>OY969701.1:0-3175000 GCA_963702045.1 Pyrinomonadaceae bacterium
TGTCAGGTACCGTACCGACTGTTGACGTTTTAAGGGGGTAATTTATGCTACCACAACAAGCAGGGTAGCCGAGGCTGCTCGATAATATTTCGCCAGAAGAGTCGAAAGGATCAGCAGCCTCGGCGTTGCTTCTCGGTCACAGAAGCAAGCCGAAACTAATCCCGACGGGACCCGACCGAAGAGAAAGGTTCCTCGTCATGACTTTTCCAAAACCGCGAATTCTTCTTACTGAAGATCATGCAGACACGCGTGAGCTTGTGACATTCATCCTCGAGTCGGACTATGGGTCTTCTCATCCTCTAGCGTAACCGATGCTCTCAATCTCGCGAAAACCAGCACGTTTAATCTCTTCATCTTTGACTCGCATCTCCCGGATGGGTCGGGCGTAGACCTTTGCAAAACGCGATCGAACGAACCACGAAATTACACGAAAGCGAAACAAATCAACACGAAACTTGTTCTGCGAGCTAAGCGCAGTAACCCCTATAAACAACGAGCCGCCTCGGAACCTTTCGGTTGCGAGGCGGTCCGCCATCGTTTGTTTGAGCCGCACTAATTACAGAACCCCGACGCGTTGGGGTTCTGTAATCAAGGGCTCCGCTGATCTATTTATTTGCCCGCCTCTCGGGATGACGGAGGGCCAGGTAACACTCGCAAGCGAAATCCTCTAATCCTGGTCTATCGACGATTCGGATATGTCCACGGGTATAACTGATTAACCCTTCCGTCTGTAAGACCATCGCCGCCACACTTACCGTCGCGCGTCTCGTGCCCAACATCTGCGCCAGGAACTCCTGAGTCAGGCCTAACTCATGCGAGTGCACTCGGTCGGTGCACATCAGAAGCCAGCGGGAAAGCCTTTCTTCGACAACATGGCTTGCATTGCATGCGGCGGTGCGCGCTACCTGTTTCAGAAACTGGCGGGCATAGTGAAGTGCGATCTTCTGGAACTCACTACCACGGTTGAATTCTTCTTTTATGACTGCCAGCTTACAGCGTACGCCGCCGTCAGCGATTTGAACGAGTGCTCGTTCGGGAGACGTCTCTTCACCCATGAGCGCGGCGACTCCGGAAAAGCCGTCGCTCCCTACCAGGCCGACTTCCACTACTTTCCCGTCCGCCATCTCGGTAACCAGAGATATCAAAGCTTTAAATGGGAAGTAGAAGTACTCAACGCGGCCGTCCATTTCATACAGGACTTTTCCGTGGGAAAGGTCGACGGACTCGAGATGTGGGGCTATTCGCTGATAGGTTTCATCAGAGAGAGCGGCAAGTATGTTGTTTTGTAAGGATGCCTTAGAAATTTCGATCATCGGTATTGCCCCTTGTAAGCTAGCGTGTCTGAAGACAGCAGACCTCAAGAGGAGGCAATAAGCTCCCGATGATGAGTGTTGAATTCTCAAAAGAACAAATAGGTCGAGCAGACTTCTATTGCAGCGACTGTACGCTCTTAATCGGTTGGAAGCAAACGCATTCAAATTTCTGATCGGTACGTTTGCGTACTGACGCTGGTCTAAATACGGGGTATTTTCCCCACGACAAGCAGGGAGTTGCGGCCGGGTTACGTCCCGGGGGATGGGATCCGGCCGTGGCTATTATCACCCCCGCTGTTAGGCCCCCACGACGTCGGCTCGTCTTATTACGGGTTAAAGTAGTAAAGAACGAGAAGCAGAGAACAAGCAGGGGAAGTATGTCGGTTAATCGGTCCTTACCTCAGTCTATTCCACATTGCCGATTTCACACGCCGTTCCTCCGTAACCATAAAAGGTGGAGGTTCTGATGGATTTACCTCGCTGCATCGAGAAAGGCCTATTAGGATCGGCCCAATTTTCCATCGGCACTGAAGAGGCTGCGAACACGGTGCCCGCCGTCACCAGGGACCGTGGCGCTCGGGTCGGAGGTGTCGCTGCGATTACCCGTGGAGTGTCTCGAAAAATATCCCACTGCGAACTAACTTATCGGTCGCGCGAGGCGATTGATTACGACAAGGCCGCGCTCCAGCTCGGGCGGTATTGCGAGTTACTCCAAAAATGGGGCGTGGCTCTGTTGCCGCTCATGGCCAGTGATTCTTATCCGGACTGTTGCTTTGTTCAGGATACAGCCGTTGTGCTGGACGAAATCTGCGTGATCGCCAGCATGGGCGCCCCTGCGAGGCATGGCGAAGTTTTCGTAGTGGAAAAGCTGATCGAACCCTTTCGCATAATACGAAGAATTTATCCGCCGGCTACTCTGGACGGCGGAGACGTCGTGCAATTTGGCAACCGTCTTTTTGTGGGCCTTTCGACCAGAACAAACGCGCGTGGTATTGCTGCGTTAAGTCAGATCGTCGAGATGTTTGGTTATACCGTCGTTCCGGTTGCCGTAAATGGCGGCCTCCATCTGACTACCGGTTGCGGAATTGTCAACGACGAGACCGTGCTATTGAATCCTCGATGGCTTGATGCTTCCGCCTTCAAGAACCTGCGACAACTTCATGTGCCCGATGATGAACCATGGGCCGCAAACACAATTCGCGTCGCTCAGTCTGTTTGCATTGAAGCTGGCGCACCCCGGACTGTTGATCTGGTTCAACCTTATGCCGGGAGCATTGATACGCTGGACATCTCTGAGTTTCGTAAAGCTGAAGGAAGCTTGTCCTGCCTTAGCCTGATTTTTAAGGAAGATTTTGAGCAAGCAGGTGTCCGAACAGGGGGAGTGGATGATGGTGAGCAGTGGTAACGAAACGACGAACGAGTCGTATCCATCTGAATGTTTTATCGAAGCGGAAGCGCAGTTCAAATTATTGATGGATCTTGATGAGTTGGACCAACGGATTTTCGCCGATCGTTCGATCGTGCGAGAGTTCGAAGAGGTACTCAACTTTGCGCTGCAATCCGCATTTAGTGGAACGGCAGACAATGATCAAAGCCATCTATTCCTGCAACGAGCTCTTTATCGCATCAACAGGCTTAAGTTTTTCTGGTACGACGATCTTAACAATTACAAGAATGAGAATTCAGACTACTTGCGACAAGTTCAGCAGCGCATTGAATCGGCGTGGGAGCCGTGGGAACGCTCTCGACTTGCTGGCGAGCGTAACAGGGAAAAAGAGGGCGATGTATGCCACGCCCTGCGCCGGCGTGCGGCCGACGACCTCGCTCCCGCGCCCTCGCAGGAAGCAATCTATTTTCGCGATCACATGGGGATATCCGGGTATAGAAGATTACTACAGATCGCTTCGCTGGACGGGCTGGTGGAAGCCAGTCAACTCTCGCGCACGCTTGGCGGCGTGTCTAACGAGATTCACGCCATGATGACGCGGCTTCTGGTTGAGGAATATGGGGGCGGGCGACTTACCCGTAAACACTCGTCCTTCTTCCGTCACATGCTGGAAGAACTTGATATCAGTGCCATTCCTGAAGCCCACTTTGACTTAGTTCCGTGGGAAGTGCTCGCCACAATCAATCATAGTTTCCTGCTATCCGAACGAAAGCGATTCTACTTACGCTACGTTGGCGGCTTGCTTTACACGGAAATTTCGGTGCCCGCGGCTTTCGACAGTTACCGCCTTGCCGCCGAGCGACTGGGAATGTCCGAGAAGGCCAGAGGCTATTGGGACCTTCATATCAAAGAGGATGAACGGCACGGGCAATGGATGCTTAAGGATGTCGCTTTGCCGCTCGCTGGAATCTATCCGCGCAATGCCGCGGAGCTGATTCTCGGTTATGACCAACAAAAGTTTATGAGCGACCGTGCCGGCAAATCTATCGCGAAGGCTGTGAAGGAGGCAGACTGTGCGGATCCGGTCACCGTCGTCGGCCGCGAATTGAATTTCGAGGCGGCAGCATGAATCCAACATCCATGCAAGACGTTGAGTGCTCATTTATCGTTCCGATTCGTCGCGTGAAGATCGATTCGATCGAGGTAAAACAGCTGGCAGACTACTTCAGGCTGCTCCGCTTGGCGGGTTGTGAAGTTTTAGTTGTCGACGGGTCGCCGAAGGCGGTTTTTGAAGCGCACAAGAAATTGTGGCAAGGCTTTTCAACACACGTGGCGCCCGATCCAAAGTACACCTACCTAAACGGGAAGGTGAACGGAGTTCACACCGGCATTGACCTGGCGTCTTGTGAACGCATCATCCTGGCCGATGACGACGTTCGATACAGCGCTGCTGATGTCAAAAGGATGTGCGATCTGCTGAATGCGTTTGAGATGGTTCGTCCTCAGAACTTCATCGCGCCACAACCCTGGTGGGCCCGACTTGAAAACGCTCGTATCCTGATAAATCGCGGAGTGCTGCGAGCAGGTGATTATCCGGGAACGGTTGGCTTTCGTCGCTCGACGATGCGCCGCGTTGGTCCGTACGACGGCGATGTCTTGTTTGACAATGAAGAAATCGTGCGGCACTTCGCCCTTAATGGCGCGAATATATGTTACGCCCTGGATTTTTTTATTCCTAAGCTTCCGCCGACTTTTAGAAAGTGGTTGGAACAACGTCCGCGCCAAGCCTACGAAGATTTTGTGATGCGAGTGAAGACGGCAGCTTTCATCTCGGTGCTGCCGACTGCCCTGGGGCTGAGCTTTCTCGTCAATGTGTCCGCCGCGATCTTCTTTTTAGCTTTCTTGTCACTGGTGTCGGTGATGCTTAGCAGTCGCGGCATGTTGCGCGATGCCGCCTACCGATTCTTTCCCGTCAGTTCACCCTTGTGTGCTCCGCTCTGGCTGCTTGAGCGCTCGCTAAGTGTTTATTGGGCGCTGTACTGGTGGGCGCGTTACGGCGGTTACCCTTTCGGACCAAAGCTTCTTTCCAAAGGCACCGGCGATGCATGGGTAGCTGGTGGGAAAATTCAAAGTCGGGTGCTTGCGAACCCCACCCATCGTTTTTAGAGCTTCTCTGACTAAACAAATGTCTAAGCCCGTACCCAGACACACTGCCAATATGCTCGGCGACCTGCCCGAAGAGGAATTCCGCGCGGCACTTCACCACGCTGCTGAGTGGGCCGCTGACTATCGATCAAATCTTGAGCAGCGGTCAATTTCTCCACTTGGAAAGCCTGGAGACATAGCGGCAAAGTTTCCGTCCAGTATCCCGATGTTGCCGACGCCAATTGAAAATGTAATGGCGGATTTTGAACGGCTGATTCTCCCTAACTTGGTCCACTGGGGCCACCCGGCTTTCGTCGGCTACTTTGGTTCGACCACGACTGCGCCCGGCATTCTGGGCGAGATGATAGCGGCAGTTCTCAACGTAAGTGCGATGACCTGGGCCACCTCGCCCGCAGCAACCGAGTTAGAGGCGGTGGTTTTGCGTTGGCTCCGCGAAATGCTGCAACTTCCCGAAGAGTTTTTCGGGGTGGTGTATGACACGGCATCGGTTGCGACACTTCATGCACTGGCGGCAGCGCGAGAAAGTCTGCCGCTAAACATCAGGGCTCTCGGTTTGTCAGGACGTAATGAACTTCCGCGCCTGCGTGTTTACGCTTCGGATCAAGCTCACAGCTCTATCGTTAAAGCTGCAATCACTCTTGGCATCGGCGAGGCGAATGTTAAGCGCATCGACAGTGACGGTCTGTTTCGAATGGATCTCAAGAGTTTAAAGCTTGCGGTCCAACACGACCGAAGCGCAGGGTATTTGCCGCTCGCAGTGGTTGCTACAGTTGGAACAACTTCTGCCGCTGCAGTCGATCCTGTTCCTGAGATCGCGGCGTTCTGCAATGCCGAGAAAATCTGGTTGCATGTTGACGCTGCTTATGGTGGGGCCACGGCTTTGTTGCCGGAAACTCGACATCTTATGGAAGGAGTCGCGGACGCTGATTCAGTAGTGGTCAATCCGCACAAGTGGCTCCTGGTGCCCCTGGACTTTAGTACTCTCTACATCCGACATCCGAAACTGCTGCGGGGAGTTTTCTCGCTCGTCCCCGAGTACCTGCGCGGCGATGCCGACCAGTCGGAAATCAACTATATGGACTATGGCATTCAGCTTGGCAGGAGATTTCGTGCTCTAAAAGCCTGGATGGTTTTTTCGACCTTCGGCGAAACGGGATTGGTCGCTAGAATCCGTGAACATGTGCGCTTGGCGAGACTGTTCGCAAACTGGATTGAGAACGACGTCGATCTCGAATTACTCGCTCCGGTCCAAATGGGAGTCGTCTGTTTTAGGACTGTTGGCGAAGCGAGCGACGACGGCAATTTCCTCGAGCGAACGAATGATCTCAATCGATCAATTGTGAAATCCGTAAACGCTTCGGGACGCGCATATCTAACCCATACTGTGCTGGGTGAGAAAGTTGCTATGCGGGTTGCGGTGGGAAATGTGCTCACAACTGAGCATCACCTGGCTGACGTTTTTGGTTTAATCAAACAGGAACTTCAAAGCGAGAAGAACTTATCACGGTATTAGGGATTTCATCCTGAATCCCCGCTCGATCGCTGCACTCGCTTAAGTATACAAACCGATCGCCCTACTGAGCGATATTGAACAAACCATAAACAACACGAAAGCGAGACCCAGCCACACGGAACTAGTTGTTTTTCGTGTGATTTTCGTTAACGACTTGTTCGTGTTGTTTCGGTTAATAGCCCCTCGTCAATCTATCCCGAACCAACTGGTCGGTGCTTGCGGGGTGATCGTCAGGTAATTCACCCCGCGAATGAACTATCGGATCATTTTCTGCACGCTTCCGCGAGTAACTTTGGGATCGCGGCATCTGCTGCAACAGGCGACATACTTGCTTTATAGATGCGCCAGACTTCAACTTTCGAAACGTCCGTCGGACTCAGATTCGACTTGCGCACCGTGTAGCATCCCGCGAAGATGCGTTGGCTGCCGTCTCGATGACGCGCGACGATCACTGTCGGGACTTCCGCATATTGGCTGCCCGCCGCCCCTTCGACGCGAGTCGGCGGCTCAACGATCAGCTGAACGCTGGTCGTATCCGCATAGCCTCGTGCGAAATCTTCCAACTTACCTGGCGGTGTTTCCCAGTAACGATATGAGCGCTCGTATTCTTTTGCATTCACTGCGTTATAGAAAGATGCGAGCAGCGAGACGGGACTGTTCACGTTCTCGTGCTGGTCCGCCGGTTTAGAGGCTGAGTTGTTGACGAAGTTGAGCGCGCTCCGTCCGCCATCGTAGAAGATAGTCAGACGGTCGTCCGCCAACTCGAATCTGGCTGATGATTCCAGAGCCTGGAAGAATAGTTGCTCCTGCTGATTGGCGCGTTGGTCAGCGCAGGCTCTTTTTGTACTCATGATACGTCCGAACGAAAACTGGTCGCCCGTCGCTTTGTAATCGCCGCCGAATGAGTTGCAGCCGCTGGAGCCACCGGCCCGACCGTCCGCCCCGAACTTGAGCGTGACGGTGGTTCCCGCGACGACGGGCGACGGCGCGCTCACTGTGCCCAGGGACTTGAGCGTCCATTGCGTATCTGTCAGTTTGTGCTGGACGCGTGATGATTCAGGCGGCGCAATATACGTCATTCCCGCAGACGGGGAGCAGATTGTGATCGTCAGAGCGATTGCCGACAACAGCAGCAGTCCTGAGCGTTTCATAACTTCCTTACCTCCATCTCCTTCGCGGCTATAACTTCGGTTGTATTCCGGAGCCGGTCTGCCGATCGTTCAACCGCCCAGCCACCCAGCCACGACAATGAGTCTATTTCCCGGCTCCAGCCTGCGTGAGTGCTCTGACTGTTTGATCATGTCCGCCTTCGGATGCCAACATCAGGGCCGTCTTGCCTTCATCATTCTTTATCTTCACGTCTGCCTTGGCGACGAGCAACGCCGTGACAACTTCGTCATGGCCGAACCGCGCCGCTTCGATCAGCGGCGTATTGCCTTGCTCATCAATGCCGTTAACGTCCACGTTGGAATTAGCGACCAAAGCCTTCACCGTGTCTGCGTTTCCCGCCCTCGCAGCACGCAACAAGGCGTCCGTCTCTGAACTCCGGGTGGCTCGCTTAGCCTCGCTGCAGCCTGTGATCGCAAGTAGCAATAAAAGACCGATCAATGAAATTGCTGTACGTTGCATAATGCTCCTTTGCATACCACATCATCCGTTTAGAATGATCGAACGCGCGCACGATTTGGCCGACTGGCGGTCCATTCGTTTTTGTTGGATCACTAACTACGTCTTACCAAGCTATCCGCGACTGCTATGAGTTCAGCGAGTTCAACTGGCTTAGGAACATGCATTTGAAATCCAGCCCGCAATGCTCGCAACCGGTCCTCTACACGCGCAAAAGCCGTTAAGGCGATCGCCGGAATATCTCCGCCTTTGTCAGACGGCATTGAGCGTAACTTGCGAATCAGGTCATAGCCATCTTCACCGGGCATACCGATGTCGCTAATCATAACGTCTGGAATTCGACTCGCAATTGCGTAAAACGCCTCTGCGGCCGAGCCTGCTACCATCACTTCGGCGCCGCAGTGTTCCAGTCCCACTTTCAACATCTCCCGCGTGTCCGGCTCATCGTCGACAACTAAAATCGTCGTTCCGTCTAAACGGTCACCACACTCAGTATTTGGCAAGAGGTCGCGAGCCGCCGGGTGTACTCGCCCGACCTCCGTATCCATTTGATATACAGGTACAACGGGCAGTCGAACCGTAAAAGTTGCACCCTGGCCCTTGCCCGGACTTGCCGCTTGAACTGAGCCTCCGTGCAGCTCAACCAGGTTCTTGACGATTGCCAGACCCAAGCCCATACCGCCGTGCTGCCGAGTAGTTCGAGAATCCGCTTGCCGAAAACGATCAAAAACATATGGCAAAAATTCGGGTTCGATGCCCTGTCCTGTATCACTAACAATGATCTCCAGATGCGAGTTCACGCGCTCTAACCGCACCTGCACGCGTCCTCCGCGCGAGGTAAATTTAATTGCGTTCGACAAGAGGTTCCAAATAACTTGCTGAAGCCGAATCGGATCGCCCGGCACTGAGACCATTCCCGTATCCATTATTCTTTGCAGGCGCACACCCTTCGCTTCTGCCGCGGGTTTGACCGCGTCCAGAGCTGCCTCAATGAAGACGTTTGGATCGGCCGGCCGAACGTCCATTCGAAGTTTGCCCGTCATTATCCTCGAGACATCAAGCAAGTCATCGATGAGCTGCGCTTGAGCTTGTGCGTTCCGCTCAATCGTATCTAATGCCTTCGATAAACTGTCCGCAGGCACTTGACCGGCGCGGAGCATGCGCGACCAACCGAGAATGGCATTGAGCGGATTTCGCAATTCATGGGAGACAGTGGCGAGGAATTCTTCCTTGAGTTGACTGGATTCCTCCGCCTGTTGATAGAGGCGCTCGTTCTCGGCGGCAGCTCTTTCAGCTTCGCCTCGCGCTTTCTTCGCGCTCTCGAACAATCGGGCATTATCCATTGCAATGGCGGCCTGGGCTGCGAGACCTTCAATGATGCTTGCCGCCCGTTGTGTAAAAACGCCCTTTTCGGGATGTCCAAAGAAGAGGCCGCCATAGACCTCGCCGGAGCGAGAAATCACCGGCACCGCGAGGTAACTTGTCACGGGCAAATGACCTTCCGGCATTCCGTAATATGGCGAGGTTTTTCCGTACCGCGGATCGCTCTTTACGTCGTCTAATCGAACTGTGCCTTCGCCTTTGAAAGTCGGTGCGAAAATATCGGTATTCCGCGGCATCGGAAAGTGTGCGAACGCCTCGCGGGGCACTCCAGACAGTGCATAGAGCATGTAGGATTCGCCTTCGTCATTGAGCACGTTATAGAAGAATGAGCCAAAACGGGCGGCACAGATTTCTGTAGCGGCATCTGTCACTGCCTGGACCAGCTTATGCAAATCGAGTTCGGCCGCCAACGTCTGGCCAAGTCGGTTGACGGTTTCGATGATCTCGATATGTTCATGGAGTGACTCTTCAGTGCGTTTTCGTTCCGTAATGTCACGCGCAACCTTTGACGCTCCGATGATCTCTCCGTCGGCGTCTTTGATAGGAGAAACCGTCAAAGAAATTTCGATCAACCGTCCATCTTTGCTCACGCGAACAGTCTCGTAGTGATCGATCCGCTCCCCAGCTTTTATCCGCGCCAAGATCAGGGGCTCTTCGTCGATGTGATCCGGCGGGATCAGAACGGTAACTGACTTTCCGATAATCTCATCGGCTGTATACCCAAAAATCCGCTCGGCCCCGCTATTCCAGCTGGTGATGATGCCGTCGAGGGTCTTGCTGATGATTGCATCGTCCGCTGACTCGATAAGTGCGGAAAGCCAGTATGTTGCCAACTCCGGGCTTTGCAGATTAACGCGTTTGTCGCTTCCCATGTCCGTAACCTTGGAAGTTCGTTCAGATTAGATTTACCGAGAGCCGAAACTCTTAATTGCAAATAACGGCGTAGTAAGGGGAGAAGGCGCAATGAACACCCACGCCCTCTGTTTTGGGGGAAATTCAATTAGAAAAGTTTTGAGTGACGTATGTCAACCGAAGACCTTTGTATCGTCGATTTATGCTAATTTCTGAAATTGGTCGGACTGCTCATACGAACACGGTTGACGATAGCGTATTCAGAACTTCCCTCCGGCACTCAACCGCAACGAGCTATCCCAACTCCAATTTCACGATTGGTCCTCCCATATTCGGAGGGTTGGCTTCGGAATTATTGCAAGACTGAAAAGCCAACATCGACTTGGCTTGGCTGCACTCATTCAAAACAGTTTTGCGGCGATTGAATTAGTTAGGAAAGGCATGAGCAAAATAGATGCCACTAACCGGGTTACAGGCGCTTTGTGATGCTGGAGGAGAGTTCTTATAGAAACTAGTCCTGTAGTCCATTCGCCAATACCAGGGCGGATATTGATTACCTCAATGCGCCAATGCGCCTACTGCGGTTCGTTGTGGTCGTTATAGAAGGCGGCTTCTGTCAGCGCGCTGACTGGCCGACATACTTGACCAAGACAGTAAAGCGTGGGGGGAAAGTTGGGGGGAGGCAAGAGTGACAAAGGGTGGTATTGAAGGGGAATCGTAGCACTCTCCAAGGGCTGCAACCTGTAAGAAATATCAATGAATGTCAGTGGCGGACAATGGATGACACTGTTGCCCACCGGTTTTGTAAACTGCGGGTCGGGGGTTCAAATCCCTCCACCGGCTCCAATTAAATCAATAGCTTAGGGCATCCGTGATGGATGCCCTTTCTATTTTTGTGCGCCAGTTGTGTGCCAAAATCCTTATTCAAGCGTGATGCAGATCTCGAATATGCAATGGGATCTGGGGTTATTGAAGCTCGAATTTGAGCATACCTACAACAGACTGCCGGGCATCCCACTTGCACGGCAGCGATGACAAGCTTGTCAGCTGAGAGCCTGAGCTTAAAGCGCAACCAGATTAGCCAAAGCCGTGAACTTAGAAATCATAGCGGCTTGTGATATAGCCGCTATAGTGCCAGTTCTCGGCATAGCCTGAGGGCGTGCCCACGTAGAGCTTGAAATAATTTCCGACCGACCCGCTCAGGCCGTAAGCTTTGCCGACGCAATCGTCACAGACCAGCGTTCCGTTTCGCTTGATGTCATAGAGACCATCAATCGAGTCTCCGTCCGTGCCGGTCACGCTGACCAACTCAAAATCATAGTTAAGAGTCGTTGAGACAACCGCATACGCGCGGAAGTACGCCGTGCCCCCGCCGCCTTCCGTCCATGCCGTAGCCATGTCGCCACTGAGGAAGCTTGAGTACTGTGTGCTCGTGCTGTAGTCAATCAGGTAAAGCGGTTTCGTGGACCAGACGCTGTGTGTGCTTTGCGCGAAGGCTGAGGTGGCCGGAAACAGAGCCAGAGCCGTGAAGAGCAAGCAGAGTCTGAATGTGAGTTTAATCATGTGAGCCTCCTGAGAATTGCGGTCTGCCGCAAGAGATAAGCTACCTGCGAGGCGAGTAGCGTGTTTTGATTGTCTGGACAAAGCGAGAGTCTAACTTTTGCTCTGTCCTTTACACTGACAACTGCCTTTAAGCTCGGCAGGTTGGAAAGAGTTAGCGTATCGCTACATGTATTGGATTAGATTGCTTGTCGCTCCGCGATCATCCGTCGCTACTGCTCAGACCATGTAATGCCCCGGCGTGAGCAGTTTTGAGCACGGTCGTGTGAGGCTGAGCATTTTCCGCCTCATGAGTTTCTCCTTAAAGAGTCCTCCACCACAGGCGAGGGTAGATGTCAGAGGTGAAAACTCGGATTTGGACCTAAGTCTGTAGCAAGTTGGTGAACGTGATGTATGAGGCTCCCACTGTCCTCATGCCACTATTGTTCTCCCTGCAAGTCCAGCTTGTTAAGGATGGATGCACGATATTCCTCTGACAGATAAGTGTCAAATGGTTTTCGGCAGAAGAAGTCTCACGCAAAGACGCCGGTGGCGCAAAGAAAGCTTTAAGCTTTTCTCTGCGCCACCAGCGTGAGATTGTCTTTCTTTTGACTTATACCCGCGTCCGACCTAGTTCCCGGATTTACGCATCGGAGTCCGATACTGTGGGTCACAAAGCATTAACGGCGGACACTCATTCTGATCAAACAGTACAAGAGCGCGTGGTTTATGGCTCACCGAATCCGGTTTGCTCTGTTTGGCGAACTTACCGAACCTATGACCGGAATCATTGAGGCTGACGAGTGCTACGTCGGCGGAAAACTCCGCAACAAGCATCGCCAAGCCGTGAAGCAGGGACAGCGAGCGCAAGATCGTCTAAGTCCGGTGGGCAATAAAGAAGCGGTGTTCTCAGTACTTGAGCGTGGCGGACGTGTACGCTCACAGCACATTGAGAAAGTTACCGCAAAGAACCTCAAAGAAATCCTTAACGACGTGTGCGATACCGATGCCCACATTATGACGGACACAGGCGTTCTCAAAGGCTTGGGAAAAACCCGCAAGCATTCACTGGTCAATCACAAGGCCGACGAATACGTCCGTTACGATGAAGGCGTGTGCGTCACTACGAACACCGTCGAAGGCTACTTCGCAATTCTCAAGCGCGGAGTAAACGGTGTGTATCATCACGTTAGCAAGAAGCACTTGCATCGCTATCTAGCAGAGTTTGATTTTCGTTACAATGCCCGCAAGGTGACGGACGGCGAGCGAGCCAAAGAAGCACTGGACGGGATTGCCGACAAGCGGTTGATGTATCGGGACTGATTCGCAAAAGCTAGATCCAACGCCGAAGCCTCCGCATGACCCCGTGCAAGAAACCTTCGTTCCAATCCGGCCGTGGCCGTTTCATGAAGGCCGTTACTTTCCCATAGTTGGGATCGTCGCCTTCCAAAGCAAAGATCGAGTCGTGTTCGATATCCTCTAACTCCCCTAGTTTGCTTAACCACTTTCCGTTTTCGGATTGGCGTGCGGCGTGACTTGGTATTCCGTCACGGTAGATGAAAATTGCTATCTTCTGGTAGCCCTTTTCAAATGTATCTGTGAACTCACACTCTCTATATCCAAATATCTGATAGGCGAGTTTATACGCTTGCACCGAGTATTCGAGTGGGATTCCGGGGGGCCAGTAATGAAGTGGATCGCCGCTTGGCTCCCACCAGTTACGTTCATCGCCGGCGGCAAACGCAATACAATTATAGTGATAGTCTTGGAGACTCTTTTCTTGCCAACGGGTGAGAGTTAGGCCCGGTACTAGTACTTCCAAAGGGAGGGTTCGGCGCATGAGGATTATAGGTTATGGCGCTCAGCCCACCCTATCCACGCCGCGATAGCGCTTTCAACGTCTACGGCATTAGCAGCAGCATCTTCTCCGGTTATTGCTTTTAATGCCCAGAACCAATCGCGCCCTGGCTCTTCGCGCAAGCGCTTGAAGATGTGCGGTAGGGCTTTCTCACCCATTCCAATAATCTGTTGATAGGAAGAGTGCATCGCGCGTTTGAAGCTTACGGAGTAATGAGCCGTCTCGTTATTCCACTGCACTGCGAGGTTATGAAATCGCACTGCCGTGAATCCGGCTTCCGCAGCTTGTTTTACTACATCTAGTTGCGGCTCGAAGTTCTTGCGAAAAACAGCTTCCGCAAGTTCCGTCGCCCACCTTCTAGCATCCTCGACTCCAGCCTCTACAGTGGGTCTTTGTACGAATTGCCTTTCCCTGATCGAGGGAATTCCACTAGGTGAGTAATCTATCGCGAGATTCGCTGCCATTTGACTGCCTCGTTAAACGATATCGATATAGCCGATACCAGAGGATTCTAGGATCGCCTTAAGTCTTTCTGTTTTCTTCTTTGCTCGTTCTAAAATATCTATTAGTTCCTGTATATCTTTAGTATCAAGCGCAATCGCAATGGTTTTCCTGTCATTACCTTCTAAATGATTTATATTTAACATGTGCACAATTACGGCTGCGTCCGGCGGTATGCTCGCATCGTTCATAAAAACTGGCCGGATGTCTGAGAGAACCCGAGCGGTTCCGTACGTGCATCCATGCTCCGTCAATACATCGTATGCTTTTGCGACTAATTTGGTCGACGGAATCTCAAGAAGTTCTTGCAACCGCTTCTCTAAAGAACGCAACGTATCTTCGGGTGGACCCGTTTCCTCTTTAACTGTCTCAACAACACCTTTTACGTATTCTGATAAGGGAACAGGGATGGTGGAGACACCCAAAAGGAGGGGATAGATTCCATTTCGAATCGATTCAAAGTCTCCCTTAGAGATTGTGTCAGTCTTAATCTCCCGATCATCGAATATATTGTGATGTCTAATGACCTTTGGAATGGACTCGATCGCAGAGCGCAGTTCTACGTATTGCTGATCCGTAAGAGATGCCAGCTTTACAAGACCCTCTACCGTGAGTTTCGGGATGCGGACGGCCATCTAGTTTCCCAGCTCAAAATGAAATCAAAATCAAAATAAGCGCGTTGATCCTGTCGAATTGTTATGTGCTACGGTATCGGTATCATCTTTTGTATACCTACGTCAACCGTGAGGTCCGCCAAAAGCTTATATGAAGTCTATCACACATGATATAGGGTTTTGGCGACGGAATTAAGATGTTAAAATAGCCGAGTATGAAGCAGCGAAACACAAACCCATACGGTCGTACGGGAAAGCCCATCGCCCTTTCACCCCTTACCTTTGATGAAGCTGTGCGAAAGATTCTCGCAGCTCCGCCCGAACCTAAGCCCGCGAAAGAATCTCAAAAGAAACCTGCAAAGCGAAAGAAGTGAGTTATCGGCGAGTGCGTTGTAGCTTGGCGGGAAGGTCCAACTCGTCATCAATCAACACGTCTGTAGATATTCCGACTGATCGAGCATACGCGAGTAAGATATGTAATAGTGGCTCCAATACTCCGCGCTCATATTTCGAGATGTAATCGCGCCCTAACTCTGCCTCCAAACCCAACTGCTTAACCATCTGACCTTGCGATATCTCAAACCAGTTGCGAATGGCTAATAGCTTTTCGGGCAACCGCGATGGTTGCTTTCTCTTTGGCTTGGGGAGACGCCGTGGCCGCATATCAGAAATCACCTTCCGATATGCAGACAGCCACACCCTTGCGTTTAGGGATGTACGTCCCTACAATGCACCTGCTCAATACCTCTGCCGTGAGAATCCTTATCTCAACGGCGTTTCTCATTACTCGACTTTGAGGTTGAGGTTTGAGCTACGCATTAGCCGTTGTTTAGTTATCAAACAGAACGGGCGCATCTTAGCAGACACGCCCAACCCTCATAAAGCTTTTCAGGATCAAATCAGGGAGCTGGTCGGGGTGGGACTGCTCCCTGTACCGCGCGTCTAGTCTCTGGGTGTGGAGGCTGGATAGCTGCGGAAAGGCCGCCGTTCATAGCCTCCCACGCTTTGGCGGCGGCTTTGCTCTGCGCTGTATGTTGCTCTGCGCTGTATTGTAGCGCTTTGGCATTAGTGATATAAGCGCGCTTGTCGTCTCAATTCCCGCCAATAAGAGAGCACGCGAACAATGACAAATAATTGGCTAGCAGTTGCCAGTATTGCAGCCACGCTAATAACAGCATTGGCAAGTATATTTGGCGGCGTATGCGTACTTCTAGCAGCGAAGAAAACCCAGCCGACACAAATCCCCGAGACAAACCAGCCGCACAACGACGCTAAGAGGACAGGCCGAGTTAGAGGAATTTTGCTCGTCATCTCTTCGCCATACATCTGGATGTCCGCGAATGTGGCGTCACTGCTCTGGTTTACCCTATCTCCGTCTATACCTTTGATTCGTCTTACTGTGGCCATAATTGCTCTTAATTGTGCCTCGCTTGCGTTTCAGTGTGTCTGTTTGATTCTGCAATCGGTTCTCTCAGTAATGTCGAGGCATGTAGAGATTACGAACTCGCTTTTTGTTTTCGTAAAAGGTCTCACGGACTCCGTACTGCTGCTCGGCAAGATATCCGTAGCTCCTAAAGAAGAACGAAGCCTGATACAGAAGAGCCTCGACAACCTCAAGAAACTCTTTCCCTAATCGCATGGGTTTGCCAAGTGCATAAGTCCCATCGCATCTCTATTTGTTAATCAGCACAATGTCGCCGATTTCAGTTCCGCGTTCGGCAACAAACATCTTTCCGTCGGGCGACCAGGCAAAACGAAAAATCGTCTCGGAAGTAAAATTCGTTAACTGCTTTGGCGGGCTACCGTCCAGAGGTTGCAACCAGAGGTTTGAGACGCCGTCGCGGTTATCGACAAAGCTCAAGGCGCGGCCGTCCGGCCTCCATTGAATACCCGCTTCGACGAACGTCGTCGGAGACCTGTCGAACACTTTAACGGGTTCGCCGCCGTCGAAGGGGATGACGGCGAGTTTGGAGAACAAATTGAGTTGCGCGCGATAGAAGCAAGCGATAAAGCGTCCGTCGGGCGAGACGCGCGGGGTGGACGCTCTCTTATCCGAAAGTTGAATCGCCGCTCCGCCGCCGTCAATCGGAACCTTCCACAATGTCGGCGAGTCTTTGATAACTGACATGTACACGACCCAGCGTCCATCGGGCGAAATGTCAGGGCGCAGGTCGAAACCGCCGTGGGTTAATTGCGCGCGCTCGCCGCTATCGAGATTCATTTTCCACAAGTTCTGTGTACCGTCGGCGGCTTTCGATACATACACCACGGTGCGACCGTCGTCTGAAACCGTCGGCGCGAAGTTCGCGCCGGCAGTGGTCGTTAATTGTTTCTGGTCGCTCCCGTCCGCGTCCATCAACCAAATGTCTTCTTTTCCGCTAGCCGTCGAACCGTAAATAATTTTGCCGTCCAGCAACCACTCGACGCCTAACGCCCAGCCCAGGTCTTTGCTGTTACCGGAATGAATCCGGACGGCTTCTTCTCTTGCTCGGTCGCCCGGTGCGATCCACAGATTTGCGATGCGACGATGTAGGATCGTGACAAGCGACTTCATATCGGCGGTGACGCCGGCACTCGAATAACTATTCGAATCTTTAGTGATCGCGCGCGCTCCGCCGCCGGGGTAATCCACCTGCCACAACTGGTGAGCCAGCAGCGAAACGCTATCGCGCGCGGCGACGATCAAACCTGTTCCGTCCGCCAGCCACTCAATTGCTTGAATCGCGTCCCATTGGCGAGTGTTGAGGATTTTTTGCCTGCCGTCCGCCACCTGCACTTCAACCAGCGAGGCTACCGTGCTCGCAGCCTTTGAGGGTGGGATTCTCGCCGTAAAGATAATGACCTTACCGTCAGGCGACCAGGCGGGTGCGGCGTCGGTCGGCCAGTGAACGCCGGGATAGACGACAAGTTGTCGTTGCTCTGCGTCGTCAAGGCTGGCGATTACCAAACGCACTTCCTTTCGTCTTAAATTATTATCCACAAACGTGAAGTGCCTCTTGTCCGGAGCGAAACTGATCTGACTGTCAATGTCCGTCAGAAGCTTGCGCGACGCCCCGCCCAACACCGGAACCTGATACAAGCCAGACCCGGCCCCATCTCCACCGTATTTGACATAGAAAACCGAGTTGCCGTCGGGAGCGAAAGTAATCCCTACAAAATGGTTGCCGCCCGGCGGAACGACTTCGATCCCGCCCGCGATCTCTACCTGTCGTACCCACAAACTTTCCTGTCCGCGCTCGCTTTGTATGTAAGCAACATATTTGCCGTCAGGGGAAACAGCGGCTCGCAAAACTTGCCCGGTATTGGTCAGCTGCGTCGTGCGCGCGAGCGGTGACAGTGCCGCAAAATTGGCTGCGGTCTCGTTTATTTGCGCAAACCGAAAAAGCCCTACCGCAACTGCGACGGCAAGCAGAAGCATCAGCGGTGCAAGCAATTTGGCTGGGATATAAAAACGCGTGTGCTGTTTTGCCGAATGTAAATCGCTGAATCCAGCGGTTGGCGAGCCTAACGCCGCATTCGGCGTGATGTTTACGAACGCGAAATCGCGATTCTCACTCCGGCTTGATCGCGCGTCTTTGCTTAGGGCATCAGCCGCTTCTGCATCGCTAAATTTCTCGCTGACGATGATGTTGTGTGCGGCTCTTTGTTGTCCGATTTCCGGCCTGGCATTTGTCGCGTCGTAGATCGCTTTAACGTCGGCGATAAAACGGTAACCGTGCTTGGGCACGGTTTCAATGAATTGATTTTCGGTGTGATTCTGACCTAAAGCCTTCCGCAAGGTAAAAACATTCTGCGCGATCGTGGATTCCTCAACGAATGCATCGGCCCAAATCTCATCCAGTAATTCATCTTTGCTGACGACGTGACCGCTGCGCCGCACCAGCAACGCCAGGGTATCCAAAGCCTTCGGAGTCAAAGGCACAGGTTCCCCGTCGCGCAGCAAAAGCCGTCTCTCCAAATCCAAAGTGAAGTTTCCAAAACTGAAACGCTGCGCTTTGTTTTCGTTATTCACGCTTTAATAAAATCCTTTAATAAAACCTCTCAAGAAAATTTGATGTCGGTTTAAGGCTGAATTTCAAGATTTTCAGCCGTCTGTAGAACTACAGTCTGCGTTGCGAAATGAAGTTGGATCGTATTGCTAGATGCTGGATGAACAGCAAAGGATGTAAAAACCAGGGTTTCTATCAGGGATTAAGCAAAGAGCCATTTCAGCGCGCCTTACTAACCCAAATCTACAGTGAAGCGGTAATTGCAATTATAGCGTTGCAACTAAAACAAGGTAAGCAAGTTGAACGCAGACATTGGTATTTCAAACCGAGTAACAAAGATTAAATCCTCAGGATGAGCCTGCGAGATGAAGAAGCGTCTTCACCGAGGACATCTTCTCGGTAGCTCGGCACCCTGTCAGAAGTGCTTAACTACTTTAACCCTGTCTAAAAGGAGATTTTCCATGAGATTGATTAAGGGTTTACAACGAAGTCGATTAATGGCTATCGCGCTGGTGGTCGCCTGCGCCGTGGTGGGAGGCGTTGCTGTCTGGCGCGCGTCCAAGCTTCCGGCTGAAGCCTCTACGGCTGAAGCCTTATCTAGAGATAAACGAAACCTGCAAGAGCGGTTGCATAACGGTGTCGGGAGCGAAGTTCGCTTCGCGTCCGCCGCCGCCACGTCTAAGCAAATAGCCGAGGCAGTCAATTCGACAGCCGATTTCATCTACTGGCGCTCCGGCCTCAAGATGTCGGACGCAACGATAAGTCAACTGGTGGAGGCCGAAAGTAATGTGCTGCAAGGCAAGGCTCGACACATCACCACTGGCGAATTGACAGACAACCTGACAGCGACCGTCGTGGAGCGGCTGGCAACCCTCACGGACGCTGAGATCGGGCAGGCCGCTCAAGTATCGGCCAACGAGCAGGGTCAAATCTTGTCGCGAGCTAACGGCAAGTGGGGCGTCCTGACTCAGAGAGAATTAATTCAGCAGGCGAAATCCGGTCGTGACTGGAGCCAGCGAGGTAATGTTGCGTTGCGAACCGGACTGCGTTCGATGATTGAAGAAGAAGTCAACGACCGCGTGAGCACGCTGGGAACGGCTCTGCCTGAGCAGTTCGGGCAAGCACGCGCGCAGGGCGTCACACCGATGCAGGCTTTGCTCATCGCTTACTCTGTAGCGACTGACGACCCGTTGACCGATTCGCGGAGCGACATCGAGCAGAGGCTCCTTCAGGACAGAATGAATGCCGGTCAGACCCGAGCGCAGAGAATTGCGCAGAAACATATCTCCGGCAGACCTTATGGCCCGCACGGGTTGTTACATGCTTCGGCCCCGTACCTCTTCTTTAACAAGGCCGGCGTCAAATTCCTGAATCTCAGCGAAGGAGGTGGAAAGTAATGAAAAAGATACTTCTCGTCTTAACGCTCTCTCTTCTGCTTTTCCTTCCCGGCTGCGGCGGTGGCAGCAGCCCCAGCTGTACTTTATACGGACTCACCCCCGGCGCAACTTACCTGGTCTTTATCACTGGCTCCAGTGGCATCGCCATCACGTTATCCCGTGTCGCAAACTCAAATGGAGCCATTATCGTTCAGACGAATGCGAACTGTAGCAATGTGTACGCTATCCTTGCTACCAACTCCAATTTGTCACTCTCAGCCAGCCCGTCGTCTATCTATCTGCCTAGCCCGCCCTCGACGGCGACCATCACCGGCCAGAGCTTCGATTCGACTTACGGCATGCCGAGGGTCGAGTATTTCGACGGCAGCGGCTATCTGGTCGGATCGACTTACGCGACTTCTGTGTCGGGTGGCACGTCGTTGCAGGCCAACGTGCCTGACCTGTCCAACGCTTACTCGGGCAACTATCAGGTAAGAGTCACCAATAAGACTTATCAGGGGTATTACTCGCACACAGTCGGCACTGCATCCATCAATGCATGGGGCAGGGATCGGGTTGATAGCGACGGCGACGGGTGGTTTGACGACCAGGATTGCGATCCGTGGGATCCGTACCTCAACTATGATTGCAGTACGAACTGTGGTGGTGGCGGTGGCTATGGGCCTCCTTACGAAGTCCCGACATACTGCCGCTACTGATGATTGTCTCACCAACTCTTCAGATGACGCATGGGCGGTTTCGAGCTTGCGACAAGCAACACGAAACACCCTGACCAACTGAAGCAGAAAATTCCGGGGCGGGAGTGAGCAGATCTAATCGAGTTGCCCACTCTCGCCTGCGCCCGCGACATTCTCTCCCCATCTCCAAAACTAACGTTAGTCAAGAGTTCAAAACTTTAAGGAGTATGGTGAAATGCGAAGAAAGTTTTTCTTAACGCTGACAATTATTTTGTCGGCAATGATGTTTTCGATAACGGCGGCGGCGCAGCAAAAGTTTTCCGTCAGCTTGAACGGCAGACAGGAAGTTCCGGCGAACAATTCGTCGGGCAGCGGCAACTGTATGGTTACGCTTAATGCGACCGAAACGCAGTTGACGGTCACGTGTAATTATCAAAATCTAACTTCAAATGCGGTGGGGGCGCACATTCACGATAACGGGCCGGTCGGTGTTAACGGTCCGATTCGTTTCGACTTTTCTTTTACCGGCGGCACAGCCGGCACCATTGGTCCGCTGACATTTAATCCGACACCCGCGCAAGTTGCCGATCTGCGTGCAAATAGATGGTACATCAACATTCACACCTCGAATTTTCCCGGCGGCGAGATTCGCGGGCAGGTCAAACGAGCCAATGTGGCTTATGATTATGACGGCGACGGGCGCACGGACATCGTCGTTTTTCGCCAATCAGCCAACACGTTCTTCACCTTAAACAGTTTAGAAAACAACATCAGCGGCAATGTGTTCGGCACGGGATCGGGCGACGTCTTTGTCAACAACATAGGCGATTTTGACGGCGACGGCAGGGCCGACCATGTGCTTCTTCAAGTCGATCAGGAAAACGGCAGCGTCACGTGGCTTATTGTGCAAAGCGCAACCAACACTTTACGTATCGAAAGCTGGGGACAGTTTTCGCCCTTCGGCACAGATGCCGTCACGGCCGCTGATTATGACGGCGACGGCAAACTGGATATCGCCGTTTTTCGCCGCGCAACCGGCGTTTGGTACATCATCGAAAGTTCAACCGGTAATACCCGCGCTGAAATATGGGGAACAACCGGGGATCTTCCGGTCATCGGCGATTATGACGGCGACGGCAAAGCTGATTTATGCGTTGCTCGCAATGAAGGCGGAGTGCTTACCTGGTACATCCGCAACAGCTCTAACGGACAAGCGCAAATATTTCAGTGGGGCACATCAGCCACCGACTCTATATTCTTCTTTTTCCCGATTGACGTTGACGGCGACGGTAAACAAGACCTAATGGTCAACCGTATCGTCAGCGGCCAGCGTGTGTTTTTTGTCCGCAGAAGCTCAGACGGACAGCAATATTATCTGACGTGGGGCGCGCCGACATATTTTCCTCTCTTCGGGGATTATGACGGCGATGGCAAAACCGATTTTGTCGCCCGCCGAGCATTCAGCGGAGTGTATCGCTGGTACATCTTTGAAAGCTCGACGCAAATGACACGCACCGTCGATTTCGGGCGAACAGGCGACCAAAGAGGTGCAGACCTGCAAGGCGAACTGCCTGTCGGTAGCGGGGATGTTTTGGAATCTAAGACGGAACGCTAAGGAGAGACGAATCATGTATAAAAGAGCCACCAGCTTTGCGGTTGCTTGCGCGATGGTGCTGGCACTCGGACTGGCAACGGCATTTGCCGCTATCAAGACCACGACCATTCACATCAAAGGTATGAAGTGCGGGAACTGCTCTTCTTCAGTTTCTAAAGCGCTCAAAGCCACTGATGGCGTGCAGGACGTACAGGTCAGCCACGAAAAGGGCGAAGCCGTCATTACGTATGACGATCAGAAAGTAACCGAGGCCAGGCTGCGTGAGGTGATCAACGGCACCGGCTTCAAGGTTGCTGAAGACGCGGAGACGAAGGCTAGCCAATAGTTACCTGCCGTTAGGTTCGAGATGACAAAAGGGACGGCTCTCAACTGAGGCCGTCCCTTTTTTGAACTGCGTGTCGGGGTTCAAAATCGCTCCACCGGCTGCTGATTTGCAGCCGTCCGCCGACTTGTTGCGGGTGTACACGGAGATTTGCACGTGTTCCCGGCACCTTTGCCCTGTTCCCGGAGGTTTTGCAGATGTTCCCGGGAGCTTTGCACGTGTACGCGGCAAGTTTGCAGTGTACACGGACACTTTGTAGCTAAACGTGTGGTTTTTACAGGTGTACAGGGAGTTTATGCACCAATACATCGCGTTTTAAGCCGGCACGTGAAAGCGAGTTCGTCCGAGTCCGCTTGCGGACTCTTTAGAAGCAACCGCATCGTTCCAGATCATCGCGATTAAAACGGGCGGCTACCGCGACGAAACCCTTTCAGGGTTGTCGTCTTTAATTCTGGCCTGCGTCTTACCCGGGGTTGCCAAAGCGCAACCCTGGGGATAGGGAAGTCAAGGTTGTTTTCGCAACTCTGAAGGAGTTGCCGTGAGTTTGCGGTTATCGCGATGAAACCCTTTCAGGGTTCGTCTTCTTAAAATGGAACGCGCGTTTTCCCAGGGTTACCAAAGCGTAACCCTGGGCTGAAATTAGCCAACGCTTTCAGCGTTACACTCGAGACGAGCGAGCGGTTCGACATCAGTTCAACCGGCGGCCAGAAGAAGGTGCTGCACTTTACTCAGAAGGTTACCGTGTTTCAACCTCCTGTCTGTTTGATTCATACAATAATCTTTGATCGATGCAATACCCGGCTCACGCAGTTCGCTATTGTTCATCATGAAATGCCCTCCCCAGAGATTTCGAACCAGTTCTGAATAGCGTCTCGTCTCGTAGACGCCGCCAATGACCCGTCTGGGTGTTGGATGTCGAACTGGCTTCGTTAACTACCTAAGAAAACTGTCTCTCTCGATCCCGCTAGCCGGAGGTGCGCTGGTCGGCTTAAGCAGACAAGACGCATCTGCGCAAAAGCAAAGCCATTACCCAGCAATGTTCCCTCGATGGTTCGCGTCCCGAAGGCAGATTTCCAGGTTAATTCGATCTCATTCAGAGGTAAATCATGAAAAAATTCGTAGCTATATTATCCATTGCAGTGCTGCTTGCGCTGATGGTCCTACCCGAGGCGAGGAGTGTTGCCGGTCGAGGAGGTGAGTCCGTCGAAAGGCAGCCGTATATCTATAAATCCGAAAATCCCATCCCGAATCAGTATCTCGTGGTGCTGAATAATGACGTCGATCCAGCAGACCTGGAAACCATGGCCGGCAAATTGGCATTGGAGTACCACGGCGTCGTAATAAATGCCCCATACCTTGAAGGGATCAATGGATTTTCAATAGAGATGGGGGTGTTGTATGCGCTCAAGCTGAGCGTGGATCCAAGTGTAGGGTACGTGGAGCAGATCCCCGCTGACGGTTTTTTTACAAAGCCGCTCGAGACCGTAGAGCCCGATCCTGCGGAGGAGGTCAGACCGGTTGAGCCTGAGGAGGAAGAATACAGTTCCTATCAGGAGCCACAGGAATGGGGCGCTCAAACCTCGCTTATTTCGCCGTTGACGCCGACCCCCTCAGAACCGCTCGGAAAACCTGTCGATGTCAAGAATCTGTATTTCCGCTACGGCAATACTACCCAGGGCTTTAAGACCATCGCTCTCTTCGGTATGTCGGGGTCTTACCTGCCGCACATAAAGAGGCGTAGAAACTGGGTGGACCCGGCGGATTACAACCCGATCAAAGAAAATTGCACCTTCGACGACGTCGGCACACCAGCCAGGGCCAAGTACAAGTTCTGCGTAGATGAGCTCGTAAAGTACGGACTCAACCACCTCCAGATTTGGGTATCGATGAACCACAGCGTGGGGATGATGCCAAGAGAGCGGGAAGCCGGAACCTCGACGGACGTCAAAGTGCCCTACGACAACGAGCAACCGTTTAAGCGGACGACGGACGGCAAAAAATGGAACCTGAACACAGGTTTGGAAGGGAACAATCTTGATTCAGGTTTCTTCACCAACCTCAAAAACGTGCTCAGCTACTGCCAATCCAAGGGAGTCATCGTGGCCGTCGTGCTATTCGACCCCTGGCAGGGTTGGAACAAAAAACCTGAGTTAGGACCGGTTGATAAGCCGATCTATAGCGCTTACTACAAAAACAACAACACGGTCACTGGTTCACAGCCATATGCCAACGGTGTCGAGTTCACCTCGCCTAATTTTTTTGCGATGGCGAGTAATGCAAATGCTACCCCAGGGAGCGATTTCATAGACGATGACGGTCCAAACCGATTCATGAGGGAAGTACAAATCGCGGTTATGCAAAGAACGGTGAAGGAGTTGAAGGATTTCCACAACTTCTACTGGGTCATAGCCAACGAAGCCGACTACAGGGGCGCAGTCCAGGGAAAGGCGTTGATTACCTGGCACCGGTACATGGCGCGCAGACTGCGCGAATATGAAAAGTCCAGGAACGCAGGTAAATATCATCTGATCGCAGTCAACCTATCCACTCGACGCCCCGAATCGCCCGCCGACGATGTGCTTGATGTCATTAAGAGAGATGGCAACATCGACATCATGAACAGTCATTACGTCGCCATTCGCGGAGCTGTAGGCCCGGTAGCCGGAGGAAACCGATATTCAGCAATCAAGCTGTTGGAGTACTTCAACACTTATACTAATGACGGGGTGCCGGACCCTTTCAACACTAAGAGATGGGGCTTTACCGAAGGCAAGACCACCGGGACAGCGGGTGATGAAGGCAATCCTAATCCGTTGACCGCTGACGCCGCACGTGTCGAGGCTTGGGAATTTTTCATGAATGGAGGTGCACTTTTCGACCACCTTAGCTACAGGTGGGCCAATCCCAATCCGGCCCCCGGCGATAACAAACCGACGCCGATACAGGTTCTCGGGTACTACAAGCTGTTATCGCAATTCCTCAGTCCGGTCTCGCTGGACGGTATGAAGAGGATGACGTTGAACCAGACAAAGAGGTGGATCAACCCCGGCGTTGACGGCATCGCGCCCCATTGGGCGGCGATGTCGAACGGCACGGTTTTCTTCGTCTACATGCATCGCAGCACCTACAAAGGGGACGATTTTGACAGGTATAAGGTGCACTCGGGAGCCGCGCTGGCGGGTAACAGATTCCAGGTCCTGAACATGGGTTGTGGCACATTCAGGACCGATTGGTTCTACCCGGATGGTAAGGCAATTGGCACAGACGGAGGCATAGAGGCCGGCCAGCTAAAGGCGTTTGGCGGGGGGCCATTTGGGATGCCCCGCGCCGACTCGACCAAGTTTGTTCAGACCCCTCTGTACAAACAGGACATTGTCTTGAAGATTACGAAAACTGCTGCGGCCACGTGTCAGCCTTGAGGATCTGGCACCTGGGCAGTTTGTAGACTTGCCAGGTAGAACTTTCACGCAAAGGCGCAAAGAAAAGAAAGCATAAAGGCGCGAAGGCGAAGCAATGTCGGAACGCGATCAAAATTGCAGAGATTTTGAATGTGCTCATTGCGTCTTCTGCTTTCTTTTCTTTGCGCCTTTGCGTGAAACTGTCCTTCTTTCACTTAATCCAACCCGACAGACCGTCTTTCAATGTATCCCGATCATCCCCGCTTTCGTCCATTCCATCACTTAACCCTAGGCAACTCACATCTCTCGTCTTATTGTTCCCAAACAGCTGCATTTTCACGGCGTCTGACTCCCCATCGCCAGGAATCCGGATCGTGCTTCTGAGATAGAGCATAAGACATCGACGAACTCACGATCACATGCTTCCGCGATAGTAAGGGCGCACTCTTAGGAAGGACGCAATTGTTGTGAGTGAGAATCTCAGCTCTCGACTGAATGACCATTCGCAACCTAGCCCGTTCCTTGGAGAAGTATTCAACAGATCTCATTTCTCCGGCCTAACCCTCTCTGAAATCAAACACGAGAAAGGCAGAAAACTTCCTGAACACTTTCATCAATCGGCCAACCTCTATCTTCTGATTGATGGCAGTTACTCGGAATATTGTGGCCGTGAGGCTTTCACCTCCCGACCGCTCACGATTATTTTTCATCCGCCCCAGCTCGTGCACCGAGATGAAATCGGAAAGCTTGGCGCTCATTTTTTTAATGTTCAAATAGGATCAGACTGGATGGAACGCCTGAGAGAGTGGTCCCACCTTCTGGGAACGGTTATCGGTTTTGAAGGCGGAGAGTTGGCATGGTTGGCCCTGAGACTCTATCGCGAGTTCAAATCATCGGAGCCTTACTCTGACCTGGCCGTCGAGGGCTTGATGATGACAATGATGGCAGAGCTCTGCCGCAACCGGATAACTTCTGAAAGACGCGAGCCGAAGTGGCTGGCCAAAGCAGTGGACCTGTTGCGTGCCGAGTTCCACAGAAGTCTGACGGTAACTCGCGTGGCCGCCGAAGTCGGCGTCCACCCCTTTCACCTGGCAAAGGTGTTCAGGCAGTTTCATCGTCAAACGATCGGCGACTACGTAAAAAGATTGCGTGTCGACTTCGCTTGTCGAGAACTCCTTAACTCAAAGACGGAGTTGGCATCAGTGGCGCTGGCAGCCGGCTTTTCGGATCAAAGCCACTTTAGTCGAACTTTCAAACAGGCTACCGGCATGACTCCAGGCGCTTTCCGAATTTCGACAAAGGCAGGACGCGACCATGAGAGAGAAGAGATATGAGATCGAGGATCGTGTGAACTTTAGCTTTAGGTAACGACAGCTCGCCGGAGTCTGAGCGCATCTCTCAACGCGGTCTTGCCGCCGAAGTATGCGGCCAGCATCTTCGTCACATGTGAGAGCGCCACCATTGCCCCGCTATACGCGTCGAGTCCTCCCACCAAAATCCCGCTCACCAAAATTAGCAGCACATCGATGATGAATAAGATGGCCCATACCCACAAGCCTGTAGCTATGGCACGTGTGCCCGCCTTACGTCCAACCCATCGACACGCAAAGAACAAATACGGAATGCCGACAGCAACCGACACAATCGGACTCGAGAACTCGGCATATTTTTGGTAGTAAGACGAGTCGTGGCCTGGATTGATCAAATAGCTGTAGATCGCAACCCAGGCGAACGCTGAAAGCACTAACGCGATTTCCAGCGCCACAACGGTCAATGCCACCCAGCCCCAGGGAATGTGATCACCGTCGGCGCGGTTCACGGCTGTTTGGGATGTATCCTGCATAGGTCCTCCTTACTTTTTCACCCGGCTGACGGGAAGGTAGATTTCAGTGTGATTCATCTCGTGTGAGGCATCGACGCGTGTCGTGCGGTAAATCTCGATAGCGGGCAACCCACCAGGACGAAATTCCTCTAGTCGAACCAGTCGTTGAACGATTGAGGCGTAAGCTTTAGGCAGAGTTCGGTAGTGTCCAACGTGCGTGGTCATAGCGAACTCAGCGGGAGAGAGCATCTGGTAACCTACTTCGCCTTCCGGCGAGAATGGTTCGGGAACCACGACGGCGGCGTCAAAGCGCAGCCGCTCCGGCGGCGTTACGCCCGGCGCATCCTGTGCGATGCCAAGGAAGATCAGATCGCGAGGCAGGCGCTTCGATTTGGCCCAATCCTCCAACCTGTGCCACAGCGTATCCGGGACCGATTCGTAGGGTCCAACGTGTCGAATGAAAGCGACGTTGAGCTGCGCCAATCGAGTAACAGTTGTTTTTGATAGTTCAAATTCAGAGTAAAGCTCGTCCAGCGGAGGCGTTGAGACCGAGCTTCGTTTTATTTCGCCCCTGGCCCATTGACGATAGCCTTTCGGGCTCACCTGGAACCGGCGTTTGAACTGACGCGAGAACGTCTCGTGACTATGAAACCCGGAGTCGAGCGCCACGTCAAGGATTGCTGCGTCATTGATTACGAGACGGTTCGCAGCCCGCTCGAGCCGGAGGCGTTGAGTGTACTGCTTCAATGTTTCACCGACGGCGGAACGAAACAGACGGTGAAAATGGAAGTGCGAGAGCCCAACTCGGTTTGCCAGCGCTTCAAGCGAAAGATCCTGATCGAGGTTAGCCTGGATATGCACAAGCACAGGCAACAACCTTTCTATTTCACTTGCGGAAGCTTTACCTTCTTGAGCGCTTACACCCATTTGAGCAGCAGTCCAGGAATGTGATCCGTATAAATGTTCGAACCTGGGCGGACTATAACGCGACTCAGGGCAATTTTCTTGACGATTCTTGCGGTCGCCGTAGCAAGCCGGTTCTGTTGGATATCAACCTGCGCTTGGGAAGCGAACCACAGTTGTGCATGTTGTTCGACTTTTCAGGAATGAGAAATTCAAGGCGTGGCTCCGGGACAGATACGCGAATTGCTCGACACTCCGTCGCAATGCTTCCCGCCGACCTCCTATCGCTAACCACCAACCCGCGCAAGCTCCCCGTCAACGATTGCATGTTCTCCAACTTCGCCCGCACGCCGCCCACCTATGACAGCGTGTTGACCAACTCCGCGAGCATGCCGTTAAGATGCAGCCTCACGCTCTCGAACTGCATGTGCAAGCTCTCGAACCGCACGCGCAAGCTCTCGAACTGCATGTGCAAGCTCTCGAACTGCACGCGCAGATTCCCCAACTGCATCGACCAAATCCCGCAATTGGCCGCCTTGAAACCCCGCCAATTCCTGCGATTTTCCCAAATTTTTGCTTGATTTGCGAAACAAGTGCTAAAATCCGCCCGTTTTTGGCTCGCCCCTGAAACCGCGCTATCCTCGAATTTGTGGCGCCCTTACGCTCCTCGATCCTCAGATCGATCAGCGAAACCTTTTGGCAGTAGCCCGACCGCGAGGGAGGGCTCAATCAGCCATTCTCATAAAGGAGGTTTCGACATGGAAGACCGTCACCATCGCAATCGCGAAATGTTCCTGCGCGTGAAAGCCTTCGGTGCTTCACACACAGACATTCCCGCCGCCACCGTCTGGCCACGACTGCTTACAGATTTGAATTCGGTGATCGCCGATCTCGACGGCCACGTCTCGTCGGAAGAGGTTGGCAAAGGAGCGAAACTCGCCGGAACCGCCACTCGCGGAACCGCACGTGAAGCCCTGCGCGAGGACATTGAAGCTGTCGTGCGTACCGCGCGCGTCATCGGCGAAACCCAGCCTGGCTTTGACGACAGATTCCGAATGCCGCGCGGCGACAACGATCAGAACATGCTGGACCTCGCACGTGGAATCGCTGCGATTGTCGCCGACGCCGCAGTGAAAGCGGAATTCATCAGCCACGCAATGCCTTCAGATTTCGTGGGAGATTTGAATGCTGACATCGCTGCATTGCAAGCCGCGATCGGCGATCAATCCGGAGGCCGAGCGGGTATCAAATCCGCCGGCGTCTCAATCGACGAAGCCGACGCTCGCGGCATGAGGCTCGCGCGCGCGATGGACGTAGTCGTCAACAACTTCTACCGCAACAACGCCGCGGTGCTGGCTGAATGGGAAACCGCGCGCCATGTCGAGCGCGCTCCGCGAAGAAGGAAGGCTACGCCGGAAGAGCCACCGAAGGCGTAGAAGTAGAAAGCGTTATCGGAACTGAGCTTGCCCGCCTTTGGAGTGCGCCGGCTTGACGGGCGCTTTAGATTCGTCGGCTTATGAGTGAATTTTCTCGTCCGCGAAGCGGACTGAAAGAGAATAGCCCAGCGCTTCAGCGCTGGGAGACCGGCAGGATCCCTGGAGTCCGTGAAGCGGACGACTGAATCAAGATGTCGACCTATGAGATTTAGGATTCAGCCGTCCGTTTTACGGACTGCTTTTATGTCTCCATCCTAATCCCACCGATGAATCGGTGGGCTATTATCATTCGTCGGCTTTGCCGACTTTAGGGGGATTATGACCGAAGAGGACCTGATCGAGGCGGCCCATCATATGGCTGAGAGCAGAGAGCAGTTCGTTAACCAAATGCGGCTGGCGGTTGAGGGATTCGCGGCGTTCAGTGATCAGCTCAGTGCGTTTAGTGCGTACCTCGACGCGCGCGACGCCAAAATCACTGCCGGTATCGAAGTCAATGTCTCTGTTCACGAATCACTCGCACGCCTGGTCGATCTGCTGAAAGAGAACACAATCGCGCTAAACGAAAACACGGAACGCCTCGACAGGTTTCTGACGAAGTTCGAGACGTACTTCGGAACCGAGCGAGGATTGGAGTTTGAGAATTAGCCGCAACCGAAATCGCAGGCGTAACGAGAGCTGAGTGGGATGCTGACCCAACAGGAACCGGAGCGGCAATTCCTGCAGGAGCGGATTCGGGGGTTGAAATAAAAAAGATTCACCTGTTAGGAGACTCCCCGTATTTGGGGTTGAATGAGGAGATTAAGACTCTCGATTGCTGAATTGGTGGGATCAAAGGATCAACCGGCAACTGGATATGGTAGCGGCTTATTCTGGTTCTGGCCTCTGACCTCTAATTGACGGACTTCAAACAATGACATTGCCGATGCTGACTTTTCGAAGTCTTCCTTTGCGTCTTGAATTGATAAAAAAGCTGTTGCCAGTTAAGTAATCGTTGGATTGTTAAACCTATTCAGCGCTTGACGCCACGACCGTATCCAAGTTCCCTGATTTCGCGGTTCATCCATCAGGATATTGTTGTCATCAAGTGTGAGCCAGTTCTGCTCGGAAGTGATGAGCCAATCCCGAACTAGTTGAACAGCCTCGTCGGGCGTAAGAGATGCCTCTGTTTTTCCGAACCAACTGAGATATTGCCGCCACCCTAGAGCAACCCATGCCTTGCCAGGATCCGTCGTAAATTGGTCTAAAATCTTCTGCGACCAGAAATTTGAGGACGCGGCGTTTCCGATCATCGAAACGAAGCCAGCATCACGGATACGCTCAAGATCGGCTCGTCGTAAGAATGCCATCAGGCTGTGTTCAAACCAGTACGCTAATTGACCGCCGCCGGTCGCGGGTTCTTCATATCTCGTTCTGGCAAATCGCCGCAGATTGAAAAACTTTCCGGTCGCACAGTGTGTGGCCCCGGCTGCTTTGAATAGCGGCATTTCAGACGAGCAATGCGAAACTAAAACGGGCAGATCAGTCGCCTCGAGCGCACGAATTAGGGCCATTAGTCCAGCTAACTCCCGCTCACCATTCAATTCGCGACGAGGCTCGACGCCACTCGTGACAACCAAATAGTAGCCGTCTGTCGGAGCTTCGGAAACGACAGAAGCAATGTCTAGGACTATATCGGAATCCGCCATCTGACTGTAATCGACTACGACACTTGTCAATGCTCGAATGCTAGATGGTAGGCTTTCACGAAGTTTTCGTGCTGTGTCTGAGCAACGCAGATAGTACCCAGAACTCCAGACGTTCGGTAGGACCACTGGCGAAGTCACGGCATTAACGCCAACCATTTGTGCGCATGCCACGAGGTCTTGGACCACACCTAACCACCATGCGTCGGACGACAAATCTGCGGTGTCCAAGTCTGACCTGAAATACCGCTGTTCTGACAGACAGCCCCTGTCACTGTCCGGCACGTACAGTTGTGGATCAAATACAATGTCGAACTCTCCTCTGCTGCGAAAAGCAACGACATCTTGCGCCAGCACTAGTTCAGTACGATTGACAGGGCTTAAGACGACGCCGCGAAAATCATCCAAATCGATTTCACCGACCAAGTTCTCTGTGTCGTGCCCCATTTGATGATAAGCAGCCATAGCTAGGAGAATCCTTCTCAGTTACTTGAAGATTTCTAATAGACGCCTCGGATCGGCATAACGATTCACTGGCCACGAGGCTAACATTCGAATCATCTCGGAAAGCCCAAGCTTACTAATTGCGGTAACGAATTCAGGCGCGCAAGGTTGACGAGATGCCACAGCTGTCACAGTTTGCGGCGGCGTCATACCGGGACGTGCAAAAGGGTGCTGTGCAGTTAGCAGAATTCCTAACACTATTCCAAGGCTGAATTGATCTGTACGCCAGCCGATCAGCGCCTTTTGATTGCGCAATTGTTCTGGCGAAGCGTAATACGGCGTTCCGGGACCCTGAGGAAGCCAAGTTTGCGTAAGGGAAATCTCCGACAAATCACGAACCAATCCAAAATCGACGAGCACCGGCGTGGCGACCCCAGCTCTGAACATGATGTTATCCGGCTTAATGTCGCGATGGACCAAGTTCAAGCCGCGTAAGTGATCCAGAGCCTCGGAGAGCGAACGGCCATACAGTTTCACGGTATCAATGGCCATCGGCGCGTTTGCGGTCATACGCGAAGAGAGGGTGCCGCCGTCTAGATATTCTTCAATTGAGAACAAACAATTCGCACCCGAGGATGATTGAAAAGTGCCGGAGTCAAACAGCCGTGCGATGAATGGGGAGTTACACCTCTGCATTGCCTCGATTTCACGAGCACTGCGTGCTAAATCACATTTCGCTGGATCGAGAATCTTAAGCGCAATTGGATTACCGCCGCTCTCAGCGCGATAAGTTTCCTTAAATGCGCCTTCTGCTGTGAAGCTGACGTTACTTAGATTCTTGGCGGCCGCTAATTCGAGAGCAACGGCAAGGTGAATGGGAGATCCGGATGCCACGGACTTACAGCTCCTGGGATTGAGGAAGTCAGCGAACTTCGTTCGGCAATATACTCTACCGCGTCTGAGGTTAACCAGGGCTGCAATGGCGTTAGCTTCTTTGCCGGGATGAGGATTGCAACGTCGTCATAGGTAACGGCGCAAAGGCCGACTGCGCGACGCTCAAACTCAAGTCGATGTCTGCAAGCTTTGATTGCCATGTCATAAGGCAAAGCAACGTAAGAGTAATGCGTGAGTGAGGTGTTCCGATATGCCTGATGGACTGCCTTTTTCCAGCGCGTGAGCTTTGCCTCAAACGCAAACAGCTCTCCACCATCGTTCGTCGCGACGACATCAATGCGGCCGGCCCGGTAATCGAACTCAGACGCGAGCATTAAACAGGAGAACGGATTGTCGCGTTCTTGAAGAATGCGCTGGAGTGTGCAGACCAGATCGACCTCGAACCTGAACATGGATTGTCTCCTAAGAATCTCTACTACAGAAAACCACCGCTTCTGCCTTCCGACAAGAAAGCGGCCCAAAAAGACACCCGTTCATGTACGAGCCACGTGCAGGTGCGCTGATAGTATGCAAGGCGATGGCTTTAGGTCAACCATGACGTGCATTCCCAGCTGGGGACGGATTTAAATGGCCCGGTGACAACGCCACCGGAAATCGTCCCAATAATTCATCGGCCTGTAAGTGCGGATTGATGCGCGATCCAATTCGGGTCGCGGACATATTTTTGCCGTTCGATCCGTGGGCGTTGCCCACGGCTATTCAATTTCACGCTTGCGGCGTGAATACCCGGTCGCTTCCGCTCCCGGTTCTGACCTCAATCACCCGACCACTTCAACAAAGCATTGTTCTAAGCGCGGAAAAATTTCTGGACGATTTGTCGAATTCCGGTTCGGCCGTTCGACTAAATAGTGAAGGCAGGGCAAACGGCCCGCCGAAAACCGTTACAGAAAACAAGGAGCAAAATCATGCCGCAGTATCTGGTTGCTAACTACCTGCCCGACGACTTCGACCCGTCCGCCGTGACCGAAGCGATGATCGAGGAGATCCACGCGCTCAACCGCGAGATGATTGCTGCCGGCGTGAGGAAGTTCGCTTGCGGAATTTCCTCGGCCGCCAACGCAAAGACAGTGCGGAAGCAACCTGATGGTTCGGTGCTCGTCACCGATGGGCCATACACCGAGACCACGGAGCACATGGGCGGTTTCTGGATACTGGAAGCCGCCGATATGGACGAGGCACTCGCGTGGGCGCGCAAGGGTGCCATCGCCTGCGATGTGCCGGGCGAGGTACGCGAGCTTCTTTTCTACCCGGACCCGAATGCAGCAACGGAATAGTCCGGCCGGAGGAGAACAACGCGGAAAAAGAATTCACTCAATCGCAATCGTCGGTACGATCTCGGTAATGCCGCTTAGCGAGATTTGAAAACGAAAATTAAGCTACCCGTAATCTCATATTTTGTATGGACGTACAAGAACAAATCCAAAAGTATATTAGCAGACAACCTGAACCAAAACGCAGCGACATGGAAGCGTTGCACCGCACCATTCTGCAAGTAATGCCAGCGTGTAAATTATGGTTCCTGGATGGTAAAAACAATGAAAATAAAACTGTCGCTAATCCCAATATAGGATATGGACTTCACGCTATGAAATATGCTGATGGAACAACCAGAGAGTTTTATCAAATTGGTTTGAGCGCAAACAAAACCGGGATCTCTGTTTATATCCTTGGTATCAAGGATAAGAAATACTTACCGCAAACGTATGGAAAAAAACTAGGCAAGGCAAGCGTGACCGGATACTGCATCAGGTTCAAAACTCTAAAAGATATAAACATTGAAATTCTTGAAGCGGCAATACGAAATCGGGTCGAGGCTCAGAATGAAAAAGGTGGGTTGATGAAATAATTTTTTCGTGCGCGAGTGTCGCGCTCAGAAACTTCGGCGGCGATCACGGCTTCCGTTAAAGACGTATTCGTCACATGAAGATCAGATAGAAGTAGAAGGAAATCGATCATGAGAAAAATTACCGTACTTGAACACATTACCCTTGATGGCGTCATACAAGCAGGCGGCGGGCCGGAGGAAGACACGAGCGGCGGCTTTGCGTATGGCGGATGGGCAGCGCCCTTTGACGACGACGCGATCGGAGCGGCTGTGAAAAAGATGTTGGATATGCCGATCGACCTGTTGTTGGGGCGCAAAACTTTCGATATCTGGGCGGCGTTTTGGCCGCAACATGGCGACATTTGGCCGCGCGTCAACACGGCCACTAAATACGTCGCCTCGAACACCATGACTTCTTCCGAATGGCAACCTTCGGTGTTTTTGAATGGCGATGTTGCGAAAAAAGTCGCGGAGCTCAAGCAAGCGCCGGGCCCGGATCTGCACATTTGGGGAAGCGGTAATCTGCTCCAGACGCTTATGAAGCGTGATCTGGTCGATAATTTCTGGTTGATGATTTATCCGATAACTTTGGGCGAAGGGAAACGGCTGTTTGCTGATGGAACGATCCCGGCGGCGTTCAAGGTGACGGAAAGCACTGTCGGTTCGAGTGGCGTCATTGTCGTGAATTACGAACGTGCCGGCGCAGTCAAAACCGGAACTCTATAAACATTCGCGCTGTAGAACAGCCATGTGTTGTGTTGGGTGTTGTATGGCAAAGATCAGCTAGCGGCATCCGATCAAAGCTGCACGGTTTCAAGAACGCATTATTTCCTTCTGTCTTCTGAATTCTGACTCCTGCCTTTTGGCCCCCGCCGACGAAGCTGTGTTGTCGTCCAGTCGACCATCGAGTCGAAGAAACCCGGTGGGAATCGCTTGAGGCGGACATACTCGTTGGGATTGTCAGGGGGAACTTCCATCAGGTTGTGCGATCCGTTTGGGTAAACCTTAACCATGTAATCACGGCGTCCCGCCTGAACTGCGCCACATCGATCGCTTTCCTGATATAGTTCTCTTGAACATCTGTAGCGCAAGCGACAAATGCGCGATCGCCAAGCTTGTCAAGAATCGCGGCCTATTTACCAAGGCATTCAGGCCTCAACACAGTTTCCTTCAGGAGCCGGATAACATCATCGCTAGTTACATTCTGTCCGGTTTGCCGCCGCAGTTCCTTCCGAACAGACTCCGCTACCGCAACTGAACAAAGAACACTCGCCAGCGACCTCGGCGAAGTGGCGCGTTTGGATTTCCAAAGCTCGTCCATTTGCCTGCGTTTCATTGATTCCCGCGTGAGGTAAAACAGTTGATTAGTCTTCTGAGTGTTTGACGCCTCACTTAGAAGGTCAATATCCAACGCGAGGTCGACTATGATCGGAAGGCCGCCGGTAATGTGATACACCTGCCACACAGCGCCATTCGTCAGAATTACCCACTCGACGCCTTCGTTTACGGCATAGCTTTCGACCTGACGAAGGTGTTTCGCGGCTAGTTTGGTCCCTATGCGCTTGACCTCGAGGAAAGCCACTAAGTCCCGGTCGATCCGAATACCGTAATCCGCAAACTCACCTTTCACCCGATATTCGGTTGTCAGCTCTGAATACTTGTCAAAGCCAAAACCATCACAGAGAAAGTCCGTTACAAGAAGTCTCGTGTCCCCTTCATTAGCATCCCGCGAATGAAGATCTGCAAGCGGTTTACTGAACTTCTTAATAGCCGCTTTCAGCCGATCGCGGGCGTCCGTCTCCCATTTCGGCGCGGAGCGAGGCGAACTCGGTTTCGGATCAAGCGCGGGCGCGGATTCATTTGTTATCACGGGCTCGCCAATTGGCGGCGCTTCGTCGTTCATGTAGAAATCCTTTCAGGCTATGACAATATCTTCTTAACCCAGCTACGCCGTTCGAGTGGCTCGACGGTTGGAGCGTTCGGATCGAGAGCCCTGAGACGAGCCGAATAGTCTTCTGCTTTGGCTTTGCACGCATGTACATAATCAGGTGGCGGCTGTCGTCGAGCCTGCCCCCATCTGTTATTGGGACCCAGACATTGATAAACGATCTCGCCTGTGTGGCGGGTACAAATATCAGTAAGTGCGTGGAGAATAGACATCTCCTCTGGAAGCAGGCGGTGTGCCTCTTCCAGATCTGCAATCGTCCTGGTGCATTCCCGGAGATATGTATTCCACAGCTCTCCGTTATTGAAGAATCTGGACCCGTCGATGTAAAGGTGGTGCATGTATTGAGAACCGGCATTCGCCAACGCCGCACCTGCTCTTTGTTCAATCCCCAGTCTTCGCTCCGGAGATGCTAATTCAAGCGCCTTGCAACAGCGCCTAAGACCTCTGGAAATCGACTTTGTCTGGAGGTACAAAGCCAGGCTGATATTTCGGCGCGTCCGAGCCATGCATCAGGATAGTCAGCGTTGAGCTCTAAGACCTTGATGAAATAAGTATAAGCCTCGGGAAAATTGCGAACCTGAGCTGCAGAGATAGCCAGCTTCATGAGATTCGTAACGCGCCCCCTGAAGCCGCTTGAATGGCAGTGCGCACGATCACTTCGACTCCGCAATACATACATCGTACGGTCGCGCTGTCTTCAGGAAGTTGAAGCGAGCCGCCACAAGCTGGGCAACTAGCTGCTTGAAAATTCACCCGACGAGTCTCCAATTGGTTACGAGTTGGCCACGGTGTCAGCGAACGTAAGGCGATTTAACAGGAGCGGCTTTCTCCGACGTCTGAGGCTTCCGTCCTATGAAGTCGGGTGGGGACGGCAGGCTGTTATACTCCAGCCCTATCGCATTATCAAGGAAGTGTCCACGGAAGGTTTAGGATTTCGGCTATAAGACCGCGGCCGAGCGACGACAGAAATGTCCGGGCGTAGATGAGCACGTTGCTTTCAAGAACTCTCGCGATCAGGATTCCGTGAGAGCTCAGTCTTCGATCCCGACGTCGCGGCAGCGGGCGTAAACGCGCAACGACTTGGCGGTCAGCTGGCCCAGAAAGATCAAGGCGAAAGGCGGGATCCGCGACCAGTTCGCGCATGTGATCGAATATTGCACCAACGATGTTCGAAGCCGCAGTCATTCCTCAGCCGAAGACGGTCGGCGGCCTTGAGCAATGGCCGATCGAGGGCACGAGCTTCGTCTATTCGTTCAATTGAAAGAACGCTACTCTTAGTAGCGAGAGAGAGAGAAGGCTGTGATGAGCAGTGCGAGCATCCTACGGTTTCCTCCCGCAAGGAGGAGCTAGATATATCCCTTGTCAGAAGAATCATCCTATAATCGGATAACGATCTTCGACTTCGGAAAGATCATAGCCGCTCAGAATCCGCAACATATATTCTAAGAGTCCATCGTCGTAATAATCATATCTGACGCTTCCATCAAGCATTAGAATGGCTAACGATTCGACGGTCTCAATATGCAAAGAGAACCCACCACCTTCAGATTCTAGAAATTTATCCTCAAGCACTTGCAGATCGTGAGCAATCTGGTTGTCAAAATCGTAGAGATCGTCAACGTCTTCGACAATAAGGGCGTGCATTCTTCGGATGAACTGCGTTGAGTTATCTCGTCAGCCGTCACTATAAGCTTATTATGGTAAAGGTGGACCCAGAGCACAAAGACCAAAACCATCTTTTCGGTTATTTTCAGATCAGCGACTAGATGCCTCGCTTCCTTAAACACAACATCGTCATCGCCGAATCGGGTTCGGACGATGACATCGATTTGGATGGCACCTAGCCCAAGAAAATACGCTGCAAATTCTGGCTCAATCACTCGGACCCTATCCTCGCCAGCGAACTCACGTATTATGTTTTTGACTTTTTCGCTCCTAGCTTTGTCGATAATCAATTGTCCGCTTTCGTCCTCGCTTACAATGCTGTAACACACAACAATGTAGTAGTGTCTTAATCTCATTCCGTACGTATTGCGGGCGTCGTGGAACTGCGCTTTAAGCGTCTTCAGGTAGTCCTTGGCTGCGAGATCGTCCTCTCCCTTTATTTGAAAACAATTGAATTCTTTTGCCTCTTCTACCCACTCAGTTAGAAGGACATCCGTTCCTTTATCCTTAAGGCCCTGAATGTCATGCGCAATAGCGTGGTATTTTTTTAGCGCGCTAAAAATTTCCTCAATTTGATCACGCAATTTTGGGCACAAGTCTTTGTCATGTTTTAAATCGCGAAAGACTGCCGTTGCTGACGGCTCAGCGCGTCGGGCTTGGAGGAGATCACTTACGATTTCGGCGTGTCCTGACAACTTATTTGGATACCTTTCCGACGGAGGTTTGAACAATCATTCCTTCGAGAAAACCAGAACGAGTGAGCCTAGATTCTTGCGATTCTCAAACGTTTATCTGGGATGTCGTAAAATCGCATAAATCGCAGGCCTCTACCGATTTCATACATGACCTGGCCGAGCGCCTTGTTGGTGCATGTCGACGAAGCTGGGTTGTCGTCCAGTCGACCATCGTTTCGAAGAGGCCCGGTGGGAATCGCTTGAGGCGGACATACTCGTTGGGATTGTCAGGGGGAACTTCCATCAGGTTGTGCGATCCGTTTGGGTAAACCTTAACCATGTAATCACGGCGTCCCGCCTGATCCATGATTTGCCTGATCGCACGCACCTGCGCTTTGACACCCTCGGGCGTATCAAGCTCGCCGAATATCGCCAGCAACGGAGCCTTTGAAGCGCGCAGCGTTGGCGCCGGGTCGTATGCATAAGAGCGCCGCATGTGAGTCCAGAAGGGATCGTCACGTTTCTCCGCCCCGTAAACATCTATGCCGGGCTGGCGAAACCATTTTTTGTCTTTGGCTGTGGCTCGAGCGCGGGCGTACTCGTCCCACTTCGCATTTGAAGAAGGTGAAGAAGGTGAAGAAGGTGAAGCAATGATTTCGTTCTTCAGCCTTTGCCACGCTATGGCGTCTTTGACCTCATCCGCGGTATAGCCCGCCTTTATTAACTCGAACTCGCTATCAAACAACTCCGTGTCAGCTGGTGACAGGCCGCCGCCTGACAAAGCGACTGCGAAAGCGGCCTCGGGAAAACGTGAAGCGGCCAGAGGAGCAATCCACCCGCCCTGACTTTGACCCCAGAAGCCGATCTGATTTGCTGCAATGTCCGTTCGGGCCTGTAGAAACTTTGCCGCCGCCACTGCGTCATCAGCAAGATCTTCAAAGCTCGCCTCGCGCCAGTTGCCGGTAGATTTGCCGACGCCTCGCTTGTCGTAAGCGAGGACAGCAAACCCGCGTGCGGCGTAAAGGTATCCGAGGCCCCAATACATTTCACGCGATTGCGCGCCACTACCATGGACGAACACGAGGGCGGGACGCTTTCCCCCTTCTCCCTTCGCCATGGGGAGCAACAACGTACCCGCCAACGTGACATCACCGTTTTTAAAAGTGACCTCTTCCTGGCGGATGGGAACTCGCACGGCGAACGCTCCGGGCTCTCTATAGGAGGGGCGACCCTTATGGTCCAAATCAACTACGTGAACTCCCCCGGGATCTCCATTGTCGCGAAAGGTAAGTGTTTGCCTTGTCGGAGACACCACACGCAGGAAGGGTCCGCCGGTGAATTGAGTCTCAGATCGTGGAAAGACCGCGCGGGCTTCGCCGGATTTCACGTCGGTCACCCACAGTTGGTCAGGAGTATCGGGAAAGCTATCGATCACCAGATAATCGCCGTTGCGGAAGCGATACGCGCCCACGTAGCGCGCCAAAATTTCCGGCGCGACTTTCACGGTGCGCACCAGATGAAAGCGGCCTTTGCTTCCCGGTACCTCGGCCTCGCCTTCGATTACATCGCCGGAGATAGTTCCCGTCATGACGAACTTAAGCGAACTCAACTCGAACCGGACGCGAGAACCTTCGAGCTGGACCAATGACAATTTTGCCTTAAGCGGTTTCAATATCTCTCCCGCATTTTCAGTAAGACTCAGCCGTAGGAACTCTGACTTACCGACCGACTCGGTGTTGCCCACCCACTCGCCAGCCAAGGTGGTGGTGGATTGCTGAGCGTGCATGACACTCGACATCGCGGCCGCGATGGTAAAACTCATCAACAGGAAAGCTTTGAGGATTACTCTGATCATGATCTGATTCCGGTGCCCCGCTAACGCGGGAATGTTACTCCAAGGCACAGCATACGGCCATAGCAAGTTTTTCCGCGCTGTGTGACCGAATCAAAACGGTAAAGGAACCTCTGAATAAGTCGAGTAGACCGACAACCGATGGAGCCGCCTGCGCTCCATCAAGCCGCTTGCATTCCATCGGTGAGCCCCTTAGCGAAATTGCTTGCTTTTGGTGTCGGTGAAATAATGCCGAGAATCAGGAGTGCGTTTGATTTTGTGCAGAAGCTAAGGCGCGCTGCTCTCACGGAAGGCTGGAATTTTATGGTAATCAGAACGTTTTTACAGTGACCGAGATCAACGGGTGGGTGACGCTGGCTTACATAAAATCGCTCGATTCAAAAACAAGAAACTGGAGCGACACTGAGCGAAATGAAATCCTCGAAAGAATCGTGCGCGAGTTGGAGGAAATTAGAAGAAGACAGGACGTTACAGGCGGCTTTTCAGGAAGGGGACCCTGTCCCCGCCTAAGACACGAAGCTCGATGTCTTTAGAGCCGAATGGATTCGCCTCTTGAGCGGGGACAGGGTCCGCTTCCTGACTGCGTGTTACCAGGGAGGTTTCAATGCGCGACGTTCCCGATTCATGCTTAATCAGTGTCCTTTCAATTTAGATGAATGCACAGGAGAAACAAACATGGAAAGTTTGAAAAACGCTAACGACGCAAGTGACGTGAACATCGCGGCAATCGACATGAAGCTCGAAGTAGTCGTCATCCCCGTTTCTGATACCAAACGTGCGGAGGAGTTCTACAACAGGATCGGCTGGCGGCAGGACGTCACGCCGCCCGAGTCAGGCGTGTTCCAGTTCACGCCGCATGGCTCGGCGTGCTCGGTCCAGTTCGGAGCGAACCTAACGTCGGCCGCGCCCGGCTCGGTCCAGAGAACGTACCTGATCGTCTCCGACATCGAGGCCGCCCGCGACGCGCTGATCGCCGCCGGCGTTGATGTCGGAGAGATCTTCCACTTCAGTCCGTCCGGGACTTCGCCCGGCCTTGATCCTGAGCGTCGCACGTACAGCTCGCTGGCTTTGTTCAGCGATCCCGACGGCAACAGTTGGCTGCTGCAGGAGATTACGAATCGGCTTCCGGGGCGCGTCGACGCTGCCGCGACTTCGTTTGGCTCGGCGAGCGACCTGGCGAGCGCGTTTCGACGTGCGGAGGCTGCCCACGGCGAACACGAGAAGCGCACCGGAGGACAGCGCGACGAGAACTGGCCCGAGTGGTACGCCGCGTACATGATCGCGGAGCAGGCCGGCACGGAACTGCCGACGTGAGCGGCCACGACATCAGGCCCATTGGAGGACGGCGTGCGCTAATCTTATGAAACTCACGCCACAGGACCGCCGATGTTGAGAAGCATGAGATCGGCGCGCTGTTTTCCACTGTCCCCGCTCAGCTTTCCCAAATAGACAAGGCTAATTTACCTGAATGATAGGAAAGCTTGAGGCAGGGACAGAGTCCCCTTCCTGACTGCGAGTTGTGAGACTCGAAGTCCACCTCGATTGTTGAGCGCCTTCCAACCTTCACAAGAAACCAAGCGTCGCTTCACTGTTACATCCTGATTAACTAAATGGCAGACCAAGTGAGACTTGACCCGTCCTGAGATACAATGCCTCGCACCGAATTGATTGGGACAAAAAACAGACTATGACAATCGCCTCAGGGAAAGCGAAACAGAAAGAACCCGCGCCGGCTAAGAAACGGTCATCGTTGTCGCGCAATCTGACTGCTCAGAAACATCTTCTTATTAATCGCGAACTAAGTTGGGTCGAGTTCAATCGCCGTGTGCTGGAAGAAGCGATGGATCCACGGCACCCGCTCCTCGAGCGGCTAAAGTTTCTGGCGATCTTCTCTTCAAACCTGGACGAGTTCTTCATGATTCGGGTGTCAGGTCTGAAGGAAGCGCTTGATGCGGGCATCACGGAAACCTCTCCGGACGGGATGACCGCCGTGGAACAACTGAAGGAAATCAGCGTCCGCCTCAGGCCAATGCTCGAAGCACAGATGAAGTGTCTGAAAGCGGACGTCCTGCCGAAGTTAGCGAGCGAGGGCATCGCGATCCGCCCTTATGATGAGCTGAAAAGGCGCGAGAAGAAGATAGCCAACGATTACTTTTTGGAAAACGTCTTTCCAATATTGACTCCCCAGGCGGTCGATCCGGGTCACCCGTTTCCCTACATCTCTAATCTCAGTTTGAATCTCGGGGTGATGGTCTCTCCGCACAAGAAGCAGTCAGACGGACATGGCGACCCGAAGGGAGCGCGATTTGCCCGCATCAAGCTGCCGCCGATGGTACCGAGGCTGATTCCGGTCGACGAGAAAAAGACCAGCTTCACGTTCCTTGGCAGCTTGATCTCGGCAAACATATCGGCGCTGTTTCCGAACATGAAGACCGGGCATTGTTTCCTGTTTCGGGTTACGCGCGATGCGGATCATGACATCAAGGAAGACGAGGCGAGCGACCTTCTCAGGACCATGCAGCAACACGTCCAGCAATTGCGTTTCGGCGACGCAGTTCGATTGGAGGTGTCCGCGCAAATGCCAAAGGAAATGGTTTCATATCTGACCGACGCGCTGGAGTTGACCGGAGACGACGTATACGTTGTCGATGGGCCGTTCAATCTCCCTGACCTGATGCAGCTTTACAATCTGGACCGGCCGGACTTGAAAGATCGACCTTTGCAAGCGGCCACTCCGGTCTCGCTGCGGAAAAACGAGAACCCCTTCGAAGCCATCAAACGTCAGGATGTTGTGCTGCACCATCCCTACACGTCGTACAACGCAGTCACGAATTTCATCAACGCGGCCGCGACTGATCCGGATGTAGTTGCGATCAAAATCTGCTTGTATCGCACAGGGCGAGACTCTCCGATTGTAAAGGCACTGATCGAAGCATCGGAAAAAGGCAAGCAAGTTGCCGCGTTGGTCGAGTTAAAGGCCCGCTTCGACGAAGAGAGCAACATCGAATGGGCAACACGGTTGGAGCAGGCGGGAGTGCACGTCGTCTATGGCATGGTCGGATTGAAGACGCACTGTAAGTTGACCCTGGTCGTGCGACGAGAGAGCGGAAAATTACAACGCTACGTACACCTGGCTACGGGAAATTACAATCCAACTACTTCGCGCATCTACACCGACCTCGGGATCATTACGATCGACGATGAAATCACGAACGATGCCACCAACCTGTTCAATTCGCTCACCGGGTTTTCGCAGTTTACAGAGTACGGTTGTTTGTTGGTGGCGCCCCTGAATCTGCGCAAGGGGATCATTAAGTTGATCAAGCGCGAGACAGCGCATGCCAGAGCCGGGCGACCTGGACGCATTATCGCCAAGGTAAACAGTTTGACGGACATAGCAATTGTGCGAGCTCTCTACAATGCTTCGCAGGCCGGCGTTTCGATCGATTTGATAGTCCGAGGTGTTTGCGCTTTAAGACCTGGGCTGGCAAAGATCTCAGACAACATTCGCGTCCGCAGTATTGTTGGTCGGTTTCTCGAACACAGTCGCATCTTCTACTTCGGTAACGATGGCAAGGAAGAAGTTTTCATCGGCAGTGCAGACTGGATGTTTCGCAATCTCAGCCGACGGGTGGAAGTAGTCGTTCCCATCAAAGATCCAAAAGTGCGCAGCTACTTGAAAGATGTAATCCTCGGTTCCTACCTGAGAGACAACGTCAACGCGAGAGAGCTGCGGTCTGACGGGACATACACTCGTGTGAAATGCCTCGAAACAGGAAAACGATGCGATTCGCAATTGGAATTTGAATCAGCGCAAGCTCAGGGCAATTAGTGCCGGTGTCGAACGGGCTATTTGGAGCACAGGCGGCTCGCCTGCAATGAGCGCGAAGCGCGAAGAATGCTTTTGCTCTTTTCGCGCCCGCAGTGCTCACTGCAGGCGGGCATTTGCGTCGCAAATCGAATGTCGCGAAGGTCAGCGACAAACTGAAGTTTTTCGGACATTCTTCAAAACCTAATAAGAATGCAATCGCACTTTAACAACTTCTGACCTATCGAAGGCGTTATTACTCCATTCGCGATTTGGCAGAGGTTAGACGTGCGCAAAACCGCGGCGGACGGAGATTCTCGCGTTTTGTGAAGTCGCGCCGTTGCTTAAAATGAATGAGGACGAGAGGAAGAACATCTTTACCTTAACTACAACCGCGGCCGTCCTCGGCCGCTTGAAAGGGGAAATAATGAGTCAACGTTTGAATTTCTTTGAGCAGTCTCCAGAGCTGACCAACAAACTTTTTGAGATTGGTCAAGCCGTTAAGAAGAGCTCGCTCGGAGATACCATATTGGACCTGGTGGACATCAGAGCTTCGCAGATCAATGGATGCGCATTCTGTCTTGATATGCATTGTAAAGAAGCCAAGATTCATGGCGAGCACGAGCTGCGCATTTACCACATTCCGATATGGCGAGAGTCAACCTTATTCACAGAAGCTGAGAGAGCGGCGCTTGAGTACACTGAAGCTGTCACCAAACTCTCTGAGGATGGCGTTTCTGATGAACTGTACGAGCGCGTTCGCGCGCAGTTCAGTGAGAAGCAGATCTCCGAATTAACCTTTGCTATCGCTGCGATCAATATGTGGAATCGCCTCAACATCAGTTTTAGAAGCGTTCCCGGTTCCTTAGACGAAATGCTTGGGCTGACAAAGGCGGGCTTGAGCTTTTCGACGCAATCCGCAAAGGCGTGAAGTGAAACTTTGAATTCAGCGGTGTAGTCCACGACAACGCGAGGGAGCGTGAGGGTGTTAGCAAATGATCGATAAGGTCATCTACGTCCTTACGCTCCTACACTGGCGGCAAGAACGTTTGACGATCAGTTGCAGGAAGTGAGCTGCCTACCTAAGAGTAGATAGCAGAATTAGACAATGACCCGCTTAGTCCCAGCACCACGCCTTACAAATATTAATAGACCGAGATTCAGAGGTAAGGGAAGTCTGCCCGCTGTGGTAATTGCTTTGGTCTTCATCACTTCTTGTTTCAGGCAACCTGCGCCCGATGGGAAACAAAGCCAGGACCAGTTCGCTTCAAGGGTCAATTCGTTTCCTCATACAACGCCGGAACGCTGAAAGAAACGAATTGTCGAAGGCTTTCCAAAGTTGTCGATAGGGATGTCCAAACAACAGGTCGAAGCGTTGCTTGGCGATCCGGACTTCTCAGAGGTCATTGGCTCCAGGACATGGTTCGGTATGAAGCCTCACGGTTGCGGCAGTCTTCTTAAGTCTTTGCCCCCGACCTCTCCAATTACTCCACTTCAAGTACCCTTAAGTCTTCAGACTTCCGCCTCGTCGAGTTCCTCATCATTGTTCCCGCGTCGCATTCCTGGGAATTTTCCGAGAAAGGAAAAGATGCGCTCCGATTCTTTTGCCAGCAGCGGAGCGAAGGTCGCCAGTATCAGCACGTAGAGCGCTGCGAATGGTTGGATCACTGCCAGCATGCCGGCGGACTGCGCGAGTTTCGCCACGATGATCGAGAACTCACCGCGTCCGAGAAGCGTCAAGCCCACGTTGAATGAAGTCGCTCCCGAATGCCCGGCACTTCTCCCTGCCAATTGTCCGGCCAGAACAACCCCAAACAAAGATAAGAGCGCTGCGCCAATCGCCAGCCACACTGCGCCTCCTAAACTAAACGGATCGACTGTCAGCCCGAAGCTGAAGAAGAAAACAGCGCCAAAGAAATCACGAAACGGCACTACCAACTTTTCCAATCGAGCGCTGTGTTCCGTCTCTCCCAGAACCAGTCCCAACAGCAAAGCGCCGATGGCTTCCGCGACATTGATTGACTCTCCGAGCCCGGCAAATAGAAACAGGCTGGCGAACACGACGATGACAAAGACCTCGTTCGAAGTTATGCGCAACAACCAGTTGAGCAGCGGCGTCGCCCATCTGCCAAGAAAGGTCAAGCCGACAATAAAACCAAGCGCGAGTCCCGCGGACGACAGAACTCCGGAGACAGACGTGGCGCCGCTCAAGACGATGCCGGAGAGCAGCGACAGATACACAGCCAGAAAGACATCTTCGTACATCGTGATCCCGAGGATCAGCTCAGTTTCAGCGTTCGCCGTTCGCCTGTAATCAAACAGAATTTTGGCGACGATGGCGCTGGAAGAAATCGTGGTGATGCCGGCGATGACCAGCGTTTCGGTCGGCGAGAAACCGGTCAGGAACGCGAAGGCAAGTCCGGCCGTGAAGTTGATAGCAAGATAAATCGTACCGCCTACAAAGATGGAGCGGCCTGCTTGGATCAAACGCGTGACGCTGGACTCGAGGCCCAGATAGAAGAGAAGAAACAGAACGCCGATGCGTCCCATGAACGCAATGATTGAAGCGCTCTCGGTGAAGCGAAAGTCGAACACACCGAACTGCGCAGCGTGGGGTCCAACCGCCATGCCGGTTAGAATCAGAAACGGAACATTCGAAAACCGGAGTTTGGCGGCCAGCAAAACGGCCACTCCAATCAGCGCCAACGCCAGACCGACTTCGAGGACGAGGTGATCCATCAGTCCCCCTTTCCTTCAACCAGAAGTTTTTTGAGGGCGCCGATGGTTCGTCGATCGCCGGCAAGAATCAGCGTTGCGCCTTCATTCAACACCGTGTCTGCTTCCGGGTTGATGCGTTTGGCGCGATCGGGTTCGATGATCGAAACGATGGATGCGCCGGTTGCGGTGCGAACTTGCAGGTCGCGAATCGTCTTGCCGATGCAGACCGATCCTTGCGCGATCGTGTACCACTCGAGCAGTAGGTCGTCTAAAACGATCTCAGCAGAAGGAAGAGATTTTGGAACGTAGGTCAGGCCGCCGATAATCCCGGCAATTTGACGAGCCTCGCTGTCGGCCAGGGTCACGACCGAAGCAACTCGATCCGGGTTCTTGCGTGTGAAGTGATAGAGCTCGCGCGTACCGTCGTCGTGAATAACGATTACCAGTTTATCGCCACTCGCGGTCTCAACTTGAAACTTACGCCCGACGCCTGGAAGAGATGTTTCTCGAATAGTTGACATGATTAAATCCTTTTTCACTGATCACGATCTTGTTGCCGCACGATCTCGATCGAGCATTCCGCATTGGCGGCAAGTCCGGCTGAAACGCTTCTTGTGAAGAACCCGGGCGGCGAGTTGTCGCGCGTGGGTGAACCGATGACGATACAGTCAGCTTCCCACTCGCGCGCCTCGGCTAAAAGAACGTGTTGGGGGTCGCCCTTCCTGATAGACGCCGATACGGTTAGCCCTCTGGCTCCAGCCAACTGGACCATCCTGTTCGCGGTAATCGACGAATCTTCGCGAATGTGCTTTTCAGAGATTGAACGGAAGTCGGTCTTGATCGCTGAAACTCCGTCGTCGACGGCGACGATTCGCAACTCAGTTCCCTGGGGCCATGCTCGCCCCAGGATTTTGCGGACAGCCTTTTCAGCACCCGGCGAACCGTCCAAACCGATCATGATCCGAAGTAATCTCCGATCAGTTTGCCGGGTGTAGTAACGGCCGATACGGACTGAGCAGCGAGCTTCAGCCGCGACCTCCAACGAAACGCTGCCGAGGATGAATCGCCCGATTGCCGAGCGTCCCTGCGACCCGACGACGATCAAGTCGGCTTCCCATTCCGTGGCTCGTCGGACAAGTTCGGCGGCGGGGTTTCCAGTTATGACCTCGCTTTGCACCTGCCACCGTGGAAAGAACGATCTCAATCGGGAATTTACATTCAGGACTAGTTCGCTCGCCTGTTTCAGAGCATCCGAAACATGCCGGTTGGCATGATCGACTATCGATGCTACACGCTCTCCGACGAACGCTTTTTCGATAACCTCATGGCTCGCAAACGGAGGAACTATCGGAGCTTCTCCGACCGATACCACCAACGCTTCAGCTTTGCTCGGCAAACCTGCGCGCGCCAGGTCGTCGACCGCCGCGTCTGCGTAACTCGATCCGTCGTGGCCTATCAGAATCTTCATTCGTTTTGTCATTCCAGGCACCTCCTCATGATTTCAAAACGACAAGGCAGGCGGCGGTACATACAGATGTACCCGCCTTCTTACCGGCGTTCTTGCCTTAACGATGTGTGGGATTTGAATCGACAGAGCGGCCCTAATCCTGAGAATTCTTCTCAAAGATTTAGGCAATCTCGCGATTATTGAAGCGACTAAAGAATGAAAGGCGGAGCACGCCCAGACGGACGCGATTGAGAGAAAAGGGAATTGACGCGAACTGATTCTTGTTCGGAAGAAGAGCCCGGAAGCGTATTTGGCTCACGTGCGACTCCGGAAGACGGGCAAGCGAAATCCACCGATTGTCGCTTGCTGCGCTTCTGAGTCTGCGTGGGCACGTCCACGGATCCGGCCCGGTAGGCTGGCGTCGCGTTCGACGTTTTAGCACTCAAAAGGTCAGTCGGTTCTTCGGCATGTACGGCCGTGACCGGGAAGGGAGCAAGTCGCAGCCCTTCGCCCACCGAAAAGCACAACGAGGCAATCACCGCGATCAGAAAGATCGGGGACAATTTGGGTCTCGATGTACCGGTGAACTTTTTCATTGACACTAGAAATATAACAAACCGAGGCGATTCTTACTAATGGGCTTCAAAATGGTAGGGGGGCAGTTTCAAATGTGATGAGGGAAATGCGCGCAAGCGCGATAAACGCGCGTAACCATACGCGATAACGGCCGGAATTCTGACTTGACCCAGTCAAAACTAAAAGCCGTCGAAAACAAAGCGGCGAGGCCTCCCGATGCCCCGCCGCTTATCGCGTTCCGACTCCCTGCCGGAAGATAGCAGGGCAAGTCTTGCACTGACCGTCGAGAGCTCGACAATCTATTCACCCCTCTGCAGCTGATGGTTGTTCAGAATAGTGAAGCGAGTTCGGAGATATAAACTGATCCCGGGGATGTATGCCAAATGAGACTGGGTTCGTCCTGCTATCGAGTCAGGTTAGTCAGAAGCACACCAAAGCCTTCTTCGACTACTTCGTCAGGGGACAAGCGCCGCCCATCACACTCCCAGTAAAATCCGTCCTTGTCCATGCGCGCTAGGAACCTCCAATTTGCGGAGTCGTGTTCAGGAATGAAGCCGCCGAATACCTGATTTGCGTCTGAACGCATCCCGCTATACATATCAAACCAATAAGGCGAAAACCCCTCTGACAGTGAAAGACGGATTGCGTAATTGCCAGCTCGAAGTTCGTGAGTGGTTGAGTCATATCGAAAGTCAGGGTCATCCTCGCTCTTGTCAGCATTAATCGACTCGCAGCGGGAGATAAACCTCTCTTCGATCCTGGACACCTCATCTCGTCCGCTCTTATCGGCCCGACTCTGGTAAGTCCTATCAAGCTCCGCCTGATCAGCAGCCGCGTCCGCTTCGGCCCGTTGTTGCTCCCTGATATCCCGAGCTTGCGCGAGTTTCTCCGCAATCGGGTCTTTCGGTGTGTTTGAACTCATGAGAGAATCCTATTCTCACCTTAAGGATTTCGCAAGGAGTCGTGCTGAGGTGCTGGTCTTAGGGATCGACCCTTTGCGGCGGACTAGGCGACGGCAACACCTTCTCAAAATACAAACGGCCCTGCTGGTCAAGGCGAGCTTCGTAATCATCCGGAACTTTCAGAGTAAGCCGCAGCTTCAGGATCAAATTCTCAAGCTTGAGTCGTGCGACTTCGAGAGCGCTGGTAGCCAGGCCAACGCCGGCGTTCGTTTGTGTGACGAGCTGCTGCATATCGGCAGCAACTTCAATGCGGGCGGGCGGCTCATTCCGTGCCGGATTGGCCTTCTTCTCCTGAGCCCCGCATACGGTGGTGATCACCAGCACCCAGGCGATCGCCGCCAGTAACCGTTGAAAGAAACTTATTCTCACGAAACCTCCTCTTATTTAGCGACCCAACCGTCGCTATCGTTAGCGTTGTCCTGCTTGATGTAGAGAAACGTGTTGGTTCCACTGACCCCATCGAAGCGCAAATAGATCGTACACGGCGGCGCAGTAACCGCGCCCTCCGGGCTTCCGGTTCCGGCGATCATGCGACACTGGCCTCCGCTGTTGTTTGTTAGAGCGACGCCCAGTGTCGAGCCGAGCACGATCTGCTGCCAGCGGTGCGTCACGTCGCCCAGCGGCGTGACATTGTCGGTAGTCGGTCGAAGAGACCCAGCGCCGAATTCAAACTGCAAGCCTGACCCGTTCTCGAACTGCATGAAGCTGCCGTTGGTCTTGAATCGCAGGCCTCCCGGACTTCCAGACGATGATTGAAAGTTGATCGTGTACAGGGCGCTTGCCGAGTCGAACTTGAGCTCGCTGGGGGATTGCCGGCTTCTCTCGACGGCCGTTGCTCCAAAGTGATGATCGAAGAAATTTCCGGCTCCCACGTTGAACCACATAGTTCCCGGTCCGACCCCGATTGCGAAGTGATTCGGAGCCGGACCGGGCCAAAGGATAAGCCGCGAGCCGACCGTGGCGTCAGACACGCTCGGCGCAGATTCGCCGCCCGCCTCCCAGTTCAATCGCTGTCCGCCAGGCATTTGAGCGCCGGCATTCATTGTGACCAGGCCGGAATATGTCGGCGATCCGGAGACGCCGCCAGAGATCATCGCGTTGACTGAAGCTTGGCTGGCAATCGTATATTGCGCGCCCAAGTTCGTGTCTATCACCTGGTGCGGAGCCAGCGTCGTAGTAGTTGTCAGCGCTGGGAAGTTGTAAACGCCTATCCGCTCTTCAAGCACTCCTCCCGAATCCTTAAACAAGACCTGATACACCGAGTAGGGTGTCAGTGCGCTCGATGGAAAGATGCTGATATCGAACTGCCCTACGCTGTTCAGAACGGCTGATGCCGTAGCACCGGCCGGAATCAGCCCGCCAGTGCTTTGAGATTTACGCACCAGGGCGAAAGTAACGATGCCTCGTCTTGGCGTACCGGACGGATCAATCAGCGTGTCGATGATCCTGGTCTTCGCGTTCGTCACCGTCACAGTACAGGTCGCCGTGGTTGATGTCTGAGCGCCGCTCGTAAGATTAAAGGTGAACGTCGTCACTCCCACAAATCCTGTTGCCGGCGTGAACACGATAAACCCATTTGTCGGGCTCAAGCTCGATAGCGAACCATGCAAAGGGTTAGGCGGCGAGACGATCGCGAAAGCCAGCGCAGTGCCGTCCGGATCAAGTCCCTGAAGCTGAAGCTGCGTTGAGCCGACAGTCGAAGCCGTCACGGAAAAACTGGTGGCGATCGGCACGGCGGCTTGCGCAATGAGGCTACTGAAGCTGAGCGCCAGGGTGATCAATAAAAGTCGAAAGAAAGTTCTCATCTTGATGTTCCTTATTTAATGACCCAAGCCGTCGCTTCGCAAACGTAGAGCTTTCCGGTCGTGGTGTTTGTATAGAGCGCGCCATTGGTGCATGCGCCTGCCGGCGCGCCGGCCGCTTTACTCCAGCCAACGCCTGATCCCAGACTGAAAAGGGGCGCGATGACCGAGGTGCCGACGTAGACGGTACGCGGGCGAAAGCTGGCACTCTGGCCGATGTCCTGAGAGTTGTCTGCGTCCAGTAATATCGGCCCGTCCTTGAAGCGATAGGCCTGCACCCCCGCCTGGCTTCCCTCGATAACCAAATGTCCGGTCGATTGATTCTCTCGACCGAACTTGTAACAGAGCGTCCCGTCATCGCGGCAAAGCTTCATCGCGTAATCACCATTTGATGAAGTGCCATACCGAACTTCCAAACCAACGGACGAATAGCTTGCCGAACTCGATCCGATCAAGCTCCGGCCGCCCTGCTTTGATCCATTAGTTAAAGTCACACTGTCGAAGGTAGGGGAAGCGCCCGTGTGAATATTCTGCGGAAGCGATAGCGTCACCGTGCCCCCGAGGGACACCGGCGATCCGGATACATTGACCTGGTTCGTCGTTCCCGAAACAGTGATCGAGCTATTTTGCAATTTGCTGTTCGGGATTGAGCCAGGCAGGTCATTAATCACGAGGGTGCGGAATATGGGGGTTCCTGGAAGTCCCGAGGCTGGACCCGCAAAAACCTTGTTCATGCTCTGCACCGACCAGGAAATATCTATCGTTCCCGAGCTGGTGATCGGACTGCCTGAAACCGTGAACTCAGAAGCCGCCGTCACATCAACGCTTGTAACGGTTCCTGTCGTGAACGGCTGCCACGTAAGATCACCGCGAAGAAACTTTGTCGAATTTGCGGTCCCGCTCCCGAGATCAAGAGCTTGAAGCACACGCCATACGCTGGCGTTTGCAGTGTCCGAGATCAACACTTCTCGACCACCACCCGGCAGGTCCGCACCGGTGCCTTGTTTCCTTTCGAGCTCCAAAGTAGCGCCGCGAATGCCGTTGATGTGGCCGCCACTCAGGACGGCTCTCACGGTCGCTTTACTTGCGTGCGGGCGCGCGAGAGTGTTTCCCCAGGCGCGCTGAACAATTTCGATCGTCATGCCATCGATCTGCACGACGTAGAGCATTTCATTGTCGATCTGGATAACCGCGCCGTCCGCAGTTATGCATCCCGCATTGCCGACTCCGATCGCGCCCGTTTGAATTGCGGTAATTGCGGACGTGAGGAAGGTAGCGCAGTTGTCTGAATGCGCCGGCAAACTGAACGCGTCATCTACTGTCGTGGGAAAAGTTGTAGCGCCCTGGCCCCGCGCGGAGCCATATAAGCAGCCGATGATTATTAACCCGAGTGTTAGGTTTTTAAGGTAAGTCATAGAGGGATGTCCTGTTCTTGTAGTTGGTTTGTTCGTCGGGATCGAAGTTGTGCTCCGTGTATTCGGAGTCAGGTTCATTTACAGCCGAGGTTTCACTTGCCAATCCGTACGCGGTCGAAGTCGCCGACCATTCCGACCATCCGTCATCGTCATCAACCTGTTTGTTTCTGACCCGATAGTCGACCACGCAATCAAAAGCTGCTGCTAGCCACACCAGCCGGGAAAGAGGTGCATATTTGTGGTTCATCACCTCAACTAGAGGTTCGTCGGCTTTTCGAATCCGAATCTGGATTGCGTCCCATGAAAAGCCGGCAGCCTGCGGCGCGAACGGATAGATGACCCATTGTTTCGCTTCGCCAATGTCGAGCCGCCTAATCACTGGGGCAGCTCCCACGGTGGGACGCTCGCTATCAATCGAATCGAGGATCGGTGGCTTCCGGGTCCATGACACATCGAACGAGTACGCTTCGTGGAGATAGGTTCGATCGTAGGCACCGTCCGGACCAACAGCACGTAAGTAAACCCGGATGGATTTACCGACGACCCTCGATCGTGGAATGCGAACCACATCGCCGGGCTTGTAAACGGCGAACAAGATCGCTTGAGTCGGCGCTTCATCGGAGCGGCTGATCCAGACCTCGGTTGCGGCCGGTTCAGTATTTGAAACGCCATAGGGCGCTTCCTCAGCCTGGGGCCAAAGAACGATGTTAGGTCCGCCGCTGGGTTCAAGAATTATGTTCATTAGGGAGTGTCAACCGTGATCTGCTCCGCGTAGCCGCTCATTCCTAAATGACCTTCAACCCGAAAACGCACAAGGGTTCCAACCTCGACAAAGACGAGACCAGTTGCAACGAATCCATTCTCGTCCGCTGTCACCTCGTCCAGCTCGGCAAGACTGACGCCGTCGTAAATCTTCACCGTAGCGAACGGAACCGGTGTCTCGGTGCGATCAGCGTTTCTAATCTTCACGTCGAAGCCAACATAAGTTGATGATGCGGCCATAGATTTCTTCCCTTAGCTGCAACCTGTAGGTGGAATGATGCGAAACGAGATCTCGTCATCGGTCAAAACCAAATCTCCGTGCGTTACCCTGCAGGTTCCGCCCGGGTCCCACGGATCGATGTAGACGACCTCCAGGGTAATCACGTCCAGATCAGGGGCCGGGCCAAACGGATTGTGAAAATAAAGGCGGTATTCAATCCCTGCAGTGAGCGACTTGCGGAAGGTGATCGATCCAACGTTGCCGCCGCTCGAGGGAAACTGAAGCAGCTGCGATGCACCACCGTTGATGCTTAAGTAAGCGGACCGAGCAGCAGTTGATTTGTAGTAAATCGCGATCTCATAAAGGCGCGTTGAGCTAACTGTGATTCCATTAAATTGAAGAGCGCCGTCGTCGTTCCCGATGTCGGTTACTTTCGCACCGTTGCTGCATGCAGGGTCCGCGACGACGGTGGCACTTCCCTCGAGAGTGTTTCCCTCGGCTTCAGCTTCGTAACCGTCTGCGGTGTACGGGACCGCCGTCTCAAGCGCGTCGTAGTAATCCTCTGGATAGGCCTGACAAAAAACCTCGTAGGAGAGGTCTGGATGTCGGACTTTCTTTATGACTCGGAAGTAAGTGAAGCCCTGCGGTCGGTCCGGTGAAGGCGACGATCGCCGCACGAGGGCAGCATCGATCTTAATCACCTGCGATTGATATAACCCGAATCCCGCCTGGAATGTCGTAAACATCCGGACGCGATAATTGTTCTTGGTCCCGCCCGTGTCGAACTCGCCGAGGTGATAGAGCAGCCAACCGACCCGAGCCACCTGAGCCTGAACGGTGAGGCCAACGGCCGAGTAGAGCTTGCGCACGATTCGCAATGTCGCATCACCGTATGCCCGGCCCGCTTTTAGTTGCTGTCTTTCATCCGCAAAGGTCTGCGGCCGCTCTATATTTCCGTTGGCCGAATCTTCGAACGTAATCAACAACTCGTTAGGCAAGACCGCGTCCGACTCCCGCGACCAGTAAATTCGCGGCATATTGGGCTTGGCGTCGGTTGCTTCAGTGCGGAGGATGTTCTGCTCGGGTCCTTCGTCCGTGAATACCGGCACGTTTTCCAGCGGCTCTTTCCGAAGGGGCAATATCCTGATGCTTCCGAAGTGTTGGAAGGGCATCGTATAGCGCCCGAATTTGCAGATGTCAGTGAACTGTTCTTGTGCCGATCTGCCCGGCAGGTCCGCGCTGAATTTATTGCGCGGTGCGGTCCAGACATTCCCGATCGGATCAATGAAGCTGGAGCTCTCTGCATCCCAGGCGGCGAGATCAATCCAGTCCTGCATTACGAACCGGACGATGTCCATCCCGTGGCCGTATCGCCAGTTGGTGTACAGGTTCAGCAAACACCAGCTGCGCAGATCAGAGTAAGTTTCGGTGTAAGAAGTCGGCGTCGTATAGACGCGAATGTTTGCCAGACCTTCAACCGTGCACTGCGCCGTAATGTTGCTCGCGTTATAGCCACCTGGATTGAGCGGGCCGATGCGGCCGAAAGCGCATCCTGTGTAACTGAAGTTGCCGACGTTGGGAGCATACGAAGTGGGAGACTGCCGGTTTAAGCCAAGACGGACATTAAAATGCTGCGATCCAACCAAAGCTTGGTTGATGGAAAAGAGCGTGATCGACCGGAACGGACCTTCGCCGATCGCGAATAGGGCGGCCAGGAAACCTTGATCCGGATGAGCAGTATTGTGCTCTTGTCGATAGGCCAGCAGATCCAGGGCCCTGACAATGCGCGGTCCGCCGTACAGCAAGCGGAGAGATTGCTTCAGCGTGGTCTCATTCCCTTTGCTGGCAGCGAAGGTTGTCTGGCCGTGTGTTTGGATCGCGACGGCCACGACGGTGGTATTGAAACCAGTGTGCGAAAGCTTGTCGCCGACGATCTTGATGCAGTCCGCCTCGGTCTTTGCGCACCTCGCCCAGACCTGGCCGGTCGACGGATCGATAGTGCCGATCGCGCCTCCGATGTGTTTATTGACTGGACATCCGCTCTGATCAATTTCCGCTTGCGTGAGAAGTGGAACGGCTGGTGGATATTGGTTCTGACACGGAGCCTGGAACATGCGGTGGCCGACAGGTAGCCCCGCCGATCGAAAGCCGGAAGCGGCCCTGGCGGAAAAGTCTATAAGGTCCGCTTCGTTGGGAGGCTGAAGGTGCCCTAACCAGTGCGAGACAAACCAATGGAGCTGCGGAAGGAAGTAGAACAACTCCAGCTTGACGCCCTCGCCGTGAGTTCTAAAAAGCCGAGTGATTTCTCCGTCCGCGTCCCACAAGTTTAGATTGATCTGTTCGTCAGAGACGTCGGCTGCCAGCACGACGTTTTCAAACGAGCGGCCGGGTAAGCGCAACTCGACATCGGGAATGTGATTGAGGATGTTGCTGAAGTTCGGAAGGGTATGAAGCTTTGAGCTTCCGTAATACTTCGTGCCGTCCGGCGCTGGCCAATGGACCGCGACCACCTCACCCAGCACGAGCTCGCGCTGCGCCTTCAACGCAGCAAGCTTGATTTCAATTTGTGGATCGAGGGTGAGCGGCATCGTTAGATCGTGTCGGGATTCTCAACTAGCCCAAGCGAGCCATCGTCCAGAGTGGCGACGCCCGGCTCTCTGCGATACTCGAGCGCGACGCCGCTGGAAAAAAGCAGGACTGCAAACATGCGATAGCTCAGCCGGTTTTCTACAAAGCCCGCGAGGTAGAGTTTCCCTGTACGTGGATCGGTGATGATGAAAGACGCGCTGGCTCTGGCCATGTGGCGACAGTAGAACTCCCAAAAGTAATCGGCGCGCGACTGAATTTCGCCACCACGGAGAATCCCGCCGTCCGGCGTGCCTGGCAGAACGTTAAGGACTAATCGCCAGTCCGGTGTGCCAGCGCTTGATCCGATCAGGATTCGATTGCTGTATCCATCGCCCAGCCGTTGCTTCACGATCGCGAACTCAATTCCGCATTCGAGGCCGAAGGAACCCATCACTTGGAGTTTTTCAAATTCTTCCGGCATCGATTACAGAGTTCCCCCAGGACCGAACTTCCGCTTCAGCGTATCGACCTTGTAGGAGCCGTTGGTTGACGCTTCCAAACCGTCTACGACTGAGTTGGGATTCTCGTTAATGCCCTGAGCGACAAGCGCGCCTGGAGGCATCGAAGTCACCCTACGGAGCAGCATTTTGTTCGACTCTGTGTTTGCGTTGAGCGCGGCGATATGCGCGGCGACCATTGCGGGAGGAACACCACCGCCACCTGAAGAGTTCGAACTTTGTGGAGATCCACCGCCCGAAGTGCTAGAGCTCGGAACGCGCGGACCAGCTGGACGAGGCGGCTCCGGAACGGACGGCAGGATGTAGCCGCTTTCATCAGGAATGAAAAGCTCCGGACGCCGTTCGCCGACGATGTACGGCACGCCCTTTCGAACTTCGCCACCGAACTCACGAGCAATTAGTCGATTGCCTGCAAAGTTCGGATCGGTGAGTTGCTTCTGTGTGACCAGGTTCGATTTCTGTCCGGTGGATTCAGCGTAGCCGGCCAGCAGTTCTTTCACCTGGTCAAGCGCGATAGTTTCAGAGATTCGTTTCGAGACCTGGCCTTTTCCGAAAGCCTGCTCGCCGAGTTCCTTCACTTGCTTCAGGACCTGCATGTCCTTGACGCTGATCCCATACGCTCCCTGAATCGCTTCCCGCAGTTTCTTCTCGGTTCCATTTCGGAAATGCTTCCATAAGAGAAAACCGCCTACGGCCGCGCCGGCAGCGATCCATGTGATCGGGTTCGATAGCAGTGGCATCAAGCCGGCGAACATACCTCCGCTGCCCGCTCCACCGGTGGCCGCGATCGCGCTCGGTCCCGCGAACGGATTGAGCGCGGCCATCGCAGCAGCTCCACCGGCCGTCGCGCCTCCCCCTAAACCAAAAGCAGCGCCCACAGCAGGTCCCGCGAACGGGTTTAGACCCGCCATAACCGGACTGGTGGAAGTAGCAGCAGCCGCTCCAGGACCAGCCGTTCGGCCAAAGCCGAAGAGGTTCCGGATCGTCCCCGTGATCCCGTTGCCGGAGTTGAAGAGGCTGCCAAAACTAAAACCACCGCCACCATCACTCCCGAACGAAGCGCCGGTCGACGCGCCGGTACCTAAACCGAGCAGCTTTGCAAACTCGCGGCTGGCAGCCAGCTTTAACAGGTCTGCTGCTATCTGCTTGAGGACACTTCCGAACCCGTGCATTTTCGGAATGATGCGATCAAGCAAACTGTCGATGCCGTTGAAGCTTTGCTCCATGATGCCGATACGAGCATCGGCAACGATATCGGTTACGCCTTTTTGCTGGGCAAGGAATTCTAAGACGCGAGCGTTAGCTTGGGTCGCGCTGTAAATAGATTTCTCCGAGAGTTCGAGTTGAGCGCGATTGGAGTCGATGATTGCGCGCTCATCACGCTGGCGAATCCCGGCAATGTCCTGTACCAGGGCGAGCTGAATGCGTAGGCTTTGGTTATACGGCCCATTCGCAATCTCGTCCTGAACGCGTTGTATGTCCTCTTCGAGCTGAAGCTGCTCGCCCTTTGCAAGCAATAGCCGCCGCTGTTCAACGAACTGGCTGTCCGCGTTTTGATTGCGGAAGAAACGAAGGCGTTCCTCGATCTTCACAAGCTCCAGTGTCTGATCGTGTTCCTGATGGCGAAGTGCGATCCATTCAACCAGACCAGCAGATGCTTTCTCGGCCTCAAAGTTCCTTTCTCTGAGAGCGAGGAGCTCGAGCTGTCCGCCCGAACCGTAGACTTCATCGCGCTGGTCTTTTCGGTATTGCTCTTCCGGTGTAAGAGGGAAAGGTGACAACTGGCCCAAACTTGTCCCTGCAGGAGAGCTTAGAAGCGGTGAACGCAGTCTCGCTAAAATCTCGTCAACCTGATTCTCTGTGATCTTGACCGTCTCCCCACCAACTTTGATCATGGTGGCGCCATCCTTGAGCTTGCCCATTCTCTCGAGGACGGCGGGGACATAAGCTTTCGTTTCTCTGTAGGGCGGAATTCCACCGTACTTTTGCACCGCGCCTTCGCCTGCGTTGTAACCCGCAAGCGCGAGTTTTAGATCTCCTTTGAAGAGGTCCGTTAAGAAGGCTAGGTATGCGGTCCCTCCGCGAATGTTCTGAGCTGGGTCAAAAGGATTATTGACACCAAATCGTTTCGCAGTTCCGGGCATTAACTGCATAAGGCCCTGAGCGCCTTTATTACTCACTGCGCCGCCGCGTCCGCTGCTTTCCTGACCTATGACCGCACGGATGAGATCCGGATCGACGCCGAACCGAGATGCGTTGGATTTGATCAGTTGATCGATGTATTCATCACGGCTGAGCTTCTTGCCTTGACCTGCAGCGCCGCCCATTTCAGTTCCCGTCATAGCGTTCCGCGCCCGTAACTCATCAGCGAGAGCGCTTGATTGAGCAGTTCGATCCACGTCAGGTATCTGCTGCCAACCGCTCTGGTCAGTGCGGCGGCGCTCGCGCTGTCTACGTGCTTCCTCAAGTGCCACCTTTGCTCGGGCACCCTCAGCGGCAAAGTCATCCATCGACTTCACGATGTATTTGAGCTCGCCAAAGACGTTGCCTAAGTTCGCACGCAGCTTGTCGGACCCGAGGAAATTTGGGATATCTGGAATGCGGGGGATCTGTCCCATGTCCTGGATAGCCGCGAGCAATCCACCGCCGGGAGCACTTCGAAGCACGGGCCCCATCTTCGCCGCAATGCCTTGAACCTTATTCAGCCCATCTATAGCCAAATTCAGTAGGCTAGTAACTCCCTGGAAACTGAGTTGGACGGCCGTTTCAATCGTCTTTGCGATCGCATAGGTGATCGCGGTTACGATCAGCAAGAGGGTTTTCGCAAAGCCTTGAATAGTTTTTGTCATGAATCCCAGGAACGGGATCGTCTGCGCTTTTAGATCCGCATACGTATCCACAACGTCTTCGACAAACTGTTGCGTCTCACTCCCGGCCTGACGAGTGGCATCTGTGTAGCCGTTGATTTGTTCCGTGACCAGTTGGTTGGACCTGATCAATACGTCGTTTGTGATAACCAAATCGCCGATCGACTCTTGCAGACTACGAATCGCATTCTCCTGAAGCAGGGCAGCCGTCTCAGCAGTGTTGGCCATCGTTTCATAGGCCTTGGAAGCCGACCCCATTGCCGTGGAGTTGAGGTCTACCTGGTCATGAACAAACTCCAACTGGCTGAGGAGAGTTTGTAGTCCGGTCCGCGCCTGTGCGTCGGGGAGGATCTCCTGAAGCTTCGCGGCCCGGAGGGCGGGAGGCATGCGATCCAGCTTTTCTTTCAATTGATCGAGGACTTCAAGAATGGGTAGGAATTCAAGTTTGGCGTTCCTCGTCTTAACGCCCATGTCGTTGAGCTCTTTCTGCACTTCCTTGGTAGGAAGCTTCATCAGAGTGTTAGCCAGGTTATTGATATTCTGAGCCGCCGAACCGCCTTCTTTTGTAACGCCGGCTATCAACCCGCCGAGGTTGTCAAAATCGACGCCCATGTTCTTCGCGGCCTGAGTAACGACGCCGAGGTTGGCGGCAAGCTCCTGCCCGGAGACGACGCCGCCAGCAACCGTATTGAAGAACACATCCTGAATGTGATCGACATCGGCGACTTCTTTCTTATAGGCGTTCATCACGCCGATTACTGCCGTGCCGAAAGTTTTGGTATCGGTGATCGCCGCAGTCGCGCCGCGCGCAAACTTTTCAGTTAGCTGAAGGCCTTCTTGCTGTGTGACATTTATCGAGCTGAAGGTGTCGTACAGAGAGTCGGCAAGCTGTTTTGAGGTTTGCGGGATGCGACGCTGCATGTCGCTGAGCTCGCGGCGCACCTGTGAGGTATCAAGTTCGGGTTTGATGGACAGAGATTGTGCGACGGAGTATTCGAGCTCACGAGCGAGTAGGACTGAGTCATTAACGAAGGCTTTGAAATCACGAGCAAGTTCCAGGACTTCACGGCCGAGGAAAGCGAGTCCGCGAGAGAGCAGGTCCGCCGTGAGAAAAGCGTTCTGCATACCCCCGCGGCTGGTCTTTTCGGCCGACGCGTCCATATCCTCGAACGCGTTTTTCATCTGCTTGACGACGTTCAATGCCGTCGCGCCGTCCGCAGTGAAAATTATTGGAACGTACCGAGCCCCACCCATACCTGATTACACCTGGGCCTGCATTAGTGCGGCCGCGATCTCGACAGCCCTTGCTACTCTGTCTTCGTGCGCGTATCGATATTGCTCTTCCAGTTCATCCCAGATGATCAGGCCTTCCCATTCGAGCGGGGCGAGCTGCGTTGGGGAGATGATTCGACCGGCCCTTCGTTCCTGCCAAAGCCGCTCGATCCGTAAGACCACATCTTCAAAACCGCTTTGTATCTGAACTGGTTTAGTTGGAAGCAGAGGGCACAAGCGGCATGCATTGATCTTCGGAGGTGCTGCCCTCTGGAAGTCCTTGCACGCCGCTTCACCCGGACAGCATCCTTCGCTGTCTCGGCTCACCTGACGCCGCTTGGCAATGCGAGCGGCTATTGCGTCGGTGAGCCGTTTGAGTTTTTTGTGACGGCCTTTTGCTGCCTTCTGTAATGCCGCTGGGCCACCAGCTTCTTGTGGTGCAGCGGAACCTTGCCACCCGCATAGTTTGTGGTTTCAACTTTTGCTCGGTCGTACAGCACTTCCAACGCCAGCGCGCGCGAAGGAATGCGCTGATCGGTTTCCCCGAACTGCGTGCCCTGTACCAGCAGGGACCGGCCCATGATGCCCGCGAATTCCGAAAGGTCTTCGGCTGACGCCGCTTTCAGCGTGTGAGTGACGGTCACTAACTGTCCGTTGAAGATGCATCGCATGGGGTACGTGCTTGTGTCTTCATCTTCGGCAGGGCAGGCCTCACTATCCGAAGCGAGCGGGAGCTCAATGAACTCAGCCGCCAGAAGGACCTTGTTCACGACAAAATGCTTATCTTCCTTCGACAGCTCCTTTTTCCAATTGTCTTCGTCCTTGTACGAGTAGCCTTCAGTGGACTCGGCGACCGCGTCATAAAACGTGAGCGCCGCGCTGAAGGCATTGCTGGTCACTGCCTTTGCGTCCTGTTCATCCGACTCGTCGCTATCGGCGTCGGACACTCTGACCTGGAGCGCCCGCTCGTATTCGAGCAATGCTTCGCGCGGGATCGCTCCGATCAGGTGTTTGACGTTGTAGAGTTTGCTGCGCCGTTCGGTCTGCATCGGGACGACTTGCGGGGAATCAGCATCGTAAAGAGCCGTCTGGCTCGGGGACTGATTGGTTTCCATTCCTACTCCTTCGAAAAATTATTAGTGGTCTTTTGGTTTGCCAGGCTTTCGATTTAGACCGTGTAGCTGGCGACGTCGTTGATCAAGATGGCTTCGAGGTCTACCCCTGAAACCGTGTCAAACAAAATCTTGGTCTTGATCCGTATTCGATACATGCCGTTCGCGGAGGGTAATTCAACCGTGTCGTATGACACGCGCGGCGCATGGATCGTGAGTTGGCGATCGAACGTGGTCGCGATGTTAGATCCGATCAGATCAAACTGCACGTCCAGCTTCTTTTTGGATCGAAGCGCCGCCAAAGCGGGCGAGCCGACCAGCAAGCGGGCCTCGAAGTCCATCCCGAACTCATAAGACTGGATCAGGCATTCCGAGCGGATTGCCCCGCTGGTCTCGTCACCCGCAGTCTGGTAAAGCGCCGCCCCTGGAATGAATCCCTCGTCCAGCAGCAGGTTCTTTTTCAGGTTCCAACTCCAATTCGCCAGGTAATTGCCTCCGGCGCTGAAGTCCTCAGGGCTGGCCAGCGTGACGGAGTCCGCAACGACAAGCTTGCACATCGAATGTGTAAAGGGGTGGAGGTTTGCCAGGGGGACAATATCGGTTGCCAGCAGGGCGCTCGGCTCAACGATCTTCCCTGAGCCATGAAGAGCCATCGTGGACGTAACGCGCGAAGTCCCTTCGCCCTTCATGCTGTAATCCTCGACCACAAGAGACGGGACCAGCCGATTGAGAACAGGCCCGACGAATTCAATCAGCGACATCGCGGGCGCTTGCTTCGCGACGGCCAGGTCCTGGACCTTGAACGCGTGACGCTTGACGGCAGCCGCATTAATGGCGTCGGGCTGGGTCGTCGTGACGCTACCGAACGCGAGAAGGAGATCTCGACCTAGTTCCTCTGCGGTGATGGACATTTCTTTCGTGACCATCGTGTCGCAGGTCGTTTTGTATTCGTCAGTCGCCTGGAAGCGGCCGGTTGATTCTTCCTTGTTGTCTTCGGTTAAGACTTTGTGGTCGGTCAGGTTTTTGTCCTTGACCAGCATCTCCTTGAAATTGCCAATCACCGCAGCCGTCTGTGTCAGATAGTTGGTTTGCGGAATTTTACTTCGCAGAAATCTTCGTTCCTGCTCATGACTTGGAATCGCCATTACTCAAATCCTCACTTGTGTTCGAACTGGTTAACCGTTCTGCGAAATTACTTTTGTTCGGCCGGCTGCTGGCTGCCCTGGGCTTTCTTACCCTTGGCAGCCACAAAGTGACCTGTTCGCGCGAGCGTCGCCCACTCTTCATCCGTCACTTCGAACGGTTGGTCTTTGCGCTCGAATTTGCGCGAGTATTCGCCGTTCTGAAAATCGAGAGTGTCTGTGATAAAGCTCGGTGCAAAATTGACCTTCATTCATAACCTCCATCCGCATCAACATCCTGCCCTGTCTCATTGACGATCAGTGGCATGTGAACCACCGCGTAAGTGTCCGCGCTCGAGATAGAATCGAAGCCGCGCCGGCAGCGCCGGATTCTTGAGTCGCGAACCGACGTATTCATCTGCGGATCGAGACCGAAGATCTCCGCAGCTTTCAAATAGAGCGCACGCGCCTTTTGTCGTGCCGGCTTTCGAACCGATTTGTCCTGGCCAACTACACGCGCAAACGCAACGACGATCAGGACAGCATCGAACTCCGACATCACTGCACCAGGTGCGAACGCGGGGCTGGCCGTACAGTCACCCACGATGAAACCGAAGTCCGCCTCTATCTCGCTCCATTCATCTTTGACTTCGGCTCCGAACAGGACATCACCGTCGACGGCCGCAGCAACCGCGCCCTGCAGGAATTCTTCAACCACGTCCTCGATCGTCTTCGGATCAGGCATTAGGGCGTGCCTCCGATGAAGGACTTGAGCGCAGCATCAAAAATCCTCGGCGCTTCTACGCTCAGATCATTGGCCGCGCGTTCGTCGTACTTGTTTGGCTTCATTCCCTTGATCGTGCGGCGCGTAATGTAGAGCTGGCCGTCGCTCTCGATGTACGGCATAAACTTACCGTCGAGAGTCGGAACACCTTTGACCGGCACTAACAGAAGCTTGGCTGTCTTTGGTTTGATCGCGACGCCCTTTGGCCCGTAGATTCCCGTTCCTTTCGCTACCGCCTCGGCGTAATTAAACGAAGGGACCGGACGCAGCGTGATCGTCTTTGTCTTTCCGTCATCCAGATGGAGCGTTGCTTTGCGTGATCCCAGACGCCCCGATCGGGCCGAAACGATGACTTCCCCTTGCGCCACCCCGCCCCGCTTGATCGTCACGTTCGAAGTGACGCCTTGCTTCAGATTGCCGCCGATCCCCGTGGTTGATTTGTCCTTTCCTTCGGGCGCGTGGTGGCGGACCAACTGTTCAGCTCGCTCGGCGACGCGACGGACACCGACCTCGGTTGCCTGAACGTACTGGTCCCCGAGTCGTATGACCTGGCCGATGTCAGCGTTGAGCTTGATGCTGCTGCCCATTAATCGTCGCTTTCAACTATCTGGAATTCAGGTTCCGGACTTCCGTCCGCGAGCGTGTAGGGGCGTGCGATCTCTTCGGCTTGTTCCAGGTACATCACCGAAAGCTGTCTCACTTCGTTCGGCGTCAGATAGGAGTAAATGAGATTGCCGCCCAACGCCCCGCCTTCTTTGGTTGTTTTGGCGACGCCCTTGACGGTCACGTTGCTGTTGAGTCCGGGCAGCGCGAAATGCATCGCTAACGCTGCCTCGGCGTTTTCCAGATCAAGCTTCCGAAGGGGGTTCGCAGGAGCTCCCGAAAGCGCATCGGCATAGGCTTCGCTCCCGACCCACGCTTTCAATCTCCGTGATGCAGCGCCGATGTGCGGGTTGAGACGCGCCGACTTAATGTCCTTGGCGATGTCGAATCGATTACGCAAGCTCGCGTCATCGTTCTCTGCTACGTTGGAATTGATTAGCGTGTCTGGCACTGACTACTCCTTGCCGGCCTTGTTAGCCTTGGCTCTCGGCGATCGCGGTTTCCGACCCTCGCTGCTCGGACTGTCAGCCGGCGCAGGCGACGGAGTTGGCTCACCTGATTCGACTGCGGCTTTCACGTTCTGAGCTGGTATCGCGACCAGCCGACCGTGCTCGATCGCTTCTCGGGTCGCCCACCCAACGTCCTCGCCGAGCGGCCGCTGCTGGTCACGCAAGATCGTGAATCCGGTTTCGCTGTCATAGAAACCGGTGGATTGGTCTTTCAGCCGGTACTCTGTTTCTCCCATTCGATCCCTCCCTCAGAACGTGGCGGCCAGATGCGGACCGCCACGCTCGTCAGTGTTAGCGCAGCTTCTGATTGTTATGCTTCAGGCTGCATCCAGGCGGGGAAATTGGCCGCGTTGATATTCAACGTTCCGTCGACTACTACCCTGGCGTCGCGCTGGATATTGCAGAAGCCCGTGAAGATGGTCGCCGTGCTAACTGCAATTTGCTTCTGCACGATCTTTTCGGCTTCGACCATCAAAGGCACACAGGTGAGCTGCACCTGCGCCATAGTCGAATCCTGGAAGGTCAGTTGATTCGGAGCGGCTTTCGCATTCGGGTAGAGGTTTTGCTGGGTTGGGAGGGGAGTCTTCACTACCGTCGGCAACAACGCCGCGCCCGGAAATTGGCGATTCTTCACTTCGGGCAGTTGGAGGTATTTGTTTGACATCACTGCGTCGCCGACGATGTCCGTCGATAGGCGGTTTATGAGTGCGAACTGAACCCACACTCTGGTGATGTCTTCGTACTGAATACCCTTTGCCGGATCAGTGACGCCGATCACCGCAGCTGCCTCGCTGCCGTCCGCCTGGTCACCGTTAATCATGGTGGAGACGCACATGCCGTTGAGAGCGGAGCCGAGCTTGCGGCCGACGTCGAGAAACCATTTCTGGACGAGCTGCAAAGTGTTGAACCAGATCGCTTCATACGAAATCTTGATGAGCCGCCCTTTCTTGGCGAGGGCGACTTTCTTCGTTCCGTATTTCACGGAACCCTCTTCCAGGGTCACGGCCTCGTCACTGTCGGTTAGGGCTGCGTCGCTCACGTCGACATAAGGGACCGTTATATCCGGCGAGGGAACCATGACTTCGTCCATGACGAGATCACGAAAGAAGGCCGCTTGAACCGCGCCGCGACTGATTGGGTCGAGAGTGACTTCCGGCGAGATGAAGCGCTGGCCACCTGCTTCGCTGAGAATTGGGGAGAGTGAAGCCAGCCGCTCGAGGAGCGCATTGAACTTCTGTTGCATCGCAACCGCCTGCTCCTGCTGCGAGACTCCCAAGCCTCTCAAGATGCCGTCGCGGACGATCTCGGGCATGAGATAGACCGTGTCCGGATCGTTGTAGAGGTCTTTCACTCTGGTTAAGCTGGGATCAATTTTCAGCTCCGAGTAAAGATGTTCGGGCTGAATCGCTTCGCCCGAAGGCGTTTTGTATTGCTCCGCCATAAACTGCCGGAGCGTGAGATTCTGCGGGTGTTCCTGGTCTTCACGGAGGGCATTCAGCCCCGTGACCATTTCTTTGACTTTACCTTTCAATCCGTAGCTCATTCATTCACCTCAAAAAAAGTTGTTCGTTGTGGAATCCGAGATGTAAGCCCGGACCTAGTAGGTCAACACTTCGATGGTTGCGCCATCCGCTCCACCGTTCCAGCAGACGCCAAACAGAGTGTCGGGCTTGTCGCCTGCCACTAAATCCGTTTGCGAGGTCCACTTGATTGCGCGGTTCTCGCCAGTTACCCCGTCAACGGCCGCGAGCTTGACGCAATCGCCGGCAGCGACCGCACCGCTGGCTTTGATCTCGATCAGCTCCTTGAAGCGCGTCTCAACGGAACCCTTGCCATTGACTGCGGCGGCCGGCTTAACGATGCGACCGATCACTACCGCATCTGCTCCCGCAACGTTGACAGTGCGGTTGCCGGTGATAGAGACGAGCGTGTCTTTGGCCAGCAGCGCCGCAATCGTGGCCCGGATTCCCAGGCCTTCTATTTGCGAACGTAACTTCATAGATTTCTCCTACTCTTGATTTACTGGCTCATCGTCGTTTCACCAGCTTGTTGACTCGCTCATGAGCGAACCGATTACCTAAGTTCTTAGTGCAGCCCGTTGATTCGAGTTGTGGGTTTGGTCGTAGTTGCCATCGAAACGGGGTCCGTCTCTTGCTCGACCGAAGAGCGACTAAGCGCTTTCATCTGTGTTCCGCACTTTGTGCATGTCTGTTTGAAGCTCGCGGCTGCGCGCTCTTCGTACATCGTTGTCAGCGCCGTAAGTTCCGTCGCGCTGGCCTTCGCGATCAATCCAGCAATCGGCTCAGGCAACTTCTTCTCTGTGCCACCCTCGGCGAGCGTAGCTACACGCAGACATTCCGCGCGCGCGCTTTCCAATAGCGCATCTCCAGCCGCCGCCCGTTCGCCCAACGCTGTCAGCGCGGGCAGTAATGAAGCATCCGGCACGTCCTCGGGCGTTACGTCGGGGAGGCCGAGCATCTTTCTCATCTCTGCACTTAACTTCACGGTTTCGCTCCTTTGTGTGTTATCGGGTTTGCCTCCACCGGCACCCGTGACTTCGAGCTTCGCGCTCAATCCAGCGTCGGTCGTTTCACTGACCGGCAATTGTTTGTTCTCTTCCTGCGCGCCGTTCCAGACGAGCGAGAGCTCCCAGAACGAAAGAATTTTGGTAACGATCAGCCTGACGATTTCGCCGCCGACTTCTTCCCCGAGCAGACTCCAGAAACGTCCCTCTTCGACCAGATCGGGGTGGGAAAAATCGAACAGGAATGCAACCGTCACCGAAACGCTGTGGATCGCTGGAGGCGACATCGCCATTCCGCGAACGACCCACGGGTCTTTCTTCGAATCGATCTTCAGCTTTGCGTTGATTCCAGGAATGCCCCTAACGTCCTTGCCCTTGGCATCCCACAGCGATTCACTGACAACACCAACCCAACGATCGACACTCCAAAAAATGTGGTCCTTGTAAACGGTTTGGCGGGCAAGCAGAGAAGTTGCCTCCTCCAGCATTTTCTTGTCGGAGAAATCCAGGCAATAGCAGGGAGCCATCGCTGCGCTGAGCGCGCGGAAATCTCGATAAAAGTAGTCCGACTCCTTTGGCAACAGCTCCTCAACCGTGTCGAACTCGATGGGCGCGGGCTGTCCCGACAAGGACGAGACGCTAAGGCTCTCGGTTTCCGGGACTGGCTGTAGCGCGGCTGTCCGGATGTCGGTGAGAATCTGCTCGCGCATCGCATCCTCAAACGAGAGCTGCGCGCCGTCCAAGGGCAGCATCATCGTGAACTGCGCCTTGCCGCCCGTCTGAGACAAACTGTTAAATTGAAACTTCTTCTTCATTGTTCGATCACGCCTTCAAGCCTGGTTCTGCATCGCGGGTGGTAGGGTGGAAAGCCTCGGCCTTCCTTCACAAGTGAGTCGTCGACTACCCCGTCATCGCCGACCCGATCCTTAACGTAGTTGACCGGATCGCTGGCGAAAGCTCTGCCCAGCTCGCTCTTGTAAAGCTCCATCGCGTAATCACCAGGTGCGAGAGCTGAGAGACGATCAACTGTCTCGGCTGCCACGCCGACGCGAATAAACTTTCCGTTGAGGTGGTGACAGATTTCGCTCGTGCGTTCGTCAAGCGTGGCGACAATCTTTGCCAGCTTGATCTTCGCCTGACGAAGCGAGTTGATGTGCGCGTAGTTCCGGACCCGCTGGACACTGGAGATGACGATGGTGTCAACGGCGCGGTCGTTGAGCCGGTCAAGTTTTCCACCGGCCGCTTTGCGAAAATCATCAAGCTCTTCCTTCGTCCCGCGTCCGAAAAGAGCCGCACCCTTTTCCAGATATTCCGATTTGAGAAAGTCGCCGATCTGCTCGCGCGAATTGTCGACAAAGGTGCTGAAGTAGAACCCGTCGAGCTTTCCAAAAAATCGAACGGCGCGCGTGTCCGGACCTCCGAAGCGAAGTTTGACCGGTGACTCGTCTCCAAACGGAGTAGCGTCGCGAAGTCGGTAGTACCGATAGATTTCTTTAGTGGTGCGTGTAATGGCACCTTTGGCGCGAGTACTTGAGAAGGTTGCTTCGTAAGCGGACTTGATCTCGTTAAAGACTTCGTCGGCGAAATCATCAGCGCCGGCAAAAGCATCAGGACTAGCATTCCGCAGGTAAACGCGAATACGGTCAAGCGCCAGATCGCGCGCTCGATCCTCGAGCGGTTTGCTGCGTTTGACGTACTTGCTGATGAACCCGTCGAGTAATGCATTGATCTCTTTCTCACTTAAGCGGCCTTTTTTTTTAGCTCGATCAGATTGGTAAGATTGCCAACGACTTCCGCCCCGACCTCGGCGTGCCCAAGCACGATCCTTTGAGGAACGAACTTGTAAAGCTGCGCGCTCCGGTCGAAACGGAAGGTAGCCGTCATTGATTCCCGCGAACGTCCAGCCCCCAAAGACAATCGCTGTAATGATCTGGCTACTTCTGGAGCATCGTTCATAAGCTCCGGATCGAATGCTGAGTCGTAGCCGCACTCCTGCGCGGCTTGGTCGGGAGAGACCATTCCGCACTCGGCTTTTTCTCTCGCTGTTTGAAACCTGGCCTGATCTGCCTGGGCTTCTTTGAGTGGATCTCGCGCGTGTGCGCGATTGAACTGCACAGAGACCCCGTTGACCTGGATAGCTCCGAGCAAAAGGTCCAGCCGGCAGGTTGCTTCATGGCGTCGCTTTACCAGCCGCTGGCCATTTCCGGATTGGCTGAGGAGGAGGTTGTAAACGACGTCGGCGAACGTCTCAGTTGTCGAGTCGGTGCGGCCAAAGAAAACCGGTTGCTGGGCCAGACCGGACATCACCTGCTCTTCGTTGGTGCGGAACACGTCATAGAATCCACGGCCGTCTGCGGTCACTGAGTGATGTGCTGGCTTTTGATTGTTGAAGGTGACGAGAAGCCCTTTGCCAAGATTGCCCTCGGAGGCTTTTGCAACTTTCCGCAGGTAGTCCTGGCACCGCTTGAAATATTCGTCATCAGTCTCGGTCTGTTTCTTGCCCGGCGGCGCACACATCAATGAAATAAAGCCGAGGATGCCGAACTTCTGAGCGATGTATTTGAGGTTGTCCAGCATGTCGGTCTGCGGACCGATGATCGCGTCGACCGCAGCACTCCCAGGGGGGCGCGCGTAGGGACTGTTCTCGACCGTCTGCAGCGCGTAGTAGTGATAAGTGTTCGGGTTCAGCGGAACCAGCCCCAAAGGTGCGTGCTGAATGCTGATAATAGAATTCGGCTGTTGATGCGGAACGTACTCGCCGTCGATCAATCGAAATCGAATCTGCTCGACCGGGACCATCACCACTTTGCGGACCTGCCGCCCAGCGAAATCGACGACGTCTTCCGAAGAGACAGCGCCGAAGACTGCGATCTGCCAGAGATACGCATTGAACAGTCCGTCAACCCCAGCAGCGTTTGGATAGAGACGCGACGCCGCTTCATTGAGACGTGTGGCCGCAGCCTCAGCTCTCTGGCTCGACGGCGCGTCTATCACGATCGTGTGACCCGTGTTGGCAAGATTAGTGAAGTTCTGGACGTACTGGCTGAAGTCGGGATTGAACACCGCCAATCGTTTCAGGATGCGAAGCATGTCGAAACTGATATATGGCGACACCGACCCAAACGTAGACAACGCACCGGCCAGGCGATCGGAGAGATTGCCCTCGACGGAGCTACGCCCATCGTCCGGCAATTCAATGCCGCCGACGCTTCTGAGCGATGCTATCCAGTATTTAAGTTGGCTCCAGACTCCCAATTTCAAATCTCGCGTTTATTTGCCCTGTGGCGATTGGCCTTTGCATGGCCCTGTTTTCTCGCCAGAGACGGCACAGAGGCGACCAAAGGCGGGTTGAATCGCGTGTTATGACCTATTCTCAGACCTCATAATTGAACCAGATCGAGTCCGTGCGGCTTTGTCGGAGGGTTGCAGCCCCTGGGCCGAGGATTCCGGACCTACGCGTGCGGCCGGCCGCGTCACAGGACTTCGTCCAATCTCTCCGGTTCCAGCCATGCTTTTCCAACTGTTGATAGATCGGGTTGGCATAGCCCGAAAGCATCGCCTTCCCTTTGATCGAGAGGAGCGTGTCGACCAATTGCCGATGCTGCTCATCCGTGAGCTCGTGTTCATAGGTGCCGGACTTTCGCGTTGAAGCAACGTAGGGTGGATCGAGGTAAATAAAACTGTCTTCGCTGTCGTAGGTTTCAATGACATCAAAGGCGTCGTTGTGTTCGACCTGAACCCGCAACAAGCGGGTGCTGATTTCTGGTAACATCTCAATCGCGCCGAGCCACTGCGAAACGATGCTGGACATTCCGCGCGCCGATCCGGATCGGACGTAGCCCCAACCGCTGCCAAAGCAGCCAGCGAAAGACATGCGAGCAACAATGAACCAGCGAAACGCGCGCTCAACCGGATCGTCCATCGACGTCCAGGTGTCTTTACAGTCATTGAATTCTTCGCGTGCATACGGTGTAAGTGCGACTAGTCGTTGAAGTCGATTGAACTGCTCTATGTCTCTTAGCACCCGGAAGAAATTCACCAGGCCGCTATTCAGATCGTTGTAAACCTCGACGGGGCTTGGCTCTCGAGCAATCAACAAACTCGCGCCGCCGCCGAAGGGTTCAACATAAATTTTGTGTGAAGGAACAAACGGCAAGAGCTTTGTGACCATTCGTCCCTTGCCGCCAAGCCATTTGATAGGACTCCGTAACCGCTTTGTGTGCATTGACTGTTAGCATCAGTATCGTTCGGGAGTCCGACCCTCCGCTCCTTTCTCTTCTCTCGTTTTTATTTACATCTCGCGTAGGCCGTCTCCGGAACTACGTCCAAGAACCCTGTGACCTTCATCTGCGTCCGCGACACATACCAACCGATGGCCAGCGCGATCACCCGATCGTCGTGATACCCCTGCAGTGCGCCCCAGCTCTTGTCATCGAACCAAACAACCGTTCTCGCCTCCGTGCAAAAATCTTCACTCGACAGCCCCAACTCGCCGGTTCGAATTCCTTCCTCGAGCTTCACGCCGATCAGCGGCTTTGTTTCAAGTGTGGTGGGGAATCCGTGCTGCGCATTCCTCAATGCCTCTTCAAGCGACTTGTCTCCGTCTTCCACTTGTCGCCACTGCTTTTTCGATAGCTGTTTGTAGAGTCGCTCCTCGTACCCCATATCAATCAACTTAATGATCGTCGCGATGCCGGGTCCGTTTCGTTCGACGACTATCATTGCGCCGTTATATTGATCGCTCAGTTTGCTTAGTGGGACTGCAAGCAGGTCCGGCGAAAGTTTTAAGACTCGCTCGTAACACTGGCGGCCGGTGTGAATGTCGAGTACTTGAATGGCTGCGGGGTCGCCGCTCTGAAGTCCTAGCGACGTGTCGGCGATCACTAGATACTCGTGACCGTCGATCGGTCCGCTCGGCTTGCAACTGGTAACAAGGAGGTCAGCGTTGATGAGGGGGCGTCCAGTTTGTGTGAAGCAATCTTTGTCGTTTTCAGGATATTCGACAGGGAATGTGAGTTCGCCGACTTCGTCTATCTTCGCGCGCCGCCAGGCGAGGTACTCAGCCACCTCTGGCGCGTACCATTTGGTCCGACGCTTGACGTAACCTCGATTGATCAGATGGACGAGGATGCGCGCACAAACTTTGCGCTCGGCACTGGTGACGACGGCCTTGCCTTTGAAGTTCTCGGTGATGAGCGTCTGCAAACCCTCAGCTGCCGACTCTCCCCTGAAGAGAAACCACTGGCCGTCTATCTCTTTGAAGAACGCGCCCTCGATTCGATATTCCCGCTTCCACCACCAGGGATAGAAGTGCGCGGTCCAACCACCCTTGCCAATTTTCCCGTCTTGGTAGGTCGCGTGGAAAAGCTCTATGCCGAACGGAGTGGATTCTTCTGTGATCTTCCCGCCAGTAGCGGCCTCGATCAGCGATGTAACAGCTTTCTTGGCGTTGCCTCTCCAATGTGGAATTTCAGTGAGCAGAAGGTGAGTGATTGCCTGGCCGCGCCCCTTGCCTTCGTGACCTGGCTGGACGGTCGAGCTCTTGATCTTGCTGCCCGTCGTCCCTTTCTGCGGATCGTGAAATCTGATGAGCCGCTTCGTGAAGCATTTTGTCCTAACCCGTAAGTGATCGGGCAGGTTGTCATGCATCACCTGAAGTCCATCAAAGAATTCTTCCTCTGTGTCTGGGTCATGAGGCACGATCCGAAAGTGCTGGTTCGATAGCACAATGCAGTCGCAGAAGCCCTCGGCCAGATCGTATATTGACGATCCGAGCCGGCGTGGTTTCAGCCTCACATCTTTTCCCGTGCGACGCGTGTGATAATCATCCTGGAAGTCGTTGAACTTCAGAGGGACGATTTTGTTCTCGTCAAACGCGTCGCGGATTTTGATGAAGTTTTCAATGAACAGTCGGCGGATGTCTCGATCCGCCCATCGCTCGCGCCACCACGAAAGCGGTGCCGTGCGAAAATCTATTTCAATTGCGCTGCCGGTCTTATCGGCGACGCGCTGGCGAGCTCGATCTGTGGCAGCTCGCGCTCGATCAAAGTTTTGCGTCGTTGCTGTCGGCTTCCGCTTCGCCATACTTAATGCGCGCTTCGTCTAACAACTCGTCTGCGACCGACAGCAGCGCGCTAGCAGCTTCCGAGGACTTCTCGGTTAGCCATTCCAGGACCTGCTCCCAAAAAGCAACGAAGGTTTCAAACGTCAGACCCGTTCCTTTGAGTCGCGCCATCGCGTCGATCGAGAGCCGGCAATAAGCCAGATGTTGATAGACGGCATCGCGATCGATGCTCTGGCCCTTAACACTGATCTTCGTGTGAAGGACTTTCCGAGTCTGAGAAATTTCAAGGAACAGCGCCTGCTCTTCGGTTACTGCATGGCTGCTTGACGCAAGCGCGATCTTCTCTCTGAGCGCACGTTCCCATCCGTGCTTTTCAATCCAGCCGATCTTGTCTCCACGGCTGAACAGGTTTTGCTTCGACCATCCCGGCCAGTGCCGGCGCATCTCCTTTTCAATACGATCGTGCTGCTGCCCGTTGAAGCGGAGATAGAGTCTGAAGCACTGTTCAATCGCGTCGGGCGAGTAACTCTTCGGCATCGCTGCTCAGCCCTCTTTGCGGGTAGTCGTACCCGTAACCCCATCGCACTCCAGGAAACGGGAGCCACCACATACCACCGATCCGGACGGCGATGAACATGATCACCGCCCAGTGCGGATGCCCGTTTGCGATCACTCCTCGCATCAACTGGATGTCCGCTTCCAGGCGCAACGCGTTTCGTCCGCCTCGCCAGTACGCCTTGTCGTGATCGACGCAATGACCTTCCCAGGGCGGCGGCGTGCCGAGAACATTTCGCCAGAAGAGCGACATGAATCCGCTGCACCCGTCAGTTACAAATGGCTTTGTCGGTTCCGGCATCTCAATCCTCAGAAACGTCCACTAGGGTTTTCATCTGGTGAAGGCGGTAGAGGCGGCGGAGGCGTTGTTCTCTCCGTTTGCAACAGCGCTTGAAGCTCGCGATTTTCTTGTTCGAGCCGGCGTGCCCTGCGGCGCCATGCATTGGTCCGTTGTGCGATCAGGTAACGAAGCAGCGCGTCCATTCCCTTGCCGATCATTCCGACAAGGAGCGCGATGCCGATTGAGGACACGACGCCGCCAACCGACAACGCACCCATGCCTGAAAGAAAGGTCAGCGCCATAATTGGGCCGTTCATCCCAACACTCTGATCCATGTGTCTTGCCTCAATCATGGCGCTGCTGATGCGAGTACATCTGGCCGGCTATTAGTTTCCGGAGTGAGCCGGCTTTCCTAAAACAACGGGAGGCTGGTCGGTCGCATCCAGCAATGCGATGTCGTTCAGGAGGTCCGTTTCGTTTTCACGTAGACGCAACCCCGCGCGCGCGCAGATCTCGCGTACCTCTTCCAGGACTTCTCTCTGAGCGCGACTTAATTGAGGAGCGGGACTGCCTTCGGCCGGAGTTGGCTGTGCGGGAATCAGCTCAAGCGCGACCTGAATCCCTCGAGATGCGGTACGAAGCGATATCAGCCATAACCGGAATCTTCGCTGGCCATCTTCGCTTTTTATACGCAACACGCCATCGCGATTGAGCTGATCGAGAATCGAAATCACGTCGCCCGATGCCCGAATAAGGTTCGCGCGGATGTCGGCCGTATAGAGTTCAAAACACTTGGCTGTGTCTGTGATCGTCAGAAGAGCACGGTCGGCGCTGAGCATCGATCGCGTAATAGCGAGCTCCGATTCGCGCGTAAGACTTCCTTCGTTTCGGAAGTCGCGCTTCAGCTCGATCCCTTCATCCAGGACGGTTGCGGCGATCAGTGTTCCCTGGGCCGTCTTCTTAATCTGGTTCGGGCCACATGCGGCGCTTAGAATCGCCGTGACCAGAACCAATGCCAGCGCGACGTTCCCGTAGCCGCCACGCTTCCTAAGCGGCTTCACCGGAGTTCGAGATCGGCGTCGTTTGCGCTCGATCAGCGCCGGACCAAACGCCGCACCGCCCGCCGCAATGATGGCGATGATCGTTCCCACCTTTGCGTTGAGGGTCGTCACCATCGGCGCGATCGCGAACGCGGCGGCCGTCAGGCCGCCAATGATTCGTACAAGATTCTTCATTCAGTTATTCCTCTGCAGTCGATTGATTGATTAAGCTCGCAGCGGTGAGGTCGCGTTGTAGAATTCGCAAGAAGGCGCAGACAACTTCCGGGTCGAAACTGAAGCCCGACTGGCTGTCGATTTCGTTAATTGCAACTTCGTGGCTCTCCCCCTTGTGATAACAGCGATCACGCGTAATCGCGTCGTAGGTATCAGCAACGGCAACAATGCAAGCCTGCTGTGAAATATCTCGACCGCCGATCCCGTTCGGATAACCCTGTCCGTTCCATCGCTCGTGATGCTGTCGAACGGTCCGGCACACTCGCTCTGGAATTTCGAGCGCGCTCAACAGGTTCGCGCCGCGCCAGGGATGCTCGCGCAACGTGGCCCATTCCTCGTCCGTCAGGCTCTCAGTTTTCAAAAGTATCGCGTCGGGAACTGCCAGCTTTCCGACGTCATGGAGCAGCGCACCCAGCTTCAGCAACTCCAACTCACGGTCGGCATACCGCATCTCGCGCCCGATCAAAGATGCGACCTGCATTACGCGCTCGCAGTGCGCGGCTGTCTCACTCGACCGCAGATTCAGCGCGGACATCAACGCCAGCGCCTGCGCACACGGGATCGGCGACCCGTAGATTTGTATCGCCGGTGCCGCCGTCATTTTTCCTCGCTAATTGTTACGGTGTGTTTGAGTTTGGTGTGAGCCAACAGCTTGACCCGATCTTTGCCGAGGAATTTCTCCGCCTGGCCGATCAGCGTCTTGACGCAGGACCAGAATGCCGCATCGCGCTTTGCGGGAGGAATGCTGTCGAAGAATTCTTTGGAGTCGATCTCGCGCTCGGGCTTGCTAATCACTTCAGCAACTGCGCAGGCCTCCGCGATTCGGGTGAAAGCAAAGTTACCCTTGCCGTCCTTGACCTCGTTTAAGAAGACGTTAGTGATCTCGCCTTCCAGTTCCTTGAGCTGTAGGTTAAGAGGTTGAAGCTTTTCGTCGGCAGCTAAGTTGATCGGCGCGCATCGTTGCTCGAATCGTACCTTTATTGGCTTTAGTTTTTGATCACGTTCGGCGTTGATGCGCGCCGCTCGGCCGCGCAACTTTGACCACTGCTTCAGGAGGCTCGCGATTTTTGTCTGCGTCGTCTTACTCACACCACGCACACTACGACGCTTCGGAAAAATGGCGTGAGCCTAGTTGTCCGCAGTTGTCCGTGGTTGACACGGTTTTCCTTACTTGTCCGCACTTGTCCGGGTGTACTGTTAATTAGAAAAGATTGGTAGGGAGGACTGCCTACTACGATTTCAGGGCGAAGTCTTCCGGTTGATGTGATCGAACCCAAGCTCGAAAAGAGTCTTCGTAGACCAGCCAGTACCCTGCGCCGTTCTTTCTTCCTTCGAGTTGGGTCCCTTCTTCTAAATATCGGATCAGGGTCTTGCGGGATGGGACTGGATCAATGACGCGCGTCTGCCTGAGGATTTCTTCCATGCGAGAAAGCAACATCGCAGGACGATGCCGAAAACCAAATTCAAACTTCTTCATAAATCAGGGGAATCTCCGTTGCCAGTTTTGGGGGCTGGTTTAGGAGGACGCAGGTCGCGTCGTTTCATGGAGAGTACAACAAGTTGTTGAGCGCAACAACGAGAATCTTCCGATACGATGCTTCAGAAACGTTAGCGCGGTTGTGTCGTCGCAGGAGGATTTGCTTCCCTCATGAGCTTGTCGCTTTCACGATCGAGATGGACCAGCACAGCTATGAAAATGAATGCAACGACTATAGCGAAGATAATTATGAAGAAAAGAGTACACCCACTCAGGCCGCGTCGCGGAGTCGAAAACTGGTGACCGCAATTAGGGCAGGATGCTGCTGCCGGTGAGCACAAGTGTTTGCAGGCGGGGCAAGGAATGAGGCTCATAACTCTGCCTTCACAGTAATATTACAGATAATACTTCTGCACGGTTTCCCTCTGTGCGCCGAGTTCTATTAGCTGGCGCGTAGCCTATGATTTTTCCAGAAATAGTCATACCGCTTTCTAATAGCGCTCGTTCGCTACCTAATTCTAATTGCTTATCTTTGCGCAGATACCAAACTGAATACACCTCATCTAGCGCATAATGAACAGCGATTAGGTCTCCTGCGATTACTCTGGAGGTGGAATCAATAACTATCCAGTCGCTGGCCTGAACGCCTAAATGTTTTAAGCGCTTGCTGTGCATTTTTACGACTAGATATTTGTGCACTGGTTGAAAGCCTGATGGAAATTCCAGATAGATCGAAGTGGGCGAGGCAGGTGCGGGCATCACTATTACGGCCCCGGAAGCTTTCGCCGGCTTCGCAAACTTGCTCTTATCAGTTCGTTTGTTTATGGGTGATCTTTCAGCCAGCAAATCCGGGTGTCGGGTTTCAAGCGCAAAGATGAATGTTTGCCTTCTTAAGCCGAGCAACGTTGCTGCTCTAGAAACGCTTCTCTGCGTGCGTATGAGGGCTTGTCTGAAGAGTCCCTTTTCGAATGCCCTAATAATCTCCTTCGTGGTCAGTCCAGCCTCTATTGCAGTGTATCCTAGCCCTTCCTCAAGTTGCATTCGTGCAATGTTATTTACTAACGAAGTGTTTCCGATATTCTGCGCAAGCCCTTCTGCGCGAGCAAACACCTTTCTCGCCTCGGTTAACTTGGAGTGGCGAGCTAGAACTTTGCCGTAAGTGATCAGCGATTCGATTAGAACCGCGTTTTCATTACCGTTGTCTAGTCGCCACACGCTTCGTTCTGCTAATCGTTCAGCCGTTTCATGTCGACCTCTCGCTAATTCCACGCGAGCCCTGACTTCTTCAACTTGTGCTACGTGAGTTTGATCTTTGAGTAATTCAAACAATCGCGCGGCCTTGTGCAGATGAGTGACTGCCTCATCAATCCGGTTTAAGGAAAAAAGGAACGAGCCGAGGTTGTTTTCCACGGCCGCACGAAATCCATCATGGCCGACCTGCTCGAAATGATAGCTTGCGGCGTCAAATGAGATCAGAGCCCGATCCAGATAAGAAAGACTTTGTGAATCTTCCCAAAGATTCTTTAGCGCAACGGCCAACGTATTGTGATATTTCCCCAGGTGAGAATGGTTTTGTATTTGAGCGAAAATAGAAGCAGCCCCATCGAGCACAGACAAAGCATACTCATGCCGTCCCTCGCAGCTTGCAACAACAGCTATGTTTAATATTACTAAAGCGTGAGTCTCGCTGCCTGAGTTATCCAGATGCTGAATGGCTTTCGCCAGAACATCTTGAGCTTTTTGAAAAGCTCCGCTACGCCGATACACTGTGCCGAGATAGCACAGTGCTTCTGCAATCTTTTCGTCCTCTTCTAACTTCTCGAATTTTTCTATGCTCTGCCGAAGTAGAGACTCAGCAAAGGCACTGGAACTGGTGATCTGCCTTGCACTGCCTATCCAACCTGCTAAAGACCCCACACGCATCAAAATCTCTCCGGCCCCATGCTCATCGAGTCCGGTTAGTACGGGCTGAACACCAATTCGCTTCCACCACGGCTTAAGAACTTCGCGCGCTTCCTCATACGCACCTCCAGCTTCTAATTCTTTTGCTAATTGCGCACTTTTCATGGCGTGTGCAGAGTTTGATCGTCCAATCTCTACAGCTCGCGGGTGGTCGGCTGAGTTCATGAGGAATCCTTAGTTTTCGCGATGCCAGATTTCTTGCCTGGAGATTGGCAAGAAAATAGAATGCGTCTGCTTTACCTAAAGTTCAGTTAGTAAGGAGTTGCTTATGAAAAAGCTATTAGGCGCTTTGCTCTTAATTTGCGCCGCCTCGTTGTCTGCATTGGCCGGTGACATTCCAACGTCACCAGTCGCTCCTCCAGAGCCACCTGTCGAAAGGGGTGTCCCTCAGAGGGAAATGATCGATTTCCTCTTAACGGTCTTTCAATTTATTCGATAGATCGAAAGAGAAGAATCGCGGTTGCCAGATTCCTAGCCGTACATTGGTGCGCGAATCTGGCAGCCTGATTCTTAGCCTGCCCGCCTACGACGTGTTTTTGTCGCTCTAATCTCCCCCTCAACACCAGTTCGAATCGCTTTCACTAAAGGCTTCTTCGGCACGGTGGATTCTTTCTGCACCAGTACACTTAGAAACTCATTGATTGGGATACCTAGCCCATTGGCCCACGCGATCAATTTCTTCAGACTTAGGTCAGTCCCAAGCTTGTCTCTGTTTTCTACAAAACCTATATATGATTTGGAAATCGCCCCTTTCGCTCTATCTGCAACGGCCTGTTGAGATAGTTCACTAGTAATTCTTACGCGCCTAACCCACGCGGCGAAATCTTCATCGTCATAAATAGGATATCGCATAGAGTCAAAGTGGGTAATTAAACACTAATGCCCGCCAATATATTGGTTGACGCGGCCACGATCGGTGGCTAATATATTGGCGAACGGTGTAAAACTTTTTGCAGTGGTGAGGTAAATGAATCCTGAACAAATTAAAGCCGCGATCTTATTAGCGGGATTTAAGACTCTCTCAAATTTTGCGAAGCACATCGAGGAGCGCCTTGATTCTGTTTCATCAACTATCCACTACTTGCGAATCAACCAACGTATTCGGCTGAAGATTGTGGCTGCCGTGCCGAGCGTGCGCTTTCACCGACTATCGCTTTGTAAGACTAAGGGACGCAAAGCAGCTTAGCGCCTTCACCTTCGACTGCCTACTTGTTCGGAAAGGAATTTTTCAAGACCCATGCTTGATGACGGCATCCTTGCAGAAGCCATAGACGGCGTAGTGAAGAGCATTGCTCTTCATCTGCAGATCTCGCCTCAGCGTGTCCACCAAATTATTGCCGCTGATCCGTTTTCACAGTACATGCGAATTCACCGCGCGCTGGCGATCGTCGCTCCCGATCGGGCCGAACAGATGGCCGTGGCTTTCAACACGACGCATGACTCGCTGTTGATGAAGCGCGAGCTCCCGCCCCTCGATTCGATTCTCAGTAGCGTTGCGCTTAGCCAGGGAAAGAGTCTTGCCGCCGCCGTGGGGAATGCCGATGTTCATGAACAACTGAGCGAAGCATTCAAAGCTCAGCGCGCCTTAGCAGATTTGATCGAAACCCTCCTCAGGCAACTCAGCAAAGGAAACCAAACCGATTACAAACGGCCTCACGCCGTTGGAGAAAAATCATGAGCACTGAATTTTGTGGCGCAGCAAAGGTCCAAAACTTTTCTCCGGCCGCACCGGCTGGGAACAAATCCAAAAAGCAGGTCGCTGCGATCTGGCAACTAGCGAAGACTCGCAAGATTGACAGCGATGAACTTCACACCCTGGTCCATAACGTTACCGGACAGGACAGCATTCGGTTGTTGTCAAAAGCCGAGGCCGACAAGGTAATCGTGAAGCTCGGCGGGACGCCCTTCAATCGAATCAAAGGCACTCCACGCCGTACGGTCCAATACCGGAGGCGAAGCGCCGGCGTCCAGCAGATCGCCCAACCGGCGCAGCTTGAATTGATGCGCAGCCTCGCGGGGGCGCGCGGCATGAGTGACGAGGGCTTGGAGTCTCTTACGAGGCGCATCATCAAGTGTTCCCAACCGCGCACCACCAAAGAAGCAAACAAAGTTATCGAAGCGCTCAAGGCAATGAACCGGAGGGATATTGGGGTCGCCTAACGAAACATTCAAGTTTCATCCGGGCCGCTGTTTCGACTGTTGGGATTCAACCATCGTCGTGACGGCCGAAGGACCGCGTAGATGCGCCGACTGCATTGATTGCGAAGGAGTATCACCGCAGGCCGAGCGGCTGGCCGAGGTCGTATGGCTCCGGTTTGAGAAAAAGCAGGCCGTCGATCTGCGCGCGCTCAACGCAGCACGCGCAATTGTCACCGCCACCAGGGAGATGCCGATCTCTGGACCAACGCTTCAGGGAATGTTGCGCGAAACCGAGCGCAACATCATGGGCTTTGTCGAAACGCTGCGGCAGGAGTGGGTTCTCCCGATCGGATCAACGCGAAAGACTGGTTACTACTGGATGCGTACCGCGCAGGATTACCTGGACTGGCGTCGTCCCTACCGCCGCCAGGCAATCACATCGCTGGCGACAATGTACCGGATCGAGCGGGTCAACTTCCCGGAGCTGTCCGGCCAGGAATCGCTGCCTTTCATCGACCAGGTGCGCGACGAACTAAGGGAGGCACTCCTGTGAGCTCGCGCGGCAAAGAGACCGGCTACGTGATCGATGTCGGGCTTCGGCTCTTCAAGGTTTTTGAGGCGCTGGAGGGGATGAAGTTCGAGCCCGTCACGATCCAACGCGTGATGCAGCGAACCGGTTTCAGCTACGACTTCTGCATGCGCGCGCTGCGCACTTTGAAGGTAGCCGGGTACGTGACGCAAACACCTACCGGCTGGGCGCTCAGCCCCAAGCTCCTCGGCTTCAGCGACCGATTTCACGAGTACTGTCTGGTGACGCTCGAAAATGGGGGGGGGCAGAGTTCTGAAATTTCAGAACTCTCAGACGCCCAATGATTAGTTTTCCTAAGTAATTCCATTTTTTGAGTTCTGAAGTTCAGAACTCTACGGAGGTTGAACCGATGAGTAAGAGCGGTAAAGCGGTAGCGACGGCGCTTGAGAAAGTGGATACCACGACAAAACGCGCCCTGGAAGGCGCGGCTCGCAACGCGGCGCTGGTTCAGAGCGGCCAGCGGCTTGGCGCGATCCGCGTGACGCAGAATCTCGGCCAGCATATTTCCGCGCAGTCTTTTCGCGCGCTGATCCTATTTCGCGATGAGAAGGATTTTGAGGCGTTGGGCTTCGCTCGCTTTGACGATTTCCTCAACCAGCACCCCGACTCGCCCATGACAAAGAACCAGTTTTATGACCGGCTAAATGCGCTGGAGAGAGAGGGTGACTCCGCCTTTGACCTGCTGAACTCGCTCGGCATTCCCATCTCGGCGCGCAAGCAGCTCGGCGACGGTGACGTAAGAGTCGATGGCGAAACGGTCCTGATCGGCTCGAAGGATGGAGAGATCGCGATCCCGCTTAATGACGGCAAGCGCGTAACCGAAGTCCTGCGCGAGCTCGCTTCAAACAACGCTCAGCAGAAGCGAACCATCGATCGAGGCAAGAAAGAACTCACCACCGCCAAAAGGAAGATTGACGAGGCGAAGCGCGCAGGCGCTTCCGGGAGATCTCCGTTCGACCAGGCGCTTGCAATGTTGCTAGGCGGGTACACGGCCCTGATCGAAGAAGTCGGCAAGCTGCCAGAAGCCGAAAAAGAGAAACGTTATCACGCTGCATTACCACTCATCGCCGGCCAACGGATGCTACTTGAAGAGGCGTTCGGTTTCGAGAGTTCAAACGGCCATCACTTACCGGAGGCGAGCGGCAACCTGGACGAGCTCTTCGACTAGAAAGCAGGACGAGGTGATGGATTCAAATACAAATCTCTGCTTCATGTTCTGGGTGATCGGCTTGTGGATGGGCACCCTCCAAGCGATCTGTGCCTTCTCTCTCATTCATCTTTTCTCGCGTCGTTCCAAATCTAAACGGAGCCAGAAATGACTTCTTTATTTTTCGCCATTCTAATTCTCTCGCTCGGTCTATTGATCGGCTGGTCAGTTGGAACCGCTTACCACCACTGGCCGATGATCAACTACTTCCGCAATTACTATCACCGGCACGCCGAAGCTCGAATCGCGCAGCACGCGCAGTTCGTCAACGGTTTGCTTCAAGCCTATGCGGCGAATCCTAGTTGCCTGATTCGTCGCAGCGCGAGAGCTGCGCGCCTTGGGGGGCGAGGCGCAGCTACTCCCGACGCCGCTTCGCGTGTAGTAAGCGGCTCTCGCTTTACCGTTTTGCTTAACGGCGAACCGATTTCAGTTTGCTCGATCAATTCAGTAACGAGAGGAGGGTCTGAACCGACAAAATTTAGTTAGTGGGTAAATGGACCCCGCGAGCGTTCCCTAGCGCTCGCGGGGATTTAATTTTCAACCGCCGCTTAAGACACGGCTAACAACTGGAGGTTTTCAATGTCTGCGCAACCTGCATCAACTCAATCAACTGCGCCACGCGGCGCGCCCAAATTCTTATCACTCTCGCAGGAACAGATCGTGAGTGAGTTCGTGGAAACCTACGGTCTCGACCGGAAACAAATTAGCTTCGACGGGAACGGCATCGACCCGATCTTTGACTTCGATGCTCTTTCGATTCTCAGCCTCGCGTTGAGTGATATTCCCACCATCCGGGTCACGCCCGGCGACTTCAATAACCTTGCGGGCCTCGCTACGGCAGACTGCTTCGTTCAGCTCCGCGACGAGCGGTCACGCTCGGTATACGGCCATGCCCTGATCGGCGAGACCCTGCACGACGACAAGGTAGTCGAAGACATGAGCCAGGCGCTTTACCTCGCACGCGGCCGCGCGTTGCGAGCCGGCCTTCGGGCTGTCGGCTTTGATCCCGTTCGCGCACACCAGGCCGCGAAACTCAATCAACGCACCCCGACTAGTTTTTCGGATGTCAGAACACGAGAGTTAGCCGAGGCGCACATCCTCGGTGAAGAGCTTTGCTACATCCTGAACGAAGTGAATTCCAGCGGAGCTGTAACCGGGAAAGATAAGACCGCCTGGGTGAATTTGATCGGCTTGTACTTCCCAGGGATGACGTCCTCTGGAGACCTCAGCGATCTCCAGCGTTCTCAGTTTCTGCAAATCTTGCGAGGAATCAAAAGGCAACGGACAGCGGCGACCGAAGGTAAAGTTGATGCTTCGTCTTCCGCGCCCGTTTCGTAGGCAAACGAAGAGGCGCGTCGGTCCGTGGCCGGCGCGCCTTTTCCATCTGCGCAGTTTGAGGTGCAACCCTCTATGGCAAATTCTACAGTAGGTGAACTAGGCAAACAAGAAATACTCGATTGCATGCATGGCCTCAAGGGTCCTGTGGCGAAGGCCGAAGCCGAGCGCTTGGCGGACCAGCTCGGTCTTTCAATTTCGCGTGTCTACGCGATCGCTCGCGAAGTTCGGCCGGAGCGCAAACGTCGCGCCGATCATGGCAAGCGTCGCGCGGACCTGATGAACGATCCGGCGCTGAAATACGCGGCGTCACTCGTAGTCGAGTATCACATCGACCCTGCCGACGCGATCATGGTTGCTCGTGAACGCGGGTTTGAAATTCCAGTCTCGCTGGCTACGTTTCAAAGGTACTTGCGCGAGCATGGCCTGGACGGAAAGACGCGGCGTCGAAACATAACACCGTACCGAAGTTGGGAAGCGTCCGCGCCTGGCGAAATATTTCAGTTTGACATCTCAGGCACGAAGGAACGCTGGTTCGATCTGACAACTCGCCGCATCATCTCGATCAACGACCTCGAAGTTTCAAAGAACCATCCCAACGCAAAACCCAACCGTGTGCGCATCTGGCGCTTTTCTCTGCTCGATGATTTCTCGCGGTATGGCTTTGTCCAGTACCACGCTTGCCACAAGCCCTCATCCTCCCACGTCGTGAACTTTCTGCTCGATGCCTATAACGAGTTGGGAGTTCCTTTGAAGCTCTACACAGACAACGACGCGATCATTAAGTTCGGACGCAACCAGCGGGCGACCGAGATTCTTTCACGCGTGCTGGCCGACAAAGGCGGGTACGAAAAGATTCACCACTTGCCCGGCAACGCGCGCGCCACCGGCAAAGTCGAAAACTCGCACAAGCGCGTCGAGCAAAACGAAAAGCTGCTCGGGCTGTTCCTGGCCGAGGGTCGCGAGTTGACGATGGAGGTATTCAATCACTTTGCGCAACAGCAGTGTGCCGAATACAACCATCGCGTTCATCGCGGGACCGGGATGCCGCCGATCCGGCGATGGCACTCGCAGCACATTGTCCTGCGTCGCTTGCCGCTGGAAGTCCTCAGGTCGGCGTTCCTGGCTGACGGGTTCACGGTGAAGATTCGTGACGATGTCACGATCGCCTACAAGGGCGACCGCTATCAACTTCCGACTAGTGATGCCGAACCCTTCAGGAATTGGATCGGTCAGGAAGTCAAGGTCATATTCCAGGATGATGCCGACTTCTTCACGGTGATCGGTCCCGATCAGAACGCATACGACGTTGACCGCCTCCTCGCTCAGCCCGATCGCGCCGGGGACTTCCACGCCGTGGCCGAGTCAAAAGGTCAACGCAATCGCAAAGAGCTCAAACGCTACGCCAAAGAGATGGCTAAGGCCGTGAAGGAAGCCGGCAAACAAGGCGTGCAGCATCCTCCCATCCCATTGATCGACACCACCTTCGACACTTCCAATAGCCCGGTAATGTTCCCGCATACCGTGCGCGAAATATCTGTGGCGGAGATTGACGCTGCTGCGCCTGGTGTTTTGCCGGCGTCGACCGCTGGCCGCTTCATTACATTCTGGCCCGCCGTCGAAGCACTGCAAAAGGACGGCACATTCAGCAAGCGCGCCACCGAAGCAGAGAAGCAGTGGCTTCGCTCAATCTTCGCGGACCGCGAGCAGATCACGGACGCCGAACTGAAGAGCGCGTTAGATTCGCGCCCTGGATTTTCGGCTGTTGTAGCAATGCAAAGGAGCGCTTAAGGACGATGAAAAAACCTTCCGTCGTAATGACGCTTGACGATAAGAAAAAGTGGACGGCTGGCATGGCCGCGTTCCGCAAGCGTCACAACCTTTCTCTGCGTGAATTCGCGATCGAATGCGGTGGCGCGGACAGTGGTGTGAGCAAGGCCACGGCCGAAAGAATTTGCAACGGCCTGATCACGATCGACCACGCGAGCCGGATCAAATCCGCTGTCATCGATCATCTTCATTCATTCCTTAACCGGCGAGGTCTGTCGGAAAGGGAAGTTACCAACCAACTGAAATCAATCTCCACCGGAGAGGAGTATAAAGCCGTGATTGCTCACAAACTCAGTCTTCCATTTCCAGTTCAGCAGTTCTACGGATTGCGACGTGACCCGTTCGGTCCAATGAGCGATCCGCTCAGTGCGGCCGACGCTTTCACTTCGCCGGACCTTGACCGGATCGCCGAAGCCACCGAGGACACCATTAACTATCAGGGGTTCACGGCGGTAGTTGGGACAACCGGTAGCGGGAAAAGTTTCGTTCAAAAACGCCTTGATGAAACGATCAAAAAATCTAACGGCCGCATGAGGCTTTTCTATCCAGACTTCGCGGAGATGCATAAGGTCGGCAGCGGCGCGGTTGTCGCTTGGGTACTTGAACGGTTCGACAAAAAGCCGCGACAGAGGCTTGTCCTCGCCTACGACCAGCTACGGAAACATCTCCAACACTTGTTTGAGCAGGACGTTCGTATCGCCCTGGCGTTTGACGATGCTCACATGTTGAACGACGAACAGATCTCCGCACTTAAGAGGTTTTGGGAGCTGGGCACGGGCGGCTATCAGCGGTTCCTCGGTGTCTTGCTTTTCGGTCAACCGCTCCTGAAGAGCCGGCTGGATGATGCCAAGTTCAGGGAGATCGCCGAACGCCTCACGATCATTGAAATGCCGTCGATGAGCAGGAAGCTTGCCCACAATTATCTGACCTATCGTTTCCGTCTTATTGGAGCCGACCTCGACAAGCTTTTCGAGCGTAAGGCGCTGGATGTAATCGCCGACCAGGCCGAGACCCCGCTCGCGTTGGGAAACCTCGCCAACGCGGCATTGATTAAGGCACACGGCTTCGGTGAGCGCCGAGTCCTCGCTTCGATGATTGAGTCGAGCAACGAACCACGCGTGCGCGCCGTCCGCCGCGCGAGCTGAAAGGAGACCGAAATGTACGCTACAGCACCCGCAATCGAATCTACGTTCGAAGCGTCCGACGCAGCTCTCGCTCAAACGGAAAGCGCGTACCAGGATGTCGCTGCCCTTGTGACTCGCATAGAGACTCAGGAGCGCCGAATCTTTGAACTGGAATGCGATGTCTCGGTGGTAGAGACCGAACTCAATTCCGCCATTGAGGTGATGCTCTGGCCGTTCCTATGTCAGCACGACACCTCAAAGCAGATCTTGGAATACTTGGACGCACTCCATCTCAATCCGCACAAACCCGAACACGCTGATCGGATCGCCTGCTTCCTCGAGGCGCAGGCGGATTTCATAGACTTAGTCGCCGCAGAAGAGTTGGAGGACGTACTTAACAATGAGTGAATTAGACGATCAACGCTGGGCAGTGATCAGCGAGCGCGGTGTCGAAGCTTCGCACTTAACTCATGCCGACGCGGTTGATCTTTCGCGCACTCTGACAACCGTTACTAAGGCGACCGGTGCAACCGTTACAACCAACGACGCTGCGCGCAGAGAGGGCAACGCCCGTCAGGCTGCTGTAATAGGCAATGCTATATGAGAGATTTATCGATCGACCCGAAAGTGGCACTCTTGTTGCACCGGTGAAACGCGGCTATTATCGGCACATGACCGACTGCGAAGTCTCTTTTGCCGACGACGAAGGGGTAAAGCACACCCTCTGCGTAGCCCAGGCGGAAAGTGCTTTTCACGCTGCGTTGTTGGCCGTGAAGACATTTCGAAGGTTGGGATATGAGGTAAGCGAGCACACCAAAATTGACGTAACTGAGATTATCTCAATGACTCACCAGGTAACTCTTCACAAAATCTATAAATGGTTGGCGCAGTCCCCTCGCAGCCCGCGCGACATGGTCACGAAACGCAAGCTGATGGAACTTGTGGACGAAAAACGAAGCGTCGATGTCGGTTACTAGTTGGCGAAGATCGGCTTCTGGAAATCATCAATAACTGTGCAACTTGACCAGGCAAAGAGAATCGCTAATGGTATCTTGGAATAGATGCAGACAGCCCGAGGTGCGATACTTACTCCATTTTCCGGAAGGGTAAATACTTCTAATGCTAGACGGTGATTTCACAACATATCAATCCCTCAGGGCCCTCACTGAAATTGTGACGGAAGACGCTAGACCTCTCGTTTTGTGGATCGGCGCAGGAGCAAGTGTTTGGTGTAATTATCCAACATGGAAGGAGCTTGCAGAAGCGATCCACTCCGGCTTCATTCGACGCGATCGGAGATATAACAAGGAGGTGGGACAGAGACTTATAGAAACGGAAGACTATCCTGGGTTATTCGGGCTTTGTAGACAGTCTCACGAACAACTCTATTTCTCACTTCTGGTCAAAGAGCTGAAAACACGACCAACGACTCCCGTTTACAAACGATTTATAGGCGATCTCAACCTAATAAAACCGACTGCAATTCTTACAACCAATGTTGACGAGCTGCTGGAACACAACCTAAGGGATCTCACGGTGTTGCAGCGAAGTGACATTTCACGGGCTGTAGATCTAATTCACAAAAAAGAGGGTTTTGTCGTTAAGCTTCACGGCTCGCTTAGCTCCATCAGATCCACGATTTTCACAGCTGACGATTATGAGAAGTTGTTAGAGGAAGAGGAGTATACGAAGTTACTCGAATATATTTTCACCGCAACAAGCGTCGTGTTTTTTGGATATGGCTTGGCCGACCAATACGTTCTTAAGCTGCTAAATGCCAGTGACAGATTAAAGGCAATCTCGGGAACCGGCCCTCACTTCGCGGTATTGAGCAAGCTCGGCCTTCAGCTACCTGAATTCATTCACCGAATTGGATATGTGCCAGAAGCCCATAGCGATCATCGCTCATCATTAACGGTCTTAGAGGAGGTAATAGCAGCGAAGCCCGCATCGGAGGGCGGTGTCTCGATATATGATTTCGAAAAGTCTACGGCACTGAGAAGCGCGCATTTACTTTCGGAAATTTTGCCACCTGGGTCGTGGCGAACATCCCAAACCCTCGGTCTGAGTAATGGAATGGAACTTATCAACGGCAGCGGAATTACAACTGCAGAGCTTCCTATAACCGAGTCTACCGCGTTGCACGATCTTGTTGTGGGACTTCTCTGTTTTGATGTTGTCTACGTGCCTTTTCGTTCAACCTCGAAACTGCATTTGCTCTTGGGGGGAGACCTTTTTTGGTCGCTGATTCAGGATGAGGCGTTGAAACTGATTGAATGGTCAAACATTCTTGCGATTAGCTATCCTGATCCAGCGTCTTTGAGTAACGGCGAGTTACGATCCTGTAATTTCACCCAAGAAGATGAAAGGGTGAGAATCAGGGAGCGAATAAGAGCAAGTCTAGCAGCCGTCCCCGGAAAAGAAGCAGAGGCCAACAAGTTATTTGAAGATCTGGAACGACGTGTCGAGTTTGTGGACCGCCATCGAGAGCCAGCGGTCGAGAGAATCACCCAAGGGCTACTGAGCCGCCCTTCCGTACGATCTCTCATAGGCATGAGTGTCGGCACTCCCTCAACGTCAATTCCACGATGGATGGCCTACCCGATCCTGCGTCTAGCAAACCTTGTGAAAGTTGGGGTGGCAAGTCAGCTATTCGGCTTTGCCTCAACTAAGGTGGACTATGGCGCTGCTAAACTAGCGGGTCCGGCCTTCGCAGCCGCGACGGGACTTGAATGGGCCGACGATATGGCGGCTTATGTTGCGACCGGTGAATTCGGAACTGACTTAGGGGTCTTTATCAGACAAGACCCGAATCGACTTAAGGATCTGATTAAGTTTAGGGAAAGTCAGAGCGGAGTGTCGTTCCGAAAGGAGGTCCTTCAGCAACTTGCGATCGGTGCAGGCAGTGACTTTGCCGCCTCAGTGAATGCCGGCCTGAGGCATTCTATTCCGACCGCAGTCTTACAGCAGGCACACGACCACGTTGCTGGTTTGATCACACCCAAGGACCCTGGAGCAACTTTGACACGAACAGCAATATGGAACGGAGCGCGCGTCGACGAGGCGTTGCTGCTTTGGAAGAAGGAGAGTCAACGAAAGTTCAGTGAATATAGCCGAACCAAAAGAATCTACGCGCACGATCTGTGCCCGTGCAATTCCGGTGAGCGCGTTAGGGACTGTTGTAAGATTAGCCTTTTTGATGGGAACTAACGTCTTTTGGTCGAAATAATCGATATGAGGTCCCTGTTGAATTTTGTCCAATGGTTACTTAGCCACACTGTTTGGCAGGGTATCGCTGGGGTTGCTCAAATCCTTGCTGCGGGCCTAACGATTTACGCGGTCCGACAAGCGCAGGAAATGACCCGCCAAGGCCGAGCGATGCTGGACCAAGCACAGCGAGAGCGTCTGGAATTGGTGCGACCTGCCTGGGAGCTCATGAATAACCCAAGCCAATTAGAGGGCGCGAACGTGACGCTGGCCCGTATTTTGCTGAAGAATATTGGTCTCGGCCCAGCTCTTAATTCCCAAGTGACCTTTGAGTCCTCAAACGGTCACCATCGCGAATGTATACAGGGACGGTCCGTTACTTCAGGTGCCCAATCAGCGATTCTTGAAAACGACACCTTAAATGTAAGCCTAAACCTCTCCAATGATGCCGGGCCGATCGCAGGCGCACTTGTCATAAGCTACATTACTCGAACTGGAGAAAAGGTGGCAGCAAGATTTTTAGTAAGTGGTCATGCGCCAAACGTGCAGAACCGGCATTTTGAATTTACAGCCACTCCCGAGATGCGAACTAATGAAGCGCCATAATCGCCGGAATTTTGTTTTGACTAAGTCAAAACTTCCTCCTATGTTCTACCTACCGCGTACTATAATTCCTATCATTATCGTGTTTCATTGACTTAAGTTATCGTGTATCCCGTCAAAAACAGGTTCCCGCAAAGGCACAAAGGCGCAAAGAAATCAGCAAGGATTGAGTAACTCTCAACCTCTTTGCGTCTTTGCGCCTTTGCGGGAGCCTTCTTTTCAATTCAGGAATTCACCGCTGCCATCCTGCTTACCCTTGTGCGGCGCTCGCGGTTGCCTTCCAAATTTCGATGACGCTTGGCTCGTCAGAATCTCGCACCATGATCCACGTCGCATTGTGGCCACCTTCGGCTCCCCTTACCTCTGCTTCGGTGTAGGGGCACGCGGCGAACTTATCTCCTTTTTGGAAAATAACCATGATGTCGGCATGCTTGCTGCACTTGTACGGCCCTGTGACTTCACAGACCCCCCCCGTTTTGCCACTCGCATCGATCTGGGACGAAGTTTGATTGCTCATATCAGGTTCTCCTTCATGTTTGAAGTTTCATTACATTGATCGGCCGGTTGTGACGAAACCAGGCGACTGGTTCATGCCTCTCGACGATCTATAGCAAAGCACTCTAGAGCAGTGCCCAGCGAAGCGTCACCGACTCGTTCGGCGTATATCCGACCACTATCACCTTTGCGATCAGGTCGAAGCTGCTGTCCTTCATGTCCATGATCCGCACGAGGTAAATGTGTCCAAGTTTGATCGGCGCATTGGCCGAGGGTCCGACATTTGTGAACAGCGACGGCCCTTCTCTCAGCGGCTGTAGTTTTTCCTGCGGTCGGTCTTCTTTGAGTATGAAGATTTTTTCTCCCTGCAAGCGCAACGACGCGAAGCCCTCCCCGCCACTGTCTGCGTCATCGTAGCCGTATCGCTCGCGGAGTTCGTCGGCGGTTCCAAGATCGATAATCGCCCCCACCCGATTGGCCTCAATTCCAGTCACGAGACTGCCACCGCCCGCCGTGGTAAAGCTCAAGTCGCTGCACCGGTTTCCGACTCGGTTTTTGACGATCGTGAGTCCCTCGCCGCCATCACGAAAACAAAATGCGCGGGCCAGCGGATCCAGCGCGTACATCGTGACGATGGAACCGCGAGCCAGCCGCCCCGACGCTGGACTACTTTCGACTCCAGGCTTCGCGTCCTGGGCCTGCGCCGCGCCCCAGCAGCACAGGCCCATCAATACTGAAGCGGCAAACAATGATCGCTGGCTTCTCACTTTCATCCCTCCTGTCGAATCCCAATTACGCTTACAACTCAAACTCTAAGACTTTGGCGACTGCGACTTGGCGAACTCTTCATCGCGCACGTGCAGCGATTCGTTGAGCCGTCTCAATTCTTTGAAAAAGTTGAACGGAACGAATGGCGAGCCGTACTTCTCGGTAATCCAATCCTCGTCCTGCAGGTAGCTTAACTTGTACATCTTTATCTTCTCGCTACAGTGATTCAGACTCTCAACGAGCTCTTTCACGAGCAGGATGTTGTTCAGATAAGAAGTTCGCGGATAAAGCGTTGCATCCTCCCTAACTCGCCGCTCCCAGGTTTGCAGGATCTTTAAGCCTCTTTGGTACTGTGCGAGAGTGATTTCAAGCCGAAACATGACCTCAGAATCGGTACGAGGCTCGGTCATGAATTCGTTGTAAGTTTCGACGGGGACCGGACCAAAAGCTCGTGTACCCTGCACTGCGTAAGTTCCCACCGCGTCTATCCTGGGCTGAAGTTCGCCGGTCTTAAGCAACATCGAAAATGCGGGACCGCTGCGATCGTAAAACGTTCCTGAGCGCGCGGCGAGAACAAGAAAATAACGGTTAGGATCGACTCTGATCCATCGAGTTGGACCCGAGCCGGGTTTGGTGCAGGTGAAGGATGTATCGTCATAATTGACGATTGTCATCGTGCCGGCACCGTCTGCGAACACGCCACCTTTGTTAATTGCCTTGAAGCTGATGGACTTCGGTGCGGTCGGATTGTCCAGCTCATAAGTAGCGCTCGCGACCTCGTGCGCGCCGGAGTTCTTGCCCGTGGCGTCACTCGCAAACACCTTTACCGTTCCGTCCGGGGCGAAACGATAAAGCGGTGAATTTGTGTCGTCAGGCGTGGCTCGCTTCCATGTCCCGGCAATCTGGAAATCGCAGTCCTGTTGGCCGAAAGCCGTACCTGTGGCGAGGAAACAAATGAACAACAATGAAACGAGAATGCCGGCTTTTTTCATGGTGATTCTCTCTGACTCTGGTGACTAAGAATAGAATTCACGTTTCCGCGAGCTCTATTCTCAGTCATCCATGAGTGTCGGGTTTGCGCCGTCCGGCGACCGTGTAAACGCATTAAGCAGAAGGTTGCGTTTAGACTGATCGCCGGTATCCGTGAAGCTTCACATCCCTGTCTATCCTGACTTGCAGCGCTTTATTCTCTACGAGTCGTTGCTCGAGCGATTTGGGCGGATCTGCCCAGGAGATGTGTTCCAGTACTGTTCGTTGGCTGGCGAATGCTTCGACGGCAGTCCAGCAGTTGGTCGCGTCGTTGATGATGCGGAGCGTTCCCGCATGCATCGTGGCATCGAGATCAAATCCCGGGTGGCTCATCTTGAAGAGCCTGAAGCGAATGGTCTCGATGTCGAACTTGTCTCCGGTCAGGAACGTCCAGCCCGGAAGGTCTACCCTGCGTGTCTGCGCGTAGTGCTTCAACATCTCAGGATTATCTTGTTCCGGTTTGACGGTAATCGAATAGAAGAACAGGTCCTGTCCCATCCGCGCTTTAAGAGCCTTGTACGTTTTAAGCAGGGTTGCCGTAACCATCGGACAAGCGCCATGGCATTCCGCGTACATGAAATTGACAACGACCTGCTTGCCTTTGATCAGGTCGTCGTAGAACCTGACCTCCTTGTTGTCCTGTGTTCGGAGCAGGGCGTTTGTGAATCGCCTTCTCCCCGGTGATGCCGGGTGCGGCACGTAGAGTGACTTGTTCCCGACAAGGTTGGTAAACAACTCTCTTCTTTTCATCAGCCCTCATCCTCCTTTCGCGTGCGTTGCGCTTCTTCCTTCTGCAGCTTGGCGAGCATCTCCTTGTTCTTACGCACAGCAGCATAGCCATTGACAATGTCCCACCGCACCATCATGAAGGCGTCCTCATGATTCATGTTGTGGCAGTGGATCAAGTACCTGCCGAGAAAATCTCTAAACTGCATTTTGATTAACGCACCCTCGCCCGGGTTTAGCCGCAGGACGTCCTTTCTGCCTCGCTGAAGGACAGGAACAGTTGCCTGTTCTACTCCGTTTAGATATCGCTTAAGGACGCGGAACTCCTCGAAGTGAATGTGAACCGGGTGCGTCCACGCGGAGGCTCCGACGTTATTGTTCAAGAGCCATTCTTCCGTCGTTCCCTGCACGACCGAGTGATCGATCCTGTTCGGGTCGAACGCAAGTCCGTTTATTCGAAACAGTCGTGGAACCGTGCCCACCGGATCGCGGACAAATTGCCACTCGAACGTTGCGTCCGTTGCCGGCAAAGTGGGATAGGTAGTCAGCGTCGACGGAATCGGCGGCGTATCGGGCGGGAACCACCATTCCCGATTTATCACGTTGAATTGCATCAACACGTTTTCGATTGCCAATCCCGAGGGTAACGGAACAGGTGACGCGACGCCGACATTCTGATTCGCGGCCTCTTTCAAATAAACCTTCGAGCCATGCGGAAATTGCGCGAAGTCGATGATCACGTCATAGCGCTCGGCCACACTGACTCTCAGCGCACCCGCAATCGGCGAGTTGCTGTTGCCGAGGTTCACGCCGGCATCCACCGGAACCGGTTGCGCCAGGAAATTAGCGTCAGTCGCAACGACCGTCATGGTTCCGACTGATCCATCGGGCTTAATCAGCGTGAGATCCCAGGTCTTCACGGGACCGGTGGCCAGAATTCGGAATCTGTACTTGCGCCTTCTGACAGTCATCTTCGGCTGAATCTTACCGTTGACTACCCACTTGTCTCCCGTCGGAGCCGCAACCTCAAACGGAGCACCGGTACCGACTTCGTGCCACATCTCGGTGCGATCGCCGACCGTCGGACAAAAGATCTTGTCAGTCAAAATCAGTGGAAAGTCCGTGATGCCGTAATAGCATGGGAGGCGCAGCGAGCCAGAGGTATTGAACTCATGTCCCGGGTCTTTCTTGTCATAGACCAGGTACATGCCGTTTAGGCCGAGATAGTTGTTGTTTGCCGTGAAGGCAGCACGGTGATCGTGAAACCAGAACGAATGCATGGCTTCCAGATCGTCGCCGTCCGGCGGATAGTCGTCGTAACCAGCGTAGATGTTTACGTAGTGATTATCCTTCCACAGTCCCGTCCCAAAATAGTCGCCGGCGAAGCCGTCGCTTTCAGACCCATGGTGTCCGTTGTGCAAGTGAATCGTGATTTCGTTTCTGCCGAAGGTCGAGGTAAAGGTTGGCAGGTTGTTTCGGAAACGCACGATGGTTGGGTGGTTGTAGGCGTTCAGCACCGTCGGCGCCGGGTATTTGCCATTGAACCCCCAGATATACGAATCCCCGTAATCCGAGTGGAACTGATGAAGCCCTGACTTGGCAATCATCTCGTATTTGATATCGGGCGGGAACTCGGACCACCGTTGATGCGGGGCGCGCGCTGCCTCGCCTGCGCCCGTGTTTGCGTTCTGGGTGGGCGCTGGAATCAGGATCTTCGGTATCGCCGGAAACGGTGCTGTAAAGGTGTCGAGAAATGGCGTAGTCGGAGGACTGGCATCGGGCTCCGCGCAGATTACCGGTTCAGTCGGCGGCTGTGGACCGTCCGGAAAAGCAAGTGCTTTCTTTGAGGTCAAAAGGGCAGGGCCCAAAACCGTCGCAGCCCCTGCTACCGCGCCTATCTTAAGCACGTCGCGTCTGGTCATTGTGGGATCAGATCCTTGCTTCGCCGCTCCCTTCCTGCGCTTTGCCTTTCTTCTAGGCATAGAATCTCCTTCTGCCCTCAAAGGGCATTGATGAAAGAACCTTGTGTTGATCGCCATCGACTCGCGTTACAGACACGCGAAAGTCAACCAATCAAACACAGGAGGTTGGAAATGTGGTTCGAGGCCCGCCCTGATGCTCGATCCGCTGGTCCGGTAAGGGAATGATCCATTCCCACAGTCGTGGACCAGGAAAAAGGCACGAGAGTATCAGTAAGTAAATACTGCCGCTCTCAAGTTCTGGGCTTGGGAGTAACGTGCGCTTGAGAAGAACGCTTGGTTTAGAGTTATGCGAGTTGCGCGGAATTTATTCCTAATCGCGAATGCTGTCAAGAAAAAATATATGGCGGAAAGTCCAATGCTGAACCGACGCTCGATTGCGCGCCACGAGGGCCATTGGTCCAGCGTGAACGATGACTTCGAGGTGAGAAAGTCGGTTGAAGTTCATCGCTCGGATGTGTCGAGGGATCAGGTGAAATGACGGAAGTCGATCGAACTGTTTTGATGGATGCTAATTCGCCCGGCGTGGTGACTGGATAACAATTGGTCGTTACGAGACCTGTGGCACTTTAATTTCTATGTGAGGGAGATATCTACAGGAGCGCACCTTCCACTCGCGTGGCCATGAGTTTGACCTTCTTCAGTTCGCGGCCTTTGAGTTTGAAGTACATTGCCATCTCGACGATTTGTCTGGAGCTGACGAAGTCTTTTGGGTCGGAACAGAATTTCTCTATGCCGGGATCGAAGCCGACGCAGCCCATCGTCTTAGGGATGTTGAGGCCCAACGCGCATTCGCCGTTTTGTCTGTACTGCATACAGAAGTCACAAACGATCATCAATCATTTCCTTCAATGCCCAACAGGTTTCCTTCGATGGCCCAATAGCGTTTCCTTCAATGCCCCAACGGTATCCGTTGAAACCTTGCTTTTCCGTCTGCGTTCTCCCATGAAATATCCAGCACGTACGGTTTGAGTTTACCCGCGATTACCTTCAATCGCTCCAGCTGGTCCTGATCAGACTCAACAGGTTTACCATTTATCCAGGTTTTGTGCGAGAGCACGACCTTCTCGTTAGGATACACACACTTGGTATCTTTGAACTTAATGTTGACTTGCGAAGGCCCGCCGCCCGGTGTGTCTTCGTCCTTCAAAAAGATGGTAAGGACTTCGACACACTTGAGCGTTTGGTCAGTTCCGTTCGTCAATCCCAATTGAACCTTCGATCCTTCATCGATGAACTCAAAAGTAAACGGATTTTCTGTGGTGCCGGTTAGTGCCATAAATTTCTCCGCGTTATTCCGGTGCTTCCATCCCGTCGATGATGTTCCCGCTGCCGTTGCCAATAAGTTTCGGCTCTCCCTCGATGATGGTGAAGGGAACCAGGCCACGCTTAACTTCTTCGAGCGCGATGCTGGTGAATTTACGTCGCTGTGTGTCGGCTTCGATGCGTGGAGTTGCGCCGCGCTGAAGCTGTTTGCTTCTAAGCGCCGCGACGACAATCAGTCGGTATCTTGAATCTATCTCGGGCCAAACCTCGTCATTTGAAATGTGGCTAAAACCGTTATGTGTCGAGTGATCTTTTCTTAGCAAAAGTAACCTCCAAAATTTGTACGTGATAAAGCTGCTAGTGTCCGACAACTGCTGCTTATTTCTGAACTGTTACACGGCTCCATCCCGTGCCCGCGCAACCAAGACAAGGTCGGTTCGTGTTTCGCCTGCCAGTGCCTTCGCACTGGCCGCATGGACCCGATGGTTGAATGATCGAGAGCTGGCCCTTGCCGCCGCAAACCAAACACGAAACAACGAAACCGCCGGAAAAAGTTTGCGTCCCTTTTCCAGCGCACCAGGCGCACGTTTCAAGTGCCCTACTCATCTGTAACTGACTCATCCTTCATCGCCTCTCGAACGGTTTTGACCAGTTCGAAGAGACCGCTCTTAAGCACCGGGCGGTCGTCTTCTTCCTGGACGTCAATTTCATTCCGGGACAACCGACAGGGACTTACATCCCCATACCGCCCGACATTGCATCGGGCTTGTCATCCTGAATTTCGGAAATAAGGGCTTCGGTGGTGAGCATCAAACCCGCGATCGAGGCGGCGTTCTGCAACGCATAGCGCGTCACTTTCGCCGGATCGATAATGCCCGCGGCGATCAGGTCTTCAAACTCATCCGTCGCCGCGTTGTAGCCAAAGTTTGGATCCCTGTTGGCGCGAACTTTCTCGACGATTACCGCACCTTCTTTGCCGGCGTTTTGAACTATCTGACGCAATGGCTCTTCAAGCGCCCGCTTCACGATCGTCACGCCAATTTGCTCGTCGTCATCGCCCGTCTCTTCGGCATCGGCTGTCGCCGCAAAGATTTTGAATTTCTCGAGCGCTTTCGCTGCGCGGATCAACGCCACGCCGCCGCCGGGCACGATGCCTTCCTCAACAGCCGCGCGGGTCGCGTGCATGGCATCTTCGACGCGCGCTTTCTTCTCTTTCAGTTCCGTCTCTGTGGCAGCGCCGACCTTTATCACTGCGACTCCGCCGACCAGTTTCGCCAGGCGCTCCTGCAACTTCTCTGTGTCGTAGTCCGAAGTTGAATCTTCAATCTGGGCCTTGAGAGTCTTGACGCGTCCGGCAAGATCGTTCGCGTTGCCGCCACCGTCAATGATCGTTGCAGTGTCCTTGTCAACAACCACTTTCCTGGCTGTGCCGAGGTCTTCGAGCAGGACGTTTTCCAGTTTGATACCGAGGTCCTCGCTGACAACCTTGCCCCCGGTCATGATCGCGATGTCTTCGAGCAAAGCCTTGCGACGATCACCGTAACCCGGCGCTTTTATCGCAACTACGTTCAACGTCCCGCGCAGTTTGTTGACGACGAGTGTCGCCAGAGCTTCGCCTTCGATGTCTTCAGCGATCAGCAAAATCGGCTTATTTGATTTTGCGACCTGCTCAAGAAGCGGCAGGATGTCGCGCATCGACGTGATCTTTTTTTCGCTAAGTAGAATGACCGGATTTTCAAGTACGGCTTCCATGCTTTCCTGGTCGGTGACGAAATACGGCGAGAGGTAACCTCGATCAAGCTGCATCCCTTCGACGAATTCCAGGGCGGTCTCCATCGTCTTCGATTCTTCGACCGTTATGACGCCGTCCTTGCCAACCTTGTCCATCGCTTCCGCAATCAGTTCGCCGATGGTCGCATCGCCGTTTGCCGAGATCGTGCCGACCTGCGCAATCATCTCGCCTTTAACCGGCTTCGACATTTTCTTGATCTCTGCGATTGAGCGCTCGACTGCTTTCTCGATTCCGCGCTTGAGAGCCATCGGGTTTGCACCCGCCGCAACGGTCTTGACGCCCTCGCGGAAAATAGCCTGGGCCAGCACAGTCGCTGTGGTCGTGCCGTCGCCTGCCACATCCGAAGTCTTCGAGGCGACTTCCTTCACCATCTGCGCGCCCATGTTTTCCATCGGGTCTTTCAGGTCGATCTCTTTTGCCACCGTCACCCCGTCTTTGGTTATCGTCGGGCTGCCGTATTTCTTATCGAGCACAACATTGCGCCCCTTGGGGCCGAGCGTGATCTTGACTGCGTCGGCGAGCTGATTAACTCCGCGCAAAATTGCTGCGCGCGATGCTTCGCCTTGAACTATTTGCTTTGCCATTTGTTTAGTCTTCTCCTGATAAAATCGTCGTTAATCGTTCCGAAGGGATATTCATGATCAAGTCTGAAGAACTACTTTCCGCTCTTCTTAGCGCTGCTGCCGGCCACTGCCGTTCCCGCGCGACTGATGATCCCGAGTATCTCGTCCTCGCGCATGATCAATAGCTCTTCTCCGTCAATCTTGATTTCCGAGCTGCTGTATTTGCCAAACAAGACGCGATCGCCCGTCTTAACATCCAGTTCCTGGCGCGTACCGTCTTCTCTGTATTTGCCGAGGCCTACGGCTAGAACTTCGCCTTCCTGCGGCTTCTCTTTGGCGGTGTCGGGGACAATGATGCCGCCGCGGATCTGCTCGCCTTCATCGATGCGTTTCACGATCACACGATCATGCAGAGGTCTGATATTTATCGTCATAACTTTTTTCAATCTCCTGTGCGGGTCTTAATACTCGTCCAACTTGATGGCTATTTTGCGTTAAGCCGAGACAGCTTGAGTCAGAGCAGACGCCTGTTCGTCAACCGCGACGTTCGAGGTCTTAAAGCTCTGGAGCGCGGCGGACTCGTCTTCGAAAGTCTCAAACACAGTTACGAGCTTTGTGATAGTCATCAGTTCACGCACTCTTTTTGTCAGATGAAGCAGCTTCACTTGCCCACCGTTCCTGCGCAGAGCAACGTGGCCGGCAATGAGCTCGCCCAAACCGCTCGAATCAACATTGTCGACGCTCGCCAGGTTCAAGAGGACCTGAGTCTGTCGTTCGTCTATCAGGCGGCGAATCGCGTTGTGTAGCACGACAGTTCCTTCGCCAATTCTTAAATTGCCTTCCAAATCAAGAATGGTCACCTTGCCGACCTGGCGGTCATTGATATTCATTTTCTTCACTATGAGTTCTCCTCGCTTTGACATTCAACCAAGAAGTCTATGCGAATTAGTAGTAGTCGTCTGTGCGTTACGTCACATATGAATCGTCGTTCGGAGCTCGTATGTGTGTTGGCGCACGGACGGACGTTGTCGTCGAATGTTATATCTACTCGTTACCTGCAATCCGAAACATTCATCGTGTAGGTAAAGGGAAACGCGCGCGGGCAACGGACTCAAATTTCTGCTCAGCAAATGCGCGCAAAGAAGGCGAAAGATTATGTCGGGACTTGATGCGGGGCGAACGATCCTTGTACTCGAAGATATCGAGGAAACCCGTGATGGGATAGAAAAGCTGCTGCACGCGGACGGCTACAGCGTGGAGGCGGTCAGAAACGAGCGAGATGCAGTTGAATGCGGCGCGCGAAATCGCCCCGATCTTATCCTGGTAAGTCTCGCCGGATCGCCGCGCGATGTCATCGCCACAGGTCGTCAGATACGCGTCAAGGCGTGCCTCGGCGAGGAGATTCCGGTGGTGATCTTTTGCATCGGCGAAGTTGCGGAAGGTGATGAGCTGGCTATTGGTCAAAATATTTATCTCACGCGTCCTGATAATTTCAATCAGCTAAGAACCCTTCTGGCTCGACTTCTTCAGCGAAAACCGATTCCGCTCGCTGTCTCGATCAGTTGAGGGCGAAGGCGAAAAGCGAACCACACGAAGAACGAGTCGAAATCACACTAAGTCCCTACATTTGAGCGTTGTCATTAGAAGAAAAGCGCCCCGGTCACTTTGTTGCCGAGGCGCTTTGCTTTGACTGTAGTCGGCTAAGTTCGTTGCCGCTACCGATTCGAGCAACGCAAGGTCGAGTTAGCTTCTGTAACCACCGCGTCCACCACCACCGCCGCCGCCGTTGCGGTTTTCGCGCGGCTTGGCTTCATTGACATTCAGCGCACGGCCGTTGACTTCCTTGCCGTTGAACTGCGTGATGGCTGCGGCGCCTTCTTCTTTCGAAGACATCTCGACAAAGCCAAAGCCGCGTGAACGACCGGTTTCGCGGTCTTCAACCACGGATGCTGATTCGACTGTGCCTGCCTCTGCAAAGAGATTCTGAAGATTCTCGCTCGAAGTCTCGAAAGACAGGTTGCCGACGTAAAGTTTCATAGACATAGATAGATTTTCCTCTCCACTAAATTAGGAGTGTAAAGAGAAGCTTGGAAGAAAAGTGGCTTCGTAGAAACGGTAGCAGCGAAGGCTCTAGTGTCCGGATGCTCTTGAAGGAGCGGCTTCTGAAGTTAAATACTGCCTGCTCTCGAACTATCCAGAACGCCGCGGCCTTTGTTTGAGGCACGGGACGCATCACCGTCAATGCGCAAGAGAAGGATTTATCAAAAATTAAGATGCCCTTGTGGCCCAGATAGTTGTAGTTGTCGTAGATTACTCCTGTTTCGGCGATAAACGACACACAAAGCGGACATCTCGGTAGTCGGACTTTGTCAGGAAGAGGAAGCAATGTTAGCAAGTGCTCAGAATAGCAAAGATTATGAGTGGTTTTCTTTGCGTCTTGTGCTTTCGGTTCTTCGCGCCTTTGCGTGAAACTGTCTTATCTTTCTCTTAATGCAAACTGCACCACATCTTGGCGCTGCCGGATGCGGTTGTCGTCCTAACGAACAGGCTCGTCCGGTTAATGACCGGTCGCTTGCAATGACTGATTGGCAGACAACGACCCAGAGTACGGCAACAGGTTAACAAGAAGATTGTTCAGATTATCAAAATCAATCGGCTGCGCGATGAACGAACTGCATCCAGCTGCAAAAGCTTTGGCTCGTTCTTCCTGAGTCGGATAGGTGGACATCGCAACGATTGGAACATCGCATTCACTGACGTACTGACGAATACAACGTGTGGCATCCACGCCATCACGAACAGGCATTCTCAAACCCATCAGAATCAGATCAGGGCAAATATTGCGTGTCAACTCTATTGCCTGGAGTCCGTTCTCCGCTTCGACTACCCGGCAGCCGTGTGATTCAAACCAGAATCTCAACAACTCGCGCGTGTCCTCAGAGTGATTGGCGACCATCACAGTCGGGGTGTTGGTTACCTGCATTGGGGGTTCTCCTAGTCCCTTTACCGAAGCAACATAGAAAACCCAACCGGATTCGTCGAGAAGGTTGCGGGACGAGTCTCAGTATCGGCAGTTGATTTTCAAATTATGGATGGATTGACTTGTGAGGAATAACACGGCGATGAAAATGTGTATGTGCGGTAGCGCACAAAGCGTGAAATAAAGGAAATCTGGGAACTTTACCCCAGCAGTCGATCAAACTCGTCTTTGACGACTTTGTAACATTCGCAGGCAATCGTTTCGAGTTTTGGGCGATCCAGAATCTTAATATGACCGCGAATATAGCTGATCGCTCCATCGTCCTGCAGCCGGCCCGCAGCCACGGTCACGCCTTCGCGCCGTACGCCTAACATATCTGCGATCAACTCCTGCGTCATGACCAGGTCATTCGCCTTGACTCGGTCGTGGCTTAACAGGAGCCAACGACAGAGTTGTTGTTCAACTGAATGAAGGCGGTTGCAAACGGCTGTCTGCGAGATTTGTGTAATGAGCGCTTGCGTGTAGCGCAAGAGCAGACGCTGAAACTGGCTTCCCAACGCGAACTCTCTTTGCAGCACATTGGCCTTCATCCTAAGCGCGCCGCCGGCGCTTTGTACCACCGCGCGGTTGGGCATCGTGTCGCCACCCATGAAAAGTGCGATGCCGACTACTCCCTCATTACCCGCCAGGCCCATCTCGGCTGACGAACCATCCAGCATCATGTAAAGAAGAGAGACGATCGAAGTCGTGGGGAAATAAATATGATCCAGAGTCTCCCCGGATTCATAGATGACTTCACCAAGATCGAAGGAAACGCGCTCAAGATACGGAACAAGGTGCTGATATTCCTCGCGGGGAAGCGCGGCCAGAAGCCGGTTCTCGATCGGACTGTCGGATTTTACAAGTCGAGACATCGGAAGTTTCCTGCGGTCTGAATAACAACGCCTTAAATATCACAATCGAACGCAGATTTCATCTATGTGGCCTAGCGCACAGACGGTTATTCCTACTTAATCTATAAAGACATCACGCGGCCCGAGAGACGGTTCTAGCTGTTAAGAGTATTGGCGAAAAGGAGAAACCGATCATGTTATGGACAATTCTGGTAGTGCTGGTGGTGCTCTGGTTGATAGGCGCGATCGGCGGCGTTGGCGGCAATTTGATTCACCTGTTGCTGGTGGTCGCACTCGTCGTTCTGGTGATTAACCTGCTCCAGGGCAGACGGACGATATAGCCGGAAGGGTGAACAAGGCAGGGGCAGATCAAGCGAGGAAATGAAATGAAAACGACGGGACTCGGCAAGTCAGTCATGTTCGCAGGCGTGGCTTGTATCGTACTTTACATATTGCTCGCGCTTCGCAGGCCGGCTACGTTTGACGTCGGAGGTGTTGCCAATATCCTGTTCTATGCAGGCATAGTGGCCGTCCCGCTCGGCATCCTGTTGCTTTGGAGTGGTGAGGCGAAACGTAGTTAGAGTGTCCGACAAACTTCTTTGCGCCTCGGGGTTTCCCTTCTCTGCGCCTTTGCGAGAAAAGCAACGTTTCACGCAAAGGCGCAGAGAAGGGAAAGCAGGAGGCGCAAAGAGTTGAATAGTGTCGGCGGGGTGTGATCCGATCAAAACATGAATTCCATCGTGCCTACGATTGTAGGAACTCCGTCGGTATCGTAGTTCACTGTTCCGCTAAACTTCCCGAATGTAGCTGGTCCACCCGCCGCCGCGAAACTTCCTGTACCGCTCTTGATGTTCATCTCAGCCGTAATCTCACCCGAGAGCAATTTTCCGGACTTGTCCGCGTACCACGCGATTGTCCCGTTGGTAATTTCGCCAAACAGCATCCCGCTAAATTTGCCGGACTTGTAATTCATCGACCACGCGCCGCCGGCGATTTTGCTCCACAGCTCGCTCGGATCGCTTTGCGATACCAGGTCCGAAGTATGATTCGGCGCGATTGTGAATGTACCGGTATCGCTCGTCATCGAGAATGTTCTTCCCCAGCGTATGCCGTCGACCATGTCCAGCGTGCCGGCCGAAACTTCGACGCCTACAGTCTTGGGAATGCTGAGCGAGAAGCCGCCCCAGAGATCGCCCGGTATGCGGCGTTCGGATTGAGCCATCGAGCTTCCCATCAACATCAGAACCAATGTAATCGCGAATGCAAACTTCTTCATAATTCCTCCGATACGTTTCAGAATAAGTTGTATCTCCTTCCCGTCTTTCGTGGAAGAGAGAATTTAAATGGAAGAAGCATCTCGCTGGGGCTAACTGCTTCAACAAGCGCATCGCCTGTCGAATTCGCTTGGTGCAACGGTCATGCCAGATCGAAAAAATGAATTGAGAGTTGTAGGCAAGCAGTGCTTTTCCCGACAAACTACGAAGAGCTAACAAACCTTTTGACGCGAGCAGGGCGACATGTCGTCAACGAGAGTGTTTTGAATTGAATCCTGGATCCAGGATTCTGTTTCACGACGACCCTGTGCGGAAGTTCTCCTTGCGCACTGATCGCAGCTTGTCGGATTCGCCGCTGACTCTGTCGAAAAATTTGAAAAGTTGCTGTCGAAAGGGCAAACTCAGGTGTCCGGCATGCTGCCATAAAAGAACTCGGGAGAGAATGAGATGTCTATACCTGAACAAGCGACAATCCCCACGGCGCGTCAGCAAAAAATTCTTGATCAGTTGCAGGAGAGTGTACGAACCTGGGATCAACTTCGCGCTCTGACAAAGCTCAACGACGACAGACTTGGCTTTGTCCTGGGAGAGCTGATGGACCTGCGAAAGATCTGGGTGGCGTACAAGAACGATGTCAGGTTTTACGGCCTGGAGAGACGGATCGGACTCGTGCCTCGTTTTGCCAACCAACTGCGGCGCTCCACTGATCTGTAAAAGTAATGTCCGACAAACTTCAGGAGTCCTGAATGAGGTAGCTTATGTGGCACCGGCGCGGTTGCCGATTGGAAGGAAGGGCACGTCTTCGCCTGCCGCTGATAACTAGATGCGGGGAACGGATCAGAAAAAATAAAGGGCGGGAAGCTCTAGCCTCCTGCCCTTTTTAATACGGCCAAACGCCGAAACCTTACTCCGGTCGGCAACTAGGGCTTTCGGTTGGCGTTGCCGTTACCGTTGTTGTTCGGTCCCGAGTTGTTATTAATAGGAGACACGCCAGCGGTATTCTTGTTGCCGTTGTCGTTTGTGACTACGCCAACATTCGATGGAGCGGAGTTCGCGTTCATATTCTTATTTATGTTCGCGTTTGTTTCCACCACGCCATTCCGATTGCCGTTGTTGCTATTCGAAGTCGTGTCTGTACTGCATGCGGCGCCCAAACTGAGAACGGCAAGCGCGCAAAGAAAAACCAAAGTTCGTCGCATTGATAGCTCCCTTCGTTTTATGAAGCCGTTACCTATCGGTAAACGTCTTCACCACGATTCTTTTTCCAGTCCTCTTCGAAATACGCGGCATCGTCGTCCGAACGCGGCGTAACACCCATCATGATCCCGCCGTTCTTAATACCTTCTTCGTATCGCTTCACGCGCTCTTCAGGAATTCCCGCGCCGACGAGTGCGCCGATAAGTCCGCCGGTTGCGCCGCCGGCACCTGCGCCGGCTAAGGCCGCGGCAAGTGGTCCCGCAACGAGCAATCCAAGTCCCGGCAACGCGAGAGTGGTGCCGATCGCGGCAATAGCGGCCAACGTGGCACCGACAGCGCCGCCGATAGCCGCACCTGTTCCAGCACCCTCGAGCGCTTTGTTACCCAATTCGGTTTCTCTTCCATCCGTCGTGAAATGCGTCTTACGCGTTTCATCCGACATTACTAAATTGACGTCTTCGTCTCCGTAACCGCGAGACTTCAACGAGCCATAGGCCTTCTCGGCACTCTCTCTGTCTCGGAACAGTCCAGTTACCATGCCCGACCTTTTTGTTGATGCACCTTGTGTGTCTGCCATTTTTGGTTCTCCTTAAATTAACGTTTACTGATTTTATGAATGGACCGCCAACATCTGCAGCCATCTGAATTCATACCTAAGAAGAGGAATTCCGTACGAGTTACGTGCAGAAATCCTCTTGTGCCGTTGTTAGTGCAATAGCCATGCCTGATCCCTCGCGATCCCTGAGAGTTCGACAAAGCCGCACGCCGGAGTCGTGCGGAGATTTGATAGCTACTACCGAATTTGCGACAGGTGGTAAGTTCTGAGAGACTAATCGCCAAGTAAGATAGTTCGGCGGTTTATGTCAATTTTCAGGAGGAAGTAAACCTGGTGAGCACACCTATTAATATGCACGCGGCTCGAACCGCGCTGAACCGAGATTTGGAACTTCGCGCGTGGGCCGAGCAGTGGTTGAAGAACAAAGAACGAGCCGGCGTGACTGAAATGTCAGATGAAGAATTTGAGAAGCATTGGCTTTACGTCCGTCCAGAGCGAATGCATGAAGGCGCGATCGAGGCAGTGACGGCGTTCAACTCGCGCGAGGAGAAGCAGTAGATCGCACTCTCAGTCTCTTGTTAGGAGCTGGCGTTTAGACGTCGCCCTCTTCATCCTCCCTAGCTCTTCCCAAAGGAAATTTCTCGCAAAGGCGCAAAGAACCGAAAGCGGAAGACGCAAAGGGGAAGCAATGTCAACAAGCGCTCAGAATTGCAAAGGCTATGAACGATTTCTTTGCGTCTTCCGGCTTTCGGTTCTTCGCGTCTTTGCGTGAAACCGTCTTCTCTTTCTCTTATTGCAAACCGCACAACTACCCGATCCCACCCTAGCTGGCTTTCGAGTAACATAAAGAATAGAATGCCCCGCGCGGGCTCCCTGCTCGCGCTTCTGGTTGGTTCCGCTTGCCAACCTCTTACCCAAATCGGATTGACCCGGGGAATCCCTTGCTGGAAGAAGAGAACATCGGCCTTTCCAATTCTGAGATATTTCGGCGCAGCTCGTTACGAGCGGTGATGCAGGAACTCGCTCCGTTGCCGTTGTCGACCGGCGTCTGCGAGCCTGAGCACTTTGTGCAGTTTTACGAATCCGACAGCTTCCTGTTGGACTCGTTGACCGGTTTTATTGGCGCAGGCCTTTGCGAAAACGACGCCTGTATTGTGGTCGCGACGAAACCGCACCGAGACGCGCTTGACGAACGATTGCAAGCTTGCGGAATCGACGTAGACGCAGCGAAAGCCACCGGACAGTTCATCTCTCTTGATGCCGCCGAGACCTTAGCGAAGTTCACGATTGATGGATCACCCGATCACGCAACTTTCCGAAGTGAGGTTGGGTCTCTTATCGCCGGTGCGGCCGAGACGCGATCGAATGTTCGAGTGTTCGGCGAGATGGTTGCGCTGCTCTGGGCGGATGGCAACAGCAGCGCTGCTCTTAATCTCGAAGAACTTTGGAACGATCTGCACAAGGACCGGCCCTTCTCGCTCTTCTGCGCTTATCCGATGGAAGGGTTTGGCGGAGACTCGCGCGATACCGGCTTGAGCAATGTTTGCACTTCGCACGGTCGCGTGATTCCCGCCGAGAGTTACAGCGCGCTGACCAATCCGGAAGACCGCCTCAGAACAATCATTCACTTGCAGCAGAAAGCGAATCTGCTTGAAGCCGAGATCAGCGTTCGCACGCGAGCCGAGGGCGAGCTTCGCGCCGCGAAAGACGAATTGGAGGCGTTGCTCAATCGAGAGCAATTGGCCCGAGCCGAAGCCGAGAGCGCGAATCGTCTGAAGGACGAATTTCTTGCCACCGTTTCGCACGAGCTGCGCACACCGCTGAATGCGATCATCGGTTGGTCGCACTTGCTTCGTAATGGAAAGTTGGACGAGGCTACCGTCGCTCGCGCACTTAAGACGATCGAACGCAATGCGCACTCGCAGGCCCAGTTGATCGAAGACATCCTGGACGTCTCGCGTGTGATCACCGGCAAGCTTCGCCTTAGCATCGGAACAGTTGATTTGGCATCGATCATCAACTCGGCGATAGATTCGGTTCAACCCGCGGCGGATGCGAAGGGCATTCAGCTTGAGGTAATGCTGGACCGCTCGGCTCGCCACGTGATGGGCGACGTCAACCGCTTGCAGCAGGTGATTTGGAACCTGCTTTCGAACGCCATTAAGTTCACGCCGTTCGGAGGACGTGTTCAGGTTTCGCTCGAGCACGCAAACCAGAACGCGCAGATCCGAGTTAGCGATTCGGGCCAGGGCATCAGCGCCGGTTTTCTTCCTTTTATCTTCGACCGATTCCGTCAGGCCGACGGCACCAGCACGCGACGACATGGCGGGTTGGGTTTGGGCCTGGCGATCGTTCGACACCTGGTCGAGTTGCACGGCGGCACTGTCGAGGCCAGCAGTCCGGGCGAAGGTCTCGGCTCAACATTCACCATCAGTCTCCCCCTGGCTGTTGATGTTAAGAAGGTAACGACCAGGAGAATCGGTACCGGAAGCCTTCGCACAAACGACGACGCGTCGATGCAAAGCAACCCGCTTCCATCGCTCGCGGATGTAAAGGTCCTGTTGGTTGACGACAATCAGGACACGCTTCTTTTGCTCGCGGCCATGCTGACCGACTGCAACGCCGTGGTCCAAACTGCAGATACGTCCGCGGAGGGGCTTGAGATTTTTCAATGGTACAAGCCCGACGTAGTGGTTTCCGATCTGGCGATGCCGGATGAAGACGGCTATTCGTTTATTGCAAAAGTGCGTGCGATCGATGCTGAGCGAGGTACCCAGACTCCGGCCGTGGCGTTGACCGCGTATGTGAGGGTTTCGGATCGAGCACGAGCGCTTTCGGCTGGATTCGATTTGTTCGTTCCAAAGCCGGTCGAGCAGGACGAGTTGGTGATCGCTGTCTTTAACCTCGCCAGGCCGATGGCGGGTCAGCCGCTGTTTTCACCTTCTGAAATTATGTAAGCAGATGTTGGATATTAGATTTTAGAAATGTCAGATGGGTAGATTGGCTGGTTGGAAAGAAGAACGGAGATTCGTTGAGAGTCTCCTTTTTTTTTGGAGCGCAGGCGGGCCGCCTGCGCTCGATTACTTGCCTTTCATTCCAAGACTGGTAATTCGCGGCTTTTAGTAGTTTCCTTGAAATATTAGATATGTTTCATCGAAGGTCCGCCCCCAGAGCGGCCTTCGCGTAGCGCCCAGAACAGATCAGGAAATAAACATGCCCCCGTACTCCTGCCCCCATTCGAGCCGTAGCTTGCGTCCACGGCCGCCCGGTACTCCGATTCAAACCAGCTTTCACAACAGCTCGGGCCGACACCTCGTGTCCAGGCCCGGAGTCTTCACCGTTTCGTTACTCCTGCTTCTGGGCGCATTCTTCTTTTTCGCTCGCCCGATCACGGCACAGACTTTTGTCGATCCGGGGTTTGTGGCAGAGACCGTCGCGACCCTGCCTGCTTTCAAACCAGTCGGACTCGCCTTCGCACCTGACGGGCGTATTTTCATCTGGCAGGAAAATGGAATCGTCAGAATTTTCAAAAACGGAACGCTGCTGCAAACGCCCTTCCTGAACCTCGGCAACAAAGTAAATGTAGTGAACGACCGGGGATTACTCGGTTTGGCTCTGGACCCGGATTTCTCCACAAACGGGTTCGTCTACCTTCTTTACACTTATGAAGACGGGACCAATCCGAACGACCCCGCGCCAAAGACCGCGCGGCTGACCAGAGTCACTGCTAATCCCACGAATCCGGACGTCGCACTTACCGGAAGTGAAATCGTGATCCTGGGAAGCATCGGAAATGGACCATGCGGCAACCATCCGGCCGGGTCCGACTGTATCCCGTCGGATTCGGATTCGCATTCGATCGGAACGCTGCGATTTGCGCCCGACGGGAAGTTGTTCGTCGGAATCGGAGACGGCGCCGATTACAACGCGGTCGATCCACTGGCGCTGCGCGCGCAGGACCTGAACAGTTATTCGGGAAAGATTCTCCGTATTAATAAGGACGGGACTGCGCCGGGCGACAATCCATTTGACGACGGCGCGAATTCGATTCGTTCGAAGGTTTATTCGTACGGTTTGCGAAACCCGTATCGGTTCTCGTTGCATCCTGTGACAGGCGAAGTCTACCTGGGTGAAGTTGGTTGGATGACGTGGGAAGAGATCAACCGCGGGCGCGGCGCCAATTTCGGTTGGCCATGTTACGAGGGACATTTACCGCAGCCGGAGTATCAGCAAGCGTTTCCGCAATGCAGTCAGCTTCCTTCAAGCGAGGTTACACCTCCGCTTTACACCTACAATCATTCCGAGGGCCAGGCGGTCATCGGCGGCCCGTTCTATAGCGGGACGCAATACCCGACTCAATATCGCGGAGACTATTACTTCGCGGACTACCCCGGACAATTCATTCGACGAATGACGTTCGACGCGAGCGGTCACATGCTCGGCGTGCAGACTTTTGCGACGGATGTGATAGATCCTGTTTCGCTCGAACTCGGTCCGGACGGCTGTCTTTATTACATCTCGCTCGCCAGCGGCCAGGTTCGACGCATCAGGTACAACGCTCCGATCGCGAAAGTTACTGCGACTCCGTTGTGGGGATACGCGCCGCTGAATGTTTCGTTCTCGAGCGCGGGATCGATTGATCCAAACGGCGGCTCGCTTACTTATCTTTGGGACTTTGGAGACGGCGCAACGTCCACACAGCCGAACCCTTCGCACGTTTACAACGCGCCGGGCGTGAACATTTACAACGCAAAGTTGACCGTGACCGATTCGCAAATGCGCTCCGCGAGCGACCGCGTCACGATCACGGTCGGAAGCACGCCACCGACCGCAACGATTCTGAGTCCGGCAAACGGAACACCGGTGCGCGCGGGCGACATCATTAATTTTCAGGGAATGGGAACCGACCCGGACCAGAACCTGCCGCCGAGTGCGCTCAGTTGGACGGTGTTGCTGCATCACAACAGTCACGTTCATCCGCATTCGACCGCGACGGGGTCGACCGGGAGTTTCACGGTTGAAGAGCACGGCCAGGGAATTTACTCGTACGAAATCTTGTTAACAGCGACCGACAGCAGCGGTCTTTCGCATTCGGTCAGTATCAGCCTGCCGGTGGTTTCCACTTTACCGAGCCCCTGGCTGGGCAGCGACATCGGTAACGTAGTCGTCCCCGGAAACGCTACTTATGCCAGCGGAACTTTCACCATCAGCGGATCCGGCGCCGACATTTGGGACGAAGCCGATAGCTTTCAGTTCGTGTATCAGCCGCTGAACGGCGACGGCACAATCGTGGCGCGAGTTGCCAGCCTCGATAATACTCATCCGAACGCGAAGGCCGGTCTGATGATTCGCGAATCGCTAACCGCGGATTCGCGGCATGCCATCCTGAACGTCACACCCGGCGCCGGCGTCGAGTTCATGCGCCGGTTAAGCCCGGGCGCGATCACCGAATACACGTCGGGCGGAAACTTTGCAGCGCCCAGATGGCTTAAGCTGGTGCGCGCCGGAAACAGCATCAGTGCGTATCAGGGTTCTGACGGCGTGAACTGGACTTTGATCGGCACGAACACCGTGGCCATGTCGGCGCAGGTTTTTGTTGGAATGGTCGTCACCAGCCACAACGATCCGCTGTTGTCCGAAGCCCGGCTGGACAACGTCAGTGTCGTAACGGGCGGCGGAAACAATCCGCCGACGGTAAGCATCACGAGTCCGGCCAACGGCGCATCGTTCATGACGCCGACGAACGTCATGATCGATGCAACCGCGGCGGACAGTAACGGTACCGTAACCAGGGTCGATTTCTTCGCGGGAACGACGTTGCTCGGAACTGACAACACGGCCCCGTACAGTTTTGCCTGGAACAATGTTCCGGCCGGCAGTTACGTGCTGACAGCAAAGGCGACTGACAACGGGGACGCGACCACGACTTCGGCGCCGGTCAATATTACTGTCAGCTCGCCGGGCGCGGTTTCGCTTTCCGATGACTTTAACGATAACGTGCTGGACACTTCGAAGTGGACGCTCGGAACAATACAGGGAGCGATCTACTCTGGACCAACAGCCTGGGATTCAGCCGTTCCCGTGCTTGAACGAAATCAGCGACTTGAGATCGCGCCTCGTGCAAACGTCGGCGGCGATCACTACAACGGTTACGTGTCCGTGACCGGGTGGAATCTGACCAACTCCAGAGCTTCGGTTGAAGTTATACAGTCGGCGAGCGGCGGCTCGACCAATACTCAGCTCGCGATTTGTCTCAACAGCACGAACTTCCTGATGATCTCGATCGAAAGCGAGCAGTTGCGTTTCGAGCAGGTCGTCAACAGCGTCCGCTCAACCACCAGCATTGGCTACAACGCGACTCAACATCGCTTCTGGCGAATCCGGCATGACCCTTCGAGTGATTCGATTGTTTTCGAAACGAGTCCAGACAGTTCGAACTGGACGATTCGACGCACGGTCGCGCGGCAGTTAGCGGTCACATCGATGAAAGTCGAGATTAGCGCGGGAACGTGGGAAGCGGTGACTACACCCGGCACCGCGATCTTCGATAATTTCAAACTTGAACCAAACGGCGGAGCTCCGGTGAATAGCCCGCCTGCCGTTGCGATCACAGCTCCGGCCAATGGCGCTATCTTTACCGCTCCGGCAAACGTCACGATCACTGCTTCCGCCAGTGATAGCGACGGCACAGTGACTCGCGTTGACTTCTTCCAGGGAATGACGCTCCTTGGAAGCGACGCCAGTGCGCCCTACACATTCAACTGGAACAACGTAACCGCTGGAAGTTACGCGCTGACAGCGCAGGCAGTCGATAATGCGCTGGCAGTTACTACGTCGACGGTAGTGAACATCACGGTCAACGCCCCCAGTACTCTGCCGGCGCCGTGGCTCGAGACCGACATCGGCAGCGTTGGATTCCCCGGAAGCGGATCTTTCACGGGCGGCGTGTTTACGGTTCGTGGTTCCGGAACCGACATTTGGGATAACGCCGATGCATTTCACTTCGTCTATCAACCGCTGAGCGGAAACGGTCAGCTCGTCGCGCGAGTTACCGGCGTCCAGTTCACGGACGGGTGGGCCAAGGGTGGCGTGATGATTCGTGAATCTCTAACCGCCGGATCGCGACACGCCGCGATGTTCGTCACGCCGGGCAACGGCCTCGCATTTCAGCGTCGAACTACGAATGGAGGCATCAGCGATCACACGTCCGGTGGAGCAGGAACAGCACCGTATTGGGTGCGAATTGTCAGAAGCGGGAATTCATTCACTGCTTACCGTTCAACCAACGGCTCGAATTGGATTCAGGTCGGAACGCCGGTTACGATCAACATGCCATCGAACGTTTTCATCGGATTGGCCGTGACCAGCCATAACAACTCCGCGGTCGGCACTTCGACTTTTGATAACGTGAGCCTTACAGCCAGCTTTAGTCTCGCAGAAGGAAAGCGAAGATAAAGAAGCAGGGCGGAAATCCTTTCAGATGGATGCAGCCGAGCGAGAGCTAACCTTCGTTCTTATATTGATGGGCATATTGCTCGTCCTGGCGATCGTCGCTGTCCTTATCTTTATAAGACAGTGGCGGAGAGAACACCGCAACAAACTGTCTCCCGCAAAAGCGCAAGGGCGCAAAGATGTTGAGCGCTGACTCATCCTTGCGGAGTTCTTTGCGCATTTGCGTCTTTGCGGGAACCTGTCTTTTTCCTCGCTAATGTAACGATTGGCCCGCGGCAGCAAATCCGAATTGCTTGACAGCGGCGCTCCCACTGGGCGATAACACGCGACATCAGGCATTCGGATCAAACGAAATTGTTCGACACGCCCGAAACTCAAACCGGTAAAAATCTTTCGGTCTTTTTCATCAGTTGCTTAACAGGCTCCTGATGACTTTGCGGAATGCTATGCCGCGAGTTCGATCCCTACTCCGTTAATCATCTTTGCAGGAGGCTCTAATGCGATTGGCCCTGTCGTTTGTTTGCGCACCTCGAAGCCGAAGATTGTTCCGCTGCTCTCTCGTGCTGCTTATATCTTTGATGCTTATCGCCGCCAGCCTCCAATCCAAATCGGTCACCGCGCGGTACGAACCTCCGGTGCCGGCTACGAACGTCTCCGACGGTGGCGACACCACAAGCTCGACGGTTTCATTCACCAACGCAACACCGATAACGATCGTTGACAGGGCCGCCGGCTCGACCACGTCGTCAACATCGAGTCCTTTTCCATCCGACATCAACGTGTCCGGCATCATTGGCGCAGTTTCGAAAGTTACTGTGAAGTTGTACGGCTACAACCACGGCTGGCCGGACGACGTCGACGTGCTGTTGGTCAGCCCTACGAATCAGAAGCTGATGTTGATGTCGGACGCAGGCGCCAGCGCCGACGCAGTCAACGTGACGCTCGAGTTCGATGACGCGGCACAGTCGCAGATTCCAGACGCTGGGCCGATCGTCAGTGGAACGTTCAGGCCGTCGGATTATCCTGAAGAGAGTGTTAACACGGGAACAGACACTTTCGCGCCGCCCGCTCCGTCGCCGCCGTATGGATCGACTCTGGCCGTTTTCAATAATTCGAATCCGAACGGACCCTGGAAGCTCTATGTCGGGGACGACGAGTCGGGACTTAGCGGAACGATGACTTTGGGCTGGAGCCTGACGATTACCAACACCATAGCTGGACAGAATTCTGCGGGCATCAACTTCCCGGATTCCGGCCCGGCGTCTCTTTACCCTTCGAACATTTCTATCGCCGGACTTACCGGCTTGGTGACCGACGTGCAGGTGATTCTTGACGATTTCACCCACGTCGCCCCCGATGATGTTGATCTGCTTTTGGTATCGCCTGGCGGTCGAAGCGTTGTTGTGATGTCAGACGTCGGAGGCGCCGCAGCCGTAACGAACATCGATTTGATACTGGATGACACCGCTGCCGGCTCGCTTCCGGACAGCGGTCCGCTTGTAAGCGGAGCGTTCAAACCGACCAACATCGGTAGTGACGAAAGCTTTCCTTCTCCTGCGCCTGGTTCGCCGCCATCCGGCGAAACGCTATCCGCTTTTGATGGCATCACTCCAAATGGAACATGGAGCCTTTACGCGGTCGACGACGCGTCTGGCAACATGGGCAGCATTACGGGTGGCTGGAGCCTGGCTATTTTGACTTCGACCACGGCGTGCGGAGTAAACATCTCGCCTTCGATCCAAACTTTTCCGATCACCGGTGGCTCCGGCAACTTTAATGTGCTTCCGGTTTCGCCCGGCTGTGATTGGACCGCGAGCACTGTTTCGGATTTCATCACCCTGAATTCGGAGAGCGGCACCGGCGACGGCGTGGTTGGATTTACCGTTGCGCCGAATATGGGTGGTGGCCGAACCGGCAGGATTAACATCTCGACGGCCAACTTCAGTCGCAGTTTTACCGTTCAGCAACCTTCAGGATGCCCGTTCGCGCTGGATCAGGAGGCGCAGCATTTCGGCGGTGCGGGCGGGCCGGGTAGTGTCGCAGTCACCGCGTCGGGAATTTGCGGTTGGACGTCGCAAACCGACAATGGCTGGATCACGATCAATTCCGGGACCGGTACAGGAAACGGCAACGTCACTTTTACTGTAGCGGCGAATTCGTCAGCACAACAACGCGTCGGCGAAATAACGATCGGTGCGCGAACGTTGACCATAACCCAGGCCCCGGCAATCGGAACCACTGTGCTTGATTTTAACGGAGACGGAAGCACGGATTACGTCGTGACACGCCCGGGCGGGGGAAATCACAATTGGTATCTCTTACAAAGCCAGGCGGGAATGGCCGGCACTGCGTGGGGAGAATCGAGCACGATTCCGGTACCCGCGGACTACGACGGCGACGGCAAATGGGATTTAGCGGTCTGGCAACAAACCGGCGCACCGCACGCGTTCTATATTCTACGAAGCCAAACAAACACGTTTCAGGCCGTCGAGTGGGGAGCGACGTCGGACGATCCGCGAGTTACGCAGGACTTCGATGGCGATGGCAAAGCTGATCCGGCGGTGACCAGGTACGAAGGATCAAATCTGAGCTGGTATATCCTGTCGAGCTCGACCGGTCAGGTGACAAGCTCCGTCTTCGGTGCGCTCAGCGACGTGCCGATTCGCGGTGACTTTGACGGCGATGGCAAAGCTGATCTCGCGGTTTACCGACGAGCTAACGGGTCTCCGGCCAATACGTTTTACGTTCTTCACAGCTCAACTGGAGGCGTACATGCGATGACCTTCGGAAACTCGACTTCGGATTACATTGTCCCGGCGGACTTCGATGGAGACGGAAGAACTGATTACGCCGTTTGGCGCGGACGCACGACGGGTAACCCTGGCGACGGCGCGTGGTATTGGACGCGAAGTTCCGACGGCGCATTTGGAAATGCGCAGTTCGGGATTGCTGGGACCGATTTGCCGGCGCCGGGTGACTTCGACGGCGACGGACGGACCGATTTGGCCGTATGGAGACCGGCCGCTAGCGCGGTATTTTATGTCAATCGAAGTACGGCAGGATTTACCGCTGTTCCGTGGGGTGTTACGGGTGATTCGGTGCCCGGATTCTCGCTTCAGGCGCGCTGATTCGTGAAAATTGCGGCTTCTGCTACCCGAGAACTTCAAGTCAATTTGAAGTTTGAACCGGGCCTGTTGTATCTTTCTGACGACCAAAAACAAAGAAGTTAGGCCCTCATCGAGGGTGAAATGTGCGTTCGCTTCCGCGACTTGCAAACTTCCATGAAGTTCGCTAAAGTGGCCGTTTTGTAGCTGGTCGGAATTGTTGCCAGTAGGGGCGGAGTAACTCGTCGGCTCCATGTTTTGACAAAGCAGGCAGGGGTGGTCGAGTGGTTAATGGCACCGGGCTGTAAACCCGGCAGGCTAACGCCTTACGTAGGTTCGAATCCTACCCCCTGCACCAGCAAGCCAGTTTTCAGATATCAGATGCTGGATGTCAGTAACGCAATATCACTAACATCCAGCATCTGACATCTGAAATCTAAATTTGGGCGGGAGTAGCTCAGTTGGTAGAGCATCAGCCTTCCAAGCTGAGGGTCGCGAGTTCGAACCTCGTCTCCCGCTCCATTGCTTGCACTGCATGGTTCGTGGGGGATTGGCTATCGCCCGAGTAGCTCAGGGGTAGAGCACTTCCTTGGTAAGGAAGGGGTCACGAGTTCAAATCTCGTCTCGGGCTCCATCTAGATTTTCAATTTTTAGCAAAGAGGCGTTTCGGAATGTCGAAAGAGAAATTTGATCGTAGTAAACCGCACGTCAACATCGGGACGATCGGACACGTAGATCACGGGAAGACCACGTTGACGGCAGCGATCACAAAGGTGCTGGCGAAGAACAACCCGAAGATCGCGGTGCGAGCGTTTGATTCGATTGATAACGCGCCGGAAGAGAAGGCCAGAGGAATCACCATCGCGACGGCGCACGTGGAGTACGAGACGGCCAACCGTCACTACGCGCACGTGGACTGCCCGGGCCACGCAGATTATGTCAAGAACATGATCACGGGAGCGGCGCAGATGGACGGAGCCATCCTGGTGGTGGCCGCCACGGACGGACCGATGCCGCAGACGCGCGAGCACATTCTGCTGGCCCGTCAGGTGGGCGTCCCGGCCATGGTCGTGTTCATGAACAAAGCGGACGCGGTGGATGATGCCGAGCTGCTGGAGCTGGTGGAACTGGAAGTACGAGAGCTGCTCAGCGCGTACGAATTCCCCGGCGACGACATCCCTGTGATCAAGGGATCAGCCTTGAAGGCATTGGAAGGCGACGCGGAGTGGGAGAAGACGGTGGAAGAGCTGATGGCGGCGGTGGACAGCTACATTCCGACGCCGGAGCGAGATATCGAGAAGCCGTTCCTGATGCCGGTGGAAGACATCTTCACGATCCAGGGCCGCGGCACGGTTGCAACCGGACGAGTGGAGCGAGGCCGAGTGAAGGTGAACGAGCAGGTGGAGATCGTAGGCATCCGCCCGACCCGCCAGACGGTCTGCACCGGAGTCGAGATGTTCAAGAAGCTGCTGGACGAAGGAGTGGCGGGAGACAATGTTGGATTGCTCCTGCGCGGAGTCGAGCGCAAGGACATCGAACGAGGACAGGTGATCTCGAAGCCTGGCTCGATCACGCCGCACACCAAGTTCAAGGCCGAGGCTTATGTACTGACGAAAGAAGAAGGCGGCAGACACACGCCGTTCTTCACCGGATATCGCCCGCAGTTCTACTTCCGCACGACGGACGTGACGGGAGTGGCGCACCTGCCTGAAGGGGTGGAGATGGTGATGCCGGGCGACAACATAGCGATGGAGATCGAGCTGATCGCGCCGATCGCGATGGAAAAGGGACTGCGTTTCGCGATCCGCGAAGGCGGACGCACGGTGGGAGCCGGCACGGTCTCGGAAGTAGTGGAATAGGTTTTCGGTCTTAGGTTTTGGGCCTTAGGTCTTGGTAGTTTCAGGGCCAAAGTCCTAAGACCGAAGACCAAAGAACTGAAATCTAAGATCTAGCATCTAGGAACTAATCATATGCCGCGCGATAACATTGTGCTTCAGTGCACGGATTGTAAGAGTCGCAATTACGCGACTACCAAGAATAAGAAAACGACACCCGAACGGCTTGAATTTCAGAAGTTCTGCCGGCGCTGCCGTAAACACACGGGGCACAAGGAAACGAAGTAAGGGACGTGCGACGAGGGATGAAAAGGCAATTCTGTGCTTTTTCATCCCTCATCGCGCCCAACCTCGTCCTTTTCTTTTAGGGGCATAGTGTCAACGGTTAGCACGTCGGTCTCCAAAACCGAAAGTCCGGGTTCAAATCCTGGTGCCCCTGAGTTTGAGACCTGCGGTGTTTAGAGAGGTAAGAAGTTAAGTGGCGAAAGAAGCCGATGAGATCATGAGCGACAAAGACGACTCGGATGATCTGACTATTCCCGAGCGAGCGAGTTCGGATGATTTACCCGCGTCTCTTCCAGCGCCGCGCACCGCGCGGTTTGGCGAGGGGCCTGAAGGTAAGGGCATTCGAAAGGAACGAGGCGTGTCCGGACCGCGGGCCGGCTTCTTTTCTCGCGCGAGTCAATTTCTTCACGATGTTCGTGCTGAACTCAAGCGCGTTTCGTGGCCATCGGCGAACGACGTAAAGAACACCACGATCATCGTAGTCATCGCTGTGATCTTTTTCGCGATTTACCTGTTTGCGGTTGACCGTGCAATTGTGTTCGTGCTGGCCCAACTCGATCGATTGCTTACCTGGCTGATTGGCATTTTGGCCTGAGAACGCAAGGACTCTTTGAATGAAGCAGTGGTACATCCTACATACGTACTCGGGACATGAAAAAAAGGTCCGCGACAGTCTGAAGGCACGAATCCGCGATACGGATTTACAGGCCGAGATTACCGAAGTGCTTGTTCCGACCGAGACCGTAGTCGAAATGCGCGGCAACAAGCGCATCGAGTCTTCGCGTATGTTTTATCCGGGTTATGTGCTGGTCGAAATCGAATGTGACGATCGAGGCCACATACCGGACAATGTTTTTCACACGATTAAGTCGACACCGAAGGTGACCGGATTTGTCGGAGGTCATAACCCGACACCGCTGACTCCGCAGGAAGTCGACCAGATCGTTCATAACGTGACGGAAGCTGCCGAAAAGCCGAAGCCGAAGTTTTCGTACGCGCAGGGCGAAACCGTTCGTATCAAGAGTGGTCCGTTTGCCAGCTTTACCGGAAAGGTCGAAGAGGTAAACGACGACAAGGCTACGCTGAAAGTAACGGTGACGATCTTCGGACGCTCGACTCCGGTCGAGCTCAGCTTCCTGGACGTTGAAAAAGTAACGTTTGCAGAAGAGGAGTAACGGGAGTCAGGGGCCGGGGGCCCGGGGTCAGCTCTTTTTAGCCGACCCCTGACCCCTGACCCGGGTCCCCTTTAAGAAAATGGCAAAGAAAGTAACTGGTTATATCAAGCTGCAGGTTCCGGCGGGCAAAGCCAACCCGGCGCCGCCGATCGGTCCCGCGCTCGGACAGCACGGCGTGAATATCATGGAGTTCTGCAAGGCCTTCAATGCGAAGACCGCGCAGATGGATCCGGATTTGAAAGTGCCGGTCGTGATTACTGTGTTTGCCGATAGGTCGTTCACCTTCGAAACGAAAACTCCGCCGGCCGCGGATCTTCTGAAGAAAGCCGCGGGCATTTCGAAGGGCTCAGGCAAACCGAACCGCGAGAAAGTAGGCTCGGTCACGCACGCCAAGATCGAAGAGATTGCCAAGATCAAGATGCCGGATCTGAACACTCCGACACTCGAGGCGGCCATCAAGACCATCGAAGGCACGGCTCGAAACATGGGCATCACGATCAGCTAGATGCTGGATATTAGATGCTGGATGTTGGTTCTTGACTGATATCTACCATCTGAGATCCAACATCTCTTGAGAGGGAGAAGTTGACTTAAAGTCACTTCGCTTGAACCTCGGAGAAGTAATTAATGAGAAGGCACGGAAAGAAGTACCGTGCGGCTTTTGAGAAAATCGAAGCCGGACGAAAGTACACGCTGCAGGAAAGCATTGAAAAAGTTAAGGAAGTAGCCTTCGCTAAGTTTGACGAGACGGTCGAGCTTACGATGTGGCTGGGAGTAGATCCCCGCAAGGCTGATCAACTTGTCCGCGGGACGATCGTACTTCCGCATGGATTGGGACGATCGAAGACAGTTCTGGTAATCGCCAGCGGCGATAAACAGCGCGAGGCTCAGGAAGCCGGCGCTGATTTTGTCGGCGGCGAGGACATGGTCGATAAGATCAAAGGCGGATGGCTGGATTTCGATGCCGTGATCGCCACGCCGGACATGATGCGACTGGTCGGCGGTTTGGGAAAAGTTTTAGGCCCACGCGGCCTGATGCCGAACCCCAAAACCGGTACCGTGACGCAGGACGTAAAAACTGCGGTCGAAGAGACCAAGGCCGGTAAGGTCGAGTATCGTGTCGACAAAACCGGAGTGATTCACGTTCCGGTCGGAAAAGTTTCGTTCGAGACAGACAAGATTCATGACAACACCCGCGTGCTGATCGAAGCGGTGGTCAAGGCCAAGCCAACCACGGCTAAGGGAAAATACGTCAAGAAGATTAATTTGGCGTCGACGATGAGCCCGGGCGTTTTGATAGACGAAGCGGCGTACGTCAAGTAAGTGAGGAGCGGAGAGAAATGAAAACAAGAGCACAAAAGCAGCAGGATTTAGGCGCCCTCACCGAACAATTCCAACGAGCGGCAGCAGCCATGCTGGTTGGATTTCAGAAGATGACGGTTGCCAAAGATCAGGAGCTCAGGAACCAGTTGCGCGAAGCGGGTGTCTCGTACTCAGTGGTTAAGAACACTTTGGCGCGAAAAGCCGCCGAAGGGACACCGTTCGAACTGGCATCCGGCCATTTCAAGGGAGTAACGGCGGTCGCGCTTAGCGACACCGATCCCGTGAATCTGTCCAAGGCGATTGCCAAGTTCGCCAAAGCTAATCCGGAAATATTCACTTTCAAGGTAGGTATCGTCGAAGGCAAAGTGGTTCAGCTTAGCGATGTCGAAGCGATCGCCAGCTTGCCGTCGAAGGATGAGTTGATTTCTAAGGTTATGTTCCTGATCAATTGCCAGGCGCAGCGTTTGGTGACGGTGATTTCGGCCGTTCCGCGAAACCTTGCGATCGTGGTCAAAATGATCGGCGAGCAGAAAGGCGGCGAAGAAGCCGCTTAACGATTTTGGATTGCAGATTGCGGAACGCGGATTACAAGATTGATCTTTAATCCGCATTCCGAAATTCGCAATCCGTTATGGGTAGGGGCGCGGAAAACGAGCGGGGCGATTGTCAGGTCGCCTTTCAGACGGCTCGGACGCTTTCCCCGGTTTGCGATGCAGTAAACCGAAAGAGCGTCCCGTGGGTTCTCCTGCTGCGATACTAAACACAACAGCACACTAGAACCCTTTTGAGGAGGAATAGGACGTTATCATGGCAATCTCAAATGAAGAAATAGTTGAAGCTCTTAAGGCCAAGTCGCTTTTAGAGGTTTCAGAACTCGTGAAACAGCTTGAAGAGGCGTTTGGCGTTTCGGCGGCAGCGGCGACTGTTGCGGCGGCTCCGGCTGCCGGCGGCGGCGAAGCGGCGGCCCCAGCGGAAGAGAAGACCGAATTTGATGTGATCCTGCAGGCCGCCGGCGGCAACAAGATCAATGTCATCAAGGTCGTTCGCGAAGTCACCGCGCTCGGGCTGAAAGAGGCCAAAGACCTCGTTGAAGCCGCGCCGAAGGCTGTCAAGGAAGGTGTTTCCAAAGAAGAGGCCGAGACGATTCGTCAGAAGCTTGCAGACGCAGGCGCGACCGTCGAAGTCAAATAAAGCAGTGATGAGTGGCAAGTGACAAGCCCGGAGTTTGTCATTTGCCGTTCGTCACTTGTCACTTGTCACTACCTTAGGGTAAGGTGGGGAGTAGTGAGGCGCTGGCGTTACTCCCGGAAAATTTGACGAATTACTATTAACCGCTTTCTTAGAAGCGGTCAGGGCAATGTGCGCTCTGGCCGCGTTTTGGCGTCTCTGAAATAAATCGTACTTGGGCCTTCGGTTTTTGGTCTTTGTTTTGTGATGCGACTCGACAGATTCAGATATAGCTCTCACCTGACGCAGCAGGAAACAAATACCAAAGGCCGAAGGCCCACGACCGTCTTATAAGGAACAATATGTCTGCAAATCCGCTTCAATCTATAGCCAGTGGAACGGGCCGACGGGTCAGTCAACCGCCCGCACGCCACGATTTCTCCAAAATCAAGACTGCTGTGCGAATCCCGAATCTGATCGAGATTCAGCGCGAGTCTTACAATCGCTTTCTACAAATGGATTTGTTGCCCGAAGAACGCGAGCGAACCGGGCTTCAGGCGGTATTCCAGTCGGTGTTTCCGATTTCGGATTTTCGCGGGACGGCCACGCTCGACTTCGTCGAGTTCCAGATCGGCAACTGGCAATGTAAGTGCGGCCGGTTGGAAGGCCTTAACTACCTTCGCGCCAATTGTAAGTCGTGCGGCTCGACAATCAAGGTCGATCCGTTGACGCCGGGCGAAACGCTCTGCCACAAGTGCGGAACGTTCAATGCCGTGCGTCCGCACCTCTGCGATAACTGCGGCGAGCCGGTCGGCCTGAAGCATAAGCACGATCAGCAGGAGTGCCAGGAACGCGGCATGTCGTACAGCGTTCCGCTTAAGGTCAAGATTCGCCTGACGGTTTATGACAAGGATCCCGAAACCGAGAGCCTGTCCATCCGTGACATCAAGGAAGAAGAGGTCTTCTTCGGTGAAATCCCGTTGATGACCGACAACGGAACTTTCATCATCAACGGAACCGAGCGCGTCATCGTTTCGCAGCTCCATCGTTCACCCGGCGTCTTTTTCAAACGCGGTGCACTCAACGTAGCCAAGATAATCCCGTATCGCGGTTCGTGGGTCGAGTTCGAATACGACCAAAAGAACCTGCTGTACGTGCGGGTCGGAAAGCGCAAATTCCTGGCGACGATTTTCCTGCGTGCGCTCGGCATCTGGCTGGATCCGAAATTCGAATCCAGACACGCCGCGGCCGATGGACTTTTGGAAGATGCGATCAAGAACGCGTCGTTTTCCGATGCGGATATTTTGCGCGAGTTCCACACCGCCGACGAAGTGCGCGCCGAACAGGGCCGGCTTTTTATCAAGGTGCCTGAATCGGGGCCCAGCAATCTGGTCGGTATGCGCGTGGATTTCGACGTCATGGGACGCGGCGCGGATCCCATCGTTCGTTCCGGCAAGAAGGTGACCAACACTGCGCTCGAGGCACTGCGCAAAGCCAACATTGGCGAGGTCGAGATCGACAGCGCTCAACTCGATGCTGCGGTTGCGCTCTCGGACGTGGTCAATACAGAGACCGGCGAAGTCGTTCTCGAAGCGAACAACGAGATCAGTCCGGCGAAATTGCAGGAGATCGTCGAATCGGGAATCGAGAGCTTCTTTGTTTTCTTCCCCGAACGTGACGAAATTGGACCGATCCTCGCGCAGACACTCAAAAAGGACGTCATCAGCAAACCTGTGGATGCGCTGCTCGAGATTTATCGCAAGATGCGCCCCGGCGATCCGCCGACGGTGCAGACCGCGTATCGATTGCTCGAAGGAATGTTTTTCGATCCGCGCAAATTCGATTTTTCGCGCGTCGGCCGTTTGAAGTTCAACATCAAGATGGCCAAGCCAGAGCGCGATCGTATCGACGATCCGTTGCTTTCGGCGCAAGACTTCGTCGAAGTCGTTTCGTATCTGCTCAAGATGCGCCGCAACCCGGCCGAGTTCCAGGCGGATGATATCGATCACCTCGGCAATCGCCGCGTTCGCGCGGTGGGCGAGCTGCTCGAAAACCAGTTCCGTATCGGGCTCGAGCGAATGGAACGCGCGATCAAGGAAAAGATGTCAATCCATCAGGAGATGCAGACGACGATGCCGCGCGATCTGATCAACGCCAAGCCTGTGACGGCCGCGGTCCGCGAGTTCTTCGGATCGTCGCAGTTGTCGCAGTTTATGGATCAGACGAACCCGCTTTCCGAGATCACGCACAAACGCAGATTGTCCGCGCTTGGACCTGGCGGTCTGTCGCGCGAACGCGCGGGATTCGAAGTTCGTGACGTTCACCCGACGCACTACGGACGTATCTGCCCGATCGAGACGCCTGAAGGACCGAACATCGGTTTGATCTCGTCGCTCTCGTGCTTTGCTCGAATCAACGAATTCGGCTTTATCGAATCGCCTTATCGAAAGGTGATCGACGGCCGAGTCGTCGAGTACGTGCGCGTCATCAACGGTGGCGACACAAAGCTCAAGCCGGGCGAGCACATTCAGTTGGAAGATGTCGACAAGGCCAACAAACGCCTCAGCGCGGATGCGCGCAAAGCTGAATACGAAGCATGGCCGTTTTATTTGACGGCGTGGGAAGAAGACAAACACGTTGTCGGACAGGCGAATATCGAACTGGACGACGACGGCAACATCATCAACGAGCGTAACGCTTCGCGAAAAGCCGGCGAGTTCATTCTGGCTCGGCGCGAAGAGATCGTTTACGTGGACGTCTCGCCAAAGCAGCTTGTTTCGGTAGCGGCTTCGCTGATCCCGTTCCTCGAGAACGACGACGCCAACCGCGCTTTGATGGGATCGAACATGCAACGCCAGTCGGTTCCGCTTCTCCGCGCCGAGGCTCCGTACATCGGAACCGGAATGGAAAAAGTGACGGCGCAGGATTCGGGCGCTGTCGTGGTAGCACGGCGAGATGGCGTGGTCGATTACGTCGACTCTGAGCGCGTCATCATCAAAGCCGACCACAACATGGACGGAACGATCTCGCGCGAAGTTACTGCCGACATCTACACGCTGATCAAGTTCAAGCGTTCGAACCAGAACACCTGTATCAACCAACGCCCGATCGTCGAAGTCGGCGAGCGCGTAGTCAAAGGACAGGTCATCGCGGACGGTCCCTGTACGGACAAAGGCGAGCTGGCATTGGGCCGCAATGTTCTGGTCGCATTCATGCCATGGCGCGGCTACAACTTCGAAGACGCGATCCTCGTGTCCGAGCGTTTGGTGAAAGACGATTTCTACACTTCGATTCACATCGAAGAACTTGAGATCGAAGCTCGCGACACAAAACTGGGTCCAGAAGAGATAACCCGTGACATCCCGAACGTGGGCGAAAACATGCTCCGCGATCTGGACGAGAGCGGAATTATTCGCATCGGCGCGCAGGTCAAACCCGGTTCGATCCTGGTCGGCAAGGTGACGCCCAAGGGCGAAACCCAGTTGACCGCGGAGGAGAAACTTCTGCGCGCGATCTTCGGTGAAAAGGCCGGCGATGTGAAAGACGCTTCGCTGGTCAGCCCGCCGGGAATCGACGGCACGGTCGTCGATGTTCAGGTCTTCACGCGCAAGGGTCAGGAGAAAGATCAGCGTTCGCTGACGATCGAACAGGAAGAAGAAGATCGACTGCGGCGCGACCTTGAAGACGAAATTCGTATCCTGCGCGAACAGCGCGACGCGCGTATCTACGAATTGTTCGAAGGCCGCAAGCTGGCCAGGGACCTTGCCGTTAACAAAGACGTCGTTATTCCCAAGGGCGAGACGATCACCCGCGAAATGCTGGTGGGCATCGAGCCCAAGGCGCTTCGCAAGGCGGAATTGACCTCAGCGCGGGTTGATGTGTCGGCCGAAGTTAAGGAATACGAGGATCGCACCGAACGTCAGATCAAGATTCTCTCGGATATTTACGAAGAGAAGATTGCCAAGCTTCGTCAGGGAGATGAGCTGGCGCCGGGCGTTATCAAGATGGTCAAGGTCTTCATCGCCATGAAGCGCAAGCTTTCGGTTGGCGACAAGATGGCCGGACGCCACGGTAACAAGGGTGTCATCGCTCGCATCCTTCCCGAAGAGGACATGCCGTATCTGCCGGACGGAACTCCGGTCGAAATCGTGCTGAATCCGCTCGGCGTGCCGTCGCGTATGAACGTGGGCCAGATTCTTGAAACCCACCTTGGTTGGGCAGCGCGTGTTCTTGGTCTTCACTTTGCTACTCCGGTTTTTGACGGAGCCAGCGAAACCGAGATCAAGAAGCGGTTGCGTGAAGCCGCGGCGCATCTGTCGGACCTGGGATTACCCGAGATCGTGAACGAATCCGGCAAGACCGTTCTTTACGACGGACTGACCGGTGACGCGTTCGAGCAAAAGGTGACGGTCGGCTATATCTACATGCTTAAGCTTTCGCATCTGGTCGACGACAAGATTCACGCTCGCTCGATCGGACCGTACAGCCTGATCACGCAGCAGCCGCTGGGTGGCAAGGCGCAGTTCGGTGGTCAGCGTTTCGGAGAAATGGAAGTGTGGGCGCTTGAAGCTTACGGCGCGGCGCACATTCTTCAGGAACTGCTGACTGCGAAGTCCGACGACGTCGCCGGCCGTTCGAAGATCTACGAAGCGATCGTAAAGGGTGAAGCCGACTTCGATCCGGGTGTGCCCGAGTCGTTCAACGTTCTGGTCCGCGAGCTCCAGTCGCTATGTCTGGATGTAGAGCTGGTGAACAAAGATCACGGCAACGGCGCGAACGGAGATGGAGCTGTCGTGGGCGAGGCATTGATAACTAGTGCTGCCGAGTAGTTCATTTGGTGTTTTGTATTGGGTCTTGGGTTTTTAGGTTTTAGGTTTTGGTCTTTGCACTCTGCTCAGGTTGAATCTTGAATTCAAGATGAGTGATTGAGAACAGCAAAAACCTAAAACCAAAAACCTAAAGCCGATTACGGAGTAATCATAATGTTTCGATTCCAACAAGAGAAAACGCAACTAGCGCCGGACTTTGAAGCCATTCGCATCAGCCTGGCGTCGCCGGAAAAGATCAGACAATGGTCGCACGGCGAAGTTACAAAGCCGGAGACGATCAACTACCGCACCTTCAAACCCGAACGTGACGGACTGTTCTGCGCGCGAATATTCGGACCGGTCGCCGACTGGGAATGCCTCTGCGGAAAATACAAACGCATGAAGCATCGCGGCGTAGTCTGCGATAAATGCGGTGTGGAAGTGACGCAGGCCAAGGTCCGCCGCGAACGCCTGGGCCATATCGATCTGGCCAGCCCCTGTTCGCACGTGTGGTTCTTCAAAGGACTGCCGTCGCGAATCGGTCACTTGCTCGATATTCCGTTGCGCGAGCTGGAAAAGGTTCTTTACTTCGAATCGTACATAACGATCGATCCGGGCGATGCTCCGATCAAAGAGCGAGAGCTGTTGACCGACGAGCGTTATCGCGAACTCGTACGCGATTTTCCCGGACAGTTCGTGGCCAAGATGGGCGCCGAGGCGATCAAAGAGCTTCTGACCATGGTCAACATCGAAGAGCTGGCCAAAGATCTTCGTGTTCGAATGAAGGAAGAGACGTCGCAGCAGAAAAAGCTGAAGTATTCCAAGCGATTGAAAGTTGCCACGTCGTTTCTTAAATCCGGAAATCGTCCTGAGTGGATGATCCTGGATGTGATCCCGGTTATTCCGCCTGAGCTTCGCCCTCTGGTGCCGCTCGACGGCGGACGGTTTGCGACTTCCGATTTGAACGATCTCTACCGACGCGTCATCAATCGCAACAACCGTTTGAAGAAGCTGATGGAGTTGCGCGCGCCCGAAGTCATCGTGCGCAACGAAAAGCGCATGTTGCAGGAAGCCGTTGACGCGTTGTTCGACAACGGTCGTCGCGGCCGCGTGCTGCGCGGCGTTAACAATCGCCCGCTGAAGTCGCTGTCCGGAACGTTGAAAGGAAAGCAGGGCCGCTTCCGACAGAATCTGCTTGGAAAGCGCGTCGACTACTCCGGCCGTTCGGTGATCGTGGTTGGACCGGAATTGAAACTTCACCAGTGCGGTTTGCCGAAGAAGATGGCGCTCGAGTTGTTCAAGCCGTTCATCTACAACCAGCTCGAGAAGCAGGGCCATGCCGCCACCATCAAACAGGCACGCGAGATGGTCGAACGGCAGGAGCCGGTGGTTTGGGACATCCTCGAAGAGGTGATTCGCGAACACCCGGTGCTGCTGAACCGCGCTCCGACGCTTCACAGATTGGGCATCCAGGCGTTCGAACCGGTTTTGGTCGAAGGCAAAGCCATCAAGATTCACCCGCTGGTCTGTACCGCATTCAACGCGGACTTCGACGGTGACCAGATGGCCGTGCACATTCCGCTTTCGCCCGAGGCGCAGATCGAAGCGGCTGTGTTGATGCTCTCTTCGAACAATATTCTTAGTCCCGCATCGGGACAGCCGATCGCGGTTCCTTCACAGGACATCGTGCTCGGTTGCTATTACCTGACGCGCGACAAACAGGGCGCGAAAGGCGAAGGCCGTGTCTTCGCTTCGCTGGAAGAAGTGCTGCTCGCGCTCGATGCGAAGGAAGTCACTACGCAGACTCCCATCAAGCTGCGTATTCAGGGCGACCTGATCGACCTGACGCAGGAGCACGACACGCAGGACATTCTGCGAGCAACCGTGCAGGAAGAAGTGCGCCGCGTAATCAACACCACGGTCGGACGTGTGATCTTCAACGATTCGATTCCGCCCGGCCTTCCTTTCTTCAACGGAACGCTGAAGAAGAAGGGCCTGCAATCGCTGGTCAACTATTCGCACATTCGTTTGGGCCACGAGATGACCGTCAAGATGCTTGACGATCTGAAACAGCTCGGCTTCCTTTACGCGACCAAGGCCGGCATTTCGATCGGGATTGACGACCTGGTCACGCCCGATGCCAAGAAGCACCTGGTGGCCAAAGCCGAATCGGACGTGATCGACGTCGAACAGCAATACCTCGACGGGGTTATCACGAACGGTGAACGCTACAACAAGGTCGTCGCGATCTGGTCGGAAGTTACCGACAAAGTTGCGAAGGAAATGTTCAAGGCCATGGACGCGCGCGAGAAAGAATCGGGCGAGCTCAATCCGATCCTGGTCATGTCCGACTCCGGCGCTCGCGGCAGCGCGCAGCAGATTCGCCAGCTCGCGGGAATGCGCGGTTTGATGGCAAAGCCTTCGGGCGAAATCATCGAGACGCCGATTCGCGCGAACTTCCGCGAAGGTCTGAACGTGTTGCAGTACTTCATCTCGACGCACGGTGCGCGCAAAGGTTTGGCCGACACGGCGCTGAAGACGGCCGACTCGGGTTACCTGACTCGCCGGCTGGTCGACGTTGCGCAGGACGTGATCATCTCGGAACCCGATTGCGGAACTCTGAGAGGCATTTCCGCGACGGCCATCGTCGAAGGCGGAGAAGAGATCGAGAGCTTGCGCGATCGTATCGTCGGTCGCACTTCGCTTGACGACGTGATCGACCCGGTCGAGGGTCGCGTGATCGTCGAAATCGGCGACGAGATCAACGAAGATCTCGCGGCCGAGATCCAACGCTCGGGTGTTCAGCGCGTTCGCATTCGCTCGGTTCTGACGTGCGAATCGCGACGCGGGTGCTGCATCAAGTGCTACGGCCGCAATCTGGCGACAGGAAAAGCTGTCGACATCGGCGAAGCCGTTGGTGTAATCGCGGCGCAATCGATCGGCGAACCCGGCACGCAGCTGACCATGCGCACGTTCCACATCGGCGGTACGGCGCGATTGGAAGAGTCGTCGAAGCACGAAGCTCGCATGGACGGCACGATCCGTTATCTTGAACTGCAAACAGTCAAGAATCGTCGCGGTGAAATCATCGCCATGAACCGCAACGGCGCGCTGACCATCATGGACGATCGCGGCCGCGAAATCGCGCGCCACCAGATCGTCTACGGATCGCACATCCAGGTCGAAAACGGCGCTCGTGTGACCGAAGACCAGATGCTGGCTACTTGGGATCCGTTCACCTTCGCGATCCTGACCGAAGTTCAGGGCGTGGTTAAGTTCCAGGACTTGAAGGAAGGCGTGACGGTTGACGAAGAAGTCGATGAAGTCACGGGCCAGTCGCGTTTGGTGGTTAAGGATTCGCCGGACGAGAAGAAACAGCCTCGTCTGGAAATCCGCAGCGGCAACAAGGTCCTGAAGACTTACCAGATGCCTGTTCGCGCTAACCTGATGGTTCACGACCAGGACGCGGTCGAGCCGGGCGACATCATTGCCAAGATCCCGCGCGAGACGACCAAGACCAAAGACATCACCGGCGGTCTGCCGCGCGTTGTCGAGCTTTTCGAAGCACGCAAACCCGGCGAGACGGCCATCATGTCCGAGATCGACGGTACGGTTAAGCTGGGACCGATCGCCAAGGGCAAACGCAAACTGATCATCACCGGCGACGATGGCGAAGAGCGCGAGTACGATATCCCGCGCGGTACGCACATCAACGTACAGGAAGGCGATCGCGTACGCGCCGGCGAAGCGTTGATGGACGGCCCACTCAACCCGCACGATATTCTGCGCGTCATGGGTATGAACCGATTGCAGGAATACCTGGTCAACGAAATCCAGGAGGTTTACAGACTGCAGGGCGTGAACATCAACGACAAGCACATCGAAGTGATTGTTCGGCAGATGCTTCGCTGGGTGAAGATTCGTGAAGTCGGCGATACGGAATTTCTGCTCGACGAGCAGGTAGACCGGTTCCGATTCATGGATGAAAACCAGCGAGTGGTCGACGAGAACGGCGAGCCGTCACAAGCCGATCCGTTACTGCTCGGCATCACCAAGGCGTCGCTTTCGACCGACTCGTTCATCTCGGCCGCTTCGTTCCAGGAGACCACGCGTGTCCTGACCGAGGCCGCGATTTCCGGCCGCATAGATTACCTGCGCGGCTTGAAGGAGAACGTCATCATGGGTCGCCTGATCCCGGCTGGAACGGGAATGGAGTACTACCGCAACGTCAAAGTCGAACGCGACGAGACGATCGCGCAGGGACGCCATGACCGAGACCTGGAAGACTTCCCGGACATCGTCGGAGGCCTTGACGTCCCGGCGATCCCCACCGCCCGCGCCGCAATCGCGACAAGTGATGGGAATGACGTGATCGAGGAAGAAGAAGTTGAAGTCGAGGTTGAGAGCGAAGAGTAGGACGAGGTTGAGAGCGAAGAGTAGGACGAGGTTGAGAGCGAAGAGTAAGACGACTCTCTTGATTAAATCCGCTTCGCAGTTTCGAAGCGAATAACCAGCAACCGGCAGGCGCATCCTTACGATGAGTCTGCCGGTTTTGTTTTAGCTCCCCTCCCTTTGGGAGGGGTTGGGGGAGGGCCTAGCCAGCGAAGCTGGCGACAGGATAAAGCCTGGGGTGGAGCGAAGCGGAACCCCAGGTCAACGACCCACCCACAAGCCAGAGCCCGCGCGAGCGGGCGAATCACGAACGCCGCAATGTCGCCCGCTCCGCGGGTTGTCCTTTCGCACATTCAGTCCACAAAGATTCAAAGTTTCGCTATGATCCATCCGCTACCGACTCATTCGGGCCCGCGACATGCGACTTCTCTCCCTTCCAGTCCCTTCCGCGCGTGTTCAATAGTTACTTTTGTTCCGATCGGATTGCCTTGCCTCAAAGCTTCACTCGATTTTCTCCGAACTAAAGCAGCTTTCCTCCCGGGAAAAGTCGCTTTAGTTACGACCAAATCGACTTTCCCCACGACCCAATCAACTTTCCCCACGACCAAATCGAGTTTCCCCACGACCAAATCGAGTTTCCCCACGACCAAATCGAGTTTCCCCACGACCCAATCGACTTTCCCCACGACCAAATCGACTTTCCCCACGACCAAATCGAATTTCCCCACGACCAAATCGACTTTCCCCGCGACCAAATCGACTTTCCCCACGACCAAATCGAGTTTCCCCGCGACCAAATCGAGTTTCCCCACGACCTTTTCAATCAAATTTCCTTAGCAAAATTGAGAAAACCCCTTGTTTTTGTTCGCAGAATAAATATACTGGCCGCACCTTAGCCTCGCTCTTCGGTCCTCACGGACCCCCTTATCACGTGGGAGGTAGATTATGGCAAGAGCCAAACGAAGTTCCACCGTACTCGACGCAGCCCGGCAGCGTCTTGCCGGTCTCAAATCAATCAACCCTGCTCCTAATCTTGGCCCGGCTCTATCGGTAACCACATACGAGCAGGAACTCACAGCCTTCGGCACCAGCCTGGACACTTACAACGAAAAGCTCGCTTCGCTCGATGACTTGCTGAACAGCGTCGAAGCGGCCGAGAACTCGCTGCGCGATAAGAACAAGCGAGTACTCTCGGCAATCGAGGCTCAGTACGGCACGGACAGCAGCGAATACGAGCAGGTTGGCGGCACCCGAACCAGCGAACGGAAGCGCCCGGGAAGAACGCCAACTCCAAAACCGGCACCGGCCGCATAGCCTGCACCGGCTCCGTAGCCCGCACCGGCTCGATAACTCGGAAGGACATTCCTGTCCTTCCATCCGCGTTCTAACCCGATGTCGCCGTCAACAAGCGTTGACGCACATCAAAGTGGTTGACGACACCCGACAACAGTCGACGAGCGTCACCCACAACTAACTCGATAGACGATGCCAGGCCAGCGAGGAACCTGGCATCGTCTGTCGATCACCTCTGTTACCAATACGCGGCGGGATATAAAGGGAATCTATAAACGGATTAGTCAATGGCACTTTTCATCAGTCAAACCTACGATCAGCCTTAAAAGAATCGGGGTCGGCGTAGCGCGGTGCTTCGATACGAGGATAGTTTTTTATGTCGGCAGGCTTTGGATCGATCCACAGCCAATCGACTGCCACCGGCGGAGGCCACGGTTTCGGATCAGCCAAATGGCCTGATAGATATGCACGCGCCCGACGCTGAAGCCACCAAGAATTAGTTTCACTTCTTTCTCGAAAAGTCGACGGGAGGGCTGCTAGCTGTTGCAACGCATTTGTGAGAACCCCTGGATCAGAGTCTAACGCTGTTGTGGGCCAGTGGCCAGTTATGCCCACATTTAGAACCGTAAGCAAATCAGACGCAAATTTAGCAGCCTTAAACGAATGGTCAGAGCGTTGGCAACGGCACCATCCAGATTTTGCTTCTGACTTGGTTTGCCAAGCCTCAATGATAGGCAAATGCGCAACCAACTTCAGCGGCTTTGGCAACATTTGAGGCCTTGGTTTGCCTTCGAAGGCGTAGAAGGGATCTATGTCTGCGATAAGAAGGGCCTGTTCTTCTTTCCGTAACTGCCCTTTATTTAGAAGGAAAATCCCTGGCCGTTCTCCGTGATAGGGCTCAACGCTTGGCTGCCCCGTATGATCCCGTTCCGCCTGCCAGCAATCATGTCCGATAAAACAACTCTGTCCGTGCGCGTAACTTCCACAGACCGCATTGCAGAACACTGTGGTAAGTCCTGAGGAAAGAAAAGCCGCTTGACCAAGAACCGTATAATCTGCGGTGCGACTTGTCATTGCGGGAACTAGAAGAATAGTACGCCGCAGATCCAAGCTTTCGCCAAGTCCCGTAAGATGTGCAAATCTTTTAATGTCTTCCAGAATGCTTTCATTGATCAGCGCCTCCATATTCTTTCCAATCCCACCAACGCGAAACATTCTTAGAAGTTCGCGCTGGGCTCTGGCCAACGGCAGAAGATTCGCGGGACAGGTGGCAAGAAATACTTCCGAACAGATGAGTTCCAGCGTGTGACTGCGCACGTCACGAAGGCAATCAGCGAACAACGGTTCGAGTGGGAGTTGGCCCGGAAGGAAAATTTCTCCGGCCGCAACGGCAGGATATTTCTTGAGGCGCTTCAGCCTCTTCTCGGGTGCGTCGGGCAACACCAACTCATGGACGGCGCTCCAGTCAGGCCGATCAGAGTTCTTCGACATTCCCGGCGGGAGTCGATACGTACCCGCCCAAACGGAAGTCTTCGGCGCTAGGCTGGAGAGGTTGGCGTGAAGCCAGTCGACCGTCTCAGGTCGCGTTGAATATTCCGGCAGTAAAAGAATATCCACCTCGAAGCGATTGCAAGCCTTGAGTGCGCCCGTTAGGATCGCGATGCGACGAGCCTCAGCACAACTCGCTTCAAGCCTAGAGTGGTCCCAAGCGCCAGGGTTCTTATGATCGAATTTAATTTTCTTCGGGTCGCAGAGTTCAAAGGCAGGGTGCATAAAACTATTATCCACCTCCCATTGCAGCAACGCCACGCGGGCATGGCCCTCCGACTTCTCTCGGCGGGAATGCCAGGAATCTTCCTGCATTGTCTGCAATTCTTTCAGGGCGCGTCTTAACTCATGATCGCTCGAGGGGTCGCTCCCGCCGGGATCACGCTTTGCGGGAGGCACTTCAATCGTGGGCTCCGCTGTTTCCAGAGTTCGGGAAGTAAGCCACAGCGCTTCATCCAGAATCGGATCAGAGTCTCCAGATGGGACCGCCTCGGGCGAGTCAAACGTTGAGAGTGCAACCGGTTCATCGGATCTCTTGCTTGCCGTGTCTTCCCCTGAGAATGCAGCGCCTGCCAGCGCGGTCATCGCGGGCTGGACCACGCCGATACCGACTAGCCGGGAGCCCCGCCAGGTTTCACTCCATCTAAAAACAGCGTTTTGTTCACCGGGAACTGGAGTAACACGCTCAGTGCCGCCGCGGTTTTCATCTTTCGTTTTCGCCCAACTGATTGCCCAGCCTTGCAACTGACGCACTCCGTCCGAAATATGCACCTCCGTAGGGCCCCGCCGACTTCCCTGGAGGTGAAAGCGCGAATTCTCGACGGGTCCGACTTCGAACCCAGCCGCGGTATCCAGTCGGTGTAATACGTCGAACGCAGTTTTTGTTTCCAACGTGGTCCAAGCGTCGGCAATGGGCCGAAGGCCGCCCCAGGGCAGGTCATCGTCGCCGTCGCCCGCAAGCGCGAGCTTGCTCGCGAGTCGTTTCAGGTCCCCAGAGCCTTCATCCCCAAGTAGTGACGGGTCAGCAAGTGAACCACGCCATTCGCCGCTAAGGGCGCTGCTCAGAGCTCCGATAACGACTAACCAACCAAGCGGAGTAACACCGGCAAGGACCTGCCACTGTACCCGTTGGCCTTCGAGAGTCGCCCAGTACAACTGCTCAAAAAGATAGCGAACATTTCGCCACTCCACCGAGTCAGTTGCCTCTTCTGTTTTGTTCTTTGCTTCGGGGATCTCGCGTTCGAGAGAGGTCGTTTGCTGATGATGCAGTAAAGCTTCACCGTCAAGTTCCCAGGCAATGAGGCTCGGCGGCATCTTCGAAAACTTTTCACGGTTGACGGAGTCAACTAAGGACCACAACTCGAGGGCCTGCGCGCGAAGATTGGCTTCCACAGCAAGGAGTCGCGTACCCGCAGCAAGGACTGCGATGGTCGGATCGTAATCCCGCTGCGGATCAACTTCGAGTAAGAGTTCGAGGCGTTGTGCGAGAGCGAACCACGCACGAGCAGGGCGCCGCAATGGGGCCCACCTGGGGAGTTGATTAGTGTCGCGTAGCCGTTTTGCGAGTTCCTCGTCGGTGCGAAATTGACTTCGCACAATCTCCACAAGCAAAGCTGTGCCGCCGCCAACAGTGTCAGCATCAAGTCGTGAACTTATCCGCGCCTGAATTGCGCGACCTTCTCCGACTGTCGCAAGCAGATGAGCTATTCCTATTGTTCCGCCTTCGTCGGGGAATCTCTCGAGCCTCCGCAGCAAGCGCTCGATGGTAATCGGTAAATATGAATCAGTCGCGAGGCGCAGGGGACTCGTCGGCAACCCGGATCCGCGCAGCCGGTAAAGACTAAAACGAAGCATCGCTTCGGTAGCCCAATCGTCTTGCGGTTCTGTCACTATGGCGCGCGCCGATAGGCGTTGACTGAGGCTGCGGCTGGTCTCGGCGCGGTCCAGCCAATCAGCGAGGGCCGTACCTATTCGCCAAAGATCGTCATGCTGTTCAAGGACAGGTTCCAGCGCGAGTCCCCCTGTTCCGTGCCGCAGAAAGGCCTGGCTAACAAGGCGGGCCTTTGGGATACAGAAACCCACCACTCCCCATTTACTTGTACCGTTCTCGTTTCCTATTGCCGGGCCTAATAGATTTACGGCTGTCGGCGGACACGACAGTTCACCCGAACTTTGTGCTAAAGCAGCTAGGCTGCGGAAAGCCTTGGCAAGCCAACGAGGCGTCCCCAATTCGCGAACAGTTCCAGGGCCAGGGAGGAGGTATTGGTATTCATCGAGCGAGGCTTCCGAATGTTCCCACTTAACAGGTGGGTCCATCTCTTTTATTTCCCAAGAAAGATTGGGTGAAAACTGCGCCTCTCCTTTCGAGAAGTCAGTTCGCAAAACAATGCGATCATCATCGCGTAAACCGAGCAATCCCGGCACATCGATTCCTGGCGGAGTCGGCAGTATGCGGGAGCCAGTGTCGCTAAAACCATCAAGCGCGAACCTTCTTAACGAAGTGCGAGGTTCCAGTAAACGGACGACGATCTTTGGAGCAAGATTAACGAGGGTTCCTAATGCGATTTCAGCACAATCTAATTGCGAAGCGGAGGCCATTTTATCGTCGGGCATCCAAAGTCTAAGGATCATTAAAAATGGAGGTCCGGACTGGGGGTATTTCTGTGACCAGTCATCCACCCAGTCTCTAATAGGCATGAGCGGATCCGCTGGCTGCGCCGCGGTGGTCGATTCTCCAAGCGACAGTTGCTCGGAAGAGGTGTCTGGCGCATTCGGGGAATTGGCCGCCCGTGGGCGGCCACTATGCTGTTTGTCCGCAATGCGCAGTCGCGCTACCGCCTCGTGAAACAGCATGCCAATCGAGGGAACATCGGCTCGCGAACCAGCCCTGTCCAACAAAGCCGGCGAGATTTGCGCTTCCGCAAGAGAAATCAACAAGCGAGCCTTGGCGCGAGACTTCCCTGCTTGGTGAGGAACGTTTGCCGTTTCGGATGAAGGAAGACAGACGTACGTCGCCGCACAATGGATTTGCAGCACCTTCAATTCAATCAAGTGAAGGAAACGCGAACGCGCGGTTACGGGAAGAAGGGTGTCAATCAAGCACTCGCAGAGGCGGGCGTGAACCAACATTGCCATCCGCTTTCGTTCCATAGAGAGGGATTCATGGTTTTGTTCTGAGAGCGTTGGTTTGCGGTCAGGGCGTGAGCCAAGCAAGCGATCGATGCCATCGATCAATGCCAGAAGGTCCGACACCATTCTATTATCACGTCCTGGGTCCCGTTTTTCCTGGCCTTCTCCAGCGCGCTCCTCAGCATCAGGCCAGGAGGGCTGATCCTGTCGCCAAAGGTTAACCATTTCAGCCACTGCCGTATCCGGCGCGGCATTGGGATCTTTTTTGAGAACGCAGCGCCAGAGGTGCCTGGCACAGGCGACTTGTTCCCCGTGGCGCAAGTCTTTAGCTGTCCTCACAATGGAGATCGCGTCTGCCAATTCCTCGTGGTCTAAATCCGGGTCATCCAGCCTGGGGTCATAGAGAATCAGCAGTGAGTCTCCTCGATCAGTTTCGCCGGCATCGATCAACGGTTCGAGCAACGCCAGCGGAGTGTTGACCGGGGGCCCATCGAAGGGGCCGGAGACTCCCAGACCTGCTCCGCGTCGATCCGTCAACCATTCGCGAACCTCAGCCTCGTTCATCACTGGCACCGGATCTGTTTTGGGATTGAGTTCCATGCCCAGCAAGCCCAATTCTTTTTCAATCGCCGCGCGCAGCCTGGCCAGGTCGGAGGCAGTACGAGCGATGATGACCATGTCGTCAACGTAACGCGCATAGACGCCACCGCGTGAAGTCTTATCTCCAGCTCCTCGAGCTGCGCTATCCAGTTGGGTCACAATTTCAGTCAAAGCTCGATCGAGTGGGAATAGCGAAATATTCGCCAGGTAAGCGGAAAGATCAGGACCTTGAGGAAGAGTATGACCCCACTGGGAGTCGCCGCTGCCGGGATGTTCGAAGAGATAATCGAAGCTCTGGTCGCACAACCAGTCAACCAGGGCGTCGGCTCGCTCGCCGCGATTAACAATCTCAGGGCGAAAAAGCCCGGCGCATTCGAGAGCGCCCGCTGAATCGGCCGCGCTATCCGCCAATTCTGCGAGCGCGTCGCGTACCGACGGAAGCAGTACCGCGTTCACGGCGCTACGAGGCAATGAGTCGTAAAAACGGCGGACATCAAGGCGCGCAACGTGAAACTCCCCGGGTGGAAACTCTGCAACGCGGTGATCAATGTGTGCTATGAAGTCCTGCCAACATTGATAGTAGGAACGGAACATTCCTGTGCGTCGCGGCGCCGCGCGTTGCTCGATAACATCCATATCGAGCATATAAGCAAAGCTAACTGTCTCGCCGTCCTTCGGCAGGAACTTTTCGTGGCCCGTAGTTTCAACGTGTCGCGTTCCCGTGGCCATCGAAAAGCGAACGCCGGGTATCAGCCGCTGAAAGCGCGGACAACTTGGATAGTCGCGCAACAATTCATCAAGAACGTATTGCTGCACTGTCAGTATTTCAGGGCTCGGTAATACTTTGAAACGAAACTCTCCGCCCTTTTTAGGTACCTCTACGGGTAACATCGGATCTGCTTCGCCCCAACCCGAGTCGGTTGCCAGCAAATCCCTGAGCTGTGCGAGCGCGGCATCCGCTGCGCCGAGCAGCCTGTCCCAACTTCCTTCATCTAGTGGAAACTCTCGTCGTTGAGTACTCGCCTCAGCGATCTGCAGTGCTCTAATCAAACGCGCGTCGTCGTCTCGCTCCGCAGAACCTATCGGAGAGATTGGCGCGGAAATGTGCGACATCGACGCTCGTAGAAACGCACTCAGGGGTTCCTGCCACAGCGCCGGTTCAGTCGTTGTCCCTAAATGTGATTCGAATACAGGAACTCGATCAAGCAATGCGACCCAGGTTGCGCGGCGTTCCAGCCGCCGTTCCACGTCACGAAAAGCCCGCAATCGCTGGCTGTCTGGTAATCGGAACCACGCAGCGTCAAGTTCTGCTGGAGTAACGTCAATCGCTGCCGAGAGAAGCAGGTTCATTGGCGATCGGCACCAGGTGCGCAAACGTTCAAGCGCCGCAACCTGATTCGGAGCCTCGCGAAAGATCTCATCCGGATCATGCCAGCGGCTTGAGCTATCCGCCGTCGTCAGGCCGGATGGTGAGACGACATCGACCAATAACCCCGGGTTTGCAAGCGCGGCATCCATCAATTTTACAGTGGCACTGACTACGCCACGATGTCCTGCCTCGTCATCGTCAAAAAGCAAATGCACCGCAAGTTGGCGGTCATTGCGATCGAGTTCCTTAGCGTAATCGATGAGAAGCTGAACCTGGTTCGTTGTCAGATTGCTGCCAAGTGAGGCGACCGCATTCAGTCCAAGTGACTCTAGCCGTAGCGCATCCATTAAGCCTTCAACAACGAAAACATGGATGAGATCTGCGCGTTCATCGGGTTCCGGTGAAAGCTGGACATTTCTTACCCTGTCCCAGCGGTACAGGGTAGAACCGCGCGGGAAGCCAGGCGAGAAAAGGTACTTAGGGCTGTCGTCTCCGAGGGCACGCCCAGCAAATCCAGCAAGCAAACCTCGTTCGTCGCGCAACGTAAAGATAATGCGCGGCGAACTGAAGAAATCACGCGCCGGTAACTCCAATGGTAGGAAGTTAGATGTGTGGGTGGTTAACGGGAATTCGCGCCGGAGTAGCCCCGATGCGTCGAGCGCATCGAACTGCTCGCGCTCGGAATCTTCGAACCGCCGAGAAAGCTTTGGCGGCAAAACCGCGAAGACTTCTGCAGATTGGAGTACGCTTAAATCAAGGTGACGTTCGACCGACCAATTGACGAGCAGAAGCGATTCTTCCGGACTCTGCGTTCGATAAAGGTCAAAGGCAATATCTAACCCATCTAATCGCGGTTGTAATTCCCTACGACGTTTGGAAGACGTGACTACTGGAACTTGAATACCGTAGTGCGCTGCAAGCCAATCGAGCGCGCCCCGAAAGTCGATACCTAACTGTTTCTTAACCAAGTCAAATACATCGCCATGCGCACCGCACGCGTAGCAGTGAAATTGGGCTCGCCCTCCCTTACTTGGCGGGTAGAGATAGAGTGAGGGGTGCTCATCATTGTGAAACGGGCAGAGCGCTCTGGGTGGATTCACCCTTGAAATCACTCGCAAGCCTAGAGCGGTGGCGATCTGTGGCAGCCTAGCTTCCGCCGTTAGGCGTTTGATCGCCGTCTTTCTGTGTTCGTAGCTTGGGTTCTGGGGCATAGCATTCAATCAACGAATGTTGTGAAGGCATCGCTATTGGCGCTTTTTGGCAATGAACTCCACGCGGACTTGTATGCCGTGCAGTTGCGGCAGGTAGTTCTTAATTGTGCATCTTTGGATGTTGGACTTCCGTGTCGGGAAGTGGTGAAGCTGGCATTAGCCGTTGTTTGGGTGTTTGCAGAGTCTCATAAGTTGCCATGAATTTAAGGGTACGACTAGTTTCCCAATCCGAGAACACTTGGGCAATAATCCGAGTAGAATTCATAAGGACTGACATGGGTTTTGCGAGGCCTTAGTTTGCATCGCACGCGCGCGGAAGACCGGCAATCAATGAGCGAACTTATTCTGCCCTAACCGATGCAAGAATTCTAGCACTCTGCCCTAGATACATCCGATCGTCCCTTGTGCTTTGGTCGCTAACATTCGGCGGAGCCGAATGATGGGATGGAATTTGCGGGTGGCTCGTGTGGTATACTGCGCTCGCTTTTCGGGGTTGACAAGCCTCTTCGAAAGCGGAATCCGCGCCCGATAGACAGCGGCTTTTTTGTGTCTGCCTTTTTGTCGGGTGGCTGTGCCAATACAAGACCCGCAAGGGGAATAGCACGGGCCGTTCTTTCGGCGGCTTGTCACCACCCGGCATGACAAGAATCGAAAGGAGACAAAAATGAGCACAACCATTCCGTTGAATTACCGAGTCGATTACGAAATCGGACTCGATGCCGAAGATCTGACGCCGATTCAGGTTCAGGAAATCTCGGCCCAACAAGCGATCTTCTCTTGCAGCTGTCTGTTCTATCTGTTCAGACAAGCGGCCATCAGCGAACCGCACCATCCGCTTTTCAATCTTTCGGTGTTCCTGCCCGCGCTGGAACAGATCACAATGATCGGCGAAGCTCTTTGCAACGCTGCGTACGAACATGTCGAAAATCTGGCCGGCTTGAAGACTGAAAGTCAGAGAGCTAAGAAGAAGTGAGCTTTTGAAATAAACCACCCCAACTGCACTCCGCAATCAAATCCACCCTTTAATTCAAACCACCCGTTAATTCAATCAACCCAGTTGCGAGAGACACTCCCGCTAACTTGCGGTGTAGAGCGCCCGAATTTGCCATGACATTGAAACGCTGAAAGCGTTTGCTACTTCCAGCCCAGAGTTGCGCTTTGGCAACCCTGGGTGCGGGGAAACTCCTGGAGGTTCTTCGCAACCTTGACAGGGTTGCGACGCAGTTCTTGTATGCTTCTTACCCAGGGTTTCAAAGCAAACCCTGGGCTAAAGCTAGCGAACGCCTTCGGCGTTACAATGCGAATGAAGGTTATCGGTGAAGTACTTCTGCAATCGAGAGCCACCCCACAAACCCCAACTATTTCTCAGCGCTGTTCCGAGTCCATGGTGATACTGAATCATGTCTTCCCTCTTAGGCAGGGCTTGCATTTCCTTTTTAGCAACTTCCGCCAAAAGCTTGTCTAACTCAATAAACGACTCGCCTAAGTTTGCCGGGATGTAAGTGCCGTCGATCCTTTCAAGCGTCAGACGTGCTTCGAATTCTCTACGCTCCTTTGCTATTTCCTGCCGCCTCTCCTCGCGAGCCTCGTTCTGGGAATAGGTGGTTACGATTTCAACATTAAAACTCAAGCTTTGCCCGGACGACGCCGTTACGCAGATCAGAAGTATCAGTATTAAGAAAGTTATTTTCATGGTTGGCAGAGGAAGACGTTTGAGAGTAATCGTTGAAGCGTATAAACATGTGAAGCGAACAGACGATTTCTCGCAAAGCCGCTAAGAACGAAAAATCCAAAGGCGCAAAGGGAACTTGATTCCCTCAACTTACAACGCGCGTCGCTGTTGCTCTTATTCGCGCTTCTAAGGCATCGACCCGGCTGGAACTGCTCTATCGTTTAGGATGCCAAACTGAACCGCGGCGAAGCCCTGTAGTGAAAGAATTTGATGCCAGTCTCCTTCTCTGAAAGAGGCCGTAAAGCGAAAGCGTGTCATCTTTGACGCAGTACGCAACGAAGGAGCGCAGGCGAGCCGCATGCGCTCCTTCGTGAAACTTATGCGCCGTCCTCTATATAGATCGCTTTGATATACGGTTGCCCCTTTCTCAAACCGTAAGTGATTTTTCTCAAGTACAGATTGTTGTGAAGCATCCCTGTTTGCTCAAAGGTGCAGATGCCCTTGCTGCATTGCTCCAGCGTCCCCATATTTCTTCGCGGTCCGTCCTCCCGCTCACGACTCTTAAACCACTTGTCGATCTGCGCGAACGTCCTAAAGCTTTTGCGCTCGATTGGGGCATCGCTAATGGTGGCTTCTACGATGACCGTCACCGAGCCTACAAACGGCCGCCGCGCATCAAGGCTGCTCAAATTTCCTTCGCTCCAGGCAAAGGCAACGTTGGTGGCGAGCTGCTCGATGGATTGCTTCGGATTCGATGCTTTAGTGGCTTTAGCTAAAACCTGCGCCAATCTGACTTCGGGTTCGTCGCCTCGGTAATGAACGTCGTAAATCTTCCAGGTTTTGTCTCGGCCCTGATTGAACTGATAGGAAACCATTCGTTCCTTGCCTGAGTCTTTGAAAGTGACTTGCACCACAGCCTGATCGTCCGGGCCGAATTTGCTATCGCCGCCCCAGCCCGTGTCCATAATTATGAAGTCAGTGATCTGCGGGTCCTGCGAGCCGTAGAGCGGGTCGAAACCGATCGCGCCTACTTCGCCATTGGCGGCAACTGCGTCTTTCCATATCAGGTCGGCCAAATCCTTGCGAAAATATTTATCGACGATCGCGCGGTTTTTCGTTTGGAAGAACGGACCCGAACCGGCTTTTTGCGCCGCGTACAAATTCTTAACTATCACGTTCGGCTCGACTACCTTTTTCCCTGGCTGGGCAATTCCAATCGAGCTGAGCGACAACAGGAGCGTTGTCAGCACAACGATTTTGATCTTCATCTTTTCCTCTTATTAAGATTCTATGACCCCAACGAGAGCCGGCGTCCGGCGGTTGTTCGATTACTTTTTGCCGCCGACCGATTTGGCTGATTCGACTTTCAAGATTTTGCCGCTGGCGGAGAGGTCAGCTTCGAGGCCCGGAACTTTACATCCGCCCTCGTAGTCGAGTGTTCCGACGACTTCACACTGCGCTCGATCTTTACATGCGGCCAGGATGGCGCGACCGGCGTCGGAATCGTTGGTGAAACAGTAGCCGGCGTAATCACCGGTCTCCATGCCGACATACAAAATCACCGATTCAGTTTTTCCGCGCTGCAGTTCGCCCTGGATCTTGTCGCCTTGGGATTTAGCCGCCGGACTCGGAGAAGGACTTGAAGCTGGCGCGCTGTTATTCACGACCGGTTGGTTGGAATTGGCGGCCGCCGCTGTGTTGGATTTGCCTGCGGTGTTTGCTGTCGAATCGTTAGCGTTTGTCTTAACCGCATTACCGCAGGCCGAAACGAGTAACGCAAACAAGGCAACGCTTGCGATTGAATAAGTTTTGATTTTCATCTTTCCCCTTTTTCAGTTGAGAGTTTTGTTTTGGTCACTCGTTCAAGTATATCCGACAAACTTCACAGACTCCTCTTAACAGCGAGCGAAGGAGCGCAGCGGCTCGCCTGCGCTCCTTCGTTGTGTCAGGTACTCGTTGTATCGATATTGCGGTGTTGTTTGCCCGGATCGAACTATCTGACAAACGAATTCGGAATCGGCGTGTCGTCGCTTAGTCCCCATTAACTGTACGTGATATTCGAGTCCGAACTCCTCAGCACATACCACACGCCGTCGGATGGACGATAGACAGCAACGTCGAACTTTCCATCGCCGTCGTAATCTCCCGGAACAGGTTTATCTGCTGCGAGTCCCCACGCGACTCCGACGAAACCGCCATCGGAACTTCGCAGGTAATACCAGGCGCCGTCGCGGAAAACAGCGATGTCGGTTTTCAGATCTCCGTCGTAGTCGCCTTGCACAGTTTTGTCCGTGCTTATTCCGAAGTGGACGTTGGTGACGAGACCATCAGACGTTCGCAAAATGTACCAGCGGCCTTCCGATGGCCTGTATACGGCGAGGTCCGCGCGCCCGTCTCCGTCATAATCTGCGGGAACAGGTTTGTCTGTGGAGGTCCCGAAACCGAATGTGACATCGTAAAAACCTTCGTAAGAGCGCGACGAATATCGAATTTGCCAAGTCGCGGTCGACGGGCGAAAAGTGGCAATGTCCGTGTAACCATCGCCGTCGTAGTCTTCCTGCACTCTGATATCCGTGGTCTGCTAATTGATAGCCGGAACTGCGATAGACCAGCGTATTAATTTAGGAACATTTTGGCCGCAAACACGAACCCCGAGAATCCTTTCGGGATTCCCGGGGCCATTTCTTTGTAACCCGCACGCGGCGTTACTTCTGAATAAACTACCTGACAAAAGTAAACGGAATCGGGATGTCTTCGCTGATTCCCCACTGCGCTGCGGTAACACCCGAATCCGAACTTCGCAGCGCATACCACGCGCCTTCGGATGGACGGTACACAGCCACGTCGTACTTACCGTCGCCGTCGTAATCTCCCGGAGCCGGTTTGTCGGTGGCGATTCCCCATGCGATGCCGACAAAACCACCGTCGGAGCTTCGCAGGTAATACCACGCGCCCTCGCGGAAAACGGCGACGTCGGTTTTCAGATCACCATCGTAATCCGCCGGAACCGCCAGGTCAGTGCCCAGTCCGAAATTGACGCCTGACACCAGGCCGTCCGACGAACGAAGGATGTACCAGTCGCCGGACGCCGGACGGAACACGGCAAAGTCAGCGCGACCATCTCCATCGTAATCACCAGGAACCGGTCTGTCGGTGCTTGCTCCGAACGGGAAGGAGATTTGGTAAACCGGGTTCCCAACACCACCCTCACGATTTCGCGACGAGAACTTTACGTTCCAGGTTCCATCGGACGGGCGATACGTAGCCAGGTCCGTGTAGCCATCCCCGTCATAGTCATCCGGGACCGCGATGTCGCCGCTTACTCCGAACGGCCCGCCACCCGTTCCGCCGCCGCTCGGCAGGCTGGGTGAAATGTACCAACCGTTATCACTTGGACGACGTACTGCGAGGTCGGTCTTAAGGTCATAGTTGTAATCGCCGGGAGTGAGCACGTCGCCATCAGCCCCAAAACGCTCGGAAAAAATCGAGCTGTCAAGGCTTCTCAGCACGTACCAGAACCGGCTGGAAGGACGAAACACCGCGAAATCCGTCTTCCGGTCGCCGTCGAAATCGCCGCGCGTGCTTGGTGCGGTCACGGTCGAAGTCAACCGCACCGCAAGATAGTGTTGTTGTCCGAAATTAGAAATCGGGAGATCGCCCGTAGCCGCTACGACGACTTTCCCGTCCGACTGCAGGGCCGCGTCAAGTACTGTCCAGAGGGTCGTTTCCGTTGGAGTATTCGAATGCCTGAGCTGGCTCGATCCGCGAAATCCGTAACTCATGTCCAGCGATCCGTTGCTCAAATAACGCGAGACAGCAATCGTTTTCCGGCCATTGGTGAAACGAGCGTTATAACCGGCCAGGTAGAACCTGCCGTCCGCAAGCATCAAAATCTTTGAAGGCCTTTGTGTGCAGCTAATGCAGGCGCCGGCTATTATTTCACCGTGGTTTGGAACCAGACTCGAGTCTTCACTGCCGTTCTCATTAAATCGTCGCAACGGCGGCGTCCGCAAACTGTTATTGGAGTAGGTGCCGCTTACAATCAATTTGTTGTCGGTCTGCGTTGCGATCGTCGGCGCGAAACTATTCGGGAAAATAGAGGTCACTAATCCGCCAACCCCGTAGCCACCATCGATAGTGCCGTCAGAGTTGAAACGAACGATCTTGGTTGTGCCCGACGGAGAACTGCTTCCCGCAATCACTATCTTGCCGTCCGACTGCCGCGCCATTGCGACGCTGTCGACGTCATAAACGTTGGATGCAATCCTACCGCTCGTGCCGAAGCCCGAATCAAGCGATCCATTAGTGTTGAATCGCGCAACGAAGAGCATCGAGACGTTATCGGTACCGGCAACAACAATTTTGCCATCCGGTTCCAACAGCATCGCCATCGGTATCCCGCCCACGTCATCGAACGATTCATAAACTCGCCCGCCGCTCCCAAAATCGGGATCGAGCGTGCCGTTCGACAAATATCGGAAGACCTTGAAACCCTGAATGTTCGTCGCCGACGACTCGTTTCCAAACGGGCCTCCGGCAACCACGATCTTGCCATCCGGCTGGATGACCATGGCACTTATTCTTTCATCCTGGCTGAAGTGATCGGTGACCACTGAGCCGTCAGTGCCGAAACCCGTGTCGAGCGTGCCGTTCGTGTTGAATCGGACCAGCATAAAATCATATGTGCAGGTTGGCCCGACGCACGTTCGCACATAGCCGCCCAAAACGACTTTGCCATCGGTTTGGACCGCGACGGCTCGGGCTTCCTGAAAAACATTTCCCTTATTGAAAGCCGCTGTGCCCCGGTTTCCGTAAGTCAAATCGGCCGCGCCGGGGCTGGCGGCCCGGACAGTGCCGGCAATAAATAGCATTAGTGTGAAAACAGCCAAACCGGCGATCTTCGGCTGGACGGCGATTCGACGTGTGCGTGTTGTGTTTTTCATGTCTTAACCTCTTGATGATTCATCGCGACCTCAATAATCGAAGGATTTTTCTGACTGACCACGTCTCTTCTGGCTTAAGCGCGGTCGAAAAGGCCTGTGTGCATATTTCAGAGTATAACGAGGGGAGCAAATATCAGTGTAGCATTTTAGGAATTTTATTCGGGAAGCCTCGGCGGAGCCCGTGCGGCAGAATAGTAGCAAAGCAGGTGTTAGTTCCAAAATGGGGAGCAGCCAGCGGCGCTAAATGAGGACAGCCGGTGGCTTGCCCAGATTCGCATTGCAATCGCCGATTCGGATTGCAACCGCCGGTTCGGATTGCAACCGCCGGTTCGCATTGCGTCGATTCGCATCGCGACTCCGATTCGGATTGAAAACCGTAAATTCGCATTGTAACGCCGAAGGCGTTCGCTAGTTCCAGCCCAGGGTTTGCTCTGAAACCCTGGGTAGGACGCACGGAAGAAACCCGGCGCAACTCTGAAGGAGTTGCGCCGGAGCTGCGAACCAACGAACGCCGACGCAACCCCTTCAGGGTTGCGGAGAATCTTCAGAGCCCTGCCCTGACCCAGGGTTGCCAAAGCGCAACCCTGGGCTGAAATTAGCCAACGCTTTCAGCGTTCCCTCTCTAACCTTCAACCCTTGAAGATCGCGAATTGTGCCGTTCCCATTCTCTTGACAGCCCATTTGCGGAGATCAAAAGCACCTTCGGCCGCTGATTCAAACGTCCCTGAAGTTTGTCGATCTCGTCTAAACATTGCCACGCTGAATCGGGTCTTCTGGTATACGCTGATCGGAGGGTATACTCGCGGAAAGCGGTGAATAGTGAATGGTAGATGGTAAATGGTAAATCGTGGTTAAGAGGCCGTCGCTGCTGAGTACTGTTTACTTCAAGCCATGACCAGTTATCATTCCTAAGAGTAAGGATCAGGATCGCGATTTCCATTCACCATTTACTATTTACCATTCACCAAAAGGACCCCCCATGAGACGACACCTATACGCAGCCTGTTTGATGGCTGTCGCTTTGCTTTTACCGAACACGGCGTTTGCCTGGAACTACACAGGTCACCAGGTCGTCGCGCGAATTGCCTGGGAGAAGATGGAGCCGCAGACGCGGGCGCGAGTGATCGCGCTGTTGATGCAAGCTCCATCGGATGCGGATCTCGCCAGTCTTCTTCCGAATGACGGGCGTCCGTTGATCATCCGGCAGCGAGACCTGTTCATGCTCGCCAGCATTTGGCCGGACGTTGTGCGAAGCGAAGAGTTTCCCGAGCGCCGTCAGAAATATCATCACTCCAATTGGCATTACACCAACTTTTTCTGGAGACAGCAGAACGGCATGGCCGTCGATGTTCCCGAGCTGCAACCCGAACCGACGAATGTAGTCGAACGGTTGAACTTTCTTCAGGGTGATGTAGTCAGCTCGAACGTTGCTCCCTCGCAGCGTGGTGTCGACGTGGCGTGGATCGCCCACTTGATCGGCGACATTCATCAGCCGCTCCACACGAGTGCTCGTGTCACTCAACTGGAACCCAAAGGCGATCAGGGCGGAAACCTGTTTCTACTTACTCCGCAGAACACGCCGCCTGGGGAAGCGAAACGGCTGCATGGTTTTTGGGACGACATTCTTAACTCGAGCATCCCTCGAAGAATGGGCGAAACCGATATCGCGTATGCCAACCGCATCGCATCGACGATCATGCAGCGACAGCCCGAAGCTAAATTTAAGGATCGCATGAAGCAGGGCGATTACGCCGCATGGGCGCAGGAGGGATTGAGTTCGGCTAAAGCTAAAATTTATCCGTCGTCGCTAAAGCGATTTAAGAAGCCGTCAGAAAGTTATCGCCAACAGTCGTACAACGTGGCAGAGCCGGCAGTTGCTTTGGCCGGATATCGGTTGGCGGCTACGCTCGATCGACTCTTTCAATAGACGATGAATTCACATACACGATATCTGACGTTCCGCGTCCCCGCGCGGATGGGGTTCGTCAACATAACGCGCGACATCGTCAGCGAAGTCGAGTCCAGCGGAATCCAGGAAGGCTTGTGTCTGGTGAACGCCATGCATATCACGGCCAGCGTCTTTATCAACGACGACGAGTCGGGATTGCACGAAGACTACAAGCGTTGGTTGGAAAAGCTGGCGCCGTTCGATCCCAGCCCGGAAGCGTATCATCACAACCGCACCGGCGAAGACAATGGCGATGCACATCACAAGCGACAGATCATGGGACGCGAAGTCGTGGTAGCGGTTACGCGTGGAAAGCTCGACTTTGGCCCATGGGAACAGATCTTCTACGGAGAATTTGACGGCAACCGTGACAAGCGGGTGCTGGTCAAGATAATCGGCGAGTAGTACAAATTGCCCAGAAAACAAGGAGCCCTCGTCATGAAACTAACCCTGAAATGGATCGTTGTAGTTTTCGTCGTCGCGGCCGCGGGTTTGTCGTTACTAAACTTGCGACCAGGCTTGCGCAAACCAGTCGAGCCGGGTGGTTCGAATCAAGCGCCGGCCACCAACTCGGTTCCAGGGGTCGAAGATCAGGCAGCGATCGCGGACAGCTTCGGACGCATACCGTTGCACTTCGAGCGCAATCAGGGACAGGCCGACTCGAGCGTCGGTTTCGTTTCTCGCAGCGGAAATCGCGCGCTCTTTATCGGCAACACGGAATCGCGTCTGGTCTTGCCTAACGTCACCATGACGAAAAAGGGGGAACGGCTGTCCAAAGAGCCCGACGTTCTTACGATGAAATTGGTTGACGCGCGCGTAGATCCGAAGGCGGAAGGGATAAACGAACTGCCGGGCCGCACCAGCTACTTCAAAGGCAGCGATCCGGAAAAATGGCAGGCGCAAATTCCAACTTATGAGAAGGTGAAATACACCGGCGTTTATGAAGGCGTGGACCTGATCTATTACGGAAACCAGAACACGCTCGAGTACGATTTTGATTTGGCGGCGCATGTGGATCCGGACGTAATTAAGATGAAGTTCGAGAACACAAGCCAAATCAAGGTTGACGAGAATGGCGATTTGAATCTAACGGTCGGCAGCCACGTGGTGCGACAACATGCCCCGATCGTCTACCAGGAGATCGATGGAGTACGGAATGTAATCGAGGCCAGCTACGTCGTTTCGCAGAACGAAAAAGAGGTTGGCTTCTCGATCGGCGAGTACGATCGGAGCAAAGCGCTTACGATCGATCCTGTTGTAACTTTCTCTACTTACCTGGGCGGCTCCGCCGGCAGCGATCTATTTAACATCGAGGCCGGGTTCGCCCTCGCCGTGGATCCGAGTGGGAACATATTTGTTGCCGGTATCACACCGTCCGGAGATTTTCCCACCCAGTCTCCTCAGCAACCCAACCCCGCCGGAATCTACGATGCCTTTATCACGAAGTTTAATCCGTCGGGATCGGCACTGCTCTACTCAAGCTATTTCGGTGGAAACGACGAGGACCGGATCGTTAGCATCTCGCTTGGACCGTCAAACGAAATCTTTGCTTCGGGCTACACTTTGTCCACAAACTTTCCGTTGATGACGCCGCTACTGTCGAACCTTAACGGCTTCAACGATGGATTCATCGCGAAGTTTTCCAGCACCGGCGCGTTGGTCTATTCGACATACCTGGGCGGCTCGTCGGCCGAAGCTTGCTTGTTCATCAAGAACCAGGGGACAGATGTGGTGACGTTTGCAGGGAGCACACAGTCTGTGGACTTTCCTACGTTCAACGCGATTCAGCCGAACAACGCTGGCGGTTCGGACTTTTTTCTGGGCAAGTTGAATCTGGCTACGAATACGCTTTTGTTCTCAACCTACTTTGGTGGGACCTTCACCGATTCGATGATCCTCTCTTCCGCGGCCGTGGACCAAGCGGGCAATATTTATATTGGAGGCACCAGCGGATCGATCGACTACCCGACTACGGTTGGCGCATTTCAAACGGAATCCGGCGGCTCGGACGAAGTTGTGATTACGAAATTCAGCCCGCTCGGAAACTCGATCTTTTACTCAACCTATATCGGGGGAAATCTGGTTGACGACGCGGACGGCCTGGCGATTGATTCCAGTGGCAATGCCTATGTCACCGGCTTTACCAGATCCGCCAACTTTCCGACTAAGAACGCGGTGCAACCTGTTTTGAAAGATCCGGACGCGTTTGTAGCGAAACTGAATGCCAGCGGAAGCGATCTGGTCTTCTCGACTTATCTTGGCGGATTGAATCTTGAGCGAGGATCGGCAGTCGCGACGGACGCTGCCGGCAATTGTTATGTGACTGGAAGGTCGAACTCGGGTGACTTTCCGGTCAAACGCGCGCTGCGACCCGCACGCGGGTTGGACGATGTTTTTGTGTCCAAATTTAACCGCGACGGAGCGATGCTGTTTTCAACCTTGCTCGGAGGCAGTTTCAACGATTACGGCTTTACGATTGCCGCGGACAATTTCAACAACGCAATTGTTTCCGGTCGAGCAACCCAAAACTACTTCATAACGCCGGGCGCGTTGCAACCCAACATGGGCGGCCAGGCGGATGCATTTCTCACAAAGATAAATACATCCGTGCGAAAGGTAAGAAGCGATTTCGAAGGCGACGCAAAAACCGACATTGGAGTTTACCGGCCGAGCACGGGAGTCTGGTATTCGCTCAGGAGTTCGTCGGGTGTGTTCAATGCCCAACCGTTTGGAATGTCCGGCGACGTGCCGGTCCCCGGTGACTATGACGGCGATGGCAAAACAGACACGGCCGTCTTCCGCCCGTCAGAAGGCGTTTGGTACATCCTTAACAGCCGCACGAATACTTTGCGTGCAGTTTTCTGGGGAGTAGCTACGGACAAATTGGTGCAGGGAGACTACGACGGAGACGACAAGACAGACGTAGCCATTTACCGTCCTTCGAACAACGTTTGGTACATAATCCTGAGCTCGACCAACGGATTGCGGACAAGTACATTCGGAGTTCAGGGTGATAGACCAGTGCCCGCGGATTACGATGGAGACGGCGTAACCGACATCGCGACCTACCAACCGGTCAACGGAGTATGGTCCATCGTAGGTTCGTTCCTCGGCATACGCTCGCTGCAGTTCGGCTTGAGCACCGACAGACCGGTTCCGGCGGATTACGACGGTGACGGCTACGACGACATATCGGTCTACAGACCGTCGGATGGCACCTGGTATATCGTTCGAAGCGGTGCGGGAAATTCTCTTCTGGCTTTGCAGTGGGGAGTGAGTACCGATATCCCCAGCCCCGGCGAGTTCGATGGAGATGGGAAAGAAGATGTGGCGGTGTTCCGACCATCGAATGGAGCCTGGTATGTATTGCGAAGCTCGGACGGCGGGCTCTTCGCAACGGTGTTCGGATCGAGCGGCGATGTTCCGGTGACGTCGGCGTACGTACCGCAGTAGGACGGTTTTGGGTTTTAGGTTTTGGGTTTTAGGTTTTCGGCCTTAGGCTTTTGGTCTCGGGACTTGGATCATACGTCGTAGGTCTTTGCGGTCTGACGTTATTTCAAGTGACGGGCCCGACGGAGTCAGTACCACCCGCGATAAGCGGGTGGGGCATTCCCTCGGGTCCGTCAACTGAGAAAGAGCAAACGAAACCAAACCGAAATCCAAGATCTAAAATCTCATATCTCAAAAACCAAAAACCAAAAACCAAAAACCAAAAACCAAAAACCCTTCTTCCCCATGAACGAACCCAACAAAATAATCTTCTCAATGGTCGGCGTCAGCAAGTTCTATGACAAGCGTGCCGTCCTCAAAGACATCTACCTTTCATTTTTCTACGGCGCCAAGATCGGAGTGCTCGGATTGAACGGCTCCGGCAAATCATCTTTGCTTCGCGTCATCGCCGGCGTCGATCGCGAGATCAACGGCGAGGTGGTTTTCTCGCCTGGTTATTCGGTCGGTTATCTCGAACAGGAACCGCAACTCGACGAAACGAAAACCGTCCGCGAAGTGGTCGAAGAGGCTGTCCACGACACGGTGGCGCTGCTCAAAGAATACGACGAGATCAATAATAAATTCGCAGACCCAATGTCCGACGACGAAATGGCAGCGTTGTTGGAGCGACAAGGTGAAGTTCAGGAAAAGCTCGACGCGATCGACGCCTGGGATTTGGATTCGCGGCTCGAGATGGCGATGGACGCGTTGCGCTGTCCACCCGGCGATACGCCGATCAAGATTTTGTCGGGCGGAGAAAAGCGTCGAGTCGCGCTTTGCCGGCTCCTGCTAATAAAGCCGGACATTCTTTTGCTGGACGAGCCGACGAACCATCTCGACGCAGAATCGGTCGGATGGTTGGAACAGCATCTACAGAAATACGAAGGCACCGTGATCGCGGTAACCCACGATCGTTATTTTCTAGACAACGTGGCCGGCTGGATTCTCGAACTCGATCGCGGAGCGGGCATTCCCTGGCAGGGAAACTATTCATCGTGGCTCGAGCAAAAACAGGCGCGGCTGGCCAAAGAAGAGAAGGCCGAGAGCGATCGGCAGAAAACTCTGCAGCGCGAGCTGGAATGGATTCGTATGTCGCCAAAGGGACGCCACGCGAAATCCAAAGCTCGCATCAGTTCTTATGAAGAGCTGTTGAGTCAGGAAAGCGAAAAGCGTTCGCAGGATCTTGAGATCTACATTCCACCCGGCCCGCGTCTGGGCAACGTTGTCATCGAAGCCGACGACGTCAGCAAAGCTTATGGCGATCGGTTGCTGGTGGACAAAATGTCGTTCGCGCTTCCGCCCGGCGGAATCGTTGGGATCATCGGACCAAACGGCGCGGGCAAGACTACGCTATTCAGAATGATCACCGAGCAGGAAACGCCGGATAGCGGTTCTTTCAAGAAAGGCGAAACGGTGACGCTGGCTTACGTCGATCAAAGCCGGACGCTCAATCCGGACAAATCGATCTGGGAAGAGATTTCGGATGGGCTCGATTTGGTTCAGCTCGGAGCTCGACAAGTGAACTCGCGCGCTTACGTTTCGCGTTTCAACTTTTCCGGCTCAGATCAGCAGAAGAAAGTCGGAATGCTTTCGGGCGGCGAGCGCAATCGTGTTCACCTGGCGAAGATGTTGAAGGAAGGCGCGAACGTGCTGTTGCTCGACGAGCCGACCAACGATCTCGATGTAAACACGATGCGCGCGTTGGAAGAAGCGCTTGAAAACTTCGCCGGATGCGCGGTGGTCATTAGCCACGATCGCTGGTTCCTCGACCGAATCGCGACGCACATTCTGGCGTTCGAAGGCGACAGTAAAGTCGTCTGGTTCGAAGGGAACTATTCGGAGTACGAAGCCGACCGCCGCGAACGCCTCGGCGCCGCCGCCGACCAACCGCATCGAATTAAGTACCGGCAGCTGACTCGAAGTTAAGTCTGACCTGTCGGGTAAATGCGAAAACCTTTTTGCCTTATCTTCACGAACGCCTTCTTACTGCGAGCGCGTAAAGAAACTCTATTAAAAAATTGCGCATCGTATTAGCGAAAATCTATTTGAAGGAGTCACTTCTTGTCTAGACTCACATTTGCCAAAGTCGCTTTCCAACTATCGCTGCTCGTTTTTTGTCTTTCAGTTGTCTCGCATCCCACTGCGACTTACGGCCAGAACGGCGACAACATTCAGCAGTTAAAACAAAAAGTAGAAAAGCTAATTGCGGAGCATAAATACACAGAGGCATTGCCGCTGTTGGAAAAGCTGGTGTTAGCAGAGCCTGACAACCCGCAGGTCCATTTTGAACTCGGATTTGCACTCCTGGGAGAGACAGCTACTGCAAAAGATGAGTCCAGGAAGAAGGCGTTAGCGGTCCGCGCACGCAATTCGTTTATTAAGTCCAAAGAGTTGGGCAATCAGGACCCGTTGGTCGACGCGATGATTGAAAGTATAGCCCCGGACGGTTCGGCATTCGGGCCCGTTTCCAAAAACAACGAAGCAAGCAAATTGATGGAAGAAGGGGAGGCGCTTTTCTCAACGGGTAAACTTGAGGATGCGCTCAAGAAATATCAAAAGGCACTGGAACTCGACCCGGCTTTGTACGAAGCCGCGGTTTTTTCAGGCGACGTTCATACCCAGCTGGGAGATTTCGCGCAGGCCGAGGTCTGGTATCAAAAGGCCATCGTAATCGATCCGAAGAGAGAAACCGCGTACAGATATTCGGCAACACCTTTTATGAAGCAGAAGAAATACGATCAGGCGCGGGACCGGTACATAGAGGCTTTCATTACCGAACCCTATAACCGATTTACCGTCGCTGGAATTTCGCAATGGGCACAAGTGACCGGAACGGGTCTGGCGCATCCTGAAATCGAGGTCCCGACTAACGTGACACGTGACGAAAAGGGGGAGGTTAAGATCAGTTTAGACGCGAGTATGTTGACGGGCGGAAAGGACGACGGCTCTTATGCCTGGATTTCGTATGGCGCAACTCGCAAAGCGTGGGTCACTGAAAAGTTCGCAAAAGTATTTCCACAGGAGAAAACATATCGTCGCAGCCTTACGGAAGAGGCGGAAGCTTTGCGAAGTGTACTAACGATTGTGACGGGCGATAAGAAGGTGAAGAATCTCAGCCCTTCACTGGCGAAATTGAAACGGCTCAATGACGATGGCTTGCTCGAGGCATACATTCTGTTTGTTCGGGTCGATGAAGGGATAGCACAGGACTTCCCTTCATATCTTGCTCAGAGCCGGGACAAACTACGGCGGTACATGGTCGAATATGTAGTGACGGGCGGTGGAAAATAGTGTTGTGTCTGGAACTAGCGAGGATCTACATGCCAAGGAGGTAGACTCAACAGGCGCATGTTGTGTTGACCCGGATTAGTACCTGGAATTTGACCGTCTAAAGTATTAAACTTCCCAATAAGAGCTAATGCAAATATGACCACGCTGGAAACAAATCAAGCTTTGCCGTTGAGACTGACGGAGGATGGCACAATTCGCGTCGCCGCAACTCGGGTGAGCCTTGATTCAGTTGTTCATCATTACAAGCTGGGAGCCTCCGCCGAACAGATCGCTCAAAAATTTCCTGCTCTTGATCTAGCAGACGTTTACGCCGCCATCGCCTACTATCTCAATCACCGGGAAGCGGTCGAAGAATATCTGCAGCAGCAAGAAGCAGGAGGCGATCAAATTCAAAATGAAGTAGAGTCTGACCCTCAATATCAAAACACTTCTAGTGAACTCCGCGCGAGATTGCTGGCTCGCAAATCAGAACTTGAAGCCTGACACTAACCTGCGTTGCTCTTGCGTCGGCGATAATCGGCAGAGGCGTCGCGGCGAGAAACCTTTTTACAATTTGGGCAATACCGTCGTTGGCTGGTTTTTGGGCGGCGCTTAGGCATGTATGACTGTCCGCAAGCTGAGCAGATTGCTACCGAATCAGTTTGGCTGACGGCCATCATCAGCTGAAGGGCCAGATTCGCAAACAGTTTGCCATAAGCTTTTGGACATTCAAGCGTAATGATAGGCCTTGACGCCTTCCAAGTGACTTTGGGTCTAACCCCTCCACATTCAAGCCAGAAATTCACTCCGTCTGCAATCAAGACTCTTTCGAAATCAATGTCAGGGAATCTCTTGCGCTTACGTCTTTCTGCCGCGTAGTCCCACCCCAAAAACCCTGCGTCACCATGTAGTGTCTTCCAATCCTCGTCGCGGCCAATCTCTCCTTCGTGTAATCTCGCGGCGATATTCAGGATAGCGCTGGCAAAGGCCGCGTAATCTCTCCAAATCCAAATTGGCTCGCCTTCAGAGAGCAACACTTTGCGATGTTGCTTAGCTGCTTTATCCGTAGGTCCCAAAACGGTTGTACGAAATGGAACAACTGGCTTGCAATTGTAGTTGTGGCTGGTGGGCATGAAGTGTTCTTCGCAGAGTTCTAAAAGCCCCCAATTGCAGGCGTAGCTCAAGTATTTCGCGTCATCGGCAGTAGCTAGGGCGACAAATCCCTCTAACATGCCTTTTGAAGGGGTGATTAATACATTTCTTTCGGCCTCTTGAGCGATGATTATTTTCCCGTCTTTGATTCTGAATTTGTTAGGAGAATAATAGGGTTGAATTGCAACAGGTCGCTCAAGTGTCGCCGCATCTCTTTGAAGTAACGTATCAAAATCTCGTCTTCTATGTGCCATCATAAATACATCATAAATAAAAGCGTGACAGACGTCCAGAGGCTTGGGTATAAATGAGGCTGCTTGAAGGGCAACGCCGAGCAATCCTAGGGTGAGGTTTTCTTGGAAGGTAAATTGATGTTGCGTTTATTAATAGACCAAAACCTTGACCACGACATCTTGCGTGGATTGATACGCCGTATTCCGCAGCTTGATGCAGTGACGGCTATTGAAATCGGAATGAGTGAAGCGGCCGATCCCGAATTATTGCGTTGGGCGGCGCAGGCACGACGCATCATCGTTACACACGATCGTAGAACCATGCCTGCGTTTGCGACTGATTTGGTGAGGAAAGGAGAAAGTCTGGCGGGACTCTTTGTCGTGTCGCGCAAGCTAGCTCTTAATCGAGTGATTGAAGACTTGGAGTTGATGATAACCTGTAGCGGGAACGATGATTGGGTGAATATCATCCGCTATTTGCCGCTATGATTTTTCGCTCAGGTCACAACTGAAGCGCTCTTTCTGCTTTCCGCCAGGATCGCATCAAATGAAATACCGACAACTATTCCGGACATGGGGAAAAAACTGGTGGAAGAAGCTAGAAGCTCTATCTCCGGTCTATGATCGCGTCGTTTCGCCCTAGCCCCCGACCTCGCTTGACATGATTGTGCCCAATCTTTATAGTCTCTCGTTTCGGACTGACAGTCTGAAGTAGACAATGCAACGCTCGTAGTGGTTCTGTCGGTGTGGAGGCGTTGCTCGGTTGTAGCTGTGAGCGGCAACCGTTGACAAATATTGTGGCGTAAAGGCCAGCGCCTCGGTTTTTCTTAAGGAAAATCGCTCCAGCGCCTGGCACGCGATCATGGCTTTTACCAGCCTGCTCGTCTAATTTAATGCGACGCCACAGAAAAGTTTCGGCTTCGGGGGAAGCCACGATCCACATCCTTTAGTTTCAGAACATCCCTCAACAAAAAATTCAGGTTACAGGGCAGCCCCCTGCGCTGACTGCCGAACAAGTTTCGGAAAGAGGCAGGCGACGCCCCTTTTTGCGCTCTAAAGTAACCGAGCGCGTTCGGACTGTTTAAGCGTCGGTAAAGAGGATCACCAGCAGTGCCAACTATAAATCAGCTTGTTCGCAAGGGTCGCCAGGCCGTCAAGTACAAGACGGCCAGTCCCGCACTTCAGGAGTCACCGCAGCGTCGCGGCGTGTGCACGCGCGTTTACACGCAGACCCCCAAGAAACCGAATTCGGCTTTGCGTAAAGTGGCTCGCGTTCGTTTGACCAACGGGATCGAGGTCACGACCTACATTCCGGGCGTCGGTCACAACCTGCAGGAACACTCGATCGTGCTGATTCGCGGCGGTCGTGTAAAGGATTTGCCGGGAGTGCGCTACCACGTTATTCGCGGCACCCTGGATTCGGTTGGAGTTTCGGACCGGAAACAGAGCCGATCCAAATACGGAGCCAAGCGTCCGAAAGCCGGCGCGGCAGGCGGGAAAAAATAGTTTTTAGTTTTCAGTTTTGAGTTTTCAGATAAAGCTAGCGCGTCTGAAGCAACTCAACGAGCTGAAAACTGAAGATAGAAGATGCGGTGGCAGTTATTTGGTTTTGAGTTTTCAGAGAACTGGATCTCCTGAACAAACTCAACCAACTAAAAACCGAAAACTAAGAACTTAAAACTAATTTTATGCCAAGACGAAGAGTTGCAGAAAGACGCGAAGTTTTGCCGGACCCGGTTTACAACAGTCCGCTGGTGACGAAGTTCATCAACGGAATCATGTTGGGCGGAAAGAAGTCCACGGCAGAGACGATTTTCTACAGTGCGTTGACGCAGATCGGCGATAAAGCGGGCGACGAACCGCTGAAGGTCTTCAAACGCGCAATCGACAACGTCCGACCAACGGTCGAAGTTAAATCGCGTCGCGTAGGCGGTTCGACTTATCAGGTGCCGATTGAAGTCCACCAGGAACGTCGAGGCGCGTTGGCTATTCGTTGGATTGTTCAATACGCGCGTGGTCGCGGCGAGAAGACAATGACCGACCGGTTGGCCGGCGAGCTGCTGGACGCGGCAAACAACCGCGGCAATGCAGTTAAGAAGAAAGAAGATACGCATCGCATGGCCGATGCCAACAAGGCGTTTGCGCATTATAAGTGGTAGGACAGGAGACAGGAGACAGAATGAAAACGCGGAATGTTAGTCCTTCTGTCTTCTTACTTCTTACTTCTTACTTCTTACTTCTGACTCCTGACTTCTAGGGTTTGGTTATGGCTAAGTACGATCTAAGCAAATTCAGAAACATCGGCATCATGGCGCACATCGATGCCGGCAAGACTACGACGACCGAGCGCGTCCTGTATTACACCGGCGTGTCGCACAAGATAGGCGAAGTGCACGAAGGCACTGCGACGATGGACTGGATGGAGCAGGAACAGGAGCGCGGCATCACGATTACGTCCGCCGCTACCACCTGCTTTTGGAAACGTAATAACGTCGAACACAGAATCAATATCATCGATACGCCCGGCCACGTTGACTTCACAATGGAAGTCGAACGAAGCCTGCGTGTTCTGGACGGAGCAGTTGCAGTTTTTGACGGCGTCGCCGGCGTTGAGCCGCAATCCGAAACCGTTTGGCGCCAGGCCGACAAGTACGGCGTTCCGCGTATCTGCTTTATCAATAAACTCGACCGCGCCGGCGCGTCGTTTCAGCGTTCGTTCGATTCCATCATTTCGCGTCTCGGCGCAAATCCCGTTGCGATTCAGATTCCGATCGGCCTTGAAGACCAGTTCAAGGGAGTTATCGATCTGATCACGATGAAGGGTCTTGTCTGGAATGACGAGTCCAAAGGTGCCGAGTACGAAATCGCGGATATTCCAGCGGATTTGTTGGAAGAAGCCAACGAAGCGCGACACAAACTGATTGAAGCCGTCGCCGACGTCGATGAAAATTTGATGATGAAGTACCTCGAAGACGAGGGTGCGAGCATCACCGAAGCCGAGATTCGCGCCGCGCTTCGCAAGGGAACGCTGGAATTGAAACTGGTTCCGGTCGTTACCGGTTCTGCTTTTAAAAACAAGGGCGTCCAGACTCTGCTTGATGCGGTCATCGATTATTTGCCGAGCCCGCTGGATATTCCGCCGGTTGAAGGCCTCAATCCGCGCAACGGCGAAATTGAGAAACGTCCGGCTGAGTCATCAGCGCCGTTCTCAGGTCTTGTTTTCAAGATCATGGCGGACAAGCATCTCGGCCAGCTTTCGTTTGTTCGAATCTATTCGGGAACCATTAAAGCCGGTTCCTACGCCTACAATCCGACCAAAGACAACAAGGAACGCGTTGGTCGATTGATGCGGATGCACGCCAACAAACGTGAGGATATCGACGAGGCGAGCGCAGGCGAGATCATCGCCATCGGCGGAATGAAGCAGGTAACTACCGGCGACACCGTCTGTGACGACAACAAGCCGATCGTGCTTGAAGCAATGGAATTCCCGGCACCGGTTATTCGTGTCGCGGTCGAGCCGAAGACTCGTGCCGACCAGGACAAGCTCGGAATCGCCTTAAGCCGTCTTGCGCAAGAAGATCCGTCATTCAACGTATCGACCGATCATGAAACCGGCCAGACGATCATCGCGGGCATGGGCGAGCTGCACCTCGAGATCATCGTCGACCGCATGAAACGCGAGTTCGGCGTTGAGGCCAACGTCGGCAAGCCGCAGGTCGCGTATCGTGAAACGATTACGCAGCCGGCACCCGGCAAAGAGGTATTCAAGAAGCAGACGGGTGGGCGCGGTCAGTACGGACACGTCGAACTCGAGATCGAACCGGCTCCGGGCGAAGGCTTTGTCTTCGAGAACAAGATTACCGGCGGCGCGATTCCGAAGGAATACATCAAGCCGGTCGAACAGGGCGTCAAGGACGCCATGGAACGTGGCTTCCTGGCGGGTTACGAACTGGTTGATATCAAGATACGCCTTGTTTTCGGTTCGTATCACGAAGTCGACTCGGACGAGCGCTCGTTTACGATCGCGGGTTCGCTGGCTTTCCAGGATGCTTTGAAAAAGGCGAAGCCGGTCCTGCTCGAGCCAATCATGCGCGTCGAGGTTGTGACGCCTGAAGAGTACATGGGTGCGGTCAACGGTGACTTGAACCGCCGCCGCGGACACATCGAAAAGATGGAAGCCCGCCCGGGTGGAGCGCAGGTCATCACCGCGTTTGTTCCGCTGTCTGAGATGTTTGGTTATACAACCGATCTCAGAAGCGCGACACAGGGACGCGCGACTTCGACGATGCACTTCGAGCGCTATGACCAGGCGCCCAAGAACGTTGCCGAAGAAGTGATTGCTAAAGTTCAGGGAGTAGCTAAATAAGTGATTAGTGACTGGTGATAAGAAAGAGGCTTTTTCTCATCACCCATCCTCATTACTGATGACTCTTCTATTAAGGAGCGATTGAACAAAAGATGAGCAAGGAAAAGTTCGACAGATCCAAACCGCACGTCAACATCGGGACGATCGGACACGTAGATCACGGGAAGACGACGTTGACGGCAGCGATCACAAAGGTGCTGGCGAAGAACAACCCGAAGATCGCGGTGCGAGCGTTTGATTCGATTGATAACGCGCCGGAAGAGAAGGCCAGAGGAATCACCATCGCGACGGCGCACGTGGAGTACGAGACGGCCAACCGTCACTACGCGCACGTGGACTGCCCGGGCCACGCAGATTATGTCAAGAACATGATCACGGGAGCGGCGCAGATGGACGGAGCCATCCTGGTGGTGGCCGCCACGGACGGACCGATGCCGCAGACGCGCGAGCACATTCTGCTGGCCCGTCAGGTGGGCGTCCCGGCCATGGTCGTGTTCATGAACAAAGCGGACGCGGTGGATGATGCCGAGCTGCTGGAGCTGGTGGAACTGGAAGTACGAGAGCTGCTCAGCGCGTACGAATTCCCCGGCGACGACATTCCGGTGATCAAGGGATCAGCCTTGAAAGCATTGGAAGGCGACGCGGAGTGGGAGAAGACGGTGGAAGAGCTGATGGCGGCGGTGGACAGCTACATTCCGACGCCGGAGCGAGATATCGAGAAGCCGTTCCTGATGCCGGTGGAAGACATCTTCACGATCCAGGGCCGCGGCACGGTTGCGACCGGACGAGTGGAGCGAGGCCGAGTGAAGGTGAACGAGCAGGTGGAGATCGTAGGCATCCGCCCGACCCGCCAGACGGTCTGCACCGGAGTCGAGATGTTCAAGAAGCTGCTGGACGAAGGAGTGGCGGGAGACAATGTTGGATTGCTCCTGCGCGGAGTCGAGCGCAAGGACATCGAACGAGGACAGGTGATCTCGAAGCCGGGCTCGATCACGCCGCACACCAAGTTCAAGGCCGAGGCTTATGTACTGACGAAAGAAGAAGGCGGCAGACACACGCCGTTCTTCACCGGATATCGCCCGCAGTTCTACTTCCGCACGACGGACGTGACGGGAGTGGCGCACTTGCCTGAAGGGGTGGAGATGGTGATGCCGGGCGACAACATAGCGATGGAGATCGAGCTGATCGCGCCGATCGCGATGGAAAAGGGACTGCGTTTCGCGATCCGCGAAGGCGGACGCACGGTGGGAGCCGGCACGGTCTCGGAAGTAGTGGAATAGGTAAAGACAGTTTTTAGTTTTCAGTTTTTAGTTTTCAGAACAAACCTGAAAGCTTGAAAGGCTGGATAACAGAACTAAAAACTGAAAACTAGAAACTGAGAACTAATCAATGCTGAACGAAAAAATCAGAATCAGACTCAAGGCCTACGATCACCGAGTGTTGGATCAATCCACATCGGAAATCGTTGAGACGGCAAAGCGCACTGGTGCGCGAGTGGCCGGGCCGATTCCGCTTCCCACTTTGAAAAACAAGTGGACGGTATTGCGCTCGCCGCACGTCGACAAAAAGTCGCGTGAGCAGTTTGAGATCAGAACGCACAAGCGGCTGATGGACATTCTGGATCCGACTCCGCAAACGGTGGATGCGCTGATGAAGTTGGATCTGCCGGCGGGCGTCGACGTCGAAATCAAAGCGTTCGGCAAAAGCTAGATAAAGCAGTGAAGAGTGAAAAGTGACAAGTGACGAGAAAGTCACTCGCGCTGCTTGTCACTTGTCACTAATCACTTGTCACTGAGGTTATTGTGATGATCAACGGAATCATCGGTAAAAAAGTTGGAATGACGCAGCTGTTTGCGCCTGATGGCACGGTTACTCCGGTGACTGTCATCAAGGCCGGGCCGTGCGTTGTGGTTCAAACCAAATCGGCGGCCGGACGCGATGGTTATGACGCGGTTCAGATTGGCCTGGTCGAAGAGAAGCCAGTCAAACTGAAGAACGTCAACAAACCAATGCGCGGCCACTTTGAAAAGACAGGTGGCGGCACACCCCCGACTCGCGTGCTCAAGGAATTTCGTCTGGACAATTCATCCGGCGATCCGTTGAGCGTTGGCGATAAGGTGCTGGTTGATCAGTTCGCCGACGGCGATGCGATCGAAGTCATCGGTCGCTCCAAGGGCCGTGGTTTCGCCGGCACTGTCAAGCGTCACAACTTTAGCCGCGGACCGGAATCGCATGGTTCGATGAACGTCCGGGCGCCTGGCTCGATCGGACAGTCGGCGTACCCGTCGCGGGTGATCAAGGGCACGCGATCATCGGGTCACATGGGCGACGAGCGCGTAACCATCAAGGGGTTGACGGTGGCGCGGGTTGATGTCGAGAACAATTTGCTGATGGTACGCGGCGCTGTTCCGGGAGCTACCGGCAGCGTGGTGATAATTAAAAAGAAAAAGAAGTGAAAAGTGACCGGTGACGAGTGACTGGATTGGTTACTCGGTCACTTGTCACTTGTCACTTGTCACTGGAGTTTAAAGAAAATGCCTACCGTTAAGGTGCGCAATCTAAAGAACGAAGAGGTCGGCGATTTGGAATTGTCTGACGTGGTGTTCGGCGCTGAGCTGAACGAAGCGTTGATCCATGCCGCTGTCCGTAACTTTATGGCGAATTCGCGCGCCGGCACGGTCGGCACGAAGACCCGCGGAAACGTATCCGGTTCAGGCCGGAAGCTCTGGAAGCAGAAGGGAACGGGACGCGCGCGAATTGCGTCGATTCGTTCGCCGCTGTGGAAGGGTGGCGGCAACGTTCACGGCCCGCAGCCGCGCGATTGGTCTTACAACATGCCGAAGAAAATGCGCAAAGGCGCGTTGCGTTCGGCGCTTTCCGAGCGCGTTCGCGAAGGCAACATGTTCGTCATCGAAGGGCTCAGCTTTGACCAGCCGAAGACGAAAGACTTTGTAGATTCGCTCGCGACGCTGGGACTGGATGGCAAGACTTTGATCGTCGATTCGATCGAGAACGTGAATTTGTGGCTTTCTGCGCGGAATGTGAAACGCGCCAAGGTCGTCAGCAGTTACGGCTTGAATATTTACGATCTTCTCTACCACGAAAAAGTAGTTCTCTCGCGCGAAGCGGCGGAGGAGTTGTCGAACCTGCTGGACCCGGTTCAGAGAAAGAACAGCGCTTCCGCGACGACTGAGAACGAAGCTGCAGAAGAAGAGGAGGCGGCGTAAAGATGAGAACAGTTTGGGACATCATCAAGTCGCCGGTGATCACCGAGAAGGCGCTGATGGCCAAAGAAGAATCGCAGGACGGCCGCCAGTTGTTGACCTTCCGTGTGGATAAGCACGCGACCAAACCTGAGATCAAGTCGGCGGTCGAACGAATTTTCCAGGTCCAGGTAGACAGGGTTCGTACGATTAACTACATGGGAAAGACTGCGCGTCGCGGTCGATTCGAAGGGCGCAAGCCTTCCTGGAAGAAAGCTTACGTGACGCTGAAGCAGGGTGAACAGCCGGTGGATTACGGCGAAGCAATTTAAGACAGAAGACAGAAGTCAGGAGACAGAATTTGAACGACTGCGTTTCTTCTGACTTCTTACTCCTGACTTCTTAATTCTCAAAATAATATGGGTATAAAGAAACTTACACCTACATCGCCGGCGCGTCGTTTCCAGACTTATTTGACGCGCGATGATTTGACGCCGGGCGCGGAGCCTGAGAAGTCGCTGCTCGAACCGAAGAAACGGATCTCGGGTCGCAACAACGACGGTCGAATTACTGTTCGACGTCGCGGCGGCGGGCACAAGCGCTTCTATCGCATCATTGATTTCAAGCGAAACAAGGATGGCGTTCCGGGCAAGGTTACGCAGATCGAGTATGACCCGAATCGCTCGGCGCACATCGCTTTGATTACTTATCTTGACGGCGAGAAGCGCTACATCGTTGCGCCGGTCGGACTTGAAGTCGGCAAGACAGTGATGAGCGGTCCCGAAGCGGATATCCTGCCGGGTAACAGTCTTCCGATTCGGAACATCCCGCTGGGCACGCAGATCCATAACATCGAGCTGCGCCCGGGAAAAGGCGGCCAGATGGCTCGCAGCGCGGGCGCGTTCGCGCAGTTGGTGGCTAAGGAAGGCGACTACGCGCAGCTTCGCATGCCGTCGGGTGAAGTTCGCAGAGTTCCGGTTGTTTGCAAAGCGACTGTGGGCCAGGTTGGAAACGTCGAGCACGAAAACGTTTCGTTCGGTAAGGCGGGTCGTTCGCGTTGGAAAGGCATTCGGCCGCACGTTCGCGGTGTCGCTATGAATCCGGTTGACCATCCGCACGGCGGGGGTGAAGGCAAGACGAGCGGCGGACGCCATCCGGTGACGCCTTGGGGCCAACCGACGCGTGGATATAAGACGCGAAGTAACAAGCGTACGCAGAAGATGATCGTGCGCGATAGAAGAGTCAAGTAGATGTCAGATGCTGGATGCTAGATGTTAGTAAAGGCCACGCACTAACATCTGACATCTGGTATCTAACCTCTTTTTTGAGCGAAGCGAGAAAATAATGGCACGTTCAGTAAAAAAAGGCCCTTTCATTGATAAGAGCATCCAGAAGGCTGTTGAGCGGATTCGCGCCGGGAGCGCTCGTCCGCCCGCGATCAAAACCTGGTCGCGTCGTTCGACCATCACACCGGACATGGTTGGATTGACCTTTGGAGTTCACAACGGCAAACGGCATCTGCCGATCTACGTGACGGAGAACATGGTGGGCCACAAGCTGGGCGAGTTCGCCCCCACCCGCACGTTCAAAGGCCATGCCGGAACCAAGGCTGAGAAGTCATCGAAGGTAGCGAAGAAATAGTTTTCAGTTTTGAGTTTTAAGTTTTCAGATGTGCGCAACTGCATTGGCTGAAACTAAAACCGAAACTAAGAACTGGGTTTCAGTTTCAAAACAGCGCGAGCGGCTTTACTGAAAACTGGAAACTAAAAACCGCAAACGGAGTGAGCTATGGAATCGAGAGCCAGTGCGAAATATCTACGAGGGTCGGCGCAAAAGGCGCGGCTGGTCATAGATATGATTCGCGGCAAGAACGTCAACAAAGCTTTGGCGATCCTGCAATACACCAACAAACGCGCGGCCGATAGTATTGAGAAGTGCGTTCGTTCGGCCATTGCCAACGCGAGCGAGGCGGCGGAGAAAGCGAACATCGCGATTGATCCGGACGATTTGTGGGTCAAAGCCTGTTTTGTCGATCGCGGACCAACCAAGGGTCGGCGGCGAATGCGCCCGGCGCCACAGGGACGCGCTTATCGCGAACAGCGTCACTTCTGCCACGTGACCGTGCTTTTATCCAGCGACGAACCCGCGACCGTGGCCGAGACGAAAGCGGATGCGGCCAAGGCTGCAAAACCGGCCGAGAGCAAGAGCCGGAAACGCGGCGGCGCAGCGGCTGCGCCTCGTGCCAAGAGCACCGCGCCGAAAACTGAAGGTAAGAAGGCTGCGACCAGGAAAACGCAACCCGCCGAGTCGAAGAAGAGCGAGGCTCCGGCCGAGACAACCGGAGCGACCGAAGATAGCGCTGAATAGATTTGGTTTTGAATTGAACGGAGAAAAAGAGTGGGTCAGAAAGTTCATCCATACGGCTTCCGCCTCGGCTACAACAAAGACTGGCACTCGCATTGGTTTGCCAAGAAGCAGTTCGGCGAGTACTTGCTCGAAGATTTGAAGCTGAAACGCGATTTGAAGAACCGCTTCGCCGGCGCCGGCGTCTCGCATGTGGACATCGAGCGCGCCGCCAATCGCTTGAAGATCATCATCTACACCTCTCGGCCTGGCATCATCATCGGTCGCAAAGGCGCGGAGATCGACAAGCTGAAAGGCGACCTTTCTTCCAAGACCGGACGCGAGGTGCTGGTTTCGATTCAGGAGATTCACAAACCGGAATTGAACGCGCAGTTGCAGGCCGAGAAGATCGCCGGTCAGCTGGAAAAGCGAATTGCATTTCGACGCGCGATGCGCAAGACGGTCGAAGAATCGCTTCGATTCGGCGCGCAGGGAATCAAGGTCAAAGTCTCCGGCCGATTGAATGGCGCTGAGATCGCGCGAAGCGAATGGCAGCTGCAGGGACAGCTTCCGCTTCACACGTTGCGAGCGGATGTGGACTACGGCCTGGCCGAAGCGCATACGACCTTTGGCGTCATCGGCGTAAAAGTTTGGATTTATCGCGGAGAGATTTTGGACCCCAAGGCCGCCATGGCGCGCGGTACCGGAACCGACCCGATCAACGAACCGCGCGGAGAGCGTGGCGAGCGCAGACCGCGCACACGCCGCGAACGCGAGGGACGAGATGGTGAGCGGGGCGACCGCGGTAGGCCAAGAACATAAGGGCAGATGTCAGATGTCAGATGCTGGATGTTAGTAGGAGCGAAGCGAAATTAACATCTGATATCCAACATCCAGAATCTGATTTGAGCGGAGCGAAACACTATGTTGATGCCGAAGAAAGTTAAGCACCGAAAGCAGATGAAGGGACGCATGACCGGTGTCGCGAACCGCGGCAGCCTGATCAGCTTCGGTGAATACGGGCTAAAGACGCTTGAGCCCGCGTGGATTACGGATCGCCAGATCGAAGCGGCACGTATCGCCATGACGCGTTACATCAAACGCGGTGGCAAGATCTGGATCCGCATGTTCCCGGACAAGCCGATCACGAAGAAGCCGGCTGAAACCCGTATGGGAAAAGGAAAAGGCGCGCCCGAGTATTGGGTAGCCGTGGTCAAACCGGGTCGGGTTCTGTACGAGATCGAGGGCGTTGACGAAACCACAGCGCGTGAAGCAATGCGGCTGGCGGCGCAGAAGCTGCCGATCAAAACGAAATTCGTGAGCCGCAAGGACCAGGAAGGAGGCGCCGTCTAAATAATGAAGAGACGTGAAGAGCTTAACCGACTGAATGAACTTTCCGACGAGGATTTGAAGAACGAGGTGGCGCGCTTGAAAGAGTCGCTGTTTCGTCTGAACTTCAAACTGGCCCTGGGAGAAATGGATGCGGTCAAACGTATCCGCGAAGAGAAGAAATCGCTGGCGAGAATTTTTACGCTGATGCGCGAACGCGAGAGCAAGCAAGCGGCGGCGTAGTTCGTAAATGGTAAATGGTGAATAGTAAATGGTGAAAAGCAGATTGTAATTGCGATAGGTGAAGTGGACGAACCAGTCCTTCTATTTACCGTTTACCATTTACCCGAGGATGATATGGCAGAAGAGAATCAGGAAGATTTAAAGCCGACGACCGATGACGCAGCCGTTGCGGACGCGGTGACATCCGGCGAAACCGTGGCGCACGAAGTGGCGCCGAATGTGGATTCGCAAGCAGGCAATGCCGCGGGTACCGAAGAAGGCAAGCGTGGCAATCGCGCTCAGAAAGTCGGCATCGTGGCCTCGGACAAAATGCAAAAGACCGTGGTGGTGCGCGTTGACCGCAAGGTCAAGCACCCCAAGTATCGTCGCTATGTCCGGCGCACGTCGAAATTTATGGCGCATGACGAAATCGGAGCCACCATCGGCGACCGTGTGCGCATTGTCGAGACTCGTCCGCTTTCCGCGCGAAAGCGCTGGCGCGTGGTCGAGATTGTTCAGAAGGCAGCTAAGTAGTGAATGGTGAATAGTCAATAGTAAATGGAGCGTGAGTGGTCGTCGTACCTCTATTCACCATTTACGATTTACCAAACGGAGTGAGCTAACAATGATTCAGATGCAAACGTCCCTGGACGTGGCTGACAACTCGGGAGCGCGGCGTGTGGAGATGATCATGCCGATCGGCGGATCGACCGGAAAGATCGCCAGCCTGGGTGATCGCATCAAGGTGACGGTGAAAGAAGCCACGCCCGACGGAACGATTAAGAAGGGCACCGTCCAAAACGCTGTGATCGTCCGCACTCGTAAAGAGGTGCGACGCAAGGATGGAACCTACATCCGATTTGATCAGAACGCGGCGGTGTTGATTAAGGACGATGGAACGCCGATCGGGACGCGCGTGTTCGGACCGGTCGCGCGCGAACTGCGCGACAAGAATTACATGAAGATCGTGTCGTTGGCGCCGGAGGTTATATAGACGTGAACAGAGTAAATAAACGCGCTCGAGTTAAGAAGGGCGATCAGGTGATCGTTATCGCCGGGCGCGACAAAGACAAACGCGGCCGTGTGCTGGAAGTTTCGCCGGCCAACGGAAAAGTTAAGGTTGAAGGCGCTGGGATGATCAAGAAGCACCAGCGCGCTAACCCGCAATCGAACCGCGGCGGCGGCATCATCGACAAAGAAGCGTGGATCGATATTTCGAACGTGCAGTTGATTGACCCGCAATCCGGAAAGCCGACGCGTGTGCGATACGAGATTGACGGTAAAAACAAAACGCGTGTGGCGGCCCGCAGCGGAATGAGTTTGGAGAAGTAGTAGACAGCTTTTCAAAGGATTTGAGCCTGGAAACGCGATTTGAATTTGAAATCTCAAATTTGAATTTCAGATCAGAGGAGCGAGACCCAGGCGAAAGGTGAGATCAGGGAAATGGCAAACGTCAGATTAAAGGATCGCTATCAAAAAGAGGTTGCTCCGGCGATCTCCAAAGAGTTTGAGATCACAAATCCCATGGCAGTCCCACGTCTCGAGAAGATCGTGGTCAACATGGGCATGGGCGAGGCGATCGCCAACGCAAAGATCCTGGACACCGCGGCGGACGAGCTTCGCTCAATAACCGGACAGAAGCCGGTTATTACGAAAGCGAAAAAATCGATCGCGTCGTTCAAACTTCGGCAGGGAATGCCGATCGGCGTGATGGTCACGCTTCGCGGCGAACGAATGTACGAGTTCTTCGATCGACTCGTCTCGATCGCATTGCCGCGTGTTCGTGACTTTCGCGGAGTTTCTCCCAAAGCATTCGACGGTCGGGGGAATTACACGCTCGGCGTTCGCGAGCAGTTGATCTTCCCGGAAATTGATTTCAACAAGGTAGACAAGACTCGCGGTATGAACATTTCAATCGTCACGACCGCGCGCAATGACGAACAGGCGCGAGCATTGCTCAAGCATTTGGGCATGCCGTTTCGACAGTAAAGCGAGATGTCAGATGCTGGATGTCAGGTTTCGACTACTGACCAACATCTGACATCCGACATCTAGCATCTGGATATTTATGGCAAAGAAATCACTTATTGCGAAAGCGAATCGCAAACCGAAATTTTCCGTACGCGCCTATACACGCTGTAAGCGTTGCGGACGTCCCCGCGCGTATTTGCGCAAGTTTAACTTGTGCCGAATTTGCTTCCGCGAACTGGCGTTACAGGGACAGATCCCGGGCGTCGTGAAATCAAGCTGGTAAAAGAGCAGATGGCAGATTTTGGATGTCAGATGCCGGTTTCGGCTTCTAACTAAAATCTGACATCGAACATCTAGCATCCTTGGAGTTGAGTAATGACAGATCCCATTGCCGATATGCTTACACGCATCCGCAACGCTATCTCAGCGAAGCACTCGCGTGTGGATATTCCGGCCTCGAAATTGAAATTGGAGATTGCCCGCATTCTTAAGGAAGAGGGCTATATCAATAACTTCGTTGTAAAAGGCGAGGGCGTCAAACGCACGATCAGAATTTTTCTGCGGTACGACGCGCGCGGAACTTCTTCGATTACGCACCTGCAACGCGTCTCGCGTCCCGGACGCCGCGTTTACATGGGCGCGACGGAGATTCCGAAAGTGCTGGGCGGATACGGGGTCAATATCGTCTCGACTTCACGTGGCCTGATGAGCGGCAAGACTGCGCGTCGCGAAAACATCGGCGGCGAAGTGCTGGCACAAATTTATTAGGACACAGAACGCAGGACACAGAACTCGGGATAAAAAGCTGTTCTGTCTTCCATTCTGAGTCCTGAGTTCTGAGTCCTTTAATCGAAGGTTAACGTTATGTCTCGCATAGGAAAGAAAGTAATCACGGTCCCCAAGGGCGTCGACGTCAAAGTTGGCGATGACGTGCTCGAGGTTAAAGGACCGAAGGGCGTGCTGAAGTCGCCGGTCCCGCCGGGGATTTCCTTCAAATTGGAAGGTGATCAGCTCCAGGCGGAACGGACTTCGGATGATCTGGCGGCTTTTCACGGGCTGGCTCGTGCTTTGGCTAACAACGCGATCCTCGGCGTGACCGAAGGATTCACCAGGCAACTGGATGTTGTTGGTGTTGGTTACAAAGCCGACGTTCAGGGAAAGCGGATCGTCTTCTCGCTGGGCTACTCGCATCCGATCGAGTTTTCTTTGCCGGATGGTATCGAGGCAAAGGCCGAGCGCATGGCTACCAAGTCGAGTATCCAACAGTATCAGACCACGCTGACGCTTACCGGCATAGATAAACAGAAGCTGGGCCAGGTCGCAGCCGAGATGCACAAGCTGAGAAAGCCTGACGCTTACAAAGGCAAAGGCGTTCGCTATGCGGATGTGCCGATCAAGTTGAAGCCGGGCAAGACGGGTAAATAGTGAATGGTAAATAGTAAATAGAGCGTGTTGGTTGGTTCGTCCATTCACTATTTACTATTTACGAGGGTTTAAAATGGCAAACAGAAACAGAGCAGGTGTACGCCGGGCGGTTCATCGACGAATCCGCCGAAAGGTTAGCGGCACGACCGAACGGCCGCGGTTGGCGATTTATCGCAGCCTCAATCATATCTATGCGCAGGTGATCGACGACGAGCAGCGCAAGACGCTGGCCTCCGCTTCGACCACCGAGAAAGATCTACGCGGCGGGACTGGCGGCAACATAGAAGCGGCGCAACGCGTGGGACGTACCATCGCCGAGCGAGCCATTGCCGCCGGCATCAGCAGCGTAGTGTTTGATCGCGGTGGTTATCTGTATCACGGTCGGGTCAAGGCTCTGACTGATGCTGCACGCGAAGCCGGATTAAATAAAGATGAAGCAGCGGCTGTTGCGGACGCAGCAGTGGCAGGCGAAGGTAACAGAGAAGAGTAATGAGACAACCCAAGCATCGTATCTTAGCGCAGGGCCTGGATCTTAAGGATCAGGTTATCTCCATCAACCGCGTCACCAAAGTAGTCAAGGGCGGTAAGAACTTGTCGTTTGCGGCGCTCGTTGTGATCGGAGATGAATCGGGTCACGTGGGATTCGGAACCGGCAAAGCCCGCGAAGTTCCTTTGGCGATTAAGAAGGGGATTGAAGCGGCGAAGAAGAACTTGATTCGTGTACCTCTTATCAACAACACGTTGCCGCACCAGTTGATCGGTAAGTACGGAGCCGGCCGAGTCCTGATGAAACCGGCTTCCGAAGGAACTGGTGTAATCGCCGGTGGCGCTGTCCGAGCAATCATGCAGGCAGCCGGAGTCCACGACGTTCGTACCAAAGTGCTGGGCTCCAACAACCCGCACAATGTTGTGCGCGCGACCTTCGACGGTCTGGTGAAGATGAAGGACCCGATGGAACTGGCACGGTTGCGTGGTAAGCAGGTGGAAGAGCTTTAAAAGCAGTGAACAGTGAAAAGTGACAAGTTAATGCTTGTTCACGCTCGTCACTTGTCACTTGTCACTTGTCACTGAGGTTTAGAGATGGCTAAGCAAACTAAAGAACAGGCTGGCGGGAAGCTTCGCATTCAGTATTACAGAAGCTTTATCGCCGCGCCGAAAAAGCATAAGCAGATCGTCAAGAGTTTGGGATTGACGAAGCTGAACCAGATCGTGGAGCGAACGGATTCGCCTGCGACTCGAGGCTTCGTGCAAAAAGTGCCGCATCTCTTGCGAATCGTGGAATAGAGACGAGTAAATCGTAAATGGTAAATGGTGAATAGACGTAACCATTTACTATTTACCATTCACTATTTACGAGGTTAAAAATGGCAATCGGTCTTAATAACTTACGCGCACCGCAGGGCTCGACCCACAAGAAAAAGCGTGTCGGACGTGGTCCCGGATCGGGTTTGGGTAAGACGGCCGGCCGCGGCAACAAGGGACAAAAGTCCCGCTCGGGCTATTCGTCGAAAATCGGTTTCGAAGGCGGCCAGATGCCGCTTCACCGCCGGCTGCCCAAGCGCGGCTTTACGAATATTTTTAAGAAGGTATGGATCGAGGTTAGTCTCGGCGCGCTGGAAAAGAGTTTCGAGGCAGGTGAAGAGGTCACGCCTGAATTGCTGCACGAACGTGGTTTGATTAAGAAAGCGAAACGAGACGTGGTGGTGCTGGGAACCGGCGACATTTCCAAGGCTCTCAAGATTTCCGCGCATCGTTTTACCAAGAGCGCCAAAGAGAAGATCGAGCGCGCCGGCGGTTCGGCCACACAAATCCAGAAGTATCCGGCGGAAGCCGCTTAAGCATGTCTTAGCAGGCAGCAAACAGAACGCAGCGAGCCGAACGGATTGCTTTCTGCTTTTAGTTTGCTGCTCTTTTGCTTTCCAGTTCTGGCTTGCTGCATACTTTGCTCCGAATCTTGAAAGAAAATCTCCGAAGTTAGAAAAGGTACGGGTATGGAAAAGTTTTTCGCCGCCATTCGCAACATGTTTCAGGTCCCGGACCTGCGCAAGCGTATTTTGTTTACGCTGGGACTGCTGATTGTTTATCGCCTGGGCGCTCACGTAGGATCACCGGGCATCGATAAGGCACAGTTGGAACGCGTTTGGGGCGAGGTCAGCAGCACCCTGCTCGGCGTGCTGGACCTTTTCTCGGGCGGCAATTTTCGAACAATTTCGATATTCGCACTTGGTGTAACTCCGTACATTACCGCCTCGATCATCCTGCAGTTGATGACCGTGGTTTCGCCTCAACTGAAGAAGCTTCAGGAAGAAGGCGAGATGGGTCGTCAGAAAATCAATCAATGGACGCGCTACCTGACGGTCGGCCTGGCGATGGTGCAGACGACGTTCGTCGCGCACTGGCTGCAGGTCAATCAGGTGTTGCCGAACACATGGCCGGCGCTGCTTACTACCGTGCTGACGCTGACCACTGGCACGATCTTCGTGATGTGGCTGGGCGAGCAGATAACCGAGCGCGGTATCGGTAACGGAATTTCGTTGCTGATTTTCGCGGGAATCATCATCGGTTTGCCGAATGGCGTTATGCAGGTTTTCGAACGTGTCCGTAGTGGTGACGCGCTTCAGACCGTAGGTGTTATTGCGCTGGTGGCTGCGTTGCTCGCGCTGATCGCGTTTGTGGTCTTCGTGGAATCGGGCCGTCGCAAGATCGCGGTCAGTTATGCCAAGCGGCACGTCGGGCGACAGATCGTCGGCGGCCAGCAAACTACGATGCCGTTAAAGGTGAATATGGGCGGCGTTATCCCTGTCATCTTCGCATCCAGCGTGCTGGCGATGCCGCAGACGCTGTTCTCCGCTTTTCCCGCCGATCCGGCCAATCCCAATTCGTGGTGGTCTAAGGTCCACGGCTTCTTCGCTGTTTTTCACGGCGGCGATCCGTACTATGAAGTAGTGTTTATCTCGCTGATCATAATCTTTACCTTCTTCTACATTTCGATCGTGTTCAATGTGGAAGAAGTAGCGGATAACCTGCGCAAGCACGGTGGGTTTATGCCGGGCATTCGACCGGGACGCGCGACGGCTGAGTTTCTAAACACGATCATGACGCGGCTGACCACGGTGGGCGCGGTGTATCTGGCCCTGGTCGCACTCTTGCCGCAGATCATGCTCAGCGGATTTAAGGTCGGACGGCTGCCTTTCATCGGCCCATGGTTGGATTCGTTTGTCAGCAGTACTCCGGGATTGACCTGGATTCCGGATGGCATGGGTTATCAGTTCTATTTTGGCGGCACCAGTTTGTTGATTCTGGTCGGCGTTGCGATGGATACCGTGTCCCAAATCGAAGCCCAGCTGGTGATGCGAAACTACGAGGGATTCCTCGGTTCAGGAAGCCGCCTGCGAGGACGACGAGCGTAAAGACAGTGGTCAGTGGTCAGTGATTTTGTGATCCGTGATCAGAACCAACTGCAACTTACTGACCCCTGACCCCTGACCTCTGACCACCGACCACTGTTTGTATGTCGAAGATCATCGTCTTAATGGGCGCGCCGGGGGCTGGTAAAGGAACCCAGGCGCGTCTTTTACAGGAACGCCTCAATCTGCCGCAGATTTCAACCGGCGATATCTTTCGGGCATTGGCGCGTGAAGAGACGCCGCTCGCAACGGAAGTTCGCGAGGTTCAGTCTTCCGGAAAACTGATTTCAGATGAGCTGGTCATACGGGTGGTAAAGGAACGCACCGAACGCGATGACTGTCGCAATGGCTATATCCTCGATGGGTTTCCGCGAACAACAGTTCAAGCTGAGATGCTGGACAAGCTGGCTCGCGAACAGGGCCACGATCTTTCTGCGATTCTGATTGACGTTCCGTCGGACCAGTTGGAGAAGCGAGCTACGGGTCGCCGGTCGTGTTCGGTTTGTGGCGAGATTTACAACGTATATTTCAAGCCACCGAAGACCGACAATGTTTGTGACTTGCATCCTGAAGCCGAGCTGATTCACCGAAGCGACGATCAAGCGGACAAGATCCGAGTGCGACTCAACACCTACGAACAACAGACTCGGCCAATACTCGATTTCTACGACGCGTCCGGACGTTTGCAACGAGTCGACGGCACGCGCGAAGTCGAATCGATTTATGGCGACATCGAAAAACTTGTCTTGAAAAACGACGCGCGAACGACAGCTTAACCAGCCTGTCTCAGCTTGAGCTATTTGCGAAATGATCATCGGAAAGTCCAAAAGAGAATTAGAAAAGATGCGCGCCGCCGGGCGTCTGATCGGACAGATCCGTGAAGTGCTGCGAGGCATGGTCAAGCCCGGAATCACGACCATGGACCTGGATCGTGCGGCCGAAAAGATGATTCGCGACGGCGGCGCTCTGCCGACGTTCAAGGGTTATCACGGCTTTCCGTACTCCATCTGCGCTTCTGTCAACGAGCAGGTAGTGCACGGGTTCCCTTCGGATAAGCCGCTGCAGGACGGCGATATTTTTTCGATGGATTTGGGAGCCACGCTGGAAGGTTTTGTTGGCGACACGGCCACCACAATTCCCGTTGGACAGGTCAGCGAAGAGTTGCTGAAGTTGATCCGCATCACTGATGAATGTCTTGAGCGCGCGATAGAACAGTGTCGAGCGGGAAAGAATTTGGGCGACATTGGATGGGCCGTCCAGGAGCACGCCGAGAAGAATGGCTATTCGGTCGTGCGCGAATACGTTGGCCACGGAATCGGTCGGAAAATGCACGAAGACCCGCAGATTCCGAATTTCGGCACTCCCGGCAAAGGCGTGAAGATCAAGAACGGCTACGTTTTCGCCGTCGAACCGATGATCAACCTGGGCACGCATCAGACCAAGGTGCTGGGAGACGGGTGGACGGTAGTAACGCTTGACGGGCGGCCAAGCGCGCATAGCGAACACACAATTGCGGTCACGGAAGAGGGCCCGCAGGTTCTAACACAGGTTGAAAAGCGGAGTAAGCAGGAACAGTTCGAAGCCGCGAGTGTCTGAAGCCAGGGATCGTCGGAAGGGAGACCGTAAACTGTTCCAGGGCGCGTAAATAGTTAACAGAGCGTATGGTAATAGCTCGTCGGCTTGGCAAAAGGGAATGCGCATGGTACCATGCGCAGTTTGTCGGCGAAGGCAAATTCACCGCTATATATCTATGGCGAAGGAAGAAGCGATAGAGGTAATGGCGACGGTCCTGGAGACCCTGCCAAACGCCATGTTTCGTGTCGCGCTGGAAGACAATCAGCACCAGGTTTTGGCTCATATTTCAGGGAAAATGCGTAAGCATTTCATACGAATCCTCCCTGGCGATCGCGTTCTGGTTGAATTGTCGCCTTACGATTTGAATCGTGGTCGAATCACTTATCGCTATAAATAAAAGCCGGGGAATGGCTGATTTAAGGGGCGAGGGCTGCTAAAAATGAAAGTACGGGCTTCGGTCAAGAAGATGTGTGATAACTGCAAGGTAATCCACCGCAAAGGCGTGGTCAGGGTGATCTGCACGAATCCAAAACACAAACAGCGACAAGGATGAAAGGATTTCGGATTTCCGATTTCGGATAGCGGATTTTGTACGAATGATTCCGCGATCCGCAGTCCCAAATCCGCAATAGTGAAATTATGGCTCGTGTAGCTGGAGTAGACCTGCCGCCGAATAAGCGCGCACAGATTGGTCTCACATACATTTACGGAATTGGACGCTCGCGCGCTACGTCGATTCTGACGGAAGCGCAGGTTAGCGTCGATTCACGCGTGCGGGATCTGAACGAAGACGAGCTCGGACGCATTCGTGCGATCCTTGATCGCGATGGTGAGATCGAAGGCGATCTGCGCAAACGAGTTCAGATGGACATCAAACGTTTGATGGACATCGGCGCTTATCGTGGACTTCGCCATCGTCGTGGCCTGCCTGTTCGAGGACAGCGCACGCACACAAACGCGCGCACTCGTAAGGGACCGCGCCGCGCTACCATCGCCAAGAAGAAGGCGCCGGGTAAGAAGTAGAGCGCAGATGCCAGATGTTAGATGTCAGTCTTTTGGCTTCTAACTAACATCTGACATCCGACATCTAACAACTGGAAATTTATGGCAAAAGCAGCAGGTGGAAAAAAGAAGGTCTTTCGCAAGAAAGAGAAGAAGAACATTCCGGTCGGAATCGCATATATCGCGGCGTCGTTCAACAACACGTTGATTTCGATCACCGACTTGGAAGGTAACTTGATCTCTCAATCTTCGTCCGGTGCTCGCGGTTTTCGCGGATCGCGCAAGGGAACTCCCTTCGCAGCGCAGCAGGCCGCGTACGAGGCAGCGAACAAAGCCAAGGATGCAGGAATGCAGCAGTGCGAAGTTCGCGTGAAAGGGCCGGGCGGCGGACGCGAATCTGCAATCCGAGCGATTAATAATGCGGGAATTCGTGTGACGGTGATTCGCGATACAACGCCGATCCCACACAACGGATGTCGTCCGCCGAAGCGTCGTAGAGTTTAGTTTTTGGTCTTTGGTTTTAGGTCTTTGGTTTTTGCATGTATTACGAATGGTCAGAACTGTTACTGAACATGCAAAGACCAAAGGCCTAAAACCCAAAACCGCTTTATCAACCAAAGGATGAAGGGGCAGCTCCGAAGCGAGCGTCCTGTAAACTTTTCCGTCTAGTAATTTAGACTGGAGGCAAGAAAATAAGTGGCTAGGTATAGAGATGCGGTGTGCCGTTTGTGCCGCCGTGAAGGTGCAAAACTTTTCCTCAAAGGTGATCGTTGTTACAAGCCCTCATGTCCAATCGAAAAGCGTGGCACTCAGCCGCCCGGACAACACGGCAACTCAATGCGTCGTGGTAAGGCGCTGGTTGGCTACGGTCAGCAGTTGCGTGAAAAGCAGAAAGTCAAACGAATCTATTTTGTACTCGAAGGACAGTTTCGAAACTACTTCGAGAAAGCAGCGCGCCAAAAAGGCATCACGGGCGAAAACCTGTTGTTCCTTCTCGAGCGACGTCTGGATAACGCTGTCTATCGCGCCGGCTTTTCGACTTCGAGACGCCAGGCGCGCCAGCTCGTAAATCACGGTCACGTAGAGGTAAACGGACGCAAGGTTGATATCCCTTCTTTCCAGGTGAAAGCGGGTGACGTCATCAGCATCAAGGAAGCCAGCCGCAAGAATCCACACGTCGAAGGCGCGTGGCAAACGGCTGCCGGACGCGGACGTCCATCCTGGATCGCTCCTGCGGACGGCGCGGAGATGAGTGCTCGAGTTGCGAGCCTCCCGACGCGTGCCGACGTCGACCGCTCGATCAACGAGCAACTGATTGTCGAACTTTATAGCAAGTAAGCGAATAGCCTCTCTGTGAGCGAAGGCCTGCCTCTTTTGGCGCCTTCGCTTTCAGGGCTATGTGCATTTTGGGGATTCACTTCTAAAGAAGAAAAATTATGGCTATGGATCAAAATAATCTCTGGACCGGGTTTCAAATGCCGCGCAGACTCGCGGCTGATGCAGAGACGATGACCGAGAGGTTCGGACGCTTTTCGGCCCAGCCGTTCGAGCGTGGCTTCGGAACTACAATGGGCAATAGCCTGCGCCGCGCGCTGCTTTCTTCGATCGAAGGAGCGGCCATCACGGCGGTTAAAATTGAAGGCGTGGAACACGAGTTTTCATCCATCAATGGAGTGGTTGAAGATGCAACCGACGTAATTCTGAATTTGAAGCAGGTTCCGTTCAAACTTCACGGTAACGAACCGAAGACGTTGACGATTCGCAAAGAAGGTGCGGGCGAAGTCTCGTCGGGCGATATCGAAGCTGACGCTGATGTCGAAGTGCTGGATCCGAACGTGCACATCGCGACGGTCGGCGACGGCGGATCTTTGAATATCGAGATGCGCCTCAAGCGCGGTCGCGGATACGTTTCTGCCGACCGAAATTTTGACGAAGACTTGAGCCTCGGATACATCCCGATCGATTCGGTTCATACTCCGGTGAAGAAGGTCAACTACACGGTTGAAGCTGCTCGTTTAGGGCAGAACACCGAGTTCGACAAACTGACCATCGAGGTTTGGACCGACGGTTCGGTGAAGCCGGACGATGCGATCGGTCTCGCGGCGAAGCTGATCAAGGATCACATGTCGATCTTCATCAACTTTGAAGAGGACACGGACGACTACGCGTATGCGAACCTCGAACGACCACCGCTTCCGCGAAATGACGTTCTGGACAAGTCGGTTGACGAACTCGAATTGTCGGTTCGTTCATACAACTGCCTGAAGAACGCCGACATCCGTTCGATTCGCGACCTGGTGCAGCGTAGCGAGCGCGAGATGCTGGCGACCAAGAACTTTGGCAAGAAGTCTTTGAACGAAATCAAAGACATCCTGAACGGAATGGGACTCGACTTCGGCATGGAGTTCGACGAACAGGGCAATCCGATCCCGGGAACAGGCGGTCGCGATGGCGATCTTAGCGATTACGAAGACGTAGACGAAGAAGACTAAAAAGGCAGGTGCCGGATTCTGGATGTTAGATGCTAGTTTTTCGCTCTAACATCTAACACCTGACCGCTAACATCTATTTTTATGAGACACCTAAAGGCACATCGTAAGCTGGGACGCACGAGCGAACATCGCATGTCCATGCTCCGCAACCTCGCTACGTCACTTATCAACGCACAGGACGAGCGCATCATCACCACGCTGCCGAAGGCGAAGGAGCTGCGTCCGTTTGTCGAGCGCGCTATTACACTTTCGTGTCGCGCTCAGCATCTTGAAGGCGACAACATAGCGATTCAGGCTGTTCACCTGCGTCGTCAGGCGGCCGGTTTCTTTCACGCAGGTAATCGTCAACAGGCGGTTTCGAGCGGAAAGCGCGGACAAGCACGAGCGCCGCGAACAGCGGGCGTGGCTGCGGTTAAGCGCCTCTTTGACGAACTTGGCGAGCGCTTTAAAGATCGTCCGGGCGGCTACACGCGGATCATCAAGCTGGGATGGCGCGAGGGCGATAACGCAGAATTAGCCATTATCGAATTGGTCGATAATCCGAAAGAGCGTCTCGCGATTGAGAATGCGGCTAAACGGGCCAAGCATGGCACGGCCGGCAAAAAGAAGACCGCCAGGGCGAGCCAATCGAAGGCGGCCGAGGGCGGTCGTAAAGCCGGGCGAGATAAGCCTGACAGGACTTTCGAAAAGCCCGAGACAACCGAGGCCCGCGGATCCGGTGAAGAACCGGTAGATGACGTGTTGGAAGATAACAAGCCGACAGGTGGTCGCCGATCCAGGAAAACGGAAGCGACCGCTGAAGAGCAGGATTCAAAGGAGTAAGGGCAAACAACGCCACCGTATCGAGCGGCGCGCGGACAACTCGGTTTGAGTTAGTGATGCGCGCACAGCCGACTTAAGAGCCTCAATTTACCGTCGGCGCGCCAATGTCACCGTGCGGTATGAGGCTCTTCGTTATGTGGGGCCAACCTCGACGGCCATCGATATGATCAGCCTTTATGGAGCCAACGCAGAATGAGCGATCAGGAAACTAAAAAAGTCGCAACTGATGAGACGGCAGACAAGTCTGCCGCGGGCGAACAGCGTTCGCGCGACCGCAATCGTGGCGGACGTAGAAGGCATAACGCTCCGGGTCGACCGCTTGATCATTCCGTGAACATGGAAGAGTTGCGCGAGCTGGTCGAGCTGATATCCGAGTACGGGTTTACCGACTTCGAGCTCGAGAACAAGGACGTTCGCGTTAGACTGCGACGCGAGTTGACGCCCCCGGCGACAGAGGCACCTGCCCAGGTTCGCGTTCCCGAACCGGCCGCTCCGAGCGCGGCGATCACAGGTATGCCCAGCAAGCCGCCGAAACTCGGATCGCCGCCTGCTGGCGAACAGCCGTCGAACGACGAGGAAATTCTCATTCCGATTCCTTCTCCGATCGTGGGCACTTTTTATCGTTCTCCATCGCCCACGTCTGAACCATTTGTGACGCTTGGCAGCTCGGTTTCGCCGGACACCACGGTTTGTATTATCGAAGCGATGAAGTTGATGAACGAGATCCAGGCTGAAACAACGGGAGTCATCGCAAAAATCTATGTGGAGAACGGCCAGCCGGTTGAGTATGGTCAGCCGTTGTTCGGGATAAAGAATTAGGTCTTTGGTCTTAGGTCTTTGACCTTTGCAAAAGGTCTGGAGTAGAACTCCGAGTTTCACGAGAAACTATGCAAAGGCCGAAAACCCAAAGCCTAAGACCAAAAGCATTATGAGTAAGTTCCGCAAAATTCTGATCGCCAATCGAGGCGAGATCGCATGCCGAATTATTTGGACGTGCAAGGAGATGGGCATTCGAACGGTTGCTGTTTACAGCGAAGCCGATCGCGATTCTCTCCACGTGCGTTTTGCGGACGAAGCTATTTGCATCGGACCGTCTCCGTCCGCACAAAGCTATTTGAATATCGCATCGGTCATAAGTGCGGCGGAAATTGCGAACGTAGACGCGATACATCCCGGCTACGGATTTCTGGCTGAATCTTCTTACTTCGCTGAAATTTGCGAAGCATGCAATATCAAGTTCATTGGCCCACGTCCCGATATTATTCGGCTGATGGGCGACAAAGTAGAAGCTCGCCGCGCGATGAAAGAAGCGGGCGTGCCGATTCTTCCGGGAAGTCCGGAGCCGCTTGAATCCGAAGAAGAAGCATTGCGATTGGCGCGTGAGATCGGATTTCCGGTGATCGTCAAAGCATCGGCGGGAGGCGGCGGGCGCGGGATGCGAATTGTTCGCACCGAGAGCGAGTTGGGGAACGCGCTCGAGACTGCTTCGAACGAAGCTGCGGCGGCGTTCAAAAACGGCGACGTTTACATAGAGCGCTATATCGAACGCCCGCGTCATATCGAGATCCAGGTTCTGGCCGACGAATACGGCGATTGTATTCATTTGGGAGAACGCGAATGTTCCATCCAGCGTCGCCATCAGAAGCTTTTGGAAGAGGCGCCGTCTCCGGTTCTGACGCCCGAGCTTCGCGAGCGCATGGGCGATACGGCGGTGGCTGCGTGCAAGCGAATTGGATATTCGAGTGCCGGAACTTTTGAATTTTTGCTGGATGAAGACGGGCAGTTCTATTTCATGGAAATGAACACCCGCATTCAGGTAGAGCATCCGGTAACTGAGATGGTCACGTTGGCGGACATTGTGCGCAACCAGATTCGGATTGCCGAAGGCGAGCCGTTGGGATACACGCAGGACGATCTTCTGATAGTCGGACATGCTATCGAGTGCCGAATCAATGCCGAAGACCCACAGACATTCACGCCATCGCCTGGATTGATTACCGCGTTCAATCTTCCCTGCGGCCCGGGCGTGCGGGTGGATACAGCTGCATACGCGGGTTACGTCGTGCCTCCGTTTTATGATTCGATGATCGCAAAACTGATCGTGCACGCGCGAACGCGAGAGCTGGCGATCGCTCGAATGAAACGAGCGCTCGAGGCGATGGTGGTCGAAGGCATCAAGACGACGATCCCTCTTCACCTTAAAATAATGAGCGATCCGCAGTTCGCCTCTGGCAATTTTTCCACCAAATATATGGAAGATTTCCTGTCGGCCAACGGCGCAAAAGGGGCCGCAAGGAACGCAGTCGTGTCGCGTTGACGACCCGACCCACAGACCCTATAATGACGACTTTTCTATAGCAGGTTTTGGCTACTGCTGGAGGGGGTAAAGAAAATGCCTTACGCAATAATCAGATCGGGTGGCAAACAGTTCCGCGTCGAAAAGGGCGCGACGGTTCGCGTGCCTCTGATGGACAAGAAAGCCGGCGAAACGCTTGAGCTGGATACGCTGATTGTCGGCGGCGACAATGAAACGAAGGTCGGGGCGCCCCTGGTTGACGGGGCTGCCGTCTCGGCGACCGTGGTTGATCACGGCCGTGGCGAGAAGATCATTGTTTTCAAAAAGAAACGCCGTAAACAATATAAGCGAACCCAGGGACATCGGCAGGATTACACGACGTTGAAAATCGATTCAATTGGGTAAAAGCAGAAGACAGAAGGGAGAAGTCAGAAGTCAGAAGAAAGAGTTTTGAAGCTTTTCATTCTGCCTTCTTACTCCTGACTTCTGAATTCTTTAGGAGTTTTGTATGGCACACAAAAAAGGGGTTGGCTCATCGCGAAACGGGCGCGACTCGAACGCACAGAGACTTGGACTTAAGAAGTTTGGTGGCGAGCGAGTGTTGGGCGGAAATATCCTCGCTCGGCAGCGTGGTACCAAATGGAAGCCCGGGAAGAACGTCGGTCGTGGCAAGGACGACACACTGTTTGCTTTGATCGACGGCGTCGTTAAGTTCGAGGACAAGGGAAGGTCCGGCAAATTCATAAGTGTTTATCCAGCAGAGACAGCCGCCGCACCCGCGACAGCGGCTGCCGCATAGGGGCAGAGCAATTCAAGCCCGCATATGATGCGACGCCCGCGCCGAGTCTTTAACTCTTAAGCAGCGAGGGCGTCGCTTTCGATTTTGGTGGGGCGGTTGTATCGAGATCAAATTTGAAATTTCAAAGATCAAATAAGAGCGAAAACGAAAACGGAAAAAGCAAAAACCTAAGACCGAAAACAAACCAAGACCTAAGACCAAAACAAGAACTAAGAATTAAGAACTAAAACTAAGAACTAAGAACTAAGAACTAAGAACTAAAAACTAAAAACTGCCCTTGTTCATTGATCGCACCAAAATTAGAGTCCACGCAGGGAACGGCGGAAACGGCGTAACGGCTTTTCGTCGCGAAAAGTTTGTGCCTCGCGGAGGTCCGTCGGGTGGCGATGGCGGACGCGGCGGCGATGTCTGGCTGGTTTCGGATGAATCGTTTAATACGCTTCTGCACCTGCGCTATAACCCCGAGCACGTAGCTGAGCGAGGACGACACGGCGAAGGCTCGAATCGCTCCGGCCGCGAAGGCGTGGACGCGGTTGTTCGAGTCCCGGTTGGAACTCAGGTCTATCAGGCCGACACCGGAGAGTTGCTTCACGATTTTACCGAGAACGAGGATCGCTGGTTGGCCGCTCGCGGCGGTCGCGGTGGTTTTGGCAACTCGCATTTCGCGACTTCAACCAATCGCGCTCCCAGATACCATCAGGAAGGCGGGCCGGGTGAAGAGGTCGAGCTGCAACTCGAGTTGAAGTTGCTTGCCGACGTGGGCCTGGTCGGTTTTCCGAATGCCGGGAAGTCCACGCTGATCTCGACGATCTCAGCAGCGAAACCGAAGATCGCCGACTATCCCTTCACGACTCTTGAGCCGCATTTGGGCGTAGTCGACATGGGCGAATATCGGACTTTCGTGGTGGCGGATATCCCTGGCTTGATCGAAGGAGCGCACAAAGGCGCTGGTTTGGGCGATCGTTTCCTTCGTCACGTCGAACGCACAAAGCTTCTGCTTCATTTGGTTGACGTCTCTTCGATGACGGGTCGCGATACGGTGAGCGATTACGAAACGATAAACCGAGAATTGGAAGCCTATAACATTGAAATGTCTCAGCGTCCGCAGATCGTCGTAGCTACAAAGATCGACGCGCTCGACGAACCGGAAAGGCTCGAGACTTTAAGGGAGCGCGCGGCAAAGGACGGTCGAGAATTCTACGCGATCTCGTCCGCGACGAATGAAGGAGTCCGCGAACTTGTGAATGCCGTCGCGCGCGAGTTAGACAAGATCAATGCCCCGCAAAACCACGGCGACGATCGGATGCGTATAGCTTCGTAATTGACTGTAACTGGCTATGGAGAAGGTGTCGAAGCGGAAACGAATCGCGATCTACGGTGGCACTTTCGATCCGGTTCATGTCGGGCACCTTGCGGTTGCCAACGATCTTTTGAAACTCTTCGCGTTGGATGAAGTGCTCTTTGTACCGGCGCACGCCGCGCCGCACAAACGCGAAGTCGCGGTGACACCGCCGCTTCATCGTTACACGATGCTGGCGCTGGCAACGCAGAGTAACGAGGCATTGCGTGTTTCGACGATCGAACTGGACGAGCCGCAGAAGCCGTTTACGATCGAAACGCTTCTGCGACTGCAACGACTGTTTGGCGATCCGGTTCGTCTGTTCTTTGTGATGGGAGCTGATTCCTGGGCCGAGATCACAACCTGGCGAAAGTGGGAAAGAGTTCTTTCGATAGTGGATCACATCGTAGTTACGAGGCCGGGTTACGATTTGAATGCCGAGCACGTTCCGGCGAACATTCGCGAACGAATTATCGATTTACGCGGACTGCCGTCGATCGAGATTTCGAACCGGATTGAGGAAAGTGAAGAGACGAAGATTTACATTTCCGACGCGGTCTTCGTCGACGTCTCGGCCACCGCGATTCGACAGAGCTTTGCTGAAGGAGATAACGAGGATTGGGTAACGCGCGTCCCGCCTCCGGTTTGGGAATACATCAGAAAGTACGGGTTATACAAAAAGAAGAATGGATCAGAATTTAACGATTAAGGAAAAGGCGCTTCATCCGGAGACGCGAACCACGGGCACGCGCGACGCCGATAGCACTGCCGCGGAAACAGAGCCACAGCCGATCGAGGACGAACGAATTGTTCTCGCGTTGCAGGCGGCCGGCGATAAGAAGGCGGTCGACATGGTGGTTCTCGACCTGCGAAATATCGCAAGCTTTACCGATTATTTCCTGATCACCGCCGGCAACAACGCGCGACAAGTGCAGGCGATTGCAGACGAGATCGTCGACCGCTTGAAGAAACAGGGAACGAAAGCGCAACGTGTCGAAGGTTATCAAACCGCTGAATGGGTGCTGGTGGACTACGGCGATTTCGTCGTGCACGTTTTCGATAGCAAAGCCAGACAGTTTTACGATTTGGAACGGCTGTGGCGAGACGCCGCGCGGCTTGCGATTCCGTCAGAGACGGCGCCAGACGCTGGAAGCTCCTTGAGAACTGAAGAATCGTGATTGAGATGGTGGCGCAATCGTCGGCGATGCGCGAGGTGATACGCCTCGCTGAACGCGTTGCCACGACGGATGCCAACGTCCTGATCACGGGAGAGTCCGGGACCGGCAAGGATGCGCTGGCCGCTTTCATTCATTCGCGCTCGCCGCGTGCGAGTCACGATCTGTTGAAAATTGATTGTGCTGCGCTGGCAGGAGATTTGCTCGAAGCGGAACTCTTTGGTTATGAGCGTGGAGCATTCACCGGCGCAACCGACGCCAAGCCGGGACGGTTGGAAGCGGCTCACAAGGGAACGCTGGTGCTTGACGAGATCGCGCATCTTTCGACCGATGCGCAGGCCAAGCTTCTACGAGTCATCGAGCGACGCGAGTTCGAACGCCTCGGCGGACGACGTACCATTAAAGTAGACGCTCGGTTGATTGCTTTGACCAACGTCGAGCTGGAAGGCGCGATCGAACGTCGCAGTTTTCGCGAAGATCTTTTCTACCGTCTTAATGTAGTTCGTCTGGAAATGCCGCCGTTGCGCGATCGACCCGAAGACACGCCGGAGTTGGCGAACAGATTTTTGAAAAGCTTTGCGGAGAAACACGGTCGGCGAGCGACGGGCTTTAGTTCCGACGCGTTGGATCTGCTCAAGACATACGAGTTTCCCGGCAACGTGCGCGAGTTGTCGAACACGGTCGAGCGCGCCGTAATCGTATCTTCCGGAACGCGCATATTGGCAACCGACTTGCCAAGCGCATTGCAGGCGGCAGTTAGATTGCGCGGACGCCGCGCCCAGCGACCGACGCTGGCGCAGATCGAAGAGGAATACATCGTCGAAACCCTGGCAGCGGCGAAAGGAAACAAGTCCGAGGCGGCGCGCATACTTGGGATCAGCCGAAAGAATCTTTACGAAAAGCTGGCGCGTTACAAAGCAGGTGTGAAGAGTGACGAATGAAGGCGGAAATCTGAGTCGATCGGAACCACGGCGCGAGCTTCGTCGCTCAACCGCTCGCCCTCGTCTCGTTTAGAATGCGCGTTCGCTTTATTTGGATTGGCAAAACCAGGGACGCCCACATTCGGGCGCTGGTTGACGAGTATTTGAAACGGCTGCGGCGTTTTGTTCGATGTGAAGTGACGGAGTTGCGCGAAGGATCGCGTTCAGGCATCGAAGACGAGAGTAAACGCATCATAGGCGCGCTTCGTTCTGACGCCGTCACAGTATTGCTGGATATTCAGGGCAGCGCTTGGAGTTCGCCGCAACTCGCAGCCGAAGTGGAAAAGTGGCAGAACGACGGATTGAAAGAAGTAGCATTTGTAATCGGTGGGCCTGAGGGAGTGTCGCCGGAAATTATCGAGCGCGCGAATCTGCGCTGGTCGCTTTCGCGCCTGACGTTGACACACGAGATGGCTCGGGTTGTGCTGGTCGAACAATTGTACAGGGCTTATACGATCATACACGGGCTGCCGTACCAAAAATGAAGGATACAGAACTCAGGAGACAGGAGACAGGAGACAGAAGGAAGTCTTTGGCTTTCATCCTGAGTTCTGTGTCCTGACTCCTGAGTCCTGCTTTTGAATTTTCCCGGAGGGATATGCGAAACGATGGATAAACGGAAAGTAAAAACATATCGAGACAGGCTATTGGGACGCCGCGAAGGACTTGTCGGCCAGGTAATGGAAGCCGAGATGTATAGCCGCGAGCGTGACTCGGAAGCGACGCAGGACCCAGCCGACATGGCCGCCAATGCTTATACCAAAGAGCTATTATTTTCCATGTCAAACAACGACCGCCGGCTGCTGGAATTGATCGATGAAGCTCTGGTCCGGATCGAAGCGGGCGGGTATGGCGAGTGTGTCCATTGTGGCGAGCCGGTGCAGGACAAGCGATTGGAAGCGGTGCCGTGGGCACGTCACTGCCTGCGTTGTCAGGACCTGCACGAGCGCGGTTTGCTGATCGACGAAGAAGAATAGTCTCGAATAAATCGAGCGTGACATAATGACGGCCTGGCGATTCGACATGGATTCGATTCGCCGGGCCGTCATGCTTCTTGAATGTCCGACAAACTTCAGTTTGTCGCACGGATTCGCCAAAGTTCAATCTATAGAGCGGATTCGACAAGCTAAGACCGATGCCCAGCAACCTCAATTTCGTCGCGCGTATTCGACAAGCTGAAGCTTGTCGGACATTAACCAGCGCGGTTTACGACGCGGCGCTCGCGCTCGTGTATCCGCAGGCGTGCGACGTATGCGGCTCGAGCGTTGAGTCGCGCGAAGATGGCGTTGCCTGCCATCAATGTTGGCAACGCACACGACTCTTCGACGGAAGCGAAACGATCTGCTGGAAATGTGGAATCGAAGCAACCGGAGTTGTAAGCGAAGAACATCGCGGAAGCGTTCGCTGTCGGCGATGCGATGACGATGCGTATTCGGCGGCCCGCGCCTGTGGAACATACGAGGGCGCGCTCAGAGCGTCGGTGCTGGCGTTAAAGACTCGCGATCAAATTCCGCCGAGGCTGGCGCGTCTTCTGGCTTGTGCGCAAAGTCGAGCGCCACTTGATGCCGCTGGTTTGATCGTACCGGTCCCGCTACATCCATCGCGGCAACGCGAGCGTGGTTTCAATCAGGCAGCCGTTGTGGGCCAGGCGCTGGCGAAACTTTGCGGTCTGCCGGTCGATGCCACGAGCCTGGTTCGTGCGGTTCACACCGAGCGGCATCGTGCCGGAATGGATGCTTACTCGCGACGCGAAAGTGTAGAGAACGCCTTCGAGGTTCGACGGCGACGGATGATTCAGGGTGAAAGAGTTTTACTGGTGGATGATGTGTTTACTACCGGCGCGACTGTTTCGGCTTGCGCGCGTGCTTTGAGAGAAGCGGGTGCAGTTGAGGTGTTTGTACTGACTCTTGCCCGGCCCGGTTTTGGCGAGTCAAAAGCAGGTTCCCGCAAAGACGAAAAGAGGTGAATGGTAAATAGTGAAAGGTAACTGGAAGCTAGAAGTCAGCGACGCTTAGTGTAAAGAGCGACTGATACGACTATTTTCAACCATTCACTGTTTACCATTTACGATTCACCTCTTTGCGGGAACCATTTCCCCCTAGCCAAATTCGGTACTTAATACCCTATTTCTTCGGTTTGCCTTCGACATCGAGAATTACAATCTCGCCGGCATTGAGTTCGCGAATTCCGGCCTCGATCTTCGACAGATCACCAACCAGCAGGTAAGTGACTTTTCCGGGCACTGCATATTTCTGCGCCGCCGCGTTCACAGCAGCCAAAGACGCCTTCTGTGTTTCAACCGGGTCGCGTTGAAGCTCGGTCATCGGTATGCCCGCCACCCAAAGATCCGCAACTTGCCCTGCGATAGTCCCCAGCGATTCAAATTGCAGTGCATACCCGCGCAGGCGGTTGGACTTGGCGTCTGTCAATTCGACTTCCGAAATCGGCTTTTGCCCAGCCAGCATTTTCAGCTCGCTGACAAACTCGGCCAGCGACTCTTTGGTCTTGTTCGTCTGGACTCCGCCCTGGCCCCACCAAACACCCGCGCGACTCAGGAACGCCTGATTCGAGAAGACCCCGTACGAATAGCCCTTGTCTTCACGCAGGTTGAGATTCAGCCGAGATCCAAACACACCGCCCCAGACCGTATCGGCCAATCGAAGCGCGTAATAATCATCCGTCTTGCGCGGTGGGCCAGGAATGATCGCCGCGATGACGGTTTGCGCCGCGTCCTGTCGATCGACCAAAATTACCTTGCCCGCAGCCATGGGTTGCGGATCGGGAATCGTGATCGCAGGCGGCGCACCACCTTGCCAGCCGCCAAAACTCTGACGGGCGATCGCGGTTGCTTCAGCCAGCGTGATATCGCCGACAAAAATCAGCGCGGACCCGCCAGGCTTCCAATTCGTCTCGTAATACTTTGCCAGGTCGGCTCTGGTGATTCCCTTGACCGTGGATGGAAATCCCTGCAGAACTCGGCCGTAGGGATGGTTCGGTCCGTATGTCAGCATCGGTCGGATCCGTCTGGCCACGGCGTTGGCATCGCTTTCCTGCTGGGCCAGATTGTCCAGATGCTGTTTGCGCTCGCGATCGATTTCGGACTCGGGGAAGACCGGATTCAAAACGATGTCCGAAAAGATGGTCATCGCCGGACCAAGATTTCGCTTTAGAACTTCCATCGCGACGGTCGAATATTCGCGGCCGGCAACTCCCGCGAACGCAGTGCCGAGATTTCCCAACGCGTCCTCGATCTCCAGCGCTTTTCTGGTTTTGGTTCCCATGTTTAGCGTGGTGGTGGTGAGGTGGGCGGTGCCCTCCTTGCCGACCGGATCCGCGATGCTGCCGGCTTTGGTCGCCAGTGCGACGGAAACTTTTGGCAGCTCGGGTCGCTCGACCACAAATACTTCGAGTCCGTTTTCGAGTTTGGCCGACTTCACCTCGGGCGCGTTGAATAACTTGTCCTGGCCCACCGAGGGCTGCTTTGCGCGATCAAGCGCGGCTTGCGATTCACGGCCGGATGTCTCGGGATGGAATCTGACAACCAGGCGATTCCTGGTGTCGACCCACTTGGCCAGCGCGTCTCGAACTGTCTCGGCAGTTGCGTTGCGATAACGCGCGAGGTCCTCTTCGAATTTTCCGGGATCGCCCCAGAAGGTGTTGTACTGATTCAGGCGATCAGCCTTGCCGCCGAATCCGCCAAGCCGTTCAAGTCCCGTCACGAACGAAAACTCCCATTTGACCTTCGCCCGATTCAGCTCGTCCGCAGTCGGACCGCTCTTGGCCAATCGCGCGATCTCTTCTGCAATGATCGGCTCGATCTGCGAAAGAGAAACGCCCGGACGCGCGGTCGCGATAACCACGAACATGCCGGAGATCTCGCGCGAATACTGAAATGATGAGACGTCTGTGCAGAGCTGTTTGTCGTAGACCAGAACCTTGTTGAGCCTGGCCGACAAACCATCCGTCAGGATCGACGCCGCCAGATCGAGCTCTGCGTCGCCGGGTTGGAAAATCGGTGGGGTGGGCCAGGCAATGTAGGTTCGCGCCTGCGGAACTCGATCGTTTGCTTCGATGATCTTTTCGCCGTCGAGCTTTGGAATGAACCACTTTGGTCTGTCCAGCGCGGGACCTGCGGGAATGCCGCCGAAATATTTTTCGACCAGCCGTTTGGCTTCGGCCGGATCGAAATCACCGGCGATCACCAGCGACAAATTGTTCGGCGTATAAAAAGTGCGGAAGAATTCTTTGACATCGTCGGGCGACGCTGCGGTCAGGTCTTCGTGGCTGCCGATGACCGTCCATGAGTAGGGATGGCCATTCGGGAACAAGTTCTCGTCCAGGAGCTTGAACGAGCGGCCATACGGCTCGTTTTCCAATCCCTGGCGGCGTTCGTTCTTCACAACGTCGCGCTGGTTGTCCAGCTTCTCTTTGGTCAGCGCGTCAATCAAAGTCGCCAGTCGATCCGATTCCACCCAAAGCAGGAACTCCAGATTTCCGGACGGCACCGTCGCGAAGTAGTTTGTGCGATCGTTGCTGGTGGTGCCGTTGGCATCGTTTGCGCCCAGCTTTTCGACGAACGAAAAATATTCACCGGGCGCATTCTTTGATCCCTGAAACATGATGTGCTCAAAGAGATGCGCAAATCCGGTTCGTCCCAACCGCTCGTTTTTTGATCCGACGTGGAACCACTGGTTGACGTGCACGACCGGAAGTTTTTTGTCGACGTGCAGAATCACCTGCAGACCATTTGGCAACGTGTACTTCTCGAAATTTATCTTGAGCGATGCCGAATCGTTGCCGGCGTTGGTCGCAGTCTGAGCCACGATCGAACGCATGGTCATGATCGAAAGCGAAACGAACAGACATAGTAAGAAAACTTTCCCGAGCTTATTTCTCATAAATTTCTCCTGGGACGAGAAGGTAGGATTGGTTGAAAGCTAACTAAACGGGAAGTTAATGCGATGGTGCTGAAAAGTCAACGCGTATGGCTGGAGCAGGCGGGCCGCCTGTGCTCCATCGCGCTCCGAGGCTGTTTTTGTTTTTCTTTTCTCAAGGTAAGATAACCGCATGAAAACTCTGTATCCGGAAATCGAACCCTTTGACACAGGTATGCTGAAGGTATCGCCGATTCATACCGTCTACTATGAACAGTGTGGAAATCCCAAAGGCAAGCCGGTGGTCTTTCTTCACGGCGGTCCGGGCGGTGGGATCGTTCCCGAATACCGCAGGTTCTTCGATCCGAACGCATATCGAATCGTGCTATTCGATCAACGCGGCTCTGGGCAGAGCACGCCGCACGCCAGCCTTGAAGAGAACACGACTTGGGACCTGGTAAGCGACATCGAACGAATTCGCGAGCATCTGAAAATCGATCGCTGGCAAGTTTTCGGTGGCTCGTGGGGCAGCACTTTGTCACTCGCTTATTCCCAGACGCACCCCGATCGCGTTACCGAGTTGGTTTTGCGTGGCATCTTTTTGTGCCGGCCGAAAGAGATCAAGTGGTTTTACCAGGAAGGGTGCAGCGCGATTTTTCCGGACATGTGGGAAGAGTACATCAAGGTAATTCCGGAGGAAGAGCGCGGCGACCTGTTGCGCGCGTTTCATCGCCGGCTGACCAGCGATGACGAAGCTGTGCGGTTAGAGGCGGCGCGCGCGTGGAGCATTTGGGAGGGAAGCACTTCCAAGCTCTTCACTGATCCGGACTTAATTGAGAAGTGCGGCGATCCTACCTTCGCAGTGGCTTTCGCGCGTATCGAATGTCATTACTTTATGAACAACGCTTTTTTCGACAGCGATAACTATCTGATCGAAAACGTCGATAAGATACGACATATTCCCGCGGTCATCGTGCAGGGGCGATATGACGTGGTTTGTCCGATGATGAGCGCCTGGGAATTGCACCGAGCCTGGCCAGAAGCGAAACTGCATGTCACTCCGGATGCGGGCCATTCGGCGACCGAGCCGGGAAATATCGCTGCGCTGGTTGATGCGACCGATGGGTTTCGTTCGACAGAATGAACCGGCTCGCTGGATATTTAGATACAGCTTTCTACTTTCCTCGTCTTTAGCGTAATATTCACCATGACGATGATCGGACAGGATGTTATTGAATAACTGCCATCAGATTTCCAAGCCGCGATACTGCCGGCCGTGAAGAAGGGAATTCGAAAATGCAACAAATGTTATTGATGATTGGCGGTCTCGGAACGCAGGAGCTGCTGATTATTCTCGCTATTGTATTCGTCCTTTTCGGGGCGAGCCGTTTACCTCAGCTTGCAAAGGCGTTGGGCCAAAGTAAGCGTGCGTTTCGTGAAGGCCAGGAAGATGCCGAAGAGGAAGCCCGGCTGGAGGCGGCGAAGCGCCGGGAAAGATTAAGCGCTGCTGAGACCGATACCTACAGTGAGAACGCTACTGCCGACAAAATCCCCGCCAACAAAGCGCGCTAACTAAAAGTGTCCGACAAACTTCAGTTTGTCGGACACCTTGCGTTATTCGTTACTTAAAAAGGAAGTGACGAACAGCGTTCGTTACTGCGCTAAATTCAGTTCAATCAGAGGCAGCGACAAACTGAAGTTTGTCGGACATCAGGACACGCCGTTCAAACAGCTTAGCTCTTCTTCCCGGTAATCAACGTCGCCTTCAGCGACAACAAGAAGTCAGCCTCAGCGCGCTCTTCGTCTATCAGCCGAGACACTTCCAGCGCGACGCGTTCGTGCGCTTCATCGGGTAACGACTCCATCCAGATGGGAAATAGAAAGTCGGTGATCAACGGTGAGCTAAGAAACTCCTCGCCTGATTCGTAAGTAAAGATCTCGGGCCGTGTTTGCGAAGTGATCGATTTGAGACCGGCTTCTTTCCCGAACTCCTCAATCGCCGAAACCGTCGGTGATTCCGCAATCAGTTTCTCTGCTACTGAAGCGAGCTCTTCAAACCCCGCGTTGCGAAGCGCTTCCCAGTAGATCGAAAAGAATTCGCCAAAGCTTCCGGCGGTCGGAAGCATGAACGCCACGGTTCCGCCGGCGGCGGCGACTCGCACCAATTCCGAAAGCATCTTGCGCAGACGGTCCTGAGCTACGAGCGAACCGTCGCCGATCACCATATCGAACTGATTGTCGCGAAGATATAGTTCGTCTACCTGCGCCCGCCGAAATTCGGGTTCCACATTCAGCGCGACGGCCTTCGCTCGGGCCAGCTCGAGGGACTCTTCGCTTTCATCCACGCAGACCATCGTCACGTCGTCTTCTGTCCGGGTGAGTATGGCCATGGCATGTTCGCCGGTGCCGGTCTCCACGTACAAAATTCGACCCTTCTTTGGCAACTCAACGTTGTCGTCAAACAGCTCGCCGAATCGCTCGCCCCAGTCGGTCGCTACATAAAGGTCTTTCAAGAATGACAGTTCTTTATCGGATTTTTTCTCGCTCACCTTTGGATCTCCAACAGGTTTGAAATTAGATTACATTTGTGCGCGGGCCATCAGCCCGCGAGAGTACTTCCCTGGGTATCGTCCGAAGCTCAACCTCTCCCCTGCCCCCTCCCAGAGGAAGGGGAATCTTCGCTCTCGTCCTGATAATAAATCTTGCCACGCAACGGCTCGGGCAAACACTCCATCTCGTCTTTGGCTTCAGGATCGTCGTGGACGTATCGATATCCGCTTCCGTATCCGACGCGTTTCATCAACGGCGTGACTGCGTTGCGCAAATGCAGTGGAACTGGCTCGCGTGCTGTTTCGGCTGCGTCCTCCAACGCGGCGTGATAAGCGTTCTTAACTGCATTCGACTTCGGCGCCCTGGCAAGATAGATCGTCGCTTGCGAAAGCGGAAAGAGCGCCTCGGGCAAACCGATCAATCGCGTAATTTCTGCCGCCGCCGCCGCCTGAACCATTGCCTGCGGGTCGGCCATTCCTATGTCTTCCGAAGCCAGGATACAAAGTCTACGCACGATGAATATCGGATCGGCTCCGCCTTCGATCATCCGCGCCAGCCAATATAGCGACGCGTTGACATCTGAATTTCGCAGCGACTTGATCAACGCCGACGCCAGGTTGTAATGCTCTTCGCCGCCTTTGTCGTACGCATAATGAGCGCGACCGAGCGCTTCCACCACAGTCTCGAGCGTGACGTGCCGGGCGCCGGTTTCATCGGGCTGGGTCGATTCCACCGCGGCTTCAAGAGCGGCGAGCCCGACACGAGCGTCGCCGTGCGCCGAATGCGACATCCGTTCGATCAGCTCGTCCGCTATCTCGGGTTGAAGCGAGGCCAAACCGCGTTCGCTGTCTTCAAGAGCTCGGCGCAGAATCGATCGAACCTCTTCTTCAGTCAGCGGATTCAGAGTCAAGACGCGGCTACGAGAAAGCAGCGCGCCTGTTACTTCGAACGATGGATTTTCGGTAGTAGCTCCGATCAACGTCACTGTTCCGTCTTCCACGGCCGGAAGCAGCGCGTCCTGTTGCGCTTTATTGAACCGGTGAATTTCGTCTATGAAGAGTACGGTTCGCGTCCCCGAGCGGCGAAGCGACCGCGCGTCAGCGATCGCGGCGCGCGCATCCTTTACACCTGAAAAGACCGCCGAGAGCGGCACAAACCGCGCACCGCTGCGCTCAGCCAACAAACGCGCCAGCGTAGTCTTGCCGGTGCCGGGCGCGCCCCACAGGATCAGCGACGGCAATGTCCCCGCGCCCTCGATCAAACGGCGAAGAATTCGTCCCTCGCCGACCAGATGTTGCTGGCCCGCAAACTCAGAAAGTTCTCTCGGACGCATCCGCTCGGCCAGCGGCGCGAACGAATTCAGGGTCGCGGGTTCTCCTTCGCCCTCCGCGAAGAGACTCATGGGCGTACGATAAGACATCAGTAATTTTTCCGATTATTTACATTCGAAGCTTAGCATAATCGTTTAGGCCACGCAGCTTTCCGAAATCTTGGATGGAACGCGAGTTCAATTGTGTGCGTATAGGATTTCGAGCGCGTCGAAGGTCTTGAATTGATTGAAACGTGCCATTAGAATGCAGAGAGTTTGCGAGGTTTATATAATGAAAGAAACAAAAGACGCATTGAGAATCGTTGGCATTATCCTTCTGGCGCTGTTCGTGTTCGTGGTCGGAGTTCCGTTGGTGCTGGCGGCGGCGGGCATCACGCTTCACATCCTGGGCTCCATCTTCGGTCTGGCGATCTGGCTTATTAAGATTGCCGTGGTGATCGCGGTCGTTTATCTGATACTGGTCGGCGTTCGCGCTGTGTTGAGATAAAAGGATTGAGACAAAGGGAATGCACCCGGCCGCGCGACATGCGTTGCCGGGTGCTTTTGTGTTTTTCTACGAGCCGCCTGCGCTCCTTCGCCGAAGTTTGTCGGACAGTCTGAACGCGCCGCGATTTCATTGACTCAGGCCCGGTCCGCGTATATCTTCAATCACGCTGCTATTTGGATCTTACCGTTAAACGACCCGTCACGACGACGGCCCAGAGATAGAGGTGACGACGATGCGAAAACTCTCCCTTACGCGATTAGCTTTAGCATTTTTAGCGTGCGCATACCTGTGCGCGACGGCGCTGCAGACCGCCGCCCAACCGCAGGCTCGACAGAGTGGCGAACAGCAACGTGGCATGGGACTAGCTGCCTCGTCCAGCGGTGAAAAGCGCGTGGCGCTTGTAATCGGCAATAGCCGATACGAAAGTGGGCCACTGCGAAATCCGGTGAACGATGCGACCCTGATGACGTCGACATTGCGCCAACTGGGCTTCGAAGTTATCGCCCGAACCGATGTCAGCCTGCGTGAAATGCAGATCGCGATTAAGGAGTTCAGCCGAAAGATTCAGGGCGGTTCGGTCGGCCTCTTTTATTACGCGGGACATGGAACGCAGTTCGGCGGGCGCAACTTCCTGATTCCTATCGGTGCGCAGATCGAAGCGGAAGGCGATCTGGTCCTTGAAGGGTTGGACCTGAACTCTGTTCTTGAGCAGATGGGCGGAGCGCAGAATCGTCTAAACATAGTGATCCTCGACGCATGCCGCAATAATCCTTTCGCCAGAAGCTTCCGAAGCGGCGGGCAGGGATTGGCGCAGGTCAACGCGCCGGCGGGTACTTTCATCGCTTATGCGACAGCTCCGGGCCAGACCGCCAGCGACGGTAAAGGACAGAACGGGCTCTACACGCAAGAACTGCTGAACAATATGCGGACGCCGGGGCTTCCGATTGAAGAAGTTTTTAAGCGCGTTCGCGTTCAGGTCAAACAGCAGAGCAACGGTCTGCAGATTCCGTGGGACGCGTCCTCGCTCGAGGGATCTTTCTTCTTCGTTCCAGGCAACGGGGCCGCGCCGCCGCCGGCCACGGCGAGTGCTCCGCCTCCGGTGTACACGCAACCTGTCAACACTCAACCGGTTACTCCAGCGGTATCAACGCCTGTTCGATCAAGCGTCAGCATCGAGCTGATCGAATCCAACTTCCAAAGTAACCTGCTCGACGAAGTGATAAAGGACGGAAGCTCGTTCCTTGCCGCCCAACCCGACCACGGGCGCGCAAATCTTCGTGTTGGGCAAAGTTATTTTCGCAAGTACCGCTACGGCGAAGCCGCGCCATATTTGGAAAAAGCCATGGCGGGCGGCGAGACCATAAGCTTGATGGTCAAACGTCACCGAAAAACGCTTGGTATCTACGACGCGCTTGAAGATGGAACTCTGCATATGACCAAGACGGGAATCCAGATGCAGTTCGGCGGCGACACCTACACGTTACCTTATGGGCAGATCGAGCGATTGGAAGCCCAGCAGGATCCTGTTCGAGGGATGCTCATTTACCTGAAAGGTGCGGTGGTTACGAAGAAAGGCAAGACCGAGAACAAAGACTATAAGCTCTTTGCTCCGACGGCAGCGATCTTTCAAACTCGAGACGCACAGGGTAATCAAATACCGGTCGCGGTCTGTCAGGGTTGCGAAAACTGGACGGTCGAAGTCGTCAAGTTTATCAATAGAAGCAAGCCAATAACCCCAGGTTCTGGAATGTAAGAAGCCAGATGTCAGATGCTGGATGTTAGATGTTGGTAAGAACCAGCATCTAGCATCCAGTATCTGGTCTAAAATCTTCCCTCCTGTTGCAATAATTTTGCAACTCAAATAAAGCTAGACACGTTCGCATCTTTCCCTTTATCTTAGCTGTGCGTTTGGTTCAGAACGCGTGCCCCGACTCAGATGATCCGGCCTTCATCCCAGGTCATACTCTTCCAGGAAAGTTACAAATTTTAAGCGCGCGGCAAGCGTTGTCCGGCGGAATTTTGCGCCCTCATCTCGGTCGGAGCCACGCCCTCGCGCCCCATATCAAAGACGCGGAGGATGAATATGTTTAGAAGTGATAAGCGACCAAACGACAAGCAGGCGACGACCGAACCGATCAGCAATCAAACGCATACGAATTCGACATGGCAGCCCGCGCCGGCTCAACACGCTGAACCAGTAACTCCGCCGCCCGCGCAGGTTGCTGCTCAAACACCTTCTCAGCCGCGTGCGATTGGTGAAAGCGATGCCATGGCCCGAGATATCAAAGACGGTGTTCTGAACGGATTTGTCGGCAACGGAACCGTAGTAGCCGGTGAAGCGAGCTTTAAGGGAATGCTTCGCGTAGACGGACATTTAACCGGTCGGATTACATCGGAAGACGGAACGCTCTTGATTGGCACGAACGGGCAAGTCGATGCCAACGTCAAGGTCGCGGTCGCTACGATCCATGGAACAGTTAACGGCGACATTGTAGCGTCGAAGCGGATCGAGATGGGTCGCTCGGCAAAAGTGGTCGGCAATATTCAGACGCCTGCGATCGTGATCGAACAGGGCGCGATTTTCGAAGGCAGTTGCCGAATGCTACAAACCAGCAAAGAAAAAGCGAAGAGAACTACGCCTACGCTGGTTGCACCGACACCGGAGCTTTCCGAGGTTGCTGATATTTCCGAAGTCGCCAGCTAACCAAGATTTCATTTCCAGGCAGCGCGGCAAACAGAGACACGAAGAAAGCTTAGGCCTTCTTCGTGTCTCTGCTTTTTGATGCTCTTTGTCTTTCAACTCTTGAGAACCTCGCAGTCGGGAAGTGGACCCTGTCCCCGCTTCAATTTAGATCATTACTCAATTTTTGTAGAACTGTCAGTCAACCCACCGGCCATGGGTGACATCACTCAGATTGATAGGTAACAAGCTTGAAGACCTTCAGACTGGAGGTGGGGACAGGGTCCCATTCCTGACTGCGAGGTTCTCGATCGTTGAGTGGTAAACTTACCTTCCTAAAGAAAAGCGCAATAATCTACAAGCGAAAAGGAATATCCAATGAGGCCCAAGTTTAGAAACACAATCTCTGCGTTGTCGGTCGCGTTGTTGCTCTCAATGTTGCCTCTCACGGCCGCCCACGCCGAGGACTGGCTACAGTTTCGTGGGCCAAACGGCAGCGGTGTTTCAACCTCCACCGGTCTGCCCACCGAGTTTGGCCCTGAGAAGAACGTCGTTTGGAAAACTCCGCTTCCACCCGGCCATTCTTCGCCCGTGCTTACGCGCGATCGCATCTTCCTAACTGCGTATCAGGTAGCCAATCCGGGTCCGGATGCCGGCAAGAGCAGCGCGCAACCGATAGATAAAGCGGACTACAAACTACTGGTCATCTGTCTCGACCGCGCTTCCGGAAAGCAACTCTGGCAACGAGAAGTTCAGCGATCGATTGTGGGCCGGTTGCAGAACGTGAACGGACCGGCTTCGCCGAGTCCTGTAACCGACGGCTCGAATGTCTACGTCTTTTTCCAGGAATTCGGAATGATCTCGTACGACGGCGCGGGCAAGGAGAGATGGCGGCTGCCGCTCGGCCCGTTCAATATGTTCTACGGCTTTGGAGCTTCGCCGATCCTTGTCGATGACAAACTCATTCTGCCGGTGGACCAGGACAGTCCCAGCTCTTTCCTGGTTGCGGTTGATAAGAACACCGGTCGCGTTCGCTGGAAAGTTGATCGGCCGGTAGTGATCTCCGGTTACTCGACGCCGATTATTTATCAGCCGAAGCAAGGCCCGAAACAGATCGTAGTTCCGGAATCGTTTCAGCTCTCGGCTTATTCGGTCGAGGACGGCAAGAGAGTTTGGTGGGTTCGCGGACTCGCATGCGAGATGAAATCGATCGCCAGCAACGACGGTGAATATCTCTACATCAACGGCTGGGGTTTCCCGCAGAATCAACCGGGCCAGCAGGTCAAGACGATTTCGTTTGACGAAGCGCTGAAGAAATACGACGCGAATCGCGACAAGCACGTCGCAAAGACGGAAGCCACCGGCACCGAACCGATGGACAGAATGCTCAGCATGGCTTTCGAAGCGTTTGATATGGACCGTGACGAAAAACTGAGCTCCAAAGATTGGGAAGTCTTCCGCGGAATGATGGCGTCCGAGAATGGTTTGCTCGCGATTAAGATGGGCGGGCAGGGCGATCAAACCGCGACCGCGATCCGCTGGCGATATCAACGGCCGGTGCCGCAGGTTCCATCTACGCTTCTTTACAAGAACGTCCTCTACATGGTCAACGACAGCGGAATTCTGCTCTCGTTCGATCCGGTAACGGGCAATGTGATCAAGCAGGGCCGGCTGCAGGGTGCAATCGACAAATACTTTTCGTCGCCAGTGGCCGCGGATGAAAAAGTATTTCTGGTCGACCAGGCCGGCGAGGTTTCGGTTCTGAAGGCCGGCGGAGACTGGCAAGTGTTGGCGGTCAACGTCTTGGATGACGAGTGTTTTGCTACGCCGGCAATCGCGGACGGACGGATTTACATCCGGACACGAAGCGCGCTTTATGCGTTTGGGAAATAGCGCGGGTGTCGGTACACAAGATTGAAATTCAGGGGAATATCCACGAAAGGAGTGGATCTCCCGCAAAGGCGCAAAGGCGCAAAGGCGCCAAGTAGTTGAGCGCAGACCTATCTTCGTTGTTTCTTTGCGCCTTTGCGTCTTTGCGGGAACCTGTTTTCCTCTTTATGTTCATGTTTACTAAAGCTATTGTCCGCCCGCCTGCTGCTAACTTCTCTGAAGGTCTGACTACATCCACCCTCGGCGCTCCCGACTTCAATCTCGCGCGGGCTCAACACGAAGCCTATTGTCTCGCTCTGCAGAAGTGCGGATTAGCGTTGACGCGGCTGGGACCCGATGGAGAATTTCCGGATTCGGTTTTTGTTGAAGACTGCGCTGTTATCACTGAACGTTGCGCCGTGCTCACGCGGCCCGGCGCGCCCAGCCGGGCGGGTGAAGTGACGAACCTGAGTCCTGTCCTCTCGGGACTTTTTCCAGCGTTGCATTCAATCGAAGCGCCCGGAACTTTGGACGGCGGCGACGTTTGCCAAGCGGACGATCACTTCTTCATCGGCGTCTCAAACCGCACAAACGAAGAAGGCGCAACGCAACTGGCGCAAGTACTCGAATCACACGGATACAGCCTCACGTTTGTGGACATTCGAGACGAAGCGGAGGCAACCGCGATAGCCAACCCGCTGTCGCTCCTTCATCTGAAAAGCGGAATCGCGTATCTCGGCGATAATCGTTTGATTTTGACTGACGCGCTGATCGGGCGGTCGGAGTTTAAGGATTACGAGCTGGTGAGAGTGAGTGAGGCGGACGAGTACGCGGCGAACTGCGTCAGGGTGAATGATCACGTGCTGATTGCGGCCGGTTACCCTGCATTCACAGCAAAGCTACGCGGGTTGGGTTATCAAACTGTTGAACTCGACATGAGCGAGTTTCAGAAAATGGATGGCGGGTTGAGCTGCCTATCGTTGCGATGTTGAATGCAGTTTTGATGAAGGTCAATTTGCGTAGGTGAAAAATACGGTTTCTCGCAAAGGCGCAATGAACAGAAAGCAGAAGACGCAAAGAAGGAAACCTTAGTCACGCCAATTTCGAACGCTATCCGGCGTTGCTTTCCCTTCGCGTCTTTACGCTTTCCTTTCTTCGCGCTTTTGCGTGAAATCTCTTTCTGACAAATTCTCAACTGACTTACCACCGATCTTTTGCGCCAGTTGGCAGCCAAAGAGAAAATCACTATGCTTCGGGGCTGGAGGGAAGAATATGAGAGAAAGAACGAGACAGCTTTTCGTTGCGACTGCGCTTGTTTTCGCAATGGCCACCACTTCGTCAGTCCTGGCACGCCCCAAGACTACAGTTCCAACACGCGCAACGTCGCGTGACGAAAAGGCTCCAACCGGCGAATCGCGGTTTACCAAACTCGACGGAGCTCGCGTTCATTACGTGAACTACGGCAAGGGAAGCGAAGCGCTGATCCTGATTCACGGTTGGACCTGCAACATCGATAGCTGGCGCGATCAGTTACCGGACTTCGCGAAACGGAATCGCGTGATCGCGATCGATCTTCCCGGACACGGCCAAAGCGACAAACCAGAGATTAAGTACAGCATGGAGCACTTCGCGCGAGCGATCGAGGCCGTCATGCGCGACGCGAAGGTAAAGCGCGCGGTGTTGGTCGGCCACAGCATGGGAACACCCGTAGCCCGACAGTTCTATCGCAAGTACCCGGCAAAGACGATCGCGATCGTAATTGTGGATGGCGCGCTGAAGCCCTGGGCAGACAAAGCCACGATGGACCGAATGATGGCGGGTTTTCGCGGTCCGAACTACCGGACGGCGATCGACCAAATGCTTGCGATGATGAATGGACCTGGCTTGCCGGCCGAAGCGCAGGCGCGAATAAGTGCATCGTCGAAGAATACTCCGCAACACGTTTTAGTCAGCGCTATGGAAGGGATGTTGGATCCGTCGATTTGGGGAGACGACAAGATCAACGTGCCGGTGTTGGCAATCATGGCGAAAAACCCGTTCTATCCTCCCAATATGGAAGCGATGTATCGCGAGCTTGCGCCGAATCTGGATTACCAGATGTGGGACGGCGTCGGCCACTTCCTAATGATGGAAAAGCCGATGGAGTTTAATGCAGCGGTGATAGCGTTTTTGGATAAGAAGGCGTTGCTGAAGTGACGGGTAATAGTAAATGGTAAATGGTGAATAGAAAAAGCCGGGTCTCCTGAACCTGGAGTAGTGGGTCAATGCCAACTTTACGAAAGAGCGGCGATTTCTCGCAAAGGCGCAAAGGAGAGAAAGCCGAAAGGCGCAAAGAATACATTCATGATCACCGGAGTTTCGAACGTCCCTCACCTTCGCGCCCTTAGTATTTCTCTTCTTTGCGCCTTTGCGAGAAACTTCTTTTGCAATATTCTCAACTTGACCCCTTACCCGCCGCGCTAGCTGATCAGTTCATCGCGGCCATCATTTTGGCGGATAGAAAGACAAAAACCACGAAACACACGAAGCCGTTACGAACAACACGAAATCGGAGACGCGGCCGCGTCTTCGTGTGATTCTGTTTTCAAAGTTTCGTGTGTTTCGTGGTCGTCGTTCGCGATTTTGTCATTCGGCGCTGGAAGATTTCTCAAACGGTCCAGTACCCCATCCTTGAACTCCTTGACAGCCTCGGGTGCACATCGAGTAGAGTGTGCGCGTTCCAAAACAAAGTAAACTTCAGGTTCGTTTAGCCAAACCTCGCTGAACCGATTTCACTAGTTGGACACCTGCGCTGCCCTTGGTCCTCAATTCCTTTCCACCGTACACAACAGAGGAGAAAACTCATGTCTAAGCACCCTTATACCACCCCTACGAGGGCCACCTGTGCCTTCACAGCAGTTCTCGTGGTTTTCTTAAGTCTTTCAGCGTTTGTGTCTAACACAGCGTTGACCAAAGAAAGAAACGTCGTAAAGAAAGCAGCAGTGCGAACCAACTACGGAACGACGGGGAAGTGGACCAACGCGTTCAATACCGCGGCGACAGTTCACCTTCACGTGCTTCCCAATGGCAAGGTTCTTTCATGGCCGCTCTTTCCCGCCAGCCAGCCGCCTTGTCCCGGATGCGTACCGCCGCCGGTGCAAACCTACGTGCGACTGTGGGACCCCGCAACCAATCAACTCGACACGTATTACAATTACGACGTCGATCTGTTTTGTAGCGGGCATGCATTGCTCGCCGATGGCCGTATGTTGATCTCGGGTGGATCCGCTTACGGAGGCGGTATCCACGCGGGAATTTACGACACGACGATTTTCGATCCCTCAAACAACTCGTTCACAAACAGCACATCGCACTTCATGTATCTGCCGCGCTGGTACCCCACCAACCTCGCGCTGGGCAACGGCGAGATGCTTGCGATCTCCGGGTCCTATCTTAGAAAGAACGTTGTGTACTTCAACAATATGCCGCAAGTCTGGCAGACCGGCGGCGGATGGCGCGACTTGCCCAACGCGGCGACGCCTTCGCCCTTGTGGTTGTATCCGTGGATGCACCTGGCGGCAAACGGTCAGGCTTTTAACTCTGGACCAACCCAATCGACTTACTTCATCAACACGGCTGGGAGCGGTTCATGGAGCGCCGGCAAGAGCAGCATCTACGGACTTCGTGACGAGGGCTCGTCGGTAATGTACGAGCCGAACAAGATCCTGATCGTCGGCGGCGGCAATCAACCTCCGGGTCCGGGCCTTGATCCGGTTCCGACAAACACCGCGGAGAAGATCGATCTGTCCGAAACAAACATCACGGTTGCGTGTCCGAATCCGCCGTGTTGGTATCAGGCGGCCTCGATGACTCACAGACGCCGACACTTGAACGCCACCATTCTTCCGAATGGCAAGGTCCTTGTCACCGGCGGGACGAAAGGCGGTGGCTTTAACAACACCTGCACGGCGAACTTTGTAAACGAACCGGAGATTTGGGACCCGGGTACTGACTCGTGGGGGAGTCCACTTGCGGCGGGAACCTATCCGCGCATCTATCACTCGGCTGCGGTGTTGTTGCCCGACGGGAGAGTTCTGGTTGGAGGAACAACGGATTCCGGGGCGGCCGACGGCTGTCCCGGCATTCCATTGCCGATCCAACAGACTGAGATCTTTTGGCCGCCATATCTCTTCGACGCGAACGGATATGACGCAGCTCGTCCGTTCATAACTTCGGCGCCGGCGACTGCGACTTACAGCGAAGTCATCCAGGTTGGAAAGTCCGGCCCGGCCGCTCAGAACATTTCAAAAATAACTCTCGTGCGGCTCTCGTCGACTACACACTCGTTCAACCAGAATCAGCGCTTCAACAACCTGGCGTTCACGTCGTACCTGGGCGGCGTAAGCGTTACGATGCCGGCCAACGGAAACCTTTGCCCGCCGGGACACTACATGCTGTTCTTGGTCAACAGCCAGGGTGTGCCGTCCGAAGCGAAGATCATCAAGGTGTCATGAACCAGTCGCACAGAAAGGAAGTTGAATCATGAAAAAGCTTGAATTCAAATTGCTGGTTTGCTGTGCACTGGTCGCTGTCTGCGCCATCGCTGTGAAAGGTCAAACAAAATCAAAGACGGATGGCCCCACTCACGGAAAGGGGCACGGACAACACCACGAGCACGCGCAGCCGGACAAGACGGCGCAACCGTCAACTTTTCGACTTTCGATCCCTGATGTGGAGGTGCTGAACCAGGACGGCCAACGGGTGAAGCTCTACACAGATTTGATCAAAGGTCGAAGAGTTGTCATCAATTTCATTTACACAACATGCAAGGCTGTGTGTCCGTTGTCGGGCGATAACTTCGCGCGACTGCAGGCGCACTTGGGAGAGGGGTTGGGGAAAGATGTCTACATGCTGTCGATCACGACTGATCCCGAGAACGACACTCCTGTACAGCTAAAGAACTGGAGCCAGCGGTATCATCCCAAGGCCGGTTGGACATTTGTGACCGGCGATGCGACCGCGATGAATGCCGTGTTACGCGCGCTGACGGGCGAAGGCGCTCGGCGCGGTTATCACAACCCGGTCGCGTTTGTGGTAGACGATGAACGCGGAGCATGGAAGCGTACAAACGGATTGGAGGCTCCGGCGAAGTTGGTTGAAATGTTGGATGAGCTTTCAGTGCAGGGAACTAAATCTGCGAAGTAGTTCAGGATGACAATCCCGAAGTGATTGTGTCCACAGCCCAGGGTTGCGAGCTTCGAGCAACCCTGGGTTACATCGGAACCCAGGCTTTGAGTCTGGATTCAAGTTTTGGATCTCGCAGTCAGGACGGGGACCCTGTCCCCGCTCTCAGAATTTGAAATCGCATTAGATAGATGTCAGAGCGGGGACAGGGTCCCCTTCCTGACTGCGTGGTGGGGAACTTGAGAACTTGTAATGAGGGTTGAATGGTCAAGATTCTTAAGAGGATGACAGGGTTCCCATCCTGATTGCATGTTCTCTCACCAACGTTTGTAACGAATTCGCAACCCTCTCGAGGTTCACACTCAATCACCGTATCCCTACCAAGCCCTGCACAGACTGAATCAGCTTTTCTGAGTCGTAACCCACTCCGTCCTTGAAGACGATCTCGACTTTTTCGATGTCGTTGGTGTTCTCCGCCGGGTTTCCTTTTACCACCATCAGGTCGGCTTGTTTTCCCACGGCGACAGATCCGATACGCGCATCCTCTCCCAAAAACTTCGCGCCGTTAAAGCTGGCGATCTTGATCGCTTCGACCGGATTGAAGCCCGCTTCAACCAGCAACTCGACTTCGCGCAGATCTCCAAAGCCCGCTACGACGCCGCCGTTTCCGGTCGGATCGAGCCCGGCTATCAACAACCCGCCCGCTTTTACAAACGCGCGCTCAAAGTCCATGGCCTTTTGGAACAACGTCATAAAGTCGATTGAAGACGAGACGCGGGCTCGAGCCGTCAGGTAACGCACGCGCGCGTCTGTATTCATCGAATTCAAAACGCGCGGATTCAAGAGCGCGCTCGAGGCTCCGACTCCGGTTTGAGCTAACGGCGCACCGCCCGCTTCGAAGACCGGAAGCGTAGACGTGATCGCCACGTTCTTTGCAACCAGGGCTCGTATGGTCTGCTGCACGGCGTCGCTCTTAATATCCAGTTGACGCAAGCTGGCGGCGACTGCGCCGCCCGCCGGACACTGGTCGGGCTTCTTGTCCGGAACAAATTCCGAATTTGCGAAGAGGCCGTGCTCCAGATTATCGATGCCGATCTCCGCCGCCTCGCGATAGCCGATCGAGCAAAGATGGCCCGTCACTTTCAACCCGCGTTTGTGCGCTTCCTCCACCGTCGCGCGCAACTGTTCGCGCGAAATGTTCATGTAGGCTTTGAACGACGTTGCGCCCTGGTCGGCCCAAAAGTTCACCATCCGGCGTGCGTCGTCGGGGTGGGCCAGCTGATGCATCACCGGAGTGAATGCGCCGCTGCCTTCCATATACGGAGCGGTGATGTGCATCTTTGGACCGATCATGCGGCCGCTGTCGATCAGTTTCTTGATCTCGATATCGGTGAACGGCGCTACGCTTCCGGTGGTTCGAATCGTAGTCACACCCAGCGCCAGATAGAGTCGCGGAAAACTGATTCCCATGTTCGAGTACATCGGCGGGCTGCCGCCCATCGGAAAGAACATGTGGTTGTGCATTCCGACCAGGCCGGGCAGGACCGTGTAGCCTTTGAGGTCGAGGATTTGCGCACCAACAGGGACGGAAATAGTCGCGACAGCTCCGATCGCTTTGATCTTGCCTTCCGCGATCACGATAGTCTGATCATCGAGCGGAGCGGCGCCGGTTCCGTCGATGATGCGAACGTTAATTAGAGCGATGACGGGTGCTGAGGTGCGGATGAATTGTTGATCGGGTTGGGACGTTTGGGCGTGGGTTATAGCGCAAAGGAGAAGAAGTGTGATTATGGTTTTCATTGGGTTCTCATGGAGCGCAGGCGAGCCGCCTGCGCTCCCTCAGACGTTAAATCGGAAGTGAACCACGTCGCCTTCCTGCATCACGTACTCTTTGCCTTCCAGCCGCATCAGGCCCTGCTCTTTCGCGGCCGCGTACGACCCCGCGCTCAACAGCTTTTCATAGCCAATCGTTTCAGCTCGAATAAACCCGCGTTCGATGTCCGAGTGAATCACGCCGGCCGCCTGCGGTGCGCGCGTCCCCTGCGGGATCGTCCAGGCTCGAACCTCTTTTTCACCGGCAGTCAAAAACGACATCAACCCGAGCAAGTGATACGCGCTCTTGATCAGTCGATCGACGCCGCTTCCTTCGACTCCAAGCGAAGCCAGGTAATCGCTACGCTCTTCGGGAGTAAGTTCGACCAGCTCGGCCTCGAGGTGAGCACTGATGACGATGAACTCCGCTGATTCGCTCTCGGCAATTTCCCGAACCGCGCGAACATGAGCGCTCTCTTCCTTGTCTGCCAGCATCGCTTCGTCAATATTCGCCGCGTAGATCGTGGGCTTCATGGTCAAGAGAAAAAAGCTGCGTGCTATTGCTCGTTCGTCGTCGGTCAAAGCAACGGTGCGAGCCGACTTTCCTTCTTCCAACGCCGGCAGCAGCTTTTCCAGAATCTCGATCTCAGCCCTGGCGGTTTTGTCGCCGCCCTTCGCGGTCTTTTGTGCGCGATCGCGTCGTTTGTCGGCGGACGCAAGATCGGCCAGTGCCAGCTCGATCTGAATCGTTTCGATGTCGCGTTTGGGATCGACGGAGCCTTCGACGTGCACGATGCCCTCGTCGTCAAAGCAGCGAACAACCTGGACCACCGTGTCCGTCTCGCGGATATTGGCGAGGAACTGGTTGCCCAACCCTTCGCCTTTCGACGCGCCGCGGACAAGGCCGGCTATGTCCAGGAATTCGATCGTGGCGGGAATTATCGTTTCGGTTTTGACTATGCGAGCCAGCGGCGCAAGCCGTTCGTCCGGGACAGCGACTACGCCAACGTTCGGCTCGATCGTGGCAAATGGATAATTAGCGGCAAGCGCCGCCTGTTGTGATGTCAGTGCATTAAAAAGCGTGGACTTGCCGACGTTCGGCAGACCCACAATACCCGCGCGAAGCATGTTTGAACCTCTCAGTGTAAAAATCAGCGTGTAAGCGAAACATTGAGTTTTACACCGGCGAGTGAGGGGTGTCCAGCGGGCGGGGTGTTGAGTATTGGTTCAGTTTGAATTCAAAATCCGGGATAGACCATCCAGACCTATTAACCACGAAACAACACGAACGAGCCATTCACGAAATCACACGAAGAATCAACTCGTTTCGTGTGGCTTTGTCTCGCTTTAGTGTTGTTTAGTGGTTCGTTCGCTGGCCCCGAATCACAGGCAAGGAAAAATCTTAAACTGATGAACCACTACCGGGGGAGTCGGGCCGCAACTTGAACAGTCACGGCTTGATCGCGCGCGTTGCGATCAGTGTCGCTGTGTATCGCGCGACCGCGTCCGGTTCGCCGTGGCGATCCTCGTAAAATCCGCTGATCAAAAAACCAGCGTCCGCCTGTCCGCCGATCTGGTCGGTCAAAGTGTGGCCGAACTCCAGCGGTTCGCCGTCCAGTAGCCGCTTTTGTCGATCGTCACCCGCCAGACTTTCCAGATCGGAATACGGGAGCGGATGCCGGACCTCCAGCTTGCCGCGCTCGGCCAGCTCGAAGTCAAAAATGTAAACAACTGGATTGAGAAATCCTGCGAGCAAAGTTCCGCCGCGTCGCAATACGCGAAAGGCTTCGCGCCAAACGGGTCGCACATCCGGCACAAACAGATTCGAGCAGGGATGAAAGATCAAGTCAAACGACTCGTCTTCGAAGCGAGACAGATCCGCCATGTCGCCTTCCTCGATTCGGATCTGGAGCCCGTCGCGTTCCGCCACCATTCGATCCTGCGAAAGCTGGCCTGGCGAATTGTCCAACAGCGTCACTCGTGCGCCGGCCGCCGCGAAGATCGGAGCCTGCTGGCCGCCGCCGGAGGCGAGACACAAGAGGTCGATTCCTTTGATCTCCGGAAACCACGCGCGTGGAACAGGCTTGCTGTTCGTCAGTAACACGCTCCAGTCGCCGCGCCGCGCTGCGTCAATCTGTTCGGAACTGATCGGCACCGTCCATTCGTTCGCGCGCTCGACCTCGCGGTCCCATGCGGTTCGATTGTAACTTCGAATATCCATATGTATGTCCGACAAACTTCAGTTTGTCGCCGCTTTTAGCCGTACTCAGCTTTCGACCTCAACGACAAACTAAAGTTTGTCGGACACGCGCTCCTTCGCGCTCCATCAACGCACTTTGTAGAGCTTGTGATCGCCGTCTTCAGCCACCAACGGATATTGCTGGAAAAACTGGTCGTTCACAGGCATGTACGCACGTTCGGTCGGAGTCACTACGACATAGTCCACGTTGTGCAGCTTCAAAAGATCCTTTGCATCATACGCGCCGGAATAAATTCTCTTAATATCATTTTCTCGTGGAACGTAGTCCAGCCCGTGCGCCCAGATATAACCCGTATATCCCAGCAGCGATCGTCGGCCGGTCAGAAACACGACCGGATTGTAAGTCGGAGCGTGAAGAATCAGCGCACGCGGCGGCGTTGTCTGAATGATCTTCTCCGCCAGGCGAACCGCGTCGGGTTCGTATTCACGTTCGTTGATCTGTCGTGACGCGACTCGCCAAACATCCAATCCGCCCGCGGCAATCAACGACAAAAGTACCGCGATCATCAATACCTTGCTCCAAATTGCGGCGCGCCACATACGCGCCAAAACCAGAGCGACGATCGGAATCGACGCGACGTACCAGTAGAACAAAACCTTGATGTTGTCCCACGGCCACGGCGCCAGCTTGACCACGTTCGAGCCGATGAAGCAAAGCGTGAACGGAAGGTAGAATATCAACCAACGTCGATCGACAAAGTACTTATCTTCACTTCGCCAAAGCAGCGCGCCGATAAGCAGCGGAATAAACAGCCCGAGATTTTTGAGCCAGAAGACGACGAAGTTTACATCCGGGCCCTTGTCCCATCCGAAATGAAAGCCTATGAAAGTTTTGGCTTCGACCGAGCTGCCCGACATCACCCACAACATCTGTGGAACTGAAAGCACGAGCGCGGCCGCAAAAAACAGAACCCACTCCCGCCATGGCCACTGATTCTTCTTCCACGCCTGAAGCGCGAAAATCGCGAGTGGGATTCCCAACGCGAGCACGACCACCAGCACCAGAGTGATTTTCGAAACCGTTGAGCGCGAATATGCCTCGAGCATGGGCGAGAGCGACGGCCAGTAATACGAGATCAGCGAGACCACGCCGGCAAACCCGAACATGACGTACCACGAACGGCGATCGTCTCGCAGGATAGCAAGACACGCAGCCACGCCCATCACCGTCAGAAAAGTATGAGCGTGCACCAGCAACAGCAACCCCGCCATCACACCCGCGGCGATCATGCGACGCGATCGAAACGAGAAAAGAAACGATGTTGGAAAAAGTGAAGAGCTCTCAGCCGCAGCTTCCTTTTTCTTTGCTTTACCTTTCTCGATTTTTGCTTCGCCGGCATCGCTCCAAACGCTCCACCATTGCGTGAAGATCGTGATCGCGATCGGCAATCCGAAGAGAATGCTTCGCTGAGTTATGAAGAGCGTCGTCAGCGCGTTGCCCCAGCGCCAGACGTTTCCACCCAGTATCGTGTAATCGTGTCGTAGATTCAGCAGCATTCCTACGAAGCCGCGGTTGCTTTCGCGCGCTTCGTTCAGCAGGATCAGCCAGCCCACACCTCCAGAAAAGAGCATCAACACCGGCGCGAGAACTCCAGCCAGGCGATCGCGAGTTAGCTTCAGTGTCCAGTAATGCAGAACTCCGACCAACGAGACCGCGAGCAGCATGTTCTGCAAAAACATCGAATCACGCATGCTGGCGCCGGCGCGCATAAGCATCGCCGCTACAAAATCCGCGATGAATGGATAAGCGAAACTGGTCCCCGCGAAAGACGGATCTTCAGGCGGGAAATTCTTGCCATAAACAAAGCTCGTGATCGATGCAAAGTGGAAAGGGAGGTCGCCAAGGTTGTTGCTTCCGCCTGTGGAGATGCCTTCGGCAGTTTCGATCACCGCTCGATCGAAAAAGAAGTAGAGCATGACGATGACGAGCAGGTAGAAAATGAAGTTAGCCGAGCTGCCGGCATTCGGATGCAGGATCGCACGACGAATCGCACGGGTTGAAGTGCGAAGGTCCGACTGCGCGCGGGTGCGAACATCGTGATTTCTCAAAAGCAAAAGTGGCGATCCGGCTACGACTGCCGAGAGTAATACCGAGACCGTCGTCAGTCCGAGAAACGACGCGAAGACAAAACCCATCAGGCCAAGAACCGCCAGCCCGGTGCAGCAACCCATACAAAGCCGAGCAGCGAACGGCGCGTCATCATCGTAGAGATAGGTGATTGTGGTGCCGCCGGCGACGGCGGCCAGGATCAAGGCAATGGCGAATAGCATCGTTCAGTGATCGCTATCTTCGAAGTTGAGTACGTTGGGCATAATGTCTCATGCGAAGGTGGAAAGAAGCAAAGAAAGTGGTTGAGGGGTGTTGGGCAGAATCCGAAGCGAAGCGAAGGCTATGGTCGCCGCAACGATAAGGGTTCCCGCAAAGGCGCAAGGGCGCAAAGAACGACGGGCAAAGAAGAGGCCGCAATCGTCGCTTAGCATTTAGCCTTCAACAACTTTGCCGGTTTTTCTTTGCGCCTTTGCGTCTTTGCGGGAACCAATCTTTCTCCTACTCTTCACTTAATGTCGAGGCGCCATCACCGGCACATCCCCGGCTAATCCAAACTGCTCTCCGGCAAATCCGTCCGTGCTCTTCAACAGGTACCAGTCGCCCGAGCGGAAGACCGCGACGTCGGCTTGGCCGTCGCCATCGTAATCCGCTGGGACAGGAACATCGCCGGCCATTCCGAAGTGAACTCCTCGAAAGCCGGCAGAGCTTTGCTTCAAATACCAGGCGCCTTCGCTCGAACGAAAGACCGCCAAATCCTCTTTGCCGTCACCCTCGAAGTCTCCACGTACGGGCGTGTCGCTACTTGCGCCAAATTGCTCGGCCCGCACTGCACTATCTGAACTTTGAAAGACGTACCAGACACCCGCTCTGTAGACAGCCACATCCGCTTTGCCGTCACCATCGTAGTCGGCGGGCACGGGTCTATCGGATGGCAGACCCCATTGCTGACTGCGCTCTGCATTGTCTGAACTCTGCCGGATCAGAAATCTGCCCGGCTCTGAAATAAAATCCGTCGTGCGATACACGGCGATATCGGTCCTGCCATCTCCGTCGTAATCCGCCGGGACCGGAGTGTCGAACAGTATCGCCTGTTCGTTCGCATTCGCTCCCCACTGCACCGCACGATATTGATTGTCCGAGCTTTGCAGGATGTACCAGGTGCTGTTCGCGCTGCGGCGAAAGACAGCGAAGTCGGTCTTGCCATCGCCATCATAGTCACCTGGCACCAGTACGTCGCCGGCCGTTCCCCACCGCGCCGCGACGAAGCCATTCGAGCTTTGTTGCGCGTACCAGACGCCGTCACGGAAAACAGAAATATCCGATCTGCCATCGCCGTCAAAATCAAAAGTTCGGCTTCGGCTAACACCCGCGGGCTCGCGGCTGCCGAATGTCGGATCCAGATCGCCCGGCGCCGCATGGGCGGAAGCGAAGACCGAATGATGATAAGAAAAAGAGAAGGGAACAGTATTGCCCGCTTGATCATTGGGTATGCCTCTATTTGTGGATAGTCAGATTTGGAACCGGTGTTTGCGATGGCGTAGTTCAGTTGAAGAAAGCGGCGGGGGAGATATCGGGCTATCTCAAAGCGACCAAGCCGGTCGCCCCCCGCGCGCAATCTGGGCCAACGTAAGTTGAGAAGAGCAACCGGTATGCCGTCAAACACAGCGCGGGGCGACGGTGTCTTTGCTAGAGAAGTAGTAGCGGTGGGAAGTCAGGTATGTATCGTGCAGATGCAGACGGGAAGGAGTATGTTTCAGCGTGTAACACACTCACCCACAGCCCGTCGAGAAAAGGACAACCGATGGAGCGCAGGCGGCTCGCCTGCGCTCCATCGGCCTACGCTTCCTCTGCAGATTATTCAGCGGCCTCTATATCGCGTCTGACAAGCTCGTGAACTCAAACTCCCGAACTTTGATCGCAGGCGCCAGGACGGGGAACCCGTCGCCGACACGCTCGGACCCGGTGATCCTCGACACAGGCGACATGGCTTCAATGTTATTCAGCATCTTCACAGGCGTTTCGTTGAATCGGAAATTCTTAATCGCCGATTTGATCCGTCCCTTCTCGATAAGGAACGTGCCGTCGCGCGTGAGGCCCGTGTAGAGAACGCTCTGCGGATCGACCAGCCGGATATACCAAAGCCGCGTCACCAATATTCCGCGTTCGGTACTCGCGATCATTTCGTCAATCGACGATTTGCCTCCGTCGATGATGACGTTAGTGGGAAACGGCGTAGGCTCCTTGCCCTGCTTCTTGGCCCAATAGCGACTGTAGTTCAAATTCTTCACCACGCCGCCGCGAATGAAATCCATCGGGACCGCCGCCAACCCCGCGCCGTCAAACGGCGTGCCCGGCGCTCCTTTGTAATTCGGATCCGTGTAGACGTTGACGCCGTCTCCGAACAGCTTCTCGCCCAACAGATTTCCGCCACCCTTCTTCGACAGGAACGAGCGGCCTTCATCGGCCTGTCGCGCTCCGAAAAAGAAAAGCATATTGGTAACCAAATCGCCGACCGCGTTTGGCTCGAGAATGACGGTGTACTTTCCTGGCTCGATCGCCACAGGGTTCTGCGATTTTTCTGATTTCTCGATCGCGCGCGCGCCGACAGCTTTGGCGTCAATTTCTGAGATCTTGTGCGACATCGCCGATGCCCAACCAGATCCCTGACCATCCGCCGTTCGCACAGTTGTGGTGTAAGAAGCCTGCGAGCCGGTCGAGTACCCGATATTTCCCTTCGTGTTCGCCCGCGCAGTGAAGCCACCCTGGTTGTCAAAGATTCCCGCCGCTACCAAATTCTTGGCGCGTGACGGATCGACGGTGGTGGCGATGCCGCGCGCCCGAGCGTCCGCGTCCGCGTTGTAGGTCGCGTCGTCAAAACTGTCTTTGATTTCGACGTAGGCCTGCTTTTCCAAAAACGGTTGTTGCTCCGGATCGTCCGGTCTTAAACGCGCGATCTCTTCCGCGGCTCTGACGACTTTTTCCAATCCGGCATCGTCGAGCGTGTTGGTCGTTGCGACTCCGCCCTTTTGTCCGAAGTGCGCATTAACCGCCAGCGTCAGATCGTCCGTGTCTCCGCTGGTGGTGGCAGAGTTCACCGCGAAACGTGTGTTCGCGATTCGGCCACCGTTGAGCGTCGCTTCCATCTCGTCAGCTTTGGACAACGCGAGCACTTTTTTCAACAGCGCTTCCGCCTCGCTTCGTGAAAGCATTGTCATTTGATCTTCCTCCCTGTGTTGAGGATATTGATCTGCCGGAAGCGCGCCGGAGGCGAACCATGCGAGACCGAGTTGACTTGTCCGGGTTCGCCTTTGCCGTCAAAGAACGACCCGCCCATCAGATAAAATTCTTTCGAACCCACGCCGTCGCAGGCATTCCAGAAATCCGGAGTGCGCGATTGATAAGCCACGTCGCGCAACATGCCGACTTTCTTTCCGTCTTTGATCTCCCAGAAAACCTGCCCGCCGAATTGGAAGTTGTAGCGCTGTTGATCGATCGAGAACGAGCCGTTGCCTTCGATGTAGATTCCGTCCTTAACATCCGCGATCAAATCGTCCGCGCTGATCTTCTGAGTTCCGGCAGCGGGCTGCAGACTCACGTTCGGCATTCTCTGAAACGCGACCGATCCCCAGCTGTCTGCGTAAGCCGCGCCGTTCGATTTCTTCAATCCGATGATGCCGGCGTTGTCGCGGATGGTTTGATATCCGACCAGCACGCCGTCCTTGATAATGTCCCACTCGGTTGTTTTGACTCCGTCGTCGTCCCATCCGCATGTGGCCAGCCCGTTCAGCTGCGTCTTGTCGCCCTTGATGTTGACCAGCTTCGATCCGTACTGAAACTTGCCCAGCTTCTCGCGCGTGGCGAACGAGGTTCCGGCAAAGTTTGCTTCGTACCCAAGCACCCGATCCAGCTCGGTCGGATGGCCCACGGATTCGTGGATCGTCAACCAAAGGTTTGTCGGATGAAGCACCAGATCTTTCCGGCCCGGTTCGACCGACTTGGCGGTGTGCTTCTTGATCGCTTCTTCGGCCGCGCGAGGCGCTTCGCCCAGCAGGTCGTACTCCGCAACTACTTCATATCCCTTGCCCGCGGGCGAGCCCAAACTGCTGCGAATCTCGAAAGTGCCGGTAATCGCGTTGACCGAAGTGATATTGAAAGTAGGGAACGAACGAATCAGCGTTTGTGTGATGTACGAGCCCTCGGTCGAAGCGAAAAACTTTTCTTCCTTGACGAAGAACATGCCGCTGTTGACGAACATCGGACCGGGGCCCTTTGCTTTCATCGCTTCGGCGTTGACCTTCAGCAAGTAATCGGCTTTCTCGGACAGCGGCACCGTGAACGGGTCCTGCTTCACCGGCGTAGTGAATTTCGCATCGGGATATTTTTCGACCGGAACCAGTTCGACGCGATTGCGCTGGACGTTCTTGTTCGCCTTGGCCATCGTGATCGCGCGATCGGTGACCTTCTCGATCTCGGCTTTTTCGATCCGGCTCGACGCCGCGAAGCCCCACGATCCGTCCACCAAAACGCGCACGCCAAAGCCGTACGATTCGGTGTTGGTCACGTTCTGAACGATCTTTTCGCGCGTGTTGATGAATTGCTGTAGCGTTCGAACAATGCGCATGTCTGCGTACGAAGCGCCCTTTTGTTTGGCGACATTCAACGCGACATCTGCCATGTCTTTCATAGAGTAATCTCCGGGGAACTTATCGACAGAATTATCAAGGCAGTTTTTAGACACAACTAAAAACTAAAACTGAAAACCAAAAACTGTCCTTTGCCCCGATTATACGCGAAAGAGGGCAGCTAGTTGCAAAGCGCTTGGGACGAACCGTTCGAGCGCAGGGCCAGCCCGCATTAAGCGCGAATTGCTTGGAGCCAACGAACCGATGAAGCGCGATGGAGCGCAGGCGGCCCGCCTGCATTGGGCGCACAGCATTTTCAAGTCGCAAAGAGGCTTCGTCATCTGACAAAGAAGCTTCGTCAGGTAACAAAGGAGCTTTGACGACTGACAAAGGAGCTTCGTCAGGTGACAAGGGAGCTTCGTCAGGTGACAAAGGAGCTACCTGGTCGAGAAGTTTGGGCTTTGGAGTCAACACGCCCAGAAAGCGGCGGAAACGAAGTGAACCAGGTGGGTTGTAGAAAACGCTTCTATGAGTCGCCCATCTCAATGCGTCAGGCTTTTCTGCGCGATAGCATTTACATCGCCATCAATACGGTGGCTCTGATTATCTCTATCTCTCGAATATTGAGTGGTAGTTCAGGAGAGTCTGAAACATTTTCTTTAGCGGCGATGATTCTTGGAATTGGGTCATTAGTGATCGCCTGACAATAACCGGACCGCTCTCAGCTTGCCTTTCATCAACCTTGTGTCCTTTCCTGTGTCAAGGCATCATCGACGGCATAGACGTTGACTTGGATACGAACCTCGTTGCTGATGCCGGGCGTTATGCGTCTAATACTCTCAATCTTAAGACGACCTTTTGTAATCGCTATCGCGGTGCTCCTCCTCGTTGGCGGCATTCTTGTCGCGGCGACATGGCCCGCTGCAGTATTGTTCATGCCCCCTCGCAAGGGCGCAATCGCCGAAACCTGGGAGACTACTAACGGCTCATTCAAGATTCGCGTTGACCGCCACAACGAGGAGAACGGCGGCTTTGTCCCTGGGGCTTACTACGTTTTTCGCGCTGCTACTGTTGGCTCTGACGACTGGCGCGATGTCATGACGTTTCGGCACGACGATCCAAATCCAATCCCGCGCGACCAACTGCGGTTCGTAAACGACCGCGTTGGTTTTGTTTTCATGGGTTGGATGTATGCTGTAACGTCGGACGGTGGAGACCACTGGTCGGTTTGGGACGCCAGCAACGATTTGCCAAACTGGCGGTGCTGTAACTACCGGCTTATTACTGACGTGCAACTCCAACGGCGACGGCACCGGAATAATTTGTGAGATTAAAGCACCAACTACTGGGAGTCAGTTTATGATCCATGATGTGTTCATTAGTCATTCGGCGAATGATAAAGCGAAGGCTGATGCCGTGTGCGCGGCGCTGGAGTCGCGCAACATTAAATGCTGGGTCGCGCCACGCAACATCCGGCCCGGCGCTGATTGGGGTAAATCCATTGTTGACGCTATCTCGCAAAGCCGTGTGATGATCTTGATTCTCTCATCCAGCGCTAATGACTCGCCCCAGGTTAAGAGGGAGGTCGAACGCGCAGTGAATAAAGAGATTGTCGTCGTCCCAATCCGCGTAGAAGATGTCCAGCCCTCCGGCGCGCTTGAATATTTCTTGAGCACCCAACACTGGATAGATGCATCAACGCCGCCTTTCGAGAAACATTTGGAGTTGATGTCTGAAAGCATAAGGATCTTATTAGATGATTCGGCAACCGAGAGCAAGCAAGAAGAATTGGAGAATTCAGCAACGGAAACCGAGCACGAACAAACTGCCGAACCAAAAGTTTCGGGGCGTGACGTGGCGCGAAGCATTCCCAGACAAGTTCATTCGATAAAAGAAGTCGAGGCGCTTTCTCAGAATGGCGAGGTTCTGTTGATCACGTTTCAAGCGGACGAACGCGGGGAGACCAACGGAAGATATGAACTAGAGTCACGGATCTTTCCGATCATTAAGCAGTTTTTGGACTCGAAGGACATCTCAATATGTTATGCGAGAGCAAAAGGCACCTTTTTTAATACTTCTATCGGTAATGAATTGAAGCAGCTAAGTGTCGGAGCACTAGGCGTATTCTTGTTCAGCAACGGGAGGCTGGGTGATCATAGGAAACTCCCATATCTAGTGAGTAAAGACATCTACATTAATACCCTACAGCAGCTATTTGGTGTGGAGTTCCATGAATAATCACTAGCGCCGCCCGTTATTATGAAAATAATGCTCTATAAAACCGGCGTTTTATGCGGCATATTAGCTCCTCTATTATGGGCCTCAGCTATCATCCTCTGTGGCAGCAAACGACCTGAGTATAGTCACTTCACGCAGTACATTAGCGAGCTCGGGGAACGCGGCAGCTCGACCGAAGTTTTGATGCGGTATCTCGGGTTTGTCCCAACCGGGCTCATGCATCTCGCCTTCGCCGCATCGCTCTATGCTACTTTCAGAGGCAGCCGACTTTCTTCGATTGCGGCCGCTTTGCTCGCGCTCAACGGTCTTGGGCGCATTGTCGCAGGCCTGTTTCCCTGCGAGGCGGGTTGCGCCGTGCCGAGAGTGCTGCTCAGCCAGAAATTGCACACATTAGCGGCAGGAGTCGGATTCCTCTCGCTGATAGGCTCAGCAATTATCTGGGGTATTGCTCTCAGGCAGCATAAAAATCTGAGAGCGCTGAGCCTCTACTCAATCGGCACTGGTCTGTTTGGTTTAATGTTCCTGCTTCTCATGTCGTGGAGTGCTGAGTTGAGGGCAGGCACAGGCCTCTACGAACGTTTGTCTTCCGGCGTTCTGTCTTTGTGGATATCGGTTTTCGCAATTTGGAGGTGGGATCCGAAGCTTTCCGGGTGACACAGCGCGCGATCTCAGTGCGGTTTCCATTTCCTGGTGAGTCCACCTGGGTCAGAGATTAAGCACCGAATTAATAAGGAATATCGGACAAGAATTGATTGAATGCCGTCATAGCGGCGGCGGTCCAATAACTGCCGGTGGATCCAAGGTCGACCGGCGCAGTCCTCACTTATACGGGAGGTCGTCGATGAACAGATACGTTAAGCGGTTCCATCGCGCAGTATTCGTCGGTGTACTTGTTAATATTTTTGGAATGGCACTGCCGTTTATTTTCGCGCCGCAGTGGTACTTGGATTTGCTCGGCCTGCCGGGCGGCGGAGGGTCGGTGATCTGGATGCGGCAAGCCGGGCTCCTACTGCTTTTCATCTCGATCTTGTACGTCGTGGGAGGCCGCGATCCGCTGCGCTACAGCTTGAACGCCACGTTCGCGGTCCTGGTCCGAATGGTGATCGGGAGCTACTGGTTGTGGCTGGTCTTCGTAGAAGGGCAGACCCGCGCATTCCTGCCTATCGGACTCTTCGACTGCGCCTACGCGGCATTCAACGGCGTTCTACTTTGGCAGGCTCTCAAAAGAAAGAATGATCCAGAGTCATCGTCCACATGAAGGACGTCTCGAAAGAGAAAGTCCTTGAACTGTGGCGCAAGCTGGCTCAGGGCAGGATTGCAGAAATCAACGAGGAGGCATGGCTCCCCGGCTACGAATGAAGCTAATGAACTTACTCGCAAAATCGCGCGCATCCATTCTCGCTGTGATGGCAGTGAGTCTGTTCGGCGTAACCTGCTACGGGCAGAAGGGCGTTGAAGCCTCTTCCAACAAATTAGCGTTGCCCTTATCCGTAGAGCTTGATGCTTGTTTAGTTGTCTCCGCACCCGGTTAATTCGGGCGGTAGGCGCTGGCTTTGCGCCATATCAGTTGAAGCGGTCTCATAAATATTCGCGCAGAGGGTAGGCCCACCGGAATGATGTGCCGATGCTCACGATCCTGCAGGCTTCGGCATAATCAGAAATGTTTCCGCTCTTTCCGACATAATTTAAGAGAACGCTTTTAATCTGATGCCTCTGCATCCGAGTTACTTCACCTTTACTCTGTCTCTTGAAAGGAAAAGAACACAACATGAAAAAGAGCACAATCATGACGTTGATCCTCATCAGTCTCTTACTCTTTCCTGCAGATCTTCTTGCTGATGCCGAGAAGAGAGACTGGTTTGGAGATTGGGCCATGAACCACGATGGATTCGCAGGCACTCTGCGTATAGTGGATACAAAAGCAGATTGCGCGAGTTCGGCGTGGTGCGACATGGCAATAAGCCACGTGGATAATAAAGGAGTCAGACACGCCGGTCGCATAGAGAGGATTGATGACAAAGGGCAGCACATGGGTTTTTACATCAATTTTCCGGGAAATCGGCAGAAGTTTGATGCTTACATTTTCAGTTGGGATAAGCAAAAGCTGGCTGGGACAACATATTGGGGTGGGAGAACGTTTGGATTTTATGCGACCAGGAGATGAACGGTCCGTGTATTTCAGCTGACGCCGCGCCTAGCAACTAATTCGACCCGACCGCCCCAGAGCCTGCCTCTCATCATCCTTTGTCGGTTCAATTCGCTCTGCTGCCGTTGGCTCTGCTGCCGTTGGCTCTGCTGCCGTTGGCTCTGATGACTGGCGCGATGTCATGACGTTTCGGCACGACGATCCAAATCCGATCCCGCGCGACCAACTGCGGTTCGTAAACGACCGCGTTGGTTTTGTTTTCATGGGTTGGATGGACGGCTTGACGTTGCGCTCGTGAGTGGACCGGAGGCGCGCCCCCTTTGATTCCCTAGCCACCCAAGAACGAGATTGAATGCTTTGAGCTGATCTTCACGACTTCGACGGCGCGGTGGTGGCGAAGTCGGGTCCGCTGAACAATGAGGCGCTTCGGAATAGCATCGTGCTGCCGGTGGAGAAGACCAAGCCGGCATCGCGGAGGCCGCTGAAGACGCTGTCGGAATTCTTGCAGGCATCTCGAAGAGCACGGGTCAGCGAACTGGCTACGGATCTCGCCCGTCCGGCGTTGGACAGCCCGGTGGGACTGTTCGATGTCCGAGCGTCGTATGCGGGAAGCGCGGCTTTGCCGGCTGTCGGAGGCAAGGTTTCGCGCTCACTGTTTGCTTCCGCGCTGTCGCTGGACACGGCCGCACTGGGCAACCTGCGGTCGGGGAGTGGCGGCGGAAAGGTGCAGTTCCGATTGGGCCAGGTGGCCATCCCCGGGGCTCGACGGGCCCCGAAGATTACGAATGCCGCTTTGCTGCTGGCAGGCATCGAGACCGGAACACTGGCGGCGAAGGTCACGCTCGCCGCCAGCGGCGTGACGGCTGCGTTTTCGATCGTGAACGGACTCGCGATGTCGAACCGCCTGCATTTTTCGGATGGCATCGCGGGGAACTCTCATCCGCTGAACGCACTGGCGAATCAGAGTCCAACTCAGACAGTGGAAGTTGAGATTCGAGGCGTGGGGGCGGCGGGGGCGCTGCTGGAGCAGATTCGGGACGTAGTGCTGTGGTTGGAGTATGAGCACCTGACCTGAGTATTGGCTGTTCTCGGGCCGCCGCCTCAACTCAGGCGTTAGGCGCTTAGAATGATTGTCAGGGATAGATTTATGCAGGATCATCAAGTCTGAGATGTTCGATCTTTGTGGGAGGTGAAAGCATGAAGTGTGTAGCCTGCGGGAGCACCGCTCTGGTCGAGGGGGCACTGACAGATAATTCGAGCGGCGGGACGAGTCTCTTCACGCCTAAGGACTTATCTATTTGGAAAAGTATGTTCGGCGTCGGCACGCGCGAGGTTCGCGCTTATGGCTGCGTTCGCTGTCAGCACCTGCAACTGGCCGTCAGTTTTAGCGAGGAGGACTTGCAACGTTACCAGCAATTCGAGGGCGAGCAACCGGGCGTGCTGGAACGAATAAACTCAGAGCCGAGAGAAGTGGAGAAGTAAAAAACGGGCGTCGGAGCTAATCGTAGCGGCTCGTTATTATCATCGTAGCCGCTAATGTAAAAGCCGTTTTGATCTCGATGCCGCGCCTATCAACGCCTTGCAGCTGATGGCGCCAGTATGGTTCATTCCTGGCGTTGGGCGTTTGTAAGGATATGGAGAAGGTAATGAGTCTATCGGAAGCCAAAGATATCGCCACGATAGCGGGCGTAGTTATTGGAGTCATAACCCTTCTTATAGGCTACTGGCAATATCGTCGCAATGCATGCCTTAGTCGAATTCAGCATTTTTACAGTTTGAAGCAAGAGTTCAAAGAGAGCGCATCGATTGCCAAAATCACAGAGCTTCTCGAGACGGACGACCCTCAACTTGCTGAAGTGCTCCCACGAGATAAATGGCGGTTCCTCTGCTTCTTTGAAGAGATCAATATCCTGCTGAGAGCGAGACTCATAACAGACGTGCTTGCCTATTATATGTTCGGTTATTACGCAACTCGCTGTGATACGAGTCAATATTTTTGGAACAATTCTTTCCCCAAGGATGAAGCATATTGGTTATTGTTCTTCGATTTTGTAGCCCGGATGAAGTCTGTGGAGTCTTCAAAGGAACATGACCGAAGTGCGTTTTTAGCGAAGATACAAGCGTGATGCCCGGCGCTAACATCTCATGAATGTGGTTTGTTTCGCTTTCGTGTGGTTTCGTGGTTCGTTCAATCGCGTTGCTAATCAGAAGTAAAGATCAACTCAAACTGAATTTCTACCCGCGTCGCACTCAACTGTAATCTGTCGCAAAGGGACGTGAGCTAAAGAAGACAGTGGGAGAGCTACTGAATGAATTGCCAATGCAGACAACTTCCTCGAACCTTCAATATCGAGACTTTTCCCAATCGTCTCGATGATTTTCTCGAGTTGGTTGATCAAAAAAATGAGGGCTGGCGGACGCTAAACAAGTGTTCTGTTTGTGGCCAGTATTGGCAGCTTGATCTTATCGATCGGCTCCAGGTGAATTGCGCAATTAAGATCGATAATCCGAATGAGTGGCTAAGCTTCGATGACAAGCCTGTGCGAGTGCAATATCTATTTGATGTCGGGCGTGGCCTGTCTGACGAAGATTGCATCAAGGCTCGCTGTCCGAACAAGGCCTTGAAGTCCCTCGCTTATTGTCTTGAACATGCTTATGACTACGCCAATCTCCGGGAATGAACGGCCCTCCAACAAAGCGTTGCGGGAGATTCATACGCTTGACTTCAATCATCGCACTAATTGTTGGCGCCCTCCTCTCGCTGGCCCTCGTCGGTCTGGCGCGCAGATACCCGCGCGGAAAGGAGAGACTTGTCTATGCGGTCGGGCTCGTGATCACGGCGCTCATCTACGTTGTCTTCGGAGTGGTCGGCGGGGCGAGCGAGCGGTGGCTCGCGCTTGAAGGTCTCGGTGTCTTGCTCTACGGTGGGGCGGCTTGGGGCGGGATGCGGGGCCGGCCGGGGTTACTCGCGATTGGCTGGGCCGCGCACGTTGCATGGGATGTACTGTTGCACCTGAGCGGCGCCGGAGCCGTATACACGCCGCACTGGTATCCGTGGACCTGCGTCAGCTTTGATCTAATCATCGCCGCCGCCGCACTGGCATCGAGCAAGCGAGCAAACTAACGCGGCATGTCAATAGGTTTGTATTAGTTCGCTAACGCGGACCTGCATCGCTAACCGGACGCACGTCCATCCGAGTTCAAATGCTCTATCAGTTCCTATTCACAATTGGTCTCTTCCTGATCTGCGCGGGCATAGCCTCGAGCCACACCCGCGCGCTGTCTCAAGAGTCGCCTCCGACAGCGTCGCGGCTTTCGATGAGCCCCGCCCGTGCGACTGACTGGGAAGCTCGCTTGATGTCCAACGACCCAAAGGTCCGGGCAAACGCCCGGGCCGCGCTGGTTCAGGGGGCCGGGCGTTCGCTGCCTTTGCTGAGACGACTCCTCAACCGTCGCAACGAAGACCTGCATCTGGAGGCTTTTGAAATCATCCGGCGGATCGGTCCGCCTGCCATTCCGCTGCTGGCGGACTTGCTTCGACATAGATGGACCTCCATCCGGCAAGGCGCCGTTGATGCCTTGATTGACCTGGCGCCCGATACACAACGGATTCAACCGGCGTTGAGACGGGCACTGAGGGACGACGATTCAATGGTCGCGGGCGATGCCGCACGCGCCCTTGGTGCATTGGGCCAGAGAGCCAGTCCTTCGGTGGGCGCTCTGGTCCAGGCACTCACGCACGAAGAGCCATACGTCCGCATCTACGCGGCAGAGGCGCTGGCGTCAATCGGTCCCGACGCGGCCAGGGCGACAACGGACCTCGCAAGAATCCTGAGTGATCCGATTCCCGGCGTCCGATGGGCGGCAGGTGAGGCCCTCGGAAGCATAGGCCCAGCCGCGCAATCCGCCGTGCCGCAGTTGATCGAAGCTCTGAAGGATGAATTCCTCTATGTGCGCATCTGCGCGGCCGGGGCGCTGGGAAGCCTCGGACTGAAAGCGCCGAAGGCACAGTCGGCTGTTGAAGCGCTGAGAGCGGCCGCAAAAGACCCCAGACTGCGTAGCGAAGCAGAGTGGGCTTTGAATAGAATCGCCGGCGTCGAGTCTGCAGAGCCTTCTGTCTCACCCGTTGTGTCCACCCCTTCCGTCGCGCCCCAACCCCGGATGACGGTGGCGCAAACGGGTAATCCTCCGGTTGATTGGAATACGGCGACTGGGCGCAACATCGTCTGGAGTGTCGAGCTGGGAAACCAAACGTATGGCCGTCCCGTGGTTGCCGGCGATGTTGTCTATGTCGGCACCGACAGCTCCGGTCAAATGATCTCCGCTTGCCAGGAAGACTGCGGCCTGCTCATGGCCTTTCGGACGACGGATGGGAAGTTCCTTTGGCAGGACGCCGCACCGCCGGTGAAGGAACGCGGCCTGCGGGAGTTTCTGTTGCCTACTACGACAAGTGCTCCGTACGCGGAAGGGAACCGTTTGTACTATGTCACCGCCGAATGCCAACTCCGTTGTCTCGACACGGAGGGTTTCCCCGATGGCAAGAATAGTGGTCCATATCGGGACGAGCTCTCCCAGAACAATGCTGCGGCCGACATCGTCTGGGAGCTGGACATGCCGGCCCGCCTGGGTGTCTTTCCGCACGAAGCCTGCAACAGCGAAGTGTCGCCGATGGGCGATCTGCTGCTGGTCTCTACCTCCAACGGCCAGAATGAAGGCCATACCCGCGTCCCATCGCCGCGCGCTCCGAGTCTGATTGCGGTGAACAAGCATTCGGGCGAAGTGGTCTGGCGCGCTATCGGCCCGGGCGCTCAGGTGCTGCACGGCCAGTGGTCCAGTCCCGTGCCGGCCAACGTCAACGGGCGCATGCAGGTGCTCTTCGGCGGAGGCGACGGCTGGCTGCGCGCCTACGACGCAGCGTCGGGTCACGAAATCTGGCGATTTGACGGCAACCCGAAAGACGCTCGCTGGCTTCCGCGACCCGGCGTCCTTTCGCGCAGCTCGATCATTGCTTCACCAGTCTTCGCCGAAGGACGGGTCTTCGTTGCTATGGGCCAGGACCCGACGCACGGCGACGGACCTTCGTTGATTTATGCGATCAGTCCGAACGGTCAGGGAGATGTCACCCAGAGCAGGCTCCTCTGGACCTCTCGCGAGGTTGGCCGCGTCGTGGGAATGCCGATAGTGAAGGATGGTCTGCTGTACGTTGGCGATTTGGGCGGAACGCTTCATTGTCTGGACGCGGCCACCGGCGCAACGGTTTGGAAGCACGAGACAAACGAAGCCATCTGGGGTTGCCTGCTGCTGGCCGCCGACCGGATTTACGTTGGGAACGTTGAAGGCAGCATGTCCGTTCTTCGCGCGGGACGGCGAAGGGAAGTGCTGGCCCAGATCGAGATGAATGCGCCGCTCTATTCACGTCCCGAACTGATCGGCGATGCGCTTTATCTGGCCACTGCGAACCGGTTGTACCGCATCGAGGCAAAGCCCTGATTCCAGGAACGGCAGTTAAGACCGCGCGGCAGTTCTGCTTCCGCTTTTCGTTTTCTCGAAATTTGCTTGTTAAGTGCGTGAAATCTCGTTCCGACAAATCTCAAACCAAACCCTTACATTGGGTATTACCCATATCAGGACGGCAGGTCTATATGTAAAATGAGCGAGGTTATTTCACAACGGAACGTTTTGCGATGCTGGAGATTACGCCTTGAAACTGAAGCAGAAGCTATCCGCGTCCATGACCTTGACTCAGTTCGACAACGGCTACTGGTACGCGATCGAACTCAAGGAATTTGCGAAGACGATTGGTATCCCATCCGCGAGTAAGCTGCGCAAAGACGAACTCGAGAAGGCCATCAAGCTCTTTCTCCGGACCGGGAAGGTCGCGAGCCCTACCAGGAGAAACCTGTCGACGCCACGAGTCAAAGACGTCGAACTGGGGCTGAGCCTCGATCTCAAGGTAGTCGTCTACACGAACGACACCGAGACCAAAAGTTTTCTCGAGCGAGAGGCCCAGAAACTTGCTCCGGGATTGAAGCGAAGATCCGGCGCGCGCTACCGGCTCAATCGTTGGCGGGAAGAGCAACTCATCAAGGGCGTCAAGATCACCTATCGAAGCCTGGTCAAGAAATACGTCGAACTGAGTCAGAGCAAGGAGCCCTTCGCCCACATTCCTCACGGCCGATATATCAACTTCATGAGTGACTATTTGGCGTCGGAGGCAGGCGCCACGAAAGAGCAGGCGATCGCGGCCTGGAATGAACTGAAGACACTTGACGTTCCAAAGGACTATCGCTCGTGGGTGAAATCGCAGTCGTCGAAAAAGAGGTGACGTTATATGGCTTCTGAGGACCAACGACGCCCGCGCCGTATTCAGGAATCGATCCGCGACATCTTGTTGCGCGATTGGGATCCCATCGGCATCAACGACGTCCCTGAAACGACGTGCCTGAAGCGCAAGATGAATATGACTCGTATGTCGGCGGCATTTACGGACTGCTGGCTGCGCATTGCTCCGGCGATCAGATCATCGACCATTTGGCAAATATCGAATCGCGGACAATGGAACTGGGCATGCTGAACCGCGAACGTCTGAAGCAAGTCGCAAACCAATTGCTCGCGCTTGATGTCTCGCTTTGACCTCACTGCTGTTCGAAGCAGCTCCGTAATCGCGCTGCCCGTTCACCTATCTAACGCCTATATCGAGAAGTTCGGGCATTGAAAACCTTCCAGTAACTCGCAGTCGGGAAGGGAACCCTGTCCCCGCTTAAGATGCGAACCTGTTCAGGGACTAAAGTTATCGAGCTGTGTGTCTTAAGCGGGGACAGGGTCCCCTTCCTGACTTGCGTTGGCGCCAGTTGAGTCACTATTTCCGGACTTCAGAAGTTTGATTGCTTGATGATTCATCCTCTCGTTGGCTCTAGTTGGTCTGGCACGCAGATACCCGCCAGCAAGGGAAAGACTTCTCTATGCCGCCGGCCTCGTGATCACGGCTCTGGTCTACGTTGTCTTCGGAGTGGGGCGTCGGATCTTCGAGTGCATCGATTCAATGGGAATTACGTTTGAAAGATTTCTGCAACATGAATAGCTGCGTAGTCACTTACAGAGGGGGGTCCGTTCATGAAACCAGGAATGATCATTACTGCCGCGTCGAAGTCTTTCCGCCCGCCATTAACAACAGTGATGTTTCTACTGATGCTTATTGGTTCGATAGGCTCGGCGAACGCACAGTCTACCGATAGAGCGACTGGCCGCGGTGCTGTCGTTGATGGGCAGCTTGGCTACAGGATTGACGGATTTCTAACCAACTTGAGCGGTTTTGGCTACTCGGGTGTGATGCTGGTTGTGAAAGACGGCAAGGTCGTTCTGCGTAAGGGATACGGCCTGGCCAACGAAGAAGCGAATATACCTAACACTCCCGAAACGGTTTTTGATATCGGCTCACTGGCGAAGCAGTTCACGGCCACGGCGATCCTCAAACTTGAAATGCAAGGGAAGTTGAAAGTCACCGACCCGATCAGCCGGTATCTTCCCGGCGTGCCGAAAGACAAGAGTGAAATCACGATCGAACAATTGCTCTCGCATACTTCGGGTATGGACGGCGATTTCCCCCTCGCCAATCCGTACGGGGAGTATTACGAAGAGGTCAACCGAACTGACGCCCTTCGACGAATCCTTGAAATGCCGCTCGTGGGTGAACCCGGTAAATCCTTTGCCTATTCGAATGTTGGATATGTACTGCTGGCCGGGGTCGTCGAGACAGTCGGCGCAAGCCCCTTTCGCGAATTTCTTCGCACCAACATCTTTGCTCCTGCAGGAATGCATAGCACCGGGTTTTGGGGAAGCGGATTGCCAGCGGTTAAGGATTCACTGATCGCTCGTTGCTATGACGAGTCCAAAGAAACCGGCGATCCTCGCAAATGGTCCAGCTCAACCTGGGTGGACCTGGGAGGAGGCGAAGTTGTCTCAACCGTAGGTGATTTATACAAGTGGCACGTCGCTCTGAATAGCAACCTCATTCTTTCGCCTGCCGCCAAACAAAAGATGTTCAATCCGCGGTTGAACGATTATGGATATGGCTGGTTTATACAGAAGACTCCTCGCGGCACGACGCTGATCCAGCACGGTGGCGGCTATTTTGGTTTTGGCTCTCAAGTCTCATGGTTCCAGGACGAAAACGTTTTGATGATTGACCTGTCCAACCGCAGCAACCAGTTGTTCGGCACACGTCACGTCGCCGATCGATTGGTGCCACAAATTATTTTCGGTGCAAGTGAATATCACATGTACAAAGGCGACGAATTCGAGTTTCCGCCTTCATCTAATCCATTCAAGCCCAACGTGGCGCAGAAGGTTGCCGGCACTTATCAACTAAGCACAGGCGGCAAGCTTGTCATCGAGTTTGAGAAAGGGAAATTGCAGATCGGTGGCTTGGGCCAGGACGCGGTTGATGCGCTCGCCGACGGCTCCGAAGCCGAGTTTCAACGCCGCGCTCGCCTGGGCGAACGAGCGAAAATTGTTATGGAAGCAACCGCGCGTGGCGAATCAAATGTTTTGCCAGTCGAGTGGTTGAGGCCGGGCGGACCGTTGGAAGAATATAACAAAGCGTTCCGAAGTGGTTTGCAGGAGATCATCAAGGAGAAGGGCGCGCTCCGAAGCATCGAAATCGACGGTACGGTTCCCGGCGCTTATCCGGTGGGCGTGCTAAATACAGTGGTTCGCTTCAAGTGCGAAAAAGGAGACGAGACGTTTCAATTCAACTGGGTGAATGACCGACTTATCGGTACTTCCGGAGCGCCTTCCTTGTTGGCCCGGACGCCTCTTAGAGCGGGTCCGAAGACGAGCCTGGTAGGGTGGAGCATCATCTGGTTCAAAGGATTTGAAGTTAGTTTCAAGTCGTCCGGCGGCAAGGTCGACTCGCTCAGCATTAGACACAAGGACCGCACTATCAGTGCGCGTCGAATCGCATCCTAATTTGAGCTGCGAATTGTTTTGGTAAGCTAATACAAACGAGTTAGCGGTATTAGATACTAACGACACATAGCAAAGCCGCCATCAAAGCGTGGGAGCCGATAACAGCGGCTTCTCCGCATCAAACCATTTCTTGCGGTGAGAAACCGCGAGCGGTACAGGGAGCTTCCCACCCGAATAACTCCCTGACTTAATCCTGAAAAGCTTTATGAGGTTCGGGCGGGTCTGCTAAGATGCGCCCGTTCTGTTTGACAATCAAAGCAACGGCTAATGCGTAGCTCAAACCTCAACCTCAAAGTCGAGTAAATGAGAAACGCCGTTGAGAAGCAAAGGATTCTCACGGCATCCGGTTTGAGGGAGCGCATTCTATCCGTATTTGCAGACGACGGCAAGAGGTTTGTCCAATCAGGGGGTAATACCTGATGGGCAAGCGCGGTCGCATGAAGCAAGAGAGGGTTGCCGAAAAGCTCTTGGCAATTCGGAACGCGCTCGGGATATCGCAGAGCGAGATGCTTAACCGTTTAGGGTTTGCAGATAGGTTGGACTACAAGCGCGTCTCGGAGTACGAACGAGCGAAGAATGAGCCACCGTTAGCCGTGCTTCTTGCTTACGCTCGTGTTGCTGGTATTTGCACGGATACGCTCATTGATGACGAACTAGACTTGCCCGCGAAACTTCCCGCCAGACCGAAGCATTTCCACCGCTGAAACACAGTGCTCGTGTCATAAACCCTGCTTCGACAATTCCGAAGTCAACTAAATGCTGTAGACAAACAGGTTTAGCGCTGGCTCTTAAATAACAAAGACCTGTTGCCGGGGAAAAAGGCCTCTTTTTCATGTGACAAAGGCCTTCCGTCAGTCGATTCAACTCCCGTTGGGACTCTAGAATTCATCCCGCTTTGAGGCGGTGGCAAACTGTAAGGCTAGCGCTTAGGAACTTCAAGAAGTCGGATTATCTGGAGCGCAACTTGAGTTTAAGCTCCTTGGCTTAAACTCCGCGTGGAGTGCATTCAAAAGAAGAGGCACAATCCGGTTACTCAAGAAGCTGCTTGGATGGATAAACAAGATACTTGGGAGTCTAGCTCAAGCGATTCCGGGAGGTGAGGCATTAAAGGAGATAAAGGAGGCTATCGAAGGACTTTTGGAATGAAGATCGGCTTCCGAGCTAAAGACCCCTAGCCTCGCTAAGGGGCTCTCTTGGTAAACTTTTTGCGCTCTCGATCCCGAGCGTCAAATAATATTTACCATTCAGAGTCATGTTCGTGTCACTTCTTAAGTAAACAGAAGCATCCCTAACTCCCGATCCCCCAAGAGAATTCATACTCGTTCCCTCAGCTTAAGGACGATTTCGAACATGGAACGACTTATTACTGGACCAGTGAAACAAGCGATCGGAATGTTAATTTTGGCAGCTATCTCGGCAACTTCGCTTTATGCCCAGGAAGTCAAGACGCCTGAGAGCACACCGTCGCCTACAACCGTGGCTGAACCACACAATGGAAACGTCAAACAATCCAGCAATCGCGCGACGCCTGCATCCGGGTCTGAACAGCGACCCTCAAACCAAGACACAAATCAACCTTATGTCTTCCCGACTGGTCGCGAACGGTTTAATCGCTATGTATCGAGCACGGTGGGACCACGAAGCTTACTTCGGAGCGGTGTAAGAGCAGGGATCAGCCAGTGGGGAGACAATCCGGAGGAATGGGGACAGGGAATGTCGGGTTACGGAAAGCGTTTCGCCTCAGCGGCCGGCAAGAATGCCATTGAACAAACTGTTGTTTACGGGCTGGATTCGGCGTTGGGCGTGAGTACAAAATTCGAGAAGAGCGATCGCAGGGGATTCTTTCCACGGCTGAAACACGCACTCGTCGAAAATGTGACCTCGCGCAATCGAAACGGCGAGCGAGTGATTTCGATCCCGCGATTTGCCGGCGCGTATTCCAGCGGGATCATTGCGGCGGAAACGTGGTATCCGTCGCGCTACAGTTACAAAGATGGGTTGAGAAACGGGACCACCTCAATTCTCACGGGGTTTGGGCTGAATCTGGTGCGGGAGTTTGTCTATAACTTTTAACGAATCTCGTAGAAAAGAGCTAAAGCGAGGTCATCCAAACGAGATGTCGCCATAGAGGGGAATGGTTCAGGAAACCATTCCCCTCTTGATTTCTATCTCTTTACAAATTTCCACATCTGCGGCGGCTAATTTTCAGACCGCTCTAAGGGCAGGTGAGCAGGATACAACTTGCCGTCCGGTTTTGATTTCGCACGCTCTGCGTCACGTCTCGTAAACCGAGGATGTCTCCGAAGCCTTCCCACGTAAACCCGACCATGCCCACCAGCAGCGGCTCGCTCCGCACAATGTTGGCGTAGCGTATCGCCATATCTCCCAGCATCTCCTGCGTAATGTGATACTGCTCCAGGTGTGCGGGGTTGTAGAAATGCGCGTCGAATACGATGAGCAATCTCTGGCGCGACGCATCTATCCGGCTCTTGAAGTGGTTCAGCCAAACTTGAAATCTACTGCCGGGCGTTTCCGGGTGCAGGACATAGTAGGTCCAGAAGGCGAAGCCGTCGGGCTGCACAGGCAACGCTTGCCCGGAGATGTCGACTGCACCCGGCGACAGGCCGTATCCGACGATAGTCGGAATCGCAGGTATCTTTGACTTGACGTAGGCCGTCGCCGTATCGAGCGCGGCGTTAGTCAGACCACGGTTGTTCGCCTCGCTGTTGATGATGAGCAGCGCCACGCGGTTCGAAGTCAGGTACAGCTTGTTACGGTTGTACCAGGAGTCGAATATGTATCTGTAGTCGGGCCGCAGATACCAAGCAGGCGATGCTTCCTGAAAAAGAATGGTGTCCAGAAAGATCCCCACCTTGTTGCCGGCGTTGTTGTGATGGTTGATAGCCGAACTGAGATTCGTCGTCCATTCCGACGAGAGCGTCGTCACATTGGTTTTGATACCGTTGCTCTTGACTTCGTTCTCGTACTCGAATGCGCTTTCGACGCCTGTATAGCCGAACAGGTATTGACCGTTCAGGTCATGAAACTCCCAATGCGCGCTCGCGGTCGGAATGAGCATGGATGACAGCAGTAGGATGATGGTAGTAACGAGCAGATATTTTTTCATGGGACTCCTTAGCTCTGGTGGACGGAGAAGTAGAGTGTCCTTCTCAAATTAGCTTAGGGGAGACGATTGGCCCACACGTCGGAAGCCATCCTGAACGTCATCGGAGCATGCGAGATGCACTGCGGCGGACGTCCCTATGAGCGAGGTCTTCACGACATGTAACGGCAGCTTAGAGGCGAGCGAGGCGTGGGCCAACTACTTTGTGACGAACTGGCTGGCGCGAGTGATGAAGAGGCCGACCTGAGATTTCGCGTAAGAATTAAATCCGAAAAATTGGAATCTGTTGGCGCTATTCCTCTCGTCGGGCAAACATATTTTCGTGGTCGAGTTAGACAGTCACCTTGAAAACGTAGTGGGTCAATTTCAACTTAGCGAAAGAAAGACGATTTCACGCGAAGGCGCGAAGAACAGAAAGACCAAAGGCGCAAAGGGGAGCGAAGGTGAGAGACGTTCGAAATTCCAGTGATTCGTGAACGAGAAGCCGGCTCAGGGTGTTGGAGAGACTACCGGAGAGCCGAAATATTCCCTGCCTCCTCAGGCGACTAACACGCAGCAGCCCTGGCCGCCGCTCAGTGCGGTCGAAAATTAATCAAGGATTGATCAATCTCTGCGTAGCTGAGCGCCAACGGCGCGAAAAGGCGATAGCCCAGGGCGACGCCCTGGGTTAGATCAGCAAAAATTTCATTAGCGCTGAAAGCGCGAGACGATCCTTACGCGCTTTCAGCGCTTCTCCGATTAACGGCCTGTTTTCCCGACTCCCCCGGGACCGAAGCTTGACTCAACCGTTCATTAGGATTGACTTAATCAGAGCTTCCTGAAGTATATTCAAGTCATGAGAGCTGAAGATTCATCACGCTTGGATAAGACAGCCTTCATCTATGGATATGATCCTTTTACCGCGCGACTTCAAAAGAGTTCTTACAGTTGCTCAACTCTCACAAAATTAAATATTTGCTTGTAGGTGGATACGCCGCGCTCGGCCCGGCCGAAGCTCGTATAATCTCAGGAGATCCTTCTTGAAAGTCGGACTCTTACTTGTTGTTGTCGCGCTCGTAGCCACCCTGGCGCCGTCTCTTTCAAGCAGCGCCCAAACTCAAAAGCAAAAGCGGAAAACGCAGGCGGTTCCTCAGCGGACGCCGACGCCAAACTCAACACCGGCAAAATCGACCACTACGTCTGACTCATCATCCGGCGAGGATGCAAAACTGTGGAAGGAGGAGCCCATCAAGAATGTCAGCGACGCACGCCGAATCTTTGAAGCGATGGACGGCTCGCTCGTTCGCATGTTGCGGGATGAACCCGACAGATGGGGTGAGTACTTTGATCTGAAGATTGATAAGAAACTGGAGCGTCAGTGGCGTCGGGAGATGATTACAAAACTTAGCGACCAATTGCTAAATCCCGCTACGGATGCGAACGAGCTCTGGTGGTTACATAGCCGGCTGGAAAGCATGTGCCAAGATCAGGATGACGCCGAATCGGTGTTGAAGATTTATGAAGTGACCCGGCGTATAGCCGACAGGCTGCCGATCGAGGACGGGCTCAGGGTCGCGGAGAACATTAACGGGACAGGGACGCATACGTATGAAACCGGACTCATACACCAGGCTGTGAAGCACCGGTTGAGAGATGTTGCCCAGGACTTCGCCGGTTACTCGATGTCACTGGCCCAACGAGCGAAGAGCGGCAAGGTCGAGGTGGAGTGGGCGGATCGAACTATAGAAAAATGTCTGGCAGTCAAGACGTACTTCAAACTGCGTTGACCGAGTCCGATACGCGAGACGGTGAAGCCTAACAAGACGTTCGAGCGGACTGCCCGATAGAATCTTTTCATCATCCTTCCTCGTGGCGAAGGTTGAATGCTATTCACATGCAGCCGCTCAATTCGGGCGGTAGCGTTGAATTGGCAAATACACCCGCTTATTGCTGAAGATAAACTATGGAAGACAACACTACTAAAGATAAAGCTCGGCTTCTCAACGACGTCGATCGAAATTTGAAAAAGTACGATGATAGAAAAGATGTAAGTAGAGGCTTGGCCATTGGAATCAGGCTGACCACCACACTCTTGGGGGCAGCTGTCACAATTCTGATAGGCTGGAAATACAAAGGTCAATCTGTTGAACTATTAGTGAACTTCGCACTTGTTTGTGGGGCAATTATCTCTGTAATGAACGCAGTTGATACATTTTGGAGCTTTTCGTCACGGTGGACACATTATAAAGACATATGCACTCAGCTTATCTTTCTAAAGAAAGACATTGAGAATGAGGAGAGTTTTGAATCAGACCGGGCCGAGGCTTATCGCACCAGACTAAATAGCATCTTGATGGAAGCTAGAAAGGGTGAAGTTGAGTTACACAAAAGAAGAAGTGGTGAAACCCCCGCTGGATGAGCCTCAAGGATCATGCCAGGTAAGATGGGAATTTGTTTGCTGTATCTCGATAAAAGGAGCTTGAGGCCATGGCAAATAAGAAACATCTCGAAATGCTCAAGCAGGGTTGGGAGCCGTGGAATAATGGCGAGCAGAGAACAAGACCGTTAAGCTGAACTTTAAGAATGCTGACCTGCACGGTGCTGACCTGCGCTGGGCTGACCTGATCGGCGCTGACCTGAGCAGTGCCGACCTGAGCGGCGCGGATCTGACGCACGCTTATCTGGAAGAGGCCAACATGTGTTTCGCCAACCTGAGCGACGCCAACCTGTCTGACGTTTCCCTCATTAATGCCGCTCTTATTGGCGCCGACCTGAGCAAAGCCCGCATGTTCGGCGCCAACATGACCCACGCCGTCCTGGCCGGCGCCAACCTGCAAGGGGCGCTCATGCGCGACACCGATCTGGAGTGTGCCGACCTCACCGATGCTGATTTGACCGACGCCGATTTAAGCTGTGCTGATCTGGTGGAGACCAACCTCACCGACGCCACCATCACAGGCTGTCGCATTTACGGGGCTTCCGCCTGGAACGTGACCCTGACAGGCACTGCCCAACACGACTTGATCGTCTCAAAAGATGGGGAACCCACCGTCACCGTAGATGATTTGGAGGTCGGCCAGTTCATCTACCTGATGCTGAACAATACAAAAATCCGAAATGTGATCAACACCATCACCTCGAAGGGCGTACTCATTCTCGGAAGGTTCTCTGAGCCCGAACGCAAGTCCGTGCTCGACGGTTTAAGGGAGAAACTGCGAGAGTACGATCTCTTGCCTATGGTGTTTGACTTTGATCGCCCCACTGATAAGGACTATACCGAGACGGTACAGACACTGGCGGGGATGTCCATGTTTGTCATCGCGGATGTGACCAATCCGAAATCGACACCTCTGGAATTAGAGGCTACGGTCAAGCAGTTCAAAATTCCCTACCTTCCCATCATAGATATCAGTGTTGACCAGCGAGCCTTTTCGATGCTTGGTGATTTGCAGAAGTCCTTTCACTGGGTATTGCCTACGCTCGGTTATGAATCGAAGGCAGACCTGTTGGACGACGAGAACGTCAAAACCAACATCATCGATCGGGCGAATGCGAAGCGTGAGGAATTGAGGAAAGCCAAAAACCATGAGCCGGAACCGATGCTGATCGCCAGGAAAAGCTCGCCGCCTTCCCCTTAGAAGGTCAAGAGAAATCGGGTAGTGGCTCAATTTCAGATGGAGTACTGTCGCAATCTCTCTTGGTGACGACAAACCGAAGGTCTTGTTCGATAAGAAATTTTGGCTGTCGCTATTGATTATTTACTCATTCAACCGACCCACGCGATAGCATGCAAACAAGACGCAGGTATTATCTTGAGGGCAATAGGAACATGAATGAGCTAATCGGATATCTACATGAACACCCGTTCTGGTACAGATTGCCGCTACTTGTTGGCAGCGGAATATTTCTTTTCACAGGACTATTCTTATATGACGCTGAGGAGGGCAAAATTCAGAACCGGTTGGAAGAGTGGTGGTGTAAGCTCGATGACGCAGCTAATTCATATCTAAATGTTAATTTCCGTATTATTCAGGGATTCGCAAAAACGGCCCAAGCCCAAATAGAGTTGCTGTTTGGCAAGAATTTGATTTCAGCTCAAAGCTTGGGGGTCAGCATATGTTGGGGAATGATATCGGCCAAATTAACCGTCGTGGTTCTGGGGCTAACCTCAGGTGCTCCTCCTATTGGCGTAATTGTCGGAGAGCTTGCGACCATCCTGGTCTTCTGGTATTTCAGCAAAAGACCAATAGTGTTGCCGCCGAGTAGACACAGTCTGTGGCTTCTCATGGTCGTCGTTTTCTGGGTGGCTTTTATTTTTACAGCATACCTTTCTGGAACCTCGGCGAACCAAATCTATGGCCCTCCCCCTATCCCTGAGTCAGGTGATGTAAGAATTGTTAGACTTGGCATCGCTAAAGTCCCTCTTTATACATGGGGAGTGCTATTTTCTATTCCAATTTCCATAATATTTATTGCAATATCACGCCGCTCTCTTCGTAACATTATTCAATCCAAATCTAACGGCAGCATGATCAGCGCCACCATATTGCACGTCATTTTCTTATCCGTAACGATCTCACTTCATTTGTTCGCCGCCCGCGCTTTAAGAAATCAATCCGATTTTAGCGAATATATATTTCAAGTAATTACTCCAATAATGGGTTACGCGTATTGGATGGCAATTTTCTTCGTATTGCTGATCATGCATATAGCGTTTTGGGCAATAATGCGGCGACCCATTTATGCGTTGCAGCGTATTGGTGGCGAACGTCGCAGAAAGCTTTTTGTAGGAATTGGAGGAATTCTGCTTATCCTCGCTTTCCCAAATTTCACAGAAGTGCTTAAGACATGGTTTGACGTAATGAAATCCATATTCTGAGCTAATGACCTTCGCCACTCGAGACATAGCCTAACAACTTATCGAAGTCATTGCTGGAGTAATAAGCCGTCCCGCTGCTCTAAAACGTAGGAGGCCGTCCCGAAAGCAGAAGGCGCAAGAGGAAGCAATGTTAACAAGCACTCAGAATTGCAAAGATGATGAATGATTTCTTTGCGCCTTCTGCTTTCGGTTTTCTGGGCCTTTGCGTGAAACCGTCGATTAAATGTCCGACAAGCTTCAGCTTGTCGACGGCGGGCGACAAACTGAAGCTTGTCGGACAATTCAACGGCCGTCACTAAGAGCGGGCGCGTGTTTCTTCACTTGATAGGTGCGGCGGTCCCGCTACATCGGGACTGATTCCCGCCGTTGCGCTAAACTCCGCAAGTAGTTGGCTGCTGGGTCAACCAGATCAGCGTTTGATACTGGGTGAGTTTCGGGTCTTGCTGGTACCGATTAACAAGTCGCAAAACCACGAACACGAAATACACGAAATGTTAAAAGCAACATCACACGAAACGGCGAACGCGGGTTTTGTTTCGTGTTGTTCGGAACGGCTTCGGGTGTTTAGTGATTCGCATTTCCAGCTAAGCCATAATGACTGTCGGAATGAAATTGACACAGTAGCGGGAGTTTGCCTATGACTAAGAATCACTCCAGCGCGGCCGGTGCTCGGACGAACGCTGATGACGGCTCGCTCGGGCAGATCAGCGGCGCCCCGACGTTGGCTCGCTCTGTTGTTACCGGCGGTGTCGGCTTCTGCCTGGTTAGTTTAGTTGTGTTCGCCACGGTCGCATTCGGCGAGAGATGGATGTACGCGCGGCTCGGGTTGTTCGGCGCTTATCTCGCCTGGACGGCTCTATTCATCCTGCTTGGCGGCGCTGTCTTAGGTTCGCGGGTGGTCGGGCGATGGCGGCTCCCGAGATTCTTCCTGCTCTTCGGCGCGGCTTTTTTCGCATACGCCATAGGCTGGGTCGGCGCATATTTCTTCTTGCGAGGCGCGGCGGGCGAATGGGTCGGCTCGCTCGCGGGATCGCTCTTGATGGGCTTCGTCCTTGCGGCCGGGTTCGGCGTGTTGCGTTCCGCTTTGAAGCTGTCGGTCCTTCTCTTCGCGGCGAACTCGGTAGGGTACTTCCTCGGCTCGGCGCTTAACGAGGCCGTGCGCGGACAAGCCGGGATGTTGTTGTGGGGCGCCATGTACGGGTTGTATCTGGGCGCCGGGCTCGGGGCTGCCTTGTTTTTTGCTCAGGCCGGACAAGCAGAACGCGCCAGGTAGCAAATGCGGCGGTTGACGCTCCAACTGGAGAACAAAGATGTGGGATGAAAGATATAGCGCAGAAGAGTACGCATACGGCACAAGTCCGAACGAATTTTTGGTAGAGAAATTCAGCTGTATTCCAAAAGGTAAAGTTCTTAGCCTGGCCGAAGGAGAAGGGAGGAACGCCGTTTTCCTTGCGAAGAATGGCTACGCTGTAACCGCGGTAGACGGATCCCTGGTTGGTTTGAAGAAGGCCAGAAAGTTAGCCGAGGAGAGTGGGGTTGTCGTCGAGTTTATTCATGCCGATTTAGCAGATTATGATTTAGGCGAAAATAAATGGGACGGAATCATATCCATATTCAATCCCTTACCCTCCTCGTTGAGAAAAGAACTGTACAAGAAGCTGATAGCCGGTTTGAAAAAGAACGGCGTATTTCTGCTTGAGGCCTATACACCCGATCAGTTGAAGCATGGAACTGGCGGAGGCAATTCGGTAGATGTGATGCAATCCAAAGAATCTTTAAGTCTTGAATTAGCCGGCTTGAAATTTAAGCACCTGTATGAGCTTGAGCGTGAGGTAGTAGAAGGTATTTATCACACCGGTATTGGCTCGGTGGTTCAGGCTATCGCCACGAAAGAAGATTGACAACTCATTCCACTGGAGAGCGGGGTTGATGCTTTTCAGCATGCTTCCTTCGAGGTAGCTTGAATGCTGTTCGCTGCGGCGGGTCGTCTTCGAAAGCGCTTCCGAGGTCGCGCTGGTACGGGACTGGTTCAACCGCAGCGGCGATTGTTGCTTCTTATCATTCTTCTATCTTTCAGACTTGGATGATTTCACGGGGGCCAGTTAATTTGGGCGCTGTCCCGCAAATCGAATCAAGGAGTGATACAAAAATGGCAGTGACTCTCAAGGATGCTCTCGCGCAATTGGAATCTCTCGGTAACGAGAAGGTTCGCGCGTATAACATAAGGAATGGCGCCGGGGACAATCAGTTCGGGGTCAAGCTTGGTGACATTCGGAAGATTGCCGCGAAGATCAAGACCGATGACAAGCTGGCCGGCGCTCTCTGGAAAACCGGGAACATCGATGCCCAGCTCCTTGCGATCCTTCTGCTTACTCCCAAGAGCCTGTCGCGCGATGAGATGGATCGGATGGTGCGATCCGCCAACACCGCGCAGGTTGCAGAATGGCTGAGTTCATATGTTGTCAAGAACCATCCTGACAAAGAGTCTCTCCGCCAATCATGGATGGAGGATGATGATCGCTGGGCCGCCCGCGCCGGTTGGGCTCTGACCTCAGGACGAATTAGTAAGAGTCCGCATGGACTCGATGTGCCCGCACTGCTGAACCGTATTGAGTCCGAAATGAAGGACGCCGCTCCGGAAGTTCAGTGGACGATGAATTACTGTCTCGCAGGAATCGGAATCCATTTTCCCAAGCTTCGCAAACGCGCCATCGCTATTGGAGAAAAGTTGGGAATCTATCGCGACTATCCCGTGTCCAAAGGTTGCACCTCTCCATTCGCGCCGATTTGGATCGACGAGATGGTGCGTCGGCAAGGTTGAACAATCGAACTGGCTACATCGTTCGCAGGATAAAAATAGTTGGACCGGAGCGCGGGTAGCATGTTGCACGACTTTCTATTGAATCGGGAGTGGCATGTAATCGCCGCGCCCGTCAATTCCAGCATCGGATTTCTTCTTTTATCGGAGCAAGAGTGCTAATTTGGACGCAATGTATAGAGGAGCAACTTATGGCAGTGACATTTGACGACGAGAAACTGAAGGACCTGGTGAAGTCGGCTTTGGTCGAAGTTCTGGAGGAGCGTAAGGACCTGGTGCGAGATATTGTCGAAGAAGCGATGGAAGATCTCGCTTTGGCTCGTGCTATCGAACAAGGACTGGATAGCGAATCCGTATCCCGTGATGAAGTGTTTGCCGTCTTAGAAGGTGAACGGTGAAAGTTGAGTTTAGGCGAAGCTTCGCTAAAGACCTAAAAGATGTTAATGATAAAGGTCTCTTGAAACGTGTCAGAGAATTAATTGAGGCTGTTGAGAAAGCAGGTTCTTTGGTTGAGATGTCTAATTTGAAAAAGCTCAAAGATGACGGAAATTATTTCGTTTGAGGATTAGAGATTATCGAATTGGTATTGTTCTTGAGGACGACACGGTAATCTTTGTTCGCTTTCTGAATCGAAAAGACATTTACAAATTCTTCCCTTAGATCAACCCGAAATCTAACACCTCACTGAACCGGAGCGCGGGATAGCAGTTCCTTCAGCCTTATTTTGTAGCGACGTGCATCGTTTGCTTCTCACCGCGCCTGGTCAATTCAAACGTTGGGTGGCAACGCAAGCGCTGCTGCGTTTCGCCGATTTCCGATGAATCATGGCTAACAGACACTACGGAAAAATCGGCGACGTCTGGAAGCGTTTACCTCTTGCTGAGATTCTCTCAGCCGAAAAGTAATCATGACCCGGGTGTATTGGCGTGCGGCATAGTCTGTAGTCATCTCAGCGAAAAATCTATTTCATTGTGTGAGAAATTGGGCAAAGAGCTTGCGTCGATTTACAGAGATGCTGCTCTACCTGATGGCTACAGCGGAGCGATTCATTACGAATCGATACCGTTGTCTGAATTTCGTTGAAGGACTTCGAACGAAATCATGAATCTACCAACGTTCAAATATCATCCCGATCCACTTGCGACAGGAAGCCTCGAGCCTGGCGATGTAGTGTGCAAAGCTTGCGGCCAGGCGCGAGGATTTATCTACAAGGGGCCTGTCTACGCAGAAGCGAAATTGGATGATGCCGTTTGTACTAGCGGCCTACAAAATGTCGCAGGAGGATAGCTCTGAAGGGTAATGGCCGGGCAGATACTGAGCATGTTACCGGTCCGAAACTGCGAGAAAATGAATCTTATTAATTCTTCAATCCTGGTCGCTCTTTCCCTTTCGCTCCTGGCGTGTGGCCAACAGGCCAACATGCGGACTCCTTCTAAGAATGCTGCGCCGCAATCCGGCGAGAGCAAGATACAGAATCCCGAAACTCCATCACCGGCGATAACTCCTACTCCCGAGCAGGAAGTCGCTTTTGGGAAAGGCCTGAAGATCACCCCTCGAACAGTCGAACTAAAAAGCGAAAGCCGGCGCTATCGAATCGATGTCACGTACCCACAGATCGAGGGCAGCAAGAGTCGCGGTATCGTGAAGCTTAATCGTCGAATAAAGGATCTCGTTACAAAGAAGTACCAGTGGCCGTGAGGTCCACCGACAAAAGACGACCTGCGCCAATACGAGAAGTGGTCGGGCTTGTCCAATTCGGTTGCTATCACATATGAGGTTGTTCTCGCGACCGATAAACTACTTAGTATTTATTTCGACGTGTACAACTATGGCATTGGTGCTGCTCATTCGGTTCACAATAGCTTCACTGTGAATTTCGATTTGAGCACTGAGACTCCTATTGAACTTGCGGGCCTCTTCAAACCAGACGCTAAATATTTACAGTTCATTTCCGACTACTGCCTCAGCGAGTTGTCCAAAGATCAGCGGTATGCCGGCGGGCTGAAAGCCCGCGCACAGGTTATTTCTTTTCTCATCGTCCTGACTGCGCCCTTCCCCTGCCCTCCCAAAGGGAGGGAGCGAATCTCTTTCGCTGTAGTTCGCTATTTTGTGGCGGAGCGCCTCTGCTCCGACTCGCGAATCATTTCGGTCATGTCCTCGACGGGGCGAATCTCCCAGGGGCCCATTTTCGTGCCGGGGTGTTTCGATATCAACTGGATCGCCGCGTTGAGATCCCTCGCCTCGATGATCAAGAGGCCGCCCAACAGTTCCTTCGTCTCGGCATACGGGCCGTCCGTTACGGACACTTTGCCGTTCTGATAGCGGAGCGTGGTGGCCGAATCGGGGCCTTGAAGCCCTTCCCCGCCGACCCAGTTTCCGTTCTTCTTGAGCACGTCGTCGTAGGCGAGGCATTCGTCGATCAGGGCGTTCTGTTCGCTTTCAGATTTTTTCGCCCAATTTTCGACGTCCAGATATCCGAAGCATATGTATTTCATGTTGTTTCTCCTTTGAGTGGTTTGCTCGTTCACTCAATAGTCGATTGACCTGGGGCAAAATCGACAAATTAATTTCAGCGAAGGAGCGCAGGCGAGCCGCTCCCTCGCATTTCCGGGTCTTCCCAACTGATCAGGGGTTCCTCACTTCGCCTTCTTCGAAAGCTTTGACTTGTCAGAACTGTTGAGGGCGACTGCCTGGCGAACCAGCGCCTTGAAGGCGGACTCGTCAACTTCTTCTCCTTCGTGAATGTCGATCGCGCGGCGTACGTTTCCGTCGAGACTCGAATTGAAGAGACGAGCCGGGTCCTTCAGAGCCGCGCCTTTGGCGAAGGTAAGCTTCACGACCTTCTTGTAGGATTCGCCCGTGCAGATGATGCCGTCGTGCGACCAAACCGGTGTGCCGGGATTGGTTGGTTTGACCCACTTCCATTCCTCGACGACGTCCGGGTCTGCTGCCTTGATGAGCTTCCGCATTCGGTTGAGAGTTTCTCCGCGCCAGTCGCCGAGTTCAGCGATTCTTTTTGAGATGAGCTCCGATGCCGACTTGTCCTGGCTCGCTTCCGACTTTTTCATGTTCTCCTCCAATGAGCGGAATTCCGCGGTTACGCCTGGATCCGACGCCGCTGGGCCAGAGTTAGACTCAGCTTGACCTGACTATCAATAGCAGTAATTCTTGTAGCATCGATTGCAGTAGGAACCAGCGCTTTCAATCTTCCTTCGAGGCGAGGTTCAAATAACCACTCAACAAGCCGCCTATTGAATAGCGGAGAGATTGTAAAGATGAACACTGTCCAGCGAAAACGGCAAGCTAAGATATTGCGGATTACGAGAAAAGTTCACCGCACAACCGGAGCGATGCTTTTCCTTTTCTTCTTTATCGTAGCCAGTACAGGCCTCATGCTTGGTTGGAAGAAACATACCGGCGGAGTGATCCTGCCAAAATCATATCAGGGCACGTCGACCAGCCAGCGGGACTGGATGCCGGTTCATCTTCTCCACGAAAAAGCCGTCCAGGTCGTGCGGGAAAGCATTTCGCCGACGCTTTCCCTCGAACTCGAACGAATTGATATCAGGCCTGACAAGGGGATGGTCAAATTTGTCTTCGTGGAAGGATATTGGGGAGTTCAGCTCGACTGTACCACCGGAGACCTGTTGCACATCGAAAGACGGCGCTCAGATTTGATTGAAAATATCCATGATGGCTCTTTCCTCGATTATCTCTTTAAGACAAACGATGAACAGATCAAACTCATTTACACTTCAATTATGGGGACGGCATTATTGACCTTTACGATCTCGGGATTTTGGCTGTGGTACGGGCCAAAGCGGTTTAAGGCGCAAAGTAAATATCATCGGTTGATATCCAGGACCTAGTGCGGAATCCACTGTATGAACGCAATCAAACGACTGGCCCAACCCGACCGCGGATAGCGCTCCGCTCATCGACTTAACATCTCTGGCGGCTACAGGACCAGGAACCTAAGGAGGGATCTACATGACCAGGCCCAATGTCACACTGGCTATCCATCCAACCGTCGGCGGCGCAGTTCGATATCTGGAACTGCCGCCTGCGTCGCGTAACGGGAACAAGCGCTTTCAGTTCTCCTTTGAGGCGAGCTTCACCAACCTCTCAACCAGCCGCCTGAAGTTGGAGACGCTAGGCATCTCGTTTCCGACAGCCCCCGGCCTGGGTCCGTGGGAAATCGAACTCAAGACTTTGCAGAATTTCGCTGGTGGCACTTTGGTGACGCGCGGCCTGGTCCTGGAGCCCGTCGGCACAACCGGAAGCAGCCGTCCCCCGATGGACTTCACAAACACCGACAACATAGTTCTGGCCACCACACCGCCGTCAACCATAAGGTTCGAAGTGATTGCGGAAGGATTCGACGAACCAATGGTCGACACGTACACCGTGGCCCGGCACGAGAGTCCGGTCGCAGGCGGCGCCTACGACTGGGTGGCCAGGGCTCAAGATCTTTTTCGTGGCGAGTACTGGTCGGGAATCGGTGCGGATCACTGCTGCGGTCACCAGCTATTTGCGCATGATCTTGGTGTTAGGTACTTCGACTCTTCAACAACCTGGTGGACCAGACTTCTGCCTGACAAGGACGATCAGCACAACGAACACTACCGCGTCTGGGACAAGCCAGTGTACGCAATGGCCGACGGCACGGTCGTCAGCTTTGACAACACAATTCTCGACAATCTCAATCCACCCAATTTACCTTCGGACCCGCCTTCCACTTTTGGCAACTACTTTGAGGTGCGGCACGGAACAGATCTGGTGGTGTATGCGCACTTTAAGCACGGTTCCATGAATGAAGACCTGACCAGGACAGCCAACGCCACGGTCCGGGCCGGACAGCTATTGGGGCACGTTGGCAACTCAGGTAGATCCAGTGAACCGCATCTCCACATTCACTGCATCGACGAGACGAGAAGAACGCTGAGACCGATTCCATGGAAAGAAAAGATGATCGCCCGCGAGGAGGAACACAGCCCCGCCATCGGAAGCGACTGGCGAAATTCAAAGCGGCAGGGCCTGTCGGTAGTCGGCACGCTTATCTATCCCGGTGACACTCCGCCGGCAGACGACCGCGAGTGGAGCGACTGGGAATGGCTGGGAGGCCAGCTGATCTTTGGTCCGACTGTGTGTTCATGGGGACCGAACCGGCTGGACATTTTTGGCGTCGGCAACAACCGGGCACTTTGGCACATTTACTGGAATGGAAACCGTTGGAGCGAATGGCAAGACCTGGGCGGACAACTCAAATCGAAGCCCGCGGCAGTATCGTGGGGCCCGAACCGTATCGACGTATTCGGACGCTGCGCGACCGACAGCAGCCTCTGTCACAAGTGGTGGGACGGTTCACGTTGGCATGACTGGGAACGACTTGGTGGGGAACTGACCTCGGGACCTGCTGTCTGTTCGCGAGGAGTGAATCGTCTCGACGTCTTCGTTTTGGCCACCGACAGCAGTCTTTATCATAAGCGGTGGGACGGTTCTCGCTGGCGTGATTGGCAAGGGCTCGGTGGAACGTTGACGGCGGATCCGGCAGCCGTCTCGTGGGATAACAACCGCATTGATGTGTTCGGCCGTGGAATCAGCGAAACACTCTGGCACAAGTATTGGAATGGTTCGTCGTGGAGTGAATGGGAACAGCCGGGCCGCCCAACACTTTATGGCCCGGCCGTAAGTTCGCGCCGCGCGGATCGACTCGACGTCTTCGTCGTAGCACCCAACGGCAACTTGCAGCATATGAAATGGAACGGTTCCGCGTGGACGGGTTGGGAGGGCCTGGGTGGATTCCTCACAGGCGACCCGGCAGCCGTTTCGTGGGACCGAAACCGCATCGACGTGTTTGGTCGAGGCGGCGACAATGCGCTGTGGCATACGTACTGGATACCGTCGTGAGGCCGACCCTAGTGGCGTTTTCAGAGACATGCATCCGTGCTGAATACTCTGGGCTGTCCACCAAGGGCGGGTCTCTGCGGCCTCCGCAGCGTCTAATCATAGGAAGCTCTTGCGCTGAGATTAATTCCAAAGTAGAAAAACCCTGGACGCGGTCTCAGGGTTGGCGAAAGGAATGGCAGAGCGTTTCGGAATGTACTGCGGCTCAGGTTTATTCGGAGGTTAGCTTAAGCGTTCTGCGATAAGACGGTTTAAGAGTTACTGCTTTATGAATGAATTCGATGACTTCAATGAGGAGATTGAGATACGCCCTCCAGACCCAGTAGAAGTAGAGGCACGGGACGTTCTCAAAGTGTTTTTTGAGAACAATCGAGAACGAGTATTTTTCTCACGCCAACTCGAAATTCAAAATGAGGCGACGTACTTCCATTGGGTAACTAATCGCGCGATACGTGACCTTGAATCAGAAGGATTCATTCTAAGTGATTGGAGAAGACTAAGCACAGGCACACCTATTAAACTGATTTGGCATAAGAGCTATCGCTTCTATAAGCGTAGTGCCAAGCGACTATTTGAATTAGTTGACGAATACTCAAGTCCAATCGTTGGTGCTTCGTTAGGCTTACATGGCGAAATGATGGTGCTAGAGGGATTCGCTCGGCTACATTTCCTAATGAGAGGACGAAATACACGAGCGTTCGGGTTGTTTGGGACGTTAGTGACCATGATATGGATTTCATATTTGAGCGTGATGGTATTGCTTATGGAGTTGAAGTTAAGAACACGCTTGGATATATGCCCAATAATGAGTTCCTTATAAAAATTAAACTCTGTCAGAGATTAGGTATACGTCCGGTCTTTGTAGTCCGGATGATTCTCAAAACCTGGATTAACGAATTGAACAGAGCCGGGGAATTCGCCCTGATTATGAAGTATCAGCTTTATCCTTGGTCACACCACGAATTGGCCAGGAGAGTGGCTAACGAATTGAACTTACCGGTTGATGCTCCAAGAGCGATCCAGGAGGGAACAATGTCTAGATTTCTACGGTGGCATGAGAAGCAGCTGTGAATTCAGAAATGAATTCACATAGGTGCATATAAGTGCTTTATAATCAGGAGTTTCGCGTGTACCTCTATGAATACGTTGTGCCTGGCGGAGGCGGAGGTTTTTGGACACGGGCAGATGAAAACCTAATGTCCAGCATTAATAGCGTCGCAACGTAACTTCGTTTTTTTGGCGTGCCGCAGAGTTATGACGCCGCTAGCAAGATTCATAGGAGTGGTTTCAGTATGAGGAAACGACTCCGCAGCAGAGAATTTTTCCCACGACTAAACAATGAAATACGATCCCCATAAATTTCTTCGGCACTTATTTTCGCTTCATGGTTCGGTTGCACCCAGGATCGTCTGGCGGGTGCTCTTCTTCACCGCGTGGGCGACTGCCATACTTCTCTTTGATCGCTTTGTACGCCCGGTCGGGTTGCCGTCAACCGTGCATACGCTGGTGGGAGTGGCCCTCGGCCTTCTGCTGGTGTTCCGCACAAACGCTTCGTACGAAAGATTCTGGGAGGGGCGAAGGTTGTGGGGAGGTATCGTCAACGAGTCGCGCAATCTTGCCAGGATGGCGAGCGCCAATTTGCGGGAGCGGCCTGCTGTGCTCGAGCCGATCATCCACTGGGCCACTGCCTTTTCCTATGCCTCGATGAATTCGCTGCGCGCTGCCGCGGGTCTGGGCCCAGGCGAGTCACGGCTGCCTGGTCCAGAGGTTGCCGCGACACTCGCGGCCCGACATGTACCAATGGCTGTCGCGCAGCGCATCAGCGACCGGCTGGTAGAGGCCAGGGCAGCGGGACATCTCTCTGATTATGTGATGGTGGCGATCGACACCAACGTCCAACAGTTGGTTGACTACCTGGGCGCCTGCGAACGGATTCAGAAGACGCCGCTTCCTTTTGCTTACGTTGTTCACTTGCGACGCGCGCTCGTCCTCTATTGTTTGACGGTGCCATTCGCGCTGGTCGAGCCCTTCGGCTGGACCACGGTCATCTATGCTCTGATGATCGCGTACATTCTTTTCGGTATTGAGGAAATAGGTGTTGAGATCGAGAATCCATTCGGGACTGACTACAACGATCTGCCGCTGGAAGAGATCTGCGGGACGATAGAACGGGATTTGATGGCGATTCTAGAACAGAACCGCGCTGCGGGTTTGGTTGGTAAAGCCACCGGAGCCTGAATAAATTCCCCTCCCCCAGCCCCTCCCAAAGGGAGGGGAGCAAGTGCGATTTTCAATCTGACTTCCTTAACCCCGATCATGCTTGCTACTGCAGATAAGCCGCTTCAACCACCCCGTCGCTGCCTAGTCCGAACTGAGTAGCCGAAAAGCCGCTTGTTGATCCCATCACGTACCAGACTCCGCTGCGGAAAACCGCGATGTCCGCGTGCCCGTCGCCGTCGTAATCAGCGGGAACCGGTACGTCCGAAGCCAAGCCGAAGGAAGCGGCGGTAAAGCCGCCAAGGCTTTGCAGAATATACCAGGCGCCGTCGCGATAAACCGCCAGGTCAGTCTTGCCGTCCCCGTCGTAATCCGCCGGCACGAGTTTGTCGGTCGCAATTCCGAAATTGGTAGCGGAGAGAACGCCGTCCGAACTGCGCAGGACGTACCACACTCCGTTTGACGGGCGGAAGACGGCCGGATCGTTCTTCCCATCGCCGTCAAAATCGCCAATCACGGGCTTATCGCCGATCGTTCCCCATGGAACCGAAACGTAACCTCCGCCGCTCGTAGTTGCAGGACGATAATAAAAATAGCTCTGCGGGTCGCTTACAGTGCCGCCGCGATAGACGGCGACATCCGCTCGCCCGTCGCCATCCCAATCCGATGGAAGCGGCACGTCTCCAGCCGAGCCGAACTGAATCGTTCGGCTGCCGAACTCGTCATTGATGTAGAAGAAGGCTTGATCCGGATTATCCGCTTTCCAAATCGCGTAGTTCATCGTGCCGTCGCCGTCATAATCGGCCGGAGCAAGCTTAAAGCTCGACAGCGACGAAGCCTGTGCTCCCTGGAATATCCACGGCGAAAATCCTCGCACAGAGCTGAGCGTATAAAAATCTATCCGGCTGTCGTTGACGATACGGACTGTGCCGAAGTCCGCGCGACCGTCGTTGTCGATATCGAACATCGTCCGTCTGGGAATCCCGAGTCCCGGAGACTGCTGAATATTTACGACCTGTCCCTCGACGGTCAGAGTCGTCGAACGCGACTGCGTCGTGTTGTTAAGCGCAACGTTGATCGTGATCGTTCCGTTTCCGCTTCCCGAACCGCCGGAAACTATGGTCACCCAATCGGCTCCCGGTACCGCCGTCCAGGCGCAGCCCCCCTGCGTCATGACGTCGATAGTTCGACTGGCGCCGATCCTTGGGACCACCACACTTGAAGGTGAAAGTGCATAAGCACAGCCGTCAATCAAATATCTGGCCACCGCGATTTCTCCTGCGGAAGCGCTCTGTTGATATCCGGCGGCAACAACTTTGCCGTCGGTTTGCACACCGACGGCAAACGCTCCGCCGCTGCTCGCGGCCGGATTCATCTCGGTGATAATCATGCCGTTGCTTCCGAAGAAGACGTCGCGACTTCCAGTCGACAAGTGCCGCGCTACTAAAAAGCTCGAACCGAAATTTCCGGCAACGACGATCTTGCCGTCCGGTTGGAGGAACACCGAATTGAGCTGGTAATTAACTCCCAACGGGGCTGCAATCTGAATGTTGGAATTGGTGAAAGAAGAATCGAAACTGCCGCTGGCGGTGAAACGATTCATCGCCAAACCTCTCACCGGAGGGCTGGAAGATTGAGAATACCCGCCGACCATAACGATTTTGCCGTCGGGCTGCAAAGCCATCGCTGTAGCCATCCCGACGTCAGGACAGCAACCGCTGATGTTTATTGTCGCTCTGCCAAGCAGCCCGAAAGAGAAATCGAGCGCTCCCGAATCGAGATAACGAGCCGCTGCGAACCTGGTCGCGTTGGCCCCGACGCTTCTGGCATCGCCCCCGACGATGATTTTGCCGTCCGAGGAAATCGCAACACCGCGGCCCCGGTCAAAGCTATTGCTGCAGTTGCCGATACAGAATGCATCGGTTGTGACGCGCCCGTCGGAATCGAAAGCTGAATCGAGCGATCCGTCTGACAGATAGCGTGCGACCGCAAAATCGCCGTTGAAGCTGGAGGTCGTTCCGGCGACAACGATTTTTCCGCTCGGCGCAATCGCTACCGAGAAGGCTTCATCGTTCAGACTCCCAAAATCAGTGACGGCTCGTCCGTCGCTGTCAAACGAAGAGTCGAGCGAACCGTCCGAGTTATAGCGAGCAACCGCAAAATCGTTATCACTGCCGTTGGTCCCGCTTATGCCGACCACTACAATGCGCCCGTCCGACTGAATTGCGACGGCAAACGCCGCATCACTCTTGTTGTTAAAGTCCGTCGTGACTTTGCCGTCGCTGTCGAAGGTCGTATCGAGCGTGCCGTCAGTGTTGTAGCGAACCACAAGAAAATCGAGATTGGCCGCGCCGGCAACGACGAACTTCCCGTCCGGCTGAATAACCATGCCGCGCCCGGTAACAGCGCTCGAGCCGATGTTGGTTAAAACTTTGCCGCCGGTTCCAAAGGCCGGGTCCAGATCCCCTGGAGCTGCGAATAATGATTGCTGCGCCGCCAGAATCATGATCAAGACCGATAAAATCCGGCTCAACGAGATTCGTCGAATGACGGGCGAACTGAAATTGGTTGAAGTTTCCGAGGGACGCGTTGACATGCGAAGGATTGTTCGTGGATTTTTCATATTGGCTATAGAGATTCTCATAAACGGAAATAAGCAGCGTTTCACTTTTGGAATATTTGCGACCTGACGCGCAGTTTCGGGTATATATCTGGCTATCGGAATTTGGTTTGGCGGCTTTGAAGTCAATCGGGGGAGCGATTTGGATGGCGTTGGTCGTCAAAGCGATGTCTGCGGCTATAGTCTGGCCCGCGCTTTTTGGTCCAGGATCACCGCAGTGGGACAATCAGAAGTTGGACTGCTTATTTCTTGAATTCGATATGAAGCACCTTACTTACATTGATAATCTGACGTTGGGCGGCTACCTTGAATCTTATAGCTAAAAAGCGCATCATCGGCTCGTGGTTATTTTTGAGCTAATTGGCAAGATTTAAAGCATAGAAACGATTGCCATTGGGGGTAAAATCCACGAAGTCTCAAGGTTGCGTAAAATGTATGGTAAAGGCCGATGGCGGAAGCTTAAGGGTGTTGGTCGTGTACGTCTAGCTGATGGCTCGGAATGTGACGCGGAACTTCATTGGTATGAAGCGCATGGCATAGGCAAGAAGGAAATGAAGGTCAAGCAGCTTTTTGATTGAAGATTATGAGTGCTAAACAACAGTTTGCAATTTGTATCCACAATGAGGGCTATCCTGCTTCGTTAGAGTTGTGGAAGGTCTATCGAATCTTGCCGGATGAGAAGGCGGCGAAGCATCAGCTTATCAGAGTGATGGATGAATCAGGCGAAGATTATCTTTATTCTGAAAGCTGGTTTGTCCTAATCAAATTACCGCAGGCGGCAGAAAAAGCAATGCTTACCGCGTCTTGAAATCTCACGACGCCGTCCAACAACTCATTCAACCCCACGCCTCGACAGCATTCCTTTCATTGCTGTGTAATCTCGCTTTGGCACTTCCTTGTCCTGACATTTTCTTTTGGAGAAAGAGGTTGCCATGAAAGCGATGCGCCGCGACTTGTGAAACGCGTGCGGCTGAGCATGCCGGGCAGTGGGCCAACTAAAACCACATTTGAGATCATCCATCTTAGTAGAGAATCAAATGGTTACACTCAGGGTCAGTACTTTGACGTTGACGCGTTCCGAAGGCGCGCTACTTCGAAGGTGCTTAGATTGTGTCTCCCCTGATGCTGAAATTTAAACGGAGAAACTCATGAAGAGAACTTTAAGCCTCATCTTTGTACTCGCTGTCCTGTTCCAGGCTTCCCAGATTTCTGGAGACGCACAAAATAAAGCCAAAGGGAAAACTACCACGTTAAAGGGCAGTATCTTCCGGGATGACAAATCTCATCCGGTGGCCGACGCCTTGATCGTGCTGCTTGACGAGAAAAAGTCAGATGAAAAAGATAACAGCGTGGAGACCAGGACAGACGCCGAGGGAAATTATGTATTCGAGAATGTTGTAGAAGGTAAGTACACCGTTTCCATCAGGACGTGGCATAAGTCGCAGGAAGATGTGCCCTGCCAATTGCTGATGGCTAAGACCATGGATAAAGATTCCACGTTGATGGTCGCACGCGACAAGGACAAGTTCGTCGAGCAGATTTTCATCAAGGGCTTCTCTGTGAAGGCGGGGAAGGAGAACGCCAAAGACTTCGACATAGCTTGTAAGGGAATGTTTGGGGACTGAGTCGCCGTTGACGCAGGGGGTGAGCTTTGAATAACTGGAAACACCTATTTGTTGATGGTGAATATGCAGCGAGGGAGAAACTTCTTTCCGGCCTGACTCTTGAGCAAGTGAAGCGCCGGCCTGCCGAGCAATCGCACTCAATCTTCGAGGAGTTATGGCATGCAACTCGGTGGCAGACCATCGTTGTCACGCGTGACGACGGTTTGTATGAGTCCTGGCAAACTGGTGACCTCTACCCGACACATCTTCCAGAGCAGGAGACGGAATGGTCGACCCTGGTGACTGAGTTCCTCGGCGGGCTGGAGAAGGCCATCGAGATTGCTTCGTCGCCCAAAAGATTGAGTGCGGAAGTTGACCCGGGAGTAACGATGAGTGATGTCCTGCACTCACTGGCAGTCCACAACGCATATCACATGGGGAAGATTGTGGCGATCAGGCAGGTGATTGGGGCCTGGCCGCCGGCAGCGCTCACTCAATAAAAATGAAACTGCACCCGTACCCGTCCTCCTGGGAAAGACCAAATCGGAATTGCGTCCTTGTGGTGATTAGTTTATCTTGCCGCCCGTCGCATGAAGCACCTCGCGCAGTACACCTTTTACTGATCAAAGACTACGGAGGTTTATGGCTATTAACGAGGATAAGCTCAATCAGTTGTTGGGAAAATTCGTCGCCGACTTTGGCGCCACTTTCCATGCAGGCTTAGTCGTCATCGGCGAGAGCCTGGGTCTATATAAAGCACTGGCCAGGGAAGCTCTGACTCCGGCCGAGTTGGCCGAACGAACGGGTACGGATGAGCGCTATGTCCGCGAGTGGCTCAACTCCCAGGCCGCGGGCGAGTACGTGCAGTACGATCCATCCAGCAGACGTTATTCGCTCTCCGAAGAGCAGGCGTTCGCGCTCGCGGACGAGAAAAGCCCTGCCTACCTTCCCGGCGCGTTTCTACTTGCGGTTTCCGCTCTCAGGGCCGTTCCACAGATTACGGAGAAGTTCCGAACCGGCGAGGGCTTCGGTTGGCACGAGCATGATCACGGCCTGTTCCGTGGGACCGAACTCTTCTTTCGGCCCGGATACGCTGCCAACTTGACCAGTTCCTGGATACCGGCGCTTGACGGCGTCGAGGACAAGCTTAAGGCGGGAGCGAAGGTAGCTGACGTTGGCTGTGGGCTCGGTGCGTCCACGATTTTGATGGCCCAGACATATCCGGCCTCAACCTTCGTCGGATATGACTACCACGATGGTTCAATCGAGATGGCTCGCCAAAGGGCAGACGAGGCAGGGGTCTCTGAGCGAGTGAAGTTCGAGGTCGCCCGCGCGAAAGATTATCCTGGCGACGGTTACGACTTCGTGGCCTTCTTCGACTGCCTGCACGACATGGGAGATCCTGTCGGCGCGGCGGCACACGTACGCGAAACGCTGGCGCCGGATGGCACATGGATGGTCGTCGAGCCCTTCGCCGGTGATAAGGTCGAAGATAATCTGAACCCGGTCGGGCGCATCTACTACTCGGCTTCGACGCTGCTCTGCACGCCGGCCTCGAAGTCGCAGGAAGTCGGACTCGCGTTGGGAGCGCAGGCGGGCGAGGCGCGTCTGCGCGAAGTGGTCACCGGCGGAGGCTTCAACCATTTTCGCCGCGCCGCAGAGACGCCTTTCAATATCGTCTACGAAGCCAAAGCCTGACGCTCTGTTTCTCGGGTGCATATCGACGGCATGCACCCGACGCACAGGTTTTCGAACGTATTGATTGGTGCTGGGAGATCTTTAGTTTTTCCCAGTCGCCAATTCGAGGTGGTGGTGCAGTTTCGGACTTTGTCAGGAGGAAATCTCTCGCAAAGGCGCAAAGAACCGAAAGCAGAAGGCGCAAAGGGAAAGCAAGTTTGATAAGCGCTCAGAATTGCAAAGACTATGAATGATTTCTTTGCGCCTTTGCGTGAAACCGTCTTATCTTTCTCTTAATGCAAACTGCACCACTACCCAATTCGAGAATCCTTTGTTGATGCTGAGACTCGGGTTTACAATTTCTCACCTGTAACTTGAGGAGAATCCATGATGAACATTCCCACGCTCACCACTTTGCTCTCACAACGCGCAATGATTTTTGTTTCGGTTGCATTAGGATTTGTTTTGGGCGCTACGGCGCTGATCTCGGCCGCGCCGGGCGACCGCGATTCGACATTCGGTGCAGGCGGAATTGCGATTACGAATATCCGGAGAAGTGATCGGCCTTCGTCGATGCTGGTCCAACCGGACGGGAAAATCGTCGTAGTTGGAGCCAGCGATACTCCAGCCACTTTTGACCGCGATTTTACGCTTGCCCGGTATAACGCAGACGGCTCGCTCGACAGTTCGTTCGGAACCAACGGCACTGTCTTAACGCATCTCAGCCCTTTGGATGACTCGGCTTTGGCGGCGGCGATCCAACCCGACGGAAGCATTCTTGCCGCAGGTTTTAGCGAAGATAGCGACAACTTATATAACGTGGCGGTTGTTCGATATCACGCGGACGGTTCTCTGGATAGCTCGTTCGGCACGGACGGAATTGTCAAAACCGCCCTCGGCTCGACGAGCTCTGCCAGCGGAGTATTGGTTCAACCAGATGGAAAAATTGTCGTCGCGGGAACAGTCGCGTTTTCATTTCTTGTCGTTCGATACAACCCGGACGGCTCGTTAGACGATTCGTTCGGTATGGGCGGCAGAACCATTTCGTCCATTCCCGGTGTCATATCGGCATCCGTCAGTGCCGCGGCCCTACAGTCGGATGGAAAGATCGTCCTCGTGGGCTCATCCAGAATTTTTGTTTCTCCTTTTGTTTTTGAATTCACGCTGGCCCGTTACCTTCCGGATGGAACGCTCGACACATCTTTCAGCAGTGACGGTGTAGTCGTCTCTCAAATCGGAAGATGTCAGGCTTATTCCGTGGCGATTCAGGCGGACGGAAAAATCGTCGCAGCGGGTATCGCATCAACCGCCGCTTTGAATTCAGGTGAGTTTGCCATAGCGCGTTATAACCCCAACGGCACGCTCGACGCGTCTTTTGGTACAGCGGGAGTGGTCAAAGCTCCGCTCAGCGCATCCGATGACACAGCGTATGCAGTCGCAGTTCAGCCGAACGGAAAAATCGTGGCCGCCGGGCAGTAGCATGGATACTTCGACCGGCACGAACAGTTTCGGGCTTCTTCGGTTGAACTCGAATGGCAGTCCCGACGCGACTTTCGGGAATAACGGAATTGTCTACACAGACATCAACACTCTTCACGATTCGGCGAAGGCGATCGCCATTCAACCCGATGGGAAAATTCTGGCGGCCGGCTATAACGGAGATTTCACTGCCAACAACGAGTTTGTCGTCGTGCGTTATCTGGGAGATGCGCCCGCGCGCCGGGTGCAATTCGATTTTGACGGCGATGGACGCTCCGACATTTCAGTATTTCGTCCGTCAAATGGCGTGTGGTATCTGAATCTTTCACAAGCCGGATTTGGCTTCACCCGATTTGGTTATGGCACGGACGTCATCACGCCCGCCGATTACGACGGCGATGGCAAAACGGATATAGCCGTTTTTCGTGACGGTATTTGGTTTTGGCTTAACAGCTCGAATAACACTTTCCAGGGTACACAGTTCGGAGAATTCGGCGACATGCCGATTCCGGCGGACTTCACCGGGGATGGACGGGCCGAGCTCGCGGTTTATCGGGATGGAATTTGGTACTGGCTCAATTTAACCAACAATCAAGTCCAGGGCGCGCAGTTCGGCATCGTTGATGACGAGCCTGTTCCGGCTGACTACGACGGCGACGGCAAAGCTGATTTAGCGGTTGTGCGGCTAGCAGGCGGCACCAGCACCTGGTATATCCTCGGCACGGTGCAAGGCTTTTATGGCCTGCAATTTGGAATTGATACGGACAAGTTAGTGCCGGCCGACTACGATGGCGACGGGAAAGTGGATGTGGCCGTTTACCGCGATGGCTCCTGGTATGTTCAGGCGAGCACGCAGGGATTTTACGGCGTGCAGTTTGGTATCACGTCGGACGTTCCCGCGCCGGCGGACTACGACGGAGACGGCAAGACGGATGTTGCGGTGTTCCGCGATGGAACGTGGTACCTGCTTCGATCGCAGCTGGGATTTACCGGCGTGCAGTTTGGAACGATCAATGACCGGCCGATTCCGGCGGCCTTCGTGCCATGAACGAGGCTGATTAGAGCGTCGGGCTGACGGTACTGGTACTGTTTGAATATTCTCGCGACCGATCAACGAATGCGCGGAGAACGAACCACGAAATGCACGAAACGAGAGAATCAAAAACACATTAAACAGCGAACCTGATCTCATTTCGTGTGATTTCGACGCGACTTCGTGCGTTTCGTGGTTCGTTGCGCAGCGGTATTACTTCATGAATTGCAGGTGTTCCTTCTCTAGAAAGGGAAGAAAAGTAATCGCGTTTCCGGCCTGTGCCTAACAACGCAACAACGCGTTCAGCCGGATCGCTAATAGCCCCGGCTTTCATTTGCTAGGTTTGAAAGCTTGTTTTAGTCGTGTCCGCGCAGGGTTAATTCGGGCGCAGAGCATATCAATCCCATCTGCCCGGCAGTCAATGCATACGACTCTTCCCTCTTTCAAGAGCTACGTTGAGGAGATTAAGCGGCTCATCCCGAGGCTTCAGGTTCCCCTCTAATGAAAGCACATAAAGCTTGATCGCAGCTCTATGAGCATTGGTGTGAAGATAGATTGACTCAATACCATCGAGTAGCGTTTTGCTTGCTTGCATCGCTCCCTCCGGCCCGCTGTCGATTGCTCTCTTAATCGTGAACAGCAATCGAACTAAAGATTCGACTGCCGCTGCATCCTGACGTAAGGCAGGCTCAAGAATCGCAGCCCAATCTTTCATCGGCCAGTGGAGATACGAACTGATGTTCCATCAGGCTTTGATGCGACATGCGGCTTCTGCCCGTAAAGAATATGTCAATTTTGTATACCCGTCAATATGTCCATATAACATATTGAATGAAGAAGAGAATTTACCTTGCTCAACGAGATCGCCTCGTCAGTCTCTTGCGAGAAATGAGAATTGAGGCTGGTGTGACGCAGACCGATCTGGCCGCACATATCGAAAAAGACCAAGCCTATGTTTCGAGGTATGAAAGCGGGCAGCGACGGTTGGACGTGCTGGAGGTGCGCGAGATATGTCAGGCTATCGGAGTCACATTAGAAGAGTTTGCCAAAAAGTTAGAAAGGGCACTGAAGTAATCGCAGCAAGAGGTCTTCTCCGAACCCTCGCCAATTGTGCCGACTAAACGAAGCGTTTTCCATGGGGTGCTTAAACCCACCCGCTACCGCGGGTGGTACTGACTTCATCGGACCGCGACGGCAATTGCCGTCACTAGGACGTTTCCAACGACTCACCGTTTGCGGCTGTCGAATCTTATGAAGCCAGGACAAATTAGCGCCATCTTTCGGTACCCGGTTAAGTCAATGGCCGGAGAGTTACTGGATGTCGCAAGGTTGGGTTTGCACGGCATCGCGGGCGATCGCAGGTTTGCAATTCGGCGATTCAATGACGCGAGTGGATTTCCATGGCTGACAGCAAGCAAGTTGCCTGAGCTGCTCCTCTACAAACCATTCGGGCTCGACAGCAACTCTCCCGAGCTACTTCCCACGCACGTTCGTACGCCGGACGGGAAAGAGTACGAGCTCCGAAGCGACGAGCTACGGCAGGAGATTTCGAGCCGGTATGGCAGCGATGTCGAAGTGATGAATCTGAAGCACGGCATCTTCGACGAAGCGTGCGTTTCGGTGATCAGCCTCAGCACAGTTCATTCGATTGCGCGCGAATCAGGCCGAGGCGTAGACGGTTGCGACCTTCGCAGATTTCGACCCAACATTGTGATCGAAACCGGCGGCACCGAGCCGTTTGAGGAAGACAGTTGGGTGGGCCGAACATTGATGTTTGGTGAAGCGAACAGCGGTGCAGCCATCGGGATCACGATGCGAGATGAGCGATGCGTCATGGTTAACTTTGACCCCGACACAGCTGAGCGAGATTCGGAAGTGATGAAGACCGTTGTTCGTCTAAACCAGAATTTCGCTGGCGTATACGGCACGGTTGTCCGGGCGGGAGAGCTTCGTGTCGGTCAAGTCGTTACGCTGGAAGAGTAGGGGAAGCTCTGAATAAGTCATAGGGACGCTAGCACTCACCTAATGGGAACATGCAGTTAGGAAGGGGACCCTGTCCCCGCTTAAGATGCGAACTCATTCGGGTCCAAAGATATCGAGCTACGTGTTTTGGGCGGGGACAGGGTCCCCTTCCTGACTGCGTGTTACTGGAAAGTACTCAATGCCTGACCTTCCTGATTCATAGTATTTGCCCCCTCCCAGAGGGAGCGGAATTTAAGACCTATTCTCTGAAAGCGAGGGGGTGTTTTGTCTGAAGATGTGAAACGTGAATTGTTGCGGCACATGGTTGCTACGGTGGCCTATCGTGGCGGCATAGCGGTATCGGATGCGCCGGATGGCTTCGCTGTGTTTCGCATCGATCAAGACGTACGTTCTCCCGGAGAACTCCTGGCCCACATCGGCGACCTGCTCGAAGGATCGCTCTTCTTGCTCAAAGGCGAAATGGTTTATCTAACGTCCGTTCCCTTACCGTGGGGTGATGAGGTGTCGCGATTTTTCTCGGCGGCGGAGCGGTTGGACGTATATCTTGATTCGGGCGCACCGCTGGCGTGCTCGGTTGAGAAACTCATTCAAGGTCCCATCGGAGATGCGTTGACACACGTTGGGCAGATCGTGATGCTACGGCGGTTGGCTGGGAGTTCGGTTCGTGCGGAGAGCTATTTCACCGCCGAAATAATCCCGGGCACGGTTAGAGAAGATTTCTTCAGGAAGGCTGATTAGGTCGCGGACGAAAGCGGCCCATAGGAGGCGAAACATATGTCAATCGATAATGCGATAGCCAGCGTGGCCGTAAAGGACTTGCAGTCAGCCGTGCAGTGGTACGAAGCGCTCTTCGGAAGGGCTCCGGATTCGACACCTATGCCCGAAGTGGCTGAATGGAAATTTCCGCATGGCGGTTGGCTACAGGTCTATCAACTTCCTGAGCGTGCTGGAAGTGGTTCTTTCACCCTCGCCGTGAGTGACATCGATGAAGTGATTGCAAATGTCGAGAAGCTGGGAATCGACGCGACGCAAAGAAGTTCAGGCGAGAAGGTCAAGACACTGATGATTGTGGACCCGGATGAAAATCACATCGCATTTGCAGAAGCCATCGACAAAAGTATGGCGCGGTAAGAGCGGTAAGAGCAGTTTTTAGTTTTCGGTTTTTAGTTTTCAGTAAGAGCCAACGCGACTGGATCGTATCGACTAACTGAAAACCTAAAACCTAAAACCGCTTGTCGCTTCGATGATTAAGGAGAACTGGTGAAACGAAACACATCCTACTTTGTCCTGTTTGTAGCGCTCCTGTTCTGTGTTCACTTCGCTTATGGACAAGACTCTGGTGGCGCCAAACCAAAAAAGGCTCGAACGCTGGATGATTATCAGCTTCGCACGTTGAAAGAGCTTGTCAGTAAAGGATCTGACGAGAAGAGCCTCGGGAACAAAGAAGAGAACATGATCGTGCACGCTGACATTCTTCCTTCTCGCGTGAGGGTCACGTACGCGGGTTCCGCGAGGCCGCTCCCAGAAAATAAGAAGGAAGTTATTCGCCAGTGGGCGCGACTCTACGCGGGTTTTCAGGAGTTCTATACCAGGCCTTACCAGACCGAAATGCTTTTCATTGAAGACGGGGCAGAGTACTGGCTCGCGGTCAAGGAAGAGGCTCTTCCGCGTTGGAAGCAGGAGTTGAAGAAAGGTGAAGCGGTTGATCTATATCTGATTCGCGTCGGCGCGGCCAGGACGTCCGACAAATGGGAAGCGATGCTCCTGATCGAACACTTTCGAAAGCCGGAGTAGATCGGCTATCCGGTTGAATAGACAGTCGCCTGACAACCTATTCAACCGGAGCGCGAATGACGCGGTCTTAATACGACAACTCGAATAGCTGGTCAGTCGTTTCCGCTCACAATTAATTCGGGCTCTCAGGTTTTTGCCGCACAGCTTTCTATAACCCTAACGCCGCACGGGTTCGGGGTCCGACCACGCCGTCGGGATTCAACCCGTTTCTTGCCTGAAAAGCGACGATTGCGGCGTGAGTGCTGGCTCCAAAGATACCGTCGGCCGTTAAATCTTCGCCTTGCGCGTTTAGTGCTTCCTGCAACTTCTTAACCTGTTGCCCGCGATCACCAATACTCAATGCTACGTCCGGCAGCGTAACTGGCGCACCACCGAAAACTCCGGCGGTGTGCAGCTCGCGGATCTTCTGATCGCTCAGTTCAAAATGCATAGCGTCTTCGACTGGAAAGCCTGCACCCCAATACATTCCGTGACGATTGAAAATTGGCGCGATGCGCGACAGGCCCACTTGCACTTTTCTGTTGCCGCGTTGGTCAAGCATTCCGTTCAAGTTGAGGTCAATCGCCGTGCCCCAGGAGTGATTGCTAATAGAAGCCGCAGAACCTCGGACCAGTCGAGCGCAAAGCATGCCGGATGAACCGAGACCGGCAAATACTTCCGGTTCCTCTTGTCGAATGTCCGCAAAGACTGCTTTTAGGATCGTGACTGCGGGTCCCAGTCCTGTCACCCTAAACGGACCAACATCCTCAGTTTTGATCATAGCTTTCAGAACGGAATTGGTTACCGGTTGGCAATCTCTCGAGAAGCTTCCTCTTGGATTACCCAGAAGACTCTTCATGGTTACTTGTCTGGCTGCGTTGAGTCCGGGATTGATTCCGGCTGGAATTGAAATTAAGTCCGTAATCGCCATTTTCTTGCTCCTTCTGATACGACGGCAGTGAGGGCAGTTCTAAGTTCGACACGGTCTTCGCCGTGCCGGGTAACATCGAAAGTCGTCCCTCTTGTCTCTTACTAATGGCTATGCGGTTTTGTGGCAGAACATTTCGCCGGACTAACTAAGGAAGAGACGAGTTACCCGCCACCCGTCTAAAAACCAATCCGGCATTGAAAATGGGCCTCGCAACGAAACCTAAAGAGTCAGCGTAGTAGAATCCCAACCGGTGAAGTAAGCTTGCGATTTAGAGCGGTTATGAAGAGCGCCTACGACAGCATCGGAGCAACCTACGCTGAAACTCGTCGCCCGGATCCGAGGATTGCCGGTCGGATCCACCAGGCGCTCGCGGACGCAACATCCGTGGTGAACGTTGGAGCTGGGGCCGGGTCGTACGAGCCGGCGGATCGCTTCGTAGTCGGCGTCGAACCGTCTGCGACGATGATCCGGCAACGCGGGCGGGGTTCGGCGCAAGTGGTCCAGGCTTTGGCTGAGGCTCTCCCATTTGCTGATGGGACTTTTGATTCTGCATTAGCTGTACTGACCCTACATCACTGGAGCGACTTAGCGCGTGGAATAAATGAGATGCGGCGTGTGGCTCGGCGGCGGGCGGTGGTGTTGACGTGGGACCAGGAAGTTTGGGAAGAGTTTTGGCTGGTCCGAGAATACCTTCCGTGCATTCGTGATCTGGACCGGCCTCGAGCTATTTCCATTCGGGATCTTGTATCGCTGCTTGGTGGAGCAAATGTGTTTTCGGTTCCGATCCCGCACGACTGCGTGGACGGAATTCACGGTGCATTCTGGCGACGGCCCGAGGCGTATCTTGATCCGAGTGTGCGAGCGGGAATTTCGACCTACGCGTTGATGTCCGAAGAAGATCGCGAACGCGGCCTTCGCGCGCTGGCGGCGGATCTCGAAAGCGGTGCATGGCGTGAACGTCACGGCGAGCTCCTGGCTCTCACCGAACTGGACCTGGGCTATCGGCTTGTCGTTGCGGAGTGGTGAGCGGGAACAGCCGAAACTGAAACAAATCCACACAAAACGAATTGATATTTCGTGTGATTTCGTGAATGGCGCGTTCGTGTTGTTTCGTGGTTGATAGATCTCGACGGTGAGCCACAATGATTAAGCGAAACAAAGCATTTGCACTTGGCTTTTTCAGCGTCCTCGCGCTGTTCGTTGCGGCCAATTATTACAGCTACGTTCACATGTACGACCATTGTTGTCTTGCTGACGGTATTTCAGAATTTGGCTGGCCGTTCGCGCTGTATCAGGAAGGCGGATTTGCTAACGCCGAAGGAATTGTTTGGAGCGGTCTTAATGTGAACGTCCTGATCGCAGCCGCTGCAAGCTTCATAAGCGGGCGGCTGTGTGAAAAGCTAGCTGGGAAGCGAACACGATTCCCCTAGAGTGTTATTCACACATTTGGCGCTAGCAAAGATGATCTCATGACCCGACGGCCACAGGACTCGTTTTGAATTTAGACGGGAGTCGGAGGATGGCGCCAGTGTCCAAATCTGGCAAGCCGACGCCAACGGTCACTCTACACATGAAAGTAACTTTAGCCCTAGCACGCGCGATCCAAACTTTCAGCGCTACAGTGTTCAGTACAGGACGCGAAAGGAGGGTACTGATACACGATCATGAAGCGTTGTGCTTACGGGCGTCTATACTAGGACGACTAATGCTCGTAACCGTTTTGAGTTAGAAGGCAGCGGCCCCGAACCAGTTAAATTGGTAGTACCATTCTGCTATGAGTGAGTCACCAGAGCACCGTTTTATTTCCGAGACGTTCGTGTCAGCACTTGAGGCATTCTCGGCCTCTCGCCTGTACAGTTATTTCGAAGCTGATCGAAAGGCCTTGGATTTCGCTTGCGGTCTTGAACGGGATTGGCGTCGCATACTAGCCGGACAGACACTTTGGAAGCACTCGGAAGGGATCGCGAAGGATCTACTCTATTTGCTTAGTGAGGATCAGGCGGCCATAGTAGCCTATGTCGCCCGCCACACTTCTGCAAACCAACGCGCCCTCTTCGACCTCTTCGAACATGTTCGTCGGTCTAAGTTCGCCCATGAACTCCGGCGCGTCAGAGTATTTTGGGTCCCAGGCGATTTTGATGCTGACGACGATTCCGCGCGAGTTGCATTGCGTCAGAGCCTTGACTCATCCATTGCGAACGACATCCTCTTGAGTATTGTCTTTGGCCGTATTTCTTCGACCGACTTGCGATTCTTCTTGGCAAACACTGGAATACCTGGCCTCTTACTGGCCACGCTTTACACGATCGCCAAAAACGGTTTTGGGAATTATACCGATCTCACTCTCGCCCTAGGTGTAAGCGCGTCTACAGTTCGACCGCGCGTTGCGGCCTTGGTTACATCGGGTATGCTGGGAACTTACCCTGCCGCGTCAATGTATTTCGTAAGTAGTCGCGGCCGGGTGTTCCTTGATATTTGCCATCAAATCGTGAAAAGCTCGGGGGACATTACGGCTGAGCTCGCATACATTCTTGAACTGCTACAAGTGAAACTGAACTACGATCCGGACGCGGATGTCTATTCGCTCGAAGCTTGGCGACTCCGCTCGCCTGCTGACGCCGGCCTCAGATTACTCGGGGAAATTCAAGCTGCTTCAAGAATGTTCGGTATCGAAATTGAGGGTCCCCCTTACCAAATCGATCATGCAGAACTCGCCAACGATAATGTCTTGTTGCGCTAAGTTGAATGAAATCGCTGCGCCTAGATAGCTCTGACAGTGGGCTTTCTCAACATCGACATGCTTCCACGGAGATAATTGATGAACCGAGATTCGGATATAAACGAAATCAGGCGAGAGTTGGAACTCCTCAGAATAGCGCATGATGCGCTATTAAAATCGCACCGTGACCTTGCCTTAAAGGCACTTGGTGACACGCCGGAGACGGCGGTGTTCTTGGATCGAATACAAAACTACACCGTCGAACACTTCCCGGAATGGATGAAATCTTAACGATCTCTGGCCAAGCTGAGACGGATTTACCGAGTAGTTACGCGGCGTTTCCGCGCTGCAAACATCACTTCACAAACTCTCGCCGCAATACTTACAGCAAACAGCATCCAGGTCATGACCCTCGGCCGCACACGAGGGACACGACTGCCGGCTGACGCCTTGTTGTCGGACGGCCTGGGCCAGTTCGACCGAAACGATACCCGTCGGGACCGCGATGATGCCGTAGCCAATTATCATCACGATCGACGCCAGGATCTGTCCGAACGGAGTGCGCGGCGACAGATCGCCGTAGCCCACAGTCGTCAGAGTAACAATCGCCCAATAGACGCTGACGGGGATGCTGGTGAATCCGTGCTCTTCGCCTTCGATGACGTACATCAACGCGCCGATGATGATGACCATCAGCAACACGGCGGAGAGAAAGACGCTGATCTTGCGTCTGCTCGCTCGCAGAGCGCTGCGCAAGACGTCGGCTTCCGTCACGTACTCGGAGAGTTTTAGCAGCCGGAATATTCGGAGCAAACGCAGAATGCGAATCACCAGCAGATACTGGCTGCCCGGCACGAACAGGCTGAGGTAGGTTGGAATGATGGCGAGCAAATCAACCACGCCGAAGAAACTCGTAGCGTAGCGCAGCGGACGGCGCACGCTTATCAGGCGCAGAAAGTATTCAACCGTGAAGAGCGCTGTGAACACCCATTCAAGTGTGTAAAGCAATTGTCCATACTGCTCTCTGACAGGGCGAACGCTTTCCAGGATAACCGTCGCGACGCTAAGAAGAATCAGCCAGATGAGCGTCAGGTCGAAGACGTGGCCGGCTCGTGTATCCGCTTCGAAAACAATTTCGTGCAAACGCGCACGCCGTCCGGCGGAGGGGCCTTCCGTCGCTTTGACTTTTTCGTGTGACGGCCTCTTCATAAACAATTCTTAGCTTATCTTTCGCCCGCGTGTCGAGCTAATACAATTCAGGGTAGTGGTTCGATTTGAGATTGATCTTAGCTTTTGATGGAGCAACGCAATCGAACGAACCACGAAATTGCACGAAGGCGAAACCGATCAACACGAAACCAGTTGTTTTTTTGGTGTGGTTTCTTAAACGGCTTGTTCGTGTTGTTTCGTGGTCCGTAGTCTTGCCTGTCTAAGAAGCCTGCAAACCGAACCACTACTCAAATCAGAGCGGCAAGCGGAACAAGTTCGGCCATCGTGAATCTAACTTTGTGTTACGGTAACCAGGTTCGGCTTAACGGGCGATTCAACCGAACTTGATTGAATCCTCCATTTCACTATCGCTTCGATTCAGCGTTTTGTGACTGGCGTTCGCCGCCGCGGCCGTCGACTCAGACATCACGGCTGAGTATCAAGGCGCCGTCGAATTACTTGAGAGGCATCTGTTATGGACGTCTCAGCTTTCCTGGAAATGCTTACCCGATGGGCGCGCAACCAACCCGATCTGAAGGCGGTTGCCCTGGTCGGCTCGCATGCGCGTGATGCTGCGGCCGAAGGCGCGGATGTCGACCTGTTAATATTGTCAACCGATGTCGCAAAGTACATTCACGATCAGTCGTGGCTGGCGACGTTTGGAGAAGTCACACAAAGTAGCGAAGAGGATTGGGGGAAGGTTACGTCGCTGCGCACTTTCTATGAGAATGGTTTAGAAGTTGAATATGGTTTCTCGACGCCGGAGTGGGGGAATCTGCCGCTTGACGCGGGGAGTTTTCGTGTCGTGTCGGATGGTATGAAGATTCTGTATGACCCGCTGGATATTCTCCGCACTGTGCTCCAAACGGGGCGGAAGCCCGACCGTTAGGGAGGGCGTCTTAGATTTGGGATTGCTTGCGTGCCCTCGTTCTTACACTTGAACATATGAAATGTGAAACGCCCTCCCTAACGGTCGGGCTTCTGCCCCGTTGCCCGACATTGAGCAAAAATCAAACTGACTTACTACTTCCGCTTTCACGACATGGATGAAGCAAAGAAAAGCCAGAGTCAAGATGTAGCGCTAACGCAGTCGCTCGTCTGCGCGACGCTTGGCCTGCTTGCCTCTATGTTGCTTGTGGGGTGGATGTTTCGTGGGACAGGATTAAGGTATCTTCCCAAACCCCTACCGATGCTCGTGGCTTCGATTATCATTTCGATTATCGGGTTATATGCCGCTGCCGCTTGTCTCGGCACGGTCGCAGGCAAATTGATTTGTCGGGTTGGATTACAGGGTTTGTGGATTTGGATTATCGGTGTTGGACTGGCGTGGGGATGCTTATTGGTTTCTGTCCTGGCTGGGTCGACGGCTCGTTTCTTTGTTGAGATAGGTAATGAAAGAGCATTCGAATACTATCTTTTCACGCCTGTGTTCTTCGTTATGCTGTTTGGATCACTTCCGGCCGTGGGTTTAGGAATTTTCTATGCCACGCGAGTCAGGAAATATCTCCGCGAGGGTTGAATATTGCTCGACTGCGAATAGCACAGCTCTCATCAAACTTCCGGCGCTCAATAGCACCGCAGTTATGGAAGAAATACTCAGACGTTTATCCCAGATCGAAGAAGAGGAGCAGGTGCAAATCTTCTATGCCTGCGAGTCCGGCAGCCGGGCCTGGGGCTTCCCTTCAGCCGATAGCGATTACGATGTGCGTTTCCTCTACCTGCGTTCAAGGAATTGGTATCTCTCCATCGACGTCGAGGACAAACGCGACGTCATCGAGCGGCCGATCAACGACGAGCTTGATATTAGCGGCTGGGACTTGAGGAAAGCGCTCAAGCTATTGCGAAAATCGAACCCGCCGTTGCTCGAGTGGCTAACCTCGCCGACGGTCTACCAGGAGAAATTTACAATCACAAAAGGGCTGAGGGAACTTGTCCCCGAGTTCGACTCGCCGGTTGCGTGTGCTCATCACTATCTTCACATGGCGCAGGGCAATTACAGGGAGTATCTGGAAGGCGACGAAGTCAGAGTTAAGAGGTACTTCTACGTTTTGCGACCTCTGCTGGCGATCAAGTGGATCGAGCAGGAGTCGGATGTTATGCCGATGGAGTTTGGAGCGTTGTTGGAAAGATCAGTGGAATCGGCGGAACTGCGACGCGCGATTGAAGAGTTGCTCGGGCAGAAGAAGGCCGGGCAGGAACTCGACAAAGGTCCGAGAATCGACGTCATCAGCGAGTTCATTGAAAGAGAGTTGCGAAGACTCGAGGCTGAGTTGAAAGTCGGCGACAGAACAAAGCCCGCGAGCGAAAGGCTGGATCAGTTTTTCCGGTCTGCGCTGGATGAGGTTAGTGTCGTTCAATCGGATCGTATCTAGCGGTCATAATCATGAAAAGGGAATGCGATGACGGAACCGAGTCCGGAAGTTTCGCTGCGCGAGATTACAAAAGAGACGCTGCGCGACATCACGCGTTTGAGAGTGAGCCCCGAACAGGAGCGGCTGGTAGCTACGAACGCGGAGTCGATCGCGGAAGCGTATTTCTCGCGAGAGGTCGCGTGGTTTCGTGCGATCTATGCGGGTGAGACTGCGGTGGGGTTTGTGATGCTCGAGGATGACGCGTCTTCAGCGCGTTATTACCTTTGGCGGTTCATGATCGACGCGCGGTATCAGAAAAAAGGAATCGGACAACGGGCGTTGGAGTTGCTGTTCGAGTACGTCAAGACACGACCCGGTGCGAAGGTCCTAACCACCAGCTGCGTCCCGGGTAAAGGAAGTCCGGGACCGTTCTACGAGAAGATGGGATTTGTCTACACCGGCGAAGAGGATGAAGGCGAACTCGTGATGCGGCGAGAGCTTTGAAGTTGTGAACTGCTGATGCGAGATCGGTATTACGTGCGGTTTGAATGTTCTTTCGTGATCGATTGATGAAAGTGCGGAGAACGAACCACTAAATGCACGAAAGGAGAAAGCAAAATCACACGAAACAGCGAACGTGTTCTTGTTTCGTGTGATTTTGCTTTCTCCTTTCGTGCAATTCGTGGTTCGTACGCTCTGTGCGGCACTCGTCCGTTTACATGCCACTTTGGAATTTGTGGCGCTCAAGGCATCAGCTTGGCGAGTCTTTCCAAATTCTATTGCTAGTCACTCAAAAGCGTCCCTTACAGGACGACCTGCCTTCAATCGACAACATCTATGTTCAGCCGGGCCAGCAGTACCCGTTGCTCGGAACGATCGTGCCGGTCAACAACACGGGTTTCGGGAAGGACGAGAAAAACTTCGACGACGAGATCGGCGACCAGCACGACCACAACACTTACCTCGCGCTACTGGGCGCGCCGACGCTGCCCGCGTCAATCCCATGATGAGAACGAAATGGAGGAACTAACATGGGCTCGATCCGAACGAGAGCGACCGAGCGGCAATATGCACCAGATTGCGTTCGCTTTCGGCGTCGTCGACTGCGCGGTGGGGAAAAATGAGCCTGACAGAGATGCTACAGCATCTTCGGCTCTCGGCGCGGATGGCCGTCGGGGAACTCGAGGTGGTTTCCAAGAGCAAGCGTGTATTCCAGGTGTTTCCCGTCAAGCATCTGATCTTGTACGTGGTCCCGTTTCCGAAGGGAGCGCCGACTGCGCCCGAGCTGCGTCCGGCAGAAGCAGAGTCTCTCGAAGAAGAACGCGCGGCCGTGTTGGCGTTGTTGGACCGGATAGGAACGGGCTCGCGGGAGGGGACAGGCCCAGCACATCCGCTCCTTGGACCACTGTCGTGGCGCGAATGGGGTGCAGCGACGTACAAGCATTGCGATCATCATTTGAAGCAGTTCGGAGCTTAGGCGTGATGTTGCAGGCACAAATTAGTTTGTATTAGTCCGCTCATGCGGACCTGTCAGCGACAATTTCTTTGCAAAGCCTCCTACTCAGTACACTCTTCCTGTTGACATAAACCGCTGCGGCGATTCTAATCCTTGTCTTACTTTTTCCTCGCGTCGTTGTAACCATGCACCAATTGCCATTTCCAAACACAGGAGACCTCATGAACGATCAATCGAGTAGTCAAACCACAAACGCAGAGGGACAATCGAACGTGCTCAATGAAGAAAATTGGATAGTCGAAAAACTTCCCTTTACGGAAGACCTTCCTGGACTGGGCTTTCTTCAGTTATGCGCTGACAGGCGATTCCACCCACTCATACAACAGCAGTTTAAGAAAGACGCCAATCTGTCTGCGCGTGAAGATTATTGGATACACGCGGACGCCGGAGGAACGCCAAAGATGGCGGACCAGCGAGTGACGCCGGACTACTGTTATAAGACGAAGGGTGTGCGGCTGATGGGATGGGCCGCGCACGGAGCTAACTGCGGCGGATTTGGGGGCGGTGTTGAAGACATCGTAATAAGGCGGGCTCTGTGCGAAACAGCGCAAGGAAAAGTAAAAGAGTATCCGGAAGCAAAACACTTCATATACTTCGCGACAATTTACAAGGAGCAAGGTAAAGAAGAGACAGTACTCTATCGAATGATATGTGAACCGGGTTCCGAGCTAGCTTGCGAGAAGGGCTGAGATCAGTCGACGTGTTGCCGGAGCGGTTTCGCTCCGGCCTTGAGTATTCCCGAACAACGCATTCGAACCACGAAGGGTGAGAACAGGGCTCGAAGTCGCGCGAGGTACGGCAATGGAGAAAAGCAAATCACACGAAGCGAGCCTGGCCTGCTTCGTGTGATTTCTACGTGTTTTGTGCTTTGTGGATCGTGATCAGCAGCAGATGACGCTCTGACGAAACTGCGCCAGGTTCAGCGCGGCATCTCGCAACTGCTATTACCGACATCTGACATCCAGCATCTGACATCTCTTTTAAGACTATCTGACAAAAGCAAAGGGAACCGGCGTGTCTTCACTGACTCCCCATTGCTGACCGATGAATGATGAATCGGAACTCTTGAGCACATACCAGGTACCTTCCGAAGGACGATACACAGCCACATCGAACTTGCCGTCGCCGTCGTAATCTCCCGGCGCCGGCTTGTCCGTAGCAAGTCCCCAGTTGATGCCGACAAATCCACCATCGGAACTTCTCAGAATGTACCAGGCTCCGTCTCGAAACACGGCGACGTCCGTCTTCAAATCTCCGTCGTAATCACCCTGCACGGTTTTGTCTGTGCCGAGACCGAAGTTGACCGAAGTGACCAGACCGTTGGACGAGCGCAGGATGTACCAGTCACCGTTTGAGGGACGGAAGACGGCATAGTCCGCGCGCCCGTCGCCGTCGTAATCGGCAGGCACGGGTTTGTCCGTCCCGAGTCCAAACTGGAAAGTAACATCCGCCAGTGACGCCGAGTTCATCAACAGAATCGCCCTGTAGCGAACTGTCCAGGTTCCGTTTGACGGTCGAAAGACGGCCAAATCCGTATAGCCATCGCCGTCGTAATCCTCCTGCAAACCGATATCGCCGGGCTGGCCGAAGAAGCCGCCAAAAGGTCCACCGCCGCTCGGCAGGCTGGGCGAAACGTACCAGCCGTTATTGCTCGGGCGATACACCGAGACGTCTGTCTTCAGGTCGTAGTTATGATCGCCGGAAACAATTACATCACCGGTAGTGCCGAAGCGTTCGCTGTAGAACGAGCCGTCCGAGCTGTTGAGCGAATACCAGAAGTTGGTGGAGGGACGAAAGACTGCGAAGTCGGTCTTGCGGTCGCCGTCGAAATCGCCGCGCGTGCTCGGCGGCGTGACTGTCGCGTTGAGTCGAATCGCAAGCAGATATCCAACCAAGTTGCTGCCTACCGGCAAAGTGCCGTCGCCGATGACGATGACTTTGCCGTCGGCTTGCAACGCGGCTACAACAATGAACGACCCACTCTCGGAAGTCATCACGCTGCTTCAGCCGCGGGCCGTGTTCGCCAGGCGCATCAGCGGCGCAGGACGCTGGGGTGTTCGCTACTCTGAAATCGGCCACCCGAGTTTTTGTGCCGTGCTTGAGGGAAGCTGTCGTCTCGCAGTGGACGGGCAAGATGCTTTGACGCTCGAGGCCGGCGACTTCGTGCTTCTGCCGGCGACGCCGGGCTTCACCATGTCTGGCTTCGAGCCGGTGACGCCCGTGCGGTTCGATGCGAATGTGACGTCTACGCAACCGGGTGAAGTCCGCCACGGAACGCGCGGCGGACGCCCCGACGTACGGTTGCTCGGCGGCTGGTTCGTCTTCGACTCGCCCGATGCCGCGTTGCTGGTTTCGCTGCTGCCGGGGCTCGTGCACATGCGCGGCGCTGAACGGCTCTCAGTTCTGGTGCGGCTGGTTGGCGAGGAATCGAGCGAGCGCAGGACAGGCAGCGATCTCGTGCTGACACGGCTGGTGGAGGTGTTGTTGATCGAAGCTCTGCGGTCGACGCCGGGTGAAGACGCGCCGCCGGGACTGCTGCGCGGGTTGGCCGATACGCAACTCGCGCCGGCGATTCGGCAGATGCACGAGCAGATCGCGCGTTCGTGGACGGTGGCCCAGCTCGCCAGGACGGCCGCGCTTTCGCGCTCGGCTTTCTTCGAGCGCTTCACTCGCACCGTGGGCCAGACGCCGATGGAGTATCTGCTCGCCTGGCGCATGGCCGTCGCGAAGGATCTGCTCCGCCGCCACGACATCGGAATAGAGGAAGTCGCCGAACGCGTGGGCTACGGCTCGGCGAGCACATTAAAATCTTTATTGCGGAGGCCGTTAATTTTTTCAATCGGTCTCTTGATAATCCCATTCCTTACGCGACAATTAAGATCACCAACCCTGGAAGTGAGAACGATTTTGTGATCACCGCTGACGAGAACGGGAATTTCATCAAGGCGGATTTACCTTCGAGCAAATATGAGATCAGCGTGGAGGCGAGCGGCACTAATATTGGAGTTCACCGTGATAATAAGTCCGGGAAGTCCGGTTACATTGACACTGCACATCGTTGAGACTAGACTCCGCCTGCTTTTTGATTCTGCGTGGGCTCACACACTCGCACCAGCTCCATGCTCCATTTCAAACTCTGACCCGCCACCTAAGGAGAACACCCAATGCCATCAGAAAAAAATACAGGCTTGGTTACCTACAAGACTTCCGGCGACAAAACTACCATCGAAATAGCCGTCCCAACCGGCACGCGATTAAGAGACACTCTGAAGGTCATCGACATCGTCAAGGCTGAAGCAGTTAGAAAGTTTCAACCGGGACCTTGCAACGCATGTCACTCGGGAAGAGACTTTCGCCTCCGTGAACTCGTACGCGTGCTACCCGCCAAAATGGGAAAGAACATGGCCGCGTTTGATCTTAAGTCGGGAAAACTAATCGGATAGCTTTTATGCGACGCCGGTCGCGCGAAGATTAGACCGCCTGTTTTCCCAGACGGTCTGAATCCTGGTGCGTCTGGCGCCGGATCGCAATCGATGAGCGACGTAACTAATTCAGCCGAAGCGCAAGGCGGTGGCAGCTCACCGCCTGCGCTTGGTGTAGGGCTGCTCTACAATGCGGCGCTGCCGGAATTTGTGCGCTCGAACCTCGACGCCTTTGATTACCTGGGAATTATTCCCGATCTGTTCTGGCTTGATCGCGGTCCCGGGCATCCCCAGCGTTACGAAGAACTCGAGTTCTGGATCGAGACTCTCGATTGGGTGGCGGGGAGTCGTCCAATCGTCAGTCACAATATCGGGTTGTCGATCGGCACTGCCGGCTCGTTGGACCTTTCCTATCTGAATCAACTCGCACTCTTTCACAACCGTTATCAATTTCCATGGCATAGCGACCATCTTTCCTTCACTCAGGTCGGCGGGGTCAACGGCGATGATCACAACGCAGGTCTCGCCGTCGCGATCCCTTACGACGAGGAGATGCTGGAACTGGTGGCTGCCAGAGTCGCGCTGGTAAAAGAGAAGGTCCCCGTTCCATTCCTGCTTGAGAACAGCGTCTATTTTGTCGATATCCCTGAGCAGGACATGACCGAGATGGAGTTTTTGAACCGGCTGACGCAAAGCTCCCGCTGCGGGCTCCTGCTGGATTTGCACAACCTCTATGCTAATGCCCGCAATCATCGATTCGACGCTTTCAAGTTCCTGGACCAGGTGGATCTCGCTTCCGTTGGCGAAATCCACATTGCCGGCGGCGACGAATTTGCCGGAATGTACACAGACTCTCACGCCGGTCCGTGTCCGGAGCCAGTCTGGGAACTGCTGGACTATGCGATTCCACGTACGCCAAACCTCCGCGGCATTACTTTCGAGTTTCACTTCTCATACTACGGGCTGATGGGCGAAGCCGGCGTTCGTGCGGAACTTGATCGGGCTCGCGCAGCGTGGGCTCGTCGTTCTTCCCCCAACTAATATTTATGACGATGCAGGGATTCCAGAAGGCGATGTGTGATCTGGTAGCCTCGCCGGATCTTTGTATGCTGCTGGTAGAGTCTCCACAGCAAGTGCTCGCGCGTTACGACTTATCGGATCGCGATCGCCGGCGCCTCGTCGAGGTGGTTCAGCAGCCCGGCATGTTCGTTAACTGTTCGCTCTATCGCGCTAACCGTCTGTCTCCACTCTACAACCTGTTGCCGCGCACTTGCTTCCTGCTCAGTGATGCACTTCTGGACGAGGCGACTGAATTCTGGAAGGACTTTGATGAAAGCCGACTGCAATATGACGAGGAAGTCGAGAGGTTTGGTGACTTTCTGCGACGGCGCATTCAGATGGGCTTCCTGCAAAACCCCCTGCTCGCCGAGGTGCTCGAATACGAACTGGCGTTGAATGAGTTTCGTTATACGCCCCGGCAGGATGTTCTTTCTCGCCTGGAGCTAAGCAAGACAGTAGCGAGCGAGAGTAAGCGTGTCGGCTTGCATCCCCTGATTCGAGTCTTGTTTTTCAGACACGAGCCAAGGCGGCTGCTGGAACTTTTGGACGAGCTGCGGCCGCCGCCGTACGAGCTGGCCGAGGGAGAATTCTGTCTGCTATTGGACGCAAAAGGTGAAGAGGTAGAGACAAAGCTGATAGATCCCGGCGTTGGTCGGCTACTCAAAGCCATCGAAGCAGGAACCTCTTTATCGCTGCCGGCAGATGACGTCGACATGCTTATTGAAGCGGGCTTAGCGGTGCCACTTACATAATCAGTGGACCAGGGCGTGAATGGCGTGTGTCTCAAACCGAACACGTAAAATCTGGTAAGTCTGCCACACACAAATAGGACACCGCCCCAACCTCGGTAGTGGTGCAGTTTCGAACTTTGTCAGGAGGAAATTTCTCGCAAAGGCGCAAAGAACCGAAAGCAGAAGGCGCAAAGGGGAAGCAATGTTAACAAGAGCTCAGAACTGCAAAGATTATGAATGATCTCTTTGCGTCTTCTGCTTTCGGTTCTTTGCGCCTTTGCGTGAAACCGTCTTGTCTTTCTCTAATACAAACTGCACCACTACCTCTCCTCACTTAAATTGACTTCGAACTCGAAGTCTCTTAAGGTTTGCTGAACCAGCCACGAGTTTCCAATCAATCATTTCGCCAGGAGCTACTACGAATGAAAAACGTCTGTCGTGTTATTCCAAGTGCTATTCCGAGTTCCATCGCTAACCTAACTATCGCATTGTTCTTGATCGCAGCCCTGGCAACCTTTGCCGTCGCTCAGCAGGGTTACAAGAAACCGCCGCAGGATGTTCTGGACATTCTGACCGCCGCGGTGCCGCCGCTTGGCTCGGTGAGTCCCGCACGCGACACGATGCTGCTAAGCACGGGTCTCCGCTATCCACCCATCGCAGATCTCGCGCAGCCGATGTTGCGACTCGCAGGCCTCCGAATCAACCCAAACACAAATGGTCCGCACAGGTTCCAGTATGCCGTTGCCCTGACTCTGAAACGGATCGGTGACGGCTCGGAAGTCAAAATCGCGCTGCCGCCCGGCGCGAAGATTGGGCCACCGCAGTGGAGTGGAGACGGCAAGCACTTCGCTTTTGCGAATACCACGAACACCGGAATCGAGCTTTGGGTTGGCGATAGCTCAAACGGAAAAGTGTGGAAACTCAAAGGCGTCGCCATCAACGATACGGAAGGCGATTCTTTTCAGTGGATGCCGGACAACAGAAATCTGTTGGTGCAACTCGTGCCCTCAAAACGAGGCGTGGTGCCGTCGGCTACGAATGTGCCAAGCGAACCCAACTGGCAGGAGAGCTCCGGCAGAGTCGGTCCGATTCGAACATTTCAGGATTTGCTGAAGACACCGCACGACGAAAACTTGTTCGAGTATTACGCGACTTCGCAGCTTGCTCTTGTCGATAGCAGTAATGGAAAGCTTTCCGAAGTGGGCCAGCCCGCGATCTTTCTTTCGGAAGATGTAGCGCCCGCTGGCCAGCATATTCTGGTGACGCGCGTCCGCCGTCCGTTTTCATATCTGTACACGGACTCTTCTTTCCCACGTGACGCGGAAGTGTGGGACCTGAAAGGCAAGCTCGTTCATAAGTTGGGCAGTCAACCGCTATCGGATCAGGTCCCGATCGATGGTGTAGTAACCGGACCGAGAGCTTACCGATGGCGCCCGACGGAACCCGCTACGCTCGTGTGGGTCGAAGCTCTGGACAACGGCGATCCGAAAAAGAAAGTGCCGCAGCGCGATCGCGTGCTGATGTTTAAAGCGCCTTTTGCCGGAACTCCGACCGAATTGGCCAAGACTGAACATCGCTTTTCGGGCACGTTGTGGGGAGAGAAAGGCGGGTTGCTGTTCGTATCCGACTTCGATCGAGATCGCCGCTGGACCAGAACATTCATGATGAACGCAGACAAGCCGGAAGACGCGCCCAAGCTTGTCTGGAGTCGCAGCATTCAGGATCGATATGCCGATCCCGGTACGCCCATCACACGCGTGCTGCCAAACGGCGAGCGCGTCATTTTGCAAAATGGTGACTCGATTTTTCTGACCAGCATCGGCGCTACGCCAGAGGGTGATCGTCCTTTCCTTGATCGCTACAACTTGCAGACTCAGAAGTCCGAACGTCTTTTCAGAAGCGATCCGAACCAGTACGAAGCTTTCGTGGCCCTGCTTGACGACGACGGCAAGAAGTTTATTACGCGACAGGAAAGCACCACGGCGGCGCCAAACTATTACCTCCGCAGTTCGGAAAACGCGGGGAGTAATCCCATCGTAGCGCTCACAAACTTTCCGGACGCAACGCCCCAGTTGCGCGGGATCAAGAAGCAGCTCGTAACTTACAAACGGGCGGATGGCGTGCAGTGTTCGTTCACGCTGTACCTGCCTCCCGGCTACAAAGAGGGCACGCGGCTGCCAACGGTCGTCTGGGCCTATCCGCTGGAATTTACTGATTCCGGCACGGCGGGCCAGGTCGCGGGCTCAACCCAGCGATACACGCAAATTGTCGGTCCTTCACATCTCTTCTTTCTATTGCAAGGCTACGCGGTGCTGGATAACACGACGATGCCGGTGGTGGGTGATCCCGAGACGGTCAACAATACTTACGTCGAGCAGATTGTGATGAGCGCTAAAGCCGCAATCGACAAAGCGGCGGAGATGGGTGTCACGGATCCGGAGCGAGTCGGCGTGGGCGGCCACAGCTACGGCGCATTCATGACGGCAAATCTGCTGGCGCATTCGGATTTATTCCGCGCGGGCATCGCGCGCAGCGGCGCTTACAATCGCACGCTGACGCCGTTTGGTTTTCAGAGCGAGCGACGAACGCTTTGGGAAGCGCCGGAAATGTACATCAAAGTTTCGCCCTTCATGGTGGCCCACAAAATCAACGAGCCGATCCTGTTCATTCACGGCGAAGCCGACGACAACACTGGAACGTTTCCGATCCAGTCGGAGCGGATGTACCAGGCAGTGCGTGGACACGGCGGCACAGTCAGGCTTGTAACTTTGCCGCTCGAGGCGCACGGCTATGCCGCACGCGAGACCACTGAGCACGTGCTTTACGAAATGATCGGTTGGTTTGATAAGTACGTGAAGAACGCGCCGCCGCGAACTAAGCAGCAGACTGCGACAAACTGAAGGTTGATTTCGCTCGGCCTGATCGAACCAAGCCCACTGGGCTGCTTGAGGAAGACAGCTGGGAAGGCTGGAGACTTATTTCTGACGAACAGAACACCGGTGCAGCCGTCAGAGTTGGTGTGATGAATTAGCGATGAGTCATGCTTAATCTCGACCCAGACACAGCCGATCGAGATTCTGAGCTAAGGGCGACCGCAGTTGTGAACGAGAATTGCGCCGGCGTTTACATCATGGTAGCCAGTGCGGGCGAGCTTCGTATCAGTCAAGCCTTAACCTTGGTAGATTTGGACATAGTGACGCTGCACAGGTGAGCCACTCGACCTAGACACGTTGGAGTTACACCGGCGCAAGGTAGCTTGCTTTTCATTCTCAAGACTTGAATGCTTTATCGAGTGCTTCCCGCTCGTTTAATTGGGGCATTCGGCGTCTACATATAGCGAAAGCATGAAAAGTGTTCATGGAGGTATCGAGGAGACATGATCTGTCGACAGTTTAGACAGCTAACAGAGTCCCCGAGTGCTGCCGTCGCAAGTTGCAGAATACACCACCCAAGATCCTTGAAAATCTCCTCATCGCGGAAACGGATAACTTTATAGCCAAGCGCACGCCAACGGGCATCTTTAAACGCGTCCGCAGCTTTAGCTTCTTTTGTATCGTGAGAAGGCCCGACTAGTTCAACAATTAGTCTTATGGAAGGAAAATAAAGATCAACAATCCACCCGACAATTATCTTTTGGCGCACAAGTCGCAAACCAAAAAGTCGATAGCCTCGCACCTGCTCATATAAGATTTGCTCAGCGCGGGTCGGGTTCTTTCTCAAGCCGCGTGCGAAGTTTTCTTTGCGTAGTATGCTCATTTTATTTGAGACGCCCCCGAGAAACTCATTAATCGAGACCTCGATAGGAATTCTTCCATCGTTGTTTTTACAAATCAAGGCCGAGTACATTATCCTCGGCACGGCCTAATTCGGGCGCTGAGCGATTAAGACGTTTTCAAATGTCTCGGGAATTTTCCGCAATCGAGCAATGACAATTCCGTTCGAACCGACACGTTCCTACGTTTACAAGGCAGCGCGATACGAACTGCTGCCTCGCATAGCGGAGATTGCCCGCGTCTTCGGGGACGAACCCTTTCTACTCCGCGAAATTTCCAAGCAATTGCTTTCTGAGACTTACACTCCGGAACAACTGGAAATTCGTATCAAGAAGGCCGAATCGGATCGGACGGAAAAGATGAGCGCAATTTTTGGGTTTTACATCCCATTTCTTGCTGAGAATTTGCGCGTTTTCGAAAACCTTGGCGGTGGGAAATTTAGAAACATCTCGATCGACGAAGAACTAGCAGAAGCGGATGCAGTCGCCACCGACGTTGAGTCGGATGATTCGGGCATCATTTACGCCTATTCCTTTCCTTCCGTTAAGAAGAATGACGGTAGATTCCCTATCAAGATCGGATTGACCACGACCGGCGATGTCATTGCTCGAGTCACGCAGCAGTGCAAACAGACCTGCTGTTTCGAGTACCCTATCATTCTGCAGACATGGGAAGTTCTACGGGTTGCAGCTGTTGAGGATGCAATCCACTCTACGCTGGAAGCAAGGGGCTCGAAGCGCAAGGCACCCGGAGCCGAGTGGTTCGACACGACGGTCGAGGAGATCGAATCAATCGTGAAATTCGTTCAGCCGGGACATTGACCATCCGACTCTGAAACATCCGTTGTCTAGCAGTGGCGCGCAGCGGACGTGCGAGTAGCGTGTTTCTTTTGCAAACCTCGTCACCGGCCACGGTCCGCGAGCGCCGCTGATGCCGAGCGTTAGATCTCTCTCTGGGAAATCGACCGCAAATATTTTGAGAAGGAGATTTATGATTGATCGTCGCCAACTTTGTCTAGTAGTTGTTAGCTTCCTCGTGCTTATTATTTTAGCTAATGTTGGAAAGTCCCAATCGAAAGACAGGGACGACCCAACTAAACTTACATCGAATGAAATTACTGGTTTGATAGATAGTGAAAGCAAAGGGAGCGTTTACTACTACACTTTCGTTGCAAACCCCGGAGAGGTAGCAATAACACTCAGTGTTCAATCCGACCCGCCTTTGAACGCCTACAGCGGGGGAATAAATACTGTCACTTTCACTTTGTACGACCGAAACGCAGAGGCGATCGCTAGTAAATCAGTTTCGTCATACCACGGAGGCGGAACTGCACAGGCTGTTGGCCGAGTGAATGTTACGCGCCGACAGTCCGTAGTACTTGGAATTAACATTCTGGATAGTGTTTTCAACTCTCAGAGTGGAAAGTATCGTTTGAGACTTAGTGGTTCTGTGGAGTTAGGCCAAAATGGCTCTGCTAGTTCTCCAAGAGAAAAACCAGACACTTACAACTGTTTGCCAAAACAGGGGACGCTGATCATAAAAATGAAAGACGGCTCAAAGAAAATTATTGATTTGATCGAAGCTGAAACGATTACAGTTGTTCCGTGATGGTTACTACGAAATCTGACAACTCGTTCGACTGGAGCACAAGGGATTTTTCGACGCAACGAACAAAAATTGTGAGTCCGCGGCTTTTATTGATGAACCTAAAGTAATCGTGACCCTGGCTTTGTCCTTCCGAAACAAGGACGAGTTTGACGAATCGTTAATGGCCTTCGAAGCGTTAGTTGCCACCTACTTGTTTGTCAGCGAACTGCTGAATGCGCGTTGAGTGATGAGGACCGCTTAGCATGCGCTTGCAGCGATCCAGAATCACGTTTGCCTCCATCGACAACTTGATCATAATGTCGTTGTCGCCTGGCAGCTCAGATCCTGCGTGCGACGGCAGTGTCTTTTCGGAACGATTGTCATTGCGACGCGTTAATCGAACCAGGGTACGCTGCCGATGAAATCCACGATTCTCAGAGCTATCACCTTTCGCGCGGCGGCATTTTTTGTAGCTTTTGCCGTCGCGTTGACCGTTACCGTTGGCTATTACGTTTACGCTTATCGCCAGACCCATTTTGCTGACGCGGCCATGATGGGAAGTCTCCCTCGCATGAAGTTTCTTTACGCTCTCGGCGTAGACGTGAACGCCCCCGGTTGTCGGTATCGTACCTGCTTCAATCCTATCTGCGGTGCAGCCTTAAGCGGGCGTGACGACGCGGTCGTTTTTCTCCTGGATCGCGGCGCTGACGTAAACAACCGGGCCAACTATGGGCTGACTCCGTTAATGGCTGCCGCCAACAATGGACACGAATCCACTGTTCGATTGTTGCTGGCTCGTGGTGCGGATGTGAATGCGAACAGAGATGACGATACAGCGCTAAGCCTGGCGCTGCGGCGAGGCCATCTTATGGTTGCAAATTTGCTTCTACAGGCCGGGGCAGAGCCTTCGAACGGCGATGATGAAGTGGACTCGATTGATGAATGGAGATTGCAATGACTACGAACACGCGTGTCACGTCTTTCGCGCCACAGTTCCTCGTCCACGACCTCGAGCGCTCGATTGAGTACTACCGAAAGCTCGGTTTCACGTTCGGCGAACCGTGGGGCGGGTTCTACGCGATCGGCAATCTGGACGGCCTCGAGCTCCACCTGAAGGAAGCGCCTAAGAACGAAGCCGAGCGCCAACACCGGCGTGACAACGAGCATCTTGACGCCTCAGCCGGCGTCGACGGCATCGAAGAGTTCTACCAGCGTTGCGTCGCAAACGGCGTGACGATCGTCACGCCGCTCACGGCTACCGAGTGGGGCACAATAGACTTCTACGTCGAGGATCCCGACGGTTACATCATCTCCTTCGGTGGCCAGCCAGCCGCAGACTAACCTCAGTTCGACGGCATTTCGCACGCGCGGTAGAAAGGCCGTCTCACGCAACGGCGCAAAGGACGGGACACAAGACGCGAGGAGATTGAAAGATCTTTTGCGTCTTCGCTCTTTGCGCCTTTCCGTGAAACCTCTTCTTCTTATTTGGTTATGGCTCAAATCTTAAGAAGCGCAGTTTGCGATGCCGTTCTCTGAGGCAGCCATCGCGCAAGTATGTGGCAACGCCCGTTCAATACCGCCTCCGTATCTATTAGTTTGAGAGCTCGGAGACGGTCACATGCAAAAACTCATCATTCGTTTTACTGCCGCGCTAATCACATTCGCAATTGGAATAGGCTGCGCCTTTATCTTGAGTTCCCCCGTTCCGCATGAATCGAACCCGGTTGCCGCGCGGCGGGATCAGAGTTTCAAAATTCAATTTGGACGGGCTATCCCTCTGCCGCAGGTGCAAAAAGCAAAGGGACTTTCAGACCTGTCGATCCTTGTTCTGGTCGGTGGTGGCAGTTCACGTTCCAAGTTCGAACTGAGATCAATTAAGCTGTCCAAATCCCGCCCAACCATTGTCGAGCTCGACCTCGGAGAGGACATCGACAACTCGGAAGTCACGCTAAACTTTCGCGATGGTGCTAGCTATAGAGTGTTTCAGCGTTACCGTACCAGCATGACCATTTCGAATGAGGGCCCGCACATGAGTCTTCTTGACTGGCGTCACTTCGATTCACCCTGGACACAGTTGCATTCGCTGGACGCCAGGCGCTTTCGAACGCTGGCGAGCAATCAGATGGACTACTCCAGGTTTCCGCGGACTACGACGTCAGACATCGTCAAAGAGGTTAGAAGGCGGGTTGGGAAACTTTCGCCTGAATACCTGGAGCTGGTAAGAAGCTGCAATGGTCCAAACGACGGCGCATGTTTTGTAGCGATTACTTCGGTTTATCTGCGAGTTCAAAAGCAGGTTGGTGCTCGCTGGATCGATATCGGGCTGGGGGAGTTTCGATTTCCGATGAGGTGTTGAAACCAGGGTGATTCCTTGATCTATCTATGTGCCGGCGGTTGTGCATCGACGGCGTAGGACAACTAACGGCTCTAAACCTGACGGCTCAATAGCATTCCTCTCATCATCATTCTCTCGGGTTTGTTTGGATGGTAGTGGGTCATCAGTTTGAAATTCCCGCGAGTTCAATAAATGGGAAACGGGGTTCCCGCAAAGGCGCAAAGGCGCAAAGGCGCAAAGGTGTCGAGCTTTACTTTATCTTGGTGATTTCTCTGCGCCTTTGCGTCTTTGCGGGAACCTGTATTCCTCATCATATTCGAAGGCGACCCACTACCGTTTGGATGTTCATATGGACGGCAAAATTGATTCGTAGCGCGCTCAATCTCTCTGATGACGAAAATTCTTTCCATTCTAATCATCATCGCGGCAGCCGCGTCGTTCGCTGCCGCGCAGTCGAGAATCAAACTGGGCTATGTTGAGCACGAGAACGAGTGCGGGTGCTTGCTTGCTCGCACTACATCTGATTTACGAAATCTTCGCTTGATTTTTAGCCATACTTTTGGCGACACCGCGCGAATGAGTATCAATGGGAGACGCGTGAAATTGCGGCTCAGCAATGCAAGCAAAGAAGCCAGCACCTTCGAAGTCGGCGATCGCAGTTGGGAAACGTACTCTGCTCGCGGCTTGCGTGTTAGGGTGGACTTCGTTATTTCCGGCGTCTGTCCGCCAAATGCCGAAAATTGTGAAGCGTACAGTTACAATGCCACAATTGCCGTTCGGCAGCGCGGACGAAAAATTGTAGTTAGAGCAACCGGCATCTGCGGCTGTTGACTCTCTTGTCTTAAGGAATCTAATGCAAATACCAAAGGCAACCGTGGCGATTCTATTGCTCCTCTGCATCTCAGGATCAGGTCTCGGTCAGAAACGTGATGACGATGGGACAATCCTCCTGGGCGGCGACTACAGTTTTATTTTGAAGGAGCCGAATGGTTGGGTGATGGACGATGCGGCCGCCAAGGCCCAGGGTCTGCAAGCGGTTTTGTACAAAGAAGGGTCGTCGTGGAAACAGGCTGTGGCGGTGATGTACGTACGCGTCGTCTATAAAGATAAGATCCAACCCACGGCCGAGAAGGTAATCAGCGACGACATTAGCGAATTTTTGAAGCAAGGCCCCGGGTCAAAAGTTTCGGACTCAGCGGAGTTGGCGACGCGAGACAAGAAGAAAGCAGTCGTTAAAGGATTTTTCGACGCAACGAACAAGAATTATGAATCGGTAGCTTTTGTTGACGAGCCGAAAGTAGTCGTGATTCTGGCTCTGTCGTCCCGAGACAAGAATGAATTTGAAAAATCTTTGCCGGCCTTCGAAGCGCTGGTTGGTTCTTACTTCTTCGTCAGAGAACTGGCGAATCCGCGTTGAACGAGCGACGCTGCCCAACAAACGCTCGCAGCAGATCGGAATCAACTGTCTCTCATGGAAAACTTCACCGTAGTGAAAGGTAGTGAACAGAGTTCCTCGCGTTCCACGGGCCGCGCCCAGCGGTAGAGCACGTCGTAAACCCATGGTTCATGCCGTAGAGGTTTCTTATGAATAAAGAGACATCAGTATTTTTGAGTTCAACCTGGGAGGACTTAAAGGAACATCGTCGTACCGTCTTACATTCACTAGCTCAATTCAAAAGAGAGTATGAGAGCATGGAGTATTTTAACGCGCGACGTGAGGATCCGCTGGATGTGTGTCTTGATAAGGTGAGGAGATCTGGCATCTATGTTGGCATTCTTGGGACTCGATATGGAGCGATCGCTACAGACAACAAGTCCTTTACACATCTGGAATACGAGGAGGCCTTGAAACACGGAAAGAGAATCCTGATCTACATAATGGATGAAGAAAGTCATCCAGTGTTATTGAAGTATGTTGACACTGGCGAAAATGCTCAGCATCTAGCTAACTTTAAGGCGGCACTTCTATTGGAACATGTGTGCAAGCGGTTTACTTCTCCTGATGATCTTGCCCGTCACGTAGCTATCGACCTGATAAAGGCGTTTGAGGATATAGGAGAGAATGTTCGTGCAGCGTTACAAGATAATAATCTGAATCATTTGTTAGTTGAGGCGGGCGTTTCATTTTCAAAGGAGACGACGCTGTACATCTCTTTGGACTCCAATGAAAAAGATAGAGGAGGATTTAGATTCGGGGATAGAGACTTTGAGACCGTAATGGCTGCAGCCTTCTTGGCTCAGAACATACGAAACAATAACTTCGATATTTTGAATCACTTCGTCACCTTACGACATGAAGTTTGGGAACTACTGATTTTCTTTCTGAAGCGAGATGGCTTTGACGAGGAATCGCTATTGAATGAAATAAATAATTGCGATGAGAGTATTCAATTGAGGTTACTCATTACACTTGCTGGAAGGCTTGAAGCTGCTACCTGTGTTGAGGGTATCTGTAGGAAACTTTTTGATAGCATCCAGCATGATAAAATTATTCGGGAGTACCAAATTCAAGTGACTCCATTCAATAAAGTTGTAGAAAACGCTTTAGCACTGATGCCCCTTTCCACAAGACCATTGATCCAGAAGTACGCAGAAACAGCCAAAACACATAAGATGTGGCAAGCTAAACAAGCCATCAGCAATGCATTGAAAAAACAGGAAGTCAAAACGTCGTTGTAGCTGTGCGCTATATATCACCTTACAAATCCAGGAACACAACGCAATCCCAAGCTCGACGTGTGGGCTGGCATATATTGAAACCGTCAGATCGAAAGCCATCTACCAGTCAATACCTAATAAAGGTGCTCTCCACCACGAACTACAAATACGGACGGCGCCGAGGAAGCGCTTCGGACGTTGGGCCGATGTGCGAAGGTACTTCAAATTGATGAGCGTCGTTTCTTTTTCGAGAGACAGTTCTTTTTCGTAAGCTCATCCTCAATCGTACCTCGTTTGATTGCCTCGTTGATTAGTTGGAGCGGTTCATCATGCGGCTTGAGATTTCCTGTCAGCGATAGGAGATACAGTTTCAATGCTGCCTTGTGCGCATCAGTGTAGAGATAAGCTAACTCAATGCCATCCAGGAGCGCTTCGCTCGCTTGCCCTGCTCCATCCGGCCCGCGGTCAATCGCCTCCTTGATCAAGAAAAGTAGCCGCGCGAGAGATTCGACGGCGGCTGCATCCTGACATAAGGTGGGTTCAAGAATAGCGGCCCAGTCCTCATGGTCTACAAATAAGTTACGCTCATTATCAACGGCGCTGGTAGATGCTTTCAAAGCGTGCCTGCTAAAAGTTAATCAAAATTGGCTGACGGCATAGCTTTGGCATATTACCAACCCTAGTAATTTTTATCAATCTGGAAATTTCAAGAGAGACAGTAATTGCGCCGTGCAAATGCTCATGTGAGCTTTTTCAGGCTTGCCAATGTTGGTAAGTCTTCTAAAATCAGTATCATAGCGATGCTATAGTCGCACGCCTATGGCACTGAAACTACAGATTCAAGAGATAGCCAGAAAGCAAGGAGTAGAGAACGCAGCTCAATTGGCGAAACTCACAGGTCTTGGTCTGACTTCCTGTTATCAGCTATGGAATGGAACAGCTCAAATGGTTTCGCTAACTACCCTCAATACACTTTGCAACAAACTCAAAGCCCATCCGGCGCTTTTGTTTGAGTACAGACCTGACCCGGAGGAGGGAACTACACGTTCGGTAAAAGGCAGAGGGAAAGGCAAAGGCAAAAGTAGATGAGGGAAGTTGAATGCAGGGAATTCTTGAGGAATATTTTCGTCGCGGCCCAATCCACCTAACAATTGACTCAAAATGAGCCGAAAGGTTATGAGATGCCAGGCAAGAATTAGGTAGAGTCAAAGTGAATTCATAGCCTGGGAGGGTCAAAAATCTCGTGAGGTCGTGCCGATCGACGTGCTAATAGACTAGCGATTCGTTCTGCTTGTCTCCTAGTAGGGCTCTTTGCAAAAGGCAAGCCCAAAATGTTGCCGTGCGGAGTGTCGTCGATAACGACATCCAGCCCTACTTCGAGTTCATTTCCCACATCTCGAACGTGCCCAACATGAATTGAGATTATGCCTGCAATGGGTCTAGTCAGGTTGCCTCTATAGAAACGGTCATGCAAGCCAATTGTTAATCCGGTCGGATCGCGGCGCTCGCGTCGGTGAAACGCAATGGCATCAACCTCGGTTTTATCCTCGGAAAACCATGATTCGTCCATAGCGGCACGATAAACAATGGTTTCGCAGGGAAGTGGGTTGTCGGAAGGCGGAAGATCAGCGAGCGGGTTCTCGTTCATGCTGGTTGAGCCAGTTGAGGCGATTTTGAAGCGTTTCCAACGTCACATTATCTTCGATGTCGTACTCTCCATTTTCAAAGTATATATAGTCTTCGTCGGCCGAAGTTGATAAGCAATTTAGCCGGACACTGTGCCTATTACTACACCACTTGATTATTATGCCCTTCTCGCCATCAAGCACGAACGTCGGATGAGGGAACGCATCGCCCATCCTTATGTAGGTTTCAATGATATAGAATCTTGCCGAGTGTATGGCGTGTTTGGAAGGTCTGAAGAAGTAATCAGCCCTTCGACTAAGCCGGTCCAAGTCATCAATAATTGTCTCAAGTAATGTTCTCGGTCGTCTGGGCGCAAATGTAAAGGCTACAGCTGCTTCCCACATTTCTTGCCAAAGTCGCACGGGTTCTCCGACACCGGTGGTGCTCCGAATATTAGCTAATATGTATCTCTCCTCAATAGCCATTGTCAGGTTTTCTTTAAATGGCGAAGCGGATTAGCGTTCCTGCGAAGCAGTAGGCTCCGCTCGTTGCGTCTTAAGCTCTTCAAGTTGCTCGAGTGTGGTTCGTAGAGCGTTAGCGAGGGCCGTAGTGGACAAAACGTCCATAACTACATTTACCTCAACCTCGCGTATAGGACCGTCTTTTACAACCTCCTCTAGCGACGCTCCTAAATTCCCTTCAGGCGTTATTTGATGCAGCACAAATTCCGGCATTGGCTTCAGATCACTGAACAGCGTGAACTGGATTTCTCCACGCGGTGTAACCCCTATTTGTGCACCATCTGCGTGGATAGTTCTATAATGTCGCGACCTCTGATAGTAAATTCCTATCTGCGTAGGGCGCTCTGACTCTTGTTTTTCTTTATCATCCATTTGGAACTCCGCACTTAGACATAACTTCCTTGCCACTGTCAATAGTACCGCAGCCCCTACCTAAATACCATGTACAAAACCCGGCCAGCTCGCCGAGTTCACGGGCACTTACTACAGCAGCGAAATAGACGCGACCTACACCATAATCCTGCAAGGCGACAAGTTGACTGTGAAGAGGAAAAATGTGGATGGCGAGACTCCTATGCTGGGGCAGTTTGCCGATGCATTTTCCGCAGCGGGAACTGGGAGTATGCGGTTTACCCGCAACAGGGAGAAGCAAGTAATAGGATTCTTCCTGAACACCGGGCGAGTTAGAAGCCTATGTTTCGATAAGAGGTAGCCTGCCGAGAAGAGCTCCCCATTGCCTCTCATGGAAAACCTATTCTCTGAGAAATCCTTCAAGTCAATCAGCATGCAGTCAGGAAGGGGACCCTGTCCCCGCTGACTTGAGTAGTGAAAAGCGATATTTGTTTTCAAAAACATGCGGGGACAAGGGTCCCCTTCCTGACTTCGTCTGGGTTAATTGCGGTACGAGACTGAGATTTAATTGTGTTGCTCACCCGCTTATCACTGTCCAGAAGTGCTATTGACAGGCTTTCCGGCGCGGGTACATAATTTTGGCATCCCCATAATTGATTGTGATTAGCGAACCTCTCTTTCGTTAATAGAATTTCGGACGCTGGCTCACAGGTAAACAAGGTGTTGTGTCTTCTCCGCCTCATAAATCTATCGACCATTCCCTCAACATTTTGTGCGGCGTCTCGGGTCGTCTGCGAAACGCAATCTCTGCCTCTGCACTTCAACCAAACTTGAGGCCACTTTCATGTCAGACAGAATCTTAAAGAAAACCGAACTCATCGCCAACATTGCCATCATTGTGGTGGCACTCGTGCTCGGCGCCGTTCTGGTCAAACGATACCTGTTGCCGGCCAACGAGGCGGCCCCGGTGGCCCGCCTTGATCCGCGCATCCCTGCCGGGACAAAGGCGTCTCTGTCAGGCGTTGACTGGGCCAGGAACGGTCAGACGCTCTTGCTGGTGCTGTCGACCGACTGTCGCTTCTGCACGGAAAGTGCGCCTTTTTACCAGCGTCTGACACGCGAGACGACGGGACGTTCTGATGTCCATTTGATTGCGGTTTTTCCGCAGGAAATTGAGGAGGGCAAAAAGTATCTGGACAATCTGGGAGTTTCAATTGTCGAGATCAAGCAGGCATCGCCGAGCAGCACAGGAGCGGGAGGCACGCCCACGCTCATTCTGGTTGACGCCCAGGGAGTTGTGAAAAATTCGTGGGTGGGAAAGCTTAGCTCGCCTGAAGAGACTGAAGTCTTAAATCAATTGTCGAACAATCGTGCCGCGGGTAATAACTCAAAATCTTAGTCCTCATTGTACGGCTCGTCACCGCAAGGGCGTGTTGGTGATGAGAGGGAATTGGTAGGCAAGCCGGTTTCCCAGGTTTCACAGGTTGCCACACCGTAACCAGACCTCAAACTGAAAGGGAAAGGAAATGAATCGAACAGACAAACTCAGACTGTTACGGAAACTCACCATGCTGGTCGTTCTGCTCGCGGGGCTCGCGATCGCGTCTTCTAATCTGGCTGGACCAGCCGTTGCGGCTCCTTGCTGCAGCGACTGCGAGGCAGCGGATCAATATTGCTACACGCTTCCACCCGCGCAACAGCAGCAGTGCCTGCAGGACAACTTCAGGTGGTGTTGGCGTTGGTGCTCGTTCTCTTGTTGAGCTGGAGCAATCGGAGAAGAGAACAGCTTGAAATGATACTGGCTGCTGTCGGAATAGTTGCAGCAGCCAGTGTCATCAACACAAATCTAAACTGGAAAAGTCCTCCTTGAGTGGAGGGCTTTTCTTTTTGGCAGGTAAGTAGAGAGACGATTCTTGAAGTCCTATTACAGCGGGCAAGCCACCAGCAATTGCGTCTGTCGGAAAAACTCTAACGCCGAAGGCGTTCGCGAAATGCAGCCCAGGGTTTGCTTTGAAACCCTGGGGATGGGTCGCATGTTTTCTCTGTCGCAACTCTGAAGGAGTTGCGATGGGTTTGCGGCTATCTCGACAGAACCCTTTCAGGGTTGTCGTTCTTAATTTTAGCGTGTGTTTTACCCAGGGTTTCAAAGCAAACCCGGGGCTGAAATTAGCCAACGCCTTCGGCGTTCAGGGACACTTTCCCCAACCTCAGAAACCTTGACAGGCACAGCATCGAAGCATATGGTCGCCGCGTTCAGAAAACTCTTACAGGCCAGGAAGAGAGAGTTCCTCAACTCGCCCCCCACAACCGTTCTTCACGAAAGGAGATCAGCAGGTGAAATGCTTAATCTTACTTACAGGATGCTTCATTCTTTTATGTGCATCGTTGGCACACTCGCAGTCCAAGCAACGCACGCCGTCAAATGCTGCGAGGATTAATGCTTCACTCACAGAGCCTCTCAGGATCACGCCCTTCGCTCTGAAAACGGGCACAAACCGATATGGACGGAGTTCGCCGGGAAACAGTGGTTGGATCAGCCAACCTGTCATCCAGGTTGAGAATATCTCCGGCAAAGCTATCGAATACTTAGTGATCGAGGTCAGCTTTCCTAGCACACAGGGCATGGGCGCTCAATCTCCGCTCATGCTTGCTTATGGTCAAGCTCCGGGGCAGAAATCTTCATCTCGTCCGGCGGAGGCGTTGCAGCCGGGGGCGCGGATAAATCTGACGATAGACCGAAATGCCGGCAACGCGGTTAAGTCTGGTCTGCTGGCGAGTGGCACAAGGCCGCCCTCCGGCAGCCTTGCTACGACCAAAATCGACGGCGTAATTTTTTCAGACCAAACAGCATGGGTCGATGGGTTGCTACACGTCGCGGACCCCGGCAATCCGTTACGTTGGAACGTGGTCGAGCAGCGTCCGAGCCGAGCCTCGTTGAATGACGTGCCTCTCTTCAGCATGGCGCACGCAAGTTATCGTATCTTCCCTCTTAAAGTGTCCAGACGGGAGCAATGTTGGAAGAGGATGGGAACTGAATGGGTGACTTGCTGCGACGGCTTTCCCGTCATGGCCTCCGCCATCCTGATACAGATGTTCGGCGGCATTTACGAACCGTTCTACATGTCTACGAACTGTCCTGATGGGGAGACCACCTGCGACTGGGTCAAAGCAGTAGGTTGCTCCTACGATCCGTGGGACCCGGGCGAGGACTAAACGTGTCCCGCTCTGCCCTTCGCTCTGACGGAAGCCGCGCTTACATCCCGATAAAGCGCGGCTTCCACTTTTGGCTGCGGGGATAGAGATGAGGGAAATGATCGTCGACCTCATCATGAGGGACAACCAGGAGTAAATTCGAATGGCTGAAATAAAAACAAAACCGACCGCCGGAAGCGTTGAGGCTTTTCTCAACACGGTTAAGGATGAACAGAAGCGCAAAGACAGCTTTGTGATTTTGGAGATGATGAAAAAAGCCAGCGGAGAAGAGCCGGAGATGTGGGGCAGTTCAATCATCGGCTTTGGTAAACAGAGCGTGAGAAGCCCAGCAACAGGCAGAGAAGTGGATTGGCTGCAGATCGGTTTCTCTCCCCGCAAAGCGAATTTCTCGTTGTACCTTACCGGAGATATTAAGAAGTACGATGCCGCCCTCAAAAAGCTGGGCAAGCATAAGACTGGTAAGGGTTGCCTCTACATCAACAAGTTGGAAGATGTTGATATCAAGGTTTTGAAAGGACTGATAGAGGCAGCATTGAAAGCTGGGTTCTTTGGGTAATGACGCACTTCTGTTCGGATCGACTTGCAGCCGAGTCGGGTTGGTTCGGATGCAAGGCGCTTGCATCGTAGACACAAATGGCAAATCTGAGGTAGCTTAAAATCTAACTGAGAGGAGGCCGTAAACATTGTCCACTGAACTCAAATTAACCTTACCCGACAGTCTGGCTCGTGAAGCTGAGGCCAGTGGATTGTTGACGCCTGAAGCCATCGAAGCCTTGCTTCGTGAAGAAATCCGCCGTCGGCGTGCCCATCAGTTATTCGAGGCGGCAGACCGTTTAGCCAATCTAGATATGCCGCCGCTTACGGAATCTGAAGTAGAAGCCGAAATCGAAGCTGCTCGCCGCGCACGCCGCACTGCTGATGCGAGTCGTCGCTGACACCAATATCATAGTTTCCGGTCTGCTATGGCGCGGCAATCCCCGGCGCATCCTGGAGGTCGCTCGCGCAGGCGACATCGAATTGTTCACTACTGCCCTTCTGCTGGCAGAATTGGAAGATGTTCTGAACCGTGAAAAATTTGCGGAGCGGCTTGCTTTTGCTGGTGTTGTATCTCACGATTTGGTTTTGGGGTATGCGGCGCTGGCGTCCGTGGTTGAGCCGGCCCAAATTGAGCCTGTTATCCTTGCTGATTCTGATGATGACGCAGTCATCGCCTGTGCCGTTGCTGCTCATTGTGACGTGATTGTTACTGGCGATAGCCACTTACTGGACTTGAAACAGTATCGAGATATTAGGATCGTCCGAGCGGATGAATTGTTGGCCGAAATCTCATAGCCGGTGGCTGTTGTCTTTCATGGAAAGCCCAACAGCCCATTCAACCCGACCATGCTTTTCTCTATACGAGATCTTCTAACGGCAAGTCTTAAATGCACGGTTGACATCCCCCCTCCCACAGAATAGAGTCCGGCCTGTTTCTCACACGCGATAACTTCTCGCAGGTACTCCTGGGCCGCGCGACGACAATTTTTTCCACCGAAGAAGGCTTCCCTAAACAAGACGAAAGAGGATTGACGATGAGATTAAAAAGCATTTTGCTGGTTATGTTTCTATTAACCCTGGCTATCACTCACCCACAGGCGAAGGCGATGAGGAATCTGGAAACGCCTCGTTCACTTCCTGACTATGTAGTCGTCGATGTAAGCACCGTTGATTACGACAGCCTCAAAGTGCGCGTCAAAAATCAGGGCGTTGTTACCGCCGGACCGTGTTACCTGGCGGTGACCATCAAGACGGCGGCCGGAAAGACGAAAGTCTTTAGCCCGAAAGTGAACGGCGTGCAGATCGGCCAGGAAACAGAAGTAATGGTTAAGACCGGGATGGATCTCGTGCAGGCAGACTACAAAGTATTGGTAGATCGCTCGAACACAGTGAAGGAGAGCGACGAGACCAACAACACGCGTGACGGCAAGTTCGGAGGCAAGCCGTAAGAGTTTAGTTATTGCAAGTTGATATGAATGCGGATGCAGCGTTGTTGCTATTGTAAAATTTGGCACGCCTGCATCCGTAATAATTTGTTGATAAGTGCCGCAGCTTGGAAGTGAATCAAACCGACCGTTGGATCGAGTCACTCTTATCGTTTCTTCGGAGCAATTTGAATGCAGCAGACTCACTGCCGACATTAGTCCGCTCAGCGGACGAACTGAAAATAGCCCCGCGATTTATCGCTGGGGATAGCACGAAAGCGAGAGGAAGTCCGTGGAAGGGACGACTGCGATGAATCGATCTCTTGCGTCTGCCATTTCAGCCGTCCGCTCTGCGGACTAATAGACCTTTCACTCATGGTCCCAGCAGTAAACTGCTGGGCTATTATCATCTGGTCCGCTAACGCGGACCCTTCAGTGCCAATTTCTGTGTGCAGCCGGCTTGAATGGAGACGAATATGGAGAGCATGATCGGTTGCCCCAGTTTGCTGCTGGAATCCATGCCATCCAGCTAAACCAAATGCCGCCGGACTACTTCGATCTCGATAAGATCAAAGGTTTTTGGATTAGAAATCCTAATTCTAATTGTAATTAAATTAATTGAATTGCGGGAAGAGAGAAAAAATTTCAGCAAGGACAGAAAGTAGGCATATTGCCGCTAGAAGAGCAACTTGAATTGCTAAAAAAGAACGGGAGATGATTTTGCGTTTTCAGATCCAATCATATTCGGCACGTGTTATTGTTTATCCCCTTTCTTCTTGCGCTAATTCGATAGGATCTTGTCATTGGTTAGAAAGGATTCACGAGGCGGTAAGCGAAGACGCTACTATAATCACGGTCCAGCGACCAATTCAACCCACCTACTAAATTGACTTTCGTCAACCTTACATAGATTCGACTTGCTTGCGTATTAGTCCCAATTAGGGCATTAATATATTTGACTGACCAGACAAGGTTGCACCCCCTCCTCCGCTCCACCGGTTTTGATAGCTTCCTACCTCAAACAACCCATAAGCCAACACCTGAAGACTGTGTGATTGTTAGGCGAGCGGCTCTGTTCTACACATGCTACGGTACCACGCCTGAAAGCACAACAGCTTCCCTGATAGGGTTGTGTTGGGTCTGCTAAAGATTTATGTTGCGCTGTGAGAAAAAGAAGAGTAGAGTGCTGGACAGTCAAAAGCGACTCCCGGGATTCCCCTAGTTATCTCGACCAGGAAATCTCGAAAAGTCGCCTTGATTGAAAGAGAGGTGTTAACCTCATTTTCCGAGGCACCGGATTGGGGCCGGGTTTATGTCCGGCCCCAATGGTGAAGCCCTCGGAGTGTCTTTATACCATAAAAACTAGATTGGAGGAACAACTAATTTGAGCGCTACAGATAAACACATATTGTTAAAGGAATTAGAGGGTGAGTTGGCCTCCGCAAGGGAGGCTCGGCAAAGTGCCGTACTGCGAGTGGCGGCTTTAGAGCAAGCCGTGAATGGCGTCCGAGACCTCGTTAAGCTGAACGGCGGGTCCGTGCCTACGACACAACAACAAGCGTTATTTGAAAAGGACGCATTTGCTGATATGGGTACTGTGGAGGCCGCTGTTAAGTTTCTCGGACTGGTAGGTAAGCCCCAGACCAATCGCCAAGTGGTTGACGCCCTGATACAGGGGGGTAAGAAAAGTGACGCTAAGAGCATCCCAGACACGATTCGCACAACTTTACTTCGGGAAGCTGAAAAACCCGCTGGGCGCTTGCGCTGGGTAAACCTGAAATGGGAATTAACTGAATGGGCTGAAAAATAAGCAATGGCGGTTGGAAATGAAGTACAGTAGGGGAGCGGCCCCACCCTGAATCGAGCGGTAGGACAGATCAAAGTCCTACCGCTTTCGACGCTTAACAGGGGTTCTCTCATGCAGCAAGTCTCTGTGGCGGGCTTTTAGCGCACCTGATAACGCTTGGTAGTTCGTTCCGAGAAGGCGCGCCGCTTCTGTAACTCGCCCGCTTGACTGTCGAAGTGCCTGCCTGATTATCTCTCTTTCATAGTTGAGCATTGTTTCCTTCAGCGTCGTTTTCTGGCCCGTCTCTGGCTTCGCGCTTGTCGCCGTGTTCAATACGTGGTTAGCAGCTTTCAAAAGGCGTCGCAAAGTCTCGGGGTGTTGAGAAGCGGCCAGCCAGTGATATGCGCGTTGATAGACGGCCTGCGCTTCTTCGATGGTCAGATGTTCGCTCAGCTCTTCGACAAGGGTTAAAGCGGCCAGCCCTGCGTTATTGGTCGCGCCTGAGTTATGCGCTACTTCGATTGCGCGATAGAGAATTTTGCGGGAGTTCGTGTGATAGTCGAGACGCGCCAAAGCGATGCCGTGTACGGTCAACGCATCCGCCAATAGAGACTGTCTGTCGCCCTCATCCAGCACGCGGACAGCCGCCCGTATGATCCGCTCAGCCTCGCTATATTCACCCTGCGCGATTAAGATTCGCGCCCGCGTTTCGTCAACCTGCGCAACCGTGCATTTGTCTTTCAGGTTAAGAAGGATGCGCCGGGCGCGAGCGAGATGTTCCTGCGCTTCTACATACTTCCCTACTTTGTAATAGAGAAAGCCTAAGTTGTTTTCGACGTTGGCGCGGTATCGCGTGTGTCCGATCTGTTCAAAGTGGTAAGCAGCGGCGGCGTATTCCACGAAAGCACGGTCTGTATAGTCTTCTCTGTGTTCATAGTCGCCCAAGTCTTCTAATACGCCAGCGAGCGCATTGTGATAGCCGCCTTTGATTGAATGGTGATGGACTTTTTCAAAAAGGCTCGCGGCCTTAGTCAAGATACATAGCGAGTCGGTATAGCGCAGTGCCGACCATTCCACAATCGCGCTTCTCAAAAGAACTTTAGCTTTCAGCTCAATGTCTGATCTGTGTTTTAGATCGTAAAGCACGGCTTGAAGTATGTCTCGCGCTTCATCGAATCCGCCTTCGCGCCAGTAGCAATAAGCAAGCTCCGTCTGAGCTTCCAATTTCTTCTTTCTGTCAGCAAGCGATTGAAAGATTCGGATGCTTTCAGTGATGAGGTTCTTGGCGTGTTCCTGCGCCTCTGGGGTTTGACTACCGCCTAACCAACCTGTAAGGGTTCCGGTTCTCAAAAGCAGTTCGGCGGCTGTGCTTTGCTCCAAGCCTCGCGTGTCTGGCCGCTCCTTCGCTTCTTGCCAGAATTCTCTTAGTGCTTCGCGCGCGCCTTCATAGTCTCCGGGGTTTTCTAATTCCCGAGCCACTTCGCAACACAACTCTGCCCGCGCATTTCGGCTTAACGATGGATTCTCAAGCTGCTGCATGAGTGAGGCCAGCATGGTCATTGTGAGATGGTCTTTCGGATGCTGATTCAGTAAAACCGCTCGCCATCTTAAGCGCCGCTCCCAAGCCTTGCAAGAAGTTTGACAAGGTGTTCTATTCCCCTGCATACAACAAAAGTTGTATGCCCTGCTCGATCACTTCGTTACAAAGGAGATACAGATGAAAAGAACTTCCCGTTTCTGTGCTGGAGTCGTTTTGACACTGGCCTTCGCATACCCTGCCTTTGCAGGACATATCCCCTGCGGCGTTACAGAACCCCCGCCCCCACCAGAGGGAAGAACAGCAGTAAGCACCAAGAGCGTTATCACTGTCTCTGTGATAACGCTCTTGCAAAGCATAATGATAGGGTTGTAAACGGACGGTTAGGCTGTCACTGTGCGGCGGTGACAGCCTATTTCATTTGATTAAGCGACCCGTTTTTTCTTTGCGACTTTTTTCTTTTCGTACGCAGCTTGTCGCTTGTCTATCTCACTTTTCGGTACAGCTATTAGGGCCTTTGCTAGTTGTTCGAAGCGTGAATATTCGTCTGAGGGCGGTTTAGTTGGTTTTATCTTTTTCATTTCTCTTGCCGCTTTCAATCTGGAAAAAATCGAAATCTAGATTTGTTTAGATTAAATCAAAAGTAATACAGCAGTTAAATTATCCTAAATTTTTCCGTCAAGATTAAATTTGTTTCCAAATTAAATTATTTAAATTTTCCCGACTAGGCGTGCATCCGCAGAGTGTTGGCTAACTTATTGAAGGCATTATTTTTAGCTCCTATTGACAACCGGAGCGTCAGTAGTATGATTGGGTACGCGCCCGTAGCTCAAATGGATAGAGCAACTGTCTTCCGAATGGTTGGTTACCGGTTCGAGTCCGGTCGGGCGCACTCCTCTCCTTCATGTCGTTAAACATTGACGTTAAACAATCTCAACAGTATCATCTGTACTCGGAAGACAGTTGTTTGGTTCCGTCTGAGTAATCGGGCGTGCGCCTTACCAACCGTGGGCCGGAGAAATCGAGGGTGTTGAAAGCCTAAGAAGTTTCCGGCCTATTATTTTTGCTTATTTCAAGTGGCGGCTCGTCTGCTTCTTTGCTTGCGGTCTCTACCTGGAGGGGTTCGTCTGCTGAGACTTCCTCAGGAGCGGTGGCGGTTTGAACTTCAGTTTGTTCGTTGCCGCCTCCTGAAACGTCAGCGGTGACGGTGACAGACTCTGCCTCTTCTGTGGTTTCTTGGTTTGACTCTCCGGCTTCCTCGCTTGATTCCTCACTGTGTGTGAAAAGATCGTGTTGAATTGGCGCAACAGGTGGATTCCACATCTGAGGCCTTTCAATGTGAATTCCGTCGCACTCCCCTATAGACAAGAAGTCTTTATCCCACGTTAAGACAATGTCGCATTCTGCTTTTTTGGCGCAAGCTAAGTGCAATGCATCAGTTGGTGACAATCTCTTATCTTGATAAATTCGACATAGCTTGTTTGCTTCTTCCCCATCCTCTCTATCAATAGGAATAACCGTCACGAAATCGTTTTCAAAGAATTCGAGAACGTTGCTATCCTCATCACCTTCGACTCTTTCTTCTAGTTTGATCTTATGCACCTCGGCAATAGTCAGCGGCGAAATATACACTGGGAAGACGTGTTCCTCTGCCAAGGTTAGTATGTGTGCACCGATCTCTCCGCGCAAGACGATTACAACGGTTCCGCCATCCTGAGTTTCGGGAATTTCCTCATTCTTAATAACACCTATAAAGACATCAGAGTCAATATATGGCTTTTTATAAGGAAGACTAGCCACGCCGTACACTCCTAATATATTCGTCCGTACTCATATCGCCCGTAAAGTTAGGGTCGGAACCTTTAAATTCCGCCACCGTGGGTGGCTTCTTTCTTATGCCAAGCACTCTCAAGCTACGAACAGCGATTCGTACAGGCTCCTCTTTTATGTTGAAAAAGACTTTGCCCGACACTAATACCTTTTTCCCCAGATTCTCCGTTGCTTCTTTCATCATCTCATCGCCTGCAATTAAGCATGTAACGCCTTTCCGAGTGAGCGATTCGTAAACGACAATCTTTGGTACTTTGTGAACAGACACTGTCTCCAGCATCCCTTCTATCGAACCTTCTGCTTCGCGCCGCGACGGTAATAGTTTCCGCAATGTGTCCGCCGCCTTTTCTGTCACAGCGACAGAACGTTTCTCATCAAGCGCGGTAGCGACGAAGCCTCTTGCACCATCGCCATGGAGCAGACTCATCATGTCTTGCAACTTCGCTAAGCCAAACTCGGACAGGTAAGGCGGGCTAATCCCTCGATGTTCGATGTTCTCAAAGCCTGTCACGAAGGACTGCGCGACTGCGGGGGCAGTATCGCGGATTTGCTGTCGTGGTCGTTTCGGAGGTCGATTGAGTCTGGATTCAATATCTAGCGCAAGCGTCCCGTTCTTATCTACGTCAACGATATACCAACTGACCATACCACCGCTCTTGCCAGATATTGCCCCATCAATCTCTCGCAAGATTTGGAGGAATTTAAAGGTTGCCGTGTTATAGGTAAGCAGCGATATACCGCCACTATCTGTCTTAATCTCAAAACGCATCCTTGCCATCACTGCACCTCCTGTGACACACTAATCGTGCGTCGCCAAAAGGTGCTGCCAACACCTGACGATCTGATAAGACCGAAGCAATGATGAACGTAAGGCCGTGAGCGCCAACTCACGGCTTTTCTTTTTGCTTTAATCTCTTACCGCGTTTCTGTCGGGGCTTGCCCCCCGTCCTTAACATGAGGGCTGACTTATTAACTGCTTGTATTGAAGTCGCTTTCCAACGATCTGCTCTAGCACCTGCGCGAACCGTTCTAAATCATTTCCCTTTCTTGTGTTGAACCTAAAAACCTGCTCGTCAACGTAGCGGAACAAGTGAAAAGGTTCTACCGAAACGTAAGTGCCTTTAAGTGCGCGCTTCAAAAGACTCCAGAAGTTTTCGATTCCGTTAGTGTGAACAAGGCCGCGAACGTATTCATGCGAGTGGTTGATAACCTGTCGGATGTACTCAGCGTCAAGGCTGTTATACGCCACGTACTGGTCAGTGTAAACATTCGCACCGCGTTCTACGTGCTGGTCAACATGCGGCTTTAGAGTCTCTGTCCTTATGTTGGAAACAACGTGCGCTCTCACTTCGCCTTTACGCTCAAGCATGCCCATCACGGCAACCTTACCAGCACCGCCCGTGCCGATATGCTTGCGCTTACGAGCGTGCATGTTTTTCGCGAGACCGCCGATAAAAGTTTCGTCAATTTCAACATGGCCGCTTAGCTTGTTGATTGTGCCATTCTGCATCGCGAGTCGGATGCGGTGAAGCATGAACCACGCGGACTTTTGCGTTACGCCAAGCGCGCGGTGAATCTCATAAGAACTGATACCGTTCTTCGCGTTAGCAATCAGCCAGATCGCAGTCAACCACTTGTCCAAGCCTAAAGCTGAATCTTCGAATATCGTTCCAACCTTAAGTGAGAACTTCGCACGCGGGTGCTTTGCGTAGCACTTGAAAAGCTTTGCGTTCTCAAGGTAGCTGATATTCTCAGAGTCGCATTGTGGGCAACGAACCTTCCCGTCCGGCCAACGAGCCGCTATCATAAACTCGTTGCAGTTGTCGGGATTAGAGAAGTGAATGATCGCTTGCTGTAGTGTCTTTGGCGTTTCCATGTTGAGAAGGTAACATGGAACTCGCGGTCAGTCAAGTATATTATTCCCCCAATTAGAGCATTACTGGAGCGTTCGTTGGCTAAATCAAGAGAGTACATTCAATGTGCTCGTTGCAAAATAGAGGCTGGAACTCTAAATGCCTATCCGAATAAAACCTTCTCACGATCTAGGGCCTTGCGTATTAACTTTAGAAAGCATTAGGAAAATCATCAGCCTTATAGAAAAGGACTTCCCGGTGGCGAGTTGCTCAGCCAGCGATAGAGTTTGGGAAGTTTATGATGAACCGAGTGCCCCCTTCTTTAAAGCGATTTCTCAACGGGAAACCCTTGATTCCTTTAGAGTAGAGGCAAAATCTGAATTTGAAGATGTGCGCCTGGAGTTAGTATTTAGTGAAGATGAAGCTAAGGTGACTTGTATAGCGAAACCAGAAGACGATCACTGGCTTGAGCATTTCTTGATCGACCTTAAGAATTCCATTTTGCGGCCGTACTATAAACAGTTGATTGTGCATAAGTTCGGGAAGGGCGAAATTTACTTTCGACTACCATTTATTTTGATGCCCTTCGACACGAGTACCGCAGTATCAACTCCTTACTGTAAGATCATCATCCGCCAAAGGCCGCCAAGTCCTTTCATAGAAAATATAAAGGCAAATCTTGTTTCCAACGTGATCTGGCTTATCGCAGGCGGCATATTACTCTTTATTCTCCAATGGATATTTAGGAAGTAGGCACTTGATTTGAACCCTTTTGATTAACGAATTAGCTGCTCAGTGCAGCACGACAACTCAAGGTGAACGTTTGATGCCGCGATATCCTTAAATTAGGAACCCATTGCGAAATCGATTTCTCGCTCGGTCTACTCCAGACCACACTTACAGCGTTGATGTCTAAGAGCCTTTCCGCAAACGTGTAAACCCATCCCGGCTCCAATCTTCACTTCCAACCCCATGATGGACGAAGAACAGGCCATCGGGATCATATTTCCTCTTAATTGAACGCAGCTTTGAGTAATTCGCTCCCCAGTACGCTTGCTGCCACGAAGAATTGAAATAGTTGCTCTCAGAAACATAGGAACCGGCGTTCGGAGTGATCTTGCGCAACTGTGCCGTGGCTAGATCAATCTCACGCGCGTTGCGGCGGGCGGCGGCGGTGTCCATCGCGGGACGAGCGAGGCCGGGATACGACGGCCGCTCGCCATCGGCAATGATCACCAGGACAAAAGCATCAACCACCGCCGGGTTTGTCGCGGTGTCTTTGGTTGCCGCTACGGCTGCGGCAGGCGCTCCGGCGATCCCCTTGTTGAAATGCAGCCCTACTTCCTTGTGGCGGCTCGCGGCGAACAGCGCGTCGGCGAGGCGCGGTTGCTGATCTTGCCGCAAGAGCGCGGCCGGTAGCCAAAGCGATTCGTATCCGTGAAGGCATTCGCGATCCGCACTTTGCCGTCAGCGGTGACCACTTCAGCTTCCAACAGTCCGGCAGCGGCAGTACCAAAACCTTTCGAGAAGGAACCGAACCCACCGCTTTGAACAAGCCCAGCTACGCCCACCGTCGTACAGCCGCCGCCCTGAACATAGCGCCCGGCTTCTGTGGTCACAGCCGGAACCGGCGAGCTCTTACATCCCCGGGGGATGAACGCCTCGTGCAGCGTGACCTTATTCATCGCCCGAGTCCAAATCAGCAGAGAATCCGGCGCGTTGGAGGTCCCGAGATAGCTGTGTCCGCCGCCTTTGACGACGAGCCGCAAATTATTTTCGCGTGCGAAGTTGACAGCGGCTGCCACGTCGGCCGCATTGCGTGCGGCAACGGCGTAGGCACTCGGCGCGGGCGTCCACGCGTCGAGCCATCCGGAAACCTCCGTCCCGGCCGGCTGGTCGCCTATGTAAATCGGATTGCGAATATTTTTCAACACATCAGCGCACGCTGAGCCATTCGCGTTCGTTTGACATGCTGCGAACAGTGCGTGCGGTTCAAGCAAATTGCCGGCGACGATTGCTCTTAGCTTTTCCCACCTGGCCGCGCTGGGCCACAGCGGATCCGAAGGCCGCACCCGGTGAGTGAGAGAGCGCCCGGTTCCAGCGTGAAGCGATCGGCTTCGCCCAAACAGGATCTGAACAACGCTCGCTGCTATCCCTTTAAGTAAACTTCTCCTCTGCATTTCTGATCGATGACCTCGTCGATGTCAGACCTACTCGGCTCAGTTTTGATATCAAGAAGTAAGGGCAGCCCTTTGGCTGCCCCTCTTCGTTTCACAATATTCGCAGATGAGATGTCAAACTTGATACTGGTTCAGTCCGAAACAGAATCGAGTTGGTGCCGAAGAAAGGGCACGGACTACGAAACAACAGGAAGCGTCTACGAAACAACACGAAGCTGGCTAGGAATACGATGTTTCTTGGATTTTCGTGGCTTTTGCGTTCGTGTCATTTCGTGGTTCGCTCGCGTCATAACTGGCTGCAATTTTGAAATGCGGTTACAAACTTGAACCAGTACCCAAAATTAATAAGCCTGCGCCGGGATCGGAATATCACCAGTCGATCCCCACGCCTCCGCCTTGAATGTACCGGTGCTGCTCTGAATCTGATACCACGCGCCGTTGCGGAAAACTGCGATGTCTGTGTTGCCGTCTCCATCGTAATCGGCCGGCACCGGCTGGTCTCCGTTCATTCCGAAATGCAGCGCCAGGAAACCTGCGGTACTTCGCTTGATGTACCAGTTGCCGTCTGCCGGACGGAACACCGCGTAATCCGTCTGGCCGTCACGATCATAATCACCCGGCGTAGCAATATCTCCCGCCTGTCCCCACTGGAAATTGATCCGTGGAGCGTTTGCTATGACTTTGCGCGAGTACCACTGCCCGTCCCGGAAAAATGCTATTTCGTCTGCGTTGTCTCCATCAAAATCGCCCACCATCGCTCGGTCAGAAAAATTCTCGCCAAGGATAGTTTGTGTTGCGATAACTCCGGATTGAAAATCCCGAACCTGCCACTCGACCACGTTGGTCGGCAGCAATCTCCGTATGACCATATCGACATTGCCGTCCCCATTAATATCGCCGACCAGGGGTTTGTCGCCCGCCTGGCCAAACGTCTGAAAGTAAAAAGTGTTGTTCGAGCTTCTGAGGATATACCAGTATCCGTCACGGAAAATTGCGACATCCGCCTTGCCGTCATTGTCATGGTCACCCGCAACCAAATTGTCGGTAGCCAGTCCCCACTGCACAAAATGAAAACCGGAAGTGCTGCGGTTCAAATACCAGTAGCGGTCGCTCGGACGAAATACCGAGAGATCATCTTTTCCATCTCCGTCAAAATCGAAATCGCGCCGGGGAGGCGCCAGGTTGGTCACCAACCGTGCGATTCGCTGACGAGAGATTCCGTCGACCATGTTGAAGCCGCCGACTACGAGATAGTCTCCATTTGCCTGCCGTGCGAAGCGTCGCGTCAGGTTGTTGAAATTGATCCGGTTAAGGGCGGAGTCGAAAGTGCCGTCGGGAAGCAATCTACCAAACCAATAAGACTGTGGCATCGACGGGGAACGGCATGCGTTGGTGACAACCTTTCCATCGTCTTGTAAGAGAATTTCGGTGCCAGTTTCTGCGCCCCCGTTGCAATTGGGAAAGCTCTGGTAAGATCCGGTGGAGTTATAACGATTTATCCCCCACGAAGCACTCAGTTCCTGCTGAGCATCAGTAAACCAGATCTTGTAAGCGGCAATCAGTTGTCCGTCGGGCTGAAGCGCCAGACGAAAAAATTCGCGTGAGAGAACGTTGAAGCTGTCTTGCGGCTGATTGAACGACGTGTCGCGGCTGCCGTCCGGATTCAACTTCACCAGCCCGCGTATTCCAATTCCATCCGCGCTGGTAATGGTGCCGCCGGCATAGACGGCGCCGTCCGGCGCAAGCGCTATGTCGTACGTGCAGTTACCGCCTACGTGTGCTTGAAATGACGTATCGATTGATCCGTCCTGATTCAAGCGGGCCACTTTCCCAACTTCGTTGAGCAGAGTAAAGCATCCGCCAACCAGGAGTTTTCCATCCGGATAAACCTGGACCACTTTCACGCCGGGGACGGCCGCGCTAAAAGTTCCATCCACGCTGCCGTCGGAATTCAGTCGGGCGAAATAGGTCAAAGCCGCCGCTACGCGGAAAACGCCGGCGACCAGTATTTTTCCGTCCGGCATGACCTTGATATTGTCGACGATGTCGTTGGCCATCGTGCCCAGCCCCGAGTTGAACGAGGTGTCCCGCGTGCCGTTCGGATTAAGCCGAACGATCAACGAGCTGTTCTCTCCGTTCACCGTGGTGAAGTTTCCACCGACTAAAATTTTCTGGTCGGGTTGTACCGCCACAGCGTTGGTGATGTCGAAAAATTGGTGGGTTCGACCGCCGAATGTAGGATTGAACGACAGATCAAGCAGATAGTCCTGGGCCTGGACTGAAATAGCGAAGGACATCAAACCCAGAAAGAATACGGAGATTAAGAGATTTTTGATTTTCATAGGAGCACCCTACCAGCGGAATTGGCCCACAAGGTATCATTGAGTGGCTGATTGAAACAACGATCTTAAAGACCAGCGGAAAGAGAATATCCGCTATCATGTATCCCGCAGCGTGTCTTTTTCGTAAATTGTTTCGGGGAAGTTTAGACCGAGCTTTTGGATCGAGAGATCGAATAGCGTGCGAAGCACGCGTTCGCATAAAGCCTGGGGCGTGAGCCCCAGGAAACGGTCCATGATCTCGGAGCCTGCGGAGCAGACGCAGGATTCGAGGGTTCATAAATGACACGGTATTTTCGCCCACTTCGCGGTATACCTCTTGTCGAATGGGTCGAAGGTTGTGTGATCGAATGATCGCAGAAACGCCGCCGGCGTTGGCTAATTTCAGCCCTGTGTTGGAGATTCTTAGTTAAGGAGTTGCAGGATTATGCTTCGCTTAATTATTTGCTTCGCTTCAAGCTTCTGGCTGTTTGCCGCCTCGACTTTACTCGTTTCGGCGCAGACTCCTTTGACTGACATTGTTTACACCGATTCGCAAATCGGTCGTTCCGAGATTTTCCGGATGCGCTCCGACGGAAGCAGCAAAATTAATTTGACCAAAAACAGCGCGGGCAGAGATTCGATGCCGAGTTGGTCGCCTGACGGGCGTAAAATCGTCTTCATCCGCAACAGTCGTCTTTGGATTATGGATGCCGACGGCACAAATGCCAGATCCGTGCCGAACACCACCAATTTTTCGGCAAAATATCCGGTTTTTTCGCCGAACGGCGCCATAATAGTTTTTTCCAGCAACGAACATCTTTTTTTTATTTACCCTGACGGCACGAATCTGTTCCAGCTGACCTACAGTTCCACCGGAAATGAGAAAGCGAGTTTCTCGCCCGACGGTTCACGAATCGTTTTCGATACAGACCGCGATCCGAATGTCCTGACGAGTCAGATCTTCACGTTTAACTTTACCAACGGAGCGGTTCTGCCTTTGGTTTTTAATCCCCCCGCCTATCGCCCGGATTGGTCGCCGGACGGTTCAAAAATAGCTTTCATGACTGGTGGGGTAACAGGGCAATCGTTTGAAGTTTTCGTCATGAACGCCGACGGCTCAAATCGTTATCGCGTAACCGACGGCTTGATGAACTTTCGCGATGACGTCGATGGGTCGTGGTCGCCGGACGGCAGCAAAATCGCGTTCACTTCATACCGCAATGACAGCGCTGATATTTACACTATAGATTCGGCGGGCGGCGGAACACCTACGCAATTGACGTTCAGCCCGACGAATGAATACTTCCCTGATTGGAGTGCGGTCCCGGTCGCGCCGGCTTCGGTTCTCTACGATTTCGATTACGACGGACGTGCCGACCAGGCCGTTTTTCGTCCATCCGACGGCACCTGGTATTTGCTGCGCTCGAGTGCGGGAATGACTGCCGCGCCGTTCGGCCTTGCCACCGACCGTATCGTTCCTGCGGATTACGACGCGGACGGCAAGACCGATTTCGCCGTTTTCCGCGACGGGACTTGGTATTGGCTGAATAGTTCAAACGGCACTTTCAGCGCGTATCAATTTGGTCAGGCGGGCGACATTCCGCTTCCTCTGGATTTCACCGACGACAAACGCGCCGATCTGGCGGTCTATCGCGGCGGCGTCTGGTACACGCTCGATCTCTCGAACAGTCAGTTCAAAGCCGTGCGGTTCGGCATCGCGAGTGATCGTCCCGTTCCATCCGATTACGACGGTGATGGGAAAATTGACGTTGCCGTTTACCGCGACGGCATCTGGTACTGGATGAACAGTACAAACAACGAGTTTAAGTACTATCCGTTCGGCGAGACCGCCGATCAACCGGTAGTCGGCTATTACGACGGCGACGAGAAAGCCGACCTGGCGGTTTATCGTTCGGGCATCTGGCACATTTTAGGCAGCTTTCTCGGTTACTGCAGTGTCGAACTCGGCACGGCCAACGACACGCCGGTCGCGGCTGATTATGACGGCGACGGCAAAATCGATTTCGCTGTCTTCCGCGATGGCCTCTGGAACATCCGCCGCTCGCAACAAGGCCCAAGCACAGTCCTATTCGGCACGGCTAACGACAAACCCATTCCCGCGGCATTATTGCCGTAGAGTTGTTGTTAAAAGGAAGTCAAGAGTATCGCCAAAGAAAATCGTGAGAGGTTTTTGCGCAAGATCGAATGATCGCTTAAACGCCGAAAGGCGTTCGCCAGTTCCAGCCCGCGGTTGGAGCGCTGCGTTCCAACCGCGGGCTAAAATTTGCGAACGCCTTAGGCGTAACAAGTTGGCTTCGCGTCAAAAGTAACAAGACGGCGCTCTCTACAAAAAACCCGAGCGAGGTGGAGCAGATCGCCAACTGTCGATCTCGGCGATGACATGAAACGCAAAGCTATCTACATAGGTATTGCCGGCATAACTCTCCTGGTCTTCGTCACCATTATTTATATATTGCTATTTGAAACCAGCTTTAGAGCAGTCTCGTATGACGGGCGAAGCGGCGCCAGCTCCACGGACTGGAAATCCTCCGATGGAATGATGGTTTACGAAGTCACGTACTATTATTCGTCAGAAGCTGAAGCTCAGAAAGAGCTGGAAAAATGGCTGAACGGAGAGACAATCATAGAACGCGAGAAAAATCCTGGTCTGTTCTCAGAAGTAGATGAAAGGGTCGTCACTGCATACTATCGATTCCAAAGTAACGAAAAGAGTTTCAGGATTATTGCGTTAGAGAATGACCAAATTAATATCGTATCGGCTTCGTCGCTGGAAGATGCGTTGAAGTTTGAGCGGTCCTGGATCAAATTAGATTTTTGAGAACAAACCACGCAATCTAACAAGTCGCTCGACCCGACGCCTCGACGCCGAAGCTTTAAAGGTCTACCGATCCGAACAGGTAGTTGAAGTGAATCGCCCGACCGGTAGTTGTTCAGTTTGAGATTTTTCTTTACTTATGATTCTGCAGCCAGCGAACGAACCACTAAACAACACGAAAGCGAAACAAAGCCCCCACGAAACGAGCTGGTTTTTCTTGTGATTTCGGGAATGGCTCGTTCGTGTTGTTTCGTGGTTAGATGTAGGTCTTGACCGCATTCGCTGAAGGTTGATTTCAAAATGAACCAGCACCGCCCGAATGCCGAAGGCGTTGGCAATTGCCCGTCATGGGTTGGAGCGCAGCGACGACCCTGGGGTTAACGACAGCGGATTCTATTCTGTGACTTTGCTTCGCTTACTTCGGGACGCAACGACTTAAACTCCCGTTTCAAAATTCCCTGCAAGTGCTCGTAAGGAACGACGACGCTCACAAGCCCGATCGCGCCCGGACCGACCTGGTACTCGCCGAAGTTGATCTGCACTCCGTCACGCGTCAGATTCCAGGCCGTGTAATTCTCCGACTTCGGCTCTGTCCCTGTTCGCACCGACGATTCGTGGCTGTCCTTGCGTTTCAACAAGTCAGCGATACTGTATTCGGCAATCGTCTGAAGGTAATTTGATTTCGGCTTAAAGAGCGCTGCAAGTTTTTTGATTGGCCTCCCGGCTTTCAAATCGTAGTTCACCGGCATCGGAAACCAATCGGAGTTTAAGTAGCCGCTGTAACTCTCCATCGTGATGTTAATGCTCACCAGTTCGCGCGTGACATAAAGCGGTTTGAAACTCGTTCCCAAATGGTAGTCCTCAAGCCTCTTGCGACCATCGGGATACTTCCTCTCTTTCGAGCAGTAAGCCTTGAAGTATCTAACTTCACGCTCGATCATATTTTGCACGTAGTAATTAAACTTTCGTTCCTGCGGCGTACGTGGCTTACGGATCTGCGGATAGCTGATGTCGAGATCACAATGCAGACGTTCGTTCCGCTCGGTGTACTCAGTCGCGACAATCTCTACGTCCCTGGAAAGGTACGGCTCAACTTTTGGTTTAGGCGCAGTGGAATTGTTGCTGGAGTTGTTATTGCTCGGAGTAATCGCGGGAGTTGCAGAGGCGCTCGGTCGAGGAACGCCGGACTTTGAAGCTTGTGATACTTCCGGAGGACGACACCCGATGGCCCCGAAAGCTAATGCAACTGAAACAATCACACAGAACGCAAAATCGGTACGAGTCATTTGAGTCAACATACCAATTCAGAAGCCAAATGGATTTGTGGATGCCCACAGGAATGTGATGTGGCTTTACCAATTCAGCGGTTATTGCCCCCGTAATAGTGTTGCTGGCCATTACTACAAAGGGTTGACCATAACGAGACACACATAGCGACTCGCATTCTTGCTTTGGCGATAACCTTCGCTTTTGGCGTGCTGTCTTTCGAAGTCTGGAAATTCATCTATGATTTGGGAGCAAACGCCTTTGCGAAAACTATGTTGGAAAGGTAACAGACACACCTGCCGGAAACGATGCCTTGCGCCGTCTCGATCCGTCCGCCTTGGTATCCTTGACCCGAATGCGTTCCAGCTCTGGGAGCGTCGGGCTCTCATGTTCCCTCACCACTGCCTTCATGTGTTTCTCAAGAAACGCTGTCTGGTCCTCTACAAATAACTGAATCTCATCTGTCAGCAACTCCTTGCCCGCATATTTTGCGTGAAGGATATGCCACAAGAGAGCCGTTTGATAATTTCCGAAAAGCACTTGCTGGCTAGGATTCGTAGCATCTGAAAATCGGAATTCACCATCTGGATTAACAGCCCACATCGCCTCTTTCATCTTAAGATGCCCCAGTCGGTGGTTAGTTGCGAAGAACAACAGATACACCGCGCGATTTGTCTTGTCTCGCATCTCAAAATACCGGACATGCTTAGCGGCCTTCTCTAGCTGTTGTTGGTATAGCTGACGAAGGCCTTTAATCCGGTCAGGCGTTTCTTTGATTTGGAAACAGTCCGTTGTTCCAAACAGATCGACAATGTGGTTCCGTAGAACCTCGTCAGGATCAGTAAGCCAGCGGTTTATCGAATTCACCATAAACGTAATCAGCACTTCACATCTGGGCCTTTCCAGAGCGCGCTTTACAAGCTCGTACGGCACTCCTGAAAATCCAAACGGGTCGATGAATACAAACGTAGGTGGAGGTTCAGAGCCAAGTGAATCTTGCCGATCGAGAAACAGTTTGAGCTTCTCGTCAAACTTACCGTGAGAAAGAGTTACTTTGAAGTTTGGAAGAACAGGTACAGAATCGAGCTCAGCCCTCAAATGATTGACCCGATCTTGCTCGGCATCGATGAGCCAGAAGATATTGTCTCCGCTTAAAGTCGTAAGATGGTTGACCGCTAGACTAAGTACAACTAATGGCGAGCCCGGCTCGCCGCCCTGATAGCGACCCGGGCCACAAAACCCATCGACGTATATGACTTTCTGGTGATGCCTATTTAGAATTGGAAACCAAGCTTGAAGGTAAAGTCTTAATATCTCGTGCTTAGCTTTTGTGTGCGGCTCCAGCGGCCATATCGTCTCTGTAGGAACGGCCATAGTGGACTCTGGTCTGCTTTTGAGACTGTAGTGTCGTTATGCGAGGAGCGGAGTGTTGAAGTCGAGGCTCGGATACTCAAACCACGTGCGCCCGTCAAGTTCATTTCCACCTGTCTTTGGTCTAAGCCCACCCCATTGTTTGAAAAATAGTGGGATCGCATCCTCAATGCACTGATCACGAATCTCTCTCACCCAGTCCAGCTCAGTTGGCCGACAATTGGGACCGCTCTCGCCTCCGACTATAACCCAGTGGATGCCACGGAGATCCAGTCGTCCAACCCGTCCAAGTAGAGGCTCAATGGAAAGGAACCTGACATTAGCGTTTGTCTGTTGGAGGTGTTTGATCCGCGATCGTGCCGGTCGATCCTCAACGGAGACTCCGAGCCAAATATGCGAAGGAACAGGCCGCGTTTTATACCTGTCATTCACGAAATCACGCATCACGCTACTGCGCTTGGTTAGGACCTGATAAATGTGCTGATCAGCCTCCTCCATCGTATCGAACACGCTACTCCTGAAGCTCTTTGGAACTTCTAAATGAAACAGATCGCTCATAGAATTCACGAAAATGAAGCGGCCACGCTTCCATGTCTTCGGCGTACCGAGTCGACTCGGCCACAATCGTAAATCGAACCCCTGTTCGTAAGGATGTCCGGCTACCCCGCGAAACCGCTCGGCCATACGCTCCGCATAGCAGTTATCGCAACCACGGCTTATTTTTGTACATCCTGTGACTGGATTCCACGTAGCGTCGGTCCATTCTATTTCACTGTTTTCAGACATAGCATTCCCCCCACATAACCGGCCAATGAAACTTACTCAGTACAAGGCGATGTTAACACCCCAAGAAGTAGATCTACGTGAATTCGACGGTTGCCGTCCCTTGATCGGTCCTTCGAATCGTCTCAACGTAGTCGTGATATAGGTAACGGAGTGGTGAAGGTTCTTGTGACCCAAGTATTCTTGAATAAGTATGCCGAGGTTTTGTCTGCAATTTGGGCGCCGGTCGAATGTCCGAGCGTACGCCGGTAGAGGTGAATAGAGAACCTTGCTTGCCTGTCAGCCTCTTTTATCAGCAAATTGAAAGCTTGTCGAGTTAATGCGGCCGCATCGGTGGTTGTACAAAGCCCGACCCGCAAGGTTGTCGTTTGAAATCCGGGGGCAAGAGCAAAGATGACAACTCGACGAAAGCTTCAGCTGGACGGTTGCCTGGCTCGAAGCGGGCTGCGAGAAAATTACCGAAAGTAGGTGGCAGGGCAGATCGCGAACGGTCGATCGCGGCGAAATCCGCGAATTGCCGATGACGGTTGATTTCGATCAGAGAAGAATTACCGATCAAGAGTGTGCTGAGGATGAAGGTAGAATCATCAGCATTGATTCAGATACGATAACAGTCTACTGGGGTAAATGCGGTAGTGAAGTTGTAAAGTACGGCATTGAAAACGGTACCCTATCCGCCGATGGAGCGACAATGGATAGTTCGGCAATCAAAAGCAATAAGCGAGCATGGACCCTTAGTCAGCAGTAGCGTGCAGAAGGAATCACTCAACGGAGCTGTCGCTTTTTGATCGTCGCCTGTGGAGTATGACTCATGTTCAAAATACCCAATGTTGGTTCTCCTGGATGTGTGTTAATCCCCATAGGGGGGAGCGTCTCGGTAGTAGGCATAGTATTTCTAACGGGGGCAGTTCTATCCCTAACGGAAGGAGAGGGCGGCCCTATACAAGGGGGCATACTCCTAGTGATCGGAACTGGCTTATTATTTTTGGGGTTTGGAACAATTCGAGAAGCCTTTGAGTCGGATACTCCACCGAAACTTCTTGATGATACGCCGGGTATTTACAATCTAACTGAAAGAGAGCGTAAGTTCTTGGAGAACGTTATAGAGAATGTCCGGCAATCCCCATCTAATAATGAAATTCTCCAAATTCTTAGTAAAAGTGGTGAGGGAAGATCATGCTTGCCCACTCTAGATTACAGCTCGTCGCGTTCGCAGTGAGGCCTACTACGGCACGGCAATATGCGAGCGGATTAGTGCGAGAGGTCTTTACTTGGGTAGGAGTTATTGTCGCTGCTTATCTAGCATACTTAATAGTAGCTCCTGTTGCATTGTACGTATCGGGCATCGTTGGCTTACTGTTCGTTCTATATGCTGGTAAAACTGTATTACCTATTGCGATCGGATTTCACAGGCGTGCCAAACGCTATCGTATCCGGCCTCATAAAGTGTTGCAGCATGATAACCGTATCCCTATTTTATACTTGAGGGCTTTCTCTGAGGATTACTCTGAAGGCGGCGAAGGTTTCTTCCAAACTACTCATGAAGAAAACCTGGTTGCCTTTTACGACCATTACGGTCCTGTCGTCGCTGTTGGAGAACCTGATGAAGATATCCCGATATTGGGAGCGACCCGATTACACTTCGATGATTCTACCTGGCAACCTGGTGTGCTTTACCTGATGTCTTTATCCCAAGCTGTAATTATCCACGCGGGCTTTGCGCCAGGTGTTTTGTGGGAGCTAGGCGTCGCTCGCCAGAGACTGGAACCAGAGAAACTGATAATTTCCTTCGCTGCCTGGAAAGAGATGGAAGAAGAAAAGCGCAACTCACATTATCTAAGATTTAAGAGATATGCTGAAGAATTGTTAGAATGCGAATTGCCGCTTAGTATCAAGCTTACGACATATCTATCTTTCGAGTCTGGTTGGAAAGTTAGAGAGAGACGCCTGATGTTAATACTTCCCCCCTCTCTCTCGTTTACGTCTTGGATCTGCATTTATCGCAGGGGGCGGCTAGTTCTGACTTCACTCGTTTACAAGGCGGTTAAGACACCTACCTGGAACTTAAGACATCGACAAGGAGCTTATGGAATTGAATAGAAAATCTCGTACATCTCTGACTACTAAGTTCTTACTTTCAGCGCTTTCATCCGTCCTTTTATTCACCGCGACTGCGGTGGCACAAAACGGCGCGGTGGCGAAAAACGCCGAGACGACGAAGAGCGGCGGTCACGCACAGAAAGTCGCCGGTGCGCAAAACGGGTTGCCGGCGGTTATTGATCGAGAGCTGCTCTTCGGCAATCCGGAGATCGCCAGCGCTCAGATCTCGCCCGATGGGAAGTTCATTGCTTTCCGCAAGCCGCATAACGGCACTATGAACATTTGGGTCAAGCGCGCGGATGAGCCGTTTGCCAATGCTCGCGTACTGACCAATGAGACCAAACGCCCGCTCAGGCAGTTCTTCTGGAGCCGTGACGGAAAGTTCATACTGTTCGTGAATGACAAGGGCGGGGACGAGAATTTCAATCTCTACGCAGTCAACCCTAACGAACAACCAGCCAACGGCGCGGAAGTCCCCGTCGCGCGAAACTTAACCAATTCAGAGAAGGTCAGGATCATCGGTTACAACGTGCCGCGCACTGAGCCGGACGCGATCTACGTCGGGATGAATGATCGTGATCCGGCCTGGCACGACTTGTACAAAGTCAAAATCTCGACCGGCGAGCGCACGCTGATTCGACAGAACACGGAGCGATTGACCGGCTGGCAGTTCGACAATAAAGACCAGTTACGTCTTGCCACGCGTTCGACCAAAGCCGGCGAGACCGAAGTCCTGAGAGTGGACGCCGACGGTAAGTTCACGAAGATCTATTCGTGCAGCGTGTTCGAGACCTGCAGCCCGGTTCACTTCAGCAAAGACAATCGCCGCGTCTACATGATGACCAACAAGGGCGAAGCCGTGGACCTGATCAGGCTGGTCATATTCGATCCCGAAACAGGCAAAGAGGAAGCGGTCGAATCCGATCCCGTGAGCCGTGTGGACCTGGAAGACATAGAGTTCTCGGAGGTGACGGACGAGCTGATCTACACGCTCTACATCGACGATCGCCAGCGATACTATTTCAAGGACAAAGCATTCGCGGAAGATTACAAGTTCCTGCAGAAGAAGTTGCCGAACCGGGAAATCAGTTTTGACTCGTCGACCGAAGACGAGATGACATGGCTCATCACTGCTTTCAGTGACAACGAGCCTGGAGAGAAGTATCTCTTTGATCGCAAGGCGAAAAAGTTGGAGTTGCAATACCGTGTTCGCGAAAAGCTGCCTCGCGAAGCTCTCGGCGAAATGAAACCGATTCGCTACAAATCGTCCGACGGGTTGGAGATTCCTGCGTACCTGGCTTTGCCAAAAGGTGTCGCGGCGAAAAATCTGCCGACGATTATTCTTCCGCACGGAGGGCCGTGGGGTCGCGATCGTTGGGGTTACGACTCGATGGCGCAGTTCCTGACGAACCGTGGTTACGCCGTTCTCATGCCGAACTTTCGCGCGTCGACGGGCTATGGAAAGAAATTTCTCGACGCCGGCAACGGGCAGTGGGGCGACAAGATGCAGGACGACCTGACCTGGGGCGTGAAGTATTTGATCAGCCAGGGCATCAGCGATCCCAAGCGCATCGGCATCATGGGTGGTTCGTACGGCGGCTATGCGACGCTGGCGGGCGTCACGTACACGCCGGACTTGTACGCAGCGGCGGTGGCGATCGTGGCTCCGTCCAATCTGATCACGCTGCTCGAAGCGATCCCACCTTATTGGGAATCCCTGCGTACCACTTTCCACAAGCGTATGGGTGATCCGACCACGGCGGAAGGGAAAGCGCAGCTAATGCGGCAATCGCCGCTGACGCACGCTGAAAAGATCAAGACTCCGCTATTGGTCGTGCAGGGAGCGAACGACCCGCGTGTGAATAAACGCGAGGCCGATCAGATCGTGATCGCATTGCGCGACAGGGGATTCCCGGTCGAGTACATGGTCGCACCCGACGAGGGCCACGGCTTTGCGCGCCCGGTCAACAACATGGCGATGGTGGCTATGGCCGAGAAGTTTCTGGCGAAATATTTGGGCGGACGTTATCAGGAATCGCTCACGCCGGAAGTGGCAAAGCGGTTGGAAGAGATAATGGTAGATCCCAAGACCGTCAAATTAGCCACCGCACCGATCGAGAAATAGCATAATCGTTCAGTTTGAAGTCTGCTGAGTTTCATGCTTGAAAGAGAGACTCCCGCAAAGGCGCAATAGACGCAAAGGCGTTGAGAGTTAACTTTACTTTGCTGATTTCTTTGCGCCTTTGCGTCTTTGCGGGAACCTGATTCCTTCGTCACATTAGAAACCGACCGCTACCAAAAATAGCGGTAATCGATCGCCGTTCGGTATTCTTCAAGCCCGGCTGGGAAGCGTGAAGTTGCTTCTCAGCCGGGCTTGATATTCTTTTACTTCTTGACCAGACTGTCAGCGCTGCGATTGCCCAAAGGTTTGATCGAATGACGTCTCAACGTAAAGACCAAACACGTGAACTGCTTGATAGCGTGATTGCGCGCGACATTGATCGTGTTCGCGCTTTGTTGGAGCAGGGCGCGGATGTAAATGTGAAGGACGCTGAGCACGGGGAAACTCCGTTGATGCTTGCCGTCAAATTTGCCGGCGAAGATATGGTTCGGTTGCTGCTTGAATCCGCGGCCGAAGTTGACGCGCGAGATGACTGGGGAGGACGGCTTTGTTCTACGCGCCGGTTTCGTCCAACGTGTTCGGACTTCTGTTGAGTGCCGGCGCAGATGTCCGAGCCAGAGACGGAGAAGGCCGGACCATCCTGATGCGAAAAGTTTCCGAGTCTGCATCCCTGGCTGATGTCGAGGGATTGTTAAGGCTGGGTGTTGATCCCGATGGGCTGATGCGCTTCTAAACGCTTCCATGATTCTCGGCGGTATGGGACCGGTCGATAAAGTGACGTCCAGCAACGGAAAAATATTTGCTTCGGCGTACGCGCTCTTCTCAGGAATAGTATTCATCGGCGTGATGGGGATCGTCCTCGCGCCATTTGCGCACCGGTTGTTACATCACTTCCATCTGGAGGCAGATAAGAAAAGAAAAGACGATGGAGGCGAGTGAGAAAAACAACGCTATGCTCAACATGTAATTCAAACAGGGCGTGAATGACTCGCTTTTCATTTTTGTGATGAAGCTAAAAATCTCGATTCCTACCGCCACGATACTGGTCCTTAGTTGCTTTGCGCCCAGGAGCCAACCGGCTCACGCGCAAGTCTCCGAACTCAAAGAGGTAAAGCATGCGGGAGTTACTCTCGTCTACAGCATCGGTGATTTTGCCGAGGTAGTGATCGAGAAAGAAAAGAAAGTAACCGCCCAGGATCTCGGTGGCGTGCCGATTGGAGTTTGGCCGGAGCATGTCTGTTTCAACCTGAAAGATAAACGGCCGCTTCCTGCGTTGGAGCAGGGCGCCAGATATTTCAATCCGACATTCAGTTTCATATGCGTCCTTCCGCTCAAAGACTCGTCAGTTAGAGATTTCAGCGCCGCCTATCCCGATCTGAATAGCGCTGCGTTGACGCTTCAGAAAATACTTCGCGAACGTCCCGGCAAATTCAACGATCGAAAAGCTATTCCTGATATTCCGTACAACAATTCCAGTCCGTCGATTCTCAGCAGATTCCAATATCTGGACTTCCGCTCAGGCTCGGGCATTTTGTTTCTCACGCAGTATTCACAAGAGATGGATCCCAATCCGGTTAACAGCGAAGAACTCACTTTGAATTTTCAGGGAATGACCAGGGACGGCAGATTCTATGTGGCTGCTCGGCTCGCAATTACCCATCCGTCTTTGCCGAAAGGTATTGATTTCACTGACGAGATTGAAAGGGACAGACAAAGACAGTATCTGAGGAAAGCCGAGAAAGAACTGGAAGGATTTTCAGAGGAATCATTCCGACCATCGTTCAAAAGTTTGAAGGCTTTGCTGTCATCTATCGATGTTGAGTGATGAAAATTCGCCGCCACCTGGCAACCGAATCAACTGGCACGCTGAAACGGGAATTCATTTATGGCAAGTTTTTGCGCAAGGATGATCCCTCAAAGTCCCGATAACATCTCTCTGGCGGTGAAGTGTGAAGATGCAGCATCAAATAGCTTGCTGGTAAAATAGTTTTACGAATATGGCGTCCGACGTTTTAGACATCTTTGATTGGATTGTTGATGCAGTCTCGGGATGGCGATATCTCTTGTCGCCTTCTTTTCGGCGGCGTACTCATAAGCGTTGGAAAGCTGCCGGGCGTGGTACGGCGATCATTGAAGCCGCATTCGGCGGGCTTGGCATAATTTTGACACTGCTCATAGTGTGGTTCTTGATTGATTCGTCGAGCGTTAGAGAAGCAGTTCTTTCGCAGTGTGCCATGTAACTTCTCGTCCATCCCGATCGCCCTACAAACTATCGGAAGCCCTAGTTTCAAACGTAGCGGAGTGTTGTCTATGAAGATGACCAGGTTGATACCTATGCTCCCGGTCAAGAGCATGCCGGCCAGCATCGACTTTTACTGCGGGATGCTGGGTTTCGAGGTCGAGAAACGAAATGACGATTGGGGCTGGGCTATGCTCCGTTTCGACGAATGCCGTTTGATGGTGGACCAATCGATCAATGCACATCCGGAAACGTTTCGCGATTCGATCATCTATCTTTACCCGGATGATGTGGTCGAGTATCACCGGCAGGTTCGAAGTAAAGGTTTGGCTGTGCCGGACCTGAACGTCACATTCTACGGTCTGACGGAATTTCGAATAGACGATCCGGATGGAAACCGATTATGGATCGGACAAAGTTCATAACGGCGCCTTCCAGCGATAAATCGCTGAGCTAGTGTCATTTCATCCGCGCACCAACACATACGACTTTTTGTACAAAGCCGCGCTGCAGCTGAAGCGCGGCGTAGGGTGCAGGATTGATTTCGGTGATCGCAGCCTTGCTCACATTTGTATCCGGGCTGTTCGCCCTGCCCCGTTGGCAGGCTTTCAGTGCGCTGGCCATTTCAGTTTATGCGGGTTACTGGTTTGCTTTTGGCCCGCTCAATGCAATCGCCTGATCCCCAGCAGGCCCTTTCTCACGACAAAGCGCGCCGAACCGGGCCTTGCAGCAGAGGCAAAATGGGGAACATTTCGGGGTTGCGCGGGTCTAACATTCCAACTTTATGGATAGGCTTACATTCAGCTTCATCTTTCCATTTGTCCTCGTCGTTGCGATCGCCGGCACGATCGCAATCCAGCATCAGGCCGCCCGGGCAAACTCATGCCAGGCGATGCCCATAAACGGCTCTGACTGGGACGATCATGTAGGTCCCGTCGAATCAATCCGGGTTGAAGACGTTGAGTTGGGGTTGGGTGGAGAGCCAAGTCTGCGCAAGGTCATTAAATTCAACTCGCGCGGACAGAAAATTGAGGCCGTTGGGTATAGAGATGACGGCGTCGCACTGCCAAAGTCTACCTACTCGTATGATTCGATGGGGCGAATATCCAAAGCGCATCATTACAACGTTTATGGATCGATCTATCTTGAGAATACCTATACATACAGACTTGATGGCAGTTTGAAAGACGATGTTCAGCGCAATCTCGAAGACAACAATATACTGAGCCGTACGGTTTATTCCTTTGACCAAAAGAGTGGCTTGACCGAGGTCTCACACTTCGACTGGAACGACAAGCTTCGCTCGAGGATCGGTTTTGTTCGGGACGGGCAATGTAGAGTCACTGAAGCACACGGATACATTGCCTACAGCTCGCTGAAGGGCAAAGTAATACTCTTCTTCGACGGCAATGGTAATGTTAATGGGTCGGTTGCGTATTCGAGCGATGGTTCCATTAAAGAGAGAATGAAGGCTGACTATGAGTTCGATGACCGAGGCAACTGGTTCAAACAGGTCCGCTCAATATGGGTGGTCGAGGGAGGCAAGGGATCTTTTGAGCCTGACCATGCAACCTACCGCAAGTTCACCTATCACTGAGTCGGCGTTCTCCTTCTTAACCGGACATTCCTTGTGACGAAACCATCCCGACCGATCTCGATTATTGCTACGCAGGTACTGATGCTGATCTCGCTGGTGCCTGTTGTGGCAGGATTCACGTTTGCTTTGGTGTGGGGTCTGATCTCAAATCCCAGCAGTCTGTTGTCCATCCGGGCGCTCGTTTTTTTTGCAGTCACTTTGGGTCTTCCGGTTATTTTTCTGGTCTTCGGGCTTGGTGGTTTGTGGAAACGAAAAATGCATGGCTATTGGCTGGGGCTCATATTCTTAGCTTTTGCCAGTATCGTAACGACTTATAGTTTCGCGCTGAAATTGAATGAATTGATTCGTTGAGCCCAACTCGGTTGAAATTTCGACAGCCATAGCGCGACGGCGTTGCGCTGCTCATTTGGCTTGGCCGGATTGAAAAGGGTAAATTGATCGTATGAAACGATGGTTGTGTTTTCTTCTGACAGCAATTCTAACGTTTGGCATCGGGCTTTTTGCCTACAGCTTATTCGTCAAACGAACTACAAGACTAAAAATGATACCGCAAGAGGTGCCTATCGCCGTTGACTCGAATGGACTGAATAATGGCGGGCAGTGCCGAGCTGTTTATTTCGGTCGGGGCGCGGGTGATGGAGTCTACGACACGCGCTGTTTTGTCTTGCAGTCAGAGCTTTCGCTGGCGGCGTGGGCGGGAGATGTCGAAAGTATGAAAGAACTTCTGCGGTCCGGAGCAAATGCGAATGCCTCCGCCGGGGAGTACACTTATCCATTAGAGGCTGCTGCAGCGAGCGGACATGCGAATGCTGCGAGATTGCTTCTTGATAATGGCGCGGATGTAAATCATCAGCACGGGGTTACCGGTCCGCCTCTTCTGAACGCGGTTGATAGCGGGAATGTTGATACCGTTGAATTGCTACTGTCGCGCGGAGCTGATGTTCATCTCCAGGGTGACGGTTACACTCCACTCAGATTGGCGCGGGAAAAAAAGAATCAGGAAGTCGTCTCTTTGTTGGAAAGTGCCGGCGCTATCAGGTAGACAAGCCGCATCCATCCGATCCCATAACATCACGTTCAACCGGACCGCCGAATAGCATTCCTTTCATCGCTCCTCCTTTTGCGTATGTCGAGCCATTTCAGAAACCGAAGATTCTGGATTCCAGTCATCGTGTCCGTGCCGGTGACAATCCTCTGCATTATCGTTTCGGCGGTCACTGCGGATTTCGGCTTCAAGACCTATGTCGCAGCGATGATTTTCTTCCCCTATATGATGCTCTCGACGTTATGGTTTGGCGTGATTCCCCCCGCCATCGGGATCGTCGGATTGTTCCAATGGCCGCTCTATGGAATCATCATTGGCCGGGCGTGGGTGAAGGACAAGTTCATAGTGGCAGTTGAGATTTTGTTGAGTTGCTTTACACAGGCGGCCAGCTGGATGATGAATTCCCAAAAATATATCCGCACTTATACCTGGGTATCCGAGTCGATTCTGAAGCTGGGTGAAAAGATAGATGATACCCATCGGAACGGATTGAGAATCACAAATGCATCGCCGAATCGCATCAGCTATTTAATGGTCGAAGTTTTCCTGGATAAGTACGTTCTCTTTGATGTCGAGCCGCAATCGATCGTAGACCTCAAGTTTCAGTTTCATGGAAAGCTTTCGTGTCAGGGTGAGTTCGCGGAATCAAAACAGCGTTTCGGCAGCGCAGTGCAAATATCAAATGATATACAAGATAAAGTGCGGGGAGATTTTTCGATCACGATTGATGAGAAGAATGCAGTTATCAAAAGCCCGGGGGTAAGTCTGAAAGAGACGTCTTGCTGCGCAGCAGATAGACCCGGTATGAACTACGAGAATTCCTGGTGGGATATGCTGCTTTAACAAAGGCGTACAGCGGAGGATCTCATAAAAGGGAGTTGGAAATCATGAGAAAAGTAAACATATGCAGTCTATTTTCATCATTGGGCGGTGGTATCTGCTGCTGAGCATTTTTGGCTTCGGCCAGCTGCTTGGCATTTTGGTCTATTTCAGGCTCAAGCGGTTTTCGCCCGCGCTAGCTCGTATTGCCGGATTCATTATCCCGGCTGCGTTGTTCTTTTATTTTGCGCCGATCATGTTTTTTGCCGGATTACGCGAAGCTCAGGCTCAAACCGGAGTAGGTTGCGGTAATCCAATGCTAGGTGGAATTATCCTGACTTTTTTCGGTACGGGACTTCAGCTGTTCATCGGAATGTGGGTGCAAATGTATTTGTACAGCAGGTCCTTATCGAGACTCGACGCGCAACGTCGCTGAACTAGATGAGAAGGTGATATCCGATGGAACTGTGGAGATCACTGACGAGCGCCTTGCCTCAGTGGGAATGGATCGGAGTATTGCTGGCGCGCGTTTCGGTTGGACTCCTCTTTGCGATCTCCGGCGGTGGGAAGTTGTTTATCGCGGCTCGCCGTGAAGAGATGCAGAAAACGCTGCGTCAAGCCGGGCTTCCTGCCCCCGAAATGAACGCCGTGGTTATCTCGTCAGTTGAGTTGGTCTTCGGTACTTTGCTGATCGTAGGTTTTCTGACACCGCTCTGTTGCCTCATGCTGATCGGTGTCATGGTTGGCGCGCTGGCAACGACCGTTCTTCCAGGTCTAAAAGCGAAATCGATCGGCGGTTGGCTGGGGGAATTTCTCTATCTGCCTGAAGTTCTTTATATCGTCATTCTGGTGTGGTTGTTCTTTTCCGGACCTGGGTGGCTCAGTGTCGATCACCTGATACTTTCCGCGCCGTCCCGGTAATTCGGATTGGAGTGTTGCGTTGCTGACAAGCGAAATGACTTCGAGGATAAAACAGTTTGCATCACACGTTCTGCCGCTGGCGATCCTGACTTTTTGCCTGGTGTCTATTAAGGTCACGCTCCAATGTTTCGATGGACCGGAAGAGGTGCGGCTCGGGTTTCCGCTGGGTTGGATGAAACCTACGCTGGTTTCGTCTTTGGAATACTTTGTTGATTGGCGAGCACTGGCGATCGACTTCGTAATTTATCTCGGGTTCTGGTGGGGTCTGTCTCGGATTGGCTTTTTCAAGCGGGTATTCGCATGGCACCCGCTGCTGCTGTCTGTCGTATTGTGGATCGTAGCATGCGTTGTCGTCAGTCCTTACGTTTTGGTGTTGTCGTTGGGCGGGCGCACCGGGGGAGTGACGTTTGATGCGCGAACGGATTGCACGAAGGTCGTGAGCTATCGGCTGCAACTTGGACCGCCGTAACCAAAATGTCCGACAAACTTCAGTTTGTCGGCCGGATTCGAAAAGCTCAAGTTCTGATTAAGTCACGAGAGATTGGTGGAGACCCCACCCGCTACCGCGGGTGGTACTGACTTCCCCGGGACCGAGGCTTGATTCAACCGAGCAGGCGCGAAAAGCGCAAAAACATTTTCGCGCTTCGCGCTCACTGCAGGCGAGCCGCCTGCGCTCCAACATCGGAGCTAATTTGATAGCAGCTGTCATGGATGAAGTTCAGGCGAACGACGCCCGTGCGGCCTAACAACAACATCAAAGGAAACGAAATCATGGCAACAAACACAATCCGGCTTCATCGAGTGCTCCGTGCAACACCGGAGCGAGTCTACAAGGCGTTTCTGGATCCGGACGCGATGGCCAAATGGCTTCCGCCAAACGGATTCACGGGCAAGGTCGACAGCATGGACGCCAAAGTCGGCGGTACCTACCATATGTCGTTCACGAACTTCACCACGGGCAAAAGTCATTCTTTCGGGGGAAAGTATCTGGAATTGGTCCCAAACGAACGCATCCGCCACACAGACAAGTTCGACGACCCGAATCTTCCCGGCGAAATGGTGACAACGGTCAGCTTGAAGAAGGTATCCGTCGGGACCGAATTGAATATCGAGCAGGAGGGGGTGCCCGACGTCATTCCAGCTGAAGCTTGTTATCTCGGCTGGCAGGAATCGCTGACGCTTCTTGCGAAACTGGTCGAGGCGGAGATTCCGGAATAGGATGAGGCACTCAAATTTTGACGGTGGGTCAAGTTGAGAATTTGTCAGAAAGAAATCTCACGCAAAGGCGCAAAGGACAGAAAGCGTAGAGGCGCAAACTGTTAAGCAATGGTGAGAGTGATGCTAAATTGGAAAGAGCAGTGAGCGCTTTCTTTGCGACTTCTTGTTTTCTGTTCTTCGCGTCTTTGCGTGAAACCGGTTTTTCCTTTGTCTAATCCGAATTGAGCTATTACCCAAATTTTGGAGATTGTGTGAAGGCATTGAAATCAGCGCTCTATGTCTCGCTCCTGTTTGTGATGACAAGCTTCCCGCTTTCAGAAACAAACGCTCAAAGAAGCGCTCTGCCGCCGGAATTGAATGAGAGCTCAACCGTCCCGGAGATCCTCGAGTACCTGAATCGAACAAGTTTCCCATACGCCCATATCGGTTTGATCATAGGCCGGCTTGGGAGCGAATCATGGGACGCGGAAACAGGCTATTCCTCTCCCGCGGTATCGGCGGTCCTCTCTCCGGGTTTCAGGCTCGTCTCCGAGGCTGATGATTGCCACATCACGCTGAGAAACGACGACGTTAAGATGTACGACGCCGACGACAAAGAGCTAAGCCCGATTGAGTTGAGCAAGTTGACCAGTACTCGGCCCCCATACGCAGCCGAGTTTTCCACCTGGCTTGAGACGGTGAGTTACGACAGAGGTAAAGCGCCGTTCCTGCATACCAGGAATTCGGAAAAAGCTAAGCTCACTGGTGGCTGGCGAACAGAGTTTATTAGCAGAGGGTTCTATGGGAGGTCCGTATTTGGTTTGAGACTTCCGACTATCAAGCCCGAGGCTCTGACGTCGAGTAACGTGACATTCACATTTGACGATCAGCAGGCGAGCGAGCGGTTCGACGCAGCGTTCCGTCGCTTGATAAAACTTTGTCAGCCGCGCAGTTCAAAGCCGAGGTGGAATCGGTAGCCTTTCGAACTGCTCCCCTCCCAGAGGGAGGGGGATTTAGTTTGTCGGACATTACCGCAGGTACTTGTTGAAAAAATCGAGCGACCGAGTCCACGCCAGCTTAGCCGAGGCTTCGTCATAACGCGGTGTCGTGTCGTTGTGGAAGCCATGCTGTTTTCCCTCGTACATGTGAAGCTCATAAACCTTCTTGTTGGCCTTGAGCGCAGCCTCGTAAGCCGCGATACCCTCGTTGACCCGCTCGTCATTGCCCGCGTAATGCAGCAACAGCGGCGCTGAGATTTTGGGAACGTCGTCTACGCCCGCTTGCCGGCCATAAAACGCGACGCCGGCATTCAGATCCTTGCCCAAACGCACGGCCAACTGATTCACCATCCCGCCGCCAAAACAGAAACCGACCGCGCCCAGCTTGCCGGTCGAATCGGGCCGCGCTTTTAGCCACTTAGCCGCCGCGACGAAATCTTCGGTCATCTTCTTTCCATCCACTGTGCGGAAAGCGGCGGCGCCTTTTTCATCGTTGCCCGGATAGCCGCCGACTGAAGTCAACCCATCGGGCGCAAAGGCGATGAATTTGGCTAGCGCCAGACGACGCGCCACATCTTCGATATATGGATTGAGCCCGCGGTTTTCGTGAATGACAAGCACGACCGGCAGTTTGCCATTTTTGGCCGGGCGAGCCAGATAGCCTTTGATCGTACCGTTGCCATCCGGTGACTTTACGACTTCGTAGCCGACTTTTATGTTTTTATCGTCCGGCGGCACCTGCTGTGCCCATGCGTAGTTCGGCGTCAGGCTTTCGAAGATGGCCGCGACGGTCAGGCCGCCGACCGCAAACTTTACCGAGCGATCGAGGAAAGTCCGGCGGTCGATATCGCCGTGCTGGTATTCGTGAAAAAGGTCCAACAACTCTTGCGGATAATCCGATGCTACTTTGCGTTCCATTCTTTCTCCTTACATGGGGTTAATGATTTTTCAGTTCGCTGGAAGAGTCTGTCAGTATCTTATCGTATAAGACAAGTTTTCCGATTTCGTTGCGGACCCTTCGCCGCATTGTGGCGCTTTTGAATTCAGGCCGAACAATGGACAATTGGCCAGCCAATGAAAACAGGACATGATGCGACGCGCCGCAAACGCAATATCGGCACAGCCAAAGTGGTCATGGCCACTTCGCTCGCTGTACTGTTGGCAGTCTTTGCTTAAGATAAGAATATGGAAAATCCGGACTACAAATTTTCAGAAGTCGGGCAATCGTATTTCTACGGCGTTTCGAGAAGAAAGAATTATCGGAAGGCGTTTCCCTGCCTGTTGGAAGCCGCTATTCGTGGAGACATTCATTGTCGGAACCTGGTCGGATTTTGCTACGACCTTGGCTTAGGTATTGAGAAAAATATCCCTGTGGCTCTGTTCTGGTATCGAAGGGCAGCGAAACACAATCACCTTGAGGCGTTATTTAATGTTGCGCTGTGCTATGAACAGGGACGCGGAGTCAAGAAAGATGACAAGAAAGCATTTACGTATTATCTAAGGGCGGCTGAGCTCGGAGATAAGGAGGCGCAATGCAACCTGGCAGTCAGCTATCTTGAAGGTTTAGGGACAACGCTGGACCTGACGAAAGGAGTGGCGTGGATGCGGAAGTCCGCTCAAAAAGGGAACGCGAAGGCTCAATACAATCTTGGGATTTCATATCTGGACGGAGAGGGTGTTCGGCCGAACGCTCGTTTTGCCAAAGCCTGGCTTGAGAAGGCAGCGAAGCAAGGTCACAAGGGCGCGATAAGAACACTCCGCCGACTCGGTCGCCAGGTCGGCAGGAATTAGATGAGCATTATGAGTGTCCGACAAACTTCAGTTTGTCGTTGATTTGCGGAAGAATTGATCTGGCGAAGTCATCGACAAACTGAAGTTTGTCGGACATTTGAAAAAATTCATATGAGCCGCAGCATAAACATTACTCGAAGTCTATACATACTCGTAGGCGGGGTCTTGCTGGGTTACGCTCTGCTGATAATCGGCGCGTGGCTGACCGTGATGATCGAGCCGGGGACTGCCTATGACATGTCATACGTTCCCTATTGGCAGTACCTGCCGCATCGAAGCAGCGGCCCGCGAGGCGATCCGAATGCGGGACCTGTGTTTCTCTTCTATCAGTTCGGCGTGTGATATCCGATCCTTTCGATCGCCGTCGGGCTGTTTGTCGGGCGATACGCGGACAGTTGGGCCTGGCTACTCACGCCTTTGTGTCTCGCGCCGGTGCTGAGTCTGCAGGCGCTCGATTGGTCATGGCGCGGCGAGTCGGACGCGCGGTTGATCGCTATGAGTTACATGATTTATTTCGGCGCGTATTCCGTGCTCGGGATGATCGCTGCTTATGCCATGTCGCGCCGGCGACTCGGAAAGTCCGTTCCGTCTCCGGCGCCCGCCTGAGTTCGGGATGTCCGACAAACTTCAGTTTGTCGCTGACTTTTCCCACCTTCACTTGCGAAGTCCTCGACAAACTGAAGTTTGTCGGACACCGATCTGGCACAGACTACTTTCCTGTGAATATGGATGAAGAACCAGAACTCGTTTGCTCAGCTTCCCTGCGGATTTACGGCGATGATTTAGTGCCGGAGACAGTCACCGAGCTACTTGGACTTGAGCCTGATCAGCAATGGCGACGTGGGGATAAGAGGTTTTTTGTCAGAACAGACGGCACCGTTCATTATTTCGACAGCGTGTAAGACTGGGGCGGTTGGAAGCGCTTGATGCCAGATGAACTTAAGCGGTTAGAACTGGAGGAAATGTTGGAGTGGTGGTGCGATCTGCTGGAAGATCGCGAACCACAGATGCGCGAGCTGGAGGACCAGGATTATATTTGGAGATGAATTGTTTTGTCGGGATGGAGTCGACGGTGACGATCGAGGTAAACGTGGATGTGCTGGAGCGTTTGGCCAATCTCGGATTGAATTTATCGATTCGCTTCTCGCCGGACGTGTCGCACGCTGACTCCGCCTAAAAGCTCAATCAATCCGTGTCGATTGAAACCTGGCGGCTGGTAGATAGTAAATGGTAAATGGTGAATAGTGAATGGTGGTTGGTAACGCGCAGCCGATTATTGGGTCTGCACTCGTACTCTCCACCAACCACCAATCACCATTCACTATTCACCATTCACCTTACGCTTTAAGTTCAAGGAGTGATCAAAATGGCGAACGATGAAGATCGTAACAACGAAGAGAATAATGGGATGAGCGACGAGGAGATTGATATTAATCTTATCGAGACTTTTCCGGCGAGCGACCCGCCGTCGTGGACGTTAGGGACCGATCATCGTGAAGTGACACGAACTGAAGACGACAAGTCCGCCGGCGATAACGAGGAAGATTGGGAACGCCCGGCTAAGGGAAGGGCCAACGGTTTTTGATCGGCTGCTGGACATCATTGAAAGCGAGAAGAACAAGAAGATCAAACTGAGGCTCGAATGATAGATAGATCGGGAAAAAGAGTCAGTATGAGAGGTTATCTTCGCGCAGTTGGGATAGTCACAATTTGCGGCATTGCTTCAGTTTCAATCAGGGCCCAGGAGAGTAAGCGGTGTGATAGTAGCTGTATCAATTCCGTGAAATCGTTGATTTCTGACAGTCGGTTGGCTAATGGACAGTCTGGCTATTTCTCAAGCTGGTCGGAAAAGGCCGCGCACAGGCTCGGTGACCGAGTGACGGTCGGCATTATCAAGGTATTCAGGAAGAGTGCGCTCAAGAAACCGCAAAGCATCAAAATAATTTTGCCGGTGATTCGTGAGGCGTTTAGTTATCCCGAGCTGATCGTAAGGGAAGAGGATCGGACTCCGGGCGTCAGCTTAACTTTTTTGAGAAACCTGGAAGACAACGTGCAGGATGATTCGCTGAAGAAAGAAATTTCCGAGCTGATCCGTTTTATTCAGCAGAAGACAGAACATTGAATAGTGCGTAGCCGTGATTAAGTCGTGAACGAATGACAAAGGACGAGAATGAAGAGACTATTCGTACTTGCGGCGATAACAAAAGGTCGCATCACACACGGATACCGGCCACGTGTGGGTAATTGATACTCCAGTCAATCGTGAAGCCGCTTCCAGATATTGGGCGCAGAGTGCGGAGCCTGAGGCTGGAAAAGGAATCACTACTTTCAAGTATTCTGAGAGTGAATCTCGCATCGAACACTGTCTAAGTATTTTGTCGACCATTGATGAGCACCACGGGCAATACACTTCCCACCCTTACTCGTTGTTGGAGGTCGTTGGCTTGCCGCTCACTGACGAAGTTAGATCCGCACTTAAAAAGTCAGGCTTCGGAACATAGCGGCCTACTTGTTCGTCGCGGGCCGGAGCGAATGTCCGACAACCTGAAGTTTGTCGTTGACTTCGTGAGGCGAATCCCACGAAAGTCAGCGACGAGCTAAAGCTTGTCGGACACTACGGTGTCAAACTGAACCGGCGCTCTAAAAAGCGGAACCATTCTGTTGTCCAGACGTGACAAGCTAAATCGTCCCGCAACTTTTCACTCAAGAAGGACCCCACATATGAAAATGCAGTTAAGACTTCTGCCTTTTGTCGTTTGCATCGTAGCTGCTTTCAGCCTTCCCTCGTTTGCTCAGAGTCCCGGCGGTAGCAGGGCGAACTCGACGGCGCAAGCCCAGGAACAATCTGCAGTTCCTCCGGCGAATGCCAATTCGATCGACAACGCGGCTAACGAAATCTCGCTGTTGCGAAAGACGCTGCAGGCTTTGAACACCCGATTGCGCGAAATGAACGACCGCGCTCTGGCATCGGCAGTGAATTCGAGTGAGAAGGATCGCATTACGATCAGCCTGGACATTCTGACTCGAGCGGAACAGCGCGCAGAGATCATGCGAAAGCTGTTGGTGGAGGCCGTCGAAAAAGAGACATCGCTGAAAGGTAAGGTGCTGCAGATTGAAGAGGACATGCGACCCGACAGCATCGATCGAACGATGGCGTTGTCGGGTTCGACTCGGACCGCCGAGGTTCGCGACGTGCGACGACGGGTTTTGGAGATTGAAAGAAAAGGATACGAGAGTTTGTTGTATCAGTGCACGCAGAACCGACAAAAGCTGGAGGAGGATGTGCGAACAGCCGACAATTTGGTGGCAAGGTTAAGAGTGCGCGTCCTGCCGTGGATTGAAAAAGAGATTGAAAGGATCAACCCGGTCCAGTGATTCCGGATTCACCGCAGGGGATATGAAGTGACAGAAGCGCTATCCCAGCATGCAGTGGGGAAGTGGACCCTGTCCCCGCTTAAGATGCGAGATCAATAAGGCTGCCCGAACTCAACATTCTGATTTGAGAAATCCCTGGCTTGACTACGGGCCTACGCAAGCGGGGACAGGGTCCCCTTCCTGACTGCGAGTTTCACTAGCGTTGCAATCACTCAATGCTTGATTATTCTTCATTGCAGCTGATCCAAACTGCACATTAAGATGCCGTCGTAGGTATGGAAACACAGAAGGCCACAACCGATAATCCCCAACAAAAACATCATCCCAGCTACCGGCTGGCATAGAGCTGAGTGTCAAAAGTGTAAACGATGTCCCCGGTTTGAAACGTAAACCATGTCCGGCTTGCACATACGATGAAAAAGGTCTTGGTAATCGGCCCGGGCGGTGCAGGCAAGTCAACTTTGTCGAATCGGCTGGGACAATTGCTGAACATCGATGTCTTTCATCTGGACAGACTCTATTGGCATCCGGGTTGGATAGAAACGCCAAAACCCGAATGGCGCACCACCGTTGAAGAGCTGGTGAAGCACGACGAATGGATCATGGATGGGAATTACTCAGGCACGCTCGACGTCAGGTTAAAGGCATGCGATACCGTGATATTTTTGGACATGCCTCGACGGGTGTCTCTTTGGCGAGTTTTGAAGAGAGTTGTCGTGTATCGCAACAAGAGCAGACCGGACATGGCCGACGGATGTCCTGAGAGACTTTCCTGGGAATTCATAGTTTGGATCTGGAACTATCCCAAGCGAACGCGGCGAAAAGTCGTGAAGATGCTGGAGTCGGATTCAGAAGACAAGAACGTCATCTGGCTGCGGTCGCGACGCGAGGTCGAAGCATTTCTGAAAACGCGAGAGGCCGGTCGGGCTTCGCACGAAAGCTCCGCAGCATCGCTCAATCGCTAGGCAATGTCGGGAATATTCGTTTCGAACAACACGTATGACTACTGAGCTTGGTTTAGAGCAAAGCGAAGATGCGGCACCGTTGCAGGATTACTTTGACGCGAAGCATCGACTACTGGCGGACGACTATCAGGGAAATTGCCTGACGGTCGCGCGCGAGATCGCGCAACTTTTGCTGGACGAAGGCAAGAAGCCTTTCATCGGGTTGCTGGTCAGGAAGGAAATGCGGGGCGACTCGAAGTTCTACGGCCCTTTGATTCCAAAGAAGTATCGCGGCCGCACGACATGGACGAAGCATTACGTTTGCTGTTGCGACGGTCTGGTCTTCGATCCAATTCTGGAGAAGCCAAGCGAGATCGAATTGTATTCTCAAAGAGTATTTGGTTTGGAAATTCCGGTGCAAACCTTTATCCCGAGTGAGATCATCGAAAGATACGTAGGCCGATCCTGGTTTGATGCTCAGCATAATCGCCAAGCCCTGCGAGGGGTAATCTCATGAAAATTCTTATCGCTCTGATCAGTTTACCTACACGGTTGCTCGTAACAAGTAGTTGGGATAATTTGGATAACGTTAGAACACAGGAATTTGGAGGATACGATCATGAGAAAAAATTACGATAACGAACGAAGCTACTCCTTTTGAACACACCAGCAAACGTCGTAAAGGTTTCCCATCGGAAACGCAGGTCAAGCGAGGGTTGAGAATTGTTCATGGCGAGAAAGAGTTGATCGAGAAGCTCGGCAGAAACGATCTTTGCCCGTGTGGTTCCGGTCGCAGGTTTCAAGAAGTGTTGCTTGCGAACGGGCAGATTTGAAGGTTCGCTCCGCCACCATTACTTTTAGGTAATATCCAACAATCCCAAATGGATTGCGTCCCAACGCCCATGATTGGCGTTTCGCCAATCATGGGTAAACATCTGGAACGAATTCGCAACCCCGTCTGGGGTGGATTTTTGTAACCGGATCCCAGGGTTGCTCGAAACTCGCAACCCTGGGCTTTGGGACAGAATCCCTTCGAAATTCCCGCTTCCTCTGGTCTAACATTAATTTACTTCCGCCTTAGCCCGCGCTCAGCTTGCTCAGCGATTCCGCCCACTTGCTGACCACAACCTTACCGTACATCTCTACCTCTTTCTGCCGGCGAATCGCGCACGCTCTACGAAATGCGCCTGACTCGCCGTACTTTCTTATCGAGACGCAGGTCTGGCCTTTCTTTTCTCGGCCGGCATGCCACGACACCTGATAAACCTCGTTCAGATAAATCGTGCCGTCCTTTCCCTTGTACTTCTTGATCGCACGACGGACACCCACCACGCCGCTCTTGTTACGCGGATTGTTTCCCACCACCACCCAGTCGGTTCTGGGCTTACCCAGCTCCTGCTCCAAACGGTTGCGACACTCGACCGCTTTCAATAATGCCGCTTCCTTTCCGCCGTTGGCGCTGTCGCTTATGAACTTCGACTTTGTGACATTCTTCAACCTGACCCTGACGTACCAGCCAACAGTCTTTCGCTCCGGGCAATCGATGCGGCTGACGCCTTTATGACCACTCCTTGCCATAATTACTCGCCCTCTCTCGGGATTCAAATTTTGGTGAGTGAATAAACGTTAGCGCCTGACGCGCAGGATGTCAAAGCGGGGAAATTTTGGGTAGTGGTCCAGTTTGAGATAGATCTTTGCTTATGATAGAGCAACGCAATCGAACGAACCACGAATTACACGAAGGCGAAACAGATCAACACGAAACTAATTGATTTTTTCGTGCGGTTTCGTAAACGGCTTGTTCGTGTTGTCTCGTGGTCAGCAGTCTTGTTCGTTCAAGTCGGAGAGGTTCTCTGAAGGAAGCTTGAAACCCCGACGTTTGCGATCCGCTGTTGGGGCGATTGAACTGTTAGGCGGGTCTGTTCAGCCACCGCTCAGGCTTTTCTTCAACACCTGCATGATGTCTATCACGTTGGATGGCTGGCTCTTCGGAGTTTTGAACTTGATGACGTTGCTGCGCTTTGCTTTCTTCTTCTTGTTCACCAGTTTCAGCAAGCGCGCGCTTTCGTCGTTCGAGAGTTTCGCGGTCGAGAGTCTCGCTTTCGATTTGCGGCTGATCAGAGTCTCGAGCTTCTTTCTGATCGTGGGCGAAACCTTCGTCTTCTTCGGCAGATCAATGTCGGCAGGCGAGCGAAGCTCGTCGGCAAACCGCATAGTCTCAGCACGCAGAATTCCGTTGTCCGGAAAAATCGCGATCAGGTATTCCTTGCCGCGCATAACAAATGTAGCGATGCCGGCGCGTCCGCTCTTTTCCATCGTTTCGGCCAATAGTTTGTAAGCCTTGGTGGATTTGCCCGCCGGGATCAGGAAGTAGCTGCGTTCGAAATGTATTGCCGGGATCGATTCGATCGGAACGAACGCAGTAAGGCTGATGTCCTGCGTCTTCTCGGGCTCGAGCCGTTCCAATTCGTCGTCGGTAACTACAACGTATTTTCCTTTTTCGATTTCGTAGCCGCGCACGATCTTGTTCGCGTCGAGTTCGCGTTCGCTTTTCTCGGCGAAGTACCGGCGGGCCAGCGGTTGACCGTCTGGTCCAAGCATGCGCAGGGAAGTTCGCAGCGTGCGGTTGGCCGGATAGAGGCTGACCGGCACGCTGACCAACCCGAACGAGAGCGTTCCAGACCAAAAAGGTCGTCCGCCGGACTGTTCGTCGTCGGAGTCTTTAGTTTTGCTGACTTTCTTAGGCAGCTCGTTTCTCCTTCTTCAAAGTCTTGAGACTCTTGGCCAACGCCGCGTCCAGCGATGTCGATGCGCGTTTGCGTTTGACCGCTTTCAGTTTTGGTCCGCGACCCTTGGCTTTGCGCTCGATGAATTGCATCACGCGTTCGCGATATTCGTCTTTGTATTCAGCGGGATCGAAATCAGCCTCGAGCAAACTGACCAGTTGCTTGGCCATGGTCAGTTCTTTCTGAGTCGGCGCTGGTCCTACCGGTGACGGCAGATCGCGCGCAACGATTACCTCCTCGACAGGTCGCAGGGTGATCAGCATCAAATATCCATCGCGCTCAAGAAGAACTCCGATGTACTTCTTGTTTCGCATCACCCATTCGGCAATGCCAACTCGTTTTCGGTTGGCCAGCGCTTCCGACAAAGCGAAGTACTCTTCGGCATCGCCGTCTGGACCAAGATAGTAAGGTCGTTCGTACCATTGCGGGCTGACCTGCTCGGGCGGAACGAACTCCATGACTTCGATTTCACGCGACGGTTCGGGTTTCAAACTTTCAAGATCCTCTTCGCTCAAAATCACAAACTCGCCGGGTTCCACTTCATAGCCTTTTTGGATTTCTTCATTAGGAACTTCTTCGCCCGAGTCCGGGTTGACCATTCGCTGTTTCACACGCATCTGTTCGCGATCGTCCAGCACGTTAAAGCGGACGGTTCGATCCTGCACGGCCGAGTAAAGCTTCACCGCGATCGTCGTCGTACCGATCTTGATATTTCCTTTCCAGATCGAGCGAGCAGCCATCAGCGCGACACCTCGCTTTTAGGTTTCCCGGAGTCGACGCAATGCGGACAAACCAGTTCGAGTGTTTCGGTGGTCACGACGCAGATGGGACAGATCGCCCCGTCGCAATCGATGCAGAACGTTTCGCTGCGATGCGCGTAGGTGTGGCCGCAGCCGTAACAGACTTCCGTTCCGACCTCAAGCCACCAGGATAATTGCGTTTTCTTAGCCATCGGAGTTTGGCACCAGTGTACTGCTTCGATTAGTCGATTGCGACTCGTCGTGTGTCACGTTCCCGTACAAGCACAGAGACGAGCGTGTCCTCTTCGAGTTCGCACGGCCGCTGAAGCTTCAGTAAATAGAACTGTCGATGAAGATCGTAGCAACGCTGGTGCCGCGCGGGTCGACGGCGAGTAGTGCGCTCTCGTCTTGAACTTTTGTCGAGCAGGAGTTTCTCGCAAAGGCGCAAAGTAAAGAGCTCGCAGAGGCGCAAAGAAAACACTCATAACACCATGCAATTTTGAACTTCACCTGATCGTCTCCCCTTTGCGCCCTTCCCGCCTTCTTTTCTTCGCGTCTTTGCGTGAAACCGCCTTTCCGTCGACTCACCTCCAACTCAACATTTCACAAAGCCAAGCTTCCATTGCGATCGCATTTGAAGTAGAAGATATCGATACACGAACTTTGCAATTAACTCCTTTGTGTTCGTTCTGAAGGCTGAAACTGATCGGCCCAGCGAAGGAGATACGAGCACATGAGACAACGACAAATCCTGATCAGCACGCTTCTAGGCTTGCTGCCGCTAGTTGTTCCGGCGATCGCTCAAGCTCAAACCGCGGTCGAAATCCCCACCGTCGGATTTTGCGAGATGGTCGGAAACCCGCGGCGCTATTTCGATAAGACCATTCGGTTGACGGCAACGTATGTGATGGGTTACGAAGCGCAATATCTGATCGATGACGCGTGTCCGCGCGGCCGCGATGATAACATCGGAGCGCACTCCGCGATCGAAAGTGCCGAGCAGAATGAAGTGCTCAATAAAAAGCTCAGGGAGGTAAGTCATTCGGAATACGGAGGCCGGGCCAGGCTGACAATGGTCGGTGTTCTGCGCAACAAATCGATGCGCGGCTTTGCCTGGTACAAGTACCGATTCGACATCATTCATTTGGAAGAAATCGCGCACCTGGTTGAACCGTATGAAGGCGAACTGCGAGGCGGCAAGACGTATCGCGCCTCGGTCCGCGGCGACAAATCGCAGGGATTGTCATTGGTCAAGCCGGTTCGAATGCCGCTGCATTACGGGTTGTTCGTTGAATGGTCTAACCTGAACGAGTTTCCGGCGCTCGAACGATTGGCTGATGGCGATTCCGAACAACGAATCGTCTTCAGTGTAATTGGCGACGAGAGAAAGCAGATGACAGTCTCGCGTTGGAATCGCACCGTTAAGATCAAGATAATCAGAGTTGAATAGTTCGTCGATGGAGATCCTCTACGCATTTGTTATTTTGGCCGGCATTGTGATCCTGATCGTGGTGCTGGTCGCCGTACGCTTGATACTCCGCGAACCGCGCCACAAAGCTGCGTGGGCTCCGATCACAGCTATGATCAACGGCGCCTATTCCGGGACGATGGGCCTGTTGCACTACCGCTACAAAGTAACCGGCGTATACCAGGGCATTCCGGTCGAGGCGTTTATTGATGCTCATTCCGCCGAGGATGTCGCGGAATTCTTCGACTATCATCTCAGAATCAACTGTGTCTCGATGGGTCGCGATTGGGTCTTCAGAATGACGCCGGCTAGTACGGCGGACAACGGTCGAGACTGGTATTTCGAAAGCAAAGATGAAGCGCTGGCGCAGAGACTGAACGACGCGGCCACGATCGAGTTTAAGGAAGGCGATCCGCGTGGTTCGATAGTTAGATACGAAGCGGCGGCGCTCGAATATGAGAAGTCGGTGGATACAGACAACTCGGTACCTGCGCCGAACGAATTCGAATCGCAGTTCAAGCTGCTAACAGACCTGGCCGAACTGAACAGTAGAATCAATACGAACTAGCGTGCTGGCAAACGTGATCTATGGAACCCGACACGAAAATCAAACCCAATGTTAAGCAGGTCGTCCCGTTTCTTTCGGTGTCCGAGATGGAAGCTTCGCTTCGATTTTACGTCGAAGGTCTCGGCTGCGAGATGATGAAAAAGTGGGAAGTCGATGGGAAGATTCGCTGGTGTTGGCTTGAGATAGGCGATGCAGCGGTGATGCTCCAGGAGTTTCGGAACGCGGATCACGATTCGTGGATGCCCGAGGGGAAAGTCGGCGAAGGCGTTTCGATTTGTTTCGTATGCGAAGACGCGCTGGCGATTTTTCATCAGGCAAGATCACGCGGAATCGAGGCGTCGAAGCCGTTCGTGGGAAACGGAATGTGGGTCACGACTATGTTCGATCCGGATGGCTATCGGCTGGATTTCGAGAGCCTCACCGACGCTCCGGAAGATACGGTTTATTCGGAACATGAAAACTGAGACGCTTACGAATTTGTTAGTCGGCTTCACGCAAAGACGCAAAGAATAGAAAGCGGAAAGACGCAAAGGCGATCAGAATTACTGGTATTTCGAGCGTGTCTCTCCATCGACTACCTTTGCGTGAAACTCTACCTTTGAGATTCTCAAACTGATCCAGCAAGGCATTCCACGCCGTTCGCGGCCGCTCTTCAACTCAGCTACAATTGTCTCGATGAAACGCTCCGGAATCGCAGATCTTCCTCTTCACGGCGGCCGCGTTCCGCAATGGTTGGCGACGCGTATGACCCGTCTCGGCGCAGCGATCACCGAGACGATCATTCGCGATTACGGCACTTCGGCGTTTCTTTCCCGACTCAGCGATCCGTTTTGGTTTCAGGCGATGGGCGCGGTGATGGGAATGGATTGGCACTCTTCCGGAATCACCACTTCGGTAATGGGCGCGCTGAAGCGCGGTCTGTCATGGCGTTCGGACGAACTCGGAATTTACATCTGCGGCGGCAGAGGCAGATTTTCTCGAATGACGCCGCACGAATTGCGATTGATCGCCGACCGCAGAGGTTTTGACGGAGAAGCGCTGGTCCGAACCAGCCGGTTGACCGCGCGGATTGATAACAATGCGATCGCAGATGGATTTCAGATCTACCTTCACAATTTCGTGGTCACGGCGGCGGGCGAGTGGGCAGTGGTGCAACAGGGATTGAACGATCAAACCGGAATGGCTCGCCGTTACCACTGGCATTCGGCTTCGGTCCGCGACTTTGTTTCGGACCCGCACACCGCGATCGTTGGCGAGAACCAGGGCCAGATCATGAACCTGGTCGATTCACATGCGAAGCCGGCGCAGGTTGCCATGCTCGACATCGTCAAAGAGAACCCGGAAAGAACCCTGAGCGAAGCGCGTCATTTACGAATGCCGCCACATCATAATGTTCGCGCTCAGAACGTCGACCTGAAGCGGCTCGGTGCCGTGCTCGCGGTCGCGTATGAACGCGAGCTTCACGACTTCGCGGAACTTCTGTTGCTCGAGAATCTTGGTCCGCGCACGCTTCAATCGCTTGCTTTGGTGGCGGAGGTCGTGCACGGAACGCCCAGCCGGTTTAACGATCCGGCGCGGTTTTCGTTCGCGCACGGCGGGAAGGATCGCCATCCGTTCCCGGTGCCGTTGAAAACCTACGACGAGTCGCTGAACTTTCTGCGGACGTCGCTTGACGCGGCTAAAGTCGGCGACGGGGATAAGCTCGATGGGTTCAAACGTCTGGATCGATTCGTCCGGGCGGTTGAAGATCGCCGCCAACCTAAAGCGGATTTCGAAGCGTTGGTCGCGCACGAGACTGCGATTTCGCCATCGCTCGACGGTCGGTCGGTTTTTGATGACAAGCCGTTCAGGCGGTTGGGCAGTAAACAAGGGAAGTTGTTCTAGTGGCGGTTTGTCGTCCCGGAGGGACGAGTGAATTTAGGCAGGTCCTTTAGGGCCTGCACAGGAAGCCCAACAAAAATCATTGCGTCCTGTAGGGACGCGTGAAATCGGATAAATTCAGTCGTCCGTACGGGACGCGAGCGTCATCGGTTGCGACTGCAGGCCCTAAAGGACCTGCCTAAGTTCATTCGTCGCTACGCGACGAAGACATCAATTCACGCAACCTTCGACGAATGTAATCCTGCTCAACCTGATTCGGAACCAACTCGAGCGCGCGCCGGTAAGCCGCGGCCGCATCGTCAGAACGATTAAGCCGTCGCAGCACGTCCGCGCGCGACGCATGAAATAAATAGTAGTCGTCGAGCTCTCCGCTCGACCCCGCCTCGTCGATTTGTGCCAGACCTTTCTCCGCACCATCGCACATCGCCACGGCTGCTGCTTTGTTCAGTTGAACGATCGGCGAGGGGCTGATTCGAAGCAGCTCGTTGTAGAGCGCCACGATCTGCCGCCAATCCGTATCGGCCGCCATAGCGGCTTCGGCATGCACCGCCGCGATCGCCGCCTGCAACTGATACGGCCCGACGTTTCGCATTCGCAGAGCGGTGCTGACAAGCTCAAGTCCTTCGCTGATCGCATTGCGATTCCAGAGCGAACGATCCTGCTCGTCCAACGGAACAAAGCCACCATCGCGATCGATCCGCGCTCCGCGCCGCGAATCCTGCAGCAGCATCAAGGCGAGTAAGCCCAGGTTCTCCTGCTCGTTCGGAATCAGCTGACAAAGCAATCGACCGAGCCGAATCGCTTCGGAACAGAGATCTTCACGAATAAGATTCTTGCCGGCGGTGGCCGAGTAGCCTTCGTTGAAAATCAGGTAGACAACCGCCTGAACCGATGAAAGGCGGGCGGAAAGAATTTCGCGGGCAGGGACTTCGTAAGGAATTCCGGCGTTGCGAATTTTTTGTTTTGCTCGAACTAATCTCTGCGCGAGCGTCGGTTCGGGAAGGAGAAATGCGCGCGCGATTTCGGATGTGCTGAGGCCACCCAGCGTGCGCAGCGTCAGCGCAACCTGCGCCTCTCGACTAAGCGCCGGATGGCAACAGGTAAAGATCAGCCGCAATCGTTCGTCCGGGTATTCTTCGGACTCTTCATTCAAATCCGGACGCCAGGATTGATCATCCGATTGCAATCGGCTGGTTTCGAACTCCAACTCGGACTGCTTGTCGCTCTTGGTCTTTTCCCTGCGCAGCAGGTCCAGCAATTTGCGACACGCGACAGTGGTAAGCCAGGCAGCCGGGTTTCCCGGAATTCCATCGCGGTCCCATGTTGCCAGGGCTGAGACGAACGCTTCTTGCAGAGACTCTTCTGCAAGTTCGAACGAGCCCGACACGCGTATGAGAGAAGAGATGATACGGCCGTACTCTTCGCGGAAAACGCGTTCGATTTTTTCGCCCGGTTGCGGCATGTACCAGAGGGTGGCATGCCGCAACGCGGCGACGCAAGGCCGGGAAAAGTTACCGTTTTATTCGGCCAACGGACGGACTTCAATCGTGCCGACGCGCGCCGATGGAATTCGCGCCGCCAACCCGATGGCCTCGTCCAGATCTTTCGCTTCGACCAGATAATAACCGCCGAGCTGTTCCTTGGTTTCCGCAAACGGACCGTCGGTCGTGAGCTGTTTGCCGTCGCGTACTCGAACACTGGTAGCGTTGGAGACCGGATGTAATTCCGATCCGCTCAGGTAATGTCCGCCGGCCCGAATGTCTTCCGAGAACTTTCCGTATTCGGCGTAAATGTCCTGTTTTTCCTGCTCGGACAGCGTGTCCCACGAGTTCTCCGCATGATAAATAAGCAGCATGTATTTCATTTCTTAGACTCCTCTTGTTTTTTGTCTGAAGTTTTGGCTTTCAACTATACGACGTTTCAATTTATCAAAATCGACATCGGGTTCGGTCTAATTTGAATATTTCTTCTTCACAAGACGACGACAGAACTCAACATCGGTAGCGGGGCAGAAGCCCGACCGTTAGGGAGGGCGTTTCGACTACGCATGTGTTCAAGGTTGAGGGGCCTCGCGCCAGGAGCGCAGCGTTTATTAAAGAAGGACAGGACTCGAACCGCATTGTTACTTGGGCGCAGGTAAAATAGAACGCCCTCCCTTACGGTCGGGCTTCTGCCCCGCTACCAAACCCCGCATTACCCCACAACTCGACTTCGTCGCGAATAAAAATTTCATCGAGCGCCATGCTATATTCGGTTGCCCCGATTTGTTAATGTCCGGCAAATGTTGCCAGCGCCGGCGTCGTTCTTGAGAGAATAATCACCGTAGGAGGAAACACTCTATGTCGAATCGCGGAAGAGGTGTTGCTGTCTTTGTTCTGTTGCTGGCGGTCGTAGCCGCCGGTTGCAAGTCTTCAAAAGAGTCGACCGGGCCGTCGAAGAATTCCAACACAACCGCGTCGACCAATAAGCCGGATAAAGACGGCGTGATTCATTCCGGCACCGGAACCGAGAAAGAAAAGCCGGCCGCGGGAAAGAGCAATGTGCAGGGAAAAGTCCTCTACAACGAAAAACCGGCCGCGGACATTGAAGTGAAACTCTGCGAGAAATTCAGCCAGTTCCTGTCGGGATGCGGCGGCCAGACCTTTACCACCAAGACGGACAGCAACGGCGAATACCTAATCAAAGACGTCCCGCCCGGGATCTACGAAGGCTTGACCGCCAAGGTGTTCAATACGCCGTATTACGTTTTTGCTACTTCCGGAATTGTCGGGTCGGCTAAATACAAACTCGAAGCGGACCAGACATTTTTCGCGTCGGACACAAGTCTCTTTAAGTCGGACCTGAAGGTGTCGAGCCCGAAGGCGGGTTCCAAGATTGCCGGGAAGGGAATCGAAGCCAAGTGGGAAGCATATCCTGACGCAGCATATTACAAGATGAGCGTGCACGGAGATTCGGCGAGCGGCGCAAAGACGATTATGGATTACATAAACAAGCGAGTTGATGGAACGTCGTTCGTAATGGACGAAGAGCTGGCGCCGGGCAAGTACTCGTTTGAAGTCACCGCGTACAACGCAAACGACGTCAAGCTTTCTGAGAGCGCGAGTGATCTTAAGTTTGATGTGACGGGTGCGAAGTAGGTAAGAGCGCCACGCGATCGGAGCACAACGAATGTCCGACAAACTTTAGTTTGTCGCCCGGATTCGACAAACTGAAGTTCGTCGGACATTCGAAAGTTATGATTTGATTACAAATTAAAAATTTCCTTCCTACGAAACAACTTACCTTTGCTTTTTCACTTTCCATTCGATACGCTTTTCGCATCTTACCCCTTCGCCTCTGATCCCCCGCACGAAGATAAACTATCGGAATGCCGGTGTGCGTTCCCTGACTGTTGAAGGAGCTGAAGATGAGCATTTATCAGGTTAAGAGAATTCGACTATTTGGTCTTGCGTTCTGCGCTGCACTGCTTTTGGCGGTTGCGCCGATTGCTTACGGGCAAGACACGCCTGTTACACTCGAGCGCAACGCAAACTTACGTCAGGTGCCGAGCGGCGCGAAAATGAAATTCAGAGGAGTCGTCATTACGCGCGACGCCGACACGTTTACCATTCGTGATGCAAGCCGCGCCGACTATCAGGTGCTGATTACAGACAACACCAGCGTCAGAGCCAACGGCGGTTTTCTACGCAAAGGTAAGCAGTATCCGGTGACCGACATCATGCGCGGCCTGATCATCGAGGTCGAAGGGCGCGGAGATCAACAGGGCCAGCTTGTGGCCGACAAGATCCGGTTCCGCGAATCCGACATGCGAGCCGCCATTACGACCGACGTGCGAGTCGGACCGGTTGAGGAGAGTCAACGACACATCGCCGGGCAGATGGACGAGCTTTACGCGGTTGCGGCTGAGGCGAGAGCTGAAGTGACTGCGGCCCACGAACGAATCACAGAAATCGACGATTATGATGTTCAGGAGTCGGTAGCGGTGACGTTCAGAACAAACAGCGCAGTACTTTCACCGGAAGCGAAACAACAGCTTGATGACTTTGCGGCGAAGGCGCTGGCCGGCAGAGCGTATATGATCGAAGTTGCCGGACACGCTGACGCGACCGGTGGTGATACGAAGAATTTTCGACTGAGCCGCCAACGTGCGGATAACGTGATTCAGTACCTCGCGGTCAATCATAAGATTCCGCTGCGACGCTTTGTCACGCCGATGGGTTTCGGCAAGACCGAAGCCGTGGCTGACAATACGACTGCAGCCGGCCGGGCGCAGAATCGACGCGTCGAAGTGAAGATGCTGCTGAATCGCGGCATTAGCCGGACCGCGAAGACTACTGCTCAGCAGTAATGAAAACGAAGCGCTGATGAAGTAGAAGAGAGCGCTTGTTAGAAAAGATTCCCGCGGTCGAGCGACCAAAGATGCGTCGTTCGATCGCGGGTTTTTGTTGTTTGGGGACCCATGGAGCGCAGGCGAGCCGCCTGCGCTCCATGGGCTCATTTCTCCGCTCCTTCATTGAACCTAAATTCCAGACGATGCTTTAATACACAAACTTAAATCCAGATCGACGGCAGGTGAAAATGACTGCAACCAGGAAAATAGCAATCAGGCTCTTGTTCGTTCTTTCGATTACATGTTTTGCTTTCGCCGGCCCGGCCGCGGCGCAGGAGACAAAGCTGAAGTGGTTCGGTCACGCGGCTTTTTCAATCACGACACCGAAGGGCAAAGTTCTGCTGATCGATCCGTGGCTGTCGAACCCGTCGAACCCGGAAGCCAAAGAGGGAAAGGATCCGCTCGCGGCTGTCCCGAAAGCTGATTACATATTGATCACGCACGGCCATCGGGATCATGTCGGTGATGCGGCGGAGATCGCGAAGAAGACCGGCGCCGTTTTGATCTGCAATCCGGAGTTGGCCGGCAATCTGGTAAAGCTGGCTGGGTTTCCCGAAAAGCAGGCTGCGACCGATGCGATCATGGGAATCGGTGGTGAAATCCAGATCGCTGACGGCGAAGTGACAATTGCCATGACTCCGGCGGTGCATTCGAGCAGTGTCTACAATCCCAAAGCCGGACCGAACGAAGCCGAACGGGCATACGGCGGAAATCCAGCGGGCTTTGTCATCATCATCAAAGACGGCCCGACGATTTACCACTCGGGCGACACGGCGTACTTCAAAGACATGGAGACGATGGGCGAAAGTTACTCGATCGATTTAGCTCTTCTCAACATAGGTGGTCATTTCGGAATGGAACCGCGGATGGCGGCGAAAGCGGCTCAGTCGGTTCGAGCGAAGGTCGCCGTTCCGCATCACTTCGGAACCTTTCCCGGCATAGCTCAAACCGCCGACGGATTCGCTGCGGAGCTGAAGCGTTTGAAGATTAGGTTTTATGAAATGAAGCCGGGCCAGACGATCGGCTTTCGCGGGAAGCAGATGGAGTAGGCGCTGAAGCTCTCAAGATTGATAATTTGAACTCAAGTGTGGAAACACGCAGTCAGGAAGGTGACCCTGTCCCCGCTTCAACTCAGCTTGAACTCAAGACTCAATAAATTAAGTCTCAAAGAGCGGGGACAGGGTTCCCTTCCTGACTGCATGTGGCCAGCTGGAGTAGGGTTTTCGAAACTTGAAGGAAATATCTGCCTTTATGGAAAATCTTGATGAGCTGTTTCAGAGAGCCGTGGCCGCGATCGACGCCGGCGACGTCGACGCGATCGAGCGTCTGCTGAACGCAAACCCCGAGCTCGTTCGAGATCGCTTAATAGCTCCGGGCGATTGGCTTCGAGATTTGGTCGACGGAGCTCTGGAAGGATATTTTCACGAGCCGTACCTGCTCTGGTTCGTCGCGGAGAATCCGATCAGGAATGACAAGTTGCCGTCGAACATTGCCGATGTCACGCGTCTGATCATCGCAAAAGCCAGAAGCGAGAATGTCGCGGAAATTCAAGCGCAGCTGGATTACACGTTGGGGTTGGTTTGCACAGGACGGGTCGCACGCGAGTGCGGCGTCCAGATCGAGCTTATCGATCTGCTGATAGACGCCGGCGCCAAAGTAGGATCGCTGAATGGAGTGCTGGCGCATCACGAGATCGACGCAGCCAAACGGTTGATCGAGCATGGCGCAGAATTAACGCTGACGGCGGCGATTTGTTTGGAACGCGGCGACGACGTTCAGCGTCTATTGTCCCAGGCCAGCTCGGAAGAACGAAGAATCGCATTAGCTGCCGCGGCGCTGTACGGTAACGCTGACATGCTTACGTTGTTGATAGATCATTCGAACTCGCTCGGGTCTTCAGATAACCGCGACCTGGACATCAGCGGGTACGCGCCCCCCGGTTTTCACGCGCACGCGACTCCGCTTCATCACGCGGTCGATTCGGGCTCGCTGCCGGCGGTGAAAGTTCTGGTGCAAGCCGGAGCTGATCTGGGCGTGAAAGACAGGATTTACCACGGCACGCCGCTGGACTGGGCGGAGTATTTGAAGCGACCGGATATCGCAGCGTATCTACGCGAAGCTGCAACCGAGAAATAGCGAACGACGAAGACCACTAGTGGAGAACAAAGTCAGATGATGGAACTCGAGGTAAAACACCTGACGACTGAAGAGCTGGAAGCGGGGTTGGATGTGATTCGCCGCGCGCCAAAAGATGAAGGCGTGCTCGAACTGATCGTGCGTCGACCGCAGATCGACGAACGCGAAGTTATGGACGAAGCCGAGCTCAGCCTGACAGACGGGTTGATCGGCGACAGTTGGAATCAGCGCGGCAGCTCGCGAACACCGGACGGTTCTCCGCATCCCGACTGCCAGCTCAATATCATGAACTCGCGTGCCGCGGCGTTGGTGGCGCAGGATAAATCGCGTTGGCAACTCGCGGGCGACCAGCTTTATGTTGACTTTGATCTCAGCGATGAAAATCTGTCTGTCGGAACACGGCTATCGATCGGCTCGGCCGTGATCGAAGTTACGCCGCCACCGCACAACGGTTGTAAGAAATTTGTGTCGCGCTTCGGACTCGATGCAATGAAGTTCGTGAATTCTGCGATCGGAAAGCAGCTTCACTTGCGCGGCATCAACGCGCGAGTGGTTGAGCCGGGGATCGTTCGCGTGGGTGACTCGGTTCGGAAGGTATGATGTCCGACAAGCTTAGGAAGGCCTGCTTAAGTTACGAAGGATAACTAGTGACGGCAATAGCCGGTCGCGGTCCGATGAAGTCAGTACCACACGCGGTAGCGGGTGGGTTTAACGCACTCCATGGAAACGCTTCGTTTACTCGGCACAATTGCTGAGAATTCGGGGAAGACCCTACCCGCTACTGCGGGTGGTAACGACTCCTCCGGGCCCGAAGCTTGATTCAACTGTAATTAGTAGTGACTTCATCGGTGCTAACCTTAGCTTGTCGAGCACGAGCGACAAACTGAAGGTTGTCGGACATTTCTTGATGACAGATAAGGAATATTTGTTAAGACATTTCCTGGCGGCGCTGGCGTATCGCACGCAGAAGGCGTTACGCGGCGCTCCGGTGGAATTCGGCGACTTCACCATTGCCGAGGGCGTGCGCACTCCGGCCGAGCTCGTTCGCCACATGACCAGCGTGCTGGGATATGCGCGGACGTTTTTCGTGGGAGGGAAGTACTGGCCCGAGCCGCTTCCAACGCTGGCGGAAGAAGTTGCGCGTTTCCACCAGATGCTCGAAGATCTTGCAAAACATTTGAGCAGCGGAAACGAGATGCTTGAAGGCATGTCTGCCGAGCGGTTACTTCAAGGGCCATTCTCGGATGCGATGACACATGCTGGGCAATTGGCTTTGCTGAGACGGCTGGCCGGTTACCCGGTGGCGCCGGAGAATTTCATCGTTGCCGACATAAAGGGAGCGAAGCTGGGAGAAGATCAATCAGAACCGGCTAGTCCGGATGACATTTGGCCCGAGGCACCCGCGGGTTGGTCGCCGACTTAATTGAAAGACGTACTGGAAGGTGAGTACTCCGAAGTAATCGCAACCAGAGCGCGACGACGAACGCCGCGCTGAGCTCGAAAATCAAATGCCTGAATACCTGGATCTTGAAAGTTGGAGCCGTCGAGCGCAGTTCGAGTTTTTCAAGTCCTACGATCACCCGTTCTTTAATATCACCACGAACGTTGATGTCACGTCGCTCGTGGACCTGACCAGAGCCGACAAGAGCATCTCCTTTTTTATCGCCTATCACTTTTTGTCGATTAAGGCCGCGAACGAGGTCGAGCAGTTTCGCTACCGACTGGATGGCGAACGCGTGCGAGTCTACGAACGCATCAACGCCGGTACGATTGTGTTGTTGCCCAACGAGAGTTTCACTTTCGTTTACTTCGATTACCAAACTAACTACCTGGAATTTCAGGATCGAGCGCGCGTAGCCGTTGATCGCGCGTTGAGTGGCGGGCCCGATCTGGAACAACGCGCCGACCGCGAAGATCTTATTCATCATTCCGTGCTGCCGTGGGTTGCGTTCACGAGCATTTCGCACGCGCGAAACTTCAAACGACCGGACTCTGTTCCAAAGATCGCATTCGGCAAGTACACGACTGAGAACGGACGAAGCAGAATGCCGGTCTCGGTCGAAGTGCATCACGCGTTGATGGATGGATTGCACGTCGCCCGGTATTTCGAGAAGTTTCAAGGCTATTTGGACGATCCGCGTTTGGGGCTTGGGTTGTCCGACAAAGGAGCGCAGGCGAGCCGCCTGCTCTCCAAGATAAAGGAATAGCTATTGTGAGTTCCGACGTACTGATTCCCTTGCTGACATTCGGCGGAACGCTTCTGCTGGTCCTGACCGGGTTGTTGAACTTCTCGGTCTTCGTACGTCAGCTTCGCGCGACCCGCGAACAGCTCGACACCGCTCGGCGGCTGCTCGAAAGCTCTCGACAGCAGCCCGAAATCCAGTTGGTGCAGCGGGCGATCGCTGAAACTTCCGATCACCTGAAGATCCTGATCGAGAGGCCGTACTTGCGTCCGTACTTTTACGACAACAAAGAGTGGATGAACGGCGACATCGCCGGCGTTGACGAAGTGAAGGCGCTGGCGGAATTGCTGCTGAACAATTTTGCATCGGCCATCATTCACTCGGCCGCTTTTCCCAACTATCCGGTGCGCGGCGTCGAACAGACAATCCGCTTCCATCTTCGCAACAGCCCGGCGATGCGAGTCTTGTTGCTCGACAGCTTTGACCGCTTTCCCTTGGCGGGCCTGCCGCTGCTCTGTTTGAAGAACGAGACAAAGGAAGAAACCGAACGAGATTTGGAGCAACTGGTTTCGCTCGCCGGGCGTGATGAAAGGGAACGAGCGCGGCGCGAAAGGTTGCTGGGCCAGCTGCGATCGACTGATGAGATGGACCCGCTGGAGCTGGCTCGGCACAGCCTGGCCCGTGCGCAGGTGTTGTCGCTCGAGACAACGCAGGGTTAGCCGATCGGCAGCGCGCCTGCGCTCCTTCGGCGTCAATAACATTTCCAACTTGTAAAATCTGGCGGCTTGCCGAATCTTCTTCTCGATTATTCCTACGATTGATGCAAGAATACGCGCGCTCACTTGCTTGAAGACCCCAACTTTTCTGGAGACAAAACGATGGTCAGATCAATCGTCGCCGTAGTTGCCGGCTATGTTGTGCTAGCGCTTTGCATCTTCGTTAGTTTCACCGCTCTCTATCTCATTCTCGGTGCGGAAGGATCGTTCCAGCCTAACAGTTACAACGTCAGCATGACGTGGATAGTCGCGAGTTTTATCCTTGGACTGGTCGCGGCGATCATCGCGGGTTTTGCCTGCGGAGCGATCGCCAGGAGTTCCAAGCCTCCGCTTGTGTTAGCCGGGATCGTGTTGATTCTTGGCATCATTTTCGCGATACCCGTTCTGACTTCTTCGAACGATCCAGCTCTGGCAGTTCGAGAGGGAAACGTAGGGAACCTCGAGGCGATGCAAAAGGCGAAACAACCCGGGTGGATCGCGCTGCTTAATCCAATCGTCGGAGCAATCGGAATCGCCATCGGTGGAAAAATTAGGACGCGCAAAATCTAGTTAGATAAATGCGAGGTTGAGCTGAGGCTCCGAACCCGCATCAATTCTTCGTGCGGTGAAGTGGAGTGAAAAGCTGAACCGCGTTAAGAATTTATTTTCCTGCCAATGTCCGCCTGTCTCTCCCCGGCGGTAGAGAGAACTTTCTGAATCTGCCGCTGACGCGGCTCTAACCTAGGAGCAACGAGTGGAGACAACTGAACCAAAGGCGGCTAACGAAACTCAGTCCAAAAACTCTTTCCTGAATCGGTTTCTCAGTTTCATTGAAAAAGCCGGAAACGTTCTGCCACATCCGGCCACACTTTTTGTCATTCTGGCGCTTTTCGTGGTGGTTCTGTCAGCGATCACCGCCGGCCTCGGTGTTTCCGTCATCCACCCGGGAACAAAAGAAGTAGTGCGCGCCGAGAGTTTGTTAACGGTTGCGGGCTTGCACCGTATCCTGACGTCACTCGTAACGAACTTCACCGGGTTTGCGCCGTTGGGAACAGTGTTGGTGGCGATGCTTGGGATAGCTGTGGCGGAAGGCAGCGGTTTGATTTCCGCCGTGCTTCGAGCGGTTGTTCTTTCCGCGCCGCGCCGGCTGTTAACTTTCGTCGTCGTCTTTGCCGGTGTCATGTCGCATATGGCGAGCGACGTCGGATACGTCCTGGTGATTCCACTGGGCGCGATGATTTTTCTGGCGGTTGGCAGGCATCCGTTGGCAGGACTGGCGGCGGCGTTCGCGGGAGTGTCAGGCGGATTCAGTGCAAATCTCTTGCTTGGGCCAACTGACCCGTTGCTCGCAGGGCTAACTCAAGAAGCTGCGCGCATTTTGGATAAAGCCTACGTTGTGACGCCCGCCGCCAACTATTATTTCATGGCGACGTCGGCTGTGATGATCGCGGCCGCGGGTACGTGGATCACGGAAGCAGTTGTCATCCCGCGATTCGGCGAATATCGCGGCGAAGAGAAGCCGCAGGAACTGAAGGCGCTCAGCGCGGAAGAGAAGCGCGGCCTCTGGTGCGCGCTTGTGACAGCGCTGATTCTGGTTGGGATCATTTTGTGGGGGCTCGTTCCCTCCAGCGGATTTCTGCGCGATCCGAAAACCGGCGGAGTGCTTCAATCACCGTTCCTGGCTGGCATCGTGGCGATCATTTTCTTTGGAGGCGCACTGATCGGTCTGGCCTACGGCATTGGCGCGAAGACGATTCGAAACGACAGCGACGTTATGAAGGCTATGGAAAAGGCCATGGCAACGATGTCGCTCTATCTTGTGCTGGCGTTCTTCGCCGCGCAGTTCGTAGCGTTTTTTAACTGGACGCATCTTGGTGTGATTACCGCCGTCAAAGGAGCGGAGCTTTTGAGAGCTTCCGGGATCGGAGGAATCCCGCTGATCATCAGCTTCATTTGCATCACCGTCATGCTCGATTTGGTTTTGGGAAGCGCATCCGCAAAATGGGCGGTGATGGCCCCGGTTTTCGTTCCCATGTTCATGCTGCTCGGGTATTCGCCCGAGCTAACGCAGGCGGGTTATCGCATCGGTGATTCGGTTGCGAATATCATAACTCCGCTGATGTCGTATTTCCCGTTGGTGGTGGCGTTCGCCCAACGCTATGACAAGAAGGCGGGGATTGGGACCGTGATGGCGACGATGCTGCCGTACTCCGTCACGTTCTTTTTGCTTTGGACGATGCTTTTGATTGTCTGGTATTTGTTGGGGCTGCCGCTTGGGCCGGGAGCCGGGATTTACTATCAGACGGCGCCGGTTGCGCCGTAAGGTGTATTTGCTCCCCTCCCAGGAGGAGGGGAATAAATTCATGAATGCGATGATCAAACGCATCCTGCTCGGGTTGACTCTGATAGCGTGTGTGAGCGCGGTGGCCACCGGGCTATACGGTGTCTTCAAGTTTCCCGACGCGCCGATCCGTCAAACCGAACGTGGCTACTCTGGGAAAGGCGGAAGGCCGCGCACTCAAAGCGACTTTGAGGCGTTTGTGAAATGGCAACGGACGATGTTCGTCGTGTTTCCGTCTGCATTTATTTTCGGATTTGCGTACGGGATAGCCGACTCGATCCAACGGCGAAAACGCACATAACCCATCTCGCGGGACAAAGAAGAAAGGCGACTTCTCAACTGAGAAATCGCCTTTCTTCGTTTCAGATCCTTCCGGGCTCAAGACCGGAAGCGGTCAGTGGCTTTGCTTCGTGAGAGAAAGCCGGGGACAGGTTACATCTTTATCACTTTCTCAGCCTGCGGACCTTTGGGGCCCTGCGTGACTTCGAATTCAACCTCCTGACCCTCTTCGAGGGTCTTGAAGCCGTCGCCTTGAATGGCGCTGTAGTGAACGAAGATGTCCGAAGAGCCGGGTTGTTCGATAAAACCATAACCCTTCGAGTTGTTGAACCACTTGACCTTGCCGGTTATTCTAGACATAACTAACGAATCCTCCTAACGATTCGGTAAAACGCGTAGTAAAAGCCTCTTGCGAAGCACTTGCTACGCCCAGGTTAATGCTTGTGAGCCGGATGGCGCTTTTTAAAGGGGCACCGCACGGAGACTGCACAATACAAGAAAAGCCTGCGCGGATGGGTGAGGGCGCCTGGGCGCACTCAATCATCAGACACAGACCAACGGGGAAAAACTGAAACTCATTACTTGTAACGCTTGCAAATCTAACCACCGGGGCGGGTTAGAGGACTAAATCCTTCGAAACGACGGCGCATACTAAGCGATTGCCCGCGATCCTGTCAAGCACAAATAGAAGATTGCTCTGTCCGCGAATGGTGTGTAAAATCTGGCCGTCTCAGAACAAACACTGCGTTTGCCCGGCATCGCTTTTGACCCTAAGCCTCCGTAACCTCGGGAATAAATCACCGACCATCGATCCCAATCAAAAAGGAAGCCCCAACTTATGTTTTCCCTTAAATCTATATCCAGTTTCCGCTCTTTATTCCGTAAATCAATCGCTTTTGGGCTATGCGCGCTCGTCGCTGCCTCAGTCGGCGGTGGAGTCATCGCGAACAAAACCACCGCCGATAAGAATAACCTGTCAGGCAGCGATGTCTCGGGCGATCAAGTTTGGAGCAATATCGAAGAGAGCGCGATTCCCGAGCGTGCTGAGCGAAAAAGCTCGCCCTCAGCTTACCGTACTGTGCGCCTCGATCGAGAAGCGTTGAATCAAATACTCCGGCAGGCGCCGATGGAATTTACGGACGCCGCGAAAAGCTCGCAAGTGATCTTGACGGTGCCGTTGCCTGACGGCGGTTTCGCCCGATTTCTGGTGATGGAATCTCCGATTATGGAGCCCGAACTGGCCGCCGGATTCCCAACGATTAAGACTTACAAAGGACAGGGGCTTGATGATCCAACCGCCACGACACGATTCGACCTGACGCCAACCGGATTTCACGCGATCGTGCTTTCGGGCTCCGGCACGGTTTATGTAGAGCCTTATGCCAGAGGTAACACCGTCGACTATATCTCTTTCAGTCACAGCAATGCTCCGGCGGGCTCGCTTGCGATGGAGTGCATGAATACGGAAGAGTCAGTTAAAGAAGCATTGGAGCGTGGCGTTCTCTCCCAACGCGATGATTCGGTCGAGGTCACGTCGGGCGACACTTTGCGCACCTACAGAGTTGCCGTCGGGGCGACCGCCGAGTATACGGCTGCTTATGGCGGCGGCTCAGTTGCGGGTGCGCTCGCTTCGATCACCACAACCATGAATTTCGTGATTGCTATCTACGAACGCGAGGTCGCGCTTCGCATGACATTGGTGGCGAACGAAACCAGCATCATCTACACGGATACAACGACCGACGGCTATACGACTGAGAATATTGGGTCGTTGCTGAATGAGAATCAAACCAAACTCGATACAGTCATCGGCGCCGCAAACTATGACATCGGACATGTCTTCGACGGCCGGCTGCTTGGAGCGGGTTTCTCGTTCCAGGGACAAGCCGGAGCCATCGGCAATGGTTGCATCGCAGGCTCAAAAGCACGTGGCGTGTCTATTTTTCGTAGCGTCGCGCCAGGCGATGTAGTCGCTTACTACCTTGTGGCGCACGAGATGGGCCACCAGTTTGGCGCGACCCACACGATGAACGGATCGCTGACTGGTTGCGCCGGTGCGCGCACTTCGATCACAGCCTACGAGCCTGGAAGCGGTTCGACCATCATGGGTTATCGATGGAATTGCGGCGCGCAGGATCTGCGGTCGGCGGATACTTATTTTCATAACGCGAGCCTGGAACAGATTGTCAATTACACGACAACCGGCAGCGGCTCTTGCGGCGCGACGAGTGTAAGCGGCAACAATCCGCCCACGGTCAATGCCGGAGCGAACTACACGATTCCCCGCAACACTCCATTTGCTTTGACCGCGACGGCCAGCGATCCGAACGGAGATCCGCTGACCTACACCTGGGAGCAATTTGATCTGGGATCTGTCTCGCCTCCGGATACGGATGCAGACGGGTTTGCGCGACCCATCCTCCGCTCAAGGCCCGGGACGACCAATCCGACCCGACTTTTTCCTTCGTTGACTTACATCCTGAATAACGCCAATGTGCCGCCGACGAGCGCGCCGTGTCCATTCGGGGGCGGCACCTGTTTGGTGGGAGAATCGTTGCCGAACATCTCGCGTACGATGAACTTTCGCGTGACGGCCCGTGACAATCGAACGACCGGGGGCGTGCAATCCGCAGCGATGCAGGTCACTGTCAGTAGCTCAAGTGGACCGTTTGCCGTGACTGCGCCGAACACCGCGGTGACCTGGGCCGGTAACTCTGTCCAGACGGTGACCTGGAATGTAGCTAGCTCCAATCTCCCGCCCGTCAGCACACCCAACGTACGAATTCTGCTTTCGACCGATGGCGGCAACACTTTTCCGTTTGTCGTCAATGCTTCAACCCCAAACGACGGCAGCGAATCCATAGTCGTGCCAAACCTGGGAACAACGCAGGCGCGGATCAAAGTGGAAGGCGCAGGCAACATTTTCTTCGACGTTTCGGACGCAGCATTTACCATCGCGGCTGTGCCCGTGGCGACCGGTCCGGACGTGCTCGACTTCGACGGAGACGAAAAGACGGACCCCGCGGTGATTCGTGATTCCGGCGGCTCTTTGAACTGGTATCTACAGCAAAGTACGGCGGGCTTTGTCGGACAGCCGTGGGGAATCAGCGGCGACACGCCGGTCCCGGCGGACTACGACGGCGACGATAAGTGGGACCTGGCGGTCTGGCGTCCGGGCTCCCCTGCCTACTTCTACATCTTGAAGAGTTCGACCAGCACGTTCGATGCGGTGGGATTTGGAACCACGGGCGACAACCCGACCGTGACGCAGGACTTTGATGGAGACGGCAAAGCCGATCCGGCCGTGACGCGAAATTCCGGAGGCTCGCTGGCGTGGTACATACAGCGAAGTTCGCTGGGCTTTATCGGCGTCACGTTCGGCAGTGCAGCCACAGACGTGGGCGTGCGCGGAGATTTTGACGGAGACGGCAAGGCAGACGTGGGAATCTATCGCGCGAACGCGGGAAGCCCGGCCAACACCTTCTTTATTCTCAAGAGCACGGATGGGACAGTGATCGGACAGAACTTCGGCGTGTCGACTATTGATCGTATTTTGCCAGGGGACTTTGACGGGGACGGAAAGACGGACTTCGCCGTTTTTCGGTTCAGCGGAGTTGATGCGGGCAATTGGTATTGGCTACGTAGCTCTGATGGCGTATTTGCGGCGGTGTCGTTTGGCATCGGTTCAGATCTTCCGGTGCCGGGCGATTACGACGGAGACGGCCGGACCGATCAAGCCGTCTGGCGCGCGGGATCGCCGGCAACGTTCTATCTCAATCGCAGTTCGGCGGGCTTTACAGCGCTCTCGTTCGGAACGACGGGAGATATGGTTCCCGGGAATAGTTTGCAGGTGCGATAAGGCGAAGTAACGAACATCTGCGCAAAGGCGCATGGAAGAGCTGTTGAGACTCTTCCATGCGCTTTTGGCTAGAGGAACCTCTCAATAAGTTTCATGAGCAGCCAACATTTGAAATTACAGCTCAAGGTTGGGCGCATGCAGTCAGGAAGGCTCCCCTGTCCCGCCTTAAGCTTGAATGTTCTGAGGGAAAGCCCCTCTCTGGAAGAAGCTGAATGCCGGCCGGGGACAGGATTACAGACTGTGAATCCAGAGACTGACGAGCCCTAATTGGAGGTCTTAATTTATGAGACTTGAGGCGGGGACAAGGTCCCCTTCCTGACTGCGAGGTACCGGGCTTAACAGTGCTTTGACTAGCCGAGTGCTGTTGACGCCAGACCGTTCGGCTCAACGAGGAATCAGCTCTTGAGCTTCTTCACATACGCCGCGAACCGCGACTTGTCCGGCTCGCGCAGGTCCGCGATTCGCAAGCCGATCAGATAACCGATCAGGTCTTCGTCCTGCTCCAGTCGCTCGTACCGAACGGCGACAGCCTGGAGTTGGACCGTTCCGTCCGGCAGATCAATCTCAACCAACAGAGTCCGCCCTTCGCCGGTCAGGTAATGCTCACCAATTCGAATCGCAGGCATTAACACGCCCAGGCCAGTTGTGCTCAGATCCCTGGTGTGTCCGACAAGCACTCGCGGACGACGCATACCGTTGGCTCCGCCTTTTTTCGCCATCAGCGATATTCGACAAGCCAACTTTGTCTCGTGTCGCGGCGCGCTGCGGCGATCGCCCACAAAGTGACGCAAGCGAGCGGCAATAAGACGCATCAATTCCGGCATGGCAGCAAAATGCAGCGTTCAAAACGCCTGCCTCTCTCAAGCGTTTTGCGATTGGATCCAATGGGAGGTTGCGGGTAAGGATGGGGCCAAACCGATTATAGTGCAGATCCCGCAGCGAATTGGGAAAAAGTTCAGCGGCTTGGTGGATTTGCCGTCTGATCCTGAAGTTCCGGCTCACCGGGCAGGCGCAATCAGATCCACTTTCCGTTCCTGTTTTGCCACCAGGCTAACGCGTTGAGCGCCAGTCGAGTGTTCGCGAACCCATGCCTCGGTTATCGAACGCGAGGATTCGCCCGCGGTCATAAAAATTTATCGAGGCGCTGTTCTCGCCATCTACGATCACCTCGGTGAAGTACTTTCTTATCTCGTCAGCGTTGAACTTATCGCGGTCGATTTCCTGGACATTCACCAAGCTAATAGGCGCCATGACGCCGACCGCATCCACCGTCACAAAGTAAGTGCCGGCCCGAACATTCTTAATTTCGAACTCGCCGCGACCATCCGTTCTCGCGCCCTGTGGCGGGCCACCGCCCTTGAATGACAATAGCGTTACCTGAGCCCGACGAACCGGTCGTTCGGTATCGTCAAAGACAATGCGCCCACGAATTATGGATTTAGCTTTTACCTTTTCGACCGCGTCCTGAGCGCGCTCGACAGCCTTCGTGGTTGTAACAACGGTTGGACTCTCTTCGGGTGTTTGAGCGAATGCAAGCGTGGCGCAGGCAACCACCACGCAAAGCGAGGAGAGCGTGTACACGATCGATAGAAGCGGGGAGTCTGTGGTCGGAGCAAGAAGGTGAGCTCTATTCATGGGAGATTTCTCGCGACGCGAATCAGTCAATGCGTAAATCTACTTCATTTCTTTTCCGGTACCAGCGGTTTTCCGCCAAGATCCTTCTTTTGAAAAACTCCGGTCGAATCCAGATGAAATGAAAGTCGACCCGTTCTTCCGTACTGCGCCGGTTCGGCTTGTGCGAAGTACGTTCTCTTATCGGAACTCAGCGTCATCCGGTACTTGTAACCGGTCGAAGCGGTGGTCTCGATATCCGCCGGTAACAATCCGGCCTTAACCAACGTGGAGATGTCCGCATACATATTATTGTGCTGCGAGCTGTAAACCAGCTGCGCTTTTATGATGCGTTCCATCATAAGTTTCACTTCGTCTTCATGGATTTGGATGCGCACATTGAAGAAATAGTCTTTGCCGGCTTCTCTGATTGCCTTGTCGTCTTCCGCATTGCCGACGATCCATTGTCCCTTTGACTGAATCAGATCCAATTTCGATGGCTGCGGTACGCCGTTGTCGTCCGGTACCTTTACAAACACGGTCGCCAACTCGCCGCTTATTTGCTCGCCGGTGATCTCGAGCTTCTCCGCGTCTTTGGCCATAGCCTCGAACTCAGGACGAAGTTCGTCAAAATCCTTCTGGCTCAACCCGTCGATTGCAGGTTTGTAGATACTTATCCCAAGCGCCTCGCGAAAACGCTTCTCGTGAAGATTCTTAAAGAACTCGCGCACGGTTTCCGTCGGCGTGCGGGGAGGCGGAGTGGTCTGCGCCGGAACGGCTGAGACGAGGGCAAGGATAAGTAAAGCCACGGTGACGGATGCGACGGCTGTGACGGATGCGACGGCTGCGCTGACGGGCCGGCCGCAATTAACCTTTGTCAGAAACATCGATTGAAATCCTCTTTCGGTAAATATAAGGCGCGCCGTATTGGCGCGCCGCCCTTACAACTGAATTGAAAAACGAAAAGCGTTGCCGGTCAAGAAGAAAATGCAAAGAGAGCGAAGGCTTCGTCGATTTCGCCTTCGCTCTCCCGGCTTTCTTTACTTATTCGACTTTGCAGACTTGTTGGCAAGGAGCATTTCGCGCCCGACCATGTAGAGCAAAAGGGTCAGCAAAATAAACGGAATTAGCGACAAGAAATCGGCACTAATGTTGGTGCTGCCCAATTGTAATCCCTTCTCAAAGAGTGGGTTGCTGTGTTTCGACCACTCCTCGATTCCCTTGGTCGTGTCGGTCAACACGCCTGCCATAAACGCGATGACAATTCCGGCGATTGCGCCGCCGGCGATGTAACCCGACGCCATCAGAACTCCCGGACTCTTGTCACCCTCGGCCACGAGTTCTTCCTCGGACAATTTCTTATGAGCAAGCTTTTTGCGCAGTCGCTTGTCTACCAGCCATCGCACTAAGCCGCCGATGAAAATCGGGCTGGATGACGACAGCGGCAGATAGACGCCAACCGCGAAAGCAAGCGAAGGAATGCCGGACATCTCGAGCACGATCGCGATCATCACGCCCAACAGCACCAGTCCCCACGGAAGTTTACCGCCCAACACGCCTTTGATGATGTAGGACATCAGTGTTGCTTTTGGCGCGTCGAACTTCGTTACTTCAGATCCATCGGGACGCACCTTGTGTGTGCCGTTGATTCCCGGATCGACCAAGTAAACCGGCGCGCCCTGATCGTCCACCAAATACCTTCCCGGAGGGCCGTCGGTCGTTTCGGTCTTGTGCCAAACGAGGTACGACTTGTTGTCGCCGCCGGCTTGAAGACCCTGCAGCGATTCCCGCTGAGTCAATTGTCCAACCGGCGCGCGAAGCTCCGGTGGGAAATTTCGCGCAACTTTGTAAAGTACCTTTCCGGTATCGTCGACTAGATATTCGCCCGTCTTCAATCCCGGAAGCGGCTGTCCGTCGGTAGTCACCGTCAAAGTTCGCAAGTTAGCAGGCGCGTTCGCCGGCTTAGCCGGATCGGCAAACACCGGCAGCGCCGAGGCGGCAACGGGATCCAGCGGTTGCGAAACTTCCTTGACCGGGTCAAACGAGACCTTCGGTACATAAACCGTGGCCGCGTGATTCAAACTGATCAGAATCGGTCCGAGGATCAACGCGGACGCACCCGCGCCAAACAGAATGGCGATCTGCTGATACTTCGGAGTTCCGCCAACCAGGAATCCCGTCTTCAAATCCTGTGACGTAGTTCCGCCGTTCGAAGCTGCGATACAAACGATCGCTCCGATTGAAAGCGCGGTGACAAAATAAGCCGGGCCGGTCCAATCCACCAAAATGAATATCAAACACGTCAGAAGCAGCGTCGCCACCGTCATACCCGAAATCGGATTCGAAGACGATCCGATCTCTCCAGTAAGTCTGGACGACACCGTGACGAACAGAAACCCGAAGGCCACGATCATCATCGCGCCAAGGATGGCGACCAGCGGGCTGTCGAAAATGTAGAGGTGCAGGTCTTTGAAGAGCATTATCGCCGCGATCATTACGATGATGCCGCCGAGGACGAATTTCATGGAGAGGTCCTGATCGGTTCGCGGAGAAGATACCTGAGCTTTCTGCCCTCCGCGCAGATCCTGAATTCCGCCCTTAAGACCGTGCCAGATCGTCGGCAGCGAACGAAACAGGCTGATGATGCCGCCCGCCGCAACAGCGCCGGCGCCGATATAAAGAACATAGGCACCGCGAATATCATTCGGTCCCATGTCGGATATCAGCTTTTCGCCCGGCGGAAGTATCGTTGTCATTCCTTCGCCGAAAAACTTGATCGCGGGAATCAGCACTAAATAGGCGAGCACGCCGCCGGCGGCCATGATCGATGCGATTCGCGGCCCGATGATATATCCGACACCCAAAAGCGCGGGATTGATCTCCATTCCGACCGAACCGGCCTTGAGCGGCGATCCAAAAACTTTCTCGGGAACTTCTTTCCAGCCGTAGAGCGCCTTGTTCAGAACGTAATAAAGAAACCCAACTCCAAAGCCGGTGAAGATCGTCTTGGCTCCAATGTTGTTCTCGCCCGCGCGCGCCATCTCGGCTTTTGCTTCTTTTGAAGCGGCCGCCTTGGACTCGTCAGAAGCGCCGGCTTTCAGGACCTCGGCGCAAGCAGTTCCTTCCGGATATTTCAAAATTCCGTGTTGCTGCACAATCAGCGCGCGCCGTAACGGGATCATCATCAGAATGCCCAGCAAACCGCCGAGCACCGAGACGAGCAACGCCCTCGACAAATCGAGATCGAAACCGAGAATCATGATCGCCGGCATCGTAACGCCGACGCCGAATGCGATCGATTCTCCGGCCGAACCCGCCGTCTGAACGATGTTGTTTTCAAGAATGGTTGCGTTCCTGAAACCCATGGTCGAGATCAAGCGAAACAGCGTGATCGAGATGACCGCCACCGGAATCGACGCGCTGACCGTCAGTCCCACCTTCAGGACGAGATAGAGCGACGACGCTCCGAAGACCATGCCAAGCAGCGTTCCGACGATGACGGCGCGCAGAGTTAATTCAGGCAGTATCGTCTCGGGTGGAATATATGGGACGAACTTTTCGGCTAATGGGTTATCGGGTTTCCATCCAATTACATCCGGAAATTCCACGGCTGCTTGAGCCTTGGCAGGATCAACGGTTTCAGTCGACATTAAAGCTGACCTCCGACAAATTTTCGAAAAAGGGAGAGCGTGCGGGAACTGGCGTTACTTTACATCGCTCGTAGCAAACAGGGCAAGCTGATTGTAAGGAGCGCAAAAGGGCGCAGGCGATGGAGCGAAGGCGAGCCGCCTGCGCTCCATCGAAGCCGCCCACACTCCACCTACTTCTCACCCGCCCAACTATTCGCTACACTGCCCTCTCAAATAACTTCAGGCAAATCTTTCTTTTCAACACACGTATAGGAGCCGCGACACGAATGCGTTTACGCACAACTCTTTGCTTGCTTTTGATCACCGCACTGACCTGCATCACGCCATTTGCCGCGGCGCACAACTCACTTTCCAAAACTCTATCGACAAGCGCCGTCACGTCCGCTGCCGTCCCGACGCCCGAATCGGTCCTCGGCTTTCGCCCGGGCGATGACCGAAAGCTGGCGAGCTGGCAGAGCATCGTCGACTACTTCAAACGTCTCGATTCAGCTTCGGACCGGCTGATGTTCGAAGAGTTGGGCAAGTCGACCATGGGTCGTCCATTCGTTCTGGCGACGATCAGCTCGCCGGAGAATCTGAGTAAGATCGCTAAGTACAAACAGATTCAGGCGCAGCTCGCAGATCCTCGAAAGCTCGGAGCCAATCCGGATCGAAAAGCTCAACAACTAATCGCACAGGGGAAAACCATCGTATTGATAACCTGCGGGATTCACTCGACCGAGGTCGGCTCGACGCTTTCCAGCCTGCTTATCGCGCACCGGCTGGCCTCGTCCGACGATCCGCAGGTAAAGAAAATTCTGCGTGAAACGATCGTCCTGCTGGTTCCTTCGCTCAATCCGGACGGCGTCGATATCGTCAAAGATTGGTACGACAAGACGCTGGGCACGCCGTTCGAGGGAACCGAGCCGCCGGAGCTTTATCACAAGTACACGGGTCACGATAACAACCGTGATTGGTACTCGTTCACTCAGGTGGAAACGCAGTTGACGGTCGAAAAGGTTCACAACGTCTGGCACCCGCAAATCGTCCATGACATACATCAGCAGGGTTCCGACGGCGCCAGACTTTTCCTGCCGCCCTACATGGAGCCGGTCGAACCAAACGTTCCGAAGCAGATTGTCGAAGGCTACACGGAGTTGGGCCAGGCGATGGCGGGCGAGATGCGAGCGGCCGGCTTTAAGGGAATCACGACGGGAACGACGTACGACGCGTGGACTCCGGCGCGCGCCTACTCGCATTATCACGGCGGCGTGCGAATCCTGTCTGAGACGGCGTCCGCACGAATCGCCAAGCCGATTACGGTAAAGTTTGAAAACCTGCGCGGCTCGGTCGGCTATGACGCGAAAAAGGAGACGGACAAGTTCGGGCCGCTTTGGCAGGGAGGCGAATGGCACCTGCGCGACATTACGAATTACATGACGGGCGCGGCGTTCTCGTTGATGAATCATGCGGCAGAGAACCGCGCGCGCTGGCTGAAGAGGTTTTATGAGATCGGCAAGGAAGCGGTACGTCCACGTGATAAAGGGGCGCTATCTGGCTTCGTGATTCCACACCCCAGCGCGAACAGTGGTGCGTTGCTCATGGCTTTGAGGAGGGGCGGGGTCGAAATAAAGTACCCGACCCGGCTCAATGCCGGGGGTCAGGACTACACTTACTCGGCACTTGTTTTGATGGATCAACCTTACGGCGGCTTTGCCAAAGCTCTACTTGAATCCCAAAGCTATCCGGATCTGCGCGACGCGGAGGGACATCCGATTGCTCCATACGACGTAACCGCCCATTCTCTGGCTTTGTTAATGGGCGTCAAGGTTACGGCTATAACCGGACCGATCACTTACAGCGGAACCAGCCGTGGCGCCAACGCAATAGGTCTGTGTCGGAAGATTGATTCGCGCAAGGCGCTCTATCGTTCGCACGTCGCGTCGATGGACGAAGGCTGGACACGTTGGATATTGGACGGCGAGAGCAAAACTCAATGCGTCGATTACTCGTCGATTGACGACAAAGCAGTGCGGGCTGGGAATTTGTATTCGAACTTTGACACGATCGTAATTCCGGATCAGTCGCCACGTGCCTTACTTGACGGATACCGCAAGGGCGCAATGCCTGACGAGGTGACCGGAGGACTTGGAGCAGAAGGTGTTAACGCGTTGCGCGAGTTTGTAGAGGCGGGCGGGACCCTGGTGTTCTTCAATCGCGCTTCGAATTTCGCGATCGAACAATTCCAGTTGCCGCTACGAGATGTTACCGCCGGTTTGAAGCGAACAGAGTTTTACGGACCCGGCTCGATCCTTCGTACTGAACTTGATACAACTCACCCGCTCGCAGCAAAGATGCCTAAAGAGTCGATTGCATGGTTCGAAAACTCGCCGGCCTTCGAGTTCACAGACAAGAATGCATCGACGCGAGTGCGCATCATCGCATGGTATCCGCACGACAAGGATCCGCTGTTGTCAGGTTGGCTGCTTGGCGGCGATCTATTGAAAGGTAAAGCCGCGCTGGTTGAAGTTGGGCTCGGCAAAGGTCGGGTGATTCTATTCGGCTTCCGACCGCAGTATCGCGCGCAGTCGTTGGCGACGTACCCGCTGCTTTTCAACGCACTGCGAAAATAAGAATGTCCGACAAACTTTAGTTTGTCGTCGAGATGCGACAAACTAAAGTTTGTCGGACATTGCTTCGTCGTTCGGTTTCCCTTTCTTGCATAATCTCAGTGTCCAACCACGGCCAGCGGAAAATCCCGGTTCGTACCCGAGAGAGCGCGTGGATTCTGTCTGGCGTTGGTTTCTGTGCTCACACGGTTACTGACATAATCGAAAACCTCGCCGGCGGTCAGCACTCGATCCCGATTGAGATCGGCCGCTCCGCGTAAACCTTCCAGAAGCGCCCACGTAAAGACTCCGTGTCCGCCGCCCCAGTTTGCCCCTTCTTCGGAAATCTCATTCACATCAGACGAGGTCAGAACAGCACGACCCGTCTCGCCGGAAAGTCGAGAGGCATACAAATTAAGAATATTGTTCTCGACCCGGGCGAGTTGCCGACCGGTTACGAGTTTCCTGTTGTCTATGCCGGCGCTGTGACAGGAGTCGATAAACACAACTACGCGTTCGGCTCTCAACTCGTTATCCAGTAGCGCTTGAAGTTCAAACATCCCGAGACCCGTCTTAGGCATGTCGGCCACTTTCGTATCGTTCATCAGAAAGTAAAGTTTTTGCGGCTGATAAGGGTCCGGTGAACCGTGAGACGCGATATAGATAAGAACGAGATCGTTCGGGCCCGCCCTGGGCAACAGCTTCATAAGCGCATTCCGAACTGCGTCATTCGTCGCTCCGCTGTTCTCCAAATAAATGATATCGGACGCTTTGAAACCCCCGCCGTTGGGTTGCAGGAGAAAATCGCGAACAGCGCGCGCATCTGCGTCGGCATATTTGAGATCGTTCAACCCCGCGTCCTGGAATTGATATCGAGATACGCCGATGATCGCAGCAAACTTTCTACCAGAAAATTTTGTCCGGACCGGGTTGGAAGTTGCGGACGATCCCGGATTGCCCAGCGGACCTTTACCTGCGATCAACACAAACGACGCATAGTACGAATTCTTCGCGCGGTCAGTGGCGGTGATTTCAACCACGTTCTTTCCCGGCTGGAATCGAAATCGCGGTTTGCTCTCGAGATCACAGGTCAAAATTCTGCCATCACGTCCGGACTTCAGGTTACCGCAAATTGTGTTGGCAGCTTCTCCGTTGATGGTCGTATAAATTTCGCCGGGACTGATTGTTGCCGCATAAGGTTCGCGAACATTGAATTTCATTGTTCGCAATTCCGTGGTCGGGATGCGAAATTCCACACCGGTAATTGGCGGAACTCCGAGTTCCGGCAACTCGAGCGAGAACGGCGCGCGTGAAGAAATCTGTTGCGCCGGCGTTGCTTCCGGCGTCGCTTCCGGCGTCGTATGTGAGAGAGCCGCGGCTATTACAAAAGCCAGGATGCAAAGTGTCGTTACTTTTAGTGTTCGCATTTGGTTTTTTGGGGAAGAGGTTTGGAACGGCAAAGGTCTGGCTTTGCCGTTCCGTCAAAATAAGGCGCTACGGCCGCTTCTTCTGAGTCGGCTTTTGAGCAGGTTGTTGAGGAGCCACGGTTGTTTGAGAATCCGCTGGTAACGCGGCCGACCTGGATCCCGTATCCACTCTGGTGCCGATTGGCTCGATACCCCGTGTGGACACGTTAACCGCCGGTGTTGCGACCCACGCCGTTTCTCCCGCCTCCTGCATATAGTCGTAGATCACTTCCATGTTCGGCGGCAGCGCGCCGGCATGTTCACGCTGATAGATCGCGACATAGTCCTTCAGCGCGTTAACGATCTCCGGAGTTTGGGCGGATCCCTTCGAGTCAATCATCGCAAGGGCCCGATGAAGATGAGGTTCGGCAATAACTCGGCGCCGGTCCAACTGAATCGCCTGGGCGAATTCACTGAGCGCTCTTAATTTTTCCTGAGACGTCCGGGCCGTCAGTTTCAGGATCTTGCCGTAGTAGTAGTGGGAATAAGGATCGTTCGAACGAATTCTGAGCGACTCTTCCAGATTCTCGCGAGCCATTTTGAACATATCAAAATAGTAAGCCCGCACTCCATTGTCTCGACTGATCCCGGCCATTACGGCTTCGAACTCCGCGCTGTTGCCGATCAGTTCGCCGGCATCGAGTTTGGCCTGTACGTCGGCGGATAAAGAACCGCCGATAGCCTTTTGAGCGGCTGCGGCGCGCGCGTCTGCATTTTGCGTCGGGTCCAGCATTTTGCCGGGGGCCAGATTGGTCGAACCGACGTAGAGAGTTTTTTGCGATGCATTGCTGGATCCAATAAGCGATTTCACCTGTTCCTCGCGCTCAGTGATGCGATCTTTATCCGCGACGAAACCGAGTCGCACTCGAGGATCAAGCGACGATGTGCGACGCAGGTTCGCGTAAAACAGCGGCACCTCGCGAACGTCGTAGTTGCGATCGAGCATGTACTTCAGGCCAAGCTGATCCGCTTCATCCTCCTGCAACCTGTCCCACGAGGTGATGGCGTTCGGCACCCACAACTTGGTGATCGACGGCGCCAGTTGAGACGCGAGATACATAGTCTGCACAGCAGCTGACGCGCCTCCACCTGCCGCTCCGACTATGGCGCCGGCGGCAACCGAAACGAGCGCGCCAATAAACGCACGCTTTTTGGCTTGCTTCTCGTTGTAGGGTGCAATGCCCTCGGCCACCAGCGTGTCTTCTTTCCAATGCTCCTCTTCCACGTGGCCGATTTCATGACCAAGGACGTAAGCGAGCTGAGCTTCGTTGTCGATGACAGAGAGCAGCCCGGAAGACACATACACAGTTCCCGTCGAGAGTGCGCGGGATTCCGGTATCGGGTTGAGCATTATTCTGAAAGTATAAAGATGTGATGAACCACTGGGCACCAGCGATTGGCCCACGCGATTTATATAGTCCTGAGCAAGCGGGTTGTCATAAAGAGCGTACTCAACCCGCAATTTATCGCCGTCACGTGTGACTTGTTGGGTGGCGGGGTCGCGCGTGTTTATGTAGTAGGCATACTCGCTTTGCTCACGTTGCTTTTTTAAGTACGCATCTTCGACCACGTCTCTGAACTCAGCGTCTTTTAAGTAAAGATCCTGACTGAACTTCTTTATCTTTTGATATTCCTTCTCTTCCTTCGAGAGTTTCGGCTGTGCTTCCTTCTTTGGATCTTCTTTACCTTTGTCTTTCTTCTCTTGAGTTACCGCAGGTTGTCGCGTTGCTTTTCGATCGCGTGCGGAGACTGCCACGGGAAGGAACAGCGAAACGATAAGCGAAAGCAAAGCAAGTACTACAAAGTGGGAGCGGTTGCGAGACATAAAGCTGGGGCGAAACAGAAACATGAGAGGTTCTCCTTTTGGGTGAGAGACGGTGAGCAATAGCTTGCTGCTAACCGCTGTGAAGAATTCCACGCTGGCCTAAAAGCTCGAGGAGGTCACGTGAGATTCGGGGCCGAGGCGCCGCAGTGACTCATGCGCGCGCGTTAACGTTTAGACAAGGCGAGTTAGTGCGATTCGATCGCTCTGGCTCATCAACCCTGTCGTTTCAAATCAGTTTTCGTAAATACGTCGGAACGGGTGGTTGGGCCATCTCAGATCGGCGTCCAATAATCAATAGCCAATCTCCCTCCGGAATCGTCATTTTGGCGACGTTAGTTTTCGTACCTTCAATCGCGCGAGTGGTGCGTACACTCCATTCGGATACGCCTTCAAATACTCTTCGAAATCTTTCGGATCCGAACTGTTTTCGATTTGCTTCCAGAACGCCGCCTCGCCTGGGTTACCAACCTCGCCAGCCGAAGCGTTCGACGCGGAAACATCGGCGCTGAACTCCTTCTTGAAGATGAATAGTTCTTTTCCAGAATCGACATCCCAAAGCCGCACCTCGCCCGAGAGGTTTCCAGCGGCCAGTGTTTTTCCCGACAAGCTGAGAGCAATTGATGAGACGACTGACTGCTTCCACTTAAACTCCCTGAGCGTCTTCATTGTCGGCGATTCGCGTACGACGATTGTTTCGGAGTCACCAACCGGAACGGAAACAGCCCGCTTCGCAAAAGGATCGAAAATTGTCGCTACCATTGGCGACGAAGCTATTTCCGGAATGGTATCCAGCTGCTTCGAACGCGTAATACCTGTCACCTGCCAAAGATCGATAGCCTGGTTCCAACTTCCGCTGGCGACCTGCGTTCCGTCAGGAGTAAAGAGCACGTAATCGACGATATCGGAACGCCCGCTGAAGGTCCGGGATTCCTCGCCCGTTGCGATATCCCACAACGTTACGACATTGCTTAAACCTCCACTCGCCAGCAACCGACCGGCGGGGCTTAGCGCGATGGCTTTGACATCGATATCGATTTCTCCCAGGGTCCTTACGAGTTTTCCGCTCGCCACGTCCCAGATAGTTAATTCAGATTTCAAGACAGCATCCGGATCAGTTTCCGTGTCAGGCCGAAGTACCCGCGCAGCAGCCAGAATTTTTCCGTCGGCACTAAAGGTGAGTGATTGAATGCCTGAATTTTTCAGAGTTTGAGTGAGTTGATCTCCCAGGGTTCTTAGTCCGGCGCCGGTTTGAGTATTCCAGAGTTTAATCGCACCTTCGCCGTCCCCGGTCGCGAGCGTCGAACCGTCCGGACTAAAGGCAATCGAAAGTACGGGAATTGCGGGCCCTGTCACGGTCGCCAACTCGGGAGGTTGTGTGGTGGCATTTTGGCTCGCGGAGACTCGCGGTTTGATCTCTACTTCTGCTACGGATGGAGGTGTAGGAGTGGTCGCGGCCTCCGAGGTTGGCTTGCTCTGTCCTGTTCGGGTCCTTGCCAATTCCGCAAACTTGCCGTTAGGAAATTTGCGCAGGTAGTAGTTGAAATCTTCCGGATCGTCACTGTCCTTGATCGATTCCCAGAGAGCCAGTTCAAGAGAGTTTGGATCATTCGAATCCGCAGCCTTTGGCTTCGCTGACAACGCGCGTGGTTGGCTTTTCCGCTTCGCCGGCTCTGCTGCTCGCGGCGCATCACCGGGTAATTGCGCGGTCTCGGATGCGCGAAGCGCCGCGCTTGCCACCGGATCGAATCTATCGATAGCGCTATCCAGCGTTTTCACCAGGGATGAATTTAGACTAACCAATCTTTTCCGCGCTTCGTCGAGTCCCTTCTGATTTCCCAGGTTCAGATACGCGACCGCCAGTCCGTAATGCGCGTCTTCGTAGTCGGGCTTCAGCCGGATTGCGCTGTTGTAGAAACTCACAGACTTTGCGTATTGCTCTCCGCTCAGGTATGCGTCGCCGATCCCGCAGTACGCTTCAGCAAAAGTGGGGTCCAGTTGGGTAGCCTTAACCAGCGGCGCAAAGGCGTCGCCGTGCATACGCATGGAGTTATAGGCGTCTCCAAGAGCGTATTGCGCATCGGCATTTTGCGGAGCCAGCGCAACCGCTTTTTTGTAAGCCACCAACGCTTCGGCCCATTTACCCGCTCCCATGTAAGCGTTCCCCAGCCCGACAAACGCATCGGAATTCTGCGGGTCAACGCGGATCGCTTTCAGGTAAGCATCGAGTGCCTCATTCCATTTTCGCTCGTCGACGAGTTTGTCGCCGGCGTCGATAAGCGCCTCTGATTCTTTGTTCTGGGGAGCAGATGTTCGGCGAGTGGACTTCTGCGCGAAGAGACTGCCACAAGCGAGCAGCACGGCCAGCAACAGCGTGAGACATCTTTTGAAGGTCTGTTTTTTTCGCATCAAGGTTGTCAGCGCCGTTTAGCTGAGGTCATCTGCGTGCGGTTATATCTAGCCGTGGTGGCTCTCGATCGTTTTGCACTTACTTCGCATACCGCAGTTGAACATTCACCAGCACCGCTTTGTTGTCGGCCGTCGAGATTCGGTAGATCGTTTGCGGCGCGGGGTCGTCGCGGGTCAGTTGTCTCGAGCCTTTTCCCGTTGCCGCTTGCTGTTCCTGGACGCTCCATGTTTCACCCGCTCCGCCTTCCATTTCGAAGCGGTCGCTGTCGCCGCCCCACGTCTTTTCCCAAATTTCGACGTCGGCTTTTGAGATCTCGATTGGCTTGTCAGAGATGGGCAGGTTCAGCGGCGAAGTCGTGATAATGACGGTCAATATCTCGCCAACCTGATCGGGGCTGCTCGGAGAGGCGGTGAAATAGCTGGGATTGTCCTCTTGTGCCGGAATGTCTACGAGCTTGCCTGGACGCATTCGGTTGTCGGCTCCCCGCATGTCAGCCCACGGGTAGATCAACATGGCGGGTCCGGTCGATCCATTCGAATAGAGCTCGCGATCAATGACGTAAAGATAACCGTCGCGTGGCGATTCGATACTGAGTCGCACGTAATCGCCGAGGCGAAATGTTGTGTCGGCCGCCACGCGCTCCGGCACCCACGACGAGGATTTACCGTTTTCTCGGACCAGCAATCTCCCGCCCGTCACATTTCCGGTTACCTCGCGCAGCCTCCATAGAGTGATGCCGATTTGCGATACGACTGCCGAGCTGGATGCCGGGCGAGGCTTTGCCGCCGGTTTTGACGCGAGACGGTAAGTCCGTTGTCGCACCGGCTTGGGCGCGGCCGCGGACGGAGTGCCTCCTTTTGCTCCTTTGCCGAGCGAACCCGCCGATGGAGTTTCTTGCCGGTTCCTGGTGAAGTCATCAGAAACGATTGTGCGCGAACCGCGGTCCTGGGCGTTGGCGACCGCTATCGGCTGAATGCACGCAATCACCGATAGTAAGCAACCAAATACACACCCGAGGAGCAGGCGAATGACAGGTCTGAGATTGTAGGATTGCAGGAACATATAATCATTCATCCGGGTTTAGAGAGACATAGCAAACGAAGTCAAGCTTCGGTCCCAGGTGGTACTGATGTTATGAAGCAAGCGCCTCCCCGCGAGTGATAAACTCGCGGCCCAGTGCACTCTGTGACATGAGACTGGAAGGAGGCGCTATGGAAACAATATATATCGGCGTTGACTTTCATGCACGACAACAAACGATCTGTTATTTGAAAACCGAAACTGGCGAACTCGTCATTACTGAGCTTCGGCACCAGGACAAACTGGCATTGCGTGCTTTCTATGAGCGATTCGAAGGGCACGTGATCGTGGGCCTGGAAGCCAGCGGCTACAGTCCATGGTTCGAAGCCCTGCTCGAGCAAATAGGCTGCGAAGTCTGGATCGGCGATGCCACCGAAATTCGGCGGCGGGCTCGTTGGCGACAGAAGAGCGATCGGCGAGATGCGGAACTCATCTTTGATTTGCTGGTACACGATGAGTTTCCTCGTTTGCATCGGCCGACCGCAGAGAGCCGGGAAGTCCTGCGCATGCTGCGTTACCGGCAAAAGCTGACCCAGATCCGGACCGTGATGAAGAACAGCCTGCATGCTTTGGCCATGCAATCTGGTTTGGCCAGGCGCAGTCAGTTATTCACCAAAGCCGGACAACAGGAGCTGGGCGCGCTGGTTATGTCTCCAGCCATGCAATGGCAACGCGACCATTGGTTGCAGTTGATGGAGCCACTCAATCAACAACTGCTGGAGACCATGAAATGGCTCAAGCTGAACGGGCAGGACGATCCATTAGTTAAGCGGCTGCGCACGCATCCGGGCATTGGCTTGCTGACCGGGCTCTGCATTGTGCACACCTTGCAACCCATTACTCGCTTTCGCAACCAGCGCAAGGTGACGGCTTATGGCGGCTTCGATCCCATGATCCGCAGCTCCGCCGATCGGGCCGTCCACTTGGGCATCAGCAAAGCCGGCTCCCGCCTGCTGCGCTACCTGATGGTGGAGGCCGCGCACGTGGCCATCAGATATGACGAGGATCTAAAGCGTTTCTACCAGCATCTGGTGGCGCGCCGAGGCCGCCCAAAGGCCAAAGTCGCAGTTGCCAGAAAACTTCTCATCCGAGCCTACATCATGTGGCGCGATGAGATCGACTATGCGGAGTTTCGACGTCGAGCCGTCGCAGCTCGGCTTGCCCGAAGGAGTCAGGGGCCGTCTAACGTGCCCGAGGTACTGATTGGGCAGCCAGCCTCTCCTTTGACCTAGCTGCAGGAGAGTGCGAACTCAACCTCATGGAAGGTGACCGCATAGATGATTGACCGTGGCTTGATGGCCTTGGTCAGCTGAGGACCGCAAACGGCGGTAAAAGCTAAAACTAAATCTATCAGTCTCATGTCAAAGAGCGAACTACAAAGCGATACACAAACACGGGCGCTCCGGCGTCGCGGTCAGAGTCTGTCTAAAAAAACTCTTGACTTCGAACCACGCTTCATAGATGACTTCATAGGACTGCGGCATGCAACTGCAGTCACCATGTCAATAACGTCAACGATGCTCCAGCTCCACCAGCTTAACCAGCAAATCGCCCTTCCCGCGCAGGTCGGTTTTTTGCTTCGCAGTGTCCTTGCTGGTTTCCGGCTTGGGCTCAGAATTTTTCGTCAGGTAATCGCTGACCGTTCTAATCGTTTCCGCACTCTTAAGCGCGCCGTCATTGTTCTTAAAGGCTTCATCCCTCGCCGACTCCATTTGGCTGACAGGCGAAGTGGACCAAACGATCCAGAACTCTTCTGTGCCCGGCAGGCCCTCAAACGTGTTCCAGCTGGTTTGCATCGATTGATTCGCATCCAGCTTCGCGGAGCCGCCGTTTGTGGCAGGCGTCGGATAAATTATCGTGAAGGTCTTAACGGACTTTTCATCCGCACCCTGGTTGAACACGTAAAGGTAACCTGATTGCGGACTGGAAACATTCAGCCGAAATCTGTAGCCGCTTTCGAATATCTCCTGGCCAGAGGATTCGAAAGGCGCCTGGTAGGGCTTTCCATCACGCATTTTTTGTACGGTCAGCGAGTAAACCAGCGAACGCTCTGCAACGGCAGCACTGGGATTTGCGCTGCCTCCCGGCGAACGAAGTTTGGCCACAATAAAATACGAGCCAAGAGCCAACCCCGCGGCAAGTAACAAACCAATAGCAAGCTTCGGCCACCATCGAGTTTGAGTTCCGGGTTTATCCGAAGGCCGTATCGGTTGGTCCAGGGTGTGAATTGACGCCGGCGAGAAAGGCGTCACTAATGTTTGCGGAGCTTGTACTCCTGGATCAGTTTGCGGTGTGGATAGTCTCGCCGAATTATCGGTCGGGGGATATGCCACGGGTTCCGTCGGTGGCAGGTCGTTCGATTCGACTTCGCTAGTCAAAGCGCTTGCCAGTGCAGCGCCAAATTCCTGTGCGCTCTGGTATCGCGCGCCGGGACTAAAGCTCAACGCTCTGAGGATCGCTGTTTGCGCTTCTTCGGTTAGCCGCGGTCGCAGGTCCCTCGGTTTGACGCGGATTCCGTCTCGCTGCAACTCGGCTAAATGAGCGCTGGTCTCAGGTCTGAACGGGCGCCGGCCGGTGACCATTTCGTATGCGATTACTCCAAGCGAATATATGTCGCTCGGAGCCGAAACCTTTTCGCCACGCAACTGCTCCGGAGACATGTAAACGATCGTCCCGGCCGTGGCCGAGCCAGTGACCGTGCTTGGCGCGATCACTGACTCCTTAACTTTCGCAATTCCAAAGTCAACGATCTTAACTTGCTCATTATCGCGACCCAGCTTTTGAAGCATGATGTTTTCAGGCTTGAGGTCGCGATGATAAATCTTCTTGTCGTGCACCGAACTAAGCGCGTCGCCGGCTTGCCTTATGATCGAAGCGACTTTTTCGAAGTCCATTCCCTCCGGCTTTTCGCCGATGGCGCTACGCAATGTTCTGCCATCAACGTACTGCATGACGATGTAGTGCTTTCCGCCCGGAAGTTCTCCGGTATCAAGTATGCCGACGACTCCGGGGTGATCGACACGAGCGAGTGCTTCTTTCTCCTGCTGAAACTTCTGCACAAACCACTCGCGTATCTGCGACTTTTCCAACAGAACTTTTATTACAACCGGCCGTTCAAGCAGCTTGTTGTCGCGCGCGAGATAGACCGCGCCCATACCGCCGCGATCCAGCTCCCGTTCGATTGCGTAACGCCCGTCGACGGTCGTTCCCACAAGCTCTTCAGTTACCGCGCTGTGTGGAACTGAACGAGTCTCCGGTAAAGTCGAGTCGTCTTCCATTAGAACCTTCGGGAAGGTGAAGCACCGGTTCATTAAGTTGAGTTGCGGACGCTCGTATCGGGCTTTGCCCGTCGATGTGCGGAAAAGCTTCGCTTTTCCGCTACGCACCTCTTCACTGCAGCGGCTCTGCCGCGTTTCACAACAAGCCGGCGGCCGAGCCGCGTTAGTTTTGTTTATGCCAATCGGAAAAGCAGAGCTTTTCCGCACATCGGGCGGCGAAGCCGCAAGCCAAAATAACTGCTGAGTTAATCAGAGCTTCGTTAAGCAAATTCGACGGAAAATACGACCATCAAAGAGAAGCGAAGCCTGGATAAGTTCTAAATCGCAGGTGGTGACATTTAGCGAATAAATCCATCCAACTGGCAAGGTGTCGAGAAATGCGTCTGGCGAAGTCGGGCGTACCGCGCAGGATAAGGAACGCGCGTGATTGAGTATAGCGGCGGGAATCTTATACATCTGACTTGATTCTGGCAAACGAAAATTGTAGATGAATTCTGTTTAGAAACCTCTTAACAAAGGCGCAAAGAACAGAAAGACCGAAGGCGCAAAGAGGAGCGCGGACGAAATACGTTCGATATTCCAGTGATTTTGAGTGCTTTCTTTGCGCCTTTCCGCTTTCTGTTTTTGCGTCTTTGCGAGAAATCGTCTTTCTTTCGCTAAGTTGAAATTGACCCACTACTCGATATCGGAAAAACTAAACTTCCGTCCCGCACTTGGCGTATAATCCATCGCGATCGACGCCCCGGCAGAAGCGCAAACCTTTTGGAAAGCCGTCGCGCAGGGCGTCTTCAGGCCACGAATGGTCACCGTTCTCTTCACTTCATTTATCCTGCTGGCAATAATCTCTTTAGGCGTATATCTATTTTCCAGGCGGACGTCGCGTTTCGATAACGCACACCGCGCAATTCCGCCGTCGCCAGCGGAATATCAGGGCCTGTTTGCCCCGTCGGCCGATGAACTAAAGCGTTTGGAATCCGCGAGCTTTGCTGAACAATTAGCGGCAAATCGCTCCTCGCTTCTCGCTCGCGCAAGCGCAGGCGAGAAAGCCGTCTTAAGCGATGCGCGTCAAAGCGGAGACAACATTCTGTACGACGAAGTTCTGAACGAGCTGGTAAATCAAGCCGCAAACGAAAAGCAGGTTCTGGCGTTGGCATCGTACGTAACGCGAGCCGAAGACCTGCGGGTTAACACCTCGCTGGCCGGGGCTTTTCTCGAAACCTGGAGGAAAGAACCGAGTCGGCGTTCCACTTCACAGATGCTGCATCTCGCGGCGCTTACCGGCGACGCGACTTTCTATCGCGAAGCAATCGAGGCTGCGGTAAACGAATGGCAGGAACATAGAATATCGGATCTGGCGTCGGAAGAACTGGCCCAGTTGATTGAAAGCGAGTTCTGGGTAATTCCGTCGCACGCCAGAAGCTCGGGTGCGGGCTTTCTTTTGAAAAAGAAGCTCGCAAACATTCGCCGCGAACTAGCGGCGGAGAAAACAGTGACGAGTGACGAGTGAAGAAGTGGAGCTGCTCCGCTTGCTTGTCACTTTTCACACGTCACTTGTCACTTCTTGAATGAGGTTCCCAATGAACATAGACATTATGTCTTTAGCTCCTTTGTTGATCGTCGCGATTGTCGGGTTGATCATCCTCCTCTTCATCGTCAGACGAATATTCGTAAACGTCGGCGCTACAGAAATCGCAATTAAGGAAAGGCGTTACTTCGGATCAAAAATGCCTCCGGGACGCGTGGTCGCTACCGAGGGCGAGGTCGGAATTCAGGCGGATGTTTTGAAGCCCGGCCTGCACCTTATCAAATATCCGTTCGAGCGAGTCGTTCGCAAAGTTCCGCTGATCGAGATCGGTCCGGACGAGATCGGCATCCTCGACGCAGTCGACGGCGAACCGATGCCGCCCGGCCGCATCTTTGCGCCAGACCGCGCGCAGAACGCGCACAACAATTTTCAGGACCCTATCGCGTTTATTAAACAGGGCGGCGTCAAAGGCATTCAGTTGAGAACGCTGCCGCCCGGATTGTGGCCGATACATCCGTACCTGTTTCGCGTTTCAGTTTCGAAGATGACGGTGATTCCGCCGGGCAAGGTGGGAGTCGTGACCGTCGCCGACGGTGCACAGCTCGATGCCGGACGTTTGCACGGCAAGGCAATCCAGGGCCACCGCAGTTTTCAGGACGCCGAGCAGTTCATCGCCAATGGAGGTCAGAAGGGACCGCAGGTCGAAATCCTGACGCCCGGAACCTATCGCATCCTGACGCAGTCGCTGCCGCTGGACGGCGGCAACGAGACGAAGCCCGGACTGTTTTTTGTACGGCTGTACGATGCGACCGCGATTACTGAAAACGCGATCGGATTGGTGGAAGCGTTGGACGGCGCGCCGCTCGATCCACGCGATTACGTCGCTACGCCGGTTCAGGGCCACGACAATTTTCAGGATTGCAACGAGTTCATTTCGGGCGGCGGACAACGTGGTCCGCAGAAGGACATTCTGCTTCCCGGCACCTACTACATCAACCCGCTCGTCTTCAAAATAATTCCGGAGACCGCCAAGGAAGTGAAGCCCGGCGAAGTCGCGGTCATCGTTTCGAACATCGGAAAAGATCCGGGCGAAGAGATTCGTCGCGAGATGGCAACCAAAGTTCGCGAACGTATGGAACGCGAAGAGAAGGAACAGGTCAGCAAAGCCGTTGCGCGCCTGGACAAGCTGGAAGGCGAACAAAAGTTGGTTGACGAGCTGGAAGAAGAACTGCTCGCCAGCGATCCCGCCGACCAGCGCTTGGACCAGGGTGCGCACGAAGCCTATGTCGTGCCCGAAGGATTTCGCGGCATCCAGGAAACCGTCGTCGGACCCGGACGCTACTACATCAACACGTTGGCGGTTTCGCCGATCGTGATTCCGACTACGAACATGACGGTCGAATGGACGGCGGAAGAACTCGACAACACTTTCGATCCATTCGAAGTGATTTCGAAGGACGGCTTCACCATGAAGCTCGAAGTGCGAGTCGTGTTTCGCGTTAAGCCCGAGGACGCGCCTTTCATGGTCGCTAAGATCGGCAACACGGACAAGCTGGTTCAGAACGTCATGCATCCCCTGATCGACTCGATCTTTCGCAATCAGGCGTCTGAATCGTCAGCGATGGCGTACCTGCAAAATCGTCACGAAGAGCAGGAACGCGCAGAGGCGCGAGTTCGGATGCACCTCTTGAAGTATCACGTAGACGTCGTCAACGTCTTGATCTGCCACATTCATTTGCCGGAAGAGCTGATGAAGACGCAGACCGAAAAAATTCTCGCCGAGCAGCGGCAGAGTATGTACAACGCTCAGCGTGAAGCCGAAGTGCAGCGCATCCAGTTGGAGAAGACCAGCGCGCACGCTGACAATCAGAAAGCGTTGATGGCCGAAATCGTCGGTGTCGAGATCGCCGGCAAACGCGCGGAACAGCGCAAGGCCGAAGCCGATGGCGAGGCGCACTACATCCTCTCCACTGGTAAAGCCGAAGCTGAGAAGACGCGTTTGATGGGTGAAGCGCAGGGCGTCGCGTATCACGAACAGGTCAACGCGCTGGGCGCGCAGGGCGTGGCTCTGGTCGAGACGCTGAAGGTCATCGGCGAAAACAACGTTCGAATCACACCGGACGTGATGGCTTCCGGAGGAAACGGAGAGGGCTCTGGCGGAATCGGTTCGCTGTTGTTGCTCAACCTTTTCCGCGACCGGTTGAATCTGCCGGCGGACAACGGGACCAAGGCGCCGGTTAAGTGACACGCGATCGACGGCTTTACTTGAAAGCGGCTGCTCGGAATTTCGGGCAGCCGCTTTCGAATGTCCGACAAACTTCAGTTTGTCGCCCGTATTCGAAAACCTGCACCTTCCAGGTAGACCACTCGCCTTAGAAACACGCAGTCGGGAAGGGGATCCTGTCCCCGCCTACGATGCCCAGCTCGATATCTTTAGCCCAAATGGTATCGCATCTTAAGCGGGGACAGGGTCCCCTTCCCGACTGCGACTCTCTCCAATGGTGCTTCAATCTTCACATTCCCTTCGATTTGATCGACTGCGACTTTTCTCAAAACTTTGCTCCGAGATTGATATCCAGATGAATTGAATGTTATTTATTGCTTAACCTGAATTCTATTTATTCCCGCACCTTTTATTGCTGGAATCACATTTCGAATAACAAATTGGACTCCCTGTTTGGAGGCTCTGGTTAATGAAGTACTACGAGAACATATTGGGACTTGTCGGGAACACGCCGCTGGTCAAGCTCAATCGCATGACCAAAGACATAAAGGCGACCGTGCTTGCCAAGATGGAGAATTTGAACCCGGGCTATTCAGTGAAAGATCGAATCGGCATAGCCATGATCGAAGCGGCCGAACGCGAAGGAAAGATCAAGCCGGGCGGGACAGTGGTCGAAGCTACTTCCGGAAACACGGGCGTGGGCCTGGCACTGGCAGCTTCGGTCAAAGGTTACAAGTGCATCTTCGTCATGACCGACAAGGCCTCGACTGAAAAAGTTCGTTTTCTGAAAGCGCTAGGCGCGGATGTGGTTGTGACGCCGGCTGCCGCCAAACCCGGCACACCCGACCACTACGTTTCAACCGCGCAGCGCATCGCTAAAGAGACTCCGAATTCTTTCTATCCCGACCAGTATTCGCACCCCGCAAACCCCGAAGCGCATTACCGCACCACCGGTCCGGAACTTTGGGAACAGACCGACGGAAAGATCACGCACTTTGTCGCCGGCATTGGAACCGGCGGAACCATCTCGGGCACCGCAAAGTTTTTGAAAGAGAAGAACCCGAACATTCGCATCATCGGAGCGGACCCGTACGGTTCGATCTACAAGACCTACAAGGACACCGGCGAGATCCCCGAAGCGACGCCGTACCTGGTCGAAGGCATAGGCCAGGCGACGCTGCCCAGCAATTTTCATGCGGAGTACGTCGACGAAGTGATGAACATCACCGATCGCGATTCGTTCGAACTGTCGCGGCAACTCGGAAGGTTGGAAGGAATTTTCTGCGGCGGCTCAACCGGCACCAACGTAGCGGCAGCATTGACCGTCGCGCGCGAGTTGGACGAGGACGCGATCGTAGTCTTCATCGTTTGCGACACCGGCGAACACTATCTTTCCAAACATCATTCGGATGAATGGATGAAAGAGAAGAGATTGTTGGAGCCGCAGAAGATCACAGCCGGTCTGATCAGTGAAACCAAGGGAGCCAAGGGACCCGACTGCCTGGTCACGGTAACTTCGCAGGAACGGATCGTGGATGTGCTGGCGAAGATGAACGAAGCGGGCGTGACACAGGTTCCGGTGGTCGAAGACGGACGTTCGGTCGGCTCGCTGCGCGAACATCGAATCCTGTCGCGGGTGCTGGGGAATCGGGACGTGCTCGAGTCGCCGGTAAGCGAAGTTATGGAAGAGAGCTTTCCGGTTGTCGATGTCGACGCGAGCCTGGGCGAGATAACGAAGGAGCTTCAATCGTATCCGGCGGTGTTGGTCGAAGAATACGGCCGGATCATCGGAATCATCACGCGCCACGATGTGCTGGACGCGCCGGCTGCGAACTCGCGCGGGTAGCTCAATCAACCTGCCCGCGACGCACTGGTCAAAGCGGGCAAGAGTGAGAATCTCGAAACTCGTTTAGTGTGATTTGATCCGGTTTTCCTTGGTGTTGTTTCGTGGTTCGTTCGCTCTCTTCACAAAGAAATCTCTTTACGACCGCACCGAGCGTTTATAGAAAGTGACCTTGAGCTCTTCGTCGAGATCACGAACTTCGTAAGATTCAAACCCGCGCAGAAAACCTTCCGGCATAAACGCATCTGCTCCGTCAACACTGAGTGGGACTTCAGTGACGATCCACTGGTCAATTTCGTCGAGGAACGTTCGGTAGACCTGCGCCCCGCCGATGACATACAAATCGCACTTCAAATAAGAGTAGACCGAAAGAACCGCCGATTTATCTCGCAACGTCATGGTCGACGGCCGGGTCTCGATTTCCGAGCTGCGACTGAGAACGATATTGAGTCTGTCGGGCAGCGGCCTTGGCAACGTGAGCCAGGTTCGATGGCCCATCACGCAAGCGTTCCCGATTGTTTGCTGCTTGAAGAACTTCATGTCAGACGAATAATGCCACGGCAGCTTTCCGTCTTTGCCGATGGCGTTGTTCTGATCGACTGCAACGATTGCGATAATTGACATATTCGTTCAAAGCCCGGCCAGGTAATTATGGGCGCGTCATTTCAGCGCGAATAAATCTCCTCAGCATAGTTCGAAACCATACGGTCGCTGTTAAAGCATGGAGTAATTGTTTCCATCGCACGCAGCATCATCGTGACCCAGCGTTCCGGCAGGCCCTGTTTGTTACGCTCATAGAATTGAGGGATAACTTCCTCTTCAAGTGCGCGATAAAGCGCATCCACGTCGCGCGAGTCCGATTCCACCTTGTCTGCGATTAGCTCAGCGTCGCCGATAGTCCATCCGTTAGTTCCGTCGTAACCTTCGACCCACCAGCCGTCGAGGACAGAAAGATTCAGCACCCCGTTAATGGCTGCCTTTTGGCCGCTTGTGCCTGACGCCTCCAGAGGTTTACGAGGCACGCTCAGCCACACATCCACTGACTGCACAAGCTGTTTGGCAACCGCCTGATTGTAATCCTGAAGGAAGACCGCACGTCGCATGACATTGAGACTACTATTTCCCCACTGCGCCAGTCGTTGAAGAACCAGCTTTGAATCCTGGTCCTGGGGGTGCGCCTTGCCGGCAAAGACAAACTGTATCGGCCGTTCAACGTTCTTCATTAAGCGGGTTAGTCGATCGGGGTCCGTCAATAACAGGCTCCAGCGCTTGTGGCTCGCGACGCGTGTTGCGAATCCAATAGTCAGCGTATCCGGATTAAAGAGCGAGCGCGCGGCGGCAGTGTAATTTACGTCTTCCTTGCGCTTAGAGCGATCATGAAAAGCGCGTTTGCGAATAAAGGCGATCAAGCGCTGCTTCAGGAGCTCGTGCGTTTCCCACAATTGTTTCAGGGGAATTTGACGGATTCCGTCTTGCCATCGCTCAATATCGTTCATACAAATAGCTACCCAATCCGCACCGACATACTTCTCGTAAAGCATCCGGATCGGGGGCGCAATCCAACTTTGTAAGTGAATCCCGCTGGTAATGGTCGTGATCGGCACTTCCCCGACGGCCCGCTCCCGCCACATTTCTTGCCACAGATCTCGCAGGACTTCGCCATTCCTCAGACTCACACCATTCGTTGACCGGCTAAGGCGAATTGCCAGCGGTGTCAAACCAAATGATTCGTCGCCGGAATCGGGTCTGACCCTGCCCAGATCCAGGAATTCCTCATCCTTGAGACCAAGCCGCTCAGCATATGAATCTCCGAAACATTTTTTGATCAGCTCGGTGGAAAATTGTTCATCGCCGTTTGGGAAAGCCGTTTGGGTGGTGAAGACGCATCGCTCTCGAACGATTTGCGCAGCCCGCTCAAAACTCAAATACTGTGGACCTTCCGTCAATTCGCGCACCAGTTCAAGGGTCGCAAAAGCGGTGTGATCCTCGATCAAATGAAAAACGTGAGGGCTTATTCCCAACCGGCGAAGCAGGCGCACGCCACCGATACCAAGCAACATCTCCTGTCTCATTCGCGTTTCGCGGTCGCCACCGTAAAGATGCATCGTAATCATGCGATCTGTCTGTTCGTTCTCAGGAATATTTGCATCAAGCAGATAAAGCGACACGCGCCCGACAGAAGCGCGCCACGCTTGTGCTCGCACCAGACGGCTTCGCATCATGACGTGAACGTAAACCGGCTCGCCTGCCTCATCAGTCACACGCTCAACAGGCAACTCACTGGGATGGTTCTCACCATAGTGCTCCTCTTGCCATCCTTCGCGAGTCATCTGTTGCCGGAAATAGCCGTAGCGATAAAACAGACCGACGGCGATAAGCGGAAGGTTGATGTCGCTCGCTGATTTCAAATGATCCCCGGCCAGTATTCCCAACCCACCGGAATAGATCGGCAGAGAATTATGGACGCCATATTCCATGCAGAAATATGCTACGGGATTTGCGGGTCCAATCTTTGTTTCGGAATTCCATCCGCGCCACAAGCGAGACTCTGTCATGTACTCGTCAAACTTCGAGGCAAGGTGGCGTACACGTTCTATGTAGCTGGGTTCAGTGGCCATCTCCATCAAACGATAATCGCTAACTTCATTGAGAAGGCGGCGGGGGTTGTGTTCACACTCCTCCCAGGCGTCGGCATCCAGATCACAAAAAACAGAATCTCCATCGTCGCTCCAACTCCACCAGTGATTCAAACTAAGTCGCTCCAAAGGCTGTAGATCCTCGGGAAGTTTGCGACGGCGGCTTAGGCGTTGGATTTCTTCCTGCCACTTTGCATAATCCCACCAGTACTCTTCAAAACGCGCCTCAATCCGACTGATTAGCTGCTCGTCTGTTAGGAGATTATTATGAACAAACTTGCGGGTGAGCGGATGTAGAGCGTATTGCTGGTGACCTGACTTAATATCTACCAGCGAGAGTGCGCTAAGGTGATCAATAGATGATCCCAGCGCACTGGGAGAAAGTTGAGTCACCCGCATTAACGCGTCAGACGTGGCCGAGGAGTCAAAGAACGAGAGCGCACGCAGAGCGGTCAATTCATCTACGTTTAGTTCGCTAAGCGCCTCTCGAAAAATGAACTCTTGTAAATCAGAGTCGCGACTACTCCGCAGCAGGCGTAGAGCGTGATCAAATGTGAGTGTTGCGCGGGTGCGTATCAATCCCAGGATGGTTACCAACGCGAGGGGTGATCCATACGTCGCATCGTAAAGTTCCTGCCAACGTCTCTCCGCTTGCCGCATCTTGTCAGCCAATTGCGAGTCACGACTTATTTCGCTCTCAATAATCTCACGCGCCGCTCCCCATCCTAGTTTCCGGAGACGTAACCAAACGGATCCTTCGCCGCCACGTCGCCGGCTCGTGATGATTGCCTTGCATCCCTGGGGCAGCTCACGCAGGAAATGGCCCATCGCCTCCTGCTCTGTTCCCGTCAGAGTTTCAAGGTTGTCATAGACGAGCAGAGCACGCTTGCCCCGCAGGATATTGAGAAGAGCTCGACCTTTATCATTAGCCGGCAACTCTGAAATGTCGGTCGCTCCAAGTACACGTGCAGTCGCACTTATGAAGTCGTCCATGTTTCTTGCTATGGGTAGTCGTTCGTGAATGCCGCTCGGGCTAAGAAATTTTTCTTTGGCAGAGACAAAGATAAATACATCGAACATTCCACTGGCCTTGCACCTATGAGCTGCTTCGATGGCCAACGTCGTCTTACCGCTCCCTCCTATACCGTCAATAAGTATTCCCCAGGTGTGATCCTCCGGGCTGAGGGCGTGAAGTATTCTGCTTAGCTCATCTTCACGTCCAAGGCACGAAGCACGGCGTGGCAAGTTCTCGAGAATTCGGGTTCCACGAGCCTGCGTAAGCTCGGAGGGAACTGAAGGTTCTGCCATGCCCTCGGCGTATTCGAAGAGAAGCTTTTGCATGTTATTGAGCAACAATTTCTCGAAGGACTCTGTAGTATCGAACCTTTGATACAGACCCGGATGCGCGCCCTTGACGGCATCGAATTGCGCGAAGAAATCCTCGACGAGTTTGAGTTGCTCAACGTCTGCATTTATTGGAGGAGGTAGCTGGCATCGATACATCACGATACGGGGCCTGCGATATTGCTGCCATAGGCGATACGCGGTTTTGAATTCTTCTTCCGTGCCGGACAGGTATTCTTTTCGTGTTTGGTCATCCTTATTAGCAGGAGGGGTTCCAAAGCGATGCCACAAAATGCCGATGAATACATCCCAGGAAGTGGGTTTGAGTTGATCGAGAATAACATCTTCTGGCCGGCCCATGTTCGGAACTACGCTATTCCAGTCAACAATCTGGAGGAAAATATCCAACTCATCGGCCGTCGGCTTTAACATGGCTGCAACCGCGTCAACCCGTGACCTCTCGGATGACATGTCGGATGGCGATGCAACAAAAATTCGCAGTTTGTTAATCATTGACTTCGCGGTATCAGAGGCGTATCCCTCAACGAAATCCTGCCCTAACTACGAACAGACACAACGATGCGATGAGAGGCCATCGATCCTTGCATGATCCCGGAAATTGAGGCCCATTTAGTTTTCCCTAAATGGCCACCGGCGCGGCGATTCGCGGATGAGATTGATAACCCGCAATCTCAAAGTCTTCGAACTCGTAATCAAAAATCGTCGTCGGTCGTCGCTTTAAAACTAATCGCGGCGGCGGGTATGGCTCGCGCGAGAGAAGCAGGTCGACCTGTTCCAGATGATTCAAGTAGATGTGGCAATCACCGCCGGTCCAAATAAATTCGCCTACATCCAAATCGCATTGCTGCGCGATCATGTGTGTCAGCAACGAGTAGGAGGCGATGTTGAAAGGCACCCCCAGAAAACTGTCGGCAGAGCGTTGATACAGTTGACAGGAAAGTCTCCCCTCCGCCACATAGAACTGAAACAGCAGATGACACGGCGGCAACGCCATCTTATCCAGCTCGCCTACGTTCCAGGCGGAAACGATCAGACGTCTTGAATCCGGCTTTGTCTTTATCAGATCGATGACCTGGCTTATTTGGTCAATCACGTCGCCTTCGGACGTTTCCCATTTTCTCCACTGCTTGCCGTAAACCGCGCCCAGATTTCCGTCTTTGTCAGCCCACTCGTCCCAAATCCGAACTCCATTGTCGGACAGAAACTTGATGTTGGTGTTGCCGCTAAGGAACCAGAGAAGCTCGTAAATTATCGAACGCAGGTGAAGCTTTTTTGTGGTGAGAACCGGAAAGCCTTTCTGCAGATCGAATCGCATTTGTTGACCAAAGACACTGATGGTTCCGGTGCCGGTGCGGTCTTCCTTCCTGATGCCGTTGGCAAGGATGTTTGAAAGATAGTCCTGGTACTGTTTCATGGCGGGGTCGAGTCGTCTTTGACGCTGTGCTAGTATTCAAAAAATCGAAGCACGTTCAGTTAACTGAGATCAGGAAAGCTTGTCAAGGTAGAGCAAATGTCCGACAAACTTCAGTTTGTCGCCCGCATTCGACAAGCTACAGGCTTGCCGGACATCGTCACATGAACCAAAAACTCCGCGTCAGCTTCAACAGTCCGCAAAGCGGATGGATGTCGATCGGCCTCAAAACCGACGACGAGAGCTTTGTCACAGCGGTTTCGCACGAGCCTTATGACTCGCTGCGTGACTTGATGAAAGCGCTTTCCGCGTTCCTGAGCAACGGCGAGGATCAAAAGGTAAAGTGGAATTGCGAGCCGGAGGAATACGATTTCGAATTGAGAAGAGACGGTTCGAACGCCGTGCTCGAGATCGCGCGATTTCCGGATCACCGTCGAACTTTGAAGAAGCGAAAAGTCGTCTTCAAACATGAGGCGACACCGTTGAGTATTTGTGATGGGTTCTGGCACGCGCTGCGCGAGCTGCATCGAGATATCAATGTCGACGAGTTTGACAAGAACTGGCGGCGAACTTTTCCGGAAGAAGAAATGCGGGCGTTTACAAAAGCGGTGAGAGAAGCAAAGCGGGAATGAGCAATTCAAGCTAGCAAAACGCAGGTTGGGAAGGGGGCAAGCGCAGCGCGCCCCCGCAAAACTTTGAGAATCCGCCAAGACTCATAACAACCATTCAATCACCAAAACTCAGAAATCTTCCTTCCTTTTCCAATAAGAATACCAACCCATTTCCTTCATAGCCTTCGACAACTTCTCGGCATCATCCGGCCACGACCAGTCATGATCAACTGCCAACGGCTCATCACCTTGCGAATAGAAAGAACGAAAGCTCGACCAGTAATAATCTTTCGTTGATCTAACGAGCCCTGCCTTTACCGGATTTGCATGAATGTAGCTGATCTTCTGCTGAATCATCCAACCACTCCATAACGGCACTCCCTTGAAACTCTCCTGCCAAACCTGACGACCCTCGCTTGTTTCCGGAAACTCAAAGCGACTTGTTTTGAGAATGGCCTTGGCCGCTCCACTCTTAAGATCGCGAGCAAACTCCCGTATGCGCCCGTCGCGCGGATTAGAGATCAGATGAAAGTGGTCAGGCATCAGCACATAGGCTATCAGTTTGCTGGGCCAATCCTGGTTGAGAGATTTGAGTTCGCCGAGGAATGACTCGCAGGATGCGGCCTCAGCAAAAATCGGAAGTCTGTTGATTGAGTTGCCAGTGACATATGGAGAGCACCCGGGATGTTAAGATTTGACCATTTACGCGCCATTAGAAGTTTCTCCAGCGGCGAGGTTGAAATGATTCAAATGTAGAGGTGCAGTTTGTTCGTTGCGCGGGTGGTGGTGGTGTGGTGTGCTGACCGGGAGGTTACTATAGATGAGTCTTGATTTACAGACTTGAGTGCTGTTTCAACTATTGCGGGGGCGCGCTGCGCTTGCCCCTTCCTTACCTGCGTTTTCGAAAGTTGATCCGCGAATCTGCAAGGCTTGGTTCATAGAGTCGCTGTTACTTCACCGCCTTTGCGTTTGCGGGCCTCGCAAACAGCGTATCCGGGATCGGGGTGTTGAATTCAATCGTTCTGTAGTTCGTTCGGCTGGTCTGCACGCCGGCCGAGTAATGATCGATTACGAACGGAGCCATCACGCCGTTGATGTTCAGGAACTGGGCCAGGCGTTCTTCTTCCCTTATCAGTTCGTCGCCTTCCTCCGGATTCTTAAAATAGATTACCTTCGCCGGCAGGTGGTCCACCGCTCCGAATTCAAATTCCACCGCAAAACCGTCGGCGTAGACGACGCGGACCGTCTCGTTCCGTTTGCCCACGCCCGCTTCGCGCCGCCCCGCGTATTCGAGTTTGCCGCCTTCCTTGCGCCACGTTCCGCGCAAGAGGTTGTCGACGTTGATGCGCATCGCCAGCTTGAAATCCGAAACTTGCGTCGGCTTCAAATCCTTCAGCGTCCTCGCCATTCCATCGAAGATCCAGCCGGTATCGCCCGTGTTCACCTGGATCGTTTTGAAGCCTTCGCCCTTGAACTCGGTGCGTTCCTGGTCCGGATAAACTATGTAATCAACAAACGAGAGAGGCAGCGTCGGCTGCGTGTCTTTGTAAACGGTATAGAGCCCGCGTCCGACCATCGATCGCACACCCAGGTAGTTGCTCGCGCCAAGCGCGGTTACGGCGGACTGCAGAATCTGCTCGGCTTTCTCGACGTTGGGGGGCGCGCTCTTAACCGGAGGAGCTTTGGCCGATTGCGCGACGCCGAATGACGAGGTCATGCAAATCAGAAAAAGCAGCGAAACCAGACCAAATGCATGCCGGGGATTGAAATGAAATCTATTCATCATAGGTTCTAGTCGACTTGAGTTTGTCGGGAAAGGGAAGAACTCCGAGCTGAATTTTATATCGACCTTTGGATGCTCGGTCAATGCGATTTATTTGTCCGAGAAGGTTTAGGACCTTCGAAGGAGCGCAGGCGGCTCGCCTGCACTGAGCGCCGCAGGCGCGAAAAGCGCAAAGGCATTATTCGCGCTTCGCGCTCACTGCCGGCGAACTGCCTGCGCTCCTTCGTCGACTTCTTCAGCGCTTTCTTGAGCTTGTCGAATCTGGACGACAAACTGAAGTTTGTCGGACACCGGACAGAAAAAGCGCGCCTCAATACAATGAAGCGCGCTTACAAAGTTTGCGATCCCGAAATGACGCCTAGTTAATCCCGGCCAGTTCGTCGACTGCCTTGATAACAACTTCGCCATCTACCGAATCAACCAGGAATCGAGACCCGCCTCGCCACATAGTCGTGATCGGAAGCTTGACCTTCTCGTCGATATGGCGCTTCAGGAACCGCGCGCCGTACATCGGGCTGAAGCCCTTCTCGGTAAGTTTGTCGATCGCGCGTTCGGTCACATCGATAAATTTCCCCTGCCGTTCCATTTGCCGGCTGAGTCTTTCCAAATGGAGCTGAGCAATCTCGCGGACCTCGTCCATCGTCAATGGCGAAAAGACAACGATCTCATCAATTCGGTTTCGAAACTCCGGCGAGAACCGCTGTTCCGCGGCCTTCAAGACTTCACGCTTGATCGCTTTCACATCGCCCAAAGACTTCGTGCCGAAACCAAGCGGTTTCTCGAACTTCTTGAAACTCTCGGAACCCAGGTTCGAAGTCATGATCACGATCGCGTCGGAAAGGTAAACCTTCTTGCCGCGGCCATCCGTCATCCAGCCTTCGTCGAAACCCTGCAGGAAAAGATTCATCAGGTACGGCGATGCTTTTTCGACTTCGTCCAGCAACAAGACCGTATACGGATCTTCTCGCAGCTGTTCGGTCAGAATTCCGCCGCGCTCCGATCCGACGATGCCGCGCGGCATCCCGATCAGCTTCTCGATGCCGACGGTGCCGTCACCGTATTCCGACATGTCGATGCGGATCATCTTCTCTTCGTCGCCGAACATGAATTCCGCGACGGCTTTCGCCAGCTCGGTTTTGCCAACTCCGGTCGGTCCCAGGAAAAGCAACACGCCATCCGGTTTGTAATGCGACTCCTTCAGCGGGCCCTTGTTCAAGCGAAGTCGTTGCGCCACGGCCTTGATCGCTTCTTTTTGTCCGATCACCCGACGGCTCAAGTCCGTCTCCATCATCGCGAAGCGGTCGTTCGTGTCGCGAAAGATCATGTCGCGCGGAATACGCGATTCCTGCGAAATGACGTCGATTACGTGCTCGGGCTTAACCACCAGCGTCTGCGGTTCGTTGATCTCGACTTTCACCGCGGCTGTGTCCAACCAACCGATGGCTTTGTCGGGAAGATGGAGATTTCGAATGTACTTCGGCGCCATCTCGAGCGCAGTGTTGATGGCATCATCCGAAATCGTAACCGAGTAGTTCTTCTCGAGCCGCGGACGCAGGCCCAGCAAAATCTCACGCGTCTCGTTTAATGTCGGCTCGACAACTTTGACCATTCGGAAACGACGCGCGAGCGCTTCGTCTTCGCCGATGTACTCCTTGTATTCGGTAAAGGTCGTTGCGCCGATGATGCGAAGCTCGCCACGCGCCAACGCGGACTTGAACATATTCGCGGCGTCGCTCGACGTTCCAAGCGCGGCGCCGGCGCCGATGATCGTATGTGCTTCGTCGATGAAGAGAATTAGATTGTCGCGCTCTTTTACTTCGTCGATGATTCCTTTGATTCGCTCCTCGAACATGCCGCGCAGCATGGTTCCGGCTACCAAACCACCCATCTGCAACTGCACCAGATGCGAGCCACGCAAACGTGGTGGGACTTTTTCCGGCTCCAACTCGATCAACCGAGCCAGGCCTTCAACCACTGCGGTCTTTCCAACCCCCGGCTCACCCACCAACATTGGTGAATTCGCCCTCTCGCGGTGGCAAAGGATTTCGACCATCTGCTGAATTTCGAGTTCGCGCCCGATGGTCGGCGGGATCTTGTCCGCTCGCGCCAAACGGTTAAGCGAAACTCCGAAGTGCTTCAAATACGGCGGCAGCTCAAACTTCTTCTTAAATTGCTCTTCTTCCTGCTCGCGAATGCGCACCCTGGCCCGAACGTTTTCGACGATCGCTTCCGGATTTGCGCCCAGTCCGCGCAAAACTTCCACGAACATTCCCTGATCGTCCTGCGAAAGCGCCAGAAAGATGTCGGTCGCTTCGATCGTCTTGCGACCCTGCGCGCGCGCGCGCTCCATCGCTCGCTTGAAAAGATCGGTCGTGTCGGGGGCGATCTTAAAGCCCTTGCCGACATGCTGCCGACTGGCGTCCAGCCGACGATCGATCATCAACTTGACCGAGCGCGGATCCACAGACAAGTCACGCATGGTCGAATTGAAGAGGTCTGACTCTTCGTTGGCCATAGCGTTCAAAATGTGTTCGATGGAAACGTAGTTCTGATCGCGACGACGCGATTCATTCAACGCGTTTTCCAGGATTCTCTGCCCGCTGTCACCGAACTTATCTTTATATGCCCCGAGGTCTATCATTGCTTTTTTCTCTACTTGCTTTGCTTTACTGAAGCGATTAAAGCCAACCTATCGCCACCAGCGGTGACGAATGCTTGTGCCTGAGTTCTGATTTCTGCCCTCAATTTCTTCGCTCCAATACTGTACGATCGACAGCCCGGTTTAGATGCGAGCGGATTATTAGCCGTTGCGTTTTCATGCAATGGCCGATGGCATTATCACTCACCTGCAACTGCCTTGCCAACAGAAATAAAAATTGAGAAAGAAACGAAAAGGTGAAGGGGCGAACCAGTTTTGCGCGTCGCCCATCCACCCTTTCACGCTTACCTCTATCAATACAGCCTTTAGTAGTCGTAGTCTTCGCCGCCCGGCATCGGTGTCGCGGCCTTCTTCGGCTCAGGCGCATCGGTTATGGCTGCATCAGTTGTTAGCAGCAGCCCTGCGATCGATGCAGCGTTTTGCAACGCGGTCCGCACAACCTTGGTCGGATCGATAATTCCCGACGCGACCAGGTCTTCGTACTCGCCGGTCGCGGCGTTAAAGCCCTTCGAGCCGTTTAGTTCCTGAACCCGGCCGATAACGACAGCGCCTTCGACACCGGCGTTCTCGGCGATGCGCCGCAGCGGTTCTTCGAGCGCTCGACGAACGATTGAGACGCCGGTCTGTACGTCTTCGTCATCGGTCTCTAGTTTGTCCAGCGCGCCGGTTGTGCGAAGCAGAGCGACACCGCCGCCCGGCACGATGCCTTCCTGAGCGGCAGCGCGCGTGGCGTTCAACGCGTCCTCGACGCGCATCTTGATCTCTTTCATCTCAGTTTCGGTCGCTGCGCCAACTTTGATGACGGCGACGCCGCCCGCCAATTTGGCCAAACGCTCCTGGAGCTTTTCGCGATCGTAATCGGATGTCGTGTCTTCAATCTGTCTTCGGATTGCCGCCACCCGACCCTGAATAGCTCGTTTGTCTCCGGCGCCTTCGATGATCGTGGTGGTGTCTTTGTCGATGACAACTCGCTTGGCTGAACCCAGATCGGTGACCTGAACATTCTCGAGCTTGATTCCCAGGTCTTCGGTAATCACTCGCCCGCCGGTCAGCGCCGCAAGGTCGTCGAGAATTGCTTTTCGCCGATCGCCAAACGCAGGCGCCTTTACGCCGCAGACTTTGATCGTTCCGCGCAGCTTGTTTACCACCAATGTCGCAAGCGCATCGCCGTCGACATCTTCAGCAATGATCAGCAGCGTACGTCCCTGGCCGGCCGTCTGCTCGAGCAAGGGAAGCAAGTCGCGCATCGCCGAGATCTTCTTCTCGTGAAGAAGGATCAGCGGCTCTTCCTGGACGCACTCCATTCGATCGGGATTGGTGACGAAGTAAGCGGAAAGATAACCGCGATCGAACTGCATGCCCTCAACGATGTCGAGCTCGGTTTGAAGAGTCTTCGATTCTTCCACCGTAACCACACCGTCTTTTCCGACTTTTTCCATCGCTTCGGAAATCAATTCGCCGATGCGACGGTCGTTGTTGGCTGAAACCGTGGCGACGTTGGCCAGCTCGTCTTTCCCTTTGACCTTCTTCGACATTCGTTCGAGTTCAGTCACGGCCGCGTCGGTCGCCATCTGAATGCCGCGCTGCAAACCCATCGGGTTCGCGCCGGCAGCGACGTTTCGGACGCCTTCGCGGAAAATCGCCTGCGCCAATACAGTCGCAGTTGTGGTTCCGTCGCCGGCAGTGTCGTTTGTTTTGGTCGCGACTTCGCGGACCATCTGTGCGCCCATGTTTTCGTACTTGTCCGGAAGCTCGATCTCTTTCGCGACCGTCACGCCGTCTTTGGTTATCACGGGCGAACCGTACGATCTGCTAAGAACCACGTTTCGGCCACGCGGGCCGAGGGTTACTCGAACTGCATTCGCAAGGGTGTTCACTCCTCGGAGCATCGCGCCGCGCGCGTCCTCCCTGAACTTCACATCTTTCGCCACAGGTTTCTCCTTAAACTATTTGTACCAAGCTTATTCGGCTGCGGTCTTCACTTCGCCGCGGGCCCGTCCGACCTGCACGCGAGCCGGCCGCAACAATCGTTCGCCCATTCGATATCCGCTGCTGTATTCGGTCGTGATAATCCCCTCGCGGTCCTGTTCGACGTCGACCGTATCAACAGCATCGTGTAGTTCGGGGTCAAAAGTTTCACCGACAGACCGAACCCGTTCGACCCCGGCGGAATTAAGAGCGTTTTCAAAGCCGCTGGCCGTACCGCGTACGCCGTCCAGAAGAGCTTCGAATGCTCCGCGATCCGCGGAGTCGATCGCGCGCTGTAGATTGTCAAGAACGGGGAGCAACGCGGCGACGAAATCGGCCTTCTCGCCTCGTGCCCGTTCGTCCGCCGCGCGATTCAAGCGCTGTCGGGTTTCGTCTGTCTCGCGTTGCAGCTGAGTTCGCATCTGCTCAAAACGCGACTGGACTTCGACCAGCTTCTGTTCGGCCGCCCGTTTGCTCTGTTCAAGCTGTTCGACGTACGACGGCATTAGACTCTGTGCGTCCGCGTCGCCGCCTTCGCCCATCGCGTCGCCTTCAAGATTTACTCGCCGACGATCGGTCACTCGAATCTCATCGGCCGCGGGATCTTCCTTACCTCTGAACGAATTTTTATCTTGCATAATTCCTACCTGATTTTTCCATTAAGGAAGCTCTGAATAAGTCGTCCCTGAGAACTGGGTTGGGCCAGGACGCATAGGCGCCAACGGCGAATTAACCACGAAACACACGAAACCGAAGGCGAAATCACACTAAAGGTAAGAGAAACTCGTTCGTCGATTCGTGTGATTGGTTCTTCACTTTGTTCGTGTATTTCGTGGTTCACTTCAGTTCTAGATCAATTTCAAACAGAACTCCAACCAATTCAGGACACTTTGATTTCGACCCGGCGAGACTTCTTCTCAGCTCGCTTCGGCAGCGTCACGTGAAGTACTCCGTCTTTGTAGACAGCCTTGATCTCGTCCTGGTCAACCGTCGACGGCAACGGTCCGAACCGGCGCAGGAAAGTTCCGTGCGGTCGCTCGATGCGTTGCTGGGCCTCGTGCTCGATGACTCGATTGCCGCGAATCCAAAGCCGGTTTTCGTCAAGACTGATATCCAACGATTCGCGGTCAATGCCGGGAAGATCAACCGCGATTACGTACTCCGTCTCTCGATTGTAGACATCGGCCGCCGGCGTCCAGTCGGCACGCTCTATGTCGTTTTCAGAATCGTCCGTGACACTGCGCCGCTCCGACGCGTCCTCAAAAAGCCGGTTCATGCGTTCCTGCAGCGTCACCAAATCTCGAATCGGGTCCCAATGCTTTGCCATAACCTTGTAAAGGATGAGGGCGAACGGATGAATTCACACACCTCATCCTACATCCCTTTCTTAAGCTGTTGCCGCGGCGGATACAGGTTCGAACTTCATATCGTCGCCGTCAGCGAAAACGCGAATCGTCTGGCCCGGACCGATCTCTCCGTTGAGTAATTTTATGGCCAGCGGATTCTGAATAAGAGTTTGAATTGCTCGCTTCAAAGGCCGCGCACCGTAATTCGGGTCGTATCCTTCTCGCGATAATAGCTCTCGGGCCGAATCATCCAACACCAGCAGAATGTTCCTTTCGCCGAGCATGGCTCGCAGACGCTCGAGCTGTACATCGATGATCTGTGCGATCTGCGCGCGAGAAAGCTGATGGAAGATCACTATGTCGTCGATTCGATTCAGGAACTCGGGCTTGAACTCCTCGCGCAGTACTTGCAGCACCGCGTCGCGCACTTTCTTCTCGTCATCGCCCAGATCCTGAATGTCGCGCGAACCCAGATTCGAGGTCATGATTAAGACCGTGTTCTTGAAGTCGACCGTTCGGCCCTTTGAATCAGTCAATCTTCCGTCGTCAAGAATCTGGAGCAGAACGTTAAAGACATCCGGATGGGCCTTCTCGATCTCGTCGAAAAGGATCACCGAGTACGGTCGCCGTCGAACTGCTTCGGTCAACTGCCCGCCTTCCTCGTATCCAACATATCCGGGAGGTGCGCCGATCATACGCGCAACCGCGTGCTTCTCCATGTATTCGGACATATCCAGACGCACCATGGAACGCTCGTCATCGAAGAGAAATTCAGCCAGCGCGCGGGCCGTCTCGGTTTTGCCGACACCGGTCGGTCCCAGAAAGATGAACGAGCCCACCGGCCGGTTAGGATCCTGCAATCCGGCGCGTGCGCGACGAACCGCATTCGCCACGGCGGTCAAGGCTTCGTCCTGGCCGATCACGCGTTGACGCAGACGCTCTTCCATCGAGACGAGCTTCTGCATCTCGCCTTCGAGCATTTTCGTAACCGGCACACCGGTCCACTTCGCGACTACTTCGGCGACATCTTCTTCGTCGACCTCTTCCTTCAGCATCACTCCGTCGCTTTGTAATTCCTGAAGTTTCTGTTGTTCTTCCGCCAGCGTCCGTTCAAGCTCCGGAATCTGGCCGTACTGGATTTCCGCCGCGCGGGCCAGATCACCTGCGTTCCGAGCCTGGTCCAGTTGAAGCCGCAGTTGCTCCAGCTCGTTCTTGGCTTCGCGCATTCGCTCGATCTCTTCTTTTTCCGACTGCCATTTGGCCTTCATGCCGGAAGATTTCTCTTTCAAATCCGCTATGCGCTGTTCGATGTCCTTGAGTCGAGACTTGGACTTATCGTCTTCTTCGCGGCCGAGAGCCTGCCGTTCGATTTCCAGCTGAAGAATTTCGCGTTCGAGCTGGTCGATGTCCTGTGGCAACGAATCGATCTCAATACGAAGCCGCGAAGCTGCTTCATCGATCAAGTCGATCGCCTTGTCGGGAAGAAACCTGTCAGTGATGTAACGATTCGACAGAGTCGCAGCGGCCACGATGGCAGAGTCCTTGATACGAACTCCGTGATGAACTTCGTATCGCTCTTTCAATCCGCGCAGGATGGCGATCGTGTCCTCGACAGTCGGCTCACCGACATAGACCTGTTGGAAGCGACGCTCGAGCGCGGCATCCTTCTCGATATACTTTTTGTATTCGTTGAGCGTAGTCGCGCCAACACAGCGCAGTTCACCGCGAGCCAGCGCGGGCTTCAACATATTCGAAGCGTCGATCGCGCCTTCGGCCGCGCCTGCGCCGACCAGCGTGTGCAGCTCGTCTATGAAAAGCACGATCTGTCCCTGAGCGTTTTCGATCTCCTTGAGCACGGCCTTCAAACGATCTTCGAACTCGCCGCGATACTTAGCGCCCGCCAGCATCGAACCGAGATCGAGCGACACCAGCCGTTTGTTGCGCAAAGTTTCCGGGACATCACCCGATACGATTCGCTGCGCCAGTCCTTCTACGATCGCGGTTTTTCCCACGCCCGGTTCGCCGATCAATACCGGATTGTTTTTTGTCCGGCGCGACAAAACCTGGATCGTGCGACGTATCTCGTCATCGCGTCCAATTACGGGATCGAGTTTGCCTTGTCGTGCCAATTCGGTTAGGTCTTTGGCGTATTTTGAAAGTGCCTGGTAATTCGCTTCAGCGTTCTGGTCGGTGATCTTGACGCCGCCACGCATCTGCTCGATTACCTTCAACAAATCGTCGCGCGTGACGCCGTGTTGGCGCAGAACCTTGCCCGCGCTTCCGTCCTTTTCATCCACCACAGCAAGAAGCAAATGCTCGGTCGAGATGTACTCGTCCTGCATCGACTCGGCTTGTTTTTCGGCGGCGATGAAGAGCTGGCTTAATCTCGGACTGAAATATTGCTGGCCGCCCTGTACACGCGGGAAGCGAGCGACCGCAGCCTGAACGTCATTCAGCACAACCTGATAATTCGATCCCAGTTTTCCAAGGATCGGACGCACGGTTCCTTCGGGCTGCTCGAGCAATGCCAGTAGCAGATGCTCGGGCTCTACCTGCTGATTTTGATTTCGTTCGGCTGTCTCAATCGCGGATTGAACTGCTTCCTGTCCGCGTAGAGTGAATTTGTCTAAACGCATAACAAGAGTTCTAAGCAACAAGTGACGGGCGTTCACCTTGAACAACCCGTCACTCGCAGTTAACTAAAAATTTAGCGAGCCGTAGCGGGGGCTGCCTGTTTGTGCTTCGCGTCTGCCGGTTCAGCCGTCGTTTCGATAGTGCGCCGGCCTGTTCCTTCGGACTCACCTGCCACCTCGATTCGGCGAGCCTTCACTTCTTCACGTTTGGGCATCACCACTCGCAATACGCCGCTTCCGTAATCGGCCGTCACACTGTCGGCCTGCACCGTTTGCGGCAGAGTGAACGAACGAGTAAATGAACCGTAAGCGCGCTCGACGCGATGATAATTATCACCTTCGTCCTTTTTCTCAAAGCGACGTTCACCACGCAAGGTGATGACGTTGTTTTCGATCGAAAGGTCGAAATCCTCCCGCTTCATTCCAGGAAGTTCGGCCTCGAGCACTATCTGATCTTTGTTTTCGTAAATGTCTACGCTTGGATTCCAGGCGCCCCGCGCGATGCCTTCGTCACCGAAAGCCCTGGAAAGGTTGGTAGAGAAGAGTCTGTTGACCTCGTCCTGAAGACTCCGCAGGTCACGAAATGGATCGTAACGAACTATGCTCATACAAAATCCCTCCTAAAAGCTAGTCAAAATCCAACGCGAAGCGGAGAAACCCGTAATGGAAAGTCGAATTCTCCGGCTTCTGAGCATGGCGGAATAATAAAGGTTGAGTGCGAAGCTGTCAAGTCTCAATCAAAGCAAAACTGGCAGTAGCTCTTAAGAACTATTGTTTGGTGAAAGGGGAAATAAACAGAACATTGTATTGCCGTATGGCGTATCCACCTGTATCTTATGCGGCATTGATTAGAGGGAACTAGAGGGACTGGAGGATCGCCATAGTGAGTTTGACCGACGAGAAAGACGCTTTGATCGTTGAGCTGCTTCAAAAGGACGGCCGGATGACGAATGTCGACCTGGCTAGGGCGGTGGAACTGACCCCGTCAGCCACCCTGGAGCGAGTGAAAAAGCTCGAAGAGCGCGGGTTTATAAAAGGGTACATGGCGTTGATCGACCCAGCAGCGCTCGGGCTCGGGCTAGTGGCTTTCATCTTCTTGCGGGTTGATGACGATCATGATGTTGTCGAAGAAGCCGACAAGACGGCCAGCCAACTGGCAACGCTGCCGTCGGTTCTGGAGCTTCATCATCTGGCAGGCGAGGACTGTTTTCTGCTCAAGGTGCGAGCGAAGGACACCGACGACCTCTACAGAATTCTGAAAGAGGAGCTGGGCCCGTTCAAGAGCATTCGCGCGACTCGTACAACCATAGTGCTGAAGACAGTGAAGGAGACGCCGCGACTGGCGGTAAAGCGAGGGGGTAATACACAGCAATGACAAGGAGTGAAAAATTGGCGGCGTACGGTGCGTGGGCCGCTGTCTGTTTTTTCTGGGGGACAACCTATCTTGCTATTCGGGTAGGTTTGGAAACTCTTCCGCCGATGCTCTTCGCAGGATTGCGATTTCTGACGGCAGGCACGTTACTTTTTGTCTTCATGTTTTTCATACGTCGTGCGCGTTTGCCAAAAGGAAGAGAGTGGCTGAATCACACAATAATCGGACTGATGCTTCTCGGGATTGGAAACGGGATGGTGGTAGTGGCGGAACAGTGGGTGCCAAGTGGGCCCGCGGCTTTGCTGGTTGCGACGTCTCCGTTTTGGATGGTGGGACTAGAACGCATTCTGCGAAACGGTGAACGAGTCGGGCGTCTGGCGATCGTCGGAATGCTGATCGGATTTGCCGGGTTGGCTCTTCTGATCGCACCGAATCTGTTCGGCACGACGCTAAACGGAAATTACCTTCTGGGAGCAGTGGCGATACAGGTTGGTTGCCTGTCGTGGTCGGCGGGTTCGGTTTACTCAAAACATCATCAAAGCGACTTGCCGCCGTTGATGGCTGCTTCAATTCAAATGCTGATTGCGGGCGTCGCGTTGTCGTTAATCGGCATAACCATCGGCGACCTGCGGACGATTCACTTCAGCGGACGATCGCTGTCGGCGCTTACGTACTTGATCGTTTTTGGCTCGATCGTGGCTTACGGTTCGTATACTTATGCGATCCAAAAGCTACCGCTTTCGCTCGTGTCAATGTACTCGTACATCAATCCTGTGATTGCGGTGATCCTCGGCTGGGCAGTGCTTTCCGAGACGTTGGGTTGGCGTATCGTGACCGCGATGGCAATTATTCTGGCTGGAGTTTCGCTGGTGAAAAAGTCGCCCGCTCGGTCAAACGGTCGCGCTGAAGTCGCCACTTCTCTGCCGGAAGAAAGACCGAAAGAGCTGAAAGTCGCAGTGGCAAAAGCCTGTTCGGTGGGCACGCACTGAAATTAATTCGCCCGCTCGGTTAAGCCGAGCGCGGCCGAAATTGGTCCAGAGAGCTGAGTCCTTCGCGTTTTGAATAATCGCGACAGTGATTCAGCTCTTTGCGTAATTTCCCCTACTAATTAAACATTGACTTAGGCAACGCCGGAGCTATAATCCCTCGCATCTGCTGAAGTCTTCTCGCGCTCGATGCAACACGACCTCCTTTGACTCAGCCTGACTTCAACTCGTTTCTAAATCCGGAACAGAAAGAGATCCTTCGAACCTCGGCCATACTGTCCCGCACCTGTTAGCGATTATGAGCAGCCAAACCGTTCTGACACCCCCCAACGTCACGACCGTTGGCCCACGTGCGTCAAGCCGCTTAAAAGCGCGCACCCGCTTCGGCGGCATAACGCGCGAATTCAGATAATCAGAAAGGTAAGCCCAAGATGAGCAGCGAACATTACGATGCGGTGATCATTGGTTCCGGATTCGGTGGGTCGGTGATGGCATTCAGACTGGCGGAAGCCGGATTGCGCGTGTGTTTGTTGGAACGAGGAAAAGCATATCCGCCGATGTCGTTCGCGCGAACCCCGAACGCCATGGGCAAGAATTTTTGGGATCCGAGCGTGGGGCTCTACGGCATGTTCGACGTCTGGTCGTTCAAAGGTTCCGGCGCGCTGATCTCGAGCGGCCTCGGTGGAGGCTCGTTGATTTACGCGAACATCCTGATTCGCAAAGACCCCAGATGGTTCGTCAAAGAAGATCTGGAAGGCGGCGTTCGAGAATCGTGGCCGATCTCTTACGACGATCTCGAACCTCACTACGAGCGCGTCGAGAAGATGATGAACGTGCAGAAGTATCCGCTCGCTCATCCGCCGTACAACCAAACTCCCAAAACCAGGGCCATGCGCGAAGCCGATCAGACGATGCAGCTTGATGACAAGTCAACTCATCGATGGTTGCCGCTAAACCTGGCAGTCAGTTTCAAGCGGAAGCATGTAAGCAACCCGGACGAAGACGATCCATCGAATCCGCCCATCGTCGGAGCTGAAATTCCAGAAGAACATCCGAACTACCATGCGGTCGTTGCGGGAAGGGAAATGCCTCGCTCGACATGCCGGCTGTGCGGCGAGTGCGACATTGGTTGCAATTATGGAAGCAAGAACACGCTCGATTACACCTACGTCAGCGCGGCCATACATCAGCGTCAGCCAGCTAAGGTAGAAACGCTGTGCGAAGTTAAGAAGATCGCGCCGCTGGGCCAGAAGGGATACCGCGTTGAATTCATCCGGCACGATCCGAGCAAGGTCGATCCGGTTACGGGCGAATGTCCGCCGCCGCAAATCGAGACGATCACCTGCGATCGTTTGGTGCTTGCCGCCGGAACCTATGGATCGCCGTATCTTCTCCTTAAGAACCAGAGCGCTTTTCCGGCGCTGAGCGCATCGACGCTTGGATCGCGATTCAACGTCAACGGCGATCTCCTCTCTTTCATCGTCAAGTGCACCGAGAAGAAACACGGCAAGAGCGTGCCGAGAGTAATCGATCCCAGTTTTGGCCCCGTCATCACCAGCGCGATTCGGGTTGGCGATACGCTCGATGGAGACGGGCCCCAGGGCCGCGGCTTCTATGCCGAGGATGGTGGCAATCCATATCTCTTGAGTTGGTTTTCCGAGCTTTCCGGACTTCCCGGCACGCTTGTTCGCTCGTTAAAGTTTTTGAAGTTCGCGTTGAAGTATCGCCTGGGGTTCGGTCATGACGCGGATCTGAGCGCAGAGATCGCGGATCTGATCGGCCCAGCCAGCAGTTCGTTGAGCTCTTTCCCGGTGCTGAGCATGGGCCGCGACACGCCGAACGGCAGGTTGTATCTCGCGGACGGACTGCTCGAATGCGATTGGGCGATCAAGAAATCGCAGGAGTACTTCGATCGTGTCCGGCGAGTGGGAAAAGCAATCGCCAGATCGCTCAACGCGGAGTATCTGGACAATCCTTCGTATTCGTTTCTGCACCAGGTGCTGACGGCGCATCCGCTGGGCGGCGCGCCGATGGGCGCGAGCAAGGAAGAAGGCGTGGTGGATCCGCACGGCGAGGTCTTCGGCCATCCGGGACTCTACGTGGTCGACGGTTCGGCGATGCCCGGACCGGTTGGACCAAATCCATCATTAACGATCGGAGCTTTCTCCGACCGTTGCGCGGATCACATAATCGCGCAACACAAGGCGGGAAAGTAACGCGACAACGAATGACGCAAGGAAGCTCTGACCAACTCGGGGGAGTTCACTAATGACGGCAATTTCCTGTCGCGGTCCGATGAAGTCAGTACCACCTGCGGTAGCGGGTCGGGTAATTGCATTGAGCAGGCTCTGCATGAAAAGACGAAGAGCCCCACCCGCTACCGCAGGTAGTACTGACTTCCCCGGGACCGAAGCTTGACTCAACCGATCGTGTAGCAGAGTCATGCGACGGCAAAATATTCAAGGCGGGATCAGGAGAATCAGCAATGTCTCAAGCAGTTCCACAAACGACCGAAAAGTATAATCAACGCACAGTGCCGTTCACGGCCGGCGACGGATTCCAATGCAACTTGATCCACGTTCAGGGTGACAAACCACCGAGCAAAGGTCCGGTGATGCTGGTCCATGGCGCGGGCGTGCGCGCTAACCTGTTTCGCGCTCCGGTTCGAACTACGTTTGTCGATTATCTTATCGAACACGGTTACGACGTTTGGCTGGAGAATTGGCGTGCAAGCATCGACCTGACACCGAATCACTGGACACTTGATCAGGCGGCGATTTACGACCATCCCGAAGCGATAAAAACGATCGTCAAGGAAACCGGGTCCGACGAGGTGAAAGCAGTCATACACTGCCAGGGCTCCACCAGCTTCATGATGTCCGCGATGGCGGGGCTGGTTCCGCAGGTCAAAACCATAGTCACCAACGCCGTCTCGCTTCACACGATTGTTCCCAATCTTTCGAGGACAAAGTTGAAAATCGCGGTGCCGATCATCGGTCTGCTAACCGACTATCTGAATCCGCAATGGGGAATCAGCGCGCCGACGCTGGCGGCGAAAATGGTTTCATTTCTGGTCGAGATGACGCATCACGAATGTAATAACTCGGTTTGCAAGCAGGTGAGCTTTACCTACGGCAGCGGCTTTCCGGCGTTGTGGCGTCACGAGAATCTGAACGACGAAACGCACGAATGGGTGAAGCAGGAATTCGCCAGAGTCCCGATGACGTTTTTCAGACAGATGGCGCGCTGCGTGCGCAAAGGAAATCTGATTTCGGTCGAAGGCAAGAAGGAATTGCCGGCGGACTTCACGGCTCAACCGCCTCAAACCGATGCGCGGTTTGCATTTTTCGCGGGTGCGAAGAATCTCTGCTTCCTGCCTGACAGTCAGGTCAAGACTTACGAGTATTTCAACAACCACCGAAAAAACTATCACTCGCTTCACGTCTTTCCGACATACAGCCACCTCGACGTTTTCATGGGCCAGGATGCCGCCAAGGACACCTTTCCGCTGCTGCTGGCTGAGTTGGACAAAGCCGGCTAGAGGAACCGTTATGGGAATGCCACGACGATTGAAACGACAAGCAGGCCGCTATTCGCTGGTTGATCACATTCCGTTTCGTTTACCGATCGCATGCAGCAAGACGCAAGCGCTGTTTGCTGCTTTCGATATCAATCCCGACAAAGCGAAAAAGTTGATGCCCGGAAACGAGGTCTATCCCTTTCGGTTGTGGAACAGGGGGTTGCTCGTCATCACCGTGATCAATTACGTCGATACGGTGATCGGAAAGTACATCGAGTTCAGCATAGCCATCGCCTGCACCCGCGATCACAAGCCGTCGCCGCGGCTTATCCCGGCGCTGTTCCTGCATCACTACGGCCTGGGCCAGTACGTCATCGATCTTCCGGTCAGCTCGGAAATCTCCGTTAAGGGCGGCAAGGGAATTTGGGGGATGCCGAAGCACCAGGCGAACCTGGATTTCGTCATCGGTGACAAGATCGTTAGCAGCCAATACGACAAGGATGGCCAGTTCGCGATGCGAATCGATATTGAACGGCCGAAAAGCGCGTGGCTTCCGCTGAACGTCGGCGCAACCAACTATTGCGAGTACCGCGGGATGATGTCGCGTTCTCGAATTTTCTTCCGAAGCAAAGCCGGATTCACCGTGTTCAAGAAAGGCGCGGCGACGCTGACGCTTGGCGACCATCCGCTGATGAATCCGTTGAGAGAGCTGGAAATCAGCAAAGAGCCGACGTTCACCGCGTATCTGCCGGACGTTAACGGCGTGCTTGATGACTACCTCGAAAGCTGGTTTGTGAACTTCGATCAGCCGCCGCGAAGCGCACCAGAAGGATTCGAAAGCGTGATCAATCTCGGCTTGGGCGAAACCTGGCTGGCGCCGCCCGATCGCGCGGCGGTTGACGCTAAGCTGGGCGGACAGCCTCGTTGATTGAAATGAAATCCCGGAGGGAGGACATGTTAATAGCCCGGGATTATTTTTTAGAAAGCTCTGATGAAGTATGAATCGGGAAGGTCAGGCGTTGAATACTTTTGCAGTAACACGCAGTCGGGAAGGGGACCCTGTCCCCGCTTAAGATGCGAACCCATTCTGGTCTAAAGATATCGAGCTGTGTGTCTTAGGCGGGGACAGGGTCCCCTTCCTGACTGCACGTTTCCCATTCGATGAGTGCTAGCGTCGCCAGAACAACGCAGGAGGATCCGAAACATGGCACAGGATGTAATCTTCGAGCCACTTCAATTCCGCCACCTGACCGTTAAGAATCGTATCTTCCGCTCGAACATCTCAGGCCGGTTCGATTACTACAACGGTATCGGAACGCAGGCCCGAATCAATTGGGAAGAAAAGTTCGCGCGCGGCGGAGTCGGCGCGATCATCTCTTCGCATGTCCCGATCGCTGCGCGCGGACGCATCCTGCCGAACTACGCTTTCATAGACAGCGACGACACGATTCCGTTTTGGCGGAAGGTGGGCCAGAAGGTTCACGAGTACGGATGTGCTTATATCATGCAGCTCAGCCACGGTGGTCGCCAGCGCGACGTGGGCGGCATCGAGAACTCATTCAACAGAGCCCTCAGCTCGACCGACGACACCGACTCGTTTCACGGCCTGCTTTGCCAGGCGATGACGCGCGACGAAATCAAGATGGTGGTGCAGCAGTTTGCCGACGGCGCACGGCGCGCGCGCGAAGCCGGGTTGGACGGTGTTGAGCTGCATGCCTGCAACGGATACCTGATCAACCAGTTTCTCAGCTCGGGCATCAACGACCGCAAAGACGAATACGGCGGCTCGATCGAAAATCGCGCGCGGTTTCTGCTCGAGATCATCGCAGCGGTTCGCAAAGAGGTCGGCAACGACTTTCATTTTCAGGTCAAGCTCAGCGCCGTCGATCACAACAACGCGCTGGCATTCTGGGAGAAGAAAGGAAACACGCTGAGAGACACCGTGCCGATCGCGAAGATGGCTGAAGCGGCCGGCGTGGATGCGATTCACGTTTCGAGCGGAAGCACGTTTCCGCATCCGCTCAATCCGCCCGGACCATTTCCGATGCAAGACGCGGCCAGGGTCTACGGCGGCATGATCACCAGCGGCACATATGGCTTTCGCAATTTCCTTTTGTTCCGTTATCGCGTGCTGCGGCCGATCTTCAACTTCCTTTGGAACCGAACAAAGCCGGACATCATCGAGGGAATAACCGTCGACGATGCGCGCGAAATAAAGAAGAACGTGAAAATCCCCGTGCTTTGTACGGGCGGGTTCCAGACGGCTTCGTACATCCGAAAAGTGATCAACGAAAGCTACTGCGACGGAGTTGCGATCGCACGGCCGCTGGTGGCGAATAACGATCTGGTCAAAGTTTTCGAGGCAGGTCGCGACCTGCCGGAAAAGCCCTGCACCTATTGCAACAAATGTCTGGTGCACGCGATTTCGGACCCGCTCGGTTGTTACGAGCTGTCGAGATACGACGGTGACTATGACCGGATGGTTAAGGAGATCATGTCGGTGTTTACTCCTCTCCCCATGGGAGGGGCAGGGGGAGGGGCGTAGCTGGGACCAGACTTCAGTATGAGGAGCTCTAATTCGTGTGGGAACCAATTCTTATTGGTGTGATTCTTTTGCTTATAGGTGGAGTTCCAGCTTTAGCAAAGACCGACTACGCTTTCTACAAAGAGAAGGTGATGATTCCGCTTTTGTTGGTTGTGTGGGCGATATTCACTCCGATTTTGATCTGGACCTTTGGCGCTTACTTCGCATACGAGAGTCTGAAAGACCATGTCGATGTTTCGAAGGGTAAGCAGGCCTTAGAAACTCTTAATTGGTGGAGGGTTCAGTTTCGTTTTTTGTTCGGAATTCCCTTGTTTTCAACTCTATATGTTTTGGCAACCGGGGTTTTCTTCGGGAAATTAAATACTTACAACGAGACGCGAAGAAATAGAGATGCGATAGAGCGAATGGCTAGAGATTACGAGTTGTTTGAGCGCAAGAAGAGGAGTTCAAGGCGGCAAGAGTAATTCAAGATGGTGGCGAGACCAGCTAGGTTTGCAGCGATCATCCTCGTCGCGTAGCGACGAATGAATTTAGGCAGGTCCTTATAGGGCCTGCAGTTCGCAGGCGATAGTTTTCGCGTCCCGTAGGGACGACTGATTTTTTCCGGTTTCAAGCGTCCCTACAGGACGCAATTGCTCGGTTGGCTTTGTGCAGGCCCTAAAGGACCTGCCTAAATTCATGCGTCCCTCCGGGACGAAGAAAGTACGACGTAGACTTATTCGCAGATCTCTGAACATTGTCGGGCGGTAGGCTCCCCAACTAAGGACTTCCCTTTATGGACGAACAATTTGAATTCACACCAGTCGAGCGGGAAGAGCGAAAACGATCCGGGCTCATCCTCTTTGTCATATTCCTCGTGCTCGTTGTCATCGCTATTTATCTCTACTGGGCGTTCAATCCAAATCGGCCGACCGACTATGCAGACATAAACGAGCACTTCAAATACGGCTCGATCGGGAGCGAACCCATCAACGGAATCCCGTACTGGATCTTCAAAGTTCTTCCGGACATGTTTCCGGAAAAGCTTCCGGGGAAGGGTTACGCATCGCTCGGATTTATCGAAGAGCCGGGCCGCGATCTTCCGATCGGATTTTCAAAACGCCGGGTGTACTTTGATCGCGTCGGTCTGAATTGCGCGGTCTGTCATACCGGAACAGTCCGGGATTCTCCGCAAAGCCAGCCAAGAGTCATCACGGGCATGCCGGCCAACCGGCTCGAGCTTCAGAACTACGTTCGATTTCTAACCGCGGTGGCGTCCGATTCGCGGTTCACGGCGGACAACGTCATCTCTGCGATCGAGCAACGTCACAAGCTGGGACCGATCGAGAGGTTCATCTATCGCACAGCGGTTCCGCTGACGCGAGATGCGTTCATCGAACAGGGAAGCAGGCTTTCGTTTATCAACAGTCGTCCCGATTGGGGCGCGGGCCGCGTCGACACGTTCAATCCATACAAAGCTCTTCAGTTCCATTGGCCCATGGACCAGGACACGAGCATAGGCACGTCGGACTATCCGTCGATCTGGAATCAGAGACCGCGCGAAGGCCTGCAGTTACATTGGGACGGCAACAACACTTCGGTTGAGGAGCGAAATAAGAGCGCGGCGCTCGGCGCCGGAGTAACTCCCTCCTCGATCGATCTGGATCGCTTGAAACGAATCGAAGACTGGCTGTTGGATTTTAAGGCGCCCGCCTATCCGTACTCAATCGACCAGACTCTGGCCGGCAAAGGCGAAGCGATTTATCAGCAGAGCTGCGCGAGCTGTCATGCTTTTGGCAGCGCGCGCGTCGGAACCGTGATACCGATCGACGAAATCGGTACCGATCGTCATCGGCTCGATTCGTACACCTACATGTTAGCGACGAATCAAAACCTGCTGTACACCGGATATCCGTGGCGCTTCTCGCATTTTCGCAAGACGAATGGTTACGCAAACATGCCGCTCGACGGAATTTGGCTGCGCGCGCCGTACCTGCACAACGGATCAGTTCCGACGCTGCGCGACCTGCTCGATACGTCGGATAAGCGACCGAAAGAGTTCTATCGCGGCTATGACGTGTTCGATCAGAAGAACGTGGGGTTTGTGTCCAATGTGGCGTCGGAGAACGGGCGACAGTTCTTTCGATACGACACGTCGCTGCCGGGAAACGGAAACGGTGGGCACGAGTACGGAACGAATCTGTCGGACGAAGATAAAGCCGCGCTGGTCGAGTACATGAAGAAGCTTTAAGTCAGTTGGAGCGCAGGCGGCTCGCCTGCAAGCATGCGTAAGCACGCTAACGCCTGCAGGATGTCGCTCAAGGTTGCGATTGGCTCGAACCCATTCGCGCTTCGCGCTCACTGCAGGCGGGCCGCCTGCGCTCCATCAAAAGCTTGTCGGACATTTCAGGAGCCATATCATGCGAAGAAGAACAAAAAAGCTGATCCTCCGGCTGGTCGTAATCATTCTTATCCTTGGCGCCGCCGTGGGAACCGTCGCGTGGTACAAACTTTTCCGCGAAGTCCCGCTCAGTTACGCGAATCTTGACGAACAATTCAAATACGGCTCGATCGGCGCGGAGAATAATGAAGGGATTCCCTACTGGATTTGGGTAGTCCTGCCGCGCATGTTTCCCGAATACCTCCCCGGGCCAGGCGGCTACTCTTCGTTCGGATTTGTTTGGGAGCAGGGGCGCGAACTTCCGATCGGGTTTACGAAAAAGACGATCGGGTTCGAACGGGTCGGAATCAGCTGCGCGTTCTGTCATACCGCGTCGTACAGGACCTCTCCAACCCAGGAGATTCCAAACTTCGCGCTGGCCGCGCCCGCGCATCAACTCGACAGCCAGAGCTATCTGCGGTTCCTCTACGCTTCGGTCGGCGACCGTCGCTTCAACGCTGACAACGTTCTTAACGAGATAGACAGAATCTACAAACTATCGTGGCTTGATCGACAGCTCTATCGCTACGTACTCATTCCGCAGACGAAGACCGCGTTACTAAAACAGAAGCAGGAGAACGCGTGGATGGACGTGCGGCCGCGTTGGGGCGCCGGACGTGTCGATCCGTTCAATCGAGAAAAGTTCGTTCACCTGGCCCAGCCGATGGACGATTCGATCGGCAACTCGGACATGCCTTCGATTTGGAATCAGAAGGCGCGCGCGGGAATGGCGCTGCATTGGGACGGATTGCAGACTTCGCTCGACGAGGTCTTCATCAACTCGGCGTTGGGCGACGGATCGAGCGTGAAGTCGCTTCCTTTCGATCAGTTTGCGAGGTTGAAAGGCTGGCTGATGGAACTTCAACCGCCGAAGTTTCCGTTTCCTGTCGACCAGGAATTGATGACAAAGGGCAGCGCGATCTTCGCGCAACAGTGCGCGTCGTGTCACACGGTGGGCCAGCCGCGAACCGGGCAAGTCATCCCGATCGAGGAGATCGGCACCGATCGTCACCGGCTTGATTCATGGACGCAGGGCGGGACGGATCGATACAACAGCGGAGCAGGCGGATACACGACGCAAACTAGTCACTTCAGAAAAACCAACGGGTATGCTTCGCCGCCGCTGGATGGCGTATGGCTGCGCGCGCCTTATCTTCACAACGGTTCGGTTCCCACGTTGCTGGATTTGCTGATGCCAACCGCGCAGCGTCCGATTCTTTTCTGGCGCGGCTACGACCTTTACGATCCGGTGAAAGTTGGTTTTGTAACTACCGGTCCGGAAGCCGAAAAGCGCGGGTTCCGTTACGACATAAGCGTCCCCGGCAATTCGAACACAGGGCATTTGTGGGGAACCGATTTGTCGATGGAAGACAAGACGGCGCTGGTCGAGTACATGAAGTCGCTTTAGGCCTGTGTCCGACAAGCTTCAGCTTGTCGCCGACCATACCCCGACGACAAGCTGAAGCTTGTCGGACATTTTGGAGGACCCAACATGATCAGCTCGAAATTGAGAACCTTTATCTATGTCCTGCTCGTCTTTTTGGTCATTCTCGACATAGTCCTTTCGACCACTTGTCTGCTGTTTCCCGAGACGTGGTTCATGACATTTCACGGCGCGCCATATATTGATCCGCAGGGATTGCTTAAGCGAACCGGTGCGGTGTGGGTTGCGTTCACCGTGCTGCAGGCGATTGCCGTCTTCAAATGGGAGAAGGCTCCATGGTGGTTGGTCCTGATCGCCGGCGTGCGTCTGACCGAGCTCTTTTCCGATTGGACATACATGTACGTCGCGCAGAGCATGACCACGATAGGACGCATCGGCCTCTTCATCGCGCCTCCAGGCAATCTGGTATTCGGATGGATCCTGATCTGGGCCTACAAAAAAATCATGCGAGACAGATACGGTACGACGGTCGCTTGATTCGGACACTGGTGTAGTTTGGATAAGACCGGCGACGGACCACCAAACAGCACAAAACGGAGGACGAAATCACACGAAAAACCATTCTCTTTGATTCGTGTGAATTAGTTCTTCTTTTGTTCGGATATTTCGTGGTTCGTTTCATGCAACCCCTGGCGACGTGTGAAGGAAAATCGAATGAACGAAGTCTACGACGTGGTAATCATCGGCTCCGGCTTTGGCGGAGCCATCAACGCTTGTCGGTTGGCGCAGGCAGGTCGCTCGGTTTGCATTCTCGAGCGCGGAAAGCGTTGGGGACGAAAAGATTTTCCCAGGACCACAGGGCAAGTGGCGCGCGCGTTTTGGACCGACAAAACTTATGGCCTGCTGGATTATCGCGCGTTCGGCAAGATCGATGTTCTTCAAGCCAGCGGCGTGGGCGGCGGTTCGCTGGTCTACTTCAACGTACACATCCGAACGCCGAAAGAGATTTTCGAAAATCCGCGCTGGCCGGCGGGAGTCAAACGAGATGTGCTCGATCCGTTTTACGACAAAGCCAAAGATATGCTGGAAGCCAAACCGCTGAAAGCGCCGCCCGAACTGGCGATGCCGAACCGGACCGAAGCTTTTATAGCCGCCGCCGCAGGAGCGGGCCGCAAAGCCGACCTGGTAGATATCTGCGTAAACACCGAACCGAATAAGACCAATCGTCAGGGCATTGCGCAGGACGCGTGTGTCTATTGCGGCAACTGCATGCTTGGGTGTCACGTTCACGCGAAGAACACGCTCGACCTTAATTACATCGCGCTGGCGGAACAGAAGGGCGCGGAGGTCTATCCGCTGCACAGCGTGGAAAAGATCGAACAGGTTGCCGGGAGCGGGGCGGGCGGGTATCGGGTCCATTTCAAACATTACGACGCTCTGCGTCCGCGCGAGTTCGAACTCGGCCGGGTGGTTGGACGCAAGGTGATAGTTTCGGCTGGCTCGCTCGGTTCGACCGAAATCCTGTTGCGAAGTAAACGCTCCGGCTCGTTACCCAATTTGAGCCCCGCATTGGGAACTAAGTTCTCCGGCAATGGAGATTTCCTATTGGCCGGTGCGTGGGAATCCAATCGCGATATCGATCCCAGCTCAGGACCCAGCATCACCGCCGGAGTGGATTACTCCACCGCCAAAAACCGAATCTTCATTGAAGACCTGGGATTTCCCGATCCGTTCCTTTGGTACCTGGAAAGCAGTTTGTCGGTACCCAATCGTCTGCGCAACCTTCATCTGTTCATCAAGAAATACCTGATGCGAACTCTCGGGATGAGTCAGGCATCCGCATTTACAGACGGCGCTGAAAAGCTTTTTCAGGGCGGAGTCACGCCGCGATTTTTGCCTTATCTAGGCATGGGGACAGACGCCGCCGACGGCAAGATGCGCCTTTCCGGTGACAACATAGACATCGATTGGAACAGCGCGCGCAGTAAGGAAATGTTTGCCGAAATGGAAAGCGCGATGAAAGAGATCAGCGCCGGAATCGGCGGTAAATACAAGACAAGTATTCTGTGGAGCTTCCCATTCAAAAAGCTTTTGACCGCGCATCCGCTGGGCGGCTGTCCGATGTCCGACGACAAGAACGAAGGCGTGGTCGACGAAAACGGCGAGGTCTGGAACTACCCGAATCTCTACGTCTCCGACGGCTCAATCATCCCGACGGCTTTGTCCGTCAATCCGTCTGCCACCATCAGCGCGCTCTCCGAGAAGATTGCCGACCACATTATTCGCGCTTACAATTGAATCCAGATCTTTTGAAAGGAGATAGAGCCTCATGCGAGCATGCAGCCGTTTATGCTTAACGACCCTCATTTCAGCCTCGTTGTTCCCGTTCTCTGGAATTGCCCAACAACCGCCAGAGCAAAGTAACCAAGATGAAGAAAGAGTTGTCGAGAAGTTGTGGCGCAAACCTGCTCCCCTGGAAGTCATGCAGATAAAGACGGGCAGTGGTAATTTTGCGTTAGGACAAAAATTCGCGGGCGATGAAGCATGGTTTCAAACAATCTCAGTCGTCCTGGAAAACACTCACAACAAGAAAATCGTCTTCGTTGGAGCAGGCTTTTTATTTCCGCGTCCACAGGGCGAAGAAGGAAAGCCTCCACCTTTCTACCATCAAGTCTTTTACGGTCGGCACCCCCGCGATCTCGGCGCAAGTAATTCGAAAATTCAACCGTTGGCGCTCGAACCGGGCGAAAGAATCAGCATCAAGTTTTCCGATTCCGGCTCTCACGCCCAGGTTAAGGCCACCTTGCGCGAGCTTCAATATGCCTCAAGCATCAAGCTGATAAAACTAAATCTGGAGGAGATTTATTTTGACGATGGCACGGCGTGGGTAGCGGGGACGTGGCTTCGAGAAGTGCCGGACCACACGAACGACATTCCCCGCAAAACAACAACCGGTCAATCGTGTGCCGAACAGTTCGTCGTCACCAGTTAGCTTTCGCGTTTTGAATTCGGGCTTCCAACGACTTTCATGTTTTCCAATGTTATCGCAGCAAACTTGCCAACCTAGTCCCGAAGAGCCACAGGGCTCGCCGGGTGAATGCGGGATCAGCCACGGATTTTACAGCCGACGCTGTTGCACGCCATGGCAACGGTCGCATAGATAATGGAGGAGAATTGTTTGGCAGCACTACTCAGCAGCCGTCATCAACTTCTCCTAACGGTTTTCTGGCTCTCGCCAAATACGATAAGCCGCAGAACGGCGGCAACGATGATGGCAAGATAGATAATCGAGATTCGATTTTCTCCAGCTTGCGTTTGTGGCAAGACGTGAATCACAACGGAGTGTCCGAAGCAAGCGAGTTGCACACGCTGCCCTCGCTGGATGTGGTCAGGATTGATTTGGATTACAGAGAATCAAGACGGACTGATGAACACGGCAATCAGTTCAAGTATCGTGCGAAAGTGCGAGATACGAAGGGCGCGCAAGTCGGTCGTTGGGCATGGGACGTGTTTTTGGTCTATGCCCGGTAAATTTCCAAAATCCTGGCGAGGCTCGCAGAGATTCGCCTCACGTTAAGGAAATGTGAGCCGAAAGCCTTAGACGCCGCGAGATGTCTGACGACGAAGAACAGGGCGTCGTCAACGAGTTCGGCGAAGTTTGGAACTATCCGAACTTATTCGTTTCGGACGGAGCCATCATTCCCACGGCTCTCTCGGTAAACCCTTCTGCCACGATCAGCGCATTGTCCGAACGAATCGCGGATCACATAGTTAAATGATAAGGAAAAGGAGGTTCCGGCAAAGGCGCAAAGGTGTTGAGCTGTACTTTATCTTTGTGGATTTCTTTGCGCCTTTGCGTCTTCGCGGGAACCTGTTCGTTTTCATGGCGACCCTGGATTTCAAACTATCTTAGAAACAGCAGCGCCCGAGGAGAAACCGCATGAGCTCTGAATTCCTGCCAAAGCCGCAAACCGCCGATGAGTTCAAACGCCCGGTTTCATGGTTAGTGGGACGCGATCTAATCGCGGGATTGAAATGGATCGCGCTCTACACCGCGTTCAAAGGCAAGCTTGATCCGCGCGACTGGATGAAGCCGCGCGTCTATCCGTACAAAGACAAAGTGCAGTGCGAAAAGTTTTGGCGACGGCGAACCGACAAGGCGTGGCAATGGAAAGTCGAAAACGATTCGTTCTGGCAGGCCCGCAATGCCAGGTCGCTCGACGCCAATCCGCAGGCGCCTCCGTTTTGGAAAGCCAAAGAGGGAACCGACGAAGAAGAGTTTTGGTTTGATTACATTGCCGACTCGGGCGACGGTCAGATGGCTACGTACAACGTGGCCTATCTTTGTCTCAACGACATGTGGACCGGCGGTTCGCTTGCGGCAGCAGATCCCACGCTTCCTGCGTCATCAGACGAAGCGGAAGTGCGGTTCGAAGCTTCGGATCAACACACCACGCTTCTTCCCAGAGGTCAGTTTCTTTTTGTCGGAGGCGACACTGCTTATCACATCTCGGATTACTCGACCCTGAGCGAGCGATTCCAGCATCCGTTCCGTTGGGCGTTCACCAGCCTGCGCGGATTTTTGAGCCAAACGAATCGCTTGAATTCCACGCCGATGGAGGATGGAAATCTTCCACTGCTGGATTCGCAAGGCAAACCGATGCTGAATTCTCAGGGGAATCTGTTGCGTTGGGATACCGAACCCGCCCGGCCGATCTTTGCGGTGCCGGGAAACCATGACTACTACGATGTGATCGACGGATTCAATCGGCAGTTTCGGCGCCCGGCGACGCCGGAGCATGGACGCAGACTCGCATCGCCGCAACTGACAATCCCGGGCTTTGAACGTTTTCAGGAATCCAGTTACGTCGCGCTCCATCTTCCTTTCGATTGGTGGTTTCTGGGATTGGATACGGAAGTCAGCGAGCTCGATTTAAGACAGCAGGTATTCTTTTTCAATCTGAAAGATCCGGTTACGGGAGAGTTGCCGGGCAAGCTGATCATTGCTACGCCTGAGCCGACCACGGTCTTTCGCAGGTGCAAGCCGGAAGACGACAAGACTCTGCAGGCTTTTAAACAGCTGGGACTGGGACGACAGTTTCTCGCCTGCGAACCGCCCGAGCTGGTGGTTCCTCCGAAGATACGACTGGACTTGTCCGGCGACGTTCATCACTACGCGCGATACTACGGACCGAACACAAGGCAACTCGCGGATTCCAGGCTTCATGCTGACAACTACGCGTCGGTCGTGGCGGGCGGCGGCGGCGCGTTTCATCACCCGACCACCACGAAGATCAGCGATGGCGTGGAAGAGCAGACGATCTATCCACCGCCGGATGTTTCGCGCAATGCGGTCGCGCCGCGAGTTTTTGACCTCCGCAATATTTGGCACGGAGGCTACGTGTGGCTGTTTGGAATGATCGTAGCGTGGATCGTCTACTTCGCTGCGACGGTTCCACGAACTACCAAGGAAGTGGTCGATTGGTTTTTCCTCTCGCTCAATCTGCCGTTCGTTCCGGACAGCAGCTTCCCGATGTCTTGGTACGCGGTGCAGGGTTACAAGGGAGCTTATCTGCCCGGCGAGTATTGGATTTCGACCGCTTTGTTGATTCTCTCTTTCGGGCCGCTTATCTGGGCGATCGTTCGCCTCAATAACATCGTCAAGCAGTTGATCACGGTTCCCATAGTGGTCGACGAGGATACGAAGCCGCCTTCGCTCGACGAACTACCGATTCTGTACACGGACCTGATTCCGATCGGCGTTGCGACATTCGCGTCGCTCGGTCTTTTCGTTTCGGGTGTTTGGCAATACGTGGTCGATGTGCAGGACCCGGAGAGAGGTTTGCATCCGTTCAGTTGCAGTTTGCTCATCCTCTATCATCTGGCGTTCGCGTCCGCGCTGGTTGTGATCAGCGTGCAAAACTCCGAGTGGCTGACGCATCGGATTAAGTTTGTGATGGGCACGAAGTACGACTATGTGCCGCTCTCGATCGTGATGTCGATTGCGGTTCTGATCGCGTTGTTTGGCGTTTGGGTGTTTGGTTATTACCCATTGGCTTACGTACTTTCAGACATCATTTTTGCGTTAGTCGTGCTCGGCCTTTTGCTGGCGCTGATCGGTGTTGGTTATTCGGAAGCAGGAAGTCTACAGAGGTTGCCGGGCAAGATCCTGATGGCGTTGCATGGGCTTTGGCACGCGGTGCTTCAACTGGCCGCACCTCTGTTGCTGGTGCGGATCGGCGATTGGAAAGCGATCGGATTGGCGTTGCTGGTGGTGGCTCTCTTTTCCGGCATCAGTATTCCGTGGACGCGTATCTCGATTCCGGGAGTTGGAGTCTGGTTAATGCGTTGGAAATCGCCGGCGGCGCGCTGGCTTTTGGCGGCGGCGTGGTTTGTATTCGGCGCGGTCATCCTGTTATTGCCGACATGGTTCCACCAACGATCCCAGGTTGTCGCGATTGTCGGGTTCGAGTCTCAGTATTACAGTTCGTTTCTTCCGCAGAGCTGGCTGGATTTTCTCCAGCATTTCTACTCTTCGCACGATCACAATCCGCTGTGGCTGATTTCAACCATCATGGTGATTTCGCTGGTGATGGCTGTGGTGTTGGGATTCGTCCTGAGCATGGCGTGGCTGAGCTGGTACTTCGCCGTCGCGTTGGGATTTAACGGGCATAACAATGAAGTGGGCGGCGCAGCGCGGATTGAAGATTACAAACAGGTAGTTCGGATCCGGTTGAGAAAAAAAGACCTGACGGCGTTTGTGATCGCGTTTGATAAGCCGGAAGCGGAGGGAAAGAACCTGAAGCCGAAACTGGTGGATGTGTTTCAATTGAAGTAAAGAACGCCGGCCGAAGGAGCGCAAGCCGAGGGAGCGCAAGCCGAGGGAGCGCAAGCCGAGGGAGCGCAGGCGGGCCGCCTGCGCTCCCTCGGGCTCGTGTTCCAATGAGCCTGCGCTCCTAACTAATTCCAAAAAACCTCTTCACCGCGGAAAGAATTCCTTCGGACTCGACTTCGATCGGCGTTGCGTCTTCGCTTTTCGCCTTCAGGTCTGCGCGGCGTTCGGCGATCGTGTGGCTGAGAGCTTCCACCAGGTCGGGGTTAGTGTCGAACAGGTGCTTCATCGCCTGAAACCCAATCTCTAAAACTTCAGTCTCTTCGGCCGCGACTACGTTCGCAGTGCGTGGCTCGCCGGTGAAGAGCGCCATCTCGCCAAAGAAGTCGCCTTCGTTCAGCACGGTCACCGTGCGCGGCTTACCGTTGTCATTTATCTGGACCTTAACTTTGCCTTCGTGCACCACAAACATGCTCGAGCCTTCATCGCCCGCACGTATGACCGTCTCGCCCGGCGCGAATACGCGACGAACCGAATTCTTCGCGAGTCGCGCGGTCTCTTCGGCGGACAGCGGCGCGAAAATGTCTACGGCATTCAGACGTTCGATGAACTCGCTGCCGTCCGCGCGCATCCCGTCGCCTTTACTCTTTCGCTCGACGATCATCGTTCGTGTCGGGAATGCGAAATTGATTCCGGCGCGACGGAAGGCATACCAAATTCGCTGGCGAACCAGCGCGTCGGTGTCGTTATATTTTGCGTAATCGTCCAACCAGTACTTAACTTCGTAATCAACCGAGCTGTCGTTAAAGTTCCTGATTCGAACTATCGGACGGATCTTCTGCGAAACGTTGTCTGCTTCGCGCACCGCCTCGCGGACGATGTGAATCGTCTTGGCGGGCGAGTCCGTGTAGAGCGTGTTAAAGAAGACGAGCCGCGCGTTAAGGTTATCGCGCGGACAGACTTCGATGGCTTCCTTGCCCACGCTGGTGTTGCTGAGCAGTACGATGTGGTTTGCAAAAGTGCGAATCTTGATCCCGCGCCAGGTAACGCTTTCCACCACCCCGGTCCATTGCCCTAACGTAATGACGTCACCCACTTGAAAAGGTTTGTCAGCCTGGAGCGAAATGCCGGCGAACAGATTTCCCAAAGTGTCCTGCAAAGCCAAACCGATAATCACACCGAAAATAGCGGAGGTAGTGAACAGCGCGCCCAGATCCGTGCCTGGATAGAAGCGCTTGAAGAGAATCGCAAAGACAATGATGTAAATGACGATCGAAAACGTGTTTCGCATCAGGCTCGAGGCTTCGTAGCCTCGTCGCCAGCGGTAGCCAAGTCCGAATACCAGCGAATTGATGGCCCTGACCCAAACTACGATCAGAAGCATCCACAGGACCAACTTCGTCACTCTGAAAACGTTGTCGAACGACGATCCGGCCGCATCGTGCATTCGCGTCTCGCTTACACGATCGACAAAGTAAGCGCGCAAGTCCGGTTCAAACGAGTAGACGAGCACCAGCGCCAGGATCAGCAGCGCTGTCATGATCAAAAAGATGGTTAGATTTTTCTTGAATCGGGAGACTGGCATGGGCGATTTTTGCGGTCGTCTTTTCGCGGCGACGCGTGACAATCGTGCTTAAAAGGAACGGGAAACAAACAACGAGTGCGTCAAGTTTTTACCATTTTTGAGGCGACGTTGGCGAGCGGAATCAGCGCCGCGGTAGCGCCGTCACTGTGTGGTGTGGTGACGGGGCGGAAGCCGGACCGTAAAGGAGGGCGTTCTACTTCCGCCACGCTCAAGCAACAATGTGGTTGGAATCCTCTTTACCTTACTGGCCACGGCGAAGCCTTCTCAAGCTTGAGCAGATGGTAAGCTTAAACGCCCTCCCTTACGGTCGGGCTTCCGCCCCGAAGACAGACGCACCAGATAATCATCAAAACCGTTTCTAACTGAAACGAAGAAGATTCGGAAACACAGTCGCCAGCAAAAGCAGGATCGACAAGACCGACACAACAATCGTAGTCAGCCATGCCGCGATGTTGTAAAGAGGCCCGTTCACGTCGTCGCCCATGATTTCGCGGTCGTTAACAAGCCGCAGCACGGCGATCAATATCACGGGCAACAACAGACCGTTTATGAACTGCGTAACCAGGAGCAATCGAATCTGCGGCAGCCCGGGAATCATCGCCACCACCGCTCCGAAAACGATCAGCGCCGTGAATATCCCGAGGAAGATCGGCGCCTCGCGAAAACTTCTGGACACGCCTTTTTCAAATCCCAGCGCTTCGCTGATCGAATAAGCCGTCGCCAGCGGAAGCACGCCAACCGCGAGCATCGCAGCTCCCAACAGTCCCATCGCAAAAAGCAACTTTGCATAGTGTCCGGCGACCGGCGCCAGCGCCAATGCAGCATCGGCCGCGGTGTCCACCCGCAGCCCGCGCACATGAAGAGTCGCTGCCGTAGAAACGATGATGAAGAACGCGATCAACATCGCGAATCCCGTTCCCACCCAGACATCAGCCCGAGTCAGCGCGTAGTCTTCGCGGGTGACGCCTTTCTCGACCACTGAAGATTGAACAAAGATCTGCATGAACGGAGTAATGCTGGTTCCGATCAACGCGATCATCATGAAGAGATAGGTTGGATCCAGACTGAAACTGGGCTTGACCAGGTTTTTTCCAACTTCGCCCCAATCCGGTCGAGCCAGAAACGCAGATGCGATGTAGCAAACGAAAACGAGCGACATAGCCAGAAAGACGCGTTCGACGGCTTTGTGCGAACCCTTCACCACCAGCCACCAAACTCCCAGGGCGGCGAGCGGCACCGAGACGAATCGGGGAATTCCAAAGAGCTCGGACGCCGCTGCGATACCGACAAATTCGGACACGATCACGCCGCTGTTTGCGATCAGCAGCGCCAGCATCACTACCGCAGTCCATCGCACACCGAATTGCTCGCGGATCAAATCGGCAAGGCCTTTGCCGGTGACAACGCCCATGCGCGCGCACATTTCCTGCACGATCGCCAGGCTTAACATGATCGGGATCAGGGCCCAGATGAGTTTGTAGCCGAAGGTTGCGCCGACTGAGGAATAGGTGGCGATTCCGCTGGCATCATTGCCGGCGTTCGCCGCGACGATGCCTGGGCCAAGGACCGCAAGATAGGCCAGCAGGCCTCTTCGCCGGGCGATCGTTCTGCGCACACCACGAGCTCCGCGCCGCAAAAGTCGACGTCCGGCGGTACTTACCGCTGCTCGGGGCTCTGTCACTTGGAGGGTCTCCGTCCATAAATTGCGGATTTTAGATTTCGGATTGCGGATTTGCCCAACTCACGATTCCAATTTCGCCATTATTAAAGATTTTTGTGCGACGCGATTCCAATCCGAAATCCACAATCCGAAATCGAAAAAACCAACAGAATCTTTATCCAAACAATCGGGGCAGCCGTTGTCGCCATCCTTTTGGCAACAGCATCTCCATCGCATCGTCGACAGTAATGATGCCCAGGATCTCGCCGCCTTCGTCCAACACCGGCAATGCAAGAAGATTGTACTCGGCTATTTTCTCCGCCACGTCGCGCGCGGCATCGTCCGGATGCGCTGTCTGAAACTCATGACGCATTACATGCGAAAGCGGTGCTTCCGGCTCTGCCAAAATCAGACTGCGCAGCGCGATCACTCCGCATAACTTCCAGGACTCTTCCTGCTCGACCACGTAAAGGTAGTAGATCATGTTTGGCGTTTCCGCCATCTCACGCAGACGCGCCAGAGCTTCGCCGACGGTCAACTCGCGCGGAAGCGTCACGAATTCCGTCGTCATCAACCCGCCGGCCGTGTCGTCTTCGTAGGGAAGCAGCTCGACCACATCCGCTTGCTCTTCTTCTTCCATCCGGTTGAGCAAGTCTTCCGCTTTCTCTTCCGGCAAGTCGCCCAGCACATCCGCGGCTTCGTCCGGTGACATGTGCTCCAGAATATCCGCCGCGCGTTCTTCATCCATATCGCCGATGATGCGCGCCTGGTCCTCGGCCGACATCTCTTCCAAAGTCTCGGCAGCGGTTTCGTCATCGAGCGATTCGACGATATCCGAACCGTGATGGTACGAAAGCGCCTCGGCCAGACGAGCTATTTCGACCGGGTGAAGCCGCGCGAGTTTGTCGCGCGAAGATTTGAGCTGAACAGTCGCCGCGTCCGTTGCCAGATAGCCGACGTCAGCCCAATCGATTACTTCAACCGCGCGTTTGGTGCCGACGAAATTGTGCGGCGCCAGCCGTCGCCACAGCCCCTGCAGGCTGACATCGGCGCCCGTCACACGCCATTCGTTCGCGGCTTCAATCAACTGGACATCGTTGACGCGCACCACACGCTTTCCATCGACGTCGATCAACTGCTTATCCAAAACATCGCGCGCCAGCAGGACCTCGCTTTCGCGCCGCGCGAACGGACGCAGGTCCAAAATGTCCGCATTCAATCGTGCGCCCTGCTCGTTGAATTCCGAGATCCGCCACCGCGGCATGAAGAAGTCGCGGCGGCGGTAACGCGCGACAACGCCCGTCACCGGCGGGTGGTCGCCCTCGCCGAGACGAACAATTACGTCTTTGATCGTGGCCACACGCTCGCCTTCGAGGTCGCGTATGGGCCGACCCAATACTTGAGACAGATACAACATCGTTGCTGGATTCGCGCGATTAACAAGATCGCATTTGAACGGATGATAGCATGGCGCCCGGCCCCGGTTTCAAAAGCTGCTCAAGTTCCGAAGTGACAACACAACATTCCCAAACGCAGTCAGGAAGGGGACCCTGTCCCCGCCAACTAACAAACACACACAAGTTTTTACTGCCAAATACAAGTTGTCATTGGTCCCTCCTTGAAAGTCAAGAATGTTAGGCGGGGACAGGGTCTCCTTCCTGACTGCGTCTGGTTATGTTGTCTGCCAAGTACGGAGTTTTGAATGGCGGTTCTCACAGGTCAGTTACAGTCAAGTGTAACTCTCTGTTATCATCTCGCGCTTATGAGAGGCCGGTTCTGTCTGATCGCGGATGATGTCAAACTTGGACGCGACGTCGCCGTCTACAATTTCGTAAACCTGTACGGCTGCGAAATTGGAGATGGAACAAAGATCGGTTCGTTCGTTGAGATCCAAAAGGGCGCTCGTGTTGGTAGCAATTGCAAAATCTCGAGCCACACGTTTATCTGCGAAGGCGTCACCATCGAAGACGAGGTCTTCGTGGGCCACGGAGTGAATTTTATTAACGACAAGTTTCCGCGAGCCACGGGCGAAGGCGGCGAACTACAGACCGAAGCTGATTGGACCGTTCTCCCAACCGTCGTACGCCGCGGTGCCAGCATCGGCACCGGCGCTACGATCCTGGGAAACGTGGAAATCGGCGAGCGCGCAATCGTCGGCGCGGGCTCGGTGGTTACGAAGAATGTTCCCGCGAATACGACCGTCGCTGGAAATCCGGCAAAAGAGATTAGGAAACAGGAGACAGAAGTCAGAAGTCAGGAGTCAGGAGAAAACGCTGGTTGAGTTTTAACCTGACTCCTGACTTCTGTCTTCTGTATTCTCCGCCCCAACCATGCTTCCTTTCGTTGACCTAAAATCCCAATATCTTTCGATCAAGCAGGAAGTCGATGCTGCGATTCAGCGCGTGCTTGATAACACCTCGTTTATCCTCGGGCGCGAGGTCGAGGCGTTTGAATCTGCGTTCGCCGAATACGTTGGCGCAAAATTCTGCGTCGGTGTCAGCAACGGAACAGCCGCGGTCCAATTAGCCGTCACCGCTTGCGGAATCGGGTCCGGCGACGAAGTCATCGTCCCGGCCAATACTTTCTTTGCGACGGCCGAGGGTGTTTCGACCGCAGGCGCGACCCCGGTGTTTGTCGACGCTGACGCGCGCTCGTACACGATCGATGTAGACAAGATCGAGGCGGCGATAACCGACCGCACTCGCGCGATCATGCCGGTTCACTTGTACGGCCAATCGGCGGACCTCGATCCGATATTAGCGATCGCCGCCGAGCGTCACAACCTGGTAGTCATCGAAGACGCGGCGCAAGCACACGGAAGTCTGTACAAAGGAAAACCAGTCGGCGCGCTCGGGCGTGCCGGTTGTTTCAGTTTCTATCCCGGAAAGAACCTCGGCGCTTACGGCGAAGGCGGAGCTGTTGTAACGAATGACGAAGAGGTAGCCCGGCATCTGCGTTTGTTGCGCGATCACGGATCAGAACGGAAGTATCATCACGAAATAATCGGATACAACTTTCGGCTTGAAGGAATTCAGGGCGCGGTCTTGGGCGTAAAGCTGAAGCATCTGGATCGTTGGAACGATCTGCGTCGCGAACACGCGGCGCGTTATGACGAGCTGTTGAGTCAGACCGGTTTGAGGTTGCCGCGCGAGATGGATTACGCGAGACATGTGTATCACCTTTATGTGGTACAGACGGACGATCGCGACGCGTTGCAGACTTCGCTGAACGAGGCCGAGATTCAGACTGGAATTCATTACCCGATCCCGATCCATTTGCAGCCGGCATATGCTTTCCTGGGACACAAGGTCGGAGACTTTCCAGAATCCGAAAGCCAGGCGAGACGTGTGCTGTCGCTGCCGATGTTTCCGGAGCTGACGGATTCTCAGATTGAAGAGGTGGTGTCTGCCATTCTGGGACACGGCGAAGGAGCGCGAGCCGCCTGCGCTCCAACGAGCCGCCTGCGCTCCAAATTAGCTAATGACTAAACCCACAACCATCGGAGTGATCGGCTGCGGATACTGGGGGCCGAATCTGCTGCGCAACTTCGCGGAGAACGAACGTGCGGAGCTGCGCTGGATGTGCGACGTAGACGAATCCCGATTGCGTTCGCTCGGACGGCGATACCCGGCCGCCAAAACTTCAACCGATTACAAAGCTCTGCTGGCAGACCCGCAGCTTGACGCGATCGTCATCGCGACTCCGGTTGCGACTCACTTTCAATTTGCGAATGAAGCGTTGCTGGCCGGCAAGCACGTGCTGATCGAAAAGCCGCTCACTTCAAGCGTGCGCGAAGCCGAGGAGTTGATCGAAACCGCCGAGCAAAACGGCTTGGCGTTGATGGTCGATCACACCTTCATCTACACCGGCGCGGTGCGAAAGATAAAAGAGGTTGTCGAGAGCGGAGAGCTGGGCGATCTGCTTTACTTTGATTCGGTGCGGATAAACCTCGGGCTCTTTCAACGCGACATCAACGTAGTGTGGGACCTGGCGCCGCACGATCTTTCGATCATGGACTTCATCATCGGCAAGCAGCCGTTCGGTGTCAGCGCGATCGGCAGTTGTCACATCGAACCCGGCGTCGAGAACATCGCATACGTTGTGCTTGCGTTCGCTGACGACTTCATCGCCCACTTTCATTTTAACTGGCTGGCGCCGGTTAAGATTCGTCGCACGCTTTTGGCCGGCAGCCAAAAGATGATCGTTTACGACGACATCGAGCCTACGGAAAAGATTCGAATCTACGATAAAGGCGTAACCGCGAATCGCACCGAAGATCCGTCGGACCGAGAGGCGGCGTATCGAACACTGGTCAGTTATCGCGCAGGCGACGTGTGGGTGCCAAAGCTTGATTCGACCGAAGCGCTCACTTATGTCTGCGATGAATTTCTGACGGCGATTGCGGAAAAGCGAAAGCCGTTGACCGACGGCCACGCCGGCCTCCGCGTGGTGCGGTTGTTGGAAGCTGCGCAGCAGTCGATAAGAGAGGGCGGGCGGCTGGTGACTTTTTCCTGATGTCCGACAAATTTCAGTTTGTCGTTGTCTTCAGCGAATTGAATGTCTGGACAGTCAGCGACAAACTGAAGTTTGTCGGACATTGACGAGCTACTGCTGTATACTTCGCCGCAGGACGCGTTAGGTACTTCCGCATTGTTTGGTCTCGAACCGGCCGGAAGAATAAAAATCTTAATTGAAAGTCGGTACGAACCTAGTGGCCGCTTGTATGAGATAACTCTCTTACTTCCCGTTGCGTCACGCCTTTGCCGTATCGGGCCAATGCCCCCATGCCTCGGCCCCCAGAGGATAACTAAATGAAATCGATTGCACTTATTTTATTCGGAGTTTGCGTCTTGCTCTGCGCACAATCAGCGCAAGCCGCAAACTTCACTGTAACCACGACAACAGACGACGGCGCAGGAAGCCTGAGGCAAGCAGTCGCGAGCGCAAACACGACGGTGGCGGATGACACCATCGACTTCAACATTCCTCCGGGCGATCCCGGTTGCAACGCAAGCGCGGTTTGCACGATCACGCTCACGACCGGGCAGATTCAAGTTGTTTCAAGTGCGACTGGTGGAACGCTATCAATTTCCAATTCAAGCGGAGCGAGCAAGCTGATTATTTCGGGCAACACGTCGAGCCGCGTGTTTGCGATCGGCTCGAACAATAACTTTGCTCTTGCCGGCGTGACGATCACCGGCGGAAACAGCGGCGGCCTTTTCAACCAAAACGGAAATGCGACGATTTCAAACTGTATCTTCACTCAAAACACCGGCGGCCACGCCATCATTTCAGAGAACACAGGCACGAATACCCTGACCGTCATCAACTCAACAATCATCGGAAATACCGGAGGCGGAATCCACGGTCACAACGCAGTGACGACAGGCGGGATGCTCAATATTGTCAATTCGACGATCGCGAATAACACGGCGACGCTGCACGGCGCTGGCGTGCGGTTTGATGGAACGCGAGTGAACATCACTAACTCGACGATCAGCGGTAATTCCGGACCCGATGGCGGGGGCATCTATGCCATTCGCGGGATCGCAAGTGTGAACAATTCGACGATTACGAATAACACCGGAACGGGAGTATTGACTCCGGAAGGTGGCGGCGGAGTGTCGATATTTCAGGCTGAATTTCGACCGCGCAATTCGATCATCGCGGGTAACTTCAGCAACGCGGGAACTCCGGACATAAATTTTCAACAAGCTCAGAGCGGACTTATCACTTCGAGCGGGACTAACCTGTTGGGCAACACGACCAGCACCGGCCAACACGGTATGGGATGTATCGCGGCTGACATCTGCAACCAGCCGGCGCGGCTCGCTCCGCTTGGCAATTACAGCGGCGCGTTCATGACACACGCTCTGTTGCCTGACTCGCCGGCAATCAACGGCGGCAATAACTGCGTGTTGACCTCGGGCGGCTGCGGCGCATCGGATCCGCCGGTCGCGGTCGCCGTGGATCAACGCGGTATGGTACGCATCGGAAACGTGGATATCGGTGCTTTTGAGTTTACCGGGAGAAACTCTTTTGATTTCGATGGAGACGGCAAAGCTGATGTCTCCGTCTTTCGACCGGGGGCGGATGCGTTCTGGTACATACAACAAAGCTCGTTAGGCTTTTTCTCTTCGGAGTTCGGCAGCACTGGTGACATGATCGCGCCCGGAGATTTCGACGGAGACCGCAAGGCCGATCTCTCGTTTTATCGACGGGGTAATGGTTCGTGGAATATTCGGTACAGCAGCGGGGGCCAGGCCGTCACTTTTCCGGGATCATTCTTCGATATTCCCGCTCCAGGTGATTTCGATGGAGACGGCAAATCGGACGTCACGGTCTTCAATCCGATTACAGGTGTCTGGCGGGTCTTCCAGAGTACCGGCCTGATGTTCACTGTGAGTTTCGGTCAACAGGATGACATTCCGGTTCCGGCGGATTACGACGGAGATAGAAAGTCGGACATCGCGGTCTTTCGTCCCTCAACCGGCGCGTGGTATCGCATCAACAGCAGCAACGGGCAATTTCATTCGTTGGTTTTTGGCATGAACGGCGACCTGCCGGCGCCGGGCGATTACGACGGCGACACGCGGTTCGATCAGGCTGTTTTCCGTCCATCGACCGGCGCGTGGTATGTGAACCGGAGCACGCAAGGATTGTTCGGTACGTTCTTTGGGACTACGAACGATCGCCCCGTAGCAACGGATTACGACTCCGATGGAAAAACCGATATCGGTGTGTTCCGGCCCTCAACCGGCGCCTGGTATTTGCAACGCAGCACCGACGGATTCTTCTCGATGTTCTTTGGACAGAACGGCGACACGGCAACTCCGGCCGCGTTTGTTCCGCAATAGGCGGTGGAGGCCAATGAAGCGCAGGCGAGCCGCCTGCGCTCCAACGTTCGTCTATGGTAAAGTTGCTGCCCGTTCCGAAAGAAATCCAATGAACAGGCATTGCAGATGACAGCGAGCACCGCTCCTTCCGATTCATCAAAAACAAAAATGAGAGTTCCGCTGCTTGATCTTCAGGCGCAGTACGAAGGACTGCGCGAGGAAACCCGCGCGGCGATCGAGCGAGTGATGGAGTCGCAGCATTTCATCCTCGGCTCCGAGGTCGAAGAGCTCGAGAAGGAGCTGGCCGAATACTGTCGCGTTCGTCATGCGATCGGATGCGCCAACGGTTCGGACGCGTTACTGCTCGCGTTGATGGCTCTTGGAGTTGGCGCTGGTGACGAAGTTATCACCACGCCGTACACTTTTTTTGCTACCGCGAGCTCGATCAGCCGCCTTGGCGCGACACCCGTCTTCGTCGACATCGAGCCGCTCACTTACAACATCGATGTCGAAAAAATCGAAGCCGCGATCACTGCGCGTACGCGCGCAATCATGCCGGTTCATCTCTACGGCCAGTGTGCGGAGATGGAAGCCATCAACCACATCGCAAACCGTCATGGCATCCCTGTGGTGGAAGACGCGGCGCAGGCGATCGGAGCAGACGACGGCGAGGCTCGCGCCGGCGGAATCGGAGCGATCGGTTGCTTCAGTTTTTATCCGTCAAAGAACCTGGGCGCGGCCGGCGATGCAGGAATGATCACGACTAACGATGATTCGCTGGCGGAGAAACTTCGAATACTTCGGGTTCATGGCGGAGAACGCCGCTACTACCATCGCGTGATAGGAATTAATAGCCGGCTGGATGCGTTACAGGCGGCAATACTGCGCGTGAAGCTGCCGCATCTGGATAACTGGTCGGACGGCCGCGCGCAAAAGGCTGCTCGTTACGACGAGTTGTTCCGCGATGCGGGTTTGAGCGAAGAGATCACGACGCCCGTTGTCCGTCCGGGTAAACGACACATCTATCATCAGTACGTCATTCGCACGTCCAGACGAGATCAACTGTTCGAGCATTTGAAGGAGAACGACGTCGGAACGGATATCTACTATCCCGTGCCGCTGCATCTGCAGGAGTGCTTTGGTTATTTAGAGTACGCCGTCGGGAGCATGCCTGAAGCCGAACGGGCTGCGAAAGAAACGTTGGCGCTGCCGGTCTATCCGGAGTTGAGTGAAGAGCAGCAGCAGTACGTTGTAGGTGTCATTCGAGAATTCGCCTGATGTCCGACAAACTTCAGTTTGTCGAAATCTGTCAGATTCTCGAGAGGTGAGGTGAAACGAGACACCGCGACAAACAAAAGGACGTTCTTTATCAAGTTAGACGACTCGAAGCCGTAACCAGCGAAGCTGGTGACAGAATAAAGCCTGGGGTGGAGCGAAGCGGAACCCCAGGTGACTGACGGATCAAGACCGCGAGCCCGCGAAGGCGGGCGACACTATTGAGACTTTCCGAGTATGGAATAGTTGTGTCGCCCGTTTCACGGGCTTCGGAAAAGCTGGGGTTCGGATCCTGGGGTTACGCTCGCTTCGCTCGCTCGACCCCAGGCTTTATTCTGTCACCCGCTTCGCGGGTTGTTGAACTTGGGACCACGTGTCCAGACCTTTCTTCAGTTTGTCGCTGGCTCGGCTTTCTCTATTGTTAATTCGCGACGGACTGAAGGCGGGGACAGGGTCCCCTTCCTGACTGCGAGTTTCTCGTGAGTTGAGTGATAGCGGATTTCAAGCGACAAGCTGAAGCTTGTCGGACATTAAGCAGCTTGATTTGTCACAGTCGATAGAATAGGGTCTATCTCCTCGGGAGTTCATACAGCCAAACGTGTCTCAGGCATCGTCGACTCAATTGAAATTAATCGATACGCGCGCGCCGATCGTGCGCGTGTTTTTGTTGTTGCCGGTGTTGTTGGCGCTGATCGGCGGATGGTTTGCCACGCGATGGTATATCGGCAACACCATGGCGGAATTCGCTTCCGCCGAAGAGGACGGTGGAGTTGAAGCGACCCGCCGCGCGCTCCGACTGGCGCCGTCCGATCCGATCGCTTACCTAAACGCAGCCACGGTAGAAAACTCAACTTTTGATTCTGCGCATTTGGCGGAAGCGGTGCGGCTGTACGAACAAGCCGTGCGGTTATCGCCGGGCGATTATCGAATGTGGGTCGCGCTCGGTCGTGCTCGCGAGCAGGCCGGTGACATTGCCGGCGGGGAAAAGGCTCTTCGGCGCGCGATGGATCTCGCGCCTTCATATGCCTATCCGCGTTGGCATCTGGGGAACTTGTTGCTGCGCGGAGATCGATCGGAAGAAGCTTTTACACTCTTGCGGCAGGCAGCGGATTCGCACCCAACCGCTTTTCGCGGACAAATATTTGAAGCCGCGTGGAGAGTCTACGACAAAGACCTCGCAGCGATTGAACGAGCAGTGGGAAGCGGAGCGGCTACACGCGCTCAGCTTGCAGCGTTTCTGGCCGGGCGTGATCAAGCTGCCGACGCAGTCCGTTTATGGACCAGCCTTAGCCCGGCCGAGAAAAAAGAACAACGCAAGACGGGCGAAAATCTGCTGACCGCATTGGTCGAAAAGAAACAGTATCGCGCCGCGCTTGATCTGGCTCGAGATCTGGGGATGGACAGCGCTGACGCAATCGGACAGTTTACAAATCCGGGTTTCGAGAATCCGATCGCGGGGCCGGGAACGATGATTTTCGGTTGGCAGATCGCTCCGGTCTATCAGGCGGAAGTATCGTTGGACAGCGGTCAACGGCACAGCGGCAACCGAAGTCTTCGGATAACCTTTAACGGATTTTCCAAGCCGAATTACTACAATATTTCACAGCTGATCGTGGTCGACCCGAACACGCGTTATCGCTTTGAAGCCTACGTGCGTACACAGGATCTGAAGAGCGGAGGAACGCCGCTGTTCGAAGTGGCAAATGTTTCAGACGGAAAAATCCTTGGCGCATCCACGCCGTTTTCTCTCGGCAGAAACGATTGGCAACCATTCACGATCGAGTTTTTAACGCCTGATAAATCGGACGCGATTTACGTGCGGACCAACCGGGCTTTTTGCGGTGACGTGTGTCCGATCTTCGGCACCATTTGGTATGACGACTTCAATCTCCAACGCCTCGGGCCAGGCTCTGGAAGCGGACAAAGCGGAAACGAAACCGGCAGCAGTTCAGCCGGGACCGCCGCTGCTCGCTGAACTTGAGCAGACCTGGGCCGGCAGCCTGATATTCTTTGTCATATGCCTGGCGATCGTGCTTACGACGCTGGCTTACGGCACTGTTCATTATTGGGCGCTGGGATTGTTCGAAGTCGGCGCGGTGGCGATTGTCATCGCGTGGGCGGTGGACGCATGGCGAAGCGGCAAGTTGCGAATCAATCGCAACCCATTGCAGTTGCCCATTGCCGGATTAATCGTCATCGGATTGATTCAGCTTCTGCCATTCGGAAGCGCAAGTGATCCGGGCGGCGCGTTGTCGGGATCGGTCTCGCGTGCAATTTCGCTCGATCCATACTCGACACGGCTGGTACTTGTTCAGCTCGTTTCGCTCTTAATTTACTTCGCCGCGCTCCTTGCGTACTTAGACAGCCCCGCCCGCTTACGGGCGATCGTTCGTACCATCATCATTTTCGGATTTGGCCTGGCGTTCTTTGCGGTTATTCAGTCGCTGATCAGCCCGACAAAAATTTACGGCATCCTCGAGCCGAGGCTGGCTACGCCGTTTGGTCCGTTTGTAAATCGCCACAACTTTGCCGGCTACATGGAAATGACGCTGGCGTTACCGCTCGGGTTGATGTTCACAAGCGCGATCGAACGCGAGAAGCGCCTGCTTTATCTGACCGCGATTGCGATGATGGGCGTCGCGCTGTTGATGAGCGGGTCGCGCGGTGGCATGGTCAGCTTTTTCGCGACGGTCTTTTTTCTGGTCGTTTTGACGGGTTTCAGGACAAAGATCGACGGAATGTCAACGCAGGGCCAGTTCAGAGCTCGACGGATATTTCAGCGAGTGGGATTGGCGATGGCGTTGCTGCTCGCGATTTTGGTGGGCGTCGTTCTGATCGGCGGGGAATCTTCGTTAAGCCGCTTTCTGGATTCGGTAAATGCCAGCGATCCAACCACCGGTCGAACGCAGATTTGGAGCGTCACGCTTCAAATCATCAAAACGAATCCGGTGCTGGGCGCGGGACTCGGCGCTTTCGGAGTAGCCTACACGCCGTTTGATTCGCGCAACGGAATGAATCGACCTGAGCAGGCGCACAACGATTACCTTCAGGTCCTGGCCGACACCGGAATCGTTGGCGCGATTCTCGGTCTGATTTTCATCGTGCTGTTGTTTCGCATCGGTTTGCGGCGGACGCGAAGCCAGGACGTGTTTCGCAGCGGAGTCGCGACCGGAGCGTTAGCGGGCTGCTTCGCCGTACTCGTCCACAGCATTTTTGATTTCACTTTGCACACGACTTCCAACGCGCTGCTGTTTTTGACATTCGCTGGATTGGCGACGGTCAACGGACGAGTCGAACGTGTTATTCGACGACGGCGGCGACGTAGATTGACGCGGGACCTTCCGCCGGACGCAATACTGCCTGCGTCCGAGCGCGGTGTAGTGGTGGTCGATCCCGACGACGATTTCGAAGAAGTTTTCGAATACGACGACGGTATGACTCAATCCGGTTTTGCCCGGTGGTGGCAGGATATTAGGGGAGAAGGTCGCGGACGCCGCTGAATCGTCTGACCAATCATGTCCAGCATACTGAATTCGTTACAGAGCGGAGGGAAGCACACCGTTCTCGAGACTCTCAAGATCACGATCGAGTCCGCGGAGCCGGAGTTGGTCGTACTCTCGATGCCGGTCGAGGCACGAGTTCATCAATACACGGGACTGCTTCACGGCGGCGTCTCGGTCGTGTTGGCTGAGACTGCTGCATCGATCGGCGCGGCGCTGAACACGGATTTGGCCCGCTTTACTCCAGTCGGTATCGAGATAAATGCCAATCATCTTCGCAGTGTTTCGAAGGGAACGGTCACTGCCGAAGCGCGCCCGGTTTATCTCGGCAGGCAGATGAGCGTGTGGGGAATTGAAATCAAGGACGAAAAGAATAGATTGATCAGCGTGTCGCGCTGTACGCTTGCGCTCAAGCCCGGGAGTGCTTTGGCTGCGAACGACGCGCGTTTACAGGACGACGTTTCACCTTCAGATTCTTAATCGATCTATGTCAACACAGACGAATGGATCAAAGCCGACTACGCTTCCGGCGCTGTGCCTGGAGGCGATTCGTGTTCACGGCAAACCCGACGCGCTGAACCAACGGAAGGGTGATGAATGGGCACACATTCCCGCCGCCAAATTTATTGATCGAGTTCGATATATCGCGCTTGGGCTAGCGGATATCGGGATCAAGGCCGGTGATCGCGTGGCGATTCTTTCCGAAAACCGTCCCGAGTGGTCGATCACGGACCTGGCAATCCTGAGCTTGCGCGCGGTGAACGTTCCGATCTACACCACGCAAGCGGTCGATCAGGTTCGCTACATACTCGAGGATTCGGGCGCAGTCGCTCTTTTCGTTTCAGGACGGAAAGTTTTCAAGCACGCGCTTCCTGGAATAGAAGGCGTCGAGCCGCTCGAGCATTTGATCTTCTTCGATCCCGAAGCAGCGCCGGGCATCGAGCAGGCCATGACGCTGGAAGAACTCGAGAGGCGTGGGGAGGCGCTGGATCGCGACGACCCCGAGCGATTTCAGGAATTGATGAGCGCCGCGCACCACGACGACCTGGCCACCATCATTTACACGTCCGGAACTACAGGCGAACCGAAGGGCGTGATGCTGACGCACGACAACTTCGTGTCGGACATTATTTCGATTTCGAGCGTGCTTCCGATTCTTGACAAGGATGTGGCGCTGTCTGTCTTGCCGCTATCGCACATTTTCGAGCGAACGGTTTTCTATGTCTTCTGCTACAACGGTGTGTCTGTTTATTACTCGCCGTCGTTCGATCAGGTTGGCGAGCATTTGAAGGAAGTTCGACCGACGATCATGACCGCGGTGCCTCGTCTTTTCGAAAAGGTCTATCACAAGATCGTTAAGAAGGGGACCAGCGCAGGTGGATGGAAGACAAGACTGTTCACATGGGCGATGCAGGTCGGCCAGCGTTTCGCCGAGCTGAAAGACAAACGCGATCGAATTCCGCCGTTGTTGGAGATTCAGCAGATGATCGCGAACAGCCTGGTCTTCTCGAAATGGCGCGAGGGCATCGGCGGCCGGCTTAGGTTTTTTGTTTCCGGCGGAGCGCCGCTTTCTCCGGCGCTCTCATACGCGTTCATGGCCGCCGGAATTCCTATCCTGCAGGGTTACGGAATGACCGAGACCTGCATCGTTTCTGCGAATCGGCCTGATGACAATCGAGTCGGTTCGGTCGGTCTGCCGTTTCCCGGCATCGACGTGAAGATCGCGGAAGACGGCGAGATCCTGGTGCGTGGGCCAAACATCATGCGCGGCTACTACAACCATTCAGACGATACAGCCGCGGTAATGAGCAATGGATGGTTTCATACCGGCGACGTCGGTCGAATGGACGACGGCGGACATTTGTACATCACCGATCGCAAGAAGGACTTGTTCAAGTTGTCCAATGGCAAATACGTTGCGCCGCAATTTGTAGAAAGCCTGATTAAGCAGAGCGAGTTCGTAAATCAGGTGGTAGTCATCGGCGCCGGGCGCAAACAGCCGGCTGCGCTGATCGTGCCTGATTGGGAAGCCCTGGCATCGGCCGTCGAAGAAACAGGTGCCGCGGCGCCAAAAGCGCACAAAGAGCTCAGTGTTAATCCGGAAGCTGTGAAGATAGTCCAGCGGGATGTGGCCGCGCTAACTCGTGAACTTCATGATTACGAACGTGTTCGCCGAATAGTGCTGTTGCCGAATGAATTTACGATCGATAGCGGTGAGTTGACCCCGACTTTGAAAGTAAAACGCCGTGTGATTGACGAGCGATATAGCAAGGAAATCGCTGAGCTCTATGGTGAATCAAACTAGGAGAGAAAGAGTCGAGTCAAATGGCACCACGTTTCCCAACGCAGAACCGCTCATTGCGCTTAGACAGGATAAATTTCATTGGCACCGTCTTTCAGCAAGTCTTCAAGCAGCGGCGGGAGCCGGCCTTCTTTATTACCTAGCTTGTATAACTGCAGGTTCTCGCCTCGAATTCGCGATGTTATTTCTGTAATGATCTTTGTGAGGATCAGTCCTCCGGTTTTCACGGGCATGCCAAGTGCTGTACCGCGATACAACTTCTTAAAGACGACTTCCCTGACCAAGTAATAATAGGGGTCATGTTCCAGATCAAGAATTGGCTCAGGCAGTTCGTCTTTAGATGTAATCTGAGTAGCCACACTATTATTAAAATCGAACTCAATGCGGCCTTTTCGATTGCGTGACAGTCCTGATATCTCCAGCACTTTAACGTTGCCGTCCATCTTCGGATATCGCTTCGATCCTCGAACCCCTTTTCCCAAAAACGCCTCGCCATTAATCTTCTTTTCATTGTGATCGAGAAACGTAAACTTAATAGCAGCGAAAGTCTCTCGCTTAATTCCAGCTTGCTGAGAATCGTCGTAATCTACTCCGCTATACTTGGCGGCCCTGATCTCTGTAACCTCTACCGTTTCTGGATCACCAAAGTAGATGAGAATTGCCAGAATGTGCGGCATCAAATCCAGAATGAGCCCCTCTTGAAGTGAATCCGTTCGGCCTTCATTTTCTATAGGCCCGTTGCGATCAGTACGCCCTTTCCGGGCCACTTCTTTAAGATAGTTTCTATCAGTCCCACTGTGGTCCTCAAGGAAATAAAATCGGAAATCCCGCGGTCGACCAGTACTTCGCCAAATCATCTGTATGTGTTTATCGTATTGAAAATGTGCATGAACCTTGGCTAGGTAGTGATCAAACGCTATCAGCCGTCCGAGATCTTCCTCTTGCAAGTTAGAAAGCCACTTGTCAGCCTCCGCTTTATCATTTGTTAGAGGTTTCTCGATAAAGATTCTCTTGCAATTTCCGGTCAGCCAATATTGGGCGGTAGTGATGTGGAGTCTATCCGGCGTGGCGATAAATACTGCATCCACGCTGGCATTCTGCAGCGCCTTGTATTTTTTTAAATCTTCAGGATTCGATGCCGACTTATCCAAAAACTCAGCGCCCCATTTCGAAAGCTGAGTAAGAGCCGCTTCACGCTCCAAATATATTTTTGGGTCGGATGACCTTGTCCAAAATTCCTTGACGTCCGTGAAAATGACGCGAAGGTTAGGGTCATCAATTTTCAGCTTTTCTAATGCGCGAGCATAACCAAATGGCTTAGTTACTATGTCACCCATTCCTTCTACAATGATCGTGGTCATAGTGAGGTCGCCCCACAAGAAAGAACCCACACCGTAAAGCATGGGTTCAGAGCAGGAAAGACACCCTGCTCGAGAAGTAGCAATGAGGTATTCGCCTTAGTACTAAGAACGTCGCCGCTTGTAATCGGAAACGTATTCTTGTTTAGCGACATTCATCGCAGCATGATTAACTAATAATTCACTCCGAAGTTTGTTTCCGTTTTCGATGTACGCGGATAACTCTTCCTCGTCAGGCACAGACCTTCCTCCTGCGGGTAATGGCCCTTTTTCACGCATCGGTTTACTTGCCTTCTTAGTTAATGCAGAATTTTGAGTGGCAGAGTTGTGGCCAGGCATTACAAATTCTCCTTTGACTCAATGGTGGATGAGGAGAGGGGTTGAAGCGATCTGTTTACTTCAGCGGTGTCAACAAAACTACACTCTGCGATCATTTTGGAACAGCCTTTGGTACAGGCCGCTGGACCCTCACCGATAATATAACATACCTTACTGTCAGCAATTAAAAACATTTAAACAAACAATCTACCGACCTAAACCGGCTCATAACCTATGCCTTAAACGAAACCAGGCACACTCCGTTCCGTAAACACACAATTCCTCGCAAAGAAAAAATTGCGCGAGAGACCTCTGCTCTTCGCGCCTCATACTTTATTAAGATGCGCACTATAGACCCAAGTAGTGACACAGTCAAATTCTTTCTGCACAATAATTTCTAGAAATAATTACGAAATTTCGGACTCCAAAGAATATTGGTCATGGCCATAGCATCGATTGACGACATCAATCCTACCAGAACTGTGTTTGATGCTTTCGGCATTAAAATTAGGGACCGCCGATTGTGAGACAACCATGAGCGAATGAGTGCCGAAGAGTACTTGTTAGAAAAGAGATGGTTCAGCGCCAAGGTAAAAACATATCGATTTGTAGTAAAGGGTGCTTTTCCAGGGCCAGTCGGGAGTGATGTTTTCAGTACCATCGTAGAGAGTGTTAGAGCGTGGCGGGAAGTGAATATTATCCTACCGCCTCACGCCTTGTTTGAGGGTGACTTTAGCCTAGCGCACTTAGACGTGAGAAAACTTATAAGCGTTGAAGAATGTTGGATACACTACCTGAGAATGAACACAATTCGAACTGGGTTGATATTTCTGCACTTGGACATACGCTTAGAAGCGAGCTTATATGATTTGAAAGCTTTGCGGCGAGAGCTACGATGGTACACTTGGGAACGACAACGGTGATTAGGCTGAAGTCGCGGTAGATTGCCTGAGTGGGCAAACGGATTACGAACTAGGCGTCGGTGAGCGTCAGACGTTCCTTCTCGTAGATGCTGCCCGTAAAGGTTTCCGCAGTCAGAAGGCTTCCGGATAGAATTTCTTTGGCCAGGCGGAGCAACGCTAACGGAATCTCCGCCACTTCGGATTCACATTCATCTACCCGCGGACATTCGGCCAGCAATTGAATTTCGGCACAACAGAAATCGCATCCCGCCAGGTGTCTAGCCACGCGCGCCTCGTGCGCACCGACTAAATCATTCGTGCGATACGAAAGCAACGTCTCCGCTGAAGGGCAACTCGCCTGTTTACAAAAAGAGGTCACGCAACTGGTTCTCATAAAGTCCCCTTAAAGGATCGGTTACCTGCAAGCATGTCAGGAACATTACGGCTCACGCGCAAAAGGACCCGAAGGGCCACTGGCTGACAGGGTGACGAGGCCAAGGGGCAAGAGCAGGATAACGAGCCGCAATTTGATTTCCCTGAGTCGGCGCTTCGGCTGTTCATCAAAAATAAAGGGACAATAGGGTCAGCCTTCCACAAGTTTACGGATCACCAAAGGTTTTTTATCTAAGTTATTTCAATAATTAGCCCTTGTGTAAAAAGATGTTGCTCAAAATTTCTTTTGCTGATAACATCTTTTCGTCATCCAAGGAGGCCCGGACTCCTTGACACCCTTTCCAGGTTGACCGCGCCCGATCCCCTTTGCGGTCATCTTCAGGCGCGGACTATAAAAGGAAAGACCAAGTAAAGCAGGCGGAGCCAAGTTCGGCACTCCGCTGGGTAAGAGGTGAACTAAATCGTCGCTCCTGAATCCTGGGCACTCCAAATGTAAGTAATCGCCAGAGACCCGCCGCACCTTTCACCATTCCCTGGGCGAGCGTCATCTGTAGCCTGATTTTGCGACGCCGTTCGATTTCTCGGCAGAACGCCGTGCGAGTCGTTTGAGTGACACGAGCGTTCTTCCAACTTTAGTGCAAAAGAGCTGCCTGTTTCGCATCCAGCAGTGCCAAGCAGTTATATGAATCCGAAGTACCCGCTAACCATCGCTCTCACCAATAACCTGCCGGGGTCTTGCGAACACTTTGTCGCACAAAATTTCATCAGAACGCGGGGGGAAGCACACACTGATTGTGTCGGGTAACACGATTCGCGCAGGGTCGCATCCAGTGAATCCTTAATACCGTGAAAACTACTAGCCACAACAATCCGAAAGGTTCCATGATGAGCGCTATCAAAGAGCAGCCGCGTTCGCTCAAACGCCGTGAGTCCGAACGCGCATCGCGTGGCAACCACTGGGTGGAGAGCCTGCGCTGCTCGGATGTAAGCCGCTTGTGGACGGAGTTGCATCGGCTGGTTTGTCATCATCCGCTGGTGCGCGCTTCGAAAAGCGCCGGCCTGCTGGTCGAAGAAGGCGCGCATAACGCATACACAGACCTAACGCAGGAATTGTTTGTCCAGCTTTTGAGCAAGGGTCGTTTCCAGCATTACATCGACACGGAAATGACGGATTCCGAGATCGAATGCGAGATCGGACAGATTGAGTTGACTAATCTGTTGACCGCGGAATTACGGAAACGACACCCGGAATCGTACCGCCTGGCACGTCGCATCTCGACACTGATTCAGTCCAGCGCAAACTTTCGCAGATTCGATACTTCCGGAATTGATGACGAGCCGCACCGACGTTTGGCAGACCGCGTTTATGGGTTAAGCGAGTGGGCTGACAATAAATCTGGTCGAGAGATGCCCGAGCTTGAACAGCGAATCCAGATGATTCCGGTTCGCCAACGCGACACGCGATTGGTCGGTTGCACCGGAGACTCGCAGATTGTGATCAGCAATTCCGATCTGGAAGATTTGATAATTTCCGTGCTCGATGCCGCTGACGCGCCGGTTGATGTGCGAACACTGCGCAGTCTGGTGATGTCGCGCCTGCCGGTGATGGATATCTACCTGGTTCCGCTCAATGCCGGTGACGACGGAGACGAGTCGGGCAATCGCTACGAACCGGTTGACGAATGCGATACGCCGGAAGAAGGTTTGCTGCGGCGTGAATCTGAACAGGAGGCAGCCGGCTACGTTGACCGCTTTCTCAAAGGCCTGCAGACGTCGGTTCGCGGCAAGGTAAAGCAGTACAACCGCATGCTCGGCGTGCTCTGGCATTGTTATCTTAGTCAGGAACATGGGACACAGCTGGAAGTTGCTGCGACTCTCGGAGTCTCCGACTCGCTGGTCTCGGATTATCGTCGTCGAATTGAACAGGAGCTTCGCGCGTTGGCGTTTGGCGAGATCGAAGAAGCTCGCCGTTTTGAGATGGCTTTGCGCGAACGCGTTCGTGTAATCGTCGGCGATCAGGAAAGCGTGGCGGTCTAGGAATAGCTGGCAGTGGCGATCAGAAGTGCTGGTTTCCATCTGCCAGCCGAATTCTGTTAATTGCCGGCCAATTCCAACCCGCTTGACTGCTGTCGTCGCACTTTCCTACAGTGACTGAAGAGTGTTGGAATCTTAGTTTGCTGAGTTCACCGACCTGTTGCGGCCGGATTGCCCCGAGCCGACACCGGTCGGTTTAGAGAAAGCACTCGCCACGTGTTTGCCGCCAATTTTGTGCGGCCAAAACCATTCCGAAGAGTGCCCCGATGTCATTTCGGAATCAACAGACCGTTGACATAGAACCCGTGACCAGACGCGGGGAAGCTTTGTCGCGTGTTGACGAGAACGATTTCGCCGCGCCACCATCGCAGGAGTTCCCAACTCCTCGCTTCGAAGAAGACGGACCAGAAGCGAACAAGGTCCAAAGCTCCAAGGCCACGGCAGTTCCGACACCTGTCCGCGTCCCCGCCGCAAATTCCGATAGCTGGATCGTAAAGCGAGGCCATTTTCTTAGCTATATCGGGATCTTCATTTTTACGTTCATCCTCTATTTTCGCCCTTACGAGCTGTTTCCAGCGCTCTCGTCATTCTCGTCGATGGCGATGATTGCAGCGCTGTTGACGCTCGCCATCTTCATCCCGTCGCAGTTCGCGCTGGAAGGAAACCTGACCGCGCGCCCGCGCGAAGTTAATCTTCTTCTGCTGCTGACGCTGGCCGCGTTGATCTCGATCCCGGTCGGGACGGATCCGGCTGAAGGCTGGGCCACGTTCAATGACTCGTTCGTCAAAGCCGTCCTGATGTTCATCGTGATGGTGAATGTGGTGCGTACGGACTTGCGGCTAATGGGATTGATCTGGATTTCGTTGGGCGTCGGATGTCTGCTTAGCCTGAATGCGATCGACAATTTTCGCGCCGGCAACTTCACGATCGAGGGCTATCGGGTCGAAGGTGACCTGGGCGGCATGTTCGGAAATCCGAACGACATGGCGCTGCATCTGGTGACGATGATTCCACTGGCGGTTGCGTTCATGATGAACGCACGAAATGCGGCTCTCAAATTTCTCTACGCCGGTTGCGCGGTGTTGATGGTAGCGGGAACGGTTGTCACGTTTTCGCGCGGCGGTTTTCTTGGTCTGGTAATTTCCGGAGCAGTGCTGGCGTGGAAATTCGGGCGAGGCAATCGAATTCCAGTTACGCTTGTTTGCGCGGTAGTGATCGTGGCGTTCCTGGCGTTCGCTCCTGGCGGTTACGGTAATCGCCTGGCATCTCTGTTCGATTCGAATTTGGACGCCGTCGGCTCGTCCAGCGCGCGAACAGAGTTACTCAAACGGTCAATCGTTGTGGCGATCAGGCATCCGCTATTTGGCGTAGGCATGGGGAATTTTCACATCTTTTCCATACAGGAGCATGTAAGCCACAACGCGTACACCCAGGTTGCGGCCGAAATGGGAATGGCCGCTTTGGCGTTCTACACGCTGTTCATCGTTACACCGCTTAAACGATTGTGGCAGATCGAGCGCGAAACTTTTGAGAAGAAACGAAAGTCACGCTTCTACTATCTGGCGGTTGGAATGCAAGCCAGCCTGGCTGCGTACATGGTGGCCAGCTTCTTCGCGTCGGTCGCGTACCAGTGGTACGTTTATTATCTGGTAGCGTTCGCGATAGGTCTGCGCCGTATTTACGATTTCACGCACGATCCGGCGAAACAGAAGGCGGATGCCGACGCAGCGGCCGCGACTAAACAGGGCCAGGCGATCAATCCTGGCGACAGCGCCAGTCGTGGCGTTCGCGCGAAACTCGGACAAGCAACGGGATGAATTTCGGATTTGTAGCAGAGATTGTTTTTTGGTCGAGCGCTGTCGCGCTCTTCTACACGTATGCGGGCTATCCGATTCTGGTTTTGCTAGTCAGTCTCTCGCGATCTCGAAAAGTCGAACGCGCTCCTTTCGAGCCGCTCGTCACGGTCATCATCACCGCTTACAACGAAGAGCGCGACTTGCGAGGCAAGCTCGAAAACACACTCGCGCTGGATTATCCGGCGGACAAATTGGAAGTCATCGTGGCGTCGGATTGCTCGACCGACGGGACCGATCAAATCGCACGAGAGTTCGAAGCGCGCGGGGTTCGTCTGCACCGACAGGAAGAAAGACTCGGCAAGACCGCGGCGCAGAATGCCGCGGTCGAATTGGCGAAAGGTGACATCGTCCTGTTCTCTGATGCGACTACTTTCTATCAGCCGGATGTGTTGCGCGTGATGTTGCCGGCGTTTGCCGACAGTTCGGTCGGATGCGTAGCGGGACGTTTGGTCTACGTCGATCCCGCTGAATCGCGAGTAGGACATGGCGCTCGTTCCTACTGGAGCTACGAAACGTTTCTCAAGAAGCACGAGAGCCGCGCTTGTTCTCTGATCGGCGCGTCGGGCTGCCTGTACGCCGTGCGCCGCGAAGCTTACGTCCCGATGTATGACGAGGCCTGCAGCGATTTTCTTATCGCGACAAAATTGATGGAGAACCGGCTGCGTTCCGTTTACGAGCCCGACGCGGTTTGCACCGAAGAGACAAATCGTCGCGCCGACAAAGAGATGCGAATGCGCGTTCGCGTCATCACGCAAACGCTGACCGATCTTTGGCGCCATCGATCGATGATGAATCCGCTGCGAAGCGGCTTTTATGCGATTCAGCTCGTGTCACACAAAGTCCTGCGATACTTCGTCCCGTTCTTTCTGTTCGCTGCGTTTGTTTCGTCGGCGCTGCTCGCCGTTTCGTCGTGGATATATTTAGCGGTTCTACTGGCGCAGATTCTGTTTTACGCGATGGCCGCGTTGGGATGGATTCTCGAGCACGCGGGTGTGCGTCGGCTGCGACTGCTGGCGTTGCCACAGTATTTCGTGCTGGCAAACGTTGCGTCGATGATCGCGTTCTACAAATTCCTCAGCGGCGAGCGATACGCGCGTTGGGAGCCGATTCGCGAACCGGTCGCGGGTGCTTCATCGACGGCGGCGACCGCCGCGTCGCACGGGAGGGATTGATGTCTGTGACGATGGAAGCGCAAATCGAAACTCCGCAGCGCATCGGCCGGCACACCGCAATGCCCCCGACCGTCAGCGTAGTTATTCCTGTTTACAACATCGCCTCCTACATCGCCGAGGCGATCGATTCGGTTCTGGCCCAGACGTTCAAGTCTTACGAGATCATTGTCGTCAACGACGGATCGCCGGACACGATCGAGCTGGAACGCGTGCTCGAACCGTATCGCGCGCACATCGTTTACTTGAAGCAGGAAAATCGCGGCGCGGCGTCGGCACGCAACACGGGTTTGTATGTGGCTCGCGGCGAGTTCGTCGCGTTTCTGGACGGCGATGACTGGTGGCTTCCTGATTTCCTGAAACTGCAGATGAAGTTCCTGCGAAGTCACGCCGGCTGTGACATGGTTTATGCCGACGCCGTGATTTTTGGCGAAACTCCGATGGCGGGAAGCACCTACATGAAGAACGCGCCGTCGCGCGGCGCAGTAACTTTCGAGAGCCTTGTCGCTGCGCGTTGCAACGTGATCACGTCCGGCGTCGTCGCGCGGCGCCAGTTGATCCTCGACGTGGGGCTGTTCGATGAAGAGCTCTTGCGCGCGCATGATTTTGATCTTTGGCTTCGAATGGTGCGACATGGCGCGCATATTTCCTACCAGCGAAAAGTACTGCTCAACTACCGCGTGCGGCCGGACAGTTTGACCGGCGACGCAATTCAGCAGATTGAACGAGAGCTGGAGGCGTTCGCCAAAATCGATCGCCATCTGGATCTGACGCCTCAAGAGCATGCCTTGATGGCGGAAGTTGTTCAGCGACTGAAGGCGGATATGAAGATCGAGCGAGGAAAGCGATATCTGGTGCAGGAGAGATTTGAAGACGCGGCCGAAGAGTTTCGCGCTGCACGCGAGCTGAATCCCAGGTGGAAACTTTCGTTGTCGTTGATCATGCTCAGGATCGCGCCGCATTTGATGCTGCGAGTTTACAAGACTCGCCGCGCGCATTAATCGCCAAACCACTTGTTCCGACCTGCTTGATTTGAATCATGAAGCTAACGGTTGTCATCCCAACTTTCAATCGCGGATCGCTTTTGCGACGCACGCTGGAAAGTTTGTCGCGCGCGGCGAAGCCGGCCGGGCTCGAAACCCGCGTGATGGTGGTGGACAACAACTCAACCGACGATACCAAGTCGGTGGTTAAAGCCAGCCAGGCGGATCTGGGACTCGAAATCGAATATGTCTTCGAGCCGCGTCAGGGGAAATCGCGATCGCTGAACACTGCGATCGAACAGGCCGACGGCGATCTGATCGGGATGATTGATGACGACGAAGAAGTCGCCGAAGACTGGTTGACGACGATCGCCGACGTTTTCATCAACCGCTGGGAACAGGTCGATTTCATCGGAGGCCGTTACATCCCGCAGTGGGAAACACTGCCGCCGTCGTGGCTGCCTCGCAAATACACAGGCGTCGTTGGTTTCAGCAATCCGGGCGAAGAAGAATTGCCGTACGGGCCTTCGTTCAGCGGGATGATGCCGGGTGGCAACGCCGTGGTGAAGCTGTCGGCATTGCTCGAAGTCGGTTGCTACAACGAACAGCTCGGGCCGGTGGGCGGGAACCTGATGGGATGCGAAGACGACGATATGTACCATCGGCTGTTGGACGCGGGGAAGCGCGGATTCTATTGCCCGAGGCTGAATATCTATCATCGCGTGCCGGCGTATCGTCTGACGAAGAAATATTTTCGTCGATGGTGTTACGGATGGGGCGCGTCGCAATCGGTTATCGATTTGCAGCGGACTGATTACGTTGGACCGCGGTTGTTCGGAGTTCCGAGGTATCTATACGGCGACGCGATTCGCGGGACGTTTGGAATGACAAAAGGATTGCTGACGGGAAATCTCGACGCGGCGTTTGCGGATGAACTGTCGGTTTGGATCCTGGCAGGATTTTTCAGGGAGCGGAATTTGAAGAACGGTCGAGAAGCGGAGAAAGCGGGCGGCATTGGAGGCAAGAAGGTAGAAGCAGTTACACGATAGGAGTGCCTCGAGTTATGAAAAGTCTGTTTCACGCAAAGGCGCGAAGCGAATACACAAGACGCAAAGGAGTTGAGCAGTAGCAAGCCCCTTCAGTTTTTCTTTGCGCCTTCTTTATTACCTTCGCGCCTTTGCGTGAAACCGCAATTCTCGTGATTGCATCCGTTGATCAGCAATGTCTACTAACCATCTAACAGCCGATTCGATGAGCGCCCCGCGGCGGGTGCGCATATTGCGCGCGCCGTCGTTCTCGCCGTTCGGGCTGTTGGGAAACCTCTTGACGCTGGCGCAGTACCGCGATCTTCTGCTGACACTGACTCTTCATCGCATCAAGGTGCGATACAAACAATCGGTGCTCGGTATCGCATGGGCGATTGTGCAGCCGCTTTCGCTGATGCTGATCTACACGCTGATCTTTTCGTACATCGCAAAGGTACAGACCGACGGAATCCCCTACGCGATTTTTGCCTACGCGGCGCTGTTGCCGTGGACGTATTTTTCTACCTCGCTGGCGAACGCAACCAACTCGCTGGTCGGTAACTCGGAGCTGGTGACAAAGGTTTACTTTCCGCGCGAGATCCTTCCGCTCAGCTACGTCATTGCAGGCCTTTGCGATCTGCTGATCGCGGCCACGGTGATGGCCGGGTTGATGTTCTACTATCGCGTTTCGTTCACGGCCAATGCGCTTTACGTCGTTCCGATAGTCCTGGTGTTGACGCTTTTTATCATGGCGATGGTACTGATCCTCTCGGCAACGCAGGTTCGCTTTCGCGATATAGGAGTCGCAGTTCCGCTGCTGCTGCAATTGTGGATGTTTGCGACGCCGGTTGTTTATCCGCTCAGCGCCGTGCCACAGCGATTTCAGGCTTTTTACGTGCTGAATCCGATGGTGGGAACGATCGAAAATTTCCGACGAACGCTGCTACAGGGGCTGAGCCCGGATTTTTACACGCTTGGCATTTCTGCCGTGATGTCGGTTCTGTTGTTGGTCGGCGCGTACGTTTACTTCAAACATGTCGAAGCAACCGTCGCTGATCTGGTTTGACGAGCCGGCGATTAGCAAAATGATCGATCTGAAATTCGACAACGTGTCCAAGAGGTATCGCCTTCAGCGCGAGGTTGAAGGCGATCCGGCGACGCACGTGTTGCTTCGCAAGCTTCAAAGCCTCCGACGCAGATCCGAAGAGTTTTGGGCGGTTAAGAACGTGAGTTTTGAGGTCAAGCGAGGCGAAGCGCTCGGCATCATCGGTCACAACGGAGCTGGCAAGAGCACTATTCTGAAGCTGCTCGCGAACATCACCGCGCCGACCGACGGCGAGATAACGATCAACGGTCGCCTGTCGGCCTTGATCGAAGTCGGATCCGGTTTTCATCCCGAGCTGACCGGCCGCGAGAACATTTTTCTGAACGGCTCGATCCTGGGCATGCGCCGACGCGAGATCGTTCGCAAGTTTGACAGCATCGTCGACTTCGCGGGCGTGCGACAGTTCATCGACACGCCGGTCAAACGATACTCGTCAGGCATGTACGTGCGACTCGGGTTTTCTATCGCCGCGCATCTGGATCCCGACATTCTTTTGCTTGACGAAGTGCTCGCGGTCGGCGACGCAGCGTTTCAGGCCAAGTGCATTCGACGGATCAGCGAGCTCAAGGCGGCGGGAACGACGATCGTTTTCATTTCGCACGATCTGGGTGCTGTCGAGCGACTGTGCGACCGCGTGCTGCTGATGCAGCACGGCCAGATCGCGGCCAGCGGCGACACGCGCGAAGTGATCGCAGAATATCAACGCGCGTCGAACGATCCAGGATCTTTCGCGGATGCGGTCGAGCAGGCTTCAGGGCCGGATCGAAAGGCGAAGATCGCCGCGGTCGCCTTCTACGATCCCGATGGAAGCGAATTGATCGCGGCTCGTACGGGCGAACAGCTGACGGCGCGTGTCAACTATGTCGCTCGGGAAGAAATAAGCGATGCTGTGTTCGAGCTTTTCTTCTACACGGGCAACCGCGAATTGCTCTGTCATCTCTCGACCGAGTTCAGCGAGCGAGTCATTGACCTCGAAGCGGGGCCCGGGATCGCCGAATTCTCGTGCGCCGAGCTCGGTCTCAAACCCGGAATCTACTACGCCGACGCAACCATCAAGCAGCGCGGAGCTCTCGAGGACATCGACTGGCAGCGACACTGCGCCACGCTTCGTGTCGATCCCGGCAAGATGGGCCGCGGCCAGTTTTACATGCCGCACGAATGGCGTGTCACTCAGCGCGGCGATGGTTCAGCCAGTGTCGAAACAGGCGTTGAAACTAGAGTGGCCCGTCTTCTGGATGCGCTGGACGAATCCAATATTTCCGTCGAAGTGAAGCCCACCCGAGCGTAACCGGCATCTCGATCCGAATGAAAATCACCGTCGCCATTTGTACCTGGAATCGTTGCGCGCTGCTCAAACAAACGCTCGAGCAGATGGCGCAGCTTTCTATTCCGGCCGATGTCGATTGGGAGCTGGTGGTCGTCAATAACAATTCAACCGATGCGACCGATGCGACCGTGGCGGAGTTCGCCGAGCGCCTGGCGCTGCGGTTGATATTCGAAGCCGAGCCGGGTCTTTCGAACGCGCGCAATCGAGCCGTACGCGAAGCGGCGGGCGATTACATTCTTTGGACCGATGATGACGTGTTGGTCGATCGGCAATGGCTGGCCGCGTACTGCGCTGCGTTTCGCGAATGGCCCGACGCCGCGATCTTCGGCGGGAACATCGAGCCGTGGTTCGAGGGCTCGCCTCCCGCCTGGCTTCCGCTTGTCTGGCCGCGCGTCGCCAGCGCGTACGCTTCGCGCGACATGGGCCAGGAGTCGGTCGCATTGTCGAACGACGTGATTCCGTTCGGCGCCAACTTCGCAGTTCGTGCCGACGAGCAACGCCGGTACCTCTACGACCCGAGTCTGGGAGTTCGTCCCAACAGCATCATGGGCGGCGAAGAGACGACGATGGTGCGAAGCATGTTGGCGGATGGAATCGGCGGACGATGGGTCGCGGACGCGCGGGTCAAACACTACATTCCGAAAGAGCGACAGACGATCGGGTACCTGCGTCGTTATTTCAATGCGTACGGCGAATATTGCGCGAAGCATGACGGCGACGATGCAAGTCCGAAGGTGTTCGGCATGCCTCGGTGGCTCTGGCGCGAAGCGATGATGGCCGAGGTGAGATATCGAATTCGCCGGCACTCGGCGTCGGCGGAAGTTTGGATCGAAGACCTGATCGCGGCAAGCCAGGCGATGGGGCAGTTGAAGGGGTACAGGGAAATGTCCGGCAAACTTCAGTTTGCCGCTGACTTGGGCAAAGTGAAGTCATGAGGCAATCCATTCGATTTTGGGAGTCAACGACAAGCTAAAGCTTGTCGGACATTAATACGATGACCCTGTTTGCAGGAATATTTAGTCGCCGAGATGACGAGCCGTTAACCGACTCGGTGTGCGAACGCCTGCATAGCGTCATCTCGCGCGACGCGAACGACACCCGGCAAACGTTCCGCGACTCGCGTTGCTATTTCGTCAAAGTCGACACCGGCGCATTCGGCGAACCGGGGTTTCATGTTGATTCGGATAATGCGGTCTCGATGATCACAGGCGAACCGCTGCTGAATTACAGCGAAGCAAGTTCGTTGGAAGGCCGACTGGTCGATCTTCACGCGCTTCATAACGGTTGGAAGCGAGGCGATTCCAGCTTGCTCGAGGTGGCTCGCGGAACGTTCTCGGGCGCGCATTACAACCCGGCGGCGGAAAGACTTTTTATTTGTTCGGACAAGCTTGGTGTACGTCCGATCTACTATTTCATTAACGATCGATTCTTCATCTTCGCGTCCGCACTTCGCGTTCTGGAGAGCCTGGATGAAGTCGAATTGGTCATGGACGTGCGCGCGTTGGCCGAAATGACCGGACCAGGTTATCCGCTCGCCGATCGGACGCCGTATGCCGGCGTTTCAATGCTGCGCGCCGCCGAGTTGGTGAAGTTTGAGAGGAATGCTATTGAGGCTTCTCAATATTTTCGTTGGGACGACATCGAGCAGGATTCGGGTTCAGAGGCTGACCAGCTAGGGGACGCTTACCGTATCTTCACTCGCTCGGTTCAAATCCGAAATCGCTCGGACAAGACGACGGTTGCGTATCTCAGCGGCGGGTTGGATTCGCGCTGCGCGGTGGCTGCGCTTCGCGCGATGAAGGTCGACGTGCACACCTTTAATTTTGCGCTTCCGGGCACACAGGACTACGTCTTAGGAAACGAGTTTGCGGAAAAGGCGGGCACGCTTCACACCGCGACGCCGAAAGAGCAGGGAGACCTGACGCCGGATTATTCAGAGTTGTTATCGAAGTCAGAACTTCGCCACAAGCCTTTACCGGAACGTCCGAAAGTCGCCTGGTCTGGCGAAGGCGGAAGCGTCGCACTTGGCCACGTTCACCTCAATAGCGAGGTCGTCGAACTCTTGCGCGCGGGACGCACCGACGAAGCGATCGAAACCTTCTTGAAGATCGAAGGCGCAAACGTGACGCGCAGGCTGCTTCAGCCCGAGGTAGATTCGGTGGTCGGCGACGCGCTGCAGAAAGGGATCCGCGAAGAGTTCGACCGTTTTCATAGCGCCGACCCCGCGCGCAGCTTCTATCTCTTCCTCTTGCTGAATGACCAGCGACGAAAGCTGACAGAACATTTCGAGAATCTTGATCTGCATCGTCTCGAATTCCAATTGCCGTTCTTCGATGCGGAGTTTCTCGCGCTGATCGTTTCGCTTCCGATCGACTCGTGTCTTCGCCACGGCTTCTACACGAAATGGCTGAGTTGCTTTTCGCCGGTCGTTACACAGGTTCCGTGGCAAACCTATCCCGGTCACGAACCGTGTCCGGTTCCGGTCGAAGCGGACGTCGCGTATCAATGGGACGCGGGTTACCAAAAAGAGCAACAGGCGGTGTTGCGGCGCGGACTATTAAACGAAGCCGCGCAGATTCTGAAATCGCCTGACTTTCCCGATCGGCTTCTGAAGAAAAGCGTTCTGCGGATTGCGAGCATGGTTTATCGAACGGGCTTTCGCGATTACAGCTACGTGATTCAGAGCGCGTCGAAATTCAATAAGTACGCGAGAATGTGCAAAGGCAAATTTTCGCTTGAGAAGCCAGGCGCGGAAAGGCTGGCGGACCTCGGTTCAGAACCCGTCGTCGATTCAAAGCGCAACGGGGAATTCCCGTCGATCGAAAGAACGCGAGTCACCGACCGCCGCGTTACTCCGCTCTTCGAAACAAGCAAGGCCAAAGATTAGCTATGTGCGGGATTGCCGGATTTGTTGGGCCACGTGGGCCACAAGCGTTGCGAGCTGAAAGCGCCGCGCAGGACAACCGTGCGTTGCTCGATCGAATGTGCCGGCGGATCGCGCATCGCGGACCGGACGATCAGGGGATGATGGTTGATGGCGACGTCGCGCTCGGCATGCGACGTCTGTCGATCATCGATCTGGTGGGCGGGCATCAGCCGTTGTCCGGGTGTGACCAAAACGTGACCGTCGTATTCAACGGCGAGATCTACAACTATCGCGAACTTCATCGCGAGCTCGAAGCACGCGGCCATCGCTTTCATACTCATTCCGACACCGAAGCGATCGTGCATGCTTACGAAGAGTTTGGCGCGGACTGCGTCCATCACCTGCGCGGCATGTTCGCGTTTGCGATTTGGGATCAGCGAGCCAAAAAGCTTTTCATCGCACGCGATCGCGTCGGCAAGAAGCCGCTCTATTACACGTTGACTCGCAATGGCACTTTTGTTTTTGGATCGGAATTGAAAGCGCTACTTGAACACCCGGCTGTCGAGCGCAACGTCAATCCGGATGCGCTCGACGCGTATCTGTCGTTTGGCTACGTGCCCGACCCGCTCAGCATCTTCAGCGGCGTCAACAAACTTCCGCCGGGAAATCATCTGGTATTTGCCAACGGCGAAGTGACCATCGCTGAGTATTGGGACTTTCATTTCGAGCCGGTCGAAGCCAAACCCGAAGAAGAATATCTGGACGACTTGAACGCGTTGCTGGACGAGGCGGTCAGGCTGCGTCTGGTTTCGGATGTTCCGCTGGGCGCGTTTTTGTCGGGCGGGGTTGATTCGAGCGTGGTGGTCGGCCTTATGGCCAGGCACATGACGCAGCCGGTCAAGACTTTCTCGATCGGCTTTAACGAAGACACGTACGACGAGCTGAAGTACGCGCGGATCGCCGCCAAACACTTCCGCACCGATCATCACGAGTTCATCGTGACGCCTGACATCTGCGAAATCGTCGACGATCTGGTTTGGCATTTTGACGAGCCGTTCGCCGACTCGTCCGCGATTCCGACCTACATGGTTTCCAAGCTGGCGCGCGACCATGTCAAAGTCGTTTTATCCGGCGACGGCGGAGACGAATTGTTTGCGGGCTACACTCGATACGTGGTCGATCGCAGTCGACGGCAACTTGCGCGAATGCCGCGCATGGTTCGCGAAGGCGTTATGCGGCCGCTAAGCGAGCGGCTGCCGCACAATGCGCGCGGTCGCAACTACCTGCGAAATCTTTCGCTCGATCCGATCGATCGCTACATCGACAGCATTTCGATCTTTACCGATCTGAATAAACAAGCGCTCTATGCGAGCGATTTTCAACGGCAGCTTAAAGGTGACGCGGTCGGAGCGACGCTGTTTGGCGGGTTGGCGGCAAGCGTCGATACCGGCGACGAACTGGATCGGTTGCTGTACCTGGACAGCAAGACGTATTTGCCCGGCGACATACTGACCAAGGTCGATCGCATGAGCATGGCTGTGTCGCTCGAAGCGCGGGTGCCGTTGCTCGATCACAAGCTGATCGAGTTCGTCACACGCATCCCGGCGTCTTTGAAGATGAAGGGACTCAATACAAAACATATCTTCAAACGCGCGGTTCGCTCGTTTGTCCCAGCCGAAATTCTGAATCGGCCCAAACAGGGATTCGGAGTTCCGATTCAGGAATGGATCAACGACCAGATGCGCGATCGAATTCACGAAACGTTGACGGCGCAAAGAACTCGCGAACGCGGTCTGTTCGATCCGGGCTACGTTGATCTGCTGCTTGACGAACACGGGCGAGGAAGGCGCGACCATTCGCCGGCGTTGTGGTCGCTGTTGATGCTGGAGCTTTGGCATCGGAACTTTGTCGATGAATTCGGATTTAAGCGAGAGCAAGTGAGTTCGGAGGTTTTTCCGGTCACTGCTTGAGTTATTTGTAATGGTCAATTTCTGACGGCGATGTCCGACAACGATTACAATTCGTACGTGAAGGCCGAGTGGGACCTGTTTGAACGCGATCCGATTCGGACCGACGCTTCGCTGGCGGCGGCGGATGGAATCAAGGTGGCTCGCGTTTTGGACGTGGGCTGCGGCGCGGGCCAGGAGATGCTGCCGTTCGTCAGCCGAATGAACGCTACCGGAATCGGCGTAGACATCGCGCCCGAGGTCGGAAAGGCCGGACGCGAACTTTTCGGTTCGAAAAACTGTTCCGAGCGAGTCGTTTTTATGCGCGCCGCTGCCGAATCACTTCCGTTTTGCTCGGCGGTATTTGATGTGGTGATTTGTCGGATCGCGCTGCCGTATACCGACAACCGGCGCGCTCTCGACGAGATGGCTCGCGTGCTTCGCAAAGAAGGCGTTCTGCTTTTGAAGATTCATCACGCGGTTTTTTACTTGCGCGATCTGAAGAACGCGTTGTCTTCCTTCAAAGTTTTGTCCGCAGTTCACGCGGCTCGCGTACTGGTGGCCGGATCGATCTATCACGTATTTGGAAAGCAGCCGCGCAATCGCGTGGTCGGCAACGAGTCGTATCACACTCGATGGTTGCTCAGCCGCGAGCTGAAGCGAAGAGGGCTGAACATAATCGGCGAGATGCCTGATTCAAATCCCGCCACGCCTTCGTTCATCATCAGCAACGGAAACGCTGTTCACGCATGACCAACAAACTGAACAAACTGGCGTGGTCGTTGCCGTGGATGACGCGGTATCCGTTCTGGCGCGCGCGCGAGTTTGCGCGCAGAGGCGATCGCAGCGATCAGAGCGGCCCGCAGCACCTGGTCGTCGTAGTGGCGAATCATTTCGAACCGGCATGGAACGAGCGCGGTGATTCGCTCGATTGGAACACGCAGCTTTCCAAGCTCGACCGATGGTATGAACAAGCGCGCGCGATCGGAAAGTCTGTGCGGGATGCGGACGGAACGCCGTTTCGTCACACCAATTTTTATCCGGCTGAGCAATACCATCCACGGCTGTTGCAAAGGATGGCTGAGATGCAGGCGGAAGGTTTGGGCGAGGTCGAGGTGCATTTGCACCACGGATTGGAGAAGCCAGACACCCCGGAAAATCTGCGAACGGCGTTGACTGATTTTCGCGATGTGCTGGCGAACGAACACAAGTGCCTTTCGCGTTTGGATGGAAATGGTTCGCCGCGATACGCGTTCGTTCACGGAAATCTGGCGCTGGCCAATTCGGCCGGCGGAAGATTTTGCGGAGTCGATTCGGAGATGCAGATTCTGGCCCAGACGGGTTGTTATGCTGACATGACGCTGCCGTCTGCTCCCGAGCAGTCGCAGGTTTCGCGCATCAACGCGATTTACGAGTGCGGACATCCGCTGACCGAATCGCGCCCGCATCGGTCCGGGCCTGCGGTCCGCGTGGGAGATCGACAACCGATGCTGCCGATAATCGTTACCGGCCCGCTGGTCCTGAACTGGAAACGAAAGCTGCGAGGATTGCCGGTTCCGAGACTGGACGACGGAGCGTTGACCGCGAACCAGCCGCTCGATCCGGCGCGGTTGGATCGATGGCGCGGCGCCGACATACACGTCGAAGGAAGACCCGAATGGATCTTCATAAAGCTTTACTGTCACGGGTTCTTTAACTTTGACCAGCCGTCGATGATCGGCGAGAGGATTCGACGTTTTTGGAGCGAGGCGATCGAGGCCGGCGATAAAACCGGCGAGTACAAAATTCATTTCGCTTCCGCCCGCGAAGCATTCAACCTGATCATGGCGGCGGTGGACGGAAAGAGTGGCGAGCCTGGGATGTATCGTGAGTACAGGTTGCGTCAGATTATGCAGGACCATGCGAAAAGGTCGACCGGGACGGAGGGGTAAGCAAAAACGGTCTTGGGCCTTGGGTCTTTGGTCTTGGATTTTGGGTTTTAGGTTTTGGGTTTTAGGTTTTTGCCCTGGCTGGGTAACTCGAATTTCAGAACTCATTATCGAATAACGATCAAAGACCAAAAACCAAAAAACCAAAACCGAATTTCGTTGCCATGAAACCATCCGCCTTACAACTAATCGACAGCTTTCACCAGGGCGGCACCGAGCGCCAGGCCGTTCAGCTCGCGCGCCTTCTGCACGAAAGCGGTCGTTATCGAGTCCACGTGGCGTGCCTTAACGGAGCGGGCGCGCTGCGTAAAGACATCGACCGTTTGGGTCTGGGCGAGATCGCGGAATTTCCGTTGACCAGCTTTTACGATCGCAACATGGTCAGACAGCTTCGTCGCTTTTCACGATTCCTGAGGGAGCGGGAAATCGACGTTCTGCACACTCACGATTTTTACACCAACATTTTCGGCATGGCAGGAACGGTGTTCGGACGCGTCCCGGTTATGCGAATCGCTTCTCGACGCGAGACCGGTGGAATGTTTTCGTCGAAACAGAAACTTCTTCAGCGACGCGCATTCGCGCGAGCACACGCGATCACGGTAAACGCCGAAGCAGTTCGCCAAAGCCTGGTCGATGAAGGCGTCAAACCCGGAAAGATTTTCACGATTCACAACGGGCTGGACATCGAACGGCTGGCGCCGCGGACGGATTTGCCTCGCAAGGAATTGCTGGCGGGATTCGGTCTGACGCGCGCGGGCGGACGGAGAATAGTCACCATCGTCGCGAACATGCGACATGCGATTAAGGACCAGCACACGTTCCTGCGCGCCGCGCTTCGCGTGCGCGAGACGGCCGGCGATGTCGCGTTCGTCCTGGCGGGCGAAGGCGAATTGATGGAATCGCATCGTGCCTTTGCTGCCGAGCTTGGTCTGGCCGACGACACTTTCTTTATCGGCAACTGCGAACGCGTGGCGGATCTATTGGCTCTTTCCGATGTCTGCGTGTTGAGCTCGACCAGCGAAGGCTTTGCAAATTCGATTCTGGAATACATGGCGGCCGCGCGTCCGGTGGTCGCGACGGATGTCGGCGGGGTTCGCGAGGCTCTGGTTGAAGGCGAGACCGGATTCATTGTCGCGCCGGGTGACGACAAAGCGATGGCCGAGCGAGTCGTGTCGCTCTTGAAAGATCCGGTACGTGCCCGCGCGATGGGTGAACGCGGGCGTCAAACCGTGGTCGAAGGCTTTTCGTGTGAAGCGCAGCTGATGCGTACCGAAGAACTCTACGAGCAATTGCTGGCTGCAGCGCCTCGACGCAACTCGGCGAAATCAAGAGTCGCTGCCAGGCGCCGTGCCGCAACGATTGTCGAACCGAAGTGAACGGCGAACTGAACGAAATGCGCGGAAAGATAGGAAAGCTGAAGGGCCGAAGTCATCGCGAGCTGAAGGCGCGCGCCGCGCAGGCCCTGTCCGCATTTGCCGAACGATGCGGGTGGACCGAGCAATCGCGTTTGCCTTCGGATACGGCTCTGCTGAATTTGCTGGAGCCGGCCGAATTTCAGGGAGTCGCTCCAGCAGTCGAAAACCTGCTCGAACATTTTCGCGACCGGACCGAACCCAGATTCTTCGCTTCTTTTGATGACCGTCGAACTATGCAAAGCGAGTTGCTTTCGCGATTCGGCCCGCAACATCAACAAACTTTGATCGAGCGCGCTGACAAAATCGTCGACGGCCGGTTTCAGCTGCTGGGGTTTTCGGATCTGCATTTTGGCGAGCCGATCGATTGGCATCTCGAGCCGGTTAGCGGAAAGCGCACCCCGTTGGTTCATTGGAGCCGGATTGCCGAAGTCGACGCCGGCGACAGCGGCGACAAGAAGATCGTTTGGGAGCTGAACCGCCATCAGCATTTCGCTTCCCTGGGTCGCGCGTTTCTTTTGACCGGCGACCAGCGTTATGCGCAAACGTTTGCGACGCATTTGTCGCACTGGATGAACGAAAACCCGCCAGGCATGGGGTTGAATTGGATCAGCAGTTTGGAAGTTGCGTTCCGGGCGATCTCGTGGATTTGGGGCTTTCATTTCTTCAAGGGCTCGCGTCATCTCAGCCCGGCGCTTTTCGCACGCGCGCTGAAATTTCTCTACCTGCACGCACGGCATTTGGAAACGTATCTGTCAACGTATTCAAGTCCGAATACACATCTGACCGGCGAAGCGCTCGGGCTGTTTTATCTCGGAATGCTGTTGCCGGAATTTCGCAGCGCAGGGCGTTGGCGCGAGACCGGGCGTGGGATTCTGCTGGAGGAAATTGATCGGCACGTTTTGAACGACGGTGTCTACTTTGAACGAACCAGTTATTACCAGCGGTACACGGCCGACTTTTACACGCACTTTCTGATTTTGTCGGAACGCAACAGCCAGACGATTCCCGATAAGGTGAAAGTGAAACTGCAATCGCTGATGGACCATCTTATGTTCCTGACCCGGCCGGACGGCACCACGCCGTTTATTGGCGACGACGACGGCGGGCGGCTGGTCATGTTGGACGAACGCGACGCGAATAATTTTCGCGCAACGCTTTCGACCGGCGCGGCGCTGTTCGATCGACCCGATTTCAAGTGGGTGGCAGGTGAAGCGGCGGAAGAAACTTTCTGGCTGCTCGGACGCGACGGGCTTCAGAAATTTGAACAGCTTGATTCGAATCCTCCGTTACAACTTTCGCGCGCGTTCGCGGATGGCGGCTATTACGTAATGCGCGATGGCTGGATCGACGACAGTAATTTTCTGGTGATCGATGCGGGGCCGCATGGTTCGCTTGGGTGTGGTCATGCGCATGCCGACGCGCTTTCGTTTGAATTGTCGGCGCGGGGACGAACGATGCTGGTCGATCCGGGAACGTTTACCTACACGGGTTCGAGTGAACTGCGCGATCACTTTCGCTCGACCGCCGCGCACAATTCGCTGACCATCGATGGCGAATCGTCATCAGTGACGGATGGACCGTTTTCGTGGAAGCGAACTACCGATGCGTACGCGACGGCGTGGAAGCCCACGGACCGTTTCGACTTTTTCGAAGGAGCGCATGACGGCTATTCGCGATTGGATGGTTCGGCCGCAAAGCACGTGCGCAGCCTTCTCTTCTTAAAAGACGATTACTGGGTTTTGCACGACAGGATCGAGACGACGGGCGAGCATCGCTACGAAGCGAACTTTCACTTTGCCGCGAATGCCGAACCGGTATGCAACGAGGCGGGTCGATCGATCGATGAACTTCCAACTGGCGATGCCGGGATTCAGATCTTTTCAATCCACGCCGGCGGTGAATGGCGAATGGAAGAAGGTTGGGTTTCGACGTGTTATGGAATGCGCACGCCGGCGCCGGTGGGCCGGTTTTCATTTGACGGCAGCGGGCCGCAGGAGCTTTGCACTTTTGTTATTCCGCGCCGGGTCAAAGATGCTCCCGCTCGAGTTCGCGAACTGGAGGCGAGTGGTGGGCGAGCTTTCGAGATTCGGATTGACGGTTTCCGCGACGTGCTTTTGGTCGGAGATGGATCGATGGTCGAGGCCGAGGGGATCACGACCGATTCGAAATGGTGCTGGATGCGGTTTTCTGGTGAAGGCGTTTCGGAACGCTGGGAGCTGGAGGGAAGGGCGCTTGAGAGCGAAGTGTTAGAGCGTGGTCCTTCGGCTGTGAAAGAGATTGTTTTGATCGAAGGCGGGCGGTTGCGGTGGAATGATTGTGAGATGGTTGAGCTGCCGCAGCGTGCTGAGACTGTGGTAGCGCGGAGAGTAGGGGAGGTGTTGAGGTTTGAGGCAAGCGGGTCGGGCGAGGCGAGTTGGGAAATGGCTGTTTTGAAGGAGAAGGAACTGGTGCCCGCGACAGCTCCGCAATCAGGGATCTGAAAACCGAAAACTCAAAAGAAGGGGTAACGGGGCAGAAGCCCGACTGTCAGGGAGGGCGTTTCAACATACACCGCGTACTGCTAACGCGGTAACGACGCCCTTGCTGACGCGCGGGCTTCCGCCCCGTTAGCGCTCTACAAGATTACTCCGCCACGGAACAAAAGAACTAAGGACAAAGAACCTAAAACCTAAAACCCAATGTGCGGAATTAACGGCATAGCATTATCCAACAGATCGCATCGCACGCTAGATGTGCGTCTGCTCGAGCGTATGCGCGATGTGCTGACGCATCGCGGACCCGATGATGCCGGGATCTTCGTTGACGGGAATGTGGGACTGGGCCACAGACGGTTGAGCATTGTCGATGTCGCCGCCGGACATCAGCCGATGACCGTCGAAGACGGCCGGCTGCATATCACTTACAACGGCGAGATCTACAACCACGCTGACTATCGCGCGGATCTCGAAGCCGCCGGGCACGAGTACCACTCGCACTGCGACACCGAAGCGATCCTTCATCTCTATGAACAACACGGCGCCGGCGCAGTCGAATATCTACGCGGCATGTTCGCTTTCGCGATCTGGGACAAGGCCAAACGCGAACTCTTCATCGCGCGCGACCGGCTCGGCGTAAAGCCGCTCTACTACGTTCACAGGGAAGACGGCTCGCTATTTTTTGCTTCAGAAATAAAAGCGCTGATCGAAGCGCGCGCTGTGCGACCGGAAGTGAACTTCCGCGCGCTGCCGGACTACCTGGCAAACCACGCCACGTCGGGTGAAGAGACGCTGTTTCGCGGCGTTCGGCGTTTGTTGCCTGGACATACGTTGTTGTGGCGCGACGGGGATATCACGATCGAAAAATATTGGGACCTCAGTTTTATACCGCAGGACCAAACAAAGCGATCGGATGATGAATACGTAGACGAATGGCGCGAGCTGTTTCGCGAATCTGTGCGGCTTCGCTTGATGGCGGACGTGCCGCTGGGCATGTTCCTCTCCGGCGGAATCGATTCTTCCGCCATCGCCGCGATGATGAGCGGCATGGTGACCGAACCGATAAAAACTTTTTCAGTAGGCTTTGCGGAGCGCGAAGCGAACGAGTTCGAATACGCTCGGATGGTGGCGCGGAAATTCCAGACCGACCATCACGAGATCGTCATCACTCCGCAGCAATTCTTCGCCGCTTTGCCAAAATTGATTTGGCACGAAGACGAACCGTTGGCCCATCTGGCCAGCGTTCCGCTTTATTTCGTTTCGCGGCTGGCGCAGGAACACGTCAAGGTTGTGCTGACCGGCGAAGGCAGCGACGAAATGCTCGGCGGTTACGAACGCTATCGCAAGACGATCCTGAATCTGGCGATCGGGCGGCGCTATCAAAGGCTGACGCCGGATTTTCTGCAACGCGCGGTTCGCGGTGGGATCGACGCGCTTCCGACGCGGTCGCTGGTCAGCCGGAAATTGACGCGAACGTTTCTCTGTCTGCCGGCCGAAATCGAGAGCATTTACCTGGATAACTTCGCGGTCTTTCCAAAGTCGATGCAGCACCGACTCTTGTCTAATAAAACGATCGAGAGCATCGGCGAAGTCGACCCTTACCAGGACCTCCGTCGCTATCTGAGCGAAACTGATGCCGAGGAATTGCTGGACAAGCTTCTCTACGCGGACACGAAAACCTACCTTCACGAACTTTTGATGAAGCAGGACCAGATGAGCATGGCCGCCTCGATCGAAAGCCGAGTTCCTTTTCTCGATCACAAGTTGGTTGAGTTCACGGCAAAGCTTCCGACGCATCTGAAACTGAATGGTTGGACGACGAAGTATGTTTTAAGGCGAAGCATGAAGGGCATTTTGCCCGACGCGATTTTGAGTCGCAGCAAGATGGGATTTCCGGTTCCAGTCGGAGCGTGGTTTCGCGGCGAGTTCCGTTCGGTGATCGATGAATACGTGCTGGGCGATCGCACTACGCAGCGTGGTTATTTTGATCAGACGTTCGTGCGCGAGCTGGTTCAAAGACACATGGGCGGCGAGAATCACGCCGAACGACTTTGGGCGCTGGTGAATTTTGAGATGTGGCAACGGAGATTTATCGACGGCGAGTCAGGATCTGAGTGCGATGTTGAATTTGCGGTAGCTCATCAACCCTCAGGTGCCGCCTGCTTGAGCGATGGCAAAAGTAGAACGCCCTCCCTACCGGTCGGGCTTCCGCCCCGATTGTGAGGTTGCGTTACGGGGCGGAAGCCCGACCGTTAGGGAGGGCGTTATTGAGCGTAGGATTAGAATGATCGCTGAAGAACAGATTCACGAGGCAAGTTCGGACATTTCCGCGGTCCTGCGCGGACGGGACATACTCTGTTTCAGCCACGACTGGAGCGGCGATCCGTTGTCGAAGACTCACTTGATGCGGATTCTCGCTCGCGACAATCGCGTTCTGTGGGTCAACTCGATCGGGTATCGCGCGCCGACCGCGTCAAAAGCCGATGTAAGTCGCGCGGTGAATAAAGTGATGATGGCGGCGACGCCTGTTCGTGAAGTCGAGAAGAACATTTTCGTTCTTAACCCGATCGCAATTCCTGCGTACGGCAGCCCGCGCGTGCGAAGTATCAATCGCCACTTGCTTCGGTTTCAGGTCAAGCGCGCGATGAATCGCTTGAAATTCCAACGAGCGCTGAATTGGGTTTTCAATCCGGCGGCAGCGGTGATTGCGGGAACGCTCGGCGAAGAGCGCGTCATTTATTATTGCGTCGACGAGTACACGGCCTTTTCCGGAGTCTCGTCGCGATCGCTGGCGGAGCTTGAGGAGAGTTTGTTGCGGCGGGCGGATCTCGTCATCGTGTCCGCCGAGCCGCTCTACCAATCGAAAGCCCCGTTCAATCCTCGGATCGTGATGGTGCGGCACGGAGTCGACTATTCGCATTTTCGAAAGGCGCTCGACGCCGGGACGATCGTTCCTGAAGAGATAGCGAAACTGCCGCGGCCGGTAATCGGTTTTCATGGCCTGATCGCTGACTGGGTTGATCTGGATTTGATGGCCGAGGTGGCGAAGCACTTTTCGCAGGGATCTGTGGTGATGGTTGGGAAGGCGACTACCGACACGAGCGCGTTGCGACAGTTGCCGAATGTTTTTCTGCCGGGTCGCAAGCCGTACGCGGATCTTCCGGCGTACTGCAAAGGGTTTGATGTCGCGCTGAATCCGTTTCGCATGAACGAGCTGACGCGGAATGCGAACCCGTTGAAGGTGCGCGAATATTTGGCTGCCGGGCTGCAGGTAGTCTCGACCGCGATTCCGGAGGTTGAAGTGCTGGGCCAGTGCCGGATCGCAAACGACGCCGGTGAGTTTATCCGCGAAATTGAGAAAGCGCTGATCGATCCCGGTCCCGGCGTTGCGAGAAGCGAGGCGATCAGGTCGGAGAGTTGGGAAGCGCGGGTGGATGAGATACGCGGGCATTTGGTGAAAATGAAGTTGGATTAGTGACACTGGAAAAAGATGGGTTCCCGCAAAGACGCAAAGGCGCAAAGAAAGACAGCAAGCAAAAACATTCTGACGGAAGTCTCATTTCACTCTTTGCGTCTTTGCGCCTTTGCGGGAACCAATTGATTGCTCGTGACCATAAAGAATCTAACAGACAGTTTCTACGGCAAGGCGCGACGGCTGATCGCGCCGCGGCTGGAATATTCACAGTCGCTCTATGAAACCGAACTGAGCCAGCACGTCCAGACAAATACAGACTGGTTGGACCTGGGCTGCGGCCATCAGGTATTGCCTTCGTGGCGAGCCGATGCCGAACGACAATTAATCGGAAAGTGCCGTTCGATTGTCGGTATCGATTACTCGCTGGAATCTCTGAAGAACCATCGCAACATTCAACAGCGGGTCCGCGGCGATGTCACAAACCTGTCTTTCCGCGATGGCTCGTTCGACCTGGTCACTGCCAACATGGTTGTCGAACATCTGGATAACCCTTCGCGTCAGTTCCAGGAAATCAATCGCGTGTTGCGACCCGGCGGAGTTTTCATTTTCCACACGCCGAATACTCTGGGCCATGCGACCGTCATGGCGCGGCTGGTGCCGGGCCCGATCAAAGACAAGATGGCGTTTGTGCTCGACGGACGCAAAGAAGAGGACGTGTTCGAAACGCATTACAAGGCCAACACTCCAAATCAAATTGCTGGGATTGCGGCCGAGAGCGGCTTTGACGTGATCAAAACCAGGATGCTCGTCTCGGATGCAATCTTCGCCGTGGTTCCGCCGTTGGCTGTGCTTGAATTGATGTGGATTCGAGCGTTGATGACAAGACCGCTGAAGAGGCTTCGAACGACGATTATTTCGGTGTTGAAGAAACGAAATGAAGGCAACCCGCACACTGCTTTTGAGGGCGGTCAGAACGGAAACGGCGGTTGAATTGTTATTGATCCGACGGGCTTTGAAAAGAAGAAGAATTACTTACGTTCTTTTAATACTTCTGGCGAGCTGGTCGCTGGTGGCATGGCTGGGCGCGAACCTGTTGGTCGTCAGAGCGCCGCTCGATCGCGCGGATGCCATTGTCGTCCTGAGCGGCTCGGCGACTTACGTTGAGCGAACGCATCGCGCGGCTGAGCTCTTTAACGAAGGACGCGCGCCGAGAATTGTTCTGACCAACGATGGGCAGCAGGGCGGTTGGTCGAACTCGAAGCAGCGCAATCCGTACTTCATCGAACGCGCGAAGGAAGAGTTGTTGAAGTTAAATGTTCCCGCCGATGCGATCGAAGAGATTCCGCAATCGCTCTCGAACACTTATGAAGAGGCGACCGAATTGCGAAGATACGCGGCCGCGCAGGGAATTCGTTCTATGCTGGTGGTCACGTCGGCGTATCATAGCCGCCGCGCGCTGTGGACTTTGCGTCGTGTTTTTGATGGAAGCGATGTCCGGATCGGAATGGAGTCGCCGCCGACCGGCGAGCAAACTCCCGGTCCGGCCCTTTGGTGGTTTTATCCGAGCGGTTGGAGGTTTGTGTTTGGCGAGTACGTGAAGCTTGTTTATTACCGGTTGAAGTATTGAAACCGCAGAGAATCGGTGCTTCCTCTTAGCGCCTTGAGTCTTTCTTTTTGGCGCCTTTGCGAGAAAGACAAACGTTTCACGCAGAGGCGCAGGGAAAAGAAAAGCGGACGTCGCAAAGGGTTGAGTCTTAAACCGGAAAGCATCAATAACGCATTTTCTGAGATCTTATGGCGAAACGAAAGAAAAGACGCGATCAGCGCAGAAAGTGGCCGATCAAGTGGTTGGCGATGGCGGCGGTCGCGATCGTGCTCGTGGCGGGGCTGGCGTTTGTTTTCGCGCAGCAGGAACGCCGTCGCCGAGTTGTGGTGGTGGGCAACACGATCACTGTCAAAGCCGGCGGCGACGTCCAGGCAGCACTCGACAAAGCGAAGCCGGGCGATACGATTCTTCTCGAGGCCGGTGCGACTTTTCGTGGCGCGCTCAATCTTCCGAACAAGGCGGGCGCGGACTTCATAACCATTCGCTCGTCCGCCACCGATGCGCAGTTGCCCGCCGCCGGCGAACGTCTCGACCCAACGCGGTTCGGATCGCTGCTGCCTAAAATCATTTCGCCCACGCCGGGTGAATCCGCTGTGACTGCTACGAACGGCGCGCATCATTTTCGATTCATCGCCGTCGAGTTTGGACCGACTCCGAAAGGCGCCGGCAACATCATCACGCTCGGCACGGCCGACGAAAAGCGGCTCGACCAGCTCCCGCACGATATCGAGTTCGACCGGGTTTACGTTCACGGTTCGCCGACCGAGGGCCAACGACGCGGCATCGCGCTTAACGGGAGAAAGATACGCGTCATCAACAGCTACTTTTCGGATATCAAACGAAAGGGAGAAGAGAGCCAGGCGCTGTGCGGGTGGGGCGGAGACGGTCCGTTCGAGATCACAAACAACTACATAGAAGCCGCGGCCGAAGGAGTTCTTTTTGGTGGCGCGAGCGCGCCGCTCGAGGTCGTTCCGTCGGACATCATCGTGCGCGATAACCATTTCAATAAGCCGTTGCAGTGGCGCGATGACAATTGGGTGGTAAAAAATCATCTCGAGTTAAAGAACGCGCGCCGAGTGACGATCGAGAACAACTTGATGACGAACAACTGGGCCAAGGGACAAGCCGGAACCGCGGTCGTGTTCACCGCCGCGAGCGACAGCGGTCCACAGGCGCGGGTCGAAGACGTCGAGTTCGTCAACAACATCATTCGCGGCGCGGGCGGCTCGGTGAATATTCAGGGACACGAAGCCAGCGGAGGCCGGCGTCTTACCATTCGTAATAACATTTTCGATGACATTAACGGCGGCAAGTGGGGAGGCGACGGACAATTTTTGATCGCGACCGATTGGGACCAGCTTGTCATCGAGAACAATACGATCGTCACCAGCGGAGCGATTACCAAAACCTATGGCGAACCGATTCTTGGATTCGTCTTTCGCAACAACATAATTCCGCAGAACGAGTACGGCTTTCATGGCGACGGCGCGTCGGTGGGCCAGGGCACGCTGGACATGTACTACCCGCGCAGCACCGTCACCTACAACGCGATTGTCGGTGGCGAAGCGTCGCGTCTTCGCGAGCGCAACCGGTATCCGTTGTCGCTGAGGGAGCTCAAGTTCGTTGGGCTCGAGAGCGGCGATTACCGATTGCGCGCCGACAGTCCGCTGCGAAAAGCCGGATTCAATGGAGCGGACATCGGCGCGAATTTGGACCCCCAGGTGGTTGGGCGGAGTCGGTAGAATGTCCGACAAACTTCAGTTTGTCGCACGCATACGACATTGAGAACTTCTAATAAACAAGCAGTCAGGAAGGGGACCTTGTCCCCATTTTGAAATTTGAGATTGCACTTGAAATTACCCTTACTTAAGCGGGGACAGGGTCCCTTTCCTAACTGCGTGCCTCGCGTTAGTTGAGTGGCAGCGAAACACAGGCGACAAACTGAAGTTTGTCGGACATTAGGACATGGAGAACCGAGTGGCGTCTGAGTTGACCGAAAAAGTGAGCGCGCATGGAGCCGAAGTTTCGCGCGGCGAAAGGTTCGAGTTCGGTAAGAACTGGTCGCAGTTTCTCGCTTTGCTGAACGACAAGCGAATCGAGGAGGCCGAAAAATCGCTCAAGCAGATGCTCGAGGTCGAAGACCTGAACGACAAACGATTTCTCGATATCGGATCGGGCAGCGGACTTTTCAGTCTGGCCGCGCGGCGGCTGGGCGCCACGGTTCATTCGTTCGACTTCGATCCCAACTCGGTCGCCTGTACGCGCGAGCTGCGAAGGCGATTTTTCGACGGCGATGTGAACTGGACGATCGATGAAGAATCGGCGTTGAACGAAGAGTACGTGAAGTCGCTGGGCCAGTTCGATGTGGTCTATTCGTGGGGCGTGCTGCATCACACCGGACAGATGTGGCGCGGGCTCGAGAATGCTCAAATGCCCGTGCGCGCCGGCGGCAAGTTGTTCATCGCGATCTACAACGACATGGGAAGCCAAACCACACGCTGGCGCTGGATAAAGCGGAAGTATAACGAGCTGCCGAAGGTTCTGCGGTCGCCGTTTGCGGCGGTGATGATCGCACCGGAAGAGGGAAAGACGTTGCTGAGATCGCTGGTGAAGCTACGCCCGGGTGATTATCTGAAGTCTTGGAGCACCTATGATCAGGGCCGCGGGATGAATCGCTGGCGAGACATTATCGATTGGGTCGGCGGGTATCCGTATGAAGTAGCGAGGCCGGAAGAGATCCTGGATTTCTATCGATCGAAGGGGTTCTCGATGGTCAAGCTGAAGTGCGGGGGAGTGGGGTTGGGATGTAATGAGTTTGTGCTGGTAAGGGATGGAGCCGCCTGCGCTCCACCGGCGCTCAATCACCGCCGCTTGTAAATCTTGAAGCCGGGATTTTCATAGACCTTCTCATATTCCTCCGCCAATAGCCGATTTATGTACGGCGGCAACGCCGGGTAGAACGTGTACGCCTCTCTCAACGACACTTCGCTTTCCTCTCCGAACACTATGTACTCGGGCCGCCTTCCGGTCGCAAATCCAAACCGTCCATCGTCCACGAAGTTGTCGGGAAACCCCAAACCAAATCCGACCGCGGAACTTCCCATGATCGAAGTCTGCGGCGTCGTGTTCTGTTTCAGGTACTCAATCATCGGCACGTAAAGCCGGTGATTCGTGTTTTGTCTCACGCGCAACAGCAACCCACCGACCTGTAGTCCGAACAAACCAAGCAGAGCCACCGCGATCAGCGGAGCAGGGATGATACGCAGGGTCCAAACATGGTGCAGCCAAACCGCCAGCAACGCCATGTACATCGGAATGATATGGACCAGGTAAGGCGTCTCTTTTTGTCCGTCGATCAGCGACATGATCAAAAAGTAAATCGCAGACAGAATAAGCAGCGCGCGATAATTCCGATTGCGACGAATGCCGGCGGTGAGAAGCGAGCCGATAACACCGGCTGCGTATGCGATCAGGATCAGGCTCTTCAAATAAACGGGGCCGGAGTGCCCCTGCGAACGATCGCCCAGACCGTAGGCGTGCGGATACCGTTGGGTAAATTCTCGAATGACTCCCATCCACGGCTTGGCAAAGCCGCCCATTCTTCCTTTCATCAGCGCATTGTCGATGAACTGCGCTTTGAAGGCCGGGTAATCCTTCAGCACCCACCATCCGAAGCCGAGCCCGCCGATCGCGTACGGAACGGCAGCCAGCGCAACATGTCGCCAATTGATTTTCGCGCGGTCAAAGTAGAGTGTGAGAAACAGCAATCCCGCGAATGACATGATCCCGTTCGGATGCGTCAATCCATTCAACACCACAAAAGTTTGGCTTAAGAGGATCGCGAGTTTCAGGTTGCGTTCGCGCAGACTTAGATAAGCCGCGATGGCGCAGAACCCGAGCGCTGCGCTCATCATGTCCATTCGGCCCATGGCCGCGCTGTTGACGAACGTGTAATCGAACGCAATCAGAGTCGCCGCGAGCAAGGCGATTTTTCTGTCGCCCGAGAGCCGCAGCATGATTACGAACCACGCCATGATCGCGATCAGGCCCCAGAAGATCGAGATGCTTCGCATCGACAGCAGGCTGAAGCCGAACACCTTGTACCAAACGGCCTGGTTGATCAGGAACAGAGGCATCACCCAATAAGTTCGCTGGTCGATACGCGTCAGCGGAGAGTTCTTGGTCTCGAGTACCGTCGTGCCCATGAAGCCCTTGTTGGCGAGATTCAATCCGGGGCTGGCGAACAAGCCTTCGTCTATCTGCGGCCGTTCAGCCAGCGCAGTTCCGATCGCCAACGCAGTGAAAAGGACCAGGACAAGCGCGAAGAACGCGAAGTAACGGTTTTTGTTTTCGGATTGAGTGGAAGGTGTCATGGGGGTGTTCAAATTAGATCGCAATGGAATAAAGACTCAGAGCAGGCGAGCCGCCTGCGCTCCTTCGGTCGTCGCTTCTTCGCCGAGGTGCTGATAAAGATCGAGCCAGCGAGCGCCGACTCCTTCCCATGTCCATTGACGACTTTGCTCGCGCCCCTGGATGGCAATCTTGCGCGCTAGTTCCTCGTCTTCCAAAAGCCGAATTGCAGACGCGGCCATCGCTTCGTGATCGTTCCGCGAGACCATCAAACACGTCTCTTCATGCTGAACGATGTACGGGATTCCGCCGGCATCGGTCGTCACAACGGGCAACCCCGAGGCGAGGCACTCTGTAATCGAGCTGGGCATGTTATCCAGATCGGTTGCAGTCAGGTAGACGTCGGCCGAATCGTACATGGCCGGCATGTCATCGAAAGAAACGCGCCCTATAAATTTTGTGTTCCGAAGTTCGAGCGATGCGGCGAGGGCCTCGAGCTCCGCTCGTTGCCAGCCTTCGCCCGCCACAGTCAGCTCAGCTTCCGGAAACCGTTCCTGGATCAACTTAAAAGCGCGGAGCACGCAACCTACGTTGTAGAGCGGCTCGAGCAACCTCGTCGTCAGAAACACCGTGCGCAACGGGGTGCGATCACGAAATTGAAAACGATCCAGCTCGATGATGTTGAAGATCGCGCGAGCGCGCAGTCCGTATCGCTCGAAAACATCCACCAGATAACCGGACGGAACCACGATCTCGTCGGCCATTCGCATCGTCGGCAACGCGGTGCGCCAATTTGTCAGATGGTCTTCGGCTTCGCCGCTTCTGTAATTGAGGATCACCCGGCGTCCCAACAACTTTCCCAAAAGCAGCGGCGGCATCGCCGAAAGCATGTACGAATAGTAAGACGCAGAGAAGATGTGCAGAACATCTTTGCCCCAGACGTGAACCAACAGCGTGGCCCAGTAGAACAGCGTGGTCACAACTGTCCGAACGTACTTGATATTTTGCAGCGCGCGAAGAAAGCCAGGCAGACGCGGGTTGACCGGAAGAAAAGTGACTTCGAGCGAGGGTTGCTGTTTCAGATGACCGAGCAGCCTGGCGCATTGCCGCGATTGCCCGCCCAGCATATCCAACGAGGGCGCGATGACCAGAACGCGAAGACGCTTTGCATCGCCGTCGTGGCTGATGTTGCCGGTGCTGTTGGTTTGAGACGTCTGTTCCAAGCTCAACCTCTCAACTCCAGGTCAGCGAGTGCTGCTGATGAAGACGACGGATAATTTGGGAAAGTAGCGGATGGAGATTCCGCACGAGTCTGGCTCTTGTGCTCATTTCGCAGCCACGACTCGAGCACGTAGATATACCAAAGCTGTTTCGGCGCCCAACCGGCAAGCTCAGCTCGCTTCAACTGAGCCAGCGTCGGCTCCACATGAATCCAACCCTCCTGCTCCAAAAGCGAATCGCGTAATAGCGCTTCAACCCGATCGCGCCATCGCCCGGCGATCCAGCGTTGAACCGGAATGCTGAACCCGCGTTTGCGTCCACCGGCAACGCGTCCACCCAGGTGACGTCGGGCCAACTCGCGCAATATCGCTTTCAGATTTCCGCGGCGCAATCGCAGATCGAATGGCAGCGACGCGGCAAATTCCCAAAGCTCCTGATCCAGAAACGGCGATCTCGCTTCAAGCGAACTATACATCGTGGCGCCGTCCACTTTGGTCAAATACTCGCCTACAAACCGGCCGCTTCGATCGTGTTTGAGAAAGTCGCTCAGGACATGATGCGCCGAGTCGGTGGACCAGGGGATCGCGCGTTGCTCGATCTCGACTTCGGCCAATCGCTCACCAAGCATTCCGTTCTGCCGATACATCGGCAGCCCGTCGTGCGCCGCAGCAACCGCACCCAAACCGCCGGCTGTGTAATCTGCAAACGATGCGGCCCGGCCAATCATTCCCGTCCGCGGAAATCCTTCGCGCATCTTCAGCCACAAACGAGAAGCCGGCGCCGGCAGAGTACGGGCCAGTCGCTCTGCATACCAAAGATGGCGGTGTTCCGGATAACCGAGAAACACATCGTCGCCGCCGTCGCCGGTCAACAGGACTGTAGCCTCGGACGCCACCGCTCGCGAGACACGCAGCATTCCAAGCGCGGACGCACACGCGAACGGTTCTGCGTAAGCCGAAACTAATTCTTCAACTCCCGGAGCATCTGCAGCGGAAAGCTCGAGGACCTTGTGACGGATGCCGAGTTCGCGCGCCGTCGCAGTCGCGTCTTCTGTTTCGTCCCATGCGTCGCCCGGCGTGCCCACGGTGTACGCGGCCACGTCGCCGCCCGCGCGTTTGATGGCCCAGCAAACTAAACCTGAATCGATACCGCCGCTGAGCAACGCACCGACCGGAACATCAGCGAAGAGACGCTTCTCGACCGCGCTCAAAAACAGCTGCTCGGTTTCCGCGACCGCGTCATCGAATGATGGAGGCCTTGACCTTATGGAATCGGAGACCGTCGGCGGTTCCCAATACTCGTTCGTCTTTAGGTTTCCGTCGCACCATTCGAGAATCGTCGCGGCTGCGACTTTTGAAACTCCGCGGTAGATTGCCCTGGCGTCTGTCACGTATCCGAATTCGAGAAATTCAGCGACGGCAGTTTCATCCAAATCTCCGGAGAAGCCCGCGTCTCGCAAAGCTCGTGCGGTCGAAGCAAACGCGATCTGTCCATCACGCAGAGCGTAAAGCAACGGCTTCACACCCAACCGATCACGAACCAGAAAAAGCTTTCGCCGGCGTTCGTCCCAAAAACCGAACGCAAACATTCCGCGCAAACGCGAGACGAGGCCGGGCATTCCCCAGGCGTGATAACCATGGAGCAAAACTTCGGTGTCTGTTCTGGTTGTGAATTGATAAGAGTTAGATTCGAGCTCGGCGCGCAGTTCGCGGAAGTTATAGATCGCGCCATTGAACACGACGCCGAGCGATTTGTCGGGCGACAACATCGGCTGTCTCCCGGCCTCGCTCAAATCAAAAATCGCCAGACGTCTGTGACCGAGAATCGCCGAGTTCCATTCGAAGATTCCTTCGCCGTCGGGGCCGCGCCGCTCGAGCGAACCCATCATCCGGCGTACGCGTTGTTCGGCTTCGACGCGATCCTTGAAGCCGGCAATGCCTGATATTCCGCACATAATGGATTTGAAAGCAGAAGAGAACGAGCGTTTGAAGGGATTAGGAAACTCTGAACAAGTCGAGCCATTCCCGGTGCTTAACGGCGAACTCGCCCCCAATCCGCTTAATCAGAGCTTTCATTAGTCTATACCGCGTGCAAAACACTATCGAGGTCGATTTCACATGGACGAAGCGTGCGGGCCGACTCCAGCATTCGCAAGCCACAGATCGTCGCGCGGGCACCGTCGCGGATCGTGACCTCCGGTTCTTTTCCGTCGCGAATGCCGCGAACAAATGATTCCATCTGTGCCGCGTAGCCTTTGTCCGCAAACCAACTTGATTTAGTTCTGCGCATGCCCGCATTCACCGTCAGCCGTTTCATGTCTTCGGTCAAGAGGCCGACTCCCGGGGCAAATACTTCGACTCGCTCGCCGCCGCTGGTTTTGCTTCCGACCGTGCAGTAGGTCAGGTTTCCGATCGAACCATCCGCGAATCGAAAACTCGCCACCAGGTTATTTTCACCGATCGGATCTTCTTTGCCGGTCGGCAGACTGTACGCGCTGACGGACACGGGCTCGGATTCCAGCAGCCAATACATCAGATCGATGAAGTGGCAGGCTTCGCCGAGAATCGCTCCGCCGATGGCCGGATCGGCTGCCCAAAACGAGCCTGACAAACCTGGCGAATTCATGCGCACCGAAACCACGGCCGGACTTGTCCGACCGGTCAGGCGCTTTTTCTGTTCGGCGTAAAAAGGCGCGAAGCGGCGATTGAATCCGACCGTGAGCTGCTTGCCAGATTCATCCGCAGCTCGATAAATCTCTCGACACTCGTCCTCGGTCAAGGCCATCGGCTTTTCGAGAAATACGTGTTTCCCAGCGCGGAGCGCCGCCGCAGCCTGCGACGCATGATGCTGATGGCGGCTGGCTATCAGAACAACATCGACCTTTGGATCATCCAGCACTTCCTGATAATCCGAACAACTGTATGCCGCTCCAAACCGAAGCGCGTAACTCTTTCCGCGCGCTCCGCTCGACGAATAGACGGCGTGCAGGCGAACGCCGGGGATGCGCTTTATGTTTGGCAAGTGCGCCCATCGAGCCAGGTTCCCCGCGCCGACCAAAGCGACGCGTAACTCTGCTCCGTCCTTGTCTTCTGTCGCGGCAGTTTGGATCTTGCGTTGCGGGACAAATCCTGCAGCCGGTTCAGAATCGCTGGTCGCTGGATATCGCAGGAGAACAGCCAGGCTGTTCGAGAACGGATCCATGATTGTTTTGTAAGCGTCGGCCGCTTCTTCCAGCGGATACTCGTGTGTAACAAGTTGTCCCAGCTCCACGCGTCCGGTCGCCACCAATCGGAGAAACTCCTCCATGTTTCGGTTCTCGGTCCAGCGCACGTACGGAAGCGGATAATCGCGTCCCTGCTTTTCATAGAGCGGATCGTAACTTCCGGGACCGTAGGCTCGCGCCATCAGCAGGCTCAACTCTTTGATGTACATCTGATCGCGCGGCAGATCGAGCGGAACTGCTCCGACGATCACGACTCGACCGCGATCTCTGCACATGTGAACTGCCTGCTGCACCGGCACGGAAGACTTCGAAGCGGCAGCGACGATCACGCAATCCGCGCCACGGCCGTCGGTCAGAGTTTGAACCTCTTCAGGACTCGACGCGCTTCCGCCAAACGCGTGATCGGCGCCGAGCTTCTTCGCCAGGTCGACTCGATCCTTCTTCACGTCGATGGCGATTACTACTCCACCCTGAACACGCACGAGTTGCGAAATCAGTTGGCCCACCAAACCCAGTCCGATCACGGCGACTACATCGCCGACACCGATCTGAGCGATGCGAACGGCGTTCATCGCGATACTTCCGAGCGTAGTGAAACAGGCTTGCTCGAACTTAACCGAGTCGGGAACGCGCGCCACCAGATTGCGTCCGGCCAGGATCGTTTCGCCGTGCCCCGTGCCTTCGCCGCCGTAAGCGACTCGATCGCCGATCTCGAGGTCGGTGACCGATTCATGTGTGTCGACGACCACACCCGCGCCGCTGTAGCCGAGCACGGCGTACTCGCTGAACTTCGCGCGTACTTCGGAAATCGTCCGGGTCGGGCCCGCGGTTTTCATCACGTCCAGCACTTTGCGCAGATGCGAAGGGTTCTCGGCGACTTCCTTTAGAACTCCGTCCTGGTGGATGTCGGCGGTCTCGGTGCCGCTGCTGATTAACGAGTAGAGCGGGCGCACGAGGACGTGATGAGGAGTGACCATAGGATCTGCCACCTCATCTACGATGATGTCTCTTAAGCCTTTACGAATGACCTGTTTCATAGGGAGTGAACGAGAAGTGAACCGGGCCCGGGACGGGCAACTTTATTAACAATCGCATGCTGTCCTGATCTTGTCAAAGCAATATTTTTAGAGGGCTGATTAACGAAACCGAGAAGGACGAACCACGAAATACACTAAAAGAACAAAGCAAAATCACACGAAATAGGAACGGCTTCTTTAGTGTGGTTTCGATGCGTTTTCGTGTGTTTCGTGGTTTCGTACGCTGTGCTGAGTCACTTTGAGGCGCATGAAATCACACCAACTACCTCAAATAGATTTCGTTGACAAACGATTGCCAAACATGTTTATATGCATTTGCCGGTCACTAACGCCTCGGCGAACAACGGTGACCACCGATCTTTTGAAAGCTGACGATTGCACACGATAAAGGCAAACCTGTTGCGAAGCAGGGACGCAAAGCCGTTGAGTCTCGAAGAAGCATCCTTTACCGCTTCAGAGAGATTGTCTGGTTGCCGAAGGCGGTCGGAGAAATCCGAAGACGCGAAAACACTCCCGTGGTTTTGTATCTCCGGCTGGAACCAGACTAATGCGTTTTGTCTTTTACCGATGTCTGTTCCGTGTTCCTCCAGAATTCTCCACTTCTTCCGCTCCCTACAATTCACAACTTTGCATTCATTGAAATTCTGAGTCTGGTGTTTGGACTCATGAATTGATTCGATCTGCCCCAGCTCGTGCAGACTGAGCACTCGTCGCTTTTTCAACACTTGTCTGCGCTCTTCCTTCCTTCGATTTGAGCGCGTTCATCACCGATAAATGGCACCCCCGTAGTGATGCGGGTTCGCAAAGCCTGGAGTCTCGGCCCAACTGAGATCGTCCGGCTACCGAAGTGAGGTTCAAATGATCACTGCACGCTGCTGCCTGAAAGCGTCGATCTTCTCGCTGGTTTCAAAAAAACGCCAAATAACTTTCGCCTCGCTGATTTCGCTACTGGTACTAATCGCGAGCGCAGGAATCGCTTCCGCCTCAACCATCACAGTTCCAGCCGGTGGAGACTTTCAATCCGCGCTCTATTCAGCGCAGCCCGGCGACACCATCGTGTTGGCCGCAGGCGCTACCTACACTGGACCATTTACATTGCCGGTAAAAAGCGGAAGCGCGTACGTCACAATTCAGACGTCCGGCATCGCTGGAATTCCAGCAGCCGGCACGCGCGTATCGCCCGCTTACGCTGCGATGATGTCGAGGATCATCTCTCCTAATTACGAATCCGCAATTCAAACCGCCGCGGGCGCGCATCACTACCGGTTCGTGGGAATCGAATTCACGGTCGCATCATCGTCGAGCATTGTCTACAACCTGATAGATCTGGGCAGCGACGCGCAGACTCAATCGAGTCTGGTGCCGCACCACCTTACTTTCGATCGTTGCTACATACACGGCCACGTAAACCAGGCTCCGCCGGGATGGGTTCGCAATGGGTTTGCGATGAACGCAAGCTACATCGAAATCCTCGATTCGCATCTTTCGGACTTTAAGCTGCTCGATAACGAAGGTCATGCGATCGTTGGTTGGAATGGTCCAGGTCCATTCAAGATCGTCAATAACTTCATCGAAGCATCCGGCATCAACGTGATGTTCGGCGGCGCGTGGGCTTTTCCCGGGATGAATCCGGCGGATCTCGAATTCAGGCGCAATCATGTCAGCAAGCGACCGGAATGGCGTGGCGTTTACTCAGTCAAGAATCTTTTCGAACTAAAGGACATGAAGCGCGCCGTGATCGACGGCAACCTCTTCGAAAACAACTGGGCGCATGCACAGCCGGGATACGCGATCGTGTTCACTCCGGCTTCGTTGCAGAGTGGTCCGCAGGCGCGGGTGGAAGATATTCAGTTCACGAACAACATAGTTCGTCACACGGCTAACGGAATTAACATGACCGGACGCGACTATGGCGATCCGAGCTATCCGAACATACCGGTACAGACCAACCGCATTACGATCAAGAACAATCTGTTCGACGACATCGGAGGTTCGTGGGGAGACGGACGGTTTCTTCAGTTGACCAGCGGCGGTGGGCCTGACGACATGACGGTTGATCACAACACGATCATACATACCGGCGCGATCATCGTGTTGGATAGCGGGCCGCAAGCGCGCTTCGTTTTCAACAACAATCTGATGTCGCACAACTCGTACGGGATCATCGGTGTTGGCGGGTTGGGTGGCGGAATCGGTTCGGTTGCGCTGAACGCCTACGCGCCGGGGAATGTTTTCCGACGAAACGTCATCGCCGGTGCAAACCAATCTCAATATCCCACCGACAACTTTTATCCGGCTTCGATTAGCGCGGCGGCATTCGTCAACAGCGGTGGTGGAAACTATCGCTTGTCTCCGTCGAGCCCTTACAAGAACGCGGGCACCGATGGAAAAGACGTCGGCTGCGATTTTGATCAGTTAGCAGCAGCGATGGCCGGAACCGCCGGTCCGGGTCCTGGTCCAACGCCGACTCCCACACCGACGCCTTCGCCGGCCCCATCGCCGTCACCGACCGGAACTCCGCCAGTCAACGGCGCATTGATCGACAATTTTGACGACAACGTATTCGACCCGAGCAAGTGGGTTTACGACACGATTCAGGGCGCCATCTACACAGGACCTTCTGCGTGGGACGCGACTGTAGCGGTGATCGAACGTAACCAGCGCCTGGAGATTTCACCGCGAGCAAACGTGGGCGGAGATCACTACAACGGTTATGTGTTCGCCAGTTCGTGGAACCTTACCAACGCGCGTGCCAGCGTTGAAGTCCGACAGACAGCTGTCGGCAGCGCCGATACAAACCTGGCGGTCTGTTTGAACTCGACTAACTTTTACATGATCTCGGTTGAGCTCGGACAACTTCGGTTTGAACAAGTGCTGAATGGAAGCAGAAGTACGACCAGCATCGCTTACAACGCATCGCAACATAGGTTCTGGCGAATTCGTCATGAGTTCACGGGCGATCTGATTGCGTTTGAGACGAGCGCGGACGGACAAACCTGGAATGTCGGACGCACGGTCGCACGACAAATCTCGATTGGCAGCCTTCGGGCGGAAATCAGCGCCGGAACATGGCAGGCAGTCGGTGCGCCGGGAATGGCGATATTCGACAACTTCCGGCTGGAATCAAACACACCGGAATCGCCGCTGGCGTCTCCGATGATGGTAGCAAGCGCGTATGACCTGGCATTTTCGATGTGGGTGCAGAGAAACCCGGACGCGATCAATGCGAATCAGCTGGTGATCAGCATCGAGCAGGCATACACGGTCTTTGCCGGCGAACTTAACCGGTTCACCGCGGCGGCCGAGATTGACATGAATCTGCGCGGAGCTCTGTCGACTGCCAATTCGATAAATCGTTCAACTCGCCAGCTGAAGCGAAAGCGGCTGGGAATCGTCATGGATTATCTGGTGGAAGCTTCAAGGCTGATGAGTATCTCAGCCACGCGGACAACTGGGGCGAGCTACGCGCCGCAGATAGAAGGAGCTGGAACTGTCGCGGCGCCGAACATTCCGAACGACGATTCGGCGACCGTCATTCGCAGTGGGCGGCGAGCGGTCCAGCGTAAATGATTTGAACACGCGCCGGTGAATCGAGACACGTGACCGGAACGGGTCGCAACTCGAATCCGGCGAGTGTAGAGATTGACATGGGTTCTCCCGTGTCATAACAGAGGCGCGAAGGGCGATAACTCAGGCAATCGCTCTTCGCGCCTCTTGTATTAAATTCCAGTTCAGAGGTTTGGATGCATGTGAATATCCATGGAAGAACAAGGTTCCCGCAAAGGCGCAAAGGCGCAAAGAAATCAGCAAGAAAGGGAACCGCCCAACTCCTTTGCGTCTTTGCGCCTTTGCGGGAACCCTTCTTTCTTCCGGCTCCGTTCGAGATTGACGCACCGCCGATTAAGAACCTGAGCTGACAGAAGCCTTGATTGACAGAACTAAACCGCAGTTTTTGATTGTTCCGGCAACTGGTTTTGCGCTAAGCTCTTTGGCGAGCGGTCATTCGCTCCTGCGCACAAGCCCGATACAGGAACGTGCCCCTCCTTTATCCAGGCGTCTTCGAATAAATCTTCAACCAACATGAGTGCTACCCGTGCGGTTTGGAAAACTTTTGCTGTCGCTGCTGCGCTCAGCTTTCTTTACGCGAGCGTGCTTGCGAAGCTCGGCCACGATTGGTGGACCGACGAAAACTACTCGCACGGGCTTCTGATCCCCTTCATCATCGGTTACATCATCTGGCTCGAACGTCCGCGATTTGCCACTGCCGAGTCGCGTCCTCAGTTGATCTGGGGAGGCGGCTTAGTGTTATTCGGCCTGGCCGCGTTGTGGGCCGGGACGGTCGGGGCCGAACTATTTGTCCAGCGCATTTCGCTGGTCGCGATGCTGGCGGGGATCGTCGTCTATTTCTGGGGCGCGAAGATACTTCGACTGGTTTTGGTCCCGCTGGTCCTTCTGCTTCTCGCGATCCCGATCCCCGCGATTATTTTTAACCAGATCGCGTTTCCGCTTCAGCTTTTCGCGTCGAGATGCGCGGTGTGGGTCATGCGGGCTTTTGATATCTCCGTACTTCGTCAGGGCAACGTGATCGAGCTGATGCCGCTCGGCGCGAGCCAGCCGAAGAAGCTCGAAGTGGTCGAAGCTTGCAGCGGAATTCGCTCGTTGATGACGTTGGTCACGTTGGCTGTGGTCTTCGCTTACTTTACTTATCCGCGCGGCGGCGACCCCGATGCGAAGAGCTCGTCAACGCGATCGATCGGTAAATGGCTCAAGAGCTACGGATTTTGGCGTTCGGCGATTCTGGTCCTTTCGGCCATTCCGATTGCGATCGCGACAAACGCGTTGCGCGTAAGCGGAATGGGCGTGTTGGCGCATTATTATGGGAGCAAAGTAGCCGATAAATTTTTCCATTCCTTCTCGGGATGGGTGGTTTACATTCTGGCGTTTCTACTTTTGCTAGCGGTCGGCTGGATACTGGATCGCCTCGCCGGAGTTTTCGGATCACGGCCCGCGACACTAGTAACGGCAATTGCCGGTGGCGGCCCGATGAAGTCAGTACCACCTGCGGTAGCGGGTGGGCCCAATGAACCCCATGGAAACATCACATAAGCACTGCACAAATGCCGAGATATCGGTCAGGACCCACCCGCTACCGCAGGTGGTACTGACTCGCCCGGGACCGAAGCTCGACTCGACGGTTTATTACGGTTGACTTGATCAGACCTTTCCGACGACAGAGTATGACCACGAAACTCAGCTCGATAATTTCATGGCGATTTGGATTGCTGCTGGCGGTGCTACTCGTCGGCGGTGTCTTTATCCATTTGTGGGAACGCTCGGGTGAAGCGCGCGTGGCGCGTCGTGCTTTGAAAGAGTTTCCATCGCAACTCGGCGAGTGGCGCCAGGTCGGAAACGATCAACGGTTCGATCCGCAGGTCGAGAATGTTCTGCTGGCAGACGATTACGTGTCGCGGAGCTACGCTCTGCCGGATGGAAGCGTCGTGTCGGTTTACGTCGGCTACTATGCGACGCAGCGAACGGGCGTGACGTATCACAGCCCAATGAATTGTCTGCCGGGTTCGGGTTGGACCATGTACGATCCGGCTCGAGTCCAGATCAACCATTCCGACGGAAAGCGATCGTTCGAGGCAAATCGATTTATCGTGCAGAACGGGAGCGATCGCCAATTGCTGATTTACTGGTACCAGGGACGAGGCCGGGCGGTCGCAAGCGAGTATTGGGACAAGGTCTTTACGGTGATCGACAGTGCCAAACGCAGGCGGTCGGATGGAGCAATGGTACGATTGATGACGTCCGCGGCGACTTCCGAGGCCAAAGCTCTTGAGATCACTTCGGACCTGGCGGGACAAATGGCTGGCGTGTTACCTTCGTTCGTGCCCGACTAATTGGCTCCGAATCCGCGCAAACTCAGCTAAATTCGTGTATTTTCAGGAAGTACCCGTGAATTGTCTCTTTTCATATATTGCCTCGGTAGCCCCATGCCGCTGCTGGTTGAAATGGGGAACCAGAGAAGCAATACCGGTTTTTGACATGGTGATCGTGATCTCCTCAAGCAAACCTGCTCGCCTGCGAAGCGAACTGGTGAGTGAGCGGAGCGCTTGCAAGGCAGTTTTTGAAGTCTTGCCGGTTACCTTTGAACACCGCGCGCCTCGGACATTGCCCGTCAGAGGCGCACGGGAAAATTGAAATGCCCAGATGCGGCCCTTTGCTTGCGAACCGTTTGCTCCGGTTTCGCCAGCCTCGACAGGGACGTAGTAGGAGCTCTAGCCCCTGATGATCCACCAAGAGTGCACACAACCACCTCGAAGTCTCAAAACAATTACATGCGCACTGGTTATCGTTATTTTGACGATTGCCGGCTGCAGTAATCCGGAAAAAGCCAAGGCCGAGTACCTCAGCCGCGGCGAGGCCTACCTGAAAGACAATCGTTTTCAGGAAGCCTCGATCGAGTTTCGCAACGCAATCCAGCTGGACGACAAATCCGCGCCGGCGTATTGGGGGCTGGCGCTGGCTTACGAGGGACTTCAGCGATTTCCGGAATCGATTGATGCGTTAAGACGCGCCATCGACCTGGACCCGAATCAGCTCGACGCACGAGTAAAGCTCGCCAACTATTATCTGGTTGACCGGCCTCCGCAGATCTCCGCCGCCGAACAGCTCTCTAACGACGTACTTCAGAAAAATCCAAACCACATCGAAGGCATAATTCTTAGGGCCAGCGTTTTGTCCGCGCAGAATCGTCCGGCCGAAGAAGTTCTGGCCGAGATCAACCGCGCGCTCGCTCTTGATCCGAATCGTATTCAAACCTATTTGAGCCTGGCTCGATTTCACCTGAACCGCAACGACCCGGCCAAAGCCGAAGAGACATTCCGCAAAGCCATTTCCATCAATGAAGGCTCGGGCGTCGCGCATACGCAGTTCGGAATGTTTTTGGTCGAGCTAAAGCGGTTGGACGAAGCCGAACGAGAAATGCGCCGCGCGGTCGAAGTCGAACCTTCCAACCGCGAATCGCGATTGACGCTGGCGAGTTTTTATCTTTCGAGCCGTCAGTTGGACAAAGCTGAGCAGTCGTACGTCGCGCTGGCCGATCTCGATCGCAATCGCGTGGATGGTCGAGCCGTGCTGGCCGATTTCTACGCGGCCGTTAACAGGCCTGACGACGCGATCAAGATTTACGACGAGATAGTTAACAAAGCACCCGATTACACCCGCGGCCGATTTCGCATGGGCGAGATCATGCTCGAGCGCGGAGACACGAACTCGGCTTCGGGCCAGGCTGACTTGCTGTTGAAGCGAAACGCGAATGACCGGCAAGCGCTGTTGCTGCGCGCTCGTGTGCGTTTGCAAAACGGAGTGCCAAGAGACGCGATCAAAGATCTGGAAGAAGTTCTGAAGCAGGAACCGAACTCGCGGTCGGGGCTGTACTTCATGGCCGAAGCCCGAATGCGTGCCGGAGAAAACGATCAGGCGCGCAATTTGGTGGGCGAGCTGATTCGTTACAATCCGGATTATTTGCCGGGCAAACTGTTGTTGATGCAGATCAACCTGGCAGCGAAAGATCCCAAATCGGTCCTGGCTTTGTCGAACGAGATGTTGGACAAGCTTTCCAGGTCGTCGCCCGACATCGACACTTCGCCGCAAGTTCTGGCGGACGCGCGGGCCAAGGCTTTGCTGTCTCGAGGTGTTGCTCAGCTTCAGCTCGGTAATCTCGAAGCGGCGAAAGCGGACTTCACGATGGCGCGCGATCAGGCTCCGAATTCGACTGTGCCGTACGTGAACCTTGCGCGGATCGCGCTGAAAGAGAGCAGGAACGACGAAGCGATTCAGCTTTACGATCGAGCGCTTGCGATCGACAGCGCGAATTACGATGCGCTGAGTGGCTTGATCAATCTCTACCTCAAGCAGGGGCAATCAGATCAGGCTCGCGCACGGGTGGATCAGGCAATCGGTTCGCGGCCCGGTGATCGCGAAACGCTGGCGACGCTGCATTACCTCAAGGCCCAGGTTCTTCTTTACGAAAAGAACAACCAGGGCGCCGAAGCCGAGCTTCGCCAGGCGTTGGATAACAACTCGAACTATTTGGCGGCCTACTTCGCGCTGGGTGCGCTCTTCGCAAACACCAGCCAGCAGGAACGCGCGATCGCCGAGTATCGCAAGGTGATCGAGCGCAAGCCCGACGATGTTGCCGCCTACACGCTGATCGGGATGATCGAGGACAGCCGGAGTAACCAGGTGGCCGCTGCAGAGAGCTACCGGAAAGCGCTTGAGTTGGATCCGAACAACGCGATCGCAGCGAATAATCTGGCGTGGGTCTATGCGGTTCATAACCAGGGAAATCTGGATGAAGCGGTGCGACTTGCTCAAGGCGTCGTGCAGAGATACCCGGACGAGCCCGGGTTCGTTGACACGCTGGGTTGGGTCTATTTCAGAAAAGGACTTTTCTCGGCGGCGGTCGAGCAACTGCAAAAAGCTGTCGCGCGCGACGAAGCCAACGCCGCAAAGTCGGGCACGTCGCCGACGCCGATCTACCGATATCATTTGGGAATGGCGTTGGTTGCCAAGGGCGACAAGTCGGGTGGACGAAGAGAGCTTGAATCGTCGCTCGCGCTTGGCCAAAGGCGACCGTTTGCGGAAGCTCACCTGGCCAGGAAAGCTATCGCAAGTCTGTGAGACTGGATGTTTAGATGCTCGATGTTAGATGTCAGTTTTTTACTATATCTAACATCCAGCATCTGTATCGAGAGTTTGTCGGACACTTTCTTTGAGGAGTGCTGTTATGAGTGTTGATTTTCGCCAGCGAACACCTGCTGAATACGCGCAGATTTTGTGGCGACGCAAGTGGCTGATCATCCTTCCGGCGATCGCCGTGGCTTGCGCGGTCGCGTGGGTCGTTTGGAGATTGCCCGATACTTACGAATCAACATCGCTCCTGATCGTCAAACCGCCGACCATCCCAAACGCGATGGTGCCGTCGCTTTCTGACGAAGACCTGTCTTTCCGCATCAGCAACATCAACCGCCAGGTCCAGAGCCGTTCGTCGCTGGAGCCGCTGATCCTGAAATACAACCTCTACGCGGCGGATCGCCAAAACGGCGTGTCGATGGAAGAGATCGTCGGCCGCATGCTCAATCACATTCGTGTCGACATCGAAAGCGGCGGTGACGAAACGAAGATTCCCGGATTTCGAATCTACTTCAAAGGGCGCGATCCGCGAACGACCCAGGCGGTCACGGCCGAGTTGGCCAGCAAGTACGTGAACGCGCAAGCCGAGGGCGCGCAGGGCGAGGCCGAGCAGACCAGGAACTTTTTTGAGCAACAGCTCCAGCAGGTAAGACAGGCCCTGGACGAGAGCGATGCCAAGCGGCTCGATTACATGATGGCCAACGTCAATCGTCTCCCGTCGAGCACGCAATCGCTGATCGGACAATTGTCCGGGCTGCGCGAACAACAGAAGACGCTGATCACCGAAATCGGTCGCATGCGCGACACGCGCACTTTGTTGAGCCGCCAACTTAACGACTACGAAGAACAGGCAGCCCGCGAGGGCACGATCCTGGTCGACGGTCTGACCGACCCGCGCAATACGCAGGCGTGGGGAATGCTCTCCAGCCAAAAGGCAACGGTCGAGGGTGAGTTGCAGGAGATGTTGACCGGCTTGCGTCCGGAAAATCCGGACGTCAAGAAAAAGCAGGCCCAGCTGGATTCGATCAAGCGCGAGATGGAGCGACTGGAAAATGATGCAGACGCGAAAGCCGAGCGCATCAAGAAAAATCGCACAGGCACCGCGGACCTGCGCGCCAAGAGCATTGGATACGAGATTGAAAAGCTGGATCGCGAGGTAGTTCGACAGGAAGGCATCCTGGCGACGACCGATGGCCAGATCGCAGAAATTCAGTCGCGCATCAACAGCGTTCCCGATGCGGAGGTGGCACTCGAGTCATTGAACCGCGATTACCAGACGAACAAAGCGCAGTACGACCAGCTGCTTGAAAAGAAACGCAACGCGGATCTCGCTGCTACGGTTCAGATCAACGCGCAGGGCGAAACCATTCAGGTCATCGACGCGGCCAGTCTTCCGCAGACTCCGGTCGCGCCGAAACGATTGACGCTGGTCGGTCTTGGTCTTTGTCTCGGCCTCGGAGTCGGATTTGGTTTCGCTTTGCTGTTTGAAGTTCCCCGGTTGTTGACGATTCAGACGGTCGACGATGCGGCGCATTACACAAATCTTCCGGTGCTGGCATCGGTTCCGGATTTGTTGACGCCGCAGGAAGCGCGTCGCATGCCGCAAATGCGCGCGATCCTGCTGGCCGCGGGAGTTGTCGCAACGATTATCAGTATTCCTTTACTCGCTTTTGCGCTGAGGCTGTCACACGTTTTCGACCGCTTCGTCACCTAAGGGATGAAGGATGAGGGATGAGGGATGAATCCGAGAAGATCTTCGATTCATCCCTCATCCCTCCGCCCTCATCCCTCCACTTGCCCCCGGAGGTTGATTAAAGAGTGTACAGAGAATTCTACGGACTGCAGGAACTGCCCTTCGCGCTGACCCCCGATCCGCGCTTCATTTACTTCACGCCTTCGCACAAAGAAGTAATGGCGAATCTGCATTACGGCATCGAGAACGGCAAAGGCCTGATCGTTGTTACCGGCGAAGTGGGAACCGGGAAGACGACGATCCTGCGCTGGATGCTCGAGCGTCTCGATCGCACGGTGTTGGTTGCGTACGTCTTTAATCCGCGATTGACGGTGCCCGAGTTCTATCAGTACTTCACCACGCTGCTCGACGTGCGTGAATGGGAAACGAAATCAGAATTGCTGATACAGCTCGGCAAGACGCTGGAATCCAGACACGGGCGCGGTCTGCGCACGGTGCTGATCGTTGACGAAGCGCAGGGATTGTCGCCGTACGTGCTCGAGGAGATTCGCCTGCTTTCGAATTTTGAATCGAACTCGGCGAAGCAGCTTCAGATCGTACTAACCGGACAACCGGAACTGCGCGACGTGCTGAATAAACCGGAGCTGCGCCAGCTTAAGCAACGCGTAGCATTGCGCGGACAAATCCGGCCGTTGCCGAACGTGGAAGAGACCGAGAAGTACATTTTTGCGCGGCTGCTGGTTGCGGGCGCCGAACGCACGGACATCTTTTCACCCGGCGCGGTGGATTTTATTTTCCGCTGTTCGGATGGCATTCCGAGACAGATCAATAACCTCTGCGATAACGCGCTCCTGACCGGCTACGCCGCGGGTGAACCGACCATCGGACGCGCGATCATCGAGGAGGTGGCGGAGACTTTCGACATGTTGCCGCGCTCCGAACGCGGCCGTCAGATGGGCGAAGAGCGCGAAGCACCGGCGAGGATTTTCTCCGCCGCGGGCCGCGCAGAACTTTGGAATGCCGGAACCGGGCATTCCGCTTCTACCAGTTCGGTCGGCACTGTATCGGGTGCCTCGAACGCCGGATCTGGCGCCGTATCGCACGACCACACAACATCGTCGCCAAAAGGAGAAGTTGCCGGCGCCGAAGAAGTCGGAACGGCATTTCGTCATTCAGGATTGACGGGGGAATAGGCCATGGGAAGAGTTTATGACGCATTAAAGCGGGCCGGCGCCAACGGGGGAAATGGATCCTCTCGACGCCGCTCCGATGAATCGCCGAACGACGTAGCGAAGCCTCAGAACTTCGCGAAACCGCCTCAAAACGGAAACGCTGCCGATCCCGATCCATGGGATCTCTCGCCGCTTTTCCAGGGCTCCGTCGCGGTATCCGTCTCAGCGTCCACTGCGCACACCGATGCGATTGCCGGATCGGCACTCTCCGGCAAAGCTGCCTCGCGTGCTGCTGGGGCAACTTTGGACGCTGCCGGTTCGACGCGCGAGTTGCGCTGTGTCTCGCAGGACATCAACGCTGCGCGCGTCGAACCACACCTGGTTGCGATTACCCAACCACGATCGGCCTATTGCGAAGAACTACGCAGCCTGCGAACGCACGTCATTCACCTGGCGCAACGTAAGAAGATGAAGTCGATCGTCGTCACCAGCACCGGCGTGTCCGAGGGCAAGAGCCTGACCGCGCTAAATCTGGCCTGGTTGCTGGCGCAGACAGACGGCGTTCGCTGTTTGCTGATCGACAGCGACCTGCGTCAACCGTGTATCACCGAATATTTGGGGATCGAAGAAGACGACGAGATCGGGTTGTCCGAAGTGATGGGCGGCGACGCAAACCTGGAAGACACGATCATCCGTCTCGAACCGTCGGGGCTTTATTTACTGCGTGGTGGCGCGGCGCGCGACGACGTGGCAGAGCTTCTATCCGGTCCGAAGTTCAGCAGCATCTTGAATGAAGTCCGCGATCTGTTCGATTACATCATCATCGACGCGCCTCCGCTCGGTCTTTTCACCGACGCGACCGTTTTGATCAATCGTGCGGACGGCGCTTTGTTGGTCGTGCGCGCGGGCCGCACACGCTACGCGCTGGTCGATCGTCTGCTCGATACATTACCGCGCAGCCGAATGCTCGGCGTCGTGCTCAATCGCAGCCACGAACAACTGGCCGAAAGCGATTACTACTACAAACGCCGATACAGGCGTACTGACATTGGTGAAGTCGGAGCGCAAGTCGATCCGAAGGAAACCGAGGAGCCGTTGATTCGTTGAGAAGCACCCGCCTAAACGCTCGCACTGTGTTGTTGATTCTGGCCGAAGCAATGTTGCTGTTCGGTGGGATGATCATCGCCGTGTACCTGCGTTTGGGAACGCTCGATGCGGATTACGAGCTGATCGAAAAGCACGGGTTCTACAAAGCCGCGCTGGCCACCGTCTTTTGTTTGAGCTCGTTCTATCTTTACGACCTCTACGATTTTGTGATCATGCACGACCGGCGCGAGCTGGTCCTGCGCATGATCCAGGCACTGGGTCTGGCCTGGATGGCGCTGGCGCTCGCGTTTTATGCGATCCCGACGCTGATGATCGGTCGGGGAGTTTCGTTGATCGCGCTCCCGCTGGCGTTGGGTCTGATGGTCGGCTGGCGGCTTTCGATTCACTGGCTGTTGGGACATCCGCACATCGGCGAACGGATTCTGATCGTCGGTTCCGGCGAGATGGCGGTCGAGACCGCGCGAGAAGCGCTGGAACGACGCGACGCGGGTTATCGAATCGTCGGGTTCACCGATAACGATCCCGAACTGCTCGGCAAAAGCCTGATCAACCCGCGCGTGATCGGGCTGACAAACGAATTGATGGAAATCGTCAAACGCGAAAACGTGGATCGCATCGTGGTCGCGATGGGCGAACGGCGCGGACAGTTTCCGGTCGACCAATTATTGCAGCTCAGTTTGTCGGGTAACGTCTTTATCGAAGAATGCGCATCGTTCTATGAACGCATCACCGGACGCGTGCATTTAGGAATGGTCCGGCCCAGCCTCCTGATCTTTTCCGGGCGTGGTCGACAGGCGCGGCTCAATACTTTTACGCGGATTGCCATGCACCGCAGCGTAGCTTTTATCGGTGCGATACTTTCGTTTCCGATCGCCGTTATCACCGCAATTCTGATTAAGCTCGAATCGAAGGGTCCCGTGCTTTACAAACAGGAACGAGTCGGCAAGAACGGCCGACCGTTTACTCTGATGAAGTTCCGCTCGATGAACATCGATGCGGAAAAGGACGGGCCGGTTTGGGCACAGGATGGCGACGATCGCACGACGCGGATCGGACGAATCATTCGACGGATTCGGGTCGACGAGATACCGCAATTCTGGAACATCCTGCGCGGCGATATGAACTTTGTGGGCCCGCGCCCCGAACGTCCGCACTTCATCAAACAGCTGGCGGAAGAGATTCCATATTACGAACAGCGACATCTGATCGCGCCGGGGCTGACCGGGTGGGCGCAGATCAAGTATCCGTACGGCGCCTCGGTCGAAGACGCGCGGCAGAAGCTGCAATACGATCTTTACTACATCAAGAATCAGAACTTGTTGCTCGATGCGGCCATATTGTTCGAGACGGTCAAGACGATTATTTTCAGCCGCGGCGCGCGCTGAGCTGCAGGAGTGAGTGCAGTACTTGGATGTGCAATTGAGGATGAGAATGCAATTCAGCGGGGTAAGAAGCCTGAGCTCTAAAGGGACAACTCAGCACACCCAGATGCAGTCAGGAAGGGGACCCTGTCCCCGCTGCCGAGGGTCTGAAGGTTGCTTCCTACTGAAACTTGAGGCGGGGACAGGATCACTGACTGCATTTGGGAAGAAAGAGTTGTCTTCTACGGACTTGATTAAATTCTGGAGTTAGTCGGTGATCTTTTGGAGGTTGGGAAGATGAAAGCACTATCGGGAATGATAACGATGTCGGCCTTGTGTTTGCTGATCGGGCAATCGGTGCACGCGCAGGAAACGCCACAGACCGATGCCAAGAAGCAGACCGGCTTTTACGAGAAGGTTTTTCCGGACGCGAAGGCTCAGAAGACTCCGGAAAACGGTGGCACTGCCTCGACCGCGAAGGCGACCGGCCGCTTGGAGCCCGATGATACGACCGCTCTTCCCAGCGATGTGCCGGCGGAAACCCAGGCCAATCGTCGCGGTCTGATGTCGGAAGAAGAGGCGGCGATCGTTCCGTATTACAACAACTTCTTGACCAACTATCACCTCGGGCCCGAAGACGTAATTTCGATTTCGGTGTTTGGTCAGGAGCGCTATTCGCGTTCGAACATCACGGTTCCGCCGAACGCGCGAATCTCTTATCCGCTTATTCCCGAGGGGATTTTCGTTGCCGGCAAGACGGTCGAACAGGTGCAGGACGAGCTGACGAAGAAGCTGGACGAATACATCATCGATCCGAAAATTTCCGTCTCGCTCGATAAGGCTGCGTCGGCCAGGTACAGCGTGCTCGGCGACGTCGGCACTCCCGGAGTGAAGATCATGAACCGCCGCCTGAGCGTTTATGAAGCGGTTGCCGAGGCGGGCGGCGTGCTGGCGACGGGCGACAAGAGCAAAGTTTTTGTTATTCGCTTCAAGCAGGATGGAAGCGCGATGCAGATTCCCGTCAACCTAAAGGAATTCGAAAAGGGCCGAGCCGAGATAGCGTTTCTGGTCCCAGGCGATCAAGTGATCGTTCCCGGAAACACCATGAAGAAGGTGAAGTCGTTCGTGGACTTGATCTCGATCGTCAGCTTCGCGCGGCTGTTCACCGGAGGCTGGTGAAGAGCAGTAAATGGTGAATAGTGAATAGTAAATGAAGCTACGCAGCCGCATTGCATGTTCCGTACTGCTCACCGTTCGTCTGCCACAAGTCACCAGTCACAATTACCGTCGGCTAGCGACCACCGTTCACCATTCACTATTACCATTTACCATCCTTTGAGGAACATCGATGTCGAAACGCATTGCCCAGCAGAAAACACCCTTGGCCGAGTTGATCACGGATCGATTGCAGGCGCTCGGTCTAAAGCAAGTAGACTTTTGTCGCCAGACCGGTTTCGATCAGGGCCTGCTCTCCAAGCTGCAAACCTCCGTCATCACCACCATTAATCTAGAGAGCGCGTTGCGACTCGCAAATGGATTGCAGGTCGCGCCCGGCGACATCCTGTCGCTGCTGGGAAAATCCGACGCTCATATTTTGATCAAGAAACTTTACGACAACAGCATTTGCGCGCAGTGCGCCGGCGAAGACGTGACGCCCGAACCCGTTCGATGGATAACCCGAGCCGCGCAACAGGCCCACACACTTGGGCGGGATGTTTCGCATGTGCTGCTGCTTCTGCAACACCTCAGCGCGAGCCGGCGGAATGGTTCTGAAGCTGAACATGTCGCAATCGGAAATGGACATTCGTAAAACGGAGATGTCAGATGCTGGATGTTAGATGTTAGTTAAACATCACTCGTTCGGCTTCAACTTGCTATCGGCATCTAACTAACATCTAACATCCAGCATCTAATATCTAATTTCTATGCGCTCACGCTCGCGAATAGCTCTTTCAGGTTCGTCGCTGCTTGCAGCTTTCATCCTCTTTTCATTTCAAACTCAGATCTGCCCGGCCGCGGGCGTGTGGACGAAACAGAAATCAGGAACACTGGCCTGGCTGAACGCGGTCTACTTTCTCGATAACAACAGGGGATGGGCGGTTGGCACCAGCGGCGCCCTACTTCAAACAACCGACGGTGGCGAAAATTGGAATGCCGTTCGCCGGCCCACTGAAGACACGATCCGAGATCTTTACTTCGCCGATGACCAGAACGGTTGGTTGGTTTGCGAACGCAGCATCTACCTTTTGAAGACGAAGGAAGAGCAGCGAAGTTATTTGATGAGCACGACCGACGGCGGCGTGGTTTGGCGCCGGGTCAACCTGAATGGCGATCCGGATGCGCGACTTCTGCGAGTGATGTTTACGCCGGCGGGTCATGGCTGGGCTTTTGGTGAAGGCGGCATGCTTTTCAGCACCGTCAATAACGGTGCGAGCTGGACAAAGAAACGAGCACCGACGCGGCACATTCTCTTCGGCGGAGCCTTTCTGGATCAAACTCAGATGTGGCTGGTTGGGTCGGGCGCGACGGTGCTTCAGTCGCGCGACGGCGGCGAGACCTGGCGAAACGGAAACGTGCTGGGAATTACACAGAGCATTCGATTCACCGCCACTTCGTTCGTAGACAGATCGCGCGGCTGGGCGGTCGGCGACGAGGGCCGAATTTTTTTAACGGTTGACGGCGGGCGCACGTGGGATGCGCAGCGCTCGCCGGTGCAGGAAGATCTCAACGACGTGAAGTTCATCGACGCGGCAGAGGGATGGGCGGTCGGCAAGAACGGCGTGCTGATACACACCACCAACGGCGGTTTCAAGTGGACGATCGAAGAGACCGGAATTACCCATCCGCTGGAGAGGCTATTTTTTATCAACAACCAGCGCGGATGGTTGGTCGGATTTGGCGGCACGATCTTCTCCTACGCACCCGGCGAAAAGGCAAAGCCTCCATCAATAAAACGAGCGCCCGTTTTGAAGGGTTCCCGCGAACGTCGGGTACGTTAAGTGTCACGGTTCTGGAAACGCCGGCGCTCACCTAACGGGAAACACGCAGTCAGGAAGGGGACCCTGTCCCCGCCCAGGATACATAGCTCGATATTTTTGGACCCGAATAGGTTCGCGTCTTAAGCGGGGACAGGGTCCCCTTCCTGACGGCATGTTTCTGGAAGGTATTCAATGCCCGATCTTCCGATTCATATTAGTCAGCAATTAAAGAAATTTGGAGTACACATGCAGGAAAATAAGATTGGTTATGCGATGGTGGCCCGAGCGGTTGGAATCGCGTTCTGCGCCGCAGTTCTGTTGGCGACAGGATCGGGCGTGGCCCGTGCGCAGACAAGCTCTGCTCCGCCGGTTACCGAAACGCGCGCCCGCCGAGCGACGGCGACGGACGACCCTGCGATCGCAGAAGACGAACCGCACAGAGTCAACGCGGCTTCCGCTGACGTTGCTCAGTCGGCGGAGGCGCCTCCGGTCACTGCCACCAAGGGCGACAAGGCTCCCGCGACTGACCAGGCCAAACCAGACCGGATCGCGATGCTGCGATCGCAGATGAAGAACGCCAAGACAGAGGTTGAGCGAGTACGCGCGCAACGAACCCTGGTGGACTATCTGATCGCGTTGGATCGCAAGAGCGAGGCGGTCGAAGAACTTCGGTTGATGCTGAGCGCTGAACGTTTGGATGCGGCGACTTTTTACAACATAGGCAACGGTCTGGCACGGCTCGGCGACGACGCGAAGGCCATCGAAGCGTATCGCAAGGCGATCGATGCCCGGCAGGGGAACTATCCGCGCGCTCTCAACAATCTGGGTGTGATTCTTTTGAAGACCGGAAAGATGGACGAAGCTTACGACGCGTTTGTGCTGGCGATAAAGCAACAGAGCTTTCGTTATGCAGAAGCGAGTTACAACCTTGGCCGATTGTACGCGGTCCGCGATGAAGCGGATCTGGCAATCAGCGAATGGACTCGAGCATTGACCGTGCAACCGGACCACGTCGATTCGGCGATCGCATTGGCGCGTGCTTATGCGGTTACCGGCAAAGCCGATCGAGGGTTAGAAATACTCGATGCGACGCTTCGCCGCACCGGCGAGAACGCAAGGCTCGAAACTGCTCGTGATGAAATCGTAGCCGAGTCGGCGTCGGCTAAATAGACAATTCGAAAAAGAGAGTACGGCCGGCACATCCACGAGGGCGCGCCCTCCGGAAGGAGATGTGCCGGCCGTACTCTCTTTTGACCGAACAGACAATTAGTTAGACTCCCCCGCCGCAGGAATGTTCCTGTTTGGTACTGGGATTTGAAGCGATAAGAACTGTCTGAACGCCGAAGGCGTTCGCGAATTGCAGCCCAGGGTTGGAGCGCAGCGACAACCCTGGGTAGAAAGCCCATTCGTACGCCGCAACGCTGTCAGCGATGGAGCGCAGGCGAGCCGCCTGCGCTCCCCCAGTGCTCCATCGGCTTATTCTTCGATTTTGCGTTCGGGTCGCATGTGCGGGAAGAGAATCACGTCCCGAATAGAATTCCTGCCGGTTAGCAACATCACCAACCGATCAATCCCTATTCCGATTCCAGCGGCGGGCGGCATTCCGTACGACAGCGCGCGGATGTAGTCTTCGTCCAGCACCATCGCCTCTTCGTCGCCTCCCTCGCGCCGCGCGGCCTGCTCGACAAAGCGATCGTACTGTTCACGCGGATCGTTCAGCTCTGAAAATCCATTCGCGATCTCCATCCCCGCGATGAAAAGCTCAAAGCGTTCGGCGATGTTTGGATCGTTGGGAGAAGCCTTTGAAAGCGGCGATATGGGTTTTGGAAAGTCGGTGATAAAAGTTGGATTGATCAACCGCCGCTCCGCAACTTCTTCGAACAGATCCGCGATCTCCGTCGCCGATTTGCCTTCGACCGATTGCTCCGAACCATTGCTGAACGCAGCGATGGCTTCCTTCATCGTCATCCGCTCGAACTTCTTTTCAAAGTCGATTACGTCATCACCGAATTGAAGCGACGATGCACCGGTTGCTTTGACAACTGCCTGGCGCAACATCGCCTCGCAGAAATCCATCATTCCATTCGCATCCAGATATGCCGCATAAAACTCGAGCATGGTGAATTCGGGATTGTGCGTGCGATCGATTCCTTCGTTGCGAAAATTGCGATTCAGTTCGTAGACTTTTTCGAACCCGCCGACCACCAGCCGTTTCAAATAGAGTTCGGGCGCGATGCGCGCGTAAAGGTCTATGTCGAGCGCGTTGTGATGCGTGACAAACGGACGAGCCACCGCGCCCGTCGCTTTGGGCGAGAGCATCGGCGTTTCGACTTCGATATATCCGTGGTCGTCCAGATACCGGCGCATCGAGCTGATAACCTTGGAACGCCGTTCGAAGACAGCGCGAGGCGTCAAAGCGTCTTTGTCGCTTTCGTCGTCCGAAGCGAACTTCAAACTTCCGGCGATCAGGTCGGCATATCGCTGCCGCTGGCGAATCTCGGGATCTGCGATGCCGTGCATCTTGTCCGGCATCGGAAGCAGCGCTTTCGAAAGGAACTGAAATTCATTTACGTGAACCGACAGCTCGCCCGTTTTCGTTACGAACAAAAATCCCGAGACTCCTATGAAATCGCCGTGATCGAGCAATGGAAAGACTTCCCATCCCTCTTCGACCGGCGCTCCGTCGTCGTTGTGAATCGCTTTGATCTCTTCCTTGCGAAGGTAAACCTGCAGCCGCGAGATGCCATCCGAAAGATGGACAAACGCCGCTTTGCCCATCACTCGCGGAGGAGTTGCGATGCGGCCGCTGATACGCACTTCGAACTTCTTCAACTCGCCATTCGCTGCCACCAGTTGTTCGGGAGTGGGGCGTTCGCCTTCGGCTACAGTCGGAACGTGACGGGTGATTTGATCGTTGGTGACGAGGCCCGTGACTGTATCTTCTCGGCCCGATACGTCGCTGCGGACAAATTTGTTGGGGTAGACGTTTCCTATCCGCCGGCGCAGTTCGTCAAGATGTTCCTGGCGCACGCGGGTCTGATCGTTCTGCTCGATGATGTCTTCGATGCTCAAGGTGTATCCAATCTCCGTTTAAAGAAAACGAAAGTATAGAGAAGCATTGAAGCATCAGCAATCAGGGGAGGCGAAAATGGAATTCAAATCAGGGTCTTAAGTAGTAATCGGCATTCAAGTCAGATAGCACCACTCAGCATACTCACCACGCAGTCAGGAAGGGGACCCTGTCCCCGCCTCAATTCTATGGGTCTTCAAGTTTCCCCGCTAAGTTCCACTTCAACCCAGCGGGGACAGGGTCCCCTTCCTGACTGCGTTAGGTATTGTTGAGCAAATTGATCGATCCTTGTGAGAATAGCTTGTAATAGTCATTTCCCGACTTGCGTGACAATCGCCCGCAACTGAGAATAAGCCCAATGAGCAGCACGGTCGAATCCACATCCAGTTTACAAAGCGTGCTCGGTCGCGTCACCGCCAGCGACGAATATCCGCGGCTGTTGAAAGAGCTGCGCGCTGGGACACGTGTGATCTCGATCAGCGGCCTTGTCGCCGGCCCGGCCCGGGCGCTCGCGCTGGCGGCGCTCCAGTTGGAAACCAGAAAAACATTCGCCGTTGTAACCGAAGCCAATCGCGACCTCGAGACATGGGAACGCGATGTGCGCTTCTGGTATTGCGCGTTGCGCGGAAGATCCGAATGCGAAGATTCCGTTGCCACGCTTCCTGCGTCTGAAGGCGATCCCTACGCGGGTGTGTCGCCTCACGCAGAAACTCTTGAGCAAAGAGCTTTGACTCTGTGGCGACTCTCGCGCGGCTCGCTGGATTTCGTTCTGCTGACCGCGCGTGCGCTGGCCCGGCGAACCGTTTCGCCCGCCGAGGTGGCGGGTTTGGGCGCCGTGCTTCGCCGTCATGAAGATCACTCGCCCGAAGAACTTGTCGATAAGCTTCTGGCGTCGGGTTACCGACGTGAAGACCCGGTCGGCGCGGTTGGTGAGTTTTCAGTGCGCGGCGGAATCATGGATGTTTGGCCTCCCGGCCGCGCCGCGCCCGCGCGGATCGAGTACTTCGGCGACACGGTCGAGTCGATTCGCCAGTTTGATCCCGAAACTCAGTTGTCGACCGGACCGCTGGTCGAAATTGCAATCGCGCCGATGCGTGAACTTGCGATGCGCGCTGAAGATTTTGGTTTGTGGGCCGAGTTCGCGCGGGAACGCTGGAGCGACGAACGCTATGCGCGGTCGCTGCTTGATCGCACCGTTTACGCTGACCAGGGCGAATCATTTAACGGGTGGGAATGGTTGATGCCACTGGCAGAACCACGCAAGACGAGCGCGTTCGATTACTTGAAAGACGTCGTGCTTGTGGTGGATGAACCAAGCGGGGTGGAAAAGTTTCTGGGCGGAGTTTTGGAGACGCTCGCGCTTCGTTACAGCGAAACCGAAGAAGCAGACGACCTCGGGCTGAGACCGGAAGAGCTTTACCTGACTGCTGAAGAGCTTCGAGAACGTTTGGACGGGATCCAGCGGCTCGAGCTCAGGACGCTTGGCCGTTCGGCCTCTGTCGTCGATGAAGCTCTTGCGCTTGAGGCGGAGTCGCCCGAACTCATGTTCGGCCGCCCGCGTCCGACTCGAGCGCCGCTTTTTCTTTTTCCGTCCGTGCAGGCCGCAACCGAGATTGACTGGACTGCGCAAAGCGTTCGTCGCTACCACGGCCGCGTCAACGATCTGGCAAATGACATTCGACAAGCCGGAGACAAGCAGGACTCGCTGTCGCTGCTGGTGATGCACAGTCCCGGGATGGCCGAACGCGTTACGGAGATCCTCGCCGACTACGGCGTTGATGCGCAGATCGCGCGCGGAACCGAGAAGGCCGAGAACGCGGAGAAGGCGAACAACGCAAGCACGGTTCAGACCGTGCCGCTCGTTACGGTTGGTCGACTGTCGGGCGGATTCGCGCTTCCTTCAGCGCGTCTGATCGTTCACGTCGAAACCGATCTCTTCGATGAAGCGAGCGATGCCGCGCTGCGACCAAAAGATCCGGGCACCAAAGCGAAAAGCCACCGGAGGAAGTCCAAGACAGCGGCTTTTCTATCGGACTTTCGCGACCTGCGTGTGAACGATTACGTAGTTCACGTCGATCATGGCATCGCGCGATTCGGCGGGCTTCAGACGCTCGAACTCGCTCCGGACAAACGCGGCGAGTTCATGCTGCTATTCTACGCTGAAGACGCGAAGCTATTCGTGCCGGTCGAACGGATGGATCTGGTTCAGCGGTATTCGAGCGCCGAGGGAAAACAACCGAATCTGGATCGACTGGGCGGTCTCGGTTGGCAGAAAACCAAAGCGAAAGCCAAACGCGCCATGCGCGACATGGCTGACGAGCTCCTGCGGCTCTACGCCGAAAGAAAGTTGGTCGGCGGGTTCGCGTATGCCGGCGATACGCCGTGGCAAAGCGAGTTCGAGCAGGGATTCGAATATGTTCTGACTCCCGACCAGGAGACCGCGATCGACGACGTGAAGAAAGACATGGAGCAGCCATTGCCGATGGACCGCTTGCTTTGCGGAGACGTCGGGTACGGAAAGACAGAAGTGGCCATGCGCGCGGCATTCAAAGCCGTGATGGAAGGAAAGCAGATCGCGGTTCTGACTCCGACAACCGTGCTGGCTTATCAACACTTCGAAACTTTTCGCTCGCGCTTCGCTGCGTTTCCGGTCAAGGTTGAACTGCTTTCCCGCTTCCGTTCGAGCAAAGAACAGAAAGCGGTCGTCAAACGCGTTGAGGCCGGCGATATAGACATCACCATCGGAACGCATCGGCTTCTTTCAAAGGACGTGAAGTTTCGCGAGCTTGGTTTGGTTGTGGTTGATGAAGAGCAACGATTCGGTGTGGCTCATAAAGAGCGGCTCAAACAGCTAAAGAAGAAAGTCGATGTGCTTACTCTTTCCGCCACTCCGATTCCGCGTACGCTCAACATGTCGCTGATGGGTTTGCGCGATATGTCCGTGATCGAGACTCCGCCGCGCGACCGGTTGGCGATCAATACGCAGGTCGTGCAGTTCTCGGAAACGGTCATCAAGTCGGCGATCGAGCTTGAGCTGGCCCGCGGCGGCCAGGTCTTTCTGATTCACAATCGGGTCGAGTCGATTGAAACAATCGCCGCGCTGGTTAAGCGGCTGGTGCCGCAGGCGCGAATCGTGGTTGGACACGGCCAGATGAACGAGCAGGAGATGGAGCGCGTGATGCTGGATTTCGTTGATTACAAATACGATGTTCTGGTTGCGACTACCATCATCGAGAACGGAATAGACATCCCTCGTGCAAACACGATCATCATAAACCGCGCGGACGCATATGGTTTATCGCAGCTTTATCAGTTGCGGGGACGGGTCGGACGCTCAAATCGCCGCGCTTACGCCTATTTATTGATTCCCTCGGAACAGGGGCTTTCGCCCGTTGCTCGTCGTCGATTGGCCGCGATCCGCGAGTTTTCGGACCTTGGCGCCGGTTTTCGAATTGCAGCGCTCGATTTGGAATTGCGGGGCGCGGGAAACCTCCTGGGCGGCCAACAGTCCGGACATATGGACGCGCTCGGCTTTGATCTCTACACACAGATGCTGGAACGGACGGTGGCCGAGCTGCGCGGCGAAGCCATCGAAGACGAAACCAGTGTTTCCATCAGTTTGGGCGTCGACGTAGCGATCCCGGAAGACTACATCTCCGATATGGGCCAGCGCCTGCGAACCTATAAACGCGTGTCGTCGGCGCACGATGAAGAGACGTTGCGCGAGATTCTGGTCGAGACGCAGGACCGTTATGGGCGGCTTCCGGAACCGGTTTTGAGGCTTTTCGATTATGCCCGGCTGCGGCGTCTGGCTGAGGAAATCGGCGTGGTTTCGATCGATCGAACCCGAGACGGCATCGCGGTCAAACTAGGCGAAAAAGCGCGAGTTGCACCTGACAAGTTGTTGAATCTGGTAAGCGAGCGGCCCGGCGCCAGCTTTGCGCCGTCCGGCGTGTTGAAGGTGGCGCTGGACGCGGAACAGAAGGACGCGGTTTTGGAATCGGTGCGTGATGTTTTGCATTGCATCCGTGCGGAAGGGTAGAATCCGCAGGTTTTGACTGTCCGACAAACTTCAGTTTGTCGCTCGCATTCGACAAACTGAAGTTTGTCGGACACTCAATTGCCGTAATTTAAGGAGTTAATTGTGAAATTGAAATCATTCGGTTTGGTGTTGATCCTGGTCGCATCGATGTTGTTGTCGCCGGCGATGCGCGTGGCGGCTGTAGCAGCGCAGGAAGGCGAGGCTCGCGTTATCGACGAAGTCGTGGCGCAGGTCAATGCCGACGTGATTACGCTCTCGATGGTTAAACGCGAGATGAAGGAATTCGTCACCTCGATGAAGCAGGATGGCAAGACCGAACAGGAAGCCGAAGCGGAAGTCGCGAAACGCCAACCGGAGATCATAGCCAGCCTGATCAACGAACAGCTCTTATTGCAACAGGGCAAAGAGCTCGGCCTGGCCGACGAAGTCGAGGCTGAAGTCAACCGCCGCATGCTGGACGTGGCCAGACAGCAGGGTATCAAAACGATCGAGGGTCTGAAGGAAGCCATGCGCGCCAGCGGATTCGATTACGATGCAGTTCGCCATACGATGCGAACGGAGTTGATGAAGCAGAGCGTGTTGAGTCGCGACGTGGACGGCAGGATTTTCTACGGACTGAGCAACAACGAACTGAACAAGTACTTCGAAGCGCACAAGGCCGATTTCACAAAACCTGAGAGCGTCGGGTTGTCGGAAATATTTTTGAGCCTGGCAGGCAAATCCGAAGCGGAAGTCAAAACCAAGGCGGACCAGTTGGTCGCGCAGGCACGCGCTGGCGCGGATTTTGGAAAGCTGGCGGCGACGCAGTCCGAACGGCTGGGACCCAACGGGAAATTGATAGCCCCCGAAACAAACGGCAAGGTCGGTATGTTCGAAGTGCCGAATTTGCGAGACAACATCGCCGCGGCCATAAAGGATTTGAAAGCCGGGGGCGTGACGGATCCCATTCGCTACGACGAGGGTTTTCAGATTTTGCGAGTTGACGAGCGAGTCGCGGGCAGCAACACTCCAACTTTCAACGAGAACCGCGTGCGCGAAGCGATAACCGCTGAGCGATCTGAAAAGGAACGCGTCGCGTACATGCAGAAGCTGCGCAAAGACGCGTACATCAAAGTTTCAGAGAGCTATCGCGCGATGGTGGCTCCGTTCCTGCAAACAGGCGCGACTCCCGCGGCGACCAGCTCCAATCAGACCCCGGATTCTTCCGCGACAGCAGCGGGAAAAAAGCAGTAAGGCAGGAGTCAGAAGACGGGAGACGGAAGTCAGAAGGGTCGTGAGGGTAAGTGGAATAATTCTCCATTGGCATGTGACTTCTGACGGTTGATTTTTGATCCGGCCTCTTCCTTCTACCGACTGCGTTCTCACTTCTGACATCCGGTTGCTAACTTTCGGTTCCGAACTTCTGTCTTCTGCCTCCTGACTTCTGTCTCCTGCTTTCATGCGTCTCGACCTTTTCCTCAAAGCAACTCGACTCGTGATGCGCCGCACGGTGGCGCAGGAAATGTGCGAAGCCGGTGTCGTTCACATCAACGGCGCGGTGGCCAAGTCTTCGCGTTCGGTTGTTGTCGGTGACGAGATTGTCTTGCGGCGCCGCGATCGGTTGTTGACGATACGAGTTCTTGCTTTGCCTGCTTCAAAACAAACCTCACGCGCCGACGCTTCCACGCTTTATCAGATCATCAGTGACACAAACGCGGACGACGACCCGGTTGCCGATCGGGTGAGCTGAACAATCCTCAAGCTCCAGTCCTACATCACAAGGTACTTAACATGCAGTCAGGAAGGGCACCCCGTACCCGCCTCAAACTTCCGTACAAATCAAGTCTCAGCTCCACTACACATTTTCAACCACTGACAATTTGATTTGCGTCATTGCCTGGCCTGTTGATTGGCATTTGGGCTAGCAGCGGGGACAGGGTCCCCCTCCTCACTGCGTCTTAGGTGCCGTGTGAAGTGGACCGCCGCTCGAATCAACACTTCACGCTCCCGACAAATCAATTCGCCGCATCCGTGTAGCTTAGGCGAAACGAATCGAATCCCACCTGTTCTGACCGTCTGCTTTTCGGGCGTTCGCTCGAATATATTCGAACGAAAATCATCTCTGTTTTTTCGAGCTCAAAATCATAACCTGTCTATTTCTCGCATATGACGATTGCGCCCACTTGGCATGTTGCTTGCTCGATGCAATTGGAAATGGAAGCCTGTTCTGTTAGTAATTTGCTTCAACTAAAGAGTCTCAAAAGGGAAGTGAAACCATGAATCTTCTGGGCAGCTTTTTCACAGACGATTTGGCGGTCGATCTTGGGTCAGTTAACACTCTTATCTATGCGCCGGGGCGAGGCATTGTGTTAAATGAGCCATCGGCAGTAGCTATTCACAAATACACCGGCGAGGTTTTGGCCGTCGGAGCCGAAGCTCAAAAACTGGTTGGTCGCGAGCCGCAGGACACCGAAGTTCATCGTCCAATCCGAAACGGCACGATCAACGATTTCGATGTGACGGAAAAGATGCTGAGCGCATTTATCAAGTGCGTTCACGACGGACATCTTCGCCGTACGCATCTCGTGATCGGAATACCCGGCGCGTCGACGGCGTTGGAACAACGATCGGTTCGCGACGCGGGACGTATCGCCAAGGCAGCCCGTGTCGATCTGGTCGATGAAGGATTGGCCGCGGCGTTAGGCGCGGGTCTGAGTTTTGAAGACGAGCACGCGCATCTGGTAATCGACATCGGTGGCGGAACAACCAACATAGCAATCGTCGCGTCGGGCGCGGTAGTTTCTTCGATCCATTTGCCGGCAGCCGGAAACATGATGGACGAAGCAATTCGCGAATACGTGCGAGAGAAGTTTGCGATGCAGATAGGCGAGCGAGCGGCCGAGTTGGCGAAGAAAGAGCTTGGCACCGCGACCGCCGGCAAACCGGGCGGACAGGAAACGCTGCGGATGGAGATCGTCGGCAAGGATCTGAGCAACGGCGAAGCCAAGGCCGTCGAAATCGGATCGAGCGAAGTGCGCGAAGCGCTGGAGCCGGTCATCGCCGAAATAATTTCCGGGGCGCGGCGCGCGATCGAAGAGTCACAGCCGGACGTAACCTCCGATATCTACTACACGGGTGTAGTTTTGACCGGCGGAGGCGCGCTGTTGGATGGAATGGCGGCCCGGCTGCAGAACGAGTTGCGGCTGCACGTCATTGTCGCGGACGATCCGCTGGCGACTGTGGTGTTAGGAGGTGGCTGTTTGCTGGCTAATCCCGACAAACTTCAGCGAGTCACGCTTCGCCAGGATGTTCCTGTCTGGCAGGCTTCAGATGAGCTGGTCGTGAACTGGTAGGAACTTCAATCGTACTGCTCTGAACCCTTGCCCCGAATTGCTCACACTTGCCAACGGGCAGAAGCCCGACCGTTAGGGGAGGGCGTTCTACCGCCGATAGCCTCAAGGAAACTCTGATCAAGTCGAGACGACGGGCAACCGACGGAGCGCAGGCGGCCCGCCTGCAGTGAGCGCCGCAGGCGCGAAAAGCGTAGATGCATTATTCGCGCTTCGCGCTCACTGCAGGCGGGCCGCCTGTGCTCCATCGGTCTGCACTCCGTCGACAGCTCCCTCCTGGTCAGGCTTCCGCCCCGTTGCAATCATTGTTGTCTCGTCCATCGAACCGAGCGCCGCTTCGTCCGACAAAGCCAACGCTTGTGTACCGGCTTCAACTCGATCCGGCGCCGATGGCAGCAACAACAACCCCGCGATAAAAAGCGCGAGAGTAAAGAACGAGATGTATCCCGTCGCGGGTGCGAACGCGGGCGCATCCAGCGTTCCGAGTGAAACGCCTTCGAGCAGAACTCCCGCCAATCGCTTTACCCAGCCACCCTCCGGCGCATAAAGACTCGCGAGCAGCATATGCTTCAGCACAAATGCCGTCGCAAACAGAACCGTCAAACTGCGCAGCAATCGTTTCGGATCGAAAGACGAGAACTGGTTATTCCAAAGCGTCCACAGAAAGAAAAACGAGAAGAGCCAGAAGAGCAATCCGCTTTCCGGCAACACGGAATTGAAGGCCTGCGCAGAGGCAAAGAAAAGCGAAAGCAATGTCAGCCCGTTCGATATGTTTTCCATCGCCGGGCGATCGCTGGACAGCCACGCTTTAAGCTCAATCATGTGTCCGCGCACAAACAGCAACATCAACAGAGTTGCCAGCACCAGCGTGATCAGCGGCGGGGCGACGAAAACGAAAACACGGTCCACTCCGCTGACGCGCAAGCCGCCCAACAAGGCTACAGTCAGGAAGATCATCGGCAGCACGATGTACTGCACGATCGCTCGATTTCTTGATCGTACTTTTTCGCTCATTTTCTTTCGCGAAAAACTTTTAGCGGATTCAGATCGTCCAGACTTCGCTCTGATCCCTGCTCTAACTCGGCTTTCAAATCCGCTGGGGTGTTGATTCGAAGGTCCGCGTCGTCGATCACAAACGGAGTCGATGACGAAAGTGCGATCGCCCGGTTGACGGCCTCGACTCCCTGTTTGAAGAGAGCGTCGTCGTTGTAAACGCGGCCCCAACCTTCTCGGTAAAACGCGTATGCGATGTAGAACTGTGTTTTGGGATCCTGGCGCTGTGGGTCCGCGCGTTCCCATTCGTCGCGAGCGGCGCGAAACTTTTCCTGCCGAAATAGCTGCAACGCGGTGTCAAACTTGGCCTGATCGATACTGTACGTTCCCACGGCGACTTCCGCGCCCGTAGCGACTTCTCGGAATGTTCGCGGCTCGGTGGCATAGATCCAGACGATGAAGACCGCGAAAAGAACAGTCCACGCGATTCCAACGCTTTGAATAAGCTTATGTTGCATCTAATATTATCGCTCAGTTAGAAAGTGTTCGGCTCCCCGATTGTCCATAAAATGAGGAGGAACTCCAAATGGACCCGCAATTCTCTAAACTCACTATCCTGAAATCCGTCCTTCTCCTGATGGTCTTTTGGTTTGCCTCGTCGAGCAGTGCGCTCGCACAAACGGCAGCGACCGGCGCACAGAATCCGGCGGGCTGGCAGAGACTGACGGTTAAGAACGGGGACTTCTCAGTTCGGATTCCTTCCGGCTTTGTCACCTACAAGAGCAGTGGCGAGCACACTAAAGGCGGCAGAACGAAGTTTTATGAAGAAAGAATCGTCAGCGTCTATCGTGACAGAGTCTCTTTCCTGGTTGGAATATACAAGGTTTCGGATTCCGGTAAGGCGATCGGCGATCTGTCTAAATTCATCAGGGTAAGAGACGGCGAGTGGCAAAGCCTCGAATTAAATGGACTCAAGGGATCACGATTCCGCGACAGCAACCCCCGATCCTTTCGCGAAGTACATTACTACGCCTCGAAGGGATACGTTTATTCTGTCGATGTATCAGCGAGAGATGCGGCGAATCCACTTGTCGGTGCCTTTCTCTCGTCAGTTCGACTGGGGAAAGAGGCGGTTGCGACGGACGCGGCTGCGCCCGAGCCAGATCTGCCTTCCCCAACTCCTCAAGCATCGCTCCCGAAGCCGCGAATTTTGGAGTTCGAAGAAGGGGATGCTCCCGGGGTTCTAAGGGCTTTGATGGTTACAAAGCCGACGCCTAACTATTCAGACAAGGCGCGGGCGGCGCAGGTCAGCGGCACTGTGGCTCTCACTATGGTGCTAACGGCGACGGGCGAGATTGCAGACATAAAAGTCGTCGACGGAGTCGGACACGGACTGGATGAAGAGGCGATCAGAGTCGCAAAGCTGATCAGGTTTCTTCCGGCGGAGCTCGATGGGAAGGTAGTCTCGCAGCGCGTAAGGGTCGAGTACAATTTCAACATCTATTTTTAGATGTTGGTCGAGGAAATGATACTGCAATAGAAAGCGGCCACGAATTCAATTGAGAATGTCGTGGCCGCGAGTTTCACAGGCCTATGGATTTTCGCTCGAACCTAATTAACGTTCTTCGAGCGGAACCAGCAGTAACTTGTACTGACGGCCGTTCTCGATATCCTGGTACAGCCCGGCGTTTTGTGTAATCAGCGACAGAGTTGCTGCCAGGTCAGACGATTCGCTGCCGTTGTCCACGTACAGATAATTCGTTCCGGTCTGCGCATCAATCGTCACGTATCCTGCCGTCACGTTGATTTCAAAATCCGGATCTTCGGTTACCCGCGCAGCTTTTGATGAAGTGAGAAAAGTTCCCCCGACAAATGAGATTGCGCAGAGAGCGATAGTAAGTAAGACTTTTCGCATGTGGAGGCCTCCTGTTTGAGTACGTTGTTGAGTTGAGCCATTGCGCAACGCCTCGGCGGTGAGTGCGTGCTCATCGGGGGTATTGAGCAATGTGAGACGTTTTCTTGCTGTGGTCCAGAATACTCGCCGTCAGAACATGGGTCAAGAAATTGGTAGTGGGGCTGTTTCGAGAAAATGTCCGACAAACTTCAGTTTGTCGCCGACGTCGAAAATCGAATTGCGCCCCAGGTCAACGACAAGCTAAAGCTTGTCGGACATTGATTATGAAAAGAGCATTTGTATTTTTCTTCGCGATGGCGCTCTCGCTCTCTTCGTTGTGCGCGAACGCGACCGCAAAGGACAACTGGCTCCGAATTCGCTCGAAGAACTTCACCTTTGTCGGAAACGCGGGCCAGGGCGACATGCGCAAGGTGGCTGTCCGTCTGGAACTCTTCCGCGAAGTTTTCGCTCAGATCTTCCCCAGCACCAAACTCAGCGCTTCGGTTCCGACCACTGTTCTTATTTTCAGAACCGATTCAAGTCAATGGCCGTATCCGATCCTTCGTTACCTGAAGGGAGCGATCACCGAGACGCAGCTGATCGCGGCATCCAAATACAACGACCAGTTGACAGAGTCGCATGCATACGTGGAATTTTTGTCGGCGGCCGGGAAGCGAGAAGAAGCGTTGACGCATCTGCGGTGGGTAAGAGACAACGGAAATAAGAGGTTCGTTGAATATCCGCTGGCGTTAAGAGAACTCGAACGGTTGGAAGGTGCGGGGAAAATGTCCGACAAGCTTTAGCTTCGCTGACTCTGATAACGCTCAGTTCACCGCGACGTCGACAAACTGAAGTTTGTCGGACATTCTTTCCGAGACAACCTTCGTCGCTTGAATGAATCAGAAACTATTATGAGGTTTCTAGCCGGACTATTGTTTGCGACCATATTGCTTCCGCTCACGATCGGATGCGGCAGTAGCCGCGCGAAGTCCGAAGCGGCCCGCGCGAATACGCCGCCTAAGCAAACCGAGAGCAGCAGCAAGCCAAAGCAAAATCCCGGTCGGTTGGTGCACGTACTGGTTGCTTTGTGCGATAACGAAAACCAGGGAATTGTTCCGGTGTCGGCCGCGTTGGGGAACGGCGAAGATCCAGCCCGAAACCTTTATTGGGGCGCCGCGTTTGGCGTCAAGACTTTCTTTATTCGAAGCAAGGAATGGCGCCTTGTCGCGAACGTGACCGATCCGAAATATGCCGTGATGGAGCGTCTGGTATTCAAGCATCGCGAACGGAACGTCTTTATGGTGGCGGATGCTTACAAAGGAATAGAGATCCGACGAGCGATCGCGGATTTTCTTTCGGCCTCGGCGGGCGGAGTGACGGAGACGATTCAAGTAACTCTTGATTCGAAGAAGATCGATTTGAATTTGGGCGGCAGTGCGAATCTGCTCGCTTTCATCGGCCACAACGGTTTGATGGATTTCAACCTGGCTGAGTATCCTTCAAGGCAGGACGACGCGGCCCGCGAAGCGATAATACTTTCATGCGCAAGCAAGAGTTATTTTTCTGCGCCACTCAAACGCACCGGCGCGCAGCCGCTTTTGTGGACGACGAATTTGATGGCGCCCGAAGCCTACATTTTGAAGAGCGCGTTGGACGGCTGGGTGCGCGATGAAGACGGCGAGCAGATTCGACAGCGAGCCGCGCAGGCTTACAATTCGTATCAGAAGTGCGGGCTGAAAAGCGCGCAGGGGTTGTTTGCGACTGGATGGTGAGTCTAAACTTCGGTTTAGCTGACTCCGAATCACGATGACGAAGCCTTTCAAAATTCGAGATATCGAGATCAATCCGCCGTTGGTGTTGTCACCGATGGCGGGTGTGACCGACGTGTCGTTTCGCAGGTTGCTGAAGCAATGCGGAGGGATCGGACTCACCGTCTCGGAGTTCATTTCGGTCGAAGGGCTGACCCGAAACAATCCCAAATCGAAACGACAGATGCGGTTTCTCCCCGAGGAGCGTCCGTTCGCGGTGCAGATTTTCGGAGGCCAACCGGAACGTATGGCCATGGCCGCCGAAATGGCCCAGGAAGTCGGTGCTGACATTCTGGATATCAACTGCGGATGCCCGGCGCCGAAAGTTGTGAAGCACGGTGGCGGATCTGGTTTGCTGCGTGACTATTCGCGATTGGAAACGATTTTGAAGGCTGTGAAAAAGGCCATCACGATTCCGATGACGATCAAGATCCGCGCTGGATTTTATGACCACACGATCAACGCGGTCGACACGGCGCGATTGGCGGAAGACTGCGGCGCCGAACACATCGCGCTGCACGGGCGGACCAAGGAGCAAGGCTACAAAGGATTGGCAAACTGGGATCTGGTGCGGCAAATAAAAGAAGTAGTCAGCGTTCCGGTTTCGGGAAGCGGCGATGTGACTACGATCGAGGGTGCGTTCGATCGCTGGCGCGAGACGAATTGTGACGGTGTTCTGATCGGCCGCGGCGCGATGCAGAATCCGTGGATCTTCCGTCAAATCCAGGACGCGATCGCCGGACGCGAAGTGTTCCAGCCGACGCTGGAAGACAAGCAGAATATTCTGCTCGAATACTTCGATATGTTGCGCGAGGACATTCCCGAGCTGGCTGCGATAGGTCGAATGAAGCAGCTGGCCGGCCAGTTCACTCGCGGGCTACAGGGCGGCGCGTTGTTCCGAACGACGATTTACCATTCGCACTCGGTGACGGAAATTCTGGATCGCATCGCGGAATATTTCGACGCGATTGCGAACGGAAGGCCGTACTACGGTGAAGCGGGGGCTCCGGTTGAGGAAGAAGAGCCGGTGTTGGATTCGTGTGAAGCCGCGACGGCAGTTTCGTGAGACGCTATCTCACCGTGAGGTCGTGAAAGACTGTCCGCGAAGCGGACCTTCCGAAAATATCCCAGCACTTCAGTGCTGGGTATACATCGATAAATTGATATCAAGCCCGTGGAGCGGGCGACCGATGAGTCAGACCAGCCGTCCGCTTCACGGACTTTCACTTTCCCGCTCTTTACCCCGGCGATAAATCGCTGGGCTATTTTCAGAAAGTCCGCTTCGCAGACTTGTCGGAACCGCGATACCGATCTGGGTTTGCCTCATCGCTTCCAACCCAACGGCTGCAACGGCCGCGGCTGAGTGCCTTCAAAAAACCAACTCGCTCCAACTTTCAAGCGATGATGCCAGGTCGGCAGACGTGATGTATAAAGCGCGAACCGTGCCTGCCTCGCCAACGCGCCGCCAAAGGCTTTCCCGCCCGTCAAAACCGCGGCCCGCTCTGTTCCCAGGCTGACGGCTTCGCCCAGTTCTTCAAAGTGCTTCGTCTTAAGCTCCCTGCCTTTTAAGAAAGCCTTGATGTTATCGCCGGTCAGTCTTGCTTCCTGCAAAGCCAGTTGGGCCGTGCCGGCCAGAGTCGGAGTCGCGTCAGGGACGAACGCGATATCGCCGAGCGCGAAAACGTTGTCGCGTTGTTTGGTTTGAAGCGTCGGCCGAACCAGCAACAAGCCGCGTTTGTCTTTTTCCAGCTCGATCGCTTCGATCAACGGATTGACGCGGACTCCGGCGGTCCAGACAGTTGCCGCGGCTTTCAAGTGTGTTACTTCTCCGCGGTCTTCAAACACCAACCCATCCTTGCGCACGCTGACTACGCGAGTTCGTGTGTGAATCTCAACGCGGGCATCACGCAAAGCGTCTTCGACAATTCCGCGAATCTCGTCACCCATTCCCGGCACAACCCTGTCGCCCATTTCGATCACCATTACACGCGGTTCGCCGGGCAGCGCGCGCCGTTGAAACGCATCGCGCAACAGGTCGGACATCTTGGTTGAAAGCTCGACACCGCTGGCGCCGCCCCCCACCACTGCGAACGTTGTAGCGCTGCGCGCGAACTGAGGCTCGACGTCCGGCGGAACCAGATCCAGCGCTTCAATCATCCTCGTACGAATCGCGTCGGCGTGGGCAAGCTTGCGGAAGGGCATCGCATTCTCTTCGGCGCCTTCGACGTCCCAGAAATTCGTAACGCCGCCAACGGCCAGCACCAGCACGTCGTACGGAATACGTCGCGCGTCGCCGATCATCGTTGCTTCCTGCTTTTCCAAATCGACATCCGCGATCTGGCCGCGTACTTGTCGAACGCCGTCGTCCAGCAGTTCGTCGAAGTGCGGCGCTATGTGCCAGGCTTCGACCTCTCCGCTCAGGTACTCATAGAGCATTGGAGTGAAAAGAAAATGGTCTTCGTCGCTGACGAGGGTGACTTCGCACTCGCCGGCCAGTTCCAAAGCAGTGAAGAGACCGCCAAATCCTCCACCGATGATCAATATTCGTGCTTTTCGCTCAGCCATTGCTTTCACTCCACGTCGATTCAGCGCGACGTGTTTTCGAGTTCCTTCAGGATTGGGAAATAGGTAATAGTTGTTTAGCTTCGCCGTCGAGCAATGTCAACTTCCAATGTCCGACAAACTTCAATTTGTCGTAAACGTCGCAAGTCGAAGGTGGCGAAGGTCAGCGACAAGCTAAAGCTCGTCGGACATCACGGGCTCTTCATCCGAAAATTCGGACGAAACACGAAAATTCAGTATTCAGGGCTTGTGAGTATCTTGTTCGAGTAGTCGAACACTCGGCTAAATGGCGGGAATTACTGAGAAGATTCAGCTCGTTACAATTTTTTTACAAGTCGGAATATTTCTTGCGTGCTTCAAAATTAGATCACATGTTTTAGGTTTCCTTTCCAAGCGGAGTTCTTTCGTCTACCAACACAACTAGTTGTCTTTTCCCTTAAAGGAGGAGCCGTTATGCGAAGCGTTTTACGCTTTCTATCAAGCGGGATACTCGTCTCCTTTCTGTTTGTGTCTCTAGCTTACTCACAGGGCTCTCAAACAGGAGGAATCACAGGTGTCGTGACGGATGAAAAGGGCGCTTTAGTACCTGGCGCTACGGTTGATGTCGTCGATGAAAAGACCGACAAATCGGTGCGTACCTCGACCACAGACGACGACGGCGCATTTGCGGTGTCGCTTCTGCCGCCTGGCACATATCGCCTGGACGTAACGCAAACCAATTTTAAGAAGTCGAGCGTGCAAGGCGTTCCGGTGCGAATCACTGAGACGACGCGACAGAACATCACGCTTTCAGTCGGGACGGTTTCAGAGACAGTTGCGGTTCAAGCCGACACAACCCTCATCAATACGAACAGCGCTGTGACCGGACAAGCTCTCGACGCGAATGCGCTCCAGAGTTTACCGCTGGCTTCTCCCAACTTTCTTTTCCTGCTTTCGCTTTCATCCGGAACGGCCGGCGAGCCGACCGACGTGAGATCGGCAGGACGCGGAACCGCTGACATCAACGTCAACGGACAGCGAACCAGCAACAACAGCATTTCGCTCGAGGGTGTCAACGTAAACGATTTCAACCTGGCACACTTCGACACGGTGCCGCTTCCGAACCCGAATACGTTGCAGGAGTTCAAGGTCTCGACTTCCTTGTACGATGCGACGCAGGGAAGTAAGGGCGGTGGCGCACTGGGCCTGGTTTTCAAATCGGGATCGAGTGACTATCACTTCGATGGTTATTGGCAACACCGCAACGATGCGCTCAACGCCAACGAGTATTTTCGCAACTCGAAGGGATTGAGCAATCGCGCAAAGCTGCTGCAGAACGTCTTTGGCTTTAGCGGCAGCGGGCCGATGCCCAAGGTCGGAGGCTTTTGGTTCTTTAACTATCAGGGAGTTCGCGCGCGAAATGGTTTGGATCCGGCCGGCTCGTCAGTCAGCCCACAGGTCCAGGCGTTTCCGCGAGCCGCTGACGGAACGACGAACGCGACGCTGCTGGCAGCGGCGTTTGGTTTGACTCCGGCGCAGATCGATCCGGTCGCGGTCAATATCCTGAACGCGCAAAGCAATCGCTTCGGCGGAACCTTCTTGATTCCGAGGCCGGGACAAGGAGGCTGCACCAATACGACAGCCACCGGACTCTTTACCTGCCAATTCAACGGCATTGCGCCGGTCGAAGACAATCAATACACGATCAGCTACGACCGCATGATGCGAGACGGGAAGGACAAGATCTCCGGACGATGGTTCTGGGACAACGGCAACACGCTGAAGCCATACGGCACCGATACGACGCTTGCCAATCCGCGTTCGGATGCTCAGAACAATCGCTTCCTTTCGCTCAGCTACACACGCGTTATTAGTCCGACAATGGTTAACGAGGTTCGCGCCGGCTACAGTCGATTCATTCAATCGAACTTGCCGGAAGACACCACAACCCTGGCGGACATCGGCGCTGTACGCGGAAACTCCGCGCAGTTCCCAGGCATGTATCGCGTAGCCGTGACCGGCTCGTTCACGGTCGGAACCGGCGTAAACGACGATCGCGGTACGATCTCCAATCAATACAACCTGGTTGACACGTTCTCGTGGACATTCGGTAAACACACGCTGCGTATGGGCGGCGAAGCAATTCAGTATCAACTGAATCGCTTTAACAACTTTGCCGTTCGCGGCGCGCTGACGTTCAGCGCGACCTCGGGGACCGGGCCGTCAGCACCGTTGGTGAATTGCACTTTGAATACCAACGACTGCAACGCGTTCCAGAACTTCCTGCGCGGGCGCGTTACGGCTATTCAGTCTGCGTTTGGAGACCCGGCGCGTAATTTTGTCGCGACTGACTACGCAGGTTTCATTCAGGATGACTATCGCTTCTCGCAACGGCTGACTTTTAATTTCGGCCTGCGATGGGAGGCAATGAGTTTTGGCCGGGACAAACTCTACCGAGCGGGTATTTACGATTTTCGACTTGCCGCTCAAGGGCGAAACCCGTTCCTGTTTCCGGAGAATGTAAATCTGTCAGGCTTCCGAGGCACACCGGGAGTTAAGGATTGTGCTCTGGAAAATTGTCTCGACGCCAACAACTTTGCGCCGCGCGTTGGTTTCGCGTGGGACGTTGAAGGCGACGGCAAGACTGTAATTCGCGGTGGATACGGCATCTACTATCAGCGACTTTCCAACCAGAACATTCTGCAGAATTCGCTGGCGGCGCCATTCACCGTCCAACCTCTGGATACACGCGCGGTACCGACCGCATTCCAGTTGGGGAATCCGTTTGCTGGACAACCCGGACCGTCGGCGATCGCTACGGCGTTTATTCCACAGGCCACGTTCTTTGCGGGGCTGATAAATTCGGCAACCGGTTTACCGACTCTGGATCCGAATGCCGCGACCACAGTGCCGCTTTTTGTGAACGAACAGGGCCAGCGCTGTTTGAATTATCCGGGCACGAACGTTCCCGGCTTTGCGACGCCCGGAGCGACCAACTGCTCGATCAACCTGGCGTCGTTTACAACCGCGCCAACCGATGCGTACACGCCCTACACCCAACAGTTCAACTTTACGATTCAACGCGAAATGTGGAACGGATGGGTGGTCGAGGCCGGTTACGTGGGTACGCGATACATCGGAGGTTTGGGAATTTACGATCCGTTTATCGCCAGACTCGCGAGCCCGGCCAGCCCGATCAGTGTGCGCGACATAAACGGCAACGTTTACAACATCACGACGAACACGGTGAACAACGAAGAGTTGCGCCACCAGATTCTCGGGCTGTCGCGCAAACGAGGCGCGCGTATTTCGGGGAACTTCGGACGCGGCAAGTATGACTCGTTACAGATGACCGTCTCGCGTCGCCTGCAACGCGGGCTTTACTTCCAGGGTGCTTATACTTATTCACGCAACCTGGACAACGTCAGCGGCTCGCTGAGCACGGACGAGTTGAACGCAACTCGCAACGGCCAGGGCGGAGCGAACATCTTCAACGACCAGGACAATCCACAACAGAACTACACGACCAGCGACTTTGATCGCCCGCATCGCTTTATCGTCAGCTATGCGTACGATCTCCCGTTCGGCCGGGGCCAGGATTATCTTTCCGGCTTCGACGGCGTCGCGAATCAGCTGGTCAGCGGTTGGAGCATAAGCGGTATCACAACGTTCCAAAGCGGATTGCCGTTCTCGATAACGGACACCTCCAGCGGCGGCGTTTACGGCGCAGCGCTGGGAACGGCTACGTTTTCGTCCGCATGCAGCGGTATTGAACAAGCGTATACGCAGGGAACTACCGCACAGCAAATCGCGAACTATCTGAACCCGGCCTGCTTCAGGACAGCTTTGCCTGTAGCCAACGCCGCCGGCGCCGGGGCCACCGGGTGGGGCAACGTTCCACGCAACGCCTTCCGTGGTCCGTCACAGCAGAACTTTGACTTCTCGTTGATGCGCAGGTTCAACATCGGCGAGCGTCATTCGTTCTCGATTCGCATGGACATTTTCAATGTCTTCAACCATCCGGTTTTCCGGATTCCCTCGGCCAGTACGTCTGTCAATGTCGCCGGATCGGCGTCAACCTTCACGCAGATTACAGAAACTGCGGTCCCGGCACGTTTGGTCCAGTTCGGGCTGAAGTACAGTTTCTAACGAGGTGCCTGCGACCTAAACCAGCCGGGCGGGACACAAACCGCCCGGCTTTGTTTTTGGGGAAGTTGCCAGGACACAAAGCAATTGCGTCTTGTTGCAACGGGGGTGTTCTCTTTCGAACTCAAGTTCTCATTAAGAAGTCTTTTCGATAAGGAAACGAACCACGAAACGACACGAACACAAAAACCACGAAGTCACACGAAAATTAAGAACATCGCTACCTTCGTGTGGTTTCGTAAATCGTTAGTGTTGTTTCGTGATCCGTGCGCTTTGCCGGGTCGGAGGATTATCTGGCCCTCAAACTGAACTGGGACTACCGGTTCGGAGTCTTGCTTTCGACAATCAAAAGGCGCAACATATTTTCACTTTCTGCCTGAAAAGAGGAATACGAATCATGTTCGGTTTGCGTCGTCGCTCACTATTCCTTCCGCTCGTTTTGGTTCTGCTTACTCCTTCTGTTTTTGCACAGCGCGACAGTGATTCGTGGACAGCCGGGCCAACCATCGAGGTAACCGGTCACGTGCGTTTTGCGGACGGCGGTGAGCCTGCGCGAAACGCGCCCGTGCAACTCGAGCGAGTGAACGGCGGCGGGGTCGAGCAGAGCATGACCGATCATCAGGGCAAGTTCCGCTTTTCAGGTCTGCAGCGCGGGTACTATCGCGTGATCATCAAAGCGGCCGGCTTTCTTCCGGTCCAGCAGGAAGTCGATCTTCAAGTGACACTACGATCCTACCTGGTGTTCGAGATCGTGAAGCAAAAGCTGGCGCCGATGCCCACAGCTGCTCCCACTGCAATGGTGATCGACGCGCGGGTACCACTTAATGCGCAGAATGAATTCGAACGCGGGCGGGTGGCGCTGGCGGAGAAGAAGGTCGCCGAAGCCGTTTCGTACCTCGAAAAAGCTGTCGGTATTTACAGCAACTTCTACGAAGCTCAATTCCTGCTCGGCACGACCTACATGTCGATTGGAGATTGGGAGAAGGCCGAAGGATCGCTTTCGCGAGCCGCAGATATTCGGCCCAAAGAGGCCGCAGCCCGTATTCCCCTGGGCGAGGTCCTGCGCCGCAGAAAAGACTTCCAGGACGCTATCGAGGTGCTGGAAGAATCGTTGAAGATTGACGACAATTCGTGGCAGGCGCACTTCACTTTGGGCCGTGTATTTTGGGACCAGGGCGAGGTTGTGAAAGCCGGCAAACACCTCGGTCGGACACTCCAACTTAAACCCGATTTTGCCGAAGCTCATCTTTTGGCTGGAAATGTGCTTTTGCGTGTAAACGCGCCCGAACGGGCTTTTCTTGAGTTTGAAGAGTACCTTCGGCTCGAGCCGCAGGGCGAATTTGCGCCGCAAACACGGGCCCTGGTGGATAAGATCAAAAAGGCTCTGGAAGAGAAGAAAAAGAAAAGCTAGCCCGCGAAAGTCCTCGCATCGCCCTCCTGTACCCCCGCTGGACACTCCTTAACCCCCATGTTAGATTGCCTCGTATTTTGATCTTAGCGGTTTCCGCCTTCCGGCGTGTTACTGCGGTCTGGGAGGACCATCTAGAGTAATGTCGTTAGCTAAAGAAACGAAGGAAAAGATACTAGTAGACTACCGTACTCATGATTCGGATACGGGGTCACCACAAGTGCAGATTGCGCTGCTCAGCCAGCGAATTAACGAGCTGACCGAGCATTTCAAGACGCACAAGAAAGACAACCATTCGCGACGCGGCCTGCTCAAGATGGTCTCGCAACGACGAAGTCTTTTGGATTACCTCAAACGTAAGGATATCGAGCGTTACCACGAGATGGTGAGCCGCCTCGGTTTGCGTCGCTAGGACGCAGGCCGGTGGGGTTTTCTGAGCGGCTGAGGAACAAGCGAACAGAAATCTACGACGAGAGAGCTTCGAATCTCACTTTAACAGATCGCATTCGTCGAAGAGCTTACGGGCAGTGCCGAACGTGACGGCGATGACTGAAGGTAAGCGAATGCGAGTTAGCCCTAGGCGGAAAACTTACGGCGACGCAATGCTTCACGGCAACCGTAGAAGCGGCGTCGCTTTTAGTTTTTCCAGCGAGCTTTTCACGACAGCACTGGTCGCGCCTCACGTAGCGCGAAATCCCATGTGCCAACCGAATTTGAAAGTTATTTAATCAAGGGTGCGGCGGACGAGACGTCCGTGCCCCTCTCCTGCCCAGTCAGGAAGTCGTTGTCCGAAGGAGACAAACCCAATATGTCAGTAAAGAAATATTTGAAAGAGTCGATAAAGCTCGGCGACAAAGAGTTGACGGTTGAAACCGGACGTGTCGCGAAGCAGGCTAACGGCTCAGTCGTTGTTCGCTACGGCGATACCATGCTGCTTGTTGCCGCGGTTGGAGCACCCAGCCCGCGTGAAGGCATAGATTTTTTCCCACTCACGGTCGAGTATCGTGAATCCAATTACGCCGCCGGACGTATTCCCGGTAACTATTTTCGACGCGAAGGCCGCCCCAACGAGAAGGAAATCCTGACGGCGCGCCTGATCGATCGTCCCTGCCGCCCGTTGTTCACCGAAGGCTATCGAAACGAAACGCAGGTAATCGCGACGGTCATCTCGGCCGATCCGGATAATGATCCGGACGTGATTGCTATCACCGGCGCGTCGTGCGCGCTTTACCTTTCCGACATTCCGTTTTCGACGCCGATCGCAGGCGTGCGCGTGGGTTTGCTCGACGGCCGTTACGTAATCAATCCGACGTACGACGAGCGTCGCGAGTCGCGCTTGAACCTGATCGTGGCCGGAACCGAAGAAGCGATTGTCATGGTCGAGGCAGGCGCACAGGAAGTTTCGGAAGAGATCATGGTCGAAGCCCTGATGCTGGCGCACAAGGAAATCAACCGCCTCTGCCGCTGGCAGAAAGAGCTCTATAAAGCTCTTGAGATCCAGAAACAGGAAGCCCAGGCGCCTATTCTTAACGAAGAAATGATGGGCGAGATCGAGCGGAACTACACCGACCAGCTGCGGGCCGCGCTCGATACGACGCAGCAGGACAAGCGCGCGTCATACGCGGGCGTCGATGCGTTGAAAAAGGAAGTGGTCGAAGGCTATCCCGAAGATCAGCCCGAACTTCGCCAAATGTCGAAAAAGATATTCGATCATTTGAAAGAGAAGATTTTCCGTGACGACATTCTGAACAATCGTCGTCGTCCCGACGGTCGTCGCTTTTCGGAAATTCGTCCGATCACATGCGAAGTCGGTTGGCTTCCTCGCGTTCACGGATCTGCGCTTTTCACGCGCGGCGAGACGCAGGCTTTGGTGACCACAACTCTCGGCACGAAAGATGACGAGCAGTTCATGGACGATCTGGAACAGGGCGAAATCAAACGCCGGTTCCTGCTTCACTACAACTTCCCGCATTACTCGGTTGGCGAAGTCGGCCGCTTTGGTTCGTCAAGCCGCCGCGAGATCGGACACGGAGTTCTCGCGCGCAGAGCGATTGAACCGATTCTTCCCGACGAGTCCGACTTTCCCTATACATTGCGAATCGTTTCGGACATCACCGAATCGAATGGTTCGTCTTCGATGGCGTCGATCTGCGGCGGCATCCTTAGTCTGATGGACGCGGGTGTGCCTCTAAAGAGAACGATCGCCGGCGTTGCCATGGGCCTGGTGATGGAGGGGAACAAGTACGCGATCCTGTCGGACATCGCAGGCGCCGAAGATCACTACGGCGACATGGACTTTAAGGTAGCCGGTTCCCGCGATGGCATTACGGCGTTGCAGATGGACATCAAGATCGGCGGCATCAACGCGCAGATCATGGCCGAAGCGTTGGAGCAGGCCAGAAAAGGACGTCTGCACATTCTGGATATTATGGAGCAGGCCATCGCCGAGCCCCGTGGAGACATTGCTCCGCATGCTCCTCGAATCATCCAGATCAAGATCAATCCGGACAAGATCCGCGACGTCATCGGACCAGGCGGTAAGATGATTCGCTCGATCGTCGAAGAGACCGGAGCCAAGATCGACGTTGAGGACGACGGAACAGTTTCGATCGCGACGGCCGATGCAGAAGCTGCCAAAGCTGCGGTTGATAAGATTCGCGGCCTGACGGCGGAAGCCGAGATCGGCGAAACTTACTTAGGAACCGTATCGCGAATCGTGGATTTCGGAGCTTTTGTTGAGATCTTTCCCGGAACCGACGGGCTTTTGCATATTTCCGAGATAGCAGACCGGCGAGTCAAAGACGTACGAGACGAGCTAAAAGAAGGTCAGCAAGTGTTGGTCAAGTGCATCGGAAAAGAGGGAAATAAGATCAAACTTTCGCGCAAGGCGATTCTTCGCGATGAAAAGCAGAAGGCCGAGGCGGCCGGCGGGGGCGAAAGCGACTAATACCGGCTGGTGAACAACCATGTTGGCAACCAGAAGGCAAAGGCGTTTCAGCGATAGCGCCTTTGCCTTCTCCACTTTCAACCATGGTGCAAAGCTAATGCAGTTTTTTAACTTTTCACCCTGTTTTTTCTTGACACGGGAGCACAAAGGCGAGTTTAATCACGCAACGAAATTGGAAACTTTGGCGTATTCGGCGTCTTTCTCCAGTGATGAAGAAAGCCCCTTCATCGGTTTTCAGTAGTGACCGGAGAGTTTCTTGACGACGATTCGACGGGTTGAAAGAGGTCGTAACAAGGGGTCAGCTAGATTGGCCGCGCGCCCATCCCCGACTGTTGCTAATGCAATTCCAGCAAATCTGACCGCTTCCTTCTAAACACGAAGTATCGTTGTCAGTTGAAAATTTTGACTTATACCTAATTGTCAGTTCGAGCACCAGAACGATATTCGTTTCTCTCGAACACGGAGTATCCAGGGAGGGACTCCAAATCATGAGGAATCGAGCTTTTCGCCCCATTGCTACGATACTCTGCAGCCTGCTGATCTCGGCCGTAACCGTACAGGCCAGCCCAGTGCAGATGGGTGATGTGGTCAACGTAGTTAGTGGTAACTCTCGCCATGGCTGGCAAAATGCTTCTAGTCAGCTTCGTTTGGCTGGACAGGAAGACCGAGTTGCGTCTGCCCCGGATGCTTCCGCGGATGCCGCAGCAGGCGGTATTCAGGTTCAGACCGAAGAGGTAACCGAAGTCGTCGCCGAAGAATGCGCCTGCGAAGATATTCCAATCGCGGGCGGTTTTCCGAAGTGGCCTTTTCTGGCGCTTGTCCCGGCTGTTTGTCTGACAGGCATCTGTACCGATGACGACGAAAAGTGTCCTCCGGGCACACCGCCATGTGTCACGAGTTCACCGCCGTGCGTTAATTGTGATGTTGTCCCCGAGCCCGCCTCGCTCCTTTTGTTTGGAACCGGATTGGCTGCGCTCGGCGCCGGCGCTCGTCGTCGCTACAATCGAACCAGAGCTGCGAAGCAAACGGCTGCTAACTAGGAGGGCTGAAAACCAATGAAGAGAATCTATACCGCAAGCGCGTTCGCCCTCATGCTTTTGCTGACCTGCTCCCTGGCCCAGGCGAACAACGACACAAAGACAAAAGAACCCAAGCTGAAAAAAGGCTACGGCCGGATGGATCTTAAGACGTCACCGGCTGGTTATCCTTTGATCGTGGATGGGAAAGATTACGGCGTTACCTACAATCCGGCTCAGTCGATAGATCTTCCGGCGGGAACACATACCGTGGAAGTTCTTTTCCCGAATCGGAAATGGTCGCAGCAGATCAATATTTTGGCCGGCAAACGCAACTGCGTCTGTTTGAACTACACCACGCGAGTTATCACGCGGCCGTGCCCGTATCCGGTCAGCGTTTCCGCGCCTTCAGTGGTTGACGACGGCGATGTGATTACGTTCAGTTCCGATGTAGCCTACGGCGGTACACAACCGCTTAACTACACATGGACCGTCAGTCCGGCCTCGGCCAGAATTCTCAGCGGCGCGGGTACCAACACCGTGACTGTTGATTCGACCGGTCTTGGCAAACAGAAGGTCACGGCAATTCTGGTGGTTGACGACGGTTCGGGTGATCCGACCTGTCGACAGATGGCCCAGGCTTCGGTGGATATTACGGCACCGCCGCCGCCGATTCCGCCGAGGAAACGGTTCGACGAATTCCCGTCGGTGGCATTTGACGAAGACAAGGCTCGTCTTGATAACCTGGCGATCGAACTTCAGAACACGCCTGACGCAACCGGCTACCTGATCGTTTACGGTGGGAAGAATAGCCGACTGGGACAGGCAGATCGTCTGGGTGCGCGCGCGCTGGATTATCTGACCAATGAACGTGGGATGGATTCCAGGCGGATCGTTGTCATGAACGGCGGTTATCGTGAGACGGATTACTACGAGTTTTGGTTAGTACCGCCAGGCGCTGAACCACCGCAACCGAATCCGACCGTTCAACCAAGCGAGATTAGTCCCGCTCCTGAGAAAAAGTCGCGAACTCCTCGTCGCAGACGACGTTGATAAGCGAGCGACAACATGCGAACTAAACGAGTGACGAGTGGAGCGATCTACTCGTCACTTGTCACGTTTGCAGTTCTGGACTACTCTCGTCTCGTCAATTCCCCCAATCAATTTTCGCCCCCTGTTGCTTTACTATATTTCCGACTGTAGGGAGGACCGGGCTATGGGTGATGATAATGGAGGCGGCAGCGGCAGCGTCGGGATAATCGCCATTCTGGTGATATTCATTGTTGTCGTAGCGGCGTTATTTCTGATGTATCGAGGCGGAGTGTTCGGCGGCAAGAAGACTGAAGTCGATATCAACGTGACGACGCCCAGCAAATAGATTTTGAGCTGAAGTTAAAAGAACGGCGGTTGATGAAAAGAGGAGCGTGCTCCTCTTTTTCAATTTGAGAACTGTCAGAGAGTTTCAGGCAAAGGCGCAAAGAACAGAAAGCGGAAAGGCGCAAAGAAACGCTCAAGATCGCTGCTATCTCTAAAGTAGTAACTCTCGCCTTTGCGCCTTCAGTCTCTCTGTTCTTTGCGCCTTTGCCTGAAATGCCTTTTCTTCACTAAATTCAATTCGACCCAGCACCCGGAAAGCAATGCCTTTTGTCTTTTGAGCATTTAGCAATTACCATTAACCATCCAACCTAATTTCGAGTTAAGAGGTCCGAATCCAAAGTGTCTGCTCCAAACATTGAAACGATAGTCAGCCTTGCCAAACGGCGCGGTTTTGTATTTCCGTCATCAGAAATTTACGGCGGGCTGGGAAGCGCCTGGGATTACGGCCCGCTCGGAGTCGAGCTTTCAAATAACGTCAAACAGGCCTGGTGGCGCTGGATGGTGCACGAACGCGACGACATGGAGGGCATCGATTCTTCGATCGTGCTCAATCGGCTGGTCTGGAAATACTCCGGACACGAAGACACGTTTAGCGATCCGTTGCTGGATTGTCGAGAATGCAAATCGCGTTTGCGTGCGGACAAGCTCGAGTTTACTCCGCAGGAGCCCGGAGGTTCGATCAACGACGCGATTCTGAAAAAACAGGTTAAGTGTCCGAACTGCGGTTCGACGGACCTGACCGAACCGCGGCCATTCAACCTGATGTTTCGCACTACGATCGGCGCGGTTGCCGAAGACGACGATCCGACAGCGCTGGCTTATCTGCGGCCCGAAACGGCGCAAGGAATCTTCATTAACTTCAACAACGTGGCGACCAGCATGCGCCGCAAAATACCGTTCGGGATTGCTCAGATCGGAAAGAGCTTTCGAAACGAAGTCACGCCGGGCAACTTCATTTTCCGCACTCGCGAATTTGAACAGATGGAGATGGAGTACTTTGTCCGCCCCGGCGAAGACGAGCCGGTCCACCAGGAATGGATCGACTACTGTCACAACTGGTTTCTCCAACTGGGAATCTCGGCGGACAACCTGCGGCTCTACGAACAGCCGAAAGAAGAGCTGGCGCATTACGCTAAGCGAACCGTCGACATTTTGTACCGGTATTTCCCCGAGCGCGAAGAAGAAGTGCGGCAATGGGACGAGCTGATGGGAATCGCGAATCGGACTGACTTCGATCTAAAAGCGCATTCGAAAAAGCCCGAAGACGCGGAAGGAAAACGTCTTAACCCTGACTCGACCGACGACCTTTCATACTTTGATGAGGCGACGAAGGAGAGATTCTATCCCTTCGTGATCGAACCGGCGGCGGGTGTCAACCGAACCGTACTTGCCGTGCTGATGGACGCATACACCGAGAAGACAAACGAGAAAGGCGAGAAGCGCGTCATTCTGAAACTAAAACCCGAGCTGGCGCCGATCAAAGCTGCCATTCTTCCCCTGGCGAAGAACAAGCCGGAGATCGTCGGCATGGCGAGAGCGATCAAGCGTTCACTGCAACCCGTCATGCGCGCCGTTTACGATGACACCGGGGGAATCGGAAAACTTTACGCGCGTCAGGACGAGATCGGAACGCCGTTCTGTGTCACGGTCGATCATCAATCGCTCGAAGACGAAGCCGTCACCGTGCGTGATCGTGACACTTGGGAACAAGAGCGAGTAAAGGTGGCGGATCTGCGCGAGCACTTGCAAGCCAGGCTCGCGGTCACTTGTCACGTAGGATAAGAAATTGTTAGCAGGGCTACAGTCTTCCAATGGCAATTGTTAAGAAGAGAAACGAGCAGACCGAATCGCGGCTGCTGCTGGAATCCGGCGAGCCGGTTGACCTTCCGCCCGCCGAGATCGCGGATAGCTCGGTGCTGGTCCAGTTCGAAAAGTTCAAACCTTTCGTTCCCGAACTTTTGGAAACTCTGCGTGAGGGAACTTTGGCGGAGCCGGTGCCGGTTATGCTTGACGGTTCGACCTTCGCGATTCACACCGCGTCGCGAACTTTTTGGGTGAAGCTTTGGCATGCCGCTAAAACAGAATTGACCCGCATCGATCGAGCCCAGGTTATCAGTTGTCTGCCGTCGACTCGCGGGATGCATATCGTGGTCGATAATGAAGAGCAAGTCGACGAGTACGATGATAAGGATTAGTTCCTGGTGGACGCTCCAAGAATTTGGAGTCCGCCTTTGCGACTTGCGTCTTTCTTTTCTCCGCGCCTTTGCGTGAAAGACTTACGTTTCACGCAAAGGCGCGAAGAAAAGAAAATCTCAAGGCGCTAAGAGTTGGTTTCAAACCTTCACAGTTAAGCTCGCCACACAGCAACGTTAGATGTCCCCAATTCCCGAAAAAATCCTTGAGCTTGCTTCGCAGGTGAACACGCTCGGCGGGCGTGCGTTGCTCGTAGGCGGATGCGTGCGCGATCAGTTGATGGGTATCGAGCCGAAGGATTGGGACGTAGAAGTTTACGGAATCGCGCCAGCCACTCTGCGGTCTCTGCTCGAGAAACTCGGACGAGTGGATGCCGTCGGCGAAGCCTTTACCGTCTACAAACTCGGGCCGGATATTGATGTCAGCATTCCGCGCCGAGAACGGAAAACCGGCCGGGGCCATCGCGGGTTTGTCATCGAAGGCGACCCGGAGATGACGGTAGAAGAGGCAGCGAAGCGGCGCGACTTCACGATCAACGCGATTCTGCAGGACCCGCTGACCGGTGAAATCCTGGATCCCTTTAATGGCCGTGCTGATATAGAAGCGAAGATATTGCGCGCGGTCTCTCGCGAAACATTCGTTGAAGACAGCCTGCGTGTTCTGCGTGCTGCGCAGTTTGCCGCTCGATTTGAATTCACCATCGAGCCGGAGACTTTTGAGATTTGTCGTCAAATCGATCTGACGGATCTGCCGCGTGAACGTATTTGGGGCGAGATGGAAAAGCTGCTGCTTCGCGCAGCCCGGCCATCGATCGGACTTCAATTGCTTTATGACTTGAGAGCTGCGGAGCAACTGTTTCCGGAGCTACAGGCTTTGGTTGGCGTTCCGCAGGAAGAAGAATGGCATCCCGAAGGACCGGTCGAAGTTCATAACTCGCTGGTGGTTGATCAGGCAAGGCAGTTGATCGATGACCTGACTTATCCAAAGCAAGTTACCGTGATGCTGGGAGCGCTTTGCCATGACTTGGGAAAGCCCGCGACAACCGAATTCATAGACGGCCGCCTGCGTTCGCGCGGACACGAAGAAGCCGGGGTGGCACCGACCGAAAGTTTGCTGGACCGATTGAACATTCATACCCTGGACGGGTACGACGTTCGCGCGCAGGTGATCGCGCTGGTTCGCGATCATTTGAAACCCGGCGAGTTTTTTAAGAAGCGAGAAGAGGTCGGCGATGGCGCGTTTCGACGGCTGGCGCGCAAAACCGAGCTCGACCTTCTATACCGAGTGGCCAAGGCAGACTCGCTGGGGCGCAACGCTGCTTGGCTTCCTAAGGAAAAACATTTTGATGCCGAGGCTCAGGAATGGTTCATTGCGAAAGCGCGGGAACTCGAGATCGATCAGCACGCGCCGGAAGCTTTCTTAATGGGCAGGCACGTGCTGGAAATGGGAGTTGAGCCGGGACCACGCGTCGGTAAAATCACGCGCGCTGTGTACGAGATGCAGCTTGACGGGCGAGTGCGTGATTTGGAAGAGGCGAAGGAAGCTGCGCGCGGGATGATCTAAGGGTGCAGAAGGAGTGCGAGTCAACGGAGTTCAGGCTCGATGGAGCGCCTGTGCTCCAACGTTCGCAGATTGATAAAGCCCGGTCGGTTATCTAGAATGCCCGCGCAGAAATTTACAATACAGACGAATCTATAGAGGAAGAATAATGATCGAACTTGAATTGAACGATGACCATAAAGCCATACGCCGGACCGTTCGCGATTTCGCGGTCGGCGAAGTTTCCCCTCGTATAAAAGAGTTGGATGAGAAGCAGCAATTCGACCGAACCATTCTGGACAAGATGGGCGAGCTAAACCTGCTCGGCGTTTGTATTCCTGAAGAATACGGCGGCGCCGGCTTCGATTACATTTCGCTCGGACTGGTCTGCGAAGAGTTGGAGGCCGTCGACACGTTCCTTCGCGTAGTTATGAGCGTTCACACCGGGCTTAATTCGATGACGCTTCTCACCTGGGGAACCGAAGAGCAGAAACAGAAATATCTCGCCCCACAGGCGAAGGGCGAAAAGATCGCGACGTACGGTCTGACCGAACCAGGCGCGGGTTCCGACGTAGTTGGCTCGCGTTCGACCGCGCGACGCGACGGCGACGACTGGATTTTGAACGGCGAGAAGATGTGGATCAGCCTGGCGGACGTCGCGGATAACTTTCTTTTCTTCTGCTGGACAGACGAAGAGAAGAGAAAGAAACGCGATCATACCGGCATGTCCTGCTTTATCGTTGAACGGTCTATGAACGGATTTTCGTCGGGCACTATTCACGGCAAGCTGGGCATTCGCGCCGGCAACACGGGTTATTTTTCACTTCAGGATACGCGCGTGCCGCACGCAAACATGGTCGGGGAAGAAGGCGAAGGTTTCAAGATCGCCATGTTCGCGCTGGAGCAGGGACGCTACACCGTCGCCGCGGGTGCGACCGGTTTGATTCGGGCCTCGCGCGACGCGAGCATCGCTTACGCGTTGGAGCGTGAGACGTTTGGTACAAAGATCGCGAACCACCAGCTCGTCAAGCAAAAGATCGCCGAGATGGAAGCCGATTACCAGATGAGCCACTTGTTATGGCTGCGCGCCGGATGGTTGAAGAACGAAGGACGAGTGAACGCGAAAGAGACCAGTCTGGCCAAGTGGCAGGCGACGGTCAGAAGCGAAAAGGCAGCGTCGATGGCGATCGAGGTTCACGGCGCGAACGGTTATTCAAACGACTACCCGGTCGAACGTTATTTCCGCAACTGCAAGGCGGCGGTGATCTACGAGGGGACGCGCGACATACACACGTTGATGCAGGCCGACTGGGCGCTCGGGTTGAAGCAGGAAAAGACCGCGCGTAAAACGCTGCCGGCTTACAAACCAAGCGAAGCGCGTGAGGCCGTGGGGGCGAACTGAATCGAACACCGCGCTATGAGCAAAAGGCGAGACAACGATGTCTCGCCGGATTTCAACTCTAGAGGACCTCGCAGTCAGGAAGGGGACCCTGTCCCCGCTCCAACTTCACATCATCTCAGATGTGAAAAGAAGCGGGGACAGGGTCCCCTTCCTGACTGCATTAGACTATGTTATGAGCTCGACCCCAGGATTTGAATACTGGACGCGTTTTACTTTCCTTCTTTTTCCAACTTATCCAGCTTTTCCATCGCGCCGGCCATTTCGTCCAGGATCGCTATTTTCCATTCGCCGTTCTCGCGAACAAAGGGAACCGTATCCCACTTGTCCATTTTGTCGTCTTTTACTTCCAGCGTCGCCTTCTCTCCATCGATCTTTTCGTTGCGAGTTTCCGGGATCGCGGCTGGGGCGTCTTTGATCATCTCCTTGAACGCTTCATCAATCGACTTATTCTCTTTGGCTGCGCCCTTCTGCATCATGTCCAGCGTTTTGGCGGACATCGAGCGCTTGATACCGTCGGTGTTGCCGTTCTTTGCCGCGTCGTAAAACGTACGGAACGTGGCGGTGGGCGACGAGAACCCGACATTGCCTGTCGCTGCCGGCTTGTCGGTCGCTGAGTTTGAACTCGTCGAGCTGTTGGTGTTGCTATTGCTGTTGGTATTGGTGCCGGTGCATGCCGTTAAAGCGAGCGCGCCGAAAATGGTCGCGACTGCCAGAAAAGTTAGTTTGCTCTTTTTCAAGTTTAGCTCCTTCGAAAGTTAGTTTTGATTGGATGGACACTGACTCGCCTTAATGCTTTTGCATAAGCCGGCACGCCACTGAATGTCTAAGAGCTGATTGTCTCAGTGAAAGCGCCTTAGTATACACGAGTCGCGCATGAAGACTGCTTTCCTCTCCTTTGGCGCTCTGCTACTATACCCCGGCAATTTCCAATCATTGTGAGCCGAAGTAGCGAGGTCAGCAAACGCTTCGCCGCACACTTCCACCGAACAGGAGAGCCGGATGAGACACGAGTTGAGAACGGAGCGCGAGTTGTCGCTCGATTTTTTGCGCGTCTGCGAAGCCGCGGCCATCGCGTCTGCGAGGACGATGGGGCAGGGCGACAGAAAATATTCGGATCACGTGGCGGTCGAGGCGATGCGCGAAGTCATGGATACGGTTCCGATGCGCGGCCGGATTGTGATTGGAGAAGGCGAGCGCGATGAAGCACCGATGCTGTACATCGGCGAAGAACTGGGCGGAGGAGTGGGCCTGGAAGAAGAGGTTGGAAACGAATTTCCTGAAGTGGACATCGCCGTCGATCCGCTGGAAGGGACGAATCTTTGCGCGCTGGGCGCTAACAATGCGATCGCCGTTCTCGCCGCCGCCGAACGAGGCGGACTTCTCAACGCGCCCGACATCTACATGGACAAGATCGTGGTTGGTCCGTCGTCGCGCGGCGTTGTCGACATAGACGCGCCGGTCAAAGACAATTTGAAGAACATCGCAAGACGGCTGGGTCGCGACATCGAAGACCTTACCGTCATCGTGCTCGATCGATCTCGGCACAAAAAGCTGATCAACGACGTGCGGGAAGCGGGCGCTCGGATTCGTCTCATCTCGGACGGCGATCTGTCGGCCGGCATCTCGGCAGCGGTTGCAGGAACCAATATTCACGCGTTGATGGGGATCGGCGGCGCACCTGAAGGAGTGATCACGGCAGCTGCGATGAAGTGTTTGAACGGAGAGATTCAGGCGCGGCTGGTTTTCGATCCGGATAGTCTGGGCGTCGATAAAGACAAGGTTCCATCGCGCGAAGAGGTGATCGAGCGTTTGAACGAAATGGGAATCACCGATCCAAACAAAGTTTATGACACCGACGACCTCGCGCCAGGGAAACGGATAATTTTCGCTGCGACCGGAGTTACGGATGGTTCGCTGCTGCGAGGTGTCAGGTTCTTCGGGTCCGGCAAGCGCACCCATTCGCTGGTGATGACTACCGAATCGAAACACATTCGGTTTGTCGATACGGTTCACGTCGAAGGCGGCCCGGATGCGGTGATAAGATTTTGAAAAGCAGGAGTCAGGACACAGGACTCGGGACACAGGAGTACGATCCCGTACGAATTAAGTCTTGACACCCCGCTGCGTGTTCTAAGTCCTGAGTCCTGAGTCCTGAGTCCTGAGTCCTGAGTTCGCATGTCTACCCTCGAATCCACCCAACTTTCCCGCTCTCAGATCCTGATGTGGATCGGGGCGGCGGCGTGTGTTTCGGTTTGGATGGCTCTGATCGTGGGAGCGCCGGTTGCGCTGGCGCACAATTACTCCTATCTCGCCACGATCATCTACAAGGGATTCAGTCCGTTTTGCCATCAAATTCCCGAGCGTTCGTTTCACATTGAGGGACATGCTTTCGCTGTCTGCTCGCGATGTACAGGGATTTATGCAGGAGTCGCGGCGGGTGTGATCGTGTATCCGGTTGTTCGGTCTCTGCGACGGACAGATACGCCGGCGCGATTCTGGTTGTTGTTGGCGACGGTCCCGGTAATTCTCGATTGGACGGTGGGATTTCTGGGAATCTGGGAGAACACCCATTTGTCCCGTTCGCTCACCGGCGGATTGCTCGGCGTGGTTGCGGCGTTTTACATAGTGCCTGGTTTGATGGATGTGCTTCGCACTGACTGGCGCGGGTTCTTCAAGAAGGAACCAGCCACGCGCATTCAATCGCTCAAGACGACTTCGCCGGTTTCGCCGGATCGTGTAGCTCCAAGCGACTACAACTCGCCTTCGAGCCGGATTTGAGTTAGAGATTTTTCATTCACTTTACAAGCGCAGGTAATCCATGAACGATAAAGTCAAATCAGCTCTAATCGGCGGCGTCATAGTCGGCGTGCTGTCCGGAGTTCCGTTCGTCAACTTCGCGAACATCTGTTGTTGCATGTGGGCAGTTCTGGGCGGCGCGATGGGGGCGTACCTTTACGTCGGTAAGTCGCCGACGCAGGTCCGCATGGGCGAAGGTGCGGTAATCGGAGCGATGTGCGGACTGATTGGTACCGTCATCGCCTGGATCATCGGAATCCCGCTGAGCTTTGTTATGAACGACGCATTTGTGGGGCTTATGGGAAAACTCATCGCGGGCATCGATCCGCGAGCGGCTGAAGACTTTCAGCGCCAGATTGCCATTGAACAGAACAAGTCGTTCTTCGAAAAACTTCCGGGGATGCTTTTCGGATTGGTAATGGGACTGGTGGTCTATACCGGGTTTTCGACCATCGGAGGCCTTCTCGGTGTTGCTGTATTTGAAAAGAGAAAAGGCGGGATAAGTCCTATGAGTCCGCCACCGCCACCGCCGGCCGGCTACGGCGGAACGCCGTATTAGGTGGATGTCCGACAAACTTCAGTTTGTCGCTCGTGTTGGTAAGCTGAGCGAATCCCGAAGTTGAGAAGGGTTCGCTTTCCGAATGAGTCTGAACCTTCAGTCCTGCGTTTGTTTTCGACAAACTGAAGTTTGTCGAACATTACGCCAGCTTTTATCCCGACATCCAATAAGGTACAATCCGACATCTTAAGCAGGGCAGCGCGAGTAGCTGAAAGGCAAATGCGCTGCTCTAGTTCTGTCTGGTATTAACCGCCGTGGCTTTTGTGGGCTACACGGCAGCATTGATCTCGCTTTGGTAAGCTCGCCTGCAATGATTGTCTGCTATTGGAATTGATCGATATGTCCTTTCATACGCTCGCCGCATTCGTCCCAACCACCGAAGAAGTCCTGAAGAAATACATCTACGACGTCGTAGATAAAACTGAAGGAAACATCAGCCCGCTTTATCAGCTCGATTCTTTCGATTACACGGTTCTGATTCTCTACTTTGGCTTGCTCAGCGTGCTGTCGATCTACGGCATGTACCGCATCAAGCAGGTTGTGGATTTTTGGCGATACCGAAAACTGGTGCCGCAGCCGAAGTCACATTTCGGACAAAACAACTTGCCGCACATCACCGTCCAGCTGCCGCTCTTCAACGAGATGTACGTGGTCGAGCGGCTTTTGAAATCAGTCACTGAGATTGAGTACCCGCGACACTTGCTCGAAATCCAGGTGCTCGACGATTCAACCGACGAGACGGTCAAGCTGGCGAAAGCGACGGTCGATGAATATGCGAAGAAGGGTTTCGACATTCACTACATTCATCGCACCGATCGAACTGGGTTCAAGGCCGGCGCGCTCGAGAATGGATTGAAAACTTCGAAGGGCGAACTGGTCGCGATCTTCGATGCCGATTTCGTTCCGAAGCCCGATTGTTTGATGAAGCTGGTCCACTACTTCACGGACCCGCTGGTCGGCTGCGCGCAGATGCGGTGGGCGCACATCAACGGTGGCTATAACCTTTTGACTCGGCTTCAGACGATCATGCTCGACGGCCATTTTGTGGTCGAGCAGACGGTTCGAAATCGCACCGGCGGGTTTTTTAATTTCAACGGCACGGCGGGAATCTGGCGACGCAAAGCGATTGAGATGAGCGGCGGCTGGCAGCACGATACGCTGACCGAAGACACGGACCTTTCCTTTCGCGCGCAGTTGATGGGCTGGCGCTTTATCTATTTGCTGGATGAAGAAGCGCCGTCGGAAATTCCGGTCGAGATAAATGCGTTCAAAGCGCAACAGCGTCGATGGGCCAAGGGTGTCATGCAGGTCGGCATCAAGCTTTACAGCCGGATCTGGGCGGCGCCGCTTCCTATGCGCGTGAAACTCGAAATGTTCTTTCGCTTGACCGGCAATATCAGCTATCCGCTGATGATCGTCGTCAGCTTTCTTCAGTTTCCGCTTTTGCTCGTCCGTTACAACCAGGGCTTTTACCACTTGATGGTATTTGACGTCCCGCTGCTTTTCTTCTCGACAATTTCGGTTGTGTTGTTTTACGGGACAGGCATCTGGTATCTGGATGAGCGTCGCACGAAAAGACTGCTGCACCTTCCGCTGGTAATGGCGATCGGAATCGGACTCGCGTTCTCGAATGCGCGCGCGGTGCTTGAAGCTATAGTGGGTTTCAAGTCTGAGTTTGTGCGCACGCCGAAATACAGCGTCGAAGTGGCGTCCGACGAAACGTGGAAGCGAAAGAAGTACAAACGCAAGCGTGGCTGGCTTCCGCTGCTCGAGCTCGGTTTCGCCGCTTACTTCCTGTTGGCGATTCTGTACGCCGCGCGCTTCAGTCTTTGGGGTACGATTCCGTTTCTTTCGTTGTTCTGTTTCGGTTACGGCTACATGGGCGTGATGAGTATTTTGCAGGCCACCGGAGCGAAACGATTGCAAAGCCTTTGGCGACCGATCGCGGCGCTGCGACGTACGTAACCAACGGCGGAAACGAAGTGAAGCGCTGCCCTCGAGTTGTTCAAGGTCGAACAACGGGGCAGAAGCCCGACCGTCAGGGAGGGCGTATTGGATTGGGGATTGATCGCCTGCCGTTGTTCTTACATCTGAATAACTGGAATGTGGAACGCCCTCCCTGACGGTCGGGCTTCTGCCCCGCTAGGACTAAACCAGAGCCACCGGCAAATTCATTTTTGTCTTGTCCTCAAATTTTGTCGGTTCGGCCCGTTTTCCTTTCACACCCCTCAATTCCAACCAAAACAAATCCCGGTTTCTGCCGTAGAATGTTCGGAGGAGTCGAATTCCGATGAAAAAGCTTTTGACGATTGCGTTGTCTTTCACCTTCGCCGCGACCACGATCGTGGCCCAAACCCCTACCGCGAAGTCCGGATCCAGCACCCCGGTTGCCGCCGCTTCGGCCAAGTCCGAATCGAAGGAAGATCGTGCGGCGCGAGTTGATGCGCTGATGGCCCAGTGGAACACCGGCGAAACTCCCGGCGCAGCAGTTCTGGTTGTACGCGACGGCCAGATCCTCTTGAGCAAGGGATACGGGCTTTCGAATGTCGACGGCAAAACACCCATTCGTCCGGATACGGTTTTCGATCTGGCGTCGGTGTCGAAACAATTTACCTCGATGGCCATTCTGATCTTGGCCGAGCGAGGTAAGCTCAGCCTGGATGATCCGCTTTCGAAATTCTTTCCGGAGTTTCCAGCCTACGCGCAGAAGATCACGGTGCGAAATATTCTTAACCACACCTCGGGGCTTCCGGATTACATGGAACTCCTGATGACGGCCGGGAAGATCGACAAGCAGTGGCAGCCGGGAGGGTTTGAGCCGACTTCAGCGGATGTTATTAAGGTGCTGGCGGAAGCGAAGGATCCGCGTTTTGGTGCGGGCGAAAAGTTCGAGTACAGCAACTCTGGCTATGTCGTGCTGGGCCAGATCGCGACCAGGGCCGCCGGAAAACCGCTGCCGCAGTTTTTGAAAGAGAACGTGTTCGAGCCTCTTGGAATGAAGAGCACGTTGATCGCCGACGAAACAAAACCGAAGATCAAGAATCGTGCGGTCAGCTACGGTTTTGAAGCCGGGAAGTATGTCGATGCCGACTACACTCCGCTGAATCTGATTTACGGTGACGGCAACGTCAACACCACGATAGAAGACATGTTCAAGTGGGACCAGGCGCTCTACACAGAGAAGTTGATAAAGACGGCGACGCTCAAACAAGCATTTACTTCCGGTAAGCTCAACGACGGCAAGGAAACCGGATACGGGTTCGGATGGGGAATCGGAAAGTTTGGCGGGCTGGATGTCGTGGCTCACTCGGGCGGTTGGGCCGGGTTCCGAACAGACATAATGCGCTTTCCGCAAGAGCGGTTCACGGTGGTAGTGCTTTCGAACTGGGCTCACTTCAGACCTGCGGATATCGCCCGGATGGTCGCTCGTATTTATCTGGCGGACAAATTGGTCACCCCGCCATCGGTGCAAGTCGACGCGGCGATTCTGCAAAAATACGTTGGAAAGTATGAGCTTCGCCCGCAGCTTGTTCTGGATATCACGCTCGAAAACGGCGGGTTGCGGATACAGGCTACGGGCCAGCCTAAATTCACGCTGACGGCAAAATCCGAAACCGACTTTAACCTGGAAGAGATCGAAGGCGTCAGCATCACTTTCAACCGTGACGAAAAAGGTGAAGTGACAAGCGCGACGCTTCATCAGAATGGTGATCACATCGCGAAGAGAATTAATTAGGTAGCGGTTGAAGACGGTCAGATTGAAAGACGCCTTTGCTCCCCTTCCCGGGTACTGGCTCAGTTTGAGAATTGGCAGGACGAAATTTCACGCAAAGGCGCAAAGAAAATAAAGCGACGAGGCGCAAAGGGGAGACGGGTGGGAGATGCTCCAGCAAATTGGAAAGGATAGTGGCTGTTCTCCTGGCGGCTTCCCGCTTTCTTTTCTTTGCGCCTTTGCGAGAGATGTTTTTCTTTTACTCAATTCAATCTGAACCATCACCCTTCCCAGCGGAGGGGAATCTACTTGTTCAGAGGTTCAATTACGACTTCGACCCGACTCAAATTTTGCGAGGTTAACATGCGATTGTTGCGACAGATTTTCTGGACGGTACTACTTAGCGCGATTTTGCTGGCACCGTCGATGGTTGTTCGCGCGCAGAGCGACGGCTATGACGAACCCGGCGTTCGTCTTTTCAATCAACCCGTCGGCGAATACCGCGCACGCCGTCAAAAGCTGATGGACAGTATCAAAGACGGCATCGTCGTCGTTCTCGGAAATGTCGAGGAAGAGACGGGCATCGAGCAACGCTATCGACAGAACAACTGGATGGGTTATTTGACCGGCATCCGAACGCCGGGCGCGGCGCTGATGCTGGTGCCGCAGGGACTGCCGTCGTTGGGAGGAGCGCGAGAGGTTGTCTTTATCCCGCCACGCAATTTGATGATGGAACGCTGGACCGGTGTGCAGCTCGCGCCGGGTGAAGACGCGGCGAAGACTTTTGGTGTCGAGCGCGTGCTTTCGATAAGGGAAGACCTTTGGCCCAAGCTGAAAGAAGCCGCCGCGCTTCCTGCCTTCAAAGACGCGGCTGGGCAAACTCGCATGAAGCTCTACACCAGGGCGCCCAACCAGCCGCGTAACGGAAGCGTGATCGAGTTTCACTTTGCCGACAAGGCGCAGAAAGATTTGCCTGGGGTTCAATTGGTGCGGGGAGACGCTTCGGTCGCGGCGATCATAGGCGAGATGCGCAAGTTCAAGTCTGCATCGGAGATCGCGCTTTTGCAGAAAGCGATCGATATCACAGGCGACGCGCAGCGCGACATCATGGCCAACCTAAAGCCGGGAGTTTACGAGTATCAGATTCAGGCGGCATTGGAAGGCGCGTTCATGCGCGGCGGAGCCGAGCGTCCGGGCTTTCCTTCGATCGTGGGAAGCGGGATCTATTCGACGATTCTGCACTACAGCGAAAATCGCAAGAAGATCGAAGCCGGCGACCTGGTGGTTTGCGACATCGGCGCTGAGTATTCGCTTTACACCGCGGACATCACGCGGACGTATCCTGCAAGCGGAACGTTCACGCCGCGACAACGAGAGATTTATCAGCTCGTGCTGGACGCGCAAACGGCCGCGGCGGCGCATTACAAAGCAGGAATGACCCACAGCGACCTGCACGAATTTGTGGTCGAGTTCTTTAAGAAGAGCCCGCTCCGAGCAAAAGATACGGATGGCAAGGAATACACGATGGAGCGATTCTTTATTCACAGCCTGGGCCATTATCTTGGTATGGATGTTCACGACACCGGCGATTACGCGAAGCCGATGCAGCCCGGCGAAGTGTTCACGATTGAACCCGGGATTTACATTCAGACCGAAAAGCTGGGAGTGCGGATCGAAGACGACTATCTGGTGATGCCGGACGGAAGCCTGAAGAAGATGTCTGCGAAGATTCCGTCGACGATCGAAGAGATCGAACGGATCATGGCCGGAGCCGGTAGAGCGCGGAAGTGATGGGGCTCCGGTTAGGCAGCTAACCGTTATCAAATCTTGTCAGCGAAGAATCAGCTAACGCCGGGGCCAGGAAGAAACGGACCACTAAACACACTAACAGAAAGAATCAATCACACGAATCGAGAAGAATGGTTCCAGGCAAGAGTCAAAATATTTCGTGTGATTTTGGTTTTTTCTTCGTGTGTTTCGTGGTTCGTTTTTGATGGCGCTTAGCCACTTAGCGCCGGGCCTTCTCTTTCCAATAGGCCCATTCGCTACCGACTCACTCGGGACCGTTCCTCGACTTTCTTAACGCTATTGAGGTACCTGCGTCGACGGAATCGGGATGTCTCCCGCTTGTCCCCACTGTCTTGAAACGATTGCTTCGTCCGAGCTTCGGAAGATGTACCAGTACCCGGAACCGCTGCGCCAAACCGCCAGATCGTATCGGCCATCGCCGTCGTAATCGCCCGGCGACGCGACGTCGTTAAAGCTCTGATTTCCCCATTGCCTTGCCACGAGTGCTTCGTTGCTGCTTTGTCGCACGTACCAGAATCCCGCATCACTCCGCCAGACCGCTATGTCTGTCTTTAGATCTCCATCGTAATCGCCGTGCACCGGGATATCGCCGGCTACTCCCCACTGAGCGGACATCAACGCGCCGTTCGCGCTTTTGTAGACATACCAGGCGCCCGAACCGGCGCGGAACACCGCCACGTCAGTTCTTCCGTCGCCGTCGTAGTCGCCCGGCACGGCTTTGTCCGTGCTAATGCCAAACTGGTAAGCGCGTAAGGCTGAGTCGGAACTTCTCAAAACATACCAGGCGCCAGCGCGAAAAACTGCTACGTCGGTTTTTCCGTCGCCATCGTAATCGCCGGGTACTGGCTTGTCGCCGAGCGCGCCCCATGGTTGAACTCGCGTGGTTCCGTTCAAGCTGTTCAGGATGTACCAGGCTCCCTGCGACGGACGGAAGACAGCCAGGTCCGCTCGACCGTCGCCGTCGTAATCGCCCGTGACGGGCACGTCGCCGAGGCTTCCCGCGCCCCATGCGTCGGTTCTGATCGATTCGTCGGCGCTGTTCAGAATCCGCCAGGTTCCCGTGTCGGGTCTCCACACTCCCAGGTCGGTCTTCTTATCGCCGTCAAAGTCGAAAGTTTCCGAGGTTCTCGCGCGGGGAATTATGGTCGCCGCGCGGAACTGCGTGGCGATAATTCCATGCCCCGTGTCGTTGGGATGCAGTCCGTCAAACGAGATGTATCCGCGCGCAACCGCGTCCTGATCTCCTTCGGCGCCGTTGTAGGCGAAATACACGCGGGCGCATGCGATGCCGTTCTGCGTAGCTTTTGTTCGAATGAAATTATTCAGCTCGTCCAGGTATGGTTTGAACGCTTCATAGTCGTTCAGCCCGCCGTCGTTTGCCCACGTATTCGAATTTCGATCCGCAGTCACGTACGGGTTGTACATGTCCATTGTCCGAATGATGGTGTCGCCGGTTCCGCGAAGCGACAGAATCTGCTGGATGACGATGCTGATGTTGGCCTTTACGCTGGTTAGCGTGCTGCGCAGGCAATCCTGGTTGTCCGCCCCGCCGCACGAACTCGATTTGTAAGAGCTGCGCGCGTCCAACAGATCGTTTCCGCCGATGTCCCACGTCACCACCTGCGAATTCGCGATCGAGTTGCGATAGGTGGAATTGGTCGCGAGCGCGTTGGCCAACTGCGCGCTGGTCCATCCGTTCACTCCCAGATTGTTCAGGTTGATAGTGACGCTGTGGTCGGTCTGCAAAAAGTTCCGGTACCTCGGGACGTAGCCGCTAAACGCGAACAATCCAAAACAGAGGGAATCTCCAACCGCCGTGTAATTCCAGGTTTGTGCCGCGACCGGCATCGCCATGCTCAACGACAAGAGGATAACTATCAGAGCCGATCCGGCGCGCCGTACCGCGTGCGAACGGACAAGTGACATGGCGCGCGCAAAGCGATGCGTGGCTGGGGGAGCGGCTTTCATTGTGTTGGTCTCCTGGAAAAGTAACTGAGCCCGTTGGATCTCTTCGAAGATTTAGTTGTCGAACGTTAGTGTCGGCCGCGGCGAATGTCAATTGAATCGGGGATCACGCTACTTGGTGCGCTCTGACCTGATGGTCGACGAACCACGAAATCCGAACAAATTGAAGAACCAATCACACGAAACGTACCGAGTGGTAAGACGCTCTCGATTTTCGTGTGATTTCGTCTTCGGTTTCGCGTTGCTTAGTGGTTCGTTTCGCTGTCTTACCTAATGCGCACCGTTACCAGAGCTCGCACCCTGGCAGAAGGTCCCGGCGGCGCTTGAGAAAATCAGGAGCACGTTAGTCAAAAGCGGCGACGGACTTGAACCGTTCGCCGCTTTGGAAAAAACATGCCGGGTCGGAATGTCAGGCGGTGGGTCAGTTTGAGATCTTTCAAAAGAAGTTTCTCGCAAAGGCGCAAAGAACAGAAAGACTGGAGGCGCGAAGAGGGGGAGCGGATGAAATACGTTCGAAATTCCAGTGATTTTGAGTGCTTTCTTTGCGCCTTTCCGCTTTCTGTTCTTTGCGTCTTTGCGAGAAAAATGGTCTTTCTTTCGCTAAGTTGAAATTGACCACTACTGAATGTCAGCCGGCGCCTTATCGCCTGCCTGAATTCAGGATGCGAAGTAAGGCGAGGAAAATATTGAACGCATCGAGAAACAAATCCATGGCTCCCGCTATGTACTCGTTGGTAGGGTAGCGCCGGATGATGTTCGAAGTGTCGTAGAGCACAAATCCGGAGAAGAGCAAAAGCGCAGCGGCGGCGACAGCAAAGCTCAGCGCGCTGGAAGCAATAAAAATATTCAGCACTCCCGCCAGAATTATTACGATCAATCCGGTAAAGACCATCCCGCGCAAAAAGCTGAAGTCACGCTTCGAGATGAACGCGTATGCAGTCAGTCCGCCGAAAATACCAATCGTCAGGATACCTGCCTGCAAAATAGATCCGGGATTGGATTGACTGAGCATGTATAGGAGCGGCGAGATTACTGCGCCCATCAGAGTCGTAAACCCAAAAAACACTATCAGGTTAACGCCCGGCACATGTCTGACGGCTTGCGCTCCCAGCACACCGCCGAACATCAATATCAGCGTTATAAACGGATGTGCCGCGATCGCGACCATCAAGGGCGGAAAGATGAAGCCAAGGCCTACTCCCGCCACTGCGAACAGAATTCCCACGAAAAAGACTGAGTAGACTTTGCGAATGAATGACATCCGTTCCGAAATGCTGGCCTGCGCCGCGGTGGGACTCATTCCGGCCCATTGGCTCTGGTTTTCCCATCTACCCGGTTGATTTTGAAAAGGGGACTGGTTCATTTCTGGTTATTCCTCAGCGCGAAAAATTTAGCTTCCAAAGGAAGCATCCTAACAGCAAAAGCGCTTGATTAAGATGCTTTTTGCTAACAGGCGGATGTACTCGTCGGGTAGCCGGTAGCGGTCGAAGAAGCGCAGGCGAGCCGCCTGCGCTCCATTGCGGTGAGCATTTCGTATGGTCACAGTCCATTTCGAGTACGCCTCTGCTCGGAAATCGTAAACCTCCGCATCTCAAATATTACGATTTGATTGTGACATGATGATTTGCTCTCGCGAACTACCGTAAATGCTTATCAAAACGCTAAACCACGGGCTGGCGGCTTTTATTAACTTCTAAAGGAACGGCAGTTGCCACTATTCAAGTCGGCCCGGCCACCGAGGTACGGGGAAAAGATTGCAGAAGGAGAAACGATTATGATGACCCCAATGAAAAGAATCTTACCGATCGCGCTGGTAGCGGCCCTGCTGGGTGGTTCCGTAGGAGCGTTTGTAATGCGCTCGCCAAAGACTTCAGAGACAACTGACAGCACGGCTACAGCGCCGACGCTGACACCAATTCACTCGGCTACGATGAACGACCTGTCTGGTGAACAGGCTGCTTACCGTGACGGATTCGAGGAAGGTTTCCTCGCCGCTCAGGAAAGAGGCTTGACCGCAGCTGATTATCAGCTGACCAGCGGACAGACGAATCGCGTTGTTAATCGCAGCAGCCGTACGCGAAGAGTTGCGCGAAACAATTCGCGACGCGTTTATTACGACTACGAGCAGCGCCAGCCGCAGAAGCGTTCGTTCTGGCAGAAGCATCGTGACAAATTGACCGTTGCGATGGGTGCCGGTGGTGGCGCGTTGGTCGGCGGTTTGATCGGCGGCAAGAAGGGCGCGTTGATCGGCGGTTTGGCCGGCGGTGGCGGTTCAGCGCTCTACACTTACAAACTGCGTAATCGAAACAAGCGTAACTAACTCTTAAATCGGAGAACTCGATGAAGCATAAAGTGTTCTATGTAGCTTCAATCGTTCTCGCAACAACTGCAGTATGGGCAGCTTCGTTATCGAACGGGGCTGCCCGTAGTTTTCTGCAGCGCGAGAAACGCGCGATTCCCTATGAAGCGCGTTTTCGAGAAGTCGAAGGACGTGGGCTGCTGGTCAAAATCTGGGTTAACAACGCCGGGCCTTATAACTTCGCGATCGATACCGGCGCTGGCTCGACGATCGTATCCAACCGCGTTGCGCAGGAAGCCGGGATCGCCATCAAACGCGGTTCGGCGGTGAACATCGGCGGTTTGAGCGGCGCTCACGACGCGACCGGACGAGAAGGCCTGGTTCGCTCGATGGCGATCGGCGACGCGGAGAATACGCTTCCCTCGCGCGGTGAAGTCATCGTAGCGGGCGGCTTGCCGGCGGACCTGGATGGCGTGCTTGATCCAACCGACGCATTTTGGCCGTTGGGTTACGAGATCGATTTGCCGAACGGAAGAATCAGCGCATTCAATCCGCAGGCGAACCCGGTTCGAAGGGATCGCGTACCGCCAGACGGCGCGGTTGTCCCATGGGTTTTTCAAAACGGCGGCCGTCGTCCACAGGTTAAGCTGGCGGATGGTCGTAACGCGCTGATCGACACCGGCTCGGGTTTTGGATTAGCCGTGACCGAAGAGGCCGCGCATGTCTTCGGCATTGCGTCGACTGAAGGAAGAAACGGAAATGTAGTCCGAGACCTTGGTGGCGGGCGAGTCGCGGCCAGGCGAGTTGCTCCAGCGACTGTTCAAATCGGCGGCATGGAACTTCGACGGGTTCCGACATACGTTCTGGCCGGCGTTGCTTCAGGCTCGCCAATCCTGCTTGGTCGTGAAGCGCTGGCACCCTTCCGCTTGACTTTTGATCCCCTCCACCGGCTAATACAAATCGCACCCGAATGATGCGATTAGGCGGAGAGGAATCGCGAATTAATGTCTGGTTTCCGACGCGTAGCGCGTTCAACGGCACAGTTGCAGATGGTTCAGTTGGTGCTGCTGGTGCCGTTGATCCTGTTGGCCGGCGTGCCGACGTCTCAACTGACGGCTCAACAGAAAGCATCAACTCTCTCACAAACCGATGACGACGTAGTACGTGTCGACACAGACCTCACCAACATACTTTTTACAGCCATAGACAAGGATAAGCGGTTTGTAACGACGCTTCAGCGAACAGACGTGCGCGTTCTTGAGAACGACACCGAGCAGCAGGTGTTTACTTTTCAGCGCGAGACCGACCTTCCGCTTTCCCTGGTCATCCTTATCGACACCAGCCGTTCGCAAAAAGATACGCTGCCGGAAGAGAAGGCAGCCGCGCTGGCATTCGTGGATTCGGTGGTACGTCCGGGCAAAGACCGGGTCGTCATCATTTCATTCACCGGCCGGCCAACGGTTGAACAGGCGATCACCACCGACCCGGCCAGCATGCGCCGCGGCATCGACAAAGTGACCATAAAGCTCCCGCCCGACGAAGACATCGGCGGGCGAATAGCGCTTCCGCGAACGATACTCGATCCCGACTACGATCCGACGATCGGCTACACGGCCATTTGGGATGCGTTGTATTTCGCCACGACTGATGTATTGGCCCACACGCCCGAGCGCACGCGGCGAGCGATCATTCTGCTGAGCGACGGAAGCGATACATATAGCCACGTGAAGAAGTCCGAAGCGATTGAGTGGTGCATAAAGGCGAATGTGGTGATTTATTCGATCGGGATAGGATCGAGCGAATTTGGAATCGAGAAAGACACCATGCGCAACGTCGCGCAAAAGAGCGGCGGCAGCGCATTCTTTCCGGAGAACGAAACCATGCTGAGTTCTGCGTTTAAGCAGTTGGAAGACGAACTGCGGTCGCAGTACCTGCTGGCCTACACGCCGTCGGACGGCGCGCGCGACGGCTCGTATCGTCGGGTCAAGCTGGAGATCGTCAATCCGGAGCTTCGGAAGCGGAAGCTGAGGCTGCTGTATCGGCAGGGGTACTACGCACGGTTAGAGAGCAAGTAGCGTTTGAGCTCAGTTGGAGCGCGATGGAGCGCAGGCGAGCCGCCTGCGCTCCGTTGGGCCTGCGCTCCATCGATTTTCCGCCATTTTCCGGCCTCAAGTATTTCTCAACCCGTTTTCAGACAATAAAGACTGAGATGATCGCGCCGACTGCTTTCCAAGGCACGAGACCGTGAAACTGATTCAACCCGACTTCTAAGACTTCTGAGGCTTTTCTTATCATGATCCTCATCAGTTCAACATTTGCCTCGAGATACAAGGAACCCAAGAGCATGCAACTGATCCTCGATAAAATTAAGCTCCCCTGTGAACTGGCCCCAATATCCAGAACGCGACTTTTGACCGAACTCCGCGAAGCTCTTAACTCGTGCACGTCAACGGTAATCAACGGCCGGGCTGGCACTGGCAAAACCATGCTGGTGGCTGACTTCGCACGAACTTGTGGCCGCCGGATAGCCTGGTACAAGGTCGACGCGTCCGACAGTGACAGCCGGGTCTTCTTTCAATATCTGGTTGAGAGTGTCCGCGCACAGCGCCCCGGATTCGCTGCCGAAGCGATCCTTCAGCTGGTGGAAACTTCCGGTTTCGACGACATTCCGTTGTTGGCTGAATCGTTTATTTACGAATTGTTGGAGAGCGGCGGCGATCCGCTCTTGATCGTGATCGACGACCTGCATCTGATTTATGACGCTGAGTGGGTAGTGCCGTTCTTTCGCCGGCTGCTTCCGCTACTTCCCGCTGATGCCCACATGGTAATCACCGGCAGAAGCCTGCCGCCTGCGCCGCTTTGGCGCATGCGATCGAAACAGACTTTGTGCGTAGTCGAGGAACAGATGCTCATGTTCTCGAACGAGGAGGCTGAGGAGTTGTTTGACGCCTACGGCCTGACTTACGGACAAGCGAGGTCCGCGCAAAAACAGACTCGCGGCCGGGCTTCAGCGCTGGATGCAACCGCTAAGAAAACGGCTGAAATGGCGCACGCCGTCATCAGGCCGCCGCACACGCATTCGCGCAAGTCATTACGCCTTGTGCAGGAGCTGCATGGCTTCGTATTTTGAGGATCGTTCAATGAACTTTTGAGCACGTGAACGGCCGCTTTTGACCGCATTGCCCCATCCAGTAGTAGCCAAGAGGTTTGCTGCTGGAACTTCCTCGTTAGCCGGACGGAACCATAGTGCGCGCAGGTTGCGATGTGCTAATCTCCGTCCCAGGATCACTCGATAAATCGTGAGGCCCGATACGCCGATGGTTCCGAGACCACGTCGTGAAAGTGCAGCGACGCCTTTACCCGTAGACGCCACTGCAGAAGTGTCAGAACCCCCGACGACCATCGCGACGGGTGGGCCACGACCTGCATTTTTTCTTCGTACAAAGCTGCTGCCGCCACGACCGGCGCCCGAACTCCTTTCACGTCCTCGTCTAACCGAACGATTACAGGCAAATCTGGCTCAACCGATCACTTTGGTCGCAGCCAACGCGGGCTCAGGCAAGACAACACTGGTTGCCGACTTCGTACGCCGGAACGGCCGACAGTTTGTCTGGTACCAGCTGGACCACACGGATGCCGACCCGTCGGTATTCCTGGGCTATATCGCTTACGGGCTGCGACAGGCGGTTCCGGGATTTGGCGACGTGATGTTTTCGTATTTGCAGGAGTCTGCCAACGAACTGGCTCGCCAGCCAGAACGTGCGGTCGACGTGCTGCTCAACGAAGTCCTGGAAAAGGTCGAGCAGCAGATGATCCTGGTGCTGGATGATTACCATCACCTTGGCGCCGAGACACCTGTTCATCGCGTTGTCGATCGGTTGCTGGCTTATCTGCCCGACGTGATGCACGTGATCATAATTTCGCGTGAAGTTCCGCCGCTCGCTTTGGCGCGATTGCGATCGCAGGCATCGCTTTCGATCGTGGATCGAACCGAGCTGCTCTTTACCGATTCGGAAACCCGCGAGCTGTTTCGCCAGGTTTTCGATCTCGAGCTGGCGCCCGAACAACTGGCGGAATATCGCGAACGGACGCACGGTTGGATCACCGCGCTCCAGCTGGTGCGGCAGGTGGCTCAGCGTCAGGCCATGACGCCCGCGCTACGCGACGGCGATGCGGAACCACCGGATCTGTCGGAAGTTCTGCGACAGTCCGAACGCGACATCTTCGATTACTTCGCGGAAGAAGTTTTCGCAGACGAAACCGAAGAAGTGCAAAAGCTTTTGCTGCGCGTATCGTTGCTTGAAAGAATCGAGATAGACACTTGCGGCCGTCTTTATCCGGACATGCACTGCGCTTCGTCTCTTCCGGCGCTGGTCCGGCGAAATGTTTTTATGACGGTGGCCAGCGACGAGGGCGGCGAAGAATACCGGCTCCATCCGTTATTTCAGAGCTTTCTGCGGCGACGTTTTCGTTCGGAAGCGGGCCGCGTTGCGGTCATGGCGGAACATTCGCGGTGCGCCGACTACTTCCTGGCTCGCGGAAACTGGGAACAGGCGATGCAGCATTTGCTGACCGCCGAAGATCATGTCCGGGCAGCGCACTTGATCGCAGAGCACGGCGGCGAATGGATCGGATCCGGTGCGCTGGCTTCGTTGGTTTCATTTTCCGACGCGTTACCGACTGCGATTTTGGAAGCTCAGCCGCGTGCGCTGGCCCATCGAGCCGAGGTTGCACGCCTGCAGGGCGACGACGACGCCGCCAGTGCGTGGTTCCGGCGCGCGATCACTTTGCTGCGCGAGCAGGCCGACCGCGAAGGCGAAGCCGAAGCGTTGCATTCGCTGGCCGCAATTGCTCGCCGGCAAGGCGATTTCGAGACCGCTTTTGCGCACCTGGATCGCGCGGTAGAGCTGACCGACGACAAATCGGGTGTTCGCATCAAGTGCGGAAATACACGCGGGCTTTGTCTGGTCGCACTGGGCGAATGGACGAAGGCCGAGCTGGAATTTCGTGTAGCTCTGCAGTTGGCGGAAGAGCGAAACGACGAACACTACATTCGGCTGATCACTCATAATCTGGGAACACCGGCGGGAATTCGCGGCGACTTCGGCGAGGCGCTGCGCTGGTTGCGGCGGATGCTGAGGGAAACCGACGGCGCGCCTATGCCGCAGGAGGCTATCGGACATCTGAACATCGCGCGTTGCTATTTCTATCGAGGCGACTTTGTCGCTTGCGAGGAGCATCTGGATCGCGCGCTCGAAACCTGCCAGCTCTTCAACCTGATGTCGCTTCGCGGAGAGATCTTTGAATCGTACGGGAATCTCTATCGCGAGAGGGAAGACACGGCGCACGCGGCTGAGTTTTACGAACGAGCAGCGCGAGCTTACGACGAAGCGGGTATCGATCCGATCCGCCGCGAACTTTGGGAAGAACAAGCGTTGCTGCGTCTGCAACTGGGCGACACGGTCGGCGCGCGTATGCTGCTCGACCGCCTGGTTGGCGCGCGTACGGATGCGAACGACGAGATGGGGCGGCACACCGCGGTGCTTACCCGCAGCCGTGTGATGTTGGCGCAGAACGAACACGACGCCGCGCGGGAAGAGCTGAAATCGGCGCGCGATTATTTCCAGGAACATCAGCTTTATTACTACGAAGCGCAGGCATCGCTCGCGATCGCAGCTTCGTTGTTTGCCACGGGCGACAGCGATGCGATGCTCGAACCGATGGGTCGAGCTCTGGATCTGGCCGCGCGATACGATTACGAGTACTGGCTGCAGCGCGAGGTAAAACATAACCCGAAACTCTTTGCATCGACCGACGCGGCGGAGATGTTGCCGCCCGATCTGCGCGAACAGGTACCGGCCGCGACAGCCGCAGCACGGGAACAGGCGAACTCGGCCGCGGTTATCTCGACGCTGAGTTCACGACCGCTGACTGACCTGACTGTACGAATGTTGGGGCCGGTCGAGATTTTCCGCGATCCGACTCGCCCGTTCGCCGCGGATGCGTGGACCACAAAACGCGCGCGGGACATCCTGTGCTTCATCGCGTCCCGCAAGCACAGGAGGGCATCGAAGGACACGATCATCGACACGTTTTGGGGAGAGGCGGAATTCGAAGCGGTCGAGAAAAATTTCCATCCGACCGTTTCGCACGTTCGCAAGGCGCTCAACAGTAACCAGTCGCTCAAACAGAATTTCCTGCTATATCGCGATGGCGATTATCAGCTGAATCCGGACTTCTCCTATTTCATCGATACGGAAGAATTTGACCGGTTGGTCGGTGAAGGCGAGGCCGCGCGGCGGGCCGGCCAATCTGAGCTTTATATCGAATCGTACGAAAAGGCGCTGGCGCTTTATCGCGGGGATTTTATGCAGTCGGCTTACGACGAATGGGTCGACGAACACCGCTCGTACTATCGCGAGCAGTATCTGCGGATACTCGAATCGCTGGCGACGGCCGCGGAGAAGTCGCAGGAATGGCCACGCGCGCTGGATCTTGCGCAGCAGATCCTCCGCGATGATCCGTTCCGCGAAGACATTCATTGCACGATCATGCGAGCCCACGCGGCGATGGGGAATCGTGTAGCCGTAAAGGATCAGTACGAATCGTTGCGAAAACTGATGCTCGACGAGTTGGGCGTCGAGCCGGTAGCTGAGACGCAGAAGATTTATCGTGCGTTGTTGAAGTAGTTATTTTGAGATGGCCTTGCGGTCTGATTTATCCAGGCCAAAAGCGACTAACCACGAAATACACTAATAAAATGAAAGCCCAATCACTTGAATTGAGGAGAATGGTTCAATTTACGATGCATTTACTTCGTGTAATTTCGCCTTCGGTTTGTGTGTTTCGTGGTTCGTCGCTAGCTTCGCCCAATCTACAACTGTACCTGGCAGAAGGTGCTGGGTCAGTTTGTAGATTTGTCCGGTGGGACTTTCACGCAAAGGCGCAAAGAAAAGAAAGCATAAAGGCGCGAAGGCGAAGCAATGTTGGGATGCGTACGAAATTGCAGAGATTTTGAACGCTCTCTTTGCGTCTTCTGCTTTCTGTTCCTTGCGCCTTTGCGTGAAACCGTCTTTTCTTTCAGTTAATCCAAATTGACCCACCACATGTCCGAGGAAACAATTGAATGCTCTTGATCGTTCGTGCTAGCATCAATCGACTCTTTAGGCGGTTCCCGACCTTCTCGCCCGAGTCATCCCCCAACGCAACAATCCGCAAGTGCGGTTCGCCCATCGGTTTGGCCGGGCAGCCAGTCTTAACGTTTATGCCAAGTCTTTTCAGCCAAAGATTCAGAGCGTCAATCGCCCTGATGCTGGTGCTTGTTCTGGGCGCTGGCCCCGTAATCGCCGGCGTCACCGTCACCGGAGCGAACGGCATCACGATGACAGGCGCCGACGGAATTACGTTCATCGGCACAAACGGGATCACCATGACCGGCGCAGACGGCTATCTTTTGTTCTCGCCAAACGGCATCACCATGACCGGCGCAGATGGAACAACCATGACCGGCGCCGACGGAGCGACGTACACCGGATCGAACGGCGTCAGCGCAATTCGCGCGGATGGAATCACGATGACCGGCGCGGACGGGATAACCATGACCGGGGCGGACGGAATCACGATGACCGGCGCCGACGGTACAACCTATCAGGCGGATGGACTGACCATTTGGCTCCCGAATGGAATCACGATGACCGGCGCGGACGGGATAACGATGACAGGGGTCGACGGAGTCACTCGGACGGGCGCGGACGGCATCACCATGACCGGCGCGGATGGGGTAACGATGACCGGGGCGGACGGAACCACCTTGACCGGCGCGGATAACCTTGCCGCCACGCGCGCGGATGGCACGGTCTTCTATATTCCGGCGAACGGGCTCACGATCACAGGGGCGGATGGAATTACGATGACCGGCGCGGACGGAATCACGATGACCGGCGCCGACGGAATTACGATGACCGGTGCTGATGGATCTACCACGCCGGGCACCGGAGGCGGCGGGATCGGTTTGCTAAGCCTGGATCCCCAGTTGGCAATCCGTCTCAATAATCTCACCGACGACAGCAATATCAACGCGATCGTGATTTATCACCATCTCCCGACCGACGCCGACATAGCCGACCTTCAGGCCATAGGCGTGTTGGGCGGAACGCGATATCGCAGGCTCCCGATGGTTACAATTACGGCAAGGCGAGATCAGATCGTAGCTATCTCGCATCTGTCGTCGGTTCGTTCGATCTATGGAAATCGCACGCTGAAGTTGAGCGTGGACCCGCGGCTCGCTATCAACGGAGCTTCGCGCGTGTCACGCGATCAGGACTTAACGAACAGGAATTCCGGGTTGCCGGTGACCGGGAAAAACGTAACCGTCGCAGTGTTGGACACCGGACTTGATGAAACTCATGCCGATCTTTCGGGACGAGTGGTCAAGAACGTCAAACTAGTCGATCTCCAGGGCCTGAACATCGGCTTCAATAATCCGATCGGCATCGAAGGCTTGCCGAGCACGGACCAGCTTTACGGACACGGCACGTTCGTGGCCGGCGTAATCGCGGGCAGCGGTATGCGGTCGGGTGGAAAGTACAGCGGCGTCGCGCCGGGCGCTCGGCTGGTCGGATTGAGCGCGGGCGATCTGAATCTGTCTTACATTCTGGCGGGATTTGATTATTTGCTGGCCAACGGTGCTAGCCTGAATGTGCGGGTCGTTAACTGCAGCTTTTCGGCGAACACAGCATTCGATTTCAGCGATCCAGTCAATGTTGCGACCAGGATGCTGGTCGAAAACGGAATCAACGTAGTGTTCTCGGCCGGCAACACGGGCTCCGGTTTGAACTCGCTGAATCCGTATGCGATCGCGCCCTGGGTTATCAGCGTCGGTGCGACCGACGAGCGTGGCCGGCTGGCGAAATTCTCTTCGCGTGGCGCGTTTGGCAGCCGGCTGTTCCGGCCGACAATCGTCGCGCCCGGCGTTAGCGTTGTCAGCTTGCGCAGTGCGCTAATAACAAGCATATACGGCGCTCTCGGAATCGAATCCGAAACGGACTTTCAGCGACTAAATCTCTTCGAACTTCCTTTTTACACAACCGCGAGCGGAACAAGCTTCGCCGCTCCGCAAGTCGCGGGCGCAATCGCGTTGATGCTCGAAGCCAACCCGTCGCTGACGCCTGCACAGGTGCGCGACATTTTGCAGCGCACGGCATCGCCGCTTCCGTCGTATTACTCGCACGAGGTTGGAGCGGGAATGCTGAACGTGCATGCGGCAGTTTTGGAATCGGCGTTTCCACAGCGACGCATGGGGACCTGGCGGGCTACGCTGGATCGCGGGCAGGTGAAGTTCATCACCGATCAATACCAGACGTTTACAGGTACAGTGCATCCGGGCAGCCCGAGTGATACAAACCTGGTGATTCCTGCGAACACGCTGGTGGCTTCGATCCAGGCGGCATGGGGTCCGATCACGAACCTAAACGACCTTGCGTTGAGCGTTTACGACGGCAACGGAGTCAAGCGCGCCGAATCGAACACGATCAACCAAATTGGATTGAGCGGAAAGCGCGAGCGGATTGCTTTGAAGGAGCCCGCGCCCGGAACATATCAAGCCAGGCTGGTGAACTCGCTTAGTTTGATCGGAACTGCCCAGCCGTTCCTCGGCATCTTTGAGACAAGCCGAGTCGAGTACGCGCCGCTGGCTGATCTGAACGGCCTTAACAGCGCGACACAGACAGAGATCAATCAGGCTTTGCGAACTTTTGTCATGTTCCCGCAAGGCCGCAATTTCCGGCCGACGTTCACGGTGACTCGAGGTGATCTGGCCGCGGCGATGGTTTATGCCGGACGTGCACCCCAGTACATTTCGGCGCAACCGACATTCGTCGACGTGCGCGATCACTCGACCAGAGTTTTTGTAGAGAGCGTGCAGTCCGCACCGTCCGGGCCGTTCTTCCTTAGCACACCCGCGGGAGGTTCGTTCCGTCCGCTTGATAAAGTCGACCGGCTGACCGCCGCAATCGTTTTGGTTCGAGCGGCAGGCCTGACCGGCGAGATTTCTGGAACAGATCCGTTGCCGGTTCTGGACGCGGCGGCGATTCCGTATTCGCTGCGCGGGTATGTGTCGGTGGCGTTGTCGTATGGATTGCTAAAACCGAACGGTTCTTATTTTGCGCCGCAGGCCAGTATGACCCGAGCCGAACTAGCACACGCGCTCGCGGTTATGAACGAGATGGCCGCCGGATAATCACCTCAAGAATCAAAGATACCAACTCTTGTTCCCCCCACTTCAAATCACCTAACTTGCAGTCAGGAAGGGGACCCTGTCCCCGCCACATCTTCCAAAATCACTCAACTGTCAGGTCCCAATCAAACCACCCAGTTCTTCAGCAAGAAAGTACTGGATTTGAGTTCAGACATTTAAGACTTGAATCCTCATGTAGCTAGGCGGGGACAGGGTCCCCTTCCTGACTGCGTCATGTGAAGTTGAGCTTTTCTCCTCAAATTCGCCGAAGTTCGCCACTTTTTGATCAAGCCTCAAGATTTCCTCAAGGTGCCTTAGGTATAAGAAAAATGACGAAAACGTTAGCAAACTTGAAATCAGCAAGTTTTTCGAGGCTCAAGTTCACAGGGGACGAGCCGCTAGTCTTCAAAAAATTTGATAACGGGTACTTCGCCCTCGCAAGCAAAAACAGATTCTGTGTTTTGTACTCAAGACGTTAAAAGAATCGAGCTGTCGCGGCGTAGCTTAGTCGGGAAGCGGCGTTGTGACCTCGAAGGTTCGGGGGCGACCCGAGCACTGCTTTGGCCGTCCCCGGGCCGAAAAAAAGGAATCGCAAGCTCAGCGATTACGGATCGAATTTGAATTGAGTGATGCGGCCGTCCGCTGCCCTCCGCAGCAATGTGCGGAGAGGTTCAGCAGAGATCTTTAGATACCCTCGCCCCAATCGCGAAACGTTTCTGTTGGGGGACGGAAGTCGAATCGCGGTTGCCCTGCCGGGCCGGTTAAGCAGTTTGTCGGGAACTGCTTAATCGGCCCGGCTTTCGGTTTAGTGGGGTTGCACGAAGCGCTGGGAATGGCGGAGTCGGCGAAGCAGACTCACCAGAAACTTAAACATCACATTAATATTGCAGCATGACTCGCATCGTGCTTATTATTGACGTCGTTGACCGCTCCGTTTAATGTACTTCCGGGTTTTTCAACTGGACGTTGCGTGATCTGAATTAATTTTCCCGACAGAAGGAGACTGGAAGATGACTTATATCGTGACCGAACCCTGTGTTGATTGCAAATACACAGATTGCGCGGCGGTTTGCCCGGTTGAAGCATTTCACGAGTTGCCGGATCGTCTCTACATCAACCCCGATACCTGTATCGATTGCGACGCATGCGTTCCAGAGTGCCCGGTGGAAGCCATCTTCGCAGACAACACGCTTCCCGATCATTATGCGGACTGGTTGCCGCTAAACGCTGAAGCCGAACAGTACCCGACCATCAGCACAAAGATCCCGGCGTTGCATGGTTCAAATTGTGCAGGACCGGCTGAAGGTTAGGAAATTCACGGTTCTCAGATTTGTCTGAACACACTGTGGCGCGACTCAGTGTTTCTCTCCTCACTTCAATGTTCGACAAACTGAAGTTTGTCGCCGATTTACCTCGAATTCAATTTGCGACCTTAGCGACAAACTGAAGTTTGTCGGACACACGAGCCAACAATGACTAAAAGAGTTGTCAATTCCGCTCGTTTTACCCTAATATCTTAATTGTTGGGCTGAACCGTCCAATTCACCGCCGGTGCGGCTACTTCGGATGCGGCACACACAACGGCCTCCTGAATTCCCGATCTCTCAAATTGAATTAAGCGTTTCGCAAGCCGTTAGGTTTTATCCTAAGCCGGAGCAGAACGCCAAAATAGCGGAAAAAGCGCTGCTTTCGCCCTCTTTTCATATTGATGGCGAAAAAGCCATCCATCCAAGCCCAGGCTCCAATCCAGAATACTTATCTGATTGCCCCGATGAGTACGAGAATTAGAACATCCCGCCGACAGAACTGGCCCAGGTTGTCTCGATCGAGACAACGCACCGGTGTTACACAAAAAAAAGTTCTGACTCTTTTCGGTACTCGTCCCGAGGCGATCAAGTTGGCTCCGGTTATCCGCGAGATGGAAGCCGATTCGCGTTCGCTACACACCGTCAACGTCGCATCAGGCCAGCACACGGATTTGATTTATCCGTTCGTCAATCTGCTGGGGATTCGCGTCGATTACGACCTGCAGGTAATGGAGCCGAACCAAACTCCGAATCAGGTTTGCGCGCGCGTGCTCCGGGCGTTGGATGATATCCTGACGCAGGAACAGCCCGGCTTGATTCTGGTCCAGGGCGACACGACGACGGCGCTGGCCGGCGCGTTAGCCGGTTTTCATCGAAAGATCGCTGTTGGCCATGTCGAAGCTGGGTTACGTTCAGGAAATCCGCGCAGCCCGTATCCGGAAGAGATGAATCGCCGAATGATTACCAAGCTGGCAACCCATCACTTCGCCGCGACTTCGCGCAATCGGATGACATTGTTGGCTGAAGGCGTAGAGAGAAAGAACATTCACGTTACCGGAAACCCGGTCGTCGATTCGCTAAAAGCGATAATCAAACTGGGACACGAGCGAAGCTCGGTGGTCGAAAGCCTGCTTCGAGCGACGGACGGAACGCGGCGCATAATTCTGACGACACACCGGCGCGAGAGCTTTGGTGAAGTGATGCTGGGCAATCTTGCGACGCTGCGACAGTTTGTTGAAGATCACGAAGACGTCTCGTTGATCTTTCCTGTTCATCCCAACCCGTCGGTAGTCAATGCAGCGCGTGCGGTGTTGTCGTGTCATCCGCGCGTTCACTTGATCGAACCTTTGGGTTATGAAGACTTCATCGGTCTGCTTTCTTCGGCCTGGCTGATCGTTTCGGATTCGGGTGGCGTGCAGGAAGAAGCCCCGACGCTCGGCAAACCTTTGCTGGTCTTGCGCGAGAACACGGAACGTCCCGAAGCGCTGGACTCCGGCATAGCGCGTTTGGTCGGAGGCAACCCGGCACGATTAGGCGCGATGCTGGAAGAAGCATACGGACAAGGAAGCTGGGCGAGCGAAGTACATCGCATCGAGAATCCGTTTGGCGCGGGAGACAGTGGGCGCCAAATTGCGAACATCATCGCCGGGATATTGAACGTTCAAGCCGAGTACGATGCCGTCGCTGTAAATACCTGAGATGAGCGAAACCCCTCCGATCGAGAAGCAACATTTGCTGACCGTACTGCTGGAAGATTATTTCCACGTGGGGGCCTTTAATCGTCTTATCCAGCGCGGCCAGTGGTACCGCTTTGAGACTCGATTTGAAAAGAACACGATAAAGGCGCTCGACCTGCTTGATCGATTCGATATCAAGGCTACGTTTTTCGTGCTTGGATGGATCGCCGACCAGAGTCCGGAGATTGTCAGGGAAGTAGCGCGGCGTGGTCATGAGATCGCGAGTCGCGGATATTATCACCGTACGATTCGGCAGATGACGCCGACTGAGTTTCGCGAAGATCTGCAGCGCGCGCGCGAAGCGCTGGAACGCGCGAGCGGTACGAAGGTGCTCGGATATCGCGCGGCGCACAGGCTTTCAACCACTTCTGATCTTTGGGCGCTCGACGTATTGGCGGAAGAGGGCTACGCCTACGATTCGAGTTTTGTGCCCAACGCAAAAGCCACGCACGATTCTCCGCGCCTCCGCTTTGCTCACGTTCACGAGCACGGCGACAAGAGCATCCAGGTTTTTCCGGTTTCGACCTTCAAGATCGGGCGTTGGATGATCCCGATCGCCGGAGGAAATTATTTCCGGCAAATTCCGCACACGCTTCTCAGACACGCCGTCGATCACTGGCACAAAACATACGATTCTCCCTTCGTGATGTATTTCCACGTTTGGGAATTGGATCCCGAACAACCGCGTATCAGCGCCGCATCGCCGATCAGCCGCATTCGCCATTACCGCAAGCTGGACAAGATGGAATGGGTGCTGGAAGAGTATTTCAGCAAGTACAAGTTCGTTGGCGGTGCGAATTATCTGGGGCTCAGCAACGCTCTGGACGGAGCCGATCAAGTTGCCATCTCCGATCGACAAACGCAGCGCGACCAATTGCTCCAGGCGGAGATTTCGGTGCAGCCTTCGCCCGCGACCGCGGGAGGACGAACGCCTGTCAGCGTCGTGGTGCCGTGTTTCAACGAAGAGCTGGCGCTTCACTACCTCTCGAACACTTTGAAGAGTGTAGAAGCTGCGTTGGAAGAGGATTACGACCTGCGTCTTATTTTCGTGGATGATTGCAGCACGGATAAGACCTGGAATTCTTTGCAGGAGCTCTTTGGAGATCGGCCGAACAGCAAGTTTATTCAGCACGAACGAAATCTTGGTGTAGCGGCGTCGATTCTTGCCGGCATTCGCGCGGCAGACACGGACATCGTTTGCTCGATCGACTGCGACTGCACGTACGATCCGCACGAGCTTCTGAATATGATTCCGTTGTTGACGGATGACGTAGACCTGGTTACCGCTTCTCCGTACCATCCGCTGGGCGCGGTCCGAAACGTGCCGTCGTGGCGTCTTTCGCTTTCAAAGGCCTCGTCCGCTCTTTACCGCAGAGTCCTGAAACAAAAGCTGCACACATACACGAGCTGCTTTCGAACTTATCGGCGAAACGCTGTCATCGACCTTAAGGTGCGGGAAAGCGGATTTCTCGGCATCGCGGAAATCCTGGGACGACTCGACCTGAAAGGTTCGAAGATCGTCGAGTATCCAACTACGCTCGAAGTCCGATTGTTTGGTTGGTCGAAGATGAAAATTCTGCGAACCATCGCCGGGCATTTGAGTCTTCTAGCGCGTCTCGGCTCGATGCGAATTCTGCGTCGAGGAAAGGCCGCTTCATTACACGCGCCGCTGGCCGGTCAACTTCTGACCGAGGCATCGCTCCAAACCGGTTATCAAACTCCACCCGTAGCCACATCGCAAAAATACAGAACATGACAGACACACTGTTGCACCCCGAAAAGCTGTTAACGCTGCCTTCGGACCAGGATGCATCTGGTCGAACCCTGGGCGTTGAAGAACTGGCGCTGCTCACCGAAGTAATCGAAAGCGGAACGCTGACCAGCACCAAAGGAAACTTCGTCAAACGTTTCGAAGAGAGCTTCGCCGCGCGCAACGGCGTTCGACACGCGTACGCATGTGCGTCCGGATCGGCCGCTGTGCACACCGCGATTGCCGCCATCAACCCGAGTCCCGGCGACGAGATCATCACCACCGCGATTACGGATATGGGCGCTCTCTCGCCGATCTTGTATCAAGCGGCGATTCCCGTTTTCGCCGACGTGGATCCGCGAACTTACAACGTAACTGCCGCCGCGATCGAAGCCAGGCTGAGCGAGCGAACCCGCGCGATCATCGTTACGCATCTGTTCGGCAATCCGTGCGAGATGGACGAAATAATGGAGCTGGCAAACGCACGTGGAATCCCCGTGATTGAAGATTGCGCGCAGGCTTTTCTGGCCCAGCACGCAGGCAAACGTGTCGGGAGCATCGGTGCGATCGGTTGCTTCAGTCTTCAGCAGGGCAAACACATGACCACCGGTGAGGGCGGTCTTGTAACGACCAACGACGAGGCGTTGGCCCGCCGGATGTTTCTGTTCATCAACAAGGCGTGGGGATACGGCGATGCGAATCCCGACCACTACTTTCTCGCGCTCAATTACCGCATGTCGGAGTTGCAGGGCGCCGTCGCGTTGGCCCAGCTCGGAAAACTGGATGAAGTGGTCGAGAACCGCGTGCGCACCGCCAACAGTTTGACCGAAAAGCTGCGGGATGTTCGAGGCATTCAAACTCCGTATGTCGGCGAGAAGAGCACGCACACTTACTGGAAATATTGTTTACGAGTCGACGATCGAACCATTTCAGACGGCGCACCAGGAATGGCCCGGATTCTGAAGGAACGCGGGATCGCGTCCGCGCCAAGATACATTCAGAAGCCCGCGTTCATGTGTGAAGTTTTTCAGAAGCAGCGCACATTCGGTGAGGGCCATTTCCCGTTTGATTTGGCTCGACCCGAGGCGGTCGACTACGGCGCGGAAAAATTCCCAGGCACCTACGAAGCACTTCATGACGTGCTTGTCCTTCCGTGGAACGAACTCTACACAGACGAGCATGTCGAGTACATCGCCGACGCCGTGCGAGACGCCGCCGCGCAACTCGCGATTTGAAACATTGGGTTGACGCATTCCAACTTCGCTTCTTTCCGGTTTATCCCCCTATGAAAGAAAAACTCAAATTCGCTTTGATCGGAGCCGGCAGCATCGCGCAAGCCTACGTACAGGCTTTCAAGGCCAGCGCGACTGCTCGACTTGTTGCTGTTGCAGATTGCCGCGTAGATTCGGCGCGAGCCCTGGCGGAAGGCGTTGGCTGTCGCAGCTATGACTCGTTCCAGGCGCTTGCCGACGGCGAATCCGGGCTTGACGCGGTTGTGATCTGCACTCCGCCGGTTACGCATCCCGAGATCTCGACTCACTTCCTCGAGCGCAAGATCCACGTGCTCTGTGAAAAGCCGCTCAGCATCGACAGCGCCAACGCGAAAGCGATGCTCGAGTGTGCCAGGGAGCATGACGTAATGCTCACCATGGCCACCAAGTTCCGATTCGTCGAAGACGTAATTCGCGCGAAGAGCATCGTCGCTTCGGGAATACTCGGCGAGATAGTGTTATTCGAAAATGCGTTCACGTCGCGGGTCGACATGGCTTCGCGTTGGAACTCGAATCCGGCGATCAGCGGCGGCGGCGTCCTGATCGACAACGGCACGCACTCTGTCGATCTCATGCGTTACTTCCTCGGCCCGCTGGCGGACGTGCAGGTGGTCGAAGGCAAACGCAGCCAGTCGCTCAGCGTCGAAGAGACCGTGCATATTTTTGTTCGCAGCACCAGCGGCGTAATGGGCGCGATCGATCTTTCGTGGAGCATCAACAAGGAACTCGACAGCTTCATCAACATCTATGGCTCGCATGGGACCGTTTCGGTTGGTTGGAAGGAATCGAAGTATCGCCAATCGTCCAGCCGCGACTGGGTTGTCTTTGGCAAGGGTTACGACAAGGTCGAAGCGTTTCGCAGCCAGATCGATAACTTTGCCCGAGCGATCGCCGGCGAAGAAAAGCTCCTGATCACTTCTGACGACGCGCTCGCTTCGGTCGAAGTTGTCGAAGCCGCGTACGCCGCGCTTCGCCAGAACCGCTGGACCACTGTGAACACCGTGAACGGCGACGAACATCGGAGCCGGCCCGGTGCGGATCAGATCATAGAAGCCCGCGATGTCGTATGAGCGATGTTCGCATTCATCCAACAGCAATCATCGAAGAGAACGTGCGGCTGGGAAGCGGCACGTCGATCTGGGATAACGTTCACATCAGGCATTCAACCAGCATTGGCGAAGAGTGCATAGTCGGAGAAAAGACCTACATTGCCTACGGCGTCAGCATTGGGAACCGAGTTAAGATCAACGCGATGGTTTACATCTGCAACGCCGTGACGATCGAAGACGGCGTCATGATCAGCGCCGGGACCATTTTTACCAACGACCGCTTTCCACGCGCGACCACCCCCGATTTAAAACAATTGCGATCGTCCGGTCCGGACGAACACACCCTGCCGACACTTGTTCGCGAAGGCGCCACTATCGGTGCCGGGTCGACAATCGGCAACGATCTGGTAATCGGACGATTTGCGATGATTGGCATGGGCTCGCTCGTGACGAAGTCTGTGCCGGATTTTCATCTGGCGATGGGTCACCCGGCGAAGTCGGTCGGCGCGGTTTGTCGCTGCGGCGCGCTTCTGCTTCGTTTTGAAGATGAGGTTAACGCGGGCGATGTAACTTGTGACGACTGCGGCGCGAAGTACGCGATCCGCGACAAGCAGGTTGAGGAGCTGAGTCCGGTGGAAGGAGTGCAGGCCGATGGAGCGCAGGCGGCTCGCCTGCAGTGAGCGCGAAGCGCGAATAATGCGTGTACACTTTTCGCGCCTGCGGCGCTCACTGCAGGCGAGCCGCCTGCGCTCCATCGGCTTGTGCTTCTTCGCCGACTTGTTTTTGGCTGAATTACGATGAAAACACCGGAAACCGAAAACTGGGCGATCGTCGGCGGCGGGCTTTTGGGCATGACGATGGCGCTTCGTCTGGCCGAAGCCGGCAAGCAGGTTTCGCTATACGAAACCGCGGATCATCTCGGCGGCCTGGCCAGCCCGTGGGAATTGGGCGATGTAGTTTGGGATCGTCACTACCACGTGACGCTGTTGTCGGATACGCACTTGCGATCTCTGCTGACAGAGCTCGGTCTCGAGCACGAGATGAAATGGGTCGAAACCCGCACGGGTTTCTATACCGACGGCCAACTGCTTTCGATGTCCAACACAGTCGAATTTCTTAAGTTCCGTCCGTTAGGTCTGGTGGGCAAGCTTCGACTGGGCGGAACGATCTTCTACGCATCGCGCATCAAGGATTGGAAACGGCTGGAACAAATTCCGGTTGCAGACTGGTTAAGGAAGTTATCCGGCAAGCGCACGTTCGAGAAAATCTGGCTGCCTTTGTTGCGAGCGAAGCTGGGCGAGAACTACAAGAAAGCATCGGCCGCATTTATCTGGGCCACGATTGCTCGAATGTACGCCGCGCGAAGAACCGGTTTGAAGAAGGAGATGTTTGGTTACGTCCCGGGTGGATATGCACGCATCCTGGCACGATTGACGGAACTACTGGAGCAGCGGGGAGTCCGGATTTTCAAAGGACATACGTTGCGGCGAATCACTTCAGATCCGAATGGGGCTCAACATCTAGAGTTCGAGTCCGGAGCCAGCGAAACATTCGATCAGGTTGTCTTGACGATTCCGGGTACGATCGCGGCGCGTGTCTGCGAAGAGTTATCCGAGGTCGAGAAGAGTAAGCTCCGCGGAGTTCAGTACCAGGGGATAATCTGCGCGTCGCTGCTGTTGAAAAAGCCGCTGGCTGATTTTTACGTCACAAACATCACCGACTCGTTCGTGCCGTTTACCGCTGTGATCGAGATGTCGGCGCTGGTCGATCGCGATCAGTTCGGTGGAAACGCGTTGGTGTATCTTCCCAAATACGTCGATTCAGACGACGCGATGTTTTCGCGATCGGATGAAGAGATAAAGGAGAGTTTCCTAAAGGCCCTGGCTCAAATGTATCCAGCTTTTGATCCAAACGACGTGGTCTGTTTTCGTGTATCGCGTGTTCCGTACGTCTTTCCGATTCCCACCATAAATTATTCTGTTAACCTGCCGGCTAAGGAAACCAGCGTGCCGGGCCTGCACATAATCAACTCGGCGCATATCGTAAACGGCACGTTGAACGTAAACGAAACCGTTCAACTGGCTGAAAAGTCTGTTACGACTCTGCTATCCTTACCTCGGCGATTCGTCTCGCGTGTAGATGCGCGCAGCACCGCAAACAAATATGAAGAGGAAGCCATTTGCCAGCCTGTCTCTGGACCTTGATAACCAGTGGTCCTACATGAAGACACACGGCGATTCGGGTTGGGAGAAATTTCCTTCTTACCTGGACATCGTGGTTCCGCGTGCGCTGAGCTTCCTGGCAGAGCGCGATCTAAAGATCACGTTCTTCATCGTGGGACAAGACGCCGCGTTAGACAAAAATCGCGAAGCGTTGTCGCAGATCTCCGCCGGCGGACATGAAGTAGGGAATCACTCGTTTCATCACGAACCGTGGCTGCACCTTTATCCTGAAAGCGAGATCGAGGCGGAATTGGCCGAGGCTGAAGAGGCGCTGGAGCGAGTAACCGGCCAAAGACCGGTGGGATTTCGCGGTCCCGGCTTTATCTTTTCGAACGAGATACTGAGCGTATTGCTGCGGCGCGGATACGAATACGATGCTTCGACTTTCCCGACGTACCTGGGACCGCTGGCGCGCTACTACTATTTCATGACGACGAAGCTCACGGTCGAAGAGAAGCAGGAACGCAGGGAGCTTTTCGGGAAGATGAGCGAAGGGCTGCGACCGCTAAAGCCGTATCACTGGCAGTCAGACCAGCGCAGGTTGCTCGAGATTCCGGTCACTACCATGCCGGTCTTCAAGGTTCCGATTCATGTCAGTTACATTCTGTACCTGAGCGTGATCTCTCCGTGGCTCGCGGTTCGCTATTTCCAGACGGCCATGAAGCTTTGTCGTCTGACGAATACCGCGCCGTCGATTCTGCTTCATCCGCTCGATTTTCTTGGCGGGAATGACATTTCCGAGCTGTCGTTTTTCCCCGCGATGAAGATGCACAGCGAAAAGAAGCTGGAAGTCGTCGGTGATGTTCTTCGCTTGTTGGCCGATCACTTCACTGTTTTGAACCTGCGCGAATTTGCCAGGCAGGTGACGGCGGCGACGTCGGACCTGCCACTGGTCAAGCCGAACTTCGCGATCCCACGCGTCAGCCGCATGCGCAGCGTCAGGACCGAGGGATGACAGCGGACACCCTGCCGCAGCGGGACCAGAGCGATTCAAGGCAAGTATCGCCCGCTCGCTTCCCAGGAAACCTGGCGGTTCCCGCGATCATTTTTTTCCACCTCGGGTTCACTCTTTTTCTTTCATACAAACTGAATATATGGGTTGACGAAGCGTTCTCGCTTCACACGACCGACCGCGGTTTGGGCTTCGCGCTAAACCAGGCGCTCAATTTCGAACTCCAGGCGCCGCTCTATTTTCTCCTGCTCAGCCTGTGGCGAAAGCTTGATGGCTCGATCTTCTTCGCGCGGATTTTTTCTGTCGTCTGCGTGGTGATCGCAATCAAGCTGGTCGCTGCGCTGGTCAAACGTATTTGGAACGACCTGCACCCGGGATGGATCGTCGCCGCGGTAGCGTTCAATCCACTGACCATCTATGTCGCAGTAGACATACGGCCTTATGCGCTGATCCTGTTGTTGACCGCCGCGTTGTTGCTGGCGTTCTACGACGGATATTTGTCTGAATCGCGAAACCGGCGTGCCCAGGTCTGTTACGTCTTGATCGCCATAGCCGCGCTTTACACGCAGTACTACCTCGGATTTCTGCTGCTGGCCAATGCATGTGCTTTGCTCGTGCTAAGACGCTGGCGTCCGCTGATCGAATATCTGATCGCGATGGTGATTGTGGGAATCGGGTTCGCTCCGATGTTGCCGTTTATTCGCCGTCAGATGTCCGCGCACACCGCGCCGATGCAGGTGAGAGAGACCTGGATCGAGGCGTTTGCGTTCGTCGGTTGGCGGATGAAGGATTACCTGTTGCCGGTGGGTTGGGATTGGATGCTGGTAGTTCGCAGCTGGCTATTCCGACTCTGTTATGTCGCCACCGTTTGGATTGTGATCAGCCGGCGGCGCAAGCTTAAGCCACGGACGATAGCGATCTGGACCATAACGGCTACGGTCGCGCTTTTGTTTGTCGTCACCGCACGGGCGTCGGGAGAAAAGCTGCTGCTGATTCGGCATACGACCGTGATGTTTCTTCCGGTTGTGTTGCTGGCATTCTCGATCGCGCAGTTGTCCGGCAGGAAAATGGTCCTGGTGATTTGGACGGTGCTGACGCTGGCGTTCTCGTTGTCGTTTCTTTATGTCCGTTACAAACCGATGGCGAAGGACGGTGACTGGCAACGAGTATCGAGCTATCTGGAAAGCGCCGAGGCTCCGGAACAGGCGATACTTGTATTTCACGCCGGAGCCGCGTTACCGCTGGCGCGTCACTATCGAGGCCGGAACATGCTGGTTCCGATCCCGCGCGAGAATACTTTCGAGCGTTTTGATTTTCACGATTACGTCCTGCGTGATGAACGCGAAATTTTAACGGCGCTCGAGCGAACGCCGGGCGACGATCGCGTGATTTGGCTAGTGACGGATGGAAACTGCGAGTTCGGCGACATCAATTACAACTGCGCGACGTTGGAAGAATTCGTCAATAAGTTCTACTCGGTTGAAGAGACAAGGCAGTTTCATGGTTCGGTTGTGCGGCGACTGCGCAGGAAAGAGTAAAGACGGCGGATTTCGCGAGCTGAATGAGCAGGTCCGCGAAGCGGATCGTCTGAAAATAGCCCAGCGATTTATCGCTGAGGACGGCCGGTTCCGAGTGTATTCAGTCCGTGAAGCGGACGGCTGAATTGTTAGCGGGATCGCTATTTCAGTCGCCCGTTACACGGGCTCGGTCTTAGGCGTTCGGAGTTTACCCGGCACTGAAGTGCTGGGCTATTCTCAAGCGTCCGCTCCGCGGACCAGGCCACACTTGCGCGACGATTGGTGACGACTTATCCTCGTTCACAAGTTCGCCACCGCGTTATCCTAAAAGCGCAGACATCTTCGGCCTGTAAGCGCGTTGTTGGTCTTGCTCACCAAAATATGGCCATTCGCGCCTTGACGATGTTTAGGCATCATTACAGGCCGGGGATGTGTGCGCTGTTTGGCTTGAGGGCAAAAGCGCTTCGCACGGGTTTGAGTGTCAGGAGAAAAGATGTCCGATGAAAAATCTGCGGTGATCTGCGAACGTTGCGATCAGAAAACACTACACACTATCAAATCGATGTCGTCGGACAATCGCGTTCACCTGGTTTGCTGGTCCTGCATCAGCCGCGAAGAGAAGCGCGTCAATCTCAAATCCACCTGGAAACGGCGCGGACGTTCGGCCGGCCAGGTTACATAATCAATGGCGGTCCTGACCATCACAGAGTTTCCGGCGAAAGTGCTGGCCGAAATCGGCGAGCCGGTAGAAAAGTTCGACGACGAGCTGAAACAGTTGGTCGAAGATATGTTTGCAACGATGTATCAAGCCGAGGGAGTCGGATTGGCTGCGCCGCAAGTGGGCCTTTCGCTGCGGCTGTTCGTGATGGATTGTGAAGGGATCAAACTGGTCGCGGCAAATCCCGAGATCATCGAGGCGGATGGCGAGCAGAACGGCGACGAAGGATGTTTGTCGGTGGGAAAGGTAGCATCACCGTTGAAGCGCGCGTCGCGAGTTGTGCTGCGAGCCCGGGATGTAGAGGGGAACGTTTTTGAGAGGGAAGCGACGGGGCTCGCCGCGCGTTGTTTTCTTCACGAGACAGATCACTGCGACGGGGTTCTATTCATAAACCGGTTGTCGCCGCTCAAACGCGATATGGTCAAGAAGCGTTTTCAGAAGTTGAAGAAGTGGGAGTAGGTGGTTCAATGAGCGCCGAAGGCGCGGCAGAGGGTAGCCAGGGGGCAAGCGCGAAGCGCGCCGCCCCTGGGACAGCGGCAAGAAGCGATTAGCCCTGAAAGGGCGATAGACTCTGGTCGCCCTTTCAGGGCGCCGAATTCATTAGCGATCAATCCAGTGGCTGCGCGCTCCGCCCTGCGTCGCGCTTGCCACTGGCTACCTTCTGCCGCGCCTTCGGCGCTCATCGTATCAAACATGCATGCCAACTCTTGTGAATCAAATTTCTCAAATTCTCGCGGCCACGCCTGCAAAAGTTCGCGCGCTGGTCGGCGGCTTAACAGCGGATGAGATTCGCTGGAAAGCGTCGCCGAGCGCTTTCGCGGCGGTCGAACATGTTTCCCACCTGCGCGACATTGTAAGCCGAGGGCTTTGTTCGTTACTGTGTCCTTGTAATCTCCGTGGGGATTGAGCTGATGGGACGCCGGCGACAAACTGAAGTTTGTCGGACATTTGCTCGAAACTAGTCTTTTTTCGCTTTGTCGTTCCAGAGCCATCCGGCGGCGAGACAACAAAGGCCGGCTGCCACGTATATCGCGGCGTTGAGTCGAGACGCGCCGGGCTGCGTGCTCCAGAAGTTCGGCGTCAGCATCTGCCGAACTCCCTCGCCGACGGTCAGTGCACCAACCACAAATAACAGCCACATTACAATGCGGGATTTGTCCATAGAGATGTCAGATACTAGATGCGAGATGTTAGATGTTGGCGATCGTAGGTCAGCATCACCACTCGTCACTCATCACTTACCAACATCTAACATCTGACATCCAGCATCTGAGGGTACGAGTTATGAACGAACCAAACAAATGTCCGATGGGTAATCACCCCTGGCTGGCGACTTTCCTGGTCGTAGCATTTGTGCTTTGCTTCCTGGCGAAGTCTTTCGGCTGGCTCTACTGAATATTCCTAGTACGGCAATCCGCCGCGCCCCTCTGCCTGTTTACGCAGTTGATCCATGACCGAGCGAATCGCCGGGGCCAGGCTTCCATCGGGCGCCAGCTCTAAATACTTCTCGTAAGCAGCGACCGCCTCCGCGTACTTTTCAAGCTTCTCATAAACGGCTCCGAGTAGCTGATAGATGACAGGTTCGCTATCCGAAAGTTGCGCGATCGCCAGGCGGAACTCGGCCGCGGCTTCCTCGTACCTTCCCTTGTCTTCGTAAACCATCGCCAACCCGGTGTGTGCTTCGGGCTGGAAATTCCGGCCGGCGCGAACCGCACGTTGAAAGGCTTCGATTGCTGCGTCTTCGTCGGCCGCCATCCGCAAAATTCTTCCTTCGACCGCGAATGCCTCCGCGTAATTTGGCCGCGCCGTGTGCGCCGAAGCGATCGTTTCCAACGCGTTGTTGTAGTCATTCAGATCGAGCAGCACGCGCGCCAGCCCGACATAAGCCGGAGCGTAATTTGAACGGAGCTTGATCGCGCGGCGGTACAGGTCGACGGCATTCTTGCGCGCTTCTTCATCGCGCGCCTTGTCGCGAGCCGTCTCGGCCTCCTGAAAAGCGAGCTCTGCTTCGTTCGTTGTCGCCACCAGGCGTACGATGACTTCGCCTCGCTGAGTCGGCGCGAGGAAAGTGTTCGACTCTTTGAAACCGTTCGCGCGAACCCGCAGCGCGCGTCGGCCGGGCGAGATGTTCTTTAACGCGAGACGTCCCTCCGCATCGGTGACGCCGCGTCTGACCTCGTCTATCCAGACAATCGCATTCGGCTCGGTTCGGATTGTGACCGAGCGCGAGGAAGCGGCAGAAGCAGGCTGTCTTCGCTTTTGGGCCAAAGCGACGTGCGCACAGATTGCGAAAGTGATTCCAAGCAGGGTGACGCCAAGCAGCGACGCACAAATCGCTCGCGCGCAATTGTTCTTAGCTAAAATCCGCTGTTGACGGCTACTCATCATTCTTCTTCGTTGCCCGCGATTCGACGCGGACGAACTGCCGAATTTGCTGGTGACGCGCTAGGGCTCGTCTGCGCCGCATCAATTACCGGCCGCATAGCGCGCGTGCCCACCTCGGGACGAAACTTTCCGTTGTCGTCGTAAAGCCTTTTGTATTGGAGCCCGTTTCGCACGACGCCCTGAACATATTGGCGCGTCTCTTTGAAGGGAATCGCCTCAGACCATTCATCCATCTCGAGCGGCAGGCTGGCGCGCCATTGAACGACGCGACCGGGCCCCGCGTTGTATGCCGCCGCGACGTATTCGATCTTTCCGTACTTGTCGATCTGATCACGCATGTAGCCGGTTCCGAGCTGAATATTCAAGCGCGGCTCGAGCAAAGAGTCAGCGGTGACGTCGCGTTCGATTCCGTACTTTCTTGCCGTCATCCTGCCGGTGGGAACCAGCAATTGCATCAGTCCGAACGCCTGCGCTTTCGAACGCGCTCGCGGGTTGAAGACCGATTCCTGTCGTATCAATCCGGCGACCTGATGCGGGTCGAGCTGGCGGGCGCGCGACTCCTGAACAATGATGTCCCAATACGCAAGCGGGTAGAAAACGTCCCACTGTTCGGGGGTCATCTCTTCGGGTTTCATCTGCGCATAATCGGGAAAACTCTTCTTGAGAGTGTTAAAAGCGCGCAGGTTGTCGTCCTGAGCGCGATAGATTTGCGCCAGAGCCAGATTCACTCGCGGGCTGTCCGGGGCCGTTTCGGAAGCGAGCGTCAATTCGTCGATTGCCCAATCATCAAGTCCGATGTTGCTCAATTGATCGGCTTTGACGATTCGTTCGTGTTCGGCGGCGCCGGCCATCTCCTCCGAAACCGTGACCGGTTGTAAGTTGGCGACCGCGCGTCCGACCATTGAATCAGCGGGGAACTCCTGCTGCGGCACGTTTCGGTTTCGCGACATTATGTCGAGCCGTTGTTTGGCCAGATAGCCATACCAGTTAGCGTCGTATCGTCCCTGCATCGCCTGGTAAAGCGCGCGCGCCTCTGCAAGTTTTCCAGCGCGTTCCGAATCGCGTCCGGCCCAGTACCCCGCGCGGCCGCGATTGTCCGTGTTTCTGTCGGCATAGAGCGCCAGGTGTTCGGTCAAGAGCCGCGACGATTCCTGATAATTCTTCGCTTCGTGCGTGAGCCAAGCGAGCTCAAACTGCGCCTGAGCTACTTCCAGCGCGTTTGGATACGAATTGATGGCGGAGCGAAAGAAATAAGATTCGTCGACAGTATTCTTCGCATCGCGCGCGGCTTCGCCGGATTTCACCATGGCGCGAACGGTCCAGGGACTCTGCGAAAATGCGCGACGCATCTCTTCAACCGTGCGGCGCGCCATGTCCCACTGGCGCGACTGCGCGTACGTCAATGCAACGTAATAGAGCGCTTCCGCGCGTTGATCACCGGCCGAAGTGGGGATGACTTCCAACGCTGCGATCGCGTCGGGCGTTCGTTTCAGATTGGAAAGAGCGATCCCGCGTTGCAGCTGAGTTTGGGCGTTTGCCGTTTGCGGGAATCGCGAAAACGCTTCGCCGTATGCGTCCGCTGCTTCTTTGAATCGCCTGGCGGAGTAGAGCTTCTCAGCGCGAGTCGAGGCTTCCTCCGCCGTGGCCGGCGATAGAGTCGAGTTAAGACGCGTGATCGCCGCCGCCGCTTCGGTGCTTTCGATCGATGCCGGCGCAAAGAAGTAGAGATTGCGATAAGCCGCCAGCGCTCCGGTCGGATCGCCGTTCTGCTCAAGCGCCTTTGCGGATATCAACAAAGCGCCGGCGTCTTTCTTCTCGGCCATGTCCTTTACCAGTGCGACGACCGAACCGGGCTGACCGCCCTGCAAGATCAACTGCGCCTGTCGCAGCAACGCTTCGCGCGACCGCATCGACGAAGGATAGTCACGATAAAGACGCTGGTAAACTTCGCGAGCTTCGCCCATCGCATTGGTCTGTTCCAGCGCGCGAGCGCGCATCAGTAAAGCGTAGTCGCCGAGCGCCGTGAACTTTCCGATTGTGCTGGAGTCGAGCATTGCGGCTGCCCCGGCAGCGTCGTTTGCGCTGAGCTTTATTCGCGCTCTGAGCATGCGCGCCAGGCCCGCGGCCTTCGAGTTCGGATAATCAGTTTCAATCTTTGCCACCACCGCGTCCGACGGAAGCACGCCACCACGAGTCATGGAGCGAAGCTGGTCCAGCGCGCGCGCTTCGCCCTGCGGGTTGCGTGTCGCGCAACTGGCGCTGAGAAGCGGCGAAATCGCGAATGCTCCAGCGATCAAAACACCGACGACCAGGAACAGGACTTTGTGGTTACGTGGATTAAACATAATGCGTATCAAGCCTTTCTCAACCGATGCTTAGAAGCTCTTCATTTTCAAGTCATGGTGCAGTTTGGGAAAAGCTGGCGGCGAACCACGAAACCACACGAAACCGAAAGACAGAATCACCCGGAGTACTCACGCGATGGAGACGGGCATTTGATGCCGGCTTGCTCGAAAACTGTTGGCTCCAAAAACGGCAATGAGTGATGAGAGATTAACAAAAGAGCTCTCCTCATCACCCATCATTGCCCGCTTTTATTGTCTCTAAACCGGAACGCTGGAACCGGGATAGCCCTGCCCGAGTTTCGATTCGTCGCCTTCAGCCAGAGTATTTATCAGCTCGTGATGAAAATAATCGTACCTTGAGCCGACCGAATCGGCGTAACGTTTATCGTACATCTCGCGCGAGCGGTCGATAGTTTCTCGCAGCCGGTCGTACAGATCGCCTTCCGATCGTCCTTCGCTGACTTTCTGTTCGTTGTAAAGCTTGATCTCGGATACCAGCAACCTGGCGAACCGTCTGGCGCCAACATGCTGCGGTCTTTCGTCGTCGTTGACGTCGACCGGCAGCTCGGCGTCAGCGCCGCTGCTGTACCGCCGCGCGGTGCCCAGCGGGTTTGGCGATGGCTGCGCCGGCGCCGCAGGTTCGGCATATTCGACCTGCTCGTGTTCCGCGGTTGGCGTAACAGGTTCGGAAAGCGTTTCGTCGTCCGACACGCGTTCCATCGACGAAGCCGGTTCAGTCAACGTAACTTCGTCCGGCACGGATTCGGTTTCGGGTGTTGCTTCGTGCTCGACCGGCGCGGCGGCGGGTTGCTCCACTCGGATAACTGGCCGAGCCGTCGGTTGGATCCGCGCGGCTGGTCGCTGGCTTGGCTCTGCTCGTGAAACAGCCAGCAGCTCGACAGCCATGCCGGCCACTCGCACAAGCGTCTCGAGCGCTTCCAAATTAATCGCGTCCGATTCCAGTGCGGCTGAATCCGCATAGAGAACAGCCACCGCACGTCCGCGTGCGATCAGCGGAATTGCCGTCATGCGTTGCGGCGGTTCGTCACCCAGCCGGGCCAGCAGCGTGTGATTGTCCGCGTGGCTGCCCGGCGATCCGCTCCACGTGGCCCTTGAATTCACTACGTCGCTCAGAACCGTGTCGGCGGTCAACGGCAGTGCGATATCACGAATGGCGTTGTCGCCAACCGTCCCTTGAAGTCCGCGTGCGCGCCAGCCAATCGTCTGTTCGTTCTTCACTACAAAGAATGCTATGCGCGGAGCAAAAGCGGCCGAGCGATTTACCAGAGTATTCAGAATGTCTGTCTGCGATCGTTGATCGTCGAGGTCGTCGATTGCGGCTTTGAGAATAGCGATGTCGCTGCCGGACTGGGTGTGCGACGATTCGGCGGAAGCGTCTTCGACTCCGCGTTCGTGAGCCGCGCGAATGTGTTCGAGGATAGAGACGCCTACGGTGGTGTTGGCTTGGGTGTTGCTCGTCGCGCGCTCGAGCAAATGCTCAAGCGAATCGTGAAGCTGCGTCTGCAGCTGCTTGATCTCTTCCTGCAATTCGCTCAAACGCGAATTCACGTAGCCGTCGATATCCGCGCGCAGACTCTTTTCCAGTTCTTCGCTCGCCACAGGTTGTCTTCCTCCATGAAGGACGCGCCGCTCTCTGTTTGAAGTAGTTCTTTGCGGGCAGCAACGCTATCGGGTTTGGGATGAAATCGAGGATCGAGTCGCCTTTTTTCTCGCCCAGCGGCCTCGTTTTGATTATGGACGGGCTGATAGAGGGGTGTCAAGAAATGCTTTCGGCGACGCTAAGGTCCTGAAAAGTGTTCTCAGCAAACCAAAATGCTCGGATTTATTGGCAAGTGAAATGTAAGATTTCATTAACATCACATCTCGCCGAAAAGAATTGACACGTCTGGTCCAATGGCGCTATCGTGAATTTATCCATTGGCAATTTAGTCAAGCAGTTCTCCATGAGATGCAGTGTCGGCCTCGCGCTTCACGAGCATCTCAAAGGACAACGCATTCACTAGCCCCAGCAAGTCGGGTTCAATAGGCGACTCCTCAATCGCGGATATTGAAGTCACCATCTACAAGGAGTACAGCATGGCAAACAAATTCATCTCCGAAGTTGATTAACTCTAGTGAGCATGAGGATAGTGGGACCCTCATTCGTAATCACGTTCACTTACTCACCAACTATTTAAGTCCAAATCCGAGTTCTCATTCCCGACATTCACTCTCGCGTGCGGTACGAGGACTCATCGAAGGAGAAACTCATGAAACGCAAAATCCTCAGCCTCATCCTCGCATTGGTTATTACCACGGTGCCGATCGTCGGCGTCGGTCAAATGCAGGTGCTCAAAATCAATGAGCTCAAAAGCCGCAGCGGCCGCCAGGTCGGTCCTGACCTGTATATCAAAGACACACCATTAGACGTCGGGAACGAGCCAAATGGGGACCCGGGACCCATGTGGGTGACCGAAGATATCTGGGTGCGCAATCAACCCGATCCGGGTTATCAACCCTATCCCTTTCCCGAACTGACTCCGCCGTGGACTCCGCTGGCACACGAGAACCCGGAGTATCGCGATCCGAAGTACAGCACACCCAACTACGTGTATGTGCGCGTGCGAAATCGTGGCACGGCGGCCTCGACCGGAACAGAGCGATTGAGGCTTTACTGGGCCAAAGCATCCACAGGACTCGGCTGGCCCACGCAATGGGTGGATTACCTTGCTAACAACTGCGGGCCAACCAAGCTCTATGGCATGGAAGTCACGAAGCCGCGTAAGAATGCAGCGACGGCGACCGCTGCGGAGCGCGACGCTTACCGCGACGCTATCCTTGCGATCGGCACAAACCCCGCATTCGTCTTCCCTGACAGAACCTACTGGCACAAGCAGGACCAGGTTCACCAGTTTGGACCAGCCAACAGACACTCAACATCGGCGTTTCTCCCGTGGCACCGGGAGTTCATCAACCGTTACGAAGTCCTGCTGCAAGAGGCCAACCCACTCGTCACGCTGCTTTACTGGGATTGGACTACTAATCCGTCGAGTCTCATGACCCCGACCTTTATGGGCGCATCGGGCAGCGGCCCCGGCTCGGCTCCTATCGGCCCACCCTTTCATCCGGGTGTAGGGCCGACCCTCTTTCCACCTGCGGTTTCACGCGATCTGGGCGCAGGTGTGCCTACGCCAACCACAACGACCGACGCCTCGCTGATGGCGATACCAACTTATGCCCCCAACGGCTTCAACCTGAATTTGGAAGGCAATCCAAATCATGCACACAACTGGTCGCACGTCTACATCGGCGGCAACATGGGTTCTGTCCCGACGGCCACCGAAGACCCGTTCTTCTTCTTGCTGCACGGCAATGCAGACCGGCTCTGGTCGCAATGGCAACGCAATCCGGCTTTCCTATCGCGACTTGACCCGGCGACGACCTACGACGGCCACTCCGGAAACGTCAACATCACGACTAACATGCGACCGTGGGACGGCACTGGAACACTGATTCAGCCGTGGACCATCCCGGACGGCTACATCGTGGTCAAAAATCCGAAGCATCCGTCGGTCGTGTCGCCGCCGATCTACGACACCGCGCCGCTGGTCGTTCCGATCCTGCAGCCGGGCGAAGCGTGCGTGATACAGATTCCGTGGTATCCGCCCAACCCTGCGGACTTTGCCTGCTTTGGTGATTCGGGGCACTTCTGTTTGCTGGGCCGCATCGAGACATCGACGACGGCTCCGTTTGGCATGACCTTCCCTGAAACCGCTGACGTCAACGCGAACACGCGGAACAACAACAACATCGCGTGGAAAAACGTCACAGTGGTGGACAACTTCCCGGGTGGATTCCTGATCGCACCCATTCTGATTCGCAACATCTACGCTCAAGCGGTAGTCGCACAGCTACGTTTGAAGAAACCGGATCAAGGTCCTAACTTCATGGAGTACGGCAACATTCTTGTGGATTTGAAACCGGAACTGTTTGAGCGTTGGCGCGAGGGCGGTTTCGCCGGGGACGGGGTTGAAGTCGTAGGACCAACTACTGTCCGCATCAAGTCCACGGACGTGGTGCTCCAAAACATCCGGCTCGAACCGCAGGAGACGTTCGCTGTGAACGTACGCTTTGAGCTGAACAAGACCTATCAGGTGGCACAGGGTGTAATTCCCAAGTGGGACCTGATACAACTTGGCGCCCCCGGCAATCCAAATGCGGTTGTGGGTGGGCAACGCTTTGAAACGGACTTCCAGAAAATTGTGCTGGTCAAGAAGGAAAGCATGTGGCGTTATCTGGATAGCGGAAACAGTCCCGAGGCGAATTGGACCAGTCCCGGTTTCGACGATTCGCAGTGGAAGCAGGGCCGTGCAGAGTTGGGATTCGGCAACGATCCTACGACGAATATCAGCGGCGGAGCGGCCGATGCCCGGCGCGTTGCCACCTATTTCCGGCACACGTTCGATGTCGCCGACCCGAGCTTCTACCGGAGCCTGTTTCTGCGGCTCAAGCGCGATGACGGCGCGGCGGTGTATTTGAATGGAACCGAAGTTCGCCGAATCAACTTGCCAGGGGGCGCGGTGACTTCATCAACCCTGGCCACCCGCGACGTGGACGGATTGGAGGAAAAAGTCTTCTTCCCGATTGCGATCGACCCCAGACTCCTGCGTCAGGGTAGTAACACAATCGCGGTAGAGGTTCATCAGAATGCGCTTGACAGTGCGGACCTGACCTTCGATCTGGAACTGTACGCGAATCCTGCTGCAAAGGGTTTCGCACCCGAAGTAGGTTTTGCGCAGTCCCTCGATGGCTCGCTTTGGGAGGCCGGGCAGGCCATTTCGATTCAGGCCGAGGCGCTTGACACCGACGGGCAGATCAAATCTGTTTCGTTTTACGCGGACGGGAAATTGCTCGGCACAGATGACAAAGCGCCGTTCACTTTCCAATGGCAAGGCGCATCGGTCGGAGCACATCGGCTCCGGGCTGTGGCATTAGACAATGAGCAGCAACAGACCATCACGGATACAACCGTCGTGGTGATGGAAAATGTGCCGCCCGTTGTTCTGCTGACTCAGCCGGCTGATGAATCGACGTTTGGTGTTGGGGAGAATATTACACTCATCGCCAACGCAACTGACGTCAGCGACGGCATCAAGCACGTCGAGTTTATCGTCAAAGAGGCTAATTTCTTTATGTCTCCGGAGAAGTCGATCGGCATCGGAACGCGGACAGGTTCGACGCATTCGATATCGTTCAAACTGACTACGCCGGGGCATTACATGGTGTGGGCCATCGCGACGGATGATCGCGGGGCGACGAGCCAATCTAATCCGATACATATTGGGATTGGGTCGTCGCACTAACTTTCTTCAACTTGAAGAATCTGCGTTCCGGCGCTACTTGAAAGAGATCGTAAGGAACGTAGAGTAAGAGAAGAGAGAGACACGGCGGAGAGTATTAATTCCGCTGTGTCTCTTTTTGTGTGTCGGCTCACGTCATCGATCCAAAACTGCTAACTTCGGTAGTGGTGCAGTTGGCATTAAGAGGCAGATAAGACGGTCTCACGCAAAGGCGCGAAGAACCGAAAGCAGAAGACGCAAAGAAATCATTCATAGTCTTTGCAATTCTGAGCGCTTGTTAACATTGCTTCCCCTTTTGCGCCTTTTGCTTTCGGTTCTCTGCGCCTTTGCAAGAAATGTCCTTCTGACAAATTCCGAAACTGCACCACTACCTAACTTTCTGAAAAGTTGACACGTCTTTGAATGCTAAGCTATAAGGACTCACCGGTTAAATTCGTTGCCATGACTGCTCGAATCCTTATCGCCGACGACTTCGATGACAACAGAGAGATACTTCGTCTGATGTTGGAAGGCGCCGGACACGTCATCCGCGAAGCGCGCAATGGTCGCGAATGCGTGACTATGGCGCTGGAAGAGCCGCCCGATTTGTGCCTGGTCGACCTGTCGATGCCGTTGCTGGATGGTTGGGGAGTGTTGCGGGAACTGCGGGCCGACGAACGCACGCGCGGGATTCCCTGTGTAGCCGTCACAGCCTTCACCGAAGTCGCGCGAACTCGCAAGTGCGAGGCTGAAGAATTTGACGCGTACATCTCGAAACCCTTCCGCAGTAAAGACCTGATCGAAACCGTCAGTAATATGCTGGCTCGGCCGGTTGAGCAGCGGGGATAGGAGTCGGGGTCAGGGGCCGGTAGTCGGCTTGGCGAATGGTTAGTGATAAGCAACGAATAGGAAACTGAGGATTCCCGGCCCCTGATCCCCGACCCCCGGCCTCTGACTCTCGACCCCTGACCGCCGACCCTGATCCCCGGCCCCTGACCCCTGATTTTATGGCAGACGGTGAACTCTCTGAACTACCCGCACCCGGGGTGATCCTGGTCGCGTTCGAAAAGTTATTCGGCGGGGGCCGCGGAGTTAAGAAGTTCGCACGCTCCAGGTTGCGGTATGTCGAGCTTGGAAAGAACACTCTGCTGGTCGAGCAGAATCCGCGAAAGAAAAGTGAGTGGGCCACTATGGTCAACGAAGGGCGCAGAGTGGCGTGGGTTATGTCGGACGGAAAATACCTTGCCCGAGTTATTGACGGCGAGGTGCTGATGTTGAATCTCATAGAACCAAACAAGAGGGAGAAGTAGATGGGTTTGACCGGAGCGAACGAGCTGAAACGAAAGATGATGATTTCTGTGGACGGACAGCCGTACACGGTCGTCGAAGTGATCTTTGCTTCACCGACCGCGCGGGGCGCGGCGACGATGGTGCGCACGCGATTGCGCCACCTCCTGACAGGCGCGGTGCAGGAACGAAGCTTTCGTTCTAGCGAGAAGTTCGACGAACCGGACGTTCAACTGACACCGGCATCGTTTCTTTATTCCGACTCGGATGGATTTCACCTGATGGATGAATCGAGTTACGAGCAATTTTCATTTTCAAACGATCAGGTGGGCGATGATCGCGGATATTTGAAAGAGGGAACTACGCTGCAGATACTGAAATATAACGGCGAGCCTGTCGCGCTACAGTTGCCGCAGTTTGTCGAGCTGAAGGTCACGACCGCCGAGCCGGGAATGCGTGGCGACACCGCGGCAGGAGGGGCCACCAAGCAGGCTACACTCGAGACCGGGATTCAGGTCCGCGTGCCGCTTTTTATCAAGGAAGGTGAAGTGGTGCGGGTGAATACTCAGACTGGCGAAGTCGCGGGTCGCGCGTGACGCTTTGTGATAACGGCAGATCACCGTCCGGCTGGATGCTGTTTCGTGTGATTTCGTTCCCGGCTTAGTGTGATTAGTGGTTAAGAAGCGAACGAACCACGAAACACACGAACAAAAGAAAAACGATCAACACTAAGGGTTGTCTTCCAAGCTCGCGCCCACACCAAAGAAATTCAAAGTCACTTGCGCGGGGCCGTATAGCTGGGCCTCGCGATCGCGGAGAGCTTGGGGCCGCCCTCGGCCTGCTTCACAACCACCTTTAGATGTCGCACTGATCCGTCGCGCGAACTATTCGTCGAATCGTAGCCAACCAGATATGACGCGTGTCGCTCGACAGAGATCTCGGCCGCAATCAACTCCGGTTCCATCTTCAAACCCGGCCATACTCTCCCGCCCGTTTCGTTCGCCACGGTATCCAAAAAACTGGCAGCACGGATTCGCGCAGCTTGCTTATCAATTGCTTCTGTAAAACTCGCGACAAAAATCTGCACACCCGCCGCCCGCGCAAGATTCAATACCTGATCCAATCTGTAATAACTGACGCGTTCTTCACCGTCTGAGATCAAAACCAACGCGTACCGTCGCTCCGTCGTCTGACTCTTGCTGCGTTCCGAGATGTGCTGAATCGCAGTGTGGAGTGCGTCGACGATAGCTGACTGTCCGCCGTCTACATAGACATCGTTAAGCCCGCTGTAGAGTCTGGAGCGATTTGAAGTCCAATCACGCAATAGCGTTATTTTGTCGCTGCTGACAAACTGAATGATGAACGCTTCTTCATCGATTTCGGTGTTGGCGATAACGGCCTTGGCCATCTTCAGCATTTGATCGTGATACCCACGCAGCGATCCGGACGCGTCGATCACCAAACCATAACTGAGCGGGCCGGTTTGATTAGAGAAGCGAGTAACCGTTTGCGCAACGCCGTTCTCAAAGATTTGAATCTGCTCGCGGGTGATTCCTTCAACCGGTCGATTCGACGAATCCATGACAGAGAGATTCAAAGTCACGGGCAGAGTCCCCGAGTCTGGTGGACTCTCGATCGTAGGCTGGGTTTTCTCGGCCGGACGTTGAGGCCTGCTCTGTGCCGTCACAACCGTAGACACGGCCAACAGACACAACATCACGAGCAGAGCAGCAGGCAAGCTCTTAATTTTTTCCAGCCGGCTTTTCATAGACTACGTTTCCACCCAGAATAGTGATCACGACTTCTGTCTTCAAAATATCTTCGGGTTTGATGGTCAACAGGTCGTTCGAGTGCACCGCGAAATCTGCGAGCATACCAACCGCGATCTGACCCTTCTCTTTTTCTTCAAAGCTGGCGTATGCACTCTCGGCGGTGTAACAGCGAATCGCGTCGGCCATCGAAAGCCGCTCCTGCGGCCACCATCCGCCTTTCGGCTCGCCTTCGGTGCTTTGCCGAGTTACCGCCGCGTACAAACCCAGGTAAGGGCTGATCGGCTCGACCGGCCAGTCGGTGCCAAACGGCACGTGCACCTGGAACGCCTTCATCATGTGCCAGGCGTATGCGCCCTGCACGCGATACTCGCCCAGCCGATCCTGCGCCCATCGTTTGTCCGAGATCGCGTGCGACGGTTGCATCGACGCGATGACATTCATTCGGCCAAACCGCGCGAAGTCCGAGGGAGCTACGACCTGCGCATGTTCGACGCGGTGACGCGGCCACGGTCTGATGGACCTGGGAGGGTCAGCGAGCACCGTTTTCATGAGTCGTTGTTTGTCGGCCGCCTCAAACCCATCCAGCGCCATTCGATTGGCTCGGTCGCCGATCGCGTGCAGCGCGATCTGAAAACCCGCGGCATCGCGTTCGAGGATCATTCGAGTAAGTTCTTCGGGCGGACGGCGCGGGATACCGCTGTTCTTAGGATCGTCCGAGAACGGAGCGAGCATCGCAGCCGTGCGCGATCCAAGCGTTCCGTCGACGTAACCCTTGAGCGCAGTCAATCGTATTCGCAACGGATCGATTTTGAACGATTCGAACTCGGCTCGTTGTGCTTTCAGTTTCTCAACCGAATCTTCGAAGTCCTGCCACTCGGCCACGCGCACAGTCAGCTTGCCCTGCTTCAGCAGCTCGCGATAACCGCGGACTGTTTCGAATCCAGAGTTGTCCTGCACCGACGTGATGCCGTAACGACGAGCTTCCTCCAGTGCGCGCTCGGCGCCGCGCATCCATTCCTCGGGAGTGATCGACGGAATTACTTTCGAGACAAGTTCGCCCGCGGTCTCTTTCAAAATCCCGGTCGGTTCGCCCTGAGCGTCGTGCAGAATCTCGCCGCCTTCGGGCGCTTTTGTTTCACGTGTGATGCCTGCCTTTTGCAGCGCCAGTGAGTTGGCCCAGCTGACATGACCGTCGACTCGTTGCACGAAGACAGGATTGTTCGGCGCCACCTGATCCAGATCCTGACGCGTGGGCCATTGGCCGCCCCACAGCGTATGATCCCAGCCGCGACCCAGCACCCACGAACCCGCCGGCAATTCTTTGATCTTGGCAGCGATTCGCTGTTTGGCCTCGTCAAGCGTTTTCGAATCGTTCAGCACTACGCGAAGCAGCGAAAGCCCTCCGCCGGAAAAGTGTATATGCGCGTCGTTGAAGCCGGGCGTCACGAGCTTTCCGCCGAGATCGATCTCTTTCGCGCCTTCGTAAGCCGACCTGATGCCTCGCGTTGTGCCGACGGCCACGATGCGTTCTCCGTCGACGGCGACCGCCTCTACGATCGAACTCTGCGCATCGGCGGTAAAGAGCTTGCCGTTGTAGAGAACCAACGTGACTTTGCGCCTGGTCTGCGCGGTCGAGATGAACGAAGCGGAGAACAACGAAACGATGACAAGCGAAAAAAGTAAGAGTCGTATTCGCATCATTTTTTCACAACGGGAAGGCCAGGGTTATCGAACGCGGAGTGTTATATCACATGAATCATGAAGGTCGGACGTTCGATGCTCTCCAGTGAACTCGCAGTCGGGAAGGGGACCCTGTCCCCGCTTTGAAATTAACTGAGTTCAATTTGAAATTCAGAAGAAGCGGGGACAGGGTCCCCTTCCGGACTGCGAGGCTATTATGACCTGAACTAAATCGGACCGCGCGTTGCACACCAGAGCCATTAGTCTTATCGTATCGCCCATCGATCACATCTCGAACGTCGGAGCGAACTAACATGAAGACTGAAATCATGGAATTGGAAACCAGCAATGGCCCCACCACCGCTTATGTGGCGGCGCCGGACGACGCCAACCCAACCGCGGCCGTGATTCTCATTCAGGAATGGTGGGGAATCAACGATCACGTCAAAGACCTGGCGGGCCGCTTCGCGAGCGAAGGCTACTTATGCGTCGCGCCCGACCTGTACCGCGGAAAGATCACAACCGACGCGGCAGAAGCTTCAAAGCTGATGCACGATCTGGCGCTGGAAGATGGGATAGAGACGATCCGTCGCACCGTGGACCAGGTTAAGAGCCAGTACCACGTGGACCGCATCGGCATCACGGGATTTTGTATGGGCGGGACGTTCGCGTTGCGCGCCGCTTGCGAGATCGATTCGCTCGGTGCGGCAGCCCCGTTCTATGGAGATATTCCGGAGGATGAGGTCCTCGCGCGATTGAAAGCGCCGACCATCTTTTTCGCAGGAGCGCGAGATAACTGGATCAACGAAGAGAAGGTCGAAGCGTTGAAGGAAGCAGCGCGCGAGTTTGATCTGCCGCTCGAAGTGGTTGTTTATGATGCGGACCACGCGTTCTTCGATACCCGTCCAGAAGTGTACGACGCCGAGGCGGCTGCGGATGCTTGGAGACGGGTGTTGGAGTTGTTTGATCAACGGTTGCGGGGAGCCGGAGCGGGCAGTTGAAGATGTGGCACTGAAGGTGCGGCAGAAGGTAGCCAGGGGCAAGCGCGAAGCGTAGCTGAGCGCGTCGCCCCTGGAATTGTCTTTCTTGCCCCTGGCTACCTTCTGCCGCGCCTTCGGCGCTCATTGAGCTGGACATCTCGAACGTATTAGCGTCAGTCCCTCACAACAACTCCTTCAGCTCGTCCAACCTCGGCAACGACGTTCGCGCGCCCAGGCTCCTGCACTTCAACGCGGCGGTAGCATTGGCGATTCGCATGCTCGCTTCCACATCTTCGCCGGTCAACAATCCAAATATCAGCCCTGCGTGAAACGCGTCTCCCGCGCCGGTCGTGTCGCGACAGCCTCCCGGAACTTCAAAAGCGGGCGATTCCAAAAACGTCCCGTCGATGTAGATCAACGCTCCTCTGTCGCCGAGCGTCATTCCAACGACCGCACATCCGTATCGCGCTTTGAGTTCGACCAGCGAGGTTCGCTCGTCGCGAATCCCGGTCAAGCGATGCGGAAATTCCGAAGACGAGACGAGCAGATCAACGAGCGGCAACAGCTCGGGAAGTCCGTCATATAGGTTGTCTATATCGGCTGAAACGATCGCTCCCGTTTCACGAGCAGCGCGAGCCATTGCAACACACGCCGGCGGATCGTGAGCGTCCAGATGCAAAACCCGGCCGCGACCGGCCAACTCAACCGGTGCTTCATCGGCGCGATATGCGAGCCGTTCATCGCGATCCCAGATGATCGTTCGCTCGCCCGTGCGGCTGTCGATGATGATGAAAGCAAGCTGATTGCGCGCGCCTTCGATCACCGCCGCGAAATCCAGGTTGACGCCTTCATCGCGAATCGCTGCCAACCCAAAGACGCCTTCCGGGTCCGATCCGAATCTCCCGGCGTACGCGGTCTTCATCCCAAGTCGCTGCAATCCGACCATCGCCGACGCGGTTTGTCCGCCGGCCGCCTGGATATGCTCGAGCAATCTGGTTTTTGTGTCGAAGGCCGGGTATTCGGGAACTACTATCAGATGGTCGACGGCGTTTAGACCGAAACCGACCGCGTCGAACTGCTTTTCCGGGGGTAACGAGAAAGGGAAGCGCAAAATGGGAGCCTCGAAGAAGAAGGAGACGGAACACAGGACACAGGACTCAGGAGTCAGGAGTCAGGAGTCAGGAGTGTCTTACGAAATTAGTTCTGGGGCAACTGGAATATCTGTGTTGCAAAAGGGAATTACAAAAGCTTTCATCCCGAGTTCTGAGTCCTGTGTCCTGACTCCTGACTCCTGCGTCCCGTGTCCTGCTAGAATAACACCATCGCATGACCACCCTTGAAGATAAACTGAAGAACCTTCCCGTATCGCCTGGGGTCTATCTGCACATGGACGCCACCGGGCGGATCATCTACGTGGGAAAGGCGAAGAACCTGCGCAGCCGCGTGCGATCTTACTTTCAGTCGGGTCGCGGGCACGACATAAAAACGCAGGAGCTTGTTCGCCGCATTGCAGATCTGGAATTCATCATCACCGACAACGAAGTCGAAGCATTGGTGTTGGAATCAAATCTGATCAAGCAACACAAACCCCGCTACAACGTTTTTCTAAAAGACGACAAACAGTATCCGCATCTGAAACTGACCATCAACGATCCGTATCCGCGGGTGATGATTACGCGTCGCGTGAATCGCGATGGTGCGCTCTACTTCGGTCCGTTTCTGCCGGCGTCGCTTGCTCGCCGCACGATCGATTTGATCAATCGCACGTTTCAGCTTCGCACTTGTGACATCGAGATCGACGGAAAACTTTCTCGACCGTGCCTGGAATATCACATCAAACGCTGTCTCGGACCCTGCGTTAAAGGTCTCTGCACTTCGACCGAGTATCAGGAAGCGGTTCGCGATGTGCGGTTGCTGCTGGAAGGGAAGAACAAAGAGCTCGCGGACCAGCTCGAAGCGCGAATGATTCAGGCGTCCGAAGACATGCGTTTCGAGATGGCTGCGAAATATCGTGATCTGCGAAAGACCGTGATCGCGATCGCCGAGCAGCAGAAGATGGCCACCTCGCCGGATCGCGACGTGGACATCTTCGGTTATTACCGCGAAGGGCCGCGGATCGCTTTGCAGCTTTTTACGATGCGTGAAGGCAAAGTGGTCGGCCGGCGCGAGTTTTTCTGGGAAGACCTGCCGGCAGAGGCATTCGACCCCTCGGTTTTTCTCGGCGAGGTTTTGGCGCAGTACTACTCGACGGATTACGTGCCGCGCGAAATTCATGTCCCCGTCGATTTCGACGATCGCGAAGTGCTCGAGCGCGCGTTGACCGAACGCCGCGGGCGCCGTGTTCGCATCCTGGATCCGCAGCGCGGCGAAAAGCGCGAGATGATCGACCTGGTAGAAAAGAATGCGAAGCTCGCGTTTGAACAGCGGTTCCGCGTTTTGAAGCCCGACATGGAACGGGTGCTAGAAGAATTGCAGGAGGTGCTTGAGCTTCCGCGGTTTCCGGCTCGAATCGAATCGTTCGACATCTCGAATATTCAGGGAGCCGAGAACGTCGCCGGTATGGTGGTGTGCGAAAACGGAAAGATGAATCGAGCGGAGTATCGCAAGTTTCGCATCCGGTCGGTCGAGGGCTCGAACGACTTCGCGTCGATGAAAGAGACTGTCTATCGCCGATATCGACGGCAGCTTGATGAAGGCAAGCCGCTTCCCGATCTGGTTATGATCGATGGTGGAAAGGGACAATTGAGCGCTGCTGCGCTTGCGATGCGCGAGCTGGAACTGGAAGCAGTCCCGATGATCGGCGTCGTCAAGCCGCCGCGTCGTCACAATGAAGTTTCGCATCTGCTGGTGAAGGGAAGAGAGAGCCAACCCGTCTATCTTGATCCGCATTCACCTGTGTTGCGATTGATTCAGATGATACGCGACGAAACGCACAGAACCGCGGTGACGTATCATCGCAAGCGGCGCGAGCTTCGTGACTTTACCTCCGAACTGACGGCGATTCCGGGCGTTGGCGACAAGCGCAAGACGCGATTGCTTCGCCACTTCGGTTCGATTCAGCGAGTTTCGAATGCCTCTTTGGCCGAGCTTTCACCGTTTGTCGGCAAGAAACCGGCTGCGGATATTGTCGAGCATTTCACACGCCAACGCGCACTGGCCGAAGCTGGAATAGAGGATGGAGCAGAGGTAGGCAACGCACCGGATGGCTCGCAGTCGATCGCGGAGGCCGTGCCGGCGCCGGAAGAAATAGAAACCGGGTTGGTCGATCCGTTGGGTGATGCAGAAGATTTGCAGCCGATTCGTTCCGTGGATCAAAACGGCGAGCTGCGAAAGAGGCGGCGACGTACGCGGAAACCGGGCGAGCGATCCACCAATCCACACTCCGTCAAACGCGAAAAAATCGGCAAAGACAAACCTGCCGATTAGAACCTGGAGACGTCAACATGAAGATTCGAACTTTCAGCTTCGCGATAACGCTCGTGATGTGCGTTGCCGCCGTTGGTTCTCTTCTCAGCCATGCACAGAGTCGGGGAAGTAACCAGGCCGGTGCGCAAGTCTGCGGCGATCCTACCCAGCCGTGTCGTTCCATAGCTACCTTTGAACCGTACGATATAAACTTTCGCATAATCAAACAGAGCGTGATCTGGGAGTCAGAGCCGTTTTACGCGATCATTCTGAAGAGCATGCGCGTTGCCGAAGGCGAATGCGACAAGTTCATTTCAGAGGACGACAGGCTCGCGGCCCAGGCGCTGTTTCCGAAGCGCAAAGTCTTCAGCTCTCGCTGTGCTGAACCAGCGTCTTTGTACTACATCAACATTGGCGATACCGCGCGGTTCATGGCGGTTTACGCCGGCAGAACCAAAGCCGAAGCTGATCGGGTGCTCGGCGAGGTAAAAGCTACGGGCAAATTTCCGGGTGCTAATATCAGACGGTTACGAGCGGGGTTCAACGGGACATAGAGCGATGGAGCCGCCTGCGCTCCAACGACGCTCTCAAATGATCGGGTAGAGGAAAGGCGAACCTCGATGGAAAGAATGAAGCTGAACTGATGTTAAGAAGTACGCGCAGAAGGTGGTCGACCAAATAAATGCATTGATAAAAGCGGGCGTGCCTCCGTCGCATGTCACGGTCGTGGGTGCATCCAAAGGCTCGATGATAGCGATGCTGGCTTCGACCTACCTAAAAAACAGGAATGTTAATTATGTGCTCATGTCGAATTGTAACGACTGGGTGCTGGAAAACTACGACCTGGACCTGCACGGAAATGTTCTCTCGATTTATGACGTCAAAGATCAGTTCGGGACCACCTGCGGTAAGTTTTTCGCGCGCGCTACCGGGCTAAATCGCCATCACGAGATTGAGCTCAAGGTAGGCACCGGGCATGCGATTTTGTACAAGCCGCTCAAGGAATGGGTGGATCCCGTGGTCGATTGGGCCAACCAGCCTTAGTTGATGTCCGACACACTTAGTTTGCCGCTCGCACACGACAAACTGAAGTTTCGCGGACATTCTCTGGAAAAATCCTGCCACAAATCCCAAATGGATGGTGTTTACTCTTTTGGAAGCGATAATTCGGCCGCGCATCGGCGACCCGGACGCCTAATTGAGGCGTAAAAGAATCGTAAAAATTCCGGGAGCGTCGGTAACAAATCGAATATGCGGTCGTAATATAGATAGTTAGACACGCCACGAAAGATTCGAACAAGAACCAATTGACACGGCAGGTGCGACATGAAACGCAAAGGGCTCACAATAATTTTCTTCTCGGTGACGGTTTTGGCGGCAACTCCACGTGCGATGGAGCACTTTAAGAGTTACGTCAGCGCCGTGCGGTCCGAAGCCCAGGCGCACATGCTGAATTACCTGTTGAACTACGGAGCCCCGGCTGAAGAAACAAACGAAGCGCCGGCGAGCGGACAAGAAGGCCTTGCGTGCAACGAGACCGGCGAGCCGACCGCAGTGCTGGAAAGCGTTATCGCATCGACTAAGACTTCAGTTAAGACTTCGATGGTCAGGCCGGGTAAAGTTGCTCGATCACAGCGCAACCTGGGTCCGGCTACTTTAGCAAAAGCGTTTTCATGGTCATTCGAACATGTGGACGCCGGCAGCATTAATTCGAAGCAGTTCGAATACGCGCTTGACCACAGAGCGGATCTGTTAGCACCGTCCGTTGCTAAGCTTGCAAAGTTGGACGCCGCGAAGAGCCTGTTTCGTGCGAAGGTCGATAACAAGAAAGCGGCACGGGTCCTGGAACGAGAGCTTTACGCGTTGTTCAATTCCCGTACTCGAACGACGCAGAGACGCGTGCCGCTGATGCGAGTTCGAATGGACAGTGATACGCCCGCGCCAGCAGCTGCCGTCGAACCTCCGTCGCCGCCAGCCTGCGATGTTAGTAATCAGCAGTCGACTGCCGGCGAGTATTAATCAACCTTCATTCGACCAAAGACTTGAATGCAAGAGAGGGCTTCTTCGGAAGCCCTTTTTTGATATCCGACAAACTTCAGTTTGTCACTGACGTCGCATGTCGAAAATGGCGACGGCCGGCGACAAGCCGAAGCTTGTCGGACGTTCCCGCTTGACCCGGTTGGCAATGCACAGGCAAGATCAAGCGCTATGATTTACCCAAGTTTTCCCGCGCAATTCCCAGCGCTGTTCCCCCTTTTGACGAGAATCCCGGCCGCCGTTTTATTCGCCGCTGTGTTCCTGTTTGGAGCCGCCATACCGATCTCGGCTCAGAATCTTGAGCGCGAACTAAACACACCCGAAAAAGTCTCGGTCTCAATCAAAAACCAAAACGGCCGCGTCGTAGTCATCGCTTCTGAAATGCAGAAGAAAGTCTTTCTGACGGCCGTATCGGCCGGAGCGGCGATCGCGGAGAGCGACGTTAAATCGAACGCAGCCGGAGGCAACGTCGAGATCGACGTGCGCGGTCGCAAAGAGCAAGACCGGATCGACATCACAGTGCGCGTGCCTGTCCGGACCAAAGTTAAGGTGACGAGCATCGCCGGTGCGGTCGAGGTCATCGGCAACATTTCGTCAGCCGAAGTCGAAACCGACACCGGTACGATCCACGCCGACATTCCGCTCGATTCCGTTAGATTCAATTTCGTTTGGCAGGCGAGCAAGCCTCGCTTTATGAGTGATCCGGATCTTCCGCAGGTAAAAGAAAAAGCGGGTGGCTGGTACGCGATCAATGGCAAACTCGGCGACAAAAAAGCAAAGAAGGACGATCGCATCCAACTCGATTTTGCCACACAGCGCGGCGTGATTCTCTTTAATGTAGACCCGAACCTGGCGCCTTCCGACCTGCGCGAACGTCCGCTGACTGAAGCAGCCAAGGCCATCGTGCGAAGCGGCAACAACACTTTGATGGAAGCGATTCGCCGCGTCTCTCCAAAACTGTTTGGCGACTATGCGAAGACGTTGCCGCCACCAACATCCGCGCCCAGCCTGCTAACGCGCAGAGTTCCCGGCGAGTTTGCCACTTCGATCGCGCCCCAGTTGATGCGGTTAACCGCGAACGTGACCGATCAACAGGGACGGGCGATCGGCGGTTTGACGGCTGCGGACTTTGTTGTGGTCGAGAACGGCGAAGAGCGAGCTGTGACGGAAGTGATGCCAACCTCGGCGCCGTTTAATCTCGTGCTGTTGCTGGATGTCTCGGGCAGTGTTGAAGAGCGGATCGACTTCATTCGCAAAGCTGCGCGCAACTTCCTCGGCACCGCCGGATCGCAGGACCGAATCGCGATCATCAGTTTTCGCGATGACGTTCAGATCATTTCTGACTTTACCACCGACCGGCGAGTGCTCTCCGAACGCTTGGATCTGCTGGATGCCGGCGACGCAACCGCGCTTTACGATGCACTGGCCTACGTTCTGATCGACACGCTGAAGCCTTTGCACGGCGAACGAACCGCCGTGGTGGTGATGTCGGACGGCGATGACAACAGATCGTTCGTGCCGTTTGATTCGCTTATCGACGAAGTGCTCGAATCGGGCGCGTTGGTCTATCCGCTCTACATTCCTTCCGGGCTGGTTCCCGAGGCGCGCGTGCCGCAGCCCAACACCACGCTGGATCCGTTGCGCACGCGTTACCTGACGTTGACCACGCGCGCTGAGGCAGAGGGCAAGCGTCTGGCGAGTGTGTCCGGCGGCGTTTACTACCCGATCAAATATCTTGATGATTTGCAGCGAGCTTACGCCGATGTCGTTTCACAGCTTCGCATGTCGTACACGATCACCTATGTCTCGAACGCCGGCGATTCGCGCGGGCGACGAGTTCGCGTTCGGGCGAAGCGAGATAATGTTTCGGTCCGACTAAGGCCAATCGTTGAAGCCGCAGGCAACGGTGGTGAGGGGCAGAAGCAGGAGTAGTTGAGAAGTCCGCCAACCGTTGGAGCGCAGGCGGCTCGCCTGCAATGAGCGCCGCAGGCGCGGAAAGCGTAGATATATTATTCTCGCTTCGCGCTCACTGCAGGCGAGCCGCCTGCGCTCCAACCAGGTTTACTTTTGATTAGCTATCCCGCATCCTTTCGTTCTGAAATATGACCCATCCAATGATCAGGTCTCTTTTTGACGAAGCCGAGCGTCGTCCGCTTTCAGTTTCGGAGCTGACATCGCAGGTGCGTAGCTCGTTGGAAAGCCGGTTCGCGTCGGTTTGGGTCGAAGGCGAAATTTCGAACTTTAAGGCGCACAGTTCCGGACACTGGTATTTCACGATTCGTGATTCGGGAGCTCAACTTCGCGCCACGTGTTTCCGAGGCACAAATCGCGCGATTCGCTTTCGTCCGGCGGACGGCCTTTTGGTTCGCGCTCGCGGCCGGCTGACCGTTTACGAACCGCGTGGCGATTATCAATTGATGGTCGAGGCGCTGGATCCGGTCGGCGCCGGCGCGTTGCAGGTTGCTTTTGAACAGATGCGCGCGCGGCTGACCGCGGAAGGGCTGTTCGCGGCGGAGCTGAAGCGCGCGCTTCCACTTTTCCCGCGCCGCGTCGGCGTCGTCACGTCCGCATCAGGCGCGGCGATTCGCGACATCTTTCATGTGATTTCGCGGCGCACGCGAACCGTCCACATTCTGTTTTCTCCGGCGCGTGTGCAGGGCGAAGGCGCAGCAAACGAAGTGATACGCGCTATCCAGATGCTCAATGAATATCACGCCGCGGCGCTCGGTGACGGACGGATCAAAGATTCGATCGATGTCATCATCGTTGGACGAGGCGGCGGCTCGGCCGAAGATCTGTGGGCTTTTAACGACGAGCTGCTTGCGCGCTGTATTCGAGCGTCGCAGATTCCGATCATCTCCGCGGTGGGCCACGAAACGGATTTCACCATCGCTGACTTCGCGGCAGATCTTCGCGCTCCGACGCCTTCGGCTGCTGCGGAAATGGTCGCGGCGCGTGAAGACGAACTGGCGGCTACAGTCGAAGGATTGACTCGAGACCTGACTTTGGCGGCCCGTTATCGCTTGATGGACGCGCGGGCCCGAGTACAAAACGCTGCGACCTCAACCGGTTTGGATGATGTTCGCGTACGGTTGAGTGACGCGCGCCAGACAGTGGATGAAGCGGCGCATCGTCTTGAGAGTCTGACTATTCGGCGAATGCAGTTGATGCGAAATAAGGCAGAAGGAATTTTCGGACGGCTCTCGCCGGTGCGGTTAACTGCGCGCGCCTCCGAAGCGCGAAATCGATTTGAGCTGCTTTGTCTGGAACGAGATGGTGCGGTGCAAACAAAGCTCGAGTCGGCTCGGCAGCGTTTTCATCTGATGGCCGGCGCGCTCGGAGCTCTTTCGCCGCTGGCAGTTCTTGAACGCGGTTACGCGTTGGCGCAGGACGCGGGCGGCGCGATTGTGCGCGATGCGAGCGCGGTGAATGTCGGAGACAAGATCCACCTTCGATTAGCGAGCGGCGGTTTAGGCTGTCGCGTGGAAGAGTTGGAGAAGGCCTAATGCCCCCATCGGTGGAAGAAAGCGATCGGCCAAAGCCGAGCCGGATTGTTATTAGCTTCGAACGCGCCAAACAGATGGCGCTCGTGCCCAAACGCGGGAGCCGAGCGGCGAAAGTGTTGGGCATCATCGCGGCTGTCCTGATAGTCATTCTGTTGGGAGTGGTCGTAGGCGGCTATTTCTGGTGGCAGAGCTACAAAACCAAACCGGCGTATTCGCTCGCGTTGTTGGTCGATGCAGTTCAGCGCAATGACATGGCGAAGTTCGACGAGATCGTCGACACCGATAAGGTTGTCGAGAACTTCGTGCCGCAGGTAACCGAAAAGGCGCTGGGGCGGTACACGACTGCATTGACTGGACCATTGCGCGGGCAGGTGGAATCGCTGGTTCCGACGTTGCTTCCATCCGTCAAACAAAAAGTGCATGACGAGGTTGTGGCGCAAACCAAAGAGATGAGCACTCGCGCCGAGGGCAAGCCGTTTTTCGTGGTTGCGCTGGGCGTTCCCTACGTCGTGGATATTAAGGAAGAGAACGGAACCGCGAATGTAGCGGTCACCCTGAAGGATCGTCCGATCACGCTAAAGATGCTGAAGAACGGCGACCTCTGGCGAGTGGTGGCCGTGTCGGACGATACCGTGGCCATGCGAATCGTGGACAACATCGCGAAGGATTTACCGGCGGTCGGAAGCCAGGTGGAAAAAGAGATCCGCAAGAATCTTAAGAAGAACCTGCCGAAGAATCTGCCGAAGGTTCCGCTGCTCGAAGAGGAGCTGGATTTGAGGTAGATGTCCGACAAACTTCAGTTTGTCGATGATGTGGAAGGTCGAGTGTTGTAGGAGTCAACGACAAACTGAAGTTTGTCGGACATTAGCTGAGGTTGAAATGAAGAATTCTGAAGGTCGTGTCCGAACGTTTGAAGCCTCGCTGGCGGCGCTTGAAAAAATCGTTCGCGAACTCGAGCAAGGCGATCTGCCGCTCGAAGAGAGCTTGAAGCTGTTCGAGCAAGGCGTCACGCTCTCGCGCGAGTGCCAGGAGCGTCTAAACCAGGCCGAGCGCAGGATCGAAACGTTGCTGCGCGATTCGAACGGACGTCCGGTGCTGGCTGCTTTTGAAGAGGCTTCGGACGAGATGACCGCCACAACCAAACCGCGAACGGATCAGGATGAAAGCGTTTTCTGAAATCCCATCTCGAAGAGGCGAAAGCGACCTGCACGATTTCTTTGCAGAGTCTCGCTCTCGGGTTGATGAAATGCTCGATCGGCTGTTACCGCAGGAGACCGCGGAGCCAAAGAGCGTGCATAGCGCGATCCGTTGGAGCGTGTTTGCCGGTGGAAAGCGATTTCGTCCGGCATTGGTGCTCGCGGTCGGCGAGACTCTGGCCGGTACCGAATCGCAGCTACTTCGAACAGCGTGTGCGTTTGAAATGATTCATACATACTCGCTGATTCACGACGATCTTCCGTCGATGGACGACGACGATTTGCGGCGCGGGCGACCGACTTGTCACGTGCGGTTCGGCGACGCAACTGCAATCCTGGCTGGTGACGGGCTTCAGACGCTGGCTTTTAAGACGATTGCCGAAGACGAAAATCTGTCGCCGGGAACTCGCGTGCGAGTGATCGCTGAACTTGCGAATGCGGCCGGCACTCCCGATGGAATGGTGGCGGGCCAGGCTTTTGACCTGGATGCGGAGTCGAAAGCGATATCCGGATCGGAGCTTGAACGAATTCATCGCTTCAAGACAGGTGCGATCATAAATGCGGCGGTTCGGTCGGGGGCGATCATTGCAAACGCAAGCGACGAAGAACTGGATGCGCTGTCGCGATACGCGACGCAACTCGGACTTTTGTTTCAGATCACGGATGATCTGTTGGACGTGACGGCCAGCATCGAAGACCTCGGCAAGACGCCAGGCAAAGACGCCCGTTCGCAAAAAGCTACGTATCCAGCGCTTTATGGAATCGAAGCGACAAAAGTTCGTGCTCGTGAGGTTTATGACGAGGCGTGCCGAGCGCTGGACCGGCTTAACCAGCCCACGGGTTTACTCCGCGAAATCGCCCGCTTCATTCTTGAAAGGCGAGCTTAATCGGCTCGAAAACGCAGGTTGACAAAAATTTACCGATCCTGTAATAAACCCGCGTTGCCATTAAATTGATTGCGACTTTTGGCCCCGTCCAACTTGTTGTTGAGAACCGCAATTTTAGCCACTGCGTTTCGTCATCGTTTCTTGAGCGATTACCCTTTCTGATAAATACTGAAGGCATTTCCGAATGACGACTTCTTTCGTCGCCACTCGGTTCAGTACAACGAACATTTGTTGCATCCCACCGGAGGTTTGAAATGAAAAGAAAGTTGTTCGCCGTTTTGGTAGTTCTGGCGCTCGCCCCTGCGTTTTTGTTGAACCGATCTGCGCTCGTAAATGAGGCTGATGCCCAAAATCGAAATCCGCAGACTGCTGAGATCTCTGCTTCTGAGGTGTTCCCAAATCTCAATCAAGGTGAGTTCAGAATGAACGGCCATACCTGGGAGAGCCAGGGAGATTTTATCTTGAGCGGCGGACGCTGTTTGACCGAAGAGGTTTCGTTTGAACGTGCCCTGGCCGTGCAGGATCAGATCGATCTTTATCTCGAGAACAAGAAGCTCGCGACGGGCGAAGAGGCGCTTAGACCTCCGGGATCTGTGAATATTGACGTCAGGGTCCACGTAATCAATCAGGGCGCCGGCACCGCAAACGGCGACATTCCTCAGGCGTGGATCGATAATCAGATCGCCGTCCTGAACGCGGCCTACTCGGGAACGGGACCGGGAGGCGTGGGCTTTAACACACCGTTCAGGTTCACACTTGGTGGCGTTACTCGAACCACGAATGCAGCCTGGTATGCCGCGGACATGGGCTCGTCGAGCGAGATAATCATGAAAGCCACGTTGCGTGTCGGTGGAGCAAACGTTCTGAATATATTTACGACCAACGCAGGCGGCGGCACTCTTCTGGGCTGGGCGACGTTCCCGGACCAATATGGTTCGAATCCGCAGTACGACGGCGTCGTACTCTTAAACGCATCGCTTCCCGGTGGATCGGCAGCGCCGTACAACCTTGGCGATACAGCCACTCACGAGGTGGGCCATTGGCTCGGTTTGTATCACACGTTTCAGGGAGGCTGTAACAGGAGCACCAGAGGCGATTTTGTTTGGGACACTCGGCCCGAACAGTCTCAGACATTTGGCTGCCCGCTCACTCAGCGAAAGTGCAGAAACATCGCGCGCGGTTATGATCCGGTCGAGAACTTTATGGACTACACCGATGATTTCTGCATGTACAAATTCACCGCAGGACAGACGGCTCGAATGGACGCGCTCTCGGCGTTGTATCGCGGGCTGTAACGGCTAGTGATTGTCCGACAAACTTCAGTTTGTCGATGACATGAAAGTCGAGTGCGGTGAGAATCAACGACAAGCTAAAGCTTGTCGGACATCAAAACGGGGAGCGCTTGAATGGGCGCTCCCCTCTTTTTATGACTTGATCTGCCAATCAATGATCGGCTTCCTGCCGTCATTACAAACCCACGCTGTTGCGCGAAAGCCGTCCGGATACGTGCTCTGAATCCGATTCAATTCCTTCCAGTCGCCGGGTTTGAATTTCTTACCGTTGAATAGAAACCATCTGATCGGGTCGCTCCCACGCGAATGTGTCAGCGCGACTTTCTCAGTAGTGTCCCAGTCTGTTTCGATTGTCAGATCGACGCGGCCGGGACGCTTGGTAAATTCAACCACCTTCCCGGAATAGGCTGTCAGGTTGTTGCGATTGCACGTGACCGCGGCGGGTGGACGAATGCGGCCTCGATCTCCCTGCGAGCCGATTTGGGCAGCGCGATCGGTTTGAGCGGTGTTTGTGAAGGCGCTAAGAAGGACTACACAGGCGAGTGAAGCCAGCAACACGCTCGTTGGAGCGCAGGCGGCTCGCCTGCAGTGAGCGCGAAGCGCCAAGAATGCTTCTACGCTTTTCGCGCCTGCGGCGCTCAGAGCAGGCGCGCCGCCTGCGCTCCATCTAATGAACCACAGCGCGCTGCATCGCGCGCAGCGGCTCAGGAATGAGCGTAGTGATGTGGTGGGTCGCGGTTCTTCCATCTGCGAATGCCTGGTAAAGCGTGAAGTCCGGCAATTCCAAACAGCTCAACGGCGAATGAACGTCGTACCCGGTATCAATGCCAATGGCGCTGTGGAAAATGTAGATGCCGTGTCGCCCCAACCTTCCGCGCAATGGTAGAAAAGGCGTAGGCGTGTGGCCGAACAGGCACGGCTTTCCGGTGTAGTGCTTATAGAACTCCATATCGCGCGTCCAGAGGAGCGCGTGCGGATCAGTTTCGCGCGGATGCTTTCCGTGATCCAATCCTGCGTGAACGTAAAGCGCATATTCGTCCTCGTGATAGAACGGCATGCGTCTAAAAAATTCCAGGTGTTCTGCCGGCACGGCTTCCGCGATCTTGTTTTGAGCTTCAAGAAACTCGGCTTCGCCCTTAAGCGCTAATGCGCAGCCCGTGTACTGTTCGTAAGTTCGCGTGCCGCCCGTCTTCGGCGCAAACCAGATCCACGCACCTTCGTCGATACAATCCAGCAACATCTGCTCGTGATTACCGCGCAAGGTTACTACTCGTTCCGGCTGCTCGGCCTGCAGCGCCATCACATCCGTCACCACACCCGGCGCGTCTGCGCCCCTGTCGATCAGATCTCCCAAAAAGACCAGCGAATCAACGGCGGGATCACGCGGAATCATCCGCAGAATGCTATCCATCTGCGAACGCCGTCCATGAATGTCTCCGATTACAAAGGTTTTCACTGGGATTTTCCGGGTGAAGAATACGAACAAGTCAAAAAGAGGGGGCGCCAAAAGCCGGCCCGGTTTTCATTGTCGCACATAATGGCCGATTTTGTTGACGCGAAGTCGATGCGGGTGTACGCGGAGGTTTTGCACCTGCACGTGGGAATCTTTGCCGTGTTCCCGGGGGTTTTGCACATGTTCCCGGCATCTCTGCAGTGTTCCCGGAGGTTTTGCACGTGTTTCCGGAGGTCTTGCACGTGTTTCCGGAGGTCTTGCACGTGTTTCCGGAGGTCTTGCACGTGTTCCGGGAGGTTTTGCACGTGTTCCCCGGCATCTTTGCAGTGTGCACGGCGATTTTGCGCCTGTAAGTGTAGGTTTTGCATACGCTCAGGGAATCTATGCAGGGCAGGGTGCTGATTAACGTGAGGCCGACCGGGATGCGCCGATTTTTCGCATTAATTCCTGAAAACGCTCGTCGCCGCGCAGTTGGTCCCAGTTCGAGTCAGACTCAAACCAGGTCCGATTCTCGTTGCCCAGATCGATCGCTCGCTCCAGCCATTTGAAAGCCAAATCACGCTCGCCCTCGAGCGCGAAAGCCGATGCCGTCCAGTATGCGATGTCATGATCGGCATCCGCGATTTCAAGAACGCGATCGGAAAGCTGAGCGCGCGCCTCGTCGAGCTGGCCCAGCTTGATCAAACACATCGCGTAAATCGGTCGGACGCCGTCCAGGCTCGGATTATGTTCCAGGACTTCGCGTAACAACGTCGCCGCTTTTTCCGCGTCGCCCTGGTAGTAAAGAATTCGAGCACGGAAAGTTTTGATCAGCGGATGATCTGGCTCCATCGCGCTGCCGATGTCCAGTTCTTTTTCAGCTTCGTCGTAGCGACCCTGATAGCCAAAGATGCGCGCCCGGTTGTAGCTGGCCACGACTGTAGCCGCCGGATCCAGCTTAGACAATTTGTCCCAGCTGCGCAGCGCGCGATCGTATTCGCCATCGAGGCGATGGAGCGTGGCCTTCACAAAATAAACGGAAGCCTCGTTCGGGGCTTTTCGCCGCAACCGCGCCACCTCGTCGCGCGCCTTCTTCTTTTCGCCGCGCGATAGATAGATGAAGACCATCAGCATGCGAGCCTCGACCAGCTCGGGATCCAGCGCGAGTGCTTCGCTAAAAGCGTCTTCGGCTCGGGCGTAATCCTCGGCATCACCGAAACCCTTGAAGACGCGATTGGCGTACGACGCGCCGAGACCGCTATACGCCAGCGCAAAGTCGGAATCCAGATGAATGGCGCGTTGGAAATGCTCGATCGCGGCGTCGCCGTCTTCACGCGCCAGGGTGCGAAAGATATATCGGCCGAAGCAGTCGCGTCCGCGCAGGTACGCCTCGTACGCTTCGGCGTTTTCGGTCGGGCGTTTCGCCAGTTGTCCCTGTTCGTCTGCGGTCAGTTCGAGCCGGAGACCGTCGACAATCCGCTGAACGATCGTGTCCTGAATGGTGATGATGTCGCCCGTATCAACGTCTATCTTTTCGCTCCAGAGAATGTCGCCGCTGGCCACATCCAACAGTTGCGCCGTTACACGAAATTTCTCACCGGCCTTCAGGAATCGCGCTTCAAGAATTGCGTTGACGTTCAGCTCGCGTCCGATCTGACGCGGATCATCGGTTTGGCCCTGGTACTTCGACACCAAAGACGATGGGCGAACTACCAGCGAGCGCAACTGGGCGAGCTCGGTAATAACAGCATCCGCTAATGAAAATTCGTAAAACGCCGCTTCGGCGTCATTGTTGATATTTTTGAAAGGAAGAATCGCGACAGTCTTCTTTTCCTGATCGCCGACGCTGGTCATCGGCGTCTCGTGAAGCTCGCGAGTCTGCGGAGTCTGTGATTGGAACGCCGGCGGAACGGTCTTTTGATCGCCGGTTTTCTTTCGCAGCCAACGTAGCGCGCGCGAAACCGGGCTGGCGCCGGCCGCATGGCGCGGCGCAACCGGGGAAACTCGATCCATGAACTGATCGCTCTGGCCCGCATGCGCCGTTACTTCCTGCAGAATCTTGCGCAGGTCATCGCGCAACTCGACGATCTTCTGATAGCGATCACGCGGATCCTTCGCCATCGCGCGATCAAGAATTTCCTGCAAGCCGGGCGGAATGAAGCCCGGTCTGGCCTCCGCAAGCGGTTTGGCTGCGTCGTGCAACACAGCGTGTCGCACGTCGACGCTGGTCTTCCCGTGAAACGGCCACATGCCGGTCAACATTTCGTAAACCAGAACGCCGGTAGAAAAAATGTCGGCTCGATGATCGACCCGGTCGCCACGCGCCTGTTCGGGTGCGGCGTACGTGGCGGTTCCGTAGGGCACGCCTACCTCGGTCAACTCAGTTCGATGAATTCCCGCGGCGTTCGCTTCGTCTTCATCCAGCAATTTCGCCAGGCCGAAGTCCAGCACTTTCACCTGGCCGGTATCGGTCACCATCACGTTTCCGGCCTTGATGTCGCGATGGATGATCCCGCGTTCGTGCGCAGCCACCAGAGCGTCGGCTACCTGAACCGCGATGGCCAACGCGCTGCGCAGTTGCAACGGACGACCGTTGACTAGCTGCCGCACATTGCGGCCTTCGATATTTTGCATCGCGATATAGTGAACGCCGTCCGCGTCACCCATATCGAAAATTGTGCAGATGTTTGGATGGTCCAGGGAAGAAGCTAGTCGGGCCTCGCGTTCGAAGCGTTTGAGGTTTGCTTCCTTAACTGTCAGGTCCGGCGGGAGGATTTTGATAACTACCGTACGCCCTAACTTCGAATCTACGGCTTTGTAAACTGCCCCCTGTCCGCCTGCGCCGATTTTTTCGAGGATCCGATAGTTGTGAAGCGTTGTGCCGATCATTTGGGAGTGTGGATTCTAGTTTTTGAATTACGGATTTGCGATCGTTTACCTATCGCACTACCCAGTCTCGAAAATTATGTTTAGTGACTGGCTCACGGCCAATCAATCATGCACCGTTCAACCACGAGGCGGCGTACCCCATCCAGAGCCTACATACTCGCCGTCCTGAACCAGGCACGGAACCGTGGGATCGCCGTCGGAAAATGCGAGCATTTCTTTGCGTCGCTCGCGGTCATTTTGTGCGTCGAATTCTTCAAAAGCGATGTTCTGCGAATTGTAATATTCACGGGCCTGCTGACAGTAGGGACACCCCGGTTTCGTATAAATGACTAGTGGCAATTTGTCTTTCCTCCGTAGGCGTAGTTTAGCAGCGTGCGGAAAGAATCAGAAAGGAGAAAAGCCGAAAGGCGAATGGTAAGAGGCGCCGTGGCTTTGCACAGGAATCGGGCCCGCGGAAGTCAGTACCATTCGCGGTAGCGAATGGGGAGAAGGAAACAGCCGGCTAAGCGTGAAAAGCAAAGAGTATCGACGACGGACCACGAAACACACGAATCCGAAAACAAAATCACACGAAGCAAATGACGGTTATTGCGAACTGCTCTTCTCGATTCGTGATTGTTTTTTCATTTCGTGCATTTCGTGGTTCGGCGTCGTTGGCCGTCAACATGATCGAACCGCGCCGATAATCCCGATTGTTCGGCCACCGATCGCGATTCCCCGTCATGTTATACTCGCCTCGTTTTTCGATCGCGGCCGTCCGGAGCCATTGCCCCATGCTGGACAACGACCTCTTCCATCCATTCGAAAAATTAATCACGATCGAAGTTCTCGGCAGGCGGGTGCAGGTCCCGGAGAATAACATGCTGCTTCGGTGCTTCCAGTATCTGTCGATGCGCACAATTTCGTACGGAGATTTTTGCTGGAACGGAGACTGCACAAACTGTCAGGTTTGGTGTCACCAGCAGGGTCAGACGGAGGCGGATGACCGGCCGGCGCTTTCGTGCCGAACGCCGGTTACCGACGGACTGGTTGTGACGCGGATCAACCAATGCGTCGAGTTGGAAGGCATCAACAAATAGAACTCCACAAACTCGCCTTCTGATGTCCGACAAACTTCAGTTTGTCGCTATCGCGGTGAATTGAAATCACCAGAGTCAGCGACAAACTGAAGTTTGTCGGACATTTGCTTGTCGGACATCGCTAGTACTTCGGCACCGTCGGGTCAACCTCATTCGACCAGCCAGTGATGCCGCCCTTCAGATTTATCAGGTTTCCGGTAAAGCCCGCGGCTCGCAACGCCTCGATCGCTTTTGCGCTTCGCCCGCCCATTTTGCAGTGGACTACCGTTTCCCGGTCAGCATCGATTTCCGATAACCGACTGACGACCTGGCCCAGTGGAATCAGTTTTGAGTTAGGAATGCGAGCGACGTCAAATTCCTTCTGTTCGCGAACATCGATCACCTGAATATCGTCGCCCTGGTCAAGCCGTTGTTTTAGCTCGGTGGCGGTAATTTCGGCCATCTGATTGCTGTTTGTATTCAATGCCGGTCCTCCCTGCGTGTTGTGATTGAGCCGGATTGTACTCCCAGGATGTTGAAATTGGAATGAAGCCAACTGCGCGGTAATGCGTTAGTTTGAGAATGTGTGAGGTTGAGATCTCACGCAAAGACGCAAAGAACAGAAAGTAAAAGGAGCAAAGAAAGCTCTCATGGTTCTTTCCAAATTAATGTCACTATCAAGATTGCTTCCCCTTTGCGCCTTTTGCTTTCTGTTCTTTGCGTCTTTGCGCGAACAGTTTTTCTTGTTTCCAATTCAAACCGACCCACTACGAACTTCGAAGAACTGGCAAGAAAACTGCTGAGCTAAAGACGCGGCTGTCGGTTCGATGACGGTTTGAGCTAAACTCTGGACAACGCAGAAACCATAATGATCGGCGGGGATCTTTAACTTATGAGATTCGAATATTATCACCAGGGACTCGATGCGCTGCCGAAACTCTCTATCGATGGGACGGTCGATAACGCGGTCCATTTTTCGCACTGGGAAGGGAACCAGACGCCGGAATCGGTGAAAGCCGATACGTCGACGGAGATCGCGCTCAACCTTGTCGGATCGCCGCATCGCGACGAGCTGACGCAGGGAATCGACCTGGTTACCAACAATCATTTCGACACCGACGGCGTGCTCTCGGTCTGGACCGTTTTGACGGGAGAAAGCGCGCTTGATCTGCGAAGCGAGCTGATTGCTGCGGCAGAAGCCGGCGACTTCTCGGAATTCACCGGAGAAGCAGGCGTGCGGGCCAGCATCGTCATCCAGGGATCGGACGATCCTATGGACGAAGCCGGATCGCCGCTCGCGCGTCACTTGGCCAACGGCGCTGAGTTCGGCGACGCCGGCGCATACGCTCTGGTTTTGCCAGAAGTCGCTAACGTCCTGACGCGTATCGACGATTACGAATTTCTTTGGCGAGACGTCTGGCAGCGAATCGCAGACGCGATGGAGTCGTTTGAGCGTGGTCGGTCGACGGTCGAGGAGTTCGACGAGGTGAAGCTCTCTGTGGTTATGCTCGATCCGGAATTGTCCGGCTCGACGGGGTTCAAACCTACGCGGCACGGCGCGCCTTATACGGCGATCTCGCGCAATGCGCGAGGCGAGCTGTTTCTGATCGCAAGACCGCTCGCCAACGGCGTCAGCTATCGTGTCGACTATCCGTACTACTCGTGGGCCGAGACTGTCGTACGGCCGCGCATCGTGCGAAGAGACCTAAGCGCGCTGATGGCGCGTTTGAATGAAATTGAAACCGCGAGCGACGGGAAATGGCGAGTCGATAAGAGCGAGCTTTCATCCGCGGCCAGGTTTGCGGCGGACGATGGAACCGTCATCGCTTCGGCTTTGCCGGTAGAAGTCGTGGTCGAGGAAATGCGGAGCGTGTTGGGACAAGCAGACGAGCAAGTTGCGGCGGGAGCTCGTACATAGCGTGGCGGACTGGGACGAGCGTTACCGCGCCGGCGAACACGCCACCACCGAGCCGAGCCGGTTGCTGGTGTCGGTCGCCGAATCGCTTGAGCCGGGGCGAGCGCTGGACATTGCGTGCGGCGCGGGACGTCATGCGATATTCCTGGCGCAACGCGGATGGGAAGTCACGGCGGTTGATTCTTCCAAAGTAGGAATCGAGATCACAAATCAACGAGCCGCCGAGCTCGACCTTTCAGTTGAAACGGTTGTGGCCGATCTTGAAGCGGGCGAGTTTCGAATCGAAGAGAACGCCTGCGATCTGGTTTGCGATTTCTATTACCTGCAACGCGATCTTTTCCCACAGCTACTTTCGGGCGTTCGGCCAGGCGGGCTTTTCGTGGCGGCGATTCATATGGTTGACGACTCGCCCGGAGTTAAGCCGATGAATCCGAATTTCCTGCTCGAGCCGGGCGAGCTGCGCGAGTTCTTGCGCGGATGGAAGATCGAGCATTATCACGAGACTGCCGGGCACGACGACGATCCGGGCCAGCACACGCGTCGCACGGCTGAGATCGTGGCGAGGAATCTCAAATAATGTTCGACAAACTTGCCGAGGGAGCGCAGGCGGCTCGCCTGCACTGCGCCGCAGGCGCGAAAAGCGCTACTGCATCATTCGCGCTTCGCGCTCACTGCAGGCGAGCCGCCTGCGCTCCATCAGTTGCCCGTCTTCTTTTGATGGATATTCTAAGAACCAGTGCATGACGTAATCATCATCGGCGCAGGCCCGGCGGGATTGTCCGCCGCCATGTGGTGCGACGAACTCGGGCTCGACACGCTGGTCATCGAGCAAAAGTCCGAGATCGGCGGTCAACTCCTTTCCATCTACAACCCGATCAAAAACTACCTGGGGCTTCAGACAGACAGTGGAGTCGAGTTTCGCGATTTGATCGCGACGCAAGTGGCAGACTCGGAGTTCGATCTGTGGACCGATGCAGAAATCGAGAGCGTCGATCTGCGAGCGAAGCGCGTGACACTTCGTAGCGGTGAAGACCTCCAGGCGATCGGAATCATAATCGCCACAGGTGTGCGCCGCAGACGTCTTGGAATCCCCGGTGAACTCGAGTTCTCCGGCAAGGGCGTGTTTGAGTCGGGCGTACGCGACCGCGATCTTCTGGCCGGAAGCGACGTCTGCATAATCGGTGGCGGAGATGCCGCGGCGGAAAATGCGCTGTTGCTGGCGGAGGTATGTCCGACCGTTACGCTCGTGCACCGCGGAAAAAACCTCCGAGCGCGCAAGGAATTCGTGGAACGTCTGCGCGGAGATCATTGCATCACGATCTTTAAGGAAGCTGTCGTACAGCGGATTATCGGAAACGACAGTGTCGAAGCGGTCGAGATTCTTCGCGGCGGCGCGTTGAAACCTTTTCAGATGGCGGTTCGCGGTGTCCTTGTCCGGATCGGAGTCGAGCCGAACAGCGATCTGATTCGCGATCAGCTACACGTGGACGAAAACGGATATGTCGTAGTCACCGGCGAACAAGAGACCAGCGTCGGCAATGTCTTCGCAGTCGGCGATGTCTCAAATCCGCTGGCGCCAACAATCGCGGGCGCCATGGGCGCAGGCGCGACGGCGGCGAAAGTTCTTGCGTCGCGGCTCAAGAGCTGATGTCCGACAAACTTCAGTTTGTCGCGCGGTTCGATTGGCACTCAACTGATTTTCGTATTCAAACTTTAACTATCACCTGGAGGATCGATGAAACGAAATGCATCTGCCGTCTGGACAGGCGGCTTGAAAGACGGCAAGGGGACTATTTCAACCGAGAGCGGAGTTCTTTCCCAAACGCAATATTCATTTAGCACGCGGTTCGAAGACGGAAAGGGAACTAATCCGGAGGAACTTATCGCGGCGGCGCACGCCGGTTGTTTTTCGATGGCCCTGTCGGGACAGCTGGGCCAGGCAGGACTGACTGCCGAGAGCATTAACACGACGGCTACGGTACGTTTGGAGAAGACGGATGCGGGGTTTGCGATCACGTCTGTGCATCTGGAGGTAAAAGCCAAAGTACCAGGTGCAGACCAACAGGCATTCGACACCGCTGCCAACAATGCCAAGTCCGGTTGCCCGGTATCCAAAGTGCTGAACGCTGAAATCACGATGGACGCCAAACTCGAAGCGTGATGGAGCGCAGGCGGCTCGCCTGCAGTGAGCGCGAAGCGCGAAGAATACGATACGAATTTTCGCGCCTTGCGGCGCTCAGTGCAGGCGAGCCGCCTGCGCTCCTCCGCTTAGCTTTCCAGCCGGTTTGTGGTTTAATACGCCACTCTCCACTGCCTCGACCTGACGTGCGGGCCGAGAAAACCGATAAAGATCGAAATGTTTTAAGAGGAGTTGATTGATGAAGAAGTGCGTAGTTTGGTTGGGTTGCGCCCTGATCCTGGCATCTGCCGGCAATGTTTTTTCGCAGCAGGGGAAGAAGGGCACGGCAGGAACGGAGCCTGCAGGCGTCGCGACGATCACGACCGGTGATTCGAAGAGCGCTTACGTTCCTGTACATGACTACGATCCCCTGCGAAATGCAGAGGCGGATTTGCAACTTGCCGTTGCCGAAGCCAAACGAACCAACAAGCGCGTGCTGGTAGAAGTCGGTGGGCTCTGGTGCAGTTGGTGTCACCGTATGGATGACTTCTTCAAGAAGAACAGTGACGCACTGGAATTTCGCGAGAAGCACTTCGTGATGCTCAAAATAAACATGAGCGACGAAAATAAGAATGAAGCGCTGCTTGGACGTTATCCGAAAATCGAAGGCTATCCCCACATCTTCGTGTTCGATAACGACGGAAAGCTGATTCACTCGCAGGACACTGGAGACCTGGAGCAGGGCAAGGGTTACGATCTCGAAAAGTTCAAAGCGTTTCTCACGACCTGGGCAACCGCGTCGTCGGACGTAGGAAAGCAATGAGCTACGGAACTATCACGCCGGCTGAACTCGCGGCGCGGCTTGCCGGCGGAGAAAAGCTAAACCTGATAGATGTGCGCGAAGAGGATGAGCACGCGATCGCGCGAATCGAAGGCGCGCAGCTGTTGCCGCTTAGTCGCTTTCAGGAATGGGTTGGTAATCTCAATCCCGATGATGAAATTGTTGTGATGTGTCACCACGGAATTCGAAGCGCGCAGGTTTGTGCATTCCTCGCCAGGAGCGGTTATGCAAAGCTGCACAACCTGGCCGGTGGAATCGATCGATGGGCGCACGAGGTGGACGCGACGGTACCGCTTTATTGACTCTGTACTCACCACTCTTTTAACAAGCCAGCGAACAAGTGGATGGAAACAATCGGCGCGAATGCTGTCCGCAGCTCGGTAACTGCACGTGCGGCAAATGAAATGATCGAGAGCATTTAATTGAAGACAAAGCGAAAAATTCTACTTGGCCTGGTCGCGGTGATTGCTGCGGTGATCCTGTACTTGCTACTGTGGCCCGTCGCGATCGACCCGGTGGCCTGGACACCGCCTGATCCGCCGCAGTTGTCCGGTGTCTACCAACCGAACGACAAGCTCGCGTCGACCGAACGGCTTCATGTCGGGGACAAGAACCCCGAGGGCGTCGCGATCGCAGACGACGGCCGCATCTACACTGGGCTGGAAGACGGTCGAATCATGCGGTTGCGGCCGGATGGAACTCAGCCCGAGGTCTTCGCGCGAATCGATGGAAGGCCGCTTGGAATCGAGTTCGACAAGAAAGGAAATCTGCTGATTGCCGGTGGAGACAAGGGCTTGCTCTCTTTGGATCGCGACGGCAAAGTCAGCGTTCTTAGCACCGAATCGCAGGGCAGACCGTTTCGTTGCGTCAATGATCTTGCGATCGCCGCGGATGACACGATCTACTTCAGCGATACTTCGTTCAAGTATCCGATCTCGATTTACAAACAGGATTTGTTCGAGCATCGGCCGAATGGCCGCCTGCTCGCCTTTGATTCAGCCACCAGGCAAACGCGCGTGGTTCTTGACGGGCTGCACTTCGCTAACGGCGTCGCCGTCAGCCCCGATCAGAGTTTTGTATTGGTGAATGAGACGGGTAAATACAGGGTCCATCGGGTTTGGCTCAAGGGCGAGCGGGCAGCTCAGGCAGAAATTTTCATTGACAATTTGCCGGGCTTCCCCGATAACATTTCCTCGAACGGTAGAGATATCTTTTGGCTGGCGCTGGTCACGCCACGCAATCGACTCCTGGACTCCTTATTACCAAGGCCGTATCTCCGAAAAGTCATTTTACGACTCCCGCAATTTCTCCAGCCCGCGCCTAAGCGTTACGCATTTGTGCTCGGTTTGGATGAAAACGGGCGCGTGATACAAAACCTTCAAGATCCATCGGGCAAGGCATTCGCCATCATTTCCAGCGTTTTGGAGCACGATGGCAAGCTTTATTTCGGAAGCATAGGCGAAGATTCCGTCGGTCGGATCTCGGTTCCTGCAAGATAGCGGCTATTGGTTATTTAGTTAGGATGTTGAGTGTTATGCAGAGTTCCTGTTAAGACTCCTCAGAACTCGAAGTATTAACAGGATAAAGGAATTAGTAAGCTCCCACCCAACGTCTATCAAAAACAATTAGCAGCGGTACTCGAATTCGCCCCCGTGTGATAGGTGATCACCCCCGGGTCGCCGCTAACTCTGACACAAGTCATTAAATTGGAGTTTCCCCATTATGATGGTTAATCTACTTTCCTCCGCTACCTCACTGCCCCCGCACAAGGTCAGCACGACTGAATTGGTTGCTGCGTTGATGCACAAATTATCGCCGGAGCTGATCAATACGATCGGCACGCTGGGGGTAGAGCAGAGATATTCGACGCTCGATAATTACCCGCAGTATCTGGCCGGTGAAGAGATGCACGCCACAACCAATGTCACAGACATGAGCATTAAGGCCGCAACGGAGTGCATTCAGACCTGGGGCGGTGATCCGCACAAGATCGGTTTGTTGATAGCCGCGACCAATACGCCTTCGCAGCTTTTGCCTTGTCTGGCATCAGAAGTGATGGCCAATATGCAGGGCGAACTTTCGCGTTCGATCAGCACGGTCAGCATGCAGGCTCAGGGCTGTTCGGTGTTGCTTAAGTCGATCGAGGTTGCGAGATGGTATCTGTGCGCGAATCCGCGCAAAGTCGCGCTGGTGGTGGTGGCGGAAGCGCACACGCCTTATATCCGACAGCTTCTTAACAACGACTATTACGGGTATCGCGAGCTCGCACGTATGCGTAAGCGAACAACCGCAGAAGAACTCGAGCAACTTCGGCTCGAGACGACCTTCGTTATTCAAGCGACGCTTTTCGGTGATGGCGCGGTGGCGTTTCTGATTGGAAAGGAAGAAGGATTCGCAACGTTCGGACCGATCTCGCATCTGACTAATGACGAAATGGATGACGTCAATCTGCTCTCGATGGACGGCGGCAGCCTGCGCCCGTGCATCAACGGCAAGGCGCAGTACATGATGCGGCCCAACGTGCCGTCGCGCGGCGCTCATTACGCGGTGTCGACAGTCAATACTTTGCTGAACGACCCGCACTCGCCGGTTTCGAGTTTGAGCCAGGTCAACGGTTGTTTGATTCACACCGGAAGCAAGAAGATCCTGGACGGCGTTTGCGCGCAATTGGATTTGGACCCCGATTCATCTAAAGTGCGTAGTTCTTACGAGGTGCTGAAGAACTATGGAAACCTCTCGAGCGCATCGACGGGATTCATGCTCGCGGAAAAGACGATTCGCCAGGGCCCGGCTATGGTGGTTGGATTCGGTGTCGGCTTCGCCGCAAGTGCCGGCATTCTTAATTTTAATTAGCAGTTCAAAACAAACGTTCGTTTTTTGCGCTGAGAACACAGAGAACTTGAATCGAGTTTTCTGTGTTCTTTGCTTTAGGTGACTCGGTTCGCATGACTGAATCCAATCAAAGCAACGATGATCGTCCGGCCTACTTATCGGAGCACGTGGCGGCCTACCCAATCGAATACATTGCGGGTATCGACCTATACAACGAGCGCGAATTTCATGCGGCCCACGATGCATGGGAAGACCGCTGGATGGGCGAGGTCGGTGCGAAAGAAAAGTTGTTCCTCCAGGCGATGATCCAGTCCGCGGTCGCGTTTCATCACCTGGAGATCGGACGGCCCGGTGCGGCTCGGCGGATGTACCAGATGGCAAAAGAAAAATTCGTTCGGTTGGAAACGAGCATGTTCATGTCGCTGGATTTGGTCGAGTACCAGGCCCAGCTTGATCGAGCGCTTTCGTGGTTGACCAGCGGACCAGACCCGCGCGAAATAGTTCAGCCGGATTTCGAGCCGCCTTTTATTCGCCTTCAGCCCGGCGTGATGGAGTTTGATTGAAGGAGACTCCCTTCCCTTTGGGAGGGGTTAGGGGAGGGCGTAGCTACCGGCGATGCTAAAAAGGAAGAACCTGCGAGGGCTGAAAGCCTCGCGCAGAGGACATATACTTCTTTTCGCCGTAGGCCCACTCCCCAGCCGCTCCCAAAGGAAGGGAGCAAATGCTATTTTAATCTGACCTTGTTCGGAGCTCCCTAAGTAGAATGACCGCAGAAACCACAAAACCTACTCGCGCGATTCCCGTTGCCGCGGAGAAGTTGGCATCTCCGCGCTTTGCCAGAGCCTTGCGCGACGTTCGTTTGGTGCTGATTGCGCTCTGGTTTGGCGCGGCCGTCTATTTCAGCTTCGCGGTTGCTCCCAGCGCGTTCAGCGTGCTTACTTCGCGCGAGATGGCCGGCTCGGTCGTTTCGCGCACGCTGTCGATCGTCAACGTGGGCGGGTTCATCATCAGCCTTCTGCTCCTGGCCACGGCCTTTCTGTTTCGCGAACTCGCAAGCAAGCGAGCTTTTTACACCGAACTGATGTTGCTGGGAGTGATCGCCGCTGCGACTTTCGTTGGCGAATGGATAATCGCGGCCAGGCTCCACGCTTTGCGAGGCGCGATGGGACGACCGGTTGACGAAGTCGCTCTGACGGATCCGTTGCGTGTTGCTTTCAATAGCCTTCACGGTTACTCTGTGACGGCACTTAGCCTCGGCATGATCGCTGCCGTGATCGTTCTATTACTTGTCGCTCGACGCTCGAAATAGTTACCCGCTCTACCAAAGTAGTATGAAATACCCAGCCCTTCGCCGGCTCGCTGTCTTCACACTGAGCTTCCTTTTTGTTCTCCCGTCTTCGCTGCGCGACACCTTCGCTCAGTCTCCACAACACATAGCGCCGATCGCCGTCGCGCCGCCGCGTGTCAATTCGGAAGCGGCAACCCGCGAAGAGACATTCGAGATCGTCTGGAAGACGATTCGCGATCAGTTTTACGATCCGACCTTCGGCGGCGTCGATTGGGACAAGGTGCGAGCGCGTTACGCCCCCCGTGTGGCACAAACCGCAAGTAACGAAGAGCTTCATTCGCTTTTGCAGATGATGCTGAACGAGCTTCACCAGTCGCATTTTCTGATCATTCCACCTGATGCGATCCCGAAATTCCCTTCAGCCGATGACGAAGAAGGCGATGATGAGGCCGGACCCGATGAAGCGCTTTTTGCGAAACTAAAGGGCGGCAATAACAGGCTGACTGAGCAGCTGACGAACGGGATCGGCATTGATCTTAGAATTCTTGACGGGTCGGCCGTGGTGACGCGAGTCGAGCCGGGATCGAGCGCCGCGCGGGCCGGGCTTCGTCCCGGTTACGTCATCAAACGCGCCGACGGAATTTCGCTTGATCTTGTGATCGAAGAAACGTTGAAGCATCCGATGTGGCAGACGATCATTCGTCCTGAAATGCACGAGGTGGTGCTGGCGGGCTACATCAACGGCGAAGCGGATACATCGGTCAAGCTTCAATACCTGGACGGAAAAAATCGACAACGCACTGTCTCGGTTCAGCGAGAAAAGCTGAGCGGCCAGATGTCACCGCCGATCGGCAACCTTCCGTCGATGTTTACCGTGTTCGAGTCGCGGCGACTTCCTCGCGGATTTGGTTACATTCGGTTCAATGCCTTCGTGCCGCCGGCGATGGAAAAGTTGTGCAGCGCGATTCGAACCATGCATGACGCGCCGGGGATAGTAATTGACCTGCGCGGCAACCTCGGCGGTTTGATCGGCATGATCGGTGGGTTGGCGGGTTTGATCGACACTCGTCAGATTTCGTTAGGCACCATGCAGATGCGCGGCAACCGAAGCGATTTTTATACTTATCCGCAAGCCGCGCCCTATCCCGGCGTGGTCGTGGTCCTGATCGACGGCGCCACTCAATCGGCTGCTGAAATTTTCGCCAGCGGAATGCAGGAGAACGATCGCGCTGTCGTCGTCGGCGAGCGCAGCGCCGGCAACACGCTTCCGTCAGTCATTAAGGAACTGCCGACGGGCGCGTTGTTCCAATATGGCTTTGCGAACTTTCGTTCACCGCGAGGAACGATGCTGGAAGGGAAAGGCGTAACACCAGACGTCAACATAAAGATGGATCGCAAAGCGTTGTTGTCCGGACGCGATCCGCAGCTTGCGGCGGCGGTGGAGCAGCTAAGGCTTAGGACCGGACGGAACGCGATTATCGAAAACTATCTTGAGACGCCGCCACCGGCGCCATCGCCCGCTTCCGCCGAATCGGTTTTGACCAGCAAGCGTATGGGCGCCGCCGTGGCTCGTGGCGCGGCAGGAACCAAGCCCAAGCCGAACGATGTGGCCGAAACGAAGACTCCTGAGAAGACAGTCCCGACGTTGCCAACTGTCGACGAGATTTTCGAGCGGTACGTCGCGGCCCGGGGTGGGAAAGCCGCGTTGGAGAGAGTTTCAAGTCGAGTGACTCGCGGCAAGGCCGAGATTTCGTCGATGAACCTGACGGGCACTACCGAGCTCTTCGAGAAGGCGCCGAACAAAGCCATCACAAATATTCACGTACCGGGCCTCGGGTTGATGCAGCGCGGGTTTGACGGAACAAAGGGTTGGTGGCAGGACTCGATGCGCGGATACATCAAGTTTGAAGGGTACGAGCTGAACGAGATTCGTCGCGAATCGAACTTCTACAAAGAGCTCAAACTCAAGGATCTTTACAACCGGCTGGCCCTGACCGGAAAAGAAAAAGTCGGTGAGCGCGAGGCATACGTCGTCCAGGAAATGTTCGGCAGTCTCGGCGCCGAGAAGTTGTACTTCGATGTCGAATCGGGGTTGTTGTTACGTCGCGACAATATTTTTTACGAAGACTACCGCGAGGTTGACGGCATAAAGCTGCCGTTCATCATTCGTGAAGAAACGTCGGGCGGGTTCAGCTTCGTCTTTCGAGTTACCGAGATCAAGCAGAACGTAGCGATCGACGACGCCACTTTCGTACAAGCGCCGAGCTGCTTTACCAGTGGAACGCAGGCGGCTCGTGGGAGCGCAGGCGAGCCGCCTGCGCTCCTACGAGCCGTCTGCGTTCCATGCACTTGTACCCCACGAGCCACCTCTACATCTTTCCTCTCGATTAGGGTTACAATGCCTCGCAAATTTCCCAAATTTCATTTTCAGAGGGAGCCTGACTCAGTTGGAAATCATTGAGCGGATCGACGATTGGCGAGGACAATTCGAAGATTGGACAAGGACGCATGGATCGCCCGGCGATGACGTCGGCGACGACTACCCGTTCGTTCACAACAAACGAGCGCCGTTCGTGCCGGCGCGTCGCGCATTGCCGATGATGAACCTGGCGTTGATCTCGTCGGCGGGCGGATATATCGACGGAACGCAGCCGTTCGACACCGCCGCGCCCGATGGCGATTTTTCCTGTCGCGAGATTCCGGTCGAAGTCGAGGCCGAAGACATCGTGTTTGCCGCGCGCGGTTACGATCCGACCGCGGTTCGACAGGATATGAACTCGCAGGTTCCGATCGCACGACTGTTTGAGTTTGAGAACAACGGAATTATCGGTCAGCTAAATCCGGTTTGGTGGAGCTTTAGCGGATTCGTTACAAACGCCGCGCGAATGGTTGACGAGATGCTGCCGACATTGGTTGAGCGTTTGAAACGATATGAAGTACAAGCCGCGCTGTTGATCCCCGCGTCGCGATTGTGTCATCAGTCCGTTGCGCTTGCGGCTCGCGCGATCGAGTTGGAAGGTATCCCGACGATGATGCTTGCCGTCGAAAAGGATGTGATCGAACTTGTCCGACCACCTCGCGCGGGATTCTACAACGGCGAGTTCGGCAGCGTCGCCGGCAAACCGCTCTGGCCCGAACATCAACGCCGCGTACTCGATGAAGCCCTGCGCTGGCTCGAGCCGATCGATCAACCGACCAATCGCAAACTGGTGGTGGAACTGGAAAGCTCGGTCGAAAACGAGCGAGGTGAAAGATAGAAATGTCCGACAAGCTTCAGCTTGTCGAATACGAGCGACAAACTGAAGTTTGTCGGAAACTGCAAACCCTCCCGTAATAATTTAGACGACTGTCTTGTCGTCTCCCCCCATTTATTGTATCCTGCGCGTCGGTAAGTACAATATATTGACTGCGTGCCGCCAAACGCAGTTCAAACGTCCCTTGAGTTTCCAACTTGCGCCGTTTGCGCGCTCCCGATTATTAGGTAACTGCTTCCGACTTTTGCACGGCGGGAACCATGCCGGTCTTTCTCGTGTGACAGGTGTGAGGCCACGACATGCGCTTTGGAAAACTTGACGTGAACCGACTCGTCTCGATCGTTTTGATGGTAACGCTCGCCGCAGTCACTGCTGTCGCCGCAGGCGCACAGCAGAACGCTTCAACCGATCCGTCGAAATCAACCATCTCAATCCTCGATAGCACCAGAGAACAGGATGGATTGTCCGGGCCGGTCAGGCGCGTGCAAACCGAGGTCGTCAAGCTGTCTGTCAAAGCCGGCAATGTGGTTGAAGAGCCGCGCATGTTATTGGAAGTGACAACGTATGATCCGCAGGGCGCTCGGATCGCGAATGTCTACTATCCGATCAACACGGCTACGTTCAAGGGCAACCAGGAGTTTGCGTACGACGATCAGGGACATGTCAAGGAAGTCACGCTGCGTGACGACGCGGGACATGTTCTGAGCCGGGAAGCCGTCACGTACGAATTCGATAGCTTTGGCAACTGGGTGAAGATGAACAACTCGCTGGTGATTTTTGACGGCGGGAAACTGGTTTACGAGCCGACCGAAACGACGTATCGATCGATCTCTTACTATTACGACGATTCGGTCGCGAACATCGTCAAGTCGTCAACATCCCCTACGAAACGCACTCAATCACCGACGGCCATTCCGGTTGGAGCTGATCCCAAGTCAAAAAATAAAAACTTTTCGTCGCTGAATGACGCAGCGAAGTCGGCGGCGACAGACGTCAGGCGCGACGTAGAAGTTAGCGCGGGGCCGACTGCTCAAGCGTATCAGATGCCGGCGGCGGCGCTGCTTTCCAACAAACCAGAGGGCAGCCGCGGGGTCGTTGACGGCAAACCGATCAGCCTGCCAAAACCCATCTACCCACGAGCGGCGCTCGCCAACGGACTTTTCGGGCGAGTCGTGGTCGAGATCACCGTCGACGAGAAGGGATACGTCGTCAAGGCGCGCGCGCTGAGCGGGAATACGATTCTTCGAAACAGCGCGCTGATGGCCGCGCGACACGCGCGCTTCGAACCCTCATTGCTTTCGGGTCAGCCGGTGAAGGTCACACGACTCGTTGATTATGACTTCAATAAGCCGGACTAGCGCTTTGTCGGATCGCTGGAGAGTTGAAAGTTTTGCCGCGACTCGCGGCGAGGAGGGTTAGTGTCAAGTACTCGCTTTACAGTATTAACCGGACATTTGAATCAGTATTCGTTGACTGACGTAGTCGGGATTCTGCGTCACCAACGAAAGTCGGGACGATTGTTGATCGAATACGCGCCGAGCCCCGCGGTGCTTTACTTCAAGGATGGCGATCTGGTCGACGCTGAGTTCAATACCCTCGCCGGTTTGCAAGCCGTTTTAGTCGCGTTCGTGCAGCCGCCGGCCGCATTCAATTTCAATCCACTTATCCAGCCGACGCGTTCCACGATTGAGATCGAACAACAGCGCGTTATTTTCGAGTTGCTGGGTTGCTGGACCGACGATCCGATTGCGGTGACTCCTCAGTCATTTCGCCCTGAAGTGTTGCGTGGGGATTTATATCGTCCCGAGTTGCAGAGCATAGATGCCGAGCTCGTCCTACCTCCGGCTCCCGATCAAAACCAGACGGCCCTGCCGAAAGCGCACGAGGTTCTGGCGTTATCGGCAGGGCCCGCGTCAACCCCCAGATGGTTCCGTCAACGCTGGGCATTGGCGCTTGCTGTCTTCGCATTGCTTCTGGTGTTCGGTGTTCCGACCATGATCGCGATCAGCAAGAAGTCGCGACAAACATCAGCATCTGCGACCGTGCCGCAGACCTCGAGTGATGGGGCACCGGCCTCTGGCGTTGTCATCGAATCTCCCAAGCCGGAATCGAGAGCGGACGCGGCGAACTTACCATCCGAGCAAAAGCACGACAGCGAGCAATCCGATCGTCATCGTCGCGACAAAGAAGCAATCGAACAGACTTCGAAACCTGCCTCGACCGAGAACGCATCAGCATCCCGTCCCAGCGAAAAAGCGAAATCCGAGACCAGCAAGAGCGAAACCACGCGGCCTGCTAACACAAAACAATCCGTATCGACGCCGCAAACCGTCAAGGTCATTATGCGAATCGAGAACGGTCGGGTGGTTCAGGCGACGATCGGCGACCGCAAGCCGAATTCAGAAGCATACGAATCCCTCGCATTGCGCATTGCCAGACAGCGCCGTTACCCGCCCGGGGTTAACAAGCAGGAAACTATGCTGATGAAAGTCGACGGGCCTAAATAGATTTCCGGAGCAATAAATGTCAGGAGCGTAAAGCATGTTATTACTCAGCAGCAGAATGTTGGACCACCCGCTGAACTGGCGATCACGCCTGGCGTTGCTGGACAGGCTTCAGGACAAGGCGCTGACGCCGCTGATCCGCTCGACGCGTATGCATTGCTTCAAACAGGCATTGCTTGGCGAAGACCGTGTGCGCGCGCTGGAGCACGCCGTCGCAGACTTCCACGACTTAACAAACGAAGTCCCTTACGTTCGCGGCGACGTGATCTGTAACGAAGACCATGTGCTGTTTCTCATCTTTGGCGACGTCGGCGAAGAAGTGCCTTCGATAAAGGCCGGCATCATCTACGAATCGGACACGCGGGAACCGATGCGAAAGCTCGACGCTTTTTGCGAGACGGTGCAGGAATCGCTCGAAGCCGAACTAGGCAGAAGTTACATCAACGACGCCGGCGAATCGCCGCGGTCGTTCGAATGGCGTCCGGCGGCTTCGGCCGGACAGCGCGGTCTGGATCATCTAATGGCCAAGCTGGATCGCGATGCCCTGTCGCTGATCGTTCGTCAGGAATCCGCGATCGCACGCATACGCGCCGCTGAGTTTCTGGAAGATACAAACGCCCGGGACTATCTCAAACGCGCGTTTCAGGTTTTCAACGAAGGCTCGCCGACCTTTTTGCTTTCGAACGGAACCGCATCAACCGACGATTTCTCGACCGAGCAAATGATGAACGCCGGTTTGATCAAACGCGAAGTGATAATCAGCTGCCGGAAAACCGGCCATACGATTTTTCGGCTCCCGTCCGCCGACGGCCTGGCAGTTGTAACCGTCGCTCAGGCTACCTGCAGCGAATGCGGAACATTGATCGCTGATGAGAAAGTCGAAGACGTGCATACGCCTACAAGGTTGGCCACCGCGTTGCTCGAAGATGGTTCGTGGCTGGTCACGCGTATTCACGCTGTCCTGCGGGAGCTCGGATTGCCGGAAGGCGAGATTGCGATCGGGCCGGCGACCGACGACGGCTATTCGCACATCATGGCCAACGTCTGTGGCGAATCTTTCCTGTTTTTACTTCGGGATGGGAATTTGACTCCCGCGTTGGCGCGGCTCGCGATAGATCTAAGTCTCGAAACTGAGGCCACGCATTTAGTAGTAGTCGCAACCGGGAATATTCAAAATGAAGGACGCGTCCGGCTGCTGGAATACTCGCGTAGACGCGCACGGAGTGGAGAAGAAGTCGCGGTCCTTATTTTACAGGGGGTAACGTCGGCAGCGACCGAATTGCGGGAAGTTTTCGAGCGAGTTTCTCAGGAAGTAATCTCTACCCAACTTTGCGAGCTCGACTCAAACATCGGCTTTAATCTCAGCCGAATGATCATCGGTCGATCGCAACTGATGCAGAAGCCCAACCTGGCGTTGGCGGCTTCGTCGTAACGAATTTCAAACTCAGTCCAGCAACGAGACCCTGTCGCCCATGCCTTCTTTTTGCGTGACCTGCGCGATCGTTTCGATCACCTGATCAAAATCAAACGGCTTTCCGATGACTCCGTCGATCAGGTTCTCTTCGCCCAACGGCGGCTCGGTTCCTTTGCCGTAACCGGTTACGAGGACGATCAAAAGCTCGGGCCAGCTCTTACGAATCTCTCGGGCAACTTCCCAACCATCCATCTCCGGCATCGAAAGATCCGTGAAGACAACGTCGAAGTGTTGATCGGACAGTGCCTCGATTGCTTCGCGCCCGCTGCGGACACGAACCACGCTGTGTGACAGCACGGTCAGCATTTCGCTGAGCGTTTCAAGCACGAACTCTTCATCATCAACTACCAAAACAGAGAGTGAGGCAGATTCGGTTGGAGCAATACTTTCCCTGACGGGCAGAAGATGCGCTTCCGCCATAGGCAAGTAGATCTCGAACGTGGCTCCTTTGCCCGGCTCCGACTCCACGTTGATCTGGCCGCCATGGCGTTCGATGATGCCGTAGCTGACGGCCAATCCCAATCCGGTTCCCTGCATTCCCTTCGTCGTGTAGAACGGTTCGAAAATTCGTTCACGCACCTCTTCGGTCATGCCGGTTCCGGTGTCGCTGAAGCTCAAGTGCAACTGGTTGTCGCGCAGTTCGCAGCTTATCGAAAGCCGGCCGCCCAACGGCATTGCGTCGACCGCGTTGACGATCAAGTTTACGAATACCTCGCGCAACTCCGAAGCCGATCCCTGTGTGTGCATCTCGCACTGAACATCCAATTCGACTTCGTATTGAAGCCCACGCGTTCGCGCCTCGTTCTGCCATCGCGTGCGCGTGATTTCGATTGCATCGCGCAGGAGGCTGCCGACTTCCAGCAGCTCGAACTCGATCGCCTGCGACTGCCGCGCAAAAGTCTGAATCCGGCGAACCGTAGCCGCGGCGTCTTCGGCCGCTGTTTGAATGATGTCCAGGTTACGAGTCTGCGCTTCGTCCTTAATTTCGCGACGCATTAGCTGAGCTCGGCCCAGGATTGCGGCCAGCGCGTTGTTGAAGTCGTGCGCCACGCCGGATGCGAGCTGGCCCAGCGCGCGGAGTTTATCCGCCTGCGAAGCTCGCTGGCGCTCCTGCTTCTGCTCGGTGATGTCGCGCGCAATACCCAGAACTCCCGTGGTACGTCCGTCGACGACCAGGGGCGCGTTGTCGATCAGCGCGTAGCTGACGCTCCCGTCTTTTCCCAGAAACCGCATCTCGTAAGACTGCGGCTCGCCTTTCAGAGTGCTTTCGAATCGCTCGAGGATCATTTCGCGATCGCCTTCGTAGGCCCATTCGAGGAAAGAATGTCCGATCAAATCCTCGGGCTTGTAGCCTCCCGTGGCCAGCGTCGCGCTGTTGCACCACTGGAATCGTCCTTCGGTATCGACGGCATAGATCGCCTCGCGCGCGCTCTCGAGAATGTTCATCAGCAGCGACTGGTTTTCGCGAGCCTCGGCCTCGACCTTGCGAAGCTCCGACAGGTCACGCGCAGTACATACCGCTCCAACCGTCTTGTTTCCGCCCTCGATGATCGGCTCGACCGTCACCAGCAACGGACGGTTGTATCGCTCGGGAACGATCTCGAGCGTGATCGTGCGCCCTTCCTTCAGCGTTTGTTCGACTATGCAGGCCGTGCCTTCGGCGGCGCCGGTGCGAAGAATGTCACAGCAGCTGCGATTCAAGAGAAGGTGCGGCCAGGTGTCTTCCATCGCCGCGCCCGCTCGATTGACGCGAATCAACTGACCGGTGTTGTCGAAAATGAAGAGGCCGTCCGACATCGCGTTAAAGGTGGTTTCCCATTCCTTGCGCGCGCGTTTGGCCATCTCGTAAAGTTCCGCCTGCGCGATACCGGTGACGAGCTGCGCGGCCACCGATTCCACCAGCGCCACTTCGTCTTCTTTCCAGTAACGCACGCGGTCCGTCTGATTAATGCAAAGCGTGCCGCGGAAACGGCCGTTGACCAGCAGCGGGCAATCAATGCTCGAACGCACTCCGGTAATTCCCGCCTGTCGCCGAACGTACTCGTTAAACTCGGGCGTCCCGCCCGAATAACTCAGGGCGTCGTCGATCACAATCGTCTGCGACGCACGAAGCAGACGCTGTCCGATCGGATCGTCGTAACTGACATCGATATGCTTAATGCTCTTTGAGTTCGCCGCGACGTATTCGTGCTCGAGCGGGGAAGTCGATCGACCGGGCTCCTGCAGTCGTAGGTGAACGCGCGACGCCGCCAGAGCTTTGCCCAGCTCGCGCGTAGCGGTGTTCAGCACCTCGGGAAGATTCAACGAAGCGCGGATCGTAAGGCTGAGCCGGTTGATAAGAGTCTCGCGCGCAGAGGTCGCTTCGGCTTTTTGGAAAAGTTGAGCTTGTCGAATGGCGATTCCGGTTTGATCCGCAACCGCCTTGGCCAGCGCGATATCCGTCTGGCGCCAGTGGCGCATGTTGCGTGTGGTCGAGAGCGCGAACGCCGCCGGTGTTTCGTCGCCGACCTTGATCGCGACATACATGATCGATCGAACGCCTACGTGGCGGAGAAAACGGTTGTAAAAATCCTTGAGCCCTTCGTCGCTGGCAGCTTCGTCGAAAACCAGAACGCCCTGCTGGTCGATTCCGCTGATCAAGTCTCGCAGAGCGCCGATCTCGAAATCGCGACCAATCGGTTTTACTCCGCTGGCGTGATATTCGGCCACGTTACGGGCCAGACCGGCTTCGTCGTCGCTCATGAAAATCGTGCATCGATCGACGCCGAGATACGAACCGAGCTCGGCCACCGCGGTGCGGAAAATTTCGGATAGATCGAGCGAGCGACGAACCGCACTCGACATGCGATTAATCATCGCTTCCCGCTCGGCCTGCTGGGCCAGCTCTTCGGATGCGTGTTGCTGCGCTAGCAGCTGCGTTATCTGTCGTGCCAACGCGACCACGGGTAGCACGCTCTGCCGATCCGGCGCGCGGCCCGAACGCGGATCATCCAAAGAAATAATCCCTATGTATTCGCCTTCGTGGGTGATCAGCGGAACGAACAATTCATCGCCCGAATACCACCGCGGGCCGTCGGTCGGATGCGGCCGGATCATGTCCGTCTTAAATCGGTCGGGCATGTGCCTGTCCAGAAGGTGGTAATGGCTGGGCGGGTAATAAGCGGCAAAGCCGAGCTCGCCTACTTCGATCGGTTGTCCGCTTTCCAGCAGCTTTCGCATCATCTTTTGCGGGAATGGTCTGCCGCAAAGCAGGTCGACGAACTCTGCCGGCACGTTGGACGAGCGCGAAAGGCAACGCGGATGATACGGTGGTTCCAGGTTGAAGAGCATGACCACGCAGCTGCGATACTCTGTAAAATTCGTGATCGAGTTCGCCAGTCCGACCAGCAGTTTGTCCACCTCGCTCGAATCTTTCACCGCCGTCGCCAGCGCGGTAAGGGTCTCAAGCTGCTGCATAGAGGCCAGCATTCTCTGCTCGGCTTCGGCCCGCTCGGTGACGTCTTCTCCGATGCTGGTGGAGCCGATCACTTCTCCGGCTGCGTTGCGCAATACCGTGTTGCTCCACGACATCAATACTCGACTGCCGGTGCGTGTTCGTATCTCGTTTTCGAGGTGCGACGTGACGGTGCCCTGCGAAATCTTCTCGTGAAAAGTCTTTTCCAGCAGTTCACGCTGGTCGGGTCGCGCAAAAAGCTCGAACCAGTTTTTCCCAATGACCTCTTCGCGTTGCCAGCCCGTCATCCAAAGCAGGTAGTTATTACAGAACGTCACGTTGCCGTGGATGTCGAGCATGAAGGCGACCAACTGTATGTTCTCGAGCATCTCGCGAAAACGTCGTTCTGATTCGCTCAACACCTCTTCGCTGCGTTTGCGCTGGGTAATGTCGCGGGCGATTCCCTGAACGCCGACCGGCTTGCCTCCGTCATAGATAAGCCTGGTGCTCAATTCCAGTTCAACCCGCCGGCCATCGCTCGCCGTAATCGCCAGCTGATACATCGTCGCCACGTCCTGCATTTCCTTGCGCGCAATCATCTGCCGAGCACGTTCGACATCTTCCGGAACCACCACCTGCGAGATGTTCATCTTCATCGCTTCTTCGCGGGTGTAACCGGTTATGCGTTCGCCGGCTTTGTTGAGCGAAGTAATGTTGCCGGCCAGATCGTGCGTGTAGATCAGATCGTTGGCATTTTCGAACAACTCGCGATAGCGCTCCTCGCTTTGCGACAACGCCTCTTCGGCGCGTTTGCGATCGGTGATGTCCTGGACCTGCGCGATGAAGTAAAGCAGTTCGTCATTCGCGTCGCGTACCAGCGAAACGCTCAACAGTACCCACACCACGTGGCCTTGCTTGTGAAGGTAACGTTTCTCCAGGTGGTACGACTTTGATTCGCCTGCCAGCAAGCTCTTGACGAGTTCATGGTCTTTTCCAAGATCATCGGGATGCGTGATCGTTTGAATGTCGAGCGCCAACAGCTCCTCTTCGGTGTACCCGACGATGAAGCACATCTCGTGATTGACGCGAAGCCAGTGACCATCCGGAGAAACCAGCGCCAGCCCGATCGACGAGTAGTCAAACGCGCTGCGAAACCGGGCTTCGTTCTCCTGCAAAGCCGCTTCAGCACGTTTTCGTTCGGTGATGTCGTGGATGATCGAATACATGACCTTTCGGCCACTGACATCGATTGGGCAGGTGTAAATCTCCACGTCTCTGATCTCGCCCGAGGCAAGCCGATGTTCGAAGTTGAAGAACGAACGCTCTTCGCTCAGGACTTTCGCCATGTTCTCGGCGATCTCTTCGGCGGGCAGGATGTTGATGTCGCTGATCTTCTTCTGCCTTATATCTTCCTTGTCGTAGCCGTAGAATTCGCAGGCAGCGGTGTTGGCATCCACGATGGCGCCGCTCTCGGGCTCGATCAAAAGTTTGATCGCGCGGTTTTTCTCGAACATCTGGCGATAGCGACTTTCGCTTTCGCGCAACGCTTCTTCGACCTCTTTGCGTTCGGTGATGTCGCGAACAACGCCGCGCACTCCGGCCGGCGCGCCCTTGTTATCGCGAACCAGCGTGATGATGCCTTCCAAATAACGCGGAACGCCCTGGACATTTTTCAGTTGATGCAGCGAGCGAAGAGGGAACTCGGCGCTGCGCTCGCTTGCGTCCGCGATATCTCGCGTGGCGGCCTCGGGGCCGATCAATTCGCGCAGATGCGCGCCCACCAATTCCGAAGCGGGCCGGCCAAAGAAACGCGCGCCGGCTTCGTTGATGCTGGTCACGAAGCCATCCATGTCGCGGGTGTAAATAATATCTTCGGCCTGTTCGACGATCTCGCGATAGTGACGTTCGACACGATGGCGCTCAGTCAGCCGCGCGACTTTGACAAGCAATTCCTGACGACGAAACGGCAGCTCGAGATAATCGTCCGCGCCCGCAACCAAACCCTTCAGGCTGTCTTCGTCGTTGGTGCGCAGCGCGCTCACCAAAAGCACAGGCACATCGGATGTTCGCGGGTGTTGCTTCAGCCGTCGGCAGAAATCCAGCCCGTCCATCTCGGGCATCACCACGTCGCTGATGACAAGCTCCGGGTCGGTCGAGAAAGCCAGCTCGAGCGCGCGCACGCCGTTGTCGGCCGTGACGACACGATAACCTTCGCGCTCCAGCAAAACCGTAAAGAGCTCGAGCACGTCAGGCGTATCGTTGACTATCAAAATAGTCGGGCTAGGTCGGGTTGACTTCATATTTTGCGTGGAGGCTCTTCCAAACGGGGCGACGCGAGTGGGAGTAGAGGCGCGTCAATCAAAAATGCATAGAGAAGGACGACGAACCGTCATGGTGCGGCTTACCGAAAGCCGGCGAGGAGATTGAATTGTTAGGAGTAATCAGGCTCTTGCCTCGATGACAAAGAAGTTTGTTTGGGCGATATGAACGCGCCAACTGATTTGAGTATAGCAAAGCGAAATTCGGGTTGCCAAGAGGCGGGTAAAGAAAGGTGCACAAGTAGGAGTAAGACGAGTCAGCGAACGTTCGGATTTAGATATTCAATCGTACAGTTTGGGCAGTGAGAACATCCTGGACAAACGCAGTCAGGAAGGGGACCCTGTCCCCGCCACAAGCCTGGACTCTATTCAAGACTAGAATTATGAAAGCAGGCGGGGACAGGGTCCCCTTCCTGACTGCGTGATTCTCGTATGTTGAGTGTTTGCCGCACTCTACTTCTTACCCTTGTCCACCCGCGCAAAATACCCCTGTCGATAATTCAGCTTCAGCCCCTGGCTTCGCAGGTCGGGATTTATTACCTCGATTTGAACCTTGCGGTACGAGCCGTCTCGCTTTTGATTCGTGGGCGAGTAGGCCAACAAATACTGTTCGCGCAGCTCGCGTTCGATCTGCTTGAATGCCGACCGCAGATCGGCCTCGTCACGCGGGAAATAAGCGCGGCCGCCGGTTCTCTCGGCAATCTTGCGCAACGATCCTTCATCGACTCCCGTGTATCTGTAGTTGTCTCCGATTCCAACCGCGAAGATCAGCGCGTCGGCTTTGATGGCTCGGTCCACGGCATCGCTCATCTTCTTGCGACTGGACGTGTCTACGCCGTCGGTCACCAGAATTATTGCGCGGCGCGTTTTTTCCGCGGCCACGGACAGTATCTCGTCCGACGTCACCCAGACGGCGTCCCAAATCGCGGTCGATCCCGCCAATGACTGGTTGGTAGGCGAAATCGGCGGCGTGCCGACAACGACGCCACCGCCCACGTATCCTGATGGCGGTACGAATTCGACCTGCTCGACCGCTTGTCTCAATCGCGACACGTTGCCGGTCAAGCCCTGTTCGAGCGTCGATTCGCCGGTGAACGAGACCACGGCGGCTTCGTCTTTGCCCTGTCGAATGATCGAGTCGATAAAAGTTCGCGCAGCGGATTTTTCATCCGGCAACGTGCGCTCCTGCGAAGCGCTGGTGTCGATCAGGATAGCAAGACTAAGCGGCAAGTCAGCCTGTGTTTGAAAAGTAAAGATCTCCTGTGCCTGGCCGTCTTCGATGATTCGAATGTCTTCGCGTTTGAGCGTCGAGAAAAAACGCCGGTTCTTGTCTGTCGCCGTAAACAGGACATTAGTCAGGTCGGTGTCTACGCGCACTACCTCGTCATCCTGGACCTCTTGACCATCGGTTGAAGGAGCGTCCTGTTGCGCCGGCGTCGGCTGAGCGGACGGATCTGTGCGGCGTGGCCGGCCAGTATCCTTTGTAATTGACGGGGCCTGTGCGGCGGACGAGTCCTGCCCACTGTGTCCAACGGCGCCGGTTCCAGGAAACGCGCTTGAAACAAATACAGCGATGACAAGTAACACAAGAGCTCGGACAATCTGTTTACGATGAAACATAAAACCTCTAACTGCTTTCTAAGTTCATGCGCATTTGGCAGACGACTTACGATTCGTCGAACGCATTATTTCTGTCTGTTGCCTGATAATAGTGAATGGTAAATGGTGAACAGACGTACGAGTCGAAGAAGGTTCCAGTTCACTCGTTTGGTTCGAAGCAGCTACGCGCTATTCATGGTTTTAAATTTACTATTTACCATTCACTATTTACCAGATTTACTGTCTGACACTATCACGAATCGCTGTATAACCACGTCTGGTTCGGATCTTATACCCATCGTGCTTCTCGCGAAGCTTTACCTCAATGTTGCGGAAACTTCCGTCATAGCTTTTGTTGGTCGGAACATACGTAATCACGTATTTCGTCCGAAGCTCTTTCGAGATGCGCGTGAACGAACGCTCGAGCGAAAGAATGTCTCCGGTGAAAAACGAGGTTCCCCCGGTTTCGGCGCAAAGCTTTTCGAGGTTCTTGTCGCCGGTGTCCGAAACGGTTCCCGCCTCCACTCCCGGCACGCTTCCCGAAAATCCTGCTTTAGTTGAGATCGCGAAAATCGTCGTCTCGGTTCGTTGTGCGATATCAATCGCGTCGCGCAGGTTAGCGCGACTGTAAGTGTCGTCGCCGTCTGTGATGATTACCAGGACTCGAAGGCCGGGAACGCCGCGCATCTTCTCGTCACAAAACTGCCAGATGGCGTCGTAGAGCGACGTCTTGTCGCCCGGTTTCTTTATGCTGTCAACTGCGCGATCAAGCAGATCAAGCTTGTCAGTAAAATCCTGATGCATCTTTATCTCGTGATCGAACGTAACGAATGCGACTTTGTCCTTCCGCAAACGCGTAACCGTGTAGATGAAGTTCTTCGCGGATTCCTTTTCGAACCTAAGCTTGCCCGCCGTGGACGGCGATGTGTCCATCAGGACGCCGACGTAAACGGGAAGACTGTCCTGATCATTGCGAAAGCTGGCGATTTCCTGCGGTTGCTTGTCTTCTAAAATAACAAAATCTTCTTTTCGCAAGCCGAGCACCGGCTGTTTCTTCTTATCGAGAACGCTGATCGGGAGACGCACTTCGCGGATGAATACCTGACCATCATTCTGCGGATCCGGGCTGGGTGTGGCTTTCGGCTGGTCCGGGGTCTGTTGTTGCTGGCCGGGTGCGGAGAAGTGCGATAACGACAGGCAAACGCCGATCAATAATAATAGTGAAAAAGCACGAAAAATTGTTTTCATATCCAAAAGAAAGAAAAGTGGATTTCTCATCCAGCACGCGGGTTGGATGCCTTGCTTAGGAGACGCCGTTGCTTTAGCGAAAGCGATTGCTAAAGCGAGAGTATATCAATCTGTTACGGGAAGCGCATAACGGTTGACTATGGAGTGTCCGACAAGCTTTAGACTCGGATCAAATAGGTTTACAAAGGCAACAACCCGCGGAGCGGGTGGCAGAATAAAGCCTGGGGTGGAGCGAGCGCAGCGAGCGGAACCCCAGGAGATCAGGCCCCGTCGAGTCGGAGCCCGCGAAGCGGGCGACAGCAGGGCTCTTCCCGTTCAAAATTCGGTTCAATAGCATTGGCGAGAACAATGGTGTCGCCCGCTTACGCGGGCTTTGGTCTTATATCTGGCGTTGACCTGGGGTTCCGCTCGCTGCGCTTGCTCCACCCCAGGCTTTATTCTGCCGCCAGCTTCGCTGGCTCATCCTCAACTCAACTTCTCCAACAACAAACTCAGCTCCCCCGGCAACGGCGCTTTGAACCGCACCGGTTTCCTGCTGCCGGGGTGAACGAATCGCAACTGTTCGGCGTGCAGAAACAATCGGCCCAGGCGTGTCACGGCGGCGCGGACACCGACATCCGGAATCGTCTTATCGCGCCCGCCTCCGTAGGTCTCGTCGCCAACCACCGGATGTCTCAGCCACTGAAGATGAACTCGAATTTGATGAGTCCGTCCGGTCTTTATCTCGACATCCAAAAGCGTGAATCGCTCAAACGAAGTCCGTACGCGATAAAGCGACAACGCCGGTCGTCCTCCACGCACGACGGCCATGCGTGTTCGATGTCGCGGATCGCGCGCGATTGGCTGGTCGATCTGTCCTTCGCGCTGCGCGACACAGCCGTGAACCAAGGCGACGTAGGATTTGAAAATTTCGCGGTCGCGAAACTGGTTCGACAGGTTCTCGTGGATGTCTTCGGTCTTTGCCACGATGATCAAACCGGATGTGTCCTTGTCCAGCCGGTGAACGATGCCGGGCCTGGTCAAGCCGCCGCGTTTTGGAAGTCGTTCGAAGTGATACGCCAGCGCATTCGCCAGCGTGCCCGACATCGCTCCCGCGCCAGGATGAACAACCATTCCCGCAGGTTTGTTGACGACGACCAGGTCGTCATCCTCGTAAACAATTTCGATCGGAATCGCTTCCGGCTTGAAACTCGCCACGTCCGGCTGAACCAGATCCACTTCGATCAGGTCGCCCGCGCGAAGTTTGTACGACGACTTAACCGTGCGGCCGCCGATCAGAACATCCCCATCGTCGATCAATCGTTGAATACGCGAACGGCTCCACTTCTCGATACGCGCCGCCAAAAACGCGTCGAGCCGAGCGCCGGCATCAGCAGCATCGACGCAGAGTTCAATCGTCGCCTGTTCAGGCGTCTCGATTGTGGTTGGGCTTTCTTCCATCTGGAGAAGGGTCGGACGGCTACTGAATTTCCGCTGGAACAGATGCGATCGCGCCCTCTTGCGCCGCTGCAGCTCGTCGTCGGCGAACAACGAACAGAACCAGTGCGGCCACGCCCATCACGATACTTATCATCTGCGAGCTGGAAAGGCCGGTCAGCGTAGTCAGTCCGGCGATATCGCCGCGCGGATCGTCGCGATAAAACTCGATAACAAAACGCAGCACGGAGTAAATAATGGCGTAGGTAAGGAAAACCTGACCGCTAAATCGCTTTCGTTTGTGCAGCCAAAGCAGGAAGAAAAAAAGCAGCAGCGTGCCGGCTGCTTCGAAAAGTTGCGTCGGATGAAGATACAAAGCACCGCCGGTCACATCTTCGATCGGCACGCCGGTCACTTTGTTTCCATCAGGAGTGAAGTGAACGCCCCACCACGCGTGCGTCGGTTTTCCCCAACAGCAGCCCGCGGAAAAACAACCCAGCCGCCCGACCGTTTGCCCCAATGCGATTCCGGCCGCCGCCGCGTCGGCGGTGGGCCACCACGGTAATCCGTACTTGCGCACACCGATGTACGCTGTGATCAGAGCTCCGATCAGACCGCCGTAAAACACGCCGCCTGATCGGAGGAAATCGAGCGAGATCAGATGGAGCGGATTCTCGCGATAGACGGGCTCGGTCCAGAGCAGAAGAATCTTCGAGCCAACAATCGCACCCAGAATTATCCACAAGCCGAGATCGTAAAGACGTTCGCGCGGTAACCCATCACGCGCGCCCAGCTTCGCCCAAACATAGATGCCGGACATCAGCGCCAATGCCAGCAACACACCGTAGGTGTTAATGGGAAAACCGTAGATGCGAAAAAGCTCTGGGTACATAAACTGGTTAGATGTCCGCCGATGGGGCGCAGGCGGCTCGCCTGCGCTCCGTCGGTTGTCCGTCATTTCCGATTTACTCGATCGTCACCTTCACCATCTTCACTTCTTCTGTCGGCCGATCGTTGGCACCAGTTGCCGAAGTAGCGATCGCGTCGACGACGTCCTGACCCTCCGTCACGCGACCGAACTTTGAATAGCTCGGCGGCAACGGATAGTCCGTGTGCATGATGAAGAACTGCGACCCATTCGTGTTCGGACCGGCGTTCGCCATCGCCACCGTCCCAGCGGCATATGGCCCCTGATAAAGCGCCGAGGTGCGATCGATTTCGTCGTCGAACCTTCCACCCGACGCCGATTCGCCGCCACGGCCCGTCCCGGTGGGATCGCCGCCCTGAATCATGAATCCTTTGATGACCCGATGAAAGATCACTCCGTCGTAGTATCCCTTCTCGGCCAGCTTGATGAAATTCTCAGTTGTCTTCGGTGCTTCATCCTCTAACAGCTCGAAACGAATTGTTCCGTGGTTTGTCTCTATAACTGCGGTGCGGTTTGCCATCTGATCTCCTTCAGAAAAATAAAATTCAGTGGTTAAGTTCTCGGTGTAACTTCTTCAACTAGTTCAGAGCTCGTCAATCTGACGTCGTCGGCCAAAATAAATTGCTCAATCGCGACGGCCACGCCGTCTTCATCATTCGAAGCTGTGATGTGAAATTCGCCGTGTTCACGAAGCGACGGATCGGCGTTGCCCATCAAAACGCCCGTGCCTGCGAAGTGAAGCATCTCGAGGTCATTGTAATTGTCGCCGACCGCCATCACCTCGTCCGGCGCGAGTCCGTATTCACCCGCCGCCGCCGCTACGCCGATTCCTTTCGACGCCTGCGGGTTCAGAACGTCCAGCAACGTGAAATCCTGGCGCAGGTACTCCGTGCTTAAAACTCGTACCGCGTTGCCGATCTCTTTTTCCAGATGAGCACGAAAGCTTTTCATCTTTTCGCACGTGCCCGAAAACGAAATGTGCACCGGCGGATGGTCCAAATACTCTTCAAGCGACGGGACCTGACGCACGGCGTCATCGGCTTCATCGCCGTGAATACGTCGCGACCACGCTATGTACCTGGTCAGCGCGTGATTGTTTTCGCTTACGCAATCGTAAAGCAGAACACCTTTGCCGTCCGGATCGTCGCTGACCATCGTATCTGAACCGGTCTCGCGTCCGACACGCAGGACTTCGCGCGCGGCAGGCAACGGCAGCAGTGTAGCGTTCACCGTTTCCAGCGATCGCGCGTGTTTGGTCAACGCGCCGTTATGCGAGATGACCGGAACGTCCAGTCCCAGCTCCAATGCCAGCGGACGCGCATCTCGAAAGCGCCTTCCGGTTACAACCGCTACGCGAACACCGGCCGCGCGCGCTGACTGGATCGCATCGCGGTTCCGCTGAGACAATTCGCCGCGCGAGTTCAGCAGCGTCCCATCCAGATCGAGAGCCAGTAGTCGTATAGGCATATTCACGAATGATCAGTGCGAGGTGACAAGATAAACCGTTTTCAGCGGAGGCGCAAAGATGGTGATTAGTGGGTGAGGAAAAGACGTTTCACGCAAAGGCGCAAGGAACATAAAGCAGAAGGCGCAAAGAGAGCGTTTATGATTGCTTTCCCTTTTGCGTCTTTGCGCGTGCCCGTCTTTGCGCGTGCCCGTCTTTGCGCCTTTGCGTGAAACGTCGTTTGCCCCGCTCAGGCTTTCAACTGCCATCGAAACACTCCACCTGACGTATAGATTCGCTTGGCGTTATCATGCGCCCGTACAACTTCTCGAAAGGAAACCTTAACAAACCATGTATGTGACGCATCTTGAATGCGCAGCCTGCGGATTGCGACACGAGGCACAGCGGTTGCAAAACCTCTGCACGGCGTGCGGAAAACCGTTACTGGTGCGCTATGACCTGGAAAGCGCAAGCCGCACTTTGAAAAAAGAATCGCTCCCCAACCGCCGCGCAGATCTTTGGCGCTACCGCGAAGTCTTGCCCGTCAGGAACGACGAAAACCTGGTGACTCTCGGCGAAGGTTGGACGCCGCTTTTGAACGCTCCACGGCTTGCTCAGCGTCTTGGCCTTCGAGGTGATCTGCTGATCAAGGACGAGTCGCAGAACCCGACTCAGAGCTTCAAAGCCCGGGGAATGACAACCGCGGTGTCGATGGCGAAAGAGCTGGGCGTGCAGAAGCTGGCTGTGCCATCGGCCGGAAACGCCGCCGGGGCGCTGGCGGCGTACGCGGCACGCGGCGGAATGGAAGCGTACATTTTTATGCCTCACGACACCCCACGCGCAAACATAGTCGAGTGCGAGCAAACCGGAGCGCACGTGACTTTGATGGATGGTTTGATAACAGATTGCGGCGCAGAAGTGGCGCGCCGCAAGGACGCCGAAGGCTGGTTCGATGTTTCGACTTTAAAGGAACCCTACCGAGTCGAAGGCAAGAAGACACTGGGCTACGAGTTGGCCGAACAACTCGACTGGTCACTGCCCGACGTCATTATTTATCCGACCGGCGGCGGCACCGGATTGATCGGAATGTGGAAAGCATTTGAAGAGATGGAAACCATGGGATGGATCGGACCTAAGCGACCGCGAATGGTCTCGGTGCAATCCAGTGGCTGCGCGCCGATCGTACGAGCATTCAAGGAAGGAAAGCGTTTCGCGGAAGAGTTTGAAAACGCGGCTACAGTCGCATCGGGTCTGCGCGTTCCGCGCGCGATTGGTGACTTTATGATTCTGGATGCGATACGCGAGTCAGGCGGAACAGCGGTAGCGGTTTCTGACGAAGAGCTGATCGCAGCCGTTCGAGAGATAGGAGCCAGCGAAGGAATCTTTGTCGCGCCCGAAGGCGCCGCGTGTTTGCCAGCGCTGAAAAAGCTTCTGGAGTCCGGCGACGTCAAACATGACGAGCGCATCGTGCTCTTCAACACTGGAGCTGGTGTTAAGTACCTGGAGTGCTTCACGAATTAGGAAAATGAGCGTCCGGCAAGAGCAGGTCGGGTTTTTATCTTAGTGTGATTTCGTTCCGATTTCGTGTGTTTCGTGGTCCCTGCTTTTGTTCTCATTAACGGCTCGATACGGAACATGAACGGATAGACCACGAATCACACGAAAGGGCGACCCACGAAACACACGAAAAGTTTTAGCCGGCGGGAGAAGAAAGTTTAGAGGCGACATATGCTTTTAAGATCTGTTTTTGCGATTTTGGGATTTTCTCTGGTTCTGTTGCTATGTCCACAAGCCTCAGCACAGGACGAAGCAGTCAGGCGTGTCTCGACAGCAATCGTCACAATTTCGGTTCGCAGCGCCGATTCCCGATTTGAAGTTGTTGGTTCAGGCGTCAGTGTGCGCAGCGATGGAATACTTCTGACTGCGTATGATCTGGTTCGAGGTGCTAACGAGATCCAGGTGCGGCTGGCCAACGGCGAAGTCTATGACAAGGTTGAAGTCGTTTCTTACGACGAGCGTCGTAACGTTGCGGTTTTGCGAATTCCCGCGGCAGAAATCGCATGGACCGCGATAGGAGCCATAGATGACTCAGTAATCGGCATGCAGGTCAAAGCGGTTTATAGCTCAGGCGGGCAAAGCATAGCCGAATCGGCTGGTGTCTTGAGCGCGATCAGTCTCGTCGATGAAATTCCAGGAGCCGGCGAAGGCTTTCGGATTTTGAAGTTCACTCAACCGCCCGCAGTTCAGGCAAGAGGTGGTGTGATCGTTGATGTCTACGGTCGCGCGCTTGGTTTGATAGCGCCATCGGCACAGGCTCAAAGTCGTAATTATGCGTTGCCGGTACATCATGTCTCGGGCATGTTGCGCTCGATTCCGCTCGCCACCTATCTGACCAGCGTCTCGCCCCGAACCACCGAGATGAATCAGGCTATACCCGCGCTGCAGGTTTCCACCACGCCGCTCGCGCCGATGCCGCAGGTTGCAGTTCCGCAACGGTCGACGACCCCGTTGCGACCCGCTGGTCCCGGCTCCGAAGTCCTGAAAGTTACCGATCCGGGCACGCTCTTGATGTCTTCAAAGACCATTTATCTGGACTCGAACAGCAGCGTTTTCAAATCCGTTCAGCTCCTCAACGAGCTGAAAAAGAGGAACGAGTTCACAGCCTGGAACCTCACGTTTGTGGATGATCGAGGCGTGGCCGACCTTATTCTTGATATCCAACACGTCGCTTTGACCTGGGAGTTTCCGTTTTCCATTCGTCACCAGCGAACCGGTGTTGTGATCGCGGCCGGAAAAGTCTACGCGTGGGGCGGTGGCGACGGCGCTCCGCTGATGGCCACGCGCATTGTCGAACGCTTGACGAAACTTCGCGCCGGCGTTAAGACGGAGCCGGAACCAGCAAGCAAACCCGGCGCAAATAATAAATAAGCATTTGAGAGGCAATTATTATGTCGATTCGAAAACGGTTTGTGGTTCTTCTTTGCTTTGGGATGCTCGTGGCGTCGACCGCGACCCACGCGCAAACCTCCCCTGCAACAGAGCCCAATGCGGCTGCTGCTTCGACGAAAGACGCCGCGAGTTCGCGATTGAAAGAACTGCGCGATGCGGGTTTCGCCGCGCTCTACAATCTCGATTACGAAACGGCGCGAAAAAATTTCAACGAGATAGCGCGGCTTTATCCGGATCACCCGGCCGGCCCGCAGTTCCTGGCCGCGACGCTCTGGGCCGAGACGCTGAACGAATCGCGTCGATTGCAGGCGTCGCTCTACAACTCCGAGTCGTTTTTCAAAGCCGCCGAAGACAAACCGAATCCGAAGACTGTCGAGCAGTTTCGTGCGTTGACCAGGCAAGCGGCGCAGTTGGCCCGCGCCCGGCTGAGGCAGAACAAGCAGGACGTCGAGGCGCTCTATTTCCTGGGAGCGACAGAAGGTTTGAAGGCAGCTTTTGCCACCGCCGTCGAGCGCCGATTCATCGCCGCACTTGGCGACGGCTCGAGCAGCGTCGATCGACATCGCGACGTGATAAAGCTCGATCCGAATTTTCATGACGCCGAGCTGACGATCGGGCTTTACGATTACATCGTCGGCGGATTGCCGATGATGGTGAAGGTCGTCGCCAGCGTCACGGGCGCGCGTGGATCCAAAAAGCGAGGTCTTCAGACGCTGGAGCGCGTCGCCAAAGAGGGTCGATGGGCGCGTGACGACGCCAAGGCACTTCTGATCGTTTTGTACAAACGCGAGAAGCGATACGCCGAAGCGCTGGCATTTTCGCGCGAGCTGTCGGAACGCTACCCGCGGAACTATCTGTTCAAGCTGGAAGCTGCCGACGCGCTTGTGACCCAGGCCGCGATGGAACGCGAAGCAAATCATGCCGCGGCTGCTTCGGGCGCTGAACGAGAAGCGATCGCGATCTTCGACGGGCTACTGAAGGATCGCACAACGCGGGATACCGCCGCGCGATCGATGGACCTGATTCACTACCGTTATGGCGAGGCCTTGTTCGTCGCCGGACAATCTGATCAGGCCGCCACGCAGTTCGTGGCCGCCGCCACGGTTGCGAGGGCCGAACCGAACCTGGCTACCATGGCGCGACTGCACGCGGGACGAGCGTACGATCTGGCCGGCAAGCGAAACGAAGCCCTGGCGCAGTATCGAATCGTTCTGGTGCGACCGGATATTTACGGTTCGCACGAGGACGCAAAGAACGGAATGCGCGAACCTTTTAAGATGAAGAGCAAGTGATGTCGCCAGAAGATAACGGGCCCGTTTCGAATATCGCGACGAAAAAAACAGGTTCCGGCAAAGGCGCAAAGGCGCAAAGAGATTTCAGAAGGTTGGCCATCGCTCAACGACTTGGCGCCTTTGCGCCTTTGCGGGAGATTCCTTCTTTTTATGGATACTCACTTAAATTGCAAAATAGCTCACTACCTGCCGGTGAATATCGGCTTGATGAAAAATGAGAACCGCTAATGGAAGACACAAACTCGAAATTGCACGAACCCAACAGCCGCAGCACATCACAAAACGGAGCCGGGCGTGGACGCCCGCGAAGATTGCTGTTGTGTCTGGACGGCGTGCCTCACGAAGTCACCTACGCAGCGAAGGAGCGCGGGTTGTTCAAAGCCTTCTCGTCGCCGTCGAAATTGCTTTCGCCTTTTCCGACTATGACCAACGTGGCGCTCTCGTGCATGTTCGAAGCGTCGCCGCCGCTCGGTTACGAGAGCCTTTATTTTGATCGGACAAGCCGCGAACTGCGAGGCGGCGCGCGCAAGTACATCGGCCGCCGAACGCCCGACAAAATCCCTTCGTCATACATGGACCGGCTGGATTATCAGGAGCCACTGGCTTTCGAATATCTGGTTTACGTGGCGCCGGAGACGATTTGGCAGGCGGACATGCGACGATTCCGCGATCGGTTTCGCCAGGCGCCAAAGGATCGGGACTACTTCGCTTTTCTAAAGGGCACGGACGGTTTGCTCCACATACGCGGCCGCAAACGAATCGACGTGGCGTTGCAATCGCTCGATCGTATCCTGACCGAAATGCTCGAGTGGTGCGGTGCCGAAACAGAGATCGTGCTTTTCTCGGATCACGGAATGAATCTGGAAGAGAATCGTCGTGTTCATCTTCAGACTCATTTGATGCGTTACGGTTATGACATCAAGGATCACCTGGACAAGCGAGCGCGGCACAGCGTGGTGATTCCCGCGTTTGGCTTGTGCGGTTACGTGGCGTTGTACTGCGGGATCGAAGAAGACATCCCGTTACTCGCCGACGTTCTCGTCTCGCTCGAAGGAGTCGATTTCGCGGTTCATCGCGAAGGAGATGAAAACGCGGTGATGGTGAAAGGCGCGAGCGGAACCGCGCGGATCGGACGGAAGAGCGACGGTACGTCGAACCTGTATCGATACGAACAATTGACCGGCGATCCGCTCAGGCTCGGCGCTGTGGTTAAGGCGCTGGCCGACGCGAAATTGATAAACGAGAACGGCTATGCGCCGGATCATGCGTGGTTCGCTCGCACAGCGAATCACGTCTATCCGGACGCCGTCGCGAACGTCTACGAATCGCTTCATGCAACGCGCGTGGGCCACACGGCGGATGTGCTGTTGAGTTTGAAGGACGGTTATTACTATGGCGCGTCGTTCTTTAGCCGGCTGGTTCGGCTGGAGGCGACACACGGAAACGCGCTCAGCGCGAGCAGCAACGCGTTCTTGATGAGTACGCACCGGGATTTTCCGGCGCATGTCCGCGCGGATCAAGCGCGGCCGTTGTTGCTGGGGTGATGGAACTCGATGGAGCGCAGGCGGCTCGCCTGCAGTGAGCGCGAAGCGCGAAACCGATGTCCGACAAACTTCAGTTTGTCGTCGACTTACACAGAGTTCAATTTTCGACGTCAACGACAAACTAAAGTTTGTCGGACACCGCTCCTTCCCCCTCTCGCTTGACGCTGATTTCCAGTACGCGTACAAACAGTGACATGTCCATTGCACCCTCGTCGGAACCAGCCGACCTCGCGGTCGAAACCGACAAACTGGTACGTCGCTTTGGAAGTTTCACTGCCGTAGATCAAATCAGCCTGCAGGTTCGCCGCGGCCAGTTCTTCGGCTTCCTTGGCCCGAACGGCGCGGGCAAATCCACCACAATCAAGATGCTGACCGGGTTGTTGGCCCCGACTGCCGGGCGGATCCGCGTCCTTGGCCGCGATCTTCAAACAGACACAATTGAAGTCAAACGTCGCATCGGCGTGGTGCCTGAAGACCTAAACCTGTTCGAGCGATTGACCGGCGCCGAGATGCTGACGTTCACCGGACGAATGTACGGAGTCGACCGCAACGCGATCGCTGAGCGCACTACCGAACTGCTGACTTTGATGGAGCTGGAATCCGAACCCGACAAGCTGATCGTCGAATACTCGCACGGGATGAAGAAAAAGCTCTCGCTCGCCTGCGCACTGATTCATCGGCCCGAGATTCTGTTTCTGGACGAGCCGTTCGAAGGAATTGACGCGATCGCGTCTCGAACTCTGAAAGATTTGCTTTCGCGGCTAACCGCTCGCGGCTTGACCGTGTTTCTAACTTCGCATGTGCTGGAAATCGTCGAGCGGCTTTGCACCGACATCGCCATCATTTCGGAAGGCCGGCTGGTTGCCTCGGGAACGCTCGATGACCTCCGACACGGGATCTTGGTCGACGGTAACGGTGAACGGATTGCGGGTCCGTTGTCGCTCGAGGACTACTTCATAAAAGTAGTAGGAGGCACGAACCGGACCGGCGACGACGTTTTGGAATGGCTGGCGTGAGAATCAAGTGACTCCGAAAATTTACATAGCATTGACTGATGACTGGGAACTACGCGGCGACGGATCGGGCGATATCGAGAAGATCCAGTTCGAACCGATGCGGCGGCTGGCCGATCTCTACGACAAACACGGAGTTCGTGGAACATTCAATGCCGAGATGATGCAGCAGCTCGCATTCAGAAAGCATCAGGATCGTCATCCGGAGTTGCGATCTCTGGCGGATGGGTGGGACGAAAGTGTGTTCGAGGCTTTTCGTAAAGGCCACGACGTTCAGCTTCACATTCATTCGCAGTGGGCAAAAGCGGAATACGAGTCGGGCCGTTGGCGGCTGAACGGAGATTGGTCGATTCTGAAGTTCGAGCCGGCGGAAGCGCTGGCGATGCTCGTCGCGGGCAAGGAATATCTGGAGAGACTTCTAAAGCCGATCGATCCGGAGTATCGCTGCGTCGCGTTTCGCGCGGGTTCGCTCAGCATCGCGCCGTCGCCGCACATGCTTGATCTGCTGGTCCAGCTCGGAATCGAGCTCGACACCAGCATCGTTGGCGGATTGCGGGTCGACACGCGAAACCTGCAGTTGGACTATACGGACTGTGAAGAGAGTTTCCTGCCGTTCTATCCGCGAATGGATGACGCGCGGCGTGTGTCTGAAAAGCGCGAGAAAATCGTTTGCGTTCCGATTCATCATTTCTACGGCTCGCGTCACGAGGTTTTCAAACAGGTGCTTTCGATCGGCTGGGATAAGACGACGCGGAAGTTTAAGAAACGTGAAGGTCAGAACGGCGTCGCTCAGTCGGACACCTACGCACAGCAGGAATGGGCGAGCGTGGGGCGCTCGTCAAAGTTTGCGATGATCTACGACAAGGCCATCAAGCCCTGTTTGAACGGAAAACATCTGACGTCGGATTTCAGCCGCCTCAACCACTCGTTTGTGGATGAGATGTTTGACTCGATTCGAAGCAGCGCCGCGGCGACGGGTTTAAAACGGGTGCCGGTGGTGTTGACCAACCATTCGAAGTACATGGACGATTATTCGCCGATCGAGAGTTTTCTGAAGAGAGCGTCGCGCGATGAAGACATCGAGTTCGTGACGCTGAGCGGACTGGCGGAGAAGTTGAAGTCAGGCGAGTTCGAGATTCGCCTCAAGGGGCGGTGACGAATACCCAACCGTCGAGAACCTCGCAGTCGGGAAGGGGACCCTGCCCCGCTGACTTTCATGGAAGTTCAATCTCTGAAAAGCTACTCAAGATAATCAGCATGCAGTCGGGAAGGGGACCCTGTCCCTGCTCCTTAGTTCTTTCATTCACATCTGAAATTATTGTTACCAGAGCGGGGACAGGGTCCCCTTCCTGACTGCGAGGTTCTTATGACTTGAGCGCCAATGCATCTCGGTAAACGGACCGCGGGTAAACCGTCGTTCCTTCCTTCGCCAGCCGCAGCATTGTCTTGAACAGCGGCGCTGCATCAGCCCGGAAAAATTTCATTCCGTTCAATACAAGATCCTCGCAAACGTCGGTCGGGATATTCTCCTTCATGTATCGCGGCACGTCGTGCGTATCTACAATCCGCGAATCGTGAACATACGTTTCAACCAATTTCGTTTCGCCTTCGTAGTTCACACACTGAGCCGCGAAGGTTTCAGTATGATACGTCCGCACCGGCCCGGCCTCTTTCAAAGCATCGTCCGTGCAATAGACAAACGAGAGATTGAATGTCCAGACGCCCAGGCCGATGATCTTCGCGTTATGTTCGACAAGCTTGTAGTAAGGACTGCAAACATCGTACGGATACGGCGATTGATGGTGGGTCGCGGTCAGCTCTTCAGCCAGCGGCCCGAGAGCACAAACCGACTTGGTTGGATGAAGACTTCGCCGCGCCTCGCGTTGGCGTCTTGCAAACTCGGTTAGAAGCCCGATGTACGAAGGAGTTCGCCGCACATCGAAAACATGTCCCTCGCGCAAGTACTCGTACGACGAGATGCGATGGTTGGGATAAGTCGGAAACAGAATCGTGCCTTGTGGGCCGATCGTTTTTCTTAGCAGAGATAGAATTCGATAGAACGGGAAGTCCAGGTTGAGCCGATCGATCGAGCTGTGAACAAAGACAGTGTCGCCGAGTTTCAAACGCAGATCGTCGGCGAGTATCTTCGCGAAGTCGCTTTCCGTCAGGGCCGGCAAACGCGAGACCTTCGCTCGTTCAAGCTTCTTCTTCGCGCGCGAAAGCGAAGCGACTGTATCGGCCGACAAGAATTTTCTGGCTATGTCTCCGATGCTCATTTGATTCTGATAGCGCAGGAGGCTGGTTCAATGTAGCAGCCACGTTCGTGTGATTTCGTTTTCCGTCGTGTTGTTTAGTGGTTCGTTGCCTGTCTAGTCCAAACTTCGCGTGCTTAATGGGAGAAGGAGAACCGAACCACGAAGCATACGAAAAAACCAAGAACCATCAACACGAAACTCGCTGATTGCCGTTTTCTACCGCTCTAAATCCTTATCATCGTCGCAGCCCAGGAATAACCAACACCGAATCCGATCAACGCAACATTGTCTCCGGCCTTTACCTGCCCCTGTGCCAACGCATTCTCCAACGCTATCGGAATCGTCGACGAGACTGTATTCCCACAGTTCTGCATATCGACATAAAACTTCTCAGCCGGAATCTTCAGTCGGCCGCGCAGCCGATCCAACATAAACTTGTTCGCCTGATGCGGGATGAAAAAGTCCACGTCATCGAGCGATCGCCCGCTCTTCTCAAGCAGCTTTTCAAGCGTCGCCGGCACGGTGCGAAGCGTAAAATTGAAAACCTCGCCGCCGTTCATGAAGAGATTGCTATCCGAACGCCAGTTTCCTTTGTCGTCTTCGCGTTCGATCTGCGCGTCGCTATCAAGCGGCCGGCGCAACCCTCCGGCTGGAACGATCAACTGCTCTGCGCCGCGGCCGTCGGTTCCGAAAACAAACGGACCGATCATTTCAGTTTCCGAATCAGTTACGCCGACCAGCGTTGCGGCAGCGCCGTCGCCAAACAGTGTGCGGTTGGTCCGATCCCTCGGGTTGATAAACTTTGTGTACGTGTCGGCGGTTATCAGCAGTACGTTTCGCGCGAGGTTTGTCTCGATCAAACTCTTCGCCAGCGAAAGCCCGTAGACATATCCGGAGCAACCCTGGTTGAAATCTATCGCGCCGCAATCGGTTCGCAATCCGAGACGTTCCTGCATCGTGCAAGCGGTAGTCGGAAGAAAGTAGTCCGGGCTTTGCGTACAAAAGAGCAGAAAGTCTATGCCCGCCGGCGAGCACGCGCCGCTTTCAAAAAGGTGCTGGGCGGCTGCGACACCCAGATCAGACGCGCATTCGTTTGGTCCAGCGATTGATCGCACGGCAATGCCTGTCTTTTCCAGGATCTTGTCAGCATCCAGATCCGGCAATTCTTTTGCGAGTTGTTCGTTTGTCAGTTTTCCCGCGGGTAGATAGGACCGGATAGCTTTGATGGCGGCTTTGTTGGCTGGCATTTGACGGGTACTCCAGGGCAGTTCCTGGATGGTTCAGACCGCTTGCGCGTTCCTCAAAACTTCGTCGAGGTATTCAGTCAGAGTTCCAAGCGTAGAGAACGGGCTCTTCTCTTTCGACAACAAATTTTCGTCGGTAATCATTACGTTGGTGCCGAATTCGTCGTTAACTTTCTCCTCAACCTCCATAATAAACGTCACAAAATCCAGAGACTCCAGTTTGCTGGACTTACCGTATAATGTCGCCTCCGGCGATTTCTCCAGACTGGTTCCTGCGGGCAGTTGCTTATTCAATTCGTCTACCGCTTTGTAAATCGCCTGAACAATTCTGTCTCGGTGATCCATATTTTCTCCCTAGAGTTCCAGCAGAGTCGCAGCATTCTACCGCACCCGAACGGCAGATGCATTTTTCGTGTTGTGGCAAGACTCCCCTCCCCTCTCGTAATCGGTCAGTTTCGAATGTGGCGAGGAATACAGGTTCCCGCAAAGACGCAAAGGCGCAAAGAAATCCGCAAAGATAAGTAAATCTCAACACCTTTGCATCTTTGCGCCTTTGCGGGGAACCCTCTTTTCCGCTTCGTTGAATTCAAGGGAATTCAAAATGACCCGCTACCCTCCCTCTGGGAGTGTAGTAAACGCATTCAAGAGAGATTCGAATCATGAACCGTAGAGATTTTCTTCAAGCGACTATTGCCGGTGGCACGTTGCTACTGGCCGGATCGGCAAGCGCGTCAATTGAACGTAACGCGAGGACCGCATCGCCCGTGAAAGAATTTGAGTACTCGGAAGTCACGATAGCCGAGTTGCGCACCGCGATGAATGCCGGAAGACTCAACTCGCATTCGATCACACGGAGCTACCTCGAGAGGATCGAAGAAATTGACAAGCGCGGACCGGAACTCAGATCGGTAATCGAAGTCAATCCGGATGCGCTCGCGATCGCGGAAACGCTCGACAAGGAACGTGAAGCAGGGCGATCGCGTGGGCCCATGCACGGCATTCCGATATTGATCAAAGACAACATCGACACATCCGACAAGATGAAAACCACGGCGGGCTCGCTGGCGCTGGTTAGCTCGAAGCCGTCGAGCGATGCTTTCATCGTCAAAAAACTGCGCGACGCGGGCGCGGTCATTTTGGGAAAGACGAATCTGAGCGAATGGGCGAACTTTCGCTCCACGCATTCCAGCAGTGGTTGGAGCGCGCGCGGCGGCCAAACACAGAACCCATACTCGCTCGATCGAAACCCGTGTGGGTCGAGTTCGGGATCAGGCGCGGCGGCAGCCGCTAATCTCTGCGTCGTCGCGGTGGGAACTGAAACCGACGGATCGATTGTCTGTCCGTCTTCCGCGAATTCACTTGTCGGAATCAAACCGACCCTGGGCCTGGTCAGCCGCACGGGAATTATTCCGATCGCGCACAGCCAGGACACAGCGGGACCAATGGCGCGCACGGTGACCGACGCCACCATTCTGCTGAATGCGATGATCGGAGCGGATGCTGACGACGCGGTGACGCGCGCCGGAGCGGGCAAAGCTAAAGCGGATTACACCCAGTTTTTGAGAGCCGACGGCTTACGCGGTGCGCGGATCGGTGTAGCGCGAAAGTCGTTCGGCTTCAACGACGCTGTCGACAAATTGATGGAAGACGCGCTGGCCCGGATGAAACGATCGGGAGCAACGATCGTTGATCCGGCCGACATCGCGACCCATGGCAAGTTTGACGAATCGGAATTCGAAGTTCTGCTCTACGAATTCAAAGCGGATCTGAATGCGTATCTGCGGCGACGGGGACCGGGTGTCGAGGTACATTCACTTAAGGAGCTGATCGATTTCAACGAGCGAAACAAAGACCGGGAGATGCCTTTCTTCGGCCAGGAACTCTTTGTCAGGGCGCAGGAGAAAGGCCCGCTAACGAGTCCCAGGTATCGCGCCGCGCTGGCAAAGAACCATCGCATGTCGCGAGCGGAGGGGATTGACGCAACTCTGCGAAGACATAGACTTGATGCGATTGTGGGGCCAACTGGAGGGCCCGCGTGGACGACGGACTTGCTGAATGGCGATCACTTTACCGGCGGAACTTCAACCACGCCGGCGGTGGCGGGCTATCCGCATGTAACCGTGCCGGCGGGGTATGTACGCGGACTTCCGGTTGGAATTTCGTTTTTCGGAGCGGCGTTCAGCGAGCCGACGTTGTTGAGACTTGCTTATGCTTTTGAGCAGGCGACGAAGATGCGCAAGCCGCCGCAGTTTCTGAAACGTGCGAAAATGTCCGACAAGCTTTAGCTTGTCGATGACATAAGAGGTTCTGACGTTTGTGGAACACAGGCGAAAAATTGAACTCTAATGAAATCAGGCGACAAACTAAAGTTTGTCGGACAAGAGAATCCATATGTTGAAAAAAGCCAGTCTGGTCCTATCGATCATCTTGTGCGCGAGTCTTGCCGTCGCCGCTCAAATTGAATCGCCGAAATTGACTCCGGTTGCATCAACCGAGGATCAAGCCCGGTTGATTAGAGAAGGCATAGTGTTGCATGACAACAAAAATTACGATGGCGCGATCAGGAAATACGAAGAAGTACTAAAAGAGAATCCGCATAATGTCGAAGCGATTTATGAAATGGGATACTCCTATTCGGAAAAGCAGGACCATAAACAGAGTCTCGAAATTGCATATCGCGGAGCGCGGTACAAGTCCGAGTTACGCGTGGGCTTTTATTTGTTAGCTGGAAACTCTCTCGACCTTCTCGGACAGGCAGAGAAGGCAATTGATGTCTACAAGGCAGGCATCAAGCTTATGCCGAATGCCTCGCTTCTTCACTTCAATCTGGGGATAACCTATGCGAATAGCAGGAAGCTGGCGGAGGCCAGAAAGAGCTTCAAGAAGGCTGTGTCGCTAAACGCGAATCACGCGGGCAGCCACTACTCGCTTGGCAATCTCTTTTATTTGGAAGACTACAAAATACCGGCTTTGCTTGCCTTGAGTCGCTTCCTTGTTCTCGAGCCGAACTCCGAGCGCTCGGACGTAGCCTACAAAACTCTCATGGCGATCCTGCAGGCCGGGGTTAGCAAAGGCAAGGATAATCAAATCAATATCGTCATCGGCATGTCGAGCAAAAAGGACGAAGGCGATTTCGGGCCGGCCGAGTTCGCTCTCGGGTTATCCAAGGCCGCAGACTCTCTGGAAGGAAATGAGGGCAAGACAAAAGCGCAACTCGCCGTTGAGCAGTTTCAAACTTTCTTCGCGATCCTGTCCGAGCAGAATTCAAGAGATAAGCCTTCCAAATTTGTTTGGGCCTACTACATTCCTTATTTCGGCGAGATGAAAGAGAAGAACTACGTCGAGCCGTTTTATTACTACATCAGCCGCCGAAGCGGCGATCCGGATGTAAAGAAATGGCTGGATGAAAACTATCGACGAGTAAACGAGTTTCTAAACTGGTCGAAACAGTATCAGTGGCCGCGGGTTGAAGTTTGAATGAGCTATTGAAGGCTCCATCGGTAGCTTGTTCAGAAGTTTCTAAAGTTTGTCGGACATATCGTTGACTTGTGGTCGGGTTTGTCATAAAAGCGGCTTGCTTTCCGATCCACTAAAAATCGTTCCGAGGAGTACTCCATGAAACGTCTTCTTATCATCACCGTCTACATCGCGGTAGGGATAACATTGGCCTCCTGCCAGGCGCCGCAGACGCGGACGACCACTTCCCAGACGACCAGTTCTCCGGCCGCGACTCCCGACTCGTCAGCAACGCAGAAAAAAGCACCGACTGATCTCGAACAGCTGGCGCTGCGGATTGTCACGCAGAGCGCGGGTGTGAAAGAGAACGACATCGTGCTCATTTCCGGAGGAACTCGCGATCAGGAACTGCTCGAGAACATAGCCATCAACGTGGAAAAGCTTGGCGCGTTTCCGCTGGTGACGCTTAACAGCGATCGCATGATAAAGAGGTCGTTCGCGGAGGTGCCCGAAAAGTACGACTCGCAATCTCCTCTCCTGGCTATGAAGCTGGCTGATCTCGCCAACGTCCGGATCAACGTAGACAGCAACGAGGCGGAAGGTTTGTTGGCCGGCGTTCCTCCGGCGCGACTCGCCGCACGAGGGAAGGCCTTCGAACCGATTGGAGAAAAGCTGCAAAAGAACAACGTGCGTACGGTGGATATCGGGAACGGGCTCTATCCCACCGACTGGCGGGCAAAGCGATTCGACATGTCGCTCGACGATCTTTCAAAGACCTTCTGGGATGGCGTAAATGTGGATTACACCGGTCTGCAATCGAAAGCAGAACAAGTGAAAGCAGCAATCGCGGGTAACGAAGTTCACATCACGAATCCCAACGGCACCGATTTGAAAGTGCGAATCCAGGGCCGGCCGGTTTATGTCAGCGACGGCGTGATCTCGGCCGATGATGTGACGCAGGGAAGCCCCTTCGTCACAGTTTTTCTGCCCGCAGGCGAAGTCGCAATTACGCCGGTTCCCGGAACTGCGGAGGGAAAGGTTGTTGTGGACAAGGACTACTTCGAAGGCAAGGAAATGACAAACGTGACGCTGGTGTTTGCCGGCGGGAAGATAACGTCGATGACAGGATCGGGGCCGGGCTACGAGGCATTTAAGGCCGACTACGACGCGCGCGGCGAAGGAAAAGAGATTTTCGGATTTGTCGATCTGGGAATAAATCCCAACGTCAAACTGGCGGCCGGAAGCAAACTGGGAAATTGGGTTCCGGCGGGTTCGGTGACCGTGGGCACTGGCAATAACTCGTGGGCCGGCGGGGATAACAAGATTTCATACGGATGGACGGGATTTCTGCCGGGAAGCACGGTCAAAGTGGATGGGAGAGTGCTGGTGGAAAACGGCGTGCTGAAGATCTAGGTCCCAGGTCCAAAGTCCTAGATCCCCAAGTCTAAAGTCCCAGGAGTTTAAAGTCCCAGGCCTCAAGTTCACACTTGCAGACCTGGGACTCTAGGCTTGCGCCCTTCGCACGTGGGGTGTCTCGCCCTCAAAGATAAACGCCAGCGATTTGTAGATCAGCTTGGCGCAAAGAAAAGCCGAAGCGTCGAATCCTTCCACAAACGAATACTCAGTCAGATCCATTCCAACCACGCGACGTTTGCGAGCAAGCGTGCGAATCAGCCCGACTGTTTCGTACCAGCCGAGCCCGCCAGGCTCCGGCGTGCCGGTCTGTGCAACCAGGGAGGGATCCAGCCCGTCTATGTCGATCGTCAGGTAAACATTTTCGGTGAGTCCATCGACTGCGTCGTCCCACCAATCCGTCTTTCCAACAATATCTTTTGCCCAGAAAATTCGCGTCGGTAGTTGATCGATCACGCGTGCTTCATCGGCTGAAATCGAGCGAATGCCAACCTGAACGGACGGGATATGCATGTCTTTAACGACGCGAGCCATGATCGATGCGTGCGAATGCGGAGTTCCGTCGTAGGTGTCGCGAAGGTCGGCGTGAGCGTCGATTTGCAAGACCGACAGGTTGCCGTAACGCTCCGCGTGCGCGCGAATGACAGGAGCGCTGACGGAATGTTCGCCGCCAATCATCGTCACGAACTTTCCGGTTTCGACTAACTCTTTGGCTCGACCGTACAGCGATTCCATCATCGCTTCCGGCGGATCGATCGACGGAGATTCGTCAACCGTGTGAATTCCAACCTTGTAAACCTCCGCGTCGGTCTCTTCGTCGTAGAGCTCCATGTTTCGCGAAGCATCAATTACGGCTCGCGCGCCGAGGCCTGTTCCCCCGCCGTACGAAACCGTCCCTTCGTAAGAGATGGGCCAGACGATCACACGCGAATGTTCAAGGTCAGAAAATTCTTCTTCGTCGATCCCGCCGAAGTTCATGGGTAGCGAAGCTGATTCAGTCATAAGCAAAGTCTACAAGAGTCTAAAGGAAGGAGCCAGTAGTCAGTCTAAAGTAATCGTGCAGTTTGATTCCCGCTTCACCTGATGCTGAACAGAGCGTACGAACCACGAAAAGGCACGAAGACGCGTCGAAATCACACGAAATAATCAAGCTCGCTGTTTCGTGTGATTTTGCTTTCTCTTTTCGTGCATTTCGTGGTTCGTTCTTCGTACTTCACCAATCGGTCGCAAAGAACATTAAGACTGCACCATTACCGTAGCAACAGTGAGTGCTGAAAGATAAAGCCACCGAAGCGTCATGCGGGCCTTGAAAGGACCGCTTGATGCTCAGGTGGCTCTTACTACTAAGACCAAAGACCAAAAGCCTAAGGCCAGGTTCCTATGGAACCTCAATCATCAAATCTCTTCCCGCAAACGTAAAGTTCGGGCGCTTGCGACCCTTCATATACTTTGCCGCAGTTTGCGAGAGCGCCGTTACCAGAATCGGAAGCGCGATCGTCACGTCGCAATTTACATAAGCGGTATGAGCTCCGCGCGCGAGCTTTCCATATATCAGCGAATCGTCGTTGGCCGTAGCATTTGAGCGTCCGCCGGGATGCGGTGCATCGGTGGCAATCGTGATCGCGTACTTATGTCCACGCGCAGGTGTCTTGACGATGTTGGTTGCGACTTCCATCTGCTGGATGAAACTCTTGCTAGTTCCGCCGCCGAGGTTAAGTACGCCGGACACTCGCGATCTCGCGGCGATCTGAGTCATGTCGAGCACATCCTGTATCAGATCAAATTGAAAATTATTCTTCTTCTCAAACCGTGAAGCAGCTATGCCGATCGCGATCGCGCTGTTCGCGATGGACGGGCAAAAAACAGGAACTCGCGCTTTGTAAGCAGAGGTCAGCACGCCGTCTTCGGTAGCGATCTCAGCCAACTCGCGGCCGAGTAGATGCAGAAACTCGCGCGTCGAATACGGACGTGTCTGATCGAGCTGGTTTGCGAATCCGCCTACCCATTCTTCGGCTTCGCGATATTCCTCTTCGCTGGCCAACAGGTCCCACATGCGGTTGATCTGCGAGGCTTCCAATTCGGCGTCCGTCATCGACGGATGCGCCTGGAAATGATGCCGGCCCAGCGTTTCGTGCAGATCATGAAAAATGATTGCGCCCGAAAGCACGAGCACATCGACGAAGCGATTCTTGATCACATAAGCCAACAAGCGTCGCATCCCGGCAGGAACCAAAGCGCCTGAGCCGGCCACAAATATAGTGGTGTTGTCGCCGAGCATGTCGAGCCAAATCCGGTGCGACTCGGCCAATTGTCGCGCACCAAAGCCGGTGCCTTCCATCTTCTCCAGCAGACCCGCCACCGAACGGTCGCGGTCGACCTGCACGGGACGCGTCGGCGTCGTTAGATACTTCGAGGCTTTGGGTTTTCGTTGAGTTACCATAGAGGTGCCGCCATCTTTCTCAAAAACAATTAGTCAGTTGTGAATCGTAAACAAAGTAGGAATCGAATTTTCGTCTGATCACGATTTACGACCGCGGTTATCGCCGCCGTTCACTGCGAGATAGGTATAAGCGCTGAACCGCGCCTCGTAGAATTCGGTAATTTGTGCGCCTTCGGCTTCAGTTAAATCGCCACGTTTGACGCGTTGTGCCACTTGCCTGCGAAATCCGTCATGAAGCTGGCCACGATCGTATCGTGCCCGCTCAGCAGCTTCGCCGATAGACGTCCCGCGAATAACTTTCTTGATCAAGTATCCATCATCGTCGATGTGAATGTGGCCTTCATTTGGTGCGCCAAAAAGATTGTGATTGTTGCCCATCACTTCCTGATAAGCGCCGACCAGCATGAACGCAAGATAGTACGGCTCGCCTTTGTGCAATGGGTGTAGTTCCAGCACTTGTTTCACGTCGTGCAAGTCAACAAACTTGTCGACGATTCCGTCCGAGTCACACGTGATGTCGCAAAGCGTGGCGTACTCGGTTGGCGCTTTGTTCAAGCTGTGGATAGGCAGAATCGGAAACAATTGATCGAGCGCCCAGTGATCGGGCACGGATCGAAAGACAGAAAAGTTAGTCAGGTACTTGGCGCACAAAAGCCTGCGCAGATCGTCAAATTCTTCGGCCACGTATTTGGCCTGCTGCGCATATTTGTCGGCGCGTTCGCAGACGTCCCAAAAGAGCACTTCGCCTTTGGCCCGGTCTTCCAGCGTGATCAGGCCCAGATTGAACATCGTGAACAGCTCGTCTCGATGTTCGAGCGCGTCGTGGTAATACTCGCGGTAGTTTTTGGGACCGATCGTTTCGCGCAGGTCGCTTAACTCCACCACCACCTGCGGATCATGTTCGGCAACTTCAATCGGCGTTATGTCTTCGACAACCGTTTCGATTTCGTCGACAACATTGGTCACGAGAATCGCATGATAAGCCGCCAGAAACCGGCCGGACTCCTGAATGATCGTCGGATGCGTCACGTTTTCGTCGTCGCAAACCTGCTTGATCGTGTAGGTGACGTCGTTCGCGAATTCCTGCGCCGTGTAGTTGGCTGACGAATCGAATGCGGTTTTGGATCCGTCGTAATCGACCGCCATTCCGCCGCCGACGTCCAGGTAATCGATCGGCGCTTTCATCTTCTTTACTTTGGCATAGACGCGCGCCGCCTCTTTCATCGCGTTCTTTATTCGCTTGATGTCAGTCAGTTGCGAGCCGATATGAAAATGCAGCAAGCGCAGCATGTCCATCCGGTCCGCGTCCTGCAACCGGCGAATGACCTCAAGAATCTCGGTGGTAGTCAGACCAAACTTGGCAGCCTCGCCGCCTGATTTTTCCCAACGTCCTGAACCCTTCGAATAAAGCTTGACCCTCATTCCGACCATCGGCAGATCGCTATCGCCTTCATGCTCGTCGGCAAGCGCGAGAATGTGGTCCAGCTCGCTTAGCTTTTCGATGACGATAACGACGCGCTTTCCGGACTTGGCTCCGACAAAAGCCAGCTGGATAAACTCCTTGTCTTTAAATCCATTGAGCACCAGCAAACTGTCGGGCGACTGTTCCATCGCCAACGCGGCATAAAGCTCAGCTTTCGACCCGGCTTCAAGGCCAAAATCGTATCGCGACCCTTCGCGCAAGTACTCTTCAACAACAGATCGCTGCTGGTTTACCTTCATCGGATAGACGCACATGTGCGCGCCTTCGTATTCAAATTCGCGGATCGAATTTCGAAATGCTCGTTGGAGTTTTCGTACCTGGCTGGCTACGAGTTGTGGAAATCTGAGCAGTACCGGAGTGGTTATTCCTCGACGGCGAAGATCGTCGATGATTTCCTTCAAATCTGCTGTTCGAACGTCGTTTTCGGATGGTCGAACAATCAGGTTTCCCTTGCGATTGACCCCGAAATACCCGGCCCCCCAGTTCTCAATACCATATGTTTCGAGCGTCTGTTCAATGGCCGTCGTCAATTCGCAGTCTCCTACCTTGTAATTCCGTCAGCTTGCATGATCTGGCTATCGTCGAGACGCGAAGGCATCCCGTCGGAATGTCATGGGGGACTTTCATGGCTGGATCATTTAGGGACGCAAATGTAACAGAAAATCTGAAGTCGGTCAAAAACTATTTTTTTTACACTTTTGATGATTGATCGGTATAAAGCTACGCATGAGAAAGGTTTAAGAGCGGTTGCAGTATAGAGGTTTAGGAGCACTTTTAAGGGGTAAGCAGCACCCGGCTTGACACTCGCTCGCGGGTCAATATAATGCGAAGCTTTTACGCGCTGCCTTAATGGAGTTCGCCGCGCTTCGCACGCCTTCCAGCACTCGGAAAACTGGCCGCACCGCAATTCTTCCGGCGCGGAAAGAGCCTCCGACACTCCCAAATATTAGGAGATTACATGAACGCAAAAACAGCCTTGAAGTATGCCTCGGATCAAGGGGCTAAGTTCGTTTCCGTCAGATTTACGGACCTGCCAGGGGCCTGGCATCACCTGACTTTTCCAATAGAACAACTTTCAGAAGATTCGTTTGAAGATGGATTTGGATTCGACGCATCCAGTTTGCGTGGCTGGGCTGCGATCAATGAATCGGACATGCTGCTGGTTCCCGAGTCGACGCGTTTTTGGATGGATCCGTTTGCAGACAAACCGACTTTGTGTCTGATCGCGAATGCCGTCGATCCGATAACAAAAGAAGGCTACGGTCTGGATCCGCGTTCGGTAGCATCAAGAGCGGAAAGCTATTTGAAGTTTACGGGCCTGGCCGACACAGCGTTCTTCGGTCCGGAAGCCGAGTTCTTTGTCTTCGATAACGTTAAGTTTCATAACGATCAGAATTCCGCCGGATACACAATCGATTCGGACGAGGCGCACTGGAACAGCGGCCGCGCGGCGGACGAGTTTCACGGGACAAACCTTGGCTATCGGATCAGGCCGAAGGAAGGCTATGTTCCGGTTCCGCCGACTGATTCGCTCAGCGATCTTCGTTCCGAGATTTCGCTTACGCTTGGCCAGGTGGGAATCCACGTCGAGTGTCACCATCACGAAGTCGCCACGGCCGGTCAGTGCGAAATCGATTTTCGTTTCTCGACACTGCTCGGCACGGCCGACAATCTGCAGCTATTCAAATACGTGGTTCGCAATACTGCCTATGACTACGGAAAAGCAGCGACGTTTATGCCCAAGCCGCTTTATGGCGACAACGGGTCGGGCATGCACGTTCACCAATCGCTTTGGAAAGACGAGAAGCCTTTGTTCAGCGGCGATGGTTATGCCGGCTTGTCCGAAATGGCGCGGTTCTACATCGGCGGTTTGTTGAAGCACGCTGCGGCGGTAGTCGCGTTCGCGGCGCCGACGACCAACAGTTACAAGCGTCTGGTTCCGGGTTTCGAAGCTCCGGTGAACCTTGCTTACTCCGCGCGCAATCGCTCGGCTGCGATTCGAATTCCGATGTTCTCGACTAATCCGAAGCAGAAACGGCTCGAGTTTCGTCCGCCCGATCCGTCATGCAATCCGTACCTGGCTTTTTCGGCGATGTTGTTGGCTGGACTGGATGGAATTCAGAATCGGATCGATCCGGGTGAGCCACTCGACAAAGATATCTACGACCTGTCGCCGGAAGCTTTGAAGAACGTGCCGAGTTTGCCGGGTTCGTTGGATGAATCGTTGAAAGCGCTTGAGGCAGACCACGAGTTTCTGCTGAAGGGCGATGTCTTCACGCCGCAGCTTATCGATCGCTGGATCACATACAAACGCGAGAAAGAGATCCAGCCGCTGCGTATGCGTCCGCATCCGCTCGAGTTTGGGATGTATTTCGATATCTGAGAGACCAAAGTCCCAGGTCCAAGGTCCCAAGTCCGCCGCGACCCGGGACTTTGGACTTTAAAACTGGGACTTTAGATTTTAAAACCGGGACCCTGAACTGTCGCTCGTATCGAAATCGACGGATGATTTCATCGGTGTCCAGACCGCGTTTGATTAGCTTGATCGCGACGCGCTTTTGATATTGATCGTCCGCGCGAGTCGCCAGATAAACTGCGCCCATCCCACCGCGCCCGATCTCGCTCTCGACTTTGTATGCTCCTATTCGTTAGCCCACCAGCGAAATACCTGGCCGCGACTTTGCGCAGTTCGTCGTAGACGAGCGTTAGCAGCTGATCGGTCGCCGCTCGGTCGCCTGCGCTCCATCGGTTGCGCCCCACACCAACGGTTTCGTTGACGCTCTTCAACCGGCTTTGTTAGACTCCGGTCTTCCCGCTTTCTATTAAAGTTCAAAACACCGATGAATGAAGCGACTTCAAGCGCTGTGCACGAGAACTTGGACACAGCATATGTGAATTTGGCTGCGCTCCTGCGCTATCTGCGCGAGCGGGAATTCACCGGCCGTGTGCATGTCCAACTGGTCGAGTACGAAGCCGATGTTTTTCTGAATGCGCAAGAGCCGCCGCGCGCGCGAGAGATCGATCATACAAACGGAAGCGAAGCTGAAGGCGACGACGCGTTGCAGAGGTTGCTGGTGCGCGCGAGCGAACCGGGCGGATTAGTCAGTGTATATGCCAACGAAGGCGAGGGCTCGAATGGTTCTGTCGGAACTCTGCCACAAAATATCGGATGGATCGATTTCGCGGGCGAACCGGACGAGGAGCTTTCGCCGGAGCAACGCGAATGGCAGGAGCTTTTGCGGGTTAGCGGCGAATTGATCGCAGCCGCTGAGCGCGCGACCTTGAGCGCGGGAGCAGACTTCGATGCGCTGTTTCGTGGGACGCGTTTGGATCTGAGTGATGATTACCCGTTCCTGGATCCTTTGACAGAGCGATTCGAGTACTCGAGCGGTGGCGTGGTTCGCTTACACGCGCGACCCAGCGCCGAGGCTTACGTCTCGAGCATCTGCGAATGTTTGCGTCGGATCACCGGAAAGGTGGCGGTAGGCGAGCGCAGCGGCCGCGTACGGGAACGAATGGCACTGGAGTTGGCGGTGCTGGCCAGGCGTCGTCAAACACAGCTGGCGCGGTTTCGTTTTCTGCCGCACTTCGATCGGATCGCGGGGACCAAAGTTCTTTAGCCAGGATTAAGCCGATGATGGGCGTTCGATTTCAGGGAGAAGTAGTCGATGATTAAGTGGAGCGCGTTCTGGACCACATTTGGGTTGCTAATCGTCGCGGAGATGGGCGACAAGACTCAGTTGGCGGCCATAACCCTGGCCGCGCAGACAAAATCGCCGGTTGCAGTTTTCCTCGGCGCTGCGCTCGCGCTGACGTTGGTGTCGCTGATCGGAGTAGCGATCGGATCGCTGCTCGGACACTATTTGCCTGAAAAACTTTTGCATACCCTGGCGGCGGTGGCTTTTATTATTATTGGTGTGTTGATGCTGTGGGGGAAAATGTGAAAAAGCAGGAGACAGGACTCAGAACTCAGGACACAGAATACGAGCGGCGCCCCGTCGGCGTTTGAGGTCTGAGTTCTATATCGTGAGTTGTGTATCCTATGCGATATCGTCTTATCCTGAGTCCTGAGTCCTGAGTCCTGTGTTCTGTGTCCTGAGTTCTTCTCCTTATGCTTCCATTCAAAAACATCCTCTTTCCGACCGACTTTACGCCGCATGCGCGTGCTGCTTTGAAGTATGCTGCGGCGCTGGCGCGCGAAGGCGCCGGGCGCGTTGTGCTCTTCAGCGTGCAGGGCGGGACCGTGCCGGCCAACTTGTTGACTCTGCCGGAACATACTTTTGACGAACCCGAACAACGATGGTTGCAGCAGCTGCGCGCTGATGTCGCAGATCTGTTGGCCGATCCGCTGCTTGATGGACTCGAAGTCGAACCAGTAATTATCGAAGGCGAACCGGCTCCGGAGATCGCCCGCGCAGCGCACGACTTCAATATCGATCTGGTAACTGTGGTGACGCATGGTCGAAAGGGTTTGTCGCGCGCTCTGTGGGGATCGACGGCGGAGGAAATTATCGCGGAGGCCCCGTGCCCGGTGCTGACGGTTCGACCGCCTCAACGCGACTTCGTCGAGCATCGCGGTAACCACACAGAGATTCGATTGAACCGAGTGCTATTGGCCACCAGCTTTCGCCCTTCTGCCAGAGCGGCGGAGCAGGTCGCGGTGCAGTTCGCACAACGGACCGGAGCCGAGCTGCACATCGCATATGTCATCAGCGATTACATGGAACAGATGTCGGACCTGTTTCCAGAAGCAGGCGGAACCGCATTGACGCGTTTTCGTGAGTACGTGAGCGAAAGGATGGCCAGGTTGTCGAGCGAAGCCGGTAAGCGAACCGAAACGCACATTCGCGAGGGACGGCCTTACGAAGAGATTGTTCGGCTGGCCACGGACAAGGATGTTGACTTGATCGTCATCGGCACCAGCGTTCACTCGTCGCTCTTTGGTCATGCACCTTCGCTCGGTCCCGAAATCGAAAGAGTTGTACGCAACGCGCCATGCCCCGTGTTATGCGTTCCGACAGGACGGGTCGTGACACCGATCCCGGCACTGGTGACGACGCCCGTACCGCAAACGTGAGAAGACAGAAGTCAGGAGTCAGGAGACAGGAGTCAGAAGGTAGAAGATCGAAGCTAGAAATTCGAAGCTAGCAGACACAGCAAAGGACGCAAGTGAAGAACAAGCTTCTTCCTGCGTCCTCTTTGTTTGTCTTGTCCCTGGCGACCGATTACTGCGCCAGGAATTCAAACCTCAGGAAGCGAACTTCTGACTCCTGTCTTCTGCCTCCTGCTCTTCACTTCTTCTCCATCGGATAACCCGCACGTTTCCAGGCTTCGGTTCCACCCAGCAGTGCCGCCACGTTGTTATATCCCTTCGCTTTGAGTTTCTGCGCCAAACTGGCGCTGCTATGTTCGGCCGGTCAAGAACAGTAGGCGACAATCTTTTTATCGGTGGGAAGATCTTTCAGATGCGCGTCGAGGGTTGCTTCCAGAACGTTGATCGCTCCCCTGATGTGATCGGCGTTGTATGCGTCGGGAGATCGCGTATCGACGACGACTGCCACGCCATTGTCCAGCTCGGCCTTTAGTTCGGCCGGCGTGATGCGCGGGATCCCGTCCGCAGGCGGTTGCTGGTCGGTCGCTACGCTCGTGTTGGCATTTCCGCGACTTCCGGCCTTGCCGTCATTTGAATTGCACGCAGCAACGAGCGCTACCGCAAACACGAGCGCCGCAGCGTAAGAAAAATGAACTCGCATTCGATCTAAACCTCCCCTTGCGTTCTTGGAATCGACGGCACCTTTCTACCACGATTTTCAATGGCATCACAAATTTGCAGGAGAATGGCCGGTGCAAAAAAACTTCCCGACACAACGCAAGGTGTGCTATAGACGCTTCTAAATTTCGTCAACACATGGCCGTCGAAACCGGGTTTTTGCATACTTGGGCAGGTGATTTCCAAAGAGTCCTGCAAGGAGAGGTGCACCTTTGAAACGACTCAGAACCCTAAGCGCAATCTTCACTCTATTCGCGTTGCTCGCGTTTGGCAGTTGTTTCCCGAAGCCGCAAAGCGGCAGCGGCGGAATCAATATTACCGTCTACGGCTTCTCGATCATGAAAGAGGTGATGGAGAAAGCGGTTTACCCCGGGTTCATCGCCAAATGGAAACAGGAGCACGGACTGGATGTGCGCTTCACTTCATCATTCGCCGGATCCGAAACCGTCACGAACCAAATCCTGCAGGGCGTCGGCGCGGACATGGCTATCCTGTCGATCGAGCGCGATGTCGAGCGTTTGGCGCAGGGCGGTTTCGTAACAGCTAACTGGAAGCTGCTGCCGCACCAGGGCATCATCAACAAAACCCCGTTCATCATTCTGGTCCGCAAAGGAAATCCAAAAGGCATTCGAGACTTCCCGGATCTGGCCAAGCCCGGCGTAGGAGTTATCCATCCGGACCCAGTCAGCTCGGGCGGCGCGCAATGGTCAGTGCTGGCGATCTACGGCTCGGAACTTAAGAAGAGCGAAAGACAGACCGGCGGATATGACCAGGCTCGCGCGTTACAGACGCTCAAGGCGGTTTGGCAACGCGTCATCTCGACGCCGGGTTCGGCTCGCGAAGCTCGCACACAGTTCGAGACGGGTTACGGCGACGCGTTGATCACCTACGAGCTCGAAGGATTGTTGATGAAGGAGTCGAACAAGTCGGCCGAAGTTGAAATCGTTGTCCCGCAGTCAACTATTTTCAGCGAGCATCCCGCGGTCATCATCGATCGTAACGTCACTCCGCAGGAGCGTCCGGTAGTCGACGCATTCCTGCAATATCTTTGGAGCGAAGAGGCCCAGCGTGCATTCGTGAAATTCCATTTTCGTTCGGTAACCGACGAAAAGCTGAATGAGGACAACAAGGAATTCGCGGTAATAGAAATGCCGTTCACGGTGGAGCTCTTCGGCGGCTGGTCCCGCGCCTATCCGGAAATCGTCGAACGAGTCTGGCGGGATCAGGTGCAAAGAAAGTGACAAGTGACAAGTGACAAGTGACAAGCAAGAATGCGTGCTATCACTAATTGGGATTTACCTACTGGAAAGCTTTGATGAACGAGAGGATCAAAATCGGTGGGTATGAGGACTTGGTCACCTGGCAAAAGGGAATAGCCCTGGTTAAACATGTCTATCGGATAACCAGTAAGTTTCCTGCCGAGGAAAAATTCGGCCTCGGTTCTCAAATGCGCCGAGCCGCCGTGTCCATTCCTTCAAATATTGCTGAAGGTCAGGCGCGACGTACAACCGGCGAGTTTGTGCAGTTCATTTCACATGCAGAGGGTTCCGTGGCAGAGCTCGGGACGCAGTTTATTATCGCAATTGATCTCGGCTTTTGTTCCGCAGTAAGTGCTCAAGATGCTTTGGAGCTTTTGGGGAATTACGAAGAATGTTGAATGCACTGCGGAGAAAGCTTCAAATTCGGAGATAGCAATAGCGCGTCACTTGCCACTTTTCACTTGTCACTTCTTTACCATGAGCTCAACTCTCTCAACCTTGAGACACGTTCGCGGATTCGACGTCGTTCGGCCGCTTAGCATTGCCACGATGATCGGCATAATGTTGCCGCTCGTTCTGTTGCCGCTTGCTTCAATTTTTATCTTCGGAACCAGCAAAGGTCTCGGCAGTTTTTGGGCGGCGCTTACCGCTCCTGAGGCTGTGTTTGCCTTAAAGCTGTCGATGGTGACCAGCTTCTGGGCCACGATATTCAACGTACTGTTTGGGTTGTTCGCGGCTTACGTACTTTCCCGCTACAACTTTTGGGGACGCAATGCGTTGATCGTGACTATCTCGTTGCCGACTGCGATTCCGACGGCCGTAGCGGGATTCGCGCTGCTTTTGTTGTGGGGCCCGTATGGAACGCTGGGACGTTTGATTGCGCCGCATGGCATCCATGTCATGTTCACCGCTATCGCAATCGTGCTGGCGAATATCTTTGTCACGTTTCCGCTGGCGTTTGGAGTGATCAAGCCAGTATTCGATACGATGAGCCGTTCGCTGGAAGAGGCGTCGGCGACGATCGGCGCGACGCGGTGGCAGACGTTCTGGCATGTCACTTTGCCGAGCCTGAAGGGAGCAATCGTGACCGGCGGCTTGCTCACGTTCGCGCGCGCGGTGGGCGAATTCGGCTCGACGATATTGGTTTCGGGAAACCTGGCGAATCAAACCCAAACCGCGCCGCTCTACATTTTTGCCAAGTTCAACGAGGGACAGGTGGAAGCGGCAAACGCAGTCGCGATCGTGCTGGCTCTGTTTTCGTTCGCGATTTTCAGCGTGCTGTTTTTCGCCAGAGACTGGCTTGATACGGAGTAAGAGCAGTTTTTAGTTTTTAGTTTTGAGTGAATGGTGAATGGTAAATCGATAGGTATTAGTTTTCAGCTTTTGGTGACGAGTACGATGAAGTGAGTGAAAGGCGACGACTAACGGGGTGACCAGTTATCGCTAATTGCTATTCACCTAACATTTCCTATTCGCCCCTAAATAAGAACTAAGAACTGAGAGCTGAGAGCTAGAAACTAAAACCTAAAACCCAAGACCCAAGAACTAAAACCAGAAACTGATCTTCAGCTATTTACCTAATGCAAACGAAAGAGACCATTCCCGACCTCGAGTTGCCCGGCGACGAGCCGCCGACTGAGGTGCGCTCACGCCCGGCGATAGCCGCCAGCGTGCATAGCCTCAGCAAAAGCTTTAAAGACACGGTCGTGCTTGAAGACATTAATTTTGATCTGGCGGTGGGGGAATCGCTTGTTCTGCTCGGCGCATCCGGAAGCGGGAAGACCACAATTCTCCGAATCATCGCCGGCCTGGCCGAGCCGGATACCGGCCGTGTGGTTCTGCACGGAAAAGACGTTACCGAACTTCCCGCGCGCGAGCGTGGCGTCGGAGTCATTTTCCAGGATTACGCGCTCTTTCCGCGCATGACGATCGAAAAAAATATCGCGTACGGGCTGCGTATTCGAAAACGACCTCGCAAAGAGATAAAGGAAACCGTAAACGAATTAATCACGCTGGTACGGTTGGAAGATCATCGCAAAAAATATCCATCGCAGCTTTCCGGTGGCCAACAGCAGCGTGTCGCGATCGCGAGAACTTTGGCGTACAAGCCGCAGGTGTTGCTGTTCGACGAGCCGTTCGGAGCGCTGGATGCGCAGACCCGCGTGCGGTTGCGACGAGAGATTCGAGCGTTGTTGAAGCAGATCAACGTGCCTTCGGTTTTTATCACCCACGATCAGGAGGAAGCGCTGGAACTGGGTGATCGCATCGCGGTGCTGAACGCGGGCCGGCTCGAACAGATTGGAACCCCGGACGAGGTTTACAACAAGCCGGAGACAGAATTCGTGGCTACGTTTCTCGGCGCCGCAAATCTGCTGCTCGGAGTTGTGAACGGCGGCGGAGTGGAGATCGGAACCGTGAACATTCCAGCTCGAAATGAGACGGCGCGTTTGCGCGAGGGCCAGGCCGTCAAACTCATCTTCAGACCGGAGGACGTTTGCTTAAGCCGAGCCGGAAGTTTGCCGGAAGGATGCCAGCGGCTGACGAACGGCGTAGTGGAAGAGATACATTTCGTAGGAGCATACGAACGATTGACGTTGCGGTTGGACCTGATCGCAAGACAGCCGTCCGAGGGAGCGCCTCCGCTTTACAACGTTACGATCAACACGGCTGAGAAGAAATTGGGAATTCCAATCATGGTTACGCGTCCGAAGCCCGAAGCCAACGCGACCCGGCTCAAAGTCGGCGATCGAGTTGCGGTGGGGCTTACGGCCTTTCGTGTCATTCCGAATTTTGCGTTAACGTCAGAGTAGATGTTAGATGTCAGATGTCAGAGCGAAACGCGCCGTTTACTGACATCTAACATCTGACATCCAACATCTCTCTTGCCTCCCGCCATTCCTTCCTGAATAATAACTCTACATGAAAGAGCTCCCCGTTTTTGCTGCCCAGAGCGAACACGCTCAGTGGGCCAAGGTCGTAGACCACACGCGCTGCATTGGTTGTCACGCCTGCACAACCGCCTGTAAATCCGAAAACGACGTCCCGCTTTCCGTTACCAGGACGTACGTCAAGCATGTCGACATAGGTGAATTTCCGCAGGCCCGCCGAGCGCATCAGGTAACGCGTTGCAATCAATGCGCGCACGCGCCATGCGTGACGGCGTGTCCGACGACCGCCATGTTCAAACGGGCGGACGGCATCGTCGATTTCGACAAATCCATATGCATTGGTTGCAAAGCGTGCATGGCCGCGTGTCCTTACGATGCCATCTTCATAAATCCAAACGACCACTCGGCAGAGAAATGTAATTTTTGCGCGCACCGAATCGATATGGGCCTGGAGCCGGCCTGCGTAGTCGTTTGTCCGACCGAGGCGATTTTGGTCGGAGACATGCACGATCCGTTTTCCAAAGTCTCGCGCATCATCAATCGCGAACCGGTTACCGTCAGACGTCCCGAAAAAGAAACGCTGCCTAAGCTTTTTTACAAGGGCGCGCACCAGGCCACGCTGGATCCGTTGGCAGCGCGCCGGCCCGACGGCGGTCTCTTTATGTGGAGTGAACAAACGGAAGGAACGGAGATGGTCGTCTCGGGAAATCCGACTTTCAACAATTCTTCCGCGGCGGCTTTGCTGTCGTACGACGTTCCGCATTCGATTCCGTGGGATTGGCGCGTCAGTTTGTATACGTGGACGAAGGGAATCGCGACCGGGGCGTACCTGGTCCCGTTGTTCATGGTCCTTTTTGGATTGATGAGAGCCGATGATGTGCTTTGGCTGTGGGTCGCGCCAATTGTTTCCGGCGCGTTTTTGGCCGCGACAGGGCTTTTGTTGATTTGGGACCTCGAGCATCCCGAACGTTTTTATCTGATCTTTACCCGGCCGCAGTGGAAGAGTTGGCTGGTCAAGGGCGCTTTCATAATTGCCGGCTACTCGATTGTATTGGCGGGACACTTCATTGCCACAGTCGCAGGACGAACCGATGTGCAGCGCTGGTTGATCGCGCCGGGACTGGTGCTGGCGGTGCTTACGGCGATCTACACCGCTTACCTTTTCGCGCAGGCCAAAGCCAGAGACCTTTGGCAGAATCCGCTTTTGCCGCCTCACTTGTTTGTGCAGGCGATGCTTTTGGGTTCGGCTGCGCTTGCGCCAATCGCTTTTCGATTTTCACCGGAGGTGCTTCCCGGGTTGTTAGTGTTGCTGGCAGCGGCAAGCGTCATTCATCTGCTGATGATTTGGGGCGAGCTGACATTGACGCATCCGACAGCGCATGCGCGTCTGGCGATTTGGGAAATGAAGAGCGGAAGGTACAAAGCCTATTTCTGGGCCAGCATCGCGCTGACCGTGATCGGAGCAGCCGCGCCGTGGATCGGCATTCCCGCCGCGCCGCTTGCGTTGACCGGCGTACTGCTTTTCGAACATGCGTATGTTCAAGCCGGGCAGGCGGTCCCGTTAGCGTAAGATAGAAGGGCGATCAGTAGTACGCTCTGTTGAGAGTGAGGAAGAACTCGTGCGGAGCGCCGAAGGCGCGGCAGAAGGTAGCCAGTGGCAAGCGCGAAGCGCGCAGCCACCGGGTTTGGCATAAGAAGATTTGAAGCCCTGAAAAGGGCGACCGGAAATCACCGAACCGTTGGAAAAGCGTTGAGTTCAATTGATTGGAAATCGGATTATTCTGTCGCCCTTTCCGGGCTCGTATCGTATCTGTGGTTGTTCCAGGGGCGGCGCGCTTCGCGCTTGCCACTGGCTACCTTCTGCCGCGCCGCTGGCGCTCATTTATCTTTAGTTCGTAAGAAATGACTTAATCAGAAGTTTCTTTAAGTTTGTCGGACACCAGTTGGAGTCTTCAGAATGGATTTAGCAGTTTGGTTTGGAAGAGAGTTTTCATTTGATCATCTCCCGGTCTGGATGTATCCGAACATCGTCGAGCGTCTACGCGGAACACCGGCGCGTCTGGAAGATTTGACGCGCGGGTTGTCCCCGGATGTTTTGACCAGACGCGATGGCAACAAATGGTCGATCCAGGAACAGGCGGGACATCTGCTCGATCTGGACTCGCTGTGGATGAACCGGCTGGATGATTTCGAAGCGGGACTGAAAACGCTGCAAGCGGCTGATCTGGAAAATCGAAAGACACACGACGCGAATCACAACGCGAAGTCGATTGCGGAAATTTTGTCGGCATTCCGCGAAGAGCGCGAGGCGATCGTAGCTCGGTTGGAAAACTATGACGAAGAGTTTATCCAGCGCACGGCAATTCATCCGCGATTGCAAAAACAGTTGAGAGTAATGGACCTGGCTTACTTCGTTGCGGAACACGACGACCATCACCTGGCTCGCATTTCCCAAATGAAACGGACGGCGCAGGGTACTAAATCAGAATGAAATTATCTCGACTAGTTATTTTTGGATTTGTCTTTCTCCTTTTGGCCATGGCAAGACCTGCCATGCCGCAGGACGATGATCGGGCCGAGCCTGTTAGCGTCAAAATCCGATATCGTCACGACCGATGGATAATGGCGCCTCCTGTTTTAGACGGAGAATTGCCGAACAGCTCTGACGGAACCCGTTCGGTCTTTTATCGGGTGGTGCGCGCGATCAATCCGCGAACCGAACAACCGTACGACCTTTCAGAACCGACTTTCGACTGCGACCCGGAAGACTTGAGGCACATGTTCCGGCTGGAAAAGAAAGAGTTCATCCTGGGTGAACCTATTCTGGTGGAACATCGGATCGAGCTGAACGGCGAGGGAAAATTCGAATGGTTTACAGGGGGTAACTATCGCGCGCGAGGTCGCGATGATAACTACGCATTCTATCTGCGTCGGGTTGATGGCGGCGAAGTGCCGGACGTTTACCCGGCTCAGGGTGGGCTGATGTTCGGGGGCGGCTTGGGCGGCACCCGGGAAATTACAAAGCGGACTCCACATTCAGCCTGGCTTGGCTTGCAAAGGTATCTGGCAATTGTGAAACCAGGCGTCTATCAACCCTGAAACATTTCGACTCGAGGGACTTGCCTTGCGATCAGATACGGCAGCTTTTTCGGTTCTGGCCGAGGCTTCGCCTCCGGTCTTTCTAAAAGCGTTGTTTAATTTGCACGAAGACAGAATTGTCGATGCAATTCCTCGCTGTATAGATTTGCTGACACATGTAGATCCCAAGGTTAGATCTATGGCCGAGAATTACCTTGTCCGCTGGACGGGCGAATCGTTCGGGCACGTATGGGACGGGTACGACTGGAAGCGACCAATGGCTATAGAAGCGCCTTCGATACAAGACCGCTGGCGCGCGTGGTGGAAGAAAAATCGAAGCGGGTTTCGGCCATACAAGCCAGTCGATTCCGACGCGACGAACGAGGGGACCAGATAGATGAAGCTGGATGAGCTGAATCAGCGTGTCAGCGCTGCGCGCGAAGATACCGAGGCACGCGGCGAAACCTTCTACCCAGGACCGAGCCGAATTCATCTGGCTGCCTTTCCTCCAAAAGAGCGTTGGGACGATTGGGTTGAGCTCGAATCAAAGAGCTGGCCGCGTCGCGAAGAGCGGCGATACATGCTTGTCCCCACCACCTGCTTTAACTGCGAATCCGCCTGCGGACTGCTTGCCTACATCGATAAAGACAATCTTCAGGTCAGAAAGTTCGAGGGCAACCCCGAACATCCAGGGTCGCGCGGACGAAATTGCGCGAAGGGCCCGGCCACGCTGAACCAGATTACCGATCCCGACCGAATTCTTTATCCGCTAAAGCGCGCGGGCAAGCGCGGCGAAGGAAAGTGGGAACGCGTCGAGTGGGACGAAGCGCTGGACGACATCGCTGCGCGAATCCGAAAAGCCATCGTCGAAAATCGACACAACGAAGTCATGTATCACGTGGGACGTCCGGGCGAAGACGGGTTCACCGAACGGATCCTGGCCGCGTGGGGAGTTGACGGACACAACTCGCATACGAACGTGTGTTCGTCGAGCAGCCGAGCGGGTTATCAATTCTGGATGGGCATGGATCGGCCCAGTCCCGATCATGCAAACGCAAAAGTCATTTTGTTGATCAGCTCGCATCTGGAGGCCGGACACTATTTCAATCCGCACGCGCAACGAGTCATCGACGGCAAAGCGGCCGGCGCGAAGCTGATCGTCTTTGACACGCGCTTGTCGCAAACCGCGACGCACGCCGATCTCTGGCTGGCGCCGTATCCTGGGTCGGAAGCCGCGATCATGCTTTCGATCGCGAATCATCTGATCCAGAACAATCTCTACAACCGCGAATTCGTACGACGCTGGTGGAACTGGGAAGAGTTTTTGGCGATTGAGAACCCGGAGCTGCCCACGGATTTCGAGACGTTCGAGCTGGTGCTGAAGAATCTATACGGCAGCTACACCTTCGAAAATGCGGAAAAGGAATCGGGAGTCGACGCCTTGGCGATTCAGGAAGTCGCCGAGCTGGTGGCCACGGCCGGAACGCGTTTGTCGACTCACAATTGGCGCAGCGCTTCATCCGGCAATAGCGGCGGATGGCAGGTGGCGCGCACGCTGTTCATGGTCAACGCATTGATGGGAGCGGTCGCGACCGAGGGCGGTGTCTTTCCAAATGCCTGGAACAAGTTTGTACCGAAGCCGATCTACACTCCGCCGCATCCGCACGCCTGGAACGAGCTGACCTGGCCGGTCGAGTATCCGCTCGGGATGAACGAGCTTTCGTTCCTATTGCCGCATTTATTGAAAGAGGGACGTGGAAAACTCCAGGTCTATTTCACCCGTGTTTACAACCCGGTCTGGACGAATCCCGATGGGTTCTCGTGGATCGAAGCGTTGAGCGACGAAAGCAAGATCGGTTGTTACGTCGCGTTGACTCCGACGTGGAACGAAACGTCGTACTTCGCGGATTACATTCTTCCCATGGGCCACGGATCGGAACGGCACGACCTGCATTCCTATGAAACGCACGACGCGCAGTGGATCGGTTTTCGCCAACCGGTTCTGCGCGAAGCGCGTCAACGCATGGGAGAGAAAATCACCGACACGCGCGAAGTCAATCCGGGCGAAGTCTGGGAAGAGAACGAGTTTTGGATGGAGCTGACATGGCGCATCGATCCCGACGGAAGCCTGGGAATCCGCCAGTATGTCGAATCCAAAAAGCACGCGGGCGAGCGGCTGAGTGTTGACGAATACTACGGCTACATTTTCGAGAATTCGGTTCCCGGATTGAAAGAACGAGCGGCGGCTGAAGAATCGACGCCGCTGGAGTTCATGCGTCGTTACGGCGCGTATGAGATTCAGAAAAAAGTCGGCGCGATCTACGAACAGATTGTTCCGGCCGAAGAGCTGGAAGATTTACGCGAGGATCGATTCGGTCGCATCTACACGGCGGCGCCAAAACCGCCATCAACGAACATCGTGCCGATTGCTGCTCCCGATCCAGATGCCGAGGGCCGCAGGCTGGTTGGAGTAAAGATCGACGATCAAATCTTCCGCGGATTTCCCACCCCGAGCGGACGGCTCGAGTTTTATTCGAGCACGTTGGCGAATTGGGGCTGGCACGAATACGCGATTCCGACTTACATCAAAAGTCATATTCACCCGGACAATCTCGCGGACGATCAAACCGTATTGATCTCGACTTTCCGGCTTGCGACTCAGATCCACACGCGAAGCGCAAACGCCAAATGGCTCGACGAAATCTCGCACACAAATCCTCTGTGGATTCATCCATCGCACGCCGCTACGCTCGCAGTCAGAACCGGTGATTTGGTTCGAGTCGAAACCGAGATCGGTTATTTCGTGCTCAAAGCCTGGGTCACCGAAGGCATCCGGCCGGGGATCGTGGCGTGTAGCCATCACATGGGACGCTGGAAAATTACCGACAAGGGTCAGCGACAAATGATGGCGACGGTTTCGCTCGATCACAACGATGATCAATGGGGGATCAAACGCGAAAAAGGTTTGCAGCCTTACGAATCAAGCGACCCCGACACCATGAGGATTTGGTGGACCGATGTCGGCGTTCATCAGAACCTGACTTTTCCGGTTCATCCCGATCCGGTATCCGGAATGCACTGCTGGCACCAGGCCGTTCGCGTCAAACGCGCGGCGGCGACGGATGCGGCGGGTGACATTTCCGTCGATCTGCAGAAGTCGCATAGCGTCTATCAAAAGTGGTTGGCGATGACGCGCCCCGCCGATAAATTCTCGCCTGACAAAACTCGACGTCCGTATTGGTTGATGCGCCCGTTGAAACCCGGCCGAGAAGTTTTCCGTTTGCCGGAAGAGGAAGAAGCGCGGGTGGTTTGATTATTGATTAACGTCTTGAGGATCTTCACGAGATGTTTCACGCAAAGGCGCAAAGAACAGAAAAGCCAAAGACGCAAAGGGAAGGCGCCGGTGATTGTACATTGGAATTTAGCGGCGATTTTGAATGGTTTCTTTGCGCCTTTCCTCTTTCTGTTCTTTGCACCTTTGCGTGAAATCGCCTTTCTTCCACTAAATCTAAATTGAACGTCATTCCGATATGGAGATCTTTCGCGCACTCGCGGTTTTGGTTGAGCCACCTGTCCCGAACGTTCAACGCGTTGCGGATATGCTCGAGCTTGGAACGCTCCCCGACGCGGCCGAGCACACAGACCTCTTTGAATTCCAACTCTACGCTTTCGCATCGGTTTATCTCGGCGATGAAGGAATGATCGGTGGCGAAGCTCGCGATACCGTCGCGGGCTTTTGGCGCGCGCTGGGCCGGCAGCCGCCCGACGAAGCCGATCATCTTTCGGTAATGCTCGCGTTGTACGCTCGGCTGGTTGAGCTTGAAACAAAAGATGCGGCTCACCAAACCGCGTGGCGCTCTGCTCGAAAGGCATTTCTCTGGGAGCATCTTCTTAGCTGGCTGCCCGTCTATCTTTCAAAGTGCGGAGAAATTGCGTCGCCTTTCTATCGAAAGTGGAGCGAGATTTTGAACCGAGCTCTGCTCGAAGAATCTCGCGTGGTTGGAATGCAGCAGGAACTTCCGATCCAATTGCGCCAACCGAAGCGGCTATGCGATCCGAGAATTGATAGCGCTGAGAATTTTCTCCAATCACTGCTTTCACCCGCCCGCGCTGGGATGATTCTGGTCCGTTCCGACTTGAGCCGGGCCGCCGCTTCGCTTCAAATCGGATTGCGAATGGGTGAACGAAAGTACGTTTTGAGATCGATGATGAGCCAGGATGCCGAGGCGACGCTCGGATGGCTGGCCGGCGAGGCAACGAGCTGGGCCAAGCGACATGGGAGCAATTTTGACGCGTTCGGCGAAATTGCGAAGGTATGGGAAAATAGAGCGCTGGCAAGTGCGTCGCTGCTAAATGAACTGAAGAGTGAAGCGAGCGTTTCAGTGGCTGGCGTCTAATCGGACGCCGGGGCTTTAGCGAGTGGGTTTAGTTTCGATTAAATCGCGGAGACAAGAGGTTCCCGCAAAGACGCAAAGAAATCAGTAAAGACAAAGCATCGCTCAACACCTTTGCGCCCTTGCGCCTTTGCGGGAACCCTTTCTTTCGTGAGCCAATTGGAAATTGGCTCAGCACCACGGTTTTTGCTTTTCTTGACTAGTTGATCGCTATGTATTTCAAACAATTCTATCTGGGATGTCTGGCCCACGCGTCGTATCTGATCGGATCCGAAGGCGTGGCCGCAGTGGTTGATCCTCAACGAGACGTCGACGAATACATTGCGGAAGCCGAGCGGCAAAACCTGGCGATTAAGTACGTGATCGAAACTCATCTTCACGCAGATTTCGTCAGCGGCCATCGCGAACTCGCGGCCAGGACGGGTGCTGAAATCGTCTTCGGCGAAAAAGCCGGCGCGTCTTTTCCGCATCGGGCCGTCAAAGACGGAGACGAAATTTCGCTGGGGAAATTGACGCTGCGATTTATCGAGACGCCCGGGCACACACCCGAAAGTGTTTCTGTGCTGATCATCGACTCGGAGGCCGGGCCCGAACCGCAGAAAGTGCTGACCGGAGATACGCTTTTCATTGGCGATGTCGGACGTCCGGACCTGGCGGGCGCCAAGGGCTACACGCCCGAGACGATGGCTGGAATGCTTTACGACAGTTTGCACGGAAAACTTTTGAAGCTCGCCGACTCGGTCGAAGTATTTCCCGCGCACGGAGCGGGATCGATGTGCGGTCGAAATATTTCGAAGGAGACATCGTCGACTATCGGGCAGCAGCGGATGTTCAACTACGCGCTTCAACCGATGTCGAAGGACGAGTTCGTGAGAGTGATGACGTCGGACTTGCCGGCTGCGCCGGGTTACTTTTCGCGCGACGCGGATTACAACCGGACCGGAGCGCCGTCGCTGGCAGAACTTCCCAAGCCTGCTGCGTTCACGGCTGAAGAAGTGAACGAACTGAGCGCGCGCGGACGTGTCGTGCTGGATGTTCGCTCGGCGGCTGAATTCGGAGCGGGCCACGTGCCTGGCGCGCTTAACATCGGGCTGGGAGGACAGTTCGCTTCGTGGGCCGGATCGCTGATCCCCTCCGAATCTCTGCTGATCCTGGTGGCGGACGGCGAGGAGAAGGTCGACGAGGCTGTTATGCGTTTGGCTCGGGTGGGGCTGGAGAACGTGAGCGGATATTTGAGCGGCGGAATGGACGAGTGGAGGCTTGCCGGGATGAAGACGGCGACGACGCGTCAGATTTCGGTCGATGAATTGAACGAGCTTTTGTCAGGCGGCGGAGATCTGAAGGTGTTGGATGTGCGCCGGCCCGGCGAATACAACGACGGCCATGTTCCGGGCGCGACGTCGATTCCGTTGGGCCAGACGCTGGGCGACGCAGCCAGCGAAAGTTTGGATCGCAATTGCACTACCGCGGTGATCTGCGCCGGCGGTTATCGTTCAAGCACAGCCACGAGCATCCTCGAGCAACGCGGATTCGTAAATCTTCTCAACGTTACCGGCGGCACCGGAGCTTGGGTGAAGGCTGGGTACATCGTAGAGTAAATAGTGAAAGGTAAATGGTGAATGGAAGAACGTCGGGTAGCTACGGCGACTCGAATCCCGGGTAGTGGTTCAGTTTGAGATTTTTCTTTGCATGCGATTCGCGCCGTCAGCGAACGAACCACTAAACAACACGAAAGCGAAACAAAGCCACACGAAACGAGTCGATTTTTCGTGTGCTTTCGTGAATGGCTCGTTCGTGTTTTTCGTGGTTAGGATGTCTCGACAGTCTATCCAACAGCCTGGATTCAAACCGAACCGTTACCGACTGCCGCTGCGAATTGCCCAGCCGCCGCATCGAGTGGACACCGTAGTGAAAACGCGTATGTCGATTTACTATTTACCATTCACCATTTACTAATCAGCATTCAAGCAAGGGGCTAACATTAAATACCAAACAGCACTCGAACTCCTGGGAATCGTCATCGTTGCCACTCTGCATGGCTACGGCGCGGCGTGGCTGGCGGTGCGCATGCTTTTCCGCCCGCACAATCCGGTCAAACTATTCGGACTCACCATCTGGCCGCAGGGAATGATTCCGCGCCATCGCGAACGTCTGGCCCAAACCATCGGCAACGCGGTTGGAAACGAGTTGGTTTCGCAGGACACAGTTGTCGAAGCTCTCTTCGAAACCGACTTCTTTCGCCGCAAGGTCGAAACCTTCGTCAACTCATATACGGTAGAGATCCTCGAAACTTCTTATCCTTCGTTCATAGACGTGCTTCCGCGCGCCGCTCGCGCGCCGGTGCTCGACGCGATCTCCGCTTTGCAGTACCGGATCGCGGATTACATCGTGAACGTTCTTAAGAGCGAAGAGACTGCGGAAGCAGTCGATCACTTTATCGATCGTCGAGTGGAAGAGCTGTTTGCCAGGCGCTTGAACCAGACGCTCGGCGACGAAACCTTCGAACAAATGTTGAAGTTCGTCGAAGACCGTTTTCACGGCGTCGTGACCGAACCGGGCTTCAGACAAAAGGTCCGCGATTTCGTCAGCGGTCGTCTGGACGATTTGGCGCAAAGCCGGGCGACGTTGGCCGAGATGTTCACTCCCGACACGGTCGCGTTGATAAAGGAAAGAATCGACGAACAGATTCCGCCGATCGTTCACCATCTGGCCGACATCGCCACGAACAAGAACACACGAACGCAGATCGGTTCGCTCATCAAACGCGAAGTTGACGAGTATTACGGACAGTTGTCTTTCTTCAAGAAGATCTTTGTCTCGCGCGATAAGATTCACCGCGAAGTCGACGATATGGTCAACTCGACGCTGCCGCAGCGAGTCGAAGAATTCCTGCGTGGCGAAGCGTTCGAGCAGGAAGCCGATCGGTTTCTGGATTCGACCATCGACAGCCTGTTGGCGCGTCCGGTCAACGACTTGCTGGGCCAGATCGCACCGGACAAGCTCGATGCGATCAAGGATCAAATCTCCGATCGCATAGTGGCGATGGCCCGAAGCCCCGAGCTGGCCGCGTCCGTTTCGGCATACGCGACCGACGCGCTGGAGAAAATCAAACCGCATTCGCTGCGCGCGTTGCTCCAACACGCCAGCCCCGACTCGGCCGAACGTCTGAAGAATTTTTTGACACGGGGACTGCTGGACATTCTCACCCGCGAGGAAACAGCGCGCACGATCAACGCGATTCTGACCGCGCAGATCGAGCGATTGTTGGTCATGCCGATCGGCAAGTTGTCCGAACAGGTGCAGATCGGATCGGTCCATAACGCGAGCGAAGCATTGACCGATCGCATAACTCTGGCCGCGCGGGAACGGCTGCCGGCGGCGATCGCGGAGTTTGATATCGGCGGGATCGTGCGAAAAAAGATTTCGGAATATCCGATCGTAAAGCTGGAGAAGCTTGTGCTATCGGTCGCGCAACAGCATCTGCGAACGATCGAGATGTTCGGCGCCGTGATAGGTTTCGTCATCGGCGTCGCCCAGGCCGCGTATCTTTGGTGGAAGCTCTACAGCTGAAGCCTGTTCGTGCCCGCCGTTTTCGTGGTCGTCAGCACGCGTTCAAATCTTGATCGAACCTGCACCGCGAATTAGTCGTTACTGTATCAGCGTCAAATTGAACTTCGGATCACCCGCTACCGCGGGTGGTACTGACTCGATCGGACCGCGAACTCGAGTTACTGATCATTTCTTTAGCAGGAGAACCCCCATGAAATTCACATTCATACTTGTGCTCGGACTTTTGCTGAGCGGGTGCAACTACATTAATGCCGATCAGGTAGTGGGCTCTGGCGTTTCGAAGATCGAGAAAAGGGAAGTGTCTTCCTTCGATTCGATCGATGCGTCGGGCGCGCTGGATGTCGAGATTGTCTGTCAAAAGGAACCCAGCCTCGAGCTTGAAGGGGACGACAACCTGTTACCGCTGTTGAAGACGGAGGTTCGCGGCGGCACGCTGTATATCAAGCCCGAGAAGAATTTTTCGGTCCGCAAGGGCATTCGAGTTCGAATAACGGTGCCGAATATCCAGAACATCTCGTCGTCGGGCGCTAGCAGTTTTCAGGTCTCGAACATCAAGAACGAGAGGCTGAAGATTCAGAACAGCGGCGCTTCGAACGTAAATCTGTCCGGTCAGACCGTCGCGCTCGAATTGGAGTTGAGCGGTGCCAGCAAAGCCGATACCGAAAAGCTGATGGCTGAACGTGTGACGATAAACCTGAGCGGAGCCGGCAAGGCTAACGTCTACGCGTCGAACGAATTGAATGCAGACGTCTCGGGCGCGGGAAGCGTGACTTACTCGGGAGACCCGAAGACGGTTAATCGCAACGTGTCGGGCGTGGGTTCGATTTCGAAGAAGACACTCTAAGTAATTCGTCGCGTTGCATAGAGAAGAGGATTTTCCTCTTCTCAAGTCGCAGATTTACGCAAACCCTCAGTCTTACTATTCAATTCACCCCGATGCAGTCAGGAAGGGGACCCTGTCCCCGCCTCAACTTTAGGTATCAATCAACTATCAGCCTCACGCTTCAACGCTTCTGACTTGTGATCTCTGATTGAATCTTGCTTGCTGCTGAAACTTAAAGCGGGGACAGGGTCCCCTTCCTGACTGCGCGTCATTGACCTTGAGGTGCGGGCCTATAACTGAATGATACTTAGACTTGAGATGGGGACGCCGCGGCCTATCAAACTTGAATTGTGGGACTGCGAGTCTGCATGGTTTATACTTCTCTCCGTGGTTTCAGCTTCCTTTCGGGCGAGTCAATTTAAGTGAACAGCATTAAGTGCCCTCAATGCGGTCTGATTAACGCGACAAGCGCGCCTTTCTGCGTTCGTTGCGGCCGGTCGTTCGAGAGCCTGCCCGCGCACGCGTATGTGTCAGTGTCTGCCGAAGAGCAGGCAAAGTCGGCTAGCCAGCAAACCTGGTCGCCAGGTCAGCAAATCCCGTTTCCAGCCCAACCGGTTTTTCATCCTGACGTTGCTCTTCAGGACAAAGTTTGGACCTGGTACATAGTCTTCTGCGGGGTGATGTCGGCGCTTTATATTCTGTGCGCTCTGGCCGGCGTCGGGCTGCTTGTTTTCGCTCCGGTCGCTCCTTCCAGGGAACGGTTCGAGGCCACGATACACGGCGTAGCATTAGTTATCGTCGGCCCGCTTTTCCTGATTCCGTTTGCGGCCGCGCCGTTTTTGGGAAAGAAGCCGTGGACCTGGTATTACGGCCTCGGGCTGTTGGCGTTTGCTTCGACCGGCGGCTGTTGTCTCTGGCCCATTACAATTCCGCTGATCATTCAATGGCTCAAGCCCGACATCAAGGCGATGTTCGGAAAGAAGTGAAGATCTCAGAAGGAGATTTCACGCAAAGGCGCAAAGAAAAGAAAGACGAAAGGCGCTAAGAAAGCCCGCAGGGTTCTAAAGATCATAAGTGCGCTTTACTGTCGCTTCATCCTTTGCGTCTTTACGCTTTCTTTTCTTTGCGCCTTTGCGAGAAATCTGACTTTGGAGAAAACGAAAAGTGGAAGCAGAGCTTGGTTCGGAGCAACATTCAAACGCCGTGGTCGAAGGCTCGATGTCGATCAGGGAATTTTCGGATCCGTTGGTGGACAAGCTGGTTAACTTTGTCCGCTCGACCGGAATTGAAGTTCATGCCTGCAGTATCAGCTGGAAGACTTTTTTCCCCGGACTCGACGTCAAACAGGGTGTGGTCCTGGTGGACGAGAGCCAGCTGATTCATCCCGGCAACATTCTTCACGAGGCCGGCCACATAGCCGTTCACGATCCCGCCAAGCGCCGCGATGTGAAATTCTCGCCAACGCGGGGCGAAGAAATGGGGGCGCTCATTTGGTCCTATGCGGCGACGGTGCACCTGGGGCTCGAATCCGAGCTGGTTTTTTATCCGGGCAGTTACCACGGTTGGGCGACGGCGTTAATCGAGAACTTCGCGGAAGGGCGCTATGTGGGAGTTCCATTGCTTCAGCGATTTGGCATGGCGGTCGAGCCGCGGCTGGCGGCAGAAAAAGGCGTCGAGCCGTTTCCGCATATGTTGAGGTGGATTAGGTAGGTCCTGAACAGGATTTTTGGAAAAAGATTGGTTCCGGCAAAGGCGCAAAGGCGCAAAGGAAAGCCGCCAAGCTTTTGAGTGCCAATGGCTCTTTGCGAGTTTTTTGGCGCCTTTGCGTCTTTGCGGGAACCTCCTCCCTCTTTCCTGGCTACTTACTCGGAATGTATTCTACGAACCCCCCTGCGGGACTCAGCATCAAATGACAAAATTGATATCGGAGGGATTTCATGAGAGCTAAAGAATTTTCCGCCATCGGTTGGCGCGGGTCATTATGTCTTATCGCGGTCGCCCTCATTTTTGGAGCATGCACTGGCCGCGAGGCTACAACTCAGGCTTCGCCGCAGCTTCCGCCGGTAGTTAGCAGCGGGCCGGCACAAGGCGGATACGCCGACGTAGTCAGTCGCGTTACTCCCGCCGTAGTTACCATTCGTTCGGCGCGACGCGCCCGGCCGGCACAGCAACATCCGTTTATGAACGACCCGATGTTTCGGGACTTTTTCGGTGACCGCGCACCGCGACAGCAGCCCGAAGGCCGCGAACGCGGGCTCGGTTCCGGAGTAATCGTCACCGCCGACGGCTACATTTTGACGAATCATCACGTCGTCGACGGCGCCGAAGATATCACCGTTGAGTTGTCGGACAGAAAGACGGTCAATGCAAAGCTGATCGGTTCGGATCCGCCGAGCGATTTGGCGGTTTTGAAGATTGAGATGAGCGGCCTTTCGGTTGTTTCAATCGGAAACTCCGATCAGGTTCGCGTTGGCGACATAGTCCTCGCGATCGGCAACCCGCTAGGGATTGGCCAGACAGTGACTTCCGGCATCATCAGCGCGAAGGGTCGCGCGACGGGACTCAGCGACGGTAGCTTTGAAGATTTTCTTCAAACCGATGCCGCGATCAACCAGGGAAATTCGGGCGGAGCGCTGGTCAACACCAACGGGGAATTGATCGGCATCAATTCGCAGATCCTGTCGCCGTCGGGTGGCAATATCGGAATCGGGTTTGCCATTCCTACGAACATGGCGCGATCCGTGATGGACCAGTTGCTGAAGACGGGAAAGGTCCGTCGCGGACAACTCGGGGTTGTTGTGCAACCGGTCACATCGGACCTGGCTGCCAGCATGGGAATGTCTGAAACTCGCGGCGTGATTGTCAGCTCGGTTCAAAGCGGAAGCGGCGCCGACAAAGCGGGCATTCGCCAGGGAGACGTGATCATTTCGCTGAACGACACGCCGATCAACGACAGCAACGAACTGCGCAACCGGGTTGCGGGTACCGCGCCGGGTACGCAGGTGACGCTGAACGTTATTCGCGAAGCACGTGAACAACAGTTTCGCGCAACTTTGGGCGAGCTGGTTCCGCAAGCGAATAGCGATCAGGAACGTGGTGGAAGCAGACCGCCCGACTCCGAGGAAAGCGGGAAACTCGGCCTCAGTGTCGCTCCGTTGACGCCTGAGATCGCGCGTACTTTGAATCTGGGTAACACTACGCAGGGTTTGGTGATCAATAGCATCGACCCGAATGGTCCATCCGCCGACGCGGGGTTACAGCAGGGCGATGTGATCATTTCGGCTAATCAGCAGAAGCTGAACACGACCGTCGATCTGCAATCCGCGATTCAGCGTGCGGGCGATCGTCCGATGCTTCTTTTGATCAATCGTCGAGGGCAGACTTTGTTCTTGACGGTGCGACCACGGCGTTGAGAACGTCCCGATTTGTCGGCGGCGGGTTAGTTTTGAATATCGCTAGGAAAAAAACAGGTCCCGCAAAGGCGCAAAGGCGCAAAGAGATCAATAAAGTTAGAGCATTGCTCAACGCCTTTGCGACTTTGCGCCTTTGCGGGAATCTAAATCTTCTTCCGGGATATTCACCTGAGTTTCAAACTCGCCGATTACCTGTTTTGTCTTGTGACTAGGAAGGCTGGGTCCCTGATCCGGCCTTTCTTTCTATCAGAACTGACCGCATGCTATTCTCGGCCCGTTCCTTCAAAGCTTAGAAATTGACGATCGAAAGAAACCCACTTCCAAACTACTCCGTAAACTCATCATGCCGCTGAAGAATCTGATCGGCGAAGTGCTGGACGGCAAATACCGCATCGAGAAGCAACTCGGTGAAGGCGGGATGGGTGCTGTTTATCTGGCGACGCATCTTGGCACCGAGCGGCCGGTTGCTTTGAAAGTCATCGCGCCGCAGTTCATGAAGCACGAAGAGTTTGTCGAACGTTTCAGGCGCGAGGCTCGCGCCGCCGGAAGGCTGCGACATCCGAACGTGGTCGACGTTACCGACTTCGGGTTTGCGCGCGTCGGTGCCGATCAGGTCGCGTACCTGGTGATGGAATATCTGGATGGATGCACGCTGGACGAGATTTTGGCCGAAGAGACCAGCCTTCCGTTGACCTGGGTCATAGATATTCTTGAGCAGACTAGTTCGGCGGTCGACGAGGCCCATCAACAGGGAATCATTCACCGTGATCTGAAGCCCGACAATATTTGGCTGGAGCCGAACCGGCGCGGCGGATACACGGTCAAGGTACTTGATTTCGGTATCGCCAAACTCGATGAACCTGCGCAGAAATCGGCACAGCGTTTGTCGTCCGGCGGGCGTGCTCCGCTGTTCGATTCACAGGCTCCGACACAGCCTCCGACACAGGCCAGCGAATCACCGACGCTGATTCCTCAGGCCGGCCGCGCTCCGTCTTCGTTAGAGGGACTCGAAGCCGCTACGCGGATCCACCCGGCGAACGTGACCGACGCAGAAAAATCCGAAGCCGGCACTCGTGTTTTCGAACCGGGCAACGATGCGCCGGAGGCAAGCACGCGATTGTTCGAAGCTGAAAGCGATTCATCCGAAGCGGGCACACGGATGATGCCGAGCGGCAGCAGTCTTGACGAGCTCGGCACGCGAATGCTCGAGCATCACACGACGGACAAGAATGCCGCGCTTCAGACCGCGGCCGTCGCCAGTTCGCTGACGCGGGTGGGATCGATTCTGGGAACGCCTTTGTACATGTCGCCCGAGCAGTGCCGTGGCGAGGCGCTCGATGCGCGTGCGGATATCTACAGTCTCGGCGTGATCGCATACCGGCTGCTCGAGGGCCGGACGCCGTTCTCCGGCGATCTTCCCACGGTGATGAAGATGCACCGCGAAGCGCCGCCGCCGCCTCTTCAGGTAAAGGGCGTACCGAAGAAAATTAAGAGGCTGGTGATATCGTCGCTGGCCAAGGATCCAAATAAGCGGCCCGCATCAGCCGGCGCGTTTGCCGGCGCGTTGCGCGCCCACTCTGAAGGCTCGGGCTCGCTTATCCGTCGTGGGCTGACGTTCTACGCGGAGCATCTGCCGACACTTTCGCGCCTGGCGCTGATGGTTTATGCGCCTGTGGCAGTGACTACAATTCTTCAGGTGACGTTCGGCTTTTTGAAGGAACGCGGAACCATTCCTAACCCATGGGGCGGAATTTTAGCTGGCCTCGCTACGGCGTTGAATTTAGTTGCCACGTTCTTTTCAGCTTCGATTGTCGGAGGCGTCACGACGTGGCTGGTAACTCAAAAGCTTGCGGTGCCGCTGCGCCCGTTGGAACTGCGTCCGGCGTTCGCCGCGCTAAAGAAACGGATTCGACCGTATTTGAAGGCCGCCGCGCCGGTAACCATAGCCACTTTTGTTGGAATGATGATGTGTTTGTTGCCTGGCATGTTTTTGGCAGTGAACTACTCCCTGCTGGCTCCCGTGCTGATCATGGAGGATCTGAAGGGACATGCGGCGTTCCTTCGCGCGCGCCAGTTGTTCAGTCGATCGAGAAGAACCGTGATCGCCATTGCATTCGTTCACTTTGGCGTTCCGATTTTGATGAGCATCATAACGACGTTGCTTATCACGGCGATTTTTCGCGCGATCAATCCGGAAGCCGGGAAGAGTGCTATGAAGTCGGTGAATTTGATCCAGCAGATAGTCCAGCTTCCCTTCATAGTATTGTTCGGCTCGCTCGTGTCGGTCGTCACGGCGCTGCTTTATTGGAAGACGCGCCTGGCGGGCGGCGAGACGTTGCGGGACGCCTTCAATCATTTTATGCAGGAAGAGACGTCGACCAGCCGTTGGCAACAGCGCATGCGTACTCGGTTCCACACGCCGACAAGGACGACAAAGTGAGATCAGTCTAAAAGGGATTCCGGTTCCGGTCCCGGGAGAGTCAGTACCACCCGCGGTAGCGGGTGGGTACAGCGGCAGTCATTACAGTTGGAATCAGCAGGCAGTGCGCTTTGGACATTCCATCTAAGACCCCACCCGCTACCGCAGGTGGTACTGACCTCCCCGGGACCGTTACTTGTTAATGGGCGGTGTTACGTCTGCGGCGGTGGCTGCGCCCCACGCTGTGCCTGAAAATCGTAAGTAATGTGAAGCCGCAGTACGCCGTCGCCTACCTCCGTCCGCACGTCCTTCACTCGAGCATTTAACGTCCCATTGCTCGATTGGATCGGAACATTCAAAGCCAACTGCGGAGCTCGCAAAATCTCCAACGGATTTACGCGCTGGTTTATCGTGCCCTGGACCAGCGGCGTGATTACTCCGCCCACCACCGGCGGCGCGCCCTCCAGATTGACGCCTTCAACATTCACCTGGCCATAGACGATCTGTTTATCGCGATCGAACGACAGGCTCATGCTCGCCTGCGCCCAGCCCTTGAAATTCACACAGCTACCAAAAACGCTGTAGCTGCCGGTGAAGGCGAGCGGCGCCATAACTTTGCCGCCGGTGAAGCGCACGCCAGTCTTGACTCCAGTTCCTTCTGGAACCAACACGACTTTGTTTTCGCATCCACCCTGAAACGCGGCTAACGTGAATGGATTTCCGCCGTCGTTCGCCGGCAGATTCGCTGAAGTAAGCTGCAGCGGAAAAGCCGGCGCATTCAAGTCGCGAAAGATCGAGCCGAGCACGGCGTCGAAGAAACGCTCGTCCAATGTGACGATCGCAGTCCCCGGCGGCGGGCCGCTCGGGTCCGGCGGTCCGATGGGAGTTCCGGGCAATGCCTTTGCGCGCGGTGCTCCGGTGAAAAACAGGAAGACGAGCACCGCTCCAACAATCACGCCGCCAACCAGCGTTAGCAGATATTTCATCCGTTTTCTCCTATGCGATTATCGAGCCGGCGATGGCGAAGCAGTTGCCGCGGGCGACGCCGTCGTCGATGCCGAGTTGTTAGCCGCCTGCACCAACTGCCCAACGATTCCAAGCACAGCGCGGCCAACTGCGTCGACCGACTGGCGCACCTGCTGATCCGAGACTTTGTTCATCCCGGCCGGTATTTCAAACATCGCAGGATCGACTTCGGTCTTTATTTCGCTCATCTCGGTAACAAAATTCAGCCCGGTCACGCCCTTAACATTTCCGCTTTGAGACTCAGCGATCGTGTCCGAGCGCAACGGCAACCCGGTGGCCTTGTCGATCAGCACAGTCGCTTCGGTCGTAACGTCGCCGGCCTGTGTTCCGGTCTTAGCTGTTCCCGAATACCGATACTTGATCGCCGGTCGCCCGTTCACGGTTTCTTCACCGACGCGTTCATATCCCTTCAGGTTCTTGATCTGTTCGACGATCTGCCCGGGTGTCATGACGCGTGGAACTTCGAAACCCGTCGACTGCGGCGTCAGCTCGGCATACTGCTTTCGTTTCGGAAGAATGACATATCGCTTGTCAGCCCGGTCGAGATAGATCACCTCTTCGCCGCCCGGCAATACAAACGAGAAACGTCTATCTGCGCCGCTGCGGGCTACGTCGGCCGTGAGCGGTGGAATCGCAATGTTGGTTCCGCTGCCGGTTGTTTGGGCTCGAAGCGTTAGCTTGGCTTGATAAGCATCGGGTTCGCGCGCTTCGATGCCCCCGGTACTTGCGGCAGACGGGCTCATGTTCGCATTCGCAGCCGGCGTCGCGTTTGCGTTGGCCGTATTAGTGTTTGTGTTGGTAGTCGTCTGGCAGGCGCCGACGAAAACAATTACCAGGATCGAGGTCAGCAACAACACACGTGTCGATTGACGGGAAGTATTACGCATAGCTTCACACTCCAGAATAGTCCGGTGCGGGGGAGCAACCGGTAGGATCAAATTTCTAAAGGGGATGGCCAAGCATAACACGCAAAGCATTAACGATTGAAGTGATAGTCTTTCCATGTAAAGTTTCGTTTCAATCTGGCAGACAAAAAGCTGGTTCCCGCAAAGGCGCAAAGAAATTCGCAAAGGAAGCCAACGCTCAACTCCTTTGCGTCTTTGCGCCTTTGCGGGAACCTCTTTTCTTAACGCCGGATTCATCCGATTTCAAACTGATCCACCATCCTCCCCGGCCTGTTGGGAGGCCAACCTTGATTTTCTTGCCATACCCCTCACTGCGCGTTATGTTAATGGCGCTCTGACTCAATTGGCGTGTTCGACGGAGGTTTTGATCTTTATGAAGCAGATCCCTGTCCTGATCGTACTTGCGCTAGCTCTTTCGCTTTGTAACCTCGCGCAAAAACTGACCGGCAGCAAAAACGATAACGGAAATTCAAATAGCAACTCGAGCAGTTCCGGCACAGGGCCCGGACAAAGCGGACTGCCGCCGGCCGAGCAACCGGAGCCGACCTCGGCCCAGACGGCCGCGCTCTCGGGCGGACAACAGATAAGTTGGGACAAGCAGGGTATGACGTGGATGCTTCCGCCGAACTGGACCAAGCTGAGCGAAGAATCCAAGTCTTTCAATTGGAAATCGCCGGGCTCGTGGGACGCTGCGTCTCTGTTGACGAACATCTCCGTGATGGAAGACACGTTTCCTACCGACATCAGTCTGAAAGCAACTTACGATCAACAAGTCGGCCGCCAAAAACAAGGCGAGGTCAGCGAAGTGCGCTGGCTGGAAATCGACGGAGTGCGTGGCGTGCAGTTTTTAGAGACTCCACCTGAAGGTAAAGAAAATCCAAGACGTCTGCAGTGGATTGCATTCAGGAAATTCGGCGGACAATCGCAGATGCTCAACATAATGCTGGCTTCACAGGGACAGCATTTTGAGAAGCACAAGGACGCAATGTATGCGATCCTGTATTCGATGAAGATGGTTCACGATTAGGCGCGTTACTGGAGTCCGCAACGCGGATGAAAGAATAGAGCCGGAGCGTGAGTCCGTATGTGATGCCGGACAGAGTGTACGAACCACGAAACACACGAAGACAATACGAAATCACACGAAATAGGACCCAGGTCTCTACTTCGTGTGATTTCGCTTTTCTTCTTTCGTGCATTTCGCGGTTCGTTGTGTGTTTCCACAACAAACTACGGCCGTTCGAAGGCATTACTTCTTAATGTAGCTTCTGTGAATCCAGGTGTCCGGGCCTTTCACATCCCTCGATTCAAGCAACATGCTGTCGGCGCTCTCACGCGTGACTACCTTGGTTCGGGTGTTGACTGAATTTTCCGATGCTTTGCCGGTAGCGGCTGCTGCAAAAAATCCGTCAACGTCCTTCGCTTCAGCTTTGTCGAACTTCAAATCCTTTTGAAGTTCTGCGACTGCCTCCACCGCGGTTGCCTTCAATAGCTTGGGCCACAGCTTCTTAAAAAGAGTGTTGGACGCGTACACATCCGCGCTGTTGACCTTTCCGTTTATCGCGAATGCGTAACCGATCACGTCGCTCTTTCCGTCGATGACCGCTGACAGTTGCTTTATGTAACTCTCGGTCGTCGCTCTTACTCGCCCGTTTTCCAGGCTGAGCTGGAGGCTGGACTCCGACTCTGCGGCGTTAACTATCCCACCGACGTTAGCGCTCAGCTTGGCCTGAGCCTCGCCGACTTTCTTCCAAACTTCTGCTTGCGACTTCGAACTGTTGGCGGCGATCTTAAGATCGTTGGTCGCGATGCGGTCGGACGAGGCTGTGAACTTTGTGGCCTCTTCGTCACCGCGTTTGCTCCAGCGCCCCGATTCGACGCAGAAGGCGGCGATCGGAATTCTTCCCGAACGCGGCGGCACGATCAGGTCGACCGCCAGGACGCGATCCTGTTGACCGCCCTTCACGATGTCACCCGATTGGACAAAGACGTCTTCGTAACGCGAGACATTCTCGATCGTCAGCTCGTTAACATCTTTGGTCTCGTGCACGATGACTTTCTTGCGCTCCATCGCTTCCTGCAGCGTCAGGATATTTCGATTGGAGATCGTGTCTTTTCCATGAACCAAAAATATTGTGAGGTTATCGTGCGTGTAAGGTCCCGATAGCCTGTAGGAATCAGCCTGCGATGCGGGCGGTTTGGCCGGGACGATGTTCTTCCGTTGCGTTTGCGCCATGACAAGCACCAGGGGAATTGCGACCAGCATTGCGAACGTAGCTATCCTGAGCGCGTAGGTATGCGTCTTCATATACACCTCCACCAAAGATTGAAACCGTAGATGGGGAGATTCAACCGCTTCGAGGGGAGAACGCGGGCAGGTAAGACTTCTTGCGCGAGGTTATTGGAAATCGCTGGTTGGTTGCAGGGAAAGAGAAAGAGGTTGCCGAGTGTCCGACAAACTTTAGTTCGCGCCGAAGGAGCCGCCTGCGCTCCTTCGGTATTGAATAAAGATTGCGGGCGACAAAGTGAAGTTTGTCGGACACCGGGTCGGACATTTATCGGAAACTAATCAGGATGCGTGGTCGGCGCGTCCGCATGCGGAACAAAACAACGACGGCAGCGCGCTTCGTACATTCCACCCGCGCCGACCGCTACGCGCTCTTCGGACTCAAAAGTCCGTTGTGAATAGTTCGCGGTCTGGCCACAGCGAACACAGATCGCATGCGTCTTCGTGATGTACTCGGCGATGGCCAGAAGCTGCGGCATCGGCTCGAAGGGTTTGCCGGTGTAATCCTGATCCAGACCCGCTACGATTACGCGCAAGCCTCGCTGGGCCAACTCGTTCACGGCGTTTACTAGATCGGCGTCGAAAAACTGACCTTCGTCGATCCCGACGACTTCGGTTGTCGGATCCAATTTGGCCAGCAGCTCCGCCGCGCTCTCCACAGTCGACGATTCATGACGCATCTCGGAGTGCGAAACAATATGGTCACGCGAAAATCTGACGTCGATTCGAGGTTTGAATACCTGGACCCGTTGGCGCGCGATCTTTGCGCGGCGCAATCTACGAATCAGCTCTTCGGATTTGCCCGAGAACATCGAACCCGCAATAACTTCTATCCATCCGCTTTGCGGTTGAATATGTATCATGTGATCGTCGTTACCCTGCGAAATAAGCTCGTCCATCTATGGCTAGCCCTTTATCGAAAACTTTGGAAATAGAGATCTGAATTATAGAACGGTGCAAATGCTGCGATCAGCGCTGCCTCAAAACTCATCGACCGAGTCAGCAAATCCCTGGACAGCACTCCCCACGCGCCCTGGCGACTTCGCACGTCGTGCTCGCCCGCGACATCGTCGATAACAACGCTTAATTCCAGCCCGTCATTTATCACGCGCCGTGCGATCGAATCCGGAACCAGAATCGCCGGCGCGGCGCCAAAGCTGGTGCGCTGGCCGTCCGTCACGCACGCCCATCCACGAAGCATCGTTCGCCACTCGCCGTCGAACTCGAAAGAGTGAAACCCGCCTTCGAGTCCGGCATAAAGATCCGCTGTCTCTCCTTCGCTTTTCAAAGCGCCCTGCACGCCGATCGCTCGTGTATGCGCTCCGCGCATGAGTTGATCGTCGGTTAACGGCATCGCCGGAACTCCGCTCTCGACCGCTCGAGCGATCAAGGTCGCATCGCGCCAATCCCCGTCAACGGTTGCGATGCGCGCCACGCTGGCGCGAACAGCTTCAATTTTGGCCGCGCGGTCTGAACCGAGTGCGATCTTCATCGGGCGTTTGTTTAGGGGCGGTGGCTCGTCGCTCAATGCGAAAAACCATTGCAATGGATTGCGTTCGCGAAGCCAAAAGAGGCTATAACATAGACCCGCCGTGCGTCAAAGATGGAGAGAGAAGGCATGCTTGACATTCGATGTCGCGCTTGTTGTAATCGAATTTCTTAATTAACAAGCCGACAAGCGACCGAATATTTGCGCTAAAGGAAGAACGAAATTGCCTGCGAGTGACCTTGTTTACGATTGGAATATGATCGATCCGGCGATAGCCGCGCCGGGACGCAGAATCAGTTTTGACGACGAGACTCTGCGTGACGGTTTGCAATCGCCGTCTGTCTGCGAACCTCCGGTCGAACAGAAGATCGAGCTGCTCCACTTGATGGACGCGCTCGGCCTCGACACTGCCGACATAGGGCTTCCCGGCGCGGGCGGGACACACGCGGAAGGCGTCGAGATGTTGGCGCGTGAGATTGCCGACAAGAAGCTTCGTATTCGACCGAACTGCGCCGCGCGTACGCATCGCAACGACATTATTCCGATTGTAGAAATTTCACAGCGCGCTGGAATTCCGATCGAAGCTTGTACTTTCATCGGATCGTCGCCGGTTCGGTTTTACGCCGAAGACTGGACGCTCGAAAAACTTCTGCAGCTAACCGAAGAGGCCGTCACGTTCGCGGTCAAAGAAGGCTTGCCGGTCATGTACGTGACTGAGGACACGACTCGTGCTGCGCCTGAAACGATCCGCGCTCTCTACACCACCGCGATTCGTTGCGGCGCGCGCGCAGTCTGCGTGTGTGACACGGTCGGGCATTCGACTCCGGACGGCGCGCGATCTGTCGTTCGCTTTGTTAAGAGCATTATCGAAGAGCAGGGCGAGTCAGTACGGCTGGATTGGCACGGACATCAGGATCGCGGGCTGGGTGTCATCAATTCGATAGCCGCGATCGAAGGCGGCGCGGACCAGGTACACGGCTCTGCGCTTGGCGTGGGCGAGCGCGTCGGCAACACGCCGATGGATCAGCTCCTTGTTAATTTGAAATTGATGGAATGGATCGACAACGACCTTTCCCAACTGCGCGATTATTGCGAGACGGCCGCGAAGGCGTGCGGCTGGACGATTCCGCTGAACTATCCGGTTTTTGGCCGCGACGCGTTTCGAACCGCGACCGGTGTTCACGCCGCCGCGGTGATAAAGAGTTATAAGAAGAATGATCCGGGATTGGCTGACCTGGTTTACTCTGGCGTTCCGGCCGGGTTGTTTGGGCTGAAGCAAGTGATCGAGATTGGTCCGATGAGCGGAAAATCGAACGTCATCTACTGGCTTGAATCGCGCGGGTATGAAGCAAACGAAGACCGCGTCACGCGAATTTATGAGCACGCCAAAAAGTCATCAGCGGTGCTTGAAGAACACGAAGTGATGCAGCTGTTGTCCGACAAACTTTAGTTTGTCGTCGAGATGAAGTGCTCAAAGCCTGAACACTTCATCGGCAGGTAGAGACAGAATTCGTTGTTCGCATCAGATCTTCCACATCAACGACAAACTGAAGTTTGTCGGACATTATCTTGATATGTCTTCCACCGTCGCACTGACCCCCGAAAGCATCGTTCGCGATCTCCTCACAGACGAGCGCGTTCTTCTCGCGTTCGACTACTTTGCTGGTCAATCAACTGAAATCACAAACAAGCATATCGAGATCTGTTCGATCCCCGCTCCTCCCTTTGGTGAAAGCGACCGGGCCGAATTTCTAAAACGCGAATTTGAAGCGTGCGGCTTAAGCGATGTCGTCATCGACGAAGAAGGGAATTGTGTCGCTCTTCGCCCGGGACGAAGTCTGCGTCCGCTGGTCGTAGTCAGCGCGCATCTCGACACGGTCTTTCCGCCGGGAACCGATTTTACGGTTCGTCACGAACAGGGAAAATTGCTGGCGCCGGGAATCGCGGATGACGGATGCGGGCTGGCTGCGCTTGTCGCGATCATCAACGCGCTGGAAGAAGCACGGATCGAGACAAACGGTTCGTTGCTATTTGTCGGAACCGTGGGCGAAGAAGGCGAAGGCAATCTGCGCGGAGTGCGATACTTGTTGAGCCAGGGCCCATGGGCCGGCCGGATCGATTCGTTCATTAGCCTGGATGGCCCGGGCGTCGAAAGGATAACCCACGCCGCGCTCGGGTCGCGTCGTTATCGCTTGAGATTACATGGCGCCGGCGGTCACTCGTGGGGTGACTTCGGAACTCCAAATCCGGTTCACGCGCTGGGTCGCGCGATCGCTCGGCTTGCCTCGTATCCCGCGCCCACCAATCCACGAACTACTTTTAACGTAGGCCGAGTTGAGGGCGGGTCTGGCGTAAATGTTATTCCGAATGAAGCCTGGATGGACGTGGATCTTCGGTCCGAATCGGCGGAAGAGCTTCAGCGAATAGATGCCTTCTTCCGTCGCGCGGCTCGCGAGGGCACCGACGACGAAAATGCTTCAAGGCGTTCCGGCAATCCGGTTCTGGAGATGGATCTAAAATTGATTGGCGATCGTCCCAGCGGAGAGACACCAGTTGATTCACCGATCGTGCGGACGGCTGAGGAAGCGACGCGTGCGCTGGGATTCAGCCCGCGGCTTGAACGCTCGTCGACCGATTCCAATATTCCGATCTCGTTGGGAATTCAGGCGATAACGATCGGAGCGGGTGGTACTTCAGGCAATTCTCACACGCTCGAGGAATGGTACGACCCGCGAAACCGCGAGATCGGATTGAAGCGCGCGCTGCTGGTGGCGCTGGGCCTGGCGATGTTGAAGTAACTCGGACAGCTCGTCTCTCTAAAAATTCAAAGGGCAACTACGATTGAGTAGTTGCCCTTTGATTTGCTTAGAGTCAGTAGCGTTCAATTCGCCCAACAGACTGTTATAGAAGATCAGTTCACAGGAATCGTGACGGTTGCGGAGCCGGCTTTTCCGGCAGGAAAGCGCTTCTGGCGAGCGATACGCAACGCGTTTGCATCACCGCCGCTGGCCTGTGTGACGCGACCGTTTTCGTCGTAAGCTACCTGCACGGTCGTCGATTTTGGTTTAGCCACTTCAGGTTTCTTCGCGGCGTCCGCAGTCGCGGGTGAGCTTCCCGGCACCGGCTTGGCAGCCTCGTCTGCTTTCCAACGCTCTCGGTCTCTTGCTTCGCGAGCTCGTCGGGCTGCTATCGCCTCGCTGTCGTTAACTGGTCCCGCTGCTTCAGTGTTGGCTTGATCAGCCGGCATAGCGTCGGTCGTTGCGGGAACATCGGCCGGAGTAGCGCCGGTGTTGTTGCTCATCTGGTCAGCTGGAGAAGCCGCCGGTGGCTGAGCTGCCGCCGTCTGGCGTTTGCCATACCAACCCGCTGGAAATCCAACCGCTGCGATGCTGATCAGAACCGCAGCTGCGATCGCGCCGTAGACCATCATCTTGCGTCCGCCACCCGACGCATTTTCCACTGTCAGCGAAAGAGGTGCAGATCCATCTTTCTCAGCACCGCGTGATCGTTTGGGTAACAAAATCGAGTCGGCTTCATCTTTGTCCGCCGACGCGATCTCCTTGGCTCCTTCTTCGTCATCCATGTACGAAGCGTGAGGACCGTCCGGGAAAGCTTCGCTCGGAGCGATGCCTTCATCCATTCGTCGCAGACCTTCGAGCGCGACTTGCGCCCATGGCTGATGAATCGTGCGGCGCGTAGGTTCGAACGACGCGCTAAATTTAAATGAAGCGTTCTCGAGCGTCAGCGCATAGTAGATCGCTTCGACGCCGCTCAGAGCGCCGATCTTCGCGTCAACCAAACCGCCCTTTTGAAAATAGAAGAAACCGGGGGCGCGAGGATACGAAACCTTCAATCGTCCTGTTTTGCGCTGGTTACAAAAGAACTCGATCAATTCCGCCAGGGAAAGATCGCTGAGTTGTCCACTGAGTGCCATATTTGCTCCTCTAGCCTGAGGCAGAGCCGTTGGTTGTTTGTATTAGCGCTCGCACTTGCGCCGTGGTTATTTGCCGAGAGAGAAGTTGTAATTGATCACGCCGGATACTTTAACGGGCTGACCTGACAAGGTCGTGGGAGAGAAGCGTGCACGGTACGCGGCCTTAACCGCGGCCTGTTGAAGCACCGAGTTGCCTGGGCCTGCTTTTGCCGAGATGACTTTTCCGTTGGAGTCGATCACTACTTCAACAGAAATCAGTCCGACGGTTCGCATCCGCCTTGCAACCTCAGGATATTCCGGCGCCGGGAGTTCCAAAGCGCGGCCGTTGAGCACACCACCCGAAATCGGTTTCATCAAGGGTTTGGGAGTCGCCTTGGCCGGTGGCTCGCTTTCCATCACAACTGACTGGCTTCCGGTGCCCGCGCCGCCAGGAACCGAGTTCGAACCGACTGAAGCAACCGAGTTTTTTGAAAGCGACGCGACATTGCTGGAAGGAGGAATCACAGCAGCCGTTTTGGTTGTCTGTGGCGACGAAGTGGTCGTGTTGCCGGTTGCCGGATTAGTTGCAGGTACGTTGGAAGCGAGTCCGGTTACGGGAGAAGAAGTAGGAACGGCGGCCGGCGGCTGAGATGCTACAGTCGTCGGAGCTCCAGCGGTCTGAACCATCTTGGCCAGGTTTTCGTCCAGGTAGTAAGAGATGGTTCGATACGTGACTTCCGTCGGCTCGAAATTTATTTTGCCACCTTCGACGACCGCAACTGAAGTTGTCATCTTCGTCCAGTTGCCTACGTAGTCATACTCGTATGTGTAGATTTCTTTGCTCAACAGCGATCCGTCCGCGTTGTAGAGCGTCATCTCGCTGATGTTTCCCTTGTCGTCGTACTTGTAGACTTCGCGACCGGTAAGCGTTGCCGACGAAATCAAGAAATACGCATTCTCAATCTTCCCACCCTTGATGTCGTACGCAGCGGTTTCGAGCACCTGGCGCTGACCTTCAGTCGGCTTTCCGCCTTTATTGCTGAGCTTGGTCGTCTCCGTGCGTATGCGCCGCACGGGACCCATCAGGCCATCGCGATCGCGGTCTGTCTCAGAGACTGCATTGATCAGAAGATTGGCGTGCGAACGAAAACCAAAGCTTTGCGCCGAGCCTGTAAGACTAGTGGTCAAGACAAACATCGCCGCCAACGAAATCAGGTTGGTACGTTTCGACATGGTTTTTCTGCTCCTGCAATTCATGTTTCGTGGGTTGTCCTGCGAGACAGGATCTCAAGGTGAGAAGCGAAATTACCCTCGGCGCTGAGTGATGCCTCGAGACTTCCGGGGTTCGCTTTGGCCGCACGAGGACGGCAGGTGCATATTACAATGCAAAAACAATGTTTGTCTAGTCAAAACATCGAGCCACACTAATTATTTAGAACTATGGATGGCTTGGTTGTCTCAAAGCGGGACGCCGGGCGGGAAATCAAGGCAAATGCTAAGAAAAACAGCGGGTTATGAGAGGAGGCTATTCAGCTTCGGCAAGCAGGCGGGCGATCTGGTCAATGGTAGGGGCACTGTCACCAGCGCCGGATTCGTTGTTGCAAATGATCGAAAAAGCGATCAGGTCGCCGTTCGAGGTGACGGCATATCCGGACAAGGCTTCTGTGTAAGTGAGCATCCCGGTCTTGGCGAAGACCCGGTTCGAGATGGAATTCATCCGCGACGACAGGGTCCCATCGCGTCCCGCCACCGGCAACGTATCGCGAAAAACATTCGCTGCGGAAACTTTGGTCATTGCCGCCAACAGTCGTCCGGTTGCTTCCGGCGTGACAAGATTCAGTCGGGAAAGACCGGAGCCGTCGTGAAGTGCCAGCAGTTCAACCGGAACTCCGTGATGTTCGAGCCATTGCCGGACGACCGCGCTTCCGGCTTTGTCATCTCCGCGGTTTGCCATCCTCCGTGGATCCGGGTCCGCGGCCATTGCGCCTTTTTCTCTTCCCAGGGTTCGCAGGATCAGCTCGGCTTCCAGGTTCAGGCTTCGCTTGTTGGTTCGATAGGCAATCTCCGCCAGAGATTTGCTGGTAAGCGATGCGATCTCGACTGCGGTGGCCGGGTTGAACCGTTCAGTTTCGCTGTCGCTTTTCGCATCGCGCGAAACGGCATGGCCGTCGACCACGATGCCGCGTGACTTTAGTTGATCGCGAAAAAGTCTCGCCGCCCACAGCGCGGGTTTGTGAACTGAAATTCGTGCTCCAAAGCCGCGGCCGCCGAGCGGAAAGTCTCCCCAGACTCGAACCGTGTTGTCAGAGAGGCCGCGAGTGATCCCGATTGTCGCGGGCTTGCCGCGTTCGACCGTTGCCGTCTCGTTCACGACGTCAACGTAGCCTGTCTCCGGCTGAACTTTTATCGACGCAGGTTCGTTCGCATGCGTCGACGGCGCGACGACTATGTTGACCTCGTTACCGCCGATCGTAAGCGCGCTGACTTCGGCCCCGAAATACCATTGCACATCATTCCAAAGCCAACCGTCGCCCAGCGGTTCTCCGCGAAAGTAACTTTCGTCTCCCACTATGTTTCCGCGAACGCGCCGCACGCCTGCTTTGAAGAGGTCGTCCGCCAATTTGCTAACGGACGGGACGGTCTGATTTCCGGTAGAAGAGATTTCCAAGTCCGGCGCCCCTCGCCCGTAAAGCGTCAAGTCGCCGCTGATCGTTCCTTGCGGGTCTGGCGCTGCATCGGCGTAAACCGAAGTGCGCCAGCGAAAGTCGGGCCCGAGAAGATCAAGCGCAACCGCCGTGGTATACAGCTTCATATTCGAAGCCGGAGTGAAACCAAGGTTTGCGTCACGCGAGTAAAGAACGCGCCCGTCGCGAATGCGCATCGCAAAAATTCCCCAACGCGCACCGTGGACGTTACTCGATGCGATCGCTTCGTCGATCTTTCGTCGGAGTTCCTGATCGGCTGGGAGATCTGAAAGCCGTTGGTTGTTGTCGGTAGCTGCGGAGGATTGTGCCGGCTGAGTTTCGGATGTCTTTGCTGACTGGCTATAACCGCGAATCTGCTTGCCGAAGAAAATGACGGACGGAGTGATTACGAAGAAGATAGCCGCTGCGGTAATGAGTAACACGCGGCGAGTGTGAAGAGGTCTCTGCATCATCCGGAAAACTGCCGGCGTCAACTTGCGAATAGAGTAGCTGTGCGACCGCCGGCCAACAGCTCGCGCGCGGCGCCGTATACTTCTTCGATCGTGACATCGTTAATCGCGCTGCTGTAAATGATTTGATGCCGGCCCGAAATCGGCAGATAGCTGTCCGGCGCGCGTCGATCAAGCAGGAGCACTACGGAAGAACCGACCGCCGTCGCGATATGCATTGGTCCGGTATCGTTTGAAACAAAGACCGAGAGTCGGGCCAGCGCGGAAGCAAGCTGCGGAACCGTCAACCGGTCGAAAATGATTGAGCCTTTCGGAAATCGCTCGCGCATCTCCTTCACCAGTTCTCGTTCTTCCGGTCCGGCGAAGACGACAATACGGACATCCGTATCTCGAATAAGTTTTTCGGCCAGCGTGGCAAAACGCTCGAGCGGCCATCGCCGGCTGGGATGCCCGGCGCCGGGGAACAATCCGATCAGCGGCGATCCCGAATGCGCCTTTTCGCGCTTCAACATTTGCTCGACCGCCAGGTCGTCCTCGGGACGCGTGGCCAGGTGCGGAACCCTCGGAAGATCCGTGATCCCTAACGGCGTCAGCACGTTCAGATAACGGTCAATCGCGTGTTTCGATCTGTCTTCCATCGCAGGTCGCGGGCTAAAGTTCGAAAGGAAGTCGAGCGAACGCCCGGGCCTGCGCGCAAACAATCTGTGCGGAGCTCCGGAGAAAAATCCGAGAAGGTTTGTTTCGGAAAGGCTGTGCAGGTCGATAACGAAATCGTACTTCGCGCGGCGAACCTCTTTGGTAAGACGGATGATTCGCATCACCGCCCATGGCTTCGGTCCGTCGCGCAACGCAACTCGGTCGACATCAATAGTGGAATCGGAATAACCGGAAAGCTTTACTACCTCGGCGCACGACTTTCCCACGGCGACAGTTATTCGAGCGCGCGGAAACCGCTTTCGAATCGCCGCCAACGCGGGCAGACTCAACACCACATCGCCCAGCTGACCAAAATCGATGACCAGAATGTTGCGCGGATCAAAGCTCATCTATTCTCGCCGCCGAAACGGAAAACCAATGTGAAATCGATGCCTCTCATGCGCGAAGTTTAGCATGAGAACTTTGGCGGGAATAACGAGGGTAGGTGTAGTGAGCGTCTCAGTTTGAGCTCTTGTAAGGAAGAAATTTCACGCAAAGACGCAAAGAAAAGAAAGCGTAAAGGCGCAGAGGGCTCGCGACGGCGAGTGCGGCTTAGGATGGAAATGATCGTGAGTGCATTCTTTGCGCCTTTGCGTGAGAACGCCTTTTCTTTCATTTGTTTCAAACCCGCCGCAAAGTAAAAGCGAGGCATCATTCCAATCAAGGACGATGCCCCGCTGTTTATGAAGCACAGGAAACTGCTGCTTAAGGTGTGCCGATATTGCTATCCGCACTGGCCACGGTCGTTTTCGGCGCGGTCGTCTCCGCCATGGCCACGAAGTACTGTATTCGGGCGCGACGTTTCTGCGCCGCCAGCTCGAGCGCCGGATCAGCTTCGTTATTTGCGACGTCGCCGTTGCCGCCCGCGTTTATTTCGCCGGTTACTTCTTCACTGTAAGCCATCTCGGCCGACACCGGAAGTTCATCGTAGTTGCTAAGTTTTTCCGCCAATGCAATAAGCGTTGGATCGTCCAGCCTCGTCGCGATAATCATTGCCATGCTGTCCGTGAAGTATGGCGATTCATCTTTGGTGGATCGCAATTGAGAGAGCAGATACGGCACCACCCGCGCGTCGTCGAACGGTCTAACCAGCTCGAGCAGCTGATAGTTCTTGTCCGATAGAGTCGCGGTGTTTACGAGCGCCGACGTCAGACGATATTTCTGATCAGCCGTAAGTAGTTTGGTGTAATCGCGGGTGATCACGTAGCCGTCCCTGTAACTTAACTCTCGCGTTTCGACCTGGAGTTCGACCGGTTCTGCGCTTTCGGTTGCAACCTCAGTCTCCTCGCTGCCTGCTCGCTCGGTATTGTCCGAGGATTCTTCGATTGTCTCCGCGGCGTTTTCAGCGACGGGCGCTTCAGCTTCGGCGCTAGCATCGCTCTCAACGACCTCGGGGCTTTCTTCCGGGCTTTCCACCGCGGTGTCCGCGACGCCTATCGCAAGATCAAAAGCTCCTTCCCATTCCGTCGCCGGGTCTTCCGCGCAACGAACCAACCACTCGACCATCTCTTCGTCTTTCGGTTTCCCCGATTGCAGAATTGCAGCCAGCTCTTCTATCCGTTTTACGTAAACTCTTAAATCAGCATCCGATAACTCCTTCACGCCGAAATCCATGTCGCCGACCGAGAGACCCTCTTCGCCTTCCTGCTGATTGAGAAAAACCAGAAAGCGATCGCCTTCCGCGGCCTTGCTCAGCTTGTCTTTGTACTCGCCGTAATTCCAATGATCAACGTGGACGACAGCCTGGTGTTCGCCTTTCAAAGTTGAAGAGACCTCAAGTGCTGTCCGCAAATGCGAAAGCTCGGGATCAGGCTCCTCGCCTGCGTCAGGCGGTACGATTTCGGTTTTGCCGATCTGTGCGACAACAATGGTCGAATTCATCTGATAGAGCACACGAAGCGGCAAAGGCGGTGGCCCCGGACAAGCCACAGTTCGTACGGTGCCTGCGGGCGCGGAGACGGTGATCAAAGTGGCGACCGAAAGGGAGACGATCAAAAATCGCGCGGTAAGTCTGGCAAAACTTCTGGAAGTACGCATTACAAGACTCCTTATGGCTGGTAGGACAACTCAAGGTGACAGGGCTGGAACGACCTTGGTCAGATTATCTTGCACCTTCAGTCGAACAAGTTTGTCGGCCGACTCCAAGAATGTGGGGCAAATCTGGCGCGGAAGTCGTGGGGAGCGTGCCGCGCATCAGTTTAGAGCCTTTCGCTTCTTGTCTAAGAGATGACGATTTCAAACAATGGTTGCTTCTAACACCGAGACTATAGTTCGCGCCAAAGTTTGCCGACAATGAGGCAATCCTCAGTGGCCACCCGTGTCGCCTACTTAACCCGGACTGAATTCTTCAGCGGTTTAGACAAGGATTGATTGGAAAAGTTCCCGTAAGAGCAGTAAGGAAAGGCTGGTGAGTCAGATTTGAAAATCGCAGGGAGGCAAACCGCCTTTTCACGAAAATCGCAGATCGCGGCCGGTCATTTCCTCCGGTTTCTCGATCTCAAGCAGGCCCAGAATGGTGGGAGCAACGTCTTCAAGCGCGCGGTCTTCGGCCAGCTCAACACCGCGAGAAGCTTCGTCGATCAGATGAAAGGGAACCAGGTTAGTGGTGTGCGCCGTGTGCGGTTGGCCGGTCGTCAGATCAATCATCTGTTCACAGTTCCCGTGATCGGCTGTGATCAAAGAGATGCCGCGAGCCCCTCGAATGGCTTTGGTGATCCAGCCCAAACAGGTGTCGATGTATTGCACCGCCTCAATCGTCTTATCGAGTTTGCCCGTGTGTCCGACCATGTCCGGGTTGGCAAAGTTGATAATGAAGGCATCCGTCTCGCGGTCGTCGATCGCTCTCAGAACTTTGTCGGTCACTTTAAAGGCAGACATTTCCGGCAACAGATCGTACGTAGCGACTTTGGGTGACGGCACCAGCAACCGGCGCTCGCAGGGAAATTCTTCTTCCACACCGCCGTTGAAAAAGTAGGTCACGTGCGCGTACTTTTCGGTCTCGGCCATTCGATAGTTACGCACTCCGGCCCGGCCAAAGACTTCTGCCAGGACGTTGCGACGCGTGTGCGGCGGGAATGCGATTGGCAGATCAAACGTAGCGTCGTATCGCGTGAAGCAAACAAAGCTGATCTTTGGACGACTGGGTGTGGCAAAGCCTCCAAAGCCAGGAACCGCGAGAGCGTTTGTGATCTGGCGCGCGCGGTCCGGCCGGAAATTAAAGAAGATCACTGAGTCGCCGGCCTGTATCGTTGCCACGGGTTCGCCGGTTTCATCCATCATCAAAAGTGGCTCGACGAATTCATCGGTAATGCCGCGTTCGTACGATTGCCTGATTGCTGCTACCGGATCAACCGCTCGTTCGCCTTCCGCATTGACCATCAGGTTGTAGGCGCGCTCGGTTCTTTCCCAACGCTTGTCGCGATCCATCGCGTAGTAGCGTCCAATCAAAGTCGCAATTTGTCCGCAACCGATCTCGCCGCACTTCACCTGTAGATCATCGACGTATCCAAATGCCGACATCGGCGGAACGTCGCGTCCATCCAGAAAGCAATGTACATACACTCGCTTGAGCCCGCGCTCCTTGGCCATTCGCAGAAGCGCGTAAAGATGTTCGCGCGACGAGTGCACGCGGCCGTCTGAAACCAAACCGATTAGGTGCAGGGCTGTGTTCGCGGACTTTGCGCCGTCCATTGCCTGGACCAGCACGTCATTTCTGTAGAGGTCCCCCGTTTCAATTTCGTAATCTATCCTCGAAAGGTCCTGACGAATTACCCGACCCGATCCCATATTCAAATGTCCGACTTCCGAATTACCCATCACCGAAGCCGGCAAACCGACACGCGTCCCGGATGCTTCGAGCAACGTACTCGGATATCGCTCCGACAGTTCGTCATAGAATGGAGTCTGGGCCAGCGCGATCGCATTTCCTTCACGCTCCGGCGAATAGCCCCAGCCGTCGATGATGATTAAAGCCAGCGGACCTTTTTTGCTCGTCAACGTTTGATTTCCTCTGGTTCGATTTTGTACTGCGCGAGCGCGGGTGAATTCGCCTACGAACTCGGGTCTGGCGCCCAGTAGTCGGGCGATTCCTGCATGTTGGGATCGGGACGTTCCATCCATCTTTCCGGACGTTTCAGGTCGTGGAAACCGTACTTGCGATATAGCTCGTGCGCGTCTTTCGTGGCCAGAACCCACCTGCGAAATCCCTGCAATTCAGGATGATCCAGGATCACTTCCACCAACCATTTGGACAATCCCTGTCCGCGAAATTCGGATAAGACGAAAACATCAGCCAACCACGCGAACGTGGCATAGTCTGTAACGACTCTGGCGAATCCGACCAGATTCCCATCTTTGTAGACACCGAACGGATGCGAATTGTCGATCGATCGTTGAACCGTCGCTACATCTCGGCCCGTCGCCCAATACGTTTCAGTTGATAAGAAACGATGGATGACAGCGATATCCAATCGAGCGCGATCGTCGCTAATTTCAAACTCTCCGCGTTGCCAATTGCGGCTCGTCATAATCTTCCCCTACGAAAAAATGAATCGATGGAGCGCAGGCGGCTCGCCTGCACTGAGCGCCGCCTGCGCTCCTTCGCCGACCTGTTCACCGCATCGTTCAGTTTGTCGGACACCTATCTCTTCGCTGCGCGAGCTTTCTTCGATCGAGGCTCGTTCGCTGGCCGCTCGAGCTGATAAAACGCCGCCAGTCCGGGATAGCGAGCCGCGTCGCGCAGGTCTTCTTCAATTCTCAAAAGCTGGTTGTACTTGGCGATTCGATCCGATCTCGAAAGCGATCCGGTCTTTATCTGACCAGCGCCGGTTGCCACGGCCAGGTCGGCGATAAACGTATCTTCGGTTTCGCCGGAGCGATGCGAGATGACTGCGGTGCGTCGATGCGTTTTTGCCAGCTCGATGCAATCCAGCGTCTCGGTTAGCGTGCCGATCTGGTTGACCTTGATCAGAATCGAATTGGCCACACCAAGTTCGATGCCCTTGCGAAGAAACTCGGTATTGGTGACAAACAGATCATCGCCGACAAGCTGAATCCGTTGACCTACGCTGTCGGTCAGTGTCTTCCAACCGCCCCAATCGTTTTCGGCCATCCCGTCTTCGATCGAGATAATCGGATAACTGTCGATCCAGTTTTTCCAGTAGTCGACCATTTGATCGCTGGTTAATTTTCTTCCGTCGGATTTCTTAAAGACATAGTGCTTTCCATCGTAGAACTCGCTGGCTGCGGGATCGAGCGCCAGCATGATATCGCGCCCGGCGTTGAAGCCGGCTGCTTTGATCGCTTCCAGAATCGTTTCGATCGCTTCGTCATTCGATTTCAGATTCGGCGCGAATCCGCCTTCGTCGCCGACGCTGGTCGCATAGCCGCGCTTCTTCAAAACCGCCTTCAGAGCGTGAAAAATTTCGGCGCCCATTCGCAGCGCTTCGGTGAAGTTTTCGGCGCCTACCGGCATGATCATGAACTCCTGAAAGTCCACGTTGTTGTCGGCATGCGCGCCACCGTTCAGAATATTCATCATCGGAACTGGCAGAAGACGCGCATTCGGGCCACCCAGGTATCTGTAAAGCGGCACGTCCATGTAAGCCGCGGCAGCACGCGCCGTAGCAAGCGAAACAGAAAGCAGAGCATTCGCGCCGAGTTTGGATTTTGTTTTAGTTCCGTCGAGCTCGAGAAGCTTGCTGTCGATCTCGCCCTGATCGAGCGAGTCCATTCCCTCGATGATGGGTGCGATTGTCTCGTTGACGTTTCGCACGGCTTTCAAGACGCCTTTGCCGCCGTAGCGCTTTTTGTCGCCATCGCGAAGCTCGACAGCTTCGTGTTCGCCGGTTGATGCGCCCGAGGGCACAGCTGCGCGGCCCACTTCGCCACCGATCAACAACACTTCGGCCTCGATCGTGGGATTGCCGCGCGAATCAAGAATTTCGCGCGCGTAAACTTGCTCGATTAAGCTCATGGCCTGGTTTCTATTCTCCTTGGGGTTTGGTTTGTTGCGGCGAATCTCGGGTCAAGTTGCGAACACGAAGTGCGATGAGCCAATCAATGGGCGGCGCTCGCGCCTTCTTCGACAGTCTCTTCCTCTTCCGCTGGTTTCTCTACGCGCTCCATTCGAACTCTAACCACTCTGCGCTTTTCCACTTTTTCGACGATGAAAACAAGACCTTCGTACGTCACTTTTTCACCTGCTTCCAGCACATGACCGGCTTCGGTCATCAGGAAACCTGCGATGGTTGTGTAGGCTTCTGATTCCGGCAGCGACAATTTCAAACGGCGATTGAGATCTCGAACGGCCAGAGCTCCATCCAGAACGTATGTCCCGTCCTGCTCCTGACTGATCTGTTCGTTGACCTCTTCGTCGTGCTCGTCGGAAATGTCGCCGACAATCTCTTCCAACAGATCCTCAAGAGTGATGATTCCTTCTACACCGCCGTGCTCGTCGACTACGAAACCGAAATGCACTTTCGCTTTTTGCATTTGTCGCAATACGTCCCCCAGACGCGCAGTGTCGACGACGTATAGCGGAGCCTGAAGGACATGGTCCAGTTTGAAGCTGTCGGGTTTGAGCAGATACGGCATCACGTCTTTGCTGTGTATGAAGCCGACCATGTCGTCGAGCGACTCTTTGTAAACCGGCAATCGCGAGTAACCGTATTTTTGAAAAGCGCGCGCGATCTGCTCCAGATTGCACTCGATCGAAATCGCCGCCACCTGCGTTCGAGGCACCATGGCCTCGCGAACCAGCGTGTCGGAAAACTCGAACACGCGATGAATCAATCTCTCTTCGCCCGCGCCGAGGTGTCCGCTCTTGTGTGCGATTCTGACGAGTTGGCGAAGCTCTTCTTCCGTATAGATCGACGCGTGCTCCGACGTAGCCTTTATCCCGAACGGCCGAACGACACGCGCGCTCGCCCAATCCAGCGCGCGAATGGGCCATCGAAATACGGTGTAGAAAAGCTCCATCGGCCATGCGGTAGCCAACGCGACCTTTTCCGCGCTGGCCAGGCCAAAGAGCTTTGGCGCCTGTTCGCCGAATACGATATGGAGACAGGTGATGATCAAGTAAGCGATCACCAACGCGATCAAATGGCGAGCTGTATCGGACACGCCGGCCAGCGGCTTTTCCAAAAGCCGCGCGATCGTAGGCTCACCCAGCATGCCCAGCGCTAACGATGCCAGCGTAATTCCGAGTTGTGATGCTGAGAGATATGCGTTGAGGTTATTGAGAATCCGAAGGAGGCGTTTGGCCCGGCGATTCCCTTCGGTGGCCATCGTCTCGATACGCGATCGACGAACACCGACCAGGGCGAACTCCGCCGCGACAAAAAAACCGTTGATAGCCACCAGCACGATGACCGCTGCGAGTCTAACGAACGCGCCCATCATCGACATCGGCTCGGGTAGAGCAACGTCACTTTGGATAATGGTTAGAAAGTAACTCGCAGGTTCGTCCATCGCGCTCGTGCAAGCGGGAATAGAATCAGAAAAGAGATCATTAGAGCTTGTTGTGGGGGATTATAGCATGCGGCGCGGATAACGCATGCGATCGATCAAGGCGGTCTTTACACAACTACGCCGGCCGGGGGAAAGGCCCAACCAGCGATATTGATTCGCGGCCATTTCGTAAAGACATGGCGCGTATTTAAGTTAGATTGATTACGATTGTACGGGGTCAGTGGCCCATGGCTGCACTGGCCGCGCGCGCCCTTACCGGGCGACGTTCATGCTTGGCGCACGCGCGTGCAAGAGCCTGTTCGACTCGAGGTTCTATGTTGCATTCGGGTTGACGACAGACGGCCGCCAACTCTGACACAACGAGATAATGTGCCCGCTCAAGCATTCGCTGCTCGCGGAAAGAAAGCGGTTTGACCTGGCTCAAAAAAGTCAGATTCTTGAGCACGTCCGCCGCTTCAAATACATCACCGGTTCGCATTTTCTCTGAAAAATCTTTGAAGCGATCTTTCCAATCATGGGCGGGGGACGTGAAATCGTCTGCCAGATTCTTTAAAAGCATCTCGCATTCGCCGGATGATATGGGGGAACGAAGACCAACTTCAGAAGCATTTGCGACCGGAACCAGGACGACAGAATTCGTAGCTGCTAAGCGCAGGGTGTAGAAGGGAAGTGAAGTAGCGCCGATTTGTTTCTGTTCGATCTGTTCGATGGTTCCGATTCCGTGATTAGGGTAAACAACTTTCTGGCCGACTTTAAAGCCCACCATTGCACCTCCATCGATGACAATTAATCATACTTCGTCGCTCTTGCAGGTCTGTAGGATACCCTTTACGACGAAGCAAGCGTCGGGTCTCGCTGTTGATTCAAACAAAAGTGTAACAAGCGGCTTTGTGAAGCGTCAAGGTTTTCAAAACAGCGGTAGTGGCAGTTTCAAATGTGGCGAGGAATACAGGATCCCGCAAAGACGCAAAGGCGCAAAGAAATCCGCAAAGATAAAGTAAATCTCAACGCCTTTGCGCCTTTGCGTCTTTGCGCCTTTGCGCCTTTGTGGGAACCCTCTTTTCCGCTTCATTGAACTCACGGGAATTCAAATTGACCCAGTACCAAAACAGCGAGCGAAAACCAGTGACCAGTGAAAAGCGACAAGTGCTGTATTGAGGAGAAAAACGAGTGATCGGACACAAGCGGAAAGCGATCCATCGTATCGCCTGTCACTCGACCTAATGTTAGGGGCCTGGGGCAGGGATGCAAAACCAAAAACCCAGGAACTGAAAACTGCGAGCGTCACTCGTCACTTTTCACTCGTCACTGCTTTTGGCAGTTCGATCGTAAATGTCGTCCCTTCTCCGGGGACGGAGCTTACAGTAGCTTCGCCGCCGTGCGCCCGGGCCAGATGTTTCACGATAGCCAGGCCGAGGCCGGTGCCACCAACTTCGCGCGAACGCGCGCGATCGACACGGTAAAAGCGTTCAAAGATTCTTTCGATGTGATCGCCCGTTATCCCGTCTCCGGTATCCGAAACGCTGATGCGATCAGCTTCGTTCGTAGACTCGTGCCGAATTACGACCTGCCCGTCTTCACGGTTGAACTTGACGGCGTTGTCGACAAGGTTCGTCAGCATCTGTTCCAATCGTCGCCCGTCCGCAAAGACAGTCACTCCGTTGGTGATCCCGTTCGTCAACTTGATTCCGTTCGGATCGGCTCTGGGGGCAAGCGTTGTTATCACATCATCAACTACGGCTCCGAGACCGACCTGACGCGGTTCGACCTCGATGATGCCGGCTTCGATCGACGATAACTCCAGGATGTCGTCGATCAGGTTGTGCATGCGTTCGGCGTTTCTTCGGATCACCTGTAGGAACCGGCGGTTATTTTCCCTGTCGTCAATTGCGCCTTCTTCCAGCGTATCGACGAAAGCGATGATCGCGGTCAGCGGCGTTCTTAGCTCGTGCGAGACGTTAGACAGAAATTCCTGACGCACGCGTTCCAGGCGTTCGAGCTGGGTAATATCAAAGAAAACTCCGATCGCTCCGCGAGCGCGTTCAACTCCCGTCAGGTAACGCGGAGCAACCCGCAAATCAAAGATGCGCCGGTCGCCGCGCCGCATCTCGACTTTCGTCTCGACACGCATGCCTTCTTCTAACGCATTACGAAAGGCTTCATGAATTAACGGATTGCGCGTGACCTCAGCCAGGAGCATCGATTCGATTCTGGCGTCGCTCGTCACGAACATCTCATGCGCAGCGGCGTTGGCCGCAAGTATCCGCATATCGCGATCCAGGATCAGCACGCCCTCGCGCATGCTGTTCATGGTTGCGTCCAGCAATTCGCTGGGCGCAACCCCTTTGTTCGCTTCGCGGGCGCCGAGGGCTGTTTGAGCATTGCCAGCGCTCGACGAATTTTTCGTTGATTGATCGGAAGAATCTGCCGGGTGGGAAATGAATCGAGACAAAAACGCGCCGGCAAGTGCGGTCAACAAACACAACGCCGCGGCGATGGGGTTCCAAAACGCGATGGCAGCAAGCGCCGTGAGAAGCGCTCCCGTCAAGATCAAAATCAAAATGCGACGGCCAGACACGATCTTAGGATTAGATTAAAGAGAAAGTCAGCGCAGGTTCCAGCGATCGCGCGTCGCCCTCGAGTTTCTTTCCCTTCGCCCTCATCCTGCGTCCCTTTCTTTGCTTCGACAACCGGCAAATCTGTAGCCGACACCCACCACCGTTTCGATCGACTCGCCGCACGTGCCCAGCTTCTGTCTTAAACGACGAATGTGCACATCCAATGTGCGCGTGTCGCCAAAATATTGATAGCCCCAAACATTGTCGAGTAATTGTTGGCGCGTCGCAACACGACCCGCACTCCTGGAAAGCATCGAGAGCAGCGCGAATTCTTTTCGGGTTAGTCTGACACTCTCGCCATCGCAAGCGACTCGCATATCCGCAAAGTCGATCTGCAGCCGGCTGTCTTCGTAACGCGCCTGCGTGGTTTCGTCGACTCGTCTCAGGACGGCGCGCACGCGAGCCAATAATTCCCGAACAGAAAATGGTTTGGTGATGTAATCGTCGGCTCCCAAATCGAGACCCGATACCCGATCGGCCTCGGACGTTCGCGCAGTGACCATGATGATCGGCGTACGTCGTGTTGCGGGCTCTCGTCGCAGACGGCGACACAGCTCCGTGCCGCTCATGCCCGGTAACATTAGGTCAAGAATTATCAGCGACGGCGGTCCGGTCTGCTCGTCCAGCGCTGCTGATAATCCTTTCTCTCCCGTTTCCGCGGTGCGCGTCTTTAACCCATCACGTTCGAGGTTATAGCGCAGGCTTTCGGCAATGTCGGCGTCGTCTTCGACGATTAGTATTGGTCCCATAAATCAGATGTCAGATGTCAGACGTCAGATGTCAGCTCTTACCAGGTCAGAAACTGAAATCTAACATCTGAAATCTGATAACTCAGTTGCTATGCTTAATAAACGCCGCCTCGGTCATGTAGACGGTTAGCTCGCAAATGTCGGTTACGTAATCGCCCACTCGTTCGATGTGTTTGGCGACAAAGAGAAGCCGGGCGGCGCGGGTCGCGATCGTCGGATCGGCTACCATCATCTCGATCAAGCCGTGGAAGAGCCGGTCGTAGATTTCGTCGATCTCGTCATCGAGCTGAATTACTTCACGCGCGGCAACGGCATCGCCTTTCGTAAACGCATCCAGCGACGCGTGAAGCATATTGGAAGCGTGATCCGCCATCTGGACCAGGTCGACGTTCGATTTCATCTCGGGTTCGTCGTTCAGGTCGATCGCAGCCCTGGCGATGTTGCAGGCGTGGTCGGCAATTCGTTCCAGCAGCGGTGTGATCTTCGCGACTGTGATGACAAAGCGAAGGTCACGCGCGGCGGGCTGTCGCAGCGCAAGAGTGTCTACGCAGAGAACGTCGATCTCGACTTCCAGTCGGTCGATCTCATCATCCGCCTCGAGCACTTCCTTGGCGGTCACACTGTCTCGTTCGACCAGCGAATAAATCGCGCGTTGCAGAGCTCGCTCAGTCTCGCCGCCCAGCAGCAGCACGCGGTCCCTCAGCACGTCAAGTTCACGATCTAAAATTCGTCTTTCCATAATGCTGTGCCTGCCTGTACCTGTTGCTCGTGGGTCTTAGCCCTTGGGTTTTTGGTTTTGGGTTTTAGGCTTTGGTCCTTGAATTCCATTCAAGATTGACGTTGACCATCCGCCATTCGTCTAACGATCAAAAACCAAAAACCAAAAACCAGAGCCCAAAACTAAGACCCAAAACCTAAGGCCTAAGACCTTCCTACCCAAACCTCCCCGTAATGTAATCCTCCGACAACTTCTCGCTGGGATTAGTAAACATTCTCTCCGTCGAATTGACCTCGATCAATTTGCCCAGCCAGAAGAATGCCGTCTGGTCCGATACTCGCGCCGCTTGCTGCATGTTGTGCGTTACGATGACGATTGTGTATTGCCGCTTCAGCTCGACGATCAGCTCTTCGATTTTCTGCGTTGCCATCGGATCCAATGCTGACGCGGGCTCGTCCATCAATACTACTTCGGGTCGCACCGCCAGCGCGCGAGCAATGCAAAGACGTTGCTGCTGACCGCCTGACAACCCCAACGCCGAAGATTTCAGCCTGTCCTTAACCTCTGGCCAAAGCGCTGCGTCAACCAGAGCCTGCTCGACTCGCTCGTTCAAATCCGCTTTGCTCGCAGCCATCCGGTTGATTCGAAGACCGTAGGCGACGTTGTCGAAAATGGATTTCGGAAATGGATTGGACTTTTGAAACACCATTCCGACTTTTCGTCGCAGCGCGACTACGTCGGTGCCCGGCGCGTAAATGTTTCGCCCTTCGATCTCGACTCTTCCCTCGACTCGCGTTCCCGGGATGGTGTCGTTCATCCGGTTCAGCGTTCGCAGAAAAGTTGATTTCCCGCAACCCGACGGCCCGATGAAGGCCATCACCATCCGTTTGGGTACTTCAAGCGAGATGCTGTGCAGAGCCTGAGCGCGGCCGTAGAAGAAATTCAATCCCTCCACGTCGATGACCGGTCGCGCTTCGGCATCGCCACTCGGGTTCGTGTCGTCGACTTTGCCTAAATCCCTATCGATGACGGTCGGGATCGGTACTTGTGCTCGTGTGGTCGTGGCCATTTCGGTTTTAGTCTTAGTGTCCGACAAACTTCAGTTTGTCGTTGACCTTGCTGACATTCTACTCACGACGTCGACGACAAACTGAAGTTTGTCGGACATTCTTGCCTGCTCAAAACTTCTTCCTCGTAAAGAACCGAACGGTGATATTTATCGCCAGAATCAGCGTCATCAAAACCAGTGTCGCGGCCCATGCCATCGCATGCCATTCATCGTATGGCGAGATGGCGTAGTTGTAAATCTGCACGGTCAAAGACGCGATCGGCTCGTTCAGCGCCGCCATCGGATGTTCGTAGTCAAAGAAGAAACGGCTGCCGAACGCGGTGAAAAGCAGCGGAGCGGTTTCGCCCGATACGCGTGCGATCGCCAGCATCGCACCGGTCGCAACGCCTGACGCCGCGGCCGGAAGCACCACGCCCAAGGTAACTCGCCATTGCGGCGCGCCGAGCGCGAGCGCTCCTTCGCGCAACGAAGTCGGTACCAGCCGAATCATCTCTTCCGTTGTTCGAGTAACGATCGGAATCATGATCAGCGCCAGCGCGACTCCGCCGGCAATGGTCGAAAAATTCTGCATTCGAAGCACGATCAAGGTGTAGACAAATACGCCCACCACGATCGACGGAACGCCAGTCAAGGTATCAGTAACAAACCGCACGATATTGCCGAACCAGTTATTTCCGAATTCAGCCAGGTAGATTCCCGCCGCGATTCCGAACGGAAGTCCGATCACCGAACCGAGCAGCAGCAGGACCATCGAACCGAGAATGGCGTTCCCGATTCCGCCGCCTTCTCCAACCGGTTTTGGCGTATCGATCAGAAATTGAATGTTGATGACGGAAATGCCACGCCATGCGATGTAGCCCAAAATGATGGCGAGCATACCGATCACAACGAACGCGCATGCCGCAGTCAAGCTCGTCATGACCGCGTCGGTAATCGTTCGCGCTCTTTTTCCCGGTGACGTTTCCATCTTATGCAGCTCTGGCTGTTCCGCTTGTTCCTCGCGTGACGCTCCAAACCAACAGTTTGGCGATTCCGTTCACGACAAATGTGACCAGGAAGAGGATCAGACCGATTTCGACAAGCGCGCTCAAATAAAGATCGCCCGTGGCTTCCGTGAATTCGTTAGCGATGACCGATGCGATGGTGTACGCAGGCTCAAACAGCGAAGAACTTATCTGCGGACGATTTCCGATGACCATTGTTACCGCCATCGTTTCGCCGATGGCCCTGCCCAGGCCTAGGACGATAGCGCCCGCGATTCCCGATGCCGCATTGGCCAGCACAACGCGTGTTGTTTCCCATTTGGTTGCGCCGAGCGCCAGCGCTGCTTCGCGTTGATTGACGGGTACCGCTTCGAGCACGTCGCGCACGACTGCGGTGATGATCGGCGTCACCATAATCGCGAGGATGACCCCTCCCGTGAAGAGACCCAATCCCGTCGGCGTGCCATGAAATAACGGAAGCCATCCAGCCCATTTCTGCAAAGGCGGTTGAATGTGTTCGCGCAGGAATGGCGCCAGCACGAAGATTCCCCAGAGTCCGTACACGACCGACGGAATTGCCGCCAGCAGCTCGACCAAAAAAGCCATCGGCCGCGCCAATCGTCGCGGGGCTTGCTCTACCAGAAAAACCGCAACGCCGATCGAAAGCGGAACGGCGATGATCAGCGCCAACACAGACGAGATGATCGTGCCGTAGATAAACGGCAGTGCGCCAAACTCGCCTTTGATCGGATCCCAGTTGCGTCCGGTTATGAAAGAGAGACCGAACTCGCGAATCGACAGCATCGAATTCGACGCCATCGCGGCCACCATCGCCGACACGATTACCAAAAGGAGAATCGCGCAGAGAAACAGCAGCCCGCGAAAGATCGCGTCGCCGACGCTCCCGGTCGGTGAAATCGCGCGTCGCCAGTTCCAGCGCGGGGTTAGCGCGCCGTAAGCGATCGCAGGACCTGGTTCGGGTTCAGTCATCATAGATATGTTCGACAAACTGAAGTTTGTCGGACATTAAGAGCGCAACGGCTTGCCCGCGGCCGTGATTGAATTGATCTTTGCTTCGGCTCGCTTGACGATCTCAGCAGGCAGCGGCGCATAGTTCAAATCCTTTGCGAACTTCTCTCCGTCGTGGATTCCCCACCAAAGGAAGTCCACCACGGCCTTGCCCTTTGCCGCGTCCTTCTGTTCTTTGTAGACGAGAATGTAGGTGTAGCTCGCGATCGGATATGCATTTGCGCCGCTGGCATCCGTAATCGACACACGCAAATCGTCGGGCGTCGTGGCTACCGATTCGGCTGCCGCCGCGGTTACGGCTTCGAGCGACGGTTCGACGAAACTACCCGACTTGTTCTTTATCAGCGCCACCGGAAGTTTGTTCTGAACAGCGTAAGCCAACTCGACGTAGCCGATCGTGTTGGGCGTCGCTTTTACCTGACCGGTGACACCTTCGTTACCTTTGCCGCCCAATCCAACCGGCCATTTCGGCGACGTTCCCGAGCCGACTTTCTCTTTCCACTCCGCGCTTACTTTTGAAAGATAGTCTGTGAAGACCGCGGAAGTTCCGCTTCCGTCCGAGCGATGCACCACCGTGATGTTGTTCGACGGAAGCGTGACGCCGGGATTGTCCGCCGCGATCCGCGGGTCGCCCCACGTGGTGATCTTGCCAAGGAAAATGTCGGCGATTACGTCCGGCGAAAACCGCAGCTTTTGAGAAACGCTTTCGAGGTTGTAGGTCAGCACCACAGCGCCCAGCACAGTTGGAACATGCAGGATCTCGCCTGGGGCCGATTTCAGATCCGCATCGCTCATCGGCGCGTCCGATGCACCGAAATCGACGGTCTGTTCCTTGATCTGCTTGATGCCACCGCCCGACCCGATCGATTGGTAATCGATCTTCATGGTCGGATTAAGCTTGGTGTATTCGCTCAGCCACTTTTGATAAAGCGGATTCGGAAAAGTCGCTCCCGCGCCTTGTAATTTGACGGTTCCGCCGGCGTCTCCGGTGCCGCTTCCGCTCGGCTTGCAGCCAATCAAAATAACGGCGACGAACGAGATCGCCACCAAAAGCGACCAGAGTCTGACTTGATTCGAGAACGGCATCATGCTTCTCCTGGAGGGTCAATGTTGCTTTCGAAGTGTGACAGTCTGACCGCATGGTGTTACATCCGTCTGAACTAAATCGAAATTCTTTGCTAACTAGTTAAAGGTGAACGGGAATGGTGTAAATGAGCCGACCCTAGTCAAAATTTCCCAGACAAGGATCGCAAAGACAGAAGGAAGGCGGAGTCAAAATGGCTCCGCCTTCCTTCTGTGCCATAACCTTTGAGAGACCGTATGGCGGGTCTTAGATGCAATAACTAACCGCATGAGCGGATATATAAGTAGGCCGAGAAGAAATGCGTTGGAGATTAGACGGATGGATGTCATTCGCTTCCGCGTGGCATGAGCCGATAGCCAACGTTGACCATCGTTTCAATGCTGAGTCCGTACGGCGCGATTTTTCGCCGAAGGCGATACATGTAAACGTGAAGGCTAACGTGATTGAAGGGTTTTGCTGCGCCCCATGCGCACCGCCAGAGCTCTTCCGAAGGAACTACGCGTTCTGAAGAGCGAGCCAACCGCGACATGATCAGAAATTCAGATCTCGGCAATCGTATCGACCTGCCGTCGCATGCGACATAGAAGTTGTCATGCTCGACGCGCAGATGTCCGTCGTCGTAAACGTCGGCTTCAGTCGCTGTTAGGGTCGAAGACATGATGGTTCCTGGTTCAGTTTTACGCAATGAACTTTGACACGAGCGTATCGCAAGGAGGTTAATGCTGAGTGAATGTCGTCTTAATTGTTTGTTACATGTTTGGGTACTGACCTCACCGGGGCCTGAGCACAGCTTTTGTCTTCTCTCCGAGGATTCGATACGCTCTCGCCGCGCTGAAACTGAACCTCCAGCAGAATCGTATTAAGCTAAAAGGAGAAGGAGCGACGTATGGATGCCGAGTTGATGCGAATGTCTACGACGGAGAGCGACCACTCGGTGACTCTGACTCTGCCCGGCGGGCCCGAGAGTTTGCGCCCTCGCCTGGTCGACGCGCTCGAGCGGCTTGGCTACAAAGTCATAAGCGAAGAACCGCTCTTTGCTCGGCGTCGCGCGAGCGGTTGTGCGCGTTGGGATTGTTCGTTCGAGACGCTGGACTATCCGCGGAAGGTGGCGGTTTCACTCAAGCCCCAAAGCGATGCTGCCACGTTCGTGACTTTTAGCTACGAAATAAAGGCGTTTTCTGGGCTGACGCGAGGTGACAGGCAGACATTACAGCGCGAGGCCGAAGCGTTGACTGCGCTGGCGATGCAGCGGGTCCTGGTCAATTCATGCGCAGCATGTGGAACAGAAGTCACTGACGATTCGCGATTTTGTCGCAGGTGCGGCGCGCCTTTGGATGTTGACGTGCCCGAAGTCGAAGTGCTGCGTCTGACTCAATCTACCCGGCGAGCTCATCACAATCTGACGCGCGGCCTTGTCGTTCTCGTAATCGCCTTACTGCTTCCGCTTACGTTGATCTGGATCGACACCACCAAAGCATATAAAGCAATTGCGCTTTTAAGTTCAGTACTCGGCGTGCTTGGGCTTCTTGTTTTGTTTCAAGGGCTCTGGCAGCTTCATCGCACGCTCAATCCGGCCTCTTCTGAAGACGAGAGAGGCGAGTCGGTCAAGCGTTTCGCTGCGCCGCAGACGCGAGCGCTCGGCCCGCGTCCGATTAAGCTATCAGTGACGGAAGGAACGACAGAATTGTTTGTATCTCCGCAAACCAACCGCGTAGCTGTACCGGTCGTCCGCGAGCCGGTCGATACGTCGGAGGTCAAATAGCAAACCCGACAAGGCGAACAAAGGGCGACAGGGAATTCCGTTTTGTAACATTCTGATAACCTGAATCGCTTATCCTGCCCTCCCACTTCAGACTTGAGCTTCTACCCGCGGGACTTCTCTTGCAAAGGGGACGTGTCAATTCCAATGGCTATCGCCAATGAATTAAGCAGTGAAGTAGCTAGCGCCGTGCTTGCACATATGGATCGCGACGATCAGACCAGGACGGCAGAGCTGAAAGAAATTCTCTTCCGCTTCTATTTTGCGTTGCGCTCGTTGACCAGAGAGTCACGACGGACACGAACGCGCGCGCAGTTCTCAAGAATCACTCCGCCCACTGAAGCACGCGCGGCTGGCAATCATTAATTAGAAACAGATTAGACGGGAGGGACGGCTGGCAATACCTTCTGCGTATTCGTGTGTTCTAGTCTCTTTCGATGTCTTTGGGTTTGATCAGGCTTATGAGTTGTCCGCAGTTCTCGCTTATTCCGCGCCATTCATCTATGTCCAGCGCTATTTCAACCAGCGCGGCTGTCGGTAGTCGATGAACCTCACCCGTTAACCTGGTTAGCAAATCTTCAAAACCCGGGTTGTGCCCGACCAGTAAAGCAGCGCCGATTCCATCGCCGATTTGCGAGACAACGCTCAGTAGCTGTCCGGCGGTGGCCTCGTAAATTCGCTCGTCAAATCTTAGATCAGCGGTCAACCCCGAAGCGCGGATGACTAGCTTGGAAGTCTCTCTGGCTCGCTTTGCCGGCGACGAGAGCACCAAATCCACCTGAATCTTCTTGCGACGAATGTATCGCCCTACCACCGGCGCGGTTTTTAACCCGCGATTGTTGAGCGGCCGATCAAAGTCGGATAGAGAGTTATCGTCCCAGCTCGACTTGGCGTGTCGAAGTAAATAGAGATGCTTCATTAGTCGTTTGTTCAGATCCGCCATCGGATGGTACTGAGTCGAAGAGGCCGAGGCAAGAGGGAGCGCAGGCGGCTCGCCTGCAAAGCGTGCTTCAGCACGCTAAGCGGGTTCGCCATTTCTCGAGGTTCCCATGCATTACTCTTCGCGCTTCGCGCTCACTGCAGGCGAGCCGCCTGCGCTCCATCACCTCACCTTTGTAGACTCGCGGCTTTCGTGATGTAATCTCCGAAACCACAAACTGAAAGGGTGAAGAGGGCGGCGACGTCCCATCTGAGGAGCAAGGTGTCCGGATCCAAACACATCAAGGCGCACATACTGGTTTGCGTGCATAAGGATTGTCTCAAGCAGGGGAGCAAAGGCGTGCTGAAAGAACTGAAACGATCGCTGAAGCAGCATGACATGCGCGACGATGTTTTGATTTCGAAGGTCGATTGCCTGGACGAGTGCGGCAACGGACCCGTGGTTGCTGTTTACACGAACGGCGTTTGGTGCGGTGGCGTTGACGAGAAAAACGTCCGTTCGATTATTGATAATTTGACAAGCAAGAACGGCGCAAACCGCAAGCTCCGAGTGCTTCGCGAAGTTCGCGGCGACGAGGACGGTTCAAAATGAGCGGCCGCACGATCGTCGTTGGCGACATACACGGCTGTTACGACGAGCTCGAGTTATTGCTGGATAAAGTTGGCCTGAAGGAAATTGATCGGGTCATCTCGGTCGGTGATCTGGTCACAAAAGGCGAGAAGCACCGGGCTGTTCTCGACCGGTTCATCAGTGACGAGAGATTCAGCGCAGTTCTCGGTAATCAGGACCTGGCTCTGGTTCGCTACTGGCGAGGTGAAGAGGTAAAGCTCAAACCGGCGCAACGCGCAGCGCTCGATCAACTGGACAGCGATCGAGCCAAGTACGCGACCTATCTCGGCAGCCTGCCGCTGATGCTCGACCTCGGTTCGCACTTGGTCGTTCATGCCGGCGTTCGACCGGGAATCGCCTTGGAACGGCAGTCGGTTGAAGACTTGACCGAGTTGCGAACGCTTGGCGAAGATCGCACTGACCGCGAAGGCGTGCGGTGGTACGACGTTTACGATGGCGACAAGATGGTGCTGTTCGGCCATTGGCCGGCGTCCGTGCCGCGTCGTGGACCACGCGCGATCGGCCTCGACACCGGATGTGTTTATGGATATCACTTGACGGCGTTCGTCCTCGAAGCAAACGAGTTCGTCAGTGTGCAGGCACTTAAAGAGTACGCCACGCCCAAGGCTGCTTAGCTGAAGTTGTCACACCGCTGTAACACCTTGCAGTTATAGTTCGGTAGACTCCGGTTCCGATGATCAAATACGGCACTCATAATTTTCCGGGAAAGCTGTTCGTAGTAGAAGGCACGGATGGCAGCGGAAAATCCACCCAGCTCCTTTTGCTTTATCAATGGTTAAAGGCGGAGGGATATTCCGTCTTCTTCTCAGAATGGAACTCGTCGCCGCTGGTTAGAGAGACCACGCGACGCGCAAAGAAGCGACGGCTCTTCACTCCCTCAACTTTTTCCTTGCTCCACGCGACAGACTTTGCCGATCGAACAGAGCACGACATTTTCGCGCCGCTCAAGGCCGGCGCGATCGTTCTGGCGGACCGTTACATCTACACCGCCTTTGCTCGGGACGTGGCGCGCGGTTGCGATCGCGAATGGGTGCGGCGAATTTACAGCTTTGCGGTCAAACCGACGGTCGCATTTTTCTTTCGAGCACCGCTGGACGTAGCCATCGATCGGATAGTCTCCGGACGGCCGGCGCTGAAATACTACGAAGCGGGATTGGACATGGACTGGACCCACGACGCCGAAGAGAGCTTCACGATTTTCCAGGGCAAAATTTTGGAAGAATACGACCGCATGGTCGACGAGTTCGGCCTGACGGTTATCGATGCAACACGATCGATTGAAGCGCAGCAGCGCGAAATGCGTCGCATCGTCATGCAACACATAAAAGCCAAAGGAAGGAAACGCAGCGCCCGATGAAAGAGATGAGCTTTTACGGGACGTCGCTGCCCGGCGTCGAGGAGGAGTCGTACAGCGGAAAGTTGATCGTCATCGAAGGCACCGACGGCGTCGGACGCTCCACGCACATCGCGTTGTTGCGATCGTGGCTGGAATCGCGCGGACACGCGGTGCTCGATACAGGCATGACGCGATCGGTGATGGCGGGCCGGGGAATTAAGGAGGCCAAACGCGGACACACTCTGGGCCGGCTGACGATGCAGCTTTTCTACGCGACCGATTTTGCCGACCGGTTAGAGAACGAGATGATGCCCGCGTTGCGCGCGGGGTTTATCGTTTTGACGGATCGCTATATCTATTCGGCGATAGCGCGCGCGGTGACACGCGGCGCCGATGCCGCATGGGTTCGCAGCCTATACGGTATCGCGCTGGTTCCCGATGCGGTCTTCTACCTGCGCATGAAATCCGCCGAAGACCTGGTCACGCGGTTGCTGGAATCCGGACGCGGGTTCGACTATTGGGAATCGGGAATGGATCTGCACGTGGGCGACGATTTTTACGACAGCTTTATCGAATATCAAACTCGCATGCTGCGTGAATTCGATCGGATGGCCAGCGAGTATGGATTTCGAGTAGTCGATGCGTCGCGCACGGTTGGACGCGTCGCGGCGGACCTGCGCCGCGCGGTCGCGCGGGTGATCGATGCGGAGAGTGCATCAAGCGCCAAAGGCGCGAAAAGTGATAGCCCAGGCCAACGGCCCGGGTCGAGGCAAACCGCTGATTGATAACGATGGCGAACTCTCTCATACGCCTTAGAACGCTGTCGATATTTCCAGATGTGTTAACGGGCAAGATGCGGATACAGTCCTGGGGCGCAACCAAAACATCGTGAAACTTGCTGCCATAGACATCGGATCAAACTCGATCAAGCTGGTCGTCGTCGACGCGGTGGCCAGCGATTCTTTTGCCGTCCTTGCGCGCGAGAAGGAGAGCATTCGGCTGGGCCACGAAACATTGCGTCGCCAGCATCTTGCGCCGGAAGCCATCGAGCGCGCGGCGGAAACGATCAAACGCTTTCGTTCGATCGCCGAGGCCAGAGGCGCGGAAAGCATCGTCGCAGTTGCGACAGCTTCCGTTCGCGAAGCTCACAACTCCGCCGAGTTCATCAAAGAGATCGATCGTCGCACTGGCGTTCGCGCTGAAGTGCTTTCCAGCATTGAGGAAGCGCGGTTGATCGGAGTCGCCGCATCGCAGGGATGCGCGCCCGCGGGCGTTCCTTTGCTGAATATCGATATCGGCGGCGGCTCGACCGAAATCTCGGTCATGCGCGACGGCATGCCGGTCGAGCTTTTTTCGGTGAAGCTCGGCGCAGTCGGATTGACGGACAAATTCGTTGCGAACGATCCACCGAAAGCGAAAGAAGTGCGCGCGCTTCGAGAAGAAGTCCGAGCGGCTTTCGAGCGGCCCGGGCGCGAACTCCGCGGCGTTCTTTGGCAACAGGCGACGGGAACATCCGGGACCATTCTCGCGATTGGCGAAGCGTTGCGGCTGCAGCGTCTGCGAGGTGCGGCGGAAGACGAGCAGGGAGCGCAACCGTCATCGGCGGAAATTCCGCTGACCCAACTCGAACAGTTCAACCAGCGAATTTCGCGAGCCACCATTTCCGAAAGGCGCGGCACCCCCGGAATCAGTTCGCAGCGAGCCGAGATCATCGTCGCCGGCGGACAGATTCTGGAAGGCGTGATGCAAGCGCTTCGACTCAATGTGCTCGGAACCTGCGACTGGGCGCTTCGCGAAGGAGTAATCATCGAACGGCTTCGCGAGATGGAAGCGGAATCACGTCCGCCCGTGCCGAACGTAGCTGACCAGAAGCTCTTGAGCGTGCAGGCAGTCGGTCGTCGCTTCGGATACGAAGAAGTGCATGCACGGCAAGTCGCGCGGTTGGCCGAAACGATTTTTGACAGCGTAGCTGAATCGTATGGGCTGACCAGGCATCAGCGTACGTTACTCTCCGCCGCCGCGCTGTTACACGATGCCGGCTATCACATCGCACACGAAGCACATCACAAACATACTCTTTATTTGATAAAGAATTCTGAACTGACTGGCTTTTCCGAATCCGAGCGAAACGTGATTGCCAACGTTGCGCGCTATCATCGCGGCGCACTTCCAAGAGAACGCCACTTGGACTTCGCTTCTTTGAACCAGACGGATCGCGATACGGTTTGGCGTCTCGGCGCAATCGTGCGAATCGCGGACGCGCTGGATCGACGATACGACGGACGCGTGCGCGATCTTCGATGCACGCTCGATGGAAAGTTGATTCACATCCAGCTTCGCAGCGACCAACCTTGCGATCGAGAGATCCAGGCGGCAGAACAGAAAGGCGATATGTTCGAGCAGGCTTTCGGCTGCACGCTGAGGTTCAGCAGCCGCGCATTGGCAAAGGCGGTAAAGGCGGCAAAGAAGGCGTCGTAAACAGGAATCGCATAAGCAATGAAAGCCAAAGAGATAATTGATCTTGACTGCGATGGGCCGACGGCAAAGGGAATCAGGCTCGTTGTCGAGACTCGTTTGGATGAAATGCTCGCGCTCAAACCGGCTGCGATGGATTGGTCCGACGCGGCCGGGGTTCACGACATGCGCGTCGCATCCCGTCGTCTGCGCAGCGCTCTGAAGGATTTCAATCCCTTTTTCAAGGGCCGCAAGGTTGATCGCGCGGTCAAATCGCTAAAAGGAATAGCTGACGCGTTGGGCGCTGTTCGCGATGACGACGTGGCGATTGCAGAACTGGAAAAGCTGGCGTCAAAAGCTCCTTCCAAAGTTGCTGGCGGCATCCGCCAATTCGTCGCAATGAGAAACGAGAATCGTGATGCGGCACGTGTAGCTCTGGCGGAAGCGATTGCAAACGATCGGCTCGCGTTGCTTCGCTCAGAGTTTGACGAAGCGCTCGCCGCCGCGCTTAAACCTCGCGTGACCGCTGGTCCGACCTTTCGTGAGTCAGGAAAAAAGATTATTTCGGAGCGGCTGGAAGAATGCGGGAAGCTGGCCGGGAGCCTTTATCGGCCGTTTGATGTAAAGGCGATCCACGAATTGCGCATCGCGTCAAAACGTCTGCGCTACGCTTTGGATTTGTTCGCGGCGTGCAGCGTCGAGGATCTCTCTGCTTACGAAAAGGAGGTCGCGTCGATGCAGGGCTCGCTCGGAGACTTGCACGATTGCGATGTTTGGATCGAGAAGCTAGGCGAGCAGCTTAATGAAGACAAAGCCGGCGAATTGGTTGAAGAACCAAAGTCACGCGCCGCCGCTGTTTGGTTGTTGCAGCGATTTCTCAAAGCGCGAATGTCGCACTATCAAGACGCGCTTGGAAGATGGAATAAATGGGAAGCGGGCGATTTACTCGGACGGCTCAGTAAAGACATCGCGGAAAGCGCTTCTCGAACACGAGCGAACGAACCACGAAGCCGCACGAAACGAAACAAAGCCACACGAAACTAGTTGATTTTTCGTGTGACTTCGTGAATGGCTCGTTCGTGTTGTTTCGTGGTTAGTCCATCTTGAAAACTTGAACCCATAAATTTCGCTGCAACGCGACTTTCTTCCTACTTCTCCTTCTCCAATAACTCTTTCGCCATTAGCAGCTCGGCTCGTTTCTCGTCGTTAAGAACCGGATAACTCGATTTGAGCGATGCCAGCTTCTGTCTGATCGCATCCGCGACTGCCGCGCGCGCGAACCACTTATGATCCGCCGGGATCAAATGCCAGGGAGCCCACTCCGTGCTGGTGTGATTGAAAACGTCCTCGTACGCCTTCATGTAATCGCTCCAGTGTTCGCGCTCGTGCACATCGCCCAGCGAAAATTTCCAATTCTTGTCCGGCGTTTCGATTCGAGCCAGAAACCGCCGCTTCTGTTCTTCCTTCGAGACATTCAAAAAGAACTTCAGCACGTAGATTCCATTTTCAACCAGGTATCGCTCGAAGTTATTAATTTCGTTGAACCGTCTCTTCCAAATTTCTTTACCAAGAGTTTCCGGCGGCAGATGCTGGCTCTGCAGGAACTCCGGATGAACTCGCACCACCAGGACTTCTTCGTAGTAAGAGCGATTGAAGACTCCGATTTGCCCCCGCCGCGGTAACACCTTCGCGCAGCGCCAGAGGTAATCGTGCTCCAACTCCTCGCTCGACGGCTCTTTGAACGAATTGACCTGACAGCCCTGTGGATTGACTCCCGACAACACGTGTTGGATCACGCCGTCTTTTCCGGCCGCGTCCATCGCCTGGAAAACAATCAGCAGAGCGTGCATGCCCTGTGCGTAGAGAATCGATTGGTATTCCGCAATTCGCTCGACGTCCTCTTTCATCTTTACGAGCGCGGTCTCTTTGTTTTTGAGCTTGCCGGTAAAGGTTGGATCCAGATCCGCAATGCGAATCTTCTTGCCCGGACGCGCAATAAAATCGTTGAGATTCATCGATTGTTCACCTGCATGGATTGAAGTTTGTCGCTGGGGAGTTTACACGAAATCCAAAAACCCCTTAAAACCTAAAATTCGTATCAAACTGCAATCGCGTCGTCGGCGTATTCAGCGATCCGGGCGGTGTGCTGCCAAAGACGCCGAGCAATCCGTTCGGACGTTCCGTAACGATTCCGGTGAACGAGAGAAAGACCCGTGGATCGACCATGTAATTGAAAGTCCACCGATGCGCGCGCACGTCCGATTGCTGGAAGACGTCGGAGAAATTGAATGGCGTCAGCACGGCATCTTTCTCCAACCGAACGAACGTGTAAATGAACTGCATATCGCCGCGCTCCTTCTGCCGTCCCGCGATCATCTCTGCGTAGTAACCATTGTTTTCGTTGTTCTTCAAAAACTGATTTGCGCCGCCCGGGTCTGCAATCACTACGTCGCGCGTCTGGGTGTTGGTGACAAAATTGAACACCAGCGTGACGGGCCATTTCGCGCTTTGAGTCAGATCAAGACGTCCGATCAAGTCGATCAAGTTATATCCGGACGAGAGCCGGCCATCGCGGTTGACTGCGTTATTCGATGCCGTCGACAGACCCAGGTTCCCCGCGCCCGCCACGAGTAGCTCGCGAGGAATGTTGACCTGCGTTGTAATCGTTTGCGCCGGTGTCGTCGCCGTTGCGGGGATGGTTATAGTCACAGGGAGTTGCACGTTTGGGCCAAAAACCTGGATCGGCGAAATGAACTGCGTACCCGAAAAATAGAGATCGGCCGCCGCAAGAGTCAGCGAAGTCCGGGGAGAGAAGTCGAATCGGCCGCGAATCTGCGCACCGTAGAGAGCCAGGTCGCGACCCGCCCGCTGCGACTCGTCAAAATTCACCGTGCCGTTCGCGTTACGAACGAATGCAGAATTTCGCTCGAGGAAGGGAAGCTGCCAGGCAACAAACGTCAGGTTCTTGAGCTTCGACTTCTTGAATCCCTTCGAGTAAGTCTCGCTGAACCCCTCGAACTGAAGATCGTTATCGATGGTCAATTCGGTCCGAACCCAGGGGATGTCGAACTTTCCTCCCTGGAGCCTGAGACCGGGGATGCTTGCCGGGGTCCAGACTATGAAGGCCTGATCCAAACCAAACGGCTTTCGGTTATAAAAGTCGGTCAGAGTTTGATTGGTTGAGATCGCGTCAGTGAAACTACCCGTAGCCAGCCGTAGTCCCCAATCGAACTCTTTTCCGATCTGTCCGCGAATCGCAAATCTGGCGCGAACTCGAAATCGCTGCCGGGTCGTCAGTGGGTTTCCCAGTATCGCAGGGTTGTCGGCATTGGCGGTCGGATTGAGAAGTCCATAAAACGACTCGTAACGCAGCCGGAAATCTCCGCTGAAAGTTATGTTGCCGAGCTGCTTGGTGATCGTTTCAGTATTCTTCCTGGATTGCTCTTCGACTTTTGAAAGCCGCGCATCCTGGTCCGAAGCCTGCGCCTTTGGCGGACCGTTTTGACCTCCATCTGAAGCGAGGCTTGCAACTGTATCGGTCGCCGCGATGTTGTTGGTTCGGACCACGCCGGCCGCAACTGTCTGCTCCGTATGTTCGACACGCTCCCGCAACTCGTTGATGACGCGCGATTGCTCGGCCAACATTGCGCGCATGCGCTCGATCTCCAGTTGCTGTTCACGCAGAAGCCGCTGCACCTCCGCGGTCTCGATCTTCTCGCTCGATTCCGCACTTTTAGGTGCAGACCCGGTTTCAGTTCCGCTATACGCGCTCGAGTCGCTTGAGCCGTTCGCAGTCATCGACTGGGCTTCGATTGCTACGACTGAGCTGAAAAGTAAAAAGGCGAACAGGGCCAGGCGCGACGCTTTTGCTGGAAGCATGATTCGATCCCTTCGGTGAGGGGCGGAGACGCCCCGATTGAACGGCTGTCATCGCGCCGGTTTCCCGAAATTGGGAGCGACGGATGCGTGGTTGCGAGTTACGGTTTTCTTACTACAAGTTGGCGATGATATGAAGGCTAAGTTACATTGAGGTTAATTATCACGTCGATGTTCTTTGGGAAACGATGATTAAGTCGCGGGAGATCGCTGGTAACGGCAATTGCTTGTCGCGGTCCGATGCAGTCAGTACCACCTGCGGTAGCGGGTGGGTCCAACAAACCCCATGGTAACGTCCATAACCACTGCACAAATGCCGAGAGATCGGTCAAGACCCACCCAACCCGATAACTGGTAATTCGTTCAGGCAAAAGCATATTTCACAATCGGCTAGTCTGAAACCGTGTTTGCCTGTAAAATTGCTTTGTCAGCCTTCAGCGAATACCTGCTCGGTCGCATTTATGACAGGCGTTGCTTTCTTGATGCCGACAAGTCCTAAAACATATCTCTATGGCCTTACTGAAAATTACCGACGCTAGCGGACGCGAGTGGGAATTCGCTTTGAATCCGCAATCGCTCTGCTCGGTCGGACGTGCTCCGGACAATTCCATAGTTCTGGATGACCCTCGTGCGTCGCGCCATCACGCGCATGTCGTCTTTGACGAGGGCATGTTCAAGATGGTCGACGGAGTTTACGCCAACGGTCAGCTTCGCCGCAGCGCAAATAAAGTCTTTATCAACGGCGAGGCGCGTTTTGAGCACGTTCTCAATAACGGCGATCGCGTGACGATCGGCGCCAGCACGCTGCGGTTCGAGCAACAGCCCGAGGAAAGGGCCACCACCGAAGTTCGCTACGACGATAAGCCGTTAGGTCATACGCAACTTTTGATCTCGGCCAGCGATGTTCTCCAAACCGTGTTGCGTTCAAAGCCGCCCACGGCGGCGATCACACGCGACAAAGAGATGGAAGAGTTGCGACGTAAGGCAGACATCCTGGCGGTGCTTTATGAGATGAGTAAGACGCTGGGATCGGTGTTCGACTTGAACGCGATCTTTGCCAAGGCCACGGACATCATCTTTCGCGTGACTCCGGCGGATCGAGTGGTTGCGCTTCTGGCCGATGGAACGGTGACCAACGAGGCTGGGGAATCAGAAGTAAGGCTTTTCCCGATCGCCACAAAAGCACGCGATGAAAAGTTGGAGGCGCACGCCAGGAAACTTACGATCGGCCGAACAATCACAAGAAAGGTAATGCAGGATCGGGTTGCGTTGCTTTCGCAGGATGCGGCGGCCGAAGAGCAGTTCGCGGGAGTCGAGTCGATTGTTTCGCAGGGCGTTCGTTCGACAATTTGTGCTCCGTTGTTGGCTGAATCCGGTGTGCACGGCGCGATCTATGCCGATCGTTTGGATCCGTTCGCGTCATTCACTCCCGATGATTTGGAGCTGATAAGTGCGGTCGCGTCGCAGACAGCGGTGGCCGTCGAAAACGTTCGGGCGCACGAACGGCTTGCGCGCGAAGAAGTGGCGCGCGCGAACTACGGACGGTTTCTTCCCGAATACGTCGTTCGGCAAATGCTGGAGAATCCCGATTCGTTCAAACTCGGCGGGGTTAATCAGAAGATCACGGTTCTGTTCGCGGACATTCGCGGCTTCACGCGGCTGTCTGAACACGCTGAACCAGAGAAGGTGGTCCAACTTCTTAATAAATATTTTTCCGCGATGACCGATATCATCTTTGCGCACGGCGGAACGCTGGATAAATATTTGGGCGATGGGTTGATGGCATTGTTCGGCGCGCCAACCGCAACGCCGGACGATGCGACCAATGCATTGAACGCCGCGGTGGCGATGCAGAGACGTCTCATGGGAATTAATGCGGATCTGCGCGAAGAAGGATTGCCGGAAGTTGCGATTGGAATCGGGCTTCATACCGGCGAAGCGGTCGTTGGATATATCGGATCCGAACGTCGTTCAGAATACACCGCGATTGGAGACACGGTTAATACTGCGTCGCGGCTGGAGTCGAATTCGACTGGCGGGCAGATTTTGTTGAGTGATGCTGCTTCGCAGGCGGCGAACTCGCGCTATCCGCTAATACCGCGGGAGCCGATTGCGGTTAAGAATCGCGTGCAGCCGGTGCCGCTTTTTGAGGTTCAATGGCAGCAGTCGACGCCGGAGAGTGTTGAATGAGTGTGGTTTTTCGAGCAATCGCTCGAGTCTCACTCGATCTGAAATTTGAAATTTCAAATTTGAAAAGCGATACGAAAAACTAAGAACCAGACCGAAGCGCAAGCATCAATTCGAAAACCAAAAACTAAAAACCTAAAGAATAAAAAATGTCATTCATGGCCAAAACAGCGGCGTTCATGGGATTTCACCTTCTGCGTGATCTTGTGAAGGACTCGATGGCGATCGATATGGGTTCCGCCAGCACCATAATCGCCGTTCGCGGTCGTGGTGTGATCGTAGACGAACCGTCAGTCGTGGCTGTCAATAATCTGACCGGGGAAGTGATAGCCTTCGGTCACGAAGCTCAACAGATGCAGGGCCGCGAAGCTCGAGACGTAGTTGTGATCGCGCCGTTGGTCGACGGTGTAGTCGCTGACTTTGAACGCACCCGCGCGATGCTCAACCACTTCGTTCGCGAAGCGAGAAGCGGTGTTTCGCATTTCAGTCGGCGTGCTGTGATGAGCGTTCTTTCGGGCGTGACTCAAGTCGAGCAACGAGCCTTGCTGGCCGCCGCAGATTACGCGCGCATCGGCCGTGTGTACATGGTTGAAGAAGGATTGGCTGCGGCCCTGGGCGCTGGTGTGAAAATTGACGATCCGCACGCATCGGCGGTTGTCGACATTGGCGGCGGGACTGTCAACATAGCCGTCATTGCCAACGGCACGATCGTTCACGCGCGCGCTGAAAGAATCGGAAGTTCCGACATCAACGCGGCGATCATCGATCACGTTCGCCGCCACCGCGGTCTGACAATCGGCGCACGAACATCCGAAAGATTGAAGCTCGAACTGGCGACCGCGAATGTTCCGGAAGACCTGGGACGCGAGATCACGATCAAGGGTCGCGACGTCCAGACGGGAAGCCCCGGAGCAATCGAAATCACGGCGGGCGAAGTTTACGCCGTCGCTCAACCAGTGGTCAGAAAGATCGCGATCTCGGTTAACGAAACGTTGGCGGAACTGCCGCCCGAAGTTGCCGCAGATATTTATGACCGCGGAATAATTCTCACCGGCGGCGGCGCGCAGATGGAAGGCCTCGAAGATTATCTGCGTGACGAAACAAAATTGACTGTTCGAACCGCAGACGAACCCAGGCTGGCCATCGTGCACGGCCTGGAGCAAATGTATGACGAGCCGCTTCTCCTCAGGCGTGTAACTCGCAACGAACCACATCCGCTGCTGGACGCCGAAGCCAGTGCGTTTGAGACTTAATCAAATACCGCGAAAGTGTCCGACAAACTTCAGTTTGTCGTTGACGTCATAAGCTAATGCTGTGAAAGTCAGCGGCAAGCTAAAGCTTGTCGGACATTGCTCGACAAACTTAAATCGTTTTAACGGAACTTCCCCCGCCGAGTCGCAGTCTAAGCATACAAAGTTCAAGTAGTTGCAAAGACCACATGGATGGTTTGTTGTGAGAATTCTGGAATTTACAAAACGACAGTTCTCAGTCGCGCGGGTCTACGGGATTCCCGTGCGAATAGACTTCCGCTGGTTCCTTGTTTTCGCTTTGGTTTTATGGCTGATCGTGACAAACCTGCGCCATGGATCCGCTACGCTTCCGGCAGCACATCCGCTCATCGCGCTTCTGCTCGGCGTAGTTACTACTCTGGGACTTTTCCTTTCGGTCTTCGGTCACGAGCTTTCGCATGCATTGATGGCGCGGATCGAGGGTATCGAAACCGAAGAGATCGTGCTGCATCCATTTGGCGGTTTGGCGCGGTTGCGCAATTTGCCCGAAACACCGGGCGCGGAGTTTCGCATCGCAGTCGCCGGGCCGGCCGCGAGTTTTCTTTTCGCTTTGCTCGCGTTCGCAGCGACTTTGATCGCGGGCAAGATCGGTTATCCAACCGCGGCCTCGGTCTTCTTTCTTCTTTTCTTTGGCAACTTGCTGCTTGCAGTATTCAATCTCTTTCCCGGATACCCGCTTGATGGCGGACGGGTGTTGCGCGCTTTTCTCTGGCAGCGCGGCGGAAACATGGCCGAAGCGACCAGAACCGCCGGACGGTTCGGACAAGTGATCGCGTTCGCGCTGATTGCATTCGGCATCTTCATTGTCATCGCGCGGAGCGATCTGTTTACTGGGCTCTGGACGATTCTGATTGGGCTGTTCTTACTCGACGCAGCGACCGGCGTGATTAGAAGCGATGCGGGTGTGGAACAAGCAACGGCCGGTGACGCGATGAGCGCGCCCGTAACCATCGAACCCGACGTGCTTGTTAGTCATTTTGTCGACACGATACTTCCTCTTCATCGCCAGACATCGTTTCTGGTCGCGCGCGCGAGACGGTTGCATGGCGTGCTGACGCTCGAGGATCTAAAAGCATTGCCGCGCGAGCGTTGGAGGACCGTGCATGCCAGAGAAGTGATGCGTCCTGTCTCGCCGTTGTTGTTTGTGTCGCCTTCTACGCCGATGACGCGCGCGAACGAAATCATGCAGCACAACGGAATCGGCGCAGTCGCGGTGATCGATGAGACTGGAGCATTGGTTGGTTTTCTACAGCGTGGAAAGTTGAAGAAGAGGCAGTAGCGTGGCTGGTCCGGTTTGATGTCCGACAAGCTTTAGCTTGTCGCTGACATTTAATAGTAGGCGATCTCGCGCGTCGTTAGTTGGATCGCGTTGTCGACTTTCTCGCCACGCTTCGTCGAAATGCGCACTGATTTCCTGGTCCAGTTTCCGTGGGAGTCGACCTCGATCTCGGTCTTTGAAGACTGGCTCGTCGATTCGTGCGTATCCTCGGGTGTTTGCCCATAGACCGTCGACGTCGTCTCCGATGCGGACTGCGATTGCTTCTGCAGGAGCTTTCCGTTGGCGTCATAGACTTCAAGTCCGACCTGTTGACCGGCTTCGTTATGCTTAAATATCGTCCTGCTCTTTACCGAACCGTCCGGGTTGTAAATCACGGCTTCGAGGAATTTTCCCTGCGCGTCATAGCTGTAAACCGATCTCCACAGTAATTCGCCGTCCTGATTGTATTCGGCGTATTGCAACGGCTTGCCGGCCTTATCGACACTCCCAACCGACTTGGAAACGATCTTTCCGTCGGCGTCGTGGCGGATACTCACACGATTTCCTTTTTCATCCCGCGCATAAGTCGTTCTCTTGGACAACACACCTCGTTGATATTCCCGCACTTCGATCTTGTTTCCACTGGAATCGTATTCGGTTACAGAGACAAACGACGATTCTCGGGTTACGGGCTTGCCATAGACTTGCCTGACCGAGCCCGCTGACTGGCGGACAGACTTCACAGGCCCTTTCAAGCCGTCGGTTTCACGATCGAGAGTTTGCGCACCCGTGTTGAGAAAGAGGGAAAGGCCAAACAATAAAGCGCCGATTGTCTTTTTCATGACTTCAACTCCGTTGGCAGCTGCACGCTAAACTCTGGTCGCAGAAGCGAGATCGGCAATCATGACTGTCGATCTCGCTCCGTGGGTCAAGGCGGTTTGTGGCGCTAATTTTCAACCACTAGAAACACATCCCACGCCCATCGGCCCGGCCTTCCGCTTCGAGCGTCAAAGACCTTCGCGCGGTATTTGAACTCGTTGCCATGCTCGTCTGACCGTCGCGATTCGAGGAAATCAAGATCCAGTGCCCGAAATTGAGAGGCTGCCAGCGTTTGCAGCTCGCTCGGTTCTGAAGTGCCGTTGTGGTTGACGTCCCTCCACAAACGCAAACGGGAGAAGACGACATCCTGATTGCTTATCACTCCGTCGAGATTGCCGCCGTTGGCTTGCTTATCAAACTCTGCGAGAGCAATAAACCCGTTGGGAGTTTCCGACGGCGGTTGGGCCGAGTAATTGCCGAACAACTCTCCACCGTTGTCGATCCGGCCGTTACCATTTCGATCCAGAACCAGGAAGGCCTCGTCTGAGTTCGCACTGGTCCATGCAAGGTGCTCAGGCATGCCGTCGATGTCCAGATCAAAATCCACACCTCGCTGGACGCTTGTTAGATTGTAGCCGTTTCCCTCGACGTCGATGATGATCGGACTTCCGAGGCAGCAATTCTCACACGGAACATCCGCCGAGGTTTCTGGTGGCACAAGGTAAGGATTGCGACAGTAATGAAACGGCGGCGGGCAGTCTTCGATTTCATATTCGGTACAAGTATATGTATAGCCGTGGACGACACAGTGAGTAGTGCTTGCGATTACTTCGGCACATCTGCCAAGTGGATCGCTACAGCCTGTCGTCGCAAACGAATCGCCCTCTCCGGGGCAATTACAAGCGTATGTTTCATACTTGATATAATTGCAATCGGCGGCGGGCGGATCCCAGCAGCAAAGGTCCGGTTGGGTCGGCTCGACTATAAACTGTTCTCTGTTGGTTGGGGTGTGAGATTTAGGAAAGTCCGGGAATAGTGGGAGTCGATACTGGCTCAAAAGAAATTGTGAAGAGCCATCGCCGTCTTTTTTCCTTTTAAAGGGCTGTCCGCGAGAATGATTAAAACTCCGCCGACTCGAAGCCTTAGGAAAGGGTGCGCCGAACTTTCCATCAAAACCGGTATTGTCTTTGAACCTAATGTGGCCGAACGTAAGATAGAACAACTTGAGGTCCGCGAAGGTTAATCCCTTAGAAGTCAAATACTGTTCAAAGGCCTCGAGATTGTTTTTGGGCACCTTTAGGACATAACTCTCCTGCGGCATGAGCGGCACATCGTCCAGGCGAACCGACTCCTCATATCGCTGTAACTCCGGTCTGCCGAACGCTAAACGAAACCAAGTCGTTGCCCCATCTTCCGACACTATCTCGGGTGATCGCAGATTCAAGCGGACGAAATACATCGGCTTGCTAGAGATATTGGTGACCTTGATCTCCAGGTTATGGAGCATAGGCTCGACGTTCAGATTCCTGATCTCAACTCGAATAGGTACGTGTTGGGAGATCTGGTTCTCAAGGATTCTCTCGGTGATAGCGGATGTGTCCACTCGCTGGAAATTCGAGCCCAAGCGTCTTGGACTAACTTGTCGTTCCTGCCACGGCACGGGCTTCGATTCATCTTGTCGGGCTAATTGAGCGAGGCTCGTTTGGAGTTTCAATGCGCCGAGTAAGCTGAGAGTGAGGAAAAACGTAATTACTAAACGGCTGTGCCGTCTGTAAACGATCTTCATTTGAGGACTCTCCTTTTGAGGTTAGGAAATGCGATCAAATTGCAAGTCGAGGTTGTGATAAACCTGCCGCTCTTGCTGTGGATGGGAGCGAAGAACAGGGTTCTCTATATGCCTCTTTGTATCGGAAGTCAATAGTTTTGCGAGCCAGTCAAACGCCTTGCAAGACAGCGAAAACGACACCACCGTTGCCTCGCATCATTTTTTAGCAGATAATCCAAGCGGAGCTTCATTTCCTGGTGGAAGGGGATCACTGTAGATGCTGGCAGTGCTCGGCGCGCTCTTTGCCAACGGCATAATTACAATTTTGAAGTTCATGGCGGCTGTTGTCACCGGATCTTCGGGCATGATGGCAGAGGCGTTGCACTCGCTTGCCGACACCACGAACCAGGTTTTTCTTCTGCTGGGACTGCGTTTTTACAAGCGGCCGGCATCGCAGAAACATCCATTCGGATACGGAAAAGAGCGGTTCTTCTGGTCCTTCATCGCTGCGATCTTTATTTTCGGCGTCGGCGCAACCTATGCGATTTACGAGGGCTATCAGAAGTTAACGCATCCGCATCCGCCCGAGAATTTGAAGTGGGCGTATTGGGTGCTTGGGATCTCGCTGGTGTTGGAGGCCGGTTCGATCGGTCTGGCGATTTATCAGGAAGTGAAGGAGGCCCATCACGAAGGGCTGACTTTTGTGCAATATCTTCGCGAGTCGAAAGATCCGACTGCGAAGACTGTGCTGTTTGAAGATTCAGCGGCGCTGGTTGGAATTATCATCGCGTGGATCGGCATTTACCTGACAGATCACCAAGTCGGACCCGCGTTCGGAGGCAATGCTTTACCAGGCGCGTATTGGGATGGCCTGGCCTCAATGGTGATCGGCGTTGTGCTTGCGATCGTGGCTTTTTCGTTAGCACGCTCATCGCGAGGCCTCTTGTTGGGAGAAGCCGCAACTCCTCAAACAGTCGAGCGAATTCGAAAAGCCATCTTGCAGCACCCGAACGTAGTCGAAGTCGCCGAACTGCTGACGATGCATCTGGCGCCGAAACAGATTCTGATAAATGCTCACGTCAACCTGGGCGACGATCTGAAGACAGAAGAGATCGTCAGATCGATTGAAGAGATTGAAAAGTTGATCAAAGCAGCTGAGCCAAAGGTGGACATGATCTTTCTGGAGACCGCCCGTGAGTCGGAGAGTGACGTCAAGGAGCCGAATCCGCAACACATTGGATAGGCCTTTGGATCGGCTTAGTGATGTGATGGATGGTCAGTTCACGCCGCAGGCGCCGACAGTTCGCTAAAAAGTGATATGTGGAACAGGCCGCAAAGTAGCGAGTGTGTGGAAATAAATCCAAAGATCGAAGGACCAGGAACTATAAGTGCTGATCTTACTGCCGTACAAAGACTACCTATTGAGACTTCGCGAGCCACGAAATCTGGTGGACATCGCGCTGGTATTCGTAGTCGTGTATGCAATCTTGAAACTGGTCAGGGGAACACGCGCCGCGCCGATGGCCGCCGGCATCACGGCATTCGCGTTACTGTACTGGCTGGCGGTAAATCAGGAACTGGCCACGCTCGCCTTCGTATTGCGCGGCGCCTTGCTCTACATCGGCGTCGCGATCATCGTGCTTTTCCAATCCGAAATCAGACAAGCGTTGATAGCTTTTGGCAATCGCTTTCGTCTGCCTTTCACTCGTAGTCATCGTGGACAATTTGGCGAAGGTGTTTATGACGAGGTCGTCCTGGCCGCGACAACGCTCGCGTCGACCAAGACCGGCGCTTTAATCGTCATCGAACGCGGCGTAGGACTGAAGAACGTCATCGACGGCGGGGTCAAGCTGGAAGCGGAGCTCAGCTATGACCTGTTGGTCACGATCTTCAATCCTTCAACTCCGCTGCACGACGGAGCGGTCATCGTTCGACGCCATCGGATAGCCGCCGCAGCCTGCTTCCTTCCGCTCACTCTGAATCCGCGCCTTTCAAAAGACCTCGGCACGCGCCATCGCGCGGCAATCGGCATCACCGAAGATACGGACGCAGTCGCGGTTGTCGTTTCTGAAGAAACCGGATTGATCTCGTTTGTTCAGGCCGGGCAAATAAAGCGAGCTCTGGATGCGACCAAACTGCGAACACATATTTTCCACGCATTGGAAGCGCCGCATGGATCAGCCAAGCGTGAGCGCGAGATGCAGCGAACTGAGGCCGATGCCGACGCGGAAGAAGCAGTGACAACGTAATTAGAACCGAATCGTGCCGCCGGCTGAGTATCCAGTCGCCCAACTTTTCAAATGCCATTTAGCAATCCGAACGTTGATCCCAGCCGAATGCCGCGTGTTAGGCGCGGAGTTGATGGCTGGTTGCGCGCGATCTTTTTAGAAGACTGGAGTTTGAAGTTGCTTGCGTTGGCGATCACGCTTGGACTCTGGTTCGGAGTGACGGGACAGCGCACGCCGGCGACGATTCGCTTGAGCAATGTTCAGCTGAATTTTCGCCTGCCAAACGAAATGGAGATTAGCAACGACCCGCCCGACAAAGTGGACGTGATTCTGACCGGAAGCAAGGAATCGCTGGATCGGCTGAACTCTCGCAACCTGATCGCTTTTGTGGATGTCAGCGGTTACACGCAGGGGATGCACACAATCAGATTGATGCGCGACACAGTAACAATGGATTTGCCCGACGGAGTTCGCATCGACGCGATCGATCCGAACCTGGTGGCCCTGCGGCTCGATCAGCGCGAAGTACGAGAAATTCCGGTTGAAGTGACGCTCGATGGAAAGTTGCCGGATCGGTATGAGTTGCGCAAAGTTACGTCGACTCCGGGCCAGGTCAAGGTTCGCGGGCCGGCCAGCAGCGTCAGAGCTGTACAACGAGCTACGACTGAGAAAATCTCTTTGGATGGGTTAATCGCAAACACGACTATCGCGCAGGTTTCGATCGATATTGCCGACGATAAGATTACCGTCAGCGACCCGGTGGTGAGCGTGAACCTGGAGATCGGCGAACAGCGAATTGAAAAGACGCTATCGAATGTTGTTACCCGCGAGAGCTCGGGGGCGACTACGCGCCCTCAAGCAGCGACGATAACTCTTTATGGGCCACGATCGATGCTCGAGAAATTGACGTCAGATCAATTGCAAATCGTGCTCGAACTCGCCGCCGACGGATCTGTGACGCATCGATTAGTTCTCCCGCCCGGCATGGATGGCCAGGTAGAGTTGCGTTCTACCAACCCGTCCGGCTTCTCCATCGTCAAGTGATTTTTCGTACGCACAAACCAATCTCCGTAAAATTTCCCCTTAATGAAAACCAGATCGGCATGAAAAGACTGTTCGGAACAGATGGCATTCGCGGCGAGGCTGGCGTCTTCCCGCTCAACGAAGCAACCGTACGAGTGGTTGGTCGATCGCTTGCCCGTCACCTCGCTTCTCGTTCTTCGATCGAGCGCGGACCGCGGATCATAACCGGGCGCGATACTCGTGAGTCGGGTTCGTGGATCGAACGCGCACTGACCCAGGGTGCGGTCGAAGCCGGCGCGCAATGCGAATCGGCTGGCGTGATCACCACACCCGGCGTCGCTTATTTGGCGCGTTCGCGCGATGCGGACGCGGGAGTGGTAATCAGCGCCTCGCATAATCCGTATCACGATAACGGGATTAAGATTTTCGCTCCGTCTGGTCGAAAGCTTGACGACGCTACCGAGCGTTTGATCGAAGCGGACGTAGCAGCGGAGAACGTCGGAGGCACGCTTTCAAATTCGTCGTCCTCCGAGGCGGGAGAGCGCGAACCATCGTCAAGCCTCGACCTGCAGAGCGAAACTCCAGGCGCTTCTGATTTGCAGGCGAGTTACATCGATCACCTTTGCAAAGATATCGCCAGCGGACTTGATCTCCACGGTCTGCATATTGTCATTGACTGTGCGAATGGCGCCGCTTCGCATCTTGCGCCACCGCTTTTCCAGCGGTTGGGCGCGCGCGTGACCGCCATCAACAACACGCCGAACGGACGAAATATCAATCTCGATTGCGGCTCGCAGCACATCGAGGGTCTGCAGGAAAGAGTGAAGGCCGAAGCTGCAGACTTTGGCGTAGCGTTCGACGGTGACGCGGATCGAGCGCTCTTCGTGGACGAACATGGTCAATTTGTCGATGGAGATGCGACGCTTTGGGTGATGGCAAACTATCTTCAAGCGCATGACGGTTTGGCTGACAACACCGTGGTGGCGACCACGATGAGCAATTTGGGTCTGGAACTGGCGCTTCGCGATCGCGGAATTCGTTTAGTCAGGACCGATGTTGGAGATAAGTACGTGCTGGAAGAGCTTTTACGGAGCGATGCCAGTATCGGCGGGGAACAGTCCGGGCACCTGATTTTCCCGCGATTGAGCCTGGCCGGGGATGGAATGCTGACAACAATCTCGCTGCTTCGGGCCTTGCAGGATTCAAAAGCTACCCTGAGCGAATTGGTTACCGGCTTTCGGCGCTATCCGCAGATACTCATCAATGTACGTGTTCGCGAGAAAAAACCTTTTGCGGAGGTTGAAGCGATACAGCAAGCGTCAACCGAAATTGAGAGCTTGCTTGGTGACAAAGGTAGGCTTCTTCTGCGCTACTCAGGCACCGAGCCGCTAGCGCGCGTGATGCTCGAAGGTGAGCATCAGGACCAGATTGACGCGTACGCAAATCGACTTGCTGCGGTCATTCGAGACCAACTCGGCAGATCGTAATTCGCGACATTATGAGAAAATCTTACGCGCTGCTGAGTGTAACTCTTACACGATGGTGAAAGGTTGAGAGTAGTGATTTTGCTCGGGATTTCACCATGTTTGCACAAACTCTATGTAAAAGCGCGAAGCCGCAAACTTATCAGAATTAAGACTTGCATGGCATAGGCATTGCGATGTATATTGTGGGGCAAGAGAGACGGTTGGTGGATCCTCCGTCTCAAGTGGTTGCTGGGGTGAGGACAGTAACCACGCATATGAATAGGCGCTGCACACTCCCACGTTGCAGCGCCTGTTCGCTTTTTAAGGGCCCGATTTTTTCGCCACTTTTTTCAGTGGTCATCATTCGATACACTCGTGCTACACTCTTCATCCCCCTCGAAAGAATACCACCCAGGTTTCAAGCACTACGCCATACCCGGAAAGTGAACTCGCTCTTGCTAGAGGTTAATCAATATCGCCGCGAGTTCGCCGCCTACACGTCGCAATTGGAGCTGGCTCACTACGATTTTCGAGCTGGGTTTACCGACAACCTCAATATCGAACCGGTTTACGACCGATTCGGTGACCTGTTTACCCTCGACTCAATCAATTCTTTAAAGCTCGATCGACACGCGGCGCAGGCGCACAACGAAACCGAGCGCGCAGCCCTGGGCGGGTTGCTGGGTTTGGCCCAGGTGGGTTACCTGGACGAACAAGCCAAAGAGCTGACAAATGAGATTGCTCGGCAGGAGCTGGCCAGCAAAATTCGTTGGGATGGCGAGGATCATCTTTCACGAGGAGTTTCCAGGATTCTCGCGAACGAGCCGTCAGCGAATCGCCGTCGTGATCTGTACGCGCGTTGGGAAGATGCGACGGCCGCCGTCGATGATTTGCGTGCTGAACGCATCGAGTCATTTCACAAATCCGCAGTGACGCTTGGAGCTTCGTCTTACCGCTCGCTATTTGCTGATATCACCGGCACCGATTACGAGCAGCTCGCGCGCAAAGTCGCAGGGTTTCTAACCCAGACCGAAGAACCGTACCAACGCGAAGTCCGACGTCTTGCCGAGCGCGACTTGCCGGATGTTGCACGCGATGACCTGCAGCACGCTGACTACTTAGTCCTTCAACGATTTCCGAGTCTCGACAAATTCTTTCCTTCCAGCGATGTATTGCCGACCTATTCCGCGGGGATGCGCGGTTTGGGAATCGACATTCGGAAGCAAGGCAATGTGCATATCGATGACGAGCTTCGTCCTTCCAAGCACCCACGCGCTGCATGTTTCCGGATCAATCCACCGGAGGATGTGCGCCTTGTGGTCGCGCCGATCGGCGGAGTTTACGATTACACAACGCTCTTTCACGAGGCGGGCCACGCACAACATTTTGCGTGGACTTCGAAGCAACTGGCTGCTACTCATCCCGAGTTCGTTCACTCAGCCGATTATGCGACGACCGAAGGATACGCGTTCCTGTTAAATCACCTGTTGATTGATCCGCACTGGCTTAAAGACCATCGACATGGAATCAGCATCGAGCAATCGCGAAAAATCACTCGCGACCTGGCGTTTTTGACGATGTCCACGATTCGCCGCTTTTGCGCCAAACTCAACTATGACATTCTCCTCCACGATAGCTCGCAAATTCGCACACAAAACATGGCCGCCGCGTACAGTAGGTTGCAAACAGAGGCTACCGGATTTAAGCGCAGTTCGGCTTTCTATCTCTCTGACGTAGACGATGGCTTTTACTCTGGGGCCTACCTGCGGGCCTGGCTGTTCGAAGCCGGTTTGCGCGAATACTTGCTGACCCGATATGGCCGTCGCTGGTGGGCGTCGACTCGTGCCGGCGACGAGCTGATTGACCTTTGGAACACTGGATCGCGATATTCGGTCGAAGAGTTGTCGCAGATGCTTGGGTTGGGCGAGCTGAGTTTTGACTTGCTGGCAGAGACCTGGATTTCGGCCATGAGCGAGGAGTAGAGACTTCGAGTGCACCACGTCCGCGTACGCCTACCCCGGCGAAATGATGAATACGATGTAGCGATCGGAAAAGGCACTCTGTCCGATTTGGGGCGACACGCGCGATCTGTTCTTTCACCTCACGCCCGCCGCGTCGCGGTTATTTCCAACTCTACAGTCTTTGAAATCTACGGCGACAAGGTGATGAGCTCGCTTCGCAAAGCGAGTTTCAAGACGTCCTACTGGCTGATGAAGGACGGCGAGCGGCACAAGTCGCTTCGATCGTTGGACCACGCGCTGACTTTTCTCTCGCAAACCGGGCTGGAGCGAACTGACGCTGTTGTCGCGCTGGGTGGCGGCGTAGTTGGCGATCTGGCCGGCTTTGCCTCAGCGATCTATTTGCGAGGCATCCCATTTATCTACGCTCCGACCACCCTTCTTGCACAGATCGATTCATCCATTGGCGGAAAGACGGCAATAAATTCCGAAGCAGGGAAGAACACGATCGGAGCGTTTCATCATCCACGCGCCGTCTGGATCGACGTCGAAACACTTCGCACGCTTCCGCAACGCGAACTGACCGCAGGGTGGTGCGAATGCCTGAAACAGGGCGCAGTCGGAAGTCGCCAGCTATTTGACCAAACTTGTCGCTTCCTTTTGTCCTGGCGCGGCTCGCCAAGTGCCGATTATGAAGAAGAGCTGGGCCGGCTGATCGCAAAGCATTGCTCGTTCAAGGCCGGAATCGTCGCAGGCGACGAGCGGGAAGCGGTCGATCGAGGCGATTTTCGCTCGCGCCGGATTCTTAATTTCGGCCACACAATTGGCCACGCGCTTGAAAAAGTCACTGATTACAAACGCTTTAGGCATGGTGAGGCGGTCGGGTACGGTATGATCGCCGCAGGCGAGATTTCGAAAAGACTAGGAATTCTAAGTGAGTTTGATTTAGAATCACTTAGGGCCGCTATTCAACTAGCTGGCCGCTTACCCCGCGCCGACGATCTTCGACCCTCGGAGATACTGGGCTCACTCGCCCGCGATAAAAAATCGGTCGGCGGTCAAATCAAATGGATCCTTCTCGAGCGACTTGGACGCGCGCGAATCGTTGATGGAAGCGAAATCGCGCCGCGTGTGCTGCGTTCCTCTTTAAGCGCTGCTTTACGTCCCAATACCCTTTTGTGAGGCATGAATTACGATGAATAGATCGTGCGGAAAAACCCCTGTTTCAACCAAGCACCCTGAATTCGGCGGTGCGCGAGCCAAGTTTCTGATTGTATTTTCAATCGTCGCGCTGACGGCATACGTCGGTTACCAGTACATCCCGGTTGCATTTCAATCCTATCAGTACAAGGACTTCATGCAGCAAAGCGTCGATAAGGGTGCTGCGCTGGGAAGGCCCGCCGAATGGGTTCGCGAACAGCTGACCAAGAACGGCGCCGAATACGGTATACCGCCGAATGCCGAAATCACCATTGAACAGAGTGAAGGTGCGATGAAGGCCCGGGTGCAGTTCAAGCGGCCGATTTCGATTCCCGGCTACACATACGAATACGAGTTTGATCAGACCGTTAAGAGTTCGAGTATGTGGAGCATTAAGTAGCGGCGCGCGCGCTACGATCCGGATAAGACAAAAAGCGATCCACGTATCTGCTGAAAGAGAGATAGGCGACGTCGCCCGTCACTCACTTCGCGGATGCGTGGATCGTTTTTCTTGTTCGGAGAATTTAGTTAGGAACCTCGCCGTCGCTAAGCCAACAGCGCGCGTCGAGTCGCGTAGCTTATGCCTTGCAACTGAACCATCTCAGCCGGCGCGGACGCCATCCAGGTTGTCGGACAAACTCCGCATCGTTCGCAGGTATCAACCGACGGACAGGGCGCGGTCGACTTCGCTATTTGAGATCGCTCGTGTTCCTTCTGCAAAAACTCGCGTGACAATCCGGGATCGACTATCTCCCACGGCAATCTCTCGTCATACGACCTGTCTCTGCTGGTATGAAAAGCCGGGTCGATTCCCGTTTCGCGCAGCGCCGCATTCATGTCGCCGTTCAAACGAGCCGCCGCCTCGATCACCTTCGCCACGCTTCTATCGCCGGAAGAAAACAGCGCCTGTTCATGAGCGATTCGCGCTGACATTGAACGAACCTCGACGTTCGGAATCCGTGACAGGTTCTTCGCCACCCACTTCAAGCGGCGCTTCAATTCCTTTTCGTCACAAATAGCATCCCATTGCAGCGGTGTATTCGGCTTGGGAACAAATCCATTCAGCGAAGGAATTATTTTTCCCGCGTAACCAAATCGCTTTCCAGCCTCTAGCATTCGGTCCTTTACGCGTTCGACCAAAACGATCATCTCTTCCAGATCTTCGTCCGTTTCGGTTGGCAGACCGACCATCAAATAAAGCTTTACGGTCAGCATTCCCCGATCGAAGACCGCTCCGCAAATATCGACGATCTCATCGTTGGTCAGATTCTTGTTGATGACCTTTCGCAACCGATCGGAACCGGTTTCAGGCGCAACAGCGATTTGCTGGTCACGGGATTCGACAAGCGCGTCAAGCAATTCGTCAGAAATTTGATCGAGCCGAAGCGACGATACCGAAATTCTGTAATCCATGGCGCGAAGCCCGCTCAGGATTTCGCTGATCTCAGGATGGTCGCAAACCGCGGTAGAGACGAGCCCGATCTTGTCCGTCTTCTCGCGCCACGTCTTCGCTTTTTCAAGAATGTCGCGAGCCGGCACCACGCGCGGCGGCCAATAATTGTATCCGGCCCAACAGAACCGACAGCCCTGTGAACATCCGCGCGAGATTTCGATCAGGAAACGCTCGCCCATCTCGGCCGACGGTGACCAGATCGAAGTAGACGGCGCGAAGATCTCAGGCTGTAAAAGCTGCTCGACAATCGCGGTGTCTCCGCGGCGCATGGCGCGCCTGAGGCTGCCTTCCTTTGGGTTTTCCGCGGTAACCGCGCGGCCAATTCGCGGCGGTACTCCTTCGGCGATCGGTTCGTAATCCTGGACCGTGCCGTCTTCGTGATAGGTGACGTTGTAAAGCGACGGGACGTAAAAGCCGCGGCCTCGCCGGGCCAGCGCCATCAGAATCTCGTCTTTTGATCCCTCGGCAAAGATCGTATCGATAAGTTGCGGCGCGAGTATCTCGCCTTCTCCAACCGCGATCACATCCGTGAAGTCTGCGATCGGTTCGGGATTGAGGAACGACGCGGCTCCGCCCATTATCACAAGCGGATCGTGATGCGTCCGTTTGTTCGACCACACGGGAATTCCGCTCAAGCGCAACATGCGCGCCATGTTCAGATAATCGGTCTCGAACGAGATTGAGAATGCGACTACGTCGAATTTCTGAACCGGCGTTTGCGATTCAAGTGACAGCAGAGTCGTGCGCGACTTTTCGTACTCGCGCATCTCGCGCTCGTCTGGAAGAAAAACGCGCTCGCATGAAACTTCGGGGATGTTATTGAAAAGCTCGTACATCGCGTGAAATCCGAGATTAGCCATTCCGATGGCGTGCGTATTCGGATAACACAAAGCGATGCGCAGCTGCGCGCCACGTTTTAAGGTCCAGCCTTCTTCGGTGGCAAGCTTTGCTTTGTAACTCTGGATAATTCTATTCATTCGGTAAAGCGGTTTTGGGTTTTAGGTTTTTGGTCTTAGAAGTTGAATTGGAGTTCAACGTCACCGTTCACGATTCAACGCCAGTGAAACACACAAAGACCTAAGACCAAAAACCCAAAACCTTTCTTTCAGTGTTGTGTACTTTCCAGGAAAGCCTTCAGCTTACGCGAACGCGACGGATGTCGCAGTTTGCGAAGCGCTTTGGCCTCGATCTGTCTGATGCGCTCGCGAGTGACCGCAAAGTGCTGTCCGACCTCTTCCAACGTGTGTTCAGAACCGGTCGTACCCAGACCAAATCGCATCTTGATGACCTTTTCCTCGCGCGGCGTCAGTGTCGCCAGAACTTCGTCCGTGATTTCGCGGAGGTTAGATGCAACTACGGCGTCGGCCGGGTTCATAATCGACTTGTCTTCAATAAAATCGCCCAAATGCGAATCTTCTTCTTCCCCGATCGGCGTTTCCAGCGAAATCGGCTCCTGTGCGATCTTGAGGACCTTTCGCACTTTCGAGACCGGAATATCCATTTTCCGGGCGATCTCTTCGCTGGTCGGTTCGCGCCCAAGCTCCTGCACCAGCGAACGAGAAGTACGGATTAGTTTGTTGATCGTCTCGATCATGTGTACCGGAATTCGAATCGTTCGGGCCTGATCGGCGATCGCACGCGTAATCGCCTGTCGAATCCACCACGTGGCGTAGGTCGAAAACTTGTAACCGCGCCGCCATTCAAACTTGTCGACCGCTTTCATCAAACCGATGTTGCCCTCCTGGATCAGATCCAGGAACTGTAATCCGCGGTTGGTATATTTTTTGGCGATCGAAACGACCAATCGCAGGTTTGCCTCGACCAATTCACGTTTCGCCTGACCGGTTTGGAGTTCGCCGGTTATGATCGCCTGCAGCGATCGTTTGACCTCGATCGGCGCGACCTTGTATTCCTGCTCAACCAGCTGCAGCTTTTTCTTAAACGCTAAAATGCGTCGCTTAAAATCCTTTTCGTCTTCAGGCTTGATTCTCTTTCGGCCCAGCTTCTCAGTGTATTTCTCGATCTCGCGTTCCGAGGCGCGAACTTCCCGCTGCACGCTGCGAATCGAGTTGATCAGCCTTTGTCGCGATCGCTCGGTAAGATTGAGACGCCCAATCTCCTGCGCGATCTCGAGCCGCATCCGTGCCACTTTGCGCCTTAGTCGAAGAAGCTTCCGAGTCTTTTTGCCGCGCGTAAGTTTCTGTTCCGCGCGCAATTTGTCCCATTCCTTCAGCCCCGCCTTGTAAAGTTTGCGTATGTTCTGAATACCTTCGACAGTCCATGAAAGATATTCGTCCGCCTTATCTTCCTGCCCGGTCAACTCGGCCTGTTCTGAAAAGTTGACGATCTCGCGAATGTTGATGATGCCGGCTTCAAGTTCTTCGCCTACACCCAGCAGCTCTTCAACCGCAATCGGCGATCGAGCTATGGCTTTCTGCGTCTTGATCTGACCGCGTTCGATCCTCTTCGCAATCGCGACTTCGCCTTCACGCGTCAACAAAGGCACCACGCCCATCTCGCGAAGATAAAGCCGAACCGGATCGTTGGTCTTTTCCAGCGCGCCGGCCGAAAGATCGAGCTCGATGTCTTCGTCAACCGCGTCGTCTTCGTCATCGGTGGCGATGGCCGCGGCTTGTTCGATCAAACGCTCTTCAGAGTCCGCAACCGTGATGTTCGAGCCTTCGAGTTTTTGCAGCACGTCCTCGATGTCATCGGCAGAGACGACATTGTCCGGGAGTTCGCGATTCAAATCGTCGAACGTCAGGTACTTTTTGTCACCGCCCAGCTCCAGCAGCCGCTGCATCACTTCATCACGGTCTTTTTCTTCCATGCTCATAATCGGATTTTGGACTCGCGCTTTTCCGTTACGATTAACTCAGACAAATTATTCAGAGCTTTCCTAGTTGAAATGAAAGCTCGCCAGCGAATTTCGCTTCCGTGTCCACTCGACGTGTTCCATCGACAGTCTGTTTCGTTCTTCTATGTCACCGGCGCGCTCTGCGGCCGCCATCGCCATTCCCAGTTCGCTAATTCGCCGATCGGCCGCCGTCCTCTGCAATGCCCTCAAACAACTCTCCGCTTTTGCCAATACGTTATCGACGGCCTCGCCGTTATCACGCTGCGGTTCGGACATTATCAACATCGGCACCAAACCCGCAGCGGCCGGGTCGGATTCGGCTCCTGTTAACAATGTCGAAGCATCGAATTCGGTTTCCTGCGACTCGCTTTCAATCAAAGCTCGAAAGATAATCGCGGTCGGCAGAACTTCGAAATCGGCTGGTTCAAGTCGGGGCAGGATAATTCGGCGCAGCTCGGGATCATGAATCAGCAATTCCAGTAATTGTTTCTCCGCGACGGTGGGTTCAACGGAACGTGTTCGGGATCCCAGCTTTTTAAGCGTGTCATCGGCGATGTTCTCGCCCGCCTTAACTCGTTGCCAAATATCGTCGCGCATCTCGGGCTCTACACCGAGCCCGTCCATGGCCATCTTGAAATATTCTCGCCGTTGAATGAGGCTGCGGACTGCGCGCACAGACGGAAGAACTTCCTTAATCGCCTCGTCCTTCTCTGGTGGATTAAAGAGGTTGCGACCCTGAATCGCCTGGTCGAGAATGAACTGAGTATGTGGGAGCGCCTTGCCCCGTCGCTCGTTATAAGCTTCGTACCCGTTTTGTCTTACGAAATCGTCCGGATCAAGTCCGTCCGGAAGGACCAGGACTTTGATCTCGAGATCTTCGGCTAATAACGTCTCGATTGCTCGCTTCGCGGCCTTAACGCCTGCACTGTCTCCATCATAGTTGATGACCACTTGACGCGCAAACCGTCCTATCATCCGCGCTTGTTCGGTCGTTAAAGCCGTGCCGAGCGATGCGACAAGGTTACGAACTCCGGCCTGATAAAGCGCGATCAGGTCCATGTAGCCTTCGACCAGAATCGCAAACTTCTTTTGCCGGATCTCGTCGCGCGACAGGTTCAGTCCGTACAGATGGCGTCCTTTAACGTACGCGGCAGTCTCGGGAGAGTTTAGATACTTCGGTTCGCCCGCAGCCAGGATGCGGCCGCCGAATGCCACCGGGCGACTCTGCGCATCGAAGACCGGGAATATTAAACGCCCGCGAAATCGGTCGTAAAAGCCGCCGCCGTCCTTCTTGACCACAAGGCCGCTGCGTTCGATCTGGCCGTCGTTCGCGCCTCTTCGTTTCAGATTTGCCGACAGCGCCTCCCAACTATCCGGAGCATAGCCAAGGCGAAATACCGATCGCGTCTCGTCAGTCAGCTGTCGCCTCGCCAAATAATCACGAGCCGCGCGAGCTTCGCTCCCGCCGTCCGCCAACTGCGCTTCCCAGAATTCAAGCGCCCAGGTGTTCAGCTCGATAACTTCGTCCGATTCCTTTCGCCTGGACTCGAACTTTCCGTCGTCGACCATGGTTGGCAAAAGTACATGCGCCTTTTCCGCTACGATTCGAATCGCTTCTGGAAACGAGACGCGCTCGATCTCCATTACAAAGTTGAAGACCGTTCCGCCTTTTTGACACCCGAAACAATAGAAGATGTCTTTCGTCGGACTCACCGAAAACGACGGGGTCTTCTCTTTGTGAAACGGGCAGCATGCCATCCAGTTGGCGCCGGTTTTTTTCAGCGCCACGTAGTCCTGAATGACACGCACGATATCTGCTTGTCGTCGCAGATCGTCTATGAAAGTTTGTGGGAAACGCATCGGTCTCAAGTGAGGAAAATCAGATTGTTAGTTCCTGAGCAAGAGCGCGCAACAACGCGGCTCCGTCTCCGCGCCACGCGCTGCCGTGCATGCACGCGAGCGTAGTCGGGTCACAGGCGGCCAATCGTTCAAGCATCGTGTTCGCGTTCTTAGTGTGTGAGAAGTAGTCCAGTTGATGCCGGAAAGCTTCGCTCGGGCCGAGTATGTCAGATTCGGTCAAGGCAAGGTCGCCCGTGCCGGGCTGTGTGAAGAGGTCGCCGCACAAAAGTGTGCTGGTATTTTCTTCAAAGAGAAACCCGCATTCCCAGGCGTGCGGCAAATGTGGAGCATCGATCCATCGCACTTTGTGTTTGCCGAGCTCGACAGTTTCTCCGTCCGCCAATGCGCGAGGTGATCGATCGGCCAGATCTTCGATTGAAACCATCGCTGCGATTCCACCACAAAGCGGTTGGCACTGCGGCGCTGCTCGAAGCCAATCGTTAAGCGATCCGCATTCATCCGCCTCTACGTGAGAGAAGGATACATAACGGAGCTGTTCCAACGGGATAACGGACGCGACTGCTTCACTGACCAATGGAAACATCTTTCGCGGACCGGTGTGAAACAAAAGCGGTTCCTCATCCAGAATCAAGTACTGATTGAAAGAGAAGCCGCCGGGAATCGCGGTTGGTGGAAGCGGCGTGTTGATACGATAAATTCCGCCCGCGATTTCGTTGATGTTGGTCCCTGAGGTTGTATTAGTGATCGTCATATGCTGTCTTTGTCAGGTGTGAATTATGACCGCGATTTTCCTATCCCTTCAATTCAACCAGCGTCGCGCCCGAGCCGCCCTGGTCCTGTGGCGCGGGTGTAAATCGAGCGACGTGCGGATGATCTTTTAAGAGACTGCCAATCGCGCGACGCAGCGCTCCGGTTCCGTGGCCATGCACGATTCGTATGTGCTGAAAGCTGTTGAGAAACGCTTCATCAAGAAACTTGTCAGTTTCGTCAACCGCCTCGTCTGTTGTCCGTCCAATGACATTCAGTTCCGCTCGAGCATCGTCGATATGTGTTTTTAGATGGACTTCCGTCCCACGGTTTTGAGCCATCGAACGCAGACGCGATCCTCGGTTGGATTCGACCTCGGGTTTTTTAGCTTCAACCAACTCGAGATTGGCCAGCTTTTCGCGAAGCCGAAGTGACTTCACTCTAACCTCTGCTTCATCGCCTTTGATCTCGTCGACGATTCCGATCGAACCAAAACTTTTCAGGCGAACCTGGTCGCCTTTTCTGATTTCGCGGGCCGGCGCGGGATGAAAGTCAGCGGGCTCGACATCGACGGCCGGCTCCTGCGGTACCGTCTTGCCGTCTCGAACAATGCGTATCCCGCGCGGTTGGGCCGACGAAGTCGTCGCGGCGCGAGCGGCTTGCTGAGCTTCCCGTTTCAGTTCGGCGGCTCGTTTTTGTGATTCACGTTCGACCTTCAAACGTTCGGCGCGATCTTCGATCCTGGAAACCATCTCGCGCGAACGCTGCTCGAATTGTTCGATAGCGGAGAGAAGAGCGTTCTCGAATTCTGTTTCGCGTTCACGATCGCGCTTTCTTGCTTCGGCTTCGAGCGAAGCATACTTCTCGGCTACAGCAACACGTTCCTCTTCCAACGCAGTTCTGAGCGCCACGGCCTCGTCAGCCTCGCGCTTTATACGGCGAAGATATTCGGTTGCGTCCCGCGACGATTCCTTAACTTGTTCGGAAGCGGCGGCGACAATTTCATCGCTGATTCCGAAACGTCGAGCTATCTCGATTCCCGATGATGCGCCTGCGATTCCGACCAGAAGTCTGTAAGTCGGTTGCAACGTCTTTTCGTCAAACTCGACACTGGCGTTGATCACCGCGTCTTCGTTGGCCGCGTACATTTTCAAACCGCCGTAGTGTGTCGTCGCCAGCAAATATGCGCCGCACGCACGACGAAAATGATCTACCACGGCAACACCCAACGCCGAGCCTTCTTCAGGATCCGTGCCGGTTCCCACTTCGTCGAGCAAGACCAGCGCGGGCGAGCGGCACAGTTCGATCATGCGGCTGATGTTCGCGACGTGCGAAGTAAAGGTCGAAAGGTTCGCAGCGAGCGATTGGTGATCGCCGATGTCCGCCAGCACCGATGCGTAAAAAGGAAAGCCGGCGGCACGCGCCGGAACCGGAATTCCCGACATCGCCATCAGTGAAAGCAGCCCGGTTGTTTTCAATACGACGGTTTTGCCGCCGGCGTTGGCGCCGGAGATGACCATCACGGGATGGTCGGCATCAAGGCTGAACGAGACCGGAACCACCGATGCGCCCGCGGCGCGCAGGTTCTGTTCAAGCAGCGGATGACGAGCGTCAACCAGCTCGAGCGCTCCGTGCTCCGAGATCTCGGGAACGACGCAATTGAATGACTGTAGGAATCTCAACTTGGCGCCGATGAAATCCAGTTCGGCGACCGAGTGAGCGGCCATCTCAAGCGACGGCAGCTCGGCGCGGAGTTCCTCCGTTAGCGTGAAGAGTATTCGCGCGACTTCACGCTCTTCGGTTTCGCGCAATGCCTGGAGCTCGTTGTTCGAATCGATTGTCTCGAGCGGCTCGATGAATACTGTGGCGCCGGACGACGAGAATCCATGCGCAACTCCGCCGACGTGTCCGCGATGTTCGGACTTGACTGGAATTACGAACCGGTCGTTTCGAACCGTGACCAGTTGATCCTGAATCGACGCTTCGGAACGTCGCATCAAGTTTTCGAGCGAGCGGGTAATGTTCGATCGAAGGCGAGTGATATCGCGACGGATTCGTGCCAGCTCGGGGCTGGCTCGATCGTCCAGTTCGCCCGACGGCAAGATTTTGCTGGTGATGCGGGCGGCTACACTGTTGAGCTCGCGAGGAAGGCTTTCAACCAGTCTCCAAAGAACCGGACTCGTTTGCCGTGCGGAGAGAATAGCAGCGCGTGCGGTCAATGCCTGTTCGCAAAGCCGAGCCATCTCGAGCAGAGCCAATGGATCAAGCGTTGAACCTTCGATCCGAAGCAGCGCGAGCGCATCCGCAGGGTCGGCCATTTCGGTAAACGACCAGGCCTGTCCGTTCCGTTTTATCTCGATGGCTTCCGTGACCGCGCTGAGTGAGAGACGCAGCTCGTCAATATTCTCAAGCGGTCGCAGCGAATCAACTCGCGCGCTGCCCATCGGGGTCTGCGCTCCACGACGTATCAGGTCGAGCAGCGAGAAGTATTCCAGAGTGTTGAAGGCTTGTTCGTTCATGATTCGGAAAATCTAATTCGGATAATTGTCTATCTTAGCAATTCGCCCGCGCAAGCGAAAACGAGCTGCCAGAACCGGAAGCGGTAGCGACCGCATTCGGTACTGACTCACTCTGATGTCCGATAAGCTTTAAGCTTGTTGAATCCGTGACTTAATCAGAGCTTCCTGAAATTTGTCGGGCATTCTCGGTCTTTGCAGCTTGAGTGCGGTCGCTACCGCTCCCGGTTCCGTCGATCGCGCGCGGCCGGAAAATACCTGCCACAAATGCGTGGCGGGCGGGGTTTAGCCTTTGAAAGCCAACGTGTCGTTATCTGGTCATTCTGCTAAATCCGGAGGAAAAAGTGATGTTGAGAAGTCATCTGTTCAGATGTGGCGGTTATGCGTCTGTCGCGCTGCTTGCGATCTTGTCGCTGATGGCGACCGAGAGTTTTGCTCAGAAAGGCGACATGAATTGTCGCGACAACTGGTTTAGCGACCGGCTGGCTTCGCACTGCGAAATCAGAGAACAAACTTTGAATGCGTCGCGCGGTACGATTAAGGTTAATGCGTCGCTGAACGGTGGAATAGGTGTCAAGGGTTCGGACCGCAATGACATTCTCGTGCGTTCGCGCGTTCAGGCCGCCGCACAAACGGAAGCCGAAGCGCAGGAAGTGAGCAAGCAAGTTCGCATCGAGACCGATGCTGAGATACAGGCCGTCGGTCCTTCGCTTGAACAGAACCGCTACTGGAGCGTCACGTACGAAATCCTGGTGCCGCGCAAGTTCAATCTTTCGCTCGAGACCTACAACGGCGGAATCTCGATCTCGGATGTTAACGGGCAGATCGAATTTGACGCGCACAACGGCGGAGTGAGTCTCAACAATTTAAGCGGAACTGTCCGTGGGCGAACGGTCAATGGCGGATTGTCGGTTCGGTTGACTGGCACGCGGTGGGACGGCACGGGGCTCGACGTCGAGACGACAAACGGCGGGATCAACCTGAAAATACCGGAAGCGTATTCGGCGCACCTTGAAACGGGGACGGTGAATGGTTCGCTCACGGTTGCGTTCCCGGTCACGTTGCAGGGACGAATAAACACGAAGCGTCTTTCCGTCGACCTGGGCAATGGCGGACCGCCACTTCGAGTCATTACAACGAATGGTGGGGTTGTGGTTAAGACTTCGCAGGACCTTTAACCGTTGGCAACGAACCAAGAAATAGCACGAAACCGAAGTCGAAATCACACGAAAATATTGACGAAGCCTCCGTCGCCGTCGAATTGATGGCGGCGGAGATTCTTTTTGTAGTAGAACAATCTTTACATGTCGCTGAATCGTATCTTGAGCAGGATGAAAAAACACAGAACACCATTGCGTCTGAGCTTCGTTATCGCGGTTTGTGCGACGCTGGCGATCGTGATTTCCACGTCGTGCACACTGCCGACTTCGCTAATTAAGGCATCGAGGAATTCTTCAATCATGGCGATACCACAGGAGGGAAGGGTCCGAGCTCCTGAACTGACAGGCGGGCGCGGCTGGCTAAACACGGACAAGCCGCTTTCGCTCGCCGCGCTCAAGGGAAAGTTCGTGCTTTTGGATTTCTGGACCTACGGCTGCATCAACTGCATTCATATCATTCCGGATTTGAAACGGCTCGAGGAGAAGTACGCAAAACAGCTCGTCGTTATCGGAGTGCATTCCGCAAAGTTCGACAACGAAAAAGACACTGAGAATATTCGCCGCATCGTCATCCGCTACGAGATAGAACATCCCGTAGTCAACGACGCGGACTTTTCGATCTGGGAGGCCTACGGCGTGCGCGCGTGGCCGACGCAGGTTTTAATCGACCCGGCCGGTTACGTCATGGGCTCGGTCTCCGGTGAAGGGAATTTCCAGGTCATCGACGAAGCGATCACCGCGGCAGTGGAAGAATTCCGGCGTCGTGGCGAGTTGAACGAACAGCCACTCAGCCTTGCGCTGGAGCGCGCGCGAGTCGGCGATTTGCCTCTGGCGTTTCCCGGCAAAGTTCTGGCCGACGCCAAATCGGACCGGCTTTTCATAGCCGATTCCAATCACAACCGCATCGTCGTCACGCGGCTGGATGGAACTTTTCTCGAATCGATCGGAACCGGCGCGCCGGGGCAAACCGACGGCGCGTACGAGCGCGCTACGTTCTATCGCCCGCAGGGAATGGCGTTGGATAGCGAGATTCTTTACGTAGCGGATACCGAAAATCATTTGATCCGGCGGGTGAATCTGAAGAGCAGAATTGTTGAAACCGTTGCCGGCACTGGAAAGCAATCGCGCGAATATTATCAATCCGGTGCGGCGCGAACCATCGCGTTGAATTCGCCGTGGGACCTGCAGATTGTCGGGCGATCGCTCTTCATCGCTATGGCAGGTCCGCATCAAATCTGGAAACTCGACCTGGACAAAAACGAGATCAGCACGTTCGCGGGTTCCGGGCGCGAGGCTCGCACGGACGGGCCGCTGATGACGTCGGGTTTCGCCCAGCCTTCCGGGTTGGCTTCTGATGGCAAGAGTCTGTACGTGGCAGACAGCGAGGCAAACATACTTCGCGGGATAAGCTTTTCAGAAGGTTTGGTGAAAACACTGGCCGGCGGCGATTTGTTCGAATTTGGCGACCAGGACGGAGCCGGCGACGAGGTAAGACTCCAGCACCCGCTGGGCCTGGCGATTTTGGATGGACGGGTTCTGATCGCCGACACCTACAATCACAAGATCAAGTCGCTTGATCCAACGAGTGGCAGTGTTAAAAGCCTCTTTGGAACGGGCAAACCGGGACAAGCCGATGGAAGGACGCCATCATTCTACGAGCCCGGTGGCCTGAGTGTGGCGAATGGAAAACTGTTCGTAGCCGACACAAACAACCACGCGGTGCGCGTGATTGATTTGAAGAGCGGCCAGACATCGACACTCATGTTGAAGAACCTGGCTCCGCCCGTGAGCACAGTCATCCCGGCGACCGACTCTTCAACTGGACCTAACGGCGAGGAGATTGTCCTGCCCGCTCAGCGACTTCGTAACGCAAGCGATGGATCGCTCTTGATCGACGTCGCGTTGCCCGCGGGTTATCACCTGAACCCATCCGCACCGCAGCGATACAAAATATCGGTCGACAAGGGAGCCAACTTCTTATCGCTTACCGGAGCCAAAGCGGGCACGATTTCGCAAACTTCGAAGGATTTGAAATTTCCGCTAAAGGTGCAGTTACGTGCGCAGCAGCCCGGCCAGGTCGATCTGCGGATTCAGGCCACGCTTTTTTATTGTCGCGAGGACAACACCGGAACATGTCAGATCAAGACGCTGGTTTGGAGAGCACCCGTCGACGTCGTTTTAGACAAGAGTGCCTCGTCGGAGCTGAAGGCGACGGCCACGATACGGTAAGAGTCTGTGACGTCGCGCTGCTCGCGAGCATTGTGCTATGCGAACAGCGCGCGCAGTCTTAAAGAACCGGTGCCTTTGCTTACGGCGTGTTCTCTCTTAACGGAACAAGGTAGACGTCCCACGCCCACTTGCCGACATCGGCGTCTCTGTTGTCTCTCACCTTCGCTCGATACCTGAACCAATTGCCGTGTTGGTCGCGTCGTCTGGATTGACGGTAGTCGAGATCCAACTTCAAAACCCCGACGGCCGTAAGCGTCCGCAACTCGCTCGCTTCAGAGACGCCGTTGTGGTTCGCGTCCTGCCAAAGTCGAAGCGTGTTGAAAACAGAGTCCTGCCGGTCTATCCAGCCATTCGCGTTCCCGCCGTTGGATGTCTTGTCATATTCAGCCAGCGCCAGAAACCCGTTTGGCGAATCTGATGGAGGTTGTGGCGTGTAGTTGCCGAACAGCTCTGCGCCGTTATCAACCACGCCGTTGTCGTTGCGATCGAGCGCGAGCCAGGAATCATCGGAGCCCGCGGCCGTCCATGAAATTCCGTTCGCATAGCCGTCATTGTTCAGGTCGAATTCGACACCGCCGGCTGCGCTGGTCAGGTCAAAACCATCTCCATCGACATCGATCACAATCGGCGAGGGACACCATGGTTCATAATCGGGAGGTTCACTAAACTCGTTTCCTTCATTACGGCATGTCTCGGGCGCTGGAGGATCATTACCGGCACGTCGGCACGGATGAACCGACGTGAAATCTCGTCTCGCAAGCTCCAGGCATTCATATAAATTAGTAGATGCGCAGCCACCCGGGCATGACGTCGGATTCTGTTTGAAACCCATTCTTACTACGGTTTGTGACCATTTACCTGGCGTAATTACGGGATTCAAGAACTGTGGCCAACATTCCAGTGACGATACCCCCTGGCTGCAACATGCGTTGTAAGATATACAAGCCCCCCGGCCCTCTGAGAAGACATCCTCATTAAACCGATCGGGAAACCGAACAACCCAATCCACACGCTTGAATAGGAAGGGACATCCTTCAGTTGTCTCAGAAATGAACCGGTACGTCGGAATACATTGAGCGTAACCGCTTATTGAGCAGACTGATAACGCGAGGGCGACAAGCAATACTCTCATACGACCTCCTCAAGTTTTTGATTACTTTAGGGTGGCGCGACGCATACACCTTGCGTCAAAAATGAAGGGAACTACGCAGAAACGTGGATTCAAAGCTTCTCTACCAAGACCTTACGATCGACTTCAAATTCGCTCAGTCTTTCATGGACAGTTGAGCCCTGAGCCAACCGCTTGATTTCGCCCAGCTTGCGCGAAACCAGCTCCTTGGTCTCGTTGAATCCACGCATAACCTGGTCGGATTGCTTTGCATCAACGGAGATTTGAAGTGACGAAACACTCGACAAGAGCGATTCATATGCGAATGAATCAGAGGTTTCCGGCAAGCTTAGAAAGGCTCTAATCAGAGGTAACAATTGGACAAGAAACTGCTTCGAGCCCATTCGCGTATCTTCAATCGAGCGAATGCTGTTGAAGTCACCATCGTTAGTGCGATCTTCAAATATGACCCCTTGGAAAACAAACCGTCTTTCTCCCGCTTTGTCGGTCGAGAGAGACTGCGCAATTGGGATCGTGATCAAGCGTATTTCTCCGCTCGCGATCGGCTTGTCTCCGTAGATGAAGTCTTCCGAAAAGTTCAAGGTGGATTCAACTTTTTCGATTGACAGCGCGTACGCGGTAATGGATTGAGAGTAATTGTTCTTCAACCCAAACCGCAGGTCACCTCCGCTCAGTTGGAGGTTTACAATCTCAATACCTTTAGTCTTGTTGGCAACAGGCAGAGCCTCTTCTTGATTCGAAGTCTTCTTGGTCGATAATACGCTCGCGGCGGCAAAGCAAACCAAAGCAACGGCAAGCGCAGCCCCTAACATTCGTCGTGCTCGAAAAAGTTGGGTCTTCATGAAGCTACTCCTAAAGTGAAATGCAGGTTGCGGTGTGGTCCGGGTGTAATTGCGAGGAATCTCTCAGAGCACTTTGGGTGGGCGAGGCGCGGGGTGGTCGCGTCGAACAGAATAAAACTGCGGGTGGAAACTTAGCGAGGTTGCAGTCTTAACAGAAGTTCACCGTTACTTTTCTCCTGCGCCACCAATGCTTCACGCAAGTTACGATGAGCACCTTGCTCGTTGAGTTCATCCAACTCGCGCGTCAGACGGTCGCGAGCCATATTGAAGCTGTGCAGGACCCCTTCTTCGGACATATCAGTATTCGCGGAGAGTTACAGGGCTGCAATCCTCTGTCTCAGCGGTGCGAGCGGCGCTATCGCCGGCCCCAATCCCGCCACCGCCAAAGATATCGTCGTTCGCAATAACGAGGAGGCGACGATTTCGAAGAGGTTGGATTCGCATGAAGTAACTCCTCACCTGAATGCTTCAGGTTGGTCGAGCGAGGTGTCAAAGCGAGGGAACCGGCCTAATTCCAAGAGAACGAAGTTGAGGTGAATTTCATCAGCACATCTGCGATGGTGCCCACATTAATTCCATTCAAACTACTCGTCAAGAGTTATCTGGAAGCGAATCTGGCTATTTGGAAGCGTATTCTGCCGCCGCGAAAATAGTATCCGAAATTCAGAGGATTTAACCACGAAACACACTAACGAAGCGAAAAACAATTCACACGAATCGAGAAGAAGGTCTCAGGAATCCCGCGCGATTCGCTGCGTTCTGTAGCGCGTCGGCGTAACTCCATATGCCTTTCTAAAATCTTTCGCGAATCGACTCTTGTCGTTAACTCCGATTCTCAGTCTGATCTCTTTGATCGTAAGAAATGTGGTTTCCAGAAGCTCCTTTGCTTTCTCGATCCTCACCTGTTTTAGATATTGAGATAACGACATTTCCATTTCGTGTCGGAAAAGATGACTGAGACGGTGCGGCGAGAGGTTGAGACGCTCCGCCAGCTCGGCCAGACTTACCGCTCCGCCAGGATTTTCCAGGATGATCCGTTTGATGACGGCTATTCTTCGATCCATACGGTTCAGAATAGTCTTGTATCCGCGCCTGCCTGGCCGGCAGATTTGGTACGGGTTCAGCTTGGTCCGACAAGCTTTTGCCGGTCGAAGCCAGCGACAAACTGAAGTTTGTCGGACATTAAAGAATCATGCTTATGAGTTTTGGGTGGTTGACCCATGCGGGTCCTTAATTTTGAAAAGAGGATCGGAGATTGCTGACTCCGCGGAGGTGCCTCAGCGCGGGAGAGTAGTCTTTAACAAAATAGAATGCAAGAAGTTTTGATTGTGGGTGGTGGGGGAGTGTCGAGCATGGAGAGGAAAAGGAGGTTCCCGCAAAGACGCAAAGGCGCAAAGAGATCGGCAGAGACATAGCGTAGCTTAATGCCGCCGTTCCTTACTTTTCGCGCTTCGCGCTCACTGCAGGCGAGCCGCCTGCGCTCCATCGGCCTGCGCTCCATCGGCGATTATGAGCTGCGCGATTCGGATGCGTTCGATATGACGTTGCCGGAGAACAGAGAGATTGAAGAGGTCGAGATGTTGGCGCGCTCGATAGTCAAGTCCGAATTTTCACGCGTCGCGGTGGCTGGTTCGATCGTCGATTTTTCTGCCAGTCCGGACAGCGCCAACGCCAACAGGCCCGCCGCTTCCGCCAAAACACGCTGTTGCTTCGGATCGTATTCGGCCAGCGACGACGAGTACAAGGCGATCGCGCCGAACATGTCTTTCTCTTTCAGAATCGGGAAGACCGCCAGCGTTCGGTAGGCGGAAAAAGCTTCAGACAAAGAAGGCGGCAGATCGAGCCGCGGGTCCGTGTTGCAGAACTGATGACGATTGGCGATTACCCAGCCGACTACGCCTTCGCCGGGCGCGACCTTTCGGCCGACCAGCATGCCGCCGTGTTCGCCGGCTCCATGTGAGATTTCGAAATCGCCGCTTTCCTGATCCGCCAGCGTGATCGCGCAAGTTTCGTAAGGCGCTACGGTGACGAGTTTCTCGATGAATGCCGTAGCCATTTCGTCGGCAGTTCGTGCTGCCTGAAGCGACTGCGCCAGATTGTAGAGCGCGCGGAGTTCTTCCAGCGACAGCTCGGCCTGTTTCGCTTCGGCGTTTCCGTTCGATGCTTCCGCCAATCCCGCCGCCGGCGCGACTTTTCTCGCGGCCTCCGACAATTCCTCGATCGGTTCGATTCCGAATGTCGGGACGGGTGCGCCCTTGTGCGCGCGGATCTCGGCCTCGAACTGCGGAAGGTGGGTTATGAACGTCCCCACGACCTGCGGGTCATAAAGCACTCCGCTGTTTGTCATCAAATATTCGATCGCTTCTTCGCGCGTCATTCCGCGACGATATTGCCGGTCTTCGCGAACCGCGTCGAAGCAATCGACCACCGACAAAATTCGCGCGGTCAGCGGAATAGACTCGCCCGCCAACCCATCCGGATATCCTTTGCCGTCCCATCGCTCGTGATGATGACGAACTACCGGAACGACCGGGTACGGAAATTCGACGCGACTCAGAATCTGCGCGCCGACTACCGTGTGAAGCTTCATCTTTTCAAATTCGGCCGCAGTCAGTTTGCCTGGCTTCTGAAGCACATAATCCGGAACAGCAATCTTGCCTACGTCGTGCAGAAGAGCGCCGGCTTTCAGCGCTTCGATCTCCCGCTCGGAGCAACCCAACAAACGAGCTACGCCGGCGGCATAGATCTGCACGCGCAGAACATGTTCGTGGGTTACCTGGTCTTTGGCGTTGATCGCCACGGCCAGCGCTTCGACCATTTCGTGATGCGCTTTTTCCAGCGAGCTGATGCGTTCCTGAATGCTGTTTCGATACTGTCTGTGACCAAGGAAGATCGCGAGCAAAAGCGGAGCTGCGATCAAGACCATCAGGAAGACGTTGTACTGAAGCGCGATGTACATCAGGCTGGCAGCAGCGCTGGTGGGCAGGGCCATGGGAATGGCCCAAAGCAAGTTTGCCTTGAGACTCTTCAAAGCGGGCTGATGATTACGCAGGGCGAAAAGCGTCGAGAACAGAACCGCGTTGGCAAAGATGTGGCTGATGCTGGCCGCGAGCAACGCCACCGCGACAAGCGGAAACGTCGTATGCGCCGGGCGGCTTACGCTCGAGCCGAGACCCATAACGAGCTTCAGCACGATTCCCGCCACCGCGGCGGCGAGCGACATCATGCCGAATGAATAGAGGTTACTGGACAAGCGCCGGACAGTTCGGCGGGAAGATGTGAATCCCTCGATGCCGGCGATCACGATCGCGGGAGCCAGTCCGAACCAGCACGCCACCAACAGCACTATCGCCTCGGATAGCGTGAACGTGATCTTTTCATGCGGAGCTTTTAAGGCGGAAGGAAGCGGAAACGTGTTGGGGAACATTCCCGTAACGATCGCCAGCAGGAGCAGAGCGAGCACGACCAATTGATCGGCAATTCTGAATCGCGACGACAGCATGTACGAAGCGATCATCCAAAAACCGATGCCGAGGACAATCACCGTGGCTGTATACGCACGGCAGGCTTTGCCCTCGGCTGGTTTGGACTTGTCGGTTGCTCTTTTCATTTACGATCGCCGCTGGTTCGAATAACCGTTTTTCTACTTCACCGACGAGGAAATAACGGGCTGTTGTACGACAGACGCGATACGTCTGACGGAAAGGCTGATTCGCCCTGAATCATGACCGCTTCGCCGTCCAAGTCCATCGAGCCCGGGTCAATCAGATTCGAAGCCCACAGCGATTGGTTTTCGAAACTCCAACCGCTCGGGTTGTTCGCCGCGGTCGTTCCGTTGGCCTGGACATATTCGCTGCTGATTACGAACCCGCTGCTGATAACAAAGCCACTGCTGATGACGAATCCGCTGCTGATAACGAATCCACTGCTGATGACGAATCCGCTGCTGATGACAAATCCGCTCGAGAGAACATAAGAACCGTCTGGGTTCATGTATCCGTCGGCGATGGCGAAGCCGTTGGTTATCGTCGACCCGTCCGACAATCTGCAGCCGTGGGTCAGCCGAAGCTTGTCTGTAAACGCAACGCCTTCGGCCCAGATCAGACCGTTGTTGAGCGGCATCGATTGGCCCGCGATCGGCGAAGTCAGGCCGAGGCTCTGGTAGGTCACGTTGTTCTGCGTGATTAAGTTGTCGCCGATCTTTGCTTTGTCAGCGTCTTTGCGAATCGCTTTGGCGAGAGTGACGGCGGCGCTCGCGTTCAACGCGCCGGCGCCTTCGGTGATGACGCGTTCAAACATGGTCATCTCGCCGTTCCTCATTTTCTGTTCGTAAACCGGCAGCCGTTGCGCAGTGCGCATTAGCAGCGCTTTTACCATTCGCGGCGTTAGCGACGGATTCGCCTCCAGCATCAACGCGACTGTTCCCGCGACTGCTGGTGCTGCGAAAGAGGTCCCGCTTAGTACTTGATAGGTGCCTGTGGCGGTTGGGTTGTAGGCGGTCGTGTTTCCAAAGACCAATGTACCCAGGACGCCGCCGCCGCCCGAAGTCGAATACGTATAAGACGTCGAAGGAGATGAAGCACCGGTCTCGGCCGCGCCGATCCGATTGCCCGGAGCAACCAGGTCGGGCTTGGCCAAACCATCAACCAACGTCGGTCCGCGCGAAGAGTAACTGGTGACGATGTCGTCAGAACGCTGATTGGTCTGTTGCGTATTCGTAGCGCCGACGGTGATCACTCTGGGCGAGTTGGCAGGCGAAAGAATCCCACCGTAGATCGTATTTCCGTTCGAATCTTTTCCCCAGTTTCCGGCCGCCACGACAACAACGATTCCGGCATCCGCTGCACGGCCCACTGCCTGACAAAGCGGATCGGTTTCGTAGCTCTGGGTTATGGCGGTTCCGAGCGAGAGATTCATCACACGGATGTTGTAGTTGTTCCTGTTCTGGATGACCCAATTGATACCCGCGATTACGCCCGAAACCGTTCCCATTCCCTGCGAATTCAGCACACGAACGCTCACCAGATTGGCGCCGGTAGCCATACCGCCGTAGGTGGGCGCACCGTTTTGTTGGGCGGAGTTGTTCTCGCTTGCTTGTCCCGTGCCGGCGGCTACGCCAGCGGTATGTGTACCGTGGCCGTATCCGTCGATCGTGCGGTTTTCACCGGTGAAATCGACGTGCTTCTTGACTCGGTCGTACGACTGAACGTAGTTCTGCGAGAGCAACAGTCCCAGTCCAAGCAAACCACCGCTGGCTTGCCACTGATAGCCTGCGAACTCGGCCGAATCAGATGGGCTGATGCCGCTGTCCAGGATCGCGATGCCGACTTTGTTTCCGGCTCCACCGTTTGCCATCGCGCTGTTGCCAACCGGAAGAATTTTGCTGGCGCCGGTCGTGATTTCCAGGTGGCTTGTGTTGTCAGGGGACGCGGCCGCCAAAGACCGTACTTCCTGATCGGCGGACATCCACGAAACGTCGTCGCGCGAAGCCAACGCTTCCGCCGCTGCATCGGGGACATCGGCGACAATCACGTTAAGCGCGTCGAGCTGCTGCCTGACCGTTCCGCCCGCGTTTTCGAGGGCAAGGCGCGCGGCAGTCACTGCGTTCTTGTCGGCCAGATTGAGAATTACTCGCGTCCGGCTGGGACCGTTGCCGCGAGTACGTCTTACGTGACCGAGCAGATTGTCGGCCATCTTGATGCGGCCATTCAGTCGGGGCGGCGATTGCTGTGGCGCTGTTGATCCGGTCGCATGTACGAAAGGTGCGAAGAGAGAAAAGATCAGCAGCAGGGCAAGTGCTGGGGGAAAGCGTTTCAAGATTTGAGTCCTCGTAAACATCGAAGTTTTAGTGATCCGATTCATTTCAAACGGTGGAGACGATCTCTCCGGTTCAATTTTGACCGCGCTTTAATGAGTCAGTTCAGACTCAATCTGGGTGCGCGATAAGTTAAGCGGCGTCGTGTTGAAGTTCTGCGCCGGTCGTGTTTCGACCGCCACGGGCTCCTGCACGAGCCGGATCGGCGCCACTGCATCAACCGCGCTGGCAGAGAGTGCTGTTGCCACGAACGCTGAAGCTTCGTCGATCAGTCTTTGCTGTTCTTTGGTGAATTCGTGCACCGACGACGAATAGAGCGAGACAGCACCGAGCACGTCTCCGTCTTTCATAATCGGAAACGAGCCGACGGTTTTATAGCTCGCGAATTTCTGGGCGATGGACGGCGGAAAATCTAGTTTCGGATCGGTATTGCAGAACGAGCGCAGGTTGGCAATCGCCCAACCGGTAACGCCCTCGCCGAGCGTGACCTTGCGTCCGAGCAATGTTCCCGCCATCTCACCGGCGGCATGGGTGATTACGTTTTCGCCGGTCTCGGGAACCACCATCGTCACCGCGCAGGTTTCAAACGGAACCAGATCGCGAAGCTTGCTCATGAACGTTTCAAGGATCGCGTCGCGTCCGTGGGCTCCGGTAATGGCTTGCGTCAGGGTGTAGATGGCCCTCAGCTGTTTCGTCGTAACGGGCGGGGCCGGTGCGGTCTCTTCCGCTTCAGCCAGGCCGGCCGCCGGCGCAACGGCGCGGGCTGATTCGGAGAGCTGTTCCATCTCTTCGATACCGAACGTCGGCGCCTGTACTTCCTTGTGCGCCAGAATCTCGGCTTCGAATGCCGGCAAGTGCGTGATGAATGTTCCGACTACGCGCGGATCGTATTGGGTTCCGCTGCCTTCCATGATCAGGTTGATCGCCTCTTCGCGGTTCAGAGCGCGGCGATACTGGCGGTCTTCTCGAACGGCGTCGAAGCAATCGACGACCGACAGGATGCGGGCAGTCAGCGGAATGTTTTCGGCTGCCAATCCGTCCGGATATCCTTTGCCGTCCCATCGTTCGTGGTGGTGGCGAACAACCGGGACTACCGGATACGGGAACTCGACTCGACCCAGAATCTGCGCGCCGGCCAGCGTGTGAATCTTCATCTTTTCAAACTCGGCGGCGGTCAGCTTGCCGGGTTTGTTCAGGATGTAATCGGGCACCGCGATCTTGCCGATGTCGTGCAACAACGCGCCGGCTTTCAGCGCAGCGACTTCGGAATCCGAGCATCCGAGCAGACGCGCGACACCAGCCGCGTAAATCTGGACGCGCAGCACGTGCTCGTGCGTCACTTCGTCCTTCGCATTGATCGCCACGGCGAGAGCTTCGATTGTTTCGCGGTGTCCCTTTTCCATGATCGAGATCCGCTGCGAAACGCTGTTGCGATACTGCCGGTGACCTAAATAGATGGCGAGAAAGATCGGCCCGCCGATGATCGTCGTGATCAGAAGGTCGTGTTGAAGCGCAAAGTAAATAAGAGTAGCGGCGGTTCCAGTCGGAAGGAACATCGGCGCTACCCACAGGAAATTCTGTTTCCAGGTTTTCAGAACCGGGTGGTCGTAACGCAAAGCGATCAGTGTGGAAACCAGCCACATGTTGACAACGTTGTGAACCAGGCTGGCAACCAGCATCGCGACGGCAACTGCGACCAGCGGATAAGAAAAGCCCGTCTGCGCCGCGCCAAAGCCTATGTGAAGTACCTGCTGCATCGTGAAGGCCGCGGCCGCCGTCGCCAGCGACATCATGCTGGACGAATACAAGTCGCGGATGATGTCGTACTGTTTTACTCGGTTAATGCGCCAGGAAGAGGTGTAGCCTTCGATGCCGTGAATGAAGATGGCTGCCATCGGTCCGTACCAGAGAGCAACCAGCAAGATAATCGAATCGGCCAGTGTGAACGTGAATCGGTCGTTGGTGAACCGCAGTCCCTCGGGGAGCTTGAAGGTGTGTGAAAACATGCCGACGACAACTGCGAGCGGAACCAAAGCGATAATGATCAACAGATCCGGCCCGGAGTTGTGCAGTCCCAGGTTGGCGGCTGCGACCAGCCACATGGAAATGCCGATCGCACTCACTGCGAACTGGAAGACTCGGCTTTTTTTGCTAAACGATGTCTGTGCCATTCTCAATAACCTAAATAACTCTTCAAATTTCTTATCGATCTCGTTTCAAGGGGTGGGGATCAACTAATCGGGGCCTCAGACGAACCGTTCACGGCGCAAAGACACGTGACGGCCAACAATTCCTTAACAATCCATGTGCCGAAAAGGAAGAGCGGCTAAACCGCTGAAAACAAGAGGTTCAACCGCCCTGGATACAAAAGAATTCGTCTGTCTGACCGATTGTCTTGACTGACTGACCGGTCAAACAGACGAATTGTTGAGAAAGCAGAAATACAGCTCGAAGGCTACGGCATTGGTGACATCGCTGGGGTGTCGTCGCCATTGAGCAGAGACGACATAGCCTCGGTCACGGCATCGCTCAGCAGTACTCCGTCGGACAGCAAGACACCGTCAGAGAGCAGCACACCGTCGGAGAGCAATACGCCGTCGCTCAATAGAACGCCGTCTCCCATCAGAACCCCAGCCGGCAGCAATGGCGTTCCGTCGCTTAATAGAACTCCATCCGAAATAAGAACGCCGTCGGAAAGAAGCACTCCATCCGACAAGAGCACACCATCGGAGATCAGAACTCCGTCTGAAAGCAGAACCCCGTCGGAAAGCAGAACACCGTAGGAATACACTCTCTGAAACTGGGTGATGAGCTTTGTACCGCTGGCGATCGTGTGATTCAGGACTATGCCCTGACCCCAGGTAAAAGTCTGGTTGGCGATTCTTGAAGTGGGATTGGGCGGCGTGGTCGAGTTCAGCATCTGTGTGCCGAGCGGTGTCGAGGACCACGTCAGGTTTGTGCGAATAGCCTTAGCCAGCCTGACTGCGCCTTCGATATTTATCGTTCCAGCGCCCTGCTCCAGAGTGTTTGCTCCATTAATCGGCTGCGCCGTGTACATCAGGATCATCTTGATCATGTTAGGCGTCAGCTTCGGGTTGACCTGAAGCAAGAGTACCGCTGCGCCCGCCACGATGGGCGATGCCATTGAAGTGCCGCTAAGGCGCATCAATTGTTTCCTGGGATCATTCTCTCCACTCGGGACATGCAAATCCGGACTGGTGGTAACCAGGGTATTTTTGACGTTAACGTCAACGCCGTTAATTCTCTCTTTGTAGATTGACTCTGCGGCAATCAGCTTGTTACCGGGAGCAACCAGGTCCGGCTTTATCAAATTGTCATAGTGCTTAGTGCCGTCCGTGCCTGTCCAATAGCTTCGCGTCGGGCCGCGTGAACTGAAGGTGGCAATGCTGTCATCGCTGCGAATGTCCGTTCCCAAAGTATTTGACGCGCCGACCGTAATGGCTGACGGCTCGTTGCCGGGCGAGTGAATGTGCCCGTAAACCTTATTTCCCGCGCTGTCTTTGCCATTATTTCCGGCGGCAGCGACGACCACGATGCCGGCATCGACCAAACGACGGACGGCGCGGCAAAGCGGATCATTGATGTAAGAACTGACGGCAAGCGTGCCCAGGCTCATATTGACGACGCGGATTTTGTACTTCTGGTTGTTCTTTTCTCCATTGGGGTTATTCGGATCAGTTGGAGCCAGAATCCAGTTAAGTGCGTTCAAGAGCGCCGAAGTAGTTCCCGTGCCCTGCTTGTTCAAAACCTTGAGGCTGACGATTTCGGCTTTTGGAGCGATGCCGACATAAGCTGCGCTCATTGAGTCTCTGCTTGCGAGCAAGCCGGCGACGTGCGTGCCATGTCCGAATTTGTCGGCAGTTCCATACCCGTCGTTTGTGAAGTCTTTCTGAAAGACTACTCTGTCTACCAGTTCGTGATCTTTGAACACGCCTGAGTCGATGATGGCGATCCCGATGCCTTCGCCTTCGATATTGTCGTTACCGGCAATACTGCGCATGGCATCAGCGCCGGTAGTGTTCTCGACATGACCGAGCGTCCTTGTCTCTCTGTCCAAAGAGATGTAGCGAGTTTCGTCGTTGGCGGCCAATTCCTTGATGGCGCTCAAGGGCAGCTCGACCGCTATTGTGCCGAGCTCTGTCATTCGATCTTCAACCTTGACGCCGTACCGCGTAAACAGCGAAGTGAACTTCCCGCTGCGAATATCCGCAACTTGCAGGATGACTTTGACGCGATCCGAGCCGGAAGAATCGTTCAACGTATCGCGCAAATCCGGCGAGACTTTATCGCCGACGTAGTCATCCGCGTTCTTGCCCGTCTCGATCCTATCTGCGGTTGGCGGCGCGTTCTCGTTTAAGCGAATGCGCAAGAAAAGATCTTTGACCGCTGAATCGCCGTCCAGGTACTGCGCGTAGGTTGTGGAAGAAGCGAAGCCAACAATCTGAACGTGACTGTTAACGAGATAGTTGGACACCGCCTGGGAAACCGGCTGTGCGGCGCGGGAGCCGATAAACTGGTGCAATTCAGGGGCGAACAGAATTATCCGGCCGCGGGACTGAGCCGCTTCATCCATCACGGCCTGCAACCGCGCCGTAAATTCCGCGGATGATTTCAGGTTAGCTGTTAAGGCCGGGACATTGAGACTGAATAATTGCTTGCCTCTCAAGCTCTCGGGCACATCACCCATTGCTAAGCGCAGAGCCAACGCTTCCGCAATCCGGTGACTTTCATCTCCGGAAAGACTGGTTAGCAGCGGATTGCGTTTCGACTGGCGCGCGAGAATCTGAAGCGCGCCTTCGATCTCTGACTGATGGCCTGCGAAAGGCTCAAGCCGGCCCTGGTGGGCTATTGCCGTCAGGTCAACAGCATAACGGGCCAGGGCTGAGGTTTTTGATTTCTCAGCCTGCGCGGGCGTCGACATGCGATCTTGCGCGCGAATGTTGCCGGAAAAAACGGCCGAACTACATATCGAAATCAGTAGGGAAGAGAGAGTCAGCCAAGCAGTCGGGCGCTTGAACCTGTTCATAGGGAAACCTCCTGGAAAACCCGCGAGAGCGACGAGAAAGTCTAATCGCCACTCGCCTTGTTAGTCCTGCAAGAAAATACTGTTGTAGTAGCTGCGCAGCTGGTACCCGGCTTTTCTATAGAGCGCGAGGGCAGCTTCGTTTTGTTCGTTTACTAAGAGCGAGATCGCGACGGCGCGAGAGAGCAGAACTCGGCCCATCTTCATCAAACAGCGTGACCCGTAACCCTGGCCACGCGCTTCTGGACAGACATACACGCCTTCCAGGTAGATCACGTCCGGCGTATCGCAAACGATATCGGCTTTGAAGACCAGCTTGCCGCCTTCGATCAAGACCCAGACTCGGCCTTGTTCGATCCTGCGTGCGGTTCGCATGCGAAAACCTATTGGATCGACTTCGAGCGGATTAACGCCGACCTCTTCAAACGCCAGCGCGGCGTGCGCGGACATGACGTGGCCGAGATCGTCGATCGTCGCGGGCCTGAGATTAAGAACGTCTTCGAACTCTTCGACCGGCCAGCGCTGTTCCATCAGGAGTTCGCGACAGATAAGCCTGGGCGAGTGTCCCGATTCTGAATAGTAATCCCAGAACTTTTCGATCCGAGTTTCTTCGCCGATGATCATGACCGGACGGCCATCTTGATCGGCTAGCCTTGCGAATGCGGCCATGGCTTCGTCGTTTCGTACTTCGACCAGCGTGGCATGCCCGATTAAGGCGACTCCTTCCAACTGTCCCTGGCGGTTTCGACAGCCGTAAAACGTGCCGCGATTCAAAGGACTTACGATTCCGTTATCGCGAATAAACCCCGTCATAAATACGGTGTGTATCGGTCGTTCGGAAAGAAAATCCAACACTTCTTTTTCGTTGATTTTGCCGAGGGGCTGAACTCTCAAGTCGTCATTGGAGATTGACGATGATGAATGGCGAATCGCCGCCGGCTGCTCTTTTGAGGTTAATGTTGTCATGGCTCTGCTTTCAGGCCTCATCTTGTGGGAGATGCAAATGCAGAGGGAAAGCTAACCCGCTTCCCCCTGCCTGAGAACTAGTTTTGCGGGATCACCGGCGCCATCGACGCGGTGTTGTCGCCGTTCAACATCGAGGACATTGCCTGCGTGACCGTGTCACTGAGGAGGACGCCGTCGCTTAAGAGTACGCCGTCGCTAATCAGCACGCCGTCGCTCAAGAGAACCCCGTCCGGGAACGTACGTCCGTCGGAAAGAAGAACTCCCGCCGTCGTTACGGATCGGCCATCGCTCAACAGAATTCCATCATTGGTGATGATGTCATTACTGACCTGGACACCGTCCGTCATAAGAATCCCGTTCCGGCTAATGGTTCCGGACGAGCTCGCACACACACCATCGGTCATCAGAATTCCGTTGCGATAGGCCGCCTGATTGTGGGTGATGATCTCGATTCCGTATGCGAACGTGTAGTTCAGGATGATGCCTTGTCCCCATGTAAACGTCTGTCCGGCGATTGTGCTTTGGGGTGTCGGCGGCGTCGCTGAAGTAAGCAAAGGAGCGCCCATTGGCGTCGAAGCGGTGATGTCGGTTCGAACCAGTTTGGCCAACCGAACGGCACCGTCCAGGTTGAGCAGGCCTGCGCCCTGTTCGAACTGGTTGAAGCCCTGGATCGGCTGGGCCGTGTACATCAGGATCATCTTCACCATGTTCGGCGTGAGTTTAGGATTTACCTGAAGCAGGAGAGCGGCGGCGCCGGCAACGACCGGTGAAGCCATGGAGGTTCCGCTAAGGGACATCTGATCGCGCTTTTCGTCATTGACGATCGGTAGATCCAGTCCCGGTGTCACGTCGGCAAGAAGGTTATCTTCGGATTTTGCTGAGTAAAGTTTGTTTCCTGGAGCGACCATGTCCGGCTTGACGAGGTTGTCGTACTGCTTGACGCCTTCGGCATCGGTCCAGAAACTGCGGGTTGGTCCGCGCGAACTGAAGGTGGCTATGTTGTCATCGCTGCGGATGTCGGTTCCAAACGTATTGCTGGCGCCGACCGTGATGGCCGATGGCTCGTTGCCGGGCGAGTGAATGTGGCCGTAGACTTTTTCGCCGGCTGAATTCTTGCCGCTGTTGCCGGCTGATGCGACAACAACTACGCCGGCGTCTACCAGACGTCGGACCGCGCGGCACAACGGGTCGTTTTTGTAGGAATTGATCGCCAAAGCGCCGAGGCTCATGTTGACGACGCGGATGTTGTATTGGGTTCGATTGGCCAATGTCCAATCAAGGGCGGACAAGAGATAGTTGGTAGAACCGATGCCGTTTGCTTTCAAAACGCGCAGGCTGATTAGCTTTGCTTTCGGAGCAATACCGGTAAATGCGCCGCCCATCAGCGTATTTGTCGCGGCGGCCAATCCGGCCACATGCGTTCCGTGGCCAAACGGATCTGAATCGGGTTTGTTTTCGCCGGTGAAATCGACGGCCTTCGCGATCATGTCTTTGAACCCATCGTGGTTTTTCCAGATTCCGGAATCGATGATGGCAATGCCCACGCCGGAACCGTTCAAGGTGCCACTGGGAAGCACGCCGGTTCGAATGTTCGAAGCACCGGTCGTGTTTTCAATGTGGCTGTAGCCCAGGGTCCTGGTTTCGTTGTCCAGCGAGAGATAGCGGGTCTGATCGTTGGCTGCCAGCTCTTCCGCCGCGCGGATCGGCATTTCAACCGACATGATTCCAAGTTGCGGAAGCCGCGAAACGACGCGCACGTCGTGACGTTGGAAGAGCGAATTCAATTTCCTGTTATTGATGTCGGCAACCTGAATGATGACCGTGATTCGATCGTTGCCTTTAGAATTGTTCAGAGCGTCACGCAGATCCGGCGAGACTTTGTCGCCTACGAATTCGTCAGCGTTTATCCCAGCCTCGAACCGATTGGTGTTGTACTCGTTCATGCGAACTTCCGCGAAGAAGTCCTTTACCGAATCGTCGCTGTCAATGTACTCGGCATAAGCGGAAGCCGATGTTCCGCCGATCAATCGAACATCCCCATTCGTCAGCGCCCTTGCGATAGCCTGTGACGCGGCGGTTGCGGCGCGAACGCCGACGAACTGCTGTAATTCAGGAGCATAAAGAATTACTTTGCCGCCGGATTGAGCCGCTTCTTCAAGTACGGATTGCATGCGAGCGGTAAACTCATTGGCCGTCTTCACGCCGGCAAACAACGAATTCACGTTGAGTGCGAACAAGCGCGTTCCGCGGAAATTCTGCGGCGCGTCGTTGTTTGCGATCCGCAGCGCGAGCGATTCGGCGACAGCGCGAGTCTCAATCGCAGACTCGCCGATGACCACCGGATTGTTCCGCTCGTCGCGCGAGAGAATCTGCATCGCTAACTTAACTTCTTCCGCGCGATCGGCGCCGGCCTCGAGCAATCCAAGCCGAGCCATTTCCGTCAGGTCAATCGCGTAGCTCGCTAGCGCTGAAGACTTCGCCGATTCGCGCTGCTTTGAGGTCGGTGTGCCCTGCGCTGACGCGTTCACTGCGAAGACTGCGCTACCGCACAATGAGATCGTCATTGCGAATAGCGTCAACCATGCGACGAGGGGTGACCGTTTGATGCTGTTCATCTACTAGCTCCTAATTGATCTTGGGGATTCGGGGATCACCTGCGTGATCGGCATTGCGTCACAGAAGGACGCGCGACCACTTTGGCAAGCCCCATGCCGACAGAGCGGAAGAGCCGGAAACAGCGATTTTGTTAGAAAAAAGACGAAATTGAGGTTAAGAGGAAAGCGGGAAAGATCGGTCGCATCGGTCAGCGTGAAAAGAATCGGTCAAGCAAATTGACCAAAGAAGGCCCAAAGTCCAAAGATGTCTTGTATCGCGTGCCACGACAAACTAAAGGAACCTCTGATCAAGTCGAGAAGACGGACAACCGACGGAGCGCAGGCGAGCCGCCTGCGCTCCGTCGGCAGCTTATTCAGAAGTTTCTAAAGTTTGTCGGACATCTTGGGACCTGGGACTTGGGACTTGCTTTAGTCAGAATGCTTGACCACCTTTGCTCAGGCTGACCGAACTTAGCTCTCCTGCTCGCACACCGCGAAACTCCGATCTCCTCACTTTCCTTCGCAAACTTGAACGTTCCTGTAAGAAACAGCTAAGCGGCACGGTCCTTGCCAACTCGGCTGCGGCGCGAAGTGCGCTGTTACGTGTCGAGAACGTGAACACCACCTCTCTTGCCACCTAAGACCCCACTCTTAAGGAGTTTCAAAATGAAAAGGATCAGACGCTCACCGCACATCGCCTGGCTGGCAATGGCTTCATTGCTTGTCATGATGTTCAGCGGTCTCATCGTGAGCGACGCCGCCCGGGCCCAGACAAAGAACCGCAGTGGCATTCTCCTGGGCGACAATATCGAGCAGCCTTCCGCACGCGGAGGCATCTTGTTGGGAGACGACGAAGGATCTGCCCAGATTCCTGATGAAAAAGTCTCTTCTGAATTGCTCGAACGAGCGCTTGATGAGAATACAAAGAATGATCGCGTTCGAATCATTCTTCAGTTGGATGGCAGTGTCAGCCCGGCGCTCTCCTCGTTGCTGCGAAGCAACGGCGTCAGTGTCGCGCGCACTATGCGAAATTTTAACGCCGCCGCCATCGAACTGCCTGTCTCGGTTGTTCGCGAGCTGAGTCAATTCCCGGAAGTTTCATACATCTCTGCTGACGAGACCGTGAGTCCGTTCGGCGGTCACATGGCCGAGACGACCGGAGCCAACAACATTCGTAATTTGTCAGACGCATTGCTGACCAATTTGGACGGAAGAGGGATTGGCATTGCGATTATCGACTCCGGTATCGACCCGCAGCACGATATGTTCAAGGGGACCGGATCGGCTTCGCGAATTATCAAGAGCATGGATTTCACCGGCGAGAATCGCGTCGATGATCCTTATGGACACGGAACACACGTTGCCGGCATCGCAGCCGGAAATGGACGCATTTCCAGCGGCAAGTACATCGGAATCGCACCCGCGGCAAACATTATCAACCTGCGTGTTTTGAATTCGCAGGGAATAGGTTCCGCTTCTCGGCTTCTGAGCGCGCTCGACTGGGCCTTTACCAATCGCGCCGCTTACAACATCCGCGTCATCAACATGAGTCTTGGCATGCAGGCGATCGATTCGTACCGCAACGACCCGATCTGTCTCGCCGTGCGTAAGTTGGTTGACGCCGGTGTCGTGGTCGTAGCCGCCGCCGGTAACAACGGCAAAGACGGTTCAGGCGCCAAACTCTACGGCCAGATCCATTCGCCAGGTAACGAACCGTCGGCGATCACCGTCGGCGCGGCAGACACGAAAGGCACAGCTCGTCGAAACGACGATTCAGTCGCCACCTACAGCTCGCGCGGTCCGACCCGCAGCTACAGAACCGTGAATAACGTTAAGGTTTACGACAATTTGATCAAGCCGGACCTGGTTGCCCCCGGCAACAAGATCATCAGCGCCGAATCATCCCACTGCAAGATCGTCAGCGACAATCCGGTGTTGGATTCAGGCGTCAGCAACAACGTGAAGCGGAAAATGATGACGCTGAACGGCAGTTCGATGGCCGCTCCGGCGGTCGCGGGTACAGCGGCTCTGATGCTTCAGTCGCGCCCGAACCTGACCCCGAATTTGATCAAGACCCTTCTGATGTACACGTCGCAGCCGCTCGCCGGCTTCAGCATGTTCGAGCAGGGCACGGGTCAGCTGAACATTGAAGGCGCGATCAAACTTGGAAAAATCGTCCGCACCGATTTGACCGCTACTACTGCTGTCGGGACGTCGATGTTGACCACGACTCTGCCGACGCAGCAGACGACGATCGGTGGCACGACCTTCTCGTGGTCGCGTGGTGTGATCATGAACAGCCACTACGCCACGGGTAACAATCTGATCACGCAGTTTCAGAAGGTTTACAAACTCGGCGTCGTTCTCGGCGACGGAGTTGTGCTGGGTGACGGTGTCGTGCTTGGCGATACAACCATGATCTCGAGCGGAGTAGTCCTCGGGGACAATGTCAGGACGAGCAGTGGTGTGATCCTGGGCGACGGCCTTCTGTTCTGTGTTCTACGGTCCGCAACTTCAACCGGCTCCGCACTGCTGGAACGAGGCGGCGTAATTTTAGGCGACGGCGTAGTCCTGGGTGACGGTGTTGTGCTCGGAGACATGGTCTCGAGCGGCGTCGTTCTGGGTGACTACACAACGCAGGCATTTTCAGCGGTGTCCGGGGGCGACCCAACACCTTCGATGGAGATAGAAATAGACATAGGTATTGATTTTCTGGATCTGTAAAGAGCAGCCAACACTGCTCGCTCACCAGAAGTCGAAACCCGACCCATGTCAATTTTTACGCCTCTAACGGAGAAAATGTCATGCAATCATTAATCTCACTTAACAGCCAGATGGCAGGGACTCCAATCATGTCCCTGGCCGACAACAAGCCGCTGACGGTTCAAGAGCTCACTCATGAACACGAAGCAGAAACGCTGAATTTCCTGGCTCAGCGACCGCTCCACACGGTAGCAATGGTCAGCCTGATCCACGATAACGGCATGGTTAGCCCACTGAATCGCGGTAGCTTTTACGGATGTCGCGACTCCGCGGGTGATTTGGAAGGCGTCGCGCTGATAGGCCACGCGACGTTGATTGAAGCGCGTACGGATGCGGGAATCGCAGCGTTCGCACCGATCGCACGTAACTGCGAAAACACTCATGTAACCATGGGCGAACGAGACAAGCTCGCTACGTTCTGGTGCAATTACTCGGAAGACGGAGAAGAGCCGAATCTTCTTTGTCGTGAGATGCTCTTTGAGCAGAGAGTTCCAAAACAGGGATTGGAAAGCGTGCCCGGCCTGCGCCGCGCCACGCTCGACGATCTGGACCTCGTAGCGCCAATACAAGCCCAGATGGCGTTTGAAGAGTGCGGCGTAAACCCGATGGAGAAAGACGCCAAAGGTTTTCTCGCACGCTGCGCTCGCAGAATTGAACAGGGCAGGTCATGGGTTTGGGTTGAAGACGGTCGTTTGATATTTCGAGTCGACATCATCGCCGAAACATCCGAGGTGCTCTATCTCGAAGGCGTTTATGTCAGCCCGGAAGAGCGCGGAAAGGGCTACGGCCTGCGTTGTATGGCACAGCTCAGCCAGACTCTACTGGCACGCGTCAGGTCGATTTGTCTGCTAGTTAACGAGCAGAACGAAGAGACCGCGGAGTTCTACAGAAAAGCCGGATTCAAGCTGCGAAGCTTTTACGACACGATTTACATGCTGAACAATTAGAATCCGGACTGCAAGAAATTTGGCGCAAGCGAGGGCTACCTTCTCAACCTCGCTTGCGCCTTTTTCTATTTCTCGGCTTTGCCCGGGAATTCTCCTTCAAAAAAGCAATAGGGTAATCGTGTGGGTGCGGCAACGGGGCGGAAGCCCGACCGTAAGGGAGGGCGTTCCAGCCTGCCATATGCTCAAGCACGAATTGTTTCACAGTGACCCGAGCAGAACATTATTGAGAAAGAATAGGACTTGAGCCCAACGGAAATAGAACGCCCTCCCTTACGGTCGGGCTTCCGCCCCGTTGCTTCAATCTTGAATTGTTGGTCAAACTAGGCGAACGCAGATCAGAGAGGTTCTGTGCAAAGCCTCTGCTATATCAACCTGACCGTAATTCCACTTCAGCCTGACCTGACCGGTCGAGGTTTCCGATCCACTTACCCAGCCAGCCTCGGCTGCAAGCTCTGCTATTTCAGCAATAAAGCTCAAACAGCCCCGGTGGCACGTTGGTTGTAAAGAACTTGGCGGAGCGACCCCGACCCGCTCTCCTCGTAGATCAAGTGGTGTCCATTGCCCTAGCCTCAAAAAAATTGGTAGCAAAGCTACGATCCTATCTCCCACGAAGGACACGAGACACTCGATGGAGCTCACAGGTCGCCAACAATTCTTCAGACCCTATCAATGGGTGGTCGCCGCCCTGGGCGCGCCAGTCATTTTCTTTTCCGCCTACTATCTTCAGCGTGGTCGAGTCGACGCAGGCTTTATCGTGCTCGCGCTCGCAACCGTCATTGTCAGCTCGCGGATCGCGGTTCGAATCCCGGGCGTCAACACGCACATCACCGTTTCCGATACCTTCATCTTCATCACGCTGCTGTTGTACGGCGGTGAAGCTGCCATCGTAGTGGCCGCGGCCGAAGGGTTCTGCTCGAGCCTGCGGATCAGCCGCAAACCGGTAACGATATTTTTCAATACCTCGGTGATGGCGGTCTCGACCTGTGCGGTCGCGCTGACTCTGAGACTCTGTTTCGGCCGGATCCCAGAGCTTCACACGAATGACTTCTCGGCAATTTTTGCCGCTGCGATTTGTGTGACGGGCCTGGTGCAATACATTTCGAATACCAGTTTGGTCGCGATTGGCCTTGCGCTAAAGCTTGGCCAGCCGGTTTGGCGAACATGGCGTCAGCATTATTTATGGACGTCGGTCAGTTATTTCGCGGGCGCATCCGCGGCTGGCATCATCGTACTGACCATCGGTTCGGCGATCTTCTACGCTACTCTGGCCATCGCGCCGATCATCGCGATTCTCTATTTCACGTATCGCACGTACATGAACAACGTCGAGGCATCGGCGGCGCAAGCAACACAGGCCAAACGGCACATGCAGCAACTGCAGGAAAGCGAAGAGCGTTTCCGCAGCGCGTTTGATCATGCGGCGATCGGAATGGCGCTGGTAGCGCCAAACGGGCGTTGGTTGGAAGTGAATCACTCGCTTTGTCAGATCGTCGGATATTCCGAAGACGAGCTACTGGCCGGCAGTTTCCAGAACCTGACGCACCCGGATGACCTCGTAACTTCGCAAGACCACATCAGCCAACTCCTGGCCGGCAAGATTCCATCCTGCCAGATGGAAAAGCGCTATCTGCACATTCTCGGTCACGCTGTCTGGGTGCTCCAGAGCATTTCGCTGGTCCGCGATGTCGACAACGAGTCGGCCCGGCTGATTTTTCAAATTCAGGACATCACCGACCGAAAACGAGCGGAAGAACGACTCGTTCACGACGCTTTCCACGATGCGCTGACCGGACTGCCGAACCGCGCGCTGTTCATGGATCACCTGAAGTTGGCAACCGAGCGATCGAAGCGACGAGAGGATTATCACTTCGCCGTGCTCTTCATGGATCTGGATCGATTCAAGAACGTCAATGACAGCCTGGGGCACATGATCGGCGATCAGTTGTTGGTCGCGATCGCTCGCCGGCTCGAAAAATGTTTGCGGCCCGGCGACACCGTGGCAAGGCTCGGCGGCGACGAATTTACGATCCTGCTGGAAGAGATTAGCGACGTCAGCGAGGCGACCAGGGTTGCCGAACGTGTGCAGGGCGAGATGATGGAGCCATTTAACCTGGGCGGACATGAAGTGTTCACGACGGTTAGCATCGGAGTGGCGCCCAGCTACACCGGCTACACACGTCCCGAAGACATACTTCGTGACGCCGATACTGCGATGTACTACGCCAAGTCAGGCGGCAAGGCCCGCTACGAAATGTTCGATCAGGTGATGCATGCGCACGCGGTCGACCTCCTTCGTTTGGAGAACGATCTGCGCCGCGCCATCGACCGCAGGGAATTCCGCCTCCACTATCAGCCGATCGTTTCTCTCCTGACCGGAAAGATCAGCGGCTTCGAAGCGCTGGTTCGCTGGCAGCATCCGGAACGCGGTTGCATTTTGCCGGATAAGTTCATAGCGCTGGCGGAAGAGACCGAGATGATTGTTCCCATCGGCCAGTGGGTGCTGTCTGAAGCGTGCCGCCAGTTGCGAGCATGGCAAGACGAATTTCCCGAGCACGAGGCTCTCTCGATAAGCGTAAACCTTTCGTGCAAGCAGTTCCGCCAGACGAATCTGGTCGAGCAGATAAACAGCGCGCTGGAAGAAACCGGGCTTGATCCGCGCTGTCTGAAGCTCGAGATCACCGAAAGCGTCGTCATGGAGAACATGGATACCGCGATCGACATGATGAACCAACTGCGAGCGCTGGGTGTCCAGCTGAGCATGGATGATTTCGGAACCGGCTACTCTTCGCTCAGTTCGCTCCACCGCTTCCCGATCAGCGCGCTGAAAATCGATCGATCGTTTGTCACCCGAATGGATGGCAATAACGAAAATAAAGAGATCGTTCGAACCATCGTGATGTTGGCGCGCAATTTGGGGATGGAAGTGATTGCCGAGGGCGTCGAAGGCCACGATCAGCTTTCAGAGCTGATCAATTTGGAGTGCCAGTACGGCCAGGGATACTTCTTCTCGAGGCCGCAGAAAGCTGCGCAAGCGGCGGCGCTGCTCTCGAGGCCGCATCAGAACCTGCTCATTAAGCAGCCCGTGCTGGTCCGCGAAGCGCCCCCGGCGGTTGCGGTCTCGGAATTGTTGAATACGCTGAACGGCGCGAAGCTGGAGTCAGAATTGACGCATTGATCGAGTCGACGCCTGCGCTCCTTCGCTAAACACCCCTGTTGGTCGCGCACACATCTTTCGGTTAGAATCCCAACCAGTAAACGCTCGTCTTACAGCTCGATAAGCGATGACACCTCGGTAAACGCGTCGCTACCTGGGTTGGCCGCATTTCGGACTGCCGCGTGTTTGCGAGATCTAATCGAGGTTGTAATTTGTCATCGCGCGAAGAAAAAAGAGATCAATACAGCGGTCGTCCCAGCGTGTGCAGGCACTGCGGAGCGCTGGTCGGTTCCGGCGAAACCTCGTGCGCACAGTGCGGCACCCCGCTGGCGAGCGCGACACATGCGCAACCGCAACGACGCGCGGTTTACGATAGCGCCACAGTCAGTTTCGCTCGATCGATTCTGAGTCGTCCCGCCCCTTTCACCTTCATCTTTCTAATAGCCAACGTCTTCCTTTTTCTTCTGGTCACATTTTCCGGAGGCGCGGAGGACCCCAGAACGCTGATCGCATACGGTGCGAAACTAAACTCGCTGATCGACAGCGGGCAGTGGTGGCGATTCGTTGCGCCGATCTTTCTGCATACAAACCTGGTGCACCTTCTTTTCAACATGTACGGACTGTGGGCGATCGGGCCGTACGTCGAACGATTGTATGGTTCGTCGAAGTTTGTAGCGATCTGGGTGATCACGGGTATCGCGGGTGTTGTCGCCAGTTATCTCAGCGTTCGTCCCGATATGCAGGTGAGTTCGATCGGAAGGTTTCTGTTCAAAGCCACAGACGCGCCATCCGTGGGAGCGTCGGGCGCGCTCTTTGGATTGGTCGGAGTTCTTTTTGTCTTTGGTATTAAGTTTCGGCGTGAATTGCCCGATGGGTTCAAACGCGCTTTCGGTACCGGGATGTTGCCGATCATCGGCATAAATCTCGTGATCGGATTCATAGGCCGAGGGTTTATCGATAACGCCGCGCATCTGGGCGGTTTGGTTTCAGGGGCGTTGCTTGCGCTACTGGTCGATTACAAGCGATCGAGCGAACGCTCGGCGCTAGCAATCATGTGGCACGTGTTGCATGGAACCGCAATCGCGCTGGTGCTTGTCAGCTTTTTTATGGTTTGGCGAAATTTCGACGGGCCTGCGCCTAGTCTTTCCGGTTCGAGCCTTCAACGCGGACTGACCGGAAGCGGTCGTGCCGCGGCTGCGCATATCGAGATTATTAACGAGGGAAACGAAGCATTCACTCGCGCCTATAACCAGGGCGACACCAGCCAGATTGACCCGGTAATCGCCAAGATTGACAATGCGCCGTCGCTGGACAAGGAAGCGGATGCGTTTCGCGCCGAGCTGAAAAATCTGTTGATCCGCGCGCGCGATCCGGCGCTGAATCCCGAAAAGGAAAAGCCGCCGCGTCCAAGCCCGCAACGCGAACAGTTGCTGGAAGATTTTAAGTCGTGGGAAAAGAGAAATCTGGAATGGGTGAAGACCGAAGGACAGAAGTACGGATTGGTGATTTCAACCACGGATAATCCATCTAAATAAATTTTGTGAGACATCAACGCTCTACGAGTGAGAATTACAGGAGACGAATTCAAACATGGAAATTAGGAAAGTTGGCGTGCTCGGTTGTGGACTGATGGGATCGGGCATAGCGCAGACCGCTGCTACCGCGGGGTTCGATGTGGTGGTCCGCGAAGTTTCGGATGAGTTGTGCGAAAAGGGATTCGCCGGAATCGAAAAGTCGCTGGCGAGATTCGCCGAGAAGGGAACTATCACCGCCGATCAGAAGACGGAGATCCGCGGCCGGTTGACCGGCACAACGCGATTCGAAGATTTGCACGATTGCGACATTATCATCGAAGCGATCATCGAAAATCTCGACACGAAACGCGACACCTATCGTCAGCTCGATGCTATTTGCAAACCTGAGACGATTTTCGCTTCGAACACTTCATCGATCTCTATCACCGAAATGATGACGGCTACGTCGGCTGAGCGGCAAAAGCGCTTCATCGGAATGCACTTCTTTAATCCGGTGCCGCTCATGAAGCTGGTCGAAGTCGTCCGCACAATTCTGACGGACGAAGCGGTGTACGAGCGGGCGGTCGAGTTTGGAAAGCAGTTGGGCAAAGTTCCGGTGCGGGCCGGCGATAAGACCGGATTTATCGTCAATCGGTTGTTGGTTCCGTACATGCTCGACGCGGTTCGCGCGCTTGAAGAGGGCGTAGGATCGATAGTCGATATAGACAACGCGATGAAGCTGGGCTGCGGTTATCCGATGGGACCGTTTACGCTCGGCGATTTTGTCGGGCTCGATACGACGTACTACATTGCGGAGATCATGTTCAATGAATTTCGCGAGAAGCGATTCGCGCCACCGCCGCTGCTCAAGCGAATGGTCCTGGCGGGGCTATACGGCCGTAAGTCTGGACGAGGTTTTTACGACTACACCGATCCGAAGAATCCGACACCGATGAACTTAGTATAGTGACAAGTGACCACTGACAAGTGACGAGTGATGAGTGATGAGTGATGAGTCGTGAGTGACGAGTCATGAGTACGAGCGCCGGCCGAACAATCGGTGCCCTGTGCGTCAGCTGGGACCTTGGCATTTCGTCACTTGTCTTTACTCATCACTCATGACTCATCACTCATCACTTGTCACTTGTCACTTGTCACTCGTCACTGTATTTCCATGCTTGACTTCGAAATCCGCGACCTCCTGGCCTTTGTTCGCTTGAACCGACCGGACAAGCTCAATGCATTATCAAAAGAGATGATGCTTGAGCTTGTTCGTATATTGGCCCTTATAAATTCCGACGAAAAGATCCGGGCTGTAATTTTGACGGGAGCCGGCGAACGCGCGTTCTGCGCCGGAACGGACATAGAAGAGCTCGCCAATCTGGACGAAGCAGAAGCGCTCGAAGCGTCGCGTCGCGGGCAGGAGGTATGCGATGCGATCGAACAATGTCGTGCACCGGTGATCGCGGCGGTACGAGGTATCGCGGCGGGCGGTGGATGCGAAATTGCGATTGCCTGTCATCTCCGTGTGGCCGCGGACGACGCACGATTCAGTTTGCCGGAAGTGAAGATCGGAATGATTCCCGCGTACGGTGGAACGCAGCGGCTTGGGCGATTGATCGGCGAAGGACGAGCGTTGGAGATGATGCTGACCGGAAAGCCTGTAGCCGCGCACGATGCGCTTAGGTTCGGGTTGGTAAATCGATTGACCACGCCGTCTGAGCTGTTGTCAGAAGCCGAATCGCTGGCCCGCGAAATCGCGGCGCTCGCGCCGCTTGCCATCCGCTCTTGTCTCGAAGCCGTCCGGCGTGGGCAGACGATGCCGCTGGAGGAAGGGCTGAAGCTGGAAGCAGAGTTATTCAGCAAGCTCTTCGCAACCGAAGACGTGCGCGAAGGAACGCGTGCATTCCTGGAAAAGCGCGCGGCTGTTTTTGAAGGCCGTTAGTGATGTTTAGGATTTAGTTGTGTAACAACCATTGGGAGAATATTATTACTGTCGCACGGGTCGGTGAAGGAGAACGCGATGAAAGTATTCATAAGCCATTCGGATAGCAATGAGGTATTGGCGAGGGAAATCGCAGACGCGCTGAGAAAAGCAGGACTCGAGGTGTGGGATGAGAGCGAAATCTTGCCGGGTGATAACTGGGCAGGAAAGATCGCTGAGGGCCTGGATGAGGCGGAAGCCATGGTCGTCCTGTTGACGCCGGACTCGGTCCAATCGCAGACGGTTCGCCGTGAGATTGAGTTTGCATTGGGAAAGAAGTCGCTTGATAAGCGGCTAATTCCTGTTCTTGTGGGTGAACCGGAGAAGTTTACTGAGAATAGCATCCCCTGGATCTTGCGTCGTCTAAAAACCATCAATTTGCTGGAAGGTGGCCGCGAAGAAGGTATCGGACAGATCACCCGTGCATTGAAGGAAGTGGCCTAGCAGGCATACTCGGACACTTCTATGCTGGCTGATGAAATCTTCTTATCTCACTCAAACTTAGATCAATCGTTCGTGTCGGTCATTGCGGATTTGCTTCGACGACACGGACTTCCGGTTTGGCATAGTCAAACGAATATTATTGGTCCCCGGCAATGGCATGATGAGATCGGATCTGCCCTTAAACGGTGCGAGTGGTTCCTCCTGGTTCTTTCTCCAAACTCCGTGAGTTCAAGTTGGGTTAAGCACGAGGTGCTCTATGCGCTCAACAAGAATCAATATGCCGATAAGATAATTCCTCTTCTGTATCAACCATGTGAATACGAACAGCTTTCGTGGACACTCCCGCAACTGCAAATTGTAGATTTTACGCATGACTTTGAGAATGGATGCCGCACTCTGCTTCGCATTTGGGGTTTAGGCTATAAAAAATAGAATCGCCACTGTTTATCAACTGAGCACCGCTTGTAACCTCCTGCCGCGTTCTCTATACTAAAAGCGCAATCCCCAAAATCCAATTTCGGAGTCGATAGAAACTTTTGCAGCCTGTCATTCATCAGGGACGATTGAACGCCGACGGGTTTCGTTTCGCCGTGATTGCCAGCCGGTGGAACGATTTTCTGACCGGCCGATTGCTCGAAGGCGCTCTTGATGCTTTGGAGCGACTCGGCGCTGCCGAGAAATCGGTAGAGGTTTTCAAAGTTCCGGGTTCGTTCGAGATTCCGCTGCTGGCTCGAAAGCTGGCCGGCTCCGGAAAATGGGACGCGATAGTTTGTGTCGGCACGCTTATTCGAGGTCAGACACCACACTTCGAATACATCGCTTCCGAAGTTACGAAGGGGATTGCTCAGGCAGGAATGGAAACAGGCGTGCCGGTGGTGTACGGCATCGTCACGGCTGATACGCTGGAGCAGGCGATCGATCGCGCGGGCGTAAAGGCCGGTAACAAGGGATTCGAAGCCGCCATGTCGGCCGTAGAATTGGTAAATCTTTATAAAGCAGTGGCAAGTGAAGAGTGACGAGTGAAAAGACGCAGCGCGTTTTCTTTCTTGTCACTTATCGCTTGTCACTTTTCACTTAAGCATTATGGGTTCCAGACGTAAGGCGCGCGAATGCGCCTTGCAAATGCTCTTTGCGGCTGACATATCCGAGGCACGGGTCGACGACCTGGTGCGTCTGTTTTGGGCTGAGTTGTCGGACGCGGAAGTGGAAGAATCGGCCCGTGATTTCGCTACGCGATTGGCAACCGGGACGCTGGCGAATCTGACAGCGCTGGATGAACGCATTCGGTCGCGAGCCGAACACTGGCGCATTTCTCGGATGGCGATCGTCGATCGCAACATACTTCGCCTGGCGGTTTACGAGTTTTTGCACGAGCCGACTCCCCGCACCGTCGCTATCAACGAAGCTCTTGAAATAGCCCGTCGCTTTTCCACGTACGAGGCTACTCAGTTCATCAATGGCATCCTCGACGCCATCAAACGCGACCTTGACCAGCAACACCCGCAGGCCGCTTCCGAAAATCCCGACGCAGAAGAAGACGACACCGACGAGCAACAAAGCGCATCGTCCGCGTAAAATGTCCGACGAACTTTAGTTTGTCGCACCGATTTGACAAGCTAAAGCTTGTCGGACATCAGCCGCTTGTGCCCTCTGATGGATCAACTCTTAATCGATTTCCTGGGTGAAGCCGAAGAACTGGTTGAGGTGCTGACCGGTGATCTGCAGACGCTTCGAAAGCGCCGTGACGAGGGACGCGCGCGTCGCGACCTGGTTGCGCGGATATTTCGTCATGTCCACACCTTAAAGGGATCGTCATCTTCGCTTGGCCTCGATTCGCTGGCCGAGACTGCTCACGAACTGGAAACTTTGCTGGATGCGCTGAGGCTGGGTCGCATCCCGGTCGACGACGCGGTGCTCGACGTGCTCGAAGATTCTGTCTCGCAATTTTCTATTCTGCTGCAAAGTATTTCGCGCGGAGAATCACCCGCCACACAACAAAGCTTGATCGATCGAATCCGGTTGGCTGCGCATCGATCGCATGGCGCCGGCGCATCTTCGCCGCGAGCAGAGCGCGCGCTCGCCGCAATTCCCGACGAGATGTCGCGGGCATTGACCGAAGTCGAAGAGCGGCGTTTACACGAAGCGCTGGGCGAAGGCGCGGGGCTCTTCATCGTAAAAGCAACTTTCGATCTCGCGACATTTGACGAACGATTCAGGGACTTGAGCGACGTGCTGAACGAGACCGGCGAGGTAATTTCGACGCTTCCGGGAATCGAAGGCGCGGCTCCCGACCAGATCAACTTTCGCCTCTTGTACGCGACCGACAAGCCGCAAAACGAGTTGTCGGCGGACTCGCTTCAGTTCGGCTCGGTCGAAGTGTCACAGTTACATGATGAGGCGGATAGCGATTCTGAAACCTCCGACCGAGCTGATGACGGGCAGGCTTCGGCTGAATCGTCCATCGCTCCGCTGACTTCGCTCGTGCGGGTCGAGATGGCGGCGCTGGACGACGTGATCAAGATTACACACGAACTATTCATCGAGACGATGACCGCGCTCAACGCGTCGCCGTCCGACGCTACGCGAGACGCAACGAAGCAGATTCAAGAGCGATACGCGCGGTTGGAAAAACTTCTACAGTCTTTGCGAATGGTCCCGATCGGCAAGACGTTCGCGCGTGCGATTCGTGCCGGCAATGCGGCTGCGCGGACCGTCGGAAAAGAGATCGACTTTGAGACAAAAGGCGAAGAGCTTCTGTTGGACAAGTCCGTAGCCGATGCGATCGCAGATCCATTGCTTCATCTATTACGAAATGCTGTTGACCACGGAATCGAGGGTAGATCCGAACGAAACGCCGCGGGAAAAGCGGAGCGAGGGCGGGTGTTGCTGGAGGCTACAGTCGATGAAAATTTTGTTCGTTTGAAGGTCACGGATGATGGTCGCGGCATCGATCCCGCTCAGGTCGGCAAAGCGGCGGACGATCGTGGGATACTTCGCATCGAAGGATCCGAAGCGGACCGAGACGCGATGAATCTGATATTCACGGCGGGAGTTTCGACCGCTGACTCTGTTTCGCAGGTTTCCGGAAGAGGCGTTGGACTGGACGTAGTGAAACGCGCAGTTGAAGAGCTGAAGGGTGAAATCGTGGTGAAAAGTCAGGTCGGCGTCGGCACTTCGTTTGAACTGATCCTGCCTCTTACGGCGGTTGCGGACAAATGACTCTTCAGACCGGCTAACGCCGAATCGTTGTCGGCAAAATTCCAGATAAGCTGCAGTCAGCTAAATGTCCGACAAACTTTAGTTTGTCGAATACGTGCGATAAGGTGAATAAACCCAAAAACAAGTTCGTGTTTCAAGCATTCCTGGTGTGTTGCTTGTCAATGGCGCTGTTAATAGTTGGTATCCGTCCGTCATCCGCGCAACAAAGTCAGAACAAAGGCTCCGCCAGCGCAAACGCTTCGACGGCTCGAATCTACCCGAAGGAGATTCGGGGATACAAAGTCGAGCGGGCAAAGGTCGAGATTAAGAAACCGAAGGACGCTAAGGACGTTAAGGACCAGAAGGATGCTGCGTCGGAAGCTGCCACTGCTGAAAAGCCTTCTTCCGACGCGGACGCGCTGATCCAATTTGGCGAAGCGAGCATCGCGCGAATGACGCCGCTCGGAATCACGCTGGAAGTTCCTGTGACCGTCGCTGCGGTCAAACAGAAAGGCCACGTGGATTTCCTGACTTTCGAAGACATGGTGGTCAACGGTCTTTCGGTCACAGTCGAAGAATACAGTCACTCGTTCGATCTGCCGACCAACAAGGCCACGCGGTTGCCGCAGCCGGTTCGACTCTTTATCAGTATGTCGACCGCGGTCATGGGCGCGCTGGGCGAGTGGAACGATCAGAAGAAAACCTGGCCCGTGACGGGACGCGTCTACGTATTCGGCCGGTTCAAGAAATTTCTTTTTAACTTTAAGCGAGTTGTGCCGGTTGAGCTGGAGCTAACTCTGGCAAATCCGCTGCTCAATAAGAAAGAGAAGAGCGGCGGGTAGTGGGCCTGTTTGAGTCTTTTACGAGAACAAAATTTCACGCAAAGACGCAAAGAAGTGAAAGCCGCAAGACGCAAAGAAAGACTCTATCGATTTTCGTGAAATTCGATTATCTTTAGCAATCGGCACCTCTTTGCGCCTTTCCGCTTTCACTTCTTTGCGCCTTTGCGTGAAATTGTCTTTCCTTCACTCGATCCAGATGACCACTACTGAACTGTTACGCATCCGGACCAAATTCGTAGGAGTCACTTCGCATTGGCCCTTTCCTTCAGCGCGCTGACGATCGCCTTAAACTCTCCATCCGAACGAATCGAATCAAAGTCGTTCTGACCCTCAATCAACGTCCAGCTGGAAACTCCTTTTGCCACCGCGCGCTTCAGCGCATCCAGCGCCTTCGCCTTGTCTTCGGTTAGCGCGTAGATACGCGAAAGCTCGAACGAAACGCTGGCGTTTTGCGGTGACACTTCTTCCGCCACCTGCAAATTTATGATGGCAATTTCGTATTGCTTGTTCGGCCGATAGTTGTAAAGCGCAGCTTCAAAAGTCTGGCCCAAAACCTGTAGTAACGCCCGTTTGGCGGCGCGTCGTTCGCCCGTGTCGCTGGGGCCCTCGGCTATCCGCCGCACGCCTTCGATCAACATCCGCAATTCACGCATCGTCTCTGCTCGCCGGGCCGGTTCAGAGAGAAGCACTGCGCCGAGACTTATGATTTGCGCCGCGGTTTCGTCCTGCGTCTGAAGCTGGCGCTGCTCCGCGACGACGGCGTCTTTGAAGGCTTTTGTCTGTCTAATACTTGTAGCTTTCTTTTCGTACTCCGCAACGTTCTTCAGCAAACGATAATCCGATGCCAGCGCCAGATAGCCTCTGTGCGCTTCAAAGATTTTTCCAGCGGCTTCGTCAGCGCGCGCTTTTTCCAAATCTCTGTTCCAGAGCATTTCGATAAAAGCGTCATCGCGCGCTCGACGACCGGATCGCATCGCCTGTAGCTCCATCCACTCGACCGCCGCAACCAGCAACTCCGGCGAGGCCCATTGATGCACTCCGTCGAAGAACTCAATCCGGTGCGGAAGACCGAGCCCGTCGAGCTGATCGTTCAATCGGACCATTTCGGGATAGTTGTAATCACCGAAGCCGACTGTGCCAAAGAAGGCAAAACGAACTGTGTCTTTAGGTGGAAGATCGGAAGGAAACCCCGCGCCGGACGCGATCACTCCAGCGATGCAACCGCTGCATGAATAGCCGATACGCGTTGCCACTCGAGCGCCGCCGGAAAACCCTGCCGCATAGATTCGCCTGTCATCAATCGATAGACGTTTACGCGTGTCTTCGATAATGGCGGTGATCGCAGCTTGTAACGGCGCGGCTTGCATCCCGTTTCGCGAATTATACGAAGATGCCACGATGTACCCGTACTTTATCGCCGCGTCTTTGAACAAATTCACCGGCAGAGCAGCGCGCGCAAGCGGTTCGAATGCGTAAATTATCGGCCAGCGCTTATCGGGTGAATAATTTGGCGGAAGGAAAAGCGAGTAGGATTGCGACGCGTCGGCTACTGTGACGACGCGTTCAATTACAACGCCTTTGGCAAATTCCTGTTGCGGTAGAGGGCTCGGCTGTTGTTGCTGCGGCTGGGATTGTGAAAAAGCTGAAATCGCGCAGAACAGGAGAAAAACCCAACCTTGAAAAAGTCTGGCCGTGCCTGTCGCCGTGCCTTTTGAATTTTTTAATAAAGCCATAGTCATTCGAAACAATCAGACTGTTTGTCTTCTCCGCATTGAAAAAATTGCGGCGCGAAATCCCTGGTGGCGTCGCTCACGTTTTTCCAAACCTTGCCGGCCCCGTAAGTCGATTGCGTCCAACCGAGCTGTTTCTTCGCGCGCCAAAATCGCTTGGTGGCCTCTTCTTCGCCGCGTCCGTACAGGTGCGAAGTTTCGTGTAGCAGGATCGCGGCTCGCTCAACATCGTCAGCGGCGACGGCGAAGAACTCGGGATATAGAGTAACAACCTGGAAAGGAAAATTCGTAGCCGCGTATGCATCCTCGTGGCCCAACCACCGATTCCACCAGCTGTCAGTCGAGCGAAACGTAACCAGCCGCCGCAACATAAACGCTTCCTGTCCAAAGCCTCTCTGTTCGATGACGTTAATCGCCCGATCGACAGTCTGGCGTTCCTCGGAATTTATCGGATTAGATGTGGCGATCAAAGAAATGTAAAACCCCAGCAGGATCGCGACAATGATTGCGGGAGTCAGCAATATACGAAGGATGATTTTCCGGCGCCGGCTTTTTGGCTGAGGAGCGGGTTGGTCAATCGGAAGGCCAAGCTCCGCGCCGCATCGGCGGCAGATTAGCTCGCCGGCGAAGTTAACCAGATTGCAGTTGGGACATTTGTTGGGCATATCTTAAAGTCGGTTTCCCGCAAAAGCGCGAAGAAAAGAAAGCGAAAAGGCGCAAAGAAAGCATTCCCAAGCCCCGGAGATTCGAGTCACGTTTACCGTTGCTTACCCTTCGCGCCTTCACGCTTTCTTTTCTTTGCGCCTTTGCGTGAAGCGCTTTTGACAAACTCGCAACTTACTCACGCCCGCAATTAACACAGGATGCATTGATTTTGCGAAGGTGATAGTCTATATGCCTTCAATCCAAGTATAAAATGCAACTAAATTCGGATCTTCTTAAGAGGTGACGGACAATTGAGCGAGCAGCAACAAAAGACCGACTTGTCGGCAATCATCGCAGAAAATTTCGGCGCCAACGCGACTTATGTCGAGGGATTATTGCAGCGATTTCGCAGTAATCCGGCGCTGGTGGACGAATCGTGGCGTTCCTACTTTTCAGAATTGCTCGGCGGCCCCGGAGGCGATGCGACCGGCGCGGAGACAGTTTCTGAGAACGGCAGCGCCGCGACTTCGGCTCAAATCACCGATGATGGAGCGACCGCGAAAACGACCGCGCCCGAAACTGCCGCGCCTTCAGCTCAGCCCAAACCCGTTGCGAGAACCGAATCGGCTTCTCTAACTGCGCCTCCCGCGGCTCCTGCCGACGAGTCGCAACCGATTCGCGGCGCTGCCTTGAAGATCGTCGAAAACATGGAAACAAGTTTGACGGTTCCGACCGCAACGTCGAATCGTCAACTTCCGGTAAAGCTGCTGGACGAAAATCGCCTGATCATCAACAAATATTTGAAGGAGAGAAATAAAGGCAAGGCCTCGTACACGCATTTGATCGCGTGGGCGCTGATCCGGGCACTTGAATCGTATCCGCAGTTGAATGACGGCTTCGCGCTGGTCGACGGCAAGCCGGTACGGGTCAAACGCGACAGCGTCAATCTCGGAATCGCCATCGATCTTGAGAAGAAAGACGGATCGAGAAATCTGCTGGTGCCGAACATCAAGGGAGCGAACCGCATGCGGTTTGGCGAGTTCCTGGCTGCCTACGACGACGTGGTGAAACGCGCGCGCGACGGCAAACTTCAGATTCCTGATTTTCAGGGCACGACGATTTCGCTTACCAATCCCGGTACGCTCGGCACCGTCTCGTCCACGCCGCGTTTGATGTCTGGACAGAGCTTGATCATTGCTACCGGCGCGATCGAATTTCCCGCCGAGTACCAGGCGATGGCCCCCGAAGTTCTGTCGCAACTTGGTATCAGCAAGACGATCAACATCAGCTCCACCTACGATCATCGCATCGTTCAGGGCGCGGAGTCGGGCGCGTTTCTGGCCCGCGTGTACAAACTGATCCTCGGCGAAGACCGCTTCTACGACGACATTTTCAGAGATCTGGAGATTGCCTATCCGCCGATGCGCTGGGCCATCGATCGCAATCCGGCGTTGCTCGGCGGCGACCACGTGCGCGAACAGACGATCAAACAGGCGCGGGTGCTCGAGCTGATCAACGCTTATCGCGTGCGCGGCCACTTGATCGCGGACATCGATCCGCTTCACGCGATGCCGCTGCATCATCATCCCGAGCTCGATATCGAATCGTATGGTTTGACGATCTGGGACCTCGATCGCGAATTCATCACCGGCGGATTGGCGGGATTGGAGAGCGCCACGCTGCGCGAAATCCTGGATATCCTCCAGCGCGCGTACTGCGGAAAAGTCGGAATCGAATATCGCCATATTCAGAGCAAAGAACAGAAGATCTGGATCCGCGATCGCATCCGTCAGGAGCTTGTTTTTCCCGAACCGATCCCGGTCGAGATCAAGAAACAGATCCTTTGGAAGCTAATCTCAGCTGAACAATTCGAAAGATTTCTTCACACAAAATATTTGGGCCAGAAGCGATTTTCGCTGGAAGGCTGCGAGACGATCATCCCCACGCTCGACCAGTTGATAGAGCGCGGCGGCGATCAGGGCGTAGAAGACATCACGCTTGGAATGGCGCATCGCGGGCGATTGAACGTTCTGGCGAATGTGGTCGGACATTTCTGCGAGCGAATCTTTACGTCGTTCGAAGGCAGCGTTCACCCAAACTTTCCCGCCGACGAAGGCGATGTGAAATATCACCAGGGCGCAGTCGGTGAACGCGAAACCGCCAATGGTCGCAAGATCAAGATCACTGTCTCGCCCAATCCCAGCCACCTTGAATTCGTAGACCCGGTGGTCGAAGGAATGGTGCGTGCGCGACAGGACAGGTCCGGCGTGGATAAGGATCGCGAAGTTGTGATCGATCTTTACCTGCCGATCCTGCTGCACGGCGACGCTGCGTTCGCGGGGCAGGGAATCGTGATGGAGACCTTGAATCTGGCCGACCTGCACGGCTATCGCACCGGCGGCACGATTCACATCATCATCAACAATCAGATCGGCTTTACAACTTCGCCCGAGAAGGGCCGTTCGACCATCTACTCGACCGACGTGGCGAAGATGACGCAGCTGCCGATTTTTCATATCAACGGCGACGATCCCGAAGCCGCGTTTCGTATGGTTCGGACCGCGCTCGAATTTCGCCAGGAGTTCAACAAGGACGTAGTTCTCGACATCGTGGGCTTTCGCAAGCTGGGCCACAACGAAGGCGACGAGCCTAGCTACACCCAGCCGTTGATGTACGCGCGGGTCAAAGCGCATCCGGGCGTTCGCGCGATTTATTCGCAGCGGCTGGTACGCGAAGGCGTGATGACCGAAGAAGAAGTTCAGCAGATGATCGACGAGCGCGTCAGCCGTTACGAAGACGCATGGCAACGCGCGAAGAAAGTCGTCAGCGAAAAGGAACCGAAGAAGACCCTATCGCCACCGATAGTCGAAGAAGACGGATCGGCGATCGTGCCTACCGGGGTTGATGCGGAAGCGATTCGCAAGCTCGGCCACCAGATCGCGATCGTGCCCGAGGGTTTTCACATCCATCCGAAAATGGTCGGCCAGCTGGCACGGCGCGCAAAGATGGGCGAAGGCGAAGTTCCGATGGACTGGGCTTTCGCCGAAGCAGTCGCCTTTGGCTCGCTCGTGCTTGATGGAAAGCGAGTGCGTCTGAGCGGACAGGATTCCGGGCGCGGTACCTTCAGCCAGCGACACGCGGTCATGTACGACACGCAAACCGGCCAGCCATGGACGCCGCTGGCGCACCTCGTGAATGAGGAAAACAAGTACGCGAAGTTCGAAGTCTTCGACAGCTCGCTTTCCGAACAGGGTGTGCTCGGCTTCGAATACGGATATTCGGTTGAAGCTCTGGATTGTCTGGTTTTGTGGGAAGCGCAGTTCGGCGATTTCGGCAACGGCGCGCAGGTGATCATCGATCAATACATCGCCGCGTCGGAAGACAAGTGGAAACAGCGATCACGGCTAAGCCTGCTTTTGCCGCATGGATACGAGGGCCAGGGGCCCGAGCATTCCAGCGCACGGCTCGAGCGCTATCTTCAGTTGTGCGCCGAAAATAATTTGCAGGTCTGTTATCCGACTACGCCGGCGCAGTATTTTCATCTGCTGCGTCGTCAGGTCAAACAGGAGATGGAGCGTCCGTTGGTGGTGATGACGCCGAAGAGCTTGCTTCGTTTGCCGGCCGCTACGTCTACGGTGGAGGAGCTGACTACAGGTGGGTTTATGCCGGTGATCGACGACGCCGATGTCACCGACAAAGAGAAAGTCCGTCGCATCGTCGTGTGCAGCGGCAAGGTTTACTACGACCTGCACGCGGCGCGGAAAAAGTCCGGCGACGACCAGGTGGCGATCGTGCGCCTGGAACAATTCTATCCATGGCCGGAACAAGCGCTGCGTGGAATCTTTGCTGAATACAAGAATGCGTCGCAGCTGGTTTGGACACAGGAAGAAGCGAAGAACATGGGCGGCTGGGATTTCGTCCAGCATCGCTTGGAGAACATGCTGCCCGGATGCGACAGACCGTATTTCGTAGGCCGCTCAGCCTCCGCCAGCCCCGCGACGGGTTCATACGCAGTTCACGAACTCGAACAGCGCCAAATCGTAGACCAATCGCTGACCGAAGACGTGACGACCATCTCCGACGCCAGCACCGCGAAGTACGCCGGCAAGGCTGATTCGTAGCGGCCTGTAACGGAATAGATTCAAGATTATCGTGTCCCGTAGGACGGTTGAGTGCGAAGTTCAATCGTCCCTACGGGACGACGACTTTTGCGAGGCCTCTATGCAGGCCTTAAAAGACCTGCCTAAATTCAACTGTCCCTACGGGACATTGGGAGTGGCTTTGCGGCATAAAGTACTTGACAGACTCAAGGGCTGAGCTATTATTCCCGCATGGCGTCTATTCATCCGATCGGACCGCGACTGGTTAAAGAACCTCCAGACAAAGAGCCTCCAGACCAAGAACTTAATACGAACGAGCCGCCGGCGCTGCACTCGCGGGCGATGGATAACCTTCGCTTTATTCGCGAGACGATGGAGCGCGCGTCGTCTTTCACCGCCGTTCCGGGTTGGGGCGGGGTGATCATGGGTGTCTCCGCGATTGCGGCTTCGTATATCGCGTCGCAACAGACGACGGCGAGGGCGTGGCTGCTGACCTGGTTGGTGGAGGGCTTGCTCGCTTTTTTGATCGGCGGGTGGGCCATGGATCGAAAGGCTCGCGCAGCGGGAGTGCCCTTGCTGTCCGGGCCGGGACGAAAGTTCGCTCTCGGGCTCGCTCCGCCGATATTGGCCGGCGCGTTGTTGACGATCGTGATCTATCGCGCGACCGGCGTGACGTTATTGCCGGGCATGTGGATGCTTCTTTATGGAACCGGAGTCGTCACGGGCGGGATGTTCTCTGTACGCATAGTTCCGATCATGGGGCTTTGCTTTATGGCGCTGGGCATGATCGCGCTGTTTGTGCCGCGGGGATTGCTCGACCCGTTGATGGCTTTGAGCTTCGGCGGCGTGCATATGGTTTTCGGTTTGATCATAGCAAGGAGATACGGTGGCTAGACAAAGTGCTGTTCGGAAAGAAGTGAAGAGTTCGCTGCGAAGTGTGGGCGAGGACGGGCCGGCGAAGGCGTCAGAACTGGATCGAGTGATCCACGAGCGTATGCGGCTTGGGATCGTGAGCGCGTTGGCCGCGAATGAATCGCTGACTTTTAATGATCTGAAGAATTTGATGGGGACCAGCGACGGCAACCTCAGCGTGCATGCGCGCAAGCTGGAGGACGCGGGATACATCACCTGCAACAAGACATTTGAAGGGCGAGTGCCGAAGACTGAATACAAGATTGCGCCGGCTGGAAGGCAGGCGCTGACTCAGTACTTGAATCATATGGAAGCGTTGATTAGCGCGATGCGGAATCAGTGAACAGTGGTCGGTGACAAGTGATGAGTGGTGACTTAAAGCTTGAAGGATCTGGAATGTTGAAGCGGGGGCGCGCTCCGCTTCACTTCGTTCAGCGCAGCTTGCCACCCTTCCCGACCTGCGAATTTGCGAATCTTGAAGTGTCAATCTGCACAGTCAAATTCCAACAAGTCGGCAACTTTCAGTCCCAACGGGCGGCGCCCGCTTTTTTTTGCCCGGCCGCTTTGCAATGCAAAGCGCTTTGCCGTACTTGTCGCTACACGTTTCGTGCTTTCACACGACTGCGTTCTGTGGCGGCCCACATTGCCGGTGCGGCCCGCAATATCAAGAATCGAGGTTCGTAGATGTTCAACCTAAGAATCAGTCGAAAGCGCAAACGGGCGTTTCGCAAAAAGTGGATAACGAATGGTGGTTCACACAAGGAGCTAAATATGGTCAAACGCATAGCAGCAATCGCATTCATTTTCGTCTGCGCCTCTTTCGCGTGGGCAATTCTGGGCGCTACGATTTTTGCGCGAACTTACGACTCGAACGCGGTGGCCGAGGACCGCGTCGAATCGCTCTGGGGAGCGCCGCACAATCAGGCGCCGCCGACGGCCACCTACTCGCAGCCGAGGCCGGTCGTGATTGAGAACGGAAGGGTCTCAAAGCAGACGATTGCACAGCCGAAAGACGGACCCGTCGTCGTGAATACGGTTCCTGCGCCTCAGAGCGTGACTCTTCCGCTTGAAAGCAGCCGGATCGACGTGGCGCTCGACTTGAATCACAGACAGAAGGGTTTGCTTTGGTACAGCACGTACAAAGTTCTCTTCGACGGTGTCTACAGCTTTCACAACACAAGCGACAAAGAACAGGAAGTGAAATTCGCGCTGGCTTATCCGACCGGCAAGGCGATCTACGACGATCTGGTTTTCGTGGTGGACGATGTGCCCGCGACTTTGACCAACGAACAGAACACGGTCAGCAGCGTTTCAAAGATCGGCGCGGGAAAGACAGCGACGCTTCGCGTGAGTTATCGCTCGCAGGGACTTAATAGCTGGAATTACAACTTTGGCAGCAACATCACACAGGTGCGCGATTTTACTCTGCGGATGAAAACGAACTTCAAGGACATAGACTTCGCCGAGAACACTCTTTCGCCTTCCGACAAACAGGAAACCGATCAGGGTTGGAACCTGACGTGGGCGTCGAAAAATCTTCTTTCCGGATATCAAATCGGAATGGTGATGCCCGAGAAGCTTCAGCCCGGTCCGCTCGCAGGACGAATCAGCTTTTTCGCTCCGGTCTCGCTGTTCTTCTTTTTCTTTCTGATGATCATCATCACTGCGCTGCGCGGGATCGAGCTTCATCCGATGAACTACTTTTTTCTGGCAGCGGCGTTTTTCTCTTTCCACCTGCTGCTTGCATATCTGGTCGATCACATCTCGATCCACATGGCGTTTGTGACCAGCTCGGCGGTCTCGATATTTTTGGTGGTGTCGTACCTGCGGCTGGTTGTCGGGATGCGATTCGCGACCGGCGAAGCGGCGGTCGCGCAGTTCATCTACCTGGTTATGTTTTCGTACGCATTTTTCCTGAAGGGTTTTACCGGGTTGGCGATAACCATTGGATCGATCGTCACGCTGTTCGTTGTGATGCAGGTTACCGGTCGAATCAAATGGAAGGAAAAGTTCGCTGCGCCATTGACGTCTACTGGGCCAAAGGACGAACCCATTTCCGCGTGAACTGGGCGGGGCGGGAAGTGATGCGAGTTTGCCAATCGCTACTTGGCAAACGTCCCCCGGCCCCGACCCCCGATCCCCGGCCCCTTCCAAAACATCTGGTGTTAATAGCATGAAGAGATACGACGTTACTGTTATAGGCGCTGGTTTGGCCGGGCTTCAGTGTGCCCGGCTATTGGCAGAGCAAGGGGCCAGCGTGCTGCTTGCCGATCGAAAGCTCTCGTTAACTGAGGGAATTCATACAACCGGGATCTTTGTCAGACGAACCCTGGAAGACTTCGAGTTTCCCGACGGCACATTGGGGCCGCCGGTTCGGCACGTGTCGCTTTACTCGCCGGGTCGGCGCGCGCTGTCGCTCGAGAGCGAACACGACGAATTTCGCGTCGGGCGGATGGGAAAGCTCTACGAGAAATACCTGGACGCGTGTATCGACGCGGGGGTCGAGTGGGCGCCGGGCACTCGCTTCAGCGGAACCGCGCACACGGGGAAAGATTCGATCGTTCGGTTCGAGACGCAGGGTACCCAGTGGGCCGTCCAGACGCGGATCGTGGTTGGCGGCGACGGTGCGAACTCTCGAGTCGCGGCGGAGCTCGGCCTGGATCGGAACAAGGAGTGGATCGTCGGTGTCGAAGAGGTATTCAAAGACGTCCCGCTCGATGGTCCACCGCGGTTTCATTGCTTTCTTGATCCGGTTTTAGCGCCCGGTTACCTGGCCTGGGTGGTGCACGATGGCGAAGAGGTTCACGTTGGAGTCGGCGGCTACGCGAGGCTATTTGAACCGTTGCGGGCCTTGGATGAATTTCGCAGAAGCGTCGATGGGACCATTTTTGACCTGAGCGGCGCGCACCGAATTGAAAAGCGTGGTGGGCGGATTCCGGTGGGCGGCGTTCTCCGTCGGATAGCAAACGATCGCGGATTCTTGATTGGCGATGCAGCGGGGGCAGTGTCGCCGTTAACCGCTGGAGGCCTGGACCCGTGCATGCGGCTGTCGGGTTTGGCAGCGCGGGTCATTGGTGATTACCTGGCAACAGAAGACGCAGAGGTGCTGGGTCGATATTCGGGCGACGCGTTTCGTGCGCGGTTCACTTCCAGGCTTTGGATGCGGCGGGTGATCGCGAAGATAAGACAGCCGATATTGCTTGAGCTTGCGTGCGGCGTGATGCGAATGCCGCTTTTCAATTTAATGGCGTGGCATGTGTTTTTTGGACGCGGTTCGTTTCCGGACGTGGAGGAACAAGCGCCAACGGAGCGAAAGGTGATAGCCCAGGGCAACGCCCCGGGGTGATTTGTAAAAATTTTCGAGCGCTGAAGGCGCGAGAGAATTCGAGTATCCGATCGGACCATCGTAGCCATCCTTTCGCGCTTTCAGCGCTTCTATTATTGACAGACACACACCCAGCGCGTTGCCCTGGGGCTATCGCCTTTTCGCGCCGTTGGCGCTCGTAACAGATGGCGATAATCCGTATTGGAATTCGGCGTTGGGCACGCCTCGAAAACTATTCACGAACATTCGGGCAACCGGGCTCGTACTTGCGAATGGTCCCGGGTTACGCACGCACTTTTTCTCCAGTCAATGAAATATATCTATTCATTTTACGTAGATGCCGCTCGAATCGCGCTTCAGTCTATCTTCGCGCATAAGCTGCGCGCGTTTCTGACCCTGATCGGGATCATCATCGGCGTCGCGTCGGTGGTGGTGGTCGGCGCGTCGATCAGCGGGCTGAACACCTACGTAGTGGATAAGGTTTCGAAGGTCCTCGGCGCCAATCACTTTATGATCGCGCGGATGGCTTTTTCCGGCCAGATGTCCGACGAAGAATTCGAACGTCGCAACCGCCGTAACAAACGGCTTCAGTGGGACGACTTCGAATGGGTTCAGCAGCATTGCCTTTCGTGTTCCGAGGTCGGCGCGCAGGTTAACGCGCAAGTCGATCTGAGCCAGGACGGGGTTGAATTTCCGTCGGCGCAAGTCTTCGGCGTAACCGCAAACATGGCGAGTATCGAAGACAAGACGATCGCCGATGGCAGGTACATTCTGCCCGAAGAAGTGACGCGATCGGCTTTGGTCTGCGTTCTGGGCGCCGACATAAAAGAAAAGTTTTTTCCGTTTAAGGATGCGATCGGACAGGAGCTGAAGATTCGCGGATTGCCGATGCGAGTAGTCGGAGTCGAGGAAAAGCGCGGCGCATTCTTTGGCGATTCGTTTGATCGACACTTGTATATTCCGCTGACCACGCATCAGCAGATCTTCGGACGTGGACCAGGGTTGCAGATCCACGGCAAAGCTCACGTGCGCGAAGCATTCAAACCGACGATCGAAGATGCGCGACTCGCGATGCGCAACAAGCACAAGTTGAAAGGCAACGAAGAAGACGACTTCGGACTGGTAAACGTAGAGGACCTCAACAAACAGATTGACGAGTTCACCGGCGGCATCGCGGCGGTTGTCATTCCGATCACGCTGATCACCTTGATCGTGGGCGGCATCGTTGTGATGAACATCATGCTGGTGTCCGTGACCGAACGAACTTTTGAAGTCGGTTTGCGCAAGGCCGTGGGCGCAACTAAAAAGCAGATCCTTTTGCAGTTCCTGATCGAGTCGGCGTTGCTCTGTGTATTTGGCGGGGTGCTGGGGCTATTGCTGGCCGCGGGTATTTGTCAGCTGATTACGATCCTGGCAGAAGTCACCATGACAATTACGCTCGGCTACATTCTTCTGGCAGTCCTTGTCTCGAGCGGTATTGGGATAATCGCCGGAATCTACCCGGCATTTAAGGCAGCGCGACTGGATCCGATCGTCGCTCTTACTCAGAACACTTAGAGAGCGCAGAACACTTAGAAAGCTCTTCTCATGAAGCTTCCGCGATTCATTACCGGCGAAACTCTGAAGATGGCGCTCGACAGCGTGCGATCGCACAAGTTTCGAAGCTTCCTGACGGTGCTCGGAATTGTAATCGGGGTGACGGCGGCGATCGTGGTTGCGTCGATCCTGACCGGAATGCGACAGAACATAGTCGCGATCATCGAAGAATACGGCACCAACAATATCTACGCGTTCCATCTTTCCACCGGCTTTGGTCACGAGGATCGGTCCGAACGTACGCGCAAGCCGTTGACTGTCGACGATGCGGACGCGATTCGAGCTTCCTGCCCGGCGGTAATGGACGTGGCCCATGTCGCCCCCAACGTTGGATACACCGGCGGACCATTTGACGACAATATTCTCTACAACGGATTGAACTATCGTTGGGGCAACACTCAGGGCGTGTCGCCGAACTACGCCGACATCACCAACATCACGATCAAGGAAGGACGATTCATCACCGAGGCGGACGACCAGCAGCGGCGCAAGGTGCTGGTGCTCGGAGTTAACGCCATCGAAGCGCTGTTTCCGAATCAAAGCACCGGCATCGTTGGAACGATGGTCAAGATGGGCGGGCATACTTTTGAAATCGTCGGCGTGCTCGAGAAAAGAAAAGCCGGCTTCTTTGGCGAGAACGAAGAGGACAACGCCGTCTTTCTTCCGTTCCGAACGGCGCAAAAGCTGGCGCCGGCGCGCGGCTATTTGCTGATGGTTATTCAGGGCAAGCAGGGCCAACTGAATGATGCGCTCGAGCAATCGCGCGAAGTTCTTCGCCGCCGCCGCGAGGTCAAGTTTAACGACCCGGACAATTTCGATATCAAGACCGCGGACAAGTTCATCGAGCAGTTCGACAGCATCACCGCAATGGTCGGATTGGTTGCGATTGCGATTTCAAGCCTCGGACTTTTGGTAGGCGGGATCGGTGTGATGAACATCATGCTTGTCTCGGTGACTGAACGAACCAAAGAGATCGGGATTCGAAAAGCTATCGGCGCGCGGCGACGCGACATCGTGAATCAGTTTCTGTTCGAAGCAATGACGCTGACATTTCTGGGTGGGATCGCCGGAGTGTTGCTGGCAGTGGCGATCAGTAAACTGGTTATGCTCCTGATCCCATCTTTGCCTGCGCAGATTCCGCTGTGGGCGGTTATCTCGGGTCTGGTTGTTTCGATCGGCGTTGGACTGATTTTTGGAGTGTGGCCTGCGCGAAAAGCTTCGAGGTTGGATCCGATTGAGTGTTTGCGGTACGAGTAGGCGGATCAGTTGGCGATAAGCCCGCATTTCAAGTTCACAAATTCCGCATGTCATAGCACCACGCAGTTAGGAAGGGGGCAAGCGCAGCGCGCCCCCGCTCAGCATACTAACCAACTCAAGTTTGATGTAATACACAGTTAGACTATCAAGGCAAGCTCGCGTATCACCCTGTCTTAAGCGGGGGCGCGCTCCGCTTCACTTCGTTCCGCACAGCGTGCCCCTTCCCAACTGCTTTTGCCGCGGGCGATTAATTGTCTGTGGGTTCGACCGCTTCTGCTAGAATCCGAGCAAGAGCCGAACTCGCATGCAGACTAAGCAACCCTCAATCTCTATCGAACGACTTAATCAACGCGATCTGGTTCGCGAGTACCTCGCGTACCTGCAGGTCGAGCGCGGGCTGTCTGCGAACTCGCTTGCGAGTTACGGACGAGATTTGCGGCGTCTGAAGGCCTGGGCCGAAAAGAAGGATTCGAATGTCGCCGACTTAAGCCGAAAGGACCTGCGTCTTTGGATCGCGAGTCTCTCGCGCGAAGGTTTGTCGCCTTCTACCGTTTCGCGTGCCGTCAGCGCAGCGCGTGGTTTATTTCGTTTTCTCATGCTGGACGGTCATTTGAAAAAACACCCGGCCGAGGATTTGGACACGCCGCAGGGAATGGCCTACCTTCCGCGGTTTCTGACCGAAGACGAAATTGATCTGTTGCTTTCCTGTCCCGATTTGGAAACTCATCAGGGCGTGCGCGATCGTGCGATTTTGGAATTGATGTATGCGACGGGGATGCGCGTGTCCGAGATGGTCTCGCTCAAGCTGGCGGAGGTCGACCTGGATGCCGGACTGATTGTGTGTCATGGGAAGGGAAGCAAAGAGCGACGCGTGCCGATCGGCCGCAGCGCATTGCACTGGCTTCAGACGTACATCAGCATTCGCGCTCGTGATACTTCAATTGCGGAGGCGCCGAATCTTTTTATCAACGGCCTCGGCCGCCCGTTGACTCGGCAAGTAGCATGGGCCGCGATAAAGCGTTACGCCGCGAAGGGCGGGCTTCAGAACGTTTCTCCGCACACCTTGCGTCACAGTTTTGCTACGCATCTTTTGCAACGCGGGGCGGACTCGCGTTCGGTTCAGGCGTTGCTCGGGCATAGCGATATTTCAACCACGCAGATCTACACTCACATCACCGATAATCATTTGCGAGACACGTACGATCGCCACCATCCTCGGGCTTCGGTTATTGCTCCGGCTAAGATTGATGGTGAGTAATGAAACGTTCTTTCCAGATTTCAGGCTCACCAGTGACTCGGGCCTAACTCGAATTGCCCAATCGCCCACCCTGGTACTAGAATCCTTGTTAGAAACTCAATTGAAATTGGAGAAGTACATGAAAAAAGCCGTCATCATATTTGTCGTCGTTCTCGTAGTCGCGATTGCAGCGGGCATACTTGCTTCGAATCGCTCCTCAACACCTACTGATCGCCGTGCGAAAAACGACCCGCAGCCGAATTACGTCCCGCAAGCTCCACCCGTGCCCGCTCACTTTAACGATGCGGCGAGCGCGCGTCCTTTGAAGCCGACTCTCGATCCAGCGCGATTTACCGGCCGCACCAAACGGGCGTATGAAGTGGCTAAGGAGATCCCGGAAACACTCGCTCAGATTCCCTGCTACTGCTATTGCGACCGTGGATTCGGCCATAAGAGCCTACATAGTTGCTACGAAGACGATCACTCGTCACAGTGCGCAACCTGCGTCGACGAGGCGCTGATGGCTTACCAGCTCGAAAAAGAGCAGAAACTCTCTCCTTCTCAAATTCGAGAGAAAATTATCGAGCGGTTCTCGAGACAGTAGGTTACGTCAGTTCTTACGAATTTATGGATGCGTTCCGACAAGCTTTAGAAGGTCCGATCAAGTCTGATAGATAATGTCGCGCACTGAATACTTTCTAGTAACACGCAGTCGGGAAGGGGACCCTGTCCACGCTTAAGATGAAAACTCAGTTGGGTCTAAAGATATCGAGCTTTGTGTCTTAGGCGGGGACAGGGTCCCCTTCCAGACTGCGTATTTCCCCTTAGGTGAGTGCCAGAGTCTGTAGAGCGACAAACTGAAGTTTGTCGGACATTTTGAAGCGAAATCGCGTCTCAAACAACGCAAATTTCCAGATTCTCGGATTGACTCAGAAGTTGCAAATGTGTTAAAACCTCGCCCCGAAGGTTGATAATGAATACCGTGTCCGGTGTGGTCTTCTCGACAACCATCGCACAATCACGATTGCAGCTTCAGCCGTCTTTCAAAATCGTGCGGAATCGTTAGATTCTGGACGATTAAGTTTTGTTACAGCGCTCCGACTTACCGGCAAACACATCACCCCTCGTGTTTTGTACTTGCCGATCACGTACACGATTTGATAGCGGCAGAAGTAGCGCATTGATTTCCTTTATTTCAATTCATAAAGCTTGGCGAGCAGGAGCCGGCGGTTTTGTTGCGCAAACCGTCACCTATACGTTTGTCTAATTAAGTTAGCAGGCCAGCGCAAGTTCGACGATTAATATTTCTAAGCCTCATCGCATTTCAGCAACTGAGTCATTCGCACACGGGTTGGGTTTTCTGGAAGCAATTATTCTTCAATACTGCACTAATTCCAATTCAGTCTACGAAAGAGAGAAGACTTGTTCTTCGATCTTTAGAATAGTTGATGCTAGAAAACAGGCAACGTCTATTTCCAGCGCGCTTTCATGCATGAGTGAAAGCGCGGGACTTTGCTCTGTCTCCAACCGAAGGCTTTTAGGAGGGCCTAGTTAATGAAATTACGCTTTGGTCAAAGAAATATGACGAGGAAAGCTCGTGCAATCACGGTTGCCGCGGTTTTGCTCGGACTAGCCATTTCGCTCCCGTTGCAGTTCCGCACGCATGCTTATGTGGGCGATAACTATACACCCGCCAGCGGTGACAAAGTGACAGTGAGTCACACCGCCGGGCTTGAGTTCTACGATATCCGTTTGGACAAGTCCGTCGAAGGCCAGCAGGCCCGCGACCAGTACCGAGTAAAGGTTGGTAGCGACTCGTCCAGGACCGCCGGTATTCACCAACAAATTCTCGCCGGCGAAAACGAACTGTCGCGCCGCGTTCCGGATTTGAGCGTTGACTACAACCCCGAACTGAATATTGCGCAGATTGTGGGCACGGATATCTTGAAAAGCGGGGCCTTTCTAACTGAGCCCACCGGCACGACGCGCGAATCGCGTGAAAGTCTGGTGCGCGGTTTCCTGTTTCAAAACAACGAGCTCTACGGCCTGACGACCGAACAGGTCGGTCAGCTGAGAACCTTTGCCAACTATTCCAATCCCGCCGGGAATCTCTCGTTTGTCGAGATGGCGCAGGAGATCAACGGCATTCCGGTATTCATGGGAGAAGTTCGCGCGATCATTTCCCGCGACGGCGCGTTGGCCCGCACGGTCAGCAACATCGCACCCGGCTTGAATTACCAGGGTCTGGAAAAGATTCCGGGAAATCCAAAGGATGCAATCATCGCGGCAGCTAAAGCGATTAATCGCCAGGCGACCGATGCGGATTTGCAGGTGAAGTCGACTGCCGGCAATGGCATCAAGCTCACGTTCGAGCGCGGCCAGTTTGACGGCGACACGCAAACAGAGCTCGTGTATTTCCCGGTTGAGCCGGGCGTAGCGACTTTGGCGTGGCGTGTACTTCTTTGGGAGCCGGTGGCGGCTTATTACGTGATCGTCGATGCCAGCAACGGCAAGATGCTCTGGCGTCAGAACATCACGATGGATCAGACACAGACCGCGACCTATTCGATTTACGATCGACAGAACCCTGCGCCGCTGGCGCCATCGAATGCGCTTCCGGGATCGGGTATTCAGGGCACTGCGATTCCTCGTGTTACGACTACCCTGATCGGTAACGAAGGCCCGTTAAGTTTTAACAACAACGGCTGGATCACCGATGGTGGCAACGTCACGACCGGCAACAACGTTGATGCCGGACTGGACCGGGTAACACCGAACGGAATCGATCCGACTGGTCGTGCGACCGGATCGCCGAATCGTGTTTTCAATTTCGCCTACAACCCGCCGCCGGGCGGATCGGATGATCCGTTAACGGCGGGGTATCAAAACGGCATCGTGACCAACTTGTTCTACTGGAACAATGTCTATCACGACGTCCTTTATCAGTTGGGTTTCACCGAACCGGCCAGGAACTTCCAGACCAATAACTTTGGTCGCGGCGGTGTTGGCAACGACGCCGTGATGGCCGAAGCTCAGGATTCGTCGGGAACCAACAACGCGAACATGAGCCCGACCTCAGACGGTACGGCTCCGCGTATGCAGATGTATCTGTGGAACGGACCGACACCTGATCGCGATGGCGACCTCGACGCCGAGATCATCATCCACGAATACAGCCACGGTCTTTCGGGCCGTCTCCACGCCAACGGCTCGGGCCTGACGTCCAACCAGGGCGGCGGCATGGGCGAAGGCTGGGGCGACTTTATGGGCCGCTCTGTGACATCGAACGCTGCGGAAGATGCAACCGGCGGACGTTTCTCGACCGGTAGCTATTCGACGCTTCAGCTCAGCACGCTTGGTACGGACAATTACTATTACGGTATTCGCCGGTTCCCGTACGCTCTGCGCGCGCTGACCGGTGGTCCGATGAATCGACCGCACAGTCCGTTGACCTTCGCCGACGTAGACCCGGCCCAGGAAAACGTGACCGACGGCGCGTATGGAAAGAACCCGGCGATCGGCAACGGCACCGGTGTTCACAACATCGGCGAAAACTGGTGCAACATGCTGCTCGAGGTTCGCGCACGCATGATCGCTCGCCTCGGCTACGCCCAAGGCAATCAGCGCATGATGCAGTTGGTCGTCGATGGTATGAAGGGCGATCCGACTGGCGCGGCACTTACGATCCTTTCGGCTCGCAATTCGATCATGGCGGTGGACATTGCCGGTTACGGTGGCGCCGACCTCGGTGACATCTGGGCCGGGTTTGCCACTCGCGGTGCCGGATTCGGCGCAACCACAAACGGCACTGCAGTCGTGCAATCGTTTGCTCTTCCGAACTTGCAACGTGGAACCGTTGCTTTCTCGGATGCAGGCGGCAACAACAACGGGTTTGCAGATCCAGGCGAAGAGATCGTCTTGTCTGTTCCGGTCCTGAATCCGCTTTCGGATACCGCGCTCAATTCGAGCCTGCAGGCGGTTGGCGGCGGCTCTGGTGACTACGGAAATATCGCGGGCGGCGCGACTGTTACTCGATTGATCGGTTACAGAGTACCGGCGGCTGCGGCTTGCGGTAGCGACGTTATCGTGACTTTCAATGTCAATAGCAGCCTTGGACCAACCACGCTAACCCACACACTGTCGATCGGACAGCCGGTGCTTGGTGTGGACAACAACTTCGATGCTTTGACGGCTCCGGCGCTGCCGGCCGGCTGGACAACAGCAACTACCGGAAGCGGCGTGGCGTGGGTGAGTTCTACGACTTCACCCGACACGGCGCCGAACGCGCTTTTCACAACCGATCCGACGACCGCGGGCAGTTCTGATTTGACCACGGTTGACATTCCTGTGACGGCACCGGCAGCCAAGGTTGAGTTCCGCCTGAACTTCATCACCGAGTCGGCATTCGACGGCGCTGTGTTGGAGATCAGCATCGCTGGCGGCGCTTTCCAGGACATCACCGCGGCCGGCAGCTTCAATACCGGCGCATACCAAAACGTAGCCAAGGGCGTGAACAACCCGTTACCGGTTCCGCCGGCGACCAGTCGTCCGGCATGGGGTGGTAATTCGGGTGGCTACATCAACGTCAGCGCCAATCTGCCGGCTGCTGCCGCGGGACAGAACGTCAAGTTCAAATTCCGCATGGGCACGGACGCCAGCGTTGGTGGAACGGGCGTACGCGTTGACGGCCTCAAGGTTGTCAACAGCTTCAACTGCGCGGCCGCCCCGCCGAATAAGCCGGTGGCCGACTTTGACGGCGATGGCAAGAGCGATATCGCCATCTATCGTCCAAGCACGAACGCCTGGTACATCACCAGAAGCTCTGACGGAGTGACCACCGGTCAGTTCTGGGGCGCGGCTGGTGACAGGCTCGTGGCTGGTTACTACGACGCGGACAACAAGGCCGATCTCGCGGTCTGGCGTCCGAGCACCGGCACATGGCACATCCTTCGCAGCACCGACAGTGGCATTACAAATCAACCGTGGGGAACTACGGGCGACGTGCCGCTGGTTGGAGACTACGATGGAGACGGCCGCACTGACTTCACGGTTTATCGTTCGAGCGACAACACGTTCTACACTCGTCGCAGCTCAGATGCTGGGATGACTGGAACAACGTGGGGCGCTGCCGGCGACATTCCGGTGGTTGGTGATTGGGACGGTGATGGCCGCGCCGACGTGGCTGTCTTCAGACCGAGCGATACCAAGTGGTACGTTCGACAGAGCAGCAACGGCGTCGCGTTCGTTCAGCAGTTTGGTCAGGCCACTGACAAACTGGTTGCCGGCGACTATGACGGCGACGGCATGACGAACTACGGCGTGTGGCGTCCATCGGAAGGTAACTGGTACATGACCCTGGTCATCCAGTCGAACTATGGAGCGACGAACTGGGGAACCAACGGCGACCAGGTGGTGCCGGGTGACTACGATGGAGACGGCAAGGCCGACCTGGCCGTGTTCCGTCCGAGCACAAACACGTGGCACTTGCTTAGAAGTCAGGCGGGAGCATTAGTGGTTCCGTTTGGCGCCAGCGGTGACGTGCCGATCGAGTTCTCTTACGTTCCGTAAGAGTTCGAATTAGGATGTGATCGGCGATCGGCGATAAAAAGTCGAAGCCGATCACATCGGTTGCTTTAAGCAAAACAGGAGCAGGAATCAGCAAAGGCTAACTCCCTGCTCCTGTTTTTGTTGGATATAGAGGGTTGTACAGACCGGACAGATAGGTGAGCGCCTTCGGCGCTTATTGAGCGGCTTGTCCGGAGGCTCTGAATCTACTAGCCGATCGTTTTTAACTCACCGCTCGTTCCGGCGCCGGCAGCATCTTGAAAAAATCCCGATAAAAGCGTTCCGTGTAAGTGTGCAACAAATATTCAACCCGAGCCTGTTCAGGCGACCTCACGATCAGTCCGGCGTGAAACCGTTTATTCATTCGCCACACGATTTCGGCATCGTCATACGCTGACGTGTCCGGATATTCCTGTCGCGCCAGCGACACAATCAATCCGGCGTAGTCCGCACGGTTCTCAGGAAGCTGGTACGGTCGCTCGCCACGCGCGATTTCAATTCGCGCCCATTCCGCCCACAGATTAATCCCGCTCGCAGCCTCTACCAGTTCGGCTATGTTCGCTCCGCCCACGCGGGCAGACGTCTCCAAAAAGTAAAAGCGGCCGTCATCATGCGCCTTGATAAACTCCGTGTGCGACACTCCACGCACCATTCCCATCGCGGCGAGCACGTCTCGGTTCAGCGCCAACAAAAGTTGCTCGTCTTCAGAACCACGACGAACGGTTGAAGTAGTAAACACTCCGCCCTGGTGCGCCACATCCAGCGGCGGATTTCCATATCGGCTGGCGATGGCAAATACGATGTCCCGCTCGGTTACGATCGAATCGACATGATAGATATCGCCGGGGACGAACTGCTCGAGCACATGAAACGATTGTTTGTCACCGAGCTGGTCGATCGCTGACCAGAAGTCGTTCTGTGTCTGAAGCTTTTGAATTCCAGTGGCCGAGGCCTCGAATCGCGGCTTGATTAACCACGGCGGTGGCGTGGACGCCATGTAATTGCGGACCTGGTCATAGTTCAGCACGTGAACAAACGGCGGCACCAGAATGCCGTCCTCGGCTGCTCGCATTCGCATCGCCAGCTTGTCGCGAAAATAACGTGTGGTGGTGTCGCCCATGCCCGGCACCCGCAGGTGTTCGCGAAGTGCGGAAGCTTTTTCCAGATCAAAGTCATCGAGCGGAACAATCCTATCGATCGATTCTCGTCGCGCCAGAAAGCTCGCGCCCGTCAACATCTGGTCCATGTCCCATCGCTTTTCGACGTCGGGCACCAGAAAGATTTCGTCGATACTCTCGCGTGGCCACTCTGCGTCTGCGATGCTTAGCGACGTCAAAAGAAGCACACGGCAACCCTGTCGTTTGCATTCGCGTATGAATTCCTCGCCTTTGTGATAGCTGGCGATACAGAGGATGGTTAACGGCTTCGCTTCGATCATTAAGGATATGCTCCGGTAAGAAATGGAGCCGTATTCTACTTATCAATCGACAATCCCGCAAAGTGATGTCCGACAAACTTCAAGAAACTCTGATTAAGTCGAGAGGGCGCCGATGGAGCGCAGGCGGCTCGCCTGCAGCGAGCGCGAAGCGCGAATAATGCAGTTGCGCTTTTCGCGCCTGCGGCGCTCACTGCAGGCGAGCCGCCTGCGCTCCTAAAGCTTGTCGGACATACATCGCGTAAGATATTTTTGTAACTCAAAACTATCTCTGGAGAAAACTCGCATTGGACCCCACCGCAGAAAAGAAACGCGCACGAAAGATCATCAGCCTGCTAAAGGGCGAATACCCTAACGCTCGATGTTCGCTGGAACACTCGAACCCGCTGGAGCTTCTGCTTGCCACCATCCTCTCAGCCCAGTGCACTGACGAACGAGTCAACATCGTCACCGCTTCGCTCTTCAGGAAATACCGCAAACCGGAAGACTACCTGGCTGTCCCCGCGTCCGAACTCGAAAACGACATTCGCTCGACGGGTTTCTTTCGCAACAAAGCGAAGTCGATCCAGGGTACTTGCCGGATCTTGAGCGAACAGTACAAAGACCGTGTGCCCGAAACCATGGACGAGCTGCTGGCGTTGCCCGGCGTGGCTCGCAAGACTGCGAACGTAGTGCTCGGAAACGCTTTTGGAATCGCGGCCGGCGTCGTTGTCGATACGCATGTCTCGCGGCTGTCGCAGCGTTTGGAGTTAACCAGAGAAAAGACACCGGAGAAGATTGAGCAGGATTTGGCGAAGCTGGTTCCACGGAAAGACTGGATCATCCTTCCGCATCTGCTGATCGCTCATGGCAGAAAAGTTTGCAAAGCACGAACTCCGCTTTGCGGCGAGTGTGTCATCGAAAAGCTTTGCCCGTCGTCTCTTTTAAGAACTGCACAGACAGTTCCCCAGTGATGCTTCAGACCGAAAGCGCGTCGTCGATCCAGTCCTTCGTCATGTCGCACCACATCGCCAGACCTTTCCACGAATTGAACCGTTTGTAGTGGCGTTCGATCTTCGCGTCTTTGCACGCACGCCCCTTGTTATGCGTCTTCGCGAACTGCGCTCGCAACCACGAGTCGAGAGCCAACCCGTCGTATCGCCCCACCAGCTTCAACAGATTCTCGGCTGCGTAATCGCCGACGCCCTTGACGCTTTTCATTTCACGCTTTAGTTCGTCGGTCGAAAGTTCGCTGCCCATCCAGCCTTCGACGTTCAACTCGCCTGCACCCACGCGCTCGGCAAGCTCCTTGAAATAAGGAGCGCGATAGCCGGATCGCATGACGTCGCGATAAAAGTCCGCCGGCGCTTCCGCCATCGCTTCGGGCGTGGGAAAAGCACGTCGTCCATCACTAGCCGCACGGCCAAGGTTGTTGGTTAGCTCTGTCACCATCTTCGTCGTCAGCGCCCACGAACAATTCGTCGTACAAATCGTTTTGATCAAGTCTTCGAAGACGGTCGGCGACCGCAGCATGCGGCCCGCCCCCGCTCGCGCGATCCAAGAGTAATCGGGTTCAGCGGACATGACCGAATAAAAGCTGGTCATGTCGTCGTCGAGGCGAAAGATGTGGCGAACATCGCGCGTGATCTTTTCGAGCGTGCGCTTGCCGGGTTTGGCTTTCGGAACGCTAACTTGAATCCCCGAGCCAGCGCCGGTTATCAAGACCGTGAGCGGCGCGGCACTTCCGACGTCGAGCACGCGTGTCAGCGTCCAGTTCGTCTCGGCGAATTCAAACGGCGGAAGCACGCACCAACCGTGACTCCGCACGGTGCGTCGAAAACTAAATTCTTTAGGAGTGCCAACCACGAACTCTGTTGTCATAAATTTCAGGAATGAAAAAGAAATTGGAAAGTATGCCGATTTCATTGTCCGATCAAACGATCGCAGTGTAACCGCCGCTTCCGGCTTTTGCATTCCGCATAGCGGTACCGATGCGTTGCCCTGGGCTATCGCCTCACGCGCCGTTGGCGCTGAAACACCGCGCGACGTATCATCACTCAAACAAACGGAGGTGTAACAATGAAAGCAACCTGGAACGGCGCGACGCTGGCCGAAAGCGACAATACGGTGGTAGTCGAAGGCAACCACTATTTCCCGGAAGAATCGATAAAGAAGGAATACTTCAAAGCGAGCGATAAACACACGACCTGTCCATGGAAGGGCGAGGCGAGTTATTACGACCTGGTGGTCGACGGAGAGACCAACAGCGGCGCTGCATGGTACTACCCGCAGCCCAAAGATGCCGCTAAGCAGATCACCGGACACGTTGCGTTTTGGAAAGGCGTGGAGGTTGGCTGAGATCGCGAACGAGTTTCAGTTAGTGTGATTTCGCTTTCCGCTCAGTGAGTTGCGTTACTAATCGGATTTCTTCTTCTGCGTGAAAACCGGTTCGAACGAACGAGTAGTTCCTTCAACCACGCTTGCGGGAATGTGTTCCGGCAACGCCTTGCCACCGGCGTCCTCCAGTTCACGCGTCTCGCGGGTTTGCTGCTGCGAGCCGCGATCGCTGTCACGGCTATTACGCGTAAGCCGGAAGAACAGCCACACGTGCATCGCGTACATTCCGATAAAAGCCAGCGAGCTGATGATCAGGTAAGAGAATATGAAGGCGTCACGTATTCCGCGCGACTGCATCAGAATCACGCCGCCCACAATCAGTCCCAGCCCAAACGCCGTGATCCAAAAGATACTGTCCAGCAGCGAGTCGACCGCCGACTTGGCGTCTTCTTTATTCAGGTTCGCACCACAGCGATTGCAGTAGGTCAGCGAATGCGTGACGTTAGTTCCACAGGATGGGCAGTACATCTTGTTTCACCTCTTCGACCTGATACGGTTGGTGCGGGCGTTAGGTTTCGCCTTCCCGTCCTTCCCATCAATCATCAACCACGAGACCAGCGAGCTCAAGATCGCCAGTCCCGCGGCGATCATCATCACGCGGCGAAAGCCATCCAGAAACGAATCTGAAATAGCTTGCTTTAGTTTCATCCTGGTTTCGGCTTCGACCGAGTCGGGAATCATGGCGCCGGCCAACCGTATTCGCTGCTGATCGATCGCTTGTCTCGCTTCAGCCGGAATCGACAACGCATCCAGCTGTCGATCGAGACTCGAATTGAATGTTTGAACCATCACGATGCCGAGCACGGCTATCGACAACAGTCCCGCGGTGCGGGAAACCGCGTTGTTGATTCCGGATGCTACGCCCGCGCGGTCCTGCGGCACCGACCCCATTACTGTTGTGGTCAGCGGCGCAACGCTGATCGCCATTCCCAATCCGAGCATAACCACGGCCGGGAAGAAAGTTGTCCAATAACTTCCGCCAAGGCTCAGCCTGACAAAAAGAGCGAAGCCCGCGGTGACGAGCAAAGGCCCAACCACCAGCGGTAATTTCGCGCCGTACCGTTTGAGCAGCCCGCCCGACCAGCGCGACAGCGCGAAGATGATCAGCACGAACGGCAATGTCGCCGCGCCCGCCGCGGTCGCAGAATATCCCTGCACCTGAATCAGATTGAGCGGAAGAAAGAAGAGCGCGCCGCTGAGCGCGGTGTATAGAAACAGCGTGAGAATATTTGCGCCGGTGAAGTTCGTCGAACGAAACAGGCTGAGCGGCAGCAACGGATTGCTGGTTCTGGATTCGACCAGGACAAAAACTATCAACAGCACGGCTCCGAGGATCAGCGTAGAAATCACGATCCAGTTTTCAAATCCCAGGCGCGAACTTTCGGTTAATCCGAAGACCAGGCTTCCCAGCCCCGCGGTCGCCGATGCGGCTCCTAACCAATCAAGCCGGCCGTGCCGATGTGTGTCACGGGTTTCCGGGACGTGTCGGAAAGAGATCAGCACGACCGCAATCGCGATCGGCACGTTTAGAAAAAAGATAGCCCGCCAGGACACATTCTCGATCAACCACCCGCCCAGCACCGGTCCGAACGCGGCAGTGATCGCAGTGAAACCCGACCATGTTCCGATCGCCTGACCGCGCCGGTCTTCGTCGAATGAAGCGCTGATGATCGCCAGGCTGCCGGGGACCAGCAACGCGCCGCCGATGCCCTGGACCGCACGCGCGATTATCAGTTGGGTAACATTCGGAGCGACCCCGCACCACATCGAAGCTCCGGCGAAGATGCTGACGCCGATCAGGAATATCCGACGCCGTCCGTAGAAATCGCCAAGCGTGCCTCCGACCAACAGCAACGCCGCAAGAAACAACGCATACGATTCGACCACCCACTGGACATCAAGCACAGTCGCATTCAAATCTTTTTGAAGAGCGGCCAGCGCGACATTGACGACCGTGCCGTCGATGAAGGCCATGCTCGAACCGAGTATCGTCGCGGCCAGGATCCACGGATGCGACTTCGGCCTGACGGCTTCGGCCACGGCCGTGCCGCTCCTGATTACTCCTTCATCGCATGGTTGTTTCATAATGTTGGCGATATTGCTAGTGTCCTGACTCTAAAGTTCGCTGACAAAATCGAGCGACACTGGCGAGGATCTCATCAGCGGATTTGGTCCAGATGAACGGTTTTGGTGCTTGGTTATGAATGTCGATGTAATTGCGAATGGTTGTTTCAAGGCTGCGCGTGCTGCGAAAGACACCACGGCGCAGTTGCTGTGCGGTCAAGAGTCCAAACCAGCGCTCGACGAGATTGAGCCAAGAGGCGCTGGTTGGCGTGAAGTGCAGGTGAAAGCGTGGGCGCTTGATCAACCAGCGCTTAATAGTGGCGGTCTTATGAGTACCGTAGTTGTCGAGGATCAGATGGACATCGAGCTCTGGCGGCACCTCCGCATCGATCTTGTCGAGGAACTTGCGAAACTCAAGAGAACGGTGCCGGCGATGAAGCTGACCGATGATCTTGCCGGTCTTAGTGTCCAAGGCTGCGAAGAGCGAAGTGGTGCCGTTGCGTTTGTAGTCATGAGCCCGGCGTTCCACTTGTCCAGGCCGCATGGGCAAAGTTGGTTGCGAGCGATCCAGAGCTTGAATCTGAGACTTCTCGTCAACGCACAGCACCAACGCCTTATCTGGAGGATCCATGTAAAGCCCAACTATATCTCGTACTTTATCGATGAAGAGCGGATCCCGAGAAAGTTTGAAGCTCTCGCTGCGGTGCGGGGCCAAAGAGAAAGCCCGCCACACTCGTTGCACACTGCTACGACTCAGGCCACAAGCTGCGGCCAGCGAGCGGTTGCTCCAGTGTGTAGCATTCTTTGGCGTAGACTCCAGCGTCATGGTCAATACTCGCTCCACCTCAGCATCACTGAGTCGCCGCGGCGTACCAGGTCGCGGTTCATCCAACAAACCATCGAGCCCTTTGTTCAGAAAGCGCGTGCGCCATTTGCCAATCGTCTGCTTGGTCACGCGCAAGCGCTCCGCCACTGTCGTATTACTCTCCCCGGCCGCGCACTCCAGAATAATACGCGCCCGTTGCGCCAGTGCCTGGCTCGTCTTCGGTCGCCGCGCCCATTGCTTCAGCGTCTCGCGTTCATCGTCGCTCAAGCTCAGCGGTGGTATCGGTCGTCCTGTTCGCATCAGTTTCTCCTTTATAACTGATACGTAAACAGCCGACCATTTGTTATACGAACTTTAGAGTCAGGACACTAGCGCCCTGCCGACTAAATCGCTGCGAAAAACCAGCTAGCAAAACGAAACAAGGCAGCCGTTAAGCTACCTCTATAGAGTTCGATTTGTAATGCACCCGGCATGATTCGAACATGCGATCGCCTGATTCGTAGTCTAAAATAATCGACGAGCTGGAGAACACATTATTTAGCGGAATTACGGCGACATAATGAACTGTGTTGGAGGTAACGCCTTATGCGCGAAGGTACGGCGCTGCAACCAACTTTCCTGAGATTACTTCTTCACTATGAACTACATAAACAAAGCGCTCCAGGATGAAGTTCTTGGATATTTAGTCGTTCAGGGACACTCTATCAGGTCATGGCTAGTACGATTTATCAACGTTTGTTACAGGTTCCAGCCGCCAGCGACTTCACATCTTACTACCTATTACTCCCTGTTTGCGTTTGGTCTTGCCACAAGATTGTCACAAGTGATTCGCATAAATCTGTGAACACGAAGACACCCGTCTCAACTCTCGAAGCTGAGGATCTCCAGTCCTTGCTGGCTGTCGAGTGCCAACCTCAAATTTGAAACTCTGTTTTCTGAGCTGCCTTAGAAATTCTCGTTTACCTTCCGAGCTGGAGCGAACTATCTTGTAGTTCGCGAAGTTCCATCGAAGCGCTGCGGAGACCCTTGACGGCTTCCGCAGCGAAGGCTAATGCCTTGAGATCTCGCGTCGGTTCTTGACCGACTCTTTGAGCGGAAGACTGAGCAGCCAAAATGGTAAACTGAATAGCGGCTCAATGCACCTTGTTTGCCGTCAACTAACTTATGGCTGCGATCAATCTTCTTCAACTAAAGCGAATGGCTAGCGATCGCTCGTTCGCTCGCGGTGAAGCGTATTTCAAAGAGGGTCGCGTGCAAAGTCTCGCCACTTACGAAGGAGGGGCGACGGCTATCGTAACGGGTCGAGATGATTATTGCGTCAGGCTCCGCCCAACAGAGCGTGAAATCGAGTACTCATGTGACTGTCCGATTGGACGGAACGGTGAGTTTTGCAAACACCTCGTTGCCGTCGGTTTGGCCTCGATAGATTTGGACGCGGAAGACAAAGGCAAGGCCGGAAAGAAGCGAAGACGAGCCACGACCGAAGACGATGTACGCACATTCCTCGAAGCGCAAGAGAAGGATGCTCTAGTCGCAATGCTGGTGCGCGCAGAGATGGAAAACCGAACCTTGCGCGAGCGCCTGCTGCTTGAGGCGGCGCGAATCAATCCTGCTGGCGTCGATCTTGCCGCGTATCGTCGTTCAATTGCGAACGCGACGCGGACCAATGGTTTCGTTGACTACCATTCCGCAAGCGGCTATGCAAGGCGTATCCATCAGGTAATCGAGTCAATCGCAACGCTGCTTAAGGATGGCCACGCCGCAGCGGTCATCGACCTGACGGAGTATGCGCTCGCGAAACTGGAAGACGCCATCGGCGAAATGGATGATTCGGATGGCTACATGGGCGACATCCTGTCAGAGTTGCACGATCTCCACCATTGCGCTTGCTTACAAGTCAGTCACGATCCTCAAGCCCTCGCGCGGCGCCTGTTCGAGTGGGAGATTAAGAGCGGCTGTGAGATTTTCTACGGGGCCGCAGAGCACTATGCGGACGTCCCCGGCGCGGGAGGACTGGCAGAATACCGTCGGTTAGCCGAATCCGAATGGGCGAGAATTCGCCAACTCGGCCCGGGCGACAACGACCATGAGCGACACGGCAAACGCTTTCGGATCACCCAAATGATGGAAGCGCTAGCGCGGCAAACTGGAGACCCCGAAGCCATCGTCGAGATCAAACGTCGTGATCTTTCGCATCCTTATTCGTACCTTCAGATCGCCGAGATCTATCGCGAGGCCGACCAGCGTGACAAAGCGCTACAGGGGGCCGAAGAAGGACAGAAGGCTTTCTCGCAACGCGATTCGCGACTGGTTGAGTTTCTCGCTAGTGAGTATCACGGCCGCGGTCGACACGACGAGGCGATGAAGCTAATCTGGAATCAGTTCGTCGAGTCCCCGTTTTTGAAAAACTATCAGGAGTTGAAAGCGCACGCTGGTAACATGCGCCCGCGCCCCGACTGGCCTGCCTGGAGGGACAAGGCGCTCGCCCATCTGCGAGGAGTCATTGCGAAAGAAAAGCAGCAAGAGAAGGGTTCGAAAAACCATTGGCATTGGGCCGGTCATGCGGACAACTCGCGTCTGGTTGAAGTTTTTCTCTGGGAAAAGCGCGATGACGAGGCTTGGCAGGAAGCCTCTGCCGGTGGCTGTTCTTCGGGCCTATGGCTTAGGGTTGCGGCCTTTCGTGAAGAAAAATACCCCGGCGATGCGGTGCCAATTTACAAAGAAATGATCGCGCCAATTCTTAAGCGGGGGAACAATGCCGCTTACGCGGAAGCAGCTAGGCTGTTGAGTAAAATCCGCGAGCTAATGTTTCGCCTGGAAAGTGAAACTGAGTTTGAGGATTACCTTGCCACTCTTCGCGTCGAATACAAACGCAAGCGCAACTTCATCAAGCTGATTGACGGGATTGAGAGGTCGCCGAAAGGCAATGCTGAGCGGATGAGTAACTGAGTCGAGGCTTTTGCTTGTTTGTCGGACCAAACCCTGCGATCCCATTGATGGGATGAATTGATGTCTGCTTTTTCGCGTCCGCGTGCAAGATAATCGAGTGCTTCTTCATCAGTCTTCGGTGGGAATGTTATTCCTGGCGAAGAACCCGTAAAAAACTCATCTGCCGTTCGGTCCTTATTGCGACCGAGTGAAGCCAAACGCCCGCGCAGCACCTCGATAGTCTCGGACCACTCTTTGAGATCGGGTTCGTAGCCCTCGGCATCCTGCATAACAACGGCTGCTTTGCAATTGATTGGTAAGACGTCGGGCTTTTTGGTCTTCTTCACCCTGCGCATGACTTTGTTCCTATAGCGCTTGAACGTGACAGACTCATACTGTCTGAGATCAGAAACTCCTGATTTCTGAGCGCTTACTCTTGCATCTTTGCTTACCAGATGGAGGTGACATTTGTTATGCGGGGTATCTCTGTATCGCGGGTGACTAACGGCAACCCCAGTGCCAGAGCAGTAGCCGCGATTATGCGGTCGGGCATGTCCGGCACAATGTCGCGCGGGATCGAAGCAAGCGCGTCGGAGATCGTGCGGTCGATTGAGGTAGCGACGATCATGGGGTCAGGTTCATCCAGTTCCTGTTCGACGCGAGTAAGTACCATCCCGTTGATTCGATTCTTCTCCACCAGGTAGCGCATCTCGACAAGCGTGATCGCTGAGATGAATATGTACTCGCCGCCCGTGTTCGCAGCCGTATCCATCGCAGCTGTTGCCGCTGGAGACAGTTCGTGCGGCGCATCCACGTACCAGATCATCGCTTGCGTATCAGCAACGACGCTCAAGTCTCATCCTCTCGCATGTACTCGCCCCACATCTCGCGTCGTGATTCGAGTATCTCTTCGCTACTGATCGACCGATCATCGGCTGTTGCGCCCTTCAACTTGCGTTCCGAGCGTGGCAGGGGCGAAACTCGCGCCCCGGTTCGTGCAGCGAGTTGTTCAATCAACGATAGTGCTTCCCGTTGCCGCTCGGGTGGCAGCATAGAAACTTTCGCGGCTATTTCTTCGCTAAGATTGGTTGCCATAGCTCTCGCCTCACATCTCTGGTCCTCACGCGTGTCGCTGGGTGAGCAGGCGAGCGCGGATTTCGCTTAAGTCACCCTGCTGGTTGTCAATTCGTTGCCGAACTTCTTCGGCCTTCTGCTCAAGTCGGGCTATGTACCCTTAGCCAACTGATCCCCGGTGCGTATCACGCGCTTCCCGTCAGGACGTACATCGGAGTTAAGCCGTTTCGCCCTCTGGAGTATCTCAAATTGGATGATTAAACGGTCGCAAAAGGCACGTTCTAATCCGTACTTTCTCGTCTTCAGTCATCACTTCCGCGTTGCGTCGCGATAACCAGTTGCTTGTCCACCTCTGAAATCTGCCGCTTCATAACGCTGTCTCTCTCCCTTGTCTCGCGCGAGGATCAACGCATTTTACCGCAGATTCCTACTAGGATGTTACCCGGCACCAACTCTAGAAGATCGTCAATAGTGTAGTGGTGAGGGCGATTGTTTGGGGATGTTATCTATGCCTTTCGTCGCCCTTTCGCCCCTTGCTTACCTGTCCAGAGGCCTTCGGACGCTTGGCCTTGCTCTTTGCCTTGGATTTCTCAAGCGCGCCTCCGAGCAACTGCCGAGGCTCGTCCCAGGGCTTCAGGTCGCCTGACAGGTATATCTCGTACAACTCCCGCGCGAGTCTGTGCCCGTCTGTGTACGGCCAAACCATTCTGATTCCGTCTTGCAGTGTGTTGATGACTCTCAAGCTTCCTTCCGGGCCGCTCGCAATCGCCTTTTTGAGAATGAACAGGAGATGAGCGAGCGCGTCAGCAGCGTCAGGATCGTTACAAAATGCCGGGTCAAGAATGATCTCCCAAGTTTCCTGGTCGGCGAGTACTCTTTCTTCGCTTGCGCGGTCTTTTGCTATACTCATGGCGACCTCCAGGGGCAACACAGAGCGGGCCGCAGTTGCTTGGCCGGCGAGCGACCCGCTTCGGTTTGTTGTTTGTGTGGGGTGCCACGCTTCCAATCGATTTGTCGATAATATCCACAAGTCGATAATCCGTCAAGCAGAAAGTGTCGTCAGCCCAATGCCGGTTCAGTCCCGAGTAATCTCGCGTGAGAGTCATCATGGTTGAGCTAAGAGTACGAGAAGTTGCGGAAGGAAAGGGAATCAACAATCCGTTAACTCTGTCACAGGCGAGCGGGCTGGGTTATGCAACTTGCCATAAAATATGGAATGACCCGCCAGTAATGATTGGTCTCGACACCGTCGATCGGCTCTGCGAAGCCCTGGATTGCGAACCAGGCGATCTTCTGGTTAGGACGCCCAGCAAAGGTAGGGCAAAGAGAAGATAAGCGCAGAAAGGCCAGACGCTATTGGGCGTCGGGAATGCACGGTTCGATTCGAGCCACAAACATCGAAGGCGGGTTTCCTGATGAGCGTTGCTGACCGGCTATCGCCACAGCAATCCCGCGAAGCAGCAACGCCATAGCAAACCGCCCCACAACCCCTAACCGAACCGTTTGTGTGGGAAATTCACTTTTTGACAAAGGTCATACCTCGATCTTCATCAGGATCGCCCACAATGAAGTACAAACGATATGGAGGGGTGTTGTTAAGAAGGTCGACCGGCCTGCGGTATCTTGAATCTTCGAACATAATCTGCCAGATACCGGCCCCTTGCGGATGCAAAATCTCCCATTTACCGAAATAAGAATTGAAACTCTTGTAGGACCTACCGAAGGAATCGTCCCACCAGTCCGGCATATTTGTTATTTGGAAGCTGCCATCCCTTTCTAACGTCACCTGGATGGTTGCCGTCGTGTCATAGCCACCTCTCTCTCTTAAATCACGGAGGGTGGCCTGGTCCGGAACCCAGGTGCCTACGAGCTGTTCTCGGTCAGGCTCAGTACGGGTGTAATTTTGAGGTAGAGATATGCACCCGGCGCTGACTATCAGACATAACACGACGGCATAGGTTGGCTTTAATAAGCCCGGGAAAAGATAACGCTCGAATGTCATCTGGCTATTTCTCTTTAACGGCCACTCATGGCTCCGATCACTTTACATCTGCATGGATTGCTTTCGACCCACCAATATGTTTGCGTAGTTGTAGAGAGCGGCCCGTGTTTGGGATCTCCAAAAAAAGGAAGGTGAAGCATGAGGGACGTCCGGGATGTAGGATTCTCCATAGTAAACAACGCATCATGATCCGAGTTGACTTCTTGAATGGTCATGGTGAATGAGCCAACGAACGATCGTGTCTCACTTGTAAGCGCTCTGAGCGCCCCGTCCTGACCACTCCACACGATCCCCCACCCAATCAAACCAAACCTGTTTCCGCCCTTATAAGGTGCTGCTCTCGTGCGGCAATTTACTCCGTTACAATATCTGTTCCTGTGAAAGGTAACATCGGGCGAACCGCGCATCTCTTTTGTCAGAAAGCTATCAGGGCCAAATTGTCTGTTCCGCGCCCCGGCACCGGTTGCAAATTCTGCAAATAACTGTATCAACCCAGTACCATCTCCGCTGGTTCCGGACATCGAGTTGGCTGGCTGAAACCCATTTGGCGGGGTGCCGTTTGCGGCGCTCCATCTTTCAGAATTAAGCAACTGGATATAGTCGAAAAATGATTTGGGCTTAGTGATCGTTACAGACGTTATCGTCACCGTATACTTCGTGTTATCAATCTCGATGGGGAAACTATCGCCCTTTTTCGGATCCTTCTTCCGATCTTCCTGTGGGTCATTATCTTCTTTGACACCGGATTGAGGTAACAATCCCCACGGGTCAGTAAGACTCTGTGGATTGTTCAGCACATAAGTGTAGCGATTAAAGGTTTGAGGCGCAGCAATACTGGCTGACGCAAGAAGCGGGTCAGGTGACGTAAACCGCCCCTGGGTGTTTGCATAGTGCCGGGCTTGCGCATAATCGAGCCCGGTTTCGAGATCGCGCTCATACCCGGTAAACTTTTGGCGCACTCGATCGTTACGATAGCCGAAATGCTCTGCGCGACCACCGGTTCCGGAATAAATCTCCTCGCCAAATGACAGGTAATCATGCCGCGCTTTAACAGCTCCATTGGCATTCGTAATCACCCTGGGACTGCCTAAGGCATCCGTCGTCAAGTAGCTGGTGCCTCCAGTGCCCTGCAAGGCTGCAGTTGTGTATTCGGCGACCAGTTGCCCGATGACGTTGTACACAAAGATCGTCGCGCCTTCAGAAGTTACCTTCTTAACTCTTTTACCCAACCCGTCATATCCATAATCCGCCCCGCTGGTATAAAGATTCGCTCCGCCGTTGTAGGTCGCGAGCCTATTCTCCGCATTGTATCCGAGGAAATTATTGTCTTTGTCCCGGTCGAGATTTCCGGCTGCGTCGTAGTGATAGAATTCGCCGGTCCGCGGGACAATTTGATTGTTCGCGGTGCTGATGTCCGGGTTCGGACCGACGAAGCCGGCTGACGTGTTGTTTACATCAATCGACCTGTTTCCATAACGGTCATATATGAATGTCTGCTTCCAGCTGGCGCCGCCATTCTCTTCGGCCACTGACAGTCGGTTAAGCTCGTCATACGTATATTTCTGGTTAATGGTCAGGCCGGGAAACGAGGTGATCTGGCTTTGAACACTTCCATTGTTCCGGGTCGGGTCAAGCACATTGTTGACCAGCAATCCGTACTTGTACTCAAGTTTTAAGACGCTGGAATCAGTGGTTGAATTCCCAAGGCCGACCTCGGTGGGCTGGAGCCTGGTATTGAAGCCGGCATGCTCCCAAAGTCCATTGCCCAGCCGCATGGATGCCAGGCCGCCATGCGCCGTGTAACTCGGTTGCGAAAAGTAAAGCTTATTGGACTCGCCCGATTTCTGCCCACTCACTTCGTTGATTCTTCCCGCAGAATCATAAGCCGTTGAAACGGTTCTCCCGGATGGATAAGTCTGGGATGTCATTTGGCCGGCCAACGAATAAGTGTAGCTCATCAGGAAAGAGCGACCCTCCGTTGTCTGAGTGCTTTGCTTAACCCGGCCCAGCGCATCAAACTCATCAAAACTGGTGGTTGAAACTGAAGAACTCACTGAGGTCAAACGTCCGCGCGAGTGAGGTATCGCTGGGTTGTCATACGAATAGGTAACGGTCGGAGTTGAAAGCACTCCGGTTTGCCCAACGTCGTAACTCACTGATGTTAGCCGGCTCAATGCGTCATATGAAAAGATTGCGGCAACTCCGCGCGCATCCGTTCTCCGTTCGACGTTGCCATTGTTATCGTACTGAAGCGTAATTACGCCGGTTTCGGGGTTCGAAACGGACGTCATCCGCCCAAGACCGTCAAATTCGAAGCTTCGGGTCTGTTCCCCCTGAACGATGGTACGCAGGTTGTCCAACACGTCGTAGGTATATACAGATTGGAGATTGTAGGCCGTGTTATTGGGCGCTTCAACTACGCGCTCGACCCTGCCCAGCGCATCGATGACGCTCCGCCTGACTTTACCGGCTGGATCTGTATTGGTGACCTCATTACCGGAATAATCCGTGGTCAACTGAGCGCCATCGGGAGTTGTAACCGATTCCAGTCGGCTAAGGTCATCGTAGTTCATGGTGGTCCAGACAGGACTCTCAGTCGCAGGCCGGAATGGATTCGAGACTTCCTTCACTCTGCCCAGAATGTCGAAGGTCTTTCTGACAGCAGTGTACGAGGCCCCCTCATACGTTCGAGATTCAAAGGTGCGTCCCATCTCGTCATAGAGCTCCGCTCCAACCAGGACGTTGTCGTCATAGCTGTTCAGATCGCTTGTGGTCACGACTATGTGATTTGCATCGTCGTAATAAAAAGTTGTCTGATTATGAAGCGCAGTATTGGCGCCCCTGATAACTTTGGTTTTTCGGCCCAGCGGATCTGCATAATGAACGCTGGATACGGCTCCGTTAGCGTCCTCGGAATCAACGATCGCACCCATGTAAAAATTGAACTGATAGTGTGAAGTAAACCCCAGGTCCACATCGGTTGCCGATGTCGCAAATGCATAGCTGCTCAACCCGCCGAGTTCGGCAGGGGGCGTATTTGGACGCGCATCTCCGTCGGGGATTCCGAAATGGTCGTCGTACTCAACGGCAGTAATGCTACCCTTCGGACCAATAGCTTTCACCACGTTGCCCGCGACGTCATATTGAGAATAAGTCGAAATCTTCTGACCGGTGGGATTACCAGCAGACATAAACCATCGAGAGGCGGAAGTAACATTTCCCCGTGCCAGTTGGGATGTCGCGCCGCTGCTTTCGCATTGGTGGCTAACAATCGTTGCGCACAATCCGCTGATATTCGGCCGGGCCGTTAGCGCCGCGTGATTCAGGTCAGATGGGCTTGAAGCATAGTTGTCGTATTCGTACGTCGTGCGCGCCTTTTCAACTCCCGCTGCGTCAAAGACGGATTGTTGGAGGGGCAAGCTTCTAATGTGAATGTCGTTTGTGGTGTAGTTCGTTGTTCCGTTCGGAAGCGCATTTGTCGTCAGGTAATCGATGTGGGTGTGGCGAATCAATGAACCCGGCGTCCCTTGTCCATATCCGTACTCCCAAACATCGGTCTGGTTACTGAATTGATCGAAGCCAACAGTCTGAGTCGCCGGATTGATGGCGGACCGCTTGGTTACCTGTCCGCTGTCCGCAAGGGTCGTTATGGTTTCGACAATTCGCGGATCATTGGGCGGTTCCAGGTCCTGCGAATAGGCCCACCAAGCGACGTGTTCTCGCTGTTGCCAAACACGCTCTATCTTCCTTAACAACTGGCCATTTGTGTCAAAGACCTCGGTCTTATACTCCTTGCCTTCCTTCCAGGTCGGATAGCTGGCCCCATTCTGAAAGAAAGTATTGTAGACGCTTCCATAGAAGTAATGTTTCTCGTGTAGGAAGTCACTGCCGTCGTATTGCGCGACATCAACGTAGCCCAGGTTTGAGATTTGATAGTTATATTGTCCGGCAATCGGATCATAGATGTTGTTTCCAATTTCCTGCTTCCCGATTGTTAGCAAGCTGCCGGTCGAATCGCGTCGCTCGACCAGACGGCGATAAGCATCAGTGTTCTGATGGACACCCGGTAATGGATTGCTGACATCGATTCCGGTCGCAAACTCATATTGAATCCACCCGCTCGTTGGTAATTCAACACGCGCTAGTTCACCGTAGCTGTTATATCGAAACTGATAACTTCTACCGTCGGGCAGCCAGACGGCGGAAACTCTTCTTGGATTGAAATCATCGGTCGGAGTTATCGGTCCATCCGGCTGGGGACTGGTGAAGTCAAACAATTCCAGAAAGGTTTCGAGAGTTTTGTCAGCACGAAGAACGTTCTCGAGTGGCGCATAGGTGATGTAGATCGTTCTCGCAGTCGCATCGAATCCCGTATAAGTAATCTTGTTGCATAAACCGCGGATAGGATCTGTGACGTTATAAAAAATCTCTACCTTTCTGTTTAGTGAGTCTGTAATCTTGCTGAGAATTGGAAATGCCCCTGAATTAATCATGGGATCGATGGCGTAAGTGTACTCGAACAACAGCTTATTGCCGTTTCTGTCGCGCATCCACTTAATCAGGCCGACCTCGACCCGATAAGTTGTTCCGTCTCGCAGTTTTAAATAACCGGTAACTCCATAGGTTTCGTCGTGCCCCTGCTTGTCATAGATATTTTCATCCGAAATGAACGTCGCCGATGATCCATCAGAAGTGACAAAAACGGTTCCACGAAGCGGTCCTTGAGTCAGATTACACGCAGGCTCCAGAGGTCTTCCGTTTGTTAGTTGATCGCGCAGTTCATACTCAGTGCCGTTGGGAGCCGTAAAAGTGAGCCGAGTTAAAGACCTACTCCACATGCAAAGGCCATTTTCGTAGGTTGAGCCGCAGTATGGATAGCAACTCTTGAACTGATCTCCGGAAGATCGAGCATAGACGTGGCCAGGCGTGAATGTCGGAGCGTTATGCGTCCACCATTGCGGGACCGGAGACACCTGCAAATCACCGTTCTGTGTTCTCCACTCCTGTGTGACCCACTTCTGCTCGATCCTAAGCGCGAGCGGCATACTTGCTCCACCTCTTCCCGATATCTGCAGCAGCGGCAGGTTAAAACTGAGATTGCCGTTATAGAAATTGATGTTCTCGAAGTCACTGAGGTTATACGACCCCTGAGGAGCGCCAGGGGAGAGTCCCAATGGCGTTGAGCCACTTGTGTTCTGAGCAGAAACAGCGCCGGATAAGAGAATGAGCAGCGCTATCGAAGTTACCAGTCGACTCGTAAGGCCGGAGATTGAACGGTGGTTGCGATTGAGATTCATTGGTTGTTCCTAACTGTCGCTAAGCATGCCGAGTAATTTGTGAGTGTAGGGCTACCGAATTTGGCTCGAGGCATCCCTCAAACAGAAGACGTGTTTATCGCCTGTAGGGCGCCGGAACGGGAATGTCGCCGGACGCTCCCCAAAGCTCTTCCCGAGTCTGGCCGTTCGAGCTTTTCCGGATGAACCACCACCCCACCAGCGTTCCGCTACTTCTCCAGCTGGCGATGTCCGTCTTGCCGTCGGCATCGTAATCACCCTGGACCTCGATGTCTGTTGACTGAACACCCCATACCTGCGAAGTGGTGGTTCCGGTCGAGCTGTTAAGGATCCGCCAGGTGTTGTCTGATCCTCGCCAGGTCGCCACGTCTGTCCTACCGTCGCCGTCGTAGTCTCCCGGCACGGGCCTGTCGACCCCCCATCCCCATTGCTGAGTTCGAAGTGAACCCGTCGTACTCTGCCAAATATAGAAGCAGCTCGTACTCGCCCTCCAGACGGCTATGTCTGCCCTGCCGTCTCCGTCGTAATCCGACGAAACCGGCTTATCGCCCGCACTGCCAAAAGCGAGCGATGTGGTTGAGCCATTGGAGCTGTTGGAGACGTACCAGGTGGAATTTGATGGGCGGAACACAGCCAGGTCGCACTTGCCATCGCCATCGTAATCGGCTTGCGCGATTACGTCGCCGCTTGCGCCCCAGGTTGGTGACATCAGCGCGCCATCTGAACTCTTGAGGATGTACCAGATCGACGTCGAGGGGCGAAAGACCGCGAAGTCAGTCCTGGTGTCACCATCGTAGTCGCCGAAAGCCGGCACATCACCGGACGTACCCCAAGGCTGTATCGACTGCGTTCCGGTGGTTCCGTTAATGACGTACCAAATGCCGGATGATACTCGCCACACCGCCAGATCCGTACCCGTAGGAGCGGAACCGCCAGCCTCTTCCGTGGCCATCAGGCGCGAGCCGGCATAAATGTATTCCTTTGCCAGCCTGGGTGTCGGACTGGGCGACGGCAATGGCGACGCTGTTTTAGTCACAGACGCCGTCCTCCATCGCGCCACAATTCCGACAGTTGTCAACAACACCAGCAGGATGGAGATCCCGATCAGCCAGCTCTTCTGTTTGCTCTTCGGCGATCCGATCTGACCGGCAGTCTGTTTTAGGTTGGCGCGTTGCGGTCTTCGCTTTGATTTTTTTTTCATATAGTTCTGCTTTCGCTGAGGGCGACCGAGCATTTCACGAAACAAAAATCTCTTTAACCACTTTAAGGTGGCTATGAATCAATGGCGTCGCACTTAAGTGAAACGATGGTTTACGAAGGATAGACAGTGCGCACACGAAGAAACGGAGGGAAATGTATCGCGAGTTCTATTTCGATCCAGGAGAACGTGGCACGAAGGTACTAATACTTATCCTTGTTGAAAGTTGAAAGTGAGTCTGACAATTACCCAACCGTGAAGTTAATGTCAGTAAAACGCGTTAGCTGGTAAGCCGTGAACCCAATTGGGAAGCGGGGAAGTATATCTGGGCACACAAAGCTCTGTTGAGAAAATAAAATTCCGCAGTCAATCTTCCAGTTGAAGTGTGCAATTGAACAGCACAAAGACGAGAAGAGGGCAGCAGAGACGCTGCGTTCGCTAATCCAGTTTGGGGTGCACCCGGCATGATTCGAACATGCGACCCCTGATTCGTAGTCTTAAATAGTACTATTGATGAGTCTACGTGAGTTTGCCGAAGTATGTTCCTAATAGATTTATCGGCAAATGAATAATGCTTGATCTGCCTCAGTTATGTCTAGTTCTGAGGAGCCGTTCTCAAGAATGCGCTGATTTCAGCGCGCGGTGCTTCGCGCTCAACCGGGCTGGCTGAGAGCATGATGATGGACGTATGTTGACGGCGAGAGAGACTCCGAACCTCACTTACCAGTTCGAAGTGATACCAGGCAATTCGTTATCAAAATCAAGATCAGGGCTCAGGCACGGCCTTCTTCAGATCAATCATCGTTTGTTGACTGACCTGCAGTATCCCCTGGCCCGGCCGATCCAGATCGGTTATCAGAAACATGACCGCCGCAAACGCAATAACAAGCGCCACCATCGCAATCGAACGCTCTTTATTAATTAGTCCCTGGTGATAACCCATTGCCGCCATCGAAAGGACGGTCAACAGGTAGAGTACCAACCAGATGGCGGCGGGGACGCGACTTCGAAAACTCACCATGACACGCCTTGCATGCAGGTCAATGACTTCATTGAGCGATACGACAAAGAGCGCCGTGACATCCGATCGATCTTTTTCCGTTGCCGCGACTGCTTGAACCCAAACCACCGCGCCCTTGGCGCTGCTGTCTTGTCCGCACTGCGGCGGGCCACTCACCCTGCTCGCTCCCATCCCCAGAGGTCGCGCCCCATGAATCTTCAACTGCTGCTATGGCCGTCTTTCTCTTATCCCCAACCACGGCGGCGAACTCCTCTCGCCGTCACTGGCCAACTCTGTCTGCCAGCGCAAAAAACCAGCCTCTCTGGCTGGCTTCCTCTTCCTCCGGTACGATGCGCAAGAGACAGCCAAAAATCTTATAAGCGAGAGCCTCGTACTATTTGAGTTTTTAGAGGCGACCGAGAGGATCGCAGAGGCACAGACTGAGCTGGCCTATTGTTATTGGCGTGAAGGTGCGGTTAACGAGGCGCGCGACTTGCTTAACGGAGCGCTGACACTATTAACTAACCGCCACAGTGAAGTGAAAGCAATTGCGTTGCTACGCTGCGGGATCGTTGAGAGAACAGCAAAAAGACTCAACGAAGCTCTTCGCCTGTTGACTGACGCGCTGCCCCTCATTGATACAAGTCCTAATAATGGTCTCAAGGGAAAATTTTACAATCAACTCGCTACAGTGCTGGAAAACTTAGGTCGGTCAGAGAATCGGGAAGATTACATTGATCGCTCGCTAAGTGAGTATGCGGAGTGACTCACATCGCAGCAACATGCCGATCATTATGCTTTCAGCCAGCCCTATTGAAACGAAAGCAAGACGTGCGGGAGTAAATGTATTCCTGACGAAGCCGGAAGATATAGGTGTAGTTAGCGAAACTATCGCCCGACTACTCGCCTGTAGGAAGCGCGCTTAACATTTGGGTTATTAGACCGCTTACCTACGGCAGTGACACAATAGTGACCCAACGGAGAAAGGGGCAGTCACGTGGCTGCCCCTAACTTACTGACTTGATTGGTGCACCCGGCATGATTCGAACATGCGACCCCCTGATTCGTAGTCAGGTACTCTATCCAGCTGAGCTACGGGTGCCCTTTGAAAAGCGAAGTGAAAATATACGGGCGGCTATCACGAGTGTCAAGCGAGGCAATTTCGCGGTGGTGGGGTTACTCGAAGGACGGGTAAGCGGGGGTTTCACGCAAAGACGCAAAGGAAAGAAAGCGGAGAGATGCAAAGCCAACTAATGAAATCAGCGCCCTTCTTTGCGCCTCTGAATATTGCTTCACCTTTGCGCCGCTCAACTTTGTCTCACCTTTGCGCGCTTGGGCTTTCTCTTCTTGCGTCTTTGCGTGAGACCTATCCTTGCACCAAATTCAACTTCATCAGTTAGCCATTCCGCGCGGTTCCTACTCTCGCTAACTATTCAGTGAAGCTGACGTAAACTTCTATTTCGCAAAATAGCCAGGGCGTGTTCTGGCCAGCAACTCTGTTTTAGCAACCTCCACCCGAATCGCTCGCCATCGACCGTCGCGCGCCCGTTCGCCCGACGGTTGGTAAGTCACACTGTAGAGCGTTCGCAAGTCCGCGGCGACTTGTGCGTAAAGCCGTCCCATGTCTTCCAGGCGATTGATCGCGTTCAGGCGTCCGCCGGTGCGATCCGCTAATGCCTGAAGCCTCGCGCGGGCCGATATGTAGATCGCAATCTGCTGCGGCGTGGGAATCGCAAGCCGCGTCGGATCTCCCGATGGAAGCGCAAGCGGATAAATTGTCACGCCCATTCGATCCGCGTTGTTGAGCACTCCATTCAAGAAAGGACTTGCCCCGGGTTGGACCGAAGCGATCGCAGCTTCGTTGGATTCAGCACTGAGTGATGCGTCGCGATCCGCCTTTCTCAACTGCGAATCAAGCCCATCCGTCAGAACCACTATCGCTTTGCGGCGTTTGCCTTCCTGCGCCAATTTCGTCAGCGAAAAATTCAGCGCCTTGAAAAGCTCCGTCCCGCCTTTTCCTTCTGCTACGTCAATGGCGAACGCCATCTTATTTCGATCGACGGTGAAGTCAGCCAGCAGCTTCACCTTGTCATTAAACGAAACCACCGCGACTCGGTCGTCGGGTGACAGCGCGTCCAGAAAACGAAACGCCGACTGTTTGAGCATCTGCCTGAAGCTGCTGGTCGAGCCCGACATGTCCAGGATCAGGACCAGGCTAAAAGGCGCGGTCGACGGTTCAAAGCTTAGGATCGTCTGGCGAACGTCGTCTTCGAAGACTACGAAATCATTTCGCGCCAGATTCAAAATCGGGCGCCCCTGTTTGTCGACTACACCGACGTTCAGCTGAACGACGGAGGTGTCTACCTTCACTACTTCGATGTCATCCTGCTGAGCGCGAACCGGCAGCGCGAAGAGCAACGAAGCCACCAGAGCCAACGCGATGACAAAACAAACGGGAGTTCGAACGAGAGACGGGTATGAATTCGAGGCCTGAATCATTACAAAAATTTACCGAGTCCTTTGGAACAGATAAATCGAGTATGCACGTCCGCCGTATTCATTTGCAAGCAGGATGGCAGACGGCGGAGATACGTCTTTCGGACGTCACAAACCTGCCAGAAGTTGCATTTGAGGTTAGTTGTTTGTAGGGCGCAATTTGGCGTGAAGGCGCAGTTTTGTGCCTGTCTTGAGTATTGCTGAAGACAGCGTACGAACCACGAAATACAAGAAGACCCATCGAATCACACGAAGGAAGGAGTTTCAAGCAAAGACACAAAGGAGGGAACGCGCAAAGGCGCAAAGAAGAATAACGATGTCCAGGTCGTGGGCAAATGGTCGAAATCCGGCTATAATCAGCTTACTTTCAGATACCTCTGACAAACTCCACACCCAATTACCAGGCCTCGCCGGCTTTTGCTTTTCAGAAGTCGGAGCTATTCGTGTACAAACCAAACTTTTGTTCTGAATGCGGCGAGCGCATCCTGCGCGCGCGTTGGCACCTTTGGACGAACCGCCGGTTTTGCGATGACTGCGCGCGACGTTTGCGCAAGTCGCAGATCCTGACTCCCGTAATCGCGGGAACTGCGTTGCTGACGATTGGGCTCATGGCCGGTCGAAGCGCGCGACCGAAACCTCCGCCTTTGATAATTCAGCGCGGCCAGTTCGCTGCCGCGATCCAAACGGGTTCGAATGGACCATCGCAAAATCCGAACCCATCGCCCGCGAATTCTCAGTCCGGCATTTATGGGCCAGACGGCAGCCCGACCGAACGTCCAACCGATCCAAACGAAACAATTTCGATCTGCGGAGCGCGAACCAAGAAGGGAACGCCGTGTTCGCGCCGCGTGCGCGGGACCGGACGATGCTGGCAGCACAAAGACTTGCAGCGCCGTTCCCCTTAGACAGAGGAATGACGAAGCCAAACGGCTGCAACGACTATTCCTGCGGGGTATGCTAAAGAGAGCACCCGCAAGCTCAAAATGAACCTACGGGTGCCGCGCGGGTAGTTCCATGACCAGGGGACGCTACGGGGCCCTCAGGAGGAATACGTCGAACGCCCACCGTCCGACGCTGGAGTCCCTGTGACCTCGTACCTTCGCCCGGTAACGGAAGGCGTTACCATGTTGATCTGTCCGTCTGGAGCTTTTGTACTCCAGGGAAATGGACTTCACGTCGAGATCCGGGAGGGTGTGGAGTTCTCCGATTTCGGAGACGCCGTTGTGGTTAGTATCCTGCCAGAGCCGCAGCGACGTGAAGACGGCATCGTGACGATCAATTACGCCGTCGCCGTTTCCACCGTCCTGGGGCTTGTCGTAAACGGCTAGCGCGATGAAGCCGTTGGGATGATGCGACGCCGGCTGCGGCGTTAAGTTGCCGAACAACTCCAGTGCGCTTTCGACCATGCCATTACCGTTGCGATCGAGAGTCAGCCAGGAATCGTCGGTGCTGGAGCTGGTCCAACTGAGCTGCACAGGTTGGCCGTTTCCGAAGAAGTCGAAGTTGACACCGCCCGCAGCGTCAGTGAGATCGAACCCATCGCCGTCTATATCGATGATAATCGGCGAATAGCACTGCCAGTGGTTACAAATCCAGGTGCCGCCAGGACAAGCAGGCGCACCCGGCGGCTGCGTCATGCAGACCGTGACGCTACCATTCGCTCCGGGCGGCTGGCTCGTTCCCGCAACACCCGTTATGTCGCCAGCGGAGCCAGGGCCGGCGGAGGATCCCGTACCTCCGGTGTTGCCGTTGCCGCAACCGAACGAGCCGGTAACGCCGGAGCCGCCGCCTCCCGCGTTGCCGGCCGCACCTCCGAAGCCTGTCGACTGGCCGGCGCCGCCCTGACCGCCCGAGCCGCCCTGATTCAAGAAAATAAGCGTCGGGTTCGAACCGTACGGCTTGGTCACGTTGACAGCACCACCGGCCCCGTTTACGCCGCCCGGGCCACCGTCACCTCCATCACCGCCATCGCCGCCAAAGCCGGCATTTCCGCCAGTGCCTCCGGTCCCTGCCCCGCCCTGAATGCACGGGCAGTCTTTGCCATCACCGCCTGGCCCACCGCTCCCGCCGGGAGCACCAATTCCTCCCGGGCTTCCATCACCTCCTCTACCGCCGTCACCGCCACGAGCCTGGAAGGTGTAGACGCCTGTTGAGCCGGTCGTGTAGTAGATCGTTCCGCCACCGCCGCCTGCTTGTCCCGCTTGTCCGTTGTTGCCATCGCCCGCATCGCCCCCATGGCCTCCGTGCTGTCCGGTGCCGCCGTTAACAGTGGTGGTGGTGCCGCAGACGCCGTTTGGACCCTTTATTCCCTGAAACGGGTTGGCCTGCGTCCCGTCAGTTGCAGGGGCGCCGTGGTTCCCCGGAGCGCCGTGGGAACCGTTTTGAGGGGTTTGCAGATAACCGTGCGCGCGATAATAACCGGCCTTGCCGAGCTGGCCCTCGCGCGTGGTGCCCGCAACCCGCGCCCTCTCCTGCTGCTCAAGCCATTCTTTATAGCTCAGGGCACTGACATCTATGGTGATGCTGATGTCTTCCTTCGACTCTTGCACAGTGGGTGCGGTCAAGCCGGCGTTGACGAATCCTGGATTACGTTTTCTCGTCAAGCTCGCCTTGTTGACGACGGACACTTCGTCGGGTTCGATGAGATAGACATAGATGTTATGCGGGCCCTTAATCAATACCTGTCGGCCCTCGAAGATCAACCGTCTCGCCACAATGATAGTGTCCCCTGTCAGCTCAATCTTCTCGGGAAGGTAGAGCGTGTCGGCGAGCTGTGCGCCACTCAGTCTGTTGGACATCTGTCGCACTCGTGACATCTGCGGCATCTGGCTTAGGAAAGGTTCGATCCTCTCCCGCCAATCGTCATCAAGCAGAATGTCCGGGTCGAAGGGCACACCTTTGCGGATCAATAGCTCGCGTCCCGAGCTGAAGCCGGCACGTTTCTGCTCATAATTATCCTGTAAAGGATCTGCAGCCCCTATTTGTTCCGGTGTCGTTCCCCCTTGCTGTGCGGCAGGTCGGTCGGGGGCCACCTTGAGATCAGCAGTTCCCGGCCAAAGCAATAAGAGGGCGATAACAAGACCAAAGCCTAGTCCTAGCTTTTTCATGAGTTCCTCCTATGTGGTGTGAACAGAGGGCGTCCGGTGATTGAGTGCAAGACTTACTTTACGGACGTGACAAGTAAATCTCTTTTCGATTCATGGTCACCTTGTCCATGACGCTGTGTTCCCCTCATGTGGATTAAGGGTGGACACTCATAGATGGGGATCTCATGCTGGTGAACGTGTTGGCTCGACTGAGTAGAACAAACTTCTCTGGGGAGTGAGGTTTGTGCTGGAGATAAACGCTTTGATAAGGCAGCTTATACTCGCATTGACGGAGGGTGTCAATCTATGCCAACTCGGCTTAGTGTCCGCGTTAGAAAGAAAGAAGCCGGACATTAACGGAGCGACGGTTTGTTGCTTGTTGCTCTATGCCCCCCGCTGAATGGCGTCAAGGCAAGCTCGGTAGTCCGGGAGTACCTTGAGTGAAAAAAAGCAGAAGCGGAGACAGGGTCCCGTCCTGACTGCATGGTGATGAAATTGGATGCTGGCATCTTCGTGAACACCGATCACTCTATTCGACAAACTGAAGTTGTCGGACATTTATTGGCCCACAAAATCGAATCTCTTCTCAAATCCTCTGTTGTGTTTTAGTATGTGACCGCCCTGGATTCAATTCTGTTTGCCGCGCCTCGCCTCGGTGGACCAAAAGCATTTAACTCACTTTTGATATTTCATCCCGCGGTTTTGTCTGCAACGGAGAACGTATGAAATACGTTGGCATCTGTCGGTTGTCGATCGTGATCGTGTTTGCATCGCTCGCGTGTTTCCTCGGCGTCCGCGCCGCGGCGCAACGCAATATCGGCTTTGCGAACAGCACCACCGTCGCTCAAACCGGCACTTGCGACATCAAGTTTCCGCTTCCTAACCCCAGCCAGACAGATCCGAAGAAATACGAAGCGATGCTCTACGCTTTTCTCGAAAAGGGTTGCTACAAAAACTGGATCGCCGACAACCGGATTCGCAACACCGGGCCGTTTATCGGCGGCGCGTCGTTCGGCACGCATCCGGCGGTGAAGATTTACTACTCGCCCGAAGTCTGGCACTGGATGAAGGTTAAGAACAGAGAAGGCGAGATACCCGACGGCGGAATGATCATCAAGGAGATGTTCCCGGCTCCCGCCAAACAGGACGCAACGCTTTCCGGCTGGACCGTGATGGTCAAAGACAACAAGGGTTCGTTCGATGGATGGTACTGGTCGTATCACGCTCCCGGATACGCGCCGCAAAATCCTGAAATCGATTATCCGGACTCCGGTTTTGGGCTTTACTGTCTCAGGTGTCATGCGTCGGCCGAGAAGGAATCGACGTTCGCCGCACTGAAGAACGTCGAAGGCGATCCGATCTCTTTTCTGATTCAGTCGCCGACGATGCAGCCGCAACCTCCGCCGGTTAAGAAAGATTTCCACGAGCAAGTCGCCGAGACGAAGCAGGTGGTCGGCGGGCCGTTTCCCTCTCCACGAAAAGCGCCCGATCCGAACTTCTTAAAGCTTTATCGCGGTCTGAATGTCGTTCCCGTGCACGACGTAAAGAAATTCCCCGGCGAGACTCTCGATCACGTCGTCCCGGGCCCTGGTGGGCCAACGGGTTTTCTTACGTCGAGCCAGTGCATCGGTTGTCACTCGGCCTCGACCGAGAATATGGCGTTTCTATTTGAAGACCCAAAGAAGAAGCCGATCAACCTTTCGCCTTACACGGAATGGCGCGCGTCGATGATGGGCTTAGCGGGTCGCGATCCGATATTCCACGCGCAACTCGAATCGGAAAAGGCTCTCTATCCGAAGCAGGCGAGTTTCTTTGACAACACCTGCTACCGCTGTCACGGAGTCATGGGCCAGCGACAGATCGAGCTTGATAAGAAGAAGCCGTTCGAGCACGGGATGGTTTACGAGTTGCCCGAAGATCCGGACGGCAAGTACGGATCGCTGGCCCGCGACGGCATCTCGTGCGTGGCGTGTCATCAAATGTCGAAGGAAGGATTGGGCAAGCCCGAGACGTTTACCGGTCAGTTCAAACTTGACCCATTCAATATCGTCAACGGTCCGTATGAAGAAGTCGCGACGCTTCCGATGAAAAACGCGATGGGAATCACGCCGCAATACGGCGAGCACATCAAGTCATCGGCGATGTGCGGCAGTTGCCACACCGTGGTCCTGCCGGTTTTCGACAGCAACGGAAACCAGGTCAAAGACAAGAACGGCAAACCGAAAGAATTTTACGAGCAGACGACTTATCCGGAATGGCTCAACAGCGTCTATCAAAACGAGATCAAACCGGTAAACCCGCAGACCGTGCGAACGTGTCAGGACTGCCATATGCAGACCTCGTTCAACGATCGCCAGCTGATCTTTCGTGTCGCAAACATCGAAGACAACAACTTTCCATACGCCGATCATCGAGCGCCGGACAAGGACATAACTCTGACTGTGCGCGACAAATTTTCGCGTCACACATTGATCGGCATCAATCAGTTCGGCACCATGATGTTCCAGCAGTTTCCGGACATTCTGGGCATTCGGACCGCAGATTATATGTATGCCGACGGAACGCTTGGGCTGATAACTGCGCAGAGTTCGAGCTACAAACTCGCTCGACAGGAAACCGCGAAGATCCAGGTTTCAGATCTTAAGCAAACTAACAATCACTTTGAGGCCACGGTCCGGGTCGAGAATTTAGCGGGACATAGCCTTCCATCCGGCGTCGCATTTCGCCGCGCCTTCATCACGTTTGAAGCGCTGGACAGAGAAGGGAAAGTCGTTTGGGCGTCGGGCAGAACCAACAGCGTGGGAGCTATCGTCCGGGGGACGAGCGATGAAATCCTGCCGACCGAGTTTTTCTACGACCCTGTCACAAAGAAGCAGGTATTTCAGCCGCATCACGAGATCATCTCCGATGAAGGACAGGTGCAGATTTACGAAGAGCTGATGGCCAACGTCAATGGAAAAATAAACACCAGCTTTGTCGGCACCGACAAGCACATCAAGAACAACCGGCTGTTGCCAAAAGGCTGGCGGCCAAACGGGCCGATGGCTGAAGTCAGCGGACCACACGGCGAAGCCGAACGCGATCCGGAATATGTGACGAACGATCCGGCCGGATCGAGCGGTTCGGACACGGTCACGTATCGCATTCCGCTCAACGACTTCACTCGCGGCGCGGTTTCGGTCCGCGCGGTTCTCTATTACCAGGCGATCCCGCCGTACTATCTGAACGAGAAATTCTCGCTTGGTAAAGGACCGGAAACGAAACGGCTCGCTTACCTGACCAGCCACCTGACGGTCGAGCGAACACCGATCGAAAACTGGAAGCTGTTCCTTGTCTGCGCTACTCGGGGAATCTCCGATTCGGTCAGCGCCCCTTGCGACAAGTGAGTTCGCGCACTGACAAAATTGTGCGCCTGTTGATGTGGGCGCACTATTCCTACCTGTTGATGCTGCCAGCACTGGCAGTTTTGTCCGCCGGAAAACTACACGGAATTAAGTTCGCGCAGGTGGTCATGATTGCGGGGATGGCTCCAGCGCTGATGTACGGACTCTATCTCGCCAACGGCTACGCGTTGACAAGGTCTCTTTCAGGCGCACTGATTGTCATACTGGCAGTTCCCATACAGATCGCGGTTAGCGTGTATTTGTTCGGAGGCAAGAGCATCTGGCTCTTTTTCGCCGAGGACGCTGCGGTCGAAGTAGGAGCATTTGTGCTTGGGACGCTCGCGGCGGCAATCATCAAAGCGCGCAGCAAAGATGGCTGGAAGATGATCGTTTTTATCCTGGTCTTTGCGATTCCGCTTTTCGTGGGTGGCAGCCTTCCTTACATGATGTCGGTTTGGAGCGGGTACGGCGGAGCCTCGTTATGGCTTCTGCTCTTCGTTACGTCGTTTGTGACCGCGTTTAGCGAATATGCAAAACTCTACTCGCAGTTGATTAAGGCTCATGATCGAACCGGCGAGTTGCAGGAAGTCGTTATGCTGTACGACGGGGGTTGGATTGCGCGGTTTGTCGGACTCGATCGCGGAGCGCCGGTTATCCGGCCATTAGAGGAACGCTACAAGAACAAAGTCGTGCGCGGATGGCCGATTATTCTTGGATTTGTTTCGTTTTTCCTGCCGTACGTTGCGATGGTGATTTTGGAGATAACTAAAGAGTGAATCGTGAATAGTGAATGGTAAATGGTTGAACGTGGTCGGATCAGTCGCTCGTTACCAACCAAACGTCTCTAACTTCTCGCTTCCAGTTACCATGCACCAATCACTATTTACGATTCACGATTCACTATTTACCAATCACGATTTACCATTCACCAATTACCATTCACCCTCTCACGCCAGCGTTGCGCCAGTCGGCCGGTGCATGAGCTTCTTTGTCAGGTCCGTGCTGATGACGGTTTGCATCGCGAATCGCATGCTCGGGTTTCGATTCAATAATTTGCTGAGCTCCGGTTTGGCCCACGAAAGATAGCGCGTCGGTTCGACCGCCCGTACGGTCGCCGTCGCTGTGCCGCCGGTCAGGAAACTGATCTCGCCGATGAAGCTGCCGTCCTTCAGCTGCGCAATCGATTGGCCGTCGGACTCGACGTTTACCAGGCCGTTGTAGATCAACATCACTCGATCCAGCCGCTTCTCTTCTACCGCCAGCAATTGGTCCTTCTTGGCATCCATCCAACTGCCCACACGGAGCAGCTTCATAAATTCGAAAGGCGCAAAGTTCTTGAAAAGCGTCTCGTACAGCTCTCGTTCTTCTTCGCTAAAGGTGACCTCGCTCCGTTCTTTGAAGATGATTCCGATCTGGACGATGTTGATCGCCATGAACAAAACGTTCCAGTAGATAACAACCCAAAGCGGTGTGGCGGGGACGAAATAGTTGAAGATGATGCCGGCGATGCAGGCGATTACGGTCAGGAAGCGAAGCCAGAGAATGTCTTTCACCAGGTAGGCTATCGCGGTCAGGATAGACGCCAGGTGCGCAGCGAATTCGAAATAGTTCATTGTGATTCTCAGATGGAAACGGATGCCCGTCGCATTGAAAAGTTGAATGCCGACAACGTCATTGTAAACGCGCAGTCAGGAAGGGGACCCTGTCCCCGCCTAAGATGCATGACTCTTCACCCACCAGGAAAAGAAAATCGTAATATTGAGCGACAGCGAGTCCATAGCAGGGACAGGGTCCCCTTCCCGACTGCGTGATTCTCTACAGTCGAATGCTAAAAGAAACGCTCAGCGGTTTTGGGTCCGCCGAGCGTGATTGCCTCCGAACGCATTCAGAGTTCTATTTCCTATCTTTGAACTGTTCGTAAAGCTGCGTATGCCTGCTCACAAGCGGGACCAAACGCCCGTCGATGAACAGATGCCGAACGTGAGTTCGCGCTTCGAGCATGTCTCCGTCGGTGATGACCAGATTGGCGACCTTGCCCGGCTCGATCGTTCCCAGATTATCCGCGACGCCGATTATCCGCGCGGGATAAATCGTCGTAGCCTTCAGCGCCTCGTCAGGCGGCAATCCAAACGCGGCGGCCATCCCCGCATGAAAAGGAAGATCACGGACACCGGCGCCGCTGCTACCGGTCGAGATGCAGAAAGTCACACCGGCTCGATGCAGCTTGGCGGCGTTTTCGTAGAGCGCGTCGTAATAGTCATCCTCGCGGGCAGGCAAATCGAGCACTCCCGTCACGATCACCGGCACGTTGTTTTCCTTCAGATACGCCGCGGCCTTCCAGGCGTCATCGCCGCCCAGAATTATCGGCTTCAGTTTCATCTCAAGGGCGAACCGCACCGCCGCGCGAATATCGACTTCGCGGTCGGCGCGAAAAATCACCGGTCGCTCGCCGCGAGCAAAGGGAACCAGCGCCGCCAAAATCACAGAGCCGTTCGGCCGCGGAAGCGTGTTGTCGCGGGCATACGCATCGTGCGCGCGCCCGTAGGCTTCGGCTTCGCGCAGGATTTTTCGAAGTTGTTCGAGCTGCGCATCGCGGGTCTTGAGCGCCTCGTTGATGTTCACTTCCTGCTGATTGAACAACGCGTCAAAGCTGGTCGTGCTTACCCGTGGAAAGCTAACCGCCAGCGCGGCCGAGGGAACCACGGCCATTTCGCCGGGCGTCGATCCGCGCAGATTGATCAACGCAGCCTGGCCCGAAATTACATTTCCCGTCGGCAAAGAAAGAACGGTAGTCACGCCCGCGACACGAGTCACGCCAATGTGTGCGCTGTGCGGGCTGATGGCGACGATCGCCTGCGCGTTTGGGCTCATCTCGCCCAATTCGGAAGTATCGATCGTGCCCGGAGCGCCGCTGGAAATTTCGGCCAGGCCCATGGACGTGCCCAGGTCAATCATGCCTGGATAAACGGTCAAGCCACGAGCATCGATCTCGCGCGCGCCGGGCGGGGCTGTCGCGCTTGTTCCGACTGAGGCGATCTTGCCGTCGCGAATAACGATGTCGCCGCTTTCAATCACCGGCCCGGCCACGGTCACGATTCGAGCATTGCGAATGACAAAGTCTCCCGCTTCGCCGTTTACGTTTTGAAGAGTCGGGATTCCAATCTGTTGAGCCGATGTGGAAACAGACGCCGTCAACAGGCAAAGGCAGAGAGCCGAGCAAAAGAGATTTCTGAGCTTTGCTATCAAGTTGAAGTGAATCTCCTGATTGAATCTCATCGCTGGTTGTCCCCTCCGTACCAATGATCGTCATCCAATCCGTAGGCAGGACGTGCTTCGCGCGGTCGCGCCGGTGACGTTCCCTGTGCCGGCGCACGGTTGGGTTCTGCTTTCAAGAGTTCAGTCCGTTCGCGTTCCAACTCAGCTCGGTGCGCTGCGTCTCGCTGACGGTCGAAGAAAATCTCGCCGTCGACCAGCGTAGTTTCGACTCTTGAATATACGCTTAGCGGATGGCCGGTCCAGATACCAATGTCAGCATCCTTGCCAACATCGATCGAACCCACGCGGTCCTGGATTCCCAACTGCCACGCCGGATTCCAGGTCACGAGTTTCAACGCCTCTTCTTCGGTCAAATCGCCGTAGCGCATCATTTTCGCCGCATCGATGTTAAGACGACGAACGCGCTCGTCCGAATCAGAGTTGAGCGAAACGTTCACTCCGGCGCGCATCATGATCGCGGCCGCGTAGGGAATCGCGTCGTAGGCCTCGATCTTGTATCCCCAACTGTCGGCAAAGAGCGACCCGCCCGCACCGTGTCGCGCGATCTCGGGCGCGACTTTGTAGCCTTCGAGCACGTGTTGGAAAGTTCGGATCTTGAAACCGAATTCCTCCGCCACCTTGATCAGCATCAGAATCTCGTCCGCGCGATAGCAATGTGCGTGAACAAGTCTTTTTCCTTCGAGCACCTCGACCAGCGGTTCCAGTTCGAGATCGCGGCGCGGCGGGATCAGGTTTCGCTCGCGTTTTGAACGCGTTCGGTAATCGTCCCAACTCGCTCTGTAATCGCGCGCGCGTACGAACGCATCGCGGATCACTTCTTCAACTCCCATTCGCGTGGCCGGATATCGACGCGGTTGATTTGGAGCTTGAAAGTTGGTCCGCTTCGGATTCTCGCCGAGCGCGAACTTAATTCCGGGAAGCGCACCGGGAAAAATGAAGTCTTCGAGAGGACGGCCGTACTTAATCTTGACGACCGAATTCTGCCCTCCGATGGCATTCCCCGAGCCGTGCAGCAGATTGAGCGTGGTAACGCCGCCGGCCAGCGCTCGGTACAAGGCTTCGTCGGTCGGATTCAACACGTCGCGTATGCGCGCCATCGAGGTTACCGAGTACGTCAGCTCGTTAACCGCGTCCATCATCGCGTGCGAGTGACAGTCAATGATTCCCGGCAAGACAAATTTTCCCGTTGCGTCGATGACGCGCGCGTTGGACGTTGCCGTAAGGTTCGGACCGATCGCCGCGATCTTTCCGCGCCGGATCAGAACGTCGGTGTTCTGAAGCGTGCCGTGCGATACCGTCAAAACCGTGCCATTGCGAATCAGGGTTTCGGCTTCGACGGCGGCGGTTCGGCGCTGCTGTCCGACCGCTACGCCAAAGAGCGAAAACGCCAGGATGGTTGCAAGTAACTTTCTCATTTATCTCTCCAGGAGAATTCTGTGTCGGCGCCGTTGGCGCTTGACGCGAATCCAGTCTCGACGTGATGGATTGCGGACCGGCCTTCTAGCTTCCCGGCTTTGTGCCGGAAAGTGTGGCCGGATCGCGCCCAACCGTCTGCACGGTGCCGGTCAATTGATTGCCGGTAATCTTGCCGGTGAAGGTCGCTTCCGACGTCGTTCCACCAAACGTTACCGGAGCGGTGAAACGGAAGTTGCCCGCCTCGTCGATCGAGCCGCCGGAGATCTGCACTGGCCCAAGGTCACCTTGTAAGCTTCCGCTGAGCCGTGCTCCCTGCTGCTGCAAACTGAGAGTCGCGGTTTCCTCACGACCGTCGGCGGACTTGATCTTCAAAACCCAGCTGCCCGAAACGACTGTAGCCGCTCCGCCCGCGGCGGTAGTTGCAGCGGCAGGTTTCAGATCAATCGGCCGCCCGTCGATAAAGACGTGGGCGACGCGTGACGCCTTATCAAAAATATCATCACGCGTAACCGTCAAATTTGCGATCTTGCCTACTTCGATCGTGCCGAGGCGATCGTTGACTCCAATAATTTCTGCGGCGCGGATCGTCATTGCGCGCAAAGCTTCATCGCGCGCGAGACCGGCGTCGATTGTCCTGGCCGCGTTGGCGATGAAGTCGGCCATGCTTGTCATCGAACCGGACTGAAAAGCGAAACGCACACGCGCTGCAGCCAGCCGGCTCGCGTTCTTCGGCGCTTCGACTCGTTGTCGCAGAACGCGCAACGAATCCGGATCAGCCTCAGGAACCTCGGCGGTCGTCCGTTTTGGAAAATTTAGCGACAAGAGAACAGGCACATCGCGATCGCGCAATCGATCCGTCACTTTCCAGCTTTCAAGCCCGCCGGCGATGATCGCCCGCAGATTGAATTCGGTCGCCAGGTCCAGCGCGCGTCGTATCTCGCGTTCGGTGTCTGCGTACATCACCACCGGCATTTCTCGAGCCAGTACAGGGAAAAGCGCGATCAGCGATTTGTCCTGGACCGGACGACGTAAGCCGCGCGGGTTTCGCTCGTAGATCTGATTAGCTTCGCGCAATCGTCCGGCGTCCAGCAACATCTGCCGGATTGCCGAGAAGACTCCCATCAGCGAAGCCGGATAAGTGCCGGTGCGAAGTGGAGTAAAGCCAACGTGAAGCGCGACCGGCGAACGAACGATCATTTGCTGCGGCGAATCGCCGGCCAGGTTGATAAGCGCTGACTGTCCAATAAATATTCCTTCTCGCGGCGCGGTCAAAACACTGGTGATGCCGGCATTCCTGGCGGCATCGATTTGATCTCCGCCGGGACGTATGAAATCGACCGCCAAAATTTCAGGCTGAAGTCCGGCCGGATTCGCTGAGTTCGGAGATGTGATGGCGCTCAAAGCCGCCGACCCACCGGTTCCACGCGCAGGCGAGGGAGCCGGTGAAGGGATGCCCAGACTTGAGCTTGAATCGATTAGCCCCGGATAGACGGTCAGACCAGTGCCATCAATGACGCGCGCGTCGACCGGGGCGACGACGTTTGCACCGACGGCGGTCAGCAGTCCGTCGCGTATGACTACGGTTCCGCGTTCGATCACCGGGCCCGATACGGGAACGATTCGCGCGTTTGTGATCGCGTAAACGTCCACCGTGTTCATCGCTTTGAGTTGTGCTCGCGCAACCGGGCCAGTGGCGTGAACGATCAGCGCGATCAAGAGCGAAAGCGCGATGGCAATATGTCGATTGGTGTTTAGCATGGATTTTTTGGTGAAAGTCGCCGCTGGTGCAAACGCAGTCGGGAAGGGGGCAAGCGCAGCGCGCCCCCGCTCCAGGCTGGGTTGGTACGCAACGCGATGTTGTCGACCTCAAGTTTTCATGGATGTTGAATGGGTTTGTATCTTAGGCGGGGGCGCGCGGACGCTTGCCCCCTTCCTGACTGCGAGTTTCCATAACTTGAGGTTTTCGTTCAATGTCGCCGCACTAAACTCAGCGCAGCGCTACGGGCGTTTTCCGCTATTCGATCTATTCGCGTTTCCGTTGGCCCCTCCGGGCGCAACCTGCAACTTGTTCTGTACGCCTTGCTGTCCTTCGATCCCCTTGGCCAACTCGTCAGCCTTCTTAACCTGTTCCTGGGTGGCCACAGTGCCGGTCAGCGTGATCACGCCGTTATTGACATCAACATTAATCGTCGAATCGCGCAGATCGTCTGCGGTTGTCAGCACGCTGCGTGTCTTAGCCCAAATCCAGGCATCGTTCGCGCCTGCGCCGACCTTGCGGCCGAGGTCCTTGGCCTGTTTGGTGTACTTGTCTACGTCCTTTTCAAACTCTTCACGCGTCAGGCCGCGGTTGCTGTTTGAATTGGCATTCGCGTTGTTGTTGGCGTTTGCCGGAGACATGTTTGCGTTGACATTCGCATTGGCTCGGTTTGCATTCGCGTTACTGTTATTTGCCGTTTCCGAACAACCGGCGGCCAGCGCCAACATCGATATTCCAGCTAGTAAAACTCCAAGTCTAAAACTCTTCATCTTCTTCCTCCCTGTGATCGTGTGACTTCCTGAAGTCGAAAATCGCAGAAGGGCATCCGCGCATCGCAACTTCAGACAAAACGCCTGTGACCCAGTCGCGGGTTCATGCATCGAGCAAAATGTTAAGGGGATAAACGCCGCGTGGATAGTAAATCAGGATAAGGATAGCGCGCAAGAACAATGAGCGATCAAACCAGTAAAGGTTGTGATCGCTCATTGAGGTGAAACTTAATTTGTAAATTTACGATTTCTTCGCAGGCGCCTCGGCTGCCGGTGCTTTATCCGCAGCTTTGTCTTTACTCATATCCTTGTGATCGGTCATCGCACTGACCTTACCAGCAGTCGAGCAACATGCGCCGCCATCTTTGTCACCCGAACAGCAGTCCGCGATTCCTTCGCGTTTGGCTGAGCAACTTCCGTCCTTACCGCCGCAGCAGCCCTTCTCGCCTTCTTTGGTATTGCAGGCCATGCCCGCTGCCGAACACTTGCAGCCCTCTTTGGTGCCGCCGGTTTTGTCGGTCGGGTTGGCGCTGGCTTCGACGATGTTGGGGTTACTTTGAGGCGTCGCGGGGGCCGTTGCGGTGCTGGTATTCGCCGCCGGCGTGTTCGAATTCGCGGTTTTGTAGTCGGCGCTACATCCGGCCAATCCGAGGATCATAAGAGACAGCAGCGCTGCCAGCTTCAATTTCATAATTTTCTCCTGAGTTCGTTTTGAATTACTTGTTCGAATCGAACGCTAACGAAATGCTATTGCGGAAGACTTGAAAAAGACTTACCCATCTGACTTACCGTGGGAATGCGTGGATAGTACATTGATTCGCAGCCACCGTGCAAGGCCTTTGATGACGAGCGGCCCGCGATCTCACCATTTAACCGAGCCTTCCTTAGTGGTATCGATCTCGGCGATCTGGACCCCTTCGTTAAAGAAGAAAAGCTTCATATTGTCGAACAAAAACTGATGTGTATCCGGGTTTGAAAGGTCCAGCCCGAAATGGTTGATTAGCTGGCTTTGCTTCAAAAGCCAGGCTTTCCAGCATTCGGCGCACGTAGTTTCGGCGATTCGTTGACCCAACTCAGTTGGCACCGGCGCGTTACCCAAAGCCGGCCGTTTCTCGCCGCATCGCGCGCACTTTATCTTGTCACCCATGACCGATTTCTCCTCGATAGATCTGATTGATCTATATCATAAACGAGTAGTGCCCCTACTGTCGCGCAGCCACCTGACCTCCCGCGCTCGCGTCCCGGATGGCATCGATCACGTCGTCGTCCTTGGGTCGGAACAAACTTAGCGACTGCACCTTGCGATAGCTGATGACGCCGGCCGGGTTGATGACCACGACCGCGCGGGCCGAGCGGCCGGGAAGCCAGGACACAGCGTCGTAGGCCCTCGACACGGCGCCACCGGTGTCCGCTAAAAGACGCAAAGGCAATTCGTGATGTTCGGCAAACTTTTCGTGCGACTCGGCGCTGTCCATCGAGACGCCTACAACTTCGGCGCCGGTTGCTTCGTAATCTTGCCAACGATCGCGCACAGAACACATTTGCCGAGTGCAGATGGGCGTTTCGTCTCCGGGATAGAAAAGAAGCACGACGACCTTTCCACGCTGTTCAGACAATCGCCATTCGGTTCCGGTCGCGTCCGGCAGAGCGAAGTCTGGCGCCATGTCTCCGACGTGGTTTCCGTTGTGGGAAGGGGACTGCTGATTGGAAGTTTGCATTGTTTGGTTTGGGGTATTAATTCGCCGCTACGCGGCTGCCTTTTCGACATACCCCGTGCTATTCAAAATCCCGCACATCTTTGAATGGTCTGTTGGTGTCAGAAAAATCCGGACGGTAATAATGGGCCGCGCCATCATACTCCTGCATCCATCCTTCTTCCATCCCGAGTTCGTCCAGCGCCGACAACGCGCGCAGCCATTCCGATTCGCTGATTCGACGCGAAAGCAATGTGTAACGCGGATCGCTCGCCGCACGATTCGTAGCGTAATACTGCGCCATCATCGAGACCGCCACGCGCGGGCTCAGTTCTTCCGCAATCCACTGCAACGATTCACGTGTTCCACCGAGATCATTCGGTAAGACGAGCAGACGAATCACCAACCCTCGCTTCAACAGACCGTCAGCACCAAACGAAAGCCGGTCGCCCATTTGCCGGTACATCTCGGCTAGTGCACGACGTGCGTGCGACGTGTAATTTCTGACTTTCGAATAATCGTATCCGGCTTCGTCTTCTGCGTATTTCAGATCGGGCAGGTAAACGTCGACCACGCCGTCCAGCAGCTTTAGCACTTCGACCGAATCATAAGCGTTGGTGTTGTAAACGATGGGAAGTTGCAGCCCGCGCTCCGCGGCGATAAGAATCGCGCGCGCCATCTGCGGCGCGAAATGCGTGGGCGAAACGAAGTTGATGTTATGACACCCGCGCTCCTGCAACTCCAGCATCATGTCCGCCAGACGCTCGTGCGTTATCTGATTCTTGATCTGTTCCTTGTGGGTTTGCGAGATCTGATAATTCTGGCAATAGACGCATCGCAAATTACAGTTGCCGAAAAAGATGTTTCCAGCGCCATGCGTTCCCACCAGCGCAGGCTCTTCGCCAAAGTGCGCGGTGTAAGACGAAACGATCGGCAACCGGCCCGAAAAGCATCTGGCAAGCTGTTCCTCCAAACGATTGTTTCCGCAATCGAGTGGACAGATGTTACACGCCGCGAGCATCGCTTCAAGCGCCTCGACGCGACGGAGCAGCTCGCTGGTCTTCAGCAAACGAAGATAGGACGGCTGCGAATTTTCTTTGTCGTTTTCCTTCACATCAATCACGGCGTCTGAAATGGTACTAAAAACAGGAGTCAGAAGACAGGAGGCAGGAGGCAGGAGTCAGGAGGGAGACGACACACGTTAGATGTCAGGGGACGCTAGACTCGGGAGGAAAGACACAAGTTTGGCGAAGAACAAAACTTCCGACTTCTGTCTCCTGACTCCTGACTCCTGCTTTTGTGCTATTCTCCGCCGAAATTGGTCAAGGAGGAATGCCGATGGCCAGGAAGAGCAAAGACAAACACGATCACGAGGGACATCACGGCGGACTTGCGATCGGACGCGCCACCGGAATCATCACGGGCAAGTTCGATGAATATCCCGAGCAGGGTCGATCAAAAGACTCGAAGCCGCCAAAGGCAAAGAACTCGAAGCCGCCAAAGCCAAAGAACTCGAAGCCGGCCAAGCCGAAGGCATCGAAGTCTGCGAAGAAACAAACCGACATCGCATCCGCAGGAAAGAAGAAGACCGGCAAGAAGCGCTAACGTTCACGGCGAATATGTCCCACAGCTCCAGCGAAATCCCGGAACGAAAATCATCCGCCTTTCGCCGCGCACTTGTAGCGCTGCTTGGCCTGATGTTGCGCGTCTTCTTTCGTCACATCGAAATCGCCGGACTCGAACGCGTACCCGATCGCGGCGCGGTGATGTTCGTGCTCAATCACCCCAACGGACTGGTCGATCCTGTCTTTATCCTTTGCCTCACCTCGCGCCCGGTTTCGTTCCTGGCGAAATCGACGCTCTTCAAAATGCCCGTCATCAAGATCTTCGTAAACGCGCTGGATGCAATTCCCGTCTATCGCAAACAGGATGAAGGCGAAGACACGTCGCGCAATCGAGAGACGTTCCAGAAGTGCCGCGAGTTACTAAAGAGCGGAGGAGCGATCGCGATTTGTCCTGAAGGCGTTTCGCACAACGAACCGCGTTTGCGTCCGCTTAAGAGCGGTGCAGCACGGATCGCGCTCGGCGCAGCGTCGTCCGGCAATCGAAATTTGAATCTGCGTGTCGTGCCGTGCGGTTTGTACTACACCGCGAAGACCACGTTTCGCAGCTCGGCGCTTCTGTACTTTGGCGAACCGATTAAGATCGAACCGGTAACGCTGGATGAAGACGGCGAGCCGCCGAGGGCGATTGTCAGCGAAGTGTCGGGCCGAATCGAAAGCGCGCTTCGCGAAGTTGTGCTGAACGCGGAGCACGACGAAGCGCTCCACACGATCGCCAGAGCGGAACGAATTTTCTCGTCCGAGCTGGATCAGGGCGACGAACCAAACCTAGCGCGCGAGTTTGAGATTCGACGAAGGTTCATCGAAGGCTACGCATCGCTGCGCGCGCGAGCGCCGGAGCGACTTGCCGCGTTAACGTCTCGGATAACTCGATACGAAGAAGAGCTACATCAAATCGGAATCGATCCCGAAGACCTTTCTGCGCCGGGTTCGGCCGGCAAGTTGGCGATCTACGCGATAACACGGGTTTTGCTTTTCCTGCTCGTCCTGCCTTTCGCGGCGCTCGGAACCGTCGTTCATTATCCCGCTTACAAACTTTCCGGATATTTCGCGGTCAAATTTTCGCAAAGCTACGACGACGTTGTCTCGACCATCAAGATACTCGCGGCCGCGCTGCTCTTTCCGATCACGTGGATCGCGATCGCCGTGCTTCTCTGGTGGCGGCTGGATTGGAGATGGGCCGTCGCAGCGCTGGTCCTGGTACCGTTGTCCGGCTATGCCGCGGTGCGATTCTGGGAAGAGCTCGATCAGTTCGTGGCCGGGGCGCGCTCGCTTGCTTTCTTTATTACCCGTCGGTGGTTCTTCAAGAAACTTCTGGTCGAGCGGCGAGCCATCCATGAAGAGATCCTTTCGCTCGGGAGCGAAGCGTTGACCGAAGGCTACTAACTTCGCGGACCAGCCGGAGATGGCAACCAACGAATATCATTTTGCGGATCGATGGCGAGTCGAGGGAACTGTCGACGAGGTTTCCGCGATTCTTGAGGAGGCGAAAGATCTGCCGCGTTGGTGGCCGTCGGTCTATCTGGAAGTCAAGGAGTTGGAACCGGACAGCGATGGAGGGGATGGCGGTGTAGGCAAGCTGATCAGCCTGCGAGCGAAGGGGTGGCTGCCGTATACGTTGCGATTGAATTTCCGCACTATCTCGTCGAGGTCGCCAAACGGTTTTACGATGGAGGCTACCGGCGATTTGGAAGGCAGAGGCGAATGGACATTCGAGCAGGACGGCGAGTTTGTAGACATCACATACGACTGGCGGATACTGGCAAACAAGGCTTTCATTCGAATGCTGTCGTTTCTGCTCAAACCGATTTTCGCTTCGAACCACAAATGGACAATGCGGCGTGGGGAAGAAAGCCTGAAGTTAGAGTTGCTGCGCCGGCGCGCGCAAAGTCCGGAAGACGCGGCGCGAGTCCCAGCCCCACCGCGCGGGTTTTCGGTTTTCTAGCTTCGCTAACAATTCGCAATTCCGCATAAGACGAAAGCGTAGGTTTCCGCAAAGGCGCAAAGGCGCAAAGGGATACGAAGGACTCTCAACATCTCCGACCTATCTGGTTTTCTTAGCGCCTTAGCGCCTTTGCGGGAACCGTCCACACCTAACTTTGATCACCAATCTGGTATAACATCCGTAATCGCAAAAAACGGAGCGGACTGAGATGACCAAACTACTTATTGCTTATGACGGATCGAACTGTGCTGATGCCGCGCTTGATGATTTACAACTCGCAGGCCTTCCTCGTAAAGATGTCGAAGCGTTGATCATGTCTGTGACTGAGGTCTGGATGCCAACGCCCTCGGCTTTCGACTCTCCTGAAGAAATCGAAGAAACAAAAGTGCCTGTCGAGGTCCAGAGAGTTCTTGCCAGGCACGCAAAGATAGTTGAAGAAACTCGTGCGATGGCAGAGCGCGCGCGCGAACGTGTGCTGGCAAACTTCCCGGATTGGAAGGTGGATGTCGAGGTGGTGTCCGGCTCGCCCGCCTGGGAGATCATCAGCAGAGCCGATGGCTGGCATCCCGACCTCATCGTAGTCGGATCGCAGGGCCACTCGGCGATGGGGCGATTGGTGCTGGGAAGTGTGTCGCAGAAAACTCTGAACGAGTCGAGATGTTCGGTTCGGATCGCGCGCGGACGAATCGATGTCGAGCGATCCACCGTGCGCGTTGCTGTTTGTGTAGACGGTTCGCCCGGATCGACGCTTGCCGTTCAGGCTGTAGCATCACGCGCATGGCCCGAAGGCAGCGAAGCGCTTGCGATCATGGTCGAAGACCCGCTGGTCCCCGCATCAATTGGACGACTGATTCCGCAGGTCGCAAAGTGGATCGATTCGGGAAATGACGACGACGAATGGGTGCAACGAACTCTGAAGAGCGCGGTCGATAAACTCAGTTCGGCAGGTTTGAAGGCCACTTCGTTGGTTCACTCCGGAGACCCAAAACAGATCCTGGTCGAAGAGTCAGAAAAGTGGGGAGCCGATTCGATCTTTCTCGGCTCGACCGGATTCAGCAGCAAGTTCTCTCGCTTCTTGCTTGGCAGCGTGTCCGCCGCGGTCGCGGCTCGCGCGCATTGCTCGGTTGAAGTCGTGCGGTCGCGGAAAGCCGATGGAGCATGAACATTCACCAGAAGCGATTCGTGAGCGGCTGGCCGAAGGACCGCGGCACAGCTATCTTCGCGATTGGATCTACGGCGGGATCGACGGAGCGGTGACGACCTTCGCGGTCGTGTCGGGCGTGATCGGCGCTCAGCTTTCGCCGGGCATCATTCTCGTAATCGGGATCGCGAACATACTGGCCGATGGGTTTTCCATGGCGGCCGGTAATTTTTTGGGTACGCGCGCGGAACAGGACGAGCTCAGGCATATCGAAGCGGTTGAGCATCGACACATCGAAATCGACCCCGAAGGCGAGCAGGAGGAAGTACGACAGATTTACGAGGGCAAAGGGTTCGAAGGCGAAGACCTGGACCGAGTGGTTGAGCTGATAACGGCGGACAAGTCGCGCTGGGTTCGTACCATGCTGACGGAGGAATACGGGCTGCCGAAAGAGGTTCGTTCTCCGTGGCTCGCGGCGTATAGCACGCTGAGCGCGTTTATCCTTTGCGGTCTGGCGCCGCTGTTGCCCTTCATCCTCAACTTGCCGAATGCATTCTTGATCGCGACGATTCTGACCGGCGTCGTTTTCTTTGTCATCGGTTCAATCAAGAGCCTCTGGTCGACGGTTCCATGGTGGCGATCCGGGATGACGACTCTGCTTGTAGGCGCGGTCGCCGCCGCGTTGGCGTACGGGGTTGGGGTTTTGTTGAGAGGTTTGGCATTAAGCTAAGCGCTCAACTCAGCCAGACTGCGTCTGACTGAGTTGCCGGTCCTATGCCAAAAGATGGCATCTGCAAACGACGCTAACAGCGAATTGCGTCGTTGTTTCGTGTTCCTTCGGCTCGTCTTCGTGTGCTTAGTGGTTCGTACGCCGTCCTCGGACACTCGACGCGAGCAACGCCGATAAGCAAGTGTACGGACCACGAATCGCACGAAACCAAAAACAGAAATCAATCACACGAAACTCGCCGAATCTTCGCTGACCTACTGACAAATATTTACATGCTAAACTCCACCCCATTGTGCTGGAGAACACGCGAGAACGGGCTCATCAGGTGCGCACCCGCGTGCGCTATGGGCAAAGGCGACTAAAACGGATCTCGCGAACTGCCACTCTCGGCGGTATTTTTTTGTCTTTCCTCGAGATCGGTTTGACCGGATTCGGCGGCGGCCTCGCGGTCATTGCGCAGATCCGCACAATGGTTGTTCATAAACGTCGCTGGCTGACCGACCATGAATTTGCAGAAGCCTTCGCGCTGGCGCAGAGCCTTCCCGGCACCAACGCCGGCAACGCCGTAACGTATATCGGACTTCGCCTGCGCGGCATCGGCGGAGCGACGGTGGCGATGACGGCTTTCGTTTTGCCGTCGATGTTGATGATGATCGTGCTGGCGATTCTTTATCGGCATCTGCGAATGCTGCCAAAGATGGACCTGCTTTTCCTTGGCTTAAACGCGGCGGTCGTCGGCCTGATCTTTGTAACTGCATGGCGAGTTGGACGACTCACACTTACCAAACCGTGGCAGTGGTACGTGGCGGTTCTGTCCACGCTGGCGGTTCTGATCGTGAACGCGACTGTCATCGAGATAGTGCTGGCCGCCGGGATAGTCGGCATTTACATGGACTCGTTCGGCGAAGAGCGCTGGCAACGATGGCGACGCATTCAACGACTCGCGGCGCGACGCAGAGAGCGGCTTGAAGAGATCGAAAGAAAGAATTTTGTCGGCGGTTACCTTACCCGGGCGATGGCGGACGAGCGAGTGCGCCGGCATAACATCGAACGCGCTTCATCGGGTGATCAAGCAAAGAAGCCCGATGACAACACCAATTCGACTCGTTTGAAATCGATTGCGTTGTTGGCGATCGCGATGCCGCTCATCACAAAGGTCGGGTTGCTGACTACTCTTGCGTTTATCTTCCTTCGAATCGGGGCAGTTACATTCGGCGGCGGATATATCATGATCCCGCTGATCGAAGCCGAGATTGTCGAGACTCAGCATTGGTTGACTCATCAGGAATTCGCAGACGCGACGGCGCTGGCCCAGATCATGCCCGGTCCGGTGCTGAAGACCGCTACGTTTATCGGATACAGAGTTTCAGGCACGGTCGGCGCACTGGTCGGAACGCTCAGTGTTTACCTTCCGGCCTTCATCATGACGATTGCGGCGGGATCAAGTCTGCGCCGGTTTCGCGCGAATCGAATGGTCCAATCATTTCTGCGCGGAGTCACGCCGGCCGTGGTGGGTCTGCTGGTGGCGTCGGCGTGGAGCATCGGCCGCGCGGGAATCCACACTTATGTCGGACTCGGCATCGTGGTCCTTTGCGTAGCGGTGCTGCTGCGATTCAAAATTAATCCGTTCTGGGTGATATTTGGAGCGGGAACATTGAGTCTGCTGACAGGCTTTGTAGTGAACTGAAGCCCGATGGAGCGCAGGCGGCTCGCCTGCCGTGAGCGCGAAGCGCGAATATCGCACACGCATAACTCAGATCGCTTTAGTACAAACTCAACGAGGAGAAACGAATGAACCGTAGACTATCGACCCTGATCTTACTAGCAGCTATTTTCCTTTCCCCTACCTCCGCTCTCGCCTGCGCCTGCTGCGCTGAGCCCGGCCTCTGGCGCGAATACAGCGGCGCGCTGGAAGAATACGAAGTCGGAGTCTTGCAGGAAATTCGCATGGGCCGCCGAGCCGAACTATACGCCACCGAGGCTGACCTCGAGGAAGACGCGAAAGGGATCGAGTTAGCCGATTATGACTACACCTTTTCGTTCCTGCCGAGTAATAAAAATTTGGAGCTCACCTTTCGCAATGCCAAGGGCCGCACTGGTAAATTGACGTTGATCATTCCCAAGACATACACCGATTTCAAAGTCGATCTGCAGGAACAAAAGAACGTGCCGAATGGACCGGTCCTTTACAAAGAGTGGCGGCTGGAGGGCGATGTCAAAGGCACTGGCATTTTTGCAAAGGGCCTGGCGGAGGGCGGAACGTATCATCTGGTCCTGCAAGCGCGCGGCAACGGCTGCGACAGCGCCGATCAATTCCGTCACTGGGTGTTGCGGGTGACGGGGCCAAACGCCGACTATGGTTTTTATGGGGATATGAGAGGGGCGGGAAGAGGGAAGTAAGAAGCTCCCCTCCGTTCGGGAGGGGGATCCGTGCGACAAATTGAAGTTTGTCGGACAATAACCCGACAAGGAGACATGTGATGAAAGCCAACCGTGAAATACTTGAAGACCAGTTGTCCAGCTATGAAAAGCAACTTGCTGGAGTAAAGTCATACATAAAAGAACTGAAAGACAAAACCGCCCAACACGGAACCGCGAAAGAGCATTTTCAAGAAGACCTGATCGAAGCCGAGCACAATCTTAAGTTTTACCAGGGCGAAATCGATGAGCTGAAGCACGAGATCGGTAAGCCAACTAAGCCGAAAGAAACGGACCCAGCAATCGATAGCGTTCTGCCGCGCACCAAAAAGCAGGGTATTGGTTCCCTGATCATTTCCTCAGTCAGTTTTCTAGCGGGAGCGGTTCTCGGTTCGAGGATCAAATCTCGCAGGGATGATCGGCAGGAGAGAAAATGAGAGCGAGTACGGCCGGCAGTCACGCTCTTAGCTTTTCGTCACGACAACGCTCGACCTCGCGCTCCATCTTTCCGGTGATCATCATCGCGATCATTTTGTAATCGCCCATGAATGACCAGAGCGGATGTTTGAATGTGGCCGGGCGATTGTGTTCTATGAAAAAGTGGCTGGCCCACGCGGCGGCATAGCCGGGGACAAACGCGAGCGGGATCCAAAGCCAACTGCCGGTCGAGATGAACACGATGAGCAAAGCCGTCCCGACAGATGTACCTAAGAAGTGCAGCGCGCGCGTACCCTTCTGACTGTGTTCGCAGACGTAGTACGGCCAGAAGTCAGCGAAGGAATGCATAGCGGCTGGCGAGCCGGTGGTTGAGGCGTCGGTACTCATAAGGGTTCGCGCAATGTAAAAGCTTCTTAGTGTGATTCTTATTCGTCTTCGTGTTATTTCGTGGTTCGTATCCTTCTTCGAACTGACTCAAGTCTAGGAATTTAGAAGGACACACCGACCACGAAAACGAGCCGAAACAACACGAAACCGGAAAAAGCCCGGTAGCTACTGAGCTGCGAATACTCGTTGAAAGTCTTCCGGCAAGGCAGGCGGAATCTTCACTAACTGAAGATTTTCGTCGACGTGCTCCAAACTGCTCATCCCCACCAACGCCGTAGTTATGCCCGGCGTTGAACGCACGAACTGAATCCCGGTCTGTGCATCCGTTGCGAGCGAGCCCAGCGGTTCGCGTATGTGATCAGGAAGTCCGCGCGCAACCCGTCCCTGAAGAATCGAAGCACTCGCTACGATCGTGATTGCCAGCGCACTGGCGGCCTCGATGACGGAAACCTGTTCGCCGTCGAGCGGCTGGTTATTAAGTACCAGAGCCTCCGGCATCGCCAGATTGAAAGGCAGTTGGATAAATCGAAAGCTATTGTTCTCGCCCCCGACTTCGTTCGCGATTTCGACCATCCGTTCCAGCGAATGATGCTCGCGCGCGCTCGGCGCGACGCGAAACCCGTTCCACGACGCCACGCCGTACGTTCTGATCTTCCCTTCGTCAACGTTTCGTTCAAGCCGTTCGAATGCGGCGCGCAGCCTCGCTTCAAACTCCGCGCGCGAGACAGTAGCCAATTGCGATTCGGGATTGTGAATGTAGTAAACGTCGATGCTGTCGATCCCAAGGTTATGCAGCGATTGGTCAAGCTGATTCTGCAGGTAGCTCGGCGTCATGCAATGGCTGCCGCCCGCAAACTCTGCGAAGTCGGCGATGCCTTTGTTGACGAAAGTCGTTTCGATGTAGTTACGAACGTTCAAAGGCGGTTTGCCGTCGAACGGTACGTATCCGCCTTTCGTGCAGATGACCAGCTCGTCGCGCGGCACCGAACGCTTCAGAGCTTCGCCGATCGATCGTTCACTTCGCTGGAAACGATAGTTCGCCGCCGTGTCGATCACGTTACAGCCCAGCTCGACCGCGCGCGCGACGGCATCGGCGTATCGCCGGTCAGTCTCGGTGTCCGGGTTGCCCAAATAACTGCCGATTCCGATCGAAGACAACCACAAATCCTGTTCGAGTCGAAAATGCCCGGGCGCGGAGTTTCCGGCGAAACGTTCGCGGAAACGAGCCGTTCCTTCAAGTGTTGCGCCGCTTTCTATTGGCATAGGAGTCCTCGGGTTGGGTGGATTTAACGAACCGCAGTTTATCATAACGGGCATTCCGGTTGCTGACATCGCGGGCTGGTTGGTGCGTCGCGCCACGGGGCGGAAGCCCGACCGTGACGGAGGGCGTTCCTGCCTCATGTGTGCTCAAGCCTTACTTGAGCACGGCCGAAATCAAACGCCCTCCCTCACGGTCGGGCTTCTGCCCCTTTTCTGTGATAGTTTGAAACGCAAACGGAAAACCAGATGAGCGAAATAACAGACAATGATCGACAAGACCGTCTGGCCGGAGCGCATTCTGACGAAAGTGCTGGGGCGTCGATGCGCGCGTCTTCGCTTGATTTGCCCACGGATGTCTGGCGCGAGTTCGCGAAAGAAGCGCAGGCATTCGTCGACGATTATTTAGCGAAGGCCAACGAGCTTCCGATCTTTCCGCAATCTTCGTCGATCGACATCACGGACCAGTTGCATTCGGAGTTGCCGCGCGAGGGAGCCAGCGTCGAACAGGTGTTTGCGGAATGCCGCGCGATCCGAGACCTGTGCCGTCACAGCGGGAGTCCGCGGTTCTTCGGTTACGTGCAATCGCCCGCCACTCCGGTCGGGATCATCGGAGATTACGTCGCGTCGGCGCTGAACCAAAATCTAACCGCGTGGCGATCGACGCCGGGTGCGACGGACATCGAGAGAATGGTCGTGCGTTGGCTGGGCCAGCTGGTTGGTTATGGCGACGACGCCGGCGGGTTGCTAGTCAGCGGCGGTTCGATGGCGAACCTGGACGCGCTTTACATTGCGCATCGTGCTAAGTCGTCCGGGCAGGTTTCGCAAACCGGTCTGTGGAAAAGCGAAAAGCCGATGACGATTTACGCGTCGGACCAGATTCATCTTTCGATCGAGAAAGCGGCCGACGTATTAGGGCTCGGTCGACAACAGGTACGACTGGTCGGGACGGATGATCGATATCGGCTCGATGTCAGAAGCCTGCGTGATCGAATCGCCGCCGATCTTCGCGACAACCTCCAACCGTTTTGTGTAGTCGGAAGCGCGGGAACGGTGAACACCGGTGCGATCGATCCGCTGGCCGAAATCGCGGCGGTCGCGCGCGAACATGATCTATGGTTTCACGTCGATGGAGCTTACGGAGCGTTGGGCGCTCTGGATCCCGGCATGAAGCAAAGTTTCAGCGGGATCGAACTGGCGGATTCGGTTTCGCTGGATCCGCACAAATGGCTTTACGCTCCGATCGACACAGGATGTTTGTTGCTGAACGATCCTTCGCTGGCGCGGTCTGCTTACTCATCAGCCGAGGCCGACTACATCAAAGTCTACGAAGAGAACGAGCGCGAATCGTTTGCGTTCTGGGATTACGGAATCGAGCTAACGCGTCGTTTTCGCGCTTTGAAGATTTGGATGATGCTTCGTTACTACGGCAGCGCTCGAATCGCCGCTGCGATCAGCGACGACATCGCGCTGGCCAGGTATTTCGCCGAGCGGGTTGAGGCGGCGGATGATTTCGAGCTGATGGCTCCCGGCGAACTGAGCATATGTTGCTTCCGTTATCTGCCCAGCGATTGGAAGCGAAGAATCCGGGATTCCCGCGAAGCGGAACGCGAAGAGTTGCAGTCGGTCGTCGATGTGCTTAACGAACGCATCATGCAGCGGGTACAGCGCGGTGGTCGCGCATATTTTTCCAACGCGACTTTGCGCGGTCGCTTTGCGATGCGCGCATGTATCGTGAACTTTCGCACGTCGCGTGCCGACATCGACATGACACTGGATGTGATCCGCGACGCTGCCAGGGAAATCGGCGAATGAGCAAGGAAATGGTTACCAGGACTTTCGAAAGAGAATTGAACACCGCGCTTCGGCTGGCGTTGGAAGCCGGAGCCTTGATTCGCGAGCGCTACACAGAACCGATCGTGGTTGAGCGAAAGATCAACGCCGATGATTACATGGAGCCCGTGACTGCGACTGATCGTGCTGCTAATGAAATGATCGTAACGGGCATCGCCAGTGAATTTCCCGATGACGGAATTCTGGCCGAAGAATCGATCGATACCGAACGTCGCCTCAGCAAAAGCCGAGTCTGGATGGTCGATCCTTTAGATGGCACCAGCGGGTTCGTAGCGCGTGATGGAGACTTCGCAGTCCAAATCGGTTTAGCAGTGGATGGCGCCAGCGTCCTCGGCGTGGTTTACCAGCCTGTTCCTGACATCCTGCAATGGGCATCCGCCGACGAAGGCGCGTGGATGAAACGAGGCGGGGGGTCGCCGGAAAGATTGCACGTTTCAGAAAAATCCGAACTGCGGCGCATGCGTTTGGCTGCGAGTCGTTCGCACAGAAGCCCGCGTATGGACCAGGTGGTCAAGGCCATCGACATAAGCGAAGAGATCAATCGCGGTTCGGTTGGCGTGAAGGTCGGTCTGATCACTGAGCGGGAATGCGACGTGTACATTCATCTTTCGCCCCGCACCAAACAGTGGGACACCTGCGCACCCGAGGTAATTCTTCGCGAGGCGGGAGGACGATTGACGGATCTGTTCGGTTATCCGCTTAGCTACAATTCGCCCGAGGTGCAGAATCGAAACGGAATCATCGCGTCGAACAACGCCGCGCATGAGCAGATCGTCGAGCGGCTCGCGCCGCTGCTGAAAGAGTTCGGCCGGCTTCGCGTTGACTGAGATTCATAGGCTCAGGAGTTCCAGTCGTCCAACACAAGTCCATTTACACGCAGTCAGGAAGGGGGACCCTGTCCCCGCTCCGGTTTTGAAGTTCCATCAAGATGAATATTTGTAACGCAAGCGGGGACAGGGTCCCCTTCCTGACTGCGTGTGATCCGATATAGTCATGTTACCCCGCAACACTTCTTTCCGACTTGCGTTTGGTTAGGCAAGTATCATCCTACACGCTATCCCATTCTTTACTCTTCGTGTAACATTCCGGCGGCGTAAAGCTCTTCACCGAATCGGGTAACCAGCTCTTCCAACTTAGAAAGCTCAAAATCTCAGTATAACTGTGGGTATCCGGCCCAAACTTTTCTTGATCTTTTTTCTCCTCGGTCTGGCCCCGTTGCTGGTATTGAGCTGGGTTCTTTACTTATACGGCGCCGGTTCGGTCGAGTCACTTCTGCGCGCCGACGTCGAACGTGATGCCAGCGGGATCGTACGCCAAGTAGAGAATTCAATCCGCAGTCGCGAAAGCGAAATGGCCGCGCTGGCCGATTCGTCGAGCCTTCGCGACTACGTTCGCGCGACGCAAGCGCCCGGCGACGCTGACATCGATCGGAAACAGCCGGTTGTCCCGCAAGCACAAACCGACTCGTCGATTCCCTCTGTCGTTCAAAACGAAATTCGCATTTTTCTAAACAGCAGTCCGAAGCGTTACATATCCATCACCTGTCTCAACACCGCGCGCCAACCGCTCTTTCGCGCTGAACCCGCTACGCAGGACTCGAATTCGACCGACATAACCGAAGTGCGATTCCAGTCTGAAGTCTCGCGATCGAGCTCGATAGCGCCGGACGACGACGTTTGGAGTGTCACAGAAAAGAAGCCGGCAGTCGGGCCATTGAACAACGCGGGTGCGCTTACCTACACCGTGCCGATCTTCACAGCCGAAACGGGTGCAAACGCCCCGCGAGGAGCGCTTGTCTTCCAACTAAACGGCGACTATCTGTTCAGCCAGGCTGCTGAGGCCCGAGTTGATGAGGGCTTAACGACTTCGCAGGGCTCGGATCCAGCCGCCCGATTCGTTCTCATGCTCGATCGAAGCGGACGAATCGTTTACCACACCAACGAGGCCTATCGTCATCAATCCGTGAATGCGGTCATGCCGCAGTTCGTGGATATCGCGCAGGCGATGAGTTCGCAGGACGGGGGATGGAAGGTCTACGAAGAAGGAAAAGAGTCGTGGCTGGTGGCATTCCGTTCGCTCCCAACCGGCAGACTTTCGGTTGCAGTCGCCGGCGATCGTTCGGGCGCTGTTCGCGGGGGGCGACGGTTGGGTTGGATCGCGCTGATTCTGTTTTCGCTTTTCGGCCTTCTGATGGTTGCGGTCTTAACCCGCGTCGCGCGCGGAACTGCGCGAAGCATAGAAAAAGTTACCGAGGGCGCGGTTGCCATCGCCGGAGGAAAGCTGGACCAGCGAATAGAAGTTCGATCGAGCGACGAGACGCGGCTACTTGCCGAGAGCTTTAACATCATGACTGATCGGTTGCGCGAACAAATCGCTCGCGAAACCGAATCGCGGCAATTCGAATCGTTCATGCGACTCTCCGCGATGTTGACCCATGATTTAAAAAACGCGATCGCGGCTCTGTCGCTGCTGGTGGGTAACATGCAGCGCCAGTTTCATCGAGCGGAATTTCGCGAAGACGCGATGAAGTCGCTGACCGAAGCCACCAACAAACTGCGCGCGCTGGTTTCGAAGTTGAGCGAGCCGGTTCAGAGCCTGAGCAGCGAACATCAAATGCCGCGCCCGACCGAATTGGTGGATATGATTCGACGTGTGCTGAATGCGACGGTGGAGCCGGCCAAACAACTTCATCAGGTCGAGATCAATTTGCCCGAGACGCTGGTCGCGACGGTCGAGGCGAACCGGATCGAGAAAGTCTTCGAAAACTTAATAATAAACGCGCTGGAAGCGATGGGCAGCAAGAGCGGGAAGCTTGTGATAAAGGCGGGCCAGACGCCGAACGACGACGTGTTCTTTCTCGTTACCGACACGGGACCGGGCATGACCGAAGAGTTCCAACGAACAAAACTCTTCCGCGCTTTCTCAACCACCAAGAAAAGCGGCGTCGGCCTGGGTCTTTACACCTGTCGCGAGATAGTGCGCACGCATGGCGGGCACATCGAGGTCGAATCAAAGCGAGGCTCTGGCACTACCTTCCGCGTCGTGCTACCATCGCAACCGAAGTTTGCAGGACGACCTTGGAAGTGAATTCGCCGGGGCAGCGGCGATGACAACGATACGACGACGCGCTAACTAACCTCTCCGCTTTTCCTGAACATTAGAAGATGAAGATTGATCGTGGATGGCTTCCCAACCAGCCAACACGCTCTTGACTGATCCTCATTTGAGATAGCGAGCGTTACCACCCTTATGAGCGACATTACGGGAAAGGTCACGGTACTCCTCGTGGACGACGACGACGGAGTTCGCCGCCAACTGGCATGGGCGCTTGGCGACACCTATACCGTGTTGGAAGCCGCCACCCGCGACGAGGCCATCGATCAACTGCATCGCGAGAAGATCGATGTGGTGCTCAGCGATTTACACCTTCCGCCAAACGTAGACGAAATGACCGAGGGCCTGGCCATCGTCGACGCCGCCCGGGCCGAACATCCGCCTGTCCCTGTCATCGTTATTACCGGAAGCAATTCGCGACGGGCCGCACTCGAAGCGGTGAATCGCGGCGCATACGGATTCTTTGAAAAGCCTTTTGATACTGACGAAGTTTCGCACATCGTTCGTCAGGCAGCACGCGTACGCCGGCTGGAGCAAGAGAACTCGCGCCTGCGAACAGAGCTGTCGATTCAGAAGGGCTTTGGTCACCTGGTCGGAACCAGCCGTTCGCTGGAACGAATCCTAAAACAAGCTCGCGCGGTTGCGGCGACCAACGCGACGGTCCTGCTGACCGGCGAGAATGGCACCGGTAAAGAGATGCTGGCGCTGGCTATTCACGAAGAGAGCCCGCGTGCTGGTGGACCATTCATCGCGGTCAGTTGCGCCGCGTTGCCGGAAACGCTGGTCGAGTCCGAGTTGTTCGGCTACGAAAAAGGCGCGTTCACCGGCGCGTTGAACAGCAAAAAGGGACGCTTCGAGTTGGCTGACGGCGGCACTCTTTTCCTGGACGAGATTGGAGAGTTGTTGCCGCCGGTCCAGGTAAAGCTTCTGCGCGTTTTGCAGCAACCAAACTTTCTTCGCCTGGGCGGAACAAAGAACGTCGCCGTCGACATTCGCCTGATCGCGGCCACCAACAAAGATTTGGAAGCAGAAGTCAAAGCCGGCCGGTTTCGCGAAGATCTTTTTTACCGGTTGAATGTTGTTCCGCTTATGTTGCCGTCGCTGCGCGAACGTCGCGACGACATCGCGCTGTTGGCCGCACACTTCGCTGCAAAGGCTGCGGAGAAACACACCCGCGCTGTCCCGACTCTCGAGGCTTCGTTGATGGATGCGCTTCAGGAATACGAGTGGCCGGGTAATGTTCGCGAACTCGAAAACCTGATGGAGCGTTTGGTGGTGCTTACCACCGGCTCGCATCTGGGCGTCGAATTCCTGCCCGAAAAAATGCTGCATACCGTTCCCGAAGTTGCCGCTACGGACGAGACGACGCTGGAGGGAGCGATCAGCCAGCTCAAACGCCGGTTGATTGCCAACGCGCTGCAGCACGAAGGCGGCAACAAAGTCGCAGCCGCTCGCAGACTTGGCATCAGCCGCTCGTACCTTCACCGGCTGATCAGCGAGTACGAAATGTCAGAAACGAATTTGTCGGCCACTCCGAAATAATCCAAGCAGACAACCTCGCAGTCAGGAAGGGTGGCAAGCTACGCTGAACGAAGTGAAGCGGAGCGCGCCCCCGCTTCAAGAAGCCAGATGCTCAATCTTGGATGGAATGGTTTCTTGAGGCGGGGGCGCGCTTCGCTTGCCACCCTTCCTGACTGCGTTGTTCAAAGTTGCGTGCTTCCCGCCAAAGGTATAAGCAAAGCAACGCTATCGAAACCCCATAGAACAATTGAACTGACATTCTGGAATCTGTCTGCTTTTGCCACGCCTGCCTCCTACTTGATGTGTTAACAATTGTAGACACCAGCAACAGACGATTGTTTCTGGATGTGCACATCAACAGCTCTTTGAATTCACCAGTTCGCTTCATTCCTGAGTAAAAGCGATGACCGGGTTTTGGAAAATTGGCGGCACACGCGTTGCACAAGTTCAGACCGGTGGTGGAGGGATGCAATTGAACATGAAACCTAAATTACTGATTGTGGATGACGATGTAGCGATCACGCAGCAGCTGTTTTGGACGCTCTGTGACGATTACGACGTAATGACAGCCAACGACCTGCAGACTGCGGTCCGGCGAGCGACCATTTACGAGCCCGAGGTTTCAATTCTGGACCTGCATCTACCTCCGACGCTCGATTCGACGGAGGGCGGGATTCGAGTACTGGAATTTATCAAGGGCCGCTTTCCGCGGACAAAGGTGCTGGTAATCAGCTCCGACGCTGCGACCGAAACGCAGCAGGCATGTTTCGACGGCGGCGCGGACGGTTTTCTCGACAAGCCTTTTGAAGTGGAACACCTGTTGTCGACCGTCAGGCGCTACGCGCTCGAACACCGGCTGAACGCGATTTGAAAGAAAAGTTTTTCCGGATTGAGATTGCAAAAGAAACTCGAACCGGCGTCAATGCAACATGAGTAAAGTGCAATACATTTTATTGATGGCCATTGTTGGATTTTACGGCTCTTTGTTCGTGATGCTGGTTTACAGGGCTACCGTAGGAATGTGGCAAACCGCGCGTCCGGTGATGAAGCCCGGGATGAAAAAGATTTCTCGAGCCGTTTCGACCGCTCGAAATCGCGCGTGGACCCGCGCAGTGTGGCGCGGCGCTTTGATCAGCGACGCTCGCTGAGGCGATAAGAATTTTTCGGCGGCAGTTACGCCGCCTGAACCAAACGATCTTTGTTAACAAGTGTCGGCCGCTCGCCCCTTTGAGTAGCCGTTAGTGCCCGCGCTAAGCGGAATCCCCTCCCGCCCGCGTTGGCCAGAAGCCCCTGCTCCTATTCGACTCCTGCCCAGAGTCGCAGGGGCTTCATACTTTTGCGCTGAGCTCTTTCCCCCTCTCTTTGGGAGGGGGTGGGGAGGGCTTAGCGAGTGACATACAAGCCGTCTCCCAGACGTCTCCCAAAAGAAGAGGGAGACAATGCCCAGGTTCGGCGAACCTCACTTCTATCGTATAATCCCATCGCAATTGAACACTAAAGATTTCGCAAGGCATTCGTGTACGAGAATGTCGGCCGAGGCTGTCTTCCAAGATGAGTGAAGCTCTGGAACGAGTTCGCGGAGTTAGCCAGCTTCCGCTGTTTCCGCTTTCGGTGGTGCTGTTTCCCGGCGCGCCAATTCCGCTGCACATTTTTGAATCGCGCTACAGACAGATGATGGATGACATTCGCGATCGCGATAACCTGTTCGGCTTGTCTTACTTTGATCCGAGCACGTCCGGCGGGCTTGAAATTCCGCGGGTGGGCCACGTTGGTTGCGTCGCGGACGTTACCGAGTCGCAGCCATTGCCCGACGGTCGTTCCAATATTTTGGCAGTAGGATTAATTCGATATCGCGTCGAGGAGTACATTGACGACGCCGAGCCGTACCTGGTGGCGAGGGTTTCGTTCTTCGAAGATGAAGACGAAGAAAGTGCAGCGCAACAGGAGTATGCGGAACAGGTCTCGAGCCTTTTCTTGCGAATCGCGCAAAGCGTCAGGCTTCTGAATGACGAACGAGTCGCGCTGCCCGAACTGCCAGAGACGCAGCCCGAACAGCTATCGTTTCTGGTTGCCGCGGCGATGGAACTCGAGCCGGAAGTAAAGCAGGAGTTGCTTGAAATGCGGTTTACTTCCGAGAGGTTGCGGCGCCTGAAGGGATTGCTCGATCGCGCCGTAGGCAGTTACGAAGAACGCGCCCGTGTCCACGGAATTGCCAAAGGAAACGGGCACAGCGGGAAGACTGTAAAATTCGAATGAGCGCTAATTCAATCGATACCCAACAGACTGGTGCGACGCGCATACGAGTGCGCGTTCTCTTTTTTGGAGCCGCCCGCGAGATCGTTGGAAACGACGAAGCTGATGTTGAGATTAGTTTGCCTGCGACAGTCGCCAGTGCGATGGAAGACGTGCTGGCGCAGTTCCCGCCGCTGGGCGCTCGATTCGGGCGCTCGTTGTTTCTGGCTGTGAATCAGCAGTACCTATCGCGTGATCGCGAAGTGAAACAGGGCGACGAGTTGGCTGTCTTTCCTCCGGTAAGCGGCGGCAGCGATGACGATCCATCGCGCGCCTCGCAGGACTTTTTTGAATTGACGACTGAATCCATTGACGTAGGCGAGGTAGCCCGGCGCGTGGTCAATGCAGAATGCGGTGCGACGGTGACACTGGACGGGTACGTGCGCGAATGGACACGCGGTCGAAAGACGCTCTACCTGGTTTACGAAGCGTACGAACCGATGGCGCTGAGCGAAATGAAGCGACTCGGAGAACAGGCGCAGAAGTTATTCAGCATCGCTCACATAGGCATCGTGCACAGGACCGGTCGGTTGGAAATTGGTGAGACCAGCGTCGTTATTTCCGTCGGCGCGCCGCATCGACGGGCGGCGTTTGAAGCGTGCGAATGGGCCATCAAGGAATTGAAGCGTACCGTTCCGATTTGGAAGAAGGAGTTTTACGAGGATGGAGAAGTTTGGGTGGAAGGCGAGGGTGCAGGTAAAACCGGCTCGGCGTGATTATTGACTTAGCAAACGGGGCAGAAGCCCGACCGTAAGGGAGGGCGTTCTACTGGCACCGGCCTCAAGTGAAATGTACCGCTCCAGCGTTTAGCCCAGTTCCATCAACATTTGAGCCTGCTCAAAATAGAACGCCCTTCCTGACGGTCGGGCTTCCGCCCGGATGCAGCGCTACGAGCTACTGACAGAAAAAGGCGAGACAAAGAATCACACTTTGTCTCGCCTGTTCTGTGTCCACTGGACTATCAGCTACTCGGTTGCGACTTCGTCAACTTCCGCCTCTTCCGTCGAGGGGTCAATCAACGACGCACTTGTCACAATGTCTTCGTTATCGGTCTTGATCAAACGAACGCCCTGAGCGCTTCTTCCTGTCTTTCGGATCTTGTCAGCTTCAAGACGAATCAACTTGCCCTGCTGAGTGATGATCATGATCTCGGAGTCTTCATCAACAGGGAAGACCGCTACGACCTTGCCGGTCTTGGGCGTCGCCTTCATGTTAATAACACCCCGACCGCCACGTGACTGGAAACGATAGTCCGTAATCTTCGTCTGCTTACCGTAGCCCTGTTCCGAGACCGACAGCATTCGTTCGGAATCTTCCGCCGATACCGCGCAGAGCGAAACCACAAAATCGTCCGGCCTCAGATTGATTCCACGCACACCGCGCGTCGCACGGCCCATCGGTCGAACATTGTCTTCAGGAAATCTGATCGCGAGTCCGTTGTGCGTCGCGATAAAGATCCGCTTCGTGCCATCGGTTAGAACCACGTCGAGCAGTTCGTCGCCTTCGTCAATATTAATGGCATTGATTCCGTTGGTGCGTATGTTTTGAAAGTCAGCCAGCGAAGTCTTCTTGATAGTTCCCTTGCGCGTGACCATCACGACGTAACGGCCTTCGGAAAACTCGCGAACCGGAACCACTCCTGCCAGCCGGCGTGTCGACGGGATGCTGATCAAATTCACGATCGCCTTGCCGCGTGCCGCGGTCCCGGCGTCCGGAATTTCGTGGACCTTGAGTTTGAACACCTGACCGTTATCGGTGAAAACCATTATGTAAGCGTGTGTCGAAGCGATAAAGAGATGCTCGACGTAATCATTGTTCTTTCCCGTCGAAGCACCAAAACGTCCCTTACCGCCGCGTCCCTGCCGTTGATAAGCGGTCACAGGAGTACGCTTGATATAACCGCTGTTGGTCACGGTAATCGCCACTTCTTCATCCGCGATCAGGTCTTCGATTCGAAAGTCCGCGCCCTGGTCGATCACTTCGGTCTTTCGCTTGTCGCCGAAGTCTTTCTTGACGTCTTCCAACTCCTTGACGATGACATTTCGCAGCGTCGTTTCGTTGGCCAAAATCTCTTCGAGCTCGGCGATCAGTTTTATGATGCTCTCGTACTCGTCAAGAATCTTTTGACGCTCGAGGGCGGAGAGTCGTCGAAGCTGCAGATCCAGGATCGCCTGCGCCTGGATCTCAGAAAACTCCAATCGCTTGATCGCTTTTTGAAGTTTGGACAGGAAGTTTGCGACGGTCGTGTCGCTCGGCATACCTTTCCACGACTTAACCTCGCTCATGGTTTTGGTTTCGCCGGTAAGCCACTGGCGCGCCTCGTCAACCGAACGCGAATTGCGGATCAAAGGAATAATGTGATCCAACGCGTCGATGGCCTTGTTCAATCCTTCCAGAATGTGCGCCCGCGCCCGGGCCTTTCGCAGATCGTATTCGGTTCTGCGACGAACAACTTCGCGTCGGAAGTCAACGAACGCTTCCAACATCTCCTTCAGATTTAGAACCCGCGGCTGTCCGTTGACGATCGCCAGGTTGATGATGCCGAACGACGATTGCATCGGCGTCAATTTGTAGAGCTTGTTAAGGACAACCTGCGCTACGGCGTCGCGCTTCAACTCAACCACGATCCGCATTCCGTTGCGATCGGATTCGTCGCGCAGATCGGAGATGCCTTCCAGCTTCTTCTCGTTTACGAGTTCGGCGATGCGTTCGATCAGGCGGGCTTTGTTTACCTGGAAAGGGATCTCGGTGACGATGATCGCGTCGCGTTCCGTCGCACCACGCCCGATTCGATCGATTCCCGCGCGAGCGCGAAGCTGCAATACTCCGCGGCCTTCCAGATAGGCCTTCTTGATTTCCTCTCGACCGTAGATAAAACCGGCCGTTGGGAAATCCGGCGCGATGACTATCTTCATCAAATCTTCGATCTTGATGGTCGGCTTTCGGATAAGCGCAATTGTCGCGTCGACCACTTCCGTCAGATTGTGCGGCGGAATCTTCGTGGCCATTCCGACCGCGATACCGTCAGATCCGTTGATCAGAAGGTTCGGAACACGTGTCGGCAGAACCGTCGGTTCGCTCAGCGACTCGTCATAGTTGGGTTGGAAATTTACCGTCTCTTTTTCGATGTCCGCCAGAATTTCGGTCGCCAGCCGCGCCATTCGAACTTCGGTGTAACGCATCGCAGCTGCGGCATCGCCATCGACGCTACCGAAATTTCCCTGACCGTCGACCAGCGGATAACGCATCGAGAAGTCCTGAGCCATCCGCACGATCGTGTCATAGACGGCTGTGTCGCCGTGCGGGTGGTATTTACCGATCACGTCGCCAACCACGCGGGCGCTCTTCTTGTACGCCTTGTTATACTGGTTGCCGAGCTCGTGCATGGCCCAGAGGACGCGCCGATGCACCGGCTTGAATCCGTCGCGCACGTCGGGCAGCGCGCGACCGATAATCACCGACATGGCGTAGTCGAGATAAGATCGCCGCATCTCGTCTTCGATACTGATATGATTTCGTTCTGATAACGTTTCCATCAACAAGACCTTTCAAGTACAATTCGCGCGGAGCATTCAGCACACGAATCCTGGCAGACAGTCATGCCATCTTAAACGCCAACGACATTCGCCAAGCACGCTTCGTGCGCTGAAATTAAGAGTTTCTTTTTTATCTTTTCGGGGCTTTCGACCACCAGATCGACGTTCAAAAAACGTCTCATGCTAAGTACGATATATTGTAGTCGACGGCACCCTTTTTGGCAACCGGCGAGAAGGTCAAAAGTCCCCTAAAATCAAAGGGTTTAGCGTAATTTCTACGTCATAAGGGCGGTCATTCCCTGACCCAACATCCGGTGTTCCAGGAGCCGGCCAATACAGCAATTATCTGACTGAAAAAATCATGACATTTGACGGCAGATCCCGGCGCAAACGTGAGCGGTTGGAAATCAGTTTGCCGGTGCGAGTACAGGGTCGCGAAAGCGAAGATTACAGAGTGGGTTGAGATGACCAGGTTGTTGGATGTGACGCCGTTCGGAGCCGGGTTTACGATTACTCGTCCCACCGAAATCGGCCGTCTGCTTCACCTGACTTTGCCGATGCCGCGCCAGTTGCGTTGCTTCGATCACGTCGAACAGCAATACAGGGTTTGGGCACTGGTTCGTTACGTGCGGCCACTTCCCAATACAGAAAAGGATACGGTTCGGTTCGAGGTCGGCGTGGCGTTCGTCGGAAAGCGCCCACCGGCAAGTTTTGAAACCGACCCTACACGCCGCTACGATGTCGCTCCCACGGCGACCGAAAGCGGGATGTGGGTGTTGATGGAACACGAAGACGAACCGGCTCCTCGTTCTGTGATCGCCGAGGCGAGGCCCGAGACGCGCCATCATATTCCGGTCGAGGTCGTGGTTGAGACGTTTGACGATAAAGGCGACGTTGCAGCAACCGAAACAACCGTAACCGAGAATTTAAGCCGGCGTGGCGCTGCGGTGTTCACTACGCTGGATGTTGCCCGCGGACGTTTCGTTCGCGTCACCTGCGCGCAGTACAAGATCTCGGTTATCGCGGCGGTTCGCGCGCGCCGCGCGGGCCAGGACGGAATTGCCAGATTGCACCTGGAGTTTGTCGATAAACAGTGGCCGCTGGAGGATTGAAGAAACCAGAGCGATGAGTCGATCCCGAATAGTCATTCCACGCGAAGTCCTGCTGATCGAGATCGAGCGGCGTTGTAGCGTCGCAGACTGCAATGCAAGGAATCGCCTCGGATTGACGAAAGACGAGGCGCGTGCCTACAGTGGTTTTGAATGCGAGACGTGCAAAGAGTGGAACGAAGATATGCTGGTGGAACGCGATGCGCCGGAATGGTGGGAAGAAATTAAGATTACGGATCTGTACGCGCTTCGCGAAAATACGCCACCCGTTACAGCGCAATCCGACGAATTGATCGATCGAATGAGCGGTGATTACCGCAGGATTAAGAACGGAAACTAGTTGTTAAATTCGGATGCCGGGTGTCAGATCGCTTTTGACTAACGCTGATACCCGGCATCGGCATCTCCCCCGAACCGTTGTGAGTGATTCCAGTAGTAATATTGCGCGCGCCGAACGGCCCGGTAACGGCCAGCCGCAGGAACCGTTTGTTTTGCCTAAATGGGCAATCGATTTGATTCGCCCGGTTGGACATGCTCTTTCGCGCGTGCTTTGGAGAATAAGTTACAGCGGGCTTGAAAACGTTCCGGCTTCCGGTGGTTTTATCGTTGCGGCTAACCACCAAACCTACCTTGATCCATTCTGGATCGGATTTCCCATCAGCAGACCCATGCGGTTTCTGGCTTGGAACCGAATTTTTGACTGGCCAGTGGTTGGAAAGTTCACTGCGATGTTTGGCGCGTGGCCGCTGGAAGTCGAGGGAAGCGATCCATCGGCCATTCGCAAGTCGCTTCAGTGGTTGCGAAGCGGAGGCGGTGTGGTGATTTTCCCGGAGGGCGGGCGGGGACATCCGGATGGCTCGATGATCAGGTTCAAGCCCGGCGCGGTGCGAATGGCACTTGAAGCGAATGTTCCGATACTTCCCGTCACGATTCGAGGCGCACATCGAGTTTGGCCCAGCACGCGAAAATTTCCGCGGTTCTCTCGGGTGGAGATAATCTATCACCCGCTTTTCAAGCTCGATTCGCCCGAGGGAAACGAAGTCCGCGCGCATGCGCGTCGCGCCAGCGATCAGCTGACCGAGATCATCGGAGAGGCACTCGCCTAATGTCCGACAAACTTCAGTTTGTTGCTGACGTTCGACACGCTCGACTTGCGACGTCAACGACAAACTGAAGTTTGTTGGACATCAAGCAAGTCAATACGGGCGACGCCTGCGGTTCATTTCCTGAGCACGGCGCCTCTCTTCCTCAGCTCTCAATTGCTCTTGCCGTGCGCGTCTCTTCATTCTCATCGCTTTTCTTCGCTCTTCAGCAATGCGGGCTTCATCCCATGTCGCCGGATCGTCCGGGTTGGCGGCGTTCGCGTTGGTCCGAGGATCGGTACCCGGTTGCGGCGGTGCCTTCGGCGCGACCGGAGTGTTCGGCGTCGGCGGCAGGTCGCTTCGCTTCACGTTCTTTTCCAGGGTCTGAACCGGCTTCTTATCTCCGCCCTGGTCGGCCGAGTTCTGATCTGAATTCTCGGTCGACTGAACAACTGGCGACGGCGAGACAGACGGGCTTGCAGTCGGAACCGGCAGTCGTTCGCCCGACGCCCCATCCGACGAGCGGCGAGTAAGCGCGTAAACCACAGCCGCCAGCAATACGAGAATTACCACGCCTGCCGCCAAGCCCAACGCACGAGCCGGGAGCGCACGTTTGGTTCGTGCGACCTGCGCGGGCGCCTGGAGTTTTGTAACGACTGATTCAGCTTCGTCATGGCGAGTTTGCGGGCTCTGCACGGCTTCTGTCGCCAATCCGGAATCGGCAGTGGTCGCATACTTACGATCGGAAATCGAAGCCAACGTAGCAGGGAATTCGTCAGCGCCGGTAATTTTTGCCGCGCCTTCATCTCCCAATATTTGCGTGTCCTGTTCGAGCAAAGGCGATATCGGCGCCGTCCCACCTGCCGAAGTCTCATGGCCGGTGACGACCGTCTGTTTTGCCGCCTCGCTCAACTCCTCGCGCATCGCTTCAGCGGTTTGTGGACGGTGTCCTGCATTCAACGACATCGTACGCGTGAGCAGTTGGGCAACCGCTAAAGGCACCTGTGGGTGAAGCTCGTTCGCGGGTCGCAGCGGATCGGGCTGTCCGTTGAGAACTGCCGAGGCCCGCGTCAACGCATCCGGCGGAGTGGTTCCGGTCAAGAGATGATAGATGGTCGCGGCGAGCGAGTAGAGATCGCTCCGCGTATCCGTGCCGGTCCCCTGGATCTGTTCGAGCGGCGCGTAGTTGCGCGAGTAGCCAAAGATGCTTCCAGTCGCATTGACCTGCGATGCCTGTTGCGGCGTGCCCTTCGCCAATCCGAAATCGAGAAGAATGATCTGTCCGCGAGACGTCAGCTTCAAATTCTGCGGTTTGATATCGCGATGAATGACCGACGGTTCCTGCGTATGTAGATAATCGAGCGCGTCCAAAAGTTGGTCAGCCCAACCCAGAACTTCCTTTACTGGAAATGCTCCGCCCTGTGCCTTCAGCATCTCCCAAAGGTCTTCGCCGGTGATGAATTCCATCACCAAAAACTGGCCTTCTTCTTCTGTGAAGTGATCGCTGACGCGCGGCAGCGCGGGATGACGAAGCCGATTCAAGAGCCGCGCTTCACGCTCGAAAGCTCTGCGCAGCGCTGGATCGGTGAAAAAGGTTTCCTTCAGCGCCACCGTACTTCCGAATCGCTGATCCGTGGCGATGTAGACCGCGCCCATACCGCCCTGTCCGATCTGGTTGATGATCAGATAGCGATTCTGCAGGACGGTCTGTGGAGCAATCATCGCGAACTTTTCCTCCGACGGCGGCAAATCGGGACTCAGCCGGAATACTGGATAACAATACTATAGGAGCGCAGGCGGCTCGCCTGCAATGAGCGCGAAGCGCGAAAGATGCGCATACGCTTTTCGCGCCTGCGGCGCTCACTGCAGGCGAGCCGCCTGCGCTCCGTCGTTATGACAACAGCACACCCATCATCGCCTGATGGATCAATCCGTTGCTCGCCACTATCGGCGGCGAGTAGATATCGAATTCACGTCCGTCGTAACGCGAGACCATCCCGCCGGCTTCCTCGATCAGAAGAACACCCGCCGCAACGTCCCACGGCTTCAGCCCTTCTTCCCAAAATCCATCGAACCGGCCGCACGCCACATAAGCCAGATCAAGCGCCGCCGAACCATCGCGGCGAACGGCCTGAGCTTGCATGATGAAATTATGAAAGTTGCGAGCGAACTGGCTGTGCTCTCGAACGTCATACGGGAAGCCCGTGCAAACCATCGCGCGATTCAAATCCGTGACGTCCGAAACACGAATTCGCCGATCGTTAAGCGTGGCGCCCTGTCCGCGTTCAGCCGCGAACAGCTCGTCTCGCATCGGATCGTAAATCACACCGATCTCCATGCGACCCGCACGCTCCAACCCGATCGAAACGCAAAAGCACGGATACCCGTGCGCGTAATTCGTAGTGCCGTCAAGCGGATCAACAATCCATTTCCATTCGCTGTTGCTGCCGGCGACAATGGTTTCGCCGGACTCTTCGGCCAGGATTGCATGACGCGGATAGTAGGATTTGATGCGTTCGACGATCAGTTTTTCAGCGGCGAGGTCCGCTTCAGTGACCAGATCTATATCGCCTTTGTTGGTTATTTGAAGCGAGCGACCGATGCGGTCCGCGAGAATGTGACCGGCATCGCGCGCGGTTTGAATTGCAAAATTAAGCACAGGTGATTTTGTGTCCGACAAACTTCAGTCTGTCGTGCGTCAGCGACAAACTGAAGTTTGTCGGACATCGACTCCGCCTGTCGGACATTGCTACTTCAATATCGCGATTACTTCGGTTTGAATCGGCGCGCCCGTGACGAGGGCTTCCTTTTCATTAACGATGTACACGTTTATTTCCGATCGAATGCCGAACTTGTTTTCCAAATAGATGCCCGGCTCAATCGAAAAACATGTGCGGGGGAAGATGCTGCGCGAGTCTTTCGTTTCGAGGTTGTCTATGTTCGCGCCGTTGCCGTGAACCTCTTCGCCTATCGAATGTCCTGTGCGGTGCAGAAACTGCGGACCGAAGCCGGCGCGTTTGATCACTCCTCGCGATATGTCGTCGACGTCCGCACCGGTGATGGGTTTGCCGGCACGAAGACTTGTGCGAATGAACTCGACAGCCGAGTCGCGTGCTTCGCGGACTATGTTGAAGATTCGCGTGTACTCCGGCGGCACCGTTTCTCCCACATAACCCGTCCACGATTGATCGGCATAAACCGCGCCGGGCGTCTTCAGTTTTCCCCACACATCGAACAAGACGAAATCGCCTCGCTTGATCGGAGCATGAATCGCACTCGACGGCTGGTAATGCGGATTCGCGGCATTTCGGTTGACGGCGACGATAGGCGGGTCGTTATCGTTAGTGATGCCTTCGTCGGCGAACCGCTTTTCCATGAATTGCTGGATGTCATATTCCGTAGTTGGAAGGTTGGCTTTGATACGACTTGAAATTAAGGCAAACGAATCGATAATAATTGCATGGATCCTTTGGGCGGCTTCGTTGTGCGACCTTAATTGTTCCTCTGTCCAGACTGCTTCGAACTTTTGCACCAAATCCGCGCTCGATACCGGTTCTACCCCGAACGAGCGAATCAGTTCGAGCGTGCCGCCGTCCACGCGCGACATGTAGGGGATGGCGTTGTCCGGCGAGTACTGCATCGCGATCCGTCTTTTCGTCTTCCCGCTCGCGTACGTCAGGGTGTTGCGGACAAACGATTGAAGCTGTTGCCACGGAAGATAGACTTTGCGGGCGCCGGGAAGTTGATCCAGCTTGCCGCGCTCGATCGAGTGAACAATCCTGGTCGGTTCGCCTTTTACGGGAATGTAGTAGAACCAACGCCGCGTTGTGATTCCCATCGTTCGCGTATCGAGTTTTAAGATGCGATAGGCAAGCGGATCCGAGTTACGAAAATCGTAGAAAAGCCATCCGTCCAACTTCGCTTCGCGGAGCGCGGATTGAATTTGAGTGACGCGTTCGGCGGGCGTTTGGGCCTGAGAAGCAATGGCCAAGGCTGTCAACAGGAGGACTAAGCCGAAAGCTCGCTTGATCTTGTTTCCGTGTCGAAAGAAGGGTTCTCGCAAAGGCGCGAAGGCGCAAAGGCGAACGCAAGGAATTAGATCAAAGCTTCGAGTGCGCGCCGGTGTTTCCTTCACGCTCGTCTTTGCGCCTTGGCGCCTTTGCGGGAACTCTCTTAGGTAGCAATCTTTCAACTTTCAGCTCCTCCCGAAAGCATCGGTATCTTCACGCCCTTTTCCAAAGCAGTCTGCTCGGCTTCGTCGTACCCCGCATCGACATGTCTGGCTACGCCCAGACCCGGGTCGTTCGTCAGCACTCGGTTCAGTCTCACGGCTGCCTCTTCGGTTCCGTCCGCGACCGACACTTGCCCGGCGTGCAATGAATATCCGATGCCCACACCGCCGCCGTGATGGAATGAAACCCAGCTCGCTCCACTCGCTGTATTCAGCAGCGCGTTGAGAATGGGCCAGTCAGCCACGGCATCCGATCCGTCCTTCATCGCTTCCGTTTCGCGGTACGGCGACGCTACCGATCCGGTGTCGAGGTGATCGCGGCCGATCGCGATCGGCGCCTTAAGATCGCCGCGCTTGACCATGTCGTTGATCGCTTCACCCATCTGTGCCCGTTCGCCGTAGCCGAGCCAGCAGATGCGCGCGGGAAGACCCTGGAAGTGAACGCGCTCGCGCGCGAGTCGCAGCCAACGGTTCAGGGTTGTGTCGTCTGGAAAAAGCTCGAGCGCGAGATCGTCGGTTTTGCGAATGTCTTCCGCGTCGCCCGAAAGCGCGACCCAACGAAACGGTCCCTTGCCTTCGCAGAAGAGCGGTCGAATGTATTCCGGCACGAAACCGGGAATGTCAAAAGCGTCTTTACAACCGGCGTCGAATGCAAACTTCCTGATGTTGTTGCCGTAGTCGAAAGCGACTGCGCCGGCTCTCTGAAGATCGAGCATTGCCTCGACGTGGCGCGTCATCGATTCGAGCGAGCGCTTCAAATACTCTTCCGGAGCCGCGGTGCGCAGATCCAGCGCATCGGACAACGGCATGCCCGCCGGAACGTATCCGTGCAGCGGATCGTGAGCGCTGGTTTGATCAGTTACTACATCGACCTTTACCCCGCGCTTTACCAACTCGGGCAGAACCTCTGCGCAGTTACCAACCAGACCCACCGACAGCGCTCGTTTGTTTTCAACGGCCTCTTCGCAAATTGCCAGAGCTTCATCCAAACTGAGAGCAAACCGATCGCAATATCCGGTTTCGACCCTTCTTTCTATGCGCGTCGAATCAACGTCGACGCCCAAAAAAACCGCGCCGTTCAAGGTGGCCGCCAGCGGCTGAGCGCCACCCATTCCGCCCATGCCACCCGACACGACCAGCTTGCCGGACAAGTCTCCGCCGAAATGTTTGTCCGCCATCGCGGCAAACGTTTCAAACGTTCCCTGCACGATGCCCTGCGTTCCGATGTAGATCCAGCTACCGGCCGTCATCTGGCCGTACATCATCAGGCCCTTGCGTTCGAGCTCGTGGAATTGCTCCCAGTTCGCCCACTGGCCCACCAGGTTCGAATTGGCTATCAGAACTCGCGGGGCATATTCGTGCGTGCGAAAAACCGCCACCGGCTTTCCCGATTGGACCAGCAGTGTTTCGTCGTTCTCGATCTGTTTCAGTTCGCGCACGATCGCATCGAACGCGGCCCAGTTGCGCGCGGCTTTCCCGGTCCCGCCGTAAACGACCAGGTCCTCCGGGCGTTCGGCTACGTCTGGATCAAGGTTGTTCATCAGACAGCGCATGGCCGCTTCCTGATGCCAACCCTTGCAACTCAAAACCGAGCCGCGTGGGGCGGTAATGGTTCGACTACTGCTCACTCTTCAAATTTCCTTTCGCGCAGCACGATCATTCTTTGCCCGAGCCGCCAAACAAACGACCCAGCCATCCAGCGCCGCCGTCCTTCTTTGTCAGCGTCTCGAGCTCGCCTGCATCCAGCCACGCGCCGCCACATTTGTCGCAGATATCGATCTGGACTTCTTCGAAAGGAACTTCAACCAGCTTCCCATCGCACTTCGGGCAATTCGGAGCTGCGCTGGCTCGCTTTTCTTCGTCCATGCGCGCGCGCATCTTTTCGATCAGCTCTCGTTCCTGGCGCCGGAAATAGTCTTCCTCCAGCGCTTTTCCTCGTTCATCCAACGGATTAGACATGATTCTCCCCCGACTCATTTAATCTCTGAGTGTGTTTTTGAAACCTCGTAATGTAATAGCAGAAAAAGAGAAAAGCGCAAGCCCGCCAACTAAATATCGAATCGACCTTCGCGTATCGCGCCGGCGATTCGAATGATGTCGTTCGAGAGCGCGCGGTCCTCGCGCAATCGCGGGATAAGTTCGCGCACGATTTCAAAAGCTCTTTGGACGCCCTTGCCGGGTTTAAGCGGCGCGCGGTATTCGAGCCCCTCGGCCGCGGCGAGAAGCTCGATCGCGAGGACGTGTTCGGCATTTTCTACGATCGATCTGAGCTTTGTTGCCGCGGTCATTCCCATCGAGACGTGATCTTCCTTGCCGCCGTCGGTAGGAACGTTGTCGACGCTTGCCGGGTGCGACAGAATCCTGGCTTCGTTCAAAAGCGCGACCGCCGTCACCTGCGTCATCATAAAACCCGACGATGTTCCCGGCGTTGAAGTCAGGAACGGCGGCAGACCTTCGTTTGAGTCAGGATTGACGAGACGATCGATTCGTCTCTCGCTGATGCTCATCAAATCGGTAACCGCGATCGCGGCATAATCAAATGCCAGCGCCAACGGCGCTCCGTGGAAATTGCCACCCGAAATAACATCCTCGCCATCAACGAAGACCAGCGGATTGTCAGTGGCTGAGCCGCTTTCGATCTCGACCTTTTCTCGAACGTGCTTAAGCGCGCCGCGAACGGCGCCGTGAACCTGTGGCATGCAACGCAGGCTATACGCATCCTGCACGCGCGGATCGCCGTCGAGATGCGATTGACGGATTTCGCTCTCTCTTAGCAGCTCGCGCAGGTGCGCGGCAGATTCGATCTGTCCCGGGTGCGGTCGCGCTGCATGGATTCTCTCGTCAAATGCGACCGGAGTTCCGCGCAACGCTTCCAGCGCCATTGCTCCCGCAACGTCTGCGCTTCGCGCCAGGATTTCCGCACGATGAAGCGCGAGACCGCCCACCGCCCCCATCGCCTGTGTTCCGTTCAAAAGCGCGAGTCCCTCTTTTGCGGCGAGCTCAAGCGGCTCGATCCCGGCTCGACGCATCGCATCCGAGCTCTGCATCTTCTCGCCCTGGTAAATGCACTCGCCTTCTCCGATCACCGTCAGCGAAAGATGGGCCAGCGGCGCAAGATCGCCGCTAGCTCCGACAGATCCCTTTTCAGGAATCAACGGATGCACTCCGCGTTCGAGCATGGCGAGCAGTGTTTCGACTACGACTGGACGAGCGCCGCTCATTCCACACGCAAGTACGTTGGCGCGAAGAAGCAACATTGCGCGCGTCTCTTTTTCTGATAGCGCCGGGCCTACGCCGCAGGCGTGACTTCGAACCAGATTCAGTTGCAGCGCGCGAAGATCCGAAAGCGGGATGTGGACATCGGAAAGCTTTCCGAAGCCAGTGTTGATTCCGTAGACGATTCGTCCGGATGAGGTTATGTCTTCGACGATTCGTCGGGCCGCGGTGATTCGTTCTCGCGCCTCTTCGGCCAGTGACACATGCAGCGAGCCGCTGGCGACGTCGTGAATTTGTTCGAGGGTTAAGCTTTGACCGTTGATTGAGAGCATAAGAAGGGGCCGGGGGTTAGAGGTCGGGGGCCAGATCAGATATTGGATGTCAGATGTTAGATGTTAGATGTTAGATGTTAGATGTTAGATGTTAGCGGGTTGGAGCTGAGCTATAGCAAGTGGTTGTATCGGGTCTCTCGAACCAGACAGCTAGCAGATCGCTATTTAGAATGGCTCGACTGACCACCTGAGCTCCGACCCCCAACCCCCGGCCCCCGCCCCCTACCTCACCACTGTCTCCTCAGTCGGAGTCTTTCGATCCGGAGTTTCCGTGATATCGATTCTCTTGAACTCGCCCGTTGCCGTACTGCTCGTGGTCTTTACACGATGACGGGCCTGCTTTGCTCGCCGCTGAGTCGTGCGACGGCGAGACATGCTGGTAGCGGCTCGCGTCCAATCAGACATTCGTTGCAAGGGCCGCATCGAAAATTCGTGTCTCGGCAATACCTCGCCGGTCGCGTCGCGCAGACGAACTGTTCCAACGGCGAAAATCAGCACGCCCAGGTTGAAAATGATTCCGCAGACAAAAACAAACCAGCCGGGAATGACTCCAACCGTAGCGCGGGCAAGAAACGCTTCGAGATCATGCGCCGGCAACGGATGAAGGTAGACCTTCAAATTCCAACTCAGCGCAAGTAGCGCGAAAATCCACAAATAGTTTCGCCGCAATCTGCGTCCGACCGCCTCCCACTCGCTTATCGTAAAGTGCGGCGTGATCAAATCGCTGGCCAGATGTTCTGCCCATTGCTTGTCCTGCTCGACCACATCCGGCGCGAGCATCTGCGCCAGGTAGCCAGTCTCAAGCACGCGTACTCGGCTGGACCAGATTTCGTAGTAACGGTAACGCCGCGCTTCCATCAAAAGAAAAATAGCGACAAGCAACGAATTGATTGGAATTACGAAATGTGGATTGTTCGGAGAACTGAAGACAAACGAGAGCGTCGCGCCGGCGGTCAGTACAGCCCAGTTAGTAGTTGTATCAAGTCGGTTTCGCCATGTGTTGGACCGCTGCACTTCGCCGCGATAGAAGTGAATCATCGCGGTATTAAATTCGGATGCAGACGCCTGGCGAGGTGTGACGAGCGGAGCGGCCGCGCTCTTCTTCCTGGCGTTTACTTCTTCAATCAACGAAGCCTGGTTGATGAGTCGGCCTGAAACTCGCTCGCCGGTAGTCAATGGCCCGGAAGGGTTTCTCCGAAACGTTTCCCGATTTGTCTTTGAAATTTGATTTGCTCGATCGTTGTCAGTGGACACGCCAGGGTATTCTCCGCTTCTTCCGGCCGGTGCGACTCTTGCAGTGATAATAAGGCGCGGGCGAGTGAAGAGCAAGGAAGAAGAGAATCGACAAACGTCCCGATCAGATCGGATGCGAATGCGAAGCGCGTAGCCATCCGCTGACCTTTTCAATCGCAATTTTTAGGTTGTGGGACAGTTTGAAGATATTCGCATTATAACGCCGAAGGCGTTAACGAGACTCTTAAGGCTTCATTTCAAGTGACCGAGTACCCATTTTTGACCTCGCTTGACACTATTGTTTAGCCGCACCTATATTGAACTTTCCGTTTCACGACGCGATTGAAATCCTATGCAGCCTGCGAGCGTTGAGTATTCTGAAAACGCATTGACGAGCCTGGATGAACGCTGGATGCGCGAGGCTTTGCGAGCAGCAGCAGAGGCGCAGGCGGCCGGGGAAGTTCCAGTCGGCGCGTGTTTGGTTTCATTCGAAGGAAGTTTGTTGGCAGTATCCGGCAACCGCACGCGAACGGATTGTGATCCGACCGGCCATGCCGAAATCGCGGTGTTGAGGGAAGCGGCTCAGAAAGTTGGCAATTACAGACTGTCGGGGGCTGTGATGTACGCGACGATTGAGCCATGCGCGATGTGCGCCGGAGCACTAATTCAGGCCAGGGTCCAGCGTCTTGTTTATGGAGCGCGCGACGAACGTGCGGGCGCGATCGAATCGCAATTTCGGATCTGCGACGCGACCGCGCTGAATCATCGAATTGAAATTACTTCGGGAGTTCTCGAGCAGGAATGCCGCGACATCATGCAGCGGTTTTTTCAGATGCGAAGAGAAGCAAGTCGAAGCAAATGATTTTTGGAGTAAGAAGTAAGAAGCAGTAGGCTGGAGCCTAACTTCTGACTCCTGCCCTTCGGAGAGGTCGCATAGTGGCTTAGTGCACCGGTCTCGAAAACCGGAGTGGGTTAACGCCCACCGTGGGTTCGAATCCCACCCTCTCCGCCACCATTTCAGTTACGTACGAGCGTGCCAGCTCTACTAACTCCACACCTCTTCGGGCGCGCGCTGGCTATTTAGACGACTCATTCTTACTGTAAGTGAACATCCACTGCACCCCAAATTTATCTGCGCAAGTACCAAAGTAATCCCCCCAGAACATGTCCTGCATCGGCATCTCGATTTTTCCGCCCTCGGAGAGACCGTTAAAGAGCCTATCCGTCTCTTCTTTGCTGTCCGGCGAAAGCGCGATGTAAATGTTGTTACCGAAAACAACCTTTTGCCCCATAGACTCCAGCGCGTCAGTAGCCATCAGCACAGTGCCGTCGCCGAGAGGTAATGCGATATGCATTATCTTGTTCTTATCGTTTTCGGCAATCGGTCCGCAGGCATCGTTATCGCTGAATCGCATGAGCGCCAGGAATTCTCCGCCGAATACAGACTTGTAGAAATTAAAAGCCTCTTCGGTATTGCCATTGAAGTTCAAATACGGATTAGCCATTTCACTGTCTCCTTAATTGGTTATTGGTTTCTTCGTTTTGAGTACGGTGCCCTTCGGATACGCCGATTTCGAGTTCTGACTGAAACCGTAGAATTCGCGGCGGTACTTCCTTTCTAACAGTTAATCGAACGGCGATCACAAAAATCGACATTTCGCCAGAAAAATTATCTGATCGCGCGCTTACCCCCAAAAGGTTCGGAAGGGTGGCTTGCCGTCAGGATCCAGCGGCTTTGTCTTTGATTGGCAACAAAAAATTGGCAAGAACATAACGTCGCTAAGTTTAAAAGCGCTTGTGGCGACGTGAATGCTCATGATTTGTCGGGTAACATAGTGAACTCGGGAACTGTACGCTGCGTTCTACATTTCGAGTGGAGGTTTATGTCCGACAAACTTAGTTTCTCGTTTGATGATAAATTGAGTTACACGAGAGTCAGCGACAAGCTAAAGCTTGTCGAACATCTGGAACCTCACCGAACACAGCATTCGATGTTGAGAATATTGTAATGACAGAAGTAAAAGAACCAGCAGGTGATCGCAACCCAAAAGGACCAGCGCGACGGTTCCGGTTTTCGCTTAGGAGTGCGCTGTTGATTCTCGGCCTCACAGCGATCGCGTCGACGGGTTGCGTGAACAAAGCTCAGCAGAGCTTTGACCGCCCGCCTTCGCCCGTTCAGGTAACAGCCGCTATCAGCCAGGATGTCCCGATCTATCTTGATGCGATCGGCAAAACAGTCGCGCGCGAAGTAGTGTCGATCCAACCTCAAGTCTCGGGGCGCATTTTCAAGATCCATTTCACCGACGGCGCCAATGTGAAAAAGGGCCAGCTGCTCTTCACGATTGACCCCAGACCCTTTGAAGCCAATCTCCGGCAGGCGCAGGCAAACGTTTCTCGAGATACCGCGCTGAAGAAGCAGGCCGAAGCAAATTTGGCGAGAGAAGTCGCGCAGGCAAAATGGGGGCTGACCCAGGTTGAAAGGTATCGCAGTCTAGTCGAACAGGGCGTCGTTTCGCGTGAACAGTACGGAGAACTTCGAGCTAACTATGATTCGCTTAACGCCAACGCGGAGGCGGCTCGAGCCGCAGTGCGAAGTGCGGATGAAACCATCAAGGTGGACGCCGCCGCGGTTGAGAGCGCGAAGGTACAACTCAGTTACTGTTACATTCGCTCGCCAATTGACGGACGCGCTGGACAGCGGCTTGTCGATCTTGGCAACGTGGTCAACCCGGGAGGACCGAGCAATTCAGATCCCGCCGACGGAGTCTCAGGACAAGGTCCTTCGCCGAATGCGCTGTTGGTGATCGAGCGGCTCGATCCTATCTACGCAGACTTCACCATCTCGCAGAGTAGTCTAACCGCCGTGCAAAATCAGATGCGCGAGGGCGCGCTGCGGGCGGAAGTTCGTCTGCCGGAAACGTCGGATGCGCCTGTCTTCGGCGAGCTCACTTTTGTTGACAATGCGGTTCAAACCACCACCGGACAAGTCACGCTTCGCGCGACAATTCCAAATGGCGATTATAAGTTTTGGCCCGGACGGTTCGTGAACATACGCCTCGTCCTTCGCACGATTCACGCCGCTGTGCTCGTTCCTGTTACCGCGCCGCAGACATCCGCTCAGGGACAGTTTGTCTACGTTATTAAGGAAGACTCGACCGCCGAACAGCGCCCGGTCACGTTGGGCCAGCAGCAGGGTGATCTGGTCGTGGTCGAGACTGGCGTACAAGCTGGTGAACGCGTTGTCACCCTCGGACAGTTGGGGGTTACGCCCGGAGGAAAAGTTTTGATCGAGGCTCCGCGAGACGCGAATAGTCCAGCGGCGGCTACGAGTGACGGGTCGAAATCATGAATCTCTCAGAACCGTTCATCCGCCGGCCGGTGATGACCGCGGTGCTGACTCTCTCAGTAATCCTGTTTGGCCTTCTGAGTTATTTCCAGCTCCCTGTCAACGATCTGCCTGCCGTCGACTATCCGGTCATACAGGTGCAGGTGGGTTACCCGGGAGCGAGTCCGGATACGATTGCCAACAACATTGCGACGCCGCTCGAGCGCCAGTTCATGCAGATCAACGGACTGGAAGTGGTGACCTCAAGCAGTACTCAGGGAGTAGCGACCCTGACTCTCCAGTTCGCACTTGAAAAGGATATCGACGCCGCCGCTACGGACGTCCAGACCGCCATCTCGCAGGCAATTGGCAGTTTGCCTGTAGATCTTCCTTCGCCTCCCACGTATTCCAAGAGCAATCCAAACGATCAACCGATTATGTACATCGCGTTGACCAGCGACTCGGTTACGCCCGGGCAACTCTATGACTACGCCAGCACGCAGGTGGGCCAACGCATAAGCATCCTTCCGGGTGTTTCGCAGGTGAACGTGTTTGGGACAAAATCCGCGATTCGCATCAAGGCGAATCCAACAGCGATGTGGGCCCGCGGCATTTCCATCGATGATCTCAGCGCCGCGATCAAGAGCGGAACAAGCTATACCGGAGCCGGTCAGCTGGATAGTAAGTCAGGGACGGCGGTTCTTCGCCCGCAGGGCCAGCTCGAAACCGCAGACCAATACAGCAACCTGATTGTGGGTGGAACCGGAGACTCACCCGTTTACCTGCGCGATGTGGCTACAGTGAAGGATTCCGTTCAGGACGAGCGGGTGAACATGCGATTTTGGGTGCGCGGCTATGACGTGCCGTCTGCAACTGTGATCGTCGCTGTTAACCGGCGTGCGGGAGCGAACGCGGTCGAAGTTTCCAGGAGTATCTACGACGTATTGCCGATGGTCAGTGCTGAACTGCCGGGTTCGATCAGGGTCACACCTATATACGATCGCTCGAAGAACATCGTCCACTCGGTTGCGGACGTTCAGATGACCCTGATCATCGCGTTTGTACTGGTGGTGATGGTCATATTCGCATTTCTTGGTCGTGTGACGGACACGCTGATCCCGACGGTTGCGCTGCCGCTCTCGTTGTTGATTACCTTCATCGCGATGCGCGCGCTTGGCTACAGCCTCGACAACTTGTCGTTGATGGCTCTGACCCTCGCAATTGGTTTTCTGGTTGACGATGCCATCGTCTTTCTCGAAAACACCGTGCGACGAATGGAACACGGCGAGCAACCTTACGAAGCGGCCATCAACAGCGCGAAGGAAATCAGCTTTACGATCGTATCGATGACTATCTCGCTGGCGGCGGTCTTCATTCCGCTGGTTTTCATGTCGGGACTGGTAGGTCGTATCTTCCGGGAATTCGCGATCACAATTGTTATTGCGATCCTGGCCTCGGGATTGGTGTCGCTTACCCTGACGCCTTTAATGTGTGCACGATTGCTGAAAGAGCGCGGCGAGGGTTCGGCTAGGACCTGGATGGAACGCGTCATCGGTGGGATCGAAAGGCGAGTGCTGGGGATGTACGGCAGCTCGCTTTGGTGGTTTTTGCGCCATCGTTGGGTCTCGCCCGTGATTTGGGTCGTTTGTGTGGCCGGCACTGTTTGGCTGTTCCTGCTTATTCCCAAGGCCTTCCTCCCTCCAGGCGACAGCAGCGTCATCTTCGGTGCGTTTATCGCGCAGGAGGGTTCGTCGCCTGAACAGATGCGAGCACTGCAGACTCGGGTGGACGAAACGCTGCATCAGGATCCAAATGTCATCACCGACTTTACGATGACCGGAGCGACCGGATTTCTCGCGTCGAACCAGGGAATTACTTTTACCTTTATCAGGCCGCCGGACCAGCGCCCGCCAATCGCCGAGGTGACGGCGGAGCTGATGGGAAAGCTCAACACGATCCCCGGAGTGATGACCTTCCTGCGGCCGTTTCCGGTTTTGGAAATCAGCACCGGTGTTACCAGCCAGCAACAGGGCCAATACGCATTTACGGTTTCAGGCGCGAACCCGAATCAAGTCTACGAAGTGGGCCAGAAGTTGATGGGTAAGCTGATGGAGTACCCGGGATTTCTTACCGTCTCGTCGGACTTTTACAACAACACGCCAAACGTGGATATAGATATTCGCCGCGACCAGGCGAAGACATACGGTGTTTCAGAGGCGAGGATTCTGACGCTTCTTCGCAACGCGTACTCGCAAAACTATCTTTATCTGATCAAGAAACCTGAAGATCAGTATCAGGTCATCCTGGAGATGCAAGACTCGGCGCGCGAAAAACCGGAAGACTTGTCTCTGCTCTATATCAAATCGGATGACAACCAGCGATTGGTGCCGCTCAGCGAGCTGGTGACATGGAAATCAACGCTTGGCCCACAGGTTGTGAACCACTTGAACCAATTCACCAGCATGACGCTCTTCTTTAATCTGAAGCCGGGCGTTGCCCTGGGCGACGCCACGAATTTCATAAGCAAGGCGGCGGCGGAAACTGTGCCGCCCACGGTGCGCGCAGAGCTGCAAGGTGAGGCGCAGACGTTCGCGAATACCGTGACCAGCTTGACCGTGTTAATGGCTCTTGCCGTGTTTGTGATGTACGTGATTCTGGCGATTCTATATGAAAGCTATGTACATCCGCTGACCGTCCTTTCAACTCTTCCTACCGCTCTGGTTGGCGGGTTGTTGACGCTGGTCCTGTTCGGACAAGAGGCCTCGCTTTACGCGTTTGTCGGGATGTTCATGCTGATGGGCATCGTAAAGAAGAACGGCATCATGATCGTCGACTTTGCGCGACAGCGGGTTGAAGCGGGTGAAGCCGCGGAACAAGCGATTCACGATGCAAGCATGGATCGATTCCGCCCAATTCTGATGACTACACTGGCTGCGGTTTTCGGCGCGATTCCGATCGCGCTCGGTTACGGCGCCGATGGATCGTCACGCAGACCGCTTGGTTTGGTTGTCGTTGGCGGATTAGTTGTTTCGCAGTTCATCACGCTTTACATCACGCCGGTGATTTATCTTTACCTTGAAGAGTTCCAGGAGAACGTCCTGGACCGCAGTTCATTCTTCCGTTCGCGACGCTCGCGCAAACAAGGCGCGGGTGAGAAGCCCACAGCTGACGCGGTTGAGACGCCCACCGCTACCGAGCCATTGCCAGAATAGAGCTGATTTAACGCCGAAGCCAACGCCTTCGGCGTTACAATTCGAATATCTTCCAACCGGATCGGTATTACCCAAGCCGCGAGCCATAGCGGATGCGGACCGAGTGGAAACGCCAGCACCCACCTGACGGGAAACGCGCAGTCGGGAAGGGGACCCTGTCCCCGCCTAAGACACCCAGTTCGATATTTCCAGAGCTGAATGGCTTCGCATCTTAGGCGGGGACAGGGTCCCCTTCCGACTGCGTGATTACTAGAACGTATTCAATGCTCAACCCGTACCCTTTCCTGCGATCGTCACATGACAATACCAACTCTTTTACGGTAAGCTCTGCCCTTCGCCAATTACCAGATTCCGGAGAGGTGCAGGAGTGGCTGAACTGGCAGCACTGGAAATGCTGTGTACGGGGAACCGTACCGTGGGTTCGAATCCCACCCTCTCCGCCAGAAAAGACAGAAGACAGAAGACAGGAGTCAGAAGTCAGGAGAAGAAGGCCGGATGACCTGGTTTCAGATTGACCAGCACCTATGCCAGAGGCTGTTTGCCTTCTCCGCTTCAACGCGCTAGAGTCGAAAGCAGGTAAGTGTCCCGAGCAACGGGCGGTAGATAGGGGTTCCCGATGGAAGACAACAAGCTGGCGGCGGAAGAAGATCGGCGCTCGGTGCAGCACGAAGTTGTAAAGTCCGAGATTGAAGCGGAAGTTAACGCCGAGATAGCGGATCGCGCTGAAGTTGCGAGCCCCGGCGAAACCGCCCGGATCGACAATATCGCCGGCGATTTTCGCGGCAAAGCGATTAATGAGGTCGTCGAGACCGAACGCGAGGTAGAGCGTTCACGTACGCTGGCTCGTATTTCGCAGGTCGTCGATTACATCTTCTTTGTCATCTACGCGCTGCTCGCGCTTCGATTGATACTGGCGCTGCTCGCAGCGCGACGCGGAGCCGGCTTTGTTCAGTTTATCTACTCGGTCACTGATCCGTTCTATGCGCCATTCAAGGGAATCGTGGCGAGTCCGACGACCGAGGCCGGAAACGTGCTGGCGTGGCCGATCGTTATAGCAATAATTGTTTATGCGTTGCTGCACCTGGCGATTAATGGGTTGCTCAGAATGTTCGCGCATCGCAAAACGCAGATTTGAAAATTTATCAGACTTCGGGCTCCGCACAACGCTTGCCTTGTGAACCCCGCCAGGCCGGGAACGGAGCAACGGTAGCAACGGCGGTGTGTGTTGCGGGTAAGTCCGGAGTCTGGCCACTTTCGAAAGCAGTGACAAGTGACGGGTGACAAGTGACGAGTACCAACGGATTTGACTTGTCACTCGTTACTTGTCACTCGTCACTGTTTTTATGTATCAGGTAATTGCCCGCAAATGGCGACCGCAGGCTTTTGATGAAGTAACGGGACAGGATCACATCACCCGAACGCTTCGTAACGCGGTCGAACACGAAAGACTCCATCACGCTTATCTTTTCTCCGGTGCTCGCGGCGTGGGAAAGACCACGACCGCGCGGTTGCTGGCGAAGGCGCTCAACTGTCACAAGTCTGACAAACCCAACTCGATAACTTGTTCGGCAAACGATCCCACGACTTGTCCGTCGTGCCGCGAAATTGCGGAAAGTCGGTCGATAGACGTGCAGGAGATCGACGCGGCGTCGACCACGGGCGTGCAGAACGTCCGCGACAGCATCATCGACACAGTTGGTATTTCGCCCGCTCGCGATCGCTACAAAATCTTCATCATCGACGAAGTGCACATGCTGTCGACCCCGGCGTTCAACGCGCTTTTGAAGACGTTGGAGGAACCGCCGCCTCGCGTCGTGTTTATCATGGCCACGACCGAGCGTCATAAATTACTCGACACGATCCTTTCGCGTTGCCAACAGTTCGAGTTCCGCACAATTGCTGCTCCAAAGATCGCTGAGCGACTTCGGTTGATCGCCGAGGCCGAAGCCATCAGCGTCTCGGACGACGCGCTGAATGCGATTGCTCGCGCGGGCGAAGGATCGATGCGCGACGCGCAGAGCGCATTCGATCAGGTAATCAGCTTTGCCGGAACCGAGATTAAGACCGAAGACGTCGAAGCCGCGCTCGGAATTGCGGGAAGAGAAATTCTCGCTCGCGTGATCCAGGGAATCGCGGAGTCAAAGCCTGAAACAGCGCTCGCCGTCGTGGATGATCTGGTGATGCGCGGGCACGACCTGCGAAATTTCTGTAGGGACCTCCTCGGTCACATTCGTGACTTGCTGGTGGTGAAAGTCTCCGGGGACACGGCGGGTGTTCTGGATTCCACGGGCTCGGACCGCAACGAGCTTCAGCAGCAAGCCGCAGCTTTTTCTGAGTCTGATCTGGTTCGATTCTTCCATTCGCTTTCTGAGACAGAGAATGGTTTGCGCACCGCCACGCATCCGCGTTATCAGCTGGAGATCGGTCTGGTAAAGCTGATGGAGATGCGCCGGCTCGCGCCGTTGCAGGAGCTGGTTGCGCGGCTCGACGCGCTGGAAGAATCGCTGCGAAGCGGAACTGCCCCGCCGTCCAAAAAGACAACGCCTGTTTCCGTTGGTGGTGGGCACGTCAAGGCGGAGAATAAAACGCCGGGAGTCGGAAAGGCGCGAACCGGTTCCGATAGCGAATCCGTTCGAGCTTCCGCCACTCCGCCGATCGATGACGTCATCGAACAGATCGTTAACGACGGGAGTCGTCTGCAAACTACCAGCGCAGCCACCGCTGTTTCATTTGACCCGTCGCAACCACCGGAAGCCGACGCTCTGAATCCTCCCTCGCCGGTGAACACTGCTGAGCACAGCGATTCCAACGCCAACGAGGCGACCGCGACGTCACCATCGATTGAGCATTTAAAGACGGCGCTGGAAAAGAAACGCCGCATGCTTTTGGTTACTGCGTTGGAAGCCGCGCGAAAGACCAGCCTCGAAGGCAATGAGCTGATCGTAGAGTTCACGCCTGAAAATAAACATTTGCGAGATTCGCTCGCCAAGAGCGAGAACGTAAAGTTCCTTCGGGAAGTGGCTCGCGAGGTCTTTGGCTTTGAAATCGGCGTTCGGATCAGTGTGGTCGAGCCGAGCGACTCAGGCGACGACGGACCGATCTCAAAGGCGGATGAAGAACGGCGCGAAAAAAAGCGGTTGCGCGAATTCGCTGAGCAGCACCCTGCGGTTCAAAGTGTGCTCGAAGCTTTTCGCGGTGAGATCGTCGAAGTCGGCCGAGTCGAACCCGACAAGAAGAGATCCAGGAGCGCTAAAACAGATAACTGATCCGTTCTCTCACCACGCGCTACTCCTTCATTCCGCCGGTAGCGGTTCAGCTTGAAAGTATTCTCGTTGTAACGCCTTCGGCGTTCACGAGATTCTTTGGGCTACTTTTCAAAGTAACCCACTACCATTCCACCTTTCTGCTTTTCCCGAACCCAATTGATCCGGCAAACGTATAGGGACCTGGAGGTTCTTATCAAATGCGCGATCCTATATTGGCGGGTGTCCTCAGTCTTTTGATCCCAGGTTTGGGACAACTTTATAACGGCCGGATTTTGGCCGGCATTCTCTGGCTATTATTTACGCCGGGTTTCTGGATTGGAACAGGCGGAACGCTGGGCTGGATTTGCCATCTGGTGGCGGCATGGACGGCATACAGCTACGCCAAAGACCATCCCGTGCGAGCTTAGCCGATTGCAATTTTTTGTTTTTGAGCAAATGCGCGCGGTGAAGTAGCGTAGGTATGAAAAGCTCTTCAGTTCGTGGATGTACGACACGAGCTGAAGAGCTTTCGGATTCTAAGGGAGAGCTATCGGTACCTGCTTCGATTCCAGTGTTGCCACTGCCGAATTCGATATTTTAATCCGAGCGAGTGCGTCGTCTGATGCTTTCCGCGCAGCACGTTGATCCGCAACATCAAATAATAGCGCGCGAACGAAGCAACCTCGTTAAGGCGAAGGGCCGAATCGTGTGACCAATTGACCTCCGAATCGGTCCCTTCTTCAACCGCTGCGACCGACTTTCGATAATCGCGTGATTTCCGCTTGGCGTGTGTTGGTACGGTCCCGGGAATTGCAAATCCTCTAAAGCAAAGATTGCAGCTATCACACAAAAGACTTTGGATACCAAGCATACGCAGCGGCAAGGCAGGCGTTTCATAGCCCTTCCGCACACGCGAACTTCCGCACTTTGGACATCGCAAAGCCATCACATCACCGTGCGTTTATGATAGCTCAAATTCGTGTGCTCTCGCACGCGGGGAATGTCCGACAAATTTCAGTTTGTCGCTTGAGCCCGCCATCGCTCAACTCGCAAGCAACTCGCAGTCGGGAAGGGGACCCTGTCCCCGCTGAGTAAGGGAGCTCAAATCTCTCAAAGAAGTTAGTTGAACTGGGCTTCCGGGTGGGATTTTTGGAGAGTAAGCGGGGACAGGGTCCTCTACCTGACTGCGTTTGATAAAGTATGCAACTGCTTCTTAGTTCTCATCAATATCGAATGGCAACTTCTTATCAACACGCGGGCGCGATTTCATATCCGCCAGCTCGTTGGCGGTCATGAAGATCGTGCGGGTGATGCGCTGCATTTGTTCATAGTCAATCCGATCCGCGGTGTCCGACGGCCGGTGATAGTCTTCATGCTCTCCGTCGGTATAAAAGATGACCGGAATGCCGCGTTCCGCGTAGTGGTAATGATCTGATCGGAAGAAGAACTGGTTAGGGTCTTTCGGATCGTCGTACTTGTAATTGAATTTCAAGTTTAGATATCGGCTGTTCACCCGCTCGCTAAGGTCGCCGAGGTCCGTGCTCATCATCTTCGATCCGATCACGTAAATTTCGTCGCGCGCTACCAGCTCTTTGTTTGCTGCGTTGGTGTCGCCGACAGGACGGACGCGGCCGATCATGTCTATGTTGAGCTGCGCCACGATCTGCTTGATACCGATCCCGCCCGAAGGCGTCTCGGTAAAATAGCGCGCACCCCACAAACCCTTTTCCTCGCCGGCATGCCAGACAAACACGATCGAGCGATCAGGACGAGGCCCGGCGGCAAACGCCTCGGCCATAGCCAACACGGCTACGGTCCCGGAACCATCGTCGTCGGCGCCGTTCCAAATCGTATCGTTCTTGTCCTTGGTAGAAGGGAACTTGCCTTCGGCGTTTGAAACTCTGCCCATACCGACGTGGTCGTAATGCGCGCCGATGGCGACGTATTCATTTTTCAGCACGGAGTCTTTGCCTTCGACCACACCGACCACGTTTTGCGTGCTGGACTTTGCGACGTTCGCGACGATCTTCAGCGAGATCGTCTTGCCGGCTGAAAGCTCGAAAGACTTGTCCTGCATTTCTGCCAGCTTTGTTATCGAGAATTCCGCGTCGCCCAGTTTCTCACCCTGGAATATTGCTTCGATCAGTGCGAGCGAAGCGGTGATCGAGGGAACCTTTGGCCCTTCCTTTCGCTCAAACCGCTCGACGCCGAGTGTTCCTTTCTCGACCTGGGTTCGGCGAATCGCTTCCCAGTTCGCGAGCGATTGCGGCGACGGCAGCGTGATGACCGCACGGGCACCGTTGCGCTTCGCGTAGTCAGACGGGCTCAGCCAGTCCACTCCCTGCTTTCCTTCAAAGTCGAGGAATGTAACGCCCTTCGGCAGACCGCCGTTTACGATTACGAACTTGTCCTTAACGTTCAATCCTTCGTAAGCGTTTATCTTTTTGGCGTTGATGACCCAGCCGTGTCCCGCATAGACAACCGAGCCGCTGGCGTCGGCCGCGACCGGTGTCGAAAGGAAACCGGCGCCGTAATTCAAAGTCTGGCCATTGATCTCGATTCGAGACTCCGCCGGCGCGATTGTCGTTTGCTGCAGAGCGATCTTCTGAAAATAGGTGCCGTCGTCTCCGGCTGGTTTGACGCCCCAGCGCGAAAGGTTCATGGCGATAAACTTCGCGGTCAAATCCAATCCGCGCGAAGGCGTGTCGCGTCCTTCCATTTCGTCCGAGGCCACGAAATAGAGGTAGTCTTTTAACTGGTCTGCGGTGATCGTCTCGGCGGCTCGGCGCGTGGCGGTGGTTCCCGCGGTTCCGACATGCGCGCCGCGTGTTTGTGCGAATGAAAGAGGAACCGACGGTAGCGCTGCGGAAAGAAGTAGAACAAGAACGAGTGAATTGAATCGACGCATCTAGCCTCCGAATTAATTGTCCGACAAACTTTAGTTTGTCGAAAACCGATCGAATAAAGTTTGTTGGGAGAAACCGACAAACTAACAAGAACATGAATAAGTAGATTTCCCTTCCAAGGGAAGGGGAGCAATTACCGTGCGTCAGCGACAAACTAAAGTTTGTCGGACATAAATCGCATTTGAATATATTGGATGCCGCGGAGGGAGGAAAAGACCTTTGTGACGGACACACCAATTATTGAGACGAAGTGTGCGATTTGTGATTCAGCAGAAAGCTCGGGCGCTATTCTCCGGCGGCCGATTCCTTGGTCGCGGTTGCCAGCTTCTCAGTCTTTCGCTCAAAAAACAGATCATACGCAAGCAGCAACGCTCCAGCGCAGATGCTTGCATCGGCGACATTGAACGTCGGCCAGTGATATGCGCCCCAATGCGCGTCTATGAAATCGATGACGTACCCGAGACGCCAGCGGTCGGTCATGTTCCCGACAATACCCGCCAACAAAAGTGCGCACGCCCCCAACACGCGATCGTCGTTGCGAGGCGTGCGAAGAAAATAAACGACGACCGCCACAGCCGCGGTCGCCGCCAGGATGACGAAAAACCAGCGACCAAACGAGCCGCCTTCCTGCAATTGACCGAACGCGATACCGCGATTCTCGGCGTAGGCAAAATCCAAAAACCCGTTGACGAGTGTCAGCGAATCTTTGTGTCGGAGCGCGCGCACAGCCCATGCCTTGCTCGCCTGATCGGTAAGATAAATTCCGAACGCAGCGATCAGGTAGCCCGCGCGCCAGCCGCCCCAACCTATGCCACGTCTCGTCACTTGGCTGCTCCATTCTCGATTTCCGTCAATGCTTCGACGCAACGCTCGCAGGCCGTCGGATACCGCGACGACTCGCCGACGTGCGTAGAGTAGTTCCAGCATCGTTCGCACTTTTGGCCCGCTGCACGCTCGACGCTAACCACGACTTCGCTACCCGCCGCTCCTTCTGCTAATTCGACTTCAGAAACGATGAAGATATAGCGCAGTTGGCCGCGATAACGCTGAAGCAGCTCGAACAGCTCGCCCGACGCAGAAATTTTTACACGAGCTTCGAGCGAACTACCAATCACTTTTGCTGTGCGTTCGTGCTCGAGCACTCCCAGCACGTCCTCGCGAAACGTGAACAGCCTGGCCCAACGCGCGGCGAGATCAGCATCGCGCGTGCCGCTGGAAGAAGGGAACACCGTTGCGTGAACAGAGGCCGGAACAGCACGGTTCTCGTCATTCGCGTGCGGCAGGTTCTCCCAAATCTCGTCCGCGGTGAAAACCAGGATCGGCGCCAATAGTCTGGCCAGCGCATCCGCGATTCGGTAGAGCGCGGTCTGCGCGGATCGTCGAGCCATCGATCGCGGCGCCGCGGTGTAGAGCCTGTCCTTGATGATATCCAGATAGCGGGCAGAAAGCGTCACCGTCGAAAAATGGTAAAGCGTGTGATAGACGGTGTGAAATTCGTAAGCGTCGTAAGCCGCGCGTACTCTCTCGATCACCGCATCGAGCTCCGCCAACGCCCAGCGATCGATCTCGAGCATTTCATTTTCCGAGACCGAATCGCGCGCGGGATCGAACCCGTGAAGATTGCCCAAGGCAAATCGCGCGGTGTTTCGCAACTTACGATAACCGTCTGAAACTCGCTGAAGAATTTCGGGCGAGCACCGCACGTCCTCTGTAAACTCGCTCGAAGCCGACCAAAGCCGCAGGATCTCGGCGCCCGATTCCTTGATCACATCATTGGGGGAGACGGAATTCCCGGTCGACTTGTGCATCGCCTTTCCCTGGCCGTCGACTACCCATCCGTGCGTCAGCACCTCGCGATACGGCGCAGCGTCGTGCGCCGCAAGTCCGATCATCAAAGACGAATTGAACCAGCCGCGGTACTGGTCGCCGCCTTCGATGTAGACATCCGCAGGCCAGCGCAGGTCCGGGTGTTTTTCAAGCACAGCGATCGAAGACGTACCGCTGTCGAACCAAACGTCCAGAATGTCGGCCTCTTTGGTGAACTCGGTACCGCCGCAACTTGGGCATTTGAAATCCGCGGGCAGAAGTTCAGACGGTTCGCGCGCGTACCACGCGTCGGCGGATTCGGTTTCGAAGATATCCGCAATGTGATTGACTACGGCCGAATCAGCGATTGCTTCGTCGCAACCCGAGCAATAGAAAACAGGGATCGGAACTCCCCAAACACGCTGGCGCGAAACGCACCAATCCGGACGGCCGCTCAGCATGTTTCGCATCCGGTCTACGCCCCATGTCGGAAACCACTTCACGCGTTCGATTTCACGAAGCGCGCCCGCGCGGAGCGACAGAACCTGTTCATCGACTTCGTTCTCGGTAAAGTTCGACCGAACGCGTCCGTCTTCGTCGCGTTCCAGTTCACCTCGGCCGCTTTCCGCGTCCATCGAAATAAACCACTGCGGCGTCGCGCGAAAGATGACCGGATTCTTACAGCGCCAACAATGCGGGTATCGATGCTCGTATTTTTCAGCGAACAACAAGACACCGCGCTCGCGCATGAATTCAGTGATCTTCGGATTAGCTTCGAAGACGCCTTCGCCTGCGAAATTGTCGACCTCCGCGGTAAAGCGTCCGGCATTGTCGACCGGGCAGTAGATCTCCAGCCCGTAGCGCTTTCCGAGGACGAAGTCATCGTGACCATGGCCGGGCGCAGTGTGAACCAAACCGGTTCCGGCTTTGCTGGTCGCAGACTTTTCCCTCGCGTCTTTTACATCGAGCTCGGTTTCCGCATCAGCCTCGCCACCCAGCGTAACGTGTTCGCCGACCATGACCAGCGATGTTCGATCGATCCAGGGATGACGAGCTTCGAGCCGGTCAAGTTTCGAACCGGGAAAGCGCGCCAACACAACCGGCGAACGTTTGCCGTCGTCGTCCCCGGGTCCGATCCCGCACTTCGAGACAACCGCGCTCACTAACTCGCTCGCGACGACGTAAACTTCATTTCCATTCTCGATGGCGGAATACTCGAAGTCCGGATGAACCGCGATACCGAGATTGGCCGGCAAGGTCCACGGCGTCGTCGTCCAGATCAAGAAATAAACATCGCGACCCGCCAGCTTTTCATCGATCAACGCGGGATCGCTCTTGAGCGGGAACTTTACGTAAACAGATTCGCTGGTGTGCTGGTGATACTCGACCTCCGCCTCGGCCAACGCGGTTTGATCGTGAATACACCAGTAGACAGGTCGCGCGCCTTTGTACACGTAGCCGCGATCGATAAAGCGACCAAACAGCCTGGCCGTCTCTGCTTCGTAATGGTTGGACATCGTGAGATACGGGTTATCCCACTCGCCCAAAATCCCGAGCCGTTGAAAATCTCTTGTCTGACGCTTCAAAGCTTCGGCCGCATGTTCGCGACATGCGCGACGGATGCTGACCGCCGGCATGTTGGCCTTCTTCGCGCCGAGTTTTTTGTCGACGTACATCTCGATCGGCAGTCCGTGACAATCGTAGCCGGGAACGTAAGGCGCTTCGAATCCCATCATCGTGCGCGACTTAACGATAAAGTCCTTGAGAATTTTGTTGAGAGCGGTTCCGATATGAATATCCGCATTCGCGTATGGCGGACCGTCATGAAGTATGAATTTCTCGGCGCCCTTGCGCGCATCCTGAATCATTCGATAGAGCCCGATCTCCGTCCATTTCTTCAAACGGGCAGGCTCCATTTGGCCCAGGTTTGCCTTCTGCGCGAAATTCGTCTTCGGCAGATTTACAGTTTTCTTTAGCTCCAGCGGCGTTTCCGTCGACATACAATTCGGTTCACTTTCAGATTTTCAGAACGCGTCCGGTAAATAGACGGGCGCGTTACTCTCTCAGGAAAAGAGCAATACTAGCAGCAGAACTGTGTCGGTTAAAGTGCGGGTGAAATTGCTCCCCTCTCTTCGGGAGGGGCTGAGGGAGGGCTTACTGCAGAGAGAATAGTCAAAAATCCTGTGCGCGGGCTTTTAGCCGCGCGAGTTCTTCCTTCTGGGGTATAGCTCGTAGCCAGGCCTTCCCCTAACCCCTCCCAGAGGGAGGAGAAGCTTCAGCCGGCGGAGAAAAATCGTACGACAGTCCTTTGAACATATAGTTTGGCTTACCGTTGACCGGATTGATCCCGTATGGGCGAAGCGTAAGCGTCGCTGTTCCGTGAAGCTGAATCGGAACGACGTAAAGCAGATTGTTGGTGTTGAAGAACGGGTTGCTTCCGTGGACTCGTATTACTCCGGTCAAAGTTACGGGAACAACGATCGAAAACGGTAACCGGCTGTATCGAGTCGGAAGCGTCACCAGGTCGCTGTCAAAGTTCAGTTCACCTTCGTAGAAAACACCGCGAGTTTCGCTACCCGTCGATAGTGATCCGGGGCGAATTGAACTTGAACCGTTGAAGAGACTTCGAAGAAATAACTGCTGGCCTCCCACGCACGGCAAACAGGTTGGGTTAAAGTTTCCTTCTCGCAACCCGCCGACGAGCGTCAACAACTGAGGCCCATCGAGCCTGAATTGTCCCTGCGGGTCCGCGCCACTTCCGGTAAACGTGATCGTGCCGCGGTCTACTTCAAGAGAAGCTTGCGCGTGGGCGTTCATGCCAAAGCACATCAGTAAAAGCAAAGAAACGAGCGGGGCAAGTCGTCGCATATTTTCCCCCTTTGAGGGTAGCGCGTGGCGGAGAGGCGCCGTGCGCATTAAACATCGGAACGATTTGAAGTGAGCTCATCAACAGCAGATCCCTCGCTTCCTCGTTAACCGATAAACATCTCATCGTCGTTGTAGGTCTGATTGATAGGCTTTGGCGGCGGCGAAAGCAAGACTTCCAATCCGCGACGGAACCCCGCCATGATGGCTGCGAGTTCACGTGCGGGCTGGATGATCTTCGCCTGTATGTATTCGGTGGTGGTGGCAATTTGGTAGTGCGTCTGATCAATGGTTCGGCTGACCAGCGCGACTTTATCCTTCGCTGTGACAGCCGTCTCGCCGACGAGCACTTTAAGCTCGCGAACCTCGTCTCTGATCAGGCCTGCCGATTCGGAGAAATGCATTGTCGCGGTCGAAAGATGACCCGACATAACGCTGAATTGTTCGGCGATCTCCTGACCCTGAATCGCGATCGCCTTTCCCTGGTCGCTCAGCGAAGTGACCTTTTGCATCAGGGGATCAACGCGTGCTTCCAGTCTCGCCACAGTCGCAACCACGCGGCCGACCATACGCGCGATCACGATCATCGCGATTGCGATCACGAAGAACGACACTGCGACGATAACCATGACCCAAAACATCGGATCATTCATGCTCATCTGGAATGCAAGAGAGTTCATCTCAGATTTTGCCTTTAGCCGGGCAGCCGGTCTAATTCAAAGCGACTAGCCCTGCTCTTCTGGTCGATAGCTCGGTCCGGACCCTGCGATCGCCGATGATTCGGTTTTTCGCTTTTCTTCCGTGTAAGCCTGTTTGCCTGCTTCGATGGCGGCCGTAATCTGTCCGCCTTTGCTGCGCGCAGCTTCACGAGCCGCTTCCGTCAACTCGCCGGCTTTCTCGGTCGCAGTGTTATACAACTCAGACGCGCGGTCGCGAGTAACTTCGTAATACTCGCCGGCGCGTGTACCAATCTGCGTAGCGGCGTCTCGTGTGCGGTCGATGCCTTTGCGGGTCACGTCTGCGATATCTCCGCGCAGCTCCTGGCCTGATTTCGGAGCAAAGAGCAGCGCGAGGATCGCTCCGATACCGCCACCAATCAAAAGATAAGTCAGTCGTGTGGAGACATCGTTACTATCACGACGCCTGTAATCGTTATCGTTATGCATCGGAACACCTTTCAGAAATGTCAGTTCGGAATGTCAACGCGCGATGCTTTGACTTGCGATTCACTAGATTAATAACGGGCTGACTATAACAAATGCGCGTAAAGCCGTGCAATGCCGAATGTTGCAAAGGGAATGAAAGTCATGAGTGATGAGCAATGAGTGATGAGTAATGAGCCGGACGCCCTGTGTGAAATTTCAGGTCAGGTTGAGTTGTAGATGAAATCAACCAATCAAGTCTTCGCGGCTTGAGTTTTTCTTTGCTTTGCGTCTTTGCGTGAAACGCTTCTTTCTTAGTGTGATTTCGCCTTCGGCTTCGTGTGTTTCGTGGTCCATAGACGGTTCCAAATGAAGAGAGCGCAATCGATCATGCGATAACTCTGCTTAATCGATTGCGCCCTCGCTTGAGCACCGAACTAATTGCATCTCCAGCTTGAAGCGAGACGAATAGCCATTGCTCCACTTCCAGACGTGCTGCAGTCCGCCGATGGCGCACAGTCTTCGCAGTAAAGAAGTGCTCCCGCCGTTGCAGTTGCCGTCCAGTCGCCCGCAGCCAAACCGGCTCGGGTAACTTTGTGAAGCTGAAGCGGGCCATTGATAGTCACGCCTCTATACCAACCGCCTCCGTTCGACTGCTTTCCGAAAATTGAAAGGTAACCGTTGGACTCGCGCTTGAAGTCGTAAAACCTGTCGTTTGCCCCTGGCTGCCCAATCCTTAACAGCGGCTTGTTTATGTTGGTAGAAGCGTTGAGCGAGAAGAGAGGCTTGAGACCATTCACCATCAGGTCGATCTCGAAATCGTCGCCGTCGAAGACTTCGGTATTGCCGGTGATGACCGTCGGCCGTGCTTCAACACCGTCGTTGTAAATGTCGTTCACGTATTCTCCCAGCTGACCGGTCTGAAACACGATTGTTCCGCTTCCCTGAAAGCCGCCGGTTCTGCACCCCTGGTTTGCGGGCAAAGGATCTTTCTCATCGCCGGGTATGAGACCGTCGTAACAGAACCGGTCGCCGGTGGAGTGAATGCGTACCAGCTTTGTTGCCGCGGTTACGGTTTGCGGACCGTAATGATTGGCGGTCGAAATAAACGTGCAGCGATGATTGAGGTCTATCGGGTTTGCAAATTGATTCCCCACCAAAGTGATCAAAGCAGGAAATGCTCCCTCGTCCGAATCATTTGGAACTCGAGCATTGCCAAAAACAATTGAGTGAGCCGAACCTTCGCACTGCGAGTTGATGACAGTCAGGTTGGCGACCATCTTCGCATGAATGAAATCCTGTCCGCCGCCGCCAAACGTGTTTTCGATCAGGATAAAACCCGCGTTCGTCATGTAAACACCATAGTTGTCGCCGGAAGGAATGTAGAACCAACTGCTGACGATTTTCCAGTCGGTGTTGGGCGTGTTCATCTTTATGCCGATCTTGTTCTCGGTAAACGAGCAGTGATCGACCTTGACGTTATCGAACTGCCAACCGCCATCCACCGCGTTAACCTCGATGGCCCTGTCAAAACGCTGGAACGTCATATTGCTGAAGAGAAATTCCAGGCTCGATTTGTTCGCTACGTCTGAAGCCAACACGGCTACCGTGTCTGTGATCGCGATCGCCGGGTCGCGGTTCAAGGTCAGATCCCGCATCGTAATTCTTTCGCGGCAGCCGACGATCTTGAATATGCTGGTGGCTTCGGTGGCCAGCTGAATCCGGCTGCTTCCGTACGTGCCTGCGCCATTTCCCTCGAGGGTGATGTGAGAAGGCAGAGAAATCGGCAAGGGGTGCGACGAGTCGTGCGTCACTATATAGACGCCGTTGGGGAAATAGAGCCTGCCGCCGTTTAGTCTTCCGAGGTCGGTGATGGCATTTTGGATCGCCAGCGTGTCGTCCGCGACACCATCCCCTTTGGCAAAGTACGGAAACTCCTTGATGTTGATGAAACCGGTGGTCATAGGAACCGGCTGTCTGACGGTTTCTTCAACGTCCGTCCCCTCTCGAATGTCGATTTCATAGAGTCTGGTTGTTCCAGATGAAGGCGGGTCGATGTAGAAGCCCCAGGTGCCGGCTCCAACAATATCGAACCCGTTTATCGAATACGCCGCGCCGGTTGGTAAAGCATATATGGTCGCGTTGTTGCGAGTGCCTACACTGCCATCGCTATTGACCAAGCGATAGTAGACTCGCAGATTTTTATCTTCATCATATTCCTCCAGCCCGCAGTCCGTTTCGTTGTAGTTGCGGACATCGCCGGAAATCGGAATTCGTTGCGCCTGGGCGGAGGAGACGAAACAGACGGAGGCTACCAGGCCTATGAGAAATAGGCGGGTGAAGTTTTTCATGACAATTCTCCTGTGTGGTTGGTCCGCTTTTGTGAAGATGAGACAGCCGAAATGGCTGCTAGAGTTGCGGAAAGCGGGAAGTCTGCAACTCTCGTAAAAAGCAGTTATGCGTCAAAAGGAAAAGGAGAGCGAACAGGGAAGAATGAAGTGTTCGCGTGTGAGCTAGGTGCCTTTGTTTTCCTGACCTTGATCTTCGTATTGCTGAAGCTTTCTGTAAAGAGTTTTTCGACCGATGCCGAGCACGCGGGCGGCGCGGGATTTGTCGCCTCCCGTGTAGTCGAGCGTGGCTTCGATCATCTGACGTTCGATCTCGTCCATCGACGAAGGGAGGTCGATCTCCATGGTGAGGGCGCGTCCTTCGCTGGCCGCGGAAATTCGTTCGTGTCGCAAATGATCGTTTGCGTCGATCGCGCGTTTGCTAACTGCTTCCGGCAAATCGGCGAGTTCAATCTGCCGGCCCGATGCGATTATCACCGCGCGCTCGATCGCGTTCTCGAGCTCGCGTACGTTGCCCGGCCAGTCGTAACTGACCAGCGCTTGTAGCGCGTGTTTCGATATTCCCGAAATAAACCGGCCCGTTTTCTGTTTGTAGTGTTCGAGAAAATGAATGACGAGCGGATGAATGTCGCCCGGCCGCTCGCGTAGCGGCGGCAGGAGGATTGGAAAAACCGACAGTCGATAGAAAAGGTCTCGGCGAAACCTGCCTTCTTCGACGGCGCGATCCAGATCAACATTCGAAGCCGCGATAACACGCACGTCGGTCTTCTGCACTTCGTTGCCGCCTACGCGCGCGAATTCTCCGTCCTGCAACACTCGAAGCAGCCGCACCTGCGCCGACAAACTCATCTCGCCGATCTCATCCAGAAAAAGTGTTCCGCCATCGGCTTCTTCAAACCGGCCGCGCCGAAGCGCGCGCGCGTCCGTGAATGCGCCCTTCTCGTGTCCGAATAGTTCGGATTCGAGCAACGTCTCGGGAATCGCGCCGCAGTTGAGCTTCACGTACGGCTGATTCTCGCGGCCCGAGTTGTAGTGAATCAGATTCGCGAGCAGTTCTTTACCGGTACCGGATTCGCCCTGAATCAAAACCGACGTCTGCGTGTCCGCGACGTTGATCGCCATCTCGATCGCGCGGCGAATCGCAGGCGCCTGACCGATTATCCTGTCTTCTGCGCGTCGCTCGTGCAGCGCTGTTCTCAATCGCATGACTTCGGCCGAAAGCTGGTCGCGCTCGAGCGCGGTGCCGATCTGATCTGCGATGCCTTCGACCAGCGCTACTTCATGATCGAGAAAACCTTCGCGCGGTTCGCTCCACACCAAACCCAAAAGCCCAAAAGTTTGTCCGCCCACGCGAACCGGAGCGATCAGCGCCGCGCGTCCGCCCAGCGTCGCGTTGAAGATAAATCGCAACGGAAGCGGCAGCTCGGTATCGAGCACTCTCAACGTCTTGCCTTCAGCCAGCACCGCGACTACTTCAGGGTATTCGGTAATGTCCAGCGATTGTCCGTGTGCTTCGATCAGACCCCGCACCGAATCCGTCACCGCGTGCGGCGCCGCTTTAAACGAGGCCAGTGTTATGCGGGTACCAGCCGGATTGAGCACGCCCAGCGCGCAATAGTCCGCGCCCACCAATTCAATGGCGCGATGGAGGACAAGCGAAGTGACTTCGTTAAAGTCCGAATGCGCGTTCAGCACGTTTGCAATCTCGAGCAAAGCTCGAGTTCGTTCCGCTTCCAGTTCCTGCGCCGTGTAGAGCCTCGTGTACTGATAGCCGACCGCGATCTGGCGCGCGATCGATTGCAGAAACGAAACCTCTTCGTCCAACCAGACTCGAGGCGCGCGTGTGTTGTGAAGCCCCACCAGGCCGAGCACGTCCTTGCCCAGCATGACCGGAACGACCAGAAGCGAATGCGTGTGCAGACTGGCCGCGAGCAGCCGGACCTTTTCATCAAGGCCGGGCGCGGAAGTATCGTTAAGCCGAATCGGTTTGGTCAGGTCGACATGTTCCGCCAACTGTTTTAGGTCGAGCGGAATCGCGGTCCCTTCGCTCGAAGGCACGTCGTCGGAAGCCCGCCATTCGTGGCTGATACGCAGTTCGGAATCCGAGGCGAGCTGAATTACGTCGCATCGGTCTGCCTGCATCATGCGACCAAGCTCGGACACGACGGCGCGCAAAAACCTGTCCAGATCGATCGTGGCAGGCAGATCCAGCGCGAGACGATCAATGATCGCTTCGCGCGCCTCGTGCATTTTTATCTTGCGTTCGAGCGATAGAGACTGTGTGGTGGAAGTTTCCGGCATAGACTGATGTCAGCGGCCAGATGGTAATTGATATCAGTTGCAATATCCAGTAAGCGACAGAATGTCCGACAAACTTCAGTTTGTCGCCCCTAATCCTATGGAGCTGATGCAGAGGCATTCACTTTGAAGTTACATTTCAAGCCAGTCACCACGCAGTCAGGAAGGGGACCCTGTCCCCGCTTACTCGCTGAAGTCAAAGCTTGATGAAGGTTCAAAGTTGAGGCGGGGACAGGGTCCCCTTCCTGACTGCGTGTTCCTGTCGAGTTGAGTACGCGCGCCACTAGCCCAAACAAAAAAGTGAAGACGCCCTCAGATCGGTGTCTTCACTTCCTCAAATGATCTTGTCTTGCCCGGTGAATTGCTATTCGGCCACGGCCACCTGCGCAACCTGCTGCACCAGATTGAACTGAACCCGCGCCGCCGCCGGATCAAGAATCGGATGGAAAGTCTTGCCGTACCGCGACGTGATAATCCGTACGTAGTTTTGCGTTTCGTTGTACGGCGGCACGCCGTCGTATTTGTCGACTGCACCTTCGCCCGCGTTGTAGCCTGCCAGCGCCAGAACGATATTGCCGTCGAACCTCTCGAGCAACCAACGGAGATATTTAGTTCCAGCTTCTATATTCTGAGCTGCGTCGTATGCGTCTTTGCAATTGAAACGTTCGGCGGTCGCGGGAATTAACTGCATATAACCCTGCGCACCGGCCTGCGATCGCGCGCCCAACTTATATTTCGACTCCTGCCAGATCACCGCGTGCAACAGCCGCGGGTCTACACCGTTACGTTCGCCCGCGCGAAAAATTACCATGTCCAGATTGGTATCGCCGGAAGTCGGAATGTCCTGCGGGATAAAGTTGGCGGCTTCGGTGGCCTCGACTGCGCGAACTGCGGGCGCAAAGGCACTACTAAAAAAGAATCCGGTTAGATTGTAAAAAAGGAAAAGTGAAATGAGTGCGAACGGCGTAAATTTGAAAGAGCGCAAACGGGGACCAAGGGAAACATTCATCTATTCGTTCTCCATGTGAGCGATGACCTTCGCGGGGCCATCATGGTCTGGGGTCAAAATCGACCGAAGATCTGGGGGCTGCGCATGGTGGAAACGACGTGCAAAGAGCAGTTCATCGAAACCGCGACTAAGATGGAAGTCTATCTCGATCCGTTGCCAACTTCGAATTAAAACTATGCGGATAACTTACTCTGCTACATGTACTTAATCGAGCCAAGCCCAAACACCGATATATCAGGGCTTGAGGCAAAATATCGTTCAATCTGAGCCGATCGGTTGACTAGCTCGACGGCGTCAACGTACCGAATAGCTACGAATTATTTTCGTTTGACGGCGTTTCTAATTGACTGCGCGCAAACCATACGCAGTTTTACGCATCTCAAGTTGCACCGGTGTTAGGCGGTTCGTATAATTTCTGACATTAGATTCAAACCAGATTGTGGAACGGGAGCGCTAGCCTCTAATGCCGATCTACGAGTACGAATGTCAGAAATGCCACGTGCACACAGAGGTGATGCAAAAGATGACCGAAAAGCCGCTGACGAAGTGCAAAGCGTGCGGCGGACGTTTGGAGAAGCTATGGTCGTCTACGAGTTTTCAGTTAAAGGGATCGGGTTGGTATGTGACTGACTACGCCGCTAAAAAAACCGACGGCAAAGCGGGCAAGGAAGAAAAGACCGACACGGAGAAGGAAAGTAAACCGGCTGTAGCCGAAAGCGCTTCCACCGAACCGGCTAAAACTGAGAAAGAGAAGCCTGCCTCGACACCTGCAAAGGGTAAATCGAAAGCAACGCGATCAAAATCGGGTGGTGATTAATTGATGACAAACAGGAAACTGAGAACGGAAATTATTCGGTCCGGGACAAAGCTCCTGTTGATAGTCGCCCTTTGCGCTTCGAGTTTTTCATGGTGTCTGGCCCAGGCCGGTCGACGACAACGAGCCATCGGCGAAGGCGCGTCGATGCTGAACGTTTTTGCGACGAACGATAAAGATCCCGCCGAACGCGTGACACTGTCGAGCATCGCGCTTTACGAGAACGGAGTCGAGCAGCAGATCAAGGGCTTTGCGCCGGATCCATCGCCGGCCCGAATTGTGTTGCTGGTCGACAACTCGCTGACGCTCAGAACCGACATCGAGAGAATGGAAGCCGCGGCCCGCGAATTCGTCTACGAAATATTCGAAGGCGATAAGCTCTTGATCGTGGGTTACGACGACAACGCGGAGATCGTCGTGGACTGGACCGACGACGCAAAGAAAGTCGAAGCGTCGCTCAAGGGATTCCGCAAACAAGGCGAGCCAAGATTGTTCGACGCGCTGAATGCGGTTTTGAATGAAGCGCTTCTGCCTCTGGCGGCGTCGCATCAGAAACGCGTCGTGGTTGTCATAAGCGATGGCCTCGATCGCGGCAGCAAGTCGAAGTTCACCGAGACTCTGAATAATCTTCAGTCGCAGGACATTACAGTTTACGCCTTGCAGGCGCCCGATCGGACGGGCGGCGCGCTCCGGCGCGATCAGCCAAAACCGGTGCAGGTGATTGAAAAGCTCGTGGAGGGAACCGGCGGGCAGATATTTCCGGTTAACGAGCCTCGAGCAGCGGCGCAGGCGATCTGCGACGAGCTGCGCAAGAACCGGTACATACTCTCTTACTATCCGAGCTCGGCTTCGTATATGGACGCGCGAAGATTGTTGGTAGTTGCGGAACCGGGAATAAACGTTCGGTTCAAGACGTTCCAGCCGCCGGCGGTGAAGTGAATTCGACTGCGGTTGAAAGCTATTGTGGTCTGCGCGAGTAGAAGTAGAACATCCCCACCACCACCGCAAGAAAAATAAACTCCAGGAGCAGGAAGTAGCCCACGTCGAACCGGCCGTCGTCGTCATAACCCTGCGGAATAACAACCAGGGTTACGAGGATTAGCGCGGTCGCCAACCAAATCGATTGTCTTTTCGAGTCCCACATCGAGTATTCAGTAGGTCAGCTCCGAAGAATGTCCGACAAACTTCAGTGGCAAGTATCCCTTGACTGAATAAGCGAATTAAGCTAACATGCTCTCACTATGCCACCAGTAAACAGAAAACAACCGAAGCGAGCGAAGTCTTCCGAGTCTAAGTATTCGCTCACGGAATTTATGCGCGAGTTTCCAGACGACGACGCCTGTTTGAATTTCCTTTGGCGCAATCGCTACTCGGAAGATGGAACACACGCGCATTGCCCGAAGTGCGGCGACCAGCGCGAGTTTAAGCGATACGAGCATAAGCAACAGCGACAGGCGTGGACTTGTGTCTCGTGCGGAAAGCACATCGCGCCGACCGCCGGAACGATCTTCCACAAGTCGTCTACTTCGCTTCACCTTTGGTTCTACGCGATGTACCTGATGGCAAGCACTCGTTGCGGGATTTCTGCGAAGCAATTGGAGCGCGAGCTTGGCGTGACGTACAAAACTGCGTGGCGCATTGCTAACAAGATTCGACACGAACTTATGGCGGAAGATTTTGAAGCGTTCGACGGCGAATCTCCTGTAGAAATGGACGAAGCATACATTGGCGGAAAGCGACGCGGGCGCAAAGGAAGCACAGTAGGACGCCCCGGCAAAGACTCGCATTACGCACCCGTGTTCGGCATGGTTCAGCGAGGCGGAAAAGTCGTTGCCGTGACGGTTGATAACGTCAAGCGAAACACTCTCAGGCCGCACATTCTCGAACGAGTAATGCCAGCGACAACGGTCTACACCGACACGTACCGCGTTTATAACTTTCTCGGAAAGGCCGGATACCAGCACGAACGGATTAACCACACCGAGAAGATTTACGTGAGCGGGGATTGCCACACCAACACCATCGAAGGCTTCTGGTCGCTCACAAAGCGCGGTATTGGTGGCGTGTATCATGCGGTTTCCAAAAAGTATTTGCAGGACTACCTAAGCGAGTATGCGTGGCGTTACAACCGTCGCAATGACTCGATCTCGCACTTTGAAGCCCTACTTCTTAGGGCTACGCGTTCCTGATTTCTTCGCGGGCTTTTCTTCCGTATGCGTGGCGGCTTTTTTGAATACCTTAAAAACGTCGCCACGCGTCGGAATTGGTATTTCGTGATCCTCGCGGGTCTTCTGTGTTGTTTGCTTCTCTTTCACTTTTCGCATAAAAACCAAATCGGTGGTTAGAACTCTTGCGCTGGTGAAGGTTCCGCAGAAGCACCAGACGCTCCAGCATGATCCGCAGGAGGCTCAAGGAGAATTGACGGATATCGGTAGAGCGCACTCATTTCATCCGATTCAAGCCACATTAGGATCGCGTGGTGAAGCTTTCGTTCGAAGTCCGAATACGCGTTGTGAGAATCATAAATAGTCAAACGTAGTCTGCGCTCAGGAGTCTCTTTGTCCTCTGGATCGAGCGGATTTATCCACTTAAACCGAATATGATATTCGATGCGGTCTGAGCCTCGTTTCATCGGTTCCCCTAAATATTCCGTAATCCATGTGCCAATGTCGGTCTTAATCCGCAATTCATTAAGGTCTACACTCATTTGTCTTCTCACTTTCTAATAAGTAATGGTCTGACCACGCGGTATCAAAGTCATCCTTTTAATCTCGACGGCAAATCCCGCTCGTCATCAATCAAGACATCTGTGCTAACACGGGCCACCCGTGCGTAAGCCAAAAGAATCTTCAGCGGCGGCTCACGATGTCCGTTCTCGTATCTTGAAATCTGGTTGTAGACGATCAAATCTTCAACTCCCAGGCGATACAACATCTCCGGCTGCGACACGCCAAGCGCGAGCCGAATAGCTAATAGCTTCTCGGCCAAACGCTCTTGCTTAATGCGTTTCGCTCCCATCAGGGATTCCCTCCCGATGAAAGCACGGACACATTTAGCTTGCGCTTATTACCAACAGGTAATAATATTCGCTCCCTCAAACCCGATGCCGTGAGAATCCTTTTCTTCTCAACGGCGAAGCACATACTTCTATTTGAGGCGTGAGCTACGCATAGGCCGTTGTTTGGTTTTCAAATATCAGGCGCATCTTACCAAAACGCGCATGTTCTTACATCACTTCATTTCAGGGAGCGATCTGGGGTGGGGATCGTTCCCTGTGTCGCGCGTCTAGTCTCTGGGTGTGGAGATTGGATTGCTGCGGAAAAGCCGCCGTTATCGGCTCCCACCTGTGACGGCGGCTTTGCTATGCACTATAATCCTCTCTCGCCGTTAATATCCTTCAAGGTCTTTTGTGTTTCGTTAGTTTTCTTTGTCATAGGTATGTTCTAAATGCTAACTGCCGATGAAAGACTCGCGCTCATTCGGATAAAGATTGAACGGGCCAAAAAGCACTTCGCTGACCTGACAGCCGCACGCGAGCGGTTCTTCACTCTCGAACCCAAACCCTATGGATTCGCTCTCAAGGAAAACCCTGAGACGGGATACACAGAATGCTATATCACCCACATCCAACACCCGCCCGCTGATTTCGGACTTATTGCTGGCGACGTTGTCCACAACCTCCGAAGCGCCCTTGACCATCTCACGTGGCAATTGGTTGAGATTGGTTGCGCCCAAAGCGGACTCGTCCTTACCGTCAAAGAAGCGCGTCAGATCGGTTTTCCCGTCTGGCAATTTGCCTCTGAATACAAAGCCCAAAGTCATAGACGCGTAAAGGGCATGGCGCAGCCTGCTATAGATGCAATTGACGCAACCGAACCGTACCAGAGTGGGAAGGGTGTGGGACTCTGGGTGCTCCATAGACTGGACATTGCCGACAAGCACCATGTTTTGCTCACAACCGTTGTTTGTATGTCGCAAGCAACCCTTTCTGTTCCCGGCAGATGGGAGTCGGGCGGAATTGGCCTTGCAAACTTCGGTAAATTCAGCTTCCCTAAGTTCAGTCAACCTTTGCAAGTCGGCGACATATTCTTTACCTGCGAGCCTGATGTGTATGAGAAGGTGCACTTCACCTTTAATGTAGCGGTCACCGAGCCGGATGTTATCGAGAGTAAGCCTCTCGTTGAAACGCTCCAATATCTCATTGAGTTGGTTGACAACTTGGTTGTCACTTTCAAGCCGTACCTCGCTTGAGCTGGTTTTGCTTGCCACTGATAAACCTCAGCGGCAACTATCACTTAATGAATTGTCGGCCTGTCACTTTTGAACAGTAACACGGATTCTTATTCAGTCAAGGGATAATTGCCACTTCAGTTTGTCGTGTGGCTTCGACAAGCTAAAGCTTGTCGGACATTAAAACCCTCTTAAATTCGCGCTCGTAATTTCTCAAGCCGTTCGGCCGCCGCATTCAGCGTCTCGTCCTTCTTGCAAAAACAGAATCGGACTTGCTGCCGACCACGCGATGGATCGCTGTAGAAGCTCGAGCCGGGAACGCAAGCCACTCCGATCTCTCGAATCAAGTGACGAGTAAACTCTACGTCACTCGAAAAACCAAAATCGCTGATATCCGTCATGATGTAGTAAGCACCGTCGGGACGGAACGTGCGGAATCCGGCTCGCTCCAAAACCGGCAATAGCAGATCGCGTCGGGCCGTGTATTCCGATCGCAGCTTTTCGTAATACTCGGACGGAAGCTTCAGCGCGTAGGCGCCCGCGGCCTGTAACGGCGCCGCGGCTCCTACAGTCAAGAAGTCGTGCACCTTTCTAATCGCGCCGGTGATTTCGGGCGGCGCGACACAGTATCCAACTCGCCAGCCGGTCACCGAATAAGTTTTCGACATCGAATTTACGATGACGGTTCGTTCTCGCATTCCCTCCAGCTGCGCCATCGAAATGTGTTCAGTTTTCTTATCAGCACGCGGATAGATGATGTGCTCGTAAATCTCGTCGGTGAAGCAAAGCGCGTCGTGCTTGCGACAGAGCTCGGCTATGAATTCGAGCTCGTCACGAGTGAAGACTTTCCCGGTTGGGTTGTTGGGATTACAGACGATTATCGCTTTAGTCTTTTCGCTGAACGCCGCTTGTAACTGATCGCGATCGAAGCTCCAGTCCGGCGGGCTCAGCGGAACATAACGAGGGCGGGCATCCGACAGGATTGCGTCCGGCGCATAGTTCTCATAAAACGGTTCGAAGACGATGACCTCCTCGCCCGGATCGACGGTGGCCATCATGGCCGCGATCATTCCTTCGGTAGACCCGCACGTCACCGTGATTTCAGTTTCAGGATCAACCTCGAGATTGAGAAAGGCTTTTGTCTTGGCGGCGATCGCTTGACGAAAATCCCGCGCGCCCCAGGTAATCGCGTATTGATTTATGTCGTCTTCGATGGCCTTCATCGCCACACGCTTGATGTCGTCAGGCGCCGCGAAATCGGGAAAGCCCTGCGAAAGATTGACCGCGCCGTGCTTAAGTGCTTCACGAGTCATCTCGCGAATGACCGATTCGGTAAAGAGGCTCGCTTTGTGCGAAACGTGACGTGATCGTGTTAACGATATCGAAGTCATGATGTTTGGTTAATACGCAGGGTCCCCTTCCTGACTGCGTGTTTCTAAGGTTGAATTCTCAGAACTCGTACAAGCAAAGAAGTACGTAGCTCTTACTCGAGCCGGTAATTCGGTGCTTCTTTCGTGATTATCACGTCGTGAACGTGCGACTCGCGCAGACCAGCGGAGGTTATGCGAATGAACCGTGTGTTCTCCTGAAACTCCTTGATCGTGCGACAGCCCGTGTAGCCCATCCCCGCGCGCAAACCGCCTACCAACTGTGTCACCATCTCGGCCAACGTTCCTTTGTACGGAACGCGCCCCTCGATACCTTCCGGCACAAGCTTCGATTCTGCATCGATGTTCTCCTGCGCATATCGATCGCGAGACCCTTCGCGCATTGCTCCGATCGAACCCATTCCGCGATAGGTCTTGAACGAACGTCCCTGGAAAAGTATCAACTCGCCCGGCGCTTCTTCTGTTCCGGCGAAAAGCGAACCGACCATAACCACATCCGCGCCGGCGGCGATTGCTTTTGCCACGTCGCCCGAGAATTTCACACCGCCGTCCGCGGTGATCGGCACTCCGGTGCCGTGCGCCGCGCGAACACAATCTGTGATCGCAGTAATCTGCGGCACGCCCGCACCGGTCACTACGCGTGTGGTGCAAATCGAACCGGGCCCGATACCAGCCTTGATCCCGTCGACGCCGGCCTCGACCAGTTGGGTTGTTGCTTCGGCCGTGGCAACGTTGCCTGCGACAAGCTGCGTTTCAGGATAGCGACGTTTTATCTCTCGAACCGCTTCGATCACTCGCGACGAGTGACCATGCGCCGTATCAATAATCAGGCAATCAACTCGAGCTTTCACCAACGCGTCTGCTCGCTCTCGGAAATCTCCGGTGGCCCCGATCGCAGCCGCAACACGCAAGCGACCGAGGTTGTCTTTGGCTGCTGTCGGATACTTGATCGCTTTCTGAATGTCCTTAACCGTGATCAGCCCCTTGATATGTTTATCGCCGTCGATGACGAGCAACTTTTCGATTCGATGTTTCTGCAGGACGACCTTGGCTTCTTCCAGCGTCGTACCGACCGGGACAGTGACCAGTGGCTGTGGCGTCATGACGTCCGACACCGGAATATCAAAACGCGTCTCGAAACGAAGGTCGCGATTGGTGATGATCCCGACCAGATGTCCGCCCTCGTCGACGACCGGAACGCCGCTGATCTTGTAGCGCTCCATGACACGAAGCGCCTCGCTGACCGGGCGATCCGGCCGAATGGTGACCGGATCAACAATCATCCCCGATTCTGACCGCTTAACTTTGTCTACCTCTTCTGCCTGGCGAGCGATCGGAAGGTTTTTGTGAATGACGCCGATCCCGCCCTGTTGAGCAATCGCGATCGCCAGCGCAGCTTCGGTCACAGTATCCATCGCCGCCGAGCATAGTGGGATCTGCAATCGTATTTCGCGAGTGAATTGCGTAGACGTGTCCGTCTCGTTCGGCAACACGTCGGATTGCGACGGCACCAAAAGCACGTCGTCGAAAGTGAGTCCTTCTTTGAGGTTGTCGGTAATCATGATTACTCCGGAAAATAAATGGTTTGGGTTTTAGGTTTTAAGTTTTTGGTTTTAGTTTCTCGTACCCACATGAGCTTTGGATCAAAACTTGAGCCAGGGTCCAAAGATCAAAAACCAAAAACCAAAAACCCAATAACACAAAATCCCAAGTCAAAATTGCGACCTGGGATTTGAGCTTGAAACGTAAACCGTCATGCTATTGCAAAAACTTCTCGTAATCGTTCTTTGTAATCACCATCTCAATTGGTTGGGTGGTCGATTCGCCAACAACTTTCGCAGGCCGTCCGTTAATCGTCAACTCCAGCGACTTGGCTTTGCTCTTCGCATACTTAATGCTGAGAATCTGGTTCGGTTTGAACTCGCGGATATCTCCTGCGACCAAATTTCCTTCCCGCGCTACTTCTTCGTCGAGACGTGTCTTGATCCAGACTGTATCGAGTGCCCTTAACTGAATTACGAACTCGGTAGAGGCCGGCGCCGGCGTAGGCGCGTTGGAGGCCGCTTTCTGCGTTGGCGGCGCTGATGCGGGTGTGCTGTTGCGCGAAGCCTCGCGTCGTTGATACCAGTGAACCGCGGCGTATCCGCCCAGCGCTAAAATAGCCAGGATTATGCCGGTCAGAATGATAGTAATGATCGGCGAGCGCGAACCGCTGCCGTCCGTGTACACATGCGATTTGAAGGGTGTGGTGGTGACTTCGTCAGGAGAGGCGCCCAGCTCGCGCGCGGTTCGCGCGTAAGCGTCCAGGGCTTCGTTCTCGTCGTAACCGACGTGGCGCGCGTAGGCTTTTATGAAGCTTCGATTGAAAATTCCACCGGGTAAACGCTTCAAATCCCCGGTTTCGATTGCTTCCAGATAGCGGGTCGAAATCCGCGTTTGTTCGGAAATCTCGCGAAGTGAGATACCGCGGGCCTCGCGTGCGAGACGCAGTTGTTCACCAAACGAAGCTGCCATTACCAATTCGCGTCCGCCCTTCGGGAGAGTCTGGTGGGAAGGACTCGATCCTGATCCTAGCTTTTTGGAATTATTGATTTAACGAAAGATGCAGGCTTCAGACCTCGGGTCAGGTGCTTTTAAGCACGATATCCCAAATCCAAAAATCTAGAATCTTAAATCTTCAAGCCCTGGGCTCGCACTATAACGTTCACGTGCAAAAGTTGTCAAACATTTGCTTTAGCAAAAGTTTAGGTGTCTCTTGATTCTTCGCTCGCACGGTGCTACGGTTGCTACATTCGCAGAGCCGAAAATCGCTTTTAATAACTACAACAGTGAGTGAGAAGGAGGGCATATGCCTCTCGAAGCACTAGGAATGGTCGAGACCAAGGGTTTCGTCGGAGCTGTAGAAGCCGCCGACGCGATGGTCAAGGCCGCCAACGTACAGCTATTGGGAAAAGAATATATCGGCGCGGGTTACGTCACGATTTTTGTGCGCGGTGACGTCGGCGCGGTAAAGGCGGCGACCGATGCCGGCGCGGCTGCCGCGCGTCGCGTAGGCGAACTCATAAGTGTTCACGTCATTCCTCGCCCCCACGGAGAAGTCGAACGGGTCCTCCCGACCAACGGCCGCACCGGTTACAGCCCGGACGAACGAGCCATCGGCGCCGGAGATCGCGGGCAATTGAGCGAAGGCGATCAGGGCCGCTCGCTTCCGACCGGAGCACGCGAAAACAATAAGGAACGAGCGAAGTGACAAGTGACAAGTGAAAAGCGATTAGCGGTTTCGCTTGTCACTTTTCCCTTGTCACTGCTTTTTTGGGGTGCCTTATGTCGGTTGATAAAGACCTCGCGTCGGTCCAGGAAGCTCGGCAGTTGGTCGAAGCGGCGCATCGCGCGCAAGCCGAAGTAGCCAAATTCGATCAAGCAAAAGTCGACCGCATTTGCGAGGCGATGGCAAACGCCGCCCTGCGCGAATCGGCTCGGCTGGGAGCGATGGCTGTCGAAGAGACGGGCTTTGGAATTCCGGCTGATAAGCAGGAGAAGAATCGTTTCGCCGCCGAAGATGTCTGGAATTACTTCAAACGTTTAAGAACGGTCGGAGTAATAAACGAAACGAAGGACGTCGTCGAAATCGCCAGCCCGCGCGGCGTAGTCGCGGGAATCATTCCATCAACCAATCCCACCTCTACCGCAATCTTCAAATGCCTGATTGCTATTAAGTCCAGAAACGCGATTGTACTTTCGCCGCATCCGTCCGCTGCTCGCTGCATTAACGAAACGGTTAAGGTAGTTCGCGACGCGGCCGTCAAAGAAGGTCTTCCCGCCGATGCGATCGGATGCATGTCCACCGCCACCATCGAGGGCACCGAAGCCTTGATGAAGCACAAACAGACCGCTGTGATTCTGGCGACGGGTGGGATCGGATTGGTCCGAGCCGCGTATTCGTCAGGAAAGCCCGCATTCGGTGTCGGACCTGGGAACGTGCCGGTTTTTATCGAAAGATCAGCCGACACGGCGAAGGCAGTGCAGGATATTTTGACGAGCACCTGCTTTGACAACGGAACTATCTGTGCTTCGGAGCAGGCCGTTGTCGTCGATGCTCCGATCGAAGAATCAGTACGCGATCAGTTTCGCGCGCAGGGCGGACATTTTCTGAACTCGGCCGAAGCGGATCAGTTGGCCAAAGTCGTCGCGACTCCGCAGCGATCTTTGAATCCCGCGATAGTTGGAAAGTCTGCTGAATACATAGCAAAATTAGCGGGCATCACGATTCCGCCAGGCACCAGGTGTTTGTTGGCTGACGTTGGCGGAGTCGGTCGTGACTATCCGTTGTCGATGGAAAAGCTCTCGCCGATTCTTGCTTTTTATGTGGCCGACGGACTGGAGAGCGGCGCCGCACGGTGTTTCGAAGTTCTGAGCTACGGCGGAATGGGCCACACCGCAGGTATTCACACACGCTCGCGTGAAGCTGCGGTCGCTTACGGAAGGGAAATGCCGGCTTCGCGAATTTGCGTCAACACTCCGACCACGCATGGCGCGATCGGGTTCTCGACGGCATTGCCTCCGTCGATGACGCTCGGTTGCGGATCGTGGGGCGGGAACGTGACTTCCGACAACGTTTCACCGATTCACTTGATGGACGTCAAGCGAGTCGCGTTCGAAACAAGACCTGTTAAGAGCGCTCGCCCGGCTGTGTCGGCACAACAAGCGGCGCAGCCTTCTGCTCCTGCAATTTCAGCCAATGCACCGCGAATCAAGCGCGAAGAGATAGCCGCGATCGTTGATCGATTTCTGGCAGGAAGACGAGAGGAGCAAGACACGTCGTCGACTCCGGCCGCTGCACCGAGTCAGCCGGTTATCGAAGTTGAAGCGGGCAGCATGTATGACTCGTCGCGTGCAGCAACGCCGCCGCCAGCCGCGAACGGCGGGAGCAACGGCGCTTCGCGTTCATCGCAGGGAGCATCGGCGCCTGCCGCCTCGCCCGCACCGAATGGCACGAATAGAAAAGCGGTAGACTTTGTAAGCGAAGACGATGTCCGGCGAGCTATTCAAAAGGGCGAGAAGATATACGTGAATGCTCGAACGATCATCACTCCGTCTGCTCGTGATATTGGTGATCCAGCGGAAGTATTTGCGAAGGTTTAAAGGACGGTTTTAGGTTTTTGGCTTTGGGCTTTTGTTCGTCGAATGCTAGTCGATCCAGAATTTAGCTATTGCCGTTGAATGCTGGTCAAGACCTAAAACCCAAAGCCAAAAACCTAAAACCAAATTTCAGATTTCGAAAACAAAAAGACCTCGTTGCAATCTAATGTTCCTGGGAAAAGTTGTCGGCACAGTCTGGTCTACGAAGAAGACGCCCGATTTAGAGGGCGTCCGTTTTTTGATTGTGCATCCGTACGATCTGGATAAAGAGCCGACAAAGAACATTGTCGTAGTGGCGGATCGGCTCGGCGCAGGCGCTGGAGAGATAGTCATGTGCGCATACGGAAAAGCCGCGCGCACGGCGATCGGAAATCAGGACATGTCGATCGAAGCCGCGGTGGTAGCGATCGTCGATCGGATGGATTTGCACGACTCAGTTTCGGACGAAGCCCGCGACGCCGCTCGCGAGTTGAAGAAGTGACAAGTGATGAGTGATGAGTCATGAGTGATAAGGATAAGTAGCGAGTGATGGGAGATGGATCCAAGACCCAAGACCGAAAACCTAATACCCAGAACTAAAAACTGCCAACTAAAAACTTCACTTAATGGCAAATGAAGACCTAATCTACCGAATCACAAAAGCCGTCTACGGACGACTTGGTGCAGGTGCGGACGAACAGATGGTTGAGCAGCTCGTTACCGATATCTACCGCGCGATCGAACCAGTTGTCGAAACGAACGGCGCCGGCTCTCGTTCGACCAAATCATCCGAACCCGCTGCCAATTCAGACACTCAAAGCAGGTTGATTGTCTCTGTCTTTGGCGTTGACCATCCGGGAATTGTGGCCGCGGTGGCGGAAGCGCTGGCAGAGGCGGATTGCAGCATTGTTGATATCAATCAAACCGTCGTGCGTGGAAAATTCGCGATGGTTATCATCACCGACATGTCTCGCTCTCGCGAGTCTGCATCGGAACTAAAGGATAGGCTACGGAAAGCCGGCGAGCGTCTGGGCGTTCACATTTACGCGCAGCGAGAAGATCTCTTCAACGCCATGCATAGAATTTGAAGAAGGACTCAGGACTCAGGACATACAACTATTAAGAATTGAGAATGACGAATCAATTACAGACAGCGCGTTACCGAGGACTTGTTACCGTAAAGAAAGTCTTTATTCCGTGTCCTGTGTCCTGAGTCCTGTGTACTTTTTTTATGGACCCCGAAATATCCCATCGTTGTTCAAATTGCGGCGCGGCGATTCGTTCGCGCGCGCAGTTCTGCGCGCAGTGCGGGAAGCAGGTTAAGAAGAACAAGAGCCGTTCAAATTCGGCAGTTTCTTCCGCTGAACCCAAGCAAACCAAGCGGGCCGAAAAAGAGCTCAAGACGACTCCATTGACACCCCTAAAGCCAGCCGCTGAGCCAGCCAAGGAATCAACACCGAACGTGAATGCGCCTGCTCTGGTCGATACTCTGGATGGGAAACATGGACTTCAATCGGTGTGGGTCGACGAGAAGCAGGCGAAGAAACATCGCGTGAAGGACGCGGCGCGTGAGATGGTGCAGGAGAACGTGCGGCCCCGCGTCGAAAAGTTGCGCAAGGTGTCCAACGTCGTTCTCGAAGAGGCCGCGATCGACCCGAGCCTTCGGTTTGTCCTTATCGCCGCTCTGATCTTCATCGTATTCGTAACAGTGCTGTTGCTTAGCTTTGTAAGGTAGAAGTGGCCGGTGATCAGTGGTCGGTGGTCAGTGGTCAGTGAGCCTTAACCGGTGAGCAGGCTAAAGAACACTGGATAGAAGTTAAGAATCTAAAACCTAAAACCATAAGAACTGACCACTGACCACCGACCACTCTCCCATGGAATACACCCAGGCTGAAATTCTAGAAACGTTGCGCATGACCGAGATGGAGCATCTCGACATTCGCACCGTTACGCTCGGTCTTTCCCTGCGCGACTGTGCTTCTGACTCAATGGAGGAAACGGCGGCACGCGCGCGGGCAAAGATTGAACGCGTAGCCGCGCGACTGGTGCGAACCGTGGACGAGATCGGCGACGAAGTAGGAATTCGAATCGCCAACAAACGAATTTCGATAACGCCGGTTTCGTTGATTTCCGAGGGTTCGGGTGGCGGCGACTTCACCATTCTCGCGCGCGCGATCGACGAAGCGGCGGTGACAGTCGGCGTGGATTTCATCGGGGGTTACTCAGCGCTTGTTCACAAGGGATGGACTCGCGTCGAGAGCGAATTTCTCGATTCGATCCCGGCGGCGCTGGCCGCGACAAAAAGGCTCTGTTCGTCGGTGAACGTGGCGACTACGCGCGCGGGGATCAACATGGATGCCGTGCAGCGCGTCGGCCACATCATCAAGGATGCTGCCGAGCTCACGCGAGGCGAAGGCGGTTTGGCTTGTGCGAAATTCGTTTGCTTTGCCAACGCGGTCGAGGACAACCCATTTATGGCCGGCGCGTTTCATGGCGTGGGCGAGCCGGAAGCAGTCATCAACGTCGGTGTATCGGGTCCGGGTGTGGTTAACCACGCGGTAAAGGACGCGCCACGCGATCTGCCGCTTCACGAGCTGGCGGAGCTGATCAAAAAACTGTCATTCAAACTCTCGCGCGCCGGCGAATTGGTGGGGCGCGAGGCCGCGCGTCGTCTGGGTTTGCCGTTTGGTATCATCGATCTGTCGCTGGCGCCTACGCCCGCGCCCGGCGATTCGGTGGCAGAAATCCTTGAAGGCATGGGTTTCGAGCGAGCCGGCGCACACGGAACAACCGCAGCGCTGGCGCTGTTGACTGACGCTGTCAAAAAAGGCGGCGCGATGGCGAGCGCATCGGTTGGTGGAATGAGCGGCGCGTTTATTCCGGTGTCGGAAGACGCGGCCATGATCGAAGCTGCCCGAGTGGGCGCGTTAACGCTGGAAAAATTGGAAGCCTGGACCAGCGTGTGCTCGGTCGGCATAGACATGGTGGCCGTTCCGGGCTCGACCTCGGCCGAAACGATTTCCGCTATCATCGCGGACGAGATGGCGATCGGCGTGATGAATAACAAAACGACCGCTGTGCGTATCATCCCGGTGCCGGGCATGGACGTTGGCGACATGGTAGAGTTCGGCGGCCTATTAGGCAGCGCCCCGATCATGGCGGTGAACGCGTTCGGCTGTGCTGACTTTGTCCGACGCGGCGGGCGAATTCCGGCTCCGATCCATTCGCTCAGAAACTGATAACGATGGAGCGCAGGCGAGCCGCCTGCGCTCCATCAGCCGCTTATTCGACGTGATGGTGAATATGAAGAAGATATTAATGGTTAGCTTACTGCTGCTCTGCTGGGCCACGTTATGTGCTGGGCAGGAGACCGGTGCAATTGCACAACCTTCAGCACCTGACATCGGCGGAAAGTGGGTACTCGATACAACCAGGAGTCATTTAGGTCGGCCCGGCAATAGCCCCCTGGCCGGAGCCGATGTGACGATGGTGATAGAGATAAAAGATGTCCTGGCCCATGTCAGCCGAACGATGATCGTCGATGGGAAAGAGTCTCTCAGCGACGGGTTCTACTACACCGATAGCCGCGGCGAGAGCAACCCGGTCTTTCCGTATAAAGGAAGTGGCGAATTTCGGACGACGTCTAAAATGGTCGACTCGAAATTGGTTACGACGTGGACGCAGGATATTGTAGATTCGGGAAAGACTTTACGAGTCGAGGCCGAAGAGAGTTGGGATCCGCTGCGCGACGGCAAGACGCTGGTCAATAGCATCTCAACTCGAACTCCAAAAGGGACCGAAACATTCAAGCTGTATTACAAACGCGTTTCTTGATTCAAAGCTCGTAGTGTCCGACAAACTTCAGTTTGTCGCTCGGATTCGACAAGCTAAAACCTGTCGGACATCAAATTCTGATCGGATAGTTTGAGGGACTCTGAAATGGAAGCACTCGGCATGGTTGAATGCATGGGGTTGGTCGCGATGATCGAAGCGGCCGACGCGATGGTTAAGGCCGCGAACGTGCGCCTGGTCGGTTACGAAAAAATCGATGCCGGGTTGGTGACGGCGATCGTCCGTGGGGAAGTCGGAGCGGTTAAGGCCGCGGTTGAAGCCGGCTCAGCCGCCGCGAGTCGCGTTGGGACGGTTGTTGCTACGCACATTATCCCGAGTCCTCATCAAGAGGTCGAAGAGGGAATTACGGTACTGAAAACCGGAGAAACGACTCGGAAGAAAATCAGCGGGTCGGTGCACGGCAAGAAGTAGCATCCGGCCTCTTACACATCAGGATTATTGCGACTTCGCGGCGTGTTTTTAGAGAGTTCCGAATAAGTCATGGGGTTTGTTAGTCAGCTGACACAGAGCTTGAAGAAGCGGTATGGAGTGTCAGCCGAGTCGGAGACGCTGGCACTCACCTAACGGGAAACACGCGGTCGGGAAGGGGACAGGGTCCCCTTCCCGACTGCGAGTGACGGGTGATGGCTATTTCGCAATGGTCAGTTTGAGACTACGAGAAACAAGTTTCACGCAAAGGCGCAAAGAAAATAAGGTAGTGGGTCATCAGTTTGAAGAAATTCGCATTGTAACGCCGAAGGCGTTCGCTAATTTCAGCCCAAGGTTGGAGCGCAGCGAGAACCTTGGGTAGCAAGTCCATTCGTGCGCTGCAACGCTGAAAGCGTTGTGAATCGAAATCAATCTGGCGCAACGCTTTCAGCGTTGCGCCAGATTGATTTCACCCTTGCCCCCCCCGGGGTTGTCGCTGCGCTCCAACCCTGGGCTTGAATTAGCCAACGCCTTCGGCGTTGACGAGATTCTTAAGGCGTGATTTCAAATTGACCCAGTACCGAAAATAAAGCGTGGAGGCGCAGAGGGGATACGATGGCGGGAGCCGTTCGAAATTCCCCCAAATCCTAAGCGCTTTCTTTGCGCCTTCGTCTTTTACTTCTCTGCGCCTTTGCGAGAAATCGTCTTTTCGTTCATGTACTCGAAATGACCCGCCGCTTCGCGGACAATTTCAAGATTGCTATCGTCCCCGCGGCATCACTCCTCCACCTGCGGATGCGCGATGAATCGATAGCCTACGCCGCGCACCGTCACCAAATGGCGAGGCCGCGACGGCGGATCCTCCAAATGCTTTCGCAATCGAACGATGAAATTATCAATCGCGCGAGTATCTGTGTCCTCGCGCAAGCCCCAGACTTCTTCGAGGATCTGTTTCCGCGGGACGATGTGTCCCTCGCGCTTGATCAGAAACCGCAACAGCTCGGCTTCCATTCGGGTAAGACGAATGCTCTTATCGCCGACCAGCAGCTCGAGCTCGCCGAAGTCGATCTTCTTTCCGTCGAAGACAAAAACGTCTTCTGTCAATTCACGGTCGGAGCTTTCACCACTCGTTTGCTGTGGCTTTTCAGATTCGCGCGACCACTCGCGGCGACGGAGCAGACCGCGCAATCTGGCCAGAAGAATCGAGAGCTCAAAAGGCTTTGGCAAATAATCATCGGCGCCCGATTCGAACCCGCTCAAAACATCTTCGGGTCGGCCACGCGCCGTAAGCATCAGCACCGGCACGAACTGTCCGGCGGCACGCAGCTCGGAAGCGACTGTGAATCCGTCTATGCCCGGCAACATGACGTCCAACACAACCGCGTCGAATCGCTTATGATCCGGCAACAGAAGCTCAAGCGCTCGCTCGCCATCACCCGCGACTTCAACCTCGTAGCCTTCTGCTTCGAGGTTGTATCGCAATCCGTCTGCCAGATGTTGTTCATCTTCGACGATCAGTACAGCACTCATTTTTCGTGCGCCCTCGGCAGAAGTATCGTGAAAGTGCTGCCCAGGCCTTCGCCATCGCTTTCGGCAAAAACGCGCCCGCCATGCTTTTCCACAATCGAGCGAACAATGAACAAACCCAGCCCGGTACCTTTTACACGACGCATCACACGTCCGGGCACCCGGTAGAATCGTTTGAAGATTCGCTTCAGTTGGCCGCGAGGGATTCCCACGCCGCGATCAGAAACCCGAACCATCACGCGACGTTGGTCCACGGCTTCGACTTCGACCGAAACGTCGACCTGTTTCGCGGAGTACTTGACGGCGTTGTCGATCAAGTTCGAAACGGCTGCGCGAAGCTCGTCCGCATCGCCGGATACTCTGGCTCGACCGTTCCGGCTGTTCAGCGCTTCGGAAAAACGAAGCGCGTTCTCCTCCAGGTTGTAACGCGTTCGGGCCAGCTCCATGCACTCGCGCGTCATCTGGCTCAGGTCGATCAACCGCGATTGAGTAGAACGCCGCTGCCGGCCCTGCCCGGCTTGCAAGACCTGCTCGACCGTGTGCAGGAGCCGATCGCTGTCGGCCAGCATGATGTCGTAAAACTCGTGCCGTCGTGCATCGTCGACTTCGCGTTTCTTGAGCGTCTCAAGATACAGCCGGATGGAAGTGATCGGAGTTTTCAGCTCGTGGGTGACGGCGTTGATGAAACTGTCATGCTGTTCGTTGCGGCGTATTTCGCGGACGAGGAAGAGCGTGTTGAGGACCAGCCCGGTGATAAGCAGGATAAAGAAGACTATGCCGAGAACAAGAAAGACGACTTCGCGCCAATTGAGCAAAATCCAACCGACGTTGAGCGCAATCGCGACCGCAACCATACACGCACCAAGCGTGATGAAGAACACGATCGATTTGCGCCGACTCTTGACCCGCATATCGGCATTGTAAACGAAATTACTCGCCGACACATTTCAGAGTGAGGTGCTGAGATTTTGACTGACTTCCAGCGATCGATTAATTGAACGCGACAACGAACCACCAAATACACGAAACGCCAAAAGCAAAATCACACGAAACAGGAATTGCTTCGTGTGATTTCGATGCGTCTTCGTGTGTTTCGTGGTCGTCTGCTGTTCAGCACCACAAAACGATGAAACGGAACTACATTGCTAGGCCGCTTCTTTCAAAGCGTTATCCAGCGGCGGGGCCGCAGCGGCGGACGGCAAGTACGAGGCTTTGTTGATTAGCTTGATTTGCTTCGCCAGCCCGAAGAACTGAAGCGTACGAATTCCCCACCAGTTCATGTCGATTTCGTACCAGTGCAAACCATGACGCGCGGCGGTCGGATGTGCGTGATGGTTGTTGTGCCAGCCTTCGCCAAAAGTCAGAAGCGCTACCCACCAGAGATTGGTCGAATCGTCCGTAGTCTCGAACCGGCGTTTGCCCCACATGTGCGTCGCCGAATTCACCAGCCAGGTTGCATGCAGCCCAACCGTAACGCGGAAGAACGTGCCCCACATCAACGCCGACCATCCGCCGATATACAGCAGGACGAATCCGGACAGAATTAGCGGAACGAAGTAAAGGTGGTTCATCCAGACGTGAACTTTGTCTTTCATCAGGTCCGGCGCATATCGAAGCATGACTTCTTTGGAATGCTGTTGCGATGTTCCCCGCAGAATCCAGCCCATGTGCGCCCACCATCCACCGTCACGCGGTGTGTGCGGATCCTGACCCGAAACTTCGGTGTAAGCGTGGTGAATGCGATGCGTGACTACCCAGTTGATCTGTCCGCCTTCGAGCGACAAAAGACCACAAAAAGTCAGAAGGTATTCGAGTGCTTTCGGGACCTTATAGCCACGATGCGTCAACAGCCGGTGAAAACCCATGCCGATCCCCGGATTGCCCGAGATCCACCAAAGCGCGATGCTGGCAAACAGCGCCGTCCATGAGAACATGAATAATGCCGCAATTGCTCCAGCATGAAAGATGATCATGAAGATGATCGTATTCCAGTTTGGTCGCAGATCCTGCTGATTGTCGATCGCTTCGTTTCGCATTGTTTCTCCGGTTACCTGTGTTTAAGACTTCGCATACTAAGATGCGAAGGTTAGCTGGTATCTTAGCAACTTCAAGTAGCGGTTAATGTAATAGTTGTGTAAGCGGGTTGAATGTCCGACAAGCTTCAGCTTGTCGAATGGGAGCGAACGGCTTACGAGTTGGCGGGTGAATAACTTAACTTTGCTGACTAGTCTTGTGGCAAATGGGCAGCTCGACTGTCACGGGCAGGTTTCTACTTGGGTCGGCTCAGCGACAAACTGAAGTTTGTCGGACATCGTTACGGATTCCGGCCCGATGTCCCTTGCTTAGTGTCGCGCGGCGCAGGCTTCGGAGCTACAGTTCCCGGCGCATCTCGCGGCGCTGTGCGACCGGGTCGCGTGATCGCGATACGCTTGTCACGTCCGGACGCATCGGCAACCGATACGCGAATCGCTCGATATGTTCCATCACGTCGATCGTTGGTCGGGTAGTAGCTGACGATGTACTGGGTGCGCATATCGCGCGTTATCTCTTCAGCAATCCCCGGTAGGTCGCTGAGCGAATTCGGAAAGAAAGCTCGCCCGCCTGTCTCTTCAGCCATGTTGGTGATCAGATCGACAGCCTTGCTCTTGCTGCTCTTTCGAATGAAGAAGCCCTTCTTCTCTTCGTCCAGCTCATTCACAAAGCCTATGACAAAAATCTGCACATCCTCTTCACGTAAGCGAGCGAACAGATCTCGCTCCTTATAATAACTGACGCGGTCTTCGCCGTCCGTCACGACAATCAGCGCTCGACGGCGCCGGTCTTCGAGCTCGTTTCCTTTCTTGTATTCAGCCACGTGCTCCGCCGCCAGGTAAACGGCATCGATAACAGCGGTCTGTCCGCCTTCGGGAAAGAAACTCTCGAGAACGTCGATCAGCGCTGCTTTGTCCGAGCTGAAGTCCTTGGCAACTTCGATCTTGTCGCTGCTGATAAAGCGCATCAGGAAAGTTTCATCACCTTCTTTGTTGTTGTTGATGATTGTCTTTCCCGCGTCGATAACTTTGCTGATCTGCGATCGCAGCGATCCCGACGTATCGATTGCCAAACCGTAGCTGATCGGAACTTCGGCTGTGTTGGCGAATTCAATCTTCTGCAGAACGCCGTCCTCGTAAACCCGAAACTCGCTCTGATTCACGTCCCGCACCGTGCGGTTATTTCGATCGATAACACGAACGTTCAAGTTAACAAGGTTGGTGTCAATCTTGACTGTGTCGCCTTCGTCCAGCTCCACGCCGGCCGGATCATCCGGCGATGGCGATGGGCTTGGAGGCGGAACCTGTCCTGGAACATTCAGCCGCGGAGGCGTGGGCGTAGCGGCCGGATCAACGCGGCGCTGTCGTGAATCCTGCGTCTGCCGTTGCTGCTGTTGCGCATGGCCCGCGTTTGAAAAAATCAGAAAAAGAAACGCCAGCGCGGTAAAGACGGCGAAAGCAATTGCGTGCCGTCCGTTCAGGGATTTTATGATGCCAGTTTGCTTCATCGTCATAACTCTCAAAGAAAAGATGTCAGATGCTTGAGACGTGATGTCAGCATATTTCACTCGACCAACATCCGGCATCTCTAGACCTGACATCTCTCCTGCGTGCTGCTGGGGCATTACCTAATCGCGCAACACACAGTCTGCGCTAGCAACATTCGATGCCCTTCGAGGCAAAACACGTTGCCGCGCCTGTCTGTCCTAACTATTTCCGCGGCGTCGTTATCGCATAGTAACCTTCGCGGCTTCGGACAAAAAGCCGAGGCAGGCCGCGAGGCGGAGTTACTCTTACTTTAAGTTTGTGCCATTTGCCATCGTTGACAAAATTCGCGGGCCGATAGCCGATCGAATATTGGTGTCTCAGCTCCAGCGCAATACGCTCAAAAATTTCGTCCATCTCCGCTGCGGTATTCGGAAAAAACGCCTTGCCGCCCGACACGGACGACAACTCGTCGAGCAATGCCTGGCCGTGCATACCCAACGCGCTGCCGGGATCGCTGCCGCCCAAAATACCGATTGAGTAAACCACGACGTCGGATTCCTTCAACAATCGCCGGAGCTCGCTGAAAGTGTAACGCGAATTGTTATCCTGTCCGTCACTGATCAAAAGCACGGCTCGCTTCTGATGCGTACCGCGCGTAACCTTTTCCACGCCGAGGTAGCAGGCATCGTAAAGCGCCGTTTGTCCCTTGGTGTCGACGAAAGTAAGTTTGTCCAGAACCGCGCCGCCGTCGCGAGTCTTATCTATCAGGAGCTGAGCGCGCGAATTAAAACCTACCAGGAAATATTCATCCAGATTATGGCTCGTCTCAATAAACCGGGAGAGCGCGACTCGCGCTTTTCCCAACTTGTCGCCGCTCATCGAACCCGATACGTCGAAAATCACCCCTACGGTTACCGGCGCGTCGTCGTCGCTAAAAAACTCGATGGTCTGCTCTACTTTTTCATCAAAGACGGTGAAGTGTTTTTTGTTAAGCCCGGAGACGTAACGTCCGTATTGGTCCGTGACCGTCACAGTCAACGTGATCAAATCGGTATTGACTATGACCGGGCCATCGTCCCCCTGTTGCTGGCCGGATTGAGGAGACGGCTGAGGACTCGGCGAACTCTGTTTTTGTTGGGCACGACTGGAAGATGGCGCGACGAGCGCCAGGCAGGCGACGAACAGAAAATAAACAAGCGCAGCGGGAAATCGGTTGCAGCGCACTTCGTTCATGTGACCCCCTGTACCATTCAATTTTACGAGACTAAGGTCGAAAGCGTTCGAGAAGGTATGTTGCGGAGCTTTCGCCCACAAACGGCGGACGCCGGTTTGATAACACCCATAACTTAAGAAGCGATCCCGATCGGCATTGGGGAGACCACCGCTCGCTAATTTAGCTTTTGGTCACTGGTTAGCGAAGCTTGGTCGCATTGTAGGACACGCAGTCCGCCTGCGCAAGAATGTCCTTGTAAAAAGCAGAAGTCACAGGTCTGATGTCTGATTGACCGCTTTGGTTTGTTTCGCACGCAACTTTCTGTGACGCCCGGCGTGTAACCACCGAACCGCGTGTCCGATAAGCTTTAGCTTGTCGAATCCGTGCGACAAACTGAAGTTTCTCGCACATTCTCTCGGTCGCAAGGGTAATTAGCCGCATGCTATACTTTTTCAATAGTTCTGATTCACCGGCGGTGGATCAATTAACCGAGCGAGTAGTCGAACTAAATGGCTGAGTTTGTTTGTCGTCTGGGAACGCCTGCGGGCGAAATCGTAACGCGCACGATCGAGGCCACGGGTGTCAACGAGGCACGCAACAGCCTCGAGCGGGAAGGCTTCAAAGTCTTCGCCGTCGCGCCGCCGAAATCGGCTGGCGCTTCGGCGTTGACGAGTGGCGGATCAAGCGGCTCTCGGGCACGAGTCAAGGCCAACGACTTTCTTTTGTTCAATCAACAGCTCGCCGCCCTCATTCGCGCGGGCATTCCAATTCTTCAGGCTATAACGATGTTGGGAAAACGTGCTGCTTCGTCGCGGCTTCGCTCGGTCCTGGGCGAAGTAGAAGTCGCGATTCGCGGCGGCGCGGCATTGTCGACGGCGTTTGCCGCGCAGGGCGCAGTCTTTCCGCGAATCTATACCGCATCGATTCTGGCCGGCGAACGCAGCGGAGCGTTGGACGACGTGCTAAGTCGCTACAACGCATACATGCGCCGAAACGTGCAGCTTCGGCGAAAGATTCGTGGCGCGCTGGCTTACCCGTCGTTCCTGCTGATCGCTTCGTTTGGCATGGTGGCGTTCCTCAGCGTCTATGTCGTTCCGCGCATGTCCGAGTTGTTTACGGGGCTGGCCGCTAACAACGGACTGCCGACCGTGACTGTTATTGTTGTCGGTCTCTCGTCAGTTCTTTCGAATAACATTTTTTGGGTCGCGCCGCTGGTTATCATTGGAGCGGCTCTGTTCTGGTTTTGGTCGAGAACGGATAACGGGCGTCTGGCGATCGACCGAACGTTGCTGAAACTTCCTCTGGTCGGGAAGCTGCTGGTGCAACTCTCCATCGCACAAGCCACGCGTTCGCTGGCGACGCTTCTGGCCGGCGGTATAACGCTGGTCGAATCGTGGGAGATCGCAGCGGAATCGATTACAAACAGAGAATTGCGACGACGCAGCTCGGCGATCCTGCCGATGATTCGCGAGGGCCGTTCGTTTACAGAGAGCCTGGAAGTCGCCGCTTGGATTCCTGATCTGGCGATTGATATGATCGGAATCGGCGAACGCTCGGGCAGTTTGCGCGAGATGCTCGACGAAGTTTCCTCCTTCTATGACGCCGAAAGCGAAGTAAGGCTTGAGCAGTTGACGACGACGTTGGAGCCTGCAATTCTGGTGGTGATGGGCGGAGTCGTGATTGTGATCCTGCTGGCGATCTATCTCCCGATTATTCAATCCATTTCGTCCGGCCCGATGTCAGGGCGGTAAGTCTGAGTTTCTACTTTTAGAATTATTAGTATGAGTGACGCGACAGAAGAATTGACGGAATCGTTTTCAATCGACGGCGCGACGACGCAGCCGGTTGTGATCGAAGACGAAATGCTGCCGTTGCCTTCGGACCATGAACCACCCGAGGTACGAACGGCGCGCGAATTGGCGCGACGCTATCGCTTGCCTTATGTCGATCTGTTGCCGCCCACCGGAGAATCGCCGATCGATTACGCGATCCTGGCAGAGATTCCGGTAGACCTGATGGTGCGTAACCAGTTCGTTCCGCTTCGTCGCGACGGCAAACGGCTGCACGTGGCCATGGCGGATCCGTCGGATCTCGAGCGCCTGGACGAATTGGCCAGCGCACTCCGATCTCGGATTATTCCGCACGTTGCCACCGCCGGAGCGATCGACGTCGTCCTGCGCAAGGGAGACGCTACTCAGCGAGTTCTGCAGGAGGCAACATCCAACTTCCGTATCTCGCTGGTGAAGGAGACGGAGCAGGGCGAAGAAGTTCTCGATCTCGATCGGTTGGCGACGGATTCGGACATGTCGCCGATCATCAAATTGGTCGACACGATCATTTACCAGGCGATGGAATCGCGCGCGTCGGATATTCACATCGAAACGCGCGACACTGAGGTCCAGGTCAAGTACCGAATCGACGGAGCGCTTTACGCTAAAGTCGATCCGATCGATCTCGCTTACCACCAAACTCTGATTTCGCGCATCAAGGTCATGTCCGAACTGGACATCGCCGAACGCCGCGTTCCGCAGGACGGCCGCTTTCGTGTTCGTTACAAGGGACGCACGGTCGACTTCCGCGTCTCGATTATGCCGACCGTGCACGGCGAGGATGCGGTCATTCGTATTCTTGACAAAGAGCAGATCAACGAAGAGTTTCGCGATCTGCGTTTGGACGTAGTCGGATTTGCCGACGAGGACGTGCGAAAGTTTCGCCGCTACATCGCGGAGCCGTACGGGATGGTGTTGGTGACGGGACCAACCGGTTCGGGTAAGACGACAACGCTGTACGCCGCGCTCAACGAGATCAGAAACGAAGAAGACAAGATCATTACCATCGAAGACCCGGTCGAATATCAGCTTCACGGCATCACGCAGATTCCTGTGAACGAGAAAAAGGGATTGACCTTCGCTCGCGGTCTTCGCTCGATTCTTCGTCATGACCCCGACAAGATAATGGTAGGTGAAATCCGCGACACTGAGACCGCGCAGATCGCGATTCAATCCGCGTTGACGGGCCACCTGGTCTTCACCACGGTTCACGCGAATAACGTTATCGATGTGATCGGGCGATTCCTGAACATGGGTGTCGAGCCATACAATTTCGTTTCGAGTCTCAATTGCGTCCTGGCTCAACGGCTGATTCGTATTTTGTGTCCTGTCTGCAAACGACCGTACCGGCCCGCGGATGACGAGTTGCGCGAATCCGGCCTGAGGCCCGAAGAGCAAAAGGGACGTCCGTTCTACATGAGCGTCGGTTGCGACGCGTGTAACCACACCGGCTATCGCGGGCGCACGGCGATCCACGAACTTCTGGACCTTACCGACAGTATTCGCGAGATGATCGTCGAGCGCAGACCCGGTTCCGAAGTCCGTCGCGCCGCCGAGGCTGCGGGTTTGACCGGATTGCGAGAATCGGCGCTTCAAAAGGTGTTTGCCGGGATTTCCACGCTGCACGAAATCAACCGCGTGACGTTTGTCGAGGAGATCAAGGGGTAGCGGCTTCCCAAATCGGCGAATTTGCTGGTAATTCCGCAAATGAGCCGGCAATTGTCCCCCAATTATTGCCCAGGTCTTTCGGGAACCAGCCTGATCCCTAAACGTGTAACTGCAAGCAGGCAAAAGCCTGCATCTATTCAACAGTCGAACCTTATACAAGGTGAAAGAGATTTAAGATGAGATCATCTATCCGTCCATATGCTGCGTTCTTTGTGACGCTTTGTTTGCTACTGACGCCGATTACCGCGCTGGCCAAGAAAGGCGAGAAGAACTTTAATCGGGGCCGGCAGTACGAAGCCGCTGAACAGTGGGACAAAGCCGCTCAGGAGTACGCGCTTGCCGTCGCAGCGGATCCCGGCGACACGCAGTACCAACTGCATTACAAGCGCGCGCTTTTCAACTCGTCGCAGATGTACATGATGCGGGGTACGGCGATGGCGGAGCAGAAGGATTACGTCGGGGCATACAACGCTTTTCGACAGGCCTACGGGTACGATCCGGTTAACGAACTCGCGTTGTCCGAAATGGAACGGATGTTACGGCTGCAAGAAGAGAAGGCCGCCGCGCGAGATGGCAAGAGCGATGGCGCTTCCAACGGAAATGGCGCTTCGAACGGAAAAAGAGCGGGCGCAACGATTGCTCCGACTTCGTATCAACCGACCGGAGGAGGCCAGCCGTCCGCTTCAGGCGAGCGACGACCGGTTTCGCAGCAGGACCCTTCCGCTGCTCCGACAGGCACTGAGCAGTTACGCGTAATCAACTACAGCGGCGATCTCAAAGCTTTCATCCGCAGCCTTGCAGAACAACTCAACTTAAACGTCGTGTTCGACAGCCAGTCTTTTCGACAACCGCGTACGATCGATATCAACCTTCGCAATGTAACCACCGCTCGCGCGCTCGACTATTTGTTTCAGCAGGAGAATTTGTTTTTCCAAAAGCTTGATCGCCGAACGATCCTGGTAGCGGACCAGACGCGCCGGCCACAGTACCAGCAACTCGTTCTTCGCACCTTTTACCTGGCGAACGCCGATCCGCAGGATGCCTTGAGGTTGATACAGCAAGCCATCCCCGCGCAGGCCGGTAGACCGCCGACAATCGCGATTCCGGATAAAGCAACCAACAGCTTGACCGTGCGCGACACGGCCGAGAACGTAGCGTTGATTGGCGAGCTGATCGACAGCATCGATAAAGATCGAGCGGAAGTCGTGATGGACGTCAACATTTACGAAGTTTCGCGAAACGATCTTTTGCAGATCGGTAATCAGATCGGAACGGACGGTTCGCTCCAGAACTTCGGCGGAACCAGCAGCGGTATCTTTACGCTCTTTGGTAGTCGCACTGCGATCACTAACGGATTGGCTGCCGCTCCGCCGGTTGCCTTAGGCGGAGCGCTTCTTATCCCCGCTTCAAACATAAGCTTCTTTCAACAAAGGTCGCACACCAAGCTTTTGGCTTCGACGCAGATTCACGCATTCACCGGGGAAGAATCTTCGGCTCGAATCGGTCAGCGCGTGCCGGTTCAGACCGCGCAAACATATCCGATTACAACGACGACGACCGACGCAAAAACAGGCGGCGGCGTTTTTGGAAGTAACGGATTTCCCGTCATCAACTATGAACCGACGGGTTTGACGCTGAAGTTCACTCCGCAGGTATTTCCGAACCTGGATGTTCAGGTCAAGATGTCGATCGAATCGAAGGACGTGCTCAACCCGAGTCTGACGCCAACCTTTATCGAGCGCACGATTACCGGAACGGCCCGCATCCAGAACAACCGTACGATGATGCTGGTCAGTCTGGCCCAGGACAAACAGTCGAATGGACGGAAGGGAATGCCGTTCATCGGGCTGATCCCGATCCTTGGCCGCTTGTTCTCGACACCAACCCGCGATAACCAGGAAACCGACATCGTGATCGCCGTTACGCCAAGAGTATTGCGCGCGCCGGCGGTGACGCCGAGCGATTTGAAAGAACGCCCGAGCGGTACTTTGCAGACTCCGACGCAGGGTTCGCTTGAAGCGATGATTGAAGAGGCCGAGCGCGAAGAGCAACTGGCGGAAGCTCGCCGAACGCGGAACAACTCGGTGGTCGAGGTTGTGACACAGCCGGGCACAACGCCTGCGGAAACGGCCGCGAAAACAACGGCGTCCGAGATGGCTTCGACCATGGTTACTCCGAACGAAGTTCCTTCAAGAGGAGTTTCAGTCGATGGAGCAGGCGCGGCGGCGAAGGACGTAGCTACTCGCGACGTCAGCACAAACGGACCGGAAGCTGAACCGCCGACGTACGTCCCGGCTCCGAAGAGCATGTTGCCGGCTGATCCTTCGCCGGTACGTTCATTCAGCGGCAGCGAGTCGACGCCGTCAAACGAAACCGCGGTGCCAACGCCAACTTCGTACGAGGCGCCGAAGAAGACGGAAGCGAAGCCGCCAATATCGTCTGTCGTTCCGCGATCGAGTAACGCAATTTCGAAGTTGCTGCAGAAATCTCCGAAACAGCATGCGATGCAGTTCGCTACCGGCGGTCCGGTGGGGGCCGATGGAACGCTTTCGATTTCGGTCGAGGAACCGCCGCAACTTTTGTCGTCGGCATCGCTTTCGACCACTGCGGTTCGATCGCCGGGGTTAATCGGGTCGCCGCTTACAACAATGTCGAGCGCAGCAGAATTGCGGCTGATTCCTGAACGCAGCGAAATGCGCGTCACTGATAAGCGACGACTGGCGCTTGTGCTCAAAACGGATGCGCCGCTCGGGCTGGCTGTGATTACTTTGCGTTTCGATCCGCGGACGGTGGCCATTCGCAACGTGGCGACCGGGAATCTGTTTGCCGGATTGCAATCGTCTCAGCCGACGATTACCCAGACAATCAATCCAAACGGATTGCTTCTGGTTTCGATAGCTCCACCAACCGGAGTGTCGATGAGCGGAGCCGGCGTGCTGCTCTTTATCGACATCGAGGGACTGGCCGTGGGCGAGAGCGTCATCGCGTTCGACAAAGACAATATGCATCTGATTGCATCGGACGGACGCAATCTGGTGCTCCAGCTTGTTCAAAGCCAGGTTGCAGTTAAGCAGTAATGCGAAGAAACAGCCTCGACAATTCGAAAGTCAGGATTCCGCGCGTGCGACTGGGCGGCCTCGGCCGACCGCATAACAAACGCGGAGTTTTTGGCTTTTCCTTGCTCGAGCTGGTGATCACGCTGACCGTGCTTTCGATACTGACCTTGGGCGTAGTGCCGCTGGTGAAGATGTCTGTCAGGCGGAATCGCGAACAGCGTTTGCGCGAAGTCTTGCGCGAGATGCGATTGGCGATTCAGGAATTTCACCGAGACACCTACGGCATGCAGTGCCAGGGCACGGGCCAGGCTACGGCTCCGAATCCGAACAATCCGATTGCCGTCAATCCGAACGCGGGACAAGGCGCCGGCGCGGACCCGCGCAGCCGAGTCGTGATCAGCGACTGCAAGATTTTTACGGTCGACAATCCCGATCGTTATCCGCCGGATCTGGAAACGATGGTTGATGGCGTAAACGTTATTCCGCGAGGAGGGCCGGGCAATCTGATCCGAGAGACGGCTACGTCCGGGCCGAACGCGACTGAAATAAACGCCGAGCTGAGCACGAAGAAGAAAGTGTACCTGCGATCTATCCCGGTTGATCCGATTACCGGCGAAGCGGAATGGGACCTGCGATCGTGTTATGACGCGCCCGACGCGGCTTCGTGGGGAAAAGAGAATGTTTTCGATGTTCGTTCGAAAGCGGAGGGCACGGCGTTGAACGGAGAGAAGTTCAGTGATTGGTAAAGCGCCGTTCTTTGTTCCTGGTACTTTGTCTTTTGTCCGTTCCCGCGGGTTGAGAGGTGTTGTGCGAACTGATCGGCGGGCAAATGAAATGCAAAGAGCAAAGCACAAAGAACAAAGTACAAAGCACAAAGTTCAGAGCGCCGGTTTCACTTTGCTTGAACTGATGATCGTGATGTTCATCATCGTCATTCTTGCAGCCGTGGCCCTGCCTCAGTATCAACGGCATGTTCTGCACGCGCGTGAAACCGTTTTGAAGGACGACCTTTTCAAAATGCGCGCCATGCTCGATCAGTACGCGGCCGATAAAGGAAAGCTTCCGCAGTCGCTTGACGATCTTGTCTCCTCGGGCTACATGCGCGAAATTCCGGTTGACCCGATGACCGACGAAGCGACGTGGAACGCGGTCGTTGGTGAAGACCCAAATTCAACCGAGGGCGAACAGGGAGTGATCGACGTCAACAGCTTGTCGACCGATACCGCGAGCGACGGCAAGTCGTATTCAGAGTGGTGACGATAATTGCTGAGACCCGCCGCTGTCTGAGTTCGCGATCGAAAATAGCGAGGAAGTCCAGGACAACAATTAACCACGAAATACACGAAAAAAGTGAAAAACAAGTCACACGAATCGAAGAGAGAGATTGGCTCACTTCGTGTGATTTCGTCTTCTGCTTCGTTTGTTTCGTGGTTCGTTGTTAAGCTCACCCAAACTGTATCAATACCTGGGACTTCACTCCGGTCAACAGAATTCGTTAAATGAATCCCTTATCAAAATTAGTTAATCCGCGATTTCCAATGGCGGCGATCGGGCTCGAGCGCGGGCACGCTTCCGCAGTGTTGCTCCAGCGACAACGTCACGAATTTTCGCTTCGCCGCGCTGCCACGATCACTCTTCCCGACTCGCTTCTTCGGCCCAGCTTCGACGAACGCAATATCGCTCATACGGGTGAAATGGCTGAGGCGCTTTCCGAACTGGTGACAAGCGCGGGGCTGATGAAGCAGGGGCGCTGGTCCGTGTCGGTTCCCGAAGCGTCCGGCCGAGCTCTGATTATTACTCTGGACACAACTCCGTCGTCGCGTTCTGAGCTGGACGAGGTTCTGCGTTGGAAGATCGATCGAGGATTTGGCGCGAGCTTCGACGAGTTGCGTGTCGCGCGTGATCGGCTGGCTCCGGACTCGAACGGACGGGCTCGTTTCCTGGTGATGGGAATGCACGTCAAGGTGCTGGCTGAGTACGAGAGCGTTTTCAGCGCATTGGGTTGGAAGGCTGGTCTGATTCTTCCGCGACACTCGGGCGAAGAACGCTGGCTGACCCGCTCCGGGGATGGCAGCCGCGCCGACACAGACGCGTTGTTGATCAGCTCGCATGCGGATGGGTTCACGGCGGTCATGCTTCGCGCCGGACAGCCGCTCATTACGCGCACGGTAACCTGCGACGACGAGGACCGCGCTGACGAACTCTACAGGCTTTTGCTTTTTTACCGGGACCGCATGCAGGGAGCCGACGGCGAATCCGAACAGTCCCGCACGATCGAGCGCTTTCTTGTCACGGGCAGCGGCTTTTCCGCGGAAAATGTCGGCGAAATCATCAACGAAACCCTGGGTTCCAACCCGCGCGCGCTGGCACCGCCGGATGTCGGTTTGCGGCTTCCGCCCAGCGATTTGACCTTCGATGTGATTGCGGCGCCCGCCGGTCTGGCATCACTGGCCTGGACATAAGCCTGGACATGAAACTTTTGCCGGTTCAGGCTCGTAAAACCTGAGCATCATGAGCACAAGTGCACAGGCCCTTTCCTTTAAGAGTTTCAACGGTATAGCTGATAGCGAGTTGGTGGCCCGAGCAATCAAGGGTCGCGAAGAGAGCTTTGAAGAGCTCGTCCGCCGCTATCAACGACCGATCGCGGCCTACGTTTATCGTATGGTCGGCGACTACGACTCCGCGCTCGACCTGACCCAGGAAGTCTTCATCAAGATCTACGGCTCGCTCACCCGCTACCGCTCCGAATTCAAATTCTCCACCTGGATTTATAAGATCGCGCACAACGCCGCGATCGACCATCTGCGACGCAACACTTCGCGTGATCAGTCGCTGGTCACTGAGGTCGACGGCTCGCCGTACGAGCTGCCGCTGAACAGCGGGCGGCCGACGCCGGAGCAGGAGTACGCAGGCAAGGAACGGCGGTCGGAAATCGAAGCTGTAGTCAGCCAGCTTCCGCCGGCTTACAAGGAACTAATTGTGCTTCGGCATTCGCACGATCTTAGTTACGACGAAATAGCGGATGTAACGGGGCTGCCGTTGGGCACGGTCAAGAATCGACTCTTCCGCGCTCGGGAGATGATGCGCGATCAGTTTGTGCAGCGAGGCATCACGGGGATTTAAGAACATCGGGGTAAATGGCGTGAGCGACGACAAGACGACAAATAACCGAAGGAGCTGCCAGCGTGACGAGATCGCCGCGTATCTTGACGGCGAGCTGGACACGCGCGCGGGGATGCTCTTCGAAGAGCATGCCAAAGAGTGCAGCACCTGTGCGGCTGATTTGTCCGAACAGCGGCGTCTGCTTTGTGCGCTCGATTTCGCGTTGGGCGGCGACGATCCGGGTTTGGCTTTGCCGCGGAACTTCGCGCGCGTTGTCGCCAAACGAGCTGAGAGCGATATGAGCGGGATGCGCCAGCGTCATGAACGCCGTCGCGCGTTTCGTCTTTGTGCGGGGTTGGCTTTGCTTAGCTTTCTCTTGTTGGGAGGCGCGAGTCTTTCAGCCTCCGTGCTGGTACCGGTTCGAGCCGTCACCCGGTACGCGTCCAGCATTTTCGGATTGGTGTGGAATGCGCTTTACGATATAGGTACCGGAGTGGCAGTCGTCCTGCGCGCTATTGCAAGGCATTTTATCTTTGATCTTCATCCTCTTAATCTCCTTGTACTCCTCCTATTCGCCGTTGCGCTCGTCCTGCTCCCGCGCTTGATCGTCAATTATCATCGTCGTCAAATTACAGAATGAAGGGTGCGCGGCCGCTATCGGGGCCGGGTTGCAGACATTGTGAGCCAGCTCTCGCTTTACAGACCCAGTGAAATTTGTGTCGGCCCCGCGATTTGGAAATTTGCGGCGGCACTGTTCGCGCTGGTCCTGGCAGCGATGGCGGTGAATGCTCAATCCGGAACCGAATTGCGCCTCGATGACAGACCGCCCTTGATCGTCGACGGAGTCAGCGAAAGCGACGTCTTCAGTATGGGTCGTTCGGTTGAAGTAACCGGCACGATCAAGAAAGGCGTGATCGCCTTCGGCGGCGATGTAGTCGTCATCGGCCGCGTTGAAGGTGATGTTGCGGCGATCGGCGGTTCCGTAATCCAGCAAGAAGGTTCATACATCGGCGGAGACGTGCTGGTCTTCGGCGGCGCATATCATCACGGCAAGACGGCGCCCGGCAGACGGGAAGAAAGCATGACCGTGATGTACGCCGGATACGAACAGGAGCTGCGCGAGATGATGCGCAATCCGCTGTCGATTCTGACGCCGCAATGGTCTGCATCCTATATTGGGCAGCGGTTGCTGGCGGGACTTTTCTGGCTGCTCGTCTCGTTGTCGCTGACGGCAATTACTCCCGGCGCGGTTAGCCGCGCAGTCGCTCGACTACAGCTGACTAATATTCGCGTGGCCGTCATCGGTCTTCTCGGATCGGTAGCCAGTACGTTTGGCGTTATGGCGTGCCTTCACGTGCTTCCGGCTCCGATCGGTGTGCTGATCGGGATTATGGCCTTGTTGCTGGTGATGATGGCTTATGTTTTTGGACGCGTGACTATACATGCCGCGACCGGGCGCTGGCTTCAGCGAAAATTCCTGTCGGAAGGGAAGCGGTCCGAGACTTTCGCGCTTCTGATCGGAACCGGATTTTGGACCGTGGTTCTGTCCCTGCCGTTTATCTGGCCGCTGGTCGTGGCCGGATTGATGGTGACCAGCATCGGTTTGACCTTGACCGCCCGATACCGGATGGGATGGAAACAACCGGCTGAGCAGGGCTAATCAGCTCTTCTTTCAAAAAGCAGCTGAGTCAAGGTTCGGTCCTGACTTCATCGGACTGTGACAGGCGATTGACATCAGTAGAGATCTTCCGTGACTTAATCAGGGCCTCCTAAGTCCGTCTGACAATTTCTCGAAATATCCCCCTGTCTCCCGAAAAACTGTAACAATTTCAACGAGCGGAACGTCTAATAATTGCAGACATTTATGTCTCAAACTCGCTCTCCGCGGTGTTTTAAACTTTAAGGACAGTCAGTTTCGGGTTAGGCAGCATCTAAGGCAACCTTAGGTCGTTCGCAGACGTAAGAAAAATAGAGACAAGCTCGCGCCGAGCCTTTAATGACAACAAGATGAAAAGAACCTTTTTGAGCTTTGTAATTGCACTTCTGCTTACCGCTGCGAGCAGTGCGCAAGCGCAGACTCCCGCGCCGGCGCCATCGCCCGCAACGTTGGATATCGGAATTACGGCGACCCTGGCTCTGGGCGACGTTACCTCGATTGATACGCAGTTAAAACGGCTGACGCTGAAGACGAAAGACGGAGAAATAATCGCAACGCTCGACGATACGACCGAGTACAAGAAGGTCAAGCCGGGCGAAACATCTTTGAAGGACGCCGAGCCGGCGACCCTGGCGGAGATCGGCGTTGGTGATCGTGTGATCGCAATTGGACGCGTGGCGCTGGACCGCAAAACTGTGCCGGCACGTCGCGTTGTCCTGATGACGAAAGCTGCGATCGAACAAAAGCACGAAGAGGATCGGGCAGATTGGCAACGACGCGGAATTGTTGGAAGGATCACGGCGCTCAATGCCCAGACAAGAGAAGTAAGTCTGTCGATGCGCGCGCCCGCGGGCGAGCGGCCGATCTCTCTTTTGACGTCAGACAAAGTTACCTATCGTCGCTACGCTCCCGACTCGGTCAAGTTCAGTGATGCGAAGCCGAGCTCGTTCGCCGAGTTGAGAGTCGGAGACCAGATTCGCGCGCGCGGAGAACGAAGCGCCGACGGAGCGCAGTTCGCTCCGGATGAAATTGTTTCAGGATCTTTTCGCATGGTCGGCGGTGCAATAACTACGATCAATCCGACTGCGTCCGAGGTCGTCATCAACAATCTGCAAACTGGTCAGCCGGTGACGATCGTGGTCAACAAAGATTCGGTAATGCGCCGCATTCCGCCCGAGATGGCGGCGATGATCGCGCAACGACGCGCACAGCAGGGCGGAGGCGGCCCGGGTGCGCCTGGAGCCCCTGGAGCATCTCCGGGTGCGAATCCGCAAACGCCTGCGACGGCCGCTGCTCCAGGTAATGGCGGACCGCGTGGCGGCCGTGGTGGCGACTTCGACGAAATCATCGAAAGATTGCCGCCGCTGACGCTGGCTGAATTGAAGAAGGGTGACGTGATCGCTGTCTCTAGCACCACCGGCGTCGATCCGACTCGTGTAACCGCGATAAAGCTCGTGGCCGGGATAGAAGCGCTGATGACTCGCGCGCCGGGGCCTGCTACCGGCGGATCGCAGAGTCCATCGCTCAATCTACCCGGGCTGGATAGCATCGGGGGACCGTGAAAGAGCAGGAGAGAGAAGACAGAATGTCCGACAAACTTCAGTTTGTCGTCCGGATGCGACAAGCTGAAGCTTGTCGGACATCCAAAACTGAACCAATATTTTCGTCCTTATTCAGTCGTAAAATGAAAAACTTAATAATCGCTATATTTCTATTGCTGTTCGTTTCAGGCGCCCAGGCCCAGCAATCGCCGGGTTCCATTCGCGGTCAGGTAGCAGACGAATTCGGTGGCCTGATCGTCGGAGCCACCGTCACCGCTACCGGTGCGGATGGCGCGCAGAAAACCGCCATCACTGATGCCGAAGGGAATTACGCGCTGAATGGCTTGGCGCCCGGACGCTATATCGTTCGTGCGACGGCGCAGGGTTTTGCGCTCTTCGAAAACGCCGAAGTCGATGTCACTGCCGGACAGCGCGAACAACTGAAAATCACTCTGAGCGTTTCGCTGGAAAAAGAAGAAGTGGCTGTCGCGAGCGAAGCCGGCGTAAGCACCGAACCGGAAAACAACGCGGGAGCGCTCGTTCTTCGCGGGACTGATCTCGATTCGCTGCCTGACGATCCGGATGAACTCGCCGCTGCGTTGCAGGCATTGGCTGGACCATCGGCGGGACCGAACGGCGGACAGTTCTTTATCGATGGCTTCACCGGCGGACGCCTGCCCCCTAAGGAATCCATTCGCGAAATACGCATTAATCAAAACCCGTTTTCGGCGGAGTACGATCGGCTGGGTTTCGGTCGAGTTGAGATTCTTACCAAGCCCGGCACAGATAAATTTCGCGGGCAGGTGTTCGGCACCTTCAATGACGAAAGCTTAAACTCGCGTAATGCGTATGCGAGCAATCGGGCTCCTTCGCAGGTGAGACAGTACGGCGGAAGTGTAAGCGGTCCAATTATAGCCAAGAAGGCATCCTTTTTCTTCGATTTCGAACGACGCGAAACCGACGATAACGCTGTCATAAACGCTCGAATACTCGACACCAGCGATCCGTTGCTTCCTGAGGTGCCGTTTAGTTTGGCGGTTGTGCAGCCTGGCAGGCGATTGACCTTCAGCCCGCGTTTTGATTATCAGTTGAATACCGCGAACACGCTTGTTGCTCGCTACACCTACACACGCAATCGGTTGGAAGATGCGGGACTTGGCAGCTTCAATCTTCCGGAGCGGGCATTCGATACCTTCAACACCGAACACACTTTTCAGCTGACTGAAACGGCAGTTCTGAGTCCGACCGTCATCAACGAGACGCGGTTTCAGTACATAAGTGGCCGGCGTGAACAGGAAGGCAACAACACGGTTCCTACCGTTTTAGTCAGCGAGGCGTTCAACGGCGGCGGATCACAAGTCGGGCTCTACTTCAACAACGAAGATCGCTGGGAACTGCAGAACAATACTTCGTGGATCATGAGCCGGCATTCGTTCAGAGCCGGCGTGAGACTGCGTGGTGTTCGCACGACCGAATTCACGCAAAGCAACTTCGGCGGTACGTTTGTGTTTTCGGGTCGTACCGGGCCCGGCGCGCCCTCGTCTTTGGATGTTTATCGACAAACGCTTTTGAATACTCCGGGATTTTTCCCGAGCCAGTTCAGCATCGCCGTGGGCAACCCTGAAGCGAAAGTGTCGCAGGTCGATTTCGGCGGCTTCATCCAGGATGATTGGCGCGTGCGACCGAACTTAACGTTGAGTATGGGACTGCGATACGAGGCGCAGACAAACCTCGGCAGTAAATATAATTTCGCTCCGCGTGTCGGATTCGCATGGTCTCCCGGTGGAGGAGGCGCGCGTCAGCCGAAAATGGTAATTCGCGGTGGATTCGGAATTTTCTATGACCGGTTCAACGAAAGTCTGACGCTTCAGACGATACGGTTTAATGGAGTCAATCAGCAGTCCTTCTTATTAACGTCGCCCGCGCGCCTAGACCAGGTTGTTTTCAATCTCGATGGAACGGTTTCAAACGTTCCTACACCGGCCGAGCTGGCCGCGCTTGGGCAACCGCAGACTCTGCGACTCAAGGACGACGATCTGGAATCGCCTTATACCATGCAGGGAGTGATAAGCGTCGAACGACAGTTGCCGTACAGATTCACGCTGGCGACGACATTCGTCAGCTCGCGAACATTGCACATGTTTCGCTCGAGAAATATCAACGCGCCGCTTCCGGGAACTTTTGTTCCGCTGGTGCAGTGCAGCGGCATACGTCCGTTCAATACCTGCAACAACTTTTACGAGTATGAATCGACCGGCACGCTGAACCAGAACCAGTTAATTATCAACGTTAATAACCGGCTCAATCCGAACTTCTCTTTGTTCGCGAGTTACATTTTAGGTAAGGCCAGCGGCGACACCGATGGCGCGGGTACTTTTCCCGCCGATACCTATGACATGAGCCGCGAATACGGACGCTCGTCGTTTGATGTGCGGCACCGGTTCGTGATCGGCGGATCGTTTGGAGCGCCCTGGAAGTTGCGATTGAATCCCTTCGTCATCGCCAACTCAGGCCGTCCTTTTAATATCACCACCGGCGCGGACCTCAACGGAGACAGGCAGTTCACCGAGCGTCCTTCGTTGGCCGCGCCGGGAGCGGTCTGTTCAAACACGATCGTCTGTACCAGGTTTGGTAACTTCAACCTGAATCCTGGCCCTAACGAAGAGATCATCGCGAGAAACTACGGGCACGGCCCCTCGTTCTTCGCAGTGAACCTTCGAGTCAGCAGGACGTTTGGATTCGGAACCGTTGGACAAAAAAACGCAGCAGAACAGCCCGGCGGCGCCGGCGGGCAACGAGGCGGTCAACGTGGCGGTCGTGGATCTTCCGGCGGCAGTAGCGGCGGCCGAGGAGGTTCGAGTGGCGGCCGGAGCGGTGGTACTTCCGGAGCGCCGCTTGGCGCGGGCGCGTTGTTCGGCGGGGCCGGGCAAAGCAATTCAGCGGCTGAGAAGCGATTCAATCTGACCTTCTCGGTCAACTTCCAGAACCTGTTGAATCACACGAACAAATTCACTCCGATCGGGAATCTGACCTCGCCGTCGTTTGGTGAATCGAACGCATCTGCCGGCTCGTTCGGCGGAGGCGGTGCGACAGGCAATCGCCGCATTGAGGCGCAGGTCCGGCTTACTTTTTAGACGAAGAGCTCCGTCGCATAGCGACGACTGAATTTAGGCAGGTCGTTTACGGCCTGCCTAAACTCAACTTTCAGGCTTTTTTGGCTCCGTCTCAAGCGACCTCTTCCCGCACCTGGTCGTAATTCCATTTTTCTGCATCCAAATCCCGTCCAGCGTCGTATAACCTTTTTCCCGCTGTAACGTCCCATTATTCGCACAACCTTTGAAAGGAATCTTCCATTATGAAAACCCGCCTTGGTTTGTGTTTACCGGTCCTCGCGGTACTTCTGTTACCTCCGTCGGGCGTAAAGGCGCAAAGCGGTGGTGGAGGAAAGATCGCCACTGAAACGACTGCGAAGATCGTGATCACGCCCGCGACCACCCCTCAGGAGCTGGCTCGTGCGGCTTTCCTGGCTCAGGGCGGCGACAAGTTTCGCAACCTGAAGAGCATGATCTTGTCCGGCTCAGTCGATTTGTTCGCACCGAACTCCGTTCAGTCTTTACCGGGCAAGTTCGTGATAGTGAATTCGGGCGAGCGTCAGCGTGTAGAGATTCAATCGCCGGTATTCAACTTTCGACAGATATCGAACGGCGACAAGTCGTTCACATCCGTGAAGGGGATGGAATTTCCCTCGCTAAACAAGACCGGCATAAACGCGTTGATGAAGTACGATCGCTCGGGCTACGCGATCACGGCAATTCCTGATGACAAGAAACTGCGTGGCTTTCGCATCACCGATCCGGAAGGTTACGCGACCGACTTTTACGTAGACGCCAGCAACGGCCGAGTCGTGCGATACATGATCCCGTACCAGGGTTACAAGTTTGGTGTGGAGAACTCGTCGTTGAAGGAAATAAATGGAGTTTTGGTGCCGTACGCGTTTTCGCAGCGGATGGAGACTCCACAGGGAGCTTTCTTCGCCGAATACAAAGTCAAAGACGTAAAGCTCGATGTAGCGATCGAGGATAACGTCTTCGACATACCGGAACAGTAAGATCAAGTCCAAAGTCCAAAAGCCGAAAGTCCCAGGTCGAAAGAAACCACATGGTTCCGACCTGGGACTTTGGACTTGAGACTTTGGGCTTCTCTTAGATACTCAGTATTTCCTGCTCTTTGGTCTTCGTCAGTTCGTCGATTTTGCCGATGTAGCTATCGGTCAGCTTCTGCACTTCACCGAGTCCGTCGCGCTCGTTGTCTTCCGAAATCGCCTTCTCCTTGAGCATCTTTTTCAGTCGCTCGTTGGCATCGCGGCGAATATTTCGTATAGCCGTTCGATGTTCTTCCGCCACTTCGTGAAGCTGTTTCGCGAGCTGTTTGCGGCGTTCTTCGGTCAGCGCGGGAATCGGAACGCGGACCAGCTTTCCGTCATTCGAAGGATTCAATCCAAGGTCAGCAGCGCGAATAGCTTTCTCGATCACCGCGAGCTGAGTCATGTCCCACGGCTGCACGGTCAGCATCTGCGGCTCGGGAACATGGACGGACGCCATTTGATTCAGCGGAGTCGGCGTTCCGTAGTACTCGACCATCACGTTGTCCAAAAGACTCACCGCGGCCCGGCCGGTTCTTATCGTGGCCAGGCGTCGTCGCACATCTTCAATAACCTGGTCCATCCGCGGCCGCGTTTCTTTGATCACGTCCTTTTCGCTCATAAGTTGCTCCGGTAAATAGTGAATGGTAAACGGTAAATGGTGACGAGCGATCACCGAACCTTCTATTTACTATTAACCATTCACTATTTACCCGCTACAGGTCTTTCGACGCAAACGTGTGTGCCGACTCCGGCCTCGCCCATAACCACCCGCATGATATTGCCGGATGTGCGCATGTTAAAGACTACGATCGGAAGCTGGTTGTCCATGCAAAGCGAGATGGCGGAAGCATCCATGACCTTTAACTGCTGCTCCAGAACTTCCTGATAAGTGATGCAATCGTAGCGTGTGGCGGTCGAGTCCAGCATCGGGTCGGCGCTGTAAACGCCTTCGACCTTTGTCGCTTTCAAGATTACGTCAGCCTTAATCTCCAACGCCCGCAGAGCGGCAGCCGAGTCGGTCGTAAAGTACGGATTCCCGGTGCCGGCGGCAAAGATCACTACGCGACTCTTTTCAAGGTGGCGAATCGCGCGCCGGCGAATAAATGATTCGGCCAACTGTGGGATATCGATCGCGGACATCACTCGAGTAAAGACGTCCAGTTTTTCGAGAGCGTCCTGCAAGACGACCGCATTCATCATGGTCGCCAGCATGCCGATGTAGTCGGCGCTGGATCGATCCATGTTGCCGGCGCTCTTGGACACGCCTCGAAAGATATTTCCGCCGCCGACAACAACCGCGACCTCGATGCCGAGATCACGAACAGCCTTTATCTCTTCGGCAACGCTGCGCGCGACGTTGACGTCGATGCCGTAATTCTGTTCGCCCATCAACGCTTCGCCGGAGATCTTCAGGAGAATCCGTTTGAACGCCGGCCGCGCCACATCGCTTGCAACTGATGACATAAGAGATAAGTCCCAGGTCCCAACTGTCCAAAGTCCAAAGTCTGGTCCCCTGGCCAAAATCAGCAGGTTCAACGAAAGTCAGACCTGAGACTTTGGGCTCGGGACTTTGGACTTATTGCCCGGCGAGAGCGGCGACTTCGTCGCCAAAGTCCTCGGCTCGCTTTTCCAAACCTTCGCCCATTTTATAGCGATTGAAACGTCGGATCGAAATCTTTTCGCCCGTCTTTGCCGTCTTTTCCGTGACAAGATCGCCGACAGTCTTGGCCGGGTCTTTCACAAACGGCTGGTCGAGCAGGACAGCCTCCTCGTAGAACTTATTCAAACGGCCCTCGACAATCTTGTCAATGACCAGGTCCGGTTTGCTGGCGTTCTTCGGATCGTTCTTCGCTTGCGCCCGTGCGATTTCGCGTTCCTTGTCGAGCGCGTCTCCCGGCACTTCCTCACGCGTGACAAAGCGCGGTTCGGCGGCCGCGATATGCATCGCGATATCTTTAACGAGCTGCTGGAACTCCTCGCCACGGGCCACGAAATCGGTCTCGCAGTTGACTTCCACCAACACGCCGACCTTACCACCCATGTGAATGTACGAGCCCACAGCGCCCTCGGCTGCGATACGGCCCTCTTTCTTTTTCGCCGACGCCAGGCCGCGTTTGCGTAAAAGCTCGATCGCCTGGTCCTCGTTGCCGCCGACTTCGGTGAGCGCGTTCTTGCATTCCATCATGCCTGCGCCGGTTTTTTCGCGGAGCGATTTGACTGCGCTCGCCGTGATCTCTGCCATTTAGATAACTCCTTATGAAATTCTGATTTGGGTTTTAGGTTTTTGGTTTTAGGTCTTTGAATGCTTATCCGATCCGAATAAATCACTCAAACTCGATGTCATTCAAGGGCCAAAAACCAAGACCAAAGACCGTCTTGCTATGAAAAAGCGCAGCCCGGCGGATGTCCGCTTGTGGAGGCTGCGCTCGCCAAAAAATGAGGTGCTCTTGTAACTAGTCAGCCTTAGCTGGCGATACCGACGGACTCAGCGCCTTTCTCCTCTTCAGTCGCGGGCGCGGGTTCAACCGCAACCGCTTCACTCGCCGGCGCGGCGCTAACAGGCGCGGCCGTTTCGGTAAAGGAAGCAGCCGGAGGTGCGGACTCCGCAATCGCGGGTGTCGTCGGGGTCGTCGCTGGCGCGGCTGTGCTCACCGGTTCGCTGGCTGCGACGGCGGCACGTGGTTCTGTAACCCGGCGTCGCGTTCTCGTATCGTCACCGGCTTCCGATTCAGCAGCAGTCTCCGCTTCGTCGGCGCCCTCGGTAATCATCTGCTGACCTTCTAGAACGGCATCCGCCATGCGCGAAGCGAACAATCGAACGGCTCGCAGCGCGTCGTCATTGCCGGGGATTATGTAGTCGATGCCATCCGGCGAACAGTTTGTGTCCACCACCGCCACGACCGGGATACCCAATCGGTTGGCTTCCGCGACCGCGATCTCTTCCTTGCGAACGTCGATGATAAAGACCGCGTCGGGCAATCGAGTCATGCTCTTGATGCCGGAAAGATTCTTGTTAAGTCCGTCGCGTTCGCGATCGAGCTTGATGCGCTCTTTCTTCGTCAGCTTCTCGTAACGGCCATCCGTCTGCATCGCTTCGAGATCTTTAAGTCGCTTGATGGACTTTTGAACCGTCTGAAAGTTGGTCAAGAGACCGCCCAGCCAGCGTTGATTGATGTAGTACTGGCCGGAGCGTTCGGCTTCTTCGCGGATTGCATCCTGAGCCTGACGCTTGGTTCCGACAAACAACACGGTCTTGCCGCGATCTTCGGCTACCAGATTCGTCATGAACTGGATAGCGTCGCGAAACATTCGCTGTGTCTTTTGAAGATCGATAATGTAAATGCCATTGCGCTCGCCGAAAATGTATTCCTTCATTTTCGGATTCCAGCGCCGTACCTGGTGGCCGAAGTGCACGCCGGCCTCCAGCAATTCTTTCATCGTAACCGAAGCCAAATGAATCTCCTTTACAAGTGTTGGTTTATGTACTCGCCGTCGTCTTAAGCCTCCTCCAACAAAGAAGCAACCAAACAAGACGAAGACAATGGATTAGTGATTGGTGAACAGTAAATGGTAAATAGACGAACGATTGTGCCCAGGGAGAGCCCTCTATTTACTATTAACCATTTACTATTTACCGCTTTGAGAATTGGAAGCGCTTACGGGCGCCCTTCTGTCCGTATTTCTTGCGTTCCTTGATGCGCGGATCGCGGGTTACGAGTCCAGCGTGCTTCAAGGCACGTCTAAGATCGCCGTTGAATTCCATCAACGCCCGCGTTATGCCGTGACGAATTGCGCCGGCCTGGCCCGCAGGACCGCCGCCGGCCACGTTTACAAAAATGTCGAACTTGCCAGTCGTTTCGGTCAATTGCAACGGTTGGCGAATAATCATGCGCAGGGTCTCGTTCGGGAAATACTGCTCGAACGTTTTCTTGTTGACCTTCACGTCACCGCTTCCAGGTCTCAAATAAACCCGCGCCGTCGAAGTCTTGCGCCGTCCCGTTCCGTAATATTGAATTTCAGCCACAGCTTTATCTATCCTTCAGATCTAACCGGTTAAATTTACTATCCTTGTTTTTGTTCGGGAGTTAAGTCGAGGGGTTGAGGCTTTTAGCTGTGTGAGGGTGATCGCCGTCGGCATATACCTTTAGCTTTTTCGCCATCGCTTTACCAAGCTTGGATTTGGGGAGCATCCCCTTAACCGCAAGCTCGATTACGCGCTCCGGATGCTTGGCGAACTGGTTTTGCACCGAAATTTCGCGCAGGCCTCCCGGATAAAGCGTGTGATGACGATAAACCTTTTGCTCGGCTTTCGAACCCTTAAATACAGCCTTGCGGGCATTAATCACGATCACGTGGTCGCCCATATCCATAAATGGCGTCCACTTCGGATTGTTCTTGCCGGACAAAACCCGGGCGATTTCGGTCGCCAGACGTCCGACAGTTTGCCCCGCCGCATCGACGACGAACCAATTGCGATTTTCAGCGAGACCCGTCCCGCTGGGAAAGTATGTTGACATAGATAACTCTCTCTGAAAAAGGCGTCTAAAACGCGAACGGCTAGAATAACGAAACGCTCAGAAAATTGTCAAGTTGAGCGAGCCTCAAGCGGTGGTTTAGTTTGATAGAAATTAGCCAACGCCTTCAGCGTTGACGAGATTCTTAAGGCGTGATTTCAAATTGACCCAGTACCGAGCCTCAGGCGGTGGTTTAGTTCGAATTCCACACTACTTGATTAGACGAGCAAGACGTGCTGACTGCGAAACAACACGAACGAGCCGTTCGAAACCACATGAAAAATCAACTAGTTTCGTGTTGATTTATTTCGCTTTCGTGCAACTTCGTGGTTCGCTCGCGTCGCTCCAATCAAAAGCAATGATCAATCGGCGCAGATTCGCCGCAATACGAGCAGCTCAGCGGTATCGAATTCACACGCCCTCGATAAGGCGTTCAACGATGCGGACGGTCGGGAATTGATTATCTTCCAGTAACACGCAGTCGGGAAGGGGACCCTGTCCCGGCTTAAGACACACGGCTCGATATCTTTAGAGTCGAATGGCTTCGCATCTTAAGCGGGGACCCTGTCCCCGCCTAAGACACCCAGCTCGATATCCTGGAGCTGAATGAGTTCGCATCTTAAGCGGGGACAGCGTCCCCTTCCCGACTGTGTGTTCCTGGAAAGTTTTCAATGTGCGACGTTCCCGATTCATACTTGATCAAACAAAGAGAGGCTTCCTTCGTAAGTTAAGAAGGAAGCCTCCCAGTTTTTCCGGGCAATCGAGTCAGGTCAGGGTGTTGCTGGTGGGTCCGGTTGCGAACCCTCATTACGCTTCAATTTAGGCGGATCAGCCGGCTTCGACTCCGCCGGCACGGTCGAATCACCGGACGAATCGTCGGGCGCGGGCTGTCGACGTTTCAAGGTCGGTCGACCCGGTCCTGATCCATCGTCAGCGCTTGGCGCCAAATCTCCAGCGGTCGTAATACGCATATTCGAAGTTCTCATCAGCTTGCCTTTCACCCGTTGAAACTCGGATGTGCTGATGACGTACTCTTCGCGTTCGGGAAAGCGGGCTACCAGATTGAGCGAAGCCGCGCGACGATCGGGCGGCTGCGGGTGCGAAGCGAAAGCTCTGGAAATCCAACCCGGCTTCTTCTTGCTCTTGGAAGAAAGCTTTTCGAACATTGTCGCCATCGCGGTCGGGTCATAACCCGCAGCGTACAAATATTGCGCGCCAAGCCTGTCTGCCTCTTCTTCCGCGCCGCGGCTGAATTTCATAAAAGCCGCCAGAAGTCCCAACCCCGCTGTGTTCTGGAAAATAACTCCGGGCCAGCCTCCCAAAAAGATCGAGCCGGCGATCATACCGATTTCCGCGATCGTGGCCTTGGCCTGATTCTCCATCGCGTGGCGAGCCGTGACGTGGGCGATCTCGTGGGCCATAACGCCGGCCAACTCGGCTTCATTGTCAGCCGCCAGGATCAATCCACGATTTACATAGAAGAAGCCGCCGGGAAGCGCAAACGCATTCACTTCGTCCGAGTCGATGACTTTAATCGTAAATGGGATTTTTGCGTCTGAATGCAGGACGACGTTCTGGCCGACGCGGTTCACGTACTCTGTTATGACTGGGTCGTCGACAAACTTGACGCCCTTTTCAATCTCCATCGCCAACTGTCGGCCGATCTTGATCTCTTTCTCCATCGATCCGGACATGCTGGCGATTATTCCGCTGTTCAGCTTACGCTTACCGATCATGGCCGGGTCTTCATCGGTCTTTAGCGGGCGTCGGTCGACCGATGCAACGGCCGGGGCCTTCGCGTCCTGCTTCTTGTCGACGGCCGCTTGTTGCTGCGCCGTAGCCTTCTGATCCTGCGGTTGGGACTTTTCCTGTAAAGGAGCCGCAACTGCCGCGACGGCGCTTAGCCAAATCGAGAGTGCGAGTGCGAGGGCCGTTGCGGAACGGGAGAAGCGTTTACTCATGGCGAAAGCCTCCAAAAAACTTGCGAACGTTAAAAGCCAACGGAGAAGAGCGTCCATCCAACGGGCTATTCTCGCCGAAAGGCCGAAACCTCAAAAGCAGGTCCGGCTAATACTTTCATAATCAATGAAGGAAACTTGCCTAAAGCTCATCGAAATCGACTAACGATTTCTCGGCGCTATTTTGGCTGGCTCCGGTTGGATGCATGCCTATGCTGGCAGGTTGCGCACGTAATGAACCCAATCGAAGCCGCTTCCGGTTGATTATCAAGGTCGCCCGAATCGAGTTGAAACTGGCTGAAATTATAGCAGCACCCGGCCAAATGATAAATATTGCGTGCCGCCCCCCTGCGTGCTACATTCAAATTGTATGGGCTAACACCCATCGGCCCCTCCACACAACTAAATAACCCGATGAAACGCGCTCAGGATAAGATCAAAGACTTCATCGAGCCGCAAGCCTTTGAAGAAGTCCAGAACTATGGCGCCAATCCGGCACGCGCGCTGGCCGCATATCGCTTTACCGACGCTACGTCGGATCTGATCGCGCGCATGCTGGACGCCCTGGCCGACCTTCCGCGTCAGCGCGGGGCGGCACGTGCCTTGGCCGGGCTTCGCGGCGTTGGCAAAAGCCATGCTTTGGCGGCCTTTGCCGCGCTTGCAGCGATGCCGGATCTGCGGTCGACCGTGGCCGACGGGCATGTCGCTACCAGCGCACGCCGGCTTCTTAATCGACGCTACGTCGTCGCTCGAATCGAGCGAGGAACCCGTCCAAGTTTAATCGAAGAATTGTGCGCCGCATTTTCGGCTACGTTCGGCGGCGAAGAATCCGAGTGGATAAACGAGCCGGCGGCGATGCTCGCGATTGCTGCATCGCGGGCCAGCGAAGCCCCTCTGGTGCTCGTTGTCGATACTCTTTTTGGCCGGCAAACGCGAGTTCAACGAGACGATGGCCCAATCCTGAGCGAGCTTGCGAGGGCCACTGAGCAGGTAAACGCATTCATAGCGTTGGCCCTCGACGACGACATCGCCGGAGCGGATGGGCCAAACGTTGCGCTGGCCAAAGCTTTCCAGATCGATTACCTGGATCCGGAACACCTATACCGTGTTGCGGACGTCCACCTCTTTCAAAAGGACGCGCACAACCGCGCGGCGCTTCACGATCTCTACAGTCACCTGCGAACGGTAGTTCCGGGCTTTAACTGGAGCGAGCCGAGATTCACCGCTATCTATCCTCTCCATCCGTTGATCGCTGATATAGCGCCTGCGGTTCGGCTTTACGCACACACGTTTGCGTTTCTTCCATTTGCGGCGGCAGCGGCGGCCCGAGCGGCCAACCGACCTGCGCTTTCGCTGGTGGGATTGGATGAAGTTTTTGACCGGTCAGAGTACGAGCTTCGCAAATCCGATGATTTGAAGGAAGCGTTCGCTACATACGAAGCGCTTGGCACAAGTGCGCTGACACAAATTCCGATAATGCAGCGGCTGCAGGCGAAGCTGGTGCTGAAGGGCCTTTTCATACTTTCGCTCGACGGACGCGGCGCGACCGCGCGCGAGCTTGTCGCGGCGATGCTTCTCTATGACGAGAAGTCGCCCGAAGCCGGGGTCGATCGGGTGCGCGACATACTGGTGCGTTTCAACGAAGTCGCTCCGCCCGACACAATGGGCCACACCGAAGACGGTGGCGAGATTCGGTACCGCTTCAATATCAGCGCGTCCGCCAACTTCGACACTGCGCTGGCGGCATCGGCTAAAGAGATCGATGCCGAGATGGCGCACGACCTTCTGCGTGTAGCCGCGCGGTCACGATTCGAAGATTGGCCGTTCACGGCGATGGGTAGCGGCGCGAGCGCCGCCGAAGTCGCTGACCTGCTGGTCATATGGAGAGGAACAGGAAGGCGCGGCCGGCTGGTTTGGCAATCGATGGACGAAGGCGTCGCACGGCTTCCCGCAGCCGAATCGGGACCGGCTGCGCACGATTGGGAAATCATCATGCTGTCGCCTTCGGTCGCAGTCGAGAATCTGGTCACTATTTCGGACAAAACCCGTTTGGGTGAGGACGACAGCAGCGCATGGTCGTCGTATGTGGTCTGGCGCCCTGCCGAGCTCGCGCCCGAAGAGACCGAATCGCTACGCCGGTTGGTAGCGTTGCGGACAGACGCGGAGCTGTTGAAGCAGTTCGGCGAAACAGCCCGCGCGGCTGAGCGCACTCACGCCGCGCTGGTGGAACGAATCTGGTCGCGCGTCTACATGGACCAGGGCGAATTGCAGACCGGAAGTTACAGCCATTCTTTTACGGACGAAGCGCGGGCCGCTACCACACTGTCGGACGCGCTGGGCAAAGTGCTGGCGGAGATGTTTGTCATGCGTTATCCGCTGCATCCCGTCTTCAGCGAACCGCTCGGCGATACCGAAGTCGCACGGTTGGTAAGTGGTCTTTTTGGCGGTGCCAACCAGGGTTCGGCCAGCGTGCAGGAACTGGCTCGTCTGTTTGCGGCGCCGCTTGGGCTGGTAGCTCAACGCGGAGACACCTTCGCACTCGAAGCGGGCGATCAGGTGCTGCGCCAGCCATGGGTTCGCGATGTGCTGGCGATGACCGACGAGGCTGACGGCGAGGTTGTGCCGATGGCCGACGTTTTCAAAAAGCTGAACGACGCACCGTACGGTCTGCTCGATGAGGCGCAAAACCTGATTCTGGCCGCATTGGTGGCCCAGCGCCGGATCGAACTCGTGACACCGAGTGGAGATCGGATCGGTCGCCGCACGCTCGATCTAAAACTCAAGTGGGACGAAATAGAAGGAATCTCGCGCGCGGCCACGTTGTTGCACGGAGCAGAAGAGCTTACCGAATGGGCGCGGCTGCTGACCGAGCAACCCGAGCTGATGTCGATCGCTCATCCGACCGCACGCGAAGCTGTTCGCGCTGCGTTGAGCGATTGGCTCGATGCGTGGGTGAGCACCCGATTGATGGAGAGCTTCGACGCGCTGCCGGACACCGGTTTGACAACGCGTACTTGGAAACTGGCGTCAGGAGTTCGAAAGAGTTTCGGGGCTGCTGCGGATGCCGTCGAAGCGGCGTTGGCGGACATCATCTCGCTCGAAGAAGGACTTCAGCGCGTAGCCGACGCGTTCGGCGACTCGCCCGAACAATTCGCTCGCAACACGGAACAGCTAAGACAACTGACGAGCTTTATCATCAGCCTTTCGCCCCGCGATCGCGCGCGTGCTTATCTGGCAACGGCCGAGCCGACCACGGTCGACGAGATCGAAGGCTCGCGACGCGCACTTCTGGCAATGATCGACGACGTGCACAGTTTGTTTGACCACGAAACGAATCGCCGTTTTGATATTCTCTGGCGCGAGTTTCACGCGCGCTATAGCGAGCATTACGCGATGCGCCATGCTGAGACGGTGGGAGCCGACGCGAGCCGTCGCGCGATCGAGACGCTGACGCGCGGAGCCGAATGGCGCGAGTTTGAAGCGCTGGCGCAACTGTCGATCGTCAATCCGCAACACTGGGAACAGGCGGAGGATTTGCTGCATCACGCTTCCGATTCGTACTGCGATTTGAATGTTCGCCAGTTGTTGACGGAACGGCCCGCGTGCGTTTGTTCGTTCCGTCTGGCTCGCTCTGGCAGTTTGCGAAGTCTTCCGCAGGAATTGGCCGAAGCGCTGGCCCATGGTCGCGAAGCGTATCGGCGAACTCTGGCGATGTTGAGCACGCCGCTCGCGATTGCGCTGGACGCGATCGCTCGCAAAGAGGAAGACGCGGAAGTTGCCGGGCGCGCGCGTCATCTTTCCGGTAACTTTGCGCGCGGAGCTGAGCATACGCATTTCACACATGCCGACGTTCAGTTGATCGAACAGGCGTTGCAGAGAATGGCCACTCCTCCTCCGGTGCGAGTTCGCGTGCCCGCAGACGAGTACGGGTTGCTGACTCGTGACGAGCTGCGCGCGCGGCTAAACCAATGGCTCGATGACCTGCCGGATCAACCGGTCCTGGTTGAAGTGGTCGGCGAGAACGATGCGAATGCCCCGTAAGCCTGCGGAAAAAAAGAAAACTGTTAAGAGCCTTAAGAAGACTGCGAAGGCCACGAAGGTTCGAAGGGGAAGCACGGCGAAAAAAGCCGGGCCTTCCCCTTTTTCGCGTTCGCGGTTTTCGAAGACGACTATTTCGATCATCGGCGCGGGCAGACTCGGGACCGCGCTTGGGATCGCGCTTGCTTCAAAGGGGTATCAGGTACGGTCGATCGTGTCGCCGCGAATTTCGGACGCGCGCAACGCCGCTCGGCTGATCGATGAAAAGACCCGGCCGTTTTCCACCGCACAGCTTCATAAACTCGATCCAGTCAAGATAATCATCATCGCTACGCCGGACGATGCGATTGAAGCGGCTGCCACGGATCTGGCGGCGGCGCTTCGGTGGAGTGGCCCTGGCGTCATTGCGCTTCACGCGAGCGGAGCGTTGTCATCCGACGCGCTTGATGAGCTCGCATCGATTGGTTTCGCGACCGGATCAATGCACCCGCTGATTTCGGTCAGCGATCCGATTCAGGGTTCGCGCAGTCTTGCCACCGCGCATTTCTGTATTGAAGGAAGCCCCGAAGCGTTGCGAGCCTCCCGCGAATTGATTCGCGCGATGGGAGGGAAGAGCTTTTCAATTAAGACCGAAGATAAGGCGCTTTACCACGCAGCGGCGGTGATGTCGTCCGGTCATGTTGTAGGGCTGTTCGACATAGCGATCGAAATGCTGACGAATTGCGGATTGACTCCGGACCTTGCGCGCGCTGCTCTGCTTCCGTTGCTCCAAAGCACGATCACGAATCTCTCGCACCAAGGTCCCGCTCAAGCCCTGACCGGGACATTCGCTCGGGCAGACAGCGCAACTGTTCGAAAGCATCTGGCCGCGCTTCGAAGTCTGAAGTCGGACGATGCGATGGCGGCGTATCTTTTAATGGGAAAGCGATCAACCCGCCTGGCAAGAGCGAATGGCGTTAGTCCGACCGCGCTAAGAAAAGTTGTAGAAGCTCTAAAGAAGATGGCAGATGCTGGATGTTAGATGTTAGTGACGTTGCTTTACTAACATCTAACATCCAGCATCTGACATCTGTTTCCCGCAGCTATTCCTTCGCGGAAACGAACGTTCCGTGTGGGAACGAACTTGGCTCCGGCCCACGGTTGCTGCTTCGGCGTCGAATTCGGCTGAAGACGAACAGATTAAAGAAGTGCATTCCGCCGAGTACCACTAACACCAAGCCCACCTTCCACGAGAGCGCCTCGATACCTTGCTGCGCGGTTTCAATCACATCGCTAACCTTGAGCGCCAAACTAACGTAGCCCAGGTTAATCAGGTAGAAACCAACTACCAGGAGGTGATTCACAGAATCGGCGAGCTCCTCGTTACCATGAAAGACATCGACCAGGAAAATTCGCCCATTCTTGTGAAGCGTCTGGGCCACCCAAACCGTGAGCGCAATGCTGATTGCCAGGTAGGTTACATATGTTACGACTACGGTATTCATCGCGTCTCCTTCACTGATTAAAGAAAATTCATTTGTGGCGGCTGGTCTCGTGTTCACGAGAGTTACCGATCACGCTTTTCAAATGCTGTTTTCAAAATCCGTTTCAACCAACCTTATGATTAACAATCAGCATGCCGCGAGCGCGAACGGGCTTTTTTCAACGAATTGCAAAGATTCGGCTGGCAAGCTGCATATCGCCGTAAGATGTCTTCGCAATCTGCGAGAGATTTAGCCGAAGGAGCGCAGGGGGCTCGCCTGCACTGAGCGCCGCAGGCGCGAAAAGCGCAAGAGCATTCTTCGTGCTTCGCGTTCACTGCAGGCTAGCCGCCTGCGCGCCTTTTACTGCCAAAAAAGGTCGCTAGAGCTGCCTGAGTCGTGGTTTGACTCTCCCTGGAAACAGGCATATTGTCTCTTTCGATTTGCTCGGCTCGTTCGAGCTATCTGCTCAGTTCGGCACATCTGGCCATGCGCCGGTCATCGTTACACTTTCTTGAGGAACATCTGAATATGAAAACAGTTTTACGCTTAGCCGGCGTGTTGATGGTCCTGGCCATCGGGATGCTGGTGCTTTCGAGTACCAGGGGTTACATGCTGCCGCAGGACGGCAGGGCAGAAGCGATGAAGAAGCTCGCGCCGTGGGTGTTGGAGCGCACAGCCAATGGTGCACAGGCGGAGTTTCTGGTGGTCATGAATGACCAGGCAGATTTGGGACGAGCAGATTCGTTGACGTCCAAGCAGGAAAAAGGTCGATTCGTTCGCGACACGCTGTGGGAAAAAGCCCAGGCCACGCAGGGTCCGATCCTGGACTGGCTCAAACAAAATAAGATCGAGCATCGGTCGTACTACATCGTCAACATGATTTGGGTGAAGGCCGATCAGGAAGTTGCTTTGCAGCTTGCCGAGCGACCGGACGTTGCTCGAATCGATGGCAATCCAACTATTCAAAATAAGTTGCCGCAGTTGAGCGTATCGAGCTCGGAAACTCCAGATAGCCCGAGCGCGATCGAGCCCGGCGTTAATCACACGCGCGCGCCCGAGGTCTGGGCGCAGGGAATTAACGGACAAGGGATCGTCGTCGGAGCAGCCGATACCGGTTATCGCTGGGATCACGCCGCAATCAAGGGCAAGTATCGAGGTTGGAACGGCTCGACCGCGGATCATAATTTTAACTGGCACGACAGCATTCACTCGGGAGGTGGTTCATGCGGTCCCAACTCGGTCGTACCTTGCGACGATCAGGGACACGGTACGCACACCGCGGGTACGGTATTAGGCGATGACGGCGGCACGAATCAGGTTGGAGTGGCTCCGGGAGCGAAGTGGATCGGCTGCCGCAACATGAACGTAGGCGCCGGAACGCCCGCTACTTATCTGGAGTGTTTTGAGTTTTTCCTCGCGCCGTACCCGGTCGGGGGAACGCCGGCCCAGGGCGATCCGACGAAAGCTCCGGACGTTACTACCAATTCGTGGAGCTGTCCTCCTTCGGAAGGCTGCAACGCCTCCAGCTTGCAAGCGGGAGTTGAAGCTCAACGCGCGGCCGGAATCATGATGGTGGTGGCCGCCGGCAACTCGGGTTCGGCCTGCTCAACCGTTGCCGACCCGCCGGGAATTTACGACGCGGCTTTTACGGTCGGAGCTTTGAACACCGGCACGGACAACATCGCGTCGTTCAGCAGTCGCGGACCGGTGACCATCGATGGAAGTAATCGGTCGAAGCCGGACATTGCGGCCCCCGGCACCAGTACACGATCGAGCACGCGCACCAGTCTTACTTCTTACGGAAGTATGAGCGGAACCTCAATGGCCACGCCGCACGTCGCCGGCGCAGTCGCGTTGCTTTGGTCAGCTCAACCCGGCCTGGTCAATAAGATCAGCCAGTCGGAAGTCATTCTTGACAACGCTACTGTCCACTTGAACTCGGCGACATGCAGCAGCGCGACTGGCGTTTTTCCGAATAACGTTTTTGGATATGGCCGGCTGGACATTCGCTCCGCCGTCGATCAGGCGTTGCGATATGCGGTTCGTCCTTTCGATCTTGACGGAGATGGCAGAACCGACTTCGCGGTTTACAGACCAAACGACAACGGAATGGGCCAGGGCCGTTGGTACATTCTTAACAGTAACGGCGGTGGAACGCTTCAGCAGCTTTTCGGATTAGCCACCGACGTCACAGTTCCGGGTGACTACGACGGAAACGGTGTTTCTGATGTGGCGGTTTTCCGCGGCTCGGAAGGCGCGTGGTATGTCTCGCAGGGATCGGCGCAGAACTTCACACGGATTGAATGGGGCACAAACGGTGACGTGCCTGTCCCGGCCGATTACGATGGAGACGGACGAACCGATGTTGCTGTTTGGCGGCCATCGACCGGTGTTTGGTACATCAGAAATAGTTCGAATGGCTCGTTCCGTTTCGAACCGTTCGGATTAGCCGGAGACGAGGTGGTCCAGGGTGACTACGACGGCGATGGAAAAACTGACGTCGCTGTGTTCAGACCGTCCGACGGCGTTTGGTATGCGCTTAGAAGTACGACCGGAGCTTTGATGAGCGTTCAGTGGGGAACAAGCACTGATAAGCTTGTGCCGGGCTATTACGACGCGGACAGCAAGATCGACATCGCGGTCTGGCGTCCCAGCACTGGCGCCTGGTATATCCTGAAGAGCACCACCAACAACGCGGCTTCCGATTCGTTCCTCTGGGGCTCGCCGGGTGACTTGCCGGTCCAGGGCGACTACGAAGCCGATGGAAAATACGACATCGGCGTCTTTCGTCCGAGCACCGGTCAGTGGTTTGTTCGCCGGAGTTCAAACGGTTCGCTCTTGAGCGCGCAGTGGGGACAGAGCGGCGACCAGCCGGCGATCGTGACGTTTATTCCGGATTAGAAATTGGGATTGAAGGCTCGGTAAAATAAAAGCGCAAAGACGAGTTCAAACTCTTCTTTGCGCTTTTTCTTCAAGTGTGGGTACAACCAATCAACGAGCGCCGAAGGCGCGAAAGAGGGTAGCCAGGGGCGAGCGCGAAGCGCGCTGCCCCTGGAATGCTCCGAGGTTAGACTGAGCCCTGAAAAGGGCGATAGAGGATGCTTAGCGGAGGCAAAGCCGTGTATCCGATCAACCATCGCCTAATCCATCTTCTGTCCTCCCAGTTCTTTCGACCCGGGGTCCCCATCAACGTTCTGTCGCCCTTTTCAGGGCTCGTACACTCAATCGTAATCGCACCAGGGGCTGCGCGCTCAGCTACGCTTCGCGCTTACCCCTGGCTACCTTCTGCCGCGCCTTCGGCGCTAGCCGATGCTATAATTCGTCTTCACAATTTCAAACTTCAAAAATGGAAAAAACACCCAGCGCAAGTTACAGCTTAACCCTTCGAGTCAAACTGGCCAGTCGCACGGGAACCCTTGGGGAACTGACCACAGCCATCGGTCGTGCGGGCGGCGACATAGGCGCGATCGATATCGTCAGCGTCGGATCGGATTTCGTCATACGTGATATCACGGTCAATGCGGCGTCGGACAAGCACGGCGCGGATATCATCGAGGCCATCCGCGATATCGACGGGGTTGAATTCGTAAACGTTTCGGATCGAACTTTTCTGATGCATCTCGGCGGCAAGATCGAGGTGGTTTCGAAGGTACCGCTGAAAACCCGCGCCGATCTTTCGATGGCCTACACGCCGGGTGTGGCTCGAGTCTGTGACGCGATCGCGCGCGACCCCGAAAAGGCGTTTACTCTTACGATCAAGAAGAACATGGTTGCGGTCGTTACCGACGGAACGGCGGTGCTTGGGCTCGGTGATATCGGCCCGGCCGCGGCGATGCCGGTGATGGAAGGGAAGGCACAGCTCTTTAAGGAATTCGCGGGCGTCGATGCGTTTCCAATCGCGCTTTCGACCAAAGATCCGGACGAGATCGTGCGCATCATCAAAGCGATCTCGACCGCGTTTGGCGGAATCAACCTCGAAGACATTTCCGCGCCGAGATGTTTTGAAATCGAAGACAGGCTGAAAGAAGAGCTGGACATCCCGGTTTTTCACGACGACCAACACGGGACCGCGGTGGTGGTGTTGGCGGCGCTAATAAACGCGCTGAAGATCGTGAAGAAGGAGATGAGCGAAATCAAGGTGGTCGTAAACGGAGTCGGAGCCGCCGGCGTCGCATGCACAAAAATCATCATGGCCGCCGGCGTTAAGAATATCATCGGCTGTGATCAGCAGGGCGCGATCTTTCGCGGGCGGCGCGAACACATGAATTGGGTTAAGGATTGGTACGCGCAGAACACGAATCCCGCCAACGAAACCGGAAGCATTCACGACGTGATCAAGGGTGCGGATGTCTTCCTGGGTTTGTCCGTGCCGGGAACAATAACGGTTGAAGATTTGAAGAAGATGGCGGCGAAGCCGGTCGTTTTTGCGATGGCTAATCCTGTGCCCGAGATCATGCCCGAGGAAGCCGATCCATTCTGCGCGGTGATGGCGACCGGTCGGTCCGACTATCCAAATCAGATCAACAACGTGCTTTGCTTTCCCGGAATTTTCCGCGGCGCGCTGGCCTGCCGCGCTTCGCGAATCAACGAAGAGATGAAGCTGGCCGCGGCGCACGCAATCGCGGAAATCATCTCGCCAAACGAACTCCGACCGGATTACATAGTCCCCTCAGTTTTCGACAAGCGCGTAGCTGAAGCAGTTGCCGACGCCGTCGAAGAAGCCGCCTACCAAACCGGCGTCGCCCGCCGCGAACGTGCGAACGTTGATTCGATGATGTGAATACCGAAACTGCACGGCGATAAATGCGACCGTTTCGGGACTCGCCCGCGCTCATTCGATAATTTCCAACAAGACCTCGCGCCACTCGGAAGCGAGTCGAAATGGCTTTCATTGGGCCAGTTCTGCCGGCCGTCAACTCACACCTCAACCGCAACCAGGGATTTTAGAAACCTTCCTGCCCTGGTCCATTAATGGCGCTTCTTTTGAGCCGACGAAATGTTTTCAATCAAATAAGCATTCAAATTTAGAGTACGTAATTCTGCCCAGGTCTTACTGTCATGCGTCGCGCATGGCCGAGTCCCAGGTTCTTCTCACTCTCGCTTCGAGGGCAGAACTCAATTCCATCGCCGCCACCCGCCTGCGCGAATATCAAAGACGTGTGCGGCACAAAATTCGGATACCGGAGTCGGCGAGTTTTCCGCAATCCATCTTCGAAGCCAGCTCAAACACGCCACCCAACGAAATTAGAACACTGTATTTCGATCGTACCAATCGAGAATAGCGACCGCGTCAGTGCGTGGTGGGTCAATTGGGATTAACCGAAAGAAAAGACGGTTTCACGCAAAGGCGCAAGGAACAGAAAGCAGAAGACGCAAAGAGAGCGTTCAAAATCTCTGCAATTTCGTACGCATCCCAACATTGCTTCGCCTTTGCGCCTTTATGCTTTCTTTTCTTTGCGCCTTTGCGTGAAAGTCCCACCGGACAAATCTACCAACTGACCCAGCACCCGTCAGTGTCCCGTTGAAGAGCCCTTCCTTCCCTGCAACAGTCGACAGCATCGTGGACTCGATCATGCGAGCGAGTGTCGAGGACCAAAACGCCAGGTTTGAGCGAATCGCGCGGGGAAATTCTGGACATTGATTTGGTAGTTTGTTAGTCTCGCGCCGAGTTAGCGCTGCCCGCTTCACGTTACTCTCTAACTAACGAAGCAGCGACAATTTGATCCTTCGCAGACCTTAATTGTATTCGGTTCGGCACCAGCAGTTAATCACTGATTTATCGCTCTTCAACGTCACTGGGCCAGAAATGTTTGTGGCCCAAAAGCTATTTTTGATGGGTACCGCATCGCTCATCGAAGAAGAGTTCAAGTTTCAATTGGCTTGCTGACGCACTTGTATTGGAAACTCGTTAAATCTGGAGGCATGAATGTTAACAGGTGGAATCAAGTCGCGATTCGTTATGGCGGCCGTAACTGCGGTTTGTGTGGCGGTGGTCCTACTTACTCCGATTGAAGCGGCGGCCCAGGGAAGCCAGGGAAAGCCGCTGCAGAGGGAGTTCGTCAGGGTGTACGTCACCGTTATGGATCCCGATACGGTGAAGGACGTATTTGGAACAAGAATCGGGAATCGCTTTGTCGCCATACAAGTGACGATCACGAACCGCAATGAAGATTTTCAGTACTTGATCCACGATGTCTCGCTCGACCTGAGGGCGGTCTTTCCAAAGACGCAGGTCGAGGCGATCGAAGGGCGAAGCGTGGACAACGCCGAAAGAAAACCCAGATTGGAAATCTCTTCGCTCGAGCTCTCGTTACTGCGCGGCGTGTCAGAAAAGGGTCAAGGACAGGACCCGCGAAACTTCCTTTTGCGGATTCTTAGAGGCATTGGCACAGTGGCCGGTGGATTGGTTGGAGTTGCGGGCTTTGGGCCCTCGTTTGCCGAAGCCGTCGCTGTATTCAATGGGCCAGTGATTGCTGCCTATTCGGATGTCCTGCCCGACTACACGATCAACCAGCTTAACCGCCTGAATGACTCGGCGTATAAATCCAACACCCTGATCCCCAAGCAGCAGGCAAAAGTGATCGTCGCCTTTATTCCACAGTCGATGTTCATGAGCAAGAAACAGAGGAGCCAGTTCAAAGATGATCCGGTGAAGTTGTTTGACTCGGGCGAGATAGATTTTAGAAAGGCCGTTGCAGTCGTCGACGGTGACTTTATTACCACGGTAGGCAATTTGCCGCCGACTGTTTCAGGCGTTCAAATTGACCCTGCGGAACTTCGAAAATTCCAGGACAACAGTCCAATCGTTAAGGGCTATGTGAAAGGTCGGTTCTTAAGCGACTCAGACATCAACCTCTTAGCCCCGATTCCGCCCGGAGCGACGATAGAGCTCGACGGTACGCCAATCGATTCGAGGCTGAATTTTATTATCAAGTCACCGAAACCTATTCCGCCGGGTACTCCGCTGACCTTTGAGATTTCAAATGCGAACGGCGTGCAAACCATGTCTCGCGAGATGACTTACTCACCGAAGCTGCCCACACTTTCCGGGGTCACGCCGTCTCCAGCAAAAGGAGCAGCGGGCGAGGAAGTGACTATTACTTTGAATGGTACTAACTTCGTGCCCAATAGTGTTGGGGTCCCGGGAGCCATGAGAGTTCTGACAGAATCCGGGAGCAGGGTGCGTGTGCTTTCGATGGAGGTGATCAACGGAACCACGATGCAGGTGACGTTGGATGTCGATGCAAATGCCCCGCTAGTGACAAGTCAGATTAGAGTCGCAAATGCTTCAGGCCAAAGCGCGGAGACTGTCCCGTTTACCGTGACGGCGGCGATTCCGTAACAATCAGAAACGAGAGGTACCCTTACGGCAACCAAGAAGAAAAATACCAGGCGTGCAGGCGTAAAGAAGGACAAACGGTCGGATAGTGCTCGCCCTTCTGATCCCGATCGACCGAGATCCAAGTCTTCGCGTGACACGAAAGAGAAGCGAGTTGCTTCGCCGAACGCGCTTACGAAGACTCGCAAGGGATTGGCGAAGCGATCGGAAGATTCTGGCGGGTTCGAAAGCAATACTATCGACGATCGTCCACGGTCCGACAGCAATTTCGACGATCGCCCTCGATCCGACGGGAATTTCAACGATCGTCCTCGATCGGGCGGTAATTTCGACGATCGCCCACGGTCGGACGGCAATTTCGACGATCGTCCCAGGTCGGATAACAACCCGGACGACGATCGACCGCGCTCTTAGGTGATTGAAGGCAGTTGATCGGTTGATGAGTTGAGGCGGAGAACGTAGATCGTTGTCGTCACCTTTGCGATTCCGTGAAAAGCCTTTGCGACTCTCGGGCGCACAAACAGCCTTGAGTGACTGAGTAACCTAAGTCCTTTGGCGCATGTCCTGCGCCATCCTTGCAATTACTCTCCGCGGCACGTCGATCGCAGCCTTGATGTGGCGGGCGTGAGTGAAGTGGCCCGTGACGTAAATTCCCGCAACGTTAGTTTCAAACGTCTCCGGATCGTAAACCGGTACTTCGGCAAAGCCGGCTGGCTCGGTACTGACCCCGAGCTTTCGAAGCAACGATAAGTCTGCATCGCATCCAATCAGAACAAAGACCGCATCGTTCGGCAGTTCGATTACATCCCCGCCATCTTCCAGGATCTCTACTTCGTCTTTGGTTATCTCCACCACCTCTTTCATCAGCACGAGGTTCAGCTTTCCTTCCTTGAGGTAGGCCTCAAGCGGAGTGCGCACCCAGTGCTTGATTGCGTTCTTTTTCGGATCGCGGTTTTCCCAGTCCGAACGCCAGATCGTGAGCGTTGTGTTGGCGCCTTCTTCAACCAGGAAGAGCGCGGCTTCAGCTGCGCTGTTTCCTCCTCCGATCACCATCACGTCTTTTCGAACGTAGGGATACGGCTCTCGGAAAGAGTGCTGGACCTTCGGCAAGTCTTCGCCGGGAACGCCCAGTTTCCTCGCCGTCGCCATGGCCCCGATCGCGAAGAGGATTCGAGCTGCGTTGTATTCGTCCCGATTGGTGCGCACCAAAAAACGATCGCCTTCTATCTTTTCAACGTCAATCACTTCTTCTTCGGTGTTGATTCGCAGGTTTTGCTCTAGCGCGAAATGAACGTAATGAGAGAGCAGCTCTTCTCGGGTGGGCTTTTCGCGACACGGCCTGAGCGCGCCATCGCGCATCTCGAGTTCGTTCGGAGTAGAGAACACCGTGCGTCCGATCGGGTAATCGAAAATCGTTTGTGCAATCAGACCTTTTTCAACCACCAGGTAATCGAGACCTTCACGCGCAGCAGCATCGGCGGCAGATAGGCCCGCCGGTCCGGCTCCAACTATTAAGAGATCCAGCTGTTTCGCGTTCATCGTTTTAAATCAAATTACCGAGCAAGCCCACCACGGATGCGGTTTGGAGAAAACCGAAAACGAACCACTAAGCAACACTAAACCGAAGCCGAAATTACACGAACGTTCTAGATTGAGAGCACATCATCGCCTCTCGGAAACGCGCGGTCAAATTAGTGTTCGATTAGTGTCCGACAAACTAAAGGAAGCTCTGATTAAGTTAAGCTGCAGACGCTCGTATCGGGCTTTGCCCGTCGATGTGCGGAAAAGCTTCGCTTTTCCGTCACGCTCCTCTTCACTGCAGCGGCTCCGCCGCTGATTCGCAGCAAGCGGGCGGCAGAGCCGCGCTAGTTTTGTTCATGTCAATCGGAAAAGCAGAGCTTTTCCGCACATCGAGCGGCGAAGCCGCAAGCCAAAATAACTGCTGAGTTAATCAGAGCTTCCTAAAGTTTGTCGGACATAAAGCCGCACATCAAACCGAAAAGCACCGGCAAACCCTCCTAGTAGCAAACCATGAAACCGCTCGGTATAATGACCGCGACTTAAATTCTTACTAATTGTTAGTAGTTGAAATCTTATGGGAATCCCCTTCACGTTTCTTGACCTTCGCGGCATCATGCTCCCTTTCCCCACCCCGTTCCTTGATGACGGACGCGTGGACACTCAAGCTCTTCGCTCGAACATTTCCAAATGGAATAAGACCGATGCCGGCGGATATGTTGCGCTTGGCTCGACCGGCGAACGAGTTCACTTAACCGAACGCGAATGCCTGGAAGTGATCGAGGCCGCTCGTTTGGAAGTGCCGCAAGGTACTCCGTTCATCGTCGGCGCCGGCCAACAAAGTACCCGGGCGACTATCGATGAAGCGCGGCGGTATGCGGATACTGGCGCCGATGCGTTGTTGGTGATAACCCCGAGCTTCTACCGCGCGGCAATGACGCAGCAGGCGCTGGCGGATCATTACACGGCGGTTGCCGATGCCTCGCCGTTGCCGGTAATTCTTTACAACGTGCCTGACTTTACCAACGTAGCAATGACCGCGGAGACCGTCGGTCGGTTAAGCGCGCATCCGAATATCATCGGGATAAAAGACAGCTCGAGCGACGCGATCAATTTCCAGGAGACTTTGCGATTGGTCGATTCTGATTTCGCGGTCGTTACCGGCAGCGGTCCGCTGCTGTACACGGCGCTCAGCGCCGGAGCACGCGGTGCGATCCTGGCAGTCAGTTGTGTCGCGATTGATTTGTGCGCGGCGATTTATCGCGCGATCGAAAATAGCGACCATGCGAATGGCGTTCTGCTGCAAAGGAAACTGACGCCGCTTGCCCGCGCCGTAACGGCTCGATTTGGCGTGGCCGGATTGAAAGCCGCGATGGACATTATCGGTTTCAATGGAGGGCCGGTCAGAGCGCCGCTTCGTGGCGTAGCGGCGGACGTCCGTTTGGAACTTTCCGGCTTGCTCAAAGAAGTTGTCATCGGAGATGACGACAGCCAAGCCGCCGATCGCACTTTTGCCGGAGCTTCCCGATCGTGAGCACTTCCGAAACAGCTTGTTACAGCACGCCTGAAGAGGCTGGGTTGCGCGTCAAGAACCTCCCGTTCGAGCGCATCCCAAACCAGTCTCGTCTTTTCCTGGATTACCTGCGCGATCCCACGGCACTCCGACGATTTTTCCCTTCAGCAGTTACCTTTCATCACGAACTGGCGGATCGCGCGCCGGAAGTACTGGCGGCGTACAAGACCGATCGGACCGAACTGACCGCGGCATTGGAAGAGATGAATCGCGGTTGGGCCGCGGGCGACGCGACGATTGCGAATATCGCGCGACTGCGAGAGCCGGGCACCGTTGCGGTTGTTTCGGGTCAACAGGCGGGGTTGTTCACCGGGCCGCTCTACACAATTTACAAAGCCCTTTCGGCGGTTAAGCTGGCGGCGTGTTTGACCCAGCGTGGCACCTCCGCCGTTCCTGTCTTTTGGATCGCAACCGAAGATCACGACTTCGCAGAAGTCGCCAGCGCCGAGTTCATCGGATGCGATTGCGGGCTGGCCCAGATCAGCGTTTCGACTACGATACATCAGGAAGGAACTCCGGTTGGTCGCGTCGTTTTGGATGAAAGCATTAACGACACGATTACCGGGTTGCTCGAGGTGCTTCCAGAAAGCGAGTTCGTGCCCGGTCTCGAAGCTCTGGTGCGTGACGCATGGCAACCGGGCCGTCGGTATAGCGACGCATTCGCTCGGATGATGACTGGATTGATGGGGAAGTACGGTTTGATATTGCTCGATCCCATCGATCCCCGTTTGAAGAAATTAGCCGCGCCGCTCTACGCCGCGGCTGCGCGTCAGGCGCCGGCTTTGGCAGAAGCGTTGGTCGCGCGCTCACGTGAACTGGAAGAGAGCGGATATCACGCGCAAGTGCTGACGACCGGCGATTCGTTTCCGCTCTTTATCCACAAGGACGACGGCACCCGGCACGCGCTCACGCGCACAGAGTCGGGGACCTACAAACCCAAGGACGGAGACGAGGAATACAAGCCGGAAGATCTTGCCGAGCTCGCTTTGCGCGATCCGGAACGATTTAGCCCGAACGTGACACTACGCGCCGTGGTCCAGGACTACCTGCTCCCGACGATTGCGTACTTTGGCGGCGCGGCGGAGATCGCTTACTTTGCGCAGTCGGGCGAAGTCTACCGGCTGCTCGAACGGCCTGCGACGCCGATACTGCATCGAGCCAGCATGACGATCGTCGAAAGCACAACCGGTCGAACACTCGAGCGATACAAGTTGGAGCTGAGCGATTTCTTTGAAGGTCTGGAACAGTTGCTGGCGCGGATTGTTGAAGAGCATCTGGGCGCTGAGACCAGCCAGGCGTTTGATCGGACGGAAGATTGTGTTAACCGAGATCTCGACAAGTTGCGAGAGAATTTGCGAACGATCGATCCAACCCTGGCTGATGCACTCGAAACCGGCCGGCGTAAGATTAATTACCAACTGAATGGATTGCGCACGCGATTTCATAGGGCTCAGCTCAATCGCGACCAGGCCGTTCATCGCCAGATTGAGCGTGCGTTCCAATGTCTCTATCCCGAGAAGACTCTGCAGGAACGGCGGATCAATATCACCTCACTAGTCGCGCGGCACGGTCAATACGTGGTCGATTGGATCTACGACGCGATCAATCTGGGTTCGTCGGATCATGAAGTAGTGTATTTGTGAAAAGCAGAAGACAGGAGACAGAAGACAGAAGGCAGGAGTCGTCGTCCAGGAATTTTCAGTACTCTTTTAGCGATTCCTACTGTAAGTTTGCGCGCCGCTCCTTCTGACTTCTGTCTTCTGCCTTCTGACTCCTGTTACCTATGTCCAAAGTCCGCGTACTCTCCGACCAGTTAGCCAATCAGATCGCTGCCGGCGAGGTGGTTGAACGACCGGCTTCGGTGGTGAAGGAGCTGGTTGAGAACTCGATCGATGCCGGTGCGCGACGCGTGGAGATCGAGGTTGAAGGCGGCGGCCGCAGACTCTTGCGAATTGCCGACGACGGCGAAGGAATGGTTCGCGACGATGCGGTTCTCGCTTTCGAGCGACACGCCACTTCCAAGATAAGCTCGGCTGAAGATCTGAATGCGATCGCCACGCTCGGCTTTCGCGGAGAAGCGCTGGCATCAATCGCGTCGGTCGCGAAGGTCGAGCTGATCAGTAAGACGGCGGAATCGACGACCGCCACGCGCATCGTGATCGAAGGCGGGCGATGGCGGGATGTTAAGGAAACGTCGCATCCGCAGGGCACGACCATAACAGTACGCGATCTGTTCTTTAACGTACCGGCCCGTCGAAAGTTTTTGAGATCCGAAGCCACTGAGAATTTCCACCTCTCCAACATCGTCACGCATTACGCGCTGGCGAATCCCGAAATCGCTTTCACTTTGACCAACAACGGACGCGAAACTCTGCACGTAGCTCCGGCGCAGGACCTGCGCGAACGCGCTTACCAGATTTTTGGCGCGGACTTTATTCAAAACCTGATCGAGGTGCGCGGTGGTAATGAACGTGTAGCCACCATCACCGGGTTTGTCTCGGCCCCGCGAGAGCGGCGTTCCTCGCGCGATGCGCAGTACATCTTCATCAACGGACGGTTTGTTCGCGATCGATTAATCAGCGGCGCGCTCTCCGAAGCGTATCGAACGATCCTGCCGACCGGGGTTTATCCGGCTGCGATACTTTTCCTGACAGTTCCGCTTGAAGAGGTTGACGTAAACGTTCATCCGGCCAAGACCGAAGTGCGGTTCAGGCGTTCGTCGGCCGTCGCGGAAGCAGTTCGGGAAGCCGTCCGCGGATCGCTGACCAACGCGGGTTATTTGCGAGCGGGCGAGGCTGCGGGTTCAAGCGAGTGGGCGAATCGTTCGGTGAAGCCTGATGGAGACCCGATCGCGACCGTCATCGAAGAAGACGACGTATTGACCGTCAGGTTCCCGGTACCGGCCCAAACAATCGTCGAAACGCAGCCTCGTCGTGGCGCTACAAACGAGTTGGTTCCTCCCGCGCGCCAGGAAAAGATCGAATTCGGTTTCGCTGCACCGCAGGAAAATCCGGCTCCCTCAACTCCAAAGCGAGAGATGCCGGAGAAGGGAACCACCGCGCGCGATCTGAACGCGATCCTTCGTCGCGCTTATTTGGAATCGCACGAAATGGCGCCGGAAAAGCAAAGAGCATCCGCGCCAATCGAATCGATCAAGCCGGACGTCGTGATCGTTAGCGAGAACGTGCAGCCGGAAGATTCATCGCAGATCGCCCGTTCGCCCTCGCTTCCGCCGCTGGTATCGGCTGCCAACCTTGCGCGCGAAGTGCCGCTTGAATCGCTTTCGCATAACATTCGTCCGCTGGGCCAGCTGGATGAAAGTTTCATCATTGCGACTGATGACGAAGGAGTGTTGCTGGTCGATCAACACGTGGCGCACGAGCGAATTCTCTTCGATAAATATCGAGCCATCGACGCATCTCGCCGAATTGACTCGCAGCATTTGCTGATGCCCGAGACTTTCGATCTGACTCCGGCGCAGGCTATCGCCTATGACCGCGCCGCCGATGATTTGGAGATTTACGGATTCGGATTGATACGGTTATCGGGACGGACGGTCGCCATCAAGTCCGTGCCGGCCGACCTTCCGAACGGAGAAGCGCGAAATGTTTTGTCGGAAGTGTTGGATACGATCGAGAAGGAAAAGCGTGGAGCAAATCAGGAGAAGCTTCGCGAGGGAATTGCGGCGTCACTGGCGTGCCGAGCCGCGATTAAAAGCAACACGCCGCTGGCGATGGAAAAGATGCGATGGTTGATCGACAGCCTTCTGCTTACTTCGTCACCCACCATATGTCCGCATGGCCGTCCGGTCATCCTTCGACTCTCGACGCGCGATATAAAGAAGAGCTTTCATCGAACGTGATCCCCGTCATCACCGCTTAGAGCTGATCAATCGTCCTCATAACCAATTCCAGATCCGCCAGGTCAGGCAAGACCGCATCAGGTTCGAGACTTCTTAAATCATCCGCGCTGTACATTCGCCCCGTAGCGACGGCTACCGATCGAGTGCCGTAGTGCCGGGCGCAGGCAATGTCGTTCGGCGTGTCGCCGATCACGATAAATTGCGCCGGCTCGAGTTCGAGTCGCAGATGACGATTGATCCGTTCTCTGGCCAGCGCGGGCAGGTCGCGCCGGTCATGCGAATCATCGCCGAACGCTCCGGGAAGTTGAAAGAATTCTGAGAGGCCGACCAGCCGCATTTTCAAATGCGCCGCGGGTTCAATGTTGCCGGTTAGTAAAGCGTTTCGATAGCGGGGATGGCGCGATGTTGCTTCCAACACTTCGCGCACGCCCGGCAGAAGATAAAAGAACTGTTCGCCGTTTCCGGTCACGCGCTCCATCTCTTCCATGTAATGCGTTCGAAGTTCGTCGACGCGGTCGCGTATGTGGTCGTTTGTGAATCCCTCGTCGCGAAGCGCCTCCGCGACAATTTGCATGTCGGTCATGCCCGAGACGCGCATCTCTGGAAGTCGCCCGGCGGTGCCGAACACGCGCTCAAGCATTGGAACCGTGTAGTCCTTGAACGCGTCGATGCGATGCGAACGCATCAACGTTCCATCGATGTCCCAAAGAAGAATTCGTAAGTCAGAAGAGAAATTATTCATGTTCTCGTAGCTTGATTTATAAAACGGTGCCGATTCAACGTTCGGTGGCGGCTACGGACTTTGTTTGACGCAGTCAGGAGGGCCCCCTTCCTGACTGCGTTATTCTGAATGGAGCCTTGCTTTTGAGAGGAAAGCTCTACTCGATTACGGCAAGCACGTCGCCGGCGTTGACTGTCGCGCCGTCGATGGCGCGGATTTCGATAACTATTCCGGCTCGCGGAGATTTCATTTCGTTCTGCATCTTCATGGCTTCAACCACCATGATGCTTTCGCCCGCTTCAACCTGCGCGCCCTGTTCGACCAGAATCCGAACCACTTTGCCCGGCATCGGCGCCATGATTTGTGCCGCTCCGTCGGCGGAATGTGCGCCCGCACCCTGACCGGCGCGCAAACGCTTCGGATCCGCTATCGCCACGGAGTACAACCGCGTTCCAACGTGCACATCGACCGTGCCGGGGTGCGAATGATTTGATTCAACTCGGCATTCAAAAACGTGACCGTCGTTTACTAGAACGTAAAGACCCGGACGAACGCTGCCGGCAGAAACCTGATAAGCGCGGCTGTCGATCTCGGCAATGACTTGGTCATCCGCCCAACTTATGTCGACCTGGTGAATCTGGCTGTTGATCTCTGCGGTCAGTTTCATATCGCTGATTGGTAAATGGTAAATGGTAAGTGGTGAATGGAAGAACCGGTCGATCTGTTGGACTGACCGTTCAACATTCGCCACTTACCATTTACCATTTACGATTCACTTCAGTGCGGCTGTCCGTCCAGCCATCCGCCACTTACTCTGTTCTCGTGGAGATGCTTCGAAAGTCGGTTGTCGTTGGCTTTCGACGTAGTTCAACGCCGCGGCCAGAATCGCAATATCGCGACGCCTTGCTTCTTCCTGCGAATCTTCATGCGGGGCCGCGTTCGCGCGCCGCTCCATAAACCCCGCGATGAAGCCTGTATCCAACCGACCTTCGATGAACTCTTCATCGCGGACTATTTCACGAAAGAAAGGAAGTGTCGTTCGAATGCCGCCGACGGCGTACTCATCCAGCGCGCGTCGAAGTCGATCGATCGCTTCGCTCCGTGTCTTTCCCCAAACCGCGAGCTTGGAAATCATCGGGTCGTAATAGATGGAAACTTCCGATCCTTCGCTTACCCCATCTTCGACTCGGACACCCGGCCCGTTCGGAATGCGCATAAAGTTGATCCGCCCGGGCCATGGAAGAAAGTTGTTCTCCGGATCTTCAGCATAGACGCGACACTCAATCGCGTGGCCTGACCAGTTCACTTGCTCCTGATTGAATGAAAGCGGCGAGCCGTTGGCCACCGTGATCTGTTCGCGGACCAGGTCTCGGCCCGTGACGAGTTCAGTGACAGGATGTTCGACCTGCAGCCGCGTGTTCATTTCGAGGAAATAGAATTCGCGGGTGGCGTCGGAAAGCAGGAATTCAACCGTGCCGGCTCCGACGTAATCGACCGCCCGAGCAGCCTTGATCGCGGCCGTTCCCATCCGTTCGCGCAAGCTGGGGTCGTCGATGGGCGATGGACATTCCTCGACGACTTTTTGATGCCGGCGTTGGATCGAGCATTCGCGCTCACCCAGATGTACGAAGTTGCCCTGTTGATCCGCGAACACTTGTATTTCGATGTGACGCGGACGCTCGATCGCTTTTTCAAGATAGACTTCCGGATTGCCGAATGCCGCCGCGGCTTCGGATTGCGCGGTGTCGAATGCGGATTCGAGCTCGTCTTCCGATGTCACCAGCCGCATCCCTTTTCCGCCGCCGCCAGCGGAAGCTTTTAGCATTACGGGATAGCCGAATTCGTTAGCGACTTTGAGCGCCTCTTGCAACGACGCCAGCGGTTCCGTCGTTCCCGGAACGACGGGAACTCCCGCTTTTTCGGCAATTCGTCGAGCGCTGGTTTTCGATCCCATCAGATCCATGGCTTCCGGCGACGGTCCGATAAATACGATTCCGGCCGCCGCGACGGCACGCGCGAACTCGGCGTTCTCCGCCAGAAATCCGTACCCAGGATGGATCGCCTCGGCGCCAGCAGCTTTAGCCGCATCGATTATCCGGTCGATTCGCAGATAGCTTTCTACAGAAGGAGCGGGTCCGATTTCGTAGGCTTCGTCGGCAAGTCGCACGTGCAGAGCATCGCGGTCGACTTCGGAATAGACTGCGACCGGGGAAATGTTCATGTCGCGGCAGGCTCGAATCACTCGAACTGCGATCTCACCGCGATTGGCGATTAGAATTTTTGAAAACATGGAAAGATAGGACTCAGGACACAGAACTCAGGACACAGAACATGGAACACAGAAGAGGAGCGTTAACGTACGTTAGTGCAGGCGCCCAGGAGGGACAACAAGTCTGTTGAATCGCTCGTTATCCTGTGTCCTGTGTTCTGTGTTCTGAGTCCTGTGTTCTGCTCTTCACACTACCACCGAATTGCCAGGCCGTTGCGGTTCGTATCGCACTGTGACACTCGCGCCGGGGGCATAGTCGTGCTGATGCCGACGCTGTTCGTGGCTTAGCGTCTGCGATGATTCGTAATCTACGCCGCTGATATTGTAAGTGAAGAAGATTTCCGTGACGACGCCCGCTTCGTCGACGGCATTGTCCAGGATGGTGCCTTCGGTGATGCGTCCCGTGAGGAGCAGCCGAGACCGGCGCATCACTTCGTCGTTAACTTTTTTCCGTCGGAACCGATCCAGGAAAGACATGACGCCCCGGCTTTCTTAAGGCGCGCTTGTTCCAGTTGAAAGGAAAGTCGAAGAGGCTCCTGAGGTACTTACAGGCCTGACAATTCCATCGCGAATCATCCAATCGTCTGCGGTGCCGAGAATTTTATCTTCGCCCGGAAGACGCAGCTCGTAATTCGTGAACGGCACTCCTTCGCCCGGTGAAGCGTCCGCATCGGAATTCAGCGTGGCAGGTCGAAGCGCGCCGTCTCGTAATCGTCGCGGCTTGGCCGGCGTCGGAGTCGTCGCCGCCAATTCGGTCCAGGGCTTATAGCTGGCCTGTTCGGCTTCAACGATTAACTCTTTAATTGAACCATCGGGATCAGGCAGGCTCTTAAGGTCGGCGAGTTCGGTCGGAAAGGTACCGAAGGAAGCGCGATATTCCATGAACGCGCGATTGTGTGTGTAGAGCTTCGCGCGAAACGTCGCTTCAGAACTTCGTTGTCGTTCTCGCAACCGCTCGGGCACCGTGATACCGATAGCAGTGGCAACCAAAACGGCGAACAGCACCGACGCCGCTAATCCGCCGTGCGCCAGACGACTCGCTATGAATCGAGAAGGTTCGTTGCGAATGCTGGCGCAAACACGCCAGCCGAGCCAGATCGAACCGATTGCCAAAGGCAAAGCGATCCATTTCAGACGCCATGCGGCTGTTTCAGCCGACGCCATAATTGACCAGAAATCGAAAGACAAAGTCGGGCGATCGAGGAACGCAACCAGAGTCGCAACGAGGAAGACGACAACGGCCGCCGCGCCGATCACACCAATAAGAAGTCCGCGACCGTACGAGGGAAGTTCGTGTGCCGGACGGGCAAGAGGCTCGCCTACCGATTGGGCGCCGCACGAAACGCAGCCCATTCGCAGGTCGCCTTCAAACTTAAATCCGCAGCACGGACAAACTGTCAAATTCATGTACCTCGAACGGTAGATGGGGGAATTGGCTTCGATTTGCATAAGTAGGTCGTAATTATGATTGCGATTCTGTTTTAGCGTACCAGCTCAGGTTCGGTACGCCTTTCGGGCGCGCCATTTGATGCTGCGCGCCGGTCTTCCGATGCTGCTATTTCTTCCGCATGCGCCGCCGCATCTGCTTTATTTACCTCGCGCCATGTGTGGTACATGCGGTGCGCGAACGTCCAAAACGAACCAACCGCCAAAATCCAAAGCACGGCCGGCATGCGGTTAAGAAATAGGTTCTGTGAATTCGGATGCGTTGTTAGCGCTCCGATTATCAAAAGAACAACCCGCTCGGGCCTGCGAAGGAAACCGACGTCGCACTTTGGGATCAGGCTCTCGGCACGTGCGCTCGTATAGCTGACAAGCACCGACCCGATCATCGCGGAACAGCCAAGAAAGACATTCAGCGTCGAGTGCGCTTCCGTGTCGCGGGCGTAATAAATAATAAGCCCGACAAAGACCACCATGTCCGAAAGGCGATCGAGCGAAGAGTCCAGAAAGCCGCCGAACCGGGTAACCCGTCCGGATAGCCGCGCTACCTGGCCGTCCAGCATGTCAAAGAGATTAGCAACGATCAGGATAATTCCGGCCCAAAAAAAATGGCCGAAACCGAAGAGTAATCCGCATGCTACGTTGAGCGAAACTCCGATTACGGTCAGCAGATTCGGATTGATGCGACCATGGGCGAGACCGCGCACCATCGCACTTATGATCCGGCTCGCGCCGCGCCCGATACTCTCCCCGAACACCTGTTGGTCTTTCTCCTGATTACTGCGGCAGGGGCCTCGAAACGCTGCCACGCATAACGCCCCCTCTGTTTGCCGACAGCGCATAATAGGGAGGGCGTAAACCGTTGTCAAGAATAATAGAGCCGCGAACTTACGACGGCTCAAAGGTATGCAAAAGGCTAGTGTCTAGAAGAAATTGAAGGCATCTTTACTCTGCCGGCTGATCGTGAAGCGTGGTCAATCGTCTGATCTCAAAATTACGAGCTCCGGCCGGCGTTGTTACCTTTATTTCGTCGCCCTCTTCTTTACCCATCAAACTACGTCCAACGGGCGACGTTGTCGAAATCAACCCGGCCTGCGGGTCGCTCTCTTCCGGAGTCACCAGCCTGTAGGTCACCTCTTCGTCACGTTCGGCGTCGTAAAGAACCAGGGTCGAGCCATACGCGGCGCGATCATGCGGGACTTTTGAGATGTCGATCGACGCGACCTCGCTCATGCGCTGGCGCAACTGGCTGATCCGCGCTTTGACCATATTCTGGCGATCAAGTGCAGCGCGGTATTCAGCATTCTCACGCAGGTCGCCGAACTCCAATGCGCGCTTGATCTCCTTCGGAAGATGCACGCGAAGCTCGGACTCGAGCTCGTCCAATTCAGCCTGCAGTCGTTGTTTTATCTCCTGTGTCAAATCGCTTTGCTCCGTTTAGCCAAACTGGCGTGCCAAAAACGTCACCGTTCCGCAATCTCTTTGCAGGCTAATCACAACTCGCAAGCGGAACTCTATGTTTATACTCTCGCCCAGCATCTTTCAACATCACGGCTGTATCTGACCCGACTGGATGCAGGCTTCTCTCCTTTTTAGCCTGAGAGGGATGTGGCGCCCTATCCAAGGATTTTTCGCTACCTCGCGAAGTATCTGGAGCGCTTATGGCTAGACCAATCTTACAGTAACACCCCGTTTAGTGTCTTGCCAAAGAGCGAGCGCGCCGCGCTAGCATGCATAACGGCGCCCTGGAGGTTAAGAATGCCCGACAATTATCTCAATGAGCGCAAACGCATCCTCTTCGTGGACGACGATCGATCCCTTCTCAAGCTGGAGGAAATAAGGCTGGACCGCGCGGGATACGAGTTCATCGGTGCGTGCGATGGAGTCGAGGGTCTGGTCATGGCCCAGTCGCTTCGGCCGGATCTTATCGTTTTGGACTACATGATGCCGGGTCTCAGCGGAAAGGAAGTCTTTCTTAAGATCATCGAATCATGCGACGAGCAATTGCGACATACGCCGATGATCATGTTGACTGCGCGAGCGGACAATTACTCCGAGCAGCAGGCTCTGCTTGAGATGGGGTTGTCCGCGTATTTGTGCAAGCCCTTTGGACATCACGAACTGCTGAATGTGATCGATAACGTGATGACCATGAGCGGTGTCAAAGAGCGCAATCGCATCCTGGAGCGCGACCTGCGCCAGTCATGGGTTGGGACGGTAAAGGCGCTGATCTCGCTGCTTGCCGTGAAGGACGACTACACCGGGGCGCATTCCAGCGCGGTTGCGGAGATGGCCGAACTGCTCGCGCGGCATTTGAACCTCTCTGAAATCGAGATCACAAACATCAAACTCGGTGCGCTGCTCCACGACATCGGAAAGATAGGCGTGCCCGAAAGCGTTCTAAGAAAACCGGGATCGCTAACCGCCGAAGAGATCGGCGTGATGCGGCTACATGTAGATCATGGCGAACAAGCTCTTAACAGTGTTCCGCACATGGAGGACGTGCATGCGATCGTCAAGCATCACCATGAATGGTGGAACGGGAATGGATATCCGCGGGGTTTGAAAGAGGACGACATCCCATTGGGAGCGCGAATCGTCGCTGTCGTGGATGCATACGACGCCATGACGTCGGATCGTCCTTATCGTCGCCGGTTGCCGCAATCGGTAGCTTTTCAGCGATTGCGTGCTGCGTCGGGAACGCAGTTCGATTCGCATTTGGTTGAGAAATTTATCGAGTGCATAGGAACAAACACCTCTCAACCTGCTCGCGCGCTCAATTTGAGTTTTATCGAGGCTCTGCATTACGTGGCGTGACGCGCACAGCTTAGGTTTTGGGTTCCTGGTTTTAGGTTTTAGGTCTTTGGTTTTTGATTGTTATTCTACATTGACTCTTAATCGCAAGAATAAGCGGCGTTCAACGACTAAAACCCAAAACCTAAGACCTAAAACCGTCTTTCCGATTTGAATCCTCGTCAACCGCTCCAAACGAGATTCCGGTAGACCGTGCGGTCCGAACCATTTGTCCATCGGCTGGCACGGTTTTGATATTCGCGATGGCTTCGGAAATCGGCACAGTTACGATGTCCGCCGCTTGAAGCGCGACCATGACGCTGTGCTGGCCCTGTGCAATCGCGTTGACGGCGGATGCTCCAAAGCTGGTCGCCAGCATTCGGTCGAAAGCGTTTGGCCGGCCGCCCCGCTGTAAATGACCAAGTACGACGCAACGCGTTTCCTTACCGGTCAGCTGCTCGATGTCCATCCGGCAATAGTTTCCGACGCCACCGAGTCGCGGCGCATGCGCCGCGTCGCCCTTGTCCTGGTAGATCAACTCGCCGCCGACTTCGCGCGCGCCTTCCGCTGCGACAATTATCGTGAACTGAGATCCGCTGTCTTCGCGCTCTCTCACTTTGGCCGCAACCGATTCCATGCTAAACGGAATCTCGGGAATCAAAATCACATCCGCGCCGCCGGCGATTCCGGAATGAAGCGCAATCCAACCCGTGTTGCGGCCCATGACTTCGAGGATCATTACTCGGTCGTGCGATTCCGCAGTCGTGTGAAGACGATCGAGGGCTTCTGTTGCGATGTCCAGCGCGGTAACAAAACCGAATGTCAGCTCGGTGCAAGCCAGGTCGTTATCGATAGTTTTCGGGACACCGACAACCGGCAATCCCAGCCGGTCAAACTCTGAGGCAATCGCAAGCGTCCCTTCGCCGCCCAGGACAATCAAACCTTCGATCCCCAATCGGCGAGCGTTTTCAATCGCCTCGCGATAGACGTCTTCGGGCTTTACCTGATGCCCTTCGGCCGTGCGCTCCACAAAGCGACCGCGATTTCGTGTCCCCAAAATAGTGCCGCCGCGCGGCAGCAAACCGCGGACATCCTGAGGTCTCAGTTCGCGGGTACGCGTTTCGCCGAGCAGTCCCTCAAAACTGTCTTCGATGCCGATCACCTTCATGCCGAATTCGCCCACAGCGGCTTTGACTGCCGCGCGAATGACCGCATTAAGTCCGGGAGCGTCGCCCCCGCCCGTTACGATTCCGATCGTTTTAAACATAAGTGCAGTTTAGTTTCTTGTTTTGAGTCTGGTGAAAACCGCCGCAAGGGTACATGCAGGAGAAGTTTCAGCACAAGGTGATGGAGCGCAACCGATGGAGCGCAGGCGGCTCGCCTGCAGTGAGCGCGAAGCGCGAATAGTCTTTCCCGTAGTATGCTAAATTCCAGTGAAATGAATCAGACAGTCATCGTAAACAAACGCGGCGCCGAGCGGGTCCGCAACGGCCATTTGTGGATCTATCGTAGCGACGTGATTGACGCCAGGAACGCCGCGGGCGGGTCCATCGTCACCGTGAACGAAGAACGTGGACGCTTTGTCGGCCGCGCGTTTTTCAGCGATCGCTCGGAGATTTCGCTCAGGTTTCTAACGACCCGAGATGAATTGATCGATCGCGAGTGGTGGCGATCTCTCATCCGGGCGGCGGCCGCGCGCCGGAATGAATTGAAGCAGCACACCAACGCGTATCGCTTGATTTATTCCGAAGGCGATCTGTTGTCGTCGCTTATCGTGGATGTTTACGCCGACGTGATGGTGATGCAAACGCTTTCACAAGGCAGCGATGCGTTGAAAGCGATGCTGCTTGAACTGCTGGTCGAAGAGTTTGAGCCGCGCGCGGTGATAGAACGCAATGACGTCCGCGTGCGACAGCTGGAAGGGCTGGAACTCCGTTCAGGTCTGCTGTACGGCGAGGCGCCGGACGAGTTCGAGATAGTTCAGGACGGGGTACGTTTCCTGGTAGCGCCGCTCGCGGGCCAGAAGACCGGTTCGTTTCTGGACCAGCGCGAAAATCGACTGGCGGCTCGATCGGTTGCGAAGGGACGCGTGCTCGACTGTTTTACCTTCAACGGCGCGTTCGCGCTTCAACTGGCAGGTGTTTGTGAAAGCGTGATCGGTCTGGACATTTCCGGCGAAGCGATCAAAACCGCGCGGCGCAACGCGGAACTGAATTCGATAACCAACGTGGAGTTTCGCGAAGCGAATGTGTTTGATGCGCTTCGCGAGATGGAGACCGCGGGCGAGATGTTCGACACGATCGTGCTCGATCCGCCGGCGTTTGCCAAGAATCGCGCGAGCGTTCGCGCGGCGGTGCGTGGCTACAAAGAGATCAATCTGCGTGCGCTTAAGTTGCTGAACGCCGGCGGTACGCTGATCACGTGCACATGCTCGTATCACATGTCTGAAGATCTGTTTGAGGAGATCGTGTTGGAGTCCGCGCTGGACGCTCGCCGGCGTGTTCAACTGATGGAAAAGCGGATGCAGTCGCGCGATCACCCGGTGCTGCTCGGAATGCCCGAGACGTACTATTTGAAATGTTTGATTGTGCGCGTGTTGGAATGAAACAAGTCGCAAAAAAATGGGTTCCCGCAAAGACGCAAAGGCGCAAAGGAAAGCCGCAAAGAAGAAGTGGCGGAAGGTAGCTCAGCACGGCCTGTTCGACATTCGGGTCCGGTGAGGTTAGTACCATTCGCGGTAGCGAATGGGGTAGCGAATGGGGTAGCTGGACTGAGCAGACTCAGCATGAAGGACAAAAAGCCCCCATTCGCTACCGCGAATGGGGCTGACTTCCCCAGGTCCCAACTCGAGTTCTTTAGTCTTTCACCGGTTCGCGAAGATCTGCACCAGATGAACCAACATCTCCGTCGACTTCTCGAGCCCCCGGGCCGAATTGAACTCAAGCTTCCCGTGAAAATTATGTCCGCCGGTAAACAGGTTCGGTGTCGGCAACCCGCGGAATGTCAGGTTCGATCCATCGGTCCCGCCGCGGATCGGGCGCAATACCGGTTTTAGTCCCGCCCGCCGTGTCGCTTCCATCGCGTTCTCGATCAGTTTAGGAAAGTTCTTCAGCACCTCTTTCATGTTCTTGTAATCTTCCTCGACCTCGATCTTTATTTTCACGTCGGGAAACTTCTTCGAAGTCTTCGCCACCATCTCGCGCAGCAGCGCTTCTTTGGCGTCCAGCCCGCTCATATCGAAATCGCGCAACAGGATTTTGATTTTGGATTCCGCTACGTCGACGGCGCCGGTGTAGGGGTGAACAAATCCAACCCGGCCTTCCGTCGTCTCGGGAAGGATGTCGTGCGGAAAGCTCGCGACGAAATCCGAGAATGCAAAGATCGCGTTGACCATCACGTTCTTTGCGGTTCCCGGATGCGTGCTTTTTCCTTCAAAGGTGACCGTAGCCGTTCGCGCGCTCCACGTCTCCTCGTTTACTTCACCGAGCGCTTCGCCATCAACCGTCTATGCGAACTCGGCGCCGAACTCCTTTACATCAAACTTATCGATCCCGCCTCCGACTTCTTCGTCGGGAGTGAACGCGACCGCGATTGTTCCATGTTTGATCTGCGGATTTTGTTTGAGCGTGTCGATCATCGTCAGGATCTCGGCGATTCCCGCTTTGTCGTCCGAGCCCAGCAGCGTCGTGCCGTCGGCAGTTATGATGTCGTCGCCGATCATTTCTTTAAGACCGGGATTCTTATCGACTGTGATGACCTGAGTTTTGTCTTTCGGCAAGACAATATCGCCGCCCTGATAATTTTTGTGGAAAATCGGATTGACGTTTGCTCCAGGCGCGGATGGTGAAGTGTCCATGTGCGCGATGAAGCCAATCACAGGAACCTTCTTTTGGTCCGGGAGATTTCCCGGCACGAGCGCATACACGATCCCAAATTCGCTGACTCGGACATTCTGCGCCCCCAGTGTTTTCAGTTCGCTCGCGAGCAGGTTCGCCAGGTCGAGCTGCTTTTTTGTGCTCGGTACCGTCGCCTGATCTTCCGCCGACTGAGTGTCGATCTTTACGTAACGAAGAAAGCGCGAAAGGACGGGCTCGCTCGGAGCTTTCATCTGTGCGGCCGTGGAAATTGGCAAAAGTAAACCGAGAACTAAAATGCAAAGCGACTTCATTATTAAGTGTGCCCTCTTATCGTATTAATTGGTAAGTTTGAAAACTGCAGTCGGGAAGGGGGCAAGCGCAGCGCGCCCCCGCAACCTAAAACAGTACGCCACGCACGACCATCGAACTCAAGTTTTCCTGGATGTTGAATTGATCTGCATCTTGGGCGGGGGCGCGCTGCGCTTGCCCCCTTCCCGACTGCGAGTTTCTACAACTTAATCATTCAGAGCGTGTTCATTCCACCGTTACCGACTTCGCAAGATTTCGCGGCTGGTCCACGTCACAGCCTCTGCGAACGGCTATGTGATAAGCCAAAAGTTGGAGCGGAATGACGGCAAGGATGGGCGAAAGCAGATCGCTCGCCTTGGGAATCTCGATTACGTGGTTCGAAACCGACGCAGACATTTCGTCGCCTTCGGTCAGGACCGACAGCACTACTCCTTCGCGCGCCTTTACCTCGACGATGTTCGAATGCGTCTTTTCGTAGCGCAGCTCAGAAGCGCGATTGCCGTCTTCGCGTGGGTTCACGACGACGATCGGAAGACGTTCGTCAATCAACGCGTTCGGCCCGTGCTTCATCTCGCCGGCCGGATAGCCTTCGGCGTGAATGTACGAAATCTCTTTCAGCTTGAGCGCGCCTTCGAGCGCCACCGGAAAATTCAAACCACGACCGAGATAAAGAAAATCGGTCGAGCGGAAAAACTCTTTCGAAAGTTCTTCGATCCCATCCGAATCGTTCAGCAGGTGTTCGATCTTTACCGGCAACTCTGCCAACTCCTGCGCATGCGCTTTCGCTTCGTCCTGGCTAAGCGCGCCGCGCAGTTGACCCAGGAACAAACCGAAAAGGTAGAGAGCGATCATCTGCGAAGTAAAAGCCTTGGTCGACGCAACACCGATTTCGGGCCCGGCGTGAGTCAGGATCGTTCCGTCTGCTTCGCGCGTGATCATCGATCCGAACACGTTACAGATGGCCAGCACCTTGGATCCGTGCGATTTGGCTTCGCGAAGCGCGGCGATTGTGTCGGCGGTTTCTCCGGACTGCGAAATGACGATCAGCAACGTGTTCTCGTCGAGCACGGGATCGCGGTAACGAAACTCGGATGCGTAATCGACCTCGACCGGAATGCGCGCGAACTGTTCGATCATGTACTTTCCGGCCAACCCGGCATGCCAGCTCGTTCCGCACGCAGCGATCTTGATGAAGTTGATCCGTTTGAAATCCTCGTCGGTGATGTTCATCGGATCCAGATACACGCGGCCGGTGTCCAGCGAAATTCGTCCCTGCACCGTGTCGCGAATCGCGCGCGGCTGCTCGTAAATCTCCTTGAGCATGAAGTGCTTGAAGCCGCCCTTCTCCGCCATGATCGGGTCCCACGTAATTCGCTGTTGCTGTGGTTCGACCGCGTTTCCGTCAAAATCCATCACCCGAACCGAATCGCGAGTCAGCACCGCGAGTTCGCCATCGCCGAGAAAGAAGACATCTCGTGTGTGCTGGAGAATCGGCGGAATGTCCGAGGCTACGAAAAATTCTCCGTCGCCCAAACCAATAACCACCGGCGGACCCTGGCGGACCGAAATTATTGTGTCGGGTTCGTCGGCGTTGATGATCGAGAGCGCAAAGATTCCGCGCAGGTCGGCAACAGCACGTCGAACCGCTTTTTCAAAACTGTCTCCCTCTTTCAAATATTCTTCGATCAGGTGAGCGATGACTTCCGTGTCCGTTTCGGTCACGAAGCGGTGGTCGGTTTGGCGGAGCCGCTCTTTTAGTTGGAGATAATTTTCGATGATGCCGTTGTGAACTACCACGATGCGACCGGTGCAGTCGCGATGCGGGTGCGCGTTCTCTTCGGTGGGTCGGCCATGCGTGGCCCAGCGCGTATGACCAATTCCGTAGGTTCCATCCAGCGGTTTGAGCCGGATCGCTTCCTCCAGATTTCGAAGCTTCCCTTCGGCTCGGCGTACCTCCAGCACGTGTCCTTCATCAACAACCGCAATGCCGGCCGAATCATAGCCGCGGTATTCCAGCTTTCTCAGACCATCGATGATGACAGGGACGACCTGCTTGTTACCTACATATCCGACGATTCCACACATAAATTCTAAATGGTCCTTTTCAAATTACGCCGCGTTTCTTACCTGGAGATAAACACCCTGATAGCAAAACCAGCCACCCAAATCACGACGCCGAGTCCTGCCAGCACTTTGGCGATCTGCGCCAGAATTTTTCTGTTGTGGCAGATATTGTAATACTCAATGTTCTCTAAGACTGAGTTGGCAAGCATGAAGCCATACACACCCAAAACTATGGGACAGCACAAGACTCCGGTCACCGCAAAAATTAAGGCATAGATCGAGTTCTTATTGATGAACTCTGCCTTCTCAGCAAGAACCCGTGGATCGAACGGCGAATCAAAAACCGGCGGCGGCGGCGGTGGAACGAATGGCTCCTGGTTGAAGGGCGGCTGCGACATGTCTTGAGCAAAAGATTCCGAGCTGGCTTTCCTCGCCACGTCGAACCAAACTAGGCGCCCGGCTCGCGTTCGAGCTTCTTCTTCTCCACCGCCGGAACACCCGCCACCAGCGTGTCCGGCTGTACGTCCTTTGTCACCACCGAACCAGCTGCGGTGACTGCTCCTTTTCCGACGCGAACCGGCGCAACCAACATCGTGTCCGATCCGATTCTGACGTTGTCTTCGATAATGGTCTCGTGTTTGTTCTTGCCGTCGTAGTTACAGGTGATCGTGCCGGCTCCAATATTAGTCTTTTCGCCAATCGTTGCATCGCCCAGGTAAGTTAGATGCATGGACTTCGAGCCGGGGCCGAGCCGCGACTTTTTCATCTCGACGAAATTCCCGACTGCCGCTTTCTTGTCGAGGAATGTCTGCATGCGAAGGTGAGCAAATGGCCCGATGGTGCATTCGTCTGAAATCTCGCTGTCCACGATCACGCAGTGATCTTTGATTGTCACTGCGTTGCCAACGCGGGAATTCGTAATGCGCGTGCCGGAGCGTATTTCGCAAGCTTCGCCAATTACGGTTTCTCCTTCGATATGCACGTCCGGGTAGATCACGCAGTCGCGACCGATCTGAACATCTGATCCGATGTAGGTGTGTCGCGGGTCAATCAGCGTGACTCCGCTTTCGAGCATCAATCGCCTCAGCTTCCGCTCGCGGAAAACCCGTTCGAACTCGGCCAACTCAGCGCGCGTGTTGATCCCGGAAACTTCACGCGGATCCCCATGAATATAAACCGTGACGTCGGCATTCTGGCTTCGCAGAATGCTCGGCACATCGGTCAAGTAATATTCGCCTTGCGCGTTTGACGGCTGAACCCGTTCGAGCGCTGGGAAAAGCGAGCGCGTGTCAAAGCAATAGATACCGGCGTTTATCTCTGTTACGAGTTTCTCTTCCGGGGTGGCGTCTTTCTGTTCGACGATCCGCTCAAACCGTCCATCGCCGTCGCGAATCAATCTGCCGTACCCGGACGGATCGTCCAGTCTGACTGCCAGCATGGTGCAATCGGCGCCTCTGCCCCTGTGCGTTCGATGTTGGTGAACAAGCGTCGCCAACGTCTCGGCTCGCACCAGCGGCACGTCGCCGGACAAAACCAACAGAGTCGAATCCGATCCGGCCAACTCTTCACGCGCGGCCATCACTGCGTCACCGGTTCCACGCTGTTCTGACTGGCGAATAAACGTTGCGCCGGCGGGGCCCAATTCTTCCAGCACGGCCGCCTCTACTTCTTCTGCCTGATGGCCCACAACCACCAGGATTCGCCGCGGGTCCAGCGCCGTGGCGGTTCTGCAAACATGCGCGATCAGCGGTCGCCCGCCAAGCTTGTGAAGCACCTTGGCCTTTTCCGAACGCATGCGCGTGCCGAGTCCCGCGGCAAGGATTAGAACGTCCAGCGGGGCATGCATCTCGAGCATGTTGATTGCGGGTTGTTGGTCGATTTGCATCAGATTTGTTAGACGACAGGATGTCTGGCCAGCGCTTGTTCACAACAGGCGATCACTACGCGCGCCAGCTTTTCGGGATTGTGCCGCACCTTCTCGCCTTCATCCAGCAGGTCCGCCCGGACGATTTCGGTTTCCTCTCCGAGGGTCTTTTCCAACAAATGATCGGTCATTCCAATCTGGATAGCGCCGTCCGCCGAGTAGCGAGCAGCCTGTTCTTCCGACACCAGGTGGTTGTTAACGATCACGTAGTCAAACTTCATTTCCGGCGCGTAATTTTTGACCGTCTCCAGGTGTTGTCGCGCCGTGTATCCATCCGTCTCGCCGGGCTGCGTCATCAGATTGCAAATGAAAATCCTTACCGCGTTCGTCTGACCAATCGCCTGCGCCACTCTAGACACCAGCAGCGGCGGCAAAATGCTCGTGTAAAGCGAGCCCGGACCAACGGTGATAACGTCGGCCGAACGGATCGCCGCCAACGCTTCGGGTAACGGAAGGCAATGCTCCGGTTCAAGCCGAAGACGATGAATAGGAGCGCGCGATGCTGTGATTAGCGTCTCGCCGCGTACTTCGGTTCCGTCCTCGAGCTCCGCCACCAACCGAACGTCATTTATCGTGGCCGGGTAGATGCGGCCTTTGCTGGCTATTATTTCTGAAGAAAGCCGAACAGCTTCGACGAAGTCGCCGGTAACTTCCGTCAGCGCCGCCAAAAACAGATTTCCAAAGCTATGCCCGCCAAGTTCGCCGTTGCCGGGAAACCGAAATTGAAACAGCCTGGATAGAAGCGTCGAGTCCTCGGAAAGCGCGACCATGCAGTTTCGAATGTCGCCCGGCGGAAGTATTTGCAGCTCGTCTCGCAGACGTCCCGAACTGCCGCCATCGTCCGATACCGCAACGATTGCCGACAGGGATTCCAACCAGGTCGCGCGCGATTCCGTAGCACCAACCAGGCGCTTCAAGCCGGCCAGAAGCGTTGACAGACCCGTGCCTCCGCCGATGGCTACGATCTTCAGCCCGCCCCCTGTTTCAACTGATTGCAAATTGGGATCTCCGGGGATGTCGCAATGACACAATGACGCGAGGGTCCGCGTCGACAACGAATGATAGCCGAAACCTGAAGGCTTTGAAACTTGGCAGCCAACGGTAGGCACGAAAACATAAGCGGAGGGAATCAATCAAGGATAGATTCAGAGGCGGGGAGCAAAAATCAATTGCTCGAAGACCGGGTCGTTCCGCAGCGTAGTAAGGTCCTGATCGTGCTGTGCGCGAACGCGCAAACTGGGTTGAATATCCAGGGCCTTGTGCAGAGATTCAAGCGCGGCATCGATCGCGCCCAGACGGGCACGCGTCGCAGCCAAACCGTAGTGTATGTGCGCGGCTTCGGGCTCACGCTTCAGAGCACGCTCGAACATCTCTTGCGCAGCCACGTACTCGCCACGATTGAGCTCGATTACACCGCGATCGTAAAGCGAATCTGCGTCTCGAGGCAGCGAGATCTCGCGCCGCAGACGTGATTCAGCGATAGCCAGGTAAGTTCGAGCACGAGCCGCTACTTCAGACGCGCCCGGATGTTTCTCGAGCAACGATCGAAAGATCGAGCCGGCTTCGGCAAATCGACCACGAGTAAATTCTCGATGAGCTTTTTCGAACACACGCAGCGCTGCGGCTTCGTCCCGCGTTGGTTGTCGTGGGACCGGAACCGGGATCGGCTTGACCGGAGGTCGCGGAGCAGGAGCAATTACAGGTTTTGATTTCGTTGGCTTAGTCGCAACGGCCGGCTTCGCTACAACCGTGGGTTTTGCCACCGCCTTCTTGGCCGGCTTAGTAGTGACCGGTTTTCGCGTTGCGGGCTTGTTGCGTGCCACAGCGGTTCGCTTTGGCGACGCTTTCCTGGGTGTAGCAGCTTTCTTCTTTACAGACTTTTTCGCCGACGCGACCGGTTTCGCCTTAACGACTTTCTTGACTTTGTTTTTGGCGGAACTCAGAACGGTCGTTTTGGTGGCTTTACGAGCTGGTGCTTTTCCAGAAGGCGAACGTTTGACCATCGGCTTGGGACGCGCAGTCTTTCCCGGCAACGCACGACCTTTTGTCGAAGACGTTGAAGAAGCGTGACGCGACGTAGGGTTGGAAGAAGACCTTTTAATACCCTTGACAGTAGGATCGCTCATGCGAAGCTCCAGGCTTTCAATAAGGCCACTCGATAAAGCGGTGAGCCACTGCAGTATCTGGCCGAAGCTTAACACAGCTTTCCGCCTAAATCAACGATTGAGTAGGGTTTGCGGACACTTGCCGCGATATTCAGGCGTGTTTTTCACCGTGGCCAACATGGAAAAACACTTGAAGTCACAAGATACGCTATGTTAGAGTTCCAAACGGCGTCACGGTCAGATTGCCTCCCATGATGACTGTACCCGAGGCATCGCGCTAAGTGCGGAAGGGCGAAGACCTTGTTATTCTTCAGTTTAAGATCTCAGTGACATTCGCGGCTGCGTGGAGCAGTCGTCCCGTCCCCGCCCCTACCCTTGTAAAGAAAGCGTGTTCGAATGGCAGACACTTCTATCATTTTGCACGAGCACCAGTTTCAGCAGATCAAAGCTGTACTAGCCAGATTGTGTCTGGATGCCACAGCCAGGGTCGTGTTTCTGGTGGACAAAGACGGGCAGCAAATAGCCAGTCAGGGAGACGTGGGCGATATCGACACAACCAGTTTGGCGTCGCTTGCGGCCGGCAACGTGGCGGCGACGGGCGGGATGGCGCAGTTGATTGGCGAGAAGGAGTTTCCGACACTTTCGCATGAAGGCGAGCGCGAAAGCATTCATATTTGCGTTATCGGCCGAGTCCTACTTGTTGTCGTTTTCGATGATCGCTCGAGTCTTGGGTTGGTGAAGCTACGTGGTAAGCAGGTTTCCGGCGAGCTGCATGCGATTTTTGAGCAGCTGCAACGAGAAGCCAGCGAGAAAACATCCGACGAAGCCTTTTTCGCCGAAATTACGGACGAGGACATCGACAGCCTTTTCAGCTAGTGGTGCGGCAGCAAGCTTGTCACTGAATACCTATCATTTCTTATTCGAATAAAGCCTGAGACTCCATGACTTTCATCAATTACGCTTCCAGAGAGATTAACTGCAAGATCGTTTATTACGGTCCGGGCCTTTGTGGTAAGACAACGAACTTGCAATACATCTTTGATTCGACTGCTCCGCAGGCGAAAGGGAAGTTGATAAGCCTTGCGACTGAAACTGATCGCACGCTCTTCTTCGACTTTATGCCGCTCGAGCTGGGAACAGTTCGCGGATTCAAGACTCGATTCCACCTATACACGGTTCCCGGTCAGGTTTTTTATGACGCGTCGCGCAAACTGATTTTGAAGGGAGTCGATGGAGTTGTTTTCGTCGCCGATTCGCAGGAAGAACGAATGGATGCGAACATCGAATCGATGTACAACCTCGAAGAAAATCTTCAATCGCAGGGCTATGACCTGGTGACAATTCCATACGTGCTTCAGCTGAACAAACGCGACTTGCCGAACGTGTTGGGGGTGGAAGATCTGACGGCAGAGCTCCAACGAAAAGGCGAGCCGGTTCTCGAAGCTGTCGCATCGACCGGCGTCGGAGTTTTCGACACACTAAAGTCTGTCGCCAAACAAGTGCTTACCGAATTGAGGAAGAGTTAGGAAGCGGATCGTTGGTGGCAGGTCAGTTTGAGAACCTTCAAAAGAAGTTTCACGCGAAGGCGCAAAGAACAGAAAGGCTGAAGGCGCAAAGGGATGACGAGTGGGATTTTACGTTGGAATGACTAATCCAAATTGACCCGGTACCGACTAGTTGGAAAAATTGCTGAGTGGCGAGAGCGAGTCTCTTGCCACTCTTTTCTTATTCCAGAGCTTTAATCATCAAAAGCCCGTCGCCGCCATTTGAATAATATCGCGGCAGACGTTGAGTCACGGTGTAGCCCAAATTTCGATAAAGCTGCTGTGCGTTACTGTTGATCGATCGAACCTCCAGCCGAACGATCCGAACGTTGCGCCGGCGGAACCCGTCTTCGACTTTCTCCATCATCTTTTGCGCGATTCTTCGCCGGCGATGTTCCGGCGCAACGCCGAGGGTCGTTACGTGTCCGGTGTGATCCGGCTCGACCAACCCTACGATAAACCCGACCATCGTCCCGGCCTGCGTCACCGCGCGATAGGAAACCGATTCCGGAGCAGTCAGTAGATATTCGAATGTATCCCGGCTATAGGCCTCGCCATCGACGAAGCATCGCTGATCCAATCGCCAACACTCGTCGAGCTGTGTGACCGTCAAGGGTCGCACGTCGTAATGCCCCTCGATGACCAACGACGGCAGCGATTCTTCGTAGACATTTGCCAGGTCACCGTCAACCGGCGGCGCCCAAAACTTGGAACGGATTTTCTTAAGTACTGCCATTGCGGATAAGCGATTACTGCGGGTGATAATTGACCATCTCTAGTCAATCGATTTCTCATTCTCGCCACTTAAATTATTAGCATGCAATCGCCGTAACTGTAAAAGCGATATTGAACCTCGACCGCATGCCGGTACGCGGCCAGAGTCAGTTCGAGTCCAGCGAACGAAGCGACCAGCGCAAGCAGCGACGAGCGCGGCAAATGAAAATTAGTCAGGATCGAATCGACGACTCGGAATTTGTAGCCAGGCGTTATGGTGAGGTCGGCGAACCCAACCGCCGGAATCACGCGGCCGTCGTCGTCGGCAGACGATTCCAGAGCACGAGTCGTCGTAGTCCCGATCGCGATAATCCGGCCTCCCGATTCGCGCGCCTTGTTGATCGACTCCGCTGCCTCCGGTCCGATCTCATAACGTTCAGGCGCGACTTTGTGATCTTCCAAATCGGAAACACGGACGGGTTCAAAAGTTCCGTAACCGACGTGAAGCGTGATCTCGACGACCAAAGCGCCGTTTGCTCTAAGTTCATCCAACACATGTTCGGTAAAGTGCAGCCCGGCGGTTGGAGCAGCGATCGCTCCTTTGCGCTGGGCAAAAACCGTCTGGTACCGCTCTCTGTCTTCATCGGATGACGCGCCGTCATCGCGTTTTATGTAAGGCGGCAATGGCATCCTTCCCAACTCTTCAATCACTTGTTCGAGCGATTCATCGGTATGAAAACGAAGCGCGCGACGCCCGTCGGGAAGATTCTCGATAACTTCCGCCATCAAACGTCCATCGCCAAAATCGATTCGTTCGCCGACGTTCAGCCGGCGCGCCGGACGCGCCAAGGTCTCCCAAACGTTCTGCTCCCTTTCCTGAATCAGGAACAGCTCGACCCGGCCACGTAACGGAACTCGCCGCCCGTACAAACGCGCGGGAAAGACGCGTGTGTTGTTGATGACTACTACATCGCCTGGCCGCACGAGGGAAGGAAACGCGGAAAACTGGCTGTCCTGGAATGCCTGTAAAGAAGGCGACGACCGATCGACCGCCAGCATTCGGGCCGCGTCGCGCCGCTCGGGAGGATGCTGCGCGATCAGTTCTTCCGGCAGTTCGTAATCGAGCTCATCGATCAGCATTGTTTATGGAATTGGGGTTGCGTGGCCATGCGTTAAGTGACTTGTGCAGTCACAACGTCAGCGGTTGCCGTGTCTTCGACAGGATGTTCGCGTTGAAAGACGGCGGTCAGCTGCGCGCCGAAAAGCAGGATCAGGCTCGACACGTAACTCCAGGTCAGCACAGCCACGACAGCGCCCACAGATCCGTAAATTTGATCGTAATGAAAATAGTGCAGGCTCCAGGCAAAAATGTACTTTGCGATTTCCCACAAAACACCGCTGACGAATGCGCCCGGTAACGCGTCGCGGAAACGAACCCGACTATTCGGCATGAAGCGATAGACGATTATGAAAATCGAAACTGTCAGAAGGATGCTGCCGAGAATGAAGATCAGTTGCCAAAATGCGCTGCCGAGCATTCCGAAAATGGCCCATCGCTCCAGAATCCGAATCGGTATCCGCGCAGCCAGCGCCTGCAACGAGACTATTACCGAGGTGAACAACACTGACGCCAACAAAACCAGCCCCACGATGCCAATCATCGCCAGAGTCAGAGCGCGGCCGTGAAAAAATGCGCGCGACATCGTTCCCCAAATGCGATTCAGCGCGCGCTCGATCACCGCGAAGACCCACGATCCGGCCCACAGCACTACGACCACACAGCTAATGATGATTCCTGTGCTGACGTTCTCCAACGAGCGAATTGTCGCGCGCAGGAATTCGCCTGAGCCTGGAAAAACTTTTACCAATTGAGTCAGCAGCTGAGCTCCGGTCGGAATGCTGCTGCTGATGGCGAGCAGCAGCAGAAGCGCCGGAAAAAGCGTGAGCAGGCCGAAGTAGCTCATCGCCGCCGCGGAAGTGAATAAATCGTTTTCGTGAAATTGTTCGAAGGAATGACGAAGTATGGTCAGCCACGGCGAGCGATTGCGCACGCCGAACGAGTGGCGAGAGAAGGATGAAAAACGACGACGCATAAACGAAATCTAAACTTCAGGAAGCTCTAAACAGGTTGAATCGCGAAGTTTCGACTCTGAGAACTTTCTCGTAAGCTCGCAGTCCGGAAGGGGACCCTGTCCCCGCTGAAGATGCGAGACTATTCTGGTCTAAAAATATCGAACTGCGCGTCTTAGGCGGGGACAGGGTCCCCTTCCGGACTGCGTGTTTCCCGTCAGCTGAGTGTCAGCGTTTCCATGACTTAACCGGGACCCGCGCTTGACCGCCGGCGAGCATCGCTCTTGCGATCGAGAGAGAGACAAACGCCTGCGGCAGCTCGTTCCCCAACGCGCGCGCAGCCGTCAGAGCTTTCTCTGAATCAAGCGCGGCCATCGCTGCAAAAATTCCGGATACGCGGAATACGTCCGAGCTCATGCTGAGCGAGTCGGCGGTTTCGCTGTCGAGGTTATCCGTCATCGACAACTCGATCGAATTCTCGTCACCCGCGTAATCCTCGACAGCGTTGATGGCCCGAACGATTTCGGGCAACAGTTGCCACGCGCGTTTCACGTCGATGCCGACGGCCAGCCGCGTGACAGCCGTGTACGCCGCGACTCGTTCGCGGGTTCCTGCGGGCGTTCTTCCGGCAAAAACTTCCGCTTCGTCCAGCATCGCGGTCGCGCGCTTCGAATCGCCTTGTCGAGCAGCGATGACAGCAGTCTGCGCGAGTCCCCAAGCGATTGCGGCAGCAGGCACATCCGCGCTGCGAACGAACTTCGCAAGGTTTTCGAAGTTCGTTTCCTTGTCATCCGCGTACGCGCGGAGCAAATCGGCGATCTGATTCATCGCGATAAAAGACAACGCCCGGCGCCGCAATTCGACGTTTTCGATTTCGCCCGCGGCCCGACGCGCGCGGTCCCAAAGCCGAAGCGCCGAAGCTTTTCGCACAACGTCCAGCGAAATTCTGTCTCGCTCAGCCGAATCGCGTGCGCGTCCGAGCTGGTTGAGTTGCGCCCGCAACGGGTCTTCGGTTTGATCACTCGTCATGCGCGTCAAACTCAGTTGGCTGTTGAGAGATTCACTCCGCGCGGCTCCAATTTGATTTGCCAGCGAAGCGCTTCGCATCCGCAGGCCTGCGACTGACTCGGGCCATTCACGTTCGAACAATGGAAGCAGCCGTCCGATAGCAACAAATCGGCCCACAGCGTCCGACAAATTGTCGGCCGAAGAAGTTTGTCCATTTCCCTGCGACAGAACAAGGCCCGCGAATCCAAGAAATATATCTCTGATCGGTTTATGGCTGATCGCCGGCGTTCTTAGCTGGAGCGGACGAAACTGCAACGCGCCCCGATTGTCGACGACGACCAACAGGTTGGGAGAAACGATCGGAGCGGAAAGGAGCAGGACATCGTTTGCATCCACCAAGCTGAGGTTCCGTGTCACGGTCAGCAACAACAATCTATAGAGCTCGTTGCCCGCCTCTGCGTTCTGTTCGCGAAGCCGGAGAATGAAAATAACCGCATCACCGCTGGCACCTTCCATAATCGGTGGTCGGGCGATCGCAGCCGCTGCCCGGAAATTGTTTTGCTTCAGCATTTCGTAAGCAAGCGCAAGCCGCCGCTGCCCGCCGGGGCTGAGCTCGCGCCAGGGCGTGCGTGCCGGCTTTGTTTGCTGATTATTTTCTTCACCAATTCCCTTATCTTTCGTAGCGGTGAGCAACTCGTTAAGAAATGTCTGCGCCAGTTCGGGGTCTCGATCGGCGGCGATCCGCAAGACTTCATCGCGCGCTTCCGTTATCAACAGAATCGATGGAACACCCGTCTCTTTTTCTTCCGCTTCCTGTTCCGATTTGTCGGACGCAGTAGCAGCGTCCCAGGCTCGCCGGAAAATTGCGCGGGCTCGCGTCTCGTCATGCGGCCAAAGCGCGTCGGCCGCCAACGCCTGGACCCGAGGACGGTAGAAGAGATCTTTAAAAGTACGAGCGTTTTCGGCTGTCGTTGTGAGGAGCTCGATCGCTGCTAAACGCCTCGCCAATTCAAGTTCTTTTGAAGTAGGACGTTTTTGTGCACTTGCCGGAGACAGAACGATGGGAAGCAAAAGCGCAGCGAAAAAGATACGACGCATCCATACACGAAGGCTTTGCACAAAAGTTGCTTTGTATTGGTCCGCGCAGCGGACACAATGAAAATAGCCCAGCGATTCATCGCTGGGGAGAGCAGGAATGCAATACGAAGTCCGTGCAGCGGACGACTGGAATAAACTGACATCTTGCGACGGCAATTTCAGCCGTCTGCTTTGCAGACTATTAGACCGTTCACTCATCGTCCCAGCAGTGAACTGCTGGGCTATTTTCATCTCGTCCGCTGGCGCGGACTGGGCTGCTACAATTTTTGTGCAAAGCAAGACAGGCGAAAGTCGCTCGAACGATCTCGGTCGGTTGCTACACCGTTCTTCAGTTCCCGGCACGACTTGTTTTGTTGTTCGCGCGAACGCGCGGAGGCGGGACACCTTGATACCCATGATCGTTAATCTCAACTCTGATCAAACAATCCGGGTTTGCCAGTCGCCGGCGAAAGTCCGAAGTGTTGGTAAGCCAACCGCGTCACCATTCGTCCACGCGGCGTGCGATTAATGAAGCCGATCTGAATCAAGTAGGGTTCGATGATCTCTTCGATCGAGTCCTTCTCTTCGTGAATCGACGCCGACAGCGTGCCCAGGCCAACCGGGCCGCCGCCGAATTTTTCTATGATCGTCAACACCAGTTTGCGATCGATTTCATCCAGCCCGAAGGTGTCGACCTCCATTCGATTCAGTGCGTCCTGCGCGATCTCCTGAGTGATCCGCCCGTCGTAATCGACCTCGGCGTAATCTCGCACACGGCGAAGAAGTCGATTCGCAATTCTCGGTGTGCCCCGAGCGCGCCGCGCGATTTCGCTTGAGCCGCCGGCGTCTATCTCTACGCCGAGGATTTCGGCGGAGCGATGCACGATCACTTCCAGATCCTCGTGCGGATAAAAATCCAGATGAAAGACAATGCCGAATCGCCCGCGCAGAGGCGCCGTGATCAGACCGGCACGCGTCGTTGCTCCGACCAAAGTAAATTTCGGCAACTCGAGTTTGATCGATCTGGCGCCGGTGCCTTGTCCGATCATGATGTCGAGGTGGTAGTCCTCCATCGCCGGATAGAGCACTTCTTCGATCGCCGGATTCAAACGATGGATCTCGTCGATAAATAGCACGTCGCTCTCCTGCAAATTCGTCAGGATCGCGGCGAGATCGCCAGACTTTTCGATCACCGGTCCCGCGGTTGATCGCAGCTCGGCCGCCATCTCGTTCGCGACGATATTGGCCAGCGTCGTCTTGCCGAGCCCCGGTGGACCGGTCAGCAGGACATGATCGAGAGCTTCGCGCCGGCCGAGAGCTGCTTTGATGAAAACACGCAGGTTGTCCGTAACACGCTTCTGACCGATGTATTCATTGAGACGGGTTGGGCGCAGAGACAGCTCGAATTGCCGCTCCTCATCAAGCATCGTGGCGTCGCGTGTATTGGCCGGTTGTTCAGACATGCGTCAAGTCCAAAGTCCAAAGTCTCAGGTCCCAATTCCTGGCGTGGCTAAGTTTTAGTGCGGCCGTCCATATGCCTTAGCTGGAAATACGTACCACTAAACCCACGAAACCATTGCGAACCAACACGAAACAGGTCCCGTTCGCTTTTCGTGTGATTTTGCCTTTAACATTTCGTGCATTTCTTGGTCGTGGTTTTCGAACTTGTCAATCGGTGCTGGAAAAATCCTAAAACTGAACCAACACCAAATCCTGACCTTGGACCTTGGGCCTGGGACTTCTCTTATCCCTTCCCCAGCGAGCGGAGGCTGCGCCGAAGTATCTCTTCAACCGAAAGGTCGCCGTTTTCGCTCATCGCGGCTGCGATCGCCTTCTCAGCGGCTGACCTCTGATAACCGAAGTTGACCAGCGCAGACAGAGCGTCGTCACGCATCGTTCCTTCGGACGGCGGACCCCCCGCCGTCGCATCCGCAGTTGTTCCTTCGCCGGCGGCGGTCGCCGAAAGCGATCCGATCTTGTCTCTCAATTCTACGACGAGACGCTCGGCGGTTTTCTTTCCCACGCCTGGAATCGAAGTCAATCGGGCCAGGTTATTGCTTCGAATCGAGACAATGATTTCGTCCGCGCTCAGGCCCGACAACATCGTAATCCCCAGCCGCGGACCGATCCCGCTGACCGAGATCAACTGAAGAAAAACCTCGCGTTCGCGCACTGTTCTAAAACCGTAGAGTTGCAACGTATCTTCGCGAACGTGCGTATAGATTCTTAACTGGACATTCGCACCCGCGTCTTCCAGGTCATAAAAAGTAGAAAGCGGAATCGTCACTTCGTACCCAACGCCGCCGACATCGAGGATGACGTTGGTGGTGTGCTTGGAAAGAAGAGTTCCGCTCAGATGCGCGATCATGCTTGTGTTCGGTAAGCCAAATAAAATTACGTCGGAAGATACGTTCGTGAATCGTTCGGAATTGTAGTTGAACGGCCGCAAGTCGGCAACGCGATGGAGCGCAAGCCCCATCTCCTTCTTCACCTGCTGCGCCGATAGGGATATACTGACGTCGAAGGCTAAACCAGATGAAGACAGAGAAGATTTCCGAGTTGACGACTAATCGATTGAGCGTCTACTTGCGCTGTCTTAACCTGCTTTCTGCCGCCGGTATCCGGGCCGTTTCGTCTCAGGCCATGGCTGAACAATTCCACCTGAATTCCGCGCAAATCAGGAAGGATTTGGCTTATTTCGGCGAATTCGGCGTCCGCGGCGTGGGCTATTTTGTAGAGGACTTGCGCAAACACATCACCGAGATTCTGGGACTCGACCTCGCGCATCGGGTTGGAATCGTCGGCGCTGGAAACCTGGGGACGGCGCTCGCGAACTACAACGGATTCACCCAATCGAATTTCACCGTGATCGCTCTCTTTGATAACGATCGAAAAAAGATCGGCAAACGGATTGGTCACGCGGAAGTCGAAGTCCATGATGTGAAACAGATGGCGGCTGTCGTGCGAGACAAAGAAATCGACGTCGCCGTGATAGCTGTGCCGGAACGGGCAGCGCAATCGGTCCTGAATCAGATAATGTCTACGGGAATCAAAGCTGTACTTAATTTTGCGCCGGCCAGGCTCACGGCGCGACACGGTGTGAAGGTAAAAACCGTTGACTTGACAATAAGCCTTGAGAGCCTGTCTTATTTCCTTGTTCAGCCGGAAACAGCACCAGAAGTAGTGAATGTGACGAAGCCTCGCAGGATTGTCTCTAACGAAAGAGTTAACCGACATGACGAGCGGGAACTGTAAGTTTTATCGCTCGTAAGGGAGTACCGTCATGATGATATCTTTGTTGAAAAGAGCTTTGCCTTTCTTATTGACCTTACTGGTTGGAACCGGATTGGGGAGCATCTTCGGATTCGGTGGTGGTTCGTCAACCAACAACGCCTCGATGCGTAGATCTCCGCAGAAGTGGACCTCGCGGCACATCCGCGACTGTCCGTCTCGAATGGCCTCTACGCCGGTTCTAATCAAGTTCAAGCCCGAGCCAACCTTGACCGATGCGGCTTACGGCGAACGGATTTCCGGCACCGTGAGGCTGAATGTCGAGTTCAGGGACGACGGGACCATCGGCAAGATAGAAACGCTTGAAGAAATGCCCTATGGTCTGACCGAAGAAGCGCGAGAGGCGGCGAAGGGCATCGCATTTAACCCCGCCACAATTGATGGCACACCGGTTACCGTCTGGAAAACAGTCGAATTCACGTTCCGCAGCCAGTAAGAACTAGCTAACAATCGATGGATGAGCAAACAGCTCGACGCGAGATCGTCCGTGTCGGCAAGTTAATGTACGAGCGCTCCTACGTCGTCTCGTCGGATGGGAATGTCAGCATTCGCCTTGACGACGGACGAGTCGTGGCAACGCCCACAATGACTTGCAAGGGCCGTATGAGCGAGGATTCGCTGGCGGTCACGGACATGGAAGGCAAGCCGCTCTCTGATAAGAAAGCGTCGAGCGAACTCGAGATGCATCTGCTTATCTATCGAGAGCGTTCTGACGTCAAAGCAGTTTGTCACGCGCATCCTCCGCATGGAACTGCTTTCGCTGTTGCGGGACTGGCGATCGACCAACCGATTCTTTCCGAAGTGATTTTGACGCTTGGCTGTGTGCCGCTGGCGGATTACGGCACGCCGTCGACGACTGAGTTGACCGAAGCGATGCGGCCGTTGGTCAAACACCACAACGCGCTTTTGATGGCGAATCATGGCGCGGTCGCTTACGGAGCTGACTTGTGGCAGGCGTTCGATCGGCTGGAAACTCTCGAGCACACTGCCAAAATAGCGATCCTCTCAAGAATTTTAGGAGGATCGAAAAATCTTCCGGCTGACGCGATCGAGAAGCTAATTAATGTGCGCGAGGCAGCCGGGTATTTAGGCGAGAACGCGCGTTGTCAGGCATGTGGTTACCTGCATGAAACACAGTTGGCATGCGGGACCGGCGACCGCCCGGCTTTGAGCGCGTCACAAAATGTAAGGGCGAACGGTTCGGGTAAGATCGCGCTTACGCGCGAAGAGCTGGTAGAGTTGCTGTCGCAGGCCGCGCAGTTGCGAAGCTAATGTTAAAGCAAATTATTCGCGGGTTGGTTGTAGGATCGTTGACGTTCGCCATTGGCGTGACCGCCGCGTCGCTTTGGAACGCGCCCGCTGGCACTGGGCTTAGTGTTAGTTCGATCTGGCATGGGCGGAAGACCACTTCGTTGTGCGATATTGAAGCGAACCCGACACCGTACCTCGGTAAGACGATTCGCTTTCGTGCTTTTGTTGAGAGGGGCAAGGTCATAACTACGGCGATGTCGTTTTGCGCTAGTGAAGAAACGGCCAGTGCGATCCTCGAGATCGATCCAAACATTCCAACTGGTTTTCCGTGGCCAGCTTCGAGGGCGACTTCAAGTAGCGAGGACGACGAGATTTTTTTCGCGGACGCCGTGGTCGTGGGCCAACTCGATCCATCCGTGGGACCAGGGTGTTTCGGGCCGGAATTTAATGTTCGAGAAGCAAGAATTGAGAAGATTTTGTCGACAAAAGAGTTCGACAACCGCCACGAGGCGGTGGAATGGGTAAAATCAAATTCTGATTAAGGAGCAACTGAATGCCTCAAGAAGCGCTAGGAATGGTCGAGACAAAAGGCCTGGTCGCGATGATCGAAGCGGCCGACGCGATGGTTAAGGCCGCAAACGTTACGCTGGTGGGTTACGAAAAGATCGGCGCTGGTTTTGTCACCGCGATCGTGCGCGGCGATGTCGCGGCAGTGAAGGCTGCGACGGACGCCGGCGCAGCAGCGGCGCGCCGAGTCGGCGAACTGGTCAGCGTTCACGTGATCCCACGTCCGCACGGAAGCGTCGACGAAGCCCTGCCAATTGGTTAAGAGCAGTGGTCAGATGTTGGATGTCAGTGACACGGCCGCTGACATCTAACATCCAACATCTGACATCTCTCGTTATGATTATTGCGCGCATAATCGGCACGGTGGTGTCGAGCCAAAAGGACGAACGGTTGCTGGGCAAGAAACTGTTGATCGTTCGCCCCGTTAACGTCGATGGGACGGACACCACCGGCTACGTCGTAGCGGTTGACACAGTTGGCGCGGGATTTCACGAACGCGTGTTGGTGGTCGCTGGCTCGAGCGCGCGACTGGCTCAAGGAATGAAGGACTCTCCGGTTGACGCTGCGATCGTGGGAGTGATTGATACGGTCGACATCAGCTAAGAAAAACGGTTTTGGGTTTTAGGTTTTCGGTCTTTGCCGTTGTGACTTGGGACTGAGGGTGCTTTCTGCGAAGACCAGAAACCAAAGACCTAAAACCCAAAACCTAAAACCAAAAATCAAATCCTTCCCCGAAAGCATTCAGCACTCCACGCCATGCAACTCGCTCGCGTCATAGGAACAGTAGTCGCCACGGTGAAGAACGATTCGCTCGAAGGGCGAAAGCTGTTGGTCATTCAATCGCTCGATGCTGAGCTCGAGCCGCAGGGAAAACCGTTGGTAGCGGTGGACTCGGTCGGCGCCGGCAGCGGGGAATTGGTCTTTTGGTGCCGCGGAAAAGAGGCCAGCTTTCCCTTCAAACGCGAAGACACACCAACCGACTGCACGATCGTAGGCATTGTCGATTCGGCTCGGCACGTGACAAGTTCGAAGGGAACCAGATGATCCTGGCGAAGGTACTTGGAAATGTCGTAGCCACGCAGAAAAACCAGCGCTACGAAAATGCTCGCATGATGCTTTGTCGCCAGATCACGCCCGAAGGCGACGAGATGCAGAACACGGTCATTGCGCTTGACTCGGTCGATTCAGGAGAAGGCGACATCGTGCTGATAGTTCAGGAAGGCTGGGGCGCATCGACTGCTGCGACTGGCGAGGCCGGAGCGGCGATCGACTCGGCGATTGTCGGAGTCGTAGATCGGATCGATTTTTTGGCGGACGACGCAAGTAAGGAGTCGGCGTAATGACAAGCGAGCAGGACCAGGCACGTTTGATCGCCGAACGCATAGCGCGCCGCGTGGACAAATCGCCAGCGCCGCATGCGAATCGGCCTGCAGGCAATTCTGGAAACCTGGGATCAGAACTCGCGGCGGTTCGAAGCGGCCTGGACGAATTGAGACAACGTTTGGTTCAGATCGAATCGCGGTTGTCATCTGGAGGTTCGGGGGCGACGGAACCAAGCCGGCATTACGCTTCATCTCGGCCGCAAACGTTTACCAGCAGCACCTACGTTCCCGTAAATGCGCATCCCAGCTTAGAGCGATTTGGAGTTGAAGAAGCAACTGTCAGCGAGTTGGTGGACTACTTCGAAGGCGAGAAGAAGTGCGAACTGGAGCCGGGCGGCAAGCCTTGCGACCACTGCGATATGTGCAGCTCTCGCGGATTTTAGAGCAGCTCTGAAAAACAAAAGTGGCGCGATGGATCAAATCCTTCGCGCCACTCTTCATTTCTTCGCGAATTACTTTCGTCGTAAATCGTTCGGATTAATTGTCGGCGCCTGTTGTGCGGCCTCGGAAGCCTTGAAGTACGGCTCTTCCTTAAATCCATAAAGCTTCGCAGCGATCACAGTCGGAAAACTTCCGCGAGTCGTGTTGTAGTCCTGCACAGCCGTGTTGTAATCGTTTCGCGAGGTGGCGATCCGATTCTCAGTTCCCGCCAGTTCGTCCTGCAACTTCATAAACGCTTCGGTCGAGCGAAGTTGTGGATAGGCTTCCTGCAGCGATAGCAACCGTCCGATGGTTCCGCCAAAACTATTCGCCGCGTCGATCACCGCCTGTTTTTGTTCGGGCGTTTTGTCGCCGCCTTCTCCCTGCGGCGCGGCGCCGGTGGCGTTGAGAAGTTTCGATCGAGCTTCCGCGATCTGCCCGAAAACTTCCTGTTCCTGAACGCCGGCCGATTGCGCCGCTGCGACCAGATTCGGAATCAGATCCGCACGTCGTTGCAGCTGAGCTTCAACGTTGGCCCACTTCGCTCGTACGTTCTGCTGTTTGCTCTGAAGCGTGTTGTAGCCGCAGCCGCCCGCGGTCATAGCAATGAATAACGCGACGATCGCCAACGCTAATTTTCTCTTGGTCATATCTGTTCTCCGTTCGATAGCACTAAATCAAGTAGGTAAATGGTAAATGGTAAATAGCGAATGGTAAGCCGTAATGCCTGAAGGTAGTTGTAAGGCCTGACGAATGAACAGTCCTGCATGGCTCCGGAACCACCATTCACCATTCACCATTTACTATTTACTTCTCTTCCAACTGGTCTACGATTTCGATAACGCGCTCGATCTCATTTAAGTACGAGCCGAACAGCTCGTTGGCCTCGCTTTCGTCGGGCGTCGAGGCATTCGCCGAACGCAATCCGAATATCTGTTCGAACGGCGTTTCGTTCAACCCTAGTTTCCGTGCGGTCTCGCGAACAGCGTCAACGTTTGTAACCGGCGGTTCGATTCCGCTCAACAGAAGCACAGCGCGAAACAGAGCCGCGAAGCTCGAGAGGCTGCTGGTCATCAAATCAATCAGCTTTTCGACTGAAACCGAGGCCGGAATATACAACCGTCTCAGCTGGATCAGCTTACTTCTGAGCTCGTATTCAGTCTGGTGACGCAGATGAGCATCCGAGATCTCAAGCCCCGCCAAAGGATCTTCGCCGAAAAGCACGACGCGCGCTTTTTCCATCTGATGAAACTCGATGGGAAATACGTCCGCGGCTTCGCGAAGTTCATTGACGGTAAAGTAAACCGGAAGCGGATGACCCAACCGCCGCCATTCGCGCATCGGCGCCTGGGCCTGTCGCAAGTCTTCCGGCGATATTCGGCGCAGTGCGATCAGCAGATTGTAATCCGTTTGCGAATCATCGCGTTCGCCCGACGCCGCGGAACCATACAAGACGACCGAAGCTAAATTCTCGCCGTGTGTGTTGCGCAGATCGCCGATCAAATGATTGAGCGCTTCCTGTGCCACTTTATTTGCCATCGCTTACCAACTGCCTCCCGCACCGCCGCCGCCGGCGTCGCCTCCGCCACCGCTAAATCCACCCCAGTCGCCACCGCCGCCCCACCCGCTTGAGCCGCCGGAACCGCCAAACGCGCCGCCGCCCCATCCGCTGGAACCGGAGCGGCTCGACAAATTACTCAAAAGCGAACCGAGGAACAGCAGGTTCATGCATCCGCCACCCCCGCCTTTTCCACGGCTCGCCAGTAAAATCACGATGACGCCGACGATGATGGTGCCTAAACAAACGGTTCGCGAAAGACCGGAAGCCGGCGAGGTTTCGCGCGGTCGCTGACGCGGAGCTTTGCTTCGATCCACGTTGGCAATAGTGAAGCCGCGCTTTTCTCCCATGGTGGCGACAAAAGCCTCAACCGTGTCCGCGATCGCTCCGCTGTAGTTACCCTGCTTCAGCAGCGGCACCAACCGCTCGCGCTGAATTTGCCCGACCAGTCCGTCCGGCAAGTCGCCCTCCAGATGCCGGCTGACCTGCGTGTAGTACTTGCGATCGTTGATCGCCACCAGCAAAAGCAATCCGGGCTTTTCTGCAGATCCGATTCCCCAGCCGCGCATCACGGCTAAAGAATAGTCGAAGATGGCGCGATCACCCGTAGTCGGAACTGTAACGACGCCAAACTCGATCCCCGCCTGCTTGTCCAAATTGATCAAAAGCTCGTTCAAACGCTGTTCGGTTGCGTCGTCAATGACATTCGCAGTATCGACGACCGGACGCGGCGGATTTGGCTGCGGGATTGGCGACTGCATCGCCGGATCCTGCTGCGCGAATGTCACGGCCGCGCTCGCCGCAAAAAGGCAGACGAACGCCGCGACTGACAAGAGCAGAGCAATTTTCCGTTTGGGTTGATTCAATGAGGCAATGATAGCAGTGTAAGGCTGCGCCTCAAAATTGAGTGTTCGTATAGGGAGCCGCCTGCGCTCCATCGGACATTTAACCCTCGATCAATTTATGGAAAGCGTAGAAAAGCGCGACGCCGCCAAAAACCACGATCGAAACAATCGGGTTTCGCCCTTCTTTGTGATTGACCTCGGGAATCAAATCGCTGGCAGCTACGTAAAGAGTTACACCGGCGGAGAAGGGAAGCGCGTACGCAACGATCATCTCGACTCGAGTCTTCAAAATCGCGACACAGATAACTCCGGCAAAAGTCGCAGCCCCGACCAGCAGCGAAGCGATCAACGCTTTTCTGCCGGATCGACCCGACGCCAGCATGATCGAAGCCACCGTGAATCCTTCGGGCATCTTGTGAAGAAGGATCGCGACAAAGACCAGCAGGCCGACTTTGAAATTAACCAGGAACGCCGCCGCGATCGACACGCCGTCGAAGAACGTGTGAATCGTCAGTCCGCCGATCGCCGTGTATGCAGCCGACGGGCGAATAACATGCTCGGGGTGTGTTTCCGGTCCGAAATGAAAATGAGGCGCGAAGGTGTGTTCGAAAAGCTGGATCAACAAATAGCCGCCCAGCAACAGCGTCATCGGTGTCAGGACAGCTTCGGCAACATCTTTACCGGTTGCAAGCCAGAGCGAGAGCGATTCGGGGACGATCTCGATAAATATCGCAGCGAGCATGAACCCCGCACCGAGCGCTACCAGATATTTGAGAAGACGCTCGTCCCATTTGTGCGCGCCGCTGGATACGAGTAACACTCCGCCCAAGAGGTTAGCCAGGGCTGCCAGCCCACCAAATATTAGTAGTCCACCCAGACCCATCCCGTCAGATTTTTTTCAGGAGAAACAGATTTGACTGCGGCATGGCTGCAATATACATGATCGACACTTGGGTTGGCTATGTCGGTGTCGGACCGTCGGAGCAGAAAATCAGAGTTCAGTTTTGCTGATCTCGACCCCTTCAGATTCAAATTTGGGGGGGGGCGAACGATGGTGAAACTGAGATATAATGCTGCTTAACAGTTTCCCCGTCTGATTCCCTTCTTATCTATTGACAGCCCCTATTTCGCGGCGTAGTATGCGCCAGAGGTGGATCGAAGTGGTCGGAAGTGGAGCCACCATCGCCCCAGCAGCACTCTTTAACTAAGGTTTCACCAGAGCTTTTAAGCAGCCTCACGCAAATGGCTTGGATTCAGCTTCGGCATGTTAAGAGGGAATTACACGGCCCGTATCGATTCGAAAGGGCGTCTGAAGGTTCCGACTCCCTTCCGGCGGATCGTCGAAGAGCAGCATGGTCAGGAAGTTTACGTAACCAGCCTGACCGGCGAGAGCGTACGAATCTATCCTTTGAAGGAATGGGAAGCGATTGAGCAACGGCTGGCTTTGCTGCCGACGATGGATCCGGCTCGACGCAAGTTCCTGGACCGAACAAATTATTACGGACAGCAAGCAGTTATCGATGCGCAGGGACGGGTTTTGATCCATCCATTATTGCGCAAGAGCGCGCAGGTCGTCGGCGACGTAGCAGTGATGGGTTATTTGACTTACCTGGATGTTTGGGAATTGGATCGATTCCAGCAACGTCTGTTGTCGGATCCCTACACGGAAGAAGACGAAGCTGCGATGGCTCGGTTGGGGATTTAGTGACGCGAATGGTTACTGACAAGCGAAACCGAAGGACTACTTCTTGTCACTTGTCACTCGGCACTTGTCACTTAAGACAGTTCTTTGAGATCACGGGGCGGTGGTGATGGCTGCGTTCGTGGGGGGCACGAACGCGCCCCATCGCCCCGTGCTGCTAAGTGAATCGCTCGAAGCGTTGATGCCCGAACGCGGCGGTCTCTTCTTAGACTGCACGCTTGGTTTGGGTGGTCATAGCGAGGCAATCCTTTCGGCATCCGCTGAGACACGCGTCATCGGAATCGATCGCGACTTGAAAGCGCTCGACTGGGCAACGGAACGTTTGGCCGATTTTGGAGATCGCTTTCGTGCGGTGCATGCGAACTTCAACGACATCGAGCGAATCGTAGCGGAGCACGACGAAACGGAAGTCAGCGGCATTCTCGCCGATCTTGGCGTCTCGTCAATTCAGTTTGACGATGCGGAAAGGGGATTCAGCTTTCGTCACGATGCGCCGCTCGACATGCGAATGGATTCGACCAGCGAAGATGAAACCGCGGCGGACCTACTGGCGACACTTCCGGAAGAAGAATTGGCCCGGATCATCTTTGAATACGGCGAGGAGCGGCATTCGCGGCGAATAGCTCGTTGGATTGTCGAGAAGCGCGATAGCAGCGAGCCGATCACGACGACTCGTCAGTTGGCCGAGCTGGTCGCGCGCGCTGTTCGAGCGAAAAGAACGGATCGGATTCATCCAGCTACGCGCACGTTCCAGGCTCTGCGGATCGCGGTCAATAAAGAGTTGGACGAGCTGGGGCGGTTTCTTGAAACAAGCGTCGATCTTTTACAGCCCGATGGTCGCCTGGCCATCATCAGCTTTCATTCGTTGGAGGACCGAATCGTCAAACAGACATTTCGACGATTGTCAGGAAAGTGCGAATGTCCGCCACGAGTTCCAATATGTTCGTGCGGAGCACGACGAGCCATCGAAATTTTGACGCGTCGACCGGTTGTTCCGGATCAGGCGGAAATAGATGAAAACCCGAGGGCTCGCAGCGCGAAACTGCGGGCGGGTCGCAAGCTCTAGAACTCTCAAGTCTGGAAACTCAATCAAAGATCGCTGGAGAACAGTAGTGGGTCAGTTTGAAATATTCGCATTGTAACGCCGAAGGCGTTCGCTAGTTCCCAGCCCAGGGTTGAAGCGCAGCGACAACCCTGGGTAGTAAGTCCATTCATGCTCTGCAACGCTGAAAGCGTTGCAGAACTACGGCAGACGAGCTTACGCAACGCTTTCAGCGTTGCGCCAAGTTGATTTGATCTTTGATCCCAGGGTTGTCACTTCGCTCCAACCCTGGGCTTGAATTAGCCAACGCCTTCGGCGTTCACGAGACTCTTTGGGCTACTTTCAAAGTGACCCTCTACTTGGAGAACAGGACCCCTAAAGTCATGAGAAGACTCCCTTCAAATCAACCAAACTTGACGATTCACCGCGAGCGAGATGCGCGCGCAATTTCGCGTCTGGCTTTGCTGTTCTTCTCGGCGCTGTTGCTCGCGGGCGGATTCATCTACGCCGCCGGCCAACACTTCGCTGCCGTGCGATTTGGTTACGAGAGCGAGAAATTGCGAATTGAGCGCGATCGGTTGCTGGATGAACAGCGCCGGCTGTTGCTGGCTCGCGAAGAAGCGGCAGCGCCGGGGCGTCTGGAGAGCGAAGCTCGCAAACTTGGATTACAACCTGTAACTCCAACACAGATCGGCGCTAGCGGTGTTGTCACCAGACAGTTGCCTGCAACAACCGCGATGGCGGCTCCGTCATCGTCGCTCAATCGTTAACGTACTTGCTTTTGCCGCTTTCCCTATGTACTCGGCGGCCGCTAGTCAGTCTTCTGTAGACTTCCGTTTCATGCGACAAGGGCATCCTTAACGAATCCGCGTATGACACCGGAAGGGAATGGGCCACGATTCATGCGCGCACGCCACCATCAGCCCTCCTCGAAACAACGACCCGACACTTCACATCGCCGAGTTTTATTCATCGTCCTGGTGTTGATCTTCTGGATGGTTTGTATCGCGGGCAGATTGGTTTATCTGCAAACGGTCAGGCACGATTGGCTTCACGAACTCGCGCGCAAGCAACACACGGATGCGGAACAGGTCAATCCGGTTCGCGGATTACTTCTCGATCGGCAGGGCCGCGAGCTGGCGCGAAGCATCGAGATGGATTCGTTCTATGCCGCGCCGGCTGAGCTTGTCGATATTGATGCTGATGCGCCTCGACTCGCGCCGCTCGTCGGAGCGGACTCGAAAGAGCTCACGTCTCGCCTGAAGAATGCGAAGCAAGCGAAACGACAATTCGTTTGGCTGGCCCGACGGGTTGATGACGAGCTTTCAAAGCAAATTCAGGATCTGAAACTGAAGGGTGTTCACGTTCGCAAAGAGGCGAAGCGTTTTTATCCAAACGGATCGCTCGCCGCGCACATACTTGGCTATGTCGGATTAGATGAAGTCGGGCTGGCCGGAGTCGAGCAGTTTCACAATCAGCGAATCCGTGGAGAAGCCGGAAAGATTTCGTTCGAGACGGATGCGTATCAACGAAGCTACGAAAGCTTTGAAACGCAAACCAGTGCCGGGCAGACGATCGTTCTGACTATTGATCAGATGATCCAGTATCGGGCTGAGCAATCGCTGGCTGCGGCGGTCGAGCGGACGCAGGCCAAGTCCGGAACCGCGATCGTGCTCGATCCCCGAACAGGAGAAATTCTCGCGCTTGCGAACGCGCCGACTTTCGATCCGAATAAGGTTGCGGAATCAAAACCCGAATCGCGCGCCAACGATGCGTTGCAGAACATCTACGAACCGGGATCGACTTTTAAGATCGTTGCGTTTTCGGCGGCGATCGAAGAAGGACTGGTCAAACCCGACGACCATATCGATTGCCAGATGGGATCGATAACGGTTTCGGGCCGCGTTGTTCGCGACCATCACGCGTTCGGTTCGCTTACCATTTCGGACGCTCTGGCCAAATCGAGCAACGTCGCCGCGATCAAACTGGGTTTGCGCGTCGGCGACCAGCGGATGTTCGATTACATGAAGCGCTACGGTTTCGGTTCGCGCACAGGCATCGAACTGCCGGGCGAAACAAACGGGATCCTGCGACCGGTGTCGCGATGGCAACCGTCGTCGATGGGATCGCTGGCGATGGGACAGGAGATCGGCGTGACGCCGGTTCAAATGGCCGCTGCGTTCGGAACTCTGGCAAACGGAGGCCTGCGAATCACTCCGCACCTGGTCCGCGAAATTCGACGCGACGACGGGTCGATCGCCTACACTGCGACGCCCGAGCAGCGTCGCGTCGTCAGATCGGATACGGCCAGCGCGCTTTGCGGAATGCTGGAAAACGTGACGTTGAACGGTACTGCAAAGCAGGCGCAGTTGAATGGCTACACCGCAGCCGGAAAGACCGGAACCGCGCAGAAGATCGATCCAAAGACGCGGACCTACTCGACCACCAAACACATCGCGTCGTTTGTCGGATTTGCGCCGGTGACGAATCCCGCTGTTGTCATCATCGTGGTGATCGATGAACCGGCCGGCGCCTATCACGGTGGCGATGTGGCGGCGCCGGTCTTTCGTGAGATAGCCGAACAGGTTTTGCCCGGACTTAACATCGCGCCGGATACCGAGCTGAACCAAGCGACGTCACAAGATCTGGTCGCGCAGAATTTAGGATCGCCGGAAGACGCAGACCGCGCTCGTGAAACCATGCAGCGGGTTAACCAGGAACGGGAGGCTACAGTCCCAACCGTCGCACAAATCGGTTCGCAACCGACTTCAAGCGAAGTCCTGTACGCGCTGGCGAGCAACCGAGCAGTCCTGATGCCCGACCTTCGCGGGCGCAGCGTACGCGACGCGGCGCGAATTTGCGCTCAACTCGGTTTGCAACTCGAGGCGCGGGGAGAAGGGCGCGCGCTAAGACAAAGCCCGGAACCCGGCTCCGAACTTGCGAACGGTCAAACAGTGCAGGTTGATTTCGGAAGGAGCGAATGAAAAACAGTTGCCCGCCCCACGACGATTCGCGACACGGGCTTCGAGCCTGCCGCAGACGGCTGCGACGAAGCCGGGTAAACAGGCATTTGGACCATGAAAGCGGTTCGCGAGCCCAATCGGCGAACAGAGAATCGACTTTGCTTGCGTCCGAGTTTGACCGCCATGCTCCGCGTCGCGCAAGATTTGAAGTAAGGGAAGAGGCGGACGTTACGTGAAGTTAAGAACTGCGGCGAGTTTGATGAATGCTTCGGCTGAACACATCAGCCAGGAGCTGCTGAACAGGGAGATTAGCGGATTTGCCATCGACTCGCGCGCGGTTCGGGAAGGCGAACTCTTCTTTGCAATGGCGCCGGAAGATTACGCCCGCGCCGGCTTCAACGGGACATTCGCGGACGGGCACGAGTTCATCGTACAGGCGATAAACAGCGGCGCGCTCGCGGCGGTGGCCCAGGCTGATCGAGTTCGAGAAGATGACAGCCTGGCAAAATTTCAGGATCGATTGATCTTTGTAAATGACGGAATCGAAGCGCTGCAAAAGTTGGCGCACGAAGTCTACCTGGCCTGGGGACGACCGGTGATTGCGATAACCGGAAGCGCGGGAAAGACGACCGCGAAAGAGTTGACTGCGCATGTGCTGGCCGCGAGCGGAAAGCGCGTACTCAAGAGCGAGCGCAATTACAACAACGGACTTGGCCTCCCGCTTTCGGTTTTGCAGATGGTCAGCGAAGGACACGATCCGCTGGAGTTTGATGTCGCGGTTTTGGAGATGGGGATGTCGTCGCCCATGCATGAGATCGCGCGGCTCTGTCGGATAACTCCGCCGGATATCGGCGTCGAACTTCTGGTTGCGCCGGTCCATCTTGAGCATCTGGGCTCGATCGAAAATATCGCAGCGGCAAAGGCAGAACTGGTCGAAGGGCTGAAAGAGAATGGAACAGCGGTGCTCAATGTGGACGACCCGCTTGTCGCCGCTATGCGCGCCAAACACGGCGGCGGCACCGTCTCGTTTGGAATTGAAAACAACGCGGACGTAATGGCCGGCGAGATCGAAACGTCTCGGTTGGGGCGAAGTCGATTTCGGCTGACAACTCCGCTGGGAAATGCGCCGGCGGAATTGCCATTGCCGGGACGTCATAATCTGATGAACGCGCTGGCTGCCGCGGCGGTCGCTACTTGTTTTCAGATTAGCGCGAGCGATATAGCCGAAGCACTGAAGTCGGTGGCGACGCCCCCGATGCGAGGCGAGCTTTTGGACTTTGCGGCCGGGTTTCAGGTCATCGACGATTCGTATAACTCGAATCCGCGATCGTTGATAAGTATGGTCCGGACTTTGAAAGAAGGCGGGCAGCAGGCCAAACGCCGGATCGTAATCGCGGGAGAGATGCTGGAGCTCGGGCCGGACGCGGCGAGATTGCACCGCGAAGTCGGAAGTGAGATCGCGGGTCTCGGAGTTGATCTCATTTGGGGTGTACGCGGATTGGCGCAGGACTTGATCGAGGGTGCGAGAGGCGCTGGCATGGATGCCGGGGCTACACGCTTTTTTGATTCATCGGAAGAAGCCGCCGTCGCTCTGCTGGATGAACTGAAAGCGGGCGATCTGGTTTTGATAAAGGGATCGCGCGGAGTGCAGACGGAGAAGGTGATTGAGTATTTGCGAAAGCAGGAGTCAGGAGTCAGGAGTCAGGAGTCAGGAGTCAGAAGACAGAAGTTAGATGCTGGATGTTAGAAATCACAGAGCCAGGAGTCAGAAAACCACACGGTAATTAGACACTAGAGTTAACGAAGCGAGGATTACTAATCCTCAATATTCAAATGAACAATTCAATTTCAGTCACACGACGCCTTTATTCTGATTTCTGTCTCCTGACTTCTGTCTCCTGAATTTTCCCAATGATCTACTACCTCTTCTACGAACTTCTTTACCGCCAGTTTGGCGGAGGCGAGTCCTATCTCGTCAAGGCGCTCAACGTCTTTCAGTACGTCACGTTTCGAACCGCTTATGCGTCTGTGACCGCACTCTTGATCGCGTTGTTCTTCGGCGGCAGGGTGATCGAGGCGTTGAAAAACTGGAACATCGGTCAGCAGATTCGCGAAGAAGGTCCGCAGGCGCACATGGCCAAACGCGGTACTCCAACGATGGGCGGAGTTCTGATCATCGCGTCGGTTGTGATCTCGACTTTGTTGTGGGCAAAGCTCTCCAGCGTCTATGTCTGGATAGTGATGATCACGACGATTCTATTCGGCGCGATCGGATTTTTCGATGACTACGCGAAGATGGCGAAACAGCGGAGTCTTGGTTTGACCGGAAGACAGAAGATTATTTTTCAGCTCCTGATCGCGGTGGGCGTTTGGGCGGTTCTTTACTTCTCGACCAGTTATTTCAATACGAAGTATTCATGGAATCTGAGCATTCCATTTTTCAAAGCGACCGCAATTCCGAACGGCGTCAGCCACCTGGGACCGTGGCTTTATTTGCCGGTCATCATAATTGTATTGCTGGGCTCGTCGAACGCGGTGAATCTGACGGACGGACTCGATGGTTTGGCGATCAGCGTCACCTTCATCGCGATGGCCGCGTTGACCGCGTTCACATATTTGATCAGCGACGCGCGCTGGGCCGAGTATCTGGACTTGACGCACCGGCCCGAAGCCGCGGAGTTGACAGTTTTTTGCGGAGCTATGGCCGGAGCCAGCCTCGGATTCCTCTGGTACAACGCGCCGCCGGCCGAAGTCTTTATGGGCGACGTCGGCAGTCTCGCAATCGGTGGCGCGATCGGCACGATCGGCGTGCTGACAAAGTTGGAATTCATGCTTTTGATGGTCGGTGGCGTGTTCGTCATCGAGGCGCTGTCCGTGATGATTCAGGTGACGTCCTTCAAGATGACTGGCCGCCGCGTGTTTAAGATGTCGCCATTGCACCATCACTTTGAGCTACAGGGCTGGCGCGAATCCAAAGTCGTTTTTCGCTTTTTGATATTGGCGATTCTGTTTGCGTTGCTGAGTTTGTCCACTCTTAAGCTGCGCTAGTAAAACGGTTTTAGGTTTTTGGTCTTAGGTCTTTGAATTGAGTGGCATTCGATGTTGATCTGTTAAGACTCGTCGTGATGAGAAATCAAAGACCTAAAACCTAAGACCAAAACCAAAAATCCAAACCGCCTTTTGAAAATGCAGCTATCGAGTAAGAAAGTTCTGGTCTTGGGCGCGGCTCGGAGCGGCATCGCGTGCGCGAAATTTCTGGCTGAGCGGGGAGCCGTGGTTGCTCTCAATGACCGAAAGCCGCTCGACGAATGGAGCCAGGAAGCGCTCGATTTGAAAACTGCGGGCGTGGGCCTGATCCCGGGTGATCTTCCGATGTGGCTGCTTGACCAGATCGAACTGGTCGTGATCAGCCCTGGCGTTCCCAGCAAGATCATCCCGGCGCGCTATGCGGATCGAGCCGGAGCGGAAGTGATCGGCGAGATCGAACTGGCGTCGCGATTCCTGCGCGGACGAATCGTCGCGATAACCGGAACGAACGGAAAGACGACGACAACGACGCTGATCGGCGAGTTGCTAAAGGACGCAGGGTTGCCTGTACAAGTCGGCGGCAATATCGGACGGCCGTTGATCTCGATGGTCGACAGTTCACGGGAAGATGGGTGGACGGTCGCGGAGCTCTCCAGCTTTCAACTGGAAACGATCGTCGACTTTCATCCATCCGTAGCGCTGGTTTTGAACGTCACGCCAAATCATATGGATCGCTACGACCATTTGAACGATTACGCGGCGGCGAAGCACCGCATCTTTCGAAATCAGACGGCGGAAGACGTGGCGATCCTGAACGCCGATGACGAGATCGTTTCGTCATGGGCCGGCGGTTTGAAAGCGCACGTATCTCTGTTCAGCGTACGACGTGAAATAGAAGAAGGACTTTTCCTTCGGGGTAAACGGGAGCTGGTTTCTCGAACTAAACAAGGCGAGCGAGTGTTGATGACACGTGACGATCTTCGGCTGCGCGGGTTGCACAACGTCGAGAATGTTCTCGCGGCGTTGACGGCCGGGTTGGCGTGTGGTGCTTCACCCGACTCGATGCTCGAAACTGTCCGGCGCTTTCAACCCGTCGAACACCGTATGGAGCGCGTGGCTGAAATTGACGGCATCACTTTTTACAACGATTCAAAAGCGACGAGCGTCGATGCCACGCTGAAGGCGTTGGAAGCACTGGCAGATGACGACGGAAAAGTAGTTTTGATTCTCGGAGGCCGTGGCAAGAAAGCGCCGTATTCGCCGCTGGCGCCGTTGATTCAATCGAACGGACGGAAGTTGATTTTGATCGGTGAAGACGCGAGCGTGATTGAAGAAGAGCTGGGATCGATCGCGGCGTTCGAGCACGCCACAGACATGAGCGACGCCGTGCGACGAGCATTTGAAGCGGCTGAACCGGGTGACGCGGTATTGCTGGCGCCCGCCTGCGCGAGCTTTGACATGTTCGATAGTTTTGAGCATCGCGGGGAAGTGTTCAAGAGGGAAGTCAATGAACTGAGAGAATTCAGAAGTCAGGAGTCAGGAGACAGAATGAAAGGCGAAAAAGCTTTTCTCCTGACTCCTGACCCCTGACTCCTGTCCTGCTTTTTATGGCCCGAAAACTCCAAGTTGATCGATGGTTGTTCGCCGCGACGGTGGGCCTGGCGCTGTTCGGCGTTGTGATGGTTTTCAGCGCCTCGGCGGTGACGGCCATGCAGGAGAACAACAACGCCTACCATTACCTGGTCAAGCAGGGAATCTGGATGGCGATCGGGTTCGTAGCGATGTTGATAGCGATGCGGATCGACTATCAGATTCTTCGCAACCGGCGAATCGTTTACGCCCTGCTCTTCGGAACGGTCGTGATGCTGCTAGCGGTTTTCGCGTTCCCGCGTGTGAACGGCGCGCATCGCTGGATAAAGTTCGCGGGCTTTTCGGTGCAACCATCCGAAGCCGCAAAGCTGGTGTTGGCGATCTTCCTGGCTTACTTCCTCGAGAAGCGCGCGGGTGAAGAAGGATCGTTCTGGCGGACATTTGTTCCGTGCATGGGTGTGACCGGCGTGTTGGCGTTGTTGATTGTGGCGGAACCCGATCTCGGAACCGCGTTGATGCTGGCCGTCGTCTGTGTGGTGATGACCTTTACAGCCGGCGCAAGAATTATGCATCTCGGCCTGGCATCGGCTCCGGCGTTTGTCGGCGTAGCGTTGCTATTGATATTCGTGCCGTGGCGTCTGCAACGGATGATTACTTTCCTGGATCCCTGGGCCGATCCGCAGAACCGTGGGTTTCAGGTAGTTCAATCTTTGATCGCGGTCGGATCGGGCGGTCTGAACGGGCTTGGCTTCGCACAGGGCAAACAGAAGCTGTTCTATCTGCCGTTCGCACATTCCGATTTCATTTTCGCCGTCGTGGGCGAAGAGCTGGGCCTGATCGGCGCATTGATGATCGTACTGGTGTTCGGCTTGTTTCTTTGGCGCGGCGTTCGCGCTGCTTTGCTTGCGCCGGACAGGTTCGGAATGTTGCTCGGGATCGGCATCGTCTCGATGATCGTGGTTCAGGCTCTTTTTAATATGAGCGTTGTTTTGTCGATGGTTCCGACGAAGGGCATTCCGTTGCCGTTCATTTCATACGGCGGTTCGAGCCTGGTGCCGACGTTGGTTGCGGTCGGAATCCTGCTGAACATTTCGCAGCACGCCAGCGGCGGCGGAGGAATCGGCTCGGGTTGGCGAGGCGGTAAGACGGCCGAGAGCAAAGTCGCTTCGCCACGACTGCGCGTAGCAACGGGGCCGCGGCTCGGATGACCGCAATGCGAGTACTGATCGCGGCCGGAGGAACTGGCGGTCATATTTATCCGGGCATCGCGGTGGCGAAAGAAATAATGCGCCGGGATGCGGAGTCGCTGGTTCGATTCGTAGGGACCGCGAAGGGTTTGGAAAAGCGACTGGTACCTGAATCAGGGTTTGAACTTTCGTTGATTGAAAGCGCTGGTTTGAAGAACGTTGGCTTCGCCGGAAAAGTACGCGGCGCTCTATTGCTGCCGAAGAGTTTTTTAGCCGCTCGCCGTTTGATAAAGGAATTTCGTCCGGACGTGGTAGTTGGCGCGGGCGGTTACGTTTCGGGTCCCGTGCTGCTGATGGCCGCGTGGATGAATGTTCCGACGCTGGTGATGGATTCGAACGCTTTACCCGGGTTCACGAATCGCGTCCTGGCTCGATTTGTTGACAGCGCGGCGGTGACGTTCGACGCGGCTTTGCCTTACTTCCGCGGCAAAGGCGTGGTGACCGGAAACCCCGTGCGAAGAGAGTTCTTTGATATTCCCGCCAAAGCTCGTGACGAGAATCGAATTTCGATTCTGATTTTCGGCGGGTCGCAGGGAGCGCGCGGGATCAACAAAGCAATGGTCGCCGCGATTCCGTTTCTTGAATCGAACCGGGAGCGGTTGGAAATTACGCACCAGACCGGCGAGCTTGATTTCGAAAACGTTAAGAAGGGCTACGACGATGCGGGTTGGGCAGAGGTGGATGTTCGACGCTACATAACAGACATGATGACCGAATTTTCCAAAGCGGATTTGATCATAAGCCGGGCCGGCGCGACTACATGTGCCGAGCTGGCAGCAGCGGGAAAGGCCGCGCTGATGGTTCCGTTACCGACCGCCGCAGACGATCACCAGCGAAAAAACGCAGAAGCGCTGGAAGCGGCTGGCGCAGCGAGAATGATCTTGCAAAAGGATTTGACCGGCGAGCTGTTGGCTAAATCGATCAACGAATTTGTAGCCGATCCGGAGCGGATCACACGGATGGAAGTGGCTAGTCGAAAACTCGGGCGCGGCGACGCCGCGAACGCGACGGTCGAGATGATTGAAAGGATAGGAGACAGGACACAGGACTCAGGACACAGGACACAGGAGTAAGAATGTTTAGATGGTCTGAGTTAAGTGTTCAACGCACGGGGCGCACATTCTGTCTCCTGAGTCCTGAGTTCTGACTCCTGCACTTTTATGTTCCGCAGCATTCAACATATTCACTTCGTCGGCATTGGCGGCATCGGCATGTCCGGGATTGCTGAAGTTCTCAGCAATTTGGGCTTCCGCGTCTCTGGATCTGATACGAAGAAATCCAGCGTGACTGCGCGACTTGAAAAATTGGGTGTCGAGGTAACCGAGGGCCACGATGCCGCCAACGTAGGCGACGCTCATGTGGTGGTTCGCTCGACGGCTATTCGCGATGACAACCCTGAAATAATCGAAGCGCGACATCGCTCGATCCCGGTTATCCCGCGCGCAGAAATGCTGGCGGAGTTGATGCGCTTGAAACCACACACGGTCGCGGTGGCGGGATCGCACGGGAAGACGACCACGACTTCGATGATCGCGTCGGTTCTTGCGCACGCTAAGCTCGATCCCACCGTAGTCGTCGGCGGTGTAGTTGGCGCGATGGGCTCGAACGCTCGCCTGGGCAAGGGCGATTTGATGGTGGCCGAGGCCGACGAGAGCGATCGATCGTTTCTGATGTTGACGCCCACGATCGCAGTCGTTACGAACATCGACCGCGAACACATGGATTACTACGCGGACATGGATGACATTCGCACTTGCTTTACCAGCTTCGTAAACAAAGTTCCGTTTTACGGTGCGGCGATTCTATGTCTCGACGATCCGCAGGTTCAGGCGGTGATTCCGCACGTGAAGCGACGTCGTGTCAGTTATGGCTTGAGCGCGCAAGCCGATATTTCAGCGCATGCGATTCGGTTCGATCAGGTTTTCGGCTCCAGCTTTGTCGTTTGGCAGGGAAGCGAAGCAGTCGGCGAGATCACTCTTCGCGTGCCGGGGCTACACAATGTCTACAACGCACTGGCCGCGATCGCTGTCGCATTTGAGTTGGATGTGGAGTTTGAGCAGATAGCCGAAGCGCTTCGTACTTTTGCCAATGCCGACCGGCGTTTCCAGTTCAAGGGCGAAGAGGCCGGCGTGATGGTAGTCGACGATTACGGTCATCATCCGACAGAGATAAAGGCCACCTTGGCCGCCGCGAAAATCGGATCGGCCGGGCGTCGCATCGTGGTGCTGTTTCAGCCGCATCGATACTCGCGCACTGAGGACCAGATGGAAGGTTTCGCGCAATCTTTTAATAACGCCGACGCGTTGTTGGTTGCTGATATTTACGCCGCGAGCGAAGACCCGATCGAGGGCGTGACGTCGGAAGCACTGACCGAAGCGATAAAGCGATACGGGCACAAGAACGCTACGCATATCGGACCGCTGGAAGTAGCGGCAGAGGTTCTGCGCGAACAGGTGCGCGACGGTGATCTGGTGATAACGCTTGGCGCGGGACCGGTCTATCGCGCCGGAGAACAGTTGCTGGAACTGTTGAAAGAACGTGGCGCGAGCGCGTGATTCGATCCGCATTTAGGAAATTAGAGTGGTTGAAACTGAAAAGAATTTGGTGATTGAAAAGCGCGACGCGCTGATCGAAGAGATCGCGCAGCGGCTGAACGTGCGAGCAGAGCGAGGGCGCCGCTTCGCCGAGCTAACCAGTTTGCGCGTCGGTGGAGCAATCGATTGGGTGATTCAGCCTTTGAATGAAGAACAAGCTGCGGCTGTGATCAGTGAATTCGAGAAGGCCGGAGTTGCATGGCGAGCGCTGGGTTCGGGGAGCAACGTTCTGGCCGACGACGCCGATCATCACTACGTCGTTGTGAGTACGAAGGATTTGAAAGGGGCTCCGATTTTTGATGGCGATCGAGTCAGCGTCAGCGCGGGTTACTCGCTGCCGCGGCTTTGTATCGATGCGTGGCGACACGGACTGTCCGGGATCGAAGGACTCGGCGGAATTCCGGGAACCGTCGGAGGCGCCTTGTGGATGAATGCCGGCGCCTACGAGCACGAGATCGGAACTGTTACCGAAAGCGTTCGCGTTGCGCGCGGCGGGAAAGTTGTCGCCGTTCCCGGCAACGAGATCGAATGGAACTATCGGCACACGTCATTTGAAGACGGGGAATTATTGCTGGGTGCGACGTTGCGTCTTCGAACGGACGATCCGGCGACGATCAAAGAACGGATGGATGAAGCGAAAGCAAAACGAATGGCGACGCAGCCGCACGGCTCGCGCAGCGCCGGATGCTTTTTCAAAAATCCACCGGGAAGTCAGATCGGCACCGGAAAGATGATCGACGAAATGGGCATGAAGGGAACGCGGCGAGGTGGAGCCATCGTGTCGCCGATTCACGCGAACTTCATCGTTACCGAAGGAGAGAACGCTCGCGCTGAGGATGCGCTGGCGCTGGCCGAAGATATCCGCGAGCGCGTGCGCAGAGAACATGGCATCGAGTTGGAATACGAAGTGGAACTCTGGCGAGCGGAGAAAGCGGGGAGTGCGGAGAGTTCAGAGAGTTTGGAGAGTTCAGGGAGTTTGGAGAGTTTGGAGAGTTTGGGGAGTTCAGGGAGTTTGGAGAGTTCTGGAAAATCTTGAAAGCTCAGCGCGCTTTTTGCACTCTCCAAACTCTCTGAACTCTCCAAACTCCGCACTTTCCCAGGAGATGAATTGAAGAATCAAGTCATAACACCACGTGCCAACGGCCGCGGGGCCGTGAATGGAGTTCGCGGACGTTCGGGCGGCTTGACTCAGAAGCCGGCGAAACGAAGCGCGGGAACTCGCTCCGACTCCAGCCGATTCCGAACCGTGCTTTCGTATCTTCCGCTGGTCGGCAAAGTATCGCTTGCAATCGTTACCGGCGTGCTGATCTTTGCGGGATATCGCGCGGCTGCGTCCGCGTCGTTCTTCGAAGCTCGTAACGTCGACATCAACGGCGCGAAGCGCGCTTCGGTTGAGCAGATCAGAACGGTAGTTCGGAGCATCGCTTCGGACACCGGCGTCTGGCGCGCCGATTTGGCTGAGATCAGCGCAAAGGTCGAAGCGTTGCCGTGGGTTCGCACGGCTTTGGTAACGCGGGTCCTTCCCGACGGATTGCGCGTGCGGGTAATCGAACGAGTGCCTACCGCCGTCGTTCGAATGTCGAGCGGGAAATTTGTTTGGGTAGACGACGATGCGGTCACGCTCAGCAACATGCTGCCGACCGACACGATGCCGCCATTCTTTATTCGCGGTTGGGACGAGTCTGGAACAGGCGAAGCGCGTAAAGAGAATCAGGAGCGGGTTAAGAAATACCTGGTCATGTCCAGCGAATGGGGAGCGATGGGACTGAACGAGCGTGTGAGCGAAGTCAACCTCGGCGATCCGTTTGACGTTCGTGCTTTGCTCGCGGGAGACGACGCGCATATCGAAGTTCGTTTGGGCAGTAAGAATTTTGCCAGTCGACTCAAATACGCGCTCAACGCGCTGGATCGCCATCGTTCGACACCGGTTGGACCGTTCATTAGTTACCTGGTGGCTGATCAGGACGACAGAGTAACGATCGGCCGCAGCCCGAATGCGCCGGCGCTCGCAATCGACGGCGAATCACAGGAGAGCGCGAGCGACAGTGCGGAGACAAGTAGAAACAGCCGGGTCGAACCTGGATCCGCCCGCCGTTCTTCTTCGACCGACACGCGCACTGGTTCAAACGCGCAGCGCAAATCACCGAAGAAGAAAGATCGTGATCGAAGCGAAGCGGCGGCTGATTCGAGCACCGAGACTCGGCCGCGACGGGTTGGTTGAAGGAATCCTTTGTTGAATGAGGAGCAAACCTTGAATGGCTAAGCGTGCGACGCACACAGTTGGTCTGGACATCGGCACCAGCAAGGTGACGTGTATCGTCGGCGAGCCCGGCGAGGCGGGTTTGCTCGACGTCGTCGGGATTGGTGAGGCGGACTCAAAAGGATTGCGAAAGGGTGTAGTCGTCAATCCCGATGCAGCTGTCGAATCGATCAAGCGCGCGGTTGAAGATGCAGAGAGAATGAGCGGACTGGAAGCCGAAGAGGTGACGATCAATTTGGCCGGTTCCCACATCATGGGCTTCAACGGACAAGCCATCGTCGCCGTGTCGGGACGCGATCGTGAAATCACTCCGGATGATGTCCGGCGCGCTATCGATTCTGCTTGCGCGATTCAACTGCCCGCGGGCCGGGAAATTGTCGATCGACTTCCGCAGGAATTCATCGTCGATGATCAGGACGGCATCAATGATCCGGTGGGAATGATCGGAGCCAGACTTGCCGTCAAAGTTCACATCGTTACCAGCCCTGTCACCGCTCGCCAGAACGCCATCAACGCGGTTAACCGCGCGGGGCTAGTCGTTGCCGATATGGTGCTCGAGCAATTGGCCGCTGCCGAAGCCACGCTGACCGACGACGATAAAGAGTTTGGCGCAGCGTTGGTAGACATCGGAGCAGAGACGACCGGGCTTGTAATTTTCCAACGAGGCGCGGTTCAGCACACGGCGGTTTTCGCGCTCGGCGGATCACATTTCACCAACGACATCGCGTTCGGTCTTCGCACTCCAATTCCCGATGCGGAGAAGATCAAACGCGCGGTCGGCTGCGCCGTTAGCACCAGCCTGAGCGAGATGGAGCGAGGCGAGCTGATCGAAGTTCCATCCGTAGGCGGGCGCGCTCCGCGCCAACTTTCGCGACAGATTCTCTGCGACATTCTTCAGCCGCGCGCGGAGGAAGTACTGATGCAAGTCGCGGATGAAATCAAAGAGTCGGGATGGGAGCGGCAGCTATCCAGCGGAATTGTTTTGACCGGCGGCGGCTCACTTTTGAACGGCATGGCCGAGATAGCAGAACAGGTTTTTGATGCGCCGGTGCGGCTCGGATTTCCCGAACGAGATCGTTTTGGTGGCTTGATCGAAGATATTCAAAGTCCGGCCTGGGCCGCCGCCGCCGGGCTCAGTCTGGTCGCGCAGCGTACCCAAAGCGCCGAAATGCGTGCTTTGGGCGGAAAAAGGGCAGGCACGGGCCGATTTACCCACTTTGTTTCAAAATTTCGCGATCGTTTTAGTGGTATTTTCTGACAAGTTGTTGTATGCTCCCGCCCCAGCCGGCACAAGATATAGTCCGCAAGATATTGGTGCCCCCGGCGCATACAGCCCAAAATAACCGCATCACAAATTTTCGGAGCTCCTGAAAAGCATGAGAGAGAGGACAGACATTATGACACCGGACGGCCGTCAACCGGGCAGTGGCATCAATATTTTTATTGACGATGAACCTCCCATCACGGGCGCGCGCATAAAGGTGATCGGCGTGGGTGGTGGCGGAGGCAACGCTGTCAATCGGATGATAGAAGCTGGGATTGAGGGCATCGAGTTTTTAGTCGCTAACACCGACCTCCAGGCGCTGAAACGTTCGCATGCGCCGATCAAGATTCAGCTCGGTGGTAAGCTGACCAAAGGATTGGGCGCGGGAGCTAATCCCGAAATGGGTCGCGACGCAGCGTTGGAAGATACGGAGAAGATCATCGAAGTGCTCGAGGGAGCGGACATGGTTTTCGTCACGACGGGACTGGGCGGCGGAACGGGCACCGGAGCGGCGCCGATCATTGCCAGCCTTGCAACCGAACTCAACGCGCTGACGGTCGCTGTTGTCACCAAGCCTTTTCATTTCGAAGGCCGGCGACGGATGCACCAGGCCGAACAGGGATTGCGAGAATTGCGCGAGTGCGTCGATACAGTCATTACCATTCCAAACGAACGCCTGTTGCACACTGTCGAGCGCGGTGTCTCCTTAGCCGATTCGTTTAGAGTCGCCGATGATGTTCTGAGACAAGCAGTGCAGGGAATCTCGGATTTGATCACCGTACCGGGTCTGATCAATCTGGATTTTGCGGATGTGAAGGCGATCATGGCGGGCATGGGGCTGGCGCTGATGGGTGCGGGCCGTGCTTCCGGCGAGAATCGTGCGGTCGAAGCCACGCAGCAGGCGATTTCGTCGCCGCTGCTTGAAGAGGCAACTATTGAAGGTGCGAAGGGCGTGCTCATCAATATCACTGGCGGTCCCGATCTGACGTTGTTCGAAGTCAACGAAGCTTCTTCAATTATTCGCGAAGCCGCCGACGAAGACGCCAACATAATTTTCGGCGCGGTCATCGACGAGTCATTGACCGATGAAATGAAGATCACTGTCATTGCGACTGGGTTTGATAAAGAATCCGCTGACTCGGGCTCGGCTACGTCGCGCGCGGCATTGCCTCCGGTCCCGGCGCGCTACACGCGGACGCCAGGCGACGATCTTGCGCGTCCCGGAATTAATGCTGCGCGGTCGGATGATATGGACGTACCGACGTTTATCCGTAAGAAAGCGGATTAGCTCGAATTTGAGTTCTAACCGGAAGGTTCAAAGTCAGCGTCATCGACTTTGAACCTTCTTCTTTTCGGGGTCTTAGCCGCTGAAAAAGGGCTTGTCTTCAAAAGTTGAACCTTGAACTTTGTACCCTCGTCGTGTAGCATGACGCGCATTCCTTAACAGGATTATCCATTTCGGACAAACACCGCTTCTCTTCTTGAACAGGCCACAGGCTGCGAGAGTGGTAAACGAACATCGCGTAACGCGAGCGTCAACGCCGCAGATCGCGCGAGCGCGCTATTGCGCGTAACTTCCCCGCTTCGATTGGTGGAGGTAGGAAGGTCACAAGTGAACCGTAAATTAATCAGAACAACATTGGCAGAAATAAAGAGTAAAGGGCGAGAGGATTCGCGTCCCAAAGAGAGAACGAACGGCAGCCCCGCACGCGGTGGTGGTGGAGGCGATCGTGATCGAGATAGAGATCGAGACAGATCCGATTCGCGATCGAGCAGTACGCAGCAAGCGTCTTCCGCTGTTCAGGTTCGAAAGCGAACGCCGCCGCCGACAGAAACAAGCGCGGAGATCTTCTATTACAAAAAGCAGATCGACGCACACACGACGATGATCATCGTGTTGCAGGACGGCGAAGAGATCGAAGGAACCATCGAGTGGTACGATCGCACGGCGATCAAGGTGAACCGAAAGTCGGCGCCGAATCTTCTCCTGCTTAAGCACAACATCAAGTACATGTACAAGGCCGACGAGCGCGAAGGGGACTGACCTCCCGGGTCTACAAGGCGCGTGAGGTTCTCCCCCAGCTTGTTTGGAACACCCGCCATCAGCCTTGGGCGCGCCGGCTTGAAATCATGACAGGGCTGCCGAATAACTCGTCCATTCCATCTTCGCGCCAACGGCGTCGCTTGCCTCGTATCGCAATCACGATGGGCGATCCTGCGGGCATCGGTCCGGAAGTCGTCCTCAAGGCAGTGGCCGAAGAAGAGATCCTGCGAATTTGCGCTCCGTTGATAATCGGCGACGCTCAGTTGCTGGCACACACCGCGCGAACACTCGATCTGCAATGCGGCTACGACATAGTTCGCAAAGGCGAGACCATTCCTGAGCACTTCACCGACCCCGTCATTTATCACCTGGACAATGTTGGCGGACCGATCGAGCCGGGTATCGAGTCGGGCGCGGCGGGCAAAGCAGCAGCCAGCTATATCGAGTCGGCGGTTGAACTCTGCGCCAGCGGCGACGTCGACGCGATCGCGACGGCGCCGATCAACAAGCGGTCTCTTTTTCTTGGCGGCTATAGCTTTCCCGGACACACGGAATTCCTGGCCCACCTGACCGGAACGGAAGAGTTCGCGATGGCATTCGTCGCGGCGAATCTTCGGATAGTCTTGCTGTCTACGCACGTTCCGCTCTCCGAAGCGATCCGGCTGGTCCGGCGTGACGGACTGATTCGCATTATTAATCTGACGGACCGCGAACTCAGGCGCTGGGGAATCGAGCGACCGCGCATTGCCGTGGCTGCTCTAAACCCGCATGGAGCTGAGGGTGGTTTGTTTGGGGTTGAAGAAGCGTCGGAGATAGCGCCAGCGGTCGAAGCATGTCGCGGCCAGGACGACATGAACGTACAGGGGCCTTTTTCGGCGGACACAATCTTTCTTCGAGCGTCGCGAGGCGAATTCGACGCAGTGGTTTCGTGTTACCATGACCAGGCGATGATCCCGGTCAAGTGCCTGTCTTTCGGCGAAGCCGTTAACGTCACGTTGGGGCTTCCGTTCATACGCACGTCTGTTGATCATGGGACGGCGTTTGATATAGCAGGTAAGGGACTTGCAGAACATTCGAGCATGATGGCAGCCATCACATTGGCGGCTGAGCTTTCCTCACGTGCGGACGAGTCGAGCAGGGCCGTAGAGGTCTAAATCAGAGGGAGAAATAGCAAAGGTGTCAACGGAAAATTCTCAAACCGCACAGCAGAAAATATTGGTAGCAGACGACGACCCCGCGATCCTTCGCCTGGTCACAGCCATTGTCGAGAAGGAGGGATACGAAGTAGTGCCGGCCCGAGACGGTCGTGAGGCTTACAAGATCCTTCAGTCCGACGCCAGTTTCATCGCCGGTATCTTCGATGTCGTTATGCCTCATATCCAGGGACCGGAGCTGGTTCGTTATATGCGAACCGAGAAACGCCTGATGAAGATTCCCGTGATGATGATGACGGCCGAACAGAATCCCAAATTGTCGTCGGACAGCTTCGCAGCCGGTGCGGTGGTCTTTCTTCCAAAGCCGTTTACGACCGCGCAGCTTCAGATAATGCTTCGCATGCTGATTGCCAAAGCGGCTTCGTAGTCCGAGTCGCGCAGCCTCGATCCGAGATGTTCTGCAGCCACTTCAGACCAGTTTCGTCTCGACTCTTACTGCTGCTCGTCATCTCCGTCCTGAGCTGTACACCACCTCGTTTCGTCGAGATCAATCCAGAGATTACTGCTTCGAAAGCCGGCGTTGATCTGACCAACAAAGACTCGTTTACGTATCCTGGAGTGACCGTCTTCGTAAAAGGACACTACTACGCAGAGGTTGGAGATCTTGCCACGGGTCAGACCGTTCACTTACCTTTTGAAAAGTTCGTCAATGCCGACGGCAAACATTTTGACGTCGCGACGATGGCTCCCGAAGCGATACGCGTTCGGGCCTGGTTCGAAGGCAAGGCGGTTTCCAAAATCTTTTCAGTCAAATAGAAAGTTCACTTGCTATGAAACGTAACATCGCCATCGTCGCTTTTTTCACCATCGCGGTACTGGTCACCTGCTTCGTTGCTAATGCAGCGGCTGACCTCAGTCCGAAAGAAGCTCGGCGCCTGATCGCGCGTGTGGCGGGTATCAACTTGCCGTCTGACGCGGTGCGAGTGAAAGAAGTGTCGGCGATGGGTTCGTCCGCCGTCGTGGTAGCGCAGATCGAAACCGCGTTCCGATTGGAAAAAGGCGACGACGACAAATGGCGAGTCGCGGAAATTCGTACGGGTGATAATCAGTGGGAGAACATAGACACGTTGATGCGCGCGGTGAACGCAGAAAAAGCTGAGCGCGCCAAAGCGGAACTCGAGTCAGTCGCAACCGCGCTCGAAGCGTTCAAACGCGAACGCGGCTTTTATGTCGAATCGAAAAGCGAATCGGCTTTGATCGACCACCTCAATCCGCGGTACCTGCCGCGTATAGTCCGCGTTGACCCATGGCACAAGCCCTACATTTACGAAGGCACTCAAACCGGCTTCACACTGCGGTCGTCGGGAATGGATGGGAAAGACAACACGCCGGACGACCTGGTTGTATCGAACCGGAACTAGCGTGCTGAGGTGTTCTGAGAATTCGCGTAAGACGTGCGCGGACCAACACTTAAAAAGCCGATTTGGCTCTTAACCCATATCCTTCGGTTTGAACTCACCATTCGCCTTCAACCGTCCTAAATGCTGGGAAAAAATTCGCTTGACGCCCTCTTACACAGGGTGTTAGGTTTTCGATAGCGTCTGCAAACGCTTGAGCAGATTGCTATACGCCCCGCGCCATTCAGTTCTAATGCGCTTTGGCAGTCCTGCTGGTGGCGCTCACCTCAGAAAAATGAAGGAGTCAGCAATTGGGAACGGGACGCAGACTTCTGCTTGCGGATGATTCTATAACCATCCAGAAAGTAGTTAATCTCACGTTTGCCGACGAGGGTTTTGAAGTTGTGACCGTCGGCAATGGTGATCTTGCTGTCGAGAAGATCGAAGACCTGACGCCCGATATCGTACTGGCTGACATTCATATGCCCGGCCTCAACGGCTATGAAGTATGCGAGTTTGTGAAACGCAACGAGCGTTTTCGTCACATCCCAGTCATGCTTCTTGTCGGGTCGTTCGAGCCCTTCAATGAGGCGGAGGCGCGCAGAGTAGGCGCGGATGATCATTTGACTAAACCCTTCCAATCCATACGTCAGCTCGTGAGCAAAGTGGGCGCGCTGCTGGGCGGCAAGTCTGCGGCCGATGACGAGGAGTCAACTAAGGATTTGACGCGACCGGCGGTAGCTGAAGTGCGTCACCAGACTCCGAGCGAGCCACATCCGTGGGAAGCATTCGGGGAATCGAGCGCCGAAGAAACGCCGATCCGGGCAGAAGCCCTCGGCATAGCTGACCGAGCCGACTCGTTCACGGATCCCAGCCTCGACGATGGGATGATCGAAGCGACGCCGGCCGGCGAGTTTAGTTTGAACCGGACATCCAGCAGCCACCAGCGCCCGACCACCCCCCTAACCGCATCCGATTTGGAGGAAGCGGGAATCAATCTGAATCAGAGAATCCCCGGTCTCAGTCTCAATCAAACAGCCTCAGTGAATATGCAAGACACCTCGTTTGTTTCAGAAGCCGCTGGGCAGAGCGAGCAACTACATCAACCACAATTCGCCGCCGGCGTGCGTCCGGTCGAACCCGCGATAGGGGACGACACACTTCTTGATCTCGGTGAGATGGAAGCGGCGTCTCCGCGCACCAACACCGATGACTTCGTTCTGGATATCTGGGACGAAGCACCGGCAGCTGGTCACAGCGAGCCATTCGAGCCCGCAGTTGCTCCATCTATCGCTGCAACGCCATTGCCGACACAGGATCTTGACGATGTGCCAGTGATGCCGGTCTACGAGTCAGCTGGTGCGGAAGCCGTGTTCGCAGAACCGATGGTCGAGGCAGCACCGGTGCAAGAACCGCATGCGTTTGAGGCATCTCCCGAACCGGAAATGTTTGAAGCGTCTTCTGAGCCGCATGCGTTTGAAGCATCTCCCGAGCCGCAAACGTTCGAAGCATCTCGCGAACCGGAAATGTTCGAAGCATCTTCCGAGCCGACGCTGCCAGTCCTGGTTGAGCCGCAGTTAGATACAGCGAGTGCTGAACCGGTGAACGAAACCGCAACTCCCCAGCAAGCTCAGACTGGCCAAATCACGCTCGATCAATTGTCACCCGAGGCAATCGACGCGATCGCCCGACGCGCGGTTGAGTTGATGTCCACAAAGGTGGTCGAAGAAATCGCCTGGGAAGTCGTCCCGCAACTGGCTGAACTCATGATCAAGCGTCGGCTTGAAGAGGAGCAAAACCACTAAGCCGATTCTCACGATCATCACTTTCTGAAACTCGATTCGTAGAATCGCGCAATAGCCGCCAGTATGAAAACTGGCGGCTATTTGTTCTACAAGGGCTCAGTTATCCGCGCTACTATGAAGTAGAGAGCGCGAGCTCACAGTTTCAATAATTTATGGCTATTCGAGAAGAGGCAGCATGCGGCAAGTCGCGCGAAGGGGAATAAGAAATCGCACCAGATTCGCACCAGATTCGTACCGGGCTCATTCCTTGTCCACTATTATAGTAATACTGGACAACAACAACGAGCCGACCTCACCGGTCGCAGCCGAGCCTCCCCAAAAAGAAACCAAGTTCCATCACAACATTTTGCCGAGCCGTGAATACAAGTTCCTCCGATGACGCAGTGGCCTGCCTATCGCGGGATAGACGGCTCCGTCACCACTTTAGCCGGCCGGTCACGCTTCGACATCATCGAAATCCATGGTGTCCATGTCCATGTCCGATGAGGTCGGACGACCGAAGAGTTTGAGCCACAGAAATCCGATTGTCCCTGCGGTTAAAGATGCCAGCAAGATCGCCATCTTCGAAGCATTTATTACCTCCGAATTTCCGACGAAAGCCAGATTCGTGATGAAGATGGACATCGTAAAGCCGATACCGCCCAACAGTCCCCCGCCGAAAATGTGCCGCCAGTTCAGATCCAGCGGAAGCCGGCAAATGCCGACAGCGACCGCTACGAAACTTAAAAAAATGATACCCAGCGGCTTGCCCAGGACCAGACCACCAATGATGCCTGAACTGTTGGCGCTCGTTAAGTTCTGCGCCCAGCCCGTGCCGATGACGATGCCCGTGTTCGCGAGCGCGAAAATTGGCAGGATGACAAACGCGACCGGCTTGTGCAGAAAATGTTCGAGCCGGTGCGAAGGCGATTCCGCGTCATCTTCTTTGGCGGAAAATGGAATCGCAAACGCCAGCAGAACTCCTGCAATCGTCGCGTGGACGCCGGATTTGAGCATCAGAAACCACATCAGCGCCCCGCCCACGACATAAGGGACCAGCGACATAACATGAAAGAAACGGTTGAGCGCTACGAGCATACCAAAAACCGCTAGCGCGCCGAGCAGGTAGGCAAGGGAGAACTGGGCCGTGTAAAAAACAGCGATAACTATGATAGCCCCCAAGTCGTCCATCACGGCGAGCGCAGTCAGAAAGACTTTTAGAGAAGCCGGAACTCGTTTCCCAAGAAGAGCGAGCACGCCTAAGGCAAAAGCGATGTCGGTCGCCATCGGAATGCCCATTCCGGCCTGCGTCGGTGTTCCGGCATTGAGGGAGAAATGAATCAGCGCAGGCAAACAGATGCCGCCGATGGCGGCGAAAATAGGGAGCAGCGCGTTTCTAAAATCCGATAGTTCACCGTTATAGAGCTCGCGCTCGAGCTCCAGGCCGATGAGCAAAAAAAAGACCGCCATCAGCGCGTCGTTGATCCAGTGCTCGACGCTTAAGCCGCCGACTTTCGTCTGCCAAACGCTCAAGTAGTTTGCACCGATAAGCGAGTTGGCAAGCACGAGAGAAAGAGCAGTGCAGATGATGAGCAGAATGCCGCTCGACTTTTCCGAGTCGAAAAAGTCTTTAAAGGTCCCGGATAGTTTTCTTTGCACCACGCCCATAATCGTCTTTTACGCAAATATCAAAATCGGTTTCTTCTGGATTGAATACCCTCCAGCAACACGCAGTCGGGAAGGGGACTCTGTCCCCGCTTAAGATGCGAACCCATTCGCCTCTAAAGATATCGAGCTGTGTTTCTTAGGCGGGGACAGGGTCCCCTTCCCGACTGCACGTTTCCCATTGTCTGAGCGCCAGCGTTCCCATGACTTATTCAGAGTTTCGTTGAGTCTCTTCTCCGGATTGAGACAGCGTCTCTTTGATCGCGCCGACGCTCGATAACATGCTCGAAGCTTCGACCGGCATGAAGATTATTTTTGAGTTGTCGGTGCGCGTCATGTCACGCAGGGATTCGACGTAGCTCCTGGTGATCAGGTAATGCGCCGGGTTGCCGTGCCCGAGCATCGCCTGCGACACGAGCGTGATGGCTTCGGATTCGGCAGTGGCGTTTATGAGACGCGCTTGCGCCGAACCGTCCGCTTGCAGAATGGCAGACTCCTTCTCTCCTTCCGAACGTGTGATGGAAGCTTGTTTCTGGCCCTCTGCGCGCGTGATGGCGGCCTGCTTTTCCCCCTCCGTTTGGAGCACGAGCGCGCGGCGCGTTCGTTCCGCCGTCATCTGCTTTTCCATCGTGAGGCGCACGTTCTCTGGAGGGTTGATGTTCTTTACATCAACGCGCATCACCTTAACGCCCCATTTGTCCGTCGCCTCGTCCAGTATCAGTCGCAGTTTGCCGTTTACTTCCACACGCGAAGAGAGGCATTGATCCAAATCCATGTCTCCCATGACACTGCGCAGCCCGGTGACGGTCATTTGAGTGATACTGCCGATCAAGTCGACCACCTCGTACACGGATTTCAAAGGCTCCGTGATCTGCCAGTAAACAACCGCGTCTACGACGATATGAACATTGTCTCGCGTGATAACGGCCTGGAGGGGCATGTCGAGAAACTGTTCGCGCAAGTCAATGGAAGTCAAACCGGGTTCGAGATCCATCCAATAAACGCCTCGCGGCTTGTCGATGAACGGAACGAGAACGTTGAGGCCGCTGTCCGCCAACTTATAGAATTTGCCGAGGCGTTCGACGATCATTACGGTCGCCTGCGGCACGATGCGGATAGTCCGAACGGCGACTGTCAGCATCGCGCCGATCAGGAACAATACAAATATGACGAGAGCTGGTTCCATCTTCTCCAAATCATTGTTGGCCTGCGTTCAGCCTTCTTTAGCCTGTGAATCAACGGCGCCATGCTGCGGCGGAAGAACTACTTTATACAAGACGCCGGCCAATTTGGTAGTGGTTCAGGTTGAAATTCCGTAAAGTACATGATTAGAAAAAGAATTTCCCGCAAAGGCGCAAAGACGCAAAGTTGTTGAGCCATACCCCTATCATTGCAGATTTCTTTGCGTCTTTGCGGGAACGTTGTTTTTGAAACTGAAACCACTACCACCAATTTGACACCAGGACCTGCTTTTACCGAGTACGAAACTACCAGCGTTTATTCCGGCACCAGAGCAAGACGAAAGCCCGCCAGCGCCCATTCGCTCTTTCCTTCAACTTCACTGATGTATGAAAAATCTCCCGGGCCGGTAGAGCCTACCTCAAAGCAGGTTGCACTGCCATGAGTGTCGCGGTAGAAGCCCATCTCCAGTGTTTCAGTCTCGCTCCATTCACGGTGAAAGATTGTGCCGATGAGATTGAAGACGGCCGGCGGGCAGATCGTGAGGCGATAACCTTGCGGCATGAGTGACTGCTCGCGCCACTCTTTATTGACGACCTGAAGGAATTCACGCAACGACAGATAGTTGTGATCATAGCGCGTGCTGTTGGACAGACCTGCGCGCGATATGTACGAATCAAAGGGATCGGCCGTGGCATCAAAGCCGTAGAGGGTTCCGTAGAATTGTCGATTGCCCGGAAGGTATCGCGGTTTCGGTGTAGTTTCAACGCCAATGATGTGGCCTTGATGTTTCCTGTGACCGCTGACGAGTGCCTCGCGGTAACTCTGCTTGTGCCCGCTAGACTGGTTAAAATCTCTCGGGGCCTTCGGGTAGAGCCGCTCCATATAAACATCATCGAGGGGAACTGCTGCCGCAGAAGGAATCACGTGCCATTCGATGTTGAAACGCGCGAGCTGCTCAGCGTTCGCCGGACGACCACGAAACTCCGCTGCCTCGAACAGGAGCAAGTTTGTGTCATTCTTGAGATGAAAGAACTCGCGCAGTCTCTCGGAACGATCTGCCAGCAGTTCTTTCATTGGTCCAGGCCCTGCTCCACAGCGATGAGTGCGATGATAAAGATTCCAAGTTTAGTCCTCCCATCGAATGCGCGTAAGAGTGGATTTACTTACCTCGCATAAGTGATTACTCCTAAAGGGCGGTTATTCTCTAATAAATTGCGGAATAGCGGGAACATCAGATGAGTGTTATTACCTACGAGGTTTGAGTAATCACACTCTCGCAAACCTCGACATATACCTCTAAATTAACGACGAGCTAAGTACTTAGCCGCAAAGCCGCTGCGATTGTCACCGGAGCCGGACTCCTCCTAAAAATTAAGCCGGCGCCAGGGAAACAATCGCAGCAGCTCTTGCTCGTTAAATACCGTCAACGACGGCAATACAAGATCAAATTCATTTCTTTACCGAAAGCTATCTTATGGAGATTTGTGAAATCAAAAACGGCGAGTATGAGCGGGTCATGCTTGCGCGTGACGAAGCGGCGGACTATCGGGGAATCATCGCAATTCATAACACTTCGCTCGGTCCTGCGCTTGGCGGAACACGTCTCTGGCGTTACCGCGACGATCAGGAGGCATTGACGGATGTATTGCGTCTGGCGCGTGGAATGACTTACAAGAATGCGCTGGCGGGGCTGCCTCTCGGCGGCGGCAAATCCGTCATCTTTACTCCTGAAAAGATTTTTAATAGGAAAAAACTGTTTCGTGCACACGGGCGTTTCGTCGAAACGCTCGGCGGCTCTTACATCACCGCGCAGGATGTGGCGACGACGACCGATGACATGGGCTACATCTCAATGGAGACTAAGCATGTCGTCGGATTGGAAGGTCGCTCAGGCAGTCCGTCGCCGATGACGGCGCATGGAGTTTTTCGCGCCATCCAAGGCTCTGCGAAATACCGCTGGGGCACAGACGATATATCCGGCAAGACAGTTGCCATCCAGGGCTGCGGCAGCGTCGGCTATTACCTTGCAAGAGAACTGCATCAAGCAGGAGCCAATCTTATCGTCACAGACCTTGACCTCATGCGAATAAAAAGCCTCGTTCATGATTTCAATGCGGACGCCGTTGTTCCCGGACAGATTTACGACGTGAGCGCAGACATCTTCGCCCCCTGCGCGCTCGGCGGCATCATTAACGATCACACGATACCGCAGCTGAAAGTTGAGATCGTGGCGGGCGCTGCGAACAACCAGCTCCAGGAAGATCATCACGGTGAAATGCTCTCAGAGCGCGGCATTCTGTACGCACCCGACTACGTTGCAAATGCCGGCGGGGTTATTAACGTCTGCATCGGAGCGCTTGGGTGGGAGCGTCAGCGTGCGGCTGCGAAGGTGGAAGAGATTTACGACACATTGCTCAACGTCCTCACGATAGCGGAGACTGAAAAAATCCCGACCAGCAAGGCGGCGGATCACTTAGCCGAACGGCGGCTGGGAATCGGGGCCAGCCAAACTGAAGGAAAATTAAGCGCGGCAGATGTAACGCCGAAGGCGTTCGCAAACAGTAGCCCAGGGTTGCGCCGCGCAACCCTGGGGGAGAAGCGTGTCATTCACTGTTCTTCGCAACCCTGCAAGGGTTAAGTCTTCGTTCCTTTCGAGACCTTTCGCAACTCGTTTCAGAGTTGCGAAGAAATTTCATCGTGCGTTTTGGACCCAGGGTTTCAAAGCAAACCCTGGGCTGAAATTTGCGAACGCCTTCGGCGTTATATCGCCTTATTTTCAAACTGCCCAAGTACCGATAGGGCTAATTCCCACTCATCGTAGGTATTACTTATTCTCTTTGTGATGAGTGGAAACACCTATCCTGTGTGGGTGTTTCCGCTGTATCTCGAATCATCTGAAACTCAGTATTCTATTTTACGGCAAAGCGTTCTCTTAAAGTGTGAGGTCGTCCCCTCTGAGTTCACTCTTGAAGGAGCTTCTGCCGTTTGTAGCGCTGTTACCGTAGGTTCATGCTCCTCCGGTCACACATCAGCGGAGTGACCGACCAATTAGATGGACGGTCACTCCTCTGTATTTGATTGAAGATCGAACGAGGGGATGAGAATTTATGGCGGGTGCGGCAATCATACACAACACTCCGCGGTATCCTGTGTCTGAATTTGAAGGGGAAAATCGAAGGGAAGGTAAAGCGAACGTTTCAGGCGATGAGCGCGCGCGGCAGGTAGAAACTGAATCCAGAGCGAGAAATAACGGACACCGTGTGCCTCAAGATCCGAATCCCTCGAGCAGTAATGAGTTGAAGCGCGAAGTCACTGAGGTGGTTGACCAACTCGGCCCCATGTCGGATGACGATGCTAAACGGATACAGGACTGGCTGGAACTTGGTAGCTGATAACAAATTCACGACGAGCCTTCCAACTCCTGGTCCCGCTCAAACTAACCACACCGAAATAAGCTCGAGCTCGGAAAGGATTTTCCGCAGCGACAGATCAATGATGAGCAGCGCGCCGTGCCCGAGCTTATCGGAAGCGACCTTTTGAAACCTACCAGATGCGCAAGTCATCGCGGAATAATTCTGACCATGACCATTTGCGACCACGAACTAGCACCCAGATTATCCATCGCCCGCGCCCGGATGCGATATTTTCCGGGGCGGCGGACAGACATCGGCCAGTTGAATTCATAAGTCCCGCCAGAAGCACCGCTGATCGTGCCGACAGATTTATTCTCCACGAAGAACTCGACCTGCGCGATAGTCCCATCGGTATCCGATGCCTGCGCCATCATCGGAATAGGCGCGTTACCGTAAAAAAGCTGGCCACTGGTCGGAGTCATCAGTTGCACACTCGGCGCGGCGTTGGGCGCTGAGGGGCCTCTGCGCCACAGCACGGCAATCGTAGAGCCGTCCGGTCGCTGGGCCAGGCCTGTGATATTCCCTAAGGCATCTATGTCATACGCAATAGAACTGCCCTGGCTGAATTCCGCCGGAAGTAATGAGTGTAAATCCATGACGCTGGCCGCCGTCCCCGACCAGCGAAGTGCGTGCGACTGCTGCGGGTTGGCAGGAGTGCCGCCAAAGCCGACCTGCTGGCTGCCGTTGGTGGCTAAAGCCGAAGTCGCAAGAAATCCGGCCGGATGTAGGTTGACAACGCTGGCTGCTGTGCCTCGCCACAGCAGGGCGCGAGCGTATCCGTCGCCTTGCAACGTGTTGAATGCATAACCGACTTGTTGGCCCGCGCCGACGCCTTCAGCGAACGAATGCGTGAAGCCGCTGGGATGGAGCACGACGGCGCTCGCGGCCGTGCCCGACCAGAGCAAGGCGCGATATGGAGTCGTATTACCAGAAGTGGCAAAGTAGCCATAGCCGACCTGCTGGCTGCCGTCAGTGGTGTTGGCATAGCTACGGCTGATGCCATTGATGGAAGGATGCAAATCAACAACGCTGGATGGTGTACCACGCCACAAAGCGGCATGCACGAGGCTGAAGGGCGACGATTCGTTTCCCTGGAAGTAGAAGTTGATGTTGCCGACTTGCTGGTCGCCCGCGATGCTTCTGGCAGTCGAATCAGTCCAGTTGCCCGCCGGATGCAAATCAACGTAGCCGTTAGCAATGCCGCTCCACAACAGAGCGTGCCTTTGGAATTGCGTCGGCGGCCCATTCCCCTGTCCGACCTGCCGCACTCCATCCGTGTCGAGCGCCGCCGAGTAACGGAAACCTGTCGGATGCAGGTCTATGCCCGGGCCTCCACCCTGCGGCCACAGCACGGCATGAGTTTCCTCAGGAGAAGGCGCACCAGCAATTCGTCCTGTCCCCACCGATTGCCCGACCCCGACGCCTTGTCCTGCGGAATCGGTAAGCTGCGCGGGAGCAGGCAGCAGAATCACCACATACTCTACTGGCTGACCGTCTTCCTGTGACTGGATTTGTGTCTCTTGCCGATTCGGTGTTCCGTGAGATGTACTGACGCTGCCGGGATTATTGAATAACAAGCAGACCGAACAAATGAGTAAAAACGATAGCCCCTTTTTGTAGAGAGCGGATTGCACGTTCATGACTTATTCCTCCCGTTGGTTCGCATTAGTTCGCTTGGCAGAAGCCACCGATGTCAGCACGGGGAACCGCAGTTTTTAGGGGATGGTAAGTAATCCGGAGGCAGTGATTTATGCTAAGTCTCTTTTATGGCATTTTCTTTTCAAAGTATTGTACTTAGCATCAATCTCAAGTTTGCTCATGGCGTTAGGCATAGCAGGGGCGTTCTCTTCCTTGAAAGAACGCCCCGTGCAGAACTGCAATTTCCTAAATTCGTTTCTTCCCGATGCCCGTGCGCTTCTTGCCACGGAAGTCTGTGAACGAGAACCCCGCGAAATTCTCGTTGTAGGTGAATCCCCAATCTTCGAGCATGTGGACGGCAAAGTCTTCACCGAGCAGCATGGAAGCCGTAAAGTCGGTGCGCCAGTGCACTCCGGCGTAGTGGCGCCCGATGCCGATGTTTCCGGCGAGCTTATTCAACTCTCCGCCGACGGTCAGTTGATTGGCATCCGGCCCTGTGTAGGGGACGAGGTTGCCGCTAGCGTCCGTCTGGACAGGATTCGGAACAAGCGCCTGATCGTTGAAGAACGCCTTGAGAATGGTCGCGCAAGCGCCGGAAAGGGTTGCGTGTCCGGCTGTGTATGACGGATGGATGGGCGAGCCTTCGGGAAACGCCTGCGGCAGGAAGTAGTTGCCGCCCGTCTGCGCCGCTATCAACGGCAGAGCTGTCGAGCTGTGCATGAGAGTCGTGTTGTACGGGTACTGCTTGATGTTCTTCAGCGTGAAGTGAACCCGCCCGCCGAACTCCTCCGGTCGCAACCGGCGATGGACTTGCCACTTGTTGTACCACGTGCCTCTGCGCGCGACGTAAGCTGCCAGATTGAGCAGCGCTACGACGTGACCCGGCCCGAAAGCTAAGAAATTTTCCTGCGTGCAGTTGCCGAGATAAGGATTGTTCGGGTCGAAAGGTATGCCGAGGCCGCCGCCGTCGAGCCGCGCTGCATCCGGCACCATGATGATGAGCCACAAAGCGTTCCAGAAGGCTTGCGTGATGGCGTCAATCTGGACGTAGCTCGCCAGATCGCGGCCATTCACGATGCGGCGTCGAGTTCCCAGAAGCGCTGGCGGAGCAGGCAGGCAGCCCTTCTGCACATTCAGCCAGTCGGTCTGGTTGGTCATGTAATTGATGCCCGGGGCGAGCGGTTGCAGCGTGTTGAAGATAGTTTGCCTGCCGTATGGGATGTCTCGGACGATAAACTGCGAGAGATATGGCCCCATCAGGTCGCCTTTGGTAAAGCTGCGAAAGATGGTGCCGGGCGTAATATTGTTGCCCGGGCCAGGAACCTGTCCGAGCGGCGTCATCGGACTGGTCGGAAATCCGCGCGGATTCTTGCGCGGCGTCCTTCCCGGCGGCACGATCTCGAACTGCGGCATGCCGGAATAGAACTTGAACCTGGTGTTCAGATCCGAAACGGCGGAAGCAATCGTGCCGTTCGTGTTGTATTGGATGAAAGGCACGTCACGCGCGAGAGCGTGCCAGTACAACTCGGCCATCTCCGCCGTCTCATCCGCGCTGGCGAAGGCCGGAGCTGCCGGGGTGGCCAGCTGCTGCAAGTCAATACTTACCAGCTCATAACCGGTTTGCGGATTGATCAGACGACGCTGCACCGCAGCGGCCAGCACGCCGAGACTGCTCAGGCGCGCCGTCTCTTCGGTTGGCACATGCTGTGATTGCGAAGCGGCTGCGGCTGATTGGTCGGCGCTCTCCTGACTGGCCGTTTGCTCCGGGCCGTCGTAAAGGGCTGCTTGTTCGGCTGCAGTGTATTCATTGTTCTCCGAGGTGGAACCTTGCGAAGCCGGTACACTGGACTGAGATTCATAGTATTGAGCGCTGTAGGCTCCTGATTGTTCGGCCTGTTGGGCCATCGCCATTTCATACCCCGACGCAGTCATGCAGGGATTACAGCCTAGCTGAATCGCATTGAAGTGCGCAGGGTTGCCCGATCTGATGGCGTTGAGCAGAGAACAATAGGCCACCGGGTCAACCTCGCCGAGGTTGTTAATCTTCCTCAGTGCCTTGGTGAAGCTGCCGATGTAATTCTGATTTTTGTAGAGCGTTTCGTCACCGTTGCACGGGTGCGGCGGAATGCCCTGAAAGCGCTCGAAGATGGCAGCGCGTACTCGCTTGCCGAGTGCGGTGTTGGCGCGTTGCACGGGTGTTTGGATTTCAATATCGCATCCGGTCACGCATGATTGTTGAACGGGCGGGCCGACGTATTCCGGTTGTTCCGGCAGATATTGCACCTCTTCTTGTCCGGTGGTGAGCTTCGGAATACCCAGCACACTGGCGGCCAGGGCGGCGGCTGTGACTTTGCCTAAGAAGGAACGGCGGCTGCGAGAAGTGCCAGGCTGCTTCCCTTCGTTCTCAGTGGCCGTGGGATCGCGCGGCTCTTCACTGTTGAGAGCGGAAGGATGTTGTTTCTTACGATTTGTCTGGACATGGGAAGTTTTTTTCTTCATGTCGGGCATCTCCTTTTCTAGTAGGTGGTTGGTGATGACCGCATGACGCACTATAATGCCTCAATTAGGTAGAGGCATTGCTGTTATCGCGCGTCAGTGCGGCAGTTATGTTCTCGTCACCTGGGCTCCTGCCGTTGCTATGGGAATGGCCCGGCAGGGGCTTTCGCTTTGGTGTCTCTAGTAGCCAAAACTCCTTTCATCAATACCGATCCGGCATCTGTGTATATCCTTAATCTTCGACTCTTGAAGATTAGTTAATGTCACTGAAAAATTGCAGATGGAGACTGCTCGGCGGCGCTCAGGCAGAGTTCTCACCCGCCGTGTTAGCGATTGTCGCGTCACCTCACGAACGAGGCCGCGCCGACGCGTCTTCTTCGCCTGCTTGTGGATTGAATAAAGCTCAGGGCGGAGATGTAAATGATGAGATTGGACTTCTGAATTTGCCCGCCGCTGATGGTGTGGCTGCCGGGGCATGTGCTTGATCCCTTCTGCAGTGTTGCAGAAACCCTTTGTTAAGTCAGACTACAATATCAGACTCAACATATGATCTTGGTGGGGGCCAAAATTCGGTGAACGATGTGGAGTGCGAAGATGCTCCTGTCAACTTTTGGCACAAATTAGTGGCTGGCTGTGCGAGATTCAACTAACCATTAATTGGTAATTTCCCGTGATTATAGTCAGCGTGGTCAAGCTGTCAAGGAAATTTCTTTTCAAAATTCTAACCGCAGCCCGCCTGTTTTGAGGAATGCTTTTCGGCTGATGAAAGTGCAATTACTGCGCTCTAAATCACACGAAAAATCAACTCGTTTCGTGTGGCTTTGTCTAGCTTTCGTGTTGTTTCGTGGTCCGTTCGCGAATTGCACGAATCACTAGGAAAGAAAAATCTCAAACTTAAAATTCGACCTGTGATCACCGGAGGCGCAGGCATAAAACAAGATGCTTCGACGGGAAGTGTTCCCCACCGAAGCATAGAATCGTAGTGTTGGTGATTATGTTATCGCTTTCACATCTTCTGGATGGTCACCGTGACGAGCGGTGCATCTCCGGCGGTGCGGCTGTAAGCTACCCAGTAGCCGGCGTCGGGGTATCGCACCAGCTTGTATAGCGAGCCATCCGCTTTAGCCTGAACCTCTTCGCCGAAAACGGCCAGGACATTCGGCGCTTTTTGGCTGTCGAAGTAATTTACAGCGATAGCTTTGACCTTTCCTTCTTCGTCATAAAAGACCTGCCCGGTTTCCGAATCCGAGATTACGAAGAGATCCTGAACCTTACCCTTCTCTTTCAAGCCATCTAGCACATCGCGCACCTCGTCCATGCCCGTACCGATGCGGACGCCTTTGTAGTCCGCCCACCTCGGCTGCAGCGATACCGATGCCGGAGCCTGATTGCTGCTGACTGCTTTCGCCTGCACGATCTCTGTCTTCACATCCTGTGATTGCGCGCCCTGTTCCTGCGCTAAAACGGCTGGCGCCGTCAACATGCAAGTAAACAGTGCGAAGAGTAGTAGTGAGCGAATTGAATTATCTCTTATCTTATTGAACATCTCTCTTTTGATCTTCCTCCTTCTGATCGGAATTACTGACGTTTTATTGTAGGAAAGGAGGGCCTGCCAAAACGACAGTATGAACACTTATTCGGTGTAAGTGTTTTCACCCATCAGTTACTGATTTGGAGGAAGAGAATGGAAAGGCCTTACTCTGAACGCTCGCGCTCCATAACATAACGCGCAATCTCGACACGATTGCCGAAGCCTTTTTTGGCAAGGATATGACTGATGTGATTCTCTACGGTGCGGACGCTGATCTCGAACTCGGCGGCAATCTCCTTGTTGGAATGACCGCGCGCGACTGCGACGGCAATACGCTCCTCTGCTTCCGTTAAGTCCTCGTCCTGAAGCGAGACGGGTTCATGTTGCGCATGCTCTGTGCCTACGAGCCTTGCAATCTCGGCGTGAGTTCTTTCGACGCGCGTGAGGATATTAGTGATAACTGCGACCAGTTCGTCCGGCTCGAAAGGTTTAGTCAGATAAGCGTCCACGCCCGCGCGAAAGCCTTCGATGCGGTCAGCCGTCTCGTCTTTGGCCGTCAGGAAGACGATGGGCACCAGGGCCGTGCGTGACGAGGTGCGGATTTGACGCGCCAGCTGGTAGCCATCCATCCCCGGCATGCGTATGTCGCTGACAATCAAATCGGGCACCGTTTCGGCGAGGCGCAAGAGAGCCTCCGCACCCGTGCGAGCGGTCTGGACGTCATAACCTTCCGAGCGCAAACAGACCGCGACGGCGCGCAAAAGATTCGGCTCATCGTCAACCACGAGCAACCGCTTCAACATCTCTATTACTCTCTTTCAAACTGTCCCACTCACTCTCTTCATTCCACGCGGGTATATAAACTCTAAAGGTAGCTCCGCCCCCAGGATTATTTTCAACTGTGATGCGTCCGTCCAGATGTTCGACGATAGTATGCGTGAGATAGAGACCAAGTCCAACGCCCGGAATTTCCCCACGCGCGTCCGGCGATTTAGTACTCGAGTTATCGTCATAAGCAGGACGACCGCGATAGAACTTCTCGAAGATGAACGGCAAATCTTCCGCACTGATGCCGCAACCGTTGTCACTGACGCTGATTCCCACCTCGCCCGGGCCCGCCCTGCCTGCGCTGACAACGATTCGCCCGCCATCGGGCGTGTACTTGATGGCGTTTTCAATAAGGCTGCGGAGCACGCGACGCAAGGCGTTTTTATCGGCCAGAACATCCGGCAGATGGTCTGGTAGGTCGGCCGTGAGATTCTGATTGCGCGCCTCCGCGGCATGGCGCTCCGTCATTAGGCAACTGCCGATGATTTCAGCCACGCTGACTCTTGAGATAGAAACTTTATAGGCTCCGGATTCGATACGCGAGAGGTCGAGCAGGTTTAAGACTAAGTCGATCTGGCGATCGCACTCGGCCGCAATCGTTTCAAGATATTCCTGAGTCTCTGCTTCGGTTTGAACACCCCTTTGCAGCACACGCGTCAGCGTCTTGATGGTCGTCAAAGGCGTCCTGAGTTCGTGTGAGACGCTCGAGACGAATTCCGATTTAAGGCGGTCGAGTTCTTTCAGCCTCTCTTCACGCTCGGTTATCTGTTCGGCCATTCGATTAAAGACCGAGCCGAGCTCGTTCAGCTCCCCGCGTCCCCGAGCGGGAGCACGAGCCTTCAGGTCGCCGGCGCCGAGCGCCTGCGCCGCCACGCGCAGACGGCGCACTGGAAGCACTATGCCGCGCGCCATGATAAGCGCGGCGATCACCGCGCAGCAGAGCGCCAGCAGGCTGAAATAGAGCTGGCGTGTGAGTTGGCGGCGCGCAGGCTCATACAATGCCGCGCTTGGGATGCCAACTATCACCACGCAATCAGTCGCCCCTGCGCGAGCTATCCCGTACACGCGACGCACGCCGTCGTAAGGACTTTCGACTTCAATAACAGCTGACTGATTGTCACCCAGAGCCGCTTGACGCTCATCTCCGAGGGCGCTGAGCAAAGGTGTGCCGCTGACGTTAGTGTCAACGGGGGTCTCTGTTGTCTGCTTTCGGTAAAGAACGCGGCCCTCTGAATCAAAGATGCCGATAACACTGCGGCCAGAGATGTGCACGCCGCTGAAAAGCTCGGCCATCGCCGCTCCGTCAAGCCGCGCTATGATTGCACCGCCATCTTTCGTTGGGGCCGCGATGATAAAAATTGGGCGTGCCTCATCTTTCGTTCGGTCTGTCACGACCGTCCACGAGTTGCGCTGCCGCACTTCCACCAAAAGGTGCTCCACAAGAGCGGACGGCAGAGGCTCGGACACCGCTGGTTGAGCCAGTAAAGTTTTCCCAGCCGCGCTCACAATTTGAAGGTCAATCCAATGCGGGCGTGTCTGGACGGAGTAGCGCAAATTCTCTCCAAGCTCGAAAGCGCGTGTCCCTCGTTCGGAAACTATGGCTGCGACGGTCGTGAGCGGCTGCCGCTGGGCGTCCATCCACCGTTCGAAAGCGACCGCCGCCAGCTCAGCCTGCTGCTTCACGTTTTCATCCAACTGCTCGCGGTTGACCCGCCACATGGCACGCAGATCCAGCACCCCAACGACCGCCAGCGGAATGGCGACGCCGATTGCCAGTATCAATAACCGCCAGCGTATGCCCATGTTTACGACCTCTGGTGACGGCTCGGAAGGGCGTCCGTGTATGTAAGAAAGAAAACCGGAGCTTGTTGGTCTTGAAGCAAAAAGTATAGCAGCGACGTCGCGTCACGGCATAAGGGAAAACACCTATGCGGGATGGGTGTTCATACTGTTTCGCTCGGGATGCACAGTTTCTATTATTGATGCGAATGGTTGAGAGTTCATGCCCGATTTGGAGCAGCTTATGTTTGAGAGGAAAAGTTAATGAGCGCAGTCAAACACGCAACACATAGCTTTAAAACGGCAAAAGGCGAGAGGGTATCGCTGCCCTGGAAAAAGATAGGGATTTACTTCGCGATTGCACTTGGCATCTTGCTCGTTGTCCTGGTTCCCGTGTGGCTCAAGGCGCGCGAGACGGCAAGCCAGCGTGACGTAGCGCAGCGGGAGCTTCGCCTGACCCGGACCGAGAACGCTCTGGCTTCCGCCGTCATAGACGCTCGGCGTGGCGAATATGAGATGGCAAGACAGACGGCGAGCGACTTTTTCACCAGCGTGCGGGAACGTGTGGACGGAGCGCCCGGCACGAATGCCCTAAACCATTCTCAGCTAGAGAGTCTGAATAAGCTTCTCACTGAGCGTGACCAGATCATCACGCTTCTTGCACGCTCGGATCCAGCGGCGGCAGATCGCCTCTCAGACATGTACGTTTCCTATCGCCAGACGATGAGTCACGCCGAACCGTCCGCTAATAATTGATATGGATTTGGCAGGGCTGCTCACGCAAACACTCTTATGCTCCGCAAATTTCCTGTCCCATTCTTGACTGCTTGCGGCAGGCTTTTGCGCCGTGAGTCATGTACTGCCTACATAACCCCAACGAGTCGGGGTAGCGACCGTGTTCAAGCGACAGGCATCGCGATTTATCAATGCTTCTAAGGATTCTGGCAGTCGTTAAATATCTTCTATAGGTTCGGCAGTGCGCGGTGAGTGCGGTCGCTACCGCTCCCGTTTCTGTAGTCGAGTGGTCTTTTCGCATCTTCAACGATGGGTTTGGCTCGTCATTCCGACTTTTGACGCAAGCTCGTTTTTGTTTCTGTGAGCGCCACCGGAAAGGATTGAGCAATGACACTATTACAACAACCTGCGCCAAAGAACGCGCCAAGCGGCTTTGACCCGAACATTATCTTTAATACCTTGGCGGACATTACCGGCTGGTTTCTCTCTCGTATCCCGTACCTCATTATCGGCATCGTCGTCTTCGCGCTTTTCATATTCGCCGGACGCATCGTCAAACGCATCCTGCTGACGGCAGGAGAGCGCACGCGGCTCGACGTGACGCTCGCAAACCTTCTGGGTCGGCTCGTGTCTTTCGTAGTCATTCTGCTTGGTTTCTTCGTGGCGGCGGTCGTCATCTTCCCCACGTTTAAGCCGGGCGATTTGATAACCGGCCTCGGCATCACTTCGGTCGCTATCGGGTTCGCGTTTAAAGACGTATTGCAGAATTTCTTCGCGGGCATACTTCTTCTATGGCGGCGGCCCTTCGTTGTCGGCGATACCATCAGGACAAAGGATTACGAAGGAACGGTCGAGGAGATCACAGTTCGCTCCACCAGGCTTAGAACCGCCGATGGTGAACGTGCCGTGATGCCTAACGGTGAAGTCTATACGAGCGGGATTCTGGTTCGTACCGCTTATCCGCACCGGCGGCTGCGCTTTACGATCGGGGTCGGCTACAGCGACTCCTTGGAAGAAGCGCGTGAGACGATTCGCCGGGTGCTTGAACGAACGGAAGGCGTGCTCAGCGAGCCGGCGCCGGGAGTTTACGTTGCGGAGTTAGCTCCCTCGTCCGTCAACTTCGATGTTTACTTCTGGATCGAGTCTAGCCACACAAGCGTGCTGAAGGTAAAGGACGCTGTGATAACAGGCGTGAAGCTTGCGCTCGATGAAGCGGGAATAGAAATGCCGTACCCACACACGGTCCTGCTCTTTCACGACGCTACGGGGACGCGCGAGGGAGACATCAAACACTCGGAATATCTCACGCCGCGGCGCAATGGGAGGGAGCATTCTCAACAGCAGATCTCTGAAGCGGAGGCAGCGCCTTCAGCATGAATTCTCCAGACATCAGATAGCTACGGGAAACCTCCGGCACCGGAACTTATCCGGTTGTCTTGTCCTCTTTCATTTTGAGAATCAGTGTGGTTTCGCGTTGAGGCTCTGCGGCAGGCGAGACCGTCATTCTGTCAGGAGCGATTCCGTACTTCGTCGCAAGATATTCTTTGATTGCCTCAGCGCGCTCGCTGGCAACGCTATCGGTCTCTCCCCTGTCCGCGCCTGCGTTGATTACCACATTCAACGATGGCTGCTCGCGCAGGATCCCACCGAGTCGATCAAGCATGGGCGCATCCGATTCCGCGATGCGTGCCTGATTTCTGGCGAATCTCAAAGACCCGAACGATGCCGGAACCCTCTCCAACTGAATCATCGCGTCCGCATTTTCCAGCCGCTGTCTAATCTCTGTGCCAATCAGATTTTGGGCGTCGGGTTCGATGTCACGATCGCTCAGATAGACGAGTCTCAACTCGACTGGCTGGCCCGCGGACATCTTGAGATCGTAGTGGACGAGCGTTGCGGGCGGCGGCAATTGAAGCTCGCGAAGCGAATTCTCGACCCCGTCTGAAAAGTTCTGCTGTAGTTGGGCCAGCGTCAACGGCGCGACCGCCTCCTGCTCGCTGTCAATGGCCTGCTGTCGACTGCGCGTCAAGAGCTCGCTCGTCGTGGTCGGAATCTCTATCAGTTGCAAGACGATCGATTGAACAGAGCGACGGATGCGCGAGGCCAGCAGGCGCGTGTACTCGGCCTTTTCGTCGGCGGTGTAAGGCTTGCTGGTGAAGACGCGCAAGAGGAGCGCCAGCTTGCTCTGCTGGTCCAGCAGGGAAATTTGCCCCAGATAGCAGCGCGGCTCGCCCGACGGCAGGCGCGAGAAGTTCTGTTCCCAGATTTCGGTTGCGGCGCGCCGTATCTGATTCTCCTGCTGCTTGCGTACAATCTCAGATCGGAGTTGGCTGAACGACCGGCTCAGCGGGATGAGTAGAAGTGAGAGGGTAATAAAAATCAGAAGAAAGCGACCCGGCAAGCTGTCCAGTTTTCTGAGCCACAGCGCCGCCGGAAAACCACCTAACGCTTCGCGAAAGCGTACGCTCTCCTGATCCTGCTCGCGCCACCGGCGGACGCGCTCTTTGACCTGCGCTGTGTCTATGTGTAGCGCGACGAAGACAATCATCGCCGTGAACGTGATAGCGATCAGGTTGGTCAGGAAGAGAAGCGTGCCGCCACGCGCCACCCGCATTCCCTCCACCGTATCCGAACTGAGGGCGACGCCGAGGCCGAACCCAACGACGCACAAGGGCGGCATCAAAGCCACCGCAATAGCGACTCCGGGAATGGAAGTGACTACGCCCTTAACCTCTTTGCAGATCGCGATGGAGCCGACCGCACCCGAAAAAAGAGCTATTGCCAGATCGAGGGTGTTGGGCTGAGTGCGCGCCGCAATCTCACTCGTCACCTCTTTGAAGGGCAGGATGCTGACCAGTAGGACTGCGAAAAAGATCGCCAGCATGCAGCTCAGCATAAGATTGGCAATGGCCCTGACGCCTAAGATCAAATCGCCCGTGGCGAGCGTCAGCCCGCTTGCGAGGATAGGCCCCATTAGTGGCGAGATCAGCATCGCGCCAATGATAACAGCGGGGCTGTTCAGCACCAGGCCGAGAGTTGCGATGCCTGCCGAGAAAAGAACCTGTAGCCAGTAGCTCACGTCACGCATAGAAGTTGAGCGGGAGATCTGAATATAAATCTCCTCCTTCTGTTCCTCACGGACGCCGAGCTTTTCCGCGAACCAGTTTCGCATGTGCTGGAAACGATGGTGCTTTTTGTGGGACGCTTTTTCAGACATCATGACATGTACGCGTCATGGCAACCGTAACTTCAAACCGCGCTTATTCCTTTTACTTCTTCGCGTGTCGGGAAAGCTGGATAAATCATGCTCTTAGTGATTGAGCGTCACATGCCCTTCACAACTTTGAGATAACTAAAATAGACATTCAATAAACGGTCTGCTGCCGCAGGATCCGAGCGCGCCAGCAAGGTGACGACTTCGTCTCTCTGCGCTAAAACGGGTTGAAGCTGTTCACGTTGTTGCTCATTGAGCACCTCCTGCCGGTCAATCTCATCACGCAACGCCGTGAAGAAACTACTTGCCGCCTGTCGCGCACGCTCATATTCGGCGCGACGCGATTCCAAAGCGGCTGTTGCAATCAGGTTCTGTGTCTGGCACATGCGCAGTTCGCGCTGCGCCTGATCGCGTTCCGAGGCGCGTGAGCGCGCCGAAAGCCACATCGGGATGAGACCAAGCAGGAAGACGCCGACGAGTAGGACGGCATAGATGACCACTCGTCGAAACAGAGGGTTTTGCCAGAGAGTCGGCTGATGCTTTTCAGCGCTCATAAAAACTCCTTTTGAGATAAATTGAGACCGAAGCCACGAACGAGCAACTGTATTCTACTCTCTTCCTGCGGCTGGATACACTTTAACCATTGATGGACTTCGATAAACCCAACCCCGTAAACTCACGCGAGCGCTATTGCATAGCGGAAGGTTCACCCAGAAAAGATCGAGCACAGAATGCGTTCAATCGTAATCATCGAACAATTGCTATCCTCGATAATAAGATAAAAGATGCCCGACATCGCACTCAACGCGGAAACGCTCAAGGCCATCCTGACGCTGCTCATTCTGGCGGCCGCTCTTTATAGTTTTGTCAGCGAACGACTCGCGCCGGACGTGACGGCACTGCTCGCTTTGCTGGCACTCCTGCTGACCGGCGTGCTCACTCCTTACGAGGCGTTTTCAGGGTTCAGCCATCCGGCGACCATCTCGGTGGCGGCAGTGCTTGTCCTTTCCGCCGGCGTCGAGCGCACGGGCGCGCTCACCTTCATCGCGCGGCGGCTACTAACGCCGCTGGGCAAGTCCGAACTCCTGCTCACGGTCGTCGTGATGCTGGTTATCAGCGCGCTGTCTGCTTTCGTCAACAACACGGCGGCGGTCGCCGTCTTTATTCCAGTCGTGATTGAAGTATGCCGGCGCACGGACGCCAGCCCCAGTCGGTTGTTGATGCCTATGTCTCACGCCGCGACCTTCGGCGGCATGTGTACGCTCATCGGGACTTCGACGAATCTGGTGGCGCACGAATTTGCGCTCCGCCAGGGGTTGCCTGGCTTCGGCATGTTCGAGCTGGGAAAGGTCGGCCTGCCGATGCTCGTCGCCGGCTATGCCTACATCCTGCTGGTAGGGAGAAAGGTTTTGCCGCGCAGCCGGTCCGGTGATGTCGTCGCGCCGCAGGAGGCCGAGCGTTATTACGCTGAGTTGATTGTCGAGCCGGACGGACCGTGGGTCGGACGAGAAGTTGACGCCGAGCGCTTCGAGCGCGATTACGACGTGGATTTAGTCGGCCTCCTGCGCGGCGGACAGGTCATGAGCGCGGATGATCGCGGTCTCGTCCTGGCCGCGCAGGATTCGCTGCTGGTGCGAGGGCGTCTGGAACATGTGCTGGTGCTTGCAGCGCAGAACGGACTGGAACTGCACCGCCCGGAAAGTCTTACTCCCCAGCCGACTCAAATGACGGCTGATGAGCTGGCCAAAGATCATGAAGATGCAGCGTCAGCTCAAGAGGCTGAAGCCTCTTCTACGAATTCTGAACCTACTACAGAGAGCGAAGAAGCCGACAGGCTGCCGCTCGCCGAAGTCGTGGTCTTGACCACGTCCGGCCTTATGGGTCGTACGCTCAAGGCTGCGCGCTTCGCCGAACGCTACGATGCCGTAGTCCTTGCGCTCCGCCGGCGCGGAGCGGTCAGCGACAGGCCATCCACCACGCCGCTCCATGCGGGCGACATGCTGCTGGTAGAAGGCCGCAGCGATTCCCTGAAAGCTCTGGCCGACACAAAAGGCTTTCTGGTGGTCGGCACTCCGGCTCATCCGGAAGAGCGTCCCGGCAAGCTCTTCATTACCATCCTTACTTTAATCGCGGTCGTGACAGTAGTTTCATTTGGCGTTCTGCCCATCGTCACGGCGGCCACAGCCGGGTGCGCGGTGCTAATGCTCACGGGCTGCCTGCGCCCGTTTGAAGCTTACAGGGCAGTCGACCTGAGCCTCGTCTTTATTCTCGCAGGGTCTTTGGCGCTCGGTACTGCGCTTGATAAAACGGGACTAACGACGGTGCTCGCCAACTGGCTGGCGCAGCTCTCCGGTACTACGGGGCCGTTTGTCGTTATGGTCTGCTTCTTCCTGTTGTCCGTCGTAATCTCGGAACTGATGTCAAACAGCGGGACGGTGGCGCTCTTGGGTCCCGTCACTCTCTCAGTGGCCGCGAAGATGGGCATCAACCCGATGGCGCTACTGGCGGCCATCACTTTCGGCTCTTCGGCGGCTTTCGCCATGCCGATCGGCTATCAAACAAGCCTGATGATTTACGGCCCGGGAGGTTATCGTTTCAAGGATTTTATTCTGATGGGAATTCCGCTGGATATTCTGCTGGCAGTGTTGGCGCTCTGGTTGATACCTATCTTCTGGCCGTTGTAAGACACTTACCAAACAATTCGATGACTCGATTTCATCTTTGTGATACTTTCCTCCTGAAAATCCTCTTAAGGTCAAGATGCAGGTCAGCTCACACAAAAGACGCTTTAGGTCTATTCTCGTCGCGCGATTGGTGATCGCGGCGACGCTGGCGTTTGCGCTTTTGTCAGGCATCGTCCCGCTTGGGTTTACGTCCGGGCATCTCTGTAAGATGGCCTGTTGCGCGAGCATGGCTCCGCACATGGCGGCTTCGTGCGCGCACGGGTCCTGCCATATTGATCTCTCGGTTCGTAAACCGACGCCGCCGCAATTGCCGGCACCGCCGAAGCGACAAGAGGAGCATTGCGAGAAGCATAGTGAGCAAACCCTTCAACAGCGCGTAGAGCATAAGCAAGGAGAAGCCGCTCCGCAGGACGAGGATTCTTCACAAGCGGATCACTCGCATGAGCTGATAGTTGGTTTCGCCACGCCGGAATCGTCCACAGAGCAGACCAACTCGCAGTCACCGGCACGCGCTGCTGCGAGCGCATTCACCAAACCTTGTCCGCCTGACTGCGGCGCAGGCTCGTTCAGCAGTTCTACGCAGAACCGCAAACGCGAATCCGCTGCGCTCGCGTACGCGGTCAGACCGCGCCCTCCGTCGAGCGCAGGCTCGGCAAGCGCAGATTATCATCTATCGAAAAAGCTTCGTCTCATATGTCGCCGGTGCGTCCCGCGCGGCCCTCCCGCCTCCTTCTCCTGATTTACTGACCAAATCCATCTACAACGGAGCACGGAGTCCGTTCGTTGAGCCACAAGCGTAGGCCGTAAGTGTCTACCCTTTGGTCGCACGAATGGCTGCCCGTGCTATTGGCGCATCAACGGTCTTCGGCTCGTTGAAGGCGTTGTCGTCTATTTCACGAGGAGTAATAGCAATGAGGCTCAATACCATCCGGAGGCTACGTCCGCCTGTGACGGCAGCCCTTATCGTGCTTTCATTTCTGATTTTTACTAACGGGCGGAACGCTCTGGCCCAACAATCAGCGACTTCGGCAACGGTCAGCATCAACAATCTGTCGGTACGCGACCGCTTACCGGCTGTCTCAATCCAGCAAGCAAAGGTCAACGTCACCGGAGTTGTCACGGACCAGAACGGCGCGGTTGTCGCAGGCGCGCAGGTGACGGCGGTCAATACGTTGACCAAAGAAAAGAAGAGTGTGATTACGGATGCGCAAGGTCGTTACACGCTCGATGGTTTGTCTGCGGGGACGTACATGGTCTCCACTACTGCGAACGGGTTTGCTAACGTAACGAGAGAAGTGCGCCTCGGGACAGATAACGATGCCGTTGACTTTCAGCTAGCTGTCGGCGAGGTCGGCGAAACGGTGACGGTCGAGGATGAAGCGGCGCGAGTCGAGCTCGAGCGAACCCCGGGCGGGGTCGCCGTCGTCACGGAGCGCGAACTGAACGATACGCGCGTCTATAACCTGCACGACGTATTCGAGTTCACGCCGGGCATCGTGGCCCAGTCGCGTTTCGGTTCGGACGAAGCGCAGTTTTCCATTCGCGGTTCGGGCCTCAGGAACAACTACCACGGGCGTGGCGTCAACTTCCTGATTAACGGCATGCCGGCTATGGACGCAGACGGCTTCAGCGACTTTGAAGCTCTGGACTTTCTGGCCGCGCAGCGTGTCGAGGTCTGGAAGGGCGCAAATGCGCTGCGCTACGGCGGCAACACGTCGGGCGGCGCAATCAACATCGTGACGCAAACGGGCAAGACTGCCCCGCCCTTTGAGTTCAGCGTGCAGGGCGGCTCGTTCGGTTCGTTTACAGGGCACGTGGCGACCGGCGGCGAGCGCGGGCGGTTCAACTATTTCCTGAGCTTCACGGCAGTAGAACTGGACGGCTATCGCGAGCATAGCCAGCAGGGGCGGCAACGCTTCTACGGCAACTTCAACTTCGCCCTCGACGAGAAGACGGACTTCAACTTCGACATCGTGTACGCCAATGTCGGGGAGAGGTATCCCGGCTCGTTGACGCGCGAGGAGTTCTTCAGCAACCCGCGCGCCGCCGTCCCAATCTACGTGGAGCAGAACCAGGGACGTTTCGTTAACTATACGCGCGCCGGATTCGGGATGCGCCGCCGCTTCGACGGCGGACACGAACTCTCTTTCAACGTCTTCGGACAGTACCGCAACCTCGACCACCCGATCTTTAATGTGCTCGATCAGGACACGCGCACTTTCGGGGGCGAGGTCCGTTACAACTACACGGGCGAGCGCAACCGTTTCGTCGTCGGCTTCGCGCCATGGGTGACTCCGAACGGTGGGCGCCGCTTTGAAAATATTGGCGGGTCGGCCGGAGCGCAGACCGCTCACTTCGACTCGCTCGCCACGAACTACGGGATCTACGTCGAGAACCAGCACGACTTCGGCCCGTCGTTCACGCTCGTCACGGGTGCGCGCGCTGATTGGGCGCTGCGACGCTTCACCGACCTCTTCTTAGCAAACGGAGATCAATCGGACGAGCGAACATTCAAAGCGTTCTCACCCAAACTGGGATTCGTCTGGCGACCGCGCGACGAAATGCAGGTCTTCGCCAACGTGAGCCGTTCTTACGAGCCGCCGGTACTGAACATTGAATTGATCAGCTTCGGCGCGCCGGGTTTTCTGCCGCTGGGTGCTCAGGACACCTGGCAGATTGAAGCCGGCACGCGCGGGCGCGCCGCGCAGAGACTCGATTACGAGTTGACCTTCTTCGATCTGGAAATAGACGACGAGACCATCAACAGCAGTGTCCGCCCGTTTCCCGGAGCACCCTTCACCATACCGAGCTTCCGCAGCGCGCCCAACACGCGCCACACGGGGCTTGAACTCGCGCTCGACGGCATACTCCGGAACGGGCTTTTCACCGAGCGTGACGTACTCACGGCGCGTACGGCTTACACCTTCTCGCGCTTCCGCTACGTTGATGACCCGGGGTACTTCGACAACTACTTGCCAGGCGCGCCGCGCCATATCCTGCGCACGGAGTTGCGCTACGACCATCCGCGTGGCTTCTGGATAGCGCCGAACGTTAACTGGTCGCCTGCGACCTATTTCATGGACAGCGCCAACACGGCGCGCAACGACAAGTACGCGGTCCTGAACCTGCGCGCTGGTTTCGACCGGCAGCGGTGGAGCATCTTTTTCGAGGCGAACAACCTGACCGACCGGCTCTACTCGGCGGCGGTTCAAGTTGATAACGAAGCGGAAAGCTTCTTCGAGCCTTCGAACGGGCGCTCTGCTTACATAGGCTTTCGCTGGCGGTATTGAGATGCGCACGACAGATGCCTGCGGCCAGCAGCTGACCGGAAGCTGCCGGCCGCAGGCATATGGCGGAACGAAAGCGCAATAGCCTCTCGCGTCTTCAAGCCATTGACTACTAACTCTGCCAGCCGCAGCGGAAGGCCGTCTCGTCAAATTGTCCTGGAGATAAGAGCAAGGAGTCGAATATTGAAGAAGCGATTTTACGTCTGGCACAGGTGGCTCGGGATTCTTTCCTGCCTGGCCGTTCTGATGTGGAGCCTGACTGGGTTCCTGCATCCTGTCATGTCCTGGACGCAGCCGCAGCCCGCCGCGCAGTTCGTCAAAAGCGCGTCGTTATCAGCCGACGCTTTCCGCGTCGCGCTCGCGGAAGTCCTCGCGCGAAATGACATCGCTGAGTTCAAGAGCCTGAATATTGTTTCTTTCGAAGGGCGTGCTTACTACCAGGTCGAGCGGGCGGGAGTCGAAACGCCTCTTTACTTCGACATGACGAACGGCGGGGCGCTGGCTGACGGGGACCAGAGATACGCAGTGCACTTGGCCCGCACTTTTTCTGGCGACCGCGAGTCGGAGATAACGGGGACGGAACGTCTCACGGATTTCGACGTCGAATACCAATCGGTCAATCGCCTGCTGCCGGTCTACCGCGTCAGCTTTGCCCGACCGGACGGGCTGCGCGCCTACGTCGAAACCAATTCTTCGCGGCTGGGGACGCTGGTTAACGACCGCAAGGCCTGGCTTCAGTGGGCCTTCACATCCTTTCACAACTGGGGTCTCTTCGGACTCTCGGAGCCGTACCGTTCCCTGGGCATCATGCTCTTCATGCTGCTCACCTTTGCGGTGGCGGCCAGCGGCATCCTCGTCTATCTGCTTTTCTGGAAGAAGTTCAAGAACCGAACAGAGGCCGGCGGACGGGGGCGGCTGCGAAAATATCATCGGAGTATCGGCATCGCCGTAGCATTCATGACGCTGATGTCCTCGTCGAGCGGAGCCTTTCATGCTTTCACCAAGCGCAAGCCCGACGATCGACACCTTTACGCTGCGACCGACACGTTCAAGGCAGCAGACCTCTCACTTCCGTTGGCAGAGTTATTGCGCCGCGAATCGCAGCACGGGCCGGTCGCCAACGTCTCGCTCGTCAGGCTGGAGCGCGGCACGTATTACCGCGTTCTGCACGCAGACCGGAGTGTCTCCTACATTAATGCCGCGACGGGCTCGCGCGCCGTCGGCGGTGACGAAAGGTACGCGCGCCGTCTCGCGGATATTTTCAGCGGGCTGGATGACGCGCCAATAGTGTCGGCTGAAACCCTCACGACTTTCACCCCTGAGTACGGCTTCATCAACAAGCGGCTGCCGGTCGTGAGGGTTCTATACGGCGCGCCGAGCAACCCCCGCTACTTCGTTGAAACGGCTTCGGGAAAGCTCGCGGCGCGCGTGGATGATGTTGTCCTGCTCGAAGGTTACAGCTTCGCCTACCTGCACAAGTGGAATTTCCTCAACTTCATCGGGAACTTTCCGCGCGACTTGCTGATGATGACCTTCGCTCTTGGTAACGCTACGGTCGCGGCGCTGGGCCTTTGGATGTTCATCCTGTGGCGCGGCTCCGCAAGGCCGAACGGGCGAGGGCGGAAGGGAAGCGCACGTGAAGAAGCGCCCACCGCAGAAAATAACGTCGCGCCCAAGTCGGAGGACGAAAAGGAGGTTGAAGGCGTGACCCTGCGCCGTCTAACGCTCATCCTTCTGACATTCCTTTTCGTCGCGGGTTGGATGGTTGCCTGCGGCACAAAGACGAGAGCGCCCGCGCGCAGAGCCGCCGCGCAGGAGCGCCGCTTCACGTTCAGCGGACGGGTCGTCGCTTTGAATAAAGAAGCGCAACGGGTCACGTTCGATCACGAAGAGATCGCGGGCTACATGGAGGCGATGAAAGGGATGCCGCTCCCAGTCAGGGAACCGCGCTGGATTGATGAGCTGGCGGCCGGCGACGACGTACAGGCCACACTGGTTGTCACGGACGACCACCGATCATGGCTCGAAGAGATTGATGTCGCCTGGCGAGACGACGCTCAACGCCCTGGACCGTCGCCCGGCACGACTGTCGAGCCGCCGCACCAGCACTGAGTGGCGGTAGGTTTTTGAGTGAAGCAATTGCAAGTGCGAGTGATGAGATAGGGCAGAACCCGTGATTGAGCCCGCAGCAAGCCTGCAGGCCCAACAGCTCAAAAGGCTCAGCCGGTTCAGATCACGCTCGATCAATTGTCACCCGAGGCAATCGACGCGATCGCCCGACGCACAGTAGAGTTGATGTCCACAAAGGTAGTTGAAGAAATCGCCTGGGAAGTCGTCCCGCAACTAGCTGAACTGATGATCAAGCGCCGGCTTGAAGAGGAGCAAAAGCACTAGGCCAATTTTCACGATCATCAACTTCTGAAAACCCGATTCGTAGAATCGCGCAATAGCCGCCAGTATGAAAACCGGCGGCTATTTGCTATGGAATAAACAACGGAAACCTGAAGAACAACCCGCCGAAATAATTTGCTTACAACCTATTTTTTATTCAGACGACCGCGCCGCATACGTCTGGCCACAGTTGAGGCGTTGACCACCGCGATCGACGCGAAAGATCAGACGACTCATTGCCACGTTCTACGCGTGCAGATCTACGGGGCGGGAATGAGAAAGATCTACAGTCTGTCGGACTGCGAGATCGAAGCGCTTACCGCGGGAGCGTTGCTGCCACAACGTAGGCAAGCTGGCTGTTCCGGATCACATTCTCAACAAACCGGGCCGGCTGACGGCCGCCGAGCTTGAAAAGATGAAAGTGTACACGACGGTCGGCGCCGAGATTTTGAGTCGCGTTGATTTTCCGTATCCGGTTGTTCCTATCGTTCGTCACCATCACGAACAATGGAACGGACTTGGCTATATGTGTTGTTCTCAATCTTACGCAGCATTTTGAGTAAAGCCGGTCTTGCACCTGGAATTAAGCCAACGCCAGCCCTCATAGTGTTTGAGAATGTGCTCAGCGCCACCCTCTTCTGAATTTCATCGTCGTAGACCTTTTCTCTGGTTCTGGCGGATTCCTGAATTGGCGATGAAGATCCGCATTTAGCGGCGACGAGTCGAGATGTCTGGCGAAAGTAGAGCGTTCCAATGCACAGGTAAGCAGTTCGCTTTTGGTCAGTTGCGGCTATTGCTCTACAATGACTCACCGACTTCGAATTTAAACATCAATCAGGAAAATAAGAGTCAAAAACTGTTAATGGAAATTCCGAAAACATACGATCCAAAAGAGGCTGAGTCCAGGCACTATTCGCGTTGGGAAGAGGCCGGTTTTTTCGCTCCCGAGATCAATCGTGATCCGAACGCTCCGATTTATTCGATAGTGATTCCGCCGCCGAATGTTACCGGCTCGCTTCATATGGGCCACGCGTTGCAGCACACGATCATGGATGTGCTGACGCGCTACAAACGCATGAGCGGGTTCCGGACGCTATGGCTTCCGGGCATGGACCACGCGGGCATTTCAACCCAAATAATGGTCGAGCGTCAGCTTAAGAAAGAGGGAATGTCGCGTCATGACCTCGGCCGCGAGGGTTTCATCGAACGTGTTTGGAAATGGAAAGAGCAATCCGGCGGTCAGATTCTGAACCAAATGCGGCGCGAGGGCGCGTCGGTAGATTGGTCGCGCGAACGCTTTACGATGGACGAGCAATTGTCGCGAGCCGTGCGCGAATTCTTCGTGCGGTGCTACGACGAGGGCTTGATCTATCGCGGTGACGGTCTGATCAACTGGTGTCCGAAAGACCAAACTGCTTTGTCGGATCTGGAAGTCGACAAAGAGTCGCAGGCAGGAAAGCTCTATTACCTTCAATATCCGGTTAAAGGAAGCGATCGACGCGTTACGGTTGCGACGACTCGTCCCGAAACGATGCTTGGCGATACAGCGGTCGCGGTCAATCCGGATGATGAACGATACGCCGATCTGGTCGGAGCTACTCTTGGACTCCCGTTGACGGGTCGTCAGATCCCGATCGTCGCGGACCAGTTCGTCGATCCTGAATTTGGAACCGGCGCCGTGAAGGTGACGCCGGCTCACGATCAGAACGATTACGATTTGGGTAAACGCCACGACCTTCCCCAGGTTCGTGTCATAGATCAGCACGCGCGCATGACCGCGGACGCGGGCAGCGAGTTCGAAGGCCTGGACCGATACGACGCACGCGAAAAAGTAATAGCGAAGTTTGAAGAACTCGGATTGCTTGAGAAGGTAGTCGACTACGAGTTCTCGATCACGAAGTGCGGTCGCTGTCGCACTGTCATCGAGCCTCTAATTTCAACCCAGTGGTTCTTGAAGCAGGCGGAGTTGGCGCGATCGTCGTTGGAATTGATTCGAGGGAAGCACGAGCCGCAGTTTGTTCCGCGTGTACCGTACGAAAAAGTTTACGCGGACTGGCTGGAAAATCTGCACGATTGGACTCTGTCGCGTCAGCTCTGGTGGGGTCATCGAATTCCAGCCTGGTATGACGAAGCGGGGAATGTTTACGTCGCGCGAAGCGAAGACGAAGCAAGGAAACTGGCCGGCACCGACAAGCTGGAACAGGACCCGGACGTTTTGGACACGTGGTTTTCTTCCGCTCTTTGGCCGATTTCGACGCTCGGCTGGCCCAACGAGACGGACGATCTGAAAACATTTTATCCGACATCCGTGCTGGTGACGGCGCGCGACATCATCTTTCTGTGGGTTTCGCGAATGATGATGACCGGGATGAAGTTCATGGGTGAAAAGGCGTTTGACGACGTTTTCATCACCGGAACGATCTTCGACAAACACGGCCAGCGGATGTCGAAGATGAAAGGCAACGGCGTCGATCCGCTGGACATGTTCGACAAGTACGGAGTGGATGCTACGCGGCTGGTGCTTGCATCGATCGGATCGACGGACACGCGTTGGCACGACTCGCAGATCGAGTCGTACCGAAACTTCGCCAACAAGATCTGGAACGCAACCCGATTCTGTTTGATGAATTCGGAAGGCGGGCAGGTCAGCCCGGAAGCGTTTGCGAAAGATCGATCCGAACTCGCGCTTCACGATCGTTGGATCGTCTCGCGGCTCAATCAGACTGCGCGCGATGTAAACGCTCATCTCGAGAAGTACGCTTTTCACGAAGCCGTTCAATCGCTCTATCATTTCTTCTGGGATGACTTTTGTGATTGGTATATCGAGCTGACCAAGGCTGAGATCACGGCGGAAGAGGACACTCCGACGCGCAACGCGGCGCGGAGTCGAATTCTGACCGTCTTGGAGGCCGCGCTAAGATTGCTGCATCCATTCATGCCGTACATCACCGAAGAGCTGTGGCAGCGATTGCCCGGCGTCGATGAAAAGCTTCTACACCCGGCTTATCGACATGCCCCTGCGACGGTGATGTTGGGAAGTTATCCGCAAGGCGACGCGGACCTGGTCGACGAAACTGTCGAATCCGAGATGCAGGCCGTGATCGACTTGATCTCTCGTGTTCGAAATATTCGTTCGGAGATGAACATCAAGCCGAGTGAACGTATTCCGCTTCTGATCAGCGCACCGAAAGAAGCGTCAAGACGAAACTTTGAGGCGAGTCGAGACCAAATCGCGCGGCTGGCTCGCGCTTCTGAAATTCATGTCGGCGAGCAATCGGTAGCGCCGCGCGCGTCGGCTCGAGCTGTGTTGGCCAGAGGCGCCGAAGTCGCGATCCCGCTCGAAGGCCTGATCGATTTCGCGCAGGAGCGCGAGCGTCTTTCAAAGGAACAAACGAAGCTACAGAGCGAGTCGGAGAAGCTTGAAAAACAGCTCAGCAACACTCAATTTGTTGAAAGAGCGCCGGCGGAAAAAGTTGAAGAGCTGCGTCAGCGCGTTGCCGACATCGCCCAGCGATTGAAGGCATTGGAACAGAACCTGGAGGTCTTCGCGGAATGAATTGGCTTGACGATGGGGCGCTCTTCTCACAGATCGGCTCGTTTCTCAGTGAAGACCTGGGGCGAGGCGACATCACTACGCAGGCGACTGTCGCGCGCAACGCGCGAGCGCGCGGACGGTTTCTGGCGAAGGAAGCGATGGTGGTGGCTGGACTCGAGGCGGCCGAAGCTGTCTTCACCACCCTCGACGCGGAACAGCAACTGGAGGCTTTTGTTTCTGATGGAGACGAGGTCGAAGAAGGAAAGGTGATCGCACGCACCAGCGGATTCGCCGACGTGCTCCTGGCTGGCGAACGTGTCGCGCTAAATTTGCTGCAGCGACTTTCCGGAATCGCCACGCAGACGCGCCGATACGTGCGCGCCGTCGAAGGCACAAAAGCGCAGATAGTCGATACGCGCAAAACCACACCGGGCCTTCGTATGCTCGAGAAATATGCTGTTCTGTCCGGTGGCGCGCGAAATCACAGGTTCGGATTGGATGACGGCGTGCTGATAAAAGATAATCACATCGCGCTGGCGGGCGGCGTCGGCGCGGCGGTTGAGAGGGCGCGCGATCAGGTTGGGCATCTGCACAAGATCGAAGTCGAGGTTTCAACCGAGCGCGACCTGCGCGAGGCGATTGAAAAAGGAGCGGACATAGTTCTGCTGGATAATCTGACGCCCGAGGCGACTAAGTTGATGGTCGAAGCGGCCCGCGCCCTTTCGTCGCGTGTGACGCTTGAATCGTCCGGCGGCATCACGCTTGAAAACGTGCGTGCTTATGCCGAAGCCGGCGTGGACTTGATCAGCATCGGCGCGCTGACGCATTCGGCGCGGGCGATGGACATTAGTTTTAAGATTCAGGCGGGGTGATTTGGACGGAACTAAGCCTGGTTATGGGCGTGAAAGGAAAGCGGGCCCCTGCCCGGGATGCGTGTGCGTCCTTCTCATGTTAGAGTTTTAGCACAAGGAAATTCGGAGGGTTTGTCATGCGGTCTAGTTTAATTCGTCAGGGAATTGCTTGTTTTGCTCTGGTGCTGTTGGTCGTAGTTTGCGTTGCGGACGCGAATGGGCAAAAGAAGCGCACGAAGAAGTCGCGCCGTGTGACCAACCCGGTTCAGACGAGCACGAATGCCAACACTACGCCGACGAACGAGCCGACGATAATCAGCACCGCGGACGACACTGCCACCGATCCGGCCACGCGACGTTCGGCTACTCGTCGTTCTACTACACCTCCGCAAACGAATGAGGATCTGACACGTCAGCAGGTGGACAAGCTTTCTGCGCAGGTCAGCGCGCTCAACGAAAAATTGTCGCTGATGGAGCAGCAACAGCGGACGCTGGTTGATTTCGAACGTCTGACGCGGGCGGAAGCTCGAGCCGAAACACTTCGCGCGCAATTGCGTGACATCCAGTCCAAGGAGACGGATATGCAGTCGCGGCTTGAGCAGTTGGATTACGAGCTTCAGCCATCTGTGATCGAGCGCACGTTGGCGGTCAACGGTTCGACTCGCCCGGAAGAATTACGCGAGCTTCGTCGTCGCCAGTTGGAAAGCGAGAAGACCCGGCTTCAGTCGCAGCTCAATCAAATAACGACCAGTCGAACCAGGCTCGAGACAGCGATCGCGAACGCAGACGCCGAAGCGGATCGGATCCGAGCGCGAGTCGAGGCTCAGTCCACGCCGCCGACCGAACCCGCCGAGGCGGAAGTCGGCGGTCCGTCCGTTGTCGCTGCGCCGCCGGGCGATCCGGCTGAAGGCGAACCGCGTTAAAGCAGAACCGAGATGGGCACCATCGCGCAGGACGAACTCTATCAGCTGATTCAGAACGCCGGCGAACGAGGCGAACGCGTTGCGGTCGCTACCGTCGCCGGCACGCGCGGTTCGACGCCGCAGAGACGCGGCGCAAAGATGTTGTTCTTTGAGAACGGCGCCGTAGCGGGAACTGTTGGCGGTGGATGCATCGAAGCCGAGGTATGGGCCGAAGCAAACGAAGTATTGCGGAGCGGAATTCCGGCGCTGCATCACTTCAAACTGACGGCCGAAGATGCGAGTGAAGAGGGAATGGTCTGCGGCGGCACGATGGATATTTTTATAGACGTTTGGAATGGCGGAAATTCTTAGCCGGCGAAGCTGGCGGCAGAATTTAGCCTGGGGTGGAGCGAAGCGGAACCCCAGGTTAGCTATGGATCAAGGATCGGAGCCCGCGACGCGGGCGATAGAGATCGCACGGACCGACCTATCTCAAACGCATTTGCTCGATTGAGTCGTTATTTCAGTCGCCCGCTTTACGGGCTCGGAACCTATGAGTTCGAATTCCTGGGGTTACACTCGCTTCGCTCGCTCCACCCCAGGCTAAATTCTGCCACCCGCTTCGCGGGTTGTTGAGCCAGGAATTCCGACTTACAAAGGCGCACGCCGTCAGATTGTTTCGCGAAAGGAGCCCTTCCGATGTCAGAATCTTTCGTCGAGAACTACAAGTCCAAACATCAGCATCCGCTCAATCGACTTACCCACACGATTGGCATACCGATGATTGTCGTGTCGCTGCCGCTCTTCTTCTTTAGTTGGCGGTGGGCGCTGGCGCTCTTTGTTATCGGTTGGATCCTGCAGTTCGTCGGTCATGCGATCGAAGGCAACCAGCCCGCGTTTTTCCGCAATCCGGTTTATCTGTTGGTTGGGCCGTTGTGGTTGGCGCGCCGTGCGGCAAGCTTGATCGGACTGGCAAAATCCCCCGCCCCGAAACAGACAAGCACAAATCGTTAATCGCCTTTGCGGATGTCAGATGCCAGATGTTAGCGAGCCCACGCCCCCGCCAGCGCAACTCACCGCGGCAATCAGGCGAGTCTTACAAGAAAGTTCAATAGCAGCTTTGGCAACTGTCGTAGTTGCGCCCGACCGTGTCGGCACGAAAATGCTGGTCGAAGAGATCGGCTCGTCCACCGGAAGCCTGGGCGACGAACTGTTGGATCGCGCCGTATCTCGACAGGCGATCGTGTTCCTGGCGACGCGCCACGAGGCCGCTACATTTTCGGTTCGAGATTTTGCTCCACAGTTTGACTCGTCCTGGCTCGAAGCGCGCGTTCTCTTCGAGCGTATCGAGCCCGAACCTCGTCTGATTATTTGCGGCGCGGGGCATGTCGGCGCGGCCCTGGCAAACCTGGCGAGTCAGGTCGGCTACCGCGCGATATTGATAGACGACCGTGCGGCGTTCGTCACTCGCGAACGATTTCCAGACCCGAGAATCGACCTGGTTGCCGCCACTGACTGGACGAGCGCCGTAACTGACGCGATCGGTTCCGGCCGCGGCGTGTTCGTAGCGGTGGTGACACGCGGTCATAACGAAGACGAAGAATGTCTGCGAGCTGTGGTGAAGGCGCGTCCGGACTACGTCGGTTTGATCGGAAGCCGAAGACGGACCAACATCGTTCTCGATCGGCTTCGAGCGACGGGAGAAGATGATGAAGTGTTGAAGCAGGTCCGCGCGCCGATCGGACTCGACATCGGTGCTGTTTCTCCTGAGGAAGTTGCTCTTGCGATTCTGGCAGAGATTGTCGCAGAACGCAGAGGGGGAAGCGGTCGTTCGCTTTCCGAGTGGCGACGCACGGAAGCAGTGTCCGACAAACTTTAGTTTGTCGCATGTGATCGACAAACTGAAGTTTGTCGGACATTTATTACCGAAGCACGGAAATGAGTGAAGAATTAGAAAGAGCCGGTGTAGCGGCGGAAGCTGAAATCCCGCCGTCGCTCGTTTCGCCACCGCCCAAGCTCGATCGCGGCGGGATGTTCCGCGCGTTGTCGCATAGAAACTTCCGGATATTTTGGGCCGGTGCGTTTTTGTCCAACATCGGTACCTGGATGCAGACCGTCGCCCAGGGCTGGCTGGTCCTTCAACTCACGAACTCGCCTTTCTGGCTTGGCGTAGACGGTTTCATGGCGACTGCCCCCGGGCTCTTGCTCACGCTCATGGGCGGGGTTTTTGCCGACCTGGTCGATCGGCGCCGGTTGTTGCTCTTCACACAGATCGGCGCGATGTCATGCGCGATTATCCTTGCGACTCTGATTGTTCTTAACGTTGCGCAGGTTTGGATGGTGCTGGCGATTTCGTTCGGGACCGGTTGCTGCTTTGCGCTGGCGGGACCGTCGTACCAGGCGATCACGATTGATCTGGTCGGTCGCTCGGACCTGGCAAATGCAATCTCGCTCAATTCCGCTCAATTTCAGCTCTCTCGTTTGGTTGGGCCAATGAGCGCGGGTTTGGCGATGGGCGCGCTCGGGTTGGCCGGGTGCTTTTATCTGAACGGAGCTTCGTACGTCGCCGTCATCGGAGCGTTGCTTTTGGTGCGATTGGACAAACCGAGCACGATGGCTGCGCACGCGATGACCGACCGGCGGGCGCTGTGGCGTGATCTCGTCGATGGGTTCCGTTACGTGCTTGGGCGTCCACGCGTCTTCATGCTCCTCTTGATTTGCTCGGTCACTAACCTTTTCGGCGCGCCGTATCTTTCATTGATGCCGTACTTCGCGCGCGACATTCTGCACATGGGCGAGAGTGGTTTGGCTTTGCTGATGGGCGTGTCGGGCGGCGGAGCGTTTTGTGGCGCGGTTGTGCTGGCGTATTTGGGAGACTTCAAACACAAAGGCTGGTCGGTCTTGTGCGGGTCGTTTGCGTTTTCGCTTTGCCTGATCGGGTTTTCGTTGTCGACGGGAATCTGGCCATCGATGCTGTTCACGTTTGGGATGGGTTTCGCGATCGTATTTGCGGTCGCGGTTACCAACACGTTGTTGCAGAAGCTGGTGACGGACGAGATGCGCGGGCGCGTGATGAGCATGTTCATCCTGTCTTTCCTTGGCGCGATGCCGATCGGAAATCTGATCGCCGGAGCCGCATCGACGCATTTCGGCGCGCCGCACACGCTCGCCACCGGCGGCGTTCTCATCGCGGTTTTTGTGATTGCAGTGACGGTCAAGAACAAGCGACTGCGGGAACTTCACTGAATCTTAAGACAGTCGCTTCGCGCCTTGAGTTTTTCTTTTCTTTGCGCCTTTGCGAGAAAAAGCGACGTTTCACGCAAAGGCGCAAAGAAAAGAAAGCAGGAGACGCAAAGGGGTAAGTGCTCACGGTGCTGTCTGTCCCCACTATAATCTGGAATAGTTTAAGATCTCACATCCTGGCGCGTCCCATATCAGCAAAATGCGCAAGATTCCAAATTGGACACGTTCTTTACAGCGAACCCCGCGTGCAGAAGCAGGCGGCAATTGCTTGAAGGAGAATGAAATGCGATTAAGAAACGCTGCTTTATTCGTAATGTCGATTGTTTTTCTGCTGGCGGGCTTCGCGGCCGCAAATGCACAGGGCGTGATCGTCCCGGGACGTTGCGAACGCTGTCCCCAACCGCCCCGGCCCGTAACCCTGCCTCGCTCGCTTCCGATCAAATCAATAAACATCCAAACAAAGATCAATGGCCAGGTGGCTACCACCCATTTGGAGCAGATCTTCCGTAACGACACCGGCGCGGTTTTGGAAGGCACGTACCTGTTCCCGATTCCCGAATCGGCGTCCATAGTGGAGTTCGCGATCTGGGACGGAAATAACCGTCTGGTCGGCGAAGTTCGTTCGCGCGAAGAAGCTCGCCGGATCTACGACGAGATCGTACGGCGACAACGCGATCCGGGTTTACTTGAGTACGCGGGCAAAGACCTTTTCCAGGCAAGCATTTTCCCGATCCCAGCGCACTCCGACAAAAAACTGGAACTGACATACACGCAGGTCCTACAGGCGGAGTCAGGAACAGTTTCGTATCGATATCCGTTGGGCACTGGCCGCCAGATCGCCACCATCGGAACGGTGTCGGGTCGAGTTGAGATCGACAGCAAAGAACCGATTCGAAATGTCTATTCGCCCAGCCACGACATCGCGCTGGCGCATCACGGATCGCGCAACGCTCGGCTCTCGTTCGAAGTAAAGGGGGGAAGGGAACCGCAGGATTTCCAGCTCTTCTACGCTCTCTCGCGCGATGACTTTGGCTTGTCGCTTCTGACTCACCGCCAGGCAGGCAAGGATGGCTACTTCCTTCTGATGTTGTCGCCGAAAGACGAACTGACCGAACAGGAGTATGCAGCGAAGGACATCGTTTTCGTATTCGACACGTCGGGTTCGATGGCCGACGCCGGCAAGATGGAGAAGGCGCGTGCAGCGTTGCTATTCGGAATCAGAAGCCTGCGACCGGACGATCGATTCAATGTGATCTCGTTCGCGGGCGAAGAGCGATTGATGGAGAACAGTTTGATCGCGGCGGATGCGCGAGGTCTTGCGCGTGGCGAAGCGTTTGCGAAATCACTGCGGGCAACCGGCGGAACAAACATCAACGACTCGTTACGCGCGTCGCTTCGCCAATTTCAGCCGAGTGGCCGCCCGCAGATGATCGTCTTCATGACTGACGGCCTGCCGACTGTCAGCGAAACCAACGTCGATCGAATCGTCGAAAACGTTCGCCGCGAACGTCCGTCGGGCGTGCGCATTTTTACGTTCGGCGTCGGCTACGACGTCAACACGGCGTTGCTTGATCGGGTCGCTTCCGAAAATAACGGGCGGGCCGATTACGTCGAGCCAAAGGAAGATATCGAAATAAAGGTTTCGAGCTTTTTCGCTAAGGTGAACTATCCGGTGTTGACCGATCTTAAGCTTGATATGGGCGGCGTCGAGACCGACCTGCTTTACCCGCGCGACATGCCGGACCTGTTCAAGGGCGCGCAGATCACGCTGATCGGTCGTTACAGCAACGATCGGGATTTGGAGAACATTCGCCTGCGATTGTCCGGCAAGACGGGTCGCGAGGTGCGAACGTTCAATTACGAACAGCTCAAGTTCCCATTACGAGAAGACGACAACGAGTTTCTGCCGCGTCTTTGGGCCACACGTCGAGTTGGTTGGTTGATGGAGCAGATTCGCTCGAACGGCGAACAGAAGGAGTTGCGCGACGAGATCGTCGACCTCGGCACCCGATACGGAATCGTGACTCCGTACACATCGTATCTGGCTCTCGAAGCTAACTTCGCGGCCGACGCGGTGACGACCGGTCGCGCGAACAACATGGTAGTGGACGGTCAGGATTCGTCCGGCGCCGGGGGCAGACCGGTGATGTCGCCAAGCTCATCGCAGCCTCCGCCGAGAGAAGCTGCCAAGGCAACCACCGGCGCGTTGGCCGTTCGAGAAAGCAAGCGAGCGCGAGCGCAGCAGGAAAGCGTGAGCGTTAAGGACGAAGGCGATTCGTCGTCAACCTCGGTCAGGCGGGTTTCCGGAAAAACGTTCTATCTTCGCAATGGAGTATGGACGGATGCCGAGTTTGCGACGGATAAAGGAATGCCGGAAACGACGGTGACATTCAGCAGCGACGATTACTTTGCGTTGCTGAAACGCGAGCCGCGTCTGGCTGAGTTCTTCGCGCTGGGTGAACAGGTCGTCGTCGTCATCGATGGCCGCGTCTATCGCGTGAAGGCGTAATGTCCGACAAACTTCAGTTTGTCGTCCGCGCTATGTAACAAACAACGCCACGCGTTCGGTGTGAATCGAACGCGTGGCTTTTTGGTAATGGCAGTCTGAATATTCTTTTACGAGCGATTGATGAAAGTACGAAGAACGAATCACGAAATGCACGAAAAGAGAAAAGCAAAAATCACAAGAAACAGCCAACTTAATCTTATTTCGTGTGATTCGACGCGTCTTCGTGCAATTCGTGGTTCGTACGTTCTGTTCAGCATCAAGTAAGGCGGAGATCAAACTGCACCATTACTGGATGGTACTGGGTCATCAGTTTCAGATATGACGAGGACAACAGGTTCCCGCAAAGGCGCAAAGGCGCAAAGAAATCCGCAAAGATAAAATGGATCTCGACACCTTTGCGTCTTTGCGCCTTTGCGGGAACCCTCTCTTTCGTTTCATTGAACTCACGGGAATTCAAATTGACCTACTACCGACTTTTTCTTGAACTTTGACCCCGGCGCGCAAATGTTTACAATGCGTCTGAAACAATGAAAACGAGCGCTTTCAACAAACTGGGTTACATCGCAGGCGTCTGTGTCTTAACCGTGCTCTCGTTCGGCATTGCCGCTGCACAGGAGGGCTGGACGGCGGCTCAGCGCGGTCCAGCGGGGAAAGATCTGAATGCCGTCTACTTCGCCGATTCGAAGAGGGGCTGGATCGGCGGCGACGAGGGATATGTCGGCTATACAAGTGACGGCGGCCAAAGCTGGACACAGCAACTTGTCGACTCGACGGATGGCGTCAACGACATCTATTTCCGGAATAAGGACGATGGATATCTGTTGGCGGGAAATCGAATCTTCAAAACCGATGATAGCGGACGTTCGTGGAAAGAAGCCGGGCGATTTGCGCCGAAAGATTTCGACGGGGCCACGCCGGAGTTCTACAGCGTGCGTTTCTCGAGCAAGAAGAAAGGCTGGATCATCGGTTCGCTCAGTCGTCGCGACGAGGTCGTCGATAGCCTTTTGCTCTACACGGACGATGGCGGCGGGTCGTGGCTGAGAAAGACTGTTCCGACACGCGAAGAGCTGATCCATCTCGATTTTGTAAACGACGAGCGCGGATGGATCGTTGGTGCGTCGGGTACGATTCTCTACACTTCCGATGCTGGCGACACCTGGGCCGTGCAACGATCCGCGGTGAGCGCCACGCTTTACCACGTCGATTTTCGCAACAGCGACGATGGCTGGGTCGTCGGCGAACGCGGGCTCGTGTTGCGCACGACCGATGGCGGCGGAACCTGGCAAAAGGTGACGGTGCCGGTGCGGAATACGCTTCTCAGCGTGCAGTTCGTAGATGACGAACGCGGATGGATCGTGGGCCGCGGCGGCGTTGTCCTCAGGTCCGACGACTCGGGTCAAACCTGGGTGCAGCAGGACAGCAAGACGAAGCAGAATCTCTACGCGTTGTATCTGGAAAAGAAGAATGGATGGGCGGTCGGAGGCGACGGAATCGTGTTGCAGTACGAACGTTAAATGGCGCCTTCACGTTTAGGAACGAACCACGAAAATAACACGAACGCAACATTCACTAAATCACACGAAACTCCGATCTGGATAGTTTCGTGCGGATTCGCAAATCGTTAGTGTTATTTCGTGGTTCGTGTTCTTTTTTGGCGGGTACGGCGATTTACGGGAAACAATTCTCGGTTCTCGATCGAGGCAACTCCGTCCCAAAGTAGAGGCATCTGAGGTTTTAGCTAGAGTACCTCCTTTGAAATAACCGCCCTGGGAAGCGGTTAAGAGCATTCGATTTCCTCCTGATGATATCCGCCTGGTATGTGGGGACATACCGGGCGGATTTTTTTTACAAGTTTGCTTGGCAGCGAGATGTTTATGGAATTGGTTAGAAATCGACTCCTTATCAAAGCAGATCAGTCAACGCTAAATTCAGGCCTCTTCAATTACCTCTATACGAGGGGCGAGAATGATGGTACTTCGCTGCCATTCTCTGGATCGTGTTAGTTCTCCTCATAGCGGCGTCAGGTCAAATGAGCTGTCAGATAATCCGGTCGCACTAAATCCTACTTCCCGGCAAATCGCACTCGTGTATCTGTAACCACAACAAATCGATCTGCTATTCTATCGGCGTAACCTTCGAGCAGCCGCCGTAGAACTTCAATCTTGTTGGTCGCACGTTCATCTTCAAGACGCATGAAAATGACGCCTCGGTGCGGGCGACGCTCTCGATAAACCTTCTCACCAAATCTTTATCGTTCGTGATTAGAATCCAGCTCTCATCATGTGCTTTCTGTAGAACTTCATCATCTTCCATCCCACGAGACTCATCGAACATGGAACAGGTTTCATGCCCTTGACTGCGCAACCATCCGGTGACACCAGGTCCAGTGCATTCGTCCACAAGGAAGCGCATTTATGCCGTCTCCACGGTCAGTGGCATAAAATCTGTGTCTCCTAACGATTTTGTGGCAAACAAAAAACAGGCTTGAATGTCTTCAGGTTTTAGCCCTCGATACTCTTCCAAAATTTCTTCGGTGGTCGCCCCATGTGCGAGCAAATTGAGAATATATTCAACAGTTAGGCGAGTACCCTTAATAATAGGTTTTCCAACCATTACTTTAGGATTAAGAGTAATTCGTTCGAGCAACTCTTGATCATTCATCTTTTGATCCTCCCGCGTAATTTTCGCATAGTATTTCCATCATGCGCTAACGACAGTGTGCCAGAATCTTGTTGACTTAACCTGATGACCGGATTATCTTCCGCCCGTTCTCAAACGTAGCCGGTACTCACGAGTCTTAACTCCTTGCGCACTCGCTCGTTTCGGCGCAAAACAAGACTGGAAATGAACGAGATATTTGCGACATACCGTGTGAAGGATGGTATGTACCGCGAAGTTCAATTAGCGACCAGGCCCATCTGGACAGGAGAAACACCGAATGCCATGGAACGACGCACCCCGTTTTGTGAGTGATTTGAACGCGGCGCTCAACGACTTCAGTTGGGACAAAGCGGAAGCGATTTGCAACGAGATTTGCGAACGGCTCAAGACCGAAATCGATCCGTTTCCCGAGCCGCAGGCGAAGCAACTGATGTATGCGCTGCGCCGAAAACAGCGATACGCGTTGATGACGAAATTGGCGGAAGCCATGCTTCAATCCGGATTGCGCACTCAACAGGTCCGGCGACAATACGCGCAGGCGCTGATCGATCAGGGGATTCTGGCCGCGGGAGAAATGGTCCTGCACTCGATCATCCAGGAACCGCAGGGGATCAAGGCCGAAGAATTGGAAGCACGCGGACTGACCGGGCGAATCTACAAACAGCTTTACATAAATAATGGTGATCCGAAGTCGCCCCGCAATCGTGCCAATCTCGAACGGGCGATTAACGAATACGTATTTGTCTATCGCCTAAATCCAAAAGCAAACCTCTGGCATGGGATCAATGTGGTAGCGCTGGCAGCCAGGGCGCGACGAGACAATCTCCCGCTGGCAGGATTGCCCGACCCTATTGGACTTGCCCAGGAAATCCTGGCGACTTTGAAAGAAAGGGAAGACCAGGCGGTTGGGACGCTTGAGTCATGGGACTATGCGACGGCGATCGAAGCTAATGTTGCGCTCGGTAATAATGAAGAAGCGGCCAACGCAGCGTTCGGCTACCTCGACAGCAGTGGGCTCGATGCATTCGAAATCAACAGCACCATCCGGCAATTGACCGAGGTGTGGCAGCTCAATGAGAATCAGCCTCCCGGTGACTTGTTGTTGCCGTTGCTGCGTTCGGTGTATCTGCAGAAGACAGGGGCAGCCCTCAGCGGTAAGCCACAAGATGTAAAAGCGGAGGCCAGCTCGGTTGGCGACGCGGTGAAAGGTTATGAGGCGGTTTTCGGACCCGATAAGATGGTCTCGCTGATTTGGTACCGGAAGGGTCTGGACCAATGTAACTCGGTGGCTCGGATCGAGAAGAAGAACGGAAAAGGACATGGCACTGGCTGGCTGGTGCAGGCCGCGGACTTCTTTCCAAATCAGAACGGAGTTCTTCTCCTTACCAACAATCACGTGATCAGCGAGTCTCCGAACCCTCTGGCGATATATCCGGACGAATGCCAGGTGAATTTTCAGGCCATGGGGGAAGTCTTCGAAGTAGAGGACAGCGTCGTTTGGTATTCGGCGTACACGGACCTGGACGCGACTTTCTTAAAGCTGAAGGGCGAGCCGAAGGCGCCCGCTTTGACGCTTCATAAGAGACCGCTCGAGATGGCCGATCCGAAGCCGCGGCTGTACATAATTGGTCACCCAAAGGGACGTGACCTGGAGCTCTCGCTGCAGGACAATCACCTGGTTGGCACCAACCAACAGCTGCTTCATTACCGGACCCCAACCGAGCCCGGAAGTTCCGGCAGTCCTGTTTTCGAACCCGAAGACTGGCGGGTCGTCGCGCTTCACCACAAGGGAAACGAAAAGATGAAGCGGCTTGACGGACAAGAAGGAACCTATGAAGCAAATGAAGGAATATCTATTCTGGCGCTTCAAAACGAAACCAGAAAAGGTTAAGCGGGTCGTTCGGCAAACTAGCGACCATCTGGAAAAACGAAGTTACACCGGGAGAAAAAATCATGGCAAACGATGATGCCCCTGTCATAGTCAGTTACGAGCGACTTAGCGAAATGGTTGGCAAAGCTTTGGCGATGGGGCCGGACGCAATCAGTGAAGCGCCGAAAAAACCTGTGCCGGCGGGATACGAATCTTTCGAATCGGACGAACCACCCGCCAGCGATGAAGAAGGAGCGCTCTTGTTCGAGAACTACTCACGCGCTCTGAAAATCCTGGAAGCGGAACAGCGCGACTCCAGCGTTCTGGCGGCACCTGACGATCAGTTCACCTCCTTGCTTCAGAGCCACATGGCCGAGGCGTCGCTGCAATCCGGCAAGGTGAAACCGGTGGACGACGGGCTCGAAGCGCAGTTCGATGAACACGACGTTCTGGGTTGGGCCAAGAGCCTCTTCACCTGGTGGAAAAAGATAAGACCGCACAAATGGCAGACGCCTCCGGCCGCGCCGCCGGATGCGCTTCCGAACAATTTGCGGATGGCGATTTTGGGCGACTGGGGAACCGGTTTGTACGGAGCCGTCCCGTGTGCCAAAAGTATCGAGGCTGATGCCAGGGATTATGGTCTTCTCATGCACCTGGGCGATGTCTACTACTCGGGAACCGACAAAGAGATCGCCGACCGGTTTCTCGCGCTGTGGCCGAAGAAGGCGAACGCGATTAACCGGGCGTGCAACTCGAACCATGAAATGTATACAGGCGGTTACGCATACTTTGATAGAACGCTGAAGAGTTTCAATCAGCCTGCCAGTTACTTCGCAATGCAGAACGATCACTGGCTGCTGATTGGTCTCGACACTGCTTACAAAGAGTGGTACCTGGCCAACGATCAGGTCGCGTGGCTGAAGGGAGTTCTGGGAGGCGCCGGAAATCGTCGCGTCATTCTCTTTTCGCACCACCAACTCTTCTCGTGGATGGAGACGCCGAAATCCAGGTTGCAGTCCGAGCTGGGCGAGATTCTTACGAACAAGAAAATCTTCGCCTGGTACTGGGGACACGAGCATCGCTGCATGATCTTTGATCGACATCCGGTTTGGGAAATTTACGGACGCTGCGTCGGACACAGCGGCTATCCCTACTTCACCGACAAGAATAAGGCAGGCAGCATCGAGTCGCATGGCCCACAGGATTCGGTTTGGAGAAAAGTCGACACTAAGAACATGGTGCCGGGCGGGTTGATTTTGGAGGGGCCGAATCCGTACGTCAAAGATCACGAGAACGAATACGGTCCTAACGGATACATGACTCTGGAGTTCAACGGCGAACACCTGAACGAAATCGTTCAGATGCCGGATGGAAGTACGGCTTACGAACGCCCGATCGCTTAACGAGGAACTACGAATTGTGCGTCATCCCAGGGCGCAACAGGCTACGAAATCACACTCGACGAGGAATCGATTATGGATGACCAGGAAAAACAAGAGGGCGAAGTTGAATCTCAGGTTTATGAAGCTAACGATTTCCCGCAGGAAGAACTGGCGTCAGAAGGCGGCGACGATGAAGACGCGGAACCCGAAGTTGTAAAAACTCAGGAGTTCGAAGCAGCCCGGCAGTGGCGCGTCGGTCAGGCATTACTGGGTCTGCGGACTCAGATAAACCAAAAGGCGCCGAACCGCAACAAAGCCAGCGACGGAACAATCGGCGACGCGGCGCACGCCAGCCGCAACTCGGATCACAATCCGTGGGTTGTCGAGCGCGGGACAGGTGTGGTCACAGCGATGGACATCACGAATGATCCGGCGAATGGTTGTGACGCCAACCAGCTTGCGGAAACGCTCAGAGGCAACAAAGACGCGCGCGTAAAGTACATCATTTGGAATCGCAGAATCGTGCGGTCGTTCGTCAAGAACGGAACGGCGGCGTGGACGTGGCTGCCGTACACGGGCTCCAACCCGCACAACAAGCATGTGCACATTTCGGTAAAGCCGGAAAAGGCCAGTTACGATTCGACCGCGCCCTGGCAGATTTGAGCGGGGTTGATTTGAACCGATAAAAGATTCGCGGGCAATCTTCGCCAGAGAGATTGCCCGCGAGTTTTTAGTTTAATTGAGAAAGTGAATAAAGGGCCGTCCGCAACGCGGACTAGTTACGATGGTGAGCCCGACTTACGACGCCGCGTTTGAACTAGACTGGTTCTCGATCTCCCGGATCGCATCATACACAGCCTTGACGGATCCGCGATCCAGGTCTTTAGCTTCTTCCGACAACTCCTTGTACGGAACCATCAGTTCCTCGTCCGACTCGCTCTTTCGAGTAGTCACTCCGCGGGCCTTCTTAGCATTCATCCAGGCCTCGTGGACCTTTTCGGCAACCAATTCAATATCAGGCAAGTTCACAATCTTTACCTCAATCTGTTGTCCAACAAACTTCAGTTTGTCGTCTTGAATCCGCCAAGCTCAACTTGATCGCAAGCTTGAGTCTGTCCCGCACGAACGACAAACTAAAGTTTGTCGGACATGCTTGTCGGACATCCTTACTTGTTGCGTTTTCCGGTGAAGGGAAGCGCGGGATAACCGGGCAGAGTGATCGTGCCCTTGATAGCGTCGTCGTCGACCGTGCCGGAAACCTGCGCATCAATCGCCTGCCCACCCATGTTCAGCGTCAACGTTGCGTCGAAGCTCTTTCCATTCAACGTGGTCGGCTTCAATTCCGATTCGCCGAGTTGCGATTGAACGGTTCCGCTGATCTTGCTTCCGTCCTGCTTAATATTAAGAGTCGCCGGAAGGATGTTGCCGCCTGGGCCAGTGATTTCCAGCGCCCATGTTCCGCCTGCGTTGGCGGGCGCTCCGCTATTGGTGGTGGCGGTCATTTCTTTGCGCTTTCCCGACGGATCGTAAATCTCGACGGCCTGAGCGTACGGAGTGATCTGCTCCATAATTCCCGCGGCGTCGCCCACGATAACTATCGCAACTTTGTCCGTCGTGACGTACTTCTGCGCGACTCGCTGCAGGTCAGCGGCAGTAACCGCGTTCAGTCGATCTCGATAAGTTTGAAGGTAATCGTCGGGCAGGCCCAGCATCTTCATCTGAACTAGCTGGTCGGTCAGTCCTTCCTGCGTCTCGATGCGAATCGGCAGAAGCCCGGACAGGAAAGCTTTGTTGTTTGCTATCTCCTGTTCGGGAATCGGTTCGGTGCGAATGCGATCGAGCTCGAAGAAAAACTCCTTCAGCGACGCGCCCGTCACGGCCGTGCGTACTTCGGCCGAAGCGCGAAATGTTCCGCCCGCTCGTCGCGCATCCAGCGTCGATGACGCGCCGTAGGTGTAGCCCTTGTTCTCGCGAAGGTTCTGATCAAGCCGCGGACTGAAACTACCTCCCAGCATCGTGTTCAAAAGAAGCATCGGAAAGTAATCCGGGCTCGAACGATTGATCGCGAGGTTTGCTATCACGATCGTCGATTGCGCAGAACCGGGCCGGTCGACCAGGTAAATAGCCCGGCCTGTTCTGACTGGCGGCGCCGGAAAATTCTCGGCGATCGGTTGCCCCTTTTCCCACGCTCCGAAAAGTTCCGTCGCGCGCTTCACAGTGGCGGCGCGGTCAACGTCTCCGATGACGAACAAAACCGCATTGTTCGGAATGAACGTTTGGCGATGAAAGCTCAAAAGCTTCTCTCGCGTGACTGCATCAACCGACTCGGGCGTAGCGGTCACCACCGAATATGGATGCGAGCCGAAAAGCGTGCGCGACAGGCGTTCGTTGGCCAGGAATGCCGGCTGCGCCCGTTGCTGAATCAAACCCTGTTTGGTATTCGCTTTCGCGATGTCGATCTCGTTCTGCGGAAACGATGGATGAAGCGCGACGTCCGCCATCAGATCGAGTATTTGATTGCCGTAGATAGCAAGAGCCGATGCTGAAACCGTCGTGTAGTCAGCGCTCGTTCCAGCGGTCAGCGTCGCGCCCATGCTGGCTATCATGTCCGCGATCTGTTTACTCGAACGCGTCTCGGTGCCTTCGTTCAATAGTCCCGACACCATGCTCATCAGGCCCGGCATGTCCGGTGGGTTGTGCGCGCCGCCTGTGCGAAACGCCAGCCGGTAACTGACCAGCGGCAATCGTTTCTCTTCAAGAATTACGACGCGAAGCCCGTTTGGTAAAACCGTCTCGTAAGGCTTTGGAATGCTCAACGGTTTGGAAGCAAGCGGCGCGGGCGCCTGCTTGCGAAAGTCTTCAGTTTGTGTGGTGCTCATCTTTGATTTGTTTGCCTGCTGTGCAATAGCTTCAAACGTACTGGTGCCGCTCGAGACGAGGGCGAGGCTGAGCATTAAGACCCTTGCTTTGGAAGTCATCTAGCGCTTCTCTCCTCAAAATACGGCTTAAGAACCCAGCGGCTTTGCGCCGGGTTCTGGTTGCTTTGGCGTGTCGGTCGGTTGCTGTGGCTGTGCCGGATTTGGCTCAGCCGGTTTGGCCGGAGTTGGTTGATTGGTCGGCGCACTCGGCTCGGCTTTCGGTTTCGGCTCGACCTGCGGCGGCGGTGCTCCTGGCTGTTTGGCTTCGCCCGTGGCCGACGGCGATGCGGCCGGAGCTTTCTTCGCCGGAATGATTTCCATCAGCACTCGATTGTCAGTCACCAATAACCGCGAAACGGCATCCTTAATCTGAGCTGGAGTCACGCTCATGTATCGCTCAAGCTCGGTGTTGAAAAGATTAGGATCGCCGTCATACAGCGCGAACTCCGCCAGACTCTGTGCGCGAAACAGCGACGATTGCCGGCTGCGCACGGCATCATTGCGAATGCTGTTGTGCAGCTTTTCCATCTCTTCGGCAGTCGGTCCCTGCGTTGCCAGCAACTTGATTTCGCTGGTTACAGCTTCGCGAATTTTCTTCGGATCATTTCCGGGTTTCGGAATCGCCAGAATGTAGAAAGCCGATGGGCCGCGTCGTTCGTCCGTTCCTCCCTGAATCTGGACCACGGACTCTTCGCCCTTCACCAGCTTCTGATAGAGCCGCGAGCTGTCGCCGTCATAGAGCAACGAGCCGGCCAGCGAAAGCGCGTAATAGTCAGGCGTTCGTCGCGCGGGGATTTTCCATGAAAGCAGGAAAGCGGGAACCGGCGCGAAACGGTCTTCGAAAAGCTCTTCGCGCTTTGCTACTTCAGTCGGTTCCGAGACGTCGATCGGCGGCGGAGTCGGCTGGCTCGGGATCGACTTGAAATACTTTTCGACCAGGCCGCGTGCTTCCTTAACATCGAAATCTCCGACGATCGTCATCACCGCGTTGTTCGGCGCGTAGTAGATGCGGAAAAATTCTTTGACGTCTTCCAGGTTGGCCGCATCCAGATCTTCCATCGACCCGATGCTGGAATGTGCATTGGCGAAATTCTGAAACAGCAATTCGGTGAATTTCAAAAAAGCCGGAACATACGGTTGATTGTCGATCCGAAAACGCTTCTCCTCCTTCACAACTTCGCGCTGGTTATCGAGGTTTTCCTGCGTGACTTTTAAGGAACGCATCCGGTCGCTCTCGAGCCACAGCGCCAACGGCAACTGATTTGACGGCAACGTCGTGAAGTAGTTTGTGCGCTCAGTCGAAGTCGTTCCGTTCAGGGTGCCGCCGGCATTCTGAACCGCCTTCATGTAATCACCCTTGGGCACATTTTCTGATCCCTGGTACATCATGTGCTCGAACAAATGCGCGAATCCCGTGCGGCCCTTGCGCTCGTTGCGCGAACCGACGTTGTAGTAAACGGCAACTGAGACAACGGGCACTGCGGCGTCACGACTGAGGATGACACGCAGGCCGTTGTCCAGCTTGAATTCCTCGATAGGAACTCGCGGAAGCTGAAATGTATCTGACACGTTTGACCTCGCTGAAGTTTTGGCAGCCTGGTTTTTGCGCCGAGTTGAAGCGGTTCCGCCCTGTGCAAAGATCGAGATGGTTGAAAGAGCGAACACGGCGATAAGTAACAGAGCCGTTGCTGCCTGACGCGATGAGATTCTCATTACGAATTTCCTTGAGTGAAAGAAAGCAGAACCGGGAATATCTTGCGCGGGTTAGACGCCGCAGGTTCTGAAAAGTTGCCGAGGTCAGTGAAGAACGGAAGAATTTTTCCACCGCCTCAGAGGCCAGGCTTGTCTACCCCGACCATGCCGCGCAATTCAGCGCGCAGGCGTTCGATCTCTGACAGTTTCTGCTGGACGCGGTCGAAAAGCGCCGCTTGTGTCCTGATTCCTTCGTCGATCAGAAATGCCGCCGCTTCGGCGCGGCTGCGAAAGACTCCGGCTTGCACCAGTTGCTCCAGCTTCTCCTGGGCCTCGTGCGAAACCTTCACAGCCACGACGTAATCATCCTTGGCTGAAATAGCACGTTCGATCGTCCGGCTGATATCGCGGCCGATGGCGCTGAGCGATTCGGGAATTCTCGACGCCATTTCGCGAACCGACGACGAAACGCGCGACTTGTCCTCGTTTTCGGCGTCGTCTTCGCGGATCATCAGATCATCGACCACTTCGGACTGGTCTGATTCACGTTGCGGATTGTCATATGGGCTGGTCATGTTGCTAACTCCCTTTCGAGTCTCATCCAGTTTGCGATGAGCCTTGTTATAAGAGCACCGAGCGATAAATGAGTGATAAATCGCATTCACCGGGGGAATCCGATCGCGCACTCGAATCAATCTGTAGGGAAAAGTTCTGCAAGGCATTCTACGGAGCGGTCAAAAGGGTCGTCAAGCGAGCAGGCTTGAAAGCAAGGCCGTAACCGAAATGGTAGTTTGAGAATTGTTGAAGAAGATAAGTCTTTTCTTTCGCTCAAATCCAATTGATCCAACACCGCCGTAATCTCTATGCTTCATGCTGGTTGATGAATTCCTGTATATTGACGCTCGCACTTCGCATTACCAGCCAGTTGATCGGCAAATCTCTTGAAACTTTCCGCGTTGTCGACGGCGTAAGAGCGGTAAAGTTTCAATCTTCCGGGAGCAACTTATGTCCAAATCCAAACTAGAGTTGGTCGAGCGCGAAATTCCAAACGCGCTTGTGATTGATGTCGTCGGCGAGTTGACGGTCGCTAGCAGCGCAGACAAATTGCTCGACCTGGTCCGCAGACATCTCTCGAACGGCCGAATGTTGATCTTGATCAATATGGGAAAATGCATTCGCGTCGACAGCAGCGGGATGGGCGAGCTGGTTACGTGTTTGGTCACTGCCACACGGCATGATTCGATCATGCGTTTGACCAATTTACCGCAGCAGATACGCGGGGTGATGAAACTGACGAATGTGCTGAAGGCGTTTGAAGTATTCGAGACGGACGAAGAAGCTTCGAAACTGCCGGGAGACTAATGTCCGACTGAATTGTCCGACAAACTTCAGTTTGTCGGACATTAAGACGCTTGAGCTAAACATGAATTCAGTAAAGAACAAGCTGGAAGAACCGACAGAGACCACCCCGCAGGATCGGGTTGCGGCGGGAATGAACCGAGCGCGAGAGTTACAGCACGCGGCCCAGGACGACAGCGCGCTGACGGAGCTGGAAACAGCCATGGCTGTAGCCCGCGAAACTCCCTACCAAATCGAGTTTCAAACCCGCGTGGACCTGGCCATAGCGCTCGGAGAACTCTACGTCCGCACGGATCAAATGGACAAAGCAAACAGCCTGCTAAAGCAAGAGGCCGAATTTGCCGAGAAGATCTTTCAAATAATGCAGGCGACCGGAACCTCCGCGCAGAAACGCGCCGCGGCCGGCGGCCGAGTTCAGGTACGTGATCGGGCGCGGCAAGTAGCTCTGATCGGACAGCCGGCGCCTGAAATCGCAATTCGCAATTGGATCCTGGGCCAGCCGGCATCGATTTCAAGCTTGCGTGGACGTGTGATATTGCTCGAATTCTGGGCCACGTGGTGCAAACCTTGTCAGGAGATGTTTCCGAAGCTTAAGGAGCTGGACCAGCGCTACAAGACTGACGGCCTCGATGTCATTGCGCTGACACGCCACTACTTCGCCCGCCGCGACACAGCCTCGTCCGAATCCGAAGAATTGGATTTGATGCGCAGCGTTATCGGCAAACACGACCTTGGGTTCCGCGTGGGAGTTGCCGAAAGCGAACAGACTCAGGACCAGTATGGTGCGACCGGAATGCCGACCGTCGCGTTGATTGACCGCGCGGGAATCGTCCGTTACGCGCATTTCGGCGGCGGAGATGACCCGAAATTCAGCGCCGTACTTGAGGCTTGTTTGAACGAACCTGTCCCCGATTGATTTCCATTTTTTCGTTTTGATAAGCATCGATTGAATACTTCTTGCGCGTTTTCAACAACGCTGCTAGGATGACGCGCGCTTTAGCCCAGAATCAGCAATTTCATCATCCACAGTGATCCCTTGAGCAGAGAAAAGACGCGTTACTATCAGCGACTTTTCTACTCGCGTCTCGGCCGTCGAAAGCTTTCACAGTTATTAAGGTGGTCAGCTAACGACGATTCAGCTGTCTGTTTGGCAAACTTTTTGGTTGCGCGACAGAGTTGTGAGGCGATTTCAGGAATTGTTGCGCGTCGATCGGAGCTGGGTATTGGTCCAAACTCGGATCGAGGATTTCTGACTGATGCTCTTTGAATACGTCGCGTTTGATGTGCCCGCAAAAACTTTTTTCGTGCCCGTCAAGCGTTCGTATGTTGGACAGAGAGCAATTATTTGAGGAAGAAGGACGCTCTTCTTACACGCTCTTCAGTTCAATAGTACTGCTGGTTCGACGTTGAGTAACACAGCAGGATTTGATTTGTGCGGCCCGGAAAAAGCTCTTTCACCGACGTCGCCAGGTAAAGATAAGACGAGAGGAACACGACATCCTCTGGTTAACCCCTAAGAAGGAGAAAGAAGAAAGCCATGGCAATTGTTAGCAAACCTGATGGACAAAACGTAACCTTGTACGATATTCCCGACGATCAACTCGAGCAGTATAAGCTTTCGGCGGAACAGGCCGCGCAAATGTTCCCGAAGAAAGATGACCGGACTCGTGATGACGCTGCGGCCGTTGCGAAAGCCGGCTCGACGGGCGGCGACGTGCAGGCCTACAGCAACCAGGACATTTGTTACGCCTGGGAATGCGATGGCTACGGAAACTGCGTGTACGTTTGGTGGTACTGCTAATAACGCGGACACAAAAGGGGTGGGAAGAGAAGCGACAGCGACTTTCCCACCCTTTGAATTTATCAGAGCAGATGTCAGGTGTTTGATGCCGGATGTTAGTTTTCGCTGACGTCTGATATCGGGCATCTGACATTTGCTTTATCACTCCTGCCTTCTCAAAAAGGACCAAACAAAATGTCTTCTCCTCCGAAGCCGCCTCCGGGGATGCCGGGACACGGAGCGCCATCTCCACCGCAGGGACCACCCATACCCGGTGGCGGGAGTCCTCCTCCAGGTATGCCGACCAGTGGCCCGGGCCGGCCAGGGATGTCTTCGAAAAAGATGAGCGCCCGACCGTACATCGGCCGCGCTCTCAGGCTACTGGGCAATCACAAAGCGTTAACCGCAGGCGTGATGTTTCTGTCGTTGCTGGTGACGCTGTTTCCGTTTGTGGTCAGCGTGGCGTTCTCCGGCATCTTTCAGATTCTTGGTCCACGAGCGGGACCGAAACCCTTGGGGATGAGCGGAGCAACATCGCCGGGTGCTCCGAGCGGAAGCATTTGGGATCTCTCAGCGCCGCTTTTCGGCAGGACCGACACGAGCTGGCTTAGCGATTACGGATTGGCCTGGATCGCCACGCCGTTGACGCTTCGAACAGTTCTGATCGTTTGGGCGACTGCGCTGGTTTTCTCGCAGGTATTGGGATTCGTCCGCGCGTACGTCGTCGCGCATCTGGAAGAGCGTTTGCTGACCGGGCTCAGGCAAAATATCTACGATCATCTTCAATCGCTTTCGCTGGATTTCTTTACCGGCGGTCAAACCGGCGCACTGATGCAGCGGGTTCTGTCCGAAGCCGCTGGCGTCCAGCGGTTGTTGACCCAGGCGCTGATTTATCCGGCGGTTGATTTCATAGTGCTGGTGATCGTGCTGGTTTACCTTTTCGCGTTGAGTTGGCAAATGACGTTGGTGTCGTTTGTGTTGGCGCCGGCCGTGATCCTGATGTTCAAGTACACCAGCGGCAAGATGCAGCAGGCCGCGCGTGGAATGGCGATGAGCGGCCGCGAGCTCGGCGCCGAGCTGGAAGAGACAATCAGCGGAATGGCGGACATTCAGATTTTCAATGCTCAGCAAAAGCGCAGCGAGCGTTTCCGCGAAGCTTCGAAGAATGCCGCCAAACACAGCGTCGGGATGATGGCCTGGATGGGCTTTAGCAACAGCGGCGCTCAGATCTTTATCGCCTTGAGCACAGCGCTCGTGTTGGTAGTTGGAATAATTTATCACCCGCAGTTCGGGCTGACGTTGGCAGCCGTGATCGCTTTCGTTCAGATGACGCCGCAAATGTTCGGCGTAGTGCAGAGGTTCATCGCGACCTACACGATGTACAACTCGCTGGTGCCGAACGTGGTTTCGACTTATGAACTGATGGACACCAAGCCGACTGTGAAGGAAAAACCGGGCGCTAAGGACATCGGCGAAGTCCACGGGCACATAGGTTTTGACAATATCGTCTTTGGTTATTCACCGACGCAAAAAGTTCTGAGCGGATTGACGTTTGAAATTAAGGAAGGCGAGACCGTGTCGTTTGTCGGACCGATCGGTTGCGGCAAGTCCACGATCATGAACCTGCTTCTTCGCTTTCTGGATCCTGAGGCGGGACGCATCACGCTCGAAGGAAACGACATCTCCGATGCTACGCTCAATTCACTGCGAAAACAGGTTTCCAAACTTTCGCAGTTTCCGTTCTTCCTGAAGGCCTCGATACGCGACAACATTCGGCTGGGAAAAGCCGATGCAACCGATGAAGAGATCGAGAAGGCCTGCAAGCTGGCGCACATACACGATGTGATCATCGATCCAAAACGGATGCCGAAGGGATACGACACGGTAGTCGATGTGCAGGTGCCGTCGGGCGGGCAAAAGCGGCTCTTGGCGCTTGCGCGCTGTCTGCTTCGCGAACCAGAGGTGTTGCTTTTGGATGAACCGACCGAAAACCTCGACGCCGATCAGCGCAATCGATTGATCCAGGTGATTCGCGAATACGCGCAGGGTGACAATCGTAGAACGTGCATCGTCATTAGCCACGATTTGAACTTTGTGGCAGCGGTGTCGGACCGCATCATCGTTCTTAACCAGGGACGTGTCGCCGACGAAGGAACGCATGATGAGTTGGTAGTGAAGGAAGGTTTGTACAAGACGCTTTACGAGTTGAAGAACGTCGATCCGGCTTTGCTTCGAACGCGTGGCGGAAATGGCGGAGCGGCTGGCGGACCACCGCCGGGAGCGAAGATGCGCGGGATGCCGCCGCCGGGAATGGCCATGCCGAGGTAAAGCAGGTACATCAACCACGAAACAACACGAACGATTTACGAAAACACACTAAACTGTTGTCCTATCGGAGCAGTCGTTTTCGCGTGAATTTGTTTTTCAGTTTTCGTGTGATTCGTGGTTCGTATGCTTGCCGTTCGATAACAACTGGCCTAGCGTTCCATCGAGCTTGGGCCAGTTACCGATACGCCCCGTTCACTTCGCCGAATCCTGATTTCTCACCGCGATCGCGTAGAGAATCGTCTTCACTTGAAACGGCGTCAGGTTTGGATACGCTTCCATCAAGAGCGCGATAACTCCCGCCACGTGCGGGCAAGCAAAGCTATTCCCGGTCAACTGTCGATAGCCTCCACCCGGCCACGTTGTTCTCACATTCACACCCGGCGCAATCAGCTCGATTACTTCGCCGAATCGATAACCGAAGTTGAACGGATCGCCGCCTTCGCGTTTGATTACTGAGACAAGCGACGACGAAAAGATCGATGGATAGCTCGGTTGCGGAAGGTTGTTGGCGGCTGCGACGACGATGCAGCCGGCGTGATAAGCGCGATCAAGCAGTTCGTGAAGCGGACCAAAGTACTGCGGCTTCGTAGTGCCCAGCGAAAGATTGATAACCTGCATCTTGTTCTTGATGGCCCAATCAAGGCCCGCCAAAAACATGTCTCCCGATCCGGACGCATTCGCGCCCAGCACCTTCACGCTGTAAAGCTCAACCTCGGGCGCTACAGTCGTGATGATTCCCGCGCACGCAGTTCCGTGTCCCGCCGCGTCGCCAGACGTCGACGGATGAAACGAAACCCGTCCGCCTTCGACGATTGCTTCGACGGATTCCTTGACTTTGTCCTTTAACGCGGCGTGATTGCCATCGATCCCGCTATCAACCACGGCCACGCGCACGCCTCGCCCGGTGCGCCCTTGCCACATCGAATCCGGCGTGATCGGCGCCCACAAATCCGGGGGCGAAGTTGATTTCTTGCGCGTCGTTTTGGACTGCGCCATAGAAATTCTCTCCTGAACCGCGATTGACGACTAGAAGCTCAAAAAGCTCATTCCCGACCCGCCGCTCTTTTCCGTGTAACGGCTAAGCGCGTCGAGCACCTGGCGACAAAGTTCGCGCTCCGCGTCGCCGCGACTGGCGATGCTTTGGAGCGAAACCGCCATCGACATCAAATCGCGATGCTCGGGCGCCGAGCGAATTTTCTTCAGCCACTGGCTCAATTCGGTCGAGCTCGCTGGCCCAGCTTTGCCGTCACCCAGCATCCGCTCGAACAAAATCTCGACCAAACCCGCCGCTTCATACGCGTCAACCAAAGTCGCGATTGCATCCGCGTAGTGCGCGGCTTTGTCCATCTCGTCAGGCGAGAACGGCTCGTACGGCGGGTCACCCAAACGATTCACGAATTCGAGCACGCCCACGATCTCGCCATTCGCTCGTAACGGCGTCGCGAGGATTGTTTGTGTCGAGTATCCGGTTCGCCGGTCGACCTCGGCATAGAAAGTTTCTTCCTGGGCCACATCGGTCACGGCAATTGGCTGTCCGGAAGAAAAGACAAATCCGGCGATCCCTTTTCCGGGAGGAATGCGAACCTTCATGATCTTGTCGGCCACTTCTCCGATGGCGACCAGGAATTTCAGTCCGCCCTTATTTCCATCGCGAACCAGAACCGATGCTTCGTCGGAGCCGACGCCCGCGGCGGCCAGCCGAAGCAAGTTCTCAATCGATCGCTTTAGCGGCGCCGACAATGCATCGGCCACGTCGACGGCTCCGATCACTGCTTGCAAGCGTTCAGCCATGTCACGTTTGCCGCCGGTGCTGCCTGTTTTCCCGAGCCGCTTCTTAGCGCCGGGCGGCGTCTTGGGTTTGGTTTTTTTAGCCATAAGAGATCCAGTTTCTCGCCAGGAGAATGCAAGTTCGCTGAAGCGCCGTCTGTCTATTCAGGACGAAGAAGACGGCCAAAGCGTTGGCAAAAACTATGATGATTTCGAATTTCGTCGCGACGGACGCGCCATTGTACGGACAAAAGCCCAAGCTGAAAAGGAAATAGTGGTTCGAGATATCGGGTCACTTTCGAATTTAATGAAGGAAAAACAGGTTCCCGCAAAGGCGCGAAGGCGCAAAGAAATCGACAAAGATCAGGATCTGCTCAACGCCTTTGCGCCTTTGCGTCTTTGCGGGAACCTTTTCTTCAGTTAACTGACCGACTTCGGCTTCGACACTCTTGCTGACGCTGGAGCCATCCATGTAGTATGCTGCAAGACGACGCTCATTAGTCGTCGTACCTACGGGTCGCCCACCGGTGGCGTGCTTAACCAAAAAAAAGACAGAACTTACCCAGAGGCTTTCACGGTGAAGAATAGATGCTCGTTTGCGCTGATGGCGCTCGTGTTGATATCGCTTGTCGCCCCGACTCTTTCTTTTGCTCAGAACCAGGGACGAAGCGGAACCGGTGGCGGCGCGGCCTCTCCGAATCGCTCGTCTTCGGGCGGATCGACATCGCGTCGGGGCAATGCGCGAGGACGCGGATTGTCAGAAGTAGCCTCAGGCGTCTCGCAGGATTTTGCGGAAGCACTCTCCGTGATTCACGACAACTACGTTGACGGAAACAAGCTCGATTACAACGCCGTCTTCAAATCGTCGATCATAGGCATGCTGCGGTCGTTGGATCCGCATTCAAACTTTTATGATCGACAGGAGTTTGAAGAGCTAAAGACAGACCAGCGGTCAGAGTATTACGGAATCGGCGCCAGCATCGGAAACCAGCGGATCGGCGATCAAACAGACACTTACATCATAGCTACTTTTGAGAACTCGCCCGCGGCGCGCGCCGGTCTTCGCTTCGGCGACAAGGTAGTAAAAGTCGACGGCGTCGAGATGGCGGAGAAGACTTCGCTGGAAGTACGCGACAAGATTCGCGGACCGCGCGGATCCGTTGTGAGACTGACGGTCGAGCGTGCATCGACCGGACGGAGCGAGCTTGTCGAGATCAGACGCGACGCGGTCGCCCAACCTTCCGTGCCAGATGCCTACCTGCTAAACCCGACGGTTGGGTACGTCGACATGACCCACGGGTTCAACTACACCACGGCGGACGAACTCGATTTCGCGCTCGAATACCTGCGCGACCGCGGAATGACGTCGCTTGTGTTGGACCTGCGCAACAATCCGGGCGGGTTGCTCGAACAAGCGATTCGTGTTTCAGAAAAGTTTTTGCCGAGCGGCGAAGTCATTCTTACTCAGAAAGGGCGTAACGGCCTAGGTGATCGAACCTATCGCGCCGAGAACAGTACGCCGACGCAAGTGCCCATCGTTCTGTTGATCAACGGGAACAGCGCGTCTGCTTCCGAGATCGTCGCCGGCGCTTTGCAGGATCACGATCGCGCGATTTTGGTCGGCGAGAGCAGCTTCGGTAAAGGCCTGGTCCAGAGCATTAACAATCTGGAGTACGGCGCCGGATTGACGTTGACGACCGCGAAGTACTACACGCCATCGGGAAGGTTGATCCAGCGAGATTATTCGAACGGCAGCACGTACGATTATCTTCGCGGCGCTTTGCGCGAAGGCGAGCCACAAAAGCCGACTGGTCCGGAAAGCAGAACCGATATGGGACGGCTGGTTTACGGCGGTGACGGCATCGCTCCGGACGTAGCGATAAAACCACGCACTGTGACAACTTCGCAGGCCCGTTTGTTGAGTCCGATCTTTGCTTTTACTCGCGAGCTGGTGAACGGGAGGATTACGGGCTTCGACGCTTATAAGATTCAGCGTGCCGTGGATTTCAATCACAGGCTGCAGATGCAGGACTTTCCTGTGACAGACGCGGTGTTTCGATCGTTGAAGGAATTTGTCGCCAAAGACTCGTCGATGAAGAGCATGGCGACGCAACTCGATCGCAATCGGGCTTTCGTCGAGCTGCAGCTTCGCTATTATTTGATCACGGCTGCGTATGGACGAGTGACTGCGGACCAGGTTCTGATCCAGGATGATCCGCAGGTGGTGAAAGCGATCGAGGCTTTACCGCGAGCTCGTCAGCTTGCTATGTCGGCGACGCGCGCACGGAACGAGAAGTAAGACCGAGGGAGCGCAGGCGGCTCGCCTTCGCTCCTTCAGCTTTCATTCGCTGCCGGTTTCATCGTTCGGCGCGTCGACGGGTTTCGACTCCGGCGATCCTTTTTGCCGCAGATAGACCGAAAACAGCACCATCGAACCTATCGCGAGAAACTCGCTCTGCCAGTTCTGCAACGATTCAAACCAAAAACGAGAAGAGGCCATGTAGCTCAACAGCGTCACCGCTTGTCCACCGTGTAAAAGCTGGTCGTCGTTGTACTCCCCGCGCCCGCCTACCGCGTGCAATAAGAACGAAAAAATAAAAAGAGCCAGGAAGGCCAGCGAAAGAGAATTCTCGTAGAGCTTCAGTACGATTCCTCCTTTTCGTACGGGCCACGGTGCGCTTTTCTTCTTGCTCGAGTTTCGCGGATCGCGATCGACCGCTTCTTCCTTGTCAGGATCCTTCGATTCGGACGAACCTTTCTGATAGAGAAAAATCGTGAGCGCAACGTACAGGAACATTTGCAGAAATTCGGATTCCCAATTCTCCATCGTCGCCTCGAGGAAGTGGTTGCTTCCCAGGTACTGCAAATAGCTGATGGTCGGTTGTCCGTGCTCTTGTTTGTCGTGATTGGATTCACGATGGCCGGTAACGCTCTGGCCCACCAGCACCGGAAGGAAAAGCACGCCGAAAAGTACGATCGACAATCCGTTGTCTCGCAGTACTCGCATCATTTCTCCTCGTGTGAAATGCCAACAGCAGGGACGATTCGCGGCAGCCAGGTGTTAAAGCGATTTCCGCCGCTGTCCTGCCGGGCGTTCCTTGAGTTCGTTCAAATCTATTTCGGGGGAAGGGGCGGTATCGGCTTTGAGCACGGTCTGCATCAGAGTCAGCGCGTGCTCGTTGTCTTCGGGGGTGTTTGAGGCTACGCAATCGCGAGGGATCACAAGATTGAAGTCTCGCATGTACGCATCGTTCGCTGTGAAGAGAACGCAGATGTTGCCGGCAACTCCGGTCAGGATCAGAGTTTTCGCCTGCAGGTAGTCCAGAAGGATATCGAGCGTAGTCGAATAGAAACCAGAGTGTTTTGGTTTCAGGACGAAGTAATCGTCATCGTCGGGCTTCAGAAGTTCAGCGATGGGTTTGCCGCGAACGTCGTCGTCGAGACAGTGGGTCAGGATGCTGCGAAAATCGGAACGCCATCGTCCGAAATTGTCGTTGACGTAGATGATGGGAATTTGAGCCTGCCGGGCGCGCGCTTTCAATTCGGAGATACGCTCGGCCATCGGCACAGCGTACTTGAGGAGCTTGTCCCCTTCGTCGAACTCGAAATCATTGATGACGTCTATCAGCAGCAACGCTACTTTCGACTTGTCCGGAACGTTGCCGTGCAGATCTCTGTTCAGCGCACGATTGTCCATACCCGCTGCCCCATGTTCGAAAGTTTGTGAGGAAGACTATAACGTAGTCGGTGTGGCGTGAGAAGCAATGGACAAAACCAAGCGCTCAAGTTGGGGAACATACTCCAGGTGGGGAGCGTGCAGTCAGGAAGGGGACCCTGTCCCCGCTCTAGATGCCAACTCACTCAACATCAAATAGAGAAGATCAATACTTGAATACCAGTGAATGCAAAGCGGGGACAGGGTCCCCTTCCTGACTGCGCGCTCCCAGACTTGAGTGAGTCTTCCAACCTGGAGTGCTAGCGGGTCGGAATGACGGAGCGCGGGCAAGCGAAAAGGTGAGTCTCTACTGATGAGAAACTCACCTTGCTTCGCCTGCCCCTTGCTCCTGGTGAGGTTGCGGGGTGAGGACTTGTTCTTGATTCGACGGCAATTCGTCCGCTCCTAAGTAAATAGAACGGCGAGCTCGAATCTTTAGTGCCGCGTTAACTCGCGCGACGGATTGACCCTGCGTTCGATTCCTGTCCGCGAATCGAAAGCTGGGCGATGAGGTTTGAAGCAGCCAACCTGGAGAGTTCTTCAGTCGCACAACCAAGGCTGGAACGGCTTTCGTTATCCGCGTCGACTCCTGCGTCGCGCGCCAAAGATCGAATCATCCCGAGCTGTCTGGGCGTAACCAGGTCCGCCATCGACGTCGCGATCGGGTCGTCTTCAAATCGGTGGGCTCCGATTTCCGCATGCTCAACCGGTGAGGGAGCATTCTTCAGCTTGAAGAACTCGCGTCCGATTCTGAACTTCAGAGTTGCCCGCTTTAGAGCTTCTTCTTCCGCTCTTTCAATCCCGGCGTCGTCCAGAGTCTTTGCCGTCGAGATACCTTCCCGAGTCACATCGCCGATCGTGATCGCCACAGTTACGATCGCCAATTTGCCAACCGGTACGATCGACCTGACGGAGTGGGACCAGGTCGGAGCCACGCGATCCAACAAATCAGCAACGACGTACCATTCGATGTTGTCCGGCCCGTGATTCGCGTCATCAATATTATGTTCACTCATTCGCGTTCGATCGAGAGTCGGTTCCAACTGAAGCGAAGTTGCGCGCGATGCATTGGTGAACTGAAGCGCGTTCTTCGGCGCGATCGTGTTTGCGCTCAAGTCCGGCGCCGGCTTGCCCCTCTTGAGAGGTTCGCTATTTTGGGGATTTCTTGCGATAGCTTCGCTGTTTCGAGTAACGAGCGCGTGCTTAACCGCCAGAATATGTTCACAACGGAACGTCGAATCGATGTCGCCGTTCTCTTCGAAGTCCGGACAAAAACATCGAATGCGTCCTTCTGCGTCTCGCCAGACTTCAAAGTACGACGCTCGCCCGCGCGTTGCATTTGCGGAAGTCTCAACATGAAAGCGATCGCCGACACGAGTTACCAATCCCTTGGCCGCTATTCGTTGTGCTCGCTTGTCGCGAAGCCCAGCTTTCTTTTCATCTCTTACCGCCAGGATAGCCATCGATTCCGTCCTCCCGCGAGAATTTGATTCGACCATTAAGGCACCGCTGTGTTTCACGGATGGCACACTGTACCACTGCTTTATTCTTGTTGCAAGTATAAAACTAAGTGTTGCATCTAAAAATCTGTTGTGATATCTTCTCGACCCAATGAAGAGGTAGTACGCGCGCTTCGGCGCCCTGGCATCTCGGAAGGAGGCCATACGATGGCGGACAAGAGTCTGGTAAATACAGTCGAGCTCGGACGGGCGATTCGTCGCCGGCGTGAGGAAGAAGGCCTGAGCTTGCGTGATGTCGCGGACAAGACCGGCGTTTCGGCGTCAACACTTTCGCGTATCGAAAACGGCACGGGCAAACCCGACGCGGACAACATTGCTCGGTTGACCAACTGGCTGGATGTTCCGATGGAACGGATCATGGGAAGAGCCAGACAGGTCGACGGTGAAGACGTTCAGCCGGTAGTTTTCTACCCGCACGAATCCATGCCCGAAATAATCGAAGCGCACTTAAGGGCCGATCGCAATCTCACGCCTGAGACGGCAAAGGCTTTGTCGGAGATGTTTCGAGTTGCTTATCAGCAATTCAGCCGGCCGGGGGAGGATGCTCGGAAGCGCCGCCGGTAAGTGTTTCTCCTTTTTGTGAGTAACCAGCCTGCGACACTGGATTGCTGAAACGGCCGCGTTGTTTAGGGCAGCGCGGCCGTTTTGCTTTGACCCAGTGCTTCGCCCACAAGCACAGCAAAAAATCCCGGGCCGAAAGCACGCGACCACGAAATACACGAACCGAAGGAAAAGCCAATTACACGAATCGACGCACGAGCTTCATTTACTTAGTGTGATTTCGCGTCCGGTTTCGTGTGTTTCGTGGTTCGATCGCTTATTTGATCCCAAGCTGCTCCGGTTCCCAGCGTCACACAACCAGGCCATCCGCGAGGTATACTTGACACGTGGACGACGACGATTTACCGCCAACAGAAAAAGGCAAGCAGTACGAACTGCGGGCGATGGGCTTGCGCGACTTTGCCGGGTTGCGTCGAGATACGGATCGCCTGGATCCGTTCTCGCTGGCGGTCTTTGCGCGATTGCAGGTAGTCGATTTCGAGTTAATCAAAGACCTGTCGCCGGAAACGCGCGATCACTTGCTTGGGTTGGGTGCGGAGGCCTGGTCGGGCGGGACCTGCTCGCGTCCGCTGCCGAACGGATGGCGGCTGGTTATCCTGAATCCGCTGCATGGCCCACAGCGAAACAACGCAACTTTGATGGAAGAGGTTTGTCACGTCTTTCTCGGACACAGGGCAAGCCGGCTGGCTATCGTGGCGGAAAACGAACGCGGGCAAACGGTCGCACGCGACTACAACAAGGACGACGAGGAAGCGGCATATGCGGTGGGTGCAGCCGCGCTGGTTCCGTTCGCAGGTCTGCAGCGCTTTGTGCTGGAAGGTCGATCGTCCCGAGAGATCGCCAGGCATTTCAACGTCAGCCGCCCCCTGGTCGAGTATCGTATCAAGGTGTCGCGTCTCTGGCCCGAGTACAAAGCACGCCATCCTGAGCTGACAAGCGATCGTCGACGCGCAACCAACGCAGCAACCGATACTGCGAACAATTGAGCACGATCTCGTGGCGGTTCATCACTTTCCGCTAACCGCTACCTAACTTAGTTCTGTATAATTCAGACACGAATGACCGAACAACTAAAAGAAGCTTTAGCGCCACGCGCCGGTTTGACGACAACCGACAAGCTACGGCTTCTGCTCGACATCACCAAGAAGATCAGCCGCTCGCTGGATCTGGAAGAACTCTTGCGCATGGTGATGGACACTCTCGATTCTCTCATTCCATACGACGCGGCCGGCATTTATGTCATCGAGGGTGCTCGCGAAGACTCGCCCGACTCGTCGCATGTCTTTCGTACTGAGATCGTGCGCGGATATGACGTCGAAGAGCTGCTCAACCTGCGCCTGAAAATTGGCGAGGGGATCATCGGCTTTGTGGCGCAAACCGGCGAACCCGTGATCTCTCCTGACGTGCGCAGCGATTCACGTTACATCAACGCGCGTCCCGAAACGCAGTCCGAGATGGTCGCGCCGATCATTGCTAACGACGAGGTCATTGGCGTCTTTGATCTGGAAAGCGACCAGCTGAACGCTTACACATTTGACGACTTGCAGGTGCTTCTTCTGCTGGCTTCACAGGTCGCGATCATCATTGAAAAGGTGATGCTTCACGAGCAGTTGGTTGAGAAGAAGCGGCTCGAGGGACAGCTCGAAGTCGCGCGACAGGTTCAACTGGAGCTGCTTCCGCGTTCGGACCCGCACATCGAGGGCTTTGACATAAGCGCCTACAACTATCCGACCGAAGAGGTGTCGGGTGATTACTACGACTGGGTGCGAGTTTTCGACGATCAGATCGGGTTGGTGATCGCGGATGTTTCCGGGAAAGGCGTGCCGGCAGCGCTCTTGATGGCATTTTTGCGGGCGTCGCTTCGTGCGGCGATTCACATCGGGTATGCGCCGCATATCTCGATGGCGAAAGTGAACTACCTGCTCTGGGAATCGATCCAACGCCATCAGTTCGTCACGGCTTTTTACGGAGTTCTGGATGCGACCAATCGCACGCTGGCTTACTCAAACGCCGGGCATAATCCGCCATTGTTGATGTCGAAAGACGGCACCGCGAGCTTCATAGAGCGCGGAAGTGTTCCGCTTGGGATGTTTCGCGAGACACGATACTATGAATTCTATCTTGCGCTTGAGCCGGGACAATTGCTGGTCCTTTATACGGACGGCGTGACTGAGGCGGCGAACGAAGATAGCGAAGAGTACGGGCGGGATCGACTTGAAAATCGAGTACGCGAAGGCAGGCATTTAGGCGCGCGCGAGCTGATCGAGTTCATTCATCAGGACGTGATCAAGTTTACGGCCGGGCGCGGGGCGGATGATGACATCACGCTCTTTATCCTGAAAGCGGTTGAAAAGAAGGAATCGGAAGCTGCGGAAGTATGAAAGCGAAAGGGCAAAAGGAAGAAACGTTCGTTCTTCACTCTTGCCCTTTTGCCTTATTACGTTGTTACGCTCGACTTTGATCTTTAATGCGCAGTCAGCGAACAGTGCACGTGATCGCCGCCCGGAGCCAGCGGCGCGCGATAATCTCCAAAATGAAGAACACTTTCTTTAGAGTCAAAAGCGTAAACATCGAACCCGTAGGCGTCCATACAGTGCGCCAAATGTTCTGACGTGTAAAGGAATACTGCGGGCGTGTAGCCTGCTTCTTCGCGAATTTCAAGCAGGCGCTCGATTACTTCAATCGGTGCAAAACATCGTACAGGATCTCTGTAGGTTGCCATGATTGTCCAGCGCCTCACTTTCGTCAGTTTTGCGAGATGTAATTGCGTGGCATCTCGCGGTTAACATCCATTTGGATGTACGCTGATTGTACAGTAGTTGTTCGCGCACATCCGTTTATTTTCGGTTACGAGGTGTTTCCGAAACTTTACCGGCGCCCGTTACCCCTGTTAGCTAAGTTACGAAATATACGAACGAGGTCACCAACATGGATCGAAGAAAGTTCATTCATCATTCTCTGGTCGCCGCAACCGTAACCGCCGCAACTGCGGCAAACAGTTCGCAATTGGCTGCGTTTGCTTCCGCAACTCCCGGTCGCAAACCACTGAGCGCAGTAAACGGTTTTACGTTTGCCCGGCTCCGATATGGCTCGGGTAATTGGGACGCCGATCCGCGCATGCCGTCGAATTTGCTGAATTCGCTGGTGGAATACACGTCGATTCGAGTCGATCCCAACGAACGTATCCTTGACGCCGGTTCCGACGCGCTTGCCGATTACCCTTTCATATATCTGACTGGGAACAAAATGCTCCGGTTCACCGAAGCAGAGCGTAGCAATTTGCGACGTTATCTACGAAACGGCGGCTTTATGTTCGTCGACGATTGCAATCACGATATCGACGGCACTTTTGCGAAGACGTTTGAAAGCGAAATCGCCTCGATTCTCGATCGTCCGGCTGAAGCCATGCGAAAGCTGCCCTCGGAACATCCGCTCTATCACTCGTTCTTCGAGTTCAAGGACGGACCGCCGGCCACTTCGCATGAATTGAACGGTTGGGGCGACGATATCGTGCATGATTATTTACAAGCGATCGAGATCGACGGAAGGATCGCGGTGCTCTACTCGAACAAGGATTACGGCTGCGAGTGGAATTACGATTGGACCAACAAGCGCTTTTCCGCCAGGGACAATACGCGGTTCGGCATCAACATCATCGTTTACGCGCTAACGCACTAGGAAGCATCGCGGGCGAGCGACGACGATTAGTCCGTTGCTCGCCTGCCAGTTAAAGTCACGCCAACTATGTCCACAATACAAGATCCGGCTGTATCAGCGAGTCCGCCACCCACAAGCGCCTCCCCTCCGAATTTCATGACCGTGCTTCAGCGCATGCTGAGCGTTAACAGCAAGGTCAGCGACCTGCTTTTTTCGCCGGGCAGGCCTCCGCAGATTGAGTTGGTGGGGAAACTTCAGGGCGTGCCGATCCCGGGGCTCGAGAAGCTGACGCCGGCGCACACCGCCGGAATCGCCAAGCTCATAATCGGGAATCACCAGCAAGCGGCAGAGACCCTGGAGAAGAACGGTTCAGCGGATCTTTCGTACAGTGCACCGGGTATGGCTCGGTTTCGCGTGAACATTTTCATGCAGCGCGGCACGCACGCGATCGTCATGCGCGTGATCCCCTCCAACCCGCCGAACTGGACCGACTTCGACCTTCCGGAAGAGTTAAAAAAAGTCGCCGACATCAAGAACGGAATCGTGCTGGTGACGGGACCGACCGGTTCCGGAAAGAGCACGACGCTGGCGGCTGTCATCGACCTGATCAACGACACCAAGTACTACCACATAGTCACGATTGAGGATCCGATCGAGTTTCTGCACCCGCACAAAAATTCAACGATTCATCAGCGCGAGCTGCACTCCGACACTCCGAATTTTGCTTTAGCGCTGCGCGCGGCGCTGCGACAAGCTCCAAAAGTAATTCTGGTCGGCGAAATGCGAGATCGAGAAACCATCGAGGTCGCGATGGAAGCGGCCGAGACTGGCCACCTCGTGCTGTCGACGCTTCACACGATCGATGCGTCGAAGACAGTCGACCGTATCATCGGCGTTTTCCCGAAGAATGAAGAGCACGTAGTTCGCCTGCGTATCGCGCAGTCTTTCCGTTACATCGTCTCTCAGCGTTTGATTCCGCGCGCTGACAAACAGGGCCGAGTGGCTGCGATCGAAATTCTAAAATCTACATCGCGTACAAAGGAATACATCGAACGTGGCGAGTCGGATGGCAAGTCGCTGATCGATGCCATGGAGCAGGGCGATCTGGAAGGGATGCAGACGTTCGACGGCGTGATCGAAAACCTGATTCGAACCGGAGTTGTAACGCAGGAAGATGCGATGCCATACGCGTCGAACCAGAACAACATGCTGCTTCGGTTGGCGGACTTTGGCGGCGGCGGTGTTCGCTCGCAAGCTCCCGAACCGCCCCAACCACCAAAGCGCGATGGTGATTCCATATTGGATATGATTGAGCGTTAGGGAACGCGGCTCGTGGGAGCGCAGGCGGCCCGCCTGCAGTGAGCGCGAAGCGCGAAGAATGCTTTTCGCGCCTGCGGCGCTCAGTGCAGGCGGGCCGCCTGCGCTCCTTAAAGCTTGTCGGACATCATCCGTATGACGTTGATCGACGAAACAAAAAAAGCATCCACGCTCGAGTCTTTGCCGACCGCCGTGGCGCAGCTCGAGGCCGAGATTTCCAAAGTAATCATCGGCCAGCGGGACGTTGTGCGTCATAGCATGATCGCGGTTGCGTGTGGCGGTCACTGCATTCTTCGCGGCGTGCCGGGACTGGCAAAGACGTTACTGGTCAAGACGCTGGCACAGTCGGTTCACCTCAGATTCAATCGCATCCAGTTCACGCCGGACCTGATGCCGTCCGATATCACCGGCACCGACATCATCGAAGAAGACCGCGCGACCGGTCATCGCGAAGCGCGGTTCATTCCCGGCCCGGTCTTCGCCAATATCGTCCTGGCTGACGAAATCAACCGCGCTCCTCCCAAAACTCAGGCGGCGTTGTTGGAAGCGATGCAGGAGAGACAAGTCACGGTGGGCGGAGTTCGATACGGGCTCGAAGCGCCGTTCTTTGTCCTCGCGACGGAAAATCCGATCGAGCAGGAAGGCACGTATCACTTGCCCGAGGCTCAACTGGATCGGTTTCTTTTCGAGATCGTGATGGACTATCCCGACGCGAACGACGAACGGCGGATCATCGCGGAAACGACGACCAATCGCGACGAAGCTGTGCGACCGGTATTGGACGGTGAATCGTTGATTCGCATCCAGGAGATCGTTCGCGATGTACCGGTCGCGTCGAACGTCATCGACTTCGCGGCTCGTTTGGTGCGGGCTACCCGGCCGAATCGTGCCGAAGCCATCCCGTTTGTAAACGAGAACGTACGCTGGGGCGCCGGACCCCGCGCCGGGCAAGCCTTGATCCTTGGCGCCAAGGCGCGCGCGCTGTTCGACGGTCGCTTTGCGGTCTCGTTTGATGATGTTCGCGCAATGGCGTACCCTGTTTTACGTCACCGTATTCTCCCCAATTTTCGCGCTGAGGCAGAAGGTGTCTCGTCCGAAGCGATAATCGCCCAGTTGCTCAGCGCGACTCCCGATGATTTATTAAGGTAGAGATTGTGAGAGCACTTCCGGCGACATTGGGACGTAGTAAATCGAATGGCCGCATTTTTCCATTGCAGCGGCTTCTTCTTCCCGCTCTGTTTTTGCTCTCTCCGCTTGTTTGCCTGGCACAGGATGTCCGTGCCGATCTTCCTTCCAACAACACTTTAAGAATCGAAAACCGGCGCGGCTCGGTCGAAGTCGAAGTCTGGGAAGAGCAACACGTCTCGGTGACAGCAAGTTTCGAAGGACGAACTCCGGCGACTTCGCCGGTGATAGTCCGTCGGTCCGAATCGTTGCTGAACGTTTTGGTCGCGGGTGGAGCTACGCGCGAGGCCTCGTCGATCCGAGTCAACCTGGCGCTGCGAATTCCCAAACGCGCGAAGGTGCAAGTAATCACGACCGGCGGAGCGGTTGATGTCCGAGGGCTGCCCAATCAACTTTCTGTTGAGACCGGTTCGGGAAATATTCGCACGATGTTTCCAGCCGCCAGCGACGCCGACATCACGATTTCGGCTGCGCGAGAACAACTCGACGTAAATTTCAACGTCGCTTCGGTGAAATCGAAGGTGCCGAAGACTTCGCGATTTCGGTTGGGAAAAGGAACGACGGCAGTGCGGCTGAAATCGGCCCAGGGAAGAATTGCGCTTGACGAATGGGAAGCTTCAACTCCGGTTGCTCGCAAAGATGAAACGAATGTTGGGAAAGCGACGACGGGGAATATCGAGCCCGCTGGATCAGAAGTGCAGGAGCGGCCTGCCGGGCCGGCGAAACCTCCGACTTTGATCGGCAGCACGACGGGTTCGTCTGGCGCGGGAACTCCCGCACAAGCAACCGGCGGCGAGCCACAGGAGATTGATGACGGCGACGTCGTACGAGTAGATACAGAGCTCGTCACGCTTAACGTCAGCGTTATCGACCGCGGCACGAATCGAGGGCTGGTTGGTTTGACCCAGGCCGATTTCAGGATTTTTGAAGATGGTTCGGAACAGAAAATCGGACATTTCGAATCGTCCGCCGCGCCTTTCAATCTGATTCTGGTTATAGATATTTCAGGATCGACACGCGATAAGGTCCAGTTGATTCGGTCCGCTGCACAGCGCTTTGTTGATGCGGCGCGACCCTACGATCGCATCGGCGTGATCGCATTCGCGGGGACGGCGCAGGTCGTTTCTCCGTTGACAACGAATCGAGCGCAATTGAGCCAGCGACTGGGCCAGATCGAAAACGCGGTCGGAGATACGAAGCTTTACGACTCGCTTAGTTTCGCGATGAAACCTCTGACGATGAATGCGGCGAAGGATGCCGTGACTTCGGGACGAACCGCGATCGTCCTGATGAGCGACGGATTGGATGGGTCGTTGCCGAGCGTGCATGGGAATGGCTCTACGCTTGGCTATAACGAGCTGCTCAGCGAAGTCCGCGAATTCGACGGCGTTCTTTACACGTTGTGGGTCGATACCGAATACGAATCGCTAAGCGACAAAGACACGCAGCCGGAAGATTTCGACGCCGGTCACGATCGCATGGAAGCGATGGCCGAAGCCGGTGGCGGGCTCTTTTACGAAGTCAACAAGCTCGAAGATCTGGCCGGCGCTTACGAGCGCGTGGTGGCTGACATCGGGACTGTCTACAGTCTTTCTTATCGACCGACAAACAGTCTGCGCGACGGAAAATGGCGAGCGATCAGCGTGAAGATCGCGCGACCGGACGGCGTCGCGCGACACAAGCGCGGGTATTACGCGAAATAGCAAAGAAGCTTGAAGAGAAGTTGCTGGCTCTACCTAATGCAGTCAGGAAGGGGACCCTGTCCCCGCTTAACTTGCAGATCAATTCAACTCCAAATGTTTGTTAAGAAGAACTCCAGATCAGTGAATTTCAAAAGCGGGGACAGGGTCCCCTTCCTGACTGCATCTGGGTTTGTTGGGTTGGTGTCTTTGTGCTTGACCGTATTCGCGTGCCTCTTGCTTTCGACGAGTGTGTCCTATTCCCAGGACCCTCCGCTTGATGGGCAAACGACGCAGAACGGCGCCGGCACGGAACCGTCCGAAACAATTCGCGTCGATGCCGACCTGGTGGATTTGAACGTGACGATCCTGAATCGCGATCGTCGTCGAATCGTCGGCCAGCTCGAACAGAAGGATTTCAAGATTTTGGAAGACGGTTCGCAGCAGGACATCTCGTTTTTCAGCTCGGCGGAAACGCCTTTCGATCTTGTTCTGCTGATCGATCTGTCAGGCTCGACCGCGGAAAAGATCAAATTGATCCGCAGCACGGCTACCAGCTTTGTCGAGGCCACACGACCTACAGACAGGATTGCTATCGCGACCTTCAGCGAAAAGCTTGAGATCGTTTCGCCGATGACTTTGAATCGCGACGATCTGAAGGCCCGGATCAAGAAGATAAGCAAACCGAAGGGCGGGACGAACTTTTGGGACTCGCTCCGTTACGTGCTCGATACGATACTCAACCCCGAGCGCAACGTGCGGCGAAGCGCGGTGGTCGTCATGACCGACGGCGTCGATAACGCGTTGCCCGACGTGCCCGGCGAAGGGTCGGCGACCGAGTTCAACAAACTGCTGGAGATGGTCTCGAAGTCGGATTCGATTGTGATTCCGATTTATCTGGACACCGAACGCGAGATGGTCGGAGATCATTACAACTATCCGGTGCTTGCTTACCAGATCGCGCGGCGGCAACTCGCGTCGATTGCGCGCGAGAGCGGCGGGATGGCGTATTACGCCAGCAAAGTGGAAGACCTGAAGGACGTGTATCAGCAGGTCGTGCGCGACTTGAGCACGGTTTACAGCATCGGTTACTTCCCGGCCAACAAGAATCGAAATGGTGCGTGGCGGCTGATCGACGTCGAGTTGGCTGGGCGGCCTGATCTGGTCGCGCGGACCAAACGCGGATACTTTGCGAAGTAGAGTGGCCTAACGCAGTCAGGAAGGGGACTGTCCCCGCCTCGGTTTGCATCACACTTCAAGATTGAGCACCAGCGTCGATGGGCGGGGACGGGGTCCCCTTCCTGACGGCGAGGTTCTCCAGAGTTGAGTGCTAGTCGACCCTCGGCGACAAACTGAAGTTTGTCGGACATTTTGTTTCGAATGAGCGAAGGCCTTTTAGATCCGGCTGTATTGGCGTCGATCGGACGGCTTGATCTGATCGCGCGCACGGTCGTCGAAGGATTTCTGATCGGACTCCACCGCAGTCCGTTCCACGGCTTGTCGCAGGAATTTGCAGAACATCGACCGTATATCGCCGGCGACGAGATGCGGCGAATCGACTGGCGAATCTACGGACGCACCGACCGGCTGTACGTCAAAGAGTTTGAAGAAGAGACAAACGTCAACGTGCGTTTGTTGTTGGACGTGAGTGGATCGCTGGGCTATCGGCCGCGTGAGATCAGCAAACTGGATTACGCGCGTTATCTGTTGGCCGCGCTTGCGTACCTTGCGACAAAACAGAACGATCGGGTTGGGCTTGTTTGTTTCGATCAAACAGTTCGCGAACGGTTGGCGCCGGGCGGCAGCCGTCGTCATCTTCACGCGATTCTGGCGACGCTGGAAAAGATTCAACCCGGCGGAGAGACGCGAGTCGGCGCGACTCTGTTGGCAGAAGCGGCGCAATGGCGGCGACGCGGGATAGCGATCATTGTGTCCGATCTTTACGACCAGCGAGAAGAGATAGTGGAAGCCGTGGCGCGCGTCCGCCGGGTCGGCCACGACGTCATGATTTTTCACCTGCTCGACCGCGCTGAGAAAACGCTGGATCGGCGAGGCATGTTTGAGTTTAGAGATCTCGAGACGGGCGAAACGATCATTGCCGACACGGACCGCGTGCGCAAAGCTTATGTGAAGCGAGTCGACGAACAGTGCGAATATTTCAAGCGCGAGTTTGAACGGACCGGAGCGGACTACGTCGAACTGGATACAGCTGAACCGTTGGATAAGAGCCTGGCGATATTTTTGCGAAAGAGAAAAGGGAAGCGAGGGTGAGTAGATGGAAAAAGGCTGGTTCCCGCAAAGGCGCAAAGGCGCAAAGAAAAACTCGCAAAGAGCCATCAGCATTCAACAACTTTGCGGCCTTTCTTTGTGCCTTTGCACCTTTGCGGGAACCATCTTTGCTTCGTTGTTGAATCCTCGCCGGTACACCTGCATCGCCAACTGACCCAATGCGTTCTTTATCGCCGCTCGCACTTGCCGGACTTGCTTTGATCGCGCTTCCAATCGTGATCCATCTTCTCGTGCGGCGACGAGCAGGTCGGATCGATTTCCCGTCCTTAAAATTCCTGCGCGAAACGCCCAGCTTTCGGCTTCGTCCCAGACGAATTCAACAACCGCTCCTACTCGCGCTTCGCGTAGCTGCGATTGCGCTCCTCGCGTTTGGGCTCGCCCGTCCGCTCTTCACATTTGGATCGGGAACGAATCGACTGCGCGTGATCATTCTCGACAACTCGCTCAGCATGAATGCCGCCGGACGGACCGAAGCAGCCAAAGAAACTGCGCAAAACCTGGTCGAGAAACTGCAACCCGGCGAGCGCGCTGCGGTCGTCGCGGTTGGATCGACGACCGTGACCGTGGCGGAGATGACTTCGGATAAGAAATCACTGATCGACGCCATCAAATTGTTCGCGCTGCCGCCGGGACGAATGAGCTATTCCGAGGGCCTTGCTCGAGCCAATGAACTGCTCGAGCGAGAGCCGCATGCCGGCGCAACGATCGACATCATCTCGGACTTTCAACAAACGGATGTGCCAACCACTCCCTTTCCCGCGCTGTCCGTCGGCGCGATCTCGGCCGCAGCGATTGCCGTCCATCCAGTCGGCGCGCCGATCGAGCGCAATGCGTTCATAGTCGATGAATCCGTCACTGCGGACCAGGACGGACCGGTTGTCCACGCGACGGAAATTACTTCGGAGAAGGATGGTCGAACAGGCGTCCGACGAGTCTGGAAGATTAATTCGCGCGAAGGCTCGATGGCCGGAATCGAGTGGCGCACCCGGCAGAATGGCGAGATCGCGGCGCGTATTCGGTCAATGCCTGCGGACGAGTTTGATTGGGACGACGATCGATTTCTTGTCTTCACTCCTCCGCGAAGCCCGCGCGTGTTGCTGGTTGAACCGGGTCAGAAAGACGAGAGCTTGCCGTACTTCGTCGCCGCACTCGAAGCGGCCGGAAAAGACCTCGCCTCGCGTGATCTCGCAGTCGATCAAAAGAGCTCGCTCACCGGCGTAGACACAGCCAACTACGGATTGATCGCGTTGATGCTTCCCAATCAACCCCGGGCCGACGAGATTCGATTGCTGTCCGAATACGCTGCGAATGGTGGGACCGTTTGGTTTTCGCTTGGGCGCGATGCAGACACAAGCGCGTGGAATCAGTTTCTGTCGTCCGACGGCGGCGCCGGACTTCCCATTTCCAACCTGGTCAGAACGCAGCCAACAAACGAGCAGCCGCTTCGGCTAAGCGTTGTTGATAACGAGACGCCGGCCCTGCGTCACCTCGGCACGCGGTCGTCCGAAGCTTTTCCGTCTGTTCGAATATTGGAAGGATACGCGCTTACTCCGCGAACTGGTGCGGCGACGTCGGTGCGCTGGAACGATGGATCAGCCGCTTTGGTTGAAGCCTCTGTTGGCCACGGGCGAATCGTAATATTCGGCGCGTCGCCGGCGCGAACTTCCGGCGACCTGGGAACATCGCCGGCTTTTCCAGCGCTCGTATCGTCGATAGCGCGAACCGCGTTCGCTCCGGTTCAATCGCTTTCCGCGGAGGTCGGAGAACCGGTTGACCTACGACTCAAACCTGAAACGGAAGTACGAGTGTTTGACGAATCCGAGGTTTTGAAGACTGCGAAGGCGAGGGAATTGTTCTCCCCGACCATCAATCTCTCGATGAAGCCGGGAATTTATCGGATTGAGGCGGAGGGTCTGACTCGGTTTCTGGCGCTCAATCAGCCCGCCACGGAGTCCGAAATCCAATTAGCCAGCCCGGACCAGATTCAACGAGCGTTTACAAAACCAGTTGCGAGAGAGCAACCGAAAGCCGGCGCCTGGTACGACGCGTACGAGCGCAAGGGAAATCTCTGGCGATTTCTACTGCTTGCAGCCTTCCTGGTATTGATGGCTGAGTCGATACTCGCAATGAGGAAGTTTGGTCAAAAGCGATGAGCGCTGCTTCTCCAGAATTTGTGATCGACAGACATGACCCGCAACGAGCTACGGACTTGCGTGTTGCGCTGCGGCGTCTTTTCCTGTCTCGCCGGTTCTGGCAAACCGTCGCACGCGTGGGCGGAATCGTCGCGGGACTGCTTCTGTGGCTGGTCGTTGTCGGCGTGTTCGATCACTTCAGGCCAATCTCACGCGCTATGCGATTGATCCTGGTAATGCCTTTCATGCTTGGAAGCATCGCGGGCATCGGTCTTTCGATTTGGCTGGCGGTGCGTCGCAGATCGTTAAGCCAGATTGCACGCGTGGTCGAAAAGACAGGCCGGCTCCACGGAAATGCGCTGGTGACATTCGCTGAATCCGTCGATCACCCGTCGGCTACTTTCACGGTTCCGTCGTACATGCGATCGCAATTGGATGGACAGGCGCACAGAGATTTCCACGCCATCGATGTTCGAAAAGTCGCTCCGCGTTATGACGCGATGCGCGTCTCGGCCGCGCTGGTTTGCGTGCTGTTCGTGATCTTTGTTTTGTGGATCGTGGCTCCTACCGGCTTTGCCCGTGAGTTTCGCCGAACGCTGTGGTTCGAAGCGGATGACGCTGCGGTCAAGAATGCGGCGAGTAATTCAAATGCAAATTTAGAAAGCGGCGCAATTTCGATTGAGAGCTTTCGTGTTCGCGTGACGCCGCCCGGCTATTCCGGATTGAGCGCCGAGGATGTCGGCGGCGATGGACCAGTTCGCGCTCTGGCAGGATCGCGGATCGAAATCTTTGTAAGCACTCGCGGCCGGTTCGATTCGGCGGTCTTGAATTTTGCCGGCGCGTCGAACCAGATGCGTTTGGAAGGCGATGGTGACTATTCCGGTTCGTTCGTCGCCAACGCGAGCGGCGCATTCGAGATGCGCATCGACGCGGACGACGGCCGAGCGCCGGCGCCGATCGTTCGCGCGGTCGAGGTCTATCCCGACGCGCCGCCCGAAGCGCGTATCGCCGCGCCCGCGGGCGATCAGTTGCTGAAGACGGCACCGACTGCACCGGTCGAAGTCAGATGGACGGCACGCGATGACCTGGGCCTTTCCGACGCCGTTTTGAAATACATACGAAGTCGCGGCGAGGGCGACGCCGCGCAGTTCGTAAACGGCAGCATCGCGCTGGGAAATGTAGATCGCGGCTCAGCGAAAGAATGGCAGGGAGGAGCAGCGCTGGATCTCAATCGGATCGGGATGCAGGCGGGCGACACGCTGGTCTATTGGATCGAAGCGCGCGATCGCAATCCGTCGGCAAACAATTTGGGACGCTCCGCGTCGCTGGCGATCGCGATCAGCGCGCCCGAACCGGTCAAGCTAAACCTGGGCGATCTGGGGCCGACCGAGATCGGTCGTTTTCTTCTCAGCCAGCGAATGATCATCATCAGTACCGAGAAGCTTCACCGCGAACGCCACAAACTTTCGCGCGACGAGTTTATGAAACGCGCGCAATACATTGCCGGGGACCAACGCGAATTCAAAAATTCATTCAACGGTTACATCTCCACGGAAGGCGGCGCTGAAGAAGCCGGCGGTACGCATGGAAGCGAGGGCGCGAATCAGACGAGCACCGATCCGGCGGAGATCGAAGAACGCGTGCAGGAAGCCGAAGCCGAACGGACAGGGGTTCACATGCACGGAATTCCGGAACCGCCGTCGGGCGCCGCGTCGAATGTTCGCGACATGATTTACGCGATTCGCGCGATGTGGGATGCGGAAGAGGCGCTGTCGCTGGGCGAAACTGCAAAGGCTTTGGTTCATGAAAACGAAGCTCTGACCCGTCTGAAGCGGGCTCAAAGCGCGGTTCGGTACGTGCCGCCGATCGTGGCCCGCTCAAAACCAATTGATCTGAAACGGCGGTATGCGGGCGAACTAAACGAAATCAAAACGCGGCTGGAAAAACTTTCGCGACGCGGCGACGTGAAGAACGCCGTTCCGTTGCGTGCTGCGTTGGGCGACGCGTACGCCGCGCTTGGAGAATTGCAGGCCACGCTCGATGTACCGGTCACGGCGCGGGCCAGCGCGATCGCGCGTGCGCGCGACAAGTCTCGCGCTGCTGCCGACGTCTTGACTTCGGTCGGGGGCGATCACGCTTCGACCGTAGCCGAAGCGATCGGACAGCTAAGAATCGTCGAAAGCGAACTGTCCCGGATCGATCTGGGCGGAAGTTCCGAACAATATTCTTCGGCGCTGAGCAAACCGTTGTCGCTTTTGACGCAAGCGGCCGCCAATCTGTTTGCGATCGCCGAAGCAAACTCACGCGCGACGGGCGGCGATTCAAACATTTTCCTGCCGGCGGATGACGCCCGATCATCCGAATACTTCCGACGACTTGGTAGATAAAGCGATGACGTTTCTGATGGCGAGTTTCGGTATCACAGGCGGCGCATTCGTACGAGCGCTGTTTGTTGCCTTGCTTGCCTTCATCGCATTTTTGCTGACGCGTTACTGGCGACAACTTGAAACTCAGCCGAAGCAAGTTCGGTATGCGCTGGTGTCGTTGCGCGGCGTTGCGCTTCTGTTGTTGGCGATGGCGATTGCCGGAGTGCGGATCGACTACGACGCGGTCGTGCGACCTCAAGTGTTGGTGGTCAGACAAGCTCTTCAACTGGATTCACAGACCGATACAAAGCGACGAAGTCAGGATGAGGCGGTGCGCCGAGTCGTGGCCGCGCTCAAAGCCAAGGGGATCGAAGGCGTCGAGCCGCAGGCCGGCACCAACGAACCGCCGATGCCGTTTGTGGCCGGTCTCCTTATTTCCAACGGTGCGATGCATAGCAAGGAAGCGCCAACCGAAGTTTCGCGCGCCAGCGCTCTTGCGGGTGCTGCGCCGGTTTTCGTATTTACAGACTTTTCAGATTCAACCGAACCTTCGGTGGCGCTGGAGAGTGTCGCGGTTTTGAGCCATCCAGTTCGAGGCGTTCCGTTCGCTGTACGGTGTGCGGTTCGCGCTCGCCGAGCGACGGGACGTTCGACCCTGGTCACAGTCGCGGATGAATCGCAGGTCCGTTCGTCTGCACGAGCAGAGTGGTCCAGCGACGACGAGCGACAAATCGTTACGCTTGAAGTCGTGCCAAAGGTTGAAGGCTGGAATAACTATTCGGTGCGCGTCGAATCCGCCGCGGGTCGCGAGACGCCGGCCAGCCAGTTCGCCGTATACGTGGCCGACCGGCGCGGACGAGTGCTTTTCATAGAAGGCGAGCCGACCTGGGAAGCGAAATTCATTCGTCGGGCTTTGCAGGAGGCAGAGCTTTTCGAGGTGGATTATTTTGCGCAGGTGAGCAAAGTAGCGATCGCTGGTGTCGACGAGCAGTCAGGCGAGAACGGCGGAGCAAGAACCGCTGGCGGCGACGAGTCCCCGATCGCAAAGTTGCACAGCGTGCTCGCCAGCGCAGCCCGGCTCAATGCGTACGACGCGGTGATCTTTGGCGCGACTCCTGACTCGATGCTCTCAAGCGCGGAAGCGACACGCCTTCGCGATTGGGTGGAACGCAGGGGCGGAGGTCTGGTGATTTTGGGAGGCAATGCCTTCGCGGGCTCGATCGCGGCGTCCAACGCAAAGCTGAATTCGATTTTGCCGGCGGAGTTGGAATCGGGAAGTCTTCGGGCTGACGCGCAAACAACCGCACGCAATGCTCCGATCGAGGCCGAACGGCCTCGAAATCGAGTGCCGTTGACTCCGACCCAGGCGGGCGCCGGCGGACCGTTGCGTGGCTTCTTGAACGCGTCCGAAGGCAATCAAAGTCTGGCTGTGCTTTCGAGCGAATCGCGATTGGGAGCGCTGCGAACAGGCACTTCCGTGCTGGCCGTCTCGACCGCGCCGGGAGCAGACGGAACCAGCGAATCCGGTAATCCGCTGATGGTCGCCAGGCGTTTTGGCGCCGGCAGAACGATGATTTTTGCTCCCGCCGACTCGTGGCGGATGCGAACAGGAGCCGGCGGAGAAGGATCCGAAACCGACGGGCCGTTCGCTTCGTTGTGGCAGGGAATCGTTTTGTGGGCCTCGGCGACTGCGCGTCCGCCTGTCGAACTAACGCTTAGCGCCGAATCGCCGGAAGCCGGTAGCGAAGTGGTCGCGGAACTGGCGGTGCGCGACGAGAGCTACGCGCTGCTTGATATCGAACGAGTGAACGCACAGCTTCTGGTTTCGCAGGAGGGCGCAGAACAAATTCCCGCTCTTCAGATTCCGTTTTCGCCGGACGCAGTCGATCCGGGAATTTGGCGAGCGCGGTTCGTCGCGCCGCAGCAGGGAAGATTCAATCTGAAAATCGATTATGTCGCGGCGGGTCGCGCCGGGTTGGCTGAGAAGTATTTTGCGGTCGTGGCGCCGGCTTCACCCGTCGAGGGAACGGCTCAAGACGCGCTGCAGCGGCTGGCCCGCGAAAGCGGTGGCGAGCTTTTCAGGCCGGCAGACCTGGATTCCTTCGTCGATCAACTCGTAAACCTACCGCGCGAGAACAGTGTCGTACGCGCCGGCTGGGAGTTTCGAACCTGGTGGCCGCTTGCGCTGATTATTCCGTTGCTCTTGTCCGCCGAGTGGTTACTTCTAAAAATTCGCTCTGCATTGAACGGCATCGGATTTCGGCGTTTGTGCGTCTAACGCTTCAGCATGCGTCTTAATAACAAACGGATCACAGTTTCGCTCGTGCTCGCCTTTGCAGCGCTGATCGCCCTGCTGCTGGCGACGTCATGCGGCGATCGCCACGTGGCCAGCCGCGGCTCCAACTCTTCGGCCGAACCCGAGGTGCCCAGAACATTACCGCCGCTTCCTTCGCGTCCGCTTTCCGAAAAAATGAAAGCACTGCGGTCGCACGCCATGCGTCAGGCTTCCGACATCAGAGAACTGCCGTGGAAGGCGGAGGTCGGCATGACCGAGTTGTCGGGATGGGAATATGGATCGCGAGCCAGCGAGATGGCGCGTTCGCTCGGCGGCGAAGAGCTAAACAGCCTGAGTCGATTGGCCGTGGCCGGCGGAGTGCTGCCCGAGGGAACCGATCTGGCTTCGCTCGCTGCCAGTTTTACGGCGGTCTCGGCAGGCGCGGTTTACTCTCCGCTCGATAAACAAATTCTGATGATGGAGCGGCAGGGCGGAGATTCGTTGCTGACGCATGAATTTGTTCACGCGCTTCAGGACCAGCATTTCGATCTGCTAAAGCTGCTTGTGGTGCGGCCGTATGACTTCGACAGAACCGAAGCCGCGTTCGCCTTGATCGAAGGCGATGCGATGAACGTACAGCGACGAGCCGAGGCGGGCGAAGCGTACTCGCGAGAATCGCTGGACCAGATCACAAGACAAGAAACCGCGCGCTTCAGCGAATATCGAAAAGACTTCGGCGCGCTTTTCCCGGCGCTGCTGACCGAGACATTCATCTTTCGTTACCGGGACGGCGCGCGGTTTGTCGAGACTGTGCGCCGGCGTGACGGACAACAGGGCGTGGACAATCTGTACAGACGTCTGCCCGCTACGAGCGAACAGATCCTGCATCCGGAAAAATATTTGTCGGGGGAAGCGGGCCGCGCGGTGTCTGTGAGCGAATCATCCTTCACACAATCGGGCTGGCGTATGACGACTTCGACTTCGATGGGCGAAATCGGATTGCGTGGAGTGTTGCTGGCCGGTGTTCCGGAGAAGGAAGCCGTGCGCGCTTCGGGAGGTTGGGGTGGCGATCGTGCTTTTCTTTTTGAGCGCGACGGCGGCGCCAAACTTTTCGTGTGGAAGTCTGTTTGGGATACCCGCGACGATGCCGAAGAGTTTTTTGCGAATTACAACGCGATGCAGAAGGCGCGAAAGAATGTCAGGCAGGTAAACCAGTCGAGCGAAGGCGAGTCAGTTCAAACGATTTGGCGCGAAGATGGCATGACGACGGTGGTGTTTATGGCAGGCGACTCGGTGATTATCATTCGCGGAAGCGAGGCTGACACCAACGTCGCGGTGGGTTGGGTGAGGGGTTAGGCGAAAGAAAGCCGTCTCTCGCAAAGGCGCAAAGAAAAGAAAGCGGAAAGACGCAAAGGAAAAATTTTCAGAGGCCTTACCGATTCTGAGCCCTGGTCGCAGATGCTTCTCCTTCGCGCCTTTCCGCTTTCTTTTCTTTGCGCCTTTGCGTGAAACTTCTTCCCGACAATTCTCCAACTCGAACGCGTCATCGACGTCGCCCGGAAACCCCCTTCTGTAACTTGAACTCCAACCAATCACCGATCGCCTTGATCACATCCTCGCCGACCGCGCTGTTTTGAATCGTGCTGTATTCGCTCTCGTCGCCGGTCTTCGCCACCAGGAACAGGTGATTGAGATTCGGAAATACCCGCACCATGACGTCCAGGTTTCCCGCGTCGCGCGCGGCCCTGGCTATTATCTCCGCCTGTTCCGCTGTCACTTGCTGATCGAGCCCGCCCTGGACAATGAAAATCGGCTGACGCACTTTTCTTATGCTAGTCAACGGATCGTAAGTCAGAAAAACCTTTGTCCACTCAAAGCGAAAGATCGGCGGCAGCTTTGACACGTCGCCTCCGTCAATCACGATCTGCAACGTCTTCTGGTTCTCAGCACGCTTCTTCGCCTTTTCGTCTTCCGACAGCGCCGGGTTGATTTCGAACGGTCGATTCATTTGATAGAGCAAAACCTTGTCGCCTCGTTCGCCGGTGCCGGCCAGCAGGACTATGGCCGCGATCTGCGGATCGCCGGCGGCCACGATCGGCGCGATGATCCCGCCTTCGCTGTGGCCCACGATCGCAACGCGTTTCGGATCGATCTCACTTCGAGTTCGCAGGTAAGCCACCTGCGCCCGAACGTCGTCGGCAAAATCAAACGTCGTGGCCTTCTCGAGTGTTTGCATTCCGGTTGAATCGCCCACTCCTCGATCGTCGACTCGCAAGACTGCGACGCCGCGGCTGGCAAGGTGCTCCGCAATCTGACGAAAGATTTTGTAGTCTTTCAAATTCGGATAAGGCACCGGCGAATCACGCGTTTGCTGGCCCGATCCAGTGCTTGTTACCACCACCGGAAAAGGACGCTGACCAGTTTTGGGAAGAAGCAATGTCCCCGCCAGTTGATAGTCCTTGACCTTGATTCGGACCTCTTCAGCGGTGAACGGCGCATCGGCCGGCGCTGAGTAGTCCGGCTTCAGATTTTTCATCACAGAGCCCAGCGAAGCGTGAAGCGGTTCGACAAACTTCGTGTACTCCTCACGAACCGCGACGAATTGCTGCGCCGGTAAAGACATGAGCGCAACGCGTCCGTCGCTGTCTGCCCACATCAGCAATGTTATTTCTCCGAGCTTGAGAGTGTAGCGATCGAAGGCCGAAGGTTTCGGCGCGGCCGCCATGCCGGTCGCACGAACTTCATCGCGCGATGTGTGCTCCATCTTCACCGCGAGATTTGGAAAGACAGTTATCGTCTGCTCACCGCCGCGAGCAACGTCGTATCGAGCAGCTACGAAGCTAAACAAGTAAGTCACATTCGATATCATCATCGCGGCGCCATTTTGATAAGCGACGGATTGCGATCCTTCCTTCGAGGTGACCTTTGCTGTTCCGTCTTTCAGCTCGACGGTCTGATCGACATCCGTCAGGGCCATAACGCCCTTGGTTGTAAATCTGGAGGGCACCGCCGTCTTATCCAAATCGATGGTAGTAATCAGGTCGATCGTCGCCGCAGGCAGTTTGATTTCCGTGTGGCCATTGGCGGCGAAACCGCCACCTTCAACGCACCGGACATCGAACGTCTCGCGTCCGACCGATGCACCGGCAATCAAGATCAGGAATGTGCCTTTGCCGCACAGCGCTGGTGAAAGAATTGCGGGCGGAGTTGGCAGCGGACGTGGTTTTTCCTGCGCCGAAGCAAACGAAGGGATCAGCAGAAGCAAGAGAAGAAATAATCGCATTAGGATCTCCAATGAGTGTCCGACAAACTTCAGTTTGTCGCTAACTCTCGCCAAGTTCGATTTGGGATGAATACGACAAACTGAAGTTTGTCGGACATCAATCACAAATCCAGCAACGCCCACAACACCAGCAACGGAACGCCGGCCAGAAACGCCATACGAAGCCCGACGCCTTTGCCCGCGAAGTTGTAAGTAAATCCCAGGCCGTCCTTCTTCTCGACCATCAACGACGGATCATCCGGGTTGTAATAGAACAACCCGCCTCCGCTCCACTTCGCTTCCTCAGACTCGCGGCGCACGTCTGAATTTCCCGTCTCGGTCTCGAGATCGCTGTCCACTTTCATCATCTGATAAAGAAGGTAGAACATACCGGCCAGCAACATTGCCAGGCATGCCCAAACCGCGATATTGGCGACTCGCATCCATCCGCGTAACGAGTCGATCGTCGTGATAATGACGAACATCGAAACGGTCGACAACAGCACCGCTATCCATCCGCGAACCCAATCCATCATTCGCAGGCTGGCTACCATCAATCGCTCTTTGTACTTGAGAAAGAGTTCCGCCTGCTCGGCCGGCAACGTCATACGCGCGTGGGCCAGATCGTACTTGAGCAGGAGAAACCAGCCCTGCAGGTACGCGGTCAGCACTGGAAGAAAGAATACAGTCGAGAAACTCTTGCGCGCCCAAACATCGGGTTGTCCATTCAAACCCCAATGCACCGGCACGCGCTCGGGCAGCGCCGGATAGTAGTACGTAAGAATTATCGGAGGAGCGATCATCAGGAGCACGATAAGAATCTCCAACCCTGCAATCGTGTAGTCCGCGAGCCGGCGTGTCTTGAGAGATCCGGCAAATCTGGAAATGTCGCTGGGAACTCGGAACGGGCGTACCTCGCGCGCGAAGCCCGCGTAGAGAACAAACGAAAAGGGAAGCGAGAGCGCGTAGGCCGCGGCCGCATAGAGAAAATTATTTCTCAAGTAGGAAGTGATCAATCCAACCGCGGTCAAGGCTCCGAACACCGCCGCCATCGAAAGCCAGTATCGCCGCAGGATTCGACGTCCTTCGCCCGCGTAAATTTCTCGACTGACCCGCACGCCAAAGAACGCGCGCTCCTTTCGCATCACCGGCATCCACAAAAGCACCGCCAACACCAACGCATCGGCACATAACATTACGATCAGGACTGGGAGTGTTTCGCTCTTCATCTGGCTCCTTTCAATAATCCGCGGAGCTCGTCCGCCACAATCGTCATGATCTCCGCTCGCGGCAATCCGGCCAGAGCCATCTGCGTCAGCGCGGCTCGCAACGGTTTACGCAGCTGGTCGTCCGTCTTCTCGCTTGAAGTTCGCGAGGTGACGATGGCGCCTGCGCCGTGCCGTATGTTGATCAATCCCTCGGTCTGCAGTTCGCGGTAAGCGGCGGCAATCGTATTCAGATTGACGCCCAGGTCCGACGCTACCTGGCGGACCGGAGGCAGCGCGGCGCCTTCGCGAAGTTCGCCACGCGCGATAAGCGCTTTGATCTCGTCCACCACTTGCTGGTAGATCGGGCGCCGGTCTTTTTCATCGATGACGATTAACATTTGTCTCCAACCAAATTGTATGGTGTGTCTATACACCGTACAATTACGAGATGTCAAGAGGGAATGTTCGACAAACTTCAGTTTGTCGTTTTACGTCGTAAATGGAGTGCTTTGAAAGTCAGCGACAAGCTAAAGCTTGTCGGACATCATGATCTCATCAGCGACGATGAGGCCGGATTGAGTCACGGCGGCGATTCCGTTTCCGGGAAAGGTTGTGTCGCCAACCATGAAGAGGTTTGGCAGGGAGGTACGATGCGAAAACGAGTTCGGTCCGAAGACGTTTAGCGACTGGCCCACGCCGCCGACCATTCCCAGCTTTCGCCTGGTGTCTTCATAAAAAGTCCTGGGCGTAGCGGTTTCGATGACTTCTATTCCGTCGGCCAGCTCGGGCATCGCGGCGTGCATTCGGCTCCACCAGGTCTCGAGCATCTGCTGATCGATAGTTTCGTGTTCTTCTTCGCTTTCGTGAAAACTGAACCACTGCGACGCTTCGGTGAAAGTCGAAACGGTAACCGCGCGCATTCCTTCGGGCGCTCCGTCGCCGGCCGGCGATGCAGTGAACATGAACTGAGCTGTTTCGGGATCGAACCGGGCTTCTTCCGACAGGTCAGTAACGGCCAGGATGTTTTCGCCCGGTAGCTTTTGCGCCGTCGCGTCGTCCATTCCAAGATAGAGCAGATATGCGCCCCAGCCCTGAGCGGACTTCAACCGATTTCGGATTTCGTTCGGAGTACGGTTGAGCCCGACCAGCTTTCCGTAGGTATCCCAAACAGTCAGGTTGCTGACAATCGCGCGGGTGGCTTCGACGCGTTCACCGGAAAGCAGATCGACGCCGATCGCGTTTCCGTTTGAATCGTAAGCGAGCCGCAACGCGATCGTGTCGAATCGAACTTCACCGCCGCTTTGCTGGATCGACTCGACGAGTTTCGCTGCGATTGCAGCGGCGCCGCCCTGAACGCGATAGAGTCCCTGAAGCGGCAACATCAACGCCACGGCGGCGTAAAGATACGCGCATTCCTCGCCGTCGCACTGTCCGAAAATCTGTAACTGCGCGTCGATGAATCGACGAAACCGCGTGGACACATTCTGAAGATGCTTCGCGGTTGTGTCATTCGCGGCTTTCAGAATTCGCGATGCGATTGCGGCCTCGGGCGCCATCGCGCGCATGCGTCGAAACCTGGAAGCTGTGACAAGATCGGGCGCACGCCGGGCGACGCGATTGAGCGCTTCGCTGATCGGCGCTATCTCGCGATAGAACGCAATGGCCGCGTCGCTGCATTCCGGAAATGCTGCGCTCAGCATCTCTTCAAAACTCTTTAAGTTATCCGGGAAATGAACATCAGTTTGGTCAGGCAATCGCAGAACGTATGAAGGCGTGAGACGCTCCGCTGTTGGAGCGGTGACGGGCAGCTCTGCGAAGACGCGTTCGTGAATCTCGCCGGGCCCCCACGAGGCCAGGAGCGAAGCGACGTCGAAACGATAGCCGAACTTTTCGAATCCTGCCGCCACGCCGCCGGCGGTGGACTGCTTTTCCAACAGACAGACCTTTACGCCGCGAGCAGCGAGCAGAGCCGCGGCCGTCAGCCCGCCAAAGCCCGCGCCGACGACGACTACGTCAAATGCCATGTTGGAAAAAGGGAAGGCCCTGCACCGCCAGAATCATACCGGTGCCTAACTTCTGTTCGAGATATTTCTGCAGCTGTTCGAGCAGGGGATAGAAAAGAATGATCACCGACTGAATGCCGTTAAAGACAGTGTGGATAATTATGCATGGCAGTACCCTGCCGGTCACCGCTCGCACAATTGTCAGCGAGACGCTGAGCAACGCGATCACGGCGATAACGCCCCAATTGTTTCTGTACTGATAAACATGGACCAGTGTGAAGAGAAACGAAACGATCGCGACTGTCGCAGCCTTTCCCGTAACTCTTTCAAAGGCGCTGTAGATGACTCCGCGATAGACCACTTCCTCGATTAGCGGAGCAGTCGCGACGGCCATTATTGCGAGCGCGACCCGCGTCGCGGTCGAACTCTTTAGCAGAATCTCGATGTCGGTTGGAGCGTCGCCGCCCAACACTTTGGCCAGCACGACGCCGACCAGGTAAAGCACGACCGCGAGCACGATACAAACCGCCAGGCCAAAACCACCGTCCAACGGTTTGCCCCAGGCTTTGCCCCAACCCTTGCCAAGTGATTGCCAGAATGGCCGTCGCCCGAACTGGGTAACGATCGCCCATGTACCACCAAACGTAAGCAGGTGCGCCGGGAAAACTCCGACTACGGTCAGAAAAAGAATCGTGGGATCGGTGGTCAGCAGTTGCGCGAGATCTTTTGTTCCGGGATAGCGAATAAAGACGTAGGGCAGAGCGACCAGCATAGGGAGCAATGTCAGACTGAGAATGCTCAACATCCAAAGACCGATTGCCGCGATGATATCGAGCGCTTTCGATGAGCTCGGTGACGGCGGCGGTCGCAACTCATCGCCTGCGCCCGTTGGTTCGAATTGCAAAAGTGGAGCTGACGGAGCTTCGGAAGGGCTCAAGGGAATTTCTTTGTCGGATGTGCTCACGGTTGATTCAAAGTGTAAGTAACCTGAGCAAGCCGGTCAAATGGCGCCGATGTCCGCGACAAAATGTCCGACAAAACTTCAGTTTGTCGCGCAGCTTCAGTAGCACTCAACTCTAGAGAACCTCGCAGTCAGGAAGGGGACCCTGTCCCCGCTTAACTGAGACTGGTGCTCAATCTTGAAGTGTGATGCAACCAAGGCGGGGACAGGGTCCCCTTCCTGACTGCGTGTTATCGAGAATGCTCTCAATTTTCGAGGCTTTCACTCCGATATCGTCTCGCCATCGTCTCCCAAACCTGCTCCATCAATCCTTCAATATCCTGTTCGTCAAATCCTTCGGTTGAGATCGGCTCGTCAACATACATGTCGATCGGGCCCGGGCGAAAAATAATTGAATCGGGAGGAAGAATCCGCCGCGTGCCGATTATCGTAACCGGCACGATCGGCACGCCGGCTTGAACCGCCAGTTTGAACCCGCCTTTTTTGAATTGATGAAGCGCGCCATCACGAGATCGTGTTCCTTCCGGAAAGATGAATGCGCAGATGCCGTCGTGCAGATAGTCGGCGGCCTTCTGCATGCTGGCAACCGCATTGTGCGTCGAGCTTCGATCGATCGGGATGTGTCCCGCGCGGGTCAGGTGCCATCCCATAAACGGAATTCTGAACAGACTCTTCTTCGCAGCTATGCGAAGTTGCGCCGGCAAATAGCCGAGCATGGCCGGAATGTCCATGTAGCTTTGATGCGACGATAGAAAAACGTAGGAAGTGCCGGGCTTGATCTTCTCGCCGCCGTGAACGCGCACGCGGGCTCCTGCCGTGACGGCAATCATTCGGCACCACGTCTGCGCGCACCAATGCTGCTTTCGCCCCGCTCGATCATGAAGCGAGAGGATGAGCGACAAGCTGCCCATCACAAACGTGTAGAAGTAGATCAGCGGGATCGCAATTACGGAATGAAGGTAATTGAGCAGCGTCGGACTACGCGGAGGCAGTGTTTGCGGCGGCGGGGTCTCCAGCGCTTCGTCTTTGAAATTCCGATTTCCTGTTTGTGGGTCGTTCGTGCTTTCCAAAATCGTCTGTGATGGAAGTGTAATTCTAAGGAAGGTCGATCAGGATGATCTCGGAAGCTTCGATCGCTTTCAGTGCAAGAGTCGCTTCGTTGGTAATCCTCGCCTGATCGCCTTTCTCGAGGGCGTGTCCGTTCAGCTCTACCTTTCCATCGATGATGAAAATGTAGACACGTCTTTGCGGACGCGGTTCGTGGACGACTTCTTCGCCAGATTGCAGCGACGAGACATAGAACGTCGTGTCCTGATGAACCTTGACGGTGCCCGGCATGTCCTGGCCCGACGCGATCGGAAGCAGCTTGCCCTGCCGCTGGTCTTTGCTGAAGCGGATCTGTTCGTATGAAGGCTTTAACCCGGATACCGCAGGCGTGATCCACATTTGGAGCAAGTGAACCGGATTTTCCGCGGACGGATTGTATTCGGAGTGACGTATCCCGGTTCCGGCGGACATCCGCTGGACTTCGCCGGGGCCGATCCGGTCCGCGCCACCGGTACTGTCCTTGTGTTCCAACTCGCCGTCGAGGATGTAGGTTATGATCTCCATCTCGCGATGTGGATGAGTCGGAAACCCCGAAGACGGTTGCACAACGTCGTCGTTGAAAACTCGGAGCGGTCCGAATTCGATGTTGCGCGGATCGTAGTAGTGATCGAAGCTGAAATGCCAGTATGTCGAAAGCCAGCTGCTCTCGAAATGATATCGCTGCTCGTTCTTGATTATGTCGATCATCTTGTACTTTGTGTCCGACAAACTTCAGTTTGTCGAATGTGCCCCATTCTCAAAATGTGAGCAGTAACGAATGCAAGCGACAAACTGAAGTTTGTCGGACATTCCTCAAACAGCCGGATAGCTGGCGTCCGCCGTGGCAGTGCCGAGCCTGTGCGATGCCAGCATAAGACCGATGATCGTTTTGGCGTCCTCGATCTCGCCGTCGGAAATCATTTCCATCGCTCGAACGAAGCTAACGCGAACGATTTCGAGCGCCTCGTCTTCGTCCAGATTCTGTTTCGTCTCGGTCAAATCCGTTGCGAGATAAACCCACATCTTCTCTTCTAGAAAACCAGGCGAGACGAAAAACTCAGTAAGCTTTTCCATCCGACCGGCCACCACTCCCAATTCTTCTTCGAGCTCACGAGCGGCGCCCACCTCCGGGGTTTCAGGAGCCGATAGAGTTCCGGCCGGAGCTTCGAGCAGATATCGCAGCGCCGGATGTCTGTATTGCTTGACCAGCGCTACGGTGCCGTCATCGAACACGGGGATTATCACAGCGCTTCCCGGGTGATGCACGATTTCGCGTTTGTATGTCTGGTCGCCTTCGCGAATGGTCGCGACGGAAACGTCAAAGACTCGCCCGTGATAAATCTCTTCGGTAGAGATGATTTCGGGCGATTCCGTTTCGGGTATGGCCATGATCGTCGTTTCCCCGTTTGTCTGATTGCTGGTGAATTTGTTTCTTGTGCTATACCAGCCTGCGTCGGTTTATTCAAGCAGCGTGCGGTTGTGGGTTGTGTTGAGGTCAACTGAAGATTTCACGCAAAGCCGCGAAGGAAGTCTTTCTTTGCGCCTCTGCGTGAAACGCCTTTTCCTAAGCTGCTATACTTTCAATCAACCTATGTCGACGACAGCACCCAATCAAATCGAAGTCTACACCGATGGCGAGTGCCCGCTTTGCCAATGGATGCGCTCGAAGGTTGAGCCGTTTGATCGCGACGGACGAATCGTTTGGCTGAATTACAGAGATCCTCAAGTCCTCGAACGAGCGTCGCCGCACACATTCGCGGAGCTGAATGAAGAGATGCACGCCCGCAATCCAAAGGGCCAGTGGTCGAGCGGGTACGCTGCGTGGGTCGAAGTTCTGCGCGTGTTGCGCGGCTGGCGCTGGATCGCGCCGGTGCTCGCCATCTGGCCGTTTACGGCGCTCGGCCCGATCGTCTACAAATGGTTGGCAAAGCGACGATATGCGCTCTTCGGCGTTCCACCGCCCTGCGACGAAAGCGGTGTCTGCTCGCTTCACTCGCCTAAGTGATTACTGCGTGCGAGTTTCGGCCGAAGCTAATAGCGCGAAAGTTGCAAACGCTTTAGCAGAAACAAACAGCATCTTTGCAATCCAATTCCAAGCCACCTACGCGCCTTGTCGAGCATCTCAGAGATGCGCAAATTTTGTTTCTTCTGCATTTTCAGAGGGCGCGGATTTGCATTTAGGCAGTAATTAATTTGGCATTTATTTGTACTGTCCGCATTTTGCGACAGAGAAGAAGGACGACATGTTGAAGACGAGAAATTTTGTTGTTGCAGTAATGGCGCTGGCTCTTGCGGTCGCCGCCGTGCTGGTGCTTCCGACACGCAGCAGCGCGAACGGTAATGCAGGATCTGAACGCCGAGTTAATCAGCCCTTGAATCTGGCGGTTTTGATCCAGGATGATCTGGATCCGAAAGTCGGGAACGAGCTGAAGGTAACCGGCGAGTTTATTCGCTCGTTGCCGGCCGGTTCGCGAGTCATGGTTGGCTATCTAACGGTTGGCTCGCTCCAGGTTCGTCAGAAGTTCACGGACGATCTGAACAAAGCTTCGAAGACGTTGCGGCTTCCGCTCTCGAGCGAGACAGCAGCGCCGTACAATCCGTACATCGAAGTCCTCGAAGCGCTTAAGTTGTTCGATAACTCGAATGGGAATCGCAATGCGATTCTTTTGATTTCGGATGGACTGGATACGTCGCGCGGGTTTGATGCTACTTCGGCTGGAAGTACGCTCGATATCGAACGGACTATTCGTGACGCGAATCGTCGCAACGTCGCGATCTTTTCGTTCTACGCGCCGTCCGTTGGTTTGACGCGCTGGAATCGAACTGCTGCCAGCTACGGCCAGAGTTCGTTGAATCGTGTTTCCGACGAAACCGGCGGCAAGGCGTTCTTTCAGGGAACGACCGGATTTGTCACGTTCAATTCCTATTTCGATCGGCTCAGTGCAACGTTGAATGACCAGTACGCGAAGGCGTACTAAGCATCAAGTCAGTCGAGATCATGACCATCAAACTCCGTCGAACGCCGTTCGGCGGAGTTTTTGTTCGCAAAGACGGTTTTGGGTTTTAGGTCTTTGCACGTTAATCGAAGTTGAGTTTTGTAACTCAACCGGAGCAAGTACAAAAACCAAAAACCTAAAACCCACCTTTGCAGAAAAATTTTGCCGCCAAACGCTGCAAAGTGCTAAATTTGTCATCGTTCGCATTACTGCCAGGGAATGGAACCTTAACGAAAAATCCACCGGCCGCCGCAGGCCCGTAGCTCGCATCATGAAGCCGACTTCCGGACGCGAATACTGTCTTATCGTCGAGGGCGCATACCTCACTGAATCCGAAGCAGAACACGCACTGCGCGATCCTTTTATTGAAGACTGGGTCGAACAGACCGGCCACTTCAAAATCCACAACATGGGCGACATAGAGGTTTCACCGGGCGTCGCATTAGGAATGCTCGGGGTTCTTATGCTGGACGATCGTATATTTGAAATCGCGAGTGTCGATCCCGAACATCCGCTGACCGAGCGCAAAGCCAAGGGGGTTGCAGAAGTGCTTCGACGACAGGCCATGTTTGATGAGATTCAGGTCGAGCCGCGCGACGAGTCGGGTGATGTCGAATGACTGTAGCCATACTCGTGGGCGTCGGAGCTGTCTTTATCGATCAGGCAGCGGCGATTGTAGGAGCGCTTCTTGTTCTTCTGGCCTATGGGCTTCAACGTTTCCAACGCATCTCGGCTGAATGCTTTCCCTACCTCTTAATGAATTTTGTCGGCGGCGCGGTTCTTTGCTGGGCAGCGGTCCGCTCCGGACAGATTGGATTCATTCTGCTCGAAGGCGCCTGGGCTTTTATCAGTTTGCTCGGGTTGTGGAGCGTCTGGCGTTCGAGAGCTAGACACCGGAGTTAGCACCGGGGCTACTGCCCGTCGCGAAGTTCGACTTACTTTTTCAGAGGTTCCTTTACGAAGTGACCAACGGACAACATCAGAAATTCGCCGGCGACCGCGTAATCGTACTTGTCGACGATATCACCCGGCAGGAAGTAGACGCCGTCGTCAACGCGGCCAACTCAACTCTGCTCGGCGGCGGTGGAGTGGACGGCGCGATCCATCGCGCGGGCGGTTCACGAATTCTGGAAGAGTGCCGCGAAATTCGCAGGACGCTTTATCCGGAGGGTCTGCCGGCCGGCGAGGCGGTGATAACCACCGCGGGCGATTTGCCGGCGTCGAATGTGATTCACACCGTCGGCCCGATCTACGGTTTCGAAAGCGGACGCGAATCGGAGCTTCTTGCCGCTTGTTATCACAACTCTCTTTCGCTGGCCGCGGAACGGGATCTTACAACTATAGCTTTCCCGTCGATTTCTACCGGCGCGTACGGCTATCCGCGCGACCAGGCGGCCGCGATCGCGTCACAAACAATTCTCGACTTTTTGGCGACCGAAGACCGAATAAGTGAAGTCCTGCTGGTTTTCTTCCGACCTGACGACGCCGCGGCATTTCTCAAAAATCATCGCTTCGATTAATCTACTAAAGCCGCATTTAGAAAGTTGCAGCTAAGTTTAACCATTCGGGTAGTCTCGCTTTTTTTGATCGGCTCTCATATCTCATATTCGTAAGGTACTGTTTCGAACGATGGAAATGACAGAATTAATTGTTGACCAGCAAAAGTCAGGTGGCCAAACTTTGCCCAAGCCGCTGCGCGCGTTGGAGCGCCTGGCGTGGAATTACTGGTGGAGTTGGGCAGCCGACGGCTCAGGTCTCTTCCGCGACCTCGATCCGACGGTTTGGGAATTCTGCGAGCACAATCCGCGAAGACTTCTGGACGAGATTTCGGAATTTCACTTGATGCAGAAAGCGGCTGATCCGGGCTACACAGCGCGCGTCGAGCGCGTCAGCGAGAGCTTCGAACAATACATGGCGACTCCGTTACAAACGTTTGCAAACGGAACCGGCGAAGCTATCTCGCTCGAACACCCGGTTGCCTATTTTTGCGCGGAGTACGGCGTGCACAATTCGTTGCCGCTTTACTCCGGCGGTCTGGGAATTTTGGCGGGCGATCATCTGAAATCGGCGAGCGATATAGGGCTGCCGCTGGTGGCGGTTGGACTTTTGTACCGTTTCGGGTATTTCCGCCAACGCCTGACGCGCGAAGGATGGCAGGAAGAGCACTACGGCGAGTCGTATCCGGGCGAGATGCCTATCTATCAAGTCATGGACGAATCCGGTGAGCCGTTGTTCGTCGAAGTGCTGATGCGCGGTCGAAACGTGCGCGCACATATTTGGCGAGTCGAGGTCGGTCGCGTAAGCCTTTACCTGCTGGATACGAACATTCCTGAAAACGAAGCGACAGACCGGTTGGTGACCGGGCATCTCTATGGCGGCGACCGCGAAACGCGTGTGGTCCAGGAGATGATGCTGGGCATCGGCGGCGTTCGTTTGTTGCGGAAGCTGAAGCTGGAACCGCACGTGTTTCATCTGAACGAAGGACACTCGGCGTTTCTGACACTTGAGCTGGCGCGCGAGCTGACCGAGGGTCCTCAGCACTTGAATTTCGACGACGCCGCCGAGATCGTGCGACAGCGTTGTGTGTTTACAACGCATACGCCGATCGCGGCGGGCAACGATGCGTTTCCCGCATCGCTGATCGAAACCTGTTTCGGCTCGTATTACGAAGAGGCGCTCGGTCTGACACACGATCAGTTTCTGGACCTGGGCCGGGTAGATACCGCTGATGACCAGGAATGGTATGGGTTGTCACCGCTGGCGATAAAGATGTCGCGCTCGACCAACGGCGTCAGCTTGATACACGGAGAAGTGTCGCGCGAACTTTGGCTGAAGTTATTTCCGAAGGGAACCGCGGTAGCAAGTGTTCCGATCACTTCGATCACCAACGGAGTTCATGCCCAGACGTGGGTCGCGCCGTTGATCCGAAGCCTTTATGAAAAATACGTTGGGCCTGATTGGGCTGAGAAGGCGCATGACGCGGAGGTTTGGGCCAGGCTGGTCGAGAAGATTCCGGACGGCGAGCTGTGGGACGCGCATAGTCGGCTAAAGCAGCGATTGATCGCTTTTATCCGCCACCGGTCGTTTCACGCACGCGCGCACCGGAAAGAGAGCGAAACGTACACCGAGGCCGCGCGAACGATGTTTGCTCCGGACGCTCTCACGATCGGATTCGCGCGGCGCATCGCCGGCTATAAACGCTGGAAACTGCTGCTTAGCGATCCAGAGCGGTTGATGCGGCTGATCGATAACAAGGACCGCCCGGTCCAGTTTGTCTTCGCCGGAAAAGCCCATCCACAGGATCAGGGCGCCAAATTGACACTTCAGCAACTGGCGATCTGGAAATATGACCCGCGGGTGATGAAGAGAGCCGTATTTTTGCAAGATTATGATCAAGAAATAGCTCGTCATCTCGTTCAATCAGTGGACGTTTGGCTAAACGTCCCTCGCCGCCCGCTGGAGGCGTCGGGAACCAGCGGCCAAAAGGTCGCTATGAATGGCGGGCTGAATCTTTCGATCCTGGACGGTTGGTGGGACGAAGGATATGACGGGACAAACGGATGGGCTATCGGCGACGCGGGCGTGGTTGAAGACGACGCAGTGATGGATGTTAAAGACGCCGAATCGCTTTATCGAGTGCTCGAAGAAGAGGTCGTGCCGCAATTTTACGAACGCGATGCGTCTGGACTTCCCGTACGCTGGGTGAAAATGATGAAGCGATCGATCGAAACATTGCTGCCGGTCTTTAACAGCGACCGTATGGTTGACGAGTATGCCCACAAAATTTACCTGTGAAATCGTGGTGCAGTCCGCGGACTCGGGATGGGGCTACCCACGTTTCCGGGAATTTCGAAGGTACATAGACTATGAAGAACAAGCTATTAGAGGGTTCGTTGTTGATTCTTATTTTTGTGGCGCTAGTTGAACCTGCGATCGCGCAGAAAAGAGTACCGGTGAATCGTGAGTTTGCTTTAAAGGCTGGTCGAGAAGTCTACGTCAGCAACGCCGGGCTGAAAATCCGGCTTAAGTCGGTAGCGGAAGATTCCCGATGTCCGAAGGACGTCGACTGTGTTTGGGCCGGCAACGCGAAAGTAATTTTGGCGGTGAAGAAGGGAACCCGCAAAACGGTCGAGATCGAGTTGAATACGAATTCGGAGCCGCAAAGCGCGACTTATCAGGGTTACGAAATCAAACTTGAAAGACTGAATCCGTATCCGCAAAAGGCCGGTGAGATCAAGAAGGGTGATTACGTCGCGGTTTTGAAAGTTCGAAAGAGATAATTGGGAGGGCACAGGAGACAGGAGACAGGAGTCAGGAGACAGGAGACAGGAGTCAGGACTCAGGAGTCAGGAGTCAGGAGACAGGAGTCAGGAGTCAGGAGAAAAACTTGTCGTCCTGAGCCAAATGAAATGCTCCCGAAATCATGTCGCAAATTATCCGCTCGTTTTCATCCTGACTCCTGACTCCTGAGTCCTGACTCCTGACCCCTGACTCCTGACGTTGCCCCTTGACGGCTCATTTCGTAAACTAACGGTGAAGTACTTCGAAACGCCCGGCAGGTAAAGCGATCAATCATCCGCTTCCCGCGTCAGCTACGGTGAAATGCGAAGTCGCTGACGCACTTGGCAATAGTTAGTAGTCCTATTCGACTTCAAACCTCAACTCGTGCGCAGACCGCACATGTTCGAGAATTCGGTTTGATAACCGCTAGCTTGGATTCTCCATGAAATATTGCCCGGTTTGTAGTACCAAATACGAAGACTCAATCAGTTTCTGCGCGCTTGACGGCGAGGTGTTGGAAGACGATCCGACTACGATCGTCAACACCACTCTCGACGGCCAGTACCACATCGAATCCATGCTCGGGAAGGGCGGCATGGGAGCGGTTTACCGCGCGCGTCACATCCTGCTGGGCGATCGAGTCGCGATCAAGGTGTTGCCGCCGCAGATGCGCAACAATGCGGAGTGGCTCCGGCGTTTTCGCCGCGAGGGCCAGGCGGCTCGCCGCTTTCGACATCCCAACGCCGTTACCGTTTACGACCTTCGCACGACCAGCGACGGGTTGATTTACATGGTGATGGAATATGTCGAGGGATTTACGCTCGACGCGGACCTGAAAACGCGTGGTCGCTTTACACCTTCCGAAGCTCTTTCCGTGCTCGAGCCCGTAATGAGCGTGCTCAACGCAGCGCATGCACAGGGCGTGGTCCACCGCGATCTGAAACCCGAAAACATCATGATCGGAAAGTCGTCGACGGGCGGCGAACCGACAGTGAAACTGCTTGATCTTGGAATTGCAAAGATCAGCGAGCTGGCCGGCGCTGACTCAGGCGGCTCGACCGCGTTGACTGTAGCCGGTCAGATCCTGGGCACGCCGTACTACATGTCGCCCGAACAATGGGGCGAGCCGGCGCGTGACAACAGCCCGGAGGTAGACGGCCGGGCCGACATCTATTCGCTGGGAACGGTTTTCTATGAACTGGTAGCCGGGCGGCGACCATTCTGTGGCCTGACGCTGCAGGAGCTGCGGCGCGAACACGTCACTGTTCAGCCCAAGCCCTTGAGTGAAGCTGCGCCGGACGTGCCCGAAGAGTTCAGCCAGGCCGTCGCCAAGGCAATGTCCAAAGATCGTGGAGATCGGCAGGAGACTGCGGGCGAACTTGCCAACGAACTGCGTACAGCGTTGGGGATGTCGCCGACTACTTTGTCGGCCACTTCGATTTCTTCGTCGCCGAGCTTGAGCGCATCAAGAGGTGCTTCGATCTCCGGAACGCCGTCGGATCCCGCGTTCGGAACTGCGGTCGAAGAAAAGCGTTCGACGAGTTCTGACATCACAGCGCCGACGATCATGACGGTGGACTCGCCGCCGCCCCCTCCTTCTCCTCCGCGCCAGGACACGCCGGTTCCCGCGGCAACATCGTTGGCCCAGATGCCGCCGGGTGGTTTTCAGCCGCCGCAACCGCCGCCCCCGTCGGGTTCGACGCGCTCGGAATCGATTCAGGGCCCGCCGCCGATGGCCACGATTGCGACCAGCCCGAACGCTGGCGCGACGGGCGGCTTCGCTTCTTCTGCTCCATCGTCGGCCCCGTCATCGGCTCATCCGCAGCAGTTTTCGCCGCCTCCTTCGTACGCGCCCAGCCCATCGGTGGCTGCGAAGTCGGGTCGCTCGCCGGTGATTCCGATCGTCATCGTCGTGGTATTACTTTTTGCGGTCGTCGGCGCCGGTGGCGGAATTTATCTCTGGACTCGCAGTTCGACCACCGAAGAAGCCGATGGGGGTAAGACTGATCCCGGCAAGGACGAAGGCAAGGACGGTGGCGGAGAAACTCCCGCGCCGGTCGAGGCGATGCGTTATTGGCTCGAACTCGCGGGCGAGGTTACGCCGGCTCGCGTTGCAGCGGTTGTCCCGCTCGCCTCGGGCCAGGAGTTTAAGTTTCACTTCACTCCTAAGGAAGATGGCTATCTTTACGTAATCGGTCCGGGTGAAGGCAACGTGCCGACTACGTTTTTGACATCGAAGCCGGTGGAAGTGTCGGGTGTAACTTCGAACAAGGTAAGCGCGGATTCGAATTTTAGTTTCCCCAACGGAGACGCTAACTGGATCACTCTCGACAAAAAGCCCGGAACCGAATACTACACGGTGATTTTTTCCAAAGAGCCGATAACTTCACCGTCGTTCTTCGAAGAAGAGGCGGGCCAGGCTTTGTCCGATGATCAGCAGAAAGAACTGGACGAATTCCTCTCCGCTCCTAAGGCAAACTCGCCGACAACCAGCGTCATGGACGAGAGTACGAAAGAGCCTTATGTGTCCATTAAGCCGCGACAGGCCGTAACCAGTGACAAACCGCTCGTCTTTGACGTGCGTGTCGAACATAAATGAGATATTGACGAACGAAATGCGCGAGCGGTAGTTGCCCGCGCATTCGTTCGGAAACTGTTTAGAGGAGTCAATTAATGCGATTGAAATCATTGTTCCCTTTGCTCGTACTCGGTTTGTTGGTAGCAACAGCCGGCGTTGCGAGCGCACAAAATGATCCGAACGAAGAGACCACGCGCGGGTCGTTCCTGACGACACGGCCGCCGGCCGCTTCGGCTTCGGCCAGCCTTGGGTCTGCGGGCGCTGGCGCTTCAACCGGTTCAAGACCGACCGGTAGCAGCTCCAGTTCATCTCGGCCGACGGGCAAGAGCACCGCAAAGACTACGTCCAAATCTACTGGGAAGAGCACCGGCAAGAGCACTGGAAAGAGCACCGGCAAAACTACCGCCAGCGTCGGAGTCGGAACCACATCCTCGGGCGGCGGTGTTAAGAGCTATTCGCACGCCCCGATCGGGCTCGGTTACACGATGTACATGCGCAACGCCGCCGGCGATCCGATCCGTATTGATCCCGATCGCACATTCTATGAAGGCGACCGCATCCGACTTTCGATGGAACCCAACACGGATGGTTACCTGTACGTCTTTCACACCGAAAACGACGGCCCGCCGACATTGATATTTCCGGATGCCAGACTCAATGACGGCGACAACACGATCGAAGCACACGTTCCATACGAAGTGCCGTCGCCATACGAAGCCAGCGAAAACCTGCGCTGGTTTGTGTTCGATAACAAGCCGGCGGTCGAGCGGCTTTACATCGTGATCACCCGTGAACAGATTCCGGGCATTCCAGTTGGCGAAAGCCTGGTCAATTTCTGTCGCGACAATAAGGCCAGTTGCCCCTTGCGAATGTCGGCCTCGAATTGGGCCAACATCAAGGCGAAGCTGAACGCGAAAGTTGTCGTCAGCAAGAGCAAGACCTACGGCCAGGCCCAGACCTCGGGTGAGCGCGAAGCTACGACCCGCGGACTTGGTTTGGATCAAAGCGCGCCTGAACCGTCAGTGGTTAGAATGAACGTTTCTTCCACCGACGGATTTCTGGTTACGGCGCTTGACCTGGTACACAGGTAGGCTGAGACAAAAGGCAGGAGCAAATCCGAACGGACGCTCCTGCCTTGAATCGCCATTTTGAGATTCGAAAAAAAGCTAGTCGCCCCCACAAGAAACCGCGCATCGATCGTTCAATCGCTGTTTGATGCTGTGATGGACTCCGCGCCGCCCAGTCGGCCTAACATGCTCGTCCAAACTTCTAATGCCCCTTGGCACCTCAAGAAATCGTACGGTTATTCCGGAGGATAATTATGAGATCGTTGGTAAAGCCACTCGTTTATTTTGTCTCGTGCGCCGTCGCTGTTACCGGGCTCTATCTGCCTGGTCGAACCAGCGCGCAATCGCTTAACACTCCGACTTTAATCACGAACGCGATCCCGCAAGGAGACGGAAAAGCGCTTCTCGCGCAAGGTCGCATACAGGTGAATCGTGGAAACGCAGAACAAGCCCTGATCGCGTTGGAACAGGCGCTGAAGATTTTCACTTCGGCGAATGACGCCAAGGGCATCGGACAGACGCGCGACGCGCTGGGCGATTTGTATAGCCGCCAGGGGCAATACGCCGTTGCGCTCGATCATTATCAAAAAGCGAACGAGTCGTTCACCGCTGCTAACGACCCTTTCAACGCGAATTTGATGTTGGCCGAAATCGGCGACATGTGGTTCCGCGCTGGAAAACTAACAGAATCGCGCGATGCCTACGGGCGCATGAATGTCACCAAGATCGATACCAGCGCGGCGGGTACTGCCAAGGATGCACAGGCAAAGGCCAGCAAGGGAACCAGCCTGTTTGGTAAAGCTCGTGGAATCGCGTCGGGTGGACCAAGCCTGTCGACCGCAAGCGACGCTGCTTCGCTGGGCGCAGAAGTAAAGAACACGATCGAGCAGGAAAAAGAGAGATATCGTCAGTTCATAATTTACTCGATCTACGAAACGGGATTGGGTCGCCTCGACTACGCGAATAACCAGTTGGAACCGGCGAAGACCCACTTCACCAACGCGCTTGCCGCGGCTAATAATCCTTTGTACAGCAAGGCCGGACAGACTCGGCGTTGGCGCGTCGCGTCTCGCACCTCGCTGGGTGACATTGCATTACAACAGGGGCGATATCCCGATGCTGTCAAGCTTTACACCGAGGCGGCCGACGGCGCCCGCAAGGACAACCGCGGGGATCTGAGATGGCCCGCGCAACGCGGAATCGGCAAGAGCAAGTGGATGCTTGCCTCGGCCGAAAAGGATCAGAAGAAGGGTGTTAAGGGAAGAGAAGAAGCGATCGTCGCTTATCGCGATGCGCTGGTGACGATCGAAGGATTGCGCGAAGGAAGCCTTGGCGCCGACGAATCGCGTTCAACTTTTCTGGCGACGACGAAAGATGTGTTTGACGAAGCCGCCGGCGCCTTGGCCGAACGAGCCCTGATGTCCGCCACGCCGGGCCAACCGCTGGCGGGACCGGCGCTGGCCGATGCTGCCGAAGCTTTTAAGATCGTCGAACAGGGCCGCGCCCGTTCGTTGCTGGACATGCTCGGTGAATCGAACGTGAACATCACCGAAGGCGTTCCTGCCGAGTTGTTAAAGCGCAAGCAGGACAATCTGAATCGCCAGCAGGAGATCGCTCAGGAAATGGGTGGCCTCGGGGGGTCAGAAGCAGGACAGAAGAAGTCCAACACCGAGCTCGAAACTGAACTGACGCAGCTTCAAACGGATTACGACAGTATCGAAAACCAGATTCGCGCGGCCAGTCCGAAGTACTCGTCGTTGACTTTGCCGCAGCCGTTGACCTTGGCGGAAGTTCAGCAACAGGTGCTCGACGACAAGACCGCGTTGCTGGAATTCAATTTGGGAGCGCAGTCTTCTTATCTTTGGGCGGTCACGCCGAGCGGTGTAACGCTGCACAAACTGCCGGGTCGTGCCGCGATCGATCAGCAAGCGCTGGAGCTTCGCGCGCAGTTGATTCCTGAAAAGCTGCGCACTCCGATCGCCGGAATCAACACCGCCCCGACGCGCGGCCTCGGCCTCGCCGCCGGACAGACCGCAGGCAACGCCGGTGCGTTTGCCACGTCTTCGAACAATCTTTACAAAACAATCATCGAACCCGCGGCTGCGACCGTTGGCACGAATCGTCTCCTGATTGTGGCCGACGGCGCGTTGAATTACATTCCGTTCGAAGCGTTGGTTTCTTCAACCGGCACCGACTATGCCGCGCTGCCGTATTTGATCACGACGAACGAAGTCATCTACGCACCGTCGGCTTCGGTGGTCGGGGTTATCAGAAAGCAGTCCTCCGCTAAGCCGACCGGCAAAGCAGTTCTTTTGGTCGCGGATCCGGTTTTCAATTCCAACGATCCGCGTGCGAAAGGCGCCGCCGGCACGACCGCAGGTGGTGCGGACACTCGCGGGCTCGGGCTCTCCAGCGCGTTGACAGACGTTGCCGGAACTCCGTCGGCTCAGGCTTCGGGCGCGCCCGCGCAGGGACTGATGCTGGCGCGACTCAACGGCACGCGAGCTGAAGCAGAACAGATCGCATTACTGACCAAGCAGAACGGCGGCACGGCGGATGTTTGGCTGGATTTGAACGCGAACGAAGCAAACGTTCAGGCAAAGGACCTGAGGAATTATCGTGTGCTCCACGTCGCAACGCACGGCTTGCTGAACGCGGAACGCCCGCAGTTCACAGGACTGGTTCTTTCGCTGGTCGGCAATAAGACCGGCGACGGATTCCTTCGAACCGACGAGATCTTCAATCTCAAGCTGGGATCGCCGTTGGTAATGTTATCGGCTTGCGAAACCGGACTCGGCAAGGAGAAGCGAGGCGAAGGCGTGATCGGACTAACGCGCGCGTTTATGTACGCGGGAGCTCCGACGGTCGGCGTCAGCCTGTGGTCGGTTTCCGACAACTCGACGGCGCAGCTCATGACCGATTTTTACAAGCGGCTGCTGACCGGTCAGGGTATGGCTCCCTCGACGGCGATGCGTGGCGCGCAACAGAACATGATCGCCGGCAAGAAGTACAGCGCACCGTATTATTGGGCGCCGTTCGTACTGGTGGGCGAATGGAAATAACTTAACCTGACTGGTAATTCCAGCGGGCAACCGGGCAAGAGTGAACCGATTAATTTCGTTTCACTCTTGCTTTGTTTTGCCCGGCATTGATTCGCATTTTTGCAGGCTCGCACGCTTGCCGCGCGTGGGTTGATAAGCTACTGTGAACGCGGCCCGCAATCTGTTCGACAGCTCGGAATTCTGACTGTTGCAACCGGCCCATGAACAAGCCACACACGGAAGGTTTTTAGAGAAAAATGTCCGAACACAAGGGAAACGGCGATCCGTTTGTCGCACTCGAAAATACCGAAGCGTTGGACCAACTTTATGAAGCTTCGCACGAACGTCCGGTGATACTTTTCAAGCATAGTCTGACCTGCCCGATCAGCAGCGCAGCCTACGATCAGATGTCAAAGCTAAGCACGGATGTGGCGCTGGTTGTCGTCCAGCGCGCGCGGCAGGTCTCGAGCGAGGTCGAAACCAGAACCGGCATTCAACACGAATCTCCGCAGGCGATAATTCTGCGCGGCGGCACGGCCGTCTGGAATGCATCGCATTGGCGGATTACGGCCGATGCAGTAGAAAAGGCCGTGCGCGAAAACGCGTAGAGAAAACCCAACCGGGATCAAACAATCGATGACCGATTTAATGGAAAGACGCGGACCTGCGATTGAACCTCGCGAGATAATGCAGGAGGGTGATGCAGGTCTGCGGATCACCTGGGCGGATGGCCGCGTATGCAATTACCAGGCGCCTGCGCTTCGCCGAGCGTGTCCGTGCGCGCAATGCGTGAATGAATGGACCGGACAGCGTATGCTGAGCCCCGATGCGATCTCGGACGAAACCACGATCAGCGACATCGCCATCGTTGGTCGATACGCGTTGAACTTTATCTGGAGCGACGGTCACGAAACCGGAATCTACAGCTTTAGATATTTGCGCGAATTCTGCGAACAAAACGATTGATCGGAAGTTTTTCAGGTGAGTGACCAAAAGACAATATTGGTTGTTGAAGACGACGAAGTGGCGCGCGAGCTGATGCGGCGCACGCTCGAGCGTCGCGGGTATGCTGTGATAGCGGCGGAAGACGGAGTGCAGGGTTACGAAGATGCCGTCGCGGTCAAACCCGATCTGATAATCACGGATATCAATATGCCCGGAGCGGATGGTGTTCATTTGGTCCGGCGTGTGCGCGACACTACGAGTATTGCCAAGGTACCGATATTGGTGACCACCGGATATGGAACCGGGAATGCTTCATTTTCGCTGGCTCAGGGCGCCACGGCGTACGAACCGAAACCCCTGGACCCGGAGAGTTTTCTGACGACCGTCGCCAGATTGTTGGCCGGCTCGTGACTGAAATCTGAATCTGAAATTTGAAATTTGATTTTTACGCGGAATGCAGATAACGGAAGCCATCGGATGGATCAGCTCTTTGATATTGGTGATCACGATCGGAAAGCAGGTCTATAAGCAGTGGGACGAGGACACCAGCAAAGGCGTCTCGAAATGGCTGTTTGTTGGACAGATCTCGGCGTCGCTGGGTTTCACCGTTTACAGTTGGTTTGTGAGAAACTGGGTCTTCGTGGTGACTAACTCGGTCATGCTTTTGAACGGAATAGCCGGTTTGCTGATCGTAATGCGTCATCGCCGTCGTGCTCGAGAGTCGGGTTAAAGCGGCGACTTAGAGAGTGTTTTTGACCGTATGAGCCTGTGGAGCTTCATCTCCGAGCGTATTTTGCGACGCGGCAATTTTGGCTCTTCCGAATCAGGTTTGAATGAAGCCGAACTGGAACGGCTTACCGATCTGGCATTAAGCAGTGACGAAAATTCTCTGAGAGAAGCAACCGCACTGCTGGAGCCGGCTGATTTGAAAATTCCGGCGCGAGAGATCTTGCGGATTCGCTCGGCGGATGCTGTAGAGCTTTTGCGAGGCTGCGAGCCATGTCGGTCGCTTCTTTCCAGCGGTGGTTATGATCCAATCGCCTTGCTCGAAGAGTTTCGTGAGAAGATAGGCCAACGCTTGGCGCAGATGGATATTGACGAAAGCGGGCGGGGTGGTTCGCAACGCGGACAGGGTCGCCGGACGCGGATCAGATTTGGACCGCGTGAATTCCTGACCGGAACGGCGCTGGAAGGAATGACGATTCGGGAAAGCCAGCTTCAGGTGATTCTCCACGAGCTGGCCCACGCCGCCGGCGACGTGATACCGCCCGACGGCGGGAATTGGGAAGAGAGCGTGCGCAATCAACATCGAATCACGCGCGCGTGTTTACCAGAAACGTATGAAAGGATCAGGACTCAGGAGACAGGAGACAGAAGATAGAATTACAGAGTTCAAGTACTGAGTCCTTATTCTGAGTTCTGTCTCCGGTCTTCTGACTCCTGCTTTTCGCTATGCTTCAAGAACGCGATTTCTTTAACGAAAAAAATGAAACGAAGCGCGCATCGTTTGCCTGCCCGTTTTGCCGCGAGCGCGCCGACTACGACGTGCGGTGGTTAACCAGGCGGAAAAAACCGTCGCTTCCGCGCGGAGCGAACGAACACGACCGTGCGCGTTTCGCCAAATCGCGAGACTACATGGTACGCATTGATGACATGCTCGCTTGCAAGAACGTGCGGTGCCGCCGGCGGTTTGAAATTCCGAATTCGCAATCGGTGGTTTTCATCTGACAGTTGATCGTTGTCGAGAAAAAGAAAGAGGACGAAATGGACGAGTTGATTAAGAGAGTTTCCGAACGCACCGGCATCGGTGAAGACAAAGCCAGGCAGGCAGTCGAAACCGTGGTCGGATTTCTAAAGGAAAAATTGCCCTCGCCGATCGCCGGACAGGTTGATAGCGTCCTTAACAACAGCGGCGGTATGATCGCCGACAAAGCCGGAGACCTCCTCGGTGGCCTTAGTGGCCTTAGTGGGATTTTCGGCGGGAAAGACTGATCAGGGTTTCCTGTAGCCGTACCGCTCCAACAGTGCTTGCGCTTCCGGGCTCATAACAAATCGAGTGAACAGCGGGTTTCTTCGCGTCTGTGTAGCTTTTGATTTTGACTTCGTGTCAGTTTAAGGATTCTTGTGGCGCCAATTAACGAGTTTGCAAGACGCAACCACGAAATACACGAAATGTTAAAATCGAATTCACACGAAAACGCGAGTGCGGATCCTGTTTAGTGTTGTTCGAAACGGCTTCGTGTGTTTCGTGGTTAGCGTATTCGCTCAGCCTTAAACGGCGATCGACATGAAACTTTCCCAGTACTTGATTTTGTTCTCGTTGGCAGCTCTTATGGTTGCGTGCTCCGGCCAATCGTCGGGCGATTACGATGGCCCAAAAGAGCTGAATGTGGCAGCTGCATCCGATCTGGCTCCGGCCTTCGAAGAACTCGGGCGCAACTTTCAACAATCGACGGGTATCAAGGTTGTCTTTAGCTTTGGGTCCAGCGGCACGTTGGCAAAACAAATTGAAAACGGCGCGCCGATGGACCTATATGCCTCCGCCAACGTTTCATTCGTCGATGGTTTAGAGAAGAAAGGCCTAATCATTTCCGATACCAAAGCCCTGTATGCACGTGGACGCATTACCATTTGGACGAATGCCGACAGCCCATTGCGAATCGAAAAGCTGGAAGATCTTGCGCGTCCCGAAATTAAGAAAGTTGCTATTGCAAACCCTGACCACGCGCCATATGGGACGGCTGCACGCGAGGCGTTCCAGACGGCAGGCGTCTGGGATACCGTCCAACCTAAGTGCGTTTTTGGGGAGAATGTGCGGCAGACTCTACAGTATGCGGAAACGGGAAATGTTGATGTTGCTATCGTGGCATTGTCGCTAAGCATGCAAGGTAAGGGGAAATGGGTGCTCATCCCACAAGAGTTACATAAACCTCTCGATCAAGCTCTGGCGGTCATTAAGACTACTAAGAGGGAATCGCAAGCACGTCAATTCGCAGCCTTCATCAATGGCCCGCAAGGGCGACCCATTATGCGGAAGTATGGCTTCGTCCTGCCGGGCGAAACTCCGAACTCAAATTGAGACGTGGTCCAGTCTACGTTCCGATTCCATCATCCTTCATTCCGTAGCTGACAGAGCCAAAAACGAATACGAAGTAGTGAAGAAAAAGAGTTGCCGTGGCAGCAACTCTTCATACTTCATCGCTTCGCCTTCTTCTACTTCGTCAAATGCCCGCGCCGTCCATAAATTCGTCCAGCGAATAATGGCCCACCTCGGCGCTGCCGACTCGGTACGTATTCAGCACTCCCAGCGGCGGTGCGTAAAGATGAAGCGTTACGAGATCGACTCCGCTCACGTCCGGATTTCCGATCTGGTGAATATCCGGAACATCGGCGCCGGTGACGTCATCCGGATGCCACTGGCGCACATTTTCGTATCGCAGCGTTCGCACCTCGTCCAACGTAAACACGGTCTCCCACATAATCCCTTCGCAGACACGAACCGCGCCGAATGATCCATTGTGATCGTGAATAGGCGTGCGTTGACCCGGTCTCCAACAGAGCACCAGCAGTTCGGCAAAGTCGTTTCGAAAAACCCGATGACGCGCGTACGTGGCGGCTTTGAAACCGCGATGCGAATGCAGGTCGGACTTCGTCACGCAAACATCTCTCAACCAATCGTTGATTTCCTCGAGCGTCGGCGCGCGATCAAGCGCGTTGAGCTTTTGCACCAGGTCGTCCAACGACGATGCAGCAGCCTGCGGATTGCTGTCTCGTGTCGTCGCGAAACTTTGTGCGTCTGTCATTCCGGTGGACATATTTAGGGGAAAACTCCTGAAGACGGGTATTAGCCGCTGTGCCACTGTCAGGGGCAAGTTCATACTACCGAGAACAAACCGTCAGGGTCAATCTCGGTCAGATCCGGGCGGTTGGCTTGAGGGTTTTGTGGAAGACGTTTCACGCAAAGGCGCAAAGAAGAGGTTCAGAGCCCTTCGAATTTTGAGCCATTCACGCAGTTGCTTCCCCTTAGCGCCTTCTCGCTCTCTATTCTCTGCGCCTTTGCGTGAAACGCCTTTTCTTTCACCCAGCCAGAACAATCCTCAAGTCCCGCACGTTCGTGCCGGTCGGGCCGGTGATCACCGCGTCGCCAAGCGCGTCGAAGAAACTGAATGAATCGCTTCGATCCAGAAAGCCCTGCGGGTCCAGATCGATCGCACGCGCTCGGGCGATGGTCATCTCGTCGGCAACGGCGCCCGCTGCGGGACTGTTGCCATCAATCCCATCCGTTCCTGCACTCAGAATAACTAAATGCTGTGAATCCGCTTGTGCGTCAGCTTCGGGCCGAGCGATCTGCATCGCAAACCGCAACACGGTCTCCGCGTTACGTCCGCCGACGCCTTGACCGCGAACCGGACAAGAGAACTCTCCGCCAGAGATAAGACAGACACGCGCGTGTCTTCCGGCCCGTTGTCGAAGCGCTGCGAGTCGTTGCAGCGTCAACTCGCAACCCTCAGAAACATCCTGTTCCAATATGTCGTCAGCGGCCACTACCACAAATCCACGGCTCCTCGCCTCGTTCGCAGCCGCGTTGAGGACAGTCTCGTTGTCGAGCAGCACGTGATGGTCTCTGACTGCCATAACCCGCTGCTCTTTGTCGTCCGCCCCGGGTTGTTGGATCGCACGAAGGATGGTTTCCGGCAGCGTTCGATCCAAGTCGTAACGTTGAATGATTGACTCGACGTCAGAATCGCCTGTCCGTTGCGCCATGGTTGGACCGGATGCAACCATTGCCTCATCGCCTCGACCGGTGTCCGAAATGATCAGGCTCACTTGATCGGACTCGGGCGCGAACGCCGACAGCCTTCCTCCCTTCACAGCAGAGAAAGCTCGGCGTACCGAGTTGATCTCGTGAATATTCAATCCACGCGAAATCAGCCGGCGCGACGCTTCGCGCAGATCGCTGAGCGAGATCGATTCGTCAATCGGCCATTCGATCATCGCCGAGCCGCCGCCGGAGATCAGAAAGATCACCGGCGCTCGTTCTTCGTTGGCGCGCTTAAGAAGAGCGATCCCCGCGCGCGCTGCCTCCAGGCTGGATTCATCGGGCAGCGGATGTGCGCCTTCGATCACTCGCCATCTGGAGCTATCGAGATTACCCGCTCGTTCAGTAAGTGATCCAACTATCAACCCCCGACCGATTCTGTCTCTCAGTATTTGATCAAGCGCGAGCGCCATCGGAACAGCGGCCTTCCCGATTGCAATCACGTAGGCTCCGGCCGAACGAAGTTCCAAGGTTGTCCCGCCAACAACCAGGCGATTACGCACTACTGAAACCGAACGCCGCACCGCCTCGCCTGCATCAACTGCGGCTAGCGCGGCGTCGAAGATTTCGCGTGCGATGCGTTTGAGGTTTTTCTGGCTGGTCACGCGAGTCACTCCACGGAGATCATCGGCTGCAACTCGCGAAACCGTCGATCGCTCAATCCTCGAACCATCAACAGGTGTTCGGGGCGGCGAAATTTCCCGTAACGCTGGCGGTGTTCGATGATCCTGAGCGCGAGTCCCGCGCCGATGCCGGGCAACGCTTCCAGCTCTTTTGACGAAGCGGTGTTGATGTTTATTAGAGACGAAGCGGCTGGAGCTCGAACCGCTGGAGGTTGGGCCGAAAGCCGTATGGTTTGGCGCTCTTGCCGTACGCACGACGCAAAAAGCGCTAAGATCGCGCACGTTAAAATGCTGAGTGATTTCGGAGGGTGGAAGTTGCCGTGGAAGATTGGTCGGCTCAATCCAAATACCTCTCTGCGAAGCCGCTTAGAGGTTTGCAGCGAAAGTGTGCAAAATGCTAGAAGTCCAAAAAATTCAGGAACTTGTAACTCCAAAACGGCCCTTTTCCACAGGCTTTTCCACAGAGCCTGTGGAAAAGGACGCTCGCTATCAGTTGGCGTTCATCATGTCCCAATCAGCGACAGTTTCGTAAGCGCGGCCCATGATTGGACGCGGGCGAGCGCCGTCTGCCTGGCCGATATAGCCCTCGCGTTCCATCATGTCGAGAATCGCCGCGGCTCGTCCGTAGCCGATTCGCAATCGTCGCTGTAAAACCGAAGTCGAAGCTCGTTTCATCTCGACGCAGATTCGCAAGGCGTCTTCGAAAAGCTCGTCTCGCTCGCCGCTGTCGCCGTCCAATCCCAGGGCCTCTTCTTCGGATTGCGTGATCGATTCGTCGTACAGCGGATCGCCCTGTTTCTTGACGTGCGAAACAATTTTGTTGATCTCGGTTTCGTCAACGTACGCCCCGTGCACGCGAACCAGCCGCGAAGTTCCAGGCGGGAGGAAAAGCATATCGCCACGTCCCAGCAGTTGCTCCGCGCCATTGCCGTCTATGATCGTGCGCGAATCGACTTTGCTCGAGACCCGATAGGAAATCCTTGAAGGGAAGTTCGCCTTTATCAACCCGGTGATGACATCCACACTCGGTCGCTGTGTAGCAAGCACCAGGTGGATGCCAACCGCGCGTGCCATTTGCGCCAGCCGCGTGATCGCCTCTTCGACTTCGTGGCCCGAAACCATCATCAGGTCCGCCAACTCGTCTATGATGATTACGATGTACGGCAGCGTCTTCCACGGCATGCCTTCTTCGTCGTATTCCTTCACCAAATTGCGACGCAGAATTTCGGTATTGAAGCCGTCGATATTGCGCACACCCCAGCCCGCCAACGTCTTGTATCGCCTTTCCATCTCGCCGACCGCCCATTTCAGCGAAAGGGCGGCGCGTTTCGGATCGGTGATAATCGGAGTCGCCAGGTGCGGGATGTCCGCGTAGAGACCGAGCTCGAGTCGCTTCGGGTCGACCATGATAAATTTCACTTCATCCGGTCGAGCTTTATAAAGAATCGAAACGATCAGCGAGTTCACTCCAACCGATTTGCCGGCCCCGGTGGCGCCCGCGATCAGGAGGTGCGGCATCTTCGCCAGGTCGGCCACGTAGTTGAGGCCGTCGATCGTCTTGCCGAGCGCGATCGTCAGCATCGAAGGAGATTCGCGGAACTGTCTGGATTCGATTACCTCGCGCAGGAAAATGGTTTCGCGATGCGGATTCGGGACCTCGATTCCGACATGCGGTTTGCCGGGCATTCGGTCGATTCGAATCGACTCCGCTTTGAGCGCCAGGCACAGGTCATCGACCAATCCGGTTACGCGCGAATACTTCACGCCGGGATCGGGTTTGAATTCGTAGGTTGTGACGACCGGGCCGGGGCAGATGTGTTTGATCTGTCCGGTTACGTTGAACTCCTTGCACTTTTCGGCCAGCCTTGTTGCAAGTTGCAGAAGCTCATCGTCCGCCTGTTCGCTGTGGGGCGGCGCAGAGTTCAAGAACTCCATGTACGGAAGTTTGTATTCGGTTATCGACGGAGCAATGATGTTTCGCTTCGGTCGCGCGCGAGGCGCCTCGTTCGCATCCTCGTCCGAGAAATCCGTGCGGACAACTGATGCTTCCTTAACCATCGCTTCGATCTCGTCTTCTTCTGATATGTCCGCAGCGACACTGCGAGTCGACGAGCCGGCGCGACCAGCTGCCGTTGTGGTCGATATGTCCACTGAAACAGTACGAGCGGCGGGAATCGCGCTGGCCGAACCTACGCCGGCCGCAGCGACGTGCATTTCGGCATCTGTCGGAAACAGCGGTGTCTCCGCAGTCGCGCTTCGCTTCGAACGCTGGATCGACGATTTTGAGAGTGCGCCCGCTTCGCCGCCGGCGGGCGATTCGCGCATAAATTCGGCGACTCGGTCCGCGCCGGTCAAATCTTTCAAACCACGCTGCGCTTCCAACAGCGCGGCGCGCTCAGCGCGGGCAGTTTGCCGCGCCTCGATTCGCAAACGCGCTCGTTCTCGACGCGCTTCGCGCCAGTCTCTGAATCTCGACGGAATCGTGCGTAGAAAAGCGAAGCGGTTGCCAAACTCGCCGACCAGCCACTCGTACGCGCGCACAAACGAAAAATTCGTAGCGAGCAGAAGGCCCGTGGCCGCCAACGCGACCAGCAACACGCTGGCGCCGACTGTGTTCAATCCGCTGGCGGTGACACGCGCGATAAGTGTGCCGACCAGGCCGCCTGGTTGAAACGAGGCGTCGAACAACGGACGTACTCCCGAAAGCGCGAGCAACGCCGATGCAGAAAACGTCAGCGTCAAAAGTCCAACTACGCGCGAAAGCGGCGCGCGAATGTGACGAGTTCTAAATCGTCGCCATGCAGCCGCCAGCAGTAGAAGTGGAAGGAGGTAAGCGGCGAGACCGACAGATTGAAAGAGCGCCGCCGCGATGTTCGAGCCGATGGCGCCAACTAAATTGCGCGAGTCCGATTGCCCGGCGGCGTTCCACGAGGCGTCGTTCGGATTGTAGGAAAGGAGACACAAAGCCAGTAAGACGCTCACAGCGAAAAGCGCAATCGCAATTATTTCGTTGCGTCGAGTGTTCTTCGGCGCAACCGGCTTCGCTCGAACCTCTGTTTGGGTAGTTGCCATATACCTCCTTTTATCCACGCAGACCGAACAACGCTGACGCTGCTCTGTTCGATTCTTATGCCGCGCGCTTTAAGAGCAGGAACTGCTTGATGAAGTCGTCGATGTCACCCGCCAACACCGCATCGACGTCACCGCGCTCCAGCTTTGTCCGCGCATCTTTCACTAAACGGTACGGCGCCAGCACGTAATTGCGAATCTGCGAGCCAAACGATATGTCCTGCTTGCTCGCTTCCAGTTCTGCGGTTTCAGCGCGACGCTTTTCAAGCTCCAGTTCGTACAAACGCGAGCGAAGAACACCCATCGCCACCGCGCGATTCTGATGTTGTGAACGCTGGTTCTGACAAGCCACAACGATTCCACTCGGTAAGTGAGTGATCCTGACGGCCGAGTCGGTGGTGTTGATGTGTTGACCGCCGGCGCCGGTTGAACGGTAGGTGTCGACTCGCAAGTCTTTGTCGTTGATTTCGACTTCGATGTTTTCGTCTATCTCCGGATATACGAAAAGTGAAGCAAAGGACGTGTGACGCCGCGCCGCCTGGTCGAATGGGGAGATGCGCACCAGCCTATGAACTCCCGCCTCCGCCGCCAACAGCCCGTAGGCGTACTCGCCTTCGACGCGAAACGTGACGTTCTTGAGTCCGGCTTCTTCGCCCGGTTGGTAATCAAGTATCTCGGTCTTAAACCCGCGCTGCTCCGCCCATTTCAGATACATGCGCAAGAGCATCTCGGCCCAATCCTGCGACTCAGTTCCGCCCGCGCCGGGATGAATGGTGCAGATCGCGTTACGCATGTCGTTCTCGCCGGACAAAAGCATTTCAGTTTCAGCCAGACCGATTTCTTGTTCAAGTTGTTTCAGGAGCTCGCGAAGCTCGCTCAATGATCCTTCGTCTTCTTCTGCGAATTCGAATAGTACTGCCGCATCCTCAATCGACGATTCAAACTTTTCCTGACGCGAAATGGTCCTTTCAAGCTGGCTGCGTTGCTGCAAGAGTCCCTGCGCGGCTTCCTGATCATTCCAGAAGTCCGGAGCAGATGCTTTGGCTTCGATCTCGTGCAACTTTTCCCGCTTCGCAGCTACATCAAAGAAACCTCCCGAGTTGTTCGACGCGTGTGCGCAGGTCGTCGAAGGTGTTGCGTAGATCTTGTATTGAAAGTGTTTCGATCATAGGTGTAAATCCAAAGTCCCGAGTCCAAGGTCCGAAGTTCTCAAAATCTCCAGTCGCAAAATTCAAATTCCAGATCAAGACGGTTTTGGACCTGGAACTTTGGACTTGAGACTTGCAATTATCAGGAGCGCGCTGATGGCTGCCGCGAAGAGCGCGAATGCGTCTCCGTGACGCGTGTAAAAACTGGTGCCGTTTGAGGCGCGACTGATGTTCCAAATGCGGGTCGCCGGTTGAAACCCATCCGACGCTTCCAACACCTCGCCGCGTTCAGTCACGTATGCAGTAATGCCTGTATTTGTTACCCGCAGCAAAGGACGTTGATTTTCAACCGCGCGAAAAATCGCATTCGCCAGATGCTGCTTCATCACCGGAGTTGGTCCCAGGTAACCGTCGTTCGAAATATTTATCAGCACGTCCGCACCCTCGGCTGAAAACGTTCGTGCAACGGATGGAAACGCCGACTCGAAACAAATGAAGATTCCGGCTCGTGCATTTCCGAGTGGCAGCAAAGGGTATTTCACACCCGGCGTAAAATCTCCAACCATCACCGGAATCAAATTGGCCCCGGGCAACCAACGCGGCAACGGAACATATTCGCCAAACGGCAGCAGTCGAATCTTATCATATTGAGCGATTAGCCGGCCTTCTTCATTCACCATCACAGCAGAGTTATAAAAGCCGTCAAGTGGCGCCGGCTCAAGCGCGTTGAAGATTACCGACGCGCGATTCCTGGCTGTGAATGAGGCTAGCATTTCTCGAAGCTGCGAATCGCGCGCGTAGCTAAAGTTCATTGGAGATTCGGGCCAGATAATCACGCGCTGAGACGACGAGTTTTTGATCTCGCTTAAAGCTCTTTCGCTCATCTCCACATGACGAGCGACAAGTGCTTCGCTTTCTGCAACTGATCCAATCTGTTCCATCGGAACGTTAGGTTGTATCGCGATGACCGTTGCTGCGATCTCTTTCGATGCTGACTCCGCTGGGGTCGCAGAGCTCCGCCAGGCTATCAATGCACTGAGACAAACCAGAACGACCCCCGCGATCACAAACGCAGATCTGGTTCTCTTCAATAAGACGAACGCAAGAGCGGCGTTAACCGCCACAATCACGAACCCGACCGCATACACGCCTCCCCAGCTGGCCAGTTGGATAAGCGAAGGGACGTATGCCTGCGAATATCCGATCGCGTTCCACAGCTGACCGGAAACTCCCAGTCGGGCCCACTCGATCGATACCCAGAGAAATGGAGCGGCAAAAACCGCTGCCGCATTCCAACGCGCAGCAAGTCGCGCCAGCGCCCAGCAAAAGAAAGCAGGGAAGAGTCCGACCAGGATCGTGGCCGGAAGGAGCAGAAGGTAAGAGATCGTTGCCGGGATATGGCCGTAACGGATCATCGCGTAGGTCAGCCAGTAGCAGGTGCCGTAGAAAAATATCGTCCCCGCAAACCAACCAAGAAGGAAGGCGCGTCCCGGCGAGTGTTTTGAACGAACGACGATTACGAGCAGTGGAGTAAGCCCCGCCCAAGCCAACGGCCACAAATCAAAATTTGGGAACGAGAGAATCAGGAGGAGGGAAGACAATCCGGCCAGCGCGAGTTCGGCACGGGTGGGAGCGACGGCACGTACGCGAGACAGCGGTCGAAAGAACAATGCGGAAAGCCTCCGTCCTCGTCCCGCGGGCGCGAGTGAAACCGCGTCGTGCATGGCCGGAGTTTAACAAAGATTGCAAGCGCAGTCGAAATGAAAGGTCAGCTCCGTCAAAAAGAAAGAATGTGACCGCGTAGAAAGAAGTTCGGTTGACGTCCTGTGAAGTTCCGAACACAAACCAAATGGTCTGCCGGATGGCGCTAATCGACAGAAAACGTCACTCCCGAAGTGACAAATTACGGCTTTTGGCAGCGGTATCCCGCATTCGAAACGGTTCGCGGAATTTGACGCGTTTGCTCAACAACTTCGCTTAAATGCTGATTTTGCGATTTTGATGGGCCTAAATGCGGGAGAACCCGGCTTGTGGCCGGGTCCGCTTTTCGGAGAGTTTGCTGAAGGATCGCTCGGAAGGTAGCTGGCGCAGCGGCAGGCGGCGCTCAGAGAAGTGATGGCGGCGGGGACACGTTACGTTGCGTGCTTGCCGACAATAGCTAGAGCATGTCGCGTGCCACAGAAAATAATTTCTGGAAAACAATTCTGATTAGTTGTTAAGGGGAGCGGTAACGGGGCAGAAGGCCGACGGTGCGCAGGTCGGATGGAGCGCAAGTCGATGGAGCGCAGGCGAGCCGCCTGCGCTCCATCAGTTGTCCGTTTTCTTGGCGGTTATCGAGGTGACGTGGTTGGCGTCGGTCGTATGGATGGACCACGAGAAGGAGCGGGCGAAGGTTGCGCGGTCGGGGTCAGCACCGGCGCTTCTGCATTCACAGGCGGCAACGGACGATCAGGACTGATCAGCGGCGCTTGTCTGGTTTCGGTCGCCAGCGTCCAACGACCTACCATCAACCCGAGCGCAAAGAAAATAACTGCGATCACCAGCCCAGCCAGAAGCATCACCGCCGGCCGCCGCTCGTCGCGGCCGAATTCATCCAGCGCGGAATGGTGCGGGTCCCTTTCCAGCTCGCCGGAGTACTTTTGAGTTTCGAACGACATCGTTACGCAAAGACGGAACGGGACTTCATGTCCACGCGCCGGGTCTATTCAACCGGCTCAACTTCCAACAGGTGGTCGCGCGCTCCTACTACTCGAACTGACTGCCCACGCAGGATCGGCGGGCCATCGTTTCTGACTCTTGCGCGCCACATTTCGCCATGCAGCATGACCGCTCCTTCTGGCTCAATAGCGGTGCTGGCTGATCCTATTGTCCCCATCAACTCAATCTCTTTTGAGCCGGCCTTTCGATGACGAGAAAGCAAAGCGACATACAAAAGAACGACTACCAGGCCGGCGAATATGGAGAGAGAAATGATTAGAAAAGGTGGAGCTGTCATGCTAAGCCGCTACCCGAATTGCGAGAGCCGTATTTTATTCCACAAACCGCAAAGGTGAAAGCCGGAATGCCGGTAAGTGCGTAAGTAAAAAGGGTGTAGAAAAAGCAGCTGGCCTTCGTCTACACCCCGATTCACCGATCCGGTTTCGTTATTTTCCGCCGGTGTCCACCAACCGTTGAAGCGCGATTGCTTCCGCGTTGTTGGGGTCAATCTGCATGGCGCTCTTGGCGTAAGACATCGCCTGTGCTCGATCGCCACGTTCGATAAATATCCTGCCCAACAAGATATGAGCATCGATCAGTTTCGCGTCCCAGAAGATTGCGGTCCTGAGCGCGCTGATTGAAGCGTCAAGATCGCCACGTCGTTGATTGATGCGTCCGATTAAGAGATATGCCTCGGCGCTCATCGGCTCGATCGTCAACACGCGTCGCAATTCGGGCAGAGCTTCTTCATCACGGCCCGCCGCGTAAAGCTCGCGCGCTTTCGCCAGAAGATCCTGCGTGCCGCCGGCATTCGCCGCGTCGATAGTTTCCTGCGTTCGGTCGCGGATCACGTCGTAGTAATTCGCGCGGTTAAAATCGAGCCGCATGCGAAGCGGCACGGCGCTGGTTGTCTGGCCCTTCTGCCATTCGGTTTGCCACTTCGCATAGACCTGAAGATAGCGTCTGGCCTGGTTGTCCGCCGAAGCCGCGTCGTCCGTGCGTCCGATTCGCTCCAGAGTTTTCGCGAAAAGAAAATAAGCTTCGCCATCGCCCGGGCCGGCCGCGAGAACAGGACGCAGTTGGTCGGCGGCCTCTTCAAATTTGCCGGCAAGAAAAAGCGCGTAACCGTAGTTGAAGTGCACCGTCGGATCGTCGGGCGATGAATCAGCGGCGCGGCTCAACAGCGTGATCGCTTGATTTAGTAACCGCGTGCGCTCCTCGGCTTTCTTTTCGGCTCGAGCAGCCTGGACCGAGATCGCGCCGGCGTTGTTATAGATTCCGGTCAGCGGAGTATCGGCGGCAAGTGGAACCAGCGCCGCCAACGCGTGGCTGAAATCGCCGAGTCGCCAGTACGCTAGTCCGGCATAAAACGCTGCTTCGGCGTAATGCGAATCCTTCTTTTGCAGCTTCGAAAAATGCTCGGCGGCATTTTTCCAATCCTGTCGCTTCAAATAAAAGTGGGCCAGCTCGAATGCTGCCTGGGGATAAACCGCACCGCCGTTGGCGTCGGCATAAAATCGAAGCGCGTTGCGGAAATAGATTTCGCGTGTTTGATCCGTGTCGCTCGTCTGCATGCCTTTGATCAAGGCTTCGAACGCGAGCGGTGGAACTTTGGTCGCGCGCTGAATTATCTCGTTCTGTGAAAACGGCAACGCCTTTTCGCGTTGATAGAGAATGTAGTACGCCAACCGCCCCTGCATCGTCTGAAGCGTTGTCAGCGCACCGCCGAAGTCATAGACCGGAGTCGCCCACTGGCCATCGGGCATCAGCTCGCCCATCAACCGGCCTTCGTTGACGCGAATGACCGTAGCTCGACCCTGCAACGACGCAGGCGTCTCGCCCTGGGCCGGGACCACGCTGTATGTCCCGATGACTACCATCGTCGCTTTCGCTTCGCGAGCCAATTTGATCGCAGTCGCGCGCGACGGAAGTGTGGTCAACGGCAGACGCAAGCGCTGATACGCCATCTCGCGTTCGTCCGAAGACACCACTCGGAGTCCGGGCACATTCAACAGGTCCGCGAGCGCATCGGCAAAACTCTCGCCCGCCCAGTTGTACTCCTGCCGATTCGTGGTGTTCTCGAAAGGCAGAATCATAACCACGTCGCCCGATGCGGACTGGGCGGAAACCCTGCTCGGAAGACCGAGCGAGAACGCTATTAAAGCTATTAGAACTGCTGCACATGAAATAGATCGCTTAATAAACATGAAATCAATACCTGCTAACTAAAACCTGAGAATGTCCCAGGAATGTCCGACAAACTTCAGTTTGTCGCTCGTATTCGAAAAGCTAATGCTTGTCGGAACTCAAACTGAAGTTCCTGAAAAAGGCTCAAAAATGAGGTTTTCAACAAAAGTTCGATCATCCGAACTTGAGCGAAGAACAATTGATGCCTTGCCATCCTGCGTCGTTGCTTATTGTACTGTAACGGTTCGATTTAACGAACCAGCGCGGCACTGCACCGCAACAATTGCGGAATAGGGTTCTGGCGCGGACTTAAGGAAGCTCTGAAGTAGGTCAGGTTGAAAAATCGTCTCTGCTCCCCTCCCTTTGGGTTCTGTCGGGAAAAGCCGCAGAGCGGCGAAATGTTTATAGACCACGATTGCTTTTTGGAACTCCAGAGCCCGTTAACGGGCGAAATATCAAACATGTCGCTCCTACGGAACTGAGCGAATGATCTTCTGTTAGAAGCTATGAACATTTCGCCGCTCTGCGGCTGTTCCCCTAACTCTTCCCAGAGGAAGGGGAATCTACTTATTCACATTTCGTCGGAACCAAACTCCATCACTACCCAAAATTCTGTTATTGTTGCAGAATCTTAGAAAGTCGCCGGTTCTGTTCTTCACTTACTACATTCATCGGAGGTTCTTAGATGGGCTCAGCCACGCCTGAATCGGAAGCTACATCCCCGCCGAAATTCGCCGTATTCCTTTCGCACAACAGCAAGGAGAAACCGACGGTTGAGCGAATCGCGGAAAAGCTCAAACGCGATGAAATCGAACCGTGGTTGGACAAGTGGTGCCTGACGCCGGGCGCTGACTGGCAGGACGGGCTCGCCGCCGGCCTTAGCGATTCGTCCGCATGCGCGGTCTTCATCGGACCGAACGGGATCGGCGACTGGGCGCGGCTGGAGTTCAAGCTGGCCACGGATCGAATGGCGAAGGACCGAAACTTTCGAGTGTTCCTGGTGCTCTTGCCCGAGCTTCCGGAACCGTTCGACACCAGCATTCTTCCGCCTTTCCTGACCACGCGAACGTGGGTCGATCTGCGCAAAGGGATTTCCGATTCGCGTGGATACCAATCGCTGATCAATGCGGTGAAAGGCCTCGCGTCGGGGCCGCAGATTCAGATCGCCTCGCGCGATGACATTTGTCCGTATCGAGGCCTGCAACCTTTTGACGAAGAGCACGCCGAATTCTTTTTCGGACGTGATGGAGATATTCAGAGGCTGGTTGAGAAGCTGAAGACCGCGCGCTTTTTATCAGTGCTGGGTCCCTCGGGAAGCGGAAAATCGTCGGTCGTCAAGGCTGGATTGATTCCGACAATTCGCAAAGGCGGATTGTCGAACAGCGACACCTGGTCCATACGCACGTTCACTCCCGGCGGTCGTCCGTTGACTGCCCTGGCAGCAAATCTGCTGCGGCTCTATCCGCAATTGAGCATGGGCAAGGTACTGGATGAATTGGCGTCGGATGAGCGATCGCTGCATCTGACATCCGAAGTCGCGTTGGCCGATCGCGGAGCGACAGAGCATGTCGTTTGGGTGGTTGATCAGTTCGAAGAAGTTTTTACGCTTTGTCATGACGAGGCCGAGCGTAAACAGTTCGTCTCGAATCTTCTCTACGCCGCATCGGTCCCCGGCGGACGGAATCATTTTGTACTGACCATGCGGGCGGACTTCTATCAAAAGTGCGCCGCCTATCCGATTTTCGCCGCGCTGATCACCGCACATCAATTCCTGGTCAGTCCGATGAACGTCGAAGGACTGCGGACCGCGATCCAGGAGCCCGCGTGGCGCGTCGGTCTCGAGTTTGAACCCGGCTTGATCGACACGGTTCTTGATGACATCGCCAGCCAGCCCGGCGCGCTGCCTTTACTTGAACACGCTCTGATGGAGCTTTGGGAGAGACGTCGTGGGAAGCTGCTGACCCTTGAAGCTTATCGAGAGTGCGGCGGCGTCGAAGGTGCGATCGCAAAGCGCGCCGACACTATCTATGAATCATTTGATGAAGAGCAGCGGCTTATCACGCGGCGGGTGATGCTGCGGTTAACCCAGCCGGGTGAAGGGACGGAAGACACGCGGCGGCGCGCGACGATGGACGAGCTGATAAGACGTCCGGAAGAAGCCGATAAAGTCCAGGCTTGCGTCCGAGCCCTGGCCGATGCGCGTTTGTTGACGACCGATACCCCCAGCGAAACCGGCCCCGAGATCGTAGACGTTTCGCACGAAGCCTTGATCCGCGGATGGCCGCTGCTTAGAAAGTGGATTGAAGAAGACCGGGCCGGGCTTCGTGTACACCGCAGGCTTACCGAAGCGGCTGAGGAATGGAAGCGAGCTGATCGCGACGAAGGCCTATTGTTCCGTGGTGCGCGGCTGGCCCAAACCGCCGAGTGGCGTGAACGTAATCAGGAACAGCTCAACGAACTAGAGAGCGAGTTCCTCGACGCCGGGATTCTGCTGCAAACAAACGAACGCAAGGCGGCGGCTCGCCGGACACGAAGAATCGTTGTCGGGCTCGTGATCGCGCTGGTTCTGATCAGCCTTGCCTCTATCTACGCGTTCGTACAAGGTCGAATCGCCATAAAGCAAGGAACCGAATCACGTGCTCGCGAACTGGCTGCAAGCGCGATGGATCGGGTGGAGTTCAACCCCGAGCTCGGACTGTTACTCGCGATCGAGGCGGGCAAAACAGCTCAAACACCTGAAACAGAAAATGCATTACGCCAGGCTCTTGTCCAGTCACCTGTGCGCGTCATCAACGTCGGCAAATCTGCACAGCGAATGAAGGCTGTCTTCAGCCCTGACTCGAAGCGCATCCTGGCGACGACCGGAACCTCGGCTCGCGTCTATGACCTGGACGGCGGCGAGCGGCTCTTTGAAGTGGAACACAACGACGACTACGTTAAGCCGGTTTACAGCCCTGACGGAAACCTGATCGCAACGGCTTCAGAAAAGGCAGTGATGATCTGGGACGGTCGAAACGGAAACAGTATTGCGAAGTGGGACCTGGCGAACGCCAGCAAAGATTCAACATTGCACGGCCTGACCTTTAGCCCGGATAGCAAGTTCCTCGTCTTTAACGATCCTGATTTGCAGGTGCGCGATATCAGCAACGGTTCCGTGGTGGCAAAACTGAACGGCGAGACGCCAACCTTTAGTCGAGATGGAAAACTCTTGATGACAAAAGCTGAGGCCACTTTAGCTTTGACCCTCTACGACACCCAAACTTGGAAGCCGGTCGGGACGGCAGTAAAGACATCGCAGGAGCGAGCCGGCGGCGCATTCGGAGATCTGAGTCGGGATGGAAAATATCTTGTCTCCGGAATCGGAAAAGGCGGCGTCAAGGTCACGGAGCTGAGCAGCAAACGTGTTTTTTACCCGGGGGAAGGGGACGAAGACACTTCATTCAGGATGGCCAGGTTCAGTCCGGATGGAAAACTCCTTGCGGCTGACTGGGGTGGTGTCTTGCAGCTTTGGGACACCGAGAAGTGGGAACGACGACAACAACTTAATGACGCTTCGACGTTGCTTCAGGGAATCGAGTTTAGCCCCGACAGTAGATTTGCGATCGTCGTACAGGGCTCAGCCTGGCTTTACGATGTAAGGTCTTCGGAAGCACGTATGGTTGAGGAGCTAACCGGCGGGAGCGGCCTGGCTATTCATTCAGCGAACTTTAGTCCCGATGGAAATTATGTGCTGACCTCCAACGCAGACGGCACCGTTTTCGTTTGGGACATGGACGTGTGGCGAAACGCGAGCGAGGTGAGCTTTGCCGTCAACGATTCGTTGTTCTATCGCGGGCCATTCGATCGATTTGTTTTCAGTCCGAATGGACACATGCTCGTCGCGACGGCGACCCACAACGAGGATGCGAACATTGCGCGGTCGGCTCGCTTGATCGAAGCCGCGAGCGGTCGAACCATCAATACCGTATCGCATTCGGATATTGTTTCGCGTGCGCTTTTCAGTCCGGATGGGCGGTTGATGGTTACGCTTCCTTCGACCGGTCCCATCGTGTCGGTTTGGGAGGCTTCATCCGGGCGCAAGATCACCGACTTGACGATCCCCGATTCTGTGAAGACTGCATCGTCGAAAAAGTTCGTTGAGGATGCTGCGTTTAGCCCGGACAGCAAACGACTCGCTACGGCATCAGGAAACGCAGCGTTGATTTGGGAAGCCGAATCGGGAAAACTCATCGACCGTCTGGACCTGCCTGGAAAGGCGGATCGCAAAGTCGGAAGCGTTTCCTTCGGACCGAACAGCGATTCGCTGCTGGTGGTAGTAGATGGTCAGATCGAGCTGTGGGACCTGGCCAAAAAGCAGATCGTTTACGTGGCAGGCACCGGCGAATCGATTTCACGGGCCTTCTTCGGACCGAACGGAAAATATATTCTGAACTGGAAAGTCGGCGATCTGGGCGATGACGGTGAAGGGAAGAGCGCGCCGCCTGAAATCAGGGACGCAGCCAACGGGCGAGTGCTTTTCGAATTACGCGGGCACTCCGATGACGTTTATGGCGCGTCGTTCAGCCCGGATAGCAAGTATCTTGTCACTACCGGCGGGTACTTTGAAAATATGGGAGAGGACGGCGGATTCGTTCCATACGGCGCCAACGAGGTTCGCGTTTGGGACATGACGAACGGGACGCCGTTTCATGACTTCAAGGGACACAACTCGCCTATGCTGGCAGGCGCGTTTGCAGCCGATGGGAAGTCTGTTGTGATTTGTTCATTCGATGAAAGAGTCCTGGTGTATCCGTGCGAGATGTGCGTTCCGCACGAGAAACTGCTCGAGATGGCTATTAAGCGACACTTCCGACCGCTGACTCCTGACGAGCGCGCAAGGTACTTGCATGAAGAGCAGTGACGGTGAGCGAGCGCGATGGAGCGCGATGGAACGCAGGCAACGATGGAGCGCAGGCGGCCCGCCTGCAGTGAGCGCGAAGCGCGAAAAAAAGGTTACGAATAATTCAGCTACGTCATGATTTCTTCGCAGGTGAACTTTGACGCGTAGGTTTTATTCGCGCTTCGCGCTCACTGCAGGCGAGCCGCCCGCGCGCCCACGCCTGCTCTCCCTTATCCTAATTGCCGGCCTTCCCAGAATCCTCGCCGCATTTTTCCTTCCCAACGCATTTGGCGATGCATACGCCTACATTCGCGAAATAGAAGTCTTGACAGCGAAGCTCTCATCAGCGACCTTCGCTCTGACTGACCTCTACGGCTTTTGGCTTCCGCTCTATCAATTCATCTGCGCAGTCATCGTAGCCTTCACCGGTCACGCGTACTTCGTCGCCAAATTGGTTTCAGCGATCTTCGGCGTTGGAATCTGCGTGCTGGTTTATGCGATCAGCCTGAAAATTACCGCGAATCACAAAGCTGCTTTCCTCGCGTTTCTTCTGATTGCACTCAGCCCGCTACACATCTTCAACTCCGCATCGTCAATGACAGACATTCCGCACGCGTTCTTCGTTCTTGCCGGAGTCTATTTCGTTCTAAAGAAGGGTTGGATTACCGCAGCGGTATGCGTAGCGCTGGCAGGGCTGACGCGCGTAGATAGCTGGCTAATCATCGCGCTGATTCCAGCGATTCAGCTTCTGGAAGAACGAAGAGTTTCTATCACCGCGTGTCTGATCCTGATCTTCCCACCGCTCTTTTGGTTTTACATTTCGTGGAAAGCGACCGGCGATTGGATGGCCTGCTTCGTAGCGCGAAAGCAGTACATGGACTGGTTGTTGTCTGTGAATCCAGAGCTGGCAAGCTTCTCCTTTAGCGGCATCGCTCGCGACGCCGGAGCACTGCTGTTGTCCACCGATCTGGCCGTTCTAATCGCATGTTGCTTTGCTGGCTGGTACGTGATGCGAAGGCTCATCGCTATTCGAGAGCTCGATGCAAGTCGAAGGCCGATGTCCGGACACTCCGATCGCAATTCAGTCGAGCTTCATAGCATCGCCAAAGTCTGTCTCTTCTTTTTTGCGTTCTTCGGTTTCCTGGTGCTCGCCTATCTCACGCACAAACAACCGATAATCTTCCCGCGCTACGGACTGATTCTGTTCGCGCTCGGCGTCCCGGTATTGGCGTGGGCACTCGTTGAAGTTAAGCGACAAAAGCCTCTAATCGCGCGAAAGCTCATAACCGCAGCAATAGCCGTTTGTCTTCTCAACAGCGGCGTCCAACTGGCCTACTCAGTCGGCTACATCAACCGCGAATACGCACACCGCGCCGTCGCGGACTACCTTCGCTCGCAATATCAACCGGGTTCTAATCCGGGCTCCAGCTCGCGGATCTTTTCGGACGACGGAACAGTAGTCGCCCTCTCCGGCCTCCCGCTTGAAACATTTCTTTCTTCATCCGACGCCCCACGTCAACGCGAAGCGTTCCTCGAATTTCTTAAGGAGAAAAACGTGGAGTATCTGGTCTACGTTGATCAGCCGGGCTCCCTCTTGCCAACGCTTTTTCCGGAGCTCGAACGAGGCGAGAATGTCGATCGATTCGCAATGATCGCAAAATCAGAATCTCGATTTCTGCCGACGAAAGTAGTCCTTTATCGGGTACGGTAGCTCACACCGTTTCAACCTTGAGCGTCAATTCGGCGGATTTAACCCGCTTACCAGATTGTCCAAACGACCTGTCAAGCCGTTCAACTTGCACGACATCCCGGACCCGAGCGCCTGTAATCCTTGTCTTTTCGTGTGCCCAAATCGTCATCAGGGCACTCGCGCCGAATTTGCCCTCTCGTCTCTGACAGCTATCCGCTTCTTTCAAACCCTCATGGGTTCGCTATCAACTTTATTTGCCGAACTAATCCACATTTTTCGCAATCCTATCGCGGAAATGATCCTGATGATTTTCGCCCCATCGTCCCAAAGCCATAATTACAGGAAGCGCAGTCTTGCCTATGTCGGTCAGAAAATACTCCACCTTCGGCGGCAACTCGGCGAAGATCTTTTTTGAAACCAGACCGTGCTCTTCGAGCTGGTTTAGCTGCACATTCAGTACTCTTCGCGCAGCCCCCGGTATCATCTTTTGCAATTCGCTGGGCCTTTTATTTCCTTCACTGATGAAGTAGAGAAGATGCATCTTCCACTTTCCCAACAGTACCTCTTTGGCAAGTTCGAGCCCGCAGCTTAAATCGACAGGGATTTTCCTTTTGTACATTTCCGCTCCGTCCAGGTTTAGACCGCAACGGGATAAGTTTATCCGTATCCGATTCCATTATCCGTATTTTAATCCGGATTCGGTATGAAGATAATAATTCAAGGAGGTAACGCGCAATGAACACTAAATCAGACTTCGAACTTTCAGGAAAGAAAGCCTTCGTTACAGGCGGCACCAAGGGAATGGGCGCTGCAATTGTAAAGCGTTTGAGGCAATCCGGGGCAACCGTTATGACCACGGCTCGTACCTTTCCGGAAAATCTAGATTTGCCGGAACTCTTTGTTGCGGCAGATATCAGTACGCCTGAAGGGGTTAAATACGTTGTCGAGAATGTGCTATCCAGTATTGGTACCATTGACATTCTGGTCAACAACGTCGGCGGTACTTCCGCACCAAACGGTGGCGTACTAGCCCTCGACGACTCACATTGGCACCAGGCACTCAACGACAATTTGTTGTCTGCAGTTCGACTTGATAAAGCGTTTCTGCCGGGCATGATCGAGCGAGGATCTGGAGTAATAATCCATATAGCATCTATTCAGCGTACATTCCCGCTTTACCGATCGACAATGGCGTACGCGGCGGCAAAAGCTGCGCTCGCGAATTACAGCAAGAATCTCTCAAACGAAGTGTCGCCAAAAGGAATTCGAGTCATCACTGTTTCGCCAGGTTTCATCGAGACTGATGCTGCTGCCCGGATGATCGAAGGCCTGGCCAGGACCAACCGGACAGATATTGAAACGGCGAGGCAGGGATTAATTGACTCTCTCGGCGGTATTCCAATGAATAGAACCGGAACGCCCGACGAAGTTGCGGAACTCGTTGCGTTTTTGGTTTCAGAGCGATCGCCTTACATAAACGGGACCGAAGTTGTAATCGACGGCGGGACCATTCCAACCGTGTAAGGGGTTTTGGAAAAAGACCCCGACCCCATTCAGGAGGCAAGTGCTATGAAGACTGACTTATTTATCCCGGAACCCATCGGGTCCGCTGTTAAGGCGGTTAACGTTCACGATGCGACTGGCTTTCTTTCAAGCTTTGAGGAAACAGCCCTACTCGCTGACGAGGGGCGGGAGTACCAAGGAATAGCGGCCATAAAAAAATGGAGCGATGAAAAGCTTATCGGAGCCAACGTCACGTTCGACATCATCGGCATTACAACCAGCGGCGACACCAGCGTGGTTACAGCGAAGGTAGACGGCGATTTTGACAAAACAGGACTTCCTGATCCGTTTGTAATGGCGCTGCACTTCGTAATCTCGGATTCGAAGATCAAACGCCTCGCATTCCGTTTGCCGGAAGAGTCATGACAGGACATGGACGCCGCGAGCGCCGGCTTCCGCGTAACTTATGAAGACCCGTCCGATCGGGCCCCATCAGTCTCCATCTCACGCCAGATCAGCACGCTCCGAGTTTCTTTCAGCAACAATGATCCCACGATGAATGTAATGCCCGCGACGATAATCGGGTAATACAAACCTGCATAAATGTTCCCGGTCCGTGAGACAACATAAAGCCCGATCAGCGGCAACAATCCGCCAAACACGCCGTTGCCAATGTGGTAAGGCAGAGACAGCGACGTGTATCTGATCTTGGCCGGGAATGCCTCCACCAAATACGCAGCGATGGGACCATAGACCAGAGTCACGAAAATTACCTGGATGAACACCAACAGGATCAGTTTCCAGGCAATCGGATTGCTGACCAGACTCGCGAAATCCGTGTAAGGCAGAACTTGTTTGGCCGGTTGCAATGCTCCATCGATGTAGGTCAGTGGCGTCAGGCTGATAGCTCCAGTTTCCTGATTTGGCCTTCCTGAGGCGGTCACCACGTTTGAGCCCGCCGCACTCTGCATCGCCCTGTAAATCGGAATGTAAAAGACGGCAGCCAGCAAACATCCGAGCATTATGATTCTCTTTCGACCAAGGCGATCGGAAAGGGCGCCGAAGACGACAAAGAATGGCATTCCCAGCAGTAAAGCAATGGCGATGATGTAAGTAGCCGACATGCTGTTCACATTAAGGACCGTTTGCAGGTAGAACAAAGCGTAAAACTGTCCGGTGTACCAGACGACGCCCTGGCCCGCAGTCGCGCCGAAGAGCGATATGAGCACCAGCCTCAGGTTCTTCCACTTAGTGAAAGCTTCTTTCAAAGGTTTCGCTGAAGTCATGCCCGCGCTCTTCAGATGTTGGAAAATCGGCGACTCTTTCATGCGCAGCCGAATGTAGAGCGAAATGCCTACGAGGAAGATCGAGATGATGAACGGAATGCGCCAGCCCCACGAACTGAATGTTTCCCTGCTCATCGTGTTCTGTACGGCAAGAATGACGGCCAGCGACATAAACAAACCCAACGTGGCCGTGATCTGAATGAAGCTGGTATAAAAACCACGCTTCGCGTCAGGGACGTGTTCGGCAACGTAAACGGCAGCGCCACCATATTCCCCACCCAACGCCAGTCCCTGTAACACGCGAATCACCAAAAGAATGATTGGGGCCGCTAAGCCGATCGTGGCGTAAGTTGGCAGGAAGCCGATGAGCGACGTCGCTCCCCCCATTATCAGGAGTGTCACCAGGAAGGCGTATTTGCGTCCTACCAGATCACCGATGCGTCCAAAGAAGAGAGCGCCGAAAGGGCGAACGACAAAGCCGACCGCGAAGGTAGAAAGATATGCGATTAGCGCGAGAGTGTTATTCCCCTGCGGATAGAAGTGCGGCGAAATTGTGAGCGCGAGGCTGCCGAAAATGTAGAAGTCGTACCACTCAATCATCGTACCCACGGCGGAGGCGGCGATGACCTTCCAGACCTGATATTCGTGGGGCTCGTCGCTCGCAGCGGCTTTCGTAGGAATAGATGATGTCATTTAGGACGCGTATCTTAGACTACTTGCTGACTTTGCTGCACCTTAGAATCGTCCTAAAACCTCTGACAAACGCATACGCTGAAAGCGTTCACAAATTTTAGCCCAAGGTTTGCTTTGATACCCATAGCGAGCTTCGCCGGCACCATGTTGAGCTAATGTTCTGTTGTCTGTTAAGGCTCGTTCGGTCTTATCATTCCGCTCGCTTCGGCTCATGATACGAGTTGGCGATCTTCGGTGCGATCTCATCTAGCCAGCCGTTGAGTTCGGTTTGGGTAAACCATTTGCCTTTCAACATCACGCCGGCACGATCCCTGGTCGCTTCAATATTTTCGAGCGGATTCGCGTTCAACAAGATCAGATCTGCGACTTTTCCTTTCTCGATCGTGCCGACCTTGTCGAGCGTGCCCAAAAATTCCTGTGGATTGCGCGTACCGGCCGCGAGGACGGCATAGTTCGAGATACCGGAATCTTTGAGAGCTTTCAGCTCGTGATGCAGCCCGAAGCCGTACAGCCACAAGAACTCAGGCGTGTCCGAACCGGTCATCAGTTTGCCGCCGGCGTCGTGAACTGCCTTGATCAGTTTTTCGCGCAACTCGATCCAACGCGCGCGTTGTTCAACGGGTATTGTTTGCAGCATTCGATTGCGTTTATAAAAATCGAACCATTGTTGCTGCACCTTTGCGGGGTAGAATTTGAAGTCCGGCTGTGCCCGGATCTCTTCTTCCGTCCGGAGACGGCCGAACGAGTTTTTCATAAAATGATGTGTCGGATCTACAAACGGGTTAGACGCGACGGTCTTGCGGGCGATCTCCGGGATCTTGCCTTCATCCATGTGGTCAAAGCTCTTCCAGTTCTCGGGATTGTAGATGTATAGGTCCGAAACCGAGCCTTTCACGGGTGCGTCCGACTTGAGCAGCAGTTCCATATAACCGTCGAGATGCTCGATCTGCTGGCGCGCCTTCCATGCCCGCTCAACGCCAACGAACCTACTGTCCGCGTGACCGACGACGCGGATGTTTTGCTTTGCCGCTTCATCCACTGCCGCCTCGTAAACCTCGGCCTTGATGAATGTAGTTATCTTGATGAAGTCGTAACCAGCGGCTTTTGATTTCCGGACAGCTTCGCGGGCTTCTTCCGGAGTGTTGACCACAAAATTGTTTCCCTGTTCCCGTCCCGTAAGATGTGGTGATGCGACGAAGATCGCTGGCGCCGCGATCTCGCCTTTGGCGGAACGGGTTCTTAACGCGAGCAACTCCGGTGTCCCGATCATAAACCGCACGGTCGTAACACCGTTTGCGATCATCACGCGCAATTCGTCGGGTGCGATCGAATCCGGATACTCGTCGCTGTCCGACAGCAAGTGCGTGTGCATATCCACGAGGCCGGGGATCAAATATTTTCCCGCCGCATCTACACGAAGCGCGTCCTTCGGTATCTTCACCTTCTTTGCGTCGCCGATCCTGGCGAGCACCCCGTTTCGCACGATGACCGTTTGATTTGCTAACACGCGCTCGCGATCCATTGGGATCACGTTAACGCCCACAAACGCCGTGGTTTGCGCCTTGGTCGCAACAACGGACGCGGCTAGAGTTAGGACGATGACTAATAGTTTTTTCATTTCACGGTTTCTGCTCCGTATTTTGATGGTTTTTTCGATCTCCTCAGCTTTAACTTTGTATTCTTCTGCCTTCAATTTGTTACCTATTAAAGAATAGACCTTACCAACTTCTCGGGCCAGGTGGTTGAGAATTGTTCGATCTGGCGTTCATCCATTTCGAGCGGGTAACTCTTATTATGAAAAAAGAAATAGCGTTTGATCCAGTTTGTGTAGGCTTCCTCTGTTCTAATACCGTGGTGTTTTCGCCGAATCGTCTAATGGGACGAGCCAAAATGAACGTTGCTGTGAGTCCCAACGTGACGCTTCAGATGAGAACCGATGCGACGAAAATTCAAAGGTAAAACACTCTTTACCCAAAGGAGAATTTACTTGCTATGAAGATTTACATTTTGACACTTACCGTAATATTAGTATTTTCGGCTATTGGGTTTGGTCAAACCGACTTACCGATTACTGGTTCAATTGCTGACATTAAAGACTTATCGAAAATCTATGTTGTCGCGGACAACGAATCGCGTAAAGCCATTCTTAAACAAGTCAAGAAACAAAAAATATTCGTCATTGTTGATAATCCTGATGACGCGGAGCTCTTTATAGAATACAAGACAATCTCTCGCCGGACTGTTGCCATGATGACAACAGAAACGGGTCAGATGGACGTATTTATTTACCGCGACAAAAGGAAAGTAATTGCATGGTCGGATAGCAGTACGGGCGGCGGGTTCAACGGCGATACGGCCAACGGTTTAATCAAGAAGTTTCTTAAAGTGACCAAGAAGAAATAGCGTCATCGCAGCGAACACGCGGCACAACAATTCGTAGGGCGCGAGCGGCGATTGCGTCATTCTCAAACACTCTTTTTGATTCAACGTTGTCCGCCAGTGTGCTGCCGCGTCAACTCAATCGTTAGCTGGCCAGAAAGGGACCGGAAACCATAGTGGCACCAAATATTCTCGGAAACAGCTCCGTGACTGAGGCCTTCTCCGTCAAACGGGAAATTCGGAGGTTCACGCGAGACCCGCTTGAGCCGCTAGTGAGTTACCTCGACGATGGCGGTTCCCTCGTCACGCACGGTGACCTTGGACGGTACTTCAGGGCCTACGACTTCTACGCCGGATCTCTGGGGAGAGTCCTACAGCACATCGCTATTGGTCGACGCTTCCAATCCGAAGTTCGCCCCCAGTATGGTGGCCGTCGCAAGTTGTCGGAACGGCAGCGGGACATCTCAGCGCGTTACCGTTCCCAGCGGCCGTACTTCGAACTCGACTTCGTGAACCTCCTGATTCACGCCCGCATACTTCTCGACCGGACGGTCGGCTTGAGCCAACGCTTCCTTGCCGGTCAAAAGCTCCCGAGCTTCGCATCATTCTCCGATCACAAGAAGTTTCTGAGAAAACATGGACACTCCTGGGGCGCTCGGCACCGCTTGTACTGCCAGCGCATCGTCGAGCAGACCGACTGGTTCGAGATGCCGCTGAAGTTCGTCCGGGACAAACTCGTTGTTCACACGCGACTGGAACACGCCTTGTTTCTCGCATACCCGTCGTACCAAGACCTCGAAATAATTTTCATTCCAGTCAGACGTGGAGAGCAGGATGACTTCGGGAGATCTACCTGCCTGAAGGTCAGTGTACGCAGGCTGGCGAGAGACATCGAGGCATTCTTGGACTGGTATAATGGTTACGCGCTGGCAGCAGTGAAGGCTGGCCAGCTAACAAGCGCTTGAACCCGCCGGTCGGGGTCGTCGCGTGGGCCGCGCGCATCGCGAAGGCCTGTCGTTGTGACCAAGAGCTACGCGTCTTCGGGTTCGATCGCAGTCCTGAGGGCGGCATAGAAATGGCGCAGAAAGTGCGGCCTAACAATTCATTCCAGTACTATTCAGGAAACAATTCCGAGAAAACAACGCGATGCTTTTATGAGGGATGACGTCAGCCCATCACATCAAACCATCCTACCAGGGATATTAGTTTACGGTTCATCACCTAACCGTTGACGCAATGAGTTTCCAATATTACGTTGCCACTTGTCTGGTGCGGGAAATCATTTTAGGAGGATTCTTATTGTGAAGAATCGCCTGACGTGAGCCCTGGCCTAGAGATAGATTAGTAACCTCAAAAGTCTCCTGGTTTCTAAATAGGACGCTACCGCTGGCTCAGCTAGACCCGTCCGGCCAGGGGCTGAACGAAGGGGAAGGCCGGCGACGACGTCCGTCTGATTGCCGGATCGTCGCATTGATCGAAGCGTTCCACGCCAGAGCAACTTAAGGGCGTAGAGAACTTGTCTTAGCGGGCGTTTGCGTTCGCATCCTGAGGTGACGCCAACTGCAACCCGGACGGAGTGAAACGATGAAGATTAGCCGACGATCCTTTCTCAAAGCTGCAGCAGCAATCGGTGCTTCGCTCGCATGGGTCGGACCCGCCCGCGGTTCGCGCGTCAGCTGGACTGAGCGGCGTGATCTCTATCCCCAAGGGGTCGCATCGGGCGATCCTGATCCGCACAGCGTCATCCTGTGGACCAGGCGTGTGTTTGCCGAGGGCACAGGCCAACTTTTGACGGTCGAAATCGCCGAAGACGAGGGGTTCCGCCGGATCGTCGCACAGGCGTCGGCCCCGATTTCGCAAGCGTCTGACTGGACCGCCCGCGTCCTTGTCGGCGGGCTCAAGCCGGCGCGGGTCTATTGGTATCGATTCACCGACGGAGACGGCAACGGCAGCCGCATCGGCCGCACCATCACCGCGCCGCTGCCGAACGACGCGAGGCCTGTCAACTTCGCTTTCGTTAGCTGTCAGGATGTAAATGAGGGCAAGCTCAACGCCTATCGCCGGATGATTTACGAAGATGAACGCGCTCCCGCCGCCGAACAGCTCGATTTCGTTCTGCACCTTGGCGATTTCATCTACGAGGTGGTCGAGTATCCCGACGAGGTCAAGACACGCTACGATCGCACGATCTATGAGGTAGCGCGCATTCCCGATGGGGGAATGACCGGCAAGCTCCACTACCCGCTGACCGTCGACGGCTATCGCGCCGTGTACAAGGGCTATCTCGCTGATCCCGATCTCCAGGATGCCCGCGCGCGCTGGCCGTTCGTCGCCATCTGGGACAATCACGAATTCTCGTGGCAGGGCCGGCAAAGCATCGTCCAGGCGGGCGGCGAGCCGCAGCCCGGCCAGACCGTCAAGGTCGCCGCCAACCAGGCCTGGTTCGAATATGTCCCGGCTCGCGTGTCGCCGCCGAGCGGCTCGCTTGCCGAATTCGGGGCGGTTGCGGTCAAGAATGTCAAGATCGACAAGTGGGACGGAAACGGGCTCGGCATCGAGCCGAACAATCTGGCAGCGATCCGCAGCCTGATCGCTTATCGGGCGCTCCGCTACGGCAAGCACCTCGACCTCCTCATTACCGACCAGCACAGCTTCTGCGGCGACGACCCGAGCGACGGCGAAGATGTCGGAAAGATCTATGATCCGTCGTTCCGGGGCTACTTCTCGGAGGAAGCAATGATCGCGCTCGACGCGGGCCGCGCCTTCGATGGCGGTAAGCCGCCGGCCGAACTCCACTTTCGCGATGCTCGCATTCCGAATCCACGAAAGGACACGCCGCCGCGGACCATTCTCGGCGTCGAGCAGAAGGCATGGTTCAAGGAGAAGCTACGAAGATCGACGGCGACCTGGAAGATCTGGGGCAATTCGCTCGGTGCGCTCGACCACCGCGTGGACCTGCAAAACCTGCCCGCTGGAATGGTCAAAAATGCGTGGCCGGCGGACACTTACGGGATGGCCGGCAGCAATGATTACGGCGCGGCCTATGCCGAACGCAAGGAGATCTACGACCTGGTGCGGGACGGGAAGATCACCGGCTTCGCCATTGTGTCTGGCGACCGGCACAGTTTCTGGGCCGGCTATGCCGCAGACCATCTCCCACCGCGAAAATTCGAGCCGGTTGGACTAAGCTTCGTCGGCGCGTCACTGGCAAGCCCGGGCACGATGGAAGCACTTGAGCATGGCTTACGCAAAGATCACCCCTTGCGCGCCTTGTTCCTCGGTGACCGGCCGGATGGCCGTAAGCCGGACTGGACTTACAATATGCTGTTACGGCATGGCGTCCGCTCTTGCCTTGAATATGCGAAAAGCTTCGACCTCAAGCGCGCACGCGCGCTCTCGAACTCGCGGCTTGCGCCGCATCTCGAGTTCGTCGACATGGGTGGCCACGGCTACGCGAAGGTGCGCCTCACCGGCGATAAGATTCGAACCGAGTTCGTGTGCATCCCGCGGCCGATCAACCGCAGCGAGAGCCCGGATGGCGGGCCGATACGCTACCGCGTCGCGCATGTCGCCAAGCTGTGGGAAGCGGGCCAGCGTCCGCGCCTCGAGCAACAGGTTCTGGAAGGCGACGTCGGACTGTCGATCTGACGGTGCCCCTGCGGCGATGTGGGGCAATTCTGGTTCCGGGTGAACGCCGCGTCACCGCAGGTCGCCTGAATCGCATCACCAACGCCCAAAACGGATAGGACTCCATCGCCTGGGTCTCAACCTATTCACTCGATCGATTTCTTCTCGTAGCCTGTGAGGTATGAAATACGAATCAACAATCCACGTCACGAACTCATCTGATAAAAGGCGTCTGTTGCACCTCGAGCCTTGGGGAGATCAGATCGAAATGGCTTCTGGCGCCACGTTTGTCCTGCTCGGCGAAGCTAGTAGGCAGGGTTCCTTTGAGGTCGAATATGGAGAGGAAGAAATAATCGTCTGGGCGTGGCCTACAGCATCAGTCAAAATCTTTTCCGAGGGAACCGAGATTGGAATGCCCGAAGGAGTTGAGCGGCCTGCTGTTCCAGATTGTCCAGAGGGTCAGACTGTGTCTTCCTTCCTGCGGTTGATGCTGGGTAAGGACAGACGAGCAAACGACGACGGCGAAATCGAACAAATCGTAGAACAGCCACCGATGCGGCGGCTGTAACTTGTTAATGGTGTGTGGCGTCCCAAACTATTCCCAGTTGGAACCGGATCAAAGTGTGGCTGCGTGAGATGGAAATACTCAGGAAAGCGGCGTCGTAGCGCCAATGCTGCCACAATTTCGGCCAACTTTCCGACCATCAGACTCTCCCAGGTTTGATTGGAATCCAAACCCGGTTGAGTTCTACCCCGGATATGAAGGCCCTCCTGCTTGCTCACTCGCCTCGCCCGGGTCAACTCAACCTCTTCTGACACACCGCAGCTTGCTGCGGCGAATTTCATTGACGATCATCTTTTCAACGAAAGCTTCTCTTTAATACGAACCATTCTACCTGTGCCCTACTCACAGCAAGAATAATACTTAACGTTAAGGGCTCAATAGGACGTCAAACAAGAGTTCGCAGGAAGAGTGGGACGAACAAGTTCAGCAGAGAGACTGAGGGTCAGGCTAGCGATTTGTGATTCTTTGTCACTCGCCACTGTTGAATTGTTGAACCTCGAAGCCAACGCTTTAGAATTGCAAAATCGCAAGCCTGACCCCAGTTCCTCGTTACTTTTAGGCAAGGAATAATAAGTAGGGGGTTCCTCCAGCTCGTCGGTCAAAGTTGCGCTCTCGGAGCCGTCACTTTTACCGGGGAGGAGAGGGAGAACCCCCATGCCACGTGACGCGCATTCTTAATTCTTCGCTAAGCTCTATTCGTCGCTTCCGGCAAAGACCTGCGCGCTATGCTTTCCGTTAATTCGGAAAGACCAGATATACATCCCATGCCCAACGGCCAACGCTACCACCCCGAATGTCATAGACTTTAGCCCTATACTTGAACTGGTTGCCGTGTTGATCCACGCGCCTCGAAACCTTGTAATCAAGGTCTATAGCTAAAACGTCTAGGTCTCGTAACGGGCGTAGCTCGGACGGTTCGGAAAGGCCGTTGTGGTTTGTATCCTGCCACAGGCGAAGCGACGAAAAGATAGCATCGCGTGGTCCAATCCTGCCGTCACGATTGCCGCCCTGCGCTGCTTTGTCATAGACGGCAAGTGCAAGGAAACCGTTCTTCTCCTCTCCGGCTGGTGGCGCAGGCTGTGGCGTGAAATTACCGAACAGCTCCGCACCATTGTCTATCCGCCCGTTGCCGTTGCGATCCAACGCGAGCCATGCATCATCCGAGTTCGGCGAACTCCAACTCATCTGTTCCGTGATGCCGTCGCCTTTAATATCAAAGGTGACGCCAGCAGCAACGTTAGTCATGGAGAAATTGTTTCCGGCCACATCTATCAGAATCGGCGACCCGCCACAGGAACCGCAGCCTGTGCAGGTGCAGCTTTCTTGATCAAAGTCGCCGTCAAAACGGAAACAACGCGAGATAAACGCGCTGCTCGCAGTACAGTTACAGCAGCCGCCGACGTTGGTTTGTTGCGCCGAACAGCCTGTAGTCGGATAAAGTACATAATTCGCGGGGTTTAAGCAGAGTGGACCCGTGGGCGACGGCGACGGCGATGGCGACGGCGAGGGCGAGGCCGCGCACTGTGGATTTTGACCGACGCTTTGTATGTCGCACGGCTTAACATCAGTTGGGGTATTGTTGTTCTGATCGTTGATTCCAGACCTGCCGTTCATCACAGACCTGTTTGCGACATTCGGACTCGGAGCGTCATCGAGTCCCATCGTATGCCCGATTTCATGCAGCGCGCCTTTGAGGAAAGCAGTGCTGTATCCGGGCTGGCTGGCATTGAAGTTGTTCGTATCAAACCAGATGGTTGCGTCTTCCAGCGTGCCATCTGCGGCAGGCCCCAATTCAACGCCAGTGCCTCCGCCGGTTCTCTTCTGCACCATGACATTGGCCGCTAGCCCATTGGCGGCTGGCGTAAAGTTTATCTTCAAACAAGTAGTCGCGCTGGCCGTAGTCCACTTGGCAAACGCGCTCTCGATTTGAGGCTTTTGCACTGAGTCGAAGGTGGTGTCAATGAAATACTTGACGGTAGTTGTCCCGCCCGGAGTTCGCGGCCACCCGGTGGGCGTGGTCTGTCCGGGGCAGCCGGTTAAGATTTGCGCGCTAGCCGTCGGACGGTCAGAGCCGGTGAGAAGGAAGAAAGAGAGGAGGAAATAAACGAGACAGCCGAACAGGGCCGGGAGGAATTTGCGTGGAGATTTCATTTTCCACCTCCCTGAGCAAAGCAATTATTTGCCAGCGCGCGAATTTCATTGATGACGCCGTTGCTGTCTTTTGTCGGTGCCATCTTGGGAGACAACTGTTCATCGGTCAGCCGCGTGAGTTGATTGTGGCTAATCTCGAAACTACCTTCGCTGCTGATGGATTTATAAGTCCCCGTCGCAGGCAGGTAAGTCAGAAACAGCAGGTAAGATTTATTTGTATCGAGCGGCTTGAAAGTCCTGTCGATGATGGAGAGCGTTTTACCGCGCAGGCTGACCGCTCCGCCGGAGCGTGTGACAGTAATTTCCTTTTTCGGCTGGATTAAGTCGGCGGAGTTATTTCTCAAGACATCTTCAACCAACACCTCGTAATCGGTGAAGATAAACGTGCCGTCGCTCGTTAATTGTGAAGCCTTACTTCTCACGGTGGCGACGACGACTGCATCTGCCTGACAGGTCATCTCTTGCAGATGCTCATCAAAAGTCAGCCTGTTTCTGGCTGCTTCGTCGGCCCACGGAGGATTGATGATGATGATCTTGCCATCCGGCGCATCACTGATTTTCTTTCGCCCGGCTTGCATGTAGAGCTTGCTGTGTTCAATTTGTTTGGGTGTCAGCAGGCCTTCGGTGACGGGCGTGGCATCGCGCTGAACACTCGTTTGAGACTCTTGTTTGAGTACGGCCCATGCGCTAATCGAAGTGAGCGCCACAGCCATTAAAAATATTCCCAGCGGTCGTTTGTATCGCATAGCTGCTCTCCTGTATGCGCCTCCAGTGGCAGTCCTATGAATATTGCTTCCGGCGCGGATTTCATCGCCCCAAGAGCGGGAGAATATTCAGAAAGATTACCTTCAGGCAGAAAACCAAGTTGAGAAAGGAGCTAACAAAGATGTGATGCTTTAAGAGGAGCACCGCTTTGTTGGCTATTATGGGACAGAGGGTGATTTACTTATATGCCGATAGCGGTCCTCTGTCAAATCTAGGGACGCTCAGGTTCTTAGGGCAAGGTTGAGCGCGATGATTGATCCCGAAAGTATCTAACACCGCTAATTCTCTTCATTTCCTCACGGCTAGTTAGATCGACTGAGAGTGAGGCTTGAATGGCCGGCGCTTTAAGAACATAAGACTTTTCCATCTGGAGGCTGAATGTGTCCTTCAAGCGTCGCTGGGTGAGGACAGTTGTCAACGGGGCTGAATGCCTCTGCCAACCTTGAGAGCCTGGCTTCCCAGATTCAGGCTTTCGGTTACCGGGGAAATATTGACTCACGAACTCGTAGGCGAGCATACTGTGCATACTTTGCAGGCTCCTTAAGACTCATTGAACGATGTATCTCACAGGTAGCTTTTGGTTCCTCCACACCTCAAGGCGAGTCAGCATATGTTAATCAAAAACAAATCCAGAATACTAATTCTCTTATTCCTCATTTTGCCTAGCGCGATTTTGGTTTTGCGTGCTCAGAAAAAGGAATCACCAAATCTAGGACCAACGACTCCTTCCGCTCAAGAACGGGACCTCAAAGAATATTCAAAGCAATTTCCTATTTTTGAAGTCTCAGCTCCCCCACCACCAGATTTACAAGAACGTGCGAGAAGAGACGCTATCGGAAGGAAGTATGACGACGCACCTGTGCCGATGAATGAGCAGTCCAGTGTGATAGCTAGTAATACTCATTTGATGATAACTGCCTTTCCAATAGAAAAAAGTCAGATTGTTGTTATTGGTGAAATTGAAGACGCACGCGCTTACTTATCTAGCGACAAAACAGGTGTGTATTCTGAGTTCACTATACGTGTGGATGAGGTACTAAAGGACGATAGTAAGCTTAGGGTGACTGCGGGGAGTTCCATAGTTGCAGACCGTCTCGGGGGACGAGTTAAATATCCGTCAGGACACGTGACCTTATCGTTTGTTAACAATCTAGGGATGCCAATTCCAAACCAACGATATGTGCTATTTCTCACACGGGATGAACAACAAATTAACTTTGAAATTCTCACAGGGTATCAACTAAAAGGTGACCGGGTAGGCCTATTAGATTCTCCACCTCGACATCCCATTACGGCCTACAAGAATGCCGATGTACAAACTCTGCTAAATGAATTGCGAGCTGCAATTAAATCCTCTCAAGATGGAACAGTCAGGTAATAATCATGAAAACCTCTACCCCCCTACGGCACATTGCATCAGCAATGTTGTTACTCACAATTGGATGGTTTGGATGGACCCTTATTACCCATAATACAAAAGCCCAAGCTTCCTGTTGTACCCCTCCCTTACTTTCACCCTTGTCTCCAAAGTGGGCCAATTCTGCACAAGTAACAGTTATTATTGATACTCAATTCACTGAAACGGAACGCGGAAAGATTATTGAGGCGTTCCAAGATTGGAATTCCTTTAATCCCTTCAATTGTTCCAATGTAAATTTTAGCGGGTTTTCTGTTAGCGGAACGCCCCCACCGTTCAATGCACCTAATGTCGTTTGGGTAAGATACAGTACCGCGAATGGAGCCGCCGGTGTGATGACGATGGACGAGGGTTTTACAGGCGGGGTACGTTGGGTTCACGGCATATTGACACTTAATAGGGGCATTAGAATGGGATGGCCCCCAAGCATGCCAGCCTACGTTCTTTCAACGGCCAAGCACGAAATAGGACACTCATTTGGCCTGGCTAATGCCGACGATTGCCCGGTAGGAAGCACAATTATGTTTCCTGTCGGCAATTTGATAGATGTTATTACTAGCTGCGATAATGCAGCACTCGCAAGCATTTATTGTGCTCCCCTCAGCTGCGAACTAGAGTGCCTTCCTGTAGAAATGCCAACTAGTGAAATCTGCACACAAGGTGCAAACGAATGTATATTCCCTTTGAATAATGGATGTGCGGACGATAAGTATCGGGTTAACAACTGTTGTTGTTCCACTAAGCCGATGTCACCCATTGTCATAGACACTGCTGGCAACGGTTTTAACTTAACAGACGCGGTTGTCGGCGTGGACTTTGACCTCGACAATGACGGCGTGACCGAACACCTTTCATGGACCTCGGCGGGTTCTGATGATGCGTGGCTTGTCCTGGATCGAAATGGAAATGGAACAATCGATAACGGAGCGGAGTTGTTTGGAAATTACACTCCTCAACCTCAAGTAGCGGAGCCGCATGGATTCTTGGCTCTTAAGGAATACGACAAGACATCTAATGGCGGAGACAACGATAACGAGATTGATTTCCACGATGCCGTCTATTCATCATTGAGGCTGTGGCGAGATACCAACCATAACGGTGTGTCAGAATCTGGTGAGTTGCGAACGTTACCATCACTAGGAGTAAGACGGATAGAGCTTGAATATCATGAATCTCGGAGACGAGATGAGCATGGCAACTGGTTTAGATATCGGGCAAGAGTGAAAGATACTAACGGAGCGCAAGTTGGCCGTTGGGCCTGGGATGTTTTTCTTAGAACGGCTGAAGACTAAGGAGAAGAATATGTCTGAACGAATAAATGAAGGGCAGTTCGAACGACTTGTCAAAGCTCTTAGAACTGACGGCGCACGAAAACCCTCACTACCGACAAGACGTTGAATATCTACGGTTGTCTCGCTCAATAATCGGGTCTTATTTGGAGATAGATACCTTGATATTGGCGTCCCAAAGCATTCCCAGTTGGAACCAAATCAAAACGTGGTTGCGTGAGATGGAAACGCTCCGAAAAGCGGCTGCTTAGCGCCAATGCTGCCACATTTTCGGCCAACTTTCCGGCCATCAGAATCTCCCATGTTTGATTGGAATCCAACGCGGTGAATTGTACCCCGGATATATCGGCCCTCCTGCTTGCTCATTCGCCTCGCCCGGGTCATCTCACCCGCTTATCGGGTATCAAGCGGGCAACGCACGCCTTTGCCGCCTCGATTTAGCACATGCGTATAGATCATCGTAGTCGACACGTCTTTGTGGCCAAGCAGTTGTGTTGAAGCGGACACCTTTCTATTGACGGCCAGGTGGTTGAGAAATTGTTCGATCTGGCGTTCATCCATTTCGAGCGGGTAACTCTTATTATGAAAAAGGATAAAGCGTTTGATCCAGTTTTTGTAGGCTTCCTCTGTTCTAATATTGTAGTGATTTCGCCGAATCGTCGCACGATCAAGCAATTTTGGCTTTTGGTTTTGAGGGACTTGGCCGGGTGTTATCGCATTGGGCATTAGGACACCTCCAAGTGAGATTGGGGTGGCGTTGCTCAACAGAACGTAACAACTATGGAAATAGAATTAGACGCCAGATATGGTCTAATGCCCTACGCCAATTATGGTGTCTAATACATGTTAGGGTCCTATGAAGAGCATCATCGCAGCCATTCGCACTTGCCCTCGGGCCGTGACCGCAGTGAGCTTTGGTTCGCTGGCATTGCTGATTGTGAAGACAGTCTGGCTGAATCAACTGCCTGCCGCCTTCTCCCATGCGCCGGCGCTCGGACTTCTTGTGGAAGGACTGCTGGGTGCGACAGTTGCTGCTTATCTTTTCTTCATTATTTCGGTGCAGCTACCGCAGGTGCTTGAGCGACAACACTTGGGTGCCTTTATTGTCGACCGGGCGGAGTCAGTCGCCAACCGCGTCGAGGGTTTCCTTCAGATGATCTCTGGCTCAACCGGGGGCGGACTCTTGGAGCAACAAACGGTCGACTTGGATGTGGTGAATGAACTTTTTTCGCGGGTCTCACCAAACGCGAATGCACCAATGTCAAAGGACTGGCAATCGCCTCCTCTTTCATGGCTTGCAGCAATGGCGCGACATGACGAACTACGCGCCGAGGCCAGCGATCGTTTGTTGCAGCTTGGTAGGTTCCTGGATTCTGAACTGGTTGCACTCTTACATGCTATAGAGAGTTCGCGGCATTCCGCGGGGATGCGAAGCGTACGGGAGGATATCCTGACTTTTACGGGAACTATTACGAACGAAGACCTCACGGCCTGGTCCTCGAATTACTATGAGTCGTATCAGCTCGCAACAGATCTTAGGGAATATTGCCAGAGATTCAGGGCGATTTATGGTTTGCAGTAGCGACGACCGGACCCTAACAAATCGTTGGACGCGAGCGGCGGTAGCGCGTTTTGCAACTTGATTCATCCGGCGATGCTTGACTGAAATCGCGCCGCCGCGTCAACTCCACCGTTGGGCGGGTTCTCGTGAATGAAGGGTTGAAGGTATGAAAAACTTAATATCGTTTTCGCTGGGCTTAACGGTTTGGTTCTCTGGCGCAATAATTTCTTTTGGGCAAGCTAAAGCTGAACAAAAGGCAAGCAATTTGAATACTCTCATCAATCAGTATGCAGCAAACACCATTCAAGCTTTGAGCAAGCAAGAGGCAAAATCTAGTGGCTTCAAATATAGTGTAAGTGACAAAAACACTTTTAATGCTGATATGAATGGCGACGGTGAATTTGATGCCATTGTAGAAATCTTTTTCTGTGAAACTGGAAATTGTCACCCAACCACACGATCTTCAGAACTGGTGATATTTCTGAACAACAACGGAATTTACCAGTTTGTCGCTAGTAAAGGGTTTAGTTTGTTCGGAAAAATCAATTCAATCGAAGACGGAGTTATTCGCGTTGACGTATATGATTTGGATGAAGGTGATCCGCAATGTTGTCCCGAATTGAAAAGAATCGAACTCTATTCACTCAAAGGAAACAGACTTGTTAAAGTGAGGAAGTAATGGTTGCGAGCGGCTGCAATGTTCAACGAAGCTCCGCGTTGGTAACGCCGCGCCCAACAACCCATTCAACCGGAGCGCGAATAGCGTGGCTTTCATTCGTCAGCTTGTATGCTTGATGCATTGAATGCGTGCCCGGTTAATTCGAGCGTTGGGTGCTTCTGCCTTCACAAGGAGAAACCTATGGACGATCGTTTCATGAATATTCTCAATCGTCTTGCAAGTGATACCGGTCACCTGCAAATGTCGATGAGGTGGAGCCCGTACGTCGTCGAAAGCTTCAAGGAAATGGGTGCGAATATGTTCGCGCTTGAGACGAAGCCCAGCATGTTGGTTGGCTTGGCCGACACCGAATATGCGGATATCAAACAACGTAACGATAGAATGATTGTCCAGTTCTTCTCGCCCGTTGAGAATGACAATGTTCTAACGATTCGAATTGTCCACATTTTTGCAGCCTTACAACCTGGCGGTACCGACCTCGATGGCTTTAGTCGTCAGATGTTCACGCTTCTCGCGAAGAATAGCGGCACCTTTGCTGCAACCGGCGCCTATCTTGCGATCGAACCTCAGGACAATGGGTCTATTCACGCGACGCTCAACTCAATGCTTCATTTTTTGGTTGACTGGAGCGACGACGACATCGCTAACGTTCTGTGTTTCCAACTTGCTGGAATGTACAAATCGTTGGAGAACTACTTTGAACCACTTGTTCGCGACGCATCCTTAACCATCTTGAAGCGCTTTGCATAGCCCAGCCTATTACAACGAGAGGAACCCATCCATGCCAAAATGTACGAACTGCAATGGTCGCGGTACTGCCAAGTGCCCGCGCGGTGCAACGGCACCGGCCAGGTTAGCCATGGCTGGATCGACGGGAAAAAACAATACGGCAACTGTTATGGCTCCGGCTCGGTAAGATGCGGAACTTGTTACGGAAAGGGTTGGCTGTAAACACCAAATCTGCCGCTCCGACGACGCACCCAACAAATCGTTGGACGCGAGCGGCGGGAGCGTGTTTCGTAACTTGATTCGTCCGGCGAAGGTTGAATGAAATCGCGCCGCCGCGTCAACTCAAACGTTATGCACCTTCTATGAACAGGTTCACGACTCTCTTAGCTTGGTGGGGCGCGATTATCTCAACCGCCGTTCTCCTTTGGGACGTCTACAAGTGGCGCACGACGGGCCATGCAAAACTGTCGGTCCGGGCCAATGGGAACCTTCAGGACGCGCACTCGCGAAATCCCCAAAAATTCATCGCGATAACTGTGACCAACAACGGTGACAAGCCAACGACTGTGGCCCTGATTACCTTTCGCTATTTCAAATCAAAAATCCGAAAGTGGCGCAAACAAAAATCTGAACAACGGGGCTTCTTTAATCCTGGCAATCCGACGGCACCACTGCCCTACAAACTTGAAGTTGGCGCTGAATGGAAATGCATTGTGGATCAAACGCCCGAAATTGAAAAAATGGCACGTGAGGGATACTTTTACGTCGAGGTCGAAGACAGCTCAACCTCAAACTGGAAGAAAAACGCTCGCTCACGATTTGTGCTAGACGACTACGGTGCATAACAAATCGTTGGACGCGAGCGGCGGGGGCGTGTTTCTCAACTAACTTGATCCGGCAGAGGTGCCTTGTTCGCGCCGCCGCGTCAACTCAAACGTTCGGCCACAAACTTACTTATGACTCGCATCGCATGTTTGGGCTGGGGTTCTTTGGTTTGGGATCCCCGCGAACTTCCGATCCAACGCGAATGGTTCGAGGATGGCCCGTTCGTGCAGGTCGAATTCGCACGGAAATCGTCGGATGGTCGTATCACTCTGGTGCTCACTCCGTCAGCGCGTGCGGTTCGTTCTCTCTGGGCGGTCATGGATCTCACGGAAGTCAGCGGAGCGCGAGAAGCGTTGCGCACACGGGAGGGCATACCCAAACCGGGTGCAGATAAAATCGCTGAATGGACCTGTGGCCAGGAGGTTCCCAATATGATTGTCGATCTTCCGCAATGGGCTGCCGCTCGTGGCGTCGAAGCTGTTATCTGGACTGCGCTGCCTCCGAAGTTTGACGCGTGCAATGAACCAACGTTGTCTCAGGTCGTCGACTATCTTTCTGGATTGACCGGCAACGCCCGGGATAATGCGGAACGCTACATTCGACTGACGCCTCGGCAAATCGATACTTCCTACAGACGTGGAATCGAGGCGGCACTGCATTGGACGCCACTCACTTAACCAACGCAGCTCGTGGTATCGTTTGTGGCCGAACAAATCGTTGGACGCGAGCTGCGGGAGCGTGTTTCGCAACTTGATAAGTCCGGCAATACTTGAATAAATTCACGTCGCCGCGTCAACCCAAACGTTATGTGGCTTCTTTCTTAAACTCACGTGAGCGACTACCGCTACATCAAGGACCTTGTAATCGAAACGTGCATGACGGACGGCCGGTTTCCTTCCTACGAAAGACTCACGGCGCTAGTGCGGCAACACTTCCCAACTAGCAAATGGCAGAAAACTCATTACGCTTGGTACAAATCCAAAATCAAAACGGGCGAAATACCTGTCCCTGGTTTCTCCAGTGAATCATTCGTGCCGTCATACAACGATGACATCGAGGCAGAGGTTGAAGATTCCCTCGAAGCGTCCTTGTCGCTGGAGCGGGATTTACAGGCCTATCTTGCGAAGCGGGTCAATGAAATCGAGTCGGGCCTAACGCTCGTCGAAAACGGCATCGAATGCCAAACCGACGCCGGGCGCATCGATCTTCTGACGCGCGATGCCAATAAACAATTAGTGGTTGTGGAATTGAAGGCAGGCACAGCCAAAGATGCCGCTCTCGGCCAGCTGCTCGGATACATTGGTTGCCTTTCGGCGAACGAACCCAATGTTCGCGGCATCTTGGTCGCTTCAGGTTTTGATTCCCGCGTTGTGTTTGCAGCCCGCGCTCTTTCGAACGTCAAATTGGTTCGTTACCAAGTGGCGTTCAGACTCGAAGAGGTCTCGTAGCGAACGCGCCACATAACAAATCGTTGGACGCGAGCGGCGGGAGCGTGTTTCGCAACTAGAATGATGCGGCGGAGGTTGCCCTGAAATCGCGCAGCCGCGTCAACTCAACCGTTGTGCGGCAGTTGAAAGAAAGCCCAGGAGATAAGATGTCGGTAAGTTTCGCCATTCTAATATCGCTCGCAATCTGCATTGTATCGGCGATCCTTGAGGGTGTGTTTGCTGGAAAAAACGTAAAGGCTTTCTTCGCAAAGTTGCGTTTCCCGCCCTATTCCGCTCCGCTTTGGGTCTGGTATCTCATCGGGGTGATTTACTATGCCATCTGTTTTTTCATCCTGTACCGAATCTTCAGGCACAGCGCCGATACTTCGATAACATATGTGGCCTTGGCGCTGCTCTTAGCAATGATGAGCGTCAACGCGTTCTGGAACTATGTGTTCTTCCGTGCCCAGAACTTGTTTCTTAGTTTCTTTGCCTTTGCCTTCTATCCATTCATTGCGATTGCTTTGTTTATTTGCCTAATTCAATTTGATAAACCAGCGGCATGGTCTCTCGTGCCATACTTTGTATACATGATTTATGCTGTGCGTTGGGGCTATGGATTGTGGAAACTCAATCCTAATCTAAGCTGAGTATGCGCCGAGACGCCGCCCGACAAGTCGTTGGACGCGAGTCCCGATGCATCGGGATGTTTTCAACATGATAGGTCCGGCGATGCTTGAATGAATTCGCGCCGCCGCGTCAACTCCACCGTTCGGCATCTCTGTCTGTTACTCACAAATGAATAAGAAATCCATACCGGATGTCGAACAGCTCTCAGCCGAATCCACGCATCTGTACGACGTTCTCAACGAGGAATCCGATTTGGCTTGTCCACGAACACGAACAGCCACCTGTGCGGCGGCTGTAACTTGAATAAAGGAAAGTGGCGTCCCGTACGGGAGTCGAACCCGTGTCGCCGCCGTGAAAGGGCGGTGTCCTAGGCCACTAGACGAACGGGACGCATTGGCGTCGATCAAAGAATGAGGCGCTAAAAGATCAAAATGCGATGCGCGAAAAGATCAATGCGAAAAGACCAAATCTTCGGGCGCAAAAAAACAGCTTCCTGACTTGCAGAAGCTTACACCTTCCGAGCCTCCCTTAGCGGTGAGTTCACAAGTTAACGTACATCAAATTGGCTGTCAACCGGGGTGGTTTTCGTGTAGCCCTACGCTCGTGTCAGGGTCCGATGAAGTCAGCGCCACCTGCGGTCACGGGTGGATAACTCCCCTGTCCAATCACTGACGGTAAGATCGCCACACGCGCCGACAACCCCACCAGCTACCGCGGGTGGTACTGAATTCACCGGGACCGCGAGATGAGGTTCGTCGAACTTGCTAAGTTAGCATCGCGACTGAACCACCCAAGCCACCTGATTCCTAAAGCCCGCATCCCAACCTCGTCTTAGTAATTCAAAGCGAGGTTTATCGGCGTTCTGCCGAAAAGCACTCATCGACAGATTTCGGAATGTACTTTCGACTCGTTGGGGTGAACTCTGCTCACGGCGATGGCCTGCTTTCCTGCCGGCGTGACCAGACAAATGTATTTGGGTTTACGAAGCAGTGCACTCCGTCCTCCACCAGAGAAGAAAAATAATCAGCGCTGCCCGTAACCTTTCTGCCTCCCCAGACAATTGCTAACAAGAGATTGCAAAACGTGACTGCGTTCTCCGTTCTACAAGTTGGCCCAACGCTAATGACCGACGAGGAATTGCTTAGCAGTGCGAGTCGCGGTGACGAAGCCGCATTTCTGGAGCTGTATCAGCGCCATCGCGATCCCGTGTTCCGATTTGCCTTTCGCATGCTCGGGTCGATCGAGCCGGCCGAAGACATCGCGCACGATTGCTTTCTCAGCTTGATTACAAAACCCGAGAAGTTCGACTCCAGCCGCGCGCCGCTTCGCACATATCTTTACGGCACAGTGCGCAACCTGGCGATGCAAAGCCTTCGGCGGTCAGGGCAGGACGTCGCGATCGACGAGCTTGAAAGCGAGCCTGCGATGGCGGTGCCGTTGCAACTCGATCGAATGATCGATGACGAGATCGCATTGAAAGTACAAAACGCTGTCAGCCAGTTGCCGCCGTTGCAACGAGAAGCGCTGGTCTTCTTCGAATACGAAGAGCTGTCGATGGTTGAAATCGCAAAGATCGTCGGCGCGGATGTTGGAACTATCAAAGCCCGGCTGTATCGAGCCCGACAAGCGTTGAAGCGAACACTGGCTCCGTTTCTCAGCGATGCGACACCGGTCACGGTTTTGGAAGAGGTATTCAAATGAAGGATGAAGATCCATTCAATCCATCGCCTGGTCGCTTACGGATGGACACAGCGCATCCTGAAGACTCCTTTTACGACGAGGGTCTAGCCGAGCTGCACCAACTACTTTCTCGGTGGGATGCGCCGCAGGCTCCGGTCTCGCTCGAGAGAAATCTCCTCGATGCGTTCCGAGCCCGCAAGCACGAATTATTGATCAACGAAATTTCACCGAGTCTCCCTGTGCAATCACCGTTACTCAGCGAAAAGGAAACGAACATGAGACAGTGTCAAATATGCCAGGAAGAATTCGCGGACAAGTTCAGCTTTTGTCCGGTGGATGGAACGCCACTCGATAAATCACTCGATGCCGAACCGGCATTCGTTGTCTCACAAGAAACTGCTTCGGCAAACTCGGCGGGCGTTGGCGGCTTTTACAATCTGACAATCATTGAAGACGCGGGCCTGGTCCATCGGCTCGTTGCCGAATTGCGCGAAGCCGCTCGCCAATCACAACTGACCTTCCCGGAGTTCAAACGCGATCCGATTGGGTTTTCGCGGCGCTCGATGACCGCGTTTGGCGCGATGACATGGCGGTTCATCTCAGCGCCGAATGTCGCGATCGCAACGCTTGCCGCGATTCTTTTTATGATGTCGGCGGTGATCGGATTGGTTTGGGTTGATCGTCATCGCGCCGAGTCGATTGCTAAGGCAGACAGAGAGAGGGCTGACCTGGAATTAGTCGAGATGGTCGATATTCCCGACAACTCCGAAGCGAAAAAAGAAGGCGCGGCCGGAATGGACAAGGGTGACGGCGGTGGTTCGCTGCCGGAAAAACGGAAAGCGGGGGGCGGCGGTGGCGGCGGCCGCAGCGAGCAGACAGAAGCTTCGAACGGAAAACTTCCGCAGGCCACGTTCCTGCCGCAGGTTCTGGCGCCTGACCCGAAGCCTCCGAACATAAAGAATCCCTCGTTGCCGACAGCGGCGACGATTCAAGCAGATCCACTGCTTTTCCCGACTGACCCGCGACAAATTCCGTATGGTGACCCGAAGTCCGACGCGACCGCGCTTTCAAGCGGAACGGGAACCGGAAATGGAATCGGTTCTGGATCCGGCGGCGGCGTTGGCTCAGGAAGCGGACGCGGCTACGGCCCGGGCAGCGATTACAACACCGGCGGTGGGCCAGGAACGCCCGGCGGTGGCGGCAGAGGCGGTGGCGGTGACAATCTCGATCCGAATCGAGTGTTCAAGCCAAACGAAGTGACTACGAAAGCTCGAATCCTTTCGAAGCCTACGCCCGAATACACGGAGGACGCGCGCAAGAACCAGGTCACCGGAACTGTGGTGTTGCAGATGGTGTTGTCCTCGTCGGGTGCGGTCACCAACATTCGCACAGTCACCGGCCTTCCATTTGGATTGACGGAGAAAGCGATCGCCGCCGCCAGACGTATTCAGTTCTCACCAGCGACGAAAGAGGGAAGAGCCGTGTCGCAATACGTCCGTGTCGAGTACAACTTCAACATTTATTAAGCGATGGAGCGCAGGCGGCCCGCTTGCACATGAGCGCGAAGCGCGAACAATTGGATTCGCAGGTTTCGAGTTGCGCTGAAAAACTTTTTCGCATCCTGACGGACGCTCACTGCAGGCGGGCCGCCTGCGCTCCCGGCGCTCCGTCGCGTTCCATCGCTTCCCCCCCCCGAAATTTTTCTGCAAGCCCCATCACCTCGGCCGTTCAATCATCGGTGAAAACGCGGAACAGGAACGAATCTCAATGTCTAAGAGATTGCCTGATCCAATCTATGAACGCGTCCTCGCGCGCCCTGATAAATCCAGATTTCTGATTGAGGAGATTTTTATGCGCCAAAAAACTTTTGTGTTCGCCGTGTTGATTCTGATAACCGGTGTCATCGGACTTTTGACTCTTGCCCGCGCGAAGGAACCAACGATGCCGCAGGTCGAAGCAAACACAGCGACGCCGGGAGCGCTCGAGATAGTCGATTCGACAGGCAAGGTAGTGGGCCAGTGCCCGCTCAAGCGCACCGAAGTAAAAGCCGAGATCAGCGGCTTTCTTTCTCGCGTAGTAGTCAAACAGGAATTCGAGAATCCTTTCAAGGACAAAATCGAAGCTGTCTACACTTTTCCGCTACCGCGGGCCGCTGCGGTAGATGACATGACCATGCATGTCGGTAATCGAACCGTACGCGGACGGATTCTCCGGCGCGAACAGGCTCAGGCGGTTTACGACGCGGCCCGCGCTTCGGGTCAGGTGGCCAGCCTGCTCGATCAGGAACGTCCGAACATCTTCACGCAATCCGTAGCCAACATCATGCCGGGCGAGAAAGTCACCGTCGAGATCAGCTATGTCGAAACTCTGAAGTACGAAGACGGCGCGTACGAGTTCGTCTTTCCGACCGTGGTCGGGCCTCGTTACAACCCCAGTCAGGTAATAGATGCATCGCGGATAACTTCCAGCGTAGCCGCGCCCGGCACACGCGCCGGACACGACATCTCGATCGAAGTCTCGCTCGACGCGGGCGTCGGGCTGGACGATATCAAAGCAGCCACGCATGAAGTTGATATAGAAAGACAGGGCGCCGGCCGGGCTCGCATCGCTTTGAAAAAACGCGACGAGATACCGAACCGCGATTTCATTCTCAGATACGAAGTGGCCGGACAGAAGGTCCAGGACGCTTTGCTGACACATCGCAGCGGGAAGGGCGGCTTCTTCACCTTTATCCTGCAACCACCCGAGCGAGTCACCGCCGAAGACGTGATGCCGAAGGAACTCGTCTTCGTGCTGGACACGTCTGGCTCGATGTCGGGCTTTCCGCTGGATAAAGCCAGAGAGACGATGAAGCTGGCCCTGGACAGCCTCTACCCGCAGGACACATTCAACTTGATCACTTTTGCGGGAGACACCAGCGTGCTGTTCCCGCAACCCGTGCCGGCCACCAAAGAGAACCTCGAGAAGGCGCAGAAGTTTCTGGACACGCGAGAAGGCGGCGGCGGGACCGAGATGATGAAAGCCATCAAGACCGCGCTGGATCCATCCGACGCGCAGTCGCACGTCCGGATCGTCTGTTTCATGACCGACGGCTATGTCGGCAACGACATGGAGATCGTGGGAGAGATCAAGAGCCACCCCAACGCGCGAGTCTTCTCGTTCGGAATCGGCAGCTCGGTCAACCGGTTTCTGCTGGACAAGATGGCGGAAGAAGGCAGAGGCGAAGTCGAATACGTCGGGCTGAATGACGACGGATCGGCGGCGGCCAAACGATTTCACGAGCGTGTCCGCAATCCGCTTCTGACCGACATAAAGATCGACTGGAACGGATTGCCGGTGGCAGATGTCTACCCGAAGCGAATCCCGGATCTGTTCAGCGCCAAGCCGGTGATAGTCACGGGACGATACACCGGAACCGGCAAAGGCGTGATCAAGCTGAACGGAATGATGAGTGGACGGCAATACTCGCGCGAGATCGCGATCGATTTGCCGGAAGCTGATACCAGCCACGACGTGCTGGCCACGCTTTGGGCCAGAACTCGAATAGAAGATCTGATGGGCCAGGACTGGAGCGGTATCCAGCATGGCACCACCAAACCTGAAGTGAAAGAGACCATCACTCAACTCGGGCTCGAGTACAGATTGATGACCCAGTTCACTTCGTTCGTTGCGGTTGAAGAGATGATCGTCACAGACGGCGGCCAGCCGCGCCGGGTCGAAGTTCCCGTCGATTTGCCTGAAGGCGTCAGCAGAAAAGGCATCTTTGGCGAAGAGGATGAGAGTCCGCAGATTTCCCAAGGGGTGATGTCAAAATCTTTGCGCGTAGGAGCAGGCAGCGGCGCCGGCGTTGGATACGGCAGTGGTACCGGCGGAACACTCTACCGCAGGAGGGAAGTGCGCAGAGCGCCAAACACAGCGAAATCCAGGGTGCAAAGTGGTCGCGGCGCCAAGGCTTCGGGGCAGGCGACGATCGTGAATGCACCAGTCGCGAGCGAAGCCAAAGTGGATGTGGCGGACGATCGCGATGCGGGTAGGAAGTTAACCCCGAAGGAACAGAAGGCACAGGAGCTGTTGTTGAAGCAGCACCCGACAATCGCGGCTTTGATCGCGCGCGTCGCAAACCGGCGTGCACAACCCGGTGCCGAGGAAGCCAAGTTCGTTCGCAATGGAAAAGCCGAGATTCAGATCTGGCTCGATGACAAATCGCCGCAGATTATCGCTGAGCTAAAGAAACTCGGGTTCGAGGTCGTGCTCGATCCTCAGTCGGCGAAGATGGTCATCGGTCGCATTTCGGTGGACAAGCTGGCGAGTCTGCTTGAGGTGAAAGCAGTGAAGTACATTTCGCCGCAAGAAGCCAGTAACTAATAACGACGTTCTGGCAATAGCCTGATACGCCGGGAACACGCAAAGAAGGATGCGGAGATCGAAGATTGCTCCTTGCTTCGACTCCTATTCTTCTTTTGCGTTTTTCTGCTTGAGGTTCGTGGGATTTACAGGTTCAAAACGGCTACTCAACACTCACTCCACGCAGTCAGGAAGGGGACCCTGTCCCCGCTTACTGCCAAGACAATTCAATGCAGGACGTCACATCTAAGCACATCTGTTCTTGATGGTATTTGGAAAGCTAGTAATTGCCTTTGGACATATTGAAGTATGAGAGAAGGCGGGGACAGGGTCCCCTTCCTGACTTGCAAATGGGATTGTCAGCGCTTACTGCCAGGCGTTGACTGATCAAGCTTGAAATCGAGTTGATCTGGAATCGCCCGTCGGACTACAGGGTGCGTTGAGCTGGTCCCGGCGCAAGAGTTCAACACTTTCGCGTTCTAAAACCACGCTGCAATAGGCGCCACGAAAAAACTCCGGAGGTTATCCCAACATGTCACGCTTAACTAAATCCGTTTTGTCGCTCGGACTCTGTTTGTTATTTGCCGCGAACTCGCTCGCTCAAAATCCTACAGTTACCACTACCTCGCGCGATCGTCGCTCGGTCAATGTTACTGTTTACAACTCGAACGTAGGCCTGGTTCGCGAAACACGATCGGTGACGCTTCCGTCCGGCCGAGTGGCTTTGAACTTCGCCGATGTTGCGGCACAGATTAGGCCGGAGACGGTTCATCTTACTTCGCTGACTTCCGCCGACTCGCTTCGAATCCTGGAACAGAACTACCAGTACGATCTGCTGAACCCGGGCAAACTAATGGACAAGTACGTCGGGCGCGAGGTTACGCTGGTACTGCGTCGCTACGAGAACAGCACAGAGATCCTGACGCCGGTGAAAGCGGTCCTGCTATCGAACAATAGCGGTCAGGTTTGGCGTATCGACGGGCAGATAGTGATCAACCCGACCAACATCGCCGAGACGCGATTCCCGGACGTGCCGAATAATCTGGTAGCGTCACCGACGTTGGTGTGGGACCTGGAGAATGATCGCAGCGGCGCACAAACTGTTGAAGCGAACTATCTGACAGCCGGGATCAACTGGCGCGCCGATTATGTGCTGGTGGTGAACTCCGACGACACCAAAGGTGATGTCCAGGGTTGGGTGACGCTGACGAATGCGAGCGGAGTCGGGTTTGAAAACGCGCGGCTGCAGTTGGTCGCCGGTGACGTCAATCGAGTTCAGGAGGAATATGACGGGCGAGACGATATGGTGGCAGGGGTGACTGTCAGTTCAGCGAGGGACAGGTCGCAATTCAAAGAGAAGGCATTCTTCGAATACCACCTTTACACGCTGGAACGTCCGGCCAATATTCGCGAACAGGAAACCAAACAGGTATCGCTGCTCGAAGCCTTCAATTTCAATATCAGTAAAGAATTCGTAGTGAACGGTCGACCGGATTATTACTACAGCTACAACAATCCCGGATCGGTCATCAAAGAGAAGGTCGGGGTCTACATGCAGTTTCGAAACAGCGAGCAGAACAAACTTGGGATGCCGCTGCCGGCGGGGACGGTTCGGCTTTACAAGAAAGATTCAGACGGTGGGCAACAGTTCATCGGTGAAGATCGCCTCGACCACACACCTAAGGATGAAGACGTGCGGGTGAAGGTTGGCGATGCATTCGACGTGGTGGCGGAAAGAAAACAGACCGACTACAAGGTGATCTCTTCAAGCGTGTATGAGTACGCGTACGAGATCAAGATCCGAAATCACAAAGACACGCCGATCTCAGTGATCGTTAATGAACCGATCGGTGGCGATTGGCAGATGCTCTGGTCAACATTCAAGCACGAAAAGACAGCGGCGTTTGCAGCGCAGTTTCGACTGCCGGTTGCTAAAGACGGGGAAGTAAGACTGGCGTATCGAGTGAGGGTGAAGTATTGAGGGGGAAAAACAGCGCCGCAGGCATCGCTCGCAGCGCCAACGGCGCGTAAGGTGATAGCCCTGGAGTAAAGTCGGCAAACGCTCGAAAGCGCTGAAGGCGCGAAAGGAAGCTCGTATGCAGCAGTCCTCTCGCGCCTTCAGCGCTTCCACACTTTAAGATTTGCGTAATCCCAGGGCGTTGCCCTGGGCTATCATCTTATGCGCCATTGGCGCTTAAGCAATTCACGCCTCAACCACATCAAAACCATCCGGCGCGACGATCAGAAGCAACGCTCCGTTAACCGTAGTGATCGGCGAATGAATGCTGTCTTTCATTACGCAGGTGTAATCTCCGCCGTACAGCGTGTCGCCGCTCGAAGAAACGTCGCCTTCCACGACGTAGCATTCCTCGATCCCATGATGTCGATGCATCGGTATCTGCGACCCGGGGCTCAGCTTCAATAACGTAGTAACCGTACCCTTGTCCGGGTCTGCGAAAAGCCGCTTGAAGCTGACCCCTTCACACATCGGATACCAATTGCCCTCGGTCGCGCGAACAACGAATGGTTGAAAGCTGTCCATTGACGCAGGCATCCCGGCGGGCTTTGCTTCCGAACTTAGCCGCGATAAAAGTTCTTCCCGCGCTGCGCCTGATGGCAGCGCCTCTGGCGCATCAAAAGCAAGATGCGTCACGGTCTGCTCAAATTTCCTCAGCTCTGCTTCGCACGGCTCGCACCCTTCAGCAAGGTGTTGCTCAAAGGCACGCGCCTCGTGCTGACTCAGCGCGCCCAGCGCATACAGCGCCGCTTGTTCGACCATCTCTTCTTCCGCAAGACTGTGATTCATAATCCCCTCTCGACCTCGACGTCCTTCAGCGCTTCGCGCAACTTCATCATACCAAGGCGTGTGCGAGTTTTCACTGTGCCAAGCGGTTGGCCCAGTTTTGCGGCGATTTCGCTGTGGCTCATGCCTGCGTAATACGCCAGTTCGATCACTTCGCGTTGTTCGGGGGAAAGCAAGGCGAGGGCAGCGTTAACATGAGCGCGCATCTCTGAAATTGCCACCTGCTCTTCAACGTTTGCAGGCGTGGAATGATTGCTCGCTTCTTGTAAAGGTTCTTCCCTTTGGGTTCGCTGTTTGGTCGAACGCAAACGATCAATCGCGCGGCTGCGCGCCATCGTAGTCAGCCATGCCAATGGACCACCGCGTGTCTGATCAAACGATGAAGCCTGTCGCCACGCTTGCAGGTACACGTCCAACATGACTTCTTCGGCGGTGGCCGGATCGCCCAAAATGCGCAAAGTGAGCCCGTAAACCAGCCGGTTGGTCGCGTCATACAACGCCCCCATCGCCTGCTGATCACCGTCGGCCAAACTGTGAATAAGATTAGCCAGGCTCACGTTTCGTGCGCCTGCTTCGGCTACGCTCTGCGGAAAATCCACAGAACCCCTCTCCTGATTGAGATTACGAGACGACATTCTTAATTGGATTACACCGACGAATTTACCGAGGAAATAGGCCCAAAAAGGAAAGCGCGTAACGCGTAGCTCCTGCACTCCAGGTTCGGACGTACTATAAAGCCAATCCTGTTGGTAAATCAAAGAGAATTCGGGAGGGGTGTAGCTCCGTACCGGCGTTAAGCGATGCTGAACAGAGGGTACGAACCACGAAGCACACGAAGCAGCGTCGAAATCACACGAAACAGGAACTAGTCCGTTGTTTCGTGTGAATTTGCTTTTCAGTTTCGTGTTTTTCGTGGTTCGTTGTCCGTTCTTATTAATCGATCGCGAGAAAGTACTCGAACTCGACCTCAAAGCGTGGGATCGCTCGCCGTAGCAGGTTTCGTCAAGTTGAAATGAATCGCGTTATCGCTCGAGTCCATGAAGAAGTGCCGGCCGCCTGTCGAACCCGCTGCCACGCCTTGCTTCGGATCGGCGGTAACCGTGTACGATCCGGGCGACACGCTCATCGAAAAAACGTAGCCGCCCACCACCGGCTGATCGCCTTTGAAGCGAGCGTCGAGATTGCCACCCTGGGTTAGCTGCTCGAAGGTGCCGTACTCGCTGCTGTGCGATACGAAATAGAGAGATTGAGCAGACGCAATACTGCGGAGGGCGGCGATCGCGGTTGTCTCGTTTGCCGCCGATTTGGTGTCGGTAATCGGCTTCGAATAATCCTGACAAGCCGAGGTGGCGAGGAGCAACAGGACCAAAGATAAGCCAATCGCATAATGTCGAGGTCTATGTCTTTCAGCTTTCATGTTTCGCAACCTCCCATGAGCAGATTTTTCGTTTGGCTTGACAGGCAAGCCTGCAGCGTTCGCGAACGGGGCGGAAGCCCGACCGTCAGGGAGGGCGTTCAAGAGTAACTGTGCTTAAGTTACGAATCACAAAGTAGAACGCCCTCCCTGACGGTCGGGCTTCCGCCCCGCTAGCCTAAGTTCAAACCTACTGCACTGTAGCGGGCAACAGCGACCCTCGGTGATCCGCGGCCGTTGCCCAGCCATCTGCCAGTTGTCCAATCATGCCGTGAAAGTGGATATCCGAACCGGATAACACCAACAACAAATCCCCCGCATGATAGCGCGGGTCTGTAAGTTCAAAGCGGATGACTGTAGCCTGTCCGTTCTGCTGCTCTACGGTCTCGAACTTAAATTCTTCCGCATCATAAACAATAGTCTGTGCGTTGCTTCCAAAATTTTGTGAATCGGGCATTACGATCTCCTTCATTATGTATCTAAGTAGGCTTTGGATAAGTGGTTCGAGCCGGCGCTCGGGGCAGTAGCCCGACTGTTAAGGAGGGCTTCCGTCCGGCAAATTCTGCGACCGAGCCCCCCTTAACAGTCGGGCTACTGCCCCGGTGGTCAACGTCGTTCGATCTCAACCAGTCTGTCCCGCTTCCGGAACAAAATTCAAAACAATAGCGTCGTGGTCCGACAAAGGACCGTCTTCATCATCCAACCCGCTGATCACGATGTTGTCGTCGGGATTGACTGTCTTAATATTCTTCCCCGTAAACCAATCAAGCTTCAACGATGCGCGCCCTTCGTACTTGCGAAGCGACCAGTGCAGAAACCTGAAGCACCACGCGGGAACCCAATCGGCCAGGTTTTCGTGCACCTCAATGTTCTTCACGTCGTAATGCAACGTGCCGACACCCATCTCGTTAAACTCTTCGTAAGCGAAACCACGTTGCGTCAGCTCGCGAAAAAGGTCGCGCTCAAACCAGCGTTCGGGATGTAGATAGTGATTCCTCAAGACGTGGCCAACGCCCATCGCAACTCGTCGCCAAAAACCCGCGATGGTGTAGAGCGCTCGTTTCGAGTTGTATCCCGACGTGTTCCAATCGCCGCCGATCAAGATGGGCAGGCGCGGCGCCAACGTTTCCAGATGATCGAGCACAAGCCGCATTTGGCGATGCCTGTGTTTCTGCGTCGAATGCGCGTCGAGATGAAGACTGACGGCTCGGAACATTCCGAGCGGGTGGTCAACGTCGGCGATGACGACGCGCTGGCAGCCCAGCCGCTTTTCTTTCCCGCGCATTTTGTCTTTCCCGTTCGGCAGCGGAATCGAATGCGCGCGCAGTAAACGATGACGAGAAAAAAGCGCGTTGCCGTGAAGCGCCTGAGTGTTTTCGCCGGCGACTCGAACTTCGGCGCCGCTGCCCTTTACCAACGAGAGATAGCACGGCGCGAACGCATAGTTCATCTGCAGCGCTTCGGCGATGTCTCGAGCGACGAAACGATTTTCAGTCCGCGCCATTCCATAATCGAGCTCGGTCAGAAGCAGCAACTCGCTATCACGCAATCGCGGGTGCTCGGTTAGCACACGAATTATGCTCGAGAGCCGTTTGCCGCGTTCGATGTTCCAGGCGGTTGCGTGGATGAAATTCGGTGCGTCAGCAGACGGTGGAGATGATGAAGGAGCGAATTCCTCCACCACAAGACCGCCCAGCACGCGCTCGATTTCAGGTTGCAGCTGGCGAAAAAGGGCAGACGCGTCGAACTCTTTTATCGAGGAAAACTTAGCAAATTCTGAGAAATAGTTCTGGAGGTGGTGGTCTAGCGGTGTGGCGGTTTCCTGGTCGGGAAGTTCAATAGTCGCGTTCATCAAAGCGAGATGAATCTTACAGGCTGAAGCATGAGCGTTCAACCGGCGGTGAAGAATACCCGATTTGCATTAATGAACCACGAAATACACGAACGAATGAAAAACCAATCACACGAAGAGAATAGTTCAAGATGGCCATTGAATTTCGTGTGATTTTGACTTCGGTTTCGTGCAATTTCGTGGTCCGTTGCCTGTTATTCCAACCGCACATCTTCTACGCCGGATTTCACTCGGCCTTTTCCAACGGCGGCGCCACCGCAACAAACTCATCCGCGAAACGGCGCGCATAACTTTCCAGCAGCTCTTTCACACGCGACAACTCCTTCGATTGCACAACCAGCCCGACGTGATGGCGCTTCTTCACCCGGTAAGTAATTTCAGGATCGTCATATGCCGACGTGTCCGGAAACTCCTGGCGGGCGAGCGACAAAACAATTCCACCATACTCGTTTCGTACGGCCGGCAATTCATACGATCCTTCGGGATTCGTCATCTCGATACGTGCCCATTCGGACCAGATGTTGACGCCGCTGGCAGCCTCGAGCGTTTCGGCAATGTAAGCGCCGCCGACGCGCGCGGCGATCTCCAAAAAGTAGAAGCGACCGTCCGCCTGCGACTTGATGAATTCCGCGTGAGCCGCGCCGCGCTTTAATCCCAGAGCCGAAACCAGCCGGCGATTCAGCGCCAGCAATTCGGTCTGGTCTTCGGATCCGTGTTCCAGCGTGTGCGAGAGAAAGACGCCGCCACCGTGGGCCACATCCATCGGGGGTCTTCCGTAACCGTTCGCTCCGGCGAAAATCACCTCGCCGTTTTCCACCAACGAATCGACGTGGAACACGTTGCCCGGAACATATCGTTCAAGCAGGTAGTATGGCGACTTCTCGCGAAGAGATTCGCGCCGATCGAGCTCGTCAATCGTCCGCCAGACCTGTTCGGAGTTGTGCATCTTCTTTATCCCGACCGCCGAGACGTCCGCCCGTGGCTTCATCACCCACGGCGGCGGAACCCGTGTCATGAAATCTCGTAACGCGTCGTAGTTGAGAACATGTACAAAGTCCGGAACCGGAATGGCTGCGCGATCTGCAACTTCGCGCATCGCCAGCTTGTCGCGAAATATTCGCGCTTCGGTGCTGGTCATCCCCGAAAGCCTCAAGTGTTCGCGAATCAAGCCGGCGGTGATGACGTCAAACTCTTCGAGCGCGACCAATCGATCTACTTTTCGTTGCCGGCCCAGTTGCATGACCGTGTGAATTAACAGGTCTGTAGCGGCTTCGTTGGGAACCGAAATGATGTCGTCGAGGCTTTCGCGGGGCCAATCTTCGTAAAGGAACTTTTCCTTTGTCACGAGCAGGACGTGACAACCCTGACGCTTGCACTCGCGCATAAACTCGCCGCCCTTGAAGTAGCTGGCAAGACATACAATGTTGAGCGGGCGTCCGTCTGTTTCTGACATCGGTTGAATCCCTTTCGCAGGTACCGGGTGGGACAAGGCGAAAGCATGATACAACAAGAATGTCCGACAAACTTCAGTTTGTCGCTGACTCGCTCTACGTTCGATTTACGATGCAAACGACAAACTGAAGTTTGTCGGACATTCTCGTGGCGACCGTTTATGCAAATGCTTCTCATATTGCTATTGATCCTGATAACACCGTTCCTGGTCCTTAGTTTGGTTGGGCGCCTTTGGCCGCGTTTCCGGATTTCATCGCGAGCGCGCGCCAGAGTCGGGCTCAGCCTCTTCTTCGCTTTCACCGGACTGGGCCATTTCATTTTTACAGATCAAATGGCGCAGATGCTGCCGCCGTCGGTTCCGTATCGAGTAGAGTTGATCTATCTGACCGGTGTGCTGGAGATTCTTGGAGCGATCGGAATATGGATACCTCGTCTGATGAAGCTGACTGGCATCTGTCTGATCTTGATGTTGATCGGAGTCCTGCCCGCAAACATCTACGCGGCGCTCAATCGTGTTGGTTTTGGTGGTCACGAAGCAGGTCCAGGCTATCTATTGATCAGGGTGCCGTTTCAGTTGCTGGTAATTTGGTGGACTTACTTCGCAACCGATCAGCACTGGTTTCGGAAAAGACCAGAGTGAGAAGAGCAGCGCTGGCTCAGTTTGAATCGATACTTCAACGGTGGCGCTAACGTGGTAGCAGACGAACCACGAAATAACACCAACGCGACATTCACTAAATCACACGAAACCCGTATTCGGAAGACTTCGCGTAGGTTAGTACATCGTTCGTGTTATTTCGCGGTTCGTGCGGTATGCGGGGCAGTACGGTGGATTTGGTCGAAACCAATCCAGTACGACGAAAATCAAAATGTTGACATTCGATTGGTGAGGAAAACAACGTGCGGGCGATTTCTCAGTACGGTTACTTCTTTCCTACTTTTTGCATCGCTTCGAAGTTGCGAAGCCTGCGCTTCGCGACTTTGAAACTGATGCCCAGACGATCAGCAACCTGCTGAAGCCGCTCGCGACGCTCGCCTTTGCATTCCTGATAAGCCTTGTTGACCTCGACCCATGTCTCGATCACTTCGGGTGTGGCCTGGCTGCCTACAGCTTTCATTTCTGTTGCCCCTCTCGGCGCGACTTGATAAGTCGTTAACGAATGTAGCAAACAAGCGAGAGGTAACGCCACCTGAAGGATGTCCATACGGTTCAGCTTTGAGTGCGGGTTAGGAAGTGGGTCTTTGGTTTTTGGTTCTTGGATTTGGGTTTTAGGTTTTAGGTTTTAGGTTTTTGATTACTGAGAGACCTGGACTAACAGCCTACGACACAAGTTTGAAAGCCACGGGCAAAAACCTAAAACCCAAAACCTAAAACCTAAAGCCGAATTTGGTCGCGCACATACGACAAACTGAAGTTTGTCGGACATTCGAACCTCGAAACCTTTTCGGCAATGTGGTATAGCATAAGCCTCTTATGGAAAAGCATTTGGTTGGCACGCCGGTGCCGCGCAAAGAGGGACGCGACAAGGTAACGGGCCAGGCGCGCTATATCGACGACCTTCAATTTCCCGACATGCTCTACGGCGTTACGGTGCGCAGCCCCGCTCCGCGCGGTCGCGTCTCGCGGATATCATTCGAAAACGACTCGATTCCGTGGGACGAATTCGTCGTCGTCGATGTCAAAGACATTCCCGGCGAGAACGCAGTCGCACTGATTCTGCTCGATCAACCCTACCTGGCGGACGACTTCGTCAATCACGCAGAAGAGCCGATCGTCCTGCTGGCCCATCACGACAAACATCTTTTGGAAGAGGCCCGTCGCTCGGTTCGGGTTGAAATCGAGCCGGCGCCGGCGGTTTTCTCGATCGACGATTCGTTGGCTCGGAAAGAGATCGTCTGGGGCGAGGACAACGTTTTCAAATCGTTTCATGTGGAGAAGGGAAACGTCGATGACGCCTGGGCCGCAGCCGACCAGATTGTTGAAGGTGAATATCGAACCGGCGCACAGGAGCAGCTCTACATAGAAAACAACGGCGTCATCGCTATCGCGAATCCGACGGACGGAGTCACCGTCTGGGGATCGATGCAGTGCCCTTACTACGTTCACAAAGCGTTGCTGAAATTGTTTGGGCTGCCCGAAGAAAAGATCCGCGTCATCCAGGTCGAAACCGGCGGCGGGTTTGGTGGCAAAGAAGAATATCCATCCATGATCGCCGGTCATGCGGCGTTGTTGGCGTGGAAATCGGGCCGGCCGGTCAAGATGGTTTACGACCGCGCCGAAGACATGGTCGCTACGACAAAGCGGCATCCGTCGCTGACTCGTCATCGAACCGCCGTATCCAGCGATGGAAAATTGTTGGCGATGGAGATCGACTTCACGGTCGACGGCGGTGCGTATGCGACGCTGTCGTCGGTGGTTTTGTCGCGCGGGACGATTCACGCGGCGGGACCGTACTCGTGTCCGAATGTTCGAATAAAAAGCCGGGCTGTTGCCACGAACACGCCGCCACACGGCGCGTTCCGCGGCTTTGGTGCGCCGCAGAGTATCTTCGCGCTCGAGCGACATCTGAACAAAGTTGCCAAAGCGGTCGGTCTCTCTCCTGACGAATTTCGTCGTCGGAATTTTATTCAAGAGGGCGGAACGACTGCTACGGGACAGGTGATTCGCGAGCCTGTCGATCTGAACGGATTGATGGAGCGCGCGTTTGAACTGACGAATTACCGGCAGAAGATCGAGCAGTTTGCTATTCAGAATCAAAGCTCGGCTAAGAAGAAGGGAATCGGCTTTGCATCATTCATGCACGGCGCTGGCTTCACGGGTTCCGGCGAGCAATATCTTCAGTCGGTGGTTGGCGTCGAGGCTACGTCGCAGGGTCGCGTCCGAATCCTCGCCGCCAGCACCGAGATCGGACAGGGAACCAACACGATCTTCGCGCAGATCGCCGCGCAGAGTTTGGGAATCGATTACGATTCGATCGAAGTTGCGCGACCCGATACAGGCAACGTTCCGAACAGCGGACCGACCGTGGCTTCGCGAACCGTGATGATCGTCGGCAAGCTGGTCGAATCGGCGGTGCTGGGTTTGAAGCAAACGCTCTTGCAAAGCGGATTTCTTTCTGAAGATTATTCGCCGGCGGACTTCCAGCGAGCCTGTGCCGGCTATGTCGAAAAGCACGGCGCTCTGAAATCCTTCAGCCAATACAAACAGCCGGAAAATATTCGTTGGGACGACGAAAAATATCAGGGCGATGCATACGGTGCGTACGCGTGGGCGGTTTACGTTGCCGAAGTCACGGTGGATCCGATCACCTACGAAGCGCACGTCGACGATTTTGTAGCGGTCCAGGAGGTCGGGCGAGTGATTCACCCGGTGCTGGCTGCGGGCCAGATCGAAGGCGGCGTGGCCCAGGCGATCGGCTACGCGCTTTATGAAAATGTAGTGTGGCGCGACGGACGGATGGCGAACAACCAGATGACGAACTACATCATGCCCACCGCGGCTGACCTCCCGCCGATACGCGTCTTCTTCGCTGAAACTCCGTATGCGCTTGGCCCGTCCGGCGCGAAGGGGATCGGCGAACTTCCCATGGACGGACCCGCGCCGGCGATCGTAAATGCGATCGAGAACGCGACCGGTCTCAGCTTCAATCACATTCCTTTGATGCCCGAGGCGATGATGCCCGTGATGGAGGAGGAATATGTCTGAGCTGAGTAGGAAGATTGCGATTCGTTGTGTCGTCAACGGCGAGCAACAGACGCTGGAAGTTTTTCCGATGGCGCGGTTGCTGGACGTGTTGCGCGAAGAGCTGCGTTTGACCGGAACCAAAGAAGGATGTGGCGAAGGCGAATGCGGCGCGTGTTCCGTGATGATCGACGGTGCGTTGGTCAACAGTTGTTTGGTTCCGGCTTTGCAAGTCGACGGCGCGGAGATAAAGACCATCGAAGGCGTCGCAAACGGAGATCAACTTCACGCTGTCCAGCAAGCGTTCATCGAATGCGGCGGCGCGCAATGCGGCATTTGCACTCCAGGGATGGTGTTGGCCGCGATAAATTTGTTGGAGCAGAATGAAAACCCGGACGATGGCGAGATCAGAAATGGGCTCGCGGGAAATCTGTGTCGCTGCACCGGCTATATGAAAATTTTCGATGCGGTTGTGCGGGCGTGTAAAGCGAATGCAGGTTGATGTCCGACAAACCGATGTCCGACAAACTTCAGTTTGTCGATGACTTGGGTAATGTTCGATGGGAGCGCGCTGCGCTTGCCGCCTTCCTGACTCCGAGTTTCTACAATTTGAATATTCATGGCTTGCTTCAGTTTGTCGCAAGCAAACGACAAACTGAAGTTTGTCGGACATTTCCTGGACCATGAGAGCCTACTTACCAGATTACGAAATCAAAGCACCCAACGACCTGGCTGAAGCGTTGTCGTTGCTTTCCAGCGAGCCGGGCGTCTGGAAGCCGTTCGCGGGCGGGACGGACTTGATGGTGCCGTTCGAATCCGGTCTGCTCACTCACAAGAAATTTGTAAACATCTGGAACCTGCCTGAGCTGAAGGGCATCGATATCACGCCCGATCAGATAACGATGGGTGCGTTGACAACTTTCACCGACGTCCAGCGCAACGAAGTTCTACAGCGCGAGTTTCCGATGCTTTGTAAAGCAGCCGCCGAAACCGGCGGCATCGCGATTCAGAATCGCGGAACTTTGGCGGGCAATATCGCTAACGCGTCGCCCGCCGGCGATTCACCGCCGGCGCTGTTGGTCTACGATGCTCAGATCGAACTGGTCTCGACGGCAGGCGCGCGCTGGGTTCCGTACACGGACTTTCATACCGGATACAAAACGACGGTGATGGGCGCGGGCGAGATTATTAGTCGCATACGATTGCCACGCGCTACGGCGGGATGGCGGCAGCATTACCGCAAGGTTGGAACCCGAAAAGCTCAGGCGATCTCGAAAGTTTGTTTTGCCGGAATGGCGCGGATGGATGCGAATACGATTGGCGAGATCAGGATCGCGCTTGGCAGCGTTGCTCCGGTGCCTCTGCGTTGCACGAAGACCGAGGAAGTTCTGACCGGGCTCGAGTTGAATGACGCGGCGATTAAAGTTGGCAGAGAAGCCGTGATGAAAGAGATTGTGCCGATCGACGATATTCGCTCGACCGCGAACTACCGACTACATGTCGCGGGCAACCTGTTGGAAGAATTCCTGCTAACCCTTCGACAATCCGCATAATTTGAAAGTGGCGCGGGTTAAATCAAACCAACAAAACGAACCACGAAATACACGAAGCCGAAGGCGAAATCACACGAAGTAGAACGAAACTCGATCGTCGATTAGTGTGATTCGTTTTCGGCTTCGTGTATTTCGTGGTTAGTCATTTACCGACCAAAATCTCAAGCTTTACCAGCACCACACTTCTCAGGAAGCTTTTGGAGCACGATATCCCGGCCGAGCCCTTACGATCGCGCCTTTGCGTTTCGTGCGGATCTTCAGCTTTCGGAATTTCCCGTCGCGCGTCGTATTCGTCGGATAGTACCCAATCGAGTATTGAGTGCGAAGCTCGGCCGCGATGTTCGCAAACGCGACAGGCAATGATCCGAGCGTATCCGCGCGGTGAAGTTTCCCGCCGGTAATCGCAGCCAGATCGCGCAAGTAACCATCGGCGGTCGCGTACGCTACATCGAGCATTGCGTCGATCGAGGGATCGATTCCGCCGGAGGTTGGATCGTTGCGTCCGGGAAACGGATCGTTCGACGGAACGCGATTCGGATCGTCGCGTCGTGGAATCACGATTGGGGGAATCGGAATCCCTCCTATCGTCGGACTGCCTCCGCCAGTCGTCCCCGGCGGCAAGGGAATTTGTCCTCCGGGAAAAGTTGTCGGCGTACCTGTCTGTGAACCGCCGCCGCCCAGAATCGTTCCGAGGTCTACAGTGCGTCCACCCGCCTGTTGCTGGCGGACCAGCCGCTCGACTTCTTCGCGCGTTTCATAGCGGATCGGATAAACAATTATTCCAGCTTCCTCCAGATCGCGGCGGTTGTCGTCGATGGATTTCTTGTCGCTGGTCCAGTCAACACCGTCTGTGAATATCACGATGGCTTTGCGCCCTTCGATCGGCCGCAATGAATTGATCGCTATCGCCATCGCGTCGTAAAGCTTTGTGCCCGAGCCGGGCCGCACTCGGCTGATAGAAGCACGCAGAGACTCGCGGTCGTTCGTGAACTTGCCGTAGTCGACGATCTTGTCGTCAAACGAAATCAGTTTTACTCGATCGGCGGTTTGTAGCTCGTTGACGAACGCAATCGCAGCCCGCTGAATTTCGTAAAGCTTGTCCTGCGTACTGGCGCTGGTGTCCAGCATCAGCACGACGTGGAACGGCCGAGTCGTGGTGCCAAAGAAGACTATGGTTTGCGAAGTTCCGTCTTCTTCGACAGTGAACTCGTCCTGCGTCATGTCCGGGATGTAGATGTCGTTGCGGTCGCTGACGATCACGGGAACCGAAACCAGGTTGGTATCAACCTTGACTGACTCGACGCCCTGTTGAAGTTCTTCGGCCGGCAGGTCTGGTGTTGCTGTGGCTGTGGGAGTGGCTGCAGGCGCCGGTTGTTCGGTCGCGGTGCTGGTCGGCTGTTGGTTCTTCTTCCCGGTTCCGCCGCGCTGAGTGCGGCCCGACTGTGCCGCTGCCAGCGAGGTTAAGAGAAGAAGAACTGCCAGGAGACCGATGACGTTTCGGAAAGTCCGCATGGAGAGTTCTGTCCTTTGCTAGCCGATTCAGCCTGAGACCAGGTCAATTAATGAGCGGATGGTAAACGTTGCTTCTACGATGAAGTTGCGAACGCAGAGTTTGCCCAGCCGCGAGGTTTTTGTGACCGTTAGCTTCTGACTCTAGGTAGCAAACGTATAAGCAGAGCACTAGTCTGAGACCAGGCCGACGATGTAAGACGCGTGAGTCTTTAAGATATGAGCGCCTTCGGCGCTCATACATCTCAATCTTCCCGCATTGATCCTACCGCAGCGACTTGTTCAGAGCCTAAATACCTCGTCAGTGCGAAGTTGACTGGACTGCAAGTGGGATACGTGAAGAGTTAAACAGAATGCCCTCATGTTATGTACGTAAACGCATAGACCTCTTCCTGCATCTTTAGTATATTTCCCCCTCACCTTCACCATAATCAATGACAAAAAAAGGGAGAAATAGATGGCAAACTTCACCAGAGCGAACGCGTGGAATGATGGCGGTACTTTCGATAATCCGGACCTCTTCTGGTACGCAAAAGGCGTCGGGGCAATGCAGGCGCTTACTTTAGACAATCCAAACAGTTGGTGGTTTTTCGCCGCAATCCATGGCGAATACGTCGATCCCAGCACATCCTGGTACGTAAACCCACCGGCATTTCCGGACTGGGAGTTTATTACTGCGCCGCCGCAGGTGCCCACTACACCGCTTCCACCCCAGAATCTCCTGGACATGTATTGGGATCAGTGTCAGCACCAAACCTGGTATTTCGCACCATGGCATCGTGGCTATCTGCTGGCGCTGGAAGCTCAAATCCGCACGGCGGTGGTAAGTCTCGGCGGTCCTGCGAGCTGGGCTTTGCCGTATTGGGACTATTTTGGAACGGGCAATGAATATGAGATTCCGCCTGCTTTTACCCAGCAGACTTTACCTGACGGGACCGCGAACCCTCTCTACGTATTTGCGCGTTACGGCCCCCAAAGAGACTTCAACATTTATGTTCCCATTCCTCCGGTAGCAGAGACTTGCGAGGGCAATACTGTCTACACCGGCAGCAACGCCATCACTCCGCTTCCCGGCTTTGGGGGTCCCGAGACAGGATTCTCACATGATGGAGAAACCAGCGGCAATCTCGAAAGCAATCCACACAATCAGGTACACCGTTATGTTGGAGGTAACTCGCCGGATAGCCAGACCTATGGCTTGATGGCTGATCCCGGCATAGCGGCACTCGATCCGATCTTCTACTTACACCATAGCAACATTGACCGGATGTGGGCGGCATGGAACGCGAACGGAAACAGCAACCCAACCGACCCGAACTGGCTTGCCGGACCCGCAGCCAGCGGCGAGCGGGAATTCGTAATGCCGTTTCCGAACAACACTCCCTGGGTGTATACCCCGGCCGATGTTAATAGTCTCGATCAGTTGGATTATACTTACGATAATCTGACTCCGACCGTTTTGCCCCAACCCTCCGCCAGACTTACCCAGAGATTGACGAAGTTGGGAGCAGCGCCGGCGGCAGCGAAATCGGCGCAAGGAGTAGCTATGGATAGCGGAGGTAATTTAGAACTCGTCGGAGCCAGGGATGGAGCTCTTCAGATAAAGACTTCGGGAGCTCGCGCAACTGTTACGCTTGATTCCGGCATGCGTGGGAAGGTGTCTTCGAGTCTCGAGAAAGCTTCTGAGACGAGCTTGCCGGACCGAGTCTACCTTCAGCTTGAAAACGTCCGAGGCACCAGAGACTCGTACGTACTCAACGTCTCTGTTAACCAGCATCGAGCCGGATCTGTTGCTCTTTTTGGGCTTCGGAAGGCCAGCCTAAAAGACGGCCAACATGGTGGCGCGGGACTGACGTTCATGTTGGATATCACGAACATCGTCGACAATCTGTTCCTCGACAATGCTCTCGATGCTGATTCGCTCGACGTGAGAATCGTGCCCGATGATCCTATTCCGGATAGCGAGGAAATCACCATTGGGCGAGTCGGCATCTACCGCCAGGGGTTCTGAAGACAATGAATGGCCGAGAGCGTGCACGGGTTAGTTTCCCGATCCTGCTAATAAGCGCGGTAACGTGGATGGTGCTCCTGGTTAACCCCGGGAGCATCATGACTATTGCTCATTGTCCGGTGACAGACTCGGGAGCATCGCTGGTTTCACTTCAAATGCTGCTGGCGATGAACCCAATCTCTTCCATGACGGCGGGCTGGGCATTGATGCTGGTGGCGATGATGTCGCCGACGTTGATTGCGCCGATCCGCCACGTCCTCAAGCGCAGCTTCAAGCATAGGCGTATTCGGTCAGTTGCGCTTTTCGTGGTTGGTTATGGCGCGATTTGGATGGCGGGGGGCGGCGTCCTGTTGGCGGCTGTGCTTTTGTTGAGCCTGCTTATGCCGCAATCATTTCTGCCGGCAATCGGCGTGGGAATTATCGCCCTCGTGTGGCAGTGTTCGCCGGTAAAGCAGCGATGCCTTAATCGAGGACATAATCATAGTGAGCTGGCGGCGTTTGGCATCGCGGCGGATTTGGACGCGCTGCGTTTCGGAGTTACGCACGGAGTTTGGTGCGTCGGTTCGTGTTGGGCGTTGATGCTGTTCCCCATGCTGCTGTCGCAGGGGCATTTTGCCGCGATGGCGGTCGTAAGCTACGTGATGATCAGCGAACGTCTTGAACAACCCAGACCGCTGAGTTGGCGCCTGCGCTTTCCAGGGAAGCTGATTCGGATTGCCTTCGCGCAGACCAGGATACGATTGCAAAGGCTTCGGTTAGGTTTTGGACCGTCCTCTTCTGTCGGGTCCGACGGTTAAAGAATTGTTCGACAAACTTCAGTTTGTCGATTACGTCGTAAATTGAATGCCAATAGAGTTAGCGACAAGCTAAAGCTTGTCGGACATTAAGAAATCAATTTAGACAGAGCAGCTCTCAACACCTTTGCGCCTTTGCGGGAGATTCTCTTTTAGCCGTGGAGTCCAACTAAACCTACTTTCCCTCCCAGAAAAGCTACTTTCCCTCGGACAAAAGCTACTTTACTCGCAACTAAAGTGACTTTTCCCGCGAGAAAAGTAGCTTTCGGTTGACGAAAAGTTACCAGCGCTCTGTGGAAACTCGTCCAGACCCCCCGCCGCAATTGTTCGTTGCCAAAGTTTGTAACTTATGGTTTATCTCTCTGCATGCCTTTGCCGGAACTCGTTATCCGCGGACGTCGGGTTGTCCTGCCGAACGCCGTAGAGCCAGCCGCGATTCATATTCAGAATAGCATCATCGATTCGATTTCAGCTTTCGACGAAATCCCGCGTGACTGCCCGGTCGTTACTGCGGATGATGATAGCATCGTGATTCCAGGATTGGTCGACACGCACGTTCATATCAACGAACCCGGCCGGACCGAATGGGAAGGATTCGAAACTGCTACTCGCGCGGCGGCGGCGGGAGGGGTGACGACGCTGGTTGACATGCCGCTGAACTGCATTCCCGCGACGACCACACTGGCGGCGTTTGAAGAAAAACTAAAGACCACGAATGGAAAGCTCTGGGTAGACACCGCGTTTTGGGGCGGGGTTGTGCCGGGCAATGTTCCGGAGCTGGCAGGGATGTACGAAGCGGGCGTGGTCGGTTTCAAATGCTTCCTGATTCATTCCGGCGTCGATGATTTTCCGAACGTGGATGAAGCAGAGCTGCGACAAGCGATGCACGAGTTGTCGCGGCTCGGCGCGCGTTTGATCATTCATGCGGAGGTGCCGGAACCTGTCGAGGCTGCGACTTCTAAACAGGCTTCTTCCGGCGCTGATCCGCGAAGCTACTCGACTTTTCTTCGGACGCGACCGAAAGAGGCAGAAGACAGAGCCATTGCGCTGATCATTCGATTGAGCCGCGAGACCGGCACCCGAGTTCATATCGTTCATCACTCGTCTTCAACCTCGCTTGATTTGTTGCGCGAAGCGAAAGCCGACGGCGTGCCGGTCACGATCGAAACGTGTCCGCATTATCTGGCGTTTGCCGCCGAAGATATTCCCGACGGCGCTACGCATTTTAAGTGTTGTCCGCCGGTGCGAGAGCGCGAAAACTCCGAAGCGCTGTGGGACGCGCTGGATGAAGGTTTGATCGAGATGGTCGTTTCAGATCATTCGCCGTGCCCGCCGGAACTGAAGTGCCGCGACACTGGAAATTTTCTGGAAGCGTGGGGCGGAATTTCATCGCTTCAGCTTCGACTGCCGGTGATGTGGACGGAAGCGGGCGCGCGCGGCTATTCTGTGGGCCGTTTGATCGAACTGTTGGCGACAGCGCCCGCGCGGTTGGCCGGGTTGGAACGGCGCAAAGGAAGTCTCGAGAAGGGGAAAGACGCCGACGTGGTTATTTGGAAGCCCGACGCCCAGCTCAGTGTCGAGCCGGCGATGATTCTTCACCGGCACAAACTGACGCCGTACGCCGGTCGAACTTTGAACGGAGTGGTCGAGAAGACGTTTTTGCGTGGAGAGTTAATTTATGATCGAGGCGAGTTCGCAGGTGTCGCCCCGGGTGGTGTGTTAAAGCGAGGGCTTTTGGGTAATCGTGAGGTGCGCTAGCGGGGCGGAAGCCCGACCGTGAGGGAGGGCGTTCAATACTCCCTTGTGCTCGAGTTTGAGAGGCACCAGAACGTATTGCTGTTCGAGAAGTATTGGACCCCTGTCGAATCGTTGCTTGAACATACGCGTAGTAGAACGCCCTCCCTTACGGTCGGGCTTCTGCCCCGTAGGCAAACGTGCCTTCTGAAACACGGTTGCTTTACTTCATAAGGAACTTCTGGATGGATTTCACAGAACTAGTTGATCTGGCATCGGAACGGCTCGGCGGCGCGGTTATTTTCGCCAACGACGATTTTTTCGCTCAGAAGGAAAATCTTCTGAAGCCGACCCAACCGATTTTTATCGACGGCAAGTATACCGATCGCGGCAAATGGATGGATGGTTGGGAATCGCGACGAAAGCGTGAGCCGGGTTTCGATTGGTGCTTGATCAGGCTCGGCACACCGGGCGTCATTCGCGGAGTCATTGTTGATACCAGTCACTTCAAAGGTAATTATCCCGAACATTGTTCGATCGAAGCATGCACGCTGGACGGGAATGCGACGGTTGAGAATTTGGTTAGCAACGACACGACGTGGGTGGAGGTTCTTCCAAAATCGAAGCTCGAAGGCGACTCGCAAAATACGTTCGAGATAAATAGCGACACACGATTCACTCATTTGCGGTTCAATATTTTTCCTGACGGTGGCATCGCGCGTCTTCGAGTCTTCGGCGAGGTCGTGCCTGACTGGAGCAGACTCGCGCGTCAAAGCGGCAGCGAGATCGATCTGGCGGCGGTCGAACACGGCGGCCTGGTGCTGGCCTGCAGCGATATGTTTTTTGGCCATCGTCACAACTTGATCATGCCCGGACGCGCCGTCAACATGAGCGATGGATGGGAAACAAAGCGACGACGCGGGCCCGGTTTCGATTGGAGCATCATTCAGTTGGGAAGACCGGGTGTCATTCATCGGGTCGAGGTTGACACGTCGCACTTCAAAGGAAATTTTCCGGACAGTTGTTCGATCGAGGCGTGTCATGCTGCTGGAAAAAAGGTGGAAGACATCAACGCATCCGCCTGGACGGAGATACTCGGGCGCACGGAGCTTCAGGCTCATTACAGACATTTCTTCGAAGAGGAAATACAGTCCGCCGGTTTGGTTTCGCATGTGCGATTCAATATCTTTCCGGATGGCGGTGTGAGCCGGTTGAGAGTCTTTGGAACCGTCGGGTAGTGGGTGAAGTTCGAATGTGGCGAGGAATTACAGGTTCCCGCAGAGGCTCAAAGGCGCAAAGAAATCGGTGAAGATAGGGCATGGCTCAACGCCTCTGCGTCTTTGCGGGCGACTACTTCTTCATTGGTATTCATCCGAATTTCAAACTGATCCGCTACAAACCTTAAACGCAGCGTGACCGACGCACTCTCAAAACTGAATTCACTTTCGACCGACGAAGCAACGGCGGCGCTGCTGAACTGCTGCGGTTGTCAAAGATGGGCGCACGCGATGGTTGCCGCTCGGCCGTTCCGCAACGAAGACGAGTTGCATGCGACTGCAGACGACGTTTGGCATAACCTTGAAAAGGAAGACTGGCTCGAAGCGTTTCGAGCGCATCCGAAAATCGGCGAGAAGAAAGTCGCCGCAGCGCCATCGGACTTCAGCCGCTGGTCGGAGCAGGAACAGGCCGGCGCTGAACAGGCGTCGCGAGACACGCAGGCGGAATTGGCTGAAGCGAATCACGTTTACGAAGACAAGTTCGGATACATCTACATCGTTTGCGCGACGGGAAAGACCGCGGACGAAATGCTCGCACTGCTGAACCAGCGTCTGAACAATGATCCGGATTCCGAATTGAACATTGCGGCCGAAGAACAACGACGCATTACGCACCTGCGACTGGATAAGCTTTTGAGCAAATGAGCGCGATAACTACACACATTTTGGATACATCGCTGGGACGTCCCGCCGCCGGAGTCGAAGTTGTTCTGGAATTTCTCTCGTCTGACAATTGGATCGAGGTCGGACGCGGAACTACGGACGACGACGGCCGGCTGCGATCTCTTTTGACTGAAGGCCAGCCGCTCGCTATCGGAACTTACCGATTGATGTTCGAGACGAAAAGCTATTACGACGCTCGAAACATCCAGAGCTTTTATCCGCACGTCACGATCAGCTTTATCGTCAGCGACGCGAATCAGCACTATCACGTCCCGCTTTTACTAAACCCGTTCGGCTATTCCACCTATCGGGGAAGCTAACCATGAGAATCAATCCGTATCTTAGTGAGTGGATCAACCTGATCGCGCGTTGGATCCATGTCTTCGTCGGCATACTTTGGATCGGCCAGACCTATTTTTTCACCTGGCTCGACGGACGCCTGAGCGAGGAAGAGGCCGAGATCAAGAACGGCGAGGCGGCTCAGCTTTGGATGGTGCACAGCGGCGGATTTTACGTAGTCGAAAAGCAGAAGGTCGCGGAGCTCTCCAGAAAACTTCACTGGTTTCGCTGGGAAGCGGCGTTCACCTGGCTGAGCGGAATGGTGTTGCTGGTGTTGGTTTATTACATGGGCGGCGCGCTGATCGATCCGGACGTGATGGATATCAGCGTCGGCAAAGCGACCGCCATCGGAATCGGACTGTTCGTGGTTGCGTGGATCGTTTATGACCTTCTCTGTTTGTCGCCACTGGTGAAGCAGGAACTTCTGTTTGCGATCGTCGGATATGCGTTGGTGGTCGGCGTGGCGTATGGATTGACGCGCGTGATGAGCGGGCGAGCGGCCTACATCCACGTCGGGGCGATGTTCGGAACGATCATGGCCGCGAATGTTTGGATGCGAATTCTGCCGGCACAGAAAAAAATGATCGCAGCCATGCGCGAAGGGAAGACGGTTGATGCGGCGCTGGCAACGCGGGCGAAGCTTCGTTCGAAGCACAATACGTTTATGGTCGTGCCCGTGATCTTTACGATGATCAGCAATCACTTTCCAACCGCGACGTACGGAGCCGAGAACAATTGGGTCATTCTCAGCGCGTTGGTACTGGCTGGCTGGGTCGCCGCGAAGTTTATTAGACGGGCATAGATTGCAAGCGCTGGGTTCCAGCGCCAAAGCCGCGAAAGGTGATAGCCCGGGGCACCGCCCCGGGTGAAATTCCGTCACCCTTTTGCGCCTTCAGCGCTCTAATGCTTAAAAGGCCCGATCACCCAGACCGTTGGCCTGGGCTATCACCTTTCGCGGCTTTGGCGCTACGACATGTCGCAGTCTTCAGCCGAATACTTGACCTTCGAATTCGTTTACGATAAAAAGCGTCCGTCGCATTCACTTCCGCAGTCGCTTCCCTTAGTTGACCGATTTACCCATCAATCATTTTCAGGAGAATCGCCCCCATGAACTCTCGAACCAACCCTGTTACTTTCGTGCTTACCGGTGTCTTGATCGCCGCTTTGCTCACAATCGCTCCCGCCGTTCGAGTCGGCGCAGTACACAACTCGGATGCAGACACCGTTGAATACTTGACCACTTCGGAAAAGGAACTCATTCGCGAGATCAATGTCTTGCGTGCCGACCCAACCAGGTACGTTGTTCATCTGGAACAGATGAAGAAGTACTACAAGGGCATGGAATATAGACCGCCGGGAAGTTCCGTTACCTTGCTGACCAACGAAGGCGTCAGCGCTGTCGATGAAGCAATCACATTTGTTCGCAACGCGAAGCCGGTCCCGCAGTACGCGGTGTCAAAAGGACTGTCACGCGCAGCTAAGGACCACGTGACCGATTTGGGCAAGACCGGAAACAGCGGCCACAAGGGAACCGACGGCAGTTCGACCGAGGCTCGCTGTAATCGATACGGCACGTTCTCGAACGGAATCGGCGAGAACATCGTCTACCAATCAGAAATTGCACGCGAGATCGTGTTGGGATGGCTGGTTGACGACGGCGTAGCTTCGCGCGGTCACAGAAGAAATCTGCTCAGCCCGGGCTATAAATTTATTGGCGTAGCGATTGGAGAGAAGACCAGCCACGGGTCGATGTGCGTATTAACTTTTGCAGGCGCGTATGCCGAGATGATAGTAGCGCCCGGAAAGGCCGCGAAACCGGCGGGAGCACAGAAGGGCGCGGTTCGGAAGATGTGAAGTGCGGGATGTCAGATGTTCGATGTCCGACGAACTTTAGTTTGTCGTCTAACTAGATCTTCGCTCAATTCACAAAAGTCTCGCAGTCGGGAAGGGGACAGGGTCCCCTTCCCGACTGCGAGGTTCTTGCGAGTTGGATGTAATCGCTTCTCAACGACAAGCTAAAGCTTGTCGGACATTAGGAGCGTTTCCAGATGATGCTCGCGGATTCCGTAGAAGGCTTTTAGCTCTTCGATCTGCTTTCCCACTTCCTTGCCTTCCAGCGCATTCTCCTGTCGCACACCGACGATCATAGTGTTCTTTTGAGTATGTTCGGTTGAAATAAACTCGAACACTTTCGTTGCGTATCCGTTTTCTTCCAGCAGCAACGCGCGCAAACCATCCGTCGCGATTTCGGCTTCGCGCTCGAGCAAAATTCCGTGACGCCAAACTCCACGCAACGGCGCCGGTGCTTCGATCTGCGGCCTGATCTGCCGGTGACAGCATGGAGCGCAGATGATGATCGCAGCTTTCGCAGCAATGCCTTTGTAAATAGCTTCGTCAGTCGCCGTGTCGCAGGCATGCAGCGCGACCAGGATGTCGACTTCGCCCAGGTCGTAATCGCGTATGAACCCGCGTTCGAATTTCAAACCGTCGAATTCGGCGGCGATCGCGACGTCGTTGCAAAGGCTGACGAGCTCGTCGCGCGTTTCGACGCCAACCACGCTGGTCGTCACGCCGCGCACGTTGTTGAAGTAGTCATACGTCGCAAACGTCAGGTAGCCCTTGCCCGAACCCATGTCGACGATCGATAGCTCTTGTCGGCTCGCCAGCGCAGACGAGTCGAACAGCTTGCCGATGATTTCGATGAACTTATTAATCTGTTTCCACTTGTCTCCCATCCGATCCTTAACTTCGCCCTTGTCGTCGGTAACGCCCAGCGCTTTCAGGTAAAAGTTATCGCGTGAATCGATCTGGAAATTCTTTTTGCGATTGTGCGCAGACGAGGGCGGAGCTTTGAACGTCGGTTTGCCGGTGCTCAGCCGCGCTTTCGATCTCTTATTGAATTCGATCTGGAAATCCTGTTGCAGCGTGAAGAGGTGTCCGCTGTGGAACGAAGCGCCGAGCAGGTCATTCACGATCGCAACACCTTCGGCAAACGGATAATTCTTCACCATGTCGCGAGTGTTGTAGCGATAGAGAAAGAAAAGTCGGGCGCCTTTCTTGACCTGAATCAACCGGATGAGGATTTTTTGCAGATGCGGATCGTCGCCGCGATATTTGCCGAGCGAGAGTTTTACGAACGAGTTGTCTTCCAGACTGCGTGACAACGCATCGATGAATTCTTCCCTGGGGTTGGACGTCATTACGATTAGCCGGTGCGACCCTTCAGAATTTTGACGAACGAACCGGTGCTGAGCTCGGCCAGAGTCAGACTCGTCAACCTGGTCGCTTCGTCCTCCGTGATAGCTCCGCAATTGATCGCGCGCAGAAAGTAGTTCAAGAGTCCCTGACCAGTCGCTGCGTCGTCAAACACGTCTCCGACCAGCGTGGCTTTGGCGGCCTTCTCGACAAAATTGCGCAGACGCTCGGACGCGGCGTCCAGACTTTGAAGAAAGAACGAATAGACCGCGGCATAACGCGTGGGAAGCTGGGCCGGGTGAAGGTCCCATCCCTGATAGTAGGCGTTCTCAAGCGAATGCTGGATGTGATCGTAATGCAGTTTCCACGCGCGATGAACCGTCGAACGATTCTCGTCGATTTGTTCCGGCGTCAGCTCCTGGCCGTCGGATGCGCGATGCGGCGCGACCGGCATGATGTTGGTCGCGCCGTCTGAAAGCCAGATGCCTGTGCCGCCAAAAGCGACCTGCATCATGTTGCGCGCGAAATCACACGCCGGATGCATCATGTGTTGATGCGCGGCGGTGATGTTACAACTCGCCGTGTAGTCGTATGTTCCGAAGTGCGCGGCGATGCAGCGGCCTCGGGCGGCGGCGAGCATCAACGGGAGATTTGAATTCCCGCGGTCGTTGATGATCGATTGAGTCGTCTCGATCATGATCTCGAACTTGAGTGCGCCGTGTTCGAGCTTCAGCGCCGATTCGAAAATGTCGTACCAATCCGAAAGAGCTTCGACTTGTTCGGGGATGACTACCTTCGGAAGCGTAACTACGAAATTGTCGGGCAGACGGCCGCCGGATTTTTCCAGCAAGGTCGAGAGAAATATGTCCAGAGTCCGCATGCTGCGTTCGCGCAGCTCTTCAGTGAACGGCTTAATTCGAATTCCGATGAACGGCGATAGCGTGCCGGCGTCCATGGCTGTCGCGACTTCGCCGGCCGCGGCGGCGGCGTGTCCGTCCTCTTCGGCGTCGGGCCGGTTGCCGTATCCGTCTTCGAAATCGATGCGAAAATCTTCGACCGGCTCGCGCTGAAGTTTCTCGACAACTCGATTGTAAATAGTCTGGGCCAGCCAAAGCGGTTTGTTGTCAGCGCTCGCGTCGGTCGTCTCTGCCTGGGCGACCGCATCGTCCGCGATTGTTTCTGAGCCCGGCAGACCGATCGCACGAGCAAAGGTGAGAAAGTCCGGACCGTATTGGTCGAGCGCTCGGCGGGCCAACGATCCGAGCCTTGACGCCGAATCCGATTTGAACAGATGCGCGCCGCCGTAAACGGTATGAACGGGTTGGCGTCGTCCGCTTTCGCCGGGATATTTTTCGGCGAAAGCGGTGTTGGCCGTTTGCAGCCGGCTGGTGATTTCGTTGATGGACTGCGGGGACAGGGAAGTCTTCATTCGCTTGCTCCGAAGTAAGAGTTTTGTTACGGAGCAAGGATAAGCCGCCGCGATCTTTCGCGCAAAGCGGGATGACGTGATGTGTGCGTCAATTGAATTTAGAGAAAGAAAGACGTTTCACGCAAAGGCGCAAAGTGTCGGCGATGCGGTGTAGCTCGAAACAAGTGATCATTGTCCTCTCTTTGCGCCTTTCCGCTTTCTGTTCTTTGCGCCTTTGCGTGAAATTTCTCGTGACAAACTCTGTCTGTTAGCGCCCGGAATTCAACTCATCATCAACCGCCGCCAGACGCCGGCTTCGCCTTCGGCCCGAATCAACGACGACACCTCGCGATATGCCGCGGCGTACAAACTCCGCATCTCGTCGGCCGAACCCGGTTGGGCCAATCGCTTTTCAATCTCTTCGACCGACAACTGCTCGATCGGCAAGGTTGTCTCTCCGCGTTCGAGCATTGCTCCTTCACCGGCGATGTGCGCGGCCAGCCCCTCGGCCAACCACCGCGGCGCATTTCCGCCGCTAAGGTTTTCGATCACGATGTGCGCGTATTCGTGCTTTAAAGTCTGGTCGAGCACGCCGCGACTCCGCAGAATCTCGAGCGGCTGCAACTCAATCTGATGATCATGCGTAACGGCGGCGGCCCACCACGGCTGACCTGTAGCTGCCACGAAATCGCCGGTCGTGTCGTGAATCACCACGTCGAGCAGCGACACGTCGTCCGTGGGAACCGATGCGGCGGCGGTGCGGCGAGCGACGTCACGTCGCGCGGCCTCGAGCGTGCGCAGAACCGATTCGACTTCGCGTCGTTCGACCCGAACTGAGAATCGCGCGCGAAACTTTTCGCTCGACAACGTGCGCGCCGACGATGATGGTTTGGAAGGAGTGAGGACGCGCGGACGCGGGGGGGTTATGCGAGTGGTCGCAGTTGTAGCTCGAACATGTCGGTCGGCGGCCTTGTGAGCACCGACGCCGTGTTTTGTGTCGAACGATCGAGCGCTTAACCAAAGCGAGATCGAAAGGCAAAAGAGACACGGGAAGACCAAATGCCAGGCCGAGAAGCGGTACCGAATTCTTCGATTTCTTTTATTTGTTTCCATGACTAAGGCAAAACCTACTGACCACGAAACAACACGAACCAGCCATTTACGAAATCACACGAAAAGGCAACTCGTTTCGTGTGGGTTTGCTTCGCCTTCGTGCTGTTTAGTGGTTCGTTCGCTCACTGCACGAATCTCAAGTAAAGAATAATTTTCAAACCGAACCATCAGCGACGCGCCAGGTTCTCTCTTCTCAGCGTCGTTCCCGGAAAATAGCGAGCCAGGATTTGTTGATAACCGATTCCGCTTGAAGCCATCACGTGCGCGCCTTCCTGACAAAGCCCAAGCCCGTGACCAAACCCCCGCCCGCGAAAAATGAAGTTCTGGCCCAGGCGCGAGACGTCGAATCGCGAGCTCTTCAGGAGATTCCAGCCCAACGCGCGTCCGACCATGATTTTGAAATCCCAGCCGCGTAAAACCAGCCGGCGTTCGCCCGCCAGCTCGATCAACTCCGCTCGTCCGGTGGCATCGCGCTTTAAGATCCGAACTCTGTCCAGACGTTTTCCGACATCGCTTCGCGGATCGGACTGAAGCGCCTGGACCAATTTCTCGACCGGGATCGCGTCGGTCCAATGGCTGTGCGGCATGTCGTTGCAGTAATCGTCTCGCGTCCCGCGCAGGTAAGGCTTCGCAGCTGAGCCCCACAACGAACGAATGTCGGCGGTCATTCCTCCACATGAAGCGCTGAAATACGATTCGACGATTGCGTTGTTGCCGTCGCGCAGCACTTCGCCTTCGGTTTCGGCCACCGCTCGTCGAAGCGCGCTTCTGACCGTGTCTCGTTCGACCGGGATATATCGCTGGCAGTGCGTCAAGGTGCAAAAGTCGTAGCCTTCACCTTCATGCCTGTGCAAATTCTTCAAAGCGTAAGTGCGGCTGGCGACGGCAAGAGCTTTGAGCGCGCCCATCTCGTCTTCGATACTTCCCTCGGCCGCGACCACGCCCAGCACGTAATCTTCGAGCGAAATTGTTCGCGTCTCGTTTTCGCGAACCAGATGGACTCGAACCGGCATTTGCAGATTGCTGAGACGAGCGGACGCGGCGACCTGCTCTGTATCGTTGCCCCCGCCCGTCTCTCTTTCGCCACGGCTCCCCATCCGGGCGAATTCGTCAAACACAACCTTCGAAACGTCTGCCGAGTCAGCGCCGTGAGCTCGTTTGAGAAACACAAGAACGACGAGCTTGACCGCTTCGGGTTTTGTCTCTTCGCGACTGTCGCCTTCGGCGGCGATTCCGATAAACCAGCCCTGCGTGCGTCCGCCGTCGTCTGAAGCGGTCGAAGTTCCCGTCTTGCCGAAAACTTTCATCGGGACCGAAGTCAGGCCGGCTTTTTCGGCCGTGCCGAATTCGACCGCGCCGCGCATGCCGTTCACCAGGATCGTGCGATGTTGCTCGGCGATCTCGATTGCCGCTCGCTCCTGCAGAACAAATCCGGACGACGATGCTTGTTGCGGGACAAGCAGGTGACCGCCGTTAACCAACGCGGCATACGCCGTGGTCAACTGGATCGGCGTTACGCGGAGGTCGGTTCGTTCGCCCAGCGCATTGCTTTCGCGTGCTGTGCCGCGGGTCAACTGGCCGGCTGCTTCATTGGTTCCGAACCCGGTGCGCGAACCGAAGCCAAATTCCACCAGTGTGCGATTGAAAACTCGTTCGCTCATTCGTTCGCCGAGCTCGCCGAAAAAGTAGTTGCACGAATGAGCCAGCGCTTCGGTCGGGCCGAAGGGCGGCTGGTCCTTCGGATGCGAACAGTTGATCTCGAAGTCAGCTCGCTTGTAGCGCTCGCGGCATAGCAGGCGCGATTTGTCGGTAATGACTCCTTCTTTCAAACCGGCCAGCGCGGCGAATGGCTTGATAGTAGAACCGGGCGCGAACGTCTCTTCCGCCGCGAGGCGCGGATTCACCAACGCCCGCACGCGACCGGTTTGCGCATCCATCACAACGATCGTCCCCTCGCGTTCGCCGATCGCCATCTGGGCCGCGCGCTGAAGCGCCGCGTCGTTATCGTCGAGACTCGCCCTGCGCGCCGCCCCGTGCGTCTGCACGATGCCAAAGCGCCCGGGCAAGAAGACGAGCGCTATCAGTATCGCCAGCAACACGCCGCACATCAGCACCAGCGGGTGAAAGCAAAAGCGCGTGGGGTGAAATTTGAGAACGAAGCTCTTCATGCCTGTTCCGTGACGCCTTTCTTTACAGCGCCCGCGGTGATCATCCAGCCCAACAACACGAAGCTAAACGCGAGGACCAGGCGGATGGTCAGAAGCGTCAATTCGATCGACGCTCGCTGAACCGGCGTACGCAGGACAATCAGCGCGTACGGCACCAATCCGAAAAGGACAAGGCCCATCAGATAGGTCACCAGCGAACGCGGCGCGAGCGCACGAGCGATCAACGTCTTGATATTGCCGAGGACACGGCGCGCGCCGTCCTGCGTCACTTCAATCCAAAGATGAAGACAGACGAGCGGCACCACGACGCCGAATAACAAAAGCCGAATCGTCGAGAAGACTACTCGCGCGAAGGCCGCTCCGGCAGTCTCGGTCGGCAAGCCGGCCAACAGCGGCGAAGCGAATTGCGCCTCGACCTTTCCGAGCAGAACGTAGATCAGCACAGCTACGAAGATCACAGGAATGCTGGCGATCATCAGCTTCCATCCGTCTCGCGCGGCTCGCTTCAACATCGGCACGACACCCGTGTTGTTTGCATCGTTGACGCACAATGCCTGCAAAAGAAAGAACAGCGCCGGAGCGGCAAGCAGTGTCACCAGCGTGATGGCGACCTGCTGCATCGTGGCCTCTTTGGTTGTCACGAACACCGCCGCGGTACCCAGCAGGGCCAGGTAGATCGCCGCAGATGGAACCAACTTCTTTGGCTTGCCGGCGAACGATCTTGCCGTATCCCGAATGTCTCGTAATGCGATTTCCATGATCATTTCATCCTCTCGTTTCCGCTGACGCGAAAACTGTGATTACTTCTTGTCCAGAATTCGAATGGTCGTGCTCGACGTGTTGGATTGCACCTCGGGCCGGTACATCAGCTCGGTCCGCGCCGGATTGATGTGATACTCGCCAGGTATCTGGACTCGCATCGCATACTGGAACGCGGCTTCTCCATCAAAGTCGCTTAAGAAGAAGACGGTGCGGTCGTCGCGGAATTCGCGCGAGCTGTACCAGTTGCTCCACCTGCCGTCGCTGTAATCGAGGTTCAGGCCCAGGACGCTGGTCACCTGTTCGAGCCCAGCGGCAATGGGATCTTCGATCATCAGACGTTGCGCGGGCTTGCCCTTGATCGTCAGCTTCGAAACGATCACGTCGCCCGAACGAAGATCGCCCGACAACGGATCGAGTGCCCACTGCAACTTCCCGTCGGCTTCAAAAGTGCGAAGACGGAAGTATTCGCGGGTCAGTTGAAGCTCGTCGGATCCGCGCGCCTGCGTTTCGAGCTCGCCCGAGAAGTAATCCAGCGCCATCGAGAAATAGAGCATCCCGCCGCCGCGTTTGACCACGCGAACGCGATTGACGTCGCCGACTTCGCGACCCTTTCGCGTCACCACCAACGCCGCCGCGCCCGACACGTCCGCAGCCGTCATCCGACGGTTCATGATCTGTTCGCCGTTTAGATAAACCTCGACCGTGTAGTCGGGCGAAAGTTCCTGGCTCGCTTTCAGATAGTCGGTCAACCCGAATATGGCGAACGCGGTCTGCTTGGTTGAATCCCACCAGTAACCATTCGTGCGGTTCGACACCAGCCAGCGCGCCGCCTTCGGCAACAGCGAGCTCTTCGGATTGACGCGGGCCAGCGCTTTCAGCGACAGCGCGGTCGCCTCTATGTCGTTGACTTCCGAAAAGTCGATCATCTGACGTCGCCGTGATTCCCAGTGCGCGTCGGTGTCGTTGACGGTTGCACCGCGCTCGATCTCGTCCGCGACCTGACGTGCGCGCGCTTCGTCCTTCATCAGGTGCAAAGTAAGCGCGAGCAGCGCCCGGCCGTACGCCTGCAACTCACTGCGACGAGCGAACAGATCATCGACATACTTCGCGTCCGTATCGCCGCTCTCCGTGAGCGAATAGATCATGTAAGAACGCGACTCCATATCGATGGTTCGGTCGTTCGAAGCCTTGTTCGATTCGAGCATCTGTTTGAGCGCGTCGCGGCCGCGATTGATCCTGTATTCCTCAACGTCATAGCCGGCTTGCTTCGCCAGAAGCAGTCCATCGATGACGTATGCAGTCATGAAGGGATCGCTGTCGTCGTCTTTCCACCAACCCCAGCCGCCGTCGGAATGCTGGAACCCGTAAAGTCGATCCAGTCCCTTCCGGACTTTGTTGGCGATATCGTTGTCGGCCTTGATGCTGGCCGTCTTCACGTCTTTCAGCGTGTGGGCCACGATCACCGTGGGCAGGAATCGCGACATGGTTTGCTCGGTACATCCGTACGGATAGCCGGTCAGATAATCCAACGCACCGAACAGCGATGCTGCTACCGACGGCGCGGCTTCGATCCGGAGGGTACGGGCAACGTCGTCGGCGCCGGCGGGCAGATCGAATGAATAGTCCTGCGCCGCCGAATCCTGCGCGAACGTGGTTGACTGCGCTCGGGTCTGTTTCAACCCGCGCGGCAGAACGTTGATCGTGATCTCGACTGCGTCGGATTCCTTGTCGGTCAATGCCTTGGCCAGCAGCTTCATCGGACCGGTCTGTTGCGCGGTGATTCGCCAGTCAACGCGATGTTCCGCCTGGCTCTTTATCGAGACTACTTCGTTGGCCCGATCCAAAACCTGCGCGCCGGTAGCTTCCAGCGAGATGTGCGTTTGTTTGCCGGATGAAAGATAGTTGTGAACGATGCCCGACAGCGTGACCGTGTCGCCGGCGGTTACGAACCGAGGTGTTTCCAGCCGCAGGATCAGGTCTTTGCGCGCGACGACTTTTTCGATCGTCGAGCCGACGCGGGTGTCGCCCGTCACGGCTCGCGCAGTTGCGCGCCACGTGGTCAGGTTGTCGGGAAGCTTGAATTTGACGGTGGCTTTGCCGTCGCTTCCGGTCACGACATCGGGTTGCCAGAACGCCGTGTCTTTGAAATCGCGCCGGACGGTCGGATCGACAAGCGGGCTGTCGTTCTTGAAATCAGCCAGTTGGTAGTTCGGCTTGCCCTTCTGTTGCGCGATGCCGATCGGCTTGTCGCCGGACCAGCCGGTGAAGCGGAACGAGAGCGAAAGATTCGTCATCACCTGGTGATAGCGACGGCCATAAAATTCGCGCCGAATATTTCCAGCGGCTTCCGACGCCAGGCTGTAGATTGATTCGTCGACCACGCCCAGACTGACTTCCGCGCCGGACGCCGGCGATCCGTCGGCGTTGCGCGCCAGCACCGTGTACGACGCGGTTTCGCGTGGCTTGTACTCTTTCTTGTTTGGAATTATCGAGAGGTCCAGGAACTTCTCTCGCGCCGGAACGACCAGCATCTGGTCTTCCGAGTAGAGTTGGTTGTCTTCGACATACGAAACGCTCAGATAGACGTTAGGCGCGTACTTGCTTTCGATCGGAACATCAAGCACCACAGCTCGCCCGTGCGCCTTAACATACCGGGCAGACATCACGCTCATCAGCTCTGTCGTTACGAGCAAATTCGCGTTGTCCGTCTTGAGCAAAGCCAGGACGTGCGCCGTTTCGCCGGGGCGGTACGATTTCTTATCCGGAACCAGCTTGATCGAACCGTAGTCTTCGTACGAATACTGGGCCCATTCGTTGTTGCGGTCGGCGACCCAAAGGTAGCTTCCGGGCGAGACGACGTCCTTCTTGCCTTCGTGAACGATCGTTTTGATGTAGATGCTTCCCGGATTCGAGATAGCGTAGTCGAACGAAGCTTCGCCCTGATCGTTGGTCGTTAAGTCGACCGCCGAGAGCCTGGTGTCTTTCGGTATCCATTCGTCGTACTCGTATCCGGATTCGCTCTTCTTCTTAACTTTTTCCCAGCGTCGCTCTACGAAGTTCAAAGTAAGCCGCGCGGACATGGGCTTGCCTTCATAATCCGCTGATTTGACTTCTATCCTGGCCGTGTCGCCGGTGAAGTAGACGTACCGAGTTGTGTTGGCGCGAGCGACAATGTTGCCGCGCGTTCCGACGAAACTGTTGGAGCCATCGATGGTGCGGCGCGCGCTGTCGACGACCTGCGCTTCCAACCTGTATTCGTAATCCCACTGGTCGTCGTCTTTCGGCTCGGGAACTTCGAAATTGACGGACAGCTTTCCGTTCTTATCCAGCCGCGCCGATTCTTCCTTCAAAACATCGCCGCCGTAGCTGTAGTACTCGTCTTCGCCTTCGGCGTCCTCTTCCTCAATTCCGAGCTCCTCGCTGTCGTCTTCCGATCGCCACCAGTACGGGTAATAACGCGATCGAGAAATGTAGTACTTGACGTCGGCCTCAGCCACGGGCGATCCGAAAAAGTAACGAGCTTCGATTTCGAACTTGATCTTCTCGCCGGCCGCGTGGAATTTCTTCGGCGTCGAAACCTTCACTTTGTATTCGGGCTTTTTGTATTCCTCGATTTGGAAGTAGTACGAAGTGCTGGCTTCGCCGACCTGCGCGGTGATGTGATAGGTGCCGAGCGGCGCGCCTTCCTTAATATCGGCCGAACCGCTGAAGGTCCCACGCGAATTCAGCGGGTACTCTTTCTCCAACACCTTGCCGCCGCTCTCGTCTTCCATCGTGACGGTGACGTTGCGTGCGCCAACCATGCTGTAGCCGCTCGAATCGAGTTTGCGAAGGATGCCTTTGAAGAAGACCTTCTGACCGGGGCGGTAGATCGGCCGATCGGTGTAGAGATAGCCGGTCAACGATTGATCGTTCAGATCACCGTCGTAGTATTGGCTGAAGTAGAACGAATCGAGATCCGAGATAGCGAAGTTCTCTTTGTCGCTGGCCATCACTACGTACGATTCGTCGACTGAAGCGGCTTCTCCTTCTTCGCCCTCCTCGGGTTGATTCTGCGCGGGCTTCTTCTCCTTGGGGACCCTGGTTCGCAGAATCCCGCCGCCGTCGGTGGTGCCGGACGCCAGCGTCTGTTTGCTCTTCACCAGCTCGACATTGACGCCCGCGGTCGGCGCTCCGGTCTTTCGATTGACCGCGTACACCAGCACGTCGCCTTCGGGAGAAGTTTTGTTCAGCATCAGCAGGTCGGTCACGATCGCCAACGAATAAGCACGCTGATCGCCGCCGCCGACGGCTTCGACCAGATAGACACCCGGCTCGCGTTTGCCGAGCGGAATTACCCGGCGATCGTTTTGTTCGAGCGGCGGAAGCTTTTCGCGCCAGCTGCTGACGAGCTGGTCGGGATTCAGAAGCGGGACGCGCGCGTAATCCGCCACGTTGAGCGGACGACGGCCGTCATCCGCGTGCGCGCGGCTGACCTTTTCGTTGAAAGTACGACGCGTGACATAGCGAACCTGTGCGCGCAAGTAATCGCGAAGCGAGTTGTAGAGATGATCCTTGACCGCACGGAGCGTCTCCAGCGTGGTCGGCGCTCGATACAGCGCGGCCTCCGCCTTTTCGCGATCGCCCATCTCGTGAGGATTGTCCAGTTGTTTGAAAAACGCGACGGGATCCTTGACCTTGTAAACGCGAAAATCGATCTGATCGATACCCTTGTAATTCAACCAAACGCGGGCGCGATCGGACGTGGCATAGGTGCGGCTGGAGGTCAGCGAAAACGCCGGCGGATTGTCGTTATCAGCAGTAGACGGCGCGGCGGCCGGCGCTGACTTCGGTCCAGGGCCACTTCCGCGAAGGCGGACGGCCGTGAACGAGAGCGCGGCAAGAACGATTGCGATGTAGATCGCGAGCGACTGTAGCCCTTGCGATGACTTCGTGTTTCCGTTCGCAGCTAAGTCGGGCCACGTCGGCACAGCGGCGCCCAGCGCGGGTTGGCCAAATTCGACAGCCAGCAAACCGAAATTTGATCGCGACTTGCGATTCGATCTCTTGCCGGACGGTTTTACGGTTGAGGGTAACTCGTCTTTACGATGATGCATGTCTATGCGCCTCTCGCTCAGTTAAGAATCCTGAGTCTGTAGAATCCAAGAAAGTTTTTGTTTGTCTCCAACGGCCGCCAGCGCGGATCGGGATGTTTGTCCAGGACGGCGAGCCGCACTTTTTTGATCGTGCCCTTGTCGACCGGCGAAGACCCCGTGTGATAAACGACCCAGTCGCTCTGGCCTTCGCTGGCTTCGCGCGGCTCGCCGAGAAAGATCATCACGTGGTAGTGATATTTCTGTACCCAGGGTTGATAGTAGAAAAGCAGATCGCCAGGCTCGGCCTCGCGCCGATCGCGGCTGACGAAAGTTGTGTTAAAGCTCTTGAGCGAACGGGCGTCCGCGAATTCCGCAAAGCTTCCGTCTGAGATGTCGGCTTCCTTGAAAACTCCGTCGTCGGTTCGAAAGATTTTTTCGCGAAGCATTCCGCGTTCGAGATCGTAGGCTTCGACGTCGGGAGCGAAGATCTCGTAGTGCGGACCCATTTTCTGCAGCCACTGGTGATCGTGACGCCTGAGCGCTTCGCGCCAGGCAAAGCGCACGAGGCCGGAACAATCTCGCTGTTCCGGATTCCACGCGGCGTTCGGTTCGTAGAATTGCCATTCAGCTATTCCGGTGAACCACTGTCGAAAGTGTTCGCGATCGGTAGCGGATGAAAGCTCGGCGCCGCCCGGGATGCCGTCGCGGTCGCTGTCGCTCCAATGCGATTCGATCTTTGGCTGCGGACGTTTTGGTTTGGCGACCTTCGCATCGGATACGTCTCCGCAACCGGAAGCGATAAGAAGCAGGGGAAGCAGAGCCATGAGGGCCCACACGGCCCATTGACTCTTAGCCGGCGTTTTGAATACTCGTTTGATTTGTCTGACTATCTCCATCGGCGGAGATTATTGTCTGAGCGGAGAGAACTGGCGACGCGGAAGGGAACAGCGGGGTAACAGGTTAACCTCTGTATAGTTTGCGGTTGTCACGCCGTGGCCGGGTGTGGGCAGCCACATTGACCGCCGCAACGCTGCAGGGTATGAAATGATGTTGCGTTAAGCTCAAGTTTCGATGAGCACGCAGTCAGGAAGGGGACCCTGTCCCCGCCTGACTGTGTAATTGGTTGGTTAAGGCCCCTGTCTAAACAATAATCAATCTTGAGGCGGGGACAGGGTCCCCTTCCTGACTGCGTGGTTCTTTAGAGTTGAGAGTTTCCCAAGAGTAGCAAGCTATAATTATTTCATGTCAATCTTAATTGCCGAGGACAACGTAGCGCAGCGACATTACCTGCGCGAGATCCTGGAAAAGGAATTCACCGATCACGCGCCCGTGCTGGAAGCCGCCGACGGTGAAGAGACCGTGACGATGGCGCTGGCGAACAGACCCGAACTCTGCGTGCTGGACATACAGATGCCCAAGCTGTCCGGCGTAAAAGCCGCGCGCGCGATCTGGCGTGAATACCCGGCGGCGCGAATAATTTTCTGGACCCAATTCCCGCACGAAATTTACATCAACGAAATTCGCAAGATCGTAAAGTCGGTCGAGCCTCCACCCGCCTACGGCTTCATTCACAAGAACAATCCCGAATCGCGGTTTCTACGTTTCGTTGCAGCGGTTTTGGAAGACGGCGCCGACATGATCGACCCGGCGTTCAAGGACTCCTTCAAACGCCCGCTGCTTACTGAATTCGAAGCCGAGGCGCTTTACTATCTCGCGCTGGGACTTTCAAACTGGGCCATCGCGCGCAAATGCAGCCTGTCGTTGCGCGGCGTAGAAAGTCGCTTGGCGACTCTTTACGAAAAGCTTTTCGCGTCCATCTCCGAAGGAACCGCGAACGAGGCTTACGACAAACTCGCCTATAACATTCGCACCCGCGCTTTCTTTGAAGCGCTCCGTCGCGGGTTACTCAACAGCGACGAGCTGGAGAGCGCGGCCAAAGATTTGGAAGCCTGGATCGATCGCGATCGAAAGCGTTATCTGGACGAGCAGAAGCCGCGTGGGGGGAAGTAGTGAAGGGCCGAACGCTGGATTCAGAACTGAAAAGCCAAACCCGGTTTCGTCTTACGCGTCGATCTATTCTTTGCCTCGTCATCGCATTAATAGCGATCGTTAGTTTCAGCTCCCGCCTTGTTCGCTCGCAATCAACTGGTGACAACCGAAACAACGATGTCGAGCCGCTGAGCCTGCATCAATGGGGCGCGGTGACTTTATTTCACGGTCTGCCGTCCGACCGCGTGCGCGCGATCGCGCAGGACAAAGACGGGCTGATGTGGTTTGGCACCGACGCCGGCTTGGCGAAGTACGACGGGCGTCGTTCGCAAACGATCACGTCGGAAGGCTTGCCGCAGGGCCGTGTGCTGGCGTTGAAGATCGACGACGAAGGCGTGCTTTGGGTCGGAACCGAAGGCGGGGCCACGCGGCTGGTAAGCAATCAGTTTCTTCCGATCAAGGAAACCGAAGGCAAAGTCATAACGGCGATCATCACGCCGGAGCGCGGGCGCGCGTACCTGGCCAGCGACGATGGGGTGATCTTCGCAGCCGCGGCCGACAATGCGGGTGGTTTGGCCGTCCGAACAATTCCATCCGAACCGCTGAACAGTGCCGACGTGGACAAACCGGGATTGCTGCAGATCACCAGCCTCGTCATGTCCGGAAAGACGATTTACGCGGGCACTCGAAGTCGCGGAGTCATCGCGATCGAGGAAGACTCGGCCAGGGAAGTTCAGAGCCGACCTCGTCCGTATTTCGTAGAAGCTCTGGAGATCGACCCGGAAGGCGACGTTTGGATCGGCGCCAAACTGAAGACCGACGACGGTGCGTTGTACGAAGCGCGCGATCCGGCGCGGCCGGAAATTATCGCCGGTGCCACGGCGCCAGTGTGCGCACTGCGCGCCGACCGGCATAACAATGTTTGGGTCGGAACGGACGGTGGCGGCGTTTTTCAATATCGCGGAAATCAACGCGTGGCCCGGTTCACGTTTGCCGAAACCGGGGGCGGGCTGCGATCGGATCACGTTTACTCGATTTTCGTAGATCGCGAGGACGTGGTTTGGTTCGGCACGGACCGAGGCGTCTGTCGCTACGATCCATACGCGCTCCGGGTTGAAACGATTTCTGCGAACCCCGAGAGTAATTTCGTACGCACACTCTTGAAGACCGCTGACGGGCGTCTTTGGGTCGGAACCAATCGCGGAATGTTCGTACGCGAGAACGCCGGCAGTCCGTGGCTTTCCGTCGCTGAGGTGGCGGAGAAGACGGTCTATGCGATCACCACCGACGATCAGGGCCGATTGCTGGTCGGATCGGCAAGCGGGCTTTATGTGAGTGACAAGTCGGCGAACGAAGCCGGGAACCGGTTGCAGTTCGTGCGGCGCGACCCCTCGAACGCCAATACGAATGCCGGCGACAGCGTTCGCGCGATCGCGAAATTTCGGAATCAGACTTATGTCGCGACGTTCGGACGCGGCATCGAGCGGCTCGACGACAAGGGACGGACACTTGTCTGGCCCACCGATCCGCAGGACGCTCGCTCGCGCGAAGTCCTGAGCCTTTACGCCGACGGCAGCAATCGGCTTTGGATCGGAACCGCGACTTCCGGCGTCTATGGCTTTGATGGAGCAAACGTGCGCGGCGAACCCGCGCTGGCCGAACTGTCTGGTAGCGCGGTTTGGTCCGTGGATGGTACCAACGATGGCTGGCTCTGGATCGCGACGTCGCGCGGGCTCTACAGCTATTCGCAGGGAACGCTGGGCCATGTCTTGCCCGACGTGGATGCGCGACGAGTGATGGTCAGCAGCGACTGGGCTTCGTCAAAACAGGTCTGGTGCGCGACCGCGGGAAATGGTTTGGTCAAGGTCGCTCTGGATCCGCGGTTCGGCACCATGTCGACCAGGCTCGACGCCGAACAGGGTCTGCCGTCGCAGAGCGCGTTCGCGCTGCTTCAGGGTACCGGTCCGGACGCAGCATTGCTGATCGGAACCAACCGAGGCCTGGCCCGTTACAATCCCGGTCGCATTCTGCCGATCCTGACGATCACACGATTGATCGGCCAACGCATCCATACGATCGACGAATTGTCGCGGGGACTGAACCTGGAATATCCCCAGAACAGTCTTGTGCTGGACGTGTCGGCCACCAGCAGCCGAACCTTCCCCGAACAATTCCAGTACGCGTTTCTGCTTTTCGATGGCAACGGAAATTTGGTCAAGCGAAAACTGGCCCGCGACGCTCAGCTCTCGATGGAGGATCTGCGGCCCGGCAAGTATCGGGTTGAAGTTCGAGCTTACTCCGCTGATTTAGTTCCGTCGTCTCCGCTGACTTTCGAATTCAGCGTAGCGAAAGCGCCTTTTCCGTGGACGACTGCCGCGCTTTCGGCGCTGTTGTTGTTGGCGGTGGTGGCGCTGATCTGGGCCATAATCGAACACCGGCGAATCGCGCACGCCAGTGCTGCGCTGGCGCTGGCCAATCACGAATTGGCGGACGCGCGGCTGAGACTGGCTAATGAAGCTGAAACCGAACGACGCCGAATCGCTCGCGATCTTCACGATCAAACGCTGGCTGACTTGCGGCGGCTGCTGCTGCTGACTGACCAGTTGCCGGTTGAAGAGAAGGGAAATGGCAAGCCCGAGCGTTTCGACCCCGCGCTGTTCCGTCAGGAGATCGAATCGGTTTCGACCGAGATTCGCCGGATCTGCGAAGACCTGAGTCCGTCTGTTTTGGAAAACGTCGGTCTGTCTGCCGCGCTGGAGTGGGCGTTGGCGGACGCGGTCGCTCACATGCCGGAATCGTGTAAGTTCGAGTACGAGTTCAAATGCGAAGAAGATTTGGACGAGCGTATTGCCGTGGCGCCGGGCGTGCGGATGCAGATTTATCGGATTACTCAGGAAGCGGTGAGCAACATCTGTCGACATTCGGGCGCGGGTCGAGTCGGCCTGGCGGTGACATTGAAGAACGGGGATCTGACCTTAACGCTGATAGACGACGGAAGTGGATTCGATCCGCGTGACAAGAAAGCCGGGCTGGGACGAGGAGTGGCGAACATACGCGCGCGCGCGAGCCTGATCGAAGCGGATGTGTCGTGGAAGAGAAATCCGAGCGGGGGAACGATCTTTACGTTGCAGAAGGCGGACGTGACGTCGCGAGAAGAACAGCCGGTGTGAATTGGCGCTAAGACAGGAGACAGAAGTCAGAAGACAGAAGTCAGAATTTGAGATTCCTAACTCTAGAATTCCGGTTGCGGGCATTTGACAACTGACCACGGCAACCGACTTCTATCTTCTACCTTCTGACTCCTGACTCCTGACTCCTGACAATGGCTTACCCAGCCGTGATGATCGCAGCGCGGGCGCCTACCAATTCAGAAAAATCTTTCGAATAGATAGTGTCCACTTTCCTGACGCGGCTAACTGTCTCAACCAATTCCGCGGTTGATATGAATCCGTCTTCTACATACGCGATGGCCCATTTCGGAAGGTGCGCAGCGGTCTGCAGCAGGTCCTGAACGAAGCGCAGGTACTGTTGCTTGGTTTCGACGTGAGTTCCAAGCCGACCCGAGCGCGCGTTTTCGACATCATCCATGTATCCATCGCTTCCGTGCACCCAATCTTCCCGCCACGCGGAAAGCCCGGTTCGGACTCGATCACTTTGGTTTCCAGCGCGGTTTCTCGCGCGCGGTAGCCGCAGGAACATCATCTCCGTATGCTCTTCGGCGATGAACTCGCGAGCTTCGCGATTCGAGCTGGAGTTGCGTTGCGAATTTTCCACCGGCGCCGGATGTCTTTCCCACACGCGGCGATAGACGCGCGAAAACGGTTGGCGAAGCTCGCGCGTCTCGTCGTTGAACGAGAGCGCGTAATCGCCAACCTGCATCCCGATCGTCAACGCCAGCGCGCGCTTGATCGACGAGTTTAGCTTTTCAGCATTCTCCCGAACATTGTCGAACCACCACGCATCGGTCTCGTTGAACCAAAGTCTCAGCGACGGATTCGCCAGTTTATGCTTCGGCACATACGCGTCTTCGAGGATCGTTTCCAGATCTTCTTCGCTCAGCCGCTCGCTGCCGTTCTCAATTAACGCCGTCGCCTTTGTGTGCGCCCATCGCGCGATATCATTGGCCGCGACGCGAACGCCCCACGTCTTCAAATACAAACCGAGATCGGGTTCGCCGGCGAAGGGCAACGCGATCGATTTGAATTTCGCGCGGCGCAATACACCGAGCTCGAAAGCGAGCCAGCCCTTTGGAATCGTATCAGTGGAAGGAGTCATAAATTTTGGTTGTGGAAGTCAGGCTAGCTGCAAACTACCGTGGGTTACTTGCAATTGGATGAAGCCCAAGTCGACATTTCTCGCAAAGTCGCAAAGAACAAAAAGCGGAAAGCCGCAAAGAGGTAGTAGGCCCAATGGCGTGGTTTCGTACCCCTTTGCGTCTTGCGGTTTTCTCTTCATTGCGTCTTCGCGTGAAACTTCCTTTCAAATTCCAAACTGACCAGATATCCCGAGTCTCGGGCTATTAGAAATTGAGCTCTTCCGCCAGTTGGCGAATCATGTTCTCGGTTTCCCAGCCTCGCTCAAGCGCCTTTTCCGGCTCGGCGTAGGAATTCAGTTCCGGTAGCGATTCAAGCGAAAGAAACACGCGCACTACTCGCGGATCGAATTCCAACCCGGCCCACTCGGTTAAATGCCTTCGCGCATCCTCCACGCTCAGCGCCGAACGAAACGGCCGCGCGTCCGTCATCGCCGAATACGCGTCCGCCACGCGAATGATGCGTGCGCCGAGCGGTATCTGTTCGTGTCGCAGCGCGTCGGGGTATCCGCCGCCGTTCCACCATTCCTGATGCCATCGCACCAGCAACTGCGCTCCGCGGTCAGCACCAAAACGCGCGGCTTCCTGTTCACCAATGACGCAATGACGCATCAGATCCAGCCGCTCTTCGTCGTTAAGAGGGCCGGCCCGTCGGATGTAGTCGCGCTTCATCGCAGCTTCGCCGAGGTCGTGGGCCAGTGCGGCTACGCGCAGCGACTGCCTGTCGCGCCGCGCCAGGTTAAAGGCGCGGGCCATTTCATCCGCGAGCTTGGCAATACGCGTCGCGTGCGGATGAATGTATCCTTCGAACTCGTCCGCTGCTGTTGCGAGCTGAGTAAAAGCCTCGCTGGTAACCAGATCGTTATCTACCATAGGTGTCGTTAGGTCGATCTCAAGCTTTCGATCAATCGCTGAGCGTCGGCATTATGCGCATCCGCGACCAGAGCGCGCTGAGCTTCTGCTTCGGCGCGGCGCCGCATTCCCATCTCAAAATAGAACTCGGCCAGCATAACGCGAAACGATGCGTTGTCGGCGTCCAGCGAAATCGCGGCCTTAAGCTCAGCTTCTGCCTGGTGTTTTGACTGGCCGTTCGCGGCGAGTGCTTGTCCGTAATGAGCTCGATAGCGCGCATGCTTTGGCGCGCGCCGCGCAGCGTCGCCAAGGAATGAAAGCGCAAGCGATTCGTTTCCGGCTTTGAGCGCCGCCAGTCCGCGCTGAAAACTCTTTTCGGCTTCGTCGTTTGTTTCGCTCGAAGTCGAAGCGCTGGCCGGTCGATCCGGTTTTCTTGGTGGGCTCGCCGATTGACCGGTGGACCTTCCATCTCGCTTTTGTGGCGTTTCAATCAAACCCGCTTTCCTTGCTCGTCGCAGCCCTTCCAAACGCAAGTTGTAAGAAGCGCGCGATTGCTCGTCCTTTAGCGTCTCGTATGCCTGCGCGATCCGCGCAAACGCTGTCTGCAGCTGCGTGTGCAAGTCAGAGCCGGAATCCTGGTGAAACCGATCCGGATGAAATCGGCGAGCCAAACCGTGATATGCGCGTTTGACGGCATCGGATTCGGTGTTCCGGGTCACGCCCAGGATGTCGTAGTAATCCTCGGCTTGTCGAAGTCTTGAAAAAAAGTCTTCAAGCTCTCGACGATCGAGTTCTTCCTGCGTGGGCTCCGAAACCGCGGGCGCTTTGGCAGGAGGCGACGTCGATGCCGCCGGCCGTGGCTTCGAAGCTTTTGCTTCGCCCGCGCCGGCTTCCTGCTCCGCCTTTTTCGCGGCCGCATTCGCCGACTGAAACCGAGCGATCTTATCTTCGCTAAACACCGTGGGCCACATGTTACGAGTGACGAATCCGCCGAGGCTCAGCGCGTACAGCGCTCGCAGAGTTTCGGCTTCCGGCAAACCGCTGACTGCGATCAAGTCCTTAAAAGACATTCCGCCGGGATCGATCCGCGAAAGCACGAATCCTTCAACCGGCTGCAGTTCAACATCCGCGGGCATTTGCGGCGCCACCGCGATTGTTTCGTTCGCATTGCAAAACCGGCCGCTGACGAATTCCGGTGGCAACCGCCGCGCGCTTTCGATCGCTAATTCTTCGACCGAAACCGTCGCTCGAACATCTTCAGCAAGGCGAACACGTGGATCGAAACTCCAGCTGCCGTCGGTCCACAAATAAAGCGGTCGAAGCACGTCCGCAACTTGTCGCGAGAAAAGCTCGCCCAGCGATTCCTCGGTCAGCGCACCGCTCGCAACAAGCGCAGCGCCGACTTGAACGTCGGAGGCGGACATATCGATGTTTTGCATCGCCTCAGCAGAGACAACGTTCCACTGTTGCAGGCATTCAACAAGCCTGTGCCGACGAATATTCGAGACGGCAAAAATCAACTCGCCCGAATCGAAATAGATAACTGATTTGACGCGTTCGCGGGTTAAACGGAATGCGCCGGACAAACCGGCCGCCCGTGTTTCGCGGATCAATTCGGCCAGCGGGTATTGGTCAAACCGGCCGCTGTGCTCAATTCCTTGTTGCGTCATATCGATAGTGATTGGGGCGAAGGCATGGGCGACACGCGCCGGGCTTCTGGAAACATCATATCGCACGAACGCGCGAAAACGGAAAAAGGAAGTCAAGTCGATGGAGCGCAGGCGGCTCGCCTGCACTGAGCGCCGCAAGGCGCGAAAATCTTTAGCGCATTCTTCGCGCTTCGCGCTGACTGCAGGCGGGCCGCCTGCGCTCCTTCACAACTTTGACACTCCACCACCGCGGTTCTATATTGTTTGCAAGCATAGTCCGGAACATATACAACGAGATTACAGACCTTTAACGAGGTACGAAGTGCAGCAGGTTCGTGCGCTCATGAGCTTGAAAGCAGAGTACAGTTCTACCCCCACATCGATCGAAGACGAGAAAAGTGTGCTCGTCGCTCGTCTCAGCGAGATCCAGGCGCTAAGCGCGGAAATCGTTGGCCTCTTTTACACCCAGACAGTTTCGCCAAACACAATCAGCACTTTGCCGGACGTCTGTACGATGTTCTCGACCATGTTGCGCCGTTACTGGCAGCTCTGCTGCATCGTCACGTATCTGCGTGATGAAAATGACGGACGCCTGTGCGAGATGGCGATCCACATAGACGAGAATGTGGATGAAGCGAAAGCGCGCGAGATGAGCCGTTTGTTCTCGGCCGCGGTCGAGGAGAAGCACGGCGAGCTGGAGGTTTGGTTGGATCAGGAACCGAATACCGCCGGTGACGATCGAGCTCTGCGTGAAGCGTTGAAGAACGTCGGCTCCGGCGCGTGCATAGCGATTCCGATTTACACTCGTTCAAAACTTGCCGGCGTGCTGGTGGCCGCGACGGCAGATCCGAACCATCTGCGCGAGGCGTTGAATGGGATTCGTTTTGTCGCCGCGCCGATTGTGATCGCGATCGGCAACGCCAGCCGCGATTCGGCGATGCACGATCAGCATCACCGCATCGGCCAGCTTGTCGACGAGCTGCGCGAGAGGACGCAGGATCTTGAAGAAGCTAATCGGGAATTGCGGCGGGTCGCTCAATATCGATCGCTCTTTCTTGCGCGGATGTCGCACGAGCTGCGAACACCGCTGACTTCGATTCTGGGATTCGCCGAGATTCTATTGGATCAGGAAACGCTAACCGAATCGCAGCGCCGCTTCTGTGCGAAAATTCAATCGTCCGGCGTTCAGCTCCAGACGAGTCTTAACCAGCTGGTCGATCTTTCGCGTTTGGAAGCCGGGCAAACCGAACTCTTTCTTCACGAGTTTTCTCTCCGCGAGACATTGCGCGAATCATGCGCGGCGGTGTCCCGGCTGGCAAAGAAACAGGGGGTGAAGATCGACTGCGTATCGGCGAGTGACCTTTCCTCGATCGTTTCGGATGAAGGCAAGCTGAGACAGGTGCTCTTCAATTTCCTGGCTTACGCGATCAATCGCAGCCCTGACGACGGCGTCGTGGTGGTGCGCGCCGAGAAGAGAGTTCCATGTCGCTTTTATCTGATGATCGAGGATGCCGGCGAACGGATCGATGACATCTCGCATATCTTCGATCCGGTGAATATTGAAGCTCCCAGCGAGCACGCGACCGGGATGAACGAACTGGGGCTTGTCATCGCGCACCGCCTGACCGGAGTGTTGGGTGGCTCGATCAAACTGGAAACGCCGGAGCATGGAGGGCTGAAAGTTACGATCGAGCTGCCGGCGCGTCCGACTGAGTGAGATTGGACTCATACCTCGGGCTACTGCCCCTTCGCGCGCGCCCCGATGGAGCGCAGGCGGCCCGCCTGCAGTGAGCGCGAAGCGCGAAAGAACGTTTCCAAACATGCCTGAGTCTTCAGAAATTGAAATACGCGAATGCACGACCATTGACGAGTTTGAGCAGTGCGTTCAGCTTCAGCGAGACGTTTTTCGCTTTTCCGATATCGAAGCTTCGCCGCGAAGACACTTCATCGTCGCGCGACGAGCCGGCGGGTGGGCGCTCGGCGCGTTTGCCGGTGGCGAGCTGGTTGGATTTGTACACAATCTCGTAGCAGCCGACGGCGAGCAACTGTATGGCTATTCGCACATGCTGGCTGTCAAAAATGAATATCAAAATAAAGGCGTCGGTGCACGGCTCAAGTGGGCGCAACGCAAGCGAGCGTTGGCCGAAGGTCGCCGGCTGATTCGCTGGACCTGGGATCCGATGCAGGCCCGCAACGCGCATTTCAACCTGAACCGGTTGGGCGTGATCGTTTATTCGTACGCAGTGAATTTCTACGGAACCGACTACAGCGTGGTTGCTACCCCGGACGCGTATCGACCCCGGATCGACAGTGATCGGTTGTTTGGAGAATGGGAGCTCGATTCCGAGCGCGTCAAACTTCGCGCGGCGGGACGGGAGGTTTCGATCGCGACCGCGGAAACCGAGATCGTGATTCCGCCCGATTGGTCGTCGCTTGTTAAAGAAGATCCGGCACGCGCGCGAAACGAACTGTTGCGCGTGCGTGGAGAATTTGAAGAGGCTTTTGATGCCGGACTTGTCTGCGCAGGATTCGCGTCCGATTCGGCGCATCCGCGTTACTTACTTTTTCGCAAAGACGCTTTGTGATTATTCGCTGAGACGAAAACTGCTCGTAATAACTTTTTCCATATGACCTTTGTCCGCTTCGACAAATACGTTGACCGTCACGCGAACGCTTTCACCGAGCGTTTGCAGTCGATCTGTCGAATGCCGTCGGTCGCTGCGCGTGGAACCGGTATGCGCGCGATGGCCGAGACAATTTCCCAGCATATGCAACGTGTCGGCGCGGGTACGCGTTCCGTCACGATGGGCAATGGATATCCGGTGATCTACGGCGAATGCGGCGCGGGCGATCAGCGATTTATTGTCTACGGGCACTACGATGTTGCGCCGGTTGGCCATCTGACCGATTGGTCATTCGGGCCGTTTGCTTCGACCATCGTCGACGGAAAGCTCTACGCGCGCGGTGCGTCGAACAGCAAAGGCGATTTGATCGCACGGTTGGCGGCGGTCGAGGCCTATCAAAAGACGTTCGGCAAACTGCCTGTCTCGCTTCGTTTTGTGATCGAAGGCGAAGCCGGTCTCGGCAGTCCCAGCCTGCGCCGCTTCACCGTCGAGCACAGCGAAATGCTGGAAGCCGACGGCTGCATCTGGGACGAGGGACACAAGAACACTAAAGAACGTCCGGTTATCAGCCTGGGCTTTAAAGGGATCTGTTTTATCGAGCTCCGTGTCCACGGAGCGAGAACGGACCTGCACTCGAAATGGGGAGCGATCGTTCCCAACCCGGCGTGGCGATTGGTGCAAGCGCTGTCAACCATCACTTCGCCAAAGGGCGTGATCACGATTGACGGGTTCACTTCGCACATCGCGCCGATATCGCGTGAAGATACGGATGCGCTGAAAACAGTCGAGCTGGATGAAACCGGTCTGAAGCGCGAGTTCCGGATCGGCCATTGGTTACGCGGGCTGAAAGGACAGGCGTTGGCGAAAGAGCACATTTTCGGCGCGACCTGCACGATCTGTGGAATTCAAACCGGCCACACCGAAGCGGGACCGAAGACCGTATTGCCGAGTTCGGCAATGGCGCGGCTGGATTTGCGATTGGTTCCCGATCTGACTTCGGACGTGGTGCTCTCGTTACTTCGAGAGCATTTGGACGTCCGTGGGTTCAAGGACGTAGAGATTGTCGAGCTCGCCAGCTCGCCTTATGCCAAATCGCCGATGACTTCGACAGTCGCTCGCGCAGCGATCGACGCCGCTGAGGATGCGTACCACACTGCGCCGGTCGTCTATCCGATGGATCCATCGAGCGGACCCGTCGGCGCCGTTTGCGGAACCAGCGCTCCGCCTACACCGGTGGTTTCGTTCGGCACCAGTTATTCCGCGTCAAACCCGCATGGTCCAGACGAGAACATCCGTCTTGACGATTTTGTGCAGACGATAAAATACTTCGGTCGCATCATTCATAATTTGGGACATCCGGCTAAACAAAAGCTCGCGCGAGAAACCTATTCATTGGCTCTCTCGAAGAGTTGAGTTTGGACCTCGACGAACACTCACATCGGGTCCAGGTACGCTGTTGAAAATGGTATTGGTAAAACGACAAGAGTGCGCTAGACTTGCCGCAACGCTCAGCAGTTCTCACAACATTCTCAAAAGGAAGTTCGATATGTCCTCAGTTCCAACAACCATTGGCTCAGTTGCTAACTTTAGTATTTATCGGAAGCTGAACAGCGTTTGGCACAGACGCGCGCTTAATGTGTTTATGTTCATCGTGCTTGCGCATTGGGCCGAACATCTGGCCCAGGCTTATCAGATTTATGTATTGGGTTGGTCTCGGCCACAGGCGGGAGGTTTTCTTGGGTTGTTTTTTCCCTGGCTGGTGAGTTCCGAACTCATGCACTACGGTTATGCCATCGTGATGCTGGTGGGTCTATGGACACTCAGAAGTGGGTTTTCCGGACTCTCGCGAAAATGGTGGACCGTCGCTCTGGGGATACAGTTTTGGCATCATATCGAGCATGCAGTGCTGCAATGGCAGGCCCTAACACATCACTACTGGTTCGGCTCGCCGGTGCCCGTCAGTTTCCTGCAAATGCTGCTGCCAAAGTCTCGAGTGGAAATACATCTCTTCTACAACGCGGTCGTGTTCATTCCAATGATGATCGGCATGTACTATCACATGTTCCCGCCCAAGGGAGAAGAAAGCGCCACCTGTAGCTGCTCGTCGCGGCAAGGATCAGTACAAACAATGGCTGCTTGATCTGTGTTCTTAAAACGCAAATCAGTAATTACTCTTTGTGTTTGCCTCGTACTCACGCAAGCTTGCCGAGACCAGAACAAGTCGGTGTCGGACCTCATGCTGACGCACGAAGTTTCTCCGCAGCCGCCTCGGGTGGGTCCGTTGACGATCACGCTCAGGTTGGCGGATACGTACGGAAAACCCGCAACCGGCATTAGCATAAAGCTGGAGGGAAATATGTCACATCCCGGCATGACTCCAGTATTCGCCAGCGCAACGGAAACCGAGCCCGGGCGATATTCATCCACGATGGAGCTCTCGATGGCTGGAGACTGGTACGTCGTGGTCCATATGACTCTGCCTGATGGCGGTAAGTTAGAACGCCAGTTTGAAATCAAGGGAGTCGGTAGACCTTAAACCGTAGTCCACCCTCAATGTTTCAGCTTGATCAAAAAAGCAGCAGCCCACCCTCATTTGATCTGTTGCGCGTTCCGCTGCTCGGCAAGCTGCTTAGCCTGAAACACGCGCGAACGCTGCTTCAGATCCCTCTCTTCGTCATCAGTGTTGCGATGATTCTTCACGGACTGTTTGGTCCGGCGTTGGCGCCGAAGAACATTGCCACGACGTTCACCTGGGTACACTTTCGCGGCGCATTGGTTTTTGTGCTGCTATTTGCCGGAAACTTCTTTTGTCTCGCATGTCCGTTCATGCTGGTGCGAAATCTCGCGCGCAAGTTCTTTCATCCGGTGCGAAACTGGCCCCGGCGCTGGCGCAATAAATGGATCGCTACCGGACTGCTTGTAGCTATGCTCTTTGTGTATGAGTGGTGGGATCTGTGGGCTTCTCCCTGGTGGACCGCCTGGCTAATCATTTCTTACTTCGCAGCCGCACTGGTGATCGATGCAACCTTCAAACATGCACCGTTCTGTAAATTCGTCTGCCCCATCGGCCAGTTCAATTTCCTTGCCTCGACTGTCTCACCACTTGAAGTAAAAGTCAGGGACCACGATATATGTACTCGATGTAAGACCAAGGACTGCATCCGCGGGACGCGCGAGCCCGCCGCACCGTTGGTGGTGATTCAACGTGGTTGCGAACTGGCGTTATTTCAACCGCGCAAGGTCGGCAACATGGATTGCACTTTTTGTCTGGACTGTGTGCAGGCATGTCCGCACGACAACGTAGGAATAATCAGCAGGCTTCCAGCCACAGAATTAATGACGGACGGAATGCGATCGGGCGTTGGCTTCTTATCAAAGCGCAAGGATCTTTCCGCCCTGGTCATAGTATTCAGCTTCGGCGCTTTGCTGAATGCTTTTGGAATGGTTAGTCCGGTTTATGCCCTGGAGCGGTCGCTGGCTAATCTGCTTGGAGTTAACCATGAATTGCCGGTATTAGCCGTCGTGTTCGCATTGTTCCTGATTTTTGAACCGCTGCTTTTGATCGGCATTGCCGCGTGGCTTACTCGATTATGGGAAGGAAGAAAGAGATCTTTGATATCGGTAGCGGTGCGTTATTCGTATTCGCTCGTTCCGCTTGGTTTTGGCATTTGGCTGGCCCACTTTGGCTTTCACTTTCTGACTGGTCTCTACACGTTCATTCCCGTGACACAGGCGGCCCTGGCTAACGTTGGTTGGGCCGTTCTGGGCGAGCCTCGCTGGAGTCTCTCTGGTTTAGCCCCGAATGTGGTACAAATCTTTGAGTTTGGTTTTATCGCTCTTGGATTACTCGGTTCCCTATTGGTGAGTTACGCAATCGTCGCAGCAGAAAAGGTGGACCACCCCGTGCGGGTTTTCAGTGTTTGGGCTGCAGTGTCGCTATTGCTGACCGGAGCAGCATTCTGGTTGATGTCGCAGCCAATGGAAATGCGTGGAGTTGTACTCGGCGGCGGTTGAGAATACCTGAGGAATGATTCCACATCATGCAAGATATGCTTTGCCGTTCGTCATCTTCCTTTTATGCGCCAGGACCACAAGTGCTCACGAGGGTCCTCCCTTCGCGTTGTTCGTAGATCAAAAAGTTGATCGTTATCTCGTTTCTGTCTGGACTGATCCGGATGTTGGCACCGGGCTGTTCTTTGTGATCGTCAGTGCGCAAGACGCCTCTGAGCTTCCTGCGGACTTGCGAGTTCAAATCGGCGTGCAACCCGTTAGCGGTCGAGCAACAGAAACCTTCTATGCAGCAGAACGTGAGAACTTGCAGCAACAGATTCAATATAGGACGGAGGTACAGTTCGATGCCGAGGAGCTTTGGCGAGTGCGCGTACGATTAGAGACTGCGCAGGGAAATAGCGAAACTCTCGCGACGGTTCAAGCCACTCCGCCTGGCTACGGGCGCTGGGATCTGTTGGTGTATTTACTTCCTTTCCTGGCCATCGGGTTATTGTGGACTATCGCCCTGATCCGCCGGTTTAGACGACGACCTGGAGCGCACCATTGAGTAAAGGCAAGTAAACTGTGCTCGGGCTCTCAGCCCGCGAGGGCTCTTCCTTTTGCTTATCGACTCCGAGCGACAAACTGAAGGAAGCTCTGAATAAATCATGGGAACGCTAGTACTCACCTGACTGCGTGTTACTGGAAAGTACTCAATGCCTGAGCTTCCGGGTTCATACTTATTCAGAGTTTCCTGAAGTTTGTCGGATAATAAAGAAATGGCTACCCGCACCAGGACGATTAACCAACAGATCGAGTCGCTTCGCGATGAACTTCGTCATCACGAGGAGCTCTATTACGTCAAAGCTGAGCCCGAGATTTCCGATGCCGAGTTTGACGCCTTGCTTGTCCGTTTGCAGGAGCTCGAGGCAGAACATCCCGAGCTGATAACGCCGGACAGCCCCACGCAACGAGTCGGCGGCCGGCCGGCCGAGGGCTTCGAAGAGTTCGTCCATAGCGTTCCGATGCTGTCGCTCGATAACAGCTACAACATCGACGAACTCCGTGCCTTCGACGAACGCTGCCGGCGGTTGGCGGATGGTCGCGACTTTGAGTACGTCGCCGAGATGAAAATCGACGGTCTGTCGATCGCGCTGCATTACGAGAATGGGATCCTGGTTCGTGGTGTGACCCGCGGTGACGGGCGGCGCGGTGAAGACCTGACTCAGAATGTCAGAACCATTCGAAGTGTGCCTCTGCGGTTAAAGGGACTTAAGAAATCAAAGAAGAAGATTCCGACCGCGGTCGAGGTGCGCGGTGAAGCGTACATTCCCGTCAGCGTGTTCGAGCAGACGAACGCCGAGCGCGAAGAAGAGGGCGAGCCGCCGTTTTCAAACCCACGTAATGCTGCTACTGGAACAATTCGAATGCTTGATCCAAAAGTGGTGGCCAAGCGAGGGCTCGAGCTCTTCCCGTATGGCGTTCTGGCGGGCAAACGCAACGCGTTTCCGACGCATTGGGAATCGTTTGAATGGCTTGAGCAAGCCGGCTTTCGAGTAAACCCGCATCGCAAGCTCTGCAAAACGATCGATGAGGTAATCGACTTTTGCAACTCGATGGAGTCCAGCCGTGACGACCTCGGTTACGAGATTGATGGAGTCGTCGTCAAGATAAACTCGTCGGCGTTGCAGGAAGAGTTCGGCGCGACTTCCAAGGCGCCGCGATGGGCCATCGCTTACAAATACCCCGCGCGGCAGGCGACCACACAGGTGCTTTCGATCGTGGTGCAGGTCGGTCGGACCGGCGCGCTGACACCGGTGGCCAATCTCGAGCCGGTGGTCCTGGCGGGTTCTACGGTCGCGCGCGCCACACTACACAACGAAGACGAAATAAAACGACTCGACGTGCGTGTGGGTGACTGGGTAATGATCGAGAAGAGCGGCGAGGTCATACCAAAAGTTCTAAAGGTCGTCGAATCAAAACGCACCGGCAAGGAAAAGCCATTTGTTTTTCCGACGACGTGTCCCGAATGCGGCGGAATCATTTCCCGGCCCGAGGGCGAGGTTGTCGCGCGATGCGTGGCGGCGGATTGTCCGGCGCAGCGTAAGGGAAAGATTCTGCATTTCGCATCGCGACGCGCTATGCGGATCGAAGGCCTGGGCGAAGTACTCGTCGATCTACTTGTCGCCGCGGGACTGGTGCACGACGTCGGCGACCTCTACAAATTGAAGCTCGAGGATCTGACGTCTCTCGAACGCATGGCGGAAAAGTCGGGGTCAAATATTTTGAGAGAGATCGAAGCCAGCAAATCCCGGGATTTGCCGCAACTGGTTTACGCCCTCGGCATACGTCACGTTGGCGAACGAAACGCGGGAATCCTCGCCCGACATTTCCGATCGCTTGAGCGGCTTGGCGCCGCTTCGATCGAAGAGATAGACGCGATTCATGAAATCGGCCTGACCGTTGCCCAAAGCGTCCGCGACTGGTTCGACGACGCAGGAAACGTAGAGCTGTGCGAGCGTCTTCGTGCGGCCGGAGTCAGGACCGAGCTGGAAGGCGGCGTAGATATTACGCTGGACGAGAATTTCGCTGGTAAACAGTTCGTCCTGACAGGAAAGTTGGAAGAGATGACGCGTGACGAGGCGCGATTGTTAATCGAATCTCGCGGCGGCCGAGTGACTTCGACTGTCAGCAAGAAAACTGATTATGTTGTAGCAGGCGAAGACGCGGGTTCGAAACTCGATAAGGCGCAGGCGCTGGGTTTGACGGTGATCGACGAGGCCGGTTTGAAAAAAATGCTAAAGTAGCTTTTCGAATCTCTGCAAAATAATTGGAGTTAAGATGGAATCACCAGAAATAGAAAAGCTTGAACTGGTCTATACCCTTTTTTGCGACGACGTTCGCCTCGAAGTCGGTAATAAACTTTCTTTGATGGGCGTTTTTCAGAACATCATGGTTCAGCAGGTACCCGTGTCGCTGATCAAATTTGCCGTCGTCAATCACTGGCGCGGCGAGGGGTCTCACCTTTCCGAAGTCCGCGTCCTGACACCAGACAAAAAACAGCCGATCGTTGTTTCCCAGCCCACCCCGTTCGAGATCACGCCTGGCGGATTCGCCGACAACATCAGCTTCTTTGTGAACGTGACTTTTCCTTCATCCGGACAGTACTGGGTCCAGACTCTGGTTGATTCTCAGCTCTTCGACGAGCAACCGCTGGTCGTTTCCGATGGACGAACGAGTCAAACACAGGAAGCATCGGAGGCTGTAAATTGAAAAGGCAAGAGAGGAATCAACTTCCTCTCTTGCCCTGGATTTGTGGTGCGGATGAGTGGACTTGAACCACCACGGTATCGCTACCACAGGCTTCTGAGACCTGCGCGTCTGCCAATTTCGCCACATCCGCAAACCCTGTCTGCTCTGTCAGCAATATACGGACTGCGGCTCAAAGGTGTCAAGCAAGCCCAAATTCAAGCGGTGGGTCAGTTGGCGATCTTTCAAAAGAGGTTTCTCGCAAAGGCGCAAAGAACAGAAAGACTGGAGGCGCAAAGAGGAGCGTGAATGAAATACGTTCGAAATTCCAGTGATTTTGAGTGCTTTCTTTGCGCCTCCAGTCTTTCTGTTCTTTGCGCCTTTGCGAGAAATCGGCTTTTTTTTGCTAAGCTGAAATTGACCCACTACTCAACTGTACGTCATTGCACGCCGAGCAATCCGGAAACAATTGAGCCCAACACTCCTCCGACTCCACCGTGACTGTAGTTATTCGGGTAGTAGGCGTCGTTGTAAGTCCGGTAATAGCTATTTCGATAGAGGCTATTGTTGTAGCGACGTCGATCACGATTCTGGTACCGGTTTTGGTAGATATAGTAGCGATTGTTTCTGTACCGCAACGAGCGATTGTATCCGTTGTTCCACGAGCGATTGTTTCTGGAATGCCACGAGCGATTCGGCCCGCGACCGTCCCACCTTCCATCTCTCGCGTCATGACCGTTTCGGAATCTTCTGAACTTTCGGTCGTCTCTTCTATCGTGTCTATCGAATCGATCAGACCGATGATCCCGATCCCACCCTCGGCCACGCCCTCGTTGAGCTGATGCAGTCGACGGTAAAGCAATCACTAACAGCAACGATAGCAGTGCCGCAGACACAAACAGTCGTCTTGTGTTCAAACTCGACATTTGGTTTTTACCTCCCCGATGTTCCTTTTTAGTGCGTAATACACTTGTTTCCCATTTACGAAACAATATGCGTGCCGTTTTACCGTGCACCCCAAATGTCAGAAGTTTTAGCGCCGAGCCGGATTCCCCCTTCGCGCCGGCGCACCATACCGTTAATAAGTGAAACCGTATCGTGTAGTGTCGTGGAGCAAGCGTTGAAGAGGTCGGTTGCGACGGACAATCGCGATTGTTATAGTCTAGCAACATTTCGATTGTGATTAATTATGGCGCAACTTGCAGAGGTGAAGGTAGGAATTCGAGAGCGTTTGCAGCAGGTAACTGCGCGCATTAACGGGGCAGCGCGCGCTGCAGGTCGCGAGCCGAAAGACGTTTCGTTGATTGCCGTCAGCAAGACTCATCCACCCGATCTCGTTCGCGAAGCGATCAAAGCCGGCGTCACTGACCTGGGCGAAAACCGGGTCCAGGAAGGCGAATCGAAAATACTCCATGTCGGGCGCGAGCGCGCGAGATGGCATTTGATCGGCCACTTGCAGGCCAACAAAGCGCGCAAAGCGGTTCAGCTTTTCGATATGGTGCACTCGTTGGATTCGGCCTCGTTGGCGCGTCGTCTGAATCGACTTTGCGAAGAAGAAGAGCGCGATCAGTTGCCGGTGCTGATCCAGGTTGATCTAGGGAATGAAGAGACAAAGACCGGGATCGGCATTGAAAAGCTGCCGGAGCTGGTGAGAACCTTGGCTGCGTGCGAACGTCTGCGGCTCGAGGGATTGATGACCTTGCCGCCGTTTATCGCCGACCCCGAAGAAGTGCGTCCCTTCTTCCGACGATTGCGCGAGCTGCGCGACGAGCTGCAACAGCAAAACGCGTTCGGCGAAAAAGTGGGCGAGCTTTCGATGGGTATGAGCCACGATTTTGAAGCCGCGATTCGCGAGGGGGCCACCATGGTGCGAGTCGGGACGGCAATTTTCGGGGAACGCGAAACGTAGACAGCGAAGTTGTCGAGGAGGCGCAAACCACCGGTTTTGGTAGAACTTTTATGATCAACGTTCTTAGCTCAATCTATCTTTTCATCTGGTACCTGATCGTCATCGCGATCACTTTCACTATCGCTTTGATGCTCTTGCGGCTGCTTTTGAACGCGTTGGATGTCAATCCGTTCACCAGAACGGTGATCACGGTACGACGAGTCAGCGATCCGTTCATCAACCCGGTGCGACGAGCATTGGTCGGTTTTGGCGTCCAGGCGAAATACGCGGGTCTCGTTACCGTTTTGATCGTGATTCTGGTCGGCTATTTCGCGATGATGCTGACGACCAGCGTGCTCAACACCATCATGGGAGTTTATTTGGCGTCCACCGCCGCACAGTTTACGGGCGTGCTTGGTTACGTCTTGTACGGACTATTGGCGCTTTACTCGCTATTCATCTTCATCCGAATCATCTTTTCGTGGGGCATGGTCAGCCAACGCAACCGCGTAATGCGGTTCCTGGTGAACGTAACGGACCCATTGCTGGTACCGCTTCGGCGGTTGATTCCACCGCTGGGAATGTTCGATATCTCGCCGATCGTCGCCTTCATTATCATCTGGCTTTTCCAGCAAGCCGTCGCCGGCACACTTCTCCGCAATCGTCCTTTGGTGTTTTTCGGTTGAGCGAGGAACAGCAAATTGCTGCGATCAACTGAACAAGACGGTGCGGTTACGTTTTCGGTCCGCGTGATTCCGCGCGCTTCGAAGAGCGGAATAGCCGGCGAGAGCGACGGCGCTCTGCGCGTTCGAATCGCAGCGCCGCCGGTTGATGGCGCCGCGAATGAAGAGTTGATCAAGACGCTGGCTCGAGCGTTGAAGGTCCCGGCACGAGACGTAGAGATCACGACCGGGTTTTCTTCAAAGCGAAAGCAGGTTCGGGTTGCGGGTGCGAGCAGGCGGGACCTGGCGTCACTTTTGTCAGCCACTTTGAAATGAGTCGTGCGTTAGCCGAAGAAAAAGCCCGACCAGCGACGGTCGGGCTTTTTCACTCTGCAAATCGATTCGTATCAGTAAGCTTTCTTCGTACCCTTCTTGCCGGTATACGGATTTCTATTTCCTCGCGTGCTGTAATTATCTGACTTAATCTTGTTCGGTTTCGTCCGCCGGTGCGTGTGTACGACAGTCCCTTTTTTCTTAACATGCGTCTTTACGCGCGTCGTGCTTTGCGCAAGTACGCACGTCGCGCCTAAACAAAGCGAGAAAAATACGGCCGCAAGTTTTTTCATTAAGGGTTCCTTTCGTTAACGTCGCACATGATACAGAGCATTTTCGAAATTGTCAGGGAGAAATCAGGCGCCAATTGCCGACGATCTGAGAGTAGTCTCTACTTGTGTTTCGGGCAGCCAGCGAACAAACCACTAAACAACACGAAACCGGGACAAAGCCACACGAAACGTGTTGAGTTTTCGTGTGATTTCGTGAATGGCTCGTTCGTGGTGTTTCGTGGTTAATAGGTCCTCGATGATCTTTCTTAGAGTTTGAATTTAAACTGACCAACAGTCAAAAAATCCATCCGGTTGCGACCAGCAAAATCCGCGTGATATAGTCCACTTCCACCTTAGTTCAACTCATTTCGAAGGAATCAATCTTAATGTCCGGACACTCGAAGTGGCATACAATCAAGCATAAGAAGGGCGCGCTCGACGCCAAGCGCGGCAAGGTTTTTACAAAACTGATCAAGGAAATAACCGTCTCTGCGCGCACCGGTGGCGGTGACGCCGCCGCAAACGCTCGTCTGCGAAAAGCCGTGTCGGACGCCAAAGCGGCGAACATGCCAAACGATACAATCGACCGCGCCATTAAACGCGGAACCGGCGAGCTCGAGGGAGTCAGCTACGACGAGATCACCTACGAAGGATATGGGCCCGGCGGAGTCGCGATCATGATCGAATCGATGACCGACAATCGAAACCGAACGGTCGCGGAGATTCGTCATATTTTTTCAAAGAACGGCGGGAACATGGGCACGGCTGGATCGGTTAGTTTTTTGTTTGATAAGAAGGGCTACATTGTCGTAGATAAAGCCGCGAAGTCGGAAGATGAGCTATTCGAGATTGTGACCGACGCGGGCGCTGAAGATTTGAAGGACGATCAGGACAACTTCGAGATCATCACCGCGCCGGAAAGCTTCGATACGGTTTTGACCGCCGTGAAGAACGCCGGCATCGAACCGCAGCTCGCGGAGGTCGAGATGATCCCGCAAAATTACGTCAAGCTTGCGGGCAATGAAGCGAAGCAGATGTTAAAGCTGATGGAATCGTTGGAAGACCACGACGATGTTCAAAAGGTCTCGGCGAATTTTGATATTGATGAAGCTGAGATGGAATAGTGCGGATTATTAGGGTGTTTAGTTATTGGTTTTAGGTTTTGGGCTTTAGGCTTTTGGTTTTGGGCTTTAGGCTTTTGGTTTTGGATTTTCGCTGACGAGAAGTCACAGTGTTTTGACAACCAAGATATTAAGAACTAATAACTAAACCCAAAACCCAAAACCCAAAACCTAAAACCCAAGACCCAAGAACTTAAAACCGCCCTTATGCGAGTCGTTGGAATCGATCCGGGAAGCGAAACGATGGGCTGGGGAATCGTCGAAGGCGATGCCAGGCGATACCAGCTTGTCGAGTTCGGCACGATCAAGTCCAAATCCGGCGATCGCTTCTCGGCTCGACTCTTACGAATCAGCGACGGGCTGGCAGACATATTCGAAAAGTTCGCGCCTGATTGCATGTCGATCGAAGAGGCTTTCTATGCAGCCAACGTCAAGGTGGCGCTCAAGCTCGGGCAGGTTCGCGGCGTTGCATTGCTGGCCGGTGAACGCGGAGGCCTCGAGATACGCGAATACAGCCCGCGATTGATAAAGCAGACCGTCGTCGGTTACGGCAATGCGGAAAAGCGTCAGGTGCAGGAAATGGTGCGCGTGCTTCTTTCGCTCGATAAGATCCCAGAACCGCATGACGCTGCCGACGCGTTGGCCGTAGCCATCTGTCACTTCCACCACAACGGCGTGCAACAGCGAATTTCTGCCGCCGATGCCAAAGTTAGACGCACACCACTTTCGACTGCGACTCGTCGCCGCGCCTCTCGCTAGAACCAACTCCGACGCGACCGCGAACCATCGCCTGGCCTTTAGCTTCACCTCACGAAAGAACCAATCCCATGACGACACCCTGCTTTCAAAAGAGAGAGCTCTGTTTGCTTGCTCTAAATCTGCTGCTGTCGTTCGCGCTGTCGGCTTTGCCGCATGACTTACAAGCTCAACGACGCGATCGAGCCGCGGTCGGTCATCGGTTCGTAGTGGTGGACGAAAGGCTTGCTGTCTTGCGCGACGGTCCCGGATTTGACGCGCCGATGCTAAAACGGCTGAGCCGTGGACGGCGGGTCACGATGCTGAACACGAAGCGCGTGTCGGACGGCACCATGTTCTGTCGCGTCGCGGTGACTCGGCGTACGCGAGGTTGGATTCAGCGAGAGGCAATCGTCTCGAACCAACGCGGCGACGATGAACGATTGCTGAAATTGATAATCGCTTCAAAAGACTTCGATCAAATCGCTCGCGCTGTGATTTTCCTGGATGTCTTTCCGCGTTCCTCGCATCGTCCGGCGGTCCTGGTGATTTTGGGAAATGCGGCTGAAGAGGCCGCCGAGAAGCTATCACGCGAAGCCAACCGAAAGCTTGGCGCAGAGCTGAGCAGCTCCGGCGTGTCATCGGTCGGTTACTTCATGAACTACAGCGGGCTCGATCGCTACAGCCGCCAGAACGTACACTTCGTTTTCGAACAATCGTCGAAGAAGTATCGCTATGACGGAGACGCATGGCAGGAATTGTTGCGGCGGTATCCGCGGAGTAGGGAAGCTGAGGAAGCACGAAGCCGTCTTGACTCGATTCGTTAGGCCGAAGGTACGGCGGAGAGCGCGGATGCAACTTCGGCGGCGACGCGCGCATTGTTTTCAAGCAGCGCTATGTTGGCTTTTAACGTGGCGCCGTCGCTCAGTTCTGACATACGCGACAACAGAAACGGAGTCAGGTCGCGGCCGGTGATTCCGTCACGCTCGGCAGCGAGCAATGCTTCTTCAAGCGTGGCGCGCAATTCGTCAGCGGGAATTTCAGCCTCGCTTGGAATCGGAACAGTCAATAACGTGGCTGCGTTCAGTCCGAGCCTGTTTCGCGCCAGGGCAATCTGCGCTACCTCGATGGCAGTGTCGACTCTCGCGTCGACCGGCAATTCGCTTTGCCTTGAGTAGAAAGCGGGAAACTCATCGCACTCGAAACCGAGCACGGTCACTCCGTTTGTTTCCAGCCACTCGCGTGTCGCGGGCAGGTCCAGCACACTTTTCGCACCAGAGCAAACAACGATCATTGCGTTGCTTGCTAACTCAGGAAGATCAGCGGAGACGTCAGGCAGCGCTCCACGATGAACGCCGCCGATACCGCCCGTGGCGAATACCGAAATACCTGCTTGTCGCGCGATCCACATCGTCGTCGCGACCGTGGTCGCGCCATCCCATCCGCGCGCGACCGCGAGCGGCAAATCTCTCCGGCTAATTTTGTGAATATCTTCGGAGTGCGCCAGGAAATTGAGTTCTGAATCATCCAATCCCACGCGGAGTTGGCCGGACAGGATTGCTACTGTCGCCGGAACCGCGCCGCCGTCGCGAACTATTTGTTCAAGCCGTCGTGCCGTTTCAAGGTTAGTAGGCCGCGGCAATCCGTGCGCAATCACCGTCGATTCCAGCGCGACGACAGGGCGATTTTCGTTGATTGCCGATTCGATCTCGGGGGTTATCTTTATCAAACTGGAGTCGAACATACCTTCAAAGTCTGCGAACCGATCTCTCACCTATCCTGCTTCTCAACTTCGTCCGGCTTATCGCGGCTTCGGGCCTCGGCCAACACAATCTCCGAATTAATTTCGCCGCCGATGAGAATCGCGACTCCGGTCAAGTAGAACCAGAGCATCATTATTATCACCGCACCCAGGCCGCCGTATGTGACGCTATACGAATCGAAATATCGAAGATAGGTTCGAAAGGCGAAGGAAACAATCAGCCACAGCAGAAGTCCGATTACAGCACCCGGCGTGATCAATTCCCATTTTTGCCCGCGCCTGTTTGGCGCGAAGTAATAGATCAGGCTGAACGCGAAAAGAACAAAGCCCAACACAATCGGCCACTGAACTATCTTCCAGGCGACTGTGAAGTAGCCTCCCAACCCGAAGTTCTCAGCGATCTTCTGCGCGATCTCTCCTCCATAAAGCAAAAGCACGAGCGCCGAGATGATCAGGATCGCCAGTGTGATCGTCAACGCTACGGAGACGAGTCGTACCTTCCACCACGGACGCTTTTCGCGCACGTCGTAGGCTACGTTTAGCGAGTCAGAGATCGCTCCCATCCCGTTCGACGCCGCCCAGAGAGTTGCAATCAAACCGAACGACAGTTTCCCCCCGCCCGCCGACTTGCTGATCTCGTCAACCGTTGTGTGAACCAAATCGGTAGCGGAGGTAGGCATCACCTTGCCCAGATACCCGATCAGGCTGTCGCGTAACTCTGTTCCGGTATCAGCGAAATAGCCAAGCAACGTGGTGAGAAAGAGTAGCAGCGGAAAGAGGGCGAGCAGGAAGTAATACGAAAGCTGAGCGGCGCGCCCGAAGACTTCGTCGTTCTGCATCTCGCTCCAGACGCGCTTTGCCAGCGTCATCCAGGTCATTCCAGGTGGTTTCCACACCGCAGCCAATCTCCTCTCGCTTGCTCAGGATTATGCATTACGGAGGTGATGGGGCCAACCCTGTCGCCGAAATGGCAAACGAAAAAGCCCGGCAACGGCGCCGAGCTTTCAAAAATTCCCCTTAAGAATTGTAAGATTACTTGATCAGCGTGCCGGTTCGATTCCATCGCGTGTTGCGGAAAAAGTCGACCAGGAAATTTCCGCTCGACGGCGCGCTTTCGTCGTACGACCAGTAAACGAACATCGCCCGACCAACGACCAGCTCGCGCGGAACATATCCCCACGAACGGCTATCAAGACTGTTGTAGCGATTATCGCCCATCACAAAATACGAATTGTCGGGCACTTTGAATTTCTCGCCGGTATCCTCGATCCCGCTGTGGAGGCTGTAGAAGACGTTGTACGGTTCGCCTCGTCTCGGTTCCTGATTCGGAAGTATGGTTAGCGGCTGTTTGTCTTCGGCCTGATCCCGAGTTCTCGGGTCGTCGGCGTGGTCTTCAGCGCTGATTCGATATTCGGGAAGCTCCTGGCCGTTGATCAAAACTCTTTCGCCGCGAATCTCCAGTTCCTCGCCGGGCAATCCAATGACACGCTTAACGTAATTCGTCTTGTAAGGAATATTGTCCGGACGTCGGTCTCCCTCGGGGTCTTTGGGGTTACCTGGATACTTGAAAACGATGATGTCGCCGCGGCGTATCTCGCGCATCGGAAGGAAGGGAAGCGCTGGACCAGGCGCAAAGATGAACTTATTAACCAGCAGATGATCGCCGATCGTGATCGTGTTCTGCATCGAACCGGTCGGCACTTTGACGGCTTGAACTATGAACGTCATGCCGAACACCGCCATGATTATCGTCACGACCCCCGATTCGAAATACTCGCGGATGAAACTCTTGGGCGGACCGGGATGAGTATGCGGCTTCGCTTTCTCGTCAGTCTTGTTTCCGTTCGGGCTCGTTTCGGTCGCGCGCACGCTAGAAACACCCACCGTCGCGGGTCCTTCTGTCGCCGGTGTCGGCTCTGCTACTTCTGTCGTCGTCGATTCATCGTTCATTAAAAAACATCCTAGAGAAGGTCTATGCGCCGGTCAAGTTAAGCGGTCGAGCGACATTGGCGCCGGTTCTTTACGCGTCGCCATTGTCCGATTTCTCGTCCATCTGTTCGAGCGCGTTTCGCGCAGCGCTGGCCTCAGCCGCTTTTATTGTGTGGCCCTTTGCTCGAACGCTGCCGCCGCTCCATTTCACTTCGACCAGAAACACACGGCGATGCGGAGGCCCTGTGGTCTCGATCACGTCGTACTGAGGATGATCACCCTGTTTCGCCTGGAGCCGTTCCTGCAACAGCGTCTTGAAATCCGCCGCGGCAGCGCGTTCGGGATCAACAAAGGCCAGTTCGTCACCCAACGCGTTATTCACAAAATCCTGCGCCGCCGAAAAGCCTCCGTCGAAAAATACTGCTGCCAAAACCGCTTCGAATGCGTCCGCCAGCAACGCGGATTTACGACGCCCGCCGGTCTTCTCTTCGCCGCGACCAACCCGAAGAAATCGGCCGAGCGACAATCGCTCAGCCGCCTTGGCCAGCGTCGCCGCGCTCACCAGCCGGTGCTTCATGCGCGACAGCTCGCCTTCGGTGCTTGTCGGATAGGAGGTGAAAAGATAGTCGGCGACGACCAATCCCAGAACAGAGTCGCCCACAAACTCGAATACCTCGTTATGCAGACTGCGCGCCTCGTCTTCGTGGCCCGCGGCAACGCTTTCGTGGGCCCATGACCGGTGGGTGAGCGCGCGCTCGAGCAATGCGCGATCGTTAAAGCGATACGCGATCAGCTCTTCAAGCGCGTCAAGATCGGTTGATGATTGGTCTGCGAGTTTCAAGGCGGTGATTGTAACAAACGCCGGATGCATCTTCGAACAAGAGATGCATCCGGCGTTTGGCTGCTCAGTAACAAAGGAGCGCGGTGGACTAAAGCGTTATCGCTTCTTCGGCGTAGCGGGCGTGGTAGTCGCCGGTTTCTTTTCCTCCGGCTTAGTGCCCGTCGTCGTTGTCGCCGGCGTTTTAGTGTCCGGTGTGGTCGTCGTCGGAGTCGTGGTTGCCGGCTGCGTAGTCGTCGCCGGCGTAGTCGCGCCAGTTTGCGTACCCGTCGGCGTCGTCGACGTTCCCGTGGTTGTGGTCGACGTTGCAGGAGCGCTGATTGTCGGCGCGTTGGGTTGCGGCGGTATCGGCTTGGTCTTGACACCGGCAACTAACGCATCGACACCGTCGACCGAGCCTCTGGCGAACTTGTACAGCTCGTCCAACCTCTGCTTCGATGCGGTTTTCACCTGTTGGTAGCCGGGAGTATCGCCGCTATAAGCAACCGCGCGCGCATAGGCGTCGATCATCGGCTCGAGGAACTGCTTCACTTGTTGGAGAGCAGCCTTGCTTTCCTCGGATTCAGGCTGGTCTTTGAACTTCGCATCGTAACTCTCTTGCAGGCGGCCATACTCACCTTCGTAAATGGCAGCCAACTGAGCGTATACAGTGGGATTGGCTTTGGTCGTGCCTTCAGTCTGAACGGCCTTTATAAGGTAACTGGCCGCCTCATTCTGCCGGTTAGCTTTCAGCGCGTTAAAGCCGAGCGAGAAATTGAGCCATCCCAACGCTTCCTGCTTATCCTTATCGGCATACGGTTTCCCCGCTTCGAGGGTCTTTCCGCTCTCGATCATCTGGATCGTTTTACTTGCGAAGCTGGCCGCCTCGGGGTTGCTGCTGTTGGTGCTAAGCGCAAGCTGCAATCCAGCCCATGACGTATTGAGATGAGTGCCAAGGTCTTCAGGTTTTGATGCCGCAATCTGTTTGCCGAGCGCGAAAGCTTCGGCCCACTTCTTGTCGGTAAGGAGCTTAGTAAAGTTCTGGCCGCGCGTACCCTCTTCGTACTTGGTGATGAAGGTCTTCAGATAAGTAATAATCGCGGGATCATCGTCGGGATACTTCTGGACGTATTCCTTGGCGGCGTCGTACGCGACCGGTTGATTGGTCTTGTAGTTATCAAGATACTTCTTGTAAAGGGCAGCCTTGGCGTCAGGGTCTTCCTGTGCTGCGGCGGCCGCAGGCGATCCGGCCGGCTGCTGCGCAAATGCGGGAACCGCCAGCATCACCGCCATCACGCTGAGTGTGAACAGTTGAATTAACTTCTTCATTAGTCGCGTCTCCTCTAAGCGAATTCTAAACCTGATTGTCGAGCAGCTCATCCGGGGGCTTGTTACGAGCGAGCGTTCCTGCATCGCGCAGATTCAGATGCAGTTGCGTCGGCCGACGGTTGGCCGATTCTGGTGGCGGTACGCTCAATAGGAAAGAACCCGCAACCTGTCTGCAATACTCTTTGAAGCCGGGTGATGCTTCCGCGCATAATCCTGCAACCGTCGCCTTGGTGTCAAGGCCAGAATCAGGCAAGCAATACCAAGCTTTTGAAGCTTGTAAACAAAAATCCGCGCCGAACTCGTTAGTCTTTTAACTGTACGAAAGTCCGGCGCGGATCGGTTTGCAGGCTGTCCAATTTGGCGTAGCTGCTATGGATTTGTGACTACGCGACGTGGCCTCTGCGCGTCGGGCGAGTCCTTTGCCGGCGATGGAGTCGTCGACCTCGGCTCGGGCGATCTGGCTGGCACGGGCATCAGAACGCTTTTCACGGTACCACGCGAATTATTCGCCGAATTCGTCTCGTCCATCAGATCCGGGTTGTTCCTGGCCGCTTCGGCCGGATCGAGTTCGTCGCTCACGATCGCGGTCTTCGGATCGACCTTCGGTTTCGGAACCAACGAGCCCGGTGTGTTGGCGTACTGCATGTTGATCGGCGTGCCAAAACGGGAATGCAATCCACGGAAGATCTTCCCGGCAACCGCGGCCGCGGTCTTTCCTCGCGCGCCGGCGCCGCGTATTACCACGACGACTGCAAGCTTCGGATCGTTAACCGGCGCATATGAAGTAAAAAGTCCTAACCAACCGCCCTGTCCGATACAGGTTCCAGTTTTCCCGGCCACTGTCTGGGTTGCGTCATACGCGCCCCGGCCGGTGCCGTAATTGACGGCGCCGATCATGCCCGGGATCATCCGACGGAGATTCTCTTCGGGCACCTTAACTCGGCGGCGGACCTCTGTATTGAACTTAACCGTTTCCTGCGGGGTGCGCGGAACATGCGGAGTCAGCAGGTTGCCGCCGTTTGCAATCGCGGAGACCAGCGTCGCCAACTGAACCGGAGTAACTTCAAAGTCATCGCCGTGCGAACACATGCGGTTCACTGCCCAACCAGATTTGAAGAGCGGGACTCGTCCGGCGGATTCATTCGGATAATTAATTCCGGTTCGTTCGCCGAGCCCCAGATCGCGCGCATAATCGAGGATGCGTTCGAATCCCACGGTGCCGCCCACCTTTTGAAAGAAAGGATTGTCGGAATAAGCCAGCGAGTCAGTCAGGTCAACTCCGCGTCCGGAAACCTGGGTCATGGGGTCGATCACGTTTTCGCAAAGACCCGCGACACCGGTCACCAGCTTTATGGTCGAACACGGTTTGTAGCCTTTACGCAGCGCCCATTCCTGATTGACGACGGTGTACACCTTGCCGTTCCTGGGATCCATCACGACCACCGTTCCGGCCAAATTGCCGAGCGCGGCAACGGCGGCGCGACGAACTTCCATGTCTTCGCCGACGGTCATGTCACGCGCGATGTTCGCGGCGACCTCGTCTCGCAATGCCTGTTCGATCGCACGTTGACGAGCAATCGCAGCCTGGCGCGCGATTTCTGCGCGTCGTGCAGCTTCGCGGGCTTCTCTCCTACGTTGCGCAAGCGAGCGACGCGATTCCGCGGCACGCTGGCGGCGCGACACCGGTCGATCGTTTCTCCTGGCGACGGCAGTTTTCTTTGCCGATCGTTTGCCGGCCTTGGCGCTCTTTGTCGAAACGCCGCGCCGCTTGTCCGCTCGCGCGTTCTTGACAGACTTGTTTGTGGTTTTCCTGGCCGCCGACTTGGAAGGGGCCTTACTCTTAGCTGACCGTCGTTGGGCATTGGCGGGGGACGTGGCGCCGATTAATAGAAGTGCTGAAAATAGAAAGAAGGAAAGCGCAACGCGCCGGCGTGTAGGGGTGCAAATCATTTGGGTCATCGGCAAAGCCTCGCTGAAGAATGTCCATTGAATCAAAAGGCAAGCTCGCAGGGGGCGTTGCGGGCAGCCATCCCTCGTTCACGACATGACGCGATTGCGGGTTCGCGCAGGTGACATTGCGGCGCGTTTCGCCGAATGTGCTTGTTAAGACCAAACTCGAAGGGTTAAAAGCCTGCATCAAAAAACACTCTTTCAATCTTCTGATTCTTACGACCTTCGGTCTTAAACATTGGGAGGAGGGAGAGTTCCCTTCAGGCGGCCTCTGGGGAGTTTGCATCGAGACCGCCGCAACTATAACATCTGAATTCATGAACGGCAACGGGTTTTTGGGATCCCAAATCAGATGTCAGATGCTGGATATTAGATGTTAGTCGTACTCTAAGTCTCGCTCTATTAACATCTAATATCCAGCATCTGACATCTGAAAGGCCGCGATGGGCGCACGAAAATTCTACTACAGCTTTCGCACACGGTTGCTCCTGGTTTTGGCGGCATTGCTGATAACCACGCTCGGCGTGCAGTACTACCTCAACGTGCTAGCGGAAAGGAAAAATGCTCGCACGCGAGAACGCCAGGAACAGGCATTGATTGCCGGAGTCGCTCTGGGTGTTAAGAGCATACCCAGCCAGGAACGGCTGAAGGAACTTCGGCAGAACGAGAACGAGCCGTTGCTCGACGCCGAGAGAGGCCGAGTCGCCAACATCGTAATTGTGGACGACAGTTGGCGAGTGATCGACACGTTGACCGGGGAATATCTTCCGAAACGCGCGGCCGATGGAACTTACGAATATCGCTATCTTTGGGAGATGACAAATCTTCCACCGTTGATGCAGGCCGGACGGTTGGCCAAGGAGAATGTTCCTTTTCCGACCGCAGGCGCGCAGGCGGGCCTGGATGGCGAGTCTCACGCATTTTCGCTCGAGACCGAAGACGGCCGGCGTTATGTCATCGTGGTTTTGAAATCAGAACGCGAGCGTAAGCCACTCTGGAATCGTGCCGCGGCGCGTCCGCTGATCTACACGCTTGCCGTACTTCTCTTCGCCTCGCTTATCACCGCGTTGTTGGTGTGGCGGTTTACGAAACCGATCAACGTTATTTCGGACTCGGCTCGACGCGTTGCCGCGGGCGATTTGGACTTTCGCGTACCCGGCGCTGATCGCCACGACGAGATGGGCCAACTCGCGTCTCGATTCAACGAGATGATCGCCGGGCTGGGGCGAACGCGAGAGCTCGAAACCCAGCTTAACCAGGCGCAACAATCGGCCGTGATCGGCCGTCTCGCTTCGGCCATCGCGCACGAAATCCGAAATCCGCTGAATTACATCAATCTAACGCTCGATCACCTGCGCACCGCTTTTGCTCCGAAGGATGCTGAACAGCGAGCGACGTTTGATCGACTCGCCGTCCAGTTAAAAGCGGAAGTCGCGCGGATCAATAATCGAATCTCCGAGTTTCTAAATTACACTCGTCCCGCGAAGTTGGAACTCCGTCCGCTGGATGTGCGAGCGACCGCCGAAGACGCCATGCGTTTGTTCGAAGTGCAGGCGACAGAAAACGGCGTCGAGACCAAGGTTGAACAGACCGGCGATGTTCCGTTCGTGCTCGGCGATCCGGAAGCGTTGCGCTCGGCGTTTACGAATCTCTACATAAATGCGCTTCAGGCTATCGATGGAAACGGAGGAAGCTTGATCGTTACAATCTCGAACGATGTTGAAAGCGGAAGCGCGCTGGTTGAAATCGCGGACACCGGCCAGGGAATCGCGCCCGAAAGCATCTCACATCTTTTCGAACCGTACTTCTCTACCAAGGAAACCGGCACCGGTTTGGGCCTGGCGATAGTCAAAAAGGCCGTAGACGATCACGGCGGCACGATTGAAGTAAAATCCGAGTTAGGCCACGGCACTACATTTACGATCACTTTACCAACAGAAAGGAGGGGTGAAGGTTGAAAATCAGTTTGCTCGGCCGACCGCTTTTTGAGCAGAGCATTCCGCTTCATCCCTGATACCAATGGCTCGAAAAAGCATACTTGTAGTTGACGACGAAAAAGCGCAGCGCGAAATTCTGGAGATGATTTTGTCCAGCGAGGGCTATGACGTCACGACAGCTTCATCGGGTGAAGCTGCGTTGAAGTTCGCTGCCGATCGCCGCTTTGATCTGGCGTTGTCGGATCTGAAAATGACCGGGATGGATGGCATCGAGCTGTTGCAGCAACTGGTCGCTCAGGACTCGTCGATCATTGTCATTCTACTTACCGCGCACGGATCAATTGAATCCGCGAAGGACGCGCTCAGACGCGGGGCGTTCGACTACCTTCAAAAACCTTACGACAAGGAAACTCTGCTGGCGACGATAAAGCGGGCGCTGACCAAGCTGGACGCGTTGGATACCGAGATCATCTCGGCTTCGGCTGAAATGGAGTCGGTTAAAAAGATGATTCTCAAGGTCGCCCGTTCGAGCTCGACCGTTTTGATTCGCGGCGAATCAGGTACAGGAAAAGAGCTGATCGCGCGCTCGATTCATAACCAGAGCCCGCGGTCGGCCGAGATGTTCCAGGCCGTCAACTGTGCCGCCATCAACGAGAACCTGCTTGAATCGGAATTGTTCGGTCACGAGAAGGGATCGTTCACCGGAGCGCACGCGGAAAAGAAGGGGTTGTTCGAAGTCGCCGACCGCGGCACGCTCTTTTTGGACGAGATTGCAGAGCTCGACATAGCCATGCAGGCGAAGCTGCTGCGCGCACTTCAGGAACGCGAAATCCGTCGCGTCGGCGGAACACGCGAGATACCGATCGACGTTCGCGTTGTTGCAGCGACGAACCGAGATCTTCGAGCGATGGTGGCCGACGGGCGTTTCCGCGACGATCTTTACTATCGCATCAACGTTCTTTCGATCGACGTTCCTCCGTTGCGCGAACGACGCGACGACATTCCGGTGTTGATCGATTTCTTTCTGAAGAAGCACACGCGCAACACTTCGCGGCTGGTTCGAGGGCTGACCGCCGATACAAAACGGCTGATGCAGGACTACAGTTGGCCGGGGAACGTGCGACAGCTCGAGTCAGCAATTGAACGCGCGATATTGCTTTGCGAGGGCGATCTGATCACGATCGAAGATCTACCGCTTGAGGTTCGCCAGGAATCGCGCCCGGTTTCCGAGACTGCTTTCAAGCTGCCGGCCGGCGGCATCGCCTTTGAAGAAGTCGAACGCAGCTTGATCATGCAGGCGATGGAGCAGACGGATTACAACATTACGAAGTCTGCAAAGCTGTTGGGGCTGACTTTTCGAACTCTGCAATATCGCCTGGAGAAATTTGGGATCAAGCGACCCGACAAGGATGGAATGGAGGAAGAAGAGGAAGAGGGGTGATCGCTGGTCTGGTTTCAGTTATGGCGGATGATGGATCAAGTTTTAATTTAGCGACAAAAACACAGGTTCCCGCAAAGGCGCAAAGGCGCAAAGAAATCAGCAAAGTAGAGCACTGCGCAACGCCTTTGCGCCTTTGCGGGAGATCCATGCTTTCATACCAACCAGGTTTTAGACTAGCTCACGACTTTCCGCTGGGTGTGCGAAATCGATGAACATCATTCCGATTCTTGGAGTTGCGCTCGGCGCGGCGTGGACAGCAGGCATTAATCTGTACGCGACGGTCGCTGTTCTGGGTCTGCTCCAGCGCTACGGCTTGGCGAAGCTCCCGGGCGGGCTCGAGGTCCTTGATAACTGGATCATCATCGGCGTTGCTTTATCTCTTTACGTCATCGAATTCGTCGCCGACAAGATTCCATACGTAGACACAGTGTGGGACGCCATCCATACGTTCATACGCGTTCCGGCCGGCGCCGTCATCGCGCTTGCCGCCACCACTGAATTGAATCCGACGGTTCAGGTCGTGGCTTTTTTGATCGGCGGAGGATTGGCGCTTTCAACCCACGGAACCAAAGCAACCGTTCGCGCGGCCGCGAACACCAGCCCCGAGCCGGTAACGAACTGGATCTTGTCGATCGTCGAAGATGTCTTCGCGATCGGAGCAGTGATCTTTGCTGTTCTTCATCCGGTGGTTATCCTCGGCGTAATCCTGATCTTCCTCTTGATACTTGTCTGGATCCTGCCCAAAGTCGTTCGCCGAATTCGAAAGATGTTCGCGGCCGTTCGCGCTTTCTTCGGCGGCAAGGTAGTGTCTCAATCCTGATCGAATACTAAGTTAACGAGGACAATTGTGACGATTATGAATCGAATCATCATCGCATTCGTTTGCATGTGCGCTGCGGCTTTCCTTCTGGCTGGTTGTAACCGCAGCGAGAATAAACCGACCGCGGCTTCCAGCCCGACCGCTAATACAACGACGCCTGCGCCGGCTTCATCGACATTGCCCGAAGACAAAGCGCCGCCCGACGACGTGGTCGTAGTGAATGTACAGGCCGTAGATTTGTTGGCAGGCGGTACAGCCGAAGCGTGGATCAAGCTAATAATCGCGAAGGGCTATCACATCAACGGAAACCCTTCGTCGAAATATCAGATAGCGACCGCGTTAAGTGTTGATGCGGGCGAAGGCGTCACACCGGGCAAGACTGTTTACCCGCCCTCGATTACCAAAAAGTTCGAGTTCTCGGAGGAACCGATCGCCGTCTACGAAGGTGATGCCACGATTCGACAGGAGTTCAAGGCGGAAGTGAACACGAGAGTGGGCGTTCGCAAACTGGCCGGCAAACTGAAGATTCAACCGTGCGACGAACACGTTTGTTATCCGCCGCGTACGATCGATATCATCATTCCCGCGACTGTTAGGTGAGGAAATGTCCGACAAACTTCAGTTTGTCGTTTCCTCAGTAAGTTGAACTGAACCGACGTCAGCGACAAACTGAAGTTTGTCGGACAGAGTGATATGGAACGCGTTTGGATAATCGTCGCAACTTTATGCATGGTCGCCGCCGGCGTGTTGCTGGTGCGCGGCCGATACGATGCTGCGTTTGTCGGCGGAGCGCTTGGTCTGGTGGCTTGGTTCCTGGGACTGCGCTCGCGAATAACGTCGGCGAACGCAGGGAGCGAGAATGCATCTAATTCGCGAGACGAGATTTCGGGAGATCAAGATGAGGAATAGAATTTATGCGGCGGTCGTGATTGCTTTGATGGTTGGGATCACTGCTATCACTGGGGGCAGCTCGACCGCCTCTGCTGCGGTGGGAGCAAATGAACGCGAGGTGCGCGGCGTTGTCGAGCGGGTATTTCAGCAGTTGAAGTCGGGCCAGTACAGCTCGCTTTACGATTCGCTGCCTTCAAACTCGCAACGGCGGATCTCACGCGACCGATTCACCGGGATGCTTCAACGCACGCGCGATATGTACGAGTTGGATCGGATGGAAGTCGGCGCTGTGCGAACGTCGGGCGACTTCGCCGTGGTGGACACGGTGATGTACGGACGCGTGCGAAAACCGGTGGAAAGCGATGGAAAGATCGTCGCGCAGCAATACTTGATTCGCGAAGACGGACGATGGCGAGTGGCAACCGGCGATACCGCGACGGTGCGACAGTTTCTAAAAGCGAATCCCGGCTTCGCAAAGAATTTCACGATTCGACAACCGCGCGTCTACATCAAACGAGATGGACAATGGGTGGACGTCAGCACGCTGGTGAAATCGGCGGCAAGGAAGCGGGGGTGAGATGTCAGATGCTGGATGTTAGTAAAACCACCGACTTCTTACATCTGATCTCTCTAAACACGTGAAAGCAAATCTGAAAGGCTGGATGTACATGTTTTTACTAACATCTAACATCCAGCATCTGACCTCAGCTCTCAAAGCTATTCGCTCCCGGAAGGTCTGCAAAGGAAAGTTGCCCGTCGTCGAACGCGTCGTCGTCCATATGCGGACGCCGTGAACGTTTCGCTTCGGCATCTAGCGCGGCGCGAACTGTGGGAAGATGGAATCGCAGCAGCCTTGAGGTAAGTCGGATCGATGGGATGCGTCCGGTTTGGGCCAGACGCCGGACTGTAGCCTGGCTCACTTGCAGGATCGCTGCCACCTGGCGCGCAGTTAGAAATTCATCCTGCTTCTTTTGAGTTTTGGGTGGGTTGGATTCACTCATCGAAGCGCCGGTCCAGCCCGCAGTCAATTCGTGGCTGGCTTCAGAGAAATCGCGACGCGATAAACAGCAGCGCCGTCGACTTCAACTTCTTTCGACACCGTTTCAGCACCCTCGGTGCTGACAGTCACTCGGTATTTAGCGACGTCAGGCAAAAGACGAAACACGAACTGTCCGCTTTCGTCCGAAAGTCGCCCATCAATCTTCCTGGCTGAGCCGTCGGGTTCCACGCGAGCCAACTCAACCTTTGCTCCGCGAACGCTGCGTCCGATCGGGTCGAACACGCTGCCTCGAAGAACCGCCAGCGATCCTTCATCGACCGGCATAATCAGGTTCTTGTTTAGCTCGCGGGTCTTTCCGGCAAGCACTTCGACCCTGGAAAGCTTCGCCGTACTCAAACCGGTCTTGCGAAAAGTTACGTCATAAATTCCCGGTTTCAAGCCGTCGATACGAAACGCACCCTTCTTGTCGGTGGTTGTACTCGCAATCTCGCGTTCGTCCTGCTCGACGGAAACGCTGATACCCGATGCCGAACCCTTTTCGACGCTAATCTTTCCCTTTAAACTACCGTTCGAACGGTCCTGTGCCAATGCGATTGGGGCGGAAAGAACCAACAATAAAAAGATAGCGATGTAATTTCGGAAACTCATTGAATTCGCTCTCGTAATAGACGCTAAGCGTCGAACATGAAGTTGAATTAAGGTCGTTATTGTAACATGGCAAATGTCCGACAAACTTCAGTTTGTCGCACGCCTTCGACAAACTGAAGTTTGTCAGACATAGATTGATGCGCCGGCTCGCTAACCATGTTGCCTGCTATGTCGGAATCCTCAAACAAACGTAAGCGCCGCGGAGCTCGGCGGGGAGTGTGGTCGGGCGCCGCGCTGTTGATCATACTGCTGTTCGCATCCACCTTTCCGGCGCAACCGATCGCTCAACAACGTGATTCGCAGGGCCAGGAAGTCGAAGACATCCTGCGCGTTGATACGGACCTCATACCGATCGACGTTGTAGTGACGGATGCCGACGGAGAACCGGTAAGAAATCTGAAACAGGAAGACTTCAAGCTGTTTGAGGACGGCATCGAGCGTCCGATCTCTTTCTTTAATGTGGAGAAGAAGGGCGGTGCTCTGCGGCCGGTCGCAATAGTTTTCGCACTGGATATTTCCGGTAGCATGACACTGGAAGAGATCGAACGGCTTCGAAGCGCCGTGCGCACTTTTACAAATCGATTGGCTGACCGCAGCTCGCTGTTTGCGGTTGTTACTTTCGGGATGAACGTCAAAACAGTCCAGACGTTCACGAACGACAGACAGAAACTGGAAAAAGCGTTTGATCGGATTGCGCGCGATCCGAGCGGACTTTCGACGCATGCCTACGACGCGGTGGACGACGCGATCCGCTTGCTGGTCCGCAAAGCTCCCCGCACACGCGAACGGCGTTTGATGAAGCGCGCAGTTGTCGTGATTTCCGACGGCTTTCCGGTCGGCGATACGGTTTCTCCGCAGACCGTCATCGAGCGCGCCAACGCTGCTGATGTCGGCATTTACACGGTTACATTGCCGTCGTTTTCGAGAATGGTAGTTTCAACTTCGCGCGCGCCGTTGCCGACGCCGTTGGATGTAAGTGGGTTGACGGAAAAAACCGGCGGGATAAACGTTTACGCTACCGACAAGAATTTCGATCCGTTCTTTCGCGCGCTGGCCGAGGAGGTCATTTCGTCGTACGTGCTGGCTTTTTATCCGGCAGATGAGAAGCGTGAAGACGGTCGCTTTCACTCGATTCGAATCGAAGGCCCGCGCGGATTGAATGTTCGACAAAGCCGCCCCGGGTACAAGAGCGGGGACAAGTGACTAAAAGCAGTGACAAGTGAAGAGTGACAAGTCAGACGGTAATTAGCCGGTGCTTGTCACTCTTCACTTGTCACCGTTCTTAAAACTCGTCTTCGTCCTCGTCGTCGTCCAGATCAGCCTCTTCGACCAGATCCAGCTCAACCGGATCGAGACCGACTATCTCAAGTTCAGCTCCGCACTCTTCGCACGAAACCACATCGCTCTTATCCGCATCCGTATCGACGTGGACTTCCTGGTCACATTCCGGACATGTTCCTGTCGGCACTGTTATCTCCCTCCAAGATTCTGATCGGTGGTGAGGCGCACCCATGCAGAACTGATCGGGAGGAGCCCACACCTTTGTACGTTTGTTGACCGCGACAATCTAACCGCGCGCGGCGGATTTTGCAACATCGATTTTTGAAGAGAATTAGTTTGTCGTGGTCGTCGACAAGCTAAAGCTTGTCGGACATTTTGTTGAGTGATTATCCGATCGATGGGCTGTGCTTAACGCTCTCTGCCAGACGCTTTGCTTCCGGCAGAGCTTCGAGTGCACGCAAGATTTGCGGGTCGCTGTCCAGCAGTACGCGATTGCCTGCGTCGCCCGCAAAGGCGGCGGTGATGATCTCGTCGCGAAGACGAAGCTTGGTGAAGTCCATCTCGGACTCGATCTGCGATGGCGACAAACCGTTGGCCGGCTCGCGTACAAGGAAATTTCGAAAGGCTTCGATGACGCGATCGCTGATTGGATAATCGGTCGGTCGTGGGCTTTTGCCGAACTCGGTTTTCTCTACACGATATTCTTCCAGGCCCGCGATCTGGCCTCCGGCCAACTGACGTGTGAAGTAGAACGCGGCCTCGGCAATACGTGTTCGCAGCGTAGTGGCGACCAGCGGCCTGGCTACGATGTCGGGCGTGATTCCACCGCCGCCGTAAAAAACTCTTCCGGCGGCCGTGGTAACGGCAGGGCCAGATGGAGGCGGAGTGGGCGAAGGCTTTGCAGACGGAGAAGGTCGCGGCTCGCCTTTTTGTTGAGAAGCCGCATCGCTCGCTTCCTCGTCTTCCTGGTGGCGAACGTAATAGTCGTACAGCGATCCGCTGGAATAATCACGTTGCAGCGACCGACCGTACGGCGTGTAGTACTTCGCGGTCGTGAGCGTCAGACCCGAGCCATACGGAAGATTAAAGACCTTCTGAACCAAACCTTTTCCGAAACTTGTCTGGCCCACCAGCAGACCGCGCCCGTGATCCTGAATGGCGCCGGCGACAATTTCCGAAGCCGAGGCAGAGCCATTATTGATCAGGACGACCAGCGAAATGTTCTCAGTATCATCACCTATCGAACGATAAACGTCGGGGCTCGAGTAATCTGTTCGTCCACGCACCGAGGTAATAACTTCTCCGCGCGGGATGAAGCGGCTGGAAACTTTGATCGCCTGATCCAGCAGGCCGCCGGGGTTTCCGCGCAGATCCAGAACCATCTGCCGCATACCCTGCGACTTCAACTTGGTCATCGCCTCGCTCAGCTCGTCGTCGGTCGTATGTTGAAAACCGCCGGTCAAGCCAACGTATCCCACGCCCGGTCGAATCATGTAGGAATTTCGGATCGAAGGCAGCGGTACCGCATCGCGCTTGATCGTAAATTCCATCGGATCTGCCGAGCCGGCTCGTTCGATCTTCACGCGCACCGGAACTCCTCGTTCGCCGCGCACGTTCTTGGAAACTTCAGCGCTGGTCCATTCGCGCGCGTCTTTACCGTCGACCTCGATTATGCGATCGCCGTAGCGAAGCCCGCTCCGCGCAGCCGGCGTGTTTTCAACCAACGCCTGGATGTAAACGCCGTCGCGGTGTTGCAGGATCGACACTCCGATTCCGTAAAACCTGGAATCCTGGTCTTCCTTTAGCTTCTGAAATTCTGTGCGGGTGAAATAGGTCGAGTGGGGGTCGAGCATGTAAAGCATGCCCTGAATCGCAGCCTGCGTAGCTTTTTCGTAATCGACTTCGCCGGCGTAATTTGTATCGATGATCGAAAGCGCCGATTGATAATCGCCTTCAATGGTCTGCGGCGAGTTCGGGGCATTGGAAAGCAATGACGACGTCCGCCCGATACCGCGGCGGGAGAAACCACCGGCAAGCGTCGCGGCAATAATCACGATGATCGCGACGATCCCAAACTTCCTGTTCATCAATAGCTCCAAGCTGTTACCTCAAGTCTGCGACCGGCGCTCGATGTGACCCCACCATCGCGAATTATAGTACAGTTTGATGCGGGCAAGCGAAAGCGCGCCGCCAGGCATCGTATGCTATATTCGCAATGCGTTACGCGAGACTCTGCACCATGCGATTGTGGGCCCATTCTGGTCTTCAACTCAGCGCCGGTGGCGACAGTAGGTTATTTCTGAATGCCCGCAACCCTCTCGATAATTATCCCTGCTTACAACGAAGCCGAGCGACTGGGCCGAACTCTTCTTACAATTTTTGGCTATCTGCGCGCCCAATCAATCGACGGTGAAGTGATCGTGGTTGACGACGGTTCGACCGACAACACGATCAATATTGCTGAAGAGAGCATCGCGGCCGCGCAGTTTGAATCAGCCAAAGTGATACGCGTCAGTCCGAATCGCGGGAAAGGACACGCGGTGCACACCGGATTGCTTGCAGCACACGCACCGATCGCGCTTTTCACAGACGCCGACCTTTCCACGCCAATTGAAGAAACGCCGAAGCTGGTCGAGCCGATCCGGCGCGGCGAATACGATCTGACTTTTGGTTCTCGCGCTCTTGATCGAAGTCTGATTGGAGTACACCAGCCCTGGCGAAGAGAGCAGGGCGGGCGTGTTTTTAACGTGCTGGTTCGAATGGCTACTGGTTTGCCATTCTGGGATACGCAGTGCGGGTTCAAAGCTTTTCGGCTGGATGTTTGCCGGCCGCTTATTCAGGCGGCCACGATTGAGCGGTTCGGGTTCGACGTCGAATTGCTCTTCATAGCTCAGCGGGCAGGATTGCGATTGCGCGAGATTCCGGTGCGTTGGGACCACAATGAAGGAAGCAAAGTGAGCGTCATGCGTGACAGCCTGCGTATGTTTGACGAGGTGCGTGTGATCCGAGGCCAGGCACGACGCGGCGTTTACGATCATGCGATCGAGGAAGCGCGTTTAGAGCTGGCCGCAGTCGTTCCTGGCGATTCTGACGAACGAGATGGGTTGGCCGACGAAGTCGCCGCTGATCTCGCGGACGCGGCCAGGTGATTTCTTAATCGAGGTGGATGATGAGCGCAAGACTTAATGTAAACATCGACCACGTTGCCACTGTGCGGCAGGCGCGTCGTGCTCCCGAGCCGAGCGTTGTCGCCGCCGCGATGGCGTGCGAACAAGCCGGAGCTGACGGGATCACCGTGCATCTCCGAGGCGACCGGCGCCACATTCAGGACAGCGACCTGGTCGCGCTGAGGCAAACTGTTGTCACCTATTTGAATGTGGAGATGGCGGCGACCGACGAGATGTTGAAGATCGCGCGGGATGTTTTGCCGGATGCCGTGACGCTCGTAGCCGAGAACCCGAACGAGATAACAACCGAAGGCGGGCTTAACGTACAAGCAAACTCGTCGGCGGTTCGCGAATTCATCGCCAGCCTGCGCGAAGCAGAAATAATCGCGAGCATTTTCATCGACCCCGATGCGCAACAGATCGAAGCAGCGCGTGAAGTTGGCGCTCAACAAGTGGAGCTTTGCACCGCGAATTACGCGGACGCGACGTTGGGTGCACGCGCGCATCATTCCGAAGGCGCTATGCGGACTGCGCACGAGCTGAGGCGGTTAAACGAAGCGGCGGTGCTTGCTAAGCAGTACGGACTTCATGTAGCCGCTGGTCACGGTTTGACGTATCGAAATGTCGGCGACGTAGCCGCGATCGCAGAGATTACCGAGTTCAATATCGGCCACAACATTATCGCGCATTCGATTTTTACGGGGCTGGAACGGGCTGTGCGGGAGATGCGAGAGGCGATCGCTGGCGAGTTGTGATTGAAGGTGGGTCGTGATCGAAGGCAGATTTTGTCGAGCACCTGGAAGCTACTGCAAACTTTACCTAACGCAAGTAAGGAAGGGGACCCTGTCCCCTTCCTTACTGCATGTGAACTAAGTTGAGAAACCGGGCCGAGGAATAGCAGTTCAGCGACTGAAAGCGGGGCTCTGGTCACTTAGCCGATCAACGATCGCTACTCGACGGCGAGCCAGGCGCGGCGAGCTGCAGGCGAACAATCGAGCGCTCGAGCCGCGCCCGCGCGACTTCGAAATCTTCTTCGGTTCCGCTCCACGCGCTCAAAGTCTTTTCGGCATGCTCACGCGCCAGCCGCGCACGCGCCGCGTCAATCTCTTCCGGTCGCTCTGCCACTTCCGCCAACACCGTGACGCGATCGTGATTGACCTCGACAAATCCACCTGAAACGTGAAGCTTGGTCGTCGCTCCACCGCGAGTGTACGAGAGCACGCCGGTTTGAAGTTGCGAAATAAGCGGTGTGTGACCGGGCAAAATACCGAGCTCACCTTTCATGCCGGGCACGGTTACCGCATCAACGGGCTCCGCCAGCACGCGCCGCTCTGGGGTGACTACTTCGAGTTGAATCTGGTCCATAACTACAGAAGACAGGAGATAGAAGTCAGGAGTCAGAAGAAGAGATCTTTATGTTCTTATTCTGACTCCTGTCTTCTGACTTCTGACTCCTTCTCCTTATCCTTGTTCCGCAATCTGTTTTCCGCGTTCGATGGCTTCTTCGATTGTGCCCATCATGTAGAACGCCTGCTCCGGAAGGTCGTCGTGTTTGCCGTCCACGATCTCGCGGAAGCCTTTGATCGTGTCTTCCAGCTTTACGTACTTGCCCTTGAGACCCGTGAATTGTTCCGCCACGTGGAACGGCTGCGAGAAGAACCGCTGGATCTTGCGCGCACGTGCGACGACCAGCTTGTCTTCGTCCGACAATTCGTCGATACCGAGAATCGCGATGATGTCCTGCAGATCCTTGTAGCGCTGCAAAATTCGTTTCACATCCTGCGCGGTGTTGTAATGCTCTTCACCAACGATACGCGGATCAAGAATTCGTGAAGACGAACCGAGCGGATCGACCGCCGGATAAATACCGAGCTCTACGATCTGGCGGGACAGCGCAGTGACAGCGTCCAGGTGCGCGAACGTTGTAGCCGGCGCAGGATCGGTGTAATCGTCCGCCGGAACGTAGACCGCCTGGATCGAAGTGATCGATCCGGTCTTGGTCGAAGTGATTCGTTCCTGCATTTCGCCCATCTCGGATGCAAGGTTAGGTTGATATCCCACCGCCGACGGCATTCGACCCAGCAGCGCCGAAACTTCAGAACCAGCCTGCGTAAATCGAAAGATGTTGTCGATAAACAGAAGCACGTCCAGCCCCTGATCACGGAAATACTCCGCCACAGTCAGACCCGACAAAGCGACGCGCAGACGAGCTCCCGGCGGTTCGGTCATCTGACCGTAGATCAAGGCCACCTTCGACTTGCCGATCGCCTTCATGTCGACTTTCGAGAGATCGAACTCGCCGGTGTCGTGAAGGTTCTTATTAAAAGCCTCGCCAAACTGAATTACTTCCGACTCCACCATTTCGCGCAACAGATCGTTGCCTTCGCGTGTTCTCTCGCCGACGCCGGCGAACACCGAGAACCCGGACCGCGCTTTCGCGATGTTGTTGATCAACTCCATCACGATAACGGTCTTGCCGACTCCGGCGCCGCCGAACAATCCGATTTTTCCTCCGCGCAGGAACGGCTGGATCAGGTCAATGACTTTGATACCCGTCTCGAACATTTCGAGCTCGGTTGATTGTTCGTCAAATCGCGGCGCATGGCGGTGAATCGGATAGCGGGTTTCAAACGTGACCGGTCCCAAGGTATCAACCGGCTCGCCGATGACGTTCATCACTCGACCCAGCGTGCCTTCTCCGACCGGCACTGTGATCGGGCCGCCCGTATCCGTCGCGGTCATTCCGCGAACCATGCCGTCGGTCGGCAGCATCGAAACGGCGCGAACTCGCCCTTCACCCAAATGCTGCTGAACTTCGCAGATTACGTTGATAGGCTCCGGAACATCGAAGCCTTCAGATGTGATGCGAAGCGCCTGATAAATCGGCGGCAAGTAGCCTTCGCTAAACTCCACGTCGACGACAGGACCGATAATCTGTACTACCCGCCCGGCGTGTCCGTTCTGTCCACTTGAGGTTCCATTTGGCGTAGCCATACGTAAACTATTCAACTCCTCTTAAAGTAGGCCTGTATAGGCAAAAAATGGCGTGTGTAAAGCGCGACAAGATAACATACGGTTCGAGCTTCATGCAAAGACGGTGTCCGACAAGCTTCAGCAAGCTCTGACTAAGTCTTGGGAACGCGGGCACTCAGCTAACGGTAAACACGCAGTCGGGAAGGGGACCCTGTCCCCGCTTAAGATGCGAGCCCATTCTGGTCTAAAAATATCGAGCTGCGTGTCTTAGGCGGGGGGACAGGGTCCCCTTCCTGACTGCGAGCTTACGAGAAACTTCTCAGCGTCCAAACTTCGCGATTCAACTTGTTCCGAAGTTCCGAAAGCTCGTCGAAGACTGGCGACTAACTTAATGACGTTCTGAAAAAGCAGATTCGCCTCCCAAGAAGGAGGGGAGCTTACGGCGCCAGATTGCCCGGAATATCACCCGCCACTCCGAAACCAACACCCCCGATATTCCCGGTTAAGCTTTGCTTGTAGAACCACTGACCGCTTCGGAAAATAGCGATGTCAGCACGCAGGTCGCCATCGTAAAAACCCGGAACCGTTAAGTCACCTGATTGGCCGAACAAAACGGCGCCATAGTTCGTCGCGGGATTCAGCGATGTGTACCAGGTTGCGGTCGACGGCCGGAACACCGCGAAGTTCGCCCGCGCATCTCCATCGTAATCCATCGGCACCGGAGTGTCCGTTCCGACTCCGAAAGCCTGGTCTCGATAACCTTCGGTCGACTGCACCAAATACCAGGTAGCATTCGAAGGCCTGAAAACGGCTATGTCGGTTCGTCCGTCTCCGTCGTAATCAGCCGGCGTAGGCACATCGCTTGGAAATCCCCACGGCACCGCTCCGTAGTTCGTCGCGGGATCCAGTGACGTGTACCAAGTGCCGGTTGATTGTCGCCAAACAGCAAAGTTGGTGCGCCTGTCTCCGTTGTAATCTCCGGGAACCGGAATGTCGCCGTTTGTCCCGAACTGTTGAAAGGCGAACTGACCATCGCTGCTGCGGAGGTAGTACCAGGTTCCATTAGAAGGTCTGAAGACCGCCACGTCCGTCTTACCATCGCCTTCGTAGTCACCTGCGACAGGGATGTCGCCCGCGGTGCCAAACGGAACTGACTTAATCGTTCCATCGGCCGAGTGGAAAATGTACCAGTAACCTGTAGACGGACGAAACACCGAGAAATCGGTCCGGCCATCGCCGTCGAAGTCTGTCGTTTCCAGCGCGCGTGAAACGACACACGAGTTGTACATCATGCGAAGCCCGCCGGCGGACACCGCAATGTCTTCTGATCCGTTGGCGTCAAAGTCGCCAGTGGTCAGTAAGCCGGACGCCCCGATTGCGTAGTTAACTGCCGGGCCGAACATGCCGGTTCCGGTTCCGAGGACAACCGACGTTTCGTAAGCTCCCACCACCGCAAGATCGAGAATCCCGTCATCGTTGAAATCGTTTGTGGCAAGACTCTTCGGATAGACCCCCGCGTAGAAGATCAACGGCGAATTGAAGCCGGTGCTTCCATTCGAGAGATAAACTTTGCCGCTGAAGGGATCATTCGGGGCTACGGCAATATCGTCGATGGTGTCGCGATTGAAATCACCTACGACGATTGCCTGAAGGCGATCGGTCGCGGAAAGCGTCGAACTAACCATCCCAGGAAGCGGTACGGGCGCTCCGAAATTCCCGGCGCCGTCTCCGTAGAGCAGTGTTCCGCTTCCAAACGTATGCCCCGTCACAACATCGGCTTTTCCATCGTGATTGAAATCGCCGCGCACTATGCTGTAGGCGCCTTCGGTCAGCGGCACGCTGGCAGTCAGGATAAAACCTCCCGCCCCGTTGCCGGTTAAGACTCGAACACTGTTGGACGCTGCTCCGCCAACAGACACAGCTATATCGAGATTGCCGTCCTGGTTGTAATCAGCGACTGCCATCCCGTGTCCATTACCGCTAATCGTAAACAATGTGGGAGTTCCAAAGGCACCGCCTCCAAGATTCAACATGATTGAGACATTACTCTGCCCGGGGTTCGCAGTAGCCAGATCCAGCCGCCCGTCGTTATTAAAGTCTCCGGCCGCGACCGACTCTGAAGTGGACGCGCCCGTAGATCGAGCCGAAATTGAGAATGTTCCGTTCCCGGTATTCAATCTGATGGTGATCTCTCCAAAACTTACGCTCGCAACGTCGTCCAGGTTGTCGCCGTTCAGATCCGCAGTTATGGGGAATCCAATGGGGGAGGTCGTCGGCGCGATGATCGATGCCACGCGAAATTTGTTGGTGCCGTCACCGAGGGCAATCGAGACGCTGCTCTCGTTTGTCGCAACGGCAACTACGTCCAATATCGAATCGCGATTGAAGTCTGCTACCGCCAGCGCGCGCGGCACGATGCTCACCGGAGCATCGACAACTTGAGTAACTCCTGCGTTTCCGTTCCCATACAAAACCTTTACGGTGCTATCGCCGGTCGTGATGAGATCCGTTTTGCCATCAAGGTTGATGTCGTTGATCTCGACATATTCGCGGCCGCCCGCAAGAGGCGGTTGCGCCTGAAAGCCCCCGCTGCCATCTCCCAAAAACGGAAGCAGACTGCCGAAGTTGTATGTGGCCACGATGTCGAGTTTGTCGTCGCCGTTCCAATGTCCGACTGCCAGAAAAACAGGGGCCGGCGCAGACTTGTTGACTGGGGCGGCGAAGCCACCGGATCCATTGCCAAAGAGAATCGAAAGATTGTTCGTCGTCTGATTCGCAATGACCAGATCGATTTTTAGATCCCTGTTGAAGTCTCCGGCGGCGACCGAACGCACACCGGTTCCGCCTGACGCGATATGCGACGGCGCTCCGAATCCTCCACTTCCATTGTTAAGCAGGATAGCGACGGTGTTCGCGTCCTGGTTAGCAGTTACCAGATCGAGCCTGGTGTCGTCATTGAAGTCAGCGGTGGCAATCCCAACCGGACCCACGCCGGCCGCGTAGCTCGTGACGGTGAAACCGCCGGAACCATTATTCAAAAGGACCGAGACATTGCTGGCCACGTAGTTCGCGGTGGCCAGGTCCGGGTGTCCGTCACCGTTGAAGTCCGCTTTAATCATTCGTTGCGGCCCCAACCCCACGGCGTAGGTTGTTGGCGCGCCGAATTTCCCGGTTCCATCTCCAAAAATAACCGCCACCAAACTTGAGTGGTTGTTGGCGACAGCGACGTCTGGATTTCCGTCGCTGTTTAGATCGCCTGCCGCGACAGAAAATGGAAGCGCGCCAACCAGGAAATTGCGAGCGGCTTTAAAGCGCGGCTCGTCTCCACATGCTGCCATCGCGTTGACGGTCGAAATCAGCGAAGTCATCGCCAGACAGACCGCCACGACACTTTTTCGAATAAAGGTGGGAAACATATTCCTCCACTAAAATTTATGAGATGGGGCGGCGCTTATGCAGGGGAATTAACGCGCGAGCCCGGACTGAGCTGTCACTGCCTATCCGGTTCGATGTAGGCGATGCAACTGAATAATATCCCATTCTCGCGAAATAAGCGTGTCACTAATTGCTTTGGTAGTGGTTCGTTCGCGGGCAGCACTAACCAAAAGCAAAGAAATACCTCAAGCTGAGCCATTGTCTTTTTGAGTAGATGAGAGACTTATTTGGCTAAAGGGAGCAGACGAATACACGTGCGAATCACAGCGGTTCGTCGTCGATGCGGATCTTCATTCGGCGCAGTGTTCTAAGGTCGTCATCAGTTAGATCGAGTGCGGCCTCGGTATCGCCCTCCGTCGCTTCTTCTTCATTCGGGCGCAAGCCGATTTCGAGCCGAAGAGTCAACTCCATTTCATAACCGGCGTCGCGCAATCTATCGATAGCATCTGCTACCTGCGGGGAGTTTTCGACCGCGGAATTAATCGCAGCGCCAATCTCCTGCACTATCTCTTTGGCTGTGTCGTCGATCTCCAAGATAAGTCTCAGTCTACGATTGCGAACCAAATATTTAGGGGCTGAATATGTTTCCGATGCTACGCGAGGCAGACGTTCGCGGTCAAACCAAATGTCCGACAAACTTCAGTTTGTCGCTGGAGCGCAGGCGAGCCGCCTGCGCTCCAGCGCCTACATGGCTTTTTACTTTTGGCCCGCACCTGCCTATGCTAGGCTTCGCTAACTCTTTCAGGCGATTTGAAACTCGCATTATGGCAACCAAAACCGAAACTGAACGGCGCGAACATTTCAGGACCAGTTCAGGCATCGAGCTACCCAACGATCTAAATCCATCGAATACCGAGCCGTTGGATTACGAGCGCGATTTGGGATCGCCCGGTGAATACCCGTACACGCGCGGCGTCCGGCGCAATATGTATCGCGGACGGTTTTGGACCATGCGCCAGTACGCGGGCTTTGCGAGCGCCGAGGAGTCCAACGCGCGTTACAAATATTTGCTCGAGCACGGTACGACGGGGTTGTCGGTCGCGTTTGATCTACCGACTCAGATCGGGCTCGATTCAGACGATCCACTTGCGGCCGGGGAAGTCGGAAAGGTCGGGGTTGCGATCGATTCGCTCGAAGACATGCAGACGTTGTTCGACGGAATTCCGCTCGACACTGTATCGACGTCGATGACGATCAACGCGACTGCTTCGACGCTGCTGGCGCTTTATTTGGCGGTGGCGCGCAAACAGGGAATTGCGTTCGACAAAGTAAAAGGCACGATTCAAAACGATATTCTTAAGGAATACATAGCGCGCGGTACTTACATTTATCCGCCGCGGCCTTCGCTCCGATTAATCACCGACACCTTTGCGTACTGCGCGCGTGAAGTGCAGAACTGGAATACGATTTCGATCAGCGGCTATCACATTCGCGAAGCCGGTTCGACCGCCGCGCAGGAGATCGCGTTCACGTTGGCCGATGCGATCGCTTACGTCGAAGCGGCCATCGGGACGGGCCTCGGCGTAGACGACTTCGCTCCGCGTCTCTCGTTCTTCTTCAACTCGCACAATAACCTGCTTGAAGAGATCGCCAAGTTCCGCGCGGCCAGACGACTCTGGGCCCGCATCATGCGCGACAGATTCGGCGCGCGCGATCCGCGATCGTTGATGCTGCGGTTTCACACCCAGACGGCCGGCTCGTCGCTTCAGGCGGCTCAGCCGGAGGTGAACGTAGTTCGAACCACGATACAGGCGCTCGCCGCCGTGCTGGGCGGTACGCAGTCGCTTCACACCAACTCGATGGACGAGGCGCTCGCATTGCCGACTGAAGCGGCGGCTCGCTTGGCTTTGCGAACACAACAAGTCATCGCGCACGAATCCGGCGTAGCCGACACGGTCGACCCGCTCGCGGGTTCGTATGCGATCGAACATCTGACCAGCGAACTCGAACGTTTGGCTTCGGACTACATCGAAAAGATTGACGCGATGGGTGGAATGCTGCGCGCGATCGAAACCGGTTATGTCCAACGCGAGATTCAGGAAGCGGCTTTTGAATATCAACGGGCGATCGAAACTAACGATCACGTTGTAGTGGGCGTCAATCGATTCCAGGTTGATGAAGAATCCGAAATTCCGACTCTGCGTGTCGATCCTGCGATCGAGCAAACACAGGTTGAGCGGCTGCGCGCGCTGCGAAGCCGGCGTGACGAAAACGCCGCGGAGACATCGTTGGTTAAGTTGGAAGAGGCGGCGCGCGGTACGGAAAACATGATGCCGCGAATATTGGAATGCGTGGAGACGTTCGTCACAGTGGGAGAGATCAGCCATCGATTGCGTCGCGTTTGGGGGGAATATCGAGAAGCAGTAACGGTTTGATTTCGTGTAATTTCGCCTTCGGTTTCGTGTTGTTTCGTGGTTCGTAAACAGCGTCGACCAAACTGCACCATACCGTTAGCTGCGCAGCTTTGAAGTTGTTCGTTACGTATGTCTCATCTGCTCGAAGTAAAAAACCTTCACACTCATTTTAAGACCCGCGCCGGATTGGTGCGCGCGGTTGACGGCGTCAGCTTCTATGTCGACAAAGGCGAATTGCTCGGCGTGGTCGGCGAATCGGGCTGCGGAAAATCGATCACTGCGCTTTCGATAATGCGTTTGATATCTCCGCCGGGCGTGATTGCCGCCGGTGAAATTCTGTTTGACGGCGAAAACCTGGTTGCGGCTTCGGAAGAACGGATGCGCGAGATCCGAGGCGACGACATCGCCATGATCTTTCAGGATCCGATGACCTCGCTCAATCCTGTTTACACGGTGGGCGAACAGATTGCCGAAGCGCTTCGTCTGCATCGCAAACTCGGACGGGCAGAAGCCAGGCGCGCTGCCATCGAGGCGATGAAGGAAGTGTCGATCCCTGACCCGGCGCGTCGGGCCGACGATTATCCGCATCAACTTTCGGGCGGAATGCGACAGCGCGTGATGATCGCGATGGCGCTGGCATGCGATCCCAGAGTTCTGATTGCAGACGAGCCGACTACCGCGCTCGACGTAACGATTCAGGCGCAGATACTCGAGCTGCTGAATGAACTTCGGCGAACGCGCGACCTGGCTGTCCTTCTGATCACACACGACCTGGGCGTCGTAGCCGAGGTGGCCGATCGCGTCGCGGTTATGTACACCGGACGAATCGTGGAGGAGTCGCCGGTGGACGAATTGTTCGCGCGACCTAAACATCCATACACGGAAGGGCTGCTGCGGTCGGTGCCGAAACTGACGCCGGAAGAGGTCGGAAAGAAGAAGCGGTTGGAGACGATCGAGGGCATTGTTCCGAGTCCCACCTCGTTGCCGGACGGTTGTCATTTCGCGCCGCGATGTTCGCATCGCATGCCGCGTTGCACCGAGGGCGAGATACCGCTTTACGATCTGGAGGGCAGCGTCAAGGTGCGATGCGTTCTGTTTGATTTGGCTGCGGCGGTGGCTGCGGATCACCAGGTGGCGGGGGAGAAGAATCAGGGAGTAGCGGATCGAGGTTGATTTCAGGTATAGCGAGGAAAAAAACAGGTTCCCGCAAAAACGCAAAGGCGCAAAGAAATCGGCAAAGATAGGTTGATGCTCAACTCCTTTGCGTCTTTGCGCCTTTGCGGGAACCCTATTCTTTTCATCGGCACTCAACTGAGTTTGACCACGAAACACACGAAATCGAAGACGAAACCACACGAAACATCGTCCCAGTGTTAACCCAGCTTATGAGTCAGGAACCAGCACAATTGAACGCGTCCTCACCTATAGAAGAAGGAGGGGATGCCGTTGCCCTCGGCGTGATCACGGGCCAGAGCAAAACCGAACTGGTGCGTGTGCGATCGATGGTCAAGCACTTTGCCATCGAAGGGAGCGACGACGTGGTGCGTGCGGTCGATGGCGTGTCGTTCGAAATCCTCAGCGGCGAAACTCTCGGCCTGGTAGGCGAATCCGGCTGCGGTAAATCCACGGTCGGACGTTGTCTTCTGCGATTGATCGAACCTACGTCGGGCGAAGTATGGTTTGACGGGCGCGACGTATTGAAGCTCCAGCGAACCGGGCTTCGCGAGCTGCGCCGCGAGATGCAGGTTATTTTTCAGGATCCTTATGCCAGCCTCAATCCGCGCATGACCGTCCTGTCTATCGTGGGCGAACCGCTGAAAATTCATGGATTGGGCGATAGAAAAGAGCGGCGCGAGCGAGTCGCGGAACTGCTCCGCAAAGTCGGGCTCGACCCCGACTACATGAATCGATACCCGCACGAGTTTTCCGGCGGACAGCGACAGCGCATCGGCATCGCGCGCGCTCTCGCGCTCAATCCGAAATTGATCGTGGCGGACGAACCCGTTTCGGCTCTCGACGTCTCAGTCCAGGCGCAGGTCGTGAATCTGCTCGAAGATTTGCAGGAGGAATTCGGGCTGACGTACCTGTTTATTTCGCACGGACTGGCCATCGTCGAACATATCTCGACCCGCGTCGCGGTGATGTATCTGGGTCGAATCGTCGAAGTCGCCAGCGCGATCGATTTGTATGCCAGACCGCTGCATCCCTACACGCAGGCGCTGTTGTCTGCGATTCCGATTCCGGATCCGAAACGCAAACGCGAGCGAATCATCCTGACGGGCGATGTCCCGACGCCGATCAGTCCGCCGTCTGGATGCCGGTTTCGCACGCGCTGTCCAATGGCGATCGACGAGTGCGCGGTCATCGATCCCGAGCTTCGTCAGTTAGCCGAAGGACATACAGTCGCGTGCATTCGCGTTCCCGGCTGGAGGGACGCGCCGCCAGCCGATTGAGGAGTCGCACCTGAAACATCCGCGACGAACTTGTCGTATCAGAAAATCGAACACGATAACGATGGCGCGGGTAATGCGCCTAAGTCTTCCCACCTTTACTGAAAAGAAAGGAACAAGCGCATGCGTCGTAATGTTACGTACATTTTGATCAGCGTCGGAGTTCTGTTGGCGCTGGCCGGTTTGCTTAAATTGCTGCCCGGTATCACAGGAACAGGTCTCTTTCTCTGTTTTTTTGGCCTGCTGCTTTTTGGCCTGAGCTTTATTTCGCTGCCTGAAGTCGGTCCCGACGCACCGGAACCGATGTCGGCTTTCGAGCGAACCGCCGGAGTTTTCTACCAACCTGCTCGCGTCTTTCAAAATCTTCGTTCGCATCCCAGGTGGATGGTTGCTCTTCTTCTGATTTCGCTGGTCAGCGTGACGTACACGATCGCTTTTACCAAGCGCATCACGCCTGAGCGAATCGTCGGACACACGATGGAAAAGCTGGTCGAAAGCGGCTGGGTGCCCGCTGACCGCGCCGAGGGGATGAAGAGCGAGCAAATCGCGGACGCCAAGTCGCCGGTGAAACAGGGCGGCAGCGCCATAAGCACAGTCATCGGGATTTTTCTGTTGATGGCTTTCATCGCTGCATTGAGCCTTCTGATAATTCTGATGTTCGGAGGACGGATTAACTTCTGGCAGGCGCTGTCGGTGACGATGCACGCGGCCTTGCCGGTAGTAATTTTGAGCAAGCTCCTGAGTTTGGTGCTTCTTTATGTGAAGTCGCCGGACGATATCCATCCGTTGATCGGAGCGGAAACGCTGGTACAGGACAATTTGGGCTTTCTCTTTACTCCGGGCGAGCATCCGGTCTTGTGGGTGGCGGCTTCGTTTATCGGCGTGCTTTCGTTTTACGGTCTTTGGTTGCGCGCGATCGGGCTCAAGAACGGCGGTGAGAAAGTCAGTGGCTCAACCGCTTGGACAACTACACTGGTTCTGTTCGGGCTGACGTTGGTCCTGGCTGTTATCTGGACAAGCCTGTTCCCGGGATTTTTGGGGTAACTCGAAAGAGCCGGAGAAGAAAGACGCAAGGGAAGCTCTTGAGCTCCTTTGCGTCTTTTGTGTGTCCGTTACGATCAGATCGAAAGACTGTCCGACAACCTTCAGGAAACTCAGAGTAAGTTGAGAAGTCCGACAATCGATGGAGCGCAGGCGGCTCGCCTGCAGTGAGCGCGAAGCGCGAATACTGTACATGGCCCTTTCGCGCCTGGGCGCTCAGTGCAGGCGAGCCGCCTGCGCTCGGTCGTAAACTCCGCGGCTATTCGTACCGAAGAGACTCAATTGGATCCAGCCGCGCGGCCTTCCACGCCGGCCACAATCCGAAGATCAGCCCGATACCCACGCTGGCGATAAACCCGCCGATCGGCGCCCAAATCGGGACGTACGAAGGAACGAACATCCTGATCCCGAGCGTAGTCAGCCAACCGATACCCAAGCCGATCAGCCCGCCCACCCCGGTCAGCGTCATCGCTTCGATTAGAAACTGCCAGAGGATATCTTTGCGTCGTGCGCCAATAGCTTTGCGAACGCCTATCTCGCGCGTGCGCTCGGTCACCGACACCAGCATGATGTTCATCACGCCGATACCGCCGACCATCAAGCCCACCGATGAGATAACGACCATGGCAATAGCAACGCCGGCCGTGATCGCACGAAACTGCTCGAGGATTGATTCCGACGTAGCCATCCCGAAATTGTTTGGCTTGCCAAACGAAACCTGCCGCCGCACCCGCAGCAAATCGGTGATCTGGTCCTTCGCGGCTTCCATCTGTCCGGCCTTTGCGACGGCCAGGATGAAAACGTCATCCGCGTTTGGTTTCAGTTTGCGAGCTACATTGAACGGCAGATAGATGACATTGTTCTGGTCGCTGTCGCCGCCAAGAAACGCCTCGCGTTTTTCCAGCACGCCGACAACGCGAAACTCGCGTCCGCCGATTTCCAACGTCTTGTCAACCGGCGATCCGAACGGAAAGAAGTTATCGGCCACCATCGATCCGATCAGCGCTACTTCAGTATTCGAATCGTTTTCGAACTGCGAAAAATACCTGCCCTCCTGAATAATCTCGGTACCGGCTTTTTCGAACTCAGGCAGAGTGCCTTGCAACTGCACCGCTGACGAAGTCTTCCCATTGGCGGTCACCAACAGCTTTTCGCCGAAGAAGTTGTTGGTGATATCCAGAAAGGGAACTGCGGTATCGATTGTCGGAAGCTGTTGCAGCGCCAGCGCGTCGTCGTAGGTCAGCTCCTTGCGCATACGCTCTTCGCGCGAGAGCCGGCCGAAACGGATGCCGGGATCAAACTTGGCGATGAAGATCGATCGGGTGCCGAACGATTCGACCTCCTTCTTAACCGCTTCGTCGATGCCGCTAATAACCGACGCGATCGCCATGACGGTCCAAACGCCGATGACTACGCCGAAAGTTGTCAGAAATGAACGCAGCTTGTTTGAGCGCAAAGTGTTAAGCGCCATCTTCAGGTTTTCGTATATGTCGCTGCGGATCAATTTCATTGGGTTAGTTTTGAGTTTTCTCTTTAGTTTTTCGATTTGGGTTTTAGGTTTTAGGTCTTTGCATGTGATTTTCAGGCTTGTGTAGCGGGCTTTCAATCCAGAGTTCTCAGAATCAAAAACCTAAAACCCAAAAACAAAAGCCCCAGTCTCAGTCGGCTCTTAGCGCCTCGATAGGATCCAACCGCGCTGCCTTCCAGGCCGGAAAGATCCCAGCCAGAATTCCGATTCCGCCCGAAACCGCCACCGCCAGAAAGACCGCCAATATCGATAGGAACGTCGGAAAGAAAATTGCAGTCAGAACCTTTCCGATGGCCCAGGCCAGAAAAACGCCGGTCGCTCCGCCGATCGCCGAAAGCGTAACCGCCTCGACCAGAAACTGTTTCAAAATATCGCCACGGCGCGCTCCCAGCGATTTTCGGATTCCGATCTCTTTTGTCCGCTCTGTCACCGAGACCAGCATGATATTCATGATCACGATTCCGCCTACGAAAAGCGCTATGCCCGGGACAATAATCGCTACGATGAAGACTGTGCCAAAGATTCGATCGCGCAAACCGGTGATCGCATCCGGAGTCACGATTCCGAAATTATCTTTTTCGCCCGGCCCCAGCTTTCGCCGGGCCCGCATGAGGAATCGCGCCTCTTCAACCGCATCGGTGAATACGTCGTCGGTCTTGGATGTGATTACAAAATAGAGCGACCGGTTGCGAATCAACCCGCCAAAGTTGTTCGCATACGTCTTGAGCGGAAGCGTGATGAACGTGTCCTGCGGAATTCCGAAGACGGTTCCTTTGGCCGTGGCTACGCCGACCACTTTGTACGGCATTCCCTGGATCTGAATTTCCTGCCCGAGCGCATTTCCCGAAGGAAAAAGTTTGTTTGAAATATCGGCGCCAATGTATGCGACACGCGCGGCAGCTTCGTTCTCGACGTCAACAAAGTACCGGCCTTCGGCTATGTCCAGGTTTTCAATGTCGGCGATGATCGGAGTGGCCCCATCGATCTGAACATCCTGCAGAATTTCAGTTCCGCGCTTGACCTCGGCGCGCGTCGGTCGCGCTTTAGCGCCGATTCTTCCGATCAACGTCCCTCGCGATTTCAGATATTCAAAATCCTCGAGCGTCAGGTCCTTGTTACGACGCTGGGCCGCGGCGATCGTGTCTGTGTCTTTGAAATCTTCGAATGGGTTGAACCGTTGAACCGTGAAAGACTTTGCGCCGATCCCGGCAATCTTTTCGTCGATATAAACGTTAAATCCCTCGATAAGCGAGACGACGACGACCACCGCCGTCACGCCGATGATCATTCCAAGCAGCGTCAACGCCGAGCGGAGTTTGTGCGCCCAGACAGCCGCGAACGCAAGTTTTAACGTTTCGATTAATTTCACGACAATTTACTACGGATAAAGTCGGGGTTTGTTTCAGCAGGGGAATCCAGAACAAAACGCCGGAGGTTAGATGCTATCGGCTGGGATAGGTTTCTTCAAGTCAGCCAGGAAGGCAAGCAATTTACAACTCACAGAGCCGATTGCAACTCTGCCTAACGCAGGTCAGGAAGGGGACCCTGTCCCCGCCTCAGGATTCTCTGAAATTCAAGGTTGATGTTTATGCAACCAAGGCGGGGACAGGGTCCCCTTCCTGACCTGCGAATTCTCCAAACCTGAGTCACAAATCACTAGCTCTTTTGTCTTCGGTTCGTCCGCGTAAGGGCTTACCTGCTATTTGGGCTTCGACTCAAGAGTGGGCTCAATTCTGGTGCGTTTTGGTATGTAGTAGAACCGCACGACGATCAAGCCTGCAAGCGCAGCAGCGCCGAGCAGCAGCTCGAGCCCCGAGATCCCCGGAGTAACCATCTTCCGCGCAATAACGAAGATGACAACTTCGATCGCCGCGCCGGGTCGATGAAAGAGAAGCAGCAAGGCGAGCTCGGCCGCGATAGCCACGAGCAGGATGTTCTGGATGATCAGGTGGAGCGTGTCGTATTCGTTACGCTGCTGCCAAAGAAGTGGAAAATCGCGGACTACGATTTCGTATGCCGCAATCGAAGCAGCTACGAGAATCATCAGCGCGAGCAGAGACAGAAACAGGTGAATCGTATTTCCCAGGTACTTGTCGATGTAGCGTTCAAAAGGCGTCTCGCCGCCTTCACGTGTTTCGGTCTTTTCTGCGGGTTGTTTTACGGGCACGCTATACCTCTATTTGTGGAATGCGAGGTGGTTACATTTGAGGGGGGAAGCACAAGGATAGGTCAGCTCTGGTGGTTAAGCAATTGAGGACGGTGGTTCAGTTTGAACTCAAACTCTCGGGAACACAGTCAAGACCTACTAACCGCGAAACAACACGAACGAGGCATTCACGAAATCACACGAAAAAATCAACTCGTTTCGTGTGGTTTGGCCTCGCCTTCGTGTTGTTTAGTGGTTCGTTCGGTGGCTCCGGGAATTACAAGCAAAGAGAGGGCGCCGTTACAGTGTTAGCTGTGCTCGTTGCAAGTCGAGACGCCCTCCCTGACGACCGAGCTTCTGCGCCGTGGCGCGACGTTCCAATTAGAACGCGAGGCGGGCCTACTCCCACCTCAGCGCCTCGATCGGATCCAACCGCGCTGCTTTCCACGCCGGCCAAAGTCCAAAGATCAATCCAACCGACGCCGAAATTCCTATTCCCATCGCTATGGCCCAGAGAGGAACGTACGCGGGCAGCGGCGAGTATCTGTTCATAATTAAGCTGGCCGCCTCGCCGATGACCAATCCGATAATTCCGCCGATCGCGGTCAGCGCCACCGCTTCGATCAGAAACTGAGTGAGTATGTTGCCACGAGTCGCCCCGACTGCTTTGCGAATGCCGATCTCCTTCGTTCGCTCGGTAACCGAAACCAGCATTATGTTCATGACGCCGATTCCTCCGATCATCAACGCCACGAAAGAAACAGCGGTCAACACAAGCGCGGTGGCGCCGGTTAATTGGTTGTAGATATCAAGCAGCGAATCCTGCGACGAGATGCCGAAATTGTCTTTTTCATTCGACGCAACGCGGCGCCGCCGCCTGAGAATATCGCGCATCTCCTCCATCGCCGACTTCACCTCGGCTCTCGAACGCGGACGGACGATGATGAAGAAAATCACTTCGGGCAGCGGGACGTCTCGGTAATATTTTTGAAAAGTCGTGATGGGAACAAAGATCGAGTTATCGCGCGACTGTCCAAAGAAATTTCCCAGCGGCTCCATCACACCGATCACCAGGAAAGGGTTCCCGCCGATCTTGATCTCTTTTCCGATCGGATCTTCGAAAGGAAACAACGCGCGAACAACATCGACGCCGAGTACGCAAACGTTCGAACGCTCGTGCAGATCGATGTCCGCCACAAAGCGTCCGCGTCCTATGTATTGCGAGTGAACGAATTCGTACTCAGGCTTCACTCCAAACAGAATCGGCGTGTCCGATTGCTTATCCGAATATCGAACCGTCTCAGCGATCTTTCGTTGAATGGGCGAGACGCCGACCACCGAAGGCGCTTCGCGACGAATGGCTTCGGCGTCGTCGAGGGTCAGGTCTTTTCGTTGGCGCTCCTCGGCGCCGGGTTGGCGGCCAAAGCTCGGATCGAACTTGGAAACAAAGATCGTGTTTGAACCAAGCGATTCGATCTGGTCTGCGAATGCCTGGTTCAAACCCTGAATGATCGAAACCATGAAGATGACGGTAACGACGCCGACCGTGACGCCTAGGATCGTCAACGACGACCGGAGCTTGTTAGCTCTGATCGTGTCGATCGCCATCGCGGCGGATTCTTTGACGTCGTCGAAGGACATAAAAAGCAGGAGTCAGGACACAGAACGCAGGACTCAGGACTCAGAACACAGGACTCAGGACACAGGACTCAGAACACAGGACTGAGGCGATTTAGGTCAGGACTCAATATGCAGTAGAGCGAAAATAGAGTTCAGGAGCGCTGACGTAATTCTTCGCGGTTCGTAGCTGCTCATTCTGAGTTCTGAGTCCTGTGTCCCGTGTCCCGTGTCCCGTGTCCTGCTCTTCCTTATTCCGCTCTCAATGCCTCAATCGGATCCAGGTTCGCTGCGCGCCAGGCGGGCCAAAGGCCGCTTATGATGCCGACTATTGACGAAACCCCGACCCCAAGCACCGCCGAGCCGATGCTCAAAAGCAACGGAAATCCCATAGCAAATGAAAGTAAGTAGGCCAGCCCAAAGCCGGTTATTACTCCGATCGCTCCGCCGATCGCGGTAACAGTCACAGCCTCGATCAGAAACTGTCGCAGGATGTCGATTCGGCGTGCGCCGACTGCTTTGCGAATACCGATTTCTTTGGTTCGCTCGGTAACCGAGACGAGCATGATGTTCATAACCACGATGCCGCCGACGACAAGTGAAATCGCCGCGACGCCGATCGTTACGATGTAGATATTCGACGTCGCTTGTCCGTAAAGATTCAAAAAGACGTCCTGCGATTCCAGTGCGAAACCGTCGTCTTCGTCGTTGAATGTTTTGCCGCGACGGATGCGCATGATTGCGCGAACCTGATCCTGCGCCGCTTCTAATCGACTGGCTTCTGGAACCTGTATGTGAATCGTGATCGAATCGCGAGCGCCGAACATTTTCTGATAGGTGGGATAGGGAATGAATACAAAATTGTCGCGCGAAAATCCGAATATCTTTCCCTGCTTTTCCGCCACGCCCGCGATGTGAAATGGCCGTCCCGCGATTCTGATTTCTTTACCGGCCACCTGTTCGGGAGGAGCTCCGCCGAACAGGTTCTCGAGGATGTCCGCGCCGACCACGCACGTGTCTTCTCCGGCTTCGCTCTCGCTTTCGGACCAGGTCCGGCCGGCGTCGATGCTGATGTCTTCGATCTCGAACATCGACAAAGTCACCCCGCGCACCGGAACGTCTTCCGATTTCTGATCGCCGTGCTTGACCAGCTGGCGCGCGTTGGCCGCGACGCCGGTCCGCCAACACGATGTACAAAGGCGCGCAATTGCGTCGGCATCTTCGTGCGTGACGTCCTTACGCCGGTTAAATTTTATGAAGTCCTCGCGCGAGGTGATGATCAGCGGCCGCTTGGCTACGGTGAAGACGGTCGAACCCTGGGACGAGAAAGTTGAAGCGACGGTCTGGTCGAGACCCTTGATGATCGTCACAACTGCGATCACCGCGGACACTCCGACGACGATTCCGACCAGGGTTAATGCTGTGCGTAATTTGTTTGTTCGCAGGCTGGAGATTGCGACAAGGAAAGACTCGAGGAATGCTGCGATTTGGAGGCGCATAAGAACAGTGACGAGTGACAAGTGACGAGTGACATGCAAGCTGCCTTCACTCGTCACTTGTCACTCGTCACTGCTTTATCTGATTTTTTCGTCCTTCTCAATCAGCCCGTCGCGAATCGAGATGACGCGGTGGGCGCGGGCGGCGATGTCCGGTTCGTGTGTTACCACGATTATTGTGTTGCCTTCGGCGTGAAGTTTCTCGAACAGGTTCATGATATCCATGCTGGTGTGCGTATCGAGCGCGCCGGTCGGCTCGTCCGCAAGCAGGATAGAAGGATGGTTCACGAGCGCGCGTGCGATGGCGACACGTTGACGCTGACCGCCGGACAGCTCGTTCGGTCTGTGCGTCATGCGATCCGCCAGGTCGACCGACGACAAAGCCGCTTTTGCTTTCTCGTGTCGTTCGCTGGAACCGATGCCCGCGTAGATCAGCGGCAGCTCGACGTTGTGCAGAGATGTTGCGCGCGCCAGCAGGTTGAAAGTCTGAAAGACAAACCCTACCTCCTTGTTACGAATGCGCGCGAGCTCGTCGTCCTCCATCGCCGACACGAGCTTTCCGTTGATCCAATACTCACCTTTGGTCGGCGTATCCAAACAACCGATCAGGTTCATCAGCGTCGATTTTCCCGATCCCGATGGTCCGATGATCGCCAGGTACTCGCCCTTCTGAACATCGAACGACACGCCGTGAAGTGCATGCACTTCTTCGGAACCCATCTGATAGGTCTTCCAAATTTCACGCATCGAAATAAGCGAAGCGGGCACTGCGTCGCGGGCGAGTATCTCGCCGTTGGTCAGTGTTTCCGGCATCGATTGATCGATCGTTGCTGTTGCTTCGCTCATATTCGAATCTCTATCAGCTACCCGCGTTTGCGTTGGTTCCGCCGGGTTTGTTCTGTTGTACCTTGACCGTGGCGCCTTCTTTCAAAGTCTTAAGAATGCGGCTCGGACCCGTAATAACCTCCATACCCTGGTTCACGCCGCTTAAGACCTCGATGTCAGACTCGCCGGTGATTCCGGTCGTGATCTCGACGAATTTCACTTTCTTGCCGTCGAGTACGTAGACGCCCTTCAGATCTTTCGGCTTCTCACCAACGGGCGTCGCTTGCGGCGTGCTGCCGGCCGGAGTTGCGGCCGGCGAACCAGCGGGCGTCGGAGCCTTCTCGACAATCGCCTGGAGCGGAACCGCCAGTACGTTGTTCTTGGTCTTGGTTGTGATCGTTGCGGTCGCGCTCATTCCGGGGCGAAGTCCATTGCGGACTTCATCGGGCGTATCCTTGATCTGTATAACGACGCGAAATTCTTTTGCTTCCTGAACATTGATCGTGTTCGACAGTCCGCCCTGCGTCGCGGATTTTCCGACGGCCAGCGGAGTCTTTTGCGTAACTACCCCGTCGATCTCTTTTTCGTTAAAGGCATCGACCTTGATCTTTGCGGGCTGGCCCACTTCGACGTTCGAGATTTCGGTCTCGTCGACCTTGACCTCAACATTGATGGTCGACATGTCCGCGATTGTCAGCAGCGGCGTCGACGAAAGACTGGCGACGGCGAAGGTACCCACTTTTGATGGAATGTCCGCGATTACGCCGTTCAGTGGTGACAGCTGGGTGGCTTTGTCGCGTTGGCTGGATTCGCCTCGCAACAACGCCTGTTGTTGATTAGCACGCGATTCGCTGGATCGAACGCTGATTCGCGCCGACTCCACTCCGCGTTTTGCATCGCGCACGCGAACACGTTCCTGGTTCGCGCTGGCGATCGATTCCTGCACCGCAATCTTTTGCGATTCGTGACGAGCGAAAGCCGAATCGTAGCGATCCTTGGCCGCGTCATAATCCGCTCTGGACGAAACGCCGGATTCGACCAGTTCGGTCGTTCGCTTCAGTTCGCGCTGCGCGGTGTTCAGATCAATCTGAGCATTGACGAGATCCTGTCGTCGTTGCGAGACACGCGCCTCAGCGGCCGAAACTGCCTGTTCCGCCTGCAACACAGCGTTTTCCGCGGCTACTACCTGGGTTCGGGCGTTTTGCACGTCGCTAATAGCGGTCTGCACGCCGGCGAGTTGCGCGTCCTGGCTCGACTGAAGCGCCGTCGGGTCCAGTCGTACCAATGGCTGCCCCTTGCTCACCAGATCGCCTTCTTTGACGAAAATCTCTTCGATTCGCCCGGCGACTTCGCTGGTCAGGTTGATAAACTGGATCGGCCTGATTTCACCGGAGGCTGTAACGGTCGAGCGTAACTCCGGGCGAACATCTATTTTGACAGTGGTCACCTCGGGTTCATCCTTGCGACTAGCAAAAACACTGACAATAACAATCAGTCCGAGGACGGCCACCGCCGCTACTGCAATAATAATTTTCTTCTTGCGGCTCAATGCCATATTCAAATTCCTTTTATTGTTAAAGAAGGGAAGTAAGATTCGTTTTCATGTTGCCGGGCTGCCCTGAAGTCCGGCGCTTGAGCGCAAAATCCGAAAACTTGGCCCGCGCTAGAAAAGCTTCTACGCTACAAACGTCCGAACGGTTTCATTATAAACAATTAGCGTCGAAAGACTAAAGCGGCTAGCGAACAAAGCACGGTGGTTGCGTGGGTTAGCAATCTCGTGTTCCCTGCGGGTTGGTTGTGGGACTGTTTGCGTCTTTGCGTGAAACCGTCTTTGGCAAACTACTCCATCACCCCACCAGTTACTTATGTTGTCTCGATTTTTCTTTTCGCGTTACAATGCATAAGTTTCTCGCGTGAACCCCGACGCGAAAGGGGTGTGGAGTGCGCCCAAAGTATTCTCACAAAAATGCGTGATCGCACGAGGACCTTTTATGACGACCTGTGACAGGTGCGGTACGGAGAACCTTGACGGCGCGCAGTATTGCGACGAATGTGGAGCATTTTTAGACAACTCAGCCCAGTCCGGGAAGTCTGCCCATACAGGCGATACCGGCGGGGGGACGGATGAAAAACTTATGGACGAATCTCCTCTCGCGGAAAAACAGAACGGCGACGGGAAACAACCTTCACGAGCTTATGCGATTTCACAGGGGTCTATCGCCCTTATGGAAGGAGCACATTCAAAGCTCGTAATTGAACGCGGGCGCTCGGCTGGAAAGCAATTTCCGCTGAGCGAAGACGAATCTCAAATCGGACGTTGGGATGCCGACGGGGGCATCTTTCCCGATGTCGATTTGGACGCTGATGACCCGGAAGCAAAGGTTTCGCGACGACACGCGCGAATCATGCGCCGAAACAGTCAGTACCTGATCGAAGATTTGGGATCGACAAACGGCACATTCATCAATCGAGGGCGACGGTTGCTGCCAGGCGACAGACAACCGCTGCGCGATGGCGATGAAATCATAGTCGGGAAGACGTTTCTGCGCTTCCACGTTGTGAAGTAACTGACAAGGCGGCGGCGTTCTTTTCCGGCGGAAAATCGTGCGGCCAGGGCGCGGGAAACTATCGAGTTCTTCGCAAAAAGCGTTTCCTCTGAACAAAGATGCCTTTTTGTTATGAATGCGGTGCGTCGGTAGCACCGGAAGATCCATATTGTGGCAACTGCGGGACCTCTCAAAAACCGGTCGCGGTGGCCTCTCCGTTTGCCGTCGGGCTGAACGAGACAGCACCGCGATCCTCGGAACCGCCTCCGCTTGATCGATCGCATTTGGCCACCACCGCCGATTCGGTTGAGCTTCCGCCGGAAACTTTCGATGGAACGACACCCAAACCGGATCTGAGTTCGCTTGAAGCCAGCGGACCTGTTTCTTCGGTCAACGCGTACGATTCATCCAGAGACGCAAACGTACCCGAGCGCGATCCGGAAGAAACGCTGATGGGAAATCTGGGTTCGATGTTTGACGACGAAGTAACCGTCACCGGCATCTCCATCCCGAAACATCTGATCGAGGACGAACCCGAGAAACCCGCCGCGTCGTCCGAACCGATCGTCAGCGAAACACCGGCGCCCGAAGTTCAAGCGCAACCAGTCGAAATTCAAAGCAATACAGTCGAGCCACGCGACCGGCCCGAAGCCGATGTTCGATTCACCGAAGCACCGGTCCACGACGCACCGACAACTGCCGACGAAAACATTCCTTTCGCGCAGGCTGAGACACCAATCGAGGCCGTTGCCGAACCGTCAGCGGAAGTTCCGGTCTACCAGGCCGCGACAACCGCCGACGACAACATACCGTTCCCGCCAGTCGAGACGCCGGTTGAGGCGGTTGTGGAACCATCACTGGTTGTCGAACCCGCACGGGAAGCGCCGCTAATAATACCTGTTGCTGAGCAGCCAACTCCTCCGCCAGCTCCGCCGCCGAAGAGCAGTAGGTCTACCGGGCAGCTGAATGCGAGCAGCGAACATAGGCTCGACGCAACGGTCCCGCCGGGCAGCACAGGCGGGAATCGACGTACCAGTAAACAGCTGGAGCCCGGAGTCCTGCTCAACGGCCGTTATGAGATCGTTCGACGAATCGGCGGTGGCGGAATGGGTGCGGTCTATCTGGCCAAAGATCGGCACCTGGGCGATGCGCCGCGCGCTGTAAAAGAGATGATCGAAACTCATCTCGATGAATCACAACACGAAAAAGCCGTCGGTGACTTCAAACGCGAATCGCTGCTTTTGACTTCGCTCGAGCATTCTTCGATCCCGACGATTTACGACTACTTTTACGATGAAGCTGCCGGGCGATTCTATCTGGTGATGAAGTACATCTCGGGCGGCGACTTTGCATCGCGGCTGCGAAATGCGCCCGGCGGAAGGATCGACGAGAAGACCGTGACGGTTTGGAGCATGGAAGTCGCGGACGTGCTCGACTACCTGCACAATCGGCGTCCTCGACCGATCATCTATCGCGATTTGAAGCCCGCGAATCTGATGATTGACGGCAACTCGGGCCGCGTAATGTTGATCGACTTTGGAATCGCCAGATGGGTCAACAAGCAGGAGGAAAAGGGCGTCACGGCGGTTGGAACGATGGGGTATGCGCCGCCTGAGCTTTTCAGCGGCAAGGTCGAGCCGCGATCCGATATCTACAGCCTGGGCGCAACCATGTTCCATCTGTTGACCGGCTCGGATCCGCAGGATAACCCGTTGTTGATTTTTGACTTCACCAAGAACCCCAGACCGCGACAAGTCAACCCTGCCATCTCGGTCGAGATGGAGCGCATATTGATGCGATGCGTTGAATACAAACCCGAAGGGCGTTTTCGCGCGGCGTCAGAAATGCGCGAGGCGCTGGCCGCACATCTCGAGCGGTTGCGCGTGGGCGATGTCAGCTACGGAATGGTCACCGCGGCGCAGGGTGTGGGCGAGACGCTTCAGGTCGAGATGGTTTTTTGCGGCTTCTGTGGCGGACGCATCGCGGCCGACGACCTGTTTTGTGCGCACTGTGGAGCGAAGCAACCGCTTGCCGGCATCAGCCCGAGCGCCGCGTTGCAGGCCGCGCGTACGACTGCAAAGCTGGTAGTCGCGGGAACAACCGAGCTCGACGCGTCGTTTCTTTTGCAGAAGGACAGCAACCTGGTGGGACGATCGGATCCGCACTCAAATATTTTCCCGGAGGTGGACCTCTCGCGATTCGATCCGGAGACAAAGGTCTCGCGCAGGCATGCACGAATTTGGCGCAAGGGTGAAACCTTCCTGGTCGAGGATCTTGGATCGGTCAACGGAACCGTAGTACTTGGACGCGACAACGATACTGTTCGTCTGGCTCCTCATCAGCCGCGAGTTCTGGAGAACGGAGATAAGCTGCGCCTCGGCGAGACAATGCTTCATTTTTTGGTAGGATGAAAGTCAGAAGGTTTGGTGCAAAGCGAAGTAAGCCCCGCGCCGGCCGGTACATCAACGAATCCACTCTTTACGACTTATGGTAGAAACCACGGCTTTACCCCAGCCAGATGCAGAGATGCGCGTAAGTTCGGCCGAAACTTACGCGGAAAGATACCGCGCGCCTTTTTCGCTTCGTTGCGGCGCGCTCTTGATCGATTACATCATCGTCGCTTTTATTATTGTGTTAAGCACGCTCATTGCTCGTATGGTCGGAAGCACGTCAAAGCTGGTCGGCGGCACGGCCGAAACGGTTGGCTGGCTGTGTGCGATCGGAGTCACGTTCCTCAACTTCGTAGTTTTGACAAGCATGCGCGGACAAACGCTCGGCAAATGGGCAACTGGTCTTCGCATCGTTCGGACCGATGGTCAACCGATGACGATCGTTTCGTCACTTTTGCGTCATGTGGTCGGATACACGGTTTCGTTCTTGACGCTCGGACTGGGTTTTTTCCTCGCTGTCTTTAGCGCCCAGGGTCGTGCCTTGCATGACTACATTGCAGGCACAGTTGTCGTGCTCGACAAAGCGCGACGCGATCAGATGACCCGATGAATATGACAAGTCAGCAAGGAAATACGGTAATGGTCAACCTCTGTACGATCTGTGGATCAACGCCGATGGCGGGTGCACGGTTTTGTCGCTCATGCGGCGCGCCGTTGAATACCGCTCCCTTACACGATTCCAACGGACAGGTTATTTCGCCACTGGCACAGACGATTCCCCTCACCGGCGAAGCGCGCGCGACGGATGGCATTTCACCGGATGACATGAGCTACTCGTCGCCCGACACTGCTCGAGTCAAACAGGACGAGATGGAGCGGCTCTTCCAGCAGAATCCTGAGCGCGACGGCAATGGCGATATGATTGGCTCTGTCGAAAGCGCATTGCCACCGCTTCCCGAACCCGCTTTGAACTCAGCAGACGATCCGCGCGTCGCACCCACGGTGGTTGACTCTCCGATCGTTGAAGTCAAAAAGCCGGCGGCGGCTGGATCTCGTCGTATTTGGCAGGTGGTTGCCGTCGCTCTGCTGTTCATCGCGCTTACAGCCGGAGCGCTCGCCATCTTTTATTCGCGCCAACCGGTCACGGATTCCGGCAGCGGTGCAGCGCCGATTGCGCTAACCGATCAAAAGAAGTTGGTGGACGAACAGTTGGCGGAAGCCGCAAATTTGATGGGCGCGGGCGATGTCGACGGAGCGATAGCCAAACTTCGATATGCGGTAAAGATCGATCCGGCAAATTCGGAAGCGCACTTGAGACTGGGAAGAGCGCTCGAGGCAAAGGGAGATCGCAGCGCTGCGATAGACGAGTACAACGCAGCGGTCCAAACCGATCCGACTAACACAGTAACCATGCGCGCGCTGGCAAATGCGCAGTTTGCCGATGCGCGCTATCCGGACGCTGCGGAGAGTTATTCGCGCATCGTCGGGCAAATGAACCAGGCCGACGTCGATGATAATCTTCGGCTGGAGTTTGCCGATGCACTGCGACTGTCCGGCAGAGTCGACGAAGCACGCGCGATTTATCAGCGCGTCTCCAGCTCGGAATCAAGGGATTTGGCGCTGCGAGCCAACCAGGAATTGACTCACCTTCCGCCTGAAATCACTGTCGAACAAAATAACGGCTCTTCGCGCGATCCTAAGCAACCACCGCCGGTTGCCCGTCCGTTGGACCCGTCAGTTGCGAAAGCGACAAGCGCTCCCGGCGCCACGGGCCAGACCGCAGTCGCTCCACCGCCGCCGGTAAATAGCCGGCCGCCGCAAAGCAGTTCGGACCAGTTTTATCGACTGGGTATGAACATTGTTCAGGGCCGCGACGTTAAGACACTTCAGCGCGCCGAACTGCTCCGCGCTCTTCAGTTTTTCCAGAACGTAAGAGAGGGATCGCATTACGACGAAGCGAAGCGATACGAAGAGCGGTTGGGGAAAGAATATGACAGCAGAAGAACTCAGAAGTGAGAAGACAGAAGGCAGAATTTGAGTTTTTTCAGCTAGTAGTTTTAACATCGTGCGAAATTGCGTGAGTTGTTCTTCCGAATTTTCAACTGCCCTTTAGCCATAAACTATGGATAACGACTTCTGTCTCCTGACTTCTGTCTTCTGACTCCAGCCCTTTATGCCCGACCTTATCGTCAAATATCCCGATCGATCGCCGGACACCTATCCGCTGGGGCGTCTTCGCATCACTATCGGCCGCTCCGCGCGAAACGACCTGTGCATCCCCGATCCGTTCGCTTCTCGCGTCCATGCGGAAGTGCGACGCGAAGGCGATGGTTACGTTTTGCAGGATTTGGGATCGGCAAACGGAACGCTTTTCAACGGCGCTCCGGTGGGCGGAAGCATGCCGCTGGTAACCGGCGACCGGATTCAAATCGGCGAAACCGAGATCATCTTTGATGACGGTTCCTACAATTCGACGCGCGGGGCGCGAATGATAACCGACGCCTCCGCGTCACCCGAACCCGAAGCGACCATCGCGCTTCATTCATCCGACCGGACCACCTCGGGACTGCTCGAAGCGATCGAAGGCGCGCGTACTGAACCCGACTTCTCCGCCGTTAAAGGCGAACAAAAACAGAGCGATCTGCTGGCTTTGATCGGAAAAGTAGGCGTGACTCTGCTGGCTTCGGCGACTCTCAGCGAGACGCTTGATCAAATAGCGATGCTTGTTTTCGAAGCTGTTCCGGCTGACCGCTGTCTGATCATGATGCGCGGCGAGGCCAATGAAGATTTGAAAGTCGCCGCTGCGCGTCTCAGAGATCGCGAAGGCGAAGTCGGCGAGATTCGCATCAGCCGGCACGTGCTTGACGAAGTGGTCGGCCATGGAAAAGCCGTTCTGACATCGGACGCGCAACACGATCCGCGATTCGCCAGCAGCACGATGACGATCCAGGGAATTCGTTCGGTGCTGGCGGTTCCGCTGGGCGTCGGCGAAAACGTTTTCGGAATCGTCTATGCCGATTCGCCGATCGCCGAGGGAAGATTCACCGAAGACCATTTGAAAGTACTGACCACGCTATCGTCTGTAGCCTCGATCCGGGTCGAGAACGCTCGTCTGCTCGAACAGCAGATTGAGCGCGAACGGCTCGAGCACGAGCTTCATCTGGCGATGGAGATCCAACAGCGATTTCAACCGGCCGCGCCGCCGCAGATTCACGGTTACGAGCTGCAGGGCATCAGTTTTTCGTGTTACGAAATCGGCGGAGACTACTACGACTTTATCGAACGTGAAGACGGCCGGATGGTAGTTGCGCTCGGCGACGTTTCTGGAAAGGGAACTGCCGCCGCGCTTTTGATGTCGTCGCTTCACGCGGCGGTTCACGCGCAGGCAGCGTCGCGTTCGACACTGGTCGAAACTGTTACGGCGGTCAACCGGTACCTGGCCGAGAACATTCCGTCGAATCGCTTTGTGACGCTTTTCTACGCCGAGCTTGATCCGAAATCGGGTTCGCTTTCATTCGTAAACGCGGGCCACAATCCGCCGCTGATCGTGCACGCCGACGGAACGGTTGAGCATCTCGGCGCAGGCGGTTTGCCGCTAGGCATTATTCCGCACGCCGAGTATCGCGAAGGGCGAACTCAACTGAATCCGGGTGATGTGCTGGTGATTTATTCGGACGGGGTGTCGGAAGCGCTGGGGCCGACTGGAGAAGAGTTTGGTCCGGAACGACTGTATGACGTGGTAGCGCAGAACGTGAACTCTTCTGCCTCCGGGATTCGCGATCGTATCGAATCGGCGTTGACTAAATTCGCGCAGGGAACGCCGGCTAACGACGACATCACGCTGGTGATAGTTAAGCGACTCGCTGCGGGCGTCGCGGTTTCTTCGTCGGGCTAGTTAAAACCCAGGTCTAAACAAAAGCCGGGAGCGATTCGATGACTATGAACCGCTCCCGGCTTCTTTGTTGGAAATGTTGGAATAAGTTATTGCCTTTGCCAAACGCAAGTCAGGAAAGGACCCTGTCCCCGCTGTCTTTGCCAACCTGATGAAAATCACCCATCAGGTAGTCGGTCACGGTCGGGAAATTGCCCTGCCCGTCTCCGATAGAAGGCGACTACAAAGAGTGGAAGAGCGAAGCGAAGAAGCGAATTCCCTGGGCGAGTCATTAGGGTATTCCTTTCGGCGACGTGCGATCTGAGAGTGGCTCAAGATCGGGAAAAAGCGATCGGCGCTCACAAAATCGAATACGCCATACTAAAACATCATGCTCGCTCGATGCTTTTCCGGATCCGCTCAGCGGTCTTCTCGCCAACTCCGTCCACCATATCCAGCCCGCCACCGGCAACAAATTTTCTCAAATCTTCAATCGATGCGATCTTGAATTTCTGATGAAGTGTCGCCGCAGTCTTGATCCCGATCCCGTCGACTTCCAGCAGGTCCAAAACCGTGGCCGGCGTTTGCGCCGTCAACTTTACCCAGGCATCAAACGTCCCCTTTTGATGGAGCTCCATGATTTTTCCGCTTATGGCTTTACCGATCCCGGGCAGAGTTTGCAACCCTTTCACTCCTTCGTCCGTGGTAATTTTGGAAAGCGCGGTGGGCCAGGTCTCAATCGTCTCGGCCGCATTGCGATACGAACGCACGCGAAACATATCGTCGCCTCGGATCTCCATAAGATCGGCAAGGCGATAGAACCTCTGTGCAAGCTCTTCGTTGTTCATGCTCGAGGCTCCGAATATTTCCTTCAGTCGGTCGACTAATCGTCTCACGTCAATCGTTGAGCAAGCCCGCCTTGAAGATTCGCTGTCCGCCGAGCGACGTGTAGAAGGCAAACAGCGCCAACCCCAGCGAGACGATAAGAGCGACTACGAAGTCTCCGGCGTACCACGCCGAGAGATTCGAAGTTATCGGAAAGAAAATCGACAAATGAAAGACGTAGTTCGCAGCGATCAATGGCAGAAGCCCAAACCGAAACAGCACCCATACGTAGAGCAAGGGAAAAAATCCAACCCACACAAGCCCGGCCCATGGAGTTCCACCCTGTTGTGCTCCCAGAGCAAGGGCGCTTGCGCCGATCAGACAAAAGATCAGCGCAGCGATCCACTGTCTGCGCAAAACGATGCTAAGGAAAAGCAAGACGAACAGAAAAATGAACGACATCATGGTGGTCGCGAAGATCTGGCTGGCCAGGCCCGTCACGACGTAACTAACACCCTGGAGTCGATTCGGGTTCATCTCCATTAACGGCGCTCCAGAGGCCATTCCCAACCATCTTGGCGTCATGAAAGTGAACGTTTGCGTCAGAATCATGCACACGCCGAACACGAACCCAATCAGAATTTCGCGGCCAACCAACGGGTCTTTGTATTCGCCGGCCAGCAATCGATTCCAACCGATCACACGATTTGGCCATCGCCGTCGCACAAACGGTTCGAGCGCGATGTACATCAACCAAAAGAAAATGGCCCAGAACGTCATTACTTCGACATTCAGAATTAACTGAAAGACTCCCTCAACCGACGGAACGTGGTGTCCGTCTATGACCCAACCAACCAGCAGGACTGTGAATATGAAAAGAGCTAAGCGGAAAGCACCCTTCCTGTCTCCGCGTCCGAGTCGAAGGTTTCTGAGCGCCAGCAAAACGCTTCCCAGCAACACGATTACGAACATGGTCACCAGGATAATAAGCTGGGCGCGAGAGCCGACGCCCTCAAACTGCGCAACCTGTCGCATCGGCTGGTCCCATGGATTGATAATCTGAAAGTAGACCGGCTTTCCCGCAAAGCTGGCCGCCTCGATATGCATACTCACCTGAGGATGTTCCGGATAGACTCCTTCCCATGCGATTCGACTGTCGTAGGCGTGCGGCGGAACCCAGGTGGATTGCACCTGCCGGAAGCTGGATTGATTCAGTCCCGCTTCGGCAAAGAGCGGCGCCCAATCGATGGTTTGCGTCGTGGCTTCCTGCGGGGCTACTTGCGGCGGAACCGCGTAGAACGAGCGGAGTCTGCCGAGCGAATCCAAGGTGACGCCCCGCATTCCCGAGACGCTGATGGCTGGAGCCTCCTCGCCAACAGGCTCCGCGCTTTGGTTGTCCAAAGGTCGCGGACTTTCTCGATACCAGAAATAGAGCGTGGCCGGTCGCCCTGACTTCAGCTTCTTCCAGCGGTCACGAGATCCGTCGTTCTGCAAAATGTAGGTCATGAAACCACGATCTTCATGCATCCCGTCGGCGGTGTCTGCCGGGGCGTCCGTGTACCCGAGCTTCTTGATAACCTCGCTGGATCGTTCTCTCAAAATCTCCGGCGACTTTTGAAGCGGCACGTAGTTGTAAACAAACGCACGACTCGAAATTAAGAGAAGGAAACCGAGCGCAACGAGAAAGGAAGCAAACAACGCGACAGCCTTCCACGGTTTAAGGCTTCCCTCCGTTTTGGCTGCTGCCACCATCTCAGGTGACGGAGTTTCGCCTGCCGCCAGCGCGGCCGCCAACGGATCACCGCCCGGCAACATCGCTGCAACCTGAAGTGCGGTGGCTGGTCGCGCAGCCGGATCGTTTTCGAGGCATCGAAGAATCGCTCGCTCGACCAGCGGATCCAGATCCTTTACGTAATCTGATGGATTAGTCGGCGACGACGCCTCGCGCTGCTTGAGCAATTCGCCGAGCGTCTTCGCATCGAACGCGCGGCGTCCCGTGAAGACTTCGTACAGCACCAGCCCCAGCGCATAGATGTCGCTTTGCTTCGAGACCTCTTCGCCGCGAACCTGCTCCGGCGACATGTAAGCCGGCGTACCGGCCGATATTTCATCCGCCTTGAATTCCTCCGACACGCCGGCCAAACCGAAATCAAGAATTCGAACATTGCCTTCGCCGTCGAGCATTACGTTGGCGGGTTTGAGGTCTCGATGAAGAACGTTGTTGTCGTGCGCCGCAGCGAGTCCGGCACAGAGTTGCCGCGCGATTTCGAGCGCTTTGTCGTGAGGCAAACGTCCGATCCTTTTGATGAGCGAAGACAGCTCTTCGCCCTTGATGTACTCCATCGAAAGAAAGTTCAAACCTTCTGTGTCGCCGATGTCGTACACCCGGCAAACGTTTCGATGAGACACCTGACGCGCGACTCGCACTTCGCGATGAAAGCGAGCCAGCGCGGCTCCCTGAACAGCCAGAGCAGCGGGAAGAAATTTGAGCGCGACCGGTTGATTCAGCTTCAAGTCTTCGGCGCGGTACACCTCTCCCATCCCGCCTCGGCCCAGCAATCCGACGATACGATAACGTCCGGCCAGCATCGTGCCCGCGATGAAACCTGCTCCATCCAGCGATTTGTGCGAATGAGAGACGGGCCTCGCTTGCTGCTCGTGCGTGCCCGGTTGAGCTTCATTCGAGTGACTCGGTAATCGTTGCGTGGCTGACTCCAGAATCGTCGGATCGCTGCTTCGGCCGGAGACAGATGCGACAGATGCGACAGACGCGCCGCACTTTGGACATGTCTCTTGAACTTCACTGATTGGAGTCGAACAGGCGGGACAGCTCGTCATAGGCAGCGCATTGTATCACCAACCAATTGTTGCGAATGAAAAAGCTCCCCTCGTCACATCCACTGAGCCATTCGTCCCACATGCCTTGACACAAATCTCTCTAACCGTTACTAATCAGGCATCCAATTGGGTAGGTGTATGATCTAAATTCCCTCTCTTCGGTTAACAATATTCGACTTCTGAGGACAGCTTATGAGATTGAGAAAGTTTTGCTGCGCGCTGCTGATGGCGGCTTTTGCGCTTCCCGTAATCAACCTGTCGACCGCGCGTGCAGACGAAGGCATGTGGCCTTTCAACAACGTGCCGCGAGCAGAGATTAAGAAACGATATGGTTTTGATGTGACCGATGCCTGGCTGAAAAAAGTCCAGATGGCTTCGGTGCGATTTAACAACGGCGGATCGGGTTCTTTTGTCTCGCCCGAAGGACTGGTTCTGACGAACTATCACATTGTTGAAGACATCGTCGGCGAAATCAGCACGGCCGAAAAGGACTACAGCAAAGAGGGCTTTATGGCCCGCACACGAGCCGAAGAGGCGAAGGCGCCCAGTCTCGAACTGAACGTGTTGATGAGCATCGAAGACGTGACCGATCGCGTCGCCGGTTCGGTAAAGGCCGGAGCAACTTCGGGCGAAGCCGCGGACGCGCGCCGCGCCGAGATCAGCGAGATCGAAGCCGAATCGCTGAAGGCAACCGGGCTTCGTTCCGACGTGGTCACACTTTACCAGGGCGGTCGATACAATCTTTACCGCTACAAAAAATACACGGACGTTCGCCTGGTTTTCGCGCCTGAGTTTCAGGCAGCTTTCTTTGGCGGCGATCCGGATAACTTCAACTATCCGCGCTACAACATCGACATGGCGTTGGTCCGAGTTTACGAGAACGATAAACCGCTTCACGTCGAGAATTATTTCAAATGGTCAAAGGCCGGCGCGAAAGCGGACGAACTCGTTTTTGTCACCGGACATCCGGGATCGACGGGCCGTTTGAACACGATGGCGCATCTCGACTACCTGCGCGACACGGGAGTTCCGATTATCCTGCGTTGGCTGGAATTGCGACGCGACGTGCTAAAGAAATACATGGACATGGGCGAAGAGCAGACCCGGCAGGCTCAGAACGAGCTGAACTCGGTTGAGAACAGCATCAAGGTTTACAAGGGCCAATTAGCGGGTCTGCGCGACAAGGCGCTGATGGAAAGAAAAATGCGCACCGAAGATACGCTGCGCAAATCCATAGCGACGGACGCGCGCCGGCAAAAAGAGTACGGCGACGCGTGGGACGCGATAGCAGCAGGACGCAAGAACCAGCCCGCTTACGAACGCGAGCGCAGACTGTTCGAAGCCAACGCGGCATTTGATACGAGATATTTCACCCTGGCGCGAAATCTGGTTCGCATGGCCGCGGAGAGCGGAAAGCCAAACGCGGACCGGCTGGCGGAATTTGGCGAAGCACGGCGCGCTTCGCTCGAACTCGGGCTCTATTCACCCGCGCCGATCTATGACGATTTCGAGAAGCTTAAGCTAACCTCGTCGCTGGGTTTCATGGTTGATGTGCTTGGCGCCGACAACGAACTGACTAAGCGAGTCCTTAACGGTAAGACTCCGGCCGCGCGCGCGTCCGAACTTATCGACGGCACCAAGTTGAAGGACGTCGAGTTTCGCAAACAGTTGGCCGCCGGTGGCTGGCCCGCGATCGAAGCCTCGACCGATCCGATGATCGTGCTGGCTCGCAGCATAGACAAAGAAGCTCGCGACGTTCGAAAGCGTTATGAAGAAGGCGTGACCAGCGTCGAGCGAACCAACTACGCGAAAATCGCGCGCGCGATGTTCGAAACCGAAGGCGACAAGCTCTATCCGGACGCCACGTTCACACTGCGTCTTTCATACGGCGCGGTGAAGGGCTACATGGAGAACGGCAAGAAGATCGCGCCGTTCACCACGCTGGGTGGTCTCTACGAGCGAGTTACCTTGAAGAACAACACGTTTCCGTGGGTGTTGCCGCAACGTTGGATGGACAAGAAGTCGGCGTTGGATCTGAAGACGCCTTTCAACTTCGTATCAACCAACGACATCACGGGCGGCAACTCGGGATCGCCTGCGATCAATAAGAACATGGAGCTGGTTGGGCTGATTTTCGACGGCAACATACAGTCGCTGGTAGGCGACTTCATGTACGACGAGTCGGTGAATCGCGCAATCTCAGTAGACTCGCGCGGGATGATCGAAATCCTGCGCAAGGTTTTTGAGATGAACGAACTGGCGGATGAACTGACGAAGTAGGTTGTTGGTCGGTAGAAAAGAGACGGCGCGGCGAGAAATCACCGCGCCTTTTTTACGTGATGGACTTCTCTCAAGCTCGACATAGACTACTCAACATCAAAAAACGCAGTCAGGAAGGGAACCCGTCCCCCCCCTCAGCCCAGTCTGGCTTCAAGACTAAATGGACTAATCTCAAAAGAGCGGGGGACAGGGTCCCTTCCTGACTGCGCGATTACTACGTTGAATCCGGGGCTGAAAATATGAGCTGATTCGTAACCCACGCTACATGCTAAAGTCATCGTGTTGTAATATCGTCTCCATCCAAAACAAAGGTGAGTACATGAGCGAGTCCATAAACGAAGACGAAGATATAGATGTGCTTTCAACCGCACTTCGCGTTACCGAGACGGTCAAGAACGCGGATGGGTTCGACGAACTCAGCGCAGGCATCGCGTTGAGATACGCCGATCGCGAAGACTACGACCGCGCTGTCGAGATCGCGGACACGATCAACGATCCGTACATGCGCGAAAAAACCGTAGCCGACATCGCCGTGAAAGGCTCCCGCGCCAGCCACGAAGAATATGCCTTCGAGCTGCTTGGCTCGCTCGAAGATCTTTCGCACGAATCGACCGCCGCCACAGTCATCGCCATCGATCACGCCGACGCCGGACGTTACGATCGCGCCGTCGAGATCGCGTCGAACCTTGATGACAACACTACGCTGCTGGCTGAAATCGCAATTAAGTGCGCGGCGGCCGGCGACGCTGAAAAGGGATTGCAGATCGCGGAAACCGTCGATGATCCGCTTCACAGCGCTCTAGCGCTGACGCGTATCGCCGACGCTGAGATCAAAGCCGGTCACAACGATTCTGCTTCAGAGGTGCTCGAACAGGCGCTGGACGAGACAAACGATATCGACTCTGCCGACGAACGCGCTACCACTCGCGCCGAGATCGCTCTGAGGTTTGCGGATTTGGGCCGTCCCGAAGACGCGGCCGGCGCGCTTGCGCAGGCGATGGAAGACGCGGAGGTCGCGGTCGAGCCATACAAAGACACCGCTTACGCGGAAATCGCTGTCAGTCATGCGCAGATGAAAGACTACGACGCCGCACTCCAGGTGACTGAAAAGATCGACGATGTCTATGTCGCGGCAAATACGCTGACCAGGATTGCGGTCGTTGAACATGGTGACGAAGAACGCGAGACGGAATCGCTTCAACTTCTGCAGGACGCGTTTGATTTGTTGGCAGAAGAAATTCCCGAGAGCGAAAGGGAAGAGTCGCAACGCTCGAACATTCTTTCTGCTATCGCGATTCGGTACGCGGAATTCGGCGGGCGAACTCAGGCGATCAAGGCGGCCGAAGCAATCGGTCCTCCACGCGACAGATCCCTGACGTTGATCGGCGTCGCGCTGAGCCTGGTTGAATCCGAAGATATCGATGGTGCGCTTTCAACCGTTCGTTCCATTCCGGATGAAAATTACCGGGTCAACGGGCTCTTGCGAATAAGTCGGTCGTTGATTTCAAACGAAGCGGGGCGCGATCGCGGGTTGGCGTTGGTGGCCGAAGCGCAGAAGCTGCTGGAGAAAATCGAACGTCCGCTGGATCGAGTGATCGCCCTTACGCAGATGGCGACGATCTTCGCGGATGTCGATCAGAAGCAGCGAGGCGAGACGTTGATCAGGCAAGCGGTAGAGGAATCCCGATCGATTCCGCGCGAATATGACAGAGCGTCGGCGCTGATTTCGATCGCCGACCCTTATGCGAAAATTGGTTTTGAGCCGGATGAAGAATTCAACGAGCTTCTTTGGCAAATGCACCTCAACGTAGGACACACAATTTCCGACTGACTTCAGTTTGTCGTCGCCGGCACCACCTATCTCCACTTCTCTTCAATGTCCTCAGGAAACTTAGCGAAGATCTGCTCCGCCAGGGCCATCAACGCGGGGGAAAGGGTAGCGATCTTTCCAAACCAGCTGATGTAGCGAAAGACTTGCCGGCGAGTGGAATAGACCTCAAAGGCATCTCGACCAGCGACGTCGATCAGATTATTGGTGTATTCCAAAGCCCGGCGTTGCGCTTCCTGTATGTGTTGCGCGTCCTGTTCATTCCGACGTGACGGCATGATCAGCGAGAGCAGGTAAAGCTCGATCAGATTTCCATAGGCCCAGCTTACGCGTTCTTTGTCGTCGCTGCGTACATCGTAAGTGGAGAGTAGCTGAGCCAGCGACCAGAGCGCATCCAGATTCTTCTCCGGGCGATCGTAGGTCTCTTCCGGCATTTGGGTTTGCCGCTCATCGGGGAAATCGGGGCTGTGGTTCATCACCAACGTAAGCGAGAGATACTGGACCACTGCCCAGCTCTGTCTCTTGTCCGTTACGAAAGCATCCCAGTAATAGTCCCGCGCCTTTCGTAAGCTTTCCATCGAATCGTTCCGGTCGACCTGCCGCTATCGTAATTCTCAAGCTTCTCCATTCCGTGGGCCAGAATGTGAACGTGCGTAAACGTGCCCGACGCGCAGGCCTGCTCGATGGCTTCGATCGAAGCGTCGGGAGAAAATCAGGTGTTTCTCGACACGTTCGCGACGCTTTTCTACGTCGCGTTTGTCGAAATACTTTACCCACGGATTAATTACACGTCGCAGGGCCAGCAGGTGTGATTGCAACGGAATTGCCGGCCTGGGCTGTCCTGCTTTCTGCGGAGGAGGCGGCGGCAAACAGAATCCGAGGTTCGTTGGGCCACAAGAGTTGCTCGTCCGGCACACGGCGAGTCTCGCGGGTCAGGCAAAGCGGCATCTGCGGTTGCAACAATAGATGTTGACCCGAACCCGGAAGTCCGTTTGGCGAGAGCGCCAGCTCGAATGGAAGTAGCGCCAGTTCAGAGGAAGAGATGATCAGCCGCAGGTGAGTTTTCCGATCGCTCCGGCCGGATCGAAGTGCGTGGAAGGTCGCTCGGCAAGAAAATCAACAAAGTCGCCGTTGATCAAAAGCGCGACTTTCTTGTTTGTGGCCGGCGCGCCAAGGTGCCGGATCAACCTCTGCAACTGGAGACCGGAATTGAAAATCTGGAAACCCGGCGGTCCACCAAGATGTAAATCTGAGACGACATACAGCTCGTCGAATTGGGGGATGCTCTCATCAGGGATTGTTAATCTAATTGACATGATTTGAACGGATGTGCGGACGACGGCTGAATCTTTTGCGAGACCAGTTGTGATCGCGCTCACTCAGCGTGCGCGACCAGTTACCCTAGGGTCGCCTGTTCGGATTGATTGAGTGCTTGAACAGTGAGGCTAACAGGTTTTCGGAACGCTTTAGCAGCAGATGAACAGGGTGGACAATTTAGCTTTGCCGAGAGTGGAAGTCAATGAGATTGTCGGGAAGCGGGATTGGGCCAGTCTTAGTTGCCAGGAAGAGGTTTCACGCAAAGGCGCAAAGAAGTGAAAAGCGCAAGACGCAAAGGGAAGACGATGGTACCACGGGCTCGAATTGTGCTTTTCACTTCTTTGCGCCTTTGCGTGAAACCGCCTTTTCTTTCACAACTCGAACTAACCCGGTGCCGGTTGATACGCAGCCGCACAAACTTCTACGCCTTCTCAAGTCCCGCGTATTTTTGAATCAGTTTCTTTTGGCCGAAACCTGGAAAGCTGACTGTGAGCTTGGCCGATTCGCCCGCGCCTTCACAGCGAAGCACTAATCCCCGCCCGTACTTGGCATGACGAACATGCGAACCCGGCCTGAAATCGTTGTCGGCGGAGCTCGCAGAGTTTGCAGCGTTGGCCGCGGCCGCCTGACGTTTGGCGGGTGGCGTCCCGACCGGTTTTGAATTGCTCGGATTAACCTGCTCGCCGCGTTTGCGAAAGAACTCGGCGATCGAATCGACGCTGTTGTAAGTCTTGCCCGTGTAGGTCGTGCGATGACGTGTCTCGCCCGCCGACTGCTCGTTCTCGAGCGTAGACGAACCCTGCGCAAACGAAAGCCACGACGCTCCGCGCGACAGATCTTCCATCAGATCCAGCGGCATCTCGTTCAAAAACTGCGACGGCTCGGCCGTCATTTCTTCGCCGTAAACACGTCGCTTCATTGCATGCGTGACGTAAAGAAAACGCTCGGCGCGTGTGATTCCCACGTAGCAAAGACGGCGCTCCTCTTCCAATTCGGCCGGATCGGTCGCCGCTCGCGAGTGTGGCAACAGTCCGTCCTCCAAACCCACGATAAAGACCAGCGGGAACTCCAACCCCTTTGCCGAATGCATCGTCATCAAAGTGACTTGCGCGTCGCGTTTGTACTGATCAGTGTCGGAAACCAGCGCCGCGTGATCGATAAAGTCGCGCAGTCCGTTCTCTTCCAGTTGATCGTAATCGACCGCTGCGTTGACCAGCTCCTGCAGGTTGTCGATTCGCGCATCGGCCTCGTCGGAATTTTCCGCCTTTAGAGCGTTCGAATATCCAGTATCCAAAATCGCGGCCTTCACAACTTCGGAAACCGGCGCGTCGGAGTTCGCAGTGTTTTCCGCCGCGGCGATCAAGCCTTCGACGATCGTGCGAAAATTTCTCAGCGACGCCACCGACCTGGGACTTAGACCTTCTCCGCTATCGGTAACTCGCTTGATCGTGTCCCAATGCGAGATACCAAGTTCCTTTGCGCGACGCTCGACCTCGTCCAGCGTTTGCTTTCCCAACCCACGCGCGGGCGAGTTGATCACGCGCATCAGGGCTATGCTGTCGTTCGGATTCAAAGCGAGTTTGAGATACGAGATGATGTCGCGAACTTCCATCCGTTCGTAAAACGAAAAGCCGCCCACGATGTTGTACTCGATACGCGAACGCCGCAGCGCTTCTTCAAAAACACGCGATTGCGCGTTGGTGCGGTACAGCACGGCCGCGCGAAGATCCTGATCCTCGCGCAAATGATCTTCGATTTTCGCGGTGACGAATCGCGCTTCGGAATCGGAATCGTAAGCCTGGTAATAACGGATTCGTTCGCCCGAAGCTTGCTCGGTCCACAGCCGTTTTCCCTTGCGCTCTTTGTTGTGCTTAACCACCGCGCCCGCTACGTCCAGAATGTTCTGAGTCGAGCGATAGTTTTGCTCCAACCTTATGACTTTGGCGTCAGGATAATGCTGTTCAAAGTTCAGGATGTTTGTGATGTCGGCGCCGCGCCATTTGTACACGCTCTGATCTTCATCACCCACGACGCAGATGTTCTGTTGCTTCTCCGTAAGAAATCGAATCAACGCAAACTGAAGCGAGTTTGTGTCTTGATACTCGTCAACCAGGATGTATCGAAACTTGTTGTTGTAAATTTCGCGCACTTCATTTGAGCGCCGGAGCAGGGCTACAGTCTTGATAAGAAGATCATCGAAGTCGAGCGCGTTGTTGTTTCGAAGCCGCTCTTCGTAGAGCCTGAAGACGCGAGCAATCGCTGTGCGCTTCTCGTCTCCGTAGTCGACTCGGGCCGCGTACGTCTCGGCATCTTCGCCGCGATTCTTCGCCGAACTGATGGCGCCCTGGACCGAGCGCTGGGCCAGGCTCTTGTCGTCATAGCCAAGATCCTTGATGCAGCCCTTCACCAAACGGACCGAATCATCCTGATCGTAAATCGTAAACGAGCGGGTATATCCCTCGTCGAGCGCATTGATATGTTGGCGCAGGATTCGCACGCACAGACTGTGAAACGTGGAGATCAACGGCGCGCTTCCAAGCGCAGAACCGCTGAGCAGCTTCCCGACTCGCTCGCGCATCTCCCCCGCGGCTTTGTTTGTGAAGGTAACAGCCAGAATGTTGTACGGCTGAACCTTTCGCTCCGCGATCAGATAGGCGATGCGATAAGCGATGACGCGCGTCTTGCCGGAACCCGCTCCGGCCAGGATCAGCAGCGGGCCGTCCGTGGCTACGACGGCTTCGCGTTGTGGTTGGTTTAGGGTTGAAAGGAGATCCATGAAAGCAGATGTTAGATGCCGGATGTTAGATGTTGGAAAAAGTCGTGTCGCAATAAATGGGCAGTAGCCCGACTGTTAAGGAGGGCTCGCTTGCCGAGTCAGTCACTCGCAAATTATCTGATCAGCTCCTGAATCGCCTTGAACTGTTCGTGCTTTGCGTCGCACAGCAGTTCGAACAAAGCCATCTCTGTTGATGATCGAATCGCTCCGCTGTCTCGCATCTTCGCAAAAGCGATCTTCTTATTTGCCTCGGCTCGCGCTGTGATGCAGTCCGTCAGCAAATGGACCTGGTATCCCGACGCGAGCAGATCATGAGTCGTTTGGTTAACGCAGATGTGCGCCTCGATTCCGCAGACGAGCACTTGCTTCACTTTCATCGCGTCTAATCGCGATACAAACTCCTGCGCACCGCACGAACTGAAGGCTGTCTTTTCAATCGGCTCGTTCGATTCGGGCAAGACATCCTTGATCTCTTGCGCCGTGTGTCCGAGCCCCTTCGGATATTGCTCCGTAACAATTATCGGGACGTTCAATAATTGGGCGCCTCGCACCACGATCGCGATTCGCGATGCGATGTCGGCAAAATCAGCGATCTTGGAACGAAACGCCTCCTGCATGTCTATTACAACCAGCGCAGCCTGCGCGGCGTTGAGCACGTTAGGATGTTGCATGGAATTTCCCCGAGAAGCCATTTAAGCACAGCGAAGTTGGGGAGCAAAATGACAAGCTTAAAAAGCCGTGATAGCTCGCAAAAACAACCGAAGTCCGCGACAAAAAAAATCACGAGCGATTCGGCCATCGCCCGTGATTCTTGAAAGCTGGTACACCCGGAAGGACTCAGCGGCCTTTCAAAGCTATATCGAAAAAGCCCATAACACGTCAATTTAGAGCGGTAAAGTTAATATCCTCTCGCTCTCCGGTTATGAATAAGATCTGGACTGGTGCAAGGAAATTGTGTCGCACATGCCACACTCCGACAATGTAAGTGGCTCCGGCAGGAACATCATCGAAGCGGTAGTAACCTAAATTGTTAGTCAAAGCCGTGTGCGTTTCGCCGTTTTGATCGGTAATGGTGACGAGAGCATCCGAAATCCCGAGACCGTTTGCCCTCGTCGCTTTTCCGCCGACCGAAACCGTCGCCGCCGTTGGCGTCACTATTCTGGTGGTGGCATCCGGGGTTGCAGGGGCGGATTCCACGTTTCCGGCATTGTCACGCGCAATTGAGTAGAAACGATAAGTTCGATTCAATTGTCCGGTGAACTGTGCGCTCGTTTCGGTTGTGCCGCTCAAGAAAGGTTGATAGGGCGCGTCATCTTCCGAGACCCAAACGTCATAGCTTTGCAAGCCCGAACCGTCAGCAGGGTCTTGCCCGGTCCACGAAACGGTGAATGTCGTTTGCGATTGATATGGTGTCAGAGCATTGACCGCGCTTGTCGGCAAATCCGCGTCGAGCGTGTTGCTGACGGTGTTGGTCGTAATGGGTTCTTCAGTGTCGAAGATGATAGTCGCGTTGTTGCGAATCAATGCTCCGGTCGGCCCGTTTGTCTTGGGCTTGATGGTGTAAGTGACAAAGCCTTGCCCGTCGTTGGCGGCGTTGTTTGGCGGCAGCAATCCAAGCGATGCGCTGTTTGGCTGTTCGCCAGTCGCCGGATCAATCGCCGTCAGCGTCCAGGTGACTTTGCCCGTCGCAATGTCAACGCCGGCGTTGATGTCAGCGAGAAGATTATTAAACTCCGCGCCGAGTTGAATGCGTTGCTGGAAGAAGGCACGGTTTTCGGGAACCGTGACGCGATAGCTGCCGAAGCCGATCTCTTTTAAGCGGAAGGTGCGCCAATCGAGATTAGGATCGAGTTGGTCTGTGATGCGAATGCGTTGTGCGGCGGCTGTGGCCGTTGAGACGTTCTCAGAGTTTATTGTGTAATGCAATTGCTGTTGCGCTGCAACGAATGCCTGTGGACCAAACCCTCCCGGACCTACTTTATCGTTGGGATCGTAAGCTACAAGTGGGCAAATGCTCGTGTCACAGTTACCACCGGCGCGGCATTGTTTCCATATATTATCAACACACACTGGATCTGGTTGATAACATTTTGGCGGATCTAGCTCACACCATATAACCGCTGTAACGCCACCAACTAGACAAACCCTTGGATTAAGACTAAAAGCGCATGCAAGGGAGGCTCCAAAATACGCATCCCGGCATTTACCGTCTCCTAAAGGACACCCTTCTTGTTCAAAGTCAATGACAGTATCGGGGACATCTCTATTATTTGTGAGAGTAATACTAGAAGTTAGCGATGCAGAATCTATATAACCCATTGCGACAAGATTTTGGCTGAATAGTTCCCACCATTGTTGGGAATTATTTACTCTTGAAGCAAACTCAGGAGGTAACGATAATGTTGGCTGATTAAGAAAAAATTGACGTGAACCCTCGGTTGATGTTCTAAAATTTGAAAAAATCTGGTCGGCACTTAGCGGGACAGCTAAGATGTTAGCAGTGAAGGGACTGCCCCCAAAGCCAGTCACATTTGTAATAAAAGCTATTTGTTGACCAACTTCAAAGTCGCGCACCCAGAAATGATCATAAGTAAAATTCGGAACTTTAATATTTGTGCTTGCATACTTTTCTGCCTCAGTCCCGATCATGTCTGAATGCCGAGGCAAAGTTTCCGCTGGACGACGGATTGCAACATTAACATCAGCACCGAATTTTGCTCTAACTGCTACGTATGGAACATCTATATTTCCCGTGTTCCTTAAAACACCGTCAACTGACATAGTTCTTCCCGCGCGGGGATGCGTATCTCCGTTTACGTCTAGCTCGATTCTCATCTGCGTAGCTGTCTCAATTGTCAGCACTTGTATTGCCGTCGCAGTAGCGGCTCCAGGATTTGTCAGGACAACATCGTAACTGCCATGCAGAACATTGGTAAAAATGAAGCGGGCTTTGACTGTTGCGTTGTTCAAAACTGTCACTTTGTCGGCAGTTAGTGTCGTGCCCTGCCGTACCAACTTCACCGTCGCGCCGTTCTGAAACTTTGCGCCGTTGAGCGTGAGGGTCACTTGCCCATTGTCGCCGATCCGGTTTGGTGAAACGGAAGTGATGCTGAACGGAATGATTTCTGCTTTTACTGAAACATTTTCAACCGTCGGAGATTGAATCTTGTTCTCTTTTCCGTCTTCCCGGTTGGAAGCAACCGGTGTGTCGGTCGGAACATAATCGCCGCGCAAAAGATTGTAGTAATTTCCGGCTTGCGTGTTCGGGACGACGATTTCCTGGTCGGGTTCGAGAGGGCGATTGAAGAGGAAATCGTATTGGCTGCGGCTTGCCATTGCGCCGAAGCGCGTGAAGAGTTCGTTTGACGAGCCGTCTTGCCCGTCAATGGAAAATCTTACTGTTTCATCGGCGGACGTATTTGTCCGGTAAAAACGCTCTTGTCCCGTCACCAAAGTCGTATTTAGCGAAGTGCCGAGCTGCAACTGGGTTACGTCAACGCTTGTTTGCCCGCTGGAAACGCCCGTGTTGTTGCTCTCGTCGGTTTCGCGCACACGATTGCGAACATCTGTGCGAACGATAACGAAATGTCCTCCCAAATTCACCGCCGGAAGATTAACCGTCAAACTCGCGTTGTAGCTTTGTCCGGCATTGACTGGTCCGACCCGTATGTCTTGTCCGACCAGAACGTCGTTGATGCTCCACGTCGCGTCGCTCGAAAGATAGACAGAATCCGTCCACAAACCGAGCGCGGGATTTGCGCCATTATTCTGAACAGTCCATTGGAAAGTCGCACTCTCTCCGGGCATTGCGGTTGCCGGCGCAGTGACGGAACTGACAAGCAAATCCGCGGGCGGAGTCAGTTGCAAATTCAAGCCGAGCACGCCTGACGTATTGTTATTCTCGCTTGATTCGGCGATCTGATTATTGTTGTCGGTAACGATGAACAAATACCACTGCCCGGTGAAACCTGCAGGCACAAAAACATCGAGCGAAGCATTATAGGTTTCTCCGCCGGGAAGTATTTCCTGACGAATCAAAAAGCCGATGCTCCGGTCGGTCGGGTCAAGAATCTGGTCGCGTGAAAGATAAACGTAGTCCGCCCACTCCGTTCCAACAGTCGGATTCATTCCCACGTTTGTGACCGTCCATGTGACATTCATCGACTGACCGGAAAATGCGGTAGCGGGAGCATTGGCATCGGAAATCTGCAAATCGACTTCCGGCACGATGACCGGCAAGACTGTTGCCGACCCATTGTTATTTTCGTTCTGTCCTTCAAAAACAAAGTTCGCATCATCAGCCACGACAATCAGGAAATAGTTGCCGGGTGGGACAATCGGAAGCGTGATTTGTGCTTGCGCTTGATAACTCGCGCCGACGGCGAGCGTTCCGTTGATGATCGTCGACGCAAGGCGTCGGTCGTTCACGTCGAGCGTGTTGTTACTCGAAAAATAAACCGCGTCGCCACGTGTCGGATTTTGCGCAGGCGCATTTCCGGCGTTTTGTCCCGTCCAATTAACTGTCAAGGTCGAGCCGGCAACCGTGTCGCCAATCGGGTTGATGCTTGAAATACGCAAATCCGGCAAATTGTTGTTGATGTCGATTTGTGTCGTGCTTGCGGAAATATTATTTTCGTCGTTAACGCATTCTTCGACGTTATCGCCAGAATCCGTTCTAACAAACACGAAATAATTTCCCTGCGCTTGATTCGGCACAATGATATTTTCTGTTCGATTGTATGATTCGCCTTGATTCAAATTGCCCTGGCGGGCGAAAGCGCCAATTGACAAAGCGGTGGCTGGATTGAAAGTAGCCGTTGAGCTGAGATAAACCTGGTCGTGCCACGTATTTTCAATCGTTGCTCCGGTTCCGTTGTTCGTCACCGTCCAACTGACTTGAATCGGTTGTCCGGCATTTCCGACGTTTGGATTGCCGATGTTCGTAACCTGCAAATCAGCCGGCACAAGTGAAATTGTGATGGCGCGCGCCGTGCTTGCATTATTCTGCTCGGCGTTGATTTTCGGGTCATACTCAAAAATCTGATTGCCGCTGTCGGTCATCACAAAAATATACTTCGTGCCGGAAATGCACGACGGCAGGCGCACTTCTGCCGAAGCGTTGTATTCCTGCCCGGCGGCTAAAACTCCATGAGAAATCAAGCCAAGCGGCGTGTCAGCGGTCGGACTGAAAACGGCGTCGTCCGAAAGATAAATCCTATCGAACCAACTCGGCGCGGCGTCGAATGCGCCTTGATTATGAACCGTCCAGCTGACAGTTATAGTCCGTGCTGCCGTTCCGCTCGCGGGCGCGTCAACCGCCGGGACAATCAAATCCGGTGGCGTGGCGCGAACCAGCATCGGCGAGCCGGGCTGCACGCGGTCAAAATCGGTATTGTTATTTTCGTTGACGAACTCGTAAATCGCATTTCGGTCGTCGGTCTTCACAAAAACATACCACTGCCCGGCAATGTCGGAAGGAGTATTGACCGTGCAGTTGGCATTGTAGCCCTGGTCCTGGGCCAAGTTTCCGGTGTGCGAACACTCTCCAACTCGACGGTCAGTTTGTTCGTTTAAAATCTGATCCTGCGATAAATAAACGCCATCCACCCATGAGTTCGGCAACTCAACCGGACTTGTATCGCGGTTGCCTTGATTTTCGACACGATAGGTAAGCGCTATCTGTCCGCCTACAAAAGTTTCTTCGGGCGCGATAATGTTTGTCACCCGCAAATCAGGCAGGGGCGGTATTTGAATGTTAATCGCCCTATTAAGTGTATTGTTGTTTTCGTTGTTCTCGAAAACTTCGTCGTTGTTATCGGTCTTAACAATAATGTAGTAAGTGCCAAACAGCCCACGCGGTATTCGCACATCGGAAGAGGCGAGGTATCTTTCTCCTGCATCCAAATAAGTGGTATTCAAAACGTCAAGCAATTGCTGGTCACCCCCATCGAGAATCGTGTCACTCGACAGGAACAGATTGTCATGCCATCCCGAGGCATTAGTAGAAGCGTTGCTGTTATTCTTAACTGTCCAGCGCACCGTAATCGTCTGCTCGAAGAAGGCGGTATTCGGTGCTTCAATTACTTCCACGGTCAAGTCAGGCAGTAGAGCGCGGCTCACAGCAATCTGCACAGCGCGAAAATTATTGCCTTCCGTAATGCCTTCAAAAACGTTGTTATTGGCGTCAGTCACGATGATCAAATGATACTGCCCATCTTGGGGAACAGCTGTGCGCGGGATCGTGATGGATTGAATGCGGTTGACGCTCTGGTTGGGATCAAGCGACCCATTAAAAGTAAATTCTGATAACAGCGTGTCGCCGCCAATCTGGTTATCGCTGGAGAGAAAAACTTTGTCTACCCATGGACCGTCTGCGCGGGTCTGTCCGTTATTGGCATCCGTCCATGAGAGATCGAATGGTCTGTCAGTAAAAGCCTCCGGTGGAGCCGTCACAGTAGTCACCTGCAAGTCGGCAGGGGGAGTAGTTGCTGGACCGGGTAAGCAGACGGAGAATTCCGAGGTGTTGTTCGCGGAATCGGTCGCCGTGGAGGTGATGTAATGACCTGGAGCAACAGACACCGGCAGGGTGGCGCTGAAAGTCGCGTTACTGCCGCCATCGGTCATCACCGTCGTCGAGCCAATAAAGATTTCGCCCTCGCCATTACCGGAAGCATCGCACGTAGCGTTGGAGAAGAACTGGAGAGTGAAAGAGGTGTTGGCCGTGCTGTTGAGAGTCCCCTGAATGATCGTGTTGTTGCCGGAACTCGTAGCCGCGGTCAAGTCGGGGAAGTTTTGCAGGTTGTTTGCACCTCCATCGCTATCCCCCTGGTCGTTGGGCGATACGGCGAAATCGCCGCCGAGGTCAATTCCGAGACCATTGTTCCCGAAGATGGAGTTTCCGAAGATCAAATTATCCGATCCAGCAGGTACCCCTACGCCAGTCCTGTCGTTGAAGGCAATGATGTTGCCTGAACCGTTCTCGATTCCGCCGACAACGTTATTAGATCCTTCGACGCGGAGACCAAAATTGTGGCTCCCGGCCGCGGTGACGCCGTCCGCGAGTGTCCCGATGAGGTTGCCCTGAACGGATGTCGAGTTGTGGATCCACACGCCAGTCTCGCCACCGGCGATGACGTTGCCCGCGCCCGGCATCGTTCCGCCGATAAGGTTATCTCGCCCTTGGACATACACGCCGCCAAAGCTATTAGCTAGAACCGACGTCCCGGCAGCATTCGTGCCGATGTAGTTGCCTTGGACCTTAACGCCGTCAGCGAGGGAGCCGGTGATTATTCCGTAGAAGCTATTGCCAGAGATGACGTTTCGAGCCGCGGCGGTAGTGCCGCCGATCGTGTTATTGGAATTGGAACTGATGACCCTCACTCCGTTGGCATTACCAAGGCTGATAGTGCCTGTGGCGTCGGTGCCGATGAAGTTACCTTCAACGAGGTTATTGCTTGTCCAGAGACTGAGTCCCACACTGCCAATAGCGCGGTTGATAACCAATCCTCGTACGATGCAGTTGTTCGCGTGGATATCCAATGCAACACTTACGTTGCTGCCATTCAACTCAATCAAGAGCACGGCGTCGTTTCCCTGAGCCAGCGTATTAACACTCGCGCCTGGTTGTGAATAGCCATCAATCGTGACGCTGTCCGTTATCTGCGGCAGCTCCGAGAGCGGCACGATTGTTTGCACGCCGGAGCCGGGGATGTTGAAGGTAATCATTTGCGCGCCCGGCGTGGCATTGGCATTGAGGATCGCCTGCCTGAGCGAGCCGGGTCCGGTGTCGTTCGTGTTCGTAACGACGAATGCCGGGTCGGGGGGTTCCGGCGGGCAAGCGGGTGCTGTGCCGCGCCCGGCATTGTGGCGGAAAAACGCCCATTCCGAGACACCATACGCGTGGCTTGTGATGTCTCCCCACGCGATGTGCGGCGTGCCACCATGAGTACTTGGATGGGTGAACGTGGAGCCAGTGAGGGTTGGGCCTCCGTCATAAAGAACGTTGATGGAACCGTCCGTGTGAACATTTATTCCGTAAGTGTGAAACCCATCGTTGGTATCAACCGCAGCGCTCATCCCTCGCACGTCGCCGTCGGCAAGTAGAAAGATTTCATCCTGCCCGATAAACAGGATATTACCCATATTGGGGGCAGTGGTGAATTTGATACTGATGTGCGTGCGGTTAACGGCGCTAGTTGAGCCTGAGACGAATCGCGTCCGTGCCTCAATGTATGTCGTATCGGGGAATGATATGTAAGGAGCGCTTTGTTGATATCCCAACACCTCTTCGTCATCCGCAGTGCCAAGCGTCAACTTATCAGCGGACAGAACCGGGTTTTCCGGCTCTGCCGTGTCGAATAGGTTATAGGGCGGGCATTTTCCTTCAGGGAGAAGACCTGAAGCTGCATTCCAATCATTCGACGTTGGCTTGCATTTGCCTGCGCTGCCCGGCGTTAAAGATGGTTTGGATTTCGGATTGAGAAAGCGCGCGGCTGTAAAGATCAACTTCATCAATTAGCCCGGTTGTGAATTGTCGAATGTTGACGAACGATCCGAAATCGGTTGCACCTATCAGTAAAGGTTCGCTGTTATCGGCTATTGTAGAGATCTCGAGATTAGTCACCGTTCCGTTCTCAACGCCGTTGATATACAGGCGTAGAGTTCGCGCACTGCTGTCAAAGACACCGGCAATGTGGGTGAAGGTATTCAGCGGCACAGTATTAAAGCCACTGGATAGGACACTAGCAACCCCGCTAGCACCGGAGACGCTAAAATAAGCGTTACCATCCTTATTGACACCTAGAAAATAACTTTCGTTCGACGCACCATTCAACGAGTTCCACTTCGACACTATTGGGCTAAAGTTACTGCCGGTAGCGTAAGCACGAAGATTGACCCATGCGTCAATGGTCAGGGAACCGGTAACACTTGCAGCGGGATTGTCTGCGACCTGGACGTAGTCATCTACGCCATCTAAGCTGAATGCTTGCAGGACTCTGCCCGCTTCGAAGGTCGCACCGTTTTGTAGTGTGCCGTTGTTCCCGCCCTGAATATCAGATGCGTTGCCGTCACCTGGGTACCACGCAACCAGATTGGCCGGTGGCGTAACGCACAAGGTCACTGCCGATTTTTCGTCATCGTTCGTGACTGATTGCATTTTTGCAATCGATCCAAACATGGCGGTAATTGAAAATAAAAACACGACGAAGCTAAGAGCGGTGAGAGCGATGACGACTTTTTTCATGTGAGGAAGCCTTCCTTCAAATTTCCGAATTCAATAGACGGAAATAGTTGTTGGTTTTCTTAACTCGACCAAATGAAAAACTTGCAGCTTTGATGAGCCACGGCGCGATGACGGCGAATCAGAGGTTTTGAGAATCCGTGGCGAAAACTGATTATGGAATCAGGCTTTGGGGATTTGCAGTTTTGACACCTGCAAGTTGTTGACTCGTCATGCCCGATTCAATTCCTGCATGTAAGGCTAGTACATAGATGCTCAAATATCGCAAAAGGTAGGATCTTTTTTTAGCCTATGTAAACCGGCTTGCTGGATGCGATAGCTCGCGAAAGCGTAGTCTATGAGGTGGTCGGCTGGCGCAAGCAACCTTTACGGGGTTGAAACGGTGGGAGCAACATCGGTTTTTCTATATTGGAAGCTCTGATTAAGTCTCGACTAGCTGGAGCTGAAGTGAACCACGAAATACACGAACCCTCATCCCCGAATTTTGGTGTTATAGCTAAAATCCTATGACAAGCGGGATCGAATTTAATTAACTGACCCATGCCCCAATTAGGTAGTAGGCCAGGCTCAAAAAAGTTTCCCGCAAAAGCGCAAAGACGCAAATGAAGTGCAGAAATGCTTTTCTTTGCGTCTTTGCGCGTTGGCGGGAAATAGTCTTACTTCTTACGGCACATAAGTAAAGCGAAGGCGATTGAACGAAACGCGGCGATAATATCATTAGGGCCGAGGCGGGAAAAGAAAAAGTTCCAGGGCACACAAAACAGTTAAGGGCGACCCCGCAGTCGCCCTTAACTTACTGAATATGTTGGTACACCCGGAAGGACTCAAACCTTCGACCTTCTGATCCGAAGTCTGAATTCATCGTTTCTCATTATACGTGGAGGTTTACCAAAGGATTGATTCCATTGAACCATCCGCAATTTCGATTTACCATCATTCACGCGAGTTCACTATGATTCATCGCAGTTGGCACACACCTGGCACACATTACAATTGATCTATGGACGAGAATAAACCCCAAGAACCTCCCGAATCTGTCCGATATAAGAGAGTCCGACGTTTGCTTCTGAAGCCATAAACGAGTCGGGCATCAAGGATGCTTCAGAGTATCCCCAGTCACCTTCCTACTATCTTCGTCATTGGTTCCTCAATGAGGAAGACTGGAAGAAATCATTTGCCGTTCGGCGTGAAAGACTCAATGAAAATACTATTGATCTTTATAAATTTGATTCCTCAGATGACATCATCCTACTCATTCAGCTCTCCAATATTAGATTTGTCACTTGGCACGAAATCGCATTATTAAAGCTTGCTGACTTGCTATTCATCGTCGCCGAATCTGAACTTGAAAAACCTGGTGTAAAGGAAATATTCGATCTAAACACCGTTCAGGATCAAGAGGAGGCGATTGATACCGCAGTCAAATCGGTCTTGCGACGATTATTTTGGGCGTTACCGCAACTCTTCTTCCAGGCAACCAATCGCGCGCTTCAAGACAGCATTCTTTCCTACATTAAGACTGATGTGGAGCGCATGTATAAATTGCATTGGAAAAAGATGGAGTTGCCAAAAAACCATGAATATCTACCGCACGAGGCAATGGAGTTGCTAAGTCGAACTGATAAGGCAATTGAAGACTGGAGGCAAAGGTTCATAGGAAACAATCGTGAAATTCCTGAGCCAGAGCTTGTCAAACTACCAGAACGTTATAAAGAATTGAGCAAAGCCTACGGCGAAGCGAAGAGAGATCATCGGCAGAAAAAGAAGAAGTTCCTGGCGGAAAAGAACAGGCACACTATCGAAGATTGGCGCGAACAGTGGAAGAAGGAATTTGTTTATTACGCTGATTTGTACCCCGATTGTTTAATGCTCATCTTTGAAGATGAAAGCATTATGCCGCGACAGATTGCCTTTCAGCATTTCAGCTTTGACTGGGGTTATAGTCCAGACCACATGAGAAGGATTATCAATGAGCAGAAGGCGAAGGGGAAAGATCGAAAAGCAAAAATGGCTCATCAAGTTAAGAAATGAGACATTTTCTTTCCCTTGAAATGGCGCATCATTTTTCTCCCTGAGCCACGCAATAATACGAGAACGGTTCTATAACGCTGGTGAATTCGCCAGCGTTTTTTGATGGGAGAAGGTAAAGAGATGGAACTGCAAGAAAAGCTATACACGCCCACAGAGTTAGCACAAATGGGCATGATGTCACTGGTCATGCAATGGCGAGAGCGAAAGTTTGGACGACTGGCTCACTATCGAATTGGACGCAAGATACTTTACGCACAAAAACACCTGGATTCATATTTTGCCAGTTGTGAACAGGCCGTAGACAGCGCGAATGGACGAAATGCCGCATAACAAGGCCCGCCAATGACCACGCAATCATTGACACAAATCGACCTTGAGAATTTTTCGGCTTCGTTTATCGATGCTGAATCAGCTCACGAGGCAGGAATTTTTCGGGTTGATTCTCGCGAGGGCGCGCAACTCATTGGACGTAACGGGAACGGTGATTATGCAGGGCTGATCTTTCCGTACTATCTTCCGGGTTCGATAAATCCGAGAGCCTACTGCCTTCGCCGCGACAACCCCGACCTGGAGCGCAGATCGGACGGCACTCTCAAATCAAATGCGAAGTACCTTTTCGAACCAGGCAAAGGCAACTTGCTGTACTTTCCTCGAAGTGCGAGCGAAGAATGGCTTAAGGACTTCCATTTACCTATTGCTCTCACGGAAGGCGCAAAGAAAGCGCTAGCCCTTTGGCGGCTAGCATGGCATGAGTGTTCTGACGCGGCAGAGTCTTCGAAGTTTCTTCCCATTGGTTTGTCCGGCGTGTGGGGATGGCGGGGCAAGGTCGGCAAAGAGTTAAACGAGCGCGGAGAGCGCCAGGATGTAAAGGGCATCATCTCCGACTTTGAATTAATCAACTGGCAAAGCCGTACTGTTTTTATTGTCTTCGATGCGAACGTCCAGACAAACAATCAGATACAAGCGGCACGATGGCAATTGACAAAGGAGCTAAAAGGGCGCGGTGCGATTGTGCGGTACGTAGACTTGCCGCAAATCGAAGGCGTCAACGGTGTAGATGATCTGTTGGGATTGAAGGGCGTTGATTATGTCTCTGCCCTGTTCGATTCCGCGAAGCCGGCAGAGAGCTACAAGACAAAACCCAAATCTCAATCGTCTGTTTTAGTCACTCTAATCGCCGATGCCAAACTGTTTCACACCAACGAGGGCGATACTTACGCCACGATTCCGATCAAGTCTCACTATGAGACCTGGCGCTTGAAATCGAGAGGCTTTCGAGACTGGCTTTTAAAACGTTATTACGAATCAGAAGGCTCGATACCCAACTCCCAAGCTGTGCAAGATGCTCTAAACACCTTACAAGGACTTGCCCGGCACGAGGGATCAGAAATTGAAATTCACACGAGGCTTGCCGCTAAAGATAATTGCATCTGGCTTGATTTATGTGATGAGGATTGGCGAGTAGTAAAGATATCAGCAGAAGGTTGGGAAATCGTTAGCAAAGCACCTGTGAAGTTTCGCCGAGCGAAAGGCATGAAGGCCTTGCCTTTGCCAATCAGCGGCGGTTCAGTTTCATCACTACGCGAGCTTGTAAATGTAGCTGACGCGGATTGGCCTCTGCTCATCTGTTGGCTCGTTACAGCTTTTCGACCTGGCTTTCCGTTTCCAGTGCTTGCCCTTCATGGCGAGCAGGGCAGCGCAAAATCTACAGTCTCGAAAATGCTGCGCAACTTAATTGATCCGAACATTGCCCCACTCAGAAGCGAGCAGCGAGATGAAAGAGACTTGATTCTCGCGGCCACGAACGGATGGATCGTAGCGCTCGATAATGTCTCACGGATTCCTACCTGGCTTTCGGATGCTCTTTGCAGACTTTCGACCGGCGGCGGATTCGGAACACGCAAGCTTTACGAAAATGACGAAGAGATGCTGTTTACGGCCATGCGCCCGATCATCTTGAACGGCATCGAAGAGCTTGCGACGCGGAGCGACTTGATTGATCGCTCGCTGATTATTCACCTTCCGGTAATTCCGCCGGATAAGCGAAAGACCGAAGCGAAAGTATGGCGAGAGTTTGAAGCTAATCGTCCGTACATTCTTGGTGGATTGCTGGATAGCGTTAGTCACGCTTTGCGAAACTTAGACAAGGTGCAACTTGCAGAGAAACCGCGAATGGCGGACTTTGCACATTGGGCGACGGCAGCCGAAGAAGGTTTAGAGCTGGAAAGTGGGGCGTTCATTTCCGCCTTCATGGGCAATCGCGAGAGCGCAAACGAACTGGCACTTGAAGCTTCTTCGATTGCATCAGCACTCATCGAATTTGTTCAAGAGCAAAAAAGCTGGACTGGCAAGTCTTCGGAACTCCTAAGAGAACTGAATCAACGTGCCGGCGAAGAATTGAAGAAACAACAGGGCTGGCCCAGGCGTCCTAACTCCCTCAGCGGAGCGATAAAGAGAATCGCTCCAAATCTTAGAGCCATCGGCATTGAATACTCGATGGGGAAAACGAAAGCAGGCAGATACATCACGCTAGAATATAAGCGCATAACATCGTCTCCATCGTCCTTATCGTCTCCAACAACCGAAAGCTCTTTTGCCGTTGAACCAATAGGTGACGATGCAGGTGACGATGTTACAGACGAGCTTGCCAATGATCGTCGTCATTTAGGACAAGAAAACATTGCCCGATGACGCAGGGGACGATGATGACGATATCTTGGCATCTCGTTCTGAAAACTAAATAGCGGAAATTGAAAAAGAAATTCGCGAAGCGCGTGCGTGGAGGGCAAAGAGACGAAAATGAAAACTTCAAAACCTTTCCCTAAGATTCCATTGGACGGGTTGCTCAACGGCGCAGTGTGCGCATCTTTTGCTCGATGCAGCAAACCTAACTGTAAGTGTGCGGGTGGTTCTTTGCATGGACCATACTTTCACAGGTATCAGTGGCATGAAGGACGCGTTATCAAGGAATACATACCGCTCTCAAGAGTTGAAGACGTGCGCGCGGCCTGCGCTTGCTACCGTGCGTTACAGGCTGACATTCGCGCCGACAATCAGCGTTTCATGGCATTGCTATCAAATCTCAAAATGAGAGTTAAGGAATTAAGCCGATGAGTCGCCGTGTATCAGAAGACAAGCAAGTTGAAGAAGCTCCGATAGAGAAAGAGCCACTTAAACTCGTTGAGTTCCCTACACCCGTTGACACACTAACCCTGGATGAAGCGGAAGACTCTATCAATCAGCTTAGTGTTGCGTATGACGGGCTCGGCATAGCGGAGTTTGAACGTGGCTCCTTACTGCGCATCTTCCGCCGTGAATTCCGACGATACGCATCCTATTTGATGTCGGACCGGGGCGGTAATTTATCAGTCGAGGATGCGTGTCGGCAAGCGTCCATTCGATACGACACAAAAGGCGCAGTCGAACTGATGGAGGAGCTATTAAACACATCTGTTGAGAGTGTTAATTTTGATCGCCTGAAAGACCTTTGGGAATGTTCGCCGGAAGAGGCAGAACGATATTTCAAGCTTGCTAAGTTGGAAGCCCAACGAGAATTTGCCAGCGGTCACATGGCAGCCGAAGTATTCGAGCCAGTAAACTGGATGGATTCGGTTTGGAACCGGGCGAAGTTCATCGCAGTCCGCGATACTTTCATCGTCGAATACAAGCCGAAAGGCGGAATTGAATACGTGCTCGTTGATACGCTCACACAAGCCTACTTCATGCAACAGTATTGGATGGAGACAGCCATCAAGCGCACGCGTTCTGACCCGCGCCGCGAGTCTTACGAATTTGCAGAGTGGAAGCACTATAGGCGAGCGGAAGCCAAGGCGCGAAAGTTTGAGCATGGCTGGTGGGACATTCCACTCATCAGTGAGGACCGCGCAGTCATTACAACTACAGATATGGTCGATCAATTCTCCCGCCTCTTTCAACGCACCTTGCGACAACTTAATGCGCATCGGCTCGCCAAGTTGAAAGCGCAGAAATTGCGAGCTGAGATTCGGAGACTCAATAAGAAGGGCGCGGAGGGCTAGACTTAATAGGTATGTATAAAAGCAATGCTATCGCGAGTTGGATTGAACGCCCAGCGCTAGAACGAAGCGGGCGTGGGCGAAAGCCTTTTCAACATGAATACATGGACGGGTGAGAAAGACCGGCTATCCCGCGCTTCGGTTGAATGAGTTGCCAGGTCGCGGCGCAAGAGCACGCCACCGATTTTTTTGTCTTGGTAGTAGCTTCAGCCGGTTCGTATTGCGGTGATTCTTCCAACAGTAGTACCGGTGTCAATGAGAACCATTCGACCCTTAAGTGTATGTCCTGAAGAACTTTCAAACTTCATGCGGTAACGAGACCAAGGACCATATTCAAATTCTATATCTTTCTCGCGAATGAGAGAACGTAGCGTCAGTTCGTTCAATTCTACCCGCAACAGATATGGAAATGAACGCGAGAACCATCGGCGTGTCACAACCATCTCCTCTAATTCAACACATAGACGCGCGTAAATCTTCGTGCCTGAGAGGAGCTCAAAGTAAGCGAGTCCCCAATATCCTTTGCTCTCAGGGCCTGACCCATAAGAAATAGCGAGTCGGCCGCATGAATGCGGCTCGGGCATCTCTTTTCCAAAAAGATGTGTCGCATGAGCTTTTGACCACGCGATGACTAACTCCCATCGTCCGGCAAACTTTTGACGATCTTTTATGTACACACCGAATAATGTCGGAACGGCGAGGGTGAGAATTACAACAACCATTCGAGCCGCTAGAGTTGTGACTAAAGGCTGTAACCATTGAGGTATTTCCATGTGCCCTCCACTTTCAGTAACCTAACGCTCGAATTTGCCCCACGCGAGAAAACGACCAATGGCGCCGCGATAGTTTCCGGGTCCGTTTGGGCGTGCGCAGGATCTTCCGCCTCACGCTTTCCGTGACAAAATCCAAGTAACCACATCGCTAAGTTCGTCATCGCCGCGGAGTTGCTCACAGGCTTCTCGAAATTTATCGCCATCGCACTGATTAAGCAGATACAGGGCATTCGCCCGACGCTTCATGGGTTTTGTTGCGTCCCTTGCCGTCGCGTTCAGGACACACCTTCCTCTATCACGGCTCGGGGCAATCATGCCAACCAACTCATCGCCTCGGGACAACAAGCTACCATCAAGATTCGTGTCGTCGTGGAATTCCAAGATTCGGCTGATCTGTTCCTGGCTAAGGTTCTCGCACAGGTCAAAGGCCAACACGCATTGCCCGTGCTGTTCCGGGCCGACGGTAGCCCACAATCGCACATTGAGCGCTGAGTAGAACCCGAACAAGAATACCGCGAGTTCGGCGACCTTGATGTCTGCGTCCATTATTAACCGGTGCGCCATCAGGCATGTGATTTTGTGATTGCACGACTCCGGGAGAATTGTGAGCATCTCCAAGCCGTCGAATCGTTCTTGAGCATTGTCGCTCAAACACATGCTGATGCACTTCAGTACCAGACGCGCGTCAGAACCAACAGCTACACGTGTCACGCCCCTTGAAAGGGCATCTGCGTCAAACTTGCATTGCGCTGGAATCTGGATTTGCTTGACGGGATCTCTGTAGAAGGCGCGTTCCATTTGGACGTATTCGGCAACGGAAGTCCAGACTGCCATGTCTCGGCTCGGTGAGTAGCCGATCACAATCACGGGCACCGTGAAGCTGAGCCAGTAGTCTAGATGGCGCTGATCAACACTCATAACGAATTCGTCGCTAGAATTTGGGAAATATGAATCGCCCGACTTGATCTGCACCGCCACGAGCTGGCACGACGACTCCTCAGCTTTTACAAGCTCGACGAAACCATCGACGCCTAGGTCGTTCTCCTGGTGTACGGGATGAAATATCGAGCCGTGCTCGTTGACGATCTTCTGAACGTTGATCACGCCAGCGTTTGCGACCGTCCGTGTTTTCTCAAACCTCATAGCCACTGGCACGTTTCAATCTCTAAACATTTGAGGAGGTAAATACAATCAGGTTAGCGATACTATAGTCACTTACTCTTCAGTCTTCTCTTGATAATACTCCGCAATCGTCTTTTCGCGGGCGTTCTCTTATTCAATAGTCTCCGATGTCTGCCTTTGAGAAGTTTTGCAAGCGATTGATGGCTGATGCCTAATACCTTCGCAGCACGAGTCAGGCTTCCTTGTTCTTTGTCCAATGCCTGCTCAATAAACTTTGCCTCAAGTTCCTGAATAGAACCGTAGAGAGAAAAATTCCTATCGTGTATCTGCGCGCCTGAAAGCCGTCGCATGATAATGCGGGCGCAAGCTCTGAGTCTCGCAACCTCTTCTACATCCTCCGTGCTTTTCAGCAACCTATCGGCGCGGCGATAAGCGTTGTACAGGTCTGTCGGGAGCAGACGCGTTGCCCCGTGTTCCTCGATCAGCGCGAGAGTCGCTAGTCCAGCATTAGACAACGCGCCAGCATCTTCGGCTATATCCATCGCGCGGCGCAAGATGCTGATTGACTTCTCAAAGACTCCGAGCCGTGCCCAAACAACGCCTTGCGCTGAAAGCGCGTCTGCTAGTAGAGCAGATTCACCGCCCTTCTCAAGAGTTTGAATCGCGCCGGCAATCACTCCGTTAGCTTCAAGATACTTCTGCTCTGCGATAAAGACTCGCGCCCTGGTTTCGTCTACCTGTGCCAGGAACCCAGCATCTTTCAGTCTTGCCATCACACGACGAGCGCGGTCTAAATGTTCGTGCGCTTCACTGTAACGCCCTATTTGGTAGAGCAGCATGGCGAGGTTGTTGAGAGCGATTGCGCAATATCTTTCATGGTTCGCTTGCTCAAGGTGATAAATGGCAGCAGTAAATTCCATGATGGCTCGGTCTGCATAATCCATTCGCTTTTCAGTTAAGGCCAAGCGCTGCAAGACGAGTCCCTTCTGACCGTGCCATCTGCCTTTGAGAGCGTCGTGACATCTCTCGAAAAACTCTTGTGCCCTTTCCAGGATGTTCCAAGCGTCGTGATAGCGCCCCGTCCAATTTCAATGATCGAGTGTCGGATCAGTATTTTGGCTCTCAGGCTGACATCTTCATTCCCCTTCAAGGCGTCGAGTGCTTTAACTAAAATCACTCTTGCCCGATCGTATGAACCAAGTCGGAAATAGCACATCCCTAACTCATACTGAGCCTCTGAGACTTTAGAGTCCTGATTATCTGCCTTGAATATACGAAGAGCCTCAAAAATTAGGTCATTAGCTTTCTCCTGCACCCCTGCCATGTGTTGCGAGCCGCCAAGCCAACCGGACAACGTGCCACACTGCAACAACACTTCGGCAGCAATCACGGGCTTTAGTTTCGCTAGGTCAGGGCGATGGCCTACGCCCTGCCATAATTCACCTAAAGCCTCGCGTGCGGTTTCATATTGGCCGATGTGAATACATTCAGAAGCCAAGCGACAGCGCAGCAAAACCCGCTCATTCTGAGTTAAAGAAGGGTTCTCTAGTTCTTGGAGGCGAATGTCTGTTAAATTCATGTGAGGAAAGCCTTTCTGTGTGTTAGCAACTTAGTTGCTAACACATCAAAACCGCCGTATCGGATGAAGATACGACGGCGAAGTTGGTCAAATCTCACTAACAACGAAAGGAAAATGAGATGAAAGCCCTTAGAGCCTTACTGCTTGTTTTAACACTCTCCGTCAGTGCTTATGCAGATGGAAATATACCCTTTGGCAGGGATGGGAATATACCCTTTGGCAAAGATGGAGATATCCCTTGTGGCAAGGCAGGAGAAATGCCTTTTGGTAACGCTGGCACAAACGATCTATCTACCGAGATAGCCCTGTATCTCCTCCAAAGCGTGCTGCCTCTGTTCTAACAGGCACGTTGCACTTCAATCATGCTATGCCATGCTGCCGTGAGTCCTCACGGGCGGTTTAATATGAGTGTGTTTGTGAGAGCGTCGAAGCGCCGAGTAGTCTGGCAAGGTGACACTCACGGCGCAAAGAGTACCGCCTAGCAAAACTTATTGCAATTGCTTTTTGTGACTAACCTGATAGACATTACCGGCCTACCTTTTTCTGATTCTTTCTTGCCGTTGTTCGCCGCGTGGTGGTTTGCTTCGGCGGTCTGCCCGCTTGGCTCTTTCTTGTTATATCGGTGAGCGATGAAGCTAGGATTACGTAATCTCGCCCGATACGTTTCGCTTGCAGCCTACCTGCTTCGATCATTTTCTGAACAGCCCTAACCGTCAAGCCAAGCCGTTCCGCCGCTTCAGATGTATTTAGAAGATCGTCCATCGCTCCTAAATTTATCTCAAGCTCGATTTTACGTCAAGACGAAATAATCCTTGACTGATATTACGCTGTGACGTAAAATCCGAGTTGTTGAAAGGGAAGTGAAACGGAGGTTCATGAGATGGCCGGACAGATTATTAAGCGCAGTGATAAGACCTGGCTCGTTCGCATTTTTACAGGACGTGATTCAAAGGGTAAGCGTCAGTACCTCAACAAGACGATAAAGGGAAAGAAGAAAGACGCGGACACGTACTTGAGAACGACCCTTACGGCAATTTCGACGGGCAACTTTATCGAGCCGTCGCAATTGACGATGGACGAGTATCTTGATAAATGGCTTCGCACCGTTGCAAAGGGACGGGTGAGAGAGCGCACCTTCCAAAGCTACGAATGGCTACTCAAGAACTATGTGCGACCGACCATCGGGGATATGCGATTGACCGATCTGCGACCTCTGCATATCCAATCGCTGTACAACCGAATGGCTTCGCCAAAGCTCACGGGAAGTGAAGAGTCAGGAACTGGCGTTGCCGATGGGCTTGGTCTATCCGCCCGCAGCGTTCGTTATACACACTCTGTTCTTACCTCCGCCTTGAAACAGGCAGTGCGTTGGAACATGCTTGCCCGCAATCCTTGTGATGTCGTTGAGCTACCGCGCATGATTCGGCGCGAGATGCTCGCATTTTCGCCTGAGGAAGCCATGCGCTTTTTGAAGTCAGCCGCAGCGGATTCTCACGGAACTTTATTTGGTTTTGCGCTGGCGACTGGGATGCGCCCTGAAGAATATCTTGCGCTCAAGTGGTCGGACGTTGATCTGGAAAGTGGTACTGCAACGATTCGCCGCACGCTTGTTTGGCGCAAGGGCGGTGGTTGGTATTTCGGCGAGCCGAAAACTTCGCGCTCTCGCCGGACCGTTCCCTTACCGGCTTCGATATTGCGGTCACTCGTTGTTCATCGGCGAGAGCAAGCCGAGAGGCGTTTGAAGGCGGGCGTAAAGTATGAAAACAACGAGCTAGTATTCGTTACAGCCGATGGAAAGCCGCTCAATCTGCGGAATCTCACACAGCGTCACTTCCGGCCAATATTAGAAAGGGCGGGACTGCCTCAGACATTCCGCCTCTACGATCTGCGTCATAGCTGCGCAACTCTCTTGTTGGTAGCGGGCGAGAATCCAAAGGTAGTATCTGAGCGATTAGGTCACGCTTCGGTAGTGCTTACGCTCGACACATATTCCCACGTTCTGCCAACCATGCAGGAGGCTGCGTCTCAGAAGCTTGAAAAGATTCTGTTTGGCTGATGTCTGATGAAAAAATAACTCCGCTGCTGAGGGTCCGATTGTCGCGTAAGCACCGAATGCAGAGAAGGTCAGTCGGAGTCATATTTTTCTCGCTGTTCACCAATAGATTGCTGCGGATTGTTTAGAAATTCTACCAACTCCTTAATTACAATCAAATCCATCTCTCGATGTCCAGTGTTGATATTTGTCATAACGTGAGTAACGCCATGATACTGCCTCTCCCAAAGGTTATCCGGATCGAGTAACGATGTGATGTGATAATTCCCCTTATAGTCTTCGCCTGTTTCCCATACAACTACGAGACCAACATCTTTAGGATTCTTGTCACCGTTTCCAAATTCTTCAATAAGAGCGTCCAACGAGAATTTATATTCCAGAATTTTCGGTTTACTCTCAAAGGTTGTCTTCGAATCAAGTGTCTTATCAAGATATTCCGCGTTTACCCCAAGCGGATTTTTTTCAGCGTCATAAATATGCAAGCTGTTAGGCTGATTGAAAATTACGCGGTACATGCTGTCGTAAGTAAATCGCTCGTTTGTAGACATGATGCGCACACCACGTATTACTCCGCCTGCGATCAACTGATTGAATAACGCTATGACATCTTGTTCTCTCGTAGGAAAAGATGTTATGGCAACTTGCTTCATTGGGATAAAGAAGTTCTCGTTGATGAGTTGAAGCGGAAATGTGCGCTCGTGAGACAACATCTCGTCTTTCCAATCATCTATAGCACTCTCACGCGCTAGATCATCTCTTACGCCGGTGATTGGTCGCAGGACATAACGGAACTTCTTTATAGGTTGTTCTATTAACTTCCGTGATACGGATTTCCCAAATTCCACAATTTCCTTTTGAAACCCTTTGCGCCCTAAGTCCCCGCGACAGTTTTCAAAGTGGATAACAACTTGCATTTGGTTCTGTCGCCCAATATTTCGAGTTAGTGGAATCTGAACAAGTTCACCTTGAGGCATATTATTGGCTGCAATTTGGAGCCCAGGGGCGATAATCTGGACACCTTGCCGTACTCCCAATTTGTCATTCGCCGTTTGCCAAACTTTCGCCGAATATACATAACAAAAATAAACGGTCGGTTGGTACTTGCTTATGACTTCTTTCTCTGCATCGTCCAAATTGATATGAGTTTCTAAGTCGGTGGCTGAGAGTCTGTCGTAGATTGCATCTAAGTTCATCATCGCGGCAGGAAGTTTGAAAGCTTTACCCTTCGACGCGAAGAGTTCAGCCGCCTTAGCATGGAGTTGGCTTAAGGGTTGACTCTTTGTAACGGTTCTATGTGCCCAATAATACTCGATTGCGTCAGTGTCCTTTGTCGTTTCGCTTCCTTCACTGTCAATCACAACCAAATGGACTTTCACTCTCTTGTTAGGAAAGAACGCGCCGATACCTGTCTTAACTGACAAAATGACAAACCATTGGTCTGCCGTGTCTGCTTTTATCCAACCCAGGTCTCCCGGCTGAGTTGTCTTATCAAATTTCATGTAGATGGATACACCGCTTTCGAAGGTTTCGAATACCTTATCGCGCGGTCCTAACAAGTCAGGCTGTACTTTCGGGTTTCCGGCAGGATTTTCATCTCCCAACCATTTCTTTGCTTCTACCATTTTGCCTGTTGCCAAGAAATCCGTTGTCTTGGTACTTATTTGGATAAGATTAAAGCCATAGGCTAGATAAGTCGCGCCAACTCCTTTGTGTCCTCTTGAAGTCTTGCCCGATTTAAAGGAAAAACTTGGAGCAAGAAACTGACTGTACTTCTCTCTTGAAAGGCCTATGCCATTGTCAGTTACAATTACAGAGTTGTCTTGGATATTTATGACTATGCGAATTGTGGGGGAATATTCTGATCCGGCGATAGCTTCTTTCTCATCGATTGAGTCGAGAGCGTTTTGAATAAGCTCAGAAAATGGATCGTACCAGCCAACATATGAATCCAATATGTTGATTAGCTCCCGTTTCAGAGCTTTAATAGCGACTTCGCTATCGGGAATTTGCTTGGCCTTTAGTGGATCGAATTCAGTAAAGTGGTTAACATTCGATTCGGTTTCCATACTACCCTTTGCGCGTTGAGTATCTGCATTCCAAAAGCGTCAACTCAAGCCTGGTTTCCATCCACAGCTGGGTGCCCTGGTCAAATTCTGACTTGCCGCATTCAAGATTCACCAGAAATTCGAAACCCACGTAATGCGAACGGTCTCGAAAATTGATCTTGGCACACTATAGGCACACAAAGCACTTCGCAACGATATCCTGCTTTGCCGTAAGTTGTTGATAAGGCTGGTACACCCGGAAGGACTCAAACCTTCGACCTTCTGATCCGAAGTCAGACGCTCTATTCAACTGAGCTACGGGTGCATTTTGTGTTGTTGACACGCTAGCGCGACGATCGCGCAGTGTCAAGAGAGTCAATTTACCGGCGCAGTGCCAGGCACCGGAGCGGCAGGTTGCGAAGCGCCTTTCTGATAATTCGTCCGAATGAATTTCACCAGATTGTTGATTTGCTCGGGCGTCAACTTGTCTTTGTATGCCGGCATCCCGTCGCCCCCGTCCGAGATTTGCTTCGCGAATTCTGCGTCGTTGTGCGAAAGGGCGTGGCCCTTTGAAAACGGCGGAACCTTCAAACGCTTGTCATCAATCTTAACCATCCCGCCTTCCCCATTTTCCTGGTGACAGGTCGCGCAGTTGTCCATGTAGTACTCGCGCGTTTCAGCCATCGCATCCGGCGTGGGAGCGGCCGAGGCTACCGGAGATGCCGCGGGTGACGGTTTGGGCCCGGTGTTGGCGGTGTTGGTGTTTGATTCGGTACATGCGATGGCAACAAGCGCCAAAGCCAAAGTAAGAACGGACAGCTTGATCAACTTCATGCGTGTGCGTCTCCGTGCAGTCTGAATGATAAAGCGATTTGGTTGAGAGCAGAGCGAGTATAGCAAAAGATTTATTCGATGGCTCACGGTAGTGAGGTACGGGTCGCTGGTCAGTTTCAAGTATGAGGAGAAAAACAGGTTCCCGCAAAGGCGCGAAGAAATCCGCAAAGATAGAGTACAGCTCAACACCTTTGCGTCTTTGCGGGAACCCGTTTCCCCTCGCCAGGAATTCCCGATTTCACTTCTTCTTCAACAACACCACGAACTCCGCAATTTGCCGCTTCTCTTCATCTGTAAGTTTCGTGGCGAACGATTTCATTGGCGGCTCCAGGTCGTAAGCAACCGGATCATTCAGGAGTCCGATGATGTCTTCGACCGTGCGGCGTGGTTTCGATGAAACGCCGAGCAACCCCGGAAAAGGTTTGACGCCCTGGCCCAGCGTGCCGTGACAACTCGCACATTTCTTCGCGTAAGCGACCGGCGGGTTGTCGGCCGTTATGATCGCTTTGTCTCCGCCCGGGGACGTGACAGGCGACGGAGCGACAAGCGGCTCGCCGATGCGTTTCGGCTCGAATGGCTCCGCGCGAAATGCAGCCTCCTCTTCGGCCTGTCGCGCGAGTTGGTCGCGCACGCTTGGGTCGCGTCGGTCGCCGACGTACGCCAACGTCGTCATAAACGCGAAGAGGAAAAGCCCGGCAATCACCAACGCAAAACTTATCCGGCGCGCTGGCTGTGGCTGTGGCTGTGTCGCGGATACTCTTCGCTCTTTCGCGTCGAAGTATGGCAGGAGCGCCAACCCAAGAAAGATCAAAGCCGGAAGAACGGCCGCAACAGTCGAAGCGATTCTTCCCGGCAAATACTTCAACATCTGGAAAAGCCAAAGGAATTGCGCACCGGGCCGAGGCAGGTAGCCCAAACCAGCTTCTGCCGCAGCTGGCCCAAGCGGCGCAGGATAACGCTTAGCGTAAAGCGCGAGCGCGAGAAAAATCGCGCCCGCCGCAACTGCGTGTCTCGCAAGCTGAGCACGTTTCCATTCGGGCGAACCGCGCTCAGTCGCTCCATCAGCGTCGTTTCCATCACGAAAGATAAAGAGCTTCGCAACGAGCACTGCCACGATCAACGCGGGAGTGAACAAGACGTGAAGCGCAAAGAACCTCGTCAACGTCTGGGTCGAAACATCGGTTCCGCCAAGTAGCCATCGCCGCACGGTTTCGCCGATCAATGGCAGACCGCCGGCGATGCCTTCGGCTACGCGAGTACCGAAGAATGCACGGGCATCCCACGGAAGCGAATAGCCGGTCACCCCGCCCGCGAGTACAAGAGCCAGCAGTAAAATACTCGCCATCCACGCAACGGGTCTTCGCCGGTACGCAGTGCGCCAATACATCTGCACCAAATGCAAAACCAAAAAAAGCGTCAGCCATTGCGAGCCATAGTGATGAAGGGCGCGTATCCACGAACCGGCCGGCAAAACTTTTTCGATGTATGCAACCGTCGTATGCGCGCTATCTGCCGAGGGCACGTAGTAGGTCGCAAGCAACGCACCGGTCACGATCTGAACCAACAGAAGCACCGCAACGACGGCGGCGGTTGTGCGCAACCACGCGCGCGCACCGTTTTCCGGCTCGTCAAAAAGCGCGTTCTCCACCTCAGGCAGTCTCGTCCACCGAGTCAGCCATCTTCGCCATTGCTCAAATGTCTGTCTTCCGATTTTTAGAGTCATGCGCGGGGCGTACGCTCCTCGGTGTTGTTGATGAAGCTGTGATGCTGGACCTGAAGTACACCGTCCTTATGACGCGAAGGAAGCGGATCGAGTCCGCGACGCGTGGGACCGCCGACCCGTGCGCCGTCGGCCGAAAAGAAACTGTCGTGGCAGGGACAGAAGAAATCATTCGACTCGTCGCGCCAAACAACCGCGCATCCTTCGTGCGGACATACGGTCGAGTAGGCTTGATGGTCCTGCTTGGGAACGACGACTATGCTTTGCTCTTCAAACGTCGTGGCCCAGCCGTCCGTTCGTTCGGTCATGACCGAACGGATAATCGGTTTGTCACCTTTTAGGTCCGCAACCGGGCCGACATCCAGCCATTTCTCCTCTTGTTTCGCAACTCCCAACGGGCGCAGGAAACGCCACGCGGCGGCGGTCATTACACCCGCAATCGCGCCAAATACGCCGATCGGAAATATCAGAAGAAACTTGCGACGACCGTTATCTCGATCGCCGTCTCCGGCTGGAATCGCGGGCTCTGTCTTGTCAGTCATTTCGCTCATGTTTGAATCGGAAGACCAAATGAAAGTAGTTTCGGCTCTTTTAGCCGATCAAATTTTCGAATTAGCTTCGGCTTTGCCGGAACAGCAGCAGGCCGGTTGCATTCCACTGAGTCTCGCCGCAGAATAGCGTTACCTCACGGCGGGAGTCTATATTATTTTTTCCAGAGCGGGCGACCTCCGGCTGTGCAGTTCTGGTCCTTAAGAGGTGCAATGCAGTATGAGTTTAAATAAAACGCCAAACGGTGAACGGGGTGCTTTGCGACTGGCTCCGAATACAGACGAACGTCTACAACAGCACTTACCCATTCCCCGCCAGTTCGTCAACTTCACCTTTTATCGAGTGCGTCCCGAATGGCGAATGCTCGACGCCGATGCAAAGCAACGCGACCGCGAACAGTTCCTTGAAGTCGTGGACCAGTTTCGCGACGAACTTCTGATCAACAGTTATTCGTTGGTCGGACTTCGAACCAACGCCGAGATGATGATTTGGCGAATCGGCTATTCGCTCGACCCGATTCAGGAAATGACCGCGCAGCTCAACGGCGCCGGCATGGGACGATACCTGGAAGCCACGCAATCATTCCTTTCGATGACCAAGCGCTCGATGTACATCGACAAAGACAACCCGGAGCACGTCGAAGACCGCCTGCATATCGTTCCGGGAAAGTCGAAATATCTTTTCGTCTATCCGTTCGTCAAGACTCGAGAATGGTATTCGCGCAGCGGCGAACAGCGGCAGGAGATGATGGACGAGCACATACGAATCGGAATGAAGTACCGGTCGGTAAAGCTTCACACGACCTACTCGTTCGGATTGGACGATCAGGAATTTGTGGTGGCTTTTGAGACCGACGAGCCCGCAGACTTTCTCGATCTGGTCCAGGAACTTCGCGAAACCAAAGCCAGCATGTTTACCTTGCGCGATACGCCTATGTTCACATGCCGTCAGCGTTCGATTCAGGAATGCCTGGAGGCGCTCGGGTAATGTTCGAGTTGGTGCTGGGAGTCCTGTTGGCGGCGATATTCGTAACGACTTACCTGCTCGTAGCTCGACTATTCGCTCGGAACAAGCACGAACTTGGCAACACACCGCCGCGAATAACGCTTAATCCGCTGGAAACCGCTCGAGTGCTTGGACCCGGACCGTCGCCTCGGGTGTTAAAGCCGGCCGAGCAGGGAAGACAGAATCCTCGGAACCCGGATGCTATGCCGGACCAAACCCCTCCGCGAAATTGAAACGATGAAAAAGGGAGGAAGTACCTCCTTGAGCAAACATGACGATCGCTCGAAAGTTTCTTATCAGCGGGGACGTGCAGGGAGTTGGCTATCGTTACTTCGCTCAACGCGCCGCCGCGCGTCATCAGGTGGTTGGTTACGTTCGAAATCTCAAAGACGGTCGTGTCGAGGCAGTCGCGGAAGGTCCGCCGACGGAGGTTGAAGCTTTCATGCACGACCTTGCAGCCGGTCCGGCCTACGCCCACGTCGACAACGTCGAAGAGATAGTCATCGAGCCAGCCGGCACGTACAACTCATTTCGAATAGAAAGGTGAAAAGCAGGAGACAGATTCAGAAGACAGGAGTCAGAAGAAGCATCAGCTATACTTATTCTACCTTCTGACTTCTGTCTCCTGACTCCTGCACTCAATTATGGACGAACTCAAATCGATGATTCGCGAAGTGCCGGATTTCCCCAAACCCGGCATTAATTTTTATGACATCACCACGCTGCTGAAGCATCCCGACGGGCTGCGTAAAACAGTCGACGCTCTCTCCGCCCAGTTCGCCGGCGAGAAGGTCGACACTGTGATCGGGATCGAAGCGCGCGGGTTCATATTTGCGCCGGCGCTGGCATATCACATGGGCGCCGGGTTCGTGCCGGTGCGCAAACCGCGCAAGCTTCCCGCCGAATGCGCGTCGATTTCCTATGATCTTGAATACGGACAAGACACGCTCGAGATTCATCGCGACGCGGTCGGCAACGGCCATCATGTGTTGATTGCCGACGACCTTCTGGCCACGGGCGGAACCGCGAAGGCCGTGATCGATCTGGTGGAAGGCCTGGGCGGGACGATCGCCGGGTTGGTGTTCGTGGTCGAGCTGGAGTTTCTGCCGGGACGGCAAAAGCTTGATGGATACGACGTGCGATCGCTGATCAAATATCAATCGTAGCGGTTTGATGTCCGACAAACTTCAGTTTGTCGCTGATCACGGTTGCTCTTGAGCTGCGAACGCATGCGACAAACTGAAGTTTGTCGGACATTCTCTGGACGGTACCTCGACTCATCTGCTAGTTTCTTCACACAGGCTCCCGTAGCTCAGGTGTATAGAGCGACCGCCTCCTAAGCGGTAGGTCGTTGGTTAGAGTCCAACCGGGAGCACCACTCTCTCAAAAAGGATTGTCCTGATTCGTCACCCGATTTGAAGATCAGCCGGCCGCCTTACTTCTGATATGGAACTCGCGATTGTCATCATCGCACTCACGCTAGCCTGCATCGCCGGGTTCGAGTTCTTCTACCTGATGTACCTCGAGGCCGTTAGCCGCCAACAGAAAAGACGCATACGACTGCTCGAAAGAAAACTGAGCGAGGTGTCGCAGGAGTTGGAGAATGCGGAAGCGATGCTCGACGAACTTCAGGCCGAGGAAGAGGAGTATTGGCCGGAAACGATCGATGACGACAGCGTTCGATGAGTTCGAACATGATTTGGTATTCCGGCAATCCAGACGGTTTTTGGCGCTGGTGCAGTTTGGACGAAACGGGCAACGAACCACTAAACGCACCAAACGGAAGAGGGAACCACACGAAAGAGATAGCTATCGTGGAACCGTTCTTTGTGTTTCGTGTGATTGAATTTTCATTTTGTTCGTGTGTTTCGTGGTAACGCTTTCCGACCTTGGAGTTCACCCAACCCAGGCAATTCTCATTTAGCTTCTCGCTTCAAATGAGCAACTGTAGCTCCCCAGCCTCCCGCCTGCGGAGGAGCGTCGGTAAAACTCTCTACAAACTCCGAACGCGCCAGGACTTTGCGAACCAGTTCTCGTTGAACGCCGATACCCTTGCCGTGAATAATCCGCACGCTTCGGAACTCATGTCGTCTGGCTTCTTCCAAATAGGCTTCAACCGCTTTCTCTGTATCTCGCGGAGAAATTGTGTGTAGATCAAAAACGTCCGTGAGATCCAGATTTACAGTGTCGGGAAACGGGTTGAACGGATCGACGTTATCATCGACCGGGGTTTGTTGCGCCTGACTGGACTCGACAGTTTCGTGGTTCGAACCGCTTAACCATCTGCGAATTTTCGCCATCAATTCCATCTGGTTCCGATCGCTTTCTTAGGCTCGTGGAAAGCCGCAATTACGTCAAAAATGGGTTCCTTGACACTCGCGGCGACGCGCCTGTACACTCACGCTCTTTCAAGTCCAAGACGCAATCTTACAGTGAAATTGGGGAAATCGGGGCGCGACCGCAGGCGTTTTCCGTCTTAAATGCACGCATCCTGCACTTCAAATCTACAAACTGAGTTCAGAAAGGAATCATCGAAATGGGCAGGCGAAACAAGATAACTGTGGTCGGTGCGGGCAATGTCGGAGCAACCGCCGCGCATTGGCTGGCCAGCAAAGAACTGGGCGACGTTGTCCTGGTGGATATCGTGGAAGGCGTGCCGCAGGGCAAGGCGCTCGATCTGGCCGAGACGGCTCCGATCGAAGGATTTGACGTACGATTAGTAGGCACCAACACCTACGAAGAGACCAGCGGATCCGATGTTGTCATCATCACCGCAGGACTTCCGCGCAAGCCCGGAATGAGCCGCGACGACCTGTTGAAGACGAACGCAGACATCGTCGGAAAGGTAGTCGATGAAGTTGCAAAGCGTTCGCCCGATTCGATTCTGATCATTGTTTCGAACCCGCTTGATGCCATGGCACAGGTCGCTCTGAAGCGATCGGGATTCCCCAAACATCGTGTGATTGGAATGGCTGGAGTGCTGGACTCGGCGCGCATGCGCTGTTTCCTGGCGGAAGCGCTGAACTGCTCGGTCGAAAACGTGACGGCGTTTGTTCTTGGCGGCCACGGCGACACGATGGTTCCGCTCCCGCGTTATTCAACTTGCGCTGGAATTCCTGTGACCGAATTGCTTTCGGCAGATCAGATCAACGCGATCGTGAAGCGCACTGCGAATGGCGGAGCTGAAATAGTCGCTCTGCTGAAGACCGGTTCGGCGTATTACGCGCCGTCCGCCGCGGCGGTTGAAATGACTGAAGCGATTCTGAAGGACAAGAAAAAGATTCTGCCGTGCGCCGCGTACCTGGAAGGCGAGTATGGCGTGAACGGATTGTACGTGGGAGTTCCGTGCAAGCTCGGCGCGCGGGGACTGGAACAGATAATCGAGATTAACCTGACGGCCGAGGAAAGAATCCAGTTGCAGAAGAGCGCCGCCTCTGTGCAGGAATTGATCGACGTGCTTGGGATTTAGCGGTTTTAGTAAGCTGTAAGTTCTAGTCCCACTACCGAAGTCAGTTCACATGCAGTCAGGAAGGGGACCCTGTCCCCGCTTCAAGACGAATTACCACTCAAGGCCTCTAATGAATTTCTCGCGGGCGTGCAAGCTAAATGAGGATCTTTAAGTCCCAAGGTGAGGGTTAAGCTTTTTGAGCATTGAGGCGGGGACAGGGTCCCCTTCCTGACTGCGAGGGAAGTGATTTGAGATTCAACTCTGAGCTTGATTAAGGTATCAACTCAAAAGCGTAGGGAAATCGAGTCCGCTCTGCTCTTCTGCGTCGTCTTCCACAGATCGTTGCGCTCGATCAACTCGTCAATTGCGCGTTGCAACTGCTCGCGCTTTACCGGCTTGATCAGAAATCTATCGCAGCCTGCCAGCATCGCTTCTTCGCGTTCCATATCGTGACCGGTTAAGACGATGGTCGGGATGTGCCGCCAGCGCGATTCCTGCTTCATGGTTACAAGCAAATCCCCACCCGACATCTCTGGCATGGCCCAATCCGTGATCACGAGTTGGATATCCTGACGCATCAGGACCTCAAGAGCATCAAGTCCGCAGGGAGCGACCTCAACCTCATAACCCATTCGTTCAACCAGCATGCCGAGCATGATGCGAATATCGGGCACATCATCGACCACCAGCACGCGGGGAACCGGGACGGGAAGAAACGAGCGAAGATCGACTTCGTTTCGAAGATCCAGGAGCGAGAGAATTGGAGCGCGTTCTTGCAGTGCCGTCGTTTTTTCTCGGTCTCCTGACTTAGACTTAACGCTAGACAAAACATTGTTCGTCGGGAAGACACGTGTTTCGTCCATTCGAATGTCTTAGCTCCTTAAAATTATGTTTTGGGAAAGCTTCTTGCGCGGGGTAACAGCGGCTCTGATCCGCTGTTTAAACGAAGTTTATACGGATTTATGGATGATGGCAAGTGAAATCGTTGGTGAGGTGATGAGTCAGTTTGAAGTGTTGACAGATGAGAACCTCACACAAAGGATGTCCGACAAACTGGAGGAAGCTCTAAACCGGTGCGGAAGCGGAAAAGGAACAGCAGTGGTTTGCTACAGTTCGACGCCGTCAGTCTTCCTGCGTCGGAACTTTGTCGAATATCGTGCCTAGCGCCGAAGGCGCGGCAGAAGGTAGCCAGGGGCAAGCGCGAAGCGAAGCGGAGCGCGTCGCCCCTGGATCCAGTGCTACTACAGTTCAAGCCCTGGAAGGGCGACAGAACGAACATTTTGCTCTAGCAATAAATTGCAACGGCGCTGTCTGGGAAAGCAGATAACTCTGCCGCCCTTTCAGGGCTAATCGAGTTCCGGGGGACTCTTCCAGGGGCAGCGTCCCGGCAAGTCGGGACTTGCCCCTGGCTACCTTCTGCCGCGCCTTCGGCGCTCGTGTATCTCATTCAAGCGAATTTCGGATTACGAGCGAGAGAAGAATGAGCCTCCGTTGATGATTCTCCTGGCATATGCGAGGGCCGCGAATGTGAGTTTAGACGTTTTGGCGGACGATGAGCTGGACTTGCCGGAACGTTTGCCCAGCCCGAAGAAGCATGAGGGTATTAGTCGCCGAAAGGCCCATTAAGTCCTATGACAAGCACAAACCGTCAGGACAAAGGGTAAGACATGGCTATCTCAAGATCTTCGATCGCGTGTTCTCTCTTTCGTGCTGCCGGGTCGCGCGCAGCCTGCATGATCGCCGTCGTGACTCTTTGTGCAGCGCACGCCATTGTCATTACCGACAAGGCGAGGCGTAACCTGGATATCACTGATTAGAAAGCCAACCAGCATCAAAAACAAAAGCGGCAGAGCTAAGAAAGTAAGCTCTGCCGCTTTTTAGTTTTGCTCCCCTCTCTTTGGGAGAGGCCGGGGGAGGGGAATTATCGCTTCAGCCACCCAAACAACCCATGGATGACCGTCTCGCGGTTCTCTTCGTAAATAGCCTTGGTCAGCGGAATTGACATCGGACAGACGCGAACGCAGTTTTGCGCGTTGCCGCAGTTCGTGATTCCGTCGTCGCCCATTATTCCTTCCAGCCGATCGTCTCGATTCATCTCGCCGGTTGGATGCATGTTGAAAAGCCGAACCTGCGCGATCGCCTGCGGGCCAATGTAGCTATCGCCTTCGTATTGCGGGCATGCCTCCAAACAACATCCACACGTCATACAGCGCGAATACGCGTAGCGCTCGGCCACCTCTTCCTGCGACATCTTTGGTCCGGGGCCGAGGTCGTGAGTTCCGTCGATCTCGATCCAGGCATGAACCCGTTTGAGGTGATCGAACATCTGCGAACGATCTACGACAAGATCGCGCACGTTTGGAAATTTCGACATCGGCTCGAGCGTGATCGGCTGGTCCAGTTGGTCAACCAGCGCCGAGCATGACTGCCGCACCTTTCCGTTGATGACCATCGTGCAGATACCGCAGACCTGTTCCAAACAGTTCATGTGCCAGACTGGCGGAGTGGTGGCGTTGCCTTCTTTCGTCACCGGATTTTTCTGAATCTCCATCAGGCACGAGATGATGTTGAGATTCGGGCGATACGGGATTTCAAACGTTTCCCAGTATTGCGGCGCGTCAGAATTTTCCCGGCGGCGAATACGGATTTCGACCGTGCTGGACGGCGGACGACTCGATCTGGTGGTTGAGTGTGGTTGTGCGCTCATAGGATCAATTTGTCTTTTCGTAAACTGCGCTCGCTGAGAGTACGCAGCCGATGGACGGCAAACTCAGCGCGCTCTCGAGTCCGACGGTTGCCGTGTAAGTCCACGCTTCCTTCGTCTGCCGGACATACTGTTCGATCAAATGTTTGTCCTGCGAAATCAGAATATATTCCTGCAAAGATTCAATCTGTTGGTAAGCCTGAAACTTTTCGCCTCGATCGAAAGCCGCCGTGGTCGCGGAAAGCACTTCGACAATCAGAATAGGATTGAGCAACACGTCTTCACGATCATCGTGAAACTGTGGCTCGCCGCAAAACACGGAGACGTCTGGATAAAAGAACTTTCGAGAGTCCGGCAATCGCACTTTCATATCGCTGGGTAATGTAAGACACGGTTTACCTCTCAGTTGCGAACCGAGCTCAATGATGAGATTCGCGACGATAGTATTGTGTCGCAGGTTGGCTCCGGACATTTCATAAATCATGCCGTCGATATATTCGCTCTTGTACTCGGCCCGACGCTCAATCGCCAGGTACTCTTCGGGCGTGATATATGTTTGCTGCTGTAAAGACATCTGCAAATTCCAAACAGATTATAGCTTGTCTGACTTCCCCCCGGCGTCTTCAATTGACTTATCCTGTTCGCGGCGAGTTTGTACGTCACCCTGGTTGACGTCGCGCACTTCTTCCTTGTTTTGATTCCACACCGCAGGACCCGACAGGTCCTTTGGCTTGAGCTCCGAACCGGGTTGAAGGACTTGTTTACTTGCGGCGGCCCCGCCGCCGGCAGCAGCAGTCGCCGCGTCCTTCTTACCTTTGCTGTAGTCGCGTTTGCGCGGAGTGATCAACCCAACATCCACCGCTTCGTAGGAAATTACGGGGCCTTCGCCGGAATACTCGGCAATCGTGGTCTTGAGGAAATTCTCGTCGTCGCGATCCGGAAAATCCGGTTTGTAATGCGCGCCGCGAGACTCATTGCGATTGAGCGCGCCGAGCGTAATCACGCGCGCGAGCTCGAGCATGTTCTTCAAATGACGCGCGTGCGGCAGAGCCATGGTCGCCCACAAATTCGAATCATTGATCGAAATTCTTTGATAGCGATCCATCAGTTCGAGCAACTTTTCGTCGGTCGCTTTCAGTTTATCGTTGTACCTGACGACCGTTACGTTGTCGGTCATCCACTTGCCCATCTCTTCGTGCAGCTTGTACTGATTTTCGCCGCCGCTTTGCGTGACGAGCTTCTGGTTGATCTCTTCCTGACGTTTTAGCTCCTGATCGTAGATCCCGCTCGAGCCGGCGCCGTTGCGCTCTAAGTTCTGAGCGATATTGATCGCAGCCGGCGCCGCAACGAAACCGCCATACACGCAGCTGACCAACGAATTCGCGCCCAGCCGATTTGCGCCGTGAATTGAATAATCGCATTCACCCGCTGCCAGAAGACCCGGAATGTTGGTTCGCTGCTCGAAATCCACCCAAAGACCGCCCATCGAATAATGCACGCCTGGAAAAATGCGCATCGGCACATGACGCGGATCGTCGCCGACGAACATCTCGTAAATTTCGAGTATCGCTCCGAGTTTGCGATCGAGAACTTCGGCGGGAATGTGCGTCAGGTCCAGAAAAACCTGGTTGTCGCCCCCGATGCCCATGCCATCGAGACAGACCTGAAAAATTTCACGGGTAGCGATGTCGCGCGGCACCAGGTTGCCGTACGCCGGGTACTTTTCTTCCAGAAAATACCAGCGCTCGCTTTCGGGAATTTGAGACGGCGGCCGCGTGTCGCCCTTCTTTCGGGGAACCCAAACGCGCCCGCCTTCCCCTCGCGCTGATTCGGACATCAATCGCAGCTTGTCTTCGCCGGGAATCGAGGTCGGGTGAACCTGTATGAACTCGCCGTTCGCATACTTCGCGCCCTGCTGATAACAAGCCGAGACGGCGCTGCCGGTGCAGACCATCGAGTTGGTTGATTTTCCAAATATCAAACCGGGCCCGCCGGTCGCCATGATCACTGCGTCGGATTTGAACGCCTTCAGCTCCAGCGTCCTCAGATTCATTGCCACCAATCCGCGGCAAACCTGATGATCGTCCAGAATCAAAGACATCATCTCCCAGCCTTCGTACTTCTGAACTTTGCCGTCCGACTCGTGTCGTCTGACTTGTTCGTCCAGTGCGTACAGGAGCTGTTGTCCGGTGGACGCTCCGGCAAAAGCAGTCCGGTGATGCTTGGTTCCACCAAAGCGACGAAAATCCAGCAGCCCTTCCTTCGTGCGCGAGAAGGGAACTCCCATTCGATCAAACAGGTAAATGATCGACGGGGCCATTTCGCACATGGCTTTGGCCGGTGGTTGGTTGGCCAAAAAATCTCCGCCATACACAGTGTCGTCGAAGTGTTCCCATGTCGAGTCGCCTTCGCCCTTGGTGTTCACGGCGCCGTTGATCCCGCCCTGGGCGCAGACCGAATGCGATCGCTTGACCGGAACTACCGAAAAAAGATCTACGCCGTGTCCGGCCTCGGCGATTTTCATCGCCGCCGCCAGTCCCGCCAGACCTCCGCCAACAACGGCGATTCTGATTCCGTTCTTACCAACAGTTGCCATTAGTAAAGAATACCTCCCAGCAATCCGCCCGGACGTATGAATGCGACCATCGCGTTGATGCCGACCAAAAGCAACACCGCGCCAAACGCGATGCAGGCGTAGCCAGTCAAACGTTGCGCCTGCGCGCCGATGGTGATGCCCCAGTCAACCAGGAACAGCCAAATTCCGTTTGCGAAATGCCACACGGTGGAAGTGACTCCGACCAGATATATCAGAAAGATCGGAACCATTTTGAATTCGCCCGAGACGATCTGAAACGCTTTGTCCGGAGCGTGGGCCACCGAAACCGTATTGAGTCCCGGGATCAGCCCGAAGCGGAAATTCAGAACGTGAAAGAGAATGAAGAAGAACAGGATAATTCCCGTAACTCGCTGGATGGTGTAGAACCAATTTCGCGGATAAGGATAGTTCAGGTTGTTCGGCCTGGCTTCGACAGTTATCACCAGTCCATACAAGGCGTGATAAAGAAGCGGGATGAAAATAAACGTGGTCTCGACCAACAGTATGAATGGAATCGCCTGAAGGTCCGCCACCGCCTGGTTAAAGTGTTCCTGTCCCGCGGTCGGATGTGCTGCTTTCGAGTTGGTGTAAAAGTGCTCCAACAAGAATGCGCCCAACGGCACTATGCCGGAAAGCTGATGCAGCTTTCTCAAGATGAACGTCCTGCTTAAACGAATAGCCATACGTCTTCAGCTCACTCCTTCGCCGGAAGGCTGCGATAGTTTTCTAAATGTCTGTGCTGATAGAGATTGGTTCGAGCGAATCGAATTATATGTAGATGCCACGCAAAAGCAACCATAAGCTGATTTGATTAACTCCTGCTTGTCGATTTTCATCGCCGTACGACTCATATCAAACCAATCAATCATATCTCGGCAACCGTTATCATACGCAGCGGCGGTTATAAGGTAAAATGAAAAATCTTTTCATACTTGTTGAGGAAAACTTATAATTAAAACAGGAGACAGGAGACAGGAGACAGAAGGTAGAAGGTAGAAGGTAGAAGACGGAAGGCGCCCGTTTTCGTGTGAGTTCGTTCTTCGCTTCGTGTGATTAGTGGTTCTTCGTTGGTCCTGTCCAAACTGCACCAGCACCAAAATTGCTCTGTGATCGCTACACTACTTTGCGACCTTAGGTGTGCTCTGGCTCGGAATGCAGATAGAAACACTCAAAATCTTTTGCGACCTGGTTGAGACGCGTAGCTTTTCGCAAGCCGCCGAACGCAATTTTGTTACGCAGTCGGCGGTGAGCCAGCAAGTCCGCGGGCTGGAGGAGCTGTTCAAGCATCGATTGCTGGAACGGGTGCGCGGGCGGCGTGAAGTGCGTTTGACCAATGCCGGCGAAATCTTCTACCAGGAGAGCCGCAGTGTGCTGGAGGCGTTCAGGCGTTTGCAGGAACGCGTACGCGGAGTCGACGGTACGGTCAGCGGCACGATCCGGGTAGCCACGGTTTACAGCATCGGTTTGCACGAATTGCCGGCAGCGGTTCGCCGGTTTATGGAACTCTATCCCTCGGCCAAGATTGATCTCGAATACAGTCGCACTACGCGGATCGTGCGCGACGTTTTGAGCGGCGCGGTTGAACTAGGCGTGATCGCTTATCCGGAAAAGCGACGCGGTCTTTCGATCATTTCATTGCCGGGAGATCGATTGGTGCTTATTTGTCCGCCGGGTCACGCGCTCGCATCGCGCAAACGAGTCAAAGCCGCTGATCTGAATGGACAGGAGTTTGTACAATTCGAGCGCGATATTCCGACGCGGCGTGCGACCGATCGAATCCTGAAATCACATGGCGTCACGGTTCAGCGAGTTGCAGAGTTCGATAATATCGAAACGATCAAGCGAGCAGTCGAAGTCGGGTTTGGGTTGGCAATTGTCCCTCGGCCCAGCGTGGTTGACGAACAACGTAGCGGGCAACTCGGAGTGGTTACTTTGGCGGAAGCGGAATGGACGCGCGAAGTCGGCGCAATACACAGAAGTGATCGAGAACTATCAACAGCGGCGCAGAAGTTTGTTGAGCTGCTGACACACGAGTCTCAAGTCCTAAAGTCCAAGGTCAAAAGCTGACTTGGGATTTAGGATGAGGTAGTTCTTTACGTTTTTTGCTTTCTTTTCTCTGCGCCTTTGCGCGAAAAATCTACGTTTCACGCAAAGGCGCGAAGAAAAGAAAAACTCAAGTCGCAAAGAGTAAAGAACACTCTTCTTGAATTCATGGCTAATACCTGATGACTGATCTAAGTGAAGAATCGCTTGCGAGGCTCGCAGAGTTAATCAGCACCCGCGCTGTTTCTCCTGTCGAAGTACTTGAAGCACACTTGCGCAGGATCGAGAAGCACAACCCGCAGCTTAACGCGATTGTGACGCTCGCGCCTGACGCGATGGACAAAGCGCGCCGCGCAGAGGATGCCGTCATGCGCGGAGAGACGCTGGGAGTGCTACACGGCGTTCCAGTCACGATCAAGGACACAATCGAAACCGCCGGGCTGCGAACGACAAGCGGTTCGCGGGTTCGCGAGGAGTACATCCCCGAAATAGATGCGCCGGCCGTCGCCCAACTTCGCGCAGCGGGAGCGATCGTAATTGCGAAAACCAATGTCGCCGAGATGGCTGCGGCATACGACACCGAAAATCCGGTCTTCGGACCAGCGAACAATCCATACGATCTGGGCCGCACATCCGGCGGGTCGAGCGGTGGCGAAGCAGCGGCGATCGCGTCATGCATGTCGCCGGGCGGAATCGGAAGCGACTTGATGGGTTCGATTCGTGTGCCCGCTCATTTCTGCGGCGTGGTCGGGCTGAAACCAACGGCGACTCGCATCGCTTGCGAGGGGCACATTCCGCGATCGCTCGGTCCGTTGTGGCAGGGCGCCGCGATTGGTCCGATCGCACGAACAGTAGAAGACGTCGCTTTGCTATTCAGAGTTATCGACGGTCTGGAGTTCGATGACAGCACGACAGACCGGCTGAACGGTTCAGATGATCGCCCGCTTCAAATCGCATGGCATTCGTTCGATGGTGTGTCTCCCGTTACCGGAGAGACGCAGCAGGCCGTACAGCGCGTTGCCGTGGCTCTCGCAACCGCAGGCGGCGATGTACGAGAAGAAACTCCGCCGGGCGTTGAACGCGGCCAGGAATTATGGTCGAAGTTGTTCGCGGGCGGTGCGCTCGAGCAGATGCGTGAAGAGTACGCCGGACGAGAAAGTGAAGCCGGTCCGCTGGTTCGTCATATGCTTGATTCCGACTCTCCACCGCAATCCGCGACCGAGCTGGCAGCCGCGTGGGCTGAGCGCGACCGCGTGCGGCACGTGCTTCTAAACTGGATGGAGAGTGCGAACTTGATCATAGCGCCGGTTGGCGCGACTCCTGCATTTCCGCACGGCGCGCGAAAGATCGATATCGAAGGCGAATCCATCAACATTTTCCGCGCTTTCAGCTATTCGCAGACTTATAACGTTTTTGGTCTTCCTGCCATCTCGGTTCGCGCCGGACGAACTCGCAAAGGCCTGCCAATCGGGGTTCAGATAATCGGACGGCCGTTCGCCGAATATGAAGTGCTGGCCGCTGCGGCAATGGTCGAACGAAGTCTGGGCGGCTGGAAGATGCCAACGCTGTAATGGCTCGGCGGACTCGTCAGAAACGACCGTATTATTCCGGGCTCGAGGTTTGACACCGCCTCGTTAAGGAGGGCTCGCATGGCGAATTGGCCGCACGGGAGCCCTCCTTAACAGTCGGGCTACTGCCCGGGTGCTTAACGGCGAACTCCACTAACGTCATCGCTGTTGCCTTCAAATGATTCCGGGATTCGGCTATAGTTCGTTTGCAATTCCTGAAGCATGAAGAAGAATTACCAAATCATCGTCTGTATCACCGTCTATTTGCTCGTCACCTCGTCCGCGTTCGGACAGAGCGATACGTGGCAAAAGCTGATGGCCGCGGCCGCGAGCAAAGCCGACCTGGGAAACCTCAGTGACGCGGAAATGACCTATCGCGAAGCGCTGATCATCGCGGAAAAATTTGGCGAGAAAGACGTTCGGTTGGCTGCCACGCTGACAAAGCTCGGGCTGGTCCAGGAGACTCTGGCCCGGCATTCCGAAGCATCGGCTTCTGCCAGGCGAGCTTTAACGGTCCTGGACAAAGCGACGAATTCGATTCGAGACCTGAAACCCGATTCTGGGTCTGAATCCGATTACTACAAAACCGAAACCATTGTCGTGATACTCGACGACGCGGCCGCGGTCTACACCGCACAAGCAAACTATGTCGAGGCCGAGCCGCTTTTGAAAACCGTAGTCTCTATCCGCGAACGCGGCGCGAAGAAGAATTCGGCCAGGACCAACGAAGATTTTATCGGCTTCCTGGTACAGGCGACGACGAACGCGATTGACAAGCTGGTAAAGGCATACGAACAACTCGCGGCGTCATACATCGCTCAAAACAAAATAAGTGACGCCGAATCTCTTTACCGCCAGGCGCTGACTTATCTCGAGCAGAACGCTGGAAGTGATCAGTCGAACACCGCGAAGATCAACAATCGGCTGGGCGAGCTTTACTTCAAACAGAACAAATTGACGGAAGCGGAAGGGTCGTTCGTCAAAGCGCTGACCTTGTATCAGGCCATCGTCAAAAATGGTCGGGGCAAACCCGGAGCAGAGGTCGCCATGGCTTTGAGTAACCTCGCGACGCTCTATTGGAAGCAGGATACGAACTTCGATCAGGCGAATTCGTACTTCAAACAAGCGCTCAGCATTTTTCAAAAAGCGGGTTGGACGGACCAGGTTGAAGTTGCGGTAGCAATGGAAAACTATTCGCTGTTGCTCAAGAAATCCGGCGATGAAGCGCAGGCAGCGGAGCTGGAAACACGTGCTCGGGCGATACGGAGCCGGCAGTTGCAATCCAGGCGGGACTGATTCACAACGAACTTTTACGGAGGCGATTATGGAAGGCCTATCGGCAGCCCTATTCATTTTCTTCATGTTTTTCATCGGTATCGCGGCGCTGGTTGTTGCGGTGAAGACGATCAAGATCGTTCCGCAGGCGACGGTCATGCTGATCGAGCGACTGGGTCGATTTAGCCGAGTCGCGACCAGCGGCTTGAACATCATAGTGCCGTTCCTGGATCGGCCGCGCGCTGTTTACTGGTCGAACACGCGACCGGGTTTGACCTCGATCGATCTGCGCGAATCGTTCATCGACCTGCCTCCGCAACCCGTTATCACACGCGACAACGTCACAATTCACGTCGACTCGATTGTGTACTGGCAGATCACCGATCCGATCAAAGCGGTGTACGAAGTTGCCGACCTGGTTGGCAGTATTGTGCAGCTGACGATCACCGGCATGCGCGCGGTGATGGGTGATATGGATCTTGATCATACCTTGTCACAGCGCGATCAGATCAGCGCGAAATTGCGGATCATCCTCGACGAAGCTACCGACAAATGGGGAGTGAAGGTGACGCGTGTCGACGTTAAGAACATCAATCCGCCCGAAGATGTTCGCGTCACGATGGAAAAGCAGATGACTGCTGAACGCACGCGGCGCGCTCTCGTGCTCCAGGCCGAAGGCGACAGACAGGCTTCGATTACGCGTGCCGAAGGCGAAAAGCAAGCGGCCGTAACTCGAGCTGAAGGCGAAAAAGAGTCGGCGATCCTGCAAGCCGAAGGAGCGGCGCAGGCGCGGCTTCGCAACGCGACCGCCGAAGCGGAAGCGATTCTTCGCGTATCGCAAGCCATGCTCGGACACGGAAATCCTGCTCAGTATTTGATAACCAAAAGCTACATCGAATCGTTGCGCGATATGACGCGCAGCAACAATTCAAAGATCATCTTCATGCCGGTCGAAGCTTCCAGCATGCTATCCAGCGTCGGCGCGATTAAAGAGATGATCAGTGCGACTGGCGATAAGAGTTCGTCGAAGGACGATAACCCGCCACCGCCGCCGCCTCGCCCTCGCGAACTGCCACGATAGACGGCGCGATTTCGACACCCGCCCTGAATAAGGCGGTTTTAGGAACTCGCAGTCAGGAAGGGAACCCTGTCCCCGCCTAACGTAGAATCTGTTCAACAGTAGGCGAAACTTGAATAATGGCTGAGCTTGAGGCGGGGACAGGGTCCCCTTCCTGACTGCGAGTTCCCAACAGTTCTTCCACTTCGACCTTCCTACTACCCGAAGAACTCTCCTGGAGGATGACAAAATGGCTGCTGAAACTCGTTTCCTCGACGATGACATCATTCGAATCCCACTCTATAAACCCGACGCGCTTCCCCCGGACGGAAAAAAGCTGGACCTGATCACGCTCTTTTGGGGAGACCAGGTGCGAATCACTGGAAAGCATGGTGGCCAACAGCTTGCTGAATTCCCGCGACGTGAATGGAATGGCGAGAAGAAGCGATACGAGACCATAAACTACGTCGGCTTACTTCCGAAGAAAACCACTTTTCGGGACAGCTCGGTTTTGAAAGTCCGGTTCGTCGACGTCGGACAGGGCGACGGCGCGATGGTCGAAACACCGAAAGGCCAAGTCCTTTTCATAGACGGCGGCGAAGAAGAGCACATGCGACGATACGTCAACGTCGCGTTCTCGCACATCCTTCGAACCAAGCCGCTTCACTGCGACGCGATCATCGTCACGCACGGCGATGCCGATCACTTCGCCGGGCTGACCAAACTGGTGAGCGGGTTTCGTTCGAAACAGGGCAACACTGCGTTGGTGACTGCCGACCGGGTTTTTCATAACGGGCTTGTGAAAGTTGCGAACGCGAGCGGCAAGACGGCATTTGGAAAGACCGCTGAGCTGGACGGGAAGACGTACGCGATCGAGCTCGAAGACGATCTGCGAACGGTCGATCCCGGTCGGATGAACAAGCCTTTCAAGGATTGGCAGACTGCCTTGATCGGGCTCAAGACCCGCGACGGAAAGAAGCCCAGGATTCAGCGGTTGGAATACGGAGACGACGACGCGTTTGATTTTCTCGAGCCCGAAGGGGTTGGCATGAAGGTCTTGGGTCCCATCACCGAAGACGTTCGCGGAAAGCCCGGACTGCGCTTTTTGAAAACGCCGGGTTCATCCAGCGTCTCGGCGTCGCATACCGTGAATGGTCACTCGATTGTATTGAAGCTGACGTACGGCAACGTGCGTTTTCTCTTCGGCGCTGACCTGAACGAAGAATCCGAGGAAAGCCTGCTGGAGCGGTCGCGTGAAGACAATGTTTCGCTGGCGTCCGAGATTCTGAAAGTTCCGCATCACGGCTCGGCCGATTTTAGTCCGCGCATCCTGGAAGCGATCAGACCTGTGGTCAGCGTCGTATCGTCCGGCGACGAGAACGCTACGAAGGAATACATTCACCCGCGTTCGGGATTGATAGGCGCGCTGGGCCGCTATTCGCGCGGAACAGTTGATAAGCCGCTGATCTACGTGACTGAGATGGTGGCGTTTTTCCAGCGAATGGGTAACTTAAAGCTGACGCCGGTTACAGAGGCCGGTAACGATGGCAAGCCGCTGAACAACGGATTGCCGATGAACAATATGTATCGCAAGACGCAGTTCGGGATTGTTCATGTTCGAACAGACGGCCAGCGCGTGTTGGTCGCGACGCATTCCGGAAAAGTGGATCAGAAGGAGAGCTACTCGTTCACAGTCGACGAGCGCGGCGATGTTAAGTTTTTGGAAAAGGCCCGAATCGTGTAGCTAAAGCTCAACTCTCAAGAATCTCGCAGTCAGGAAGGGGACCCTGTCCCCGCCTCAAGATTAGTCATTCATCAAAATTCGAACAGTGTTGAACTTTTCCAAAGTTAGGCGGGGACAGGGTCCCCTTCCTGACTGCGTTAGGTGACGTTGAGTAGTTCCCGTGTAACCTAACGAACTCCCAACTGAGTGCTTGAAATTTCCGTGTAGATCGAACCCGCGGGTGTCAGCTCGCTCCTCATCACAAGCAACCGATCTACTTCAAATTCCACTCCTGGAAAACCCAATGCGGTGTGCGCGGCGGCGAGCTCCTTAGCAAAGGCGGGAATGCGAATTCGGGCGACGGTCAGGTGCGGATGAAAAGGACGTGCCTCGCGTGGAAACCCAATCGAGTAACACTCGTCTTCCAACTTCTGTTGAACTTCGCCGAGCTTCCTGGACGGATCTTCAATTCCCAGCCAAAGAACTTTCGCCGAGCCACGGGGAGGGAAGCTTCCGGCGTCTTTGATCGCCAGGCCAAATCGCTCGATGCCGGTCGATGCGCGCGAAACCGCTTCGGCCAGACTATCGATTCTTCCGCGATCGACGTCACCTAGAAATTTCAAAGTGATATGAAGAGCTTCTGGCCTTGCCCACGACGCGCGCGCGTCCGGAACGGCTTTGCGCAACGAAACGATGTGCGTTGCGACGCGGTCGCGAACCTCGTTCGGCAACGCCACCGCAACAAAAACTCGAAACTGCTCAGATCGAGAACTCGACCGCCGTTCTTCGCCGCTCATTGCGCCGGAACCAAAACCTGAGATTCCTTCGCAGCCTTTTCTACCGCCGCTGCGCTAAACGGAAAAGCGCGCGGATTCGCTGAGCGCCAATCGTCAAGCTGGTCTTTGAAATGCGGACTGGCCGGATTTCCGCTGACTCCCAGCGCGATCCCTTGCCGCGTTTCATCCCAATTATTCGGAGTGGCGATCAATCGCATCGAGACCGACGGGCCTACGTTGATACTCGATCCGCTTCCGTAAAGGGAAAACGGCGCAATCGCGAATTGCAATCCGATCAGCGGCGCCGCAGCCAGCGGATGACGTAACTTAACCGGTTCGTATCTTCCCCAGGTCCACTGTGTTTCGTCTGCCCCCAGCTTCTTCGAAAGCCCCTCGCGCACATCGCGCTCACACGCTCGCAACAGTTCTAAATAGTCTTTGAACTCCGATGGCAACCAATCGCGCCGTCTCTCGCTAATAATACGATCGACGAACGAACCTGAATTCGACCAGTCGTAACCCCTGGCCCGCTCCGGTCCCAACGCCGCTTCGACCACACGCTGTCGAAAACGCAACCGCATCCCCGTCGCCATCATGGCGGCTCGCGAATCCGAATCCATCATTCCATCCCACGCGGCGAACAGCGCCAGCGTCTCTCGCCATTTTTCATCGCCCGCCGCCGCCGTCGCGGGTTGCTCTCCGGCTACATTGATCACATGGCGGGCAAACCTCACGTTGGCGATACTGTATGTGTCCGCCTGGATTGCGCGCATGTCCGACGGCGTTAACTTCGGATTTGCTTGAAGCAGATCAAATATCCGTCGCGCTCGATACGGCGCGGCCCACTCGCGGGTCAAGTACTGCGAATAGCCGCTGCCGACGACTCTCTGATTCGCGGTGACGATAATTCCGTCGGGCGGATCGTAAAGATGCGGCAATTTATCGAAAGCGATAAAGCCAGTCCATTCGCCCGCGTCTGTAGCGCCGTCGTATGGGAGCGTGCCGTCACCGGACTTCCGCACCGGAATTCGTCCGGCGCCGTAGTAGCCTATGTGCCCGTCTTTGGAAGCAAAAACGAAGTTCTGCGTCGGCCCCTCATACTTGCTCAATGCCGATCGGAACTCGTTCCAATTACGAGCTCGGTTCAAATCATAAAAGGCGGAGAACTCGCTCGCCGCCGGATCCAGCGCAGTCCACCGAAGAGCGTAACGGGCTCCATCCTTCTCAAAAACAATCGGGCCGTGCCGCGTTACGGTTACATCGAATGTTTCAGTCTCGGTTTCAGCGTTGGCGAATCCCTTTCGAACCTTGATCTCTTCGCGGCGAACCTCCGCGTCGACCCATCCGCGCGGGGTCTGATACTTCTTTGGACTGGCCGGATCGAACTTTTCCAGATAAAGATCCTGGACATCCGGCGCGAGGTTGGTTGCGCCCCACGCTATGTGATCGTTGTGGCCCAGGATGACGCCGGGCGCGCCGGGCGCGGTCACACCCGCGACTCGCAGCCCCGGCATAGACAAGTGGACCATGTGCCAGATCGATGGAACCAACGCGGGCAGGTGTGGGTCGTTCGCGAGAATCGGTTTGCCGTCCGCCGTACGCGTGCCGGCTACGACCCAGTTATTGCTGACTGCTCGGTCTTCCATGTAAAGGCCGACGCTTTCGAGTGAGCGAATCGTCGTTTCTTTAATCTCCGATAACTGGTTAAGCACCGCGACGCTGTCTTTCAAGTTGTACGCAATCGCGGGTTTGCCCGGCGGGCTCGAAGCCTTCTTTGCCGGCCCGTCCTTACCGACTACCAAGACGTCGAGCGGCGAGGTTTCAATCAAGAGCAGATCGCGTTTCTCTTTCGGCAGGTCGGCCAGCGCTGCGCGCATCAGATCGGTTTGCCAGGTTGTTGAGAGCGTCTCCGCGAAGATTTTCCCGATTGCGAGCGAATCGGCCGGAGTCCAGGGGCGCGGCGTGTATTGAAGAATTTTGAACTCTGGCGGAAGTTGATTTTGGTCGATCGACGCGATGTACGCGTTGACGCCGTTGGCGTATGACTCGAGCGCGGCTCGCACAGGGCCGGTTGTCTGCGCGAACGATTGTCCGGACAACTGCGCGATTCCGAAAATTCGGCGGCGCTTGTCTTCGGAAAGAAGCGGACGGCCGAGAACTTCGGATAGCTCGCCTCGCATCGATCGGCGTAGCAAGTCCATCTGCCACAAACGATCCGCAGCGGTTGTGTATCCCTGCGCGAAGTAGAGATCGGCTTCGTTCGTAGCCTCGATGTACGGAATGCCGCGTTCATCGCGACGGACGCGTACGCGATCGCGCAGACCTTTGATCGACAGCTCGGTCGGAGTCGCAACGGAGTTGGCTGGAGTTTGACCCGACGCGCGGGGCATCGTCTGAAAGATCAATAAAAGCGATACGGAAACGAAAAGAAGGGAACGGACGGTCGGATTATTCACAAGGTTCGCCTCGTTTTGTAATGATCAGGTTCGAGTGTCGCAGGGAAAAAACAGGTTCCCGCAAAGGCGCAAAGGCGCAAAGAAGTCAGTAAAGTTTGAGTCTCGCTCAACGCCTTTGCGTCTTTGCGCCTTTGCGGGAACCCATTTACTTCTAATGATTCGGATCGAGCACGATCATTCTTATCTCTGTCATCTCTTCCATCGCGTAACGCACTCCTTCGCGCCCCGCGCCTGAAAGCTTCACGCCGCCATACGGCATATTGTCTACACGAAACGCCGGAGCGTCGTTGATCATCACGCCGCCAAACTCGAGTTGATCCGCCGCTTTCTGCGCTCGTTTCAGGTCGTGCGTAAAGACGCCTGCCTGCAAACCGTATCGCGTGTGATTCGCCATAGCCAACGCCTGATCAAAGTCGCCGAACGTTTGAATAGTCGCTATCGGTGCGAATACTTCTTCAGCCACAACACGCATTTCGTCGTGCACGTCGGTCAGCACGGTTGGTTCAAGAAACGCGCCGCTTCGATTTCCGCCGCAGACAATTCGCGCGCCCGCATCGACGGCTTCGCTGATCCAGCTCTCCGCGCGCCTGGCGGCGTCTTCGGTGATCATCACCGAAAGCTCGGTCGCTTCGTCGAGCGGATCGCCGTTGCGCATTCCCCTGGCCCGTTCGGTAAAGAGGTCAGTCCATTCGCCGGCTATGCTTTCGTGGAGGAGAAACCGTTGAGCGGAAATACAGATTTGACCAGAGTAGCTGAACGCAGCGACAGCGGAGCGTTTGACCGAATAAGCAATATCCGCAGTCTCGTCCACGATGACCGGCGCGTTGCCGCCGAGTTCGAGTGTCACCTGTTTACGCGGCGCTCGCTCGCGAAGTTTCCAACCCACTTCAGCGCTCCCCGTAAACGAAAGCATTCCGATTCGATCGTCATCGAGCATGATGTCCAGGAGCGGCAGATCCATCGGAATTACCTGCATGGCGCCGGCAGGCAGTCCGGATGCGAGAAAGGCTTCGCCGAGCAACAGCGCCGTCAGCGGCGTCCGCGGGCTCGGCTTGACGATAATCGCGTTCCGCGAAGCCAACGCCGGCGCTACTTTGTGCACGACCAGGTTCAGCGGGAAATTAAATGGAGTGATACCAAAAATGATTCCGCGCGGAATTCGCTCGGTCCAGCCGATGCGACCGCGCCCGGCCGGCTGAGTATCGACCGGAATGTTTTCGCCCGCAAACCGGTGAGCTTCTTCCGACGCGAGTATGAAAGTAGCAATCGCACGATCGGTTTCCGACCGCGCTGCCGTGATCGGCTTCGCGCTTTCCAGGGCTATCGAACGCGAGAATTCTTCGCGTCGCTCGCTGATAAAGTCTGCCATTCGTCGCAAACGATCGGAGATTTCATAGCGCGGGAGCGATCGCATTTGTACGACCGCAGCCGCGGCGCTCGCGATGGATTCTTCAACATCTTCGCGCGACGCATAGCAAACCTCGGCCAACTCTTCGCCCGAAAACGGCGCGACAACTCGCTGCAGCGTGTCTGTGGTCCGCCATTCACCACCAATTAGAAATGGTTTTGGATTCATCTTAGGTGAAATCATCTTACAAGATTCATAAGCCTCCAAGGTAGCCGGTAGCTGAGCAAGCAAGGTAACTCGCAGTCGGGAAGGGGACGCTGTCCCCGCCTAGCAAACCCATCTCGAAGATCTGGGTTAGTCGAGTCGTTGTTTGAGACCTGGAGAGTTGATGGAAGTCGAGGCGGGGACAGGGTTCCCTTCCTGACTGCGAGTTATCCATCCTGATCTGTGACCGTCTATGCAACACGAATGCACGCGAAGCCCGGGTGGACGTTGGTCACGGGCGACAAAGCTGAGATAGATAAGCTGCTGAAGGTAATGACTGGTGATCCGTCGGGGCAGTCGACTCATTCGCCGTTGCTGCTGATCGGAAACGAATCAAAAGGTTCGTGGATAGAAGCCTACGCGTTCGACAATCCGGTTAGGTTGGTCCAGCAGATTGATCAGATGGTCGCGGCGAAGTAGTCGTGCTCCGGTGGGTAAGTTTGAGCGTCGGTCAAACGAGGTTTCGCGCAAAGGCGCAAAGAACAGAAAGACCAAAGACGCAAACGCAAATCGATTGTGACTATTCGTTCGAAATAGCAGCGATCATTAAATGTCTTTGCGTCTTTCCGCGTTCTGTTCTTTGCGCCTTTGCGCGAAACCGTCTTTCTATTATTAATCCCGTACAGACCCACCGCCTACGGAAATCCAGCTTTTCTCTCTGCTGCTGTCGTCTCTTCTAAGACCGCGGGTACACGAAGCTCGCCTTCCTCAAAATAGAACTCAGTGCCTGCCTTGAACCTGGCCGTTAGAGGGCTGGACGTTCCGCTGCCATCCAGCACTTCACCAACCGCTTCCTGCTTTTCCATCAGCCGTTGAGCAATCGAATTCGGTCTCTTAAAGACAACGCGCATTCCCTTGCGCAACTCTTCATCGGTAAAGCTTCGGTCCGAAACGCCCACGGACAATACCTGGTCGAAGTCAGGCGGCGCAGTGATGAAGTGTGCCAGGAACAGTTCCTTACCTTTTCCAAAGAGGATGTACTCCAATTGAGCGGGCGTTGTTGCCGCAGGATCGAACTCACGAAAGTGAATTACGTTCTCGACGTTTACGTTGACTCCGCTGGCGAGCAACTTCTTCCCGCGTTTTTCCAAATGGCCATGAAAAATTTTCGCTCCGAATGAACTGATTGGCGTTGGAGCGCCCGAACGCAGGTCGGGAAGAACGAACTCGTCCGGATTCAATGTATAGATCTTCGTTCCGGGATTCTTCTTGCGATCGTTAGCGTAGACGGCCTGTGGATTCGCTCCAGCCTTCGTGAACGTCACTTCCAGAAGAACCTGGTAGCGATGAGGTGAATCAAAGGTAGGTGAAGTAAACATCGGAAGGTGAGAAAGAAAAACGGTTTCCTGCCCCACGATCAGCATATTGTGAGTATTGGGCTCATCCCTCACAAAGCGGCGATGCTTCTTATTGGCCTCCGTTGCAGTCTCCGTTTTCGCCCAAAGCCCAACTCCGGCGAGTCCAGCAGCCAAGGCGGTGGTGGTTATCCTTAGAAACTCCCTTCGGCTGGTCCGCGATTGATTTGTCTGGCTCATAAGCTTCTTCTCCAATGGGAAGGGCCGCTCAACTAGTAGCAGCACTCGGTTAACACGCAGTCAGGAAGGGGAACCTATTCCGCTTCAAATCGCATTAGCCCTCAATTCTGGGCTTCTATCATGGATGATATTATGGCTGAAAATATTTCAAGCCAAGCGAGATAGGATCTTGACGCTAACTGCATGTTGGTAAATTGGGAACCGGCTATTGATCTCAAGCGGCGATGAGCCTTGAAGCGGGTACAGTGTCCCTTTCTTACGGCGAGATATCACTTTATCCAATGTTTAGTTGAGCCTGTCGAATATTAACGACAAGCTGAAGTTTGTCGGACATTGGCTGCGTTGACGCTTTGCGGCTGTGCCGTTACAATCCGTCTGTCTTTTCCAGATCGTTTTGAGAACGATATTCATGTCACATCGCAAGCATCTCTCTTATTTTTTTACACTCGTTATCTTCTGCCTCGCGTGCGTCACCGCGGCGCAGGCGCAGCAGCGTCCGTTGCTGACAGAAGACGTCGACATCATTCCGCCGGGAACGCTTAGGATCGAAGCCGGAATCGACTTCCTGCAGGATGCCAAGTTTCCGCTTTCGGGATTAGAGGGAGATGTGACGCGTGTAGGCGTGATCGGCGTGAACATCGGTTTGGCGCCGAACGTGGAGCTTCAGATCGACGGCGTGGCGCAGAATTTTTTGAGCATCAACTCTCAAACGCTGCCGTCACCGATCCAACTCGGATTCACACCCGGACTCAACTCTTCGAACGACACCGGCGACTTCACGATCTCGACTAAAATAAAATTCAGGACCGAGACCAAGAACGGGCCATCGCTCGGGTTCAGGCTCGGAGTGCAGCTTCCAAATTCGAATCAAGCGCGCGGCATCGGCGTGAATCAAACCAACGCGTTCGGCACGATCCTGGTCGGAAAGAAGTTCGGCCGTGATGGTCGTGTAAATCTTTTTGGAAATATCGGCATCGGAATTTTGACTGCGCCGCTGGAAGATTTCACACAGAACGATGTGTTGCTGTACGGCCTGGCCGGGATCGTTCGCATTCACCGGCAATTCAATATCGCGGCCGAGATCAACGGTCGCGCAAATACTCGCGGAACCAGTGCTCCGCTTGGAACCGAGTCACAATCCGAGGCCAGACTCGGAATGCAAATCAAGGCGTCGGGCTTGCGATTCGATTTCGCAGGCATCGCAGGATTGACTGAGTTCAGCCCCCGCTCTGGCGTTACGTTCGGCGTTACTTACGACACGCCCAACGTCTTTGCGCCTGCTAAATAGGTTGGTTCAAACTTAAAGGTTCAAAGTTCAGAGTCTGTACAGTTGTTGACTCTGAGTTTTGAACCTTGAATTTTGAATCGGGATTTTATGTTCGACTGGTTAAGCGACGGATATCGGTGGGTTCAGGGATCCTTCGCGCACCTGGTGACGTGGCTCGAGCAGTTCATCATCGGCGTTCCGATGTACGTGGCTGCGCCCTCGATGGTGTTGATCGGCGCGCTCGATTCGTCGCTGCTTTCGCTGCCTGAGATCAACGACTACCTGGTCGTGATGCGGTGCGCCAGGGATCACAAGGCAGTCTTCTATTTTCCGTTGTTCGCTGCCGCTGGGTCGGTCATCGGTTGCATGTTGCTTTACACGATCGTGCGGCGTGGCGGTCAGGCGGTCCTGCGACGCAAGTTTCGCGCGGAGCACATCGAACGAGTCGAGCGCTCGTACGCGCGTTTTGGATTTCTGGCGCTGGCTGTGCCGGCACTGTTGCCGCCGCCAATGCCGTTCAAGATTTTTGTCGCGACTGCGGCGACGCTCGAATACCCGCGTTGGCGATTCATGGTCACGCTGATGATCGCGCGCAGCGTGCGATACTACATCGAGGGCACGCTGGCGGTTTTTTATGGCGAACAGGTCATAAGTTTCGTCAAAAACTACGGTGCGGCAATTCTCGGGATCGTGCTTTTGGCAGCTGTTGTGGGATTGGGGATCTATTTTTTGAAGAGAAGATTCAGTCCTCCGGACAAGGATACGCCCGCTGCTATGTCCGACGAGCTTTAGGAACTCTGAACAAGCGAGTCCGAGCCACAGATTAACGCGGAAGAACACGGATCAGAACAGATGATAGGCATCTATCGGCGGTGGAAGGTCGACTTATTCAGAGGTCTCTTGAGCTTGTCGAGTCGAAGCGACAAACTGAAGTTTGTCGGACATTTATCAACGTGAAGGAAAACACCGGTTTTGAAGTGGCTTTTTCGTAAGATATCCAACGGACTAACTTCGATCTCGCAGTTTCTGATTGCCTACGGACCGTTCGGTTTGTTCGCGATCGCGTTGTTGGACTCGGCTCTGATTCCGATGCCGGGCGGACCCGACGCGGTGATGATGCTGCTATCCGCCGCGCGGCCTTCGTGGATGTTCTTCTACGCGGCGTCGGCGACACTGGGTTCGGTAGTCGGTTGTCTGATCCTCTATTACATAAGCCGAAAAGCCGGACGACGTGCGCTTTCGCGTTTTTCGGAATCGAAACAAGCGCGAGTCAAGGATCTGATCGATCGTTACGACGTGCTCTCGGTTCTTGTTGCTTCGCTGTTGCCGCCGCCTTTTCCCTTTAAGCTTTTCGTCGTAACGGCCGGCGTTTTCCGATTGAATGTTTGGCGATTTGCGATCGCGGTGGCGGTGGGTCGCGCGTTTCGTTATCTGCTGGAAGGATACTTCGCGGCGTATTACGGCGAGCATGCGAAGGAACTACTGTCGCGCTACTATCCTGCGATCGGGATCGGACTCGCGGTGCTGATCATCCTGATTTTTGTCGGAAGAAGTTTGGTTAAGAGCAGGACGATCCAGCGCGGCGATGCTGAAACGGAATCAAACTAGCTGGCAACTCTGAATCGACGTGCTTCCGCCAGATCGCGTACGCCGTGTTCGCTCATGCGCGCAAGCATGTGTATGAAGATTTCGGCTGTAGCCAGGGCGTCGCTGGCAGCGCGATGGCGATTGATAATGTTGATGGCAAAATGTTCTGCGACGGTTTGCAATCGATAATTCAAGAGGCCGGGAAAAATCCGCCGGGACATAACCACCGTGCACAAGTTTGAATTCGCCATCCGCCGTCCGGGAAATACTCGCGATAGTTCGTGATTCAGAAAGCGCACGTCGAATTGCGCGTTGTGTGCAACCAGAACTGCGTCGCCGGCGAAATCCAGCCAAAGCTGTGCGATGTCTTCGAATCGCGGCGCGTCTTTGACCATCTGATTCGTGATGCCGGTCAGGTTTACTATGAACGGCGGGATCGGTGTTTCGGGGTTAACCAACGTTTGGAACTCGGCAACGATACATCCGCTGCTTACTCGATAGGCTCCGATCTCTGTAATGCGGCACGGCGGCGTTTTGGCGCCGGTGGTTTCGACGTCAACCACTACGAAATCGGCATCGTGCAAACCACGCGCTTCGCCGTCTTCGCAAAGCAGCTCGACCATTGCGCCGTCACGCACACAAAGTCTGTGATCGTCTTTTATCAGATCAGTAACGATTAACGCGGCGAGCTCCGAATCCAGGTCCGAGAGTTTGAGGACGATGTCGGCGATGTCCGAAGCGGGCGCTCGGCCGCCGGACACCCGAAGTATTTCGATTGTCTCTTGAACGAGCGGGGAATCGGAAACGAGGTTTAAACGCGCTGACATTGGACGGCATTGTATAGCAGCCACGAGTTATTAGAAAGTTGGATTGAGAATGGCTTGCGGGTTAGTGGAAGAGTTTGCCGGGAAGAAGTTTCACGCAAAGGCGCAAAGAAAATAATGCGCAAAGGCGCAAAGAAGCATTCGTAATCTTCAAATCTGAGCGCGTGTTAACAATGCTTCCACTTTGCGCCTTTGCGAGAAACCGAAAACCGATCCATCAACTTTCTGCGTAGCCAACGTGATAGTCAATCTCAGTTCGGTCAATTAGGAGACAAGCTATGGAAAACCCGAATATCAAACTGGTAGAGAGCTATATTCACGGTCTGCGCGACAATGACTTGAGCAAGGTTCCGCTGGCCGCCGGGATTATCTTTGAAGAGCCGCTTACACCGACACTGACGGGGGCGGAAGCCGTGTTGGCTTATCTTCCAAATGTAATGCCGCTGATCAACGACGTTCGAATCAAGAACCATATTGCGGATGGCGAGTACGTTGCCACACGTTGGGAAGCAGTGACTCCGGTTGGCGCGATTCCGGTTTGCGAGTGCTTTCGAATCGTGAACGGCGAGATCAGCGAAATCAGCGCGTACTTTGATCCGAGGCCGCTTACGAATCCATAGCAGTTAATGTCCGACAAACTTCAGTTTGTCGTAGACGTAGCAAGTCCAGGGCGTCGAGAGTCAACGACAAACTAAAGTTTGTCGGACGATGTGCAAATCTGAGGGGGAGGATTGACGAATTGCGTTCGGACGAAGTCATTGAAAGATTCAGGCGCACCGGCGCTTTGCTGGAAGGCCATTTTGTCTTGTCGAGCGGACTTCACAGCACCAGCTATTTGCAATGCGCGCTCGTGCTCCAGAGCCCGAACGAAGCCGAAGCGTTTGGCCGTGCTCTGGCAAACAGCTTTCAAGAACAGGGAATCCAGACCGTCGCGTCTCCAGCGATCGGCGGATTGATAATCGGTTATGAAGTCGCGCGCGCCCTCGGCGCCCGGTTTATCTGGACCGAGCGAGATGCGACCGGGCAGATGACGCTCAGACGAGGATTCACCGTCGACAAGGACGAGAAGGTACTGGTGGTTGAAGACGTTGTTACCACTGGAGGATCCACGCGCGAAACGATTTCGGTTTTTACCGAAGCGGGAGCACAAGTTGTCGGCGCTGCATCCATCATCGATCGTTCGGCAGGAAGCGCCGACGTCGGCGTTCCGCGATTGGCGCTGGCTACATTGGAAGTTCCTTCGGTTCCCTCGTCGGAGTGCGAGGCCTGTGCCCGCGGCGACGTGGCGGTGAAGCCGGGGAGCCGGAAAGCAGAAAGCAGGAGTCAGGAGTCAGAAGTCAGAAGTCAGGAGAAAAGCTAGTGGTAGGTGGCTTCTTCTGACTCCTGACTTCTGTCTTCTGACTCCTCGCACGTTATGAATTACAAGCTCACGCTTCAATACGACGGCACTGACTTTCACGGTTGGCAGATACAGGATGACTTGCGGACTGTTCAGGGAGAGTTGACTCGAGTCCTGACGCTACTCAATGGCGGGCGCGCGATCGTGTACGGATCAGGACGAACCGACGCAGGCGTGCATGCAGAAGGTCAGGTAGCCAGTGTCCAACTGGAGCAAGAGTTCACACCAGACAAACTCCTCGCGGCAATCAACGGTAATCTGGAGCCGGACGCTCGTGTTACAAAGTGCGAAATTGTTTCGGACGATTTCCACGCGCGCTACTCTGCAAAAGAGAAGACCTACATTTATCGAATACTCAACACGCGGGTTGTCTCGCCGTTTTGGATTCGCTACGCGCACGCGGAAAGCCGTCCGTTGAAGCTGGATCGAATCGCAGTTGCTGCGGAGGCTTTTATTGGAGAACACGATTGGACCGCGTTCAGCGCGTCGCAAACCGACGCAAAATCGCGAGTTCGTCGCGTGACCAAACTCGAAGTCACTTCGCGGCTGGACGAACGCGCTGTGGCGCCGCTGATAGAAATCGAGATCAGCGCCAATGGATTTCTTCGATACATGGTCCGGTCCGTTGTCGGGGCGTTGCTGGCAGTTGGCCGCGGCGAAATGGACCTGGCGTCGATCGAGCGCGCGATCGAGACCGGAGTGCGGCCATCGGCAATCGTCACGACACCGGCCTGCGGTTTGACGCTGCGCAGCGTCCGGTATGATTGACACTTCAGCGGTCGCAAAGTAAAAAGGGAGTCGGGCTTGCAACAGCCGGGAACCCAGGGAGCAAAGCCCAGCATTACTCTTCGATTCTGTTTCCATCCTTGCTTTCGCATTGTTTGTTTCAAATCTCGATGCTTTCTGATTTTACAGAAGTAGTTCAACCGGGTTCGCGAGACGAATCGCTGCTTGCGGCGTTGGACTGGGATCGGTTGCCTCGCCACATCGCAATAATAATGGATGGAAACGGCCGTTGGGCCGCACAGCGCGGGCAACCGCGGATCGCGGGCCATCGAGCTGGGGTCGAAGCGGTTCGTGCTTCGGTCGACACGGGCGCGCGTCTTAAGTTGGGAGCGTTGACGCTCTACGCGTTCTCGACTGAAAACTGGAAGCGACCGCGGCTCGAAGTCGACGCGTTGATGCGAATGCTGCGGCGCTACTTGCGACTTGAGCTGGACGAGATCGATCGACAGAACATTCGCTTCCAGGCGATCGGACGATTGGAAGGTCTGACGGAAACAGTTCGCCGCGAGATTATGCGAGCCACCGAGCGAACGGCCGGCAATTCCGGAATGGTTCTGAGTGTCGCATTGAATTACGGCGGACGAGCGGAAATCGTTGATGCGTGCCGCGCGGCAGTGCGACGCCGTTTGGAAGAGAAGCTGGATCCAGCGGATTTGTCGGAAGAAGAAATTGCCGGGGGACTCTACACGAACGGATTGCCTGAGCTTGATCTGCTGGTTCGAACCAGCGGCGAGATGCGCGTTTCGAACTTTCTTCTTTGGCAAGCGGCATATAGCGAGATCTACGTGACCGAAACGCTGTGGCCCGACTTTCGTCGAGTGCATCTGCTCGATGCGATCGTAGAATTTCAACGGCGCGATCGTCGCTTCGGCGGGCTGGTCAGTGGTCAGTGGTCGGTGGCCAGTGGGCAGTGACGGCGAGCGGCAAGTGACAAGTAATGAGTGACAAGTAATGAGTGATGAGGAGAAAACCAAAGATTGTTTGTCACCGATATTCAACCCCGACCCCCGACCCCTGACCCCCGGGTTCGCTGACCCCCGGCCCCAGTTCACCGACCACTGATATCCAACATCCAGCATCTGACCACTAACCCAATGTCCCGCATCATAACCGCCTTAATCGTCCTTCCTGTTCTAATCGCTTCCATATATTTCGCGTGGTTGTGGCCGCTGTTTCTGGCGATGGCGATTGCGGCGATGGTGCTTGGCCTTTACGAGTTCTGGCTGCTGGCCAAACGTCGCGAAATGAAGCCCGACGTCGTGGTCGGTTTTCTCGGCGCCGCCGGTCTGCTGACTGGTTTCGTTTTCGATGCGCCGGGCCAGGCGCCGCGTCTGCTCTTGCTGACTCTGATCGGGTTCGTCATCGCAGCCCTGGCTGCAGAGATGTTCAGAGCCGGGCCGTTCGAAAAAATGATCGCGTCGACCGGGGCGACAGTCCTGGGCGTGCTCTACGTAGTATTCCTCGGCGGCCATCTGGTTTCGGTCCGAATGGGTTTTGATCCGAAGCTTTCGGCGCACCTGCTCTTCTTCTTTTTCCTTATCATCATGGGATCGGACACGGGCGCGTATTACACCGGCCGCGCGTTGGGCAAGCACAAGCTCGCGCCGAAGATCAGCCCGGGCAAGACATGGGAAGGCGCCATCGGAGGTTTGCTGGCCAGTCTGTTGATGGCCGTGCTGGCGCACTACTGGTTTTTCGCTGAGCTGAGTTTGAAAGCCGCGCTGCCCCTGGCGGCGGTGATGAATGTCTTCGGTGTTGCCGGCGATCTGACCGAAAGCGCTTTGAAGCGAGGCGCGGGCGCGAAGGACGCGGCGAATATCCTGCCGGGGCACGGAGGATTACTGGATCGGCTTGATAGCTTGCTCTTCAACGCGCCGGTCATCTACTATTTTGCACGCGCTTACTTCGGTTGATCGACGCAAATCAAATGACAAGTAAGAAAGTTTTTTTAGTGATCGGCGGCATAGTCGCGGGGATCGGTTTACTCATAACGATCTTCGTAGGCTTAATCGTTGGGATCGCGTTCTACTCGGTCAGTAACAGCCAGGCCGCCGATACCGCCCGAACTTTCCTGAAGAATAATCAGAAGTTGAAACAGGAGATCGGCGAGGTCACCGACTTCGGCACGTTCGTCACCGGCAGCGTCAATTCGCAAGGCGGAGAAGGTGAAGCGACGCTCAATTTCAAGACGATCGGCGACCGCAAGACCGTCCATGCGAAAGTCGCGCTGATGTATCGCGAAGGGCGCGACTGGCGCGTGACAGATGCGTCGTACGTTAACGACGCCGGCCAGACCGTGGATCTGATGGGCCAGTACGAGACACCTCCGCAGGATTCCCACCACCAATGAAATCCAAAGGCATAGCAATACTGGGCTCGACCGGCTCAATAGGTCGCAACACGTTGCGCGTGATCGAAACGCTCGGCGCGGATCGATTTCGTGTTGTCGCTCTCAGCGCCGGTCGAAACATAGAGTTGCTGGCCGAACAGATCGAGCGACATCAGCCTGCATTAGTTTCGGTTGAAAATGACGAGGGCGCCGAAAAGCTTGCTGCGGAACTTCAGCGCAGGAAGGTTGCAGCATCTTCGGGCCCTTCGATCATGGTCGGTGAAGCCGGATTGGTGGCGGTCGCAACACACGAGCAAGCGAGCACGGTAGTGAGCGGCACGGTCGGCGCGATCGGGTTTGTCCCGACGTTGCGAGCGCTGGAAACAGGGAAGCGGGTCGCGCTTGCAAATAAAGAAACGCTTGTGATGGCCGGCGAGTTGATGACGCGCGCCGCCGAAAAAAGTGGCGCCGAACTATTGCCGGTTGATTCGGAACACAACGCTCTTCACCAATGCCTTCGCGGAGAAAAACGCGACGAGGTTCGGCGGCTGATCTTGACGGCTTCAGGCGGTCCTTTTCGGACGCGGTCGCTGGCTGAGATGAAAGGCGCCACGGTCGCAGAGGCGCTGCGTCACCCAACCTGGTCGATGGGAGACAAGATCACTATCGATTCGGCGACCTTGATGAACAAGGGATTGGAAGTCATCGAGGCTCGCTGGCTTTTCGGATTCGAAGCAGACAGCATCGATATTCTGGTCCATCCAGAATCGGTCGTTCATTCGATGATCGAGCTGGTGGACGGGTCGGTCATCGCGCAGATGGGCGTCACCGACATGCGCCACGCGATTCAATACGCGCTGACCTATCCGGAGCGACGCGAATGCGATCTGCCGCCGCTGGACCTGACAAAGCTAACCTCACTTCGCTTTGAAACTCCCGATACGACGAGGTTCCCGTGTATTTCACTGGCTTATCGCGCGCTTCGAGCCGGCGGAACTCTGCCGGCCGCGATGAACGCAGCGAATGAAGAAGCGGTCCATGCGTTTGCGGCTTCGTTGATTTCTCTAACCGACATTCCGGTTGTGATCGAGGGCGTGATGAATCGGCATCAAGTCGAAAAGGTAGACGATCTCGACACGGTGCTGAGGGCCGATCGTGAAGCGCGCGTGAGTGCTCGGGAGAGAATCGCGCTCTTGAGCCAGCCGGCTGCGATAGATGCTGCGGTTTAGGGTGTCGACGGAGCGCAGGCGGACCGCCTGCAGTGAGCGCGACGCGCGAATAGTACATGCGCTTTTCGCGCCTGCGGCGCTCAGTGCAGGCGAGCCGCCTGCGCTCCATCTCCTAAATCTTGTCGGACATCCGCCTTTTACCTTTTCGTTGATGCCCTGTAAACTGATGTGCAACCCGACCGACGAGGGCCGTACTCTAAATCGCGTGGTAGGAAGATTAGTCAGGAATTTTAGAGAGAATTCATAAATGAGTTGGTTAATAGGCGCGTTAGCTTTCATTTTCATTTTGGGTGCAGCGGTTGTGCTGCACGAGTTCGGCCATTTCATCGTAGCCAAACTGCTTAAGATTCGGGTCGAGACTTTCTCGGTCGGATTTGGGCCACGGCTGTTCGGAGGGAAATGGGGCACGACCGACTATCGCCTTTCAGCGATACCGTTGGGCGGCTACGTTAAGCTTGGCGGCGACGAATCCAACGCTCCCATCGAAGGCGAAGGCGCGTCGGACATTCCGGTCGAAGAACAGTTCAGTCTTCGCCCGCGCTGGCAAAAGTTTTTGGTTGCCGTGGCAGGCCCGGTCATGAACGTTCTGACCGCGCTTTCGATCCCGTTCTTTGGCGCGTTGATCCAGGGCGTTCCGGTGACGCCGTCGCCGACGGTTATGACGGTCGCGCAGGACGGAGCCGCTGCCAAAGCCGGAATCAAACCGGGCGATCGCATCGTTTCGTACGACGGAAAAGACAATCCGACGATGGAGCGAATCGTTAACGATACTTTGATTTCGCCGGATCAGACGCTGCCGCTCGTGGTTGAAAGAAACGGTCAACGCATTCCGTTGACGGTCAAACCAACACGCCGAACCGACAAGCAGGGAAATGCGCTTGGCAGTTTGGATTTGGAACCAGACACCGGGACCAGTCCGGTTATCGTCGGAAAAGTCGAGGCGGGCTCGCCTGCGGCCGAAGCCGGTTTGCAGGAAGGCGACCGGATCATCAAGCTGAACGACGAAGCCGCTCGTAACAAGGAGCAGGTGATGCAATACATCACCGATCACAAGGCCGAGCCGATTCGCGTGACGATTGATCGACCGAACGGCGAGCGAAAAGAGATTACTGCCACCGCACGTTCGCTTCCGCCGGACGGACGCGAGCGGCTCGGATTTGGATTCGGCAGACCGCCGCTTGAACGCGTTAATGTCTTGACCGCGGCCGGGTACGCGTTTGACACCAACATCGAGATAATTCGATTGACCGGCAAGGCGCTGGGCCAGGTCTTCAGCGGTCAACGGTCAGTTCGCGATACGCTTTCGGGCCCGATCGGCATCGCGCAGGAATCGTCACGTGTGGCGAACGACTTCGGTTGGGAAGGCGTCTTCTTCATGCTCATGTTCATGAGCTTGAACCTTGGCATCTTTAACCTTCTTCCGATCCCGGTTCTTGATGGCGGCGCGATATTTATTCTGTTGGTGGAAGCCGTGTTGGGAGTCGTCGGCATGAAATTGTCGATGACCGTGCGCGAACGAATTCAACAGGTAGGCTTCGTGATGCTATTGCTCTTGATGGGATTTGTAATCACGAACGATCTTTTGAAGGTGGCATCGAATCTTCGCAAGAGCGATCCACCGCCCGCCACCGCTCCACAGAAGTGAGTTTAGAGAGTTCAGGGAGTTTGGAGAGTTTGGAAACTCTTTGAACTCTCCAAACTCCCCAAACTCTATGAACTCCCCAAACTCCTTATGACCAGAGCAGTAAAAGTTAAAGACGTCCAGATCGGCGGAGGCGCGCCGATCGCCATCCAGTCCATGACCAAGACGGACACGGTGGATGTGGATGCGACCGTTGCGCAGATCGAGGAGATGATGCGCGCCGGTTGCGAGATCGTTCGGCTGGCTGTTCCGGACAAAGACGCCGCGATCGCGCTGAAAGAGATTCGCAAACGAGTTCCCGATGTCCCGCTGGTCGCCGACATACACTTTCATTACAAATTGGCTTTGCTGGCGCTGGAAGCCGGGATCGACAAGCTTCGTTTGAATCCGGGAAATATCGGTGCGCACGATCGCGTGCGAGAAGTTGTGCGGGCGGCGCAGGCTCAGAAAGTTCCTATTCGAATCGGAGTCAACGGCGGATCGCTGGAAAAAGATTTACTGAAGCAGTACGGAACGGCTACGCCAGAGGCGATGGTTGAATCCGCGTTGCGCCACATTCGCATCCTCGAAGATCTGGATTTCCAGGACATCATCGTTTCGCTCAAAGCGTCGGACGTGCGCCGCACGGTTGGCGCGTATCGTTTGCTTTCGCAGCAGGTCGACTATCCGTTGCACCTGGGCGTGACCGAAGCGGGAACTGCGTTCAGTGGTTCGCTAAAGTCGGCGATCGGTTTGGGAATTCTTCTGCACGAAGGCATCGGCGATACGATTCGAGTTTCGTTGGCGGCCGAACCGCAGGAAGAAGTTCGCGTCGCTTGGGAAATCCTGAAGTCGCTCGAGCTTAGAAATCGCGGAGTGACGGTGGTGGCTTGTCCGACCTGCGGACGGCTGGATGTCGACGACTTCGTAGGCATCGTCACCGAGATCGAACGCAGGTTGGCGCACATCGAGGAGCCGTTGCATCTGTCCATCATGGGCTGTGCGGTGAACGGGCCGGGCGAAGCGCATGATTCTCAGTTGGGTGTGACCTTCGGCCGCAACGTAGGGATGATTTACAAGAACGGGATTCCGTTGCGCAAAGTCGCGGGCGAAGACATCGTGGAAGCGTTTGTTAAAGAGACCGAGAAACTCGTAGCCGAAGGCGCGGCGGCAAAAGCAGAGCCGGCGGAAGAACTGCTGGTTTCAATCACGTAAACATTTCTACGTTCAGCACGATTGAAGGGCTCAAGACACTCAGAACACTGTGTCTTGGGTCTTTCTTTTGTCGCCCTTTTGGTCGTCCGCGACGATTTGTTTGGAGCTCAAACCGATGAAAGTCATTAATCGCGATCAAGCCGCAGTGATAAACACTCCGCACGGATCCGAAATACGACCGTTGATCGACCGCACGACGTCAGCAATCACGCAATGCAGCCTGGCCGAAGAGATTCTTCCGCCGGGTTCTGCAGTCGGACGGCACCATCATCTCGTTACCGAAGAGATTTACTACATCGTAGAAGGCGAGGGTCGAATGACCGTCGGGGACGAGAGCAGGGAAGTTCGAGCTGGCGACGCGGTTTACATTCCACGCGGCAATTCACACACGATCACGAACACCGGCGAGTCTGAAATGAAGATTATTCTTGTCTGCGGGCCTGCGCACGATTTTGGAGATCACATTGCGGATGGGTGAAGTTGGATGGTGGGTCGATTTACTTTAAGTAAGGGAAAAGACGGTTTTCACGCAAAGGCGCAATGAAAAGAAAGCAGAAGGCGCAAAAATCATGATCTCTGCAGTTTCGACCGCTCCATAACATTGCTTTCCCTTCGCGCCTTTATGCTTTCATTTCTTTGCGCCTTTGCGTGAAATGTCTTCCTCAAATCCTCATGCCGATCCTGGGACATCTCAAGCCCGCACCAGCTTATGAATAAACTCAATCAACAAAAACGCCAGCGCTGCTATGGCCGCCGAGATCGGAATTGTCAGGATCCACGCCCAAACGATTCGCCCGGCGACTCCCCACTTCACGGCCGATAACCTGCGAGTAGCTCCTACACCCACAATCGCGCCTGTAATCGTGTGCGTGGTCGAAACCGGAATGCCCGCGGCGGTCGCACCGAACAGCGTTATCGCGCCCGCGGTCTCAGCACAAAACCCACCGACGGGTTTCAGCTTTGTAATCTTTGACCCCATCGTGTGGACGATACGCCAGCCGCCTGACAACGTTCCGGCCGCGATCGCAGCGTGAGCCGTTAAGACGACCCACAAAGGAATCGCGGGCAACGCTCCGTCCGGACCCGAAGCCACAATTCCGCCGGCCACAAGCACAGCCGTGATGATGCCCATCGTTTTCTGCGCGTCGTTTCCGCCGTGGCCCAGTGAGTAGGCCGCAGCGGAAAGAAGTTGTCCGCGCCGGAATAACTGATCCACCCTGGCAGCAGACGCACGATGGAACACCCAGTAGACGAGCACCATCAAAAAGAAGCCGAGCGTCATGCCGATCAACGGCGACGCGACGATGAAGGCCAGCGTCTTGATCCAACCTTCCGGTTTCAGCAATCCGCTGAACCCGCCATATGCGGCGACGGCGGCGCCACCGTAACCTCCGATCAAGGCATGCGAGCTCGACGTGGGCAGGCCCAGGTACCACGTGATCAAATTCCAAACGATAGCTCCCAGCAATCCCGCCAACAGAACATAGAGCCGCACGTCCGATGCGATCAGATCAATTCGCACCAGGTCGCCGCCGATGGTTTTGGCCACGCGAGTGCCGAAGACCGCGAAGGCTATGAAATTGAAAATCGCGGCCCAAACGACCGCGACTCCGGGGGACAGCACTCGCGTAGACACAACCGTGGCAATGGAATTGGCTGCGTCGTGAAATCCGTTGATGTAATCGAATACTAGCGCGACTACGATAATGAGAATTACAAAAGCGAACGTGACAGTCATAAGAGGCTGGTCAGATTTTTCAGGGCTTAACGAGCACGAGCTAGAATCGCTTACGTGTGAGCTAAGTTTTCGAGCATCAAAAACTTTCTAGTAACACGCAGTCGCCCTCCTAAGGGGAGGGGAGTAAACACTCAAGTATGTTTAATAATTACGCTCTCGATGATATTTGAGACGTTTTCGCAGCGATCGATCGTCGCTTCCATCTTTTCGTAAATCGCTTTCCACTTGATCACCGTCAACGCGTCGGGTTCCTTCTTGAACAACTCGCCGATCGCAGCGTGATAGATATCATCGCCTTCGTGCTCGAGCCGGTGCAACTCAGACAAACGCGCTGTCAATCCGCTAGGCCGCGAAAGCATCGAAACGATCTCGTGCAGTTGCACGGCCATGCTTTGAATCACATCCGCGAAACGCCGCGCATAGTTTGTGCTGGCCCTTACGTCGTACATGACAAACGCGCGCGCCGCCGAATCGATCAGGTCGACGATGTCGTCCAGCGCGCTGGAAAGCATGTAGATGTCTTCGCGGTCGAAAGGCGTGATGAAAGATTTGTTAAGGCGCGTAGAAATCGAGTGAGTCAGCTCGTCGCAGGTATGTTCGATGACTTTGATTCGTCGGGAATGCTCTTCGTAGTTCGCTTCCTTGTCGTTGAGCATTTCGACCAGCGCGCTCGCCGCATCGTAAATGTGAGAGGTCATTTGCGAGAAGAGCGCAAAGTACTGCTCCTCTTTGGGAAGAAAGTTGAATAACGCCATTAATTGCGTAATCTCCGGCTAGTTGGAATGCGAAAAAGTAGAGCGCACAATATAGTCGAGCGCCTGAGAGTTGTCTAGACGGTATCTGAACGGGAAATGGAGAAAAGCAGGAGTCAGAAGTCAGGAGTCAGAAGACAGAATGTGAGATAGCAGATGTTGGATGTTAGATGTCAGGAGTACGAGTCGACTCCCGACCCCTGGCCCCCAACCCCTGGCCCCCAACCCCTGGCCCCGATCCCTGGCCCCGATCCCTAGCCCCCGGCCCCCCCCCAACATCCAACATCTCACTCCCGTTCATAAAAACTCAAACTCGTCTCGCCTTGCTTTAACAGCCGCCAGCGGCGCAGCAAACCCACTTCGTCCGGTAACTTATTTTTGTGGTAATGCTCGACGATAAGAATGCCGCCGGGATTCAGCAGCGTCGCTTCTTCCGCGCCGAACGCGCCGAGCACCGGCGCGTACTCGGAGTCATACGGCGGGTCAAAAAAGCAGATGTCCCAGCCCGGTTGATTTTTCTCCTGAGTACGTCGCAGGAAAGCTGTGGCTTCGCTCCAGACAACTTCCGTTTCGTCTTCCGGAACTTCGCAGATATCAAGATTGGCTTCGATCAACCCGCACATTTTATGCACGCGATCGACGAAAGTTGCGAAGGCGGCGCCGCGCGACAGAGCTTCAATTCCCACAGCGCCTGTGCCGGCGCACAAGTCCAGAAAGCGTGTGCCTTCGATACGTGGAGCGAGAATATTGAAAAGTGTTTCGCGCAAGCGGTCGGAGGTAGGCCGTGTCTTCAAAGTTGGAGGGCTTCGAAGCACCCGTCCGCGATATTGTCCGGCGATGATTCGCATGGTCGTGTCCGGGGCCTGGCGCTATTTCTTTCTCTCGTAAAAGCTCAGACAGGATTCGCCCTGGCGGATCACTCGCCAACGATGAAGCGAACTTATCCTATCAACCAGCTTGTTCTCGCAGTGATGTTCGGCAATCAGGACTCCGCCTCTCCTCTTTAACAGGTTGGCCGAGGCGAAGAGTTCGATAACCGCCGAATATTCGGACGCATAAGGCGGATCGAAAAAGACGACATCCCATGAAGCGCCGCTCGATTGCGGTGCGGATTGGGCGAAGTCGGTCGCGTCTCGCTCGACGACTTCAAACTGTTCCGGGGAAACGCCGCACAACTCGAGATTCGCCCGAACGTAACTGCACATTTTCGCCGATCGGTCTACAAAAGTGGCATGAGCCGCGCCGCGCGAAAGCGCTTCGATTCCAACCGCGCCGGATCCGGCGCAAAGATCAAGAAAGCGGGCATGTTCGGTTCGCGATCCGAGCAACTCGAAAATATCTTCGCGAAGCCGGCGAGCTGTTGGCCGCACTCTTGGCGATAGCGAGCTCTGCAAACGCCTGCCTTTGTATTTCCCTGCGAGTACCTGCATGTCCTCTAAAGTGTCCGACAAACTTTAGTTTGTCGTTGACATCGGAAACTGAATACAGAGCGCGTCATCGACAAGCTAAAGCTTGTCGGACATTCTCGACAAACTGAAGTTTGTCGGACATTTATCCAACCGCTCCCAGCCCGAATCGGGCATCGGCACGAACGCGTTTTGCCATCTGCGCCGTTTCGCGACTCCGCGCGCGTTGCGTCAGGTAGTAATCCGACTCGCGCCGCGCCAGTTCGAGGATCTCGATGTCCCGGACCAGATTGCCCGTGCGAAAAGCGGGTGCGCCCGATTGTCGAGTCCCCAACACCTCGCCCGGACCGCGAATCTCCAAATCTCTTTCGGCGATACGAAATCCGTCAGAAGACTCTTCCATGATTCCAAGACGCTCGCGCGCGACGCTGGTTTGTTTGTCTGAAGCGAGCAGAACGCAGTAGCTCTTCTCCGCACCGCGCCCGACGCGTCCTCGAAGCTGATGCAATTGCGATAAGCCGAAGCGCTCGGCATGTTCGATCACCATCAACGAAGCATTGGGTACGTCGACGCCGACTTCAACCACGGTCGTTGCGACAAGAATCTGACACTCGCCCGATACAAAGCGGCGCATCACATCTTCCTTATCCGCAGTCTTCATCTTTCCATGAATCAGGCCGATCGAATATCGCGGGAAGACGCGATCGCGAAGTTGCTCGTACATTCGAGTCGCGTCTTTCAGATCCATCTTTTCCGATTCTTCAACCAGCGGATAGACAACATACACTTGCCGCCCGGCGCGAACTTCACGCTCGACGCCTTTGTAAACTCCCTTTCGCTGGTCTTCGCCGACCACAACCGTTTTTATCGGAGTTCGTCCGGGCGGCATTTCGTCGATCACCGAAACATCCAGCTCGCCGTACGCTGTCATCGCCAGAGAACGCGGGATCGGCGTGGCCGTCATGACCAACACGTCCGGATGAAACCCGCGCGCGCGAAGTTCCGCACGCTGCAGAACGCCGAAGCGATGTTGCTCGTCAATTACTACCAGGCCAAGGCGCGCGAACTCCACAGACTGCTGAATCAATGCGTGCGTACCGACAATCGCATCGACTTCGCCGGCGGCTATGTCGGCTTGAAGACGGCGTTTTTCGGCGGCTCGCATCGAGCCGGTCAGTAGCTCGACTCGATAGTTTGTACCGGCGAGTAGACGCTTGACGTTCCGCGCGTGCTGTTCGGCCAAAATTTCAGTTGGAGCCATAAGAGCAGTCTGATATCCGTTTCCCATCGCCGCCAACATTGCTTGCAACGCGACGATCGTTTTGCCGCTTCCCACGTCGCCCTGAAGCAATCGATTCATCGGCGCGTCCGACTGCATGTCTTTAAGAATCGCCGCGACGACCCGCTCCTGCGCATCGGTCAAACGAAAGGGAAGCGCGGACCGCATCGAGTCGCGAACCGCTTTTGTGATTCTGATGTTCGCTCCCTTCGGCTCTTTGATCCGGACGCCGCGACGCAGCCCGAGCGCAAACGTGACCCAGAAAAACTCTTCGAATATCAAACGCATGTGCGCGGGGCTGCGGGCCTTTTCGTAGGCGGCTAGCGAATCATCATCGGTTGGAAAGTGAATTCGTCGAAAAGCCTCGACACGTCCGATCAGTCGAAGCTTGATGCGCAACTCTTCGGGCAGAGTTTCCGCGGTTGACGAGTTATCGAGCTGATGAAGGACTGCGTGCAGGATTTCGCGCAAACGTTTGGAGCGAAAATCGCCGAGCTTTCGATAGACGGGCACACGTCGTCCGACGTGAATCGCTGCCAGCGTCGGATCGGTTGCCGAGTCATCTTCGCTTGCGGTGTCGTCTTCATCTACGTCTTCGACGAATTCGGACGTTGCCGCAACGGGTTCGGAATTCTCGGTTGACGATTCTTCAAACAATTCCGCGTTCTCGTCAGGAAGCATCTCCAACTCGTCGGGCCGATTCAGTCTGAGCGAAAACGTCTGTCGCCTTTGGTCCCATTCCCATTTTCCGTAAGCAACAAAACGAGCGCCTTGCGTAAATCTTTGGCGGTTATAAGCGATTATGTTCTGCGCCTGTTTGCCCGAAACGAACCACCAAACGACGACTGGTTTGTCTTTGCGCGCGGGATCTGTAGCGGTGATTTCGAAGATGAATAATTTCGGTTGGCGCGGACCGCGCTTCTTGCCTACCTGAAACCCGCCTGCGACGCGAACAAACAACTCGAGCGATGCTTCAAGACCGTCGTAGAGGTCGCTGATCCTGGCCAGGTTCGAGCGGTCTTCGTAGCGCATCGGAAGGTACGATAAGAGGTCTTCGACTGTAGCTTCGCGCGCATCGTTCTTGTCTACGAATTGGGCTACCGCGAGGGCGAGTTTGGAACTCGACAGCTGTCCGAGACGCGGAATTCCGCGCTGATAAAGCGAGATAACCCGATCATCAACTGAGATGGGGGAAGCCGAAGTCATTTGGAAAAGGATAGCATAAGGCGGGAACGACGGCGGGATGTCCGACAAACTTCAGTTTGTCGCCGACTTTCGGCACACTCAATTTGAGACGTCAGCGACAAACTAATGTTGGTCGGACACCGATCCGGCGTCTGTATTGACTTACACCCACCTGAAAATTAAGATGCCTACGTCGATCACCATATGAGTTGCTGCAGTTTTGGCTCCCCTGCTACCCTGACGGCCCGCTCACATCAGCTCACAAAAACCGGCTCAAATTTTCGGGGCGGAAACGCGCGCTTTCCAGATACAAAACAGATTCATGGCCTACGGACATCGTGTCGTTCACCGTGTCTGCATTCATTTGCCAGAGTTATTCCACCAGGAGGTTTTCGTAATGGGTGTTTTCGGATTCAACCAACGTTCGATGCGTGCTCGCGTATTTCAAAGTTTGATTCCTCGAGTCGTTGGTCTGTTCCTACTCTCCACCGCGATGTTCACTTCGGTAAACGCGGCGGACCTGGACCCGACATTTGGCACCGGCGGCAAAGTCCGATCGGATCTCGGCGGCGGATATTCTGAGACGGTGCGGACGTCGCGATTGTTGCCGGATGGCAAAATCCTGGTGGCCGGTTCCTTGATTGTCTATGCGCCGTTCCCAAACCCGAACAACACTTGGGCATTCGTAGCGCGCTACAACAATGACGGCAGTTTGGACACGAACTTCGGCAACGGTGGAAAGACGATTGTTGACATGGGACAGCCCGGCGCTTTTTTTTATGACGTCGCGCTTCAACCGGATGGAAAGATTGTTGCCGTCGGAGCGTTTGGTTTTCATTCGAGCGGCAACAATAGCGACTACTTGATTGTGCGATTCAATAGCAACGGTACCATGGATAATGGCTTCGACACTGATGGGATAATTACGAGGGGCTTCGGCAGCAATCCAGACGGCGCCTACGGAGTCGTCGTGTTACCGGACGGGAAAATCGTAGTGGCCGGAACCTCGTTCAGCGGCCCGGATTCGGTTACCGCGATTCTTCGCTTTAACGGCGACAGCACTATCGATAACTCGTTCGGAGTAAACGGCGACGGTCTCTCGGTGATCTACAACGGCGGGACGAGAAGGATGCTGCTATTGCCTGACGGTAAACTTATCACGCTGCCCTTCGACTCCTCTGCTCCAGCATTTGGGCGGGCATCCAGGCTCAACTCAAACGGGACGCTCGATTTCAGTTTCGGATCAGGCGGGGTTCTGTATCCGTCTTTCAATCAGACCTATCCTAATCCCGCCACTGGGATTGCTCTCCACCCCGATGGCAAGCTAATTGTTGCCGGATCGACCAACAACGGTGCGTCGGCAGATTTTAAGCTTACCCGCTACACCGTCGATGGCTTTCTTGATCCCACGTTTGGCGTTAATGGTGGAGTGACGACACCGTTCACCGCAGCCAGCGCCGACCTGGGAAACTCGGTTGTTGTCCATCCCGACGGCAGGATTGTCCTGGCTGGAACTTCTGGCGGGGGACCACAGCGCTTGAACTTTGCACTCGCTCGATATAGCTCGACCGGTGCGTTGATTGGAAAAGCGACGACCGATTTCTCTCTGCGCGTGGACACCGCCACCTCGATCTTGCTTCAACCCGACGGAAAGATAATTTTGGCTGGTTTCACCAACGACTCTAATCAGTTTGGTACCCCTACGGAGTTGGACGTTGCGATGGCACGCTATCTCGATATCACAACGTTAAGCGTACACGTAGTGCCGTTCGACTTCGACGGTGATTACAAGGCGAACATCGGCGTCTATCGACCCGGAGCTACACCAACCGCCAATAGTTTTTGGTACATACTCGCCGCAGACAACAATACATTCCAACCCGTTCAATTCGGAATTGGCGAAGACAAGATCGTGCCCGCAGATTACAACGGCGACATCGCTGCGGAAATTGCGGTCTGGAGGCCGTCGAGCGGAACATGGTTTACCTCGACCGATCCGGCGATAAATTACGGAGCCTTTCAGTGGGGCATTCAGGGTGACATTCCGATCCCCGGTGATTTCGATGGTGATGGAAAGGCGGACCACGCCGTGTTTCGACCCAGCACCGGTTTCTGGTACGTGCGCAGAAGTTCCGACGGCGGCTTCACCTTCCAGCAATTTGGTGTGACCGGAGACAAGCCGTTGCTGGCTGACTTTGACGGCGACTTTAAGACCGACTTTGCTTTCGTGCGATCAAATGGAATCGATCTGGTCTGGAATATTCTGCAGAGCTCCAACGGAGCCACCATCGTGCATACGTTCGGCCTCTCCGACGACTTCGCTGTTCCAGCGGATTTCGACGGCGATGGTCGGGCGAACGTAGCGGTCTTTCGGCCGAGCACGGGACGCTGGTATACGTCGCTGGATCCGGGAACGAACTACGGCGAACAGGCGTGGGGAAACGCGAACGACCTGCCGGTCGCCGGCGATTATGACGGAGATGGAAAGGCTGATCTGGGAGTTTTCCGCAGGACCACTACGTTCTGGTACATACGACGCAGCATCGACTCAAACCTGTTGTCGAAACAGTGGGGAGTCACCACCGACATTCCGATTGAAGCGGCGTACGTTCAGTAGAAAAACAGCGATCAGACACAAAGCGAAGCCACGACGCACTGACGCGATCGTGGCTTCGTTCTTCTTTGGACTCGATCTTAATTCGCAGCCGCGGAAGCGCCGGCGCAATGTTGCTCAAACGCTTTCTTCAGCTCATCCGCAATCTGATAGGCGTCTTTGCCTTCGATTTGGTGACGCTCCATCATGTAAACCAACTGGCCGTCTCGCAGGATGCCGATCGACGGTGACGAGGGACTAAAGCCTGTGAAGTAGCTTCGCGCGCGTTCGGTGGCTTCGATATCGGCGCCGGCGAACACGGTCGCGACTTTATCGGGCTTTACTTCGCTCTGCAGCGCCAACGCAATGCCCGGGCGTGCTTTGCCGGCCGCGCAGCCGCAAACCGAGTTAACCACCATCATGACCGTGCCTGGTGTGTTCTTGATAAGTTGATCGACTTCGTCGGGGGTTCGCGTTTCCTCGACACCCAGGCGCGTAAGGTCCTGGCGCATCGGCTGAATCATAAATTCGGGATATGGCATTTAATAATTTCTCCTTCCAATCTTGTTGATGGATGTGATTCTAACACATTAAGTGAAGTCAGGCGGTCGTTCGGGTCGGTGTGCCACAGGTCAATTTCGAGTTTGGCGAGGGAAATACAGATTCCCGCAAAGGCGCAAGGGCGCAAAGAAATCCGCAAAGACAACGTGTTGCTCAACGCCTTTGCGCCTTTGCGGGAACCCCAATCGTTTTCGTAGGAGCTAACCCGCATTTCAAAATGGCCCGCTACCAGCTAATGCCTCTTCATCCGGATCGTTCGCGGCTGATCGCTGTCCCCCAAAATCTCTATTCGCCAGACTGGTGACGGGAGCCGGTAATTTCCCAACCGTTCTGGCCATTCGATAGCAACAACCGATTTCTCGTCAGCCAGAATGTCATCAAGCGCGACCGCATGCGCCGCGGAAGCACCTTCGGCAAGCCGGTAAAGATCGAGATGGTAAAGCGTCAATCGCCCGGGATACAGATTCACGAGCGTGAACGACGGGCTGGTAACTTCGTCGATATCGTAATCGAGCGCGCCGGCCATGCCCTTCACGAAAAGAGTTTTGCCCGCGCCGAGCTGACCGCTCAAGAGAACGACCTCTCCGCCCTTCAAACCCATGGCAAATCGCCGGCCCAACTCGAATGTCTCTTCCGGACTTCGAGTCGTCGTTTCCTCTTCTAACAAAACCAGAGGCGTCTTCACGGGGTCTCTCCCATTGGATCCAATGTCCTGATCGCCGCGGAGAGGTGTTCGCGAATGTCCGACGCCACCATCGAACGCATTCCTATTTGACTGGCAGCAATATCGCCGGCCAAGCCGCCGACGTACACGGCCGCGATCGTAGCCTCAACTGCGTCTGCATCGTTTGCCAACCTGCCGTACGCCTGCGCCAGAAACCCGGTGATGACACCCGTCAATGTATCGCCTGCGCCCGCGGTGCCGAGACCGGGATTGCCAGTCGGATTGATGAAGACATCGCCGTCCGGCGACGCGATAAGCGTTCGCGATCCTTTCAAAACGAGAATCATTTCATTCCGGATTGCGAATTCGCGAGCAGCTTCGACCCGATCAGCCAGAGCGTCTTTGTCCTGCGTTCCCATCAATCGGCGCATCTCGCCTTCGTGAGGAGTAAGAATCAAAGGCAGCGAGGACGAGCCACGAAGTTCCGATGGCCATGGCGACAGGGCGTTGAGAGCGTCGGCGTCGATCACGAGTGGCGTGCTGCGACGCTCGACCACCTCACGTACAAATCGACGCGTCCTGTCGTCATCAAAAGTCAGTCCCGGTCCGATTGCGACGACAGTTGCTTTGTCGATTGCTTTTGACACGAAGTCGAACGCCGTATCGCTCACAGCGCCTCGATCGGTTTCTGCCAGCTCGATCGTCATCACTTCGGGCATTGTGCGTGCGGCCAGTGCCGACAGCGCAGATGTCGGTGTCGCAATCGTTACCAGGCCCGCGCCAGATCGCATCGCAGCATTTCCCGCAAGCGCGGCCGCTCCGGTCATCCCACGCGAACCCGCGATCACCAGCGCGTGGCCGTGTGTGTTCTTAAAAGAGTCAGGCGAATAGCGCGTCTTCTCCAACCAACGCTGCACGTCTTCGCGCTCAATGACAAAAAGCGTTGACGGAGATTCATCCAGAAGCGTCATCGGCGATCCGATATTCGCGACGACGAGCCGTCCGTTCAAATGCGACGCGGGCGGCAACACATTCGCAGGCTTTGGCGCCGTGAACGTCACCGTCAAATCCGCCTGCACAGCGTCGCCGATCAAGTTTGCCGAATCGGCATTCAAGCCTGAAGGAATATCCAAAGAGACGATCGATTGTCCTTCGTCCGGACCGAACACATCCCGACTTCGCTGGATGAACTTGATGGCATCGAGGTAGACGCCGGTCACCGGTCGCGTCAGCCCGGTGCCAAACAACGCATCGACGATGACATCGAAGCCCTGTTGCGATTCGTGATAGAGGAACTGCTCCCAGCTTTCCAGACTCTCGCATTCGGTGAAGGTCAGCGATCCCGACGGATTGGCGGAGAGGTTCAAAGAAGACAGGTCAGGTTTGCCCTCGATTTCGGTGAAGGTCGCTCCGTCAGTCGCCAGACTTCGAACGATCTCAAAATTGGTTCGCGCGTCGCCTTTGGTGTTTTCGAGGCGTCCGAAAAGGACGACCTCGGCCCAGGCACCCATTTGGCAAAGCTGCCTCGCCAGCGCGGCTCCGTCACCGCCGTTATTGCCCGGTCCGCAAAGCACCAGCACGGATTTGCCCGCAGTTTCACCTTCCCCCCCATCTGTCAAAAGCCGCGCAATCTCCGATACTGCCACCCGTGCCGCGGATTCCATCAGGTTTAGCGAAGGAATCGCGAACCGTTCGGTCGTCAGCCGGTCGATTTCGCGCATCTCGTTTGCAGTTATGACCTTTTGCACAAGCGGCATCATAAAGAGATAGCCGCGAACGGGTCAATCGGTGTCCCATTCGCGGCTGGTTGGCAACTAAGGTCGAAAATCTTACAAAAACAAAGCGACAGTGGCGAGACTGACCCGCCTGCCTGCCGCTGCTTTAACCTGATTCTCTTCCGTAACCGAAGTAAATGCTTAATGGAATTGTTGTTTCAGAAAAAAGATTTGGATGTTTAGCGCTTTGTGAAAATGGCCAAAAAGCCGAAGAAGGCCCGACTTGCCAGCTTCGCATTCTTATGACAAAGTCTTCCTGCTATCAAACCAAACACAACTTGGGAGCATTTGAATCATGCCGAGGATCGAAGCAGAGACCGCTACTGGACCCGTGGCTTTTGAAACCGAAGCCGATCGAAAACTGGTATTGGCGATCGAAGACGCCGGGATCGATATCCTTCATCGTTGCGGCGGGAACGCTAAGTGCACGACCTGCCGAGTCGAGGTGCTCGCCGGAGATCCGGGCGAGATTGGCGAAGCCGAGCGCAACCGGTTGGCGTTCGAAACTGACTTGCCCGAGAACGTCCGGTTGTCGTGCCAGGTACACGTCATCGACGATTTGAAGGTCCGCGTGATCAATCAGGTCAGCGTTCGTGGGATGGACGCCGGCCCGCGTCCGTTGGATTAACAACCTACTGCGAACGCTCGGAAATCCACAAAATCGTTGGCGAGACGGAAAAGAGAAGCTGTTGATTAAGCAGCCTCTCTGGTGTAATCTCTCGCCCGTACTTCTGACCAGGCATTCAGACTAATAAACCAGCTTTCACCAGACTTGTGCGGAAGCATCAGGTGGTGCCGCGAATATGTAGCCGAGAGGTTGCCCAATTCGCGCCCGTCCTGCTGCTTCAAGTATTTCGACGCCCGAGTCGCTTCAATCAAGTTCCGGAGGACCTATGATTATTGAGTCGATCGCTAATCTCCCCGTCAGTCTGGCGATGTTTCAAGATAATATCTTTCATCCGCCCGGCGGGCTCGAGATCGTCAAGATGTTACTTCGTTGGAGTCACTTCGTTGCCGGCATCACGTGGATAGGTATCCTCTACTTCTTCAATCTCGTAAACGTCAATTTCATGAAAGCGCTGGACGCGCCAACGAAAGGGAAGGTAATTCCCGAATTGATGCCGCGTGCGCTTTGGTATTTCCGTTGGGGCGCGGTCATCACGGTGTTCGTCGGACTGATGTACTTCGCGATGTACATCCTGAGCCCCGATGTTAGGAACGCGAATAGCCTGGGCGGCGCGAGACTCAACGTCTGGGTCGTCCTATTGGTTTGGCTGATCATGCCGATCGTGGTGTTTGTAATCGAGTTCTTCATTATCAAGAAAACCAGCATCAACGATGGACGCGTACTCGGCGTAATCGTTGCCGTACTCGTGATCCTGATGTCGATTGGCATCGTTTGCTGGTTTAATGATCAGATCGTCGGAACCGGCCCCAATGCTGATAGCTACGCCAGCAACAAGACGTACTCAATCGGAATTGGCGGTGCCCTCGGCGTCATAATGATGCTGAATGTTTGGGGCATAATCTGGCCCGCGCAGAAGCGGATCATCGCGTGGACAAAGGCCAACGCGGAAAACGGAACTCCGATTCCGCCGGAGTCCGCCACGCTCGGGCGCAAAGCCTTTCTGGCATCGCGTACCAACGCGTGGTTGTCGCTTCCGATGTTGTTCTTCATGGCTACGTCGCACGGCGACTGGGTTATTTTTGGAAAATGAAGGTTTGCTATAAGTGAGGCTCAGAGCGGGCAGTCGATCCACAGCTGATCGCTGCCCGTTCTGTTTTCGCCGCTTTGCTCAAGCAGGATTGAAGGTTACGCTGTCCGCTGGTGACTCTGAAACAATAATGCTTCACGATTTCCATCCATTCGTCATACTTGAGGGCAATATTGGTAATGGGATAGTTTCGAATATGGCGAGGAAAAGATAGGTCTCCCGCAAAGGCGCAAAGGCGCAAAGAAATCAGTGAAGACAGATCGTCGCTCAACTCCTTTGCGTCTTTGCGCCTTTGCGGGAGACCATTCTTTTCATGGATATTGGGCTGAATTTCAAACTACCCAACGACCCAATATTGACATCCGAGTCCCCTCCGGATCGGGGTGATTGGGGGGCCGGGCTTTTTATCAACCTAATCGAGTTGCAATAAAGTAAGGAGAGTTGAAAATGGCACTTAAGAGCTACACGGCGAAAAAGTTTGATTTGAGCGGACTGAATGGAATCTCTGACCAGACGCTGGAGATGCATTTCAAACTCTACGAGGGTTACGTCAAAGAGACGAACAACTTGACGGAGCGAATCGCGAAATTCCTGGAGGACGGAAAAGTCGATCAGGAAGAGATGCCGGCGTATTCCGAACTGTCGCGACGTCTGGGGTTCGAATACAACGGAATGGTCTTGCACGAATATTACTTCGAGAATATGAAGCAGGGCGGAAGTATCGACCCGGAAAAGAACTCAGCATTCATAAAAGCTGCAGAAGATAGCTTTGGTTCTTACGAAATCTGGAAAGCGGATTTCGTGGGCATCGGGAAAATGCGTGGCGTTGGTTGGGCCATGTGTTATCAGGACCCTTCCAACGGCAACCTGTCGAATCACTGGATCACGCTTCATCAGATCGGAAACGTCGCGGGCTTTGCTCCAATCCTCGTGATGGATGTTTGGGAGCATGCTTTCCTGCTGGATTACAAGCCGGCCGAGCGTCCGAAGTACATCGACGCATTTTTCTCAAATATTGATTGGAACGCTGTTGAGTCAAGGCTGAAAGGCGCCACGTCTGCGAAAAGCTCCAGTGCGTAGGTACTGACGCAATCTAGACCACGAAATGCACGAAATGAGAAAAGCAAAATCACACGAAACGGCGAGCTCGATCCTATTTCGTGTGATTTCGGTTGGTGTTCGTAGATTTCGTGGTTCGTACACTCTGTTCAGCACTACTTGACCGGAACGAAATTACACCAATATCTGGTGAGTTCCTGTTTTCTGATCCCGGCCCCTGTCTGCGGAGGACACATGAGACCAATTTCACGCTTTATCTATTTTTACGCTCTCGTAGCGATCGCGGCTATCGCTTTAGTCGGTTGCACCGGGGCAGACAATTCAAACTCGAATACCACTGCGACAACTACCGCTTCGCCTCCTGTGGTTGTGACGTCTCCGTCACCTCAAAACCTGACCGTCGTCGAGCGTCCTCAAAAAATTAAGGACATGATGGCCGCGCGCGGTGAACAGGACGAGGCGAAACCTCTTCTTACTTTCATCTCGCCGAAAAACAGCCAGACCTTAACCAGTACGATCGTGCCGGTGAAGTTAAGCCTGGGCGGTGAACTGAAGGGTTACAAGCCGATGAAAGATCCGGCCACCGGGATGGGCAATCACATCCACGTGATTTTGGACAACCAACCGTACGAGGCCTATTACGATCTGAGCGGGCCATTCGAGATGCGAAACGTCGGCGAGGGGACCCACACGCTGCGGGTGTTTCCGTCGCGTCCCTGGCACGAGAGCTACAAAAATCCCGGCGCATTTCAGTTGATCGTTTTCACCGTGAAGGGAGCGACTGCCGATTCTTCCAAGCCAACGACGACCAATAATGGTCAGGTGATGGCGAACAGCAACACGCCGCCCCCCAGCTCAAGTCCTTCACCTGCGAAGGAAGGCAAGGAGATGGCTCTAACAAAGTCGACCGACGACTTCGATCCGAAAAAGCCATTGCTTACCTACAGTCGTCCGAAGGGTGAATACAAGGGCGCGGATGCGGACGCGATCATGATTGATTTCTGGCTGACCAACGCAAAGCTGCAAGGCGACGGTGGGGAATATCGCGTTCGTTACTCGGTCGACGGTGGCGAGGCGCGCTATCTCGACAAGTGGGAACCGATTTGGCTGGCCGGATGGACACCCGGCAAGCATATGGTCAAGCTGGAGCTGGTAGATAAAGCGGGGAACCTGGTCGATAACGGCGGGTACAATACGACTACTCGCGAGATCACGGTTACTCGATAGCGAAAAACAGCTGGCGAACCACGAATCGGGCCTGGTGAGAAATTGCCGGGCCTTCGTTTTTGAGTTTGTCGGAAGGAAGTTTCACGCAAAGACGCGAAGCACTGAAAGCAGGAGGCGCAAAAAAGGAGGCAGTCACAATCTTTAGACTTCTGAGCGTTTCTTGAAAATTGCTTGCCTTTGCGCCTTCACGCTTTCTCGTCGTTGCACCTTCGCGTGAAACCGTCGTTGGCGAAATCGATTCCTCGCGCGCTAAACTGCAAATTCATGTCGGCTGAGCTAAAACAACGAGCATTCACAGTGTTGGTGACCGAAGCGGCTCAATGTCGCGCGTGCTCGGCCATGCAGGAGAGAACTGCCGTCCTTAGCCCGTTGAATGGTTCGCTCCAAGCCAAAGTCGTGTTCATAGGCGAGGCCCCAGGTCGACAGGGAGCTGATCGCACTCGAACTCCGTTTGTCGGCGATCAATCCGGCGTGAATCTCGATCGCTATCTGGCTTCCATCAAACTCACCCGCGATCAAATCTTCATCACCAATGCCGCGCTGTGTAATCCGCGCGGCGACTCGGGCGCGAATCGCAAACCTTCGAACTCAGAGCTGGCAAACTGTTCTGGTTTCCTGCGCCGTCAAATCGAACTTATCAATCCGCGACTGATTGTGACGCTGGGCGCGGTCTCGCTTGATGCGCTTCGACGCATTGAGTATCATGCGTTGTCTCTTAAAGATGCCGCTGGGAAAATTCACGAATGGAGCGGACGTCTCCTCGTTCCGGTATATCACCCGAGTCCACAGGTACTCGCTTCGCATCGACGCGAAGCGGCGCAACTTCGCGATTATCGCGCTATCGCGCAGGCATTGAAGCGCGCGAATCTTTCACGTGCTACATCTTAGGTCTTTTGAAGAGAGGTTGAATCATGACGAAACTCAATAAGCTGGTCGGACTTTTTTTATTAACCGCTTTGGGCTTTATGGCAGTCGCCGGGCTCGCGACCTTTAACGCAGTCGCGAATGACAACCCTAAGGCAACCGCGGCTCCCCAAGTGGGAGAAGCCGCGCCTGAATTTAGCCTGCCGTACGCAACGCAGGAGAAGATTTACATGGACCCAAAGGAGTACATGACACTCAAGTCGCTTCGCGGAAAGAACGTGATTCTGGCTTTTTATCCTGCGGATTGGTCCGGCGGGTGCACTAAGGAAGTCTGCACCCTGCGTGACACCTTTGCCGAGCTCGGCAAGCTGAACGCGACCGTGCTCGGCATCAGCGGTGACTACGCTTTTTCGCATCACGAGTGGGCCAAGTATCACAAACTGCAGTTCCCGCTTCTTTCGGACCACGATCACAAAGTGGCCAAAATGTACGACAGCTACATGGAAGAGAGGGGCTACAACAAACGCACGATTTTCGTGATCGACAAAGACGGCGTGGTGCGTTATGTGAACATGGCTTTCAAAGCCGGCGACAAGGCCGATTACGATAAGCTGCGTACCGAGCTCGAGAAACTTAACCCGCCGGCAACGACCGAAAAGACGGGTTCGTAAATTGGTTGGAACGGATCGGAACTCTGCTGGCGACAGTAGGGAATCGGCATCGCGCGGAGTTCCGATTTATCGGTTATGACAGAAGTTCAGGCACAAGCTGAAGTGAAGACATCGCCGCTGCATGAAGCTCATGTGGCGGCGAAAGCCGTTATGGTCGAGCTTCACGGCTGGCTTCTGCCTTCGTCGTTTGGCGATGCGGCGACCGAGTACTCGGCGGTGCGTGACGGCGGCGCGGGCTTACTGGATTTGTCATCGCGCGCGCGGATAAACGTCAGCGGATCCGAAGCCATTCCGTTTTTGAACGGGCTGGTGACGAACGACGTAAAAGCGCTTGAGCTAGGTTCGTGGATGCACGCGGCGTTTCCGAATGTGCAGGGCAGATTGTTGGGGATGGTGCGCGTTCTTCACCGCGCTGACGGATTCCTGCTCGATATGGAGCCGGTGGTTCAAGCCGCGGTCCTGAATGTAATTTCCAAATTCACGCTGGCCGGCGATTTTCGCGTAGCGGATCTAACTGACGCTCAGACGACAATTTCGATTCAGGGCACTCGTGCTGCGGAGATCATTCGGACGGTACTTGGGAGCGCGGCGGCGGACGTCGAGCGTAACCGCATCGTGGAAGTTCAGTGGAAGGATGGATCGCTCAGCGTGATCCGCGCAACTCACACCGCCGAAGACGGTTTCGATATCTTTATCAGCTCAGCCGACGCCGCAGCATTGTGGGAAGCGTTGGTGACGGCGGGTGCTCAGCCAGTCGGATTCGAAGTTCTTGAAACGTTGAGAATTGAAGCAGGAATTCCGCGCCATGGCATCGATATGTCAGAAACTAACGTCGTTCTGGAAAACGGAATCGACGAGGCGGTCAGTTACACCAAAGGCTGTTATCTGGGCCAGGAGATCATCGCGCGAATACATTGGCGAGGCCACGTTGCCAAGCGATTAGTCGGACTTTTGGCCGACAGCGGCGTCGTAATTCAAGCCGGTGACGTGGTGAACTCTGTTGAAGGAAAGAACGTAGGAACGGTCACGTCGGTGGCTGCCTCGCCGCAACTTGGCAGGGCCGTCGCACTGGCGATGATCAAATACGATTACCTGCAAGCTGGAACTCCTGTGACGATTCTGTCGAACGATACCAAATACCCGGCTATTACCGCTGATCTTCCTCTCGTGCACGGCAGTTGGAGCAGCGCCGTCCTGTCATAACGATGAGCGAAGAGCAGGCAACATCAGCCGCTGACCCAAATCGGGAACGCGATCTCGACAGAACTCAAGCCGAGCTGGCGTACGCAATTATCCATTCGCTACTTGAACACACGACCATCGTCAGCGACCTGATCGCTCTGATGGCCCAGGCGCTCGACGAAGACACTACCAGGGCGCTTACGAACACGCCGCAATGGCAGGCTTACCTGGACAGCCGTCGTTCGCTCGAGCGCACGCGCGCCAACATCGAACAGTTTTCAGACGTCATGAAGCAGCTTTCCCAGGACTAGTTCAGGGCCAGAATTGGCCCATTCAAATACTCTTCGAATTTGTTTCAAATTGGTCCGCGAAAATCTTGACTCATATTTGGATTCGGCATAGGATGCCCGCGCTTGAAAGGGAGCGTTTCCCAGGCAGCTAAAGTCCAGACCGCAATTGGCCGTTCCTCGTGTAGGTCCGAACCACCACCCTAAACAGATACAAGCTGGATATTTTCCGGTAAAAGGAGACAGTAAAGTGCACCACACCCACCCACTTCCCTCGACGTCTTTCCGTGTTGACCGCCCGCAAAACACAAAGTGGTTTAAGCGACCAGGTCGCTTGAATCTTCGTCGCTTCAATCGGGCGATCTTGTGTGGCGCTTTGGTTGTCTTCTTTGGTTCCGCTCTAATATTTTCAACACCGTCTTCAGCGGCACACAGCGGGAATTCGTGGGTGCCGATATCGGGAACGAGCTATCTTCGCTTTCTGGCTCCTCAGATCGGCGGCGCGGAGACCGTCGAGACTTTCGAAGCCGACTGCACCACACCCGAAGATATCTACATTCTGGGTGAAACGGTCTGCGCGGTTTCAACCAACTCACCGGCTCCGTTCAATGGGGTTCGCCAGCGTCGCTTTCAATGGGTAGCTCCTAACGGACTCGTAGCAAAGCAGACGGACATTACAGCCAACCCGCAAAACGACTCATACACGATTCCAACTTCGGGAGCGTTTTCCCAGGTAGGCACGTGGACGGTCAGACTCATCCGAAACAGCGGCGCCACGCAGTTGCTGACACGATTCACGGTTAGAGATCCGAATAATCTTCAGACGGATTTGTCGGTCACCAAGTTTGGCCCGTTGGAAGTTAAGTCCGGAAATAACGTCAGCTATTCGATCTCAGTAATTAACCGGGGTCCGGACGACGCGCTGGGCGTCAGTCTGACGGACACGGTTCCTGAGAACATGACGTTCGTCTCGATGACGCAAAATACAGGTCCGGCGTTCAATTGCACGAATCCCTCTTCGGGCGGCACCGGAACTTCGACCTGCACGATCGCCAATCTTCCACGCAACTCAACTGCGACATTTACTTATGTGGCCCAGGTTTCCGCTGGAGCTGCAAACGGCACTTCGATTTTCAACACCGTGGATGTTTCGAGCACCACGGCCGAATTGAATCCGAATGACAATTCATCGACAGCACCCGTTACCGTCACCGGCGCTGGAAGCGGCGGCGACGAGTGTGTGATCACATGCCCAGGTGATATCACGGTGGATCCCGCGGACGGCGAGACCGGTGCGATCGTCACCTACGCCGACCCGTCCACGATCGGGAGCAATTGTGGCGCAGTTAGCTGCAGCCAGGCTTCTGGGACGTTCTTCCCGATCGGAACTACGGTAGTGGTTTGCGCGGCGGAAGCCGGCGATCCATGCAGCTTTACCGTGACGGTAACCGATGACGAAGACCCAACGATCGATTGTCCCGATGATATTTCAGTAAACGCACCGACCGGTGCGACATCCGTCAGCGTCAGCTATCCCGCGCCCGTCGCAACCGACAACAGCGGCGTGGTTACGGTTAGCTGCACCAAGGCCTCTGGCTCGAATTTTAATGTTGGAACAACTCCGGTGACCTGCACCGCGACAGACCCTGTGGGCCGCACTGCGAGCTGCACATTCAACGTCACGGTAGTAGGCGACGGCTGTGTTCTCGACTGTCCGGACAATATAGAGGTGAACGCGGACGCCGGATCGTGCTCAGCAATTGTGGAGTTCACAACGACCGCCAGTAGCGAATGCGGCACGGTAACGACGTCGCATGCATCTGGTTCGGCCTTCCCAATCGGTGTGACGACGGTAACAGTTTCGTCGTCAGGACAGAGCTGTTCGTTCACCGTCACGGTGCGCGACGATGTTCCTCCGACAATCTCTTGTCCGTCCGACATTACGGTTCCGGCGTCCGGATCAAGTTGCGCAGCCACGGTCAACCCAGGCACGGCAACTGGATCTGATAGTTGCGGACCGGTGACCATTGTCGGAACCCGCAGCGACGGTTTCCCGATAACCGATCAGACATACCGAGTCGGCACCACGATTATTACCTGGACCGCAACTGATGCCGGTGGCAACGAAACCAGTTGCCAGCAATCCATCACAGTCACCGACTCAACACCGCCGACGATTTCCGTGAGTCTTCCGCCAGCGGTTGCGACCGTCGTGATCGACGAAAATTGTCAGGCGCTGATACCCGGCGTGGCTCCGTACACTACTGTGTCGGATAACTGCACGCCTGCGGCCAACTTGATAATCGTACAGAGCCCGGCAGCAGAGACTGTAGTAGGACCCGGCGTGTACACCATCACGGTCACTGTTTTTGAAGGTGACCCTGAAGGTGCGCATAACTCGGCGACGACTACCGCAACGTTTACCGTGGTCGATCCGGTGCCGCCGGTGCTGACGGTCAACGGACCGAACCCGTTGGTCGTGGAATGCCACACCACATTGGTCGATCCGGGGGCCACGGCTACGGATAATTGCGTTGCCAATCCAACGGTCACATCGACGAACAATGTCAACATGAACGTTCCTGGCAACTACACAATCACTTACTCGACGACCGACGGAACTAACACTGTGACGGCAACACGCGCCGTGACGGTGGTGGACACGACGGCTCCTGTGATCACCATTAACGGCCCTAATCCCATGACCGTTGAATGCCACACCAGCTTTACGGATCCGGGAGCGACGGCTTTTGATTCGTGCGCCGGCAACCTGGCGGTGACGTCGACCAATAACGTCAACGTTAACGTGCCTGGTGTTTACAGCGTGACGTATTCTGCGACGGACGGGCATCAGACGGTGACCGCGACACGCACTGTTAATGTGGTGGACACGACGGCGCCGACCATAACCTTGAATGGTCAGACCATTAATCTGTGGCCACCGAACCACAGTTACCACACGATCAATCTGACGCAGTTTGTGACAGCGGCGTCGGATGGTTGCGACGGTGGCGTTGATATCAACGACGTCGTGATTTCGAAGGTGACCAGCGATGAACCGGAGAACGACGGAGGCGATGGTAATACGCTGAACGATATTGTGATTGCCGCCAATTGCAAGTCGGTTCAGCTCAGGTCCGAACGGCAAGGAAACGGAAACGGAAGAGTTTACACAATACACTTCCGCGTACGTGATGCCTCGGGCAATACGAAGACGGCGACTGCGCAAGTCAAGGTGCCTAAGAGCCAGGGTAATAACGGCGGCGCCGTTGACAGCGGAGTTCAGTACACCGTCAACAGCGGTTGCCCGTAGGCCCAGCTGCGCGGCCAATGCCGCTATGTCGTTTTAATCAGCGTGACGGGCCGTCCCGTCACGCTGCCAAAAATCAGTCGCAGGTTTTAGAAGAGGAGACAGGCAAATGAAGTACGTAACCGGAAAAACAAGTCGCTACGCGTTTAGATCGTTCGTGGTCCTGGTGGGGATCTTAGCTCTCGCAGCACTTCCGCTGCTTTCACACGCAAGTGTCGACGGAGGCTCGGTTGTCGTCACGAATAGCTCCAGCCGCTCAATCAGGTTCATGTACATATCGCCGGTGGATAACGATTCCTGGAGCGACAATAAGCTGGCGCGACCGATGGAGCCCGGCGAGTCCGTGACGTTGACCACCGATACGTGCCCGGGAGCAACGATGCGGGTGATCAGCGAAGACATGGACGGCTGTTTTGTGTCGGCCGATGTCTCGTGCGGCGGCACGGCGGACTTGACGATCACAAACGACGCGGTTCCAAACTGCGGGAATTAGCGCAGAGTGTCCGACAAAACTTCAGTTTGTCGGCCAGTGTCGACAGGCTCTTGTCGGACATCAACCCGGTGCTAAGAATTAAGCTCCTTTAGAAGAACATCCTATTCGGATCTTCTAAAGGAGCTTATTTTTGTTGGGTTCCGATTGGTAAGCCGGAGTTGCTCAGCATCATCCAACGGGCGGAAGCTCGACCGTAAGTGGCTGTGTCAAAGTCAGAGGTTCAGCGCCGAAGGCGCGGCAGAAGGTAGCCAGGGGCAAGCGCTGGCGAAGCTGAGCGTGCTGCCCCTGGATCCAGCTCAACTCGAGTTCAAGCCGTGAAAGGGCGACCGGAAAAACAACGCAGCAAACGCTGAAAGCGTTCGCTAATTTCAGCCCAGGGTGGAGCGCAGCGACAACCCCGGGTCAAAGTGCTTTCGGAGGTTCTTCGCAACCCTGGAAGGGTTGCGTGGGTGTTCGTTGGATCGCAACCGCGACGCAACTCCTTCAGAGTTACGCCGAGTTTCCTGCGGTGCGCCCGGCAGGGCGCACTCACTAGGGAGTGAAAGTCTCCTACGGACCCGACAGGGGGAACCGTTAGCCGGACGGCAAGGGTGTCCAGCGCGAGGTGGAATCTGAAGGAAGCCGCAGGCAAAGCGCTGGTTCGACGAACAGAAATCGCATACGAGGCGTGCCAGCTGGATGAGAAGGCCGTTATCTTCAAAGTCCGATACCTGTACGGAAAGCTTGTGCGTAAATGCGGCGGACATAAGCGTGAAGGTGGGTGCGCAATACCCGGGGAGATCTGTCAGCTTGTCACGAACTACCGTCATCGAGAGGTGGCGGGAAGAGCTGGCAGAAGTCAGCCGAGGGCATAGTAGCTCCTTCGACCGGAGCGAAGGCCCGAACATGAAGCAACGGAACGGAGACTCGAGTTTCGATGATCACAGGAGACGCAGGCAGAAGAGCTGAGATGCTCGAATCCCACCCGGAGGGTAGCCGACGGAATCGGCGAGAGGAAGGCTTGGGTGCGTCAAGGGTCACGGCAACGAGAGAAGACTCTGGACCGGAAGCAGAGCAGTTGTTAGAAGCAGTGGTCGAACGGGAGAACATGTGGCAAGCGCTCAAGCAGGTGGAGCGAAACAGAGGCGCAGCGGGAGTCGATAAGATGACCGTCGAGCAACTGCGAGCTTACCTGCGCGAGCACTGGCTAAAGATCAAAGAGGAACTGTTGGGAGGCGAATACCAACCGCTGCCGGTGCTAAAGGTAGAGATACCGAAGCCGGGTGGCAAAGGGATGCGGATGTTGGGCATCCCGACGGTGGTAGATCGACTGATCCAACAGGCGCTGCATCAAGTCTTGAGCCCACTCTTTGAAGTGAGCTTTTCGGAATCGAGCCACGGCTTTCGGCCCGGCCGGAGCGCGCAACAAGCGGTGCTAAAAGCCCGCGAGTATGTGCGCGACGGGCGGCGCTGGGTGGTGGACATCGACCTGGAGAAGTTCTTCGACCGGGTCAACCATGACGTCTTAATATCACGGCTGGCCCGGCGAATCAAAGATAAACGAGTGCTGCGGCTGATCCGCCGTTATCTGCAAGCCGGAATGATGTCGGAGGGGGTGGTAAGCGCACGACGGGAAGGAACGCCGCAAGGCGGACCGCTCTCGCTGCTGCTGTCGAACATTCTGCTCGACGAGTTGGACAAGGAGTTGGAGCGACGAGGTCACAAGTTCTGTCGCTACGCTGATGACTGCAATATCTATCTGCGGTCGCGCAGCGCGGGAGCGCGAGTGATGAAATCGTTAACCAGCTTTCTTGCACGACGATTGCGGCTGAGGGTGAACGCGGAGAAGAGCGCGGTGGCTCGTCCGTGGGAACGAAAGTTCCTGGGCTACTCGCTGACGTGGCATCGCCAGTCGCGGCTCAAAGTCGCGGCCAGTTCGGCGCAACGGCTGAAAGCGAAGCTACGGGAAATCTTTCGCCGTGGGAGAGGACGCAAGCTTGGCAGGTTAATCGAAGCGGAACTGACACCACTGTTGCGCGGCTGGATGAATTACTTCCGGCTGGCCGAGGTGAAGGGAATCTTCGAGGAACTGGATGGCTGGATACGACGCAGACTGCGTTGTCTTATCTGGCGCCAATGGAAGCGAACCTTTACTCGCGGCAAAGGCTTAATGCGACGAGGGCTTGCTCGCGAGCAAGCCCTGACGTCAGCTACGAATGGGCGCGGCCCCTGGTGGAACGCCGGAGCTTCGCACATGAACGCTGCCTTCCCAAAATCCTACTTTGATCGCTGTGGTCTCCTGTCGCTGCTGGAACACCTGCGCCGTCTCCAGCTTGCTTCATGAACCGCCGTATACGGAACCGTACGTACGGTGGTGTGGGAGGACGGGAGCCGCGAGGCTCCCTCCTACCCGATTGTTTCTTACCCAGGGTTGCCAAAGCGCAACCCTGGGCTGCAATTAGCCAACGCCTTCGGCGTTCACGAGATTCTTAAGACTTGATTTCAAAGTGAGCCAATAAGCCAGCGAGCAAGAAATTCAAGCAAAACCTCAATTTCCTTAGGAAACACTCGAAGAACTTCTTAGAGCTAAGGCTTCAAATACCCATTCACCCAACCAAGCACCGTGTTGTACCAGAGCTCGGAATTCTGCGGCTTCAAAACCCAGTGCCCCTCATCCGGAAAATACAACAGTTTCGACGGCACTCCCTGCAGCTGCAGCGCCGTGAAGAGCTGCAGTCCTTCGCCCACCGGCACTCGATAATCCATCTCGCCGTGGATCACAAGCATGGGCGTCTTGAAATTCTTGACGAACTTATGCGGCGACCATCGCTCGTACATCTCGGCGTTTGTCCACGGCGTTCCTTTGAATTCCCAATCCGTGAACCAAAGCTCTTCAGTCGCGCCGTACATGCTGGTCAGGTTGTAGACGCCGTCGTGCGAAACCAGAACTTTGAATTTGAAACGCGGATCGTCGTTGTGGCCTTCGATCCAGTTGATCATGTAACCGCCGTATGACGCGCCGGCCGCTCCGATGCGTTCGCGATCGACAAACGGCATGGCGGCAACATGCGCTACGCCGTTCATGATGTCTGTAAAAGCTTTGCCGCCCCAATCTCCCGAGATGTCGTTAACGAACTGTTGGCCAAAGCCGATCGAGCCGCGCGGGTTCGGCATCAACACGACGTAGCCCGCGTTAGCGAAGACCTGCGAATTCCAGCGGTTGCTCCATGCGTCACCAAAGACGCTCTGTGGGCCACCGTGGATCAGCACAAGCAACGGATACTTTTTGTCTGGTGAAAAGTTGGCGGGCTTGATCAACCAACCCTGGATCTTCGCTCCCGCCGCGCCTTCCCATGAAATGTCTTCGGCCGGGCGCAGCTTGAACGGAGACAGGAAAGCCTCGTTCGTTTTGGTCAGCTGCATCACATTTCCGCCATCGGAATTCGCGCGAAAAATCTCCGGCCCCATGGTCATGCTCGAACGAGAGAAAACGATCGTCTTGCCGTCGGACGCGAGCTTGATATCGCCGTTCGATCCATCGGCTATGACTTTCTTAATCGCGCCGCCGCCGGTTGAGACGACAAAGATAGGCTCTCGACCGCGCTCACCCGCCGCAAAGAATACCCAATTGCTGTCGGGCGAGAATGCGAATTCATCTACCTGCAAATCAAATCCGGTGGTCAGCTCGCGCGTTTGTTTCGACTGGCGATCGTAAATCATGATTCGCGTGCGATCGGCTTCAAAACCGGCAGTAGCCATCGAGCGAAAGGCCAGAAAACGTCCGTCCGCCGAGTATTGAGGAGATAGATCGTAACCCTTGTTGTCGCCGGTAATCCGCTGCGCTTCGCCGCCCGTGACGTTGACGACGAAGATGTCGCTGTTGGTCGAGGTGGCTTCCATCTTGTCCGTGTTGCGGGCAAAGGCAAGCTCTTTCGAGTCGGGCGAAAACGCGTAGTCGGTCGGTCCACCCAAGCTGAAAGGAGGCGCATCAAAATCGCCCGGGGTTAAGTCGCGTGCGGTTCCGCCTTCGCTTGCTACAACAAAAACGTGAGTTCGCTTTCCATCTTTCCAGGCGTTCCAATGGCGAAAGAGAAGCCGGTCGACTACTTTGGCCTTGACCTTACTCGCCTCCACTTTTTCATCGCGGCCCTTATTACACGCGTCGTCAGCGCAGTCCGGGTAGATATCCGAGACAAATGCCAGCATCTTTCCGTCAGGCGACCAAACCGGATCGCCCGCGCCCGTCGAAATGTTCGAGACCTGTTTGCGATCGCCGCCGGTCGTGTCCATCGTCCAGATTTGCCCGCCGGTGACAAACGCCAGACGTTTGCCATCGGGCGACCAGCGCGGCGTCGTGTTCGACGCTGTCCCGCTCGTCAATTGTTTGGGTTCGCCTCCGTCGATCGACAACAAATAGATCTGCGAGATGGTTCGGTTTGCGTCCTTGTTCACATCGCCGACGTTGTAGGCAATCCATTTACCGTCGGGAGACACTTGAGGATCGCCAAGCCGCCGGACTTTCAAAAGGTTGTTGATAGTGAATGACTGCGTTGGCTGTTGCGCGACGATCGCGCTCGACACGAGCATCACAAGGGCCAGCACAAACGAAATACGTCTCATAAAAATCCTCTTTCATTGTTGGAGAGTGTCATTTTGGAAAGCGATTCATTATCGCACCTCGTGATTTCAGCGGCAAAGCGTGGGTTGATGGAGCGCAGGCGAGCCGCCTGCGCTCCATCGACCTGCGTTCCTCCGAACGCACTTGGCGCTTACCGCGAATCTATCCACCCGATTCCGACGATGATAAAATCCCCTCTCGATGTCAAAAACAAAAAGGGTGAATCTCTCATGAAGATCATCAGCCTCAAGCAAGTAGTTCTCGCATCATTCCTGCTCCTCATCTGCACCCAGGCTCGAGCGGCCACATTCCTGGTTTCGAACATAAACGACAGCGGCGCCGGCAGTTTTCGCCAGGCGATCGCCGATGCTAACGCCGCGGGGAGCGATGACCAGATTATGAATAACTCGGTCGTGCGTCTTAATCGCGCTGTCGGCGGAAATGCCGGCCGTGGCGGAGACAGTGTCGGGACCGGATCCAGCGGCGGCGCGGCGGCCATGCCGGTTCCGCAAACGCGGGTGGAATCAATATTCAACCGTCATCGACCGTCACCATCACAAATTCGACGATCTCGGAGAACACGGCGTTCGGGGGAATCGCCGGACGTGGCGGCAATTCGCAAGGCAGCGGAATGGGCACGCAGTTTGGCGGACGCGGGGGCGACGGCGGAGGAGGTTACGGTGCGGGCATTTACGTCAACCATTTGGCGTCGCTGAATGTTTCGAATAGCCTGTTTGCAAGTAACGTCGCGCAGTCGAGCGGCGGAGGAAACGGAGGCACGATCACTCCCACAGGAATTCCAGGGACCGGCGGAGCGGGAGTGAACAGCGAAGGCGGCGCGATTTGGAACGCTGGAACATTGGTAGTAAGAAATTCAACGTTAGACGGAAATTCGGTTAAGGGCGGCTCGCAGGGGCTCGGTTTTGTGAACACGTGTGGTCAGAGCCGAGGCGGCGGGCTCTATACTTCCTTAAATTCCAGCTTGATCAATGTCACCGTCACACAGAATCAGGCGATCCCTGAATTCGTAATCTGCTCGGTCTCGGGCCTTGGCGGCGGTGTCTTTGGAGCCGGCGGAACCACCCAGTTCGGCAACACGATCATCGCCGACAATATCGGAAGCGTTGGTGTCCCTAGTGCGCCAGACGTTTCGGGTACGTTCATGTCGTTGGGAAATAATTTGGTCGAGAACACAACCGGCGGAACTATTAATGGCAACACGAGCGGGAATATTACCGGTCAGGATCCGCAGCTTGGCTCGTTGCAGTATCAAGGCGGCGTGGCGTCGATTCGCTCGCCGAACACGGGCAGTCCCGTGATCAACGCCGGCAACAACACGCTGGCAGCGAACGCAAATCTGACCATGGATCAACGGGCGACGTGCTTCCGCCGAATCGTCGGATCAGCGGTCGACATGGGCGCTTTCGAAGTTCAAGTCACGTCGAGTTTGGTCTGTAACAACTTTGACTATGATGGCGACGGCCGCACCGACATGTCCGTGTTTCGGCCGGCGGATGGTTACTGGTACGTGCGGCGAAGCACTGGCGGCGCGACAGATTCGATTCCATTCGGACAACAGGGCGATGTGCTGGCTCCCGCTGATTTCGACGGAGACGGCAAAACCGATTCACGGTCTTTCGGGGCGGGTATTGGTATAGAATTAACAGCGCTTTCGGTCAATTCGTGGCGACGAAGTGGGGCGCAGAGTTCGACTATCCTGTCCCAGGCGATTACGACGGCGATGGCTTGGCTGACCTCGCGGTCTTTCGCGAAGGGTCTTGGCATATTCTGCAAAGCCGAGACGGCTATCTGGCGGTGCAATTTGGAAGCAGCAGCGACCGCCCGGTTCCCGGAGACTACGACCGCGACGGCAAGTACGACCTGGCGGTTTACCGAAACGGTGTTTGGTACATACAGCAAAGCCGCGACGGATTTCGCACGGCGCAGTTCGGTGCTTCGTCCGACCGGCCGCTTGCGGCTGACTTCGACGGCGATGGAAAAGCCGATCTCGCGGTTTTTCGCCAGGGCGAGTGGTACCTGCTTCAAAGTCAGAACGGGTTTACCGGCGTACAGTTCGGACTTGCGGGAGACGTGCCAGTCGCGGGTGATTACGACGGCGATGGCAAAGCGGACATCGCGGTATTTCGCGAAGGCTGGTGGTACGTGTTGGAGAGCGGGTCGGGGTTTACAGGATTGCGCTACGGATTGCCGGGCGATCTGCCGACGCCGGCGGCGTTCGTGCCTTAGTGTGATTTTCGTTTCGGTTTCGTATGTTTAGTGGTCCGTCGCCGTTTTGTCCAAACGATGCCGGCGGCGTTTGTGCCTTGATGAAGCAATGTCAAATCCCGAGTTCGAGCGCCGAAGGCGCGGCAGAAGGTAGCCAGGGGTGAGCGCTGAGCGAAGCGAGGCGCGGAACCCCTGGAACCGTCTAAACGCGGTCCGAGCCCGGAAAGGGCGGCAGGTCGTCTGTCGCCCTTTCAGGGCTAGTTGTTTTGACGTCTCCGTTCCAGGGGCGGCATAAAACGCGCCGCCCCTGGCTACCTTCTGCCGCGCCTGCGGCGCTCAGCGGTGGTGCATCCGACCTTTGACACCCTTCCAACGATGAGGCCGTTGTCCCTTGGATTAAGGTGACCGGACTATGGAGAACTGCCGGCGTTCTATACCTTCGCTGGTCTTTCTAAAAGCGAAACTTTATGATGCGTTCGCTTCGCAAACCTTTTCCCCAAACATGAATAAGACCGAATCACACAGACACGTACATGAACAGACCTGCACTGACTTCAACTCGTGGCCGAATCACCTGCTTCTTAATTATCCTGTTCGTAATTTCCCTGATTAGCTCCGCGCCTTCGTCCGCTCAACGACGAACACGCACACGCCGACCACCTCCGAGGCCGTCGGCGACTCCAACTCCGCAACCTTCACCGGCGACCGCGCAAGCGCAGCCATCACCGAGCCCGTCTCCAACTCCGCAGCTCTACAGCGAGAAGACGATCGCCGAGATGCGACGACTGCACAGCGCGGTGTTGTCCAGTGACTACGGCTACAAACAGACAGCGCACCTCTGCAATAACATCGGGCCGCGTTTGAGCGGTTCGCCGCAGGCCGCGCACGCGGTGAAGTACGTCGCGGACGAAATGCGCCGCATGGGTTTGAGGGTCGAGTTGGAAGAGCTAAAGGTGCCGCATTGGGTACGTGGAGTTGAAACGGGAGCTCTGGTGATGTTTCCGGGCATGGCCCCCGGTACCACGCAGAAAGTCGTCCTGACCGCGCTTGGCGGAAGCGTCGCGACGCCGGATTCCGGATTGACCGCCGAGGTTGTGGTCGTCAAGAGCTTTGATGAACTGACCGCGCTCGGTCGCAGGAAAGTTGAAGGCAAGATCGTTGTCTTCAATCACAAGTTCGACCAACAGATGGCCGAGCTGGGGTTTGGCGGAAATGCATACGGCGAAGCTGTCGGGTATCGCGGGAGGGGCGCGTCGGAGGCGGCTCGATTGGGCGCGACTGCGGCGTTGATTCGTTCCGTCGGCGGATCGCAATACCGGTTGGTGCATACGGGCTCGGTGCGTTACGCGGATGATGCGCCGAAGATTCCCGCCGCCGCGCTATCGAACGAAGACGCGGAGCTGCTTGCCTATCTTGCGACACAGGGAACTGTTCGCATGCGTTTGGTCCTGACTCCGAAACAGTTTCCCGATGCCGTCAGCCATAACGTAATTGCCGACATCGTGGGCAGCGAGCATCCTGAACAGATCGTGATCGTTTCCGGCCATCTGGATTCATGGGATCTTGGAACAGGAGCAATTGACGATGCGTCGGGCGTCGCTATCGCGATGGAAGCAGCGTACGTGATCAAAAAACTTGGGCTGCGTCCGAAACGCACCATACGATTCATCGCGTGGATGAACGAAGAGAACGGACTGGTGGGCGGTCGTACTTACGCAGTAAACCAGCAAAAAAATCTGGCGAATCATTTTGCGGCGATTGAAAGCGATCGAGGCGCAGGGCATCCGCTCGGGTTTTACTTTGCTGGGAAACGCGAGATGGAACCGTACTTTGCTGAGATTTCCAAGGTACTGCGTGAGTCGGGCGCCGGGCTGGCGGAATGGGCGAATGAATCGCCCGAAGCCGACTTGATCCCGTTGTTCAACGGCGGCGTCCCGTCGTTGGGGCTGTGGCAGGACACAAGGACCTATTTCAATTATCACCACACCGAGGCCGATACGCTGGATAAGATTGATCCGCACGAGCTGAGATTGAATTCTGCGGTGATGGCGGTGCTGGCTTATGGCTTGGCGAATTTGGAGCAGCCATTGCCGCGGTAGGGATTTTGAGTCTGCGGTGAGCGGCTAAGGCAGGAACGGCAACTCGCCGGGTATAACGGGGCAGTCGCTATAACAAGTCGAGCAGCGTGGTCGCCCCTGGCCTTCGTAAGTGAAGCTCCAGCCCAGGATCGTTGCGACACTGACGATAACCATCAGCGTGATCGCGATTGCACGTACCGTTCGTTGACGTAACATGCGAAGGATTATCCGGTGAATTCGTTCGTTAGCGCAACCGGCGGTTTGAATTCTAATTCACCGGTTGATTGCGATTACTCATCAAGCTTCAAGCCGACTACTCAGGTCAATTCACTCGCAGTCAGGAAGGGGACCCTGTCCCCGCTCCAACTCCAATATCTGAAATCCAAAGAAAAAATCTCAAAGCGGGGACAGGGTCCCCTTCCTGACTGCGTTTGGTTTAGTTCACAGCTTTCCCAAAAAGTAGTTTGCTAAAAGTTCCCACAATGGGTTCCACAATCAGCACCGATATCAATCTCTTGTTCACTCAACCACGACCCTATCCGTCGATCCTCTCCCGAAGGTCTCCGGATGGTACATCTCTTCGGCCTTGGATGGCGGAACGACAAACACGCCCGGTGTTGTAGCCCGCGCGACGTACGAATAGTCATACACTCCTTCCCATAACAGCGAAGTGAATGCTTCCACTCGTTCGTCTCGCATGTTCTGGTGTTCGAACCATTGTCGCCACCACCACCAACCTCGATTCGCGTTCTGGTCTTTTTCGTCTTTGGGAACCGTGCCCGTCACCGCCAGCTCCGGATTCATGACTTCCAATCCCGCCGGCAACGGATCGACCAACGCAACATGATATCGACGCGCGGGCGCCACCATGGTCAATCGCACGCGCACTTTCGCTCCGGCCTTGATGTGCCAGGTTCCGTCGGCATCGCGGCGAACATCGTCCGGTTTGTCGACCGCTTCGTAAGCGCGCTCCACCGTAAAACCAAAATCCGCTGCCGCCAGCTTCAAACTCTTCGGCGCGTACTGCATCCCCAATCGATAGTAGAGCCGGCCTGCACCCTCTTTATTCAGAACCAGATTCTGCGCATTCGGCGACTCTGCCAGGTAACGCATCGGCACATTCACGTTGTAGCGCTCGGTCGTTCGTCCCTTGAATTTGTGTTCGCCTGCGAACCGATCACCCAGCCACGCGCGCGCGACAAAGTTCGGCGTCGTCTTTTCGTAAGCGGCAAAGTAACGATCCAGCGCAAGCAGAACGAAAGCATTCTCCTGCGTATTTGCCCATCGGCCTGCGGTCCGGTGAGCCAACAGTCCGCGGACAATTTTCGGGATCAAATCATTCGCCGGCTGATCGCCGATAAGCGATTCGAGGATGATGCCGTCCGCGCGTCGCGCCGAATGAAGCAACAGATGCTCGCCGTCGCTGTAGGAGGTTACGAAGTGTGCTGTCCCGGCTTCTTCGGTGACACGGTTGTTCAAATGACGGCGGAGGTTTCCGATCTCGTTCGTGCCGGACATCAAAGGCAAGAGCCATCCGACTGCCTCAAGCGGAAGCTCTTCAAGCGGTCCATCTTCAATAAGCTCGCGCGCTGCGTCGACGTCCGCATCTTTCATTTGATAACGCACGTTCAACGCGTACGCGGTCAGAAACTGGCGCGCTTCCTTGCTGTAATAATTCGGAATGTGATCATCGATGTCTCGCAGATATTCACGAGATTTCTCGATCATGTTATTCGGCACATCAAAGCCTTTGGCCCTGGCTCTGACCAATGCATGCGCAACGTGGATGCTGAGATAAGGCCATGAATAATCGCCTCGCCTCCAGAATGGGAAGCCGCCGTCTTCATTCTGCATTCCCGACAGCCGTTTGATGTCGCGCGCAACGCCGGCCTTCATTTCATCCGGACTCGGCAAGCCCTTGGCTTTGAAAGCCGCCAGCACATCGCGAAGCGCCGCAATCGCCAGGACCCGCGACGACACCTGCTCTGAACATTCATACGGATACGAAGTCAGATAAAGGACCGCGTCGGTCAGCTCCTGCAACTGAGTCGACGAAGTCGAAACCTCCAGACCGCCGAATTGTGTGAAGACATCCGGCGGGGCTTTGACCGGCTGCGCAATGCCTCCCTGATCGATCTCGCCGTAGGTCGCAAACGCTTCCGTTGTCGCGGGTGTCCAAACCGGCAGCGAAATCTCAGCAGCGTCGGACCAGCGACCCGATGCAGCGGCTATCTGAAACCGGGCCGTACCGGCGCTGTTGGCGTTGGTTGGAAAACGCACTTCGACCCGATCGTTGGCGGGGACGGTTACGCGGCGACCGGCTCCGGCGGTCAATTCGGCGTTTGTCGCTCGAACTGCCACGTCAACCGTCATCGGCGAATCGGTTTGGTTTTGCAGCACCACGGGCAATTCGAACTTGTCACCGAAGTTCAAAAAGCGCGGCGCAGATGGTCGAGCCATCAACGGCATTCTTGCGGTGATCGACGATTCGCCCGAGCCGAATTGCTTGCCGTCTGCCACCGAGACGGCCATCACGCGATAGCGAGTCAGGTTGTCGGGTAACTTAACTTTGACCTGCGCGTGCCCGGCGGCGTCGGTCGGCACGGATGCAGCGAAGACCGCCAGCGCGTTGAAGTTTTCGCGCACTCGAATTTGCTGCGACGTAGCATCGGGTGGGCTTGCCGCCCTCAACAACGTCAAACTGTCGTACGAGCGCTTGGGCAACGGGAGCGACTCTATTCGGTTTTCCTCGATTGAACCGGTGACGGTTACCTGATTGGTGACGGAGAAGTTGGCTGTGGGTTCTCCGGGGTTCGCGAGGACTAAATCTGACGGATCGGCGAGCTTCACATACGAGCGCAGATGATAATCAGTCGTCTCGGTTCCGCGCGCCGCATAAAAAACTGACAGCGGATCTGTTAACTTATAGGCACTCAGGGCCAATACCGCCTCGTCGACCACGACGACCGCGACCTCGCCATTGCTGATCGGCCGGCCTGCAGAGTCCTTCACATCTACGTTAACCGTCGTCTCGCCTCCCGGTTCGAGCGTCTTGACCGTCGGCGTCGCGGTCACGTTAAGCCGCCGCGATACGGCCGGAATCGTCAGGTTCAGCGAGCCGGTCGCATACGCCGGTCGCTTGGGAAGCTTCTCGAGGACTTCGCCCTTGTCATCTGTCCGCGCAGCTGCGCCGTTCAGATCAACCTGCACATAAATGTTCGGCAAGTAGCTTTCCTCGATCGGGATCTTAAGAGTGTGCGAGGCCGTTGCCATTGTGAATCGCTCTGTCTTCACGATTCCGCTGCGTCGCAACGTCATCACGCCTTCCGCCGGAAAGAAGGGAGCCTGAACCAGGATCTGCGCCACGTCGCCGGGCTGGTGTTCCTGGCGATCGGGGATCATCTCGACCGCTTCCTGTTCGACGTTCCGTTTGGGGGGAAGCTTGCCGCCCGCGACCCACAACGTCAGTTCGCTCTCGTTAGGTCGTCCGCGGTCGTCCATGATCGAAGCCGTCACGCGATACCTTCCGCCTTGGTCTGACTTGAACGTGCACCTGGCTACATCGACCGTCGATTGAACAACGCAATCCTGCGGATGCGATTCTTCCTCGCGCCACTCGTTATTTTTGTAAACCCAATCCAGCAACACCGCGCGCATACGTACTTCGCGGCCCGCGACGGCTTTCCCATCAAGATCTGTGACGATCGATTCAACGATAAGCGGCTCGCCCTTTTGGACGAACGTACGCGGGCTGCGCAATCCTACGTAAAGGTCGGCCGGATGGACCAACATGGTTGCCTCGGCCGTCCACACCTGACGGTTGACGTCGGTGACGCTGGCTTGAGCCGACACCTGCGAAGGACGCGGCGGATTGACCGCGTCGAAATCGATCCGGAGGGTGTGTTTCCCCAACCCATCCGTACGTGAAACCAACGTCTCGGTGTGGCTTTCGTTGTCGTTGTTGCTAAACGGGTTCCACCAGGGAATCCATTTGCCGAAAGTGAAATCGGAACGATTGGGTGGCGTGAAATATCCCGGCGTCGATGTCACTCGCCAATTGACTTCGGCGTTCGGCAATCCGCCGCCGGCGTAGTAGGCCGCGTTGACCGTCGCCGTCGCACTGCCGCCGACGAAGTGCGGACCCTCGCTGGCCTGTGCGGTTACTTCGAACTCGGGGCGCCGAAATTCCTGGACTTGAAAGGCATGCCCGTAGTCCGCCCCTTCCGATAGGGTACCGAGTGCCTTGAGTTCCAGCGTCGCGTAACCGAGGTTCATCGTCGCCGGAAGTTTGAAGGAAGTATCAAAGCCGCCCAGCGCATTGATTTGAATAGAGCCTTTTCCGCTCTCGTTACCGCGCGAGTCCTTTAGAACATAGCTAACGCTCTTGACTGCTCCGTCGAGCGGCCCGATATCGCCGGTTTGACCCGCTCCGATTCGCCTGATCCAGCCTTTGACATGAACCTCTTCACCCGGCCGATACATCTTTCGATCATCAAATACGTACCACCGAAGCGCGTCACTCGTGCTCTTCCTGAACCATGCGCCGCCCTGAGTCCAGAAATAGAGATTCTCTGGAAGGATGGCAATGTCACGACCCTGTCGGGCAACAAGTACGTTTTCCTTTTGGCTCTGCGGCAGCGCCAAACGCGCGATTCCATCGTCGCTCGTCAACCCCTTTACGCCGGATGGATGAATCGTCAGCTCGACATTTGCCAGCGGCTTTCCATCCTTAAGCGAGTTCGACCAGCCCACTAACTCCGAATGATCAACGAACGCATCGAGGCCGATATTCGTCGCCTGCACCCATGCGTCGACTCGCTGCCGGCCGTTTCTGCCGGTCGGATCCGGGATCGGCGGTTCGACGATCAAGATCGCCTGCCCCAATCCATCTTCCAATGCGGCGCTGAGATCAATACGCGTCTCGACCAGTTCGTCCGGGTCAGCTTTGACCTCAACACTCTTTGAAACGACCAGGCGACCGGGCGGCTTAAGAATCTTCCGCGCCCGGTTTCCGTAGTTCATCTCTCGCATGTACTCAAAGTACTTATTCCAATCATCGGGCGTGACAGAATGGATCCGCACCTTGAGGCTGTTGTAATTGACGCTGTAGACGGAAAACCGAGCTGCGGCCGCCGGATCCAGAACCACAAGCGGACCTCCGGTGGAGGTGGTCAGGATAGAAGGAGCAGAGCCGACATCGAAAGTACGCGTTTCCGGCTTGCCCAGCGTCTGGCCAAACTCGTCGCGCAGTGATGCATCGAGCGTTACCTTGTAGGTCGTCCGTCCGCGCTTGGGACCCTGGATTTGCAACGATCTTCCATTAACCGTGAACTTCAATCCGGGCGCTTCCGGTTCGACCCGAATTTGTGAGTTGGCGAACGCGTTCGAATCGATCGGGTTGTTAAAGGCGATCGACCACACGTCGTAAGGAGAACAGGTCTGAAGGTAACCGCAGCGGGATTCGACAACGCGAAGCGGACCGTAGGTTTTGAAAGTGAAGCTCTGTTCTTTGACTGTGGTACGCGGGCCTTCGAGCGACGACGTGCCCGACTCGACCGAAACCGTGACAATGGCGTCCGCGGGTAGTGCGTTGGCGGTGTCTCCGTTTTTATCGATCGCGCGCAGTGCAACCCAACGTCCCGGTTCAGCGCGCTTACTCATTTCGAGAACCGACTCGTCGGCAGCGACTTCGTCTGCGGTTGCCAGTCTCGTTCTGAGTTCCGCGTCGCCGACTCGAACCCGGGTCTTGCTCAGCACAGTCGCAGGGTCGATCTTTTGGTCGAACTCAATAAAGATCATGGCATTTCGACGATGAGGTTCGTCCTGCGGATACATGTTTTTTACTTGCGGTGGTGGCGTAGCAAACTTCCACGTGCGAGCGGCGGCCAGCGCTGCTCCGTTCGCCGACCTGGTCCCGGCGGGAACTGTCACCGAATACTCAGTCGCCATTGGCAGACGAACGTCCGGCTCAAACAGCAGCGTCTTCGTTCCGATCCAGCGCCAACGTCCCTGCGGTTGTGGCGACAATCGCACCGGCGCTTCGTTCGCCGCCAAATCCTGGATCGACGTCAGCGCCACCATCGGTTGCGAAAACGTGACGCTCAGTCGTGGCGCCAGTGCCACTTCGCCTTCCGGTGAAACTCTTAGAACTTCAAGCGGGCCGGAGAAAACCTGATCCGGTAGTGAAGAAGGGACCGGCGGCGGAAAAGCGGTTCTAACAATTTGTCCGGTACGGGGCGGGGGAAGCGAGCGATCGCGCAACGCAAAGTCCTGCTCGTCGGTGGCTTCGGACTTTATCGGAGGGATACGCCGCAAAATCTGCTGTGTCTCGGCCTCGGGCAATTGAGCGGCCGGCGCAACGTTACCGTCGGTTGGAGCGTCGGATTTCTCGACTCCTTCGCTCAGCCGGAAACGCAGACCTTTTGGGCCGCTTTCACTGGACGTCTGGCCGGCCGTCGTCTCAGCTAACGAGGCGGTTTGTTTGGGAATGGCGCCGAGATAGATGGCACATATGAGCAGCAGACAGATCGCGAACCTGGGACGATTCATATTGGGTTTTCGGTCCTTGGTGCAGTTTGAAAACTTCTTTAAGGATCGACTAGTGAAGCTTCAGCCGACGGAACCACGAAAAACACGAAACGAGCAAGGCAGATTCACACGAAACAGAGGAATTGCCCGTCCTTCGTGTAGTTTCGACGCGTCTTCGTGTGTTTCGTGGTTCCGTACACTGTGTTTAGCAGTATCTAAGGCCGACATGAGACTGCACCAGTATTGGGTTTTCCCTCTGGTTTGTTAAATTTGGGGGGAGGTTATCGAAAGCGCTTGAGGTAATCTTCAAGGGTCCGATGACGAAAAAGCCTTCCCAGTTGTGCGGCGCGGCTGGAATACGGCCCGGCCCGGCTTGCGGCTCGTCCCACAGTCGCTATCTCTCGTCACAAATTTCTCCCTGCTAATCACATAATGCTTTCTTTTCTTAGGAAATCGCAACTATACTTCCCCCATAAGATAGGATGGCAGGACGTGTTGAGCGGCCCAGTTGGCCGGCAACGCAAAAAGCCATCGGCTTTGAGAAATCGGCCTCGTCTTAAACTTCATTGTCATTTACCAAGCGTAACCAATTGCCCGATGTAAACCCTGATGCGGAGCAGGTCCTGACTGCTCCGGGAAAGAAGAGAGAAGCGTATGCAACGACGTGAGTTCATGCTGAAGGGCTCGTTCGCCATGGCAGCCATGGCCGCCAGCGACCTTTGGCTCGGAAAGATCATCGCGGGAGAAAACCCAGGAAAGAACCTTCCAATCCTGGACACCTATTTTAAGGTCGACAAGGCCGAGATGGACAAGCTGCTCGCCACCTGCCTTTCGCGCGGTGCGGACTTCGCGGATCTCTTTTTCGAGTACACCATAACCTCGACCCTTTCGTTCGAAGAAGACATGGTCAAATCGGCGCGTCGGGGCATCGTTCAGGGCGTCGGCATCCGCGCCATCAAGGGCGACCAGGTCGGCTTCGCGTTTTCGGAAGATCTGTCGATGGCGAGTATGACCTCGGCGGCGAACGCGGCGGCGGCGATTGCCAACGACAAGAACGCGAAAATCAAAGCCAAGGCCATCGGCGAGATTCGACCGCGCAATCTGTATCCGATCGGCGAGCTGGCCACCACGTCGGATTTGAACAAGAAACTCTCGTTCATTCACGAAGCCAACACCGCTGCGAAAGCATTTAGCTCGAAGATCATTCGCGTGCAGCTCGGGTTCAACGACGAGGTCAAGTATCTGGCGTACGCGAACTCGGACGGAGTTAGCTGGCAGGATATGCAGCCGCTTTTCCTTTTCTCAGCGACTTGTATCGCGGAAGACGGATCGCAACGACAGAACGGTTACGATGCCGGCGGCGGGCGAATCGGACTTGAGTATTTCGCAAAGAAGCGAAACTCCGCGGCGATCGCCAAGGAGGCTGCACGGCTGGCCGTGTTGAATCTCAGTGCGCAGGAAGCCGAGGCCGGACCGCAGACAGTCGTGCTCGGAAATGCAGACAGCGGAATCTTGCTTCACGAAGCAGTGGGCCACGGTCTCGAAGCCGACTTCAATTACAAGAAGCTCGCTAATTTCTCGGGAAGAGTTGGAGAGAAAGTAGCTTCGGAGCTTTGTACCGTCGTCGACGAAGGCACATTCGAAAATATGCGCGGCACTATCAACGTTGACGACGAAGGCAACGCGCCCGCGGCGACGACGCTTATCGAAAACGGCATCCTGCGCGGCTACATGCACGATCGCATCAGCGCCAAACAGATGGGTGTTGCAAACACCGGCAATGGCCGTCGCGAGTCTTACAACTACGCGCCGATGCCGCGAATGACCAATACCTACATGCTGCCCGGCAAGTCGGATCCGGAGGAGATCATCAAGTCGGTTGAGCGCGGCGTGTACGCCAAACGCTTTGCCGGCGGTTCGGTCGATATCACAAAGGGCGACTTCAACTTTGCCGTGACCGAAAGCTACTTGATCGAGAACGGCAAGATCACCGCGCCGTTGAAGGGCGTGACGTTGATCGGCAATGGTCCGGACGTGATGACGAAAGTCACCATGGTCGGCAATGACCTGAAGTTCACAGACGGCGGATGGACCTGCGGTAAGAGCGGTCAAAGCGTTCCCGTCGGAATGGGAATCCCAACCGTCAAGGTGTCTGAGATCACGGTCGGCGGCACCAAAACAAGGAAAGCTTAAGGAGGCCGCTATGGAAGACTACAGAAATCTTGCTGCCGAAATTGTTTCGGAATTCAAAAAACAGGGCGCCGATGCCTGCGACGTTTACATCGTCAACGGATCGCAATTCAACACCACCATTCGCATGGGCGCGATCGAGAAGCTTCAACAATCGATCAGCAAGGGGCTCGGAATGCGCATCTTCAAAAACGATGCGACGGCCCTGACTTTCACGACCGACTTTACAGACAAGTCGGTTAAGAGCCTGGTCAAGGAAACCCTGGAGATCGTCAGGATTTCGGGCGCGGACAAGTTCAACGGACTCGCGCCGAAAGAATATCTGGGCACCTACAACGGCAATCTGGCATTGTTCGACGAATCGCTGGCAAAGCTTTCGCCGGAGAAGAAGATCGAGATGGCAAAGGCCGCCGAAGCCGCCGGCCGCGCCTACGATAAGCGAATCACCAACACACGAGGGACAAACTGGTTCGACGGCACGTTCCAGTCCACCCTCGCGAATTCGGACGGATTTGTCGGGCAATACAAATCCACCACCGCCAGTTTGAATGTCACCTTGATGGCCGAAGAAAATGGCATCAAGCAGACCGACGGCTGGTTTACGTTCGATCGGTTTGTCAGCAAGCTGGATTCGGCGAAGTCGGTGGGCGAAGAGGCCGCCCGCCGTACGATCAGCAAACTCGGTGGCAAGAAGGCGAAGTCGCAAACCGCGCCGGTTGTAATCGACCGTCTGGTCGCAGGACAACTGGTTGGCTGGGTATTCGGAGCAGCGTCGGGCAGAAGCATTTATCGCAAGTCGTCGTTTCTTATCGACAAGATCGGAAGCGAGATTGCATCGCCGTTGATCTCGATCGTGGACGACGCGACGATGGCAGATGGCCCCGCCTCCAGACCGTTCGACGCCGAGGGCGTGAAGTCGTCGCAGGTAACAATAGTAGAAGGCGGCGTGCTCAAGAATTACGTTTGCGATTCGTACTCGGCGCGCCGGCTGAACCTGAAACCGTCGGGCAACGCGGCTCGCAGTTATCAATCGAATCCCGGTGTCGGTTCTACCAATCTGTTCATCAAGAATGGTGCAACCGATCCGAAGGAAATGATCAAGAGCATTAAGAGCGGGCTGTACGTAACTTCGCTTTTCGGATTTGGATTCAATGGTGTTACCGGCGACGTGTCGCAGGGCGCCAACGGATTCTGGATCGAGAAGGGCGAGATCACCTACCCGGTACAGGAGATTACCCTGGCCGGAAATCTGACCAAGCTTCTTAAGAACATAACCATGGTCGGCAACGACCTGAGCTTCAAGTTCGGCGGATCAGCGGGTCCGAGCCTGCTTATCTCAGAAGCAACCATCGGCGGAGCGTAAATCGATCATCACTGGGGACTCGAGAGCGGCACGCGTGTAATCGCAAACATGCGTGCCGCTTTTTCTATTAAAGGAGCGCAGGCGGCTCGCCTGCAGTGAGCGCGAAGCGCGAAAACCGACTTTCAACCTCGAAGGGAAGCGATGATTTCAGACTAACCACGAAACACACGAACACCAGGTCGAATCCACACAAAACGGCCTTTCAATCTACATCACGTTCAATTCGTTTAGGTGTGGTTCGTTCGCTTTCACTTCGTGCGATTCGTGGTTATAACCTGGTTCCCTTGATTCAAGATTCCTACACAACTCAACTTAGAAAAGCACAAATGAATCGGAAACTACCTTTCTCGAAAGCTGGCATTATTTACTTTGCATCAGCCTGGATCGCCGCGCTGCTTTGTCCTTCTATTCTGCTGGCCCAAACCCCTAGCCACGACTTCACCCAACTCGAAGCCGTAGTTCAAAAAGAACTAGCCGACACCCGGACTCCCGGCGCCGTGATCTGCATCATCAGCGGCGATCGTGTCGTCTACGCCAAAGCATTCGGCGCAGCCAGCGTCGAATCCGGTTCTCCGGTAACTCCAGATATGCTTTTCCGGCTTGGCTCCACGACCAAAATGTTCACGGCCATCGCTCTGGTGAGTCTGGCCGCACAGGGCCGAATCAAACTCGACGAGCCGATCGGAAATTATGCCAAGGGTCTCCATCCCAACCTTGCGCGCATAACCGCGCACCAACTCATAAGCAATACCGGCGGCGTGGCAGACATTCAGGCGCCGGTTTCGCAGGACGACGAGGCGCTTTCCCGAATGGTTCGCAGCTGGAACGACAGCGTGCGCTTCGCCGAACCCGGACAGATCTATTCTTATTCAAGCGCTGGGTTTTGGTTGTCCGGCTTCCTGATCGAAGAGATCACGAAGAAGCCGTATGCGGACGCGATGGCCGAGCTTGTCTTTCAACCGCTCGGGATGGATCGGACGACGTTGCGGCCGCTGGTTGCGATCACGTACCCGCTCGCGATGGGCCACGGCGTTTCCGGAAAAGAGCCTGCGAAGGTGATACGCCCGGCTTACAACAACGTCGCGCAATGGCCGGCCGGATCGATCTATTCGAACATCGGCGAACTGGCGCGGTTTGTAATCGCGATGCTGAACGGAGGAAAGCTGGAAGGCAAGCAGGCTATTCCCGCCGACGTAGTTGCGAAGATGCACGGAAAATACACGCCCATGCCCGGCGATCCGGACGCGGGCTATGGCTACGGACTCCTGAACTTTCCGTACAGGGGCGTGCGTGTGTTGATGCACGGCGGGTTCAGCCGCGGATACGGTTCGATGATTCAGATGATGCCGGATCAGAAATGGGCCGTGATAGTTGTTAGCAACACCAGCGGCCAAACAATGCCTCGAAGCCGCAACAAGGCGATCGAGATGTTTGTGAAGTTGAATCCCGAAACTCCCGAGCCGGCCAAGGCCGCCTCACCGCTCAGCAGTGAAGACATGGCGCGCTTTGCCGGCAAGTACGTGAACGGCCCGCAAACCTGGGAAATCGTGATCAAAGACGGAAAGCTGGTCTACAAGCAACCGGACGGCGAAATGGTCTTAAGCAAAACTGCTGCGAATCGACTTTCGTTCGGAAACTCGCTTGAAAGTGATTTGATGTTCGTGCCAAATCAGAGTGGCGATATGGAGTACGTTTTTGATGGACTGTATTCAGCGAGGAAAGCGCGATAACCGGAGGTAGGAACCAAGGTGGATTCGGAGCGGAAGGGAAACCTCCGCTCCGTTTTTCTAAGCAGTCTTCACATCGACCGTGAGCGCATCGTCCGGGTGGTCGAGAAACAAATACTTCCGCCACTCCGGTCGCGCTTCGGCGTAGTGACAGAGCACTACGCGTTCGAGCTTCATTCGCAAAGCCGTTTGTGAAGTCAGAAGAGGCATGCGCGCTTCATCCGGAGTGCGGCTGCCTTTTCGATTGTTACAAGCAATACACGCCGTCGCGATATTGACGGGCGAGTTGTCGCCGCCGCGCGAGCGCGGAAGGATGTGATCGAGCGTTAGCTCGGTAGCATTCTTCTTGTCACCGCAATACTGGCAACGAAACTTGTCGCGCATGTAGATCCGCAGACGCTTCATGCCCGAGGCCTCGCGGCGCCGGCGCACGTTTATATAAAAGCGAAGCCGTATCACGCTGGGAACGCGAAACGTCGCGCGGGGGGAGTGAAGCACACGATCACCGTCGTTCTCTTCGACAAAGACAGTGCCCTTCAAACTCAGGCACATGGCACGCGCCACGCCGACAGTGCCCAACGGTTCGTAAGAAAAATTCAGTAATAATACCCGGCCGTTCAAAGCCATTCAGGGGACCTCCTTTGTTACATAAATACCATACTAGCAGAGCATTTGTAGAGAAAAACTTGAGCCGACGCGGTGCAGGTGGTCAATGGTAATGGTGAATAGTAAATAGAAGAACGGTTCCATCTGTTGTCAGGCAGCGATTGCTGCTTTGAAGACCTCGACCTCAACCCTTCGCGTCTTAAGTATTTCTTTGCTTTGCGCCTTTGCGTGAAACGTCGCTGTCCCTCACAAAGTCGCAAAGCAAAGAAATACTCGAGGCACAAAGAGCCTCCTCCCCAAACTCTACCCCGGCGATGCGAACAAAGTGTTACGCGACGGTTTGTGCAGGTAATAGTTCCACAACAGCCGGGCAGCCACCGCTCGCCACGGCTGCCACTTCATTGCGATCTGGTCCAGCTCCGCCGGTCCCGGCCGATTCGGCAAACGCTTTACCTCCTGAACCGCGATCTGCAGAGCCAGGTCGCCGCTGGGCCAGGCGTCAAGCCGCACCAGCGAACGCAGCAGGTATATCTCCGCGGTCCAATGCCCGATGCCCTTGATCTTCATCAACTCGCTTCGAACAGATTCGTCATCCATATGATGCAGCGCATCCAGATCAAGCGTTCCATCTGCAACTGCTTCAGCCAGGATGCGACCGTAGACGATCTTCTGCCGGCTAAACGCAGCCGCCTTCAGTTCCACATCATCAAGCTGGAGAAAACGCTCGGGCGTGAGCGGGGAAGCCACGGCCAGAAGTCTGTTGAAAGCGGCCGCGGCTGCGGCAAGCGAAATCTGCTGTTCGAGAATGATGTAGAGAAGCGCGGGAAATCCCGGATCGCGCGGCCACAGCGGTGGTTTGCCCAGCTCTCTGTAGATTAGCGAGAGGTCGGGGTCAACCTTCGCCAGCTCGTTCAACCCGCGTGTCAGTGAGGTGTTAGTAAGCCGTCTGATTTTCCTGGTGTTCGCGCCATCGCCGTTTGCGTTTCGACCCATGGGATATCACTTTGGAACCTGGCGTTTGAGCATAACTAATCCGATCGTTCGCATAAAAATTCTTATGGCTCGGCCAGGATCATCAAATCGCGCAAGGCTTGATGGTGCTCTTTCTTGAGCTTAACCGTGTAGCCGTTGATCTGAAGTTCGGCTTTCTTGCCGTTGGCCAACTTACCAAACACTTCGGGAGTCACGGAATAGGTCAGGTCCTCAATGACGAACGAATTCCCGCTGCCAATACCTCCCATCAATCCACCCACACGTGAGCCCGCCTTTCCACTGTGCTCTGTCGTGCCCAGCGAAATGCGCTCGCCGTCAATCACCGCATACAAATCTCGATTGTTGAAGAATCGCCAGGACGAGCTCGTCGAAGTAAATCTCAAATAAAACCAGCCCGGTCGATGTTTCAAAGACTGGCCCGAGAATTCAAACCCCGCACTCATGTGCATCCCGGAGCCGGTGAGAGAACTTTCACCCGCGGTGCTGACTTTGAATGAACCGACGGCCACACCGGTCCGATCCTTCGTTCTGTCGTACCTATAGCCGAAGCGACTGCTGTTATCGAACTTCTTTATCTTCTGATCGAAGACCTGATCCTGTGCGAAAGTGATCGCACTCAGCGACAAAACCGCGAAGACGGCGGCTAATTTTCGAAATCTCATAATAATCGTTCTGATAGTAGATTTAAGACTTGGGGAGTTTAATGGGATTTGAGCCGAGCAGGACTCGAACCTGCGACCCACTGGTTAAAAGCCAGTTGCTCTACCGACTGAGCTATCGGCCCACACAAAAAACGGTAGGGATTCGGTGCTGAGGCATCTTACGCAACGCGGTTCGTGATTGTCAATTTAGGCCTCTAAAACCGCACCCGAAGGCCTTTTTGCTTCGCCGCCTAGCCGCGTTTCTTATCTGGTCTTGCGGTAAATCCGCGACTTTCAGGCAGTTTTTTGGCAGTTGGCGAGAATGCCGGTGTCTTGGTTTTGTCCGAACGCTCGGATATTTCCTTCTGTATCGCTTCCTTTAGTCGTTTCTTTTCACGCTTCTTCATGCCGGAATTATACATTAGGAGATTCGAGATACGGAGTGAAGTCAATACCGGCGTACCAGGTCAGTGTCAGGACCTCCTTCCCACTGGTTAACAAGAGCGCGACCCGTAACCACGAAGTACACGAAGGATAAAAATCAAAATCACACGAAGCAAACTCGGCTCTTGTTTCGTGTTGTTCGCAACGGCTTAGTGTGTTTCGTGGTTCGTACTTCTTGCTCAGCCACAATAACGGCCGCGATGAAACTGACTGGATGGGACGATGAATTGAACGAATGATCCATCCGCTACCGCAGATGGTACTGATTTGTTTGGGCTGAAATTGAGTAGACTCAAACCGCGAGCCATCCGCCGACCGCCGAGTCGCGTACGATGATCGTTTGATCTCGTTCAGGTCCGGTGGAAATCATCCCTATCTCGACACCGATCTGGTCGGAAAGGAAATCAACGTACTTTCGTGCGGCTTCGGGTAAGGCGTCGAGCTCGGTTATTCCAACTGTGGAAGACTTCCATCCTGGAAGAGTCGCGTACACAGGCTCTACTCGCCGCAGGTCCTGGGACACGGCAGGGAACGATGCGATGTCGCTTCCGTTGATACGATAGCCCGTGCAGACTTTGATCTCGTCCAACGTATCCAGGACATCCAGTTTTGTCAGCGCTACTGAAGAGAACCCGTTGATGTCCGCGGCGTAGCGAGTCGCGAACGCGTCGAACCAACCACAACGTCTGGGCCGGCCCGTTACCGCGCCGTACTCGCGCCCGCGCTCGCGAATCAGGTTGGCCATCTCGGCTTCGCCCTCGAGCATTTCAGTCGGGAACGGACCTTCGCCGACTCGAGTAGTGTAGGTGCGAACGATTCCCAGCACACCCGTTATGCGATGCGGCGCCAGCCCGGTGCCGATCGCGGCTCCGCCGGCCGTGGTGCTTGACGACGTCACGAATGGATATGTGCCGTGGTCTACGTCCAGCAATGTAGCCTGCGCACCTTCAATCAATATGGTACGGCCATCGCGGGCCGCTTGATTTAAGAAATGCGTAGTGTCGGCGATGAACGGCTCAAGCCGCTGTGCATACACCGAAGTCTCGTTGAATATTTCGTCCGCGTCGAGCCGTGTTCCGCCGTAGGCTTCGATGATTCGATTCGCATCTTCGAGGTTTCGCTCGATTCGCGAACGCAGGACATCAGGAACCAGGGCATCCGCTACACGAATGCCTCGGCGCCCGGCCTTGTCTTCGTACGCTGGGCCAATCCCGCGAAGCGTGGTCCCGACACGTTCGTTGCCGAGCCTCTCTTCGCTGGTGTGGTCGAGCGCGCGATGGTAGGGAAGTATCAGGTGCGCACGAGAGCTGACTCGAATTCGCTCCGGAGTGATCGAGACTCCTTTTTCGGCCAGCTGATCGGCTTCTTCGAAAAACGCCTTTGGGTCGATGACCATTCCGTTGCCGAGCACGCAGACCTTGCCCGGATGAATCACACCGGACGGCAACAGACGAAGGACGAAAGCTCGGTCGCCTACGTAGACCGAGTGACCGGCGTTATGGCCTCCCTGGTAGCGCGCGACAATATCGAAACGCTCGGCCAACAGGTCGACGATCTTACCCTTTCCTTCATCACCCCACTGGGCGCCGATTACGACGATTATCATGTTCTTGGGTCTTAGCAGGCTGCTGAAAAACTAAACATTCCTCCCGCGAGTTGATCTTGGTCAACTATAATCTGTTCCAACGTCGAGGATGGAGGAACAGGATGCGGGGAGAGAACGAACAACAAGCGGCGATGTACAGTTACATTTCGCCGGAGCAACGAGTGCCGTCGGATCACCCGCTGCGTCCGCTGCGCCAGATGACGGATGAAATCTTCAAACAACTGTCGCCGCGCTTTTCGCAGTTGTACTCGCGCACGGGGCGACCTTCGATCGCGCCGGAGCGGTTGCTGCGGGCACTGTTGTTGCAGGTGCTCTACTCGGTGCGCAGCGAGCGAATGCTGATGGAGCAGTTGGAGTACAACCTGTTGTTTCGCTGGTTCGTCGGATTGAATATGGACGATGCGGTCTGGGATGCTACGACCTTCAGCAAGAACCGGGATCGGTTGCTGCGGGGAGAAATCGCCGAAGAGTTCTTCGCCGCGGTGCTGGAACTGGCCCGCACAAAGGAGTTGCTTTCGGACGAACACTTCACGGTAGACGGCACGATGGTGGAAGGCTGGGCCAGCCTGAAAAGCTTCCGGCCGAAGGAGCAGTCGGGGAGCGGCCACGACGACAAGCCGGATGATCCCGGCAACCCGACGGTGAACTTTCGCGGTCAAAAGCGCTCGAATGAGACGCATCAATCGACTACCGACAGCGATCTGAGATTGTTTAAGAAGACCAAGGGGAGCGAAGCAAAACTGGCTTATCAGGGACACGTACTGATGGAAAATCGCAACGGCCTGGTGATCAATGCGCAACTGACGAGGGCCAGCGGTACGGCGGAACGCGAAACGGCGCTGGTGTTGTTGGGTAAACGAAACAAGCGGGTGACGTTGGCGGCGGACAAGGCTTATGACACGAAAGGCTTCGTCAGCGACTTGCGGCAACGACGAGTGACGCCGCACGTAGCGCAAAACGATAAACGACGCGGCGGCAGCGCCATCGATCAACGAACGACTCGCCATCCTGGTTATCAAGTCAGTCAACGGAAACGCAAACGAGTGGAAGAGATTTTCGGTTGGCTGAAGACCGTCGGACTGTTGCGCAAGACCCGCCACCGAGGCTTGCAGTTGGTAGATTGGATCTTCAAGTTCGCTAGCGCCGCTTACAATCTGGTGAGAATCAGAAACCTGTCGGCAGTAACCTGAGGATCCGGGCCAAACTGTCCCCGCTCGCTCAGGAAAGCGAAAGAAAGTGGCAAATGAGCCACTCGGAAGATCGATAATTCGACGAAAACTACTCATTACTGATAACCAAAACTGATTGCAAAACAGAATATCAATTGTAACGTTCAGTTTTTCAGCACCCTGTTAGGCTTTCGGTCTTAGGTTTTTGTTTTTTGACCTAAAACCGCAGCGAACCTCAGCTCGCCTTTTCCAATTTTGCTGGTCGTTCGATGAAGTAGAAACTACAGCTTCCACGCACTTCTTCCAGATCGCGCCGGTCGATTGGAAACAGCCGGCATTGGTTCGGGCGGTCTTCGTAAATGCCGCAGGTGGTTGTTCCGTCGTCATGCTTTTTCAGGAACGGACACTTGAAGAGAATTTCGCAACACGCTCCGCAACGATTACAGTCGCCGCGTCGCAGACTCAGCGATTCGACAACATCTTCTTTTCGAAAGTTAGCGTGGACAAACCGGCGAAGCTTTCCGTGTGCCTGCCGAGCGCGAAACCGCGCATCCTCCACCGCACGCGAACGCTTAGCCGCAGCCAGTCTCTCTTCGAGGAAGCGCTGTTGGTCGCGCCGGTGTCGCGTAGAAATCATCGTTTGGGAAGCTATGAAGCAAAAAGCCGATGGAAAGATTCAAAGCAACGAACGGAAACAATCTCTAAACCGTTCGCAACCAAAAGTCGCGCGAGATTCACTGAGTGAAAGCACCGGCTCTCGCGAAACCTCGCTACGTCGTGGCGTTACGCGCTCGGCGCAGCTACGTGCTTGTCAATCATGCGCGAGATAGCGTCCTTGCTGGTCGCGCCGACGACTCGCTCTTCTTCCTTGCCACCCTTAAAAAGGATCAAAGTAGGAATGCCTTTGATTCCGTATCGCTGCGAAATCGACGGATTGTCATCGACGTTTAGCTTTACCACTACCGCATTCGACACATACTTTTCCGCGATGGCGTCGACTGTCGGCGCCAACATGCGACACGGCGCACACCAGGCGGCCCAAAAATCCACCAGCACAGGTTGTTGTGACTGCAGCACGATTTCTTCAAAGTTGCCATCTGTAACTTCTTGTACGTTGTCACTCATTCCTTCTTTATCTCCTTGTTTACTAATAGAAAAGGTAATTCACATTTCGCCTGCCGAGCCCATCAGCACCAGCCATGGTCACATCTTCGAAACCGCCCGATAGACGTCCATGTACCTGCCTGCCGCAGCATGCCAGGAATTGTCCACGTGCATTCCGTTCACCTGTATCTTCCGCCAGGTTTCAGGATCCGCATAATTATAAAGGGCCTCGAGTATCTTTTCGAGCATCGGCCCGGCGGCGTATGGACCAAACTTAAATCCGTTGCCGGTTCCGCTGACTCGATCGAAGTCCTGCACAGTGTCGTCGAGTCCGCCGGTTGCGCGAACAATCGGCACCGTGCCGTATCGCGTGCTGTACATCTGGTTCAGACCGCACGGCTCGTAGAGCGACGGCATCAGAAACATGTCGGCGCCGGCTTCGATTTGGTGCGCCAGCGGATCGTTGAAACCGATGTAGACACCGACCTGTCGCGGCGCGTGATTGCGCATCGCCTGCAGAAAGTCTTCGTACTCCTTCGAACCCGAACCCAGCGCGATAAAGGTAGCTCCGGTTTCCAGAATCGATCGAGCAGCCTCCTTAATCAGGTCCAACCCTTTTTGAGGGGTCAATCGCGAAACAGTTGCGATGATCGGTCGATCAAGATTTTCGGGCAATCCAAATCGGCGCAGCAGATCAAGTTTGCACATTCGCTTGCCGGACAAATCATCAACGTGATAATGCGCGGCCAGATGTTTGTCAGTCGCAGGGTTCCAAACATCATAATCGACGCCATTGGTAATTCCGATCAGTCGATCGTTGCGAGCGCGTACTATCCATTCAAGACCGTACCCATGTTCCGGTGTTTGAATCTCAAGCGCGTAACGACGACTTACAGTAGAAAGAGCGTCGCTGGTCAAGAGCCCGGCCTTTAGCGCCGACGCAGCGCCGTCCGTCATGAACGGTTCACGCCGATCCTGCGACCCGAATCCCATCCAATCGAGCTCCTTCGGATCAAATGCGCCCTGGTAAGCCAGATTGTGAATCGAAAAAAGCGTTCGCGTGCGGCTGTAATACGGATCGACAAAGCGGCGCGTGCGAAGCTCGGCGGCAGCGAAACCCGTATGCCAATCATTCAAATGGACGATATCCGGCGGCGAGCCTAACCGCTTGAACAACGCGAGTGCGGCGCGACTGAAGAACGCGAAACGCTCGTGATCATCGCGAAAACCATAAATCGAATTTCGCTGAAAATACTTTGGCGCTTCGATCAAAAACGCAGGCGCGCCGGCGGCATCGCTGTGCCAGACGCGGGCTCGCGTCGATCCCTGCCACTCGACTTCCAGGTTATCAATGATCAGCTCGCGTAAATATTTGCGATCGATCTGTTCGTAAAGCGGCAGAACCAGACTGGCGTCCGCCCCGTGCCCCAACAGCGCCTTGGGAAGCGCGCCCGCGACGTCGGCCAACCCACCCGTCTTGGCAAAAGGCACAGCTTCGGATGAGAGAATGGCGACTCGCAATCTTTTCTCTTTTAGCCCAACAAGGGCCTTCTATCTGGTTGATGAAATTATTAGAGCCTGGAAGACTCACTATGCGAACCGGCGCGATGTTTTGTCAACTGGAAGCCGCAAAAGCAAAGTCCCAAGTCCATGGTCTCCGGACTTGAGACTTTGGACCTGGAACTCGAGACCAGTTTAGCTTTGCATCGAAGCAAGGAATTCGGCGTTGGATTTCGTCTTTTCCAGACGTTCCAGCACGACTTCCATTTGCTCGACCGGCGAGAGCGGGTTGAGCACCCGGCGCATCACCCAGACGCGATTGAGGTCTTCCTTGCTGAGAAGCAACTCCTCCTTGCGTGTGCCCGAACGCTGCAGGTCGATCGCCGGGAAGAGGCGCTTATCACTCAAGCGGCGGTCAAGATGGATTTCCGAATTACCAGTTCCCTTGAACTCTTCAAAGATTACGTCGTCCATGCGCGAACCCGTATCGATCAACGCCGTGGCAATGATCGTAAGGCTGCCGCCTTCTTCTATGTTACGAGCCGCGCCGAAGAATCGCTTTGGACGCTGCAAAGCATTCGAATCGATACCGCCCGACAGTATCTTGCCAGACGGCGGAACGACGGCGTTATGCGCGCGCGCGAGACGAGTGATCGAGTCAAGCAGGATGACAACATCCCGTTTGTGTTCGACCAAACGCTTGGCTTTTTCGATGACCATGTCCGCAACTTGCACGTGCCGGGTCGGCGGTTCGTCAAATGTTGACGAGATCACTTCGCCGTTCACAGAGCGTTGCATGTCGGTGACTTCTTCCGGACGCTCGTCGATAAGTAGAACGATCAACGTTACTTCCGGGTGGTTATGAGTAATGGAATTGGCGATGGTCTGGAGCAGCATCGTCTTACCAGTACGCGGCGGAGCGACGATAAGCGCGCGCTGACCTTTACCTATCGGCGTGACCAGGTCAATAACCCGGGCCGCGAGGGTCTCTTTCTCAGTCTCCATCAGGAGCTGCTCGGTCGGATAGAGCGGAGTCAGGTTGTCAAAGAAAACCTTGTCGCGCGATTCGCCCGGAGCTTCAAAGTTGATCGCCTCGACCTTGATTAAAGCAAAGTAACGCTCGCCTTCTTTCGGCGGTCGAATCTGTCCGCTGACTGTATCGCCGGTTCTTAAATCGAACTTTCGAATCTGCGATGGGCTGACGTAAATATCGTCGGGACCCGGCAGATAGTTGTATTCGGGGGCGCGCAGAAAGCCGAATCCATCCGGCAATGTTTCCAAAACGCCCTCGGAAAAAATCAAACCGCTCTTTTCCGTTTGCGCCGCCAGAACCTTAAAGATCAGTTCCTGTTTGCGCATGCCGGTCGCGCCGGGAACGTCCATGCCTTTCGCGATCTGCGTCAGTTTGGAAATGGACATTTCCTTCAATTCCGCCAGATTCAAGAGCTCTTGAGGTTTTCCGTCGGTGTTTACCTCTCGTTCCTCGTCGCCAGAGCCTTTTTCAGCTTTATCCAGCGGAGCTTCGGCGGTAGCAACGGCTGCGTCTCCGTTCGGAGCATCGCCGCCGCGCGAATGGCTTGAGCGTGTGCGTGGTGTACGTTGTGACATTTCAGTTCTTCTCGATTGCGGCGTTCATCTTCGCCGCTCCTTCCAACATTCTTTACTCTGCGGCCAATGGCCGCGCCATGTTTAAGATAACGAAAGCATCTCGATGATTATTCGAATCCGGAATGAATCTTGAGCGCGCAAACCCTGGAGCAGGCACGTGTGAGTCGCTATCCTTTACCTTTGATGCGCGAGGGACCGACGTTCTCTTGAACGCCTATAACGTGACAATAAATCATATGTGCGCTGGGTTTTTTTGACTGCTTCTCGATGTCAAACGTTGCCCGCGCGTGGCTTTCTTGACCAAAATTATGAGAGATCCAATGGGGCAAAAGGGGACTCTAGACTTTATTTTCGATTTCGGGATTGTGTTTTTTTGAGCAGGATTATTCTACCTGACTTGGTCGGTAATACAAAATCTAAAACCGAACATTGAGAGCTTCATCAATGATGCGCCAAACTTCGTCGCGCCCACGACCACTAACTGCAGAGTATGGCAGAACGTGGTCTGCGTTCAGCGTGCGTCGGACACGCTCGAGATTCTTTCGCAACTCATTGTTCGAGAGCTTGTCGGATTTTGTGGCAACAACAATTCGCGGCTTCGCATTATGTTGAAGCCAATCGTCTAGTTGCAAATCCAATGTTGTGGGTTCGTGACGCGAATCTACGATTTGAATTGATAGCATAAGCTCCGTGCGCTTGGCAAGGTAGCTTGATGCCATTTCTCCCCACGTCGCTCTTATCGATTTCGGCACGCGCGCGAACCCGTAACCCGGCAAGTCGACAAAATAGAAACGCTTATTCAGAAGGAAGTAATTGAGTGCCTGTGTGCGTCCCGGAGTCCGCGAAGTGCGTGCGATTCCGCGAACTCCAAGAAGGGAATTGAGCAGGCTGGATTTGCCGACATTCGAGCGTCCGAGAAACGCCACTTCCGGTCGTCCGTCGCGCGGCCAATCGGCTTCGGTAAAAGCGCTCTTGATGAATTCAATGCTTGTAAGTTTCATGAAAGAGCGACAGGCATCTGTACAACAGCCGACCGCGAGCGCGCTATTTGCGGCCAGTTACTGCGATGCCGCGGCTCGTGCTGTTTTCAACTGATTGAGCATTTCTCTAACTCTGGTAAGGCGGTCTTCTATATTAGGGACATTCATCACCACCTTTTCCAGATGCTCCATATATGTTGGCCAGTTTTGAGCTTCGCGAATCTGTTTGATGAAAGGTTCGAGTTTGCAATAGACGGCGACATGTTCGCCGTTCGCGTCGTTGAACATCTTCTCGTCTATTGCGCCGTTCGAGACCAGCGAACAGGCCATGTCCCAATACGTCGTTACCATGCGGAAATACGGACTGGTTTCGCCCATTGCCGCGGCGCTAATGTCTTCAATACTGGCGGGATGAAACTCGCCGATGAACCAGCTCCGGGCCTTGCGCATCGTCTCTTCGCGACGCAGGTCGTACAACTTCAAGATAAGCTTCGCATCTTCCTGTTTGGACATAAGGATTCTCCTGACATTGTGCGATACCGACCAACGACGAAATTGCTCTAGAGCGTCGCAGGTCGGGATGCAATGTGAACGCGACAAGGAAGCCAGGGCCGACAGTTGTGGGCTCGCTCCGCTTCCAGGTGGCGATAAAAATGCGCGACTCCTAAACCTAGTTTCAGTAGGTTCAGGAGCCCGCCTTAAAGTACTTGAATTGAATTGCTATTCCGCAGAAGTCTGCATGCCGTGCGAAGGTGGTTCGGTTGTCCAGATCGGGGGCGCCTTCGTATCGTCCGCGGCAGCTTCCGTCGGGCAGGTATCTTCCAACGCGAGCAGCAACACCTCGTCGATCGTTTCGACAAAGTGAACCTGAAGCGCGTCACGAACTTCCTCGGGCACTTCGACCAGATCTTTCTCGTTGTCCTTCGGCATGATGATCGTTGTGATGCCGAAACGATGCGCGGCGAGTAATTTTTCCTTCACTCCGCCGATCGGCAGGACGCGACCTCGCAAAGTGATCTCGCCGGTCATGGCTACATTCTTGTGAATGGGCACGCGCATGAGCGCGGATGCCATCGCGGTCGCCAGTGTGATTCCTGCCGATGGACCATCCTTGGGAATCGCGCCTTCCGGAATGTGAATGTGGAGATCGCGTTTACGTATGAAGTCCAAACTCATGCCCAGCCGTTCGCTTCGCGCCTTGATGCAAGTCAACGCTGCTTGCGCGGATTCCTGCATCACTTCGCCCAGCTTGCCGGTCAATCTCACGCCACCGCGACCCTGGGTCAGCGTGGCTTCGATCTGAAGCACCTCGCCGCCAACTTCCGTCCACGCCAGGCCGGTCGCCAAACCAACTTCACTTTCGGCGGCTACGCCCTGCTGACGGAATTTAATCGGGCCGAGCATCTCTCGAACACGCTCGCCGGTAATAACGTCTTTGAAGTTCTCAACCGCATTTTCGGAAACCAGCTTGCGCGCAACTTTGCGCATACACGAACCGATCTCGCGTTCCATGTTGCGAACGCCGGCTTCGCGCGTGTAGTGCCGGATAATTTCCAAAAGCCCTTCGTCGAGGAACTCAACCTGCTCGGCCTTCAGTCCGTTGGCTTCCGCCTGTTTCGGCACCAGATGCTGTTTGGCGATCTCGAGCTTCTCGCGTTCGGTATATCCGGAGAGTCTCAATATCTCCAACCGGTCCTGTAACGGCGGCGGTATCGTGTGCAGCACGTTGGCGGTCGCGATGAAGAACACTTTCGAGAGGTCGTACTCGACATCAAGATAGTGATCCTGGAACGTGTTGTTCTGTTCCGGATCGAGAACCTCCAACAAAGCAGACGACGGGTCGCCGCGAAAATCGGCGCCAAGTTTGTCGACCTCGTCCAGCAGGATAAGCGGATTCACCGTGCCTGCCTTCTTCATCATCTGAATTATCTGTCCGGGTAGGGCACCGATGTATGTTCGGCGATGACCGCGTACTTCCGCTTCGTCACGCACGCCGCCCAAACTCAGTCTTACGAACTTTCTTCCGGTCGCCCGCGCGATCGACTTGCCAAGTGAAGTCTTGCCAACTCCCGGAGGTCCCACGAAACAGAGAATCGAGCCCTTCGGGTTTTTCACCAGCTGACGAACAGCCAGATATTCAAGGATGCGATCCTTAATTTTCTCCAGACCGTAATGATCGTCGTTCAAGACCTCTTCAGCTTTCGAAAGGTCCCGGATCTCTTTCGACTTCTGTTTCCAGGGCACACTTACCAACCAATCGATATAGGTTCGCGACACAGTACCTTCGGCTGACATCGGGGGCATAGCTTCAAGCCGATGCAATTCCTGCATGGCCTTTTCCTTTGCCTCTTCCGACATGCCGGCCTCTTCGATCTTCTTCTTCAGCTCTTCCAGCTCGGCCTTCTCGTCCTTGCGGCCCAGCTCTTTATGAATCGCTTTGATCTGTTCGTTAAGGTAGTACTCCTTCTGCGCCTTCTCCATCTGACGCTTGACGCGTGTTTGAATCGTGCGATCGAGCTGGCGCTTTTCCAGCTCGGCTTCGAGCAATTCGATGAGGCGTTGCAATCGGGATTGAGTTGAAAAGATTTCCAGCAATCCCTGTTTGTCCTCAACCGAAATCCGAAGTTGAGATGCGAGCGCGTCGGCCAAATGTGACGGGTCCTGATTTCGCAAAGCGGTCTGCAACGAATCGGTCTGCGCATCGGGAGCCAGCCGCATGTGCTGCTCGACCAATGTATTGATCCGTTGAAGCTGCGCATCGACTCGAGCGCCGGTTTCGCTGACGACGGGAGCACGGCGGACGAGCGCGGTGAATGCGCCGTTGTTGTTCTCGACCCGAACCGTAGTCGCGCGCTCGCGTCCTTCGACCACAACCTTTATCTGACCGTTATCCTGTTTTTGCGATTGAAGAATTCGGCCCAGCGTTCCAACGCCATAAATCTGGTCCGGAGTCGGTTCGTCGACGCTGGCATCATGTTGAGTTGCCAGGAAAATCGTGCGGTCCGAGGCCATAGCCTCTTCCAGGGCGCGGACCGAGCCGGCTCGACCGATTTTGAACGCGACTTTTGTGAACGGAAAGATGACAACGTCGCGTATGGGGACCATCGGGTAACGCGCTATGTCTGAAGGAGTGCGGTCAGAATATTCTTCCATTGCTTAGGTATACTCTTTCTGAAAAACCTGAGACCCTGCGAAAATGGGCGAGCCGCCGTAACTGCCGTCTCGCCCTCTCCCGCGAACCGGATTAATTGTAGAACATTTCGCGATTACGCGCTACCACGTAATAAATTGAGCTTTGTTTGGTGGATTGATGGATGGAAAGACAAGTTCATGCACAAATAGAGCGATTTCGTGAAGAAAAAGCGCAGACGTCGGGAGATTGCACTTGTGAAGTTTAGGCCGCCGCGCCGTCAACCCCCGAGAGACCTTCACCCGGTACCGCGCGTCGTCGTTCGACCATTTCACTGGTAATTACGAACTCTTTAACACGCTTTTGAGAGGGAAGAGTGTACATCGCGTCGAGCAAGAGCTCTTCGAGGATCATCATCAAGCCGCGAGCTCCAACTTTTCGTTCGACGGCCTGTCGAGCAACCGATTTCAACGCGTCGTCCGTGAATTTGAGTTTGACGTTGTCGAAATCGAATTTCTTCTGATACTGCTTGACCAGCGCGTTCTTTGGTTCGGTCAGGATACGAATCAAAGCCGCTTCATCAAGCTCGTGCAGGACACCGCACACGGGAAGCCGTCCTACGAACTCAGGGATCAGACCGTATTTCACCAAATCTTCCGGCTGAACCTGCGCGAAAGCGTCGGCGTAACGGCTCGATGTCGTTTTGATCTCGGCATGAAAACCGAGCGACTTGCTGCGGACACGACGTTCGATCACCTTTTCCAATCCGACGAAAGCTCCGCCGCAGATGAAAAGGATGTTCGTCGTATCGACCGGGAAAAATTCCTGATGCGGATGTTTGCGCCCGCCTTGCGGCGGAACGTTCGCAACCGTTCCTTCAAGAATTTTGAGCAAAGCCTGCTGCACGCCTTCGCCGGAAACGTCTCGAGTGATCGACGGGTTCTCGTCCTTGCGACAAATCTTGTCAACCTCGTCGATATAAATAATTCCTTGCTGTGCGCGCTCGACATCGCCGTTGGCGGCCTGGAGCAATTTCAGAATTATGTTCTCGACGTCTTCACCGACATAACCGGCTTCGGTCAGAGTTGTCGCATCGACGATGGTGAAGGGTACCGACAGCATGCGCGCCAGCGTTTGCGCCAGCAGCGTCTTGCCCGTACCGGTCGGACCGATCAACAGAATGTTCGACTTTTGTATCTCGACGTCGGATCGGCGGCGAGCGATCTCAATTCGTTTGTAGTGCTGGTAGACGGCGACTGCCAAACGCTTCTTGGTCTCTTCCTGTCCGATGACGTATTCGTCAAGAAAAGTTTTTATCTCGTTTGGTTTTGGAAGAGGTGGGCGAGTCGCAACGCTTTCGGCCTGTTGATCGTCGGTGATGATCTCGTTGCAAATGTCTATGCATTCATTACAAATGTAGACGGTGGGACCGGCAATGAGTTTCTTCACCTCATTCTGCGACTTACCGCAGAACGAACAGCGCAGGGTGTCATCGGTTCGTCTTACCATAATCTAGTTTAGAGAGTTCCGAGAGTTATAAGTTTAGAGAGTTCGGAGTAATCGGAGCGAGTTACGTTAACTCTCAAAACTCTCCGAACTCTGAACTCGCCACTATTCTCTATGAGCGATGACTTCGTCGATCAAGCCGTACTCCTTGGCTTGTGACGCCGACATGATCTTATCACGTTCGACATCGCGTTCAACCGTGTCATAGTCCTGACCGGTATGTTTTGCGATGATTTGTGAGGTGAGCTCGCGCATACGCAGGATTTCCTCGGCCTGAATGCGGATGTCAGTGGCCTGTCCCTGGGATCCACCCGAAGGTTGGTGAATCAGGATGCGCGAATTAGGAAGGGCAAATCTCTTTCCCTTGGTACCGGCGGTCAGCAAAAGCGCCGCCATCGAAGCACACTGCCCGACGCAAATAGTAGTAACGTCCGGTCGAATGAACTGCATGGTGTCATAGACCGCCATGCCGGCGGTGATCGAACCGCCTGGGCTGTTGATATAAATGCTGATGTCTTTTTCGGGATCTTCAGCTTCGAGGAAAAGAAGCTGCGCAACGATCAGGTTTGCGATCTGATCGTCGATCGGAGTTCCAAGGAAAATAATGTTGTCTTTTAAGAGGCGGGAAAAGATGTCGAACGCGCGCTCGCCACGCGATGTTTGTTCAACGACCATTGGAACTAAGGCCATAAAACTCCAAACCCCTTCCTGATACTGCGTGAAAAGCGCCAGCCGTTTGAATTACATCGTCCAGCGCTTCTATCTTACATTCGCATTTACGAATTCGCGTTTTCAGCTGCGCCGGCGCTCGCTGTTTCTGATTCGGCATCGGCGACGTCTGGGTCCGACTTACCGTCCTCAGCAACTTCTTCCGCTGGTTGAATCGGCGATTCTTCACGCCATTCTTCGTCGGTAACGCGCGCGTTTTCAACTATTAGGTCCAGCGCTTTGCGATTGCGCAACCTGTCGGCGATGCTACGTTCGCCTCCCTGCTTTGTCAAGGCATCGCGCACTTGCTCTTTAGTGCGTCGCGACGCTTCGGCGACAGCATTTATTTCCGCTTCTATCTCGTCATCCGTGACGTCAATTTTCTCTTTTTCTGCGATCGTTTCAAGCAGCATCGAACCGCGCAAATCGCGCGTCGCCTGCGGCTTCAATTGCTCGCGAGCCTCGGTCCACCAGCTTGCTTCCTGTCCGCGCGGATCGACACCGCGCATCATCATGTCGCGCGCGACCGATTCGACCAACTGGCTGGCCTGATATTCCACCAGCGAATGCGGCACTTCAAATGGATGCGCGTCAACCAGCTTGTTCATCACATCGCCGCGAAGACGCTGCTCGGATTCCAGCCTGGCTCGATTCACCAGGTCTTCCCGAACTTTTTCGCGGAGAATGTCGACCGATTCGTATTCTTCGCCCAGGCTTTTCGCCCATTCGTCATCGACAGCCGGCAATTCTTTAACCCGTACGGCCGTCACTTTAGCTGAGTAATCGACCGTCTTTCCAGCCAGTCCTTTAGAAGAAAAATCCTCCGGGTACTGGACTTTGAATTCCTTCAGGTCATCAACCGAAACGTCAGTGAGATTGGTCGTAAAGTCGTCCTGAACTCCTTCGCCGCCCAGCACCACGTCGACTTCGGTGACGTTGATGGGTTCTGCATCGGGTGTTTCGGTAAACACTCCGTGGACGTCAATCGTGACGATGTCTCCCAATTGCGATTTTCGATCTTCGACCGGTAAAAGCGCGGCCGAAGCTTCGCGCAATCCGTCGATCACTAGATCGACATCTTCGTCAGTGACAGGACGAACACGCCGTCCTGCTTCCAGATTCTTGTATTCGCCCAGTTCAATCACAGGCAATATCTCGACGTGTGCATGAACGTTAATCGGTTCGTCACCGTTGAGTTTCAATCCTTCGGAGTTTTCCAGATGAATATCCGGTTCGCCGATTACGTTTAGCTCGTGTTCCTGAATCGCGTTCTGAATTGCCTGCGGCACCAGTTCGCGCAGGACCTCGCTGCGAATCTCGTCGCGGAACCGAGTACGGATCACGGAAGTCGGTGCGTGTCCGCGGCGAAACCCCGGCACGTTCGCCAGCTTTGCGTAGCGTTCGGTTATGCGGTCGCTGGTCTCGCGAACTTCCTTTGGACCAATCTCGATTTTTATCTCTTTTTGAGTTGGAGAGACGTCAATCAGTTCTGTCTTCATCAAAATAAAATTCGCTGCGACAAATGGCTTTTCACTTCGCCGAGCGGCATCCTTCCTTTACCAACGCATCAGTTGTTCAAATCGCTATTTCGAAAAAAGTGGTGCCGGGGGCGGGACTCGAACCCGCACGCCTCTCGGCACAGGCTTCTAAGACCTGCGTGGCTACCAATTACACCACCCCGGCAAATCTTCAAACACGAACGAAATTACGAGACACCGAGATTAAGATAATGAAGCGTTAAAGTCTAGCGGGCTCTTCTGCGCACGTTGTTGCGAAAAGCGCTGGTTAATTGCAACTATCAATAGCTTCAGCGTAGATTATGAACGTACTGTTCGAAAGAGATCTCCCATTCAAAATTCCCAGGTGAAGTCTATTGCAAGATAAGAAGGTGACGCTCGCACAGGTAGCGCGTGCAGTTTCCGGCGTGTTGACGGGTGATGGTGACGTTAAGGTTTTCGACGTTACACACGACTCGCGACAGGTCCGCACGGGGAGCGTGTTCGTAGCGGTTCGCGGTTTGAAGATCGACGGATCTGTATTTGCGCGGCAGGCGCAGGAACGCGGCGCGGCAGGAATCATTTCCGAGGGTGAACCGCCCGCGGATTTGTCCGTTGGTTGGATCAAGGTCGAGGAATCGCGTCGTGCATTGGCCCTGGCGTCCGCCGAAGTGCATCAACACCCTTCCAGGAGTTTGCAGTTGGTCGGAATCACCGGCACGAACGGCAAGACGACGACTGCATATCTGATCGAAGCCATCGCAGACGCGGCCGGCGACACCGGTGCAATGTTGACCACGGTCGAAAGCCAGATAGGCAGCACTCGCCGAAAGGCCGAGCGTACTACGCCTGAGGCTAGCGACACTCAGCGTTTCCTTCGCGAAGCGGTTGAGGCTGGATGTCGCGTTGCGGTTATGGAATGTTCTTCGCAGGCGCTCGATCTGCGCCGTTGCGATGGCTTGCAAGTGAATCTTGCGGTCTTCACAAACTTGACGCGCGATCATCTTGATTATCACCACACGATGGACGAGTACTTCAAGGCGAAGCTTGGTCTCTTCGACGGAACAATCGGCGACAAGCCGAACATAGCAATCATAAATGTAGACGATTCGTATGGAGTTCAGCTCAGTCAGGATCTGGCGCGGGAAAGCAGACGCGTCGTGACGTACGCGCTGGACTCAGATGCAGACGTACGCGCGACCGATATCGAGATTTCACTCGATGGCATGCGGTTTCAAGTAACCAGTCCCGCAGGCAGTCAGACTTTCAAATCGCCTCTGGTTGGACGTCCGCATATTTACAATATTCTTTCGGCGGTTGCTTGCGGCCTCGAGCTCGGATACGGACTCGAAGTTATTGCTCGTGGAATTAGTTCATGCGCAGGCGCGCCCGGGCGGTTTGAACGCGTCGAACACGACGGAGACTTCGCCGTGGTGGTCGACTATGCGCATACAGATGACGCGTTGCTGAATGTTCTTCGCACCGCACGCGATGTTGCAAAAGGGCGAATCATCACCGTGTTCGGATGCGGCGGCGATCGCGATCGCAGCAAACGAGCACCGATGGGCGAGGCCGCTGCGTCGTTGAGCGACCTGATAATTCTGACTTCGGATAATCCGCGCAGCGAAGATCCGTTGCGAATTCTGGCCGACGTAGAGATCGGCTTGCGATCGGTTGGAAAGCCTTTTGAAAAGATCGCGGATCGTCGTGAAGCGATTTTCCGTGCAGTATCCGAAGCGCGTAGCGGTGACGTTGTTCTGATCGCCGGCAAAGGACATGAAGACTATCAGATCATTGGCGATAAGATTCTTCGTTTCGACGACAGGGAAGTTGCGGTCGAGGCGTTGGAGAATCGAAGGAGCGCAGGCGGCTCGCCTGCAGTGAGCGCGAAGCGCGAATGATGGTCGTGCGCTTTTCGCGTCTGCGGCGCTCCGGAGCAGATCTGGCGGCGAATCTCGATCCGGTTCTGGCGCGCGCGGCCGCCATCGCCGGCGTAACACTGACACCGGAGAAAGCTGGTGCGATGTTTCCGTATGAATGGCCGCGATAATTTTTGAAGTGAACGCGAGTGTCATCATCGAGGCAAGTACGTGACTAATCTATTCAAATTACCAGGCAAGACAAAAGTGTCGCTCGTCGCAGCGGCGCTTTTGCTCGTTCTGTCCGGTTCCGTCAGCGCGATGAGTTCGCGTGACAAAGTGACCGTAACCGGTTTGGTTCCGATTAACGGTCACCAGCTTTACTACGAGATGACAGGTAAAGGGCCAACGATCGTGATGATTCACGGCGGGTTGGTCGACAGCCGGATGTGGGACGACCAGTTCGACGCGTTCGCGCGAAAGGGCTTTCGCGTCATTCGCTACGACCTTTGCGGATTTGGCAAGTCGGACTTCTCGATGGGACCGTTGTCGCATGTCGACGATCTTTACGGCTTGCTAATGCATCTTCAGGTCGAGAAGGCCTCGCTGATCGGACTATCGCTTGGCGGGATGATCGCGACCGATTTCGCACTGGAACGTCCGGAGATGGTCGAACGACTCGTTCTGACTTCGTCTGCGTTGCGTGGGTATCAATCGCCGCGGAATGAACTGACCGCAGCGGTTTATCGCGCGGCCGAAAAGCAGGGAATGGAAAAAGCGATCGAAATGTGGCTCGATCATCCGTTCTTTGCGACAGGGAAAAGCACGCGTGGTTATCAGCGCCGGATCAGACAAATGCTGGTCGACAATTTTCGCACATGGAGCCCGACGCCGGCTCCGATCAAATGGGAATGGCCGCAGCCGATCACGATCGAAAGAGTGTCAGCTGTTCAGCTGCCGACGCTGATCGTCATAGGCAGCAAAGACGCGGCTAACATTCTGGCAATCGCGGATGTGTTGCAGGCAAAAATAGCTGGTTCGTCAAAAGTGGTGATGACGGGCGTCGGCCACCAGCTAAATATGGAGAAGCCGAAGGAATACAACCGCCTTGTTTTGAGCTTTATGTCCGACAAGCTTTAGCTTGTCGTTGACCTTCCCCGCTTTAGACTTGCGGCGTAATCGACAAACTGAAGTTTGTCGAACATAACAAACATTCCTCTTGACACTGCCGTCCCCGCCCCATTAAATGATTATGCGCGTTGAATCCACAAACGCGCGCCCTTCCTCAAAATTCATCGCTTCACGACAACACGCTTTACGGGCTTTCCCAACCAATGAAGAAGAACCACTTCAAAATCGCGCTATCCGCAATTTCGACCGCCTATTTTTTCTGGTGTGCATGGGATCCGTATCAATGGCATTTGATCGACGGCGTAAACCTGGTGATCCACGAGGCGGGGCATATAGTCTTCATGCCTTTTGGCGAATTCATAATGATCGCGGGCGGGTCGCTCTTTCAGATCATCATGCCGATGGCATTCGTCGTCTACTTTTATAGGAATGAAAAGCCGTACTCTGCTGCGTTGGTATTGTTTTGGGTGGGCGAGAGCCTGTTAAATGTGTCGGTGTATGCGGGTGATTCGGTGGCGCGTCAGCTTCCTTTATTAGGCGGGCAGGACACTATACACGATTGGAATTATTTGCTTGAGCGACTGGGTTTGCTGGCGCAGACGCCGGTGATCGCAGGGTTGCTTCGGTTGGCAGCTACGGTCTTGATCCTGGGTGCGGCGGTTCTAAGTTTTGTAAACAGCACGACAACTTCCTCCGAAGATGTTGAAGGAGTTCCGACCATCTGAGCTTGTCGTTCTAGGCCGACGACTCTATCTCCTTCGCTCGCTTCAACAGTCGCTTGAGAAATTCCGACTCCGGTTTGCCGACGCTTGTAAATCTCATTCCAAATCCGATTTCGTCCAGGTGGTTTACGACCTCGCCCCACAAGGCGACCGGCTTCTTCTTCGGAATCAAGACCTCGACTTTAACCAACTCGCCATCCCGAATTTTCCCCGAGCAAAGGACGAAACAGCCATTCATATTTATGTCGTGAATGGTTCCGTGATTAAGTCCTTTTTCTCCTTCCCATTGAACGTCCACCTTGACCCTAACACGTTCCGACAAACGTCGCTCGTGTCCCATGAAGTCCACCTCCCGTAGTGAGTCGGAGAGATCGTTGACCTCTAGTTTTCGTCATGTCTGGGCACCGCGGGTTCTATTCTGTTTCGTTGTGACCAATACCAATAAACTGGGATTCCAAGCGCGATGAGCCCCAAACCGATAAGGGTCTGGATCGGGTTGGCCCATACTGTAGTTATCAAAAGCCCCGCTGTTACAAGAAGGAAAAGCACAGGAACAACCGGGTAACCCCAGGCACGGTATGGCCGTTCAACGTTCGGCATCTTGCGGCGAAAAACGAAAACCGAGGCTGTTGTCAGGCCATAAAAAATCCATGAACCGAAGATAACATAATTCGTCAGAGTATCGAACGAAGCCGAAAGAGCCAGAAGACTGGCCCAAATACCCTGAAGCACCAGCGCTCCGATTGGGACGTGAGTGCGGTGGCTGAGCCGCGACAGGTTTTGAAAGAACAGGCGGTCGCGCGCCATTACATAAGGTACGCGAGCTCCGGTCAGGACGGATGTATGCAGCGTCCCGACCGAAGACGCGAAGAGCGCGGCCGAGATCAAAACCACGGCGACAGGTCCAAGAAAAGTAAGCGCGACTTCACGCGCGACTGAAGAGCTTTCGGGCACGCTGGCTATGCGAGTGGGGTTGAGCACGTAGAAGTACGCAATGTTCACGAAAACATAGAGAGTGATGATGACAAGCATCCCGCCGATCAGAGCCAACGGAATATTTCGCTGCGGGTTCTTGCATTCGCCGCCCACCAGAGTCAGGTTGTTCCACCCGTCGTATCCCCACAGCGCGCCAAGCATGGCTGCACCAAACCCGGCGATTCCAAATCGTGCCGCCGCGCCGACGCCTTCGCAGGTTCCGCCGATGTTCGACATGCCAAAGTTGGCCCAGCTTCCGTCCTTTGCCAGCAGAAAAGCGCCGAATCCCAATCCGAGAACAAGCGAAATCTTGATGACCGTCAAAAACGCAGCCACGCCCCCGCTGAACGCGACGTGAGCGCAGTTGATCACCGTGACAATTACAATTGCCGACAGCGCGACTACCTGCAGCCAACCGAAAGGAATTTCGTGGCCAAATGGGCTAAGCGTAAAGAAGCGGTGGTTCAGCGCTCCGCCGGTTAGGTCATTGAGGAAAATCGCGAGAGCAACTGCTACCGACGCCTGCGATCCGGTCTTTGCAATAAAGACCTGCATCCATCCGTAAAGAAATCCCCAGCGTGGCCCATAAGCCTCGCGCACGAATACATACTCGCCTCCCGCGCGGGGCATCATCGCGGCGAGCTCAGCATAGGTTAGCGCGCCGGCAAGAGAGAGAATGCCGGCTGCGATCCAAACGAAGATCACTTTGCCAGGCGTTCCCACGTTACACGTCATAACACGGGCTTTTAAGAAGACGCCCGTGCCGATGACATTGCCGATAACGATTGAAATGGCCGCGATCAAGCCAAGACCGCGGATGAGTGTGATGTTGGAAGGAGCCGCCATTCGATGTCGGTCGTGTCCGACAAACTTCAGTTTGTCGTTTAGGTGGTAAATCTAATGTGTTGAAAGTCAGCGACAAGCTAAAGCTTGTCGGACACCAAGCTACCTGCCTTGATTCTGCAGCTCCACCATCCACCGCGGATAAATCTGCGGCGGCTGGGTGGTTGCATTCAGTTGGGAAATTTCATCTTCAGAAAGTTCGATCTCCGCTGCCTTCAGATTATCCTCGAATTGCGACATCTTATTGGCTCCGATGATAATCGACGTAACTCCCGGTTGAGCCAGCAACCACGCGAGCGCGACCTGCGCCATCGACGCGTCGTGGTTCGTCGCAATCTCGCTCAGCGCGTCAACCGCATCGAACCCGCGAGCCTCGTCGATCGGCGGAAAGGTAAAGCCCGTTCGTCGCGCTCCTTCCGGCGTTGGATCGTCGCGACGATATTTCCCCGAAAGAAAACCGCCGGACAAGGGCGACCACACCATCACGCCCAGTCCTTCTTCCCGACAAAGCGGTAACAGCTCGTGCTCGAGATCGCGGCCTACCAGCGAGTAATAGGCTTGAAGCGAAACGAACCGCTCCCAATCGTGCAAAGCGGACCGGCCCAGCGATTTCATCAAGTGTCGCGCCGACCAGTTCGAACATCCGATATACCGAACCTTTCCCTGGCGAATAAGATCATCCAGCGCGCGCAGAGTCTCGTCCATTGGCGTCAAGATATCCCAGCCATGAACCTGGTATAGATCGATGTAATCCGTGCCGAGTCGTCGCAGACTGTTTTCGCAGGCCGCCATGATGTGATGCCGCGAAAGCCCCAGGTTATTCATGTCGACCAGCGTGGCGGATTCGTCCGGAGGATCCATGGATGAACGAACTTTGGTCGCGATTATGGCGGACTCGCGCTTTATTCCGCTTTCTTTCACGGCTCGGCCAAGTAATTCTTCCGACTCGCCATACGAATAAACATCGGCCGTGTCGAAGAAGTTAATGCCCGATTCCCATGCGCGGCTGACCATTTGATTTGCAACGCTCTGATCGACCTTTGCGATATTGTAAAAGCTGGATCCGAAAGTCATTGTGCCCAGGCAAAGCTCAGAAACCTGCAATCCAGTCTGTCCCAACAAACGATATTTCATAAATAATAATTCCCCTACCGGATCAAATTTGCAGCGCATCTTAGCATGGAAACCGCAGCGTCAACCGCGTGTGAGCTGTGCTAACATCCCGCCTTCAATGAACAATCGCAACAGGCAGATCGATGTCGGTGATGAATCGAGTGAATTCGATTTTGGACCGGACAAACTCGTCCGACGGCTGCTCGCGCTGCCGTCGAATCGACGCTTGAGTTTGCTCGATAGTTGCGGACTAAAAAGCCGCGGTGCAGGGCTGTTAATCGCGGGCTTCGATCCGATCGAAGTTGTCGAAGTGTCGAACGGGCGAGCAAGAGTTACGCGGGCAGACGGCGAAGTAGTCGAAGAAGACGGCGATCCGCTGGAGTTGCTGGATGGGCGATTGAGTCGGTACGCCACGGCGCAAGCGAGCGGTGTTTTTTCCTCCGGCGCCTGCGTGGCGACGATTTCGTATGACTACGGCCGCGGGCTCGAACTACCGCATCGGGAAGCCGGCTCACCGGCTGTCGAGCGCGAACCCGACGCGGTGTTTGCTTTTTACGACGCGCTGATCGTTCACAACTATCTTTCAGGAAAGACAAGGCTGGTTGGCGAGAATCGAGCCCGCATCGAACAGATCAGAGATACGCTGAAGACCACGGCGCCCATAGATGAAAACGAGTCGACAGAACGATCGACCGCCGCTTTCGGTACAACAAAAGCCGAATACCTATCCGGCGTCGAGCGCATAAAAGAACACATCGCAGCGGGACATATCTACCAGGCGAACCTGACTCAGCAAGTGAACGTGATGCTGCCGGAATCGATCCGGGCCGAGGATATCTTTCTTCGCCTGCGTCGCGACCACCCGAGCCCGTTTGCCGCTTACATAAATCGCGGCAACGACGTGGTAGTCAGCATTTCGCCGGAGAGATTTCTGCGCGTCACGCGCGATGCAAATCAACGCAAAGTCGAAGCGTGGCCGATAAAGGGAACGCGTCGGCGCGGAGAGAGTCCGGAAGAAGATTCTCGCTTGAGAGCGGAGCTGAGCCTAAGCCGAAAAGATCGAGCAGAGAATGTGATGATCGTCGATCTGCTGCGGAATGATCTTGGCCGGGTCAGTCGCTACGGCTCGATCCGCGTGACGGAGTTGTGCACAATCGAGGAACACCCGACGCTTTTTCATTTGGTGTCCAAAGTCGAAGGACAACTGCGCGACGAAGTGACGGTTGGTGATCTTCTGCGCGCAGCTTTTCCCTGCGGTTCAATTACCGGAGCGCCGAAGATCCGCGCCATGGAGATCATCGACGAGGTCGAGACGGTTCCGCGCGGATTGTCGATGGGGGCAATCGGTTACTTCGGCTTTGACGGTTCGATAGATCTGAACGTAGCGATCCGAACAATGACGATTCGCGACGGCGTCGCGCGCTTCAACGTGGGCGGAGGAATCGTCGCTGACAGCGATCCGGTTCTGGAATACGAAGAGTCTTTAGTTAAGGCGCGTGCACTGTTGAGAGCTTTGGGAGTGACCTGATTTCTCGGGTGCTGGCGAAGACTGACAACGATCGACCACGAAATGCACGAACAGAAAGAAAAACAAATCACACGAAACGACGAACGAGTTTTTGCTTAGTGAATTTCGCCTTCGACTTCGTTTATTTCGTGGTCGTTTTTTGATGGGATCAACGCTACAACGCAGAAAACTCAGTACCCAACCGCCGCTCCATCGCTGCGTCTCGGATCCGTGGCTCCCAGCCGCATTCCGGTCTTTTGCTCGATCATTACTCCTTCAACGTCGCCCATAAATCCATTGAGCGTGTAACCCTGATATTCGGTTCTCAACTTCAGCCTATGTCCTCGGTTCTCCAGCGAATTGACTGTATCGGCCGAGAGTCCGAATGGTTCGAAGACGAGTTCGTCAGGCAGCCATTGATGATGGACCCGCGGCGAGTCGATCGCTTGCTGAATATTCATTTGAAAGTCCACGACGTTGACGATGGTTTGCAGCACCGCGCTGATAATTCGCGGTCCGCCCGGCGAACCCAGCGCAAACCAGAACGATCCGTCGGACCTGAGGACGATCGTTGGTGACATCGCGGAAAGAGGTCGCTTGCCGGGTTGGATAGAATTGCGCTCGCCTTGAATCAAACCGTAGTCGTTAGGAACGCCGGGCTTCGACGTGAAATCGTCCATCTCGTTATTCAGCAAAATGCCCGTGCCGCGCGCGACTGCGCCCGAGCCGTAATCGCCGTTGAGCGTGTATGTGTTGGCGACGACATTTCCGTCTTTGTCTATGACGGTGAAGTGAGTTGTTTCTGACGATTCAGCACCGGCCGGATTTCCGGGATGAACGTCCGGGCTCTTTGAAGCTCGACGCGGATCGATCGTGGAACGAAGCCGAGTCGCATAGGACTTGTCGATCAATCCGTTCACCGGCACATCGACGAAATCCGTGTCGCCCATGTATTCGGAGCGGTCCGCGAACGATCGTCGCATTGTTTCCGTCAACACATGAATGCTGTCCGATGAACTCCAACCCATCCGATTCAAGTAAAAGCCCTCCAGGATATTGAGCATCTGGATCAAGACCACTCCGCCCGAAGAAGGCGGCGGCATTGAGATGATCTCGTTACCTCGGTACGAGCCGCGGACCGGCTCTCGCTCTTTCGCTTTATAGCTTTTGAGATCGGCCAGCGTGACCAGGCCGTCGCGCCTCGTCATGTCGTCAGCGATCAGGCGCGCTGTGCGGCCCTGGTAGAACTCGCGCGCGCCGTTGCGCTGAAGCCGGGCCAGGGTTGCGGCGAGCTCCGGCTGTCTAAGCAGATCGCCTTCGTCAAAATACGCGCCGTTGTTTAGAAAAATCCGCCGGCTGTCGGCATTGGTCGGAAGCTTTTCTGAGTGGCGAAACGAATAGGCTTGTGCGCTGTCGAGCACAAAACCATTCCTGGCCAATCGCCTCGCCGGCTCGATTAACTGAGCCCAGCTGAGCTTGCCCGAACCATATTTCTTCAGCGCCAATTCGAGTCCCGCCACTGTTCCGGGGACACCGACTGACCGATAGCCAACGGTCGACGAGCCTTCACCTTTCTTCACCAGACCGTCTGGTCCGATGTACATATTGCGACTTGCGGATTTCGGAGCAACTTCGCGGTAATCGATCGCGGTTGTGCGACCGTTGCTGAGCCGTATCAACATGAATCCGCCGCCGCCAAGGTTGCCCGCAACCGGATGAGCGACAGCCAACGCGAACGCAACGGCGATCGCGGCGTCGATGGCGTTGCCTCCGCGCTTCATCACATCGATACCGATTGCCGACGCGGCGCGCTTGGTCGACGCCACCATCGCATGCCGCGCGCGGACTGGTTCGCGGACGGATGTCGGATGGTTGGGTGCCGCATTGAAATGCGCGGGAAGCGCGGTGAAGAGAATTGATGAAATCGTTGCGATCACAGCGCAGCGAAGACTGGCAGGGGAGAGACGCATAATTTGAATCGGTGGCTGTTATGTCCGACAAACTTCAGTTTGTCGTTTACTTCGCAAATCGAACTTGGCCAGAGTTAGCGACAAGCTAAAGCTTGTCGGACATTAAAGCTTGTCGGATATTTCTTCAATCGGAGCTTCCTCCGGTTGAAAGATCTCTTCGATGGACTTGCCGCAGAGCTTCGCCAGCTTGAATGCCAGCGGAAGACTCGGATCGTACTTTCCCGTTTCGATCGAATTGATGGTTTGTCGCGAGACACCCAGCCGGCCGGCAAGATCTTCCTGTGTCCAGTTGTTCTCGGCTCGCAATACCTTTAGCCGGTTCTTCATTGATAGCGCCTCTTCGCGAGAATCAATCCAAACAGATAGAACACAAACATGAACGGCCAAACGTGTCGGTAACTCCAATCCTCTGGTTTGAGCTTTACCGCCAGTTCCAGAAGTCCCAGCGTCATCACCATCAGGAACGTCAACGGGAAGGCCACGGCGAGCGCCTCCAGTTGGATTCGTCGCTCAAGTTCGTCCATTCCGCGAATTCCGCGGATCAATAGCCAGAGCATCGCGATAAACGGCACGATCGGGAACAGTACAACGGCGACGCGAAATCCTGTTTTGAGTGTTGTGGTCTTCAGCGTTACTCGCGCTCCGAAGTAGGTCAGAACCCAGCTGGCCGCGGCCACAATCGCCCACGTCGAGTTCCTGCGATCAGCTTTTTCCAAGTCGGTCATTGGTGTCTCCTTCCTCCAATCTCGCGTCGAATAGTAAGCGTTCCTTTCCTAAATGTCAAGCACACTTTACTAAATGTCAAAGAACATGGCCAGAGTGATTTTGATAACCCTTCGGGATCGATTGATCAAACGGAGGAAACGGACCACGAAATACACGAACAAGCAAAGCAAAAACACAAGAAACGGAGGATTGGGTCTTCTCTTCGTGTGATTCGACGCGTCTTCGTGTATTTCGTGGTTCGTACTCTTTTTTTGGCGATGCCTAAGGCCTCGATCAACGCAAAATACGCGATTGATTGCTAATAAATGGCCGAAACCAGTAGCAATCAATCGCGTGCATGAAAAAGCGATTTTAGTTATATCGCTCTAAAAAAATACGGTCACCAGGCGACGCCGGATGAAACGAACCGATCGTCCACGGCTCCCCACTGCTGCGCATACAAACCGTAATTTGAACTCTTCCGCGCGTAAAAGCTTGCGGTCGAGGGACGCCACACCGCTACGTCAGCTCTCCCGTCGCCATCGTAATCGGCGGGGGCAAGAAGATCCGAATAGTACCCCCACTCGCAATTGCTAACGGCTCCGGTTGCGGTGGACTTCATATACCAGGTCGAGTCGACAGCGCGAAACATAGCGACGTCCGTCTTACTGTCACCGTCATAATCGGCAGGCACCGGATAGTCAGTGCTCAGCCCAAATCGCACACTACGGACGCCGTTGGTCGAGCTGAGACGAATGAACCAATCGGTGTAATCGATGATCGGGTTGACCAGAAATTCGGGCTCGAAGTACTCCGGCCGAATAACCGCCAGATCGGTTTCATAGTCGTTATCGTAGTCCGCTGGCACCGGGCTATCGGTGAACCTGCCCCAGAACTCAGCTCTAAACGAATTGTTCATGCTTTGCTGGATATACCATGCCCCGGTCTGCGGTCGATAGACAGCAATATCGGTCTTTCCATCTCCGTCGTAGTCACCGGGAACGGGTATGTCCTGGCTGACTCCGAATTGATAGGCCGAAAAGCTCTGAGTCACGCTGGTCAGGATGTACCACGTGCCGGTGCTCGGTCGAAAAACCGCGAAGTCAGTTTTTCCGTCGCCATCGTAATCACCCGGCGCTGGCTTGTCCGTGCCGAGACCAAAGTTTTGGACCAGCAATGTTCCAGTGCCGCTCTGCAGCGCATACCAGGTTCCGTCGCTCGGACGATAGACGGTGATATCCGTTTTTCCATCGCCGTCAAAGTCGGTCGACGACGGAGCCCGCGGCCTTCGCTCCTGCCAGGTTGGTGTACGGCTCTCGTTAATGCTGTCTGTCAGTCTTCTTATATGACTGCCGTCAACGTTCGAAGCGTAAACTTCCCATTCGCCGCTCAGCCCGCTCGAATATGCGATTTCACGTCCGTCCGGAGACCAGTACGCCTCCATGTCAGCCTCGTTGTTGTAAGTGATCTGCGTCAGGTTGGTGCCGTCGGCGTTCATGATGTAAAGCTCGAACGTCTGGAAAACTGCCGCGTCGCCTCGTTCAAATAGAATTTTTGTTCCGTCCGGCGACCATTGGGCTTCGGCGTCGTCGGCCGAGGTATTCGTAAGCCGGACCAGATCGGTGCCATCCGGTCGAATGGTGAAAAGATGAGTAACGGTGTCGCGCGAACTTTGGAAAAGGATTTTTGAACCGTCGGGTGACCACACCGCGTGGTTGTCTTCGTTCGGGTGAAACGTAAGTTGCCGAAAATTCGTGCCGTCGGCTTTCATGATACAAAGTTCGTGATTGTCTTCGATCCACCTGGCGAAAACGAGCTGGCTGCCGTCTGGTGCCCACCTGGGATATCGATCATCGACGTAGAGATCCGAATTCAGAATTCGTTGGTTGCTGCCGTCCGAATTCATCAGGAAAATCTGGTAACGCCCTTCCGTGTTGGTCCGATCGCTAACAAAGGCGATCGTCCTTCCATCAGGTGACCAGACGGGGTCTTCGTCATTCCAATTGTTATAGGTCAGCCGAACTTCGCGAGAACCGTCAGAATTGATCGCGTAGATTTGAAAATTGCCGGTACGATTGCTCATGAAAATCAGTCTCGAATTTTCGGCGCTCAGAGTTTGGGCAGAAACATTCGAAGCGGTTAGCAAGGCCGTAAGCGTCAAAACTGAAACAAGAACGAACTGGAGCAAAGTTCGCATTGGTATCCTCCGTGAAGGTAAAAAAACTTGTGTACGCTTAGTTGGCCAAGGGCGAGCCGGAGCGGTTTTCGTAACGAGCCGTCAACTTAACCTGGCTTGAACAGTAAAAAAGCCGCGAAGCGATTTGTGACCCGCAACGCGACTAAAACCTTTTTCACGTGGAGCCCACCTTGCACTGTTCCTGTTAAATGTTACCCGACAATGCGAGAACCGTTCAGGCGGTAGCCTAAACTAGCATACGCGCGGAGTTTACAACAACAGAATTCAAGGTTGCGTGGCAAAGTTCGACAGAACGTCCGACAAACTTCGGTTTGTCGTTGAGGGAGCGCAGGCGGCTCGCCTGCAGTGAGCGCCGTTGGCGCGAAAAGAGTGGCTCCATTCTTCGCGCTCAGTGCAGGCGAGCCGCCTGCGCTCCTCCGTTCAAAGGAGTGAACCGCCGAATCCGCGGAACGTCATAGATAACGGTCTCGGTGTTTTCAGTTTCGACAGCGTCGACAACCGCCGCGGTCATCTGATCGATCGTGACCAGGCCCAATCGTTCCGCGCTTGCGCGCGTCGACGGGAACAGTTCCATCGCTTTGTAGATCGGTAAGAGAAGATAGGGCCAGCGATGTCCCGGACCGAGCACATACCATGGCCGCACAATCGTTCCGCGCAGATTGTTTTCTCGAATTAATTTTTCGCCTTCTGCCCTGACCTCCTGGTAGGCCTTCATGATCGGCGCGGGTTGGGCCACGCTGACATAGACGAAGTTAGTGATTCCCGCGTCGACGGCGGCGGCGACCGACGCTCGAACCGAAACCAGATCAATTTCGCGAAACTGTTTGGCTTTGGCAGGAGAGGGCTTAGGAACGCCGACCAGCTGAAGGAAAGTTTCGGATGGAGCTATTTGATCGGCGAACGAGTCTTTATCGAGCGCGTTACCGAAAACAACTTCACATCCAGACGGAAATTTGGACTGAGATCCATCGCGCACCAGCGCGCGCACCTCGTGTCCGCGACGCAACAAATGCGGAATTACTTCGCGTCCGAGATAACCTGTCCCGCCTGTAACAAAGACTCGTCGTGGTTTCATGAATCATCCGCTCCCAGGGAAAGTTACGGAAGTTCAGATAAAAACGGATTCGCGGTTTGCGGTTCGGGTCAGGGTTTTGGAAGAGCCACAGGGTATCGAACCAAAAACGGCGGGCGTTTGATCGCGTTCACGCACGATGTGTCGAGACCGGTTGCGCTACCCTTTGAAAAAAATTCGGCGACCAAACGATCAATACATTCCGAGCTTGTCAGGTGTGTTCCAAAGTGCATGACAACCTGGTGGCTGTTCGGCAAAGTTCGACCCGCGGCTGCGGCGAATGACGGCGGCGTAACCGGGTCTACATCTCCGCTTACCATCAAGACCGGCACGTCGGACTTGACCGGCTGGAGGAACGTAGCCGGAGTTTTCGCACTGGGCCATTCGGCGCAAGTTCGGCGATACGCCTTCACGCGGTCGTCGCCGTAGTAGGTTCCGGTCGTCTCGCGTTTAATGTCGGCATCCGTAATGAACGGGACGTGCTCCGCGCACAACACCGACAGCTGCATCCCCCGCGCGAGTTGCGGGTCGATCTGACGGGTCAGCAGAAATGCATAGGTAGCAAACGGAATGTAATCATTTTCGTACGCGCTGTGGATGATCAGCGGAAGCATGCTGATCATGTCCGGGACGTAAAGCATCAGGCGCAAGCTGTCCACGAAAGCTGCTCGCGACAATTCGATCTGTTGCTTTATTCCGGTTACGGGGTTCACCACGATGAAGTTGGCCGGCGCTTTCTCAAGCTTCGCGAGGACCGCGGCAAACTCTTCCTTAAATTTCGGAAACGCTTTTCCGCACTCTGCGTCACGCCCGCAATCTTCAATCAAGCGATCCATTGCGTGTTGGACGCCCTTATTAAATGAAAGAGGCAGCTTGAAGTCGGGCGGCGCCACGCCTTTCAAAACAATCGATCGAACTCGCGCAGGGTGACGCCGCAGATAGACGAGCGCGGCGTTGGTGCCGTACGAACCGCCGTACAAATTGATTCGATCGTATCCCATCGCGGCGCGCACTTCCTCCAGATCATCCATCGCAATTGGCGTTGTGTAGAGAGTGAGGTTGGCTACCTTCTCGAGTTCCGCGCGGCACGAGCGAACGATTTCCGGCGGATGCGGATCACCGAAGTAGCCGCGCATATCATCGCGGTCTCCGAGAAAACCGCAGTACAGCGGATTCGACGCGCCGGTTCCGCGTTGGTCGATGTAAACGATTTCGCGTTCGCGCCGGATTTCGGGCAGGTAGTCGCCGGCTTCGGACGCAACGGCGGCCGCGCCCTGGCCAGGTCCGCCCGCGAGGAAGAAGACCGGATCAGCCGCGGGCTTTGGCCCAGTCGCCGGCATCACCAAAATATTCAGAGCGATTTTGCGACCACGCGCCACGGCTCGATCTTCGAACACTTCGTATTTTCCGCACCGGGCTTCTTTCGTCAGTTGCGGATTGTTACAGGGTTCGAGCTTCAGCCGGCCGCGCTCCATGAAGGTTCCAGGTCCAAGCACTATGTCTTCGCGTAGCAGGACCAGCGGCTCGTTTAGCGGGCCCTGTTTCCAGCGCCCGACAATTTCATTCGCATCTTTACTGATAGTTCCTTCGTACGAGGCTCCAAGCCGGGTCATCTGAAACTTGAGGGTGTTGTCGGTCATGACAATCGAGTCGATCGTCAGACCAGAAGCCCCTTGATCGGGGCTGTCAAGCGATGCCTGGTAACTTCCGTCCGCCGCCTTCGTCACGTTCAGTCTCAGTCGCAATTTCGTAGCACCGACACTGAGCAAGCCTTGCCAGTGACCGACCATTTCCGGTTTCTGCTGCGTTTGCGAATTCGCCGCAAGCGGAGAGAAAGACGGGGTGTGTCCGATCACTAAAAGCATCAGCAGCGAGACGTAGAGTATTCGGCGAGTCAAATTCAAAATCTTTCTCCAGTAGTGAATTATGAAAAGGACGAATCTGTCGGATCGAACCAAACCGCGATCGAGCGAAAAGTAACTTTCATCTTTCGCACTGTCAACAAGCGTAGGGCGCGCGTCCAGATGCATTTTTATGCCGGCCTGAGTATTGCTGAACAAGGAATACGAACCACGAAATGCACGAAGGCGAGGCGAAACCAAACGAAAGAAGATCAAGTCTTCGGTTTCGTGTGATTTGTCTTTTGCTCGTTTTGTGTATTTGGTGGTCCATTCTCTCTCGTCAGTGATTCCAGAGTTGGCAATGCTCATGTTGATGGGTGTAATCTTGATTCCACTTGGTTTGTATGTGTTCGGATGTGCCGAGACCTGGGCAAAGCACAACGGCAAGTTGAAACGAACCGGATAATCGCAGGATCGACCAATACCGTCCGCAAACCGAAACGATGAGATTTGCATCACACGAGAAACACCGCTCGCAGGGAGTAATCCAATGAAAGCATTCGGCCTGGTTCTGCTTATCACGTTTCTGTTGTCCTGTTCTGCTCTGACCTACGCGCAACAGCCATGCGGGCTGAAGCAATCACCCGAGTTGCGCGGGTTCAGTCTGGGCATGACTGTCATGGAAGCGCGTGCGAATGTGGAGGACACCACAAGTTTCGACATCAGCATTTCGGCGAACAAAGCCAAGTCGTTCACGATGCGAATCTCGGCGGCCGAGTTGAAAGAGGCGCTGGCTGAGGGAATCGACGAGATTAATCTTAGCTTTGTCGACGGCAAACTGGCGGTCGTTAAGGCGACGTTCAACGGAGCTGAGAGTTGGGACAGCGGGCAGGATTTTCTGGTGAAAGAGTCAGTCGGCCTCGGTCTTCCCAAGCCTACATCGGCAACTCAAACAGGCAAAGGAGGTAACGAGAAGTACCGAGTTGAATGTCGCGGATTTGCGGTTTCGCTGGCGTGGTCGTTTGGTGTTTCGCCCAACATCACCGTCAATGATATGGCCGCGCAGCGTTTGAACGATCAACGGCTTGAGGATGAGAAGGACAGCAAGACGATTAATATAGGCCCGACGACAACGACCGGTCCTGGCCGGCGACCGTAGGAACTGGCAGACAGAGTTCCAGAGGGACGACATGTTTATAGCTCAAGTTTATTTTTAAGAATTGAGAGCCAGTTTACGGGCGAAATAACGGACATGTCGCTCCTGACGGAGCTGGCCACTTCATCTTTTCTTGCGGGTCTATAACATTTCGCCGCTACGCGGCTCTACTCCGCCTTCAAACATTCAACCAACAACCCATGAAAATGGTGCACACCGTTCTCGCGTTTGACTGAATAACGCCCGCGATCGTACGTCCGCGATCTCAAACCACGCTGAACCGATTCACAGATCTTGATATCTTCCAACTGGATCTCGTCACTGAACTCGACCGTCTTTCTGATCTTCTCGATTTGATCCGGCAGTTCCGGGTCCTTGAAATACCATTCGAAGACCGTCAGTGTTCGTTCGGCGTCGATCGGCACGATCAGGTTTGTAGAATAATTGTCCGCATAAACATTCAACATCAAATTCGGAAAGATCCAGAAGAACATTACAGCGTCTTCCGACGACGCGTCGTTTGTTCGAATGCGCGCTCCGCCCGATTTGCGAAGCGGCGCGTGCTGGATCGAGTAACGACGTCTGGTCTCGGTCCGGTATTTGGCGTAGTCGAGTTCCTGGTGCAACGACGGATGGACGATCGGGATGTGATATCCCTCCAGATAATTGTCCACATAAACTTTCCAGTTGCAGTTCAAGTACCAGTCTTTTCGTTCCGCCAACCGCATCTCGCCCCAATCGTCGCGCGCGCCCACTCTCTGCGGCAGATCTTCCAGCGTCTCGGCCAGCGGCGCACAAGCCGGATCCAGATTGACAAAAATCAACGCGCCCCACGACTCGACTTTGTATTCGGGAAGCCGTTGTTCGCTCTTGTCCCAACCCTGTACTCCTTCGAACTCGGGCGTGCCGGTTAGCCTGCCGTCGAGCGAGTAAGTCCAGCCGTGATATCCGCACTGAAATGATCTGCGGCAACCCGCGCCGGACGCCACCGGACCAGCGCGATGACGACAGACATTTGAAAACGCACGTAGCGTCATGTCCGCCCCGCGCGCAACAATCACCGGTTCGTCACCGATCGTCGCAGTGAAATACTGGCCCGGCTCCGCGACTTGTTCGGTTCGCCCGACAAGCTGCCACGTTCGTCCGAAAACTTTCGCCTTTTCCGACGCCAGAATTTCCGCATCCATGTACCACGCCGACGGCGGCGTGGACGCGAATTCCAATCTGTCTTCAAACTCGAACGAAGACGGGTTCACTGTTCACTCCTGTTCGGCGGACCGGCGCCGAGACGTTTCATCAGAATGTATGCCGGGTAGCTGACGGCCAGCAGAATCAAAGCTCGCAAACTATTCTCTCTGTCGTTCCAGACGGCGCCCACCAGAAACGCCAGCGAGCCGATCAGAGCTAGGCCCGTGGTCCACGGATAACCCCACGCGCGAAACCCAATCGGCTTGTCCGCATCACGCCGGCGAAGAATGAAAAGCGACGTGAACGAAATCGCATAGTTCGCTACGAAGAAGAAAGCCAGTACAGCGATTACCTTCTCGAAATTTCCGCGAAGAATGAAAAGAACGGCGACGGCGGTGCTGATGAAAAGCGCTACCGTTGGAGTTCCGCCGTCGTTCACACGCATGGCGAACTTCGAAAATAGCCCGTCGCGGCTCATGGCGAACATCACTCGCGTAGCCATCAGATGAAAAGCATTGATGCTGCTCAGCATCGCTATGATCGTCAGCGACCGGATGATCGTGTCGCCGCGTTGACCGAACAACTTTTCGGCTGCTGCTCCAACGGCCAATTCTTTACCGGCAATCTCAGAAATCGGGAGCACGTAAAGTAACGCCAGATTCACCAGCAAGTAAATTCCCAGGACCGATAGCACTCCTCCGAACAACGCGCGCGGAATGTCTCGCGCGGGTTTGCGCACTTCTTCTGAAAAGTAGATCACGCCGGTCCAACCGTCGTAGGTGTAAATCACCGCTTGCAGCGCGACGATTATCCCTACGGCCACCGAGCCAGTAATTATCGTGATGCCGCCTCGATCGTGCGCGAACGTTCCTCCGTCGCCCATCGCAAAGCAAGCCACGATCAGTGCAACGAAGGCCAGCGCTTTCAGGAACGTCGTCACAAGCTGCGCGCTGCTTCCCCAACGCACGCCGCGCCACTGCAACAGCGCGAATCCAATCGCGACAAAAAGCGCGATCGGAGTGACTCTGTTTGCGAGCGCCGGAATTAGCACTCCCGAATATTCACCGATCACGATCGCAACTGCCGCAGTCGAGCCGCAAGTCGAGATCCAATCGCTCCATCCAACCACGAAGCCCGCGTATGGTCCGAGCGCTCGATGAGCGAAGACGTATTGGCCACCCGACTGCGGAAGTCTGGTTGCGAGTTCGGCCATCGAAATAGCGCCCAATAACGCGTACAGCCCACCGACAACCCACACACCGAGAAACATCCAGACGATCGGAAGCCGTGCGGCGACGTCTCCCGGTGTGCGCAAAATGCCCGCGCCAATCGTGTTGCCGATCGCCACCGCGAGACCGAAGCTGACACCCAAAACACGCAAAAGGTGAACGCGTCTCTGGCTGGTTGCTTCTGCTGAAGAGGGCAAGAGATGGACTCCGAAATGTCAGATTGGAAAAGCTGAACGACGTCTGGATTGATAACGCGTCGATAATAACCTCTCGTTTCACTCAAGTCACAAAAAACTCGCAGTCAGGAAGGGAAGAATGTCCGACAAGCTGAAGCTTGTCGGACATAATTCTCGCGAGAGGGCCGGACTACTGCTATATTCCACCCCGAACTCTCTAGACGTCGAATCTCCTCAATTTGAAACAATCCACACGAAGTAATCAGACTAACTAGTGCGCGATTCGTGTAATTTCGTGGAGGTTGCGTTCGTGTGGTTTCGTGGTTCGTTCGCTATGGAGTGATAAGTGGCTTTGAAGTGCAGGACGAACCAGCAACTTTTACATTTCGCGTCTTTAGCGCTTAGTTGATTCTTGTTATCATCTGGCTCGTTAGATCTACACTAATTACCCCCAAAGAGCATTCAACTAAATCGCTTCTTCGACGAAAATGAAAACCATTCTGTCACTGTTCTGTATCTTCGCCATCACTGCTATGACTTTTGCTCAAACGCCGAGAGGTGCTAAACGAACGAGCACTTTGCCGCGCGGGTATTGGCCGGTGGAAAAGAGCCAGCCGATTGTCGATAAGACCGGGCCGGTGCGGCTCGATCCGGATCTTTCGCACTTGACCGAAGGCGAGCGGAAGGCGGTCGCAAAGCTGATTGAGGCTGGAAAGATTTTTCAGGACCTTTACGAGCTGCAAAGACATCCCGATGCGCTCAAGGCGCGCAAGGAACTCGAGCGCGTGGACAAGCTGCAAGGAGGTTCTGCCGCCACCAAAAACCTGCTGACGCTTTATCGCCTGTTTCAGGGACCGATTGCGACCACGCTCGAAAACAAGCGCGAACCGTTTCTGCCGGTCGAGGGCACTCGGCCTGAAAAGAATGTCTATCCGTGGGGCGTGACGAAGGAAGAGATCGCCGCCTTTCTTACGGCTAATCCGGACAAGCGCGATTCGATTCTGGACCTGCGAACCGTAGTCCGCCGCAGTACCGTTCCGAATTTGAAACGCGATCTCAACCAACTGAGAAAGTACCCGGTGCTCGATGCTTTGCATCCGGGTCTGGCGGCTGAGTGGCAGCGACTGCTGGCGAAACCCGACGCGAAGGCCTTCTATGCAGCTCCGTACTCGGTAGCGTACGCGGACGAACTGATCCGCGCTCACGGTCTCTTGAATGAAGCCGCGGACGCGGTGCACAAAGATGATGAAGAGTTCGCGCGCTTTCTGCGCAACCGCAGTCGCGATCTGTTGTCGGACGATTATGAATCGGGAGATGCAGCGTGGATCACCGGACGGTTCAAGAATTTGAATGCGCAGATAGGTTCGTACGAGGTTTACGATGACGAAATCTACGGAGTCAAAAGCTTTTTCGCTTTTAGCTTACTGAGCACACGCCGGCAGGAGACAGAAGCGCTGCGTAAAGCAATGCAGGGACTTCAGGATCTCGAAAACTCGCTTCCTTACAAGAACCACAAGAAAATTAAAGAGGACATTCCGGTTGGCGTGTACGATGTTATCGCGGACTTTGCGCAGTCGCGTGGCGGCAACACCGCTACGATTCTGCCGAACGAAAGCTATCTGGCTCGCCGGTACGGACGAACGATTTTGCTTCGCGCCAACATCATGCGAAACCCGGATCTGTTCCAGGGATCGTCACGCACTTGGGAAGCGGCGATGGACCAGGCGCATAAAGACGAATTGACGTCGGATGCGGGTTTTTATCGAACGCTCTGGCACGAAGTGGGGCACTATCTCGGCGTAGACAGAACGAAAACCGGCGAAGATTTGGATGTGGCGCTGCAGGACACGTCGAGTTTGCTGGAAGAGATGAAAGCAGACCTGGTTGCGCTTTATGTGGCCGAGGCTCTTCGCAAACAGGGCTATTACACAGCGGATCAGTTGCGGTCGCTTTACGCCGGCGGCATCAGTCGGGTGTTGCAAAACAACAAGCCGCGTCGCGACCAGCCTTACAACACAATGCAGTTGATGCAGTGGAATTTCTTTTTGGAGAATGGTGTGTTGAGTTTCGACAACGCGACGAAGAAGCTGAAGATCAACTACGGCAAATATCATGACGTGGTCGGAAAGCTGTTGGAGAAAGTTTTGGAGGTGCAGTACCAGGGTGACAAGGCAGGCGCAGATCGCTTCGTAGACGAATACACGAAGTGGGACGACAACCTGCACGGCGTCGTCGCCAAAAACATTCGCGATCAGCAGCGATACCGTTTCAGATTGTTCAAGTACGCGGCGTTGGGTGAGTGAAGAATTTCAGGTGCAAGGAAAGCAAAAGGCGGAACGTCGATCGAAACGTTCCGCCTTTTTGATTAGTGGTGAGCCGAGCAGGGCTCGAACCTGCGACCCGCTGGTTAAGAGCCAGCTAGAGCCTCTTTCCTTCCTCAATTTCCTAACAAAATAGGCCAGCTTCAATTCTTTGTTTCGCGTTGTTTCCGCCTTAACGGGGCAATAACGGGAATAATGGGATTACGGCTGAGGAAGGGAATTGAGACAAATGCCGAGGCCGAGAAAAGGTAGAGAAGTAGAACGCAACGGTAAATGGTATGCGCGGGTGAGATGGACAGACGAGCGCGGCAAAGAGCATGACAGATGGATTCCGGCTACGAATAAGAGCCACGCCAGCGAAATTCTAAAGCGTAAGATCAACGAGCTTGAAGTCGGCGGCGAACGTTCACTTGAAGGTGATCGCGTAACTTTCGAGCAACTAGCAGAGCGCTACAAAGCGGCCAAGCTGATACCTGCTCGCTATGTCGGAGACCGCAAAGTTGCGGGACTCAAGAGTTGGAGAACGCCTCAAGCTCTTGTCAAAATCCTTACCTCATATTTTGGCAAGCAACGAATCAAATCACTCACTCATTCGATGATTGAAACATATAAGCTAATGCGCTTGGACGTGCCCACTCGTAGCGGCCAGCGTCAGATCGCGGGAGTCAACCGCGAACTTGAAGTGCTGCGTGCTATGTTCAAATTTGCAGTTCGTGAAGGCTGGCTTGTCCGCTCTCCCTTTGAAATGGGCGACCCGCTTATCAGTAAAACAGATGAGGTCAGGCGTGAGCGCACGCTTGGCTACGATGAAGAAAGCCGATTATTGGAGGCGTGCGAAGTTAGAGATAAGCAAGGTCGGCATAGGCGTTTGCACCTAAAACCTATCATCACCGCTGCTTTAGACACAGGCTGTCGGCGTGGCGAATTGTTTAAGCTTCGCTGGCTAGATGTTGACTTGATTGCTTGTACTATCTCAATCAGAGCAACTAACAGCAAGACAGCCAGAGCACGCATTGTCGGCCTTACTTCGAGATTAAGAGCAAAACTTGAAAGACTTTGGGAAGCGAGTTCAAAGGATACTGATGCGCTAGTCTTTGGCATCACCGACACGATCAAGACCGCTTGGAAGTCACTCTGTAAGGACGCAGGAATCGAAGATTTTAGATTTCATGACTGTCGGCATACGGCAATAACCCGCATGGTTCAAACGCGCCAGCCATCGGCAGTTATTATGAAAGTAAGCGGTCATACGCAGCACGCTACGTTCGCTCGATATGTAAATCCCGGTGCCTGTGCTGTCGTTGAAGTGGCTGCGGCGCTCGATGCTTTCAACAGCGAGTTCCAAGCGCCTGAAGCACGAGAATCTGTTAACTAAAGTTGTAACTTTAGGCAACGCTTTTCGTCGAAATAGCATCAAATTTACATAACGGACACAAAGGCTGCCGCATTGAGTCGAGCACCTCGTCCACTCTAAAAACAGAAAGGTAACTAAGCGTGTCTTAGTGTCTCTTCTTGTTTATGGAGTGGGCATTTTTTTTGGACGAAGCTCTTCTTCTTACTGAAGGGCCAGCGTTAAATTATATCTGAAGATCGGATTCGCCTATCTTCGGAAAAGATAACAATTACTATGACAATTTTGATAACGAAGGAGATTGATGAATTTAGAGTTAGCAGCGAGAATAACTGAAACTACAATTTCGATTCACGACAACACTGAAGAACCCGGTAGAAGTATTGCGGATGTAATTCGCATTATTTCCCAATATTATCCCGGCCTTGAACCCGCCTTCTTAACCTGTCTAGCCGTATGCGGCTCAATGTCTTTGAAAGGAAGAACGAGACCACTTTCAGTCATATTTGAGGGTGCGTCAGGTAACGGCAAGACGGCCGCCCTGCAAATGCTCTTTCCCGAAAAAGGTTCCAAATCTGAGAACTACATTTATCGGAGTGATCGGTTTACTCCGAAGTCCTTTGTGAGTCATGCCGCCAATGTTAGTAAAGAAGAACTCGATAACTTGGATATGTTGCCGAAGATTCGGAATAAGATTCTTGTCACGAAAGAGCTTGCGCCGCTTTTTCGAGGTCGCATAGAGGATTTGAAGGAGAATATTTCGATACTCATTTCTATATTGGATGGTAAAGGCTTTACATCTGATTCAGGGATGCGCGGTAGGCGGGGGTATCAAGAATCAATACTCTTTAACTGGCTTGGTGCTACTACGCCCCTACCAGCGAGTACACATCGCATCATGTCACAACTTGGAACGAGGCTCTTGTTTTTCGAGGTTAACTCCGTTGAGTTGACTGATGACGAACTATTAGCTTATGCCGAAAGAGATGATGCAGGCGAAGCCGAGACTATTTGCGCTGAAGCAGTTAATAAATTTCTGCTTAGCTACTTTGAGCAAAATGGAGTTTGCACCATAGAAAGAGATTCCATCGTGTTTTCAAAAGAACAGCTGAGGCAGTTGATACGGTGGGCAAGATTTATCGTTGAAGGCCGAAGAGAGGTGAAATTTGATTCTGATTCCGACTGGCCCATTGCGGCAGGTCAACCGGAAGGAGCTTGGAAAGTCATAGACTATTTGAAAGACCTTGCTCGGGGAAATGCATTAATTCACGGGCGAGCGGAAATCAATGATTCAGACCTCAAACTTCTTGGACACATTGCTATCTCTTCAATTCCGGGACATCTACGGCCAATAATCAAAGAGCTAAGGTTTACAGATACTATTGACTCAGCTAAGGGTCAATCACTCTGCCGCGTCAGCCGACCGACAGCAAGAAAGTATTTGAAGGAGTTGGATGTTTTGGGCATTGCAACAATGACAGAAGGCAGCCGAGAAACAAATGATTCCCATATCGTAGAAATGGCAGATAACTATTCATGGCTCAAAGAAAACCTTGAAAACGACGTGCCCTTGTGTGGGTAAGGAATATTGAAAACACCGTATTATGTGTTGCTTGAAAAGAGAAAGAAGAAAGTAACTCAAGTTCACACAGGTACAGATTAATTTCGAGGCATAGAAGGGGCGTTAAGAGCGCCCTTTCGTATTCTTTTAGGTGTGTAGCTAATAGCTCAAAAATTTGAAGAATGAGGTGGAGGAAGGGAGATGGCAGAGATTGAAGCAAACACAGTAATACTTGAAGACTACGAGCCGCTGCTTGAACTCAAAGCTGCGTTCGAGACGGGCTGCCGTCCCGCATTCGATGAAGTTCTCCAAGAGTTAGCTGAGGAACTTGCTTTGGAGTATCGCGCAAAGATTGAAGAGAAGGTTTGCAGATGGGCTACAGCGACCGTGGTTCTGCGGTTCTATGACCGAGCCCCAGTACGTGCCTACATCCAAGCGAAGATGTTGTATCGCGATGGTTTCTACGAGGCAACTATCATGGTGTCGCGCTCAATTGCAGAGATGATTTGTTACGATCGGTTAGATGGGGTGGCACACCCGTTCGGCGGTATGGACCAGGTCGAAACCAAGAACTTTCGAGTCCTTATGAATTGGCTTGCCGCCAACGACCATAAGATAACATCAGACATTTCCAACAACTTGCACTCGCTTTACAACTTGGGGAACAACTATGTCCATCCTAAGGCGGATCAAAATGCGAGAGACGATTCGCTGAAAGCGCTACATTTAATCGGTGAATCAGTTTTTGAATTGTATGGCGTCAAGTCGCTGGCCGAGATGATTGGAAAGGTGGTAAGAACGCCTTACACCGACTATCCTGATATTTGTAGCGGGAGTAATTTCTTGCTGGCCGGCTTCACGTCACCAGAAGCGGCGATAGAGCTTAGTCGGCGTCACAATCTGCCTTGACGACTCAATTGGCCCGAGCCGAATGAGCTTGCTTCTCATTCGCGAGCTTGAAGGCTTCTCGCCGATACTTCCCGCCCGGTTCGGGCATTAGGCTTCGTGCTTACGAATGGGCTTATTATTTTGAGCATAATTCCCGACTTCAATTGGAAACCAATCGAAAAGCCACTTTACGGGTGGGTGCGTACTATCGAACGCATCATTTGTTCGCAAAGGCCTCCCGAAATGTCAGGCCCAATTGTAAACATCTTTTCTGATTACAGCGGTGATAGTAAGAAAAGTAATTATCATGTGATTTCTGTTCTCTATTTAGATGTGCACGCCTCAGCCAATTGGGAGTTACGTCGTCGGATTGTAAGACAGCGCTATTTAGGAGATGGCCGAAGGATTTCATTTAAATCTCTTGGCGATCGTCAGCGCCAACAAGCATTAGTTCCGTTTTTGCAGGCTGCTAATGAGATTGAAGGAATTTGCATCACGCTAATAATAAGAAAATCTATCAAGGTTCTTTGCTCAAATGAGAAAGTTTTCGCCTTTCTACAAGATAACTTGGCTTTTGAAAGCAAATGGAAGCAGCAGCAATTTGAGAACATGCTGCGTGTAACGCACCTAGTAAGCGTGCTTATCGCAGGTCTATCGAAGCCGGGACAACACATCTATTGGATCTCCGATGAAGATGCCTTAATGGCTAATTTAGCTAGGTCGCGCGATCTTGGGCAGATGCTCAGTCGTTTCACCAGCTATTATGTAAAGCAGCAGCTTGGTGAATTGGGTGTAGGTACAACTTCGATAGATGAAGGAGACCGATACGAAGAAGATTTAGCAGCAATCCCGGATTTAGCCGCAGGTGCTCTTGCGGAAATATCAACTAGGCTGTCATCGGAGGCTGGTGGAGTTATGCGAACAGGTCTAATGATACCTTTCTATGGCAGCTTTTCAGCTAAAACTGAATTGATCAGCTCTTGGTTAGCCGATGGGGGGCAGAGGCTAAAGCGAGTGGCAATATTGTTTGAAAAATTTGAAGAAAAGGCGGTTTCGGTATCTAGATTCAATATCGGTTGAAGCCCGGACATAGCAGTACATTTGAAGGCTATGAGTCAAGAGATCATTCTTTCCTTACCTTGAAAATAAGACGTACCTGTGTGCCTCTTACTCTATATCTCTAACCTTGAAAGCTAAGTGTAGTGTGTGGGTTGGAAGAGAGAAGAAAGATAGTATATGAGCTCCGCACACCTACAGATCATTTTCAAGGTCAGGCAACAGATGCGAAATATGAACTTCCATTTCTGATTTTCTCGCCTCCTGTTCTGTCTCCCCTGTCGAGATTAATAGAGTTGGATATTCGACCCCTATATCTGGTAGCCAGGGGAACGGAATGAGAAATTTACCCAATACTTGCCAAACGTTCATATCCGACCTTCCCCTAGTAAAATCCCCGGACACGAAAAGTTCATAGGTGAGAAAAGTAGAATCAAAAATTTTGTGTCCAACCAGCCCGACCCTTGATGACTACCCCCGTGCCCCCCGAGACAATTACTAACAAGTACTCAAATCTCCGATAGAAATTTATTGCAATAAGCTTTGCAAGGCATTACTCTTTGCGTCGTGAGCGTTACCTTGCCGGACGACTCCACGCGCGCACTCTGTTCTCATTAGACACACCCTTACCAAGCCGCCATTAGGAGATTTCAGGCCGCTTGGATAATCAATATTTGGCGTGGCGGCTAGATCGCTGACAGTACGCTTTGGAGCAAGATCAGGACAATCTTAGCCGTGGTCTCATCACTCGTTTTGGGGTTGTGAATTTCACCGAGTGTTGTCTGCTCTCGTCCGTTGTTTGGTGGCGGTTCCTGCCTCGGGGTATGAATCTCCCCCGCTACCGTAGGGCAACTTAGTACTAGCACTAACAGACATGCTTTGAGCGTTTTTCTCATTGTTCTTTTCCTCGTGTGCTTATGAAGTTACTGACTGGATTGACCGCCGCGTTCCGCTGAGGAAGTGGCGGTTTTGATGTCTTAGCAACAAAGTTGCTAGCATACAGAAAGGCTTGCCTCACATGAATTTAGCAGATGAACGTAGGAAGGAACTAGACAATCCCGCACTTACCTACAGTCAACGTATCCTGCTGCGTTGTCGCGCCGCCGGAGAGCTAATCCATAACGGACAATATGAGGACGCACGCGAGACATTAGGGGATTTGTGGCGCGGCATTGGGAAGCGTCCGAGTGTTGAAGGGATGGAGGACACACTCACAGCCGAAGTCCTACTGCAATGTGGAACGTTGTCCGGTTGGCTAGGCGCGAGCCGACAAGTGGCAGATGCACAGGAAGCCGCCAAAGACCTTATTAGCGAGAGCATGGCTCTCTTTGAAAGTCAGGGTGAGATAGACAGAGTATCCGCCGCGCATAGTGATATGGCGATCTGCTATTGGCGCGAGGGCGCATACGACACAGCACGCTTGATTTTAGAGGAAGCAAGTTCGCGTGTTAGTGACGACGAGTTAAAAGCAACGATAATCTTGCGCCAAGCTGTGATCGAGAGTTGCGCGGGCAGAAATACCGATACATTCAGCTTGCTGAAAGAATCAGCACCGCTCTTTGAAAAGAGCGAGAACCACGCCCTTAAAGGCAGATTCCATAACGAGCTTGCCATCGTCTTGAGAAAATTAGCGACGGCGGAAAATCGAGCAGATTATTTTGACAATTCTATCCTTGAATACACCGCAGCGATTTACCACTGTGAGCAGGCACATCACCAACGCAACGCAGCGGTCAACGAAAACAATCTCGCATTCCTGCTTTACAAACTGGGCCGCTACGAACAGGCGCATGAACATTTAGACCGCGCTCGTCGTGTGTTGGTGAGACTCAAGGATGCTGGCCTCGTCGCACAGGTGGATGAAACTAAAGCGCGAGTCCTAATCGCGGAGCAGAGATATCGAGAAGCGAATGGCGTTATCTCTGGCGTGATTCAAACATTCGAGAAGGGCAATGACTATGCGTTGCTTGCGGATGCGTTAACTGTTCAAGGCATCGTGTGGTCACGGGTCAGTGTTTACGATAAATCAATTAGTATCTTACGTCGTGCGATTGATGTAGCCGAAAACGCTGGTGCTTTGTCACATGCAGGACTAGCCACTCTCGCACTAATCGAAGAGCACGGCGCAAAGCGTCTGCTCCCGACAGATTTGTATGACGCATATCGCCGTGTGGATAGATTACTAAAAGGCACTCAGGACGCCGAAGAGATGGCGAGACTCAGAGCTTGCGCCCGTATCGTCATGCGTAGACTCTCCGGCTTGCGAGTGCACGAGAAGAACTTTTCTCTGTACGGGGCGCTTCAGGAGTTTGAGGCGAAGTTTATCGAAGAGGCGTTACAAGCAGAAGAAGGAAGCATCACACGTGCGGCCAAGCTACTCGGCATCACTCATCAATCACTCGCTAAGCTGCTCAAAGGTAGACACAAAAGGCTATCGCATAAACGGACGCCCGCTAAGAGGCGGTTGCGGAGCATTATCAAGAAACAAAAGACTTAAAGGGCGATGTGCCAAAAGTATCAAGTATGGTTAAGTTCCCTATTCCCAGTCTGCGCCTGCAATATCAGTAAGCTCTTCACCTCTTAGTCAGAGGGCTCTTAAGACAGGGCCGCACCAAATCTCCGAGCTATTTTTGACCCGTATGCAATTACTGCTCTATAAATATCATCGAGCAAAGGTGTCGAACCGACCCACGGGCAAATGAATGACACGAAGACGCTAAGGGCCAAAGCTGAGACGAGTTCAGAGGCGAGCAAGAAGAAAGGCAGCGAGAAGTGAGTAAGTCTATTCTTGAGAACTTTCCAAGATACGAACAAGTTTTGGAAATGGATACTGAAGAACTCGCTGCCTACCTACTAGAACATTTACATGCTGTTAGCACGGAGAATCATCTATCTCAAGGGAACTCACTTCCGAGCAATTTAGCCAACCATCTTTCCCATCATTATCCGGTACCTTATAGAGAGCGGATTACCGAAAACATAGTCGCTGCTTGCAACTGGCTCATCAATAAAGATTACCTTGAGATAATAAATCAGCAACGTTTCTATCGGATTTCAAAAAAAGGCAATGCGATAAAAACGGCTGATGACCTTCAGGCAGTCCTCAACAGCGCAAAGGGCAAAAGTGTGTCCGGCAATTTACATCTCGATCGATTTAAGAAAGTGTATCAGGCTGTAGAGGGCAGCAAGCGAAAGATAGTAAACCTTTTAGATGTGCTGAAAGATGAGGGGTTGTCGCAAGCCGAAATAGATAATGAGGTCGAATACATGGAGGGAGAGGGGTGGGTTGAAAGGATAGGCGATAACGGCCCTCCTTTCATTCGATTGACTCATCAAGGAATTAAAGCTGCATCATCTCAAACTCATACGGAAATTTCAGAGACAAGAACGTGGATAGAACGTGAGAGCGAGCAAGCGTCAAGTCTCGATATTTTCATTAGCCATAGTAGTCAGGACACAAAAATCGCGGAGGCGCTGATTGACCTATTGCAAGTTGCCCTGAAATCACCGGCTATTAGATGCACCAGCGTGGACGGCTATAAACTTCCTCTTGGAGCTGACGTGAATGAACAACTTCGGCAGGAAATTCTCGGTGCGACAGTGTTCATTGGAATCATCACACCTACGAGCCTCACATCACCTTATGTCTTATTTGAATTGGGAGCGCGGTGGGGTGCAAATCGTGGACTTCTGCCGGTACTCGCTTTTTCTGATAAGAGCATTTTGAGAGAGCCGTTGAAGATGATTAATGCCGGATGTCTGTGTATTGCGGCCGACGTTCATGATTTGATAGCGGAAGTAGCAGATCAGCTTGCCCGAGAGACCAATAAAGCAGCGACATATGAGAAACATATTAATAGGCTAGTGAATACCTCGACCTCGAAGTCCAGAGAACAGATAACGGAGGTTATGACGGCGGCAAAGGTAAACAAGGTAGCATTTCCAACAACGCCTGTTCTTGAAGAGGGGAGTTCTTCCGCCGTTCCAACGCCTGGAACAAGATCAAATCAAGATGACCCATTCTTGATCCGCACTATCTCATTACCATCCAGTTCAAATATTTCTCAAGTGGCGACTCAGTGGTTAAGAGAATTTCTCAGACCGCTTGTTAACTTGCTTGATGAAATAAAGAACGAGTTTGGGCAAAATAATTTTTCGGTATCAGCTTCGCCGGTTCTGACCTATAGTACAGCGTTCATTTATGAAATCGATTTTTTTAAGGGAAAGAGATGGAAAGGGCTCTTGTCTAGTGACGTTGGCGAGCATTTTCTAACTAAGTCTACGTTAACTCAAGAAGCCTTGATGTTATTTCGGAAGAAGCTGGATGAAGCTGATCAGGCTTTTAGTGCACTCATAAAAGCGCTTGAAGAATCACCGCTGCTCCTAAAAGTACTGATAGACATCTGTGAGAGAGTGGTTAGCCGTCACCACATACTAAGAGGTGACTACGAACATTCTGATTTGATAAGAATAGCAACACTCTTGCTGGGAGAGTTGCATCTGGAGATGTCCCATTTCCCTACTGAAGCTAAAGATAATCTCGTCCGATTCATTGCGTATTCACTTTTAGAATTGAACGTGGAGTTTCCAATTCATTCAATGCCTGATGACCGACAAAAGCTACCAAATATTAGTTCAGATATTTCCAACGAGTTAAAAGGCAAGGACGATTCAATTTCTGAATATATAGAAGAAACTAAACGTCTATTCAGCATCATAAAAAATGAGTCGTTAATTTTGCATGCCCAACTGAAGAAAGCTCAAAGGGAATTAGTTGATCAGTACGGCGCGACCTTCTAGCAGGCTGCTGAAAAACTAAACATTCCTCCCGCGAGTTGATCTTGGTCAACTATAATCTGTTCCAACGTCGAGGATGGAGGAACAGGATGCGGGGAGAGAACGAACAACAAGCGGCGATGTACAGTTACATTTCGCCGGAGCAACGAGTGCCGTCGGATCACCCGCTGCGTCCGCTGCGCCAGATGACGGATGAAATCTTCAAACAACTGTCGCCGCGCTTTTCGCAGTTGTACTCGCGCACGGGGCGACCTTCGATCGCGCCGGAGCGGTTGCTGCGGGCACTGTTGTTGCAGGTGCTCTACTCGGTGCGCAGCGAGCGAATGCTGATGGAGCAGTTGGAGTACAACCTGTTGTTTCGCTGGTTCGTCGGATTGAATATGGACGATGCGGTCTGGGATGCTACGACCTTCAGCAAGAACCGGGATCGGTTGCTGCGGGGAGAAATCGCCGAAGAGTTCTTCGCCGCGGTGCTGGAACTGGCCCGCACAAAGGAGTTGCTTTCGGACGAACACTTCACGGTAGACGGCACGATGGTGGAAGGCTGGGCCAGCCTGAAAAGCTTCCGGCCGAAGGAGCAGTCGGGGAGCGGCCACGACGACAAGCCGGATGATCCCGGCAACCCGACGGTGAACTTTCGCGGTCAAAAGCGCTCGAATGAGACGCATCAATCGACTACCGACAGCGATCTGAGATTGTTTAAGAAGACCAAGGGGAGCGAAGCAAAACTGGCTTATCAGGGACACGTACTGATGGAAAATCGCAACGGCCTGGTGATCAATGCGCAACTGACGAGGGCCAGCGGTACGGCGGAACGCGAAACGGCGCTGGTGTTGTTGGGTAAACGAAACAAGCGGGTGACGTTGGCGGCGGACAAGGCTTATGACACGAAAGGCTTCGTCAGCGACTTGCGGCAACGACGAGTGACGCCGCACGTAGCGCAAAACGATAAACGACGCGGCGGCAGCGCCATCGATCAACGAACGACTCGCCATCCTGGTTATCAAGTCAGTCAACGGAAACGCAAACGAGTGGAAGAGATTTTCGGTTGGCTGAAGACCGTCGGACTGTTGCGCAAGACCCGCCACCGAGGCTTGCAGTTGGTAGATTGGATCTTCAAGTTCGCTAGCGCCGCTTACAATCTGGTGAGAATCAGAAACCTGTCGGCAGTAACCTGAGGATCCGGGCCAAACTGTCCCCGCTCGCTCAGGAAAGCGAAAGAAAGTGGCAAATGAGCCACTCGGAAGATCGATAATTCGACGAAAACTACTCATTACTGATAACCAAAACTGATTGCAAAACAGAATATCAATTGTAACGTTCAGTTTTTCAGCACCCTGCTAGAGGGCACTTCATAACTTGATCCAATCTGAATCACACTTCTTTTCACGCTGTCCGAACATAATGGTATTTGAGAGTTGTTATTTGAAGTTGAATCCAAGGAATTTGGAGGCGGACTTATGCCAGCATTGCAGTTGCCCAGAGTCTCAAACTACTGCTCGCTGACCACCATTATTCTTTTCTATCCCGTTGAGAGTCGACCAACTCAACCAACAGTCTTATGAGGTAGCATCCACATGCTCTCGCGGAAACCAATCCTGAGGAACCAGTGCTTCGTTCCCCCGCCATCTAGCAATGACACTTTCCTGGAAACTCAGCTCGCCTAAATCAGCGTGGTCAGTGATTATTACTTGAAAATTGGGCGACAAACTTTTGACGACCTCAAAGATCAAATTAAACATTCGGCTAACAGCAGCCTTGTCATCATCTTTGGTTGCGTCGAGCGAGCCTTCCCATTCCACATCCTTTTCCTTGGGGTAATAAACTTGCGAAGGCTGGTCTAAAAACAAAAACTGAGGCACTGGACGCCCATGCGTAACGAAGTATTTATGTAAAGCCAGATGGACTATTAAGTGAATCCCTACCCAGTTTTCACCGCTTCCAAGATTGTTTAAAGGCACAGGGCGGTCCTCCCTGTCAATCACTATGGTCACTTTTGATAAATCAAACCGCATTGGATTGTTACTATGTTCCAATTCAAGCTGCTTCGACCACTCGCTCATTTGAATTCCAATCCGATTCAAAATTGAGTTTAGCCTTTCTTCCTTCTCACTTCCCGCAAGCTGCTCTTCGAGAGCAATTACGCTCATTCGTTTCCTCTGAACATCGTCGCGTAATGCTGACGTACTGTCTGTAAGGCTTATGCTTTCCAACCACAAACTTACCCGCCCAACAACTCTCGCTCGACGAGAATTTAGATCCCTTATCTGCTTTGCAGCCGACTCTTCTTGAAGAATACCGCTAATATCCTCGTTTTTTTCTCTAACCCTCTGCCTGATTTCTTCTCGTTCGGTTTCTAACTTTTCAATATATTCTCTAAGCCTGGGGCGCTCCTTGGTTGTTGCGTCCAAATTAGCCCGCAAGTCTTCTAACGAGCGCCGCATTACCTTAGCAGTGGGAACGGGAACCCGCATTTGTTGGGCACAAGCTGGACAAACATCGCCGTTCTGTTCGGAGTCATTGAATAATCCGATTGACTCTAAGCGTAGTTCTTGTTTATGAGCTTCAGAAGTAAATCCTTCGGCTTCATTAGCGAATGATTTAACAGCATTAAGAGAATCTGTTAAATCAGAATAGTGTTGTTCAAATCTACGCAATTCATCCTGTAATTGAGTTAGCCTCTGCGAACCTGTAAATGTAGCTGTATCAGGTGTCCATTGGACCAGATTACGAAGAACGTCGACGATACTTTCGAATGCTTGCGGAATATTTTCACCGGAAATTAATCCTACTTGTCTTGCTTCTGCAACTAAACCGACTGCCTTGCTAATTCCGTCACCACGGAGCGCTTGTACCTCACCCAATAACTGTTCAGCCCTTCGCAACTCACGTTTCATCCGAGCTAAGTCTTGTTCCAGTGCTAATCTGTTTTCCTGAATAGCTCCTAAGAAGTAAGGGAGCGTATCTTTGATAGCTTGGGGAATAAAGGCTTCATATTGTCGGTAGAACAGATAGTTTTTTGCTGCTATGTCGTTTTGTTGTTGGAAACAATAAAATAAGGCATGTCTAATATTTGCCGGTAGCGCTGCCCGTGTCTCAGTGGATGAAGGGACGTTAAGATTCGGCGAAATACCCAACTTGACCGTCAAAGTATTTTCGATGGCTTCTATCGTTGTGTTGGGCTCAACCGGAGCGGTCGCGGGGCTTTCCACTATCCTTCCTTCTTCAATATAGGCGCGATTAATAGAATGTTGATGAGGTGGAGGCGTTTGTCTTGCAATAAACATTTGCCCAGTTGCGAATAGCAGCCTCAAACCAAACCAGGCAACCGTGTCACGTATGACCCCTTCAGGCACATTACATTCTCGACGGCCCAAACAATAGTCAACAATTTCAATTAATGCAGATTTCCCGTTGCTGATTTCCCGGTGATGATGTTTGTCTTGCCAAGATTAAATGGCAAAACCCTTCTTCGTCCATCATGACTGTAAAGAACTATCTCTAATATCTGCATCTAGGGTTTAACCCCCCACATTGTATAAATGTTTCCAGCACTGCCAGCTCGCGCAAACCAGCGCCCCACAATCCCCGCCTTCTTAAAACAATCCCTAACTTCTTCATCACCATATGAGTTGTTTATTGTTCGCGGTGGACTCAATAACCTAATGTTAGCCATTTCACTAACAACGGCACTATTCACCTGGAGTAAAAAAACCAACGCTTCATTTGTAATTGGAACCAAACTGCGAGTCCGTTCTGCAAATCCGACCCTGACGCTTTGGTTGTTTTGCAGCCATACGTGAAGCTGACGATTATTGGGAGAAATTGCTTCACGAGTTTGGCGATGCAAGATAATAGGTAAGACTAAGAACGACAGAGGGTATGGAAACTCACTTTGTGAAGTGGCATTATAATTTGCAATGGCGCGACGAAGTAGTTCACCACAAAAAGCAGGGTTAAATAAGTTAGCTTCTTCAATCGGTCTGTGTTCCCACTTCTTCATAACAATGGCTAAGTCATTCTTCGGCTAGTATCTGGCTCAGCCTGTCCACAAACTTAGCGTGCCATCCTACTCTTAAGTCATTGGCGAGCATATGATAGCTTCCGCGCATAACGTAGGGTGTAGTACAGCGTGGTCTTATATGGCATTCTAACTGGGTATCAACGTAATTAAATAGCTTACGCCCTTTTGTTTGTATCTCTTCTTCCACTGCTTCATCAGATAAGTCTTCCTTCATGATTTCATGTAGCCGTTCCCATTCATCAATCAGTCGGGCTTCGTACTTATCAAGTTCGCCAATACCTAATAAGTCTTCCCGCATCCACCGTGAGCGTTGCTCGAAAGCACGATAATAGTCATTAATGGCTCGCCGGATTCGTGGCTTACTGACCATGACCAACCGGAGTTGTTGAATGAAAATTCGCTGGTCTTTATTCAATTCTTCTTCTTTTGGCGCAATAACGTCTAAGAAATCGATCGGTAAATTATCTCTAAAAAACTCTTCTTGAATATCGTTTATTTTAGCCAATAGCTCGTTGTATGGGATGGTTGAGATTGAATCAGCAGACAAATGCTGGACCACCTTGTTAAACCACCAACCTTCAACTCGCTCAGCAACGGGTAATAGGAATTCTGCCCTCGTGGAGATGCGGAGCTTGTCTAAGATTTTATCGTAAACATCTGTTATGGAAGGGGACGCATCAAGGACACGGATGCTTTTTAATAAGTTACCTTGAAGCGTCGTTGAAAGGCCAAGAAACGCATCATAACAAGGCTTGTTAGCGACGCTTCCAGAAGTCTTGGCAATCTCTAAAAGAGTAGCAAGTGCCGTTGACTCATCACGTCCTTCAACACTTGGCGGACGCAATTTGCTTGCGACAGAGCCATCTGGCGCTTTCGCCGTTGTCATTAACGTTAGAATAACCGCTGTGGGGTCAAGTACGTCTGTGGCAATTGCGGTGCTCCAAACACGCAATGTTTTCCAGAGGTCAGTGCTTGCATCTGTTAGAGAGCCCGTATCGCTGATGTGATGCTTTGTTTGGAGTAATTCAACGGGTGTGCCGCCTATTTCAAAGGCGATATCATCAAACCGCTCAATTGATATTTCTGATTCGAAGTTGGCATTGAGCAGCAGAAATAATGCGTAACGGGATTGATAATAGTAGCCAAGGGCAGAAGCATTCGCTGAGAATTGTCCAGCCATGAACTTTTGACCAGTGGTGCTTTTGCTTTACACCTAAGAACCATTTGTACATTAAACCAGTGCGACGATTTTTGCAGATTTTCCCTTATGTGTCCAAGTGAACATCAACATAGCCTCAAGAGAAGTTATCTAGATCGGAACAATGGTGATTCTGGCAAAAGGCCTTGGCTGTGATTGCACTTGGAAACGCGAGCCTATAATTGCGCTTCTTTTGACGACACAATCAGTCTTAGCTTTCTTCAATCTTGGGCCCGGGTTTTTCCTTTTGGAAAGCTTCGACCTCATTCCGATGGAGCAGCATCCGCCCCAACATATCCACTGACCTCAATCGCTCCCGCTTGATAAGCGCATGAATCGCAGCGCGTGTTACGCCGCGTAGCTTTGCTGCCTCTGATACTGTTACAAAACTCTCAATCGCTTGCTCTAATTTACTTTCTACAGTTTTCTTCATAGGCCGAATAATTATGTTGACACTTGTATACCTGTCGGTTAACTTAGCAGTTGCTCAAACTATTATCAAGCCAAAAGTGGAAGCGGGATGATGATTCGTAGGGATCGAGACAGCTAATGCGTTTTAGCTGCTATTGAGAGTTGGACACGACATTGAGTTTTGCTATTTGAAACGGGGAAGGAAACGGGGACAAAACAATACGGGAGGCACATAGCCTCCCATACGTTGTTGCTTTACTTTAGAAAAAGTGGTGAGCCGAGCAGGGCTCGAACCTGCGACCCGCTGGTTAAGAGCCAGCTGCTCTACCAACTGAGCTATCGGCCCACATGCAGAAACGAATTATACGTGGCGAAAGTGGAGTGTCAAGCAGGGTACTAATGAGGTAAAGACTGGTTCCCGCAAAGACGCAAGGGCGCAAAGAAAACGAGAAGCTCGATCATGGAGCTCTCCCAACAATTCTTTGCGCCTTTGCGTCTTTGCGGGAACCGAACGTTTTTTCCAAGCTCAAAGCCCTGCCAACAGCGCGTCTCGCATCGCTTCGGCCGTCGGCCATCTGTGTGCCGGGTCTTTCGCTAACGCGCGTTCGACAGCACTTGCCACAGCAGGAGGAACATCCGGCACGCGCTGATGAATTGGAATCACCGGTTTGTCGAAGATTGCTTTTACCGTCTCGGCGACGTTTGCCTTGGGCGAAAGATCCAGCGCCACGTTGCCGGTCAACAGGCTGTACGCAGTCATTCCCATGGCATAGATGTCCGACGCCGGCCTGACGTTTTTGAAATCTCTGATCTGTTCCGGCGGCATGTAAGCGAATGTTCCTGCCACGTCGCCCGCCATCGTGACTCCGCTCATTCCTGTCTGAGTAAAACTCTTTGCCAATCCAAAGTCGGTGAGCTTTGACGTGAAGCTGGGCCAGGCGCCGCTAACAAGTATGTTCTGGTCCTTGATGTCGCGATGGATGTATCCCTTGTTGTGCGCGAACGAAAGCGCCTCGAGCGACTGGGCCAAAATCTGAACCGCTTCCTGGTACGGCAATCGACCGCCGCGCGAATCAGCCAACCGTGCGGCATCCGTTCCTTCGACAAATTCCGTGATCAGATAGACGACGCCGTTGTGCGTGCCGCGATCGATGAAGCTGACTATGTGCGGATGCTGCAACGCCGACGCGACGTCGATCTCGCGCATGAACCGGCGAAGCGCCTGGTCGCTGACCGCGACCTCCGGCAACAGCGTTTTGATCGCAACCGGACGTCCGGTTATCTGATCGCGGGCGAGCATCACGCAACCCATACCGCCACGGCCCAGTATCTTGACCATGTCGTATCCGGGAATGGCTTGCGGATTCTTTTTTAGTTCTTCGCGACAGTCTTCGCAAAGATAAGTCATCTGTTCATCGGGTGAAGAAGCCTCGGCCTGATCGCGACGTCCGCAGTTCAAACACTCGACGATGATTATCGATGGCTGGGTGGGATGAATCACCACCGGCATGCCGGCAACCTGGACCAGCGGCTCAGTGACGTCCGTCGTGACTTCCACAGCGAGTACCGTCTGTCCGCCTTGTATCTGGTCGCCGTTGCGCAGGTACGATTCCTGGACCTTAACGCCGTTTACAAATGTCCCGTTGGTCGAGCCCAGATCGCGCAGAAAAGCGCGCGGAGGATTGATCTCAAGAATGCAGTGATGCCGCGAGAAAAAGCGGTCGTCCGGCAGGAAGAGATGCGCGGTATCGCTTCTCCCTATCAGAAAAGTATCGTGCTGGTCGAAAACGAATTGGCGGCCGACGTGGGGTCCGGACAGCACTCTTAAGGTGACACGCATGTTGTTTCTACCAGTCGCGAAAACTGATTGCGGTGACTCAAATTGCGATGGAAGTTATTTGTACAATTCCAGATCGTCAAAGGCAACCGGCGCAGTGTCGCTGGTGTACAAGCCAACATAGCCGCGCTTGTAACCGGCGGTATCTGAGATGCTCGTAGCAAACTGGCCGTTGATATAAAAGGAGAGCTGGTCGCCCTTCACACGAACCTCCAACTGGTTCGGTGTCGAGCCGGTGCGAATTAGCGATGAACGCGTCCAGTTAACAAGAGTGGTTTCCTGGCCGCCTCGATGCATTGCGACACGAAACGCCGGACTCTCGTCGGTACGAACAAGGAAAGCGTAGTCTTCCAAATTACCGCTCTTCATTTCGCCAAGGGCGGCGATTCCGTAACCGAGCGACGGCGAAGCGCCCGTAACGCTTCGGGTGGTAACACGAGCCGTGACGTCCTCGGTCTCGTACTCAGCTTTTTGTGGCGCATAAACAACCATGTAGCTTTCGAAGCCGGCGGCAGAAATCTGATACTCGGCGTTTACATACTCCGCCGTTCCTACGTTGTTAGATCCCGTCCACCATTGCTTCGACGAAAAGTCGTCGCGAATGATGTAATTTTTGCTGGACGAGCTTCCGGAATTTCTGTTTGAACTACCGGAATTGGAGTTCGCGGCGGTGTTTGAATTATTCGTATTCGATCCCAGGCTGGCGAGCGCTACAACCAGAATTACCGCGCCGATTCCCACCACGATCAGGGCTGCGATGCCTCCCACGATCCAGAAGGCCGCTTTCGACTTCTTAGGCTGCGCGTAACCGCGCGCCGCGTTCGATGGCGGGCTCGGAGACCACGACGGCGTCGGCGTGAACGGTTGAGAACCTGGCGATGGTCCTGGTCCGTGACCGTATGGCGATGGCGCAGGCTGGGGGGTAGTTTCACGAACCGCGTTGAACTGCAATGTCGCATTTGGGTCGAAACCGGGAGGCTGTGTAATCGCGGCGCTCTGAAGCGGCGTTCCGTCGTCCAGGCAATAGCTAAGCGTGTCGTCCGTATATGTGCGGCTACAAGAGGGACATTTTTTCATAAACTCATGTCCGACAAACTTTAGTTTGTCGTTGACGTCGTAAATCGAATCCTTGGGAGAGTCAGCGACAAACCAAGTTTGTCGGACATTCAGCTACTCAATCGCATTATACGGTAAGCAAAGCAGGACTCAAGACTTAGATGACTATGCCGCATCGTCCGCAGAATCGCGTGCCTGGTGGGTAGGTTGTGTTGCACTGTCTGCAAATGGTCTGGGCCGGGCGGGGCGTATTGAAATGACTGCCGGATCCGGAAACGATGGTCGTGCCGCATCGCCCGCAGAATTTTGATCCGGCGGGAAGACTAAGCCGGCAGTTCGGACAAGCAATTCCACCGCCTGACGGATAACTCTGCGCGCCCGCTCCCGAAGCTGGTATCGGATACGCCGTGTAACCCGATCCAGGGCCGCCGATCGCCTGACCCGGAGCGGCCGGAGACCCATCGACAGGACGCAATACCGTATTGCCACATCGGCCGCAGAATTTCGCGCCGGCTGCGAAACGCGCGCCGCACTGCGCGCACATAACGATTCCCGGAATACTGCTCGGAGGTCCGCTTCCGATTCCGCTGGCCGGTCCCATGACATTGCCGCCCTGCCGGCCACCGGAAGGTGATATCTGGCTGGGTGTCGGCGCCGGTCGAAGTTGAGCCTGGATGACCTGTTCGTTCGCATCGGGTCGAATTTCGATGACGCGTTCGTCATCCATCTCGCCGGATCGAGCTACGCGCAAAACATGTCTGCCCGGCGGAATCGAATTCAGGATCACGCGACCCGAACGTCCGACGCTGCCATATCGCTCGTCATCGACATAAACTTCGGCGCCCGACGGCGCCAGGATCACAACGCGCGAATCACCCTGCTCGTCTTCGTCGGGTTCTTCGCCGACAGCCGTTTCAAACTCTTCGAGCCAGTCCGCGACGTTCATCGAGCGCTGTTCAATATCGCGTTCGAGCGCGTGCATCACGGCGCTTTCCACGTCCGGCAGAATATCTGTTCGCAGCGTGCTGAGCGCGGGCGGCGAACTCATCATCTTCTGCATGATCAGTTGCGGCAGATCGCCGGTGAACGGCGGTCGCCCGCCAAGCATGTGATAGGCAATCGTTCCGATCGCGTAGACATCAGCACGCGCGTCAAGATTCGTACCGGGTTGCATCTGCTCTGGAGCCATATACTCCGGCGTTCCGATGATCCCGCGCGACGCCGGCCCGCTGGCCGAGATCGCTTCGGCCACTGCGTCATTGACGATCTTCGCTAATCCGAAATCGCCGACTTTGACAAACCCGTCGTCCGCAACCGCGCCGCTCTTTTTCTTCTTTTGCATTATGAAGATATTCGCGGGCTTCAAATCGCGGTGAAGGATGCCGGCGTCATGCGCGGCCTCGACGCCCTCGGCAACCTGTCGCAGCAACTTAAGAGTGCGCTTCGCGCTCAGAGTTCCTTCGCGACGCAACAAGTGATGGAGCGTCTCGCCTTCGACGTATTCCATCACCAGAAAGAAGACGCCTTCGGGCGTTTTTCCGAAGTCGGTTACGTCGACGACGTTCGGATGTCGGATGGACGCAGCTGTGCGGGCCTCGCGTTCGAAACGCGCGATTGCTTCACCTTCCTGCATGTCTTCGTTTGTGAGGATGTCCGGACGGACGGTCTTTACCGCAACTCTGCGCGTGACCAGGTTTTCATCGCGGGCCAGATAAACCTGGCCCATCGCGCCCCGGCCCAAACGCTTCTCGAGCAAATACCTGCCGGCAAGCAGCGGGCTTCCGGGCAGCGACGGGCGGGTCTCTTTGCTGTCTTCGGGACAAACGAGTATCTCGTCCACAAAACAGCACTCGCAACGGGGGCATTCGCGCATAGAAACCTCTCTCGTCAACTGCAAAGACGTGATGAGAAAAGCATAAGGTGTCGTGCGGTAGCGCGTCAAACAAGAACGCTGTTACCGAACGACACCTTAAATTGCTCCACCCTAACGCGAATTTGTCGGCCGCGCGACGTGAACTCTATGCTCTTGCGGCGGTGGCCTTAAGCTTCGCTTTCGCTTCTTCCATTCTGGTTCCGAGATCCTCGACCAACTCTTTATCGAGAACTTTCCTGGCCTTGGGAAACATCTCCTCTTCCTCTTCCTCGACGTGATGCTCGACATTTTCTTTCAGCACAGTGAGTTTGGCTTTCCATTCTTCCGTGTCTTTTGGCTCAGCATCGAGCTCGGCAAGTAGCGTTTTCACCACGTTGTGCTCTTCGTAAGCTTCCAACGTGATTTCATGAGTTTCCTCGGCGTCTTTGATGGCTGGATAAAAGATCTGCTCTTCGACTTCCGCATGAACGTCCAGTTCGCCTTTTAGCTGGGCAAACAACTCTTCGCGAGTTTTGAGCGCTCTTTCAGTCGTCGGTTCGAGCTTCTCAAAGATTCCGGCCACTTTCTCGTGATCCTGTTTCAATAGCTTAAAAGCATCCATTACCGTTCCTCCGTAAGTCTTAAAAAATAGATTTTGCACGCAATCCGTACGCGCTAAAGCAATATGAGAGATAAGAGCAAGTGGAATGCCGCGAGACGTGAGCCTTGGGTATAGAAAAGAGGCCTGCCGATCGACGCCATCGTCGACCAGCAGGCCCCGGGATCTGTCGTTACACTTTAAGCTTGTAAGTCAGCGCAACACTGCGAGCATCGCGTGGCCTTCAGTGGAATGGTAGACAAACAACGCGGACAGTCCTTCGTCGTAGGCGCTTCCGTGTCCTGTTTGCTTTTCAACTTGTTCACCTGCCGGACGATCAGAAAAACGACCAGCGCGACAATCAAGAAGCTGATCACGTCATTGATAAACGCGCCATAAGCAATGACCGGAAGCCCCCTGGTCCTGGCATCCGCAAGCGAAACAGGATTCTGGCCGGAAAGATCGTAGAACAAGTTGGCGAAATCCACCTTGCCCAGCAATAGCCCGATCGGCGGCATCAATATTCCGTCTACCAGCGCTGTCACGATCTTGCCGAACGCGGCTCCGATAATTACAGCCACGGCGAGATCGATCACGTTGCCTCGTGCGATGAACTCTTTGAATTCTTTGAACATGGCTCAATCCTTTCGCGAGATCAATGATTGCCTGCGGTGTGAACTACCCTGTCGTATAGTTCATTTCCATACCGCTCATTCCCATGCCGATACCCAGCAGGATGCCGCCAATAATCGCCAACACAATCCAACCAATCATCAGCTTCGTCAAATTTAGTCTCGACGCATTCATAAAGCCCCAGATCAGCAGGTAAAGATTGCAGATCAAACCGAGAACGCCTTTGCCCGCGCCTTCGGTTTGAAACAATTTCACCAGCACCATGATCTGACAAACGACGGCGACGAAGAGCAAAATACAACCGAGTCCAATTAGAACAGCGCCCATAGCGGCTTGCCTCCATCTAGAGCAAACGATGAAAGTTCGTTACCTGCCAACCAGCACGGCAGATGCTTCGGGGAAAAGCAACAATCGAATCAACCAGTAGAGGATCAGGCCAGCGAGGAGAACAAGTGTAATGCCGGTTCGTTGCTCCACCGTTTCGATCGAGACGATCAACGAACGTCTGGGTCGAGCTGGCAAAACCGTCGAAATTCCGATCAGCACAATCGTCGCGAGCACAAGCGGGGCGAATGCGTGAAGCGCCAAGGATCCGTACCAATCTCCGCCGATCAGCGCGGTCGTCGCGCGTGTCAATCCACATCCCGGACACGGAATGCCAAGCGTGTGTCTGATGAAGCAAGGCAGCCCCGGCAGCCCTGTGACCACCAGCGCGGTTTGGAGCATCGCAGCGCCGCTGATCGCAATTGCTTCTGCCCGGTTCTGCATCAGCGATGCAATAACCGGGAGCCGCAATTGCCGTTTCAGCATGTGCGTTTGCTCTATGATTGGTTTGGATTTCCTGTCAGCGAATGACGGACTAGGAATGCGCCCGCTCGCAAAATCGGGCGCACAGTACTATAAGCCCCACGGTATGACAAGGCATTTCACCGGAGAGCGCCGGGCGCTGGCGCATCCTTTACTCCCACCAGTTCGATATCAAAAAGGAGAGTTGCGCCGGCTGGAATATCTGGCGGCTTTCCCTGCGGGTAACCAAGGTTTCCGGGAATGATCAGCTTTCGTTTTCCGCCGACCTTCATCGTCATAAGGCCCTCGTCCCAGCCTTTGATGACGCGTCCGCGTCCGATCACAAAGTCGACAGGCGTTCCCTTTGGGTTCTTAACCTTATTAAGCGAGCTATCGAACTCGAGTCCATTTTCAAGCGTGCCCGTGTAGTGAACGGTCACGATCTGTCCGGGCTTTGGACTGGCTCCGGTGCCCTCAACCACGTCGATCATTTTCAGCCCGGAAGCGGTTGTGATCTCTTTCCCGGTGCGTTTGCCGAGAAAATACCAGGCGCCAACGCCGATGGTCGCAACGATTATTATTCCAGCGATGAGTAAGTTGGTTTTGTTGTTGCTCGGCTTGGCTGCTGATGGTGACTTATGAGCGACAGGTCCCTTATATGTCCGTTTGGACTTGCTTGAGTGCCGCTTACGACTCTGTGGCAAAATGAATCTCCTTGAAATGGGATGATTGGGATTGGCTAATGCGGATTTGAATTTCTCATAAATGACTTGTCGCAAGCAAGCGAGCGGGTGAGCAGTTCAGATCAGAGAAAAGAAAGTTCCCGCAAAGACGCGAAGGCGCAAAGAAGAAGACAAGCCGGGCCATTGAAGTTGAAAAGCTCTTTGCACGTTGTCCTTTTGCGCCGTCGCGCCTTTGCGAGAACCTCTCCGCCGTCGCGCATTCAGATTAGAACGAGTTACTACGGACCTATGACCGACTACCTTCAAAACAAGATCGATCTCAGCGGGCCACTGAACGCATCCATCGTGGATGAACTGTCGTTCTGGTCATCAAGATTTGGAAGTATCCTCTTCGATAACCTGACCGTTCGACCGAACATAAACATCCTCGACGTAGGTTGCGCCAACGGTTTCCCTCTGTTCGAGCTGGCGCATGTTTTTGGACGTACATGTCGGGTCACCGGCATTGATATCTGGAGCGATTCGATCGAGCGCGCGCGATTCAAGCTTGGCCTTTACGCTCTTACAAATGTTGAGATCGTCGAAACCGACGCCGGCCATCAGCCTTTCGACGATGCGACTTTCGATCTGATCGTGTCCAACGTAGGAATAAACAACTGGGCCGATCCGCGAGCGGTCCTGACGGAATGTCGTCGTGTAGCTAAACCCGGTGCGGAACTGGTTCTGACGAGCAATCTTGTTGGTCACTACCAGGAGTTCTACGAAGTATTCCAACAGACTCTGATTGAGCTGAAGATGTCGCACTTGCTCGACGCGCTTGAAGCGCAACGAAGGCATCGCGGCACGCGCGAATCGATAAGCGAAGTACTGAGCGAGACAGGCTGGCGGATCGGGAAGGTGATCGAGGACTCTTTTCAAATGCGTTTCGCGGATGGGCATTCGTTATTGAATCACTCGCTGACCAGGTACGGATTTTTGGACGGTTGGCGGGGCGTCGTCGGAGGAGTTGCTGAAGAGCAAGTGTTCGCCGCGATCGAGATCAAACTTGACGCGATCGCTCAAGAGAAAGGCGAATTGCGGATGACGGTTCCGATGATCTATGTGGAGAGTTTGAAGACCGGCTTAAGATGATGCTGTTAAAGCGGGAGTTTGGATTGGGAAGGAACTGGTTTCCCGCAAAGTCGCAAAGAAAAGAAGCCGCAAGGCGGTACTCTTAAGCTCCCAGGATCGAAAGATGGGATCGATTGCTCTGCTCTTCGCGCCTTTGGTTTTTCTTTCTCTTCGCACCTTTGCGCGAAACCGTCGTCTTGTACACTACTCAGTGCGGACTGGCGTAAAACCATTGACCCACTCATTTTGCCCGCTTGCTTCACCTATGCGACAATTCGCCCCACGCGCCTGTAGCTCAGTGGATAGAGCACCTGCCTCCGGAGCAGGGGGCCGCAAGTTCGAGTCTTGCCAGGCGCATTAAGCTTTTATTTATTGCTTTTGGAGATATGAATCAAGATATAGACGATAATTCAGACATTCGTTTTCGAGGTAAGGTAATTGAAAGCCTTGGTCAGTAAAACCACCAGAAAATACAGGATAAAAGCATTAATCAAGGCACCAGCAGCCATTCCAACAATAAAAAATAACTCATCGCGTGATGGTATTTCGCCTGGTTCCAGGCCCAACTGTGCAGGCAAAATCATAAGTAAGAAACCCCACGGAGCGGTAAATATCAATAGTATAAAAGCGGCTATTACATTTTTATTATTAATCAGAGTGAGATAAAGCAGGCTAGTAAGATTTATTAATAAATGAATACCTGCCAAAAACATTCCCACCTTCGATCTAAACAATCCGGACATTTAGTTAGCTCCTCAACGATCGCTTAAGATTCGCCTGGCGACTATCCGCCCCTATCTGTAGATCACTTCATTGTCTCGTTCAACTCGCCGCCTCTTTTAGGTACTTAATCATTATCACTTCGTTGTGCAGCTCGTTGTAAATCATCTCATCCATCATCTCGCGAGCGATCAGAATTCCGAAACCACCCGGCCGCATGCCCCGCGCTTCGCGAACGCGTTCGTGCTGGACGGGATCGTCCTCCGGGTTCGAAACCGCGGCATGTGAAAGCGATTCGAACTTGAATCCCTCACCCGGATCCTTGATGCGATAGAGAACCACGCGCGGAGTGTGAAGATAGCCAACCTCAACCACCTGCTTTGGATCGTTCTTCCCGCCGTGCTCGATCGCGTTTCGCAGCATCTCTCGAAAAGCATAAGTCACATTTTCGCGCGTGGTCGGCGGCAGGTCGGTTTCGAGTTGCGCCATCAATCGTTCCAGCGGTTCGATTGCGGCTGTGTCGCAGGGGACTCGAAGCTCTATCCATTCCGGGCGCGCTGACAGGACTTCGATCTTGATTTCCTGCGGGATCATCTCGAAGACGGAATTGATCGCAGAGAAAAGCTCTTCCATGTCGAACGGCTTTGCCAGAAAGTCGCAAGCCTGTTCGCGCAACGCACTGATCGCGGTCTCGGGCGTTGTCAGGGCGGTCATCACGATGACACGCAGGTCCTCATTCTTCTCGCGCAAATGCCGGAGCATGGTCAATCCATCCATCTTCGGCATCATCACGTCGAGCAACACCAGATCGACAACTTGCGTCTCGATGATCTCGAGTCCTTCGAACGCGTCGTGAGCTTCGATCATCTCGAAGCCTCTGCGTCTGAGCGCATAGCCGATCAGCTCGTGCATCTCGGGATCGTCATCCACCACCAGGATCTTCTTTGCCATTTGTTATCCCTAATTTGTTTTGAGTGGAGGAGAGGATTAACTGCGAAGTCCGAATTCAGTTGATTAAGTATCTGCTTCGTTGCACGGTCTTACACGCTTGCGTCGGCCATCGACAAAAACAGAGCGGCGGTTGCTACTTTCTTGTTGATGTTCACTTCCAGGCTTCGCCGCAACGATTCGATCTCGCCGAGCCAGCGTGCCGCGCGTCGACTCTCAAGCCGCGCACCGACTCTCGACAACTGTTCGCTCAGATCGTTGTTGGTCAGCCGTTCGACCGGACCTCCAACCGCAAGCGTCCACGCGTCGCGCACCAACGTTTCCAGGATCGCCAACCGAGGCTCGTATTCGTCTTTGCGTTTCGCGTCGCAAAGTTCCTCGGCTGCTCGCAGCAACTGCGCCTTGTCTTCAGTCAAAACCAAAGCTTCCAGAACAGACATCATCGATGATCGCTGCTCCAGATATGCATTCAAGTCGGTCGAAAGCGCTCGTCCGATGCTGCCGCGCGAAACAAAGGCGGCAACTCGCGCTTCGGCCGGTGACATTTTCGGATCTCGCGCGATCAATTGTTCTTCGATTTCAGCCATCGCCAGCGGCGCGAAACGGATCAGTTGGCAACGCGAACGAATCGTCGGCAACAGCGAATCCGGACGCGACGTGATAAGAATCAAAAAGCTGGTCGACGGAGGTTCTTCCAGCGTCTTCAACAGCGCGTTCGACGACTGAATATTTAATCGATCCGCATCCTCGATCAAAAAGACTCGGGCCTTCCCCTCCGAAGGACGAAAGTTCGCCTCGCGCTCTAGCTGTCGCATTAACGGGACCCGGATAAGGTTCCGAAACGGGCGAACCATTGCGACGTCTGTGTGACCACTCCAGATCAGCCTCTCCTTGTTATCGTCGTCGCTGCGATACTCTGCGAACTCAGAACTCGCGATTCGCCGGCAGGACGAACACTCGCCACACGCGTCAACGCCGTCGACCGGTGTTCGACAGTTGAGAGCCTTTGCCAGCTCGAGCGCAAAGAGCTTTTTACCTACGCCTTCTTCACCCGCAAACAACAGAGCTCCGGGCACACGGCCGGCCTCGAGCATCCGTCGCAAGCTTTGCCTTACTCTTTGATTTCCTACCAGGTGCGAAGACATAAACGAGGATTGAAAACTCACTGCGTCGGTTGGGGCTCGGTTGCGGTCGAAGTCTCTTGAGTGAACTGCTTGTTCGCTTCCAGGAATTTCATCACGGTCTCCATCACCTGCGCATGGGTTTCTTCGAGTGAACCGCCGGCGTCGATGATTCGAAACCGGTTGGGTTCCGCCGCAGCCATGTCGATATACGCACGACGAACGCGGGTATGAAACGCTGCGTCTTCGGATTCCAGACGGTCGCCGCCCTTCCCATTATCGGTGCGCCGCTTTGTACGCGCGATGCATTCGGCCACCGACAGATCGAACACTAATGTTAGATCCGGTTTCAAACCGCCGGTCGCAATTTGGACCACCTGCGCTACCAGGTCTTCAGGAAAACCGCGACCCACGCCCTGGTAAGCGACCGTCGCGTCCGCGAACCGATCCGACAACACGATGTGGCCGGTCTCAAGCGCCGGACGAACCAGTGTGCGAACGTGCTGCGCGCGGTCCGCCGCAAAGATCAAAAGCTCGGCCAACGGATCGACGCTTTCATCTCCGTCCAGCAACGCACCGCGCAGGCGGCTGCCCAGCGGTGTCCCGCCAGGCTCGCGGGTGGTCACGACTTCGAGACCGCGCATTCGAAGCTGGCTGGCAAGCATGCGCATCTGCGTTGACTTGCCACACCCGTCAATACCTTCAAAAGTTATAAAGGGTCCGGTCACGGCTGGGTCTCACTTAAACTGTCGAATTGTAAGAGAACGCTAAGAGCCCGATTAGTCGGATGTGTCCGTTGGAGCATCGACGTGCGCTGACGAAGACTGAGGTGGGGGGCGCAATTCGCCGCTGGCGCGCCGCGCATGCGAGATGGTCGAAATAGCATGTTTGAAAATCAACTGTTCCTGCGATCCGGTTTCCAGCAATATCGAAAATTTATCGAAGCTCTTAATCCGCCCTGAAAGCTTGGCGCCGTGTAATAAATAGATCGTGACCAGGCTTCTTTCACGCCGCGCAGTGTTCAAAAAAGCATCCTGAATATTTTGCAGTGATGGCTTGCTGTCCACAGTTGCCTCCGGGCAGGTTGACCAACGGACTATGAAAAGTGTTGCCAGCTTACATCACGCTCAGACCAGTGACAAGCAAAAGAGCCGCGAACATAAGCCGTAAAAAACATTCGTGTTCTTATCTTCATCAATTAGCCATCGATCAACTCCTTGACGAGTTTTTGTACCGACGGATCGTCGCCAAATCCGTCAACCCACTCGACCCCGGGCTCTCGACGAAACCATGTCAGTTGCCGCTTGGCGTAGTGACGAACGTCCAGCTTTGTCTGCTCGATCGCGCTTTCAAGATCGCGCCGGCCTTCAAGAAATTCAACCACCCGCCGGTAGCCGTGCGCGCCCAACGCGTTCGAATTCGCAGGCACTTTCTTTTCAAGAAGTGTCCGGACTTCTTCAACCAAACCGGCTGCAAAATGAGCTTCGGTTCGTTCGTTTATTCGACGATAAAGCTCGTCGCGAGGCGGATTCAAAACAAAGATCCTGAGCCGCGACGCGATCGCGGGCGGATCGAGCCGGGCGCTTAGCTGCTCCACCATCGGTTTGCCGGTTTGCAGCCGAACCTCGATCGCGCGCTGGACACGCGGCCAGTCGTTCGAGAAAAGGGTCTTGGCTGTGGAAGGATCGATTCGAGTCAGGATTCGGTGGAGATGGGCCGCCCCGCGTCGCGTCCTTATGTCGTTCAAGCGCCGCCGGAGTTCATCGTCGGTCGGCGGGCTGGGGAAGAAAGGTTGGCGCAACGCGCGAAGATAGAAACCAGTTCCGCCGACCAACAGAACTCGCCGTTTGCGAGCTTCGATCTCGTCGATCTTTCCGATCGCTGCGCGCGACCAATCACCGGCAGTGAAGTTGATTTCGGGACGAACGAAGTCGATCAAGTGATGCGGGACGCCGCGCCGTTCAGCGAGCGGCTCTTTCGCTGTAGCGATCTCGATCTCCTGATAGACCTGAACAGAATCGCAGTTAATGATCTCGCCGCCGATCGCGAGGGCGACCTCGATTCCCAAATCGCTCTTGCCGGAAGCGGTCGGCCCAACGATCGCTATGATCTGCTTTGATGATGGAGTGGAAGGGCTCAAGCGTGTGAGTAGAAAAATCGCAGGAGAAGAATCAGCCAAAGCAACAACAGCAACCCGAGGCCGCCCAGAATTTGTGCGCGTGAAAGTCGAAACATAAAGAGGGTTTTGGGTTTTAGGTTTTTGGCTTTTGGTCTTAGGTCTTTGGCCTTCTTTAGCGATTTACTAGCTCCGATCGGTGAAGCTCAAAAACCCAAAACCCAAATCCCAAAACCTAAAACCCGCATTCAATACATCTTCGTTAGCTCGATCCCCGTGTAATAAGCCTTCAAAATCTTTTCGTAACTCAATCCCTGCTTTGCCAATCCGTACGCGCCTACCTGGCACAAACCAACGCCGTGTCCCCAGCCGCGGCCGATGAATGTGAATCCGGAAACTTTGCCGGCCGAATCGTACCGTCGATCGATAACGAAAAGTTGTTCGCGCAATCCCAACGCAGAACGGATTCTTCCGCCGCGGAGGTGCGCGACGCCGTTTGTTCCGACCAGTTCTAAATCGATCACTCGTCGAGACGAACCCTGCGAAGCGATTCTAACGTCGGTTAACGAACCGATGCCGCGCATCCATCGTGAAAGACGAGACTGCGTCTGCGCGATCGACAAATCGGACGACCAGTTCGTAAACGGTGACGACCTTTCCGCCGCGGCTCCGTTCGGCGCGGGATACGCTTCGAGATAATCGGCCTGGCCCATTGCGTTGAGATGGAAAACAACCGGCTCGCCGCCGACCAACGAAAGCGATCGCATCTGATGCTGGACTTTGTCGCCGAACGCGCGGAAGAGATATGCGTCGGGGGTGACAGCAATGCTTTGATCTCGGTTGCGAGCGGTTCGCAGAATCAACGCGCCTGCAGCGGTCGGACGCGCAGTCGCTTTCTGAAGCTGCAGCAGATTGCGGGCTTCCAACAATCGGGCGATCGCTCGAATCATCCTTGAGCGAGGCATCGGATCGGCCGCGCGCAGAGTCGCGTCGGAGTGAAGCGACAACGACCCGTCGCGCAAAAGCATGGCAACATCCGCGCGATTCTGCGCCGGGATCTCGCCGGCATCGCGAAACGCGAGAAGGTATTCGACGTCGGCGTTGTCCATCAACGTATCCGCGCGACTTGGCCCGAAGACCGCCGAGGCCAGCGCGGTGCTGAAGCCGGGCGTACGCAGCGCGTCGTCATTGATAACCGGAACGGATTGTCGAGCAAGCCGCGCTACCGTCGAAATCCACGAGCGAACCTCGGAAGGAGATGCTGCCGATCCCAGCCACGCATCCGTCAGTTTCGCCGAAGACAACTGAAATCCGTTGATCGCCAGGACGGCCGCATCGCGCGCCACCGCCAGGTTTGATTCATCGCGCAACTCCGCGGGCTCTCGAGAAGTCTTGACGATGAACGAAGCGAAATGAGCTCTTCCTTCCAAGGCGCACTCGCGACCGCGCAGGTACGGCTCGGCCTTGTTGAAGATATTTTCAACATCTTCAGTTCGCCCGCCGCAGGTTGACGTGTAGAGCGCATTGATCGCTTCGCCCTGGTATGTCGCGACGATTCCGCGCGTCTCGTCCACCGCACGCGTCGAAAGCGGATGCTCGGTTCCAAGACCGCCGTAGACTTGCGAACGCGTTGTCGGCAACAGGTCGAATCCTTGCGAGGCGAACTGGTTGAGATTTCTCATCGCGTAAGTACGAGCCGCGATTGCCTGCGCTTTCAGTGCTTCGATGGCGGGATAACCGCCCGGCGACAGCTCGTTGGGGACAACTCCGCGTACGTAATCCTCGATTCCAAGAACATTGACCACAGTCAACGAGCCACGAGCATTGGGGAACACTTCCAAACGCCCGCGATACGATTTTTCATTAAAGCGGACGGGCGCGCTGCGTTCGTCGCCGGAAGAGAAGGTGACGGGAGAACGCGAGCTGAACAACGTAGACGATCCAGCTGCGTACACCGCGAGCTCGCGCAATGGAACGCCGGTCATCGCGACGGGGCGAACCGTTCCCGAGTTTGACGATCCGGATTTCGGAGCGGTTGATTTTGCAGCGGCGGTAACGGTTCCTTCCGAGACCCCGGACACTGGCGCGCCTTGCGAGGCGACTATTCTGGCCGATGCAAAGCCGGCATCTTCGACTCGGTTCCGCAACTCGTCCGCTTCGTCACGAGACAAATTTTCGCCGACCAGGATGCTCCATGTTCGCGTCTTTGCGTCGTATGAAACCGTAGAAGTTTCGCGAGTCTGATTTCTAATCTCTTCGACCGCTCGATCCGCATCGACGCGCGTGGCGGCGCCGGCAATCTCGACGCGAAACGAGGCTTCCGCTGGAGGCAGCGGAGTTAACGATCTCGATTCGATCCGAACGCGCGCGACACTCAACGGCGCCGGCTGTTCGTTTATTCCCGTCGAACTAAGCAGCTGGCCGTTGGTGGAAATCGAAACCGAACGGGCCTCGGTGCTGAGCCCGATACGAACAGTAGGCTCTCCGGTTATCCTTGAAATTTCGATGATCGGCGCAGTTGATTCAGCTGGTAATCGAATTGTTTCCGGCGCGCGACGTGGCCGAGTTTGCGACGAGTCCTGCGCGAGCGCGAGTGGGTGCGTTAGAAGTGATAAGGAAAGGAGCAGAACAACCGACGAAATAAGAAACCATCGATTTCTCTTAAGCGTCCTGCTTACTATTAATAGCTTACTTCTCATCAATCTTAGTTCAGCGTTCGAATCAGATATTAGTGCGGTACGAACGACTTCATCGCGAGCGATAATGAAACCCAGGACCATGAACCACTAAATACACGAAACGGAAAACGAAATCACTCCAACAAATAGCCCAAATCACCCGCAATCTTACTATACCCGCGCTCAGTTACCGCCCGAAATAGCATTGAAGACAAATGGAAAGGTTCCCCATGTTTGGCCGCGATGTTGTGGTCGGAATCCGAAAAGAACCACGCGGCCTTTACCTAACTTCACTTCAGCCAGCGCGATTTTTCCGGCGATGTACTTTTCTCCCAACAGCCATCCCGAGCGGAGCAATTTAACCTTCGCATAACTCGCGACTACTCGAACACGATCGCCGTCGGTTGCCTCGAATGCCGCGCTGTTTATGAAGTAGGCATTCGTCTGTTCATTCATTCCTCGCGCGAGCGGATTAGATGTGTCAACGTCGATGCTCAGGATCGAGCCTGGGCAGTAAAAATCTTTTCGCGCGACACCCTCCAGCACGTTTTTGACCGGGAGATTGAAACGCTTGATCGCCAGTTCGGTTGAAGCGTCAAAGCAGACAAGCGTCCCGCCTTCTTCGACGAAACGCTTTAAGTTCTCAATTCCGCGATCAGTCATTCCACCTGTCAATTCGTCCGGATAGCTTCCGACCGCGTGGCCCTCGGCGATCTGCTTGATGCGTTCGGAGGCGAGCACAATGACGTCGTAGCGGGCGCGCAGATCGCCGTTTCGAACATCAGCATCGCGCATCGTTTCGTAAGGAACGCTGAACGTATCAAACAGCCAGCGAGTCCATCCTTCGTCCATCGAACCCATCCAGCTTCTGTAGAGCGCAACACGAACGGGTCGAGTCTGTGGGTCGCGCGACGGCTTCGGCCAAACGTGAGCGCGATCGGGTTCAAGCGCAAGCGCCCGACGCACGCCGGCTGAATCGTGAACGAGTTCCAGCCGGCGTGATGCATGCGGTGCTTCCCTGATCGAATTAACAACATCGACCGTGACACCCATTTGCATCGGCAGCGTCCATCCCGCCACGTCGTAAGGCGTTTCAGCTTCGCCGGTCGCCGAAACGCGATTCGGATAAACCTGCGGTTCGAACAACGCCTTCACGTTCCAGCGTTGTGGCTGGGCCAGGTAGACGAGATAGCTGCCGAGCGGTACCTCCATTTCGCTGTTGCCGTGCATGCGCGTGCTCGAACTCATGCTCATTCGCATGTGCAGTTCCTGCGTCATGCGATGAACCTCTATGCCCTGTTCGACAAGGATCTCGATCATTCTTGCGACCGCTTCGCTGTTGCCTTGTCCGGCTGGAATCACAAAGCCGACGGGTTCCTGCGGTGAGCTTGGTTCGTTCGCCGCAAACCGTCCCAACTCATAAAAGTTCCGAAGATAGTGAGGGCGATACTTGGCTGCCAAAGTAAGAAGCGAGCGAGCCGCGGTCATTTCCATCGCCATGATTTGGTTTGGTCCCCACGACCCGCCCTGCCACGGAGCCGGATGGCTGGTCGATGGTTCGAGCGCGGAGTTCAACCCACGAGTCTTAAACTTTCCGAGCTGATCCGGCGTGATTGTCACCGGCGTCATCAACTTCGCGCTGGCTGCCTCAGAAAGAATTCCGATCGAGTTGTGATAGTAAGGCGAAGTTCGAAAGCCCCCATGCCACCACGTGTCGAACTGCGCGTTTGTCACCACGCCACGAAAATTCGCGGCCTGAAGATCCGCCGCCATCTTCGAACCGATCGTTCCCACTTCTCTAATCAATAAAGGATGGATGTTCGGATTCGTGGGGTCGTAAAACGGCGGGATGGTGAAACGCGGTCCGGTCTGGCCTTGCTGATGAACGTCAAAAACGATCTGCGGAAACCATTCCTTCCAAAAGAGTCGATTCACCAGTCGAGTCTCTTTCAAATTCAGCATGAACCAATCGCGATTGTTGTCGTGTCCCGCGTAGTGATGATAGAGCTCGGGCGGATCGCTTCCTTCGAACTTTGTGCCCAGCGTCTTGCGATACCAGTTGGCCACGATGTCAACGCCATCGGGATTCATCGACGGGATCAAAAGCACGATCGCGTTTTGGAGTATTTCACGCGTCGCGGGGTCGGTCGCCGATGCCAACTCGTAAGCGAGTTGCATCGACATCTGCGAGGCCACAATCTCCGTCGAATGTATCGAACACGAAATCGCGACCACCGCTTTTCCTTCCGCAATCAATCGATCAAGTTCGCGCTGGTTCGTTATCGTTCGCGGGTCGGCCAGCTTTGCCTGGATCTCCTGGAACCGGCTGAGCTTTCTCAGATTTTCGGGCGCGCTGATGAACGCAACCATTAACGGGCGATTTTGAGTAGTTTGGCCCAGGACCTTCAGGACTATGCGATCACTCGCTCGATCGAGTCGCGTGAAGTAATCGGTTATCTGTTTCCAATCTGCGATCGTTCGCGGCGTGCCGGGTGCGAACCCGAGAACGGAGCTCGGGTTGGGGATTGCTCTGTCCGCCGGTCTTCTAACCTTGACGCTTTGTGCATGCGCCGCCGAAGATGACACCGCTAATCCAACCGCAGAAGCAATCGCCAAACAGACGATCAGCATTAACTTATGACAATGCATCCTGAAAATCCTTCGACTGAGATGATAGAAAAGGAGGCGATGACCAATTCGCGCGTAGCGAAGTCTACCATACGAAAGCGATCGAGGATTATCGGTCGGGTGTTCTATTGGTGGTCGCTTTTCGTCGCGGCGATTTTGCTTTTGATTTTTGGACCACCGGCGATTTTTATCGCGTGGGCCAGGCGAAAGCGCGAGCTGGTTTATCCGTGGGGCGATTGGGGCGGGCGGATGTGGCTGCGTTTGAGCGGCATGGAAGTCAAAGTCAGCGGTCGCGAACATCTTGATCCGGCGCAGACCTACGTCTTTGTCTCGAACCACAGATCATATCTTGATACCGCCACGATCTTTTGCTTCGTCGGTCGACGAATAGGTTTGCTGGCAAAGAAGGAAGTCTTGAAAGTTCCGATCCTCGGCTACGGCATGACATATGTGAATGTGATGGCGATCGACAGGTCGAATCGCGAACGCGCCATCGCCACGGTGCAAGCCGCGACAGAGCGAATACACTCGGGTGTTTCGTTTGCCGTATTCGCCGAAGGAACACGCGCGCTGCCCGGACAGTTGTTGCCGTTCAAGAAGGGCGCTTTTTATATGGCTATCGAAGCCGGAGTGCCGATCGTTCCGGTCGCGATAAAGAACACCGACGTCTTGATGGGAAAAGGAACCGGCACCGCTCAACCGGGTACGATCGAAATGGTTTTGCTTGAACCGATTCAAACTTCGGGGTTGAAGACAGACCAGGACGTCGAACACTTAATCGAGCGGGTTCATGGAGAGATAAGACAGATGCTGGATGTTAGATGTTAGATTAGATGAGCGGCACTACTACTAAAATCTAACATCTAGCATCCGGTATCTGATGTCAGCGGCATTACCACCAAAATCTAACATCTGATATCTAACATCATTATGGCTTCTTCGCCGGCGGTGCGCTCGGCGCGGGTTCTGATTCGTCGATGATATCGCCTTCAATGATCTTCACATCGCTTCGCGCCTGTTTGTAGTTCGAATACGTAATACGAGCGCGAACGTGCAACGGCAGCGAGTTGGGATCGTCGAAAATCAATTCTTCATCGGCATACGCGTAGGTGGGAAACCAATAACGTCCGTCGATCTGCTGTCGATAGGTTTCAAAGATCGGATACTTGTTGCGACTTGTCTCAGGCACGCCTTTTCCGCGCGTCTTTACGATCTGAAGATCCTGATCGTCCACCCAGATCCGTCCCAGGAACAAACGCTCTTTCGACTTCTTCGGATCCGGCATTACCTTCGGCGCTACGTCAAAGACGTAAAGACTCAGTTCGTCAATCTTCTCCTTGCCGACATAGGCGAAGTTGTAGAGATGCAGCTTCGAACTCTCGAGCGCAAACTGGTTCACGCCGCCCAGGTCTTCGAGGTCTTCCTGCGTGACGGCCGGAAACGAGGGCATCGGAAAGAACGCGATTTTCTCAAATCGATTTCCTCGATCATCGAACGTGTAGTTCGAAACCCGGTGATACTCGCCGGTGATCTGTCCGCCCATTCCGATGCTCTGCAGCACCGCCTCGCGTTTGAACGCATAGTTATTCAGCGCGGCACGAAACTGGGTTTCTTTTGCCGTGAACGCGCGAACGATGCGTTCCACGTCTACCCCTCCGACCACGGCTCCGGTCGATTCGGCCGTGCGCGTTCTTTGCCCGCCCGCAGCCGTATTTGAAGGCTGTTGTGCCTTCACAAGTCCGAATGATGTCGAGAAAAGGAGCGAAAGGGCGAGCGAACTTACAAATTTCATGGAACGTTTCATGTCGGATTCCTGGGTTTGACTAGTTTTGGTTATTTCAACCGTGCCGCGCTTTGTCGGGATCAACAATAAAGATGCTCTAAGATTGCAACATGTTGCCACCAACCGGCAAGAAGAAATGGAACATGCTGAGGGCGGATTGCAATCTTGCAATTCAGTTAGCAAACTTTCGAGCATAACGACGAAACCACGATTTTCGCTATGACTTGCGGGGGTTCGGCTCGGACTTGAGTCCGCTGTTCTGTGATATACTCGGCCTCGGTATCACCTATCGTGCCGCCCAGAGCTTGCTCGCTTAACTCAAGATCCGCCCCAAGATCCGATGACGCGCATTGCAGCTAATCAGACTGTACCCGAAGACTCACTCGCGCACGCCCAGAAACAGAGCGAGCGAGGCGATCTTGCTGGTGCCTATCGTCTGTTGCTGGAAATTATAAGCGAAGATTCAACCCCGATTGATAGCGAGCGGGCTGTTCTCGCCCGCGTCACGCTGGCCGAGATTTGCGAGGGACTCGGACGTCCCGAAGAAGCCCTTCGCGCCCTGGCTCCATACGATGTTCATACGCTCGAGGGTTTTCCGTCTCACCTTCGTGGTTCCCTCCTGCTGGCATTTGGTTCCTACGCTTTTTGGGAGAATGACTTTCCAAGGACGGTCACGCTTCTCAACCGTGCTCGCGAAATTTTGGAGCCAACGGGTGATGCGGGCAGCCTGACGCGTACTTACCTGTGTCTCGGCCGTGCGTACTGGGCGCTCGATGAGCACCGGTTGGCCCGCGAGCAATACGAGATCGCGATCGAGTGGGGCCGGCGGGCGCACAAAGACCGAGCGTTGGCGATCACCTACATGAACCTGGGTCTGGTCGCTCGTCACGAAGGCGATATGGACGAGGCCGGCATGTGTTATCGCCGGGCTCTTCGATTTCTCAGAAACACGTCGGATGAAATCACTCGCGCTCGATTGCAGAACAATCTGGGTGTGATGCTGATTTACCAGGGCAACTATTACGAAGCCGGCAACAGCTTGCATCGTGCGCTGGACCATTTGGCGGGCAAACAGAGTAATGCTCTGGTAGCGAACATCTACGACAACCTCGCGGTTAATTCGACCTACATCGGCGAGTGGGCAGCCGCCGAGAGCCACGTGCAAGAAGCGCTGGGGATCGCGCGATCGCTTGGCGACCGTTTGTTGGAAGGCAGATGTCTGGAGACGCTGGGCACGCTTCGCACGCACCAGGGACGAGTTCCGGAGGCGAACGATCTTTTGCGATCGGCGCTGGCGATCGCGAAGGAATTAACGAGCAAGAAAGACGAGGCTCAGGCGTTTCTGTCGCTTTCGAAGCTTTGGTTGTCCGAGCGGAACACACACCTGGCGCTTACCTATGCGCGAAACGCTCGCGACATGGCGCGCGAAATCAGCGACGAGCGATTGGCCAGCGAAGCTGCGTTGCTGATGGTCGAAGGTTACCGGCATGGCGACAAGTGGATGCCCGCCGAAGACTGGCTCGATATTGCGCGGGCTGAGCTCGAAGGGCTTCCGTACCCGTTCCTCGACGCGATTCTGCAGCGAAACTTCGCAAACTTCTATTCGCGGCGCCGTGACCCGTCGCGCGGCGAGCGTCTGTTCAAGCAGACCGAGGATGCTTTCCGTTCGATGAACGCGGCGTATCAGGTCGCAGTAACCATCTTTGAACACGCCGAAAGCCTGATGCGTCGCGGCGAATTCCCGTCGGCGCACGAAAGGTTTTCCGAGGCCCGAGAACAGTTCCGGTTGCTTGGCGCCAAGTTGGATTTGAAGCGCGCCGATCAGGAAGTCGCGCGCGCGGCGGAGCGCATGGCCCCGTGGCAGATTGCGCCGTCGCCAGCTATTAACTTGATCCCGCCGGACGTGGCGCCGCTAATCGTTCAGGTCTTAAATGCAGCCTCCGGGCGTGAACGACTTCTTCGAGAGCTGATGTTTGCCGCGAAGAACGCGCTAGGCGCGGATGGCGGCGCGGTGTTCGTAGCTGACGACGACGGCCAGCTTTACGTCCAGGCGAGTATCGATTTGGATGGCGCTCAACGCGAACGGGCCATGAAGGCCGTGGCGCATCATCTGGAAGCTAAAGACAAATTGCCGCCGCGAGGCGGAAGGGAAGTGGCTCCTGTTGATCCGGGAGCGAGCCCGGTCGCTTCGCCGGACGAGCATTGTCGAACGTTGGCCTCGCGACGAAACGGTGGCGCTTTCGTCCTTTACCTTCATGCGCCGGCCCCGCTTTCCGATCATCGTTCAGAGATCCTCGACGCGCTGGTGGGCTGTGTCCGTATCGCGCTTCAAATGATTGACCTGAAAACTGACATGCGGCGCGCGCGTCCATTCAATGCCTCGGTACTTCCCAGCGCGACCGGTCTGTTCCCGACCATAATCGCAAACAGCTTTGCCATGCGTGATGTGCTGGCACGAATGGAGCGTTTGAAGGATTCGGAGGCGACGATCCTGGTGGTTGGCGAATCAGGAACCGGTAAAGAAGTCGTCGCGCGTGCGCTGCACGAGGAAAGCATTCGACGAGATAAGATATTTCTTCCTTTCAACTGTACAGCGTCACCAAGGGATCTGGTTGAAAGTCAGCTCTTCGGTCATCGACGCGGCGCGTTCACCGGCGCCATCAGCGATCAGCGCGGGATCATTCGCGCGTCCGAAGGCGGAACTCTGTTCCTGGATGAAATCGGAGATTTGGCGCTGGAGGTTCAGCCAAAGCTTTTGCGTTTTCTTCAGGAGGGAGAAATCATGCCGCTGGGCGAGGCGCCGAGAAAGGTTAGCGTCCGAGTCATCGTCGCCACCAACCGCGACCTGGAACAGGATGTTCGCGAGGGGCGTTTTCGCGAAGATCTCTACTACCGTCTCAGCACTTTCATCATCAAGGTTCCGGCGCTGCGCGAGCGGCCTGAAGACGTTCCGCTTCTGGCCTCTTACTTCTTCGAAGAAACTTGCCGTCGAAATAATCGCCAGCTTGCGGGCATTACTCCGGAGGCGATGGGGTACCTGACCAGGTATTCCTGGCCGGGAAATGTGCGTCAGCTTCGAAGCGAAATCGAGCGCATCGTCGTTTTTGCGGAAGATGGCCAGTCGGTCGGCGCGGAGTCGCTTTCGCCCGATATCCTGCGCGATGCGGTTACCTCGTCTCCGGTGCAGTTTAAGTTCGATTTCTCGAAACCCGTTGATTTCAAGGAGATCATGATGAATATCGAACGTCAGCTTCTCTCTGAAGCCCTTGCTCGGCAGAGCGGAAACGCTACACGGGCGGCCGAGGTGCTGGGACTTCGTCGCCAGACTTTCAATTACAAGTTACAGAAATTCAACCTGTCTCACCCCGAACTGGAACAGCCAATCGACGAGTAAAGCCGTCCAGCCCCAACTGAGTAAGTCGCCCGGCCCCACTATCGCCAAGTTTTTTGCACCAACTGTATACTTTCTTTCGCTCCGCTAAACTATGGCATAATAGCGGTTAACCCCGTTTCCGCGATCCGGCGGCTCGAAATCGCCGCAAAAAGTTTGCCAGCGCTTCAGTTCTAGTTCAAGGTATCTTGCAAGCATCTAAACGTTGGGGTGACGGCAGCTACCTCCGATTTCGAGGCATCGTTCTCCTAACGGCACAGTGCTTGTTAATAGGGAATGACAGACGCGGTGATGTTTCAAAGCGATTTGAGACGACAACGCAAGATCCAAAGATAATCGATTAACTTTTGAGGGGACTATTTAATGAAGCGAGTTAGAAAACTGTTTGCAATTGTGTTGATGGCCTTCGTGTTGGGAGTGGGCGCTCCCGCTGTGCTGGCCGACGGACCGAGTGAAACTCCTGGTTCTTCTGTAACCGGAAGCACTCCACCAGACAAGCCTTTGGATCCGGGTACACATGGAACCAGTGAAACACCGGGTCGAATGGTAATTGAAATCATTAATCTCTTGACGAACCTTATAGTTTAGATGAGACAGACTCTTCAAACAGTAAATGAGTGGAAAGCCCGAGAGGCGAAGTTGAAGTCCTCATATCGGCGACTGGCGGCCTCCCGTCTCCCCGTCAATCTCTACAGCGCGCAAGCGCGAATGCAACGTCGAGCGGCCACGTTGCTGCACGGGATGGAGAGCGGGACGAACTCGTGGGAGGAGCTCGACGGCTGTCAGTTGGCCGATGATCTGCGCGGCGACCGCACGTCACTCCATCTGGGCGGAGTGGCGGGCGGCGTCGCGCTTTTCAATGAAGACAAGAACGGACTCATCTCGGCAGCGGGTACCGGCACACTGTTTATTACGAACATTGAAAAGCTGACACCTGCAGCGCAACGGGTATTGTTTCGAATAATCGAAAGCGGAAGATACACACCGGTTGGTGATCCGTATCCGCGCCCGGTCAATTGCCGGTTCATTACGGCGTCGACCCGACCGTTGGTTGAACTCACTTATAACTTTACGCTTGGCCGAGATTTGGCAGATTTACTTGGAAGGATTTCGCTCCGCGCTGAGGACGTTGTTAACTCGCTGGAAGCGAAAGGTATTTACGAAGCTCACCCCGGCAATCTAGCGGCAGCCAGTTAAGAGCGCCGCTCAAATTGCGACAAAAATTAGTGACGCCTGTCCCCACATATTAATGCAGGCGTCATTGATTATTTCTTTGCTCATCATTCGACGAAGTCTACCTCAACCCGATTGGGAATTATTCCGCGTTCGAAACCCTCCGAAAGAAGGCGTCTAACCGCCTCTCGACCGCGATCGGTGTAATCCAAAGTCAGATCGTTTACCCACATTCCAACAAACCGGTCCGCCAATTCGGGCTCCATGTCACGGGCGAACTGCATTGCGTAAGCGAGCGCGTCTTCACGATGCTCGAGCGAATACTTTATGCTCTGGTGAAGATACCCGGATACTTTTCGCATCAGATCCTGGCCCAGCTCGCGTCGAATCGCATTCCCGCCCATCGGCAACGGCAAGCCGGTGCGCGCGTGCCACCACTCGCCCAGGTCAATCACCTTGTGAAGACCAAGCGACTGATAAAACAATTGACCTTCGTGAATCAACAAGCCGGCCTCGACCCGACCTTCCTGGACTGCATCGATGATCTGATCAAAAGGCACGACGTCGTATTCGAAATTTGGGTTGAAGATTCGCAACGCCAGAAACGCGCTGGTTAACTTGCCGGGAACGGCGATCTTAAAGTCGGAGAGATTCGCCGGATCGATTGGCTGTTTCGACACTACGATCGGTCCATAGTTATCTCCGATCGAGGCGCCGTGAGGCAGCAAAGCATAAGTGTCGGCAAGGTACGCGTAAGCATGAAAGCTGATCGCGGTCACATCGTAAACGCCCCGCATCGCTTTTTCATTCAGCGTCTGGATATCCTCCAGAACATGATCGAATCGCAAATCCCCGGTATCGATTTTGTTATTGGCCAAAGCGTAAAACATAAACGCATCGTCGGAGTCCGGCGAATGCGCGACTGTAATAGTTCGTGTATCCGTTAAGGTAGACATAGTTAATTTATCGATATCTATCGTAGAACTTTTCTGATTTCCTTTAGAATTTCGTCACGGAGTGGAGAGACCATCTTGTCATTGATGAACAGCGTCGGAGTACCGGTTACCTGAAGAGACTTCGCGCGCTCGACGTCCAGCCTTATCCGGCTCAACACGTCCTCGCTATTCATGTCCAGTTCGAAACGAGACTGATCGAGCCCAAGCTCTACGGCATACTTTGAAAATAAGAGAACAGTCTTCTCACTCTCGGCCCACTCGCTCCACTTGGCATAGAGAAGTTCGATCATCTCGCTGAATTTTCCCTGCAAACCGGCTGCCTCCGCCGCTTTGGCCGCGTCAAGGGCATGTTTGTGAATGTTCTTCAGCGGATAATTGCGAAAGACGATGCGAACCCGATCACCAAATTGGGACTCAATGTACTTCACGTCCTCATTAAACAGTCTGCAGGGAGGACATTCATAGTCATTAAAGATCTCGATCGTCACTTCAGCACTCGGCGCGCCTCGTATCCAGGGCGGAGAAGCTCCCGGCGCTGGTTCCTGCGCAGATGCGTTAATAGCGGCAACAAAGCCGACGAAAGCAATGGCAAATAGCCGGATCAGAAAGCCGCGATGATGTGAAAAGTTCGACATGCCAAATTCTCCACTAAACGTTCGCGGGCTCTCGAAGGATCGGGTGGTAAAGCGTATCGCGCTCGACCGCTTCAAATCCCGCGTCTTCTATCAGCGCAACGATTTCCTGTTTACTCATCTTTACTTCCTGATTTGATTCCACCGAATAGCTTTCAGAAAGTTCGCCACCTTCGGTGATCGTTCCGTCCAGATCATTCGCGCCGTAGTGAAGCGCCACCTGTGCCAGCCGCTTTCCCAGCATCACCCAGTACGCTTTGATGTGCGCAAAATTGTCGAGCATCAATCGCGACACGGCGATCGTCTTCAGCGAATCGACGCCCGATGGCCCGGGCAGGTGCGACAACTGCGTGCCTTCAGGATAAAAGGCCAGCGGAATGAAACACTGGAAACCGCCGGATTTGTCCTGCTGTTCGCGAAGCTGTACGAAGTGATCCACGCGATCTTCGATCGACTCGATGTGTCCGTAGAGCATCGTCGCATTGGTTTTCAATCCCGCCGCGTGCACCTTGCCCGAGAGTGACAACCAGCGGTCGGCGTCACATTTGTGCGCGCATAGCATCGACCGCGTTGGCTCGCGAAAAATTTCCGCGCCGCCTCCCGGACACGAATCCATTCCCGCGTCGATCAGCTGCGAAATAACCGCGTCATCGCTCATCTTGTAGAACCGCGCGAAGTGATCGAGCTCGACCATGGTGAACGCTTTCAAATGTAGCTGCGGGTATTGTTGTTTGAGCGAAGAAAGCAAATCTGTGTAGTAGGAAAAGGGAAGTTTCGTGTTCAGGCCGCCAACGATGTGAAGCTCAGTCGCACCGTCCTTAACTGCGTCCCCTGCGATTCGCAAACTTTCGTCGATGTTGTGTGTGTAGGCATCGACCGCCCGCGGCGTGCGAAAAAATCCACAGAATTTGCAATCGACGTAACAGACGTTCGTCGGATTGAAATGCCGATTGACGTTGAAGTAGGTCGTTCGGCCATGCATTCGCCGTCGCACGCCATCGGCCATTTTTGCCAAAGCAGCCAGATCGCTGGTGGCGTAAAGCATCAGCCCGTCTTCGAACGTTAATCGCTCGCGGTTCTCGACCTTAGTAGCGATCGAGTTCAGGTTAGAGTCGTGTGAAAAGTTCATGCAGCAGTCCAAAGTCCCATGTCTAAAGTCCGAGATCCAAGAGTCCAACGTCTCAGGGTCCCAAGTTCCAAGTGCCCGGCGCAGCTGCCTTGGACCATTGGACTTGGGACTTTGGACTCATTTCACCAACGCCGCGCCTCCGAACGTGGCCAGAAGAATCAAGCTCACGAAAGCGTTTGTAGTAAAGAACGCCGCGTTCAGCCTGGACAAATCGTTGGCTCGTACCAGCCTGTGTTGATAGACAAGCAAAGCGCCCGTAGCCACCACGCCAACCAGCCCGAGAATTCCCAGGTTCGTCATCAAGTATAGCGCGACGAGCGTAGCAAACGCTTCCGCATGGAAAAGCCGAGCTACCCACAACGCTCTCGAGACTCCAAATGTCCGCGGCACCGAATGCAACCCCGCATGACGATCAAATTGGAAATCCTGACAGGCGTACATTACATCAAATCCGGCGGTCCAAAGCATCACCACCAAAGACAGCAGCAACGGTACCGGGCTGTCGATCGTTCCGCGAACCGCGATCCATGCGCCGGTCGGTGCGATCGCCAAACACCATCCAAGGACCAGGTGCGACAACATCGTCCAGCGTTTGGTGTACGAATAAAGCACCAGGCTCGCAAGCGCCACCGGCGCCAGGATGAGCGTCATCCTGTTCAGCATCGCAGCGGCGATGAAAAAGATCGCAGCCGACACGAAAGTAAACGCCCAAACGAAGCCCAGCGACAGCGTGCCCGCCGGCAACGCGCGTGTCTGCGTGCGCGGATTTCGAGCATCGATCTCTCGGTCGGCGATTCGATTAAACGCCATCGCGGTAGATCGCGCACCGAACATCGCAAGCGTGATCCACAAAAACTGCCATGCCGTGGGGACACCGCCCGCCGCAAGCACGGCTCCCAAAAACGCAAACGGAAGCGCGAACAGCGTGTGCTCGATCTTGATCATCTCGAGCGTGGTGCGTGCATTCTTGAAAGTGGCGGTCAACATTTTCATTTTGATTCGCAGGCCGACCGAGTTCCTAACCGTCGATCGGCGCCTGCCAATCCCTCCTCTGCCCACTCTGTATTGCAAGGGCGAGGCCAATCGCTTTCGTCAAAAAATAGCCGTTTAAGTTGATTCCGCGTTTGCAACCTGCGAAAAGGCAGTATGCGGTTTGCACTTAGCTACTACCTCCAACTCCTACTTAGCGCAGACTGAAGAGTTTGACGGAACAACAGCCGAGTAGCGGCGAAATGTTTATTGCCTGCAACTGCGGATAATTTGTACGGCTCCATAGGCGCGACATTCTTGCTATTTCGCCCGTGAACGGGCTCTAAATATCAAATACAACTCCTGGCTATAAACATGTCGTCCCTACGGGACTCTTCCCGATAGTTTCCTCAGCTGATTCTATTCATGCGATTCCACTTCACCCTTCCACTTTGTCGCTTGCGAATGCGGCACACCGAACTGATCAAGTATGCGAAAAACCAGATGATCGACCAATTCTTCAATTGACTTCGGCCGGTGATAAAACCCCGGGCTTGCCGGCAACACACGCGCGCCGGCATGCGCCATCCGCAACATGTTCTCCAGATGGATCGCGTTGTACGGTGATTCGCGAGGCACGATCACCAGCTTGCGCCCTTCCTTCAAAGTCACATCCGCTGCTCGATGGATCAAGTTCGTCCCGGCTCCACTGGCGATCGCGCCCAGCGTTCCCATGGAACAGGGAACGATCACCATACCGGCCTGCATATGCGAGCCCGACGCCGGCGTCGCCGCCATATTGTCGAGCCGGTGCAGCCGAATCAATTTTGAATCCAGCGGTAGCCCGATCCATTTGTTGATTTTGGCAGCGTCTGCTTCGCGCAAATCGGCACCCAGTTCGACACGAGCCACGGTCTGCGCCGCTTCAGACATGATCAAATTGATCCGTTCGACCACACCGCTCGCCGCCATGTGGATCAGCGTGCGATGGGCGTAAATCGCGCCTGAGGCTCCGGTGATTGCTACGGTAAGCTCCATAAAACCAACGACAAGCGAAGTATTGCATGTGTCGACTAAAGAAAAGATTCTAGCTTGTCACCTGTTTGTTGTCACTTGTGACGCCTGTTTTGTTAAGTGCTAGAATGCCGATCAATCAACTTGTCGACGAATTGTACGGCTTCACTTATGGACCTGACTGATCTAGAGAGACTTCTGCGCGCGCACAGCAGCGGCGAACTCGGCACCAAAGACGCCGTGGCCCGGATCAACGATCTTCATTTCGAAGACATTGGCTACGCGCGTGTCGACCACGCGCGCGCGACGCGACAGGGATTTCCTGAGGTTGTTTTCGGAGCCGGCAAAACCCGGGCGCAGGTCGTCGGAATCGTGGAGAGCCTGGTTCGTCGCTCGCCAAACGTCCTGGTAACGCGAACCGATGAAGCGACGTTTGGCGAAGTTCGCAATGTCGTGACCGACGCGGAATGGCACGAAAGCGCGCGAATGATACGGATTCAACGCGACAAATCCGGTTGGGGAGTTGGCGAAATTGTCGCTGTTACAGCCGGCACCAGCGACATTCCGGTCGCGGAAGAAGCGGCCCTGACGGCAGAGACGATGGGCAATCGGGTCAATCGCATCTGGGACGCCGGCGTGGCCGGCATTCATCGAATCCTGGCTGAACGGAGTGTGCTGCAGAAGGCTCGTGTCATCATAGTGGCGGCGGGAATGGAAGGCGCGCTTCCCTCCGTAGTCGGTGGATTGGTAGGCGTTCCAGTCGTCGCGGTTCCAACCAGCGTCGGTTACGGTGCATCTTTCAACGGAGTGGCCGCGCTGCTTGGTATGCTGAACTCGTGCGCATCGAACGTGACGGTCGTGAATATCGACAACGGATTTGGCGCGGGGTTTGTGGCCAGTTTGATCAATCGGAAATGGGAGCCACCGCCGGAGTGAAGCCTGAACGGCTGGATAGCGAAGACAATAAATTTTGAGTACGAATCGCCAACTTGTTCTACGCAATTTCAAGAAGGTAGAAATCCCATAATCATCATCAACAAGTTAGCGAAGGAGCGCAGGCGGCTCGCCTGCAGTGAGCGCCGCAGGCGCTCCTTCGTTGCTCTCCGCGGTTACTTCGGGCTATTACTCCTAGTTTGCCTTCTCGCGCCGCTCTTGAACGGATGCGGCGCTCGCCGTACGCCAAATCTCGAACGCATCTTCAACGAAGCCCGAGCGCGCACAGGCAAGAGACCGCTGATCGTTATTCCCGGAATACTCGGTTCGCAACTGGTCGACCGCGATACGGGAAAGATCGCATGGCCGTCGGCATTTCGAGTTTCCGAAACCGACCTTCGTCTTCCCATCTCGCCGGATCTTGCGTCGAACCGCGACCAGCTTGTCGCCAGCAAAATCCTGGACACCATCAAGCTCGCCAAGCTGGTGCCCGAGGTTTACATCTACCATCACCTGCTGGTGGCTTTGAACAAATACGGCGGCTACGCTGAAGGTGATTGGAACAACCCGGGCCCGAACGGCGATCGCGATACGTATTATGTTTTTCCCTACGACTGGCGACACGACAACGTCAAGACAGCGCAGGAATTGATTCATCGAATCGATCAACTTAAAAGCAAACTGAACCGACCCGATCTCAAGTTTAATATCGTGGCCCATTCGATGGGCGGCCTTGTCGCGCGTTATGCGGCGATGTACGGCGATCAGGATTTAGCCACGAACGGCGAGCCGCCCGTTCCGAGTTGGGCCGGAGCAAGTTCGATCAGCAAGATTTTTATGTTCGGAACGCCGAACGAAGGTTCGGCGGATGCGTTTTCGACCCTGCTGGATGGGTACTCCGTGACTGAAGGGCTCCGGCGAAAGATCCGATTGCTGAACAAGCTTTCGCGTGAAGACGCCTTAACGGCGCCATCGATCTTTCAGCTTCTCCCGCATTCAGGAGCAGCTCGGTTTCTCGACGAAAATCTCCAAGCTATGTCTCTGGATCTCTACGATCCTGAGACATGGCGAAAGTACGGATGGACCGCGGCTTACGATTCGAAGTTCCGACAGCGCCATTCGGAAGGCAAGACGGCGATCAACGGCGAACCTCGCGGTCCGGAAGGGCTGGAACAGTTGGATAGATATTTTGCCGCGGTGCTGCTTCGCGCGAAGCGTTTTCACGAAGCGCTTGATGTGGCTGTCGACGCCAGCGCTCCGGTTTCGTTGTTCGCGTTCGGAGGCGATTGTGAAGAGACGTTGGCGGCTCCGATCATTCGTTGGAATCAGAAATCGGGAAGCTGGAATACCCTGACGCGTCCGCGTGGCTATGTCACCTCGTCCGGCAAGAAAATTACAAAGAAGGAAGCGGTGCTGGCGATGTTCGCTCCCGGTGATGGACGCGTCACCAGAAGTTCGATGTTGGCTGAATCGCGTGACGAACAGCGCAGGGTTGGAACGCTCTTTAATAGCTCGCTGCCGATCGCTTATGCTGTCTTTGCCTGCGACCTGCATAGCTCGTTACAGAACAACCTGACGCTGCAGGACAACGCGCTGACTGCGTTGGTTAGTGAAGTGATGAAGTAGAGTCAAACGCCCGTTCGACTAACGGAGAGTTCAACGACCAGTTGTTTTGGTGCCGGGGTGCATGAGAGTACGCGAAGAACTGAAGCCGCTGAGACGTCGGTATTTTGACCCATGATCATGCACTATGTAGAACGCCCTCCCTCACGGTCGGGCTTCCGCCCCGGAGGCCAATGCATTCAGTGCATGTAAAAAGCTTGTAAACCAAAGCATCTCGCAATCAATGACAACCTACTAAGCGATATTATCTTGTCCAGCTCGATTGAGGATCTGACGATGAAAAGAAAATTGCTCGTAGCGCTTCTGCTCTTGATTGGCATAACTGGCGCGATTGCGCAGGACTCGTACTTGTTGTCGACCGACCTCCAATCTCTTGTCGATACCGAGCGCGCCTTCTCTCGCACCGCCACAGAAAAAGGCGTGCGCGATTCGTTTCTAGCTTTCATCGCAGACGACGGAATTCTTTATCGGCCCGGTCCGGTCAACGGAAAACAATGGCTCGAACCTCGGCCCGCGCGGCCGGGATTGCTGACGTGGCAGCCTGCGTTCGCGGACATCTCAGCTGCGGGTGACATGGGTCTCACAACCGGTCCATGGGAGTTTCGGGAAAAGAGCGCGGCCGATCAGCCAGTGGGATTTGGGCAGTTCGTTACCATTTGGAGAAGACAAGGCGACGGGTCATGGAAATTCGCAATCGACATCGGCATATCGCATGAAAAGCCTGCGGCCGCCGCAGTCGAGTGGAAGATGCCGGCCAGTATGGCCAAGGTGCACAGAGTCGCCGTCAAGACAACGCCGGCCGCCGTTGCCGCAGCGCGAACAGCGTTGCTGACCCGCGATTCGGATTTCTCAAAAGCTTCTCTGGCGAAAGGCGCGGCGAAGGCTTACCTCGAATATTCTGTGGACGACCTGCGATTTCTAAGAGGCGGATCGCTTCCTATTATCGGGAAAACGAAAGCACACGCTCTGATGGTCAAGAAGCCGGGCGCAGTTTCGTGGCAACCCGATGGAGGCGAAGTTTCTGTGTCAGGCGATCTGGGCTACACGTACGGAACTTACGAGTTTAAGAGCCGCAGCGAGGAAGAGAAGGGGTTTTACCTGCGAGTTTGGAAGATGCAACCGGATGGCAATTGGAGAGTCGTGCTGGATGTTTTTAATGTGTTGCCGAAGTGAGCGGGGTATTGAGTTTTGGGTTTTAGGTCTTTGATTGTTACTCAGTCTCGAATTGTAAAGCTCAACGTCGGAATGATGCTAAGACCAAAAACCAAAAACCTAAAATCAAAAACCCAAACCCCAAACCCCAAACCCCAAACTCCAAACCCCAAACCTTTCCTTTACCTGCCAGCCAACGCCAACCCCTGCACCCGTTCAACAACCTCACCCACGCTGACGATTTCCGTAGTCTTGCTGCTGCGATCGAACAATTCTACGGCTCCTTCAGAAATCTTCTTTCCGATCGTTATTCGATACGGAATGCCGATCAAATCCGCGTCTTTGAACTTCACGCCAGCTCGTTCGTCCCGATCGTCCAGCAAAACCTGCAGCCCTGCGCGCTGTAAATCCGCATAGAGAGTCTCGCCGGCTGCCTTCAAGTCTTCCTGCTTCATGTTGGTGATCGTCACCACGCAATCGAACGGAGCAATCTCGCGCGGCCAGATGATTCCGTCTGCGTCGTGATTCTGTTCGATCGCGGCGGTCATGATGCGGTCGACGCCGATGCCGTAGCTTCCCATCACGATCGGCGTTTCTTTGCCGTTCTGATCGAGCACGTTTGCGCCCATAGTTTCGGAGTACTTGGTGCCAAGCTTAAAGATGTGGCCGATCTCCATGGCCTTGTAAACATCCAGCGTACCTGCGTCGCAGCGGGGACAAGCTTCACCGGCCAAAGCCGTTCGAAGGTCCGCCCATTGATCGGGCGAAATGTCGCGCTGAACATTCACGCCTCGAAAATGGTGATCATCCTTGTTCGCGCCGGTAGTCATGTTCTGCCGGTCCCGCAGTCCCAGGTCGGCGATGATTATCAGTTCTTTCTTTGCCGCCCGCGCTTTCTCTTTTGCTCCCACGCCGCCGAGGCTGCCCGCGCCTGCGCCCATCAGTTCGCGTATCTCTTCCGCTTGTGCGGGTCGGATTGCAGTCGCACCGAGCGAGTCAGCCAGCTTCGTTTCATGCAACTGGTGATCGCCGCGCAACAACGCGAGCGCAAACTTCGGTTCGTCCGCTATCGTCGCCACATAAACCAGCGATTTGATCTGGCGTTCGGCCACAGCGCCGCCGGGAAACGTCGTCAGATCTTCGATAGTCCGAACCCCGGGAGTGGGGAACTCTTCCGGACTGTCCGGACCGATTTCGTCTTCAACCAAAGGAAGCCGCGAAGTAGCTTTCTCGACATTCGCGGCGTAGCCACACGATTCACAAGTCGCTATCAAATCTTCGCCCGCCGAAGTCCGTGCCACGAACTCGTTCGATTCAGATCCGCCCATCGAGCCGGACGACGCCTCGACGATCGCGAACTTGATACCGCATCGAGTAAAGGTGCGCTTGTACGCTTCGCGCTGATCTTCAAACGAGCGATCCAGGCCGGCTTTGTCCACATCGAAAGAATACGCATCCTTCATGATAAAAGTACGCAGCCGCATCAAACCCGATTTCGGGCGAGCTTCGTCGCGGAACTTGACCTGAATCTGATACCAAACCTGCGGCAATTGTTTGTACAGATCGCACTTCGTTTCGAGCGATCGAGGTAAACACTTCTTCATGCGTCATTCCCAGGCACATCTCGGTACCCTTGCGGTCCTTCAGCCGAAACATCTCGTCCCCAATCGCGTTCCAACGGCCTGACTCTTTCCACAGTTCGGCCGGATGAATGGCCGGAAGAAAAAATTCCTGTCCGCCAATACTGTTCATCTCTTCGCGCAGGATATTCATGACCTTCGACGCGACGCGTTGAGCCAGCGGCAAGTACGAATAGATTCCGGCCGAAAGCGGGCGCACCATTCCGGCGCGCAGCAGCAGCCGGTGCGAAACGACTTCGGCGTCAGCCGGGTCTTCACGAAGCGTGGGAATGAAAAACTGTGACCAGCGCATAAGGTTTGGCTGTTATCTCCTCAATCAAATTGAGCGGCCACTCCGAAATACGAAGCGGCCGCATGTGTACAACGAATAACAGTGCGAATGCTAAAGATTTATCCGGTGTTCTGCGTGAATCTGCGTTTCATTCTCGCCTAGTCGCACTGCTTAAAGCAAATTCGGCTCTTTGGTTGCACCCCCTAAGTGCGTGTTGTACCATCGCTTTATTAACCACCAATCATACCTGCACTGAGGGGCTGCGAATAAAATGAAGATCGCACTTGCCAGCGACCACGCGGGTTTTGCTGAGAAGGAACGTCTGAAGCCGCTGTTCGACGAGTTGGGTCTGGAGATCACAGACTTCGGAACCGTGTCCGAAGAATCCGTGGATTATCCGGACTACGCGCGACGTGTTGCAGAAGCTGTGGCGAGTGGCGAAGCCGAGCAGGGCGTGCTGGTTTGCGGTTCGGGAATAGGCATGGCCATAACCGCCAACAAGGTCCGGGGCGTGCGCGCCGCGGTTGCGTGGTCAGAAGAGACCGCACGGCTCGCGCGACAGCATAACGATGCCAACGTGCTGACGATCGGAGCGCGCGTTACTGCCGAAGAAGAGATTCCGCGAATTGTTCGCGCGTGGTTCAACGCAAAATTTGACGGCGGCCGTCACGCGGCCCGGGTAGAAAAAATCAAAAAGATCGAAGAATCCTGTCTGCCGGAAGAGGAAAAAGGATGAGCGAACTTTTCAATGCTCCGCTTTCTCAGGTTGATCCGTTAATCAGCGAGACGATTGACAACGAAGTGGCACGCCAAGCCAACGGACTCGAGCTGATCGCGTCGGAGAATTTCGTCAGCGAAGCAGTGCTCGAAGCGATGGGCTCGGTCTTTACCAACAAGTACGCCGAAGGCTATCCGAAGAAGCGATACTACGGCGGTTGCGAATGGACTGATGTCATCGAGCAGACCGCGATCGATCGAGCGAAAGAACTGTTTCAGGCCGAGCACGCGAACGTCCAGCCGCATAGCGGTGCGCAAGCGAACATGGCGGTCTATCTCGCGGCTCTGCAATACGGAGATCAGATTCTGGGGATGAACCTGTCGCACGGCGGGCATTTGACGCACGGGCACCCGCTCAACTTTTCCGGCCTCAGTTACAAGGTCGCGGACTACGGCGTCTCGCGCGAGACGGAACAGATCGATTATGACGAGCTTCAGCGAATCGCTGAGGAGCATAAACCAAAGCTGATCGTATGCGGGGCGTCGGCGTATCCGCGAATCATCAACTTTGAAAGGATCGGCGAGATAGCGAAAAGCATCGGCGCTCGGATGTTCGCGGACATTGCGCACATCGCGGGACCGATCGCGGCCGGACTTCATCCTTCGCCGGTGCCGCACGCTGATTACGTGACCACGACTACGCACAAGACCCTGCGCGGCCCGCGCGGGGGACTGATTCTTTGCAGGGAAGAGCACGCCATAGAGATCAATCGAAAGTTGTTTCCGGGAGTGCAGGGCGGACCGCTGGTTCACATCATCGCAGCGAAGGCCGTCGCGTTTGGCGAAGCGCTGCGCGAAGATTTCAAGGAATACCAGCGCAGGATTCTACAAAATGCGAAGGCGCTCGCAGCCGAACTTCAGAAGCAGGGCTTACGAATCGTATCGGGCGGAACCGACAACCATCTTCTGTTGGTCGATGTGTTTTTGGAAGGGAAGGGAATCACCGGCAAGGAAGCCGAGAAGGCTCTGGAAGCAGCGCACATCACTGTGAATAAGAACACGATTCCATTCGACACTAACAAGCCGTTCGTGACGTCGGGTATTCGGATCGGGTCGCCGGCGTTGACCACTCGCGGGATGGGTGAAGACGAGATGCGAACAGTCGGACAGTTGGTCGCTGAGATTCTGCACGCGCCGCAATCCGAGGAAGTGAGAAGTAAGGTTCAGCAAGGCGTTCTCGATCTGGCTTCACGATTCCCGCTTTACGCAAAACGCCTCCGACAAAAGCCGGAACAGGAAGCGATGGGTGCGGACTAATGCATAATGTCCGACAAACTTCAGTTTGTCGCTGACGTTGAATGCCGAAACCTTTCGTTCTTAGTCACTCAATCAGCGACAAACTGAAGTTTGTCGGACATTCTTATGCAAGAAGTCTTCGGCCCCGACGGTCTGATCGCCGGTGCGCATCCCGATTACGAATACAGACCCGGCCAGGTCGAGATGGCCGAGGCCGTGTTGCGCGCATTCGACACCAAGCGACACCTGATCGTGGAAGCCGGGACCGGAACCGGAAAGACTCTTGCCTACCTTGTCCCCGCGATCGCGGCCGCGGTCAGTCGGGGCGGCCGCGTCATAATCTCCACCGGAACGAAAAATCTGCAGGAACAGTTGATGGAGAAGGACGTTCCTTTTCTTCAGAAAGTACTGCCTAAGGAATTTTCGGCTGCGTACATGAAAGGACGAGCGAACTACGCTTGTCTCTACAAGATTGCAAAAGCGGAAACGATGCCGATCCTGGATGGGCTGGACGAGATGGATCACTTCGATCAGGTTCGGCGATGGGCCGTAGATTCCCACATCGGAGATCGAGCAGAGCTAACCGACCTTCCTGAATATCTTTCGTTTTGGCGACACATAGACGCGCGTTCGGAAACCTGTATCGGACAGAAGTGCCCCGAGTACGACCCATGCTTTGTCACGCGGATGCGCAAGCGAGCGATGGACGCGGACATCATCATCGTCAATCATCATCTGTTCTTCGCCGACCTCGCGCTTCGCGGCGGACAATACGGACAGGTCCTGCCGGATTACTCGGCGGTCGTCTTTGACGAAGCTCATTTGATCGAAGATGTCGCCGCGGAATATTTTGGTGCGCAGGTTTCCAGCTATCAGCTCGATGACTTGCTTCGTGATCTGGCGTCGCTGGCGATTACAGATGTCAATGCCAACCGCGAGCTGACGAAGATCGCCGCGCGGGTCAACAAGTTCGCGGATCAATTCTGGATTGGCTTCAAGCTCGGGCGAGGTGAAGAAGGAAGATATCCGATCCTTCCGGGAGCGTTTGCCCGCAAGCGAACCGACGGCGAGATCGAAGCAACTCCGCTGGGCGATGCATTCATGGCGCTGGATGGCGCGCTCCAGCGGATGGAGACGACGCTCGACGCGTTGCGCGATCAGGCTCTGGAAGTCGAGAACCTTGTTCGCCGTGTGCGGCAGATTCGTTTTGATCTACAGTTCATCGTCGCAGGCGACGATCGCCACTTTGTCTATTGGCTCGAACGCCGCGGACGGGGAATGTTTCTTCGAGCTTCGCCGATCGATGTTTCCACGCTGTTACAGGACAAGCTGTTTGATAACATTGAAACTGTTGTGATGACGTCCGCGACGCTGGCCAGCGGCGGTAACTTTTCGTTCATACGCGAACGTCTGGGGCTTACCGACAATGCCGATGACTTGATCGCTGCGTCGTCGTTCGATTTCGAAAACCAGGCGTTGCTGTATCTGCCACCGCGAATGCCCGACCCGCGCGCTCCGCAATGGGCGCAGGCCGCCGCGGGTGAAGTTATTAAGCTTCTGCACGCGACCGAAGGACGAGCGTTCGTCTTATCAACCAGCTTTGCCGGCATGAACGCGCTTTACGAACGAGTGGCTGACGAGATCGACTATCCCTGTTTCGTTCAGGGATCTGCGTCGAAGGCGGGCTTGCTCGATAAGTTTCGCGCGACTCCAAACGCAGTCCTGTTTGCTACATCCAGTTTTTGGCAGGGCGTCGATGTTCGCGGCGAACAACTGTCGTGCGTGATTATCGACAAGCTTCCTTTCGCGGTGCCGAGCGATCCATTGGTCGCGGCGCGCCAGCGTTACATAGATGACCAGGGCGGCTCGAGCTTTTACGAATACAGCGTCCCGCAAGCGATCATCGCGCTGAAGCAGGGGCTCGGCCGCTTGATCCGAAGCACGACCGACAGAGGAGTGCTGGCGGTTCTTGATCCGCGGCTGCGGACAAAGGCGTACGGGCGATTATTTCTTGAGAGCATGCCGGGTTGTCGCGTTACGAGTGATTTGTCGGAGGTAGCACGAATGTTTGAGACCAGAGACGCGCTGGTGCGATAATCAAAAAGGAGATAGCTATGAGCGAAGAACGAGAAGACAACACGATCTACAAAGTCGTGATGAACCACGAAGATCAGTACTCGATCTGGCCTGCCGACAGAGAAAACGCTCTGGGCTGGACAGACATTGGCAAGACCGGCACGAAGGCCGAGGTTCTCGCGTACATCGAAGAAGTTTGGACGGACATGCGCCCGCGAAGCGTGCGAGAAAAGATGGAAGCGGCGGCGCACGAGGAAGAGACGGGAGGAATAAGGGGAGACCTTTAGTCAACGATGGCCGGACAATTTGAAGTGATGATCGAACGCAATTTTTCCAGCGCGCATCAACTGCGCGGCTATAAGGGAAAGTGCGAAAACCTGCACGGACACAACTACAAGATCGAGATCTACGCGCGTGGGCGCGAGCTGGACAACATTGGTTTGTTGGTGGACTTCGGAGAGTTAAAAGAAGCGGCGGACGAGATTGTTCAGTACCTGGATCACCGCAATATCAACGAGCTCCCGCCGTTTGATGTCGAGCTGAACCCGTCGGCAGAAAACCTCGCGCGTTACATCCTCGAGCACGTGGCCAAACGCGTCGGCGATGATCGGGTGCATGTTTACAAAGTGCGATGCTTCGAAACTCCGACCAGCGTCGCGACCTACCAGATCGATTAATCAGCCACGGATCAACGCGGATTCGCGGATCTTCGAACCACGTGAAAATACGATAGTGGACGAGCCCTCCTTGACAGTCGGGCTACTGCCCGGTGGCTACTTGCGCACTCCGGGGCAGTAGCCCGACTGTCAAGGAGGGCTCGTCCATTTCCAGGACCCAATAGCCTTTCAGGCCGATGCACTGTCTTGTGCTGGTGCGATTGCACCGGAAGGGAACGCCTCTTTTTTAGCCGAGGGTTTCATGTACGGCAATTCGAAGAACAGGAAGAAGATGAATGCGAATGCGATCGAAAGCGGCGCGACCACCAACAAGCTGTTCATGACCTGCGGCCAACTTCCAACCACCCATCGCCACGAGACCATTATCACCAACTGATGCGTGAGGTAGAGCGAATACGAAAAGACGCCGATCCACGCCATCCGCTCGATCATGTCCGGCACGCGACCGGATTCTCGCCAGCGCGCTTCGGCCGCGACTATCCAATTGACCAGGACAAAAAATGCGAATCCCCAGGCGGGATGCAGCACGAACCAACCGACGTGATGAATGATACCTTCCTGATCGAGGATCGGAAGACCATGGCTTAGCCCGATTGCGACCAGCAGCGACGCAAGCCCAACCCAGATATTCCGCGTCCACTTCGGAAGCTTTATCAATCCAACCGCCGCTTCAACGCTCATGGCGCCGAGCGCCCATGTTAACCAGTGCGAAGCGGCGGCTTCAGGCACCGGTACGCCGATCCTGTACGCCCTGTATGCAAAATAACTGAGAAGAAACCAACCAATCCTCGCCGCCGCGCAAAGGAGCAGGGCCTTCATCCAGCCCCATCGAATACGAACGAACAACAGCAGGAAGTAAGCCAGGTAGAGCTGCTCTTCGATCGCCAGAGTCCAGAAGACGCCGTTGATACTGTAGCAAGTGTGCGGGTCCAGGTTATGCAGCATCAGAAGATGCATCACAATGTCGTAGACAAAAAAGTGTGTGAGGTCGATGCCGGATGTCGATGCGGCGATTATCAGATAGAGAGCCAGCGCGAAAAGGTAAGGCGGGTAAAGTCGGCGGAGCCTGCGTTTCCAAAACGCTCGAAAGTTGATCTTGTAATCAGTCCCCGCGGCGCGCGCGCGCGCCCACTTCAGATGAATACAGAAACCTGAAATTACAAAGAACAGAAACACACCCGAATAACCGTAAGAGAAGAGAACCTGGATCGGCAGTCCCATCAAATTGCCGTAGCCCTGCGTCAACCAAATGTTAGGCCCGACCGTGTGATAGAGGACGACGCCCAGCGCTGCGATTCCGCGCAGCGCGTCGATTCCAATCAGTCGTCCGCCTGTTTTCTCAAGCTGCATAGCTCTCGTCGCTGCGTTTTTTGGCTCGGCCCATAGCCGCCTTCACTTCGCCGATCAATCCCAACGAACCGGTCACGCAGATCAAACCGTTCGCCGGAGTATTTTGAATCGCAACCTCCAATGCGTCCGCACCGCCGCGTGCCGTGGAAATGTTGGCGGGCTCCTGGTGCAGGCGTGCGAACTGTTCGAGAGCATCGACGGTCGAAGCCCGCGGGTTCTCCATTTCGGTCAAGACCAGATGATTCGCGATCGGAAACAGCAACTCGGCCATTCCGGAAATATCTTTATCGCTCATGATGCCGAAAACAAGAGTTATCGGCGATTTGACGAACTCGTCCAGGAACAAGCGAAGCGCCCGCGCACCGGCCATGTTGTGCGCTCCGTCGAAGAGGAACTGTCTCTCGCCGTTTTCCCATTCAAGCCGGCCGGGAAGCAAAGCATTCTCGAGACCCGCGATTACAGCCGCTCGTGGAATCCCGGACCCATAAACTTCATTCAATGCTTCTGCAATTCCAACCGCGACCGCCGCGTTTGTAACTTGGTGCCGTCCGCGCAAACTGAGTCGAACGGTTTCGTAGACGTCGTTGTCAGTGCGCAGAGTAACGACTAAATCCCCACGATTGTTAGCGGAGCGAACGTCTGCTTCGAAAGTCGCGAGGCGCGGAGTGACACCGTGTTTCGCGCAGTGAGCGTCGATAACATCGCGCACCTCAGTTGGTTGAGGAGCAACGATCACGGTCGAACCTTCATGTACGATCCCGACCTTCACGGCAGCAATTTCCGCCAGCGTACTTCCGATAAACTTCTGGTGGTCGAGCGTGATCGACGTAATCGCAGCCACATCGGCCCGCGCGGCCGTAGTTGCGTCGACCTTTCCGCCGATTCCGGTTTCAAGAACCGCCATCTCAATTTGTGATTCTACCGCGGCGAGCAGGAACATCACGGTCAGGTGTTCAAAAATCGTGGGAAACGTCGGTATCTGCGCGGTCGTCACGAGTCGCTCAGCCGCATCGCGGACCCGCGTTGCGACACGGGCGAAGTCTTCGTTGCCGATCTCGTGTCCGTCGAAGCGCATTCGCTCGGTTAACGACACAAGATGCGGAGAAGTGTAAAGCCCGGTTCTGATGTTCGCGGCGCGAAGGATCGCATCGAGCATCGCGGCAGTCGAACCTTTGCCATTGGTCCCTGCGATCTGAATCTTTAAGAATTTTTCGTGAGGTTGACCGACCGCTTCAAGCAGCCGGATAGAATTGTCCAGGTCGAAATTTATCGACAGCGTCTCGTGACCGAGGCCGTAAAGATAGTCGACGGATTCTTTGAAGTTCATTCAGACAACGCCGGCGCGTTCGGCTATCAGTGTTTCTCTTTTTTGCTGAATTTCAGGATTGACCATAAAGCCGAGAAGCTTGATCAAGTAGGCTCGTATCTCGCGTCGATCGACAATCGCGTCCAGCATTCCGTGATCCAACAGAAACTCGGACCGCTGAAAATCTTTCGGCAACTTTTGTCGAATGGTCTGCTCGATAACACGCGGGCCGGCGAAACCGATCAACGCCTTGGGTTCGGCGATGATGATATCGCCCAGCATGGCAAAGCTTGCAGTGACACCGCCGGTGGTCGGGTCGGTCAGGATCGAGATGAACGGCAATCGGGCTTCGTCCAATTGAGCCAACGACGCGGACACCTTCGCCATCTGCATCAGCGAAAGCGTGCCTTCCTGCATTCGCGCTCCGCCCGAGGCGGAAACGACTACGACCGCGGCGCGATTTTCGATTGCGCGTTCGATCAGGCGGGTGACTTTCTCGCCAACGGCCGATCCCATCGAACCGCCGATGAACATCATGTCCATCGCGCCGGCAAAAACTTCGAAACCGCCAATCGTTCCTTTTCCGTTGAGAATCGCCTCGGGAAGGCCGGAAACGCTTTTGGCTTGTTCTAATCGCTTTGCGTAAGGCTTGCTGTCGGTGAATTCCAGCGGATCGGTGGAAATAACTTCGGCATCCAGCTCTTCGTACTCGCCGTCATCAAACAGCATCGCCAGACGCGAACGCGCGTCCATCCGGAAATGATAGCCGCAGTGATGACAGACCTGTAGATTCTCGTCCAACTCGCGCTTGAAAAGCGCGGCATCGCATTCTTCGCATTTGACGAAGATGCCTTCGGTCTTTACCACGCGTTCCTCGACGGGAACGTTTTCGATCTTTCCGGATTTTTTACGAAACCACGACATAGATGACTGTGAACGAAAGGCGACTAAGTCTCCCACTGACGGTGAAGAAAGACTAACACAAAAGAAAGGGGATTAAAAAAGGGACCTACTTTTGATGACGAGACTAGATCACATAATGTTATGAGTCTTCCTCAAAATACTTCTCACAAGTATTATGCAACCCCGCGGTTGAGCTTAGTATTCTGGCGATCCCGACAGCTAAATGAATAAGTTCCTATTTGCTTTATTAGTGCGGTATACTCGTAACACTACCCAGTCTTTTCTCTGACTAATTAACCCATTTAAGTCGACACACGGAGTGATTTGAGAATGGCTATGTCAACTAGTGCGTCGCCGAAGGAAGACAATAAGTTACGACTCGAAGACCGTGCTGCGCACGATTGGTATCGATTTGTTCTTTCCTTTCCGGCTCATCTTGTCCGAGAATACCTGTCCCGCCTTGGTATCCAAGAAGATCAAGTAGTTCTAGATCCATTTTGCGGCACAGGAACAACTCTCGTGGAGTGCAAGAAACTTGGAATTCCAAGCATTGGTATCGAGTCAAACCCGATAGCTCACTTCGCTTCAAGTGTCAAAACGGACTGGACGCTTGACCCTCATGATCTTCTGGCACATGCCGCTCAGGCGTCCGCATTGGTCTTGAGCAAGCTGGAGGCGGCGGGCATCAATGATTCAAACGATTTGCCGTTATTCTCGGTTAAAGGTAAGAAAAAGGTTGAATTGCGTTCGCTTTCGGAAGAGAAGGCCAAGTTGATACTGAAAGATTCGATTAGTCCATTACCACTGCACAAGACCCTGGTTTTGCTGGAGACTTTGAATGAGGCAAATAAGTCGTTTACGCAGCACGAAACCTTAGCACTTGCAAAAGCAATTGTGAGCGGTATTAGCAACTTGCACTTCGGTCCAGAAGTTGGCGTAGGAAGTCAAAGGAACGATGCTACTGTCGTTCCTATTTGGTTGAATAATGTTCGAACCATGGCCGAAGATTTAGAAATACTAGGTTCTTACGCGAAGGTGTCAACCCAAGTCGTTCACGGTGATTCACGAGACATGGTTAAACTGCTTAAGCCTGAATCGGTTGATGCAGTAATTACGTCGCCGCCGTATCCCAATGAGAAAGATTACACGCGAACCACGCGACTTGAATCCGTTATTCTTGGCTTTATTAGCAGTAAGGACGAGCTAAGAGAACTGAAAAAGAGCCTTTTGCGGTCAAACACGAGAGGTGTTTACAAAGCGGACAGTGATGATGCTCTAGTGGCAGACAACGAGGAAATTGAACGGATTGCGGCTGCTATCGAGGATCGTCGAATTGAATTGGGCAAGACCTCAGGATTTGAGCGGCTTTATGCGAGAGTTACAAAGCTTTATTTTGGCGGAATGAAGCGGCATCTTATGGAACTGAAGAGCATACTAAGGCCGGGTGCGAGGCTGGCATATGTTGTGGGCGACCAAGCGTCATATCTACGAATAATGATTCGTACGGGGACTATTTTGGCAGGTATAGCCGAATCCCTTGGGTATGAAGTCCTTGGTATTGACCTTTTTCGAACTCGGTTGTCGACCGCGACGAAAGAGTATCTGCGTGAAGAGATCGTTCTACTTAGATGGCCTGGCTAGAGGAGATAAAAATGGCAGCTAGAAGTAAGAATGTCTACACGTCGATCATAGAGAAGATCTTCGAGTCGAAATATAAGCCGGGAGCCTCGGAACTCGAATTTGAAAGGGAAGATATCGTACGGTTTGGGAAAAAACTCAAGATCAAGATCCCCAAGAATCTAGGCGACCTAATCTACACATTTCGTTATCGTGCCGCGTTTCCGGAGAGTATTAAATCTAAAGCGGGAAAAGGAAAAATCTGGGTACTTCGATCAGCTGGTCGATCGAGGTATCGGTTCGTTTTAATCGCAGACAGACCACTGGTTCCGAATGAAAATCTGTCCGCAACCAAGATTCCTGATTCAACCCCAGGCGTAATCGCAAAATATTCGCTAAGTGACGAACAAGCGCTGCTCGCACGTGTTCGATACAATCGACTCGTCGACATTTTTTTGGGAATTGCATGTTATTCACTTCAGAATCATTTACGGACAACAGCTCCTGGTTTGGGGCAGGTTGAAACTGACGAGTTGTACGTTGGCGTTGACCGTCGCGGATCCCATTACGTCATTCCCATTCAGGCAAAGGGAGGAAAGGACCGTCTTAGCATAATTCAGATTGAACAGGATGTGGCGGTATGTGATAGTAAATTTCCTTCCTTAATTTGTCGCCCTGTTGCTGCTCAATTCATGAAGGACAATGTGATTGCTCTGTTCGAATTTGAACAAGACGCGTCCGGGCTGGGGATTTCATCCGAAAAACATTACAAATTAGTCCCCCCGGACGAAGTGTCTGATGACGATCTCAAACTCTACGGTACTCGTTTAGAAGTTTGACATCAGTAGGAGTGAGCCTGCATCTCCGCCAGCCTCAAAACTCGATACCCTGCTGCGCGCGTATGCCGGCGTTGTATGGATGCTTCACCTCGCGCATTTCGGTTACCAGGTCAGCGGCTTCGATCAGCGCGTCCGGCGCGTCACGGCCGGTAACGACTATGTGCAAAGCGGGCTGAGCGGCGCGAATCGTCTTCAATTCCTCAAGCACTTCATCGGTCGGCAACATTTTGTAGCTGAGCACGTAGACCAGCTCGTCAAATACCAACATGTCGTACTCGCCGCTTCTAAGCTTTTCGACGCAAAGCGCCCAGGTTTCGCGGGCCGTCTGGCGATCGCGCTCGGGATCTTTCGTGTCCCAGGTGAAGCCGTCGCCCATGGTGTGGACTTCGATGCCCAACTTCTCCGCCGCCTCGTGTTCTCCGTAGCGATCGTTGCGCGACTTCATGAACTGAATCATGCAGCACTTCAACCCACGGCCGGCAGCGCGCATCATCAAACCGAGCGCGCAGGTCGTCTTGCCCTTACCGTTGCCGGTATGAACCATCAGCAGGCCACGAGTCTGTTCCTGATAATCCTGGCGCCGCCATTTGTACTTCTTTTCAGTTGGGACCATTGAGTGCCGGGGTTAGGAGACAGAAGTCAGAAGTCAGAAGAAAAAACGAGAACGCCGAACACCTCACATTCTTACTTCTGTCTCCTGTCTTCTGACTCCTGCTTTACGCCGCTTCTTCCGTGTGGTCTCGTTCGCCGCTGAGGGTCTCGACTGCTTCGGTCAGGAGCGCGACGATCATTCGCTCGGCTTCGTCCCAGTTGCCCTTCAGCGTGCAGCCCGCCGCGTTTCGATGGCCGCCGCCTCCAAATTTTTCTGCGATGCGCGCTACGTTCACGTCCCCCTTTGATCGAAGGCTGGTGCGATAAATGCCCGGCGAAGCCTCTTTCAAAAGTGCGACCGCCTCAACCTCGGTCACTGTCAGCGGATAATTCACAAAACCGTCGCTGTCTTCCTCGGTTGCTCCGGCGCTTTCCTGCATCGCCATCGTATGGCGCATCCATGCGACTCGTCCGGATGGATCGCGCTGCGCCGTGGCCAGAACCTGGCTCAACAGGCTGAGCTTGCTCCACGGATAGCTGCTGAAGACATCCTGCGAAACCTTTGCTGGCTTGACTCCGGCTTTGACCAATTCCGAAGCGACCTTAAAAGTTCGATCGGTGGTATTGGAGTAATGAAACGATCCCGTGTCGGTTACCAGCGCGGTGTAGACGCACTCCGCAATCTCTTTCGTCACGCGAACGCCGATCGCTTTGCAAAGGTTGTAGATCATTTCGCCAACCGCGGATGCGGTCGCGTCGATCCAGTTTATGTCGCCGAAGAGAGCGCTGGTGGCGTGGTGATCGATGTTGACTACGAACTGTTTGTCGAGATCCGCCAGGCCTGGACGGCTGATGTCGGAACATTCAATTACGAAAACTGCATCGTAGTCGCGATCGACGGTGGGAGTTACTCGAATATTTGTAGCGCCGGGAAGTTTTTTATAAGCCTGAGGGACAGCATCATGAGTAATGATTTCAGCTTCCTTGCCCAACGCGCGCAATAACCAATAAAGCCCAAGCGAGGAGCCCAGTCCGTCTCCGTCCGGGCGAATATGCGAGGTGATTGCAAAGCGATCTTTCGATTCAATCAACTCGACTACTTGACTTAGCATTTCAACAACAAAGTAAATAAGTGAGGAGTGATGAGTAATGAGTGATGAGTAATGAGTGAACAGCGACGTGCTGTCTTTGCTCATTACTCATCACTCATTACTCATCACTCATCACTCATTACCAGTCCTTTCTCTTTCGGGGGAATCGGTTTCGCTTCCCTGTGATTTCCATTCCTGTTCAAGTTCATTCAAGAGGTGGTCGACCCTGGCGCCCTTTTCTTCAACCGTGTCGCGAATAAAGTGAATCTCGGGCGCGTGACGGAGGTTAAGAGAAAACCCGACCTGCTTGCGAACATAAGGTGCGGCGTGACGCAACGCAGCAAGCGCAGCCTGAATCTCCGTCTCTGCACCTTCTACTAAAACATAGACGCTGGCGTCGCGAAGATTGTCAGCCAGCCGCACATCCGTGACCGTCACCGACTGCACCCTCGGGTCTTCCAACTCGTAACCGACAATCTCCGAAATTTCTTCCTTCAGCATTTCGGCGATTCGCTCTGGCCTTCGCATAATAAAAAAACAGTGGCAAGTGAATAGTGACAAGTGACGAGAAATTACCTATTCACTCGTCACTTATCACTGCTCTTACAATTCCGTCGCAGCCACCTTCTCAATGATGTAAGCCTCGATCTGGTCGCCGTTCTTGATGTCGTTGAAGTTCTCGAGCGCGATACCGCACTCAAATCCCTCGCGAACCTCCGACGCGTCTTCCTTAAACCGGCGCAGCGAAGCGATGCCGCCTTCCCAGGCAACGACTCCATCGCGAATCAGACGAGCTCGAGCATTTCGTCGAATCGTTCCGTCGATAACCATACATCCGGCAACCACACCGGCGCGCGGAACACGGAAGACTTCGCGGACTTCGGCTTTCCCGAGGATCTTTTCTTTCTCGATCGCCTCGAGCATTCCTATCATCGCCGCGCGAATCTCTTCTTCGACCTTGTAAATGATCGAGTGCAGCCGTATGTCGACAGCTTCCTGTTTCGCCAACTCGGCCGCGCGGATTTCGGGACGCACGTTGAATCCGATAATCACCACGGCCGTATCAGCCGAACCCGCCTGCGTGGCGGATGCGAGCAGCACGTCCGATTCGGTAATCGCGCCAACACCTGAACGCACCACCTTGACCTTGACCTGGTCGGTGGAAAGCTTTTGCAGAGTGCTCTTGAGAACTTCGACCGAGCCCTGTACATCCGCCTTGATGACGACCAGCAATTCCTTGACCTCGGTTTGACCCAAAGCCTCGATACCGCGTTTGGTTGTCTGCAACAGCGTGTTCTGCCGAGTCAGCATCTGGCGGTGATGCGAGATCTGCTGAGCGCGGGTAACGTCCGCCACAACCTGGAACGATTCACCGGCCTGCGGGACGCCTTGCAGCCCCAGCACCTCGACTGGAGTGGCTGGGCCAACTTCAGTCACGGCCTCGCCACGGTCATTGAACATAGCGCGGACCTTGCCGAAAATCTGTCCAACAATGAATGGATCGCCGATCTTCAAAGTACCCTGCTGGACCAGCACGGTGGCCACCGCGCCGCGTCCGCGATCGAGCTTCGCTTCCAGCACCACGCCCGAAGCCAAACGAGTCGGACTTGCTTTGAGATCCAGAATATCGGCTGTCAGAAGAATCGTCTCGAGCAGCGTGTCCAGGTTCTCACGACGCTTGGCAGAAACCGCAACCATTTCGGTTTCGCCGCCCCACTCTACCGGCTGAAGCCCGTGTCCCGATAACTCCTGCTTGACCCGATCTGCGTTGGCATCCGGTTTGTCGATCTTGTTGATCGCGACAACGATCGGAACTCCCGCCGCCCGCGAGTGCTCGATCGCTTCGACCGTCTGCGGCATGACGCCGTCGTCGGCGGCCACAACCAACACGACAACGTCGGTGGCCTTGGCGCCGCGAGCACGCATCATCGTGAACGCTTCGTGACCGGGTGTATCGAGAAAAACGACGCGTCGCTTTACATCCGGATTGTCGGCGCTGGAAACCTGTACGCTGTATGCGCCGATGTGCTGAGTGATACCACCCGCCTCCCCGGCAGCAACATCCGTAGTTCGGATTCCATCAAGGAGCGATGTCTTGCCGTGATCTACGTGGCCCATCACGGTAACAACCGGCGCACGTGGAAGCTCCACGTCATCGGCATCGGCTGCGATCAGCTCTTCGAATTCCTCTTCGGCCACCATCTCTTCGAACGGCACAAACGAAACGTCGTATCCGAACCGGTGGCCCAGATCGACTGCCACGTCATCATTCAAAGGCTGATTGATTGTGGCGAAAACACCGCGCTGGAGAAGAAGAGTAACCACGTCTTTTGGCTTGATCCCGAGCTTTTCCGCAAACTCTTTCACGGTTGAGCCTTCGACCAAACGCACCGGTTTGTGCTCTTCGCTTCCGGTTGGAATTTCCATTCGACCGGCGATGCGGTCTTCAAGCGAGAGCGCCTTCGGCGGTGGGATATAGTCGCGGTCGAACCTGCCGCCCTTGCCTTCACCAACTTTACGGCCGCCGCGCGTCGTTGTGCGCGATGACCGGCCACGACGACGTGCGTCGGGCGGAGGAGTGTAGACGGTCTGCGGAGTCGCGGTTTCGCCCGGCGTGCCGCCGCGTTCGGTTCGCGTGAGCGACGGACGTGCGGCTCTTTCCGGAGCTCGATCCTGTCGATCGCGGCGCTCGCGAACAGTCGGAGCGGGAGCCGGAGGCGGCGTCGGCATCGGAGCGCGCTCGCCCGGTCGCACGCCGGCGTTCAGCGCGGCGGCGGTGGGACGAAGCGCCCTGATCTGCCTGGCCGGAGGCACCGTCGCGGCGACTCCAGCGGATCCGTTCGTCTCAGCTTCAGGCGCTGCCTCTGCAAATGCCGCGTCGATCGGAATTTCTTCCAGCTCGACATCCGCATCAGCTTCAGCCGCAGGTTGAGCAGCGGTCGCGCTTTCCGCGTCTGGATGCGGCGCTCGTGTTGCCGCCGGCACACGTCGCAACAATCGCGCGGTCGCGGGTTTGGAAGCGGGCGCCTGCTCGTCGGCGACGGTTTGATCCGGCACAACCTCAAGCGGCGCTTCGGATGCTTCTGCTACTGCGTCGAGCGACGCCGCTTCGGCCGGTGCTTCTTCTGGCGGAGGCTCGACCGGGCGTGCAGCTTTCTTCACGACTCGCACTGCGCGCGGAGCGGAAGTCTCTTTTTTGGGAAAGTACTTATTGCGAATCTTGTCGGCCAACTCTTTCGATACCGAGTTGGAAGGCACACTGACGTCCACACCCTCGCGTCGCACCTCTTCGATGAGACGCTTGGTGTCGAGCTTCAGCTCTTTGGCCAGATCGTAAAGTCTAACTTTGGAAGTTACGGTCATGCACTCCTTACTTCGACGCTCTGGTAAAACGGCGTCGCGCGCTTCAAATGGGACTTAGGATTTTCTCAGCTCTCCCAATCTTCCCGAAGCACGCTTATCGAAGAAGCGCCGGTCCGGGAGGACTAAGGCGGAGAGAGGCGGAGCGCGCAAGTCCCGAGTGCGCGCACGCTGTGAACTTTGTTACTGCGCCGCATCGTCTTTATTAGCATCCGTCGATCCCTCGACGTCTGCTGATGCGGTGTCGGCCGTAGTCTCGTCGCCATCCGGCAATTCTGGAGACACGGCTGCTTCAACTTCGGGCGCCGACGCTTCAGACGCGCTGTCGGCATCCTGTGAAAATTCGTTTTCGTCTCCGGCGAGCAATTCGTCTTCCAGCTCCTCGGCACGTTCGGCTGCTTCAACGCCGGACGAAGTAATATCCGGAGAAGGTGTGACCGTGTCGGGTCGCAGGTCGCGACCCGGTTCCTGCAACAGCAACTCGGCGGCGCTCATCGGCTCGATTTCGGTGAGCGCGACGGGGTCGGCTGAGTTTTGCGCGAGAATCTCAGGCTCAGCGCCATACGGTTGGCCCTGCTCGACCGCTTCGTCGTAACCCTTCGCGGTTTCGTCCTCGGTTGCTTCAACTTCTTTCCCAGCTGCCGGCGGTTCGGCAAGTTCGTCCGATTCTTCGTCAACTGTAGCCGCTTCCAACGGCCCGGTGTCTTCGTCAGATTCGTCACCCGATTCGTCTCCTGCCGGTTCTTCAACTGTCTCGCCTTGTTCTTCGGCCAACCGGGTCGCTTCGCGCCTCGCAACAACTTCCTGCGCGCTGGTCAAAATGCGTTCGGCTTCGTCGAGACTGAGGTCGAGATGCTCGACCAGATCGTCAACCGTCGTCGTTGACAACGCATCGATATCGTTGATTCCGAAATTGGAAAGCGTTTCGGCTTGTGCCGCCGTGATTCCTTCGATCACCGAAAGCGGGACCGGCTCGCCGGAAGCGATAAGCGCACCCATCTGCAGAGCAACCTCGCGCTTGATCTCTTCTTCGCTTCGAATGTCGATGTTCCAGCCAACCAGCTTAGTCGCAAGGCGGACGTTCTGGCCGCGCTTGCCGATGGCCAGACTCAACTGGTCTTCGTTCACGATCACTTCCATCTGACGATTTTCGATGTCCGTGATTCGGACCTGATTTACCTTGGCCGGCGAAAGAGCATTTGCGGCAAAGACGGAAGGTTCGTCCGACCACTCGATGATGTCGATCTTTTCGCCGCGCAACTCGCGAATAATCGCCTGAACGCGCGATCCCTTCATGCCGACGCATGCGCCGACCGGATCGACGTCACGCTCGTTCGAAGTTACAGCGATCTTTGCGCGCTCGCCGGGTTCCCGGACGCAGGACTTGATAACAACTGTCTCGTCATAAATCTCCGGCACTTCCATTTCAAAAAGCCTGAGAAGCAGATCGGGTGACGTACGCGACACTTCTACCTGCGGGCCTTTGGATTCTTTCGAGACGTTGCTGATGACGACGCGAATTCGTTCGCCCTGGTTCCATTGCTCGCCGCGCGACTGCTGTGAACGCGGCAGGATCGCTTCCATATTTCCGAGGTCAACGATGATATTGCCGCGCTCGAAGCGTTTCACAAATCCGTTTACCAAGTCGCCGATCTTGTCTATGTACTGCTCGTAAATATTCGAGCGCTCGGCATCGCGCACCTTTTGAAAGAGAATCTGTTTGGCGGTCTGCGCAGCGATGCGGCCGAGTTCTTCCATCGGAAGAGGCAACAACAACGCGTCACCGATTTCAACTTCGTCGCCGGCCAATTCCTTGGCTTCGTCCAACGAAAGCTCGGTGGCCGGATTCGTGACCTCGTCGACCACGACTTTTGTAGCCGAAAGCTCGATACCCAGCTCCGGATTCCAGTCGACCTGGATGTCCTCGCCCGATTTGAACTGCTTCTTGGCGGCAGCTCGGACCGCCTCCTTCATGGCATCGATAACCAACTCGCGGTCGATTCCTTTTTCCTGACAAAGGACATCGATGTTCTGCGCGATAGATGTGCTCATTTACTTGCTTCTCTTCCTTGAGGTGATTTCGTGCGCCCAAAAACCCTGCGCAGAGGAAATCTATTCAGTTGTTAATATCGCTGATGGAGCGATTAGCCTTCGATGGCTTTCATGGCCATCTCGCGCTCACGAGCGCGTCGAAACTCTGCTTCTACGTCGATCTCTAAATTCGCCTTGGCGATTGAATCGAGCGGGATCTTGACCCGGCCGCTGGTCGCGTCGTCAAAGATGACATTCTTGTCATCCAGGCCCGCGATGCGTCCTCGAAAATTCCGCTGGCCGTTGACGGCCACCTTCGATTTCAACTTGGCCGGCTCGCCCACAAACGCTTCGTAATGTTCGCGTTTGTATAGCCCGCGTTCCAACCCTGGCGAAGAAACCTCCAACGTGTACGGCGAATGGATGAAATCCTCTACATCCAGAATCGTCCCCACGTGCAGGCTGATGGCGGAACAATCGTCGTGTGTGACGCCGTTCGGACTATCAATAAAGATGCGCAGAATCGGTTTACCTTCGGGTCCCGCGACTTCCGCGTGGTAAAGCTCGAGTCCATGATCGATGCAAGAACGCTCGGCAATTTCCTCAACCCGCTTGGAAATCGATCCCTTGGACATCTGCTGCGCTTCCTTCTGATCCAAAATCGCCCTGTCGCGCAAAAGAAAAAGTGGGCGCGAACCCACCGGACAAGAAAGCCGCGCTCGGAGCAAGCGATGGATTATACGGGAAGCATGGGGGAGTGGCAAGCAGGCAGAACAGGCAGAAACTGAGGTAGTGGGTCATCTTCAATGTTGTTCGCGGATTAAGATTCGGCTATGTGTGTTAGCACACAGACGTAACTCCTTTTACGTGATTAACTCCCACTAGACTTTTAGAGTGGTAATGCGAGCACGCGCCCGCTTCACAAGCGACGGTCGGCCACTCACGAGCGTCAAAGGAGATGATACATGCCTACAGGAGACGACAGCCAAGTCCGAGCGGCCTTGGATAATTTTAAGAAGTTGCCAGGGGTGACTGCCTACTCAATTACATCACCCCCCGTGAACATGCAGCCCCCGTTGTCCTATTCCTCGAACGAAAATGAATCACTATTCTGCGCCAGTTCCTTCAAGGTGTTTGTGCTGGCGGCGTACCTCCACTACGCAGAGCGTGGGGAACTCTCCAACCAGCCGCCCCAGGGGATTTTCCGTCGCCTCTCGATGCCGCGCTCGCCGAGCAATTGACCGTTAGCACCAGCGATCATACCCCTGGCGGCGCTGTCTTCGGCGGTGTGACCGGGACGACCAGCGCGACCGCCATCCTGGCGGCTATGATCGCCTACAGCGACAACACCGCAACCGACATCGCCATGAAGCGTGTAGGCGTCGAGAATGTGCGCAAATTCATGTACGAAACGGCTGGCCTGCACAGCCCGGCAGTGCGCATCCCCGACAGCACCAAGGCATTCTACGAGTACCTGTCGGAGCCGGGGAAACACCCTCTGATCAACGACAAAGAAACGATGGTATGCACAACCTATGCATTTTGGCAGTTTTACGCGCAAACCCTCTACGGTGGGTACTACTTTGAGAACGAGGAAACTCGGCGTCAATTCATGTGGTTCCTGTCTATGTCCTCCGCGATTCCACTGGGTATGCCCACGGAAACGGTTTGCTACATGAAGGGCGGGGATGCGAACAACGGCGAGGGTGAGTACGCTGCGGCTCTTGCAGGCCACGTGACCTTCCCGAGCAGCACTACGTATGCCAACTACGGCAATAATATTCTGCCCGTGGAGTTTGCCATGCTCTACAATTGGACCGGCAAAGGCAAAGACGACAATGCTTCAGGCAGTCAGGCGTTCAGGGAGGCCGTCAAAGGGGTGTTTGCCGCGCTCAAGAACTATGCCGCGCAGGGCGTATGATGCCGCGAGTGAGGCTCTGGAATCTTCTACCAAAAGGTGCGGCAACGGTCAGAGACGATAGCGCTGGCGATCTCCATCAAGCCAGTGACTCCGTCCCGCGTTGCGGATAAGAACCCAACGTCCATGAAAGAGCAGCCGAATATTAAATTGGGGTTGACGTGCTAAACCCACCTGTCAGCCCCAATTCGGCGCTCGACCACTCCGCTAAAACAAGAGAGTTAAGAGAGTGGTAGCGGGTCAGTTTGAGATCGATCCGTACTTGTGATTAGCAACGCGATTGAACTAACCACGAAATTACACGAAAGCGAAAGAAAACCACACGAAACTAGTTGATTTTTCGTGTGGTTTCCCGGACGGCGGTGAACGCGTCAGAAGAGTTCTTCGGCCAGCGAGACGATGATGCCCGCAGGGCCTCGCATGTAGCAGAGCCGGTACTTGTCCTCGTACTGGGCCACCTCGCCGACGAGTTCGGCGCCGTGGGCGCGCATGCGAGCGACAGTCTCGTCGACGCTTTCGACTGTAAACATGACGCTCCGCAGCCCCAGCGCGTTCGGCGGTGCGATCGCCGGTTCGATCTCGACCAGTTTTGGATTGCGAAACTTCGTCAGCTCAAGCCGCCCGTGCCCATCCGGGGTCCGCATCATAACGATGTCGACCTGGATACCATCAAGCCCGTTGATGCGGTCCACCCAATCGCCCTCGATGGACCCCTCGCCTTCAAGCGCCATGCCGAGGGTGGTGAAGAAGGCAATGGCGGCTGGGAGGTCGTCGACGACGACACTGACATGGTCCATTCTCTTAATAGTCATATTCGTGCATCTCGTGGTTAAGAACCCGGCGTCAAGCGGGCCTTTACAATTTCGCTGACGATTCGATTATCGGGGTTGCGGCCGGCGAGCCGCGCCTGCACGGCTTTCATTACCGCTCCCATTTCTTTCATCGAGCTCGCCCCTGTTTCGGCCATGGCCTCGGCGACCGCTTTTTCGATCTCTTCACGCGACGCAGCCTGCGGCAGGTAACTCTCGATCACGTCGATCTCGGCACGTTCACGCGCGGCCAATTCTTCACGCCCGGCTTTCTCGTATTGCTCGATCGAGTCGCGACGCTGCTTCACCAACGACTGAAGCGCTTTGCTCATTTCGTCGTCGGTCAGCTCGCCGCCCTTTTCGATCTCGCGATTCATGAAATTCGCTTTCACCATTCGCAGGGTGGAAAGCCGGGCCGCGTCTTTTGCTTTCATCGCCGCGGTAAGATCGGAAACGATTTGTTCTTTCAGACTCATAAACCTCAATGTCCAGTCGTTGATTCAAGCTTGATCGCTGTACGGACTCAACTCTACAGACTCTGGCTAGCGGATACAAATTTAGCTAGAATGCCCGCGCGATCGCAGGCATCACTTGTCATCCACGAACAGTCGTTTCGCAAGCCCGCGATCCCGGTACTGCCTCATCGCCCACAATCGGCACGCACGTCCGGGTGCCATTTCCAGCGAAGCCCAGGAGGCCACGATGGCTGCTCATAACTTTCTTAGCTATTCCTCAGTTGACGGGTTCGACTTTGCAGTTCGATTGCGCGATGAACTTGAGGGCGGCCAACCGCCTATTCCCGTCTGGTTCGACAAACGCGACATTCAGCCTGGCCAGGATTGGGACCAAACCATTGCCGAGGCGCTGAAGGCGTGCGACACCCTGCTGTTCATAATGTCAACCGACAGCGTTGAAGACAACAGTGTCTGCAAACAGGAATGGACGTACGCGCTCAGCTATAAAAAACACATCATTCCGCTGAAGCTGACTGCAACAGCAGAGATGCCTTTCCGACTCGTTCCTCGCCAGCACATAGACTTCACTCGTGCGGTGGATTCGGAAGCTGAATTCAATACCGCCGTCGCTCAGTTGCGAAAGCATTTACGTTGGCGCAAGTCGCCGGCCGGCGCGCTGGACGGGCTCAAAGAACGAATGGCTGATGCTCAGCGTGATTTGCGCAGGGCGGCAGATAAAGTTGCGATCGCTCGCATTCAGGACGAGATCAATTTGCTGAAGCAACAAATCGCGGAACAGCAACAGATCATCGACGATCCGGAAGGGGTGGACCAACGAGTCCAGGAGCGAATCAAGAATGGCCTTGAGCTGGAGCGCCAGCCGGAAAAGCCCGCGGCGCGCGCGGTTTTCAGCAAGTTCATAAACAATCCGCCCATCACCGCGCCGACCTACTTTCAGAACCGCCATGTCGAGACGGGGATTATCGGCGACTTTTTGAAAGACCAAGGCCCATCCTTAATGACGGTAGTCGGACGCGGCGGCACCGGGAAGACAGCAATGGTTTGTCGCCTGCTGAAGTCGATTGAGAACGGACAGCTGCCAGACGACGGCGGTCCGATGAATGTAGACGGAATTGTTTATTTGAGCACCACGGGGATTCGCCGAGTCACAACCGCGAATCTGTTTGCCGACTTGAGCAAGCTGCTGCCCAACGACGCAGCGCAGCAACTGGATTCGCTCTACAAGAATCCGCAGGTGAGCACCGACGCGAAAATGCAGGTTCTGCTTTCGCACTTCAACAAAGGATGCACGGTGCTGTTACTCGACAACTTTGAAGACTCGATCAACCCCGAGACGCTTGCTCTCCACGACACCGAATTGAAGGAAGCACTGACAGCGCTCCTGCGATTTCCGCAGCACACAGTAAAAGTGATTCTTACTACGCGGATTGCGCCGGTGGACCTGGCCTTGATTCAACCCGGCCGCCAGCGAAGATTGGATCTGGACGAAGGTTTGGGATCGCCGCATGCCGAAAACATCCTCATCGAGATGGACACCGACGGCAAGGTTGGCTTGAAAGACGCGCCGGCGGATCTGTTGAACGAAGCACGCATTCGAACCGGCGGTTACCCGCGCGCGTTGGAAGCGCTCTTCGCGATTCTATCTGCGGATCGCAGTACGTCGCTGCGCGACATATTGAACGACACCGCTCGGCTGTTACCTGAAAACGTAGTGACGGATTTGGTGGGCGAGGCTTTCAATCGGCTGGATACCGTCGCGGAATTGGTGATGCAGGCGCTGGCCGTGTACGCGCGACCAGTGACGCCGGCCGCGATCGACTACTTGCTTCAACCGCACTTGACCGGAGTCAACAGCGCGCCGGTCATGAATCGGTTGGTCAACATGAAATTCGCGCGTAAGGAATCCGGACGTTTTTATCTCCACCCGGTCGATCGCGCTTATGCATTCGGACGGATTCCGCAAGGCGAAGAGTCGGATCGCAAGGACGAGAAGCATCCGCGTTTCACGCAGTTCGGACTGTGGCATCGAGCCGCCGAATATTTCAAACAGGCCCGAACCCCGCGCGAACAATGGAACCAAATCGATGACCTGGCGCCGCAACTCGCGGAATTCGATCTGCGTTTTGCCGGCCGTGATTACGACACAGCAGCGACGCTGCTCTCTGAATTAAGCGGCGAATACCTTTTCACCTGGGGCTTTTATCGATTGACGGCAGACATGTTCGAACGATTGCAGGGCAAGCTCGATGAATCTCAGTTCGTGCAAACCGTTCTTTACGGCCTGGCCTACGCCTACTATCGAATGGGAAATTTTCAGAAAGCCATGACGGCTTACGAACAGATGCTCGAGCGGGCGACGAGGGACAACGATGTGAACGTGCGCGGTTATGCGCTGGTTGGACTGGGCAGTTGCTACAGCAATCTGGGGATGTCCGATAAAGCGATCGACGCTTTCGAAAAGGCGCTTGAGAGCGAACGAGCTTCGGGTAATAAGAGCGGAGAACAGTATGCGTTGGACAACCTGGGCAGCGAGTACGGTGAGATGGGCCAAACCGACCGCGCGATCGAGTGTTACCAGGGCGCGCTCGAGATTGCAAGGCTGTTGAAAGACCGTCAGGGGGAGGGAAGGCATTTGTACAATTTAGCGATTGAGCTTTTGTTGACTGGCCGTCAGAACGAAGGGCTGGCTTACGTGCGAGACAGCATAGTGATCGCCAATGAAACCAAGAGTTCGCTGCTGAGTTGCTTCACGAATGGTGGATTGGGGATGGCGCTTCTGTTCGCCGACGATCTGGCGACCGCGCGAAAAACGCTGGAGTTCGCGCTTACGTTTGATGAGCCCGACCAGAACTACGCGAATGAGACTTTGCTCGGTCTCGTGCTGTTGAGGCAGGGAGACCATGCGGCCGCACGGCAAGCTTTAACCGACGCGATCGACAAAGCTGACGAACAGCTGGAATACAGCTCGAGAAATTATGGCGCGCTCGATTACAAAGGATTAGCGTTGAGCGCTTTAGCTCTGGCAGAAGACGTCAAGCATTTGCCGGCGGCGATTGAGGCGTATCGAAGTGCCAGAGAGATAAGAAAAGACGCCGGCACAGTCGCAAAGGCTTTGAAGGTTTTTGATGAGCTTGGGAAGTGCGATCCAGAGGGCATTCTGGCTCCGGTGCGAAAGGTACTCGCCGGCTCACCGTGACGTTGGCATCCCGCGGACTGAAACAAAAAGGGTTCCCGCAAAGACGCAAAGGCGCAAAGAAGACTCGCCGGGTATTTGAAAGCTAACTTCCACTTCGGCACGATTTCTTTGCGCCTTTGCGGGAAACCAGCTTTCCTAAGCAGCCCGGTGCCCATTCGAATGCGCCAGGTGTTCGATCAGGAACCGACCTGTGTGCGACGCCTTCACCTTCATAATGTCATCCGGAGTTCCCGTAGCCACCACGTAACCACCCGCGTCGCCGCCCTCTGGTCCCAGATCGATAATGTAGTCAGCGGTCTTGATCACATCAAGATTGTGTTCGATCACCAGCAACGATCCGCCGGCGTCGATCAATGCTCGAAACGCGGTTAGCAGCTTATTGATATCGTCGAAGTGAAGTCCCGTGGTCGGTTCGTCAAAGATGTAGAGCGTTTTCGCCCCGGTCTTTTTTGAAAGATGCGCCGCAAGCTTTACCCGCTGCGCTTCACCACCCGAAAGCGTCGTGGCCGACTGGCCCAGTCGCAGATACCCAAGACCCACGTCATCCAAAACTCGCAAACGGTTTGATATCTTGGTCACGTCGCGAAAAAACACCATGGCTTCGCGGACGGTCATTCTTAAAATGTCGTTGATGTTCTTACCGCGATAACGAACGTCCAGGATCTGCGGTTTGAAACGCGTTCCTTTGCATTCTTCACAAACAAGCTCGACATCCGCCAGAAACTGCATCTCGACCGTAACGGTGCCGTCGCCCTGACAAACTTCGCAACGGCCCCCGGGAACATTAAACGAGAAGAACGAAGGATCGAATCCGTGCGACTGAGCTTCGCGTGTTTGCGAGAACGCTTCGCGAATCGCGTCGTAGACTTTGATGTACGTCACCGGGTTCGAGCGCGGCGTACGTCCGATCGGAGACTGGTCGACCAGGATCACTTCGTCGATGAACTGGGCTCCCTCCAGTTTTTGGAAAGCGCCTACGTGTCCCTGCCAATCGCCGCGCTGTTTCTTCAAGCCCGCAAAAATCACATCGTGGATCAAGGTGGACTTTCCCGATCCGCTGACGCCGGTTACTACCGTCAACATGTCGAGCGGGATGTCCACGTCAATGTTCTTCAGGTTGTGCTCGCGCGCGCCGCGGATAGTCAGTCTTCGCTTCTTGGGCACGCGTCGTTGTTTCGGCTCCTTGATTTCGGTTTCGCCGCGCAGGTACCGCGCGGTGAGCGAGCTCCTGCTTCGCAACAACGCTTCGTAGTCGCCTTCGAAAATCACTTGCCCGCCGAGCTCGCCCGCAGCCGGACCGATGTCCAGAATGTGATCTGCGGCCCGCATCATGTCCGCATCATGCTCGACTACCAGAACCGTGTTGCCGATGTCGCGCAGGTTATGCAACAGGTTCACCAACCGCAGACTGTCGCGCGGGTGCAGGCCGATCGACGGTTCGTCCAGCACATACAACGCGCCGACAAGTGCCGAGCCCAAATTGGTTGCGAGCTGGATACGCTGCGCCTCGCCGCCGGACAGGGTGGAAGCGAGCCGGTTGAGTGTCAGATAATCGAGCCCGACGTCGACCAAAAACTTCAGCCTCCGGCGAATCTCGTGAAGAAGCCGATCCGCGATTGCCGACTGTTCCGCCGGCAGCTCGAGCTCTTCAAAAAACTTCGAAGCTTCTTTTATCGAAAGCACGCAGACTTCCGGCAATGTTCTCGTACCGACGCGAACGTCGCGCGCTTCAGTTCGCAAACGTCCGCCGCCGCAATCGGGACAAAGCGTGTAGCCCCGATACTTCGACAAAAACACCCGAATGTGAAGCTTGTATTTCTTGGTCTCGAGCCAGGCGAAGAATCCGCGAACGCCGCCCCATTTGCCTTTGCCTTCAACCATCGCCTTTTGCTCAGCGCGTGGCAGATCGACAAACGGAACGTCCATCGAGATTCCTTCCGACTTGCAGAAGCGCTTCATCTCGGTCCTGGCCCAATCGAATTGTGGCTTTGTCCAGGGCTCGATCGCGCCGTCGTCCAAACTCAGCGCCGGATTTGGAATCACCAAATCCAAATCAAGTCCGATGATGTTGCCGAAGCCCTGACATGACGGACACGCACCGTAAGGATTGTTAAAGCTAAACAGTCGCGGTTCGGGTTGCGCGTAAATCGTCCCGTCGTATTTGCACTCAAACCGTTCGGCGAATCGAAGTCGCGTCGCTGATTCATCAGAGGTTTGAATCACCGCCGTCCCGTGTCCTTCCTGGAAACAGGTCTCGAGCGAATCAACCAGCCGCTCGCGCACGTTTGCGCCGGCGACCAATCGATCGACCAATACGAAAATGTTTTCAAAGTCGGGACGGATGAAATCGTCCGGCGTTCGAAGCTCGATCGTCTCGCGTGTGGCTGCGTCGAACAGCCGCGTGAAACCGCGCTGCATCAAGCTCATTATGTGCGCGGTGATCGTTTGGCGATTTGCCTCGGGGTCCGGCTTCTTTTTCTTCGGACGCTTTTCCGCTTCACCGCCGTTTCGCTGGGTTTCGTCCAGACCAGCAACCGCCGGAAAGAGGACATAGAAACGGGTGCCCTCTGTCAACTGGGCGAGCGTTTCATCCGCCGCCGATTCGGGCGAGTCGCGTTGGACTTCGCGTCCGCAAACTCGGCAAAAGGTCGTGCCGACACGGGCGTAAAGCAGGCGCAGATAATCGTAGATTTCGGTTTGAGTGCCGACGGTTGATCGCGGGTTCCGCGTAGAGTTTTTCTGACGGATCGCGATTGCGGGCGCGATTCCGCGGACTTCATCCACGTCGGGTTTGTCCATGCGTTCGAGGAACTGGCGGGCGTAAGCGGACAGCGATTCGACATAGCGACGCTGTCCCTCGGCATAAATCGTGTCGAAAGCGAGCGACGATTTGCCCGAACCGCTGACGCCGGTAACGACGGTCATGCGGCCGATCGGGATCGAAAACGAGATATTCTTGAGATTATTTACGCGGGCGCCGCGTACCTCTATTGCTTCTTCTGTCATGGCGAAAGTCAGCGCAGCACCGCACAGACGGGAATTTCCGGGCTACGACAAACCGACATCATAACTCGATTTGGTTGGGAGGCGAAACGGAGAGGCTAAAGGGTAGGGCTAGAGGTGTGAAGATATTCGAATCGCGCGCGCAGCCGTTTGCCAATTTCAGAACAAACCGGGAAGTGCGCTCGTTCGATCCCGCTCACCCGGCTGGCTTCTGCCCCGTTCTTATCAGATATTCACTCCACCGACGAATTTACTTGCCGCTGATGCGCGTTAGATGTATTTCTACATCGAGCAGATTCTCACTTCATTACGAGGCCACAAATGAAAAATTCGTTCAGATCATCAATGCTTGCTTTCATCGCTCTGATCTCCCTTATGGCGCCGCAGATCGCTGTAACTGCGGCGCAGGATTCGCGTGGCAGCGTCAATGGCGTTGTCCGCGACGAAGCCGGCGCGCTTGTTACCGGCGCAAAGGTCTGGCTGATTCATACTCAGCAAGCGGTCTTGAGGGCGGCGGTCACGGACGGAAGCGGACGCTTTCAATTTGAGAACGTCCTGCCCGGCTCGTATGAAATTCGAATTGACCAAAGAGGCTTTAGCGGACGGCGCGTTTCGGTCGAAGTGCCGGCGAGGAGCGTAGCCGAAGTGGACGCCGTGCTGGAAGTTGATCCGCTCAGGGACGATGTGACGGTGACGGCTGAAGCCGGCCAGACACTTAACAGAGATCAGATCGCGCAAGCGGTCAACGTCATTCCGCAATCGGCAATCGTGCAGCGAACGACCGCAGTTCTGGCGCAGGCCGCGGATGAAGAGGTGGGCATTGCGCTTCAGCGCACCAGCCCGACCATGGGCAATATTTTTGTTCGTGGACTTACGGGAAAAAACGTGGCCACGTATATCGATGGGGTTCGATTTACGATGGCAGCCGGGCGAGGCGGAGTTAGTACTTTTTTCAATCTGAACGAACCGTCAAGTCTTCGAGCGATGGAAATACTACGTGGGCCAAACAGCGCTCAGTACGGCTCAGATTCGCTGGGCGGAACGGTAAACCTGCTTTCACGCGTACCGGTTTTTGGCGGCGACGAGCCAGAATTTCATGGGGAAATAAATGCCTTCACGACCAGTGCGGATGCTTCGTTTGGCAGTAACGCGTTATTCGAATATGGAACAAAGCGTTGGGGCTTGTACGGGAACTTCGCCGGCAGGCGAGTAAACACGCTTCGCGCGGCAAACGGTTTGGATGGCCATTCAGCGGTGACGCGGTTTCTCGGTCTTCCTTCAAACGTCCTCGGCGACCGTCTTCCCGACACCGCGTTCACCCAATACAGCGGCACGCTTCATTTCAACTACGCGCTGCGACCGGACCAACAGCTGATATTTCATTACCAGCGCAGCCAGCAGGACGGCGGCAAGCGCTACGATCAATTGGTCGGCGGTGACGGCAATCTCCAGGCAGACCTGCGCAACCTGATGCTCGATTTTTTCTACGGCAGGTATCTAAAACAGAACCTCGGAATTTTCGACAACGGATCGTTTACGTTTTCGTTCAACAGCCAACGCGAAGAACGCGTAAACCAGGGCGGTCAGGGCAATCCCTTCGGCGCCATAACGCACCAATACGAGCGGACAAACGTTTGGGGCTTCAGCTTCTTTGTAGATAAACAGTTGAGCCGTGGAAATACACTTTTGATCGGGGGCGATGTTTATCAGGATCGCATGAAGGCGCCGGCCTACACGTTCTCGCCGACCAGCGGATTGTCCGTGGCTTCGCGCCCGCGCGTACCGGATGGAGCGCGGTATCTTTCGATGGGTCTGTTTGTGCAGGACACCTACGAGATCATGCCGAACCGTTGGCGATTGAGTGGCGCGCTTCGTTACAACGTCGCGTCGTATCGATCGCGAGCCGAGAACGCTGCCGTGGTTGCCGGCCAACCTTTGTTTCCGGACGATAGCCTTCGCGTTTCGGATTTTTCCGGACGCATCGGGACCGTCGTAACGCCCTTCCGCGACTTCAGCGTCAAATTTAATTACAGCCGCGGATTCCGCGCGCCGAATATCACAGACCTTGGAACGTTGGGGTTGACCGGAGACGGTTTTGAAGCGGACTTCGCAAGTTCGTCTGGGCTGGGAGGAACGATCGGATCGACTGCAAACGCACAAGCGATTTCTACTGGAATTCCGGTTACACAACAGCAGTCCGAAGTGAGCAATAACTTCGACCTGGGATTTCGCTATCATCATTCGCGGTTTGATACCGAGCTGACCGCGTTCGTGATCGACATCAACGACGCCATCGTCAAGCAGGCCCTGATCCTTCCGGCCAGCGCGGCGGGGCAGACGATCGGCGGTCAACCTATTCCTCCGACTTTTGCGGGCGGAGTTCTGTTCGTGCCGCTTGCTCCGACGACTCCGGTCCTGGTGCGAGCGAATTTCACAGACGCTCGGATTTTTGGAATTGAATACACGCTCGATACGAGGCTGTCGAAGGATTGGTCGTTCGGCGGGAACTTCACTTACCTTCGTGCGGAAGATAAAGCGAACGGAGCACCGCCGAATATCGAAGGCGGCACTCCGCCGACCTCCGCATTCTTAAGACTCCGTTACGAGCCGGCCGGACAACGATATTGGATCGAAGGTTATTCGACGCTCGCCGACAGGCAGAACAGACTTTCATCGCTCGATTTGGGCGACAGGCGAACCGGCGGGGCGCGCTCTCGAAATAACATCCGCGATTTCTTCCGACGCGGAGGATGCATGCGCGGACTGGTTGCGCCAGGACCGGATGGAATTTGCGGGACTAACGACGAAACGATTCTGCTTTCGACTGGTGAAACGCTTACTCAGTTGCAAAATCGTCTTTTGCCGATCGGCGCTACCATTAACGGAGTGCTGGTGGTGGACAATACGACGACCGTTCCGGTGTTCCGATACCTGCCTGGCTACGCGTTATTCAATGTTCGGGGTGGATATAGATTCAACGAGAATTCGGAGTTTAGTGTGGATTTTGAGAACATTGGCGATAAAAGCTATCGCAACGCGAGCTGGGGAATCGATGGTCCGGGGCGGAGTTTAACGTTGAGATATCGGTATAAGTTCTGAAGGGCGGGTCCCAAGTCCAACGATGGAGCGCAGGCGAGCTCGCCTGCGCTCCATCGGCTTGCGCTCCATCAGCCTGCGCTCTTTGAATTTGCGCGGTCACCAGCGCAAGTCGTATCTCGCCAATCCCGAGCGCCAGCATCCTTCACCCAACACCGGTATCGATCCGTAAGACATCAGCATAGTCTCAGGAAGCCTGCGCAACTTGTACGTGTGGCCCGACGGCGCGGCAACCGAAAGAGTGATCTTATCCTCGGTGATGCAAACTACGCAGGCGGTCCTCCAGTCCTTGCGGCAACGGATAACCAGCCGCGCTCCCAACGGAAGCGACGCAAGTGTCAACGCCGTTTCGATCGAACCGAAAACACCGAGGCCGCCGTTACCGGGAGCCCTAACAGCTCCTGGTTCAGGCGGCCTCTCAAGCTTCATGCTCACGTTAGGCGATTCTAGACTTCAAGCGGATCTTCGAACGGAAGGTCGGGTTGCTTCGCCGATCTCTTTTGGCTGACCGCATAAAAACGCATCGCGCTTGAAAGAATCAGAAACGAAAGTCCGATCCAAAGTACGGCCCAGAACATAGCCGGTACATGCGTCGCATTCGCCATGTTGGCGGCGTCGGTGTGTACCTCTGGTCCAAACGGGGAAGAAAGAAAGAAGACGGTCTTCAGATCGAGCAGCGCGTTCAAAACGCATTGGACCGCCAGGAAGCTGACGAAGAATGTGGCGACTCGCGGGCTGGCAAACTTTGCAACCGCCCCGAGACCAATCGCGATCGCCAATCCAGCCACAAGCGTAAACGGAATTCCCGAAACCTGAACGCCGGGTCCGAAGCTATTCACCAACGGTTTCCACACTCCGAAAACCAGCGTCAGGAAAAGTACAAAGACTCCCGATCCGATCAAGACCGCTCTGGCCGCCACCGCTCGGCGAATCAGGAAGAGAAGCAACGCGCCGTAGGTCATCGCTCCCAGATAGCCCGCGCTTGAAATCACTGCCTGCGAGAAAAACCCGCCCTGAAGAGATTGGACCTGGCCGCTTGCATTCGGAGATACGCTCAAACTGAGCACTGAATTTCCGGTAAGCAACGCCGCGATCGCATGCCCGCCTTCATGAATGAATGTGACGAACAATCGGAACGGGTAGGTCAGAATTTCGGCAAAGGGAATAAACCACAATGCGATGGTGATAACTGCGGCGATCATCAGTGTGCGAACCTGAGGTCGCGCATCTGCAGAAATATTAAGCTTCATGGAAATCTCCGCTCTCTGGAACTTCAGTAGCTTCTTCGGTTCGACGTCAATATTGTACGCCAATCATCTTCGAAACCAAATGTTAAAGCTTGAACGACCAAGTGCCCGGGGAGTTGCATCACTCCTGAATCTCATACGAGCGAGGCCGCCGGGTTGTTCGCTCTATTCAGCCGGTTCCGGCCGTCTGAAACTGCGCTCGCTCTACCCATCTCGACGTTCGTAATCGCCGGACTTGCCGCCAGTTTTTAGCTTTAATTGCACATCGGTGATCGTCATGGACTTGTCCACGGCTTTGCACATGTCGTAGACAGTCAGCGCCGCGATCGACACCGCGGTTAAAGCCTCCATTTCTACGCCGGTCTGGCCTTCGGTCGAAACCGTCGCTTCCAAATAGACTCCGGAATCCTCAAGCTCAGCGCGAACGTCCGCATGCGAGAGGGCCAACGGGTGGCAAAGCGGAATCAGATCGGAGGTTCGCTTGGCTGCCATAATCCCAGCAAGTCGAGCCGTCTCGAGCGGGTCGCCCTTGGGTGTTGTCTGCTCGCGAACAGCCTTTACCGTCTTTGCCGACATCAGCACCCGAGCTGAAGCAACTGCTTTTCGTTTGGTGACGGGCTTTCCGGAAGTGTCGACCATCGCGACGTGTCCCTGCTTGTCTAAGTGCGAGAGTTTCTTCATAGAGTTGTCTCTAGTTAGAATCGAACTGAAAATTCAGGACGTCAATGAACGAACCAAGAAATAGCCGAACAAAATGAAAAACCAATCACACGAAACACAAAGAACAACTCACGGTCGCAGTCACTTGTTCGTGTGATTTCGTCTTCGGTTTCGTGCAGTTTAGTGGTCCGTTTCCGGCTTTTTCCAAACGGCAATTCCCGATGGACTCTTAGCCTGGCAATCGAACGATCCTAACCCGAGTTCCAGCTTCCAGCCGCTGTTCCCCTTGCGGCACGTTTATCAGCGCGGTCGCCCTGGTGAATGCGACGAAATCCGACGAACCGCCCGACTTCAAAGGCTCTGCGATCAGCTCGCCCGCGTCGGTTGTGCTCAGCCGGGCCGGCAGATAACTTTCGCGCTCGAGCGCTCCTTTAACGGTCCCGGACAAAATTGCATGTTCAAAGGACATCGCCGCACCGCTGGCGCCCTGCATCGCTCTCAGTGCGGTTCGGGCGAATAAATTGAAAGTGACTGAAACAGAAACGGGGTTCCCCGGAAGCCCAAAGACCAGTGAATTATCCAGTCGCCCGAAGACGGTCGGCTTACCAGGTTTGAGGCTGACTCGCTCGAAGAATATCTGGGTTTCCAACGCGCGAAGTGCTGCTTTTGTTAAGTCGTACACGCCCATCGAAACGCCGCCAGATAAAACCAGCATGTCTGAACGATCGACTGCTTTCTGAATTTCACGTTGAAGCAACGCCTGATCGTCACCCGCCAGCGGCAATCGCTTCACCAGCGCTCCTGCTAGAATTGCGTATGAAGCGATCGTGTAGCTGTTCGAATCTCGGATTTGATCTGCACCGGGTTTCGCATCGACCGGCACCAGCTCTGTTCCGGTCGACAGCACCGTCACTCGCGGCCTGGCTGCCACCGCGACCTGGGCGTATCCAAACGAAGCCAGCGCTGCCATCGACGCGGCATTTATCTCTTCACCCGCGCGCAGAACTGTTTCACCCTCGCGGATCTCGCTCGCGTGCGAAGCGATGAACTGGCCAGGTTGTGTCGGTTTATCGATTTCGACGTTGCCGTCGCTTTCTCGAGTTACTTCGACCTGCTGAACGCTGTCGGCGCCGACAGGAACCGGCGCGCCGGTCATTATGCGAACGGCCTCGCCCGGCCTTAATTCGTTATGCCATCCTTTTCCCGCCGCCGATTCGCCAACAAGCTGCAAGCGCGCGGGGACCGTTGACAAGTCAGCCGAGCGAACCGCATAACCATCCATCTGAGCTCGATTGAATGCCGGCAGGTCGGAGTCCGCCACCACGTCTTCCGCCAAAATTCGACCCAGAGCCTCTGACAACTCGATGCGTTCAACCGGCATCCGAGGTGTTTGCTCATTGATGATCGCAACGGCTTCGTTAACAGTTATCATTTGGTTGCGGCCCGACAGTCAGTCCGACTCCCGCTAAAAATTAATCCCACTTTTCAGAAAAGTAAGAAGGAAGAGGAAGAATAATAGTGAAGTATCTCAAGCGCAAGATAGCAGTTTTGTCATTTCTGATAATTACCAGTGTAACGGGTCTCATGGCCCAGAACCCGTCGCAAATCGAGCTTCCGAAAATAGACGAAGCGACAGCGATCGGTGTCGGCTATAACCGTCAGGGACAGGGAAAAATCAGTGCCGCGAATAGCGAGGGAAAAGTTCGACAGGTTTTCGAGATTTGGGAAGACAAGAACAAAGCTCCGAATGTGATCACTTACATGCTGTATGGCGAAGATCGCCAGGCAATTTCAATCATCTGGGGCAAGGGGCCGGTGAATCCGTTGCCGTTCAATTGTTCGATCAGCGCCGCTCCGGAGTTTGGGCCAAAGACCTACTGGGTCGCGATCAGTAAGAATGCAGCGTTCGAATTTACCGAGATCACAGAAAAATCCGTCAAAGATCTTTTCGACAATCTGATCCGGGCTCGACAGGATTGGGATCGCGAAGCAAACGCGAGTAATCAAAGACGAAGCGCCAACACAACCGAGCAGAACGTGCTCGGGTTTGTGACGGCGAAGAACCGGAAGAAGTGGGTAGAATTCGGTTGGTTGCAACCAGCCAGCACGTGCATAAAGCACTTCTGAAAATGTCCGACGGTGTCCGACAAACTTCAGTGGTAAGTATCCCTTGACTGAATAAGCGAATTAGTGTAACATGCTCTCACTATGCCACCAGTAAATCGAAAACAACCGAAACGAGCGAAGTCTTCCGAGTCTAAGTATTCGCTTATGGAGTTCATGCGCGAGTTTCCAGACGCGACGCCTGTTTGAATTTCCTTTGGCGCAATCGCTACTCGGAAGATGGAACACACGCGCATTGCCCCAAGTGCGGCGACCAGCGCGAGTTTAAGCGTTACGAACACAAGCAACAGCGACAGGCTTGGACTTGTGTCTCGTGCGGCAAACACATCGCTCCGACAGCCGGAACGATCTTTCACAAGTCGCCTACTTCGCTTCACCTTTGGTTCTACGCGATGTACCTCATGGCAAGCACTCGTTGCGGGATTTCCGCGAAGCAATTGGAGCGCGAGCTTGGCGTGACCTACAAGACCGCGTGGCGAATCGCTAACAAAATCAGGCATGAACTCATGGCCGAAGATTTTGAAGCCTTCGATACCAACACTCCGGTCGAAATGGACGAGTGCTACGTTGGCGGAAAGCGACGCGGACGTAAGGGAAGCACAGTAGGACGCCCCGGCAAAGACTCTCATTACGCGCCTGTGTTCGGAATGGTGCAGCGTGGCGGTAAAGTCGTTGCCGTGACGGTTGATAACGTCAAGCGAAACACCCTCAGACCGCATATTCTCGAACGTGTGATGCCAGCGACGACGGTCTACACGGACACGTATCGCGTTTATAACTTTCTCGGCAAAGCGGGATACCAGCACGAACGGATTAACCACACCGAGAAGATTTACGTGAGCGGGGATTGCCACACCAACACCATCGAAGGCTTCTGGTCGCTCACAAAGCGCGGTATTGGTGGCGTGTATCATGCGGTTTCCAAAAAGTATTTGCAGGACTACCTAAGCGAGTATGCGTGGCGCTACAACCGCCGCAACGATTCGATCTCCCACTTTGAAGCCTTACTTCTTCGGGCTACGCGTTCCTGATTTCTTCGCGGGCTCTTCCGTGTGCGTGGCGGCTTTTTTGAACACTTTCATAACGTCGCCACGCTTTGGAATTGGTATTTCGTGTCCCTCGCGGGTCTTTTGAGTTTCAGTTGTTTTCTTTTCCATAGAGCGTCTCGCTAGTTCCTCATGCAAGTAAAAAGACTTCAAATTAACCTATACGCCATTGGCTTATCAGCACGGATTTCCCACATGGATTTGGTCACGTGTGCTAAAATTAGTGTTAGCGGTAGGGACAGTAGCGTCCTTGCTGCGAAAGTTTGATAGCGAGTTTAAGCGCGTTAGCTGACTACCAACAAAGACGACAGCAGACATGTCATTTGAATGACACATGTCGAAGTGTCTGTTGCGAGCATCTAACTCTGAGATGAAAGGGTTCTTATGAGCAGCACATTGGAGTTGGAATATGATTACGGAACGGCGCCTCGCCATCTTGACGATAGCGAGATGCTTGACGTTTATCAAAAACAGCAAGAACAGCATCCGGGCGCAATTATCAGTCTTGAAGCTCATGAGTGCGGCCATTGGACTGTAGATACTTATGCCTCCGATCCTGAAAAGCAGATCTTTTACGCCAAACGACTTGCAAATCTCTGGGCGAACCTCTTTAAGCGATTGGCAACTAAATGAGTACAAACGAACCTTCCAAGCCTAGCGACGATGATGCGGCAGTTCCTGAGAAATTAGAGCGCTTCGTGGATGCGATACCCGAGCCACAACGCAACGAATTCCGCGAGGTAATACGCGAATTCTTAGGAGTCGTACACAGCAAGTCAACGTCGCCTTTCGACATCAGCCCAGAAGTGGCACAAATTCTTTCTGACGCACAAATTAAGGACAACGACAACAAGTTTAAGTTCGCAACTCAAAAGCAAACAAACTCCCATGAATTCAAAATGGTGCAACATCGAGATAGGTTCAAGATATTGCGCCCAATTGTTTTTACTATTGCTACAGTCCTGACTGTTTGCTTATTCTTGGGAATATATCTGGCAATAAACGGCCACGAGACACTTGGTAGTTGTATTCTAACGGGTGTCATTACCGCCATCCTTTCTTACCTAGCGGGTCTAGGAACAGCAGACCTTGTTAAAGGCGAGTAACTTCCCTTTTTGCGCGTCTCTTCTTCTGGCCCACTCCTGCTACCGATTCTTTGCCAGGACTCGTCGCATTTGTTATTCCGGACTTCTGTGATTAACCGCTCAACGGTGGGTGTGCTTTGTTCGGGCGGGAAGTTTCGCGGGCAAGTCCAACTCATCATCTATCAACAAGTCCGTACATATTCCAGCCAGCTTCGCGTATGCCAAGATAGTCGGTAGCGGTGGCTCGCTTGTTCCAACTTCATAAGCTGAAATCGAAGTCCGCGTGAGCTTGTCGTCCAATCCTAGCGGACGAAGCATTTGGGTTTGTGACAACCCAAGCGCAAGCCGGATGGTCACAAGCTTCTCAGGCAACCGCAATGCTTTTGGACGAGGCTTACGCGCCATCAGAAGTTACCTCCTGATAGCTTGCCACTAGCCAGTAATGTGGCTACAATCTGCCCGCTCAACCCCGATGCCGTGAGAATCCTTTTCTTCTCAACGGCGAAGCACATACTTCTTATTTGAGGCGTGAGCTACGCATAGGCCGTTGTTTGGTTTTCAAATATCGCCGCGCATCTTACCAAAGCGCGGGTGTCTTTACAGTATCAAAATCAGGGGACAAGTCAGGGTGGGCTGTCCCCTGTACCGCTCGCCACTCTTGGGCCAATCAATCGCAAGAGAGGGTTGATGCGGAGAAGCCGTCGTTGCGCGCTCCCACGCTGTGACGGCGGCTTTGCTATTACGATACAATCTCCCTATCTACAAAAGAACTTACCCGCGTGCTCCATATATACCACTATGGCATATGCCCCGTGCATCTTTTGCGGCAGAACCGATTCAAAGCCTCACCATAAAGAGGATGTCCTTCCTAAATGGATCGCTCGCCAATTCCCCAAGCGTGCTATTTGGGAAATTCAAAAAGTCAGCCCTAAGACCGATAGGTCATATAATGCGAGAGGACACTTAGGGCTTGTCACTCGCGCTCCATGCCGACGCTGTAACAACGGCTGGATGTCACGCCTTGAAGACACTGCTCAACCAATCCTCATTCCATTAATGAACGGTGAGCGGATGGAATTGTCAGAATCCCAGCAATACATAGTCGCTCGTTGGCTAATTAAGACTGCGATGGTGCATGAATTCTTAACTGAGGAAAACATAATTTTCTTTCAGCAAGACGAGCGTGAATCATTCATGGAAACCTCAATTATCCCGCTCAAGTATCACATATCGCTAGCCGCTTATTACGGCACACAACGTATCTGCACACGCGAATCACACTTTCGGCTAGACGATATTATTCGACCGTCGCCGAACAATACTGCATCTCTCACTTGTTATTCGGCGACCTTCGCTATCAAACAACTCGCAATGCAAATCTTCTCCTTTCGCTGCTCGGAAAAGTTCCCCGTGGACTGGATATTTTTGCGACCGGGCGCGACGTGGGAAAAGCCGACCGACCAGATTTTCCCATATCGCGGTATAGTCGAATGGCCGCAGCCGTACTATCTTGACGACGAAATGTTTGAGCACTTTGCTGAGCGGTGGAATCCGCCCAACCCGGTTTGACTTTCTCTTTGCCACTGACAAACCTCAGCGGCGTTCTGCGACGACTGAAACCCGGCCTGTCATTTATTCAGTCGTGGCATACTTGCCACTTCAGTTTGTCGCTCGCATTCGACAAGCTAAAGCTTGTCGGACATTCAAATGCCACCAAAAACCAGAGTCAAAATCTGTTGCGTCGCCAGCATCGAAGAGGCCCGGTCGGCGATCGACCACGGCGCTTCGGCGATCGGACTGGTTTCTGAAATGCCCAGCGGGCCGGGCGTAATTCCTGAATCACTGATAACGGAAATCGCTGCCGTGGTTCCGCCGGCGGTTTCTTCGTTCCTGCTGACCTGCGCGCAGGATGTCGAGTCGATCGTCGCGCAACAGCGCCGGACGGGCGTCAACACAATTCAGATTTGCGATCGGTTGGAGTCCGGTACTTACGAAGAGCTTCGAGCCGCGATGCCGGGCATTTCGCTGGTACAAGTTGTTCATGTAACCGGTCCCGAGTCCGTGGACGAAGCCGTGTCAATCGCGAAGCGAGTCGACGCGATCCTGCTCGATTCCGGAAATCAAACTCTGCCGGTTAAGGAACTGGGCGGCACTGGCCGTGTACACGATTGGAATCTGAGCCGGCAGATTCGCGACGCGGTGGAAAAGCCGATTTTTCTGGCGGGTGGTTTGAATCCGTCGAACGTCAAATCGGCAATCGAGCAGGTCGAGCCGTTTGGTGTGGATGTCTGCAGCGGGGTCAGGACGGACGGGAAACTCGATGCGGAGAAGCTTCGAGAGTTTTTTGCGAGTGTGGTGTAGACCGGCATGGTCCGCTTTGCGGACTTCCGAAAAAACAATCAAGAAGCCCCGCGAACATGGCTCGCGGGGCTTCTTTCTTACTCGGCCGTTAACATTCAACAGCTAGAACAAAAACTTCGCGCCCAGCTGGATCTGACGCGGGTCACCGACACCCTGTCGCAAAAACCCGTCGAAGTTAAAGAGCCCAGGCGTGCTGAGCGGGTTGATGTTGTTCTCGTTATTGAACGAATTGAACATCTCGAAAATCGGAGTCAACGTATATCGCTCGCTGAATCTGAACGGACGCTGCAAACGCCAATCGAACGAGAAGTACTTGTTATCTTTCCTCAGCGAGTTACGGTTGGTTGCAGTTCGCACCGCGGGCGTGATCGGCTGGGCCGAACGCGCTTGAACGCGAGGCGAGAATTCCAGACCCCACGGCAATTCGGCATACATAAAGAAATTGAACTTGTGCCGAATGTCGCGGTCCGAAAGCGCATAGTCGAGACTCAGGTTGTTGATGTCGAACGAACGGTCTGTAAACGGATCTCGCTCGTTCGAATCGTCGTCCTTGTCTTTCGACCACACGTAGTTCGCTTCGAACTGCCATCTCTTCGCGAAGCGCTTTCGTACTCCAGCCGTGAACCCGTCGTAAACGGACTTGCCGTTAGCGCTCGTCACAAACACATCGCCCAGCGTCGGGAACTGCCCGGTTCGGGCGTAGTTCAAAAACCGCGTCAGGTGAACGCCCTTCGAATGTGTGTAATCGAAATAGACCGAGAGGTTGTCAACAATCTCCTGCTCGAACTGTGCGTTCGCTGTGTAGACACGTGGGTTGGCATAACTCCGACTGAAAACTCGGACGGAGGAGCCGGGCTGAATACCCGATGCCGTCGACGGAATAATGTTGGGCCACGTCGGCAACCCGCCCGGCGAGGCGCCAAAGCAGGTTGGCGCAAAAGTCGTCGCGCACGTGATACCAAATTGCTGAACTCCGTTGTCGGTGATCGATCCCACCTGCGACAACATGTTCAGCCTTCCGTAAAAGATGCCGTAGCTGCCGCGCAATACCGATCTTCCTTTGCCGGCGATGTCCCACGAAAATCCAACCCGAGGCTGGAACTGTTTCTTCGGACTATGAAGCGTGCCGTCCGAGTCAAATCGTGGATCATTCAGCAGTGGACCATATGCGGTTTGCGACGGCGGAACTATGGGTTCCGGGAAAATTTGCGCCTCCCAGCGAAGACCGTAGTTCAGGGTGAAGTTCGGCTTGATCATCCACCTGTCCTGTATGAACAGGCCGTAGTCATTATTCGTTATTTCGGAAGCGCCCGGCGGAGGAACTCCCGGTATACCCGTTGGTATTCCGTTCTGAAGGTAAAGAACCAGAGGTCCAGTCAGGTTAGAACCTCCGGGACACGCCCCGCCGGTTTGGTACGTGACGATGCCCGCGGCATTCGTGCATTCAAGCGTGGCTGGCCCAAAACCGCCTGGCCCAGCCGGCGATGCATAACGGAGAAAACCGGTGGCGGTACTAAAGAGATAGCGGCCCGTGAAGAACCCTCGAAATACCTGCGAGTTCATCGTGTGCAACCACTCTCCGCCGAATTTAATGGTGTGCGAGCCCTTAACGATCGAGAAGTTGTCTTTGAGATGAGTACGCCAAATCAGCTCATCGACGTTCGGTTGAAGAAAGAACGGATTGCCGAACCGGAAATTTGTGACAAACCCAATAGCCGTGTCCGCCAACAAGCTGGACGGAACAGCATTGCGCGGACGCTCTTCGCGACCGTAGGTGAAATGCGCTTCGTTCACCTTCGTCGGGGACAGGAACGTAAAGAAGTTCACGTTGAAGACGTTGATCTTCGACGGACCTTCGGTGCCGTTCGCCGAGTTTCCATAGGTCGGGACATCAAAAGTCTGGTTCTCGTTCTTCGAATGATCGAAGTTGTAGGAGACACCAAGTTTGTTTGAGCTGTTGACGTTCCAATCCAGTTTGGCCAGGAAGGCTGTATTTCTGACCGGACGCAGGACCGGTAAGGCCTCTTCGGAACCCACGCTGGTTCTTATGAAATTCGTCAAAGCGAGTCTTTGACAATCGGCGTTGGCGGCAATCAGGGCTTCGTTCGCCAGAATGGTGGGCGCCGCAACCGGGCACGGCGTGGGACCGATTTGCCCGCTCAGGTTGGCTCGCGTTAAGTTCTCGCGAACATGTTCGAAAGCGAGAAAGAAGAACGACCTGTCTTTCTGAATCGGACCGCCCACCGTCCCGCCGAATTGCTGGCGATTAAAGTCCGTCAATGGCTGTCCGTCCGACGCGTTGGACGTCATCTTCTCGTGGCGCTGGAAGAAAAAGGTGCTGCCGTGAAATTCATTTGTGCCGGACTTGGTGATGACGTTGATGATTCCGCCAGCTGAGCGGCCGAATTCCGCGTTTGCGCCGGTGGCGATAACCTGGAATTCCTGAACCGCCTCGAGCGTGATGTCGATCGCGGCTCGCTGACCGCCTACCTGCTCGCCAAAAAATCCGTTGTTGTAATCGCCTCCGTCAAGGCTGACGTTGTTGTAAATGCCGCGTTGTCCGGCGAATGTTATTTCGTCACCGTCCGGTCCCTGCACAACACTAACTCCCGGAGTCAGAGTCAGGAGGTCTTCGAACTTCCTTCCAAGAATCGGGGTGTTGGTTACCGTGGCGGCGTTAAGCGTGGTGCTGGATTCCGTTTTCAACGTATCGACGGTTGGAATCGCCGCGACCGTAACCCGTTCGGTCACACCGGACACCTGAAGTTTCAGGTCCAGTGAAATGGCCTGGCCGACCGTAACCGGAAAAGGCTCGACATTGAGCGCAGCAAATCCCGATTGCGTGACATTCACCGTGTAACGTCCCGGGGGCAGTTGCAAAAGCGTGAATCGCCCCTCGGAGTCGGTAACCGACATTCGCGAAAAATTTGTCTCGAGATTTTTTGCCTCGACGGTAGCGCCGGGAACGACTGCTCCCGCTTCATCAGTGACCACACCCTGAATTGTCCCGGACGTTATTTGCGTTTGTGCGGGCGCGGCGACTGCGAATGCCGCCAAAACGAACAGACAAAAAACGCTACCCCTAATCCATTTGGCACCGGCTTGTAGGTACGGGCTGCGCATAGTCTTCTCCTGTTTTTCGTAGACGATTTTTGGTTTCCCCTTTTTGGCCCATGAAGTGGGGCGAACGAGACCAGTAATACACGTCTGCCAAATACCTTGCTGCTGCATGGTCAGACGCTAAAAGGAGCATTACACGCGAGGGTCGCGACTGTTCCTGAATTGTTCATTTGGAAGTAAAGAACGCTATGCGGCACATCTTAGTTATCCATTTAGAGAGTGTCAACGATTTAGTTTTGAAGACCGAAGGAGCGCAGGCGGCTCGCCTGCAAAGCGTGCGTTAGCACGCTAAGAGCTTCGCTATTCTCGACGTTGTCGTGCCCAACTCTTCGCGCTTCGCGCTCACTGCAGGCGGGCCGCCTGCGCTCCTTCGGCGCTTCCCCTACTTCAAATTAAACCGATAACCCGGATCAAGATGTTGATGCTGAAGCAAAATCTGGTGAATGTTGTACGGATGCGTTGGGCTGCCCGTGAAATGGTTTCGCAGGACCTGAAAAATATGCGCCAGGCCGTTGGCATCGTCGATGTCTATGTCGCAAACCCATTCATCACCCTTCACAAAGAAAGTCAGTTGCAGGTTGCCGAAGTGATCGTCCGTCTTATAGCTTCCCGCGCGATCGAACCCCACGAATTGTGACGGCAGGTGATGCAGCCTTCCATCTTCCTCGCTGAATAATCCGGTGTTGACGCTGTGCTTCACTTCTTCGCGCAGCTCTTTTTCCACAAACGCGAAGAAGCGATCGCCGCGCAGCTCGCGAATCTCCTTAATCAATGACAGACACGTCTTGTCGTTAGCGAATCGCGTCGCCTGAGTCTTTCGGGCGATATTCAGCACGCCCCCGCGGCGGATGTCATCGAGCTTCAGATAAAGCGCTTCGCCTGTGTTGTTCTCGAAGCCGAACACGCTCGGACTGTTGTTCAGTAGCGATCGCAAGTCTTTAAGCAAGTTGGGAAAGGTCGGGAAAGTGACGCTGACTATCTTGTTAATGTCGATCGGAAATGGAATCGTCAGTTCGGTATCGCCGCTTGTTTTTATGGTAATGAACTGGCCAACCGGGTGATACGACGGCGGGTCTATCGAAAGCTGATACACGCCTTGCGAGCCCGTGTGCAGATTGGGGATGCTGATGATTTTGGAAGCATCGAGGCCCCTGATCACAGGTGCATGGCTTAGCTGCAGATTGCGCAGCGAAACGTCGACTTTCTCCTGAAGTCGCTTTCCAAACACGTCTACCAAATTAAGTTTGAGTTTGCCGTTCTGGGCCATGTAAGTTCTCCTTTTAGGGTTCGATTGGCCGTGGGTCATGAGGACGCCTTGGCGGTCGCACTAAATCGAGGCGCGAGTAGCTAAGGCGAGTATCAGCGTTAACAAGCAGGGCTTTGAGAGTTTCTGGACATTGAGGCTAACAAGCGAAGTTCTTGTGAGCAGGAACGCGAGGGTGAAAACGGGCACACCTTATTCCGATGACTGATTAATGTCAATGAATTGTGAGGACGAGGGAAAAACAAAAGCAGCCGCCCTTTCGGACGACTGCTTTTTTCGTGTTCACCACATAAAAGTGGCGGAGCCGACGGGACTCGAACCCGCGACCTCCGACGTGACAGGCCGGCGTTCTAACCAACTGAACTACGACTCCGGGTAAACTCGAATTTTCAAAACCTCCGGTCTTACTATCTGAAATTTCAAATCTGAGATTTCAAATTTTCGTGGTAGGCACGGAGGGACTCGAACCCCCAACCTCTTCCTTGTAAGGGAAGCCGTCTACCATTGACGTACGTGCCTATAACCGCTCAAAGGCACGAAATTCTCAATGCCTTCGCATTCTACCGAATTTCGTGTGACTGTCAAACGGGCTTTCAAACTTGCCGCAAATGCAAACAGCCCCTAATGCGATGCATTGTTGTTAAGGCTTCAAGACGCGAGAGGATACTCGAAACGGATGGGCGACGCAAACCGGCTGTTCGGTTTCGAGAGGATGTCCGACAAACTTCAGTTTGTCGTTTACTTCGCACAAATGAATGCTGAGAAAGTCAGCAACAAGCTAAAGCTGGTCGGACATCAACCAGACTTCTCTCTTTCATCCTTTCGTTGTTTGCGGCTATCATACCGGCATTCGGTTTCCCTGATCGTTTTACAGCGAACCATATAGAATCCTAAAAGTTCAAGACCGACGAAAAGAGTTTTTGAGATGCGATTCTTTTCAGCACTCGTCCTTAGCCTTTGCGGCTTATTACTTGTCATAAACGCTCAGCAGACCCCGCAGGGAAGCGGGCAAGAGAGACCGCGTAAAGTGACGCCGTCGTCGTCGCCGAAAGCCAGTCCCGCGCCAACCGCAACGCCCGCCGGCGACACAGGCGGCGAAGAAGTAGACGACGGCGATGTTGTGCGGGTCGAGACACAACTGGTAAGCGTTCCCGCGGTTGTAACAAACAAAGCCGGACGACCGGTGGCAAATCTTCGCGCGGAGAACTTTGTCGTTTACGAGAACGGAAGCAAGCAGCAGATCGTAAATTTCGGAACGACCGACGCGCCGTTCGAGATAGCTTTGCTTTTGGACACCTCGGGTTCGACCCGATCGGATGTTTCGCTGATTCGTCGCGCCGCGAATGCTTTTATCGAAGCGCTTCGTCCGGGCGATCGCGTGGCCATCGTCGCATTCAGAACGGCCCGGGAAGATGGAACCAGCCTGGCCACGGTCGATGTGCTGACCGGATTGACCAGCGACCGCGACGAATTGCGAAAAGCGCTGGACGGCGTTGTGACCAGCAACGGAACTCCGTTTTACGACGCGCTGGCGCAGATTGCCGACGAGGTGTTTCGCGAGCCACCCAGCGACGAGCTTCGCGGACGCCGTGCGATAGTCGCATTGACAGACGGCGTTGATTCGGCGAGCCTTTCGGAGTTTGAAGAGTCGCGAGACAAGTTAACCCGCGCGGGCGTCGCCAGCTATTTCATACAGGTTAACACCGAGGACTACGTCGAAAATCGTTTGATGGGCGATTGTCAGTATCGAGGTTCGCTGCGGCTTTCGCGCACGCAGCTGCAAAGGTATCGACGGATCTTTGATTCGAAGGGTGACGCGGAAGACTACGCGAACTTTTGCCAGCTGGGTCCGTTTTCTCGTATGCAGATCAGTCGCAATCTCTACAATCTTGCGCGACGTGAAATGAACGAGCTCGCGCGAGCATCGGGCGGGAAGAGCTTTGTCGCGGCTGACCTGACTGACGCACGGAAGGCATTCGCGCAGGTAGCGCAGGACATCGGCACGCAATACTCATTGGGCTACTATCCGAGCAATACGGCGCGCGACGGCCGCTTCCGCCAGATCAAGGTCGAGATGAAAGGCGTCGAAGCCGGAACACAGGTTCGGGCACGCGAAGGCTACACGGCGCCGAAGGGATGATTCTAGAACGAATTGAGAACAGGGATTTGATGGCAAAGAAAAACTTCAATCGGGTTACGTTGATCGTGCTGGACAGCCTGGGCATGGGCGAGATGCCGGATGCCGCTTTGTGGGGCGACGCGGGTGCGGACACGCTGGGTCATATTCTTGAATCGCGCAAAGTTAATCTACCCAACTTGCAGCGTTTGGGACTGGGCAACATCCGGTCGTTGGAAGGCGTGCCGCCGGTAGAAAATCCGCGCGCGTCGTACGGTCGGTGCGCTTTGCGCTCGAACGGAAAAGACACCACCACCGGACATTGGGAAATGGCCGGGATTATCCTTGAACGAGCTTTCCCGACTTATCCGGGTGGATTTCCCGCGGCTATTATCGATCGCTTTGTGGCTGAAACCGGAGTGCCCGGAATCCTGGGAAACGTTCCCGCATCCGGAACCGAAATCATCAAGGAGCTGGGAGACGAGCACGTCAAGTCGGGCAAGCCGATCGTGTACACGTCAGCCGATTCAGTTTTTCAAATCGCCGCGCACGAGGGCGTGATACCGGTTAAGAGGCTCTACGAGATCTGTGAAACCGCGCGACAGATTTTGCAGGGAGACGATCAGGTTGGGCGCGTGATCGCGCGTCCGTTCGAAGGAGAAACTGGCGCTTTTAAGCGAACCGAGAACCGGCACGATTACGCTGTGCCTCCGCCGCGCGACAATTTGTTGCTGACGCTTTCCGAAGCCGGACTCGACGTGGTTTGTATCGGGAAGGTGGCATCGATCTACGACGCGGTTGGCGTTACGCAGGATTTGCCCGCCAAGAACAACGACCAGTCGATTGATCAAACGATGGTCGCACTGAAGGACGAGTCGCGCGGCCTGATTTTTTCCAACCTGGTCGACTTCGATATGCTCTACGGACATCGACGCGATACCGAAGGGTACGCGCGTGCTCTCGAACATTTCGATACGCGGTTGCCTGAAATCGAGTCGGCGATGCGCGACGATGACGTTGTTATTCTTACGGCGGATCACGGGAACGATCCGACGCGGCCGGGCTCGGACCACACACGTGAATACGCGCCGCTGGTGGTTTTCGGACCGAACGCGCGCGCCGGAGTGAATCTGGGCGACCGTGGCTCGCTGGCTGACATAGGGCAAACGATTGCAGAGAACTTCGGGTTGAAATTAACCGCCGGCGAGAAGCTTCCTGAGCGAAGTGTCCGAAAAACTTTAGTTTGTCGAATACAGGCGACAAATTGAAGTTTGTCGGACATTACTCTTCGAATTGAATCGACAAACTGAAGTTTGTCGGACAAAGTTTGTCGAACATTCCTTCTCCCCCATGAAGAAACGTTACCTCTACTACATCCCGCTCGCCATCCTGTTCATCATCGCCGCGACCTATCAAATCCGCTTTTCCCAGGGACGTCTTGAGTACTTGTTTGATCGAAACGAGCGCGTGCGCGCGCCGCTAAACATCGACGCCCTCAGCCCCACGATCAGTAGTCTCAATCCGGAAGCCGAAGAAGCCGGCATCCACAAGGGCGATGAAATTTTAGCGATCAACGGCCAGCCATACACCGGTCGAGCGGTCTTGTTCGGTGCGCTTACGGCGGCGCAAGACGGAGGGCGACTGAACGTTCGCATTCGTCACCAACCCAACGAGGGTCTTTCGGAAGAAGAGAAGACCATAACCGTTCGCAAACCTGTTCGCACTTCTATAAGCACGAGCGATTGGTTGTTCACGATCGTGCTCAGCATCATCACCCCAACCTTTTGTCTGCTGCTGGGCTTCTTTGTCGCAGGACTGCGGCCGCGCGATCCGCTTGCCTGGGTGCTGCTAGGCCTGATGCTGAGCTTCAGCCAGGTGTTGCTGAAAATCGATCAAACCGCTTGGACGGGGTGGACGCGCGATGTGATGGTCGTCTATCAGACGTTTTTTCAGCGAGCCTGGGGCTTGTGGATGTTGCTCTTCGGAATCTACTTTCCCGAGCGGGCGAATTGGGACCGTCGCGTTCCGTGGGCCAAATGGATCCTAATCATTCCCGGAGTGATCCTGATTCTAAAGGACACGTTTCTCGCGTTCCTTCGCCTGAGAGATTTCGGACTGGCAGCTTCGCTTGTGCGCGTTTTCGCTCCCTTCGATTGGCTAACGCCGGTCATTTCAATGACGTCGATCGGTGTCTTCTTCTTTTGTATCGGCTGGAAAATGGGAACCGCCTCAACGCCTGACGCCAAGCGCCGGTTGAAGCTTTTACTCTGGGGTTCACAGTTGAGTTTAGGCCCGTCGTTTGTGATTTTCCTGATCAGCCTCTTTCGCGGCGTTCAACCGCAGGACGCGGCGCCGGTATGGGTGGCGGTTCCCGCGCTGCTGCTTTTCCTGCTTTTCCCGTTGACGTTTGCGTACGTGATCGTGGTCCACCGTGCGATGGACGTACGCGTGGCAGTGCGACAGGGAATGCAGTACGCGTTGGCGCGCGGCGGCATTCGCGTCGTGCAGATCCTGATGATCGTATCGATCATCATCGCTTCGATCCTGCTGGCAGAAAGTCCGCGTACCAACCGTGCGCAAAAAATTATCGTCATCGGCTTGAGCGTGCTGTTCGTACTTTTGGTCAGGCGACTCTTCGATCGACTTCGTGTTTGGATCGATCGTCGTTTTTTCCGGGAGGCATACAATTCAGAACAGATCCTGAGCGATCTCAGCGAAAACGTGCGTTCGATGGTCGAGACGCAGCCTCTGCTCGAAACAGTGGCGCAGCGCATTTCTGAATCGCTGCACGTTCCGCGCGTGGCAATGCTTTTGAAAGAAGAAGACGGTTACCGCGCCGCGCATTCGGTCGGTTACGACGAGGGCGAACCACCCATCACGTTTTCCGAGCAGGCTTCGACCGTCGAGCGAATGCGGAAGGCCAGCGAACCGCTGGTCATTTATTCGGACGATCCGGAATCGTGGGTTAACGACGAGAAAACGATCGACGGCGAACGCGATTTGCTGACGAAGCTGGACACGCAGTTGCTCTTGCCGCTAAGGGTGAAGTCGAAATTGCCGGGCTTTGTCAGTCTTGGCCCAAAGCAATCCGAAGAGCCGTACTCGAACACCGACCTGCGGTTGTTGCAGTCGGTGGCTACGCAGACCGGGCTTGCGCTTGAGAACAGCCAGCTTACCGCGCGGGTCGCGTCCGAGATCGCGCAGCGCGAACGATTGAATCGCGAAGTCGAAATCGCGCGCGAAGTCCAGGAGCGGCTGTTTCCGCAGGATTTGCCAGCCGTAGACGGCCTGGACTATTTCGGCGCTTGCCGGCCTGCGCTCGGCGTGGGCGGTGACTATTACGATTTTCTCGCGTTGCCCGGTGGGAATTTCGGAATCGCGATCGGCGATGTTTCGGGGAAGGGAATCTCGGCGGCGTTGTTGATGGCTAGCCTCCAGGCTTATCTGCGTGGCCAGGCAATCGGCGGAACAAATGATCTGGCGGATTTGATGGGAAACGTCAATCGATTGGTCTACGACGCATCGGCTGAGAATCGCTACGCGACTTTTTTCTACAGTCAGTACGAACCCAAATCGCGCGTGCTCTCTTATGTGAATGCCGGCCACAATCCGCCAATGATCTTCCGAAAGAAGGAGGACGAGTGGGAGGTTGTGCGTTTGGAGGCGGGCGGTTGTGTGGTCGGGCTCCTGCCGAATTTTCCTTACACGCAGTCAGAGATCAAGCTCGAACCGGGCGACCTGTTGATCGGGTTCACCGACGGAATCAGCGAAGCCATGAATCCCGCCGAAGAGGAATGGAGCGAAGAGAACATGATGGAAGCCGTGAAAGCGAATTGGGGAATGACGGCGGCGGAGCTGCTTTGGACGTTGGTCGCCGAGGCGGATAAGTTCGCCGCCGGCGCGAAGCAGCACGATGACATGACTCTGATTATTGTGCGGGCAGTGTGAGGACGAGAACTATCGAGAGTTCGTCACTCGCTTAGCGCGTTTTGTGATTCGCTGTTGGTTTTGTTTTCAGCCATTCGGGTCTGTGAGGACGCCTATGAATGGAAGATTGCGATAGCGTTCCGCGAAGTCCAATCCGTATCCGACCACAAACTCATCCGGAATCTGAAACCCGAGGTAATCGATCGGCACATCGCGCAAACGACGCTCGTGCTTATCCAAGAGCGCGCAGAGTTTTACGCTTTTCGCTCCTCTGTCTCGAATAAGGGTTAACAAATACGTCAACGTGAGGCCGGTATCGACGATGTCTTCTACTACCAAAATATCTCGATCCTGAATCGGAACATCCAGGTCTTTCACGATCCTCACTTCACCAGACGTTCGCGTGCTATCACCATAACTGGAGATCGCCATGAACTCGATACCCAGAGGAATGTCCGTGTGCCGCACCAGGTCGCTGGCGAAAATGCACGCGCCTTTAAGAACAACGATCAACAGCGGATTCTTGTCTTTGTAGTCCGCGGCGATCTGTTCTCCCATCTCACGAATACGCTCCTGGATCTTGTCGGCAGAAAAGAGCTGTTTAAGATTTGGATTAGCGAATTCAGACGTCGATTGTTGGGCGGGCGAGGTAGACAAGTTGGCCTCCATTACCTGTAGCGAGATCGGATGAAATTGCGTTGGATTCAGATTAGCGGTGATTGCGCCTCCGCTGTCTGGTGCGACATACTATAAAGCTCCTATCCGAAGGTCAATCTCTTGCGGAAAGAAAATTTGAAAGCGGTAAGATCGCTGCGGAATTACTATGAGTGACGAAAAGGAAACACGCGATCGCGTTCGCGCGCTTGTGCGCGAAGTGCTCGAGAAGGCTGGCCCGGCAAGCGAAAAGGAAGCGGACTCGACGTCGGGAACACCGATTCCGGCATCCGGCGCGAGCGCGCCCGCGACGCCGAGCCGTTTTATCAACACCGCTCCAGAAGAACCTGTCCCGAGCCAATCCGATGTTACCCGTGACGAATCGTCCAAAGCCGTGATCACTGAAGACGATGTTCGCGACCTTCCTGACGGTGCGCGGCTTCGTGTGGCAGAAGGTGCGCGTTTGACGCCGCTTGCGGCAGACATAGTTCGCGAGCGCGCGATCGAGCTGGTTCGTCGCGTGCCGCGACGCGGTTCGCGCGAAACCAAACTGGTCGCTGTCGGCGCCGACCATGGCGGGTTCACGATGAAAGAGGAGCTGAAAGGATTTCTGGCCGAGCTCGGACATCAGATCCGCGATTACGGAACCAATTCGGAAGAACCGGTGGATTATCCGGACATAGCTCATTCGGTTGCCGTGGCGGTCGCGGACGGACACGCAGACGTGGGCATTATCATCGACGGCGCGGGCGTGGGTTCGGCTATGGCCGCGAACAAGGTACCGGGCGCACGCGCCGCCGCTTGCTACACGGTCGCTGTCGCGGTCAATTCGCGCGAGCACAACGACGCCAATGTCCTTACGCTGGGAAGTAAGACAATCAAGAGTTCAGAAATGCGCGAGATAGTGAAAGCATGGCTGGGCACCGAGATCAGCGAAGACCGCCATCGCAAACGAGTGGCGAAGATAACGGCGATCGAAAGATTGCATTGCAGGTAGGATCGGGGAAGTCTTTGGTTGTTGCCAATTTGAGATGAGCGGGAGAAAACGCGATTTCACGCAAAGGCGCAAAGCAAAAGAAAGCGGAGAGGCGCAAAGCGGAGACGATGGATAGAGACGTCTCCGCTTTGCGCCTTTGCGTGAAATCTCATCGTGACAATTTCTCAAGCTGACCCACTTAAAGAGCCTTTCTGTTCACTGCTTAAATGTATAAACTGTTAGCTGGAGTTTTCAGATAAATGCCCTATTCGAACAACGGAGACCTGGAACACTTAGTCGAGCAGATCACAGACGTGATCGTCGCTCGTCTTAACGGCGATGCCGACGAACAGGCGAAGCTGTGTGGCTGCACCAACGAATGCTTTAATCGATGCCCCGAGCGTATGCATCGGATCGTCGATGCGGGAGCGTCGCGGATCGGGCTTGTGCTTGGTCAAACTGCGTCGGCGCGCGACTGGGCGGGATTGATTGACCACACTCTGTTAAAGCCAGACGCTACGGACGAAGACATCCGCCGCTTGTGCGAAGAGGCCGCGCGGTTTCGCTTCGCATCGGTTTGCGTGAACCCGACCTGGGTGCGCGCGGCCGCGTGTCATCTGCACGGAACCGGAATTCCGGTTTGCACTGTGATCGGATTTCCGCTGGGAGCGACGCTTCCGGACGTGAAAGCCTACGAAGCGCGACGCGCTATCTTCGACGGAGCGCGCGAAGTCGACATGGTAATCAACATCGGCGCGCTGAAGAGCGGAGACGATTGCGCGGTTGAGCACGACATACATTTGGTGGCTCAGGCTGCGCATGAAGCGAACGTGCTTTGTAAGGTGATTATCGAGACGGCGCTTTTAACCGATGACGAGAAAGTGCGCGCATCGCTCGCGGCCAAGCGCGCCGGCGCGGACTTCGTAAAAACGTCTACCGGATTTTCAACCGGCGGCGCGACGGTCGCGGATATTGCGTTGATGCGGCAAACGGTTGGTTCGGACCTCGGCGTGAAAGCGTCAGGCGGCGTTAAGGGTTTGGATGATGCGCGAAAGATGGTCGAGGCAGGTGCAACGCGTATCGGAGCAAGCGTCGGGGTTAAGATTGCGCAAGAAGCTTCGGGTGCGAGTTCGACTTCGACCGCGGCGGCGTATTGAATCAGTTAGAGCCGCGTAGCGGCGAAATGTTTATGGAATCCCTGCAAGAATTCATCAGTCGAGTTCCGTTAGGAGCGACATCTTCTCCATTTAGCCCGTAAACGGGCTCTGATTCATATCAACAATCGGGATCTATACACATTTCGTCCCTCCGGGACTTTCTACTGCCCGGCCTCTTCTTCCGGCTTTTCGACTCTCAGGCGCGCGATTTACCAGCGACTGTGTTTCATCCAACAACGCCAGCGCGGTCTTTTTGTCGCCTTTGGCCATCAATCCGATCGCCATGTTTGCCAGTTGCGCCAAGCGCGCTTCGTTCGGCGTAATTCGCGCGATCAGTTTTCGCGCCTCCTCCATCTTGCCTTCCTTGAGCGCTGCAGCGATCAGTTGCCCGTCGAGCTGGGCAAGCCAGCGATCGCGTTCGGTGCCGCTCAAATTCTCGATTACGACTTTCCGGGCCCCCTCGAGATCTCCGTTCTGCCTTAACATCTCGACGGCTGACAGATAGAGGTGGTTACGCATATCCGGTGGAGCTTTGGCCGCCGCTTCGATGATCGCTTCGGGCTTTCCGTCGCGTATCAACGCTTGATACTGCAGCATCTGCTTAATCTGCGGATCGAGCTTCTCGTTGTTCTCGGCGAGTTTGCGTCGAACTTGAACGACTCGTTCCGGCGAGCGCTTCTCGAGGTCAGGAAGCAGCGACGAGATCCCGAAAAAGTCCTGACGGTCCGACGAACTGTTCAAGGCTGCGTTTAGCACGATGTCGGTCAGCTCGCGAATGGTTTGATCATCCACCGAAAGCGGCTTCATCTTCTTAAAAGCGCCCATGCGCTTTTCCGGGTGAACTAACGTGCGCAATAGCTCCTGCCCCACCCATCCCGCCTCGCGACTTTTGTTGAAGTCGGTAGAGCCTGCATTTCCTTCGTGTGGTTTCGATGCTTCTTTGGTGTATCTCGTGGTTCGAACGCCTCGTTCGTCAATACCTATCTCTCCATGAAACTGCACCTGTTTCTCAAAAGTCTTGATACAACAACGACTTTGCGTCTATGCTGCATTCGTTCAATCAACTTTCAATCAGGTAACCAATCGAGATGGCAGACAGGCGAAATGTGTTAGCCGTAATCCTGGGTGGCGGCGCGGGTTCGCGGCTATTCCCGCTTACCGAACAACGGTCGAAACCCGCGGTTCCATTGGCCGGCAAGTATCGGTTGGTGGATGTGCCGATCTCGAACTGCATCAATTCGGATGTCATTCAGATCTTCGTTTTGACGCAATACAACTCAGCTTCGCTCAATCGTCACATCGCTCGCACGTATCGCTTTTCGCAGTTCTCCGATGGATTCGTGGAAATCCTCGCGGCGGAACAAACGCCCGAAAGTCCGCAATGGTTTCAGGGAACCGCCGACGCCGTTCGTCAGGTTTTGCCGCACATCGAAGACTGGGGAATCGACACGCTGCTGATTCTCTCCGGCGATCATCTGTACCGCATGGACTATCGCAAGTTTCTCGATCGCCACTTTCAATCAAACGCAGACGTGACGGTCTCGGTCATCCCTTGCACCGAAAAAGATGCGGAAGGTTTCGGTTTGCTGAAGACGGATAGCGCCGGACGAATTGTTGAGTTCAAGGAAAAGCCAAAGGGCGATGCGTTGGAAGCCATGCGCGTCGATACAACGGAGCTTGGGCTGTCGGCTGAAGACGCGATGAAACGTCCGTTTTTGGCTTCGATGGGAATATATGTTTTCAAGTACGACCGGCTGGTCGAGTTGTTGAAGGAGGATTCGTCGTGGCTCGACTTCGGACGCGAAATAATCCCGGCGGCGATCAAGACTTTGAACGTCCAGGGTTTTATGTTCGATGGTTATTGGGAAGACATCGGAACTATCAATGCTTTTTATTTGGCCAACCTGGACCTGACATCCGCTATTCCTCAGTTCGACTTTTTTGACGCGAAGGCGCCGATTTTCACCCGGTCGCGATACCTGCCGCCTTCGAAAATACATGCTTGTGAGATCACCGAAACGCTGGTGGGAGACGGTTGCATAATTCATGGCGCGACGCTCAATCGCTCGATCATAGGATTGAGAAGTCGGATCGGGCGGGGCTCGCAGATCGAAGCCTCGATCCTGATGGGCGCGGACTATTACCAGAGTCTTGAGCAGATGCGAGACGACGTGAATACCGGAACTCCGCGAATCGGTATCGGGGAAGGAACGATTATTCGCCGGGCGATCGTAGACAAGAATGCTCGGATCGGATCCAACGTGCGGTTGCTGAACGAAAGCGGCATCGAACATGCTGACGGCGAGGGCGGGAGTTACTACATACGCGATCGAATAATCATCGTGCCGAAGAATGCGGTGGTGCCGGATGGGACGATGGTTTGAGGAAGAAGGTAGAAGGAAGAAGGTAGAAGGCAGGACACAGGACTCAGGACTCAAAAACGCAGGATACAGAACATGGGTGGGACCTGGGACTGGGACCGGGACATGGGACATGGGACATGGGACCTGGGACCTGAGACCAACTAACATCTAGCATCTCGAAACATATGGCCAGAGGTTGGGAAAGCAAAGCGGTTGCCGATCAGATCGAAGAAGCGGACGAACGGTCGCGCGGCGAAGAGCTGGAGCAAATCCGGCTAACCGCGAGCGCCGAAATGCGCGCGCGTCACGAGCGTCTGGAATCTTTGAAGCTGTCGCGCTCGCGAACTCTTGAACAATTGGAACGAGCCACGAATCCCACCTACCGCGAAATGCTCCAGCGCACCTTGCGTGCATTGGAATCCGAGATCGACGACACGAAATAAGCCGTCGCGTTGGAACCGAGAGATCGACGATATAAGACGATACAAATTGAGCCGGGCATCAAAACCCGGCTCTCTTCTTTTTCCTAGTCCAAAAAAAACGAATCAGCGCTTCTTACTAATCGCGTTCGCTCCTCTTAACGGCGCGAAAACGGCTGGCCCGTCTGTCCTGAATTTGTCGCCACCGACGCCGACGTGTAACTGTCGCGCGCGCGCACGACCAAATCAGGCCGGTTCACGCGAACCTTGATCTGCCTGCGCTGTCCGGCGCTGGCAACTTTGTGCGGATAGTAGCCAATGCTGTACTGCCGTCTGAGTTCTTCAGCCACCAATCCAAACGTCTGCGAAAGGTTGCGCGTGTTGTCCGCGCGGTAACGGCGTGCGCCGGTTCGATCGGCCAGGTCGCCAAGATATCGGTCGGCGATCATGTAATCATTTCTGCTGCTGCCGGCTCGACCGCCTCCGCCACCGCCGCTGCGACTACGGCCGCCTCTTCCGCTTCCACCGCCGCCGCGAGGTCTGCCGCCACCGATTCCGCCGCCAAAAATGTCGATCAGAATGTCAGTTAGCGTACCGTTCGAACTCGGATATTGTTGACCGGATCCGGCCATGTCCTGATAAGTGTCGTACTGCACCGGATAAATCAGCGCGTCGAGCTCTTCAGCATCAGCGATGTTGCTTTGATAGCTGGCTCGCTTGCTGGTTGTATCAACTCCGTCTGTGAAAAGAACGATCGCTTTTCGTCCTTCGATGTGGTTGAAGCGGCGATTAATGACGAAGTCGACTGCTTCGTAAAGACTGGTTCCGCCCCCGGTCGTTGTGCGCCGAACAGCGTTGCGCAAAAGTCGCCGGTCGCTGGTCGGCTCCGAAAGAACATGAACGTCCTCGGAGAAAGCGACAATCATCACGCGATCGTCCGGTCGAAGTTGATCGACGAAAGAGATCGCCGCTTCCTGAATTTCGTCCAGCCTATTCTGCGTGGATCCGCTGGTGTCGATAACCAGCGCGACGGTAAAGGGTTTCTCGACCGATGCGAAGTACGCGACGTCGTGTTCTACGCCGTCTTCGAAGATATGAAAATCCTGTTTTGTGAGATTGGGGATGTATCGTCCGCTACGATCCATCACGCTGACCGGGATCGTGACCAGCGCTGTATCGACGCGAACAACGTCGCCCTCGCCCACGTCAATGGGTCCATCCGGCTCGTTCGACGAACCCTGCGGCGCGCTTTGCCTGCCTCCGGAAATGTCACCCTGTAGAACCGGAGGGCGCCGGGGAGTCGACTGTGGCGTCGACTGATCAGTTGTGGCAGGTTGCTGCGGTTGTTGTGAGACCGTTGCCGGGTCCACTCGACGCGGACGGGTTTGCCCAACCAACAACTGGGCCGAACCGAGGCACAACGAAGCTAGCAAAACCAGGACGATAAGCTTCTTCATTTAATCTACTCCAAAAAACAAACCTGAGCGCCGATTTCGATCCGGCGACACATCAGATGCCGCTTTACCGTTTTCGGATGTCATTTACCTCTGGAATTGGAATCTTGGGAGAGATTTTCTGAGGGTTACAATAGACCTATCACCGGAGAAGGGCAAGAGTCTCCTGATGTCCGACTAACTTCAGTTTGTCGGACATACAGACTCAGCCGGCGTCCAGCGTGGCGACCGCAAGCGTGTGAAACTGACGGCGAACTCCGTTGAGATTGGCGAAGGGAAGCGGTCGAGAATGTGTCCGGTTGGTGAGAAGTATGAACACCTGTTCGCGGTTGGGGTCGACCCAACAACTTGTTCCGGTGAAACCCAGATGGCCGAAACTGTCGGGTGACATTGACTGGCCCGCTGTCGAGTCTTTCGTCGACGCGAGTTGCCAGGCGAACGACCGCGCCTCCTCCAGGCCCGGCGTCAGATCAGTTCGAAACAACGTGCATGTTTCGGACGAAAGGAGCTCGGTTCGGTGGGCAAGGAACTGGTTCGCGAGCTTCAGCGTTTCGCCGGCGGTTGAAAACAAACCCGCGTGACCGGCCGCTCCGCCGAGGAAGTTGGCGTTGCCGTCGTGAACTTCGCCCCAAATTAACTGCTCGCGCCAACCGCGATAATCGCCGGACGATCTTTCCTCGCGACACATTTCGCGTTCGTACTCGTTGCCGACTTCGCACGCCGCTATCTCGGGTTGGAGAGCGCGTTCGGGATTGAAGTAAGTACGCTTCAACTCCAACGGTTCGAATATCTCCTGGCGAGCCAATTCAGCCAGCGACGACTTTTCCATTCTCTCAAGCAATAAGCCGAACGCGATGAAACCCAAATCGCTGTACAGGACTTTTGTGCCGGGTGTCGATTGCAGCGGTTCTCGCGCGATTGCCTCCGCTGCGTGCTCGGGATCGCCATCTGAAATCAGGTACAGCGGTCGCCAGGCAGCCAAACCGCTAGTGTGCGTGGCCAACTGGCGGACGGTGATGTCGCGTTTGTCATCGCGATCGAATTCAGAAATGATTTGAGACGCTTTGGTGTCGAGGCTGATTAGGCCGCGCTCTATTCGCCGAGCCAGCAAGAGTCCGGTGACGAGGGGTTTGGTCAACGACGCGAGGTCGTAGATCGTTTCGAGCGATGCTTTTGTCTCGGGGGTTTCGCTGGTGCCGGTGACGGCTTTTCCAACGGCGTCGGAGAAAACCTCACGTCCGCGCGATGCGACAAGATAGACAGCGGAAGGGAAATCGCCTCCCGCAACTCGGTCGTGGAGCAGTTGTGAAATTTGTTGGTTTGGGTTGGTCATCGAAATGTCCGACAAACTTCAGTTTGTCGCCTGGCTTCGACAAAATTCAGATCTGTTTGGATGAGTCAAGTGCAGAACTTCGAGGTAATAGCTCAGCTTGCAACTTTGCTGGAAAGAACTCTCATGCAAAGGCGCAAGAAAATAAAGCGGGAAGGCGCAAAGGTGAACCAACAGCGAAAGGACTTCGAAACTTCCGAAATCGACAGGATTTTCTTTGTGCCTTGCGGCTTTCACCTCTTTGCGCCTTTGCGGGAAACCGTCTTTTCATTCGGCCAATCGAAATGGCTTTTATTGCTTCTGATCGGCGCACGCATACGACAAACTAAAGTTTGTCGGACATAGTTACGAGGCCGGCGTTGTGCGCGTGCTCATAAATTCTGTCCAGCACTCGAATCGCCAGCGAAAGCGCGCGTCGGCCCTCGATTCCGGAAACAGGCGACGGGGCTCCAGCGGCTACTGCGTCGAGAAACGCTTCGATCTCCGCGCGCAACGGTTCGACATCCGCAACCTCGAAATGCTTCGTGTTCACTCCGGGCCAAATGTTGTTGCCTGACGGCGGCGACAAATTGCTGATCGACGCGTAGCGAGTGACGTAATCCACCGCTACGTAATCATGAGGTTGGAAAAATCGCATCTTCCGGATCTTCTCCATTCCGATCCGCGACGCGGTGATGTTCGCGACGGCGCCGCTGGCAAACTCCAAACGGGCGTTGGCTGCGTCGACCCGCTCGGTCAAAACCGGAATTCCCACGGCGTGCACGCCGGTGACTTCGACTTCTTCACCGACCAACCACTGCACGATGTCCAGATCGTGAATCATCAAATCAAGCACGACGTCGATGTCGAGCGACCGCGCGGTGAATGAACCGACGCGATGAATCTCGAAATAAAGCGGATGTCGGACGTGCGGGCGAAGAGCGACCAGCGCCGGATTGAAACGCTCCAGATGTCCGATCTGCAGAATCGCTCCGCCTTTTTCGGCGGCTTCGATCATGCGATCGGCTTCTTCGAGCGAACGCGCTATCGGCTTTTCGACCAGCACATGAACTCCGGCTTCGAGAAGCCCTGTCGCTATCTCGCAATGCGCCTCGGTCGGCACAGCCAGGCTCACCGCGTCCACATTTCCGAGAAGCGTTCGCCAGTCGACGGTCCACTCGGTTTCCCGATCTAAAGCAACCGTGCGCGCCGTCGCTTCCACCAGATCGCAGACCGAGACAAATCTCGACTTGCCTTCCGCAGCGAGTGCGGAATGAATGCGAGCGTGTTCACGACCGAGGTGGCCGGCTCCGATTACAGCGGTTCTTAACGTCACGGTTTACAGTTTCCTGATTTCGGTTTAGGGTAGCGAAAAGCAGGACTCAGGACTCAGAACACAGGACTCAGAACAGAAAGAGCATGTCTTGTATTCTGAGTCCTGAGTCCTGAGTCCTGTTTTCTCGATTCTGCTTTTCCGGAGCGACTATACTTGCAAGGTTCTGCGCTTGCCAAGCGTGTCTGGCTGTTCTTCTTTCTCGCCATCATCGCTGCTTATTTTTATGGTTTGGGCCGGCCTCCGCTGTTGGGACCGGACGAGCCGAGGTATGCCCAGGTCGCGCGCGAGATGTTCCTGCGGGGCGACCTTTTCACGCCAACTCTGGGAGGACACACGTGGTTTGAGAAGCCGTCGCTGCTTTACTGGATGATGATGGCGAGCTACGGCTTGTTCGGAGTCGGCGAGTTTGCCGCGCGGCTCGGGCCCGCGTTCGCTGGGCTCATCACCGTTCTCACAATCTTTTGGATGGGCAGGCGGGTCGAGCGGGCCACGGAAGATCCGAAGAAGCCGCACGGCCTGGGCCAGTGGAGCAGCCTCGCGCTCGCGACGGCGGCGGGAATGATCGTGTTCTCGCGCGGAGCGAGCTTTGACATCATCGTTACCATGACGCTGACCGTCGCGCTGGCATGCTTTTTCGTGGCGGAGATCGAGAGGGATGCGAAACGGCGAACGTGGCTTCGGGTTGGGTTTTACGCCGCGATGGGCGCGTCGCTGCTGGCCAAGGGATTGGTGGGGATCGTAATTCCGTTCGGCGTGGTCGGTGCGTATTTCCTGGCGCGACGAAAATGGCCCGATCGCAAATTGTTGTTGAGTCTTTTGTGGGGGCTTCCGATAACCGTCGCAATCGCCGCGGCGTGGTACGGCCCCGTGATCGCCCGTCACGGCTGGCTCTTCATCGACGATTTTTTCATACAGCATCACTTCGCGCGGTTTGTCTCGAACAAATACCTTCATCCACAGCCGTTCTGGTTTTATTTGCCGATCACATTGTTCCTGGCGTTTCCGTGGACGGCGATCGTCATCGCGTCGCTGATCGGAATTAGGCGCTGGGGTTGGCGAAAGAACGACGTGCAGAGCAAGTTCCAGGTATTTGCTTTCGCGTGGATGATCGTCCCGGTTGCATTTTTCTCGCTGTCGGGATCGAAACTGCCGGGCTACGTTCTACCGGCGTTGCCGGCCGTGATGCTGTTGGTTGGAAGCTATGTCGTCCGCTTCCTGCGTGGAGAGACGAGCACGGTCGCGATGCGTCTGACCGGATTGCTGCTAGTCTGTCTGGTAGCGGCGGGAGTGATTTACGGTTTGCGTCCCCCGCGGATTGTTGCGCCGGCATGCACAGCATTCGTTGCCGCTCCGCTCTTGATTGCAGGGATCTTTCTTCTGGCGTCAACGCACAGGCGAAGACTCTGCGTGATTGTCCTGATTTGTTCGACTCTGATCTCCGCGGTCGTCGGTGTCTACTGTGTTTCAGAGGCGGTTGGCGAGCGCGAATCTGTGCGCAGTCTGTTTCAGCGCGCGTCGACACGTGGATACGGCAACGCGCCGGTTTATGGGCTGCACACGATCGAGCAGACTGCGGAGTTTTACGCGGCGGGTCGTGTGGCGCGCGATTCAAGCGGAAAGGCAGTGCGGTTCGAAGGACCGCAACAAATTCTAAGCGTACCCAACCAGGATCGTGGCGTGGTGCTGGTGATTGTGCCGCTCGAATTTTTGTCCCAATTGACGAGTTACCAACCGCTCTCTACCGAAGTTATCGGCGATAACGGAAGCGTCGCGCTGGTTGCTGCTCGTTTGCGGTGAAGAAGGAAGAGATCGGGTGGGCCACGCCTTGAACGTCGGGTGGAAAACTGGGTTCCCGCAAAGGCGCAAAAAGATCGGAAAGGATAGACCGAAACGCCTTCGGCGTTTTCCATTAGGATCTCGCCGTCATCAGCGCGGCCGTGTCTTACTCTTCGCGCTTCGCGCTCACTGCAGGCGGGCCGCCTGCGCTCCAACGTTAAGGCGACGCTCGATTCGAACGCGCGCCGAGCGATTTGTCGAAAAACTCGATCACACGGCGGTCGTACGCTTCGCTTTGCTGCCCCGTCGCTGAAGGCAGATCAAAACCCGTAACCGGAAGATTGTCGTGCATCTCGATGGTGGATGATTTCGGAATGCATTTCGACAGAGCGATGGTCGATTCTCGAATGTCGGGCTCTCCGCCACCCGCCAGAAGCAACATCCGCCGATTGCTCAGCGTCGAAGCAGCTTCGCAAACTGTCTGATTCTTGTAGTGACCCATCAAGTAAAGCCGAGCGCCGAGGCGAGCGAACTGATACGGCAAACCTTTGTCAAACCCGGTCCGCTGTCGCACAACTGCGCGGAGCAATTCGTCCGGTGACGCTGGTATCGAATCAAGCGCCAGCGCCTCCACTCCGGTATCCTGCGCGGCCGCCAGCAGCCCGGCATAGGCTCCCATCTCGATTCCATAGATTCCAATCCTGTCCGACACAAGCTGCGCTCCTTTTGCCGTCTTGAGCGTGCCGAGGTATTCGAGCACAGAGGTGACGTCATCAGCCTCGCGCGTTCCAAACGATGTCCACTTGACCGTCGGAGTCTGGCCATGACCACGCGCGTCCGGCCAAATCACCGTCAAATTCGTCGCTTCGTTCAGCTTCACGCCCAGGTTCAATAACCAGGAGCGATCGGCGCCGTATGGATGCAGGATGATGACCGCCGGTGCTCCTTCAGAGCCCCGTAACAACCAACCGCTGGATTGCGTCCCGTCTTTGTTGGTCCATTTTTCGTCGGTGACTTTTACGCCACGATCGCTAACGTGCGAAAAGTTCTGAGGAGTTACCAGGTAGGGATGACGCGGAGGCTGCGACATCGAATAAGCCAGCCAAACCGAAACTCCCACGACCGCCAATGCCACCACCAGAATAACCGGCAGCAGCATTTTCAGAAGTCGCAAAAGCCTTGTCGCGATTCGTGGCTTACGCATAGTTTACCGAAGCAGAACGAGCCGTGATTCACGCTACCTTGTAGATGGCCAAGACTCCTTAACCACTAAGCAACACGAACGAGCCATTCACGAAATCACACGAAAAATCAACTAGTTTCGTGTGGCTTTGTTTCGCCTTAGTGCAATTTGGTGGTTCGTTCGCTCGTCTTGCCCGAATCACAAGTAAAGAACAATCTCAAACTAAACCCCCACTCAATTTTCGCTGTGCTCGTTCGAAGTCTTCAGGAGTGTTTATGTTCATGAAAAAGTCTGCGGAACCTTCGATGTCGGAAAGCTCCTCCGGGCTGATCCAGCGCGTTTTGATCTTTTGCAATAAGTCGCGCGGGCGACGCTCGCCGGCCTCTATCAGTTCTCGCGCGATTTGCGCGCATGTGGCCGAGCGATAGAGTCCACAAAGGGGTTGCGGACGGCCGTCCGCTTGAACCGGAATTACAGCATCGAAATTCTCGCGGTGAGAAGCGAGCCGCACAAAAAGTTCCCTGGTAACGAAGGGAAGATCGCAGGCTACGATCACGGCCCAATCAGCCTGGCAAGCCGCCAGCGCAGAATGAAGTCCTCCCAGCGCTCCCCAATTCGGGAAAACATCCGGTACGTTTTCCCATTTCAAAGTTCCGGCGGATTCGCCGGCGCCGACGATGCTTACAGTAGCTGTGACGGCTGTCAATTGCTCGGCAATTCGCTCAACAAACTGCTTGCCGCCAAGACTTAACCTGGCCTTGTCGGTTCCCATCCTGCTTGAAGCTCCACCCAGCAGGATAAATCCTTCGAGCTCAGACATCCGCGGAACCCGCCGCATATTTTGCCACATTGCCTCCGCGTATGCGGAGAAAACCTGCAATTCTGCGTCTTATGAGTTGGTAGAACTTTTCGAAGTGCGGATGCATCGAGGATTGGCTATCAGTCATCAAAGCCGCAACTTATCATGCGCGACAGGCGGCGACAAGCGTAGCTTTGAGGGAAGTTTCACGCAAAGGCGCAAAGAACAGAAAGACTGAAGACGCAAACGGAGAACGAGGATGACTGTATGGTGGAAATAGCAGCGATTTTGAATCTCGGCTTTGCGCCCTTCCGCTTTCTGTTCTTTGCGCCTTTGCGTGAAATCGCCTTTCTTTCGCCAAATTCAAATTGGCCGAATACCCATTTACACACTAGCTTGTCAGTAGTTGCCGGTCACTGTAGAATTCGTCGGTGAAAGCTCAGAGCCCCGGCTCCCCAACATTGCCGCTCCAGCTTGCCGCGAGCGCGCACCCAACAAAGATGTAGCTGTCATTCAGCGTACGCAACAGATCCCGAGGTAGCTTAATGAAAAGATTACGCCTGACGGCGGTGGCATTAACTCTGGCGACACTGATAGTCACGATTGCCGGAAATTCGTCTGTGGCCCAGCAGAAGTCCGCGCCCGCAGCCCCCGCGCGCGACGCCGGTCTGTTCCCTTTGGAAGATGTAAAGCCCGGATTGAAGGGCATTGCGCGTACCGTATTTGCCGGAAGCGTGCCGGAAGAGTTTGGCGTGGAAATTCTTGGCGTGTTGCCGGGTTTCCCGGGACCCAGACAGACCGCGATCATCGCGCGCTTAAGCGGCGAGAACGCCCAGCGGACCGGAGTTTTTGGCGGAATGTCGGGCTCGCCGGTCTACATCGATGGGCGTTTGGTTGGAGCAATCGCGTTTAGTTTTCCGTTCTCGAAAGAGCCGATCGCGGGTATCACTCCGATCCAGCAGATGATCGACATATTCGAAGGAGCGCAGGAGAACGGCGGCACAACCAGGCCGCACGAGCCCCGACCCGTTTCGTTCACTCAGCTCGCAGCAACCGAATTCAAACTAACATTGCCGAGGCCAGCGGTGGTCGGTGCGCCGATGATTGCGCCGTTGTCTCCGGGCTCTGCGATGACCGGGCTGTTGGGACAAGAGCTGATGCCGATCGCGACGCCGGTTGTGTTCGGCGGAATCAGCCGCGAATCGCTTGCGCTTTTCTCGCCTCAGTTGCAAGCCAACGGACTGTTGCCGGTTTCCGGAGTTGGTGGAGCGGCCGCGATTACTCCGATGGGAAAAGTGACGGCGGACACCTTAACGCCTGGAACAAGTGTCAGCGTCCAGCTCGTGCGCGGTGACTACTCGATCGCTGCCTCCGGAACCGTGACGTACCGCGATGGCGACCGCATCTACGCTTTTGGCCATCCGTTTCTTAGTCTCGGCGCGGCGGAAATGCCGATGGCCGAGTCGTCGGTTGTGACGGTCATCCCAAATACAAACAACTCGTTCAAGCTTGCCGTGCCCGGAAAAATGGTCGGCAGCATCACGCAGGATCGCGCGACCGGTGTTTTCGGAAAGTTGGGCCAGGCGCCCAGGATGATTCCGGTCAAGATCAACCTTCACACCAGCCGCGAGCGAACGCAGACGTACACGTACGAAGTCGCGAACGACACTTTCCTGACGCCTTTGCTTTTGAACATGACGATCTTTAACACGATCACGGCCAGCGAAAGAGGGCTTGGTGATTCGACCATTAGCATTCGCGGACAGATCAACGTCACGGGCCAACCCGACATCAAGGTTGATCAACGGTTCTCGGCTTCAAACGCGCCGGCGCTGGCGGCGGGATCGGTCGCGGTTCCAATCGGAACTTTGCTGACCAGCGGTTTCGAGAACGTTCAAATCGGCGGCGTTACTCTGGACATTACCTCGACCGATACGAAGTACGCGGCGGCGTTGGAACGCGTGGCGCTTGATCGCACAGAGGCGGGCCGAGGCGAACAGATCGAAATCCAGGCCTATGTTCGCTCGGTTTCCGGAAAGCAATTCGTGCAAAGAATTCCTGTGAAGATTCCGACGGATGTCCCGCTCGGCCAGCTTCTGGTTTTTGTTGGAGACGGCGGTGCGTTGCAAGAGGGATCTGCGTCGAAATCGTTTGTGCCGACCGAACTGGGCCAGCTCGTCGAGGCGATTAATCAGGTGAAAAAGAGCGACCGGCTCTACGTCAAGCTATTTCGCATCACGCCCGGCGCTGTGATCGGAACCAGCGAGATGCCAAATCTTCCGCCGTCGATGGTGGCGACGTTGGGTAGCGATCGATCGTCTGGCGGTTACACGCCGACTGTTCTTTCGCCGATTTATGAACAGGAGCTGGCGCCGGCGGAGTTCGTAATTTCGGGACAGCAGTTAATCGCGATCGACGTGGTTAGGTAATCTTAGGAAGCTCAGCTTTTTGGAGATGAATATGAAGAGAATTATTCGCAGCGTTCTTATTTTGGCAGTTGCGGTTGGGGTGTTGGTCGTACCGCCGCAACCAGCGGGCGCACAGGATGTCGTAGTTAAAGCGCCGCGCCAGACTCCGAACGAGGTTCTGCGATCCGCGCAGACGGTTTTCATCCACAGCAACTCTGTATATTTCAAAGCCGAGAGCCTGGAAAATTCGTTGCTTCAAAAGCAGGAGTTTCAGGATTGGGGACTTTGGTTCCCGCAAAGGCGCAAAGGCGCAAAGAAAAGGACTCAAGTAGCGATTGGCGTTCAATGACTTTGCGGTCTTCCTTTGCGCCTTTGCGTCTTTGCGGGAATCCTCTTTCTGACAAACTCAAGCTTCCCCGCAACCTTCAACGACAAACAGATAACGTTGCTCGGACTCGGGAATAAGCACGGCCCTGTTGCGCAAGCCGAGCCGTTCAATCTCAAACTCGAGGTTCGGTCCTCCGAACAACAGAAGCCGGCTTTGCGGCGGCGCCCACTCGGCGATTGCTGCCAGCGATTCGCTGAACTTGTCGAGCGCCCTACAGGTAACTACGTCTGTTTCTGTGCTTGGTACGTTCTCGAATCGATCGGCTATGACACTCGCTCTCGAATAAGTGTCAGTCGCGCGTAATGCTTCGCGAAGGAAAACCGCTTTCTTCGGCGAAGCTTCGATCAGCGTAGCGCTGATGTCAGGCCGCGCTATCAAACACGGTATGATCGGAAGACCTCCGCCCGAACCCAGATCCACAACCCGCGCTTGTGGTCCGATGTGCTTGATAGCTACCAATGACTCGAGCACGTGGCGCACCGCGAATTCCTCAGGCGAACACGGAGCCACCAAATGCAACCGCGAATTCCACATCTGGAGGATATCGAAGTAACGTTCCATCATTTCGACCTGAGCGGTCGTCAACGCCACTTCGAACCGTGGCGCGAAGGCAGCGAGTGCCGTTGAGAACTCCTTGACTGCTGAAAAGTGGCTCATAAGCGTTGCGAACAATATTCGCACAAGTTGTCCGCAGAGCGGACTTTCTGAAAATAGCCCAGCGATTTATCGCTGGGTCAAAGAGCCCAAAGGTAAGCGAGCCCGTGTAGCGGGCGGCTGAAATAAGTAGTCGGAAATAGCTTACGTAGCGTTCCAGTCGCCCGCTCCGCGGGCTCCGAACAATTTTTCTTCGCTACCCAGCACTGAAGTGCTGGGCTATTCTCAAGCCGTCCGCTACCCGGACGACGCGTTCACGTTCACGCAACCTTTCTGCTAGTTCTTAAACAGATTCTACCTCGGATCGAACTCACGCTATCTGGTGGTACCTTCTCAATCGGCAAACGTCGAAACTGCACCGGCGTCAAAAGTTCTGTATCATTGCCCCATGTCGGAATCGCTTGCTGCGCAGCATAACCGCCTGGGCCATGCCGTAACCGAGATCATTACTCGATACGCCGACGGGCTCGACACCGCTCCAGTCACTTCAAGAGCTACGCCGGCCGATCTCGAAAAACTTTTCGATGAACCGCTGCCGCAAACCGGCATCGAGGCGGATGAAATTCTGCGACGGTTTACCGACGACGTGATTCCGCACGCGATGCAGATCCCCAGCCCGCGATACTACGGCTTGTTCAATCCGACGCCGTTGCCGATAGCCGTTTGGGCGGACGCGCTTGCTTCGGCGATTAATCAGAACGGCGCGGCGTGGCGAAATTCGCCATCGGCCAGCATCATCGAAGCCCGCGTCCTGCGATGGCTTTGCACTTTGGTCGGATACGGGGCCGACAGTTTCGGGACTTTGACCAGCGGCGGATCCGAGGCGAACCTGATCGGACTGAAATGCGCTCGCGATGCCGCCCACGATCGTGTTCGAGATCATGGAGTGCGGGAGACAACCGGCGACCTGATCGTCTATGCCTCCGAGCAATGTCACTATTCGTTTGAAAAGTGCGTAGACATTCTGGGCCTCGGTCGCACCAACCTCCGAAAGATAGCCACCGACGAAAAATTTCATCTCAGCCTGCCGGCGCTTCGTGACGCGATCGAACACGATCTGAAAGCCCAGCGCGTGCCGTGTTGTATCGCAGCCTCGGCCGGGGCGACTTCGACCGGTGTTGTAGATCCGCTGGACCAGCTGGCGGACGTGGCTCGCGAGTACGGCTTATGGTTCCACGTAGACGCGGCGTACGGCGGCGGCCTGGCTTTTTCTGATAAGCACAAACACAAACTGCGCGGGATTGAACGCGCAGATTCGATAACCATAGATCCGCACAAATGGATGTTCGTGCCGTTCGCGTGCGGCGCAACTCTGGTGAAGGCAGGCGGACGAGTTCTGCGCGATGCGTTCGACATCACGCCCGAATATTTGAGCGAAGATCGTGGCGGCGCTGATGTCGAATACGACTTTTTTCGTTACGGACAATTGGGAACGAGGCGATTCAACGCGCTCAAGATCTGGATGGCGCTGAAATCGCTCGGGGTTCGGGGATATGCAGAGATCGTCGAGCGACAGATCGAGTTAACTCAGTACCTGGCCGATCGAATCGATCAGCTCGAAAACTTCGAGCGCGTCGGTCAGGTCGAGACGGCGGTCTGTTGCTTTAGATATCTGCCTGCGGAAACGAAAGACGTGACTGATGATGAGCTCGATCGATTACAACGTGCGTTGCAGCAGCGAGTCGAACAAAGCGGCGAGGCTTGGATCTCTACAACCGTGCTGAAGGGACGCCGCGCGCTACGAGTGAACATCAACAGTTTTTTGACTCGGCGACGTCATATTGATCAGCTCGTCGATTTGCTCTTGCGCGAAAGCGCTGCGCTTGTCTGATGTCGACAAACTTCAGTTTGTCGAATGCATGCGAAAAACTGAAGTTTGTCGGACATTATGGTTTGCGCATTGTGTATTATGTTGTTCTTACGTTGCTGAAGACTCGAATCGATAGCATGAATTTCTTTCCACAATTATCAATGACCAGATTTTTCGCGGTACTGCTCGCGGTTGTCTTCTCGGCCGGCTTATCGGCGACCGCGCAGTCGTCAGGCAAGCGCTCCGTCCCAGCGATCGCTTCGCGCGCGGAGTTCGACCAGTTATCGCGCGTTTATCATTCGGGGACGCAGTATGCGTTGCCGCACATGATGTTCGTGATCGACCGCCGCGACAAAAACAAAATCTACTACGTCAACTCAAAGCGCTATACGTTTCACAAAGACTTCGTGAACGGAACCTATCTTTCGCTCGAACGCGGCGACGAGTTTTTCCGCAACAACTATTTGAATTCCAGCCGGCGATTTATTCTTGGCACGGTCGCGTATCAAACCCCGGTGAAGCGATGGACGTTTGAATTTTGGGAAGGCGATCTGATCGAACCCGACCAGATGAAGTTGGCGTACGACGTCATTAACAAAACCTTCTTCGAACCGGTCGCTTACAAGCCGAACTCGCTGCGGCAGGAAGAGGCCAGCGCGGCGATCCAGGGAATTCAGCGCGTTTTGCAAAGCGACATTGCGAAAGAACGCGAGTATCAACCGCTGAACATCGCCAAAGGCATCGGCCGCGTTCACATAATCGAAAAGCTTGATGATCGCGTCGAGATCGGCTCGAATGAAATTCTGATCTTGAACGAAGTGCCGGTTCAACTCCCGCCAGTCGCAGGCGTCATTACCAGCCAGCCATCAACTCCGCTTTCGCACATCAATCTGCTGGCAAAGGGATGGGGCATTCCCAATGCTTACATCAAGGACGCGCAGAATCTGTTTCGCGCTTTCGATGGCCGCTGGATAATTTTGGAGACGAAGGGCGACAACTACACGATCAAGCCGGCCGACAACAACGCGCTTGATGAATATCAAAAGCGATTGATCGCTCGTCGCGATTTGATGACGCCGCGTTCGGACTTGTCTGTAAAGCGATTGGCGTCGCTTAGGGAGCAGCGTCGCCGCGACATCGTCGCCTACGGTGGGAAGTCGGCAAATCTGGGCGAGGTGATGAACTCGCGCCTGGCTGGGATCACTGTTCCAAACGGGTTTGCAATCCCGTTCTTCTTTTACGATCAGTTCATCAAAGAGAACGGTTTGGAAGAACCCATTTACGAGATGATGAGCGATCAGCGATTTGTGCATGACCCGCCGTACAGGCGCGAACGGCTGACCGAGATACGAGCGCGAATTCAGCAGGGCAAAATGAATGCGTCGCTGACGGAATCGATCGTCCGACGGTTAAAGACCGAATACGCCGGCAAAGGAGTTTTTGTCCGCAGCTCGTCAAACTCGGAAGACCTGCCGAACTTCAGCGGCGCGGGCATCTATTCATCCGTTCCGAACGTGCGCGAACACGATAAGGTGATCGAAGCTGTCAAGACGGTTTGGGCCTCGCTTTGGAATTTCGAAGCATACGAAGCGCGCGAACGGGCCGGAATCGAGCATTCGAAAGTCTACATGGGCGTGCTGATCCAGGAGGGAATTAACTCAGACAGTTCGGGTGTGATGATCACGACAGATCCATACGACCGCGAGAACAACGACGCAATTTATATAAGCGCTAAACGCGGGCTTGGAATAAAGGTGGTCGAAGGGAAGAGAATTGCCGAGCAGATTTTGTTTAAGCCGCGCAGCAATTCGGTGAAAGTACTGACTCGTTCGGACGAAGACAGCTTGCTGATATTTGACGAGAAGGGTGGCCTGAAGGAAGTTCCGATATCGGGCGATCGCAATGTATTGACGGATGACGTAGTGCGCAGACTGGCTCGCGCGGCAGCAAAGATCAAGCGAGTCTTTGGCGGCAAGAATCAGGATATCGAGTGGGCATACATGCGCGGTCAGATTTATGTCATTCAATCGAGGGCGTATGTTGTCGGGGGATGAGGGCGAGATGTTAGATGCTTGATGTCAGATGTTAGTGAAGAGTGAAGAGTGAAGAGTGATGAGGATGGGTGCTCCGTTATGAAATTTGAAATCTGAGCTATGAGATGAAAAGAAGACTTGAGATACAAACAATGCGAATGAACTTCAGTAAGTACAACATCGTGATCTGCATTTTTGTCTTCACAATTTCCGCTTGTTCGGACAATCCCGTCGTAATGAACCCGAACAATGCGAACAAACCAGCCGCGCCAGCCAAGCCGTCGCCGGCCGCAGCGGACAGCCCGGTCTCGATGCCAAAATCAGGTGGTGGTGATGCGATCGATACATCGAAATTGGACGAGCAGGTTTCCAGCGCCGAAACGCAGGCGAAGAAGAAACCCAACGACGGCGCGGCGCGTAAAGCGCTGGCTGAAGCATACATGGCGCGAGCAGGAGCTCTGACAAAAGCTCGTCAGTACCGAGTTGCGCTAGGCGACTATCGTCGGACCTTGAAATATGATCCCGACAATGCCGACGCGCAGCAAATGTCGACGACCATCATCGGAATCCTCCAGCAGATGGGACGCGAGGTTCCGAAGGAAGGCGAAGAGCCCGCACCTTTGCCATTCACAAAGGGCGCGGATTCCGACGCGCCGAAAAGGTCTTACTAGATACAGACAGCGAACAAAATTATGGCCGAGAACATTTTTGCGGACGGGATATTGAAGGACAAGGTGGCTTTTGTCACCGGCGGTGGAACCGGAATTACGGGCGGCGTCGCGCGCGCTTTGGCCGAGAGCGGCGCTCGTGTCGCGTTGGTGAGCCGCCGACTTGAACACCTGGAGCCTGCGGCTGAAAAGATCAACGCGGCGGGTGGAGAAGCCATCGCAGTCGTCGCGGATGTGCGGCAACCGGAAGAGGTGGCCAGCGCGATCGGCCAGACAATCGAGCGGCTGGGCCGGATCGACATCGTGATTAACGGCGCGGCCGGGAATTTTCTTTGCGCCGCTGAAGAGCTTTCGCCAAACGGATTCGGCACGGTGGTAGACATCGACCTGAAGGGCACTTTTAACGTGTGCCGCTCGGCGTTCGACGAGCTGAAGAAAAATCGCGGATCGATCTTGAATATCAGTGCGACTCTGCATTACCTGGGAACTCCGTATCAGATTCATGTCTCCGCCGCGAAAGCCGGCGTAGACGCGCTGACGCGCAATCTGGCGGTCGAGTGGGGACGGCACGGAATACGAGTCAACGCCGTAGCGCCCGGCCCGATCGAAGATACAGAAGGCATGTCGCGCCTGGTGCCGGAACAGATCAAGGAGAAATTGAAACGCAAAATCCCGCTCGGACGCTTTGGACGAATTCGAGATGTCGAGAACGCGTCCGTGTTTCTCTGCTCCGACGCGGCCAGCTTTATCAACGGCGCCGTGTTGGTAGTGGACGGCGGGCAGTGGTTGTCGAATACGCTGGTTGGGTGAATAGCTCTTGTTTGGATGGAGTCCGCTACCCTCCCTTTTCGTCGGCTCGCAACATCGCCCTCCCTCACGGTCGGGCTTTCGCCCCATTGGCCAATCTGCTCGGCTCTACCTATTTTAACTTTAGACGGTTGCCACACTCTCGTGACGAACTTCAAGTAGGCTCTCAGCCTAAGATTTTGCTTTGCCGAGGGGGGCTTTGAAAATGGAATCGTATTCACGAACAGAGGGTATCGCGCAACAAAAGCGAACCCGACTTATACAGGAAATTCAGGGAATGGGTGCTGACGCATTGCTGAAGATAAACGAAGACGAGCTTTGTTTGCGATTGGCTTCGAAGTATCAGTACGAGCTGGCGAATGGAACAGCCGGTAGCGTCGCTCACGTCCATCTCATGGACATCGTCCGGAGGCATGTGACGCTGAGGAAGGCGAATCTGTTTAGCGGAAAGTAAATGGTAAATAGTGAATGGTAAATGGAGAGTGGAAATGTCGTTCTTCCATTTACGATTCACGATTCACTACCGTATCTGACGCTCGAAACCGCCCGTACAAACGGCGAAGATTTTCCTTGGGCGCTTTGTAGAATTCCTCCCGCTTGATATCGATCCACTCGAATCGATCCGCTGTCCCACGCACTTCTCCGGCGTGGGAATTCTCTATCACTTTCACAGCAGGCACAGCGGGCACAGCAGGCACAGCAGGCTTTGGCGAGCCATCTGATCGCCACAGTCCAAAATATCGCTCGTGTATTGCTTGATCGAAAGGTGGCCGGCTCCACAACTCACTCGCATAGTCGCCGTAACACCAAACCATCGCTCCGGTCATTCCGAATCGATTCAACAGTTCGATCGCTTCGCTTAAATACTCCGCCGAGTCGCGCTCAGAAAGAAGCGTTGGCATAGATCCCGTTCCAGCTAATTCATCCGCATTCGCAGGAATGGTCGGCGCGCCGAATTCCTGGAACAAGACATCGCGTCCTCCAAGCCAGTAAGTTATCAGTCCAAGAAATGGCAGAAGCAACGCGTCGTTCGGTCCATTAGCCCAATCGCAATAGATCGGGTATCCGTGCATAGAAAGAAAGTCACAAACGATCGACGCTTCCGCCGGACCGAGATTGCGATCTTCTTCGAGGTCCTCCATATGAAGGCCGATCGTAACCAGGCTGGAAGGATCGCTCGTTCTTATTTCGCCGGAGATTCGTTTCAGCCATTCAATACCCGCGTCGCGCGAAGGCGGCACTACGCAGTTCGAATTTTCGTTACCCAGGTCCCACGCCCAAACCGCGGGATGGCCACTCAACGCGCCCGTGACTTCGCGAGCCAGAAGCGATTGAGCGTCGATCACCATTTTATCCGAATACCAGTTTCGCGGTGCGGCGTCGATCACGCGGCCATCTGAAACAATGCGAAATCGTTGTGAGTCTGCCGAGGCTTGCGGCTGAAGCGCCCACTCGGGGATCCAATTCACGCCGCTCATGTGCCCGGTAAATAAAGTCACGGTCAGGCCGAGTCCTTCGTCGCTGGCGATGTCGGCTACGCGTTTTAGATTTCTTAGCGAGACGGTAGAGACCCGATCCGGTCGCGGTTGGAAATCTTCCCAAAGAAGAAATATTCGAAGAGAGTCAAGGCCGGCTTGTCGGATTCTGGCGCAGTCGAGAGCGAACTCGGCGGGATCGAAACGGCGCCACCAGTACATTGCGCTGCTGATCGGCCAGTAATTGATGCCCAGGCGGAAGTTCATAGTGGCTGTCTGGTTGAGCTAAGGGGGAACAGGAAGGGTTCCGGCAAAGACGCAAAGGCGCAAAGAAAGCCGCACGCAAAGATAAGAAAAACGTGATTCGTGTATTTTCGATTCGGTTTCGTGTGTTTCGTGGTTCGTCTTTCTCTGTCGATGGAGAGTTGCACGGCTTGCTTTCCACACCTTCTCAAGTTCGAGCAGTGCTAGTCCGCTGCGCTTCGCCTTGACTTATCACTTCTTCATAAACACGCATGTAATCGTCGACCATTCTCTCCACCGAAAAATTCTGCGCGACGTATTGTCGAATAGACTCGCCGCTCAAATCCTTAACTTGCTCGATCGCAGCCACGGCTTCGTCGATGCTATCCACGATGAATCCGGTTTCGCTATGCTTCACGACTTCCGGCACTGAACCGGCCCTTCGCGCGATCACCGGAACGCCGCAAGCCATCGCTTCGATCATGCTTAAACCAAACGGCTCGGCAAAATTTATCATGTGCAAAAGCGCATAAGCTCCGCCCAGCACGCCGTCGCGATCCTCCGGCCCCACCGACCCGATGTAACGCACGTTGTGATCGTCAATATGCGGCGCAACCTCGCGATCGAAATAGCTCTGGTCCTGGATTATTCCGGCGATGACGAGCGGACGGTCAGCCCGTCTCGCTACCTTAATCGCTTCGGCCACGCCTTTATCGGGATGAATGCGGCCGAAGAAAAGAAGGTAATCGCCTCGCTTCCCGGGAAGCGTGAATTCGCTTAACGGAATACCGTGATAAATCGTAGCGGCGTAGTCCAACGCCGGATGTCGATCGGCATTGCTGATCGAAACGAAGTAGCTCTCGCGGTTGTATTTTTCGAAAACGGGAACGATGCGTTCCGACGAAAAACCGTGGATAGTGGTTAGCACGGGCGTGTCCACCAGACGCGAATACGACAGCGGCAGAAAATCGAATTGATTGTGGATTAGATCGAACTCGCCGGCTCGCTCGAACACGGACGAGATGTGAAGACACTCCCAGACTTTTGGATCGATCGAAGAATCTTCCGAGTACGGTCGGGGACAAACAGAGGCAAGCTTGGCAGTAGTTATTGAGTCGGCAGTTGCGAACAGCGTCACGTCAACGCCACGTGCAACCAATCCCTCGGTTAAGAGCGAGACGACTCGCTCCCATGGGCCGTAATGACGCGGCGGCACGCGCCACGATATCGGCGCCAGCATTGCTATTCGCATAGTGAACTCCGCGACATGGGCCTAACCCGCTCGCTTTAGCCAGTCGAGAAGCTCGTCAACTTTCCCTGTCGCCAGCGCGATCGATGTATCGGCGGCGCCGTAATACATCCGAAGCTCGTCCGTAGCCGGGTCGTGGACGACGCCGCATGGGAATACGACATCGCCGACATCGCCGACTCGTTCGTACGGTTCGTCCGGGCCAAAAACCCATTCGTCACCCCGGCGGATCACACGGGTCGGATCTTCCAGATCGAGCAAAGCCAATCCCAATCGATACAGACACCCGGCCGGCGTCGTCCGCACTCCGTGATAGATGATCAACCAGCCTTCTTTCGTTTCGATCGGCTGCGGAGAAAGCCCTATCTTGTTTGCGTCCCACCACGCGCCGCGTCTGGCCTCGAGCATCACCGCGTGGTCGCCCCAATGCCGCATGTCGGGCGAGTACGAAACCCAGATGTTCGCTTTGTTCGCCGGAAAGTTTGCGATCGGCCGGTGAATCAAAGCCCAGCGTCCATTAAAACGACGCGGAAACAGAGCCGCGTCCTTGTCCTCCGGCGGCATGACCGTGCCCTTGCGCTCGAACGTGCGGAAGTCTTTGGTCATCGCCAGCGAAACCAATGGACCGCCGGTTGAATACGACGTGTACAGAATCGCGTACTGCTCGAGTTCCTCGAGCCAGGTTATCCGCGGGTCTTCAACTCCCCAAACTTCTTCCGGGTAATTCTCGGGGTCCGGAGGAAAGGTCGGGGCGCTGTCGATCACCCAGTTGGTCGCTCCATCTTCGCTTCGCGCCGCCGTTAGATGTGAAATTCCACGGCGATCTTCGACGCGGACCAGCAACAGGGTTTCGCCACTCGGAAGCCGGGTCGCGCCGGGATTGAAGACACTGTTGGCCGGATATGGCCAGTCACTACACATCAGGATCGGATTCCGCGGATAGCGGTGAAAAAGCTCAATAGACTGGTTCTTCGACGATGACATAGTTTTTCTTATCCGGGCCGCCGGTGAGCATTTGTCTCTGCGGTAGCTGAACACTCATAGCTCCTGCACTGGCCGCCCTGGCCAACGACATGGGCATTTCGGATTCTGTTTTTTCGCTTCTGGTTAAGATCGAAAGCAAACCGATCATACAGCAGATGACCGACTCGGCTCCCTGGTTCATGCTTGGACCACGCGGATCCAATCCGTCTGCGCATGCGCCGGAAGTACTGTCATACAACGCAGCGCCCAGACGATTGCGCCCCAACAGCCATTCAACCGCCGTCCGGGCCAAAGTCAGATAACGCTTTTCGAGCGTTATTTCCGAGGCAGTCACCAACGCCTCGGCCATATAACCGGCCTCAATCGGTTGTTGACCGAAGATTGCGCGCGTGCCTTCTCGACGCTGCCAACCTCGATTTCCGGGGAAGTCGAACATCCCTTCGCGGTATGTCTGCGACAGCAGAAATTCGAGCGATTCGACGCCGATGTTCAGGAAACGTTCTTCACCTGTAACCTTGGCAGCCAACAGCATCGCCTGCGGCATCTTTGCGTTTGAATAGGTCAGCTCGTCGCCGAACCATCTCCAGTTTTCGCCTCGCGACCTCTCGTAAATCTTTGCCAGCCGGTTTGCGAATCTCTCGAGCCTCCTGCGTACCTGTGCCGCGCCGTCGTATCGACGTAAAAATTCGTACTGGCCGCAGATCGCGTACGCCAAAGCGCGCGGGTGATTTAGCTTGAGATTGAAAGAAGCTTTTTCAAAAAGTTCGCGGGCCAACGATCGAACGTTTTGATCGGGGCCGTCCGCCACTGCGGCGCCCAGTCCCCACAAAACTCGTCCCTGCGTATCTTCGCTGCCGACCTCGTCGGTGAACTGGCGCTGAAAGTTCATGAAGTTATGCAGCCGTCCGTTTGGCAGTTGCGCGAACTGGATGAAACTCAAGTACCGGTTCATCAGCGGAACCGTCGTCTGGTCGTGTAACAAATCGTGATGTCGAACGGTTGCGACTAAAGCCCGTGCAACGTCGTCGGTCGAATAACCATTTCGGCGATCGGGAATTCCGTAGCTCGCATGCTGGATAACACCCGTGTCGTCGGTCAGACGAATCAAGTGGTCGAGCCTGATCTCGGGAAACTCGAACGCCTGGGTCGCCACTTCCGAAGCGACTGTGATCCGCGGCGCTGAGCGGATCGCGACGTTGGCGAACAAATCCGAATACCGCTGGCCAACCTCGGACCAAATCATCTGTCGACCGTACTCGTACCCGCGTTTGCGCATTCGATGACGCCCGGCTTCGTTTTCAATCAGATCGTTTACCGTCCGCGCGAGTCCGGTGGCATCGTCGAACTCAACCAACCGGCCCCGGCCATCGGACAGGAGTTCTTCGGCGTAAAGATAAGGAGTGGAGATCACTGCCTTTCCCATACCCACCGCATACGCCAGCGTGCCGCTTACGATCTGGTTCTTCGAGCGATACGGCGTCACGTAGATATCGCAGGCGCCGAGGAATTCACAAAGCTCCGGCAAACTAACGTAGCGATCGTGAAAGATCACGTGCTGTTCCATGTTCAGCTCGCGTACGCGATCCTGAAGAGCCAGTCGGTATTCTTCGCCCTGCGATCGTTTCACTTCCGGATGCGTCGCACCAAGCACCAGATACGCGACGTTTGGATGTCTCTCAACAATGCTGGGCATCGCCTCGATCACGAGCTCGATTCCCTTATTGCGATTCAACAATCCAAATGTCAGCAAGACCAACCTACCTTCAACATCGAACTTGTCTTTGTAAAAGTTAGGATCGATAAACGGGACGTCTGGAACGCCGTGATGGATCGAACTTATCTTCGCTTCGCTAATGCCGTAATCGGTTTTCAGGATCTCGATCGCGACCGGATTTAGGACCACCAAATGGTCCGAGCTCTCGGCAATGCGGATCAGAGTTCTGCGAATTCCTTCGGGAGGATCGGGCAGCACAGTGTGCAACGTGGTAACCACCGGCACGGTCAGGTTCGCCAGCAGATCAGCAATGTAATCGCCGTCGTCGCCTCCGAAAATGCCGAACTCGTGTTGTAAACAGACCAGATCGATGCCGGAACAATTTATGTATTCGGCGGCCTGGCGATAGTCTCCCAACTGATTTCGTCGGATCTCGAAAGTGACTTCCTGTGGATATTTGTGCTTGGTATTCGGACTGGTTATTGCGATTACGTTGGATTGCACGCCGTTCAAAGCGTGTCGAAGATCGTATGTGAACGTACCGATTCCGCACTCACGCGGAGGGTACGTTCCGATTAAACATATTTTGAGCTTTTTCTCATCGTTGATTGAGGGCAGTACTTCGGACTTCATTGTTAATTCACCCACTCCTTGGAAATAAATTGACGTTCGCACGCACCATCACGCACACAAACAAGATCACCAATAGACTAAAAGTGTATTGATTTCGTTGCGACATTGCCGCGTTTAGTTGATTAAGCAAATACTGAACCGGGCTGCAGAGAATGGAAGGTAATCAGGCAGCGCTACTTTGATGCAAACGGGGGTTGTGGAGGCTAGAGTTGTGGGGTTTTAAAGGCGGAATTGCCTGCGCTCCTTCGGCGTCTTTCTTCTCACTCAGCACACTCCGCGCCACCAGATAACGAGCAAACAATCGAACTTCCCAACGCTGAAACCTGTCTGCCGCGTCGCTGGTTCGCGCGAAATCAGCGCGCGCCATCAATGCCACGTCGGCGCCGTACTGCTCCTGAAACTTCTCGAACATCTCGACAAACGTCCCCACGGCCAGTTCGTCGTCGCGCATTAACTCTTCCTCGGCGAAAAACTCGCCCAAAAGGATTCCCGCCGCGATCAATTCGTTCATCTGTTCGATCAGGGGTTCCAAAATCGCGAATGCTTTTTCCGGCTCAACCGCAGCGTATGCGCGTGCGAGCATGAGCTGCGAAACCAATTGTCGCGCGTATTTCGCACGGCTGGGAACGAGACCTTGAGCTTCATCCAAAATCTGGAGCGCAGCTTTCTTGTCCTTCGCCGAGACTGCTATTGCAAGTTCAGCCAACGTGGAGATTCGCTCTTCAACACTGCGACTTCGCGCCATTATCTCTCTGGCCGCGGTTACGTCGCCCTTCTCGGTAGCGTTGGCCAGCGCTGACTTGTCCAGAGCAGCCAACAACTGCTGTTTTTGGGCAGGATCAGCAATACGTTCGTTAATCAGCTTTCTCGCCTGATCGGTCTTGCCTTCGTTCGTTAGTTTGTAAGCCGCCTGGCCGAGAAAAGCATCGCGCATCGGACCTTCGCCGGCCTTGTCTGCGGCGGCGACCAATTCTTCGCCGGTACCTGATTGCGCCAACACCTCATAATCACGCCACAGGTTCCGAGATTCGTTGTCCCCGTAGGTACTCATCTCCGCTTTCCCGAGTTGAGCAGCACGCGATGGTGCGTATTTTTCCAGGTAGTGCTTCACGGCATAAACATCGAGCCGTTGTCCCTGTTCTACTGTCGTCAGTTTGATGGCGGTCGAAATAACCATCTCAGCCATCTCGCGCAAATTGTCTTCGCTCATCAGCGGGTGCTTTGGCTTTTCTCCGCCCTTTGTGTTTGGCACGTGCGACTCGGCGGCCATAAAGAAAACTCTGACGGCGAGATTCGCGGCTTCCTGATTTGCATAAAGCTCGGTGGATTTGAGCTTGGCAAAAATATCACTCGTAAGCTTGGCCGCTGACTCTTCGTCCTTTTTCTGAATCTGGGCCAACAGATCGAGCAGCGTGTAGGAAAATCCCTTTGCCAACGTCTTTTTCGCGAGCTCGACCGCCTGGGCCGGATCGTTGGCGGCTATCACAGACGCAACCTTCAGCTCGAGCTGATCCTCCTCCATTGCAGCGCCGTATTTCCGCTCGTCTGCCTGCGCGGGTCGGGTTTCGCTCATAAAGCTGAGCGCCATTTTCGAATCCCATCGAGCCAATGCCAGGAGTAGCCTTTGGCGCATCATCGCGCGCTCCATTATCTGCCGGTAACGACGCGACTGGTCCTCTTCGCTGCTCGACTGCGCCAGAAGCGTTCGCAGGTCCGCCATCGCATTCTTGAAGACTGTCCGGCCCGCCTCAGCATCGTGTTGCCAAAGAAGGTCTCCGGCGCTAATGAAAATGAAGACGCGATTTTCGGGAAGCGTCAGACGCTCGGTATCCTTTATCACCGCTTGAAGCAGGTCCAGCGCCTGGGCTTTAAGCGCTTTTTTCGCCTCCTCTTCGGTTTGGGGGACGGGTTTGGTTTCGCTTACCGGCTGTTCAGGAGTCTGGCTTAGCGCGGGCAAAGCTAAGAAAAGTGAAATCAAACACAGAGCGGTAAATCGCTTCAAGAACATACAATCTCCATCGAGTGATTAGGGAATTTCCCAGCCAGTCCGGCCGGCGGATGAAAAGTCTCAGGTATTGGTTGAGCAAGGGAGTTAGATTGAAATCCTCATAAATATCGAGTCGGACCGCGCATTTGAGAGACTCGCTATTGAAGGAAAGTTTGCCGAGAACCATTTGCGGGAGCGAAAAAACGGGACGATCCCGGCCCAACGCATTGTAATTTAGTTAAGGCTGATGTGCCAGCACGCCACTCATGTATACTGAGAACGGCGCACGCCTGAAGCGCGATTCCATTCGGTCAGGACCTTACATCGTGTTCGATCTCCAACCCGCAACATTCGAAGAATTCCTGCATGAAGCTGGACGAGGCAACGTCGTTCCGGTGGTTCGCAGTGTGCTGGCCGATCTTCAGACGCCGGTCGGCGCGTTTATGCGAATCGCGAACGAAGCTCGATACGCTTTTCTACTGGAATCGGTTGAGGGCGGCGAACGTGTGGCTCGGTATTCCTTTCTCGGCGCAAACCCGCAGATGATCGTTCGTGGTCGCGGCTCAGAAACGATCGTCGAAAGGTATGGCGAGCTGGAAACGCTGCACAATCAAAGCGTGATGGATTTTGTTCGAGAGTATTTTGGCGAGCGGGAACTGGCGCGGCGCGGCGGATTGCCGCCGTTGACCGGCGGCGCGGTTGGATATTTGGGTTATGACGCGGCGCGATGGTTCGAACCGTCGTTGGATCTGAATGGCGATCACGATTCGCGGAACGACGATGCGGTTTGGATGTTCTACCGGACGGTGCTGGCATTCGACCGCGTCCGTCAACGGATGGAAATCACTTCGGTGGTCTTAACCGAAGAAGCCGAAGGCAGTCACACGCGTTTGAAAGAACTCTATGAACGGGCGGTGCGCGAAACCGCGCGACTTGAAAAAGTTCTGTTTCGCGATTCTCCGATTCATGCGCACGAGACGGCAGAGCCCACTGCGCCCGAATCAGATGATGACCATGTTGTCTTTCACTCGAACTGGTCGCGCGAAGCGTTCGAATCCCGTGTTCGCTCTATAAAGGAATACATCGCGTCCGGCGATTGTTATCAGGCGGTTTTGTCGCAGCGCTTCAGCAAAGATGTTCACGCCGATCCGATCTCGATCTATCGCGCTTTGCGCACGACGAATCCGTCGCCATACATGTATTTTCTGCGGGTCGGAGACGAAACCATAATCGGAGCATCGCCCGAGTTGTTGGTGCGTTGCCGCGGCCAGCGTCTGGATTACCGTCCGATCGCGGGCACGCGCCGGCGCGGTGCAACCGAAGCTGAAGACTGGATGTTCGGCGAAGACATGCGAACCGATGAAAAGGAAGTCGCTGAGCACATGATGCTGGTCGATCTGGGCCGGAATGATTTGGGGAGAGTCGCGGAATACGGTTCAGTGGAGATCGGCGAGTTGATGGAGGTCGAAAGATATTCGCACGTTCAACATCTGGTGACTTCGCTGCGAGCTCGTTTGCGAGATGGACTCGATCGCTTTGACGCGCTCGCCGCCTGCTTTCCAGCGGGCACGGTTACCGGAGCGCCAAAGATTCGCGCGATGGAGATCATCCGCGAGCTCGAGCCGGATTCGCGCGGAGTCTATGCCGGCGCGATCGTCTACATGGATTTCGCGGACAACCTTGATTCATGTATCGCGATTCGAACAATTCACATGCGCGACGGGATCGCGTCGGTCCAGGCCGGAGCCGGGATAGTCGCGGACTCTGTGCCCGAACGCGAATACGAAGAGACGATGGACAAGGCCAATGCGCTGGTTCGCGCAATCAGGATGGCGGAGGAAGGTTTGTAACCGATGAGCGTCGTAGCACAGAGTAGAGCTCGGTTTTTTCCGTTGCGAGCGGTGATCGCGATGGTCGTAGTTGTTTTGGTCAGCGGGTCGCTTGCCGTTGGCCAGGAGTCGGCGCCACCGCCGCCACCGCCGCCATCGCCGACGCCAACTCCGTCCGTCGACGCCACCAGGAAAGCGAACACGCGTCCATCCAATAGTCCCGCGCCTGCGGCGGAGCCGTTCGACGGCGTAGCCATTGATAAATTGATCGGACAGTGCGTACGGCTCGAGACAGAGGCCGGTGTAATCGAGATGGAAATGCTTCCCGAATCGGCGCCCGAGACTGTGCGCAACTTTCTGAACCTGGTTGCAACCGGCGCTCTAAACACCACGACTTTCAGCCGTGTAGTAAAAGATTTTGTGATACAGGGCGGGAACCTTGGAACTGGTCAAAACATGACTCCTGCTCTGGCGCAGAGATCGCGGCGCACGATTCCGGACGAGCCAAACGCCATTAAGCACGAGCGAGGTATCGTTTCGATGGCGCGACCCGATCTGCCAAACAGCGCCACTACGAACTTCTTCATTCTGGTCGGAGGCGGTTCGCATCTCGATGGAAAATTCGCTGCCTTTGGTCGAGTGACAAAGGGAATCGAGGTCGCAGACGCGATCAACCAGGCCTCGGTCGATGGCGAGAAACCGGAAAAGCCCGTGCGAATTTCGCGCGCTGTTGTTTATGCCTGCTCGCGCTAGTGAATGGTAAATCGTAAATGGTAAATGGAAGACACGTAGTGGCATCGGACAGTTCTAATCACCACTTACCATTCTCTATTTGCCCGCTAGAGGTAATTCCTATTCACTATTTACCATTCACTATTTACCCACTCGTCTTTCTGCTTTCTCTATTCGCCGGATGCATTGACCGTTCGAAGATAAAGCCGAGCCCGGAAACGGCCAGGCGCGAATTGGCTTTGAAAGGCGTTCCTTACGACGAACGATCATTTGTCGAACGCGCCTCGAACGGTGAAATCGTAAACGTGAAATTGTTTCTTGCCGCCGGCATGAACCCGAACGTGAAAGCGCCAGATGGCGGAACTGCGTTGCTGGCCGCGGCGAACAAAGGGCACGTGAACGTCGTTACGGCGCTGCTGGACGCGGGCGCTGATACGACATTGACGGACTCGAAGGGCCTGACTCCGTTGATGAACGCAGCGCATCAGGGAAGGGCAGACGTAGCGAAGTTGCTCGTGGCACGAGGCGCCGATGTTAATTCGATGGGAAATGTTGGAGCGACCGCGTTGATGTTTTCAAGCGTCGGCACCGACGAGAGTATTGCGCGTATGCTGCTTGATGGCGGCGCGGACGTAAACGCGCGGGACAAAGACGTCGGGACTGCATTGGCGTGGGCAGCCTATTACAACCGGCCGCAGATGATTCGCGATCTGCTCGCGCGCGGCGCTGATCCGAATATCGATAACGAATCGGGAGGCACGCCGTTGATGATCGCGGCCTACAGCGGCCGCCGAGAAATCGTTGAGGCGTTGTTGGAAAAAGGCGCTGAACGAAAGGCACGAGACAAAGAAGGTTTGACCCCTGAGAAATGGGCACTCAAAGGTCGGCAGTCCGAGATAGCTGCGCTGCTAAGGTAATGTGGCGGATACTTGGCACTGGTTCGGCGGATTACTTTAGACTTAAAATCGAGAACAGCCGGAGTCGAGCAACATATTCACGTAACGCCGAAGCTTGAATGAGCATTCCTGCGGCGGCTGCAATGATTGGTCCAGTAAACATGCCCGAAATTAGTCGATTTTTTGGAGCGAGTTGATGGATTTACGTCCTCTTAACCTCCAATCCTCTCTTCGACGAAGTGCGCAAGCGCTACACCGCGATGCGACGTTTTGTCGAGCAGGACATTCCTTGCGCTACTGTCGAAGGATTGGTTCTCCTGAAACTCTACGCGCTTCCGTCTCTTTATCGCCAAGGGAACTATGCTCGCGTCGGCTTATCTGAAAACGACGTTGCCACGTTGCTGCATGCGCATAACCTTCCGATCCAGCCGCTTCTTGACGAGCTTTCCCACTACTTGAGCGTGAGCGATATGACGCAAGTCAAACAGATCGCAAGCGAAATCAGAGAGCGCATCAGCCGGTTTGAAGAACGCAACTAGCTCGACATACGGGAGTACGTTGAAGGGATGGTAATGTGAGGTCCCGTAGCCGTTGCAGCCAAGCGCCCTTGGAGTAGGAGGTAATTACGCATTTTGTAAAGTATCTGTCTGACTACAAGGTACTGGTGACTTTTGAGGATCGAAGTGTACGCTTGGCGATACTAATTCTAAGGTAAGCTCCGCGCGACCTCAGATCGTGCTTGACGCCTCTACGAAATATACATACAATCCCGCCCACTACAGTCTCAACTCACACTTCATGGAGGCTCGAAATGCCAAATCCCAAAGATAAACCAAATGCGAATCAAGGCAATACCCCAGATCTAGAAAAGGAAAGACTCCTTCAAGACCGGGTGCAACAGGCCAAGGACCAGTTAGACCGAGAACGACTGATGAGGGTAACTGGACAGGTAATTGAAACTATCACTTCTCCAGCTTTCGTTGAGAGAATGAGAAAGGCACGCCAAGCTGCCGATGAGGGCTGCGAACTGGACACTGCAGCGGATCTTTTGTCAATCAAAGGACTGCGGGACGCTGGCGTTGACATCCCGGAAGATTTTCGGCTAACCAGCCGCGTTTTTGAGGATCGCGAGCAAGGATTTCGGCTCGAGCTAAATTCCGACGCACGGCTGGGACCGGGGGGCTCTCCGTTAGGATGGGGAGGTTGCGCTGGTGCCGGCGGACTTACTTTCTGTGGCTGTGGTGGTTTCTCGACTTGACGCTCGTCCCGCCCGTTGGGTTTTGCGCGACTACCGTCCTCTCCACGCTCACGCCGATACGATTCAGCTTCGTGCGACGGTCATGCACGTGAGCAGTATTTTATAGACTGGGAGTGTCGTAATTGCGGTCAACCTATTTCCGCAACTGCTCGATTTATCCTCTACCATAAAGGAGTACACCGATATGTCGTATCCAAATCTTTCCTATAGCCGCGAGGAATTGGCCAAGGTGATGCGAGTCACATACGATGAGCTTATTGATTTCGTCACGACGCCTGAGTTCAGAGCGATAATGAAGGAGTTCGGGGATCTCCACAGCCAGGAACGACCAGCCTTTGTAGTCTCCGTGCTTCTCGACAAAGAGGAACTTGCTAAGCGCGGAGTTCACATCCCTGAGGGCATCCTCATCCAAAGGTCCGCGTTTGGTGATCGCCGGCCGACGCTGTTCTGCGTAAAAAAGTACCTACCGCACGCGTACACGGACGTTTGGCAGAACGTAAATCTCACCTTTGATAACCAGTTCGCAGACGAGTCGGTCTCCCGAGCACCTGAGTTAGCTTGGCGTGCGCCGTTGCCAGTCGATCTTCAGGCACAAATCATGGCGGACGGTGGAGACTTGGAAAAGTCCGTATCTCGTTAAGGGGCACGAGGGAGGACGCTGACTGCCGAGTAGCCTCTCATAGCCAGTACGCGGTAGGGCTCTAAACACCGAGCAACGACGCAGGGGGGCCTTGAGACCTATAAAACCTGTTCTAGCCGTGTCGACGCGACCCAGCCGTGCAATTGCTTTATTTGAGCTCTTTCCGCGTGGCCGAGATGCTTAGCTGGAACACCTCTCTGGCTTAATGCTGTCGTCGCGCTTAAGACAAATTCAGCTCTTGAGTACACTTCGATTTCGATCATGGAAAGCAATCTCAAGAAGGTGTTTCGCGAAGCCGTCCAATTGCCTGAGCGCGATCGTGCTACGTTGGCTGGTTTGCTGATTGAGACTCTTGACCCGGTTTCTGAGCCCGATGTGGAAGCCGCGTGGTCTGAAGAAATCAAGAGGCGAGTGGCTGAAGTTGATGCAGGAACGGCCGAGTTGATCCCGTGGGAAGAAGTGCGTGCGTGCGAAGTTATTTCCTCCTATCGATGAAAGTTAGCTTTCACTCGGAGGCGCGCGCTGACCTTACGAAGCGCGCAGATGGTATGACCAGCCCAGTTTGCGTGGCCTGCACACAGTGAAAGGGCGAAAGCAACGTTGCTTTCGCCCTTTGAGTTAGAAGTTACTTAGATCGTTCTGCCGGTTTTAGTAACCAGCGTATCCGTCGCGATATCCGTTCTCAAACGATTCACGGAAATATCGTCGATAGAGTTCGCGATCGCCCAGCTTCGAACTATAGTCGATGGTGGCGTCACGAAACGCACTCTCATCGGTAAAGTTGAAACCTTCACCACGGCTTCGGTCACGTCGACCTTCCTTCAATCCTTCATTGAACCCTTCGTTCAAGGCCGTCTGACGAAGTTGGAATGAACCCCCGAGGTTACTGTAACCGTCAGAAGCGGTCCCATAGCCGTATCCGTAATTGCCTCGACGCTGCTGCTGTCGCGCGTTGCGTCTCGCTTCCTGTTCGCGACGTCTCTGCTCGCGCTCTCGTTCGCGTTGTGATTGGTATCGGTCGTTACGCCACTGCGCCTGCGTGGTCGAAGCCGAGATAAAGCCGATTCCCAAAATCAATGACGCGCCAAGAAGAGTTCCTGCAATTTTGTTTTTTATAGCGTTAAAGTTCATTTCAAATCCTCCTGCCCAATAGCATTGGCAACTGATGTGCCGCTAGAGGAATGATCGTTAAGAAGCTCAATAACAGCTAGTTTGAACCCGGAACGTGCACGATATAGTGTCGTCGTATCCGACATCCGTACACTTTCACGTGTCGATATCATTCAGCGTTAAGTCACGAAAGAATATTGCTGCTTCGTCACGTTATGGACCAGATCGCCCCCATTCATGCGCGATCCGGAGAAAAGCTTTCGCGGCTTAGCACGCGTAAGCTAAACTAACTTTGCGATGCACATTTTGGTTATCGACAATTACGATTCGTTCACCTACAACCTGGTTCAATACCTGGGCGAACTTGGTGAAGACATAGAGGTCCGGCGTAACGACGCGATCACAATTCCTGAAATCGAGTCGACGATCTGTCCGGACCGGATCCTGATCTCTCCCGGACCCGGCACGCCTGACGACGCAGGGATATCGATGGAAGTGATTGATCATTTTGCAGGACGAGTTCCGATACTTGGAGTGTGTTTGGGCCATCAGTCAATTGCGCAGGTGTTTGGCGGACGCGTTGTTCGCGCGCCTTCGCTGGTTCACGGGAAATCATCCGAGATTTGCCACGACGGCAAGACTATTTTTGAAGGGCTCGAGTATCGTTTTCACGCCGGCCGTTATCATTCGCTTGCTGTCGAACGTGAAACTTTACCCGACTGTTTGGAGGTTTCTGCGACGACTCCCGATGGAGTCATCATGGGTTTGCGTCATCGTAAACTTAAGGTCGAAGGCGTGCAGTTTCATCCAGAATCGATATTGACGACGGAAGGCAAGCGTCTGATGGCGAATTTTTTGAAGGTGTGAAAAGCAGGAGACAGGAGTCAGGAGACAGGAGTCAGGAGTCAGGAGTCAGGAGACAGAAGTCAGGAGACAGAAGTCAGAAGTCAGAAGTCAGGAATAGAAAGACGGAGACAGTTTTCTAGCCGCGACCCATGAACCGGCCCCCGGCCCCTGACCCCCGGCCCCTGACCCCCGGCCCCTGCCCCCCGGGCCCCTGACCCCCGGCCCCTGGCCCCCAACCCGTATGCTTCCAGAGCCACTGCATCGTGACGAAACAACCTCGCTTGGCGATCTTCGCGCTTTTTCGCTTCGCTTGATGCGTGGTGAAAATTTGGAGCGGTCCGAAGCTTCGCTGTTTCTGAATGCGTTGCTGGATCCCGATGCGACTGATGCGCAGATCGCGGCCGCGTTGGTCGCGCTGGCGATCAAGGGCGAGACTGTCGACGAGCTGACCGGAATGGCCGAAGCGATGCGGGCGCGAGCGGTGCATCTGAAATCGAATCATGCGTGCTTCATCGACACCGCCGGAACCGGGTCAAGCCGCGCGAAAACTTTCAACGTTTCGACCGCGGCTGCTTTTGTGATTGCGGGAGCCGGCCTGGCGGTCGCCAAGCATGGAAGCCGGGCCGCAACCAGTCGCTCGGGTAGCGCCGATGTTCTGACCGCGCTCGGCGTGGGCGTTTCAGCCGCACCCGAAGTCTCCGAAGCCTGTCTGAACGACGTCGGCATCTGCTTTATGTTTGCCCCGCTCTATCACGGCGCGACCGCGCGCGTAGCCGGAATAAGACGGCAGCTCGGCGTTCATACAACTTTCAATCTCCTTGGCCCACTGACAAATCCGGCGCATGCACCGCGGCAGATCATTGGTGTTTGGCATCCGGCGTTAGTCGAACCGCTGGCGCGGGTGTTGGTCGAACTGGGTTCCGAGGCCGCGTGGGTTGTCCACGGTGCCGATGGCCTTGACGAAGTGACGATCGCGGACAAGACCTTTGTTGCTGAAGCAAAGGACGGGCGAGTTCGCACGTTCGAAATTGGGCCGAGCGATTTTGGCCTTGAGTTAACTGCTATCAGTCATATGTGCGGCGGAGATGCCGAAGCGAACGCCGCTACGATTCGTGCCGTGCTTGACGGCACACGCCGAGACGCAGCCAGGTCGCTTGTGGTAGCGAACGCAGCGGCGGCTCTTTTGATCGGGGACAAAGCCGCAGATCTGAATGATGCCGCCCGACTCGCTGAGCAAACAATCGATAGCGGCGCCGCGATGGAAAAGCTGGAAGCTCTGAAGTCCGCGTGTCCCGTGTAACTCCGCAATCGTTCGAAGCTCGATGGATTTTCTAACCGACATTCTTGCGCGAAAACGAATCCGCTTGGCGGAGGCAATGACACTCTGCTCGTTGGAAGAGATCAAAGCGCTGGCAGTCGACGCAAGAAAAGACGCACGGGCTCATGCTCTGCGGCGTGCTTTGGAAGAGCCGACCACGAATATCATCGCTGAGATAAAACGCGCGTCACCGTCGCGAGGCCCGATTAATCGGGACGCGGATGCCGCCGAAGTGGCTCGTGCTTATCTCAACGGAGGCGCGGCGGCGGTTTCGGTATTAACGGAAGAAAATCTGTTTCGAGGCTCGCTGTCGGACTTGCGGGAAGTTCGTGCGGCGGTCTCGATTCCTATTTTGAGAAAAGATTTCATCTTCGACGACTATCAGGTTTACGAATCCGCCGCGGCGAAAGCCGACGCGTTGCTGTTGATCGTTGCGGCATTGACCGATGAAGTTCTCGAGCGATTGATTTACATATCCGAAACGGAGCTCGGAATGGATGCTCTGGTCGAAGTCCACGCCGGCGACGAGGTCGAACGCGCAGTAGCAGCCGGGGCCAGGTTGATTGGCGTCAACAATCGCAACCTTCGCACTTTTGAAGTTACGCTCGACGTCTCGAAAGATCTCGCGTCTCTGATTCCGAAGGAAGTAGTTGCGATAAGCGAAAGCGGGCTTCGCACTCGCAAAGATCTGGAGATACTCCAGGCGTTTGGTTATCGCGGGTTCCTGATCGGCGAGAGTCTGATGCGTGAAGACGATCCCGAACAAGCGCTACGCAATCTTGTCGGAGACGCAACGGGAAAAGCAAAGGGTTCTCGCAGAGGCGCGACGGCGCAAAGACGTTGAGTGTGACTTATCTTTGCGCCTTTGCGTCTTTGCGGGAACCTGTATTCCTCGTCATACTTGCAACTGTCCCATGATCGAAAAGTAGGTCTGGTCGAGGTGCTGTTTCGTGTGTTTTTGCTTTTCTCGTTTCGTGCATTTCGTGGTTCGTCGTCCGCGCTCTCAATAACCGCCCGCGAAAACATATTGAAAACTGCACCAGCGCCGTAAATCGTGCATTCGTAAAATGGTTTTTATTAAGATCTGCGGAATCACGAGTCTGGCTGACGCTCTCGCAGCGATCGATGCGGGCGCCGATGCGCTCGGCTTTAACTTCTACCGACCGAGTCCGCGATACCTCTCGCCTGAAGACGCTCGAAAGATAATCGAACAGTTGCCACTGCATGTTTTGAACGTGGGCGTTTTTGTAAACGAACCGACGCCCGAGACGGTCGCCGAAATTGCCGCGGCTGCGGGCGTAAAAGCGGTTCAGCTTCATGGCGACGAATCGCCGGATTACTGCACTGGGATAAAGGATCTTTACGTGATCAAAGCTCTTCGCGTCGATCCCGAATTCGGCATTTCGACTGTGGTCGAATACAAGACCGACGCCGTGCTGCTCGATGCATTCTCTCCAAATCAGCAAGGGGGAACTGGTGAAGTATTCGATTGGTCGCGCGCTCGCGAGGCCAACAACCGGCAAATCAAAATCTTCCTGGCCGGTGGGCTTTCACCCGAAAACGTCCGTGAAGCGATCGAAATCGTGAATCCGTACGGCGTCGATGCGTGCAGTTGTTTAGAAAGCTCTCCCGGCGTGAAGGACCAGGATCGAGTCAGAGCTTTTGTCGCAGCCTCGCGCGCAGGCAAGTCGCCTTGACGCTTTCCCGCAATTGACGTTAGATGTTTGTGTTCGCAATCCCGACCCAGCGCATTGAATTTTCGCGCACCTTCTATGAAAGAAAAACCTCGAGAGACAGGCACAGATCGCTCTGCCACACGCGATCAGGGTCGTATTCTGCTGGTCACGGACGATCCGGCGACCGCGGCGTTTGGCTCCGCGTTCGAAGATGCGGGCTTCGCTGTGGTTGGCGTTGCGGGTGGCGCAGCCGCGCTTGTCTCGCTGCGGCGGACGCGCCCGCATTTGGTCGTGGCGGACGTCAATCTGAAGGGAATCGCGGCTGAAGAGCTGGCACGGATGTTTTTGCAATCCAACGAGAGCGTCCCGTTGGTTCTGATCGGGTTGTCTCCATCAAACGTCGCACGACGGAGCGCGGCAATGTCGGCCGGGGCGGCGGATTACTTCGCCTTGCCGGACGAGCTGTCGCTGCTCGTCTCGCGTTCGGCTCAGTTGGTTGAAGTCAAGCAGATGATGAATCGTTTGCGAGCTGAAGCCGATCGCGATTACCTGACCGGCTTGATGAATCGTCGGCGATTTCGAAACGCTCTCGGAAACGAGGTCGAGCGATGGCGCAGATACAGCATTCCGTGCGCGCTCCTGTTGGTGGATATCGATTTTCTGAAAAAGATAAACGACGCGCATGGCCACACCGCGGGCGATCGTGTGATTCGACACACAGCCAACGCGCTGGTAGAGCTTTCACGTGACAACGACACATCAGCACGTTTGGGTGGAGAGGAGTTCGCGCTTCTGCTTGCGGGAACCGATGACGCAAAGGCCGTAGCGGCTGCCGAGCGGCTACGTTATGTTGTCTCGTCTACGCCGGTCGAAGGCGTTGGAACGGTCACGGTGTCGCTCGGTGTGGCGGCTTGTCCGGCGCATGCCACTTCTGAACGCGCAATCTACGCCGCCAGCGACGCTGCGCTCTATCGCGCAAAGGATGAAGGTCGGAATCGATGTGCTGTCGCGCCGCTGATCAGTGGGGCACAGTCAGCAACAGTGTAACCAGCGCCGGCGGCGAAATGAGCGAAGCCAAACCTACACAACCTGACGAGCGCGGACACTGGGGGCCTTATGGCGGACGGTTCGTTCCAGAGACGTTGATGGCTCCGCTCGACGAACTTTCGGATGCTTATCGCGCTGCCCGTGTCGATGAAGAATTCCAACGCGAGCTCTCTTCACTTCTGGCTGATTACTCCGGGCGTCCCACGCCGCTCTTTTTCGCAAAGCGACTGACCGAATCGGCGAATGGAGCGCGCATCTATCTCAAGCGCGAAGACCTTTCGCACACCGGTTCTCATAAAATCAACAACGCGCTCGGGCAAGGGTTGCTGGCCCGACGAATGGGCAAGACGCGCATCATCGCCGAAACCGGCGCCGGCCAACACGGAGTTGCGACTGCGACGGTTTGCGCGCTGTTCGGATTGCGGTGCGTGGTTTACATGGGCGCCGAGGATATGCGGCGTCAGGCGCTGAACGTCTTTCGCATGAAACTGCTGGGCGCGGAGGTTCGCGAAGTGGATGCCGGATCGCGAACTCTAAAAGACGCGATCAACGAAGCGCTGCGAGACTGGGTCACGAACATTTCCGACACTTACTATTTGCTTGGCAGCGCGCTTGGGCCATCGCCGTACCCGTTGATGGTGCGCGATTTTCAAAGCGTGATTGGGCGAGAAACGCGCGCGCAGATTCTTGAGAAGGCAGCGAGACTGCCCGACGTTTTGATCGCATGCGTGGGAGGTGGCTCGAATTCAATTGGGATGTTTCATCCGTTCCTACACGACGAAGGCGTTCGCATGATTGGTGTGGAAGCCGGCGGACGAGGGAATGACTTAGGGGAACACGCCGCTCGCTTTAACCAACAAGGCGGCGGACATCCCGGCGTGTTGCAGGGGACGATGAGCTACGTTTTGCAGGACGAACGAGGTCAAATCGCCGGCACACATTCCATTTCGGCTGGCCTTGATTATCCGTCGATCGGACCCGAGCATGCTTTTCTTCACGATGCGGGCCGAGTCGAATATGTCTCGGCTTCAGACGAGGAGGCTTTGCGAGCTTTTCAAACTCTGTCGCAGTTGGAGGGAATCATTCCCGCGCTCGAATCTTCGCATGCTGTGGCCCACGCGATCGGCGTTGCCGCCGAATTGAAGCGTGATCAGATCGTCATCATCAACCTTTCGGGACGCGGCGATAAAGACGTGAACGTGGTGGCAGAATCGCTCGCCGGAGAATCCGGATGAGCAGGATCGATGACGCTTTCAGGCTAGCGCGAAAACAAGGGCGACGCGGCTTTATTCCATTCATCACTGCCGGCGATCCGGATCTCGAAACAACCGGAGCTTTGTTAAAGGAACTCGAGTCAGCGGGAGCAAGCCTGATCGAGCTCGGCGTGCCATTCAGCGATCCGATGGCGGACGGCCCTGTTATTCAACGAGCGTCTGAGCGCGCGCTTAAAAATGATTTCGGTATTGCGGAAATTCTGGATGTCGTGGGCGGCGCGAAACTAAACGTACCAGTAGTGCTCTTCAGCTATTTCAATCCGCTGCTTCGATATGGGATCGAGCGTCTCAGCCGCGAAGCGCGGGATGCGGGAATAGACGGGGTACTCGTCACGGACCTCGCGCCGGAAGAGGCGACCGAGGTATGCCAAACACTTCGCGCGCATCGCCTGGATATGATCTTTCTGATCGCTCCTACCTCAACCGATGATCGAATTAAGAGAATCACGGAGCGCGCCGGCGGGTTTATCTACGCGGTTTCCCGCGCCGGCGTAACCGGTGTTCAGTCGGAAGTAAGCGCAGAGGCCGAGCGTCTGGTCGCGCGCATTCGTAACTTTTCCGACCTTCCGGTTGCGGTAGGATTTGGAATTTCCAGTTCGAAACAAGTGACGGATGTGCTTCGTTACGCCGACGCAGCAGTCGTCGGCTCCGCAATCGTCGCGGAGATCGAGAGATTGAAAGGCTCGCCGGAATTGGTAAGTGAGATCGGAGCGTTTGTTCGAGACTTGATCGCTTAGGAGTTGGAGGAGGGAATTCGTGAACAGAATTCAAACAGGCGAGACGATCCTGATTGTGCTTCAAAGCCCTCGCGAGAAACTGTGGGGCGTGCTGGAGGAGATCAGCCCGGCGGGAATTTTTCTGCGCGGCCTCGACCTTAACTCGTTCGACGACTGGACCCGCGCAGTCGCGCACGACGAGCCGTTCATAGGCTTTACTGATATTTTTCTGCCGATGTGGCGAGTTGAGCGATTGACCCGCGATGAAACCAGCGGAGGCGTTCCTTCGCTCACAGAGCAGTTCGAACAGCGTACGGGGCGAATGATTTCAGAGTTTTGATTTGTCGCCTTTGCGTGAAATCGTCTCTTCCTTCACTCAATCGAAATTGACCGAGTCTTTGATTTTCTTTGTAGCAATTTCCGGGTTTTAAGTTATTATGCGGTCCTCCTTTGGCACCTTCTTCAAGGGGAAAACCTCGAAATTAAGTTTAATTTAGTTGCGAAACACTGTTTCATTCTTGCAACGACTGTGTTACACTCCTGCCTCGTGAGCCGAGAAGTCGATCGCTTTCAGGAGTCCTGATAACACTAACCATCGCGAGAAAGGAACGAGAAAGAGATGTATGTAATGGCTGAAGATAGATTCAATGCGGATCGCGGCAAAGCTGTTGAGGCGGCGCTGCTTAACATCGAAAAGAAGTTTGGCAAAGGGTCGATCATGCGCATGGGCGAGCGCGAGGTCGCTGGCATCTCTTCGATTTCAACTACGTCGCTTAGTCTCGACGCAGCGATCGGCATCGGAGGAGTTCCACGCGGGCGCGTTGTAGAGATTTACGGTCCAGAGAGCTCTGGCAAGACTACGCTGGCGCTGCATGTCGTCGCGCAGGCGCAGAGGGTTGGCGGGATCGCCGCATACATCGATGCCGAGCATGCCATGGATGCAACCTACGCCGGAAAACTTGGCGTCAATATCGATGAGCTTTTGATCTCGCAACCGGACTCGGGCGAACAGGCGCTGGAAATCGCCGAGGCTCTGGTGCGGTCCAATGGAGTAGATGTGATCGTGGTCGACTCCGTCGCTGCACTTGTGCCGCGGGCTGAGCTGGATGGGGAAATGGGCGACAGCTTGCCTGGTTTGCAGGCGCGGCTCATGTCGCAGGCGCTTCGCAAACTGACTGCGATCGTGGCTCAATCGAACACCTGCTTTATCTTCATCAACCAGATTCGTGAAAAGATCGGAGTCATGTTCGGATCGCCTGAAACAACGACCGGCGGACGAGCGCTGAAGTTTTATTCTTCGCTCCGACTGGATATTCGCCGAATCGGCGCGATCAAAGACGGCGATCGCGTGGTCGGCAACCGTACCAAGGTTAAGGTGGTCAAGAACAAGGTGGCGCCGCCGTTTCGCGATTGCGAGTTCGACATAATGTACGGCGAAGGCATTTCACGCGAAGGCGACTTGATCGATCTTGGTGTTGCAAGCCGAGTAATTGAGAAGAGCGGCGCGTGGTTCTCGTACAAGGGCGAGCGGTTGGGCCAGGGACGCGAGAACTCCAAGCAGACGCTGAAAGAGAACACCGAGCTTATGGATCGGATACAGAATGAGGTGAAGGTGGCGCTCGGGCTTCCTTTGAACGGCAAAGAAGTGGAAGCGGCTGCGGTTGCGGCAGAGGAACCGGCACCGGCTCGTAAAGCTGCAAAGTAGAACAGAGCGCAGACACAAAAAGGCAAAAGTGAAGAGGCAGGCCCGGCTTGTCTTCTTCACTTTTGCCTTTAATCTTTGGCTTCTTTAATCTATTGTCATTCGCGCATTTATGCCTGACACCATACTCATCAAAAACGGAACGCTGGTTACGATGGATAACGCGGACACCATCGTAAACGGCGATCTGATGATCAGCGATGGGCGCATCTCCAGCGTCGGTGCCGGCGCCGACGGTGCGGACCTGGTGATTGATGCGTCCGGATGCGCGGTCTTGCCCGGCCTGATTCAAACCCACATACATCTTTGCCAGACTTTATTTCGCGGTGCAGCCGACGATCTTTCTTTGATCGATTGGTTAAAGAAGCGCGTTTGGCCCATGGAAGCCGCGCATACGCCTTCCTCGATTCGAGCATCCGCGCGACTGGGCATCGCCGAGATGATAAAGGGCGGAACCACGTGCGCGCTGACGATGGAAACGGTCAGTCATACCGAGCATGTTTTTCGGGCGGTAGAAGAGAGCGGTTTTCGCGCAACGGTCGGCAAATGCATGATGGACAAAGGCGACGAAGTGCCCGCCGGCCTGCGCGAAGAGACTGAAGACTCGATTCGAGAATCGCTGGCATTGCTTGATGAATGGCACGGTCGAGCCGATGGCCGTATCCGCTATTGCTTCGCTCCTCGATTTGCGATCAGTTGTACTCGCGAATTGCTGGAACGCGTCTCGAAAATAGCGCGCGAGCGCGGCGTTATGATACACACGCACGCCTCCGAAAACCGCACCGAGATCGAGATGGTGGAGCGCGAGACAGGTAGGCGAAATGTGGCTTATCTGGATTCCCTGGGCTTGACCGGACCGGATGTTTTGCTGGCGCACTGCGTTCATTTGGACGATGCCGAGCTTGAAACGATGGCACGGACCGGAACGCATGTGGCCCACTGTCCGTCGTCAAATTTGAAGCTGGGATCTGGTTTGGCGCCGATCAAGGAAATGTTGGAACGCGGCGTTTCGGTTTCAGTCGGCGCAGACGGCGCCCCATGTAATAACCGGCTTGACGCGTTTACAGAGATGCGTACCGCCGCATTGCTTCAGAAAGTGTTGCACGGCGCCGATGTGCTTTCGGCTCGAGACACTCTGAGGTTGGCGACGACGAGCGGCGCGCGGGCACTGGGATTGGAGAATGAGATCGGAAGCCTGGAAACCGGGAAACGCGCGGATGTGATCGTCCTTGACCTTAATCGATTACACAGTTCGCCGCGCCCAGCGGACTTAGTGTCCGGGATTGTCTATTCCGCCCAGCCGGGCGATGTGAAAACTGTAATCATCGAGGGCAAGGTTGTTATGCTCGATCGCCAACTCAAGACGATGGACGAACAACAGGTGATCGACGAAGCCAACCTTGAAGCGAAGCTATTGATGGAACGTGTCGGGCTTTGAGGGGCGACGCAGGGTAAACGAGCGCTCAGAACTTAATCGCATGTCCTCACGGATTTCCTCCAGCGGCTACAAACCTTTCTATCCGTCCTTCTTATTATTCTAGGGTCTTCTCCGTTGGTCCGGTGGTTCGTTCGTAGCCGGCCCTTTGGAAGGCGTGTTCTTTTCGCTCATCCCCGCACCGCTGTTGGGCGCACCGATCCCGAGGGGACTAGGACTCGACGCCGGTGCCGGGGCGTCTGGATTGCGAGAAGCATTTGGACTTGGAGTTGCGGACGAGGACGGTGAAGGCGAGGCTGATCCGCTTTGCGACGCCGGAGTTGGGCTGGCGCCAGCTGTCGGCCCCGTGTTCTGGGTCGAATTGTTTTGGCAGCCTAAAACAAAGATCACTACCAGCAAGGTCGCATAACGAAAATGACGCATTGAAATTTGATCTCCCGTATTGTTCCAGAATAAGAAGCCTTCAGAGCTCCAAGCTCAATTCTTCCTGCTGACGATTTGAAGTTTATATCATATGTCCGACGAGCTTCAGCTTGTCGCATCCATTCGACAAACTGAAGTTTGTCGGACGGCTTCTTGACACCCTTAACTTGCAACCTTACTCTGTAATTAACCGCCCGATCTCAGAATTGACGTAATCGCGGCTCCAGTCTTTGCCCAGAAGAATGAGCCTCACAAGATCCCCCTCTAGTTTTTGGTTGAGTTGGATCTGGGTAAAGAAACTGCCCTGGAGCCGGAAATAATGAGCGCAATTCTGATCGTTGATGACGAACAGTCTGTTTTGGATATTCTCACCCAGGTCTTGTCGCCCCAACACGAGTGCTTAGTCGCAACAACCGTCGGCAAAGCGCAATCTATCTTGCAAGACACGCCTGTCGATTTAGTAATAACCGACATTTCATTGCCTGACGGAAGCGGCCTCGAGCTGATAGGCCTCGTTCGCCAGGTTCAGCCGCATACGCCTGTAATTGCAATTTCAGGAATCAACGACGCTGAGTACGCGCGAGGATTGCTTGATATGGGCGCGTTTGCGTATCTGGCAAAGCCCTTCCAGCTGGACGAAGTGACGGGAACGGTTGGTCGCGCAATTCAAAGCCGAAGTAGAGCACTTCGTCCCGACGACCAGAATGATCGACGCTACGCTGCTCGGTTCGAGTTGCAGGCTGAAGCCCAAATGAGCGGAGTCCTGGTTTTCGGAAGCGAAGAAGGCGCGGAAGACGGCATGTTGATGGTGATGGGTTACACCCGCGACATAAGCGAAACCGGGCTGGGAATTGTTGTCCCTGAGGGCAGTGTCAACGAGGAGAACGTCGTGGGATCGACATTCCACATCGTTCTGGGTTTATCCGGCGGGTCTGTATCGATCGAAGCCGGCGCGGTCCGCATCCGACGCCTGGATGACGACACCGGCCTATTGATCGGCGCGCGAATCCTTAGCATAAGCGGGCGCGACCGCGTGCTTTATCTGCAAAATTTGTATTTGGTGAGTAGCGGGGAATAGAAAGGCGGGCCGGAAAAGTCCACCCTAAAAAAGACTGTGCCAGCTCGAATGTAGCGGCTGCGGGGGGCGCGACCGGCGTTCGAACTGGCACGGGCGGGTACTATCGATGTTCGGGCCTTGGATGATTGTCTTGCGACCTGGTTGATCTTTTAGACGGTCAACCCATCCTTAACGCTGGGGATTATACTCCGCTTGTCGAAACTGTCAACGCTTTTTTGTGACTAATCCGACAAATTTGAGTCAACCGCAGCGCATTGGATAGGCTCGGTTGACACTCGTAAACTCAGTTCTTATACTGCGCTCTTTCCTCTGGACGACTTAATTTGGCCAGGTAGCTCAGTTGGTAGAGCGCGGCCCTGAAAAGGCCGGCGTCGGCGGTTCGATTCCGTCCCTGGCCACCACACTATTTACAAATTCAAAGCGAACTTTGCAGGTAGAGAGCTGGATCGAGCTTTCCCTTTGCAGAGTTCGCTTTTCGAATTTTCAGCGTTGCCAATAATTCTTTATTTTTTGCGCGAGGAGCGGGAAAGGGACGTATTCCGCCTGTCGTCCGGCGCGGCGCAGCTCTTCGACCATCCTCATTGCCCCATCCGCATTCCGCGTGTGAACCAAAATTGTGGAAGCGCGCTGAACGTGCGGCGAGGTTGCGAGCCAAAGCGCGATGGCGTAGCCCGTACGCTCGTCGTCGGTAGTCTGTGAGTGATAATGCTCAGGCAAAAGATCGTGATCGAGGAAGATAGCGTCGTAGTAATTTTCGGTAAGAAGCTCTCGCGCGCGCGACACGTCTTCGGCTATGTCCAAATAGTCGCCGGTAAATCTTCTTGCGAACCAATCGTGTCGCCGCGTGTCGTCATCCAGCAGAAAGACATTGATCGGGCTGCGTTCAGCAGAAACTTTCTCAAGGCCCAGCTTACGCATTAATCCACGCCAAATACTCATCCGTTTACAGAATTATCTCCCCGAAGTGATGTTCGACTTTGTTTCAGGTCATGAACCCAGTCATGTAACGAAGCAACGATGCATTTAATATAACATACCGCGCGCAACACGCTCGTCCAACGCAAACGCGACGGGTATCGCTGATGCTCGGTTTTGCCCAATGGCTTTGCCGTATGTTAAAAACGAACGCCAGATAAATGTTATTGAGCACACCTTATTTATTTCTTGAATGAAACAAATTCTACAGAATCTTAAATCCGGCGAGTTGTCGGTCTCCGACGTTCCACAACCGGTAGTTCAGCGAGGCCGCGTGCTGATTCGCACCGCCGCGTCGTTGATAAGTGCGGGCACCGAACGCATGGCAGTCGACATGGGCAAGAAGAGCTTGCTGGGAAAAGCGCGCGAACGACCCGATCTGGTAAGGCAGGTGATTCAAAAAGCCAAAAACGAAGGCGTTATCAACACCCTAAACGCGGTTCGTTCGAAGTTGGGATCGTCGACTGCGCTGGGTTACAGCGCTTCGGGGATCGTGATCGGAGTTGGCGAGGATGTAACTGAATTTCGAGTCGGCGATAGAGTCTCGTGCGCGGGTGCCGGATACGCTTCGCATGCCGAGGTGCTTTCTGTTCCGAAGAATCTCTGCGTTCGTTTGCCCGACGGAGTGAATTTTGAAGCCGGCGCGTTTGGAACGCTCGGCGCGATCGCGCTTCAGGGAGTCCGTCTCGCCGAACCCACGCTGGGCGAAGCGGTCGTGGTGATTGGCCTTGGCTTATTAGGTCAAATCACTGTTCAGCTTCTTAAAGCGAATGGCTGTCGTGTATTCGGTTTGGATCTTGATCCGCAGAAGATTGCTCTTGCGAAGGAACTGGGCGCCGACGGCGGGGCGTTGAGCGACGATAGCGCGAAGAGTGCCGTGCTCGAATGGTCGAGAGGCCGCGGCGCTGACGCAGTTTTGATCACCGCCGCGACATCTTCGAATCAACCGGTCGAGCTTGCCGGCGAGATTTCGCGTATGAAAGGACGCGTCGTAGCAGTCGGCCTCGTCGGGATGGATGTGCCGCGAAATCTTTACTACATCCGCGAACTGACGCTGAAGATCTCCATGTCGTACGGCCCCGGGCGCTATGACCCGGAATACGAAGAGAACGGCCACGATTACCCATTCGCATATGTGCGCTGGACCGAAGGCCGCAATATCGAAGCCTTTCTGGATCTAATCGCGGAACGGCGAGTCAACATCGACCGCCTGGTCAGTCACCGTTTCTCGATCGAAGACGGCGAGCGCGCTTATCAGCTGATTTCGGGAGAATCGAAAGAGCCATATCTGGGCGTTCTGTTGAACTACGACACTGAACGTGAACTCGAACGTCGCATTCCGCTCACTTCGTCGACCGCGTCAAAGACTACTCCTCAAAAATCAGTTCGGATCGGAATGATCGGCGCCGGCGGCTACGCGAAAGGAATGCTGTTGCCGCACTTCAAATCCGCCGGCGCTGAGTTTCGAGCAATCTCAACGGCTTCCGGCGTCTCCGCGCGCGATACCGGCGAGAAATACGGCTTCGGTTATGCGGCGTCGGACGCCGCGGAGATCATCGGAAATGACGAGGTTAATTTGATCGTCATCGCGACGCGTCACGATTCGCACGCGGGCCTGGCCGAGCGAGCGCTCCAGCGCGGGCGCCATGTATTTGTTGAAAAGCCGCTGGCGATGAACGATGAAGAGCTGGAGAGCGTGACAGCTGCCGCCGAAAATGCTCCCGGCGCGTTGATGGTAGGGTTCAATCGTCGCTTTTCACCACACGCGCGAGCGGCAATGGAATTCTTCAAAGGCCGCCAGTCACCGCTTTCCATTAATTATCGCGTCAATGCCGGACGAATCGCGCCCGATCACTGGATCCAGAACGCGCAGGAAGGCGGCGGCCGAATCATTGGAGAAGTCTGTCACTTCATTGATCTGATGCAGTTTCTGACCGGCGCCGTTACGACGCGCGTGTTCGCCGAATCCGTCACCAGCAGAAATCATCAGATTATCGACTCCGACTCAGTCTTTATCACACTGCGCTTTTCGGATGGCTCGAACGGCTCCATCGCCTATCTGGCTGAGGGCGACAAGAGCGTGCCGAAGGAACGCATTGAGATCTACGGTGACGGCAAGACTTTTGTGATTGACGACTTTCGCAGCGCAACCTCGTATCACAGCGGTCGAGAACAATCACGGCGATTACGAAATCAGGACAAAGGACAAGCCGACGAGATTCGTGCCGTTTGTTCTGTTGTAGTTGAGGGAGCACCGCCGCCGATCTCGCTCGAAGATTTAGCCGCCACAACGCGTGCGACTTTTCGTATTCGCGAATCGCTGCGGACAGGATTGCCGGCAGAAGTTTAGTAAGAAGTTGTCGAGTTTTTGCTCGATCGAATCGGATGTCCGACAAACTTCAGTTTGTCGTTAACGTTGGAAATTGAGTGCTGCCGACGTCGGCGGCAAACTGAAGTTTGCCGGACAACATATCGCGCTTGCAATCTGAAGTTCGAGTGCTATAATTCGCCCGCCTCCGAACTGAGATCGGAGGAATTCAAAACGTAGTTGAAGTTCTAAAGCAATGCCCACGCTTTCCATTTCCCGCGGATCCACTAACTAGAAGAAACCGGTTTCAGCAGCTCGCATGTCATCTGACAACGCAAAAATGTTCTCGCTCCGTTCTGTGTCGGATGAATCCCGTGACCAAGAGAAGACAGCGCAATCCAAGGCCGTAGAACCTTGCGCGTTTTGCTTTGGCTCAGGGATGGAAGTCGTGCCCGGCAAGGGCGCGCGCAAGTGTCGTTGCCGCACGCAACACGAACAAACCAAGTTGCTCGAGGCCGCGCGCATTCCGCGCCGGTATGCCGAATGTTCGCTCGGCAATTTCAAACCAGTTAAGGGCAACATGTTTATTTGGCGCGCGCTCGGAGAATCGACGCGGCTGATTGATAACTATGTTGCCGAACGGCTGGAGACCGGGCGAGGTTTGCTGTTCATGGGCCCGGTTGGCGTCGGCAAGACGCACCTGGCGGTCGCTATCGTTCGTGCCTTGATCGAAGGTTACGGCGCTCAGTGTTTGTTCTACGAATTTGGCTCGCTTCTGAAAGAAATCCAGAATTCATACAATCCGATTTCGCAGACTTCTGAGCTGAAAGTTCTGGAGCCTGTCTTCAACGCGGATGTGTTGGTGCTGGACGAACTCGGAGCATCGAAGCCTACGGATTGGGTGCGCGACACGATGATGCAAATCATCAATACGCGTTACAACGACAGGAAACTGACGCTCTTCACCACCAATTACCTTGACGGCCGCCGAACCGAGCGCGATGAAACTTTGGAAGATAGAATAGGAGTTCGTTTGCGTTCGCGACTGTTCGAGATGTGCAAAACTGTTGAGCTTGAGGGCGACGATTTTCGTAAGAACTTTGACAGCCATAAAGCTTGAGCCGACTCCTGCCGGTATGTTTTCCATCAAGTAATTCCGGACGACTAACCACGAAACAACACGAACGAGCCATTCTCGAAACACACGAAAAATCAATTAGTTTCATGGTGATTTGTTTCGATTTCGTGTAATTTCGTGTTCGTTCGATTCCGTTGCGCTCCAATTAAGTCCACGTTTCTGGTACTCTGTCGCGGCCGATCGAACGCCACAGAATCAGGTTCACCCAGCGCGGAATTTATGTCCAATCGTAGTTTTCAACCCTACAACTTCCAACAAATAAAATTGATATTCGTTCTGACGATTTTGGTCATGACGAGTCCGTCTGCCTTTGGCCAGAGCGATCGATCGTGCTCAGGATTGGACTATCGCGCGTCGCGTCCGTTTCGCGCGGGCGAACAGCCGTCCGCCGCTGCGGTGGCGGATTTCAACCGCGACGGACGACCTGACCTTGCGGTGGTAGACGCATATTCGAGTTTGGTTTCAATTTTCCTCGGAGACGGACAAAACCGTCTTGCCACGCCGTCGGTGTACGTGGTCGGAGATGGTCCGGTATCGATCTCGGCGGGGGATTTCAACCGCGATGGACGACAGGATGTAGTCACGGCGAACGAAAGGTCCGGCGATCTGTCGGTTCTGCTGGGCGACGGACACGGAGCAATGTCGGCGGCGATAAGCTACCCGGTCGGGCTTGGCCCTCGTGCTGTATTGATCGGCGACTTCAATCGCGACCACAAGCTTGATTTGATTTCGACGAACGCGGGATCAAATGACCTCACGCTGCTTTTGGGCAACGGCAACGGTGGCTTTGTCGCGGCTGCGAGTTTCGCCGTCGGCATGAATCCGTTTCACGCGGCATCCGGCGATATCAACCGGGACGGCAAGACTGATCTGGTCGTGGCAAACGAAGGATCCGATTCGATCTCGCTCCTGCTCGGAAACGGCAAGGGTGGATTTTCGGCAGCGGCTAATTTCCCGGTAGCAGACGGTCCTCGCGCTGTCACTCTGGGCGACTTCAATCGCGATCACAGACTTGATGTAGCGGTGGTAAATACGGAATCGAACGATGTGGTTGTCCTCTTTGGCAACGGCGGCGGTGGTTTCGCAAATACTCGTAGTATCGAAGTCGGAGAAGCGCCTCGGGCGCTTTCCTCCGGCGATTTCAATCGCGACGGAAAGCTCGATATCGCTGTGGCGGTACACGGCGAAGACAGGCTCGCGTTGTTGATCGGTAACGGACACGGGAACTTTTCGCGGAAGTTCTACGACGGCGGCCCCGGTCCGCAACAGCTTTCCGTAGTCGATTTTGATCGAGATCATTGGCCCGACCTTGCGGTGGTCAGCCAGTCAGCGCGGACGGTTTCGATCGTTCTGAACGATCGGCGAGGCCGGCTGAAGACTTCCGCTCCGTTTGCTGTCGAAGGCGCGCCACGCGCGTTGGTGGCCGGCGATTTCAACCGCGATGGCGAGCTCGATTTGGCTTCTGTCAACAACCAGGCTGAACACGGAACCGACCACGATGAAGGCGGTACCGTCTCGATTCTGTTTGGAACCGGCGATGGCGAGTTTGAAGAAGGGCCGCATTTCGCGGCTGGGGTGACTCCGTGGGCAGCAGTTACTGCGGACTTCAACCGCGATGGAAAGCTGGACCTGGCGGTCGCAGACAGCGCAGAACGCAAGGCCCTGATCTTTCTCGGAAATGGATCCGGAGGGTTCGCATCAGCGCCTTCGGTCCTGGTCGGGCTGGTTCCGCTGGCGATCGCGACTGCGGATGTGAATGACGACGGCAAGGCGGATCTGATCGTCGCCAATCGCGGTTCGAACTCGATTTCCGTCGTGCTCGGAAATGGCGACGGCAGCTTTGCGATCGCGGTCGGGTTTGAAACCGGAGTTCAACCGACAGGTGTGGCGATCGGTGACTTTAACGAAGACGGTAGTCTGGACGTCGCGACATCCAACCTCAGCGCTCAAAGCGCCTCGATATTGTTGGGAAACGGCAAGGGAGAATTCGACTCGCCGATACATTTCAAAGCGGGCGCTGCGCCGTCGTCGATAGCAGTTGGCGATTTGAATCGTGATGGCCATTCAGACTTAGTAGTCACCAACAGCGTCATTTCGTCCCCGTCGGTTACGGTTCTCCTTGGCAGTGGCGACGGCGCAATGATTCCTAGCCAGAGCTTCCCGGCCGGCGCCTTTCCCACTTCGGTTGTGATTCGTGATCTGGATGACGATAACAAGCTCGACCTGGTAGTAGCAGATAAGAATGGCGCGGGGCTCGTGGTTCTTCGTGGAAACGGGAATGGCTCCTTTGGCCGCGGCACAACTTATGGTGCCGGGTTGTCGCCGAACGGGATCGTCGTCGCCGACTTCAACGGAGACGATCGCCTCGACCTCGCAACTACGAATCTCGGATCGGGTAGCGTGTCGTTGCTCTTCAATATTTGTCCTGATCGGGTATCTGGGAACTTTAAGACGAGGCCATAGGAATCGCATGAACGCCTTAGGCGTTGAAACGATCCGATATCGTTTCCGGCGTGACGATCTCGTATACCGATCGTTGGCTTGTTCTACAGCGAAACTGCCTTTTCATTCTTATTACTAAGCTTTTTCATTCTTAAAGAGAATCCGCCCACTGGCATACCAGTTGATAAAGCATGTGCGGGTGTCGTGTGACCCGAGACTTTGCGGACGGTTTGACCAGGAGAATGAGAATGAAGGCAAACAATTTGAAAAGGGGAATCGGCGGTTCGGTGTTGACGTTGGGATTGCTATTCGGGTTGATAGCAATTTCGGGCTCGACGTCGCAGGCGCAGTATCGTAACCGCGATGGCTACGGTTACGGCCAGAACGTCTACCGCATTGCTGCGGATCAGGGCTATCGCGATGGCATCGAGCGCGGCTCGAAAGACGCGCGCGAGCGCGAGCGATTCAATCCGGACGACGCCAGCCAGTACAAAAAAGCGACTAACGGTTATCGCTCAGAGTACGGGAACAAAGACGCGTACAAACAGGCATACCGTGAGGGGTTTCGTCGCGGGTACGACGCGGGTTTCCGGCAGTACAACAATGGCGGCAACGGCGGCTATTACCCGAATGATGATCCGTACTATGGCAACAACGATCCGTACGGACGCAACGGTGGATACGGCGGAAATGGACGTAACGACGTCGGTTATGTAGCCCAAGAGCAGGGATATCGCGACGGCCTGAATCAGGGCGCCGAGCATGCCCGAGATGGAAAGCGTTACGATCCGCAGGGAACTCGTCGTTACAAGAACGCTGACGAAGGTTATCGCTCTGAGTACGGGAACAAGGACGAATACAGACGAGTCTATCGCGACAGTTTCGTGCGCGGTTACGAAGAAGGATATCGTCGCGATTATCGCGGTAACACCGGCGGTAATAACGATCGAACCAGGGATACCGTGATCAGTATCCTCGGCGCGATTCTGGGTGGTGGGTTTTAGGCTTCGGTAAATTGAAGGAAGCAAAACGAAGAGGGCGTCAACCGTTGGTTGGCGCCTCCTTCTTTATTGGAGCCCGAGGGGGAGCGCCGGCGAGCCGCCTGCGCTCCATCGAACCGCCTGCGCTCCATCACTCCAATATCCGCATCGAGACTACGATCACCGCCTGGTCTCCCCCGGTGCGGCTATATGACACCCAATACCCGGCCTTCGGATAACGCTCGAGTGTGTGTTGAGATCCGTCCGGCTTCGTCTCGATCTCTATTCCCAGAACGTCTCGCGGCTTTGGCGCTTTGGCCAAGTTGCCGGAGTACGTAACGCTGATGGCCGTGACCTTCAGATCCTTGTCATAAAACACCTGGGCGTTTTCCACTTCCGACGCAATAAAGAAATCCGTCTTGCCGCTCTTATTGGAAGGCTTGCCGAGCTTCTTCCGCGCTTCGTCCATCGACATTCCAATCGCGACACCTTTGTATCCCAAGTAAACGGGACTGGCCTCGACGGTCGAAGCAGAGCCTTCCTGCAGAGAGCGAATCGATCCGCGATGCGCCGCATCTACGCAGATTTCCGCCGCGAAAATAACAAGAACACCGGAGAGGAAGAGTAAAAAGCATCTTTGTCGGGCTGGCATCTCTTCTTCACTTTCGTTTTTCGATTTCTGTTCAGGGGAATTGCGATCCGGGCACCGGCAGATCGCCGTTCGCGCCGAACTGCGCGGCGCTGACTGAACCGCTGTAGCTGCTCAATATGTACCAAACGTTGCTTGATGGACGAAAGACCGCAAAGTCGCATTTGAAATCTCCATCATAATCGCCGGTGACAGGACGATCGGTCGCGATCCCGAAGCTCTGCGACAACAGCCCTCCGGTCGTGCTTTGCAACACGTACCAGGCGCCGGTGGAAGGTCTGTACACAGCTACGTCTGTCTTGCCGTCACCGTCGTAATCGGCCGCGACTGGCAAATCGCCGGCGGTTCCAAACTGCTCACTTCGAATCACGTTGTTCGAACTTTGAACGATGTACCACGCGCCGGTATTCGGTCTGTAGACTGCTATGTCAGTCTTGCCGTCGCTGTCGTAATCGCCAGTGACCGGTCGGTCCGTGCTGAGCCCAAACAGTTGCGAACGGATTGCGCCGTTGGAACTCTGGCGAAAATACCAGGCGCCTGAGCGAAAGACCGCCACGTCCACCTTTCCGTCTCCGTCGTAATCCGAATGCACCGGCAAATCGCCCGCGACTCCGAATTGTTCCGCGTGAAACGAACCATCGGAACTGCGCGAGACATACCAGGCTCCCTCGCGAAAGACCGCGACGTCGGTCAATCCGTCTCCGTCGTAATCACCCGGCACCGGTTGGTCGGTGCTTATTCCAAATTGCTGTCCGCGAATTGCGCCGTTTGAACTTCCCTGAATAAACCAGCCACCGCCGGCGGGACGAAAGACGGAGACATCCGTTCGCGCGTCGCCGTCAAAATCTGAGTTGGTCATGACCAGGCGTCCAGGCGTCCGTACGACTTCGAAGTCCGATCCCTTGATCGCTCCGATGGTGTGAAGCTCGTCTTCGTCCCAGCGCATGTCCGGCGAGCCATTGACGTACCAGTTGGAGCCGTTGTCAGCCAACAGCATTCCGTATCGTTTCATCGCTGCCAGGATGACTCGCATTCTGGGTCCGTACGTCGAGATGTTGACCGATGCTTTCAAACGAACACGAGTTCCCATCGCAGGAACATTCGGGTTTGTTACGTCGCTGGCATGATGCCGAGCCGGGTAGATGTAAGCCTTGCGCGTATTCTGCGCCGTGAAGCGAAGCGCGTGTCGGATCTCCTGTTGCAGCGCGGCTTCGTCGTATCGCACCAGCCCGGCCATAATCGGCAGACCCGCTGCATCGGCAGATGTCCAACCGTCGGTTCGCAACACATTCGAGTTCAAGTCAAAGACAGCGCCGCTGTCGGCTTCCCAGCGTGCACCGCCGCTGACCGGAAACGAATAAAACATTTCGTAGAGTTTCCAGTTGTCTCGATCAATAACGATGACGTGGCGATCTCCGCTGGCGCTGGGCCCGCCTTCGATCGGCGCGTTCGCCGGCACAGGATACGGCCCGGGGTCGCTCTGGTTTCCGTACCTTGTGAAGTCGATCGGAACGTGCGACTGATCACCGGCTACGACCACATACGGAATTCCGTTCGGTGCTCCGGCCCACACGGTTCCGAAGTCCGGATGGAGACCAGTAGAGTTTCCCATGCTGCCTATCAGATTCCCTGAATTCGGATCAACCGGCGCGCGCGAGACATCCAGGTTCCAGTGGCTGTTGGCTGGAAACAATCGCTTGCCGTTCAGATTCGCTCCGACGCCCAGCTCGGGCGGCGGCATGTCGATCGAACCGTTGACGAGTGCCTTGTTCGCACTGGTGGAGCGGTAAGCGCTGAAGACGACGAGCGCGAACGCAAGCAGCGTCAGAAAAAACGCGACAAGTCGGCGCGGAGAACTCTTGAGTTTGATTCGCATAACACCTGCTAACTGGATTGTTTGAGTTCGGTGAGAAAGTGGGCAAGAGGACTAACAATTAATACCTTAAGTTTGTGGCAGCGGGGAAGTCAAGAGTTCTTTTCCTAACCGCGCTCACGCTGTTCAGAAAGACTGAAAGAAGTTGCTCACAAACCCAAACGCAGTCAGGAAGGGGACCCTGTCCCCGCTATTTGAGATTGATCTATTTATTCTTGAGATGTTGCTGAGTTGAAGCGGGGACAGGGTCCCCTTCCTGACTGCATCAGGGTTAGTTGAACAGCTTTATTGTCACTTGGCTCTACTTCAACTTCCCCGAAAGCCAGTGCATAACATTCAAAAGGAACTGAGGATTTCGTGCCGCCGCCGGCGCGTTCATTCCCATCGCGGTCTTATTTGGTCCGGCCAGCTGGGCCGAAAACATCGCGGCTTCTCCGAACACCGCGACACGCCCCTTCCCGACTCGCATCACGGCGCCCTGGTACCAACCGCCAACCGGATTACGCGGTGACGATTCTTCAAATCTGCCGGCCACAGTAGTCATAATCGAAACAACCGACGGTCCCAGCACCATCAGCGGGGCCGCGTCGTTCGGGATCTGAAAAGCCGAGCCGGTGAAGGACGCGACTGAATCCACTTTCTCCGCCTCGCTTCGACCTTTAACGATCGCGTGCTCCTTCAACGATCCATCCGACAGCTTAAAAAACATCGGCCCGCCTTTGCCTTCCTCAACCGCGTATCCATTGCTGAATCGCAATCCAAACGCGCTGGCCAGATTTTCAGCCGCACCCGGAAATGGCATGTGGTCGACAACCAGGAGCAGCGAGCCTCCCTTTTGTACCCAATCGTGCACCGCCTTTACCTCGTCGTCTGTAAACGCGGGCGGCGTAGGCAATACCCATTCGCTCTTGTTCTTCTCGCTAAGCGCGTTGGCGATTACCAATATCCTGGCGTCACGCAACGACTCTTTGCTGAACTTTGCGGTCAACGGTTTGACGACGTAGCCGTCGCGTCGAAGCAGTTGAACGAATGGTTTGTAACGGCCTTCGGTGGTATGAAAGTTAAAGTGCGCTTCATCCAACAAAACCACCGGGCCGCGACCCTCGGCATACGCGGGATTTGTGATGGGTGGGTTAAATGCCAGGTCCGGCCTCTGCTGCGCTTGGGAATACGTGAACGTGCCTGCCAACGAAATCAAAAGACTGATAAGAATTCTCTTCATATTCGATCTCCAATTAGTCTGCACAATAACTCGATTTCCGTCCGCGAAGCGGACCGACGAAAATAGCCCAGCGATTTATCGCTGGGATTAAAACCGCAATAGTGGAAAGTCCGTGAAACGGACGAATGATGGTATTTAACAGAATCGTAAGAACAACTGTTCGGTCGCCCGCTTCACGGGCTCCGACGAGTTACCTGAATCGTACCCAGCACTGAAGTGCTGGGCTATTTTCAGTCGTCGGCTTCGCCGACACTCGTTATGACTCTTGAGAAAAGCTCTACAATTCGCATATCGTATGGCAACTGCCTAACCCATCCTATAACTTGTTCGCCAGCCAACGTTTCTTATCGTTAATGAACTTTTCCAGGCCGCTCTTGAGGCCGGGGTCGATGCTAAATCCCTTGTTGAAATCCTGGTCGGCTTCCGCCACCTTGCCTTGAAGCAATCGCACTATGCCGCGGTTTACATAAGCCTGTGCCTGGTTCGGGTCGATCTCCAGCGACTTGCCGTAATCAGCTTCGGCTTTAGCGTGCGACTGCGTCTGTTGATGAGCGGTCGCGCGGCTGAAATAAAGATTGGCGTCCTTCGAATCGAATTCAACCGCTTTGTCGTAATCCGCCAGAGCCCGATTCAGGTCGCCCTTCGCTTGCCATGTCAGGGCCCGGCTTTCATACGCGTCCGAATACTCGGGATTTAACACGACAGCCTTGTCCAAATCAGCCAGCGCGTCGTCATACTCGCCTTTTTCGTATCGCGTCGTCCCTCGGTTGAAATACGCTTCGAAGCTCTTTTGATTAAGCTCTAGCGCTTTGCCGTAGTCCGCAATTGCGCGATTCAGATCCGACTTGCCTTTCCATGCATTTCCGCGATTGACGTAGACCATGTCAAAAGGCATTAGCTCGATCGCCCTGCTGAAGTCGGCGATCGCCCTGTCGTTCTCGCCGATTTGGAGCAGAATGACGCCGCGATTGTAAATCGTTTCAAACCCATTCGGATTAAGCTCGATCGCCTTACTGTAATCTGCGATTGCGCCCTGGTTGTCTCCTTTGACCAGCTTCAGGTTGGCTCGATTGTTGTAACCCATGACAAGTTTTGGATTGAGCGCGATGGCTTTATCGTAATCCGCCATGGCGCCAACCAGATCGCCGTTGTTCTGTCTTTCCAGTCCTCGATTGTAAAAGTCAGTCGCGTCGCTCGGCGCCTGGCCTGACGCCGCGACGGTGGTCAATATAAGCAAAACAAAAACTGAGATAATTCTAAGCATCAATTTTCCATTTAATATGAATGGCGCACGCAACAAGGCGAGCGAAAAAGTGAATTAAGAGGGTTAACGCATTCGGTCGGGTGCGAGTTCGCGCTTCTTCACGGGCGTTATGTATAATGCCATCTCTTACCGCTGACGACAAAAGACTACATAGATGAGAGCGCTTTAATTCTGGATGCCCAAACGGACTGATTTACACAAAATTCTGATTATTGGATCGGGTCCAATTGTCATCGGACAGGCCTGCGAATTCGACTACTCGGGAACGCAGGCCTGTCGTGTGTTGCGGCAGGAGGGTTACGAGGTCGTGCTGGTCAATTCAAACCCAGCCACGATCATGACCGATCCCGAGACCGCGGACCGAACTTACATTGAGCCGCTGACGGTTGAATCCGTGGCCGCAATTATTCGCCGCGAGCGGCCGGACGCACTGTTGCCGACAGTGGGCGGACAGACCGCGCTGAATCTGGCGATAGCTTTGTCTGACGCAGGCGTCCTCGACGAGTTCGGCGTAGAGATGATCGGCGCCAAGCGCGAGGCGATTCGCATCGCCGAAGATCGCAGCCTGTTCAAACAAGCGATGGATGAAGCCGGATTGCAAATGCCGCTTGGTGGCTTTGCGAAATCATGGGCCGAGGCGCAGGACGTCGTGGCTGGAACTGGATATCCCGCGATCATCCGCCCGTCGTTTACGTTGGGAGGTACCGGAGGCGGGACGGCTTTCAACCCGGAGGAGTTCGAAGAGATTGTTCGGGGCGGTCTTGCCGCGTCGCCGACTCATGAAGTTCTGATCGAGGAATCCATTTTGGGATGGAAAGAGTACGAGCTCGAGGTGATGCGCGACCTGAAGGACAACGTCGTCATCATCTGCTCGATCGAGAATTTCGATCCGATGGGAGTTCATACGGGCGATTCGATAACGGTCGCGCCGGCCCAAACTTTGTCCGATGTCGAGTATCAGAATCTGCGCGACATGGCGCGAGTAATAATTCGCAAAGTCGGTGTTGAGACCGGTGGGTCGAACATACAGTTTGCGGTGAATCCCGAGAACGGCGAAGTTCGAATCATCGAAATGAACCCGCGTGTTTCGCGCTCTTCGGCTCTTGCTTCAAAGGCCACCGGATTTCCGATCGCGAAGATCGCCGCCAAACTCGCGGTCGGTTTTACGCTCGACGAGATTCCAAACGACATCACCAAGAAGACACCCGCTTCGTTTGAGCCGACGCTTGATTACGTTGTCGCGAAGATTCCGAAATGGGCTTTCGAGAAATTCAGCGCCGCCGAAGACGTGCTCGGAACTCAAATGAAATCGGTCGGCGAGGTGATGGCGATCGGACGAACTTTTAAGGAGGCTCTGTTCAAGGGCCTTCGATCGCTGGAATCGGTAAAGCCGTTGCGCCTGCGCGGAATTTCCGATGACGAGCTGCAGCGGAAACTGGCTCGGCCCAATTCGCAACGCTTTTCATATATCACCTACGCTTTGCAGCACGGATGGACGATCGACGAAGTGTATCGGCTTTCGCGTATCGATCGCTGGTTCCTGGAACAACTGCAGGACGTGATGAGAATCCAGGCGCGAATCGAGGACCGCCGGCTCGAGGACATTCCAGCCGAGGTGATTCGGACAGCGAAAGAGTACGCGTTGTCGGACCGCCGTATTGCGTATTTGACGCGACGAACCGAGGACGAAGTGCGCGCGCATCGCAAACAGCTTGGCATCGTGCCTGTCTACAAACGAGTGGACACTTGCGGAGCCGAGTTCGAATCGTTCACGCCTTATCTCTACTCGACTTACGAAGAAGAAGACGAAGCCGAACCGACCAAACGGCGAAAGATTATGATCCTGGGCTCTGGGCCAAACCGGATCGGGCAGGGAATCGAGTTCGATTATTGCTGTTGTCACGCGTCATTTGCGCTGCGCGATGCCGGCTACGAAACGATCATGGTCAATTGCAATCCTGAAACGGTCTCGACTGATTACGACACTTCGGACCGGCTCTATTTCGAACCGCTCACGTTCGAAGATGTGATGAACATCATCGATGTCGAGAACCCCGATGGCGTCATCGTTCAGTTTGGCGGGCAGACGCCGCTGAATCTGGCGATGCGGTTGCACGAAGCGGGAGTTCCGATAATCGGAACTTCGCCGGATTCGATCGACCTGGCGGAAGACCGAAAACGGTTTGGCGCGCTCTTGACCAAGCTCGGCATTCCTCAACCGGATAACGAAACAGCGATTTCCGGTGAAGAGGCGAAAACGATCGCTGAACGGATCGGCTATCCGGTGCTGGTGCGGCCTTCTTATGTTCTGGGCGGACGTGCAATGGCGATCGTTTACGACGAAGCCAGCCTCGACGAATACATGCGGACCGCGGTCGAAGCGTCGCCGGAACGCCCGATCCTGATCGACAAGTTTCTCGAACGCGCCGCCGAGTTCGATGTGGATGCTTTGGCGGATGAAACCGCCTGCGTTATCGCCGGAATCCAGGAACACATCGAAGAAGCCGGAATCCATTCGGGCGATTCGAGCTGTGTCCTGCCGCCCGTCCGCATCCAGCCGGAGCATCTTGAGACGATGCAGCACTACACGCGCGAGCTGGCCCAGGCGCTTTCCGTTCGAGGGCTGATGAATATTCAGTTCGCGATCAAGGACGACCGCGTTTACGTTTTGGAAGTGAATCCGCGCGCGTCGCGTACGGTTCCGTTTGTTTCAAAAGCAACCGGCGTTCCGATAGCTCGCGTCGCGGCGCTCGTGATGGCCGGGCGTCCGTTGGCAGAATTCAATTTGCCTGAAGAGCTCACGGTCAATCGCGTATTTATCAAATCGCCCGTCTTTCCTTTTATGAAATTCCCGGGTGTGGATCCGATCCTGAGTCCGGAGATGCATTCGACCGGCGAGGTGATGGGCGTCGGCGATACGTTCGGCGAAGCCTACGCCAAAGCCATGACCGGCGCTGGATTGGAATTGCCGTCCAGCGGGACGGCGTTCATCAGTGTCAACGAAACAGACAAGGGGCAGGCCGTGGTTCTCGCGCGGCGATTGGCGCGACAGGGATTTGATTTGGTGGCCACGTTCGGCACCGCCGCGCGGTTGCGCGAAGTCGGCATCAAGGTCGAGTCGGTTTTCAAAGTTAACGAAGGCCGGCCGAACATTGTCGATCACATCAAACGAGGCGAAATCGCTCTTGTCATCAACACGCCGCTGGGACGAATTTCGCACTTCGATGAACAGGCGATTCGCCGCGCGGCGCTGCAATACAACGTTCCCTGTGTGACGACGATGACCGGCGCGCAGGCCCTGATCGAAGCGATCACCTCGCTTCACGACGGCGGGCAAATCACCGTTCGTTCGTTGCAGGAGATGCATGCGATAGGGACTTCGGCGTAGTCCGGTCGCGCCATGAAATAGTAGTTGCAGACAGTGCCTAATGCAGTCAGGAAGAGGCCCCCGCCTCAAGTTTGAGCAGTCATGGTAGTTGTTCAGATATCCAGCCAGGCGGGGACAGGGTCCCCTTCCTGACTGCATTTGGTGATGTTGAGTAATTGACTGCCGGTCTCCAAATTGAGCGGAAAGGCTACCGAAGAAGAATGTCCGCCCCCTCAGGAAAGATACTCGGTCAAACCCCTTTCAAGCCTTCGTTAATTAAGGCCGTGGTAATTACCGTCAGCGATCGTTGTTCGCGGGGTGAACAGGAAGACGAGTCGGGTCCGGTGCTGGTCGAATTGTTGAAGAGTATAGGCGCTCAGATTGTTGCTTCGGATATCCTGCCGGACGATCTTCAACCTTTAACCGAAAAGCTGACCTTGTATGCAGATCGACCCGACGTGAACCTGATTGCGACAACCGGCGGGACTGGCTTCGGTCCGCGCGACAATACGCCCGAAGCAACCCGAGCCGTGATTCAAAGAGAGGCTCCAGGATTAGCGGAAGCGATGCGCATCGGAACGCTGAACCAAACGCCGATGGCGATGCTGTCGCGTGGCGTATGCGGGATCGCTTTTGACGCGTTGATCGTCAACCTGCCCGGCTCGCCCAGAGGCGTGCGCCAGAGCTTTGAAGTCATCAAACCGGTTCTCGCTCATGCCGTAGCTTTGTTGGCAGGCAAGCCGCACGACAAAGCTTAATTGTCCGACAAACTTTAGCTTGTCGAATCCGGGCGACAAACTGAAGTTTGTCGGACATACTCGCGAAACTGAATCAGCGTTGGAAAAAAGAAAAGTTTGACAACGCTATTTTTGATGCATAGACTCCGATTCTGATAGAAATTTCGAGAAAGATACGCATTCCTGGGAGAACTGACGGATGTTGATCAGCTCGATCCTTTTTCAAGTAGCTCCGACCGAAACGATAGGAAGCCCGATCACGGCCTACTGGCCGGTGATGATCTTCTTCGTGTTCGCGTTGATTTTTCCGGTCATGCCGATCGTGCTCGGACGGTTTATCCGCCCGTACATGTACAGCAAAGCCAAGATGCGGCCGTACGAATGCGGTATCGATCCTACGACGGAAGCGCACGACCGATTCACGGTGCGGTATTACATCGTAGCTATGCTGTTTCTGATTTTCGACGTCGAGACGATCTTTCTGTTGCCATGGGCGATCATTTTTATGGGCGATGATTTCTCGTTCACGAAGTTCGCGCTGGTTGAGATGTTTGTCTTTATCGGCATTCTGATCGTTGGCTACTATTATGCATGGCGAAAAGGCGCATTAGAGTGGGCGTGATGGAGGGATGAGGGCGGAGGGATGAGGGATGAATGCGATCATCCATCAGGACTTGCGGGCCAGAACCAAGGCGTTTGCACTACGCATCATTAAACTCTACTCGGCGGTCCCAAAAACGACAGAAGCGCAGGTGCTAGGAAAGCAAGTACTTCGGTCGGGCACATCGGTTGGCGCACATTATCACGAAGCATGTCGAGCAAAGTCGAATGCTGACTTTATCAGTAAACTCGAAGGTGGTTTGCAAGAGCTCGATGAAACTACTTACTGGCTTGATCTAATAGTTGAGGCTGATATTTTGACGTCGGATCGACTTCAAAGCCTTCTGCGTGAAGCGAACGAACTGACATCAATGTTTGTTACGATTGTCAAGAATGTGAAGATCAAAGGCGAGGTAAAAGCTAGCGGGAGAGAATAGCGCGATCTGCGGCTGTTTCATCCCTCATCCCTCCGCCCTCATACCTTGAATTTATGGCTGAACATCAAGAAGGTTTCGTTTTAACGACGGTTGATTCGATCATGAACTCCGTCCGTCGTTCCGTCGGCGCTAAGGCGATGGATATAACCGCGCCGGTGGTTAACTGGGCGCGCAAATCCGCGCTCTGGCCCATGACGTTCGGACTCGCCTGCTGCGCGATTGAAATGATCGCGACCGGCGCCGGCCGCTTCGACATAGATCGATTCGGCGCGGGAGTCTTTCGTCCCAGCCCGCGACAGAGCGATCTGATCATCATCGCCGGCACTGTGACTCTTAAGATGGGGCCGGTCGTGCGGCGGGTCTACGAACAGATGCCCGAGCCGAAATGGGCCATGGCCATGGGCGCGTGCGCTTCGACCGGCGGGCCGTTCGACTCATATTCGACTATGCAAGGCGTCGATCGATGCATCCCGGTTGATGTTTACATCCCCGGCTGTCCGCCCCGACCGGAGGCGCTGCTTTACGGACTGATGCGATTGCAGGACATCATCATGCGCGAAGCGCCCTCGGCCTACATCTTTGATTCTGACGGCAGCGTTCGCCGCCGGAGACAGCTGGAAGGCGACGATGCCGCGTCGGGCGCCGAGAGTGATGAAGATGAAATAGAGGAATTGGTAAGTTCTTCGATGCGGTAGCTCGCTTTTCTCTACATTAAGCCCGAATTTTCCCTCACATCCTAGCTGGAACTTTGCTTCACGGGGCGGAAGCCCTACCGTCAGGGAGGGCGTTCTACTTCCGCTATGCTCAAGTACCGCTACAGTTGCGATCCGTTCTTAGTTATGCTGCGCTATGACGACCGCGAGGCCATTACAAGCTTGAGCACCTGCCGGCCTCAAACGCCCTCCCTGATGGTCGGGCTTCCGCCCCGTTAGCTCACCCAACCAATTCCTTGCCCGCCAGCCTCAAAAAAATAATTTCACCCAGATGGAAGAAAATCCGAAGTTCCACCGTCTAACGCATTGGTAAGTGGGTTTTAGCGGAGGAGGCGGATGGAGCAGCGCGCTGTAATGATAAGCAGCCCGATTGACGAGTGCGTGATCGAAGCCTGTCAAACCGGAGACAGGGATGCATTCCGTCTGCTGTTCGACGCGTATAAGGATCGCGTGTATTCGATCTCGCTCTACTATTTCAAAGGCGACCAGGCCACAGCCCGTGATGTCACGCAGCAGGTCTTTCTCAAACTTCTAACTCGCATCCGGCAGTTTCGGCGCGAAGCTGAATTCACTACCTGGCTTTACCGGTTCGTAGTCAATGCCTGCATGGACGAACAGAGAGGTCGTCGACGATTCGTTCCGTTCATTGTGGAAAAATTCGACCCCGGTTCGAATGGCGATCATAGACACGACCACCATGAAGAGTTCGCGCGAATCGAGATGAACGACGCGGTGCGCGATGCGATTGGCGAGCTGAAGCCGAAACTTCGAATGCCGATCCTGCTCAAGTATGTCGAGGGGCTTTCTTACGATGAGATGTCCGAAGTTTTGAACTGTTCGAAGGGAACTATCGCGTCACGTCTAAACCGGGGCCACAAGATTCTCGCGCGCCGCCTGCAACATCTGCGCGGAGCGCTGATCACAGGGGATTGAATATGTTCGCGTCGCATGTCAGCAAAAATCTATCCGCCTATTGCCACGGCGAACTTTCTGAGACGCAGTCGCGCCAGGTCGCGGAGCACTTGATCGGATGCCGCCGGTGTCAGGTCGAACTGGGCCAGATCAAAATCGGGATCGGTTTGGCCGAGCGACTTCCGATCGCAACTGCACCCGAATCGATCTGGAGCGAAGTACAGAACGAGCGAAGTAATCGTCGATTGAAGCTTGAAGCAGCCGGGCGTCGGGCAGTCTGGCCCAATCAGAGATTGAGATGGCAGTTCGTGGTACCGATCAGCGTCGCGCTGGTGATTGCGGCGGCAATCGGCCTGGTTGCGTTTGTCACAAAGTCCGAGCGGAACAACGCACAGCTCGTGCAGATCGAGCGACCGATTCATTCTGTAACCCCGCAGCAATCCAAGCCCCTCGACGCAGATTCGCAGGAAAGGCCGATAAATCCCCATTCAAACGGCGATCAGTCAGATGTTGTGGTCGAATCTGATGTTGTTACTTCTGAGACACCAGCGCCTCGCGCCAACGGACCGTTCATTCCCTCGTCTAAGACGCCCAACATCGCGCCTTCGTGGGAGGTAGCGCGGCTTGAAGGAGCGCCCAAAGTCGGATCGGCCGTGATCGATGGCAACGGCCGGCTTTCCGTCGGCGAGTTGCTCGAGACCGACGGCTCGTCGCGCGCGAAGATCAACGTCGCAGACATTGGCGAAGTCGACATCGGTCCAAACTCGCGGGTTCGATTGATAGAGACGCGCTCGACAAAGCATGTGTTGGCGCTCGATCGCGGTCGCATGCACGCCGTGATCGACGCGCCTCCGCGACTCTTTTTCGTAGAGACTCCGTCGGCGGTGGCGGTTGATCTGGGGTGCGCGTATACGCTCGAGGTGGATGACGCAGGTCGCAGTACGCTTCAGGTGACGTCGGGTTGGGTAGCGCTGGAATTGAAGGGACGCGACTCGATCGTTCCGGCCGGCGCGAGTTGTATAACTGAACCCGGCAAGGGACTGGGCACGCCGTATTTCGATGATGCGCCGGCAGGTTTACGAACTGCATTGCACAAATATGATTTCGAGAACGGCGGCGCAACCGCGTTGACGGCGGTGCTGGCGCAAGCACGCGAGCGCGACACGTTGACGTTATGGCATCTGCTGGTAAACACGCGCCCTGACGAGCGCGGACTCGTGTTTGATCGAATAGCTGCGCTGGTTCCGCCGCCCGCAGGAGTCACACGAGCAGGCGTGCTGCGATCGGACAAGCGGATGCTCGGGGCGTGGGAGTCTGTGCTGGAGTATCGCTGGTTTGAAGAAGACGGGCCTGGCAAGGTTAAGGGGTCTCCCAAGGCTAATGCGTCGCCAAAGGCTAATGGTCCATCCAAGGTTGATGGCTCACAGAAATTTGACGGTTCTCGCAAAGGCGCAAAGAAAGGAAAGACGTGAGGTGCAAAAGGTTTGTTGAAGGCCCCGAAAAATCCGACGGCATTCAGGCATGGATTCCACGCTTCCTGACTGCGAGGTGATGGACTTGAGTTGTAGGCCCAAGGCTGAGTGCTCAAAGATCATTCCAGGTTCGTATAAGGCTTTCGCGCCTTTGCGTGAAATAGTTTCTCCCGAAATTCTCTCCTCTTAATACGATTCGAAACGCACACCAACCCGAAGTTTGGAGGAGTAACAACTCATGAAATCACGCGTTCTTAGATCGATCTCTCTGAGCATTTTCTTATTCGGAATCGCCGCATCGGTCGGCATTCGACCCCCCGTCAAAAGTGCCCCATCGGCTTTATCTCCCACAAATCAAACCCAATCCAGCGACCGTCTGGTCGTTCACGAATGGGGAACCTTTACTTCAATCGCAGGCAAGGATGGCGTCGCGCTTGAATGGCGACCGCTAAACGGACCCAGCGATCTGCCGAAATTCGTTTACACGATGCAGCAGGGCGATCGCGGTCTTCGGAATCGCACGGCGCCGCCGGGCAAAGGCGAGACCCGCGCATCGGTGCGAATGGAAACGCCCGTGCTCTACTTCTACGCAGAAAAGGAGATGGAGGTCTCGGCCAAGGTCGGTTTTCCCAAGGGCAAGATTACCGAGTGGTACCCGCAGGCTCGCTCGGCCGAGGGCGGTATCGACTGGGGAAAGTTCAAAGTAATTCCCGGCGGAAAGTTCACGTTCCCGGTAGAGAACGGCGACAGCCACTACTACCCGGCACGCGAAACCGATGCAGCGCCGGTGCAAGTATGCGGCTCGAACGAGAAGCCTTTGCAGCACGAGAAGTTTCTCTTCTACAGAGGCGTGGGCACGTTTGATCTGCCGCTCTCGGTCAAGCTCGAAGGCGGCAATGTGATGTTGAAGAACCTTGCTGCGGATCAGATCACGCACTTGATCATCTTCGAAAATCGCGGCGGCAAGATCGGGTACAGACTGTGCGACGCGTTCACCGGCGAGATGACGCACGAGCGCCCAGCGCTTGATCGAAGTCTCGACACGCTGTTGATTGATCTGAAGCAGATACTGGTCGCATCCGGGTTGTACGAACGCGAAGCCGAAGCGATGATCAAGACGTGGCGAGACAGTTGGTTTGAAGAAGGACTGCGCGTCTTTTACATCCTGCCGCGTACTGCGACCGACAATGTCCTTCCGGTCACGATAGAACCCGCGCCGGCGGAACTCGTTCGTGTGTTGGTGGGACGAGCGGAAGTCATAACGCCAGAGATGGAGAGTGCTGTGCAGAGACAAGTGAAGCTGCTTGAAAACTCGTCACGGAAAGTTCGAGCGGATGCGGTTGCGGCGATTCGCGAGTATGGTCGGTTCTCGGAGCCGATTCTTAAACGGATTCTATTGAACGAATCCGACCGAGCGACGAGAAGGCGGATCAGGAAGTTGATCGAGGCTTCGTAGCGGTAGGGGTTCGTAAAAAACAGGTTCCCGCAAAGGCGCAAAGGCGCAAAAGAAGACCGCAAAGAGCGATCAGCATTCGACGACTTCACGGCTTTCCTTAGCGCCTTTGCGCCTTTGCGGGAACGAATCTTTGACTCAGCTAAAGATCAACAAGATGCCGCGTGTCGTTGACCGACAGCACGCGTATGAACCCATCCCGGCGAAGGTCAATCCGCGTGATCCCACAATTAGCCGTCGAAAGCCACACGGGCTTTAGCTCCGGCGAGTCCAGCGCTCCCATGATGTGCAATGTGAGAATACAGATCGTTCCGGTGTGCGTGAAGATGGCTACGCGCTGACCTCTGTGGTCTTTGATAATCCGATCCAACTCGCGCGAGGTGCGTTCCAACGTCTGCCTGTAACTCTCGCCGCCCAGAATCACATGTTCGAAGTCTCTGCGAAGAAGCGCGGCGTACTGTTCCGGGTGTTGCGAGGCGGCTTCTTCAAACGTCAGGCCTTCCATAACTCCAACGCTTCGCTCGCGGAAAGCATCTGTCGGCATCACCTCCAAGCCGGTCAACCGTGCGAGCGGCATCGCGGTTTCGACGGCGCGCGCCAGGTCGGAAGAATAAATCGCACTCAGCTTTTCTTCGGCCAGCGTTTTCGCGGCGGCTTCGGCTTCAATCCGTCCGCGCTCGGAAAGCGGAGTTGATGTGTGTCCGCCGAAACGCCCTTCAGCGTTGCCTTGGGATTGACCGTGACGGACCAGAATTATGCGAGTGGCCTGTGACATTGTGACGTGGACTGAAAATGAAAGAGGACCGGGGAAGGAGCCTTCCTTCAAACCCGGTCCCCGATTTTCGCTTACGGTTCTTAGACCGCGACCGCTTCAGCCCTCAGCTTTTCAGCCTGATAGTGCGTTACAAGTGCGTTGATGATCTCGTCCAAGGCGCCTTCCATCACCAAATCGAGTTGATGAATAGTCAAACCGATTCGGTGATCCGAGACACGATTCTCTTTGAAATTGTAAGTCCTGATCTTTTCGGAGCGATCACCGCTTCCGACCATCGAGCGGCGTTCGCTTGCCAGCGCGTCGTGCTGTTTCTGCTCTTCCAATTCCTGCAACCGCGCGCGCAGAACGCGCATGGCCTTTTCGCGATTCTTGATCTGCGACTTTTCGTCCTGCATCGAAACGACCGTGTTCGTGGGCAGGTGCGTGATGCGAACCGCCGAATAAGTAGTGTTCACTGATTGCCCGCCTGGACCCGACGAACAAAACGTGTCGATACGAAGATCCTTCTGATCGATCTTGACGTCTACTTCTTCGGCTTCAGGCAACACCGCCACCGTGATCGCCGACGTATGAATGCGGCCGCTGGTCTCGGTTTGCGGAACGCGCTGAACCCGATGCACACCCGACTCGTGTTTCAGTTTTGAATAAACCTTGTCGCCTTCGATCAGCGCGATCGCTTCTTTTACGCCGCCGATCCCGCTCTCGGACGCGTCCATGATATCCATTTTCCAGCCCTGGCGTTCGGCGTATCGCGCGTACATGCGAAGCATTTCCGCCGCGAACAGCGTGGCTTCGTCTCCGCCGGTTCCCGCACGAATTTCCAGAATTACGTTCTTTTCATCGTTCGGATCGGTCGGGATCAAAAGCAGTTTCAGATCGGTTTCGCATTGCTCCAAACGTGCCTGCAATGTTTCGACTTCGACGCGAGCCAGCTCGCGCATCTCTTCGTCGTCGACAGTTTCGTAGAGCTCGCGCGCGCCGGTCAATTGTTCAGTCAGCGATTTCCATTCACGATGCCGCTCGACAACTTCACCGAGGCTGCGGTGTTGCTTGGTGGCTTTTGTATACGCGACCTGATCCGACAACAGCTCGGAATTGGAAAGCTGTTCGGTCAGGTCTTCGTAACGCGCGACGATTTGTTCCAGTTTATCCAACATAAAATTCAGGCCAGCGGAGTAGCAGCCGCTTCCTTCGGTTGCGGTTCGAGCTTGAGCGATTCCTTCAAAGCTTCGATCGCAACTTCAAGCTGCTGATCGTCGGGTTCTTTGGTGGTAATGTTCTGCAGCCACACACCCGGCAACGTGATCAGCTTGAAGATGAAGCCGCCCTCTTTCCTCGCCGAGAGTCGAATGATTTCGTAAGAGATTCCCGCCACCAGAGGAATCAGCGCGATGCGAACCAGCATGTTGTAGATCAGCGAATCGAACTTGATGACCGAGAAGAGCACGATCGAAACAAGCATAACAACCATCAAAAAGCTGGTTCCGCAGCGCGGATGCTGGCGCGGCTGTGGCCGAGCGTTCTCGACGGTTAGCGGCAATCCGGCTTCCCAGGTAAAGACCGTCTTATGTTCCGCGCCGTGATATTCAAAGACTCGCCGAATGTCTTTCAAAAGCGAAAACGTAAAAATCATGATCAGGAAAAACGCCATTCGAATCGCACCATCGACCAGATTAAATGCGATCGATGGACGGACCGGATGAAGGTAAGTCCGAACGCTGGACCATGCGCGCGAATACCATGGATCGACAGCTACCACACGACCCTTGTCCGTGCTCAGTTCGTCCGAAGGAGTAGCTTGCTGGGTCGGGGCTGTTGAGGCGGCGGCAGGAGAAGTGGCCCAGCCGGCGCCGATAAAGATCGCGTTGGTCAAAAGCAATGGCGCCACAATAAACAGAAGCACGTTAAAGAAGATCGCAAATACGATCGAGCCCGCGGCAGCGGCGGTGCCGCCTTTCTTCATTTCGTCCTTCGAGCGTCGCTCTGTCGGAATCGGAATCAGCCCTGGGATCGCGCCGGTGATCCCGGCGAAGTCTCCTTCGCCTTCGATTACGGCCGGCGTTAGCGCGACCGCGACTTCTTTTTCTTCAACCTTGTCTGCATCGGCGAAAGCTTCGTTGGCGGAAAAGTTCAGGGCCTTGATTCCGAGACCCATCGACTGCACCAACACGGCACCGCCCCTGAGCACCGGCAGTTTTAATAGCGGATATTTGTCGCTCCACTTCGGCAAGAGGGCCGATGTGTTGACGATCGTGCCGTCCGATTTACGCACAGCGATGGCATAGGCGTTCGGAGTGCGCATCATGACACCCTCGATCACCGCCTGGCCGCCAACGATCAAATCTCGTTCGTTTGTGCTCACGAAGTTTTCCTCTCGATCTTTACAAACAATTACGCCGACCTCTTTTTCCGTCGACTGCTTCGTTGATATTAACGAAGAGCGACCGGACGGGAGCGTCGGCGTTCAGGTTTGTCGGATGCTAATGTTGGGCTGAGTGCGTATACATCGCTTGGAACTTGTTCCAGGCCCTTTTTACTGGGCGGCAACGGTTTCGGCCGGCTGCTCTTCAGCCGGTTCGGCCGTCTTCTTGCCGTAGCGTTTGTTGAATCGATCAACTCGTCCGGCGGTGTCGATCAGCTTCTGTTTGCCGGTAAAGAACGGGTGGCACGCCGAACAAATTTCAATGTGCAACTCGTCTTTGCGCGTCGAGCGGGTCATAAACGACTCGCCGCAGGCGCACTGGACCTTGATCTCGTGATACTCCGGATGGATTCCTTCTTTCATCTTTCTTGTGCTTCCTTCTCTATAGACAGCAATTAGTGCCTTATTCAAACACTTCATCATAAGGTCGACGGATTTTTCAGTCAAGTTTGGAGCGATTTGGGTAATGGGTCGGCTGGAGTCGTAGCGAGAAAAAGGTTTCTCGCAAAGGCGCGATGAAGAGAAACCGAAGCCGCAAAAGACGTTTTTGATCCACTAAATCCGGGTCTGTGTGGCCGTCCTACTGTTTGCGCCTTTGCGTGAAACTTGTTCTTGAGAAATTCCAATCTGACCAAATGGGGAGGTTTCAGGAATTTCAGGCAGGCCAAAGCGCCCCCCATTCCATACTGCTGTAGCAGTCGCCGCTATCTGGCTTATTTGACGCGCCACCCGGTGGGTTTCCATCTTTTTTGCTCGTTATCCATCTGAATCTGGCGCAAATCGATTTCTAAAGTGTCGAGTGCGGGATCACCCTTCCCGCGCTGCAGTACAAGTAGGCGGATTAAGCGATTGTCCGGATCATCGCCAACAATTATCTTCACCTCGTAAATCACCAGCGCTTGCTCAGGAATAATAGGCGAAGACTGAAGTCGGTGAGTCTCCTCAGGGGAAATTGCTAGCGAACTTGCCGGGAGGTTAAGGTACGATTCGACATCCGATAGCGTGATTTCCTTGTCCCTGAGATAAACCTTAGCGTAAGTACCAAACGCATCGTTCCTATTCAGCATGGCTAACGCTAGTGCGATGCGCGGATGCAATGCACCGATCTGTCGAAGAGTATTTGCATCAAGTTGAATGGTCGCTCTAAGAGCTTGTTCGTTCTCTTGACCGGTTGTGCAATTACCGACTCCTTCTGGCGTTATGCGCGGTTGAATCGGTTGATGCGGAGGTTTGGGTCCGCCTCCCGTCCCGCCTGAGTTACATAGCCCTGTGAGGTAGCACCCATATCCACCGTCTGTAAAGCAACTTTCACCACCGGAGGTACCGCCCACGGAGACGAAAGTAGTGGTTCTGGCTTGACATGTGACGCACTGAGCCTGCCCTTCAAGGGTAAAAAAAATGCTGCTGAGAGCAGCCAGAGCAAACATGAGAGTGATCTTTGTGAGTTTCATAACCGCTCCTCTTGAGTTTTCCCCGAGCGTGGGTGGCGAGACTCGCGGATTGATTTGCCAAAAACGGGCGAGGCAATGAGAACGAACCAGTTAAGAGGTGTTCCTACTCTCTAACAGAATCACAACTTACCCTTCTGCCTACCATATGTCAATGCAGTTTCCACGACACTAACGCTAAGAAACGTGCGAAAAATTGAAAAAATCGATGTGTTGACAACCGCTTAAAACGCATGTTACAAACGCAACCGACCGTCCTTTCGTACTTTTGCATTAAGACACAACCGGAAAATTTTCTCCGCGTTTGAGTTTTCCTAAAGCTCCACGCGCGATCGAAGTAAGGGTGTAAGCGCAAGACGAGATGGCAGACGAGACAGACAAACTACCTGCAACGCCGGAAAGTGCGGACGCACCATCCGCAACCGGTGACCCTGTCGCTTCCCCGTCTCAGGCTGATGCCGAAAAGGCAGCAAAACTTGCCGAAGCCAAAGCTCGAGCCACCACAGCAAAGACCGCCGCAACCGCATCGCCGGCCGCAACAACAGCTGGAACAGCCGCCGCACCGCCGAAGCCTCCGGTAAAAAAGAAGGAAGAGGGTCCCAAGCCGACCGACGCTTCGAATCATTCGCTGGTAAAGAAGCTAAAAGAGCTTTTCGGAGGAGCCATTGCCGATGCTTCCGAGTTTATCGGACAGCTTTCGATCCGCGTCGCGCCCGGTTCGATTGTCGCTGTCTGCGATTTTCTCAAACGCGACCAGGGCTCTCGCTTTAACTACTTGACCGACGTGACCTGCGTGCATTTTCCCGATCGTGAAGAGGCGCCGTTCGAGATGGTCTACAATCTTTACTCGATTCCGAAAAACGAGCGCGTCCGATTGAAGGCAGCGGTTAACGAAAACGACGGTGTCGAGAGCGTAACCAGCGTTTGGCCGGCAGCGAATTGGATGGAGCGCGAAGTTTACGATCTGTTTGGCGTCCCGTTTCGGAACCATCCGGATCTGCGCCGCATACTTCTCCCGCTTGATTGGGAAGGGCATCCGTTGCGCAAGGAATACCCGTTGGAATTTATCGAAAACAACTGGACTGCGGCCCACTTGCCTGAATTTACTGAAGTTCAGAAAGAGCAGCTGGAACAGCGACGCGCGTATGGTTTGGAGGTTCTCTCGATGCCGCAGGAGAGACAGGTTCGCGAGATTTTTCGCGCCGGTAAAGAAGTCATGCCGAAGGATAAGTGAATGGGGAATGGTGAATGGAGGGACCGAGTAACACGAGCCGCTATTTGCCATTTACCCAGGATAAGTAAATGGTAAATGGAAGGACCGAGTAACAACAGTCTCCATTTACTATTCACCAGCTAAGGTCAATCGTAAATGGTGAATGGAAGGACCGAGTAACACGAGCCGCTATTTACCATTTACCCAAGATAAGTAAATGGTGAATGGAAGGATTGAGTAACAACAACCTCTATTTACTATTCACCATTTACCATTCACCAGCTAAAAGATGACGCCTAAAGAACTGGCCCAACATTACGAAGCGAAGATCTTCGATACTCCGGCGGCGGCGGAGTCAGCGGGTTTCGTTTTGACCGAGACCATGACGCCGCGAAACACCTGGAACAAGGCCAGCGCGGCGCACGCGATCATGCATAATCTGTTAGCGAAGCGGAAGACCGGCGAGGCTGCCGATATCGGTTTGGTTTTGGAAAATCACAGTGTCAGTGGTTGTTACAAGAGTGCGAGCGAAGGAGGTGAAGCGCAAGGCTGATTAATAACACGGGCGGACGACCATTTTCTTTTTGATAGCTTTGTTCATCCATCCGCCTCTAGCCTTTATCCTTGCCGTACCCGTGCATCAGGTAGAAATCGCCACAACTCGCGAGACCTTACTCGACAGCCCCGAGATGATTCTCAACATGGGGCCGCAGCATCCGTCTACTCACGGCGTGTTGCGCGTTGTTCTGCGCCTCGATGGGGAAACCGTGATCGATCTGGACTGTGACGTGGGCTTTCTCCATCGCGGAATGGAGAAAATCGCGGAAAACCGTCAATACCCAATGATCGCGCCGTACTGGGACCGCTTGGATTACATCGCGGCGGTATCGAACGGTTTGGTTTGGGTGGAAACGGTCGAGCAGATGATGGGACTCGCCGTCCCGCCGCGGGCGCACTACCTGCGCACGATTCTGACTGAGCTTAACCGCATCGCTTCGCATCTGCTTTGGCTTGCCACGCATGGGCTCGACATCGGTTCGTTTACCGTTCTTCTCTGGGCGCTGCGCGAACGCGAAGAGATCCTGAAGATTTTCGAGCGACAATTCGGCGCCAGACTGACTTGCCACGCATGGCGCATCGGCGGAATGCCGAATGATGCATATGACGGTTTTGAGAAGGACGTTATTCAGTTTACCGATAACTTCCCCAAACGAATTGACGAGTACGAAACGCTTTTGTCCGAGAACCGAATCTGGTTAGGACGAACGGTAGGCGTGGGCGTGATTTCCGCCGCCGACGCAGTCGCGATCGGCCTTTCCGGACCCGCTTTAAGAGGATCGGGAGTCTCCTGGGACATCAGAAAGTCGCGTCCATATGCCGCGTATGGCGATATGGATTTCGATATCCCGATCGGCGAAAACGGCGATACGTACGATCGATACCTGGTGCGGTTGGAAGAGATGCGCCAGTCGCGGCGAATTATTCAGCAAGCTGTTGCGAAGCTTCCCGACGGTCCGGTGAATGCGAAAGTGCCGAAGATCGTAAAGCCGCCGGCAGGTGATTACTATCACTCGATTGAAGGGCCGAAGGGCGAGATCGGTTGTTATCTGGTAGCGGACGGGACTGCGAACCCGGCCCGCGTGCGCGTGCGACCGCCGTGCTTTATCAACTTGCAGGCGTTGCGGCAAATGTGTTTGGGGCATCTTGTGGCGGACGTCGTTGCCATTATTGGAACGCTTGATATTGTTCTCGGTGAGATTGATAGGTGAGGGAGTTTGGAGAGTTCAGAGAGTTTGGAGTGTGCAGAGTGTTAGAGAGACTTGAGGTTGGTGAGTTTAGACGCGATCTGAGGCCCGAGATTAAGAACACGAGCCGCTTTTCAAACTCCCCAAACTCTCAAAACTAAAACCCCATGCTTTTACTTTTAGCGCCAAACTTCATAGACAGTCTTCTGCTCCGGTGGTTTAGCCAGGAGACGATCAACTATGTAATTTGGCCGTTCATTCAGATCGGCGCGGTTGTCACCGGCGTCGCAATCTGGGCTTTGTACGCGACCTACGCCGAGCGAAAAATTTCCGCATTTATGCAGGCCAGGCTTGGCCCGATGCGCGTCGGCAAGTGGGGATTGCTCCAGCCACTCGCAGATGCGATCAAGCTGCTGACGAAGGAAGACATTCTTCCGGATAAAGCCGACAATTACATTTTCAAGTTCGCGCCATACATTTCTGTCGCCGCCGCTTTCATAGTCTTCGCGGTAATTCCATTCGCACCCAGTTGGGGAGTCATTACAGACATCAACATCGGGTTGCTGTTTGTGCTTTCGATCTCCAGCATCGGCGTGCTGGCGTTGATTCTTGCGGGATGGGCTTCGAATTCGAAGTACGCGTTGATGGGAGGATTGCGATCCTCCGCGCAGATGGTTTCGTACGAAGTCGCGATGGGATTGTCGCTGATCGGCGCTTTGATGTTTGCGCGTACTCTGTCTCTGTCGGGAATCGCGTGGGCCCAGGCGGTTGATGGTCCGCTTCCATACATTTTTTACCAGCCGGTGGGTTTCATCACGTTCCTGATCGCGGGAATAGCCGAGAACAATCGCGCGCCTTTCGATTTGCCGGAAGCCGAATCGGAACTGGTCGCTGGTTTTCATACAGAATATTCGGGCATGCGATGGTCGCTTTTCTTCATGGCCGAATACGCGGCTATGGTCGTCGTCGCGGCTGTTGCTACGACTGTCTATCTGGGCGGGTGGTACTTCCCGGGAGTCTTTCGGTTCACCGAGATTTATCATCAGGCAGCGCTGGCAAACGGAAATCCTGACGGAGCTCCGCTCTATCACGGGCTGTACGTCGTGATCGGAATTATCGTCTTTATGATAAAGATGGCGGTGATTCTGTACGTCTACTTCTGGCTGCGCTGGACGTTTCCGCGATATCGATACGATCAGTTGATGGACCTGGGTTGGAAATGGCTTATCCCAGCGACGCTGACGAATATCGTCTGGACCGCGCTTTCGATATTTACGTTGCAAGCGATGGATGGTTGGCGTGGAATGAATACGATTGAGTCGGTTGCCGAGGGGCTGAACCTGACACCCAGCGGAAAGGCGATCGCGATAGGATTCGGATTTACAGGGCTGGCGCTGACAGCGTTTGTCTTGTCGTCGATAAATTGGCAGTCGCGCGATTTCAATCTCCGCGGGCAGCGACGAAATATTCGAGTTCTGAAGAATGTCGTGAAAGGGAAGCCCGCTGTCCCGCCGGCGCCCGCACCGAGCGCTCCGACGGCAGCGCAGGAGAGTTAAGAAGTGTCCTACAAACTTTAGTTTGTCGCGTACATTCGACAAACTAAAGTTTGTCGGACATTAGGATTTGTCGGACATTCAGAAGGCAGTAGTAGTTATGGCAGAAGTAAAAATTCCAAAGGCGACGTTCCTGGAAAAGGTCAAGCGATTCTTTATGCTTGATCTGGTAAAGGGCCTGGGGCTGACGCTCAAGTACAACATCGGTGCGATAACCGACAAGGACTCCGTAGCCGGACGCGGTATTTACACCGAACAGTATCCGAAAGAGCGTCCCGAAGTGGCGCCGCGATTCCATGGCGCTCCGCGTTTGAACATGGATCCCGAAACACACGAAACGCTCTGCATCGCCTGCAACCTTTGCGCCCTGGCTTGTCCGGAAGATTGCATTGACGTTTTGGCGATGGACATCGAGATTACTGTGGCGGGCAAAGCGCGAAAGAAAAAAGTGCTGGACGAGTTCATCTTCGACACATCGAGGTGCATGTTCTGTGCGCTCTGTCAGGAAGCATGCCCAACGAGTTGTTTGGAACTGACGCAGGATTTCGAGCTCGCCACGTATTCGCGAGCGGGTTTTGTCTGGGATCGAACGATGCTCGAGCAGGGCCGCGAGACGGTGAAATACGAAAAATAGTGGTCAGTGCGCGGTGGTCAGTAATCAGTTTGGAGTGGTCAGTAGAACACTGACATCTAATATCTAAAATCTAATACCTTATGGTTCTCAACGGTTGGGAAGCAGTCTTCTTCTGGATCTTCGCAGTTGCCGCGCTCGTGGCGGGCTTGTTGACCGTGCTCGCGCGCAATGCCGTTCACAGCGCGCTGTTTCTGATCTCTTCTTTGGTTTCCGTAGCGGCTCTTTTTATTCTGCTCGGCGCTGAATTCATCGCCGGCGTTCAGATTCTGGTTTACGTAGGCGGCGTGATGGTTCTCTTCCTGTTCGTCATCATGCTTGTAAACGTCGGCGCCGAAGAGCGCGGACGGGAAGCCATCTTCAATCGCTCCGGGCAGGTAACCTTCAGCGTCGTGTTTTGTCTCTTGATGGCATTCGGGTTGGTATACGCGATCAATCAGGGCCTTGAAGGAATGCGGCAACAGGACAAGGCTGAGCTGAGCAAGATGGAAATCCGCCGAGCGGAGATGCAAAGTAATCTTCAGACTTCTTCGACCGGCACGATGAAGATCACCAGGGACACGCAGGCGGTCGGCGCAAGCCTTTATCGCTACGCCTCGCTACCGTTCGAGATCGCAAGTGTTCTGTTGTTGGTTGCGATCGTCGGATCCGTGATGCTCGCACGAACGGTCAAACAGGAAGCGGCCGTGGATGACGTCGGTTCTTCCGACGATGATGGCGACGGCAAGTAAGTATGCCGACGATTGCGATCGGAATTCTCAGTAGCTTCGAAACGGTTGATTCAAAGCCTTCATGACTGAATTCTTCTATCCAGCACTTAATCTGTTTTTGCAGGAAGTCAGCGGCAGCCGATGGGATGCCATTCGTGACGGATTGGTGCATCCGGACCTTTCCAAGTTCCTGGTCATCGGCGCTCTGCTTTTCATTATCGGAGTGGCGGGTGTTCTGACTCGACGAAATATCATCGTCATCTTCATGTCGATCGAGTTGATTCTCAACGCCGCGAATCTGAACTTCATAGCTTTTTCCCGATACCTGCAGGATACGGGAAGTGTTAACGCGATCGCCGGTCAGGTTTTCACTGTTTTCATAATCGTAGTCGCGGCGGCCGAGGCCGCGATCGGCCTTGGAATTGTCATAGCGCTATATCGAAATCGCGAAACGATCTGGGTTGACGAGATTGATTTGTTGAAATGGTAAAGGAAGGAGACAGGAGTCAGGAGTCAGGAGTCAGAAGAAAGACATTGTATGGAACCGAGCGTGAATAGGTATCTTTCTGACTGCTGATTAACCATGCTGGCATCGAATTCTGACCTTGGGCAATGAAACCCTACTTCTGTCTTCTGACTCCTGTCTCCTGACTCCTGCTTTTCTATGCATCGATACATCTGGCTAGTTCCACTTCTGCCGCTTTTGGGCGCCGCCATCAACGGGTTGTTGGGCAGGCGGTTTCGCTTTTCCGAAAAGGTAGTCGGAGCAATTGCTGTCGGGTCGGTCGCGCTGGCTTTTCTTATCAGCGTGATGGCCGTCTATTCGTATGGATTCAGCAGCCACGCGATCTGGCCCAACGCTTACGTCACGAGCGACGACGGTGCGTTCAAGTACACATGGATTCCCGGCGGCGCGACCGAGATAACACAGGGAGCGCCGGAGCGAGCGCGCGCGATCAAGCCAGCCAGTGCCGGCGCGACCGAGGGCGAGCCGACCCCTCCCGAATTAGCCGAAGGCGCGGCCGAATCCGACCCGCCGATGTTGGGCCAACAGGCTGCGCGGGACGGTTTGCCGAACGAATCAAGCGGACGCGGATCGCTGCTCGATATCGAATGGAGCTATCAGCTGGACAGTCTTTCGGCGGTCTTCATGCTGATCATAACCGGGGTGGGTTTGTGCATATTCGTCTTTGCCACCGGTTACATGCACGGCGATCCGGGGTTCTATCGCTTCTTCGCATACCTTGGCTTGTTCATGTTCATGATGTTGATCCTGGTCATGGGATCGAACTTCCTGATGATGTTTGTCGGATGGGAGGGCGTGGGGCTTTGCTCGTATCTGCTGATCGGATACTACTTCGATCGCAAGGAAGCCGGCGATGCCGCGCGCAAGGCGTTCATCACTAATCGAATCGGCGACTTCGGATTTGCGCTGGCTGTCTTCGCGATAATCGCCACATTCGGATCAGTGCAATACGGAAAAGTCATGGCCGAAGCCAGCGGCTATCCGATCGAGTTGCTGGGCCAGTGGGGAATACTTTCCTGGATTGCGCTGGGATTGTTTGTGGGCGCGTGCGGGAAAAGCGCGCAGTTTCCGCTGTACGTGTGGCTGCCGGACGCGATGGCCGGGCCGACGCCGGTGTCTGCGTTGATACACGCGGCGACGATGGTCACTGCGGGTTTGTACATGCTGACGCGCACGAACGTTATTTTTCAGCATTCCCAAACCATGATGCTGGTCGTGGCTATCGTAGGAGCGTTCACAGCACTGTTCGCCGCGGCCATTGCCTTCACACAAAACGATATTAAGAAAGTCCTGGCCTACTCGACCGTGTCGCAACTCGGTTTCATGTTTATGGCCTGCGGCGTAGGCGCGTTCGTGATCGGAATTTTCCATGTAATGACTCACGCTTTCTTTAAAGCGTTGATGTTTCTTGGCGCGGGATCGGTCATTCACGGAATGCATCACGAGCAGGACATGCGGCGGATGGGCGGGTTGAAGAAATACATGCCCACCACTTACAAGACGTTTTTAGCCGGCTGGTTGGCTATTTGCGGAATCATTCCGTTCAGCGGATTCTGGTCGAAGGACGAAATCCTTTGGAACGCTGCGTCGACAAATTACATTCCGTACGGATGGGCGATTTGGTTGGTCGGAACGATCGCAGCGACAGGCACCGCGTTTTATATGACTCGCCTGGTCGCGATGACGTTCTGGGGCAAAGAGCGATTTCGCGAAGTACACGCCGGCGGCGAAAGCGACGAAGCGCACGCGCATGGTTATGACGAGCACGGCGAACCGCACGACCCCGCCACGGCGTCGGTTGCGGACCGTCCGCATCATGATCCGCACGAACATGTCGGCGTCGCACACGATGTCCACGCGTCACACGCAGGTGCGCACCTTCACGATGCTCATGAGCACGGTTCGCATGTTCCGCACGAATCGCCACGGTCGATGGTGTTGCCGTTAGTCGTCCTGGCAATTCTTGCAACGGTGGGTGGTTTGATAGGGATTGGTCCGGCTTTCAAATTTATCGCCGGCAGCGAACATCCAGGTGGCCGTCTGAACATCGTCACGTGGCTGAGCCCGGTCATTTGGAATCCGGCGACGCATGACTTCAACCGGCCGCACGGCGCCGGAGCAGAAGAAGGACACGGGGAAGAGAAGGCGGTTCCCGGAGCGGAACCGGCTCCGAATGTGCAAGAAGCGGGCGAGCCAGGATTAGCCACGCCGTACGGCGACACGGGATTCAATCTGGCGCACGCGGTGGACGAGAAGCTCCACAACCATACGCTTACGGAGTGGATTTTTATTCTCATTTCGCTTGCCGTCGCGGGCTTCGGCATTTTCCTGGGCTGGCTTTTCTATGTGAAGAACCCGCGATTGCCGGAAATCTGGGCGGCCCGGCTGGGTTGGCTTTATCGAGCGAGCCTTAACAAGTTTTGGGTTGACGAACTTTACGGTGCTGTCTTTACGCGAAGAACGATGGACGCGGCGAACGGTGTGTATGACGTCGACTCGGAAATCATAGACGGCGCGGTCAACGGCGTCGCGCGGCTGACGCGAGACGCCAGCCGCCTGACCGGCAATACTGACAAGTACGTGGTGGACGGCCTGGTCAATACGATCGCCGGCTTTATCAGTCGATTGATGTCGCCGCTGATTCGAGCGGCGCAGACCGGACTGACGGCGAATTACGCGTTCGTAATGGTATTGGGCCTGGTCGTGGCCCTGGCGATCGTTTTCGGAAAAGACATCGTGACGGCGGTCAAGACAGCGTTCGCTTTTATTCTTTAACGGCTAATGATCGACAGTAGCATTTGAGACGGCGGCGAGAAGTACTGATAGCAGAGATTTTTTGAGTTGCGAGGAGCAAAGTGGAAATCAAATATATTCTTTCCATAGTGACGTGGCTGCCGACGCTCGGCGCAATTATCATTCTCGCGCTGTTTAAGAAGAACCAGTCGCGGCTCATCAAACAGTTCACGACCGCATGGTTTGGCCTCACTTTCCTGGCGTCGCTGGTTTTGATGAGTTACGACCGCAACAAAGCCGGGATGCAGTTCCTGGAAGATCACCAGTGGATTCCGATCATCGGTGCTCGTTACCAGATGGGCGTCGACGGTGTGGCGGTGCTTTTGATCGTCCTGACAACTTTGCTCGGCGTTATCGCCGCGCTTTCGTCGTGGAAATACATCGAGAAACGTGAAAAGGAGTATTACGCGCTCCTGCTTCTGCTTCAAACAGCGGTTGTCGGTGTTTTCGCATCGATGGATCTTTTTCTCTTCTACCTGTTCTTCGAAGTTTCGCTGGTGCCGATGTATTTCCTGATCGGAATCTGGGGAGGCGAGCGCCGGCTCTATGCTGCGATCAAGTTCTTCCTTTACACGTTGGTTGGATCGGTGATCATGCTGTTGGGAGTGCTGAAGATGTACTTCCTGACGCAGGATCCCGCGCTGGCCGCGCAGATATCCGAAGCGACGCTGAATAATCTGGCTCCCAATTCCGAAGCTCGAGTGCTGCTGGACAACGCAGTCGCCGCGGCAAAGAGCGGTGCCGGCAGCTTCAGCATTTTGTATATGCAGGCGATGGGTTCCGTCCTGCCGATGGGAACGATGCAGATTCTTCTGTTCTTTGCATTCGCGATCGGTTTCGCAATCAAAGTTCCGATGTTTCCGTTCCATACCTGGCTGCCGGACGCGCACGTCGAGGCGCCTACGGCCGGGTCGGTCATACTCGCGGGAATTCTGCTCAAGCTCGGGACCTACGGCTTTTTCCGTTTCAACCTGCCGATGTTTCCAAAAGCGTCGATGGACGAGAGTTCATGGCAGACAGGATTCGGCGCTTTTGGAGTTCGGAGCGTGATGGTCTTCCTTGCCCTGGTGGGGATTATTTACGGCGCGCTGGCGGCCATGTATTTCGTCGTCAAGAAGGACGGCGATGTGAAAAAGCTTGTCGCATATTCGTCGGTGTCGTCGATGGGTATTGTCATGCTCGGACTCTTCTCGCTGAATCCGAATGGCATAACCGGCGCGACGCTGCACATGATCAATCACGGAATCTATTCGGCCGCGCTGTTCCTGTTGGTCGGAATAATTTACGAGCGGCGGCACACGCGCAACATTGCGGAATTCGGCGGGCTGTCGCACGTCATGCCGGGATACTCCGCTGTCTTTTTGGCGATGGCGATGACCGCGATCGGGCTGCCGTTGCTGTGCGTCTTTATTTCTGAGTTCCTGGCGCTGCGCGGCGCGTTTGAAGCAAAACCGCTCTGGGCGGCGTGGGCCGCGCTGGGAATAATTCTTAACGCCGGATATATGCTGTGGCTTTACCAACGAATGTTTTTCGGCAATATCGAGAATCCAAAAAACGAGAAGCTGGTAGACATGAGCGGGCGCGAGTGGGCCTACATGCTTCCGTTGTTGGTGCTCTCGGTTTGGATCGGCGTTTACCCGAAGACGTTTATTGATTACATAGAAAAACCTGTTACCTCCGTTGTCAGGCAATTGCGACCCGACTATCCGATTCCGGGAAAACCGCCGTTGCAGACGCCGGAGACGGCGGTGAAATAAAGCGGTCTTAGGTTTTGGGTTTTAGGTTTTTGCTTGTTCTCCAAGCTTAGCGATTAGATCGAAACTTGTGAACCGAATTTCTAAAACCTAAAACCTAAAACCTAAAACCCAAAACCAAGAACTAAAAACTGAAAACTAAGAACTGCACTCAATGCTTCTCCAAGCCAACACAACCAGTCTTTTTAACTTGGACGATCTGCAGCTGATCACGCCCGAGATCATTCTGACTGTCTGCGCGTGTATCGCGCTCGTCATGGAAGTCGTCCTGCCTTACAAGAAGAGCAAGATGGTTGCGTGGCTGGCGCTGGGTGGTATTGGGTTGGCTTTGATTTCGCTCTTTTTGCAGCTGGGCGAGATGGGCGGCACCTACAAAATCTGGCAGATAGCCAAGCTGGTTCCGGTCACAGGGTTTTATGGAATGGTTCGCGTAGACGGATTCGCGATTCTGTTCAAAGCGATCTTTCTGATCGCCGCCGCGCTGTCGATAGCAATTTCAACTCGCTACCTGGACATAGAACGCGAGCAGCACGGCGAGTACTACGCGTTGATTCTGTTCGCGACGGTCGGGATGTTGTTCCTCGCGTGTGGATACGATCTGATCTCGCTCTACATCAGCCTGGAACTGATGGCGCTGACGTTCTACGTGCTCGTGGCATTCACAAAACGCCAGAAGCGATCGAACGAAGCCGCGATGAAGTACTTCCTGCTGGGAGCTTTTTCTTCCGGCATTTTGTTGTACGGCATGTCGTTGGTGTACGGGCTGGCCGGTTCGACTAATCTTGGCGATATCGCGACCACCGTTAACCAGATGATCAATGCGGCGCCCGACGCGGTCGGAAACACCACGGCAGCATTGAGACCGTTGATGTTGCTGGGAATGATCACTCTGGCGGCCGGGCTGTTCTTCAAGATAAGCGCAGTTCCTTTTCACATGTGGGCCCCGGATGCGTATGAAGGCGCGCCGACACCGGTCACGGCATTTCTTTCGACCGGGTCAAAGGCAGCGAGCTTTGCTCTCTACCTGCGCATCTTCGGCGAAGCGCTGGTCGGAATGCGAGCCGATTGGGTACCGCTGCTTGGAATCGTTGCCGCGGTGACGATCATGGTGGGGAACTGGGCCGCGGTTACACAGGAGAACTCGAAACGGCTCTTGGCGTATTCCTCGATCTCGAATGCCGGCTACCTACTTTTGGGATTGATCGCCGGGAACGAGTATGGGTACATCGGCCTGATAATCTACCTGCTCGTGTACACCTTTATGAACATTGGCGCGTTCGGCGTGATCATTACGCTTCGAAGGCGCGGCATCATCGGCGACAACGTCGAAGATCTGACGGGCCTGGCCCAAAAAGCGCCGGCCATGGCTTTCATGATGGCTGTCTTCATGCTGAGCCTGGGCGGACTGCCGATCACGGGCGGTTTCATCGGCAAGTGGTTTCTCTTCGGCGGACTTCTTAAGCGCGGAGAAGCCGACGGCAAGAATTGGTATTACTGGCTGGCAGGCTGGGCCATTATCAACACCGTGGTGTCGTTCTATTACTACGTTCGATTCATACGCGTCATGTATATCGGCGAGCGCGTGGCGGACGTCAGGCCTCTCGCGACGTCAACCGCACTCAAGGCCGCGTTGGTTGTCGCTCTCATCGGGATAATCTTTGTCGGCGTCTATCCACAGCCGATCATCAATCTGGCACAACACCTTATTCAATAGGATTCCGGGCGGTTACGGCTTCAGTCCCTGGCCTGCGCTCCATGCTTCTCTTCTATTTCTTTGCGGCCATCGTTATCTGGCAAGGCGTTATGTCGCTCAACGGAGGCCGCAGGTTTCACGCATACGTACGTCGAGAGTTGGCGAAACCGCCGTCGGATTACGCGCCGTATGTCTCGCTGATTGCTCCGTGCCGTGGGATCGATCAGGGACTTTCTGAAAACCTCTCGGCGCTCTTCGAACTTGATTACCCTGCCTTTGAAATTATTTTCGTCACCGATAGCAAAGTCGATCCCGCGCTCTCGGTTATCGGAAGCGTCCGACAGCAGTTCGAGATTAAAACATCGGTTCGATCGCGCGTTGTAATCGCGGGTGAAGCGAAAGATAGCGGACAAAAAGTTCACAACCTTCTACGCGCGTTACGACAGATTGCACCCAATAGCGAAGTGTTTGTCTTCACTGACACGGACGCTCGTCCTGGCACCGAGTGGTTGCGGGCGCTGGTGGCGCCATTGGCGAACGATAATCTCGGCGCTGCGACCGGCTACAGATGGTTTATTCCTGCCGGCGGCGGATTCAGTTCGCATCTACGATCGGTTTGGAATGCGTCGATCGCCTCCGCGCTTGGAAGCAACGGCGAAAAGAACTTTTGTTGGGGAGGAGCGACAGCAATCCGTCGATCGACGTTTGAAAAAATCGGAATAGCGGATAAGTGGAGAGGGACGGTGTCCGACGATTTCACTATGATGCGCGGGCTGCGCAGCGCAGGTCTTCCGATTCATTTTGTTCCCGCATGTCTAACCGCGTCGATCGAAGATTGTAACTTTGGCGAGCTAGTCGAATTCACTACGCGGCAGCTGAAGATCACTCGCGTTTATGCGGCAGGGTTCTGGAAAGCAGTTCTCGTGGGCAGCTTTCTATTTGTCTCGGTCTTTTTCGGCGGGATTGTCCTGGTCCTGACGCGAATCGCGCTTGGTCTGTCTTATCTGTTGCCGGCGGCGTTGCTGATCATAATGTTCCTGCTCGGAGCGGCGAAGGCGTGGATACGACTGCGCGCTGTGATGCGCCCGTTGCGCCAATACGAGGCTGAGTTGAAGAAAGGGGCGCTGGCGCACCTGATCCTTTGGCCGCTAACTTCGGCGTTGTACCTTTACAACGCGATGTGTGCGGCGTTCTCGCGGCGCATCGACTGGCGCGGAATTGTCTATGAATTGAAATCGCCTGATGAAACTGTCATCATCAAAATGTCCGACAAGCTTTAGCTTGTCGATGACATGTGACAAAGTGAAGTTTGTCGGACATTGGAATTGCCGAAAGAGGTTCGCGCGGTTTTTATCTCTGAGAGCGTTTAGATCACCGGAGCCAGGCGACAAACTGAAGTTTGTCGGACATAAAATTGCCAAACAAGGTAAGCCAACTCGTTCAGCTTCTTCGGTCGACCAAACGCGAAAAACGTCTCGGCACGGTGATTCTGTTCGTCACTTCGCGGTGCAACGCGTTCTGCAAAACCTGCTTTTATCATGAGGAGCTGAATCAGCCGGGCGATCTCACGCTGGAACAGCTCAAGACCATTTCGACCACCATGCCGTCGATTACCGATCTCTGGTTATCGGGCGGCGAACCGATGCTGCGACGCGATCTCACCGAAGTCATCGATACTTTTATTCTTCAGAACGGCGTAGAGCGGCTGATCATTCCCACCAATGCGCTCGTCAGGAATCGCACCGTGGAAGTCGTCGCGCATGCTCTTGAAACGCATCCGTCGATCGATCTGTATTTGAACATCGCGCTGGACGGGTACGGAAAGACGCATGACGAGATTCGCGGCGTGCCCGGAAACTGGGAAAGGACGCTGGACTGTATCGAGGCGCTCTATCCGCTGAAGGAAAAGTTCACCGACCGATTTCGCTTGAACGTCAACACGGTCGTCTGCGCTGACAACTACACCGAAATCGAGAAGCTGTCCGAGTTTCTTTGGAAGAACTTCCGGCTTGACGGTCAGTACTTCAATATCGTCCGTGGCGAAACCAAGGTCGGTGATCAGATCAAGCAGGTTCCCGTCGATGTTTTGCCCGAAATGTACGCGCGGGTCTCGGCGCTGACCAAGCGTTATGGCGATCGAATGTTTGCCGGCGATGATGCCGCGCGACGATTCGTAAAGAACCTGGCTTACGTTGGCGCGATCACAACGCACTATCGCACTCAGCACGCCAACTTCGATGGACCCTCGGCGTGGCCGTTTCCATGCACGGCGGGCGAGACGACAGCGGTGATCGATTACAACGGCGATGTTCGCGCGTGCGAGCTGCGCGAGAAGTTTGCGACGTTGAGCGATTATGAATTCGACTTTGGCAAGCTCTGGGCGGCGCAGGAGAGACAGTCGGAGTTGAGCCGGATCGACGGGGGACGCGCATGCTGGTGTACGCACGTCTGTTTTATTCACGACTCGATGCGACATTCGCGCAGTGCGCTGCTGTATCAGTTGCCGAAGAACTACGCCACGCGCAATAGTTGGAAAGCGAGCTGACTGCGCTTCGTTTTTCAGACAGAGTAACGGTCAAATTAGACTAGCGATGGCTGAACGCAATGACGAGGATACTAATCGTAAGAGCGGCCTGGCATACGCGGCCGCACTCGCATTGTTCTTTTCCGTCGCGACGTTTTTGGGCTTGGGATATTTGGTCGATAGATGGTTGGGGACCAGTCCCTGGTTTCTGGTCGGGGGCGTGGTGCTGGGATCGGGATTGGGGCTTTACGAGTTCGTGCGGATTACTTCAAAGCTGTCTTGAAAACTCAGGAATCAATTTGCAGCAGTGCCGCGGCGCTGGGATATCTGCCGACCGCTTGTAATGATTCTCGCTCCAAGATCTGCTCACTGTCGTTAAAGTGTAAGATTCTCGCTGTAACTTCACCTATTTCGCTCACTGGCTTAACAAAAACGCCTTCCACCTGGAAATGGTCGGCCCAACGATCTATTCGCGGATTATAGAAGCGTACTAGCGAGCCTGTTTGCTGAGAGAGTGAGGCAAGGTCGCTTCCTTTGTAGCGGTTGCAGAACGCACAAGCATAAGCCAGATTTTCCGATTCAGAACTCCCGCCGTGCTTGGCGCTGATGATATGGTCAACCTCGCAACCGAAATATGTATCTTCTTCCGCGATCAGGCAGTACTCGCAAACGTAAGCAGCACGAGAAGCAACCAGTTGCCGCAGCTCAGAACTTATGCGCTCAGCCATTAGCAATGTGTTGACGAGCGCGGGCCTTCGCCAACCTCATGAGATGCTCTAGCTGAAAATAATGATTTAACTCTGATTTTTCTTCCGGGGAAATGCCTGAGGACTTCTCGCGCAGTATTAAGTCAGCAACACGCTCCTTGGCGCTTTCAGAGGGACGGAACGCAGCTACAATATTAGGGGTAGAACCACGCGCAATAAACTCTACGATTTCTTCATACGCTTTCATAGTGCTCGAATTATATTCCTCGTGGGTTTTTTCTGCCAACATGGTGAAGGCTCACCGCCTGCGCGCGCCTTCGCTGCTCGACACTGCCAATTCGTCCGTGTAAAATCTGCTGCTTCGCTATGAGTGAAATCGCAGACAATGTGGGACATACCCGAGATGCGTTCGCGTACGACGACGACGGAGTTGCGCTGGAGCGGCGTCTGTTACGCAGTATGTACGTGATCTTGCCGGTTGCCCTGGTTGTCAGCCTGTTTTTCGCTCCGTGGCGCGTGACCACAGGCTTGTTACTTGGCGGCATTCTGTCGTTCTTCAATCATCACTGGCTGCGATCCTCGCTTCGCGCGGTCTTCGGCGGCAGCGAGGCGGGAACGCGCCCGAGACTTAGCGCCGCGCGTTACGCTTTGCGTTACTTTGTGGTAGGAGCGGTCATTACGTCCGCCTACATGTTTGATGTGATTTCGATCGCCGCGACGCTCGTTGGACTTTGCCTGTTCGTTGCCGCGGTGATGGTCGAAGCATTCGTGCAATTATATTTCGCAATAGTTTATCGAGAGGAAAACTGAGGAATGTTCCTTCTGTTTGCATCCGAATCGGGCGGAAGCCACGCGGCCGCTGCGCATCACACGCCGATCGTTGTCGAGTTCGTTAATCATTGGATCGGTGAACCCGTCTATCGGTTCGAGATGAAATACACGTATCCGCTCTGGCAAAAGTTTTTCGCTAATTTCCATACGACGCCCGAAGCGGTGTTTGGTCCTTACTCGCCTGAGACCGCCGTGCCCTGGTACACGATCATGTTTGTGATCGCGTGCGTCATCAGCGTCGCGCTGATCTGGATCTTGAAAGGAAAGCTTTCGGAAGACGAACCCGGCGGCGGCCAGCAGACACTCGAAGCATCGATACTCGCACTGCGGGGAATGCTGGCGGACATTGTGGGCGAGCACGGTCTGAAATATTTTCCGGTCGTCGCTACCTTCGCGGTATTGATATTAGTGTCCAATTTGATGGGGCTGTTTCCGCTGTTCATGTCGCCGACCGCGGCGACCAGCGTTACGTTCGCTCTCGGCCTGACGTCGTTTGTCTATTACAACTATGTAGGTGTGAAAGAGAACGGAATCATCGGTCACCTGGGGCATTTCGCCGGGCCAATCTGGTGGATCGCTCCGCTGATTTTTCTAATCGAGATAATTGGCAACCTGGTTCGTCCGATGTCGCTGGGACTTCGTCTTTTCGGCAACATGTTCGCGGACGAACAGGTGTCGGCCAACATTGCCGGGCTGGCGCCGCCGTACACTCAGCTTATCGTTCCCGTCTTGCTTATGCCGCTGGCGCTCTTCGTCGCGTTCATACAGACGTTCGTATTCGTTCTGTTGTCGATGGTCTATCTCAGCGAGGTTTCGCACGCGCCGCATGAGGGCCACGAAGGCGAACACGAGCACACCAGTCACGTGGAGCATGCAGAAGGTAACGTCGTCGTTCCGGCATAACAGTTTTTGAAAGCGCGTTCCGAGCGGTACGGGTAACGCACCCGCGCACGTTGGATCGCAAGGTGAGAAGTGAGCTTCAGAGTAGAGCTGTATAAGCTAGCGAGACAGATGTACGAGTTCGCGTAAAGAAGAAACGCGACAGGCCGGCATTGCTGGAGCGCCGTTGTACGAGGGGCGGCTGTATACCGAATGTAGGCGAAATAATAAACAGCGCTTGCTTTTCGATTCGAATTAACCCGCTCTAACTTTTGAAGCAAAGCAAAGTAAAAACTCTTCGGAGGTTTGGTAAATGAAAAAACTCAGATTTCTGTTTTTCACGCTGGTTGGCATCCTTGCGACTGCCGCTCCGGCGCTGGCACAGGCCGGGCAGGTTGCTGCTGATAACGAAAGCAGTGTGGCGAAGTACAAAGCGCTGGCGGCTGGTTTCGGGTTCGCAATCGCGGCCGGTTTGGGCGCGCTTGGACAGTCGCGCATTGCCGCTTCGGCGGTTGAAGGTGCGGCTCGCAATCCAGGAGCTGCGGGTCGTATTCAGACCATGATGATTCTGGGTCTGGCGTTGATCGAGTCGCTGGTTTTGTTCGCGCTCTTGATCGTTTTTGTTAAGGTCTAGACTCGGATTCGGATAAGCGAAAAGCGGGCCGGGCATTAATGATTAATGCCTGGCCCGTTTTCGCATGTACGCTTTCATCGATTCTGCGTATCGAGGTCGTACGCCGATTAGCGCTCTTTTCGGCCTATTTTGGCCAAAAATGTGCTGTGCTGGTCGGCATAAGCGTTGCGATTAGAGGTTGTGTAAAAGGGACCCCGACCATTCGAAAGGATGGCAGAAATGAGAAAACTGATTATCGCGTTATTGATTTTGTTGTTGGCAGCAACGGTGGCCGCAGGCTAGTTGAAGTTCCAGTCGTGCGAGTGGCAAAAGAAAGACGCGGGCAAAGCTGATTCAGGCTTCGCCCGCGTTTTGGATTATCGCGACACCACTAAAGAAGTGAATGTGGATCAGCGACTATCGCCGTGATTCAATCCGCTAAAAGTCGCCCTTACAAGCCGGATGTCCGCAATCACAATCGATCTGCAAAGTACCACCCGCCCCCTGGCAACTGGCGCAGCAGTAATCATCTTTACCTTCAACCGGACAACTGCACGCCGGATGCTTACACGTCTTCGGTTCGTCCGCCATAAAAGGACCCTCCATTTTTTTGGTTGTTGCGTGGCGAAGCTGTTTGTACGCTAAGTAAGTTTATGAGTCAAGGCGATTGTTAAAAGTGCGATTCGTGTTAGTGGAGGACCTAGAACAATCGACATTCGTGTTGATAGCTTTTCTTTTCTTCGTGTGTTTCGTGGTTCGTTCGCTTCTTTACCACTAATCACACGAAGCCTGATTAAGAAATCACACGAAACAGCGAACCCCTCACGACATTACTCACTTCTGCGTCGCCTTGTGCGCCGCTCGAATAATCGGATCGATGGTAGGCGCGAACGGCGGCGCGTACGCCAGGTCAAACGCCGTAATGTCATCTACACCCAGATTCGAATGCAGCGCAGCCGCGTAAACATCAATTCGATGCGCGACGCCTTCGCGCCCTACCATCTGAGCCCCCAAAAGTCGCCCTCGTCGATCGTAGACAAGACAAGTCATGATTTCAGAACCGCCCGGATAATACCCCGCGCGTGAAGCGGATTTGCTTTCTACGGCTGAAGCGTCGAATCCCGCTGCAACGGCTTCCGAAAGCGACAATCCGGTCCGCGCCAGCTCCAGGTCGAATACTTTGACGACGTTCGTGCCCACCACTCCAGCGTACCGCGCTTTTCCTCCCGCGGCGTTCTCTCCAGCGATCCATCCCTGCTTCACGGCCGGCTGGCCCAACGGAAACCAGACGCCGCGGCCGCTGATGCGGTGCATCACTTCACAGCAATCGCCCGCGGCAAAAATATTCCGGACGCCGGTCCGTTGTTCGGCGTCGGTTCGAATCGCGCCGCTGTCGCCCGACTCAAGGCCGGCCGACTGCGCGAGAGTGACATTCGGACGAACTCCGACTCCAATGGCCACGATATCCGCATCCACTACCTTGCCGGATTCAGTAACAACCTTTCCAATCCGTCCTGCCGTTCCTTCGAACCCTACAACTCTCTCAGCAAAGTTCATCTCGATGCCGTGTTCACGCATTTCACCGGCAACCCGTTCGCATAAAGTACCGCCCAGCGTGCTCATCACATTCGTAGAAGCCTCGACAACGGTCGTGCGCAGTCCGCGCGAACAAAATGCCTCGGCCATCTCCAAACCGATATAGCCTGCGCCGACAACAACAGCCGTTCGCGGACCGACTCTTTCGATGTACTCCAACATTCTGCGGGCATCGTTCAAATGACGAATCACAAAAATGCCGTCCATGTCATGGCCCGGCAGGGGTGGGCAAACTGCCGCAGCGCCGCTTGCGATCACGAGCTGTGAGTAGCCGAGCTCTTGTTCTTCTTGACCAGCGTTTATCCGAACAACCGACTTCGCCGGAAGCACTTCGATCGCTTCAGTGCGAAGACGCACGTCGATACCGTGTCGCTCGCGAAAATATTCGGGCGTGTGGACAGACAATTGATCGAGCGACGGAATCACGCCCGAAATGACATAAGGGATCCCGCAGGCTCCGTACGAAATGTCGCCGGACTTTTCGATCACGGTTATTTCGAGTTCAGGCGCCAGACGACGCGCCTGCATTGCAGCCGCTAATCCCGCTGCAACTCCGCCGATCACTAAGAGTTTTTCTCTCAACTTTGGTACTCCCCGGTCGCCAAAGAACTGACTCGCGAATGTAATGGAATTGCGTTTGTCCCTCATCATACGGGGAAGAAAGGCGCCGCTGAAAGCAAAAAGCGCAGCTCGTTATGCGTGCAAGGGTTTACCTTTTACGTTTTGAGTTTTTGTATGATACGCTCGGCACCTCTCCCAAAACTGCTCGAGGCAAAAACTGACCGATGAAAAAATGTCCGAAATGCGGTGCGGAATTTAAAGATGCGAACACGATCTGTCCGTCCGATGGAACTGTATTGGAGAAGACTGTCGACGAGTTAGTGGGAAAAACTCTGGCGGGAAAATATCGCATCGACGAGTTTTTGAGCGAAGGTGGAATGGGGACGGTCTATCGCGCGACGCATACGCTGATGGACAAGACTGTCGCGGTCAAGGTGCTGCACCCGGCGCTGGCGGCGGACGATAAGATCGTCGCTCGTTTCTCGAGGGAAGCCCGGGCGGCGTCGCGACTTTCACATCCGCATGCTTTGAGCGTCACCGATTTTGGCGAAGACGAAGGCGGCGTGGTGTTCCTGGTGATGGAATATCTGAACGGCGTCACTCTGAAGGAAATCATTCGCGGCGAAGGCCCCATGGCGTTGTCACGAGCCGTTGAGATTATGCGGCAGGTTTGCGGAGCGCTCGACGCGGCGCACTCCGAGAATGTCGTTCATCGCGATCTGAAAAGCGACAACATCATGTTGCTCGACATGGCGGGCGGCGATTGGGTGAAGGTGCTGGATTTCGGAATCGCAAAGATCCAGGAGACCGATGGGAAAGATCCGGAGTTGACCGCGCCCAACCTGATAATCGGAACGCCGCAATACATGTCGCCGGAACAGTGTTCGCAGTCGTCGGAGATCGATGCGCGTTCGGACATCTATTCGCTTGGGGTGATCCTCTTCGAAATGTTCGTGGGCCACGTTCCATTTACGGCAGAGTCATCGACCGGGGTGATGATGAAGCATCTTCAGGACGAGCCGCCGGATTTGCTTCAGGAGCGTAGCGATTTGTCACCCGAAGTAGCCATGGTGGTTAAGCGCGCTTTGGCGAAGCGCCCCGCAGATCGATTTCAATCGGCGGGTGATCTCTCGGAAGCTTTAACTCACGCGGCCGGGGAAAATGTCTCGCTAGCTTTACCGGTCGCTGCGGATACTCGCCAAACTTCGCGCGACACAAACCGGATCGTTGTTCCGACTGGCCCAAATGACGCGCCGCGCACAACGATGACGGAAGACTTCGACGAAGAGACGATGGTCCGGGCGAGGCCCGCGGTTACGGCGGTAAGCTATGAGAGATTAGAGCCGGTTCCACCACCACCGCCCGCAGAAGGATGGAAGGCCTGGAGAATGGCGTTCATCGCGCTGGCCGGACTGATCATCATCGGCGGCGTTCTCTACGCGTTGATGAGCAGGCGTCCCGAAGTTGATGCCCAGACGCCACCGCTGACTGTGGATCCGAATAGCCAGCCGGTGCAGCCGGGAAGCCGTCCGACCGGACAGAGCGAGCAGGGAATCGCTCCGAATTCGCCGCCAACGACTACGAACATAAACACCAACTCAAATACGGCGGACGCGAATCAAAATCAGAACAGTGAATTGCCATCGATACCGCCCGGCGATCCCAACATAAACACCAACGACAATTCGCAAACGAACAGCAACTCGGGCGGAGCCAACCCTTCAAACTCGAACGCCAACAACAACAACGACGGGCAGAACAACCCACCGGCCCAGACCGCGCCGCCAAAAGTGGATGTTGGTGATCCGCCACCGCTACCGTCGCCGACTACAAAAATGCGGAAGGGTCCGCAGCGACCTGCGTCAGGTACTGAGGGAACTCAGGGTGGCGCGAACTCACCTTAGCGAGAGAACACAGGATACAGGACACAGAACATAGGACACAGGACACAGGACTCAGGACTCAGGATACCGAACCTGGAAGAATGACGGAACTTCTGACTTCTGAGTTCTGTGTCCTGAGTCCTGTGTCCTGCATTTACCGACTTGAAGGCTCTTCACCTTGGGCGGTACCGCGGTTTCTTTCTGTAGTCTTCTTTAACATTCCTATCAACTCCTGCTCGTTGTCGAAGCTCATATCGATTTCGCTGACGTAGCACGGAACTCCGAACTTCAATCCGTTCAGCTTCACGGCATCCTTTGCAGTCGTAACAATCGATTGCGCATGGCTTCTTTGCGAGTCCGCGACGAATGTGTCGATGTCCGACTGTGTGTACACGTGGTGATCGCGAAAGCTTTTGGAATGAACGAGCGTATGGTCGCTGCGAAGTTGAGCGAAGAAGGCTTGCGGGTTACCGATTCCGCAGAATGCCGCTATCGGCTGAGGGATGTTTGTGACGAACTTTTCGTGGGTGGGGTTGACGGGACGAAGTCCAACTAACTTTGTTCTGGAAATGAAAATCGGACGGCCGGCGCTCAGTCTCTTAACTTCTTCGCTCAGCGCGCTGATATCGGCCGCCAGTTCCGATCGTGTAATGACGATCGCGTCGGCTCGCGCAAGACCGGAAAGCGGTTCGCGAAGCCGACCGCTGGGGAGCAGTCGTCCGCCTCCCCATGGATTGGACGCATCGATGACCAGTAGATCAAGATCGCGTGCGAGCGCAAGATGCTGAAATCCGTCGTCGAGAATGAACGCGGTGCTATGAAGCGTTTCGATCGCCCATTGGGCGGCGGCAATCCGATTTGCGTTGCTGATGACCGCGGCTTTGCCCAGCAACATCTCCGCTAGCAGCCGCGGCTCGTCGCCACCTTCGCGCGAGTCCGCCAATACGCGCGCGCCGTCGGAAACTAGAACTTGTTCGGATTCATTTTCGCGACCGTAGCCGCGTGTCAGCACGCAAACTCGCTGATCCAATTCTGCAAGCTGACGCGCAATCCACGCCACCAGCGGAGTCTTGCCGGTCCCGCCCGTCGTTATGTTTCCAACGCTGATAACAGGTGCGGGGATGCGCGTTGTCTTTATGCCGCCGGAACGATAGAGCGCAAGCCGGGCGCGAGTGGCCGCGCCGTACAAAATGGACAATGGCGAAAGGAAGATGTTCGCGGTAGTCATCCAGAATACGGGGGCGCTGGCACAGATTCAGGCAGTGGGTCAGCTTGTCGATCCCGAGCGACAAACTGAAGTTTGTCGGACATTATTTCCGCCAACAGCTTCACCGTCCGCATTGTCGCGCCTCGATTTTGTTCGAAGAGCGTCTTAGCTCGCTTTGAAAGCACAGTTCTTTTCTTCTCGTTATCGAGTAGTTCGCTCAATACCGTTGCCAACAACTCCGCAGCGTCGTTCTCCGAGACAGCTGGAAGTTGCACCAGCGCCTCGGCTGCAATGAATGCTTCCATGATCGCGGCGAAGTTATGAGTATGCGCACCGGTAACTATACAAGCGCCGGCGGCGGCGGGCTCCAACACATTGTGGCCGCCAGTCGCAGCGATGCTGCCTCCGACAAAAACCAATTCAGCCAGCGGGTAGACCGAGCGGAGTTCGCCGATGCTGTCGAGCAGAATCGCGTCCGCCACTTCATCCGACTGTGCGGCCTCTGCCGTACGCCGAGCCCATCTCAAACCAGACGATTCAAGCAACTCAGCAGTTTCGGCGAAACGTTCGGGATGTCGCGGTGCGATCAGAAGTCTCGCCGCCGGCCGTCCATTCGCAGCGACCTGGCGAAATGCATCGATCGCTACTCGCTCTTCCGGCGCGTGCGTGCTGGCAGCGACGATCAATGGCCGCCCGTCATCCAGCGCAAACCGGCGTCGAATCTCTTCGGTCAACACTTTTCCGGAATCATCTGAATTGGCATCGAACTTAATATTGCCAGAAACCGCCACGCGACTTTCTTCCAGACCGAGCTCACGAATCCGCGTCGCATCGGCTTCGGTCTGCATCAATGCCAAATCGAGATCATTAACGACAAGGTGAATGAAACGCCGGATCAGCCGATAACGTCGAAACGAGCGTTCGGAAAGCCTACCGTTCACGATCGCCGTCTTGATGTTCTGCCTTCTGCATTCGCGCAGGAACGTCGGCCACAATTCGGTTTCCATTATCAGAACGGTCGAAGGTCGAATCGCACGAAGCGAGCGGCGAACCGTCCATCGCCAATCGAAAGGAAAGTAAATGACCTGCGCGGCGTCGTCGCGAAAAACCTCGTGGGCCAGCCGCTGGCCGGTCAGTGTAGTTGTTGAGATGACTATGTTCGAGGCTGGATAAGACTGACGAAGTTCACGAACAAGCGGACGAGCCGCCTGAGTTTCGCCTACCGATACACAATGAAGCCAAATTACCGGGCCACTATTTCGGTCAATCGGCGGAACATTCCCCATACGCTGACCGAGGCCGGCGACATACTTTCCGTGTCTGAATGCGTCGTAGATGAATCGTGGCAGCAGCGCGACCACGCCGAGGGTGAGAAGAATGCTGTAGAGAAGATACATGGTGACGAGTGATCAAGTGACGAGCAATAAGCATTCACTTGTCACTCGTCGCTCGTCACTGGACTACTTGGCTCGTTCGATATATCTGGACTCGGACGGCGATACGCGGATCCGGTCGCCTTCGTTGACAAAAGGCGGAACCGTAATCGTCACGCCGTTCTCGAGTGTGGCCGGCTTGTTAACGTTCGAAACTGTCGCGCCCTTCATCGTCGGTTCGGTGCTGGTCACAGTCAATTCCATCGACGGCGGCAATTCAACGCCGATCGGCGCGCCTTCGTAAAACTCGACCTGGATTTTCAACCCGGGAGTTAACCACTGCGTAGCGTCTCCCAAATCTTCTTCGCTCAGTCCGATCTGTTCGTAGTTCTCGGTGTTCATGAAGTGATGCTGCGAACCATCCGAGTAGAGATACTCCATGTCGTGTTGCTCAAGCGCTGCACGCTCAACCGTGTCTGCCGAGCGAAAGCGATGTTCGAAAGACGAGCCCGTACGAATGTCGCGAAGCTTGGTTTGGACCATAGCTCGAAGGTTGCCGGGAGTATGGTGACGAAAATCCACGACTTTGCATGGCTTGCCTTCGAATACGATCACCATGCCTCGGCGGATCTGTGTTGCTGGTATTGCCATAAGGTTATTGCGATCTCCGAATTAGAATATTTCAGTTTGCCGCACAAGGCGGTCAGATAGCAGACCGCGTAGTCTAGGGGCAGCTACTCGATTTGTCCAGCCGGAGCATTGTAGGCTAGGGGGACAATTTCGAATATTGCGCAGGAAAAACAGGTTCCCGCAAAGACGCAAAGACGCAAAGGAAAGCCGCAAAGAAGTTTAGCTTTCAATGACTTTGCGATTTTCCTTTGCGCCTTTGCGTCTTTGCGGGAGGCCTACACTTTTACAAGTGTTCACCTGAACTTCAACCGAACTCGCTACCAACCTTCAGATCGAAGAGAAAAGACAAGTCTGTAAATACACAAAAAGAGCGAGCGTCCGGGGAAGTGAAATTCATCAACTTCCTTCGAACACTCGCTCTCTTTCGCAGGAGCCCACCTACTTATACCCAAACACGCTCAACCTCTTTACCGGTTCCAAAAACTTCCATCACGCAGCGCGCGAGCGTGACGCGCGGTTCAACCGCGCAACCCGGTCCAGCCATTGCTGAGCCTGGTCGTAATAAGGAAACCGCTGCTCCTCGTTGCGAAACGCGTTTGTGTGGTAGTAACGCCGCCCGTTAATGAGCCGCGCTGGATGCTTAATATGCAGCATCTCGTGGTAGACAATGTACTCGACGAACCATTCCGGCACATCGCGCCCGTCCAGCGTCTTGCTTATGACAATCGTCTTGTGAACCGGGTCGTGATGCCCAAGAATTCTACGGGTTCGCCGTTGCGACCACGTCAAAACGGGCTTTTCCAAACTCTTGTCAAAGTAAAGCCGGTTCAGCCGCGAAAATATCTTCTCCAAATCGTAGACCCGCCCTCTGGACGTCGAGATCATCTTTCGCCCACGCCGTCGACGCGCGATGTCTGAAGCTCGAAGGATCTGCGGCGAATAGGCATAGTCGCGATAGGCGCGCTCGTGAACATCCGGTGTTCTTCGGGAAAGCAGTTTCGCAACCAAAATGAAAGCCAGCGCTCGATGGACATCTCGCGGGGCACTCTTAAAAATGTCAGAAATTCGAACGTAAATTCGACCAGATCGAAGCCGAATCGTGTGGTTTAGGCCTGCATATGGATAGAATTTGACTTCTATTTCGGGAATCGAACGTTTCGGCTCTAGCTGACGAAAAGCGTCCGCAAAGAGTTTATCCAGGTGGTTCTGAGTACGCGGCATCTGAAAATCCCCAGGAAAAGGGCAAAAAAGTTAGATCAGCACCCACGCCGGTGCCTAAAACAGCCAGCGGCAGATCGGGTAAAAAGTCCCCTGTAGCCGAATCGTTCGCGAGGAAGGCGGCTTGACGCTTCGCAAGCGATATTACGAGTCCGTCGGAACCCGCGTCAAACAGTTGCGGGAGGAGTGCCTCTAAGCCGTTGATGGGATTCAAAATCTAGTTTTGTGACGAAGCTTGCCCCCGCCGGGTCGATTTTAGGGGCCGACTTAAGTCGCACGCAGAGAGCGATTTACCTTGCTCAAACTGATCTTTCCGCGCGGTTCGGCATCTAAATCCAAGCAGGCCATTAAATAGGGGCAGGCGGGGGGACTGGTTCGTTATGTCCGACAAGCTTTAGCTTGTCGATGACCCGCGCCGGGCACGATTTCGACGTCAACGACAAACTGAAGTTTTGTCCGACACTTTGCCCGCTTCGCCCTCGTTTCGTATAATTTGCCGTGGATTGAGAGGGCGCGAATTCAACGCGTTAACTCGCTCATAATGATTTGTTGACAGGCCAGAAGTCAGAGTGTTATTCAATTTAAGAGCGCTCTGTCGTACTTTCAGAGCCGTCGATGTTCGCGCCAATCAATTCCACTTAGCCCCGATCACAATGTCACAATGACCAATCGCATTTCGAGTTCACAAGCTTTGCCAAACCTCCCAGACGCGCGCGGACAAGCCATTCTTTCAGCGATTATCAAGGAACATTTGGTAACCGGCGAGCCGGTCGGGTCGCGAACTCTGTCGGACCGATTTGCGCACGCAACTGGTTGGAGTCCCGCCTCGATTCGCAACGTTATGGGCGAGCTGGAAGAAGCAGGCCTGGTCGAACAGCCGCACACATCGGCGGGACGCATCCCGACCGACCGCGGCTACAGGCTTTATGTGGATCACATGCTTTCGGACACACGCCTTTCAAAGGCAGACTTGACGGCCATCAACTCGCTGCTGGGAATTACCGGCGGCGAACACACCGATGCTCCCGACAGATTGCTCGAAAAAACATCGCGTCTTCTTTCTGAGCTGTCTGAAAACGTGGGAATCGTCATTTCGCCATCGCTTGGCGGCGACCGTTTGCAGCATATCCAGTTCGTCCAATTGGCCGACAACCGGATTCTGGTCGTGCTTGTGTCGTCGCCAAATGTAATTCACAACAAAATAATTCGTCTGGATGAAAAGCTAAGCCAGGAAGATTTGGAGCAGACGGCTCGTTATCTCAACACCGAATTCGCCGGGAAGAGCCTGTTGGCAATTCGAGGCGAAATCCTTGAGCTCATGCGCCAGGAAAAAGCGCTTTACGACACGCTGCTTCGAAACGCGATCCTGCTTTGCCAAAGCAGTTTGGAAGGCGAAGAGGACACCGGCGAAGTCTACGTCGAAGGCGCGTCAAATATTTTGACCAAGCCGGAATTTTCAGATGCAGAGCGAATGCGCGATCTGTTTCGAACTTTTGAAGAGAAGTCGCGGCTGGTCAAGATTCTGAACGAATGCGTTGGTCGCGACAGTTTGGTTCCCGGCGATGTACAGATCGTCATCGGCTCGGAAAACGCGTTCCCGTCGATGCAGCATTGCACTGTGATCACAACGCCGTACCGAACCGGCAATGGCGAAGCCGGCGGAACCCTCAGCGTGGTTGGCCCAATGCGAATTGAATATTCGCGAATGATAACTGTTGTAAACTACATGGCGAGGCTGATCGAGCGGTTGTTGCGCGAAGAGAATGCCTCAAGTTAAAGAACATCACCGGCGGCCCGGACAGAACAAAATCCTTATACGATCCCCTGAAGTTCGAGTAGATCAATGATTCTCAATAAGAAACAGAAAAAATCCAATCGCATCCCGGTACGATTTACCGACGAAGAGGGTGATAAGGACGAACAGCAGGGCAGTCCCGATGACTCGAACAACCTTGACGCAGTTTCGTCAGAAGAAACTGGTGAAGAGTTCGCCGATCAGGGCGATGCCGCTTTCCAGCCGGGCGTCGAAACGACCGGAGACTCGAACGCCGCTGCGGTACGAGCTGCGACGGAACCAGCCGATGGCGGCGAAGCAACCAGCCCCGCCGCCGACGCGCCGGATAATGACAACGCATCGGCTTCGGGCGAGGCGATTCCGCCGGGACCCATGCTGGCCGAACTGATCGCAACGCGTTCAGAACTTAAACGGATCGAGACGGATCGACAGGACCTGATCGAGAAGATATCGCGCAGGCAAGCGGACTTCGATAACTATCGTAAACGGACCGAACGAGAACGGGGCGATACGTATCAGCGCATGGTCGGCGATGTCGTGGGCAAACTCTTGCCGGTAATGGATAACATGCGCCGGGCGTTAGAGGCAGAAGCGCTTTGGGAGAAGTCGGAATCGAAAGAATTCGCGCACTTTCTTCACGGCGTTCAACTGATCTACAAACAACTAAACGATGTGCTGGAAGATTTGGGTGTCCAGCCGGTGGCCGCGGTCGGCCACCCGTTTGATCCACACCTTCATGAAGCTGTCGCGACAGAACCAAGCGGGGACGTAGAGCCAGATACGGTGACCCAGGAACTTCTGCGTGGCTATCTGCTGGGAGGCAAGCTCCTCCGCCCCGCGATGGTCAAAGTTTCAACCCGAGAGTGATCGGTGACAAATCTGATTACGAAACCTCATTTACCTCCAGCGCGTATTTCCGATCATCTGTCGCTCTCCATTAGCCACTTTAGAAAATTATGGGAAAAGTAATCGGCATCGACTTAGGTACGACAAACTGCTGCGTCTCGGTTATGGAGGGCGGAGCAGTTCAGATCGTGCCTAACAAAGAAGGCGGACGCACGACTCCCACAGTCGTCGGCTTTACCGATAAGGGCGAGCGTCTAGTAGGCCAGATCGCAAAGCGACAGGCCGTCACCAACGCGACAAATACTGTCTACGCGGTCAAGCGATTGATCGGCAGAAAGTACAACTCGCCGGAAGTTCAGCGGATGCGAGACTCCGCCGCGTTCGAAATTGTGGACACGCCGAACGGTGACGCTCACATTCGCGTGCAGGGCCGTACCTACAGTCCGCAGGAGATCTCCGGGATCGTTTTGCAGAGACTGAAGGCGGCTGCTGAAGATTTCCTCGGCGAGGCGGTAACCGAGGCGATCGTCACGGTCCCGGCCTATTTCGACGACACGCAGCGCCAGGCGACCAAGGACGCGAGCAAGATTGCGGGGCTCAAGGTCGAGCGAATCATCAACGAGCCGACGGCGGCCGCGCTTGCGTACGGTCTCGGCAAATCGGAAGCGGAACGCATCGTTGTTTATGATCTCGGCGGCGGAACGTTCGATATTTCGATTCTCGAAATGAACGACGGCGTCTTCGAAGTGCTCTCGACTTCGGGCAACACGTTTCTGGGCGGCGAGGATTTCGACGAGCGAATCATCACCTGGATGTCAGACAAGTTTCGCGAAGACACCGGCATAGACCTGCGAAACGATCGGCTGGCATTGCAGCGGCTGAAGGAAGCGGCCGAGCGGGCCAAGTGCGAACTGTCGTCGGCGACCGAGACCAACATCAATCTGCCGTTCATCGCCGCGGACGCATCCGGCCCGAAACACTTCAACAAGATGCTGACGCGGGACGAGTTCGAACAGCTCGTTGCCGATCTGGTGGAACAGACGATCGAGCCGTGTCAGAAAGCGCTGTGGGACGCAAAGCTTCAACCCACCGACATCGAGAAAGTAATTCTAGTCGGCGGCCAGACACGTTCTCCGATCATCGGCAGGACGGTTCAGGAGATCTTTGGCAAAGACGCGTCGGTCGAGATAAACCCAGACGAAGTCGTGGCCATGGGCGCGGCTATCCAGGGCGGCGTGCTTACCGGCGAAGTGAAGGACATAGTTCTGTTGGACGTGCTTCCGCTCAGTCTCGGCCTGGAAACTCGCGGTGGCCTCTTCACCAAACTTATCGAACGCAATTCGACGATTCCTTTGCGTAACAGCATGATCTTCACGACCGTGGTGGATAACCAGTCTTCGGTCGAGATTCATATTCTGCAGGGCGAGCGCGAAGTGGCGCAGGGCAACCGTTCGTTAGGAAAGTTCGAGCTGGTCGGCATTCCGCCCAGCCCGCGTGGAACTCCACAGATCGAAGTTGGTTTTGAAGTCGATGCGAACGGAATCGTGTCCGTCTCGGCGCAGGATAAGACGACAGGCCGAGAGCAACAAATGCGAATCACCCCCACGTCGGGACTTTCGCCGGACGAGATAAATCGGTTGATTTCCGAAGCCGAGACTTCGATCGAGACTGACCGGCGCACCACCGAGATAATCGGTCTGCGAAACAAACTCGATAGCCTGGTTCGAAACACGCGCCGGGCGATGACCGAATTCGGGGAATCGTTAAGCAGCGAAGAACGCCGCAGCGCGCAACGAACGCTGACCGAGGGCGAATCGGCTGCGCGTTCGGACGATCCCGATGAAGTCCGGCGAGCAACGGAAGAAGTTGAAATGCTCGGGCTGCAAATTACAAATGCGATGATCAATTCGCCGGTCGGCGGCGCTTCCAACATTGACGAGGGCTAGGTAGAATACGAATTACAGGAATCAGGAGTCAGAATTCAGGACTCAGAATGGACCTCGCTACTTCTGAATCTTAAATGCTGACTCCTGACTTCTGCTTTTATTATGAGCAAACGTGATTATTACGAAGTACTGGGCATCACTCGCACAGCGGCTGATCAGGAAATCAAGAGCGCGTATCGGCGATTGGCTGTCCGTTTCCATCCGGACAAGAATCCTGGCGATGCGGAGGCGGAAGATAAATTTAAGGAAGCGGCCGAGGCTTACTCGGTCCTGTCCGATGCAGAACAGCGCAGACGCTACGATCGTTTCGGACACGCGGGCGTCTCGAGCAGCGCGGGCGCCGGATGGGGCGCGCCCGGATTCGGCGGGATCGAAGACATACTCGGCGACCTGTTTGGATTCGGTGACGTTTTTGGCGGCGGGCGCGGCGGATCGCGGCGAACCGCGGCCCAGCGCGGCAGCGACCTCCGATATGATCTGGAGATCACGCTGGAAGAGGCGGCCAAGGGAATGACCGCCAATCTGCGTATCCCCAGATTGGAAGCCTGTGACAAGTGTAAAGGCTCGGGCGCCGCGGAAGGCACACAACCCGAAACTTGCCCGACCTGCACCGGCAGCGGGCAGGTGCGGTATCAGCAGGGATTTTTCTCGGTGGCGCGTACCTGTTCGAACTGCCGCGGCACCGGAAGACTCATTAAGACTCCGTGCGAGACATGCCAGGGCGCGGGTCGTGTCGAACAAGAGCGGACGATGGAAGTGAAGATCCCGGCGGGTGTCGAGACCGGTTCGCGTCTACGCATCGCGGGCGAAGGCGAAGCCGGAACGCAAGGCGGCGGCAGCGGCGATCTGTACGTTGTGATTCATGTCAGCGAACACGATCAGTTCGAGCGACAGGGAAGCAACCTCTACTCCGCTGTGCCGGTCACGTTCGCGCAGGCTGCGCTTGGTTCCGAAATAGCCGTACAGACGCTGGAAGCGTCGCAGCAGTTAAAGGTTCCTGCCGGAACTCAAACCGGGACCGTCTTTCGAATGAAGGGGCAGGGAATGCCTGTTCTCGGCGGTCGCGGTCGTGGAGATCTCTTCGTTTCGGTCACGGTGGTGACGCCGACGACGCTGACGCGAGAACAACGAAAACTTCTCGAGCAGTTAGCCGAAGTGGAAACCAAGGATCTTGACGATAAAGGTTTGATGGACAAGGTTCGCGATATTTTTGGATAGGGGTGTTTCGTCGCCTAACTAATATGGCGACGATCGAGCTTCGTCAGGTCGTTTACGGCCTGCAACCGTTAGCAAGAAAATCTGCGTCCCGTAGGGATGATTGAGTCTGTTAGATCGGTCGTCCCTACGGGACACATTTTTGTCCGACAAACTTCAGTTTGTCGTTGACTTGGTAAATCGCGCCCTGCTGAAGTTAGCGACAAATTAAAGTTCGTCGGACGCGTCGGGCGTTTCGCAATCATACAATTCGTCCCTCATCGTACGTACTCCGTGACCTGCTTTTGTTCACTTCACGTTGCAAGCGTCTTGCAGGTTCGATTTTCAAAGGGTGAAACGGATATTAGTACCCGCGGCATGTGTGTTGCTCACAAGAATATCGTCAATCTTGTAATCGAGAATGGAGCAGATGACGATGAAGCCCAGGATTTCAGTCTTAGTTAGCGCAGTCGCATTAGTACTTCTCTCCGCGATTTCAACCGCAGCGCAAGATATCGATACTGATATCGAAGACACGGATACACGATTGGTCGATGCGCGCGTGGTCGAGGTGACAGACAGCCGAATTTCTGTTTTCGCGCAAACAGGTGTCGAACACGTGATCGCAATCGATCGACGCGACACCCAGGTCAGCGTAGAAGGTCGGGCGGTTTCTTTGAAGGATCTGCGCGAGGGTGATGTGATCGACATCGAGCTAGAGGCGAACAATCCAGTCAAGTTCGCCAGAAACATTTCGTTAACGCTTCCTGCGTCATCCGAACAAGTTGCACGAATTCGCCCCTAGGTTACGATTGCCGAAAGGCACCGCCTCGATAACCTAACGGCGACAAAGAGCCGTTCTACCCTCGCAGTAGAACGGCTCTAGTTTTATGTTCGCGATAGTCGCCGCAAAGTACAAGTTGTCAGTGTGCGTTATAGTTCGCCACAGGATAATCGCCATTCTGTCCCCATTGATGCGCCCCGACAGTGCCGTCCGACGAACGCAGCCAATAGTATCCGGACGTGGATGGGTCTAGACCCCGACGCCAGACAGCGACGTCCGTTTTGCCGTCGCCGTCGTAGTCAGCTTGCACTGCAAGGTCAATGGCAGCGAGTCCGAAGCTGTAGGAGCTGGTCCCGCCGTCGCTGCTCCGGTGTATGTACCATTGAAACACGCCGCTCGCGCCGCGAACGACAGCGATGTCCGTCTTGCCATCCCCGTCGTAATCTCCCGGCGCGACTAAATCCGTAGGCATCCCGTAGAGCAGGCTCGATTGTCCCGAAACGGTATTATTAAAATAGAAGGCTGCCTGACCACCGCCCGCGTTGCGCTGGACGACAAAATCGCTCCTCCTATCTCCGTCAAAGTCGCCGGGAATTGCAATGTCCCCGTTCTGTCCCCACTGAGTAAAGACGATTAATCCGTTGACGCTTGAGCGATAGTAAAAGAAGCTCGGGTTGCCCGGATTCAGACCTGCGCGATAAGTCGCGGGATCGGATCTGCCGTCACCGTCATAGTCTCCGACCACAGTCCAGTCATCACCAAGCTGCCCGAATTGGTCTGTCCGCAGCGTGTTGTTCAGACTTTGCAGGATAAAGAAGTAAGAGCTAAAGGGCGCACCGCCGCGCCAGACAGCGATGTCCGTCTTGCGGTCGCCATCATAATCTTTGGGCGCAACATGGTCTGTTCCGATGCCCCAGGGTAGGAATGTGAAGAGAGGAGTGGCGCTGCTATTTTGAATGAACCAGGTCACCTGACCCCCAGGCCCGCCGCCCGTGTTGCGCACAACGGCCACATCCGATCTGTTGTCGCCGTCAAAGTCCATCTCGCGAGGCGGCGTGACGACCGGCGCGGCATTAATCTCCAGACTCCAGCCGCAACCAATCATGCCCATGTCCATCGATTCAAAGTCGACTACATACAGCTTCCAGATGCCGTTCGGATTGGTCCCGCCGAAGACGGAATTGAAAGTGGCTGTCCCGCCTCCCGCCGGCCCGGGACTACCGTACGCCAGCCCCGGCCCAGAAAAAGGAAAAGAATCGTTGATGTAATAAGTAGTGGGCTTATAGGTGTTTGTTATCCAGGCGGTCAAGTCAGGCAGGATGGTCGCGCCCGTATCGCTGAGCGTGTAGGTGACATTGACCATATCAGGGTCGTCACCCGCTCCATTCTGAATCAGCAAAGCTGCGTTGGTCGGCCCGGCCAACACAATGCCCACGTCATCCGGGAAGCTATGGCTAAAATTGCAGAGCGTCACCTTGACGCTGCCCGGTGTGTTCGGGATGCTGCCGGCGATGCCGGAAACGACGATGTTTGAAGGATAAGGCGAAGCAATCGATGCGTCGTTGATCGTAATCGGGCCGGAGTTGGTAAAGACTGCTTGCGGTGTCTGCTGCCTCTCGTGATCGAGGCTCGCGACCTCAACGGTTCGCGGAGCAAAACTGAGAGCAGCTAATATTGTAAGCAGCGCCAGGGAACAGAGCATCGTCCCGCGTCGAGGTGTGAAGATTGAGATAGCTAGCATGACGTCTCCTTGGTGAGTGAAACTTCTTTGAGACTAATCTTAATAGCGAATAGCGGCGAGGAAGCCTTGCCTTAATTTCATTCTCCGCTCATTTCTCAATCGCCGGAGCGGTGCTCAGGTTGGTGTTGATTTCAAAAATCACAACGCCGTCAATCTTTGGTCTTTCGTTCGGCTGTTCATGAGATTGCGTAAGCAGGAACTTGAACTGTCGGCCATCTATCACCGGACTAAAAACCCTTATTTGAAAATGGGCACCCACGAGCGCTCTCTCTCCCGGCCCCAACTGGATGCCTTCCAGCCGAGCGCCGCGCGCCTCCGTGACACGTATTTCTCTGGTTCCTGAAATGACAAAGCCATATCCGCGAAATCCGCCTTTGGCCCAACTGTTCCAGAGATTCGGTTCAAGAGCGAGAGTCAAGTCGCCGTACTGATGAAACGGCGGCTGTGCGGAAGACCTCTCAGGGCCTAAAGTTAGATTGGCGTATGCCTCTGCCAGTCCGGGATTACGCACCATCACCGTCACATGATCGCTCGCAGGTCTGCCCGGATTGAGGTTAGTAAGGTAGGTGTTACGCGTGACGATGTTATTGTTGTTGAAAATATTTGACACGATCGGGCCAAAAGATTCGGCCAGCATCGGGTCGCCTGCGGATTCGATGCGGGCGAGGAGGCAGATCATCGGATAGCCCTGCCAGTCAACTCCCGTTTGGTGGTAGCCCTCCCACGCAGGATTCGGAGCCGACCAGGCCTGCGTTAGGACGATAGTGCCTCCGGCGGGAATGGAAGGAATCGTTAATCCACCGCCAGTCGTGATTTCATTGCCCAAAGGCTGAGTCGCGGATCCGCCGCCGGAGTTGACCCAGTCTGTGTCCCAGGCCTCATTCGTCCTCGCCCTTGTCCAGTAGAGACGAACCTTCGCGGGCTGCGACGGAGCACAACCGCGATTACGTATCCTGACGCGCATGTAGTTGAAACCGTCTATTTGATATTCGGGATTCTCGTTTGAAGTACAAGTCGGGTTGCTCCGGCAGTTCCAGAGATCAGGGCTGGTCCAGATTTCACTCTCTGTGTTGTTGGAATTCGGCTCGTTGCCCACATCCGTCGGCGCGTCCTGCATGTAGATGTCGCCGACGGTTGGGGGTGAGGTCACGCCTGTATTGCGCAGGTCGTGTTGGAACATGGGCCAATGGCTCAAGTTGCCTCGGTAAGGCCGTTGGAGATTCCAGTAATAGATACTTCCGCCCGCAGCAACGAGCAGGTCAACTTTTCCGTCCTTATCCACATCGCCAACCGCGGGTGTCGAGCGAATCGGGTCTGACCAACCGCCTGGATTGTTGGAGAGCACCAAGCGCGCGAAACCGGGCGGGTCTGTGCCCTCCGTACCGTCGCTGCCGTAAAGCGGCATAGGCCGGTTATAAGTGGTGCTGCCCTGTTCACACGGCCTGATAATCTCTACCTCCTGGTCTCCATCTATGTCCGCGATGATGGGATTGCCCTGAATCTCGTTCTCCTGGTTGAGATCGAGAGGAACGGACGGTTAAGTTTGTTGATTAGGTTTAGGAGTTCATGAGGCGAGAACTCATGAAGCTTAATACTGATGTCGGGTAACAACGTACTGAAGCAAGCAATATGCCGCAGACTTTGCGATGACTGGCGGCGAAAAATACCGGCAGATATCAACGCTGAAATATTGAGAGAAGAATTTTAGTCTACTGCGATTGACAGGATGGACAGTTGAGAGTGAGCAAAAGTAGACACTTCAATTATGTGATGAAAGTTCTTCTGCCGAGTTCTCTCGCAAAATTAGGTCACCCCACGACTCTTTGTCTCAAGTCCTTACCTGCTGAGCGTTATGCTACCCTTTCGTCCGGTTCTAACACGCAGAAGTCATGCTCCTTCCTAATATTCTATTAAAGATTAGTCAGACCTTACTCACATGGAGTCCACATTGAAAAATCGAATATTCATACAATCATCTTTAATGGGTATGTTCCTGGTTTCCTTGCTGAGTTGGCAGGCAGCCACCATCTACGCTTCCGGTTGCGGCGGGCCCCACTTCATAGCGCCCAGGGATTTCCTGATCGGCTCGGGGCCGTTGTCGATCGCCGCGGGCGACTTCAATAACGATGGAAAGGTCGACGTCGCATCCACAAACTTTTACAGCGGTACAGTGACTGTCTTGTTGGGCAACGGTGCCGGAAGTTTTGGAAGTCCACTTGCGACTCCAGTCGGCCAGGGCCCCAAGCACTTGACTAAGGGCGATCTGAATAACGACGGCAAATTGGATCTGGTTTCTGTCAACCGCGAATCGAACAACATAACAGTCCTGCTGGGAAATGGTGCCGGGGGATTTTCGGGTACGAACTTTTCGATCCCTCAGGGGCCCGAAAATGTCACACTCGGGCACTTCAACGCAGATGGCAAACTTGACATCGCGACTGCCAATTCCGGTTCGACCGTAACAATCATTCTGTCTAACCCGATCGGAGGCTTCGATGCGCCGTTCACTTTTTCGACGCCCGGCGCCGGCCTGTCGTACATCGTCGCCGATGACTTCAGCGGAGATGGCAAGACCGATTTGATAACAGCCAACACGAACTCTGGCAGCGTGACCGTGTTTCTTGGAGACGGGCTTGGCGGATTTGCGTTGGGGTCGAGTTTCAGTACCGGCGTAGGTACCCGACCGCTCTCAATCGCGGTGGGCGATTTCAATAGCGACACAAGGCTCGACCTGGTAATTGCCAACCAAAACTTTCCGACTGTCGGCGGGCACAGTGTCTTGTTCGGGAATGGATCGGGCGGGTTCGTGCTGGGACCTGTTACCGGCGTGGGAAAGACCAACCTGATACTCACCGATATGAATCAGGATGGAAAGAACGACATCGTCTCTGTCTACGTGACCAGCTCGACCGCATCGGTCGAATTCGGCGACGGAATGGGCGGCGTAGCGCTGACTAAGAACTTTCGAATTGCATTGGTGCCACGCGGGATCGCACTGGCGGATTTCAATAGCGATGGCAAGCTCGACTTAATAGCCAGCGCGACCGCAATTCATAGCGTAACGCTTGCGTTCGGCGACGGCGCCGGAAACTTCGAAAACCCGGCGCTGATTGGGTCGGGCTCGGGTTTTCTGGTCAGCGACGATTTCAACAACGACAACAAAGTTGACGTAGTTACCGCTTCAACATCGGGCGTCGCATTACGTTTAGGCGACGGTGCTGGCGGTCTCTCTTCATCGACGATTTATCCGACCGGACCGGGAGTAGCTAATCCGCGACATTTCGCGATCGCCGATTTCAATAACGATGGATTGCGTGATTTGGTCACTGCCAACGACACAAGTAACAGCGTCACCATTCTGTTGAATACGTCCGGAGGGTTTGCGCCGCCGCTCGTCTACGCGGTTGGCGGATCGGCGCTCGCCGTTGCGGTCGGCGATGTCAACAACGACGGGAAGATCGACGTCGCCGTCGCCGCATCCAACATCAGCAGTATCAGAACTCTGATGGGGGATGGGCTTGGCGGTTTGGCGCTGGCCGCTAATGTGTTAGTCGACGGAAACCCATCTGCGGTGGCGATGGGCGATTTTAACAGCGACGGAAAGCTGGACGTGGTCGCCGGGACATCGACCGGCTTCATGTCCACAGCCATGGGCGACGGATTGGGCGGGTTCGGGCCCGCAACAAACCGGTCGGGACTTTTCAACTTCACACTTGGTCCGCAAACCATAGTTGTCGACGACTTCAATCGGGACGGAAAGAAGGATGTCGTCTTAGCCGCGGCCTTCCTCTATTCCTACTTGCTCCTCGGCAACGGCGCCGGCGGCTTCAGCCCTCAGACTCAGATCTTTACGGGCTACCAGGGTCCAGCCTCGATTACCTCTGCTGATCTCAATGGCGATTCAATACCCGATCTCGTTGTGACTAATACGCAGTCAGATGAAGCCGGTTTTGTGCTGGGTAACGGCGCAGGCCAGTTCAGTCCGCCCACTTTGCTGGGGCTCAATGAAGCTAGTTACCTGGCCACCGGTGATTTCAACAGCGACGGAACCACCGACATAGCCACGTCGGGTGGCGGAATCAACCTGATCCTGAATGTGTGTCGCTACGCGCGCGGACACAAGACGATTGATTTCGACGGCGACGGTTTCACCGACGTGTCGGTCTTTCGGCCTTCAGCCGGTTACTGGTACATCTTAAACAGCTCGACCAGTACTTTCCTGGCAGTGCCGTTCGGAACCAACGGCGACGTTCCCGCAGCGGGCGATTTCGATGGAGACGGCAGAACCGATGTTACGGTTTTCCGTCCCGCGAACGGCACCTGGTATTACCTGAGAAGTTCGGACGGCGCCTTCGCGTATCAGCAGTTCGGCGCAAACGGCGATATACCGGTAGTCGGAGATTACGACGGAGACGGCCGCTCAAACTTTGCGGTGTACAGGCCGTCGACGGGTTACTGGTACACGTCGCTCGATCCGGCTACGAACTATGGAGCAGTGCTGTGGGGACTGACCGGCGACGTGCCTGCGCCTGAAGATTATGACGGTGACGGCAGAACGGACCTGGCGGTATTCCGCGGCTCGAACGCAAGATGGTATGTGGTGCGATCGTTACTTGGAATTCAGGAGGTCACGTTCGGCGCGAACGGCGATGTGCCGACTCCGTCGGATTACGACGGCGATGGAAAGGCAAACTATGCAGTCTTCCGACCGTCGACCGGATATTGGTACACGTCGCTTAACCCGGCGCTGAATTACGGAGCGATACTTTGGGGACAGAGCGGCGACGTGCCCGTGCCGGGCTATTACGATGGAGACGGCAGGGTCGATGTGGCTGTTTTCCGCCAGGGCGCGTGGTACATAAAGCAAAGCACGGACGGCGGGTTGAGAAGCCACAGCTTTGGAATGAGCGGCGACGTGCCGGTTCCGTTGGCGCCTTAGCGGTGTTAACAGAGAAGGGTAGCAGGTAATCGGCGTGGCGAGGATTCAACGATCGAGAAACATGCAGCCGGGAAGGGGACCTGTCCCCGCTTGAGAAGCGAAACCATTTACGTTACGCAGAACGAGTTGTGTGCTGGAGTCGTGCGATCACGGGTATGTTAAGCGGGGACAGGGTCCCCTTCCTGACTGCGAGTTCTCGAAAGCGTTCTCGGTGTCTAAACAAAAAGCTGAGTACGAAATTTCTCTTTCGTACTCAGCTTTTCTTACTTAGTCCGGGAACCTATTACCTCCCGATCCAACCTTGTCTACGGTACTTGGTACGCAGGCACCACATCATCTGAGGCGGATCCCCATCCATACGACGACACTGCGTTGTTAAAGCTGCGCAGGATGTGCCAGGTCAGATTGCCGCCGCTTCTGACAACTGCCAGGTCTGACTTTGCGTCAGCATCGTAATCACCCGGAACCGGCAGGTCGTTCGGAAGTCCAAACACTTGAGCACGGAACGATTGATCGAAACTGTTCAAGATGTACCAGGCAGCAGTCGGCGATCGGAACACTGCGAAATCCGTCGTTCCATCGCCGTCATAGTCACCCGGCACGACCTTGTCGGTTGAGCTGACGCCCCACTGTCTTCCCATCAGAACGCCATCCCTGCTTCGGCGAACGTAGAATGTGCTCGAGCTGGGACGATAGACCGTTACGTCATTCAGGCCATCGCCATCGTAATCGCCCAGGACTCCCAAATCACCGGTTACACCCCAGAAATAGCTTCGCTGAATGTTGTTGAAGCTCTCGAGAATGTACCAGGCAACTGGATCACCGGGGTTCGTGCCCGGTCGCAAAACCGCGAAGTCGGTTTTCCTGTCGCCGTCGTAATCCGCTACAACCTGCGCGTCGTCGCCGGCTTGTCCCCACGGCTGAACCTGTACCGAAGAGTTCGAGCTGCGCAGAACATAAAACACGCCGTTGCGCCAAACTGCCAAATCGGTCCTTCCATCGCCGTCGTAATCACCCGGAGCGATCGTGTCGCCGTTGGCGCCGAAGAACGCGCCGGAAAGGCTGTTGGTGAAACTCTGCCGGATGTACCACGCGCCGGTTGAAGGACGAAACACGCTGGGATCGGTTCGAAGATCGCCATCGAAATCAGCCACGGTGTTGCGCAGCGCCGGCGGGTTCGGGTTGGCGATCCGCTGTATCGTGCTGCCGCCCACAACGTAAAGCTCTCCGGCCTCGTCCTGACCGAATGAAGTGATCAGGAGCGAAGTGTCTTGAAGAAGAGTCTGACTCCCGCCGCTTGTGGCCGGGTTCAGCATCAGTATCTCGCCGGTGCAATAGTCGGCATATATGTACGAACCGAACGGAACCGCAGAGCGCCGGCCTCTGTAAACATAGCCGCCCGTTATCGAGCAACGCGTACTGGGACTGGCCGAACTGTATTCCGCAATCGGCGGCGTGTGATTGGCCGGCGGTGTACAAACTCCGCCGTTGAAATTCGGGTTGCAGTGGTTTCCTTCCATGATGCGCCAGCCATAGTTGGCGCCGATCGTGATGATATCGATCTCTTCCCACGCGCCCTGGCCCACGTCGGCTACGTAAAGTTGCCGAGTGCCGCCTCGATCAAACGAGAATCGATACGGATTTCTGAGTCCATAAGCGAAGACTTCGTCCGCTCCATTCGTAGCTCCAAAGAATGGATTGCTCGGCGGCGACGCATACGGGATTCCGTTGTCCACGTCGATTCTGAGCATCTTTCCGAGAAGCGCGTTTACGTTCTGGCCATTCTGCGGTGGATCGTTGGCCGAACCGCCATCGCCCGGCGCCAGGTAAAGGTAGCCATCCGGTCCGAATTCGAGGTGGCCTCCGTTATGGTTTGAATTCGTCGGGTGCGGAATCGTGATAATCACGGTTTCGGCTGTGTCGGCTACGTTGGGATTCGAAGCAGATACTTTGTATTCCCCAACCTGGATCGCGCCGTCGCCGGTCCGCGTGTAATAAACAAAGAAACGACGGTTTGACGAATACTGAGGATGGAATGCAAGACCCAATAATCCGCGTTCACCACCAATGCTGAGTTTGCTCAAGATGTTCAAAAACTCGGTTGGCGTGGATGCGCCCGGCTGAAGCACCTTGATCAATCCCGTGTCTTTTTCGACTACAAAAAGACGATTACTGCCATCGCCGGCGTTTGTGACGTGGACGGGTCCGGACAGTCCCGACATCACGGGTTGAAGTTGGATTGTTATCGTTCCGTCCGGTTCGTCGCCGGTCGTCGTCGCAGCTTTTGTTGTATCTCGACTGGCGTCGACTCGATCAATTGTCGAAGCCGCTACTAAGAACATCGCCACCAGGCACAGCGCGACGAATTTGAGCTTACTCATAGAACATTCCTCCCGGAAAATTTGCTTGGTTCACTTTGATTGCTGGGACAGCTGGAAATGCGATCATGTTTCGAATGGTCAAGGCCCGGTCTTACTGAGCTCGATGCACAGCCGGCGAGGTTCGTCTGAGAATCCACACAGACCGTCATCGAGCTTCGGTTCCTTCTTCGCTTTCTTTACTGAGGGGGTAAACAGGGGCGCTGGCATCTTAAGCTGCCTGACGAATTGCTGGCAAGGGGAGTGACTTCTAATGTCCGACTAACTTCAGTTTGTCGCAGAGGTTCGATCAGCTCAAGTCAGCGATGGAGCGCAGGCGAGCCGCCTGCGCTCCATCACTACATCAATACGCCGCTGGAACCGGCGTGTCACTCGCCGAGCCGAACTGTTCGGTTCGAACTGCCCCATTCGAACTCTGACTGACATACCAAACACCAGAGCGATAGACCGCTATATCGAACTTCCCGTCGCCGTCATAATCGCCCGGCACCGGTATATCCGACGCAATCCCAAACTGTTCCGCCTTGAATCCTTGCGAACTTTGCGATGCGTACCAAACGCCGCTGCGGAACACAGCAACGTCCGCGGTTCCATCGCCGTCGTAATCGGCCGGAACAGGTCGATCGGAGCTGAGTCCGAACGAGATCGCCGAAATTGCGCCGTTCGAGCTGCGCTTGATGTACCAAACACCGTTGCGGAACACCGCCAGATCCGCGCGGCCATCGCCGTCAAAGTCCGACGGCACCGGGTCGTCGGTACTGATTCCGAAAGCTTCCGCCCGCACAGTTGCCGTAGCGCTTTGAATGATGTACCAACCGCCGTTGTCTGGCCGATAAACGGCTAAATCAGTTTTACCGTCTCCATCATAATCACGTGCGACCTGCAAATCTCCAGTTGCTCCCCAGACGCTCTGGGTCAAGCTGTTGTTCGAACTCTGCACAACGAGCCAGAATCCACCTGGGCTAAGTTGACCTGGATCAGTTCGGCTGTCACCGTCATAATCTCCGGGTGCAGGCCTGTCACTCGCTGTCGCAAGCGATATAGCGCGGAACGCGCCATTAACGCTCTGGCGAACGTAACAGGTCGAATTGCGGTAAACCGACAGATCGGTCTTTCCATCGCCGTCGAAATCCGCTGCCTTGTTTTTGACCGGCGGCGCGTTCGGATTGACGATCCGCCAGACGGTTCCGTCGATCGCGTTTAAGGTACAGACGTAAACTTCGCCTGACTCGTCTTCACCAAACGATGAAATGTTCTGGGTGGTATCGAGCTGCACAGTCAGATCCGTCCCCTGGAAAGTGAAAATCTCGCCGGTGCAATAATCACCAAAAATATAAGCGCCCGTCGGCACTGCGAATCGAGTCCCGCGATACACGTATCCACCCGTGATCGAACACCGGCCAAGCGTGTGACTGTAGTCAGCGATGGGAAAGACGAAATTACCCGGCACGCAATCGGTCGGATTCAGATTTGTGCAAAGCGTGCCTTCGTAGGTTCGCCATCCGTAATTCGCGCCTCGCTGTCCGATGTTGATCTCTTCGCGCTGGCCCTCGCCCACGTCGCCGATCCACTGTTGTCCAGTGCCACGATCAAACGAAAATCGCCACGGGTTTCGAATACCATGCGCGTAGATCTCGTCGCGACCTCCGCCGGGACCAAAATACGGATTGTCCGCCGGCGAAGAATACGGCGTCATTCCATCCGGATGGTCAACATCGATTCGCAGAATTTTGCCGTGAAGAGTTGTAATGTTCTGGGCCTGGTTGTTGGGGTCGCCGTTAAACCCTCCGTCGCCGGCTCCGATGTAAAGATAGCCGTCCGGACCGAACTCGATCATGCCGCCGTTATGATTGGTCTCTTCGGGAGGGATGATAAGAATCGGAGTTTCAGTGAAGTCAGCGGTGTTCGCATTGCCCGGCGAAACGTGATACTCCGCGATCACGGTCGCCGCGTCGGTATTCCGTGTGTAGCAAACAAAGAAGCGACCGTTTGTCTGGTAGCGCGGATGAAATGCAAGACCGAGCAAACCCAGCTCGCCACCGGCGATGACCCGTGTTCTAAGGTCGAGGAACACCGTCGGAGTCGACGAACCGGGCTGCAGTACCTTAATCAATCCCGCGAGCTCGGCGATAAAAAGTCTGTGGCTTCCGTCTTTCGCATTCGCAACAAACGCCGGATCCGCAAGTCCGGTTGCGACCGGGACAAGCGTCACCGCGGAAGGTTGTATCGATTGCGCCTGGACTTCGCGGTTGGCCGCCGGCTGGTCAAAACTCGCAGCCGTCAGAAGCAAAACGATGATGCCGAATAGACCTGTTATTTTGGTAAAGCTGAACGAAAACTTCATAAATTCCGATTGCGGTTCTGAAACGTTTTTTGAGGAAAGGGGCTATCGTCGGAGTGTACCACTACGTCCCCGCCGAATGTGCACGAATTGTTTTCGGATGTCTGGAGAAACTGGTTCTTGATCGGGCCCTTCTTCGTGTGATTTCGACTTCGGTTTCGTGTTGTTTAGTGGTTCAGGTTTTTCTCTTTTCAAAACTGCACTTGTGGTTTTGAGAGAAACAGGCAACGAACCACTAAACGCACTAAACCGAAATCGAAATCACACGAAAAATGGCTGCAATTTGCACTTCATAAGCGGTATCGCACGCGGCTGGTTCTGAGGGCTTCTTCTTCCAGCTCGAAGTTCTGCAAACGGAGCGTGACGTCCGCGTTTAGGTCCAGCCCGGCTCGCTCGCCCGCGTTCAGCTTTACCGTTCCCGCCGCGGCAATCATCGCCGCGTTGTCGGTTGAGAGATGGGGAGAGGGGAAGTAGACCGGAACTCCGAGTTTTGTCGCGGCGAGGCCGGATGCTTCTCTCAAAGCTCCGTTGCACGCGACTCCGCCGGCGACGATCAAATTTCGAGGCTGAACTTCTTCGGCCACGCGCTGCATCGTTCCTACCAGCGAACGCACCACTACGTTTTGAAAACTCGCAGCGAGGTCCTTCACCTGCTTCGAAGCCTCCGTTCCTGGCTCGACCGGTTTCAGTTCGCTTTCGCGCATGTATTTTGAGACTGCCGTTTTCAATCCGCTAAAACTAAAATCAGGACGACCGTCGCCCATACGCGGAACCGCAAACTTCACGGCTCGCGGATCGCCCTCGCGCGCGAGCCTTTCGATGATTGGGCCACCCGGATAACCCAGGCCCAGCATCTTGGCGACTTTATCAAACGCTTCGCCGGCGGCGTCGTCTCGAGTCCGTGCTACAACTTTGTATTTGCCGGGCTGCGGCATCAGGAAAAGATTGGTGTGCCCGCCCGAAACCACCAGCGCGAGCGCGGGATACTCGACCGGCGGATTTTCGAAGACGACTGAATAGATGTGTCCTTCGATGTGATTAACTCCGACCAGCGGTTTGTTGAGCGCGAACGCGACTGCCTTCGCGTACGAGACGCCAACCAAAAGCGATCCCACCAGGCCCGGACCGACAGTGACCGCGATTCCGTCTGCGTCGTTCAGAGTAATATTGGCTTGCGACAAAGCTTCGCCGACGACTGGAACGACACTGTCCAAATGTTCACGTGAAGCGATCTCGGGAACTACGCCGCCGTACTTTTTATGTATTTCGACTTGCGATGAAATGACGCTGGAGACAATCTTGTTACCGTCGCGCACAACAGCAGCGGCGGTTTCATCGCACGAAGTTTCGATTCCCAGGACAAGCATTGCAAGAAATTCTAACAGGCGGGCGGGGGAAAGTCTCAGGTCCAAAGCCCAAAGTCCAAAGTCCCGAGGCCGAAGGCCAAAGACCAAAAACTAAAAACCAGGAAGTAAAAACTAAATGGAGCGGCTGCGCTTGCAATTAGCACTGTCGGTCGTATATCTAAAACAGCAACATGACAGATAAAACTTATCATTCGCAGGTGGTCGAAATGCTTAGGATCGAGTCCGACGCAATCGCACAGACAGCGAATCGACTTGATCGCGCCGCGGTCGAACAGGCCATCGAGCTCTTGTCCGCTTGTAAAGGAAAGATCTTGCTTGTTGGCGTGGGCAAGTCAGGTGTTATTGCTCAAAAGATCGCTGCGACTCTAACCAGCACGGGAACCGTGGCGTTGCACCTGCATCCTTCAGACGCTTTGCACGGCGGGCTCGGGATCGTTAATTCGGATGACGTCGTCATCGCGCTCAGCAACAGCGGCGAAACAGACGAAGTCATAGCGATGCTTCCTTTTCTAAAACAGCGGCGCGTGCCGATCATCGCAATCGTTGGAAACCTCAATTCCACGGTGGCGCGCAAGGCAGAGGTCGTGCTTGATGCATCTGTCGATCAGGAAGCCTGTCCGTTGAATCTGGCTCCCACGACAAGCACAACGGTTGCCCTGGCGATCGGCGATGCGCTGGCGATGACGCTGATGCAAACGAAAGGATGGACGCTGGAAGAATTTGCGCAGAACCATCCGGCCGGACAATTGGGAAAGCGGCTGACGTTGAAGGTGGCCGACCTGATGCACGGAGCGGAAGACAATCCGACGATTGGCGAAGACGCGGCCTGGCTGGCGATTATTTCGGCCATCAGCGGAGGCGGGCTCGGCGCGGTCAATGTGGTGGACAGCGCGGGAAGGCTGGTCGGCATCATTACCGACGGCGATGTCCGCCGCGCGTTGGGAAAAATGGAGAGCGGCGGTTTGGACTCGCTCAATTGCGCGTCGATGATGACGCGCGATCCGATTGTGGCGTCGCCCGATTTGCTGGCATACGACGCATTAAGACTGATGGAAGAGCGCAACTCGCAAATTTCAGTGCTGCCGGTCGTCGATGAAGCGCGGCTCTGCGTCGGGCTGATCCGGTTGCACGACATCGTTCGAAGCGGGCTGTAATGATCGGAAGTTGCGGTCCGAGCAAATCGATCTGCTTGATCCGGACTTAATCAGAGCTTCCCGAAACATTCAAAGGCGGATTAATACTGAATGAAAATATTCACGCGATGGCGATTTGTATTCGCAGGCTTGATAATCAATTCGATCCTTCTCGGCGCCAGCGGCGTTACATTTACTCAAGGTGCTCAAGGTGCTCAGGGTGCTCAGGGCGGACAAGCACAACGCTCGCGAACAGTTCAGGAAGCCGCTCCAGCGGAAGCCACCATCACGCTCAACGAACAGTTTTTGAATTCTTTTCTCGAAGCGATGTTCACTCAACTTCGAGAACCAGAGTTCCCGCTTTCGATTTCACAGAACGAAGCAACCAAGGACAAGTCGGAAGTTGAAGCTGCGCACGCTCGATCGCCAAAGATCGGGAGGTGCGCCAGCGTCATCGTGCTGGAACGCGAAAACGCTGGGATCAAGACGGCCGTCAAATTCGAAAGCGGACGAATCGTCGCGCCGCTCGCGTTTTCAGGTTCGTACGATGCCACGCTGGGTTGTTTGAATTTTAGCGGGTGGGCGAACTCAATCGTCACACTCGAGTTCGATCGAGAACGACAGGCGTTGATGGCTCGAGTCCGCGTTCAGCAGGTTTTCCTCAACGGGATTCCGCGTCTCGCCAGCGGTATTTTGATCAGTATGGTTCAAGGCACTATCGATCGCCGATTCAATCCGTATGAATTGTTCAAAGCTGAACAGCTGTCGCCGACCGTAGCGATTAAGGCCGCCGGCGGATCGTTGCGTCTTCGCGCGAAAGAGATACGGCCCGAAATTATTCCCGGTGCATTGCGATTGAAAATTATTTACGAGTTTGAGCGCGGTGCTTGAGAAGGTTCAGCCTTGATCGACAATTTCCCAGGCGGAGCGGGTTCGAAGTAGCTTGGTCATGAGGGCGGCATGCAGAATATGTCCGCTACGCTCCGCTACGATTCTCCCCATCAAAGGCATTCCCAACAACGCCAGATCACCGACGATGTCCAGAATTTTGTGACGGACAAATTCGTTAGCGAATCGCAGCGTAGTGCTGTTTAGCATTCCTTCCGCCGTCAATACGATCGCGTTGTCGAGCGATCCGCCGCGAATCAAGTTGGCGCGTCTTAGCGCTTCGATCTCTTCGGTGAATCCAAAAGTACGAGCAGCCGCGATCTCGCGTCCGAACGCTCCGTCCGTCAGATCAAGCCGGAAGCTCTGCCTGCCGATCATCGGGTGATCGAAATCAATCATGCAATCGATTTCGTAGAGGTCGGCGGGTTCGACGCTGATGTGACGATTGCCCTGCGAGACTTCGATTCTTTCGCGGACGAGCAAAGCCTTGCGCGCCAAAGGCTGCGAAACGACTCCGGCTCGCTCAATCAGTTCGATAAAAGCTTCCGCCGATCCGTCCATGATCGGGAGCTCGAGATTATCAACTTCGATAAAAGCGTTATCGACCTGCATTCCGCGCAACGCCGCCAATAGATGCTCTACGGTCGAAAGCATTACGCCGGTCCGCATCAACGTAGTGGCGTAGCTGCAATGCGCAATGAACTCGACGCTGGCAGGTATTTCAAACCCGCCCAGGTCGGTGCGTTTGAAAACGTATCCTGTGTTGGGTGGCGCGGGAAGGATTCGTATGTGAACCGGCACCGCTGTGTGGAGTCCGACGCCGCTGGTTTCGACAGGCAAGGCGAGTGTCGTCTGATTGATCAAAAGTTATCCGCACCTTTCGGTTGCATAGCGAGTGAATTACGTATGCACTGTCTGTTCGATCTCGCAGATTAATATGGCAAACGTTGTTCCCAGAATGTGATTGGCGAGTGACGGTGGCAGGGATTTTAGGTTTTCGGAGCGCGTCGTTTTGCACGCGGCGTCTGAATCCTTTTGCAAACAGAGGGTTAGAACCGCGCGAGTCTATTGAAGAAAAATTCAAGAACCTCAGTTCATGCCGATTGGCTGGTTGAAAGCGAGATCACGCAGTTGTTGTTTGTCGCGTCGCTGCCACGGATCCGCGCTTAATTGCCGCCATTGCGCAACACACCGAATGTCCGACAAACTTCAGTTTGTCGCTCTACCTCCACAAGCTCGCCAAGCCGAAGGAGGCACTGATAACTATGAATCGGAAAGTTGGGCACTAAATACTTTCCAGTAACACGCAGTCAGGAAGGGGACCCTGTCCCCGCTTAAGATGTGAACCTACTCGACTCTAAAGATATCGAGTTATGTGTCTTAAGCGGGGACAGGGTCCCCTTCCTGACTGCGTGTTTCCCGTTAGGCGAGTGCTCGCATCTCCATAATGAAACCACCAAACAACACCAACCCTACGGAAGCGCGGTCAAATTCAAGTTGTTAGTCGCATCCGGGATAGTTACCGTTTGCGGGGTGACTGAAACCTGCTTCGAAGAAACCGAAAGCGTGTAGGTTCCTCCCGCCGGCACGTCGGCGAATACGAAATAGCCAAACCCGTTGGTTAACGCCAGACGATTGCTTCCATTCAAGTCCGTCAAGACAACCATCGCTCTACTAACACCGACGCTCGATGGGCGAACCAGCCTGCCGACAACCGGAACCAGCGACAAGGTGCTGATAACGTTCAACTGATATTTGACTACCGCTGAGTTCATCGCGTCCGCAATGGTGACAGAAAAATCGAACGCTCCAAACTGCGTCGGCGTCCCATTAACAGTAGCGACAACAGCGCCGGTGAAGACGTCGATTCCGGGCGGGGTGCTACCGGCAGTGACAGAGTAAGTAAAGCTGCCGATATTATTCGTCAACACATGGTTATAGGGTTGATTGACCACTGCGCTCGGGAGCACCGCAATAAAATTATTCGTTGTTTCAAATGCTCCTATGTCTACATTGTCTTCGCGGTCGGCGAGTCGCTGGTCGGTTGCGACTGCAACCGGCGGATTGTTCGTGGCACAGGTCAGGTCTCTGACGCAGTTCTGACCCGCATTGATTGCGGGCGATGTCGAAAGCAGCGCATGGCTAAAACCATTTCCGCCATAGTGGCCAAGCGGCGCGAGCAGCGGATTGACGTTCTGCATATCTGAAGCGATCCAACCGGTGCTGGTGCCAACGTTGCCGATGATGTTGTTTCCCAGCGAGTTGAAAACATTGGTTACGTCAGGCGACGCGCCGCCGATGTTTCCCGCTACGATCGAATTCCGCAGGTTGGCATTGTTTGTCGCGGTCGACTTATGCAACCCGCCCGCGTTGGTCGCGGCGGTGTTGTTCGAAATGGTTGTGTTCGTCATCGTCAACCCGGTGCCGTTGTAATAAATTCCGCCGCCCGAGGCCATCGAGCTATTCCCGGACATCGTAACGTTCGTCATCGTGATCATCCCGTTACCCTGGATCGCGCCGCCGCCCGTGGTCGACGTGCCCGAAGAGTTGCCTGTCAATGCGGTATTGATCAGATGTAACGTCGAGGTGGAAAAGTTCTGAAGCGCGCCGCCTACGCTGGTGGCGTTGTTATTCGACATCACTGTATTGATGATCGTCAGATTTCCGGCGGTGGCGTTGTTCATGGCACCACCAAGCTGGGCCTGGTTTCCTATGAACACACAATTTGAAATGACGGTAGTCCCGCCGTTGTTGTAAATCGCTCCGCCGCGTCCGGTGTTTGCCGCGCCGGCCCCTGTGCCGCCGGTAAATCTCAAATGACTGATGTTGACCACCGCGTTGTCGGCGATCGAGATAATGCGGCTGGCGGCATTTCCACTAATCGTCAGCCGATTAGCGCCGGTCCCGGTGATAGTCAACGAGCCGTTGTTAGCGATGACGATCTCGGACCCGGAAAGCGTGATTGATTGCGGCGATCCGAACAACGGAAAAGCGAAATAGATAGTGTCATTGTCGGCCGTCGCGTTGGCGGCGCCGATCGCCTCTCGCAGTGAACAGTCGGCATCGCAAACCGAGTCGTTTGTGTCAGCGACCTTTGACACGGTGTAAGTCGTTGCGCTGACTGTTTGAGCCAGGCAGAAAATGAAGCAGACGCAGGCGACCACCTTTAAGTAGTTCATCACGCTTTTCTCCTCGCTTTAGTTGTTGATGTGACTGAAGGTGACCGAGGCTATAACGCGCTGCTGTTGTCTGTCAATAATTAGAATGTCCGAAAAACTTTAGTTGTCGCAGACCGGCGACAAACTGAAGTTTGTCGGACAAGGAATTGACACCTTGCATTCCGCGTCTCTATCATCAAATTCAAATGCCGGACAAGACAACGACGCCCAAAGATGCGCCGCAAGAGCGCGTTTTTCTTATTGATTCCTTCTCCCATATCTTTCGCGCATATTTCGCGCCGATGAGTGGCCGCTCAGAGCCTTTGGCGAACAGCCAGGGCCAGGTCACACAGGCCGTCTTTATCTTCACCAACATGCTGCGAAAGCTTCTTCAAGACGAGAAGCCAACCTACATCGCGGCGATTTTTGAATCAGACGAAAAGACGTTTCGCCACGAGACGTTCGCTGATTACAAAGCAAACCGCGCCGAAATGCCCGACGAGCTGCGATCGCAGATTCCGTACATCATTCGCGTTTGCGAGGCCTACAACATTCCGATCATCAACGCGCCGGGGTTCGAAGCCGACGACGTAATCGGAACGTTGGCGATGAAGATCGCCGAGCGCGGGATGCAAGCAGTGATCGTCGCAAACGACAAAGACATGTGCCAGCTGGTTCGCGATCCGCTTATCGTTTGTATGCGCCAGAATTCGCAGGCTGTTAAGCGCAAGGTGCCGGTGCCGTCAATCGAATGGTGCGACGAAGCCTGGGTCGAGAACAAATTTGGAGTGCCGCCGCGCCAGATAATTGACCTGCTGGGTTTGGTTGGAGACGCGGTCGACAACATCCCGGGTGCGCCGGGCATCGGTGAAAAAGGCGCGGTCAAGCTCATCAAAGAGTACGGATCGATCGACAACGCGTTGAGCAGTTGGGAAAAGGTTACTCATAAAACTTACCGCGAATCGCTGCGAGACAACGTCGACCAGATCAGACAATCGCGCGAGCTTGCGACGATTCGGACAGACGTCAACGTCGAGCTTGATCTGGATCAGCTTCGCTCGCGTCCACCCGACCGGGCTGCTGCGTACATGCTGTTTCGCGAGTTGGAATTTCAAACACTGACACGCGAGTTTTCGGATGCAGCGGGTGCGGAGGTCGGAGCGGTTCACGCGCCGGTGCGCTATCGCATTATCCGCAAACGCGAAGAGCTGGATACGCTCGTTCGCGGATTGTGGGACGCCGAACACTGGGGATTCGCTGTCGCGGATGGGACGCCGGTCGGAGCCGGCCAGCAAAGCAGTTCGTACGCGGACGTGAAGGTCAACGGAGTTGCGATCTCGACCGGCGCGGGCGTGGCTGCGTACGTCGACTTCGACGATTTCGAAGAGGGGGCTGAAGCGGCTTATGGACCTTTGCGCGACGTACTCGCGAACGGGTTGCTGTCCAAGTCCGTGCACGATTTGAAACGCGCGGTGGCAGTGTTGGCGCCGCTCGAGATGGAACCCGAGGGCGTAACCGACGACACGTTGCTGGCGGCGTACCTGCTTGATCCGATCCGAAGTCGATATGAGCTTTACGATCTGGCGCGCGATGCGGCGGGTTTGACCGGAGCGGGCGCAGCACCGGAGGGTTGGACCGAAGCTCAGTGGCGCGCCGCCGAAGCCGCGGACCTGACAGCTCAAACCGCGCACATTCTACGAACTCGAATTGTGGAACAGGGTTTGGAATTGGTTTACAACGAGATGGAGCTTCCGCTGGCGCCGTTGATTTCACGGATGGAGCGCGCGGGAATGCGAGTCGATATCGATGCGCTGGCCGAACTTTCAACATTCTTCGGCGCGGAACTCGATCGGCTTACCGCGCAGATCTATCAGGTCGCCGGCCGCGAGTTCAAGATCAACTCGCCAAAACAGGTCGGCGATCTTTTGGAGGAGCTGAACATCGCCTCCGGGCGCAAGACTTCCACCGGCAGAGTTTCGACCAACCGCGCTGTCTTGGAAGAGCTGGCCCACACGTTCGAGCTGCCGCGATTGATTATGGAATATCGCGAGCTGGACAAACTGAAGTCGGTCTATACGGACACGCTTCCCAGCAAGACGGGCGCGGACGGACGCATTCACTCGCAGCTTAGCCAGACCGTCGCGGCGACCGGCCGACTCTCGTCTAACGATCCGAACTTGCAGAACATCCCCATTCGTACGGAGCTCGGCCGGCGAATCCGTAGCGCGTTCGTGCCGGAACCCGGGAGCAAGTTTATTTCGGCAGACTATTCACAGCTCGAGCTGCGACTGCTCGCGCACATAACGCATGACCAGGTAATGGTCGACGCGTTTCTGAAAGACGATGACATACACGATCGCACCGCCAGACTCGTTTTCGGAGCAGACACGCCGGGAGAACTGAAGGAAGCGCGACGACTCGCCAAGATCGTGAACTTTGCGATCGCATACGCGATCGAGCCGTTTGGGCTTTCGCAGCGAGTCGGCATTACTCGAAAAGAAGCGAAGAAAGTGATCGAAGACTACTTCGATACTTACAAAGGCGTGCAGCGTTACATGGAAGAGATTCCGGTCAGCGCGCGCGAACACGGACAAGTGCGTTCAATCTATGGCCGAATCCGGCCGTTGCCTGGAATCAACGATCGAAACGGAAACGTTCGCAATCGCGCCGAGCGCGAAGCCATCAACATGCCGATCCAGGGAACCGCGAGCGATATTGTCAAACTTGCGATGCTGAAGGTTGATGACGCGCTCAGGCGCGAGCGGATGAAGGCGCGTATGCTGATGCAAGTTCACGACGAACTCCTGATCGAAGCCCCCGCAGAAGAAGCCGAACGCGTCGCAGCAATTCTGAAGCGCGAAATGGAATCGGCAGTCGAGTTGGATGTCCCCCTCAAGGTCGAGGTCGGCATTGGCGATAACTGGATGGAGACCAAGGGTTGATGGGGTAGCGAGTCAGTTTCCACGTTGATGGGAAAAACAGGTTCCCGCAAAGACGCAAAGGCGCAAAGAGATCCGCAAAGATGAAGTAAAGCTCAACACCTTTGCGTCCTTGCGCCTTTGCGGGAACCTCTTTTCCTTGTCATAGGACTCGTCGGAACTTATGTCTGATACTTCCAAAAAAGAAGGCGGAGAAGGCGAAGTCGTCTATCGTCGCTCGCCCGAACTGAGCGAGCGACCGGTGACGGGGCATCGAGGAACCCCTGAGTCGCCGCGCGGCTCGCGACGCTTTGCGCCGACCCTGCGGCCGCTCGCGGTCGGGTTTGCTTTGCTGCTTGCCATCGTAGCTATCTTTGGATTGATAAGCGTGCGCGAGCTCGAAACCGTCGAGAGCGGCACTTTCAACCTGCAGGAGCAATACACCAGCCGCCTTCGTCTTTATCTCAATTTGAATTCGGTAGCCTATAAACTCGACATCGAAGCGCGTATGCGCGCCGTCGCCGATGCTCGACGCGAGCTAATGCCGCCGTTCGAGTTTCGGCTGCGCGAGGCACGCAACGAACTTAATGACCTTCTGAAACCTCTTGAGAACCCGCCCTATTCGCAGCAGCCTGCCTGGAGCCAGTTGCGGGAAAAACTCACAAAGTTTGTGGAATCAACCAGAGATCTCGAGACCTATGGCGACAGTGGATACGTGAGTTTTCGCGACGTTCAGGACCAGTTAAAAGCGGTCGACACTGAGTTGCGGCGCGAGCGTAATGAAGTGATCCAAAAAAGCGCCGAGCAGAGGTTTCGGTCGACCCAGCGAGTGAAGACCTGGTGGATCACGGCGCTCGTGATCGCGTTCCTGGTCATCGTGGCCACGATTTGGGAAGTGCAGCGAAGATTCCGTCACGAACAGGAAAGCATGGACGAGGCACGCCGCGAGCGGCAGTTCAGTACGCAGATGCTGGAAGGAATGGTCAGCGCCGTCGCGGCCATCGACGTGCGCGGGCGCATTCGAAGCGCCAACACGCCGTTCTTCGCGCTCTTTCCCGAAGCATCGGTGGGCACTTCTGTTTACGACAAGTCGGGTGTCTCAAAAGCGATGAGTCTGTTGGAGGGCACGGTCTCCAAACCGGTTGAAGTCGCGGCCTACCGTGGCCGGTGGATTCTGGACAACGAAGCCCAGCCGGGCGTGGCGGACAAGTCATTCGACATCTATTCGTCGCCGCTGGAAATGGACGGCGAGATGGGCCAGATCGTCACGCTGGTGGACGTCTCGGAAGCCGTCGAGGCTGAAGTGGTGGCTCGGCGTACCGAGGCCCTGGCGGCCGTCGGACAGGCGTCCGCGCAGGTCGCGCACGAGATCAAGAATCCGCTGGGAAGTATTCGACTGGGTGTTTCGATGCTACGCGACATGACCGACGACACCGAAGCGATCACTACGATCGACTTGGTCGAACGCGGTATCGATCACTTGAACAAGCTGGTCGTGGACGTGACGCATTTCTCGCGACAGCGGACGCTTAACTTCAGCGAGTTCGATCTTAATAACGCAGTGGCGGCCAGCTTTGATCTCGTGACTGATCGCATCCGCGAAAAGAACGCGACGCTTGAAAGGCAGTTCACTACCGAGGCGCTGAAAGGGAAGTGGGACGAGGATCAGCTGATGCAGGTCTTTGTTAACCTGATCGGAAATGCTATCGACGCCAGCCCGAAGGGATCCACGGTGACGATTACCACCGAGCGAGTGTTTGCTGTCTTGCCGTCGGCCGGCGCGCGTGGAAACGGATCGGAAAACTCAGAAGCGCAAACCGCCGCTCGTGTGATCGTGAAGGACATGGGAGTAGGAATTGACGAAGCGACGCGCATGAGAATCTTCGAACCGTTCTTCACTACCAAGAAACGCGGCACGGGGTTGGGACTGGCGATCGTCAAGCAGATCGTCGATCTTCATGGGGGAACGATCTCAGTCGAAAGCACACCGGACAGCGGGACGAGGTTTATTGTTGACTTGCCATTGAAGCCAACGCCGGGTGATGTGTCGTGAGCGTAACAAAAAGAAATGGGTTCCCGCAAAGGCGCAAAGAAAAATCCGCAAAGAGCAGTGAGCGTTCTCAACAACTTTGCGGTCTTCCTTGGCGCCTTTGCGCCTTTGCGGGAACCAAGCTTTTTGTTTTTGATACCACCCGTCCAGCCTGGCTATTGACTCAAACACCTGAACGCCCTGGCAGCAGCTTCGATCGTCTTATCCAACACTTCATCCGTATGCGTCGCGCTTATGAACCCGGCTTCAAATTGCGACGGCGCGAGGTACACGCCCTCGTCGAGCATTGCGTGAAAGAACTTGCCGTACAACTCGCGGCTACTCTTGGTCGCTCCCGTCCAATCCGTCACCGGCTCGTCAGTAAAGAACGACGTGAACATCGATCCGACTCGATTGGTCACCAGATTCACTCCGGCATCTTTTGCCGCAGATGTGATGCCTTCGGTAAGACGCCGCCCGGCGGTCTCCAGCTTTTCGTAAATCGATACGTCTCGCAGCTTTCTGAGCGTAGTCAGCCCAGCGGTCATCGCCAACGGATTTCCCGATAGCGTTCCTGCCTGATAGATCGGCCCGGCAGGCGCGATGTTCTCCATAATTTTGCGGCTGGCGCCGTAGGCTCCAACCGGCAGCCCTCCTCCGATTATCTTGCCCAGCGTGGTGATGTCGGGCATCACGTCGAACCGCTCCTGAGCGCCGCCGCGCGCCACACGAAACCCGGTCATCACTTCATCGAAAATCAACAACGCGCCGCCAAGCCGTGTGATGTCGCGAACTTCCTGGAGAAAATTCTCGTTCGGCGGGACGCATCCCATGTTGCCGACGACCGGCTCGATAATGACCGCAGCGATGTCCGGATGTTCGTCGAAAACCTGTTGAAGCGCGGGTGCATCGTTGAACGGAACGGTCAAAGTGTTTTGAGCAAGCGACGACGGCACGCCAGGGCTATCGGGCAATCCGAGCGTCGCCACTCCCGACCCGGCTTTCACCAAAAGGCTGTCACCGTGTCCGTGATAGCAGCCTTCGAACTTAACCAGCTTTGTCCGCCCGGTTACGCCGCGCGCCAGACGTATCGCAGACATGGTGGCTTCGGTTCCGCTATTCACCATCCGAACCATTTCGACCGACGGCACGGCATCGACGATCTCTTCCGCCATCAGAACTTCCAGCTCGGTCGGCGCGCCGTAACTCGTCCCGCGTGACAACGCATCACTCAAAGCAGCGATCACATCGTCGTCCGCGTGGCCCAGGATCATGGGTCCCCACGATCCCACGTAATCGATATACGACTTGCCGTCGACGTCGGTCATGAACGCGCCTTTGGCGCTGGCGATAAAGCGAGGCGTTCCGCCGACGCCGCGAAATGCGCGAACCGGCGAATTGACGCCGCCTGGTATCAACTCGACCGCGCGTGCGAAAAGTTCTTCGGATTTTTGATTTGTTGGGCTCATGCCAGCATTCTATGGAAACAGAATTGGAAAAGTAAAAAGGGCATCGGACGAAAGAACTGGTTCCCGCAAAGGCGCAAAGGCGCAAAGGCGCAAAGAATCATAGAATCATTTAATACAAAGCATCTCTCAACACCTTTGCGTCTTTGCGCTTTTGCGGGAGCCTCTCTTTTTTAATGGTGGATCCACCCAATTTGCAACTGACCTACTACCAAAAAGGCAAGAGACTCGAAACAGATCTGCTGTTTCGAGTCTCTTGCCTTTTCGATAACTGCACGCACTTCGCCGATTACTTGTCGTCGTCGGATGGAATCGTGAGCTGCTGTCCAATCTGGATCTTGTCCGGATCGTTCAGTTTGTCTCGATTAGCGTAGAAAATCCGCATGTACTCGTTAGAATCGCCGTAGTGCTGCTTGCTGATTTTCGAAAGCGTATCGCCTGACTTCACTTCGTAGGTCGTTGCGCCGGCTGCGCCACTTCCGCCACCTGCGGCCGCTGCGGCGGCCAGCGATTGATCAACCGAGATATCGGCGGTGATGTCGCCTGCGTTCGCGTCGACCAGCTTTATCTGATCCCAAAACTTGTTCTTCGCCTCTTCCGACGGGGCCGTTCCCTTTATGAACAGCTTGTCATCCTGAACGTGAAGATTCTGGAATCGAATCTGTTCCTGGTCGGAAGTAGTCAAGACCGTGTGGTATTTGCCCTTTAGTTCGTTGAATCGTGCATCGGCGTTGGGTTGTTGTTGAGCTTCCGAAGCTCCTCCGCCAAACATTTTGTCAAAGAGTCCCATTGTTAAGCCTCCTTCGAATCGAAAAAACGTCACAGCCCGAAGACTCGATCGGAGCCTCGGACAACATTAAGGTTAATTTGTAGGGGACAAGTTTGGTGAGACTCTAGCAGTAAATATCTGGAAAGGGAAAACCTGACGCGGGAGATAATTGTGGGCTGCTGCAAAAGGGGCGGAAGCCCGACCGTCAGGGAGGGCGTTCTGCTTCCGCCGTACACGAGTGTCGATGGCACTGGCTCCATCCCTCGTAATCATGCTGTGGTCTGGACGCGCGCAAACTGACTCTAGCTTGAGCTCCAAGACGGCCTGTACGCCTCCCTGACGGTCGGGCTTCTGCCCCGTCGTCGCGTCACACCAGTTACAGGCTCAATCTCTTGTAACCAACCTCCCACTCCGCTCGTCTTTATGATTACGGTGATGAGAATGTTTTCTCCTCGGCATTTGTTCACTTCAAAATAATCTCAAAACCAAAAGAGGAATACAGGATGCTAACTAGAAACAGGAAGATGATCATGGCTGGGTTTGTAATGCTGGCCATGATGTTGATGTTGTCTGCCGCGATCGCGTTCGCGCAGGAAGGACGGTCGAAAGGCGGCTTTGACGGTCGCAAGACGCACGGTCGAGGACATGGAGGCGGCGCCGGCTTTTTGCGCGGTCTGGATTTGAGCGAGGCCCAACAGGCGCAGATCAAGCAGATTTCGGATCGCTACGACGAAAACATGCGTGGTCTTCGCGATCAATTGCGCAGTCTTCGCAGGGATTCCGATTCCAGCGACGGCGTTTTCAACGAAGGGGCTGTTCGCCAGGCAGCGCAGGCTCGCGCAAATCTCGAAGTCGAACTCGAAGTAGCGCGCGCACGCATGAAGTCCGAGATTCATGCTGTCCTGACTCCCGAACAAAAGGCGCAGCTTTCGCAGCGCCGCGAGGAGATGAAGCAACGTAGGCAACAGTGGAAGAACAAACGTACGGAAGGCGGTTCAACCGTACAGCAGTAAGCAGCCCCGAAGGCCGATCATTAACGGCCCTTCAAACTCCTAAGCTGCTTCCGATGGCGAGCGCGATTGGGATGTCCCGACCTCCCATTACGCGCTCGCTGTCGTTTGACACGAGATTGAGTTCCGTGTGAATAACTAGTCCTGAATGGATGAACCGGGGAACAATGCCGAAACAGGCGGCGATCAGCGTACCCCTTTAGCTTCTGTTGTTGGGAATGAACCAGGCGATAACGAGCTGGTTGAATCTGTTTTGGCCGGCGATGAGCTGGCGTTTGAAACTTTATTTTATCGATACAGAATCGCCGTTGGGCGAGTCGCCAGCCGGTTCTTCCAGCAACGCCAACAGGTTGAAGAGATCGTGCAGGAGAGTTTCGCCAAGGCTTATTTCGCCTTGAAGGATTACAATGGGAAGAACGAACGATCATTTGCTGCCTGGCTTTTGCGAATCACGGCGAACACTTGTTATGACGAGTTGAGACGGGCAAAGCGAAATCCGGAGACAACAAGTGCTGCGCTGGAAGAGAGCGACGCGAGGTGGTTGGAGTCGCGATTGCGCGGCAGCAGTCGCGGGAGCAATCCCGGCGGAGACATCGAAGCAGAGGCGATAAATCGGGACCTTGCTCATAAGCTCCTCGCTCGACTGGGACCTGAAGACAGATTGGTGTTGACTCTTTTGAATGGTGAAGAGTTGTCGGTGATCGAGACCGCGAAAGTCACAGGCTGGTCCGTGGCGAAAGTTAAGGTCCGAGCCCATCGCGCGCGGCTGGCCCTGCGGAAGCTGGTTGGCAGATTATTGTAACCGCGGACCGAAGTCTTAACGTCTTAACAGGTATGCGGGCTGGTCTGCGGGGTTGGTTGGACGGAGAAATAAATGATTTCAGAGAATGGAGACGACAAGCGCCACCGGATCGATCAGATCGGGCTGGAAGCGTTGCGGGCGTCACGGATGAGCGATGAAAAGCTGGACCAGTCTACGTCCGGCGCATTTTTCTTCGCCCGAATCCGTGCGCGTATCGCCGCCGAAAGGGAAAGGCGCGGCGCCGGCGAGGCGAGTTGGTGGCTCGGTTTGGCGAATGCGTGGCGACCACTGGCGGGAATGGCCGGGATGGCTATTGTCGCGGCTATACTTTTTCTCTTCTCGGCAGTGGGTGGAAATTCGAACAACAATACGCAGATCAACAGCGACGATGCGTTGGCGATCGGCGAGCCCGGATTTGAACGAATCGTGTTTAGCGAGGGCGTGGTGCTTTCGAACGATGAAGTCCTGGCCACAATCATGAAAGACGAAACGGAAGTGCGGCGATGACCATCCAGGGTGGAACTAAGTTGAAAGTCTGGCTGGTGCTGCTCGGAGTCTTCGCGCTCGGCGCTGTCACGGGCGCCGCGCTCGACAGCGTCTATCGCTTGCGTAGTTCCGCCAGCCAAACCAAACAGCACGATCGCGCCGAAGCGTTTCTGAACATGATGCGCGGCGAGCTGGGCCTGAACGATCAACAGACCGCGCAGATCACGGCAATCGTAAACGAGACGCGAAACGAATTTCGCTCGCTCCGTTCAGAAGCTCGCCCGCGATACGATGCCATCCGACAAAAAGAACGCGAGCGTATTCGCGCGATTCTGACACCGGAACAACAACAGAAATTCGATCAAATGGTCGCACGCAAGGATGCTGCGCGTCAGAAGCAGGAACGCGAAGAAAAATGATCGTAGATGTCAGATGTTAGTGGCTGGGTATTGTCGTAGTGGCGTCGGGTTAAGCGCTCGGCGACCATCATCAAAACTCCAACATCCAACATCCAACATCTAAGATCTGACATCTCATTCGAACTAATTAGGGTGTATTTAGAAAGCATGTTTATCTCTCCTCTTCGCTATATCAGCCGAAGACTCATTTTTCCGTTCGCGTGTCGCGCGAATCGCGCGCAGTGGCTATTTCTGCTTCTTCTCTGTTCGTCACTCGTTTTCTCAGCATGTAAGAGCGGCTATCCCACCGCTGCTCGGCAAACCGGCGAGGGCGGTAAACGCGACACTCGACAGGTCCGCCTCTCGCGCGTGGTCGAAATGCCAATGGGGCAGACGGTCATCGCAAACGGTACGCTTGCGGCACAGGACCAGGCCACGGTGGGGACGAAAGTCGCCGGCCGGCTGCAATCGATTTCGGTCGATCTCGGAAGCAACGTCAGACGTGGCCAGATGATCGCGCGGATCGAGCCGACCGATTATCAATTGCGTGTGCAGCAGGCCGAAGCCTCGTTGGCCCAGGCGCGTGCCCGGGTTGGGTTATCGCCCGACGGACGCGATGACAAAGTGAATCCCGAGCAGACCGGAACCGTTCGGCAGGCGCGAGCCGTGATGGATGAAGCCCGAGCCAATCGCCAGCGCGCGATCACGCTGGTGGAGCAGGGCGTCATAGCACGCGCGGAGTACGACGCGGCCAACGCGACCTACAAAGTCGCGGAGAGTCGATATCAGGATGCGATCGAAGAGATCCGAAATCGTCAGGCCCTCGTTTCGCAACGCCGCTCCGAACTGGCTATGGCGAAACAACAACTTTCCGACACCGCTGTTTATGCTTCATTTGACGGAGTCGTGCAGGAAAAACGAGCCAGCCTCGGGGAATTTTTGGCGTCTGGCGCGACGGTGGTGGTCGTCGTCAAGATGAACCCGTTGCGATTTCGCGCGGAAGTGCCTGAACGCGAGGCCGCCAGCGTGCGCAGCGGTCAAAACCTGAAACTTTCGGTGGAAGGCGCGAGTCAGAATTATTCCGGTACGATCACCAGGCTCAGTCCCAGCATCATAGAGCAAAATCGTGTGCTGGTGGTCGAGGCCGACATCACCAACGACGGCCAATTGCGGCCGGGCTCGTTTGCTCGCGCGGAAATTTTTGTCGATACCACGAGCATGGGCGTGACAGTTCCGACAAGCGCGATCGTTACTTTTGCCGGGATCGAAAAGGTGATTCTGATCGAAGACGGCAAGGCCGTCGAAAGGCCCGTTACAACCGGCAGGCGCGCGTCGGACTGGATAGAAATAGTCGCCGGCGTGAAAGTCGGCGAAGAAGTTGTAGTCGAACCCGGAAACCTTCAGTCGGGACAGCCGGTGGCGGTAGTACAGTGACGAGTGACGAGTGACGAGTGACAGGTGACAAGTGACAAAGTGATGAGTGATGAGTGATAAGCGATGAGTGGTCTGATGGGTGACTCATCACTCATAACTCATCACTGCTTTTCCCATGCAAAAACTAGCGGAAATTTGTATTAGACGACCGGTATTCGCCTCGATGATAGTCCTGGCGTTGGTCGTGGTCGGCGCAGCCGGATTTTTTGGCCTGGGCGTCGATCGATTTCCGTCTGTCGATCTGCCTACCGTCAGTGTTCGTACTACGCTGCCCGGCGGGTCGCCTGAAGAGGTCGAATCGCTCATCACCCAACAGATCGAAGAGGTCGTCAACACAGTCGACGGCATCGACGAGCTGCGCTCGATCTCGGGCCAGGGCACGTCGGTCGTTATTGCTACTTTCGATCTGGATCGTGATCTCGAAACCGCCGCGCAGGATGTCCGGGATCGTGTTGCTACGGTCGTGCGCCAACTTCCCGAGGACGCTACTCCTCCTGTCGTTCAAAAATTCGACAATGACAGCGCTCCGGTTATGACAATTGCGCTTTCCGGAAATCGCTCGTTGCGTGAGTTGACGGAGTTTGGCGACAAAGTCGTGCGTGTGCAGTTGGAGCGTGCGGGCGGCGTGGGCGAGGTTCGAGTCGTGGGCGGGCTCGAGCGAGCGATAAACGTTTGGGTCGACGCTGATCGATTGGCCGCATACAAACTGCCGATCACCGCAGTCAGCCAGGCGCTGGATCGACAGAATACTGACGTGCCCGGCGGGAACGTGACTACGGGCAAGCAGGAATTGTCGATACGAACGATGGGTCGCTATACCGATCCCAGCAGCTTCAACGATCTCGTAATCGCGAACATCGGCGGGACGATGTCTGAACAGCCGGCTGGAACTTCGGTTACAAGTTCGAACGGCATAGTTACTCCGATTCGACTTCGCGATGTGGGACGAGTTGAAGATGGAACCAAGGAACAGCGCAGCCTCGCCCGCCTGAACGGGACGCCGACAGTGACGCTCGAAATTCGCAGACAGTCGGGCGCGAATACGATCGATGTCATTAATGGAATCAAGCGCGAAATTCCTCGCGTAACGTCGCAGCTTCCGGACGATGTGAAGCTCGAGGTTATTCGAGATCAATCTCGGTACATCGAGACGGCTCAACATGAAATCCAAACGCACTTGATCCTCGGCAGCATCCTGGCGTCGCTGGTAGTTCTTCTTTTCATGCGTTCGTGGCGATCCACGTTGATTGCCGGAATTGCGATCCCGGCTTCCGTCATCTCCACTTTTGGAATGATGCGCGCGCTCGATTTCACGCTGAACAGCGTCACCATGCTGGCGCTGGTTCTGATGGTCGGAATCGTTATCGACGACGCGATCGTAGTGCTTGAAAACATTTTTCGATTCATCGAAGAGAAGAAGATGAAACCGATGGAGGCGGCAAAAGAAGCCACCAGGGACATCGGTCTGGCCGTGCTGGCCACGACGCTATCGTTGGTTGTCATTTTTCTTCCGGTCTCGTTCATGTCGTCGATTTCGGGCCGGTTTCTGTACCAGTTCGGCATCACCGCCGCGGTGGCTATTATGGTTTCGCTGCTGGTTTCGTTTACGCTGACGCCGATGATGAGCTCGCGGTTGCTGCGCGTGAAGGACGCCGAGAAGGGCCATGGCCACGACGGCGAAGAGACAGAAGCATCGAAGTCGCGAAGAGGTTTCTATTCGCATATCGACCGGAACTACTCGCGGCTGTTGGGACTGGCGATGCGACATCGCCTTGCCGTCTCGGTGATCGCGGTCCTCGTCGTCCTGACCAGCATTCCGCTGTACCGAGCCGTGCGACAGGAGTTCATTCCATCCAATGTCGACGAAGCGGAGTTTGAGGTAAACATCAACGGGCCTGAAGGAACCGGGCTCGCGGTGATGAACGAAGGCATGCTGGCGATTGAAAAGGAATTGCTGGCGACGCCTGGAGTGCGGTTGGTACTGGCTTCAGCCGGCGGCGGATTTCTCGGCGGCGTGAATCAGGGCGGCGCGTACGTTCGCATCGCTCCGCACGAAGAACGCACTTTCTCGCTCACAAAGTTGTGGAACTCAACCAAACAGGGAAACCCGCTTAACGCGTTTCGCGGGAACTACAGCCAGCAGGACGTGATGCAGGAAGTCCGACGACGCCTGCGCAAGTACGCGCCGTTTCGAGTGGGTGTGCGCAACGCTCCTTCGTTCAACTTCGGAGCCGGCGGACGATTCGACATCGACTTTGTTTTGCGAGGTCCTGACATCGTGCAACTCTCGGCATACGCGGACGAGTTGGCGAAGCGATCCGAGCAACTCGGCGGAATCGTCGATATCGATAGCTCGATTCGATTAGACAAGCCGGAGCTGCGAGTTGAGATCGATCGCGCTCGCGCAGCGGATCTTGGCGTCAGCACGACTGATATCGCCACCAGCTTGCGCGTCATGGTCGGCGGCGATCAGGAAGCTTCACGATACCGCGACGAATCGCTCAACGAGGATTACGACGTGCAACTTCGGCTTGAAGATAGATACAGAACTGATGCCACGACGATCAGTCACCTGTACGTCCCGTCTTCGCGCGGAGGGCTGGTGCGGTTGGACAATCTGGTGAACATTCGGCGAGACACGAGTCCCTCGCGCATTGATCGACTTGACCGCGAACGACAGGTTTCTTTGCGTGCTTCGGTCGCTCCGGGGTTCGCTTTGGCGGATCGAATCGAAGCGATGCGCGGTGCGGTTGCTGACATGCATCTTCCCGCCACTTATACGACCTCGGTTTCAGGGCGAGGCCGCGAGCTCGAGCGAACCTTTTATGAATTTCTCTGGGCCTTCCTGCTTTCTGTGATCTTCATGTATATGATTCTCGCTTCGCAGTTTGAAAGCGTGATTCACCCGGTCACGATTCTGCTGAGCCTCCCGATCGCTGTTCCTTTTGCGCTTTTCTCGCAATGGATCACCGGCGACACTTTGAATCTTTACTCGGCGCTCGGAATTCTCGTGCTCTTTGGCGTGGTCAAGAAGAACTCGATTTTGCAGGTCGATCATATGAACAACCTGCGGGCGAAAGGCATGGAACGCGGCGCGGCGATTATGCAAGCGAATCGCGATCGGTTGCGGCCAATCCTGATGACGACGCTTGCGTTGGTGGCTGGAATGTTGCCGCTGGCGCTCGGAACCGGACCCGGAGCGGAAGAGAGACGATCGATCGCGATCGTGGTTATCGGCGGGCAATCGCTTTCGCTGTTGTTAACGCTGATCGTAACGCCCGTCGCATATTCTCTGTTTGACGACGTCGGCGCCACGGAAAAATGGGGCGGCTGGTTTGCCAGACTGAATGCAATCCCGGCGCGATTGACCGGCGGCGTGCGGGCTGCGTTTGCCCGGCTGCAAAGGCGGGATGACGATGACGCGGAAGTTGCGGTCGAACACCGAACACCGCCAGGCCGGATCAGCGAAGAAAGCGGAGATTAGAACCGAAGAGCCGGATAAGAGAGAGTTCAAGACAGGTAACTCGCAGTCAGGAAGGGGACCCCGTCCCCGCCTCAATTTCCAGCACCAGTCGACATCCAAATAGGGGAGCGGTTCAGTTTGAACTCAAGCTCCTGTGTAGACCGTCGATACCTACTAACCACGAAACAACACGAACGAGCCATTCACGAAATCACACGAAAAAAATCAACTCGTTTCGTGTGGCTTTGGCTCGCTTTCGTGTTGTTTAGTGGTTCGTTTGGCCGTTGCATTACTCACAGGCAAAGAAAAGTCTCAAACTGATGAACCACTACCCCAAATAGATAACGTCTGATATTCCGTGAACAATCTTGAGTTGTTGGGACCAGAACTGAATGGTTGTGGATATTGAGGCGGGGACAGGGTCCCCTTCCTGACTGCGAGGGCCAGGCTGGATATCTATCTTCCAAGTTAAAGCCTATGCCGCGAATCCTGTTTTCCACTTGCGCTTGCGGCATTGCCTACCCAAACACACTTCGCCAGCCGCGCGCGAACGAGTCGTTGAAAAGGAAAGAAGTTAGGCTCGGTTTCTCGTGCGAACGATCGTATCCGACCAGCTCAACATAAGCTCGCCCCGTCGTCGGTTGCCGTAAATGGCTGCCCTCCACAGTACAAACACCTTCCCAATAAACGATCATCGTAGTTCCGCGAGTATCCAACTCCTGATCTTCGATCACAGGCTTTATCGACAAGTCGACCTCAAAGACCGGCGCCTGCAACCGCCATCCGCTCGGATACGTCGCGCCCGTCTGCGGGCTGGTCCAGCGGCCGGTCGGTTCAAGGACAAAATCCTTGCGTGCCAGATGAGTTTGCCGTCCCGCCGCGTCGACATAGGTTCCGCTCGAGAATTCGGATGGTCGACCTTTGTCGTCGCGCAGGTGATACACCATCACTTCTGCCCCGGTCTCGAGTTGGATGCTGAACCAGTCCCATCCCTTTTGGTTGTCGGTCGTTCTCCACGTGCCGAATTCACGATCCATCCATGCGTTGCCCGAGAACCGTTCGGTCTCGCCGTGCCAGGTTATCAGACCATCGGCTTTCATCCGCGTAAACGAAAAATACCGCGATGCCTCGCCGGCGTCTTTGAAGCTGACGCCAACGCCTTCGTGTCCATTCAGCGCCGGCGGCTTCGTGCTTTCGAGGCTCGCTTCGAAAATCAAGTTCTTCCCGAGCGTGGCCTTCAATTGATGCACACCGTTTTTCTCCCGCACCGTCCAATTGCCCAAACGAAGATCGAAGCGTTGATCGTTCGCCAAAGCCGGAAGGTCGAACATTCCACCGGTGCTTTTCCTATGTTCATAGCGAAAGCTCTTGCGCGACTCGTCGGTGATCGCAAAGTGAGCCAGATAGAGCGGGTTCGCAATCAAACGAAGCGGCACCACACCGAACCGGTCAAGATCCGTTCGCCGTTTGAAGAAGACCAGCTCAAAGCCAAATCGTCGATTCGATTCAGTCAGCATGTGACCCGTGTAGTACCACCACTCGGTCTGCGAATTCTGATGCGCGTAAAGATCGCGAGGTAATTCCACGCGCGCGTGCTCCGTTCCATCGCGAAGCGTAGACGCTTCGCCGGTAACTACGTCCGCGAGGCGATCCAGAATCGAGGCGGCTATGGTTTGTAAAGGCTCGACGAGGTTTGTGCTCATAGGCTGATAAATACGATTGTTGGTTGACGGTCAGATTTTGGATAGCGGTTCAGTTTCAAATATGACGAAGAAATCAGGTTCCCGCAAAGACGCAAAGGCGCAAAGAAATCCGCAAAGATAAAGTAAAGCTCAACACCTTTGCGTCTTTGCGGGAACTTCCTTTTCCTAATCATTTGAACTCCTCGGAGTTTCAAACTGCCCTACTACCAGACTTTGTGAACTGGTTTAGATTCGCTCGATTTCCTGACTTGGCGCGACAGTCAGCGAACGAAAACTCGACATTCGGACAAGCCCCGGCGCGCTGCCCTTCGGCTTGGACAAAAATTTTCGCTGAGTGTAATGAACGTCGACTTTCGAATCGCGACGAGCCTGGCTGAAACTAGCGGCCAGCTGAGCCGCTTCGATTATGGTTCGATGCGGAATTTCTTTTCGAGTCGGATTCAGGACGACCACGTGCGATCCCGGATAATCCGCGGCGTGCAACCAGAGATCGTGTGGCTTGGCGATTCTAAATGTCAGGTTGTCATTGTCACGCGACGCTCGCCCGACCAGGATTTCGTAGCCATCGGACGATTTGTAGCGCCGAGCGCCAGGAACCGAATCCGCAGTCTTCTGCTTCGTTCGGGCCGGGCGCGTTTTTGTTCTGTCTTCGAAGAAGCGTTCCAGACCTACGACGTCGCGATGGTTGATCACGTCTTCAAGCTTTTCCTGCTGGGCCTTCAGGCCAACCAGATCTTCTTCCAAGGTAATCAGCCGTTGAGCGATCGCTTCAGCCGCTCGCCGCGCCTTTGTGTAGCCGGCAAATCGTCTTGCCGCTTCCTCCGGGAGCGTCGAGTTTTCATCGATCTCTATCTCGATCCGCGGCATCCCCTCGGAATAATAATCAGTGACGGTTGTCGTCGAGCCGTTTCTTTCCGCGGTCGCAACGTTTGCAATCAAGAGTTCGCCGATTCGCTTGTGTTCATCCGGATCGCCGTGTGCAGCCAGATCGTTCTGGAGATGCGTCCGCAATTTCTTTCGTTGAGCAATTTCCCTGTTCAGTTGCGACCGGGCGGACGCGGCCCGAGTATCAAAAGCGCGATCCGCGTCGATAGAGGAATAGAAGTGATCAGCGGCAGCCGACAGAGAAGGGAATTCGCCTTGCTCGATCGCCGGTTCAGTTGTTGAGCCGGCGTTGGTCCCGGCTGGTGGCTTGTAGACATCGCCAACTTCACGGCCCTCACCGCGCGGTGGACGAAGGCTGTCGATTATGCGGTCGTTTTCGTCAAGAAGAATGACGTTGGCGGAGCGACCGGTCAGTTGGGCCACCAGTGAAAAGCGTTCCGGTTCACCCGCGATGTTACTCGTGGCAAGTTCAAACCGAACCACGCGATCTCCATCATCTTTTGAAATCGACTTCAGGTGCGCGCCGGCGACGCGCTTGAACATCGTCTGTACAAACGCGCCGTGTTGCGAGGAACTCTTATCCAGATCGCGAACCTTGCGTTCGATCAAGTAGAGCCAGGGTCCCGTCTGTGGTTCCGTGTTGATTAACAGATAGCGTCCGTCTCGCGTGCGAAAATCAATCGCCAACGACAGACGTGAAAGCTGAAAGATCTTTCCCAATGTCCCGCCAACCAGCGCGGGTTTCAATTCGTTCACAATCGCAGCAATCGTCTGTTCGTTCACAACACGAGTTTAGAAAGACAAATAGCAAAAGGCAAAAGTCAGGTCGAGAAATCTCAACCTGACTTTTGCGTTAACCAAAATTTATTGATTGCGGATTCAGTCGCGGACGACCGCTGTTCCCGAAATGTGGTCGTGGACGGTTCTGCCTTCGGCGTCGATCAGCGAGTAAAGAATTCCCAATCCCAACGTGGCAAGCGAAAGCATGTAAGCGATCGCCCGCGCGACGGATTGCCGGGTGGTGGGCGACAAACCGGTGTCCACATCGACAGCGCGAAGCGAGAGCAACGACATCCCCCATGTTCGCCCGGCCAGCGCGGTTGACGAAGTCAAATACAGAAACATCACCAACAGGATGATGGCGCCCATCGAAACCAGAACTCGTTCGTCGGCCCAATTCAAGTTGGTCAATTCGATGACGGCCGCAAACGGGGAAGAGGCAAAAGCGACTACCATCAAATCAACGAAGCCCGCGAATAGCCGCGCAGCCGCAGGGGCGCGATCGTCGTAGAACTCCTGAAACGGAAGCGCGTCGTCGCTTACCGTCGCGAATACAGGTTCGGGCTTCGATCTGATAACCGGCTTAGGCTGAACAACAGTCAGAGTGTGCTCGCGCGGAGGGCTGGGTAGCTCCGTCACCGCTTCGGCCAAAGGTGCCGTTTGCTCCGCGAGTCTTTCGTCTTCCTGGAACTGCTCCTCGGGCACATGCGCGATCGCAACGGCCGCATTTCCATGCGTAGCTCGTGCGCGCGAAGGCGACGGATCGTAAGCGCGTTCAAGTCGCTTGAGCGCTGCTGCAACGATTGGGTTGACGGCCGGCTGATCCGGCTTCGGAACTAATCCCAACTGGATACCGCCAAGCGAATCCGCACTCGGCTCAGTAAACGTCGCGGTGATCATTTCGCTTTCCAGCGCGGCCTCGCGCGCGCGACGCTCCTGTATTTCACGCACACGTTCGCTCAGGTCTTTTCGCCATTTCGGCTTGGGACCGCGGCCGGGTCCGGGGAACTCGATTAGCGTCGATGCCGCTTTTGGGGCGGAAACCGGAGGAGTGGAAACTTGAGAGGCTAGTGACTCGAATTCCGACTGAATGCCCGATGACTGCAGCAGATCATCGAAAGTTTCGATTTGCATCGAAATTCTGGCTACCGGGGTCTGACACCGCGGACATGCCTCCAGGGCGTTGGAATAAACCGCGCGACACGCAGAACACTGCATATAAACGGGTGCCTCCAGCTAAAGCCGAAATCGAACGTGCATACTTTGAAAGATTTGCGATCAGGGCCACGAGTCAGAGAAGTTAAACTCAAGCCCACTGCGGAGTCGCGGCGGATCTTATCAGAACTTACTTTAAGTCGTCAATCACAAAATTCGGGAGGGACGGTACAGTTTTGTTTCGTGGATACAAGTTGCAGGCGGAGATAAAACAGGAGTGAAACGTTCGGATTCAGGGGAGATTCGGAGCGGAGTTTCCAACCCTAGATTGGCTGTCGGCCAGAGAAGCCGGACTCAACATCATGCCACCACTCGATCTGGTCGCCTTCGCCCAAATGCCAGCAGAGCAGGACCACGCGGCCTTCGCGTAGCGACGGAAAATCGATCAAGCCGCGTTCGTAGTCCTTTAGCTGGATCCCGAGCGCGTCGAGTTCGGTTGTCTGATTTGAAAGCGTCGAAAGAATCGAGATGTAGCGAGAGCCATTCTGCATCCCACCGCCGCCGTGTTCCGCGCCCTCTGCGGCGCGTTTGGCGGCGGCCTGGAACGATTTTAGCCGTTTGTGCGCGGCTTGAATCGCGAGGACAATCCGGCGCGCAGCCGGCAGCAATGCGTTTGCTTCATCGATGCTGAAAATCTTCATAGCGGGAAGGCGTGACGAATTTGTGGGGATCAACAGTCTTGCAGAAACAACTCCCAAGGTTCGAACTAACGATCGTCAATAACTCGGATCATGTCGGCGACGGGATCGAATGGATCGGTCTCTTCGTCTAACTCAGCTTCGATCACGACACGCGACGCTACCTGCTCGAAACCATTTTGCGGAACTTCCGCGTCTGCGGGCATCGCGCTCGGCGAATCTGAACCGTGGTTCAAATACGCGGGCTGACCCGTTTCGTCGTAACGCGCGCCGTGCGGAAGATCCTTGCGTACCTTGTCAGCTATTTCGCCGAGGTCAATGAAGTAGTCCGCGACATCGATCAGCTTGGGTGCCGTGTTCGATCGGAAACCGGCGATCTCCACTCGACAACCTTTGTAAGCGACCGCGTTCACCGCGTAAACAAAATCTTCGTCGCCCGAAACCAGCACCGCAGTGTCATAACGCCCAGCCAGGCTCAGCATGTCCACCGCGATTTCGACGTCCAGATTAGCTTTGCGCGTTCCGTCGTAAAAAGTCTTCAACTCCTTCTGAACAACACGAAAGCCATTGCGCCTCATCCAGAGTAGAAATCCCTGTTGTCGTTCGGCTCCCACGTCAACGCCGGTATAGAAAAAAGCTCTGAGCAAACGTCCATCACCGAGCAGTACTCGCAGCAGCTTGTTGTAATCGATGTCGATGTTGTGAAAGCGTGCTGCATGAAAAAGATTATTTCCATCTATGAATACTGCCACCCTGCCGCGATGTCCGAATTGCCACGATACATTATTAGTCGGATCAAAATGCATGCGAAAAGTTGCTCCATTAAGGTTGTAAAATATCTGGTCCTAAGAATGCCCATGCGTTTGACTTAGGTCAAGTAAAAACGGCTTAGTGCTAATTGGGATTACTAATCTCGGCTCCGACGACTTCTCCGGAGACTACATCTAAATAGACAATCAAACCCGGGACGCGTTCCACCAATACTTCCCAAACCAAATGAATTTCAAGCGAAGGGATTGCGCCGGTTTGCGCGATCGGAAAGACCGCGAGTTCGCGAACCTGGACCTTTTCGTCGGCGGTTACAGTGTAGGTTTGCCGCGCGCCGCTTGCGTCAGAATAGATCGCGGCGCGGCCAACTATCGCCTCCGCGGCTTTCTCGGGCGTGAGACGCGGACCCACCGCGGCCAGCGACCGCCGAACGTTTTCCACGTCCGGAATACAGCTGCTGGACAATTGAACCACGCGGCGGTCGGGAGCGAAGCTGATCGACACCGTGCCGTAGCCGCCGCGAACGGGATAACGAAATGCACGCTGTTCGTAACGAGCTTCTTTGACACCATCGGCGCCGTCTATCCGTTGAACCAGCGTGATGCGCTGCCGGTCAGTGCACAATAGCGGTCCGGTCTCCGCCAGGAAACGTCGCAAAGACTCGCGCGTCTCCTCTTCCGTCATCGGAACTCCTTCACCGACTTTCGGCAGGTATAACGGTTGGGGCATGGGCGGAATACTCTTTACGGTAGCCAACACGGATTGGAATTCCGGTTGCGGCGCGTCAGCGATCCCCTGGCGCCGGGTGAGATTGGCCCATGCCGCAAGCGCCGCATCGCGCCGAGCCCCTTCGTCAGTAATGACAATCGATTCGGATCGCCCATCGCCGCGTGGACCTCGAGTGTCAGGAGAAGGATTCGTCGCGCATGCCGAAAGCGATGAAAGTACGACGAGCCACGCCAACGCGCGCAATCTTCGAACCGGTCCGATTTTCAGTTTGTATCGACCTGTCATGATTTGCAGAAGCAACGGGCTGGGAGAAGTTCCAGGGGGAAGCTTGCGCCGCGATTATACTCAATAATGACCAGCGTACAATTGGACATCGCCTTCTCGAAAGGACCAGCGCCGTCAGAGACAGATAGCTTATTGGATAAGATCGAAACGCACAGCGTATAATCAAGCTCTGGAGCGAGCACACCTTTTGGCAAACGATCACGAAAAAGCTTTTGCATGGAGCGATGACGAACCGCTGCGTTCGGAGCCTCGCGGATTTTCGCCTGACCAGATGGTGACGTGTGAAACCTGCCTGCGAGCAAATCCGCCCACAAGGACCGCATGTCTCTATTGCGGCGCCGGCCTTCCCGTTTCCGATTCGACAGACTTGCTTCGCAATCTTCAGCTGCGCCAGCCGGAGACGTGGGAACAGGGTTTCAATGTAGTCCTGCTCCCTGTCGACAGAGATGTATCGAACGATACGATTAAGACGATGGCGACTCTTCTCAAGCTGGAAGTCGAGACGGTTGGGCGCGCACTGACTGGCCCAGAGTCATTGCCAGTGACACGGGCTTCGTCGGCAGACGACGTTGACATGATCGCGCGGCAACTGGAACCGCTCGGCGTAAGTGTGGTTTCGGTAGCCGATCGCGAACTCAATGCTTACTCGCTTGTTCGAGTTCGGGCAATGGAGTTTGGCGACGATGAACTCACTCTTTACCCCGTGGGAGTGCCGGGCGGAGTACGAGTACTTTGGTCAGATCTGATTCTTTTTGTAGCCGGGCGACGAACTATTCGAAAGCTCGAATACGCCGAACGGCATGCTAAAAAAAGCGAAAAAGAGATTGTCGATTCGCACGAAACCAGCGCCGACGAACAGAGGCTCGATTTTTACACAGCTGACGACGCGAGCGGATGGCGAATCGCCGTCGATAATTTCGATTTCTCGTGCCTGGGACCGTCGAAGACATTGATAGCCGCGAATAATTTCCAGACGCTGACAACGACATTGCGACAGCGCGCGGCCGGAGCAACCTATGACGATTCGTATCAACGAGTGCGCCATCTTTTGACCGAGGTGTGGCCTCTCGACGAACAAACCGACTCGCTTGGCCTGCGCAAACAGCGAATCGGCCGAGTCAACATCGCCGCAGTGACGACGACCGACAACGAAACTCAGTTCACTCGTTACTCACGTTTGCGGCACTACTTTGTTCGCCGACAACTGGATGCCAACGTATGAGCCGCAACGACGATAGGAAGCGATTTCGCGCTGCGCGCTCAGCGCAAGACGATTCGGGATTCCGCGATCGTCCGCATCGCCGAGCCGGTGCGGACTCGCGGGTTGAATCGTCTTCGGCTTCCACGCAATTGTACGGAGTCGCTCCGGTGCTCGAAGTTCTTCGCGCCGGTTCACGCGCGATCGAACACATCACGATTGCGGAAGGCGCGCATGTCGGTCGCTTACGCGAAGTGACTGAGCTGGCCCAGGCCGCGAACATTCCTATCCGGCGCGCGCCGCGTGCGTCGCTGACGCGCAGTGCCGGACCTGAGGCAAATCATCAAGGCGTAATCGCCACGCTCTCGGCCGCCAGATATAAAGACGCTGACGAGCTTCTGGAAAGTCTGGCTCAGCGCGTCGGTTCGGCTCGGCCACCGCTGGCGGTTGTACTCGACGGCGTTGAAGATCCGCGCAATCTCGGCGCGATTCTTCGCACGGTTGAGTGCGCGGGTGGCGATGGAGTCTTCATTCCGGAACGCCGCGCCGCAGGCTTGACGGAGACCGTGGCCAAGGCTGCCGCAGGCGCCTTGGAGCATATTCCCGTAGCGCGGGTAGCTAATCTTTCTCGACTGATCGATCAGATGAAGGAACGAAACATCTGGACGGTGGGAACAACCGCTGACGCCGAGGTGGATTACACCGAGTGGGATTGGACCGGCGCCTGCGCGGTCTTCATGGGCGGAGAGGGCGCGGGGCTGCACCGTCTGGTGCGAGAACGTTGCGACGCTCTGGTGCGTATACCTATCCTGGGTCAGATAACTTCGCTTAATGTAAGCGTGGCAGCAGGCGTGGTGCTGTACGAAGTCGTTCGCCAACGAGCTCTTCGGGCTGCTGTTCAACCGTAGAAGGAGAACCAATCAATGTTTTGTCCGAAGTGCGCAACGGAAAATATCGACGGCGCCAGGTTTTGTCGCTCGTGCGGGATTGATGTGAGCCTCGTTCCGCAGGCATTGGCGGGAACTCTGCCGCAGGCTGCGCCGGTCGTGGAAGACGACGATGACGATTCGCGTCGCAGTCGTCGGCGCCATCGGCGAGGTAAAAATCCAAGCATTGAAGGCGGCCTCCGAAATATTTTCGTTGGTGTTGGCTTTCTGATGGTGGCGATTGCGCTCGCCTTTACGCCGATGGGCCGGATGTGGTGGTTTTGGATGTTGATTCCCGCTTTTTCGATGATTGGCGGGGGGGTTGCGGAATACATGCGGGCGAAGAATGAGCCCGATATGATCCTGCCGCCCGCGGCTCAGGGCCGGCCACAGATGTCGCGCTCGGCATTCGCCGGCGAGCTTCCACAACGTGAACGGTCGGACCTGATGGCGCCGCCGCCAAGCGTGACCGAAGGAACAACCAGACATCTTGGCGCCGAATCGCCTGCGAAAGTTCCGCGCGCACGAGGCTAAGACTAAACCGGATTCGACAGACCGTCGTTTTCGCGATTCGATCAATCTCTCCGAGGAGATCCTATGCCGCAACGTCCGAAGATTGCTGACAACATGCTCGACCTGATTGGCTACACGCCGTTGGTTCGGCTCAATCGCATTCCGTTTCCAGACTCCGCCGAGCTCGTCGCTAAGCTCGAATCGCAAAATCCGATGGACTCTGTCAAAGACCGAATTGGGTGGGCGATGATCGACGCAGCTGAGCGCGACGGTAAAATCAAGCGCGGCGAAACCGTTATCATCGAACCGACCTCCGGCAACACTGGAATTGCTTTGGCGTTCGCGGCGACGGTGAAGGGCTATCAGCTGATCGTTACGATGCCCGACACGGTGACGGAAGAACGACGGCGGGTTTTGACTGCGCTGGGCGCTGAGGTGATTCTGACTCCGGGAGCCGAAGGGATGAAGGCCGCGATGAAGAAGGCCGCCGACCTGAGCGAAGAGATGCCGAACAGCTGGATTCCCGGACAGTTCGACAACCCAGCAAACCCTGAAGTTCATAGCCGCACAACGGCGGTCGAGATCCTTGACGATACCGACGGCAGGCTTGACGCTTTCGTAGCCGGCGTTGGAACCGGCGGTACGATTTCCGGAGTCGGCAAAGTGCTGAAAGATAAGTTCGGCGCGGACGTGCTTGTAGTTGGAGTAGAGCCGGCGTCATCGCCTGTCCTGTCGGGCGGCGAAGCTGGGCCAAACAAGATCCAGGGAATCGGCGCGGGATTCGTGCCGCGCAACTACGATTCGACGGTAGTCGATCGCGTGGTTACGGTTGAGTACAGCGATGCTGTGGAAATGGCGCGGCGGCTGGGACGCGAAGAGGGAATTTTTTGCGGCATCTCGTCGGGGGCGATCACGTGGGCCGCGCGCGAAGTCGCAAAAGAACTGGGACCGGGGAAGCGTGTCGTTTCGATCATCTGCGATTTTGGAGAACGGTATTTGTCGCACGAGCTGTTTGCCGCTCAGGCGTAACTAAATGCGGAATGAGCGCCTTCGGCGCTCCGCCCGCGTTACCTCACGCGGTCTCAAGCGGCGACGGAGATGAAAGCACCAGGTCAAACAAAGCTCTGTATTCCCATTTGCGTTACTCGCGCAGAGGACATTCCTCAGGCTTTACTGCCCGCCCAAAATCTCGCGGACATCATCGAATTGCGACTCGACTGCCTCGACGCACACGATCTGTCAGAAGTTGAGAAACACCTCGCCGGCGAATCCATCAACTTCTCGCAACCAATCATTTTTACTCTAAGGCCATCCGAACAAGGCGGGCATCGCCAACTCGACTTTGATACTCGCGTAAGCTTTTGGACCTCAGAAGCCGTCCGACTTCAGTCACGCAACGAAAGCTATGTCGATCTTGAACTTGATGCAGCTCTCGCTCTGTCCAAACTGAAACAAGATGCCTGGCCGCTTGATTGGGATCGCGTGATCTGTTCGCACCATGACTTCGCGGGTGTTCCGAAAGACCTTGACCGAATTTATGAACAAATGGCCGGCTTGAAAGCGGGCATTCTGAAGATAGCGGTCAACGTCGCCGACATAACCGACTGCCTACACGTTTTTCGATTGCTTGATCGGGCACGGCTCGACGATCGGGAGATGATCGCGATCGCGATGGGCGACGCGGGAGTCGTGACGCGAATCATGGGTCCCAGCCGTGGGTCGTTTCTGACTTACGGCGCGCTCGACGAATCGCACCCAACCGCGCCGGGACAGATTAGTGCGAAAGACCTGCGCGATCTCTATCGCATTCATCGAATCAGCGAGAAGACGAAAATATTTGGGTTGGTTGGCCGGCCCGTCATGCACTCGGTCTCGCCGCATATGCACAACGCGGCGTTCGCGGCGGCGGACTTTGAGGCTGTGTACATCCCGTTCGACGTGATCGATCTCAACGCGTTTATGCGACGCATGGTTTGCCCGGCCACGCGCGAGCTCGATTGGAACCTGTGCGGGTTCAGCGTAACCGCTCCGCACAAACGCGCGATCATCGAACATCTGGATTGGACCGAACCGTCGGCTGCGGCGATCGGCGCAGTCAACACGGTCGTGATCGACGGCGATGAACTGCACGGGTACAACACAGATGCGGTAGCAGCGCTGGCGCCGTTGCGGCGATTGATGGAACTAAAGAACGCAAAAGTTGCTGTGATCGGTGCGGGCGGAGCCGCGCGAGCATTAGTCTGGAGCCTGCACGACAAGAGCGCTCGTGTTACTGTATTTGCTCGCGATCGAAGTCGCGCTGCTGAAACTGCTGAGCTAATTGGCGCCGACCACGCGGATCTTTTGGACGCGAGGTTCGGCGAGTTTGATATCGTAATCAACGCGACGCCGGCAGGAACGCGCGGCGCAGGGGAAGCGGAAACGTTGGCGACGGCGGAGCAACTGCGCGGCGCCGGCATCGCGTACGATCTGGTTTATAACCCAGCCGAAACGCGATTTATGCGCGAAGCAGGTGAAGCAGGCTGTCAGGTTGTAGGTGGTTTGGAGATGCTGGTTGCACAAGCGGGGATTCAGTTTCAATTGTGGACCGGAGCCGAGCCGCCGGCTGAAATTATGCGCGAATCAGCCGTCGCCGCGCTGATGTCCGACAAGCTTTAGCTTGTCGAATCCGTGCGACAAACTGAAGAGACCTCTGAATAAGCTGCAGAGGAAGCGCAGGCCGATGGAGCGCAGGCGAGCCGCCTGCGCTCCATCGGTTGTCCTTCTTCTCGACTTGATCAGAGTTTCCTGAAGTCACTACACCATGTCGATTAACGAAAGATATAGCCGTCAAATTCTCTTCGCCGGGATCGGGAAAGAGGGACAGCGCCGTCTGCTCGAATCTCGTGCGGTGATTATCGGCTGTGGCGCGCTGGGTTCATCACAGGCAGAGGCGCTTGCTCGCGCCGGAGTCGGTAATTTGCGAATTATCGATCGCGACTTTGTAGAAGCTTCCAATTTGCAGCGCCAGACGATGTTCACCGAAAGCGACGCGAGCGAACGATTGCCAAAGGCCGTCGCTTGTGTGAATCGCATCGGCTTGATCAATTCAGATATCCAGGCAGAAGCCGAAGTGGCGGATGTTAACCGCACCAACATCGAACGGCTGATCAAAGACAGCGACGTTGTCATCGACGGCACGGACAATTTTGCCACGCGTTATTTGATCAACGATGCGTGTGTTAAGCACGGAATCGACTGGGTCTACGGCGCGGCGGTTGGATCGTACGGAGTTACCATGACGATCCGTCCGCACGTCACGCCTTGCATGCGGTGCGTCTTCGAAGAAGCGCCGCCAGCCGGCAGCGCGCAAACCTGCGACACAGCGGGCGTCATCATGCCGATCATCAGCGTGGTCGCCGCGGTCCAGGTCAGCGAAGCGCTCAAACTACTGGTAGGCGACACTGCGCAGCTGCACAACTCGCTTATGCAGTTCGACGTGTGGAATAACGAATGGCGGCGTATCAAGCTCCAGGAGCCGTCGGCGGATTGTCCAACCTGCGGTCAGGCCAGGTACGAGATGCTCGACGCCGACGCCGAAGAGTTTGCCGCGGTTCTTTGCGGCCGCAACGCAATTCAAATTTCGCCGTCGAGGTCTACGCGAATCGATCTGGAAGCGCTGTCGAAACGGCTGGGCGCGCTCGGCGAAGTGAAAGCCAACGACTATTTGGTTCGATTCAATGCGGGCGAGTACGAGCTAACCGTATTTCAGGATGCTCGATCGATCATTCGGGGAACCGATGATATGGCGACAGCGCGCTCGCTTTATGCAAAGTACGTCGGAACATAACGAAATTCTGCAGAGTCCCACGGAAGGCTTCCCTTAACTTTTGAAAATGAGAAAACAGCAAACCGCCCGTCGATTTAAGACGCTGCTTTTGATCTCGAGCGTTCTGACTTTTGTTTCGCTTGTTCATGCAAGCGATCCTGTTATTTGGGAGACAAGCTCTCGGGCCGAGATTTTGAGAGGCGAAGCCCGTGGAGTTTCGATCTCTGAAACCGGCGCGTTCACACTCGGGCCACGCGTGACGCAGGCATTCAACACGGAACAGGCGTACATCTGGGCCAGCGCTTCGGACACCGCCGGAAACATCTATTTGGGAACCGGTCACGACGGACGAATTTATCGAGTAAAACCGGACGGGACGGGCGCGTTGTTCTACGACGCTGCCGAACTCGACGTTACCGCGCTGGCCGTTGGCCGTGACGGCGCGCTGTATGCCGGGACTTCGCCAGACGGAAAGGTCTATCGCATCGGATCGCAAGGCGCCGCCGAGGTTTATTTCGATCCTCCGGATAAATACATCTGGGCGCTCGCGGTTTTCGCGGATGGCCAACTGGCGATCGGAACAGGAGACAACGGCAAGCTCTATCGTGTTCGCGCGGCCGGAGCGAAAGCTGAAGATTCATTGCTGGTCGACACGAACGAAACGCATGTGATCTCGCTGGCGGTTGACGGGCAGGGAAATTTGATTGCGGGAACGGATCCAGGGGGATTGGTTCTTCGCATCTCGACCGACGGAAAAGCGTTCGCGCTTTTTGATGCTCCGCTGCGAGAGATTCACGCGCTTGCACCGATGCCGGACGGCTCGATTTACGCGTTGGCGTTGAGCGACGCGGCTGCGACCGGACGCGGATCTTCTCCCACGGTTCCTTCTTCATCCGGCGATTCCGGCGGGACTGGCGTCGTCACGATGTCGATCGTGTCGGTCGACGAATCCGGAAACCCATTGCAGCAGCCTTCGCCGCAAGCGCGTAGCCGAAACGATCTCTCGAACGCGCGCAGCGTGGTCTTTCGTCTTCTTCCCGACGGTGGATCCGATGTTCTTTGGAGCTCGTCGAACATCACGGCGTTCGCGATCGCTCCGGCTCCGCAGGGCGGCGGGGTGTTGGTCGGGACCGCCGACAAAGGCCGCATCTATTCGATCACCGATGCGGGACGCGATACGTTGTTGATGCAGACAAACGAGGGACAGATCTCGTCGTTTGCGGTCCGCGGGCGCGACGTTTACGCCGCGTCAAGCAATCAAGGCAAGTTGTTTCGCTTCGGAGCGGAAACCGTCGGCGAGGGAACTTACGAATCCGCGGTGCGCGACGCTCGGCTGGTTGCGTCGTGGGGACGTATCTGGTGGCGTGGAAAAGGCGCGGTGGAACTACAGACAAGAAGCGGCAATAGCGAGCGTCCCGATACGACATGGAGCGAATGGAGCGCGCCATATCGCGACGCGGCTGGTGCCCAAATTTCGAGCCCGCGCGCGCGATTCATTCAGTGGCGCGCGACCTTGCGCGGGTCGGGCGGCAGTGGTTCGGATAACAGTACGATGATGGAGGACGTCAGCCTGGCATATCTCCCGCGCAACGTTGCTCCGGAAGTAATCGGAATTACGTCTTTGCCGACGGGAGTTGGTCTGCAACAGCTGGTTCAAATTCAAACCGACCCGAATGTCGAATCGTCCGGATTGGATCCGAATATCTTTGGCCCAGTCGTTCCCATCACGCCGCGACGCATCTACCAGCGCGGCGCGAAATCGTTGCAGTGGCAGGCCGAAGATCGGAACGGCGACACGTTGGAGTACGCGGTTTATTATCGCTCGGTCAACGAAAACAGTTTTCGTCTTTTGAAAGATAACCTGCGTGAGAATTTCTTTACGGTCGACGGCGCGGCATTGTCCGATGGGCGATATGTATTTCGCATCGTAGCGTCGGACGCTCCGGACAACGCCGCGGGCCAGGCGCTTTCCGGCGAGCGCATCAGCGAGCCGATCGACATCGACAACGCACCGCCGGTTGTAACGTCGGTCGGTGAAGCGAGAATTGTGGGCGACCGTGTTCGGGTTGTGATCGATGTACTGGATTCCACCGGGATGGTCAAGCGCGCGGACGTCAGCGTCGATGGCCGCGAATGGCAAGCGGTTTTTCCGGATGATGGCATCGCTGACAGCCCGCGCGAACGATTTACGATCGACCAGCCGCTGGTCGGCGCCGGTGATCACACGATTTCTTTGCGTGCCTTCGACAGCAGCGGCAACATCGGCAGCATCAGAGTTGTTGTGCGGCGCTGATTTGGTCACCGGGAACCGGCGCCGTGACTCGAGTTGACCCGACAATCCGCGAATTTGCCCAGCTTTTCTAGTGATTTTGGCGTTCCCATATCGTATGCTAGCTGCGGAAACCGTGCGGTTGAACGCAGCATATGACTGGATTTTCTACCAAAACGCGTTTGATGGACGCTTTGGCCTTCATGGCACCCATATTGCTCTAACCCAAGACAGCGCGTCTCTTCTCTCCCTCCCATGCGCTTTCATGAGAGACTTGAAAGAGGAGGCCACGAGGAACAATGAAGAACTTTAAGCGAGCGATAATGGCACTGGCGATGGGACTGATAGTCTCGTTCGGTGCGCTCGCAGAGGACCAGAAGAAAGGTGAGGACAAGCCTCCACCGAAGGAAACAGCCCCAAAGGTCCGAAACGAGAATAAGAAAGACAAGCCACAGGGTAACAACAACAGCGGTAACCAGGGTGGCGGAAAAAAAGACGACAAAAAAGGAAAGAACTGAAGTCGTCATTTGAATACAAACTGAAGGCGGCGCGTTCACGTCGCCGATTACGATGAAACCCCCGTTAAGGTAGCCGAAAGGCGCCGGCGAGGGTTTCAGTTTTTATAGCTTGGGTAGCTATTGTCAGAGGGGAGCTCGAAATGAAATCAACAGCGAAGCAGTACAGGATATTTGCCGGTCTGATCGTGATGGGTGTGTTGGCGTTGGCTGGAAATCTGGCGCCTGCGGTTCACGCGCAAAGCCGCGCTTCGAGACAGTTGGTTTCACGAGCTGAAAGTATTTCCGGCGATCGCTTTACTATCCAGGCGACTACGCCACGCGGCGTTCGCGTTATTTCCGTGACGCGGCCTCGACCCGAGATGCTGCGAGCCATCGATGAAGGGTTCGCGGCGCTTTTTACTGCTGCTCAGCGGAATGGTTATCGAAACCGTTTGAACTACGGTTCGTACACAGTCTTTATCGCTCGACCTGATAGAAACAAGGACGCGACCGGCGGATACTCGCCTGATCTGGCAGTCGCCGCCGGCCAATATGCCGGGAGCGGTTACGATCAAGGTGGATATATTTATGCTGCCGGAATGGTGTTGGCTTACGACCCGTCGGCATTCATCATCGCCGAGCATGACGGGAACTTGCAGAGAGTGAGGGACATTGTGCGCTACGAAGGCGAGCACATAGTTCTCTATCACAACAACCGCGCGCTGTATCAACAGACCGCAGACCATAGTAGAGGTGGCGGGCATCCGATTCTGCAGTAAGCTAAAAAACAGAAGGCAGAAGGCAGAAGAGAGAAGACAGAAGAGAGAAATTCCGCGTGAGGACTGAAAGAAGGCTGGCCACCAGATTAGATCTGATCGCCAGCCTTTTGAGCACGGGTACGACAAAAATCGACCACGAAACACACGAATAGAATGAAAAACAAACACACGAATCGACGAACGAATTTCTACCTAGTGTTATTTCGTCGTGGGCTTCGTGTGTTTCGTGGTTCGTTTTGCTAGTGCGACGCAAACTGCGCCCGCTTCCCGCTATTCGCAAAGCGTACCTACACCGGTTGGGGTAAGTTTGAGAACCTTCAGGAGCAGTTTCACGCAAAGGCGCAAAGAAGAGAAAGCGAAAAGGCGCAAAGATAACATTCAGATCGCCTGCTATTTCGAACATATGTCACCATGGCCTTTCCTTTGCGCCTCCAGGCTTTCTCTTCTTTGCGTCTTTGCGTGAAATCGTATCTCTTCACTAAGTCTGTTGGGCTCTATGGCCGCCAGAAAGCTATTCCACCTGAAGGCGCAATTCGTTTTCGTTTATCTCACATACGCCGACGGAATGGGCACGTCACCACCCATTCCGAAATGAACTGCACCGTAATTAATGCCAGGATCAAGCGACGTGTACCAGAACCCGCTCGACGGTCGCCATACCGCAAAGTTCGCGCGGCCATCGCCGTCATAGTCAGCCGCGACAGGTATGTCGCCGTTAGACCCGAACTGCTGGTACACGAACGCGCCATCCGAACTTCGCAGGTAATACCAGGTTCCGACAGATCCGCGGAAAACCGCGATATCGGTTTTGCCGTCACCGTCGTAATCGGCCGGAACGAGCTTGTCGCTTGCCACACCGAAATTTACTGCAACAAGTCCGCCGTTGGAGCTGGGGCGAACATACCAGGTACCGGTCGAGGGACGGAAAACTGCCGCATCCGTGCGTCCATCGCCGTCATAATCGCCGGCCACAGGCTTATCGTCCGGCATGCCCCAGGTAATCGTTGAAACATTGCCGTTCGGATTACCCATCGAGCCGCGATAATGAAAACCCTGGTGCTGTCCTCCTTCGCGATAAACAGCCACGTCCGCTTTGTTGTCACCGTCCCAATCGCCACCTGTCGGAACGTCCCCCGAGAGACCGAAATTTTCAATGCGAATCGTGTTATCAAAACTGTTGACAACATAAAAGTTGCCGTCAGACGGTCGCCACACGGCGACATCGGTTTTCAAGTCGCCGTCATAATCCGCAGGCGCGAGCACGTCGCCTGGATTTGCCCATTGAAGATCCAGGTACCCCGCACTCGTACGAAGCAGATACCAGGTACGGTTCGACGGACGGAATACTGAAATATCCGAGCGCCCGTCGCCGTCGAAATCGAACTGCGCGGGGCGAGGCGCGGGAACCGGCTGCCAATGGGGGAAATCGTTTCCGCTGGTTGAAGGCGTTAAGGTCTGATCCGAGCTGCCGTTTGTATTGACTGTGTGAATCTGAGAGGTAAAGTCGAAGCTACAACAAACATGAGCAACTTTCCTTCCGTCGGGCGAATAGGTCGCCGAATTACCCGCAGGAAACTGCACGCGATTTGTGCCGTTGGCGTTCATCGTCCATGTGCTTTGAAGTGTAACATCAGCTCCATAGCGGAAAATTATCTTCGTGCCGTCCGGCGAATACGACGGACGATTATAAAAATTGCCGAGTGAACCTGAATCCGGAAATTGCTGCCGATTCGAGCCGTCGGCGTTCATCGACCAAAGCTTCATCGGGGTCTGGAATTCACTGGTTACAAACAGGATCTTCTGACCATCCGGCGAAAACACAGGCCCGGATTCGAATACTGTTGGAGTGTTCGTTAAGCGCACTTGATTCGAGCCGTTAACGTCCATTTTATAGATCTCGCTGTTACCGTCGCGACCGCTGATGAAAATAATTGATGCGCCGTCGGGCGAATGATATGGGGAGATGTCGGCTGCAGCGTTATTAGTCAAACGTATGGGCGAGCTTCCGTTCTCATTCATTCGATAAATTTCGTTATTACCGTCAAGGTCGGTCGCATAAGCTATTTTCGAGCCATCCAGCGACCAGTTCGGTTCGATATCGTCTGCCGCGTCGGGCGTGATGTTTACCTGATTCGTGCCGTTGTTATTCATCGTGAAAATATCGCCGCCAAGCTCGAAAGCGATCTTGCCGTTTTTCACGCAGTTTCCGCTTCGACAAACTCCTAACACCTCGAAATTACCCGATTGATTTGAAGACAGATTATTGAAAGAACGGTTGGGGGGAGTGAAATAGTACTTAACGAAAGATGGCGAAACATTATAGTTTCCGCCCGCGGTAAGGCCTGAAAACTGATAATTCCCGACCGCATCGGTCAGCACGGCCGCTTTTGTCGTTCCACTTAAATTAACGGTTACGCCGCTCACAGGCGAATTGTCATATGTAACCTGGCCGCTAATACTGAACGTGTTTGGCGGCTGAACCACCGGCTGCCATGCCGGGTTTTCGAAAATCCAGTCGCAGCACAGCGGAAAGCTGATCAGGTCGGCAACAACTCTGACCTGATTTGCGCCGTTCGCATCCATCGTCCAAATTCCGCTCGTGCTGCGGAAAGCGATCTTGGTTCCGTCTGGCGACCAGGCCGGTGCGCCTCCTCCTGAGAGGGGCAGTTCGTTTGACCCGTCCGCATTTATGACACAAACGCCGCTTCCGCTCTTCGCGAAGGCGATTTTCAAACCGTCCGGCGACCATGCCGGATCTGTGTCCGTGGATGCGGTTGTCGTAAGGCGCAGTTCGTTTGTGCCGTTGGCATTTATCACCCAGATCTCGCCGCCGCTCGAAAACGCAAGCTTCATCCCGTCAGGTGACCATGCCGGACCGGTGGGAGAAGGCTGTGTGATACCTGAAAACTGGGCTTGCCCGCTTCCATCAGCGTTCATTACCCAAATCTGCGCGGCGCGCTCGTAAGCGATCTTTCCCGTCATCGACCATGACACATTAGTTTCCGACTCCGCCGTGTTAGTTAAATTAGTCAGTCCGCTTCCATTCGCGTTCATGACATAAATATCACTGGCGCCCGGTCCCGAGTGGAATGCGATCCGGGTGCCGTCGGGCGACCATGCGGGCATAGTTGGCTGGTAGACGCCAGGCGTTAACGTGGTCCGTTCGGAGCCGTCCGGATTGGAAGTAACGATATACCCGCCTGGAAACCCTGAAGGACCGGCATCCCTTCGTGAAAACGCCAACCTGCCGTTCACGAGACTTTGGTCCACAGGGTTGTTGACTCCCTGCGTTTTGGCTGGAATAAGAAAGTAGAATCCGCCGAAACCGATAATCAGTAATCCGCTAAATAGAACTATCCGGCGCCAAAAAGAGAACGAGTTCAATCGGTGTTTCATAGTCTTCTCCTGAACCGGTCGGTCGCAGTTCAATACGACACACCGATTCTGTCTTTTCAGTACTTCGCCTGTTACCGGTTTCGATTACGGGTAGGAATGTGACGAACTCGGTCGCGTTCGTTGTGTCCTTCGCGTTATCCAGTTCAGTTAGGCTGGACCAGGATCATCAACGACTCGTGACGAGAACAATTGCTTTACACAGGGGTTTGTAAAGTGACAATCGGTATCAAGATGTAGGCAAAAGCTCAACTGAAGATCCATCTGATAAGCTGGCCGAAATTGTACGCCTGGTTGCAAGAGAAAACAATCAGATGTCCATTGCAAAACTTCGGGAATCAAGTCCCCTGCAACCGAAATGTCCCAGGTCCAAAGTCCCGGGCTCGACGTTCCTGGGACTTTTGACCTGGGACTTTTGATCTGGTGCCCGCTAGAAGACTCGAACTTCTGACCCCACGCGTGTGAAGCGTGTGCTCTACCAACTGAGCTAAGCGGGCGTGTGAACCAAAGAGCTCTGTTTCGACTAACTCTCTGCCTAAAAGTAGCGACAGTTTACGCGAAGTGTGCGGAGCGCGCCAGTCAGGTCGTAATGTCCGACAAACTTCAGTTTCTCGTCTGGATTTACCAAATTAAGACTTGCCGGAACCTCAAACTGAACCCGCGCTGCTTTCCCCCAGGACTCAACAAAAGCGCGCGGACGGGATCACTCCCGGCCACGCGCAATTGCAATTGCATACGAAAATAATTATTGAAGCGGCGGATCGGCGGCTGTCGCGGGCTGCTCCAGATTCTCTCGAATTGTGCTGACGTTGGGGTCAATGTAGAACCGCCGTTTCCCGGTCGAAGCCAAACCATCAGCAACCTGTGGGTCCGCATTGACCGCGTAACTTGCGGGTTGGTTCGAGGACTTCGGTGTCACCTTGATCGTAAACACATAGCCATTGACGACGGGCTTTTCGCCGGTGAATCGTTCGTCCAGCGATCCGTCTTTTATCAACTGCTCGAAGGTCCCGTATTCGCCGCGATGTCCCATGCTGTAGTCGGCCTGGACTTTGCGCAATGTCTCCAATACCTGGATGGCTGAAGTCTCGTTGCCGCGGCGAATGATAATTTTCCACGCGGGCACGCCAACGCCGATCAAAATGCCGATGATCGCGATAACGATCATCAGCTCGATGAGCGAAAAGCCGTGCTCGCGATGATTTCGTTGTTGAATCCGTCTGATATTTCGATGAAGTAAGATCATAGCTGCTCCTCAAATACGACTACACGAACTGACTGGCCCCCGGTTCCAATTTCATAAAACTTCCGCGCTTCCCCAGCCAGCATCTGACGAGTTCGTGGCATCTGAATTCTACTACACGAGCGCAGTATGCGTCATCCGAACAGTAAGTTACACAGCCGGCCGGGTAATTAGCAGATGCGAGCCTCCGGCCAAACATGTAGAATAAAGCGCCAATCCGGGCAGGGAAGACAAGAGAAGATCTGATGAGACAATTGCAGACTGCCGACATAGAGACTCGCGTAAGCACCGCCGACGCAGTTGCCAGAATCGATCATCTTCAGGCGGCGGTCGAGACCGTTATCAAGGGCAAGCCTGAAGCGATTCGGTTGGCGATCGTCACCCTGATCGCAGGCGGGCATTTGCTGGTCGAGGACGTGCCCGGAATTGGCAAAACCACGCTGGCCCACGCGCTGGCTCGCGCGTTGGATTGCACATTTCAGCGGATTCAGTTCACTTCCGACCTGCTCCCGTCAGATGTAATCGGTCTCTCGGTTTACAACCAGCATAAAGGCGTATTCGAATGGAAGCCGGGGCCGATTTTCGCCAGCGTCGTCCTGGCCGACGAGATCAATCGGACTACTCCAAAAACGCAATCGGCACTTCTTGAAGCGATGGCCGAAGGCCACGTCACGGTCGAAGGAATTACTCATCCGCTGCCGGCTCCGTTCATCGTCATCGCGACGCAGAATCCGATCGAGCATCACGGGACCTATCCGTTACCCGAATCCCAGCTCGATCGATTTATGCTGCGGTTGCGGATCGGGTATCCCTCCGCCGATGACGAGAAACGCATTTTGCGCGACCGTGAGAGAGCCGAACCGTTGGACGACCTGCGCGCGGTGATGTCGAGCGAAGATATCCTGCAATTACAGCGGACGGTTTCAGAAGTTTCGGTTGACGACGCGCTTGTTGATTATTTGATGCGGATCGTGTCGGCTACTCGCGACACAGAGATGTTGGATCTCGGCGTCAGTCCGCGCGGAACTCTTTCGTTATTTCGCGCTGCCCAGGCGTTGGCGCTTACCGAGGATCGTTCGTACTGCGTGCCTGATGATATCAAGCGACTCGTGCTTCCGGTCTTTGCGCATAGAGTGGTGGTTAGCTCGAGGTTCTCTTCATCGCTAAGAAGAAGCGAAGAAGCGGAAGCCGTTCTGCGCGAGATCATGAAGTCAGTTAGCGTCCCTCTGTAAAGATGTTAGATGTCAGATGCTAGATGTTAGTCTTCGTGCCTCGACTCCTGATCTCCCCCGTTCAAAATCCAGTATCACTAACATCTAGCATCTAACATCCGACATCTGCCCCAACATCCGACATCTATGAAAAAGTGGCGCAACGCAATTTTGGCTACGTTGCTGGTACTGACCGGGCTGGCGACGACGGCGATTACGGTTGTTGCGCATCGAACCGGCGAACAGAGACTGGCCAGCGCGGCCGCAATCGCTTCACTTGTTATCGTCGGCTTGATTCTGATTCTTGTCGTACCTCCTCTGGCTCGCTCCGCCGGCGCTGAAGTCAAACAATTCGACGCGCCGATTCAGGTTACGTCAGGCGGCTTGATCTTCCTTGGCATAGTGGCGATCGTAGCTTTCGCCGCATGGAACACTAGTAACAACCTACTGTTCCTCGTCTTCTCGCTTTTAACTTCAACACTTGTTGTCGCGTTGATTTCGGCTCGTGTAAACCTACGCGACCTGGTTGTCTCGGCTCGATTTCCTGATCACATTTTCGCGGGCGAACCGGCGCCGGTAATCGTCACACTGCGAAACGCGCGCAGATTTCTGCCGTCGTTTTCGGTCCTGGTCGAGGCACGCGGGCCATCCGACGAGCCGACAAGCAAAAAACGATCGCGCGAGATTCGCCGCCGCCGTTTCACGAAACGAGCGCTGGCGTATTTCATGTACATTCCGCATCGCGCATCGGCCGAACAACGCGTCGAGCAGCTATTCGAAAAGCGCGGACACGTGCTGATCTCCGGCTTTGAACTTTCTACCCGTTTTCCGTTCGGATTTTTCCGGCGACGACGGCGGTTGCGCGCTCGCGACGTTGACATCATCGTGTTCCCGAAACCGGAACCGGTCAGCGACGAGCTTCACTTGTTGCCGATGAATGCGGGGCGTCACGAATCGGTTCGGCGTGGCGTAGGTCATGATCTTCTGGCGCTACGCGAGTATCAGCCGCAGGACGATTTGCGACACATCGACTGGAAGGCGACCGCGCGGGGACAGCGATTGATAGTGCGCGAGTTTACGGCCGAAGATGAACGGCGCGTGACGATCGCGTTCGACACGCGTCGAGCCGTCGATTCTGTCGACGATGCAGCCGAGTTTGCGGAACGATTTGAAAAGGGAGTTACGTTAGCGGCGTCGCTTTGCGCGCATTTTACAGAAGAGCGCGCGGAGGTTCGTTTGGTTGTAGGCGAAGAGGGCGGGCGATATGGAGCGAGCCAGGAGCACCTTTACGATTGCCTGCGCCGTCTTGCGTTGACTACGCCAAGCCGGTCGTCGGCCGAGCTGGATGCGTTCGCATGGGACCAGTCCGATATTCAGACGGGCCCAGACGGGAACTTCGCGATCGTGGTGACGACCGCAGCGCCGGGCTCGATACCGGCGAGCGTGTGGCGGTCGTCGCATGTGATTTATTTGTGAGGTGTTGACTAACCCCGCTTCTCCGCAATCGCTTCGCACCAGGTCGCTGCGAAGATCGCTCCAGGGGTTCCAGCGAATCTCTTCCAGGCTGCGCTCATCTCCTCTACCTCCGCTTTCGTCGCCCAGCCGCGACTTTCGAACGCGTCGCCCCAGCCGTCCTCCAGCAGCCCGATAGACGATTCCGCAAATACCGCTACACCGACCGGCGTCCCAAACGATTCGTAGCACGCAGATAGCTCCAAATTGGAAAAGCCTGCGTCCAGCAAAAACGTTCCTATCTTTCGCCCGCTTTCAGGGTCATGACCATTTTCGCGTCGCATCCGCAGGTAGAGCTCGGCGTACTTCTCCAAACCTGCATCGGTAGGATGGATGACGTCACCACCGTGATCGAATTCCTTCACTCCGATCACGCCGCCGGGCTTTAGAACTCGGTGCACTTCTCGCAGGCCCCGAACCGGTTCGCGCAGATTTCCCAGGACGGCCGATATGAAGACCGCATCGAACACGGCATCTTCAAACGGAAGCTTGTAAATATCCGCGACTTTAAAGATAACGTTCGAGACATTTTTCTTGGCCGCCGTTTCTCGAGCCAGTGCCACCTGCGACGCTTCGATTTCGGTCCCAACCGCCCACCCCGGCGCAACGAGCCCGGCAAAGCCGAGCGTAATTGTCCCCGGTCCGCATCCGCAATCCAGCAGCTTCATCCCGGGTTTAAGACGGTCGAGGAAAAACGCAGCGTGGCTCTCGGCCGTTCGCATCGCCATGATGTTGGTGGCCGCTCGGCCATAACCCATCGTGTACTGTTCGCGTTTACTCGTCATTCGGTTTCTCCACGAACTTACCGAGCCTTGAGACTTCCGCATCTTGCCCACGGACGTCGCGCACTGTCTGCTACTTCTTCGCGGGCAGAATTCGGATTCGCCAGACGTCGTTGTACTTTTCCTTCTGGTTGCCGGCGCCACGCTCGCGCGGCGTGTAATCGACAGTGATGTCCCGACCCTTAAGCTCAGAAAAATCACTCATCACGTTCGTAACCGGCGGATTGGGCCTCTTCTTTATCCCCACACCCATCACGTCCGGAATGAGTACCCCTGCGCCTTCACCCTTCCCGACATACTTGAACGTCTGGACCGTAGCTTTTTTGTCGAACGGAAAATCGACTACGCGAAAGTTGCGAGCATCTCGCTGCCACTCGTACGGCGCGTCCGGAATCGTCGCTATGAAAGTCGAAACTTCTTTGCCTTTGGTGTCGGTCAGCGTCAACTTGCGCTTGTCGTTATCTACCGCGGTGACTTCGCCGGTCCATGTCTCGCCGGAGTATCCCTGCGGGTAATAGTCGGCGTCTGCTTTTTTCTTCTGCGCCTGACAAAGTCCCACGCAAATCACCAAACACGCAGTTGCAAAGAGTAGTCGCTTCATAATCTTTCCCCCAAAATCCACAACAAGTTCGAGGAAACATTGTATAGCCCGGAAGCAGAGCGAGCCAAACGGGGTTGCTCCTGGCTCGGGTGTGACGGAAGAGTCGCCGTCGAAAAATTCGTGTATTATGCAAAGCATTTGGTAGTGGTTCAGTTTGAATTCCGGCTCCCGGTTACACAGTCGAGACCTACTAACCACGAAACAACACGAACGAGCCATTCACGAAATCACACGAAATATCGACTCGTTTTAGTGTGGATTTGTTTCGGTTTCGGCTGTTTAGTGGTTCGTTCGCTGGCTGCACGAATCACAAGCAAAATAATTTCAGACTATACGTAGAGCATAAGGAGCCCTGATGTCTGACTTAAGATTCCCAGTCGGCGAATTTCAGATGACGGAGACAAAGCTGGACGACGCCCGGCGAGAGCTTTTGATCCAGCAAATAGCCGATACACCGGCAAGAATGCGCGCAGCCGTGGACGGGCTCGACGAAGCGCAGCTCGATACGCCGTATCGTCCCGAAGGTTGGACGGTTCGGCAGGTAGTCCATCACGTTCCCGACAGCCATTTGAACAGCTACATTCGCTTCAAGCTGGCGTTGACCGAAGATGAACCAACGATCAAGCCTTACGACGAAGCGGGCTGGGCAATGCTGGAAGATTCGAAGTCGACACCGATCGAGGTTTCGCTGACTTTGCTCGAGTCGTTGCACGAACGCTGGATAACACTCTTGAGATCGCTTTCGGCCGGCGATTTCGCGCGCGTCTTTGTTCATCCCGAGCGCGGAAAGATCTCGCTGGATCAGAACGTAGCTCTGTATGCATGGCATGGTAGACATCATGTCGCGCACATCACTTCGCTGCGCGAACGAATGGGTTGGAAAATGTCCGACAAGCTTTAGCTTGTCGAATACTTGCGGCAAAAATGGCAAACGTTTCTAAAGAGGCGGGCGCGAACGCTCGCCTCTACTCTTATTCATCATTAACCGTCTGGTTGATCGGCGCTTGCTTTGTATTGTCCGGCGCCACGGGCTTGGTTTACGAGATCTTGTGGGCGCGCATGCTCGGTTTAGTTTTCGGCGCGACTACTTTCGCAATCAGCGCGGTGCTGGCGGCATTCATGGGTGGTCTGGCGCTGGGCAGCGCGCTGGCGGGCCGCTTTGCGACGAGAATTCGATCGCCGCTCCGCGCGTATGGATGGATCGAGATCGGCGTGGCTGTCTACGCGTTGGCCGTTCCGATTTTGTTTCGACTGGTTGATTCGCTTTACGTTCTGATCTGGAACCAATTTCAGCCCGGCTATTACGCGTTCAATATCTGGCGGTTCGTTCTTTCTTCGCTGGTTCTGCTTGTTCCCACAACGCTGATGGGCGCGACGCTTCCGGTTCTGGCCGCCGCGATTGTTCGTTCAAACTCATTCACAAAAACATCTGTTGCGCGGCTCTACTCTTGCAATCTCATCGGCGCAATCCTGGGGACGCTGGCCGCCGGGTTCGTTCTGCTTCCGCAGCTTGGCGTTCGCATGACGATTTGGACGGCGGCGGCAGCGAACGTGTTGGTGGGTGTCGCGGTTTTTTTGATCGACAATCGCGAATCCCGAGTAAACGCATCGGAACGAGTTCCTGCATTTGAAGCGGCGACGCAGCCATCAACAAATGCGACGGACAGTCAAGATACTTTCGGTGCTGTTTCGGCCGCATCGATGGGAAGCCCGAAGTTTTGGCTTGCCTGCGCATTCGTCTCGGGTTTTGTCACGATCAGCACGCAGGTCGCGTGGACACGTGTGTTGACGATGATCATCGGCTCGAGCACATACGCGTTCAGCATAGTAGTCGCGCTCTTCCTGGTTGGTTTATCTGCCGGCGCGCTGCTGATCGGGCGTATTCGCCGAGTAGACGGCATCAGAAATGTCGTGTTCAAGGTTGAGTTGATGATCGCTGCAAGCCTCTTGCTAAGTTTATGGCTGGCTAGCCAGGCGCCCGAGTTGATGATCAAGCTCGGAATCGGACTTGGAATCAACTCATGGCTTGGGCTTTTGACTTTGCAGGCGGCAGTCGCGGCCGCGCTTCTCCTGCTTCCGGCATTGATGATGGGAATGGTCATGCCGCTTGTGTTGGTTTGGGCCGCCGGAGCCGGCCAGGGAAATTCTGTCCAGCTGGTCGGACGAAGCTATGCGATCAATACGGCGGGCGCGATCGCGGGTGCGTTTTGCGCCGGCTTCGTTCTGGTCCCGAAGGGAAGCACGCGTTTCACGATTCTGTTTTCAGCGGCGCTTTGTTTGATCGTCGCCGGTATGGCTTTTACGACGACTCGCGCGCGGCTCGACAAAGATCTTTTCAACGGATTAAGAGCAGGAGCAACGGTCGCGCTCGTTATCGCACTTTTTCTTCTGGCGCCGTCGCTCAACCTGGGAGCGCTTTCGGTCGGAGCTTATGACGGGCTGGTGCGTGTGCTGGCAAAGTCGCAGGGAAGCATCACCGAAACCGAAGACCGAAAGTTCAGCCCCGCTACCAATCGACTTCTTTTTTACAACGAAGGCCCGACCGCGACCGTTTCGGTTCGCGAAGATTGGGGCATCAGGTCGATGGCGATCAACGGTCGCACGAACGCGTCGGACAAAGACGACATGCCGACGCAGGTGATGGTCGGCATCATTCCGCTGCTGTTGGCGGAACGAATCGATAACGGATTGATGGTAGGGTTTGCGTCGGGTGTCAGCACCGGTTCGATGTTGCAGTCGCCGATCAAATCGCTGGAATGCGTCGAGCTCGAACCGACGACTCGCGAGGCTTCGCAGTTTTTTAATCACGTCAACAATCAACCGCTAAAAGATCCGCGGCTCCACCTCTTGATCGACGATGCGCGAACATACCTGCACGTTACTCCGCGACGGTTCGACGTTATCGTCAGCGAACCGAGTCATCCGTGGGTCCCGGGTGTGGCCAATCTCTTCACAAAAGAATTTTTCGAGCTCGCGCGCGATCGTTTGAATGATGATGGGGTATTCGTTCAGTGGGTTCAGATCTATCAACTCTCGACGGAAAATCTTCGCACCGTGCTGGCGACGTACCAGAGTGTCTTTCCGCACGTGATGATGTTTCGAGTCGGTGGAGCCGCTAAAGGAAAGGATCTCATTTTGGTAGGAAGTCGATCGCCGCTGAGTTTCGCGAACACCGGCGATCGGCTGAACGACCCGCGCATTCGCGCGGAGATGGCGCGCGTGAATATGAATGGAGCGGAAGACGTTTTGTCGTGGTACGTCTGCAACGAAAACGAGCTGGCGCCGGCGGTTGCGGGCGCGGTGATAAATACCGACGACAACATGCGAGTTGAGAATCGAGCGCCTCGAGAGGCGTTTCTTCCGTTGATGGACGCGAACTCGATGTGGATCGACGCGCTGGCTGAGAAGGCGCGGGGCGGTGCGGATAAGTACTAAGGTGGAAAGACGGTTTCACGCAAAGGCGCAGAGAAAAGAAAGAGTGAAGGCGCAAAGAGGAAGCAGCGGGGCAGGGAATTCAGAATTTTCAAAGCATCCGGTTTCAAAGCATCCAGTTTCAAAGCACATTACGGACTTCTTCGCGCCTTTCTGCTTTCTTTTCTTTGCGCCTTTTCGTGAAAACGTCTTTCTTTCACCCAAAAGTTAAGATCCAGACCTCGCCTTAAATTCATCGACTATCTTATCCGCAGCGGCCTCTCCACTTCGAATACAGTCCGGAATTCCAGCTCCTTCATAAGCATTCCCAGCCAACTGCAACGTCGGATTCAATTTCAATCGATCGCGAATCCGCGCAACTCTTGCAATGTGGCCAACGTGATATTGAGCCATCGATTCTCGCCACTTCGATACGATCGCGAAAATCGGCGGCCGATCGATGCCGAGCAAATCGTGCAGGTCTTTGAGCACGGCTGCAATCATCGCTTCTTCATCCAGGTTGAAGTTTTCCGGTTGCAAGGCCCCGCCAACAAAGGCTCGAAGCAAAACGTGCCCTTCCGGCGCGCGCCCGGCAAACTTCACGTTGCTGAACGAACACGCCAGCACAGTGCGATGCTCGATAAAGGGAACCACAAAACCAAATCCATTCATCGCGTGTTCCACGTCAGCGCGGCGAAATGCCAGATTCACAGTTGCAGTCGAACCGTATGGGATTGCTTCCAACTCGCTTGCCAGTTGCGCATCGGTGTTGCGCGTAACTCCGGCCGCCAGGGGCGCGGGCAACGCGACACAGACGGCATCGGCGCGGATCTCTTCGGCTTTGTCGGTTTGCACGATCCATTGCTTCGTCGTCTCGTCGAATGACAGCTGCCTGACTGATGTGTTGACACGAATCGTTTCCGCCGGCAACCGCGTCGACAGCTCGTCCACTAACACCTGCATGCCGCGATCGAACGAAAGAAAAAGACTGTATCGAGCTCCACTCGTGCCGCGTGCTTCCTTCTGTGTTTGCTGCCGGCGATTGCGTCGCAACGCGAGAATCAAACTGCGATGCCTTCGCTCCATCTCGAGAAAACGCGGCATGGTTGCGCGCAGTGAAAGTTTCTCGGGATCGGCCGTGTAGATACCTCCGACCATCGGTTGCGCCATCCGCTCGAGCGCTTCGTCGCCCATTCGTCTGCGTACAAACGCGGCCAGGCTTTCGTCGTCATCTCCGTTTGCTTGATTGCGTCTTGGCACGACCAGATCGAGCAGCATCCGCACCTTGCCGGTCCAGCTGAAAATTTTCGACGTGGCGAAGGGCCAGAAGCTCGAGAGCGCGAGCAGCTGAAATCCTTCCGGAACCGGAAGCAGCTTTCCGTTACGAACGACGAAACTGCGGCGGTGTTCCTCGTTGGTTTCGATCAAACGATTTTCAAAGCCCAGGCGGCGAGCAAGAAGCAGCGCCTCCGGTTTTTCTGAAATGAATGAATCGGGACCGGCCTCGATCAGAAACCCATCGCGCTCTTCTGTCTTGATCACGCCCCCGAGTCGCGGGCCGGCTTCGAGCAAGAGAACATCAAGCTCTAAGCTCTCTTGTCTGGCTCGTTCGAGGAGACGATGCGCTGCCGCGAGACCGGTTATTCCGGCGCCGACGATTATTACTCGAGGAATGTTAGATCGAGTTGACATTAACAACTGCTACCAATATCGGCTTTGCGTGTTTCATGTGAATTCGTCGGCTTCGTGTTCGTGGTTATTAATCTCAGGAAAGACGGACCACGAAATAACACTAAGAACGAACCGAAATCACACGAAATGAGATCGAACTTCTTTGGAAGTCCTTTTCGTTCGCCGTTTCAAATTAAGCCTTCTGCGGTAACCAATTCATTACGCCAGGCGGCCAGAAGCTCGCGCTCGCGATCGGCCGAGAGCCCCGCGCGAAGTGCGACCGACTGATCTCGCGTTTTGTCCCACTCGAGCGTCGCTCTCGCCGTGTCTTCAATCGATCTGAATTTCAGCCCCGCCTCGATAGCCTTGCTACAGTCGACGGAAAAGAAGTTGTCGACTTGAACTTCAGCCGGCATCCAAAGCGGCATCTCGGACCACGACCGAACATTCTGACGGCCCAGGAATTCTTCGCTGACCCACGTCAATTGCGTATCGCTCTGGCCCACAGCCGCGCATGCTTCGAGCAACTCCACCATCGACAACTTGCTCTCAGGTCCAGTTGCGTTGAAGACGCCGGTCACTTTTGATTCCGCCGTCGTCACAAGCCATTCAGCCAGATCTCGCACATCGACCAGCTGAACAGGTCGCGATGGCAAGCCCGGAGCCAGCGCTTCGCCGCCGTGCTCCATTCGCCGCACCCAGTACGTGAATCGATCGCTGTAATCATTCGGTCCGACGATCAATCCTGCTCGAACACTCAGGGTGCGACCGGGCATCGCTTCTTCCGCCGCGCGCTCGCACAGTGCTTTCAGGCCGCCGTAAAACTCGCCGTAGTTGACCGCGACTACTCCATCATTATCGGGCTTGATCGCTTCTGCCTCGCTGACCTGTTCATCGGTCAGCTCCTGCACCGTGTGGCTTTCGTCGAGATTCGGCTGGTCATAATTCGCATAGACCGATTGCGAAGAAATGAAAGTGTAGTGCTCGACCGAGTCGGCAAGCAGTTTGGCCGAAGCACTAACAGCGCTGGGAACATATCCGCACGTATCGATAACAGCATCCCAGCTGCGCCCGCCGAGCGCGGTTAGGTTTTCTCGACGATCTCCACGAAGTCTTTCGATTCGCGCGTCTGATTCAGATTCGTGCAGCCCTCGACTGAAGGTCGTCACTTGATGTCCGCGCGCCAACGCGGCCTCAGCCACATGTCGCCCGAGAAATACGGTTCCGCCAAGAATCAAAAGTTTCATAGTTAGTTATTCCGCAATCGCGCGTCGGGTCCGGCCACTCTGATGTTTGGAAGCAGCCACGCACTCCACCAAACGCAGGCAGGAGGGGGACCCTGTCCCCGCCTAATTTGAATTTCACTCAAGGCATTAGTAAAGAAAGCAGGCGGGGACAGGGTCCCCCTTCCTGACTGCATTCGGCCAAGTGAATACACAACACATGCCTTCGACTATTGAGACTTACAACAATCGACCAAACAATGATCGTGCGACGGGCCGCGCGTTCCAAGCGCGCGGCGTGGCGTAGCAGGATCCGTTCTTTCCAGCACCAGCTCGCGGATCATGCGAACGAATGACGGATGCGCGCCAACCGTCGCTGCTCGAACCATATTCAGCCCGATCGCGTTGCAATGATCGCGAGCCTGCGTATCAAGGTCGTAAATCACTTCCATATGATCTGAAACAAACCCGACGGGAGCGATGACTACATCTGTCACGCCCTTCGCTTTCAGTTCGGACAAGTGGTCACAAATATCAGGCTCCAGCCAGGGTTGCGTGGGCGGACCGCTTCGACTTTGGAACGCCAATCGCCAATTCGCGTGACCAGCTCCGGCCGCCACCAGGCGACACGTTTCCAGCAGCTGATCCGCGTATTCGCAGTTCGACGCCATCGCCATTGGAATGCTGTGCGCGGTGAAGGCTACGTGCGCGGAGGCCCGTCGCTCGACAGGAATCTGATCGAGCGCGGTTCGCAGGTTCTCGATGTTCGGCTCGATAAACCCCGGATGGTTGTAATAGGCGCGAAGCTTTTCAATCTGCGGCGCATCGTTTCCCGCATCCGTCCGCGCTTGTTCGATGTTCTCGAGATATTGCCGGCATCCGGAATATGAACTGTACGCAGAGGTGAAGAATGCCAAAGCGCGCCGCACGCCATCGTCACGCATCGTCCGCAGCGTTTCGGCCAGCAACGGATGCCAATTTCGATTTCCCCAGTAGACCTTCAGCGCTGGCCCATTTGTTTGAAGCTCTTCCTCGATCGCGGCGATCAATTTTCTGTTTTGTGCATTGATCGGACTGACGCCGCCGAAGAGTTCGTAATGACGCGCGACCGCGCGCATCCGCTCCGGTGGAACGTTCTTGCCCCTCAAAACATTTTCGAGGAAGGGCATGACGTCGTCCATTCCCTCGGGTCCGCCGAAGGAGACGATCAACAGTGCGTCGTAAGGTGGATTCATGCGCGGGCTAAACTAAGGAACTTCGAAAAAAGTCGATTCGCAGGATTTCAGGTCGGGAACCGGTACCGAGCTGGAACGACGTTTCACGCAAAGGCGCAAAGAAAAGAAAGAGTAGAGGCGCAAAGAGGACGCAGCGGAGCAGGGGACTCAGATTTGTCAAAGCACATTACGGACTCCTTCGCGCCTTTCTGCTTTCTTTTCTTTGCGCCTTTGCGTGAAAACGTCTTTCTCCACAAAATCGAGACTAACGAATATCAAGAACTAATTCTCCGCCTCAATTCATCGACGATCTTATCCGCAGTGGCCTGTTTATCGCTGACTCAATTCGTGAACCGCGTCGACCAACGCGATCACATTGTCGACGTCCGTCTCGGGAAGAATTCCATGTCCCAGATTGAAGATGTGTCCGTTCCTGCCGCCGGCCTGGTCAAGAATGCGTTGCGCCTGCGCTCGTACGAATTCGCGATTGGCGAACAGTTGCACCGGATCCAGATTACCCATCACCGCTACGTCGCCAACTCGCTTCCATGCATCGGCCAGGTTCACTCGCCAGTCAAACCCGATCACATCTCCTCCGGCTTCGCGCATGAGCTCGAGCAGCGCTGCTGTACCGGTTCCAAAGTGAATCACCGGCGTTCCGGGCTTGACGCCGTCGATTACTCGCCTGGTATGCGGCTGCACGAACTCGCGGTAGTCGTCCGGACTCAAACAACCTACCCACGAATCAAAAATTTGAACGGCCTGCGCGCCCGCGTCGATCTGCGCGTTTAGATAACGGGACAGCGCACGCGAAATCAATTCCATCATCGCGTGCCAGGCCCCGCTGTCGTCGTACATCAGCCGCTTGGTATTGACGTAGTTCTTTGATCCGCTGCCTTCGACCATGTACGAAGCCAGCGTAAACGGAGCGCCGGAAAAACCGATCAGCGGAAGATCGGGTTTCAGGGCGCGCCGTGTATGACGGATAGCTTCGAAGACAAAGTCGAGCGAGCCGACTTCGTCGACTTCGCGCAACCGATCTACATCGATCGAGCTGCGAACCGGGTTGTGAATTAGCGGACCTTCGCCCTTCGCGAATTCAAGATCGATTCCCATCGGCTCAAGAATCAGCAGTATGTCAGCGAAGATAATCGCGGCGTCGACGCCCAGCCGTTCGGCTGCGGTGACCGTAACTTCAGCCGCCAGCTCGGGCGTTTTGCACAGCTCCAGAAACCCCGTTCGAGCGCGGACTTCACGGTACTCGGTCATGTATCGACCGGCCTGCCGCATCAGCCAGATTGGCGTGTACGGCACGGATTCGCGCCGGCACGCCCGCATGAACGGGCTGTTGTGTAGCGCCGGGTCGGTTTCGAGAATCTCTTGTGTGATTTCGCTCATTTAGCTGTAGGAACTCAAGTTTTTGTCTGACTCTTCGTTTTCATCAGACTACAACAGTCCAACGTGATAGCGGTAGCGCAGGTGTCCGATGGAGCGCAGGCGAGCCGCCTGCGCTCCATCGGTGCCGGACAAAGTCTTGCCAGAAATTCCCGGCTTGCGGTGTTTTCTAATCGGAGAGGGTACAAATTGCAGGCTCGCCAGAGGCATGTCTAGGGGGCACGGGCCACCGGGAGCTGCCAGTCGAGCCTGCAACCTCAGTGTTCAACGGCCACGGTCGAATAATCCAAATTCGGGAGAGCAACATGAAAAGCATAGCAATCGCGTTGGGTGCAGCATTAGTTCTAAGTTCGTGGATTGATGGAAGTACTTCCGGCTTTCCCGCACCGCTTTTGGCGTTTGAAAGTACCGCGAGTACATCGCAACAAGCTCAATCCGGAATCGATGTTAACGCAAAGATCGCGGAGCTCTCTTCCAGTGATCCGTCCGCCCGAGCATCGGCCGCTTGCGCGCTCGGCGAGCTTAAGGAAGATGCGATCGCGGCGATTCCGGCTTTGATAAATCTTCTCAGCGACGATGCTCCGGTAACGTCCTACGAATGCCTGGGAGAGAAGCGTCGCGACATGTTCAAGTCTCCTCAAACGCCTACGACGCCGGGCGAGGTAGCCGCAAACGCACTCGCGAAAATGGGAAGCCACGCGGTCGAACCTTTGATCGTCGTGACTAAATCGACCAACTGGGTAGTAAGAAAAAACGCTGCGTTTTCGCTCGGCGCCATTCGTGACCCGCGAACTGTGGATGCGCTTTTATCTTTGATCAGAGATTCCGAATGGCAAGTACGCGAGCAGGCTGTCTGGGGACTCGGGCTGAAGAAAGATCCGCGCGTGGTCGAGCCGCTGGTCAACGCACTGCAGGACGGTGTTTTCCAGGTGCGCAAGAATGCTGCGTGGTCTCTCGGCCTGACCGGCAATTCGCAATCGGTAATGCCGCTTGCAAGAGCTTTGAGAGACGAACACCCTGACGTTCGCGAACAAGCCGCCTGGGCGCTCGGTTTGAAAGGCGACAGCCGATCGGTTGAGGGTTTGGTAGCGGCATTGACCGACAAAGTAGCCGACGTTCGCCAGCAGGCGGCGTGGGCGCTGGGGCTGAAAGGCGATTCGCGCTCAGTTATGCCGTTGATCTCAGCGTTGAACGACGAAGACGTGGAGGTCAGGACGCAGTCAGCCTGGGCGTTGGGTTTAAAGGGCGATTCGAGAGCCGTTTTGCCATTGGTTGCCGCGGTCCAGGACGAACATGCAGACGTTCGCGCCCAGGCGGCGTGGGCGCTTGGTTTGAAGGGCGATCGCCGGTCGGTTGACGCCTTGACCGTAGCGTTAAAGGACAAAGATGCTGAAGTTCGCGAGAACGCGGCGTGGGCGCTCAAGCTCGTCCGGCCCCGAAGCGGAATCGTGGTTGACGTTGATCCGGATATTGATGTGAATCCTAAGTAAAGCGGTTTTGGGTTTTGGGTTTTTGGTGTTCTTCAACGGTTAAGACTCGAATTCAACACGAGCGAGAAAAACAACGACCCAAAACCTAAAACCCAAAACCCAAACCCCAATTAGATGACTCCGTACCAATTCCCTCCAAACCGCCCCATTACCCCCACAATTGCGCTAAATTACTGACTGTAAATGGCGGAAAGGTGTATTCTTCTGCCACAAACTCCACGTGAGCGGTGTTAACGTTACGAGAGCAGGTGGTATGAGCGGACGAGCGAGAGCCTTGACGGACTCGATGCCCAATTCGGTTGAGACTACAGCAACGACGCCGCTCGGCTTCGATGAGGCATTCACTCTGCATCATCGCGCCGTGTTTCGCACTGCTCGGGCAATGGTGCGCGATTCGGGGTTGGCGGAAGACGTAACCCAAGAGGTCTTTCTCAGGTTGTACAAGAATTTGGATTCGACGCCGGGCGAAGAATTGCTCCGAGCCTGGCTGTTGCGGGTGACGATTAACGTCGCGCGAAACACGATTCGCGGCCAGAACCGAGCCACCGCGCGTGAAGACGAGTACGCGAAGGTCGAAACCGCAAAGGCGGATTGGTTTACCGTCGCGCCCGAGGAAGAATACGAGCGACGACTACAGATTGATGAAGCGCGACGAGCGCTGGATAAGATTAAAGAGCCGATGCGAAGTTGTCTTATGCTAAAGCAGCAGGGTTTGTCTTATAAAGAAATTGCTTCGACGCTTCAAATCAACGAAGTGAACGTGGGCAGTTTGATCGCACGAGCGCGAAAAGAATTTGTCAGGTTCTACGGAAAAATCGGAGGTCAGCAATGAGAAATCTCTGTCTGGATGAAGGGATTCTACAGAGCTATTACGACGGCGAGCTCGAGCCAGCCAGGCTTGAGCAGGTGGCTTCACACCTGGCGACTTGCGAAGCATGCGCAGCGATGGCGCGCGATGTCGAAAGCGAGATCGAGCTTGCTACGGCAGCGTTCTCGTACGAGATGTCGCTGAGCGTGCCTAGTGAGCGGTTGCGAGCGCGTGTCGAATCCGCTGTGGCGGAGATCGAACAGGCGCCATCGGCAGCCGGCCTGCCAATTGGTTCACGTCTGCAGCAGTGGTGGGCGGGGCTCATGCCTTCGTTCAGCTTTGCATCACCTCGTGCGGTTGGTTTTGCAAGTGTCGTCGCTTTCCTCGTTCTGGCAGCAACCGTCGGCGGCGTATTGATGCGACAAAGCGAATCGCAATCCGATGCGTCGCTGGCCGGGATAGCGAGATCGGATGAAGATGTTAGTTTTCCGATATTGAAAACGGATGGCGGTGAAACGAAAGTAATTGCAACGGATGGCGATTCGGGAATCAGACGAACGGCAGTTCGCCCTACTCGCCATAGCAGAGCGGTCGTCGCTCTGACTCCAGTCGAAACCGAGATAGTTGCGCAGAACGCGCATGCGTTGCCGGGCGAGAAGAATTACCTGCAAGCGATCTCGACCTTGACGGATGCGATCGAAGCAAACGGCGAATCGTCGCTTCAACCGACGCTGCTTTCCGATTACAAACGAAATCTGGCGGTGGTGGATCAGGCGATAACTTCAACGCAGCGAACGGCTCGTAGCAATCCGAAGAGTACGGATGCAGCCGAGATGCTCTACACCGCGTACCAGACCAAGCTCGATTTGTTGACTGCTGTGTCCGAGCAGTCGAGGCCCTTGATAGCAGAACGTTAAAGAAAAGAGTTGGTCTAAAACGAAACCATGAAGTCGAAGTTATTCAAAATTTTCATAACGGTCCTGGGTCTACTGCTAAGCGCTCCCATCGTCCTGGCTCAGGGAGAAACGGTGGAAGAAGACGGAGCCCAGCTTCTGCAGGTTCGCGCGATGCCGGCCGATCCTGGCGTCGTGATTTCGCTTTGCCTCGAGTCGGGAAACATCACTGTGACTGGCGGCGATCGCCGCGAAGTTCGCGTGAACGCAGACAAGGAATCGCTGGTTATGCTGCGGCGGACTGAGGATCCCAAGCGGAACGAAGATCCTAAAATCGTACCGCTTGCAACGCGAATCGACGTGCTGGTCTCGGATTCGCAAAAGAATGGCCCGGGCCGATCGAACGACTGCCGCGGAACAACCGACGTCGAGCTGGAAGTTCCGCGTGGCGCGACGCTTTACCTGAAGACGCGCGAAGGCGATGTCGAAATCGCAGACGTCGCGGAAGTTCGCGTGGAGACAACCAGCGGCAACATCAATTTGCGACGTGTGACAAAGGCTACGGAAGTGAACAGCGTCAGCGGCGACGTTTCGTTGGAAGATTCGAATGGACGAATCCGTCTGCGATCGATCAGCGGCAACATCGACGCAGTGAATGCGAAGGTTAACGAGCCGAATGATTTTCTCTACGCCAAGACGATGAGCGGCGATGTCCGGTTGGAGCAGGTTGCGCAGCCGCGAGTCGAGTCCGGCACCATCACCGGCGAAGTGAGCTATACCGGACCTCTTGCGCGCGGCGGCTCGTATCAGTTTCAGACCACGACCGGCGATATTTCGCTGATCATGCCGGACACGGTTTCGTTCCAGGTTACCGCGAAGGTCGCGCAGGGCGGTGAAGTGGTGACAGACTTTCCTTTGAAATACACGGGCGAAACCGATCCCGTGGCGGTCCTTTCCTCGGGCAAAATCATGGGTACCTACGGCAGCGGCCCCGCCGCGATCATCAAGCTGACCTCGTTCAGCGGCACGCTACGGCTAAGGAAGATGTAGCCGGCAGACCTGTCCCCGCGTGATTACACAATCACTCAAGTCTTCAAAACTTCTCTCAAGTTTAGTAACTCGCAGTCAGGAAGGGGAGCCCTGTCCCCGCCTCGACGATCATCACTGAACAACGCGGGATAATTCTTGAACTCAACCAAAATGAGGCGGGGACAGGGTCCCCTTCCTGACTGCGTGGTGGGGAACGTGAGAATTGACAATGACTGCTGAATGCTCAAGCTTCTCAGGCGGGGCAAGGCATCGAAACCCGCTAAAAAACTGCCACAGAAGGATTAGCAGTGGTGTTTTCCCATTAGAAGGCGATAAATTGCGGGCTTTTTCGCGGCCGGCGTCCAGGCTCGAAATCAGCCCAACGAGATAAGAAACTGAAATGTCAGACCCCAAAACAAAAATGATAAAGAGAATCTTAATAGCGATATTGATTTCCGCCGGCGTGCTGCTGGTCGCCCCGCAAAAGAAAGCCATGGCTCAAAAGCCGGAGCTTTTGCGCGATGAATTTCACCAGACTTACCCGCTGTCGCAGAACGGCCGCGTCAGTCTGGAAAATGTTCAGGGTGATGTGCGCATCTCCGTATGGGACCGCAATGAAGTAAAAGTGGACGCGGTTAAGTCGGCCTACAGTCGAGAGCTTCTGGCCGGTGCGGAAATCAAGGTCCTTTCGAGCCCCGACAGCATACGAATTCATACTCAATATTCACACGAAGATCTGAACTTCACTTCCAATGGCGATGAGAGCTTTAAGAATCCCGCATCGGTTAACTACACGCTCACCGTCCCGCGAAACGCTCGGCTTAGTTCGATCGAGTTGGTTAACGGCGAATTGACGATCGAAGGAGTCGCAGGCGACGTCAACGCGTCGTCGGTCAACGGCGAAGTCAATGCAACTAATCTGGCCGGCGATGTGAAACTCGGCACTGTGAACGGAGACCTGCGCGCTTCGTTTGAACGGCTGGACGAATCGAAGTCGATCTCGCTGGGATCGGTCAACGGCGATGTTGTGCTGATCATTCCTTCAGACTCAAACGCGATTGTTAAGGCAGGCACGGTTCACGGCGGTATCCGAAACGATTTCGGTTTGCCGGTTCGAGCCGGCGAATATGTCGGACGCGAGCTGTACGGACAAATTGGCCGCGGCGGTATGCGAATCAAGCTCGGCAACGTAAACGGAAGCGTTGAGGTCAAGAACGCATCCGACGGGCGACCCAAGAGTCCTGCCAATTCGCTGTTGAGCGTGGGCCAGGGCAAAGCCGTTGGAGTCGGCACAGGCAAGGGCGAGGGAAAGGGTAAAGGAAAGGGCGAAGCCGCGGGCGACGACGATCACGATTACGACTTCACCTGGGAAAGCGACGGTTCGGAAGAAAAGAAGAGCGCTGCTCGCCAGGCCGCTCGCGATGCGGTTCGGGCGCAACAGGAAGCGGAGCGCGCGCAACGCGAAGCCGCCAGAGCAACACGTGAAGCCCAACGCACTGCTGTCGTCGCTGCGCGTGAAGCAGCTCGAGCAAAAGCCGAATCCGATCGCGAAGTTAACCAGGCTGCGGTTGAAGCACAGCGCGAAGCCGCGGCAGCCGTCCGCGCCGCCGAAGTCGACGTCGCGCGTTCGGTAGTCGAAGCGCAACGCGAAGCCCAGCGAGTACAACGTGAAGTCCAACGCGTCGCCCGCGAAGACGCTCAGCGTAACGTCTGGGTTTATGCCGAAGGCAGCAATTACAGATTGGTCGAACGCGACTCGGCCCACTTTGACGTCGAGGGAAAACCTCAGGTCAACGTGGAAACGTTCGACGGCGCGGTCGTGATACGCGGTTGGGACAAGCCACAGGTCAACGTGGTCGTGGTGAAACGCTCCAGTACCGAGAAGGGTTTGAAGGGCGCGCGCTTTTCCGCCAGGAAGACCGGAAACGTTATCACACTGAATGCCGATTTTGATCCGGCGTTCGCTCAGCAGATTTCGCCGGGTGTGACATCGGTAAACGCGAATGTAAGCCTGGAGATCTTTGTTCCGCGAGACGTAATCCTGCGCGCGGTTTCTGGCGACGGCAGAGTCACGGTCGAAGGCGTTAATGGCGAGTTTGATCTGAAGTCAGGCGACGGTCCGATCGATGTAGTTAACGGGAAAGGTCGAATACTGGTTCGCACCGGCGACGGACGAATCCGTGTAGCGCGGTTCAACGGCGCTGCCGACCTGGTAACCGGTGACGGCAGGATCATGCTTGATGGTCGATTCACTCAGCTTGCCGCGCGAACCGGCGACGGAACGATAACTCTGGCAGTCCCTCTGGACTTCAACGCGACGCTGGAAACAGATGCGACAAAAGTGATCAACGAATCCGGATTAATAGTGGTCGAAGAAACCGGCGCGTCCAAACGATTGCGTCGCTGGAAGATTGGAAAAGGCGGAACCATCATAACGCTTCGCGCGGGTGAAGGACGGATCATAATTCAAACCGCCGAGCAATAGTTAAGTTCATAGCTGTCTGCATTTGCAGTGCATGGTTGTAAAAATCATTTTACAACGAATTGAAACCACGAAGCCTATACTGACGTTCAAGTGATACCCGCTTATGTTCGTAGGCGGAGATACATAACCGGCTAATACTACTCTCGCAAGTCTTACCTTTCGTAGGATTAATAGGAGCGGCCTAATGAGGAAATTCATACTGATTTTCGTCCTGCTGTTTTTGTGTGCAGGCGGCGCTTCGGCGCAGACGACTGCAGTCCCATCTGCCTCGCCTACAACACTTCCCGCAACCCTGGTGGCAAGTGACGACAGCAAGGCAGCCGAAACAAAAGCGGCGGACTTGAAGAAGGAAGATCCACCTGCGAATCCTACCGCTCGACGCAAAATTATTCCTCCAGCCGAAAAAGCCAACCCGGTCCGCATTCCAAAAATAGAAAAAGCTCCGGTCATCGACGGCAAACTGGATGACGAAGTCTGGAAGCAGGCAGTCGTGCTGAAAGACTTTTACCAGCGAAGCCCGGGCGATAACACCGAGCCCTCGAAGCCGACCGAAGTGATGATCGCGTACGATCCGAAGTTCTTGTACTTCGCGTTCAAGTGTTACGACGAACCTGACAAAGTGCGCGCAACTGTAGCCAAACGCGATAACGTTTTTGGCGAAGACAACGTACGCGTCTATCTGGACACATTCAACGACCAGCGCCGCGCGTACATTCTCGGATTTAATCCCTTCGGTATTCAGCAGGACGCGATCTTTACCAACGGCCAGGGCGAAGATTACAACTTCGATATCGTGATGGAGTCGAAGGGCGTGATGACCTCGGACGGCTGGACCGTTGAAGTTGCCGTCCCCTTCAAATCGTTGCGCTACACCGCGGGCAAAGACAAGCTGTGGGGAATTCATGTCTTTCGCAACATCGATCGGTTCAATGACGAGATCGATTCGTGGATGCCGAACGATCGCGACAACGCCAGCTTTCTTAGCCAGGCCGGACACATCACTGGTCTGGACGGCATCATCACTCAGCGTCAGCTCGAGATCACGCCCAGCCTGACCGTCTCGTCGCGTGGCCAGCGGCTTAGAACTTTTCCGTTGGCTACGCTCGAAAGCAATCCGTTCCTGCTCGATCCCGGAAAGTTCGTTCAAAGTGGTGTCGAGTTCGATCCGGGCGTAACCGTCAAGTTGGGAATAACTCCGACCATCACGCTCGACGCGGCGGTCAATCCGGACTTTGCGCAGGTGGAAGCCGACTCGCCGGTGGTGCTCGCGAATCAGCGCTTTCCGATCTTCTTTCCCGAGAAGCGGCCGTTCTTCCTTGAAGGCATCGACTACTTTCAAACGCCGATGAACGCGGTGCACACGCGAACGATCATCGATCCGGACGTCGCGGTGAAGTTGACCGGCAAGATGGGCAAGAACACGTTCGGCTTTATGGTCGCCTCCGACAACGCACCGGGAGACTTCAGCGATCAGGACCGCCTCGATCCGACAACTGTCGCGAGATCCGGAAAATTTTTCGACGCGAACTCGTTGGTCGGTGTCATGCGGCTCAAGCGCAACATCGGAAAAGAGTCGAGCATCGGTGTTCTGGCGACGACTTACAATTTCATTGATCGCCACAACCATTTGATGGGAGTCGACGGACGGTTCCGACTGAACAATAAAACTATCGTCCAGTTTCAGTTGCTCGGCACGCGTACGAAACAGTTTTTCTTCAACCCGAATTTTCTACGGAACCTCGAGGGGGATGTTCCGACCCGAGTAAATCAGGACCGGGTCGGTGACGCGCTCGGGTATTACTGGCTTTACGATTACACCGGAAGAAAATTCGGCTGGTTCGTCGCAGGTGTCGGACGAACGCGTGACTATCGCGCCGCTGTCGGATTCACACGCCGCACCAATACCAACATCAACGAGTTTTTCTGGAGAGCAAACACCGAAGACAACCCGAAGGCCAAGTTCATCATTCGGAAACAGGTCAATCATTACAGCAGTATCAACTATGACTTCCAGGGTCGATTGCAGAACTACTTTTCAGAGATCGTCGGCAGCCTGAATCTGCAACACCAGACGTTCGCGCAGGTCGGCATCAACTACGGATACGAGCGTATTTTCGAAGAAGAGTTTGGATTCAAGCGCACGTTGGGAACCGGAGAGGGAGGAGCGTTCTTTGGTCCTGAGGCCGAGCGCTCGAACTACCGCAAACAGATCTGGGGTTATGCAGAGCGAACTTTTAACAAACAGCTCTACGCATATCTTTTCCTCGGCTATGCGTTTGGCGCGACAGACTATGATTTTGGCAGCTTGCCGAAGTATGCGCGTGTCAGCCCGGCCGCTTTACAGGGCGGACCGTTTGCTCCGCTCGATCCGGGCGCAGGCAACGCGCTGGACATTGACACGGGCTTTACATACAAGCCGATTAACCCGCTGAACATGTCGCTGGGTTATACGAAAGCTCGGCTGGTTCGCAAGGACACCGGGCGAGTGGCTTTCGACGACAACATCTGGGTGCTGCGCAGCACTTACCAGTTCACTCGTTTCACGTTCGTCCGAGCGCGTGTCGACTACGATTCGCTTCAGGCGAATGTCAGCGGTCAGGTCCTGTTCGGCTGGACGCCGAATCCGGGCACGGCGTTTTATGTGGGTTACAACGACAATTTCAACTACAACGGATTCAACACGCTGAATCCGGAAGCGTTTGTATTCGATCGGCGCTTCTTCGAGCCAGGACTGGCGCGTAACCAGCGGGAGTTTTTTATTAAGATGTCATACCTCTTCCGCCGAAGCTTCTGAACCACGCGCTGGTAGAAAAAGAGGCAAGGGTGAAATTTTCACTCTTGCCTCTTTTGCTTTTCAGGTTAGTGGGTGATTCGAGTTGGTGAAGAGTCATTTCACGCAAAAGACGCGAAGAAAATAAAGCGGGAAGGCACGTCGTCCCGTAGGGACGCCTGAGCTTAGGCAGGTCCTTTAGGGCCTGCAAAGCTCTTCACCCCCAAACGTTATTTTCATCAAAGGCAATTCCATGCTGACGCAAGAACTCTCGATCAAACTGATGTGATGAAGCAGGTGACTCCCTCCAACCGCGAGCGTTAAGCTTACGGGTCTGGGTTAGAGAACAAGGAAGGAGTCACCATGACTATCTATTGTGGCGTTGATTTCCATGCAAGACAACAGTTCATCATGTGGTGTGACACCGCTGATGGCGAAATTCACGAGCTGCAACTCTCGCATCGCGTGCCGGACGAGGTACGAGAGTTTTATGCTCAGTTCAAGGGCGATGTAATCGTGGGGTTCGAAGCCAGCGGTTACAGCTCCTGGTTTGAAACGATGCTGCAGCAACTAAAACACCAGATCTGGATCGGCAACCGAGCCAGATTCGAAGCCGGGCTCGCTCGCGCCAGAAGACCGATCGGCGGGATGCTGAGTTGCTGCTGGATCTGTTGCTCAAGGACGAGTTTCCGCGCATCCATCGGCTGGCTGCGGAAAGTCTGGAAGTGCTGCGGCAATTGCGCTACCGGCATCGGCTGGTGGAGATGCGGACCAGGATCTACAACTCGCTGCACGCGATCTCGCTAAGTGCGGGCGTCTCGCTCAAAGCCAAGCTGCGGACCAGGAAAGGGAAAGAGCGGCTCTCCCAATTGTCGCTCACTCCGGCCTTTGCCCATCAGCGCGAGGAGTGGGTCTCTTTGCTCAGCCAACTCGACCGCCGCATCGAGCAAGTGGAGCAAGAGTTGGAGCCGCTGGCAAAGGCTGATCCGCGCGTGCAGTTGGTGCGGACCCATCCCGGGGTCGGTTTGCTGACCGGGATGGCGCTGGTCCACACTCTCTCTCCGGTTAGTCGCTTTGCCAATAGTCGCAAGGTTACGGCTTATGTCGGACTGGAACCTCGCGAGTATTCGAGTGGCGAACGGCAACGCTTCGGGAGCATTAGTAAAGCCGGCTCCCGGCTGCTGCGCTTCTTGCTGATCGAAGCCGGCCACAAGGCTGTTACCAAAGATGAGCATTTGAAGAAGCTTTATCACCGCTTACTGCATCGGCGCGATCGCGCCAAAGCCAAAGTGGCGGTAGCCCGTCATCTGCTCATTCGCACTTTCATCCTGCTGCGGGATGAAATTGATTACGACGAGTTCCTCCGGCGTGGTGTCGCAGTTCGGTCTGCTCGGGTGGGTCATAGGCCTCTCGTGCCTGGCAAACTGATTGAGCGACCAGCCTCAGAGCAGCAGCAGAGCTAGGAGCTGCTGCTGCTCTGAGTGCGTATTACGCCTCATGGGCATCTCTGCTCGAATAGATGATTGAGCGCAGCACGCGCTGCCGCCGACCATGAGGAACTAGCACCAATTATTTTTACCGTGTTTGTTCTCAAACCCAGAGCTTGCACAAATATTCTGACGCGCCCTTTGGCGCGGCGGGCGGAGTTTGCTCTTTTTTCTCTTGACACCGTCACCTGCTTCATAGATGACCCATTACCCCAATTTTGTGAAGAATTGACGGCCAAATGTGAAGAGAGTATAAGCCTTGATAATGACTCTCAGGCAGGCCTCAAGCGATGCACAATCCTGTCTGTCCTTTTCTAATCACCCGGTAAAGGAGTAATGAGATGGCCGCGGTCTTTCAACAGATATCTACTCGATTACCAGAATCGAGAAGGCGAGATGAGCATGGGAACTGGTTCCGGTATCGTGCGAAGGTCAAAGACGCGCAGGGCGCGCAGGTTCGCCGATGGGCTTGGGATGTTTTTCTGATTCGCGCTCCTTGATCCGTCCGGGATCTGGCAGTTAAGAGAAATCGCCCGCACATCTGCAATTGACTGGCGGGCGATTTCTCTTAACTGCTAAATAATCCTGACGAGTTATTGAAACACCTTCTCGACCGGAACCACGGTGACCTCTTCCGGCTTCACGTTGATCTTGAAGACCTCGATCACTTTGTCCTCGTCCATGATTTCCTGCGGCTTGGGCGAGTTGTACTTGATCGGTGAAGGCTCGTTGGCGATGATCGCGCCGCGAAGCGCCTCCGCGTCCTTCGTGATCAGAACGATCCGCATCTTGTCGGACTTCAGATACTGACCGATCGCGCGATTGACGTCCTCGACCGTCAGTTTCGAAAGCTGCTCGCGCATGTATCCATTGAAGTCTGGAATTCCGTAGTACTTACTGTCCATCGCATAACCAAGCTGCGCGTCCTGCGTTGCCGTCAGGACGTTGTTGTACTTGGTCAGAAAGTCGCGCGTGGCTTCGAACTCTTCTTTTGTCAGCCCTTCGCGCACCAGCTTGTCATACTCGTACAACGCAGCCCGCAGAGTGAAATGGCCCTGCTCAGGCGGAACCGGTCGAATCCAGATCTGGAAAATCTGCATCTGTCGTCCCAGGTTCGGATCGGGCTCGAACTGAAACATTCCACGCGGGAAATATTCGATGTACGCGTAATCGCCGTAGTTCAATCCGCGCAGTCCGCGAAGCCTCTGGTAAAGATAGCTGTTCGACGATCGATGCTGTCCGAAGAAAGATTGAACAACCGCCAGCGCGGGCCAGTCTTTATGAGCGCGCGTCACGTCAATCGGAAAACCAAGCGAGATTGCGGTCGATCGCGTTTCTCGTTTGATGATATCGATCCGTGTGCCGGCATCGAGCTTTGGCGCATCGAACTTTCGTTTGTTCGTCTGTCCCGCCGGTAAACGGTTAAAGTCGGTTTCGACTTTCTTCGCAAACCCGTTCGGATAACTTCCCGCCAATCCGATCACCAGATTCCCCTGCGTGTAATTCTTCTGGTAGAAGTCGCGCACGTCGTCGAGCGTCAGCTTTTCCAATGCGCTTAGACTTCCCGCGTTGTGATGACCGTAGGGCAACCCGCTGTAAATGTTGCTGTAGAGCGCTTCTTTCCCCAACTCCTCGTCATTGCCTTCGCGCAACGCGACTTTAAGGTAATTGATCGAGTCGGATTTCAGACGGGTAAAGTCTTCCTCGCGAAAACCCGGATCGAGCAGCATCTGGCTGATGATCGAGTAGTACTTTTCCAGGTTATCGATGTGCGTCGTTCCCTGGAAAACTGTCATTTCCTTATCGACCTGGCTACCAAATCCCGCCGCCATCGGATACATAGCGGACACGATCTGTTCGTAGGTCATGGTTCGCGAACCGCCGCCGGCCAACATAGCGGCGGTCAAATTCGCCACGCCTTCTTTACCAGCGGGGTCTGACGCCGCGCCGGTCATAAACAGAATTCGGAACGAGACGAGCGGCGACCGGTTGGGTTGGAGCACGCTCGGAATCAGCTTTGCCGGAGCGGCCGGCGCTGCCATTTCTGCGGTCTTACTCTTGGTTGGCGGCTTGATATTGTCGCCGCGCGGTGGTGCGGACTCTTGTCCAAAAAGTGAACCGTTCATAGAAATAAGAATCGTGATCAGAACGAGCGACAAAAGCAGACGATTGTTCGCGTAGCCGCGAAGTTCATTTGATTTAGAAAGTGGCACCATTACTTTGTACCTCCCTTTGCTTCTGTCGTCTTGCTGGCCAACGTAACGATGGTGCGACTCTTCTCGACAAAGTAACGCGAAGCGGCAGCACGAACATCTTCCGGCGTCAGGGTGTCATAAAGCGCGAACATCTTGTCGATGGTTTCGGGTGTTCGCTTCAGCGAAATATACGGCGCCAGAGCGCTGGCGATCGCTTCGGAGCTATCCAGTCTGAGCGCGAAGCTGTATCGCATTCGCGAGGCGGTCTCGCTCAGCTTGGCTTGCGGGATAAGCTCGGTCGAATAGCGTTTGTACGTAGTCAGGATTTGATCGCGTACGTAGTCGAGGTCTTTGACATCTTTAACCCGCGCCCAAATGCTGAACAACTCGGGGTCGGCCATGTTGTCGAACGAAGGGGAGATGTTATCGACCTTTTGCTCCTTGATCACCAGCCGTTGATAGAGATCCGAGTTTTCACCGAAAGCAACCTCCGACAACAGATCGAGCCCCGCCATGTCCTTGTTCGAATCGTCATACGCGGGCGCGCGAAATCCGACCACCACCCACGGCAGAGTCTGCGACGGCCAATCGACATGTGCCGTGCGGGCTTCTGTCTGTTCGGGTTCGGCAGGAATCTGCGGAACGTATGTTCCTTTCTTCCAGTCTTTCCAGTAACGATTGGTCAGCGACAACGCAAGATCGCGAGTCACGTCACCGACTATTACGATCGTCGTGTACTCCGGACGATAGTAGCGATTGAAAAACTCGAGGCTGTATTCGTACTGGTTGGGAAAATCTTCGATGTCCTTGATGTAGCCCATGGTGGTGTGCGCGTAGGTGTGTTTCTTGAAAGCGGTTTCGCGCAACACTTCGTAGAGCTTCGATGTCGGATTAGCGCTGTTCTTGTTGTACTCGCCAAGCACTGCCAGCGCCTCGGTCTTGTATGGATTGCGCTCGTACTTGAGCCGCTGAAAACGGTCGGCCTCGAGCTCCATGATCTGCGGCAGGTCTTCTTTCGAAAAAACTTCGTGATAGACCGTGCGGTCGCTGGAGGTATAGGCGTTCGAATCGGCGCCGGCGCGCTTCAAAATCTCGTCGCGACGTTCGGACGAGAAATTCTCGCTGCCGCGAAACATCAAATGTTCGAAAAAGTGCGCATACCCGCTTTTGCCGGGCTCGATTTCGTTACGCGAACCCGTTTGCACCACGATATAGAGCGAAACGAGGTTCGGATAATCCGTCGGTACGGTGATCAGCCGCAAACCGTTCGGCAAATCGTCCATGGTGTATTCATAAGGAAAAACTTTGCGCGGTTGCTTGCTTTGCGCGAATGTGACGATCGGCAGAGAAAGTAGCAGCAAGAGAACTATCAGATTCTTCATTTTCAGAACTCCCGGAGCATTTAGGATTTTCGGATTGATGGGCGAAGCGCAAGTATACATAAAGCGGGTGTCAGCGCGAAGTGAGACGGATTGAAGTGTTCCCGCTGGAGATGCACCTTCGCTCAACTCGAAAGAACCTCGCAGTCAGGAAGGGACCTGGTTCCCGCTTCAGCAACATAATTTCAAATATTAGTGAAATAACATAAGAAAGCGGGGACAGGGTCCCTTTCCTGACTGCGAGTCTACGACGACGTCCTCAATGTCCAACATTGAATTCAACCCCCGAAATGCTACAATGCGCCGTCATCAGACGACAGGTTCTCCGTTGAGCCTGGACCACCCGGTACTGACTGCGACTACGACAACCCAACAACCCAAGCTCACTGGTTTCCATTAACTCGCTTAGAAAATTGCATATGACTTCTTCGTTCAAAAACTCCCACCGGCGTTCCCGGATGCTGACTTCCGCCGTCCTGGTCATTCTTTCGTTCGGATTGATCGCCGCCGGAATGCCGCAAGATTCAAAGAAGCTCAAACAGGATCGGATACAGGCTCCAAACGCTCCGACAAATGTTTCGCTTAGCTCGTTCGCGGCGTTCATCTCAGACGAGGGCGACATTTCTATCCTTTGGCGAAGCGGGCACGAGCTCGACAATCTCGGCTACAACATTTACCGCGAGCGAGACAACCAGCGGGTGCAGTTGAATCCGTCGATTATCGCTGGGTCCGTCTTTCGAGCAGGGCAGGGAATCGAGCTCAGCGCGGGATACAGCTACGCGTGGCGCGACAAGTTGGCGAGATTTGGACCCGTGCGCGGAGTTCGCTATTGGCTCGAGAGCGTTGACGTCGCTGGCCGGAGTGTTTGGTACGGCCCGGTCGGATTGCAGCCCGGGACTTTCCGACCCGTCGCCGCTTCAAAATTGCTTTCCGAGTATTCAGTTGAGTCGCCGCGAACGAAGCAGGCAGAGTGGGCGGGTACGAGTACAGTTCGTCCAGGCGAGGATTCGGTTGAATTCGGCAAGCCAAGGGTAATCGGAACGGATTCACCCGAACAGGACCAACAGTGGATTCTTGCTTCGCAAGTGGCAGTAAAACTTCTGGTTGATCGCGAGGGTTGGCAGCGAGTAAGCCGGTTGGAGCTGGTGACTGCCGGGTTGGACCAATCCGCTCCTTTGGCGAATCTGCAACTCTTCGAAGGCGGCGTCGAGCACGCAATCAAGGTTAATCCGGATGGTTCGGTCGAGTTCTTTGGCCGGCCGCTTTTGACATCCGCGACCGACAAGCGAGTCTACTGGCTGATCGCGGGTGCGACGCCAGGAAAACGAGTTATCGCCACTTCCGCTGGACCTTTCGACACCAACGTTCCTTCGGGCTCTTTCCCGATGACGCTCGAGCGGCGCGATCGCAGCGTTCACTTCGCGTCACTTTTGAACGGACCTGCCGACAATTTCTTTGGGCCTTCGATTCCGGCGGGGGGGATGAATCAAACTCTGCAGGTGACCGCGCTCGATCAATCGACTCCGACGGCGGGAGCCGTGTTGGAAGTTGGCGTGCAGGGACTAACGCTCCAGGCCCATCAGGTTCGAGTCCAGTTGAACGGAGTCGAGTTGGGGACCATGAGTTTCAACCTGCGCGAAAGAAGTGATGCGCAGTTTTCAATCACGGTCGCACAATTGCGCGAAAACAAAAACACGATCAGGTTGACAAGCATAGCCGGCGGAGCCGATGTGTCGTTGATCGATTACGTTCGCCTGATATACCCGCGTCGTTACGAAGCTGCGGGCGACCGGCTGACGTTCAGTGTCGCCGGCGGACAGGCCGTTAAGGTTTCAGGATTTGCCACCAGCGCGTTGCGTGTTCTGGACGTGACCGATCCTTCGAACGTGAGCGAACTCACCGTCAGCCCGCAATCGCAACCATCCGGATTCGCTTTTACGCTTCCGTCTATTGCGACCGCGCGTACGCTGGTGGCGCTTCCGACCAGCGGAAACTTCGAACATCCCAAAGAATTGCGCCGAAACGAGCCGTCGACATGGCACCTGACTTCAAACGCCGCGAATATGCTGATGGTCACGCACGGCGACTTTCGCCAGGCACTGGCTCCGCTCCAGGCGTTACGAGAATCGCAGGGATTACAAGTCGCCATGATCGACGTTGAGGATCTATACGACGAGTTCAGTTTCGGAGCACTCGACCCGCAGGCGATCCGAAACTTCGTCGAACGGGCGAAGACGATGTGGCAGACCGGACCAAACTACCTGTTGTTTGTTGGTGACGGGACCGCGGACCCGCGTGATTATTTTGGGATCGGATCGAGAGATTACGTCCCCGCGATCATGGTTGACGGGATGTTCAGCCAGTCTCCGAGTGACGATGCGTTTGTCGATTTTGATAACGACGGGTTACCGGAGTTGGCGGTTGGAAGGCTGCCGGTGAGGACTTCGCAGGACACAACGGTACTGGTAAACAAGATCCTCAACTACGAAATGACGGTCCCGGGCGACACGCAGCAACGCGGCGCAGTCATGGTTAGCGATACTTTCGACGGCAGCTACGATTTCGAAGCGTTCACCGCTGACGTGCGGACCAGCTTGCCGCCGACGATGGCGGTTCAATTTATCAACCGGTCGGCGGGTGACACTGCAACGATTCGAGGCCAGATTCAAACCGCGATTAATCTCGGGCCTGGAGTTGTTAACTACCTTGGCCATGGTTCGGTCGGTGTCTGGACCGGAGCCGGTTTGTTGACTGTCACCGACCCGCCTAACTTCACCAACGGCCCGCGGCTTTCGATTTTCGTGATGATGACCTGCTTGAACGGCGCGTTCACCGAAGAGAACGGGGAAAGCCTGGCTGAATCAATTATCAAAGCTCCAAACGGCGGCGCGGTCGCGGTCTGGGCCTCCAGCGGTTTGACGATTCCATTCGGCCAGATCGACGTCAGCAAGCAGTTCTACACGCTGCTGTTCACGGGGCAGACTCAGCGCATCGGCGATGCGACAAAGCAGGCGAAAGCGTCGACGAGCGACATGGATGTACGAAGACTGTCGATTCTGTTCGGCGATCCGGCGATGAGGTTTCGGTAAGGCGGGACGCAGGACGCAGGACGCAGGACTCAGGACTCAGAAAAGATACTACTTGCTCGGGCATCGACTCTCTGTACGTGCAAAGCTCCCGCGTACAGGTGCAAAAACTCCGCGTACACGTGCAAAGACTTCGCGTACACGTGCAAAGATCCCGGGAACACGTGCAAAAACCCCGGAAACACGCGCAACGACCCCGGGAACACGTGCAAACCCTCCCCGTACAGGTGCAAAGATCCCGCGTACACGTGCAAAACCTCCGCGTACAGGTGCAAAGACCTCACATACAGGTGCAAAGCCTCCCCGTACAGGTGCAAAGACCTCACATACAGGTGCAAAGCCTCCCCGTACACCCGCAATAAATCGACGGTTCGGCCACAAATCAGCAAAAACGCTCAACAAAACGCACTTTTCTTACTAGCGGCCCGACCAGCGACCGATGTCCGACAAACTTCAGTTTCTCGCTGACTTCGAAAATCGAATTTCGAGTATGTCAACGACAAGCTGAAGCTTGTCGGACATTAACCACTCGTGCTCGCTAGTTGTCTCTCTCCTGAGTCCTGTGTTCTGTCTCCTGTGTTCTTCTACCTCGTAACGCCTCTTTCACCCGCTTCATATCCTCCCACGCCTCGCGCTTTCGCGTCGGATCACGCAGCAGATAGGCCGGGTTGAAAGTCGGAATCAATGGGATTCCGCGAAAGTTGAACAACTGTCCGCGGATCTGTGAAATTGCTTGTTTGGTATTGAGCAGGGCTCGAGTCGGTGTATTCCCGAGCGTCACGATTACTTGCGGATTTATCGCTGCAAGCTCCCTGTGAAGGTATGGAGTAAAGAACGAAAGAAGTGCTGGTGTGATCTGATCACCCGTCGATATCAGCTTTACGGTGTTGGTTAAGTAGCAGTCGTTCCTTTTGATTCCGATACCACTCAGAATTCGATCGAGCATCTCGCCGACTGGACCCCTAAACGGAAGGCCATATGACGCATCGGGCGGCCCTGGCGATTCACCCACCAACGCTAAACGCGCGCGCGGTTTTCCTTCTCCCAAAATAAGAGTCCCACCCGCCAATGATGGAACTGCTTGAGCTCGGGCCAAAAGCTCGGCGTTGATTTCTTCGATCGTCTCGACCGTCTCGAACTGTAGATCGTCGAAGAGCATACGGTTCAGTTTGAAATTTACGCTACCTTGTAGACGGGTACGAAAACGCTGACAACGAAACAACACGAACGAGTCATTCGAAATTACACGAAAAAATCCACTAGTTTCGTGTTGATCTGTTTCGCTTCCGTGTAATTCGTGGTTCGTTCGATCGCGTTACAAGCAAAAATCAATCTCAAACTGACCACTACCGATTAATCGTGAATCGCAACTGACTTCAGGTACTCGCGGACCCTCTTCATGTCGTCCCAGGTCTCGCGCTTCTTGCTTGGATCTCGCAACAGGTACGCCGGATGGAACGTCGGCATCACTTTTATTCCCATGAAGTCCTGAAAACGTCCGCGAGCGCGGGTGATTCCTTCTTTCGAATCTAAAAGATTCTTCATCGCGGTGTTACCGAGAACGACAATCACGTCCGGGCGGACGGCAGCGATTTCTCGCAAGAGGAAAGGTTTGCACGTCGCGGCTTCGTCGGGTAACGGCGCGCGATTTTGTGGCGGGCGACAACGGTTAACATTTCCGATGAAGACGTCTTCGCGTTTGAGACCGATGGCAGCGATGATCTTTTCCAAGAGTTGCCCAGCCTTGCCGACGAATGGCCGCGCCTGAAAGTCTTCATCCGCACCAGGCGCTTCGCCGACGAACATCAACCGGGCCCGCCGATTGCCCTCGCTGTTGACGACGTGTTTGCGGCCCTCGTGCAGAGGACACCGGGTGCATTGACCAATGTCGGCCCAAATGTCTTCCAGCGTCTCGGTGGGTCCGGAAAATGTTGGTGACTGAAAAGCGACGGAGCCAAAAAGACTTTCGGAGCCGGATTCGGAAGCTGCTTCGGCTCGTGAATCCGCCCGACCGCGCATTTCGGCGTTCGCGGCGGCGAGTGCGTTTCTGGTAAGTGGAGAAGGGATAGCAGCGGAGGCAGGTTCAGCAACCCTGGCTTGATTCGGATCGGCGAGTTTCAGGATCGGTTCATTCGAAACAGCGGTTTCATCAAGATTCAGAACGCCCAATTCCTGAAAATAAGTTGCGTGCTCTCTAAGCTCGGTGATAAGCGATCGAAGATCTTCGGCTTCGGCTGCGTCTGACATCTGAATTGTTATGCTCCCGCGGAGGTCGTCGCGGTCATGCGACGCAATCGAACGACTTCGTCAAGAATGCGATGGGCGGTTTCCAGCTTTGAAAGCAGCGGCAGCTCGATCGGTTGATCGTTGACTCGCGAAAGCAGCGTGACGATGTTTGTCTCAACATCAAACCCCGCGCCCGGACGGCTGACGTCATTTGCCACGATCGCATCGAGCCGTTTACCTACTAGTTTCTTTCGGGCTTGTTCGATCAGGTCTCCTGTCTCGGCGGCAAATCCGATTACAAGCAGGCCGTTGTGCCTTGCCGCGGACGCCTCCGCCAAAATATCGGGCGTCGGTTCAAGTTCGAGCACGAGCGCCGAACTGCTCTTCTTGATTTTGCTGTCGGCTCGCTGAACCGGTCGATAGTCGGCCACCGCGGCAGCCGCGATAAAAACGGTGGCGCTTTGCAGTTCTCGTTTCACAGCTGAATGCATTGCTTCGGCCGAGTTCGCTCGAATGATCTCGACGTCGCCCGGCTCGTCCGCAGTTGTCTCGCCCGCAATAACCTTGACCTGTGCGCCTCGAGCGCGCGCCGCCGCCGCCAGCGCAAAGCCCATGCGACCGGACGAGCGATTCGAAAGATATCGAACCGGGTCGATCTCTTCGCGCGTCGCTCCCGCGGTAATCAGGACGTGTTCGCCTTCCAGGTCTTTAACACTGCCTGCATCAAGCGAATTCAGCAGTTCGAGAGCAGCAGCAACGATTCGCTCTGGATCGCTCAGTCGTCCCGGACCGATTGTGCGGCAAGCCATTTCGCCCGCGTCGGGCTCGATAATGCGAACTCCGTCTCGCTCCAACTGCTCCAGATTTCGCCGCGTGGCGGGATGATTCCACATCGTGGTGTTCATGGCCGGGGCAATCAACACCGGCGCGGTTGACGCGAGATAAGTGGAAGTCAGGAAGTCGTCGGCGACGCCGTTGGCAAACTTTGCAATGATGTTCGCCGTGGCCGGCGCAACCAACAAAAGATCGACCGACTGCGAAAACGTTATGTGCGCAATCGGATCGGGATTGTCCGGCGCGTAATCGTCGACGATGACGTGTTCGCCGGTCAGCGCACGAAAAGTCAGCGGCCGAATGAACTCGCAAGCGCGCGCCGTCATCGCCACGCGCACTTTACATCCGGCGCGTTGAAGCCCGCGCAAAACCTCCACGGCTTTGTAGGCCGCGATCCCGCCGCTAACGCCGAGCGCGACCCGCCTGGTTATCGTCAATTGGAGTTCGGAAGTCATAACTACTGTATCTAATGTCTACTGTCAGTAAACAAAATGTAGCACCGCGCGTTGAAGCTGTGCAATGAAGGTGTGATCGCTGGTTCGCGCTCGTTGCGATGCCGCGATGTTGGTGCGTATGGTAAACTTTGTTCATTGTGGCCGCATATTGGCACTGTTTCAGATTCGAAAAGAATGTCCGACAAACTTTAGTTTGTCGCACGGCATCGACAAACTAGAGTTTGTCGGACATTAGACTGCAGCAATGGTTTTGTTTCCGGCGGGTGATTTGTAAGTGATGAGCAGACTGAAAACGGTGGTAGGGCGCGTGGCGTTAACCGCGGCGATGTTGCTCGCAGTCGCCGGCGCGGTGGTTGCGCAGGATGCTGCTCCTCAGTCTGCTGGTGAAGAATTTGGTCCGGTCGTTCAAGCCTACCTGGGTTATCTTCGCGACGAACAGGAAGTTGTGGATGATCGCGCCAGCCGACGCGAAATCAGCAAGCAGTATTACCGCAGAAACTCGAACCGGATTCGTGCTTTGAGACAGATGGCCGTCAGCATCGCTCGCGAAACCGGCAACGATTACTTGCCCGAGCTGGAGGCGCGGACGCGCGACGAGCTGGCCACGATTTTCGAAAGCCCTCCGAACCCCAGAAAGCTTCGTGTTGACGAGGTGCTTGCCGATACGTTTCGTTATCTGGGAGTGGTTCGGGCCGGCGAGGTCTTTTATCTTTTTGCTCGACTGGATCCGTACGAACAAGCGGAGCGAATGGAAAGAAATAAAAAAGACTCCGATGGTCAGCACACCGTAACGCCGGTTACTACGTCAGTCGAGCCGGAGCCACGCCGTCGTCGTGTGGTGCAAACATCTCCGCGATAGAGATGACGGCGGAATAGCCGCCTGCGGCGTGAATTCGTGAGTTTCCTCCACCGAGTTTCCAATGCGCCAACCGACTCTCTTCGAAAAACGAGTTGACGTCGATTCTTCCGCCGCGGAAAAGCTCGTCATCCGAGCGTTGGGCGATTTTCAATCGCGCGGAAAAGAGCTGGCGCAAAGAGAGCTTCCGCTGGATCGTCTTCGCGGCGCGCTTCGTCGGGCCGCAGACGTCATGGGAGTGGACGAACTGAAAGACGATCAGATCGCAGCGACGCTAAGCAGGCTCGGCGCAAATGTGCGACAGGTTCCTTCCTTCGTCGCTAAGCATCCATATCGAATTACAGTTCCTGCAGACCTGGCAAAGTCAGCTCTTCAAGCTTATCGAGACTCGATCGATACTGCATGACCACTCCCGCACCGTCTAACCTAACCTTAATTCGCGGACTCGGCTTGATCGCCGCTATTTCGATCGTTGTTGGCAACGTCATCGGGACAGGTGTCTTCTTGAAGACACGCATCATGACTTGCAACGTCGGATCGCCAGGAAAAGTCATCGCCGTCTGGATTGTCGCCGGGGTTCTTTCAGTGGCGGGCGCGCTCACGTACGCCGAACTTGCCGCGATGATTCCGCGGGCGGGCGGAGAATATGTTTTTCTGCGCGAAGCTTACGGACCGCGCTGGGGATTTTTGTACGGCTGGATGCAGTTCTTTGTCGCGCGGGCCGGCGGGTTGGCGGCCATGAGCGCGGCGTTCGCGATCTTTGCCAATGAATTGACGGGTGGATCGTTGAGTACCGTGTTCTTCTCGAAGCAGGTATTCGGTTGGCAATTTTCGCTGGGTTCACAACAGTTAGTTGCGCTCGGCGTTATCGCGACAGTTACGTTGATCAATTGCGCCGCCGTGTTTGTCAGCGGGAACATCGCCGCGATCCTGACCGCCGTTAAGGTTTCGCTGGTTCTTGCTGTTGGTGTGGGCGCGTTTTTCCTTGCCGATGGCAATTGGGCGAATTTCGCTTTGATCAATTCGGGCGGCGCATGCGCCGACGTTGATGCAGCTGCGCGAGGCGGCATGGCGGGGTTTGGAGCGGCGATGATCGGCGCGCTTTGGGCCTATAACGGTTGGAACGATCTGGCTTTGGTGGCCGGCGAAGTTAAGAATCCGCAGCGAAACATTCCGTTGGCGCTAATTGGCGGGATGGCGGTCGTGGTGGTGCTCTACGTCTTTGTAAACCTCGCGTACTTTTATGTTTTGACACCAACTGAGGTCGCGAGTGTCTCAACGACGTCGTCGGTCGCGACAGAAGTTGCGAGAAGGTTTATGGGGCCGCTAGCCGCAAGCTTAATCGCCGCCGCGTTGCTGGCATCGACTTTTGGGACGATTCACGTAGGCGTGTTGACCGGCGCGCGCGTTCCTTACGCAATGGCAAAAGACCGGCTGTTTTTTCAAAACCTCGCGCGACTGTCGACGCGCACGCATGTTCCGGTTGGCGCGCTGTTCCTGCAGGCGGGTTGGGCCAGTGCTCTTGCGCTCTCCGGTTCGTTCGATGCTTTATCGAACTACTCTATTTTTGCGTTGTGGATTTTCTACGCGTTGACCACCGCCACGGTTTTTGTTTTTCGCCGTAAGGCACCGCATCTGGAACGACCGTATCGAACCTGGGGATATCCGATTGTGCCGATCGCTTTTCTAATTGCCGCCGGCTGGTTGTTGGTGATGACGGTAATGGCGATCCCGCGGGCTTCACTGACTGGGCTTGGACTTATCGCCATCGGACTGCCTGTTTATTATTACTGGCACACGAAAACTGAGAAGAGGGAATAGAACTATTTCTACCTAAAATCGGCAAACCTCTTCGGGGTTTTTGCCTTTTTCCATTTCGCTTCATATGATACCGACATCCCGCGAATGCAAAACTTCAGCTTAACAATCGGAGGCCATCGATGCGGCGTATCACCCCTCGGCTTTCAATTTTTGTACTTGGATCATTCCTGCTAACACTCGTGCCTGCACAAGCACAAAACAGTTCTGCGACGACGGCGAAGGTTTCCAGCGCCGCGCCGGCAAAGACGTCCGCACCTACGTTCGGATTCGCGATTCATGGTGGCGCCGGCACCATTCGCAAAGGGAGCATGACGGCCGAAATGGAGCAGGAATATCGTGCGCGATTGAACGAAGCATTGCTCGCTGGCTACAACGTTCTTAAGAACGAAGGGACGAGTTTGGACGCGGTCGAAGCCGCGATCCGGATCATGGAGGACTCGCCGATTTTTAACGCCGGCAAAGGCGCCGTTTTCACCAGTGACGGGACGAACGAATTGGATGCCGCGATCATGGACGGCAAAACTCTCAAAGCCGGTTCAGTAGCTGCCGTCAAGCGAATCAAGAATCCGATAAGTTTGGCGCGGCTCGTCATGGAGCAATCCCCGCATGTCCTGATGGTAAGCGACGGCGCTGAAGCTTTCGCAAAGGAGAAGGGGATCGAACTGGTTGCGCCCGAATATTTCCGAACCGAGCGGCGATGGCAGGAACTTCAGCGCGCGAAGGAAAAAGAGAAGCTCGAGGCCCAGGAACCTAAGAAGGTCGGCCGAACCCTGGACGAGGAATTTGCAGACGTTTCAAAGTACGGCACAGTCGGAGCGGTTGCACTTGATAAACACGGCAACCTGGCTGCGGCCACCTCGACCGGAGGAAAGACGAACAAGAAGGTCGGACGAGTAGGGGACTCGCCGATTATTGGGGCCGGAACTTATGCAAACAATCGAACTTGCGCTGTTTCCGGAACAGGGGACGGCGAGTACTTCTTGCGCGGCGTCATCGCGTTCGATGTTTCGGCGGTTATGGACTATCAAAAGAAGACTTTGAAAGAGGCGGCCGCGATAGTTCTTGAAAAACTTGAAAAACAAGGTGGCACCGGCGGTCTGATCGCGATCGACTCCAACGGAAACGTTGCGATGACCTTCAATACCGAGGGAATGTACCGCGGAGCGATAAATGCAGACGGAAAAGTGACGATCGAGATCTACAAGGACTGATGGCTCAATTCTGGCGTAAAACCCTGAAATTACGGGATGATAGCGTAAATGTTTGTTGACACCGCCTTACTAATCGTGTAAAAAGACCAAGATATTGAAGCCCACGGGCTCATCATCCTGCTTTATTATTGAGATGTTCCGCGCGGGCGGTGCTGACGGGTCGGGAGGGTCTAGCGAGAAAGACCTGAAGCCGTCTTCTGCAAGCCTGATTGGTTTGCGGCGCGTTTTGAAAAACTTTTGGTTCACATTACGGGAGGAAGATTAATGATTAGCAGAACTTGGAGCCGCAAGTCCATCGCGTTCGGCTTGGCAGTGGCCGTTTTGAGTGTTTACTCGATGGTCGTGCTGGCGACGCCGGGACAAACAGGGCCGTCAGGCGAGTTGTCGGTTTCCGGGCAAGTCTCCGTCAACGGTCAAAGCGCAATTTCCGGTGCAACGATATTTTCAGACAGCACTGTAACAACGGCGAAGGGCAGTAGCGCTGTTGTCAGTCTTGGCAAACTTGGTCGCGTGGAAGTGTTACCGGAGTCCAGCTTGAAGGTGAGCTTCACCGACACTGGATTAACTGCCATGCTTGAAGCTGGCCGCGTTCGCGTTTCGAATTCTTCGATGGCGAGCATCGTGACTAAAGACGCTTCTGCTGTTGCCTCTACCCCGTCCGTGTTTACGGTAGATGTTGAGTGCGGAAACACTGTAATTGCGACTCAGTCGGGGAACGTCGAGTTGCGAGCGGGCAGCACTGTCAAGCAGATCGCGGCGGGATCACAAGACTCCGCAGGAGCTGCGGCACCGGGCACACGCTGCACGCGCCTGAAGACCGAAGGCATGAAGGGTATCGGCGGTGGAGCACTCGCAGCCTTGTTGTTGGCAGCTGGTGGCGCAATCGCAGCCGCGATTATCGCCGGCACGAGCGAGAATAACGACATCGACCTTGGCGGCGGAACGACAGTTGTCAGCCCGACCAAGTAAGACAGTTTTCCAACTTCATGCTCTGTGGACCTTCAGCGCATGAACATGAATTGCAACTTTGCGGGTCACGCCTTTATATGGAGTGCGTGACCCGCAAGTTTTTGTGTCGCATTCCTCGTTGACGCTAATTAGAAGATCATTTCTCCAGTCGGTTCTATTCCTTCAAAATTGGTTAATTCAAAATGCATATTGCGGTGATCGGTACAGGTTATGTTGGTTTAGTTACGGGCGCGTGCTTCGCCGAGTTCGGTGTCGATGTAACGTGTGTAGACGTGGACACTGAGAAGATCGCGCGTTTGTCCGGCGGGTCGATTCCGATTTACGAACCGGGTTTGGAACAGATCGTCACAAAGAACATTCATGCCGGCAGGCTCCATTTCACAACCGACCTCAAGACTGGAATCGATCGAGGCCTGGTTATTTTTCTTGCCGTGGGTACGCCGCCGAAAGAAGATGGCTCGCCTGATTTGCAGTACATCGATGCGGCAGCTCGCTCGATCGCGGAGCATATGACCGAGTACAAAGTGATCGTGACTAAATCCACCGTGCCTGTGGGAAATGGCGAACGGTTGCGAAAGCTGATTCGAGAAAGTCAAAAGAGCGCGGTTGATTTTGGAATAGTGTCGAACCCGGAATTTCTGCGCGAAGGGGCTGCTATTAATGACTTCATGCGCCCCGACCGTGTCGTGATTGGCAGTCGTGACGAGGCGGCGATCGAAATTATGCGCGACCTTTACCGCCCGCTTTTCCTGATCGAAACGCCGTTTGTGGTCACTTCGCTGGAAGCCGCCGAGCTTACTAAGTATGCGGCAAATGCTTTTCTTGCGACGAAGATTTCGTTTATCAACGAGATCGCGAATTTGTGCGACCGAGTCGGATGCGATGTTCACGATGTCGCGCGAGCGATCGGAATGGATCGGCGAATCGGTAATAAATTTCTTCATCCCGGGCCGGGATACGGCGGCTCGTGTTTTCCGAAAGACACCAGCGCGCTCGCATCCGTAGCGCGCGAGTTTGGATCCGATTCATTGATCGTAGATGCGGTGATGGAAGTCAATCGTCGCCAACGCGCGGTGATGATTCCCAAGATTGAAAAGCTGGTCGGAGACGTGCGCGGAAAGACGATCGCCGTCCTGGGTCTCTCGTTCAAGCCGGAGACTGACGACATGCGCGAGGCGCCGTCAATAGAGATCGTGCAAAGCCTGGTTGAGCGAGGCGCCTCGATTCGAGCTTATGATCCCGCTGCGATGACCGAGGCGAAGAAGTGTTTGCCGGACATCTTCTACGCTGAAGACGAGTACGATGCGGTAACCGGCGCGGACGCGTTGGTATTTATGACTGAATGGAATCAGTTTCGTGCATTGAACATGGAACGAGTCAGTAAGCTGATGAAGAGCCCGAAAATCGCGGATCTTCGGAACATTTACGAACCGGCAGACATGCGCGAAATGGGATTTGATTACGTCGGCGTGGGAAGATAGAAGAGCAGTGACAAGTGAAGAGTGACAAGGTAGTTAGTTATTCTCATTAGCTAGCTATGGACTCTCCGCTAACATCTGGTCACTGTTCACTGGTTACTAGTCACTGTTCTTATGGCTCTCTCAGGAATTGCATTGGTCACGGGCGGTGCGGGCTTTATCGGCTCTCACATCGCTGCCGGCTTGGCGGCGAAGGGTGCACGCGTACGAGTGATTGACGACCTCTCCACCGGTCACCGCGAAAATCTCGAAGAGATCGGTGGCGACATCGATTTCGTTGAGGCGAGTTTGATCGACGGTGCTGCGTTGCGACGCGCGCTCGAAGATGTCGAACTGGTTTATCACGAAGCCGCTATTCCATCTGTCCCACGCTCTATCGAAAACCCGCTGGCAACTCATGACGCTTGTGTGAATGCAACGTTCGCGCTGTTGCTGGCTGCCCGCGACAAGGGAGTGCGTCGTGTTGTGTATGCCGCGTCGAGCTCGGCCTACGGCGATCAACCAACTTTGCCTAAGGTCGAAAGCATGCGACCGGACCCGCTGTCTCCGTATTCTGTCGCCAAGCTGGTCGGCGAATATTATTGCCGTGTCTTTACGCGAGTCTACGGGCTCGAGACTTTGGCGCTTCGCTACTTCAATGTCTTTGGGCCACGGCAGGATCCAACCTCGATGTACTCGGGAGTCATTTCCAGATTCATCGCTGCGCTTCTGACCGACAAGCAACCTGTCATTTTCGGAGATGGCGAACAATCGCGTGACTTCACCTTCATCGACAACGTAGTCAACGCGAACCTTAACGCTGCCGAGACCACGCGAGGAATCGGCCAGGTTCTGAACGTCGCCAACGGCGAGCAAACTACGCTCAACCAGTTGCTGGAAATGCTAAAACGCCTGACAGGAAAGAAGAGCATCGAAGCTGTGTATGACCAGCCCCGAGCCGGTGACGTGAAGCACAGCTTGGCCGACAACACTCTTGCGAAGGAAGTTCTCGATTATCGAACCCTGGTGGGACTGGAGGAAGGTCTCAGAAGGACGATCGATTGGTGGAAACAGAGCCGGTACGCCCGCCCGAATTAATCTTCAAATAGCCGCTTCAGGCTTTCTACATAAGGCCGTCTGGCCACACCTTTGTCCGTAATGATCGCCGCGATGAACTCGTTTGGCGTCACGTCGAACGCGAAGTTCCGCACGTCGATCCCTGTCGGCGCCAGCTGATGTTCGTGAACGTGTGTTACTTCCCGCGTATCGCGTTCTTCGATCGGAATCTGCTCGCCGGTTGGGCACGCAAGATCAATGGTCGAGATGGGCGCCGCGACATAAAAAGGAATGTCGTGTTGTTTCGCCAGCACAGCCACCATGTACGTTCCAATCTTGTTTGCCGCGTCTCCATTGGCAGCGATTCGATCGGCTCCGACCACCACTGCATCGACTTTGCCTTGTTTCATCACATGACCGGCCATGTTGTCGGTGATCAGCGTGACTGGAATGTCGTCCTTCTGAAGTTCCCATGCGGTAAGACGCGCGCCCTGGAGAAACGGACGTGTTTCGTCAGCGATCACGGCCACACGCTTGCCCGCATCGCGCGCCCCGCGAATTACGCCGAGGGCAGTTCCGTAATCGCCCGCAGTGGCCAGCGCACCTGCATTGCAATGCGTCAGCACGGTCGATCCGTCCGCGATTAGCTCGCCGCCGAATTTACCCAGACTACGATTTGCGCGGATGTCATCCTCAAAAATCTTCTGAGCTTCCTCGATCAATCGTCGCTTTATCTCCTTAACTTCGCCGGTCTCGGCTTTCGCGCGTCGAAGTGCGTCGCGCATTCGCTCGATTGCCCAGAAAAGATTAACCGCGGTTGGACGCGTCGCGCCCATGACATCGCACATGTAGTCGAAATCAAATTCGAGATCGCTGACTGCCGTTCCAACCGATTGGCTTGCGCCCAGCGCGAGTCCCATCGCCGCAGAAACACCGATCGCAGGCGCGCCGCGCACGACCATGAGCTTGATGGCCTCCGCGACCTCTTCGTACGAGCGCAACATCAAGTACTTCTCTTCGGTCGGCAACAGACGCTGATCCAACATCCGTATGCCTTCGCCAGTCCATTCGACAGTCGTAATCATGTTTGAGCGCGTTTCCTTTGTGCAGTTTGATGGAGAGGCATCTTACTTGAAGAGCGAAGTCTCCGGCAAAGGGCTGTATGCCCGACAAGCTTCAGCTTGTCGAATTCATGCCAGCTTCTTAAGTTGTGTACTTTCTCTACCGGTTCAGTGTTACTCCCGACTTGCAGTAGCTTACTAGTCAGGCGACAAACTGAAGTTTGTCGGACATTGCGTTAATTGACACCATCAACACGCGCGTGATAATGTCCGCGCCAAATTAGAAAACTGTTTTTCAGATCTTTTTCATTCGAAGTGTCCGGGTGCCCCGTGCAAAAGAGCGGGGAGAATAGGGAAGCGGGTGTAATTCCCGCGCGGTCGCGCCACTGTAAGGAGCATCGGCTTCAAGCCAGGAGACCTGCCCGTACGACGCTTTTTTCAGCCTGTGAATGCCTCGCGTAAAGGTGTTCAGGTCACACGCGGGTGTGCACAGTCGTCTCCTTCCTGACTGATTATCCCGTCGCCAGCCTGTCGCTCTTCGTTTGCGATAGTTCATGGCGACGGGATTTTTTTCTTTTGAATACATCAAACAATACTCGCCGTTACTCTGTTTTCCTGTTTCTGGCGATTGCGCTGGGCGGGTTGACTTTCAGTTGGTCCTGCAAGCCGCGTCAGCAAGCCGGCAAGTCAGAGCCTGCCAACACCACGATCGAGATAACGGACGAGACGGGAAAGCGATTTCGCATTCCGGCGCGACTCGAACGAGTCGTATCGCTGGCACCGAATCTGACTGAAATAATTTATGCAGTAGGCGCGGGAGATCGTTTAGTCGGAAACACCACGTTCTGTGACTACCCTGCCGAAGCTAAATCGGTTGCCAAGGTCGGCGACACCATGCAACCGAATATCGAAAGCATCATCGCTCTTCGTCCGCAACTGGTGCTCGTCTCGACCGCGTCTCAACTGGAAGCCTTCACGCGACAGATGTCGCAACAGAACATCCCCATATACGTTACCGATCCGAAAGACTTCGAGGGCGTATTACGTACGATTCAATCGCTCGGCGGACTGTTTGGAAATCATGACAAAGCGACGCAAGTTGTTTCCGATCTGCGCGCGCGTGCTCGAGCGGTTGAGGATGCGGTCAAGTCACGAAAGCCGGTTAAGGTTTTCTACCAGCTTTCGCGTGAGCCGCTATACACAGCAGGTCGCGATTCGTTTATTACTGACCTGATCAGGCGGGCAGGCGGCGAGTCGGTAACGGCGGATGTGCCTGGAGCGTGGCCCACGTTCAGCCAGGAATCGGCGCTGGCCGCACAGCCCGAAGCGATTATTCTTCCGACATTCGATTCGATGGGACAGGGCGAAACCGACGTCGCAACCGCTTTGAAAAATTCGCCGGCGGCGAAAACACGGCGCGTTTATGGGATCAACGGCGATCTGCTTTCACGGCCCGGACCGAGACTGGTTGATGGGCTTGAAGAGATGGCGCGCAAACTGCACCCGGAAGCATTTAGATAAAGATGATCGCGGATTCAGAGACCGCTACGGAGTTAACTGCGCACGAACCGGTCAAGGGAGCACGTTCCACGTTGAAGCGGACTGTGGTGATCTGCTTGACGCTGGGGCTTTCGCTTATCGTCGGCGCGCTTGCTGCGTCGTTGATTGGAAGCGAGCGATTGCCGGTCAGCGCTTCGCTTTGCGCGATTCTTTCATTTGGCAGCGCGAACTGCGGGCTCACCGCCGAACAACAGGCGATTCTTTTCGATATCAGAATTCTAAGAGTGCTGCTCGGCGCAACCGTCGGCGCGTCGCTGGCGGTGGCGGGAGCCGGTTATCAATCGTTGCTGCGAAACCCGCTCGCCGAGCCCTACTTGCTTGGAATTTCAAACGGCGCTGCGGTTGGCACCATGATCGCGCTGGTATTCTTTGGCGCGCACGAATGGAGCCGGCCGGTTCTGGCTTTTGCCGGAGCGCTGATGTCGACTTTTGTGGTGTATCGACTGGCGCGCGGACGCACCGGCGCGTCACCTGAGAAGTTGATTCTGGCGGGTGTAATCGTAACGACATTTCTGTCTTCGGCGATTGTGTTCATCACGAACCTGATGGACGCCACGCGAATTCGATCTTTCACATTCTGGCTGTTGGGCGATTTGTCCGGAACGACCGGAAGCATGCTGGTCATCGCAGCGTTCGCGGTTGTGATCGGAACAGCAATATTAGTTTACAACGCGCGTTCGTTGAACTTGATGATGCTGGGCGAGCGAGATGCGTTCGACCTCGGTGTCGAAGTTGGCCGCGTGCGCGTCGTCGTCTTTCTGGCGGCCAGCTTGCTGGTCGGCGCGTCGGTCGCGTCGAGCGGCTCGGTCGGATACGTTGGACTGGTAGTACCGCACTTGGTCAGGCTCGCTTTTGGCAGCGACAACCGAGCGGTGATCATCGCCGCGGCCCTGGCCGGCGCGTTGTTCGTCGTCGTGGCGGACACGGCCGCGCGCACTTTGATAGCGCCGAGGGAACTGCCGGTCGGTGCTATTACAGCGCTGATCGGAGCGCCGCTTTTCGTCTATCTGTTGAGACGAGGTTGAACGCTTTTCTAGGTTTCTAATGCTTGAAGCACGAAACATCTCGGTTAGATACGAAGAACGCGAGGCGGTCGTCGGCGTTTCGTTGCGCGCAAAGCCGGGCGAGTTCATCTCGATCATTGGTCCGAATGGAGCCGGCAAGACCACGTTGATGCGAGCCCTGAATGGCGCAATAGCGCCTTTCGCCGGTCAGGTGCTGCTCGATGACGTCTCGTTGCAATCCTATGCACGCCGCGCAATCGGACGTCGAATCGCAGTCGTCGCACAGGAAGCCGAACTCAGGTTCCCTGTAACGGTGATGGAGTTTGTTATTGGCGGTCGCTACGCCTGGTCCAGCACCGGAGCCTGGGGTTGGGAAACGGCGCGAGATGTCGAGATCGCAAAGGAAGCTTTGCGCGAAACGCATTTGGACGATTACACAGGTCGTTTGATGAACGAATTGTCGGGAGGCGAGCGCCAGCGTGCTGTGCTGGCTCGGGCCCTCGCAACCGAGGCGACGACGCTTTTGCTGGACGAACCGACTGCGAATCTTGACCTCGCTCATCAGGCATCTGTTCTGCAAGTCGTTCGATCGAGATGCAACAGCGGCTCAGCTGCGGTTGTAGTCACGCACGACATCAATCTGGCCGCCGAGTTCGCGGACCAAATTCTGTTGATGAAGGACGGACGTACGGTCGCAGCGGGTTCTCCACGCGAAGTGTTGTTGCCCGATCTGCTCGGCGGAGTATTTGGAATCGAAGTTTTGGTTGATGCGCATCCACTTTCGGGCGCGCCTCGGATAACGCCGGTGCATCAGGCGCACCGGTAATTGACAACGAACCGGGAGCCGGATCAGGGAAGGCGGTGAAAGGCCGCCACTGCCCGCGCAACTGTAAGCGGCGAATTTTGTCCGCACGCAACAGCCACTGTTTCTGAAAAGAGATGGGAAGGCGCGTGTGGAGCCGCGAGTCAGGAGACCTTTCTTGCGTTCCCATTCAAGCTCGTACTGCGACGGGCAGGAGAAGCTCAAATGAGAAATTACAAAAGACTGTTGGAAAGCCATCGGCGGCTTTCCAGATTTGCGGCTACACGGATTGCCGCGGCGATTCTTTTGGCTTTCGTTCTCGCGTCAAGCGCGTTGGCCCAGAACGGTGCTTCGATCACAGGCCGCGTGACGGACGAGAACGGCGCCGCCGTTGTCGGAGCCGAAGTGCGGCTTAGCGCGCGAAGCGGCCTCCAGTCGTTCGGACGCACAAACGACAAAGGTGTTTATGGCTTTACCGGACTGGGTGCTGGCGATTTCATTCTTGAAGTTGCGGCGCGCGGATTTTCAACAGCTACGTCGGACACAGTAACAATCGATCGCGGTCAGTCAGCGACAGAGGATTTTCAGCTCGCCGTCGAGAGTGTGAACGAAAACGTAGTCGTAATCGCAAGCGGAACTCCGCAACGACCGGATGAAGTCTCTAAAGCCGTGACGATCGTGCAAGACGAAGAGATCGAAACCCGGCGAGAAATCACGGTTGCAGAAGCGCTGCGAGGCACGCCGGGTGTGCGTGTGCAACAACAGGGATCGCCGGGTGCTCTGGTTGGCTTACGATTTCGCGGACTAAAAAATTCGGATACGGCGATTTTGCTGGACGGTCTGCGCGTGCGCGACGCTTCGGATCCGAGCGGTTCGGCTCAACCCTTTTATTCGGATTTGTTGCCGGTCGGGCTTAATCGGATGGAGATTCTTCGTGGCTCGGGTTCGTCGATCTACGGTACCAACGCGATCGGCGGTGTCATAAACCTGGTTCCGAACACGGGCGCAGACAGCCCACGATTCGATGCGAGTTTTGAAGGCGGTTCAATGGCGCTGTTCCGCGAGAGAATCCAGGGATCGGGCGGAATCGGAAAACGCGCGGGTTTTAGTTTTGGACTGACTCGGCTGGACGTTCGCGACGGGATCGATGGAAACGACCAATACGGAAACACAGCCGGCGGGGCGCGCTTTCAGTTCGACGTCACGCCGTCGATCAACATCGCGGGAAATTTCTACGGCACCATCTCGAATGCGATAGTCAACGCGAGTCCGTTTCCCCTTCCGGCCGCGTTTACGTCCACGGATGAATTTCCTCGCGCCGTTGCCGGCAGCACTTTTCAACCAGACTTCAACAATCCTGATTTGGGCAGGCGTAATCTGATGCTGGTCGGATCGGTTCGAATGTCGCAACGCGTTAACGAGATGTTCTCGTACAGCGTCGCGTATCAGCACGTGACCGCGCGCAGAAAGAATTACGATGGCCCGGCGGTCGATCCCCAATTCGCAGCCTTTGTTCCGTTCGGAGATTTCGAGTTTCTAAGCACCAATCACGCTTCAACCGACACGGTCGACGCACGGGCTTACATCCGAGCCGGAAAGTCGAACCTGATTACAGCCGGAGTCGAATTTGAACGCGAACAGCTCTTCCAACAATTTCTCTCGGCGTTTGGTGGCGGAGACGGAACGACTGATCGGCAGAAGACTTTCGCGGTGTTCGGGCAGGATCAGATCGTCGCGCTGGATGGACAGCTTCAGTTTTCGTTTGGAGTTCGCGGACAGTTTTACCGGATCAGCGCCGCTGATCGACCAGACTTCTTGTCGACCGTAGAACCAAAGAGCTCGATCACTGGCGATGGATCGGTCGCGTATTTTATTCGATCGTCCGGAACAAAGTTGCGCGCGCACGTCGGAAACGGATTCCGTGCTCCTTCTTTATTCGAACGCTTTGGACAGGGGACATTCGCTAGCGCCGGCTTCACCCGTTTCGGCGATCCCACGATCCGTGCCGAACAATCGATCGGCGTTGACGGTGGGTTTGATCAAAGCCTGGGCAACGACCGCGTTGTGTTTGGCGCTACCTATTTCTACACGCGGCTTCAACGCGTGATCGTCTTCACCTCGTTTGCAAACGACCCGCTCGGACTCCAACGTTTCGGTGGATACATCAATCGTCCAGGTGGCGTCGCACGCGGCATCGAGAGTTACTTCGAAGCCACTCCGTTCCGAGGAAGTAATTTGAAAGCTTCGTATACTTACACGAACAGCGACCGCTTTTTGGATGGCTCGGGATTGGTGCCCGAGTACGTGATCCCGAATCATCTCTTCGGCCTTAACTTCAATCAGCGCTATCGCGCGTGGCTGTTTAGCTTCGACCTCGCGTACACCGGCGATTACATCGCGCCGGTCTTTGAATCGAATTTTCCGTTCCGTACGGCGAATCTCACTTTTGATGGATACACAAAAGCTGATTTGTTCGTGACCTACGAACGTCCGTTGTCCGAACGCGTTCGGCTGGTTCTGTTTGGCGGCGCCGAGAATCTGTTTTCTGTTGAGTATTTTGAGAACGGATATCTTGCGCCGGGCACGGTCGGACGAGGCGGAGTTAAAGTTCAGTTCTAAGCAGGGATTTGCGGGCTGCGAACAGCTTGTGAAGCAGTGGGGATAAGACTGAAGCGAACCACGAAATGCACGAACAGAACTGAAAAACCAATCACACGAATCGACGTAAGACTTTCGGCAACCTTGGTGTGATTTCGCGTCGGCTTCGCGTGTTTCGTGGTTCGCTCTTAATCTCAGCCGAACTGGACCATTCCCAAGACAAAAGAAAAGCAGAGGAGTGACGATTCAACTTCGATTTGATCGAAAGGTTGAAGCTCCTCTGCTTTCTCTATTTCTTGCTTTGAAACCTGTAGGTAGTGAACGAAATCGAATGCTAGTCGGAACTCGTTCTTACATCGGCCTTGGTCAGCAAGCCGCCGATCAGAAAGAGTAACCCAAGCAGCACGTGAACGATGTGGTCCATCGTAGCGAATTCCAGGGTGCCGGGAATGACCGCCAACAATCGCGAGTCCTGACCCGAGTGTGAAATTCCCGCGATCGTGTGCTGCGCGGAGCCGCCCAACAAAAATCCGCAAACGCCGAGCAACAAATATACGGCGCCGAAGACCAGACAGAACACTCGCGCTCCGGCCAGGGTTCCTGCCAATCCGAAGTAGAGCGCGACAGCGCCTGAAATGATATGCACCAGGTTGTGCGCGAGGCTCAAGTGCGTGCCGAGAAAGCCGGGAACGATAAATCCGACCAGCCCGACCAGAATGAACACCACGCCCAGTAAAGTTGAAATGGTTTTTGCCATGACCCTTCGTTTCTCTCCTTTATGAGAAAAAGGTTAACAACCATGAGCGGCATCGGCCCTGTTCGGGGCTTATTCCCGCCGTGTCAAACCATGAAAGTGCAATCCGGTGGCGGATTGTACACCAAAGCCGCTCATAAGTCGGGAAAAAGAAATCTCGATACAAGCGTTAGAGGCTCGTCGTTGAGCCGAAATTTCAGCGAATGCTATACTCGCTGAAGAAATCAAAAAATCCTCGAGCAAGGGAGATCAGAATGTTTGAATATCTCCACAACATTTTACGGGCCTGCCGCAAAATCGGATTCATGCCGGGGGCTGTACGCGCGCTCTTAATCGTGATCTTCGCCGTAGCGATGTCGATTCCGGCAGTCGCCTACACGGTCGTAATGCGCGGAGGACACTCGATCGAGATCCCCCGTAATTTCGTAGTGACGGAAACGACGCTGACCTACGAAACGGCGCCGGGCTTGAGCGTCACGCTGCAGATGACCAGCATCGATCTGATTGCGACCGAAGCGGCGAACGGAGAATCAGCCGGAAGTTTGTTGGCCCGCGTGAACCGGTCTACGCGGCTACAGTCTTCGCCGCCTGCAAAGTCGACGAACGCGCGTGCGCGAAAGACATTGACCAACGCTGATCTGGAGTCGAGCCGGCGAGCGCGTCTGGAAAGTGAAGCTGCCTACGAGCGGCGGCGAGTCGAGCTCGGTTTTCCTTCGCGCGAAACGACGGAACGATTGCGCCAGGAAGAAGCAGCCAGGGCCAAAGAGATTCTGGCGCAGACCGATGCTTTGAATTCAGAAGCTGAAAGCTACTGGCGTTCGCGTGCGACTGCTTTGAGAAACCAGATTCAGGTTGTGAACGCGCAAATTAATTACTGGCGCAGTCGCGTGCCTGACTATTCTTATTCTAATTCGGCAGTAACTTTCTCGAGTTTTGGCGGTGGGTTCGCTCCATCTCTTTTCCCGGCGTTTACCGGAGGAAACGTCGCCACGCGACCGGTGATGAATGTATTGCCGGGCGCCAACCGCGGGATTGGCCTGCGACCGGGCGGCTTTACAATTGGTGTTGGGCAGGGTCATTCGTCGTGGGGCTTCTCGAACTCGTTTGGGACTTTCGGACGCAGGAGCTTTCATCGGCAGTGTCCGTTTGGTCCGTGCTTTCCAACTTACGGGTTCACCTATCCTGCCTATCAAACCTCGTATCAAGGCGAGTTGGCGGTAAGCCGGCTGGTAGAGTTGGAAGCGACGCGAGCGGGTTTGCTTGAGAGTTGGAGACAGCTGGAAGACGAAGCGCGTCGGGCCGGCGCAGAGCCGGGATGGCTCCGACCCTGAATTAACTAAATCGAATTGGGAAACCTGAACATGGCGACAATCAAAGAAGGCTGGGAAGTAATCATCGGTCTGGAAATTCATGCTCAATTGAGCACTGAATCGAAGATTTTCTGCGGGTGTTCGACACGGTTCGGAGACGAGCCGAACTCAAACACCTGCCCGGTTTGTTTGGGATTGCCGGGCGCGCTGCCGGTGTTGAATCGTCGTGCTGTCGAGTTGGGAGCACGCGCAGCGCTGGCGCTTTCGCTGAACATAAATGAGCGATCGATCTTCGCCCGGAAAAACTATTTCTATCCCGACTTGCCGAAGGGTTATCAGATTTCGCAATACGATCAGCCTTTTTCGGAACGAGGCGAACTTGAAATCATGACAGCGGATCGCGACGAAGGCGGACATCCGCGCGAGTGGCGTCCGAAGAAAATCAGAATCACAAGGCTTCATCTGGAAGAAGACGCCGGCAAGAATGTTCACGAAGGATTGCCGGATGTCGATCGGTATTCCTACATCGATCTCAATCGGGCCGGAACGCCGCTGGCTGAAATCGTGACCGAGCCGGACTTTCGTTCTTCCTGGGAAGCATACGATTACGTAAATCATGTTCGCCGCGCGTTGCAGTGGGTGGGAGCTTCGGACGCAGACATGGAGAAAGGCAACCTGCGTTGCGAAGCGAACGTGTCGGTGCGAAAGGTGGGCGCCCAGGAGTTCGGCACAAAGGTCGAGCTGAAGAATCTCAACTCTGTTCGGTTCATGCAGCGAGCGATTGAGTTTGAGATCGACCGGCATATCAACTTGATTGAGTCCGGCGGCCGCGTGATGCAGGAGACGCTTCTTTGGGACGAGCGAGCCGGGAAGACACGAGCGATGCGTTCGAAAGAAGAAGCGCACGATTATCGGTACTTTCCCGAACCGGATCTGCCGCCGCTCGTTGTTTCGCCGGAGCTGATCCAGCGGGTTAAGGACGCGATGCCCGAGCTGCCGGATGTAAGACGAAATCGGTTTATGAGCGAGTACGAACTTTCGTACAACGATGCTTCGCAGCTCGTTTCGGATCGCGGCATAGCGGATTACTTCGAGGCCGCAGCGAAGGCGGCAGCGAATCCGCGTGCTGCGTCGAACTGGATAAGATCGGAACTGCTCCGCGAACTCGAAACGGCAGGACAGGGAATCGACAAGTGCCTTGTCGCGCCGGAGGAACTGGGCGCCCTCGTGCGTTTGATTGATGACGGGAAGATCAGCGGAACGCAGGCGAAACTGGTTCTGGCGGACATGTGCGCGTCCGGCAAGACGGCGGCTGCGATTGTCGAAGAACGCGGTCTGGTGCAGGTCAGCGACACGGGCGAAATCGACAAGGCCATCCACGATGTGATCGCCGCAAGCCCCGCTCAGCTTGAACAGTATCGCGCTGGTAAGGAAACGCTGTTCGGCTTTTTCGTCGGACAGGTTATGAAGGCGATGAAGGGCAAGGCGAATCCGAAAGTTGTTAACGAACGATTACGAGAGAAGCTGACGCAATCATGAAATTGAGTGGAAAAACCGCGATCGTCACCGGCGGAACAAAGGGCATTGGTCGAGCAATTGCCGAAGCGCTTTTGCGCGAAGGCATGAACGTTTGTATCAGTGCTCGGCATGAGGACGACATTCAGCGCGCGGTGAGTGACATGGGCGGGTTGGATAGCGAAGGCGGGATCACTGGAATGGCTTGTGATGTGCGCGAGTTTGACGAGGTTCGCGCGCTGGTCGAACACGCCGTTTCGGAATTCGGCGGGCTGGATATTCTGGTCAACAACGCAGGGATCGGAATTTTCTCGACTGTGGAAGAAACGTCGCCCGAAGATTTCCGCGCGGTGCTCGAGACAAATCTTTTCGGCGTTTTCTATTGCTGCCATGTGGCGATTCCGGAAATGAAGAAGCGCGGCGGCGGCTATGTCATCAACATCTCGTCGCTGGCGGGTACGAATGCCCATCCGAAAATGGCTGCTTACAATGCGTCGAAGTTCGGCTTGAACGGATTCAGCGAAGCGCTGATGCAGGAAATCCGCCACGACAACATCAAAGTCAGTTACATCATGCCGGGTTCCGTGAATACGGAGTTTGGCGGCGACGAGACCAGCGAAGAAAAGGCCTGGCAGTTACAGCCATCCGATATCGCGCGAGTCGTGCTTGATCTGTTGCATCACGAAGAGCGAAGTCTTCCCAGTCGGGTTGAAATTCGCCCGAGCAAACCTCCTGTCAAGAAATGAGTGAGTTAAGAAATAAGCACGACTGTTGGAACTCGCAAGTTGGGAAGGGGGCAAGCGCAGCGCGCCCCCGCTAGATGTTCGCTGGCGCTCAAGCCAAGACTACCTGACTCAGCACGTGGTTGTTTCGAAGCTGTTGGGATCCCAATCTCTGCGGGGGCGCGCTGCGCTTGCCCCCTTCCCAACTGCGTGGATTTCTGACGTTCTGAATCATTCCAACATCAACTGCTGTCCTCAATCGTTCACTCGCGTGTAGCCGGTTGTACACACGCTCATTCATCTCTTCTCCGCTGATCCGAATAAACATACGGAAAGTCGTGCGGTTTACCTAGCGCTGTTGGCGGCACGGCGGTTGCGACTGTTGATTCGTGAAGGATAACGGATCGTGACATTCTCCCCGATGCAACGGTTTCAGCTTTCTTCACTCCTCACAATTGACAGGAATTGAGGATCCCTCACCCTCAGTTGCTGTCAGCGGAAGGTCTCATCGTTCCGCTATTTTTGCAGGACAGGCGTCGCTTCCCTGACCAGGATTGCGACGCCTTTTTTGTATTAACTTCAGGATTTCCCGATTTACAAGTTCATGGATATTTCATGTATCATCGCGCGCATGATGGATCTGACTACGAACCCGGGAAGAGCTTCCAAACTGCTCACCATCGCCAGTCTGCTCTTTTGCTTGTCCGGAAATGCCGCTGCCGCTTTACCGCAGAAAGGTTTGGTCGGCGGGACGGGCGCCGTTCAAACTGACTCCGATCAACGTGCTAAAGATCTCGCCGAAGCGACCGAGTTAACACGTGCCGTGTTCACGTTGTACGGCGCGAAAAAGTTTGACGAGGCGATACCAAAAGCTGTTCGAGCGCTTGAATTGAGAGGCAAGTATCTCGGCGAGGACGATGCGCAGCTGGCGACAGCCGTCTACAATTTGGCGGAGTTGTACGTCGCCAAATTGAAGTTCAAGGAAGCAGCGCCGCTCTATGGTCGGCTGCTGGCGATGTACGAGAAATCGCTGGGTCCTGAAGATCCCAAGACAGCGAGTGCGCACGAACGCGTCGGCTACCTTTGGTATAAAAACGATAACAAGAGAAAGGCCGAATCCAGTTTCACCCGCGCGCTCGAGATTTACGAGAAATCGAAAACGCCAAATTTGAAGAAAGCGGTGGCCGTGTCGACGAACCTGGCCGAGCTCTATCGGCTTATCGGTGATGACACCAGAGCCGAACAAATGTTCCTGCATGCCATTGAGCTTTCCGATAAATTGGACGAGGACGTTGACTCGGAAGCCGTAACTCCCGTCGAGCGGTATATTTGTTTTCTAAACGAGACACTGCCCATCGAATCGGCAAGGGCGCGCGAAAAGGCGTTCGATGAATCGCGTGCGGATCTATTGAAGGTTGCGAAGCCAAGCGGATCAACTATCGAAAGCGGCGTCATAAACGGCAAAGCTATTTCAAAACCCGTTCCGCCGTACCCCCGCAGCGCAAAAGAGGCTGGGGTGCAGGGCGCGGTTCGGGTCCGAATTATTGTGGATGAAGCCGGTCGAGTCACAAAAGCCAAAGCTATCTGCGGACCAGAGCCACTACGTACGGAGTCCGAGAAGGCTGCGCTAAAAGCCAAGTTCTCGCCAACAACATTGAGCGGAATGCCCGTTAAGGTCTCGGGAACGATCACTTACAATTTCACGCTCTCTCGATAACAGAAATTCTGTGATTCCAGCTCGACAATTAATCCAATGCGAGCGGTAGTACAACGAGTGACATCCGCGTCGGTGAGAATTGACGACGAGGTCGTAGGCGAAATCGCAGCCGGCCTCGTCGTTCTGCTTGCGGTCGGAGTCGATGACACCGAGCGAGATGTCGAACACGTGATGGGGAAAATAGTCGGGCTGCGAATCTTTGACGATCAGACGGGACAGATGAACTTTTCGATCACTGACATCGATGGCGAATTATTGGTCGTGTCGCAGTTCACGCTTTTCGGAGATGTGCGTCGGGGACGACGACCGTCCTACATCGAAGCGGCGCCTCCGGAGTTGGCGGAAAGGCTTTACGAAAAATTTGTTGAGCTGGCGAAGCTAAGAGTGCGAAAGGTCGCTACGGGAGGGTTTCGCAAGATGATGAAGGTCGAACTGGTCAATGACGGGCCGGTTACTATTCTGCTGGATAGTCGGAAATTGTTTTAGAAATACAGCTGTCATCCTCAAATCGTATCGTCATCAGTTTTGGAACGAGGGTCAAGTTCGAATCGGTCGCGGTCTCGGCGTTCAATCTTGTCCAGGAACTCAAGCTCTTCGTTGTCCTCGAAATTAAGCCCAATCGCATTTGCATTCTCTTCGACATTTGACTGATCTGGCGTCGGATTGTCACCCGCGACTGTCTCGCTTCCAGTGTCGTTGACGTCTTCCCACGTCGCATCCAAATCACCACCGGCATCCCTTGGAGAAGCGGCAGTGTTGTTTAAAATCCGCTGAGCGAGATGATTCGGATCCTTGGGTGCTCGCGATATTTCTTCTTCCATGAACTCTTCGATTTCGGGATCCGGAATGTAGTCAGCACCGCTGATCTTCTCAAACTCGTCTTCCGCGGGTTTCCTTGGCATTTTCAGTTCTCCTGAATTCGGTAGTGACGCACGATCCGCTATCGCGTCTTCAGCTCAAATGAGTTAGGGGTTGAGGGAACTATAACAAAAGGCGTTGTATTCGGGAAATCGCGGTAGTGTCCGACAAACTTCAGTTTGTCGTTGGCATGCGACAAACCGAAGTTTGTCGGACATCTTTGCGTTCACCACAGACGCCCTCAGGATGCCTTGCTTGACGTTTATTAGGCCGCGACTTACACTAAAACTTGACACGTAACATGCAGTTTTCACCAACTTTTCGCGGCGTTTTGGGGCTCGACGAGCGCCCGCCGCGACCAACATCTTGAACCCCTATGTCGCATAATCTCTTTAACACTTTCCAATCGTTTGATATTGCTCCGGGGAAGTCTGGACAGTTCTATTCGCTTCCCGAATTGGAGAAGCAGAACGTCGGTCCGATATCGAAACTGCCGGTCAGCATTCGAATCGTGTTGGAATCAGTCTTACGCAATTTTGACGGTAAAAGAATAACCGAAGAACACGTTCGCAAGCTGGCGAACTGGGCTGCTAAGGGTAGCCGAACCGAAGAAATTCCGTTCCTGGTTGCGAGGGTCTTGCTACAGGATTTCACTGGGGTTCCATTGTTGGTCGATTTGGCGGCGATGCGGTCGGCCGTTGCGCGAATGGGTCGTGAGACCGGAATTATCGAGCCGCTGGTTCCAGTCGATCTGGTAATCGATCATTCGGTGCAGGTCGATTTCGCCAGCACCAGCGATGCGCTGTTGCGAAACATGGAGATGGAGTTCAGGCGCAACAATTCGCGCTATCAATTCCTGAAGTGGGGCATGCAGGCATTCGATGGATTTCGCGTAGTGCCGCCGGGGATCGGAATCGTTCACCAGGTGAATCTGGAATACCTGGCAAAGGGTGTTTGGGAGAAGGACGGAGTCTATTACTTCGACACGCTGGTAGGTACGGATTCGCACACGACCATGATCAACGGTTTGGGTATTGTTGCCTGGGGCGTGGGCGGGATCGAAGCCGAAGCCGGCATGCTTGACCAGCCAGTCTATTTTCTAACGCCGGATGTAGTCGGCGTGCATTTGAAGGGCAGCCTTCGTGATGGTGTCACTGCGACCGACCTCGTCTTGCGCGTAACCGAAATGCTGAGACACGCCAAAGTGGTCGGCAAGTTCGTTGAGTTTCACGGCGAAGGCGCGACGAGTTTGCACGCGACGGATCGAGCCACGATCGCCAACATGGCGCCCGAGTACGGCGCGACGATGGGGTTTTTCCCAGTCGACGAAGCGACCTGTGCTTACTTCGAACAGACCGGGCGTCCGGCAGAACAGGTCGACGCGCTTAGGAGCTACTTCAAAGCGCAGGGCATGTTCGGAATTCCCGCGGCGGGCGAATGCGAATACACCACGCTGCTCGAGCTCGATCTTTCAGAGATTCATCCGAGTGTCGCGGGACCGAAGCGACCGCAGGATCGTATCGAGCTGCCGGACTTGAAAGACAAATTCCTCGAGCTTTTCAAAAAACCTGTTGGGGAAAACGGCTACGGTAAGTCGGACAGCGACCTGGCCCACAGATTCGAAGTCAGGGTCGGGCGCAGCGCTTTTCGCACTCTTCCGGTTTTGAGCGGAGGCGGTGCTCAGGAATCTGAAACTGCGCCGCAGGCTCGGGTTGACGACGTTAGCGAAAAGAACACGAGCACGACTTCCGAAGTCGAGATGATGAACAATCGTCCGACTCCGGATCGAATCGAAGAAATCCCGCCCGGCGAATTTCCGGAAAGATTCGATGATCTCGGGCACGGCGACGTAGTCATCGCCGCCATCACTTCGTGTACCAACACCTCGAACCCGAGCGTCATGCTTGCCGCGGGGTTGTTGGCAAAGAAGGCTGTGCAGCGCGGGCTTAGTCCAGACCCGTCCGTCAAGACATCGCTTGCTCCCGGTTCAAGAGTCGTGACTGACTACCTGGAGAAAACGGGTTTGCAGGAATACCTGAATGCGCTTGGCTTTAACTTGGTGGGATATGGTTGCACCACGTGCATCGGTAATTCGGGTCCGCTCGATCCGCGCATCGAGGACGTGATCACAAAGAATGACTTGATTGCCGCCAGCGTTTTGTCGGGCAACCGGAACTTTGAAGCCCGTGTGCACCAGAGCGTGAAGGCGAATTTTCTAATGAGCCCTCCGCTGGTGGTCGCGTTCGCATTGGCAGGCCGCGTCAACATCAACCTGATAACGGAGCCGCTGGGAAAAGATCGAAACGGCGAAGACGTTTTCCTGCGCGAGATTTGGCCAGGAATGGACGAGGTACGCGATCTGCTGAGCTCGGCTTTTGATCCGGCGACATTTCAGCGTCTGTACAGTGACTTTGCCGAACAGAATCCGCTCTGGAACGAGATTGCGTCGAGCACCGGCGACGTTTACGAATGGGACTCGCAATCGACGTATATCCAGGAGCCGCCGTATTTTGAAAAGTTCAGCATGGAACCGGGCAAGTTCTGCGACGTTAAGGGCGCCAGGCCGTTGGCCATCTTCGGAGACTCGGTAACGACCGATCACATCTCGCCTGCCGGTGCGATCAGACCAAACTCGCCGGCCGGGCTTTACCTGCAACTGCGCGGCGTGAGCATCGAGGACTTTAATTCCTACGGCTCGCGACGCGGGAATCACCAGGTAATGGTGCGCGGTACATTCGCTAACGTTCGAATCCGAAACCTGATGGTGCCGGGCACAGAAGGCGGCGTCACGACACTTCAGCCTGTCGGCGTGCAGATGAGCATTTACGACGCGTCGGTCCAATACATCGCCGCCGGAGTGCCGCTGATTGTTCTGGCCGGACAAGAGTACGGAACCGGCAGCTCGCGCGACTGGGCCGCAAAAGGAACAAAGCTTCTCGGCGTCAAGGCAGTGATTGCGGAGAGCTTTGAGCGAATACATCGTTCGAACCTGGTGGGCATGGGCGTGCTGCCCTGTCAGTTTAAGGAAGGCACCAACGCGCAGACACTTGGTCTGGACGGAAGCGAAACCTACGATCTGGTCGGGCTCGAAGCGGAGAAACTCAGACCGCAGCAGGACGTGACGTTGATCATTTATCGCAAGAACGGAGAATCCGAAGAGGTTCCCGTCACGCTTCGCATCGATACGCCGATCGAGATCGAGTATTACCAGTACGGCGGAATCTTGCCGTACGTGTTAAGGCAATTGTTAACGCAATCAGAAAGCGATGCAGATATCTGGGACGAGCTGGCGCGAGCTTGAAGCGAACGCGCGATTACGTACTTGCTTAGCTCTTCAGCTTTTTCCAGCTCTGCGTTTCAACGTGATTCGATACAATCTCAATAAACAGAAGGATCAGGAGTAACTTTGATGTCATCACCACAACCAACATCTTCGACCACGCCGCGTAAGTATCAACTTTTCATCGATGGAAAATGGGTAGACGCGGAATCGGGCAAAACTTTTTCTACGCCGAATCCAGCGACCGGCGAGACGCTGGCCGAGGTCGCTGAGGCAGATAGAGCCGACGTCGACAAAGCAGTCGCAGCCGCCCGAAAAGCCTATGACGGCAAATGGGGGAAGATGAGCGCGCGCGATCGCGGTCGTTTGCTTTACAAGCTCTCGCAGTTAATCGAAGAGCACACGCCGGAGTTGGCAGAGCTGGAAACCGCGGACAACGGAAAGCCGATTCGCGAATCGCTGTACGTCGATCTGCCGCAGGTGGTCGAGAATTTCGAATACTTCGCCGGCTGGGCCACGAAGATCGAAGGCGAAACGATTCCCGTTCCGGGCCAGATGTTCAACTACACGATCATCGAACCGATTGGCGTTTGCGGCCAGATCATTCCATGGAATTTTCCGCTGCTGATGGCTGCGTGGAAACTTGCGCCCGCGCTCGCCGCCGGAAACACGGTCATTTTAAAGCCGGCCGAACAGACGCCGGTCAATGCGATGGAGCTTGGCAAGCTGATTCAGGAAGCCGGTTTCCCCGACGGCGTGGTGAACATCCTGCCGGGCTACGGCGAAACAGCCGGCGCTGCTTTGGCTGCGCATCCGGGTATAGACAAAATCGCGTTCACTGGCTCGACCGAAGTTGGAAAGCTGATCGCCGGCGCGGCGGCTCAGAACCTGACCAAGGTTTCTCTCGAACTTGGCGGGAAGGCTCCGAACATTGTCTTCGCGGATGCCGATATCGAACAGGCCGTCAACGGCGCGATGATGGGGATCTTTTTCAACCAGGGCCAGGTTTGTTGCGCGGGCTCGCGGCTGTTTCTGGCTGAGCAGATCAAGGACGAATTTCTCGAACGCTTCAAAGAGCGTGCACAGCGAGTCGTCGTCGGCGATCCGATGAACAAAGGCACGCAGATGGGGCCGCAAGTTTCCGAAGTTCAACGCGATCGAATCAAGGGCTATGTCGACATCGCGCGGAATGAAGGCGCTACCGTCCTGACCGGCGGCGAGACTCCGGCGTTGGAAGGTGACTTCAAAAACGGCTACTTCTTCCAACCAACCGTCTTCAGTGATGTGAAGAACCAAATGCGAGTTGCACAGGAAGAGATTTTTGGACCTGTGACGTGCGCGATTTCGTTTGAGAACGAAGACGATTTGTTGAAGCAGGCGAACGATACGATCTACGGATTGTCGGCGGGAATTTGGACACGCGACATCACGCGGGCGCATCGCTTTGCGAAAGCGGTTCACGCCGGCGTCGTCTGGATCAACACCTACAACATGTTCAATGCCGCTTCGCCGTTTGGTGGATTCAAACAATCGGGTTATGGCCGCGAGATGGGCAAGCACGCGCTCGAGCTCTACACACAGATCAAGAGCGTCTGGGTCGATCTCTCCGGAAAACCGATTGGATGGTTTGGTAATTAGCTGGAAATCGGGAATGCAAATGTCAGATGCTGGATGTTAGAAGTCGGATAGGAGTACTGTTACCGACGAACATCCAACATCCAGCATCCAGCATCTGACATCTGATCGCAAGGCTCTCCCGCAAGGTGATTTCAAAACTTAAAGGAGATGCAAATGACAATCGGTCGTCGCATAGTTTTTCTTACGTGTCTGCTCGCGGGAACGATCTTCGTAACCGCCTGTCCCAACCGTGAATCCATTTCAAAGATCAATGCCGATCCCGGACGTTACCGAGACAAGGACGTCACGGTGGCCGGCCGCGTCACGGACAGTTATGGGGTATTGGGAACCGGTGCTTATGAAGTTGATGACGGCTCGGGTACGATCTGGGTCGTGACCAGACGCGGCGTGCCGTCGCGCGGCTCGGAAGTTGGAGCGAAGGGGCGGGTTCGGACCGGATTCAGCTTCAGCGGTAAGAGCTTTGGAACCGTGTTGGAAGAATCGGATCGCCGGTCGCGGTAACGTTTTCATTTTCGCATTTGCTCGTTGATTCGAAGGCGAATGAGTTAATGAGCAAATGCGAGAATGAGCCAGTTCATTTCATTCCTTGATCAACAGTTCGAGCGGCTGCACACGCGTTCGACGGAATTGATTTCGGCAATTCCGCATGACAAATTATTCTGGCAGCCGCGGGAACCAACCCTGGGTGTCGCAGCGTACTCTTGTGGGGAGTATGTTCTGCGCAGCGCCGGATCAGTCGAACAGACTTTCGGCGGCATTTCGACGAACCTTTGGGATGATCCGTTTGAATGGACGTTGCCGGAAACGCTTTCCACGTCTGCAAAAATAGCGGAGTATTTGAAAGAAGTAGAAGCGACGCGTAGAAGCGCGTTCGAGTCGTTCAAGTCCGATTCGGACCTGTTCAAAGAGATCGCGGTTCCTTCCGGCGAGCCGCAGGCTATCTACGCTTTGTTAATCGAGACGCTCGCGCGGGCGTCACATTATCAGGGACGCGCGTTCGCAACCTTCAGACTTTTTTCAAGCGAGCGGTTACCGACGTTTAGAGTTCGGCGAAGTTGTATGAGTTAAGGAGATCCTCTTCCCATGTTTTGTCCGCAATGTGGTCAGCAGCAATCGCCCGGCGAGATTCGCTTTTGTTCGCGATGCGGATTGCCACTGGGCAACGTAACCGACCTGGTCGCCAACGGCGGCGTGATGCCGGTATATGCGCCGCCCGGCGAAGAAGGACCTTCACCTCGTCGCAAGGGCGTCCAGCAAGGCGTGACGCTGATCATGCTGGGCATCATCACGACGATCGTTTTCGGAATTTTGAACGGCTACTTGGGAACTCCGGAATTCTTCACAGCGATGGCCGCCGTCATCGGGTTTGTCGGCGGACCGTTGCGAGTTCTTTACGCTTTGATCTTCGAAGAGGGCGCCAAACGCCCGCTGCCGGGTCAACAGTTCTACGGACCACCGATGTCACCCACGGCTTTCGGGCCTCCTCCGCGCCAGGCCGCGCTACCTCCACGACAAGGCGCTCCGGTTTCGAACTGGACCGGCCGGCATCACACCGCCGAGATGGTCTCACCCGGGAGCGTCACTGAAAACACCACACGCCTGTTAGAAAGAGACCCCGAGAACACCGAGCGCTAATCGGCTCCTTCGAATGTTCGATCATGAATCGACTCGACGCAAAAGAAAGCAACACCGCGTCGCTCGGCGATCGACTGCGCGCGCGAATCAGAGCCAGCGGTCCAATCAGCTTTAGCGAGTGGATGAACGCGGCGCTCTACGATCGAGACGAAGGATACTACTGCCGGAGGGATCTTGTGAGGTGGGGACGGGCGGGCGATTATCGAACCAGCCCGGAGCGAAGCAGCCTGTTCGCCGCGACGTTTGCAGCGTATTTCGCCGCGCTTTATGTCGAGATGGATTCGCCGGCGGAGTTCACAATTCTCGAAGCCGCTGCGGGCAACGGGCAATTCGCGTTGGGTGTATTGGAAACTCTCCGAGCGCAGTTTCCGGATGTTTTCAAATCCACCAGGTACTTGATCGATGAGGCGAGCGCCGACGCAAGGCAACGTGCAGCTAGCTTGCTCCAGCCATTTGGCGAGCATGTCACGTTTGTGAACCAACGCGACGCCCCGGTTGAAATCGATGCCGGCATCATCTTCTCCAACGAGTTGTTTGACGCGATGCCGGTGCATCGTGTTCGAGTTGTGGATGGAAATCTGGTGGAATTACTGGTTGGAGTGAACGACTCCGGCGAGTTCGTCTGGGTGGAAGCCGAGCCGTCAACTCCGCGACTCGCGGAATATTTTGAAGAACTCGGCGGACTTCCTTCAGAAGGTCACTACGCTGAAGTGAATCTGCTGGCCGAAGACTGGTTTCGTCGCGCGACCTCTCGGTTGAAGCGTGGCTACATCGTCACGGTTGATTACGGAGCGAGATCCGACGAGCTCTATCGCGCGCCTCACCGTCGCGACGGAACCTTGCGTGCGTATCGCCAACATCGTTTTGCTGAAAATGTTTTGGATAACCCGGGAGAGCAGGACATCACCGCTTCGGTGAACTGGAGTCATCTGGAAAAGGCAGGAGAGCGGTGCGGTCTCGTAAACCGGAGCCTTGAACGTTTGTATCAATTCCTTTTGCGCGCAGGATTCGTGGAACAACTGGAGCGTTTGGCATCGGACGCCGGCAGCCAGGCCGACGCAGCCATCCTGAACTCGAGCGCACGCGAAATGATTTTTCCCGATGGCATGAGCGCGAGCTTTCAAGTACTGATTCAGAAGCGACCATAATCATCCGCCCCGGAACGCAACTAACCAACAATCCGTAAAGACTCCGACGGACACAAAAGGGTTGCGTCGCGCCCTCCTGATAAATGAATTGTTATCCCCTCGCCGCTAGCCTATAATCCTTTGCGTTACAGGAAATTGTGCCTCGCCAGCTTCTCTACTCCTTGTCCCAATCCGAGCCTCACTGGCAGGCCGCCCCAAATAATTAGATTAGTAATGCGTGTAGCTCGCCGCCTTACCCGAGCTCACTTTTCGGTTCTCATCAACAGCGGCTCAGTCTGTTTCCGCTAGAGGTCTGACACCCATGGACCAGCGTCTGCAAATTGTCATCAAGTTAATGCAGGATCAATGTCACCGCGACATCGCGTTGAGGGAGCTCGCCTCGTCAGTTAACCTGTCACTTTCGCGGCTCCATCATTTGTTTAAGGCCGAAGTCGGCACCACACCCGGCCACTATCTGCACTCTCTTCGGATGGAACGTGCTGAAGAGCTTTTGAAGTTCACGTTCTTGCCGGTGAAGCAGATCCTGGTCCGCGTGGGCATGAACGATCGAAGCCATTTTGAGCGGGACTTTAAGAAAATTTACGGACTTACGCCGATGCAATACAGAGCGAGTGCGAAGAATGGTAGCTCGCAAGACAAAATTTCTTCATAGCAGAAATCGCCAATAAATAGCAGAAATCGCCATTGAAATTCTCTTGTTCCGCAAGCACCGCTGCGTTAATTTTGCGGCCTCAGAACAATCCCCCACTATTTAAAATCCCCCGACTTGGAATCGTGAAATCAAAGAAGTAAACCCCGCCGTCACCTGCAAGTGACAACGGGGCTTGCGACAATGATGAAACTCTTCCCGCCTTTTCTTGCGAGAAAGTACATCGTCTAGTCAGCCTGTATTTTAGCGCGATGAGGGGCGGCTGCTCAACGAAACATGAGGAGCTCGTACCTCTGATGCGCCCGGCGGCTTCTACACTCCAAGAGTCAATCCACCGAGCATTTCAAATACGTCTCGCTTCCTCATTCACCCGTTTAAGAACGTCGGAGTCGATTTAGCGCTTGCCGACGAACGGGAGCAGGCTCGGTTGATGCTGGACCAGCTTGAACGAGCCCATCCTAAAAACATCGCGCTGGATGATTGCGTCTTGAAGTTAACCGGATGAGAAAAGCAACTGTGCAAAACAGCCATCCGCTGAAAAAGGGAAGTTCCATTTGTCGCCGACGATCATGAAGATCGAGTCCAGCGAAATTCGTAATCATCGCCGCGACAATAACGAAACATGAATCAGGCTCCAGCGAAAGCTGACCCCTGCTTTAGGGAGGGAACATCGATGAAACGCTTAAAATGTATTGTGCTGTTGCTGGCTCTGGCAATGGTTGCTTTGCCACTCATCCTCAATCGCGTAGTTCACAGTCAGGAGGAGCAACCGAGCACGGTCGGCGCAGGCATAGCTACGACAGACCAGGCCAACAAAGTCTCCGGCAGCGACGCTCAAGCCGCTCCGACCGGTATCGATAACGAGGGTGTAGATCCTAATTCCACAGACACCTTTACCTTCAGCACGACGGAAGACCCCGCCGGCGGCGTGGTCATTGGACCGCAGCCTCCTCTTTGCACAATTCCGCGAAAGGATGCTCCGGCCAATTTCGACAATCAGACCAACGGGTTTCTATCGCCGGATGATTTCACCGCCGCTGAAGAAGTTTTCGAAGAGATTAGCCTGATTGAGGACGGTCTTGGCCCGGTCTATAACGCGCAGAGCTGCAAAGACTGTCACCAGAACCCGGTTACCGGAGGCATCAGCCAAATCACGGAGCTGCGGGCCGGTCATAACGTTTGCCTGGGGCCCCCTTGCTCCGAGGCGAGCACGTTTTTTGTCGATGCGCCGGGTGGTTCTTTGATCAATGATCGCTCGATTCCGACGAATCTGAATGACACCGCCAATCCAAACAAGAATGCGAAACTGCAGGAGCGTATCCCGCCCTTGTACACCGCGGGCGTTGTCAGCGGCGGTCCGATCATACAGGAAGAGCCTGTTCGCACATTTCGCACCTCGCTGAATACGCTGGGCGACGGTTTTGTAGAGGCGACCGCCAACGGCACTTTGCTAGCGATCTCAAACCGGCAGGCGATCGTCAGCGGCGGTTTGATTCAGGGCATGCCAATCAAAGTTCCCGTGCTGGAAACCGCTCCGAACAGCGATCCGACGCAGCCATTTCCGGGGGCTTTTCGTATTGGCCGTTTCGGCTGGAAAACCCAGCACGCCAGCCTTGTTTCGTTTTCGGGTGATGCGTACCTGAACGAGATGGGCATCACGAATTTCCTGATACTGAACGAGAATACTTCTCTGGGCAGGTCAGTGGCGGCCTTCGATCCGGTACCGGATCCAGCACCAGACGGAGAGGACGATGAACAAGACGTAAACCTCTTCGCTGACTTTATGAGGTCGACCAAAGCACCGCCATTGGACCAGGACATCAAGGCCCAGTTCCTGACAGACTGGACGGCGGGGCGCGATCTGTTTGGGTCGTTGCCGCCCGCTCCGACCGAGCCGCGCGACTATCCCAAGATGGGTTGCAGCATCTGTCATGTCCCGGCGATCGTTACGGTCAAGCCCTGCACGGTCATCAACGGCGGAATGTTCACTGTGCCGAAGGCTCTTGGCAACAAGGTCTTTCGTCCGTTTGGCGATTTTCTGCTTCACGATATCGGCACAGGCGATGGAATTGTGCAGAACGGCGGACAGAAAACACGGCTGAAAGTTCGTACAGCGCCGTTGTGGGGAGTTCGCACACGCGACCGGTTAATGCACGACGGCGAAACCTTCAAGTTCCTGGATGCGATTCTGCTGCATCGAGGTGAAGCCACGATCATCACTAACCGGTTCATAAATCTGACAACATTGCAGAAGAAGCAACTCATAATCTTTCTTGAGTCGCTTTAGACTGTGGCTGTGAAGGAAAGAGTGATGAGTGATGAGTAGACCGGTTGCTCATCACTTATCACGTTACGAGCGCACGAGTTGTAGCCCGCATTTCCGCAGCGGGTGTATCGAATACCAGCTCAAGAACGTTTCGTGTAATTTCGTTTCTGGTTTCGTGTGATTAGTGGTGAAGAAGCCAACGACCCAGCAAACACGCTAAGAAAGGGAAATTCAACAACACGAAAGCCGGGGCGATTGGTGACCGGCAGATCAGCAGGGGATTCTGAAGATGTCTATGAAAATAGCTGGCGGGCTGTGTATCTGTCTTGTGCTTGCAGCTCTGATTTTTTTCCGCAGCGTTTCATCCAAACCGACTACTCCTGAGCCAGCAACAGCGGAGAATGCTGAACCGGTGAAGCCAACCGTCGATCCCGCCAAGCCAGAACCACCTGCGAAACCGGCCCCAGCGGAGATCAGCGCCGTCGTCCAGAGAATCTACAAAGACGCGGCGGTCGTAGATGACAGTCGCGGGGATAACTTCGCCGTGGGTGACTTTAACGGGGACAACTCCCAGGACATCGCGATCCTGGTCAAACCAGTCAAGAGTAAGCTCGTGGAACTCAATAGCGAGTACGTTAATTGGATAGTTCAAGACCCGCGTGCCGCACATGCGCCAGACGCGCAGCAAAATTCGAACGCACCCGTCGCAAAACCGGCTCCGGTGAAGATAAAGCAGCAGGATTCGCTATTGACGATCGTGCATGGTTATCGGCAAACCGGGTGGCGCAATCCTGCGGCAACACAGACTTACCTTTTGCGAAATTCAGTCGGCGCGGATCTGCAGATGGAGTCGGCCGGTGAAGCGCGGCGGCGGATCGCTTCCAATGCGAAAGTTCGCCCTTTGACTGGAGACGTCATTCGCGAAAGGCTGTCAGGGGAATCGGGGTTTCTCTATTGGACGGGTTCAAGATACGCGTGGCAAAAAACGGCAAACTAATCCCGCCTTGACTCGAGCGCATCCTGCATTAATGACTACTGCTCAGTCGTAAGAACAACTCTGAATCTTGCTTTGCCGCTCATCATTCGGTCGTATGCTTCGCCGGCCTTTTCCAACGGGTAGGTTTCTATCATCGCTCGCACTCCGCTGAGTTTGCTGAACGAGAGCGTATCCTGTGAATCGATCGAGGTTCCGGAATACCAACCAGCCACTGATGTGCGGCCGCCGATCAGCGAAAAGGCAGGAACCTGCAGCGGCTCGTGCGGCGCGCCAAGCACCATCAACTTTCCATTCGGCGCCAAACCTCCCAGCGTTGCCGTCATGGCCTCGGCGTTGGTGACAGTAGCAAGCACGATCTTTGCGCCGCCTAACTTGACCAGCTCCCCCGCCACGTCCTGCGCCCTGCTATCGATGTAATGATGCGCGCCCAGTTGTTTGGCCAGCGGCTCTTTGTCGCTGCCTCTGGCGATCGCAATCGTCTTGAATCCCATCTTCGCGGCGAACTGAACGCCCAGATGACCTAATCCACCCAAGCCAAGAATCGCCACAACGTCGCCCGCGCGCGCACCGCTGCTTCTGAGCGAGTTGAAAGTAGTAACGCCCGCGCAGACAAGCGGGCCGGCGTCGATCGCAGAAAGGTCTTCGGGAAGGAGCGCGAGCGCCGTGTAATGCGCGATCATGTAATCCGCGTAGCCGCCGTCGTAGGTAATGCCCGTAACCTGTCCCCACACGCAAGCGAAGAAATCACCGCGGCGGCATGCATTGCATCGACCGCAGTACCCACCGTGCCAGCCAACGCCGACCCGCTGACCCTCGCTCCAGCCGGTTACGTCGCTACCGACCGCATCGATGATTCCCGCGACTTCATGTCCCGGCACGCGCGGAAATTGAAGCCCCGGATACATGCCTTCTTTTGTCAACGCGTCGCTGTGGCAGATGCCGCAGGCCTCGATCTTAATGCGGACCTGACCGGAGCCCGGGTCCGGAATTTCGCGCTCGACCAGTTCGAGTGGGCCATTCGGTTCGGCAACCTGCACTGCTCGCATTTTCGGCATAGTCGTCATTCACCCTCTGCTGGTTATTCGAAAGACTTCCCAAATGTCCGACAAACTTCAGTTTGTCGATGACTGTCAATTGCACTGCCGTTTATACAGTAATTAGGTGCGGGATGAAATTCGGATCAGGTCTTGACGTCGGGCGGCAACATCGAGCACCGCGAGAGTCGACGACAACCTGAAGTTTGTCGGACATCTCATTTTCGGACATCTCAATTGACCGTGCCGTCGGTTGAAATCGACAACTCGCGCCACTGTTCTATCTCATTCCGCATGGCGGTCTCTTTGCCGAGTATCCACTCGACTGCGTCCGAACCGGCTACGTAGCGCAGCGGCGGCTTCTCCATCGACGCCAGTTGAACCAGCGCGGAACCCAGCATCGCGGGATCGCCGGCTTGTTGATGATTATGGCTATCATAAGACGCCTTCGCCTCAGCCGACGAGCGAGCGTAGTCCTCGATCACCTTAGAGCCGTAGCGAACCGAACTGCCGTCCAGAAAGTCCGTGCGGAAAAAGCCGGGTTCGACGATCGTGACGTGGATGTTGAACTGCGCGAGTTCCAGCGCCAACGATTCGGAAAACCCTTCGATCGCGAATTTCGTCGAGCAGTAAATCGAAGCGCCCGGAAAGCCGACGATTCCACCAACTGAAGACAAGTTGAAGATTCGACCGCTACGCTGTTTCCGCATAACCGGAAGAACGGCCCGAGTGACATGCAGAGTCCCGAAAACGTTAGTAGCAAACTGACGCTCGATATCACCAACCTCGTTCTCCTCGAAAGCGCCCATCTGTCCATAGCCGGCGTTGTTGACCAGAACATCAATACGTCCGAATCGACCCACTGCGGCGTCGACCGCCGCCGTCGCCTGCGCTTCGTCAGTAACATCCAGTTCGACCGCCAAGACTCGATCGGGGTAAGGCTCCAGCGCCTCGAAAGCCTTTTCGACCTGCGCCCGCTTCCGGCCGGTAGCGACAACATTATCGCCCGCGGCCAACGCAGCCTTAACCACCTCCGCGCCAATCCCGCGCGCCGCGCCAGTAACGAACCATGTCTTGATCATAGCGGCCTCCATTCTTAATTGCTTTGCGTCGTCAGAGGTTATCTGAGCACCATCCTTACATACGGAGTGAGTTGTAAATTAGGATTCGTATCATACGGAGATAAAATCAGAAATGCACAAAATCTCGCGGAGCGCATGTCTGCTGGTGAACTTAGTGAGAGAATCTTGACGAGGACGAGGCACGCAATCAATTCTCTATTTAGATTGCCTTATATGCGAGGGGAGTGGTGAGCGTGCTGTCGAAAATGATCACAGCGGCAGAACTGATTCGAGTACAAGGCCATATCCCCAACACGCCATTTCGCGAGTCGGAACTCCGCGACCCGTTAACAACTTAATTTCTTGCAGCACGCAATTAAATAATCCAGGAAGAGATTTAAGCCACTTAAAACAACTCAAACTTCACCGTCAAATACTTCTTCGGATTCTGGCGGAAGTCGTAGAGGAGCTTCACGCCTTCTCCCGATAACTGATTGACGTTGTTGTAGAGTTGGTCGTCGGTCAATAACTTCCCGACCGTGCCTTCGCCGCGTTGGGCGCCGGCGACTACGTTGTCGATTCTTTCCGCCGCTGTGTTGAAGCGAGCGATCGCGGCTCGAGCGTCGTTGTAAATCGCTTCGTCCGTAATCAGCTTACCCGCGGTTCCTTTGCCTGCGCGGATGTCTCCAACAATCAAATTGATCCGGTCGGCGGTTTCGTTCAATCGCCCGATCGTTGATCGAGCCTCGTTGTAGAGCGCTTCGTCGGTGAAGAGTTTGCCCGCCGTCCCGCGACCCGCCCGCAGGTCCGTAGCGATCGCCTGCAACTGAGCAACAGTGTCGTTGAGGTTGTCGTACAGCGCCGGGTCATTCACGAATTTCCCGGCCGATCCCTGTCCCGATCGAATCTGTCGCACGACTTCCTGCGTGTCGCGGATCGCCGCATTCAAGTTGTTATAGAGCGCTTCGTCGTTGACTATGCGGCCGAGCGTGCCCTGGCCTTCGTTTATCTTCCGCGTGATTTCGTTTACCTGGTCCGAGATCTTGGTCAGGCGCTGGACAAGATCGTTGCCGGAGGAAGCGAGGTCAGTGAACGAATTTGCCGAGGACGTAGGAAGCGTGTGCCAGTCCGGCACCGGTGCGCTGGCTGAGGTTCCAGGAGTGATGTTGATTATCTTTTCGTTACCAAGCAATCCGGGTGAAGTCAGTTGGGCCACCGAATCCTGGCGAATGCGTTCGTTGGCAGCTTTGCCGTCGATCTTTCCGTCGATCGAAAGCCGCGCTTCGACCTTCGGCGCTTTGGGGTCGTCGGAAGGCGGCAGCAGAAATATCTCTTCGACTTTACCGACACGCACGCCCGCCAACCGCACCTCTGAGCCGGGACGGAGTCCATCCGCATTCGCGAACTGAGCCTTGAGGTGCAGCTTGCGCGCGAACGGGTTGATGTCGCCCGTGGCATTCAGGATCAGGAAAATCAGGATGATGATCGAGATGAATACAAGAATGCCGACGCGCAGTTCGCTGACGCCGATGGTCTTTTTTGCTGGAGGCATATGGCTCAGGACCCAGAACACAGGACACAGGACTCAGAATGAAAAGCTTAAATCGATTTTATTCTGTGTCCTGTATTCTGTGTCCTGTGTTCTCCTTTTTCTTAATGTCCGCGCAGGAACTTCTGAATGTATTTATCGTCCGCGCGGTTCAAACTCTCGTCGGTTCCGCTGAAGATCACCTGGCCTTCGCGCAACATGATCACTTTTGTATTAATCAGGCAAAGGCGCTCGCCTTCTTTTTCGAAAACTACATCGCCTTCGTCATTGACTACGGCGTATTCCGAGGAAAGATAGTGCAGGTTGTTCATCTCGTGCGTGACGAAGATTGACGAGACGTCTTCAAGATCACGTAGCTTCATCGCTAACTCGCAAATTGTCCTGGCGGTCGGAGGATCCAAACCGGCCGTCGGCTCGTCAAACATGACGATTTTGGGGTCGCCAACCAGGGCGCGGGCGATGCCTACGCGGCGGCGCATTCCGCCTGACAGTTCGATCGGCATCTTGTCAATCGCGTCCTCGAGGTTGACGAACCGTAGCATGCGACGGACTTCGGGCTCGACTTCGTCTTCGGGAACGCCTTGCTCATGAAGGCGGAACGCGACGTTATCATAAACCGAAAGTGAGTCGAACAGCGCGCCTTCCTGGAACACCATCCCGATCTTTTTCCGCACCCGCATCATGTCTTCTTCGCCGTAATTCGTGATGTCTTCGCCGTCAACCAGAATCTGTCCGGAGTCAGCTTTCAGCAAACCGAGCACTAGTTTGATAGTTGTAGATTTGCCGCAACCCGAGCCTCCGAGGATCAGCTTGGTCTCGCCTTTCATGACTTTGAAGCTGAGACCATCGAGGACTTTTCGATCAGCGAAAGAGAGATGCACGTCGCGAAATTCGATTGCCGGAATCGCGCGATTGAGATCGTCTACCTCGGCGAAGGTGGACTCTGCGGCATCGTCGCTAATTTCACCACCGGGGGCGGCTGGAGTCGCAGAGTCGTGGATCTTGTAATCGTGTGTAACCATAAAACCTTAAGCCCCGGGTAGTCCTAGTATGTATTGCAGCGCGCGCGCGAGGAAGAAGTCGGCGATGATGACGGTGATCGAAGCCGAAACCACTGCGCTGGTTGTGGCACGTCCGACGCCCACGGTGCCGCCTTCGGTGCTCAGCCCTTTGTGACAGGCAATGGTACCGATGATGATTGCGAAGACCACGGGCTTTATGATCCCGCCCACGACATCGTCCATGGTGATGCCGTCGCGAACCGATGCGATAAAGCTGGTCGACGACATGCCGAACAAACCTGTGTAGGTAACCCAGCCGCCGCCGATGCCAACCACATCCGCGATAACGGTTAAGAGCGGAAGAGTGATGACCAGCGCGATCAGTCTGGGCGCAACCAACTTTCGAACAGGGTCCGTTCCGAGCGCGCGCATCGCATCGATTTGTTGAGAGACGGTCATCGAACCGAGTTCAGCGGAGATAGCTGAACCGACTCGGCCGGTTATCATCAAAGCGGTGAGCACAGGACCCAATTCTCGTATTAGCGATATCGCGATCAGGTAACCGGTTTGACTTTGCGCGCCGTACGACGCGAGGGTTGGGTAAGTCTGCAGAGTTAACACCGCTCCGGTGAAAAATCCTGTCAAAAGGATGATCGTCAAAGAACCAACGCCGATCGCGTCCATCTGCGCGACTGTCTCTGGAACATATCTTGGACGACGGAAAAGGCCGCCTGCCGCACGTGCAGCCAGCAGCGTCGTCTCTTGCAGCTCAAGCAGAGCCCGCAGAAAAAAATTCATTCGAGAATTGGAAGGGAGACATCACAAGCCAGTAGGAATGTCTGGCCCGCACCTCTCCACGAGCGGAGGCTTTCAGTTAAAGTCGGCGCAGTCCGAAACGCGCAAAAAATGAAGTGCGACCGCGCAGTATGTAAACGAGCGGTCTATCATGCGCAAATTAGGTGAGATGCGTCAAGCACTAAAGGCCCAAGGCAATCAGAGCAATTGCGTGTCGGTAAAACGGGGCGGAAGCCCGACCGTGAGGGAGGGCGCTCGATTTCCGTTGGGATCAAGTAACGATGCCGATGACTCCTTTTCTTCCTTCTTAATGCTGCGCTCTGTCTGCAGCGAGCCTATATCAGGCTTGAGCACATGAGAAGCTGGAACGCCCTCCCCTGACGGTCGGGCTTCTGCCCCGTAGAGGCGACGTCCCAGCCGGATCCGAAAGGAAAAGCCGGCCCCGTAACAATGGGCCGGCTTTGCATCTGAACTGTTCAACGATTCTAAGGTCGCGTTCCGCGAACGTTCGGAGCAATTTGCGGCGGGACCGCACCGGGCCGGCGCTGGCCTCTATTCGCGGGTCTTCGCTCGTCGAAAGCAGAGCCTTCATTGCGAAGTTCTCGTCGGCGCTGACCGTTGTTACGTACGGCCTCAGCTCTCAATTCCCGAAGAGTCTTTAGCTGCTCCGGCGTCAATACACGGCGAACGCGAAGCTCGGTCAGCGCTCGAAATCGAGCAAGCGCAGCCTGAGCCGCACCGAAATCGCGAGCGCGCGCCTCGATCTCGGCTTCGTTGGCGGAATCGGAATAGATGGCAGCGTCCAGCGCGCGCTGGGCCTCGCCCATTCGGTGTCGCGTCTGTCGCCATTCTTCCGCGCTTTTCTGGCGTATTTCGCGAATCTGGCTGATCTGTTCGGGCGTCAGGTTTAGCTGGCTGATCAAGTCGCCATCGCGTCTATCCTGCATGGGTGCATTTGGCCGGTCGTCGCGCGGCATGGGCGGAGGATCGTCTTCCTGCTGCGCGAACGCAGTCGGCGCCGATAAAAGCGTTAGCGAGAAGAACAACATCGCGGAGGCTATCATCAGCCTGCGGTAAGAGTTTTTCATAACAACCTCGAGACCTTTTAGAGCGACCACCGTTGCTGTCGCTCATCTACTCAATTTGATTCCGTCAACAAATCATAAAGACGCGGCACGCTGTCTTCGTTTTCTCGTTCAGCAATAAGTAGGTCGGACAATTGTGAGCGTTCTTCAGCGGACAATTCAGCAGCTTTTCTATTTTGCTTATTGACGGCCAACTGATTTCCGTTCACACGCGTGTTCCTAACCACTTTTCTCGCAGATCGCTTTTGCACGATCGGTGCATCGGATATCGAACCCTTTTCTTCCGGGACAGCAACAACTTTTTCTTCCGGCTTATTCGCTGGGTTGGCGAGTTCCTGCTTGATCGGAGCAGGTGGAGTTTGGCGCTCGACGACCGGAGATTCAGTTCGTCCAAACAGAGTCATCAATGCGAAGACAACCAGGGCCACCAGCGCGAGAGAGGCAAACGCAGTTGCTCCGCGCATCCACATCGGCGAGATAGCGAAGAAGTCTCGAATAGCTTCGAACATCGAACGGCGCTTCGCGTCGCTTTGCGATCGGTAGGCAGAGGCCAACTTCATATCAGGCGCGTACGCCTCGGCGGAATCAAGCGCTTGCGTTCGCCACAATCCGATTGACTCGCGCACGCCGCCAAAGTCATCCATATCCGAACGACAAAGCGGGCAAACCAAAAGGTGGCCCTGAAAATCCTGTTTCGCACGCTCGCTTGCTTCACCATAAAGATAAGCAACCAGGTCGTTCGAGCGCGAACAAGTTTGAATGTCTGATATTTCTTTCATATCGCTAACCCACGTTTCTTTGAACATCCCATTTTGGTTGGGGCTCCATTTTTGCCAGACGCAATCGCAACTGTTTCAGCGCCGTGTATAGACGGCTTTTCACTGTGCTCAGCGGCAGATCCAAATTCTCGGCGATCTGCTGGAACGTCAGTTCCTCAAATTCCTTCATCACGATGACCTGTCTCAATTCGGTTGGCAGCGCGGTCACGGCGCGTCGAACAAGGTCAGTTCGTTCGCCGGTTTCGGCTGCATGAGCAGGTGATTCGTGTGCAGGTGCAAAGAAAGATGCGCCGTCGACTTCGGTTGCGTCTTCGAGCGCGGTTTCGCCGCGAACCTTCGATCGACGCTGGCGCGAGATGCACTGATTAACCGCGATCCGATGCAGCCATGACGACACTCTTGCGTCGCCTCGGAATCCCTTCAGGTTGCGAAACGCGGCGATGAAGGTTTCCTGTGTAGCATCGCGCGCGTCCTCTTCACGGCCCAGCATGCCGTAAGCCAGCGCGAAGATTCGACGCTCCCAGCGTTTTACGATCTCGCCGAAGGCATCTCCGTCGCCGGACAGCGCAAGTTCTACGATTTGCTCGTCGCTCGTGGCCGTTTCCATACCCTCTCGTGCCGCAGGGATCGCGCGAGAACCTATTAATTTCACTTGCGCACCGCTAGCGGCCCGTGCGCTCAATGGTTTAGACGCGTCGCATCCCATTTCAGTCTGCAAATTATCACCGCGCTCGCCCAATTGCCAGAGTTTGATTGACCGCGGCTTGATTGCGAACCCGTTCCGCGGGGCACAATGCGGCTTTAATCTAAGTATTTCAGCAGTTAAAAATAGAAAAACCGATTGACATGCCTGACTCGGATCCGTAGTATCGACGGTGGCGATCAACGCGATTGCCGCTTGCCTCTATCGGATTTCCACTCCAAATCAACAGGTTATCGTTCGCGAGCTCTAAGTTAGCACTTCTATGTACGAGCGCTTCAAGCGCGTCCGCTTGCTTTACATCGTCCTGGCGACGCTGCTGGTCGTCGGGTTATTGCCGTTGGGTTTGGCGGGCTGGCTGCTGTCCGTTCGCAGCGCGGACGAACTGCGTTCGATCGAAGGGCGATATCAGGCCCAGCTCGTTCAGGACAAAGCGCGACAGATCGAGCTGTACGGACAAAGATATCGCGACGTTGTCAGCGGGCTAGCGCGAGCGTTTGAACTGACCGGCGGAGTTGATGCGATGAGCGGCGCCGGCGCCGATGTTCGCCTGGGCAATGTGCTTCATAACGACCCGAATCTGATAGCACTCAGCATCGTTCCGGTTCAGGGCGAAGCACGGAGAGCTTTCCAACCGGACGTAATCAGGCGCGAAGAGGTTGAGCAACGTGTCGGCGACGTGCTGGCGCGGATCGGCGGGCGAGGGTTGATCGTCAGCCGTCCGGAGATAATTCGATCGGGCCAGGAAATGGCGCTGACAATCGCGGCGCCCGTGATGGGCGGAGCGGACGGCGAACAGGTGGTGGCCGCGGTAGTCGCGATCGTCTCTTTTCACGAAGTCTTCAAGTCGGTGCAGCAACCGTCTGCGAAGAGCGAACGCGAGCTGCTTGATGCCGGCTTGCCTGTGATTTTTGTGGTCGACAGCGACGGACGCGCGGTTGCGCACCCGGATGAACGCGTCGCGTACTCCGAACGACCAATGACCGACTTGAAAGTCGTCAAGGATTGGCAGGAGACAGGTTCGCACGTCGAGTCTGCGCTGGCTCCGTTTTCGCTGGACCGCGATGGAGCCAAAGTTGAGATGCTCGGCTCGTACGCGACCGCCGAGCTCGACAAGAGCATGCCGCTCGGCGTGATTGCGATTCAGGACGAACGTGCGGCGCTAACTTCGGTTGCAGACATGCGAAGGCAAACTTTGCTGATCAGTCTTGTCGCAGCTGGCTTTGCGCTTTTGATCGGATTTTTTCTGGCGCGTCGGTTGACACAACCGGTACGCGATCTGGCAGAAGGAGCGCACAGTATCGCCGGCGGGGATTTTTCGCGCCGCATTACCGCAAGCCCGTGCACAGAGCTCGGCGAGCTTGGCGATTCGTTCAATCAGATGACCGAACAGGTCGAGCGCTTTATCGGTGACCTGCAACGAGCCGCAGATGACAACCGGGAACTCTTCCTTGGAACAGTGAAAGCGCTGGCCGCAGCGATTGACGGCAAAGATCCGTATACGCGCGGTCACTCGGAACGCGTTGCGCGATTTTCGATGGCGATCGCGCAGGGAATGGGATTGCCCGACGACGAAGTAGAGAAGATTCGCATCAGCGCGATTCTTCACGACGTAGGAAAGATCGGAATTGATGACAAGATTTTGAAGAAGCCGGCGGCGCTGACGGACGACGAATTCGAAGTCATGAAGGGACATCCGCAGAAGGGCTTCAAGATAATGTCGCAGATTCCGGCGATGCGGGAATTTCTGCCCGGCATGTACATGCATCACGAAATGATCAACGGGCTGGGTTATCCGCAGGGATTGAAAGGCGAAGAGATTCCGCTGATGGCGCGGATCGTTTCGGTGGCCGACACGTTTGACGCGATGACGACAGACAGGCCGTACCAGCGGGCCATGAAGATCGAGGATGCGGTTGCAAGGATCAACGAGTTCGTGGGAACACGCTATGACGAGCGTGTAGTCGCTGCGCTGAACGCGGCGTGCGCGTCTGGGCAAATTTCTGCCGGGCGCGTTAGGCTGAAGCCGCGACCGGCCGCCGCCGAGGCAATGAAGCCGCCTGACGCAAGCACGGCCGCGCCGCAGTCGACGTCAGTGATGTAGATCGCGAGAACTTGGTTCAAGACGCCAGCCAGAGAAATCTTGCTGGCGTCTTTTTGTGCGGCATGTCCGACAAACTTCAGTTTGTCGCACGTGATCGACAAGCTAAAGCCAGCCCTTAGCGGGTCACCGACGGAGCGCAGGCGAGCCGCCTGCGCTTCATCGGCGCCCTGTGCCGATTCCCTAAACTACTCGCTTTTGTTGTCCTGTGACGGATGCGTCTATAATCCACTGCTTAAATCACAGACAAACTTTCAACGGGGTAATTTTTAATAAATGGCATTTTGGAAACGTAAAAGCAAAGATCGGTTTGTAACGCTCGGACTGAACGAACCTGTACAGCGCGATGAGGTTTCATCTGCCGCAACGCAGGAAACCCAGCAGCTCGAACCGCCCGCGTCGGCGTCGCATCACGTCCCCGCTGAAAAACCTCCAGTTGCGGACATTGAGCCGGTTCCAACAGGCGCAGCGCCTACGCCAACGCCTTTGCGTGAACCATCGGTCGCAGACGCGGCACGATCAGCCTCGATCTCTACGCCGTCCCGTCCGATCGAGGTCGAGCCCGCCGCGAGAAAGACGCCGCCAACTCCGCGACCGGTCCCATCGCGGTCGCCATTCAACACATCGGTCCTGGGACTTGATCGCTCGATCGAAGAACTTCAGGCCGAAGAGGAAGCGCTCGAACAGGAATTCAGCGCGCGTTTTCGGCGAGCTGTTGCCGCGACGCGAGAATCGCTCTCGGAACGAATCGACGATGTTTTTCAGGGACGTAAACAGATCGATGCGGAGCTGTTGGATGAACTCGAAGAGGCCCTGATCGCAGCCGACATAGGCGTGCCGACGACTCTGCACATTTTGGAAACTGTCCGACGCGGCATCGCGCGAAATCAGATCAGCGATATCGACGCTTTGAAGAAAGCGATCAAAGACGAGCTGCTCGCAATTTTGAAAGCGTCAGAATCAAAGGGCGTCGCGTCCGAATCGAGCGTGCCCGAAAACGTGCTGCCATACGTGATGATGGTCGTCGGTGTGAACGGCGTTGGAAAGACTACTACGATCGGAAAGCTTGCCCAGCGGATCAAAGCGGAAGGCAACGACGTTTTGATCTGCGCTGCCGACACGTTTCGAGCGGCCGCATCCGATCAGCTTGCGATTTGGGCCGAGCGCACCGGCGTACCGCTGATTCAGCAAAAGCAGGGAACCGATCCGGCCGCGGTCTTGTTCGATTCGTTGAAGGCCGCGAAGGCGCGCGGCTCGGATGTGCTGATCGTCGACACGGCCGGACGGCTGCATAACAAATCGAATCTGATGGCAGAGCTCGAAAAGATGAAGCGCGTCGCCGGACGCGAAGTCGAAGGCGCACCGCACGAAACGTTACTTGTGGTCGACGCCGTCACCGGACAAAACGGATTGGAACAAGCGCGCCAATTTCTCAAGGTAGCCGGCGTGACTGGGATTGTCTTGACCAAACTTGATGGAACTGCGAAGGGCGGAATCGCGGTTGCGATCGCGAAAGAATTGGACTTGCCGATACGCTACGCCGGAATCGGCGAAAAGGTCGACGATTTGGTCGTGTTCGATCCAGAGAACTACGTAAACAGTCTCTTCAACTAAACACCCGAAAAAACTTTGAACCCTGACGAGACAATGATGCGCCGTGCGCTCGAACTGGCGGCGCTGGGTGCGGGACAGGTCAGCCCCAGTCCACTCGTCGGCTGTGTGATTACGGCTGACGACGGTCGCATCGTCGGTGAAGGTTACTACGTTAACCTCGACGTGAAACATGCCGAGACGATCGCGGTGGAGCAAGCCGGAAGTCTGGCCCAGGGAGGCACGGCGTATGTTTCGCTCGAGCCGCATGCCCATCAGGGACGCACTCCGCCGTGCACAGATGCGTTGATCCGAGCGGGAATCAAACGCGTCGTCGCGCCGATCCAGGATCCAAACCCTGAGGTGTCAGGTCGAGGCTTTGAGCACCTGCGCAAGTCGGGCATCGAAGTCAGCGTCGGACTGCTGGCTGATGAGGCCGCGCGACTTAACGAAAAGTATCTGCACTTCAAAGCTCACGCCGCGCCGTTCGTTCATCTCAAGATAGCTACATCGCTGGACGGAAGAATTGCAACGCGAACGGGCGATTCGCGCTGGATAACAGGCGAAGCGTCGCGCGAGCGCGTTCACGAGCTTCGTCATGAGAGCGATGCGATTCTGATCGGAGCTCGGACAGCCGAAATTGATGATCCTTTGCTGACCGATCGGTCCGGAAAGCCCAGACACAGACAATTGATTCGAGTTGTTCTGGATGGCAGCCTTCGATTAAAGCCTTCATCAAAGCTCGCACAGACCGCGAGCGAAGTTCCCACAATCGTATTCGCGTCGGAGTCCGCCGAACTCTCGAAAGCAGAAGCGCTGATGGCCGCGGGAGTGGAAGTTGTTCGCACCGCCACCGGCCCGCGCGATCTTCGGCCAGTATTAGAAGAGCTGGGACGGCGCTCGATACTAAGCGTCCTGGTCGAAGGCGGCGCGCGTGTCGCCGGCGCATTCATCGATGCAGGATTGGTGGACAAGGTCAGTTTCTTCATCGCTCCGATCATCATCGGAGGCCACGATGCGCCGATGGCAATCGCGGGGGACGGGGTCGAGTTTCTGAAGGATGCAAGAGCGTTAGATGATATCGAGGTGAGACGTCACGGACGAGATATTGAGATCGTCGGATACCCGAAGGACGAAGGACCGCAGTCCGATGGAGCGCAGGCGGCTCGCCTGCAGTGAGCGCGAAGCGCGAAGAATGCGTTAGAGCTTTTCGCGCCTGCGGCGCTCACTGCAGGCGAGCCGCCTGCGCTCCATCGGCCCACTAAAACCCAAAAACCGAAACCTGCTTCCATGCACGCCAAAAAACGACTCGGTCAGAACTTTCTCGTCGACGAACGAGTCATCGACAAGATCGTTAGCGCCGTGGCGCCGCGTCCGGATGAAACCATTATCGAGATCGGGCCAGGCTTGGGTGCGTTGACTTCGCGGTTGATCGCGGATGCAGGTCGTGTCATCGCGTTGGAATTTGATCGCGAGCTAATCCAAACACTCAACGATAAGTTTGCAACCGCACAGAATCTTCAGCTGCTCGAAGGCGATGCGTTGCATCTCAATTTTTGCGATGCAATCGCGCCGGCCGCCAGTGCGCGGCTGGTAGCGAATCTTCCTTACAACATCGCGACTGCGATCCTCCAACGCCTGATCGAACAGCGAAACTGTCTCAGCGAAATGGTTCTGATGCTGCAACGCGAAGTTGTAGATCGAATGGTTGCTCCGCCGTCCACCAGCGAGCGCGGATTCCTTTCGGTCCTGGTCGAAGCTTATGTTGAAGTCGTTCGTCTCTTCGATGTTCCGCCGACTGCGTTTCGCCCTGCTCCAAAAGTTTGGAGCACGGTTGCCCGACTTCGTCCGCGCGAACATGCGCTGTCGGATGTAAAAGACGAACGGTTGCTTTGGCAAATCGTAAGCGCGGGGTTCGCGCAACGCCGCAAGACCATTCTTAATAATTTGCGCAACGCGCCGTTTGATCTGCGCGAGGGGATCGAAGGATTTGGAAGCGCGCAAGCGTTACTCGCAGCAGCGCAGATCGAGCCACAACGCCGCGCCGAAACGCTCACTTATGACGAGTGGACGCGGCTTTCCAACTTGCTTTGAGCCGCCACCTTAATTACGTTTTTTTGGAAATAAAACCATCGTCTCGGATTTGATTTTATCGGCAGATTTTGTTCTTGACTCGCCACCTACTTTCACCTAGTCTCGCGGCCATTCATACCTGAAGAGTCAGCAGGGAACGAGCGAAACGGATGGTCCAGATCAATGCTCTTTCCGATTCATTCTCTTCAGTCCTACCTCGTGAACCAAAGTTCGTGATGCAATTCTCTCCCCGTTGTGAATCATGGATCAGACTTTTTGTGTGAAGGAGACGTCCCATGCGACACAGTTTCTACAAGCTCGTTTTGTTGGCGGCAGTCATCGGAAGCCTTATTGGATGTGCAGCTCCGAACAACGACTCGACATCCGGCGCTACAAAATCCACCGAAGCCGGCGCGGTGGCGAAGCTTCCCGTTACAACCTCGTCGGAAGAAGCACGGAAAGAGTTCTTACAGGGTCGAGATCTTTCTGAACGATTGTTGGTGCAGAACTCGATCGCGCACTTTGACAAGGCGATCAGCCTCGATCCGAATTTCGCATCAGCAGAACTCGCCCGCGCTAACTCGTCACCGACGGCAAAGGAATTTTTTGACCATTTGAACAAGGCTGTGAGCTTGGCTGACAAGGCTTCTGAAGGCGAGCGATTGCAGATCCTGGCCGCCGAAGCCGGCGCGAACGGAGACGTGCCGAAGCAGAAAGGCTACCTGGACAAACTCGTCGCTGCATTTCCGAACGATGAACGAGCGCAGTTCCAGTTAGGCGGCTATTACTTTGGCCAGCAGGATTACCAGCAAGCCATCACGCATTACAAAAAAGCGGCCGAGCTGAACGCGAACTACTCGCCGGTCTACAACATCCTCGGCTACGCGTACCGGCAGAACGGCGATTTCGCAAACGCCGAGACCGCGTTCAAAAAGTACATCGAGCTTATTCCCAACGATCCCAACCCATACGATTCGTACGCCGAATTGTTGTTGAAGATGGGCAAGTACGAAGATTCGATCGTGCAGTACCGAAAAGCGCTCGCCATCGACCCCAAGTTCGTAAATTCGTACTTCGCGATCTCCGCGGCGAAAACTTATTTGGGTAAACCCGATGAAGCGGCGGCGGAGTTACAGAAGATCACTGACGGCGCGCGTAACGATGGTGAAAGACGCACCGCTCTGTTTGCCCAGACGGTAGTCGATGTCGATAGCGGAAAACTCGACAAAGCAGTTTCAGAAATGGACAAGCAATATGCCCTGGGCGAGAAGATCAACGATGTCGCGGCGATGACCGGCGATCTTCAAACCAAGGGAGCTATCCTGGTCGAGATGGGCAAGTACGATGAAGCGAAGGCGCAGTTTGAGCGGGCTCTGAAAATGACAAAGGAGTCCAGCCTTTCACCGGAGATCAAGGAAAATACAGAGCTATTCCAACATTACAATCTGGCGACCGTGGCGTTGGGCAAGAAAGACATCGCTACCGCCAAGTCCGAGGCTGATCTGTTTCGTAAAGGCGCCGAGGCTCGGAAGAATCCAGCGCAGGTGAGATTTTCGCATTCGCTGGCTGGACAAATTGCGTTGGCGGAAAAGCAGTACGACAACGCCATCGCGGAGTTTTTGCAGGCGAATATGCAGAACCCGCAGGACCTTTACTGGTTGAGCCTGGCCTATCAAGGCAAGGGCGACAAAGCCAAGGCAAGCGAATACGCCGCCAAGGCCGCGAACTTCAATTCGCTTCCTTTGTTGAACTACGCGTTCGTGAGAACGAAGGCACAGGCGATGGGAAAAGCGTAGAAGCGAAGTACCGAGGGAGCGCAGGCGGCCCGCCTGCAATGAGCGCCGCAGGCGCGAAAGAACCTAACCATTCTTCGCGCTTCGCGCTTCGCGCTCATTGCAGGCGGGCCGCCTGCGCTCCATGCTATACTGACCGGCTAATTTTCGCTCGGTGTTCGGCCCATGCCGGGATGCCGAGTTGTTTGAGGAGAGAGTAGAGAAAAGAACAAAAGTGAGTAATCTGGAATTGATTCCTCTCGGCGGCGTCGGCGAGTTTGGAATGAACTGTATGGCCGTGCGATTCGGCGACGAAATGATCATCATCGACGCCGGGATGGGGTTCCCTGAAGAGAGCGTTTACGGAGTCGATGTATCGGTCCCCGATTTTGATTTCCTTGAAGAATACCGCGATGACATCAGCGCCATCATCCTGACCCACGGTCACGAAGATCACCTGGGCGCGCTTCCTTACATCCTGAAAAAATTCAACGTGCCGGTTTACGCGTCGCACTTCACTGTCGGACTCGCCGAGCGAAAGCTGGAAGAGCACGACTTGATGGACGACGTTCTGATTCACCGGGTTGAGCCGCGTCAGATCGTCACGCTGGGTCCGTTCAAAATCGAGTTCATACGCGCGTCGCATTCGCTGGTGGATTGTTTTTCGCTGGCGATCACGACGCCGGTCGGCACCATAATCCACACCGGCGATTACAAGGTTGACGAGACGCCGGTGATTGGCGAACCGATCGATCTGCGAACGTTGCGGAGCTATGGTCAGGAGGGTGTGCTCGCGTTGTTGTCGGACTCGACCAATGCGACGGTGCCCGGACGCACGCCGTCCGAACGAGCCGTCATTCCGGCCTTTGAAGAGATTTTCAACGAATCTAAAGGCCGAATCGTGGTGGCCGCGTTTGCTTCCTCGATTCACCGGCTTCAGATCGTGCTCGACGTGGCTCAGCAGTTCAACCGCAGAGTTTGTGTCCTGGGCCGGTCGATGCAGAAGAATGTCGAGATCGCGGACGAACTGGGTTACCTGGATATTCCCGATGGTTTGCTGATCGCGCTTAACGAATCAAGACAGCTCGACGACGACGAGATCGTGTATCTGGTGACCGGATCGCAGGGCGAAACGCGAGCGGCGCTTTCGCAGATGGCGACGCAGAGCTACAAAGGTCTGACCATTGAAGAAGGCGACACGGTCGTGCTTTCGGCGCGAATTATTCCGGGCAACGAACGCGCGATCTCGCGCTTGATCGGACACATCTACAAACGCGGCGCGAATATCATCGAAGAGAAACGACGCTTGATTCACGTCAGCGGCCACGCTTCACAGGAAGACATTCGGATCATGACAGAAGCGGTTCGGCCGAAGTTCGTTGTGCCGATTCATGGCGAATACCGAATGCTGTTTCGTCACAAGGAGTTTGTGAAGAACCACCTCGGTTATGCGGACGAGAGCGTAATTCTCATCGAGAATGGCGACGTGCTCGAACTTGACGGAGAACGAGCGACGATCATCAACAAGCATGACATCGGGCGGACCTTTATCGACGAATCGGGTTTTGAAGAGATCAACCGCGAAACTGTGAGAGAGCGCCGGCAACTCGCATTCGACGGAGTTGTCAGTTTGGTCGTGACGATTAATACGGAGACCGGAAAGCTCGAAGGTGAACCAAGCATCGTTACGCGGGGATTGACCGGCGTGGACGTTTCGAATGGATTTATCAAGAGCGCTCAAAAGGTCGTGAGCGATGCGGTCGAGAAGGCATCATTGGCGGAACGTAGGGACGCAAGCCTTTTGAAGGAGCACGTGCGAGTTGAATTGAAGCGGTTTATTCAGAAGAAGACCGGCGCGAAACCCGTGATCCTGCCTGTCATCGTCGAGGTCTGAAAATCGCGCATGGAGCACAGTGCGGAAACAATCGAGCTGTTGCGCAAGACGCGCGTAGAGATTTCACCGGAAACGTATTTCCTGATCGGCCTGCGCAAAGAAGACTGGGCGAGAGTGCTGGAGAATCCCGAGCTCAGTCCCCGCGGCGAGGTTCCTTACATGGTTCTGGTCGATCAGTTTGAAGTGACGCTGCTGATTGACCAAACCGACTGGCAAACGATGCGTCATGCCGTGCGCGACGCGAAAGTCGAAGGCGGCTTTCGCCTGATGACGTTCGATATTGAATTGGGCTGGGACGTGGTTGGATATCTGGCCAGAGTTTCCGAGATCCTTGCGCAAGCGGGTGTTTCGGTCGGTGCATTCTCCGCGTTTTCGCGCGATCACTTTTTGATAAAGCAGAACGATTTGGCAAAGGCGCTTCGAGCGCTCGGCGAGCACGTGGCAGAACTTTGCTAGACTTCGTGGGTCCCTCAAACCTTTCTTATGAGCCTTAATTGGTCCGAACAGGTCGTCCTTATCACCGGCGCGTCAAGTGGCATCGGACGCGCCGTTGCAATTGAACTCGCAAAGCGCGGTGTGTCGTTGGGACTTCTGGCGCGTCGCGCGGACATGCTGGACGAACTCGCGAGTGAAGTGGAAAAAGCGGGCGGACGAGCGACAGTGCTGGCGGCGGATGTTACTGACGCGGCGGCAGTGCAGTTCGCGTCGAACAGATTGCGCGAGCAATACGGTCGCATCGATATCATGCTCGCGAACGCGGGCATCGCGCAGAGCACGGATGTCAAAGATTTGCGGGCTGACGAAGTGGCGAGCCTGATCAATATTAATGTGTTGGGTGCGGTGAATGCAGTGACGGCGGTGTTGCCGCAGATGATAGAGCGGAAGAGCGGGCATCTGGCGGTCATTTCGAGTTTGGCGGGATACAGAGGTTTGCCGAAGTCCGCCGCGTACTGTGCCAGCAAGGCTGCGGTGTCGGCTTTTTTTGAGAGTCTGCGGATTGATCTTAAGGACGCAGGGGTTGCTGTGACTATCATTCATCCCGGCTTTATCAAAACTGAATTGACGGCCGGTCGTCAGGCGAAGATGCCTTATTTGATGGAAGTTGAAGATGCGGCGGTCAAGATTGTTGAGGCAGTTGAAGCGAGGAAAAAGTCGGTTGCGTTTCCTTGGCAGCTTGCGAGTTTGGTGCGGGCTGGGATGGTGTTTCCGATTGCGCTTTATGATCGGATCGCGGCGAGGAATTCGTTTAGGGAATAAGCCCCAGGTCCCAGGACCCGGAACCTAAAACCAAAGACCTAAGATCTGACATCCAACATCTACCTTCACTATGACTCTTCTTCAAGCCGTCATTCTCGGCATCGTTCAGGGGCTTACCGAATTTATTCCGATCAGTTCCACTGCACATCTGATCTTTGCTGCCCGGGCCACCGGTCTCTATCAGGGAGAGGCTCTACGCGCAGAGGCCACCACCGCGACTATCGCCGTGATTCAACTGGGAACACTGGTAGCCGTCTTGATCTATTTCGCGCGCGATATTCTGAATATCTCTATCGCTTTCGTCCGGGATCACCTGGCGATTTTGACTGGCAAACGAACTCGCGACGACGGAGCTTCTTTCGGTCTTTCGCACGAGGCATGGCTGGGATGGCTGGTCCTCATCGGTTCGATTCCGATCGGCGTGGTTGGTCTTGTTTTTAAGAAAGAGATCGAGGGCACGTTCACCAAGAACCTATGGATCATCGCCACGATGATGATTGTGATTGCGCTGTTTCTTCTGTTGGCGGAAGCGGTGGGAAAGCGACAGCGCACGATGAAAGACCTCGGCGTGCGCGACGCGCTGGCGGTTGGCGGTGCTCAGGTTTTGGCGCTCTTGCCGGGCGCGAGCCGCTCCGGTTCTACGATCATGGGCGGGCTGTTTGCAGGCGAAACTCGCGAGACCGCGGCGAGGTTTTCGTTCCTGCTTTCGATTCCAGCCATCGGCGCCAGCGGATTGCTTGAACTGAAAGAGGCCATCGAACATTTGCCGAAGGGAAGCTATGTCCCGCTGGTCGTCGCTACTATCGTGTCCGGCGTGGTCGGCTACGCCTCAATCTGGTTCCTGCTGCGGTTTCTTCGTACGCACTCAACCGGAATCTTTATCGGTTATCGATTGATCGTTGGCGTTGCCATAATGGTTCTTTTGGCGATGGGATACCTGAACCCTCAAATCGAAACCGAAAACAAACCAACACCTCCTGCTATTTCATCGCACCACTCTCCGATGGTTAGCTCCTCCGCGTATCAAGTTAAGCACGCTAACACTTATGTCGGGGATTGGGTAAACTCGACCCGTCGACAGGAACAACAGTTTGATTGGTAGTTGCAACCGACTGTTCGTGAATATGAGTGATCGAGCGAGTGATCAAGCAAAGCCTTTGGAAGACCGTGCGCGGCGCCCGCGCAGCCCTCGGGTCCCTGTCAATTTTTTCGTCGAGATCGAGGGACGAGCGGCCGGCGGCGCCCCGTTTAGGGTTCTGGCCGAAGCCGTCAAAGTCAGCCGCGGCGGAGGCACGCTGAAGACCGACGTCAAGGTTAACGTTGGAACGGTGCTGCGATTGACGCCGCCATTCGGTGGCGCGATCGAGGCCGAAGTTAACGGCGTATGGTTTGACGTATCGGACGGCGAGCAGCGCGTGGGCATAAAACTTCTGGAAGCGACCGGCTGGTTCGCTGATTGAAAAAAGCTCGCGTCGGGAGAAGATGAGCACGAAACGTTGGATCGTAAGAGATATTGACCGGCAGCGCTCCGAGTCGTTGCAAACCGCGCTGGGCGTCTCGCCGGTGATTGCGCAACTACTGGTTGCGCGTGGGCATTGCGAAGCCGACGCGGCGCATCGTTTTCTGCATCCGTCACTTGATCAGCTACACGATCCCGCGTTGATGCTCGGAATGAAGGAATCGGTCGCGCGGCTTCAGCGCGCCATCGAGGCCGGCGAAAAGATTCTGATCTACGGCGATTACGACGTCGACGGTACAACCGGCACAGTCGTGTTGCGACGCGCGTTGCAGATGTTGGGAGCGAAAACCGGATTTCATGTCCCGCATCGCTTCACCGAAGGATACGGAATTCAGCAGGCCGCGCTGGAGAAAGCCGTTGCTGATGGCTTCGGATTGGTGATCAGCGTCGATTGCGGAATTCGCGCGCACGAACCGCTCCACTGGGCCATGGAGAACGGGCTGGATGTGATCGTTACGGATCACCACCTTCCGGACGAAGGTGAAGGTGCGCCGCCGGCTTTCGCGGTGCTCAATCCAAACCAACGAGGCTGCAACTATCCGGACAAGAACCTGGCGGGTGTCGGCGTTGCTTTCAAACTGGCCCACGCACTCTTTCGCGAACGCGGGAAAGAACACCTGATAAATGGATTTTTGAAAATGGTTGCGATCGGCACCGTCGCAGACGTGGCGCAACTGGTCGGCGAGAACAGGGCGATCGTTGCGCTTGGTCTGGCGGATTTGAGCCAGGCGAAAAACCCTGGACTTCGCGCGCTGATGGAAATTGCCGGATGCGGCAACGGTCAATCGATGACCGCATACGATCTTGGATTTCGCTTGGGACCACGGATAAACGCGGCCGGTCGAATGGACGCCGCGCGGGCCGTGGTAGAGTTGTTCGAGGCCACAGGCATTGATGATGCGCGGCGACTGGCGACACATTTGGATACGCGCAACCGCGAAAGACAGGAAGTTCAGCGCGAGATTCTGAACCTGGCTTTGACCGAATGGGGATCGAGCGCGGGAACGGCGCCGCAGCACGTTGCCGTCATCGCTGGTGATGGTTGGCACCGGGGCGTGATCGGGATCGCCGCTTCGAAGATCTCTGAAAAGCTCCATCGCCCGTGTGTTGTGATTTCGCTCGACGGCGAAGTCGGCCATGGATCGGGGCGAAGCATAGAGGCTTATCATCTGCTTGATGGGTTGACCGAATGCGCGGATCTCTTTGAAAAGTTCGGCGGACATTCGCACGCAGCCGGGTTAACGATAAAGCGGAATCGTGTAGACGAACTTCGAACCCGGTTGAACGCGCATGCGGCGGGTACTCTGTCAGATGATGACCTGGTGCCGGCGTTGCACGTTGACGCGGAGATCGAAGCCGATCAAGTCAACATGTCGCTGGCCGAAGAGCTTCACCAGCTCGAGCCGTTTGGTGCGGGAAACCCGCGACCGCTTTTTGCGACGAGAGAGCTTCGACTTTTGACCGAACCGCGTGTGATGAAAGAACGCCATTTGAAATTGCGGATCGCCGACGGCAACAGCTTGCCGCTGGAAGGGGTTTGGTGGGATGGAGTCGAAAAGCTCGACGGGCAAACGGTTCGGGTGAATGATCGCATCGAACTGGCCTACACAATCGAACCAAACAGCTGGCAGGGCGTTACAAGATTACAGCTAAATGTGAAGGACCTGAGAAATGTTGGAGAACGATGACGAGTTTACTCCCCTGCCTTTGGGAGGGGCCGTGGGAGGGCTTACGGCGAAAACAAAAATAAATATCCCGCGCGCGGGGACATTAGACGAATAATGCAGGAGATCCGAAGAAGAAAAATTATTGCCGTTGGGTTGCGAGCGCGCTTGCCGCTGATCATGCGCGTGCTCGCGGTAGCCGCGCTGGCGACCGGACTGATCGTTGTCGCCGTGTCGTATTACCGAATGCGAAACAACAAACCGTTTCGCATGTTCGGTGGCAAACCTGAGCTGTCGACACAGGTTGTAGGCGTCGTTGAAGGATACGAGCGGCGGATCACCGAAGGCGATCGGCTCCGGCTTCTGGTCCGCGCTGCGCGCGACATCACTTTTTCAGACAACCATCACGAGTTGGAAGAGGTCCAGCTCGAGGTCTTTCCCGAAACGGGCGACAAGCCGGACAAGATTACAGCTCATCGCGCTATCTACCTTCCGGACCAAAACGATCCAGACCACGCGGTAATCACTTTTACCGGCGATGTGAATATCGAAACCCGCGATTCGTTGACTGTCAAAACCGACACGATCACTTACGACCAGAAAACCGAGTTGGCGGAGACGGCTTCGTTGGTGACTTTTTCGCGAGAGAACGTCAGCGGCTACGCGACCGGCGCGCATGTCGATGCGAAATCCAAACGGCTGGACCTGCGCAGCAACGTCGAAATCAACGTCGCTCCGGACGGGTCGACGTCCGGAGAACAACGGCAAGGCGCGCGTGCGCTGCCGATGAAGATTCGCTCGTCGCAGGCGACCTTTGATCAACAATCGCTGCATCTCTCGTTTACCGGCGGGGCGACCGCCGAACAGGGCGCCGACATAATGAGCGGCGACCGATTGTCGGGAACGCTCAACGCGAAGAAGCATCTTCAGAAGATCGAATCGCGCGGCAACAGCTATTTGCGCGCGATGTCGGAGAAGCATTCGGCTGAAGTTCATTCCGCCGAGTTCGACTTCTTTCTGAACGACGATCAGCAACTCGAACGCGCGTCTGCGAAAGGCGATGTGCGCGCAGCCACGCTTAATGCGGATTCGGAGATGCAGCTCAGCGGAGCGACTACGCTCGAGGCATCGTTCCAGCGCGACGGCGATAAGAGCCAGCTGAAGGAAATGAAGACCGGCGGCCGAACGGTGGTCACTCTGGCAGCGCCGAAATCTCGCGGCAACGATCCGCGCTCTGCGAACAAACGGCTTACAGCGGATTCGGTAAAGCTGAATTGGCGGGTCAAGGGTCGCGATCTGGAAACCGCCGAAGCGGTCGGTAACGCTGAGCTCTTCGTCGATCCGGTGCAAAGGAGCGCCACTGCTGATCGCAAGACGCTGACCGCGCCACGATTTGATTGCGAATTTTTCGAAACGGGAAATCTGGCTAAGAACTTTGCCGCTTCCGGCGGAAGCAAAGCAGTTGTGGACCCGGTTCAGCCGAATGAAGAGCGAGCTGTTCGTACTCTTACTTCCGAAAAAATGTCAGCCATCTTTGTGCGCGAGACACAGGATATTGAAAAGTTCGACGCGCAGGGTGATGTGAAGTTCAACGAGAAAGACCGCAACGGCCGAGCTGCAAATGGTTCGTACACCGCCGAAGACGAGACCATGCGTCTGCGCGGCGGCGAGCCAACGGTGTGGGATTCGCGCGCGCGGACCAAGGCGACCGAGATCGATTCCGATACGCGCAGCGACATTTCATACAGCCGTGGAAAGACGCAGACGACTTACTACAGCCAGGAACAGACGAATGGCGCGACGCCGTTCTCGAAAGTTAAGAGCCCGGTTTTCATCACTTCTGATCGAGCGGAATTTCAGCACGTTACCGGCGTAGCGATCTACACGGGCAGCGCGCGGGCGTGGCAGGACGACAATTTCGTGCGCGCCGATCGGCTGACGCTTCGTCGAGAGACGAAACGAATGGAAGGCGACGGCAAGGTTCAAAGCGGGCTCTACAACGTCAAGCGTCGCGAGGGCGGCGGCGTGACGTCTGTGCCGGCGTTTGCCACCTCGAACCGGATGTCTTATTCGGAGCCGGATCGACTCCTGCACTACGAGGGCGCGGTTGATATCAAGCAGGGAACCGACCGGATAACGAGCGAGGTCGCCGACGTCTATCTTTACAAAGACTCGAATGAGGTCGAGAAGACTGTGGCGCAACGCGACGTCGTCCTGATCCAGCCGGGTCGACGCGGAACTGGTCAATGGGGCCAGTACACCAACGCGGATGAGACAGTGGTCCTGACCGGTAACCCGGCTCGAGTTGAAGATGCGGAGCGAGGGACGTCGGAGGGCGGGAAGCTCACAGTTCATTTGAGAGAGAATCGGGTCGAAGCGACCGATCCGCGAAGCGCTGAATCGAGCGGGCGCGTGCGGTCGACGCATAAGATAAAGAGACAGTGAAGTTTGAAGTGTGGATAGTGGCTCTGTTTGAATGTGGCAGGGAAAACAGGTTCCCGCAAAGCACCCTAGCCCGTTTGGCGACGGGCAGATACCAAATAGGAACTTTTTCGCCTCTAATAGAATCAATCACTTACAGGCAAGTTCCTAAGAAGGCGCAAAGGTGTTGAGCGACGTTTTATCTTTGCCGGTTTTCTTTGCGCCTTTGCGGGATACCAATTCCTTTGTGGGCATTTAGACACCGTCGAATTCTATGAGTAGCAGAACTGACGAACTGATAGTGGTTGAAGAGACGACCGGTGCGCGAGCGCTCGAGGCACGCCACGCGTCTCGCGCCGCTTCATCGATCGTTGAGCCGTCTGCCACCTCGCTCGCCGCATTCCATTTACAAAAGACTTACGGCAAGCGTCGTGTGGTAGACGACGTCAGTTTGCACGTCGAGCAGGGCGAGGTGGTCGGATTGCTTGGAGCAAACGGCGCCGGCAAGACGACTACGTTCTATATGATCGTCGGGCTCGAACGACCCGAGCACGGCCTGATCAGTTTGAGCGGGCGCGAAGTGACAAAGCTTCCGATGTACCTGCGGGCGAGGCTCGGTTTGGGCTATTTGCCGCAGGAGCCGTCGGTTTTTCGCAAGATGACTGCGGCGCAAAATATCCTGGCGGTGCTCGAGACGATGGGTCTCCGACGGCGTGAAAGACTCAAACGCCTCGAAGAGTTGCTGGTGGAATTTGGAATCGCTCACGTTCGAAACACGCGCGGCGATGCGTTGTCGGGCGGCGAGCGGCGCCGCACCGAAATCGCTCGCGCGCTCGCAACTGAACCGCTTTTCATTTTGCTTGACGAGCCATTCGCCGGAATCGATCCGAAGGCGATCGACGATATACAGAGCGTCATTCTTTACCTTCGCAATCGCGGGATCGGGATCCTCATAACCGATCACAACGTCCGCGAAACCCTCGGCGTCACCGACCGCGCGTACATCATGGCCGAGGGTCGGATCTTCCGCACAGGAAAGCCAAAAGAGTTGGTGGAAGACCCGGAAGTGCGCAGGCTTTATCTGGGCGAACGATTCAGTATGTAATGGCCGTGGACCGCGCAAGTGCGGCCACGGCGAACGGGGCGGAAGCCCGACCGGGAGGGAGGGCGTTTTACCTGAGCAGTTGTTCTACTTGCAATGCGACGCTCAACCCAGAAGCAAACATTTTCAATCCATTCACCACTGAGTGGTCCGACAGTTAACGCCCTCCCTGACGGTCGGGCTTCCCCCCGTTCACCAGCCTGCGCGCTGGGACCATTACCCCCCAACTTCAAAACTCCCTCCGATTTTTTTGATTACGCGCTGTGCGCCCGAATCGGTTATAATTGCCTCACGTAAAAACGACCCATACTAAAAATCAATTTTTTGAAGTGTAATTAGGGTTTAGTATTCAAAGCAGGATATGTCTGTAAAGCTCACAACAAGTCTTTCGCAACGTCTGGTGCTGACGCCGCAGCTGCGCCAGCGGATCGAGATGTTGCAGATGACTACCATCGAATTGAGCGACCTGATTCAACAACAGTTACTGGAGAATCCGGTGCTGGAGGAAGTCGTCTCGCAGGAGGAAACGCGCGAGCTGGCAGAGAAAATCCTGGATCAGATAGCCAGCACCGATGCCGAGAGCAGCTTCGATTTAGGAGCCGACCCGAACGCAAATTCAAATGCAGCTTCGAACGGAAGCGGTGATGCGAGCGAGATCGCCGCTTATGCCGAAACCGACGGCGACTATTCGGCGATGGCGGAACCGGCTGGCGCGGTCGAGACCGGCGATGCGCCCGAAATGGGCGACGATCTGGGCGCCGATGAAGGGGCGCGCGATGCGTTTGAAGAGATAGATTTTGGCCGAGAGTTTCAGGATTATCTGGACCCCGGCTACAAGACGCAGGAATTTGAGTACAAGGAAGACGCGCCGACTTTCGAGCAGTTTTTGACTCGTCCGGAATCGCTAACCGATCATTTGGAATGGCAGCTCCATATGAATCCGGTCGAGGGTCAGGTACGCGAAGCGGCGGAGTGTGTAATCGGAAATCTTGACGCCGATGGCCGTCTGAATGCGACGAATGAAGAAGTCGCGGCTATGGGCCGTTGGCCCGAAGAGGTGGTGGAAGAGGCTCGCCAGGTAGTGATGCTGTTGGAGCCGGTCGGTTGTGGCGCGCGCGACGTACGCGAGTGTTTGCTGGTCCAGCTAAATCAGCTCGGCCAGGGCGAGCGTTTGGCCGCGCGGCTTATCAGCGACCACCTGGCAGAGTTGCAGCAACACAAGCTGCCGCATCTGTCGAAACAGATCGGAGTCGACGTCGAGTCGTTGCTCGAAGAGCTCCAGATCATCCGTACGCTGGACCCGTATCCCGGCCGTCGTTACTCTTCCGAAGAACCGATCCTGATCGCACCGGAAATCTACATAGAGAAGCTGGACGAGAACGACGACTACATCATCTACTTTGCGGACGACGGCAGCCCGCGGCTTCGCATCAGCCACAGTTATCAGCAGATGTTGGGCCAGCAGGAGACGTCAAAAGAGACGCGCGACTTTATCAAGGACAAGATGCGATCCGCCGTTGACCTGCTTCGCAATATCGAGCACCGGCGGCAGACGATTTACAAAGTGGTCGAATCGATTGTTGAAAGACAGCGCGAATTTCTGGATCACGGCGTTCAGTACATAAAGCCGATGATGCTTAAAGACATTGCCGAGGACATCGGCATGCATCTTTCGACGGTATCGCGGGTTGTGAATCGAAAATATGCCCACACGCCGCAGGGCGTTATCGAGCTGCGCCGCTTTTTTACCGAGGGCATGTTGAACGAAGAGGGCGAAGAGGTATCGACCAGGATCATCAAACTCAATATCAAGAAGTTGATCGAGGAAGAGGATTCGCACAACCCCATAACCGACGATCAGGTCGTAAAGATCCTGGCCAAAGAGGGAATCAAGCTTTCGCGACGAACTGTGGCCAAGTATCGCGACCAAATGAGCATACCTGGCTCGCGCGAACGAAAAGCAGTAGTGTAAGAGCAGTGACAAGTGATTAGTGACAAGTGGCAAGTTTCAAACTTGTTCTAACTCGTCACCAGACACTTGTCACTTTTCACTTGGGATAAGGAGGTTGCGAATGAAGTTTGAATACACCGGACGGCACATGGAAGTCACACCTGCTATCCGCGCGCACGTAGAAGATCATTTCCAGAAGATCGATCATATTTTTAACGATACCACCGCCAGCGCGCATGTCATTCTTGAGGTAGAAAAGAATCGGCAAATCGGAGAGATTCTGGTTCACTGGCGCGATCACACGTTGACTGCGACCGACACCAACGCGGACATGTACCAGGCGCTGACGCGCGCGATTGCAAAGATCGAGAAGCAGGCGTTGAAGCTGAAGAAGAAGATAATCGATCGAAAGCAGGGAGCCCGACGCGCTTCTTCGGTAGCGCCCGAGCCTGATGGGCAAGTAGAAGCGAGTCCGACACCGCCGCGAATAATCGCCGCTCGCCGATATGTGGTGAAGCCGATGACCGCCGAAGAAGCGGCTATGCGGTTGGCGGACGAAACCGATCAATTTTTGGTCTTCCGCGATGCCGACACCGACCGCCTGGGTGTTATCTATAAGCGGAAGGATCGCAACTTTGGTTTGATTGAACCATAACTGCAGTGACGAGTGACAAGTGACAAGAAAGACCGATCGTCCGGCTGTGCTCGTCACTTGTCACTCGTCACTCGTCACTTGTGTTAAGGAGATTATTAATGCTTAGAAAGTTCGTATCGGTAGTGCTCTTCGCGTCGCTTTTGGTCTTCGTTCCGGTCGGGCATGCGACTGAATACAACGTCGACATGGCGCATTCGAATGTGGGTTTTTCGATTCCAATTTTGGGTGGTCTATCCAGAGTTCGGGGCAAGTTCGGCGAGTTCGCGGTAACGATAAATTATGACGAGGCCGACGTTTCAAAGTCGTCCGTGACCGCCGTGATAAAAGCGGATAGCATCGACACCGGAATTGCTGCTCGTGACGAGCATCTTCGCAAACCCGATTTTTTTGACACGGAAAAGTTTCCACAGATCACGTTCAAGAGTAGCAAGGTCGAGAAGAAGGGCGACAAGCTGATGGCGCATGGAACCTTCACCATGCATGGCGTTTCGAAAGAGATTATTCTGCCGATAACGATGACCGGCAAAATCGTAAACCCGGAGAATAAGAAAACAACCTACGGTTTTTCCGCGAGTTTGAAGATTGATCGCAGGGATTACGGCATCAGTTACCAACGAAAAGGCGCCGAGAATTTTTTGGGCAATGAAGTAGATATCGAGCTGGTCCTGCTTGCCAGACCTCCGATGTAGATCGAATCGTCCTTCAAAATGGGTTTGCGATTACGAGCCCCCAGTCGAGTCTGTCGGCTGGGGGCTCGTTACGTTACGTTCGCGTTTTTTTAGCACTGATGGTTGCGTGGGACATATTCTTTTGGTTTCCGGCTTAAGTCCGACGAAACGGGCGACGAACCACTAAACAGCACGAAGCCGCAGACGAAATCACACGAAAAGAATGAATGCCATCTGCAACACTTGTTTTGATTCGTGTGTTTGGCTTTTCGTTTTGTTCGGCTATTTGGTGGTTCGTTCTCGCGGACTGACGAATCGCGATATTCTCGCCACTCGCTGTTGCAGGCCGTAAACGACCGGCCTAAACGCAACCGTCGCTACGCGACGATGACCTGCCACCATTCACCGTTTACCATTTACGATTTACTAATTAGGACCAACGATTTAACATTCGTTCATGCAGACCCACGACGATTTAGCTCACCTTTCGATTACCGTAGCGGAGTTCATCGCACAAGCCACTTCAAAATTGGAGTTGGAGGTTTTAGCCGGAGCCGCTGGCCTGGACGAGCGCAAGATAACTGTGCCGCGAATTCAGAAGCTCGGTCTCGCGCTGGCCGGCTTTACGCATTACATTCATCCGGGCAGGTTGCAGATCGTCGGGCAAAGCGAGATCTGGTACCTGGGGGAACTTTCGCCGGAGCGCCGACGAGAGGCGATCAACATCCTCACGCTTGAACGTATTTCCTGCATCCTGGTGACCAAAGCGCTGGAGCCCGCGGCTGAGTTGGTCGAGGCGGCTGAAACCGCCGGCCTTCCTTTACTTCGAACTCCGCTCGTCAGCTCGCTTGCCATCAACATAGTCACTGACTGTTTGCAGGAGATGATGGCGCCTCGTAAGGTGCTACACGGCGTCTTGTTGGATATGTACGGGATCGGAGTGTTGATCGAGGGCGCCTCGGGGATCGGAAAATCTGAATGCGCGCTTGACCTGATCGCTCGCGGACACCGGCTGGTGTCTGACGACGTGATCGAAGTTCGCCGAATCAGCACCGAACGTTTGTCGGGCAGCGCGCCCGAGCTGCTGCGCGAGCATCTTGAGATTCGCGGGTTGGGCATCATCAACATACGCGATCTTTTCGGCGTCTCGGCCACCAGCCGAGCAAGTAGCATGGACCTCTCGATCCGACTCGAACGTTGGGAAGCGGGCGGCGACGTCGATCGTTTGGGAATCGACGAACGATCTGTAGATATTCTCGGCGTGAGCATTCCGCAGGTCCTGATCCCGGTCAGCCCCGGGCGAAACCTCGCCACTCTGGTCGAAACTGCCGTCAAAGTTCAGCTCCTTCGGCTACGCGGTTATGACGCGGCACGCTTGTTTGTAGATCGGCACACGGAGCTGGTCAGGGACGGCGGCAATTAACGAATGTCGTCCCGGTACCCACGTTCGCTAATGGCGAAAAAGAAACCCGCAGAAATACCAGTCGAACGAACTCCCGACATAGTTATCATTACCGGGCTAAGCGGTTCGGGTATGTCTTCGGCCACGAATGCTTTCGAAGACCTCAAGTATTTCTGTGTCGACAACCTGCCGTTGACGATGCTTCCCACCTTCGCTCGCCTGGTTCAGCCGGGCGATTCCGCCGAATCTCCGATCGCGCATGCGGCGCTGGTCATCAACATCCGCGAAGGAAAATTTCTTTCGGAGTTTGGCAAGAGTCTGCGAGCTCTGAAGAAACAGGGCCTGAACGTCTTTGTTCTTTTTCTTGAAGCATCCGACGACGCGTTGCAGCGCCGGTTCAGCGAAACCCGCCGTCCGCACCCCGCCGATTCAGGCGTTGGCCTGGTTGGCGCAATCCGCGCCGAGCGCGAGGCGATGGCCGAGATCCGATCTATGTCGGACCTGATAATCGATACTTCGGATCATAATGTGCACACGCTGCGCAGAGCGCTGGTGAAACGATTCAGCCCGACTGCCGACGGCACGCCGATGAGCGTCCAGGTGGTAAGCTTTGGACACAAGTACGGAAATCCGCATGACATGGAATTGCTGTTTGACGTCAGACACTTGCCCAATCCGTACTTCGTTCGGGAATTGCGCGACCTGTCCGGCCATGACAAGCGAGTTGTGCAGTATTTGAATAACGAGCCGGAAGTGAGCGAGACACTCAAGCGATTCTGCGAGTTGCTCGAGTATCTGCTGCCTCTTTACAAACGCGAAGGGAAGTCATACGTGACGGTAGGAATCGGCTGCACCGGAGGACGGCATCGATCGGTTATGATCGCGAATGCGTTGGCGCGCAGGCTGCAAACGGCCGGCTTCGAAGCGCAGGCGATTCACCGCGATGTCCGCAAAGCGAAACGGCGAGTTCAACCGAAGCGAACCAAGCGCACGAAATCGTCTTAGAGCCGTGTTTTGGAAGTGGGCTGGTTTGAAATTCAAGTGAATGTACTTAAGAAGAGGATTGGTTCCCGCAAAGGCGCAAAGACGCCAAGGTGTTGAGCGATAGCCTTCCTTTGCTGATTTTCTTTGCGCCTTTGCGTCTTTGCGGGAATCTTAATTATGGCTGACAAAACTGAAACAACCGAATCGACCGAACCCAAACTTCCGAGAGTGGCCGGTGTCGTAGTCACGCACGGACACGTCGCAAACGAACTGCTCGCCGCCGCTGAAATGATCGTCGGCGATGTTTCGCATATAGCCGCGGTTTCGATTGGCTGGCACGACGACGTAGATGCGGCGCACAGCGAAGTCGAACGAGCGATCGCGCGCGTGTCCGAAGGCGGCGGCGTTCTACTTTTGACGGACATGTTTGGCGGAACGCCGACCAACATCGCTTCGATGTTTTTGTCCGAAGGAAAGATCGAAGTCGTGACCGGCGTGAACCTCCCGATGGTGATCAAACTGGCAAGTCAATCGGGCCAGGAATCATTGCAGTTGGTCGCACAGCGGGTGCGCGACCAGGGCAAGGATGGAATTTACTTAGCGGGCGACCTGCTTTCACCGCAGAAAAAAGCCTAGATGGTCGAACAGCGTGTCACCATAACTAATCGACTCGGGCTGCACGCGCGCGCGGCAGCGCAACTGGTGCGAACAGCGAATCGATTTCAAAGCTTTCTCCGAGTCGAGCGTATGGACGGGAGCGCCACCGCCGATGCCAAATCGATATTAAGCGTGTTGATGCTGGCGGCTTCGCGCGGAACTGAGTTGCGTTTGTTTGCGGAGGGAGACGACGAGAGCGAGGCGATCGAAGCCTTGAGAAGCCTGTTTGCCGACGGCTTCGGAGAGTTAGCCCAGTGAGCAAGAGGGTCAGAAGAACTCTGGGCGAAGAGCGATGGAGCGGTCTCGGCGTGTCGGCCGGAGTAGTTGTCGGCCGCGTTCTCCGTTTACACGACGGAACCGGTCCGGTCTATCACGCCACGATTCACGAAGACGACATCGACCGCGAGACCCGCCGCCTGCGTGCGGCAGCGCGATTGGCGCGCCGGCAATTGCTCGCGATAAAAGCTCGTGCGGAAACCGAGCTTGGCGAGGATCAAGCGTATATCTTCGACGCGCATCTGCTTCTTCTTGACGATCGCAAACTTCTTGAAGAACTCGAGAATTACATTCGAGAGGAACGCGCCAACGCCGAATGGGCGGTCAAGGTTGTCGCCGATCGTCTTTTGGCCGTTTACGCGGAGATCAAAGACGAGTATTTGCGCGAACGCGGTTCCGATATCGAGGATGTAATGCAACGATTGCTGGTCGCATTAAGAGGAGGCGAGCGTCCGCATGCCAGGCTTTTGAAAGAAGACGCTGTCGTTGTGGCCGAGAATCTTTTGCCCTCGGCAGTGGCTGAGCTCGACTTCGAACACGCTCGCGCGATTGCGACCGACGCCGGCGGTTGGACATCGCACACCGCAATCATCGCACGCGGGCTCGGCATCCCGGCCGTAGTCGGACTGCGCGACCTTCATCGCTACGCGCGAACCGGCGATTGGATAATCGTCGACGCCACACGCGGTGAAGTGATTCTCCATCCAACTCCAGCCACAATCGAAGAGCGAAAGTCTTCTGCCAAACCGGCAACCGAATCCGCAGCAGCGCCGGCGATTGCCGCGCTGGAACCACTTCACACTCTTGATGGCAGGTTGATCTCGTTGCGCGCGAACGTTGAGCTTCCCGCCGAATACGATGGCATCGCCAAGTTTGGAGCTAGCGGGATCGGGCTTTTTCGTTCCGAATTCCTTTTGTCGCATCGCGGAACAATTCCAAGCGAAGAAGAACAGGTCAAAGCATACGTTCGCCTGGCGGATCTGGCCGGAGAAGACGGAGCCACGATTCGATTGTTTGATTGGGGCGGAGAGAAGCTGAGTGGCGGCGGTGCCGATGCCGAGTACAACCCCGCGCTCGGTCTTCGTGCGATTCGTTTCAGTCTGGTGAATCAGGACGTCCTGCGGACGCAGGCGCGAGCGGTTTACCGAGCGGCCGCGCAAGGGCGGTTGGACATGGTTCTGCCGATGATCGGCGATGTGAAGGACATTCGGCGCGCTCGCGAAGTGTTGAACGAAGAGCGCGAAAAACTTCTGGCCGAAGGCATACCAATTGGCGAAGTTCGAATCGGCGCGATGATCGAGGTTCCTTCCGCAGTCCTGCTGGCGGAGAAGATAGCTCGGGAAGTTGATTTCTTCAGCTTGGGAACAAATGACCTGGTTCAGTACCTGCTCGCAGTGGACCGCAGCAATGAAGCGGTTTCGGATTGGTTTCGGTCATTGCATCCAGCGGTTCTGCAGAGCATCAGCCGGACGCTGGATGCCGCGAACGCTGCTGGGATTCGTTCGATTGTCTGTGGGGAAATGGCCGGCACGCCGGCCTACGCTGTGATACTGATCGGTTTGGGAGCGACAGAGCTCAGCATGACATCGTCATCGATCCCGCGTGTCCGGCGGGCTGTGGGCGGAATTCGACAGTCCGACGCGCGCGAAATTGCGCTGCGGTGTCTGGAATGCGAGACGGCGGATGACGCGGAAGAGCTTGTAAGCAAGGAGTTCTCGGAAAAGTGGCCGGATCTTTTCTCGAAAGAATCCTTGCCAGCCAGGAAACCGAGTAAGTAAAATCGGGTTAAGCGCTTCGATGGAGCGCAGGCGGCTCGACTGCAGTGAGCGCGAAGCGCGAAAGGGTAAATTAGCAGCAGTTACTTTCTGCGATCCGCCTTTATTTCGCCCGAATTTCTCAGAAATGTCGCGTGTCTCTTCGAAAAAGTGGTCTTTCAACATTTATCATAAATGGGCGAATGTCCGGCAAACTTCAGTTTGTCGCCCGTCGTCGACAAGCTGAAGCTTGTCGGACATCAAATTCGGACATCAAAACGATGTCAGTTGCCGTTGCCCGGCCGCGAACATCGTTAACGATTCAGGGTTAAGAATTCGAGTGCAACATGAGAAAAGCCTTACTCACGACCGCGATACTCTTGTCGTTGAGCATCCCGTTATGCGCTGCCCAGGCGCAATCCAACGACACGAGCCCGGTCAATTTCCCGCCCAATCCCGCCGGCTCGTCAAAGCGAGCTAACAAGCCGAGTACGCTTGAAAACGGCGATGCGAAGCAGGCCTCAAACCAGCCTACTGTCGCGAGTTCACCCGTTGATTCAACCGAGCCAGGAACAGTGGTCAGCGATGCTCCAGGCAATAGCGGCACCAGCTTGCCTTTCACAACAATTGTGGAAAAGCCTAGTGAGACGGAAGCTGCTTCGAAGCCGACCGAACTTGCGAAGCCGACTGAGCCGGCTAAGCCGGTCGCGCCGACTGAGCTTTATCGCGTCGGTATCGGAGACGTGCTCGACATTCAATTACTGAACAGCCCAACGCGCGAATCGACTCTTTACACCGTCTTGTCAACAGGTCTGTTGGAATATCCTTTGGCAGGCGAGGCTACGAAAGTCGACGGGATGACACCCGACGAGATCGCGTCGTTGCTGGCTTCGCGAGTCAGCCTTTACGACAAACCACAGGTTGCCGTTATTGTGCGCGAGTACGCGAGTCACAACGTGATCGTAACTGGACTGGTTCATGATCCCGGCACCAAATCGTTGCGGCGTGAAGCGGTTCCGCTATTCGTCATTTTGGCAGAAGCTCAACCCAGGGCCGATGCGGCGCGCGCCGTAATCATGCGAGCCGGCAGTCCAGCTCAGACGGTTGATATTGCCGACATGACCGCGACCTCGCTTTTGATCGTTCCAAACGATGTAATCCGTCTTGTCGCGGCTCCGCCGCCGTCGCCTCAGTTCTTCTATATCGGCGGGCAGATCGCTTCGCCCGGGCAAAAGGATTTTCATGATGGGATCACGCTGACGCAGGCGATTCTTGCTTCTGGCGGCGTGACGCGACTGTCGGGCGGAAAGATCAGAGTCATGCGGCAGGGAGCCGATGGCCGTTTGGTGACGACCGAGTACAATTTGAAGAAGATCGAGCAGGGAAAAGATCCGGATCCGCGGCTTGAGGCCGGGGACCGCATTGAAATCAGCCGCAACGGCTGGTAATCGGCTTGTTTTTCCTGAGATCTCAAATCTTAAGTCTCAGATCTCAAATCTGAAATCTCCAATCTGAAAGGTAAAAGCTAAGAGCGCTGTGTTTACTCTTCATTTTTACCTTTTCGCTTTTTCCGCTCGCCGTTCTGGGTTATTATGAGTACTGGCCATATGCTTCGCGACGGAAGCTGATTCCCGGCCGGAGTGCTACCGACTAGCACCTACCAAATAAATGCCCCATCCCAATCGGAGGTTTATGATTTTGAAGACCCGAACAAGAATCGGTGCGGCGACGCTTGCGGCGGCGCTCTTACTAGCTCCTATGTCCCCGGCGGTGGCTATGGTTTTTACTCGTTCAGCGGCGGTACAGGATGATGTGCCGAGTGATGCTGAACAGGCTATGTTTACCCGCGGACAGAATTTTTACACGCAAGGCCGTTACGACCAGGCAGCAACCGTGCTGCAGGAGTTTCTCAAGTCATACCCACGCAGCATCATCACGGACCTGACGCTGCTTTGGCTCGGTCGCTCTTATATGCAGTTGGGTAAGATCCAGGACGCAGAACAGATCGGGCAGAAACTTCGGGGAATCAAGGACACTCCGTTCGCGGACATTTATGACAACGAGTTGCAGGCAGCCAGACGTGAGGCGCCCGCGCGGAATCGTACTACCACTGCTTCAACCACCAATCCCGTGGATCCTCCACCCACAGTCGCGAGCTCGCCAAAGCCGTCGCCGTCGGTTGCACCGAGTCCGAAACGTACTGAAGTAGCTACAACTCCGACGACCACAAATTCGAACCGCGCGCTGGTCATAAACAATTCACCCGAGACCAACACGAACGCAAACACCAGTGCAACACTGCGGCCGATTGAGACGACGACTCCGGCCGTCAACACGAATACTTCTCGCAGCAATTCGGCGCGTGACCGTCGCGCGAATCAGATCAAGCCGACGCCGTCGCCAACGCCTGCGCGCAGCACGCCGAACTCAAATCAAACTGCGACTACGAACACAAATACGTCAAATCCGGTTGCTGTGAACACTCCTCCGCGAACGACCGAGCCGTTTCGACCGACAACCTCGGCGACGACCGCTCCGATAACGACGACCACTACGCCTGAGACGTCTCCGAGTTACGAAGGATCAACCACACCGCCCGCGTCTAACTCGTCGAGCAGTGGATTGACGATCACCGTCAAACAGGTTCCGAACTTGATGCTCGCGCTCAAGCGCACGTCCGAGACCGCTTTGCCGGGACAGTCGGTTGAGCTTCCGTTGACGATAACGAATAGCGGAAACAAGGAAGATCAGTTTCGGCTTGAGACGGATCTTCCGGCCGAGTATCAACCAACATTTAGCCTGGCGCAGGGTGGTTCGGATACGGGACTTCCGATTCTGGTAACGCCGCAACTGGCACGTGGAGGTTCAGTCGACGTATTGCTCAAACTTCGCGTTCCGGAAACCGCAACCGATGGCCAGCAACGTCGGTTCTTCGTTCGCGCTGCTTCGCAGGCCGACTACCAGGTTTTGAAAGTCACGGATGGCGCGATCAATGTGGTTGCGCCGATGCTGGCGGCGACTTCTGATGTGTCGCAGCAGTCCGTCATGCCGAACGAAACATTCACGCAGACAATCACGGTTCGAAATTCGGGAAGCTCTGCTGCCCGCAGCTCGCGCGCCGACTTCGTCTTCAATCCGAACTTCGAACTTGTAAATGCTACGCCGGCTCCGATCGCATATGACCGCGCGTCACGAACCGCGATCTGGAGTTTGGGAGATCTGGCAGGACGCGATTCGAAAGACATAAGCGTAACGTTGCGCGCGGTTCCGAACGCGCTGTCTACCACCAACTCGCTGGGACGCGGAACACTGCGAACTCAATCGTTGCCGGTGGCTTCGAACTTTGACAGCCCGAGCATTTCAGTCGGCAAGGTTCCTCGTGCGCGTATCGATTCCGTTTCTGCGGGATTGACTGCAACGCCTGGCGACACGATCTATGTCCCGTTCATCGTTCGCAATCCTGGAAACGCCGCGGACTCGTACGAACTTCGCATCACCGCGCCGGGAGCTCCGGTGGCGACTATTTACGCGGACAGCAACGCCGACGGCCAGCACCAGGAAGGCGAGCTTGCGGTCACGCAAACGGCTTCGCTGGATCCGCAGGGCGGACAGTTTCCGATGCTGCTGGGTGTGAAGATCCCGTCAACGACTCCTGATCGCCAGCAGTTCTCGTACAGCGTGGTGGCTCGGTCGTTGTCCAGTAACCGCGTGGCCAGCGAAGCGAATACCGTATTGACGGTGGCGACACCCAGAGTGCGTGTTCGAACCGAGCAGGTTACCGATTCGTCGGCGCCTGGCGACTCGATCTACTACCGTCTGGTCCTCGTCAACGAAGGAAGCGGATTGGCGAAGAATTTGACCGTAGTCGAATTGTTGCCCGACGCGCTTCAATTCGTTAACTCCGAACCTGCGCTTGGCGCGCAGGACGCCTCCGGCGAGTCACAGCGGATTACCTGGCGTGTGAACGAACTCGCGCCTGGCGATACCGCAGTTCTTCGAATCGCGGTTAGGTTGAGACCGAATCTGCAGGCAGAAACCAACCTGACCACCAGACACACGCTGCAGTACCAGGACACGAATAACAACAGCTACACCGGGCAATAGCGGTAGGGAGTTTCAAGAGAATGTCCGACAAACTTTAATTTGTCGTCTGGATGCGACAGACTAAAGTTTGTCGGGGATAAAACCGCAATCGCTGTTTTCCTGCCCGATTTTCAAAGGCTTAACAGACGGGCTCCGCATGCACCAACGTCGGTCACATGCGGGGCCCGCTCGTTTTTTCGTCCGCAAAAGTAGTTAAAAACCAGCGCATCTCCAATTAGTGCTGCGTGTTGAACAATGATTTGCTATAATCCCCGCGCCTTGCGAGAGAGCAGATTGGGCGGTCGCCGCCGGAATCTCCGAAAGGAGCCGGGGGAGGAAAGTCCGAACACTACAGGGCAGCGAGCCAGCTAACGGCTGGGCGTTCGTAAGCACTTTGTGCAGGCGAGCGACGACAAGTGCAACAGAGAAAAGGCCAGCCAGCGGACATTCAAAGCCTTTTGGGCGTTGTTTGAAGCGGGTGATGGGTGAAACGGTGCGGCCCCAACGGGCTTAATGTAAGAGCGCACCGGCGCAGGTGGTAACACACTGCGGCCAGGCAAACTCCTCGCAGTGCAAGACCAAATAGGGAGGCGTCAAACAGGGCTGCCCGCCCGATTCCGATTTATCGGAAACGACCTCCGGGTAGGTCGCTCGACCCATTCGGCGACGGATGGGCTAGATGAATGATCGCCGTCCCGAGCAATCGGGATACAGAATTCGGCTTATAGATCTGCTCTCTCAATGCATGGCAAAGCCGGCGAATTCAGACGCTTCGTGCCAAAGATTTCCCACCACTAATTCCACTTAAGGAGAACCAGAAAGAGATGGCAAACCGGAAAGGGGTTTTCATCGGAGCGTATGTGCCGAATGAGCTGAAGGAATCGTTGCGTCGCAGGGCGGCCGCTGAGCACAGAACACTGTCGCAGGAAATCACGCGGATTTTGACCGAAGCCATTCACGGTCGAAGTCTGCCCCCCGGAAGCATAGACCGGCGCGTCCCGGACGGATCGACCCCGCGCAGGCGTGCGACTGACCCGTCGCCACGACGCCGAAAAGAAGACCTGCCTTGATTCGCCGTTAGCGTGACCTCGATGTAACCATACGCGGCGAAATTTCTTACATGCGCGCGCCATCGTTTTTCAACGAGCGGCGCGCGTCGCGTTTTGAATGACGCTTTGTTAAACTTCTCGAAAACGAGTGCCGGACTAATTTTTTATTAGCGTGAACAAAAAGAATTTTCTTTACGGGTCGGTAGGATTGTTGATCGGGTTGGTCTTCGGATTTTTTGCTGCCAACTGGGCCACTGTTGGTAACGGACCGCGGACGGCCCGTCCGCGCGCCGCCCAAACCAACTCGCCGGCTAATGCGAATTCGGCTGCCGCAGACGAAGCCAATCCCGAGCTCACCGAGGAAGAGGTTCGCGAAGCGGTCGCTGCCGCGGACAAAAAGCCGGAAGACGCCCCGTTACAGCGAAACGTGGCACTGGCTCTTTATCGTTATGCGGGCTACACGCAGGACGTGAAATACCTGCCCGAAGTCGTACGGCTTCTTAAACGCGCGTACGACGCCGATCCGAAGGACAGAGATCTTCTGGTAGCGCTCGGCAACGTACATTTCGACATGGGCCAGCATTCGGATCCCACACAATTTCCGTCGGCTCGTACCTATTATCAAAAGGCTTTAGAGATGAAGTCCGATGACGTGAACGTCAGAACCGATCTGGGGCTTACGTACTTCTTTGCCAAGCCGTCTGATCCAGTGCGCGCAATCGCCGAGTATCGCAAGTCTCTGGAGCTAGATGCGAAGCACGAGGCTACGCTCCAAAATTTGGCGGCCGCGTTGATTGCGACGCGCGCACACGCCGAAGCCGAGAAGAGAATTCAGGAGTTGCAGGCAGTCAATCCTTCGAATCCGGCGTTGTCGAATTTGCGTGCGCAACTTTCTCAAAGCAAGAACGCACAGGAGTAGCGTGAAGTACTTAATCATCATTCTCTTATTACTTGGATTCTGGACATTTGTTTTGTGGCGAATGCGGCCGTACATACAAATGGCGCGGAAGGTATTGGGAATGGTTAGGAATGTGCGGATCGACTCCGCTATCGGTTCGGCCGGTTCACCCAGTTCATTTAGTGATGCGAAGCCGGCGCAGCAGCGGCTGGTCCGATGCGCTACTTGCAATACCTGGGTGCCGGCCGGACGAGCGGTGAGGTTAGGTTCGAGGTCGCAATCCTTTTGTTCTCACGAATGTCTCAAGCGAGCTGCGGATCCTCCGCAACGAGCACGACGATCCTCCTAGGCTTTCCCCTCTCAAACCCCTAACGTTCGCGATCGTGGTGTCCTTTAGCTCCCCAGAAAAAGAGCAGAGTCGACATCAGCAGCGCAGCAGGAGCAATCAACAAAGCTGCCGAAAGATGCTGCGTATTCGGATCGATTCCGATCGCGCTTGCGAGCGAAGCCATGGTCGCTAATCCGCCCGACTTGAGCGAATCCGAGAGCACTCCCACAGCGGCTCGCGAGATCGCATCGCCGAAGGTGTGAATCACCACAATATTCAACGCCACCGCCGTTGCGCGTACCAGCGTCGGAACGCTGTTGACCAAAATGGCGTGGAATGGCGCGTTGCTGACGAACAGCAAAAGCACCGCAAAGAAAATCGCCGGCAGGTAAAGCCACGCGTTGTTCGAAACAAGCGCGAGTAAAGTCGGAAAGATGCCGAGAAGCGTAGCCACCGCACAAACCAGGAAATAGCCGTTCCGCCGCTTCGCCGCGACTCGGTCGGCAAACCAGCCACCTCCGAAAGTTCCCGCGGCGCCGCCAAGCAGCGAAACGATTCCGAGCGTGATTGCGGCGTTGGTCTTGCTCATTCCCTTGTCTTCTACCAGCAGCACGGTCGACCAGGTCGCGAATGCTCCAAGCGCAAAAGTCAGCGCCGTGTACCCAAGCGTCGAGAGCAACCAGTCGCGTGTGCAGAGAATCCGCCAAACCGTGCGGAACCATGACACTTTCCCTTCATCCTCGTGAACCGCTTCGGTTGACGCATCTGGTGAAGCTGTCTGTTCCACCACCGGCTCGTCGGTCGCGCCGCGTTTGGGCTCGCGCAATCGCCAAACCAGTACTGCGGCGATTATTCCCGGCACACCGACGATCATGAATGCCATCCGCCAGCCAAAGAAGCTGGCCAGAATGCCGCCGATCACAAACCCCAGCGCGAAGCCCATCGGAATCGCGGCCTGAAAAACTCCCAGCGCAGTTGCGCGTTTCTGCGGCGGAAAGTAGTCGGCAATCAAACTCGGCGTGATGGTTGAATACGACGACTCGCCGACGCCGACAACCGCGCGCACGAGGCAAAGCGCCAACGCCGCTCCCGACATAGCGATGGTGACGTGAATCACCGGAATCTGAACGTTAAGCGAATCGGGCAGGAAGGGAAGCCGATCGACAAACCCGGTGACCGCCGTGGCCACGCTCCAGATGACCGCCGCGATCGCGATCAGCTTTGCACGCGCACGAGCGTCGCCGAGATAACCAAACAGAGGCGCCAGGACGGTGAACGAAAGCAGCAGTGCTGCTTCGATGTAACCCAGCTCGGAATGCGTTAGCCCGAGCTGTTTATCTTCCAGCATCGACGGCGCAACAGCCGGAAGAACCTGGCGGTCGATGTAATTCAGAAAATTTACCAGCGAAAGAATGGCAAGCGCGTAATAGGAATACCGCGGGACTTCTGGGTGTTTGTCTTTGCCGACCAAAGAACGGTCAGGCTGGGGGGAGTCGTTCTGAATATTCAATGGGCAGTCGCTTTCTCTGTCAGCGCGTCAACTATCGCGGGTGTGATATCGGCCAGGTTCCGAACACGCGCGGCGATCTGTTCTTTCTTCTTTCCCCAGACCAGCGTTGGAACCTGATTAAGCGTGTGATTCTTCGAGGACAAGTCTTCGATGTTGCCATGGTCGCTGGTCAACAAAACCGTCGTCTCATTCAAATCGAGCTTTGCCAAAAGAGAACGGATGAACTCGGCTAGTTGCATCAGTACATCCCGTGCGCGATCCATATCCTGCGCGTGTCCGATTTTGTCCGTGATGAAATATTCGTAGAGAGTGAATCGGCTCTCTTTAGCGATCGACGCCAGAACCTCGCCGGCCTCGTCAGGCGTTCGAAGCGCGACATCCTCGCCTCGGTTGATCAACATTTGGTTGGTGAAATCCTGATAGACAGCCTTTGCATTTCGCAGATCATCTAGCGTACGAAACTTCAGATCCGCTGCCTCGACCGCGGCTGTAGTGGCCGAGATCCATCTGGGACGCGTCTCGAAAAAATAACTTGTGTACGCGTTGGCGAAAACGGCCGGCTCGATTCCTGCGCGTTTGAGCTGAAGAAACAACGAGTGCTCTTTTATTATTTCGCGCATCGGCGCGTTCGGAAATCCTTGCTTGTGATAACCGAGAGCGGCCGGCGCGTTGATGCCGGTCAGAATTGTGGTTTGACCTGAAGCGCTCTGCGGCCGTCCTTCCACACCCAGCCGCGGGTCCGTTCGGACCAGGAGTCCGTCGTGAATGACCGACGGATCTTCATTCTGAAAAACCGCGAGCGGATCCGCGCCAACCAAACCATCCAGCGGATTGGATGGCCCACGTTCCCCAATTCCGAGCCCGTCGACGAAGAAAAATAGTAAAGACATGCGGATTGTTGAATAGCATTAAAGCGAGATTGGTGACAAGGTGGGTATTTGGTTTTAGGTTTTTGGTCTTAGGTTTTGGGTTTTAGGTTTTGGGTTTTTGATCGTTACTCAAACTTGAGTTTCAAAGCTCAAGCCGGATCTGACGAACAAAAACCAAAAACCTTTCACGCGATAGGAAACTGCAGATGGAATGTGGTGCCCTGACCGAGTTCGCTCTCGAACGTAATGTGACCGTTGTGAATTTGAACAGCGCGAAACGCCTGCGCGAGACCAATCCCATGACCGTCTGTTTTGGTCGTGTAATAAAGATGGAAGATACGTTCCCGCGCCGCCTGCTCGATTCCTTTTCCGTGGTCCGCGATCGAGATTCTAATCGCGCGTTCGCCGTCGCGCTCGGTCGTCACGCGTAACTCGCCGCCGCTTTCCATCGCCTGAAATCCGTTGATGACAATATTGAAGAAAGCCTGTTTCAGCATATCGGCATCGCCCGCGATCGGCGGCAGGTCGGGCGTAAAGCTGCGATGTATCCAACCGCCACGCATTTCGGCCTCCGGTGCGCACAACGCCAGCGTCTCATCCAGAATTTGATTTACATTCAACGGACGCATCTGCAATCGGGGCGGCCGAGTGAAGTCGAGAAACGTTTGTACCACGCGTTCCAGCCTTAACAACTCTGAAGTCAGGATGTCGAGCTGAGGTCGAACGTCGTCGACTGCGGGCGAGTGACGATCGAGTTTTGATCGCAACAGCTCAAGGTGAATCACGATCGCGTTCAATGGATTCTTAACTTCGTGCGCGATGCCCGAGGTGATTCGCGCGAAATCAACCAGGCGCTGCGAGTAATCGAGCTGAGATTCGAGCTTCGCCACGGTTTCGCGATCGTGCAACAGCACCAGCGCTCCAACCGTTTCGCCTCGATCTGAAATCGGCTGAACCGACGCGACCAGCGGTGTAGTGTTCGGCTTGCCGTTGGTTGAGGCCGGCAGGGTGACACGCGACATCGTCTGACGATCGAGCAACGTGCGCCGCGTCAGGGCGGCAAGCGGATGCTCGGCCCCGATGACCTCGTCCAGCGGCCGGCCTTCCGCGTCTTCTTCGACGCCCAACATCTTTTCGACTCCCGGGCTCGCCAGGATTACACGACCATCGGTGCTGACCAGCAGCAGTCGTTCCTGCAGGCTTGTCAAAATCTGCTGTAGCCGGCCGCGTGCTTCGCGAAGCTCCGATCGGTCTCCCGCGATCTGCTTCCCGATCTGTTCGATCCTGTCCGCAACGCCGACGATGTCGCCGCGCTGGGTGCGCGATTCCCGAGATTCCCGCGACTCGGTTGTGCCGTCATTCCCCATCTCGCCCCGCGCAATCTGTTCGATCGAGGTGGTAATCGCGCGCAGTGGCGTGACGATAAGCCGGGCCGAGCTGATGGCGATGAACGTCGCGGCCGCGATCGCCGCAAGCGCGATCAGCATGTTGATGAGCAGCGCGCGGGTTATCTCGCCGCGAACCAGCGACAACGAGACGGCCAGCCGCACCCGGCCGAAATTCTGATCGCGGTATCGCAACGCGCGCGAATATTCGTAGACCGGATCCGGGCCTGCATAAATTTTTCTCAATTGAGAAGGGAACGAGGACTGTAGAAGTGTGTCCAGCGATGGATGAGGTCGTTGTGCCGCGTTTTTGGGAACCTGCAGGAGCGGTTCGCCGGCTTCGCTTTCAACTATGACCGACGTGATCGGCGCTCCGCGCTTTATGATTGCTTCGGCGAATGTTCGAGTAGCCGGTGATTCGTTGATGGCGGCGCCAGGCGAAACGTTCGGCGCTGCAACCAAAGCGGATTCGACCGCGGATGCTACCTGAAGTGAAACTGTTTCGGCCTGAATCCGGGCGCGGCCGATCAATACAGTCGTTAACCTTGAAACGTTTATCGTAACCAGGACAATCGCGACTGTCCCGACCAGTAATGTAATGAGCGCGATCTGCCTTTTCAGCAGAGCACTGCCGCCTTTCATGACAATCCGCCCATCCTACGCTCGCCAAATGAAGGGGAAGCCGCGAGTTTTTCACTATCGACCAGTTGACCTCGATCGCGATAAAGCCTGAGTTTGTTGTGAAGCGTCTTGAGACTGATGCCGAGCAACTCCGCCGCCCGAGTCTTGTTGTTCTCGGTCTTTTGCAGAGTGCGCATGATCATCTGTCGTTCGACTTCTTCCAACGGCGTACCGACCGGCAGCGACACCGTGTCTTCGCTTCGCACGCGTGCGCGTTGCTCGACCGGATACGGCGCGAGGTGATGTCGCTCGACTTCTTCGCCCGAACAAATTATGACCGCGCGTTCGATGGCATTGCGAAGTTCTCGAACGTTGCCGGGCCAGTTGTGCGAGCGAAGAGCCTCCAAAGCGCCGGTCGTTAGAAAACGCGCCGGGCGATCGTGCCGCGCCGCCAGTTGCGCCACCAGATGCTGGGCCAGGAGCGGAATGTCTTCCCTGCGATCGCGCAGCGGAGGCAGCTCGATCGTGATGACGTTTAAGCGATAGAGAAGGTCTTCGCGAAAGTTTCCGCTTCGAACAGAGTCGTGCGGGTCCTTGTTGGTGGCGGCCAGGAGCCGCACATCGATCGGAATTTCCTGTGTGCTTCCTAGGCGGCGGACGGTGCGTTCTTCCAAAACTCGCAGAAGTTTTGCTTGCAGAAGCGTCGGCATCTCGCCGATCTCGTCCAGGAGAAGCGTGCCGCTGTCTGCTAATTCAAAACAACCGGCGCGCCTTGCGGCCGCTCCGGTAAACGCGCCCTTCTCATGTCCAAAGAGCTCGGACTCCATCAGCGTTTCAGGAATCGCCGAACAATTGATAGCGACGAACGGCGCGCCTTTGCGCGGACTCAAATTGTGAATCGTGCGCGCTACCAGCTCTTTTCCGGTTCCGGATTCGCCTGTGATCAGAACCGAGGCGGACGAGGGCGCGACCTGTTCGATCAAGCCATAGATTCGGCTCATGGGTTCGGACGTGCCGACCAGTTCGCCGAACGCGCCCCGGTCTCGAAGCTGTCGCCGAAGCGATTCGTTTTCCCGCCGCGCTTCTCCGTATTCGACGGCGCGCTCGACGACGATACGCAGCTTGCGCATGTCGATCGGCTTTTCGAAATAGTGGTACGCGCCCTCTTCCTGAATAGCGCGCAAAGCCATCTCGACCGAACCCTGTCCGGTCAGCAGGATCACCGCGATTTCGGGGAATCGTTGACGGAGCTCGCGCAGCAATCCGAAGCCGTCAAGCCTGGGCATCAACACGTCCGTGATAACAACCGCCGGCAGGAACTCTTCGGCGCGTTGCAATCCCGCCATTCCATCGGCCTCAGCCACGGTTTCGTAGCCCCACGCGGCCAGCAGTTCGCGCAAACCATCCGCCGCCGCCGGTTCATCATCGACAATTAAAACGCGTCCCTTTGCCATCATGCCGAGTTTAGCATAGCGGGATTCAATGCACCGATGGAGCGCAGGCGGCCCGCCTACGCTCCATCGGTATCGCGAAAGTGATCGGCGATGGCCGCGGCTAGTGCGGGGATTGTGAACTCGTTGGGTTGTATCGCGGGCTCCAGGTGAAATTGTCGCGCGGTTGCCGCGGTAATGTCGCCGATGCATGCAACCGCAACTTCGCTGAGCAGATCACTCAAATCCGAGGTATCAAAAAGCTGCGCGAAATTAGTGACCGTCGATGAACTGGTGAACGTGATGCAATCGATCGCGCCGCCTTCGAGCAATGCACCCACGCGGCCCAGCTCGGTCGTCTCAGGACGCACTGTTCGGTAGGCGGGTACCACATCGACGCGCGCGCCGGCGTTCTCCAAAGCGCGCGGAAGATAATCACGCGCGACTGCTGCGCGAGGTATCAAAAAGTTCTGGGTCTTGAATCCGGGCTGGCCGCCAAGATAATTTTCGAGCGCGAGGAATACACCCTCGGCGGTGAATTGTTCGGGGACGACATCGACGTGGATCTGAGCTTCGCGAAGTGATGTAGCGGTCGCTTCGCCGATTGCGCAAACCCGCAGATCGTCGATCTCGTGAACGTCGCGGTTTTGCTGAAGAAACCGGCCAAGAAAATAATCGACACCATTGGCGCTGGTGAAGATCAACCAGTCGTAGCCATACAGATTGGCTATCGCTTCGTCCAACGGTTCGTAGCTCTCCGGATCGACAATCTCGATCGTCGGGCAGGAAATGACGCGGGCTCCGTACTGTTCCAGAAGGCGAGTGAACTCTTCCGCCTGAGCGCGAGCTCGGGTGGTCACGATCGTGCGACCCGCGAGTGGCTTTTCGATCGGCTGGTTCTTAGCTGACATCTGGTAACTCTTGGCCAAAGCAACAAGGACCGAGTCGCCTTGTACGCCTGCGGGGCAGAAGCCCGACCGTCAGGGAGGGCGTCTAAGCTTACCATGTGCTCAAGCTAGAGTTGGCTTCGCCGTGGCCAGGGCGGTGGACGGACTCTAACCGCATCGTCACTTGAGCGCGACAGAAATAGAACGCCCTCCCTGACGGTCGGGCTTCTGCCCCGAAACCGTACCACCCAATCCCACTACGGAAATCGGAACTCTAAACCGTCGCTGAAAGCAGATCCGCGGCTCCGTTTGAGAGAAGCCGTTGGGCCAACGCATGCCCGAGCCCAACCGGTTCGTTCGTCGCGCCGTCGAGTTGATCTCGTAGAACTCTAGCGCCGTTTGGATGTGCAACCAGACCGTCTAGTCGCAGACGATCGCCTTTGATAACGGCGTGGCCGGCAATCGGCAGCAAACATCCGCCGCCAAGCTCGCGAAGCAACGCGCGTTCTGCTGTACACGCAATCCGTGTCGGCGCGTGATCCAGCTTTTCAACCATCTCGATCGCTGTTCTATCGTCCGCGCGTGTTTGAACTCCCAGCGCCCCCTGTCCCACCGCCGGAAGAATTTCGCCGGGTTCCAAATACGCGCTGATTCGATAATGCAGATCCAACCGGCGCAGCCCCGCGGAAGCCAGTACGACAGCGTCATACCAACCAGCGTCGAGCTTGCGCAGCCGAGTGTCGACGTTTCCGCGCAGGTCCTTGATCTCCAGGTCGGGCCGCACGTGTTTTAGCTGAGCGATTCGTCGCGGACTTGATGTTCCAACCGTAGCGTTCGTCGTCAGCGTCTGCAGCGTCGAAGTTTCCAACGCCGAATCCGCACGCATGACAAGCGCATCACGCGGGTCCTCGCGTTCGCAGATTGCAGCGATTGCAAGATCGGGTTGGCTGGTCGTCGGCAAATCTTTTAGCGAATGTACGGCCACATCGATTCGGCGATCCAGCAATGCCTCTTCCAATTCCTTGGTGAACACACCCTTGCCGCCGATGACGGACAGAGATTCATCCTTCATCACGTCGCCTGACGTCTTGATAATCACGATTTCTATGTTGAATTGTGGGTGAAGGGTTTCGAGCGCGTTCTTTACCGAGGTTGCCTGCCAGAGCGCCAGGCGCGACCCGCGCGAACCGATAATCAGGTCGGCCTTCATTCCTGTGGTGGCTCGTCCAATTCGAGAAGAGCGCGCCACACCCGCACGTCCTCTTCATCGCCCATGCCGTACGAGCTTCGCACTCGATTCATCACCGGATGCGAAATTTTGTTTACGGTCGAGATGAGCAGCGACTCGATCGCGCGTTCCTGTTCCGGAGTAAGCGGACCAAGTTTGGGTCGTTGACGAGCCAGTTCTTCTCGAGCAATCGTCTGCATCTTTTCGCGAAGCGCGCCGATCTGCGGGCCTATGTCGAGCGCGCGAAGCGCCTGTTGAAATTGCATGAGCTCGGATTGGACGATCAGTTCGGCCCGCTCGGCTTCGCGTTCGCGCTCGCGGATGTTTGATGTGATAACGGCTTCGAGATCGTCAATGTCGAAGACAAACAGGTTGTTGATCTCGCCGATTGCAGGGTCAATGTTGCGCGGCACGCTGATGTCGATAAAGAACGAGGGACGTTTGCGCCGTTTCGAAAGCGCGTCGTGTGCCATCTGCCGCGTGATCACGTAATCGGGCGCGCCCGTCGAGCAGATCACAATGTCGGCAACGGCCAAATAATCTCCGATCTGATCCATGCGAATCGCTTCGCCTTTGATTTCCGATGCCAGGCCGGTCGCCGTTTCTTCGGTGCGATTGGCTATTAACAAACGTGACGCGCCCGCGTTGACCAGGTGTCGCGCCGCCAGCTCTGCCATCTCGCCGGCGCCAACTATCAAAACCGTCGAGTTTTTCAGCGATCCAAAAATCTTTCGGCCGAGCTCGACCGCCATGTAGCTGATCGAAACCGCGTTGGATGCGATGCCGGTTTCGTTACGGACTCGTTTTGCTACGTGGAGCGCGTGGTGAATCAACCGATTAAGAACTCGGCCGGCGGTACCGGCTTCGACCGCCAGCGAATATGCATGGCGGACCTGGCCCAGCACCTGAGCTTCGCCGACCACCATCGCATCAAGCGAAGACGCTACGCGAAAGACATGGCGAACCGCCGCGTCGTCGGAATGTGTGTAGAGATGTTTGGAGAAATCGGTTTCAGGAACCGAGCGAACAGAGCTCAGGAAATTTGAAATATGCGAGACGGCTTCGTTGCTCCGTCCTCTTCCCATCGTTGCCAGGACTTCCACCCGGTTACAGGTAGAGACGATCAATCCCTCGCGCACCACTTCGCCGTCAACCAGCGCGCGCAGGTTAGCGGTACAAGCGTCGTCGGTGAAGGCCAGCCGCTCGCGAACCGCGAGAGGCGCCGTCTTATGATTGAGTCCGACCAGAACGATTGACATCAGATGAGAATCCGGGGAAACCGGGTTTTAGATCTTAAATCTGAAATTTTGGGTTTTAGGTTTTTGGCTTTAGGTTTTTGCCAGAGATTCAAGGTTGAGTCTCAAAATTCAACCACCGACAGAAATCAAAAACCTAAAACCAAAAACCCAACTGCCAAGGCCAAAAACCTAAGACCGGGTTTTACCCAAAAACATGAAACCCGCCGAGCAGCCTTGCGCCAAAAAACGTACACAGCACCAGTGCGAATCCCGCCACCCCGAGCCATGCGGCCCTGCGCCCGCGCCACTGCGCGGTCGAACGGTAAAGTATCAAACCCAGGTATAGCAACCATGTCAGAACCGCGAATATTTCTTTGGGGTCGTTGTGCCATAACCGTCCGTCACGCGACGATGACCAAACCATTCCCGCCAGCAGCCCGAGCGTGAGCAGAGTGAATCCCAAACCCGCCGCGTTCGTCGCTATTTCGTTGACGGTCGTGAGTGAGGGAAGTCGATGAAAAATCGCGCTAAAGGTCTTTAGCTTTAATTCGCGTTCCTGCAGCAGGTACATAATGCTCGCCGCAAACACCACAAAGAACGAAGCGTAGGCAAAAAGCAACAGAGTCGTATGAACCGGAAACAGCCAAGACGCGCCGGTGCCGGCCACCACGTTGCCGTTTTCAGATGATTCGCGCGCGACCGTCGCGATAAAAGTCAGCACGGCGATCAATGGAAGCGTAAAGCTGCCCAGTGCGACCAGCGATCGATAGCGATAAATGGTCAGCCCGTATGTTGCGACCAGCGTCCATGCCAGAAATGAAAGCGTCTCGCGAATTCCAAATAGCGGATAACGACCGTCCTGAACCCAGTCGATAATCAGCGAGGTCGTGTGCAGTACGAACCCGATCGACAGCGCCGTCAGCGAAACGCGCTCCAGCGTTCGGCGTTTATTGACGAACGCCAAAATCGCATGGATTGCCGCGACTACGTATGCGGCAAGGACGGAGAGTAAAAGGGGTTTCATAAAGCGCGAATTTTGAACGGGCAATCGGTATTGTAGTTGATCCGAGAAAACGGCGGCAAGCGCGTCGGGAGTCAACGTTGGAATTTGGGTCTTAGGTTATTTGTTACTGGTTTTAGGTTTTGGGTTTTTGGTTTTTGCACGTGAGCGGTGTGTTATTCAATTTCCGCCACACGTGCAAAAACCAAAAACCCAAAACCTAAAACCTAAAACCTAAAACCTAAAACCTAAAACCTAAAACCTAAAACCCAAGACCCACCTTGTTCATGCCCGCAGCCGTATGCTAGTTTCAAACAAAAGAGGAGGACACTTTCAAATTGGACTTTGAGCTTTCCGAAGAACAGCGGATGGTGCAGGCATCGGTGCGAGAATTCGTCGCCGGCGAGATAGCGCCGCGCGCGAAAGAGTACGATGAACACGCGCGCTTCCCGCACGAACAATTGCGCGGTTTGGCTGATCTCGGGCTCCTCGGAATGATCATTCCGGAAGAGTGGGGCGGAGCCGGTTTCGATACGATCGCTTACGCAGTCGCGCTCGAAGAGATCGCCCGAGCCGATGCGTCGGTTTGCGTGATCGTCGGCGTCACCAACTCGGTTTGCTGCTATCCGATTTTGAGTTTTGGAACCGACGAACAGAAGCGCAAGTACCTGGTTCCGTTGGCACGCGGAGAGAAGCTCGGCGCGTTTTGTCTTTCGGAACCGCAGGCCGGGTCCGACGCAACCAATCTCAGAACTCGTGCAGTTCGCGACGGCGATTCGTACATCTTGAACGGGACGAAGTCGTGGGTCACCAGCGGCGGTATCGCGGACGTTTACATCGTCATGGCGGTCACGGATCGCGAAGCGGGAAAGAACAGCGTCACTTCGTTTATCGTCGACAAGGAATCGCCCGGGCTCACCGTCTCGGGAATCGAACACAAAATGGGCCAACGCGCATCGCAAACCGCTGAGATGAACTTTGCAGACGTGCGCGTCCCGGCCGAAAACGTTCTCGGCGGAGAAGGGAACGGACTGCGCGTAGCTTTTAATAGCCTCGACGCGGGTCGCGTCGGGATCGGTGCGCTGTCGACCGGAATTGCGCAGGGCGCGCTCGACGAATCGCTGAAGTATTCAAGAGAACGACAGGCTTTCGGCCAGCCGATCTCGGAATTCCAGGCCATTCAATTCAAACTTTCGGACATGGCGACTACGACCGACGCTGCGCGGCTGTTGACGTTGCGGGCGGCTTCGATGAAAGACGCGGGTCACAAACAGACTGGCTATTACGCAGCCATGGCGAAACTGTTTGCGTCGGAAACCGCGAACAAAGTTTGCGCCGAAGCAGTTCAAATCCACGGCGGGAACGGCTATTCGCGCGATTACGCGGTGGAGCGAATGTATCGCGATGCCCGTGTCACTACGATTTATGAAGGAACCAGCGAGATTCAGCGAATCGTTATTTCGCGAGAAGTGCTGAGGCAGTGACGAGTGACAAGTGACAAGTGACAAGTGACAAGTGACAAGTGACGAGTGATGAGTGATGAGTGATGAGTGATTGGTATTCATTACCGCGCACCCGCTACCACTTACTACTCATTACTCAATCTTTCGCTTGTTACTCATCACTCATCACTCGTCACTTGTCACTCGTCACTGTTCTTTATGCCTGACAGAAACGACGCCTGGGAATTGCTTTGCGAATACACGAAGGGCGACAGCTTGCGGAAGCATGCGCTGGCGGTCGAGGCCGCGATGCGCGCATGTGTCGTCAAGTACGGCGACGCGGATGAAGATATCGATGAATGGGGCCTGGTTGGTCTTCTTCATGATTTCGACTACGAGATGTTTCCCGATCCGGATGGCGGGCATCCTTTCAAAGGCGCGAATATTCTCTGCGGGCGGGGATTTTCGGATCGCATCATTCGCGCGATCATGGGCCATGCGACCTACACGGGTGTGCCGCGAGATACGCAGATGGCGCGAGCGCTCTTTGCGACCGACGAACTGTGCGGCTTCCTTGTGGCTTGTGCGTTGGTTCGACCGTCGCGCAGCCTTGATGACATGGAAGTCTCTTCGGTGAAGAAAAAGCTAAAGGACAAGGCGTTTGCACGGTCGGTCAACCGCGACGATATTCATCAGGGAGTTGCTGAGCTGGGTGTCACGCTGGACGATCACATACGTTTTGTGATCGATTCGTTGCGGCCCGTGCAAACGGCGATCGGGCTAAACAGGCTCGACGCTTAGTTTGCTTGCGAGAGCGCAAACCGCTCACGTATGCTGCGGATGTGAGGTGCGAGATGCGATTCTCGAAGGCGGCGGAACCGGCGGTTGATCCTGGCCCATCTTTCTCAGAACCATCATCGTGACGAAGAAGAAGGCGATCATAAGAATGGCGGAGAGCAGCGCGGTTGCGATTGCCTGCAATCTTCTCCGTTTCGCCGTGTGGCGGTAAACGAAAAAGCTGGCGACGATAATCATCGCCACCGGAAAGATCAGCGGAGCGAGCGCGATTACGTCAAAGTTCTTCGGCGCCGCAGCGTCGGATGAGCCGGATAGAAAGAAAATGATTGCGATGGCAATTCCGCAACCCACCAGACTGGCGATCAACGAAACTAATACGAGTAACTTCCAGCGCATTCGGTTTCGACCCTTCGGAAATCGTCTGGGATAACGATAGATTTTTTGTAGCTAGTCGGCGAGGTAGCATAAGCCGCGGGAAAGAATAGCACAGCAGCGAAGCTTGTCGAACATACGAGGAGGAAAGTGTAACAAGTCCGTGGCGGTGCAGCGTGAGCGTCGTTGTTGAGATCGCAGCGCGTGGTTCGCACTTGTTACTTCACCGAATGGTTACCAGAAGCGCACTCTTGTACCTGGCGAAGCAGGAAGGCTTAAAAGATTTCGCGGCCCGTTTTACTCCTTTCAAAAAGCTGACGACGCGCTTTGTCGCCGGTGAAAACACAGAAGAAGCGATCGCAGCTATTCGTGAACTCAATGCGCATGGATGCACCGCGTCGTTTGATCACCTGAACGAATCGGTCTCGAGCGTGGCTGAGACCGAAGAAGAGGTTCGCGAATATCTGAACATCCTGGCGCGAATCGACGAAACCGGCATTCAATCGAATGTTTCGATCAAGCTGACGCAGTTTGGTTTAGGTATCGATCCCGAGTTGGCTTACAAAAACGCGCGGATGGTTGTGGCGGATGCAGCACGGCGAGGCAATTTCGTTCGGGTCGATATGGAGCAATCCTCCGTCACCCAAGTGACGATCGATATTTTCAAGAAACTGCGCGCGGAGTTTGGACTGAACGATGTGGGTATCGTCTTGCAATCATACTTGCGCCGTACTTACGACGACGCGCAGGATCTGTTGAAGATTCCGGCCCGAATTCGCATTTGCAAAGGCGCGTACAGCGAACCGCCCGAGGTCGCCTTTCCGGACAAGAAAGATGTCGACGAGAATTACATCCGAGTGATGAAGCTGTTGCTTTCTTCCGGGACATACCACGGAATTGCGACGCATGACCCGCGGATGATCAACGAAACGATTCGGTACGCACGCGACAACGGCATCTCAAAACAGGCTTTTGAGTTTCAGATGCTCTACGGCATACGACGCAACTTGCAGGAGAAATTGGCGCGTGAAGGAAATAACATGCGTGTCTATGTACCGTACGGCAAACACTGGTATCCGTATTTTATGCGACGGTTGGCAGAGCGTCCGGCCAACATCTGGTTCGTGCTCAAGAACATGTTCAAAGGATAGATCGGTAGTCTGACAACATTATGGGCGGATTCGAATGGATCTTTTGGGTAGTACTTGGAGTCGTGCTGATCATCGCCGAGGTGTTCACGTCCGGTTTTGTACTGCTCTGGTTCGGCATCGGCGCACTGGCCTCCGCGCTGGCGGGGTTGGCCGGCTTCGGGATGGTGATCCAGTTCCTGGTCTTTTTCCTGGTGTCGATTGGCTTGACGGCAGCGTCGCGAACGATCTTCGTTAACTACTTTTCGCAGGAGAAGACTGGTGACGATTTGAAGTCGGGTGTCGATTCGTTGCCGGGAAAGGTCGGAACGGTTGTTTCGTCCAGCAGCGGCGCGTTGCATGAAGGAGCGGTGAAGGTCTTTGGCTCGACCTGGACCGCTTTTCCTGCGGAAGGCGAAGAACCGTTGGAAGCAGGCGACCGTGTTGAGGTCCAGCGGGTGCAGGGTTCGTCGATTTATGTTCGCCGGGTGAATTTGGAAGAGCCCGGATGGCGCTCGAAAGCGTTGCCGGAAAAGCACGAGCAGAAATAGCTGTGTATCGGGTCAATTTATAGAATGGCGTTTCACGCAAAGGCGCAGAGAACAGAAAGCGGAAAGGCGCAAAGAAGCCGTCAAGCTTGTTGCTTTTTCGAACGTTCAGTCACCGCCATTTTTCCTTTGCGCCTCATGTCTTTTTCTTCTTTGCGCCTTTGCGTGAAACTTCTCTTCAAGGTTCTCAAACCGACACGCGGTCACTAGCTGCCTTACCCTAAATCAACCGAACAAAAGACGACGCGATCGATGAACGATTCGCGTCGTCTTTTTGTTTGCGCTTGAAACGGCGGTTATGGAACTACTGCCATGGTGAATCGCGCGGTTGGAACCGCAGTTTGAAGGTCATAACTATCGACGTTCAAATCTGCAAGTCGCTGGCCGCTAAGCTTGGTGACGATGCGGAACGGCAGCATCATGCAACTAACTTTACGATAATCGCTGCGCTCTTCTTCCACTAACACTCGGCTGTTATATCGAGTGACCACTTTGTTAATCAGGAAAGAGTTCTTGTCGATCCAGTAACGAAGGGTATCGGTGGGATTGAACTTAACTTCCACCACGTAGTTGTTGCCTTCGTCGCGTTGACGGGCGGTTTGCAACTGGCCATCAACGGCGCGATTCAACGTTCCAAAGCCCATCAAACCCCAGTGGCGCGACGCAGCGGCTTCGCTGACGCGAAACTCGTTACCCATGTACATTCCACCGCCGGTCGAGCCGGTGTAGACAAGAAAAGTCGGGCCGGGCGCGAGCATTGCTCCCGCAGGCGTGACGTCCAACCGGCGACGCGAATCGCGATCCTGGTAATCAATCAGGTTCAGCTTGACTTCAACTGCGGCCATTGCGCCGCCTGTGCCGAGTCCGACTCCGGCGATCGGGGCTACGTTGACGAATCCATTCGCCCGAGCGGTCAGGTACTGCAGACCTCTGTACTCAGAGCCGCCGTGCGCGACTCGTGTTACCGCCAAAAGCTCGCGGCCAGTCAAATCTTGTGCGGAACTTGTGCGGGTTGTGGCGGGAATTGCGAGCGCCGTGACAAAGGCACAGCAGGCCGCCAGGAACAGAAATTTTTTGTTAGTCAAAATTCGAAACATGCTCAGAATGTCCTCCTAAAACTAAACGCGCAAATTTTGCCGCTAAGGGATCAGTGACGGCGAAAAAAGCGCAAAAGGGTTTCGAGGGTTGGAGAGCAACCCGAAAGGACTGCCGCGCCACTAGCTATCGCAGCAGCAGAAAAGCAAGATTCAATGAACTAATCCAACAATGAATTGACCAGCCTTTAATTACATCCGAACGAAGGATGACGAAAGCAACAGCGGATCGACTGGCAATGCAGACGCGACAGACTCGGCAGACGTTCGGCAGACGCGCGGTTGGAGTTGATTTTGCCTACGTTGGGCAATGGATGCGTTCTTGTGCTGAAAAAGCTGAAGCGATTGGGTCCGAATTAATTGATGAAAGCGAGCCGGATGTTACCGACGACCGTGATGCTTGTCAATGATAGATACAAATTGGAAGTGGGCCATTTCGATTGAGCGAAAGAAAATACGATTTCACGCAAAGGCGCAAAGAAGTGAAAGCCGGAAGGCGCAAAGGGGAAGCAATCGCGAAAGACGTTCGAATTCCCCGGCGTCGAGGTGATTTCCTAGCGCCCTGGGGTTTTCGCTTCTTTGCGCCATTGCGTGAAACGTCTTTCTGGCAAAGACGCAACCAACCCATACCTACACACTGGTTCTGGTTCGTTGCTGGATTGACTGTTGGAATTGAGAAATCGCTATTCCGGTTGAGGTTCGGTGTCGCCGAGGGTGGTGTCTTCTTCCAGCGGCGGGAGTTCAATCGTAATTCGATTTCCTACCGCCTCCTCCAGGTCATCGCCGGTGAAACGCGCTAAGACAACGGTGATATTGTCCTCGCCTCCTCGATTATTCGCTTCCGCTACCAGTGCGCTACAGGCTGCAGCCAAATCGCCGTCGGACTCTTCGACGATCGAGCTCATGTCTTCGGCACGAAGCTTCCCGGACAATCCATCGCTACAAAGTAGAAGAATATCGCCGCGGCGAAGTCGAATGCGGCCGCTTACCGGCGACAGCTCATTTTGAGCGCCCAGCGCCTGCAGGATCACGTTGCGAAACATGTGTGTTTCGGCTTCCTGCTCGCTGATCTGGCCAACGTCCACCAACTGCTGCACCAGCGATTGGTCTTTTGTCGCCAGCTTGATCTGGGTTCCCCGAATCACGTATGCGCGGCTGTCGCCGACCTGAACCAGGTCCAGCATGTCGCCTTTGATGGCTGCTCCGGTGAAGGTTGCTCCCATGCCGCTGCAGCGCGTGTCTTCCTGGCTCTTATGATGTATGGCGAGGTTCGCGTAAACCGTGGCGTTGCGCAGGCACTCAACCAGCGGCGCTTCATCGTTGCATGGCGTTGCGCCTTCCGCGCTTCCAATCAACATCTCGCGGACTGTTTCCACCGCCATCCGACTCGCGACGTCACCGGCCAGAGCTCCTCCCATTCCATCCGAGACCACGAAAACAGCACCCTTGTCCTGCAACTCAATGCGTTGCAGATTCTCAGGCGGCTCGGATCCATCGGAACCCGTCCAGGTGTTACCACTGGACAAATCGAGCAAAAGAAAATTGTCTTCGTTGCCGCGCCGAACGCGCCCGACATCCGATTTTGCGTGAAGCTCAATAATCATAAGCAAGTTTCAAGTGTTGAGTGACGGGGAGAGTTGAGTTTGATCAAACGTGCTTCACTCAACTTCGTAACTAATCACCCTTCACAACGTTTCCAATGCCTGGTCAAGGTCCGCAATGATGTCGTCCGTGTCTTCGACGCCAACAGAGATTCGCACGAGACCGTCCGTGATGCCCAGCCGTTCGCGAGTTTCAGGCAAGACCGATGCATGCGTCATTGTAGCAGGATGCGAGATTAATGTTTCGACACCGCCGAGGCTTTCCGCCAAGGTACAAAGCTTGACTGACTCTAAAACTTTCCGCGCGTTGTCCAGCGTGCCAACATCGAATGCCACCATTCCGCCAAATCCTTTTTGTTGGCGTTTGGCCAGCTCATGCTGTTTGTGCGAAACCGAACCGGGATAGTAGATCTTATTTACTTTCGGATGCTCTTCGAGAAACGCTGCCACGGCGCGGCCCGATCGATCGTGTTGTTCCATCCTCAGCGCAAGCGTCTTAGTACCACGAAGCACCAGGAACGAGTCGAACGGCGACAGGATCGCTCCCGCGCTGTTCTGCACAAACCCGAGCCAGTTCGCGTCCTCTTCGTCGTTCATTACAACGATTCCGCCAACTCCGTCCGAGTGGCCATTCAAATACTTAGTGGTCGAATGAACCACGATATCGACACCGAACTCGAGCGGGCGCTGAAGGTACGGAGAAAGAAAAGTGTTATCGCAAACCACACGCGCACCGGCCCGATGAGCTACTTCTGAAACCGCTTTCAAATCCGTGACGATCATCACGGGATTAGTAGGAGTTTCCAGAAAAACCATTTTGGTGTTCGGCTTAATCGCAGCTTCGACGTTTAAGACGTCGGACGTGTCAACGAAGTCGAACTCGATGTTGTAGTTCGCCAGAATGCGCGAAAACAGACGGAAAGTTCCACCGTATGTGTTGTCCGAGACGACGACGTGTTCGCCGGCCTTGATCAGCCGCAGAGTAGCGTCGATCGCGGCCATTCCCGAAGCAAACGCGAAACCGAATCGCGCGCCTTCCAGCGCGGCGATATTCCGTTCCAACGCCATCCGGGTTGGGTTTTGAGTACGCGCGTACTCGAATCCCTTGTTACGACCAAGCCCATCCTGCTGATAGGTTGATGTCTGGTAGATCGGAACGCTGACCGCTCCCGTTGTCGGATCTGCCTCGTTGCCCGCATGAATCGCGGTTGTTGCGAATCCCATAAAAAATTATTGCCGTCTTAAAAGGACGTGACGTATATCGAACCTAATGAATTAGCCAATTAGCCGCAAATGAAGTGACTATTGCCAGCAAGCATGGCATGGTAGCCCGCAGCCGATTAGGTGTCAAACTTGGCTATCGCGACAAGTGCTGGTCGCATTGCCACCGGTTCTATGCTTCCATTGCTTTCGGTATAATGACCGTATGAATGAATCTGAGTCATCGGAACTGACGTTTCGCACCGCCGTGATGGTCAAGGACGAACTGCTGGGAATCATCGGGATTGCGCTGGCAGAAGAGTTCGCACAGGTGGGCAGATTCGACCCGCGCACCGGCCAGCCACGAACATCCAGGTGGGACGATCACAAAGAAGCTCGCCGCGGCTTTCGCAACATGATGCGCTCCAGCCAAAGGAACGGCTGGGACATCATTTATGACGGCCCACCTCTAGTCGGCTAGCAAGCCGCCCGGTCGAGGCGCCAAAGACCCTCGGCGCCGAGTGGCTTTGCACAAAATTTGCACAAAACTCGAAGCTACCCTTGAGAAGACTTTTCAGAAAATGAATAACGCTGAAAGCGTTCGCCAGTTCCAGCCCAGGGTTGCGCTCTTGCAACCCTGGGGAAACGGCTCATTTTATTGAAGACGCAACTCTGAAGGAGTTGCGTAGGCGTTTGTTGACCGCGAAGCCGCGCAACCCATCCAGGGTTGCGCACAATCTCTCGGTCCTTTCTGAACCCAGGGTTTCAAAGCAAACCCTGGGCTGACATTTGCCAACGCTTTCAGCGTTACTCGATTTTTGGACCGCCCTTGATTTTCGACTCTTTTGCGCAAACCGGCGCCGAGTTAAGACAGAACCCTAAATGGAAGTTCTATTCATACTCCTGTTCATCGTGGTCATTGTGACCTTAGTTGGACACGGTATCTGGGCCCTGTTCGCTTTCGTAGTCAGGCAGTTTTTGAAGAAGCCTGAGCCCGATCTCAAAATAACTGCCAAACCGGACGCGGTATTTTGTGATCACTGCGGTGCGCCGGTGCAGCCGGGTGCGCAGTCGTGTCCGAGATGTGGTTGGCGCAGTTCGCCGGCAAGTTCCGAGCGGTTAGCGGAAATTGCGGCGGCGCTGAGAAGCCTTCAAAGACATCGTCGCCAGGGCAATATCAGCCAGGAAGCTTTCGACGAAATTGCCCCCGCGCTTTACAGCGAACGTAAAGACATCGTCTCACGTCAGCAGCCCGTGAGTGAGCGACCACGCCCAACGGTTGCCGGCCCGGCTACCTCGACCAGCGTCGGCGCAACTGAACCGCAACCCGTTCGGCCCACCCAACCGCCTTCCGTAGTCGACGTAAATCCGCCAGTAGTTCCGATCGCTGCTACAGAGGCAACCGCGGACTCACGGTCGCCGATGGATGTGCTCGCAGCGCGCCCGTCAACGCAAACATTTACCAAGCCAGTTGCGAATAGCTGGAACTCCGAAGACGCCGAACAAAGAGCGCCTCGCCGCGAACCAATTCCGCGTAAGCCGCGCAAGCCTTTCACGGAAGTGCTGGCGGCGTTTATGGAGCAGAGCAATATCCGCTGGGGTGAAATCATCGGCGGTTTGCTGATCGTCGGTTGCTCGACCGCGCTGGTCATCTCGCTCTGGAACGAGATCTCCAGCATTCCGGTGATGAAGTTCTTCATCTTCACCACCGTGACTGCGGCGTTGTTCGGAGTCGGGTTGTACACCGAGCACCGCTGGAAATTGCCCACCACGAGTCGCGGAATTCTGACCATCGCGACATTGCTGGTGCCGCTTAATTTTCTGGCGATCGCCGCGGTGACAAAGGAGTCAACCTCGGCCAGTACGGTTGTAATCGCAGGCGAGTTAATTGCACCCGCGTTGTTCTTCTGTCTTGTGTATTTCGCCGGCCGCATCATCGCGAAGGCGTGGCCTCACCTGTTGGTATTTGGCGTGCTCGGCGCATCGGTTGGTCAGTTGCTGATTCGACACTTCGCGTTTCCACAAATGACGTCGACGCGTCTGCTCGGGCTTGGGTTTATTACGGTCGCTTGTTACGCAGTTTCGATGGGATGGATGTTTCGACGAGCGGCGCGTGAACCAGAGTTTGACGAGGGATTAGCCAACACAATTTTTCTAACCCTGGCGGCCGCGACTTTTTCGGTGATGTTGTCGCTCGGGTTGTTGGTCTTCCGAGCAGGGAACAAGGCCGATTCAGTGATGCACCTTGCGCCGCTGCTTACGCTGGGCGGCGGAGTAGTGCTGGCGATCGGTTTGCTGCTGTGGCGCCGGATCAAAAGCGAGACTCTCAATGCCGCGCGGGCGGCGGGAACAAGCATCGCGGTTTTGGGCGCGTTCATCACGTTGGCCGGCATCGCGCTCTCGTTTCCAAACCCGGCAAGCGTGGTCCTGGCGTGTGGCTTCGCGTTCTTGATTTTCACAGGCGTGGCGATCTCGTTCGAGGAACCCAGATTGCACGTCGCGGCCAGCGCCAGCTTTGCGCTTGGATTCGTAGTCGCTTTCCTGGCTGTCACTCACGAAATTGAATGGCAGTTTGAACGTCACACTTCGCTGTTGCGCGACCTGTTTACGCCGGGAGGCGGGCAGGCGATGGCGCTCGTCTTCGTCATCCTGCTGTTTGCGTCAGACTGGTTGCGAAAGCGCCGGAATGCAGTTTCAGCTCGTTACTATTTATGGTCCAGCACTGGCGCGGGAGCGATCTGTCTGGCGTTGGTAGCGATGAATCGGGCCGACAGGATTGGCGATGAATTTTTCTTTGCGCCGACCCTGGCGGTTTTGACAGCCGGCGCGTTTTGGATCGCATGGCGAACCGGCTCGAAAGTCGTCGCATGGGTCGCGAGCGGCGTGCTCCTGCTGACTTTGGTACAAATTTTCCAGGCCTGGCTGCCGATACGATTTCCCTGGCAGGCGGCATCGTTGCTCCACGCCAGCGTAGCCGCGGTTGCTGCGATCGTTTTGACCAAACGAGGTGGGACGGCCCGCGAGATATTCGCCACGCCGCTAAACAACTCGGCAATCATTTCTTCAGTCCTCGCGGTGCTGTTCATGGTCACCTCGTACCGGTGGCAGTCGACCGAACTGTACGCATCGAGGCTGCTGTGGCTGGCCGGAGTCTGGCTGGTTTTGCTCTGGCTAAATCGGCTGCGTTCACTTTTTGCCGCGATGCAGGTCGCGTTTACCGCATCGATTTTGCTGGCGACAAAGCTGGCACTGCAAAATTACGAGTGGTACGGATACGTCCGTAACGCCTGGCTCGACCCGCGAAGTCTTCAAGTGTACGGAAGCGTTTTGGCGTTGCTCTGTTTGTTTTGGGTCGGACTGCGGCTGGTCGTCGGCAAGCAAGTCAGGGCGGTGCCTACGAGTGAAGATGCGAAGTCGACCGGCAGGGAATTGGCGGACATCGCGTGGCACCATTTGAATCCGACGGTTGCGTTTGATCGGCTGGTTTCGGCCGGATTGGTTGCCGGACTATTTTTGCTTTCGATCTACGCAGCCTCAAACGGAATCAAGTTCGAGTTGACGATCCGAGGCGGCGCGGCGTCGATCTGGAACTTCGCAGGGTTTGCGCACGAGCATGCATACGGTGTTGGCGCGTGGGTTCTTCTGGGGCTTTTATTGCTGGTGATGTCGGCCGGATATTTGCAGCGCCAACTGATCATTTACGTGGCGGGTTTGATCGTGGTTGCGTCGGCCGGCGTTCCATTGTTGGCCGCTCGTTGGGAACAGCAATTCGCTACGGCATCGGCGTGGCGCTGGTTTGCCGTGGGCCTTTTCATTCTCCTGGCTCTCCCGATCTGGTTTAGGGAGAAACTGCGAAAGAAGTCGGGCGATCGCGACGGGGACGGCTCGAATCATTCTGTCGACCAGCTATCCCGCACCGCGCGCCCACTACTTCTTCTCTTAACCTTTCCTTCGCTCTTCGCGCTCACTCTCTATCCGGTGCTGAAAGCAATCTGGTACAGACCGGTTCAGGGACCCGAATCGGGCTTCTTCTTTCAGATCGGCCCGGTGGCCTCGTTCGCGGTTCCGTTGGTACTTTTCGCTTTCGCATTGTTTGTTTTCGCGGTGCGCGAACGCGCGGTCGGATACGCGTTCGCAGCCAGCCTTGTAACAAACCTGGCCGTCACGGTCGCGCAGGTTCTGGCGATCGCGGGCGTCGGCGGGTCAATGAACCGGGTTGTGTTGCTGCAGGTGTTGCAGCTCAACGCGCTCGCGTCGGCCGCGCTTGCCTTGGTTTGGATTGCTACGCGTGGTTGGTGGATGCGAGATCCGAACCGAAGCGAATCGATTGCCCTGGAGAAATATCTCAAGATTCAGATCGGTTTGGCAGCCGCCGTAACCGCACTTCCGATCATTGCGATCGCACTGTGGCTGTTCCTGAGTCCGACAGGAGCGGGCCTGGCTACAGTCGAAGCCGGCGGAGTGCGCGGGTGGCTTGCGGTGTTGTTGTTGATTGCAGCTATGCTTTGGAGCGTCAAGATTTTTGAGCGGCGTTTGAATGCATGGAAGATTTTCTTTTCTCTGGCCGCGATCGGGGCAATGTCTGCGTTCGTTGTCGTGGGAATGCGGCCGGGAACATGGGCCGGCTTTCATGCTTTGATGATCGCGGTTGCGGCGACTGGAGCGTTGATGCTGTTTGCGGCAAGTGTTCCAGTGGAAGAAGGGATACAGCCCGCCGCAAACTTTACCGCCCGTGGCTCGACTTCGAAATGGTTTCGCCTGTCGCAGCGGTGGAAACAGGACGCCACCATTGCGGTAATGCTGTCGGGCGCGAGTTTGGTTCTGATGGCGTTGCGTGCCGCGCCGTCGGATCCGGCGAGGCCGTGGTGGCCGGTTGCGGGACTGATTGCGGCTGGCGCGCTTGCGGTCGGGCTAAACCTTCAAACGCATAAGCGAGGGTATCTCTACCTGGCCGGCGCATCGCTGAATTTGGCAGCGACGATTTGGATTGTAACCATATGGCCTTCGGCACAAACCAGAGACGGGCTCGTCGGGTTGATCGAAGCCAATATAGCCGCGCTGGCTTTGCCCGGAATTGTTTGGCTGATTTTAGAGTTGCGAAGTCGCCGTTTGTTGCCCGACCGTCAGACTCAGATTCCCGCACCGCACAGTGCTGCTGCGATCGTGGCACTTGGACTGCTCGCGTACCTGATCGGAATAGGCGTGCTGCTGTCCCTGCTCTCAGAACCACTTCATCCAAACCTCAAGATCGAATGGCTGGCTATAGCCTCGACAGGCGCGGTGATGGTGGCGTGTCTCTGGGACCAGCGCGCGAAGTACGCCGCGGCCGGCGTTTATCTGATCGGGTTGATCGCAGCAGTCGCGGCGCTAAAGCAAACCATTCTCGGTCCACGGCGGCTCTTGTGGGCACTGATGCTGGCGATGGCGGGGTACGCGTTGGTGACCAGCGTGATCGGGAGATATCGAGATCGTGTGGTGCGGTTGGCTGATCAACTGAAAATGCCGAAGCCTCTCGATCCGGCTCCATCGTCGCTGTCGTGGCTCAGCGGTTTCAATCTGACGCTCGCGATTGTTGTGGTAGGTCTGGCGGTTTGGTCGGTTCTGAGTCTTTTCGATCCGTGGATGAGATTCGCAGGCGGGATAGCGGTCATCGCGCAGATCCTCACCTTCGGAATGATGGCCCGGGGCAAACATCGCGCAAGGTGGCAGCGTGTGGCGGTTGGTATGTTCGCGACCGGCATTGTGCTGATCGGATGGGCGTGGCTTCAGCCGGGAGTTACTGCTACGTGGTTGAACCGCGCGGTTGTAGTCATGATCGTGACGTTCGGAATGATCGCGCTCAGCGGGATCGGGTTGGACCGAGGAAAACTCCGCGACTCGGATTGGTTAGCGGCAGCGCAGAAGCTGATTCCGATCTTCGTTATCTACGGCGCGGTTGCGTTGATCTTTGTGCTTTGCACTGAGGTGGTCCAGCAGACCGCGTACGGTGGAGTTCGCACCGGAATAGCTGCGTCGCTCGTCGTCGGGGCCACGCTGCTGGGCGGTTCTGTGCTGTTCATACTGTTCGCGGTCAGGCCGTCGCATGATCCGCTGAAGCTTTCAGAGAACGGACGAATGAAGTACGTGTACGTCGCTGAAGCCCTGCTGGCGCTCTTCTTTGTTCACATCCGGCTGACCATGCCGTGGATGTTCTCCGGCTTTTTTGCCAAGTACTGGCCGCTGGCGATCGTCTTCATTTCATTCGTTGGCGTGGGTGTCGCGGAGGCGCTGCGGCGCCAGGGGGTGATGGTCATCGCGCGTCCGGTCGAGCGGACCGGCGTTCTGTTGCCGCTGCTGCCGGTGATAGGATTTTGGATGATCGATTCGCGCGTCGATTATTCTGCGGTGCTGTTTTTGATCGGATTGCTTTACGCCAGCCTGTCGATCCTGCGGCGTTCGTTTGCGTTCGGGATTCTGGCTGCGCTGGCCGGCAATGGCGGGCTTTGGTACATGCTTCAAAGGAGCGACAGCTACGGGCTTCTTCAGCATCCGCAGATGTGGCTGATTCCGATCGCGCTTTCGGTCTTGATAGCTTCGTACCTCAATCGCGATCGCTTCAACGAAGAACAGATGACCGGCATTCGCTACATCACGTTGATGGTGATTTACGTTTCGTCGACGTCGGATATTCTGATCAACGGCGTAGCCGAATCACCATGGTTGCCGCTGGCGTTGGCGGGGCTTTCGATCGTGGGCGTGTTGGCAGGAGTGATGTTCAGAATTCGCGCGTTTTTATTTTTGGGATCGACATTCATGTTGATCGCAGTGATCTCGATGATCTGGTATGCGTCGGTGAATCTGGGTTGGACGTGGCTCTGGTACGTCGCGGGAATCGCGACCGGCGTGCTGATCATCTTCACTTTCGCTTTGTTCGAGAAGAAGCGGGCGGAGATGCTGCGGGTAATTGAAGATCTGCGCGCGTGGGAACGTTAGGTCGGAACCCCGCGAAGTGAATTTGCCGAAGCGTCGGGATCGCAAATGACTCGTCCGCGAAGCGGACAAAGTGAAAATAGCCCGGCACTTCAGTGCTGGGTACGTTACGAATTATTGGTCCGGAGTCCGAGGAACGGACGACCGGGCCTTTTGACGTCAGCCCTCCGTTGCACGGACTGCGTATTCTTCTGGCACTCTTTCCCAGCGATAAATCGCTGGGCTATTTTCGTTCGGTCCGCTTCGCGGACGAAGACTAAGTAACCGCCGTCTTGTCCTTGTAAATCGCCGCGCCGACGATAGTCGCGATGATCGTAACGACGAGTTGGTAAATGCCGACTTTGATCAGCAGCGCGTTAGAATAAAAGCCAAGCGGGATGAACTGAGCCGGGCCGGTGATTGAAAAGGCAAACCAGGTGACAACCGCAGCCATCGCCGCAGTCTTTGGTCCCGGTCCATAATGCGGGCGCATCATCACGTAAAGAAAAAGAGCTACAAACCCGCGGCCGATCTCAAAGAGAGCGAAGTAGGCCATGCTGGTTCCGTGCGGTTCAGGAGTAACGGCCCTGATCCCGTCGTAAACCGCCTTCCAGTCCGCGCTCACAACCTTCTCGTGGAAAAAACCGTCGGAAAGAAAACAGATGATCGCGGCTACGAGCGCGCCGATTAGAAGTCGACCCCAATTTACCTTGGACATAGTCTACCTCCTCAAATTGTCGAACGGATGTGCGCTGAGCACTAAGAGCTGACTGCTATTACTGCGAGAAAGCGATGGTGTCAACACAATTCGATGGAAGCACTCCGTTAGCACTCAACGCACCCGAAGCTCGCAGTCAGGAAGGGGACCCTGTCCCCGCTTGAGTTTAGAAGCAATTAGGTTAGGTCCCACTTATGAGTAATGGATCTTGAAGCGGGGATAGGGTCCGCTTCCTGACCGCATGTTTCTATGACTGCACTTTCTCCTTTAGGATTCACTCTCCGCGCCGGCTACCCCGCTGCGTCATATGCCTGCTTTACCCAACCTATCAATTCCTTGTCGACCTCTTTGACGTCCGAGACCTTGACCTTGTACTGGCACATCTGGCCGGGCGGCAATGCCAGCAATCGTTCTGTCTCGCCGACTCCCTTCATGTTCAACCCGACCTCGACGCGACTCTGTGTCGCGGGTCCGATCATCGCGAACTGTTTCTTTCGACGAAGACTGAGGTAAGTCTTCTTCGGCGAAATCTCAAAGTCGCCAAACTTATTGATCGCGTCCATCAACTTTTCGTGAATCGGACGCAGCGCGGCTTTGTTGCCTGAGTAGATTTGATCGAGCGCGGCGTCAGGCGATTCGGCGGCCGTCGGCGTAACCTGCGCGCCGTCGGACTTCAGGTAGAAATGCACGAGCGTATTCGCATCGCCATGTCCCATGCCTAAATCGCGTTTGAGCATGTCGCGAATTTCGCCGTGCTTGGCCAGCCCGCTCTTTTTAATGATCGCGTAAAGTTCGTCGAGCGATTTGCCGGAACGCTTCTGCATGTTTGCCAGTTGAGTTTCGAGAGCTTTATCGACGCTGCTCATAACGGTTTGTCTCCTTCAATCCGATTGGGGTTTGCGACTGCGGTTATGACATTTCATACGGTGAAATTCAACAATTGTTGCGGAATGTCCGACAAACTTCAGTTTGTCGCTGATATTCCCTAATCTAAAGACTGGTTCCCGCAAAGTCGCTTAGAGGCAAAGACGCAAATGGGTTGAGCTCTAAACTGTTTGCCGATTTCTTGGCGCCTTTGCGTCTTTGCGGGAACCTGTTTTGCTTCGCGATATCTGAAACACACCGACTTCGCATCGATTGTTTGACAGTCCAAGACGCGCCGCGATACTCTGTGTTCCCGTGAGTAACACGGCCTCGGAATTCCAGCCAAACGTCATTGCCGTCATCCCCGCTCGTTACGCATCAAGCCGTCTTCCCGGAAAAGCTCTGTTGGAAATTGCCGGGCGCCCGATGATTCTGCGAGTCGTAGAGCGCGCCTTGGCCGCCGAAAACGTGACGCGTGCGATCGTAGCCACCGACGACGAAAGGATTCTGGAATGCGTTCACGCCGCGGGCTTTGAAGCGGTGATGACGCGGGCCGATCACGCCAGCGGCAGCGATCGTTTGGCCGAAGTCGCGGCGACGCTGGATGAAGCCGACGTGATCGTAAATGTTCAAGGCGACGAACCACTGATCTCGCCGCTGACAATCGAGCGCGCAGTCGACGAGCTGCTGACTGACGACGAAGCGCAAATCGTCACTACGTCCGAACCAATTGTCGATCCCGATGATGTTTTAAGCCCTAATGTAGTCAAAGTGGTCGTCGACGCCGGCGGGCGGGCTCTCTATTTTTCGAGATCACCGATTCCTTATCCGCGCGACTCAGTCAATAAATACGGGAGCCTGGCCGAGGCGCTCCGGCGCGACGCAACTTTACTCGCGGGGTTCCGTAAACACACCGGGCTTTATGTTTACCGTCGGCTCTTTTTGTTAGAATTTACCGCATGGCCGCAGTCGAATTTGGAGCGAATGGAACAGCTTGAACAGCTGCGCGCTCTCGAGCGCGGCGTCATAATAAAGGTGGTCGACGCGGCAGCGCCTTCGATCGGCGTGGACACGTTGGCGGATCTTGAACGGGTGCGGAGAGAAGTGACGGGGGAACCAGTGACGGGTGACGGGGTGACACGTGATGAGTGATGAGTGATGAGTGATAACTGTTTGGCACTAGTCACTTGCCACTTGTCACTCGTCACTGAGGTTCTATGAGCGACTGGATCGGATTAGCCGTAATCGTTTTGCTGGTGATCGGAGCGATCGCCGGCCTGTCCACCTTGGGCAAACCTTACGAAGTTTCGGTAGAAGAGTTTGAAAAGCGTGCTCATGAGGCTCCGGGAATGATGAGCGCAGGTCTTTCCGGGCTGCAAAAAATCCTTGATCCCGCCGCGGGCAAAGCTGCTGAAGTCCAGGAGGACTTCAAGCAAGGTTATCTGGACGGCGAGCAGGAATCCGGCGATGACGATGACAAATCGGGGGACGAGAAGCGCGAAGTGGGCTGAAGCTTTTTTTGAACGCTCGAAGCGGCTCAATACGACTCCGACTTCCTTGAGGGTAAATGATGCCAAAATACATTTTCGTAACCGGTGGTGTGGTCTCCAGTCTTGGCAAGGGCCTCGCCGCGTCATCGATCGGTTGCCTTCTGGAAGCCCGCGGCTTGCGCGTGGCGCTGATCAAGCTTGATCCCTACATCAACGTCGACCCTGGAACGATGTCGCCGTTTCAGCACGGCGAAGTTTTTGTCACAGACGACGGCGCCGAAACGGATCTGGACCTTGGCCACTACGAGCGATTCACGAACGCGGTTCTCTCGCAAGCAAACAACTGGACGACGGGCCGCATTTATTTGTCCGTGATCGACAAGGAACGGCGCGGTGATTATCTGGGCAAGACCATCCAGGTCATTCCGCACATCACGAACGAGATCAAAGACGCGGTTCGCGCAGTAGCCGACAAGGATCAGCCCGACGTCGTAATCGTGGAGATCGGCGGAACCGTCGGCGATATCGAATCGCTTCCGTTTCTTGAAGCGATTCGTCAGATGGGAAATGAAGAGGGTCGCGACGGCGCTTTATTTGTTCACGTCACGCTGGTGCCGTTCATCGCTGCCGCCGGCGAGCTGAAAACCAAACCCACTCAACACTCTGTTCGCGAGTTGCGCGAAATCGGTATTGCGCCGGACATCCTGCTTTGTCGCTCGGAACGCCCGCTCTCGCGCGAACTTCGCAGCAAGATCGCGCTTTTCTGTAATGTGAAGGAATCGGCAGTCGTGTCAGCGCAGGATGTCGACACTATCTACGACGTGCCGCTCGCGTTTCACGAGCAGGATCTGGACCAGTTGATCGTTGAATCGCTGGGGTTGGGCGATCAGGCTGCGAAGACCGACCTTACGAGTTGGCGCGAGCTGGTTTCGACAATTCGCGAACCGTTATCGGGTCTGGCGTCGATCGCGATCGTAGGAAAGTATGTCGAGCTGGAAGATTCGTACAAGTCGCTGCGCGAAGCCTTAACGCATGGCGGAGTCGCGAACAATCTGCGAGTTGAAGTGCGCTGGATCGAATCCGAAGACTTGATGGAGGAAGATTTCGAGGAACGTCTGCGAGACTTCGATGCGATCCTGGTGCCCGGTGGATTCGGCAAGCGCGGCATAGCCGGAATGATAAAGGCGATCAACTACGCGCGCAGGACAAAGACCCCGTACTTCGGTATTTGCCTGGGGATGCAAACCGCCTGTATCGAGTACGCGAGGAATGTTTGCGGATTGAAAGACGCGGATTCGACCGAGTTTGATCCGCAGACACCGTACCCGGTCATCTTCAAACTTCGCGACCTAGTTGATGTAGAAGAGTTCGGCGGCACCATGCGACTGGGCGCGTGTCCCTGCGTGCTGGCGGAAGATTCGCTCGCTCGCGAGGTTTATGGTTCGCGCGACGAGATAAGCGAGCGCCATCGACATCGTTACGAATTCAATCCGGAGTTCCGCGAGACTCTCGAACGCGAGGGATTGCGATTCAGCGGCGCATCGCCGGACGGAAAGTTCGTTGAGATAATCGAACTCCCGCGCGAAACTCATCCCTGGTTCCTCGGTTGTCAGTTCCACCCCGAATACAAATCAAAACCACTCAACGCACATCCGCTCTTTGCTTCATTTATTCGAGCCGCATACGAAAATCGAATTCGCAACGAGACGTCGATGGAGACGGTCGAAGACGTTCCAGCCATCGAGCACGAGCGCGCCGGAGTTGCCGGCGATGACTGAGACGATTTCGTCACCGGTTGAAATCGTCACCGAACGTCTGCATCTGCGCGGGTTCAAGCCGGAAGACTTTGAACCGCTATTTGCACTCTACAGCGACCTCGAGGCGATGCGGTTTATTCGCCCCGGCTGGGTTCCAGCACCTGACGAAGTTAAAGCGTATTTGGGCCGTGTTGAGGAACGATGGCGCAAACAGGGGTTCGGTCATTTGGCGGTAACTTTGAAAGGCACCGGAGAGTTTATCGGCTATTGCGGGTTTCAATACGTCGAACAGACGCCGCAGGTCGAGTTGCTTTACGCAATCACTCAGCCGAACTGGCGGCGTGGATACACGACGGAACTCGCGCGCGCGTGTCTCCAATGGGTCTTCGAGAATACGTCGCTTGATCGAATCATTGCGCTGGCTCACCCTGACAATGTTGGATCGTGGCGAGTGATGGAAAAAGTCGGGATGAAGTTCGAGAGAATTGCACATCATTACAAGCTGGACCTGGTGTGTTATGTGATGGAGCGTAGCTGAAACCCCTCCCTCGGGGAGGGGCGCAGCTGTCGGCGATGCCCAAGAGAAGAACCTGCGAGGGCTTTCAGCCCGCGCGAAGACTAATTGGTTTTGTCTTTACCGTAAACAAGCCCTCCCCCAACCCCGCCCAAAGGGAGGGGAGCAAATGACAGTCGATCGCACACTCATCGCGCTTTCTTTTGCGACATTCCGCTCTTGCATGGTTATAATCTCCGGCAAAGACGCCAACGCCTGAATGTTCACACGTGGGGGACTGGGAACCGGCTTCACTTCACCTGAAAACACTTATGCTTCATTGCCCCACATGCGGTCGCCACTACGCCGACGAGCTGAAGGAGTGTCCGGACGACGGGACGCCGCTGCAGGCGGACGTTACCGTAGCGACCGAGAAATCCGATCCTCTCGTCGGACGTACGCTGGATGAAAAATACCGCCTCGACGCGCCGCTGGGCGAAGGCGGAATGGGGACCGTTTACAGCGCGACGCATCTCCTGATCGACCGTCCGGTCGCTGTGAAAGTGCTAAACCCACGATTTGTAGAAGACGAGGCAGCGCAGGAAAGATTTCGACGGGAGGCCCGAGCCGCCGGTCGTTTGCGACATACCAACGCGGTCGCCGTTACGGATTTCGGCAGAACATCCGACGGGATTTTTTATATCGTCATGGAGCTGCTCGAAGGGCGATCGCTTCGTGACGTCCTTGCCCGCGAAGCTCCGCTGGACACCGCACGAGCTGTGTCGTTGATGCTTCAAATTTCCGCCGCCGTCGCGGCCGCTCACGAAGAGGGTGTGATCCATCGCGATCTCAAACCGGGAAACATTTTCTTAGTCCAACGTTCGCACGCGCCGACGATCGTCAAAGTTTTGGATTTCGGAATCGCAAAGCTGGCAAGCGATGCGGCCGAGGGTTTGGAACAAAAGCCATTGACACAAACCGGAGTGATGATCGGAACTCCGCGTTATATGTCTCCGGAGCAGTGCGACGGTGCGGAGTTGACCCCGGCTTCGGATGTCTACAGTCTCGGAATAATTCTTTACGAAATGCTGACCGGCACCACGCCGTTTACGGGGCCGACTCCGTTGTCGGTTGCGTTGAAGCACTCGGCCGAACTTCCAAGGTCCCTGCGTGAAATTGTCACGACTATTCCGGCTGAGCTTGAAGCGCTCGTCCTGCACGCGCTTGAAAAGAAGCCTGCGGAAAGACCGGAACACGCCGGCGCATTTCGACGCGACCTTTACGCGACCGCGCAGCTTCTTGGGCTCGAACATGCCGAGGGTTTCAGCGCGCCGACGCTTGATACTTTGCGAGATGCCGGTACGCAGACGCCTTCGGGCCGTCTTGTGATCGATATCGAGCGACTGCGCGAGAATCGATCGTCCAAAGTAAAGACGACGGAGGTTCCGTCGTCCGACACCGCCGAAGAACGGCTGGTCGAAACAGGAGGATCGCGGTCCAGGGATCAATCGACGGGCGAGAGCGACGGTTCCGCGGAAGACGTACTCGTGCTGGACTACCTCGACTCGGCAACTCCGTCAAAAGAAGAGCCGGTGTTAGCTTCATCGGAAGAGCCGTCATCAGCCAGCGCGTCATCGGATCGATCACCGTCAGTTTCGCAGCCTGCTGGCGCAAGTGCCGCTGCTTCGAGCAAGCCGACTTTTTCCGATCGCTTTCGCCAGCCGCTTGTTCTGCTGTCGATCGGCATCGCTGTTTTTTCGCTTGCGTTGATCGTCGTCGGTTTTCTGGTCCGAACTTCATCACGCGGTACGGTAGGCGCAAAGACCGAAGAAGAATCGGAAGCCACGGGCCGGTACATCACGCCGACTGGAAATCCACCTACGCAAACGCTGCCTGCGCGCGAGCCTGTGTCGGCGGCGGAGTTTTACGAACGCGGCGGTTATTATTTTTCGACACGCGACTACGATGGCGCTATTCGAGACTATCGCCGCGCGATCGAACTTCAACCGGACTTTCCGACGGCGCACAATCGATTGGGTCGAGCGTTAATGGCGAAGGGCCAGCTGAACGACGCGGCCGGCGAGTTTCGCAAAGCGATCGAGCAGAGGAACGGAAACTACTCGGCGGCTCAGTACAACCTGGGCTTTGCGCTGCAGCAGCAGGGTGACGGCGAAAACGCAGTTAAGGCATATGACGCGGCCATCGCTCAGCGGAGCGGGAACTATCCCGACGCTTATTACCAGAAGGGCGTCATCCTGCTCCAACAAAAACGAAGTCCGGAAGCGGCCATCGCTTTGAGCAAAGCGATAGAGCAAAATAACAATCAGGACGCCGACGCTCTGCACGCGCTTGGCGTGGCTCAGGCTCAGCAAAAGGATTATCAAAACGCCGAGGCGTCGTTCCGGAAGGCGATCGAACAGCGCCGGGGTGATTTCGCGGACGCGCATTTCAATTTGGGATTGCTATACGAAAACACCGGTCGATTTCCGCAAGCCATAACGGAGTACGAAACTTTCCTTTCGCAGAATCCACGCGCGGGCAACCGGTCGCAGGTAGAGAAGAGCATTCAGGAGTTGCGGCGGCACGCTGGACCCGAGGACACGAAAGATGAGTGAAGCCGAAACGGAATCCAGGCAAGCGCCGTTCGAGGTAGGCAACGCGACGTTCGGTGATGGCCGGCTGACGATCATCGCGGGGCCATGTGTCATCGAATCGCGCGAACACGCGTTGATGATGGCGCGCGAATGCCAGACGCGAACGAAAGCAGCGGGCCTGGATTTCGTTTTCAAGTCGTCTTTTGATAAAGCGAATCGTTCTTCGATCGAAAGTTTTCGCGGAATGGGAATGCGGGCCGGACTCGATATCCTGCGCGCAGTGAAAGACGAAGTCGGAGTACCGGTCGTAACCGACATTCACGACGCCGCGCAAGTGAATGAGGTCGCAGAGGTGGCCGACATACTTCAGATCCCGGCGTTTCTTTCGCGCCAGACGGATCTGATTCTCGCCTGCGCACGCTCAGGACGCGCCGTCAATGTTAAGAAGGGGCAATTTCTTTCGCCGCACGACGCAAAGAATATTGTCGCCAAGGCCCGGTCAGCGGGATGCGAAAAGATTTTGCTGACGGAGCGGGGCGCAAGCTTCGGTTACAACAACCTGGTAGTCGACATGCGTTCGTTTCCGATAATGCGCGAATTCGGCGTTCCGGTTGTTTATGACGTGACGCATTCGCTCCAGCTTCCGGGGGACTCGGGCATGCAACCGGCGGCCAATCCGAATACATCGAACCGCTCGCGCGTGCCGGAGTTGCTTGTGGGGTCGATGCTGTTTTTATGGAAGTTCATGAACGGCCGGAAGTCGCTCCTTCCGATGGCCCGAACATGTTGCCGCTGTCGAGGCTGGCGCCGTTGCTTGAAACTCTCAGCGCTTTACATAACTTAATTAATGTTCGACAAACTTCAGTTTGTCGCCCGGCTTCGACAAACTAAAATTTGTCGGACACAGATCGCTATTCCTATCGCATACGATGAATATCCTAAAAGCCTTTTTAGTTCTCTTCGCTCTTGTCGCCAGCTTTTCTCTTCCCGCTTACACACAAACCGAACCGCAAGCCTCCTGGCAGGTTGCGCGCTATGACATAACTGCGTCGCCCTCTTTGGCGGGGCGAACGCTTACCGGGCGCGCTCAAATCGCAGTGCGGAACGCGGGACGTGGTTCCGGTTCAAGAATCACGCTTCGTATCAATCCCAAAGCCGAAGTGAAAACAGTGACAGCGAACGATGCTGTCGCGCCGTTTCGACTGTCGCAGGATACACGCTCGAACCAGCAGCGAATCGAGATAACGCTGGCCGCGCCGGTTGCGCCAGGCGGTACGTTCAACGTAGCGGTGGATTACGTGTTGCCGCTTTCCGAGAATGACGGGTTGGCGTCGATCTCGCCTTTGGGAACTCAATTCCTACCGCTATCGCTCTGGTATCCCACGCCGAGCAATCCGTTTTCGCCAAGAGGCGCCGACACGGCCCCGTTTCATTTGAAGATTAACGGCGCGCCAGGCGAAGCGACCGTCTCGTCGGGAAAACTCAACAACGGAACGTTCGAACAGACGTTGTTCAGCCAGCCGTTTTTTGTTTCTGGAAATTTCGATGTCATCGAAGGAACGACCAACGCGAGCGGCATAACTGCGTATTTGCAAAAGGGCGTCGGCGCGGATGAACGAAAACAGGCCGAAGCGATGCTGGCACTGGCCGGCGCTGCGCGCGGATTTTATGGTGGATTGCTCGGACCGGCGCCCGACGCGCAGATCAAGTTAGTGGCGGTAACGGAGGGCGGCGGTTTCAACGACGGCGGAGTTTTGTTACTCGACACCGCTGCGTTTCGTCGTTCGAAAATCGACGCGACCACCGCGATGTCTATCGCCGAAACCGTCGCGCGGACCTGGATCGGTGGCAAGACCGCGGTTCGTAGCGAAGGCGGCGGAGTTTTGCACGGAGGATTGGCGCGACATCTTTCGCTCTTATTTTTGGAGAAGCAATACGGAAAAGAGCTTGCTGACGCTGAGCGAATGCGCCAGCGAAGCGCGTTTGCCACTTCCGCGAAGCGCGATGCTCCGCTTGCGATGACGACGCCGCTGGATCCGTCGTACTACAGCGCGGTAGAAAACAAAGGCGCCATGATTTGGCGATTGGTGGAGCGTGCGCTCGGTCGCGATGCGTTCCTCGAGACTCTGCGGACACAGCTACAGGAGCGTTCGGGCGATGGCGGCGGAGTGACGCTGGCTTCGCTTCGTGAAGCGCTTGTTATTCGCGGAGGGGAATCCGTCAAAACGCTCCTGCAATACGAGCTGGACCAGCCGACCGACATGGATTTGATCATAGGAGTTCCCCAGGCTCGCGGCGGAGAATGGGTCGTTGCGCTTCGCAATCTGGGTGGGCTGGATGTGAACACGGGAATCTCGGCGATGACCGAGAGCGGCGAAACCTTACGACAGGACGTGACTTTGCCGGCCAGGAACTTTGGCGAAGCTGTTTTCAGAACGTCCGCCCGATTGAAACGCGTCGAGATCGATCCTGACAAGCTCTATCCTCAATTCGATTACGCCAACGATTTCGCGCCGAGGTTTGCTCCGGGTGAGGAAGCTTTCATCGAAGCAGACCGGATGTTCAAGCGACAGGAATACGCGAAGGCCGAGAGCATTCTGCGGGATTTTCTAGTTGCTGTTCCGAACGCTGAAGAGTCGCGCGTGTTACTCGGCCGAACGCTTCTGGGGTTGAATAGACTTGATCAGGCAGAGCGGGAATTTCGCACGGCGCTGGAAATCAAAGCGCCGACTTCCGCGACGCTGGCGTGGGCCAACATCGGGCTTGGCGAGATCAACTTGTCGCGCGGTCAGGCCGCACAGGCAGTCCGGCATTTCGAAGAAGCTGTACGCGCGGAATCGGATTATGCGAGCACGTTGGCCGCGCGAGCGGGGCGAGTTAAGGCCGAGACTGCGGCGAAATCCGCACCGCCGGTCGACGAATCCGCGCGCGCGTTTGTTGCTCAGTTGGACAAAGCAATTCTCGCCGGGCGAAAGGCGGACATCGAAGCGCTGATCTTGCCCGGCGCATTGACTACGTTTGTGAAGGGAGTTGTCGGCAGCCAGCCTGAGGCTTGGCAGACTACCGTTGTGCGAACCGAACAGACCGACGGCGCGCGGTTGGCAACCGATGTCACGCTTAACGTGAAACAACTCGGTCGCGAACGATCCGGAACAGCGGTTCTTATCCTGGCTCGATCAGGCAGCGGTTGGAAGTTGTCCGGGATCGAATATCTGGAGGAACGGTGACGATGGCGGACATTGGCGACGTCAATCGGGTCGCCGCGCAAATTAAGCTGCTCTTGATGGACTGCGACGGGGTTCTGACCGACGGTCGCATCGAGTTGCTGGCGAACGGCGACGAAGTTAAGACGTTTCACACGCGTGATGGTCATGGCATCGTGCTGATGCATCGCGCGGGATTGAACACTGGGATCATCTCGGGCCGAACCTCGAGCCTGGTCGAGCGTCGGTCAGCCGAACTCGGAATGAAGTACGTCAGACAGGGAACGTGGGACAAGGTCAAGGACTACGAAGAGGTTTTACTTGAGGCCGGAGTGTCACCCGAAGAGACGGCTTACATTGGCGACGATGTGACGGACATAGCGCTGATGCAACGTTCGGGATTCGGAATTGCGGTTGCTGATTCGTCGCCCGAAACACTGGCCGCGGCGGATTATGTAACTCAGCTTCCCGGTGGATTCGGCGCAGTGCGCGAAGTCTGCGAGTTGATCCTGAAGGCGCAGGGCAAGTGGGATGATTTGATGACTCGGTATACCCAAAGCCTCGAACGCTAAAAGACCTCGGGACGGCACACGTTCTCTTAATCAGATGATCAGAACATTACTTCTCATAACCGTGCTCGCGTTGCTGCCGACTCTTACCTCTGGTCAGACAGCACAGAACGCGCCGCCTTTGGTTATCAAGGATATTCAGGGACGTACTTTGCGGCTCGCTGACTACAAAGGGAAGGTAGTGCTCCTTAACTTTTGGGCTACGTGGTGTCCGCCGTGCCGAGCGGAGATGCCCGACCTGGTTCGACTCCAACGCGAGCACCGCAAAGAGGGATTACAAATTATTGGGATCACTTATCCGCCGGAAAATCGCGCGAGCGTGCGCAGGTTTACTCGGAGACTAAAATTGAATTATCCTGTCGCCCTCGGCACGGTAGAAACGAAGGCACGCTTCAGTGCTGACGAGACGTTGCCGTTAACAATCATTATCGATCGCGACGGAATTATCCGTGGCACAATCGCCGGAATTCTCCTCGCTGAAGAATTCAACCAGCAGGTCAAACCGCTGTTAACTCAGCCGAAATTTTGAAGGAGATGTTAACCATGTACAGAAGAGCAACTAGTTTGGCGATCGCATTCGCGATTGTGCTGGCGCTGGGACTCACCGCAGCGTTCGCCAGCGTCAAGACTGCGACCATTCATGTTAAGGGAATGAAGTGCGGCAATTGTTCGTCGTCCGTTGCCAAGGCACTGAAGGCCACAGACGGAGTACAGGACGTACAGGTCAGTCACGAAAAAGGCGAAGCAGTGGTGACGTATGATGACGCGAAAGTGACGGAAGCCAAACTGCGCGAAGTGATCAACGGCACGGGCTTCCAGGCTGTCGACGCTGCTGGGCATTAAGGTCGGCGAAATAGCTCGGTTTGAGACGGTTAAGTCGCCGATCTCTAAATGACAAGGGCCGGTCCCTGGCCGGCCACGAGCGGGCGTAACTCAATGGTAGAGTGTCAGCTTCCCAAGCTGAAAGTTGCGAGTTCGAGCCTCGTCGCCCGCTCCAGTATTTCCAACAACTTGCAAACGCAAGTTCCGTTGCCTTTTCCACCCGCACACACATTCACACACAAATCTGTCATTACTTCTGCGTTCTAGCCGCCTATCTTCGACAGCCTCCCCAGCCTTCCGCAGACTGCGACTCTGCTTTTTACCCTCTGTAAGCTGTGAGCTAACTGCCGTCTACCAACACCTAGTTTCAATGCAGCTTCGCTGGTTCTAAGCAAATTCATCGCACTGTCTTTATGCCCTGAAAACGCGATTATCGCAACAGGAATAATTGCTTTAACATGGAACTCCTGCTCGCGAGTTATGAGGTGGAGTTGTGCGTCAGCTAGGCGTTGTTGAGGAGAGTTCCACTCCATCACTTCGACACGCCTTTTAGGGATGGCGAAGTGGCGAAGGGAGCGACAATGCCCCATACCTTAAAAAAGGCCGGGGCCTTTCATTGGAGATGGAGTGACGCGCAGACGATTTATGAAAAGCGGAGAATCTGGCTACGAAGGATTCTTAATAACTGGGGGTCGGCTTCTTTGGCACATTTCTAGCAGCAACTTCGTATTTCTTGACCATTCTTATTTGGCTTCCTCTGATGTCTCGGCTCGCGTTGAATCAAGTCTCAGACGTTGCGCTCCTTTGGTCATGGGCTTTGCAAAATACGTCTTAAGTCCTTTGTTTCGGTCGTCCCGCCTTGATAATACTTCGCAAGCGCCTCTTAGCGGTCGTTCTTTTCTTTAGGAGGTTTTTGTGTTGGCCCTTGAGCAGCTTGATAAGCGTTGGGTGTGCGATGCCGAGCAGCTTAGCGGCATGGGTTACGCTGCCTTTCTCTTCCTCCAAAGCTTGTTCAATAAACTTCGCCTCAAGCTCGTGCGCCGCTCCATACAGCGAAAAGTTTTTATCGTGCAGCCGCAAACCTGAGAGTCGCCGCATGACAATGCGGGCGCACGCTCTGAGTCTCTTCAACGTCCTGAGTGCCTTTCAACAATCTGTCAGCCCGACGATATGTATTATAAAGGTCTGTCGGATTAAGCCGCTTCCCGCCGTGCTCTTCAATCAGCGAAAGCGATGCTAACCCTGCGTTGGAAAGAGCGCCAGCATTTTCGGCCACGTCTGCCGCACGACGCAGAATGCTAATTGACTTTTCATGGACTCCGACACGCGCCCACACGATGCCCTGAATAGTTAAGGCATCTGCCAGCATCCCATACTCATTGGCCTTCTCGAACGTTTGAATGACGCGAGAGATAATTCCGTTCGCTTCTTTGATCTGTCTGTGAATAGTGATGGGCGATACGTGAAGGATTTTCGCCGCTTCACCTTTTGTGTATAGCTTTCCAGTTCCGGTGTCGATCATTTGCCTTCTCCGATTCTCGCTGGTTCAAAAGAAACGCCGCCAGTTTCATACTGACGGCGCAGGAAGTTCACAACGATGTCGGAATGACTCGGGGCTATTGCTGCGTCGGTTGAATCGGCGTTACGTTGGTATCGCAAGGAACCTCGACGCAGCCATCCGCTCCGACCACTCTTATTCCGTTCTTTCCACCGCCCTGATAAACCACATTCGAGCCGGGTGTTAGATTACAGACCCTCTGCGTGCAAGCACACCCAGCAAGGAACAGAAAGATACAAAACCAACGAACAGGACATCAGAGTGCGACAATCTTTCTTCATTGGCTCACACTCCTTTCCTGAATCCTGTCCAACAAGCGGGTTATGGTTTGTTCATCGAGCATGATATCCAAAGGTGATGAAAAGAAATAGCCATTTGCCCCGAAGGCCCGATGTCCATCCGGACTGGGGTATGCATCCCCTGTTATCTCTGTTACTCCCGATTGAGTTGCTTGCATCCTTAGCCGCAAGTTTGCCGACGAGTCGTACAACAGGTCATCGCTTGCAACAGAGTAAGCAATCAGCATGGCCTGCAACGGAGTCATACTACTCTTTACTGAGGAGTACTTATCAGGTACGGCTGCGCTTAGCATTCCAGTGCGTTTATCCACCTCTTGAGCTGCGAGATTCTTTGCGGCTCCCCTGAATATCTTTAACGAAGTTTGATCCGCTCCTCTGATTTTTTCCAGTTGGGCAATGAAGTCGGCTGGCGTTCCGTTCTGGCCACTGCTGGCACGAAGGTGGACGTTATCGCGTCCGCGCTGAAAGCTCTCAGGCAATTGCGAATGATTAAAGCCCCGGAACATTTCCGCCGCATATTCAATTTGCTGTTGGGTCAAAGCAGAGATTCGCTCCATGGCAGTTTCGGCCAGGATCGAGCTCAACTCATCGGGCGTGATCTTGCGCGTCGTGCCCGCGAGCACGCTGGCTTCCATAGTCGCGATTCTGTTTCTTACCGACTCACTTAACGCGACTCCGGCTCGGCTGTACATAAAATCTGAGAGATCATCGACCGATGCTCTCGCCGTCGCAGCCGAAGCGTTTGGCGCAGCAAGCGCAACCTCGTTGCCAACACCATCACGGATACGTGCGTAAAACTCTTGCTGTGGGTCCGCTCCGCTAACTGAGTTAGTGCGCCATACAGCGACAGCCAAAATGGCTGCGGATAGAATGACGAGACCAGCAGCAACGAATCGTGTCCGTGGAAGTGGGAACTTGAGTTTCATGGTGAAGCCCTCCTTTCGAGGTGAAGAGGTTTTTGGAAGTTGGTGGAGGAATATGCGGCGAGAATCCGAAGTACTCCTATCAGTAACGACTACATAAGGTTGCAGAAAACAGCTTGTTCAGCGAGGACACCCTACAAAATATTTATAATCCTCCCTAACCTCCATGTCAATATTTTGAACTTGATCCAGCGGATATTTGGTCACTCCTAAATAGCGGAATTGTCCTCGGTTCTGTTCGAACAGCTTTCCAACACAGCCACTGGTCGAAAGAACTGACCAGGTGGTTGTGCAAACTCATTTCTCACCACACCCCTCTGGTAATGAATAGTGGTTCTTTGAAAAAGAACACACCACACCCCCCACATAACCCCTACCCTTTTCCAAGGGTCGTCCGTGCGGCGAGTATGCCTAATTTTCAGTGGTGTGAATTTATCTGTCTGACTTCGACTTCGCCACTTCGCCATCCCTTATAGCCGTGTCTAAGTGTCGAAGTGCCAAACTGGAATCGTGTCGCCATTTTCACTTTGCCACTTCGCCATCCCATATAGGCAGGGCAAAGTGGCGAAGTCCTCGCTCGCGAACCTCCGGTGATGAAACGAGACTACGCAACCGCTTTGGGTTCTATGCGTGGCGTGCGCTCGCACAGAGCTAGGTAGTTTTCAACGTGCTGCCTAGAGATCATCACTTTTGCGCCGAAGCGGTAATTGCCGAGCTTTCCCGCTTTGATCTGTCTGTGAATAGTGATGGGCGATACGTGAAGGATTTCCGCCGCTTCATCCTTTGTGTGTAGCTTTCCGGTTCCGTTGTCGATCATTTGCTCTCTCCGATTCCCGCTGGTTCAAAAGATACGCCGCCAGCTTTCAGCTGACGGCGCATAAAATTCGACTTGGGGGATTCTATCCTTAGCCTAGTGTGTCTGGCGGAATCGTTCCTAGTGGATGTGTTCCGCGACCGTATCCAATTCATTGGCGGTGTCAGCGTGAAACTGCTCCAACACCTGTCCAGCCCTTCTAACCATTTCCGGCGTTCGGTTGACGTATCTGTACGTCGTAGTCGGATTGGAATGTCCTAACACTCTTCCAACCTCCGTAACCTGCATCTCGGAGGCGAGGCGAGTTGCTGCCGTGTGCCGTAGGTCGTGAAAGCGTAGCCCGTCGAGACCCGCCTCGCTTCGCGCCGATTCCCAGGCCCATTGCACGTTGTCCGTAATGCCAAATACGAGACTGGCCGCTGGCTTCTCTCCGGTCTTACGCAGCACTCTTCCGGCAGCGACTGGCTTCTCAAGTTTCAACCGCTCGAACTCGATCAACATCCGCGAAGTGATGTAAAGCTCTCGGCTTTGGACTGTCTTGCCTTTGTAGGATGTAACCGTCAGCACCCGCTGATCTAAATCAACGTCGTGCCAGTGAAGACCCAACAACTCTCCCTGCCTCGCGCCCGTGTCCAGCGCAGCGACAATCAAGGCGCGAAGGTGCGTTCTGGTCGGAATGTGGCAAACGGCCAAAGTTTTTTTCCTCCTGTGGAGTCAGGATGCGCTCTCTTTGTCGCTCGTCTGCCGTGGAGATCAGGCTTCCCGCCATCGCCTTGTTGAACGGACTCTTGACGAGCCAGTCGTTTCTCACAGCGACGTTGAGCATCATCCGCATCTTGGACATTTCACGATTGACTGTGGCGATGCTGCGTTGCGTCTTACGCTTTGTGACCGTCTGTAACCTCTGCGCTCGATAGCTGGTCAAGTGCATTACAGTGATGTCTCGCAACTTCATGCTGCTGAAGTGCTCGATCAGCGGGTTGACGGCAGTCATCGCTGACGCCACGCCTCGAATTCCCGCGATCTTTCGTCCTTCCGCGTCGTACTGAGCTTCGCGGAAATGATGCTCTATGCAATGCTCTGCTAACTTAGCGAACGTCATTCCTTGCGCTTCAAGTAAACGCTCTCCGCCAATATCGAATTCTTTTACAAGCTGTTCGCGAAGCTCCTCCGCGTGAGCCTTGTTTTCAGCGCGCCGCTGGTAATCGCGGCGTTTGCCTGTCATCTCATCCACGAATGTGAGCCTCGCCCACCAAGTGATCCTCTTTCCCTTAATCCGTTTGAATGTACTTCCAGTTCGTTTTCTGCTCATTCACGTTTCTCCATGTCTCTCGGCTCGCGCACACACATTCACACACGTGGTCAGTGATAGTTTGTGACCGTTGGTGAAAGCGGAGGCGACACGATAAGGGAAGTTTGAGAACCCTCAAACTTTTCCGCACTGTGATGACAGTTGAAATGTGAATGTGAGATAGTTGGTGATAGATGGAGCGAGCTTTGGAAGAATTCGTCCCTGCGATTCCCGAGCTGAAAGTTGCGAGTTCGAGCCTCGTCGCCCGCTCCAAAATTCCTAAGTAAATCCCCCAACTTTTAGCAAAGCTCCACGCTCCTATCGAATCCTCTCAATAACCCGGATCGTTCGTGGGTTTTGGGCGACACCGTTTGCCGCAAGCGTCAGGAATGAGGCGGCAAGACGGTCGGCTTGAGTATTCGGCTGTCGATTTCTCGAAACACAAAGTTCATGAAGTGTCGGGTTGCCGACCTAGTCTGTTGGCTCCCTCGTGTTAGGTTGCCTCTAGTCGCACCGCCTAACACCATGCTAACGAAACTTCTTGGCAATGTTCTTGACAGATTTCTTGCATCGGAGTATAAGGCTGACACCCTCGTACGTTTTTACTCAAATTTGGAGACTCACCACCATGGCGCAGACACGAGAAGTTAGAACCCGCGAGATCACGAAATACACCAGACGGAAGAAGAAGGGCTCGTCTCGGAGCTCGAGGCGTCTAGTGGATATCGAAAACCGTGCCACAAAATCGCTGCGGCGCGTCACTAAAGCGGTAAACAGAGGCGTTCAGACCTACCGCAGCAAACGCAAAAAGTCACAGCGAAACCGACGCGACGGTGCCTTGGTAGATTCCTATGAGAATGCGGCAGTAGGCATTGCCGAAGCGGTGGCAAACTCCAGCCCCGTACTGACCGATTTCGCCAAGGCAATAAACACAAGAAAACGGCGAAAGTCGATCAGGAGACTTGTCCGCAGTTTTCCGATTCCAAGGTAGCGTGGGAGAAATAGCTGCCGTGGGTGGAATCGGCGAACCGGCCTTTCGGTCTTAGCGACGTAATTTTTCACAGAGAGAGGGTACGAGTTGTCGTACTCAATTGAGGTGTTTTGTCCGCTTGCGTAGTCGATTGACAACGTAATCATTATTTTAGCGGCGCAGAACTGATGTCTCATATTTGGAGTTGGGCTGACTCAATGCCCTCTTCCTCTTCACAGAACCTGGTCCCGTTCCTCATGGCTCTGGATCTTGTCTGAACACCACATCCCATTTACCTCTAGGTCGGGGCCCTCGCGCTTTCCACGAACCTTGACTCGAATGGGCAGGATCGGAGAATAAAATGGAAAAACAAACTACTGCTACAACTGCCACTGAGGCACATCACAACATTCACATACTCGACCTTGGCAGCAGAAAGAGGAGCGCCATCAGAGATCTCGAGAATGGCACTGGGAGATTAATGACCGAGGTAGATCGCGTCATTGCCGACTTGCCCAATGACAAGGGTACTCACATTGTCGTCGTGATCTGTAAAAAGAAACGACGCAAGGGTGGTAAGTCGTTGCCATTGTCTCCTCTTAATCCGCTCAGCATCTTCCGAGTCTGAGTGGACTTGCCGCCGGGATAGAAGGCCATCCAACATCGGCCTTTGCATCAACCAACCCAGCGCGACCAGCATTAAGCGGGTTTGACTATCATAAAGAAACCGCTGAGGCCACAGCCAGGACTGCTGTGGTCCAGGACGGAGCGTCTCTAGTGAGATGAGGTCTGCGAATGTCCCAAGTAACAGCAACGGCGGGAGATGACGGCTTGATTGTGGCCGGAGAGGGATATCCGAGCAGCGGACCGCCTCTGCGACTGGTCGCAGGGAATTCGCTGGAAGCCCCCACCTTCGCAGACTCGTCAGACTCTGTGGCGCGTAGTTCTCGATCTGTGCAGAGCGGTCGGACAGTCCAGGCCGCCTTAAGATCAGACCCCGTCAAGGTCAATCGGGTATGGGTCTTATTTCGACTCCTTAGGACAACTTACCGTTCGACAGCGTTCTATTTGGGTTGCGTCTGGCATCGATTACGGAGAATGGAAGACGAGGAACGCCAGGCGCTTGATGCCCGCCGGTTCCGCGAATTATTGAAGAAACTCGGAGGCGTTTATATCAAAGTTGGCCAGCAACTGTCGCAGCGGCCCGACCTCGTACCACCAGCGTACTGTAATGAGTTGCTGGACTTCCTGGAGGACGTAGGCGACGAGATTCCTTTCCAGGACGTGGAGGCCGCAGTCAGACGCAGAACGGGAAAATCCATCTCCGAGACATTCCAAAAATTCATCCCGGAGCCTGTCGGATCGGCTTCCGTTTCCTGCGTCTATCGGGCCTGGCTAAAAACGGGCGAAGAGGTTGCCGTAAAGGTACGGCGCCCGGGTATTGAGAGGGCGTTTGCGGCGGATCTAAAAGCGCTGAAGTGGGTCTTTCATATAGTCGAAATCCTCACGATCTGGCGTCCCGGAATGTCGCAGAACTTTAGGAATGAATTGACGGCCCTGCTGTTCGAAGAACTTGATTTTCTCAGGGAGGCGCGCTACCAGGAGCTTTTCCGGCGCTACCATAAGCGTCGCAAAAAATTGAAAGTCACTGCGCCGAAAGTTTACTTCGAATACTCAAGTGCCGAGCTGATGGTCAGCGAGTATGTGAATGCCCGCAAGATGCAGGAGATTATCGACGCCGTAGACCAGGACAATGACCAACGTCTTCTCGAACTGGCTATTGATGGGATCGATCCTAAAAGGGTGGCAAAGCAGTTAGTCCGCTCGCGGTACTACTCTTTTCACGAATGCCCACTATTCCATGGCGACCCGCACCCCGCGAACATCATGGTCCGACCCAATGGCGAGATCGTGATGATTGATTTTGGCGCCTGCGGCGTCTTTTCGGAGCGGGATCGAAATCTGATGTGGCAGTTGAATCGGTATTATTCGCAGGAGAACGTTGCGGGAATGGTGAACATGGTTCTCCGCATCATGGAGCCGGTTGATCCCGTCCGTGGAATCCATCAATTCAAGAAAGATTTAACGGATGCCTGGTGGGATGGATTCTACGCGATAAAGAGTAAGCACGCCGAAGCATGGGAACGTAGCTCGGTTCTGCTCTGGTTTAAGTTCTTTCAACTCGTAAGAAAACACCAAATTCCCCTTCCGCGCAATGTGGTCCGGATGGTTCGGGCCACCCTGTTGTATGACACAGTGGCCGCCCGACTCTATCCGAAGATTAACGTATTCAAGGAATTCGAGAAGTACAGTGAAAATGTGGCGCGGCGAACGCGACGCCGGATCGAAAAGTGCGCGGTACGGCAACTTATGCTGGGACCGGACGACTCCAATTTTCTCAAGCTTCAGCAAATCGCTGATGTGGCGGACGGCCTGCTTAATCGTGCTCAGAGATTTCTGGACGATTACGAATTCAGCTTTGCGGACGTGGCGGGCAAAGTATATTCAGCCGTGCGATCGTTTATCAGAATGATCTTGCTTTGCCTCTCCGCGGCTCTTGCTGGAGTTCTGGTGGCGGTACTATTCCATAAACAGGGCTATCGGCTCATTATGAACCCCAGCGAGATGTGGTACTCGTTCCGAGCGTCGTCGCTGAGTCTGACGGAGCCGTCGACATGGAGTCTCCGGCCTCCATATGAGGGTGGGGTCCTGTACCTCATTGGCGTTGTTTGGTTGATCTCAGCGCTGGTGATGGTTGTTGCATACGGGCGACGGATGTACTTACGCTTCGGGGACGTAGATGACTAACGACAACCTTGGGTAGCACGCAAATAGTTTGCGAGCAGTGGATATTCTATGCCTTTTTTCGCAATGCAGTATCAGGTCTTGTTTCACGATACGATGGCGTATGGTTCGCACCACCATATGGCAAATTTTAAGTTTCAGAACATGGCCCGCGAGACCCTACTCTTTGAAACCCATGTTGAAGGAGAGGGAAGTTGGCAAGAACAATTAAAGAACATCCTGGTACTGACGCGCGAAGCATACAGCCTTAACCTCGCGCCGGTGGGTCTCGGCGAAAAGGTGGCGATTTTGCTGACCTACGAGGACCCTACGCTTTGTACCGTGAGGCTTTGTTTCCGAGTGATTGATCAGCGAGGCGAGCCGGTCTCCTGCGGATACCAGAACATGATCCTGTTGCACAAGGATACTCACGAGATGGTGCCGGCTCCGCCGCTACTAACGCATTTTCTCAGTGCCAAAAGTGATTTCAGTTTGCTTGAACCACTAAAAAATCCCTCCTTTGCTGAACGAACCATGACTGGTAGCAGGGAGGTAAAGAACATATTTCCTGAGTCGGTTCGCAAGATGGGAGAGCACCTCGCAAACTCACCGCGTCAGAAGGCTTATCCCAAGATTATTGATGAGACGTTGAATGAATTTAGTTTCTAAGGACCTCAACCACCATGAGCAGTGCCCCTACAGAGACAAATGTAGGAATTGTTTTCACCTTTCCTGGTCAGGGCTCGTATTCGCACACCGTATTGCACGAGCTTCTCACCTCATACCCGCAGACTGAGCCTTATTTCCATCAGGCTAATGACATCTGCCGGGAACTATTGAAGGGTGACTTCCTTTCATTAATTACCAGTACCTCGTCAAAAGAGCATGACGATCGATTTAGTGCGGCCCCTGATCTCGATCAGATCGGGATCTATCTGACTGAGGTGCTGATCTCGAAGATCTTAATGCAGTCCGGCGTGAGACCGGCACTGCTCGTGGGCCACAGTTTCGGCGAATTGGCGGCGCTGGCCACGGCGGGGGTGTATTCCTTTGAAACCGGTCTCAGGATCGTTTGCCAGCGAGTCCTGGCGCTGTCGATGGCCCAACCTGGCGGGATGGCTGCGATTTCGTGCGATCTCGAAAGTGCAAAGCGATACCTTGAAGAATTCGGAAATACCTCCCTCGAGATATCAGTTGTCAATCAACCACGGCAGACGGTGTTATCGGGACCGCGTTCGGAGTTAGAGCAGCTGAGCAATCTTGTAAACGGACACAGTGTCTCACTGACGTTTTTGAAAAGCCGGTATCCGTACCATTCATCGCTTCTCGCGCGAGCGGTAGCGCCTTTTCGAACGGCTTTGGAAACATGCAGCTTCAGACCGGCAACTATCCCTGTTTACCTCTGCATGGAAGGAATGCTCTATTCGCCGGGCTCCGACCTTGCTCAAATTCTTTCGTCACAATTTATCCGCAGACTTGATTTCAAGAGTGTTGTCACGACGCTTTATCAGAGTGGCTATCGAGACTTTATCGAATGCGGAGCCGGCAACATCGTCACAAGACTGATTGGACAGAACCTTATAGAGCAGTCCGGCGACGTAAGGGCCTTGTCCGTTACGCCACTGGATGGGAATGTGCAACAAGGATTGCTCAAGTTGTCTGAACTCGGTTTTGGAAAGATTGAAGCTCCAATCCCCACCGATGAGATGCAAGGTCCGGCAGCGAGCATGAATACAGGTCAATTGTTGGAGAGCTTGTCTCTGGTCGTAAAGGACATGTCTCAGATGGTTGAGGACACGTCCAATCTTATTAAACATGTCGCAGATTCGCTGCTTTCCGTGGCGCCGACGGATCCATCGCCATCAGCGAACCCCTTCCCGGTAAACCCGGTGGCTTCGGCAGAATCTGGTCCAGCCCCGCAGACTTCGGTTCAAGTCACATCCATCCCGCTGAGTAGTTCACCAACAGAGAAGAGTTCGTCACCTGACACGAGGCCGGTTGGAGCTGTTGCTTCGGGCTCAAACGGAAACAACGGATTCGGCGGGGGGCCACAACACGATCCTCAGCAGCAAGCGGCGCTCATCGACGAAGAATGTGCGGAGTTACCAATTGCAATTGTCTCTTTGGGTTGTGTCTTACCGGGAGCTCGCGATCCCGAACAGTATTGGTCGAATATCCTAAGCGGTGTCTCTGGCGTTTCTAATCTGGTTGACACCGATCCCTCAACTGCTCTCGACTTCCTGGTCCAGAACAACGGCGGTCAGGTAAAAATCGTGCCTGACAAAACTTATACTCTGCTGCACGGCAGTATTCCGAGCGTGCCATACGACGCCGCGTTGCTTTCAGCCGCTTACACCGAGGATCAGTTTGAAAGTCTTACGAAAGGCCAAAAAATTCTAGCGCTTGCACTCGCGCAGACGATCTCACGTCTTAAGGTCCCTCTCAATCCGTCTCAACCTATCAAGTTGCAGTGCATCCTTGGAGCCACGGCCGATGGTTCGAAGGAATACGACGACGCACTGTTTGTTGAAAGCGTAGCGGCACTTCTGGAAAATCTTGATGAACCGGAAGACCTTCGTCATGCGTTTGCCGACACGCTGGAGGACATATCGGGTTACAAGAACGGCGACGCTGGAAAGATCACTCAGCACAAGCTCTATAGCTCCGTGGTTGAAAAGCTTCTCGGAAATGGGATTCCGATGTACGTGGTCGACACCGCCTGCTCTTCCTCGCTTTATTCGACATACCTCGGGATCAAATCTCTGCAGGACTTCGAGTGCGACCTGGTATTGGCTGGCGGCGTGTTTGCCCCGGGACCGGCCAACAACACCCTCTTCGCGCAATTTCGAGGACTTACACATATTGAGAGCCGTCCCTTTGACACCTCTGCCGACGGCGTCGTGTTTGGCGACGGTGCCGGCATCGTTGCTCTAAAGCGATTGCCCGATGCCATGGCGGACGATGATCGAATACTTGGCGTTATTCGCGGCATCGGTCTGTCGAGCGACGGCAAGAGCCCCTCGATCAATGTGCCGCAATCGAAAGGGCAGGGGCTGGCGATACAGAGTGCTTACGAACGATCCGGTGTCGACACAAACACAATTCAATACGTCGAGGCCCACGCTACTGCCACCACTGTGGGAGACGCGGTTGAGTTCAGTGCCTTGAGAGAATTCCTGAAGCGGGACCCGGGCTCGCCCCCGGTTGAACTGGGAAGCGTGAAGGCTCTGATTGGACATACGGGTTGGGCCGCGGGCGCCGCATCGATGATCAAGATATGCAAGGCACTGGAGGCAAGGGTGATTTGCCGCCAATACAACTACGTCATGCCAAGCCCGGAAATCGATCTGGCCCATTCCCAATTCTCCATCCCCAGGACTTCTTACCCCTGGCCTGACAATGTCGCGGGCTATCCCCGTCGAGCAGCTATCAATGGCTTTGGGTTTGGAGGAACCAATGCGCACTTGATTCTGGAGGAATTTGATGCCTCTTACCATCGGAACCTCTGCGCCAACTTTAAGGTCGAGAAGAAGGTTGCCGAGCCGCTGGCCGTGATCGGCGTGGGCAGTTTATTTCCAGGCGTTGATGGATCAATGAGCGAAGATCCATTGCCGGCCTTGCACTTCAAGAGAGAGTCGCTGCACCTCCCGGCCAGGAAAATGCTGCTACCCGATGTCACCGAGCACATGGACGCCAGTCAATATCTGGCGGCTCTTGCGGCTGAAAAGACATTCTCGACGATGCCCGAGACTTGGCCACAATTCAAAAATTCCATCGGTGTCGTGTTAGGACTTGAATCGAAAACCGAACGTGGGCGGCGAGCGAACGAACGAATTTTTGCCGACCGTTTGCGACGACAAGTTCGAGAACACAACGGCAACGGCAAGCTTTCAAATGCCGACCGCGACCGTATTGTGGATAAGCTGGTCGAACGTATTTGTGCTCAAAACGTTGCTTCCGGTCCATATACCCTGCCGGGGTTAATGCCAAATGTTACCGCCGGCAGAATTGCCAACTTGTTTGATCTGAAGGGACCGAACATTGTCGTGGACATGGCAGACAATTCGACCCTGCAAGCGCTTTTTGTTGCCCGCCAACTCCTGGCTCACGATAGTTGCAAAATAGTCCTGGCCGGAGGAGTCAACGCTAATAATGTAAGTCATGGCAACCAGGCGGAAGCCGTTTTCCTTTTGGCGCTCACCACACTTGAAACTGCGCGGCGTGAGGGCTTGCCGGTACTAAGCACTTTGAGTTTGCTGGAATCGGAAGAAAGAAATGATGTCGCCGGGCAAGAAGTAACCGAAATTGATCCGGGGCGTGATTACAGAGGGGCGCGGGGAGCACCCGAGATACTGAGGGCCATCAAGCAGTCCCGCGAAAAGAGTTTGCGCTCGGTCTTCAAGCAGCTGGGGAGCGGCGCTCTGGCGGGCAAACGATTGATTTTCGATCCGGCAACTGCGGCTCGGGAAGAAACCGCGGCACCGACTGGGCCAGGGACTTACGCATACGTACAGGGGACGCCGATTCGTTACTTCACACCGCAACTGATGTTAGAAAAAGCGGTGGGCGAGCCCAGGATGCTGAAGGGCCATAAGATCCTGTTTCTCACGGATCAGGCTGACCATTGGCTGGCGCTGGAAAACTCCGGCGCGCTGGCGGCTTTCGAATACAACGTGGTCTGCCCTTCCGGCACTCGGTTGGCGAAGTCGTTGCCCGTTGACCTGACCTCTGAAGACACTATCCGAAATTCTTTGACTAGCCTGGCGACGTTGGAATTCGACACCGTGATCGCCATCAAATCTTTAGAGGGCCAAACCAGGGAAACGCTCCTCCTCAACAACTCAGGAAACGAACTTAACTGGATCGATCTGTTGTTCGCCGTGTGCCGGCACAGTTATGAAAGAATTCGGCTTGAGAAAATCTCGGTAATCTCTCTCTGTCTCGGCGCGTACAGGAATGAGCAACTCGATCCGTTTACGGGTGTCGCTTCCGGATTCATGAAGTCGCTTTCACGGGAATTGGACGGCGCCTTCTGCCGCGCCATTAACACCGATGAAGTGAATTTGTTTAAGGCCTTGCGGCAGGTCGAAATCGAGCTTGGGCACGCGAGAGGTGAAGTAGAAGTTTGTTACAGGGGAGGAACTCGAAGCACCTTCGCGCTGGCGCCGGTCGAAAATCTGGCGAAGGACGCGCAGCCCTATCTCGATTCGGATTCAGTAGTGATCGCCACGGGCGGTGCAAGGGGAGTGACGGCGGTATTGGTGGAAGAGCTGCTCAGAAGATTCGGTTGCAGAGTGATCGCGCTCGGGCGGACCGAACCATCTTTGATTCCGGCGGAAGTCCTGGAGATGGATGAGCAGGGTTTCCAAAATTACGAAGCCCAATTCTACAAAGATCAGTTGGCACGGGATAAGACCAGGAAGATTAAGGATCTCAAACGTGAGTATTTGGCCTATCGAGCAGCAAACGAAGTGGCGCAAGTCACGAGACGAATGCAAGCCATTTCTGAAAAGTATGAATATCACGGCGTCGACATAACCAGTGAGACAGCAATCGACGAGCTCGTGAAGTCGACTTATCAGAAATATGGCCGCGTCGATCTGATTCTGCATGGCGCAGGGGTCCAGGTTTCGACGGCGCTCACGAAGAAATCGCTTTCAGACTTTCAGAAGATCGTCGGCACGAAGTTGGGCGGCCTGAGTCATCTGTATAAGGCTTGCGAAAAATATGGCGCGGGACAGCGAACGCATTTTCACATCCTGACCTCGGTATTCAGCTACATGGGAAACGATGGCCAACCGGATTACGGAGCAGCCAACGAAGCGATGAATCGCATCGCGGCCTTAATGAACTCAGCCGAAAGCTATTGGTCGTCGATGGCGTGGTTGGGTTGGGCTGGGATTGGCATGACTCGCGACTCCGAGTTTGCGGCACTGGCCGCCTCTCGAAAATTGAGAGGAGTCACCAAAGAAGAAGGACAGCAGATATTCTCGGCCATGATGAATGGCGCGCCCACCGTGCCGATCAACATACTCCTGGCTGATGGCGAGATCGAGTATTACAAGGTCGCGATTAATACTTCTGCCCCAACGGATTCACTGCCGGCTCCGGAATCCCCTTTAGCCGGAAACGGGAAGCGGGACGTTCACTTGATCGAACGGGAACTCTCGGTCGAGAGCTATCCGTATTTGCGCAATCATCTGGTGGAGGGAGTTCCCACGATGCCGGGAGCTTTCATGATCGCCGTCGTAGGCGAAGCCGCGCAGGAACTTCGGCCGAATCTAAAAATTCTCTCATTTGAACAAGCGCATTTTCGCAGGTTCATCAAGGTTCATCCGAGCCGGGAAACACGAATCCGAGTAGCAGCCCGAGTTATTTCCGAGGACGACGTGCAGACCCTGATAGAGGTCCGCATTCTGTCAGATTTTGTCCATACCACCGGGGTCGTTCTGCAAAAAGATATCCTCCAACATGAGATTGTGGTCAGGATGTCCGCCACGCGGCCGGCGGCTCCGAAGTCACTCCACTTGAATGGCTCCGAAGGACGGCCCCTCCCTGATCCATACGTGATGGAGGGATCTCCTGTGCGGTTGAGTGGTCCATTCAACGCCATAAAAAACCTCACGGTTGGGAGCGAGCATCGCAGCGCGATCTTTGGATCCCTCGAGCTGAATGGTTCCGATCCCGTGTTGTCCAGGATTGTGTTGATGGATTCACTTTGGCGATTCGGCGTGATTCAAATCGGGCCTGACAACTCCCTGCCGGTGTTTGTGCCTGATAACTGCGAAGTGATGAAGATCTATTTCGACTTTGCCGAATTCAATCCCTCGAAACTTCCGGGAACCTTAACTTTCAGTGGCTTGAATCCGCGACTCGAAGGTGACTTGCTGAGCATCGGTCCCGTTGCCGTGCACGATGGTGAGGGAAATACGTTGCTGGTTGTTGAGCATGGTGTCTGTCGAAGATATGGAGCAGTAAAGAATGCCACACTTAATGCCACAGTTTGATTCGTCCGGCTCCAGTGATTGCCATGTGGGGCTGCTCGACACGGCCGAACTGCGGCTCGACGAATACACACGGTATTTGTCCGTGGGCGAGAAAGCCAACTATATGGCTTTGAAAAGCCAAACTCGGAAAAGTGAGTGGCTGGCCGGGCGCCTGGCAGCTAAATACATTTTCTTGAACCGGCTGCAGTTGTCTTCGGAAGCGCAGGCCAGAGACTGGAGCCCCACTCTTTCGAAACTTTCCTCAGCAACTCTCGGCGACTATTCGCCATGGATGTATCAGAAGGTGGAGGTGGTTACGAACGGCGAGAGGCCAAACATCATTTGGTGTGGGGAGGCCCGTACGGAAAGTGTTTCTTTGTCGCACTCGCGCGGAGTGGCCTGCGCAGCAATAGGATTTGGCAAGCCCACCGCGATCGACATCGAAGCTTCCGTTCGAAGGATCGACGCCTTTTACCGAGTCAACTTTTCCGAAGGGGAAAGATGTTGGGCCATTCGCGTCGCCGATGGGGAACAGATCAGATCAAATTGGTTCTTCACTCTTTTGTGGACCATCAAAGAATCCGTCCTGAAACTCGGATGGTTGAAGCAGGCCACCGTTTGGAATCTCCCCCGGGTAGAGATCGACGGCCTGGTTGGGATGAACGATATCGGGCGATTTTTGCATGGCAGCACGATGACTAGCGACTTCGCAGTGTTCACGCTAAGCGTCAAAGAACATTGCCGCGTTATGCCGGTACAAGTTGCGGTTACCGGCACACGTAACCTTATTTTAACCGTAATCAATCCTCTGGGTGGAGTAGTCAAGTGAGCACAATACATACAGCCCCTGTTACTAACGATCTTAACGTCAGCGTCCGCGAGATCTTCGCACAGGTGACGCGCTATCCGCTGGAAGTGCTGGATCCGTCGTCCGGCCTGGAAGAAGACCTGGGGATCGACTCCGTAAAGCTGGGCGAAGTGTTCGCGGTGTTGCGTGAACAGTTTGCCTTACCGGAACAACTGGATCTTCCTCGTGAAAAGCTGAAGACGATAGCCGGCATCGCCGAAGCGCTGCGCGACTACCTGGGCGATGCGGCCGTGGTGACGACTCCTGCGCCGGAAGATGTATCCAGTGCTAACGAAGCGGGGAACGCACATCGATCTGGCAAGAACGGCTTCGGCGGTGTAGCAGCTATTCAAGAAATTTTCGCGCGGGTGACGCGCTATCCGCTCGACGTGCTCGACCCGGCGTCCGGCCTCGAAGAGGATCTGGGGATCGATTCCGTGAAGCTGGGTGAAGTGTTTGCGGTCTTGCGTGAACAGTATGGGCTGCCGGAACAACTCGATCTTCCTCGCGAAAAGCTAAAGACAATAGCCGGCATTACCGAAGCGCTGGGGGAGTACTTTTCCTTATCCGCTTCGCCCGCCGCGCCTGCGGTTAATGGGAATGGCGCAGCAGCGAAGGCCGAAGCTCCGGCTGCGATTTCTCAATCAGCGAACGGGCAGCATTCAGAAAGCGATCTCCTTGAGGCTATCCGGCAGACCTTTGCCGAGGTCACTCGCTACCCGCTTGATATTCTTGATCCAGTCGCCGACCTCGAAGAGGACCTGGGTATCGATTCCGTGAAGTTGGGCGAAGTGTTTTCGGTTCTTCGAGAACGATATCAGATTCCCGCGGAGCTTGAGATTCCGCGTAACGGATTTCGCACGCTTCGCGACATCGCCGCGGGGCTAATAGCCTACACCGGTGGGCCACCGCCGCAATCACAATCATCCGATTCAATGTTGGCCCCCTCGAATGGTCAAGGCAGAACTGCGAATTTTGCGGCGGCATCCGTCGAGCTTCAGGCCGTTATGACTTCTGACGTCGAGTCCACGGCTTCAGCCCTGTACTCGTACGAGAAGCCCAATAACAAACCCTTTACAGGGAAGGTGCTTTTCGTCTCCGGCTCCGGGAGAGGGCTGGGCAAAGATATCGCTGCTTATCTGGCAGATTTGGGCGCGTCTGTTGTTATCAACTCATTCCACTCTCGAGCGAAAGGCGAACAGACGGCGGCAGAGATTCGAGACCAGGGCGGCGATGCCTTACACCTGTGGGGCTCGATGGCCAACCCGGAACATGTCGATCGCGTGTTCGACGAGATCGAAGCACGATTTGGCCATCTCGATTTCTTTATCGGGAACGCGTCCAACGGCATGCTGGCCCGGCTTGAAGACATAACCGTGGAGCACTGGGAAAAGGCTTACCGGACTAATGTGATTGGTCTGCACCAGAGTGCATTGCGTGCGGTTAAGCTCATGCGTCTTCGCGGCGGCGGCAAGATCATCACGCTCTCGTCACCGGCGGCACACGGCTACGTTGATTATTTCGGATGCATGGGCACGGTAAAGGCGGCAGTCGAGTCGTTGACACGCTCAATGGCGATCGAGTTTGCGCCGTACAACATCCAGGTGAATTGTGTTTCGCCCGGGCCTGTTTATGGCGATCTCCTCAATAAGTGGCCAGAGAGCAAACGCCTGATCAGTCAATGGGAGGGCAATACCGCCTACACGAGGCTTTGTGAGCCGCGCGATGTTTCTCACTTCATTGCTTATTTGCTCAGTGAGCCGGTCAAGTTGTTCACCGGCAGCGTCCTGATCATGGACGGAGGCATTTCTTCCCAAGGCTGGTAGAGACTCATGTCAACCGCAACACATGTGAGAAGCAATCTGACGCTGCCGCTAACTCAGCTCAAGAAGCGGCTGTTCGAACTCTCACCGAACGAAGCGTCGTTTTCACGAAGAGGATTTCCCGGTTTTCGATCGGGAAGCCGAGGCCACCTGGAAAGTGTCATCCACGCCTTCATCGAAGGTTACAACATAGCGCTCGGCGAGGCAGACATGGTCCAGGTCTCCAACCGCCTGGACGCGGCGTTTTCATCGGCATTTGTCGGATTCGCTTATGAAGGCGCGGGACTGTATTTCGGCTTGAGCGATCTGTTCGTAGGTCGCTCCGAAAGTCGGCTGGCGGCGTTCACACGCTCCGCGGCTCAGCACCACAAGTTCATCACCATGGTAGGGGCTGGTTTTGCGATTGCGCGGGCGCCATTCGGGCGGCGCCGTTTGGAATCTTATCAACGGGCGCTTGATCCGATGACTGCGTGGTGTTTGGCGGACGGCTATGGATTCCATCAGGGTTTCTTTCAATGGAAACGCTTCATTGAGAAGCGTCAGCCGGCTCCGGCGTCGTTTAAGTTACAAAACCGTCGATTGTTCGACGCCGGTGTTGGACGGTCCATGTGGTGGGTGTTTGGTGCTGACCCGGTCACGATTGCCAACGCGATCTCGCGGTTTGAGAGCGATCGCCAGCCCGAAATGTGGGCTGGTATCGGTACCGCGCTGGCCTATGCGGGCGGAGGACCCAGCGGGGCCGCAACGCATTTGCGCGATCTGGCTGGACCACTCGGATCCGACCTGCTCAGCGGTATTCCTTTCGCCGCTCATATGCGTCACGAAGGTATGAACCCTGCTGAATGGACCGACGAAGTCTGTTGGGAATTGTTAGATCGTTCCGTAGGACAAGCATCCGGAATCATTCGCGCGGAACTGCGTGACTACTTTGATTCCTGGCAAGGCTCCGAGCAGGAGAAGTGGGACGAGTGTTACGTGGCCTTGCGCGATCGAGTGAAACGGCATCTGGAACGGGAACCTGTCAGGCAAGTTGATTCTATATTTTGATCGAAATGGGATTGTGAGGGAGATATGACAAGCGAAACTGAATACGACGTCATCATCATGGGTACCGGCATAGGAGGGACGATGCTGGGCGCTATCCTCGCCAAGCATAATCTCAACGTCTTAATGCTGGACTCGGAGAGTCACCCGCGGTTTGCGATCGGGGAAGCCACAACTCCGGACACAAACTTCAGGTTGAAACTGCTCTCACGCAAATATGATCTGCCGGAGATTGCTCACCTGAGCGCCTTTCATCCGACACGCGACTACATCAGTCCGGCTTGTGGAGTGAAGAGAGCGTTTAGTTTTCTGTACCAGCGCGAAGGCAAGGAACTCGCCGACACCGAGACACTCCAGTACCCCACTTTGGCTCCGCCGATGGGGCCGGACTGCCATTTCTTCCGGCAGGATACCGATGCATACATGATGGCCGTGGCTATGAGCTACGGAGCGAAGGTCCGCCAGCAGACTCGGATTGCGGAATTCGACATTAAGGAAGATCACGTCTCGCTCACCAGCGAAAAAGGAGAAACTTTCAGAGGAAAGTATTTGGTCGACGGCACGGGCATGAAGTCTGTGCTGGCCCATAAATTCAACCTGCGCGACGATCCTGACAACTTCCGCACTAACACCCGAGCCATTTTCACGCACATGGTGGGCGTCAAACTTTACGATCAGGTCGGATCCTCGCAGAAGCTACACGGCCTCAAATATCCGTTGTCGCAGAGCACTTTGCATCATGTCTTCGAAGGGGGCTGGTTCTGGATCATTCCCTTCAACAACCATCAGGACAGCACTAATCCGCTATGCAGCGTCGGGCTGGTGCTTAACCGGCGGATTCACCCGGAAACCGGCATTGATCCCGAAGAGGAATTCTGGTCCTACGTGAACAAGTTTCCCGATATGGTCCGGCAGTTCGACGGAGCAAAGCCAGTGCGAAACTGGATCAGCACGGGCCGGCTTCAGTATGGAGCCACAAACATCACGGGTCACCGTTACTCATTGCTATCGCATGCAGGCTTTTTTATCGACCCGCTTTACTCGACGGGTCTTGCTCTGACGACCGCGTGGGTTGATTTGCTGGGTGGCCAGTTGCTCAAAGCCTTTGCCTCTGACGATTTCGCAGTTGAGAACTTCGAGCACCTGAATGTGTTTTTCAAGAACAACATCGGTTACGCGGACGAGATGGTGAGTAGCTCGTTTGTGTCGTTTCGCGATTTCGAATTATGGGATGCGTGGTTCCGTGTCTGGGTGGTGGGGCTATTCATCGGTACGTGTCTAAACGCGAGTCTCTATCTGAAATACATAGAGTCGGGGGATAAGAGTGTCCTCGATCAAACAGGAAAAGAACCCTACTCCGTGCTGCTCGGCGGTAAGTTCCCCGAGTTTCAAAAGCTTTACCGCCAGGCACTCGCCGAAATGGATAGTGTGCGCGACGGCCTGACGAGCCCCGCGGACGGAGCCAAAAAAATACGAGGGCTATTTAAGGGAATAAAGTACGTGCCCACTTACTGGCACTGGCACGAAGCGACTACGCGGACCACCCCAGCCTTCACGATCTGGGGCATGACCAAGATGTATTTTTGGTTTCTGTTTTACGCGCCCGCCGAGCTGCGCAAGCCTCTGTTCGGCTGGAGCTCGTTGACCGCTTACAAATATATCCTCGGATCGATTTTGCATAACAACGGAGCATCCAGACGTCGCAAACGAAGCTATATCCGCGATGTGTTCAAGGCCTGGAACCTGGACTGGTTGCCGGCAAAATCTCACGAGTAGAAGCTCTCTGAGTCCAGAGTTGACGCAACGTCCCCACACCCGCAACTCGACGCGCTGTCGGCGTTTCGTCCACGTGGTAATGAATTCTCAAGCAAGGGTGGTTCTGACTATTTCAGTCCGGTTGTAGACCACTGGAATACGAAGTGTCCTCGCACAATCAGACTTATCTCTCGCATCGCTGCTCGCGGTTCTGTTGTTCATCGAACGCTGATTAGCTATTGACTCGCCGCTGACCGCATAGCTCAAAAAGCGTTTCCGCACGTAGGTGGCTGCTCAACGGGCTGAACATGGCCGAGAGAGCATACAAAGAAGGAGAAACCGCATGCGAATGAATGCCGTCACTTTCCGGAAGCTAACTGGCTTCATCTTTATCATCACTCCCTTGTGGCTGTTCGTTAACTCCAGAGTCCTGGGTTCTATCTCAGGATTTCCCGATATCCAATTTGCGGGTGTCGAGCCGTTGCTTACAAAAGTGCATGAGAGCGGCACGACCGGAATTCTGGCCTGGTATCTCTACCTCATCCCCGGAGTTACCTACATCGCCGCAGTTGTAATGTTCGAGAGAGTCGTGGCACCGGAACGGATTCCGTGGCTGTCCGTCGCTACCGTGATGGGAATAATCGCCTGGGCGCTCCAGTTTCTCGGTGCAGTTCGCTGGATATTTGTATACCCCTATCTAGCTAATGTCTGGTTTGGAACAACCAATCCGCAGACACGGGAGACGGTAACGATCGTCTTTAACATGATCAATAACTACGCGGGGTACGCCATCGGCCAAACAGTAGGAATCCATCTCACGGCGCTATGGATTCTGCTGGCAGGATTTGTCCTCATAAAGTCGCCAATGTTCAAACCGTGGCTTGGGTACGTCGCAATCATAACGGCCATAGGCGAGTTCATTGGCAACCTTGGACCGCTGGGTAGCGTGATCCCTGGAATTAACATGCAGCTGCTGTTCAACGTCTCCGGGTTCTTTTGGTACATCTCGTACATGTGGATGGCCTACCTCGGGATCATCATGATCCGCGCGCGCGCGGATGTTTATGACGAACTGATTCCACCTCCGTCGCATTAGGTGCTTATTCGAGAAGGAGCACACCCACATGCAACGTAAGTACAAAAAATGGCGGAACTGGGAAGACAGTTACCAGTGCATCGCAGAGGTCTGCACCGCCAATACCGTCGACGAGCTGCGCCAGGTAATTGAGAAGGGTCGGTACGAGCGAAAATCAATTCGAGTCTCCGGGGGTGGCCGCGATGATTCGTATTCGGCGTCTTTCTCAGGCAGCCCGGTGGTGACTAACGAAAACCAAATCATCGTCAGAACGCCGTATCTCAATCGTGCCTGGGCACACAATGACGGCAGCAACCGGGTCACGGCTGAAGGTGGTATGACGCTCAAAGAACTTGACCAGGTCCTGCGTCAGAATCGTCTCAGCCTTCTCACCACAACAGCTCCGAGTTTCATCAGCGTTGCGGGAGCGGTCGCGCTCAGCTGCCACGGTTGCGGTCGACATACCGGAACGATGTCGGATTTGGTGGTGGGCATGACGATCCTCGACTACGAGGGCCGGCTGGTGGAAATCGGTGAAGACGATCCCGATTTGCTGCGGGCGGCCCAGGTCAACCTGGGGACTCTGGGAATCATCGTCAACGTAACTTTCCAGTGCGAACCGGAGTTTAAGCTGATAGCCACCGATACCGGGAAAGTGACGGTAGGTGAGGCGCTCAGAGACGTGCAGCGCCTGTACGAAGAGCACGATTACCTGGAGTACTTTTGGTATCCGTTTACGGATAAAGTCTGGGTCAAAACCTGGGACCGGGTGCCGTACTTCGTCCCTGACATAAAGGCGCCCGGCCGGTTTGAAAACCTCAGGCAGCGGATGTTAGGAGCTACCTCGGATGCCATTCTCAAGGTCGCGACGGAATGCCCGTCTCTCACTCCGATTTTGCAGAAGACGCTTATGGCGGCAACGCCGGAACAGACCATCATCGCGTCCACGCCGGACGTTTTTCACTATCAGAACTATTTCCCACGGCGTCTCTACGACCTGTCTTACGCGATCGACAACGGCGACGATTTCTCCAACTTCAGAAGCGCTTTCCAGATCGTCACTGAAAAGGTCTGCGAGTATGCCAGGCCAAAAAAATCGTGCACCTCGCCGTGGATCATTGACTACAAGCGCGGCCGCCAGTTCGTTCAGAACTTCATTATGCACTGCCGGTTCATCAAGAGCAGCAACGCCTTTATGGCGCCGGCGGTTGGAAACAAGACTACCTGCATGTTCGAAGCGGTGACCTACATCGGTACCCCGAGCGAGAAGTATTACCAGGAGGTCGAAGAGCATTGGTTGTCGCTCGGTGGCCGGCCCCACTGGGGCAAATCCTACAATCCCAAGCTCGACTTCAAATCGATTTATGGCGCGCACTGGGAGAGCTTCAACCAGATCCGTCAACAGATGGATCCCGAAGGGCTTTTTCTCAACGACTTCACCCGGCATGTTTTTCAGGTCGATGGATCGGTGGGCTCCTGAGCGCCAGATCTGGCAACAAAGGCTGACGATATGAAATCAGACTCAGATTCGAGTGACTACCAGGGATCGACTTTTCGCGAAGTCCGGGATCAGGTCTTCAGCGATCCCTACAAGACGCTGCCGTCATACACGATCACGCTGGGAAGTCTGTACAGCGGTCTCAACAACGCCTTACTGGTCGCCTGCCGCCGGGCTCTGAGGAATGAGCACGACATCGTCGATCATTTCCAGCGGCTGGTTCATCCGGTTGGAGTCGCGCTGACGGGCAAGTGGGAGATCACAGAAGACTCGCCTTACACCGGCATGTTCACGCGGGGCACTAAGGCGCTGATCGTAACGCGCTGTTCCGTGCTTCTCTACAAGACTCTGCAGGGGCAATTTCGTGGATTCGCCTTTGCCGGAAAACTTTTTCCGACTCTGAATCCTGATCAACGTGTCAAGACCGTAGATTTCTTCACCATCGATGTGCTGGCGGGAACCAAGGCGAGACACTTCACCGGAGTCGAACTCTCGAATCATCCTCCCTTCGGCATGAACGTTGACGTACTGAAATTGTTTTGGGTAGTGGCCGCAACCTTCGCCTCATTCATCCGCGCCAATTGGAACCCCGTGATGAGACCGTTGTATCGCCTGGGTGAGTATGGGGTGAAAGACGTAAAAAAAGCGGTTACCCCAAAGTGGATGATGATCAAGGGCTGGGGTGGCTCCGGCATGGTCGACACGCCCGATTTTCGCAACGAGCTCAGGGTAGAAAACTACAAGGACGGCAGACTGATATTCGAGATCTTCACAGCAGACAAAGAACTGCCGACGGGTGGTAGGGACTATAAGCGTCTCGGAAAGATCACCCTCGAAGAAAGCGTAACGTCTGATTCGTGTGACCACCGCTTGAAATTCAGACATCCGCAGTTGAAAGACAAGAGGATTCTGTAAGCAGTACTGGAAACACGTGAACGACGACGAGGAGAAGAGAAATGCGTTTGTTTAAGTGGATCTACCTGGTTTTCCGAACAATATTTTCCGCTCTGGCGATAATTCCAATTGCGATCTGGCGCATCAAGTGGCTTCGCTACTCGGTGCTGCTCCTGTTGGTTGGCGGGTTGGCCGTTACGTATCTCTTTTACGGCCGGCTTCCAGCGCCCGTGACAAGCTATGACACGGTTTGGTTGGAGCAGGGATGGACGACGGATCAGCGACAGAAATACTACCAGACCGACCAGGGAACGCTGATCATGCCGTACAGTTGGTTCCTGGCTCTTGAGATGCCTCCCAGCTTCACGCGTGTTTTTGACAATACGAAGTCGTTTCGGTCCAACGAGAACGTTAGCGCGTACCGACTGTTGCCTGATCCTCGCCCGAAATACAACCCGGACCTTCTTCCCATCGGCGTAACCAAAGCGACGGTCCCGGATGAAGTGCTGGACCTCGGGCTTGGGCATAAGGAGTGGCTGAGCTTCTCGTGCGCCGCCTGTCACACTGGACAGCTTACATACAAAGGACTGGCAATTCGCATCGATGGCATGCCTGCGATGTGGAATTTTAGTGACTTCAGCCAGACCATGACGACCACTCTTTTTACGACTCGTTATCTGCCAACGAAATTCGATCGATTCGCCAAAAAGGTGCTGGCGCGGGAAGGAAAGCCGGATAACAGCGAAGAGCGCAACAAGTTAAAACAACAGATAGATCAGTATGCCAAGTGGCCGCTGATTACGGATGCTATTAGGGCCGCAGTGGATAGAACGTACGTGACCAGAGAGGGCCCCGGGAGAACGGACGCGTTGAGCAGAGGCGGGAATGGCCAGTTCGCTATCCTCGATCAGGAAGTAAACACCCGGGTAGGCAATTCCCCTGTTAGCTTTCCGCCCCTTTGGTACACGCACGATTATGACTGGGTCCAGTCGACCACGGGGATTCGTCAACCGCTTGGCCGCAACGTCACTGAGTCGTGGGGGGTGAATGTGATTGTCGACATCACGAACCCCGATCCAGCGAAGCTATTTCGAACCACGCATCCCATTGACAAGTTGTTTTGGATAGAAACCCTGCTTTCGGTGCTGGAGCACCCACACTACCCGGAAGATATTTTCGGTCCGATTGATCAGGGGTTGGCGGAGCGGGGACGTCAATTATACGAAGACGCAGTTTGGACCAATCCGAGGAATCCGCGAGACGAGATGTACTGTGGCGGCAACACCGGTGTGCAGTGTAACGAGGAACGGATTGCCGACCAGACGGGATATTGCGCGCGTTGTCACTCGCCAGTGCGCGAGGTACCCGAGGGCGGCACGCCGCCGTGCGATCCGATCACGGATGCAAAGTGTGAGAGTGATACGCCGTTGTTCCAGCTTCCGCTCTATCGTCTGGACGTGATCGGAACCGACCCGAATGACGCAGTAAACTTCAATGCGCGTGCACAACCCGGGGCGATGTCCCCCGGTCACGGCACGTTCCGAACCGAATTCGCAAAGAGCGAATTTGCCGACCCGACTAAGCAGAATCTCGGTTTCAATATAGGAAACGGTCTTCAGTTCGTCACTACCAGGGCCATGAACTGGTGGTTTGAGCAGCCGAGAAATAAGGTTGTGATGGATGAGTGGATTACGGCCGGCGTCTTTCCTAACGCCGAACTTGGCCGCCGTACAATGGAAGGCTATCGCAAAAACATATATCGGGCGCCTCTTGCCTATCCGGCCAGGCCCATGGCGGGCTATTGGGCTACGGCTCCGTTCCTCCACAATCATTCAGTCAAGAACATGTACGAGTTGCTTAGTCCCGTCGCGGATCGGGCCTCGACGTTTTACATAGGGAAGACCGAGTTTGAGCCGGACAATCTGGGATTCGAGTCTGGTTGGTTCGAGCGTGGTTTCAGAATGAACACCAGCAAGGTGGGTAACTCGAACGCGGGCCACGAATTCAGTGCCAAGCCAGGTGATGGGGCCAAGCCAGGAGTGATCGGGCCACTGCTAAGTGAAGATGAGCGGCGGGCGATCGTGGAGTACATGAAGAAGATCAATGACGTGCCTGCGCTCAAGCCTGAGGAGGCGGCCAGGCGACGGCAACTCTTGAATGCCATGAAACCGTTCTTCGAAGGAGCGGTGGACGCAGAATACAAGAAGAACGATGAGCCGGTCTTTGCGCCTTCTCCGGTAGCGAACGGAGCGGCATCACCATCGCCGTCGGGATCGCCATCGGCCTCGGGATCGCCATCGGCCTCGGGATCACCATCGCCATCACCATCGCCGTCACCATCTGCCGGCAGACGACTGGCTTCCTTAGTCAACGGGCCAGTGACGGCGATTCCGGCAGGCATTCTTCTGATGGCTGTCCTCTTAATATATCGCCGGCGCCAGCGGTAGGCGTTGCAAGGGAACGTTTCAGAGCGGGGCCGACGATGCAAGCTAAGGAATGAACAAGCGGGATGCATTAGAACACCTTGGGTGACATTGAAAGTGAGACGAGTTCGGACCGAATCAACGCATGAAAGATGGGTCGTCATTGGACCGCTCGCAAACTATCGCAACGCCATCGGGCAAACAACGAACCAGGGTTCGGCGCTTCCGAACAACCACATCCATCTCGTCGGATAGCTATGAGTCAAACGAACGACATCCGAATATCCACCGCCAGCTCAGTCCCGCCGGAGCTTAGTGAAACTCGGGTGGATATCCCGTTCACTGTCGTTAACATCGTCACGACGATTTTGGCTTGTGTTCTTCCGTTCTATTTCTACTCTCGTTCGTCGATCGCAGCCTTCCTGATTTTCTACACTATCACGGGGCTCGGATTGACTTTGGGTTATCACAGGCTGTTCGCCCACCGGGGCTTCGAAGTACCCAAATGGCTCGAGCACGTGATTGCGCTTTGCGGTTATCTAGCGATTCAGCGTGGTCCTATTTTTTGGGTGGCGATGCATCGTCTGCACCACCGGTACAGCGACATTCCCGGTCGGGACCCGCACACTCCGCGCGAAGGTTATCTACACGTGCACTTCGGCTGGCACCAACGGCGGCGGCGCGATGTCTGGGAACGCGAGATATACAGAAAGTTGACGCCAGACCTTGTCCAGGATCGGCTGTATCGGTTTCTAGATAACGAAGGGCGTGACTACTTCACCTACTTCGCAATACTTTTCACTTCCTACCTCGCCGGGGGCTTGATTGGAGGGCTCCAGGCGCCTGTTTTTTGGTTTGATACTTACAACGCCATTTGCTTTTTGGTGTGGGTGGGACTGTTAAATCGAGTTGCCGTGCTGCACGCGTTTGGCTTCATCAACTCAATTTGCCATGAAGTCGGCACCCGGCCATTCAAAACGTCCGGACAAGACACATCCGTCAATAACGTCCTCGTGGCGTTCCTCATCTTTGGAGAGGGATGGCACAACAATCACCATGCGCACCAACGATCCGCTCGTCATGGTCTCCGCTGGTATCAATGGGATCCGGCATGGTACGGCATTTGGCTGCTGAGAGCGCTGGGGCTGGCGGAGAAAGTCTACGTACCGAGTCGAGAGGTTGTCCGCAAATCGCGTGGATAGTCGCGGTGATTTCGCGTCCGGGCGGCAACGAGAATCTCGTGATCGCGTGGCCTGATTCATAAGCTTATTTGCGAGGAAGACATGAGCGACAAACCAATGTACGAGCTATACAAAGAATATCCGCAACCGGCACACGAGGAAGCGGTCGCGGAGAAGATTGTCGAGCTGATGGAAGAGCAGATGGTAAAGAATCTTTCGTCAGGAAGGATGCTGCGTGACGTTCACTCGAAGGGTCATGGCTGCGTTGAGGCGGAGTTTATCGTTCGTGACGACCTGCCGGATGAGTTGCGGGTGGGTGTGTTCAAAGAGCCCGTAAGCTTTCCGGCCGTGATCCGGTTTTCCAACGCCGGTGCCCTGGCGCCTATCGGTGGAACTGTTAAGGACAGCACCAGAGATGCTCGCGGGATGGCCATAAAGCTGCTCGGAGTACAAGGCACGAAATTGTTGGAAGACGATAAAGATGCGACCACTCAGGACTTTCTTCTGTTCACTGCCAAGAATTTCTTCACTGAGGGTCCCGAGGGTTTTTTCGATTTGATGAAGGCGATTACTACCAACAGAGTTGTCCAGATCTGGTTCCTGCTCACTCATCCTTCTATCACACGGGCGTTGATTAGCTCGCTTCACCAGGACTCGAGTCTTTTGGAGCTTCAATATTTTAGTGCGGTTCCGTATCGCTTTGGGTCAAAGACAGATCGGTTTGGGTCAAGGGCAGTGAAATACTCAGCCAGGCCCTCCTCTGACAGGAAGACCAGCCTGCCGAATAATCCCAGCGATGACTTCTTGCGCGAGAGACTGCAGGAACGGTTAAGCAGGGAGGACGTTTATTTTGATTTCATGGTTCAGTTTCAGACCGATCCTTATCTTACGCCGATAGAAAATGGCCTGGTGATTTGGAATGAAGAGATTGCTCCGTTTCGAAAGGTCGCGACCATTCGGATTCTCAAACAACATTTCGACTCACCGGCGCAGTTGGAGCATTGCGACAATCTGTCATTTACCCCCTGGCATTGCCTTCCTGAACACAGACCGTTGGGTAGCATCAGCCGGGTACGACGCATCGTCTACAACGCAATTTCTGAATTTCGACATCATCAAAACGAGGTGCCTCGCAAAGAGCCGACTGTCGCTGACGTCAATTGAAAGAGCCGTTGGTGAAGGAGACTGATCCTGACTCAATCACAGGTCGAGAATCAATCGTTAGTTTACGGATATTGATCGTTACGGGGGGACATGAGAAAGCTCAAACAGGTAAGGATGGTGAGCACGAATGTGTATCGCTGGGGCGAAGATTGCCGGGCCTGTGCGGCCGGCCGTCCCTGTGATTCATGCGATCGCAATGGTCGGTCGGCCATCCAGGACACGCTACTACTGCGCGAAATGGAAGAAACCGGAAATTGGGCGCGGCTAGCATTTCAACTGTACTTCGGATGGTTTGCTTTGCAAATCGCGGTGAACGGCATAGCCGCAGGTTGGCTGTTTAACAGCGCGGCTCTGCCCAGCTTCGCAAAGGTGATCTTTGCAGCGTTCATCGGATGGAATCTGATCGGAATAATTGCGACTGCGTTGGTTCACAAAAGCATATTGGCTAGCGATCGGCGGGTTAAAGAAGTGATCAAGACGATGGTCAGGGGCCACCTAACCGACAACGATTCATGGTCCAGGGAATCGTCTTTACCTTTGCTGGCACTCGGTATCGCGTTCGCTGGTTGCGGTGTCACTTTGGTCTTGTCACTCGCCTTCTGGTTGATTCTGCTCGTAACGTGACGCTGGCTCGAGGTTGGTAAAGCTTATGGACGTGGAAGGCGAGATGTTTAGTGCCAATGACGCTCCCTCTGACGGCGGACAACGAGACGCCGAGGAGGTCACGCAGAGCAGCCTGCTGGTCAAGGAAATGGAAGAAATTAACAACTGGGCGCGATTGGCATTTCAGATGTATTTCGGATGGTTTGCATTGCAGTTCACAGTCAATGGCGTAGCGATGGGTTGGCTGTTTACCAAGGAGGGTCCCATGCCCATGTTCGCCCGCTGGATTTTTATCATATTGGGATTATGGAACCTGATGGGAACGATCACGACTATGGTGGTTCGTAGACACATTCTGGATTGCGACTCACGGATCAGAAAAGTGATAAAGGGCCTGAGGCGCAACCGGGTAACAGAAGAGGACTGGCCGACCGTGCGTTCCCCAATGCCTCGAGAAGCAATCAGGACTGTTTTCTCTTTTTGTGCGCTAACTACATTCATCTCGATGACCTTTTGGACGGTTCTGGCAATGTTCCCGCGGGTTGTTGGCGTCTCGCCGCTTGCTAGTACTTGATCTCGCGGGAAAAAACTTAGGCTCGATGTTTTATCGGAACGATGAAGTTCATTGCCAGGGCCGCGTGACGAATTCAGAACTAAATCCGTAATGATAAGGGCTGACAAGGAGGAGAAGTGACTCCAAACAACAAAGTTCCGCAGCGAAGACAAAACTTTCAGGTTGTGCTGGCCGTGATTGCAGTGTGCGGTGTGCTGGCATACCTCTCGCGGCTTCCCGGCGTGTCATCCGGCGAGGCGTCGCAACTGGCCACAAATTTCAAGTTTGCAGTGCAATCGCTTCCGCGCGCTCCGATGCCGGAAGGCGGCGTAGTTTACCCGGTGAATAAGTCGGCCAGGCATATGCAATTCTACTTCTACCAGGTTGGAGAATCGGCAGCGCTCGGCGACCTGGACGGCGATGGTCTTCCCAATGACTTGTGCCTTACAAATGTGCAGTCGAAGACGGCGATGGTGAGACCCGTACCGGGCACCGGTGACCGCTACGCGCCGTTTGCGCTTGATCTTGGGAACCACTTCGACCGCGTTACGGAGTACGCGTCCGTCTGCCGCGTGGCAGACATGAACGAGGACGGGCTCGCCGACATTTTCCTCGGCTTCTATGGTCGACCGCCGCTGCTGCTAATTCATGGTTCTGCCTCCGGCTCGAATGCTCAAGCCGCACTTTCAATGTCTTCATTTGAAGTGGTTGAGCTTGTTCCCGGCCTCTCTCAGCGGTGGTGGACGGCAACCGCGACGTTTGCCGACTTCGATGGAGACGGCCACCAGGACATCGTTGTGGGTAATTACTATCCCGACGACGCCGAAATAACTGATGCCAACACGGATCGTCGCTTTGAGATGAACGAAGACTTCTCGCGGGCGAAGAACGGAGGAACGACGCGCCTGTTTCTTCACGTCCCCGGCCAATCAGGAGCAACTCCGACTGTAAGCTATCGCAACGCCGGCGAAGTTTTCCCGAATAGAGGCAATCGTGCATGGACGCTGGCGGTGGGAGCTGCCGACCTCGACCGCGACGGACTCCCTGACTTGTACATCGCCAACGACTTCGGTCCGGACCAGCTCCTGTGGAACCGTTCGCAACCCGGCGCGGTCAAGTTTCAAGAGCTAAAAGGCGAGCGAGGATTCTTCCTTCCTATTTCGATGTCCGTCGGCCACGACTCGTTCAAGGGCATGGGCATAGATTTCGGCGACATCAACCACGACGGCATTTTTGACATGACCGTCAGCAATATCGGATCGCCGTTCGCGCTTCAGGAGTCGCACTTCCTATGGACCAGCACCGGACAAATGGATCGCATCGCGAAAGGCGTAGCGCCGTGGGTTGATCGCGCCGACGAGGCAGGGGTTGCGCACAGCGCCTGGGCCTGGGATTCGAAATTCGAGGATTTCAACAACGACGGTGTGCTTGAGCTTGTGCAGGCCACGGGCCTGGTCAAAGGAAAGGCGAACAAATGGCCCGACCTCTCGCAAGTTGGAGCGGGCAATGATGTCTTCGTGAAATACCAATCGTCCTGGCCACAGTTTCTTGAGGGTTCGGAGGTTGACGGATCTTACCCTAATCCGTTTTGGGTACTCGGGAGCGGCGGCCGTTACGCTGACCTCTCGACCATTCTCTTTCCGGATCTGCGGCCGGCTACGCGAGGCATCGCCATCGCGGACGTGGACGGCGATGGTTACCCCGAAATGGTCTACGCAAATTTTTGGGAAGACTCGGTGTACATCAAGAATCAGACAAGCGGCAATCGCTTTCTGGGTCTGCACTTGTTGCTTCCCGTCGCAACGGCTGACGGAGCGGCTAAAGCGCCGACAACCACGCAAGTACGTGATGGACACCCGACCTTGCGAGAAGGCACGCCCGCGATCGGCGCTTTCGTCGAAGTAGATACGCCCGGCGGCCGTCGTCAAATTCGTCAGGTAGACGGCGGCAACGGACACTCCGGGCAACGAAGTCCCGAGGTTCTGGTTGGATTGGGACAGACAAGCGCCGCCAACGTTGCTGTACGAATTACCTGGCGTGATCTCCGCGGTGTGCTTCACAGCGAAGCATTTTCGCTCGCTCCCGGATATCACACGATCGTGCTTGCCGCACAAGGAGGGGAAGCAAAATGAGCGCGCCCGTCAAGAAGAAAAAGGATCCCCGGATTGGCCTCATGACCTCGGCTTCACTGGCCACGGTCTTCACAATCCTTGGCCACACCGTCTTTGGCTTCGAGCAGCCGGTCTACCAGGTGTTCGTCGCTCTTATCACCGGCTACTCGTGCGCGTTTTTGTTCGAGTGGGTTGACGCGCGCGCCTCTGGCGTCCAACCGGGCTACGCGGGAGGTGGTTGGCGCAAGGTCTTCAACTTCCTGCTCGCGCCGCACATGACCTCGATCACGTTGTCGTTTCTGCTTTATTTCGGCGCCCGGCAATGGATCACGGCGCTGACCGTCGCGCTCGCAATCGGTTCCAAGCATGTGCTCAGGGTCCGGACAAACGGACGTCTACAGCACTTCATGAATCCGTCAAACTTTGGGATTGCGATCGTGCTTATCGTCTACCAATGGACGGGCGTGCTTCCCTGGAGCTTTACCATAGACATCCATGGAGTATGGGATTGGTTGGTGCCGCTTGCCATCGTTATGTTGGGTATGCGGTTGAATATTCTGTTTACCGGGCGCATCCCCAGTATCGTCTCGTGGGTTGGTTGCTTCGTTCTGCTCAGTTTTATCCGTTCCTGGATCCTGGACACTCCGGTATGGGCTGAGCTGGTGGTCCTAACCGGAATCCCGATGGTGCTGTTTACGTTCTACATGATTACTGACCCGCAAACCTCGCCTTCCCGGTTTAGAAGTCAGATCGTGTTCGGGACCGCGATCGCAGTCACTTATCACGCACTGTTGCTCCTGCACGTGCAGTACATGATGTTTTACAGTGTGACTATTGTCTGCGCGGCTCGAGGACTTTGTCTATTTCTGGCAAGCATGCGTTCGCCAGTGCCGTCAGCCGAACCGGCGACGGTGCAGGTTGCGGCTACGCAAGAGGTCTAGAATCCATTCGCGTCTAACTATCCTTTCGGTTTGCTCGTCTTCATCGATCTCGTTCCGCGGACTACGGCGATCTTGGCTATCGTCGATATTTTTGCTGCCGTGTAACCCGTTCTCCCCGGCAAGGAAACTCTTTATGGCTTGGATCAAAACCATTCCTCTTTTAGAGGCTGACGAAAAACTCATCAGTGCACTGGAAGCTCAGCGGAATCTCTATCCTGCCGAATATGCACAGCCGGTTTACCCCATCGTTGGTGGCCAGGAAGCCGGGATCGTCTCGTCTCACAGTCTCATTCCCGATGCGCTCTATCATGCGTTCGCTACGTTCGGCGTGTTGATGTCTCCGGATTTGCCGTTAACCAGACGGCAGCACGAGATGATTACGACTGTAGTCTCGGTAACAAATCGTTGTCACTATTGAATCGAATCGCACGCAGAGTTTCTGCGTCGAGTGACCCTGGATGAAGAGTTTGTGAGCGCGCTTCAGGCGGACTACAAAACCGCTCCCATCACGGACCAGGAGAGGGTGATGCTTGATTATGTTGTGCAGTTAACCAAAGATGCGACGCGCATTTCAGAAAAGGACCACGAAGGCCTCAGGTCCGCCGGCTTTGATGATAAAGCCATACTTCAAATCACGCTGATCGCATCATGGTTCAACTACATCAATCGCGTGGCTGATGCACTAGGTGTGGGAAGAGAGTGAACACGCTACCTTTGACACGGTTGGGTAGTGGTTCAGTTTGAGATTTTTGTTTGTTTGTGATTTCCGCAGCCAGCGAACGAACCACTAAATAACACGAAGACGAAACCAAGCCACACGAAACGAGTTGATCTTTCGTGTGATTTCGTGAATGCCTCGTTCGTGTTGTTTCGTGGTTAGTAAATTTCGGCTATGTTCCCGAGAGTTTGAAATCAAACTAAACCGCCATCGATTCTTCCGAATTGACGCGCCCACCGGCGCATGTTACAAGTCGAAGCCGAGTTGGACTTGCAGGATGACACTTGATCTCACATTGAATTCGATCAGAAGGCGACACGGGCGAGTGATTCGCGCGGTCGCTATTCTTTTCCTGTTGTATACCGGCGGCGATATTCTTTTGCCGCAGTATTTCTGCCGCGGTGAAGAGATTGGCGGGCTCCCGTTGAGCACGTCTGTTGTCATCGATAAGAAGTCTGCCGACACCCACCAGGCGTTCAACGTTAGCTCGAATCCTACGAGACCCGACGAACCACACGAGCAAGCCCCGCACACGGAGGATTGCTTCTGCTGCTGCGCTCATGTTCTGCCCAGCTTCGGCATTTCGGGAAGCGTCAATTACGAATCGAGCCAGTCGGCAAACAATTCAGAAATGAACTCGCTTCCTTCACCTCCACTCCCACATACATACCGCCCTCCACGATTCGCCTAGCCTTTTAGTTTCGAAGAAAACCCGTTCACGACTGCTTGGCGCGGAGTCCTTTCTTTCGTCGTGTCTTCTCCTGAAGATCACGCAAAGGATTCAGCGCGCCGGCGGCTGTGAATTCACCTCGACGTTTTCAGCGGAAAGGTAGCGGCGATGATTTCCATTTGGCGCGCGACGCGGGCGTCGTTCGCGATCGTAGTTTTCTTTATTGCGCTCGGCGTTTCTCCTATCGCATACGGTCAGGATTCGTACACCTCCCGCGTTGTTCCGATTTCGGTAACCGGGAAGAATAACGACAGCCTCTCAGAAGGTCCCGCTGCGCCGGCGTCTATTGCCATCTACTTCGATCCTCAAGGAGGTTCGTCATCGCTGGACGTAGTTCGTCGTGCGATCGCTTCAAACGGCGAACTCGCCGCGGTTCGGTTAGAGCTGTCACGCGCCCGCGCGCGGGTCAGACAGGCCGGTTTGAGACCGAATCCGACGCTGAATTTTGAGCAGACGACTGGCCGGCTTACGGGTTCTTCCGGCGAACGAGAAACCAGCGTCGGTGTGTCGGTTCCTCTGGAGCTGGGCGGACAAAGACGACGGCGGGTCGAACTGGCCGAAGCGGAGCTCGAGGCCGTCGAAGCGGAAGTCGCAGAGCGCGAGCGGCGACTTACCGCCGAAGTGCTCGCTCTCTACGCCGAGGCACTCGCCGCTCTGCGTGAACTGGAGATTACAGATGGATTGACTGATCTTGATTTGAAGACCGTGGTCGTCGTGCAAGCCCGCGTCAACGAGGGTGAAACCGCGCCGATCGAACTAAATCTCCTGCGCGTCGAAGTAGACCGCATGCGAGCGCGGCACGCTTTGGTGGAAGGACGATTGCAGTCCGCGCTTCTCCGACTGAAGGCGGTGGCCGGTATCCCCCTTAACGAGCCATTGCGTTTGCGAGAACGGTTGAATGCGCCGGTACTGCCCGCGCCACCCGCGTCAATGGAGGCAGCAATCGAGATCGCTCTTCGAACTCGGCCCGATCTTCGATTCGCTCGTTTGAACGAAGAAGTCGCAGCGGCGGGACTGCGTTTGGCACAGGCGCAAGCCGGACCCGACGTTACGGCATTCGGCCGATTCAATTACGGCAGATCGATCTTCGAGGTCCCGCCGCTAGGCTCATTCCCTGACAACGACAAGACGCTGACCTTCGGCGCCTCGTTGAGCCTCCCCGTCTTCAATCGAAATCAGGGTGCGAAGGCGGAAGCTGCAGTCGCAATCTCACAAGCACGAATGCGACGTGAGTTTCTTGAGTCGCTAATCCAATCGGAAGTTCGGAGCGCCTACACAAATTATCAAGCGACCCGCGCGGCGCTGCTGACATTCGAGCAAGGTGTCATCGATCGTTCGAATGCAAATATCCGCACGATCCGCGCCGCCTACGAATTGGGCCAGTTCAGCATCACGGACCTCTTGGCAGAGCAGCGTCGTCTAGTCGAGTCGCAGCGCGAGTACACAGACGTGCTCGCCGAGCAATACCGTGCGTTGGTTGGGCTTCAAACAGCCATCGGTGCGCCGATGATTCAGAGCAAATAAGGAGTCGGTTTCATGTCAGACAGAATCGATTTAGACGGTGAAGAGAAGAGTGATGATGTTGATCAAACAGCATCCAGAAATAGAAACAATCGTCGGATGTGGCTGGTCGTCGCGGTGGTTGCCGCCGTGGGCTTGGTGGCGATTCTATTTCTATTGCTGCGCAGCGATAAGCGAGGACGCCAGGAGCCGGCTGAAACTTTGGCGGTGCACGAGGACGAGAAAACGGAAGTGAAGCTTTCGCCCGAGGCTCTCGAAGCCGCGAAGGTCGAAATTGAAGGCGTCACACAACGGCCAGCCGTCGCACTACTAAAAGTCACCGGCACAGTCGAGCCGAATCCACAACACACACAACAAGCGACGCCGCTCGTCTCGGGCCGAGTCGAGCGAGTCAACGTCGCAGCCGGCGATCGCGTCGGCGCGGGAGCTGTTCTCGCGGTCATCTCAAGCCCACAAATCGCGCAGATGCACGGGAAGTTACACGAAGCTGAGACGCATTTGTCCTTGGCCGAACGAAATCTCGCTCGAGTGCTCAGAACAGAAAATCGTGTCGCCGTGCTTCAGGCGAAAGCAAAGCTCGATGAAGCTTCTGCCACACTGAAACGTACGCGGCGACTTATTGAAATCGGCGCCGGCGCTGGAAAAGACCTGATCGCGGCTGAAACCTCTTTCCAAACCGCTAAAGCCGAATACGACTTTCAAAGCAATATTTCGCTGAGTCGAGAAGTGCAGGAAGCGCAGGCAGCCGTCGAGACAGCGCGGGTTGATGTCGGACACATCCGCGACGAGATGCGAGCTCTGGGCGCACCCGTGAAAGAAAATGAGTTGAAAGACCACAAGGATGATTCATCGCTGGTGCGCGTCGTCGCTCCGGCTTCCGGAATTGTGACCGAGCGCATGGTCAATACAGGTTCGGGGGTCGACGCGGGCAAGCCGTTGTTCACGATCTCGAATATTTCGACCGTGTGGATCATCGCGAACGTTCCCGAAGCACAGATGGGAGGCGTACGCGAAGGCACACCCGCCGAGATTCGCACCGCCGTAATGGGTTCACAAGTAATAAGCGGGCGAGTTGCGTATGTCGACCCTCAACTCAACGAAGAGACACGGACGGGACGTGTCCGCATAGAAGCGTCCAACCCGGGCGAGCGGCTTAAGACCGGAATGTTCGTGGAGGTCGGCTTTCAAACTTCAACCGGTTCGGAGACCGGAGAAGAGCTGATGATTCCGTCTGACGCCGTTCAGCGCGTCGGTGAGCGAACCGTTGTCTTCATCCCGAAAGAAAACGAAGCCGGTGCATTTGAAGTACGTGAAGTCCAGCTCGGTGGCGAGAGCGATGGCTACACGCGTGTCGTGAGTGGGTTGCAATTGGGAGAGAAAGTCGTGACGAAAGGAAGTTTCACTCTGAAAACGCAACTAGAGAAGGGCGCGATGGGAGATGGGCATTGAGGCGCAACCAAGAGAGCAGTTTTTAGTTTTCAGGAATTACGGCGTCTCGTCGAAAGGAGCCCGCGAAGCGGGCGAGTGAATAAAGCCTGGGGCGTGAGCCCCGGGAATCATGGTGTGTACTCGTAAGGAGCCCGTGAAACGGGCGACAGCAGGAAAATGGCTTTTGCGGTTAGATGTTTCGCCCGCGTCGCGGGTTCTGAACAATATTCCATGTTGGGTCCTGGGGCTCACGCCCGAGGCTTTATCCGGACATCCGCTTCGCGGACTCCTCCGACCCTCGGCATTTGGGAGACGGAGGGAATTTTCCGCCATCTTCCGGTGCAAAGAGAACTCATATGATCAATGCTCTAATTCGTTTCTCCATTTCACAAAAACTGGTGGTTCTTCTGCTCGTCGCAATCATGGCGGCGGTAGGAGCATACAGTCTTATCAATCTGCCGATTGACGCTGTGCCTGATGTTACAAATGTGCAGGTCCAGGTCTTGACGGGCGCTCCGTCACTCGCGCCGCTCGAGATCGAACGCCAGATCACATTTCCAATCGAAGTGGCGATGAGCGGCATTCCCAATGTCGAAGAGATCCGCTCGGTATCCAAATTCGGTATTTCGAACGTCACCATTGTTTTCGAAGAGTCTACAGACATCTACTTTGCGCGCCAGCTTGTTCTTGAACGACTTTCACAAGCGCGCGAGCAAATTCCGTCGAACATCGGATCCCCCGAAATGGGTCCCATCGCAACAGGCTTAGGCGAGATCTACCAATACGAAGTGAAAGCCGACAAGGGAAGCGGCTACACCGCCACGGACCTGCGCACGATTCACGATTGGAACATTCGCCGGCAACTGATGGGCGTTCCCGGAGTAACGGAAGTCAATTCACACGGTGGATTCGGCAAACAATATGAAATCAGGCTCTCGCCGGAAAAGCTGCAATCTTACGCTGTGACTTTGCGCGATGTTTACGAAGCCGTGATCCGCAACAACGGTACGGTCGGCGGCGGCTATATCGAAAAGGGAGCGGAGCAGTATCTGCTGCGCGGCGTCGGGTTGGTAGAAAAAGCAGAAGACGTTGCCAACATCGTCGTTAAGACAGGAAAAGAAGGTGTTCCCGTTTTCGTGAAAGACATCGGCGAAGTCGTCGAAGGGAAGGGAATCCGGCAAGGCGCGGTCACGGCGGATGGCGAAGGCGAAATCGTTTCGGGCATGGCGATCATGCTCAAGGGCGAGAATTCGAGAACCGTGGTCGAGCGGGTAAAAGAACGGATCGTTGAAATCCGCAAGTCGTTGCCGCCGGGCGTTTCGATCGAACCATTTTACGACCGCACGGAACTCGTCAAACGCGCGATCAAGACGGTGGAAACAAATTTGGTTGAAGGCGCGATCCTGGTCATCGTCGTCCTGCTTTTGCTGCTGGGAAATTGGCGTGGTGCGCTTCTGGTGGCGACGGTGATTCCGCTCTCGATGCTTTTCGCGGCGATCCTGATGCGGATCTTCAACGTCTCGGGAAACCTGATGAGTCTGGGTGCGCTCGATTTTGGTTTGATCGTCGACGGCGCTGTGGTGATGGTCGAAAATGCAGTCCGTCGACGCGCCGAAGCGCAGCACCAGGGCTCGCGCGAAACTCCTGAACGAACGATTCTCGAAGCATGTCTTGAGGTCGCGCGTCCTGTGGTCTTCGCCGTCGCGATTATCGGAATTGTCTATCTTCCGATTCTCAGCCTGCGAGGAATCGAAGGAAAGATGTTTGTGCCGATGGCATTGACGGTGATCTTCGCATTGCTCGGCTCGCTGATACTTTCGCTGACCTACGTTCCGGCGATGCTCGCGATTGTCCTGCGCGGCGAGGTTTCCGAAACCGAAAGCTTCCTGATTCGCTGGGCAAAGCAGATTTACAAACCCGCGCTTGGTTTTGTAATGCAATTCCGCTCGCAAGTTCTGGCAATCGCGGTTGCGCTTGTTCTGATCTCCGGAATTGCTTTCCCGTTTCTGGGCGCCGAGTTCATTCCGCGTCTGGACGAAGGCGATATCATGATCGAGACGATGTTGTTGCCGAGCGTATCCCTGACCCAGGCCACGAAAACTACGACGCAGGTTGAAAGGGTGGTTAAGACATTTCCGGAAGTCCGGCAAGTCGTTTCGAAGATCGGCGCGCCGGCAGTGGCCAACGATTCGATGAGCATCAACCAATGCGACGTTTTCGTTCTGCTTCATCCGCCTGACACCTGGAAAACGGGACGCAGCAAGGAACAACTGATCGAAGCTATGTCTGAAAAGCTGGAAGCGGAAGTGCCGGATGTTGCCTCGTTCGGGTTTATGCAGCCCATCGAAATGCGAGTGAACGAGCTGATCGCCGGAACGCGCGGTGACGTGGCGGTTAAGCTCTTTGGCGATGACCTGGATGTCCTTGCGAAAAAGGGAGAAGAGATCGAACGAGTTCTTGCTTCGGTTAACGGCGCGGTCGAAACGAAAGCCGAAACCACGACCGGGCTCCCACAACTGCAGGTGAAGGCTGACCGCGCCGCAATTGCGCGTTACGGGTTGAATGTAGAGGATGTCAACGATCTGGTCGAATCAATTGTCGCCGGAAAGAAAGCAGGCGAAGTTATCGAAGGCGAACAGCGCTTCGACCTGGTGCTGCGTCTTAACGAGAACGCGGGTCAAACAGTGGATACGATTAAGAGTTTGCTTTTGACCTCGCCCACTGGAGCGCGCGTTCAGCTTTCCGACGTCGCAGACGTTTCGTTGATCGAAGGCGCCGCGCAGATTTCGCGTGACGACACGCGCCGCCGAATCGTGGTCTCGACCAATGTTCGCGATCGCGATGTCAGCAGCTTTGTGGAAGAAGCAAAGCTGCGAATCGACAAGGAAGTGCAGCTGCCCCCGGGTTATTACCTGAAGTGGGGTGGGGCGTTCGAGAACCTCGAGCGCGCTACTTCTCGTCTGCTGATCGTAGTTCCGATTGCGCTGTTTTTGATTTTCGTTCTGCTCTTCACCACCTTTGGTTCGGCACGCCAGGCTTTGCTCATCTACTCGGGCATTCCATTCGCGATAGTTGGCGGCGTCTTCGCGCTGGCGTTACGAGGCATGCCGTTTTCGATTTCAGCGGGTGTGGGGTTCATTGCTCTGTTCGGCGTCGCTGTTTTAAACGGCGTCGTGATGGTGAGCTACATCAACAAGCTCCGCGACGAGGGGAGGTCGGTCGCCGATGCGGTGCGAGAAGGCGCAGACACGCGGTTGAGGCCGGTGTTGATGACTGCTCTGGTCGCTAGTCTTGGGTTTGTTCCGATGGCGTTGGCGACGTCTGCCGGTGCGGAGGTCCAGCGCCCGCTTGCCACGGTGGTCATTGGCGGGCTTATCACTTCGACGGTTTTGACGCTGCTCATTTTACCGACGTTTTACGAGTGGTTAGAACCTGAACGAGTAGAATAGAGATGCTGGATCAGCTTCGTGGCGATGAGTATTATTTTTGAGTAGCGATTAATGAAAGTGCGGAGCATGAACCACTAAATGAGAAAAGCAAAATCACACGAAGCAGGATTACGTTCGCCGTTTCGTGTGACTTCGACGCGTTCGTGCACTTCGTGGTTCGCACGTTGAAGGAGTCTTTCACTGATGCTAACGCCGACTTTAACTTACCTTGCGTTGCTCGTTGTCCAGGCGCTCCATCTATTTCATCATCGCGTCGCTCGACGCCACATCAGTTTCGCGGAAGTGATCTCGGCGGGCGTCCTTTGCGTTCCGCCGTTTCTCGTCTCGCTTCCCGCGTGGCTTTTTATTAGCGTGCATTTGGCGTTGATCGCGATCCAGATGGTCGGAAGCATTTGGATAAAGAGACTGTCGCCGGATTGGTCGAACTCCCACCTCAATCCTGGCGGCGACCAGACCAAATCCGTGGAGACGTTCAATTGAAACAACTCAAACTCTTTTCTCTGGCGCTAGCTCTGTGTTTGATCAGATCTCTCGACGCCGCAGGCAGCAACGCGCAGACAGCCACTACAAGACTTGAAGGACAAGTCGTGTGTTGCGCGGACTGTTGGGCGGAAGCTGACCGCACCAAAGTTGAATACGGCACGGCAGAAGATCTGTTGAAAGCAAAAGGTTGCGTCGAAGGCGGCGACCCTACCTTAATCGCGGTACGCGAAGGCGACAGGTTCGCTCTTTATCAATTAGAGCAGGGCAAGTTTCGGTTGCCCGGAAAAAACTGGTTGGAATATGTCGGCAAACGTATCGCCGTGACGGGAACGATTCATAAGAGGAAAGACCAACGGACTGTTCGAGTCGATGCGTTGGAGATCCTTGCCGTCAGTATCGCCGAAAGGGAAGCCGCGAACGTCCTGGGGCAGGAAATTGAGTTGACGCTCAAAGATCCGTTCGGTGCGGAGCAGCGTTTGAGTGCGCTCAAGGGTCGCATCGTCGTCTTGAATTTTTGGGCGACGTACTGCGTGCCTTGCCGAAAAGAAATGCCCGATCTGGCGGCGATTCAAAACGAATTCGCGGCGCTTGGAGTCCAGGTCATCGGAGCTTCAACTGACGAGGCGGAGGACCGCGCCAAAGTTTTGCAGTTCGTTAAAGAAACGCGGATCAACTTTCCTGTTTGGATGGGCGCGACAACGGCCGACATGTTGCGCTTCGGATTGGGCGGGGCGTTACCAGGGACCGTGATCATCGGAAGAGATGGACGCATCGTCAAAGTAATCTCGGGCGTCGTTAATCAGGTTGAGCTGAGAAAGCAGATTGAGGCGTTGCTCGCGGCCGCCGAAGCAACCGCAGCCGTTGAGCGAAAGAAGGCCGACACGGAAATAGCTTCAGCTAAAAAACGTCCAAGCGAGGTTTCAAGCGTGCCTTCCTGACCGCTTTGACCAGGCGAGGGTCGCGCCGTGAGCGGGACAGGACAAGAAGACGAATACAAGTGGACGTATGGCGTGCGCGTCATAGCGAACCAGATAGACCGTGCGACGTGGCGCAATACGCTGACGTATAGATTTCATACGCGGTTTACTGCCGGAGTCGAATACAACCCGCTGGCCGGAAAGGTCTCTCCGCTCGCAAACGTCGTGGCTATGACTGAGACGCATCGGCGTCCGGCTTTGATTCTCGGCACCAGTTCCGACCGGATCGGAACGCCCTACGGCCAATCGTTCTACGCGACGTTCAGTAAGAACTTGAAGCACTCAACGGGCTTGCCGATTGCCCCGTACGTAGGCATGGCGTACGGAACCTTTGAAGAGAGAGCGAGAGTCATCGGAGGCTTGAACATCAGTATCGCTGAGCGTTGGACCTCGACGGTTCTCTTCGACGGCGTGCGTGTCCATCCAATAGTCAACTACACGCGCGGGCGACATCAGATCGGAGTTATTCTCGAGCGCGGTCGAAACCCGGGCCTGAGTTACAGCATTTCGTTTTAGACGCGTGAGTTTGGAGGATGCTTTCTCGAGGTCGGGATCGGGACTGTTTATCTCATCGAGGGCTTCGAAGACTTTGACATGGACTTATTGACGCTTGAAGTGGTTCTCAGAGTAGACCGCGAAGTCTTTTCCTGGTTCTGCTATCTCGAACGTCTCAGTGAATTCATTCTTATTCAGAATCTTATAGGTCTCTCTTGCCCTGTAGCCCGCTGGAATATTCTCGATGGACTCTGAAGTAAAGACCATCAGCTTGCCATCTTCTGAGATTTCACCCTTGAATTGATTCACAAAGCCTTCGACGTGAAATTGTCTGAGGATGAACGCCTTTCGCCCGCGATCATAGCTTAGGTAACCGATGTCTTCATGCGTCTCGCCTTTGGGATTCTTTTCCTGAGGAGCGTAAATGGACTTGTGGTTTATCTGAATGAACTTGCCGTTGAGGATTTGCTGATACGAGCGTTCGACTGTCGAGATACCGGGATCGCCTTTGCCTGTACCTTTCCACGTACCGACGAAGTATTTTACGGGACTCCAAACGTCCGGCTTTTTGGTTTCCTGTGCCCCGACAAATAATGGAATCAGTAAAAGCAGTAAGAGCGCGTTTCGCATTAAGCTGCCTTTCGTTTCTTCGCTACAGCAGGAGAAATATCCCAAGGTAAGTCGTCAAGGTTTGCCGCTGCCGATGGCTAAACAATCCTGACATGAACAAATAATCGAGAGTAGGCCGTCCGAAAGAAACAGCGGCGAGTCTGCACAAATCATCAGCGGGAATGTTTTGACTTTGAAGGAAGTCTCGCGGGTAGATCAAGCTCGTCGTCAATCAAGACGTCGGTCGAAATTCTCATCATTCGCGCGTATCTCAAGAGCACCCGCAATGGCGGTTCTCGTTCGCCTCGCTCGTAGCCGGAAACGTGCGACCCACGAATCTCCGGAAAATCCAAACGTTTGGCCAGTTCGTTTTGGGAGACGTCTAACGCCAGGCGAATATTCAATAGCTTCACAGCCAGACGCTCGGGCGGGGGCGAGTGCTTCGTCCCATTATGTATGCCCTCCAGTGTAAGGTTAAAAGTGGGATCCAGATGCGAGGTTATCGGGGCGCAGTATAAGCCAGCGGGCAGGAAATTCAAGCAAAAAGTCGATTTTGTCAGGAAATAGGAATTCTGGACTCCAAAAGTCCAAACCAGGCAAGCTGCGGTCTGGATTTAAGTAGCTGAGATCGGGATTTCAGTAGCTGAGTATCATCTTTGAATAGGCTCAAATTGATTAATTTGTCGCGGCCATAAAGTTTCCGGTCGCGACAAAAGACTTTATGATCGCGACAAAGACTTTCCGGACGCGACAACAGACTTTGTAATCGCGACGAAAGACTTTCCGGTCGCGACAAGAGATTTTGTGACCGGGATGAAAGACTTCTGGATCGCGACAGAGACTTTCCGGACGCGGGAACAGATTTCGTAATCGCGAGAAAAGACTTTCCGGACCCGGGAAAAAACTTTCGGCAGGGCCTTAATTTAGATTCTCTTCGAAATTAACCCGCAGCCTGGTCTTTCGACCTTAATTTGGGCAAGAATATACTTGACTCAGCAAGGGAAGTTCTGTATAGTTCTCCCATGATGAAGAACACGGAACCCAAGACACTCCAACAAGCGATGGTTTATTTCGCCGATCCTGACAATTGCCTTAATTACCTGATTGACCGTCGCTGGCCGAACGGCGTCACCTGTCCGACGTGTGGTACTGAGAAAGTGACGTTCATGGCTTCGCGTCGTGTCTGGCAATGCAAGGCGCGTCACGCGAAAGCACAATTCAGCATCAAGGTCGGAACGATTTTCGAGGATTCGCCTATCGCTCTCGACAAGTGGCTCTGTGCAATGTGGATGCTTGCGAACTGTAAGAACGGCGTTAGCAGTTGGGAACTTCATCGCACGTTGGGCGTCACGCAGAAGTCCGCTTGGTTCATGCTGCAACGTCTCCGGCTCGCATTGCAGGGTGAAGACGCGGGAAAGCTTTCGGACGAAGTCGAAGTTGATGAGACCTTCATCGGCGGACTCTCGCGCAACATGCACAAGTCGGTTCGGTCGCGTCGCATCAAGGGAACGGGCGGAGCGGGTAAGGTTGCTGTGATGGGATTGTTGGAGCGACACGGCGAAGTGAGAGCGCAGGTTGTCCCGAATGTGCGCCGTCGTTCGCTGGATGCGGAAGTCCGCAAGCACGTTGAAAGCGGTTCGCAGGTTTTCAGCGACGCGCTTCCGTCCTACAACAGTTTGGGTGACGAGTACACTCATCAAGTTATCAATCACGCTGAGGAATATGTTCGGGGCAACGTGCATACAAATGGCATCGAAAACTTTTGGTCGCTTCTCAAGCGCGGACTAAAGGGAACATACGTTAGCGTCGAACCGTTTCACCTGTTCCGCTACGTTGACGAGCAATCATTCCGCTTTAACAATCGCAAGGCGAATGATGCTTATCGCTTCGACCTCGCGGTGTCTCAAATCGTCGGCAAGCGCCTTACTTACTCGCAACTGACTGGCAAAGGCGACAATGCCGACTTAGAAAAACCGTGCTAAGCAGCTTGACGCTTTCGGGATGAAGAAGCGCGGGAAGAAGCGGAAGGTTTAGCCTTCCGCTTTTTTGGTCCCCGCTTACGCGGATTCTCGTCTGCGCGTCTCCGGGCTTCCTCAACACGCTCTTGAATAACTGAGTGCGGAACCGCTAAGACCTGATCGACTAATTCTGTAAATGCGTCGTATTCGGTTGAGTGTTTCATATCACCGCTCTGGTAGTTTCAATTTATCGTCAATTAGTGTCTCAACGAGGATGCCCGCGAACCGTGCATAAGCCAAAAGTAGCATCGCAGACGGCTCACGCCTTCCACTCTCGAACTGCGAAATCTGCGCCGCACGTAGCGGTGACGCCGTATAGTTCAACGCCTTTACCATCTCTGCTTGGCTCAAACCATTCTTCATCCGAATCACCCTGAGTTTCCTTCCCAGCTTCTTCGGTACTGGACGCTTCGCCATTAGGAATTCCCTCCTAACGACGCGTTGCCCTTGCTACTGCTAGCCGTTGCTAGTACCCTTATGCCTGTTCTACCGTTTGCCCTGAATGCCCGTACTTTCCGGGCGAGCATCATTAACCTGTTGAACCTCTCATTGCCATGATTGACGATGATCTCTGGAACGGCGTTTTAGAGCCTTACGCAACAGACCCAGACCGCGCTTTCATTCTGGCTCAAATCCTGTTCTGTCTCAAGCAAGACCTCGACTCTCGAAAAGGGAAAGCGTCTGTTTCCCACGCGCTCGACTTAGCAATCGAAAAGCTATATCCCTACACCGCAAATCACAAAGCAAGTCAGAAGCTATTTACACTCGCGCTCAAAGGCGACCTCAAACCAGAACATGACCCAACAATCCTCGTCCGCAAACTCTAACTTTCTCTTTCCATATCTCCGCTTAAAGCGGCCATGCTTCAACAGCGAGTCTTGCTAATTCTCTTTGCCGTTCCTCAATATCATCGATGTCCCATTGCGCAGATTCAGCTATGGAGTTCGTCAATGCAAACGGGGACGAGCGTAAAGCCTCTCTCTTAGCTTCGAAGTCTACGTTTCCAATCCGGGAATTTACCGAACCTGCTAACAACGCTTGGTTGCCAAGACGGTTGTAATAGGCTTTGGCGTCTTCCGCAGAAACGTGCTCCCAGCCGGCACCGGGGTTTCTGGGTAAGACATGCTCAAGGGTCACTGGGCGTCCTTCGTTTGGTACGTACTGAGGTTCTACGTTGGCATCTTGTTGCATCTGCAAGCGACGTAAGTAGTAACGAGCCAGTGACGCCGTGGCAACCGTGGCGTTTTCGACAGCAGCTTGAAATGCGCCGTCTGCTGGGATGATGGCAGACATTTCATTTGTTAGCTCGGCAACGTCCCTGATTCTGCCCTCTGTGATCGCCTTAGCATTCTTGCTGTAGTGTCCCTCAAGAGTTCCACTAGGAACCCCACTCAACAAGCAACGAACCGACCAGTTAACAGCGGCGGCTAAGAGTTTCTCCATCTCTACTTGCGGGAAAATTCCGTAGGCCGCTAGCAGCAAAGGCCGCACTTGGCTTACTCCGAGATAGCGCAAAGTTTCAATAGTCGCACGCGTTTCTTGATGGTAACTATTCCAAGCATCATGTGACGACGTATATAAAGCGGCATAGTCGTTTGCGCGGGCTTCAAGCCTAGTGAGCCACTGTATAGCAGTTGCTTCACTGTTTACCTCACCCTTTAGCTTGTCAAATAGTTCGTTACTTCTAGTTTGTCCGTGATTGGTAATCCAAAAGTAACGAATGTAATCAACAATATCGCCGTCCTCACGACCAAGCGATTCGAGGATGGTGGACATAGAGCGCCATCTTTGCATGGCGTGATCTTTTCTGGCGTCATCAACGAGGGAATACAAGTAATTCTTAATGAGATCGGCCGCCGATAGTTTGAGGCCGCGATCGTTCATCGTCTCAAAAATTCGATATGCCGTTGGCTGATCTGCGACTTCGACCCAGATAACACGTGCACCTTTTTCTATGAAATCCAACCAGCGGTGTAAAAGCTCACCTTTGTCCGCAGCAGGCAACGCCTCAGTTATGGAGGCGATATGTTCATTAGCCTGTCTAAAAGCCTCCACGATTCTTGCATGTGATTCTTTGTTGGGATCTGGTCTGGCGGCTTGTCGGGCAGGATCGTTCGGGTTAAGCAATACAGAATCAATAAAAAACTGGTCATCGTCTACGCTCAACTGAAAATGCGTTAGAGGTGCAAGCGTTCTTCGATCAACTGAGCGCAACGATTCTCCAGCAATTGTCTCGGCGGTGCCGCGGTCATTAGCGTTCCAAAAATAATCCCTAATCGCTGCGATTAGCATCATTGTAGTGGCTAATCTTTGCTGGCCGTCATAAACGTAAATTCCGGGACTTCCGTCTGAAAAAACAACGATAACTGCACCCAAAAAGTACTCTTCCTGATTCTTTGTAATCGCTCCATTTAAGTCCCTATACAAGTCTAGGACATGTTCCTTTTTCCATGCGTAAGTCCGTTGGTTAGCGGGAACCCTAAGAAACTTACGTGTTTGTAAAATGCTCCCAAGTGTTTCCTTATCAAACTCGATAGCTGGCATGATTCCAGGCGCTCCTCTCCATACGATCATGCCGCACCTCCGCCTGAGAGACGTGCTGCTTCTTGAGTGCGTGACGCGGCTAGTGCATCATAACACTCGGGGCACTTGCTGAGCCAACTATATTGTTGCCTTAATTTGGTCACACCTTGCGGGCTAAGTTAAGGAGAGGAGAGGAGGATGCGCCGCCGGCATAAGGCGCATCCTCGTCCACTGCAAACATCATCAGTAAGGGAATTTCATCCCATACGCACGGGCGTCCTTGTATACATCGTAATCGGTCAGCGGGTTGTTCCATCCGTTCTTAGTGACCATCTTGTAGTCGAACTTAACCAAAGATTTCGTCGAGTAGATGATCGCAGCAGCAAAGAAAGATTGACCTATATCTTTACTACGTCCGATGGCGAGATTAATCGCTTCCCACAGAACCGTGCCATAGTTCGGTCGCCCCACCAGGTCGTCCGGTCCGATGGCTCCCTTGGGGATGAGGTGAGAGCGGAGTGCTTCGATGAACTTTTCCGGTAGGGCCTGCAGGAAGCGAATTCCCACATTGATCAATGCGCTCTTCAGCGCCTTGAAACCTCCCTGGATGATGCCCTGCACGGCGCGCACAGTGTCGTAGATATTCATCGCGCGCTTGAAGACATCTCCCGCCTGTTTGATCATATTGATGACCGCGCTCGGGATGCCTACTCTTGCCATCAGGTAGGTCGAGTCAAAGATGGCCTGCATGATCGACCTGAAGTTACCCTGAAAGACCTTGGCAGCAAGCTCTATAATCGCTAGTACTTTCTTTGCCGTCTTATAAATCTTGACTGCCGTTTGGAGAATATTGGTTAATACCTTCCCCAGGATGTTGGTGATGCCGGGCAAGCCGACCAGCATCGTGATCCCGATCATAATCCAGCTTACCCACTTGTTATTAAGGATTCTGCCGACCACTCGCGCGATAGCGGCGAGAGCGTTACCGATTGCCTTGAACAACTTCTTGAGCCAACCAAAGAAGAGTCCGTCCGGGTCGGTATGGTTAATCGGATCGTTGCCGCAGTACGCATACATATTTAAGGTCTGCGGGTTTTGTAGCTGGGACGCTCCCATCCCAATCGGGTCAACCTGTGTAAACCTCCCTTGTGTCGGGTCGTAGTGCCGGTTGACTGCGTAATCCAGCCCGGTTGTCGCCGAACGTTCGTAACTGGTAAAGCGCCTGCTTGTCACCGCCATCGTCGCGCTATTCAAGACCGTGCCGAAGGGCAGAGTCTGTTGCTCCAGTGTACTGTTGTCCGCGCTGTTGGTTTGAAGTCTGGTTCCGAGATGATCCGGATGCTGATACCTCACCAGTTCGGAACTGGAGTTTGGCTCCAGAGTAGCCAGCAATCGCGTTCCCATGTAGATATACGATTGCTGCCAGTAAATAGGCGGCGTGGGACTGTTGCCTGTCTCGGTGTATTCGGCGATAACACGGCCGCCGTCCCAGATGTAGTAGTTGCGTGTATAGCCGTTGCTGGGCCCGCTTTGACTGTAAAGCCTCTGGTTATTCGGGCCGTAGACGTAGCTCGTGCTGGTGCCTGAAGCTTCGTCCGTCACCTTGACGAGCCGGTTGGCGGCATCATAGGTAAGCTGTTGCCACGTGCCGTCGGCGCGTTGAGCTCGCGTCTGGTTACCCGCCGCGTCGTACTGATAGCCCGGCAAGTTGATGCGATTTGAGGTCTCGTCAAACGTCGCTACCTCCAAACCATCACGCGGGGCTGCGGCCGTCAATCCTGTGAGAAGGCTTGTACTGCTCACCTTGAGGTTAAATTCCTCGCTGTTGGCAAAAGCATTGCGGACGTTGGCACGCCCGTAAGCCGGTGTCACGCTAGTCCAATAATCCCAGCCGCCCTGATCCGGTTCTCTGAAGAGGTATGATTTGTAACAGTCGTACACGAACTCCTGGTCGTTGCGATTGCGAGCTGTGTACTCCTCTGAAGTGAACATCTCTTCAGCCAGAGCAGCCATCGCTTGAAGGAATTGCGCCTCCCCCTCCGCATAAGCAGCCTTGAGAGCGTTGGTCGCAATTTTGACCTCTGCTGACCTGGCCGGGCGAGCCAATATGCTCTGGTAAAAGTTACGTACGTACTTCTCTATCGTGTAGGAGAAGACGTTTTTGCGGTTGCCGTAGCGGTCATAGATGTAGCGTTGTCTCCAATTGTTGTTCTGCTTGCCGCCAGTCGCCCGCGAGAGTCTTCCGAGCGCGTCGTACTCATATTCGCAATCTCTGTTGGGGTCTATTATGTTTCTCACCTTAGTTAACTGACCTGTGCGCCCGCCGTTCGTGCCGGGTCGCACGTAATCGTAAGAAAGGTTAAGCAACGCTGTCGGCCCGCGCTGTACCTTTTGATTAGCGAGTTGGCCGGTTTGGGTATCGTAAGTAAAGGATTCGAGGACTTGCTGCGCCCCGTTGCCGACGTTGATGGAATTCGCCTGGCTGGACGGATCGTAGGCGATGCCGCTCGCGTAAGATGCGCCGTCTACCTGTAGCCCGGTCAGGCGGCTGGCGTTGTCATAGTCGTGATGCACGACTTTGCGCCCGGGGTTCGGCCTGTTGTACTGCAGGGGGTATCTCACATCCACGACTCTATCCAGTGCGTCGTAAACGTAATCCACGTCCATCGGATAGTTGGCCTGGTCTGCGCGCTCAAGCATCGTCAATCGTCGCCTGGTGGGCCGGTTGTCGCCGTCATCGTAGAAGAACTCCTCGCGGCTGACGCCGGCGGCGGTCACGTTCTGTCGTCGCATCACATCGCCGGTCGTCATGTAGGCGAAAGTAACTGACGGTGTGGCCGGAATAGATGAACCCGCAGGCACGGTGTAGGAGACCGCTTGCAGACGGTTGAGCGGGTCCTGGTTGTAGGAGTAATTGGTAATCACGCCGCGCGCGTCCGCACGTGCCGTCAAATTCGAGCGGGTATCGTAGGTCAATAAATCGCTCCAGACTGCGCCCGCGCCGTTTGGTCCGACGTAGTTGCCGGAGGCATTGAACGCCGGCGAAGCTTCCGACATCTTCTGACGCGTGAGTCTCCCGAGCGAGTCATAAGCGAAACTGCGTACCTGCGCTCCTTGCACCGTCTGAATCAATCTTCCGAGCGTGTCATAGCTGTAAGTGGTACGCATCCCGTTGGTGGCGACTGAGCCTGAGCCGTTCGGGTCTGGTTCAACGACTTCAACAAGTCGTCCCTGCGCATCCTTGCGTTCCCAGTGCTGTCTGCCCCACTCATCAGTCGCCAGTATCATCTCTCCCAAACCGCCATCGGATGCGTTTGGGCGGCTGCTCGTCTGGTTGTAACTGACGGTGCTCTCGCTGCCGTCCGGCGTTCTCACTTTGACTGTTCGACCAAGCGAATCATAGAAGTTCTCGACCACCGGCAAAGGCGAGGGAGCTTGTCCCAATCTGTAGGGACGCGATTGTTTCGAGATGCGCCCGGATTGGTCATAAAAGGTTTCGACCACATCGGCGCCGTTTGGCCCAAGCGCTTCCTCACGCCGTAGCTCACCGAGGCCGTTCACGTATCTGGTAGTTTGGGCGGCGATGGCCGTCCCGTCACCGCCGAGGCGTGAGGTCTCGATGACCTTGCCTTCGTGATCGTAGTAGTCGAAGGAAGACGTCGCGCCCGTCGTCGCAATCGTCTTAGTCAAACGAAGCGTCGTCGGATCGAAAACACTCTGGGCGAGCAGGTCATCGGCATCACGCGTGCTGGTAACGACTCCGGTGGAGATGTCATACACCGACTTCATCAGTATGCGCTGTGCCGGGTTCGAGGCGACGCCGCGCGTTTGTGATTCGGAATAGGCGTATTGCGTAGCGGGGCTGTAAGCGAAGCTCGTCTGCACGCCGTCAAAGCCGCTGCCGGAAATCGGATTGCCCGTCATATCGTAGGCGAGGGTTTCGGTGACGGCTCCACCCAGATTGGCTGCGTCCGTGTACTTCTTAATCTGCGTGATCAGCCCGCGCGCCCAAGTCGAGTGGTCATAGGCGGTAATCATGCAGGTCGAATGGCAAACCATCTCTAAGTATCCCTCGGGAGTCATTTCGAGATAGCAGTCACACGGCTCTTCCCACCAGGGCGCATAAGGATTGTACGCATCTGAGTGCATGGTCACTCCAGGCGTTTCGGCCAGAGAGCCTCCGTCATACGTGTACTCGATGCGCGCCTGACGCACAGTCGCATCGCCGTTCCAAACTTCGACGCTCTTGGTCAGATTCAGAATATGCTTGAAGATATAACCTCCGCCGTTCTCGTATTCGGTGCGCGTCACACGCAATCGGTTGACGCCGCCGTAGTCGAAGTCACGCGATTCCATCATCTGATTGTAGGGGCCGTACGAGAACTCCGTGGCCGTCGTCTGTCCGATCTCACTGTTCGTCGTGCTCACGCGAATCACGCGCGGCGACTCGGACGCACCCTTTTCCCAATTAATGTTGACCACACGCACCAGCGCGACGGCGCTGGTGTATGTCTCATCCTGAAAAACGAGACCGTCCTTAAACTTATCCGGATTGCTCTGCGGGAGACTGTCGTACTTGTAAGACCACTGCACATTCATCGCGCCGTCCGGATGCGTGACAGTCGTTTTTCGTGACGAGATACCTTGCGGCGGACCGCTCGGATTGTGATCGATGGCGTAAGTCGTCACGGCCGGAGCCGTCGTCATCCCGGCCCAGGTGTGTGACAGTTGTGTGTAGTTCGGGGAATTCGTCAGAGCCGGGTCTGCCGTCAGAGTGTAGTTGTAATCGTGTTGCTCGCTCATCGTGCCGGGCGAGATGACTCCCTGCTGCGTGAGCGGGGCGCCGGAGAATGACATGCCTCGCTGCTCTATGACCTTGCGAATCATGCCGTAAGAGGAATAAGAATCTCCGTCGCCGAACCAGTAGCCGGCGTTGGTGCCCGGATAGTAGATAGCGCGAATGACATTGATTTGCGCGTAACGTTCGGGGCCGCGCGCGGTCAAACCGGAGAAGGCATAATCAAGCGTCAATGGCTGGTACTGGATGCGCATCAAGGTGCGCGTGCCGCCGCCGAGCGTCGGCGCGGTAATAGCCGTCAGCAAGCTGCCTTCGTAGTGGAACTGAAGAGCGCGCCCAAGCGTGTCGATCACGCTGTCAATCTGCGGCCCTCTGTTGTTGCGATAGGAGATCGAAATATAGTTTCCGTTCGCGTCCTGAATGTACGTCGGATAAATCGATCCTTGACCAAATGCGCCGTAGTTGACAGTCGTACCGTTCGGGTATTTCAGCGTGCCATCGCCGAAATCCCACACGCCGTTAGTCGCATGAAAGTAGGTGGTATAGTCCAGCAACGTACTATCCGTCGTGTGGCCCGTGAAATTGGCGTGCGTGTGGGTTGCGCCACCATAGGTCTGGGTGTGAACCGTGAGTGACCCGCCATAAGAGTTACGCATGCCATCGGCCTGCACGGGCATCGAGCCGCCGTCCACGCCCATGAATGTGAGTTTGCCAAACCCCAACGACCATCCCGGCGCAGGATTGCCTTTGTCTATGTCGAAACTGATTTCCGTTCCTGCCTTGTTCCAGAGACGCGAGTTATAAGCGGCTCCGAGCGAGAGGTCTAAACCGCGTCCGTCTAGTTCGATGATCGGGGCGGCAAATTGGAAATTGCCGCTCCCGGCTCCGTCGTCGGAAGGGGTGCCGGGAGGCTCGCCGGGCTGGTTGCCGGGGTTATCCGCCGAGTTCCAGTTGTTAATGTCCCAATCGCTGGGCAAGGGCAGCATTGCGGGGCTGGCCGGAGCGGGCTGTGGCTTTGATGAACGGGCATGAGCCAGCTTGAGCGGCTCGTCCTTCGGACTCGAAGAAGTATCGCTTTGCTTTCGCCCGCCGGTGTCTTCAGACGACGCCGGCGCTTTGTCCGGCTCGGTATTCTTCTCCAACTTTTCTCCGGCAATTTCGCGGCTCGAAACTTCACGCGAGATGATTCGCGTCGCGCCCGGCTCAACGCCGGTCGGTCTTGGCTCAACGCGCACCTGGACGCTGGTTGATAATTCAGTCTTCGCTGATGTGGCGATAATTTCGTAGAGACCACCCTGCCGCGCCTCGAACAAGCCGCGTTGCGAGATCGCCGCCTTCTTACTTCCTTCTGCATCGCGGGCGCGCCAGATGAACTTGACACCGCTCACCTGACGGTCCTGGGCATCGTAAGCGACGGCGACGAACTGCACGTGCTCGCCCGCGCCGACGACCAACGCGCCCGGAGAGATGACAATCCGGCTGATGCGAGCATCACGGTCTGTCTGTTGCTCCTGCGGTTCGGGATTGGGGCGGTTGTCCTGTCCGGTAAAAAAATTCCAGATGCTTTGGCTCCAGCCACTCGCCGTGTACCAGAAGACGAGATCGGCTTGCCACATTCTGACTGCGCCGACGACAGTGGGGGTCGCGGCGGGTGTCTGAACGACGACGAGACAGAGCATTAGCATGCAACACACTGCGCGGACTAAAAGCCGCCGAAAGCTGCTTCGGTAGCGATGATGTACAACCGATAAATAGTTGAGAGGGAGGTGGACGACGCGGTTAATTGATGACATCACGTAGCTCCTTAGTGAAGTGAAGAGACATCGCCCGCTCCACTCGGGACTGAACTCAGGTGAAGCAGGTAACTGACGAGTCGGGTGTGCAGAGGATATAGCGGGGTAGCGGGAAAGTCTCAAAATCGCTGCTAAAAAATTCTTAAATCATTGCTAAAGATGACGGCGAAGAGAAAGAAGGCGTAAACCGTTTTATGAAATGGTCATTAATCGGTACTGGGTCAATTTGAAATCACGCCTTAAGAATCTCGTCAACGCCTTCGGCGTTACAATGCGAATTTGACCCACTACCCATTAATCTTCAACCTTCTCCTGTGGGTTGGCTAAGGTAAATTAATGTTTGGCGCAGAACCGTCGCTAAGCTCCAGCCTGTGCAGGGTCCACGCCAACGAGGCAGATCGCGAGGGGCGAGCGTTGCGAAAGGATATATTGTGAGAAAAGGGAGGTCTTTAAATCACTGCTAAAAAATTCCTAAATAAGTGCTAAGCGAGAAGCGAATTCGGACCGCCATCTCCCTGCGCAAACCTTCTCAGATCGCCTGCGGTTTGACACTTCGCCGAAAGGATCACATGCGCCTCCATCGCGTAGTCGGACAGCGAGCTACCATTCTGAGTTCAGGGGTACTACCGATTCAGCCGGCCTCACTCCTCCCGGCCGATCTCTCTGACTCCTGCCACGAAGCGGTAGCCAATCTTATGAACGGTCGCGATGTAACGCTGCGTGGCCCTCTTCTCTCCTAACGCCTTGCGTAGTGCCGCCATACTTACCGTGAGGTTATTTTCCTCGACGATTGTGTCAGGCCAGATTTCACGTAACAGCTCATCTTTGCTGACCAGGTGTCCGTGACAGCGCACAAGGAGAGCCAGGAGATTAAAGACTTTGTGCGTCACATGCACGGTCCGTCCGGCGCGCAAAAGGCGTCGCTCGGCGACTTCCAAACGGAAAGGGCCGAATTCGTAAACCGGTAGATTTTGTTCACCCATTGTTGTTCACCAAGGAGATGAGGGTTGGTGTTGAGAGCCTCGGGAAGCAGACGAACTCTCTTGCTGACGATCGTGTCGCCGCAGATTTTGGCGCGCGGTTGATAGCTTATGGGCAGCTCACACCGCCACGCTCGGCCGGATCAAGGAGTTGTATTTGGTGTCCTGCTGCGTGTCAAAGAGGCAATAGAAGATGAGACAGTGAGAAGAGTCCGGGAAGTGAGTGTATCTACGATGATGTGGCTATGAGGTGAGAAAAAGAGATGTGAGAACGTGGGAGTAGTTCGCATGGGAAGAGTCTCCTTTCAAAATTTAGCCTTAAGCCTCCGTCACGATTTGCGCTCAGATACAACGAGCAGAGAACCCGTCGTTTCATGTGATGGCGCCGAGTGTATCTGTACCGAAGCAAGTAGTGTTCCGACTAAAGATAATTTCCATACCTGTCAGGATCATTTAACTACTCTAGATTTAGAATAACAGCTGCGGCTCCTTCGCTCATCTGTTGAGATGCATAGAACCGACCCGCAGATACGAATTATCGGATTTTCTTACGAAACTCTGGATAGCAATTTAGCCTTAGTACGAGATTGCCTGGCGTTGCTAATGAGCACTCGTGAGTGTAAATCCTTTACCTCCATATCTCTTCGAATCTACTCTGCATATCCTGATTCGCCATTCTGGTGTACCGTCCAGAAACAGTAACTCCGCTTCGGATGTATGGTTTTCCTGTTTTTCTCGGCCGCTATGCACGCTTTTGCCTGTATTCGCGCCGTAGTGTATAAAAGGCACAACGATTGCCCAAAATATGTCCAGTCATAAAACTTGTAGGAGGGAATAGAAGTGCGTACCAAAATTTTTGTTGGCTTGTGTGTGCTCGCGCTTGGTAGCGTGACGATAGGTTGCTCGAGCGGTGATACCACGAACGCGAACGCGAATGCAGCGAACGCAAATAATCCGACGTTGACCGCCGACGCAAACGTGAATGCGGCCAACAATCCGACGTTGACACAAAACCCGACCGGTCCTGATCCGACGCAGGGGATCGTGCCTGGACCGAATCCGGCTACGCCCGGCAAAGACAACTCGGAAATTCAGATCGCCATGGATCCGAAGACGGGTGACGTCACTGAAACCAGAACGTTCAAGAGCAATAAGAACGTGACGAAGGTTGTCAGGACCACCAGCGGCACCAAGCGAACCGTAACCGTTTACAACTCGAAGGGACAGTCGAAGACTTTGCCCGAGAGCAAAGTTGAATCGGCCATGGATGAAACTGGCGACGCACTGGCAGGTGCGGCGGGCTGGACAGTCGAGAAGTCCAAGGATGTCGCCGAGGCTACAAAGGAAGGCGCTGAAACCGTGATCGACAAGACGGTCAAGGGATCGAAGACGGTCGGTGAGAAGACAGTCGAAGGCGCGAAGAAAGGTGTTGACGCGACTAAGAAAGGCGTGAACAAAGTTAAGGACGCGGTTACTCCTTAACTGATTCGGCAACAGTGGAATTTAAATGAAGCGCGGCGTTGTGATGGCTAATGAGTCATCGCAACGCCGCGCTTTTGTGCAACCGAAGGAGCGCAGGCGGCTCGCCTGCACTGAGCGCCGCAGGCGCGAAAAGTCTCAACGCATTCTTCGCGCTTCGCGCTCAGTGCAGGCGAGCCGCCGGCGCTCCTTCGGTCGCCTGCTCTCTCACGGACATCTCGGTGTTATAATCAGTCAAAAGGAGTTTGCACGTATGGACACCACGCGTTTCACGATCATCTGCCCCTGTTGCGAGGCCACTCTTGCCGTCGACGCACAGACCGGGGCGATCATTTCGCATGAAGAGAAAGCCAAGCCGGTCGCGTCGTTTGATGAGATGGTCAAGGGCCTCGATAAGCAAAAGCAGATGCGCGATCAGATTTTTGAGCAGGAGCTCGGCTCGATGAAAGACCGCGAGCGGCTGTTGGAAGAGAAGTTTCGCGAAGCCATGAAGCGAGCCGAAAAAGACGAAGGCAAGCCGTATCGAAATCCGCTAGACATGGACTGAGACGACAGGGCAGCGATTCATCGAAGTTTGCCGGTATTTCCAGGGCGTTTGTCCCTCCAATTCATCCCGCTACCATCGGGCTTCATCCTTACTTTCCATCGCCTTGTCACATACTTCGAACAATCTTCCGTTAACCAGTGTAGAATCAGCACCTTTGAATGGGAGCCTTGAACCTAACCGACGGCGAAATCAACCCACTTTTTCCGAACCCGGGACAGTAAACGCTTTCCAGACATGTGCAACACCTGTGTCAGAGAAGGGCATCCAAGCGCGCAAGCTGGTTCAGCATCAGTTTGCCATCTACTTATTGGAGCAAAAAATTATGCGTCGTATTTACCTTAGTCTAATAGCGCTGTGCGCGGTGGCCGTGTGTCTGGGCGTGCTGGTGGTGCACCCGGTCCGCGTCGGTGCGCAGACCAAAGTGCCGCGCCTTAATTACAAAGAACGCGTGCTGCCAAACGGCATGAAGGTGCTGACGGTCGAAGATCATTCGAGCCCAACGGTTGCCATTCAGGTTTGGTACAAGGTCGGATCCAAAGACGATCCCGAAGGCCGCAGCGGCTTTGCGCATCTTTTTGAGCACTTGATGTTCAAGAGCACAAAGAACATGAAGGACGAGATGATGGATCGTCTGACGGAAGACGTGGGCGGCAACAACAACGCGTCGACGTGGGATGACTTTACGAATTATTACGAAGTGGTCCCGTCGAATTATCTCGAGACGCTGCTGTGGGCCGAAGCTGACCGGATGGGTTCGCTGAATGTCACTGAAAAGAATTTCCCGGCCGAACGCGACGTGGTGAAAGAAGAGTTCCGCCAACGTTATATGGCCCAGCCGTACGGGATGCTTTTTTACTTATTCGAAAAACGCTCGTTCACCGCGCATCCGTATCGACGTCCCGGCATCGGCAGTATTGAAGAGCTGAACGCGGCGTCGCTGGAAGACGTGCGCGCATTTCACAAAACATTTTATCGTCCCGACAACGCTACGTTGATCGTGGTGGGCGACTTTGACCAGAAGCAGTTGGATGGCTGGGTCGACAAATATTTTGCACGAGTCGCGAAACCCGACACGACAATGCCCAGGGTCAGCATCAAGGAACCCGAGCGAACTTCGGAGCAACGCTTTACCGAATATCGACCGAATGTACCTTTGCCTGCTGTGGGATTTACTTATCTTGTTCCGCCGATCGCAAGCGACGATGCCGCGGCTTTGCGAGTCGCGGAATCGATTCTTTCGAACGGCGAATCGTCGCGGCTTTACCAGTCGCTGATTTATGAACAGCAAGTCGCGCAGGACGCTTCGGCAACCGCGGACCTGCGGGAAGACACTGGTCTCTTTATCGTTTATGCCATTCTTGCCGAGGGCAAGAAGGTGGAAGACGCCGAGAAATCGTTGCTGGCTGAGCTGAAGAAGATGCAGGACCAGGCCGTCACTGCCGCCGAGTTGGATAAAGCGAAAACGCAGCTGGTGACGAACGAACTGCGCGAGCGCGAAACCAGCGGCGGCAAGGCGTTTGCGCTCGGACAGGCTGCGATTCTCTATGGAGACCCGGCGCGAGCAAACACAAACCTCGATCGTTTGCAGGCAGTCACTGCGGCCGACGTTCAGCGAGTGATGAAGAAGTACTTCACCGATTCGAATCGCGTGGTTCTTCATTATCTGCCGGAATCAATGAAAGCCCCGGAGAAGACAGCAGGAGGGGTGAAATAACATGACAAGAAACAAAAGCATTTTGCGTCGTGCACGCACCGTGGCCGCAGCCTTATTGACCGTAGCATCGCTCGCCTTTTCCGCATTCGGACAGGAACTGCCGCCAGCGCCGTCCGCGCCGCGATCAGTTGCGATTCCAAAGCCGGTGGAAAAGACTTTGAAGAATGGACTGCGAGTGATCGTAGTCGAAAACAACAACATGCCGTTGGTGACCGCGGGCTTGATGGTCCGCAGCGGCGCCGAAGTCGATCCGGCGGCGCTTAGCGGTTTGGCCGACATGACCGCGGACCTGCTGACCAAAGGAACCAAAACGCGCAGCGCGCCCGAGATTGCGCAAGCCATCGAAGTCCTCGGGGGCGAACTCAATTCCGGCGCGGCGTGGGATTCATCGATCGTCACGGTCAACGTGATGTCATCGCGAATCAACACCGCGATGGAGATCCTGAGTGACGTCGTTCGCAATCCGACTTTCAAGGAAGACGAGATCGAGCGTCTGCGTACCCAGAACCTGGACGCTTTGAAAGTCTCGTTTAGCCAACCGGGATCGCTGGCGGGCCTGGTTGCATCGCGCGTCGTGTTTGGCGATGAAGCCTATGGACATCCGTTGGCGGGTACTCCCGAGTCGATGCAACGGATCAAACGCGACGATATCGTTGCGGTTCATGAGAAATACTATCGGCCCGACAATGCGCTTTTGGTTTTCGCGGGCGACATCAAATCGGCAGATGCTTTCCAGCTTGCTGAGCGTTTGTTCGGCGACTGGGCCAAACCCGCATCCGCTTTGCCGGCGCCGGAGAGGGCCGACAGCAAAGATGCATCGGCAAAGCCGCGTATTGTCGTCGTGGATTTGCCGAGCGCGGGACAAGCTGCGGTAGTTTTGGCGCGTCGTGGCGTGAAACGCACCGATCCCGAATATTTCCGAGGCATTGTTTCGAACTCGGTGTTGGGCGGTGGATATTCGGCGCGACTTAATCAGGAAATTCGCATCAAGCGCGGGCTGAGCTATGGCGCCGGAAGCAGCATGTCAGCGCGTCGCAACACGGGGCCGTTTACGGCATCGACTCAGACCAAGAACGAGTCGGGTGCCGAAGTCGCTTCGCTTTTGATGAGCGAGCTGACTCGGTTAGCGAGCGAACCGATCGCGGAAACCGAACTGACTCCGCGCAAGGCGGTGTTGACTGGAAACTTCGGTCGCAATCTCGAGACGACCGACGGGATCGCCACGCAGATCGCGAATCTTGCGCTTTATGGTTTGAGCCTTGATGAGATTAATAACTACATCAAGAACGTTCAGGCGGTTTCGGGAGCCGATGTGCAGAAGTTCGCGGGATCGCGGATCGACGCCAAAGGCGCGAACATAATCGTCGTCGGAGATTCAAAGAAATTTTTGGAAGACCTGCGAAAGCAGTTTCCGAATGTGGAAGTGATCTCGGTTGACGACCTGGACCTGAACAGCGCCGGTTTGAGAAAGAACGCGACTGGAGTGTTGAAGAAATAGGTTTGGTTGGTAAATGGTGAATGGTAAATGGTGGATGGTGGATCGTGTTCAAAAACTGATGCGTAGCGCCGATGGCGCGGCAGAAGGTAGCCAGGGGCAAGCGCGCAGCGCGACGCCCCTGGATTCAAGGCATCCAAGGTTAGAGCCCTGAAAGGGCGACAGAAAAGCATTCCTACTCTAATAAAGGATTGGAGCGGCATTTGTTTGGGATCTCTGGTATCTCTATCGCCCTTTCGGGGCTAATTGTTTTTCTGGCGACCGTTCCAGGGGCGGCGTCCCGACAAGTCGGGACTCGCCCCTGGCTACCTTCTGCCGCGCCTTCGGCGCTCACGGATATTCTGAGCGCGGTTGTGATCGCCGGCGCTCAGGATGACGAGGGTTTTGACGCTCGGCGAAAAGCCAAGGTTGATGAGGAGGTTCGCCGGTTGACGGACGTCGACCCGCTGGTCAGACAACGCGCGGCCGAAGTGTTGGCGGGTTTGGCGGCGGTGGAGCACCAGCGGTTGATCGAAGGCTACGCGTTGCAGGAGAAGAACGACCGGGTCAAGCTGGCTCTGAATTGGGCACTGTACCGCACCGGTCAGAACACCGCGCTTTACAGCATAGTTCGGGATTTTCGCAGCGACACTCGACGACCTCAGGCGGTTCGCTATCTTTCACAACTAGCGGCTCCAGATCCGCTACGACCTTTCTTCACCAATGCAGACAAGAAGACGTTGATCGGTTTGCTCGATGTGATGGCGAAGATCGGTGACGAGCAAATGCTGGAGCAGATCAAACCGCTGACGACAAATTTAGATCCAGAAATAAGCAAGTCTGCGCAGTTCGCTCATGACGAGATCGCGCTTCGTCTTTCGCAGTCTCCTGCCGGCCCATCCCGTCCGCGATCGGTTGAAAATCCGATCGATGTTGAGCCTTAAAGTCTCTGCTGGCCCGCATTCAAAAGACTAGAAACACGCAGTTAGGAAGGGGACAGGGTTCCTTTCCTGACTGCGATTTGCCTGGGACGTTATTAATGTCCGATCTTCATTAGTCTCCCTCTTTGCACCTCCACCTGAGAACTTGGTATCGTCTTCACTCGCGTTCATACGGCAATCCAATCTTCCGATTCGGGCACCATACCCTTAATGCATTCGAACCTCCGATCCTTTCTCGATCTGCTTGAACGGCAGAACGACCTCGTGCGAATCAAGGCCGAGGTGGATCCGTATCTTGAAGCCGCCGAAATTCATCGACGCGTGATCGATCGCGGCGGCCCTGCTTTAATTTTTGAGCGAGTCAAAGGCAGTCGTTATCCGGTTGTAACCAATCTTTTCGGAACTGCGGATCGAATCGAAAAAGCGTTTGGTCCTAAGCCGGAAAATCTGGTTCGCGAACTCGTAAAAGTTGCAGAGAGCATCTTGCCGCCTCGTCCTCGCGAGTTATGGCAACGCCGCGGGCTTGCGTTCGATTTATTGAAACTCGGCACGCGAAAAACCGCTCGGGCTCCGGTGACGCAGGTCATGGATAAACCCGCACGGCTCGACGAACTGCCGGTCTTAACAACCTGGCAGGAGGATGGCGGGCCCTTCATCACTTTGCCGCTCGTCTATACCGAGAACCCCCTGACCGGAAAACATAATCTCGGCATGTATCGACTGCAGCGATACGACGCGGCAACCACAGGGCTTCACTGGCAGATTCATAAAGGCGGTGGGTTTCACTATCACGAGGCGGAGCGGCTGGGGCAGCCGCTTCCGGTGACTGTATTCCTTGGTGGCCCGCCGGCGTTGATGCTTTCGGCGATCGCGCCGCTTCCGGAAGATGTTCCCGAATTGGTGCTGGCGTCGCTCCTCGCGGGCGAGAAGATCAGGGTAACGAAGAATCCGCTGAACGAGTTTTCGCATCGACTGGTTGCTGACGCCGAATTCGCGCTTGTGGGAAAAGTTCCACCGCGCGAACGCCGGCCGGAAGGGCCGTTCGGTGATCACTACGGATACTATTCGCTGCAACACGACTATCCGGTTTTCCACGTTGACGCGATCCTTCATCGTCGCGATGCGATATATCCCGCGACGGTCGTGGGAAAACCGAGACAGGAAGATTTCTTCATAGGTGATTATCTGCAGCAGCTTCTTTCGCCGCTGTTCCCTCTGGTCATGCCGAGCGTGCGCGACCTCTGGAGCTATGGCGAAACCGGTTTTCATTCGCTCGCGGCGGCGGTTGTGCGCGAACGTTACGCGCGCGAAGCTTTGGTTTCCGGATTTCGAATTTTGGGAGAAGGACAGCTTTCGCTTACCAAGTTCCTGATCCTGACGGACACGCCGCAGGACCTGCGCGATTTCAAATCTCTCTTCGAACATGTGTTGGCACGCGTGCGGTGGGAAAGCGATCTTTTCGTGTTCTCGAACGTATCGATGGACACGCTCGATTACACCAGCGGAAAAGTTAATCAGGGAAGCAAGGCGATCATGTTGGGCCTCGGCGAGCCTGTTCGCGAGTTACCGCGCGAATTTCGCGGCGAGTTGCCGGCGGGTGTTTCGCGTGCTGAAGTTTTCTGCGGCGGCTGTTTAGTTGTGCAAGGCGCGGAATTCGAACGCGAACCTGAGCAGGCGGCCCGCCTTGCGCAGGAGCGGGAATTTGCCGGCTGGCCCTTGATCGTTCTGCACGATGACGCGGACGTGGCTGGTTCCGCATCCGACTTTCTTTGGGCCACCTGGACTCGATTTGAACCGGCGTCGGATATTTACGCAGCCGACGTGGCTGTGCGGCGGCACCACCTGGCTTACAAAGCGCCGATCGTGATTGATGCGCGTATGAAGCCGGGATATCCGGATGAGCTCGTCGTGCGACCCGATATCGCGGAGCTGGTCGATCGACGTTGGCGCGAGTACTTTCCAAACGGATTGAGCCCGCACGCTTCAGACTGAGCCGAACTAAGCATGAAAATTTTCAAAACGAAAAAGCGGTTCGCACTTGTTATTTTTCTTATCGTGATTCTCGCGGTCGCGTTTGTGTCGCTCTGGGCGTTTGTAATCGAACCAAATCGGGTCGTTGTTCGAAACGAGGAGATAAAGCTGCTGTCCGGATGGCCAGCCGCGCTGAACGGCATGCGGATCGTTGCGATCTCGGATCTTCACGCGGGCTCGAAATACATCGACGCGGCTAAGCTTGAGAAGGTCGTGTCGATGGTGAACGCGACCAAGCCGGACATGATCGTCATCCTGGGAGACTTCATCGCGCGCGATGAAAATGAAAAGCTCCTGATGGATCCTGAAATTACTGCCGACAAATTGAAAGAGTTGCGAGCGCCGTTGGGAGTCTTCGCGGTATTGGGAAATCATGATTGGCTGTTTGACGGCAATCGCGTTACTCGAGCGTTGAGCGACGCGGGCATTCGAGTTTTGGAGAGTGACGTTGCGCAGGTTACAAAGGACGGCCAGAGTATTTGGCTGCTTGGCGTGCCGGATTTTTGGACACGACAGCCGATCGACTTACGAACGGCGTTGGACAAAATCACTTCGCCGGGCCCGATCATCGCGCTGACGCACAACCCGGATGCCTTTCCACTGATGCCCCCGAATGTGTTGCTGACATTGGCCGGCCACACGCATGGCGGGCAGGTGATGATTCCGCTGATCGGCCGCCCGATTGTTCCGTCGCGATATGGCGCGCGTTATGCGGTTGGGCACGTCGTGGAGAACGGACGGCATCTGTTCGTTACGTCGGGTATTGGCACGACCGGAATCGCGGTGCGGTTTCTCGTGCCGCCTGAGATATCGGTGTTGACGTTGAGGGCGGAGTAGTTGCAGTAGGTTTTCGGCTGGAGCAGATTTGGATTGCAGGAGGAAAAAACAGGGTTCCCGCAAAGGCGCAAAGAAGAACCGCAAAGACTGACTAGCATTCAGCGACTTTGCGGCTTTTCTTTGCCCCTTTGCGGGAACCAAACCTCTTAGAATTGATTCGAGCTACAGCGGCAACCGTAACGAAAACACCGCGCCGCCACCTGCTGAATTCGACGCATCCAGCGTCCCGCCGTGCTGTGTGACAACCCTATGCGCCAACGCTAAGCCAACCCCATGCCCCTTCGACTTAGTTGTGAAGAACGGAATGAAAATGCGATGCAGATCCTGATCGGAAATGCCGGGACCGCTGTCGGTGATTTCGATCACAACCGCTGAACCGTCGGCTGAATCGTTCTGTTCAGACACGGCCCGCACTCGAACGAATCGTCTTATCGCTTCGTCCTCAACCGCTTCCGCCGCGTTGCGAATCAAGTTAAGCAAAGCCTGGCGCAGCATACGTTCGTCCGCTCGTACATTCGGAAAGTCGCCGTCCAGCTCGAGCTTGATTCGCTTTTCGTCGAACAGCCCGCGCATTTCCAGAGCGCAATCGTTCACCAGTTCCCGCAAAGATACCTCCGCCAGTTCCAACGGCTGCGGCCGAGCGAAATTGAGAAACGACGTAACCATCGACGACAGGCTGCGAACTTCGCCGAGCAATGCCGCCGCCGCCGCGCCGCCGCGTTCGTCCAATTCCAGAGTCTGGATCAGCTGCGCATAGCCGTGAAGAGTTGCCAGAGTATTCTTGAATTCATGCGCCAGGCCGGCGGACATCTCGCCAAGGCTTTCGAGATTTCGCTTTAGCGCGAGCTGCTCTCGCAACTGGGTAACTTCGGTCAGATCCGTCAGAAGACAGATCGCGCCTCGAGTGCCTCGTCCCGTGCTGGGATCGATCGGCGCGACCGTAACTCCCAATCGCCTGATCCGTCCGCCGGCGCTGGTGGCCTCGACCTCTTCGCGACGATAGAGCTCGCCGGTTTTTAGACAACGCTCAACCATGCCGGCCAGCTCGGGCGCTTTTTTCAAAAGCGAGCTGACATTCTTTCCTTCGGCTTTGCCGTCGGCTTCGAGCAAAGCCCGCGCGGGAGCGTTGACCATCGTCGCTCGCCCGTCTGGCCCAAACGCGATCAGCCCTGACGGCACGCTGGCTACAATTCTTTCATTGAATTTTTCGGCCGAGTCGGCGCGCTCGGTGGCCTCGGCCCGCATAGTCTCCAACGTTCGCTGTTGCGATTGCAGTTGCGCGACGACGGATTGAAACGTTTCGAGCACGAACTCCGCTTCGTCACGCGCGGCCTTGGGTTGCGTCGATACCGGAGCGCGTTCGGCTTCTCCTACCAACTGGCGATACGGACGCAGAAGCCACCGTAACAGCAACGTTCCGCATAGCAGCGTCACGATCAGAGTCGAAACGAAAACCAGCAAAAGCACCGGCGTTCGCACCGCAGTGGTAATGGGGCCAAAGGCGAAAAGCACTACGGCAAGCAGACTCGCCAACAGACAGACGCCGCCCAGAACAGCGAATATCAAATGGAAGCGACTTCTGTAACGCATAGGAATGGGTTGGAAGGACGGACAAAAATCTGGGGACGGCGCAGTCGGTCCGCGAGCGCTCGTTACCTGAACTGCGATGCGTACCAGGTAATCAGATACTTGCCGCCGAGCAGGGCTATGACAGCGCCGACTCCTAAAAAGATACCGAACGGCAGGAGCATTTGAAGATTTCTTTCGCGGCGCTTCAGCATCAACAGAATTCCCGTAACCGAGCCCGAGATCACGCCCAAAAATATTGTAAGCAGCGTCAACCGCCATCCCAGGAACGCGCCGACCATCAGCATCATCTTCACGTCGCCCAAACCCATCGCTTCGATGCCGCGCAACTTTTCCCAGGCCCAGCCGACTAGCCACAAAAGACCTCCGCCGGCCAACGCGCCAAGCCCGGCTCCGAACAGTGACACGGCCCAGACCGGCCAGCCCGGTAACAGATTGAGCGTCGATGGACCGAGGTCGTCGAAATACGGAGAGCCAGTCAAATAGGGAAGCGCCAGGCGGGCCAGAATAGCGAAAACCATTCCCGGAAAAGTGATCGCGTCCGGAAGAATCATGTGCTCGGCATCAATGAACACCAGAGCGATTAGCATCGTGATGAAAATCAGATCGAATGGCAGGGCATAGCCGAATCCGTCTTTTAGAAAGACAGCGCCAAACATTATTCCGGTCAGCAGTTCTACGCCCGGATAGCGCGCGGAAATCGGCGAGCTGCATGATCTGCACCGGCCGCGCAGGACGAGCCAGCTAATGACCGGAATGTTGTCGTACGCTTTTATCGCGGTCGTACAGGCAGGACAACGCGAGTTTGGAAATACGATGGACTCTTCACGCGGCAGCCTGTGAATGACTACGTTCAGAAAACTCCCGATGATGGCGCCGAGGGCGACCACCAAAATCAACGAAAGCCATAACGGCAAACCTGGAATTGGTTCAATCAGCAACTGGCCGAAGCAGAGGATCATGTGCAGTTTTTTTGTCTCTGAAGTTGGAATGGCGACGCGGAAACGAGGTCAGGGTCGACCGCAACCCGCGTAATTGCATGATACGGTTTTGTGGGGCATTGCGAAAGAAGTAATACGGATGGGGGTCTTGAGGTTAGGAGATAGGATTGGTTCCCGCAAAAGCGTAAGGGCGCAAAGGAAAGCCGCAAAGTCGCGGAATGCCAATCATTCTTTGCGAGTTTTTCTTTGCGCCCTTACGCCTTTGCGGGAGCCCTTCTTTACTTTCCGTTCTGCTGAAGTTCCCACAACATCAAATGCTTGAGGAATGCGTGGTGGCCGGCAAACCGAGCGATCGCCAGCCCGGCAAGTCCATCGCGAAAGCCTGCCTTCAGAATGTAACTGCGAATGAACGCCGCTGGACCAGCCGCCGCAATGCCGATGGGCGACGTTCGTCGTCCGCCTTCGTACATCTGCCTGGCGGAAAGCGGCGCGTAACGCTCGCCAATCATTCGGTGATGATAAGCCGCATCGCGCGCCGTGTAATGAAGAAGGTCGCCATCAAGCGTCCCGACTCGCGAGCCTTCCGGCATCATTATTGATTCGTGTATATGCGCACCCACCCAACGCCCACGATCCTTTCGATAAAATCTCAACTGATAATCCGGATACCAGCCGCCTCCACGAATCCAGCGACCCATATAAAACGAGCGACGCGCGATTCGATATCCGTCGGCAAGTTGCGATTCGTCCACCGCGCCTAGCTTTTCAATCGAGCGCCGCAGTTCATTGGTTACACGTTCATCCGCGTCCAGACTCAAGATCCATTCGCTCGACGCCTGGTCTGCGGCGAACTGTTTCTGTGCAGCGAAGCCAGGCCATGGCCGGTTGATCACACGCGCGCCGAACCCGCCTGCGATCTGGCGAGTGGCATCGGTCGATTCGGAATCGACGACGACTATCTCGTCTACCCACGACACCGATTCGCAGGCGGCACGGATATTCTCTTCTTCGTTGTAGGTGATTATGGTGGCCGTGATCTTCATCGGGCTTGCGATTTTAGATTTACGGTTTGCGATTGGACAAGAGGATGCGTCCTCCTGTCCATCCGCAAGTAACAAATCGCAAATCGAAAAAGCGGCTACGGCTGGGTTTCGATGATGACGTTGTTGGCGCGCAGCGTTGTTGACGTAGCGCGTTGAAGGTCGGCCAGCGCCTTGTTGTAATCGGTCTCCGCGCGAACTTCTGCGTTGCGAGCGTTGACCAAAGTATTCTCGCGCTGGAAAAGGATAAACGTGGTCGACCGTCCAACTTGATAAAGCCGTTGCTCGCCCGCCAATTGCAGCTCGGCATTTTCGCGTGCTGATCGCGCCGCCAATACACGACGTCGCGCGGTCTCGACCGCCTGGGCCGCGTTTCGTACTTCCACGATCACGACCTGTTCAGTATCACGAGTGGACGCCTCCAAACGGGTTCGTTGAATGCGCGCGCCGGCCAGGTTCGCTTTCGCGATCTGATTACGGAACGGAATCTCGACCGTCACTCCGACCACGATGTTATGCGTGTCAAAGCCGAACAGGTTTCCAAGCGCACTGCCATAGCCACCGATCACCGTTGGGTTGGTAGTCGAAGTTCCTACGGGAACGAGCGGAACCGCCGCGCTGCCCAGATTGAGCAGCGGGTTATTACGAATGATGTTGATTTGCGACAGCAGGAACGCATTCGAATTCGTCAGCGGATCGCCGCCGATGAGCGGAACCAACGTGCCGGTTGCATCCACCGAGCGCGGCGTTCCGGCCAAACCCGTGGTCGCAAACGTCGCCTGGAAATCGATTCTGGGCGCAGTCTGGTTCTTGAAATACTGAATATCGATATCGCTGATGTCGCGATCCAACAGAAGCCTCTTAAGCTCCGGCCGATTAGTTTTCGCTTCTTCGATCGCGTCATTGAGGTTTATCGGGATAGCGTCGAAGCTGGGCTGATCCGTCGGAGTAAGCTGCGCGGTCCATTGCGGCTGACTCGTGTCGCGAAGAATCAACTGCTTCAGATTATTTTCCGCCACCGAGATGCCTTGTGTGGCAATCAACAGATCCGACTCGCGGTTGGCGAGCTCGGTTTGAACTTCAGCACGCTCGAGCGGTGCTGATGCGCCGGCGGCGATTTGGGCTTCGATTCGGCGCAGGTTCTCGCGGCTCAAATTCAAATTCGAAATACGATTCTGCTGATCGCGAAGTGCGAACACCAGGTCCCAGTACGCCCGCTGTACCTGCGCGATCACATCGATCGTCGTTCTGCGAAAATCGGCATCAGACTGTTCGAGCCGTTTGCGCTGAATTCGTATATCGCGACGATTGCGATCGATCGAGCGGTTTCGCCACAACGGTTGAGTCAGTGTTACGCCGAGGCTGGAAGAGAATACCGGGTTCAGCTGATCGCCGACTATGTTCGAAGTGCCTCGGTTATTGTTAAAGAAAAAATCGTAATTGCCGCCTCCGGTGCTGAACTGTTTGTTAACCGATGCGTTGGTGCGAAAGTCAGTTTGAGAGACGATTCCGGATTGATCATTCGACGCGCTGAAGATGCTTTGCTGAGATTGCGCAAGCCTGGTCAGCTGCGGGTTGAGCGTAAAGACCGGGTCGAAAATTCCTTCAAGCGAAGTCAGCGTCGTTTCGTTGAACTTCACATCGTTCCTTGAGACCTCGATGCCGTTGTTGTTCTCCAGCGCCAGCCGGATCGCTTCGTTCAGCGTCAGGCTCAAAACGTTGTCGCTCGAAACACCAAGTCTGGTCAGGTCAGGTAAGGGCGGAACGGGTCGCGGTTGCTGAGCCGGAAAATCCGGTTCGGTCTGCGGCCCGGGAATGGTCGGAGCCGTGGTGTCGTCACCCGGTATCGGCGTGGGCGCGACCAGTGGCACACCGCTGTCGGTTCGCGTCGGCGTAGTCGGCTGTGGCCCAGTGTTCACTCCCGGCGGTGACTGCGGGTTCGTGCGGATCGCTCCCGGCGGCGCGGTCGGATCCATGTTCGGACGCGCGGTCGGCGGGATCGGCTGGTTGGTTTCGGTACCCGGCGGACGCGTTGCATCTCTTTGCTCGGGAGTCATTGGAACCGGTGTAGCTGTGGGCGTCTGCGCAAATGCGGAAACGGCGCAAACACCAATAACCAGTACCGAAAAGGCCAGCAACTTAGTGACTCGGCAAACAGAATTGGTGAACATTAAAACAATAGCTCCTTGAGAAAATCCCTATTGAATAGACTGAATCGTTAGTTGGACGAAGTGTACTTTATACAGGATAAAGCGACGTAAGTCACAAGCCTACTACGAGTAGCGAAAGAAAGTGGTTTCATAAATTAACCCGAATTTCGGAGGCTCGTGAACTGAAACGGGACGTTGACTGGGCTGCTCCAAAATCTCAAACGGCACAGGAATCCGACATCTTGCGGGCTGCGGTTTGAGAATCGTCCGGAAGAACTTTCACGCAAAGACGCAAAGAACAGAAAACCCGGAGGCGCAAGAAGAAACGGCGATGCGAGCCGCACGAACCTGTAGCTGACTGTGGAGCTTTTCTTTGCGTCTTTCCGCTTTCTGTTTTTCGCGTCTCTGCGCGAAACCGACTTTCTTTCACTAAATTCGAAGTAGACCGACGACCTGCATTTTCACTCGCTTGACAGTCATGGCGAGCGGGCATTATCTTGCCTTTCTTTAATAGTCAAACGTTGTTCCCACGTGAATTCTTACGAAGTTTTTCCGAGGTTGCACCGGCACCGACCGGGGCATGTGTGCAAAGATGCGCGCTTGTGAGCGGCAATTATTAAGACAGGCGAGAAGGAGCTAACGAATATGGCAGTTAAAGTCGGCATCAACGGGTTCGGGCGAATCGGTCGCAATGTTTTGAGAACGTCGCTCGGTGATTCTGAAATCGATTTCGTGGCCGTCAATGACCTGACGGATACAAAGACGCTCGCGCATCTTCTTAAATATGATTCCGTGCTTGGCAATCTTGAGGAGGAAGTTTCGGCGACTGAAGGCGGAATCAAGGTCGGCAGCGACGAATTCAAGGTTTTTTCTGAACGGGACCCCGCGGCCATTGATTGGGAATCGGTGGGCGCAGAAATAGTGATCGAGTCTACCGGCATTTTCACTAAAGCCGAGGACGCGAAGAAACACCTGCGCGGAACAGTCAAGAAAGTGATCATCTCGGCGCCGGCCAAGAATGAAGACATCACGATCGTGCTTGGCGTTAACGAAGGAAGCTATGATCCGCAAGCGCATACGATCATCTCGAATGCTTCGTGCACAACCAACTGTCTTGCGCCCGTCGCCAAAGTCATTCACGAGAAGTTCGGAATTCGCTCGGCGCAGATGACGACGATTCACTCGTATACAAACGACCAGCAGTTACTAGACCTGCCGCATAAAGATTTGCGGCGTGCGCGGGCGGCGGCGATCTCGATGATTCCGACTTCGACCGGCGCGGCAAAAGCTGTCGCGCTGGTGTTGCCTGAGTTGAAAGGAAAGTTCGACGGCATCAGTGTGCGTGTGCCGACTCCCAACGTTTCACTTGTCGACGTTGTTATCGATGTCGATCGCGACACGACTACCGAAGAAGTCAATCAGGCGTTGAAGAACGCGGCCAACGAAGAGCTGCGAGGCATCCTCGCGTTTTCAGAGGAGCCCCTGGTGTCTGTCGATTTTCGTAAGAATCCAAACTCGTCGATCGTAGACGCCGAATACACGAAAGTAATCGGCGGCAACATGATCAAGATCCTTTCGTGGTACGACAACGAGTGGGGGTATTCGTGTCGCGTGCGGGATCTGATTAAGTTTATTGCGGGGAAGGGGCTCTGAGAACAGTGACGAGTGACAAGTGATAAGTGACAAGTCAGCCGCTGTTCGTGTCCGTCACTTCTTACTACTCATTCGTCGCTTCTCATATGTCGTTTGTCACTCGCCACTTTTCACTTGTCACTTTCTTATGAAGCTTTCCATCAAAGACTTCAACCTCTCCGGCAAGCGCATTTTCATCCGCGTTGATTTCAACGTGCCTGTGAAGGACGGCAAGGTTGAGGACGACACTCGAATCCAGGCGTCGCTACCTACAATTCAATACGCGATTGAGCACGGAGCACGTGTAATTCTCGCCTCGCATCTGGGTCGTCCTAAAGGTGAACGGGTCGAAAAATACAGCCTGCAGCCTGTCGCCGAGCACCTCGCTTCAGTGATTGAAAAGCCGGTTGCCTTCGCCGCCGACTGCGTAGGTGAAGAAGCGCAGGCGAAAGCTTCTGCGCTTAAAGACGGCGAAGTGTTGATGCTGGAAAATCTTCGCTTCCATCCTGAAGAAGAGAAGAACGACGATGAGTTTTCCAAGCAGCTAGCCGGGTTGTGCGACGGTCTATATGTCAACGATGCGTTCGGTGCGGCGCATCGCGCGCATGCTTCGACCGCGGGAATTACAAAATATGTAGACAAGGCCGCGGCGGGTTCGTTGATGGAGAAAGAGCTCGAGTACTTGGGAAAGGTCATCAGCAATCCCGAGCATCCATTCGTCGCGATTCTGGGCGGCGCAAAAGTTTCGGACAAGATTCCAGTCATCAACGCGTTGATTGATCGCAAGGTTGATAAGCTCTTAATCGGCGGTGCCATGGCCTACACGTTTCTAAAGGCCGAAGGCTTCACCGTAGGAAAATCGTTGGTCGAAGACAACATGCTCGAGACGGCGCGCGAAGTTCGACAGCGAGCGGCTGAGGTTGGCGTCGAACTGCTTTTGCCGACCGACCACGTGGTAGTGGACAGCTACGACCCGCTTCACAGCCGCAAGACAATCCCCATCGAGTTCACCAACGCAGGATTGGTCGGTTTGGACATAGGCATCGAGACGGTTGCTCTGTTCTCGAACGCGCTTGAAGACGCGAAGACGATTATCTGGAATGGTCCGATGGGTGTTTTCGAAGAGAAGGGCTTTGAGGAGGGCACGATCGGAGTTGCTCGTGCCGTAGCCGACGCAGCCGATAACGGCGCCATCGTAATAGTCGGCGGAGGTGATTCAGTCGCTGCGGTCAATCAAGCCGGAGTTGCGGATCGGATTACGCACATCTCGACTGGCGGTGGAGCTACACTCGAATTCCTGGCGGGCGAAGAGCTTCCCGGAGTGACTGCGCTGACTGACAAGACGTCGTAGGTGGTGTGCTTTTGGTTTTAGGTCTTTGGCTTTTGGTTTTGGGCCTTTGGTCTTTGCCCTTGAATTTAGCGCACCTGCACAAACCGGATTTCAGGTTACAGAAGTCAAATCCTAAAACCTAAAGCCGAAGACCAAAACCCAAAGACCAAAACCCAAACACCATCCTATCTATGAGAAAACCCGTAATCGCAGGCAACTGGAAGATGTACAAGATGATCGCGGATTCAGTCGAAACCGTGCTCAAGCTTAAACCATTGGTTGCCAACGCGAATCACTGCGAGATCGTGGTTGCGCCTGTCTTTACTTCCATCAAAACAGTTGCTGACCGGCTCGAGGGATCGAATATCAGCGTGGCCGGGCAAAATTGTTCGACCGAGATTAAGCACGGCGCGCATACCGGCGAGGTGGCCGCGGACATGCTGCGGGACGCCGGCGCGACGTTTGTAATCGTCGGTCACTCTGAGCGCCGACAGTACTATTCCGAGACCGACGCGATGGTTAGCCGTAAGACGCAAGCGGCGTTGGTAGCCAACCTGACGGCCATTGTTTGCGTGGGCGAAACGCTCGCTCAAAGAGACGCCGGCAACGCCGAAAATGTAGTAAAAGGCCAGTTACAGGGCGGCCTTAGCGGTTTGACAGTGAGTGACCTGCAACGTATCATCGTCGCCTACGAACCGGTCTGGGCAATAGGAACGGGACGTACCGCGACGCCGGAACAAGCGCAGGAAATGCATGCGTTTATCCGGCGCGTTTTTCGCGAAGAACACTCGTCAACGGCGTCGGAGAGTCTGCGGATTCTTTACGGCGGTTCGGTGAAGCCGGACAACGTCGCCGCGCTGATGGCGCAGGAAGATATCGACGGAGCGTTGGTCGGCGGCGCCAGTTTGGAAGCCGAGAGCTTCGCGCAGATCGTCAATTACAATAGATAGTTTGAGGATAAGAACTTGTTAGTTTACGTCTTATACGGCCTTTTCATTCTTGCTTGTGTTGTGATGGTCATCGCAGTGCTTCTGCAGCCGGGCAAGGCCGATGCGGGCGCTCTGTTTTCCAGCAGCGTGTCCAGCACAGCGTTTGGTCCGCGCGGAACACAAACATTGCTCGCGAAGATCACCATTGGTGCAGCTGCGGTGTTCATGCTGGTTGCGCTAATCTTGTCGATGCCCGCGCTGTCGGGCCCGCCTTCGGTTATTCAGACTTCACCGGAGGACGGCGCCACGCCGCAGGCTTCACCGGCCGCTTCGCCCGCAGCGTCAACCGCGCCGGCAGCCAGCCCGCAAGCATCTGTCGATCCGAACGCGGCCGCACCGGCTCCGACGAATGCAAACACAACCGCATCACCCGCGGCGACGAAGTAGAGCTGTTTGATCTTAGAATAAGCCGAAGTGGCGGAACTGGTAGACGCGCACGTTTGAGGGGCGTGTGAGGTAACTCGTGGGGGTTCGAGTCCCCCCTTCGGCAAATCAACTCTGTAACTCACCTCAACTCCGCAGTTTACGCTTGGTGTCGAAGCTGGAACTCGGACCCTTATCGTATATACACAACAATCGCTCAAATTACCTTTGTCGCGACACTCTTGCACTAGTTGTGAATCTCTCCTCTTAGTATGTTGAGGCTAGAGTTTCTGAGTCATCCTCGGCGGCTCCTTAGCGAGAACCAAATTCAAATAACGGTCACCTTCCTGAAAAATGAGACCCCTGGCCTGTAGCGCGGCCACTTCGCTGGCAGAATCAAAGCCCTCGATATGGCCCAGCTTCGTTGCCAGGTCGGCAAAATCCTTCGGCTTGTCAGTAAGATAATCAAGCACCTGCCTACCGACTTCACCGATATCGTATTCAAGTGCCTTGCCCGTGCGTGAGTCGTGCACGACTGTGGACTGTCCGTTTTCCCTGAAGAAGAGCTTTGGTTGAATGTCCTCATTCTGAGCCCAAATCGCCTGCCACTCGGCTATTTTCATCTGGAGTTGGGGAATCCACTTCGTGGCCCACTTGATGTAGTCGGCTCCGAAGTTTCTATCGGTGAAGTAATAGGCCATATTTGCCAGCGACTCTTTGCTGTAGGGGTAAATCAACTCGTAGTAATCCACCGGGTGCAAATCGAGTCCGTACTCCAGGGCCTTAACGAAGTAGGGGCTGTAGCGATCAAAGCGTACCGGATAGACGCCGCTCGGCGGAGGGAAATGTGTTAGCAGCGGAATGTCAGCCACGTATTTTTTGTACACATCCTCATGCTCACCGGGAAAACCGATCAGAAGATTCCAGGAGGGGTGTACGTCGTAAGCGATACAGTGCTTCAAGAGCCGCAGGTTTTGAAAAGCTGATGTTCCCTTTTTCATCAACTTCAGGGTAGAAGTGTTAAGCGCCTCGACTCCGGGCTGCACCGACCTGACATGTGCACCCGACAGAATCCGAACATCGTCTTCGCTCAGATCCGCTTTCACCTCGTAGAAGAGACTTACGTTCGGCGGCGGCTTCAACTTGAGGAAGACTTCCTGCATATAGATTCTGGGCATGATGTTATCAACCGACTCGAAGCGGTCAACGGAATGTGCGTAACTGAAGAGTCGATCGAACTGCTCTAAAGCATTCTCGGGACTCATCGCACGGTAGTTCATGGTCTGCCCGTTCAACCCGCAGAATGTACAGTGCGCCTTTTCACCCCACCAGCAGCCGCGAGAAGTCTCAAATAAGAGAATGGGCTTGATCTCAGTATTTGCGAAGTGCTTCCGGTGAGTTTCGAGAAATTCATCGTAATCGAGTTTGATAGGCACTTCGATGTCCAGTTCCTCTCCAACGGCAGCGAGCGGCGTTAGCAGGCTGAGGCCGCAGTTTCTCCTCGAGAGGACACCGCGAATGCTGTGACATTTCTCGATCTCGTGGTCCAGGCAATGCTGAACGAATTTGGGAAAGCTCTTGACGCCTGGCCCGGAGAAGACAAAATCAATCGGCTTGACGTGCTTTGCGATTTCCTGGCCCATCGGGGTTTCGCAGTTGGCGCCGCCGATGGCGATGATGATTTTCGGATTGCGATCCTTGAGTTTTCTGGCGAGGGCAAAGCTGGCGACGTTCTGCGAGAACATGGAGGTGAATCCCACGATGTCGGCGTCATCGAGCTTGTACCTGGCGATCAGTTCATCCAGGAACGAGTCCAATCCCACACGCTTCTCCAGGACCACCTTTTTCATGCCTTCAATTTGGGGGGTCTTGAGCGGGAAGAAGCGCCGGAAATACGTCTCTGTGTTATCCGGTAGCTCAGGGAAGGCAGCTTGGCGAAAGAACCAGTCGCCCACGCCTGCATTATGGGCCTCGGAGGAGAAGGCCAGCAGTTGGGATAAGCCAATTTCAAGGTAGTGAGCAAAGTCGTGATTCAAGTAGTGAATGTCTACTGAAACACGATCTTTGAATTCAGCATCAATAACCGATTTCAACTGGGTGAGCGCCAACGATGGCATCTGTAAACCCGCAAAGGGCATATTGATAAGCGAAATCTTATACATCATTTCCTCCGACGTAAGACATTTGGTGATAGGAAGTTTCCCGCTTGCCTCTTCTCGCGGCTACGATATGGACCACCCAGGTTGGCGCAAAAGCAATGCCGGGCCACGATTGGTCGAAACTAAATCTCATGCGTATGTCGGCTCGTTCGCTATGCAGCGCACAAGTTGCCTTGCCAGTATTTTAACGTGCGGCTCCCGTACCATCGTGTAATGGTTGCCGGGAACGGTCAGCAGTTCTACGCCCTCGCGAGTGAAGCGCTCCCAACCCGCTCGCGGGTCGGCAGGCTCGCCCAGTAGTTCTTCCGCTTTGAAGAGTGTGATCGGTATCGACAGGGGTTGCGGCTTATAATCGAGCATCGCTCGCACGTTGGTCTTGAAGACATTGTAGAGATGTTCGATTTGTGACGATTCGACGTCGGGGGGCAACACGTTCGCGGCCACCGCCATCTCGAGCACGTAATCCAGTCGCTGCCGAGAATCCAGATTTACCAGGTCATCGGAGGACCCCTGCAATTGCTCCCACGCCAGCCCCATGTCCCGCGTGAAACTTTCCATGTAGGAAATCTCGTCCGGTTCGGCGAACTGTGTTTCAGTCGCCGGCGCATTCGCATCAATCACCGCGAGCAGCGAAACGTGCTGTCCCTGCGCCTGAAGTTGTTGGGCCATTTCGAAGGCGACAAGACCGCCCATGGACCAGCCGCCCAGGAAGTAGGGGCCGGCCGGTTGAATCGTGCGGATGGCCGCAATGTAGGATGTGGCCATCTCTTCAATACTGCTCAACGGCATTTGCGTTCCGTCCAACCCCTGTGCCTGAAGCCCGTAGAAGGACTGATCCATTCCGAGGTGCTTTGCCAGGTCGGTGTAACAGAGAACGTTGCCGCCGGCCGGGTGGACGCAGAAGAAAGCCGGCCCCGCTGCGCCGCGCTGAATCTCGACCAGCGGTGAAAACTGCTGCCACGCACCGCCGGATGCCTGCCGGATGTGTGCGGCCAAATGTTCAATGGTCAGCTTCTGAAAGAGCAGTGCCAGCGGGAGGTCAACCCCAAGCGTCTGCCGAATCCGCGTCAGCAAACGCACCGCGAGCAACGAATGGCCCCCGTGTTCGAAGAAGTTGTCTCTCACTCCGGCCACGCGTAGATTTAGAATTTCCTTCCAGATTTGCGCCAACTGAAGTTCCAGAACATCGCGTGGGCCGATGAACTCCGCGCTTACTTCCGTCAGATCTTGTGCAAACGTGGCCAGCGTGCGTCGATCTACTTTGCCATTAGGCATGAGGGGCATTTGGTCCAGGAGGACGAAGGCGGCGGGGATCATGTAAGCGGGCAGGAGGTCGGCGAGAAAGCTGCGCAGGCGGGGTTCGAGAGTTTCGGTGAGCATGCCGTGCAGCGGGTTGTTGGCGAAAGCCTGCCAGTCGGGCGAGTCGGGCGAGGGGGAAGCGAGTGTGGTGACGGCAGTGCGGCCGACGGGGCTTTGCGGCGTTGGCTGAGCCTCGGCGGCGGGCAGCTTGAAGAGCAGGTCGAGGCAGTCGAGCGACTCCGACCAGCCGATCTCGACCGAGTAAGGCGTGTCGGCGACCAGCGCCCAGACGGCTTCCGGGTCGACGCCGCTCTCGACGGTAGTAGTAGTAGTAGCGGACAAAGCCTGCCAGTCGGCGACGGTCGCGCCCGGGTCCGACTGGGCCAGTTGGGCCAGTTGGGCCACACTGCCGACGGCAGCCAGCAACCGCGCGTTGGGCACTCGCGCAATCGCCAACGCCAACGGCTGTTTGACCAGCAGCAGTTGGCGCACCCCCGCGAGGGTCAGTTCCTGCTCCTGCCAGTCGAGCGACATGCCACCAGCAGCGGCAGCCGCGGCCGGCGTGGGCCAGCCGGCCGGAGCGCCCACGTGCAGCGTTACGTCGTAGCGAAACAGCGTCAACTCGTTGGCAAAGTGGCCGCGCTTAAGTTGGATCTCGACCCGGCTGATACCCGGCAAGTGCTCCCCGAGGGCCGCAAAGAACGACGGGTCAAGGCACAGTTCTTTCTCCCGGCGCACCTGCCGGCGCACCTGCCCTTGCACCTCCGGCAGCGACTCCCCGGCCGCCGCCCGGCCCAGTTCCACCGTCGTGCGGAAGGCTTCCAGCAGCCGCCGGTTACGCACGTCGCCGATGAAGACGGCGCCACCCGGGCCCACCGCCCTGACCGCTTGCGCCAGCACGCGCACCAGGTAGTCAACATCGGGAAAGTATTGAATGACGGAGTTAAGGATGACCGTGTCGAAGGGGGCCGCGGCTTCAGCGGCCACTCCAGCCAGCTCGTCGGCGCCGCCCTGCCGGAGCCGCAGCGGCGGAAACTCCCGCCCCGTTTGCTGCCACTGCTCGCGCACGTAGGCCAGCGCCTGTGGCGAAAAGTCGGTACCGCAGTAGTATTCGCTGTGGGGCGCCACGCGCAGGCAGACGAGCCCGGTACCGCAGCCGATCTCCAGCACCCGGCGCGGCGCCAGCTGGAGAATGCGGGCCACGGTCTGCTCCACCCATTCGCGCATCTCCGCGGCCGGAATCGCCTGGCCCGTGTAGCTACTGTTCCAGCCCGCCAGGTTCAAGGTCGGGTCCACCGGCTCCACCACCTCGCCGCGTTCGTCACTCGCCGCTGCCGGCTGGGCGTAGGCTTCCTCCCAAGCCAATTGCCATTGCGCCGTTAGCTCCGCATGTTGTTGGACGGCTGCCGGCCCCGCCGCCGCCGCTTGACCGCTGACCACGTACGCCACCAGCCGCTGGTCCCCATCCGCCGCCGCCCGCGCGCTCACGATCGCCTCACCCACCAGGGGGTGCTGCTCCAGCGCCGCTTCGATCTCGCCCAACTCGATCCGGTGCCCGCGCAACTTCACCTGCTGATCCGTGCGCCCCAGATACTCCAACTCCCCGTCACCACGGTAGCGCGCCCGGTCCCCGGTCCGGTACAGTCGCTTGCCCGCGTGCCGGCTGAAGGGGTCGGGCACGAACCGCTCCGCCGTCAGTTCCGGTCGCTTCAGATAGCCGCGCGCCAGTCCGTCTCCACCGATGTATAACTCTCCCGCTACTCCCACCGGCACCGCTTGCCCGCCGCCATCCAGAATGTATATTTGCGTGTTCGCTATCGGGCGGCCGATGCCCACCACCCCGCCGCTGCCTACGCTCGCCACCCGCGCCAGCGTCGACCAGATGGTCGTCTCGGTTGGCCCATACATATTCCACAACGAGCCGCAGCGCTTCAATAAACTCCCAGCCAACTCCCCGCTCAGCGCTTCTCCTCCACACAGCAGCTTCAGCTGCCCACTGCCACTCCAATGCGCCTCCAGCAGTAAGCGCCAGGTCGCCGGCGTCGCCTGCATCAGGCTCGCTCCGCTGGCCGCTATCCGCCGTCCTAACTCCCGCCCGTCCACGGCCGTCTCTCTACTCACCAGCACCAGCCGCGCGCCGCTGAGGAGCGGCAGGTACAGCTCCAACCCCGCGATGTCAAACGACAAAGTGGTCACCGACAGCAGCGTGTCCGCCGCTGTTATCCCCGGCTCCCCGCGCATCGCACTGAGAAAGTTCACCAGCGCTCGGTGCGTTATCTGCACTCCCTTCGGCTGTCCCGTCGACCCCGAGGTGTAGATCGTGTACGCCAGGTTCCCGGCGCTGCATTGCACCCGCGGCGTGGCTTCGCTCTCCTCCGCAATACTCTCCCAATCCCGGTCCAGGCAAACTACCCGCAGCCCCGCCGCCGGCAACGCCGCCACCAGCCCCGCCTCCGTCAGCAACACCGCCACCTGCGCATCCGCCAGCATGAACGCCAGCCGCGGCCCCGGATATCCCGGGTCCAGCGGCACGTACGCCGCCCCTGCCTTGAGCACTCCCAACAACCCCACCACCATCGTCGCCGACCGCTCTACACAGACCCCCACCAAACTCTCCGCCCCCACTCCCAGTCCCATCAGATAATGCGCCACCTGATTACTGCGCTTATCCAATTCCTCATACGTCAGCTGCTCCCCTTCATACTCCACCGCTACCGCCCCCGGCGTCCGCTCCACCTGCTCCCCAAACAGTTCCTGAAAAGTTTTCTCCTCCGGGTATTCCCTGGCTGTATCGTTCCACTCCTCAACCAGGCGGAGCCGTTCGTCGAGCGGGATCGGAGAATGGGTCTCGTAGCGGCTGCGTGGGTCGCTCGCCATCGCTTCGAGCGTCGCGATGTAATAGTCCGGCAGCAGTTTGATCTGGTCCAGGTGCAGCTTCGTGGCGTCACAGATCAGGAGCATCTCTATGAGCGAGTGACGCAGATCGACATTGAAGTTTGACAGGACGGCGAATTCCGTTTCGGCTACGCCGTTACTGCCCAGGACCTGCATCTCGTCGACTTCTTCAAGACTCTGGTAAATATGAAAGTGCATGTAGTTGAAGGCGGTGTCGAAGAGAGGCTGACCGCCGGTGTCGAGTTGGATTTGTGCCAACGGATAGCGGCGATAGGGTAACGTCTGCAACTCGATTTCGAACGCTTCGTGGATAAGGTCTTTCCACGTGCCGCCATTCAATTGCGCGCGGAAAGGCAAGGTGTTGAGGAACATCCCGATGATGCGCTCTCCGCCGGCCACCTCCGGACGCCCGTTCGAGACCAGGCCGGTCAGGATATCGCTGCGGCCACTTAATACGGCCAATACGCGGAGGTGTGCGGCCAGCAGGACGCTCTTCAGCGGGACCGCGGCGGAACGCGCGAGCTTGTTCAACTTCTGGCCCAACTCGGCAGGAAGCCTGACGTGAGATGTCTCGAACCGCTTCTGACTCTGCTCGTCCGGCAGAGGCGACGACCAACCCGGCACTTGCGTCGTGTCAGAGTCCTTTAACGTTTCGATCCAGAACTGGCGCGACTCGTCCGAACCGCGCGCCTCTCTTTCGAGTGCAACGTAATCGCGGAAGGAAACCGCCAGAGGCTGCGCGGGAGCAACAGCTCCTTCACTTATGATGGCCAGATAGAGCTTGAGTAATTCGGTAAGGAAAACTGCGTCGCTCCAGCCGTCGAAGAGCGCGTGGTGGGCGGTGAAGGTAAACTGCAAGCTCTCCTCGGTGCGGCGATGAATCTGGAAGCGCAGCAACGGCGCGCTGGCCAAATCGAGGCGGCGATGCTTGTCGACATGTATCCAGTCGGTTATTGCCCGCTCCTGCTCGGCGGGCGATAGCGCGCGCAAGTCGTCAACTGCCAACGGAATTTGTACGGTCCGATGAACGAGCTGCAACGGCTCGCTAAAATTAACCAGATCGAAGGAAGTGCGCATTACCGGGTTGAGGGCGGCGAACGCCTGCAAGGCGGACTGCAAAGCTTCCTGATCGAAAGGGACCTGCAAATGAAAACCGTTGACGGCATGATACAAAGCGTCATCGGGCTGGAGATCGCTCTGGAAGAGCATCCCCGCCTGCATCAGCGTCAGCGGATAAGCATCCTCCACGTCCGCGGGAATCCGCCGCCGATCCCGGCTGAAGATCATGCCGAACGCCTCGGTTGGCGGGGCGACTTCGCTGACGGACGGCGAGGTGGCCAGGTGGTCCCCGAGTTTACGAATAGTCTGGTATTTGAAGAGCTGTTGCAGTGTCACTTCGAGGCCGCGCTCCTGCGCTTTCGCCAGGACCTGGACGCTGCGTATCGAGTCGCCGCCGAGCACAAAGAAGTTGTCGTCAATGCCTACCCGTTCAACGTTGAGAACCTGTGACCAGCTGCCGGCGAGAATCTCTTCGACCCGATTACGCGGTGCCACGAAAACAGTTTCCGACTCCGGCCTGACCGTATCAGGCGACGGCAAAGCGCGATGGTCTATCTTGCCATTCGGCGTCAGCGGCAACGCGTCGAGTGTGACAAAGACTGAGGGAATCATGTACTCAGGAAGTTTCTCCCCCAGGAAGGCACGCAGTTCAGTCTGGGAAGGAGGCTCATGCAGAGGCACAATGTAGGCGACCAGCCGGCTGTTTGCGTCACTCCGATCGTTTAGCAAGACCACATTCGCGCGCAGCTCGGGATGTTCGGCGAGCCGGGATTCGATCTCCCCCAACTCGATGCGCAGTCCACGCATCTTCACTTGATGATCGACACGACCGAGGAATTCAATCTGTCCATCCGCCAGGTAGCGAGCCATGTCGCCTGACTGATAGAGCCGCGCCCCGCTTGCGCGGCTGTAGGGGTCAGGAACGAAACGCTCGGCTGTGAGTTCGGGGCGGTTGAGATAGCCTCGCGCCAAACCATCACCGCCGATGTAGATCTCGCCCGCCACTCCCATCGGCACCGGTTGCTGATTCTGATCGAGCAGGTAAATCTGCGTATTGATGATGGGGCGGCCAATAGGAGGCCTGCGGGTAGGATCAGCACACTGCGTGACCGTCGCCCAGACTGTGGTCTCGGTCGGTCCATAGGCGTTAAAGAACCTGCGCCCCTTGGACCAGCGCGCGACGTTCTCAGCGGAACACTCTTCTCCGGCAACTATTATCGTTCTCAACTCAGGCAGTTCGTCGCTGGGTAGCGACGAAAGAATCGACGGCGGCAGCGTCACGTTGGTAATCTTCCGTTCGCGTAGCAGCCGCAGCAACGCCGGGCCCGGCAACAGCGATTCCCGTGTGCCAAGGCAGATCGTCGCTCCCGCACGCAGCGCCATCACGATTTCAAAGATTGAAGCGTCGAAACTGAGGGAGGCGAATTGCAGCACTCGTCCTTCCGGCGGCTCAGCGAATGCTCTGACTTGAGCTTCAGCCAGATTGCGTAAACCGCCGTGCTCGACCATGACACCCTTGGGCTTGCCCGTCGAGCCGGAGGTGTAAATGACGTAGGCCAGATTGTGCAGTCCGACGGTGCTGGCGAGATTCTCTTCGCTCTCGCCGGCAATCATCTCCCAGTCATCATCCAGACAAATCACCTGCGCCCAGGAGCCGGGAAGCGTTTCCAGCAGCTTTTGCTGGCTCAACAGAATCGGAGTCTGCGCGTCTTCAAGCATGAACGAGAGCCGATCCAGCGGATAGGCGGGGTCGAGCGGCACATAAGCCCCGCCGGCCTTCATGATTCCCAGTAGGCCGACGAGCATTAACAACGAGCGTTCGACGCAGATGCCGACACGGACATCAGGGCCGACCCCCAGACTGCGCAGGTATCTCGCCAGTTGATTCGCGCGCGCGTTCAACTCGTGGTAGGTCAGATGCTCATCTCCAAAGATGGCAGCGACGTGATCGGGAAAACGTTCAACCTGCGCCTCAAACAGCTCGTGAAAACAGTGCTCGGGCAAGTTGTCTGTGCGCGTGTCGTTCCATTCAACGAGTACCTGATGTCGTTCTGCTTCCAAAAGCATTGGCGCACGCACCGGACTCCGGGAAACATCGTCCAATCGCGCATTCAACTGACGAATAGACTGCTGCGGGTTTTTTATGATGCCTTCGAGCAGATATTGAAAATCGTTCAGCAGACGCTCGATGGTGACTGCATTGAACAGATCGGCGCTGTAGATTACGGTGACGGTCAGTTGTTCTTCGAGTTTAGCTGTCGAGAAAATTAGATCAAACTCTGTGGTCCGGCTGGCGACTGCAAACGGAGCAATGGTCAATTGGGGAAGTTCAAATTTTCCCGTCGTCGGCATGTTCTCGCTTCTGAAGACTGCTTGAAACAACGGCGCCTGCACGAGACTTCGCTCCGGTTGAAGCGCTTCTACGATCTTCTCGAAAGGTATGTCCTGGTTGCTTTGTGCATCGAGCACCATCTCGCGCACTCTTTGGAGCAGTTCTTGAAAACTGGGATTACCGGAAAGGTCGCCGCGCAGCACAAGGCTGTTAATGAAGAACCCGATCAGCTCCTCCGTCTCGACCGTATTGCGTCCGACAATGGGAGAACCCAGATTGATGTCCTCCTGCCCTGTGTAGCGATAAAGGAGAACATAAAAAGCCGCCAGCATTGTCATGAAGAGCGTGGCATTTTCTTGACGGCTTAATTCTTCCAGCGAACTCGCTATAGCCGGCGATAGATTGGAGGTCTCAAATTCGGCGCGGTGGCTCGAGTTGGCGGGACGCTTGTAGTCAAAGCTAAAGTCCAGAGTAGAGGTGCTGCCTCGCAGTTGGCGACTCCAATACGCGAGTTGCTTCTCGAGCACTTCTTCATTGAGCCTTTTTTCCTGCCACGAGGCATAGTCTGCGTACTGTAGCGAAAGTTCCGGCAGGGGCGACAAACGCCCCTCCGAGAAAGCCTGGTAGAGAATGGCCATCTCGCGAAGAAACACACCGATAGACCACCCGTCGCCGACGATGTGGTGCATGTTCACCAGCAATACATGTTCATCGTTCTTTAAGCGCAAGAGGACCGTACGCTGTAAGGGGCCGCGCGCAAGATCGAATGGCCGCTCCGACTCCTCATTGGTCAGTTGCGAGGCGACGTTCTCTCGCTCCGTTGCGGGTAAGTTGCTGATGTCCCTGACGTGGAGTGCCAGCGACTCAGCCGGGGCGATGGTTTGAAGAGGCTTTCCCTGAAACATAGGAAAGCTAGCGCGGAGAACTTCATGACGGCGCACGATTTCGCTCAGGGTTTGTTCGAGCGCCGGGATGTTGAGATGTCCGGTCAGCCTCATCGCGCCGGCCATGTTGTAAAAGGAGCTTTCCGGCTGTAATTGACTAAGAAACCAAAGCCGTTGCTGTGCGAGCGACAGCGGACTCGAACCGGCCTCGCTCCGGCGCGGGATGCCCTGTTTCTTCGGAGCGTTCTCACTGCTTTCTTTAAGTAGTCTTGAGAGAAGCGCGAGCTTTTCCGGCGAGAGAGCATCAAGGCGTTTGGATAAATCACTCATCTTCTAATCTCTCGGCCATTCTAAACAGCGTTGTCGCTGCTATTCTTGTAAGTGTTGAAAGAACTCGTTGACCGTCGTGAAGAGCCTCTCGCAGGATGAAGGTCCTCGCCCTTATATTCTTATCCGCGCGACTCTACTTGAGCAGTTAAGGGAATGTCCTCAAGAGGGCACTCAACTTTTCTCAATAATTTCTCAACGCACTATCAAGCACGAGTCAATGCGACAGTTGCTGAGCGGTACTGCACTTTATGGACTGAGTTTTTTCGGTTGAGTACTTCAAAGGGAGGCTTGCTCCGAGGGCGAACAGCAACCTCGAGTCGGCTGCCAATTCTTACCCGCAACTGGCTTCACAGAAGAACGTCATTATCCGGGGCAAGATTGAGGCTCAGCAGCAGGTCAGTGAATCTGGGGTCGGAGCGCAAAGTATCTAGTTCGGGAGCGACTTTGATCAGGTGTAGCCATGATCTTTGAGCTGTATCAGCTTTTTCAAGCCATTCAAACGCTCCCAGGCTATCGCCTAATGCGGTATAGATTAGTCCGATGCCGTAAGGCGGCACGTATGCCTGCGTCGCTAGTTCCTGTAGTTCTTCAAGCACTTTTAGTGCTTCTTCCCGCTGCCCGGACGACGCATAAGCATGTCCAAGAAACGCTAAGAGCAAATTGGGCTTTTCCAGAAGGCTCGCTTTTTGAAACTCTTCGATACCCCTGGCGAAGTCCCCACGATTCACATAAGCCATTCCGAGGGTCACGCGGGCGAGAAAGAACTCAGGATTGGCCTCAAGGGTTTTTTCAAGCTGGGTAATCGCGCGGTCAAACTGTCTTGCATGAATGTGATGCCATCCCAAATACTGATTAACGTCGCTGTCGAGGGGATCTAATTCCAAAGCGATCTTGGTCTCGAGAAAAGACTGTTCGATTCGACCCATAGCCATCAGGAAATGCGAATACCAGTTATGCGCGTGAGCATAATTCGGTTCCAGTTCGATGGCTCTACCGAATTCTCTTTCGGCGCCCGCCCAGTCTCGTTCAAACATCATTTTGATGCATGCCAGCGAGGTGTGAGCTTCTGCAAGCGTGTCATCAATCGACAGCGCTTTGAGCGCAGCAGTTTTGGCTCTCGGGCTGCTCTCCCATGGTGGTAGCACGCCGTAAAAGTCAAATGCGACGTATGAATCCGCCAACGCGGAGTAAGCCAACGCATAATCCGCGTCGATTTCGATTGCCTTCTCGAAGCTCTCTATGGCTTTCTTGAGAGACTTTCCCGTCCGCTTGTTCCGGTAGTATCGCCCTTTAAGATAGAGCTGATATGCATTCGCGCTCTGTGTATGACGTTTCCTGAGACGTTTTCTCTCTCGCTCCGTTATTCCTGACAGCAGCTTCTCGGAAATAGTTGTTGAAAGCTCGTTTTCCATTGTCAAAACATCGGAAAGCGGGCGCTCGTACTGTTCACTCCAAAGCTGCCAGCCGCTCGGAACCTCGATCAATTCCGCTCTGATCCTAATGTTGACACCAAACAGAAGCACTTTACAGATTAGTACCGAGTCAACTCCTAAAGCGACGCCGACCTTTCGCGGATCCACTTCGTGCCCTTTGTAAGCGAAGACTATGCTCCGCGCAACTACGTGCACCCGCGACAGTCGTGAAACGATGTTGATGATGCTTTCGGTGATCCCGTCCGAGAGATACTCCACGTCAGTGTTGTTAGTTTCATTAACCAGCGGGAGGACGGCAAGAGAGGTGATAGCCTGGTTTTGACGGGCTGCTATCTCTCCCGCTGCGGTGGTGTGTCGTACGCCAACTGACTCCTCCGCCATTACATGAGTAATCTCATCCCGTAGCTCGCTGACGGGAGCTACAAAACGGTATCCGCGTTTGGGAATAGTTTCGATAAATTGTTCGTTGCCTTGACCCTTGCTTAGCAACTTTCTCAACGTGAAGATATTTTGCGTGAGGTTGGCTTCCTCGACAGATATATCACCCCAAAGCGCATCCATCATCTTCTCTTTCCCGAGGATGCGCCCGCTGCTCTCGACCAGAAGCAGGAGCGTATCAAATACCTTTGGCGCTATTGGTATGGAATGCCCCGACTCTGAAAGGACTCGTTGTTCAGGATCTAGGCGGAAGGAACCAAATTCATAGCAATGCCTTGCTTCCTTGCTCATCACGGTTGAGGCTTTCTTGATACACAGCTGAGAAACTTTTGAGGAAAAGTTGAGCGCACTTAAGGACTTTTCTCTAACTGTTCGAGTAGGGTCCTGGAATCATCAGCGCGACTGAGGCTTATAGACTACAGCGAATACGGAGTGTATTGCAGACTCACGCGGGAAGCAAGGCTCCTTGCTAGCAAATGCTTACCCGTCCTTTGGTCCACTTATGAACTTTCTCGGTATGGGTGGTCCACAAGTTGGGTGGGTACCGTTGCTTGAACAGACTTTGCCGTCAAAATCGGAATACCAGAGTGGAAAACGAAAAACCAGTTGATAGGCCGTGTTGGTACGCAGTGAATACCAATCTCAGAGAGGAAGACCGAGCCGACCGAAATTTGGCGGCATGGGGCGTAGAGACTTTCGCGCCCAGGATCAAAAAACGACGCGTTAACCGATATTCCAGCCAGCCGGTTCTTATTTCTCACTCGTTATTCCCGCGTTACATTTTCGCCAGGTTCGAGGCCGGCAAGATGTTGCATAAGGTTCGTTACACGAGAGGCGTTCAAAGTGTGGTCACCTTCAATAACAAACCACTGCAGGTTGAAATCGATATCATCGCGCTCATTCAATCACAAGTAGGTGAGGATGGTTTTGTCCGGATCGGTGAAGAACTCGAGCCCGGAGATCGAGTAATGGTGAATGAGGGCGCATTCAAGGGAATTGGCGGCATATTTAATCGAGCCACAAGCGATACCGACCGGGTTGAGATACTCCTGACAGCTATAACTTATCAGGCCACTATTATCGTTGAAAGAGAGATGGTCCAGAAAGCTGGTCATTCGTTTTTGTAATACTCAGGAGTAGGAACATCAGGTCCAGGAGATCGAGCGATGCCGGACCTGAACACCGCGAGTTCCGAGTTTAGGCTTTATGAATCGCAGTGATGTGAGAAGCGGTTACAATTTCTTTTGATCCATCGAATAAGCCCTCCTGGCGTAACCTGCGGTAGCTTTGCCATCTTGATATCCTCGCTACAGTATCTGCAGAAACTACTGATAACTCGGCCGTCGGAAATTGCCTTTCAAGTTACAGACGAGAAGGGGAGTAGGTTTCTCTATTCAGCAATAAATGATTAACTAATAACTCAACTAAGGAGCCGAACATGAATAACGACGAGCAAGAAGACTTGACGATCTATAAGGTCGTCGTCAATCACGAAGAACAGTATTCGATCTATCCGGTCGAGCGTCCGAATCCCCTCGGGTGGAACGACGCAGGTAAGACTGGATCCAAGTCGGAATGTCTGGACCATATAAAAGAAGTATGGACCGACATGAGGCCGCTTAGCTTACGATTGAGAATGATGGATGCGACTATCGGGTAGCAATGACACCCGTCTCACTACCTCGTGAACAGCGCCACATAAAGGCTGCGTGCTTCACGAGCCAGTTGTTGTCTGGTAAGTAAACCCATGAAGTTCATCATATTTCTTCTACGTTCATCGCCACGCATTGTCGTGATGGCAATCATTGCGGGCTTGGTGGCCGGCATCAGCAACACCGGTCTCCTGGCGCTAATCAACGGGAGCTTAAACCAGTCGGGGCCGGCGTCCCGCCGTGCAATATGGGTCTTTTCTGCGCTCTGCGCCGTGATGCTCATCAGCCGGTGCGCTTCTTCAATATCGCTGGTGCATTTGGCGCGCGGAGCAATTCTCCGCCTGCGGATGCAACTTTGCCGTCGCATCATCGCCGCGCCGCTGCAACACCTGGAAGAACTAGGTGCGCCACGCCTGCTCGCTACTCTTACTGATGATGTGCCTTCGATTTCAAATGCTCTCAGTGTAATACCGCTGATCTGTATGCACTTTGCAGTCGTCGTGACTTGCCTGATCTATTTAGCGTGGCTTTCCTGGCCGGTGTTCCTTGGTGTGTCAGGTTTCATGGTGTTTGGCGTTTTGAGCTACTACATCCCTTTCATGAGGGCTTTCCGTTATCTGACTGCCAGCCGCCACGGAGGCGATCAGCTCTTCAAACATCTACAAGCGTTGACGAATGGGACGAAGGAATTGAAACTTCATCATCAACGCCGTGAGGCTTTCTTCAGTGAGTCTCTGGAAGCAACCGGCGATTCCGTTCGGCGCAACAGCATACGCGCCGATACCATTTACGCCATTACCTCCGGTTGGGGACAACTCCTGGTTTTCGTTTTGATTGGAGTGATGCTCTTCGTTGCGCCCACGTTCGGGGACATTAGTCGCCAAATCCTGACTGGTTACATCCTGATCGTGCTGTACATGATGACACCCCTGGAGATCCTTCTGAACCTGACCCCGACGCTGAGTCGCGCCAATATCGCCATTCGGAAGGTAGAAGATTTAGGGTTGTCGCTTCAATCGCGAGCGAAGGAGAGTATCAATACACCCATCACGCCTCTCACGTCATATGAAAGCCTGGAGCTGCAGAGTCTGACGCACGCTTATCGGCGAGAAGGGGTGGAGGAGACCTTTATCCTGGGCCCTGTAGATTTGGTTTTTCGTCCGGCGGAACTGGTGTTTCTCGTCGGCGGCAACGGGAGCGGCAAAACCACACTTGCTAAACTGCTTACCGGACTCTACATCCCGGAATCTGGTGTGGTGCGCCTCAACGGCGCGATTGTCACTGACGAAACCCGTGAGAGTTATCGCCAGCTTTTCTCGACAGTTTTCTCTGACTTCTACCTTTTCGATACTTTGCTTGGTTTGGACAAGCCGGATTTCGACGAGCAGGCGCGCCACTATCTGGCTCATTTACAGCTTGAGCATAAAGTGAAGTTGATAGATAAAACATTCTCCACAATCGACCTTTCACAAGGACAACGTAAACGCCTGGCCCTGATGACAGCATATCTTGAAGACCGTCCCTTCTTTGTCTTCGATGAGTGGGCTGCCGACCAGGATCCGCACTTCAAAGAGGTTTTCTACCTCGAGTTGCTACCGGAATTGAAAGCGAAGGGCAAAACGATATTGGTGATTAGTCATGACGACCGCTATTACCACATGGCCGACCGAATCATCAAACTGGATTACGGCAAAATAGATCCCGGCGTGAGCGATCCATATAGCGAACTCGTCACCGCCAGCGTGGCTTGACGACCTACCATTCGACTACTCAAGTTCTTGCCTCAGAGAGCTCGGCAAAAAGGCTCAAACATCCTCTCCGATCTGTTGCTCCCCAGGTATCATTCAGGGCAAACACAAAAGCGCTATTAAGGTTATGAATAAGAAGGTCATATTGGCTGTTTTGATACCGTTCTGTTTTTCGGTTGCCCGTGCGCAAACTGCATCTCCGGCACCAGAACTAAAAGAGGTACCGGCGGCGAGTGCGGCGAGTGCCGCGAACCCCGCGCGGACACGTTCAGCTCTGGTCGTGCCCGCGGAAAAACTGCAGCCCGTGACCCTTATCCGCTTTGATGTGCCACCTGTGATCGATGGCAAGCTGGATGACGAAGTTTGGAAGCGGGCAGCCGTCTTCAAGGATTTTTACCAGACCAGTCCCGGCGACAATACCGCCCCGTCATATCCGACCGAAGCTCGCATCGGTTACGATTCCGAAAATCTCTACCTGGCGTTCCACGCCCATGACGATCCTCTGAAGGTGCGCGCGACTGTCGCCAAGCGAGACAACGTGCTGGCTACGGACGATAGCGTGCGTATCTTGCTGGACACCTACAACGACAAGCGCAGAGCTTACGCCCTTGTCTTCAATCCGTTTGGCGTGCAGCAGGACGGTATCCTCACGGAAGGGTCGGGCGTGGATTACACGGTCGACATCGTGATGGAGTCGAAAGGCATTTTGATCGAAGACGGGTATACGGTCGAAGTCGCCATTCCGTTCAAGTCGCTACGTTACGAGAGCGGCCAGAGCAAGCTTTGGGGTGTGCAGATCTTTCGCATTATCCAGCGGCTCAATAGCGAGCAGAACTCATGGATGCCGATTTCGCGCAGCGATAGCAGCCAGCTCGGCCAAGCCGGACACCTCACCGGACTCGAAGGCATTTCAACCGAACGTACGCTGGAACTGATTCCGAGCGTCACGTTCTCAGAGACAGGAAACCGAGTGCGCTCGATCCCGCCGTTCCCCGGATTGGTGGACCCGGGAAAGTTTGTCAACGAGCCCATTAAAATGGACCTGGGCCTTACCGCGAAGTACAGCATCACGCCAACCGTCATACTTGACCTTGCGATCAACCCGGACTTTGCTCAGGTCGAGGCCGACCAACTGGTCGTAACCACCAACCAGCGTTTTCCTATCTTCTTTGCCGAGCGGCGCCCTTTCTTTCTCGAAGGCAAAGAGATTTTTCAGACGCCCATCACGGCCTTGCACACCCGCTCGATCGTTGATCCGGATGCCGCCGTCAAGCTCTCGGGTAAGCTTGGGCGCAACAGCTTTGGCGTGCTGTTCGCCTCCGACAACGGTCCCGGCAATATCATCGGCGATGATCGGTTTAATCCAAACAATCTGCGCTTTCTCGACCGCAATGCCACGATTGGGGTCCTCCGTCTGAAGCGGGACGTGGGCAAGGAGAATAATCTCGGATTGATAATGACGAGCTACGATTTCGTCGAAAAGCATAACAAAGTGGGTGGCTTCGACGGTCGCTTTCGCCTCAACAAGATCACAACTCTTAGTTTTCAAGTACTCGGCACGACCTCGCGCCGTTTCTTTTACGAACCGGAGGTGGATAAGAACATCTACCGGACCGGAAACGGCTTCGGTTACTCCGCTAACTACGACATATCGGGCCGCAACTGGGGCTTTACGCTACTTGGCGAAGGATACACCAGTGATTATCGCGCTGATTTGGGTTTCAACCAGCGAACTAACAGCAACTTTAACGGCATGGAACTGCGGTATTTCTCTGATCCCAATGAAAAGAAGCGAGTGGTCTCATGGAATGTGATTAGCTTTCATTATGTCGAATATGATTTCCAAGCCCGTCTGCAAACCTGGAATAGCGATGCGACCCTGACATTTAACTTACAGAATAACTACTCCTTCTACGTCGCTTACCGGCGCGGTCACGAGCGTTTGATCGAGGAAGAGTTCGGGCCCAGGCGAACAACCACGCAGGAGGGGGCATTCTTTGGTCCCAGCAGCGAGCGCTCGACGGATAAGCAACATTTCGTCACCTTCGTCTCAACGCGGCAGAAGAAATACGGTGGTGATGTCAAGCTGGCTTTGCGGATGGGGACGTTCGATTTCGATTTCGGCGGCGGTCCAAAGTTTCCGCGTGTCAGCCCGCCTGCGCTGGCAGATCCAACCAACCCGAATGTGCCGCTTGACCCGGGGCCGGGCACGCTGCTGGATATCACCGGCAATGCTTACTACCAACCAACCGAGGCCCTGCGTTTCACGCTTAACTTCACCAAGAACAGGCTGGTGCGGGATGACACCAGGCTAGTTGCCTTTGACGATAATATCTATTCCCTGCGTGGGACTTACCAGTTCTCCCGTTTCATCGCCGCACGTGTACGCGTTGATTACTCCTCGATCGCAGCGCGAGCACGCGCGCAACTTCTCTTTGCGTGGACGCCTAGTCCCGGCACGGCCTTCTACGTCGGCTACAACGACGATGTGAACAGCAACGGCTTCAGCCCCATCAACGGGCAGTTTGAACCGGGCTTCCGCCGCAACAGTCGGACCTTTTTCATCAAGACGTCTTACCTGTTCCGGCGCAGCTTCGGACGGTAAGGCTGACTCAAAAAAGGGCAATGACATACTGAGTGGAGCTTGGGTCCCGGGGAGTCAGTACCACCTGCGGTAGCGGGTGGGTCTGCGCCGCTCTCTCGGCATTTGTAGAGTAGCTATGAAGTGTTTCGGTGGGGTTGGTTGGACCCACCCGCTACCGCAGGTGGTACTGACTTCATCGGACCGCGACAGGCATTTGCCGTCACTAGTTTCCCAACCTCATCTATCTCGCCAGCGTTCGACAACTCCAGAGATATTTAGCAGCACAAACATTCAGTCATGGAAATTAAGAACATGGAAGCCCGGGATCCTGGACCAGAAGGCGTAGCGGATGATCCGCCGTCTTCGACCGACGGAGTTTTCATCTTTCCAGTTTCCTCCGCGCAAAGAGGACTTTGGTTGATGAGTCGGTTCGAGCCTCACAGTGCTGCCTACAACATTGCTGCTGCCTTCCGTCTGACAGGGCCGCTTGAAGTCGAGGTGTTGGAGCGCGGTCTTAACGAAATAGTAAGACGACACGAGGTTCTGCGCACTACCATCGCGATGATTGAAGAACGCCTGGTGCAGATCGTCTATCCGTTGCAGACGTTGCGAATCGCGTCTGTGGATCTTGGACAGTTTGCGGAGGATGAGCGCGTGGTGCGCGTGAGTCAGCTAGCTACGGAACATGCGCAGAAACCATTCGACCTCTCGCGGTTGCCGCTCATTCGGGTAAAGCTGCTGCGCCTCACCGAAGCAGAACATGTGTTGCTGTTGTCGATGCATCACATTATCGGAGATGGTTGGTCTACCGGCGTGTTCATCCGCGAACTAGCGGCGGTCTACAAGTCGTTCGCTGCGGGACAGCCTTCGCCATTGGAGGAATTACCACTCCAGTATGCCGACTTCGCTATTTGGCAGGAGGAGTGGTTGAGAGGCGAAGTATTAGAAACTCAACTTGCATATTGGCGGCAGCAGTTGGAAGGGGCCCCGCCTGTTCTGGAGTTACCGACGGATCGATCCCGACCGGCAGTTGAATCCTTTAAAGGCGCGCGGTATCCGTTTGTTCTCTCCGCCGATCTGACCACAACACTCAAAGCGCTTAGCCGCAAAGAGAGCGCCACTCTCTTCATGACCCTGCTGGCCGCATTTCAAACCCTGCTTTACCGCTATACCGGGCAACAAGACATCGTTGTCGGCTCTCCGATTGCTAATCGCAACCGCGCGGAGACAGAACATCTGATCGGGTTTTTTGTTAACGCGCTGGTGATGCGAACAAAGCTGGCGGGGAATCCGCCCTTCACTGAATTGCTGAGCGCGGTGCGCGAGATGACGTTGGGCGCCTATGCCCATCAGGATTTGCCGTTTGAAAAATTGGTGGAGGAGTTACAGCCAAAGCGTGATTTGAGCCGTGCGCCAATATTCCAGGTAATGTTCATTCTGCAAAACGCTCCAACTTCGGCGCTGGAACTGGCGGGCGTCACCTTAAGCGCAATGGAGATTGACAACAAGACGGCGAAGTTCGACCTAACGCTTTCGATGCATGAAGAGGGTGGTGAATATTTGAGCGGGGACCTCGAATATAACTCCGACCTGTTCGATGCGGCCACGATCGCGCGTCTGGCCGGTCACTTTGAAACGATCCTGGAAGCAATCGTCAAAGCACCGCATCAAGGCATTGACGAATTAACGCTGTTGACGGCCGACGAGCGAGCGCAGTTGCTGGCGGGGTGGAACAACACCGAAACATTCTACCGGCAAGACAAGTGCATTCACGAACTCTTCGAGGAGCAGGTGGCGCGCACGCCGGATGCAGTAGCCGTGCAATTCGAAAGCAAGCATCTGACATATTCAGAGTTAAATGCCCGAAGCAATCAACTGGCGCATCACCTGCGCAAGTTTGGAGTAGAGTCCGAGACGCTGGTCGGCGTCTGCGTCGAGCGCTCGCTCGAGATGGTTGTCGGTTTGCTCGGAGTCCTCAAAGCCGGCGCCGTTTACGTCCCGCTTGATCCGGCTTTTCCGCGGAAGCGCCTCGCATTAATGCTGGATGACTCGCACGTTAAACTGTTGGTGACACAGGAGCAGTTGGTCCCGGAACTGACCGCGCCAGATCTGCAGATCGTTTGCCTTGATGCCGACTGGGAGACTATCTCCCGCCAGAGTGAAAAAACTCCCGGGTTGCTTTGCACCGCAGCTAATCTTGCATACACGATCTACACCTCGGGCTCGACCGGCCGACCGAAGGGCGTGCAGATTTCGCATCGCGCGGTCGTCAATTTCCTGACTTCGATGCGTGAAGAACCGGGGATCACCGCCTCTGACATTCTGTTGTCCGTGACCACGCTTTCCTTCGACATTGCGGCGCTGGAACTCTACCTGCCGCTGATTTCCGGAGCGCGGCTGGTGATTGCGAGCCGCGAAAGCGCGGTTAACGGCAGGCAGTTGGCGCTCACAATTGAAGACTCCGGGGCCACCATGATGCAGGCTACTCCAGCCACCTGGCGATTACTGCTGGAGGCCCACTGGACCGGTGATGAACGGTTCAAGATCTTGTGCGGTGGCGAAGCTTTGAGCGGAGAATTAGCGGGAAGATTATTGGAAGGAGGGGCTTCGCTTTGGAATCTGTATGGCCCAACGGAGACAACCATCTGGTCATTGCTCAAGCGTGTGGAGATCATTGAGCGTGGGATAGTCGAAATCGGTAGACCTATTGCGAATACGCAAATTTTCATTCTCGACGCGCAAATGCAACCCGTACCGGTCGGAGTTCCCGGTGAGTTGCACATAGGCGGCGACGGCCTGGCGCGCGGCTATCTACATAGACCAGATTTGAGCGCGGAAAGATTTATCCCTGATCCGTTCAGCAAGAAAGAAGGAAGGCTAATCTATCGAACAGGGGATCGGGCGCGCTATCTGGCAGATGGGGAGGTTGAGTTCCTGGGACGCGTCGATCATCAAGTGAAGCTAAGGGGCCACCGGATTGAGTTGGGAGAGATCGAAGCAGCGCTGGAACAGCACCCGTCGGTGGGCGAGGCGATTGTCGTGGCGCGTGAGGAACCTGATGGTGACAAGCTTCTGGTTGCTTACGTAGTTACAGTCCAGGCGTCAGACGTGGTGACGGAAGAGTCGCATGAAACCGCACAACAACATGCGGAACTTACATCGCAATGGCAGATGGCCTGGGATGAAACCTATGCGCAACCGTCAGCGCAGGCGGAGCCGACCCTCAATCTCGCCGGCTGGAACAGCAGTTACACGGGAAAACCCATTCCGGCCGAGGAAATGCGCGAATGGGTTGAGCAGACTGTGGAGAGTATTCTCAAACTTCAGCCTCGACGCATGCTGGAGATCGGCTGCGGAACAGGACTCCTGCTATCCAGAATCGCTCGTCATTGTGAGCAGTATTACGCCACGGACTTCTCACCCAATGTGCTGCGCTATGTTAAGCAGCTTCTGGCGGATCAGCATTTGTCCCAGGTGACTCTGCTCCAGCAATCTGCCGACGATTTCACGGGTCTTGTCGCGGGTGACTTTGACACGGTGGTCCTAAATTCGGTGATCCAGTACTTTCCGGACGTTAATTACCTATTGAAGGTCCTGGACGGCATCGCCAGGCTGGTGAAACCGGGCGGGCATATCTTTCTCGGAGACGTGCGCAGCCTTCCCTCGTTGGAAGCGCTCCACACTTCTATTCGGGTTCATCATGCGCCGGCAACGCTGTCGATCTCACAACTGCGGCAGCAGATACAAAAAAGCATTCTTCAAGAAGAGGAACTAGTAATTGCTCCTGCCTTCTTTCATGTCCTGAAGCATCACTTACCGAATATTACTGCGGTCCAGGTCCACCAAAAACGGGGACGCTACCATAATGAACTCTCGCGATTTCGCTACGACGTGCTTCTGACGATAAAGGGCGACGCATCTGTCAATGACGATTACTTGCCTCTGAATTGGGAACAACAAGAGCTGTCTTTGCCGGCGCTGGAAACGCTTCTTGCGAGCAGCCAGGCGGAGGTCTTGCGTCTCACAAATGTGCCTAACGCCCGAAGCCAGGCGGAACACAGACTAGTCCAATTACTCGCGAATATGTCGCCCGATGGAACGGCCGGCGAACTGCGCGCGGCCTTGCCGCTGTCCCTAAACGGTGATGGAGTTGATCCGGAGGATCTGTGGTCTTTGAGTAAATCCCTGCCCTACGTTGTCGAAGTGGTCCTGGACGAGTCAACCAAGGCTGGTTTTTATGACGTGATTCTCCGACGATATGCAACCAGCTCCACCGAGCCGATCGAAACAGCGGCCGGCCGGCACCAGACGAAAGTAAATGAATTAATACCGTGGAACCGGTACGTCAACAATCCGCTTCAGGGTAAGTTTGCAGCCAGGCTGGTGCCGCAACTTCGCAACTACCTGGAAGAGGGGTTGCCGAGTTACATGATTCCTTCGGTCTTCGTCCTGCTCCCGCAGATGCCCCTCACTCCCAACGGCAAAGTTGACCGGCGCGAACTGGCTCAACTCGAAGTCGGCGCTCACATCGCCGAGGAATCCTTTATAGCGCCACGCAATCAAACTGAAGAGGCGATCGCCGCTATCTGGGCGGAGGTCTTAGGTCTGCAAAGGGTCGGGGTGGAGTCGAACTTCTTCGAGTTGGGCGGGCACTCCTTGCGAGCCACGCAGGTAATCTCGCGGCTGCACAAAACGTTCGGGGTTGACCTGGCGTTGCGCAGCTTCTTTGAAGAGCCCACGGTGGCGGGACTATCAGAGAGGATCGCAGCAGCCAGTGAGGGAGAGCGGACGGAACAGGTTGCTGGGATCACGCGGGTGTCGCGAGAGGAGAACAAGTTCGCGCTATCGTTTGCCCAGCAGCGGCTCTGGTTACTTGATCAGCTGCAACTGGACGCCGCCGCATACAACGTGCCCATGGCACTGCGGCTCACCGGACAGCTGGACCTGGCCGCGTTTGAGCGCACCCTCGCGGAAGTGCTTCGCCGCCATGATGTCTTGCGCACGACGTTCGCCGAAGTTGACGGGCAACCCGTGCAGGTTATCAATCCGGCGGTGCAGCTGGCCCTGCCAATTGTAGATCTCAGTCAACTCCAGCCGGGCGAAGGCGAAGCCGAAGCAAAGCGAATCATCACGGCGGAAGCGGCGCGCTCTTTCAACCTCCGCGAAGGGTCCTTACTGCGTGCAAGCCTGCTGCGATTGAGCGAGCAGGAGCACGTGGCGGTGGTGACCGTACATCACATCGCGATTGACGCATGGTCATTGGGCCTGCTGATACGCGAGGTGGCCGCGCTCTACGCTGCTTTTGCTCAAGGGCAGTCTTCGCCGTTGCCGGAGTTGTCTATTCAATATGTGGATTATGCCGCGTGGCAACAGCAATGGCTTCAGGGTGAAGTGTTGGAGACCCAGCTGAACTACTGGAAGAAACAACTGGCAGGCGCCCCGGCAACTCTTGATTTGCCAACCGATCGGCCCCGCCCGGCAGTCCAGACGCAACGGGGCGCACAACGGTCCATGCGGTTATCCGCCGACTTAACGCGTGATTTAAACGAACTGAGTCGTCGTGAAGGTGTGACGCTGTTCATGACGCTGCTCGCTGCCTGGCAGGTATTGCTGAGTTTTTATACCAACCAGAAAGACATAGTGGTCGGCACAGACGTCGCCAATCGTAACTTCTGCGAAACGGAAGATCTCGTCGGTTTCTTCTCCAATATGCTTGTGCTGCGGACGGATCTGTCCGGCAATCCAGGCTTCAGCAGTCTTCTGCAACGCGTTCGCGAGGTGTGTCTGAATGCCTATGAACATCAGAACGCGCCATTTGAAAAACTGGTTGAAGAGTTACAACCCAAACGTGACTTGAGCCGCTCGCCTATCTTTCAGACGACGTTTATTCTGCAAAACGCTCCTACCACAGTGCTCGAACTCCCGCGCCTTACACTCAGCGCAGTGGATGTTGATAACCAAACCGCCAAGTTTGATCTTGCGTTATTAATGCGTGAAGGGGCTGACGAATTTCTGACAGGGATACTGGAATACAACTCCGATCTGTTCGATGCCCCAACCATCAACCGACTGGCCGGCCACTTTGAAGTGTTGTTGGCAGCCATCGTCGAGGCTCCGCAGCAACATATTGATGACTTGCCCCTGATGTCCTCCGCCGAGCGTGAGCAGGTACTCGAAGAGTGGAACAACACGGCAAGCGATTTTTCCGAGGAAGATACTCTCCATCGACTTTTCGAAGCGCAGGTCGAACACACCCCTGCCGCCGTAGCCGTCCAATTTGAAGACGAACAAATAACCTACGACGAGCTCGACGGGCGCGCTAACCAACTGGCGCGGCACCTGCGGTCTATCGGCGTCGGCGCGGAGTCTTTGGTCGGTGTTTGTGTTGATCGCTCCATAGAGATGGTCGTCGGCCTGCTCGGAATCATGAAAGCCGGTGCGGCCTATGTCCCGCTTGATCCAGCGTATCCGAAGCAGCGTCTCGCATTCGTGATTGAAGACTCGGGGCTCGAAGTCCTGCTTACGCAACAACACCTGGTCTCCCAACTCCCCACTCATGACTTGCGGGTAATCTGCCTTGATACAGTCTGGGAGACGATTGCAACTTACGATACACAGTCTTTGCCCTCGCTCGCTACCGCCGCCAATCTGGCATACACCATCTACACCTCCGGCTCAACAGGGCAGCCCAAGGGTGTGCAGATTTCGCATCGAGCGCTGGTCAACTTCCTGACCTCAATGCGTGACGAACCTGGCATTACTGCTGCCGACACTCTCTTGTCAGTGACCACTCTGTCTTTCGACATCGCAGCCCTCGAGCTGTACCTGCCGCTGGTAACCGGCGCGCGGCTGGTGATTGTCAGCAGGGAGACGGCGGTTGACGGCAGGGATTTAGCCAGGACGATTGAAGACTGTAAAGCGACCATCATGCAGGCGACTCCGGCAACATGGCGCTTACTGCTCGATGCTCAGTGGACTGGCAATGACCGGCTTAAGATTCTGTGTGGTGGCGAAGCCCTGAGTGGAGACCTGGCGGGAAGGTTATTGGCGTGTGGCGCCTCGCTGTGGAACATGTACGGGCCTACGGAGACGACTATCTGGTCCGCGCTCAAGCGGGTGGAGAATATCAGTAACAGCATAGTCGAAATAGGGCGGCCGATCGCGAACACACAAATCTACATCCTCGACGTTAACCTCCGACCCCTGCCGGTCGGAATTCCTGGCGAGTTGTTCATTGGCGGCGACAGTCTGGCCCGAGGCTATATACATAGAGCGAACTTGAGCGCGGAGAGATTTGTTCCTCATCCCTTCAGCAGGAAGGCAGGGATGCGACTGTATAGAACCGGGGATTGGGCGCGCTTTCTTGCGGACGGGCAGGTTGAGTTTTTGGGGCGCGTCGATCATCAGGTTAAGGTCCGGGGCCACCGAATCGAGTTGGGAGAGATTGAGAGTGCCCTCGAACAGCATCCGTCGGTCGCCGAGGCAATCGTCGTCGCGCGCGAGGAAGCAGATGGTGATAAACGTCTCGTGGCTTATGTGGTCACATCGCAAGCGTCAGTTGCGGTGGAGGAGCGCCGGGAAACCGTGCGACAACATTCTGAACTTACGTCGCAATGGCAGATGGCCTGGGATGAGACCTATGCGCAAAATGCGACTGAGGCAGATCCGACCCTCAATTTCGCTGGCTGGAACAGCAGTTACACGGGCCAGCCCATTCCCGCCGATCAAATGCGCGAATGGGTTGAGCGGACCGTGGAGAGGATTCTTGAACTGCAGCCTCGACGCGTACTGGAGATCGGCTGCGGCACGGGACTTATTTTCTTTCGAGTCGCGCCCCAGAGTGATTACTACCGCGGCACGGACTCCTCGTCGGTGGCCCTCAATTACATTCGCGAGCAGGTGAAGAACTCGGGGCAAAAGTTTCCACCCGTGACATTCCGGCAGGGAGCCGCTGACGCTCTGGATGGTGTTGAAGCAGAAACCTTCGACACGGTCATTCTCAATTCCGTCATTCAATACTTTCCCGATGTCGATTACCTGGTGCACGTGCTGGAGACGGCCGTCAGCGCGGTCAGCGCGGGCGGTTCTGTCTTCATCGGCGACGTGCGCAGCCTGCCGCTGCTCGAAGCTTTCCATGCTTCGGTTGAGCTTTCACACGCGCCAGCCGAACAGTCTGCCCGCGAACTGAAACAGCGAGTTCTCCAGCGAGTACGCAAGGAGAAGGAATTGTGCATCGACCCGTCGTTCTTCAAGGCATTCGGGGCTCACTTGCCGGGCGTCAGCAGAGTCGAGATTCAGCTTAAGCGCGGACATCTGGATAACGAATTGACGCTTTTTCGCTACGACGTGACTCTACATATTGGGGGAACCGAGCTATCGCCGGCCGCGGCCGACGTGTCGCTCGACTGGCGGGAGCATGAGTTGACGCTCGCATCGGTGCGCCAACTTCTACTTGTGAATAGCCCGGCCGCTTTGTCGATTGCGCGTGTGCCAAACGCACGTCTTCTTTCAGCCATCCAAAGTGTCCATTTGCTGACAGGGGCGCAGGAGGGCGCGACGATCGCCGACCTGAGCGATGCTCTGTCGGCGACGGTCTCGGAGAACGGGGTAGACCCTGAAGATGTGTGGGCGCTCGTCGAGGGCACACCATACTCAGTCGAGGTTCGCTGGTCTGAGTCGGGGGAAGAAAACTCCTTTGACGTTTTCTTCCAGCGAGACGAACCAGAGCCGCACCAGCAGTCGATAAAGGCTGCCGGGACTCCGAAAACAGGCCGTGTCACCGACTGGCATCGTTTCGCCAACAATCCGCTTCGAGGCATGCTCGATGGCTCCATAGAACCTCGCCTCCGCATCCTCATGGAAGAGAAGTTGCCGTCTTACATGATTCCGTCCGCTTTTGTGTTGCTGCCGGAGATGCCGCTAACTCCCAATGGAAAGGTAGATCGGGGAGCGCTGGCGAAGAGGGAAGTGGGGAGTGCCTTCGCTGAAGAGGGATACATCGCGCCTCGTAACAAGATTGAAGAAGTGGTGGCCGCTATTTGGGCTGAGGTGTTAGGTCTAAATCAGATCGGAGTGCACAGCGACTTTTTCGAGATGGGTGGACACTCCTTGCGCGCCACGCAGGTTATTTCCCGCCTGTACAAAATCTTCGGCGTCGAACTGCCGCTGCGTGCCATATTCGAAGCGCCTACGGTGGCCGGCCTGTCAGAAAAGATCGAAAGGGCGGGATGGTCCGAGCCCGGCTCGCAGGTTCCGCCGATCACGCCCGTCTCGCGAGAGTCGAATCGCTTTCCGCTTTCCTTCGCGCAACAGCGACTGTGGTTCATTCATCAACTGGAACCCGATAGCGCCGCTTACAACGTGCCAATGGCAGTAAGACTGGACGGGCCGCTGGATGTTTCCGCGTTTGAGCGCACCCTAACTGAAATTGTCCGCCGTCACGAAGTGCTGCGCACGATCTTCGTCGAAGTGGGCGGGCTGCCGGTGCAGGTAGTTAATCCGGCGGCGACGGTAGCTTTGCCCATCGTCGATCTCCGCCATCTGAGTGATGCCGCAGGTGAAGAGGCAACCCGATTAATGAGGGATGAAGCTCGACAGCCTTTCGATCTGGCGGGCGGACCGTTACTACGTGTCAAGCTGCTGCGGCTCAGCGAGTACAAGCATCTGGCGTTAATGATCATGCACCACATCGTGGTTGACGGCTGGTCGTTCGACGTGCTGATCCGCGAGGTGGCGGCGCTCTACGTCGCGTATTCTCAGGGGCAGTCTTCACCGCTGCCGGAGTTGCCCATTCAGTACGTGGACTTTTCCAACTGGCAACAACAATTGCTTCAAGGCGAAGTACGGACCACGCAGTTACGCTACTGGAAAAAACAGCTGGCAGGCGCACCCACGCTTGAATTGCCCACGGACCATCCTCGGCCTCAGTTGCAGACCTTTCGCGCAGCTCAACATGCTTTTATATTGCCAAAGCAGTTAAGCGCCGCCGTCAAGGCTTTGACTCAGCATGAAGGCGTCACCCTTTTTATGACGCTTCTGGCTGCCTTCCAGACTCTGTTACATCGCTACACCGGTCAGGACGATATCCTAATTGGCATTCCCGTCGCCGGCCGCACTCGCTCCGAGACCGAGGGCCTCATCGGTTTCTTTGTCAACACTTTGGTCGTGCGGTCCGACTTGAGCGCTAATCCCACCTTCCGTGACTTGCTTCATAGAGTGCGAGAAACCACCCTGCAAGCTCATGCTCATCAGGATGTGCCTTTTGAGAAGTTGGTGGAGGAGTTAACGCCAGGCCGAGATTTGAGTCGTCAATCGCTGTTTCAAGTGATGTTGGTCTATCAGAACCCGCCCGTCTCGTCACTCGAATTTGGAGGACTGAGTTTAAGTTCGGCGGACTTTGAGGCTCAAGCGGTAGTGAGGTCGGACCTGGATTTCTACGTCTGGGATGGTCCATCGGGAATTCAAGGCAACTTCATGTACGACGCGGACTTGTTCAAGGCGGCCACTATCGAGCGCATGAACAAACGGTTCGTGTGCTTGCTGGAGAGCGTGGTGCGCACCCCCGATGGCTTCGTGGCCGATCTTCAGATTGATGAGCGCATCCAGCTTCCGAGCATGCCAGCTTTGCCGGAGGCTAAAAGAGAATACCCACTTTCGTATCATCAGGAGCGGCTGTGGTTCATTGACCAGTTTGAGAAGGGGAATGTATACGAGTCCAGCCCGGTTTATCACAACCTGCCTCTGATTCTGCATCTCAGCGGTCCGATTGATTCCGACCTCTTAGAATCAAGCCTCAATGAAATTCTTGATCGACACGAAGCGCTGCGCACCAGGATCATCACTGAAAATGCTCAGGGTTTGCAGGTCGTAAGTCGTCAAGAAACCCTAAAGTTGAAAGCGGTAGATTGGGCGAATTCCGTCGCGCAAGCCTCAATCGAGGGCCTGATAGAGCTGGCAATTGAAGAGACGCGGCGACCGTTCACTTTGGATCATGACCATCCAGTTCGAGCCTCCCTTATCCGCTCCCGCGACGACGAATCCGTGTTGGTCGTCACAGTTCATCACATCATCTCGGACCGGAGATCGCTGGAACTCATCGCTGAGGAACTGGCGGAAATCTATAGCGCTCGAAGCGAAGGGCGTGCCCCGCAGCTAACGAACCCGACGTTCCAATATAACGAATACTCGCGCTGGCAGCGCAGTCTTCCCGCGGATGTGACGGATGCGCTGCTCTTTTACTGGAAATGGCAACTTCGAAATAAGTTGCAGCCCCTGGAGCTTCCAGAAGATCGTCCTCGTGCCGCAGTTCACACCTTCACCGGTGCGCGCCATGAATTCTCCATGCGGGGGAGTCTCGCTCGACGTATTGAGGAACTCGGTAGCGAAGAACACTCCAACGCATTCGCGATCATACTGGCAGCGTTCCAGGCGCTCCTGCACCGATACGCAAGGCAGGACGAGATCGTAGTGGGTACGAGCGTATCGTGCCGCAACCAACCGGGGACGGAGAATGTCGTAGGACCGTTCGCAAACCTCCTGGTACTCCGCGGCAACACGGCCGGCAATCCGACGTTCCGCACCTTTCTTTCCCAGGTGACGAAAACGGTCGAACAAGCCCACGCGCATCGCGATATGCCGTTTGACAGACTCGTCCTGGAGTTGAAGCCGGAAAAGGACATGAGTCGTACTGCACTCTTCGACGTCCTCTTCGAATTCGAGAACGCAGGATTGACAGAGCTGTCCGTTGGGAAAGCGAAGGCGCACGTTGTCGAAACGAACCTGGGTTACGGCAAGTATGACCTTAATCTTTTTATGCAGGGCGACGCTAACAGACTATCCGGGACCATTTTATACAACGCCGATATCTACGACGGCTTCACGGTCAGTCAGATGATGCGGCACCTTGAGGTAATGCTCGACGCCGTGACCTTGGATCCCGACCGGCTCATCGACGATGTCGTCCTGATCAGCGACGCCGAAGAGCATCAACAACTCGTCACCTGGAATTCAACACAGGCTTCTTACCCCACAGACAAAACAATTCACCAGCTTTTTGAGAACCAGACGAGAAAGACTCCCGATAAGATCGCAGTGTCGGACGGGAGCGCCTCGTTGACTTATCGCGAGTTGGACGAAAGGGCCAACCAACTGGCGCACCTGCTGCGAAATCAAGGGGTCGCGTCGAACATGCTGGTAGCCATCTGCCTCAACAAATCCCTGGAAATGATCGTTGCGCTCCTGGGTACCTTGAAGGCGGGCGGCGCGTACCTCCCCTTGAATCCCGAATATCCCGAAGAGCGGCTGCGCTTCATGGTTGAAGATTCACGGACAACCCATCTGGTCACCACCGAGCCACTGCTGCACAACCTCCCGGAACAAATCCCATCTATCATCCTTCTGGATAGGGATGGCGAAAGCATTTCGGCACAACCTACTTCAGCGCCGAACCGGGACGCTTCAGCCCACGACCTGGCCTACTGTATCTATACGTCCGGCTCCACCGGGAAGCCAAAAGGAGTTCTTCTCGAACACCGCAATGTGGTCCGACTCATGTTGAACGATAAACTGCCGTTCGACTTCACGCAGGAAGATGTCTGGACCATGTTTCATTCTTATGCTTTCGATTTCTCTGTTTGGGAGATGTACGGCGCGCTCCTTTACGGCGGCAAACTGGTTCTGGTGTCAGAACGCGACATGAAAGATCCGTTGCTTTTCTTAAACCTGCTCGTAGATGAAAGGGTGACGGTTCTTAACCAAACGCCGACCGCTTTCCATAATCTGGTGAGCGAAGCCCTCAAGCATCCTCAAAGGGATTGGGCGCTCAGGTACGTAATATTCGGGGGCGAGGCGTTGCAGCCGATACAGTTGAAGGAGTGGCACGAGGCCTACCCCGGCGTCAAGCTCATAAATATGTATGGGATCACCGAAACCACCGTGCACGTGACGTTCAAAGAGATCGGTACGCGCGAGATTGAGGAGAATGTCAGCAATATAGGTGGCCCGATACCCACAACGACAACCTACATCATGGATTCGCACCCGAGGTTGCTTCCCGTTGGAGTCCCCGGCGAAGTGTGCGTAGGTGGAGTTGGGGTCAGCCGTGGTTATCTGGACAGGGATGATCTAACCCGCCAGAAGTTCATTCAAAACCCGTATAAGCCCGAGGAGCGCATCTACCGCTCCGGAGACCTTGCCAAGCTCCTCCCGAATGGAGAGATGGTCTATCTTGGAAGGATCGACGACCAGGTACAGATTCATGGGTTCAGAATAGAGTTGGGCGAGGTTAGGAGTCGTCTGCTTGAGCATCCTTTTGTAGGAAAAGCGGAGATTATTGCCACGCAGATCCACTCTGACACGCTGGAGCTTGTGGCGTATGTTGAAGCAACGTCCGACGTTAACGTAACGCAACTGCGTAACCACTTAGCGCAAACACTTCCTTACTACATGGTGCCGTCAGCGTTTGTAATGCTGAAGGCTCTTCCCATGACACCTAACGGCAAGGTTGACCGCCGCGCACTGCCCGCGCCCGAGCACACGCGACCCGAGTTGCACGGAGGCTTTACCGCGCCGCGCACTATAGTAGAAGAGATGCTGGCAGGTATCTGGATGCAGGTGCTGGGGATTGAACGGGTGGGTGTGAATGACAGCTTCTTCGACCTTGGTGGGCACTCTCTGCTCGCCACACAGGTCATTTCTCGCATCAGAGAAGCTTTCCAAATAGAAATCCCTCTGCGCGCTCTCTTCGAGGAACCGACCGTCGCCACACTGGCGCAAGTCATCGAGCAGCACCGCCTCGACCCTCATCAAATCCAGTTGCCGGCGATTAGTTCTATTTCACGAGACGGGCAATTACCACTTTCTTTTGCACAGCAGCGACTATGGTTTCTCGAGCAGTTGGAGCCGGGAAGCCCCCTCTACAACTGTCCTGGTTCAGCACATCTCCGAGGCAGCCTCGATGTCGAGGCTCTCGAACAAAGTCTCAACGAGATAATCCGGCGGCACGAGTCCTTACGGACCACGTTTGCGACAGTGGCAGGCGAACCCGTCCAGGTCATCAGCAGCGAGTGGAAGGTGCGGCTGAGTGTGGAGGAAATCAGCGCCGGGAGCGAAGCGGAGCAAGCGGCGGAGGTAGAAAGGCGAATGGAAGCGGAAGCGCGGCAGGGTTTCGATTTAGCGGCAGGCCCGTTGCTGCGCGTTAGGCTGTTGCGCCTCGCTGCCGACGAACACGTAGTGTTCTTTACCATGCATCACATTATTTCTGATGCGTGGTCACTAGTCGTTTTTCTACGTGAACTCGCAATTCTCTACGAGGCCCACCGCCGCGGCGGCCAGGCGGAGCTCGACGGACTTCCTATTCAATATGCGGACTACGCCGTGTGGCAGCGGGAGTACTTGAGCGGCGAAGTGTTGGAGCAACAATTGAGTTATTGGACGAAACAGTTGGCGGGCGCGCCGGTGCTGGAACTGCCCTTCGATCGCTCTCGTCCAGAGGAGCAAACGCATCGTGGAGCGCAGCAAGCGGTCGAGTTGAGCGCGAGCGTGTCGGAGCAATTGCGTGAGCTGTCGCGGCGGGAAGGGGTGACGCTCTACATGACGTTGCTGGCGGCCTTTGATGTTCTGCTCCATTACTACACCGGGCAACAGGATATAGTCGTCGGCACCAATGTCTCCAACCGGGATCGGCGCGAAACAGACCAATTGATCGGCTTCTTTGTCAATCAGTTGGCGATGCGGGCGAATCTCTCCGGCGACCCGACTTTCGGCGAGTTGTTGCGACAGGTACGTGAAGTGACCATCAACGCCATTGCCCACCAGGAGATACCTTTCGATCGATTGGTCGAAGCTTTGAAATTAGAGCGTAACCTGACCCGCTCGCCACTGTTTCAGGTGAAGATTGATCTGCTGAGCACGCCGTTACCTGACCTGAGCGGCGCGGAACTCAACATTACTCCGCTAATTACTGATACTGGTGGATCGCATCTGGACCTCATCGTTTCTCTGGTTAACACGCAGAGCCAATTGACCGGATGGTTGCTCTATAACACTGATCTTTTTGATCTGAGCACCGTAGTCAGGATTTTCAATCAATTCGAGTCGCTTCTCACGCATATCGTCGCGCATCCTGACGCCAGGCTAAGTACCTTGATTGAATCGCTCACGGAAGCTGATAAACATCAGGCGAGAGACAAAGAAGAGCAGTTCAGAATATCAACAGGCGAGAAGTTGAAGAGCCTCAAGCGCCGCACCGTCACCTCCCGAAACTGAAAACCCACAAAAGCAATGAGTGACCCTATGGTGGAAAAGCCGAAGCTTGGCAGCATCGGCGCCCTGAGGCGCAAGCCTGTTGGTATCTCAAGCGCGCGGCTCGTCAAAACCGCCTTCTTACATTCTGACGCAAGACCACCGCTGGTTATCGAACCAACGATAGAGGGACTAAACCCGACTTCCTGGATTACAAGTAACCGTGAGCATATCGAAGCGCAGCTACTCGAGCATGGGGGACTGCTTTTCCGCAACTTCAACCTTCAGGGCGTGATCGGCTTTGAGGAATTTATAAAGGCCGTCACCGAAAATTTGCTCGAATACAGCTACCAGTCAACACCCCGGAAATCGGTAGGTGGCAACATCTATACCTCAACCGAGTACCCCGCGGCTCAGGCGATCCCTCTTCACAATGAGATGGCCTATGCTCAGAGCTGGCCGATGAAAATCTGGTTTTATTGCGTGAGTCCCGCCGGGCAGGGCGGCGAAACCCCTATCGCCGATAGCCGGAAGGTTTTCGCACGTATTGACCCGAAGATCAGAGAGCGATTTATCGAGAAAAAAGTCATGTACGTGCGGAACTACGAAGAGGGACTTGACCTGCCCTGGTCAACCGTTTTTCAAACAACAGAGCGATCCAGGGTCGAAGCCTTTTGCCGGGATACCGGTATCGCGTTTGAGTGGCTGGAACGCGACCGCCTCCGTACGCAACAGGTTTGTCAGGCTGCGGCCGCGCACCCGCGCACGGGCGAGTGGATCTGGTTCAATCAAGCGCATCTTTTTCATATATCGAATCTGGAACCGGAAGTGCGTAAAGCGTTGTCCTCAACACATCGAGAAGAAGACTACCCGCGCAATGCTTATTACGGAGACGGGTCGGCCATTGAAAGCGAAGTCTTAGCCAATATTCGCGAGGCGTACGCCCAGGAGACAATTGTCTTTCCCTGGCAGGCAGGTGACGTCTTGATGCTCGACAATATGCTCATGGCACATGGGCGCAAACCATTCGCGGGAACGCGCACGGTCGTAGTCGGAATGGCCCAGTCGTCACAGTAGACAAGGAGATCAGGTACAACAAGGGAGCTCGCATGTCGCAACAGATCATTGAAGGTTATCAAATGTCACCGCAGCAGAGGCATCTCTGGTCTCTATTTGCGGGCGGGGAGCATACGCCGTACACCGCTCAGTGCGCCATCCTCATGGAAGGACCACTTGACGAGGAGATTTTAAGAACTGCTCTGCTTAATGTGATCGAACGACAAGAGATTCTTCGCACTACCTTCAGCATCCTCGCCGACATGACAATCCCTCTGCAGATCGTTAATGCGAGCGGTGACCTTCCGATTAATGAATGTGACTTCAGCGACCTGTCAGCACATGCACAAGAGGCCTGGCTGGAAGCTCTCTTCCGCAATGACGGGTGTAGGCAATTCACTCCTGGCGATCGCAGTCAACCGCACTTTCTCCAGGTGCGATTAGCGCCACACAGGCATGTGCTGGTGGTCAGCTTGCCTTCTTTGTACGCAGATTCCATGGCGCTCAAAATTCTGACGCAAGATTTAGGCGATTGTTATGCAGCCTGCCTTCGGAGTGAAGCGCCGCCGGCAGAGCCGATTCAATATGCTGCTCTTTCTGAGTGGCAAAACGAATCGCTCAAAGCGGAAGGGTCTGAAATAGGAATAAACTATTGGCGCGAACAGGAGTCCGTAAGCACAGACTTGAGGTTACCTTTCGAGCGAGACTTCTCGAAAGAGGTTGAGTTTAGACCTGAATCGCTCCGGTCGTTGGTAGTCAACCCCGAAACAGTAGCGAATTTGGAGAGACTGTCTGCTCTGTACAACTCTTCGCTCTCCTCCTCGTTGCTGGCCTGCTTCGTCGTGCTCCTCTCCCGCCTCAACGATTCCGCAGAGGTATCGCTTGGTGTCTCCTTCGATGGTCGCAACTACGACGAACTCGCCGACGCTTTCGGCCTCTTCGCGCGCTTCCTCCCTATCCACGCGCAACTCCCCTCAAGCCTGTCTTTCCCGCAACTCCTGGCCTCGCTCGACGCGTCGCTCTCAGGCGCTCGCCGCTGGCAGGAACTATTTATGCATTCCACGGAGAGCCCTCTCCTCCCCTTATGCTTTGAGTTCGTCGACGATGCTGCTCCTTCGGTCCGCGTCACCGACGCGTTGCACCTAACCTTACTACGCTCTTCAGCCTATATCAGTCGCTTCAAGGTGCTGCTTCGCTGCCTGCGCCATAGCGATGGATCGCTCGTTGCCGAGTGGCATTATGACGCGGCCCGTTACGACGAGACGGAAGTGGACTGTCTGGCCCATCGGTGGGTGGCGGCGCTCGACAGCATTAGCGTCCGGGAAGGCGCAGTGCCGGTAGACGAGGTGGAGGTAGTAGGAGCATCCGAGCGAACGGAGTTGCTGCAGCGAGGCCGTGGATCGGAAGAGACGTGGGGCGGGGAAAAGTGTGTGCACGAGATATTCGCAGCCCAGGCGGCACGGACACCGGAGGCGATCGCGTTGGTCTACGAGAGAGAGAGTTTGACCTACAGCGAACTGAACAGACGTGCGGACAGGTTAGCCGCCTACCTACGTGGAAGAGGAGTGAGAGCGGAGCAGCGGGTGGGGTTGATGATGGAGCGCGGTATGGCAATGCTGGTGGGAATGCTGGGGGTAATGAAAGCCGGAGGAGCGTACGTGCCGCTGGAGCGGACTCAACCACCGGAGCGGCTGGCGCGAATGGTGAAGGACGCTGGGGTGCGCGTGGTGGTTAGCGTGGAAGAGTTGCGCCAGGAAGTGGTGGCGTTGCGAGCAGCGGGAGGCCTCGAGGTCGAGGTGTACCTGGACAGTGAAGAATATGAAATGGAGCAAGGGCGCGCAGAAGAGATAGGAGCGGTAGCGTCAGAGGAGAACATCGCGTATGTGATCTACACCTCCGGCTCGAGCGGCTCGCCTAAAGGTGTCTGCGTTGAGCATCGGCAGCTTACCAATTATCTCAATTCCATTTTGCAGAGACTGAGCCTCCCCGCCGGCGCAAGCTTCGCTCTTGTTTCCACTTTCGCGGCGGACCTGGGTAACACAGTTATCTTTCCAGCACTCTGCAGCGGCGGAACACTGCACGTCATATCTACCGAAAAGACTTCCGACCCTGGGGCGCTGGCTAACTATTTTTCTGATCACTCCATCGATTGCCTAAAGATCGTTCCCTCCCACTTGTCGGCGCTGATGGCGCATTCACAGCCGGAACTCGTCCTTCCACGCAAGTGTCTGGTCCTTGGCGGTGAGGCATCAAGTTGGGAGTTGATCGAGAGGATCAAGAGTCTTGTCCCGGACTGTCGAATCATCAATCACTACGGCCCGACGGAAACAACCGTCGGGGTTCTGACCTATGCCGTCGAGAAGGAGTCGTCGACCCGTGATAGGAAAACGGTTCCCCTCGGTTACCCGATAGCAAATACACAAGTGTATTTGCTGGACAAGTTCTTGCGTCCGGTGCCTCCAGGTGTGTCCGGCGAACTCCACATCGGCGGAGCCAATCTCGCCAGAGGCTACCTCAACAGTCCGGAAACTACTGCCGCAAAATTCATTCCGAATCCGTTTAGTAAAAAGCCGGGAACGCGTTTATACAAAACCGGCGACCTCTCCAGAATCCTGCCTGATGGAAGCATAGAGTTTCTCGGACGTACGGACGACCAGGTAAAGGTGAGGGGATTCCGCACAGAACCGGGCGAGATCGAAGCGGTGTTGAAGCGCCACCAGGTTGTAGAGCAGATCAAAGTTTTGGCCCGTGACGGTCCTAATGGAGATAGACGTTTGGTGGCATACCTCGTTCCCGAAGATCGTTACGCCCCGACCGTTCGCCAATGGCTCCGTTTAGAACGAGAGAACCGTCTCAATCGCCGCCAGTGCTATGAACTTCCGAACCGTATGCTCGTCGCCAGCCAGAACAAGAACGAGACGGATTTCATGTACAAGGAGATCTTCGAAGAGAAGATTTATTTACAACACGGGGTCGAGTTGAACGATGGTGATTGCGTTTTCGACGTCGGCGCCAACATCGGGATGTTCAGTCTCTTTGTGAGTCGGATGTGCAGGAACGCTAAAATTTATGCCTTCGAACCTATCCCTCCTTTGTATGAGCTGCTACGAACAAATGCCGCTCTCTATGGACTCGATGCAAAACTTTTCAAGTGCGGCGTTTCCGCCGACACAACGCGGCAAGAGTTTACCTACTATCCACACCTCACCTTAATGTCCGGGCGCTTTGCGGATTTAACGCAGGATCAGGAGGTAGTCAAACTGTTCGAGTCGAACCGGCGGCGGCCGGAAGAGGCGACACCCTGGGACGATAAACTTTTAGATGAAGTGCTCAGGGAAAGAATGACGAGCGAAAGTTTCATCTGTCAGATGAAAAGAATTTCTGACGTCATTCGTGAGCATCGAATCGAGCGAATTAATCTGTTGAAGATTGACGTTCAGAAAAGCGAGATGGACGTGCTGAGAGGCATCGATGAGGGTGATTGGGCCAGGATTGAGCAGGTCGTGTTGGAGGTGCATGACATTGACGATCGGCTTCATCAAGTAGTGTCGTTGCTGGAAACTCAGGGTTTTCAGGTCGCCGTCCAGCAGGAAGCAATGCTTAAAGAGACCGGGCTGTACGACGTTTACTGTGTGCGCCGCGGACGAGTTCGGAATCCTTCGAGTCGGAGCGACGAAGATGAAACATCCGATGGTTTATCCGTATGGACAGGTCCCAATTCTCTAATTGGCGATGTGCGTGCTTACCTGAAGGCTAATGTGCCAGACCACATGATTCCATCCGCTTTCGTCCTGCTGGAAAGCATACCGCTGACTCCTAACGGCAAGATCGACCGCCAGGCATTGCCGGAGCCTGTGGATGCCGATTTGGAGGCAAGCAGGACGTTTGTTGGACCGCGCACGGCGACGGAGGAGCAACTGGCGAGGATCTGGCGGGAGGTGTTGGGGGTGGAGCAGGTAGGGATGGAGGACAACTTCTTCGAACTGGGAGGAGACTCGATCCTCTCGATTCAAATCGTGGCGCGGGCCAATCAGGCGGGACTGAAACTATCACCGAAGCACATCTTTCGGCACCAGAGCATCGGGGAACTGTCAGCGGCGATCGCGGAAGCGAGGGCCGGGGCGGGCGAGGGGATGATCGATGCGGAGCAGGGACTGCTGAGGGGCGAGGTGCCGTTGACGCCAATCCAACGCTACTTCTTCGCGCAGTCGCTGAGCGAGCAGGAACACTTCAACCAATCGCTAATGTTGCTGGTGCGACGGCGGATTGATGGCGAGCGATTGCAAGCCGTGGTGAGGGCCGTGGTGGAGCAACACGATGGGCTACGGTTGCGGTTTGGGGAGACAGGGGCGGGCTGGGAGCAGCGCTACGGAGGCGAGGAGGCGGTCAGCGAAGTGGTGGTGCAGGAGGTGGATGTGAGCGAGGTGAGTGGAGCGGAGCAGCGTGGACGGATCACGGCGGCGAGCGATGCGGTGCAGCGGAGCCTGAAGTTGGAGGGAGGAGGATTGCTGCGGGTGGTGTTATTTGAGACGGGAGCGGAGCAGCGGTTGCTGTTAGTGGCGCACCACCTGGTGGTGGACGGAGTGTCGTGGCGGGTGCTGGTAGAGGATCTGGGGCGCGGGCTGGAGCAGGCGGAGCGCGGAGAAGCGATAGAGTTAGGGAGAAAAACGAGTTCGTACCGGCGGTGGGCGGAGCGGTTGGAGGAGTACGCGGGCGGAGCGGCAGCGGTTGGAGAGCAGGAGTACTGGAACCAGGTGGCGAAGTGGTCCGGAGGGAAGCTGCCGGTGGACTTTCCCGATGGCCAGAACTCCATCGAGTCAGCCCGCACAGTTTCCGCGTCCCTTGACGAAGAAGAAACCAGACTGCTCTTGCAAGAAGTGCCCGAAGCTTACCGGACGCAGATTAACGACGTGTTATTGACGGCGCTGGTGGAAGCGGTAGGGAAGTGGAGCGGGCAGCGGCAAGTGCTCGTGGACATGGAGGGACACGGACGCGAGGAACTCTGGGAGGACATAGACCTCTCGCGCACCGTCGGATGGTTTACCACCTTGTTCCCAGTAGTTCTTGAAATAGGCACAACAACTCATGGCGGAACGCTGTTGAAATCCGTGAAGGAGCAACTCAGGCGTATTCCGAATCGCGGCATCGGTTATGGCCTGCTACGTTACCTGAGCAAAAACGCGGAGTTATCTGAACAGTTGCAAGCGCTGCCACAAGCAGAAATGAGATTCAATTATCTTGGTCGGTTGGATAACGTTCTGCCGGTTAACTCTCTTCTCAGTTTGAGCAAAGAGATCACTGGCGCTGAGCGTAACGCTAAACAACAACGAGCCTATCTGATCGATGTTTCCGCCGCGGTATCCCAGGGCCGGCTACAACTGAATGTAATCTATAGTGAGAGTCTTCATCGCCGCGCCGTCATTGAGGCGCTAAGTAACGATCTCATTAAAGCGTTACGCTCCATCATTACTCACTGTCAATCTTTGGAATCAAGCGACTTCTCACCGTCGGACTTTCCCCTCGCGAACCTTAGTCAACAGCAGCTTGATCGAATAATGTCAAAGGCCGGCGGCGCGGATCATTCAAATGAGAACTAAGCAACAGATAGAAGATTTGTACCCGCTCTCGCCTATGCAACACGGCATGTTGTTTCATAGCCTGTTTGCACCTGAGGCGGGATCGTATTTCGTGCAGAAGTCCTGCACGCTCCGTGGAAAGTTGAATGTCGCTGCACTTGAGCAGGCCTGGCAAAGGATACTTGACCGTCATCCGGTCCTGCGCACGGGCTTTCTTTGGGAGGATCTTGATGATCCCGTGCAGGTGGTCCAGCGCCGCGTGGAACTACCGCTGCAACAGCAAGACTGGCGGGAGCTGTCAGCAGAAGAGCAGCAACTACGGCTCACGGATCATCTGGATGCTGAACGCCGGCGCGGCTTCGATCTCACACGGGCGCCGCTCATGCGGCTGAACCTGACGCGATTGGCTGACGAAGAGTACCGGTTCACCTGGAGCTACCATCACCTTCTGCTTGACGGGTGGTGCAACACGCTGATCCTGAAAGAAGTTTTCACGTTCTACGAAGCATTCTCGCAGGGTCGTGAAATCGAACTGACGGCGAGTCGTCCTTTCCGTGACTACATCGCGTGGCTGCAAGGCCAGGACTTGTCGCACGCTGAGAAATTCTGGCGCGACACGCTCAAGGGTTTCACCACTCCGACTCGGCTCGAAATAGACCAACTGAAACGTACACACGATGCGGAACAGTCTTTCAGTGAGGAACACACGCTGCTCTCGCTCGAGGCGACAAGAGCTCTCCAGGTTATTGCCCGCAAGCACCGGTTGACGACGCATACGGTCGTGCAAGGCGCATGGGCGTTGTTGCTGCGCTGCTACAGCGGTCAGAGTGATGTGCTCTTCGGTGATGTCGTGGCCGGCCGGCCGGCGGAAATAGAAGGCATCGAAACGATGATGGGGATGTTCGTCAATGCTTTGCCTGTGCGGATCAAAGTGTCACCGGACATGCGCCTGATCCCCTGGTTGAAGAGTATTCAGGAACAGCAAATCGAGTTACGTCAGTACGAATACACTCCTTTGGTAAGGGTCCAACAATGGAGCGACCTGCTGCCCGGAGCGGCTTTGTTTGACACGCTCCTGGGCTACCAGAACTACCCGGTGGACGCATCCTTGCGCGAAGGTCGGGGCAGCATACGCATCGGGGATGTCAGCACTATTCAAGCTGCAAACCACCCCATCACTGTCACCTTCACTCCGGTCCCGGAATTGATGTCGCTTATCAAATACGATTGCTCCCGGTTTGAAGTAGGAACAATTCATCGGATGCTTCGTCACCTGAATAATCTTCTCGAAGCTATTGCGGCCAATCCTGAACAACGTCTCGACGAATACGACGTAATGGATCAGGAGGAGCGGCATCAATTGTTAGTCGAGTGGAATAACACGGCCACCTCATACCCCGCGGACCTGCAAATTCAACAGTCATTTGAGGAGCAGGCCCGTCAAACACCGGACGCTCTGGCCGTTATCTTTGAACAGCACAGTCTCACCTACGGCGAACTCAACCGGCGCGCGAACCAACTCGCGCACTATCTGAAATCGTTCCGGATCGGATCGGAAGTGTTGGTCGGCCTTTGCGTGGAACGCTCGTTGGAAATGATTGTCGGCCTCCTCGGTATCCTCAAATCCGGCGCGGCGTACGTGCCGCTTGATCCGGACTATCCGATGGAACATCTCTCTTTCATGTTGGACGACGTGAGGGCGCCGGTGCTGTTAACCACGGAAAACCTGGCCGACGAACTACAGGCGCAACAGACAAAAGTAATTTGCCTCGACCGGGACGCGGACATCATCAGTGGGCAACGCGAAGACAATCCAGAATCCGAACTTACGCCGGACAAGCTAGCCTACGTGATGTATACCTCCGGCTCGACGGGCGTGCATAAGGGTGTCGGTGTCACGCATGGAAATGTCGTACGGCTGGTGAAGAATACTAATTACGTCGATTTCAATTCGAACGAAATATTCCTCCAGCTCGCGCCTGTTTCCTTCGATGCTTCGACAATGGAAATCTGGGGACCGCTGCTCAATGGCGGCCGGTTGATAATAATGAGCCCGGGTGCTCCGACTCTGGAGGAATTGGGCCAGGCTATTATCCTTAACAAAGTAACGTCGCTATGGCTCACAGCCGGGCTGTTTCACCTGATGGTTGACGAGCGGCTTGAAGATTTAAGTTCTGTGCGCCAGTTGCTGGCAGGCGGCGACGTGTTATCCGTGCCTCATGTCCGCAGGGCAGCGAAAGCACTAAGGGCTGGTCACGTGATCAATGGTTACGGCCCGACGGAGGGCACGACCTTCACCTGTTGTTATTCAGTGTTCGACGAGCGGGAACTTTTTGACTCAGTGCCGATTGGACGACCGATAGCGAACACTCAGGTCTATCTGCTGAACCAACAACTCCGCCCTGTACCCGTCGGCATTCCCGGCGAACTTTACCTCGGCGGCGCTGGCCTTGCCAGAGGTTACTTGAACCAGAGCGCCCTGACGGCTGAGCGCTTCATCCCCCACCCGTTCAGCGAGGTGGCCGGGCAGCGGCTTTACCGGACCGGCGACCGGGTGCGGTACAACGCTAAAGGAGAGATTGAGTTTCTGGGGCGAGCGGACAATCAGGTGAAGGTGCGCGGGCATCGAGTGGAGTTAGGAGAGATCGAAGCCGTGCTCGCGCGGCACGATGCGGTGCGTGAGTGTACGGTCGTGATCAGAGATGAATCAGGCGATAAGCGCCTGGTGGCCTACATCGTGTCCCAATCGGAACAGCAAGCCCCCGCTACCGAAGACCTCCGACATTACTTAGGGGAGAAATTGCCGGAGTATATGACCCCGTCGCGCTTTGTGTTTCTCGAAGCGCTGCCACTGACGCCTAACGGCAAAGTTGATCGCCGCGCGCTACCCGCACCGGATGCCAACCGAGACGATTTGATAGTCACATATATTGCGCCGCAGACACCGACTGAAGGAACGTTGGCCAACATTTGGAGTGATGTGCTGTCGATGGAAGAAGTTGGCGTACGCGATAACTTCTTCGATCTCGGCGGTCACTCGCTTTTGGCGACGCGCGTGATGTCACGTATCCGCGAAGCCTTCGGTGTCGAAATCCCGTTGAGAACCTTGTTCGACGAACCGACGATCTCGGAGTTGGCGTTACGTGTCGATGAGGCAAGGAGAATAGGGGCGGTTCCGTCCGCGCCGCCGTTGGTTAGGACAGAGCATGAGGGGGGAGCGGCCTTATCTTTCGCACAGCAGCGACTATGGTTTCTGCATCAGTTGGAGCCGGGGAATCCAACTTATAATATCCCAATTGTGCTGCGTCTCGCCGGCTCACTGGATGTAGATGCATTGCAAAGCAGTATTAATGATCTCGTTCTCCGCCACGAAACTCTCCGTACCTCCTTCTCATCTGTCCAGGAGGAGCCGGTGCAGGTGATCGCGCCATTCTCTGCGCCTGCGCTGCCGCTTTTCGACCTCTCAGCGTTGACTCCCGAGCAGGCAGATCTTGAAGCAAAGTCATTTCGCGATGCGGAATCACGTCAAGCATTCAACTTAGCAGAGGGGCCGCTATTGAGAGTCAAGTTGTTGCGTCTCTCCTCCGACGAGCACCTGCTGCTCCTGACCATGCACCACATCATTGCCGATGGGTGGTCGATGGGCATTCTGGTTAGGGAAGTGGCGGCGCTCTACGAAGCGCACAGTCGCGGCGTTAGTGCGCAACTGGCTGAGCTACCTATTCAGTATGCGGACTACGCCGTCTGGCAGCGGGAGTACTTGAGCGGCGAGGCGTTGGAGCAACAGTTGAATTATTGGACCAGGCAGTTGGCCGGTGCACCCGCGGTGTTGGAACTACCATCCGACCGACCCCGAACCGCGGTCCAGAGCTTTCGCGGCGCCAGCTTCTCCTTTTCGTGCAGCCTCGAGCTGAGTCATGCCCTGCAGGTCCTCTCCAGACGCCAGGGCGTAACGATCTACATGACTCTGTTGGCGGCCTTCGCAGTGCTGCTCCATCGCTACACGGGAGAGACTGAGATAGTCATAGGAACCCCGATCGCGAACCGCAACCGGGTGGAGGTTGAAGGTCTCATCGGGTTCTTCGTAAACACATTGGCGCTACGTGCGGGAGTGGCTGGCGATCCGCAGTTCGGCGAGTTGGTGGGAAGAGTGCGGGAAGTTATGTTGGGCGCTTACGCGCATCAGGATGTGCCGTTTGAGCGAGTGGTGGAAGAGATCAAACCGGAGCGCGATCTGAGCCGTTCCCCCATCTTTCAGGTGATGTTTGCGTGGGAGAATGCCCCGGCTGAAGAGTTGGAGTTGCGGGGCGTGCGGATCAGCTACGAGGGAGTGCGAGCAGAGACCGCGAAGTACGATTTGGGCATGAGCATGTGGGAACGGACGAGCGGTGGAGTTATCGACGGAGTAATCGATTATGTGACGGATATGTATGACGAAGAGCGGATAAAGAGGATGGGCGAGCACTTTATAACGCTGCTTGAAAATATCGTCGCCAATCCTCAGGAACGGTTATCAGTCCTGACGAGCTTGCCCAGGGCTGAGAGGCAGCAGCTTCTGAAATGGAACGATACGCAAAGCGCATATCCGCATGATCGCACCATCTATGAGTTGTTTGAAGCTCAAGCGGAACGAACGCCGGATGCAGTCGCCATCACCTGTAATGGTGAGGAATTATCCTATCGGGAGCTGGACCGCAGGGCCAACCAGCTCGCGCATTACTTGCAAAGCCGTGATGTTCACCCGGAGGTAATTGTTGGGCTTTGTCTGGAGCAGTCGATTGAGATGATGGTCGCTCTCCTGGGCATACTCAAAGCCGGCGGAGCTTATCTGCCTTTGGATCCAGCTTACCCGTCAGAACGATTAAACCTTTTACTAGAGGATGCGCAGGTCAGGATTCTGCTTACTCAACAATCGTTCTCCGGAAAATTCAGCACCCGCACAGAACATGTGATTTGTGTCGACACGATCGGCGAAACCGTAAAGCGCGAGAGCGTTGAAAAGGTCCGCCTCCCTGTGGCTGCGGATAATCTGGCATATGTGATTTATACGTCCGGTTCGACCGGGACTCCAAAAGGTGTCCTGGTTCAGCATCGCAGTTTGGTTAATCACAGTACCAGCATAATCCAACGTTATGGCCTGCGAGGCAGCGATCGAGTTTTACAATTCGCATCGCTTAGCTTTGATGTTGCGGCGGAAGAGATTTTCGCTTCATGGCTGAGCGGCGCCACCGTGGTTCTCTGGCCGGATCGACACCAGGTTTCGTTTATTGAATTCCGGCGATTCGTTGAGAATCAGGAGCTAAGCGTTCTTAACCTTCCTACACCTTACTGGCAGGAATGGGTGCATGCTCTTATCAGCGAGAATTCCTTATTGCCTCGGAAGCTTCGTTTAATGATAGTGGGAAGCGCGCAAGGTTTGCCCGAGAGCTTTGTGTCCTGGCAGAAGATTGCCGGGGAAAATATCCGTTGCTTCAACGCCTACGGGCCAACTGAGACGACGATTACCTCAACCATTCATGAATTAAGTTATCTCCGAGACGGCGACGAGCTTCAGTCCGTTCCGATCGGACGGCCGATCGCCAATACGCAGGTCTACCTGCTCGATCCGCAACTGAATCCCGTACCTATCGGCGTTTCCGGCGAACTCTACCTCGGCGGCGCCGGGCTCGCCAGAGGCTACCTGCGCCAGAGCGCCCTGACGGCAGAGCGCTTTATTCCGCACCCGTTTGGCATCGAGCGAGGTGCACGCTTATACCGCACGGGAGACCGCGCGCGCTACAGGGCCGACGGAGAGATCGAATTTCTGGGCCGCGCGGATAATCAGGTAAAGGTGCGAGGGTATCGCATAGAGTTAGGAGAGATTGAGGCGGTGCTCGCTCATCATCATGCAGTGCGCGATGTTGTAGTTTTTGCGTCTGACGGCGTCTCAGAGGAAAAATTTCTGGCCGCGTATGTAGTAGCCATGGGTGAACGTCCTTCGCTCAGTGAACTACGCGGTCATCTGAGAGCGCGACTGCCGGAATATATGGTGCCCGCCTCATTCGTCTTCCTTGACGCCCTTCCGCTTACTCCCAACGGCAAACTCGACCTGCGTGCTCTGCCTCCGGCCGGCTCGGGTCTCCGCTCTTCCACTGCCTATCTTGCGCCCCGCACCCCCACCGAAGAACTGCTCGCTGCTGTCTGGGCTGACCTGCTCAAAGTCGAAGACCCCGGAATCGGCGACAACTTCTTCGAATTGGGTGGCCACTCCCTGCTCGCCACGCAGGTCATCTCGCGCATTCGTGAGGTCTTCGATGTGGAAGTCGCGTTGCGAGAGTTGTTCGAGGAGCCGACGATCCTGGCGCTGGCCGAGTCCATCGATGTTGCACGGAGCGGCGGCGCTAATGCCGCTAAACGGCTGCGCATCGAGCGGGTCTCGAGGGCAGCGGGTACAGGGATCGCACTGTCGTTCGCACAGCAGCGTCTCTGGTTCCTGGACCAGTTGGAACCAGGCAGCGGCTTCTACAACCTGCCGGTGGCGCTGCGACTTTTAGGAGCACTGGATGTCGAGGCACTGGAAAAGGCGCTCAACGAGATCATTGAGCGGCATGAATCGCTGCGGACCAGGTTTGCGACTCTGGCGGGGCAGCCGGTTCAGATTATTAGTGCTGAGTGGAACGTGCAGCTGGGAGTGGAGGAAGTGAGTGCGGGCAGCGAAGCTGAACGGTCACAGGATGTGGCTCGCCGGGCGGAAGCGGAAGCGCGGAAGGGTTTTGATTTAGCCGCAGGGCCATTGCTTCGAGTTAACCTATTGCGCCTCTCCGCCGACGAGCATGTGCTGTTGCTGACCATGCACCACATCATCTCTGACGGGTGGTCGATGGGCATTCTGGTCAGAGAGATGGCCGCGCTCTACGAAGCCCACCGCAGCGGCGTCAATACCGAGTTAGCGGAGTTACCAATTCAATACGCGGACTATACCTTGTGGCAGAGGGAGTATTTGAGCGGCGAGGTCTTAGCAGAACAATTGAGTTACTGGACCAAACAATTAGCCGGCGCCCCGGCAGTGCTGGAGTTACCATCTGACCGTCCGCGGCCTGAAGAGCAGAGCTATCGTGGGGCACAGCACCCGGTGGAGTTTAAGGCCAGCCTGGTGGAGCAATTGCGCGACCTCTCGCGCCGCGAGGGTGTGACGCTGTATATGACGCTGCTGGCGGCTTTCGATGTCCTGCTTTATTACTACACGCGGAACGAAGACATCGTTGTCGGGACAGACGTTTCAAATCGCAACCTGATTGAGGTCGAAGGGCTGATCGGCTTCTTCGTCAATCAATTGGCAATGCGCGCGAATCTCGCCGGCGATCCCACCTTTAATGAGTTGTTAAAGCAGGTGCGCAAAATCTCGTTGGAGGCTTACGCCCATCAGGAGATTCCTTTCGACCGCCTGGTCGATGCGTTGAAACAAAAGCGCAGCCTGAAATTTTCACCGCTGTTTCAAGTGAAATTGATTCTCCAGAACACGCCCATGGGAGTCCTGGAAACACCCGGCTTAACCCTAAGCCCGGTGGCGATTAAATTCGGCACGGCGCAACTCGACTTAATTCTGCGTCTCACCGAGGTTGAGCAATCGCTATTCGGGTCGCTTGAATACAGCACAGACCTGTTTGACACCTCTACCGTTACCCGGATGTTGAGACACTTCGAAAGACTACTCGAGGAACTTTTAAAGCGGCCCGAGGCGCGCCTGAGCGAATTGGTAGCGACTCTGACCGAGGTTGAGAAGGAGCAACGGGATGTTCAGAAAAATGAACTCAAGCAGTCGATCTCATATAAGCTGAAAAACAGACGAAGAGGGTCGAGCAGTTCGCAAACTGAAAAAGATCCGGAAGCAGAGACTTCGATCGAGGAAGGCTTAGGTGTCATCGGTACCGGCGATAGGCTGGTATGAATGTTCGTTTCGCGCTCGCCCGCGGCATTCAGTCGCTGGCCCCCCCCCCCACACTTCTTGGTCAAGAAACAATCAACTCAACGCGAATACGGATTGTGACCGAATAACAGGTCTTTTGGATCCGGGTTCCTTACATCCAAATCTCGTTTACCACCTAATTCGCCACAGAACAATAGTCTCCATAAGTGGTCGGATAGCGGCCTAACCCTCCTGATGGACCGGAAAACAATCATGGAAAAAACGATCGTTGAAGGATTTCGACTTTCACCTCAGCAAGAGCACCTCTGGTGGTTGCAGCAGGGTCACTCCGATATGTCCGCCCGCGCCTCGTGTACAGTCAGGATTACGGGACCTGTTAACCCTTCGACTCTTGAAAACGCCGTCGCCAAAACAATCAGCCGACATGAGATTCTTCGCACCACTTTCCAACGCTTGCAGGGAATGACCATGCCGCTCCAGGTAGTTTCAGAGAGCAGTCAGGCGCGAGTACAGCGATACGACTTGACCGAATTGCAACCAGCGCATCAAGTAGCCAGGCGCACGGAGCTCCTGGCCAACAGTTATCTGCCGGCCAGCTTTGATGAGGCGGACCCGCTGCACCTGGCTCTGATTACCACATCGCCGGACGAGCACACATTGCTCATCAACTTACCGGCCATGTGCTCTGACGTGGTTGGGCTGAAGAACTTTGTATTTGAACTTGGACGCAGTTATGCGGCCAGTCTTGACGACGACGAATTATCAGATGAGCCGATGCAGTACCCTGATTTTTCTGAGTGGCAAAATGAGATTCTCAGCTCGGCTGAGTCCGAGACGGGAAGGGCGCACTGGCAACAAGACCGAGAAGCAGTTGAAGCGGAATTGATTCTTCCCCTGGAAAACCCATCCTTTGGGGTCCAGGACTTCAAGCCACGGTTCGTTTCCTATCCACTTGCTCTAAGCACAGTAGAGAAAATAGAGAGACTGTCTGCCTTGCACGAGTCTTCGCTTGCCACTTCGCTGCTCGGTACTTTCTTCGCGCTTCTCGCTCGCCTTACCGCCTCCGCGCAACTCTCCCTCGGCGTCTTTTTCGACGGTCGCAACTACGACGAACTTGCTTCGGCCCTCGGCCTCTTCGGTCGCTTTCTCCCTGTCCGCGCTGACCTCTCCTCTGGACTTCAATTTCCACAACTCCTCGCCGGGCTCGATGCCTCGCTCGCTGACGCTCGTCGCTGGCAGGAATTCTATACCTACTCAACAGCAGCCTCGACCGCGTTGGCCTCTGGGGCGCCCGGCCTGGATCATTCTCCCGCACCTTTCTTTCCCATTTGCTTCGAGTTCGTCGACGATGCTGCTCCTTCCGTCCGCGTCACCGATTCGTTGCATTTCACATTGCTGCAATCCTCAGTCTATATCAGCCGCTTTAAAGTGCTGCTTCGCTGCCTGCGCCAAAGCGACGGGTCGCTCGTCGCCGAATGGCACTACGACGCAACTCGTTACGACGAGGCGGAAGTGGAACGTCTGGCCCAGCGTTGGGTGGCGGCGCTCGAAAGCATCAGCGCGCAGGAAGGTGCTGTGCGGGTGGCTGAAGTCGAGGTGATCGGAGCAGGCGAGCGGACCGAGCTGCTACAGCAAGGCCGTGGATCGAAAGAGACCTGGGGCGGCGAAAAGTGTGTGCACGAGATATTCGCAGCCCAGGCGGCACGGACACCGGAGGCAATCGCGTTGGTCTACGAGGGGGAGAGTCTGACCTACGGCGAATTGAACAAACGTACCAATCAATTGGCTGGATACCTGCGTCGAAAGGGAGTGAAAGCAGAGGAGCGTGTTGGACTCATGATGGAGCGGAGCATCGCGATGGTAGTGGGAATGCTGGGGATAATGAAGGCCGGAGGAGCCTACGTCCCGTTGGAGCGGAGCCAACCGTCGGAGCGGTTGGCGCGAATGGTGAAGGACGCAGGGGTGCAGGTGGTCGTTAGCGTGGAAGAGTTGCGCGAGGAAGTGGTGGCGTTGCGAGCAGCGGGAGGGCTGGAGGTCGAGCTGTATTTGGACAGTGAAGGAGATGCGATCGAGCGGGAGAGCGGGGAAGCGATAGGAGCGGTGGCGTCAGAGGAGAACATCGCGTATGTGATTTACACGTCGGGTTCGACCGGCGCTCCTAAAGGCGTGATGATTTGCCATAAGGCTATTTGCAATCGCTTGTTGTGGATGTTGAAGAAATTTCCGATCACGGCGGCTGACAGAGTTCTACAAAAGACACCTTTTAATTTTGATGCGTCCATCTGGGAAATTTTTGTGCCGTTGTTTGCCGGAGCGTGTTTGGTCATGGCACGACCGGAAGGACATCAGGATAGCGCCTACCTTGTAAGTAAGATCGCCGAATCCGAGATCACGATTCTCCAGCTGGTTCCATCCATGCTACGCATAGTGTTAGAGGAGCCCGGCTTTGAGGATTGCAAAAGTCTTCGCCTCGTTTTCTGCGGCGGGGAAGCTCTGTCGGCGAATATACAAAAGCAGTTTTTTGCGCGCCTGAACCTGGAACTGCACAACCTCTACGGACCGACCGAGACAGCCATCGACGCGACTTCATGGACTTTCAGAGCAGACGATCAAAGCCGTGCGGTGATCATAGGACGACCCATTGCAAACACGGAAATCTATCTGCTCGACTCACATCTCAACCTCGTTCCCCTGGGAGTCGGCGGCGAGTTGCACATTGGTGGCGTTAACCTCGCGCGCGGATATTTGAATCAAGCTGAATTGACTGCCGAGCGATTCATTCCAAACCCTTTCAGCAGTAAACCGGGAGAACGCTTATATAAAACGGGAGACCTGGCGCGTCAATTTGAGGACGGCGCGATCGAGTATCTCGGACGCATCGATCATCAGGTGAAACTACGCGGCTTCCGCATCGAGCTGGGCGAGATTGAAGCGGTATTGGGCAGACACCCGCAAGTGCGGCAGGCGGTCGTAACGGTCAGGGAAGACGAAGCGGAGCACAAGCGGCTTGTAGCTTATGTTGTGGCTCCCAGCGAGCCTGAACTGACGGTCAGCGAACTTCATAGTTATCTGAAAGTGCTCTTGCCGGAGTATATGGTGCCCTCCGCGTTTGTGTTCCTGACGGAGTTGCCGCTGTTACCTAACGGCAAGATGGACCGGAAGTCGCTGCCTGCGCCCGAGCAGGTTCGTCCAGAATTAGACCACGATTACGTTGGACCGCGCACGGCAACGGAGGAGCAACTGGCGAGGATCTGGCGGGAGGTGTTGGGGGTGGAGCAGGTAGGGATGGAGGACAACTTCTTCGAACTGGGAGGAGACTCGATCCTCTCGATTCAAATCGTGGCGCGGGCCAATCAGGCGGGACTGAAACTATCACCGAAGCACATCTTTCGGCACCAGAGCATCGGGGAACTGTCAGCGGCGATCGCGGAAGCGAGGGCCGGGGCGGGCGAGGGGATGATCGATGCGGAGCAGGGACTGCTGAGGGGCGAGGTGCCGTTGACGCCAATCCAACGCTACTTCTTCGCGCAGTCGCTGAGCGAGCAGGAACACTTCAACCAATCGCTAATGTTGCTGGTGCGACGGCGGATTGATGGCGAGCGATTGCAAGCCGTGGTGAGGGCCGTGGTGGAGCAACACGATGGGCTACGGTTGCGGTTTGGGGAGACAGGGGCGGGCTGGGAGCAGCGCTACGGAGGCGAGGAGGCGGTCAGCGAAGTGGTGGTGCAGGAGGTGGATGTGAGCGAGGTGAGTGGAGCGGAGCAGCGTGGACGGATCACGGCGGCGAGCGATGCGGTGCAGCGGAGCCTGAAGTTGGAGGGAGGAGGATTGCTGCGGGTGGTGTTATTTGAGACGGGAGCGGAGCAGCGGTTGCTGTTAGTGGCGCACCACCTGGTGGTGGACGGAGTGTCGTGGCGGGTGCTGGTAGAGGATCTGGGACGCGGGCTGGAGCAGGCGGAGCGCGGAGAAGCGATAGAGTTAGGGAGAAAAACGAGTTCGTACCGGCGGTGGGCGGAGCGGTTGGAGGAGTACGCGGGCGGAGCGGCAGCGGTTGGAGAGCAGGAGTACTGGAACCAGGTGGCGAAGTGGTCCGGAGGGAAGCTGCCGGTGGACTTTCCCGATGGCCAGAACACCATCGAACTGAGCAGCAGCGTTGTGCAGTGGCTCGACGTCGAGGCGACACACGCTCTCTTGCAAGAAGTGCCTAAAGCTTACCGGACGCAGATTAACGACGTGTTATTGACGGCGCTGGTGGAAGCGGTAGGGAAGTGGAGCGGGCAGCGGCAAGTGCTCGTGGACATGGAGGGGCATGGGCGATCTGATGAGCTTTTCGAAGACATTGATTTACTGCGCACCGTCGGATGGTTTACGAGTGTGTATCCGGTCTTACTAAACCTGGAAGGGATTGACGACCTGGGATCATCGCTGAAGCACGTTAAGGAACATCTCCGAAACATTCCACACGGAGGCATTGGCTACGGAATCTTGAGGTACCTGAACGCGGCCGATGACGCTGAAGAGAACTCGAAGAAAATAATCGATGCCGAAGTGAGTTTCAATTACCTGGGACAAATGGATCATGTACTTGATGAGAATTCACTGTTTGCAGCCGCTCCTGAAGCTCAGGGAACATTGCAGAGCGAGCGTGGTCAGCGGCGGTATCTACTCGAGATAACCATGGCCGTAAGCGACGGAAGGCTGCAAGTGCAATGGACCTATGGCGTCCAGTTTCACGCAAGAGAAACGATTGAGCGGGTGGCTAAGGAATACACAGAAGCATTACGACGACTGATTGCACACTGCCAGTCTAATGATACTCAGGGCCTTAACGCATCGGATTTCTCTCTGGTCCAGCTCGATAACAATGAACTCGATCAAATATTGAGCGAGGTTGAATTCGCGGGTACTTGAGGAGATTAGTTAGATGAGCACGAAGAATATTGAAGACGTTTATCCGCTTTCTCCGATGCAGGAAGGGCTGCTATTCCATAGCCTTTATGCGCCGGACGATGGACTCTACGTTACCCAAATCCCCTTCAATACCAGGGGAATAAACATCTCCGCTCTCCAACAAGCGTGGCAGCGCATCGTCAACCATTACTCGATCTTCCGCACTGCCTTTGTTTGGAAAAATGTCGACAAGCCGATGCAGGTCGTAGGACGACGTGCGGAGTTGCCTTTCAAGGTGGAGGACTGGCGGAATCTACCAGCGACGGAACAGGAGGTGCGCTTTGACGCATATCTGGAAGAAGACCGCAGACGCGGCTTCAAACTCAATCAGGCGCCTCTGCTGCGCATCGTGCTCTTTCAAACCGGTAGCAACACTTACAAATTCCTGCTGAGTCATCACCACATATTGATAGACGGTTGGTCCATGTCGCTTGTCTTCAAAGAAGCCCTGGCGCTTTATAACGCGTTCTGCAACGGGCGCGATCTGGAACTCGAACCGGCTCGACCCTTCAAAGATTACATTGCCTGGCTGCAAAAACAGGATTTGGCTGTAGCCGAAACGTTCTGGCGCGAAACGCTCAATGGCTTTAAAGCTCCGACACCGCTCGTTGTAGATCGCATGCCGGGTTGCAGTCTCAGTGCCGAGGAGACATATGCCGAGGAGTTTGCCGTTTTGCCGGCCAACACGATGTCGGCCTTGCAGTCTTTCGTGCGTCAGCACCAGTTAACAGTGAACACGGTAGTACAGGGCGCGTGGGCCGTGCTGCTAAGTAAGTACAGCGACGAAGAAGACGTCGCTTTCGGCGCGGTAGTGTCGGGACGACCGGCAGATTTAGCTGGAGTCGAGTCAATGGTCGGTCTATTCATTAACAATCTGATGACGCGCATTAAGGTTTCGCCGGAAACGCGCGTAGTGAATTGGCTGAAAAAGGTGCAGGAGGAGCAAGTTGAAGTGCGTGAGCATGAGCACAGCCCGCTGGCACAGGTGCAGAGATGGAGCGAAGTGCCGAGCGGTGACCGGTTATTTGAAAGTATCATCTCATTCCAGAACTTTCCGGTGATTGCCTCTCTGACGGGCGCCAGCCAGGAGTTTGAAAGCATTCATACGATTGAAACCAGCGGCTACCCTCTGACGCTGGTGGCTTCTGCCGGTGAGGAACTGGTGGTAATCATCAGATATGACCGCCGCTTCTTTGACACTCCGACCGCCGCTCGTATAGCCGGCCATTTACAGACCCTGCTCGAAAGTATCGTCGCCAATCCAAACCAGACTATCTCGCAGCTCTCCCTTCTCACCTCAGGAGAACGTGACCGCTTGCTCAACGAGTGGAACCACACCCCGGCGCTACCCGCCCCGGAGCTTTGCATCTACGAGTTGTTTGAAGAGCAAGCGCGGTGCAGCCCTGAGGCTATCGCGGTCGTTGCCGGCGACGAACAAGTCACCTATGAAGAGTTGAACCAGCGTGCCAATCAGGTAGCACACTATCTGCGCACTCTCGGCGTCGGCGCAGAAATTTCAGTCGGTTTATGCCTCGAACGCTCCATCCACCTGCTGGTAGGCATGCTCGGCATCCTCAAGGCCGGCGGGGTTTATGTGTCATTGGATCCACAGTATCCGCTTGATCGACTCGCGTTCATGATCGCCGATGCGCAAGTATCAGTTCTGATAACAGAAAAAGCTGTGCTTGAGGCTTTGTCTTCATATCGCGGTCAGGCCGTGTGTCTTGATTCAGATGCAGAGTTGATCAGAGCGCAGAGAGAAACTAATCCCTCACCCGTGACGATGAGCAACAACCTTGCTTATATCATCTACACCTCCGGCTCGACCGGGCGGCCCAAAGGTGTGAGCGTTGAGCACCGTGGTGTCGTGCGTCTTGTCAAACAGTCGCAGTATGCAAGCTTCGGCCCGACCGAAGTCTTTCTTCAATTAGCCCCCGTCTCTTTCGACGCTTCGACATTTGAAATCTGGGGTAGCCTGCTCAATGGTGCTCGGCTAGTGGTCATGCCCCCGCAGCAACCGACGCTGCAGGAACTAGGCGAAGCGATCAAGAAGCATGGTGTCACAACCCTTTGGTTAACAGCTGGGTTGTTCAATCTGATGGTGGACGAGCGAGTTGAAGATTTCGAACCGTTACGTCAACTGCTTGCCGGCGGCGATGTGCTCTCCGTCGCGCATGTTGAAAAATTCTTAGCCGCTAATGGCGACTGCCGGTTAATCAATGGCTACGGCCCGACCGAGAACACAACCTTCACCTGTTGCTATTCAATGCAGGGAGGGAGCATAAACGGATCAGTTCCCATCGGTTATCCAATAGCTCACACACAGGTATACATACTTGACGCCGCGCAGCAGCCGGCGCCAATCGGCGTGGCCGGCGAGCTCTACATTGGCGGAGCTGGACTGGCACGCGGCTATACGAACGCTGTTGAACTGACGGCAGAGAAGTTCGTGCCTCATCCCCACAGCGCGCGCCCCGGCGATCGTCTATACCGAACGGGAGACCGCGTACGCTTTCTGCCTGACGGAAGCATTGAGTTTTTGGGAAGGACGGATAACCAGGTGAAGGTAAGGGGCTTCCGGATCGAATTAGGAGAAATCGAAGCGATCCTCAGTCGGCATGAGCGCGTGCGGCAAGTAGTCGTCATGGCGCAGGCCGGAAATGAGACCGACGGCAAGCAGCTCGTCGCCTACATTGTCGGTGTTCAAGGCCAGAGTGTCACCACGAACGAGTTGCGTGAACATGTCAAAGAATTTCTGCCGGACTATATGCTGCCAAGTGCCTTCGTGCTGCTTGATAAGTTCCCGCTCACACAGAATGGCAAAATCGATCGTAAAGCGCTCCCCCTGCCCGGTGGGGCGAGCCCTGAGTCGGCGGCAACCTACCTCGCACCGCGCAATTCCGTGGAGGAGACGATTGTTGGCATATGGTCGCAATTGCTCGCAGTCGAGCGGGTGGGCGTTAACGACAATTTTTTCGACCTTGGTGGCCACTCAATCTTCGCCATTCAACTCCTGTCAAGACTAAGCAAAGCCTTCAGCCTGGATCTGCAAATTCGCATCATCTACGAAAAGCCCACGCCGGCCGCCCTGGCTGTCGCTATCGTGCAAGCCCAGGCCGAGCAAGCGGACGCCGCTGAACTGAACAGGTTGCTGCTGGCGTTGGAAGACATATCCGACGATGACGCGCAAAAAACGCTGGCGGAGGCGGGTTAGATAGGAACCCCGCGCCGACCCGGTTCGGCGAGTGATCAAAAGACAATGGCCGGGTCCACCTCACCGAGTACTAACCGAATAGAAAGATGATTCATCCGAACGTGACTGCGTTATCGGGTCGTGCCTTCATAAAAGGGTTTGACGGGGAGGATAACAATGAGAAGCGAGCCTTTGTATCTCAGACAAAATGTGCTGGTCGAACCTCTATTCAATCAGTGGTACGCGTGGCCATCCCTAATTTCACCCGCCACGGCTGCGATGTATATCGGGGCGCATTTGAAAATCATGCAATCATTCGTTGCCGCTCCCCAAATACACATTGCTGCGCTTAAGAATCCCGCGATGAGGGGAGGGCCCTTCATCAACTACGATGCGGGCAAGGCTCCGGCCATCAAGGCGCTGCTGGAGAAAACGAGTAAAGATCATGCTCCGTTGCTTGAACTGGCCGCGGCGATTCACCAGATGAATACAATTCTTGCGAACGATGCTAGCGGATTCTCCCTGGAACCTCTTTACGACAAAGTGCCCGAGCCATTGAAGGGATACGTCGAACTCATCTATGACTTGAACAACAACCCATCGATTCGATTCATTGAGGGTCTGCTGTATAAAAGTCAATATTATACCGAGGGCTCACAAAGCATCGCGCTTTCGCTGGTTGACCGTGATGAACGTCCCTTCGCTCTGAGCACGCCCAATCTAGGCGGCAGTGGGACGCTCATCCTGAACATTCCCTTTCGCTCAGCCGAACTGGATGACCTTTTCAGGATGAAAATAGAGTCACGGCCATTCGACGACATCAAAGGAATACTGAAGGTTCCAAAGGCGGACGAGGAGCTGTTTTTATCATTCTTTACCCCCGAACCTCCGCCCCCGGTTCCGAGCTTTATCGAGGACTCGGTGAGAGTCCGTTATTTCGGTCACGCCTGTATATTAATAGAGTCCAAAGACACCAGCATCCTCTTCGATCCGCTGATTAGTTACAAATACGATAACGGAGTCCGGCGTTATACCTACTCCGACCTGCCTGAAGTCATCGACTATGCTCTGATTACGCATACTCATCAGGATCACTGTATGTTTGAAACCTTGTTGCAGTTGCGCCATAAGATCAAGCACATCGTTGTCCCTAAGAACAACGGCGGAGGGTTGGCTGATCCCTCTTTGAAACTCATTCTGCAGAACATCGGATTCAAGAGCGTACTGGAACTCGACGAGATGGAAACCGTTGATATTGAGGGGGGAGCGATCACCGGATTGCCATTTATGGGCGAACACGCCGACCTCAACATAAAGACCAAACTGGCTTACCTCGTGAAACTCAAAGGCCGGAAAGTAATGTGCGCTGCTGATTCGAATAATATCGAACCAAGCCTTTACCGCCATATCCACTCTTCGACCGGCGATGTTGACGTTTTCTTTTTAGGCATGGAGTGCGATGGCGGTCCGCTCACCTGGCTGTACGGGCCGTTGTTAAGTAGTCCCCTGGCAAGGAAGATGGATCAATCACGACGCCTGGATGGCTCGGACCACGGAAAAGCAATGGACATTATTAATCGGCTAAATGCGAAACAGGTTTATGTCTATGCGATGGGACAGGAACCATGGCTGACTTTCCTGACTTCAATACAATACACAGAGCAATCGCGCCCGATTGTTGAGTCAGACAAAGTGGTGGCTGAATGCAAAAGTCGCGGAATTATTTCCGAGAGACTGTTCGGGCAAAAGGAAATCATTCTTCAGCCAGTCTCTAAATCCGTCTCGGGAACGTCCTTACCAGGCCTGACTCGCGTGGCCGAAGCGGTAGCGTTATCTTGACGCTGAAAGGTGCTGAAGACTTGTCGCAGCCTTCGCGAATTCGCTAAAAGCGACGGTGGAATGAGTTCACTCCGCACCTCCGACCGCGCGGGGCGCAAGGGATTCCTGGATGTCTCGCCCGTTCCAAACTCGCTTCTGAAATATTCACAATTCCAATCCGGCTAAACCCTCAAGACCCGAGGCGTCAATGCGTCTCGCAGACAATTTCAATAGCTAAAGGACCAACCACTCCAGTCTTAGATTGAGAATTTAGGATCTGTCTGCTTCCTGCCATTCTTGAAACGTGGCCGCATAGTCGTAGCTCGGGAGAATTTATGAACCAAGGTATTCTATCAACCATAGGCCACACGCCGCTCATCAGCCTCGATAAAGTTTTCGAGGGAAGCCCTTTCCGGCTTTTTGCCAAGCTGGAGGGATGCAATCCGGGCGGAAGCATCAAAGATAGGCCTGCCATCAACATCATCAAGCACGCCATGGCAACAGGCGAAATAAATTCCGGAACGACTGTCGTCGAGTCGAGTTCCGGAAATATGGGCATCGGCCTCGCGCAGATATGCTCTTATCTCGGGTTGCGATTTGTTTGTGTCGTGGATCAGAAAACGACGGCGCAAAATGTCCGTTTGCTGGAAACTTACGGAGCGGAAGTCGATATGATTCTGATTCCGGATCTAAAGAATGGGGAGTTTCTACGGGCGCGCATCGAACGCGTTAAGGAACTCCACGCCACGATTGAGAATAGCTTCTGTCCCAATCAGTATGCCAACAGCGCCAACTCAAAAGCACACTATCAGACGATGCATGAAATCGCGATGGCGATGGACGGCAAGATCGATTATCTCTTCTGTGCAACCAGTACTTGCGGCACGTTGCGTGGCTGCGTTGAGTACATTCGCCATGAAAAACTGCCGACCAGGGTTTATGCGGTGGATGCCGTCGGCAGTGTAATCTTCGGCTCCGGTAAACGAAAACGCCTCATCCCGGGGCATGGCGCGGCCCTGAAACCCGCACTCTTTCAGGAAGATCTGACTGACAGGGTCGTACATGTTTCAGACCTGGATTGCGTTGTCGGTTGCCGCCGCTTAGTGGACAGGGAAGCGGTGCTCGCCGGAGGCTCATCGGGAGGCGTGTTGATGGCCGTGACGCAAGTGAGAGAGGAGATTCCCGATGGCGCGAATTGCGTCATGATCCTTGCGGACCGCGGAGAGCGCTATCTTGACACCATCTATTCGGACGCCTGGGTGAGCGAGCATTTCGGTGATGTTGCACATCTTTGGGAGAATCCTGAAGAGGCACATGCGGAAGTAGCGATGGCTCTGTGACGATGATTCTAAAGCCGAGGTACAAACTCGAACTGCTCAAGGAACGTCACGATGCGACGAAGCGAAACTCATTTGCAAACAAGCGGCGTGCGAATCAAACGGCAGGGGAAGATCTGAATCATGGATGCGTCGGAAGTTGAAAAGCGCGGCAGCCGCGGCGCCATAAAGCGTAAACTCGTCAGAGTTTCGCAGGAGAGCATGGTCAACGCTGTCCCGTTATTTGCGGGACGAAGACTGCCATTGATGATAACGCCTTCCGGAAAAGGGATCGACTTGAATGACTGGGCGACCAACAATGCAGATTTTATCGGCGGGAGTCTGCTGGTGCATGGCGGCATACTTTTTCGCAACTTCGGCGTGAGGACAACTGATGAGTTTGAACGATTCATCGCCATAGTTTCCGGCGAAGCACTGGAGTACAGCGAGCGCTCATCCCCGCGCAGCCGCGTGGCCGGCAGCAACATCTACACTTCGACGGATTATCCGGCCAGCCAAAGCATCTTTGTCCACAACGAAAACTCTTACAAGCAAAACTTTAATCTGAAGATTTTCTTCTTTTGTGAAACGCCCTCGATCCGGGGAGGCGAGACACCCATAGCCGATTGCCGGAACGTCTACGAACGAATCCCCGCACACGTGCGAAACCGCTTCATCGAAAAACAATGGATGTACGTGCGCAACTTCGGCGACGGCTTCGGACTTGATTGGCAAACAGCGTTTCAGACCAGCGATAAAGATGCAGTCGAAGAACACTGCCGGCGAAATGGAATTGAGGTTGAATGGATGGGCGATGGCCGTCTCAGGATTCATGCGGTTCTGCCTGCCATCATTAAACATCCGCATACCGGCGAGCCCGTCTGGTTCAATCATGCAACTTTCTTTCACATCTCGACGCTCGATGCGTCCCTTCGGAAGGGTCTGCTCGCTGGATTCGAGAAGGAAGCAGATCTTCCGACCAACACTTATTACGGGGATGGCTCTCCGCTCGAACCGGAAACCCTCAAGGAACTGCGCGACGCTTACCGGCAAGAAACCGTGAGTTTCCCGTGGGAGCAAGGCGATATTCTGATGCTGGATAATATTCTTGCCGCGCACGGACGCGCGTCCTATGAAGGGGCGCGAAGAATCCTGGTGGGCATGACCGAACTAATCAATCGTTAAGCATGCATCCGAGGCGAACGTCCTTCATGCCTCAAGCTGTTCGTTTGCGCTCAGCAGCCTGCCACACCGCCTAACCTCAAAAAAATATTGAGCAGTAAATCAGAGCGGACTCCCCGTGTCTTTGAACCGGAATAATTCATATCTCAATTAATCCTAATATGACGATGAAAGCTCGCAATTTAGTCGAACTGCTTAGACTTCGAGTTCAGCAGCACCCGCTTCAGAAGGCATACACCTTTCTGAACGACGGTGAAGCGGAAGAAATTAGCCTGACTTATGAAGAGGTCGATCGACGTGCGCGCGCCATTGCCGCGCGCTTGCAATCTCTGCGGGCGGCCGGAGAGCGCGTCTTGCTGCTTTACCCACCCGGACTCGAATACATAAGCGCATTTTGGGGGTGTCTGTATGCTGGCGCCATCGCTGTCCCCGCTTACCCGCCGCGCCAGAACCGTTCGCTGCTCAGGCTTCAATCAGTAGTTGCCGATGCACAGTCTACACTGGCGTTAACCACGCCCCTGCTACTCTCAAAGGTCGACGCTCTGTCTTCTGAGTGCGAGGGATTGCAGAAGCTGCGTTGGCTCGCGACAGAGACTATCTCGGATGACATGGCCCAGCAGTGGCGAAACCCAGCTATCGGTAGCGATGATTTGGCTTTTCTACAGTATACGTCCGGCTCCACTTCTACGCCGAAGGGCGTAATGGTGACGCATGGGAATCTGCTGAACAATGAACAGATGATTCAGGATGTGTTTCGCCAGACTGCGCAATCCGTCATTGTCGGCTGGCTGCCGCTGTATCACGACATGGGCTTGATTGGAAACGTGTTGCAGCCAATCTATGTTGGAGCGCAGTGCATTCTGATGTCGCCAGTCGCCTTTTTGCAGAATCCCTTCCGTTGGCTTTCCGCTATCTCTCGCTATCGAGCAACCACAAGCGGAGGGCCGAATTTCGCTTACGATCTCTGCGTGCGCAAAATTGGTCTCGAGCAACGCAAGCTGCTTGACCTAAGCAGTTGGGAAGTAGCCTTCAATGGAGCGGAGCCGGTGCGGGCGGCGACGCTGACAGCCTTCGCCGAGGCGTTTGCGCCGTGTGGCTTTCGCATGCAGGCCTTTCGTCCCTGTTATGGGCTGGCTGAAGCAACCTTGCTGGTATCGAGTCAAGCCGCGATGCCCGACTCGGCCCCCGACTCGCCCTTAGTAAAGACGGTTGCGGTGGAAGCATTGCAAAGTAATTTAGTAGTTGAAGTTCCTGAAGCTCGAGATGGAGCGCGCTCGCTCGTGAGTTGCGGATACCCGTCGTCCGGGCAGAAGATTTATATCTACCATCCTGAAACGCTGAGCGAGTGCTTGCCGAACGAAATTGGAGAGATCTGTGTAACCGGGCCCAACGTGACAAAGGGTTACTGGAATCAACCCGAAGAAACCGCGCGCGCCTTCCAGTCCCACCTTTCTCACGGGCTTGCAGAGCCACTTTTGCGGACGGGTGACCTGGGCGTACTTCTCGATGGAAATCTATTTGTGACGGGGCGCCTCAAAGACCTCATCATTATTCGTGGGCGCAACCATTACCCGCAGGATATTGAACGGACCGTGGAGCAGAGTCATTCTGCGCTACGCCTCGGAGGCGGGGCAGCTTTTGTGGTTGAGGTAGACGGAGAGGAAGCGTTGGTCGCAGTTCAAGAGCTAAATGTTCGGCGTCATTTCGATAGCGATGAAATAATCCAGGCCATCAAGCAAGCGGTTGTAGAAGAGCATGAATTGCAGGTTCATGCGGTGGTGTTACTCAAAACCGGAAGTATTCCAAAAACATCGAGCGGCAAAATTCAACGACAAGCCTGTCGCGAAAAGTTCCTGTCGAAGAGTCTCGATTCCGTGATCGAATGGCAGATGGTTGCTGCGCAGGAGAGCGAAGGCGAAGCGTCCGGCACGGAGCTGAATCTGGAAAGTATTGAGTCGATTCAAACATGGCTCAGAGCAGAGGTGGCGGCCAAACTTGGGGTCCACGCTTCCGTGATTGACGTCGACCGGCCCATTTCACAGTACGCCCTTGATTCTCTAGCGGCAATCGAGTTAACGCATCGAATCGAAGCAGGGCTCGGCGTTATCCTGCCGATGGCGAGCCTTTTACAGGATTCGACCATTGCCGAGATTGCCGCTCAGGGGCGATTGGCCACCGCTACCGCAACAGCCACCCGAATTTCCCCGCAGACGCACGCGATGGTCTCCGGACTGCCGCTTTCTCGTGGACAGCAGGCGCTGTGGTTTATTTATCAACTGGCGCCCGAAAGCGTAGCGTATAACGTCGCAAGTGTAGTCCGCGTCGTCTCAGCATTGGACGTTTCTGTCTTACGTCGCGGATTTCAATTGTTGCTGGATCGACATCCCTCATTAAGGTCTACTTTCAGCATTCATCAAGACGAGCCGGTCCAGCACGTCCGCGATGACGCCAAGGTCTCCTTTCAGGAGATTGACGCGTCGGCATTGAGTGAAGCGGCTTTCAACAGTCAACTGGTCGCGGAGGTTGGCCGGCGCTTTGATTTGGAGCATGGGCCGCTGCTACGTGTCCATTTGTTTGAACGTGGGGAACACGACCACGTGATCCTTCTGGTCGTGCATCACATCATTGCGGACTTCTGGTCATTGTCAGTCCTGACCAAGGAGCTTGGCATTTTGTATGAGGCGGAACTGGCCGGAACTTCGGCGCAACTGCCTTCCAATCTGCTTCAGTACCCTGACTACGTAAAACAGCAGGAGGAAATGCTGGGCAGCCGGCAAGGTGAAAAGCTTTGGTCTTACTGGCAAAAACAATTAGCCGGTGAGCTGCCGGTGCTCAACCTGCCCATTGATCACCCGCGTCCGCCCGCACAGACTTACACCGGTAGTTCCAGGGCGTTCAAACTAAGCCCTGCGGTAACTCGTGGTCTGAAAGATTTGAGTCGCGCACATGGCGCAACTCTCTACATGACTTTACTCGCCGCCTTCCAAACGCTGCTTTACCGGTACACAGGACAGGAAGATATTCTGGTAGGATCCCCGACCTCGGGCCGTAATCAGAATGGATTGGCAAGTCTCGTAGGTTATTTTGTCAACCCGCTGGTTCTCCGTGCTTTTCCTTCGCGCACTACTACGTTCACGTCATTTCTCCAACAGACAAAGCAGACGGTGTTGTCAGCTTTCGAGCATCAAGACTATCCGTTTCCGCTGCTGGTAGAGCGGTTGCAGCCGGAACGTGAATCCAGCCGGTCGCCGCTTTTCCAGGTAATGTTTATCTTGCAGAAGGCTCACCTTCTGAATGAAGAGGGGCTGAGTGCCTTTGCGCTGGGCGAAGCTGGGGCGCTGATGAAACTCGGCGCTCTTGAGCTTGAGTCAGTTGCGCTGGAACAACGAATCTCCCAGTTCGACTTAACGCTCGCCATGGTTGATTCAGAAAATTCGCTGTCAGCGTCCTTGCAGTACAACACCGATTTGTTTGATGCAGCGACCATCGCTCGAATGACGGAACATCTTAAGACGTTGCTACAGGGCATTGTTGACCAACCCCAGCAACTTCTTTCCGAACTACCCTTGTTGACGCCGGCCGAGCGGCAGGAGATCGTGTTTGATTGGAACCAGACCGGGGCTTCCTACCCTCAGCACCTTTGTCTTCATCAGTTATTTGAGGCGCAGGCCGCCCGCACGCCTGATAGCCTCGCTCTCATCTTCGACCAACAGCGCGTCTCCTACGCTGAACTTGACCGCCGCGCTAACCGACTTGCTCATCACCTCCGTTCTTTAGGCGTCGGCCCCGAAATCTTCGTCGGCATACTTCTCAGCCGTCGCGTGGAGATGGTCGTCGCGCTCCTCGCGGTGCTCAAGGCCGGCGGCGCATATCTGCCGCTGGAGGCCGCCTACCCCTCGGAACGCCTCCTGTTCATGTTGGAGAACACTCGCGCCAGTATTCTTATCACTGAAGCGAGCCTGCTCGATCGCGCCGAGGGACTTCTCCGCGTTCAAGATGGCGAGACAATAACGAACGAAAGTCTCCCAACGCTGGTCGTCTGCCTCGAGCGGGATTCCAAAGCTATCTCCCAGCAGTCCGAGACGGCGCCCTGTCCGTCTGCCCTTGCGCAGAACCTGGCTTACGTCATTTTTACCTCTGGCTCAACTGGCAAACCCAAGGGTGTCGTGATTAACCACAGCAGCGCAGTTACGCTGGCGCACTGGGCCAGGGAGTATTTTACTGCCGCGCAACTCTCTGGCGTGCTGGCCTCGACTTCGATCAGCTTCGATCTTTCGGTCTTCGAGTTGTTCGTCCCCTTGAGCTGGGGTGGCGCAGTCATTCTCGCAGAGAACGCCCTGCAGTTGCCGGCTCTGCCGGCAGCCGCGGAAGTGACCCTGGTGAACACGGTGCCGTCGGCGATGGCCGAGTTGGTGCGCAACGGATGGATACCCGCCGGGGTGGAGACGGTTAACCTCGCGGGCGAAGCCTTGTCGCGGGAGTTAGTCGAGCAGTTGTACGAGCTGAAGCAGGTCAAGGATGTAATCAATTTGTACGGTCCGTCGGAGGACACCACTTATTCGACCTATGCCCGGATCGAGGGAGGGGAAACAAGAACACCCGCTATCGGGCGACCGTTGGCAAACACACAAGTCTACGTGCTGGATGGCGCCGGCGAACCCGTCCCAGCCGGTGTCACCGGGGAGATCTACCTCGCGGGCGAAGGGTTAGCACGTGGTTACTGGCAGCGGCCGGAACTGACTGCCGAACGGTTCGTGCCCGACCGGTTCAGCGGCTCGCGTGGCGGGCGGTTATACCGCACAGGCGACCTGGCGCGTTTCCGCGAGGGAGGCCTTCTGGAATACCTTGGGCGAATGGATCACCAGGTGAAGCTGCGGGGCTTTCGCATCGAGTTGGGCGAAGTAGAAACAGCCCTGCGTCACCATGAGAAGGTGCGAGAAGCGGTAGTGGTGGTCAGCGAACAGGATAAAGGCGAGAAGCGCTTGATCGCCTACGTGGTAAATGAAGGGGAGCAAGCGGCAACAGCGGCAGATCTGCGCGCCTGGATGCGCGAGCGGTTGCCGGAGTACATGGTGCCGCAAGCCTTCCTCATGCTGGGGGAGATGCCGCTCACGGCCAACGGCAAAGTTGACCGTCGAGCACTGCTTGCTTGCGAAGAGCCGGAGTCCGGGAGGGACGCGGAAGTTATTGGGCCACGGACGGAAACGGAAGCTGCAGTGGCGGAGATGTGGCGGGAACTGCTACGAGTGGACCAAGTGAGCGTGGAGGATAACTTCTTCGAGGCGGGAGGACACTCGCTACTGGCGACGCGGATGATGTCGCAGGTAAGAAAGAGGTTCGGAGCGGAAGTGGCTTTGCGGCGTTTCTTCGAGGAGGCAACAGTCGCGGCCTTATCAAATCACATCGACCTCGCCATAGAGTCCATGCAGGTTTTGAATGGTCCATCCATTAAGCGAATGTCGCGGACAGGATATCTCCCGCTATCATTTGCACAACAGCGCTTGTGGTTCCTGCATCAACTGGAACCCGACAACACGGCCTACAACATGCCCGCCACCTCGCGCCTGACGGGCGAGCTCAATCCAGACGCGTTGGAACGGAGCCTCACCGAGATCATCACGCGTCACGAGGTTCTGCGAACGGTCTTTGTAATGAAGGATGATGAGCCGGCGCAGATTGTTTTGCCGGCTAAGCCCATTCGTATTCCTGTGATTGATTTGAGTCGCCTCTCCGGAAATGAACTGGAAGCTGAGGCGACGCGCCTGGCGACGGCTGAAGCACAGCAACCCTTTGATTTGAGTCGTGGCCCGTTAATCCGTTTTACGCTGCTGCGGTTAGGAACCGAGCAGCACATGTTGCTCCTCACCGTGCACCATATTGTGTTTGATGGTCGGTCAGTTGGCGTATTAGTCGGCGAGTTGACGGCGCTTTATAGAGCTTATGACAGTGGGGCTGATTCGTCTCTGGCAGAGTTGCCGGTTCAGTATGCTGACTACGCTGCATGGCAGCGCGAGTGGTTACAAGGGGAGGCGCTGGAACATCAACTGTCTTACTGGAAGGGGCAGCTTGCAAACGCCACCGAGGCTCTGATTCTACCGAGTAGTAAATCACGTCCCGCAGTTCGCACTGCCAACGGTGCATACCAATCGTTCCGGCTCTCTCGGGCTCTGGTCTTACAGCTAAAAACCCTTGGTCAGGGCGAACAGTCGACGCTCTTCATGGTGCTGCTCGCTGCTTTTCAAGTCCTCCTCTCGCGCTATGCGGGGCAGACCGACGTGATGGTTGGTGTTGCAGTATCGACCCGCAATCGCCCTGAGATTGAAGGGTTGATCGGGTTGTTCGTCAATATGCTGGTGGTAAGAGGCGACCTCAGTAGAGACCCAATTTTCAGGGAGCATCTGCGGAGCACACGCGAGGTTGCGCTGGAAGCATATGCACACCAGGACCTGCCCTTTGAAACCCTGGTTGAATCGTTGCCGCTGGGACGTGATCTGAACCGCACGCCGTTGTTTCAGGTAATGATGGCGTGGCAGGACACACCGCTCGAGAATACGAGTCTGGGCGCAGTGAGACTGCAACCGGAAGAGACGGACAATCGGACCGCAAAGTTCGATATGACGTTGCAGTTGGGAGAGAGTGAAAACGGGATCGCCGGCAGATGGGAATACAGCACGGACTTGTTCGACGCCATCGACATCGAACGCATGGTTACTCATTTTCAGGCACTGCTTGAAGGCATCGGCGAGAACGCAGAGCAACATGTTTCCGAAATACCCATCCTGAAAATGGATGAGCGCCGCCAGCTTCACGAATTCAATGCCACCCGGGAGCCATATCCATCCGGCGGTTACCTGCACCAGTTGTTTGAGGAACAGGTTGCGAAAACTCCAGAGGCCGTCGCTCTGGTGTGCGAAGCCGGGAATCTGAGTTATCGGGAATTGAACGTCAAAGCGAATCGGTTGGCGCGTTACCTTCAGACGCTAGGGGTCGCACCGGAAGTTCGCGTTGCCTTACTTCTGGAGCGTTCGCCAGACATGATCATAAGCATGCTCGGCGTTCTCAAGGCCGGCGGTGTTTACCTGCCGCTGGACCAGGCCTACCCCACAGCGCGGCTATCTTTCATGGTGGAGGATGCCGGTGCGTCTGTGCTGATATGCGGACAGGGGTTGGCAGATATGTTGCCGGCCCACACGGCCACGCTAGTGGTTCTGGACCGTGAAGCGGAACTGATTGCCCAACAGAGCGGCGAGAATCCAGCTGGCTTGCTGGAGCCGAAGAATCTATCTCATATTATTTACACCTCTGGTTCTACTGGCATGCCGAAAGGCGTTGCTATCGAGCATCTCTCGGTTATCAACTTCCTTCACTGGGCTCTGGCTACCTTCTCGGCAGAGGAACTGGCCGGAGTATTTGCTTCTACCTCCATTTGCTTCGATCTTTCAGTCTTTGAGATCTTCGCGCCGCTCTCCTGCGGCGGAGCGGTCATCCTCGCCGATAACGCGCTTCACCTCGCCACGCACTCATCGGCTGGGCTGGTCACTTTGATCAACACCGTGCCTTCTGCCATGGCTGAACTGCTGCGATCGAAAGTTGTTGGCGCGGGCGTCCTGACCGTTAACCTTGCGGGTGAAGCGCTGAAGAATAGCCTGGTCCAGGATACATATTCACAAACCAACGTCGCGTTGGTGCGCAACCTCTACGGCCCCACCGAATATACGACCTACACTACCGGAGAAGCGGTCGAGCGGGGCAGTGAGCGTCAGCCGACCATCGGGCGACCTATCGCTAACACGCAGGTCCATATTTTGGATAAAGGACTGGGCCTGGTGCCAATCGGTGTAGTAGGAGAGCTTTGTATTGGCGGGCGCGGACTGGCCAGGTGTTACCTAAACCGGCCAGAGATGACGGCAGATCGGTTTGTCCCCGATAACCTAAGCGGTGAGCCAGGGGCGCGATTGTACCGTACTGGAGACTTGGGGAAATACCTTGAGAGTGGCGAGATAGAATACTTAGGCCGGACAGACCATCAAGTAAAGGTACGCGGATACCGCATCGAGCTGGGCGAGATCGAAGCGGCGCTAGCGCAGCAGCCGGGAGTGCGGGAAGCAGTAGTAGTAGCCAGACCAGAAGATCAGCAGGTAATAGCGTACGTGGTGAGTACGGTAAAGAGCGGCGAGCAGGAACTGACCGTACCCGAGTTGCGTCGCAGCTTACAGGAGCGCTTGCCTGACTACATGGTGCCGTCCAGTTTCGTTTTCCTCGAACAGTTGCCGCTGACGCCCAACGGAAAGGTGGATCGCAGCGCACTGCCCGTGCCCGAGACCCTTAGACCAGAGTTGGAAACCGGGTATGTAGAAGCGCGAACGACGACCGAGCAGTTACTCGTGGAGATTTGGTCAGAAGTGCTGAAGGTGGAGCGGGTGGGAGTGAACGACAACTTCTTCGAGATGGGTGGGCACTCGTTGATGGCGACGCGCATGATGTCGCAGGTGCGTAAGAGGTTTGGGGTGGAGGTGGGATTGCGGGGTTTCTTTGAGGAGGCGACGGTCGAGGGCTTGGCAAGTCAGATCGAACTCGCTTTGGGAGCTGGCAGGAAATCGACGGCGCCACCCATCATTAAGGCTTCTCGAGAGCAGTACCGAATAAGTAGCTCACAGCAAGGCACGTTGCTGCTACCGGAGGCGTTGCGAACGGAAGCGGTGCAAAAGTGAGTTCATGAAGTTGCAATCACTAAGTTAAGTGCGGAAGGGCCGATGCGTTTGGTTCGCGTTGCGCTCGGTTAAGTAATCGAGTGTTAAAAATATGATACGAAGTGATTCCTGTCCTTCAGTATTCCTGAGGTAGAGAAAAAGAATTTCCTGCGTGACTTTGGAGATGTATGAGTGTACGTGACGGTGAAATGTTGATTTTGAAAGGGCACGAAGTTTCTTCGCTGCTTGCGGGCCAGGAGAACGTGCTTATTGAGATTGTGCAGAGAGCTTATGAAACCCACGCGCGAGGAGATAGCTCGTTACCGCATTCTACTTTCCTACGTTTTCCTGATAAGGAGAGTAATAGAATAATTGCGCTGCCCGCATATCTAGGGAAGGAATTTGGTATCGCCGGAGTCAAATGGGTTTCTTCTTTTCCGGAAAATCTCGACCGGGGAATGGATCGCGCGTCGGCGGTGGTGGTTTTGAATTCCTCAATCACCGGAAGGCCGGAAGCCTTCATCGAGGGATCAATAATCAGTGCGAAGAGGACCGCCGCCAGCGCAGCTTTAGCCGCTCAGTCCCTTCACGCTGATGATGACGATCGCGCCGTGGGGATAATCGGAGCAGGTTTTATAAATTTCGAGATTGTTAAAGCGCTCCTGGCGTCTCGGCCTGAGAAGCGATCCTTCATGATCTTCGATACCGTTATGGCCCGCAGCGAGCAGTTCAAAAACAAGTGCTTGGAAACTTTCGAGCAGGTGGAGATCAGTACGGAGAGGGATATCAACAAAGTCCTGAAAGAGTGTCCCCTCATATCATTTGCGACCACTGCATCCAAGCCGTACGTCTCTGACCTGTCGGCATCTCCCCCGGACACCACCATTCTGCATATTTCGTTGCGCGACCTTTCGCCCGAAGTAATCCTCTCCTGCGACAACGTAGTCGACGACATCAGCCACGCTTGTCGTGCCAGCACCTCGCTGCATCTGGCCGAGCAACTCGTCGGCCATCGAGAGTTTATTAGGTGCACCCTTGCCGATATCCTGCTGGGTATCTCCCCAATTAAAAAAAACGGGAGCAGCCGTGTAGTGTTCAGTCCCTTCGGGTTGGGAGTGCTCGATCTGGCAGTCGGGAAATATGTGTATGATCTTGCGCTTCAGCATGGGATGGGGACCTCGATCGGCGAGTTCTTTCCCGCTTCGTGGATCGAGCGGAATTGACGCGTTAGCTTTTCACCCAACGCTCCATCGCCCCAGGGATCCCTCCCGCGTCGCATAGCGTATAATGATAGTCCCTCAGATCCCCTTTCCTTCCCCTATTAACCCGCGTGGTGAATTAATTGCAACAACCGGATGCGCCGCCCGTGCGACGCGGCCGAAAGAAAACAGGAGATAGTTATGAGAAACACAATAGTCTTTTTAATAGTCGGCGGAATAGCTTCGGTGATTACAATTCCGCTGGTGGCAGCCTTCTTTTCCCAAAGCAAACGAAATAGCAGCAGCGAGCTTCGTGAGCGGGATGAGATTCGCCAGAGCTTCAAACTCACGCCCGGTACACGTGTCGAAGTTTCGAGCATCAGCGGCTCGGTAGAAATCGAGACAGCCGATAGTGACGTCGCGGAAATACACATCGTGCGTTCCGCGCAGAGCCGAGGCGATCTTGAACAATTCAAGATCGGCATCGAAAACAAACCGCAAAGTTTGGTAATCCGTGGTGAAACCCGACAGGGCCATTCCGGCTCAGGGTTCGGCCCCGAAGTTCGCCATAGCGTAATGCTCAAGCTTCCCCGGCGGGTTGAGCTTTCCGTGCGCAGCGTCAGTGCTCAAGTCCGGATTGGTGACGTCGACGGATCGGTTGTGGTGAGCAGCGTCAGCGGTCCAGTAAGCATTGGGGCCGTGGAAGGCCGGATTCAGGTCAGCAGTGTTAGCGGCGGCGTAGAAATCGCTCAAGTAAGCCAACAGGCTGAAATCAGGGGCGTGAGCGGCGATGTTAACATTAAGCGAGCGAAGGGATTCCTGGATGTATCAGGTGTTAGCGGTCTTCTGACTGCCGGAATTTCAACGCTGGGACAACGGGGTTTGCAAATCAAAGGCATCAGCGGAGAGGTCGAGCTTCGCTTCAGCGGCGAACTGAATGCACAGTTAAGTACAGACTCCATTAGCGGCAAGGTTTCCATCGAAGTGCCTAATGTAACCAGGCAAAAGAGTTCGGGTGGAACTGCGATCCGCGCCATGATTGGCAAAGGCGGGCCTCCTATTTCAATCAGCGGTGTTTCCAGGAATGTTCTGCTCGCTCAAGGCAGTTAGCGTCCCGCGAGCGGTGAACATAACCCTCTGATCTCAAATCACTTTTCCCAGGTTTTCCTTGCGGCAGTTCGTAAGTCCTGCCGCTCGGCGGTAGCATCCGAGTCCGGATGCTGCTGACCCCGGGCCTCCCGGAGGCATTCCTGGTTCATATGCGAACGGAACAAACGACATCGTGAAACACTTCATTTCACTTGAAGACCTTAAACCCGCAGACCTATCGAGCCTGGTAGAGGACGCTTTGGCAATCGCCGCCGGGCAAGGAGCAACAGACCAACCCCTTAGAGGTAAAGTGGGAGGGATATACTTCAAGGGGACATCAACTCGAACCCGCACTGCTTTTACAGTGGGGGCGTTGAAGTTGGGAGCGCAAGTTATCGCGTACGGACCGAACGACCTGCAAATCGTCACTGGTGAATCAATTCAGGATACGACCCGGGTGCTCTCCGGTTTCCTCGACTTCCTCGTGATTCGCACCAATGCGTCTATACAGGAGATGCGAGCGCTCGCCAATCAAAACGAGATGTCGGTCATAAATGCCATGAGCGACAATGAACATCCCACCCAGGCGATAGCCGATCTGGTCACAATTAAAGAGGCATTGGGTCATCTAGATGAAGTCCATGTCTTGTATCTCGGCGAGGGTAATAATTCCGCTGCCGCGCTTGCCCTTGCCGTGGCCATGACCGAAGGGATGAGGCTCACGATAGTCACGCCTGATGGATACGGACTTCCCAACCGCGTCCTCGAAAGCGCCGACACTTTGGCACGCCGGTCCGGCGCAACTGTGGTGCAGCAGAGTGACGTTGGCAATTTACCGAAGAACGTCGACGTTGTTTATACAACTCGATGGCAGACGATGGGTGTGCCGAAATCCGACCCCGATTGGCTAAGTAAATTCAAACCGTACGGCGTTACCGGGAATCTGATGGCGCGAGTGTCGAAACCTGCGGGTACAATTTTTCTCCATGATTTGCCGGCGGTTCGCGGGGCTGAAGTCTCTGACGAAGTCTTAGACGGCCCGCAAAGTCTCGCGTTTCGACAAGCGTACCACAAGCTGACAGGTGCGATGGCCGTGCTCAAATGGTGTGCGGCGTCTCGCAATTCCCAACCCTGAATCTTACCCGTAGGCATCTCCAAATTTTGCCTGCCCTAAGCTCTCCGCACCAACAATCTCCTGTTTGTTCGGTTACCAGAGTTTCCACCTTTTTTGTCTGAGCAACCGCGCCGCGCGCCCATCAGTCTCTTCCGCATCGCGATAGAAAGGCAGCACCATGAAGATAGGAATGATCAATGATTTACCCATGCTCGAAAGTCTCAACTACTTGTTTTCAGACTTAGAGATAGTTTTGCGCGAGCATGAGACCTTTAGCCGCCCGCCAGAATATTTGCACGCTTCTAAAATCAGGCGGCAGGAAATGACGAAAGAGCTGATCCTCAAGGCCGATGTCGTGTTGGGCACGATGGACGAAATGTTTCTTGAAACCAGGGAACGCCTGGGCAAACACATTCCCTATATCTGGTTCCCATTCGGCAGCGTGACGCGTGGCTTCCCCGATCTGCGCAGCAGCATAAAGTATTTCAAATCAACCGATGTAATTGTCTGCCACTGTGAAGCGGAAATCGAAATCACGCGAACGTTTTTTACTAACGCGCAACTACGGTACGTACCTTTTGTCTATGACGATTCGATCTTTCGTCCCTTGACGGAGTCTGCGCGGCAGGCCGCCAAAGCCGCTCTCGGATTCGCTCCGGACGACAAGATTCTGCTCTATGTCGGCCGGATCACCATCGAGAAGAACCTGCAGACGCTCTTCAGAATCTTTAGCATAGTTCAGAGCATCGTTCCTAAAGTGCACCTCGTCATCGCCGGCAGGACGATGGACAATCCGTTCATGGAATTTGGTGTCTTCCCGGTGAGCATGAGAAATACGCTCAATAAAATCTATAAGCGGCTGGGAGTTCCGGATGAGAAAGTACACTTCGTCGGCAGCAAAGGCCCGGACGAGCTGCGCACTCTCTATAACGTCGCTGATGTGGTGTCGAATCTGACGCTGAATCACGATGAAAATTTCGGCCTGGCCCAGGTGGAAGCCATGGGCTGCGGCACTCCGGTAGTCGGCACAAACTGGGGCGGACTCAAGGACACCATCAGCAATGGAGAGTCGGGTTACAAAGTAAGCACGTACGCCAGTTCGGCCTTAGGCATTAAGGTTGATTGGTGGGAGGGTCTCTGTAGAATCGTTTTATTGCTGAATAACGACGAAGCCGAGCGCCAACGTTTGCGCCGCACGAGTCGGGACTACGTTTACGGAAAATTTTCCTTTGATCCTTACAGCGAGGCCGTGGAGACGCTTCTCGCAGAGAGCCTTGAACTCAAAGAAAGCGAATGCGAGCCACTCGAATTAACCGACTTCGGTCGTGAGTTTTTTCAGGAGTGTATCCCTTTGCTTGGCACGATGCCGTCGTATCGGCGCACCTTACAGACGTATCGGCTTTATCAGCAACTAATCACTCCCTACACCGGTTCATCGCTGAACAACGGGCACGCGGCCCACCAACTGGCGCCGGAACATACGCTCTGTCTGGCGAGTCCGGTGACCATCAATGATGACGAGACGGTTTCAATAGACGATCTTATTTCACCTTTCACCATCGCGCTGCCTGATGCTCATCGCGAAGCGATTCTCGCGACACTGGCAGCCATGAGGGAAGAACCGCTGATCAAGATCGAGCGACTGACAAGCGCTTACCTGTCGAGTCAGTCGAATGTTATGGCTGCCTTGCTTTGGATGCTTGACGTCGGCCTGATATTTAGAACAGTCGCCGAGAACAAAGCCGTCACTCCGAAACATTTAGGGATGAAGATGAGCACGCCCTTGCTGTTGATACAAAAAGCGAACCCGATGGCCGACGCACTGTTTTTCGGTTAGCCAACGCACTCCCTGACCAACCAGGAACTTCCTTCTATCGTAAAACGCAAAATGAGTCCGCCACTTGCGCGGGCAGCGGGCCACGCATGTGGCGCCGCCACCGGTATCAAACACACTGACACACACACGCCCTGAAAGGAGCACATCGATATGATTAATCCACATGCTGACAAACTCTTTCCACCGATTAGCCAGGTTGTTCCCAGGGTCCCGAGCCTGCCGCGCATCAGAACGAAGGGCAGTTACATAGTTCTCCTGACCATGTTGGGCTGCTTTTTCTTATTACTATTTACTACCCTCTCGCCACAAAATTACCCACTCTGGCATCACCTGGGAGTTCCGTCGCTGAGTCCCGCGTTCGCAGACGCGCGGACGCTCACAGTGGCTTTAGAAAGTCGCCTCGAGGGCGACAGGATTTGGGAGCCGAACGCGCGTGACCCCTGGCAGCGTGCGTTCAACTATCCCAGAGTCTGGCTGCTGCTGGGACCTCTGGGCATCAATCAATCACATACCAACATCATCGGTTTGAGTCTCGCCTTGATTTTCTTTCTCTGTCTCTGGCGGCTGGCACGCGGGCTCTCGCTGAAAGAAGGTCTCTACTTTTCATTACTGCTCTTCTCGCCGGTCACGATGTTTGCCGTCGAACGCGGAAACACAGATCTGCTTATGTTCGCTCTGCTTGTAGCGGCGGCAATGCTGCTTGACTTAAGAAACACCTACAAGCTCGCCGGCTCGGCCGCCCTGATTATGGTCGCGGCTATTGCGAAGCTCTTTCCGTTCTTTGGCATCACTTTATTCTGGTCATTACCACGAAAAAAATGGCTGACTGTGACAGCTATTTGCAGCGCCCTCTTCGGCGGGTATCTTCTCCTGACGGCGAACGACCTGAAGCTCATTTCAAATGCAACGCCGCGTCCTACCTTTCTAGGTTACGGAAGCGACGTCCTGCTCGCATCGATTATCGGCAATGGCTCGCTGACGATGTTGGTGTCCAAAATAGCTTTGGTGCTGCTGTTGGCAGGCGTGTGGCTGCATTGGAGAAAATCGGACCAGGCGAGCCCGGACACAGCTCTCGATTCAGAAGAAGCTTCATTTGAGTTGAACTGCTTTCGTGTCGGTGCGAGCGTCTATCTGGCAACGTTCCTGATGGGAAATAACTGGGACTACCGTATGGTTTTTCTATTCCTAATCATTCCCCAGTGCCTCCGCTGGTACCAGACGACGACTCTCTTTCGCAAAGCCGCGTTGCTGAATTTAATTTGTACCGCTCTTGCATTTCATTGGTATTTCTATAGCAACGAAAGTGTCTTGCGATTGATGTTGGTAAAACAGGCTATCAACTGGACGCTGGCAGGCGGCGTTCTCTATCTGCTGCTTCAATCCGCTCCGCTGTGGCTCAAGGAATGGCTGATGCTGCGAGGCAAGAGCGTGGGCCTTAGGCGCCGACTTGAGACCGCTTGATTCCTCTCCCGCAGTTTTTGCAGAAGAAGCGGTTTGCCGAGCATCTTTCCCTGCCGATCGACTTCCTCCCCTCGCACCAGGCCAAACAGAGCTGCCATGAACATCTTGATTACGGGAGGCGCTGGATTTGTCGGCGCAAATTTAGCGCTTTCCTTCAGGCGGGATTACCCTTCCGCTCACATCGTCGCCTTTGACAATCTCAGGCGCCGCGGGTCGGAGCTGAATCTCGCTTCATTCAAAGAGCACGGCATCAGTTTCAGCCACGGTGATGTTCGCTGCCTGGCTGATTTGGAAGATCTCGCAGAGGATTTTGACATCTTCATCGAAGCGTCGGCGGAGCCCAGCGTCCACGCCGGATTAGGCGGCTCGCCGCAATACGTCCTCCAAACTAATTTGTCGGGAACCTTGAATTGCCTGGAGTTTGCACGCCGGCGCGCACGCAGTTTTGTCTTCCTTTCGACCTCGCGGGTTTATTCGTTGCGTCCGCTAAAAGAGATCGCCCTGACGGAGACGGCTTCGCGATTTGAAATCGCGACGGCTCAGGAACTCAAGGGTGTCAGTCCGGACGGCATTGCCGAAGACTTTCCGCTCCATTCACCACGCTCTTTATATGGCGCAACGAAATTTGCGTCGGAATTAATTATTCAGGAATACGTCGAACTTTACGGTTTGCGCGCTGTCATCAACAGGTGCGGCGTGATAGCCGGGCCGGGCCAGTTCGGAAAAGTAGATCAAGGAGTCTTTACGCTGTGGGTCGCGAACCACTTTTTTCAGAAGCCATTAACCTATACGGGTTTCGGCGGCACGGGCAAACAGGTCAGAGATTTGCTCCATCCAGCCGACCTTTATCTGCTGCTCAAACAACAACTCGCTAAGCTGGATGACTGCGCGGGCGAGATTTTCAATGTCGGCGGTGGCCGCCAGGTGTCCATCTCTTTATGCGAGTTGACGGCGCTCTGCCGCGAGATAACGGGGAACCGCGTGGCGGTCGGCGAAGCACTGGAGACCAGCCCCGTAGACATTCCCCTCTACATCTCTGATTACCGCAAAGCAGCCCGTGTATTCGGTTGGCAACCACAGCGGAACCTGCGCCAGATCATCGAAGACATCTACAACTGGTTAAAGATGAACGAACGGGTATTGAAGCAAATCTTCACTTAGGAGTCCTCGTGAAGATGCCGGCACGCGCCAAAGAAGATCGGCGAAGATCGGCGAAGATCGGCGCGCCTGTCCGCGTCCGGGCGCTCGGGCACGTTCTTTAGAAAGATCTTTGAAGAAATCACCGGCGGCACGAAGGCCGCAGCAAGGAGAAGTGGTGATGAAGCTATCAGTCGTCATACCGGCGCACAACGAAGCGGACTGTATTGGAAGAACCGTCAGAATCCTCGACGCGCATTTAACCGCCGTGCGAATCGAGCACGAGATTCTGCTCGTTAACGATAATTCCTCGGACGACACCGAAGCGATTCTTTCTGCGCTCAGCAATGAACATCCGTCCGTGCGCTACATCAATAACTGCCCGCCGCGCGGCTTCGGCTTTGCCGTGAGCCATGGCCTCGAGCACTACGTGGGCGATGCCGTCGCGCTCTACATGGCTGACGGTTCGGACCGACCGGAAGACCTGGTGCAATTCTTCGAGCTGATGGAGCGGCAGGGTGTTGATTGTGTCTTCGGTTCACGGTTTATGCGAGGGGCCAAGGTGGTTGACTATCCCTGGTTCAAGCTTTTCTTAAATCGGATCGCTAACGGCTTCATCCGCCTGCTCTTCGGCTTGCGCTATAACGATGTGACCAACGCCTTCAAACTCTATCACCGGCACGTCATCGATGGTCTCAAACCGCTCTTAAGTCACCACTTTAATTTGACTGTCGAACTCCCGCTCAAGGCGATTGTGCGCGGGTACAGCTATGTCATTGTGCCGAATGACTGGATTAATCGGAAGACCGGGAAATCCAAACTGGGGGTGCAGGAAATGGGGTCCCGCTACCTGTTCATTGTGCTTTACTGCTTTATCGAAAAATGGCTCTCGAAGAGAGACTATTATCGGGAAGAGGCGATTCATATCGCACCGGAGTCAAGCGACTTTCACAAAATCGACAACCCGGCACACATCGCCACGCCCACTAAGATGAAGGCCGTATGAGAGGACCTCAGCCCGCCCCCACCAATTCACTAGTGACGGCAAATGCCTGTCGCGGTCCGATGAAGTCAGTACCACCTGCGGTAGCGGGTGGGTCCAACGAACCCCACCGAAACACTTCATAGGCACTCTACAAATGCCGAGAGAGCGGCGCGGACCCACCCGCTACCGCAGGTGGTACTGATGACTCCCCTGGGACCGAAGCTCGACTCAACCGTTTATTGAGATCGACTTAACCTGAGCTTCCTTAAGTAAATGCCCTGTTGTTTCGGCCCTTCAGGCCTCGAAGACTCTTGTCAAATGCCAACCCAGGCCCGTTGGCCTGGGCTTTCACCTCTCCGCCCGTTGGGCGGAATTAGGACAATACTTCCAATTTTGAGTACAAAAACCAATGAGAAAACTACTTGTGACAGGTTCTTCGGGACTAATCGGGTCCGAAGTGGTGGGATATTTTGCGAACGAAGGATGGCAGGTACATGGGATTGACAATAACATGCGAGCCTCCTTCTTCGGTGAGGCTGGGGACACACGTTGGAACCAGCAACGACTGTTAGCTCAACACAAGAACTTCCAGCATCATGAAATGGATATTCGCGATCGCTCAAGCATTTTAGAGTTTATTGAAACACTAGGCCCTGGGATGATCGTCCATGCCGCCGCACAACCGAGCCACGATCTCGCCGCCTCAAGACCCTTTGAAGATTTTGATGTCAATGCGGTGGGAACCCTCAACTTGCTGGAAGCCACGCGCCGCCATGCACCGGAAGCCGTCTTTGTCTACATGAGCACGAACAAAGTTTACGGTGACCGCCCAAATGGAATTCCGCTCACTGAGTTAGCGACCCGTTGGGACTATGCAGATCCGGCGTTTGCCAACGGCATTGCCGAAGACTGCTCCATCGATCAAAGCAAGCACAGTCTCTTCGGCGCATCGAAAGTTGCCGCCGATGTGATGGTGCAGGAATACGGACGCTACTTTGGAATGAAGACCTGCTGTTTGCGTGGAGGGTGTTTGACCGGTCAGAACCACAGCGGCGTTGAGCTGCATGGCTTTCTCAGCTATCTCATTAAGTGCGACCTACAGGGCACGCTCTATCGCATCTACGGTTATAAAGGAAAGCAGGTGCGCGATAACATCCACGCGTTTGATGTCGCGCGTTTCATACATGCCTTCTGGGAGAATCCGCGCAGCGCGGAGGTGTACAACCTGGGCGGAGGACGTGCCAACAGTTGCTCGATCCTGGAAGCATTCGACAAGATTTCGTCTTTGAGCGGCCAGAAAATGGAGTATGAGTACCTTGAGCAAAACCGCGCGGGAGATCATATCTGCTATATCAGCAATCTGGATAAGATTCAAAGACATTATCCCGGATGGAGCGTGACCGTTCCGCTCGATGATATTTTCGAGAGCATTTACCAGGATCGCAGACTGCAAAATCAGAAGACGGCCCAGCACAGTCAGCACGTGGCAGGTTTTCGCAGCGTGGGAGTATAAGCGCGCTCATGAGAACAACAGTGAGAATAACTCCATGGATTTCCTCCCGGCAGTCAAATCCAAATGCAAGTATGCGTCTGTTCTGTTTTCCTTATGCGGGAGGGGCAGCGTCGATTTACCGGGACTGGCACAAAAGCTTCCCGCCGACAATCGAGGTATGTCCAGTGCAACTTCCCGGGCGAGGGGAGAGGTTGAAAGAACCACCCTTCACACAGGTAAGAACACTGGTCGAAGCTGCCGCTGATGCACTTCTTCCGTTCTTTGATAAACCCTTTGCCTTCTTTGGTCATAGTATGGGTGCTCTCATCGGTTATGAACTTGCGCATCTCTTGCGCAGGGAAAAAGCTGTTTCGCCCGTAAATCTTTTTGTCTCCGGTCACAGCGCGCCTCACTTAAGAAACAGAGAAACCATCACCTATCACCTTCCCGAAGAGGAGTTCATCGCGGAGTTGCGTCGTCTCGACGGCACTCCGAAGCAGGTGTTTGACCATCCCGAATTGATGACTTTGATGATTCCGATTCTACGGGCGGATTTTGAGATATGCGAGACCTATCCGTGCTCCAAAAGACCACGCCTCGACTGTCAGATCGCTGCCTTTGGAGGGATAGACGATACCGAAGTGCCGCGAGAAAAGATCGAAGCCTGGAGTGAGCATACCAGTGGCCCTTCCTCGCTGCACATGATGCCCGGCGACCATTTCTTCATCCATACATCGCAGCCGGATGTGGTTCGCACCGTCGTTCGCGAAATCGATCAAACCAGTGTCAAGCGATCAATGCGTGCGCTCAGGTGATCCGTTGTTCCGTGGGAGATCACATCCAAATCACGAACTTACACGGCTGTTCCGATGTCGCAACACGATTAACGTGCGCTGGTAAGCCAGGACTTTCCATCTCACCATCACCGGGTGATAACTTTCGAGGTATCTTCAATGGCAGTCGCACTCGTAGCTGAGGGTTCAGAGGCTCAATCCGTCAACCATCCTGCAAAGGGTGCACGGATCGCTTTAGCCACTCTTCTCCTCTTTTGGTTAATAGCGGCACTCGCTATCTACCTGCAAAACAGACTGCCCGAGGTCTTACCAGAGAGCGTATCTCCCTCGGAGTTTTCCGCCGCGCGTGCCCTTCGACACCTGCAGGTCATCAGCGCACACCCTCGTCCCATCGGCTCACAGGCACATGCGGCTGTTCGCGATTACATCGTCCGCGAACTTTCAAATCTCGGACTCACGCCGGAGACGCAGCGAACGACCGCCGTAAACAAAAGATGGGGAGCGCCTTTTAGTGCCGGCGCAGTCGAGAATATTTTGGTGAGGATCAAGGGAACTGAAAGCGGCCGCGCGCTTCTGCTTGTCTGCCATTACGATTCAGTGCCTACCAGTTTGGGCGCGAGCGATGATGGCGCGGGGGTTGTGACACTGCTGGAAACTGCGCGTGCGCTCAAAAACAGTGGGTCTCTTAAGAATGATGTAATTCTATTGTTCACGGACGGCGAGGAAGTAGGTTTGCTCGGAGCCCAGGCGTTTGTCACAGAACATCCGTGGTCTAAAGATGTCGGGTTGTTTCTAAATTTCGAGGCGCGTGGAAACAGCGGACCGCTGCTGATGTTCGAGACAAGCGACGCCAACGGCGATTTGATACGGGAATTTGCCAAAGCTGCCCCGCGTCCACTGGCAAGCTCATTCTTTTATGAAATCTACAAGCTGCTGCCGAACGACACGGATTTCACAGTGTTGAAGACGATGGATGCGCAGGGGATGAACTTCGCCTATGTCAACGGCATCAATCATTATCATACGCTGCTCGACAATATAGAGGAGATCGATCAGGGGAGCCTGCAGCAAGAAGGATCGAAGGCGCTGGCACTCACCCGGCATTTCGGCAACGCGCGTTTGAACAATAGGCAAACTGCCAATGCCGTTTATTTCAACCTTTTTGGTGCGGTCTTCATCAACTACTCCGGCGCTTTGATTATTCCCTTGCTGCTGTTTACGGTTCTGCTGTTCGGGGTTGTCGTCTGGAGAGGATTCAGGAGGAGGGAATTGACGGTCCCCGGGATCGGTTTTGGTTTCCTCGGGCTCCTGGCCGGCATCGTCATCTCGGCGGGAATAGTCTGGCTGGCTTGGTGGCTGATACTTGCTGTTCGACCATCGTATAAATCGGTTCCGTGGGGCGAGCCGTACCATAGCAATTCTTTCAGAATGGGTTTTGTGTTGCTCGCCCTCGCCGCGACCTCGGTCATTTACGTTGCCTTCCGAAAAAGAGTCAGCGCCCAAAATCTCACACTCGGAGCGTTACTCTGGTGGCTTATTCTGTCTGTGTGGGTTAGCGTGGCGCTGCCTGGTGGAAGCTACCTGTTCACGCTGCCGTTGCTCTTCAGCTTGTTAGGACTGCTGTTCGCTTCTATTTCAAGTCCTCAGGGGAGTACAAAACTTCAGCTAATAGTGGCTCTTACTGTGGTTCCGGCCGTCATACTTTGGAGTCCGATGATCTATAACGCGTTCGTTGGTTTGACGCTCAACGCGGCTTGGATGGTGGTCGTCTCTATAGTGCTACTGTTCGGACTCGTTCTTTTGATAGCACTCCCGATTATAGACTCCAGGAGATGGGCGCTTCCCGGTCTGCTAGCGTTGGCGAGCCTGTGCTTTATTCTGGGGGGGGTCTTTCTCAATCGTGTTGACAAGAAACGACCGAAGATTAACAACGTCTTCTATGCCCTCAATGCCGATACCGGCAAGGCGGTCTTTGCCAGCTCCGACGACAGTACGGATGATTGGACAGCACAGTTTCTCACCACGAGCCCGGAGCGTGGAAGCATGAGCGAATATTTGCCCAGGAGCGCGAGAGCTTATTTGACGAGTCCGGCTCCTGCTGCACAACTCGTCGGGCCCGAAGCCGAACTGACCAGCGACCAAGTGGAAAACGGCTTGCGCACGCTCCGTTTCCACGTTACGTCGCAAAGGCAGGCCCCAGTTGTTTCTATCTATGCGGAAGCGGACGTTGAGGTCCTCGACGCCTCGATAAACGGTAAGCAGGCCATCAACAGCGTAAGCAACAACTCCAGCCAGAGCCTACCCGCGAAGAACTGGAGCATTCAATACTACGCTTTGCCGGTAGAGGGCGTGGATGTCGTCCTGAAAACAAAAAGCGGAAAGCCGTTCAAGGTGCTTATCGTTGATCGTTCATACGGGCTGCCTGAATTTCCCCCCTCTTCCGTAAAGGCAAGAGCGGAAGGCATGATGCCCATGCCCTATTCAGCCTCCAGTGATGTGATACTGGTTTCAAAATCCTTTACTTTCTAAAATTTCGACTTCTTGTTTGCGTCTCCTAAATAAACGGATCGCCCAGAGGATCCTCTGCATCAGTAGGCGACGAATCATTTGAGAAGAACTGGAGCTACATTTACTTCAAATATTCGCGAAGGACTTTGTGACCGAGTTCTGACGCGGGAGTTCATAGCACTTGTAACTCAATTGTTGTAAAGAGAACGGCCGAGGGGACGTACGCCTCTGGGCACCGTAATATCGATCAAGATACCGCATGCATATGCGGTTTTTTGATTTTTACCGGCCTTTTCACGCGCCCTCCGATCTACACTGTTCAGCCATTTCGGCATGTCTCGCCCGTAAATGAAACTAGTCGAAAGACGTTGCGCGAGGTCATCGACATAAGCTTCTAACTTAGTCGAGTTCGCATTAACCCGGGGCGTCCTAAATATCTCGGGCTATAGTTTGAAGGGTTCGGCTTTTTACACGTTAGTGCCATCCTAACGCCTTAGATGGATGGTATGGTATGTTGACGACGATACTCTAATGTCGATAGTTTCGCTTGATGTGTATGGGTCAGAATTGAGCCCGAGTTAATCATGACAGATCCGCTTTCATGGACTCTGCCGGAGACGCACCCGTCATTGGAAGCGGATGACATCCATGTTTGGTATGTGGAGCTGAAGGGGTCACCCGCTGTCAAACAGGCTCTATTTGAAATTCTCTCGACAGACGAGCGTGAGCGGAGTAAACGGTTCCGCTTTCAAAAGCATCGGCATCGGTTCGTGATCGCTCGCGGAATGCTCCGGGTGCTTCTCGCGCGTTACCTTTGGGTCAAACCGGATCAAGTACGTTTTGACTATGGTCCCTACGGTAAACCCTCTCTGGCGAAATCCCACGGGAGATCCACCCTCCGCTTTAATCTGGCGCATTCGCATGAAGTTGGGTTGTACGCGATGGTTCACAATCGTGCCATCGGGATAGACGTTGAGTTCATGCGTGAAGATTTTGACGTGGTGACCCTCGCCAGCGAACATTTTTCAGCAGTTGAACTCGCCAGTCTTTATTCGCTGCCGATTGCCAAACAAAAAGAAGGCTTCTTTAACTGTTGGACCCGCAAGGAAGCTTACATTAAGGCCGTGGGCCAGGGACTATCGCTTCCTCTGAACGGATTCGATGTGTCTTTGTCGCCGGGAGTTCCCGCTGAATTACTGAGAATAGGGGGCGATCCGCAACCGGCATTACGATGGTCCCTGCATGAGTTGCCAGTCGGTTCTGAGTATCGCGCTGCGGTTGCCGTTGAAGGCAAGATAGACGGTGTCAAGTGCTGGAGGTCTCCGAGCCTCGGTAAATCGTCTGAAGATCCAGTCTCAATGGTGCGATAGAAGCTGAGTATTCATGAAAGAACTGTGATTTGATGCGGATGATGGCGTTTGGCGTGTTGCCTTTGCTTTCGATATCGGGAATGCCGGCAGAACCAAAGGTAGCGGCAATACTCAATCGTTGGCTGATCTCGGAAACAGTTTTGGTGTGGTTGTGGAAACGCGCCAGTGCCTTTCGGATCAAAACTCGCCGTCGCCACTGCCATACCCCTCTACCTCTGGCGGTAACAATCCTTTAGTTGGAAGAACGAGTTACCCGCCTGAGCAAAATTCTCTCCGGCAAACTCAGGCCCTCTGCGCACCGCTGCGTCCTTTCCGGTAAATGTGTTTTCAAGCAAAGGCCGCACCGATCCTGTCAGAAGTGACAGTTATCGCCTTACCTTTCTGCCAGTAAACTCCACTTAATGCTATGAACGTTGTGCCGCATTCGCAGAACGGGCGAGTGCCGATGGAGCCCCAAAGTGATGGACAATATTCTCGCCCCAATTCTCGCGCACGAATGGGCGGTATTCCTGATTATCGCCACCCTGCTGTTAGTGTCGGCCGAGGCTGGCTTCCGTCTCGGCTCGCGTTTGTACGTGGCGGGAGACGCAGGGCGCAAAGGTCAGATTGGCGGCATTCAGGCAGCCGTGCTCGGCCTGCTCGGGCTGCTGCTCGGCTTCACTTTCGCAATGGCTGTGGACCGGCATGACACCAGGCGCGGCCTCATCGTCAAAGAGGCCAGCACGATCCGGACCACCTACTTGCGCGCTTCACTCTTGCCTGACGCGCATCAGGCTCCGGTCAGAGATCTGTTGCGCCGATACCTGGATTTGCGATTGAAATATCAGGCGCTGGCAGAAGACCCGGCGCAACTGGCGGAGGGCATGCGCATGAGTTCAGACATCGAGGCTGAACTCTGGATACACGCTACCGAGGCGGCCAAAGAGGCACCCAACGACATCACCGCAACTTTCATCGAGTCAGTTAACGAGACTGTCGACCTTGACGCGGGACGCCTTGCCGCAATGCGAGCCAAGATTCCCGGCGGCGTGTGGCTGCTGCTGCTGATGGTTGCGGCCTTCGGATGTCTAATAACCGGCTATAGCGCGGGGGCGGACGGCGCGCGGACAACGTTAGGCGCGTTATTCATGCCGCTGCTGATCACTGTAGTGATCGTGCTCATCTTCGATATCTCTCACCCCCGAGCGGGACTGATTGGCATCAGTGAGCAGCCGCTCGTTGATCTTCAAAATTCCATCCAGCGGATCAACCGATAACCAAACAACCGCGAAACGAATCGAGGAGCAGCTTGGCGCGGTAAGCTGCCGTACTCTGAATGTCACCTGTCAGATCTTCGGCTAGCCTCTGTCAAAAGTGACAGTTACCCGCCTTTTCACATACCTATAGACTATGGGCCAACTCAAAACTGAGTTCCAGCTTGTTGCGGGTCTCGACTCCCTTTCAATCCGAAGGAAGAACATATGAAGTCAAGGTGGCGCAGCTCCAAGACCTACAAGGTGATACTGCCCAAGGGGATTCCGGAGTCCAACTTCTGGTCGTTCACGCTCTACGACAACATGACGCGCTCGATGCTCGATACGCCGCAACGCTACCCTCGCGCCGGCAGTCAGACTTACCCATCGCCCGCCGCGGAAGCAAACGCCGACGGCTCGATGACGGTTTACTTCAGTCCCACGCAGCCGCTCTATACGAGGCTCGCGATTGAGTATGCAGGAAAGCCGTTACGGTTCCCAAGCCTGGTTGAGCGACGCGAAGACATGGCTGAACTATTCGAGTCGTTTTTGCGCGAAGAGACCAAAAGGATAGGAGGCGCGCCAGAGGACGGAACGAAGTTAGTCGATGCCGAGGTGAAGAGTCGGTTAACAGAATATGAGTGGCCCGGAAATGTCGCAGAGATGCAAGGCGTTGCTCGGGCCGTTGCGCGCAACTCAAAGGACTTCGTTGAAGTCATTGCTCGTCATTTGCCAACCCTCGGTGGGGGGCCAATTCGCCGCGCTGATTTTTCAGCCGGCGGCACTGCTCTTTCAACCCGGGACCATGCTCAGCCTTCAGAGAGAACTTATGATCTAAGCGATGTCGAGCGGATATTGAGAAATGCCGAGGTGCCTCAATCACCCAGCGAACTAGATGGCAGGCTAGCCTCCCTGCAAGAGTGCTATGGCGAGTTGGTTAAGAGGATTCTTGAAGTTACCCTGGTGCAGAGAAAGATAGCTAATCGTGGTAAGAATTTCATTACGCCGGCTCTCAGGAGTTTATTCCCGAATGAAATAACCGCGGCTTACCAGGCGTATCGCAAACTACTCAGCCTGTCGAAATTATTCAAGACCCCACCTGCATCTGGCTCTCTGCTCGAATATGCTCTTCAGAAAGCCAGAGACAATGGAGGGAGGGCGAAGGAAACCGGAGACCTCTAAGTCTAAAACAATATTGAGTAGATCTCGCCTTACTAACCTTGGCCCGAAGCCCCTTCCTAGAGCGATTTGATGTATTCGATACCGTACTGGTATGCGAGCGTTCCCGAGGCAATGTTGCCGTTGACGTTGAGATTAAATCCCGCCACAAAAGCGGCTTGACGCTCTGACGATGTGCCGTGGTCTCCTCCGCCCTTGTAAAAGAAATTAGCCATTGCCTGATAGGGATTGCAAACTTTGGAGCGACAGCTGTGCGCTGTGTACCATCCCGCTATGAAGTCCGCGTGCAGCTCGCGCCACTTTCCCTGATAGGGGAAGCCATACTTGAATTGCGCTATGTGAGCGAATTCGTGTGCTTCAATCGCGGGGAGAGATAGACCCGTCCCGGAGGTCGCCTGCCACTCGCTACTAATCAGTTGCAGACCAATCAGAACCGTGCCATCAGGACCATCGTATGGTCGCCCTTCGGCTGCCAGGAGACTTGGAAACCGCCGTGGGGTGGCAAACGCATTCGGTCCCTCCGATTCTTGCAGGTAGAAGACCGCCGGATCAACTCCAAGGAGTTGGCTCAATTCTGCGGCAGTTTCCAGGATGGCCTGGTCTATGGGCGCATTCAAATTCCCGGCCAGCGGCGTACCTGGTAATGTGCCACCTCCGCTGAGAGAGCAACCCGTTTGCGCTTGCGCCGCAGACGCCGCCAGACAGAAAACCAGACAAATTGTGATTACTACGCGATGGGGTGAGAATCTCTTCATGACTGACCTCCTAAAGGTTTTGAGTTATTGGTGTGCTCCCCGAGATAGGGAGCTGAAAGTGTCGTTCATTTTTGAGCAGGGAGCCTCAGATTGTTCTGACGTCGCCCCGGGAACGTGGCCGATGATTCACCGAACGAGTCGCGTGAACTGGATGTTTGTCGGACCACCAGAAGTAACGTGATTATTGGAAGCGCCAAGAACAAACTGACGCAGAGTGTTAAAGCGATCAAACTCGATTTCCGCAACATTTCTTTGTCCTCCGCGATTCAATTTTTGTGTGCTACTGAGTTCGTCTTAACGCTTGCTTGATTTGTCTCTACTGCAAAGAAAGGGCCACGCGAATGGTTTTGAAAAGTCGTGTCTATAATCTCCAACAATGCGATTTCGCTGAGATATTGCGAGAGTTGCGAGGTTTGGGGGAGGCTCTAAGGGTCGTGCAATAGCGTGAGGATTGCCAGCGCCGATAGCGAAAGTGTGATTGATGCTTGCGGGTTTGCTATTTGAGCACGTTGTGATCTGGAATCCACTGCGACAGATCGCTATCTGCCTCGGGGTCGTTGCCGCCGTTTGGTAGCCTTGATCCGGTGACAGTCTCAGCTCTTGAACATGCCCGTCCGTGAGTCGCTCCATAGCTGTTGCACAAATGCAACGCTGTCTTGACATAGCAACGCAGGTGGCGCAGAATTGACGCCCCTCACCGATGCCCTCACTTAAGGAGCCCAGTTACTGTGAGAGCAGCGTTGGCAAAACACGAGAGCGTAATTGAGATCGCGGCGCGGTTAACGTCTGCGCGGTTAATGTCTGCTCCGTTAACGTCTGCGCCGTGGGCTGATCGAGAGCCGGCCGAGTCTCTTTCTATAGGACTCTCGGAAGTTGACACTCTGTTCGGCGGTATCCCTCGCGGCGCTATTACCGAAATAATCGGAGACCCCTCATCCGGCAAAACCAGCTTGCTACTTTCCAGTTTGGCAGCGGCGGCCGGCCAGAGTGAAAACTGCGCTCTAGTGGATACGACTAATTGTTTTGATCCGCTCTCGGCAGTGGAGGCGAAAATTGAACTCAGCAAACTTTTGTGGGTGCGGTGTTCGGGGAAAGTCGAACACGCATTCAAGACAGTAGACCTTCTCCTGCACGGAGGCGGTTTTGGCCTGGTTGCGCTTGATCTCGGCGACGTCCCGATCAGTTATACGAACCGCATCGTTTCGTCCTGGTGGTATCGCTTTCGTCATGTTCTCGAAAACACTCGCACCGCGCTCATCGTTATTGCTCAAACGCCGTGCGCACGTTCGGCAGCCGCGCAAGTATTGGAGCTCAAGCAGGACACGTCCGTTTGGTCAGTCGCGTCAGCTCATCCAGGACAACCTCCCTCGACACACGCATGTCTTCTGCGGGGCTCACAGTTATGCGTAGAACGACGCAAGCCATTCTCTGCTTCACAGCAGCGGGTCTGCTGGACGCCGCGAATGCCTTATCAAGCAGATTAAAAATTCCGCGACAACAAGCACCGGCATTTCAAAATGTTTGCAGCTCTCTTCCAAGCCAAAGCGTCAGCAGACGACGGTCAAACGGCGTCAGGGAAAAGTGTGCCGAGAAATCCGCTATTAGAACTCGCCTACAGCTTTTCGCCACTTATAGAAGAGACATCACAGAGTACTCTGGTCCTTAACATCGCTGGGCTGCGGTGGCGCTTCGCCTCATATGAAGTCCTGGCTAAAACCATTGCCGAACAGGCGAGCAGAGCAGGGTTGTCGGTACACCTCGCAGTTTCCAGTGATCCGGATACGGCAATTCACATTGCCCGCGGCAAAGTCGGAATTGAATGTGTTCCTCCCGGTAATGAGCTAAAACATCTGGCGCCACTCCCACTCCAACTCATCGATCCAGCGCTGGTTAACGTTGAAGACGAAGCGGCGGCCGAGATTTTGGAGACGCTGTCGCTGTGGGGAATCCGGACTTTCGGCGACTTTGCCTCCTTGCCTCAGATGGGCGTCGCCGAAAGATTGGGACAGGATGGAGTAAAGCTGCAGCGTCTGGCCAAAGGCACAAACAATCGTCACCTTGTCGCTCGCAGTATCAAACCGGAATTCGAATATGCAATCGAGCTTGAGCACCATCTCCGTGAGATCGAGCCTTTATCATTCATTCTCTCGGGCCAGTTGAATCAACTTTGTGCCAGTCTTGAATCATTGGCGCTGTCGACTAATCAAATTCGCCTACGGTTGACGCTCCACAGAAAGAAAGAAGCCGAGCGAACCATCAATCTTCCCAGTCCCATACGCGATCCCAAAACTCTACTTAAGTTATTACTCCTGCACATTGAAAACGATCCGCCTGGTGCCCCCGTCTCGGCAGTGTCCCTTGGTTGCACGCCGGTGACACCGCGCACGGTTCAAAACGGACTTTTTCAACCGCTCGCGCCACAACCGGACAAGCTTGAGATCACGCTGGCGCGCATCAGGAATCTGGTCGGGGCGAGCAACTTCGGACTGGCGGAACCGTTAAATACTCATCGTCCTGATGCGTTTACCACCAAACCATTCACGGTCGAGCCGGCGCGTAGAAGGCCGAAAGAACAGAGCGAAAGAACAGAACCGTTGCTGGCGCTTCGGCGGTTTCGTCCGTCACTTGCCGCCGAGGTACAGATCGTTGACGGTCATCCCGCCCATGTCAAAGTACGCAGCTCGAGCCGGAAAATAAACGGAGCGGTCGAGAGGTGGGCCGGTCCCTGGCGCACCACGGGTGAGTGGTGGCGCAACGATCAATGGGCGCGCGATGAATGGGACGTGTTACTCAAGGACGCTGCCGACAAAGCCATCCTCTGTCGCATATTTCAGGAACTCAGGAGTGGAAGGTGGTACGTCGAAGGAATCTATGACTGAATCCTACGTAGAGCTTCATGCGCGATCTGCTTTCAGTTTTCTCGAAGGAGCCAGTGATCCCGAACAGTTGATCTTTGCCACGAAGGAGTTCGAGCCCAAGGCCATGGCGCTGCTCGATCGCGACGGAGTGTACGGAGCACCGCGATTCCATATGGCCGGAAAGAAACACAAGGTAAAGGCCCATATCGGCAGCGAGGTCACGGTGGATTTCGGCACTGAACGCCATCCTTTAAGAACTTCAGTTCCCGTTCTGGTGGAAACCCGCGCGGGTTATCAAAACCTTTGCCGCTTAATCACGCTCATTAAGTTGCGTGTGCCAAAACACACTCCTTGCGCGGCCACGCCTGACGAGCTGGCAGCCCACGCTCAGGGGTTAATTTGTATGACCGGAGACGACACTGGGCCAATAGCACAGGCGTTATCCGCCAGAAACGCAGACGAAACAAGCTACTCAAATCCGCTGGCGAGGGCTCAATGGCTCGTGGATATTTTTGGGAAGGGAAATGTCTACGCGGAACTGCAAAGGCATTTCAATCGCGCGGAAGAAGCACGCAACCACGCAGTGCTCGAAATCGCCCGCAAATTGAAACTGCCGCTGTTGGCAACCAACGGCGTGTGTTACGCCACGCGCGGCCAGCGTCAACTAGCGGACGTGTTCACCTGTCTTCGCAATCATGAACGATTGGAATCAGCGGGCCGTTTGCTCGCAATGAATTCAGAACGTTTCGTGAAGTCGCCGCAAGAGATGAATCACCTCTTTGCAGATTTGCCTGAAGCTATTGCCAACACTGTCGAGCTCTCTTCACGACTTGAGTTTACGCTGAAAGATCTCGGTTATGAGTTTCCCAAATACCCGGTCTCACCGGGCGAGACAATGACCTCAGTTCTACGTCACGAGACGGAGGCAGGAGCGCGGCGACGCTATACGGGCCGCAATGGCGCGCCAACGTATGAACAGGCGCGGCCGCAAATTGAGCGGGAGCTGGCCCTGATCGAATATCTAAAACTGGATGGTTATTTCCTAATCGTTTGGGACATCGTGCAGTTTTGTAAACGTGAAAAGATTATGGTCCAGGGACGAGGTTCCGCGGCGAACAGCGCAGTCTGTTATAGCTTGGGCATTACAGCAGTTGATCCCATCAAGATGGAACTGCTGTTCGAGCGATTTCTTTCCGCGGAGCGTGGCGAGTGGCCCGACATCGACCTCGACCTGCCCAGCGGCGAGCAGCGAGAGCGCGTCATTCAGTATGTATACGGAAGATACGGAAAACGGGGCGCCGCGATGACTGCGAACTGCATCACCTATCGTGGCCGTTCGGCCGCCCGCGAGGTCGGCAAGGTCCTGGGTTTTGATAACGAGACTCTGGGACGCTTATCCGGTTTGGTCAGCACATGGGAGTGGAAAGATCCGAAAGATACGAACGAGCGCCGGTTCAAGGATGCCGGCCTGGATCTGCGCGATCCGCGCATCAGGAAATTCCTTCAGCTTTATAAATCAGTACAGAACTTGCCCAGACACATAGGCCAACACTCCGGCGGCATGGTGGTCTGCCAGGGAGAGCTCGATTCCATCGTGCCGCTTGAACCGGCGGCAATGCCGGACCGTGTGGTGGTGCAGTGGGATAAAGAAGACTGTGCCGATCTCGGCCTGGTAAAAGTCGATCTATTGGGGCTCGGCATGATGGCAGTGCTGGAAGATTCGATTCAATTGATTCGCGACTCGTATAAAGAAGACGTCGATCTGGCCGCCTTGCCGCCGGACGATCCGAAGGTTTACACAGCTTTGCAGAAGGCGGATACGGTCGGTTGGTTCCAGGTGGAGAGCCGCGCGCAGATGTCGTTTTTACCACGCATGCGGCCTGAAACGTTTTACGACATCGTGGTTGAGGTAGCCATCATTCGGCCCGGCCCAATTGTGGGCGAAATGGTCCACCCTTATTTGAAACGCCGCAAAGGCCTTGAGCCGGTTACCTATGCGCATCCCGATCTCGAACCAGTGCTGAAACGCACGCTGGGCGTGCCATTGTTCCAGGAACAGTTACTTAAGATGGCGATGGTTTGCGCTCGATTTTCCGGTGGTGAAGCGGAAGAGCTGCGGCGCGCGTTCGGCTTCAAGCGTTCGGAAGCGCGGATGCGCGAGATTGAAGTGAAATTACGACGCGGCATGGAACTTAATGGGATCCACGGCCAGGCGCAGGATGCAATCGTACAATCGATCGCTTCATTCGCGCTTTATGGTTTTCCGGAGTCGCACGCCGCCAGTTTCGCGCTAATCGCATATGCCAGCGGGTATCTCAAGTGTCACTATCTGGCGGCTTTCACGGCTGCCTCGCTCAATAATCAACCAATGGGGTTTTATCAACCCTTTACGTTAGTCAAAGATGCACAGCGGCATGGATTGAAGGTCAAACCCATTGACCTCACGCGTTCGGACTGGTTGTGTACGATTGAGGCCGATGATGGTGAAGCCGGCCGCCAGTTGGCACTCAGATTGGGTTTGAATTACGTCAAAGGGCTCAGCGAGAGCTCAGGACAAGCCATCGTGCGTGAGCGAGCAAAACGTCCATTCGCCGGAATTAGTGATTTGAGTCAACGCGTGCCGGAGTTGCGCAAGCATGAACTGCGCAAGCTGGCGGCTGTGGGCGCGCTGAACTTCATGCAAGCCAATGGTCCAAAGTCGAAAACCAGGACAGAGGGACGAGCTTTGGACATTGCACATTGGACTTTGGACAAACGTACCACGCGGCGTGATGCGCTCTGGCAAGTCGAGCGAGCGGCGCGTGCGGCGGGAGCTTTGTATGAATCGCTTCACGAACCGGATGGCAACTCTCCTTTGCTTGCCATGACCTTGCCGGAAAGAGTAAGCGCAGACTTGCACGGTACCGGGTTAACGATTGGCCGGCATCCGGTGGCGATGTACCGCCAGGATTTGGATCAGCGTGGTGCATTGCGGGCCAGCGACATTCAACGACTGCGAGACGGCAGCATCGTACACGTAGCCGGATTTGTAATTGCTCGACAACGCCCCGGCACAGCCAAAGGATTTGTATTTCTAAATCTGGAAGACGAAACCGGGCTGGCCAACGTCATCGTCACGCCACAGCTATTCGACCAGTACCGGTTGGAAATAAGCAATCCGTTTTTGTTGATCGAAGGAACATTACAAAATCAGGACAACGTGGTGTCAGTCAAAGCAAGCGGTATCGAGGCGCTGCCATTCGACTTGACCATTCCAATCTCTCATGATTTTCACTAATGCGGTTTGAATTTCGATACAAAGCCAGTGCAAGAAAACGCTAACCACGAAACAACACGAAGCGAGCCATTCACGAAATCTCACGAAAAAGTCGACTAGTTTCGTGTTGTTTCGTGGTTAATAGATCCTGCCGCTTTCGTATGCCTGTGATAATCACTATGTAGTGACAGACGGAGGATGGATTGTAACTGTCGTCTCAGCCGAGGCATTATCTACCTGCACTCTCACTCCGTAGGTTCCCACATCAAGCCGAGCGAAAGTGTACTTGCCTTGTCCGTCAGTATGCTCAGTGGCTTGTTTGCCGGTAGCGACGTTCGTTGCCGTAACTGGAACAGCAGATATCGCCGCACCCGCCGGGTTCCTGACAAAACCGTCAATACCGAGCCCGACTGCCACGGCGATAATCACGGGGTTCGTCGCTTGCTCGAAAGGCTGAAACAGCCAAAACCACATTTCAAAGTCCCCGCCTTTGCGTCCATCGCCGGAGGGCAACTGAATGTCGAGCCGGCCCTGCGCACTCCGAGTTCCAAATACGTCGGCGTCAAGATAGAGTTCTCTAACATCTCTATTCTTCTCGTCATCTGACCAGATGTAGTTTCCTTTGAGTGTTAAGTGGGCCAGAACGCGGTCGGTGCTGTTGTTCTGCGCCAACACTAAGAAGAGAAATTTCTGCATCCAATCTTTTGCGGCGAGAGTCGGAGTCCATTGTATCGCCTGCTGATTGACCGACACCGTCCCGGCCACTATTAACGGCTGGTAACCAAAAATCTTGTCGGTACGCCAAAATTCAAGGTCTTGAAGTGGGAAAGGTAAATCAAGGGTTAGAAAGCAGGTCGGTTTTGCCGGAGTGGCATCGGGAAATCTGATCGGGGCGGGGGATGGTCCAACTGATTCGGGTGCGATCAGTCCATTGCAGACGATCGTGATGCCCTGTTTGAGCCTGGCCACCGGAACGAGAGTGTCGTTTCGCAGGATTTGCGCATCGTCCGTGGCAACGATTCTCTCGATCCTGATGCCCGGTTCTTCCACCTTGCGCTTGCACAACTCGTCCAAGGCTTCCTTAACCGTTCTCACATTAGCCTTCGTGAGGTCGGGGCACTCTTCGGCACTCGGAGTGTAGGCCACTTCACTCGCGATACTGAGATTCGCCGCAAACGTCACAGTCGTTGGAGCGGTGCTCGATCGCACTGGCTCATCTACCAGAGTCGCTTTCAACTGCTGCCGCGGCGTCTCACTGTCCAACAACCAGTTAGCTGTAGCAAGTCCGTCGGCGTCTGTAATACCGAAGGGATTTACGTTGCCGGCGCCTTCCAATATCTCAAAATTGACTCTCCGGCCCTCGACCGGACCGCACGTGTTTGCGGCGAGCACTATCAGCGGTTTCAGCGGAGTTCCGGGCATGACCTCCTGATCGTTGCCGCTTCCTTCGTAAAGACTGACCAGATCGGCGAGTTGATCGATCGCCTCCTGAACGGTGTTTACTGACATTAGAGGGCCACTTAGAGGGGCGCACTCTCTGGGGTCATAAAACACCTGCGAGGCGATGCTTAGATTGCCGTTGAACCTGACAATCGGTGGCAGGGAATCGCTGTTGGCATCAAGCAGCCGCGCTTCAACCAGCTGGCTGGGGTTGGTCAAAACCGGCTCAGGTCTCCAGGCGCAACTGGCAATCCCGTCCGCACCGGTGGTTACGTTTATCGAATTCGTAACCGAAGACGGGAGTCCGGCAAGGTTCGCGGCCAACCGTCCGTTGCCCTGCGCGACGAATTTAACGTGCGCACCGGCTACCGGCCACTGTCCATTCATGACGCTGCACTGAAGCAGTTCCGGCATTGAGTCGTTCGGCATCGCCTCCTGGCCGGCGCCGCTCACGTAGTAAAGACTTGTCAATTCGGTGATTGGCGGAAAGAGACGGCGGCAATCTTCAGGCGTCTCAAATTCGCCTCCGTCCCAATTGAGCATAGCCAGACGGCAATAGTGATGCTTGATACCGAATGGCAATTGGGCCAGCGGCTGTCCGGCAGCATCAGTGGGCCACTCGATGTTGCCATGCAGTGCGTCGGCGGTGGCCGTGCGCGCCGGGATGTTCCAATAGTCACCGGTCTTGAATGAACCGGCGAAGAAACGCACCTGCACGCCGCTTTCCAATTCAAGAAACTGATCGTTGCTGAAAGTCGGGATCGCGCCGATGCCGTCCCAGCCGCGCAGTTTCGGATGCAGGCTCGGGTCGACGCCGCCGGGATTCGGCGAGAGGGCGGTGGGTTTGGAACTTAAGGTGATGAGGTTGATAGCCCGATTGATGTCTTCGATTTGGAGCAACTGACCAGGCAATCCGTTAAGCTCAAGTCGGTCGTCGCTGATTTCAACCCATTGCCCTATTTTGAATCCCAGCACCGTGTCTGGCCCTAAATCCTGAACGGTTATCTCCGAATCATTGACGTTGATGCTCTCGATACCTGTGGCGACGAATCCGTTATTGCGCGACCATTTAAAGGTTGCTTCACCCGCGCGCAGACGAAGTTCGCCGAGCGCCTTGTCGGAGGCTTTGGCGTCGCCGCCAGTCGGATCAAAAGCTTCCCCGGCGTCGTGGATCTCTACGCGATAGAGTTGGTTTTCAAGTCCGGTGTAGCCGCCCCCGGGCGGAACAATGCACGGATCGGCGCTGGACGGTTCCTGTCTGGTGCGTGCGCTCAACTTGCCGGTACCTGCAGCGATCGATTCCTCAAATTCCGGGAACCTTGTTGCGCAGTTTCCTTCGCCGCCTTTGATTAGAAAGTGCTTGATCTGCCACACGGTCTTTGCGCGCGTCGCGGTGTCAGGCCCGCCCAGTGCAATCTCGCGTATCGTCGCATCGTCCAGCGCGGTCAGGTGACGCTGCCACACATCGACGTAGACCAGATATAGACCAGCATCTGTCGGAGGAACGGCCGCCGGGAGGTCGGGTTGGGTACGGTAGGAAGTAAGCTGCTCGTTCTCGCAAAGAATTCCGTCCACATAATAACGTCCGGCGCTAATCAAAAAATCGGGCGGCTCGAAACCCTGCGGCACGTTCTGATTTCCCGGTAGCTCCTGCTCTTCGGGGTTCAGTTGGCCGAGGTTCGCGACGATGTGAAACGCCGGGTTGTGCATTGGACCACCACACGGGCCAATGACGTCCGCTGCCTCGGTGTCGACCCGGTGAGTGATGATGTCGCACGCTTCGTTCCAATCAGCGTCGACTTGCACACGGCCCTGCTGCATTCGGACGCTGCTGAAGTGTTTGCCGGGGTCAAAGCTGTCGCGGCTGCAATCGTTTTTCATATGAGGACTCCATGTGAGTGTGAGCTAGGTGACGTAGAACACGCCCGCCTCGAGGCCGAAGCGTAGATATTCATCCATACGCAGGCGCAGATGGGCTTCGCGTTGAGGTTCAAAGAGGTCGTGAAATGCTCCCATCTCTGATTCGTCGTCGGCACCCTGGCGAATCTCCGGCGAGCAAAGCGGGCTTAATTGGCAATACTCCGGATCCCGGTAGCGCCGAGACTGAATTCGTGGCCGGACAGGTGAATCGTCCGTTTCGGGCTGGCAATGAAAACGGGCCGGCACACGAGCACCCGGCGATAAATAAGAGAAGCGAACACAACCCTCCTGCCGCCGTTCGGCCAGCACGGGTGCGGTCAATACTTTCGGATCGGCGTCGGCGCCGAACGAAGCGAGGAAAATCGTATTCGTCGCCAGGCGCATGATCCTGGTGCGCACCAGGCCGATGACAGTGCTGTTTTCGATTCGCAACGGGGCGCCAAAGTCCTGCGTGCCGGTGTAGGCAAAATTCGTTTCATCCGTCGCGTCCACGATGCTGTTGGCGATTTGTACTTCCGCATCATCTTCCGACCGGATCGCGCCAATTATGCAATTATCGATTTCAACTCGGGTGCGATTTGACTCGATAACCAGGCTCGCCATCTGTGGCTGAGTCGGCGAGCCGTCGCTTCCGAGGGAAATTCCCGGCACCAACGTGCAATGCCTTAGTGTCAGCCGTCCCAGATTGCCGATGACTTTCAATGCGCCGCCGGTAATGAGCAAGCCATCGAGGATCACCTGGTCGTTTGCGCCACCGCTGATGTCAATGTCTCCGCCCAGCACAATTGTCGGCCTCCGTCCGTCAGCGGCTCGCAGCACAATGCGTTTTCCGGTGGCAGCCAGCGTCAGCGTCTCTTTATAGCGGCCGCTGTTTACAATCTCGACCGCTCCGCCTTCCGCGCCGAGGTGGGTTAAGGCATCGCTGATAGTGGTGAAATTGACGTCGTGGTCCGCGGCATCTTTGAAATAGGTGTTCGACACCTTGTTCACGATCGGTCTGCCGTTCGCATCGAGCACCTCTGACTGTCGCGTATCAGACGCATTGAGCCGGTGGTATTCTCCGCCGCCGATGTTTGGGCTAAAGCCGTAGTGAAACGAGACCAACACCTGGTTGGTTTGCTTTTGCGGAAATGCGACACGACCCAACACGGGATCGATCGCGATGACGTCCGTCGGCTGATTGGTCCAGTCAGTGAGATTGCAGACGACGATCTTCTGTTCGTTTGTGTCAAGGTCATACGCCTCGATCACCTCGGGTTCAAGAGTGAGATCCGGATCCGCAAGTTCGAGCAGTATGCTCCGGCTCTTGCCGTAGTAGGCATCGAAATCTCTCTTCATGGCGCGGCGCTTAATTCTATCCGGCACATTGATCGGTTCAGCCAGGTGCGTGACCGCGGTTTCGGTCACCGGCGAATTGAAAAGCGGCAGATCGATTCCGAGCGGGCTGAACAGAAAGCGTTGCTGATCACCGGGACTGAAAGGGATAGCGGGCGAGCGCGTCAGCGATAAGGCCTGCAGGCGATAGAGAAAGAGGCCGACGTTCGGAATGTTGTAACGACCGCCCCCCGTTGTAATGCGACGCACGTCGACTCGGTGGGTGAGATTCGCGGCCCCCGCCTGCTCAAACGCGCTGCCGAGATACTCGAGCCGTTCCGCCCCGCGCACATTGATGAAGCTCTGATTCTCCGGTCGCAGGTGATTCATGTATTGCGTGCTGCAAAGCAACTGAAAGAATTCGACCGCCCGCGCAGGCCAGCCGGTAACGTCGCGCGCCAGTTGCTCAAACAGCGGCACGGTACCCTTGCCCCGCCGTTGGGCCATTGTGTGGGCAACCTCCGCGCGCGAACTGATCGTCGGTACGTTCGCGCTCGGCAAACCGGTGACACCGATCAGATCGCCGATGTAGGGCAGGACCCATGGCGCGCACGTTTCGATGAACTGATCGTCATAGAGTTGGGAGAGATTCTGCTCGATTGCGGTGGCTTGTTCGGCAATCACAGAAAGCACGGAGCGCAACGGGCCGCCTAACTGCCGGTCCAGCTCTTCTTTGATCTTTTCGGCTTCAGGACTGGTTCGATCTTTGACCCGCGCTAATCTGTCGCGAATTTCCTCGATCTCCAGGAGGTCTTGCGCAGTGAATCGTTCCTGCCGCAATTCCTGATCACGAATGCGCAGGATCGCCGGAAGTAATTCGTAGAGGCGTTGGATATCAAAGCTCATAACATCACTCCCAACTCCAGCGGCTCGGCATCGAGAGTCAGCAACTCGGCGGGTAAAACGCCGGCGTCATCGCCGGCCCGCGGCGCAAAGGCAGCAAGAAATGAGTTGAAAGTCTCGGCGGCATCGGTGCGATACAGCTTGTTGATATCAACTGCGATGACGCCTGCCACGTTCTGCATCACGGCGAAGACTTCGCCGAGCGTAACCGGCTGGCCGAAGCCGCGAGCCTCAAAAGAGAAGTTGGTTCGCATCGCCGTCTCAACCGCCGCCAGCACGTTCGCTTCTATGGAATCGGAGTCGATCTTCACATTGGCCTGCAGCTTGAACGTCACACCGCGGTAAGACTTGATGGTTACCGGCACATGGGCATCGCCCGATTTCGAAATTGCCGAAACCAGACTTCCGCGAAGTGGCGCATCGTCTGCGACCGCAGCGCCGTCAATCCCCGCTACCGTGATGAAGACGCCACGCGTGTGTACGTTCCATATCCAGGTCGCCAGCGCCTTCGCGATACCTGAAAACGAGCGCGCGAAGTCTTCGTAGTCGCGCAGCGAAACGATGCGATCAAGAGTCAGCACCGTCAACGGTGAGTTGGTACGCGCATCTTCGAGTTGCTGCGGATCCTGCGCGCCGCTCGCGGCGAGCGGGTTGATCACACTCTTAACGCCAAGCGGCCGGGTCATCAGCAAACTTAGCTGGCCCGCGGCCATCAAGCCGGCCAGCCCGGTGCCTTTTCGATAGGTCGCCTTGACGTTCTCGTTGCCGATCGGCGGACGCGCGCCGGTGACGCCGTCTCCAAATTGGACCGTGGCAGTCTGGTCGTCATCAATATGGGTTACGTAGATTCGTTCGCGCGGGCCATGACCAAAAAGAGTAGACACCTCGGCCCACCTCAGATCATTGACGCGGACCTCGAGCGTCGATTCTCCGCCGCTGGGACCGTCGGCGCTGGTGTAGGTTAGGGGTGATTGACGTAGCGTGAAGCGTTGGTAGGCCTGACCGGCATTACCACTTCCAAGTACTTCGTCTTTGACGGTTTCGCCGTGGGTGGCGAGGGCAACGTTCCCGGAAATCGTAACCGTCGCGCGATCGTAAACATTCTGGAGGGCGAAAGCGCTCTGCGGCGGCCGGACCAATTTGAGAATCGTGTGTTCCGCGTCCGCACTCAGTACGGCCTCGTCCAGTTGGATTACTTCGCTGATAACCGTATCCGCGTCCCTCACCGGAGCAAAAGTAATTTTGTCTTTCGGGGCGGTAACAAATCCTTCGAAGCCGGTCTTGTCGACGAGCCGCCAGGTCATTTGATTCGGATTACCTTCCACTTCGATCCGCGGTCCGGTCACGACCAGACTGTCACCGGCAGTCAGGGCGACTGTTGCGGAACCGTCCAATGAAGTCAGAACCAGGGGCGAGCGCGTAGGTTCGATGATCGCGCGCATGCGCTTGCCCGTTACGATCAGCTTCCGGCCTTCTGCCAGTCCGTCGACGACTATGTCGAGAACTATCTCGCTCCCTCCCACCGGGTCGGTAATGGGTGTTTCGGCCAACTCTAACAATTCGCTTTGGGCAAAGACGGTTGTGTCGCGCGGCGCAAACTTTTCGATGTTCTCACCAGAGATATCCACGCGCGTCGTCTTCGCGCTGATGTTGAAGTCGACTTTTGTTACTTCGCCTACTTTTTTCACCTTATAGAGTTCGGCGTAGGGGTCGAACGTCCTAATACCGTCATCACTCGTGCTTTGGGGTTTTACCAGCACGATCCAACTATTAAGAACCACCTGGCTATAAGTTGAGTCCAGGTTGATCTTCTCAGTCCCTTCGGCAAATCTCGCATCGGCCCATGAGGACTCGCGGCCGACATAAGCTCCGGGCAAAAATTCTGGAGGCGGAGCGCCTTTCGGCGCGGCCTCGCCGACGCGGAGCGCCACCGGGAGGGTCTTTAATCCCGGCGCGTTAAAGCCGAACAGCGAAGCTCGCAGGCGAAATGCGTAAACCTTCGTGCCCTTTCGTGGCGAGTCACTGGGTGGCACGCGGCTGCCCAGCGGCGCGCGCCAACGCACCAACGTGCGGTTATTCGCCGCATCCGGCTCGACCGCGAGGAGGCGGCGAATCTCCCAGTTATCATTATCCTTACTCGACGCGCGCTCTTGACCGACAATAAGAATTGGATCGCCCGGTTTGAGGTTCGTCGTCACGCCAGTCAGATACGTCTTTACCTGGCCGGACACCGGGTAACGCAATTCGGTCTGACGCGGCTTCAGCGAATTCCATTGCACCCGGGCGGTGAAATCCTCAACCGTCTCAAAACTCTGCGGTTTTTCGTCAGGCCCGGGAATGCTCTGCACTCTCAGCCTCTTGGCGATCGTCACAGCTTCCGGCGAGCCCGCCGCGCTCTCGAGAGTGAAAGCCAGATACGTACTCGCCGCGACGCCCGGCCGTAACTCGTAACCTATTAACCGGGCCAGATCGATAACCGAGCGACGTTCGGTGGCCGTTCGTAAATACGATTCGTTTGCGATGCGCTCCTGATAGAACGTGAGCACGTCGGAGGTAAGCGCCCACGCGTCGAGCAAGGCGATCGTGAAATCGTCGTCGTCGCGCGTCTTTAGATTGCGCAGCTCAGCCAAACCCGATTCGGAAAGCCGGGCCAGCATGCTGGCTTTGAATTGCGAGTGAGTACCGATGCGATAAGCGATCGCCGACAGGCCGGGCCGGTTGTCGATGCCCCTCGGCGTCTCGACCGCAATTCCGGCGCAGCAACCGCAGTCATTCAAGCTGAGTTTCGGTTGGTCCAATGACAAAGTCATTCTCCGCCCTCCAGTGTCAACCGAAAGACGCCGCGCTCGGCAAAATTCGGATCGTTATCGAGGCGTGCGATCTCCAACCGGCCGATCGTCAACACACCCTCGTCGAGCGCAACACGGCTGGGGCTTCCCAGTCGCTGAAACTTTTCAATCGTGACGAAGCGGACGCCTGCAACTTTTTGCGCGGCCGCATACAGCGTGCTGAGATAGACCGGCTGAGCGAAGGTGAATTTGTCCGGATGAAAAACGCCGCGCTGGCCGTCAGGCAAAATCCGGTTGCTGAAAACCTGCAGCAGCGCGGCCCGCACGTCGCCGCGGAAATAATGTGGCTGAACGCAAACAGTCATCTCGATTTCCAGAGGCACGAACTGTGGCCCATCGATTTCGATATCATGACCGGCCATGCGAAACCGTTCGAGATGCAGCCGTATATCCTGTTCGAATTCGGCATCGACAGGCCGTCCATTCAGGCGATCAATCGTCAAAAAAACCGTTCGCCAACTACCGGTCCAGCGCACGGTAGCCGCGGCCTTCTGCACTTCGCGATGACGCTCAGCTACTTCGGCATAATCGTCAGGCGTGACAGCGCGTTCCTGAATGCGAAACGCGCTTGGGGCAACTCGGCGCACATGCTCAATGCTTTCCGGATCGGTGCCGCCACTTGCCGGCAGCGGCTGATGCACGCCGGATATGCGGTTGTCGGAGGTCAGAATATGGGCCAGTGATTCAGGGCCGACATTTCCAGCAGTTCCGTTTCCGATGCGGTAAGTGGCGGTGAATTCGACATCGGATGCCGGCTGCAAACCATATTGATCGTCGCCAAAGCGCAGGGTCGCGCGTCCATCATCATCGACCTCAGCCACAAATTCTTCCGCGAAGGAGTGGCTGGATAACAAGTCGTGTTGCGGCGCCCAAGGCCGACCGTTGGAATCTTCGAGAAAGATCTCCGGGAATACGTCCTTCATCTCCCAACGAAAGGCGCCGGCGGCGGAGGCATCAGGATTCCGCGCAAACGGCAGTGGCGAACCGTCCTGCAGCGGTTTCAAACGCGCGGCCTGCGTTAGCGGCTGTTCCTTGAGTCGCGGGCGAAAATTCGGCTGCACCGACTGGGAAGCGTGGTCCGTACAGCGATCGCTTGCGGTGGACGTAACGGTCGCGAGTGATTCATCAGCGGCGGGGACCGTGCCGATCTCTTCCGACTCCAAAGTCTGCCCGTGATCGGCAAGCACAATGTTGCCATACGCGACGCTGACGTTGTCTTTGTATTGGGAGTTGTCGGTGCGAGTCGAGATGCAGAGCGCGAACTGTAACGCGTCGTCTGCATGCCATTCAATTTCGGTCAGCGCTTGCGCCTTGTTCGTTTCAGGATCAATTACCAGCTTGTCGACTGACTCTTCCACTATCGTGAGGCGGACCGCGTGTCGATGAGACGGATCAGCATCTGCATCGACGCCGGTCAGTGGTCCAATTACTTCCTGAAAGATAAGCACGTCGCCTTCATGCAGATTTGGCAACTTGCCTTTCAAGGTCGCGCGCGTCGAGCCCTCAGCCAGACAACAACGCTCATCGCCCCACGTGTAGAATTCGATTACGTTGTGGTCGGCGTAGAGTGTGACGTCCGCCATTGTTTCAAAAACCTGCGGCGCCGCGGCGGTGATCTGGCGCATTGCCTCTTTGTTTGTTTCTGGATTGACGACTTCCTGCTGCAAGCCCGCGACGCGAGTTAGCAGTCGCGTTCCTTTGAGCAGCTCTACGTCATCGGAACCAGTTCGCACCTGCACCCAGGCGCGCGCGTTGCAGCCGTCGTGCATGAAGTAGTCGATCAAGAGCGCGTGCCGGTGCACGGACACGCGGCGGCGTGCAGTGTTGAGATACGCCTCCGTAGCAATCGCGTCCTGTTGATAGCTAAGATGGTCGCCGACGTAAGCGAGCAGCTCGACCAGCGCCACCCCCAGGTCCGCGGCATTGCGCTCGCGCCATTGCGGCATCAGCACCGACATACGATCGAGCATCAGCCGGCGAAAGCTGTTGTAATCCTTCGCCAAATAATCAATTTCCGGCTCGGTTTCCGCTTCGGCTGAGCAGATTTGATCGGTGCGACAATCGAAGTCGCTCGGACATTCAACCTTAAAAGAGAAGGGAATTGCTGAGAGCACCGGGTCGAAACCTGGAGGTGGCTCGTCGCTGCTGCTTCCCGCTGTGTGGCGAGCGCCCTGGACCAGGCGAAGAGTGTAGATCGAATAATCGCCGGGTTGATTGACTTCGACCGTGAGGACGTTTGCCTGCTCGTCCATGCCGATCGTCGCATCGACCACCGCGATATCGCGTATTCGTTCGCCACCCTGGATAACCACATTGTCCGCCCCCAGGGGCGCGGAAGCCAGCGACTTGAGGAAGTGCACGAACAGGAAGCGCTGACGGTCGTCCGCGTCCGGCGCGTCGTTATCCAGCACTTCGAGAAAATCGATGCCGTTATAGTCGACGCCATCCACGAATCCGTGATCGCGCACCAACGCACGGCGGCGCTCATCACAGCAAAAATAGATCATCCGCTTTGTCCTTCTCTAACAAATTCGGCCACCTGTCGCTGTTGATTGCGCCGCACCGTGTATTGGACCAGCACGCGCAGAGTCGAGTCCTCGCTTTGCACGTCTACGGCTTCGACTTGAATCAAATCGCCGAGCCACTGTTGCAGCGCGCCCTGCACCGTCACCTGCGTCGCGGAAGCCAGCGCCTGACTGTTGGGCGCGAAGATCAATTGCAGCACGCCGCTGCCAAACGTAGGACGATTCACACGTTCGCCGGGTGTGGTGAACAGCAATTGTTCGATCAGATCGCGAATGTGCTCGTCATCGACGGTTTCGGCCGTGCGGCCGCGGCTGTCAAAGTCGTACGGATAATCGAGCTGCATCGATGCTCCTTCTCACGTGCCCTTCACGCGCACCTGCGTCATCACAATATTGAGTGGCGTTCCCGTCGGCGTGCATGTGGCCTGGCTGTCCTGCAAGAGGACCGGTTGCCCACCCGCCTTCACGCGAGTTGCGCCCGTCGTGAATTGCGCCGTCACGCAGGGACCGTTGCCTGATGGCGGCGGCGGGAAGCTGCAGCCCGCAACCGTGTATGCCGTCGGCTGCGTGACTATCTGCTGGCCGCCCACTTTGACTCGAGGATTGGGAACCGTCGGCTGCGCCTGTCCCCCGTGCGCGCAAAGCACCGTGGCTCCCATGTGTAAGAGATATCCTGGCATATTCAAATCACCTCAAACGCGCCGTCGTTTACTTCTACCTTTGGACCAGTCATCTTGATCGTGCCGCCCTGCCCGTTGGTTATCTCGACACTGGTCGCGTTCAGCACAATCTTTTGTCCGCCGGAAGTTTCCAGCGTGATGCCGCCGACGCCCGGTGTGTCGTCGAGGATGATGCTGTGTCCGCCTTCGGTCTTGAGGATCACTTTTTTGTAAGGCGGCGCGAGCAGATCGGAAGGCGCCTCGGCCAGTGAACCTATCCAACATCCGGCCCAGATCGGGTAGTCCGGATCACCATGTTCAAATTCGATCCAGACTCCCGTTCCGACCGTCGGCAACGCAAAAAAGCCCAGGCCGCTGCCGGCAAAGGGCAGGCACGGCATGGCCCACCCGCTCTCTTGATCGCCCATTACATCCGGCACTTTGGCCCGCACGCGATTCATCATCAACGGATCCTTAATGTCCGTTACGGTACCGCGAAATTTTCCGAAGAATTGATTACCCATTGTGTGCTTTCCTCAGGGAATGACTATCGGCAACAGCGCACCAGTTCCTTCCCGGCTGACCGAGAAACTCTGCTTGTAGTCACCGGGCGTGAAGGTGTGCGTGACGCTCTTTACGAAGTAGTTGCCGTCATAAGAGAGGCCCGCGCCGCGAATGCCGACCAGCTTGCGTGCCCGCAGCACGTTGCCGTAACGAATGCTGTCGATCTCGCCGGTTCCGTTCACCGAATCAGGCGCATTAGTCGCCCGAGCCAGCGCGTTCGTTGCGGCCTGCGCCGGATTCTGATTGGCACTGTCGCGCAGCAGCACTGTGCGCAGCGCCGGCGTGGGCGTCGACGCGAGCGGCGGAATACGCAGAGACGGCAAAGGCGGAATCGGAATCGCGGTCTTAGTGATGGGCTCGACGAAGGTGCCGCTGGTGTTGACCGGCGCAAGCGCATCCTGCGTGAAGTGCAAAGACTTGAGATTCGCGGCTGGTCCAGGTCCCAGGGTCAAGGCTGGCTGCGGCAGGCCAACCCGAGTCGATCGTCCCCAGAAAGCCGTATTGACGCCAAACGTCAGCGGCTCGATGTAGAAGACAAAGCCATTGCGCTCAGCCAGCCGCCGGATAAATTTGAAGTCGGTCTCGTTTTGGCGCGGAATGCGATTGACGATTATGGGCACGTCAGTGGTCGGCGTTACTTGCGGCACCAGTCCGTACTGCGCATAGCTCGCAATCAGTTGGGTGACGATCAGGAAGTCCGGTTGGTTTTCGTACTTCTCATTTTTCTCTTCCAGATCGAGCATGATACTGACGTCTTTCCCGGTTACGGTCAGCGTGCTCGAACCGGGATCGGCGCTTGGCGCATGCTGCTGATGCGTAATGATCCCGTCGATCAGCACCTCCGGAGTAGCACCTATCAACACGCCAATGATCACGCGCGTAGATGGGGCCAGTGCCCCGCTTTGTAACAGGCTGTAATCAGTGGGTTGGCTCCTGCTGAGTTCAAAAGTGATCTGGAAACCGTCGCCATTCTCCGCATCGTTGGTAACCTGCAGGTTGGTCAGTGCCTGCAACACCTCGGGCGGCGCCGGCAACGGTACCGTCTGGCCCATCCACAGAATCATGCGTACGCTGAGTTGGCTGGCTAACATGATCTCCCCTAGATGTTAGGCATCGCGATCTCGATCACGCGTCCTGTTTCTTCCAGCTCCTCCGGTTGGAGCACCTCATTAGCATCGCAAACACGCCAAAACTGCGTGGGGTCGCCCAGATAGCGCGCCGTGATGTTGTCGAGCCGCTCGCCCTGCGCGACTGTGTGTTCGACCAGAGTTGTAAGATTCTCGCTCGAGGGAATAATGCGGCGGCGCACATACCGCACCTCGCGCGTCCCGTCATCCTGATCCGAAACACGCTTCTTTGTGGTTTCAAGACTGGAGTAGCGACTACTCTTATCGAACATTTCAAGCTCCTTCCCGGTGATTCTTAAAGCGTCGTTCCGATTGCGGCGACATTGCCGACGCCACCGATCGTAGCCATCACTTCTTTGACAATCTGATGGACCATAAACAGCGCTCCGCCGACACTGAACAAACCCAGATCCTGGTAATTCAAAACGCGCAAACCGAGATTCACTTTGGCCCGTATCGGATTCAGGTTCGTATCAAATGCTTCTTCGGTGATGCTGAAGGTAGTCAGGCGCACTGGCATCACGCGCCTCGGGCCCCAAATGAAAAGCGTGAGCGGCGCTTCCGGCTGAATGATCTCGATGACTCCCGCGGCCATCAATACTTCGTTCGCAATGACCAACGCCGACTTCGGATAGAGCAGCATCTCCAGGGACGAGAGCGTCGGATACAAGCCAATCGTCGTGGCGATACCGTCTTGCCTTTCCAGTTGGTCGGCAGCGTCGATATCCATGGCGACGGTGATGTTCTCCTGCGGCGGTCCCTTCAGGCGCAGGGCCTCTCCCGGGTTGGTGCCGCCGGTTGTCTGCGCGGTCAGCGTGCGGGTGAGAGCTTCGGGGTTGTACTGAAACACGATCACGCTCGCCAGCGGGTTGAAGGGATCAAGTCCGACGATCGCGCCTTTCTGTACTTTCGGAGAACCGGGAAATGTGCTCATGGATCAGCCCTTCACGAATTGTTCAGGTTGCTTGGTCGTATTGGTCCTTGCATTATTCTTGACCGGACCTCAGAAAATGAGGGCCTATCAGTTGACTGCCGTCGCGTGCATGCTGCTTACTCATAAGAGGGGAAGATGACATCTTGACGTCCTATCTCTCCTTTCATCCTGTCCTCAATGAACCGATAGGCGCCGTCTCGAGAAAGCGCTTCTCGGCGACGTAGCACTTCGATTGCCGTTGAACTGTTGACTGGAGCGGCGCGCATCAGGTCGTGGCCGGTAATGTATTCGTCGTGCTCTAGTTTGACCTCACGCGCTTCGTAGCCGATCCGCTGAGCTGTTTCCGGCGAGATCATTCCAACGCCGGTCGGTGAAGCCAAAGGCGCCACTTCCAGATCAATGGTGTAAACGTCTTTCTGAAAAAGATAATGACTGTCCGGAAAGGTGAACAGACGCAGAAAACGCCAGACTGCGTTTTCGTCCGCCACGCTCGTGACGAACCGCGAAAGATCCGGCGGCCCGGCAATTAGGTTCTTCTCATCGCCCTTAACCGCGTACAGACGCAGATAGATCTCAAAGGGTAAACCGACCTTTCCACTGTATCCGGGAATGAGCCGGTAACCGGACAGCGGCAGGTCAAGGTGAATTTCCTGATCCGACAAAAGCGTAATCTGTTGTTCCATAAGTCGAGATAACCCTCCGGCCCGGCGCTGGTTGCGACTGCCAGGCAACTTTGCTCGTAACCCCCACTGCGGCCGATGGTCTTGCTGGTCCGCGACACTTTCGTCGCCAGATCCAGTCGCAAAACATCGCCGCCCCATCTTGTCGCTTGTCAGCCTCCCGAATTCACTTGTCGGCTTACGGGAAGGGACAGGCGGAAAGACTGCCGCCGGCGGCGCAATTGCTAGCGCGACGAGTTTCCTTATCCGCGCGATAAGCAGCAAGGGTAGCGCAGCAGGCAGTGTCAGCCGGAGCCGGCGTTCCGGTGCAGTTTCTAGCGGCGATCATTTCATCGGCGCACCTGACACTCTCCGCGTAAGCGCGACATTCAAACCAACTCCGATTACCACTCATCCAGGCAAAGAATTGATTCTCGACCGTTTGCTTCGCCGCTGGTGTGGCGGCTGCGGCGTGAGCCGTACCCGCCTTTGCGCAGCAGGGAGTAATGTCAGTGAAGTGGACTCCTTCGTGTCGTCTAGTACAGGGGCTGGCGCAATCGGTGTTGTTGATGACCGTTGAAGGCGTACCGGCTGGAAACGTACAGGTCGTCGTTCCGTTTTGATATAGAAATCTGGGATCGAGCGGCTCGGTGGACATTTGCGTGTCTTCGTCCTCGCTCATTCCCTTATCAAGACCATTCATGATGGAAGAAGAATCTCTTTGCGACATTTTCATCTGCGTCATCATCCGCGAGACTCGATCCGCAAAGTCGTCCGCTTGCTGTTCGTGTATGGCGTCTGCCGGCCCGATACCCTGTTGACCCGCAACCGCACCCGATTGTTGCTGGACCACATGAGTTAGTTCATGCGTTAAGAGCTTCATGCCGCTAATCGAACTTGGCGAATACTGGCCCGCTGCGAACACGATATGATCGCCAACCGTGTACGCCAGAGCATTAACTGACTTCGCGGAATCCGCTGCCGGCCCGTCGGTATGCACGCGCACTTGGCCGAAGCTATGTCCGAAGTAAGGCTCGATCGCGGCGCGCGCGCTTGAATTGAGAGGTTGTCCTGGTGCGCGCAATACATCTTGCACGATGTTCGGGACGCCAGCCTGCTGATCGTCGTTAGTCGCCCGGCGCTGGAGCGTTGTCTCTTTCTGGAAACAATCGTCGCAGGGTTCGGTTGAGTCCAGCTTACTTCCGCACGCGCACTTCCGTTGCAACAGCAAGCCGGGTGCACGGGTGCAAGAGTTCGAAGCTGCCGGCGCGGATTTCGCTTTCTTTGTTACCTGCATGTTCATCTGTTTAATCCTCCGTACAGTGTGCGCGCGATCTCGGCGCCAATCGCTTCCGCGCGCGCGTCCGAAGCCAATTCGAAATCTCCTCCGTCCAGGAGCGATGCCTGAGCGCCACGCTGAATGAAACGGGCATACCTTGCTCCGCAATGAGCCTGCCAAGTTTTCGTTCCAGCACGGCGCCTGGTTGCATTGCTTATCCCTAAGGCCCGATCAGGCCTTTGGTTACTTCTATCGCCGTCAATTTGTCGTCGAAATGAAACTCGATGAGCCACTTCGCTCGCACAAAACGCATCCCGCTCGCTGCCAAGGCTGAACAATGCAAGACGTTATTTGCGAATTCCGGGCAATCAAGTCCATGTTGCGCGGCGAAAAGCTTAACCTCGGACAAGGTCGTTCCTTCCGGCAAATAGGTTTGCAAAGTTTGCTTAACCTCCGCTTCATTCGCCATCGCTTTCCAGTCGGTCAGATTCTTTTTCCTCATAACATCTGATTGTCGGGCACGCTACTAAGAGTTTAGAGATCCGGGTCACCCCAACCCGGCGCCACTGTCACCGGTTTGTTGACCGGCACGCCACATTTTGAAAGCAACGTTTTCGCCACCGTATTACTGTTAGGACCGGTCGGTGCATAGGGCGTGCACAGGCCGTTGATCCGACTCAGCTGCGATGCAAAACAAGAATCCCTGCCGCAGGCCGTGGGGCCGGATAACACAGTTACTGACGGTGCGCCGGGAGACCAATCAACGGTGCTTGCGGTGTAGGGTCCGTTATTCGTTGTGATTGTTCCGTACTGTCCGGCGTCAACCTTTGGGCAACTTCCACCGGGTCCGCCTCGGAAATAAAATTCGGCTCCCGCGGTATCTGTATACACAACAAACGTATGCCATATCGGTAGACTGCTCAGGATGCCGCCGATGTGCGTTGCCCGGACGTCAACCTTGCATCCGGTAGGAGGCGCGCTGGGAGTTACCCCAAAAGTTGTCACCGTAGGTAGACTGGGTACACCGCCGGGAAGACCAGCGTCAGCCTGACGCGCCAAATGTGGCGCTACTGTCCCCACCGAGTGGATCGCGCCTCCGTCGTTAATGACTTGCGCAGCCTTCTCTGCTTCGAGCTCAGCAGCATCTCCGACGCCCGATATCGACGAAGCACTAAATCCGCTGCCGTCTCCTTGTTGGATTGTGTGAGTCAGCTCATGGGTCAAGAGCGATCGGCCCTCAACGCTGTCCGGGCGATACTGCCCGGCGCCGAAGACTACATCCTGTCCGACGGTGTAAGCCAACGCATTCACTGCCCGAGCCGAGTCAGCCGCACGCGCACCGCTATGCACGCGGACGCGGCTAAAGTCGTGACCAAACCGCGGTTCCATAAATGCTCGTGTCATCTGATCCAGCGGCTGACCGGACGAGTTCAGCACCTCGTGCACGATAGGCGGCACGCCTTTGTCGTTTAGACCCTCGACTTCCGAGTTTTGAGTCGAAGGTTGCAGCGAAAGCTTCTGCTTCTCGCAATCTGCGCATTCGCCGGTAAGGGCCGATGATCCGCCGCAAGCACACTTGCGTTGTACGAGGCCGTGCTGAACCGGCGTGAAGCAGGGTGACGGGGAACCTGTTGCGGTAGTTTGAGCTGCTTTGTCCATTATCCCAGCTCTCCGTAAATTGCCCTCGCCAGTTGAATGCCGGCGGCTTCGGGGTTAGAGCCCGGCTTCAAGTCGATTGCCCCTCCATTCAAATTCGCGATATCAATAGCTTGCGTGAAAGCGATCGGTGCGCCCTCTTCACTGAGAAGGCGCGTCAACTCCTGCTCAAGCGCTTCGCCGATCCGATACCGATCGCTGTGGGTAAAGCCGTTCAAGACCAGTTCTTCGATGTGCAGTTCAACTGAGTGCTGACGTACGTTCGGAGCTCGATCACTCGAGCGCGCAGACTGATTCGCCGCACCAATCGACCAAGCCGGAGTTCCCGCTTGGCGGTTGCTTGTTGGTTCCGCAGGTTCAGTCAACAATGGCGCCTGATGATCTCTGTTCATACTCATACCCAACCTCTGACTTCTGCGTCAGTAAGAGACTTCTCCAGTTTTGTGTACTCACCCTGCGCGGCGGACAGTAGATGCGTCATGCGCACGGGTTCGTCGGCATCGGCGGCGAGGAACGCTGCGTTCAATGCGATGTTGCGAATGTTGCCGCCCGCCACGTTTAGTCGTGACAGTTTCTCGGCGTCCAGATTTTCCCTCGGTGTTTCAGCGGGAAAGATGCGCCGCCAGATTTCCGCGCGTTGCGCAGCATCGGGAAAAGGGAATTGCACGATGAAGCGAATGCGGCGCATGAACGCCGGGTCCAGCGCGTTTTTCAAATTGGTCGTCAAGATCGCCAGTCCGCGATAGGCTTCCATGCGCTGCAATAGATAGCTGACTTCTATGTTCGCGTAACGATCATGGCTATCTTTCACTTCGCTCCGTTTTCCGAAGAGCGCGTCGGCTTCATCGAACAGCAGAATCGCGCCGCCTTCTTCCGCTGCATCGAAGACGCGACGAAGATTCTTCTCCGTCTCGCCGATGTATTTGCTGACTACGGCGCTCAGATCGATGCGATAAAGATCGAGCCGCAGCTCGTTTGCCAGGACCTCAGCCGCCATTGTCTTACCGGTGCCGCTAACTCCGGAAAAAAGCGCGCTGATGCCGAGGCCGCGCGCGCCCTTCTTCTCGAATCCCCATGTCTCATATACGGTCACGCGCCGGCGCACATGCACTGCGACCTCGCGTAAGGTTTGCAATTGCCGGCCGGGCAGGACCAGGTCGTCCCACGTCGCGGCGGGTTCGATGCGTTGGGCCAGATCGTCAAGCCGCGGCCGCGCCTGCCTGCGACAGGCATTCCACAATGCCTCGCTAAACCCGGCGGCCGTCTCCACTTTTCCTGTTTCGGTAGACTTCCTTTGGCCCAGCGCCAGGGTGTGCGCGGCGAGAACTTTTTCCCGGCTGAGATCGAATTGAGAAGCAATCGCACCGACCTCGCCGTTGAGATTGAACGGCGTGTCCTTCAGCGTTGCTTGCCAAATGTCTCGCTGCTCGCGCACGGTCGGTTTGCGCACCTCGAATGTCAGGAGCGGCTTCAACTGATTGCGCCACCGTTCCGCATTGCTGATGATCAGCGGGCTGTCGAGACTGCCGATGAGTCTATTGATCGCGGCCGCTCGCGCCACGTCGCTGGCCTCGAGTTCATGGCATTCAAGTAGCAACGCAGAGTTGCTCAAACCTGCTTCTCGTTTCCAGAGACGGATCAAGCCGTCCAGCTCACTGGCGCCGAGCGGCAGCGAGGGGCCTGAGAGTAAACAGACTCGCAAGCCAAGTGCGCCGCAAGCAGCAACAGCGATTGAACGCATATCCGTCAACTCCGCCCCAGTGAGCTGAACTACCGGCAACGGCGTCCCAGATACGTCAGCCCATGAAGCGGCGATCCGGTGAACCAGAGCATGATGCGAGGGAACCAACTCTCCGGCCTCGCGAAGCGGTACGATAAAGCCGGCCAGCCTGTCATCAAGGTGTTGCACGCCGGTCAGGTAGTTCAAGATGCGTTCATCGATGCGGAGTTGGCTGCGCGTCAACACTGGTCCACTGCCGACTTCGATAAGGCGCCAATATCGCAACGGGGACGCCGGGCTCATCGCGCTCCAATGTGCCTCGGGCAGCGCGGCCAGCGCGAGACTGAAACTGGGAAAGTCGCGCGCGGGATCGCGTTGCACCCTGGCGCAGAGCGCGGCAAAATCGGAATCCAGTTCGACTCCCGCGCAAAGCAGCAGCACGTTACGCTCAAATGCAGATAGACCAAGCATCGTGCTGAGCGTCTGGAGCGCTGACGGTTCGGACATCGCAGATGCGGCCGCCGCTAACCCTTCCTCGGCTTCACCAACCCGGTCGCGCGGCTCATCAGTTTGTACGGGCGTCTCGCTCTCGGCAGGCGAACCGGCCAGGTGGTCTTCGAGCTCCGCGCGCACAACGCCGACGGCCGCCGTCAAGTAGCGCTTATTGTTTTCGCTCCAGTTGTTGCTCTCGGGTTCGCTCAAGGAATCGTCACCTTTGGACCAACGAACGCCGGGTTATTCAGGTCGGCGCTTTGTTCGAGCGGGCTGTCCGCTCCGTCGATTTGCACCCGCATCAAATAGTCACCCGGCGAGACACGGCTGAACGGAAACACCAGCGTGTCGGTCTCTGCCGGGTCCTCGGGCGTGTTGTGAGGCGAGGCGCTGAAGCTGAACGCCCGCGCCGTGCGTTCGGCTGGTGGGTTGAATTCATTCAACAGCAATACGGCGCTTTGCTTCCTGGTAACCGTCGGAGTGAGTTTCACCGTTAGGTCGGCCGAGCGCGTGCCATCTACGGCGATGACCACCGCGGACACAACGACGTCCGGGATGCCGTCAGGCTTTTTGTTGATGGTAGGGTGCAGAACGAAAGCCGCGAGATTGGATTGCACGCCGGGATGCGCGACGGGCGGCGTGCCAATCAGCCTCGGTTGGACCACCTGTAAGCCCTGAACTCCGGAGTGCAGGCCGGCGGGAATCGTCGCACTGATGCGGGTGTCGCTTATGTCGGACGGCGTCGGGACTAGCTCGACTCCGCCGATAGTGAGCTGAGTAATGTCGCCGCGCAGTCCCTTTCCCGTAACGATCAGTGTCGAAGTAGAAACGATCGGCTCGCTAACTCCAGCGGCTGACGTGACCGCTTCAACAATCGGTTGACGGAAAGGCGCAACATAGATGTTGCGCGCCCGCACCGGCAAGGCCGAAAGCGCGGAGCTCTCGCCCTCGATCATCACGACCGAGGCCTGGTAAGCGACCGACAAACTATATGGAGTTTGAAAAAAGACGGACCAGAGTTTTGACAGGTCCTCGAGCGAAAGTGAGAGCGGACTAAACTTAACCAGATCGACGGCGTCCGCGAGATTTGACGTGGCGAGGAAGTCATCGTACCTCGGGTTGGCAATCGTTTGTCGAATCAGATCACGCGTCAATACCGGCCGCGAGTGCAGCGTGCGCACCGCGCTGCCCAACAGTCGCTGCGGAACGAACGCGGCTTCCTCGCCAAAAAAAGTCAGCAGGTAGTGCAAATCGAGCCAGGCTTGCGGGCGGTGCACCAGCTCGCCATTAGCACGCCGCGTCGGCAAATCCGAATTGCTCAGCGCCGCGTTGCTCGTCACCTGATAAAGGTAAACATTCACGCTCGTGGCCGGCGTTCCGGTGCCGTCGGGTCGGCCGGTGGTGACGATTGCGTCCGTGACATCATCGCCAACCGCTGTCTGCAAAACTTCGCTCAGCGCCGCCGTCACACTTGCAATCGCAAGAAAGTTGCTCATGAACGCCTCCCGTTGTGCTGCCGCAGATATTCTTCGAGCGACAACTTTGGTTGCGTCGGCGCGGTCGGTTGGACGGGCGGCGAGGGCGGCGTGACGGCGCGCACATCAATGCGCCCGATGGTTACGCGAATCGTCGGCGGCCCAGGGTAATCCTGCTCCCCGCGAACTGAAATGGATGCTTCTGAAATAGATGTTTCTGAAATGGCGCGCGCCGTCACGGACCGGCGCATTGAGTTGTCGGGCGCGCTCGATTCATCTCGCAAACTAAACGACGGCTGATCGAGATGGCCCTCAGAGTCAGTCCTGCTGACTTCGTTAGGCCTGGTCTTCACGATCACAGTTTCGTTGAATCGATCACCGGGACGTTTCGCGTAATCGCCGGCGCTAACCGCTACTTCGAGTTTGCTTGTAACGACAGCATCGCGCCTGCCAGTCCCCGAATCATCCAGGTTGGTTTGATCCGCAGGCGAGAAAGAGCCATTGCTCGTCCGTTCAGACTCGAGAATCGTTGCGTCCGTCGCAGCGGATTGAGTCTCGGTAGCCTCAATACTGATCGACCGCGCTGACAGCGGCGCGACCAGTGAGGTAGTTAGATTATCTTCAGGTTCGCCCGCGGATTCGGGAACCGTGGCCGCTGGCGGTAAAGAGTCTCTCGCGTCTACAGGCCTGCGATCATCCAGGACCGTTGAAAGAGAGTTTTCTTTGTGTTCGGTTATTGATTCCGCTGTGTGCTCGAGAGGCTGCACTCCGGGAGAAGGCTCGTCCTGCCGCGCGCTGAGGGGCAATCTATTCACAGTCTCCCTCACACTAGTCTCAGACGCACCAACTCTATCCCCGGCGCGCGTTTCGTTTTCCGAAGTTTGTTCGTGCGCGTTGCCCGGCTCGTTCAAAGCAGTGCCAGGAGGGCGATCTTGTCGCTCCCCGGAGTTCGCGGCGCTCGCCCCCACCGAAGTGGATTGATCAACTATGGTCTCCATCTCGAGCAAAGGCTCGCGCGGGCCAGGCGCATACCGCGAGGTAACGAGCGGTTTGACCGCACGACTCACGCCGAGTGCAGCTTCCGATGCCCTTGTCAGAAAATCGCTCATTGGCCCAGCATCTCCAGATACGATCGTCGGCGTCGTGCGCTCATTGCCAGAATGTCTGACTCTCGCCAGGCGAACGCGCGCGCCAGCGCCTGAACTTCCCGAAGCAGTCTTCGCGCCTGCACGCGGATCTCCGCACAAAGAAAGCCGGCGATATCGAACGGCAACCACCAGCGGAAATCGCAGATCGGGCACGCGAGGTCGATCAATACCTCCGCCTGCGGATCGCAATCCGCGAGACGCGACGCCAGCAGCTCAATAAGCGATTCGGGTAATTCGCTCGCTGCCACCGTTTCGCGCTCTCTTTGCGCGGCAACCACGCAACGCTCGACGAGCAACTGACGCCCGTCCGCAACGGTTCTACAGGATGACGCGGCTATCAGGTCAAGGCTGTTTAGCGGACGAAATCGCACGGCGAACCCTTCCGCAGCCAGTTCAAACTCTTCATCTGAATGGTCCGCCGGCGAAACGCTGCGAAGCGTTGCGCTGCTCAGACGGAATTCCAGCGGCTTCCCGCAGTTGCCGCACTCTGAGTAGGCTTCCAGTTCAAAACCGAAGAGACTTTCGCGCACTGCCAGCAAGTGCGCGTTGCGCTGACCGAGACTGAGCCGCCGTAACTCTTCCACGGTCATTTCCGGAAACGCTGCCGACAAGACGACGACCGCTTGATCCACCGGGCTGCGCCCCTGGCCCAGCTCCCAGACACGGACGACGTCATCCGCCGTTAATGCCCGCATAATCTTAAGCGGGCTCGGTGAACGTGGGTTCGCTTGGTTCGACTACGGCGAGATCGCGTTCCCAACCTTCGTTCTCGAGTTTGATATGCTGAATCGCCACGGCGTTGGCGTTGGCGTCGAGATCGGGCAACGCCTGATATTCTGAGACCCAGCAACGATATACTTTGTAAGCCAGCGCCAACTGCCCGGCCTCGTTGTAGACCTCAATGTAAATGTCTTTGCGAAAGTCTTTGAGCGAGACCTCACTGCCCAGTCCGGCTCCAAAATTCCAAACCTTGTTCGCCCACTTCTCAAACTCCAGGTCATGAGTGACGCCGCGATCCATCGAGACGGCGTCAAACTCAGTACGGCCTGGATTCTTGCGGCTGCTGCTGGGGTCGCCGCCTTCACGGTGCTTGATAACATCCGTGACTTTCTTCAGACCGCCGATTTTGCTAACACCTGCAACGTATCTACCGTCCCACTTGATACGGAATTTGAAATTCTTGTACGGATCGAAACGGTCCGCGTTAACACTAAATTGGGCCATGATCTCCTCCTTTAGACTTCAATTTGGCCGGCCATCTGCTGGATCTTGATGACCACGAACTCCGCGGGCTTGAGCGGCGCGAAACCAACGATGATGTTGACGATGCCGCTGTTGATATCGTTCTGCGTCGTGGTTTCTTTGTCGCATTTCACAAAGTAGGCGTCCTTTGGGGTTGAGCCCTGAAACGCACCTTTACGAAAGAGACCATGCATGAAAGCGCCGAAGTTCAAACGAATCTGCCCCCATAACGGCTCATCGTTAGGTTCAAAGACAATCCATTTCGACCCCTGGTAAAGACTCTCTTCGATGTAGAGCGCCGTCCGACGGACCGGGATGTACTTCCACTCGCTCGCCTGCTGGTCGGCGCCGTCGAGCGTGCGCGCGCCCCAACTGATGTTGCCGAAGATCGCAAAATTCCTCAGCGCATTTATGCCCAACGGATTGAGCGCGCCGTTTTCAGCGTCGGTGATCTTTACCGCCAGCCTGGCGCCGCGCAGATCCGCATCGGTGCCGGCCGGCGCCTTCCACACTCCGCGGGCGGAATCCGTGCGCGCATAAACTCCAGCCAACGTGCTGCTGGTAGCAACGTTGAGCGGACGGTTTTCGTTGAGCGGATCGGGGATCACCAGCCTGGGAAAATAGACTGCGGCGTTTGTGTTGCGGTAGCCGACATTCGTCGTCATCCAGACAACCATGTCCGCCGTGGTGTCGACGCTTTCCGCGATGTCAACAATCAGGAAGGCCCGCTTGACAAGACAATAAGCTTCCGCTGCGGAAATCACTGAGTCCATGCCGCCCTGACTGAGATTAGCAGCTGCCGGAATGCACATGAGGTTGAAGATGAAAGGCTCGATTCGGTCGAGCGCGAACAAGCCCGTCTTATTCAAATCGGACCCGTTTATGGCCGTCGCGCCGGAGCCATTGACCCAGTTATTATCGGCCGCTCCCGGCTCATCGCCGTCACCACCAGTTGCATCGAACGCGGTGAAATCTCCCGGTAGCGGATTACCGATGACATCACCGCCGGGGCTTGCGGCCGGCATGTCTCCCAACCCGACGTCGCTCACCCTAATCAGCGAAGAGCCTTCATTGATGACGGAAACGAAATAGCGTGGGCTATCCTGGTCCACGCTTAGGTTGCGATACACTTCGGAATTGACGATCTGCTGTTTGTTGCCAACAGTCACCACTTCGCGCACTACCAAATTGAATAGACTTGCGGGGTTAGCGGACTTGTGGTCCACCGCGACCTCCAGGTTGTTTCCCCACACGCCCGGACTCGCGGCCTCGATCTCTAACGTGTCTTGTAAAGGCGAACCGCCTTGCAAGCTCACGGCGGCAGTGAGATCAGCGAGAGAAGTCGTCTCCGAGTCCCTCCCGACCACGCGCACCACCCAGGCCACACTGCCACCGTTAAGGAAGTATTGTTGAATCCCGTAGCTGACTTCACTGCGCGTGTCGAGACCGCCGAAGACGCGTTCAAAATCACCAAAGCTGGTGATGCGAACGGCCGTGTCGATCGGCCCGCGTTTGAAAAAATCAACAAAGGCCGTGTCCGACGTACTCACTCCAGTTATGGTGTGAACGCCGCTGGGTATCTCCTCGATATAAACGCCGGGATATGTCAATTGAGCTGGCATTGATTCCTCCTTCTCCTGTCTTCTAACCTTCCGAATTTTGCCGTTGGGCAGCTTGCGCCAACGTTTTCAAATTTGGTTTGCTCATCTAATTCGCGAGGTTGTCTGCCGTGAACGAGGTCTCAGTAGTACGCTGTAGGACGGCAGGCGCCTGCGAACCATGCATCTCGTATTGCGTAAAACCTTTCCGCAGTTGTTCGTAGAAGTGAAAGTCTTCCGGCGCCACACATTGAGCAAGAGACTTGCTGTAGCTCGGTTGTCGTTGAAAGTATTCTGTAACCTCGAGCTCCTGGATGTTGGTCCAGAGGTGACCCCATTGATGTCGAACCGCAATGAAGAGTTCGGGTTCCTGGATTTTGATTCGCCGGTGAGGATGGTCCTTCAAAAAGAACCAATCTTCCGCCCTCGGCACATCTCGAAATGGGATTGTTTCCCAAAGCTTCCGGTAGAAACAGAGCGTCTGGCCCGCGCACCACCCGCGACCTGAGAACTTCAATTCTCCGGTCGCAGCAATCAAGACCAGGAAACAATCGAACCCAACTATGGCTTTCCCTGGATCGCGGTGTCTCAGGGCATTGACCGTAACCTCGAGGAATCGCGGATGATAGTAGTCATCATCATCGAGCTTCTGGATGATTTCTCCCCCGGCGTTTTCAATTCCGAGATTCAGTTTTTGGCCCAGGTTGACTTTGTGTTCGAGTCTCAAATATTTGATTCTCGGGTCGGATGGAATCACAGCGCTCGCCGGGTTCAAACCATCGTCAACGACAATTAGTTCTTTGTTCTTGTAGGTCTGATTCAGAAAGTACTTAATAGACTGTTGCAGAAACGGTGTCCTGTCAGCAGTGGCAAGAATGCAGGAAACGAGCGGCTCTTTGTGATTGGTCTTCACGGATGATTGCTTGCCAGTCCTGCTGTCAAGCATCTCACGTTGTGCGGTGACGTAAAATTTATAATCGGATTCCGGAAGGAAAGGCGGACGCGCAACCTGCTTCCAGCCTGCGCCGTCTATGAACTCGCCGGCTGTAAACTGCCACGTGTTGACTTGATGACGGACATAAATGAACAGACCGTCGTTGGGTAACCGTTTAAGGCGCGCTCGTCGCGCCAACATCCTCTTGAGGAATTCCGCGTCCTCACGCTGTGAAGTATCAGGAAAACGAGCTTGGCCCCATAACCTTTTTCGAAAAGCGAGTGTGCCTCCGACCACGGCCTGGTAGAACATCCGCTCGTGAAGTTGGGCGGTGCACTCCCAGAAGCAGTCCGTAGACAAGTGGAAAACCGGGCTATTGTCAAAAGCGGAAATGTCGCAGGCGCCCGCCAGCAGCGGCGCTACCTGATATGAAATGCGGCTTTGTGAGTACCAATCGTCGTCGTCCCAGAGGACAATGATCTCTCCCCTGGCTACTTCACATGCCAGATTGCGCTTATGGCCGATACTCGTTTTATTAGGCAGATGAATATGACGAATGCGAGGATCTCCAGGAATTAGTCCGCTGCAATTCGTTCCGTCGTCGACGATGATGAGTTCCTTAAAAGGATAGTCCTGCCTATTAAAATACTCGATAGCCTGGGCCAGGAAGGTCGGGCGATTATGTGTAGGCATAATGCATGAGACCAACGGTAGCCCGCCCGTAATTTCTGCGTCGATTGCTCGATTGACCCGGCGGCTGTTTGCGCCCTCCTTATTATTCCGGGTCGGCCCCGCGCCGAACGAACGATTTCTTGCTTTGGGGACGGCGCGCTCGTTGCGCAGTCGGACATAGAAATCGCGATCAACGCCAATAAGCTTATTGACCCGATCCAGTGATTGGCGTGACCAACAGGAATCACTCAAACGTTTGGAGCTGGTGTTTCCCGCATGAATCAACGCTACATAAAACGAAGCATCGGACAAGGTGCTCAGCCGTTCGGCGTGCTGCTGCACAAACGCGCTATCTTCGCCGACTCTGATCTCGGGGAAAGGCTTTCGACGCCAGGCGTCGCGACGATAGAGTAATGTGCCGCCAGCCAACCAGGGACGGTTTGCCCGTGGATATTTGTAAAGCCAGGCCTCGCCCGCTTCCAGCCGGTAATGAAGTAGCTCTCGCGTGCCGCAGATGTCCGCATTGCTACGTAGCAGGTCACTGACCTGCGTGCTGAGTCGATGCGGAGCCATCCAATCGTCATCATCCCAATGTGCAATCAATTCGCCGCGGGCAAGCTCACAACCGAGGTTGCGCTTTGCGCCCAGCACCTGACGATCGACGCGCACATAACGGATCCGCTCGTCGTCAGGAATCAGATCGTCAAGTCCGGTTTCTCCGTCGTCCAGAACGATCAGCTCTTTGTTTGGATAATCCTGGCGCAGGAAGTACCAGATGGATTGACTAACAAACGACCGCCGGTTGCGAGTGGGCATTATGCAACTGACAAGCGGAGCATCCGGAGGATCTGATTGGGTGAGGCCCATAGCAAACAACCTATCTTATTTGCCAACCAAAACTTGCGAGGCCAGAAAGGCAACTGGAGTGCAGGCGAGGAATAGTAATCCGTTTCGCTCGGCGCTGACGGCGCCTGCGATTACCCTATGAACTTAAACGATTCTACAGTCGTCTCTATTTGAGCGACTGTTGATGATTCGGCTTATCGCAAATTTGAGAAATGATCTCAGTTACCAGGAACTGAGAGGTATAGATTTCGAGAGTCAACTGTTGAGGCTCCGTGAGAACGAACATGACCCCTTTGTAAGGTAAACCCGCACGCGATATTGGACAACAATTTGAAGATCACGCTATGGGGGCACCGAAACTACCACCAAGCCTATATCGCGTCAACCATAAAAATGAACTCTTTGCACGTTGACCTTGAACGCACAGATTCTATAGCGACGGAAAACAGAAGACCGCTCGATGTCTGGCGGTCTCATGACTCTCTGGAATTTAGAGCATTAACATACTTAACTCACTTGAGGAGGCCAGGACGCATAAACGTCAAAAGCGAATGAACCACGAAACACACGAAGCCGAAGGCGAAATCACGCTAAAGCTAAGACCAAAACTCGATCGTCGATTCGTGTCATTGTTTTTCACTTTGTTCGGGCATTTCGTGGTTCACTTCAGCTCTAGCCGATCGAAACTTTGATCAGAGGTTCGTTAAGTGAGTCAAGTATGTCATTGCCGGATAAGAGCGTTCATTTGGCCCTCCGCCGGCTATCAGGTCGCGTACTGCTTCAAGTCGACCCCGTAATCCGGATCGGACCAAACGAGCACTAACGATTACGCTGCCGGTGACGGTTCCAATCACAGGCAACGTCAAGGTAAGCACCTGCTCTGGGCCGATATTCGGCCTCTGCCTGTGATCTAAAAAGCCTAACTCCTCCGTCCGTGTTCTCGGCACGAGCATTGCTCCATACCCCAATACGTTGTTCTAACTGACTGAAAATCGTTCACAAGAAAACGCGGATGAGTGTGTGCATTCAAAGGCGTTACTACTCTGATTTCAGCGAGTCGTAGAGAAAGACTCAGGCAAAGGTGAAGCGCGTAATCAATAGACTAATTACGTCCAATTCAAAATCGAGGTGAGGATAAGAATGAATAACAATACATTACCGGCAAATGTTCCGGTCACTCTGTTGGCGAATGTTCCGGTCGACTTGTTGTACCAGGCGTTGGAAACCGAAAAGGGTGGAGTGCAGGTCTATTCGACAGCTCTGCGGTGTGCCGTCAATCCGGATTTGAAGGAAGAGTGGAACAAATATCTGGATCAAACCAGTAACCACGTGCAGGTGGTCACTAATATTCTGGTAAAGCTTGGGCTGGACCCAAACGCTGAAACGCCGGGACGAAAGGTGGTTCGCTACATCGGCACTTCGCTGGTGAAGGCAATGGAAATGGCGCTCAGATCCGCCGATCCGCAGGCCGCGCAAATTGTCTCAGCGGAGTGTGTGGTCTTGGCTGAAACCAAAGACCATCTGAATTGGGAATTGATCGGTGAACTCGCTAAGAGCGTCGACCCGGAGGAAGCCGCGCTCTTGAAACCGGCTTACGAGCAGGTTGAAGACGAGGAAGACGAGCACCTCTATCACACGTCCGGGTGGACGCGCGAACTTTGGATTCAGGCGCTGGGAATGCCGGCGGTTCTTCCTCCACCCGAGGAAGTCAGAAAAGTCGAAACCGCGATTGAAGCGGCCGAGGCTAAGAAATCCAGAGCGCCGAAAGAGCCGAAAGCGCCTAAAGCAAAGGCCAGGAAAGCCGGCGCCTGATAGCCTGAGTTCAGCTATTCATAATTGACCTATCAAGAAAGCGGCCGGCGCGGTGCCCTGCACCGGCTTTAAGATCTCATGACAAGGAAGGGACTGAAATGAGCAAAGATAAGAATCGTGCGAAGCCTGTCGGCGCAAAATCGAAAGCCGCAGAGATGCCTGCGAACGCGGGATACGGCGAAAACAACCCGAAGCTTGATGACATAGCGAAGAACGTCGAAGACAGCGCCGGCGAATTCCTCACAACGAATCATGGCGTCCGTATCAACGACAATCAGAACTCGCTCAAAGTTGGCAATCGCGGCCCCACACTTTTGGATGATTTCATTCTTCGCGAAAAGATCACTCACTTCGATCACGAGCGAATTCCTGAGCGCGTAGTTCATGCGCGCGGTTCCGCGGCGCACGGATATTTTCAGGTGTACGAACCGATGGCTGAATTGACGCGAGCGAACTTCCTGCAAGACCCAACGGCCAGGACGCCGGTGTTCGTTCGTTTCTCGACTGTGGCCGGATCTCGCGGATCGACCGACCTGGCGCGAGACGTGCGCGGATTTGCCGTGAAGTTCTACACGCAGGAAGGGAATTACGATCTGGTCGGAAACAACATCCCTGTCTTCTTCATTCAGGATGCGATCAAGTTTCCGGACCTGATTCACGCGGTCAAGCCCGAGCCGCACAACGAAATTCCACAGGCTGCTTCGGCGCACGACACTTTTTGGGATTTCATTTCGCTGATGCCGGAATCGATGCACATGATCATGTGGGTGATGTCGGATCGGGCTATTCCGCGAAGCCTGCGCATGATGGAGGGGTTCGGCGTTCATACTTTTCGGTTTATCAACGAGCGAGGCAAAGCGCGGTTCGTGAAGTTTCACTGGAAGCCGCTGCTCGGACTGCATCAGGTTGTCTGGGACGAAGCGCAGAAGATCTCAGGCAAGGATCCGGACTTTCACCGGCGCGATTTATGGGAAGCGATTGAGAACGGCGATTATCCGGAGTGGGAACTCGGCGTCCAGATCGTTGAAGAGAAGGACGAACACAGCTTTGAATTTGATTTGCTCGATCCGACCAAGATCATCCCGGAAGAGATCGTACCGGTGCGACGTATCGGCAAGATGACTCTCAATCGCAATCCGGACAATTTCTTTGCGGAGACCGAACAGGTTGCTTTTCATACCGGCAATATCGTGCCGGGAATTGATTTCACGAATGATCCGCTATTACAGGGTCGACTCTTTTCCTATCTTGATACGCAGTTGATTCGTTTGGGTGGTCCCAACTTCCACGAGATTCCGATCAACCGTCCGATCGCGCCGATGCACAACAACCAGCGTGACGGTTACATGCGTCAGACGGTAAATCGCGGCCAGGTAAGTTACGAACCAAACAGTCTGAAGGGCGGATGTCCGTTCCAGGCGGGAGCTGACATGAGCGGTTTTACGAGCTACGCGGAACGGATCGACGCGCGGAAAATTCGCGAGCGCCACCCGAGTTTTATGGACCACTTCAGCCAGGCGACGCTCTTCTTTAATAGCCAGACGAAGCCGGAGCAGAATCACATCATCAATGCTTTGCGTTTCGAACTCGGCAAAGTGGAAACGCCGCATATTCGAGAGCGGATGTTGTTCCTGCTTTCGCAAGTCGACAAGACTCTGGCCAACAAAGTAGCCGAAGGATTGGGAGCGACGGTGCCGGCGAAGCTGGACAAGCCCATGAACATGAGCATTCCTGCCGATGTCGATCCGCGTAAAGTACAACCCAAACGCAGGACGCAGTCGATCGAGAACTCACCAACCTTGAGCATGGTCGACAATCCGAATTTCCCGGAAGGCAGTATCAAGACGCGAAAAATTGCGTTCCTGATCGCCGATGGTTTTGATGACAACGCTGTCTTAGAAATGAAGAAGGCGTTGATGACGGCGGGTGCGGCAGCGATGACGGTTGCGCCGCGATTGGGAATGGTGACCGGAGTTGGCGGTGAAGCGGTCAAGGCGGATTTCAGTTTCCTTACCGGCACATCGGTCGTGTTCGATGCGGTTTATGTGCCTGGTGGAGATGCGAGTGTGGCTGCGCTGAAGAATGAGCCGGAAGCGGCGAATTTTGTAAGCGAGGCTTACAAGCATTGCAAGTCGATAGCGGGCAGTGGGGTTGGTGTCGAGTTTTTGGAAAGCGCGGGGGTTCTTACGCCCGCGAGTGCTGACGAAGCATCGACTGATGGTCAAGCCGGTGTCGTCACGAGTGCTGATGATGGAGTGGTTGAATTAGCCGGGGAATTTATCAGCGCGATCGCGCGACACCGTCACTGGGAGCGGGAAGCTGCGGTTTGAGATTCGACACCGAAGGAGCGCAGGCGAGCCGCCTGCGCTCCAACGGCGTCTGCGCTCCCTCGGGCTCCAACGGCGCTCCAGCTAGAAATTGACCTTCACGGCCAGTTGCACGATTCGCGGGTTGACGGAGGTAGCGGAGATCACTCCGAAGTTCGCTGCCGATACATTCGTTTCCGGATTGGCGAACTGCGGTGTGTTGAATGCATTAAAGAACTCTGCGCGAAGCTCCAGGTTTCCGCCGTCTCCTAACTTCCTGATCGGCGTTCGCTTCAATAATGAAATATCCCAATTGCGTTGACCGGGACCCGTCAAAACTCCACGCCGGACCGGGATCTTTAAGAATGAGGTGACGGTGGAGTAGGGAAGTCGTGTGGGTTTGGCGGGCTTTGTTACCCTCCCAAAGCGACAGGGAGCAGGACAACAACTAAAGGAATTCCGAGCAGGTCGTCTCCCAACCGTTTCCTCCATAGAAAAATGCCATTCGAACCGCTGCCGGGCTCGCGAAGAATCGCGTCGAGATCATAATTTTGCCGAACAGAGAATCGCAAATACAGTGAGCAAAAACAGATAATCGGCTCATTCCTGCGAAGTGGAGGAACCTGTCGAGGTTGTCGGTTTTTCGTTTGCCGAGAGGCCGGAGACAGCAAGCCCTACAGGTTTTCAGCCTGTCAGAACTGACAGTAGGCGATAATTCGGCAAAGGGATAATCTAATTTCGCAATAACTGAATCGAAATTCACCCGCTTCCTACCGCGATACCTCGATTAATCAACAAGGGGAAACTACGAACTTTCACCGGGCTGGACCGATGACTTCTTCGCCTTTGGAGCGAACCTTTACCAAAGCGGAATCTTCACGCCGAGGTTCATGGAGTTATTCGAAGGGATACAGCGATGAGATCAAGCATATTGAGAAGCGGAAAAACGCTAACCGGTGCTGCCATGTTGATAGGGCTTTTGGCGTGCAGCAGTTTCGGGCAGGAAACCCCGCAGCGATCTGAGCCGGCACTAACTCCATGTGACGGAAAGATTGTTCATTCTTTACCCGGAACCGGAGCTGGCCAGACGGGTTCACAGCGTGGCAGCGTCCAAGCCGCGGTGGTTAGTGACGCACTTCCTCCGGTGAAACCGAAGTGTGACTCCGCGTCTTTAGGGGTCGCCGGTCAAAAGCCGCTTAACTGGCAAACGACTGATGGTGCGCCCAATGGCGAGCAGGTCAGCTTTGATTGGCGAGCGTCAAGACCCGATGCTCCTTTCGCAGCTCGCACCAGGAGGACATTGGCCCAAACCCAGGATGCGCAATCACCGCCGCCGCAGGCCAGCGCCACTGAGGCGCAGGAACTAGCCAAGAAACTCTCGAACCCGGTTGCGTCGCTAATCAGTCTCCCGCTGCAGAGCAACTTTGACTTTGGCATGGGAACCGGATCGGGTTGGCGATACACACTCAACATCCAGCCCGTCATTCCGGTCAGCTTAAGCCCGAAGTGGAACCTGATCTCGCGCACAATTATTCCGGTCATCCATCAAGCCGGCGTTACCGGGCCCAACTCCAGCCAAAGCGGCTTGGGCGACACCGTGCAGAGTCTCTTCTTCTCCCCCAACAAGACGGAGCCGTTTATCTGGGCGGTTGGTCCAGTGTTCCTCCTTCCCACCGCAACGGATGCCGCGCTGGGCGCGCAGAAGTGGGGAGTCGGGCCGACCGCTTTGGTATTGAAGCAAACGGGTGGCTGGACCTATGGCGTCCTGGCCAATCACATCTGGTCGGTGGCCGGGAAGTCCAATCGTGGCGATGTGAACGCGACCTTCGTTCAGCCCTTTCTGGCATATACCACCAAGCAGGCGTGGACTTACAACTTAAACACCGAGTCGACCTTCGACTGGGTAAGTAACAGTTGGTCCATCCCGATCATTCCATCCATTTCCAAGTTGGTTAGGTTCGGCAAACAGCCGATCAGTTTCCGCCGGCGGAGTTAAGTGCTGGGCTACAACGCCCACCGGCGGACCGGAAAGCTGTGGCCTGCGCATCGTCGTGACAGCGCTTTTCCCTAAAAAATGACGAAACGAAAAATTGACTCGGATGAGTAATAACTGATTTCTTTGCGCCTTCTGCTTTCGGTTCTCCGCGTCTTTGCGTGAAAACGTCTACCTGAAAGATGATAGGTATCTGAACAAGGTGAGCAATCGTGAAAGAGCTAGTCAGTCTTCAACGAAATTATTTCAACAGCAATGTCACCAAACCCGTCGCATTTAGACTTAACAACTAAATAAGCTCAAAGGCGTGCTCGAGGCCAACGAAGGCCGGGTTCAGGAAGCCCTCCATAAAGACATCGGCAAAGGCCTCTTTGAAACCATCCTAACCGAGTTCTTTTTCGTCAATGATGAACTCAAGGCCGCTATCAAGGGTGTGGAGGAATGGGCGCGGCCCAAACCGGTCGACACCGACATGCTCAACAAAACCCACGAAACACACGAAACTTAGAACGTCTGGCAAGCTTCGTGTTGTTTTGTAGACGCTTCGTGCGGTTTCGTGGTCCGTGCTCTTTTCTTCCGTGCCAACTCAATTCCGTCTCAAACTGAGCCAGTGCCGACAAGTCACCAGAATTCCGACTTCCGTATTAAGGCCGTAGGAGACCAGGGCTGTCATTTTTGACAGTATCCGCCCTTGTTACTCGTCTATATAGTTCGCATTAATGTGCTCGCAATCACGTGTTTGAGGGTAGTAGTGATACGACTTTTAGCGATACAACGGAACGCAGTGCCTTTCTCGGTGCAAGACAGTTTCGGAAGGAGTTCTTAACACAATGAAACCAAAGTCATCTCGACCAAATCGATTCGGTTCAGTGCTATCACGGCGAATCGGCCGGAGTTTTCTGGCGGTGCTTTGCTTAACAACGCTCGCTCTCGGTCATCCCGTGGCGGCAAGAAACGTTAGCCTGCAAGACGCCGGCGCGAGCAAGGCTCCCGCGATTCCGGCTGATCAGCTCGATTCATTGGTGGCGCCGATCGCGCTTTACCCGGATCCACTCTTGACTCAGACACTGGTGGCGTCGACGTATCCACTCGAGATCATTCAGCTCCAGCAGTGGCTGGTTAAGAACCCCGGTCTGAAAGACAAGAAGCTGACGGAGGCAATCTCGAAGCAGCCGTGGGACCCGAGCGTTCAGGCCATGGCCGCGCTGCCGGACGTCGTTAAGCGACTTGCGGATGACATTCAGTGGGCCACGGATCTCGGCAACGCTTTTCTCGCGCAGCAGAGCGATGTCATGGATGCCGTGCAGCGGATGCGCAAGAAAGCTATGGATGCCGGCGCGCTGAAATCCAACCAGCAACAGAAGGTCGAAACCGAAGTTGTCGAAACTAAGACAGTCATCGTGGTTGAGCAGGCGAATCCGCAGGTGGTCTATGTGCCGTCCTACAACCCGACGGTTGTCTATGGCGCTCCAATTTATCCGTACCCACCAATTTACTACCCGTCGACGGGAGCGGTTATTGCCGCCAGCGCGATCTCGTTCGGCGTCGGTGTGGCCATCGGCGCTGCGTGGGGCGGAGGCGGCTGGGGATGGAACGCCGGATGGGGGGGCAACGACGTCAACATCAACGTCAATAATAATTTCAATCGCAATACCAACATCAGCGGCGGTAACCGCGTTAACAACATCCAGGGCGGAAATAAATGGCAACACAATCCCGCGCATCGTGGCGGAGCGCCTTATGCAAACCGGGACATAGCGAATCGATACGGCGGTGCTGCGCGGGGAGATTCGCTGGCCAACCGTCAATCAGGCGCACGAAACCAGATCGGTCGACAAGGCGGCAATCTTCCCAGCACTCGCGATTCCAATCGCGGCAGCGGTCCTGGTGATCGCGGAGGCGCAGGGGGTGGACTTGGCGACCGCGGAGGCGCGGGCGGCGGGCTCGGAGATCGCGGAGGAGCCGGTAATCGCGGCAGCGGACTTGGCGATCGCGGAGGGGCCGGTAATCGCGGCGGCGGCGGCGGCGGTGATCGTATCGGCGGCAGAGATATCCAACGCAGCTCCGGCGGTCGCGACAGGAGCGCTTTCGGCGGCGGCGGCTCGGGAGGTTTCGGTGGAGCCAGCGCTCGGCAAAGCAGTTCGCGCGGCGCTTCCAGTATGCAATCGCGTGGCGGCGGAGGTGGCGGTGGACGTGGCGGCGGAGGCGGAGGTGGAGGGGGCCGAGGCGGTGGTGGCGGTAGAGGTGGCGGCGGAGGTCGCCGATAAAAGTCAGCCATTCGAAAGGAGAAAACGATGAAACCCCAATCAATGAAACTCAAACGCTCGATACTCTTTTGGCTGACGTTCGGACTCGTAGTCACGAGCTTGACGCCTTCAGTACTGCAGGCCACGCCTCAATCCGCAAGCAAGAAAGCTGCGGTGTCGAAGACAAGGCCAAAGGCATTCGGCACTCCGCAACAAGCGGCAGATGCCTTGATTCAAGCGGCCGAGCAATACGACGTCGCTCAGTTGGAAACGATTCTTGGCTCTGACGGACACGACATTATCGTCACCGGCGAGCCGGTTCGAGATAAAGAGATTGCCACCCAGTTCGCCGCTGAGGCTCGCAAGAAGATGGACGTGGCTTTGGATCCGAAGAACAAGAGACGTGCAATTCTTTCTGTCGGTGAAGACAGCTGGCCGCTTCCCATTCCGATCGTGAAGCTGGGTAGGACCTGGTCTTTCGACGCGAGGGCAGGGCGACAGGAACTCTTGTACCGCCGTGTTGGGCGAAACGAATTGGATGCGATCGAAGTGTGTCGTGGATTTGTAATTGCACAGCACGACTACGCGTTAGAGAAGCGAGGCAGTTCCGGCATTAATCAGTACGCCCAACGTATCGTCAGCACGCCCGGGATGCAGGATGGCCTGGCTTGGCAGAACGCGGATGGAACCTGGAACGGTCCGGTCGGAGAAGAAATCGCTCGCGTCATCGCGGCGGGCTACAGCAGTAGAGCTGAGCCGTACCATGGCTATCACTTCAAAGTCCTGAAAGGCCAGGGACCGGCGGCTCCGCTCGGCCAAATGGACTTTGTGGTGAAGGGAGTAATGATCGGCGGATTTGCACTGGTCGCCGTTCCGGCTCAATACCGAGTCACAGGCGTGAAGACTTTTATGGTGAGCCACGACGGCGTGGTCTATCAAAAAGATCTCGGCCCAAATGGTTTGGAGATCGCAAAGAAGCTCGAGCGCTTTAACCCCGACCGAACCTGGGCGCCGGTGGTCGATTAGCTTCGTGTGTTTCGGTCTTCAGTTTCGTGTGATTCGTGGTCTCGTTCGTTCGTTTGCCAAATCGCACCGCGCGGAATAGAACGCCGCGCGAACACTGCGCGCCAGACCGCGATGGGAATCTCGATTCGCTCAAATCGAAATGAGGCTTCTCCTAATTATTACGACAATCGTTGAGGGTACGGCGGGTCTCGTTTTGCTGGTTGCACCTTCGGCGGGAGTTTCGTTGTTGCTGGGCGTGCCGCTCGATACGGCGGCCGGTTTGGTCGTCGGGCGGATCGCCGGCGCGGCGCTCGTTGCTTTCGCAATCGCTTGTTGGAAAGTTAGGAAGGGCGAACGAGGGAGCCCGACGACGGGAGTCATCCAGGCCGTCTTGTTCTACAACTTCGCCGCGATGGCGGTGCTTGTGTACGCCGGCATTCGGTTGGAGATGCGAAGCGCGTTGATTTGGCCGGCCATCTTGTTGCACCTGGGAATGGGTGGATGGTGCCTGCTGAATCTCTGGCTTACGCGGAGAAAACTGGATGGTGCCACTCCTTCTTGATCAGCCAGGTTCGTTATGAATCTACAAAAACTAATTCTAATCGTGCTACAGGTGAGCCTGTTTCTAAACGTATTCTCGATCGGATTAGGGGCCAATTTTCAGGATGCAACTTACTTGTTTCGCAGACCCGGTGAGTTAGTTCGTGCGATCCTGTCAATGAACGTGCTGATGCCGCTGTTAGCACTTCTCGCCATTTCAATATTTGATCTAAATCCGGCGGTGAAGATTGCTCTTGTTGCGCTTTCCGTCTCGCCTATTCCTCCTATCCTTCCCAACAAGATCGTGAAGGAAGGGGGCTCTGATGCGTACGGCATTGGTTTGTTGATTGCTGTAGGTTCGCTGGCCATCATCTTCGTCCCACTCGCGCTGGAACTGGTTGAGTGGGTTCGTCAAGTGCCTTTGCAGATGAGCATGTTGTCGGTTGCCAAAGTGGTCCTCATAACGGTGCTGGTTCCAATTGCGCTGGGCGTCGGGTGGAACTGGCTTGCGCCGGTCGTGTCGGAACGCATCGCAAAACCGATCGCCATAATCTCGGGAATCGCGTTGTTGGTGTGCATGGTGGCGATATGGATTGCCGCTGCACCCGCTATATGGGCGCTGATCGGTAACGGCACCATCATCGCACTCGCCGGATTTGTGCTGGTTGGTTTAGCGGTCGGACATTTCCTTGGTGGACCAGGACCGGAGAATCGAACGTCGTTGGCGCTATCGACAGCGTCGCGTCATCCGGGGATAGCAATTGCGTTGGCGGCTGCAAATTTCCCCGAGGAAAAACTCGTGTTGCCCGCCGTGCTGTTATACCTGCTCGTTAACGCATTTGCTTCGATCCCTTACCTGTTGTGGATCAAGCGCCGGCAACCAATTGCTCAGAATCAGGTGAAGGCGTGACGGAAACTCAGGCACCCACACCTGATGTCTCGACCAGGCTCGCGATCGAGCGCACTCGCGTTGCTTATGATCGAACCATCATGGCCTGGATCAGAACCGCGACCTCTCTGATCACGTTCGGATTCACCATCTACAAATATTTTCAGATACAGCGGGTCGCGCCTCCGAGTGAAGCCCTGATCGGACCCCGCGAATTTTCACTCATCCTGATCAGCATGGGTCTGGTCTCGCTGGGGATCGCCGTGTGGCAACACACGCAAGGCATCTTGAGGTTACGAGCGCTCTATCCGGAAACACCTCGTTCATGAGCCGGCTGGCTCGCCGGTTTGGTCGCGGTACTTGGGTTACTGGCGTTGATCGCAGTGATTCTTAGGTTGTGAGTTGGACTCCGCTCCGTTTGAGAAGGTTGGGGGAGGGGATAGCTTTTGGGCCAGACTGAAAATGGGTTCTTATCCTCTCCCTAGGGGAGGGGCAGGGGGGTGGGCCTGGCTACAGTTCAGACTGAATCGTTTTTGCTCCCCTCCCAAAGGGAGGGGGACAAATCCTCGGAAGACGAAGATATGAGCAGCACGGCTGATACAAACGACGAACTATTCGACAGCGGGCCGTTGTTGCGTTGGGAGCGATGGCTCGGGCTGGTGAAATCCGGCCGGCCAATAGCCGCCAAACGTACTGTCATTGCCATATTGATTGCTTGGGTGCCGCTGGCGGTTCTTAGCGCAGCTCAATATCTGATCTCCGGAGATGATCTCGGAAAGTCGTTCTTTTCCGACATCGCCGTTCATGTTCGATTTCTGGTGGCAGTACCAGCGTTGATCTTTGCAGAAGCCGAGTGCGTTCCCCGTCTGGGCAGAATCGTAGACCACTTCGCCGAGACTGGCTTGATCATCGAATCCGACAAAAGTCGATTCCAGGCCGCGGTGTCTTCGTCGCGCAGGCTACTCGATTCGGTGGCCGGCGATGTGGTTATGTTGGTATTGGCGTACGCAGTCGTCGCGATCCTGGTTTTTAATGTCGCAATTGAAGCCATAATCCCATGGCATTACCGGGCATCGGCGGCCTTTCGGCTCTCTCCGGCCGGCTGGTGGCACGCGTTGGTTAGCGTGCCGTTGTTCCTGGTCATCTTCTTCGGCTGGCTCTGGCGACTTCTTGTTTGGACGCGTTTTCTTTTTCTGATGAGCAGGCTGGACCTGCACCTGATCGCCGGTCATCCCGATCGTGTCGGGGGACTGAATTTTGTCAGCTCATCGCTCCGCGGGTTTCGGCTTGTCAGCTTTGCTCTCGGTGCAGTTGTTGCCGGCTCGATAGCGAATCGCCAGTTTCATCAGGGCGAGCAACCGCTTGCATTCAAGAACCTGGTGATCGGCTTGATGGTTTTTCTTGTGGTTGCTTTTGTCGGACCGCTAACCATTTTTCTTAAGAAGCTCCGCTACACGAAAACGCGCGGCATCTTCGAATACGGTGGTTTGGCCAGGACGGTCGGAACCGAATTCGAAGACAAGTGGATTTATCGAAAGGGAAGTGTCGATGAAACGTCGCTGGATGTTCAGGATTTTTCAGCCACGACAGATCTCTTCTCAATCGTCGCAAACGTTCAGGAGATGCGTGAATTTCCTTTCACTCTGAGGGATTTGATAGGACCGATCGCTGTTGCGGCACTGCTTCCATTCATACCGCAGGCGCTGTTGGCGATGCCGCTGGAAACGATCCTGCGTGGAGTTGTGAAGCTGCTCTTTTAGTCGCTAATACATTACGGGATTTTGAAACCTGATATCGCATTACGCAGCAATGCCCACGGGGCGGAAGCCCGACCGTCAGGGAGGGCGTTTTTCTTCGACGTGCTCAACTAACACCGACAGGATGCCGCGTAATACCACGGCCTTACGCGCATAGTCGATTGAGCTTCTTGACAGCGTAACGCCCTCCCTGACGGTCGGGCTTCCGCCCCGGCGGAGAACATTCCGCAGTCTACTTACAGTTTTATAAAGGAGAAAAAATGAAGTCCATTCTGACTTTTACCGGCGCCGTCGTTTTGGCGAGTGCGCTCTTATGCACGGTTGCCCTCCGGCAAAAGACTTCGGCCGGCTACGACCCGAATGCGAATTTTTCAAGCTACAAGACTTTCGCTTTTGACCAGACCGAAACGCGCAATCCTTTTGTGCGCGGAATCATCGTCACCGCCGTAGAACGTGAGCTGACCGCCAGAGGTCTCACCAAAGTTGAAGCTAACGCCGATCTTTTGGTCGTTTGTCTGGCTGCTGCGGGCTATGACCTGCAGGTTGCAAGCGTTCCCTTCTACACGGTCGTCAACCCCGCATACAGCGGGATTGTGGCGGGCTCCTCGCCATCGGCAGCGTGGAACGTAACTACCGGCACGCTCTTGATCGACCTGGTTGACGTCAAAGAAAACAAGACGGTTTTTCGCGGCACCGCCAAGGCAGTGTTAGAGCGCGCGCCGAGCGCCGATGCCACAGCGGATGCCAAGCTCGTGTCGAAGCCGATCAACAAAGGCGTAGAAAAAATGTTTAAGAAGTATCCGGTCAAAGCGAAATAGCGCCTTCTCTTCCTCGATCGTATCTGGTCGGTAGGATCCCTAATGATAAACAACTTTCTGGCCCGAATCTTCGAACAAGAATGGCTGGTATTCCTTCTTCTCGTCGCCGTCATGCTTGCGTTCGCGGAGTTGGGCTTCCGTTTGGGCCTGCCGCTACATACGGCGAAGGACGAGGCCCGCAAAGGACAGATCGGCGCGGTCCAGGGAGCGGTGCTCGGATTGCTCGGTCTGCTCTTGGGCTTCACTCTCGCAATGGCCGTTGATCGGTATGACAAACGGCGCAGCCTCGTCGTTCAGGAGGCTAAGGCGCTCGGCGCAACTTATCTGCGCGCTTCGCTGCTGCCGGACTCGCACCATGCTCCTGTGGGGGATTTGTTGCGGCGCTACTATAGATATCCGTTTGAGATATTGGCCGCTGATAGATGACCCGGCCAAGTTCGATGAAGGGAAGCGATTGGTAGCAGGCATCCAAGCCGAACTTTGGAAACACGCTGGCGAAGCGGCGAAGGAAGCGCCAAGCGATATAACTGCCACGTTCATCGAGGCTCTCAACGAGACCATCGACACCAACGCGGAACGCGTGGCCGCGATGCGAGCCGGCATCCCCGGCGGCGTATGGTTCCTACTGATTCTGGTTGCGGCATTCGGCTGTGCGACGACCAGCTTTGGCGCCGGCGCGGACGGCGTTTCGGTCCAAATTAGGCAGCGTGTTTCTGCCGCTGCTTATTGCCGTGGTCATCGTCTTGATCTTCGATATCTCGCATCCGCGGGTAGGCATGATCCAAATCGGCCAACAACCGCTGGTCGATCTGCAGCAATCCATTCAGGCTAACCATCCCACCGTTCGATGACCCTCCGGCTCCCCTCCCAGTAAGGAGGGAATCCACTTGTTCGAGGCCTCCCAAGTTTGTCGGACATTCCACCAAACCGTATTGAACCGTATACCTTTGTGATAATATCGTTGACTAAAACAACTGGAAAGGTTAATAGAAACGATGAGCGACCTACTAAAACCAATAGACGCAGCGCGGCTGGCCGGGGTCAGTTACCCCACGTTGAAGCAATGGATCTACAAGGGAAAGATTCGCACTACGAAGACGGCCGGCGGACATCATCGAATCGCGCGCACCGAGGTCGAACGCGTAACCGGAACGAAAAAAGCGAAACGGTCAGCAGGGCGTGGGCCGGTTGGCCTTGATGCCATCAGCGGGCGCAACAAACTCCCGGGAACCATCACCGATCTGCGTTACGAGGGCTTGTTGGTTCAAGTGACGATTGATGTCGGCGGTCATGAAATCACGTCGATCATCACCAGCGATGCGGCGCGGTCGCTGGGTTTGAAAGAAGGCGTTTCAGTTTACGCTCTGGTCAAAGCAACTGAAGTGATGGTGATCCGGGGTTAGTTCCATTCTCGCTGAATCCCATCTGACGATCCTCAACTAACCAATTCCACAGAAGGGGTTCATGCGATGCGGTTGAAAAACCAACCTTACAGAGTCGTATCAATTTGCCTTTGCTGCCTGGCCTTCGTCGCAACTGTTCACGCGCAAGCTGGAAAAGCGGAAATCACCGGCGAAGTCCGCGATCAGAACAGCGCAGCAGTTGGGCACGCGCGAATTGCGGTGACCGAAATCTCCACCGGCCAAACTTACTCGGCGATCGTTACCGACGACGGCGACTACGTCATCACAAATCTCAAGCCAGGAAATTACGTCGTATCTGTCGTGGCTGACGGATTCAAACGCTTCGTGCGTGAAGGGGTGCAACTGGCGACCGGAGAACGAGTGCGTCTGGATGTTGAGCTGGAGCCCGGCGCTGTGACCGAGAGCGTGACCGTTACGGGCGACGCCCCGTTGCTTCGAACTGAATCGGGCGGTCTGGGACAGGTGATCAGAAACGAGAAGATTGTCGACATCCCGCTCAACGGTAGAAATTTTCTGTCGCTGGTCACGTTGTCCGCGGGAGTCGCACAGCCGCCGCCTACCGCGGCAGGGCCATCGTTTCCTCGCATCAATGGGGGGCGACCCCGGACGAACGAATATTTGTTCGACGGAATTTCGGTGCTTCAACCCGAACCGGGTCAGGTGGCGTTCTTTCCGATCGTCGAATCGATTCAGGAGTTCAAGGTAGAAGTTAACAGCCCGTCGGCGGAGTTCGGACGCTTTAACGGCGGAGTAGTAAATCTGACGACAAAGTCCGGAACCAACCAGCTTCACGGATCGGCGTTTGAGTTTTTTAGAAACGAAGCGCTGAACGCACGCAATCTGTTTGCGCCGGCCACCGCGGCAAATCCTAACAAGCCGGTTTTCCGTCGCAATCAATTCGGCTTTGTGATTGGTGGACCGATCAACAGGGACAAGACGTTCTTTTTTGGAGACTATCAGGGAACCCGTCAGTTGCTGGCACGCGTGCGCATCTCTTCCGTGCCAACGCTGGCCCAGCGATCAGGAAACTTCTCATCGAGTCTGGGAGCTTTGCTTTACCGGCAAGCCAACGGCTCGATCAGCACGACGGTTTCCGCTAATCCCGTCAACGTCACCGACACGAACGGCAACACGATCCAGGCCAGAGTAGGTCAGATCTTTCGTCCTTCCGATCATCTCGCTTATGCCGGAAATATTATTCCGATAACCAGCTTTGATCCCGTCGCGGCATCGCTTTTACAACGCTATCCGCTTCCAACTTCAGCCGGGCCAGCGAACAACTTCACGCGAGTGGGAAACGAGCCGGACGACCAGGACCAGTTCGACATCCGTCTTGATCACAGCTTTTCGCCGAACGACCAGGTATTCGGCAGAGTCTCGTACGCGAAGGGCATCACCAGTCCGATAACTCCGCTTCCGGATGGCAGCGGCAACATTACGGCTGGGGTTACGGGGCCAACCAATACGCGAGCTTTGTCGATAGCTACAAACTATGTGCACGTGTTCAGCCCGCTCCTGCTGAATGAACTACGAGTTGGCTATACGAAAAGAAAGATCGAGCGAGAAGCGACACAACTAGGTTCGACTCCATCGGAGAGTTTGGGCATTCCCGGCATCCCCACGAACGGAGCGTTTGAAACAACGATGCCGACTTTTTCGATCGCGGGTTTGCAACAGCTCGGCCCGCCGGCCAACACGGCATCCGACTTTCGAACCGATGTGACGCAGATCTTCGACGCCATATCGTTGCAGCGTGGCCGCCATTCGCTGAAGTTCGGGATCGACTTTCGTTGGTCGCGGCTTGATGTAATTCAGCCGCCTTCGCCAACCGGGAATTTCAGCTTTAACACTTTGTTCACCAACTCGCAGGCGATTCCAACCATCGGCACTGCGCTCTCAAGTTTCACCGGCAACTCACTGGCGAGTTTTCTCCTCGGTCAGGTCCAAACCTTTTCAATCGACATTCAGCAAAGGGTTCTGCGCCCGCGCGCGCATACGCAGGAATATTTCGTACAGGACGATTTCAAAGCGACATCGCGCCTGACTATCAACGCCGGTTTGCGCTACACGCTCAACTTCCCGTCCACCGATGCCGACAACCAGGGCGCGGTTTTTAATCTGCAATCTCAGGAACTGGACTATCTCGGCCAGAACGGCTTTGGCGAATCCGCTCGCCGCCTGCACAAGCTTGATTTTGGGCCACGATTGGGAATCGCTTACCGGCTGAATGACAAGACCGTGCTGCGCGGCGGTTACGGGTTGATATGGATCGAGATGGCCGGCATCACCACGCCCTTCACAATTCCGCAGTTCCCGTTTGTCCAAACGGTCTCGCAACGAACGCTGGACAACATCAATCCTGCTTTCGTGCTTTCGGCCGGGCCGACAGTAGCGCCGATTTCGCTGACACCGGATGCAGGTTTGGGCCAGGGCGTCTTCTCGGTCGATCGAGATTTGGGAAGCGGATATGCGCAGCAATGGAACTTCGCAGTGCAACGCGAGCTCACAGACAATCTGGTATTGGAGGTCGCGTATGGCGGATCCAAGATCACTCACGTCGGCATTCCGGATACCAACATCAACCAACTAACAGCGAGTCAACTCGCCTTGGGCCCGGCGTTGTTGGTGCGCGTTCCCAATCCGTATTTCGGAATTATCCCGCGCTCGTCGAGTTTGGGCGATCCGACGATTCCGCTGGCCCAGCTACTAAAACCGTTTCCAACTTTTACCGGTGTCAGCCTCTATCGCAACAACGTAGGGAACACCAGCTACAACGCGCTGCAGGCAAAGCTGGAACAGCGGTTCTCGCGGGGCTTGACGTTTCTGGTTAGCTACACGCGCTCAAAACTGATCGATGAAGCTTCCTCTGTTTTCGATGCGTCGATCCTCACCGGGCCGATCGCGAACTTTCCAGTCGCCGACAGTTTCAATCGCAAACTTGAACGCGATCTGTCCAACGGAGACATTCCAAACGTTTTCGTCGCGAGCTTTACTTATGATTTGCCATTTGGGAAAGGCAGGCGGTTCAATCCTGGCGGAGTCGCGGGAGCACTGGTGAATAACTTTGAAGTGGCTGGTGTCATCACGTTGCAATCAGGAATACCGATCGCGGTAACCCAGGCGACGAATTTCAATGCCTTCGCGGGGTTCGGAACGCAACGGCCAAACCTGGTGGGCGATCCGAACCTTCCCGCATCGCAGCAAACGACGGCGCAGTTTTTCAACACCGCCGCATTCGCGGTCGCGCCGCAGTTTACGCTCGGCAGCAGTCCTCGTAATCCTGTGCGGGGTCCGAATTATCGAAATGCCGATCTGGCGTTGATCAAACGCGTTCCATTCGGCGAGGCACGAAACCTGGAGTTGCGCCTGGAGGTCTTCAACTTTACGAACACGCCGCCGTTGGGAGCTCCAAACGCGGTTCTCGCGTCTCCTGGATTTGGTTCAATCACGTCGGCAGGCGATCCGCGAGTGATTCAGCTTGGGGTGAAGTTCAATTTTTGAGATTGTTGAGGAGACAAACGGCGATTGCATTTGAATGACCGGCGATCAACCTTCTGAAGTTCAGAAGGAGAGCTCAACCTGCACCAACGCAAGTCAGGAAGGAGACCATGTCCCCGCTACGCACACCCCGTATTCAATTGTGAGACGGATCGGATGTTGACCAGACAAGAGATGCGATGCAACTTGAGGCGGGGACAGGGTCCCCTTCCTGACATGCGTTTGCGAGAGTTGAATAAAACTGCGCGGCGTTCTTGTTATGGCGACACAGCCAACGACGCTTGCCGCTCAAGCACGGCAGGGAACTGAGCGAGCAATTCACTCAACCCCTCAACACTATCCCCGCCGCCCTGGGCCAGATCCTTCTTCCCACCGCCTTTGCCATTAACCAGCGGAAGCAATTCGCGCAGGATCGCGTTCGCATCGTAGACGTTGGTTAACGGCTTATCGATGGCTACGATCACGCGCACTCTTTGCTCGTCAAGGCTTACAAGGCACGCGATGCCTTTGATACCGTGCGCGACTCGCAAAGCTTCCTCGCGCAATTCCGCCGCGCCCAATTCAACCTGAGCGGCTATGTAGCTGGTCCCATCGGAAAGCGTCTTTGCATCAGACGCGAGATCGATCGTGACGCCAGGCTTTTTTGCACCGTTGCTGTCTGCTTTTGACGAACGGCTGGTAAGAGTGGCGATTCGCTCCGGGATCTCGTCAGCGCCAACCTTCAGCGTGGCCGAAATGTCTTTCAGAATCTGATCGCGCTGCAGCGTATATTCCAGCGCGGCTTCTCCCGTCACGGCAACGATACGTCGAACGCCGCTGGCAATACTTGCTTCCGAGACAATCCGCAACAGACCGATATCTCCCGTAGCTTCGACGTGTGTTCCTCCGCAGAGTTCGGCCGACGCGCTACCGAACCGCACGAGCCTGACTTTGTCGCCGTACTTCTCGCCGAACAGCGCCAGCGCCCCCTGTTGGATGGCTTCGTCATAGCTGCTGACGACCGTGTCGGTGCGCAGATTTTCGCGAACGTAGCGATTCACCAGCCGCTCGATATCGAGCAACTGTTCGGGAGTAACTTTGGCCGGATGCTGAAAGTCGAAGCGAAGCCGGTTCGCTTCAACCAGCGAGCCGCTTTGCTTCACATGGTCGCCAAGAACGCTGCGCAAGACGGCGTGCAACAAGTGCGTACCAGAGTGATTCGCCTTCACTCGCTCACGATGCTCCGCATCAACTTTGAATTGGACGGTTTCGCCTACACTCAACCGTCCACTTGTTACGACGGCTCGGTGGACATGATATCCGGCGCCAACCTTGATGCAGTCTTCGACCTCGAGTTGCGCGCCTGCCTCAGTCTGGATCGTGCCTTTGTCTCCAACCTGGCCGCCGCCTTCGGCATAAAAAGGCGTGGCGTCGGTAACAACTTCGACCCGTTCATCCGCGATCACGTCATTCACGGATTCGCCGTCACGAAAGAGAGCCAGAACTTTGCCCGCTCCTTCGGTTGAGCCATAACCGAGAAACTCAGTCGGCGCTCCGAGCGAAGGAAGTACGTCGAATCGTTCGTTCACCGAAGGCCAGGAGGGGATGTCTATCAGCGACTTCTCAGTAGAACCGACCGCGCGCGATATCTCCTGGTGTTTGCGAAACTCCTGGTGGAATTTCTCTTCATCGAGCATTCCGCCGCGATCGCGTACGAAATCTCTGATCAATTCCAGCGGCATTCCATAAGTCGCGGATAGCGAGAAAGCGTCGACACCCGATAACGTAAACGGCGGGTCTTCACAGAGGTTATTCAATCGCTCGAGCCCTTTGCCGATGACGCGATCGAAATCCTGCTTCTCCTTCATGAAGGTGTCGATGATCTGCTTTCGGTTCTGCGACAGCGCCGGATAATTCTCCGCGCTGCGCCCGATTATTCCATCGATGATGCCGGCAAAATCGAAGCTTGGCATTCCCGCCCGCTTAACCAACGCGATAGCTTTTCGAATCAAGCGGCGTGGAATGTAACCGCGACCTTCGTTCGATGGAGCGACGCCCTCAGCCAAAATAAAAGTCGAGGCCCGAAGATGATCCGTCAGCACTCGGTAGTCCGACACAGACGAACGCGTTCCGCGAAGCTGCGATTCGATGTCGTCATAAATGGGACGCATCAGATCGGTTTCATAGACGTCAGAAAACCTGTTCATCGTCATGGTCATCCGCTCGAGACCGGATCCCGTATCGACGCTGTTGAAGCGGAGCCTGTCAAAAGTTCCGTCCGGATTTTTGTTCAGCTCCATGAACACGCCGGCGTTCCAAATCTCGATGTACCGTCGCGAGCTGTCGAAGTGACCGCCGGGTTGATAAGCCTCGCCGTACTCTTCGCCGGTGTCGAAGAAGACTTCCGTGCACGGGCCGCAGGGTCCGAATTCACCCGCTGGTCCCCAGAAATTATCCTCGCCCAGGAAGACAATCTGGTCGCGGCGCAGGCCGACTTTTTCCCAGGCATCGGCGGACACGTCGTCCGGCGCCAGGTTCAAATCCGGATTGCCTTTGTAAACGGTGGCGTACAATTTTTCCGTCGGCAGGCCAAAGCGATCGACCAGAAGTTCGTAAGCCAACTCGATCGCGCGTTCTTTGAAATAGTTATTGATTGACCAGCTTCCGAGCATCTCGAAAAACGTCAGGTGATGACGATCGCCGACATCTTCTATGTCTCGCGTGCGGATGCATGGCTGGACATTACAGAGGTCCGGTTGCGGCGGTGTGGCTTCGCCGACGAAGTATTTCTTCAGCGGTGCCATGCCGGAATTTACGAACAACAAGGTCGGGTCGTTGGCTGGAATAAGCGAGGCACCCGAGATGCGCAGGTGCTTCTTCTCCTCAAAAAACTTCAAAAATATTTCGCGTATTTCCTGGCTAGTCATATTCTTCATGATAATTTCAGTGTTACTTCGCAGAGTTCTCCAATGAACTCAATATTACTACGAAGAACGTGCGGCCCGAAACCGGCAGTGCTGATTGGTGGTGGGTTGGTTGAAGAAGTTGCTGGGAAGAAGTCTCACGCAAAGGCAGAGGAAGAGAAAGCGGAAAGTCGCAAAGTGGAAGCAATAGTATTCGAGCCCTAAGTCGGACAGGAATACGAGTGCTCTCTTTGCGCCCTCCCGCTTTCTTTTCCTTTGCGTCTTTGCGAGAAACGCTTTTTAAGAATCCACGCTCAATTCACCCCTCTCAACCAATCTCGAATCTGCTTGCCGATCGTCTCTGCGCTGGGTTCGTCGTAGTTCGACATCACGACTGTCGTGAATCCTGTCGCCGGGTTGAACAACACTATCGCGTTGATCCCCGGCGCTCCCCCGGCAAACCCGAACGGCGCCGGTTCATTAGAATTGGTCGCAGCTGTGCCCGACGGGTTCGGTCCAGCGCCGCGGTAATCGGGAACGCGCAGCTTCTTACCAGCCACTGCGATCGTGAATTTCAACATGTCTTCAGCGGTCGAATACCCACCTCCTGCCGAAGATCCGCGCCCAGGCCGCGAATAGATGTTGTTCTTCCACTTTCGATTTGGACTGCCGTCACGCGTGTACCCGTTGGCCAGGTTGGGAACGATCACGTCGGCTTCGAACGACTCGGTGTTTTCCATCCCCGCAACTTTGAAAATGTTTTCGCGAACGTAGTCGTAATAGCTTTGACCCGACATCTTCTCGATAACCAAACAGAGCAGTACATAACCGCCGTTTGAGTACCGCTGTTGAGTCCCGGGCTCGAACGCAAGCGGGACGTTTGCGAACAACGGAAGAAAGTCCTGAAGGTTGCGCAGCTTGTCCTTTGGCGTGTCGTCAAACTGATGATTGAAAATATCGCCGACGCCCGAGCTCATCGTAAGAAGATGACGAATCGTGATCTTGTTTGCAGCTTCGCGGTTCGGATAGTCCGGGAGAAATTTGATCAAGTGATCATCAAGCGAGAGCTTTCCCTGATCGGCGAGTTGCGCGACCGCGACCTGTGTAAAGAGCTTGTTGATCGATCCAAGATTGAATTTGGTATCCACGCGATTGGCGACGTTGTGCTCTTTGCTGGCCAGTCCGTACGCTTTCTGAAAGATCGGCTTTCCGCCTCGCGCGACCAGGACCACGCCGGAAAACTCGTCGGCTTTGACTTTGTCGTTCAAGTACTTTTCCATCGTCGTCAGAAATTCAGCTTCGCTCATCTTCACCGAAACCGGCGCGGCCGGTGGCGGGATCGCCTTCGCATCTGCCGGCGCCTCGACGTCCTCAACACGTAATCCGAGCAGTTTGTTCGGCGGCTCGGTCTCGAAAAGAAAATCTATTTTCGAGCTGCCTCCGCCCCGTGTGCGAAAAAGCCCGGAGATCGACGAAGGTGTAACTTCCAAAACTTTCGCCAATTCAATCGTGCCCATGTTGCCGCGCATCTCTCGGAAGATGCCCATGCGTTCGTCGACCGATCTTCGCTTGAGCGCTGGTTCGGAAACATTGTTCGTCATGAATGCGCGCATGACTTGCTCGTCGCTTGAATTGAACGCTTTGATATAAGCCGCCACACGGCCGCCGGCTTCGGTTGCGGGCAGCTTCACCGCATCCGTGGTTTGTGCGACGGCGATGCCAATCAGCATCGTCGTCAGCAGGACAGCAAACATAAACGATCTGTACATGATCGGTTCCTTTCAAAAAAAAGCAGCGAGGAAACGCAATGGCTTCCTCGCTGCCTCGTTTCGCACCGGAATTCACCCCTTGTTAGTTTTGCTTGGTGCGGATGAGGAAGTCTTTCTGAAACTTCTCGTTGATATTCGGCGAGTTGAGTTCGTAGCCATCCACGGTCCAAATCGAATCCAGCTTTCCTCCGACGTACTGCGTCAAAGTGTGCGGCAAAAGCACGCCGCCAACCGAGCGAAAGTCCGAGAAGCGGATCTGTATCTCGGAGCTTTCGAGCATCATCGTCTTATGGCCGTCCGCGCCCGGTTCGCCGATCTTGCGCTCAAACGTTATTTGAGGTTCGACGGCTCCTTCGACCTTGGTCGACCCATCCTTTGGTCGGCGAATCACAATCACGTTCTGGTCGTTGATTTCACCGGCCTGCCCATCAGAGTGAATCATCCTGCCAATCGGAATTCGCGGCAGCATTCCCTGGTAGGTCATCATCAGCGGAAGGTGTGAGCTCTTGTCCAGATAGAGCTTCATCATCAGCCCGCCGGAGCCCTGCACTTCCAGGATGTCCGCGGCTGCTCCGCCCGCGTCGCCTTCGCCCAAATAGTTGTAGCGTGCGCTAACCGATGCCGGCGCGGTGAGCAAGAGGCCGAGCATGTAACGCGCCATCTCCGAACGCTCGTGATGTCGCATGGCATCGTGAAGTTCGGCGCTTTCGCCGCCTTCGCCCTCTTTATTGCCGCGAACGATTCTGACCTGATGTTCCTTGATCTTCATTTCTTTGCGTTCACCGGCAGCGCCGTGGTCCTTACCATCCGGACCTGAACCGAGCGTCAGCTTTTCCATCTTGATCATGCGATCCGGCAACATCATGGCCAGCTCGAAATCACCGGTCAGCTCTTGTGCCGCTTCGTTTGGAATCTGCACCTGACGGCGAGTAGTACCGGTGGCGGAAAGACTCTGTACAGAATTGATAGCGGCATCGCCGCCGATGGCAGCGCGGGCCTGCTTAAGCAGATCGAGCGCGCGTTCGACGTCGGATTTTGTCGCGCCGACTTGTTGAGTGATGACTGAAACGGCGACCAACAGAACCGAAAGCTTTAGAATGGTTGGAACAAATCTACGCATAAAATCTCCTGCCTCCTCATATGTAAACGAAAGATTCCGTCAGCGCGACATCTGCGAACGATAGCAACCTTGCGCGCTGCAAACGTATTCAAGCTGGGTAGGATAATGGATGAAAAGGTCGTGAAGGTGGTTAAGAGCGCGCAAAGAGATTGTTAAGAATGTAAAACCTCAACTGCCGATGGAGCGCAGGCGAGCCGCCTGCGCTCCATCGAGCCGCCTGCGTCCCGTCGTTCGAGCACCTCCTAAAGTTTTAGTTGACAGCCAACCCGGACGCCTGCTAGCCTCCTACCACTTTAGGAGACAGCCCGCATGCCGCGTCAGAAATCAGAACGCATAACACCTTTGGAACTCGAGATCATCAAGGTTCTCTGGGATGCGGGCCCGTCCAATGTCCAGACCGTTCAGCGACTGCTCGAACGGGAACTTGCATACACTACCGTGCAGACGATGCTCAACGTCCTTCATCGAAAGGGGAAGGTTAGCCGCGAGTTGAACGAGAAGGCATATTTCTATCAAGCGACCGTGAGCCGGCGAGAAGTTCTCGGCAAAGCATTCGGCGAATTGATAGACGGAATGTTCGGCGGATCGGCTGAGAGTTTGGTTATGGGCCTGTTGGAGACCCGGCACCTGACACCTGAAAAGCTGGCTCGCATAAGCGAAGTCCTGAAGGAGGCGCCGCCACGTGACCCGAAGTCTTGAATTGCTGGCCAGCTTTCTTTTGAACGCAGCGTGGCAGATCACGGCCGTGACCGCGGCAGCGCTGCTTTGCTCTTTGCTGTTGCGGAGGACTGCTGCGCGTTATCAACACGCGCTGTGGTTCTGCGCGTTGGTGCTCAGCGCCGTGATACCGCTGGCTGGCGTTTTCCTATGGACCCAAAACACTCCGAGCGACGATGTGCCGCGTACATCCAGTGTCAGTTCACCTGCTGTTACTTCCGCCGAGCCAATCACTCCTTCGCCTTCTACCGACGGAGAGCTTGTCGAACTGAGCGACCGCTCGCGCCAGGTCTCCGCGCCATCGAAAATCAGATCTCTCCAAATCGGATCGCCTTTCCTGCTTGTCGGCTCAATCGCGTACGCGATCTTTCTTCTTTTCCGGCTCAACCGATTTCGACGGGCGTGGCGCACCGCGCAGGGATTAAGACGCTCGGCTTACGAAATCGAGATCCCGGAGAAAATTGCCGCTGCCATGGACCAATGCCGGGCGGCGTTCAAGATTTCAACAGTACGATTCAGATTCTCGAGAACTGCGTCGATGCCGGTTACGGTGGGAACACGCGATCCGCTGATCATACTTCCGGAACATTTCGCTGCCGAGCGATCGGACGAATTGCTGTTGTCGGTCATCGGTCATGAAATGGCGCACGTCGCGCGGCGCGATTGGACGCTTAACCTGATCCTCGAAATCCTGCTGCTGCCGATCTCTCTTCACCCGCTGGCCCGCTACGTCAAACGACAAATCGATCGAACCAGGGAGCTAGCCTGCGACGATCTGGTCACTTCGCGATTAATCGACAGAGGCGTCTATGCTCGCTCGCTTCTGCAGGTCGCGCAAAAGTTTGTGTCGCAGAACGAGCAGGCATTCGCTCTCGGAGTATTCGACGCCGATATTTTGGAGGAGAGAATAATGAAACTCGCAATTGATAAGAGGCGAATCGGAACACGCGTGGCGCGGCTGTTGACATTTTCTGCGCTGGTCGCGGTTTGCGTAGTCGGAGCTTCTATCTCTGCGCTTTCGTTCAACCTTCGAGCAGCCGATCGGTCCGCGCAGTCTCTAATTGCCGCGATCGAGGGTCGGATGGAAAAGTCGTTGCAGTCGCCGGCGAAGAGCAACGGCTTGACTTCCGCTGGACAGGACGAAACCGCGAATAAGAATCCGAGCGACAAGGTTCCCACTTCGATTCCGGCAGACGCTCAAGCTCGCGCGACCGCGGCCTGCGAGATCGGGAAAAGCGGCCAGGTCGAATCAATTCCAATTCTCGTAGCCATGTTGAGCGACGACAGGCCGATTCAGCCGTTTCGTTGTTGGGATACCGGTCGATGGAGTCCAGCTATCCAGACGTTCAAGCATCCGACGCCGGCTGAACAAGCGGCGATCGCACTCGCTTCGATGGGAAGCCCCGCCTTTGTGCCCCTGACCAATGCGCTGGATGACGCAGATCCAAATGTGCGTCGTAACGCGGCGTGGGCGATCGGCGAATTGACGAACATGTCGCGCGGCGAACGCGGCAGTGCAGTGCCGAGGCTTGTGTCGCTATTGGACGAACGGGATCCGTGGTTACGGATTGCTGCGGCGCAAGCACTGGGCGAACTGCGAGACCCACGCGGATTCGAAAAGCTGATCGCCTCGTTGGGGGACAGCGAGTGGCTTGTTCGCGATCGCGTTGCCTGGGCGTTGAGCGAGATGAAAGACAAGCGAGCCGTAGACTCGCTTTGTACGACGTTACTTTCAGATGCTAATGCCAAAGTGCGAAAGACTGCTGCATGGGCGCTGGGCGAAATAAAGAGTAACGAGGCGTTGGCGTCGCTCAAGCAAGCATTGAGCGATCCCGAGCCGGGCGTGCGCTCGACAGCCGACTGGGCGATTTCAGAAATTGAAGACAGCGATGGTTAGGATTTAAAGAAGTTTCACGCAAAGGCGCAAAGAAGAGAAAGCCGGAAGGCGCAAAGCGCATTCGCAACGTCATGCTAAGCGCGGGCTGACCATCCAGGCGCTCGCCCCAAGAACGAAACGTCCCACAACAATCTAATTTCCACGAAGGAGGCATCGCGAATGTCTGGTCACAAGTGTGTCTGGTTACTGGCAATCATCCTGGCGACTGCGGGCGCGGTTAGAGCGCAATCGAAGGCAGGCGATCTAAAAATCACACCCTATGTTTTTGAAAACGCGAGAGGCGAGAAGGTTGAAGCCGAGCGCGGAATCTTACGAGTGCCCGAAAACCGGAGCGATCCGCAGAGCAACCTGATCGAATTAGCTTTTGTCAGGTTCAAAAGTACGTCGAAGAATTCCGGGCCTCCGATCGTTTACCTGGCGGGTGGGCCTGGCGGCTCTGGTACCGGCGCGGCCACCGGATCGCGTTTCCCGTTGTTTATGGCGATGCGTGAAATCGGCGACGTGATCGCTTTTGACCAGCGCGGGACGGGAATGTCAAAACCGAATCTGGGCTGTTTCGAACGGCTGCGGATTCCGCTTGATGTCGTGCCATCGCGTGAAGCTGTCGGACGAGCTTTGCGCGAACGCGCGAGCGAGTGCGCATCGTATTGGCGAGATATTCAGCGAGTTGACCTCACCCGCTACAACACGAACGAGAGCGCGGACGATCTTGAGGATTTGCGCAAAGCGCTCGGCGTTAAGAAGATCAGTCTCTGGGCGATTAGTTACGGAACGCATTTATCGATGGCCACGATCCGCCGGCATCCACAGAGCATTCATCGCGCGATTCTGGCGGGCACCGAAGGGCCGGATCATACCTACAAACTTCCGAGCAACGTGCAGAAACATTTGGAGGACCTGGCGGCCGTTATCAAAGCCGATCCCGAGTTGGGAAAAGACATCCCGGATTTTCTGGGTTTGATGAAGAGCGTGTTTGATCGACTGGATAAGGAACCGGCGGTTGTCGAGATTACGGATCCGCTGACCAACCAAAAAGTAAAAGTCACGGTGAACAAATTTGTGATGCAGCTTATCGCTGCCTCGAACATTGGCACAGAGGTGACAGCTTCGTATCCCGCGCTTTTCTTCCGAGCCTCGCAGGGTGATTTCGCGGACCCGGCCGGGGCGTGGCTCAATCAATCGCGTCGCGGGCTGGGCTCGGCTATGTCGTACATGATGGATTGCGCGTCAGGGATGAGCGCCGCCCGGCGCGAACTAATTCAGCGCGAGGCGAAACCGACGCTGCTGGAAGACATCTCGAATTTTCCTTTTCCGGATATCTGCGAGGAGTGGAAAGCTCCCGACCTGGGCGAAACATTCCGTTCGGTAGTTCGTTCTAACGTTCCGGTACTTTTCATCAGCGGGACGCTCGACGCGCGCACGCCAGTTAGCAATGCGGAAGAGTATCGAGCCGGGTTCAGCAACAGCACGCATCTGATCATCGAGGGAGCGGTTCACAGCGATCCGCTGTTCCTTTCATCACCCGCTATCAAGGATGTCATGCTCGAATTCTTAAGAGGAGTTCCAGTTTCGACTACGAAGATCACATTGGCGCCATTCAGGTTTGTACCGCTTCGCAGACCGGCGACCGCGGGTCCGTGAGATGTCCGACAAACTTCAGTTTGTCGCTCTGCTTCGACGAACTTAAGAAACGTCTGGATAGCCAACTTGTAGAAGCTCGCAGTCAGGAAGGTTTCCCGCAAAGGCGCAAAGAGTAATCACCATCCAACGCTTTGCGGTCTTCCTTTGCGCCTTCGCGTCTTTGCGGGAACCCATCCCGCGCTTGTTAAGAATGTAAAATTTGGCGTCGCGCAGCCATTGTCGAAAAAGGGTCATGCTAGTATTGCCGCGATGAAGTCGTGGATTCGCAAACCCTCGAAGATGCTGCTGGTGGTGATTCTAACCATCGGCTCGTTGGGGCTGCTTGCGACGTTACAGTATCGCTGGTTGGGGCAAATCAGCCGCGGCGAACGCGAGCGTATGCAGTCGTCGTTGCGCGCCGGAACAACCCGCTTCAGCGACGATTTTAATCGCGAGATCACGCGGGTTTTCCTGAACTTTCAAATGGACTCTGACGGCTTGCGCGACAAGGATTCCGGTGAGTTTGCCGCGCGCTACGAACAGTGGCAGACCCAGGCTAACTTTCCAAAACTGGTCGATGAAGTCTACGTGCTTGAAAGAGGCGAACAGGATCAGCCTCGACTGAGCCGATTTAACCCGATCGCGAAAAAATTTGAACTCGCAGAATGGCCGAACAAGTTCTCGACGATTCGCCAAAGACTTGAACAGAGTTTCCTCCGAAACAACCAGGACTCTACGCGTGGAAATGAAGTCACCGTCGACGCGATCGCGGCCGACGTTCCGGCAATTATTGCTCCCATCATCACAGCGCCGCGGATGATGATGCACGAACGCAGCGCGGCTGCGATCGCGGAACAGATCAAGAAGCAACCCGGCGGAGTTGCCTTCGCCGATATTACGCCGCTGGCCGGATATGTTTGGACCACGCTCAATCTCGATGTCATTCGCAAAGAGCTTGTTCCCGCGTTGGCGCAGCGACACTTCGCGATCGGCGAAGGTATCGATTACCAGTTGACGATCCTGAACCCGAGCGGACGGGACCGCCTCGTTTACCAATCGTCGAGCGTACAGCCGCAAGCAAACGAAACTCGCGGCGACGCAACCGCGCGGCTGATGGTGATTCAGCCCGACCAGCTCGACACTTTGATCATGGGATTGCCGCGAAAGATTGTTGAGAGCCATCAGCGCGGAGAGGTCTTTAGCAAACGGTTGCCGCCCGGCCAAATGATGATGCGAACCGAGGAGAAATCGCAAAGCGGAAATTCGAGCTCGCGGAGCGTAACGGTTCGTGTCTTTAACGGCGAGATGGACTTACGAGGCGCGACGGAAGCGTCGATAGCCGCCGCGACTGGTCCATGGCAATTGATCGTGCGACATCCCGCCGGGTCGCTTGAAGCCGCCGTGGCCAGCACACGACGTCGCAGCCTTGCCATCAGTTTCGGCATTCTTTTGTTGCTGGCGTGTAGCGTGGCCATCATCGTTATCTCGACTCGACGAGCGGAACGACTCGCGCACAGACAGATGGAGTTTGTCTCCGCCGTATCGCATGAATTCCGGACTCCGCTGGCGGTGATTTGCTCGGCGGGGGAAAACTTAGCGGACGGCATTGTCGACACTCCTCAACAGATAGAAAAGTACGGCGAGCTGGTTCGAGATGAAGGGCGACGACTGACTGAGATGATCGAGCAGGTTTTGGCGTTTGCGGGGGCCAGGGCGGGACGAACTCCGTTGCAGATGCGGCCGCTCCAAATCGGCCCGCTGATCGACGACGCGACGACTTCGTATCAACCCCTGAACGGCGAAAAGGACTTCGTCATCGAGAAGGAGATTCAGTCCGGGCTTCCTTTGGTTGAAGGCGATGCGGCAGCGCTTCGACGAACGCTTCAGAATCTTTTGAACAACGCTATGAAATATGGAAGCGGAGCGCGGAGGATCGGTATTCGCGCTCGCTCTGTTTCAAACGAAAGCGGTGATGAAGTTCAGGTCACGGTCGAGGACCAGGGAATCGGAATCGATCCTAAGGATCTGCCGCATATCTTCGAGCCGTTCTATCGAGGAAGCGAAGTCGTCGCAGCGCAGATTCATGGTAACGGTTTGGGTTTGAGTCTGGTGAAGCAGGTCATCGATGCGCATCGAGGTACGATCACAGTGGCGAGCGTTCAGGGGCAGGGAAGCGCGTTCACGCTTCACCTACCCGTATTTTCCAGCCCCGGCGGATTTCCCGCGGAAGGTGGCGGGGACAAGCAATGAAACCCAAGATCCTTCTGGTAGAAGACGAACCCGGACTTGTGCTGACGTTGACTGATCGTCTGAGCAGCGAGGACTACGACGTCGAAACCGCTTCCGACGGCGAAGCCGGTCTTGAGCGTGCGCTCGCGAGCGAGCACGATTTGATAATTCTCGACGTTATGCTTCCGCGTAAGAACGGTCTGGATGTTTGCCGCGATTTGAGACAAAAGAATATTCAAACGCCGATATTGATGCTGACCGCGCGCGGGCAAGTGACGGACAAAGTTGTCGGGTTGAAGTTGGGGGCAGACGATTACGTCACCAAGCCGTTTGAGTTGATCGAGCTGCTGGCGCGGATCGAAGCGTTGCTCAGGCGAGCGCCGGCCGCGTCGGTGACCGCGCCGGACACTTATCACTTCGGCCCGGTTCGAATCGATTTCCGCCGCGCTGAAGTTGATAAAGAAGGACAACAAGTCGACCTGTCGTCCTTGGAATTCAAGCTGCTGCATTACCTGATCGAGCACAGAGGCTCAGTGATCTCGCGAGACACTTTGCTGGATGAAGTTTGGGGATACGACGCGATGCCGTCGACCCGAACGGTTGATGTGCACGTGGCGTGGCTTCGCCAAAAGCTCGAGCCGAATCCGAGACATCCGCAGTTCATTCTTACCGTGCATGGTTTGGGGTATAAATTTGCAGGCTAAGGTCGTCTGCTCGGCTCCGTACTCTCTCGTCTCAGGTATTGGAAAAGCAGTTGCAAACCCGCCAAAACGCAAGTCAGGAAGGGGACCTTGTCCCCGCTTGCTTCAGATTTTGATCGGCTAGAAATGGCTATAAGCGGAACCCCAGGAACTCAGTCCCTCCAGGATTGGAGCCCGCTAAGCGGGCGACAGAAGTGGCTTTCAGTTAGAAAGTGCTCTATCGCCCGCCTTCGCGGGCTCTGGTTAGTGTTCTGTCGTTGACCTGGGGTTCCGCTTCGCTTCCACCCCAGGCTAAATTCTACCGCCAGCTTCGCTGGCTCGCTACGCACTCGCTCTGGCTGTCGCGCGGTCAGGCTGCTAGAATCTTCCTGCTCGAAGCTCGCTGGCTCCTAAACGCACTTATGCAACACCCCCGTCGATCAATCTTAATCATTTTCACTCGACTGATAATCGTTGCCGCCGTCGTTGCGTGCGCGTCCGTTCATGTCTCGGCGCAGTCGACGACTATAGATTTCCCCACACCCGTTGTGACCAACGAAGTCAGCGGTGTGATCTCCGCCCGAGACCTGGGCGACCCGCGATTGACCAAACACTATTACGCATTGACGGGAATGCCGGGCGACCTGGTGATTTTCATTGAGAGCAATAATTTGAATGGCGACGTGGACGTTTTCACCGCGCGCTCGTTGCGGCCGCTGACAAAATTGCCGATGTATGCGGGGATCAGTTCGACGAGCACGTCAAAGAGCATTTATCTGCGAAAGCGCGAGCCGCTGATTTTACGTGTAGAGGCCAGAAGCGCGAACGACGACAACGGCAGTTATCGAATTCGGTTCTCCGGAGGATTTGAACCACTGGCCGCGTCCGAGGTGCCTGCGGAAGAGAACGAACCGACTGTGTCGTCATCCAGGGGAAGTAATACGCGGCGTGTGAATTCAGCGGGTGCTCGTGTGAACGAGGCGCCGCCGGAAGTTGCATCGGCTCAGCCGATCGATTCGCCGCGCGAAGCACGAATCGAAGAAGAGGCCGCCGCAAAGACGCAACCTGAACCCGAGACAACGACGCCGACATTCGAACCTGCGCCGGCCGCGCCTGCGACTCCGCCGCGCACGACGCGGAGAAGCCGATCAACGCGCAGCTCGCGTCGTCCGTCTGCATCTACGCCCAGAACCACGCCGGCGCCGCAGCCCGCTCCGACACCGGCCCCTGAACCGGTCCTGGGACCGCGACTGATAATCGAAACAAAAGACGGAATTCGAGTGGAGCGCTACATGAGCCAGGTGCGAAGAATGTCGGTTGAGCGCGGCGTGCTGGTCGTGATTACAAACGACGGTAAGGTCGAGCGCCGCGCCATGAGCGAAGTGCTGCGGGTTACGATCGAACCGTAAGAAGTTGCGGGCAAAAGAAACCCGCCGCGCTTAGGTGAAGCGGGCGGACAGTAAAGGTATTGGATTAGTTTGAATTGCTCCCTCACCCTGACTGCGTTAGGGTGAGTTAGTCATTTAGCTCTTAGGATTGAGCTCAGTGAGCAAAGCGGGGATAGCGGCCTACCCTCTCTTTTTGTCTGAAGACGAGCCGGTCTGGCCCGACGTCTTTTTCAATCCCTCCAAATCAGTTCGGAACTTGGACAATGCCTGGTTGCTGGAATTCACCTCCTCCAGCTTTGCCATCATCGTTTCAGCTTCCTTCGCGTCGCCTTTCTTGATAAGCGCAGCGGTAAGATTTTGAAGAGTCTGCTCGTGTAACGGCTCGCGTTGAAGAGAGGTTCGATACTCTTTGATGGCGCGATCGAGTTGCGGCGGATCGCGCAGGAAAAAAGTCAGTCCCAGATCGGTTCGAACGGCAACGTCATTCGGTTGCCGAACCAACGCCGCCGTGTACCACTTCTCGGCAGTGTCGAAGTTTCCGGCGTCGAAGTTTGCATCGCCCAGCCGAACGATGGTCGCGTAATCATCTGGCTTGAGCTGGTTGGCTTTTAACAGGAACTCGATGGCTTCATCGTAGCGTTTGATTCGGTAGTAGAGCTGAGCCGCTCCGACTTGCGCGTCGAAATTGTCGGGTTCGTTCCGCGCTGTCTGAATCGCTTCGGTAACGGCGGGCGTCATGCCTTCCTTTTCCGCAACATCGTTCATGGGGACGGTCGGATGATCGGGTGGAAGGTCCTGGTTCGCGGGCGACTTTGAAGCGGCGGCGGGACGGGGTTCGTATCCCTGCTGGTTAATCGAGTTCGCCACGAAGAAACCGACGATAGCGCCCAGCAGCAGACCTATGACTCCGAATAGAATGTTCTCTTTGTTCATATCTAAAATGTCCGAGGTTGGAGCGCAGGCGAGCCGCCTGCGCTCCCTCAGTTTATCGGAGCAAATTTTTACGCGTATGAATGCAGACCCGGCAGCAGGTAACTAACACCCAGATAGGTGAATATCACCAGAAGAAAACCGACCAGCGCGAAATAGGCAGACCGTCGTCCGGTCCATCCTCTGGCAATTCGTGTGTGCAGAAACGCCGCGTAGGTTAGCCAGGCGACCAGGGCTCCCGTCTCTTTGGAATCCCATCCCCAGTATCGACCCCACGATTCGTTCGCCCATACGGCGCCGGTGATCAAGAGCATCGCCAGTCCGGCAAAGGCAACGCTGGCGGTCTTGTACATAAGGCTGTCGAGCTTTTCCAGCGGAGGCAAAGCCTGTCGCAACTTCTCGGTGCGGAAAGCAAACACGATCACAAACAGAGTCCCGGCAAACGCCGTGATCAACGCAGCCAGCTCAACCGGGTTCGCATTAATACTGAGAAAGAGTTTCGCGCCGTTATCCGTTACCCAATTCTGCGCGAGCGTCACCAGCTGTTCCGGCGAAGCCTGCGCGAGTTGTTCCCGGGTCGCCCCCTGCTGCTCGGCCATCCACCTCCCAAATTGCTCGTACTGTCGTGGGTCGATCCGCTGAGTGATATTCGAAAGCGTCTTGATCTGCGAAACAAGCATCGCAATTGCTGTGGCCTGAAAAACCAGCGAGAGCTTCAGTATCCTGTGGCCCCACAGCCGGGCTTGTTCGTTGTTCTTCGCCAGATAAATTGCGAAGGCAATTATCACCACGATCAACGCGACGGCGGCCAGCGCCAGCATCCAGCCAACGTATGGAATATCCACCTTCAGAGGCAGCGCGCGTCTGGCACTGCCGCCGCTAAAGAAAGTCGCCGCCCTGTAAGTGCCGGTGGTAAACACGGACCACTTCGGCAGATTACTGATCGATCCGACGTTTCCTACGGTCCCGATTACGGCCAGCGCGAAGATGCTGGACCAAATCGCCATGGCTTCGGTCTTGACGCCTTCTTTCAAGAGGTAGATCACAGCGATCGCGAAGCAGACCAGCGCGACTCCGTACGACAGCGACGCGATTCCAACGTGAATCGGTCGCCAGTACGAATCCAGAATCGGCGGCAAGTCGATGAAGTCGTTTCCGATAAAGCGGGCCAGCAAAAGAATCATCGAAGCCATCGGTAACGAGACGGCGCCGAGGAATCGAAAGCTCTTGCGATGTGCAATCAGAAGAGTGGTGATGCCGGCGCCAAAAGCGAAAGCAAGACTGAGGTCATAGAGATTCGCAAACGGAATGTAGCGCCAGACCCATGGCATTTCACCGTGACCGTTTCGGGAAAGTATGTCGAGCTCGCGGTCGTACGCCGCAACCCATCGAACCAGCCAACTGGAGAGATTGAAAAAGACACCGAAGCTGGCGGTCCACAACCCGACCTTCTGCGCCATTTCGGACGGAGCATAAAGATTAGTCAGGTGAAAAACGGCCGCGGTCAGATAACACGCGAGCGCCAGCATCATCAGCGCGCCATCCGATATGAATCCGCCGCCGAACTTAAGCCGCAGCAGACCCATCAAAACTGCTCCTCCCACGGCCAGAATCGCCGGAAGATAAGCCTGGAGCCGCGGTGTGTCTTTAACTTCTTTTTCAGTAGTGCTCATGATTGCCTCGCTAATCTACCCAGTTATGGATTGCATCAGCCTTCGGAAACGGTCTTCAAAACCCAACTTGTTACGGTTGGTATTTCCGCCGATCGCGACATCAAACTTGCCGTCTTTATCGCCATTCTCGATTACCGCCCAAACCCGTTGATGCGAAAAAAAGAAAACGGAACAAAGCGTCGCGATCAACATGCCACCGCCGATATAGAACGGCATTTTGCCCGGGTCTTTCTGGACCTGAAGAATGTGCGCGTCGGGCACCTTTTCGTAATCTACTAATCTGAATTTGTAGCCGCCGACTGCGGCTCCGACCGGCGCGCCTTCAGGCAATTCCATCGCGAACGCATACGCCCGTTTGGCTTCGCCGGATGGTGTCGTCAGTTTCAGAACCGCGGCGGGGTTGTTGTAATCGCCGCTTTGAGTGTCGGGACGTCCGCCCTGTCCGATGCTGAAATCCGGAAGGAAATTTTCGAACTCGATATGCGTTCCATCGCGCAACGATGCCGAGCCATCACGCGCAATTGTTACGTCCTCTGTCGCGCCGCCGCCTTCGGGCGTCAGTCGAAGCGTAATGTTTCGCGCGCGCCCGAGCGAGATAAAGCTGGCTTGAAAAAATCTGTAGCCGCGATAATCGTAGGGCTTGTTCAAATGGACCAACGCTTCGCGCTCGCCAAACTCGTCGTTGATCTTGATCCGCGTAAGCCAATCGATAGTGTTGCCGGCCTGGATCGAGCCGTCTTTGCGAATTAGTATTTGTTGAATATCCAGACAGGTGACAGTGAAGGGAAGTTGCAGCTTTGAGCGCGACACCTGATCGAGGTTAATGATGTTCTGTGTCATCTCAGAAGTCGTCACACCGGGGCCGAGCGGCATCTGGCCTTCGTGGCTGAACTGCGCGGTGAGAAACCCACCCAGGAAGACGGTCAGGAGCGCGACGTGAACGGCATACGCACCCAGCCGGTTCCATGTACCTCGTTCGGCAAAGATGAAAGTGCGCCCGCCTTTTTCGGTCTTGACGGTCTTAAACCCGACTTTGCGAAATGACTTTTCCAGCTCTTCCGCGACTGCCGGCTGATCTTTGCCATCGATGGTCAGCTCGGAATTCTGCTCCTGACCCTTCAACCAATGCCGGGACGCATCGAGCTTCTTGCGCGAAATAAACGTCCACGCTTTTGGAAACCGATCGATCGAAGCGAGGACGATATTTAGCGAAAGTACGAGCAACAGCCCATTGAAGTACCAGACGTGATAAATATCAAAAAAGCCAAGCCAGCTTCCGACCGTCTTCTGTGACGGGGTCAGCTCAGCGAAATATTTATCGAAGCCTTCGACGTTCTGCTGCATGACAAGCATGCCGATCATGCTTGCAGCCACGAGCAAGATTAAGAGCGTTACGCCGAATCGGACCGAGCTGAGAAACGTCAGCACGCGATTCAATATCGGAACGTCCTGCTTTTTCGCCTGGGGTTTTGGTGCCGGCTTCGAAATAGTCTTCGGAGCCGCGTTTGTTTCTTCGATTGCGGACATCGGATTTATTAGTGAATCAAAAGAAATACTGACTGGCGGCTTTTCGAAACGCGATTTCGTTTCTGCTGAGCAGTTCGCCGCGAATAAAGTTTCGAGGGCAATATCATAGCCGAGCCCGTATCTTTTTGTCACCCGGATAAAAATGCGCGGCGGAGGGATCGAGGATGTGAGAGGTCAGATATTAGATATTAGATGTTAGATGTTAGTCCTTCCTCTTTAAGGGCTTGATATTCTCTGTTCAACATCCAGCGCTAACATCTAATATCTAACATCTGACATCAAGCGTAACTTGCTGCTGTGTGTGAATTCAGCTAAAAATAGTTTCGATCAAAGCAGAAGTTCTTCGGCGCTTCATTCTCGGACAAGGATTCCAGGCGCACCGTCTCCATCCAATCAATGACAAAACAGCGGGCTGACAGGAAGGTTCCAATCTCTACGCAACGCGCGTCGGCACTGGTCTATCCGTTTACTTCGATCGTCGGACAGGATGATATGAAGCTGGCGTTGCTTCTTAACGTCATCGATCCTGTCATCGGCGGCGCCCTGATAATGGGCCATCGCGGCACCGGAAAATCGACCGCGGTTCGAGCGCTGGCGGACTTGTTGCCGCCGGTTTGGAAAGTGCGAGGTTGTGCGTTCGGATGCGACCCAGCCGATACCGGAAATTTGTGCGCTGGATGCCGCGAGCTGTTGGGAGCGAATGGAAAACTGGCTCGCTATCAATCGCCGGTGTCGGTTGTCGAGTTGCCGCTGGGCGCGACCGAAGATCGAGTTTGCGGAACTATCGATATCGAGAAAGCACTGAAAGACGGAATCAAAGCTTTCGACGCGGGTTTGCTGGCTCGAGCGAATCGCGGATTTCTTTACGTCGATGAAGTGAACCTGTTGGAGGATCACCTGGTCGATCTGCTCCTGGATGTAGCCGTCACCGGAATCAACACCGTCGAACGCGAAGGCATTTCGCTCGATCACCCCGCGCGCTTCGTCCTGGTTGGCTCGGGCAATCCGGAAGAGGGCGAGCTGCGTCCGCAGTTGGTTGATCGATTTGGACTCTATGCCGAAGTCAAGACCGTCGACGATCTGGATCAGCGAATAAGAATCGTCGAGCTTCGCGAAAAATTCGAGCGCGATCCGCAAAGTTTTCGCGCGGAGGCCGAAGCCGAACAAGATGTCGTGCGACGGAAGCTTGTTCGCGCTCGGAAGCTGGCCGGGAGTGTCGTGCTGTCAAAAGAATTGTTACGCGGCATTGCGTCGCTGTGTATGCAGTTGAAGATCGATGGACACCGAGGTGAACTTACGATCGCCCGCGCCGCACGCGCGCTCGCCGCGTTCGAGGGTCGGCGAGCTGTTAACGAAGTCGACGTGCGCCGGGTGGCATCGCTTTGTTTGCTTCATAGGCTGCGGCGAGATCCGCTGGAACCTACCGGAGGCGGAGCACGGATCGAACGTGGTTTGGAGACATCGTTTCCGGCGGAGGGTGGAGCTGGCGGAAAGGGAGATCGCAAGAACGCGAGCGCAGGTGCTTCAGCGAAAACAAAGAACCAGTCGATTTCGAAACAGGGAAAACCATCTTCGAAAACAGGCGACGCAATTCGATCGAACTCGAACTACAAAGAGGAGCAATCACCGTCACCGGTTGACGCATCACTGCCGGCAGACGCAATCGACGACCCGGCCGCGGTCAAGTCGAACAACGGAAGTATGCGCAGTGAGTCTAGTCGCTACGGTCACTCGAAGAAATCGCGGAGCGCGATTCGCGGAAGATATTCTGGCGCGATTATCAAGAAGCCAACAGACGCAAGGATTGCGTTGGACGCTACGATTCGCGCCGCCGCTGTAAGACCGCGAATCGCAAACGCCGAGTCAAGAAATGGATCGCCTTTGATCGACCGCGATTCGTTTCGCTTCAAACAATTCAAACGGAAGGCCGGCACGCTCTTCATTCTCGCGATCGACACTTCCGGCAGCATGGCGCTCAATCGGATCGACCGCGCAAAAGGCGCGTTGGCGTGGCTGTTGGGCAAATCGTACATCCGGCGCGACAGAGTTGCGTTGATCGCCTTCCGAGGTCAAAAGGCTCAAGAAGTCCTCGGGCCTTCGCGCAGCGCTTCGCGGGCCAGGAAACTCCTGGACGAGTTGCCGATGGGTGGGCCGACGCCGCTCGCGTCGGCATTGGCGCTCGCGCTCGACATTTCGAAACGAATGAAGCGTGAGGCAGCAGAGCACGTCACGCTTTACTTGTTCACAGACGGTCGCGCAAATGTTCCTCTTGATATCCATTCACAGACCGGCGATGTGATGTCGGAGGTTCAGGAACTCGGCGGGGTTTTGAGCAAAGCCGGCGTGGCTTTGAATGTTGTAGATACTCAAAATCGTTTTTCATCAACGGGAGAAGCGAGCTTGCTCGCGGGGCGTCTTGGCGCTCGATATGTTTATCTTTCCTCGGGCGTGGATGCGGGGTTTCAAACCGTTGGAAATTGAATGAAGCTCGGAGAATCTGAGTGCAAGCTCTGAGAATCGAAGTTGAGGCCTTGAGATGCGTGATTTAAGCCAGGGAACATGCAGTCAGGAAGGGAACCCTGTCCCCGCCTCGAGTGGGATGAGTTTCAAATTTCACAGTGTGCTGCAAGTCCCCGATCGCTACGCAGCTAACGGTCGACCCTTGGCGACTTGAGTTTTTCTTTTCTTCGCGCCTTTGCGTGAAACGTAGATTCTTCACGCAAAGGCGCAAAGAAAAGAAAGCAAGACTATCGATTGAGTAATCATGCGTGGAATGCGGGGACAGGGTCCCCTTCCTGACTGCGTCAGGGCATGTTTAGTATCCATGACCAAACCCATCCATTCCCAGCCTCAGTCCAGCGACGACCGCGATCGTCGAGTGCTTGAGCTGTACGAAAAAGTCCTCGAGATCGAGCAACGATTGATTCCGACCGGGCTCCACGTCTTCGGGCGAGCGCCGGAAACGCACGCGCATGCGGACATGCTGCGAATGGTGGCTTCGTTCGATCGCCCGGAGGCCGGCGCACGGGCGTTGACGGATCTTGTTGCAGAAGGGCTGAACCTGCCGAAGTACTCTGAATTGCTCGTCGCGAGTCGTACTGATGAAAATCGTCTGCGCGAGCGCGAAAGAGTAGATGCTGTCGTCGCCCACGCGATAGACCTCTTCGTTACGAGCGATCAGGAAACGGCAATCACCTGGCTTTACGAAAACGCAAACGTTGACTCCGAAAGCGTACGGCCCGTTTTCGAATTGCTTTCGCGAATCTCGAGCCAACTAAAGTCGAACACCGAACTGGATTCGCTGGTTCGTTCGCTTCGCGGCGAGTACATCGAGCCTGGGCCAGGCGCAGACATTGTTCAGAACCCTGCGATTCTTCCGACCGGCCGCAATACCCACGCTATCAATCCGTATTTGGTTCCTTCGGAAATCGCATTCGCTCGTGCCGAGCGCGTCGTGAAGACTTTGCTCGAACGACATCGCGCCGATCACGGACAGTGGCCGCGCTCGATGGCTCTGGTTTTGTGGGGTCTGGACAATATCAAGACGCAGGGCGAGGGCGTCGCGCAGGCTTTGTGGCTTCTCGGTGTTCGTCCGGTGCGAGATGCGATGAATCGCGCTACGGATGTCGAAGTGATTCCGCTCGATGTGCTGAAGCGGCCGCGAATCGATGTGGTGATGACCGTGTCTGGGATTTTTCGCGACCTCTTTGGAACGACGATGGGGTTGTTGGATAAGGCTGTTCGAACGGTTGCGTCGTTGGACGAACCGGCGGAGATGAACTACCTGCGAAGTAATGTGCAGCAGCAGATTTCCGAAGACGAGTGCACGTTTGACCACGCCGTGATGCGAGTCTTTTCAAACGCGCCGGGAAACTACGGCACCAACGTCAATTTCATGGTGATGGATTCGCAGTGGGAGAACGCGGATACGCTCGGCGAGTTGTTTGTAACGCGCAAGTGCTTTGCATACGGACGCGATGCCGGCGGTGTTCAGATCGAAGGACGCGAGGCACGAGCCGCGATGGACCGCGCGCTTTCGCGCGTCGAGGCTGCGTATCAGAACATAGACACGTTTGAAATCGGGATTACCGACGTCGATCATTACTTCGAATACCTGGGCGGGATAACGAAGGCGATCGAGCAACGAACTAAGACCCGGCCCGCTGTTTATTTGTCTGACACGTTGTCGCCGGATGCGAAGGTACGTTCGCTGGAAGAGACGGTCAGGCTGGAGACAAGGGCCAAGACGCTGAATCCGAAATGGTACGAGGGGATGCTCAAGCACGGATATCGCGGCGTCGCGGAAATCGAAAATCACCTGGCGAATACATTTGGCTGGAGCGCTACGGCGGACGCGGTTGACGATTGGGTGTACACCGAAGTCGCGAAGACATTCGTGCTGGATGAAGAGATGCTGAAACGGTTGCGGGATCTCAATCCGCACTCGGCTCGCTCGTTGGTGGCTAGGTTGTTGGAAGCCGAGGGTCGCGGTTATTGGGAAGTCGAACCGGAGATGCTGGATGAACTGAGAGAAATTTTCGGCAGCCTCGAAGATCAGCTAGAAGGCATCAACTCGCGTTGAGTTAGCTTACAGGATTGGGTCCAGATCAGTTTCTTGTTTCGTGTTTTTTGATTTTGATTTGCTTCGTGTGTTTCGTGGTGGTCTTTTTCCTCTCTGGTCTTGAGAGGAACCAACAATTTATTAACCACGAAATACCACGAACCCGAAACGAATTATCACGAAATGACTTGACCTATGCCAAGATGCTTAGTGCTGTTTCGTGTGATTTCGCTTTTGCCTCGGTTCGTGTAATTCGTGGTTCGTTCGTTTTGGATACGTAACTACGAACTTGCTTATTGATCGTTAACCACCCCACAGAAATTCTTACCAGAATGTTTGGGAGGGTGTGTGATGGTTGAGTTAGTTTTGAAAGACGAGGTCTATGCTGTTGTAGGTGCGGCTTTGGAGGTTTACTGGCAACTCGGGAATGGCTTTCTCGAACCGATCTACCAGGAAGCGCTTGCGATCGAGCTCGGACGTAGAGGCATTCCATTTGAGGCTAAGAAGCGACTGACCGTTCGGTACAAAGGTCAATGTCTAGAAAAGAAATATGAAGCCGACTTTGTCTGTTACGGCCAGATAATTGTGGAATTGAAGAGTTTGGTCGGACTCTCAGGACGGGATTTATCGCAGTTGGTCAATTATATGAAGGCGACCGGTCTCCGTGTCGGGCTTTTAATAAACTTCGGATCTTCGGTCAAGCTTGAATGGAAGAGATTCATAATTTGACCTCTTTCGTGCGATTCGTTTCTGTTTCTTCGTGTGCTTCGTGGTACGTCGCTTTCCTGCACCGATCACTGAAATAGATTCCCCGGGTAAGCTAACCACGAAACACGAAGCGACGACGAACAAACACGAAACACGGTCTGAATTTGGTTACGCGTTGAACGTCACTGTCCTTTACATCGGTTCCAGCCTACTCGCTCCGCTCAAACAAGCGGAGGAGCAGATCAATCGTGAGTATCGTGTGGGTCTGCAACTCGCGGCTTACAACTTTGGTGCGAGCCTGTCAGATGCGGAGTGGAGCGAGGTCGATCGCGATTTAGCGGCATCGGATGTCGTCTTCGTCATCCACGTGATGGACGGCGAAAACGCGTCGCGATTGTTGACCGCGCTCGAAACTCACAGACAACGTCTTCGCGCAGTTGTCGTCATCAACTGCATGCCGGAATTGATGCGACGCACGCGTCTGGGTCGTCTGGATCTGGCCCAAATGTTCGGCCGGAAGAAAGACGCTCTTAACGGATCCGGAGAGAGTGCAAACGAAATTGAGCCAGGCGAGACGAAAGCAAACACTCGCGTAAGAGGAATCGCGCGAAGCATGGCTTCGTGGGTCGGAGACCAGGCCAAATCACATCGAGAAAAACGACCGCGTAATCACGGGGCGTATTTGAAATTCGTCGACCGGATGCCGCTCCTGCTAAAGCTGGTGCCGAACGCCGGGCGGCTGCGCGATCTAAAAAACTACGTCTATCTATTCTGCTATTTCCTGCAACCGACGCCGACGAACGTCCGCTCGATGATTCTGATGGCGCTGAAGGAATACGTTCCTGACAAGCGTTTGTCGAAAGCACGCGTGCCCGCGCCTGAACGCGTACCGTCGGTCGCGATCTACCATCCCGACTCATCGTCGCTGTTTCCGACTTTCGCCGCCTACAAAAAATGGTACGAGCGACGAGGCAACCGACACGGTTCGTTGAAACTGTCGCCCGAGAAGACGATCGGTCTGTTGTTGATGCGCCCGCAGATCGTCAGCCGCACGCGCAAACATTACGACGGCTTGATTCGCGCGATCGAATCGGAAGGCCTCGCAGTCTTACCCGCTATTTCTACGTTAATGGATAACCGTGAAGCGTGCGACCGCTTTTTTGTCGAACCGCGTAAGGAAGGGAACCAGCGTGAAAACGGAAAGACGGTAGCCGGGAAGCCGAAGACACGAGTTAGCCAAATCGTATCACTGACAGGTTTTAGTTTTGTCGGCGGCCCGGCGATGAACGACAGCGAAGCCGCGGCGCGATATCTGGGCGAGCTTAATCGTCCGTTCCGATCCTGCGTCAGCGTAGACATGCAGTCGATCGAATCATGGAGCGAATCCGGAATCGGACTGAATCCGATTCAAGCCGGGATGCAGGTGGCGATTCCGGAAATCGACGGAGCTACGGAACCGTTTGTGTACGGCGGGATGCCTGCGGCCGGCGTCGAACCTGTTCCGTTGGAAGATCGCTGCCGGCGCTTGGCCCGGCGGTTGAAGAAATGGAACCGGTTGCAAACCGCGCCACGGACCGAACTGAAAATCGCGTTGCTCGTGTTTTGCTTTCCTCCGAACAAAGGAAATGTTGGCACCGCTGCAGATCTCGACGTCTTTCCCAGTGTTTGGGAAACCCTTCAGCGTTTGAAAAGTGACGGATACGAAACTCAGATTCCGGACAGTCCCGAGCATTTGCGTGAATTGCTATTGGGTGGTTTGTCCGAATCGTACGGAACAACAGCCAGCGTAGCTTACAGAATGAGTGCGGACGAGTATCGCCGGCTCTGTCCTTTTGTAGACGAGATCGAAGAAGAATGGGGACCGGCTCCGGGACGCATCAACACGTTTGGCGGAGATTTGTTGATCCAGGGAATCGCGCTCGGAAATATTTTCATCGGCGTGCAACCGACGTTTGGATACGAAGGCGATCCGATGCGTTTGATGATGGCGAAAAGCGGTTCGCCGCACCACGGCTTTATGGCCACGTACACTTACCTCGATAAGATTTTCGGCGCGGATGCAGTCGTTCACGTTGGAACGCATGGCGCGATGGAGTTCATGCCGGGCAAGCAGGTGGGGCTTTCGCAGTCCTGCTGGCCGGACAGGCTGATCGGCGAGCTCCCGAACATCTATCTTTACAGTGTTAACAATCCTTCCGAGGGTTCGATCGCCAAGCGTCGCTCGTACGCCGAATTGATTTCATATCTGACACCGCCGATCGAGAGCGCGGGCGTCTACAAAGACTTGGCTTCGCTGAAAGAACTTCTGAAGGCGTACCGACAGTCGGCGAACGAACAGGAACGCGTTCAGCTTTTTGCTGCGATAGAAGAGCGGGCGCTCGCTTCGAATTTTTAATCATATTGCTCAACGTTCCAGGACTTCTGTGACTTGAGTGATAGCCACGAAGCACACGAGCTACGAAACCACACCAACCAACTTGAGGCGAGAGCCCTTTCGATTGCGACCCATCTACAAACACATAAGCTGGCTCGACGTGATAGTTCTAGTCGCCGTAGTTCTGATCGGACTTGCGCATCTGCCATATCCTTTCGATGGCGATCAGGCGCTGTTCACGGTCGGCGCCGCGAAGATCAGTAATGGCGCGGTTCTGTATCGCGATTTTTGGGACCTGAAACAGCCGGGGATTTTTGGATTCTATCTTCTGGCAGGCAAGCTCTTCGGATTCACGGAGATCGGTGTACACACGCTCGAACTGATTTACAAAACCGCGTTCGCGGTCGTGTTGTTGGTGACTCTGAAGGGATACTTTGAAAGCCGTGCACTGGCCAGTCTGGTGCCCGCGTTTACGATCGGCATTTACTATTGCGTTGCACGAAGCTGGCATCTGACGCAGGTTGAAGGTCTGGTTGCGTTTCCTCTGTATCTGTCGATCTGGTTCGCATCGGTATCCACAAAGCGCGGCGGAAAAACTCGAGCTGGCTTTGTTTTTCTGGCTGGAGTCGCTGGCGGGTTTGTTCTGCTTCTTAAGTTCGTCTTTCTTCCAATTCTGTTTTCATTCTGGGTCGCTACAATTGCGCACACCGTTCTCGCCAAGCGCGAGCGGGCGATGATCGCGATCGTTCGTTTTTCCGGGCCGGTTCTGGTTGGATTAGCATTGCCGGTTGCGCTGGGCCTTTTTTATTTTGGAAGGGTCGAGACGCTTGGGTTGATGAGGTACACGTTTTTCGAGTATCCGTCCCGTGCGATCGCAGGACTTCCGGGATGGCGTCTGGCCAGCTTTGCCAAAAGTCTGTTTTGGTTTCTCTCGACTTTCGCTCCGCTGCTGGCGCTGACGTTCGTCTGGCTTTCCGCGAACCTGACAAAGCTGCGCGAACTGCTCGTTCAGAATTTGGTTTTCTTTAACCTGGTGCTTTGGCTGGTAGTTGGGTTTGTGGTGATTCTGGTTCAAAGGCTTTCATGGTGGGATTACCACTACATGCTCTTCGTGGTGCCGTTGGGAATCATGGCGACAAAAGGATCGGACACGTTGTGGGCGCTGCTGAAAAAGGCGAAGCCGTCGCTTTCGTCGCGTACGGGACGTCTGGCGGTGTCGCTGTGCCTGGTTCTGTTGTTCTCGCCATTCATCGCGTCGTTGTTGAATAAGAGCATGTACCTGGCAAGCTTTGGGTTTGCGCGTGGGAAGGAGCGACGACTTCAGTATCAGAGCGAAGTTAGCGACGCGTATCGAATCGCGCTAACCGAAACCGAATTTTTGGCAAAGCCGGATAGTTTACCGGGTGGAATTTTCGTAGCCGGCAATCCGATCTTCTACTACCTTTCGAATCGCGATCAAGCCATCGCATCGAATGGATGGATGCTCGAACTGTACTTGTCGGAGCAATGGTCGCAATTGATCGACCAGCTTTCGACGGCGCGGCCGGCATACGTTTTTATCGGAACGGAGTACGCGGCGGTTGTGCAGACACGATCGCCGGAACTCGAGCGGTTCCTGAGCAGCAATTATCGCGTTTTGCGGGAGAGTTCGGCCGGGACGTGGTTTGTGTTGCAGGATTCAGCGCAGTCGAACGCGGTGAACTAGGGTATTCAATAGAAGAGGGTAGTGCAGCGTCGAAATGGCAAGGAATAAAAGGTTCCCGCAAAGGCGCAAAGAAGGCCGCAAGAGAGCTGCGAGGATGGATCATTGCTTAACGCCTTTGCGTCTTGGCGCCTTTGCGGGAACCTCTTTTCGTTGGGTCAATTTTCAATCATGAGCGCCGACGCTTAATGGCTTTGGCAAATTCGTTCCGGCTGACTCGATGCTTGAATACCACCTCGCCGTCTATCTCGATCACCGGAATGTCCCAGCCGTACCTTCTATGCAGCACCGGGTCGGTCTCAATATTGATTTCTCTTAAGTCGTACGAGCCCGCACAATTTGCCGCGCTCATCTCCTTTTTTGCTTCTTCACAGAGATGGCAGCCGGGACGTGTGTAGAGGATAACTTCCGCTTTCTGCTTCATGGAATGATTACCGGATAACGTCCGCCTCCGCTGTGGTATAGCGCAATCGAGATGGTTGAAGTGAAAATACTCTTTTATAAATTAAATCTTGCCACACCGTTGAAATTCAGAGTATAAATATCTCACCGAGCCGCTGTTTAACTTAATATCTGGCACGGCGCTCTTCATACAGAATATCCTGTTGGGTGAAGTCGCAGAGAGTTTGGTCCCTGTGTGGCGGTGAATACTATGTACCGCACACCGGAACGTAAGTAGCAGTCTATCAGCCAGAGTTCGTCAGCTTTCTGAACCGATTTATTGACGGAGGTCTGCGGAGTGGAGAGTCAAGACAATCCGAATCCATCCGCTGCGGGCGTCGGCGACGCTTCGCAAGAGAAGGAAGTTCCAGCAGGATCGAAACCTGCGGAACGTGTCGCGCCAGGCGCGGCTAAAGCTTCGACTACGCCTACGGCGGGCGTGGCCAAAGGCGTCACGAAATCGGCCGCGGCCGCACCGAGGCCAAAGGGCGCGTTAGTCGAAAGCCAGCCTGAACCGCCGGTCAACAAAACTCGAAGGCGAATCGTTTGGGCAAGCGTGGCGGGCTTTCTTATTACGTGCTTTCTGATGTTCGTCCGGTTTTTCCTGCCCCGTGCCATCTTCGAGCCGTCAAGCATATTCAAAATTGGCTATCCGTCCGACTACGCTCTTGGTATCGATACGAAGTGGCAGCAACAGTATCGTATCTGGGTGGCAAAGTCGGCAGATCGTTTGTTTGTGATTTACGCCCGTTGCACGCATCTGGGCTGCACGCCTGATTGGAAAGCAAGCGAAAACAAATTCAAGTGTCCGTGTCATGGAAGCGGATATGACAGCGAAGCGATCAACTTTGAAGGTCCGGCGCCGCGCCCGATGGATCGCGCACATGTCGAGCTTGATGCCGAGGGTCAGATCGTAGTCAACGTAAATAAGCTTTATTTGTGGGAAAAAGGGGTTCCTTCGCCAGGCCAGTTTAATGACGAAGGATCGTACATACCGCTTTGATGAAATCGGTTTGAGTTAGCCCGAAGCCTGTTGATTGATCGTGGCAAATCGGACCGAACAGCTTCAAATCCAAAAGACAAAGAGTTCGAAATTGAGATTGTGTTGGGGGCCATAAATGGAACCTGAACGGCCTGAAGGTAAAGAAGTAGAGGTAAAGGACACCAGGCAGCTGGGAGACGGCAACGGAAGTGCGAAGCTGCTGGCAAAAGTGCGCACCGAAGGCGAGGCGTTGAAGGCACGCGCGCTTGAAGAGGCCAAGGAATACAAGGACCCGCAGCAGACGCAGCTCTGGAAATCGATCTTCCGTGTTTCGCATGATCGTTCAGATCCACGAAACCGCAGTCTGGCAATTCTTTCAAACGTATTTCTCCATTTACATCCGGCCAAGGTCAATCGCGACGCTACACGCTTTAATTTCACCTGGGGAATGGGCGGCATTACGTTCTACCTTTTCATAGTGCTGACATTCACCGGCGTGTTGTTGATGTTCTATTACCATCCGACCAAGATTCAGGCGTTCCGCGACATTCTCTATCTCGAACACGACGTTCCTTTCGGCAAACTCTTAAGAAACATGCACCGCTGGGCGGCTCACCTTATGGTGATCACGACCTGGTTGCACATGTTCCGAGTTGTGTTGACCGGTTCGTACAAACGCCCGCGCGAGTTTAACTGGTGCGTCGGTGTTGTGCTGTTGGTGCTGACACTTCTGCTCTCGTTCACTGGATATCTGCTGCCGGACGATCAACTTGGTTTCTGGGCCGTGACGGTCGGAACCAACATGGCTCGCGCGACGCCTATGCTCGGAAGCGAGGGCCCGTTCGGGCCACAGCTTGGGATGACTCCGTTCAATGATGTTCGGTTTGGATTGCTGGGCGGCTCAATCGTTGACGCGAATGCATTGCTGCGTTCGTACATATGGCATTGCATTGGTATTCCGCTGGTCGCTTCGATCTTTATGGCAGTCCATTTCTGGCGCATTCGAAAGGATGGAGGAATCTCCGGGCCGGCGCCTGTGATGCTCGAATCTGAGATGAAAGCGGTTAAGAAGAAGTAGTTTCGATCTTAAGCATTTGGTGAACGTGAATCTCGCCCGCATACGACGGAGATAGCTATTGATGGAAAAGCGTGGCTTCAAAATGACTCCCGGCAAATGGATTTTGGTGGTTCTGGTATTGCTACTCGTCGTTGCCGGATTCTTTGTTGAAGACTGGCACCAGCTTTGGGTGATTGCGTCGCTTCCCGACAATGTGCCGATTGTCGCGATGATCCCGCTGGTCATATTTTTCACGTGGCTCGGTGTCCGCCAGGCTTCTGCCAACGACAAACTTGTAGAAGTATTGGAAGGCGACGCCGCGCTTGCCAAGACACATCACCGCAAGACCCAACCATGGCGACCGGGATGGGCGCGCGAACTTCACGTCTGGCCATTTCTTGTTCGAATTGAATTCCTGGCCGCGGTGATCGTGACGATCATTCTCTTTGTCTGGTCGATAACGCTAAACGCGCCGCTGGAAGAACCCGCCAATCCCAACCTGACGATGAACCCGTCGAAAGCTCCCTGGTACTTTCTGGGGTTGCAGGAGATGTTGGTTTACTTCGATCCGTGGATCGCCGGCGTCGTCATGCCGAGTTTGATGATGGTCGGGTTGATGGTCTTTCCTTACGTCGACTCGAATCCGCTCGGTAACGGCTATTACGCTTACAAACAACGTCGCTTCGCGCTCTGGATGTTTGGGTTAGGTTGGTTTACGTGGCTGGTCCTGATCTTCATCGGAACTTTCATTCGAGGGCCGGGCTGGGTTTGGTTTTGGCCGGGACAGCGTTGGGACCACAACGTCGTGGTCAACGATCGCAACGTCGACTTGCACGATTGGGTAGCGACCAGCTCGATCGGGCGAACGCTACGTCTTGGCTTTCTGTCTTCGAATCCGTGGAAGTTTATTTTCGGCGCGATCGTAGTGGGAACTTTCTTTCTTCTTTGCGGGCTGTTCCTGCACTGGCTCATGTTAAGACCCGCGTTTAAGCGAGACGACAGACCGCTCTCCCAACGAATTGTTGAGTGGATGAAGACGAAAGGCGAGTTCGAGAGCAAGCTGCTCGCTCGCACCAGCATTTTGCAATACATGACTTTTCAGTTTTTCGCGATTAGCGTTTTGTTTGCATTGCCGGCCAAGCTGATATTGCGCCTGGCGATGAACATAAAGTACGTGTGGGTTACGCCCTGGTTCAACGTCTGAAGCAACCACGAGCGGAGGCATAAAAACAGGTGGCAGACTCTCCTGATTCTGAAGCGATCGTAAAAAAAGAGCCTGAAGCGCCGGCTGCTGATCCTATCGTCAGCCGATCTACGAGCGGAGCTTTGCTGGTCTGCGCTTTGCTTTTGAGCGCGACGCTGGCCTGGGCGCTGTATGACGAGATTTATGGTCAGCGTCCGTGGAAAAGCATGCAGCAGGAGTTTGTCAGGCGCGAGAATCGGTTGTTGAGGAAGTTGAAGGCGACCGCCGGAAAGACCGAGCAGGAGATAAAAGCCAGCCCTGAATACCAGCAGCTTGAGGCGGAAGCAAAGGAAGCCAGCAACAAAATACAACCGCGAAGGAACGAGATCGATGCGCAGGTAAAGGTCCTCGAAGACCAGCTGACGTCGGTTACGGATGACTATCAAAACGTGCGTGGCGCGATCACTGTCGACTACTACAACATCGAAACCGCGCACAGCAAATCGAAACAGGATTCAATTCGGCAGGAGATTGAAAAGAAAAAGAACGATAAGAAGGACATCTATTGGCCGGTAGGCGACGGGACAGGGAGGATAGAGAAAAAGCAGCTCAACTTCATGGAAATGGAAGCCGCGTACAACGGGCTGAAGGAGAAAAAGGCAGATTTGATGACCGAACGCGGCAATTTGTTGAAAGAGCCGGGTGAGAAAGAGAAGAAGCGCGCTGAGTATTTGAAGGCCAACGTTACCGGGCTTACCGCGGACCAGATTAACAGCCTGCTGAAGCGCAATCAGAAGTTTGATTTTGCGATGCGCCAGATCAATGTTCAGGGCGACGCGTTGGTCGATCGTTGCGAGACCTGCCACCTCGGGGTGCGCGAGCCGCTGAACATAACCGCCGCCGACATGCGGCCGGTGCGCGATAAGAAACTTCGCAAAGAAGATTCGCTGGCGTACGCTTTTGTAAGCCATCCAAACAAAGAACTGCTCGCTATTCACAACCCGGACCGGTTCGGCTGCTCGAGCTGCCACGGCGGTAACGGGCGCGCGACGACTAACGAAGAAAAAGGTCACGGCCGCCATCGATTCTGGCTGCATCCGATGTACGAACGCGAAAACACCGAAGCAGGATGCCAACAGTGTCACATGGCGGACCGCGAGCTTCTCGGAGCAAGCGTTCTGAATCTGGGCAAGGACCTTTTCCAGAATCGCGGGTGCGTCGGCTGCCATCGATACGAAGGCTTCGATCGCGAAACGGACGCGCTTTCGAACGCGCGCCAGAACATCGCCCAGTTGGAAGAGCAGATTGAGGCCAACAAACTCGAAGCCAGGCAGGCTACGGAGGGGGTTGGAGCCGCTGCTGAAGATCAGGTCCAGAAACTCCTGGCCCGCTCGGAATACCTGAATGTGATGAACAGCCAGTTGGCTGCGCGTATTTCGCAACTGCAGACGCAGAGCAAGTACCTGATGCACGACCAGAAAAAGGTCGGACCGAATCTCAAGGACGTTCGGCTTAAGCTAAAAAAGGAATGGATTCCCGTTTGGCTTGAGGATCCGCAGGCGTTTCGACCCGGAACCAAGATGCCGACCTACTGGCGCCTTGATGGCAAGGGCAACCGCACAGATCCGGACAACCAACGCGAAACCAACGAGCGCAAAGCGATCGCAGCGTTCCTTTGGCAGGACAGCTTTGAAGGAAAGCTTCCCGAAATGGCTTCGGGTGACGCTACCAAGGGCAAAGAAAGATTTGAGACGATCGGATGCATGGCTTGCCACTCGACCGGAGACAAGTCGCAGGGAACCGAAGTCGGCGGAGACTTCGCTGCCAACCTGACTCGCATAGGCGAGAAGGCCAGCTTCGATTACATCGTCCGCTGGATTTACAACCCGCGAGAACGTTGGGCGCCTTACTGTCCGAAAGAGAAGCGCGATCTCAGCCGCGAAGATTACGAAAAGAAGGGGCTTCCGTTTGTTTTCGACACGGATCATTCGACCTGTCCGAACGACGGAGCCGAACTTCAGATTCAGAACATGACGGTCATGCCGAACTTCCGCTTGTCTGAATCCGACAGCCGCGATATTGCGACTTATCTTTTCTCGCTCTCGCAACCTCCGTCTTATCCGGATGCGTCGTTCATGGACGATCCGAAACTGAAGGAGCAGGGTCACAATCTTGTGAAGCAGTACGGCTGCGCAGGCTGTCACGAGATTCGCGGTTTCGAAGAAGAGCAGCGAATCGGTAAAGAGTTGACGACCGAAGGATCGACTCCGATCGAGCGGTTGGATTTTGCCATGCTGACGTACGATGCGGAGGAAGGTGTAAATCCGCATACTGAAAAATTGGAGGGAGAAGGCGATCACTTCGTCGATCCGAAAACGGGTAAGGAGAAGCCCTGGTACAACCACAAGGGCTTCTTCACGAACAAACTTCGCGATCCTTCGATCTACGACAAGGGCAAAGAGAAGGAAGCGAAAGACCTGCTCAAGATGCCCAAGCCGTATTTGAAGCCCGAATGGAATGTGGCGCTGACTACGTTTCTGATGGGAAGCAAGGGCCTGGAAGGATCGAATGTTCCGGCGTCGTTCTTCTACAATCCGGATACTCGTCAGAAAGACATACAGGACGGCTGGTGGTTGATAAAGAAGTACAACTGCATGGGCTGTCACAACGTCCAGGTGGGCCAGAAGTCGATTCTGTCAGGGTTGCCGAAATACCAGGACGCGGACTGGAAGGAACAGCTCCCGCCGCAACTGACCAGCGAAGGCGCGCGCGTCGATCCCGAGTGGTTGCTGCGGTTCCTGCGCGATCCGTCGCTGAGCGGGATTGGCGAAGAAGGTAATAAGGCCGACCAGTCGCCCGGTGTCCAACAGGCTACGGCAGTTGGAGCGCAGAAGTCGGGTCAGACCAACGGCGCCGCCGCCGCACCGACCGAAGCCAGTGTGACTCAGCGCATTGAAGGACATTTGAAGCCCCAGCCGGGTCTCGATCGAAATGGTATTCGTACGTACTTGAAGGCGCGCATGCCGACCTTCAGTTTCTCGCCGAACGAGCTTCGCACGCTGGTTCGTTTCTTTATGGCGGTTTCGTCTCAGCCTGAGATATACATCAAGGAAAAACAGGAACCGTTAACCGAAGAAGAACGAATACTGGCGCGGCAACTGTTTACGTCGCGGGCGGCGCCGTGTTTGAAGTGCCACATAACCGGCGAACCCGAACACGACAAGACCGCGTCAGCGCCGAACTTCCTGCTAGCCGGCGAGCGTTTGAAACCGGCATGGACTTTCCGCTGGTTGCTGGATCCGCAACAGATCAGTCCGGGCACGGCGATGCCTTCCGGACTTTTCAAACAGGATGGCCAGCGCTGGATCTTTAGCGGTGAGACGCCGGCGGCGTTTGCCACTTATCCAAAAGACCATGCGGATTTGCTCGTGCGCTACATGTTCCAGATGACGCCGGAAGAGCAACGGCGATTGATGTCGACGTCTCCTGCGGCGACCAGCGCACAACCGCCGTCGCCCGCGGCGGGTGAAACGCCGGCTACGAACGGTCAGAAGGTTAGTCGGAATTTTCGCCGAAGTAGATCGCGCCGCGGTGTGTATGCGGCGCACCGAGGCAGTCCCAAAAAGCAGGCTCGCGTGAACAAAATTCGCGAAAGCGGATCGCATCATTCATCGAAACGCGCGCTCGAGTGATCCCCGGTTGCGTTAATGAAATATATGATTTAATTTTAACCGGAGGCTTAAAAATGTTATCTAAACGCGTAAAATTCTGGCTCTGCCTTTTGGTGGTAGTGTCACTTCTGGGACTCTCTGTCGCCTGCGGCGGCGGCGATGACGACGATGTGGTGGAAGAGGATGGAACCTCGTCCGGACCGACTGGAACTCCGTATGTGGCCAGCGGTAATGAGGGAACGGTGACGGGCACGGTGGCTTTTACGGGAGCGCCTGACGCGCCGCAAGCGATCGATATGAACGCCGATTCGGCCTGCGCACAGAAAAACCCGAACGCGGTTGCCGAAACAGTGGTCGTGAAAGACGGCAAACTTCAAAATGTCTTTATCTATATCAAGGACGGCACGACGGCGGATGGAAAAAAGATCACCGGCTTTGCTTTTCCAGTTCCGACTCAACCGGTGACGCTCGATCAGGATGGTTGCCATTACGTTCCGCATGTTATCGGAATCCAGGCAAACCAGCCGTTCGAAGTTAAGAACAGCGATCCTACGTCGCATAACGTCAACGTGCAGGGAAAGCAGAATCCGCCCTGGAACGTGGTGCAGGGACCGAACGGTCAACCGATTCTGCAGAAGTTTCCGCGACCCGAGTCCGCCATCCCGATCAAGTGCAACCAGCATCCGTGGATGAAGGCATGGGTCGGCGTGCTGAGCCATCCATTCTTCGCGGTCAGCGGCGCTGACGGGAGTTTCACGATCAAGAACCTGCCGCCGGGCAAATACAATCTGGTCGCATGGCACGAACGATACGGCGATAAGACCATGGAAATAAACCTGGCGGCCAAGGGGACAGCGACCGCGGATTTTTCCTATAGCGCCGCGACGGCGTCGGATGTTCCACGAAGCGATTCATTACAGGTCATGCCAGCGATGGAGTTTTCGATGAGGTCGGGACACTAGTTGCCGATCAAAAGCAGGACAAGGGCGGAAGGATGACGCGGTTGATTCAGATGCTCGTTTGACGGCGGATTGAACGAGCAAGTTGGTGACGAATCGATGGAAGAATCTACTTCATCCTTCCGCCCACATTCATGTAAGCGGGCCAACCTTTAACTAAGAATGAAAAGCGTAGCAATCGAGTTTGATCAAAGCGATGTTCCCGGCTCGGAGTTCGAGCAGGAGCTTGGAGCGCGCGAAAAGATCAGGCTTTACGTAGAGCTGACCAAGCCGCGCATCACGTTTCTGATCGTGTTGACGGCGGCGGCGGGATTTGCGATGGGAGCGCGTGGCGGTGTCAGCTACGGATTGCTGGCCCACGCAATGATCGGGATTGCGTTGCTTTCGTCGGGAATCGCCACGCTCAACCAGTACATGGAGCGGGATCTCGACGGCTTGATGCGCCGGACGGTTTCGCGACCGCTGCCTTCGGGAAAACTCCAACCCATCGAAGCGTTCTTGTTCGGTGTGATTTTGACCGTCGGAGCTGAGATATACCTGGCGGTGATGGTCAACCCGCTGACGGCGATGTTCGGAATTTCGGTCATCGTCGGTTATCTCTTTCTTTACACGCCGCTGAAAACGCGTACTTCATTGTCTACCGTGGTGGGCGCATTTCCCGGCGCGATGCCCCCGTTGATGGGATGGACGGCGGCGACGGGGGAAGTAACCGCGGGCGCGTGGGTGCTATTCGCAATTCTATTTCTTTGGCAATTCCCGCATTTTCTGGCGATTGCGTGGATGTATCGCGAAGATTACGAACGCGCCGGCATTGTCATGTTGCCGGTGGTTGAACCGGAAGGCCGCATCACGGGCCAGCAGATCATCGCGTACACAATGTTGCTGTTGCCGGTCAGTCTTCTTCCGACCGTGATGGGCATTTCGGGCAACATTTATTTCTACGGCGCGATCGCGCTGGGTGTTCTCTTTCTCTATAGCAGTGTGCGGGCTGCGTTCTCGAAATCTCGACAGGAAGCGCGACGTCTGCTTCTCGCTTCCGTGCTTTATTTGCCTCTGCTTTTTGTGCTCATGGTCATAAATCGGTGACAAGTGACTAGTGACCAGTGACAAGAAAGGATTCGCCCTTGCTTGTCACTGGTCACTCGGCACTTATCACTTCTGGAGGATTCCTGGATGGGTCGCGCTTTGGCGATTTTGATCTGGATCTTAACGCTAGGCTCCGTTTGGCTATTCGTAAACGGGCGCTGGTGGTTTCCCAAGGCCATTACTGAACATGGCCCGGCTTACGATCGACAATACATGATCTCGATCGTAGTTGTCGGCATCGCTTTTGCCGCGGCCCAGATCGCGTTGGGAATCGCGCTTTGGCGCTATCGCGGCGGTTCGAAGACCGACCGTGCCGTCTATTCGCACGGCAATAATCGTTTGGAGATCGTTTGGACGATCATTACCGCGATCGTCTTTATCTCGCTGGGAGTTTTGGGACAGAGCGTTTGGGCGAGGTTGCATTTTCAACCTGCGGCCGCCGACGCATACCGAGTCCAGGTCATCGCGCAGCAGTTCCAGTGGAATTTTCATTACGCCGGGAAAGACAATCAGTTTGGTAAGACCGATCCAGCATTGATCAAGGATGCCGATTTGAATTTCATCGGTCTGGATCCGGGCGATCCCAACTCGAAAGATGATTCGGCAGTAACGTCGCTGGTGGTTCCGGTCAACCGCCAGGTTGAGCTGACGCTAAGCTCGAAAGACGTTACGCATAGCATTTGGGTCCCGCCACTCCGTTTCAAGCAGGATCTCGTTCCTGGAATGGCCATCAAGGTTCACTTCACTCCGACTGTAGTTGGGAAATACGAATTGGCTTGTGCCGAATTGTGCGGCGCGCTTCATTTCAAGATGAAGAGCTACATGCTGGTGCTGCCGCAGGAAGAGCACAGAGCTTTGGCTGAACTACCGCAGGCCCAGTTCCAGGCCAGGATGACAGAACTTCTGAATAAGTATCCGTTAGCTTACTAGCCCTGAACCCTTTGCGCGCGAAGCGAGAGGAGAGAAGCATGGCAGACATAGTAGATGCACATGAGGCAGCTCACGAGACTGCGCACGAGGTGCATCGCCATCCCGCGCCAACCAGTTTCATACGCAAATATATCTTCAGCATAGATCACAAGGTGATCGGGATTCAGTATCTGCTGTTGGCGATCTTTTCCGTGTTTATCGGAATGATCATGTCGGTGTTGATGCGTATTAACCTGACCTGGCCGGGATCGAAGATTTCCATTCTTGGAACGCTGTTTCCGCTCGGCGCACCGGGCGGTGTGATGTCGCCTGAGTTTTACTTGTCGCTGGTGACCATGCACGGCACGATCATGGTCTTCTTCGTGTTGACCACCGCGCCACAGGGCGGATTCGGCAATTACTTTCTTCCGATTCAGATCGGCGCCGACGACATGGCGTTTCCAACTCTGAACATGCTTTCGTTCTGGGTTACGTTTGTGGGATTGGTCGTCCTGGTCGCCGCGATTTTTGTGGAAGGGAACGAGACGGCGGCCGGCTGGTACGCCAGCCTCATACAAGCAAAACATAAAGCCAGCGGAACCGTGGGACCGATTGGCGGGTGGACCGGGTATCCCACGCTGAGCGCGTTGGGACAAAAGGCGGGACCGGGACAGGGCGCCGGCGTAGATCTTTGGATTGTAAGTATCGCGATTTTTTGCATCGCGTCGTTGCTGGGCGCATTGAACTTCATCACCACGATGCTGAACATGCGTACCCGCGGAATGACGCTGATGCGTCTGCCGTTAACCTGCTGGGCGTGGTTTACCACCGCTGTTCTGGCTTTGTTGGCTTTCCCGGTTTTGCTGGCGGCGGGTGTTTTGTTGTTGCTGGATCGGACGGCCGGCACCAGCTTTTTCATCCCGAGCGGATTGGTCATCAGCGATGTTCTCTTGACTGATCACAAGGGCGGATCGCCGATTCTTTGGCAACACCTTTTCTGGTTCTTCGGCCATCCCGAGGTTTACATCGCGATTCTGCCCGGCATGGGCGCGACGTCACACATTCTCTCGACTTTTGCGCGCAAGCCTGTTTTCGGATACCGGGCCATGGTATTCGCGATTTTCGCCATCGGTCTGCTCGGGTTCTTCGTCTGGGGCCACCATATGTTCCTCAGCGGAATGAGCCCATACACCGGAATGGCGTTTTCGATTCTTACGCTTTCGATCGGTGTTCCATCCGCGATCAAAACGTTCAACTGGCTGGGGACGCTGTGGGGCGCGAAGATCAGGTTCACGGTCCCGATGCTTTACGCGATCGGTTTTGTCTCGCTGTTCGTAGCGGGTGGCGTGACGGGAATCGTGCTTGGCCAAACCGGCCTCGATCTTTCGATGCACGACACCTATTTCGTGCTGGGGCATTTCCATCTGGTCATGGGCGTGGCGGCGATCTTCGGAATGTTCGCCGGATTGCAGTTCTGGTTCCCCAAGATGTTTGGCCGGATGATGAGCGAGTCAATCGGCAAGGTTCATTTCTGGATCACGTTTGCCGGAGTCTATGCCATCTTTGTTCCGATGCACGTGATGGGAATCGTCGGGATGCCGCGACGCTACTCCAGTTTTCAGGAATATGCTTTTCTGCGTTCGTTGGATCCGCTGGTGATGTTTGTAACGATCGCGGCGATCGTCACCGCACTTGCTCAACTCCTTTTTCTCTACAACTTCATTTGGAGCATCTTCAAAGGCAAGAAGGCGGGCGACAATCCCTGGGAAGCAACCACGCTGGAATGGGCGATACCGTCTCCGCCGCCGCACGATAATTTCGCCGGCATTCTGCCGACCGTCTATCGCGGGCCTTACGAGTTTTCGGTTCCCGGCGCTCCGAACGATTACATAATGCAAACGGACGCCGACCCGGCCCTGAGCGAAGAAGTCTTGCACAAGCAGGGGAGTAACGGAGATGGCCACAATGGTCACAAGCACTGAACAAGTTGTGACGAAGAAGTCCGCGGGCTCGACTCGAAAGGGTCGTGCGGGCGGCAACGGGTCTTCTCCTCGTCGGAACGGCGGCGGATCAGGTGGCAACGGCGCGGGATTCGACGAACCGCGAGCGGATAAATACAAAGTCGGAATGTGGGTGGCGCTGGCCGGCATCATGATGATGTTTACAGCGCTGACCAGCGCGTACATCGTTCGCGCGGCCGGAGCCAGCGATTGGAAGCCGATCGCGATGCCGAGGCTCCTTTGGGTAAGCACGGCACTGATCATTGTCAGCAGTCTGAGTTTTGAGCTGGCCCGACGGGCTTTGAAGCGAGACGACCAATCGCTGTACGGACGATGGCTGCTGGTCACCGTTTTATTCGGGGTCGGCTTTCTCGGCACACAGCTTTTGGCCTGGCGACAGTTGGTTGCACAGGGTGTCTATCTTTCTACGAACCCGCATAGCGCTTTCTTTTATCTGCTGACGGCGTTGCACGGTGTGCACCTGCTGGGTGGGATTCTGGCGCTGAGTTATTTGCTGATTCACGCGTGGCAGAAACGCGCTGCCGAACAAATCGGCCCGCGTCGCACCGCTGCCGCCGGCGCGGTTGCGCTCTACTGGCATTTCATGGACGGGCTTTGGATCTTTCTGTTCTTACTTCTATTCGTGTGGAGGTAAAGCGATTTGAGTACGGAAGCACATGCAGCACCTATAGCTGGAGCTGATTGGGAAGGCGGAGCGCTACCTTATCGGGTTGGACACAAGAAGCTGGGAATGTGGCTTTTCATTGTGTCGGACGCGCTGACCTTTTCCGCGCTGCTCATCGGCTATTCGTATGTCCGCATCTCCAGCGAACAATGGCCGGAGCCATTTCATTTCTTTCCCAGCATCGCTTTCTCAACCGTGATGACGCTGTGTCTTCTTGCTTCCAGCTTCACCATGGTGATGGCGGTCAAGGCTTCGGCGCGAAAGGACAGAAGCGGCACGCGACGCTGGATTATCGGTACGATGATCGGCGGGCTTCTTTTCCTCGGGCTTCACTCGTATGAATGGAAGCACCTGATCGAAGAGGGGCTAAAGCCAAATGCGCTTCCCGCCGAGTGGCTTAAGGAGTGGCCAAAGGCGTCGTATCTGTTTGGCTCGACCTTTTTCGCGATCACGGGGCTGCACATGTTCCACGTCTTCACCGGCGTGCTTTACCTGGGAGTGATCGCACTGCGCGTTCGGCGTATGTCACACGAAGACGTCGAGATCGGCGGGCTCTATTGGCACTTCGTCGATTTGGTTTGGATGTTCGTGTTCCCTTTGATTTATCTCTTGTCGGTTTATAGGGCGCCGCACTAGAAATCGAAAAGCACCGGAGGATGGTGAGCTAAAGATGAGCCGTCTTGTAGATTCCATCAAAAATCTCGCGCAAAAAGAGGATGCGATCCTGAACGCCATCTGTGCCGTGATGGCGCTGGTGTTCCTGGGGCTGGCTGCGGGAAATGTGAAGTGGGCCGGCGATTTTCTGACCACGGACAGCCTGTTCATGGCGTCGGTTTTCCTGCTGCTCGCGTTGGTCTTTATGATCAGCCCGCTACTCTGGCTGAACACGAATGGATATTTCAAGAAGCTGGTGGGATCCGATATCGAGGGTGAACCCGTAGAGTTAGTGCCGGTTCACTTCGATGGCACGACCAGGCTCTTCTTTTCAATTTTGATGTGGCTGCTGGTCTTGACGGGGATCGAGGTTTACCTGGCCTACAAACAGGTTCCGATCGTCCTGATGCTGACGATCCTGATCGGGCTGTCGTTGATCAAAGCGGCGCTGATCATTGCTTACTTCATGCACTTAAGATTCGAACGGCTCAGCCTGGTTTTGACTTTGATCCCCGCGCTGTCTATTTGTATTTGCTTGTTGCTCATTTTCTTCCCGGACAGCCGCCGGTCTAAGAACTTGCGGTACGGAGATACGCCGGCCGCTTCTGCTGAAATACCGGCGACCGAGAAGTGAGTTATGTTCTCGCAGATTTGTAGAGCTTTGTTTGGTCTGCTGGCGGCCGCATTCGTCGTCCTGGTTTTTCTCTCGTCGCCTGCGTCAGCTCAGTGCCCGCTCTGCCGACTGGCCGTTGAAAATTCGTCCCAGGCCAGTTTGATGGGACGCGGACTAAATCTCGGCATCCTTGTTCTGTTGGTTCCGCCCGTTTCGATTTTCTGCTCGATTTTCTTTCTCGCTTTCAAACAGCGAAAAATTAGGAAAGCCTAGAATATGCAAAGCACGATGCAGGATTGGCCGCTGACGATATCGGCGCTTTTCAAGCATGGTGCGAAGGTCTATGCCGATAGCGATGTCGCGACCTACGAAGGCGACCGAACGCGCCATGCGACGTTTGCGGAGGTTGCGGATCGTGTCGAGCGTTTGGCCGGCGCGCTCGAACGGCTCGGCGTGAAGCGCTTTGATCGGGTTGCGACGTTCTGCTGGAACACGCAGGAGCATCTCGAGATTTACCTCGCCGTCCCATCGATGGGCGCGGTGCTGCATGCGCTGAACATCCGGCTTTTCCCCGAACAGCTTGCCTACGTCATCAACCACGCCGAAGACCGAGTGATTTTCGTGGACGACTCGTTGATTCCGCTGCTGGCGGCGGTCAAGGACGAGCTGAAGACGGTCGAACACTTGATCGTGATCGGTGACGGCGACGCCTCAGAACTGGGGGAACTGGGTCGAGATGTTCTGCGATACGACGACTTGCTGGCTGGCGAAAGCAGCGGACGGGAGTGGCCGGAGATTGACGAACGCGCTGCTGCGGCGATGTGTTACACGACCGGGACAACCGGCCAACCGAAAGGCGTTGTCTACAGCCATCGCTCTGAGTTTCTTCATGCGTTGGCGCAATGCTCTGGATCGGCGTTCGGATTGAACGAATGCGATCGCATCCTGCCTATCGCGCCGATGTTCCATGCGAACGCGTGGGGTCTGCCGTATTCGGGTTGGTTGACCGGCGCAGATTTTCTGATGCCGGGACGTTTTCTTCAGGCTGAGCCGCTTTGTCGCATGATCGAGTCGGAACGTCCTACCTTCGCCGGCGCCGTGCCTACGATCTGGAACGACATCCTTCGCTATGCCGATAAGAATCCGGTCGATTTGCGCTCGCTTCGTTTGGTGATGTGCGGCGGATCGTCTGTTCCAAAGATATTGATGGAGCGGCTGGAACAGCGACATGGTGTCCGCATCCTGCAGGCCTGGGGGATGACTGAAACGAGCCCCATGGCCTCAATCGCGGCTCCCCCGAAGAATAGTACGCCGGAAAATGAATACGAATGGCGAGTGAAATCTGGTCGCATAGTGCCGTGCGTTGAGTTGCGTTTGGTGGATGGAGAAACGACGCTCGACTGGGACGGGAAATCGATTGGCGAGATTCAGGTCCGCGGCCCGTGGGTGACTGCCAGTTATTTCGGCGACGATGGCGGCGACAAATTTCAGGATGGTTGGCTGCGAACCGGCGATGTCGGAACAGTAGACTCGAAGGGCTATATTCAGATCACCGACCGGACCAAGGATGTCATCAAGTCGGGCGGAGAATGGATTTCGTCGGTTGAGCTGGAAAACGAGTTGATGGCGCATCCGGACGTGGTCGAGGCCGCAGTCATCGGAGTACCGGACGAGCGATGGGACGAACGCCCGCTGGCTTGCGTTGTGTTGAAGGACGCGTCGACCGCGACGGTGGCGGATCTCTGCACGTTTCTGGAAACGAACGTCGCTAAGTGGTGGGTTCCCGAACGCTGGTCTTTTATTTCTGAGATTCCAAAAACGAGCGTGGGCAAGTTCGATAAGAAAGCTTTGCGGGCGCAGAGGGAAGCCGGAACGCTGGAGATCACGGTTTTCGAATAGCGTTTGCTCCCCTCCCGTTGGGAGGGGACAGCGACAAACTGAAGTTTGTCGGACATTTGGCACTTTCCATCTCTTCGTTACACAATAGGTAACCAATGGCAGAGAACACAGAAGTCACAGTCAACGAGTTCAACGTCGATGTCGCGGTCCGGACGATTCGCGGCAGAGCGTGCCCGATTTGTGGCGGCAAAATCATCCCGTCGAATCGAGCTGTGTATCAAAGCGCCGGCGATCCGACCGAGGTTTTCGCGCTGTGGGAATGCGAGCGATGTGGATTCTCAGAAAGATTCGAGCGTCCGGTTGAAGCCAAGAAGGTTCACGCCGGCGCTCCGAAAGCATTAACCGGTAATGTAGCGGCCGGATCGGCAGGGGCGCAGCCAGCGTCGGTTGGCGGTTCGCCTGGTGGCGTGAAGGCTTCGGGTACGGGACGCGGCGCTGCTAAGCGCGCGGTTCCTCCCGACGTCGAGAAGATGCTGGAAATCATGAACAGACCGCAACCCAACGTCGAACAATAGGCGGAGGTTTGATTTGGCGATGGACGAACTTACTCTGAACGTGCTGGCAATGTTTGATCGCTTCGGCAAAGACACGCTTGATCTGCACGAGTTGTTTGAAGCCGGCGGTAACGACCCCGAAGCCCGCACAGCGGTTTTTGATACAGTCGAACGACTTGTGAAAGACGGGCTGCTCGAAGAGAAGGGAAACGATTTCTATTTCCTGACCGAGGCCGGCAGATCCGCGATTCCGGCCAGTACAGCTGATAAAGGAAATGCTCAGTCGCAGTAGCACGATCTCCGATGAATTACATCTATGCGCTGCCTCACCTGAACGCGACACTCAATTCCATAAGCGCAGTGTTACTGATCTCGGGTTTTCTGTTTATCCGAAAACTGAACATACCTGCACATAAAAAATGCATGGTTGCGGCGTTCATAACGTCAACCGCCTTCTTGATCAGCTATATCACCTATCACTCTCTGCTGGTTTACTACCTGGGCCAGGGCCCGACCCGCTTTCGGGGCGAAGGATGGATCAGGCCTGTTTACTTCACGATCTTGACTACGCACACGATTTTGGCAGTGGCGATCGCGCCGATGGTGCTGATCACCCTGTTCCATGGCTTGCGCGAACGATTCGATAAGCACCGCCGAATCGCACGATGGACACTTCCGGCATGGCTTTATGTTTCGGTGACCGGCGTTCTTGTCTACCTGTTTCTCTACCAGCTTTATCCGTCCAGATAGATCGGCAGCCCGCAATAATGCCCGACAACAATTCATATCCGGCTCCGGAGACACCAACCAACCAGCAGCAACGCAAACGCGTGACGTGGCCGCTCCTGATCGTGGCTGTGCTGTTTATCGTTGTGCCATTTCTGGCGTGGTATGGGACATGGTTCGGCAGGGATCTGAGCGACGAGAAGATCACTGAGTATCTTTCCGATCAAAGCAAGCCGCGACATGTTCAGCACGCGCTTGTACAGCTCGTATCGCGGCTCGAAGCGAAAGACGGAAGTGCGCGTCGTTGGTACCCGCAGATCGTAGCGCTGGCCGACAGCAACGTTCTCGAGCTCAGGTCAAACGTGGCCTGGCTGATGGGCAAAGATAACCAGTCTCAGGAATTTCATAACGCGCTGCAAAAGCTGCTTCATGATCCGGAACCGCTGGTGCAACGAAACGCAGCGCTGTCGTTGGTGACGTTTGAAGACGCTACGGGACTGGCGGTCCTGCGATCAATGCTTCGGCCGTATGCGGTCACCGCGCCCGCCGGCGGCGTAGTCGACAGCGTGCTGAAAGAAGGATTGCCTGCCAGACCGGGAATGATGCTGGGACGGATCAAACAGAGCGATGGGCAAATCGCGGAAGTTCGTTCGCCGTTGCCAGGTGAAATTCAAAGAGTGTTGGTTTCGACCGGAAGCCAGATCGCGAAAGGCGATCAGGTGCTATTACTTTCGCCCGACACGGATACCGTCTGGGAAGCGTTACGCGCTCTTTATCTTTTCGGACAGCAAGAAGACCTGGAGTCGGTCGAGCGATATGCGCAGGGCGTTGAGAAGATGCCCGAACAGATAAAAGAACAAGCGGCCCAAACAGCGAAAGCCATTCGAGACCGCTCAGCGAAAAATCGATAAATCGAGCTGGTTAAGCTTCTGCTCCCGGCGGTGTCGGCGGAAGATCAGGAAGCGTCACGCCGTGCGCGGCTTCCCAGTTATCCGTCGGGACCATCTCGATCGCATCCCACGGACATCCATCCAGGAAAGCTCCATCCGGCCCCTTACTTGTGCATTTCTGACAACCGATACAGAGATACGGATCCACTTCGATCCGGCCGAAAGGAGGATGATCTTCGTCGGGAACCCAGAACATGCAGGCTTCGATCGGGCAATACTCGATACAGGCCGGCGATCCCGCGCAACCGGTGCAGCAATCCGTCGTAATCGCGAGAATACGCGGGCGCTTTTTGCGCGCAGCTTTGCCATCGCCTTCGGACATTGGCCAGTGCTTTTCGATAATCTCGATCATCCGCCGCTCCGTATTTGATTATTTCGATCAGAAGTGCCAGCGACTTCACTCTAACATGCGGCAGACGCTTTGCTCAATACTTGATTCCGGCCGGTAGCGGGTCAGTTTGAGACTTGTCCGGAGGAAATTTCACGCAAAGGCGCAAAGAAAAGAAAGACGGGAGGCGCCAGGAACAGGATGGAAGTTACGTTCGAAACGTACTCTGCGTTCTTGATATCTGTTTAATTTCATGGATCCCCTTTGCGTCTTAAGATTTTCTTTTCTTAGCGCCTTTGCGAGAAACCGTCTTTTCTTTCACTCAAATTCAATTTTATCCAGCCCCTTCCAGCTTGAAAGCAGTCACCGAAACAGTTAAAACTAATTGCAAATAAAACTTAAGGAGCAGAACCATGGGAACTGTCGCGGGTATTTTCACTTCGCGAGCTGACGCACAGCGCGCGGTCGAACTTTTACACTCGATTGGCTTGGACGACGATCACATCAGCTTGCTGACGCCGGGCGAAAGCCAGGCCGAGATCGAATCTTCTGTGCCGGTTACCGAAACCGAACAGCCTGGAATGGGCGCCGCAGTTGGTGGTGTTGTCGGTGGGGCGATAGGAGCCGCGGGTGGCGTTACGGTCGGCGCGGTCGCCGCAAGCCTGTTGGTTCCGGGAGTCGGACCCGTGATCGCAGCGGGAATAATCGGTGCGGCTTTGCTTGGAGCTGCAGGCGCGGCCTTGGGCGCGAAAACCGGCGACACGCTGGAAGACAAAGTTGCGCCCGGTCTGCCGCACGATGAGTTGTTCGTTTATGAAGACGCTCTCAGAAAAGGTCATACGGTTGTGATTGTCGTAACCGATGGCGATGAAACTGAAGAATCCGCGCGGCAGATAATGGCCCAGGCCGGGGCGGAAAGTATCGATGCGGCGCGAGAAGATTGGTGGATTGGGCTTCGCGATGCCGAAGAAGAGAAGTACGTCGAGCAGGGGAAAGATTTCAAAGGCGACGAAGAGCTCTATCGCCGCGGCTTTGAATCGGCGCTTCACACTCACTCGCGCGGAAAATCGTTTGACGACCGGAAGACGTACTTGCACGAGCAGTACGGCGAATCGTGCAACAGCGACGCATTCAAATGCGGTTACGATCGCGGCCGTCAATATCATCAGGATTTGACAGAGAAGCATAAGAATTGAAAGAAACGTTACTGAGCATTGCCGTACTCGTTAGCATCCTGGTCGTCAGCGCGCTGATCACCAATTGGTTTGCGGCGGCGATGTACATTCGCTGCGCGGTGTGCGGAACGCTGAACGCGAAGCGGCGAACCGCTTGCCGCTCATGCGAACAGGATTTGCGCTCGCCCCCGATCGACAGCTAGTCGTTGTTTCGTGGTCCGTTGTCGGTTTTGTCCGACCGGCACTACTAGTGTCGCGCGACTTCATCTCGTTCACTTCCTATCCTTCAACCAATGCCCTGGAATCCTGAGCTCTATCACAAGTTTCAAACCGAACGATTCGCGCCATTCGAAGACCTTGTAAGAATGGTCGAGGTGAAATCGGGTTTGAAAGTTATCGACCTTGGTTGCGGCACTGGCGAACTGACTCGAAAGCTCGCCGATGCTCTTCCGGAGAGCGAAGTTGTTGGAGTCGATTCGTCAGCAGAGATGTTGGCTAAAGCCGAGAAGCTGGTCCGGCCGGGTTTGAAATTTGAACAGCGAGCGATCGAGGACGCCGATGGCAAATGGGACCTGGTCTTCTCGCACGCAGCCATCCAGTGGGTCGACGATCACCGGTCGCTGGTTCCGCGGCTGCTTTCGTTGCTAAGCCCGGGTGGGCGACTCGCCGTCCAGCTTCCTTCAAATCATCGACATCCATCGCACGTGATCATAAGAGAACTTGCTGCCGAGAATCCGTTTCGAATGGCTTTGGGTGGATGGATTCGACAAGCACCTGTGCTGACCATCAGCGAATATGCCGAGCTGCTTTTTGAGTACGGAGGAAGTGACATCGTTGTTTTCGAAAAGGCATATCCGCATGTTCTGGCGGATTCGAATGCGTTGGCAGAGTGGACTTCAGGAACGGTACTTGTTCCGTATTTTGAGCGGCTTCCGCAGGAACTTCATGAAGAGTTTTTGAACGCGTATCGATCGAGGCTGCGTGAGAAGTGGCCAAACTCGCCCGTCTTCTATCCGTTTCAGCGGATACTGTTCAGCGCGAAAAGGGAAGTTTCATCGCCAGACGTTCTTAGGTGATTCAACCAACCACTTGTGTTCAGAAATGTCCGACAAACTTCAGTTTGTCGCAGACTGAGCGATTAAGAACGAAAGGTCTCGGCATTCAACGTTAGCGACAAACTGAAGTTTGTCGGACCTCATGCGTCGGACAGCCGGCGCCAACTGGGCCCGATGCAGCGTCGCTTTTCGATAGTCGCTGACATCGGCGCCATCGATCAATCGATAACCGGCCGTTGAGCGCGGTTGAGCCAGGTCCACCTTTTTCAGGATGCCGGCGTTTTTGTCAAAGACAACCAATCGCGGGTTACCGTCCAACTGAAAAGAGAACGATTCGATTTTTGATTTGATCTCGACCATTTTAGTTTGAACGCCGGCCTCCGTCTCGATCTCAATCTCAAACGGCAGGCGAAAAATTTCAGGCGTCATTGGATGGGGCTTGTGTGTCTGAGCAACGGTTACGTTCAAGAGCCGGTTGACCGAATCATAGCTCGAGCGCACCTTCAGTTCGGGATACCCCGCGCGATAAACCCATTGATCGAAAAACCAGTCCAGACGTTTTGACGAGACTTCTTCAAAGACTCGCTGTAAATCGCGCGAGCCGACTACGTCATATTTGAATCGGTTCAGATAGATGTTGAGCGCCCGCCAAAACGCTTCGTCCCCCACTACCTGGCGCAGCATGTGAACCACATACGCGCCTTTCTTGTAAGTCGTCTCGTCAAACAGATCCATCGTCAGCGGGTAACGCGGGTTGACCAGCGGGTGTCGCTTTCTCGAAGAGTCTTCTGAAAAGTACTGGCGTGCGTTTTCCTGCAACAACGTCAGGTAAGCGTCGTGTCCGTCTTCCTGTTCTCTGAACGCGGCCTCGAGAAAAGTTGCGAATCCTTCGTTCAGCCAGAGCTCGGACCAATCACGGCAAGTCACCAGATTGCCGAACCACGAATGGGCCAATTCGTGGGAGACGAGATTTTCCGTCAGCGGATCGGGCCCCACGTCGGCGACGGAGAGAATTTCGGTGTCGGCATAGGTAGTAGCGGTGATGTTCTCCATTCCCCCGAAATCGAAATTCGCAACGATAGTTTGCGAGTAGCCGCGGTAGGGAAAAGGGAAGTCCAATCGCCGGCCGAACCACTCCATCATTTTCGGGGTCTTACCGAAGGCACGCATCGCTTTTGCTTGCGTTCCGCGGTAAGTGTAATAGTCGACCGGAATCGAGCCGTATTTATCCGACAACTTCACAAAATCGCCAACCACCATTGAGGTCAAATACGAGGAATGCGGCTGTTCCATGCTCCAGTGATAAGTTGTGGTCCCGTCGGGATTCGCCGCCGACTCAACCAATCTCCCGTTCGCAATCGCGAGTTGGCCCGCGGCCGCCGTGATGTATTGTTCGCTGGTGGCTTTGTCGTCCGGAAAATCGTAGCAGGGAAACCAAAAATGACTCTCTTCGGGTTCGCCTTGAGTCCAAATTTGCGCGGGCCGAATATAGTCATCCTCGTCCCTGGCAGAAACGAAGAAGAGTCCGCGGCGTGGTTTGGTCCGATAAGTTATCGTAATGCTTATTGTCTCCGTCGACGCGTAGGTTCGATCAAGCGAGATTCGCAACCGCGCGTCCTGCTGATAAGAGGCCAGCCGCGTGCCCGCCCCTGTAACCACGCTCTCGATTTTCATTCCCTCCGCGTCGAGCTCGAATGATTTGAAACCGTTCGCCAGAGGCTTGAGACTGATCGTGACTTGTCCGTCCAGTGTCTTTCGCGGTACGTCGAACTTTGTGCGAATGACGTAATGCTGAACGTCGTAGGTTCGCGCGTAACGCCGCCCTACGTTGTTCTGACTCTTAACCTCGGGAAGTTGGAGGAAGAAAAGAACGAGGACCAAAATCGCGAAGAACGAGTTTGAAGCTGCTCTTCGCGGCAATGAATCGGGCATCGGGGAAACCACCTGGAATTTGACTGAGAGCTTGAACGTCACTGCGATTGTGCCTGAGTTGGTTTCCTATCGCCAAGGAAAAAGGCAAATCGAAGGAGCGCAGGCGGCCCGCCTGCAGTGCGCGCGAAGCGCGAATAAGTAACGCCGGAAGGTCGAGAAATAGCGAACCCCATTAGCGTGCTAAAGCACGCTTGCAGGCGAGCCGCCTGCGCTCCTTCGTTGTTTTTTGGAGCAAGCGAGAAAACCGTCGTATAGTGTCAACACAGCAATCAAATCTGAATTATGTTCGTAACTCGCGGCGGTACCACTTGCTTCCGATTCAGGAGAGAACTCATGCTACGACTTTCGATCAACTTAATTTTGGCCCAGCTCGTATTCTTAACCGGACAAATCGTTATGGCCCAAAACACCCAGGTGCCGCCGGAGTGGCAAACGCACGCCGAAAAGACTGACTATCGCGAAACGCCGCGTTACGACGAGACGATGGCATACAGTCGCAAGCTGGCTGCAGCGTCGTCGTTGATTCAGTTGAGAAGCTTTGGCCAAAGTCCGCAGGGACGGTCTCTGCCGTTGTTGATAGCCGCCACGGGCGGCGATTTCAGTCCGCAGGAAGCTCGTAAAGCGGGCAAAGCGATCGTGCTTGTGCAGGCCTGCATTCACGCGGGCGAACCCGACGGGAAAGACGCCGGACTCGCGCTGCTACGCGATATTGCGATCACGAAAACTCGTCCGGGCTTGCTTGATCACGTCGTGCTTCTCTTTATCCCGATCTACAACGTCGATGGCCACGAAAGATTTGGGCCATACAACCGAATCAACCAAAACGGCCCTGCCGAAATGGGTTGGCGCGGGACTGCGGTGAATCTGAATCTCAATCGCGATTACATGAAGGCCGACACTCCCGAGACACGAGCGTGGCTGAGGCTCTGGAATGAATGGAACCCGGATCTGTTTATCGATTGTCACGTTACCGACGGCGCGGATTTCCGTTACAACGTGACGTACCAATACGAGCATCACGACAACGCGCCTCCGTCGATTCGGGATTGGATGAAGAGCGCCATCGAAGGTCGCGTTGCGCCCGCTACCGACGCCGACGGCAACCTGCTGTCGACCTACCTGGTGTTCAAAGATAATCGAGATTTCACTCAAGGCGTCGTGAGCTTTATCGCCACGCCGCGATTTTCGACTGGTTATACGCCGCTCAGAAATCGGCCGGGACTATTGGTTGAAACGCACATGCTGAAAGATTTTCGTTCGCGTGTGATTGGAACATACGACCTGCTCCGGCACTCGCTGGAGGAGGTCAATCGCGATCCCGAGAGTTTGTTCCGGGCGATTCGACTTGCGGAAGAGCAGACGCTCGCCGATGGTCGCGCATACAACCCTTCGCAACGATATCCGCTTAGGTTTGAGTTAACCGACGAATCAAGACCGATTCAGGTGAAGGGGGTCGAGTATCAACGCGAGCTGAGCGATGTCTCAGGTGCCGTTCGCGTGATATACGGGACGAAGCCGGTCGACATGACGGTTCCGCTTTTTGACAAGGTGAAGGTCACTAAGAGCGCCTCGACCCCGCTTTACTACGTCGTCCCGGCTGAATGGACAGAGGTTATCGAACGGCTGAGGGCGCACGGGGTTCGGCTTCAACGGCTGGCCCAGACCACAAGCATAGACGTGGAGAGCTATCGGTTCAGCGAGGTCAAGTGGGGGACCTCGTCATTCGAAGGCCACGTCTTGCCCACCTTCACCTCCACGCTTTTTACCGAACGCAGAACTTTTGCGGCGGGTTCGATTTTGGTTCCGATGGCGCAGCCTGCTGCTCGCGTAGCTTTGTATCTGCTGGAGCCGGACGCACCCGACTCGCTAATCGCGTGGGGTTTCTTCAATCCGATTTTCGAAGAGAAAGAGTACGCGGAAGATTACGTGATGGAGAAACTCGCGCGAGAAATGCTGGCGAAAGACGCAAACCTCCGCCGCGAGTTCGAAGAACGAGTCGCCAACGATCCGGCGTTCGCTTCCAGCGCAAATGCTCGGCTGCGTTTCTTCTATGTACGTTCGCCGTATTGGGATCGGCTGGTTAACGTTTATCCGGTCGGCAGGATCATAAAACCGCTCGACGCCAAGCTGATTGACGCTGATTGACCAGTAACTGAAAAGACGAAGAGTCGCCGCTCAATGCGACGACTCTTCATTTTCACGTTTGCGTCGTTTGGTAACCAGATCTAAAAGTAGTTATCTTTTAGATTGTGCGGCGACCGGTCAGCAGGTTAATAACCAGAACGATGAGTGCAACCACCAGCAGGAGGTGAATCAGATTTCCGCCGACGCCGCCGATTGCACCGATTAACCACAAGATCAGAAGCACCACTAAAATAGTCCACAACATATTCGCCTTCTCCTTTTGAGCAATCCGACTTATTCGATCAAAATTTTTCGGTTCCGTTCGAACCTCTTGCATCCCTACTTGAGCAATGAACGTGCCATGGTCAAGCCCGGAACAGGTTGCTGGGGCTAAAGCCTTATATTAGGGTGTTTAGCTTTCCAAAGCCTCTGTAGCGACAGTCTATCCGCAGTTAACTTGACCCATTCTTGTATGGATTCATAGCACTTAGAGGGTGGTGCATGTGTCTGCAATTCGGGCGACTAACGAAAAGAAAGACGATTTCTCGCAAAGGCGCGAAGAACTGAAAGACGGAAGACGCAAAGAGCAGCGAATGGGCGGGACGTTCGGAATCCAGTGAGTGCGACTGTTTTCTTTGCGTCTTTCCGCTTTCTGCGCTTTGCGTCTTTGCGAGAAACTTCATTTGAAAGACTCTTAAGCTGATCCACTGCCGAAGTCTGTTGAAGCTGCGGCAACTACCATAAACGATTCATCATCCGAGAAAAGCCGACGAGAAACAGATCGCGGAGGCTTCTTTGTACGAAGGGCGAGTCGATTTCCGGTTTTTCCGCGACTTTCTCGTTCGATACACTGGACTTAAACACGGTCAGCTTGGTAAAGTGAGTTAGACGCTCGGGCCCCCGACCCAACCGCGAGCACGGTCTTAATCAACTGGGACTCACACCGCTCTTTCAGACGCGCGTTGTTCCCTCCGTAGTTTTAGAAAATCCAGTAATCGAGTCTTTCTCAAAGTATCCAGCTAATTTGTGAGTAGTGGCTTGCCATTCCGGCGTCTCGCTCTACTCTGGAGAATTTTATGCCATCCCCTTTGCCTCGTCTGATCCCCCGGACTCAGAAAATCCCGTTCGTGATCGCCGGCTTTGTGCTTTTGGTATTGATGAGCACGAGCATTTTCATCATTCGCGAGCGACAACAACCCCTGGTTCAGAAAATCAATTACACGCAGCTTCGTGCTCTGGGCGAGAGCGGGACGATCTCTTCGCTGAAGATCAACGGCGAAGAGCTTACGATCACCTCGGCCGATGGAACGGTGTCACAGGCGGTTGTCACGAACGAAGCCGCGCAGCAGGAAGTCGTAGCCCTGTTCGCAAAGAGCGGCGTACCGGTCGAGTTCAGTTCGCTACAGCCAAGTCCGTTTTCGACTGCTTTGAACTGGCTTATTCCGATTCTGACTTTGGCGGCGTTTGCATTCATTGGCTGGCGTATTTACGCGAGCATCGGTGGAAAAGGCGGCAACTTTGCGATCGCCGACGCGAGCGGCAAACAGACCGTGACGTTCGCCCAGGTTGCCGGAGTTGACGAAGCCAGAAACGAGCTGGAAGAGACAATCGAATTTCTGCGCGACCCGGTCAAGTTCGGACGTCTCGGCGGTCGAGCCCCGCGCGGCATTCTGTTGTGGGGCCCTCCGGGCACGGGCAAGACCATGCTGGCACGCGCTGCGGCGAACGAAGCGCGTGTTCCGTTTCTTTCGGTTTCGGGTTCGAGCTTTCAGGAGAAGTTCGCCGGGCTCGGAGCAGCGCGTGTTCGCCGTCTCTTCGCGGAAGCGCGAAAGCTGTCGCCTTGCGTAATTTTCATAGACGAGATCGACGCCCTGGGACGGCAACGCGGGCGTGGCAACGATTCGGCCTCCGCCGATCAGGATCAGACTCTCAACCAGTTGTTGATCGAGATGGACGGATTCGATCATGTCGCGGGCGTGGTTGTCATTGCTTCAACAAACCGGCCGGATATTTTGGACTCGGCTTTGACACGACCCGGACGGTTTGATCGCGAGATCACGGTAAACCTGGCGGATGAGCGTGGACGCGAGGAGATCTTGAAAGTTCACGCCGTGGGCCTGACTCTTGAGCCGGAATTGGATTTGGGTTGGATCGCACGAGGAACGCCTGGGTTTTCCGGCGCAGACCTTGCCAATCTTTTGAATGAAGCTACCATCGCCGCGACGTGCGACGGATCGGCGGCGGTCGAGCGAAAGCACATCGAATACGCGCGCGACAAAATCCTGATGGGCGCGGAACGCCACGGCTTCATGATGGACGACGAAGAGCGTTATGCGACCGCCGTGCACGAAGCCGGGCACGTAGCGGTTGGTGTCGGAGTTAAGTTCGGCGACCCGATACACAAAGTCTCGATTCTTCCGCGCGGCCGTGCGCTGGGCGTCACACAGTCGTTGCCCGAACGCGATCGTCTGATGAAGAAGAAAGAGTATCTGGAAGATCAAATCGCGATGCTGTTGGGAGGTCGCGCGGCCGAGCAACTGCTGCTCGAGACTATGACCGCCGGGGCGTCGAACGACATCGAGCGCGCAGTCGAGATCGCGCGCAAGATGGTTGGCGAGTTTGGTATGAGCCCGCTCGGTCCTATTCATCTGGGCAAACCTGAAGACCCAAGAAGCCAGGCGCTTCTCGATCGGGTAGAGCATGCCACCAGCGAGATAGTCAATGAGCAGATGCGCCGAGCGCTTGAGTTAGTCGATGGTCGGCGCGCGGAAATCGCTACGTTGGTGGATGGATTGATGCAACGCGATACGCTGGATGCTGAAGAGATAAACGCTTGCTTTCGGTTGGAGAAAAAAGTCCAGGCGGCATAAGGCTCGCCCTTGAATATGCTTAGAAAAAGAGGCTGGGATTCGTCCCAGTCTCTTTTTTTAGAAACTCTCAATCAATTATTCAACATCAGAAGACGCAGTCAGGAAGGGGACCTGTCCCCGCTTAACTCTCCCGGTTGCGACACGCTTGGTTACTTGAGTGATAGGTAGGCTGAGGCGGGGACAGGGTCCCCTTCCTGACTGCGAGTTATGAGACTTGAATCAGTGGCTCAAGGCTTCCGGATGTTCCGAAACCTCGTCGATCGCAAAGCTCCGATCGCGACGCGTGACGACGTAGACTCCCGCGAAGATCAGCGCCATCGCTACCCACGTTCGTGAGTTCCACTTCTCGTCAAGGATCAGCGGCGCCAATGCGACGGCGATCAGCGGTTGTAAATAAATGTAGATCGCGACTGTGCCGGGAGACACGCGCTCCAGCGCCCACGCATTCAGGTAATAAGCGCCAACTGTCGGAACAAGAATTATGTAAGCCACCGCCAGCCAAACTTTCGTCCCCACGTATTCCAGCACAGCCAGGTCGGTGTAATAGAACCCGAACGGGATAGTGAAAATTGTTCCGAAGATGAAGACCCAGGTGATTACCGTGAGCGCGCCGTATCTGTGCAGAAGGTCTTTAGAGATCGCTATGTAAGCGGCGTACGAAAGCGAATTAAGAACGATGAGAAGATTTCCAAGTGTGGTGTGCGCCGTAAAGTCCGCTCGGAGCGGATCTATCAGGTAGATTACGCCCGCGGCCGCGAGCCCGATGCCGAGCAGCTTTTTGCCGGACATGCGATCGAAGCCCATGGCAATGCTGACCAGCAGCGCGAAGACCGGAATGGTAGTGCTCAGGAGAGTCGCGTTAATGACGGTGGTCATCGCGAGGCCCTTGACGAAGAGCAGCTGGTTGAGGACCACGCCGAGCAAGCTGAAGAGCGCGAGGCGAGCGTAATCACTTCGACGATCGATCTTCACGCGACCGGCTATGCCTTGCAGCGCAAGAAAAGCCAAAGCTGCACCCGCTACTCTTAATGCCACCAGCGTCGTGGTCGTCAGCCTGGTTAAAGCGATTTTCCCAAAGATGGGCCACGATCCGAACATGACCTGAACTGCGATGAGGGCCAGATGCGGTCCAACTCCCGTCTGGCTAATCGCGTCTGGCTTTTTCGGTTTCGCGTGGTGTGTCATCGAGCGCAGTAATTAAGCCAGTTTCGAATAAAGCGCGGAAAAAACGGGTTCCCGCAAAGGCGCAAAGGCGCAGAGAAATCGCGAAGGCACAATGGAATCACCAACGCGCAAAACGTCATTAAGATGCAAAGCAATCACTCAAGAGTCCACCCAGGTACAAAAAAGGCAAGCCGGTCAAAGCTTGCCTTCAGTTTTCATACTTTGATCGAGATTCATGCGTGAAGGAAATCAACGCTACTCAATCCGACTAGGCGTCGGTGTCATCGATTTTTCTCTCAACGGTGTCGTCGATCTTTCTCTCAACGGTGCCTTCGTTGGGGTCCGGTGGCGGTCCGTCGTCACGTGTCGGCGGTTTAATATCACCTGTGTCCCGGCGATGCGGAGCTGTGGGAATTGGCTCCGTTTGTTCATCCTGGCTGCTCATAGAAGTTTCCTCCATCTTCAGTTTCGTACTGCGGTTGAAATCAAATAATCATCGCGAATGGGAATTCCAGCAGCTTCTTCAAGGTCTGAAGAAAACGCGCTCCTGTGGCCCCATCCACAACCCGGTGGTCACACGACATCGTGACCCGCATCATTTGACGTACTGCGATTTCGCCGTCGCGAACGACCGGCGTGGGAGTCATCGCACCTACCGCCAGAATAGCGGCCTCTGGAGGGTTGATGACAGCGGTGAATTCAGTAATGCCGAACATTCCAAGGTTGCTGATCGAAAAAGTCGCACCCATGTATTCCTCGGGACGCAGTTTGCGGGCGCGCGCGCGTTCGGCCAGTCCGCGGACCTCGGCTGCGATTTGACCCAGGCCCTTGTGTTCCGCTGAACGAATGATAGGCGTGATCAGCCCATCGTCGATTGCAACCGCTACTCCAATATCGGCGTGGTCGTAATACCGTACCGACTTCTCCTGGAACGAAGCGTTCACTTGCGGATGTTGGACCAACGAAAGCGCGGCCGCCTTGATTATCAAATCGTTGAGGCTGACCTTAAGGTCCGGATCCATTTCGTTGATCTGTCGACGCGCTTCGGCGGACTTGTCCATCTCAATCTCGACCGTGAGAAAGAAATGCGGAACCGGACCGATGGATGTTACAAGTCTGCGCGCGATCGTTCGGCGCATCTCGGACATGGGCTCGTCGTGAAATGACGATGCGCCTTCGATCTGCGATGCCTGTGAAGGTTGCTGTGGTTTTCGTGCCTCGGCGGTGCGGGGTGGCGATGAAGGCGCAGCGCGATCCGCCGGAGGCGCCTTCATTGCTTCTTCGATATCTCGCTTTACGATTCGTCCGCCCGGCCCACTTCCCGAAAGACTTCGAAGATTGATGCCTGCTTCAGCCGCCATACGAGCGGCGATCGGCGAGACGATCAGGCGTTCGCTCGGCGCAGCCTCGCTCGTTTGCTGAGCTTCGCCGCTGCCGTTGTCCGATGGCGGCGCTTGTTGTGGTGACTCTTCTGTTGACTTAGCTTTCTCGGCCTGCGCGGGCTGTGCGGCTTCGACCGCCTCGCTGGATGCTTCAGCAGTTTCGGTCTTAGCCGGCGCACTGGCCGCGGATTCAGACTGAGAGACGAGGGCCGAGATGTCTTCGTCAGGTTCACCGATCACCGCGATCAGTTTTCCCAACGGCGCGCTCTCGCCTTCATTGATCAGGATCTTACGAAGCACGCCGGAGCCGAGCGCCTGCATTTCCATCGTCGCCTTATCGGTGTCGATTTCGGCCAGCGGTTCGCCCATCGACACTTTGTCGCCTTCCTTTTTGAGCCAGCGGGAAAGCTGTCCTTCCTCCATGGTCGGAGAAAGCTTGGGCATCACGACCTGCGTAGCCATCGAGTTTGTCCTTTGTTCCTTTTAGAGATACGAAACTTCGCGCACAGCCTGAATTAATTGTTCGACGTCGGGGAGTGCCATGTCTTCCAGATTCTTCGCATACGGCATCGGCACATCCGCGCCCGAGACGCGTCGAACGGGGGCGTCCAGATAATCGAAAGCGCGTTCGGTAATCTCGGTCGCTATCTCCGCCGCAACGCCGCAGAACGGATGCGATTCTTCGGCGATCACGACGCGGTTGGTTTTCTTAACAGACGCCACGATCGTATCGATGTCCAACGGCCGAATGGTTCGCGGGTCGATTACTTCAACCGAGATGCCCTGTTTTTCGAGCTCGTCAGCTGCTTTCAAAGCGGTCGGAACCATCAGCGAACGAGCGACGATCGTGGCATCGGTGCCTTCGCGTTTGACGTCCGCGACTCCCAACGGAATCGTGAAGTCCGTGTCATCCGGAACCTCGCCTTTCAATCCGTACATTCTTTCCTGCTCGATAAAAATCACCGGATCGTCATCTCGAATCGACGACTTCAACAGCCCTTTGGCGTCGGCCGGCGTTGAAGGCATGACAACCTTCAGCCCGGGAAAATACGCGTACCACGATTCAAGAGCCTGCGAATGCTGCGACGAAACCTGGTAAGCCGAACCGCCCGGCCCGCGGAAAACGATCGGCACGTTGAACTGCCCGCCCGACATGTAGAGCATCTTCGCCGCCGAGTTAACGATCTGATCCGTCGCCAGGATCGAGAAGTTGAAAGTCATGAATTCGATGATGGGTCGCAGGCCAACCATGGCTGCGCCCACACCCAGACCCGCAAAGCCGAGCTCGGTGATCGGAGTGTCGATGACTCGTTTGTCGCCAAACTCTTCCAACAAGCCCTTGGTGACCTTGTAGGCGCCTTGATAGGCCGCGACCTCTTCGCCCATCAAAAAGACGTCCTGGTCTCTTTCAAGCTCTTCGCGCAAAGCCTGGTTCAACGCCTCGCGCATGGTCATTACCGCCATCTGTATCCTCTTAAATCCAGTTTGAAGCCGCCCGGAATGCGATCAGCCGGATCAGAACTTGTTCCGTTACTTCTGATTCAATGGGTTCGAGTAAATGTTCGTGTAGAGCTCTTTCGGATCGGGAAGGGGACTTTCTTCGGCAAACTTAACTGAATGTTCGACCTCGGCGCGAACTCGCTGTTCGATCTCATCAACCGCCTTTTGATCGATCACGCCGTTCTCCATCAAACTTTCGGTAAAGAGCTTAATCGGATCGCGTTGCTGGTGCTTCTCGATCTCCGCGCGAGTGCGATAGTTGCCGGGATCCGACATCGAGTGGCCCATGAAACGATAGGTGCGGACTTCCAACAGCGTAGGCAGGTACTCTTTGCGAGCCCGTTCGACTCCGCGCTGCATCGCCTCGCGCACGGCCAGGACATCCATTCCGTCTACGAACTCAGCCTCGAGTTCGTACGCGCAGGCTTTCTGCGAAACGTCCCGCAAAGACATGGCTCGTTCGAGCGAAGTTCCCATTCCGTACTGGTTGTTTTCGCAGACATAGATACACGGAATTTTCCACAGCTGCGCCATGTTTAGCGATTCGTGGAACGCGCCCTGGTTGACCGCGGCTTCACCAAAGAAACAGAGCGTCACCTGATCTGTCTTCTTGTACTTTGTGGCAAATGCAACTCCGGTTGCCAACGGAATCTGACCACCGACTATTCCATGTCCACCAAGAAAATTGACGTTGGAATCGAACAAGTGCATCGATCCGCCTTTGCCATGCGAACACCCGGTGGCTTTCCCGTAGAGCTCGGCCATCACTGCATCGGGCGAAACGCCCTTTGCGATTGCGTGCCCGTGTTCGCGATAGCTCACCAAAACATAATCATCGTCGCGCGTTGCGCTAATCGCGCCAACCGCAACGGCTTCCTGGCCGATGTACAAGTGACAGAAACCGCCAATCTTGCCGAGGCTGTAACTCTCTGCGCACTTCTCCTCGAACCGCCGAATCAGAATCATCTGATAGAGAAGTTTCAAGAGCGTATCGTGATCAACCCTGGCGATCCGATTTTTCTGCTCGCGCTTTTGTTGCTCGTGTTCCTTATCGAGCTGCGCAGGATCAATGACGTCCGTCACCTGATCTTCCACGTCAGGTGTGGCGGCGGATTGCTCTTCGGCTTGGGCGCGCGCTTGCGTAGGCACTGCTTGTTTGCTCATCTCTTAAAGTGTAGCCGGTTTGACCCTCTTTGAAGCAGATTAAAGACGATAGTGACGGGGCGTTAAGTCAACATCCGGGCTGTATTTGCGAACGTTAAAGAATGGTCGAGATTATACGCGAGATTCGCACTGCCGCGCAAAATGAACCGATGGAGCGCAGGCGGCCCGCCTGCACTGAGCGCCGCAGGCGCGAAAAGCGCAAGAGCATCCTTCGCGCTTCGCGCTCAGTGCAGGCGGGCCTCCTGCGCTCCTTCGGTTGAGCCTTTCGGAAACGAGCGACAAACTGAAGTTTGTCGGACATAAAGTCGGACATAAAAAGGCCAGAGCAACATTGTCACTCTGGCCTTCAGCTAAAACTGATCGGAAAGCTACCGAAACGCTTCGATCAACGTAACAGTCGAATCCGTAGTCATCGACGGACCAAGCTTTCGCGCATGCTTATCGTGTTGCATGTTTCGATCCGCGATCGTCAACAGCTCGGCCGCTGTTTCGCCGTCGCTTGGATAACAAGCTATGCCGATGCTGACTCCGACTTCGACCGAACTGCCGGGACGGACCGCGAATTTGTGAGATTTCAATGCAAAGCTGATTCGTTCCGCGATCGTGACTGCCATGTCGCCCGAGGCCATCGGCAGGATCGCAATGAACTCGTCGCCTGCGTATCGCGCCAGGATATCCATCTGTCGCAACTGGCCTTTGATTATGGCTGCGACGCTGGCGAGCAAACGATCACCCGTGGCGTGGCCGAATGAATCGTTCACCGCCTTGAATTCGTCGAGATCCATGCTCACGACCGAGATGGGTTCGCGATTCTTCAAACGACGGCATTCCGCGATTCGCTGTTCAAGCGCCATGTAGAAAGCTCGCGCATTCGGAAGCTCGGTGAGCGGATCGATCAAGGCGCTCTCCTTCGTCCTTTCAAACGTAAGAGCGTTGTTAAGAGCCGACGACGCATGTTGCGCAACCGATTCCAGCAGCCGCACGTGTTCGGTCGAATACGGCTCGCGGTCTTTCGAATAGAGCGTTATTGCGCCGAACGCGCCATCTTCGCGGGTCAACGGCGTAACCAGCAGGTTCTTTATTTGTTCGGCGATCTCTTCGGGGACGCCGAGCATATCCAGCTCGGAAGACGAGCTGCACATCGTTCGCCCGTTGGCTATGACCCAGCCGGTTACTCCATCGCCGATGTTTACGCGTCGCTTGGCGAACGTATCAGAGTGTTCGCCTACGACGTGCGTGGGAACTGCTTTCCCTGTCTTCTCGTCGACCAGAAAAATGATGCAGGTATCAAACGGGACGATGGCTCCCAGCTTGTTCGAAATCAGCGTGACTGTGTCCTGCAAATTAAGAGACGAACCGATTGTTTGTGCGATCTCGTGTAAGGCGAAAACCTCACGCTGCGCTTCCGCGATCGAGCGAAAACCTAAATTTCGATCGGGCGCGCCCTGTACTTCGGAAGCGAGCCCTGCGTCGGGCCGCGCCGCAGTTCGATCATCCTGATCTTCCGAAGCTACCTGCTCCTCGATGTCGCTTTGCGCGATGAGCAAGTCGAACTCTTCGACATGCTGGGTGAACATATCCACCACCCGCGGATCGAATGAAGAGCCCGCCATCTGGGCCAGCAGCGCCAGCGATTCTTCGCGCGTCATGCCTTTGCGATACGGTCGATCGCAACGTGTCGCATCGTAAAAATCCACCACCGAAATGATTCGGGCTACCAACGGGATCGCTTCGCCTTTTAGTCCTTTGGGGTAACCGGTCCCGTCCCACTTTTCGTGGTGATAGCGGACTATATCCTCGACTGGGTACGGAAAATTCACGCGCTTCAGAATGTCGCCGCCGACGGTCGGGTGAATCTTCATCTTGGCGAATTCGGCTTCGGTAAGCTTGCCTGGCTTGTTCAAAATGTACTCAGGAACCGCCAGCTTACCCACGTCGTGAAGCAACGCTCCCGCGCGCAACGCCTGAATCTCGTCCGAAGTGACTTCCAGCAGATCGCCCATTTCGGTCGCGTAGATCTGCGTTCGACGAACGTGGCCGTGCGTTGTTTGGTCTTTGGCGTCGATCGCGATGGCCAATGACTCGATCGTGTTCAGGTGCAGATCGGCCATCTCCTGAACGTGGCGAAATTGCTCCTTCTCAGCTCGACGTATTTCTTCGACTCGCTGTTCGTTGAAATGATGAAGTAGAAAGATCAGCCCGATGATCAAGAGCCCGACAAAGACGAAAGGCAATCCGCCTCCGAGCCACGCCGCATAAAACAACGATGCCGATGCGACACAGGCAACGTGCGTGATCGCCATCCAAATCAAGCTCTCGCGGGAAAGCTGAATCTGACGATCGTCGAACCGCGACAAAATCCACATCATTCCGATGCTGATCGAGTAGTGAACAATAACCAGTGCGCAGAGCGGAATCAGCAGCGTCCCGAGTTGAAGGTTAGCAATCTTGTTTTCAGTATTGCCGACTTGTACATAGACCAACAGTCCGTAAACCGACGCCGCAACGAACGTTGAAATGACGGCGGTGGCTGTCTTAAGAAGCAGCGACTTGCGATCCCCTAAACTCCACGAGGTGATCACGGAGACCATCGCTGCCAGGAAAGTCGCTGGCCCGGCGGTTTCAGTCGGCGCGACTGTGTAGATCATCGCGGACATGAACACAAACGTCTCGGCCACGGTCTTCTGGCTTTGAGTTTCGCCGGAAGCGGTCGAGACTTTCATCCTGAACTGGGAAGAGAGAAGTGCAAGCACGACCAGCGCGGCGAGCGGAAAAAGCAACGACGGGTCAACGAACGGAAGTTCGACGATTCCGACCAGCGAAGCTCCCAACAACAGACCGCCCGCGGCCGTGGTCATGCCGAACAACCCGACGGATTCCATTTTGCGCCTTGAAGGGGGGGTGAAACTCGCTCTCATGGGTTCAGCTCGAAGTAAGTCGAAAGCGTTAAGATTCTGATTAGTGGGCTTGACCGCTGGTTGTAGGTTAAAGATGGGTGGCCGATGCCTAACTATGTTTGGCACCAAGATAAATTTAACGTATTTCCGAGTAAATCGTCAAGTTGTAAATAATTAGCGGGGTTGGTTTGGGCGGTAACGCAGGGTTGCAAGGGGTCTGGATCGGCTCTTGGAAAACTGCCGGTCGCCTCCTAGAATGGCTTTGATGTCGAGTGAATTCTCATTTCGCTACCTTGTCGACCAGGACGAAGCCCGAGAAATGCTCGATTCGATTCGGGATGAAAAGATAATCGGGCTCGACACTGAAACGTACTGGGACGCGGCAACCGGACGGTCGAGGGTTTCGCTCGTTCAGATTGCATCGCGCTCCAGCGACGTCCTCGTGCTGGACACTATCGCAGTGGACATAGAGCTGGTCCGTCCGCTGGTGGATTCGCCGGACGTGACCGTAGTCGCACACAACGCGCGTTTCGACGAAGGGATGCTGGAGATCGAAGGCATGCGTCCGGCTGCGTTCATCGACACGCTGCGATTGGCCCGCAACGCGCTGACGTTGCCGTCGTACAGTCTTGCAAATGTCTCGGCCCACCTATTCGGAATTGAACTCGATAAGAGCTATCAAAGATCGAACTGGCGTCACCGGCCGCTGTCGCGTGCTCAAATCCACTACGCAGCGACGGATGCTTACGTGGCGTTGAGACTGTATGACGAGCTGACAGGAATGCTCGACGCAGAAGGACGGTTGGCGGAGGCTTTGAGTCGCGCGAGGTTGTTGTCGCGGGCAGAGCAAAATGCGGCTCGACGCAAACGGCGCGTTCCGACGGTGCCGGATCGCGAACTGACCGTGGACGAATTGATAATGTTGGAGAGTTTGAAGCAGTGGCGAGTCGAGAAGTCGCTGCGGCTTCACTGGCCTGTGTACATGATCTGTTCAGACCGAACGTTGCAACACCTGGTCATGGCACGGCCGTGCACGATCGCTGCGATGGAGGAGATCTACGGTTTGGGTCCTTCGAGGCTGGAGAGATTTGGTCAGGAGTTGTTGAGGGTGCTTGTGGAGTCAAGTAGCGAGACGGGCTAGCCTGGTCAGCTTCAGAAAATGTCCGACAAACTTCAGTTTGTCGCACTGCTTTTGACAAGCTCAAGGAAGGTTCCAACAAGTCAACAATGGAGCGCAGGCGGCTCGCCTGCAGAGAGCGCGACGCGCGAAGAATGCGTTAACCCTTTTCGCGCCTGCGGCGCTCACTGCAGGCGAGCCGCCTGCGCTCCATCGTTGTTGCCCGGGCTAACAAGCTGAGCCGCCAACGCCTCCACGGTCGTCACGGGTTGCTGACAGGTGTAGTTCTCGCAAACGTAAGCGGTCGCTTTGCCTTCGACCATTGTCCGCTCGCGCAGAAGCGGGATCAGCTCCGCCGCGGCACTATCATCTCCAACCCCGTACGCGATCACCTTATTCGGCAAATACCGCCGCCAGACTTCCCTCGATAATGCGATCGTATCCGCGGTGTTGCGTTCGCCCACGATCGCGATCTCTTTCGGCGTCGACAGGTAAAAATCCAACGCGCCCAGCGCGCGGCCGAATGCCGATGCGAAACGTTGCAAGTAGCCGCTTATGATCCGGAGAAGTGTCACTGCTTTTCTCTGATACGTTTCGTCACCCGCCAGCATCGCCAAACCAAGCAGGACTTCAGCCGCCACCGAATTGCCCGACGGCGTAGCGTTGTCGAAATAGTCTTTTGAACGAACGATCAACTCCTCGTGCGATTTGCCTGTATAGAAGAACCCGCCCTCCTCGGCGTCCCAAAACTCGTCGATCATCGTGTTGGTAACTTCAACGGCAGCTTGAAGCCAACGAAGTTCGCCGGATGCCTGGTAAAGCGCTATCAGGCCGTCGGCGAAGAACGCGTAGTCTTCCAGGTAGGCGTTCAGCTTTGCTTCGCCATCTTTGTAAGTTCGCAGCAACAGTCCATCTCGTCGAAGCTTGTCGAGAACAAAGCCTGCATTTTTTTCCGCGACGGCCAGGTAATCTGAGCGATCAAGAATTGCAGCTGCCTCTGCAAAGCTAGCCAGCATCAATCCATTCCACGCGGTCAGGATCTTTTCATCGCGATCGGGCTTGATTCGTTTTTCACGCTCCGCGAACAGTTTCGCTTTGCTTCGCGCCAGCGATTCATGCAACTCGTCAGGTGTTACTCCCGCAGCTTTGGCGACGTCGTCCGCGGTCGCTTTCACATTCAGAATATTCTTGCCTTCGAAATTGCCTGACGGCGTGACGTCGAAATATGAACTGAAAAGCCGGGCGTCTTCTTTGCCGAGGATGTTTTCTATCTCGGCAGCAGTCCAAACAAAGAACTTTCCTTCGTGGCCTTCGGAGTCCGCGTCCTGGGTCGAATAGAATCCGCCGCCCGCGTCCGTCATTTCGCGCACAACGTAATCGAGCGTCTCTTCTGCTATCCGGCGGTAAACCCCATCACCGGTTTGTTGGTAGACATGCAAATACAGTCTGGAGAGCAACGCATTGTCGTAAAGCATTTTTTCGAAGTGCGGTACCAACCATTTCGGATCGGTCGAGTAACGATGAAATCCACCGCCCAACTGATCGTACAAGCCGCCCTCCGCCATTTTGCGACAGGTGTTCTCGACCATCTCCAAAATTTCCGGATTGGCTGCGCGATGATTTCGGCGAAGCAGGAATTCCAGATTCATCGCGGCGGGGAATTTGGGCGCGCTTCCAAACCCGCCATGCCGCGGATCGTATGAACGCGCGATGGCTCGTTCGGCTGTTTCAAGCAAAGTCGCGGATAAAGTGTCGCCAGCGCTTTGAGTCGATCCGAGCCGGCGAAGCTCGCCGAGCATTGTCACCGCGGTCTTTGTTACGTCGTCAGGGCGCGCTCGATAAGTTTCAGACACTCCTAACAGAACTCGCGGAAACCCCGGCATGTTGTGGCGGTCTTCCGGCGGGAAATAGGTGCCGCCGTAGAAGGGAACTCCTTCGGGCGTCAGGAAAACTGTCATCGGCCATCCGCCATGGCCGGTCATCATTTGAACCGCGTTCATGTAAATCTGGTCGAGGTCGGGGCGTTCCTCGCGATCGACTTTTATGTTGATGAAATTCTCGTTCATCAATCGAGCGATGTCTTCGTTCTCGAACGACTCGCGCTCCATCACATGACACCAATGACACGCCGAATAACCGATGCTCAACAGAATCGGTTTGTTCTGTTCGCGCGCGTTCTCGAGCGCCTCGGGCCCCCATGCGTACCAATCGACGGGATTGTGCGCGTGCTGGAGCAGATAAGGGCTGGTTTCGTTTTTTAGGCGATTGGTGTGTTTGTGTTCGGTTTGATCGTCGGTGTTCATGACTGGTTCTCGAAGTTTCTATTTGCGGTTAAGAGGCGGCGATTTCGAATTCTGATCTGCGCCACACGCAAAAGCAAACCGATGGAGCGCAGGCGGCTGGCCTGCGCTCCATCGTCATCCGCCAAACCAGTACGGCGTCTTCTTCGCCCAGGTGCTGCGCGGATAACGCTTGTGCAGCAAGTCAAACGCAGCCTTCGACCACTTGCCGTTGTCGTTGTCGGTACAGCCATACCGCGTCGCTTTGACTACGAGATGAAGAGACTCCGGCAGGCGCGCGTCGGCCGGAGTTCTCCTGGCCCATTCAATCACTTCGCGGGAAAGGTAGGTCGGCGCAGCCCCCAACGCGAGCAATCGATCGTGCTCTGCCTTCGCGACTCCGCGCTGCGCGTCATTCAAAAATGAAACCAGAGGCGGTGCCGGAGGCGATGCGGGCGTGGTCGAATCGCCCTCTGCTTCTTCGCCTTCGTCTTCGTCGGTTCCCGGCACGTAACCTCCGCACCACCAGTTCTCGCGGTAGATGTCGCGCTCGTGGAGCGGCGTCAATCTTCCGAAACTTGACGCAGTATAAGGCGCCAGACCGGGGAACTTCAGGATCGTGTATAGCGCAGTGGCTTTGCGATTCGAACTTGTTTTGGCAGCCAGGTACGAATCAAGCGAAGCTTTCAGTTCCGGCGCCAGCGTAGAGACCAGCGGCGCCAGCTCGATCGCCATCTTTTCGTTATCGAGCACGACCGCGCGCGTCCAGGCGGCCAGCGCAACCTGCCGTCGAATGTGTTTTGGCAAACTCTTGCTGTTGGCCGAATCGCGAAGCAATTCGAGCGGGAAGTATTGATTCATTATCGTGACCGCGTCGACGTCGAGCAACGCGCGGCCGGCCCATTCCTTCAGCTCTTCATCGTCCTTCAGATCGATCGGCATTTGGTGTCCGTCTTCGTCCCAACTAAACGCGGCAGGCTGTCTTTGCGCGAATTCCAAAAAATCATCGAGACTCTCGGCCAGCATCATTCGCTGGTGGCGAAATAGATTGAGCGCGGAAGGCGGCAGCGAAGAACTGTTCTTGAGAACATCATCCAGCCGGCGTCTGGCTCCGGTCAGATCTCCGCTGTCGGTAAGCAATCGCGACAAGTGAAATTGAGCGGTAGCGTACGCGGGTGACGACGGTTCGACTCGGTCGGCGGCCAGAATCAATTCGGGCGTCTTTGCGTTTCTGGAATCGACTTTGGAAATAGCCAAGACCATCCAGGCCAGGTTTCCGGTCTTTTGCCAACGCTCGAGCGAGTGCTCGAGGCCGGCCGATGGCTCTGTCTGAAACGACACGAGCCAATCGGTCATGTCGTCTCGGCCTGAGGCGTCGATCGTCTTTTTCAGATTCTCGTCGGGTAACTCATCGGACTCGCCGAGGTATTTGTCTACTAAAATCGTGTAGTCCCAAAGATCCTGTTTGAGAGATTGGTTAGCCGAGTTGCTACTTAATACCTGGCTCAGCTCGCGGAGTCGTTCCGCCGGTCGAAGACGAAGCCCAACCAGCCCCAACATACGTCGAATAGACTCGCTCAGGGCACCTGGTCCTCCGTCAGACAGCTGTTTTTTCAAACGCGATTCGGCTTCGGTCAAGAGTGCATTGCGATCCTTTGGGTCTCCCAGGCTCGCTTTGCGCACCAGGCTTCTGGCGGCAACGTATCGAGCCTCTTCGCGCCACGGCGATGATGAATCTTCCGCGATGCGATCGAACTGCTTCACCGCTTCGTCGAACCTGGTCGCATAAAAATTGGCGGCGGCGATTTGATAGGCTCTGTCCGCTTTTATCAAAGGCGTCGTGACGACTGTATTCGCGTCGGGAATCGATTCGCCGCTTCCGCAGTTAGCGAACACGGTGTCTTGGGCCGTCGTCCATTCTTTGACTTCCGCACTGGCCGCGCCGAATTTTGCGATTCGCTCGTCGAGTGTTTTGGCCGCGGTCTTGAACGAATCTTCCAGGCAGTTATTAAAGTAGTAGTGCTGTTCCGATTCGTACCGTCGATCAATTCCGATGCCTGGTTGCTCGCCGAGTCCAGGGACTTTCTTTCTCGCGTCCAACCAACTCGCGGTTATGCCTGGGTCGTCAGCGGAGTAACCGAACGACAGACGCTCGTTCCAAAGATCGCGCAGGACGTCCTGTTCCTGAACGCTGAACTTCCCGCCGTTGATCAACCGATAAGCTACAACCAGGTACGATCTTGCGTAGTCCGGTTGAAGAATTCCGAGCTGGCCACCAGCGTATCTGTTCAGCGGAAGATCCGGATGTTTCGAGTAGGTGAAGACTGCGTATCTCGAGAATGGCCCGCACGCGTTTGTCGAACGAACCATCGCAACCATCAAGAGCGACACCACCAGAGCGGTTGAGAGAAGTTTCTTAACTTTCTTAGAGGGACGAATCGTCATTCATGCTCCTTTTGAGCGCTGAGCGCGCGGACATTTCCGTCCACGGCTTTGGGTTAAAGACATAGGTTCGGATCGCGGCAGTACTTGCCGACATCGGTTCGTCGGTCGAGATGCCAAGGCTCGGCCGGCAGATTCGAGCGCGCATTTTGCCACCGCTTTCGATGTGGCTCTTAATTCGATGTTCATCCAGTCCCATGCGAAACAGCATTGGAACGGCTTCGTCTATCGGAAGGTCGTCTACCCAATTGTCGAACATGCACCATGACGCGAGCGCAGTGATCGAAAGCGGCATTGCGTCGGGAAGCCGGCCACGCAGTTCTTCCAAAAGCGATCGGTAGGCGGGGCGTTGCGACTCGGCGGCGTCGAAATCGATTTGCAGCGCGGAGAGATTCGGGACGGTTGTTACTCGAAGCAACGCGGCGATTATCTCGGCTCGTTGCGACTGCGAAAGCGTCGCGGGTGTATCGCGATCGGATTCGATCCGCACCACAGCGATCATCGCCGTGCCTTCGCGAACTTTTAGCGGGTTAAGTCGCAATCGTTCGCTAAAACGATCACCGCGCAGCTGAATGGTGGATGCGAGGTATGCTATTCCGGCTTCTCCCGGGTTCAGAAACTGCAGATCTTCCGAACGCTCCCACGCCCAGAGAATGACTTTCGGTAGGTTCTGCATTCGTGCCGCGCGCGCAGAGGGATTGGTGGCGTTGCCGCGCCGTGCGGAAATCGCGACAAAGGTCACCATTCCCGCTAGAGCGAGAAGAGCGACCGCGCAAACCAATGCCGAACGAATATTGAAACGGCTCATAAATTGAATAGGAGCGCAGGCGGCTCGCCTGCAGTGAGCGCGAAGCGCGAATAATACATCTGCGCTTTTCGCGCCTTGCGGCGCTCAGTGCAGGCGAGTCGCCTGCGCTCCATCGAAACTGAACTGCTCCATCGAATGCGCCGCAGTTTACATCAGGATGCGCGAGTCTGGTATACTCAAAAATGAATGGCCATTCATTTTGTGACGTGGGAATTATTTTCACCGGTGCAATGTTTCGGTTAGGAGCGGAAAAGCGTGGAAACGATTGAGCGCGAAGTTTTAGAGATGGACGTCGTGTTCGTTGGCGCGGGGCCCGCGAACCTGAGTGGGGCGCTGCACCTTTCGCGGCTCGTCAAAGAACACAACGAGGCAGTGGCGAGCGGCAACAAGGAAGGCGAACCGCTCGGCGATCTCGAAATCGGCGTCATTGAAAAGGGAGCGTACGTCGGCGCGCACATTCTCTCGGGAGCTGTGATGGATCCGAAAGCGCTGGCCGAGCTCATTCCCGATTTCCGCGAACAGGGAGCGCCGCTCGAATCGCCGGTCAACGAAGATTACTTTCTTTACCTGACAGAAAAACGCGCGTTGCGCTCGCCGATAACTCCACCGCCGCTGAAGAATCATGGTTATTACATCGTTTCGCTAAATCGCTTGACCGCGTGGCTGGGAGAGAAATGCGAAGAGGCGGGGATCAATATCTTTCCGGAATTTCCTGGCGCCGAGATGCTTTACGACCGCGACGATCGCGTGATTGGAGTGCGAACCGGTGACAAGGGAATTGATAAAGAAGGGAAGCGAAAGCCCAACTTCGAACCGGGTGTTGATCTTCACGCAAAGGTGACCGTGCTGGGCGAAGGGCCGCGCGGATCGCTCACGAAAATGCTCACCCAGCGTTTGGGTTTGAACGACGGACGCGAACCTCAAATCTACAGCATCGGCGTGAAAGAGCTGTGGGAACTTCCGGATGATCGGTACCCGGCCGGACGCGTCACGCACACGCTCGGCTTTCCATCCGACACGAAGACATACGGCGGCGGATGGATTTACGGCTTGCAGAATCGAATCATCAATCTGGGATACGTGACCGGGTTGGATTACACCGACCCGCTGCTCGATCCGCACGCAGAGTTTCAAAAATTCAAACAGCACCCGCACATTTCCAAGCTGCTTGAAGGCGGGAAGATGATTCGCTACGGAGCCAAGACCATCGCGGCAGGTGGCTGGCATGCGATGCCGCAGATCTATGCCGACGGAGTTTTGCTGGTCGGAGATTGCGCGGGATTCTTGAACTCGCAACGACTCAAGGGAATTCACACCGCCATTAAGAGCGGAATGCTCGCGGCCGAAGCGATCTTTTCCGCGCTGGTAAAGAATGATTTTTCCGCGCAGCAGTTAAGTCGCTACGAGCGGTTGGTGAATCGGAGCTGGATCGTGCCCGAGCTCCGAAAAGTGCGAAACTTTCACGCGGGATTTCGACATGGACGTTGGCTCGGAATCGCGAATGCCGGTTTACAGTTCTTAACCGGCGGACGCGCGTGGGGATTGTTTGACAGGTCGAGTCACGAAGCGGGTCACGAAGCCATGCGACCGCTGGCTGATTTCGGCTATACCGGCGACAACATCGAACAGCGTTACAACGGTCTTCGCTTCGACGGCAAGATCACTTTCAACAAACTCACCGACGTTTATCACGCAGCGGTAGGTCACGACGAGGACCAGCCGGTTCATCTTCATGTGCTTGATACAAACATTTGCGCGGAGCGGTGCGCGGAAGAATTCGGCAATCCGTGCCAGCGATTCTGCCCGGCCGCGGTCTATGAAATGGTCGAGGACGGAACGAGCGGAAAGCGTCGTTTGCAAATCAATTTCTCGAACTGCGTCCACTGCAAGACCTGCGACATCATGGATCCCTATCAGCAAATTAACTGGGTGACGCCGGAGGGCGGCGGCGGCCCGGATTACAAGGGGATGTGACGCCCGGTGTTCCTGGTGCGGCCTGGCCGGGTGCCGAGTCGCTTGAAAAACGGCATTGCATGCTCAACAACTCAGGCGTATCCTTTCTTTACAGAGCCTCACTTCAGTTAAATCGGTGCACGACTTCCACGTGTAGTTCTTAGCGAGGTTGGCTTAAGGCGGCGTCGGAAGGAACCGCCGGGATTAACTCTACTCAAGCCCCCATCAAATAGCCGGTTACGGTGGCGAACGCCCGAACCTTCCGATGAAATTTCAACGGCTGGATTTGGTCATTTCGAAGTTGGAGAGATTGTTATGAAGATCGCATCCCGACTCTTGCCAATTGTTGTCGTATGCATTTTGCTTTTAAGTGTCAGCGTTCCGCTTCCACTAGCGCTCGCGAACAATGGCGAAGTGGCGCCGAAAAAGCCCGCTAGCGGAAGACAGCAACGCGGTCGGCAACTTAAGGGCGAACCGGTCAAGGCGGAATCGCGTGCCGAGATAGATGTTACCAAGCTTGCTCGCGAACAAGCGGACAAGCCGACGGATTTTACCCCGCGCGAATTTGCGCCGCCAAACCAGGTTTTCCGGGAAGAGGACGTTCTCCCGGCCGAAGACATCGCGCCGGCCGCCGATGAAAATTCGACGGTCACCAGCCAGCGAACCAACGCGCCGTCTTCTCCCACCGTCGCCTCGCCTTCGCCTGCCACGAGTTACATTGGCCATAGCGACGTTCCTAAGGTTGGGACTGGGAACATCGTTATTCCTCCGGATACAACCGGCGCCGTTGGAACCGCCAAGATCGTCACTTCGCTGAATAACAATTTTGTGATCCATACAAAATCTACCGGAGCCCAACTGAGCGCTGTTTCGCAGGACACGTTCTGGACTCCGGCTGGCACGGTTGGACCTTTCGATCCGCGAATCGTTTACGATCCCTACAACAGCCGCTGGATTGTCGCCGCGGTTTCTAATGCGCAGACGGCCACTTCTTCGATATTGATCGGTATCTCGAATACCAGCGATCCGTCCGGAGCATTTACGTTGTTTCGAATAGATGCCGATGCCGCAAATACGACGTGGGCGGATTTTCCAACCCTCGGATTCAACCGAAACTGGGTGTCCGTAAACGTAAACATGATCGTGACAAGTAGTGGCGCTTTTTCAACTGGAAAAAATCTGGTGGTGGATTACGCTCAGCTTCGCGCGGGCACCTTCTCGGGCTCGCTCTTTTCCGGTTCGGGTTTTACGACGTCGCCTGCGTTAACTTACTCGATCACGGAAAACAATCTATATGCTCCAACACATCTATCGAGCGCGGGAGGCACCTACAGAGTAGATGTAATCGCCGGCACGCCTCCGACCCCGACCTACACAATAGGAGCGACGCTCACCCGCACGGGCGGAGGATGGACACAACCCAATGTTGGCGGTTCTATCCAGATATTGCCTCAGGCTGCGCCCATTTCCGGTGCAAGTTCATGCGGTCCCACTCCGTGCAGGCTGGAAACACAGGATTCCCAAATCAGGTCTAATCCAGTTTTTCGAAATGGAAGCATCTATTACGCGCAAACTATTGGGCTCCCGGCGGGAACCATGACAAGGACGGTGGTTCAATGGACCCGACTTACGGCTGCCACCGGAGTCTTTGCCGATGGTGGGCGAATCGATGACCCGACGGCGACGCAGACAAACGGAGGAAAGTGGTACGCGTACCCTTCGATAGCCGTGAACGCCAATAACGATGTGATGTTGGGCTGGTCGCAGTTTGCCTCGAACCAACCCGCAGCGGCTGGCTACAATTACCGCTTTCACTCGGACGCACCGGGACTGATGCGGGACCCGCTGATCTACAAGGCCGGCGAAGACTATTACAACAAGACATTCGGCGGCGGCAGAAATCGCTTCGGCGATTACAGCGTGACGCAGGTTGATCCTTCAAACGACCTGGACCTTTGGACTCTTCAACAGTATTCGATGCTAAGAGTCGGAACCGACGACGGGAACACTGGATCGAATTCCAGCCGATGGTCTACATGGTGGGCGCGTGTAGCTTCTGATCCGACCGCGATCACGGTGACTATTGGCGGACGCGTGGGAACGTCAGACGGCGATGGTATTTCAAGAGCGCAGGTGACGCTAATCACTCCGGAGGGCGCTACCCGGACTGTGCTCAGCAATCGAAGCGGACGTTATGAATTCCGGGATGTAGTAGTCGGCGGGCCCTACATTATCCAAGTGTCTGCTTTGGGCTTTCAGTTCGGCACAAGGGAATTAATGGTGTTTGAGGAAAGCACCAACGTTGACTTTGTGGCGCAGTAATTTTCCGAGATCGATATGAGGGTAACGACAGCGTTTCCGGCGATCAAGCTTGCGTTTGCGATCGTGTTGGCACTCTCAGTCGGTGCTCAAGCCAACAGATTTTCCGGCCAGTCTATCGCCGACAGTCTTTCTGCCCGCGAACTACGTTTGAAAGAGAGTTCGAAGGCGGCAATCATCGACACGGGTATATCGCCCAAATACTTCGACGAGCATTTCAAGCTCGAGCGCGTGGTGGATCTGCCCGCGGATCGGCGGGTTGTCTGGAAATACTCGATCGGAGAATACGAGACAATTCTTAACGATGCGGTTGGCTTTTTTACCGATGAAAAAGGAAAGCGATTTAACTTACACTCGATCCGAAACACGCTAGCCGGCGCTCACGATATCAAGACAACTATCTCCCGCAAGCGAGCTGAAGAATTGATGTCGAAATGTCTTGGGAATTACGCGCCGGGACCGGTGCTGTTTCAAGCTTTCGGATCGCCACCCAGGGCTTCTTTACTTCTTACCGCCTCGTCCATCCCAATCTATCCAACTAAGAAATCGACGGTCGAAAAGCCTGACGTCAAGCAACCATCAAACGCAACCACAACCGCGGTCGAGTCCCAAAGAAATGTGCCTGACAGCGAATTGAAGAAAGGTAGCTCCAGCGAGAAGCCAATAATCTACACGGCGTTTGTCGATCTGGAATCAGGCGAGTGTACAAAAGGCCGGGCACAAGCGGGGCGACCACCGTCGCCGGAAAAATAGACGGCAAGACGCGTGCTTGCCAGAAGGCTACTTAAAGAAGGCTACTTGCTCGGATAAATGCAGTTAGGAAGGGGACCCTGTCTCCGCTCTTTGAAATCGTACTTAAAAGAGCGGGGACAGGGTCCCCTTTCCTGACTGCGAGGCTATTTAGAGTTTCGACTCTAAAAGCCAATTGCTCGCGGGCCCACTCTCTACGCTTCTTCTTCAATCGTAAAGTTAACTTTGCCGTGGAGAATCTCTTCCAAAGCAATTCGGGTGGTCTTGTGTTTGGCCGGGTCGATCTCGATCCGCGGGCGCGCGCCGCGCTGTAATTGCTTCGAGCGCTTTGCGGCCAGGATAATCAAACGATACTTCGAATCGATCTCTGGTGGTGGTGGCTGTTCTTCGGTAACTTCTTCGACTTCTTCAACCGTCTTAACCATAAAATATTTCCGATCTCCAAAATAGATTTAAGTGATTTAGAACGCAGCATTCGAATTCCAAGCGTCGCCGCTGTTCGGTAGAGGATCAATTCCGAATGTTGCGTGGAAAAAAAGGTTCCCGCAAAGACGCAAAGGCACAAAGAAATTAGTATCGATGGGCTTCGCACAACTCCTTTGCGCCTTTGCGGGAGATCCATTCTTTTCCTGAGAAATTCATCTGATCTTCAAACCAACTCACTACCTGCTTTTCTCTTCTGCTTGTAAAAAACTCTGTAGCACCTTGGCCGCTGCTTTCTCTTGTCGAATCCGACGCGAACGTTCGGCGGAAATTATCGAGGCGAGTTCTGTACCGGCCCTCTCAGCATCGTCGTTGATAACCACGAAATCAAAATGGCGAAAATCCTCGACCTCGCGTCGCGCGTTTTTCAGCCTAAGTGAAAGAGCGTCGGGTCCCTCGGAACCTCGGGCGATCAACCGCTCTGTCAAAACTTCGAACGACGGCGGCAGAATAAAGATCGTCACAGCATCGGGAGCCAGTCTTCGTACGATCTCCGCGCCCTGCACATCGATCTCAAGCAGGATGTCTCGCCCGGCTTCAAGTTCGCTTTCAACCTGCGCGCACGCGGTCCCGTAAAGATTGCCGTGCACCATCGCCCATTCCAAAAAGCCACCCTCGCGCACCATTTTTTGAAACTCATCCTGCGAAACGAAGAAGTACTGCACTCCGTTCGTTTCACCATCCCGCGGGGGCCGCGTTGTGAACGAGACCGAATAGCCAATGTCCGGAACGATCTTCAACGCGCGGCGAATCAAGGTCCCCTTGCCGCCGCCCGAAGGCGAGCTGACGACGATCAACTTTCCGCGAACTGTTTCTGGCGTCGAACAGGGGTTGACCAGCGCGTTTGTATCGATGCTATTCGACATTCTGAACTTGTTCTCTCAGCTTCTCGACCTCGGCCTTGATCGCCAACCCGGCTTCCTTGATCGAGAGATCGGTTGATTTGGAAAGCACTGTATTAGCTTCGCGATTAAGTTCCTGTAAAAGAAAATCCAGCCGCTTGCCAGTGTCGCCGTCCGTCTCTACCACTTCGCGAAACTGAGTCAGGTGACTTCGCAACCGCGCGATCTCTTCGCTGATGTCGCTGCGATCCGCGAGATAAGCAACCTCTTGAGCTACGCGTCCCTGGTCGAGCTCAATCGATTGGCCATCGCGCGCAACCAACTCGGCAATACGTTTTTGCAGCCGCGAACGATACGCTTCCACCAATCCGCCCGCTGCTCTTTCAATCACCGGAAGCTGGCGTTCGATCTCATCCAGACGCGATCGCATTTCCGCCGCCAACTCTTCGCCTTCGCGTGCGCGCATCTGTTCCAGATCGGCCAGCGCGTCGTCGATCGCGCGCTCGACTGCCTTAATCATTCGCTCGTCGATACCGTCTCTCAACGGCTGCATCGCGCCGGGGAGTCGCGCAATGACATTGATGTCGGGCTCGCCCGCGATCGAGAACTCCTGCTGCATCTCGCGCAGAGCGCTGATAAAGCCGGCGATCAACGGTCGGTTGAGTTCGTACGCAATCTCGCCGGTTCGTTCGAAAGTGAGATTGGCGTCGACTCGGCCGCGCGAGAGACGCTGAGTAATTCGACGTTTGATTGCAGCTTCGAGCGAAGACAACTCGGAACCCATTCGCAGGTGAACGTCAAGAAATCTGTTATTGACGGTCTTCACGTCTACCGCGACTGAAAAGTCTTCGCCGACGACCGCTCCATGTCCGAATCCGGTCATTGATTTCATATATGGTTGGTTGCTGGTTGGGAGGGCCAGGGGCCGGGGGTTGGGGGTCAGGGGCCGGAAAGAATTCTGAGAAATGTTAGTTGCTCTTCAACCGTATTACCCCGGCCCCCGACCCTCGGCCCCTGACCCCTAACTCCCTAACTCCCTACCAGCTCTTTCTCCTCTTCTTCATCTGCAAACTGTAGTTCATAGAGGTGACGATAATGTCCGTCACGCGCCAACAGTTCGGTGTGTGTGCCAGTCTCGATGATCTGGCCGCGTTCCATCACTACGATCAAATCCGCGCGACGGACCGTGGAAAGACGATGCGCAATTACGATAGTTGTTCGATCTTTGATGAGATTGGCCAAAGCCCTTTGAACCAACCGTTCGGACTCAGCATCGAGAGCGGATGTCGCTTCGTCCAATATCAAAACCGGCGCGTCCGCCAGTACCGCCCGCGCGATCGCCAAACGCTGGCGTTGGCCGCCCGAAAGAAAGATGCCTCGTTCGCCAACGATGGTTTCGTATCCGTTCGGGAGCTCCCGGATAAAGTCGTGCGCGAACGCGACTCGGGCAGCCTCTTCGATCTCGGCGTCGGTGGCATCGGGTTTACCGTACGAAATGTTATGACGCACCGTGTCGTTAAAGAGCACCGTTTCCTGAGTCACCAGCGCAAGATGTTTGCGAAGACTGGCTACACTCGCGTCGCGCAAGTCAGTTCCATCCCAACGAACTTTGCCGGTTGTCGGGTCGTGAAACCGCATCAGCAGTTTTGTCAGCGTGGACTTTCCGCCGCCGGATTCGCCGACCAGAGCCACCATCGAACCCGCTTCAATTCGAAGACTGACATCCCGCAAAACCGAGCGCGTTTCATTTGCATAGCCGAACGACACATTCTGCAATTCGATCGCGCGCTTCAGCGCCGGAAGATCTTTGGCGTCCGGTTTCTGCGGGATCTCGGCGTGTTCGTCCATCACTTCCCAGACATGCCGCGCGGCCGCCAACGCCTGTTCCATACTGTTATGCAGACGCGAGAGTTTTCGCATCGGCGCATAGCTGCTGAAAAGAAAGAAAAGAAACGTTATGAACTGCGCCGCGTTCAAGCGACCCGATTCAATCTCGCGCTGACCGAAAAATAGAAGCACGACCACCGCTATGACTCCGATCATTTCGATCGTCGGTGGCGACAGCGCTGCGATCCTGGCTGATCGCAAGTTGGCTCGCACGATCTGATTCGCGACCTGTGTAAAACGGCTCTGTTCGCGCGCTTCTGCGCGGTAGGCTTTAACAATGCTCTGGTTCGCCAGCGCTTCCTGCGCCGTGTCGGTCAACTGCTTATTACCTTCAAATGACTCGCGCGCCAGATTGCGCAACGCGCTGCCGAAGCGCGCTGTCATCAATCCGATGATCGGCGCGATGATCAGCGATCCCAGCGTCAATCGCCAGTTGTAATAAAAGGACGCGGAGATGAACGCGATCAGCGTGAAGCTCTCGCGCAACATGTCGCGCAACGTTCCGGTCACGGCGGCCTCGATGGCCGACGCGCTCGTTACCAATCTCGAAACGAGATAATTCGTTCGATGTCGTTCGAAGAATGTCGCCGACTGCGCGAGCACGTGTCTGTAAAGATCCTGTCGCAGAGTCAGAACCGAAGCCTGTCCGACTCGCGCCATCAGATAAGACGAGAGATATTCGGCGACGCCTTTAATCGCGGTGAAGACGATCAACAACATGGCGATGCTTTGCCACGCAGCGATGCCTGATGTCGGGATCAAATGTTGTAATCCGAAAAGAGTTGCTGAGCGCTTACCGCTGCCGGGATCAAAAGCCTGGTCGAAGATGGGAACGATGAGTGCGCCGACGGCTCCTTCAGTCACGCCGACGATTACCATCGCAATCGTAGCAAGTGTGAATGTTCCCCAATGCGGTCGTAGATAATGTAGTAGCCGACGTAGATCGTGCATCTTGACCAGCGCGAACTTGACCCGTTACAGGAAGGAGGAAGCAGCAATTCCGACTCAAAATCTAAGCGAAAAGAATACTTACCATGATATGAAGCGTCAAGGAAGGCGATAGAGCCGATGTCCGACAAACCTTGACGGAGCGCAGGCGAGCCGCCTGCGCTCCATCGGTTCGTTCAACTATCCCATCTCATCGACAAGCTGAAGCTTGTCGGACATTTATCAGTTAATGGGTTATAATCCAGTCGAAGCAATCAAATAAAAATCAGGGACACAAACCGAGCGTGAATTCTCAGGTTTCTCAGAAAGTCGACAGCGGGCGACTGCTTATCGTCGACGATGATGCAAGTATGCGGTTGTTGCTGGCGGAATATTTTCGCCGGCTCGGCTTTGAGGTGGTTGAGAACGAGAGCGCATCGGACGCCTTCGAGCCCGCAGCGTCCGGCAGCTTCGACTGCTTTATCTTCGATGTCTCGATGCCTGGAATGTCCGGGCTCGAGCTCCTTCGCCGGCTGCGCGAACGCGGGGTCGAAACGCCTGCACTTTTCTTAACCGCACATGACGATTTGACCGACAAGGTCGCGGGCTTCGAAGCCGGCGCGGACGACTACTTGTCAAAACCGTTCAGCCCTCGCGAGCTGGAGTTGCGCGTCGAAGCGCTGCTCAGACGCGGCGGCGGATCCGGCCCGCCGGCAACCGGTGACGGAGAGAGAATCGAGATCGGTGACCTGGTTATCGATAAACGCCGCCACGAAGTTTGGCGCGGCGAGTCGCGTGTAGACCTTACGCCGCTCGAGTTTCAAATACTCGAGTTGCTGGCTTCAGAGCCCGGCCGAGCCTGGTCCCGCAATGCGTTGCTCGACAAAGTGTGGAGCACCGAGTACGAAGGCTATCAACGCAACATCGACCCGCACATTGCTCGACTTCGCAAAAAACTTGAATCCGATCCAAAGAATCCGCATTATGTGCTCACGGTTCGCGGCGTGGGCTACAAGTTGAACGAGACGATCACTACCTAAGCCGCGCCGGTCCGTTTTTGAAATAGTAAAGTTCGTGCTCCAGGGTCATGACAGAGCGGCGTGCGGTCCGTCTTGTCATTTGCTTCCAACTCCCGACTCATCTGAATCAGCCATGCCCCAATCGACTCGCTTAATTACTCGCACCGGATTCTGTTTAGTCGTTCTTCTCTCCGCCACTTGCCTCCTTTGCCACTTCGACCTTGATCGCGTAATCGCGCGGCAAGCGAACTACGCTGCGCATATCAAGTGGGAAGGAAGTCCAAAGATCGCGCGTTACCGGCTTCAACTTTCCAAAGACGAGACGTTCAGCGACATTGTTTTCGACAAGCTTGTGCAGGGTCGCGAATACACGGTGACAGAGCTTCCGGCCGGTCGTTACTTCTGGCGCGTGGCGCCGGCTGCCGGCGAGACCGGAGCGTATTCGAAACCTTTGCCTGTAATGGTCGAGTCGAAAGGGCCAAATTATTCAAGCAACGTTAAGCCGACTATCATGACGCCGCCTCCGGATATCGGCTGGCGAACCGCTACCGGGGCGATCGCGCGTCCAATTGCCGCAAAGCTTCGCGCGGGTTCGAACATGGATGTTGTTGGCGTCAACGCTTACGGTATGGTTTACGCCGTCGACGGAGCCAAGGGGACTGCGCTTTGGTCCGCACGCTTTCGTCCGAGCGCAAAGAAAGGCGAGCCCGTCAACAGCGATAGCTTGGTGACGTTCGCTCCATTGCTGGTCGAGACTACGACTGGAAGCACGAATGTTGTCGCCGCGTTCGATGGCGGTGTCCGCGCGCTTGAAGGCGCGTCCGGACGCGAGTTGTGGCGAGCGTCGCTTGCCTCCGATGCGATAACCGGAGTCGTGGTTCCCGGCGAAAGAGCCGGACAGGGCACGGTAGTCGTGTTCGACGAATCGAAGGCGCTTTCATTTTTGAAATCAGATACGGGACAGTTGATTTCGGAAACGAAACTCGCAGGCGTTCCTGCGGGGCCGCCGGTCCCGTTCAAGGTGAAAAATGAAAACGGTATTTTGCTTGGGCTTATCGATGGAACAATCGATGCGCGCAACATGGCCGGCGTCAGTACGCTTGCCGTCCGTCTTGACGCAGCGCTTACGACCGCGCCGTTTGTTGTTCGTTCGGAGGGCAAGCAACTCGTGATGATCGGAACGGAAAGCGGGCTGGTGGCGCTGGACGCTGCGGATCTAACTCCGCTTTGGCGAGTCGCGACCGAAGGCGATGCGCCGCAGGGAATGCTTGCCGCCGGCGACGTCGACGCCGATGGCCGCGAGGACGTGGTGATGATTACGCGACGCGGTCGGTTGGTCGCGGTCAACGTGGCAAACGGGAAGATTAAGTGGTACGCAGAAGGAGCCCGCGACGCTTTGCAAGCCGCGTTTGCGGATCTGGATGGCGACGGTGCTATGGATGTGTTGGTGGCAGTGGGATCTGCGTACGCGGCCGGGTATTCGGGCAAAGACGGTTCGCTGGTTTGGATGGCGGAAGAACCTGCGACCAAGGGCGCATCCGACGCTGCGACACCAGCCCCGCGAGGATTGTTGGCGGCCAGCATGGGTAGCGACTTGCCGCCGATGTTGGTGGGAACAGATCCGGGCCGAACCGGATTGCGCGCGGTGGGATTGCCGCCGAAGTCAGTGCGGTAGTTTTATTCCCCTCCCAACGGGAAGGGAGCAAGGAACCAAAGATCATGATGTTATGGATCATAGCTGCGGTGTTATTGATCGCCTGGTCGATCGGCATGATCTTTCATAAAGGTGGTTTCATCCATGTCCTTTTGCTCTGCGCGTTGGCTGTAATCGTCGTACAGCTTGTCGCTGGTCGCAGGGCCGTGGGATAGGAAGAACCAGCAAATTTTCGTAGTTCTCGATTCGTCCCCATCAAAGCCTGAATTGGCTCTCGTGGGGATTTTTGCTTATATAAACTTCGATCGATGAAGGCTCGCATACAAACCACGAAACACACGAACCCACGAAAACTAAATCAGACGAAACGTCGAACTCGCGCTTATTTCGTGTGATTTCGACTCGTCGTCGCGTGTTTCGCGGTTCGTACACTTTGTTTGGCGCCGCGCGAGGCTAATGCGAAACTCTTCCAGTACCATTAGAAGGGCTATTTGACCCTATCCTTTGCAATCGGCAACAATGCGTACTTGTCGAGCATCCATATTGTTGTTTCCAGGGCGAAAGCCGGATGAGGACTCTCCCTCCAGCTAAACCAGCAGCAGAAGGAGCATTATTCATATGAACCGCAACCGTTCTCCTTTTCGTGTTCTTCTTGTCGCCGCGGGATTTTTGTTAGTACTTTCGATGGCTCCGATTGCGAGCGCACAGTCGGACCTACCGCGCCAGACAGTCGCCATAACATATCCTTTAGATCAGACCGTAAGCGTCAAATTCCGCGGCACAACTCGGTTTCCGCGCCTGAATGGCGAAGCCAAGGTCAGGCGAGGCGGACGCCGTGGCACCCGAGTCGAGCTGAATATCGAGAACATGCCGCGAGCGCTCGAGCTGGGTGGGCCATACACGACCTACGTGCTGTGGGCCATTTCGCCGGAAGGCCGGGTCGACAACCTCGGCGAAATCAAGCGGAGCGGCAGCGTGGTGGTGGATTCGAAGATCGACGTAACGACTCCGTTGCAGAACTTCGCGTTGATCGTGACGGCTGAGCCGCACTTCCTCGTTCGCGGGCCCAGCCGGTTGGTTGTTCTGGAAAACCTTCCGCCGACGCGACAGGGTGACATCGACGTCTCGACAGTGAACGTCCAGTACCTGGGCAACACCAGCGATTATTTCCGCGATCCGGTCGTGCCGGGAGTGGCAGACCGGGATTATCTCAAAACGCCGATCTCACTTTTGGGAGCGCGGCAGGCGATCAATCTGGCGCGATACGCGGGGGCCGAACGCGATGCAACCGAAGAATTGCGTTCCGCCGAAGAGATGCTGGAACAGGCCGAGCACGCCTGGCGTGTACGCCAACCGGAATCTGAAGTCGACGTGATCGCGCGTCGCGCAACCAGCGCGGGTGCGCGGGCCGAAGAAGTGGCGGAAGGAAGAAAAGCCGCGCGGTTGCGACGCGAAGAGATCGCACGCCGGGACGATGCGGTTCGCGAAGCGGAAAACAATGCAGCCACCGCGACTCAACAGATCGAAGATCTGCGGGGAGAATTGCAACGCGAACAGCGCGCACGTGAACTTGCCGAGCGAGATGCGGCGAACGCGACGCGCCAGTTGAGCGATCTGCGAACCGAGGTGGCCAGATTGCGCGACGAGGTACAGCAGGTTCGCTCGGAAGGCGACGAAGCGAAACTGAAGCTGGCGCGGATCGAAGGAGAGCGCAGCGCCGAAGAGGCGCGCAGGAATGCTGTCGTGCGGGCCGATCAGATGCGAGCGAATTACGCGGGATTGAAGCAATCGCTGGCTCGCTTTGGAAAAGTCAACGAAAGCAACCGAGGTCTCGTGCTGGTGTTGCCGGAGACGTTGTGGAGCGATGCTCGAACCAGCAACCTGGCCCCCGCCGCGCTTACAAAGCTCGAGCCTTTGGCTGCGCTGCTCGCGAACAATCCGGATTATCGAATCGTGATCGAGTCTTTTACAGACAATCGCGGCGACGAATCGACGCTGCAAACTTTGACGCAGGAAAGAGCACAGGCTCTGGCCGACAGATTCGTCTCAGCGGGGATCGATGGATCTCGAATCCAGGCCACCGGAATGGGAACCGCTAGCCCGATTGCGTCCAACGCCCGCGCAAACACGCGAACCCGGAATCGCCGCACCGAACTGATCCTGATGCCGATCTCTGCGGAGAGCACGGCGGAAAGACAGTAAAGACAGTGACAAGTGACGAGTGACAAGTGATCGGTGAGAGGTAACGGGTGAGGTGCCGGTTGCTCTGACTTGTCACTCGTCACTTCTTACCCTTCACTCGTCACTTGTCACTCGTCACTTCCTGATGTCCCTCCTTGAAGTAATACAACTCGTCGGATATGGAATGGGCGCGGCGATTACGCTCTGGATGGGCGCGCTGCTCTTGAGATGGCGTAAGGCCCTGGGCGGAATCGAGCGCGTCCTGCTGGCGTTGGCTGTCTGTATCGGCCTTTGGCACACCAGCAACTTCGTGATTGCGATCCACGCGTTGCTTGGGCTCGAGCGCGAACGTTGGGCCACGACGCTGCGTTTGTCCGACACGGTAGCGGTGGTCAGCATTACCTTCGCGTACTCGTTACTTCTTCACGTTCATCTTCACCTTTGGGCCAACGCTCGTTCGCGGCCGTTGTCGCGGTTCGAACGAATTCGAGTTTTCCTTTGCTACATTCCAGCACTGTTTTTGTTCCGCGCCGTTCCGCATCTTTGGACCGGCGAATACGCCCCGATGCTGGAAAAGCTCGGCCAGCTTCAGTTGCTCACGTGGACGCCCGTCGGCCCGGTCAACTTTGTGCACGCGTTTATGCTTTGGGCCGTTTACGTGCTTGTCTTTATTTCCGTCACGGACTTGATCATCGCGAAGATATCCACCGAATCGACCGAGCGTCGATTTATGCAGACGCTGGCGGGCTCGTTCCTTTTGATCGCGACGCTGATAGTGATGGTCTACGTCCTCGGAATCGGAAGGGGAACCGCGCTCGGAAATTATCTGACGACGCTGGCCAACCTGGGATCGCTTCTTCCGACTGCGTTGCTCGCCCACCGGATTTACAGACACCGTTATCTCGATCTGGTCATTCGCGAAAGTCTGGTCGTGGCCACGCTGGCCGCGGTCATTCTGGTGATTTATCTCTACGGGATTCGTGCGATCGGATCGTGGCTTACCGATTCATTCGGACTGCGCGCAGGGGTTGTCGAGTCGCTTCTGATCCTGGCGCTGGCTCTGGTCGCACAGCCGCTGCGCAAATGGCTCGAGAGCCGCTTTCATAAATTATTCGAACGCGAAGCCACGCTTTATAGAAATGTCGTTGCCAGAATTGGTACGTACGCCGGCACGTTCAGAAGGCTTTCTGAATTGTTCGAGTTTGTAGAAGCTCGAACCGCCAAAGATTTCGGATTGCGACGAATACGGATTGTCATGTTCGATGAGGTTGAAGCCGATGGCGCCCCGAATGGCTCGTATGACGAAGATCGATCCGACGAGTGGTTGAAGGTTGTTCGAGATGAGTTCAACGCGGCGGGAGTGTCTTTGCTGGAGAATTCCAAATCGCTAAACGAACAATCCTATGCGTTGGCGTATCCGCTTCGGCGCAAAGACAAGTTACTGGGCATGATGCTTATCGACGCGCCGCAAGACGCGCTGACCAGCGACGTGCAGGCGGTGCTCGGAGTTCTGGCCGGACAGCTTGCAGTCGCGATTGAGGACCATCGCTTGATCGAGCAGAACTTCAGTCTCGAGCGTCGTCTGGCACAGGAAGAGCGGCTGGCGGCTTTAGGACAGATGGCGGCGACAGTTGCCCACGAGGTAAAGAATCCGCTGTCCGCAATCAAGTCGATCGCGCAGGTGCTTAGAGAAGATAAAGGCTTGATCGCATACGAACGCGACCTGGGTTTGATCGTGGGGGAAACCGATCGATTGAATGACAGCGTGACTCAGCTATTGACCTTCGCGCGTCGAGCGCCAACGTCGCTAAGCTCAGCGCGCGCGGAAGATTTGATTCAGGCGGTCGTGGCAGTCTCACTCGTTCAGGCCAGAGATCTCGGGATCGATTTGAAATGGGACGTGAAGACACGCGCGATGTTGTCTGCTGCCGTGGCGTCCGCTTTGCGCGACGCGCTTTCGAATCTTTTGATAAATGCTCTGCAGGCATCGGCCACACCTGGAACAATCTCCGTCCGCGCGTTCGACGACGCTGACAGCTTAGTCGTAACCGTGACGGACACCGGTTCCGGCGTCGCGGCAGAAGTGCGGTCGCGGATTTGGGAGCCGTTCTTCACTACTCGTCAACGCGGGACCGGCTTGGGTTTGGCGATTGTTCGCAAGCGGATTGAAGAAGTCGGCGGAACGAGTGTGCTGGTTGAATCGCATCCAGGGCGAGGCACAACTTTCGAGCTGCGAGTTCCGGTGGAGCCGAGATAACAATCAGGCCCAGACGCAGTCAGGAAGGGCATCCTGTCCCCGCCTCAAGTTTAATCTCTCATCAAGGTGTTCATTGGTTAAGCAAGCGGGGACTCGGTCCCCTTCTTGACTGCGTTGGGGTTTGACTGCACGGATTTCTTAGCTTGACCTGTAGAACTATCAAAAGAAAATTGAACTAAGAGCCGTCGCCTGCGTTTTGACCACAGCGATCACAGCATTGCGCTTCACGCTGGTCGCTCCTCTCCTTCTTTCGAGGCCCATCTGCCGATCCTAAACGCGTATGTTTTCGTTGGCGCTGTCAGCAGGCGTCAATCAAGAAGTATGTCTAAAACTCAGGAGGCATCAGAATGTTTCAGTCGTCTCAATTAAGGAAACAGGTCAGGAAACCTACTCGGAAATTTGTGACTCTCCTTTTCGTATGCGGGCTGCTGCTTGGCTTACCCGCGCTTGCTTCAGCCCAAGCGGGCGACCGCCCGCCGGCCCAGACGCCAATCGATCTTGACCTCGAAATAGAATTGCACTTGCTGGTCGCATCGGGAACCGCCGCGGATGCGGGCAGACTTCCAGCTTCGCTTGAACCCGTGGCCAGACAGCTGCGCCAGGTTCTTCCCTTCTCAAATTACCGTCTTGGCGCGACGTTCCTGAGCCGAGTAAAAAACGGTCGGCCGTTAAGCGTGAAGGGGATTGGGCGGTCGTTGATGGTTACACCGCTGCTTGAGGGGTCGGTAAATCCGACCTTCTACGAAATTTCAGCCGGCACAGTCACGTTGAAAGGCGAAGGCTCCGGACGCGATATCGTTCAACTGACTCCCTTCAGATTTGGTTTGAGGATCCCGCTGCAAATGGGCCAGGCGAAGACCGGTGAAAGCTCCAGCGTGATTTACGAACCGGTCGGAATAACTACCGACGTAACAATGCGGGCGGGCGAGCCGGTGGTCGTGGGCACGCTTGACGCCGGCCGGCCGAACGAAACGCTGGTGCTGGTTTTGATCGCCAGGCGCGCGTCTCCTTAACCTGTCCGCGCCCAATGCTGTAATCTGTGGCACACGAAGCGCAACGCGAATCGGGCGTGGTGAACCTAATGGCACAGATTAAGGCAACTGAAAATGTTTGGAGTGTGCTGATCGTCGATGACGAAGAGGCGTCGCGTTACGGGATGCGGCGGGCGCTCGGCTCTGTCGGCTACGAGATTTCCGAGGCCGGCAGTGTTGAAGCCGCGCAGGCGATGATGAAAGATCACCGGCCCGACGTGATGCTCCTGGACGTGAATCTGCCTGGGACGAGCGGTCTGGATTTTCTTCGCGAGCTATCGCAAGCGGATGGCGACGAGCCGCTCGTAATCATCATCACCGCACACGGCTCTGACCGAATGGCGGTCGAAGCGATCAAGACCGGTGCGCACGATTACCTGTCGAAACCGTTCGAGCTGGACGAGCTGCGCTTGGTCGTCAAGAACGCGCTGGAGACGGTTGGGCTCCGTCGAGAGAATGAGGACCTGCGCCGTCGGATCAAGAGCGAAGCGGTTGAACGCGGACCGCTGTTGGGCGAATCGGAATCGATGCGACGCGTCCGCGCGATGATAGAAAAAGTAGCCGAGACCGACGCGACGGTTTTGGTACGTGGCGAATCCGGAACGGGAAAAGAGCTCGTCGCGCGCGAGCTTCACGACAAAAGCTCGACGCGGAGAGAAGGATCATTCGTCGCCGTCAATTGCGCTGCGCTGCCGTCGGAGCTGATCGAATCCGAGCTGTTTGGGCACGAAAAAGGCGCGTTTACCGGGGCCGCGGCGCGACGACAAGGCAAATTCGAACAGGCCAACGGCGGAACGCTTTTTCTGGACGAGATCGGCGACATGAGCGCGAATGTGCAGGCCAAACTCTTGCGCGCTCTCGAGGATCGACGCATAGAACGTCTGGGCGGTAACGAGTCGGTGGCGGTTGATGTGCGAATCGTCAGCGCCACGCACAGACCGCTGGAACAGGAAATCGCCGCCGGAAATTTTCGCGCTGATCTCTTTTACCGATTGCGTGTGGTCACTATCGAAATTCCTTCGTTGCGCGAACGGCGCGAGGATATTCCGCTGTTGGCCGAATCGTTCGCGCGGCTCACTTCAGAGCGATACGGATTGCCGCAGCGTCCGTTTGCGCAGAGTGCTCTGCGGCGTCTGGTCGAGTACGAATGGCCGGGAAATGTGCGCGAGCTGCGGAACACGATCGAACGCGCCGCGATAATGGCGGAGGGAACTGAGCTGACCGCCGGAGATCTACCGGACGAAATTTTCGAGAAGAATTTAGGCGATGAGGCAGCGACAGAAGAACGCGCGGATGGCAACGCCTTGACGGTACCGTTCACCGCGGAGTTCCGTGAAGACCGGCGCGAGTTCGAGCGTCGCTACATCGCTCGTTGTCTCGAAGAGTCGGGCGGGAACGTCACCCGCGCGGCTTCGATCCTGGGAATGCACCGCCAGTCGCTTCAGCATAAACTCCGCGAGCTCGGATTGGCCCGCCGATACATAAATGTCCTTTCTGACACGCCGGAAAAAGGCGACAAGTGACGGATAAGAGTTTCAGGCAGGCTAGCGATCCCGGGCTAATTCGGGACGAAATCCGACGCTCAAAGCAATTGACCACGAAATACACGAACAAAATGAAAAAACAATCACACGAATCGAGTTGAACGGTTCAAGATAAGAATCATTTATTTCGTGTGATTTCGCCTTCGGTTTAGCGTGTTTCGTGGTTTGCAGTTAACTTTACCCAAACTACAACTGTAGCAAACTCCGAAACCGGTCATCTCCGTCGATGCCTTTCCACATGTAGCGGCCTGGACAACTCTTGTCGCTCACGAAGCGGAACGCTCATTGCCACGTCAAACTCGAATGCCGGCTCAATAGTGACGATGCCGGTGAAAGCTAATTACTTTGAGGTGACAATGAACTGTTTTCCATTTCGACATCGGCTTGCGCTGATCATCGTATTTCTACTTATCTTTCCATCCAGCGCCGTACGTGCTACGTCGCTTTCACTCGATCAAAGTCCAGGGCCGACTCGACACCTGATCATCTGCGTCGACGGCGTGGGTTACTCGACCATCGAAAAGATGCGGGCCGAAGGAAAGTTTCGCGCCTTTCGAAATCCCGCGCGGATGATCGCGCCTTTCCCCACGCTTACCAACGTAGCGATGACCGAAATCCTCGGCCCGGCGGGCGCGTCGGATGCCCCGGGCTATGAAGATAATTTCTACGACGTTAGCTCAAACAAGATGCGCGGCGGGCTGCTCGATCGTTTCAACAGCAAACGATTTATCGATGGCACCTTCCGCGAGCTCTTTGACTATCACCCATCCGCGATCAAAAGCGGCCTCGGTTACGCACTGCCGCCGCTCAGCACCTATCTCGAAGCGCTGAGCGATCTGGTTCGGTTAAAACAGAAATTCAAATCGTCATCGGAGCCCGTCTTCTTTGCTTACCTGGGATCGACCGATTCGCTTTCGCACCTCGGCGGCGAAGGCATGGTGCGGAGTTTTCTGTCGATGCTGGACGACTTCATCGACGACGAAGTCAGGAAAAGCGGCGGGCAAGTCAAGGTTAGTATTTTTTCGGACCACGGTAATCACTATCGAAAATACAAACGGGTTTCTATCAAGGCGCCATTGCGTCGAGCAGGGTTTCGTTTGCAAAGCAAGATCAAGGACGAGCGCAGTGTGGTGTTGCCGCAGTTCGGCTTGATCGGGTCTGCGCTGCTTTTCACTAAAGCTGAAAACGAATCGAAGCTGGCGCAGGTCACCGCGAGTATTCGCGGAGTGGATTTCGCAGCATTCGAAGAGAACGGTTTGGTCTGGGTCGTAGGCCGCAATGGTCTCGCGTTTATCGAAAAAAAGAACAGGGAGTTTCGCTACGTTGCACGGGTCGGCGACCCGTTTGGTTTGATTCCCATAATCGAGCTATTGACAAAGAACGGACGCGCAGACGCCAATGATTACATTTCGCAGAATGATTGGTTTGCAGCTACCAGCGAGGGGCCGCGACCGGATGTTGTCAGGCGTGTCTACGAAGGGTTGACCAAAAATATCAGGAATCGTGCGAACGTCATCGTCAGCTTCGAAGACGGATATTACTCCGGAAGTTTCGCGATGGATATCTTCGCTTTTCTCGAGGCGACGCACGGCAATGTAATGCGCGAGCAGAGCTTTGGATTTGCGATGACGACGGCGGAAGACCTGCCAAAGTATTTAGCGGCTGGTGAAATGTGGTCGTCGCTTGGCTCGCCGGCGTTGGGTGATGACAAGCTGGCGGGTAAGTGAGTTTAGCAGCGTAAGAGATGGTTCCCGCAAAGGCGCAACGAGGAAATTCAAGTTTGGGTTGCTCCGTTCACCGCAACCAGCACGCAGTCAGGAAGGGGACCCTGTCCCCGCCTCAACGCGGTAATAGTTTCAAGACTAGTCGGACCATTTACTCACAATGAGCGTTATCAAGCTTGAGGCGGGGACAGGGTCCCCTTCCTGACTGCGAGTTTCTTGTGAGTCGAGTTCAGCACTAATTACGGCTTTGAGAACTTTTCCAGCTTCTCCGCAACCGCCTGCTTTGCGCATGGGCATAAAGGCGTGCGATCATTTGTACTAATCAATCACGAATATTCATCAATCGTTATCTGGAGAACTGAGTCATGAAAGCACGCGCGGACGCCATCATTCATCTCAACCAGGCCGAGTACCTGGACAGACTTTTTCCAGCCAGCTCAGGACTGTTGGCGGAAATGGAAGAGTATGCGGCAGAACACAGAGTCCCGATCGCGGATCGAGAAGTCGCTCGGTTTCTGGAGATCACTGCGCGTGCGATGGGCGCGCGACGCGTGCTCGAGATCGGAATGGCGATCGGCTACTCGGTTGTTCATCTGGCCCGCGCGATGCCCGACGATGGGCTTGTAGTTACGATCGAACCCAACGACGAAATGATCCGGCTATCCACGGATTATTTGACCAGAGCAAAACTGATGGATCGAGTTCGGATCGAAAAAGGCGTGGCGCTGGAGGTGATGCCGCGCCTCGACGAACAGTTCGACATCGTCTACCTGGACGCGGTCAAGGAAGAGTATTCGGATTATCTTGAACTGGCGGTGCCGATGCTACGGATGGGTGGTGTGATTATCGCGGACAATGTTTTGTGGGGCGGTCAGGTCGCGGGCGAGATCCGCTCGGATGATCAAACCGCATCGACGCAGGCACTGCGCGAGTTCAACCAGCGCTTCATTCATCATCCGCAGTTGCTAGCCGAAGTGCTCTCGTTCGGCGATGGCATAGCGTACGGGGTGAAGGTTAGGTAATAGCCACACGTCGCTTGGAGCGATCAAGATTCCCCCCATGCAGTCAGGAAGGGGAAGTTAGCAGTGCCACCGGGTAAACCGATTGTCGTGTGATGCTTCTTCCTGATTCAGCCGAAGCTCGTGATCGCGCCGCGGGTATTGTAAAAAGCGGCGGTGTGATTGCGTTCCGCACGGATACTTTCTACGGCCTCGGCGCCGATCCTCTCAATCATCAGGCGCTACTCCGAATCAGAGAAATCAAAGGCAGGGAAGACGGGAAACCGATCCTAGTGATCATCAGCGATCGGAAGAACGTCAGTCGTTTCTTCTCCGAACTGCCGTCGCAGATGGAAACCGTCGCCGACCATTTCTGGCCAGGTGCGTTGACCATTGTCGGTCGCGCTCAAAAAGAGTTGCCGCATGAATTGACTGCTGGAACGGGAACAATCGGTGTTCGTTTGCCTGATGACGAAGCCGTTCGAGCGTTTGTGCGAGCATGTGGCGGCGCATTGACCGCGACCAGCGCAAATCCGTCCGGCATGCCGCCTGCGCGAAGCGCGAACGAAGTTGAAGATTATTTTGGTGGAGAGATAGACCTAATTGTCGATGGCGGCCTTGCACGAAGCGAGGAACCCTCGACCGTTGTCGACATCAGCGATGAACACTCGGCGATAATCCGCGAAGGTGTCGTGAAGAGGGAAGAGCTTGACAAGTTCCTGGGAAAAAAAGCAATTGGTAGTGAAAAGACAGGTTCCCGCAAAGGCGCAAAGGCGCAAAGAAACCCGCAAAGATAGAGGATCGCTCAACGCCTTTGCGCCTTTGCGGGAATCTTTAGAAACCAATACAAGCGCGCCTACTTCTCTACCGTCAAGTTCTTCACGAAACCCCAATCGCCGCTTCCGTCTACCTTAATATTTCCGACGCGCTTTTGCGCTATCACCATATTCGCCGGATACCAAAGCGGAAGCATCGGAATGTCTCGACTGATTATTTCCTGAGCCTGCGCGTAAAGGCTTTTTGCTTTCTCGCGATCGGCAGTATCGACTGCTTCCTGCAGAATCGGATCAAGTTGAGGATTGCTGTAATTCGTACGATTGAAATTCGCCCTGGTCATGAACAGGTCTTTGAGAAAGACCGGGTCCTGATTGCCGCCGATCCAGCGCGATGTAGTCATCTGATATTGCCCGTTGCGCATTTGGGCCAACAACAGATTGAACTCCAGCGTCTCGATCTCGACCGGGATTCCGACTTCTTTCAGATAATTCTGAATCACCTGCGCGTACTGGTTCGTGGCTGAACTGCCCGACGCAATCTTAAAGACAATCGGCTTGGCAAATCTCATCTGTGGCCCATCGCCGTCCGGGTCTTTGAATCCCGCTTCGTCCAGCAGCTGTTTGGCCATCTGCGGGTTATGCGTGTACTGCTGGCCCGCGTTATACGCCCACGACTCCTCCGGCAAAATCGAATGAGCGATCTTCGCCTGATTCAAAAGAAGATCGCGGATCAAACCCTGTCGATCGATCGCATAGGCGATGGCCTGGCGCACTTTCGAGTTATCGAGCGGCGCCTCCTTTACGTTGAATCCCAGGTAGGTGACGTTCGCCCCGGGGAACTGTTCGGTCTTCAGGTTTGGTTCCTGGCCGAGCGCTTTCAACGTGTCGGGCGAAAGATTCGTCGGCAGCGGAACCAGATCGACTCGCCTGCTTCTGAGCTCGGCTTGAAGCGCGCTGGCGTCGCCGATGACCTTTACTTCGACACTCTCGACACTGGATTTGCCTTGCCAATAATCCGGGTTCGCATTCAGCTTTACTATTCCCTGTGTCGAGTCATAGCTGACGAACTCGAACGCGCCGGTCCCGATTGGGAGAGTCTTCTGTCCGTCGGCACTGCCTTGCGGAACTATCGAAATGGGAACCAGGTTGTTAAGAAGTTGCAGCCACGGCTTTCGCAAACGCACGATGACAGTTCGTGGATCGGGCGTTTCGATGCCGCTGATGTAGCCCTGGCGTTCGGTACCCGTCTTCTCGTAAAAGCTCGCGGTTCGTCCGGACGTTTCGGAGTTGAGCACCGTCTCGAGCGTGTACTTCACATCCGCAGACGTCATCAACTTTCCATCATGAAACTTGACGCCGTCGTTCAATGTGAAGGTGTACGACATCCCATCGTCGGCGCGCTTGATGTCTGAAGCAAGATCCGGAACGTATTCAAATTTTTCGTTCTTCTTCACCAGCGAATTGAACATCAATACGCGCACGCGTTCGCTGGCCGCGTCGATGGTCTGCGATCCGATCGGATCGATAGTCGAAATTTTGTCGGAGAGAGCGATTACAAAAGCTTCGCTGCGTTTGCGACAACTGGTTGCCGTTGTGAGCGCGACGATCAGTGCCACCAGAAATATTGAAAGGTACCTTCGAACGCGCATTAAATGCGGCCTCCGTAACTGTAATTTAGCTTCTGATTCAGACGAGCTATTTCGTCTGAGAGTTCTACGAACCGATCGGGCTCGAACGGAAGCGCGGGCTGGACCAGCGATTTGAATTCCGCTATCCGGCGAAGCGACAAGTCGAGCCGTTCCGTTTCGATCTTGCCTTCACGAGCCTCGGACAGCAGCTTTTGATAACCGCGCTTTATCAGATCGAGCCGCGAACAGATCAACAGCATATCCTGACCGGCCAGGAACGCGCGCAAGGCCGCGTCCTCGACTTCACAGTGCCGCGAGATCGCGCCCATCTCGAGATCGTCAGTCACTACCAGATGTTTGTAGCCCAGCTCGTGACGAAGCAGAGTTGTGACGATCGAATAGTTCAGCGAGGCGGGCACGATGGTTCCGCCGGCGACTCCATGAAGGATGTCGATGTTCGGGAACCCGCCGTGGCTGACCATGACCGCTCGGACGCGATCGTCTTCGCGCTGAAACAACTCGATGTACGGCGCCAGGTCCTGCGCGATCAGATCGTCATGCGTCAGGTGAACCACCGGCATCTCTTCGTGCGAATCCACTTCGCCCGCGCCGATGCCCGGGAAATGCTTCAGACATCCGAAACAACCCGCGCCTTGCAGACCGCGCAGATAGACGGTCGTGTACCCGAGCACTTCGCCCGGCGATCTACCGAACGATCGCGAATAGAGTCCGTTTGAAAGCAGGTCGCGTTCATCGGTCATGATCGACATGACCGGCGCGAAATTCATGTTGAAGCCAAGCCGCCGAAGCACTTCGCCGGTGATTCGTCCCAGCGCGCGGGCCGCGGCAAGGTCGCCGTGTTGACGAATCGATCGCGCCGCCGGCATCGGCGTGCAGATGCGTCGCAATCGATCGACAAGCCCGCCTTCCTGATCGATTCCGAAGAGCGGTGGAACTTCAACCAGGCCCGCGATTTCATCCAGCAGGCTTCTCAGTTGTTGTGGCGATTCGACGTTGCGGCCGAAGATAATTATGCCGCCGGGTTGGATTTGCTTGATCAGCGCGCGGGTGTCGTCGTCGAGTTTTGTCCCGGGAAGACCTATAAAGAAAAGTTGCCCGATCTGCTGTTCGAGCGAAAGCGAAGTTAGAGAATCAAACATGCTCAGTTTTGAAGCCTCGAAATCAGATGATCTTACTGCGCATGTTTTTTAGAATGGCGTGCGCTTCATCAGGTGATAGCGTTTCTACATCAAGGTCGCGCACCTCGTCAAGCAACCCCTGATTTACCGAATCGAAGAGCGTAACCTGCGAAGCGACGTGTCGTTGGGCAGCGCGTCGCGCGGCCGTGCCGAGTCCGGTTTCGCGGCCCGCAGCCTGTTCGAAAGCCATGGGTTCGCCGGAGGTTGCTCCGCGCTGAACAGCATCGTCGGCGAACACGTCAAGCTCGTATCGCTCAAGACGCCGCAAGACTTCGCGTGCTCGTTCGAGCACGGACTGAGGAAGTCCGGCGAGTCTGGCCACTTCGATTCCATACGACTTTGAAGTTCGACCGCGCTCCATGCGATGCAGAAATATCACTTCGCCTTCTCGTTCGGTCGCGGTCATCTGGTAATTCTGCGCGCCCGGCAGTCGGTCGGCCAACTCGGTCAGCTCGTGATAATGCGTCGCGAACAGAGTTTTTGCGGCATGTTCACCCGAATCGTGCAGATACTCAGTCACCGCCCAGGCGATTGAAAGCCCATCAAACGTCGCAGTCCCGCGTCCAATTTCATCCAGCAGCACAAGCGACCGAGGCGTAGCGTTTCGCACGATCGCAGCGGTCTCCGTCATCTCGACCATGAAGGTCGAGCGCCCGCTGGCCAGATCGTCCGACGCGCCCACTCGAGTCCAGATTCGATCGAGCACGGGAAGCCGCGCCGACTTCGCCGGGACAAACGAACCAACTTGGGCCAGAACCTGAATCAGCGCTGCCTGACGCATGGCGGTGCTTTTTCCGCCCATGTTTGCGCCGGTGATTATCAGCAGCCTGTCAGTCGAATTGTTCATCACGAGGTCGTTTGGGATGAACGGCTCGTGGCTGAACGCTTCGATGATCGGATGACGACCGTCTTTGATTTCGATTTCGTCGCCGTCGTGAAGCACGGGACGAACGTAGCGCGAGCGAACTGCAACCTCCGCCAGCGAGCAAAGCGCATCGACCATCGCCAGCGCACGCGCGGTCGCCTGCAGCGCTTTCGTCTCGCCCGCCACCTGGGTACGAACGTCCGCGAAAATGCCGGCTTCCAATTCCTTGATGCGTTCCTCGGCGCCGAGGACGTGACGTTCCCACTCCTTCAATTCGGGAGTCGTGTATCGTTCGGCGTTGGTCAGCGTCTGCCTGCGTTCGTAATCAGCCGGGACGCGCGACACCGCTCCTTTCGAAACTTCAATGAAGTAGCCGAAGACGTTATTGAAGCGAACTCGCAGATTCGATATTCCGGAACGTGTTCGTTCGCGCGCTTCCAATGCGGCGATCGTTTGCTTGGCGTTGCTGCTGGTCGCGCGCAGTTCGTCGAGCTCGGCGTTGAAGCCGTCACGAATCACGCCTCCGTCATTCATGGTTGGCGGCGGCTCGTCGCAAATCGCGGTGGCGATCAGATCGCGAATGCCTGGCAACTCGTCCATGTTTTCGAACAGAACTTGAAGCAGCGACGAAGCCGAGTCATTGAGCGCCTGGCGAATCTTAGGAACTTGTTCAAGCGTCAAACGAAGCGCAACCAGATCGCGCGGACTTGCTGTGCCCAGATGGATTCGGCCGACGAGCCGCTCGAGGTCAGCCACGTTTTTCAGCTGAGTCCGTAGTCCGTCCCGCTTGACCGGCGCCGTCAAATCTTCCACCGCATCCAGACGCGCGTCGATCTCGCCGCGTCGCATCGAAGGCCGCATTACCCAGGCGCGCAGCATCCGCGCTCCCATCCCCGTTACCGTCTCGTCGATAACACCGAGCAGCGAACGAGCCCGCCCGCCGCCGCTTTGACCTTCCACGATTTCGAGGTTGCGCAGCGTCACAGCGTCAAGAACCAGGTAATCCTGCGCTTCGAAATAACCGATATCGGCGATGTGCGCGGCAGTCGCTCGTTGCATTTCGCGGGCGTAGTGAAGACAAGCACCGGCGGCACGAATCGCCTGATGTTTGTCGCTAAGGCCCAAACCGGACAGCTCCTTCACCCCGAACTGATTGCACAAAAGCGTGGTGCAGTCTTCCTCGCGCCAATGCCAATCGTCCGTCGGAGTGAGGGTGATGTTGAATGTGCCGGTGAAGTGAGTCGGCGGCAGAATGTCTTCTTCGGACTCTTGCGAGTTCGACGCCGGAAGCGAAGCAGTGCGGGCGGGTTCGGCAAATGCGTTGCGGACAAGAAGAGTCAGCGACGCCGGAAAGAGTATTTCGCGCGGAGCGTACGATTCGATGTCCGCGCGGATTCTGGTCCACGAGTCCGGACCGCTGGCTTCGGTAACTTTGAACTCGCCGGTTGAAAGCTCGAGGAAAGCGGCGCCGTAGCTGGGACCCGTTCCGCACAACGCAGCCAGATAGATCGATTCGCGCGCGTCGACCAGCTGTGGATCGATTGCGGTGCCGGGTGTGATCACCCTCACGACTTCGCGTCGGACCAGCTTCTTCGTCTTCGACGCGTCTTCGGTCTGTTCGCAAACCGCTACCCGGTAACCTTTGCGTACCAGCTTTGCGATGTAACCCGCCGCGGCGTGATGCGGGACGCCGCACATCGGAACCGGATTGCCGCTCTCTTTGTGGCGTGCGGTCAGGGTGATTTCCAGTTCGCGCGCGCCGGTTACGGCGTCTTCGTAAAAGAGCTCGTAAAAGTCTCCCAATCTAAAAAAGAGAAGTGTTCCGGGGTGTTGGGTCTTTAGCTCCTGGTACTGGCGGAGCATGGGTGTAGAAGCCGTCGTGTCCATAGAATCCTAAACTGCGAGAGGCAGCTTCGCGACGTGTGGAAAACCCGGCGCTGCGCTTGTGTCCGAAGCGTACACGGTGGCCGATTCAAGCGCAAGTTAATGCCTTTTTTCGGTAGTGGGTCAGGTTGAATTCAGTTGAATATCCATGAAAAGAGGGATTGGTTCGCGCAACGGCGTTGAGCGATAGCTTATCTTTACCGATTTTCTTTGCGCCTTTGCGTCTTTGCGGGAACCTGGTTTTCCTCGCTACATTTGAAGCTAATCCACTGCTCCCTTTCCGCTTTACTTTCCGTATTTGCTCAGTGAATGTCCGACAAACTTCAGTTTGTCGTCGCTGTTCGCAGTACACTGCTATCAGATTCAGCGACAAACTGAAGTTTGTCGGACAAACCGGATTAAGCGAGTACTGAAATGCCACGCTCTGCCTGCTTAGGAGCAGGTATTATCCTGCCCATGATTAAGATTCTTGCGCTGGTTGCGCTACTTGGAATCGGTGCAGCTCCCACCTTTGGCGCAGGATGTTCAGAACCGGATTTACGAGCCGGACGACATCTCCTCGTTGGTCAGGGACCCGTCACGGTTGTTCTCGCCGACTTCAATTCTGACGGGAAGCTGGACGCAGCAGTAGGAAACGCCGTCTCGAGCCAGATCGCAGTGCTGATGGGAGATGGCGCGGGTGGGTTCGCCGCACCGGTAACATATTCAAATGGCACGAAGCCGTTGATGTTGGTCACCAGTGATTTCAACAACGACGGAAAGCCGGACCTGGCGGCCATCAACAGCGACGTGGATAACGTTACGATCTTGATGAATAACGGGACCGGGAGTTTTTCACTCGCGTCGTTTCAAAGCGGATTGGCGCCTCGCTCGATTATTGTCGGAGACTTTAACAACGACGGAAATCGCGATATCGCCACTGCCAATCGTTCAGCCAGCAATGTAGCGGTTCTGCTTGGCAACGGGGCCGGCAGTTTCGGTGCTCCCTCGTTTACGAACGTGGGGATTTCGCCGACCGATCTGGACGCCGGCGATTTCAATATGGACGGAAAGCTTGATCTGGTGGTTGCGAACGCCGGGACGGGTGCACCGGGCACCGGCAGCATTTCGATTCTGCTCAGAAATGGATCGGGCGGTTTCGATCCGCAGCCCAGCATATCGTTTTCAACGTCAGAAATAATGACGGCTGACTTCAATAACGATACCAAACCAGATTTCGTCGTCCCGGGCCGTGTCTATCTGGGAGTAGGAAACGGGACCTTTACGCTCGGACAGGCGGCCCCGGGTGGAAGTGCGTTCTTGAAGAGTGACGTCAACAACGACGGAAACGTGGACGTGGTCGCAAATCTGGGATCGCAGACTTTAACATCGAGCTTTTTCAATGTTGCTTTGGGTGGTGGAAACGGCGGCTTTTCCGCCAGCGAACAGTTCCTGGCCGGCGGCGACCTCCGCTCGGTTGCCGTCGGAGATGTGACCGGCGATGGAAAGCTTGACGTTGTTTCGAACGCCGCCGCCGTGCACAGCATTGTCATTTCTGAAGGATTTGGAAACGGCAAGTTTGCCGCTCCAACTCAAATACCGCTTGGAGGCCAGGTAGTCGCCGATCTCAATAACGACGGAGCTCTTGATCTTGCGTCTGCTAATTCATTGGGAGTTAGCTGGGCGTTTGGAAATGGGAAACTCCAGTTTCCCGGCTTCGGATCCCATCAGATGTTCGAATCTCCTTCGTTTGTAGTCGGAGGTGATTTCACCAACGATGGTTTTGCCGATCTTGTCGCGGTTAGCCCGGGAAACATCTCGGTTCTGGTTAATGACCGAACCGGCGCTTTTCCTTCGCATACGACTTATTCGGTAGGCGGCCTGTCGTTCGGCGCAATCATCCAGGACTTCAACGGAGATGGTAATCCGGACATCGTCGCGAATCTGAACAATATTCCGGTGGTCAGGATCCTGACCGGGAATGGCATGGGTGGATTTATCGTAACCGGTAGCGTGACACTCGGCGCAATCGGGAAAGCTTTGCGCAAGGGTGATTTCAATCGCGACGGAAAAATGGACCTGATCGTAGGTCGAGAAGATGGTGTGATTTCAATATTACCGGGCAACGGCGCCGGCGGTTTCGGCGCCGAAGCTCCCGTGTTGACGGTTTCTTCTACCACCGCGACTTATCTCGAAATCGGTGATCTGAACCGCGACGGGAACCCGGATCTGATCCTTCCTTTTGTTGATTCGTTTACCAGCCAGGTCAGGCTCGGCACCCGGGCGAACGGTTTCGGGGCGCCTTTCGAATTCTTCGCCGGCTATTTTCCGCGTCATGCGTTGGTCGTGGATCTCAACGGCGATCATCGCGATGACCTGGTTGTTAACAACGAGGGATACGGTTATTCAGCCGTGCTTGGGGATGGCGCAGGACATTTCGGCCCAGCCACCATGTACGCCGGCGGCACCGTGACCAACAGAGGCGACTTCAACACGGACGGCAGCGTCGACCTGCTTGGTTCAGCCGGCGCGTACCCCTTTATCGTGGTCAACGATTGTCGAGTCGCTCGCGGCGGTGTGACGTCCGATTTTGACGGAGACGGCCGGACAGATATCGCTGTGTTCCGTCCTTCCAGCGGAGTTTGGTACGTACTTCGAAGTTCGGATAATTCGTTCTATGCGGTGCCGTTTGGAACGAACGGCGATCTGCCTGTTCCGGGCGATTATGATGGAGATCAGAAGACGGACATCGCAGTCTTTCGACCCAGTGACGGCGTTTGGTATTACTTGCGCAGTTCGGACGGAGTCTTCGCGTATCAGCCGTTCGGCGTGAATGGTGATGTCCCGGTCCAGGGCGATTACGACGGCGACGGAGTGACAAACTTCGCCGTGTGGCGGCCGACGACGGGTTACTGGTACACGTCGCTGAATCCTGCAACGAATTACGGCGCGGTTCTGTGGGGACAAACTGGTGACATACCAGTGCCGGCGGATTATGACGGAGACGGACGTGCGGACCTTGGCATATTCCGTCCGTCGAACGCTACCTGGTACCTGGTGCAGAGTTCGGATCTCTATTTTTCGGTGCAGTTCGGACAGGGAACTGACATTCCGATTCCCGCGGATTACGACGGTAATGGCCGAGCAAACGTCGGAGTGTTTCGACCCGGCACGGGTTACTGGTACACATCGCTGAATCCGGCAATAAATTACGGCGCGATAAATCTTGGGCAAGTCGGTGACGTGCCGGTGCCCGGATACTTCGACGGCGACAGCAAAGTGGATGCGGCGGTTTTCAGGAATGGCGATTGGTACATTTTCCAAAGTATGACCAACAGCCTCCGCGGAGTTAACTTTGGAACGACCGGCGACATTCCAGCGGCGATCGCCCGATAGGTTGGTGAGCTAGCGCTCACCTAATCGGACACGCAGTCGGGAAGGGGACCCGGTCCCCGCCTAAGATACACAGTTCGATATTTTTAGACCTGAATCGGTTCGCATCTTAAGCGGGGACAGGATCCCCTTCCTGACTGCGTGTTACCGGAAGGTATTCAATACCTCAGTTTGATAAAACATTTGTTGGAAAAGGAAAAGTCTATGCCTCGTTTGAGCCCCTATTTGAAAGTTGCGTTAGTGGTTATCGGTTTGGTTTGTGTTTCTACCATCTCAGGCTCGCGCCGGGTGCGCACTGTTGATGGATCGACTGCGTGCGAAACCGCCAGCTTCAAAGCCGCGCAGCTGGTCACCGTCGGGAACGCGCCGCGATCCGTGGTCGCCGGCGATTTCAATACTGACGGCAAGCCGGATATCGCGATCTCGACCGTTCATCCGACGTTTCAGGGACCGAGCAACGTCACCCTCATGCTCAATGATGGCGTGGGTGGATTCCTGGCTCCGATTGCCACGGTTGTTGGAACCGGACCGAATGGAATCGCGGCGGGTGACTTCAATAACGACGGGGATCTGGATGTAGCCACAGCCAACGGCGTTTCCGACAACGTAGCTGTATTGCTAGGTGATGGATCGGGCCAGTTGAGTAACGCGGTGTTCTACGGCGTAGGTGGCCCCAACTATCAACCGATGAGTGTTGCGGTTGGCGATTACAACGGCGACGGTAATCTTGATTTAGTAACCAACAATCGAAACGTCAACAGCGTGACTTTGCTGCTCGGCAGCGGGACAGGATCGTTCTCGCCATTGCCTGCTTTTGCAGTGGGTACGAACCCGATGCATCTGATCTCAGTCGATGTGAACGGCGACAGCAATCTGGATATAGTCACGGCAAATTTCAACACGAACAGTGTGACTGTCTTGCGCGGAAATGGCTCCGGCGGTTTTGCGGCTGCAACATCGCATAATGCAGGTATCAGTCCTGCGACTGTAGGCTCGGGCGATTTCGACGCCGACGGTGACGTTGACCTAGTCACTGCCAACGCGAATTCAAACAATGTATCTGTATTGCTGAACAACGGTTCGGGGGGATTCGCTGCGCCGACGCATCTCGCCAGCGGACTGGCTCCGGCTTTTGTACTTGTGCGCGATTATGACGGCGACGGTAAGCTCGACCTCGCGGTCAGCAACCAGGACGGGACCGTCAACCTGTTGCTGGGCAACGGCACTGGTTCGTTTGGCGCTCCACGTGGTTATTCGGGAGGCTCGGGTCTTGGAAATCTGGTGTCGGGAGATTTTGATCAGGACGGCTTGATCGATATCGCCACGCCGAATTCAACTTCGAAGAATATCGTGATTCTCAATGGTACGGGAGTAGGCGAACTGAGCGGCGCGCCGCTATTCCTGGCCGATTGGGGCAATGGAGAGATGCAGTCCAGAGATTTTAACGCCGATGGAAAGAAAGACCTGGCGGTGGTCAACGTCAGCTCGAACAACTTTTCGATCATGCTTGGAGATGGTGCGGGAAGATTTGGTGCTGCCAGCAACATTCCGTCGGGAGGGACAGGTACCGGCGATTTTGCGATTGCTGATTTCAACAACGACAGTAGATTTGACCTGGCTGTCGTCGTCACCATCACTGGTCAACGGGTAATCAACATCTTTCTGGGTGATGGATCGGGCGGATTTGGCGCACCGACGGCGGTTAGCGGTGGTGGAGCTGAGCTCAGACGACTTCTCCCGCGAGACTTTAACGGAGATGGAAAGACCGATCTCGCCGCGGTGAATTACTACAACAGCGTCGTGATGTTCCTTGGAAACGGATCGGGCGGTTTCTCGATTTCCAACGTATTTCCTATCGGCGGTAACGGCCTTGATGTGTCTGATGGCGATTTCAACGGCGATGGAAAACTCGATCTGGCGGTGGGTGCCTACCCAAATGTGATGAACATTCTTTTGGGAGATGGCTTGGGCGGATTTGGCGCGCCGACTTACATAACGCTCGCGTACCATCCTTCGCGTGCCGCGGTGGGTGACCTTGACATGGACGGACACGACGACATCGTGGTACCGGTCAGCGACCACATAAACTCGCATCAGGTTTCGGTTTTGATGGGTGACGGTGCGGGTAATTTCGATGGCCCCGCCGATATGCCCGATGGAGGCTGGGCGGGCGGAACCATCCTTCGAGATTTTAGCGGGGACGGAATTCTCGATCTGGTACTGACACACTTCGAGCAAAGGTACGTCTCAGTTATGACTGGCGACGGAGCGGGCGGCTTTGACGGCGTGAATAACTATGCTGCCGGTAACGGGCCGACGGGAGCGGTGGCGGAAGATTTCGATGGCGATGGAAAACTTGATGTCGCTGTTGGTTCGGGGTACGGCTCCGGTCCACACCCGGTAGCGATTCTGATCAACAAGTGCGATGGCGGTACGTCGCCGCTCAACCGTCGCGGAGATTTTGACGGTGATGGCAAGACCGACCTCGGCGTTTATCGAGCGCCGGATGGATCGGCAGCCGCGTGGTATGCGAGCCGAAGTTCGAACAGCGTTTTCTTCTCGCGATTCGGCACGGGTGCGATCGGAGACGTTCTGGTTCCAGGCGATTACGACGGCGATGGCCGAGCCGACATCGCGGTCTGGCGACCGTCGAACGGAAATTGGTATGTCGAGTTCAGCTCGACCTATGAATACAAAGTCTGGAACTGGGGCATCAGCGGTGATAAACCGCTCGTCGGTGACTTTGACGGCGACTTCAAGAGCGACCTCGCTGTTTTCCGACCGTCGAATGGCAACTGGTACATCTTCCTTTCGACTACTCGTCAGGTAAGAACCGTGAACTGGGGATCGGCGGGTGACTTGCCTGTAGCAGGAGACTTTGACGGCGATCGCAAGACTGACATCACGGTCTTCCGACCGAGCACCGCCGGCTGGTACACGCTGCGAAGTTCCGATGGTGCGTTTACCGGAGTCGTTTGGGGACTGAGCACCGACCGAGCTGTTCCGGCCGATTACGACGGAGATGGCAAAGACGACGTAGCCGTCTATCGTCCGGAGAGCGGAAGCTGGTACGTTTACAAGAGCAGCGACAACCAGATGATGTCGATGAACTTTGGTATCAGTACCGACCGTCCGATCCCAGCCGATTACGACGGAGACGGCTGGGCTGACTTCGCTGTGTACCGCGCCAGTCATGGAACGTGGTATGTCTGGCAAAGCACGAGCGCTACGTTGCGAGCCTCGTATTGGGGCATCACCACCGACGCGCCGGTTCCTGAGGCTTATCTGCCTCAGTAGCGGAGTGCTTGAGGGAAGTGGGGCAGAAGCCCGACCGTCAGGGAGGGCGTTTTGCGTACCCTAAATGCAACGGCAATGGGTTGATAGGTTATGGGTAACGCCCTCCCTTACGGTTGGGCTTCCGCCCCGTAGACGGACGGCGCCATGTCTTTCGCAGACTGTTCATGAACGGAGGAATAGCCGTTCGGAATTGCCACGCATGCTTCTTTTCCGGCTGGATATGATGGTAAAACCAGACCGAACTCTGCTAACTTCTGGCCGTCAACAACGTGCCGGCATTAGTCCCGGATCCTGGTAACAACTCGTCAAGCACTACGACGAACATGCTTTTGAAATTTAATTCGTACTTATAGACCGGTCCCCAAAGTCCCGGCGATGAGAAATTAGACCGGCTCTCGCCTTTCCCGAAAGGTAAATAGAATGCGGCGTTTTGGTTTACTAGTTAAGGTTTTTGTATTTGTGGCGGCGTTGGTTTTGGTTTCGACAGGAATCGCAAACCGAAATCGGCGGTCATCCGCTCGAACTCTGGATACGTGCGAGACTGCAAACTTTAGGGCTGCGCAGACGATCGGCATCAATGCCGTGCTGCGCGCGGTTGCGTCGGGCGATTTCAACGGAGATGGTGATCTGGATCTGGTGGGAGCCACCATCGGCACCGGTTCGCAGGATCCCAGTACGGTTTCGATCATGCTCGGCGACGGAGCCGGCGGCTTTGGCGCTCCTATCGTGAAACCACATCCCTCCGGACCGGACGGGATTGCAACGGGCGATTTTAACGACGACGGAAAACTCGATGTAGTGACCGCGAATGGCGTCTCGGACAGTATGACGGTCTATTTGGGAACGGGAACAGGAACGCTGAGTAACGGCGTTTCATATTCGGCCGGAGGCGCATGTTTACGAGTAGTGACTGCGGACTTCAACGCGGACGGCAAGCTTGATCTGGCGGGCACGAACTCGTTCGTCGGCAAGGTCGGCATCTTGATGGGGAACGGTACCGGAGGGTTTGGCGATCCAACTCTTTACTCTGTGGGAACTTCTCCGGCCAATCTGATCACTGGTGATTTCAACGGCGACACAGTCGTTGACGTGGCCACTTCAAATTCAGGCAGCAACAACGTCTCGATCCTGTTGGGCACCGGAACCGGAACTTTTGCGTCGGTGGTGAACTACAACGCGGGCGTTACCCCGACCTCGGTCGCGGCGGGAGACCTCGACGGCGATGGTGATCAGGATTTGGTCACCGCGAACTCGAACTCGAACAACGTCTCTGTGCTTATGAATAACGGCTCCAGCATATTTGGATCCGCGGTTCACTTCGCTGTGTTCGCACCAACCTCCGTTCTGATTCGCGATTTTGATGGAGATGGGAACAACGACGTAGCAGCCGCCAGCTCAAACACTGGTAACGTTTCGCTCCTGCTCGGGAATGGCAGCGGCGGGCTTGGCGCCGCCACCGGTTATGGCGCTGGAACACTCCCTAGCGGTCTGACATCAGGCGATTTCGACCACGATGGTTTGCTCGATCTGGCGACCGCGAATTTGACTACAAAAAATATTGTCCTGCTGAAGGGCACGGGCGTGGGCCAGTTAAGTGGAGCGCCGCTCTTACCGGTAGGAAACGCCGTCTGGGAAGTTACCACCAGCGATTTCAACAACGACGGCAACCGAGATATCGCGGTTGTTAATTACGACTCGCATAGTTTTTCGATCCTGCTGGGAAACGGCAGCGGCGGGTTTAGCGCCGCGACGAATATTCCAGCCGGTGGAACCGCGCCACAGCGGATGGTGGCGGCAGACTTTGACGGCAACGGAAACTCAGATCTGGCCATAACTTGTACCCTGTTGGGTCAGAACGTCATCAACGTATTTCTTGGCAATGGCTCTGGCGGATTCGCTTCGCCGATTACCGTCAACGGAGGCGGCGCGAATCTGCACCGGATAATCACCAACGACTTTAATGCTGACGGAATACTGGACATCGCCGCCATCAATTGGAACGGCAGCATTGTCATGTTCAGAGGCCTCGGCGGCGGGAACTTCGGCATTTCCGGTAACTTCGCCATTGGCGGAAACGGAATGTCGCTTGTCGCGGCGGATTTTGACGAAGACGGAAAACTCGATTTGGCCACAAGCGGTTTTCCAAACGTAGTCAACCTCCTTTTGGGAGACGGCAGCGGAAACTTTGGACCGGCAAGCTACTTCACGATTGACTGGAGCGCCCAGGACCTCGCTGCGGGTGACTTTGACGGAGACGATCATCTCGACCTCGCGGTTGCGTGTCGGGATAACGGAATCGTTTCGATCCTGCTGGGAACCGGAACCGGCAACTTTGCGACAGCGACTTCGCTGGATGTTCCGGATGGACCTACGGGAATCGTCGCCACCGACTTTAGCGGGGACGGAATCGTTGATCTGGCCCTGGCGCATTATGAAGGTCGGACCGTTTCGGTGTGGACCGGAGACGGCGACGGCGGATTCGAGTCGCCGATAACCTACGCGGGCGGACCCGGACCCTGGGAAATCGTCGCGGACGATTTTGATGAAGATGGAAAGGCGGATGTTGCGGTTACTACCAATAACGGTCCCGGGCCGCATTCGGTAGCGATCTTCCTCAACTCGTGTGCGGGGTCATCGGCTCGGCTAAACCGTCGCGGCGACTTTGACGGCGACGGAAAGACTGATCTGGGCGTTTACCGTCCACCAGGTGCAAACTCGGGCGCGTGGTATGCGAACCGAAGCTCGAACAGCGTTTTCTTCGCTCGTAACGGCTTTGGCACTCCCGGTGACCTTATGGTTCCCGGCGACTTCGACGGTGATTCACGCGCAGACGTAGCGGTGTGGCGTCCATCAAACGGGAACTGGTACATCGAATTCAGCGCGACATACGAAACTCGGATATGGAACTGGGGACTTGAGGGAGACAAACCTGTCCTCGGCGACTTTGATGGTGACTTCAAGACCGATCTTGCTGTCTTCAGACCATCGACGGGTACATGGTACATCCACCGATCTTCCAACCGGACCGTAATGTCGGTTCAGTGGGGAGCGAGCGGCGACCAACCAATATCCGGCGATTTCGACGGCGATGGTAAGAACGACTTGACGGTCTTCCGTCCCAGCAACGCGGGTTGGTACACGCTCAGAAGCTCGGACGGCGCTTTTACAGGCGTCGCGTGGGGACTTCCCACTGATAAGGCCGTGCCGGCGGATTACGATGGTGACGGCAAAGACGATGTGGCGGTTTACCGGCCGGAAAGCGGAAGCTGGTATGTCTACAAGAGTTCGGACAACCAGATGATGTCGATGAATTTCGGGCTCAGCACCGACCGACCGATCCCGGCCGACTACGACGGAGATGGAAAATCCGACATCGCCGTCTACCGGCCGAGCGAAGGCACCTGGTACATCTGGCAGAGCTTTAGCGAGACTTTGCGTGCGTCGTACTGGGGCATCACGGTCGACACGCCTGTGCCGGCGGCTTACTTGCCGCAGTAATCGCGGTAGGCAAAATGCTCCCCGCCGGGGCATCCCATTGCCATGGAGACGAGGGCTGACGATTCGATTTTGAACGATTCGAAGCGTCAGCCTCTCGATTTTGGCGGACCGAGGCCGCTGAAAAGCGCTTTAACTACATAGGGTTAGTTGACAATGGTAAGAAGCCGTGTTAAGTAACCCTCGCGATATCTTTTGGTAAGTTCTTGTGAGAATCCTGGGATTGTTTGACAAGCGGGCCCGAATAATTTGAAAACTCGTACTCGGCATTTGCAACCATTTACGATTCAATCAAAACACTGCACTAAAGGCACCGCAATTATTGGCCGCTTAAGCCTGTCATCTGCTCCCCCCTGGCTTCGGAAGTCTCACGAAATTGGAATCACGCATAGGGTTAAGACTGCGCGGATACTTGTGCTAAACTTGGCTTCCAAATGATCAAGAGAGGTTATGCGCATCCGCTCGTGACTTCGCAACCATAAAACGTATCGTCAGATTAAGGTCTTGAAGTTATGAAAAGAAACGAAAGTAAGACTTTTGATTTAGGTAGAGGTGCGCGCCGGGGTTTCACTTCCTTTACGGGATTGGCCCTGGCGATTTGCGTTATTGCGGGCGCAGTTCCGGCTCAGGAAGCGAAAATCGAAGCGACTGTTTCCAGCGTAACTCCTGCGGATACGGGGAAACAATCGCAGATCGTTGCCGACGAAAGATACCGGATTGGACCCGGCGATGTGCTCGACATACGCGTTTTCAATCGGCCCCAACTTTCACGCGAAGCTCGCGTGGATACGAACGGCGTCATTCAGATGCCATTGCTCGAAGGCGACATTCAGGCGGCCTGTCTTACTGAAAACGAATTGGCGCAGAAGATCGGAAAGCTGTACCTGAAGTACCAACGCAATCCGTACGTCAATGTATTCGTAAAAGAGTATAGCTCAACACCCGTTGCCGTTATCGGTTCGGTGGAAAAGCCGGGACGGTTTCAACTGACGCGTCGTGTTCGCTTGCTTGAGCTTTTAGCGTTCGCGGGCGGTCCGAATCAAAAAGCCGGTGGCAAAGTTCAGATTGCGCATACGGGCGGCATTTCTTTGTGCGATACGGCTAAGGCTGAGGGATCGGAACTCTTCGATTTTTATCCGTTGGTAGACGCTCTTCGAGGATCGAAGGACGCGAACCCGTATATCCGCCCGGGCGACATCGTTTCTATCCCTGAAGCCGACCAGGCTTACGTCGTGGGAAATGTCTTCAAACCGCAAGCGGTGCTTTTGAAGGAACCTGTGACCGTGTCGCAGGCGATTTCGATGGCGGGTGGTTATCTTCGCGCCACGAAGATGAGCAAAGTTCAAATAGTTCGACAGGCGCGCGGCAGCGCTCAAAAAGAGATAATTGCGGTGAACTTGAGCGCGATTAATAAACTGCAAGCCGAAGACATTTTGCTTCTGCCAAATGACGTGGTGCAGGTACCTACCGACGAGGGCAAACTTCTTATGGATAAATTGATCGGCGCCTTAACCGGCGGGCTTTCCAGCATTCCTTACGTCATTCAATAGTAGAGTTTTGCGCGCGGTTCTGACGACCGCGAGTGCCAGTGTCAGCTTGAGTTGATAGGTGATTAGATGAAAGAACGCAACGAACTTGTAGTGAACGTTCCTGATAATAGCGACCTTGTCAGGCCGCTGGACTTCAAGGGGATTCCGTCGTCGGCTGTCTACAAGATGGATACGGGCAACGAAGACACCGTGCATCTTTTGGATTACTGGCGATCGATTCGGAAGCGCCTTTGGCTGGTTATCGGAATCACCGTTCTCATCACGAGCTTGACGGCGATTTACATGTCGCGCAAGCCCGATATCTTCAACGCACAGGCGCGCGTGCAGGTCGATTTGGAACGACCAAACCCCGGACTCGGCGTCAAGGACAGCCAGGTAATCGTCAGCAATTCGACCAGCGATCCAGCTTACTTCAATACTCAGCTTCAAATTTTGACCAGTCCCAGTTTGCTACGCCGCGTTGCAAAGTCGTTGGACCTGGAAAACAACAAAGAGTTTCTTAAGAATCCGACGGAGAAATCAAAATCGACTACGCAGAGCATCCTCCGAATGATCGGACTGGGCGATAAAGAAAAGCCCAAAGCAACCGAAGACGAAATCCCGGTAACTTCATCGAACGCGTCGCAGTCACAGATGGAAGACCTGGCCGAATCAAAAAGGCTGGCGCCCTACGTGGAAGCGATCCAGAAGGGGATCACCGTTGAACCTGTCCGCGAGAGCCGCCTTACGATCAAGGAAACGCGGCTGATCGACATCACCTTCAAACACAACGACCCGGTGATTGCAGCGAACGTAGTCAACTCGATTGCGGATACGTTTTCGTTGGCGAACCTCGAGAACAAAACTTCTTCCAACAGCACGACCGGCGATTTTCTCCAAAAACGAATTGCCGAGCTTCAGGCCGAAATCCGCAAAGGCGAGGAAAAGCTGGTTGATTACACGCGTCGAAACGACATGCCTATTCTGGATAAGGACCAGAACATTGTCGTCGAGCGTTTGGCCGGTCTCAATCGTGACTATTTGAAAGCGGAGAACGAACGCAAAGCCGTCGAAGCGGAATATCGTGCTGCGCTGGTCCCGGGCGCAAAGGAAGCGTTGGCCGAGAACAGCAACCTGAAGCGATACATCGACGAAGCGAGTCTGAAACTTGCTGAGTTAAGACAAAAACGTGCGGAGCTTCTGGTCGACAACACAGAAGAGTGGCCCGAGGTCAAACAGGTCAACGAACAGATCAATGAAATCGAGCGCGCGATCGAAGACGCAAGTCTACGCGCGGGCAATGTTGTCATCACAAACCTGGCTACGCGCTATCGACAGGCCCAAGCGAACGAAGCTTCTTTAAAGAAGGCATTCGACGAACAACGTCACAAGACTCTGAACCTGAATGAAGCGGCAATCAATTACAAGATCATTCAACAGGAGATCGATACCAATAAAGAGATGTTAGTCGGCCTCTTGCAGGGCTCGAGAGAGAACGACATCAAATTGGCCGGCACTCCAAATAACATTTTTGTGGTTGATCGAGCGCTTGCACCGGAAGAACCGGTTGGTCCGAAGCGACTGATGACCGTGCTTGCGGCTCTGGTCCTGTCGCTGGCTTTTGGAGCTGGCCTGGCTCTGTTCCTCGAATATCTTGACGACACTGTTCGCTCAACCGACGACGTTGAAAATCTGCTTCGTCTGCCGGCGTTGGCGGTGATTCCGTCGATCGAGGGAATGAAAATAAAGGGGCGGCGGCAATTGGCCGCCGGAGGAAATGGAAACGGCGGTGGTCCCAACCCGACCGAGCTGCTTTTAAAAGCCGATACGCGTTCGTCTTTGGCTGAAGCGTACAGACACCTTCGCACGTCCGTTTTGCTTTCAACCGCTGGACACGCGCCGAAGACGCTGCTTGTTACTTCCAGTGTTCCGTCGGAAGGAAAGACCACGACCGCGGTGAACACGGCGATCAGTCTTTCGCAAACCGGCGCCAAGGTTTTGGTGGTCGATGCGGATATGCGTCGCCCGCGTTTGCACAACATTTTCCAGATTGAGAATCGCCACGGACTGAGCACGATTCTTTCCAGCAACATGAACGAGGCGGAGGTGCTGTCGATGATACAGCCCTATGAAGACAGCAATCTTCATCTGTTAACTTCAGGTCCGGTGCCGCCCAATCCTGCTGAGTTGATCGGGTCCGAGCATATGCGCCAGTTGATCGGCACGCTCGAAGACAACTACACGCATATAGTGATCGACTCGCCGCCCATTGCTTCGTTTACGGACGGTGTTCTTATTTCCGCGATGGTCGACGGAGTATTGCTGGTGGTGCATGCCGGGAAGAGCTCGCGCGGTATTGTTCGACGTTCGCGACAGTTGTTGCAGGACGTGGGCGCGAAGATTTTTGGCGTGGTACTCAACAACGTCAACCTTCGTTCGCAGGACGGCTACTACTATTACCAGAGCTACTACCAGCAGGCTTATTACAAGGGCGATGCCGCTGAGACTGATCAGGTAGCAACCGGCGCGCAATCGTAACGGAATTGGTTTGCAGGTAGCGGGAATAGTTTCAACTTGTTCTTGAATCGCGTTTGAAGTTGTGGGGCGCACGAGTCGCGAATACACACGAAAGAGACGGTCGAAATTTTGGGCAATCTTAGTGTGATGTTTGCAGATCGTGCGCTCGTACATTTGTTACATCGACCCAAATCCATTCGATGTCGAGCAAAGAATATCTTTAATAATTTTAATTGAGTTGAGGAGAGCTTTCGCATGGCAACACAAACGAAAGTGCTGGTCACAGGCGCGGGTGGTTTTATCGGCCATCACCTCGTAACGTTTTTGAAGAACCGTGGCTACTGGGTCCGCGGCGTGGATATCAAACTTCCTGAGTACAGCACGACCGATGCTGACGAGTTTGAATTGCTCGACCTGCGGCGTTGGGATAACTGTTTGCAGGCTACGCGCGAGGTCGACGAGGTTTATGCGCTGGCCGCCGACATGGGCGGAATGGGTTTTATCTCAGCCAACCACGCGCAGATTCTTCGCAATAACTCGCTGATCAATATTCATACGCTCGATGCGGCGCGAGTCAACAAGGTCGGTCGTTATCTCTACACGTCTTCGGCCTGCATCTATCCGGAGTACTTGCAGGAAGACGCGAATGTGACTCCGTTGAAAGAGAGCGACGCATATCCGGCGCAACCGCAGGATGCGTATGGCTGGGAGAAACTGATCGCCGAGCGGCTTTGCACGCACTATCGCGAAGAATTTGGAATCGAGACGCGCATCGTACGTTTTCACAATATTTTTGGACCGCTCGGAACATGGGATGGCGGACGCGAGAAAGCGCCGGCAGCTCTGAGCCGGAAAATCGCCGTGGCCAAACTGAGCGGGCAATCGGAAATCGAAATTTGGGGAGACGGCGAACAGACCCGCTCGTTCTGCTACATAGACGATTGCACCAACGGCATCTTCAAGCTGATGCAGTCCGATTTCACCGAACCGTTGAACCTGGGTCAGGACCGAATGGTGACGGTTAACCAACTGGCAGACATTATCGCCGACATCGCCGGCATTCGTGTCAGCAAAAAGCATATCGAAGGCCCGCAGGGAGTTCGCGGTCGCAACTCTGATAATGCTTTGCTGCGCGAAGTGCTGGGTTGGGAACCCGAAATTTCGCTTGAGAAGGGTTTGGCGCATACCTACTCCTGGATTGAAGATCAGGTCCGAGCCCGGCAGGAAGTCGCACCCGAAGCTCAAAGCGTTGCGGGATAGCGCGGCGGGCGGATCTCCCACCAATCGATGAGTGAAAACCACGAGGCGGAGCTGGCGTGCTGGGAGACGATTGACCGTAAACGGTTGGTTGACGCATCTCCGTGGCTCAGCGTTTGGGTCGATAAGGTTCGACTTCCCGACGGCCGTACGGTTGACGATTTCTATACCGTCGATCAACCGGACCACGTAGTCATCTTCGCAGTTGATAAAGACGATCGCGCCGTGGCGTTGCGGCACTACAAGCACGGCCCGCGTTGTGTCAACCTTGGGTTTCCCGCGGGTTACCTAATGCCGGGCGAGGATGCGCTGGACGCCGCCCGGCGGGAACTATTTGAAGAGACCGGCTACCGCGCGGCCGAGTGGGAACACCTGGGATCGTTTACGGTCGATGGGAACCGCGGCAACGGAAAGGGCCATTACTTTCTGGCGCGTGAAGCGGTGCACGAGGCCGATGTGGTTCCGGATGATCTGGAAGAACTCAGAATCGAGCTGATCAAACTTTCCGAGCTGGATTCATTACTCAAGACAAGCGTGGCCACGCTGGATGCTGCGGCAATGATTGGCCTGGCACTAAACGCAATGAACGCGATCCGTCAATAAGGTTGGAAAATTTCTATGAGCGAGAGCTTTGCCGAAACTCCTATTAACAAGGTCCAGGATTACTGGAATCGCCGTCCCTGCAATATTCGGCACTCGACCGCGGAAGTTGGAACGCGGCAGTACTTCGACGAGGTCGAAGCTCGAAAGTATTTCATCGAGCCGCACATTCCCGGCTTCGCCGAATTCGAAAAGTGGCGCGGTAAGAAGGTGCTCGAAATAGGATGCGGGATCGGGACAGACACGATGAACTTCGCGCGCGCGGGAGCGGAAGTCACGGCGGTTGATCTTTCGCGCAAGTCGCTCGAGGTTGCACGTAAGCGCGCCGAAGTTTTCGGACTTGAAGATCGGATCAATTTTTACGAAGCCAACGCAGAAGACCTTTCCAAAATAATTCCGCCGCAGAAGTACGACCTGGTTTATTCGTTTGGCGTCATCCATCACTCGCCGCACCCGGAAAATATCGTCGCGCAGATTCGGGAGCATTTTGTCCATCCGGGCAGCACTCTGAAGCTGATGGTCTACTACCGTTATTCATGGAAAGTATTTTGGATTTTGATGACCTACGGCAAAGGCGCTTTTTGGAATCTGGACAAGCTGGTTGCTACGCATTCCGAGGCGCAGACCGGGTGTCCGATTACGTATTCGTATTCCAAACGCAGCCTGGGCCAGATGATCGAATCCGGATTCAAAGTGAAAGAGATGTTTGCGGATCACATTTTCCCGTACCGAATTCCGGACTACGTCGAGTATCGATACGTGCGCGAATGGTATTTTCGCTATCTTCCCACGAGCGTTTTTCGCTGGCTGGAACGACGCGCCGGTTGGCATCTTTGCGTGACTGCTGAAGCTAAATAGATTTCGAAGAGAGACATTGAGAGGGGCGACACTGGTTGATGGTTTCAAAGTATTCGATCATTGGGTTAGGCAAGCTCGGAGCCAGTATGGCTGCGGCGATCGCGAGCCGGGGCTTCGATGTAATCGGAGTCGATGTAAACAAACGCTCGATTGATCTGATCAATTCGGGTCACGCGCCGGTGCAGGAAACGGACCTCGAACAGATGGTCGAAGCCAACCGCGAACGGTTGCGCGCCACCTTAAGCCACGAAGATGCGATTCTCAATTCCGATCTCTCGTTCGTAATCGTACCGACTCCCAGCGACGAAAAGGGCGCGTTCTCGCTCCAGTACGCCGCATGGGCGTTTCGGGAAATCGGGCGAGCGTTGGCGAAGAAGGATGGTTATCACAACGTCGTTCTGACCAGCACGGTGTTGCCCGGCTCAACCCGGCATGCACTGCTTCCGATTTTGGAACGAGAGTCCGGGAAAAAAGCCGGCCGCGATTTTGGCTTGTGCTACAGCCCCGAGTTTATCGCTCTGGGAAGCGTGATACGCGATTTTCTGAATCCCGACTTTACTCTGGTCGGAGAGATTGACGAGCGCGCCGGCAGCCAGCTTGAAGAATCCTATGCCGCCATCATGCCCAACCATCCGGCCTGCCAACGCATGAGTTTGGAGAACGCCGAGCTGGCCAAAATAGCCGTCAATACTTTCATCACGACAAAGATCACTTTTGCCAACATGCTGGCGGATTTGTGCGAACGCATTCCGGGCGGCGACGTCGATGTTGTCAGCGACGCGCTCGGGATGGACAAACGAATCGGACGTCGATATCTGACAGGCGCGCTCGGTTACGGCGGCCCATGTTTCCCGCGCGACAATGTGGCGCTCAGCTTTATGGCGCGCGCGCTCGGGACCAAAGCCGGGCTGGCTGAAACAACCGATCAGATGAATCGCGATCTGGCCGAGAAGGTCGCGTCGCAACTGCGACCGATGATTCAGGGAGGCACGACCGTAGCGATTCTCGGCCTCGCTTACAAACCTTTTTCGCATGTGGTTGAGGAATCGCAAGGCGTCAGTCTGGCCAAAGCGCTGTCGCGCGCTGGAGCTCGCGTAGTCGCCTACGACCCGCTGGCCGGCGAGATGGCCAACAACGAGTTGCACGGTACGGTAGTGATCCTCGACAACATCAAAGACACGCTCGCGCAGGCCGAGATAGTGCTGGTCACCACGCCTGACCCTGCTTTCCAGGAACTAACCGCCGCGGATTTTGACACTGAGAAAAGCGAAGTCACCGTCATCGATTTTTGGCGAATCCTGAAAGACAAATTCCACGGAAAATCCAACATCCGCTATATCCCGATCGGCCACAGTATCAACGATGAAGCGAACACGGCGCGCTTGTCCGAATTGTGGGGCGCCGTTGCCCGGGAGATGGAATAGCGCGTGTCCGTAGGGGGCAGCGCCGCAGTACAGCTCCAGATCGGGTCACAAGCGAGTCACCAGCGGGCATGAGCGAAAAAGCACAGGAGGTTTTGTACATTTGGCCTTACCTGGAGTGGGGCGGTGCGCAAATCTACTTTGCCGGGCTTATGAAGTTTGTTCGCGAGAAGTACGGTGTACGCGCGGTAATGCCAACGGGGTCTTCCGCGCGATTGCTGAGTTACATGGAGCGGCTGAGCGTTCCCTGCGAATTCTTTGACGCGCACATTGATGTTTCGCCGGCCCGGTCTATTCCGGAAAAGCTCCGACGCCGCTGGCGCAAAGCTTATTGTGAATTGGTACTTGCCCGCCATCTGTCTCGAAGAGATCTGGGGCGGGCAATTCTTCATATCGATGCAGGGCCGTGGCAGTCGTTCTGGCTTTTGCTCTATCTGTCGTGTCGGACAAACGTTTTCGTAACGCTGCATACCGCGTTGCCGGTGATGAGCTGGCCCAGACGGGCGGAATGGCGAGTGAAGTTTGCGTTGCTAAGCGCGCTACGCAACTTTCATCTGCTGGCTTCGAACCGAGACATGATCAAGAGTCTTGAGCCGTACCTGGCGGAAAAGTCGCGGGCGCCGATTCGCGTCGCGTATTCGGGAATCGACCGGATGGAAATTGAGACGGCATTGTCAGCCGATTTTGATCGCGTCGAGCTTTGCACGAAGCATTCGCTCAACTCGGATCATTTACTAGTTTTCGGGCTGGGCCAGTTTATCGAGCGAAAGGGCTGTTGGATTCTGCTCGAATCTGCGAAGCAAGTGATTAAGCAAAATCCGAACGTCAGTTTCGTGTGGATCGGAACCGGCGAGCTGAGCGAAGAAGACGAAGAACGAATCGCGTCGTTTGGTCTGGGCGATCGGTTTCGATTTATCTCGCCGGCGGAGACCGGGCCGCAACGCTCCGACATGCTGGGTCTGCTGCGATTGGCGGATTTGTTCGTGCTTCCGAGTTTGAATGAAGGATTGCCTATTGCGCTGTTGGAAGCAATGGCGATGGGAAAGCCTTGTGTCGCGTCGCGCATAAACGCGATTCCGGAAGCCGTGGTGGATAACGAAACCGGGCTATTGGTCGAGGCGAGCGATCCGAATGCGTTGGCGGTTGCCATACTCAAACTCGTCGATGATCCGGAGTTGCGGGCCCGCTTAGGCGCCGCTGGACAGGAATTCGTGCTCGAGAATTTTGACGAGCGAAGTACCGCGAAGATCACGGTGGATTTTTACGAATCGAGCGGGGCGGCGGCTTAGGCCTTGATGCCGCTCAACCCTCAATGAAGAGAATCAGTCTTTCACGTAACGTGATGTTTGGTTTCCTGTCGTGGCTTTTGCCGCTGGGGTTCACGTTCGTATTGACGCCGCTGATCGTTCACGGGCTGGGTGTCCAGGCGTACGGGCTCTACGCGTTGGTGATGGGCTTCGTGGCTTACTCGTTTACGTTTAACGTCGGCCGTGCGATCACAAAATACGTTGCTGCGTATCGCGCCAGTGGAGAACACGAACGGATCGGCGACGTGTTGTCTACCACGTTGATGGTCAATCTGGTGATGGGAACCATCAGCGCGGGCGCACTCGCGCTCAGCGCGGATGTTTTGGTCGTGAGAGTTTTGAAGATAGCGCCGGAGTTACAAGCGAACGCGCGGCTGGCTTTTTATTTGGCGTCGGTAGGTCTGCTGGTGACGATGCTCAGCCAGGTCTTCAACGCCGTGCCTCAGGCGGTGCAACGATTCGATGTCTACGCGCTGATCGTGACGCTGACCGGCGTGGCGACGATTGGCGGAAACGGGCTGCTGGTCTGGTTCGGATCCGGAGTGCTTTCGCTGATCGCGTGGAATGTCATCGCGACGGGAATATCGTGCTTCGTCTATTTTCTGGCTTCGAGGCGGCTGCTTCCCGATGCGCACATCCGGCTGAGAGTTCGGCGCGATCTATTGAACGGCATACTTCGCTTCAGCGGAGCCGTGATCGCCTATCAGATTCTGGCAAACCTTCTGTTGTTATTCGAACGCGGTTTGCTGACCAGCACTCTGGGCCCGGCTGCGGTTACTTTCTATGTCGTTCCGATGACGATCGCGATTTACATACACGCGTTCATTTCCAGCCTGACCCTGGTGCTGTTTCCGATGGCGAGCGAAGCCGGCGCGCAACAAGATACCGGACGGCTGCTTCAGATTTATACGCGTGCTTACAAGTACATCAGCGTGCTCGTGCTTTTCCTGACGTTGACGTTGATCGTTTCAAGCCACCAGATTCTGACGAACTGGATGGGCGCGGAGTTTGCCGAAAAATCGACCCGAGTTTTGATGATTCAGGCGGGGGTGTTCGGGCTGATTGCGTGGGGAATCGTAGCGTGGCAGCTGGCGGACGGGCTTGGTCATCCCGGCCGGAACGCGTGGTTGGTGGTTTCGTGGATCGTCATTGCTGTTCCACTGATGCTGTGGCTGACGCCGCTGCGCGGGATCGAAGGGATGGCCTACGGGCGGCTGGCAAGCGCGCTGACTATTCCGGCTTACATGCTATTAACCGAACGAATTATCTTTGGCCGGTTGTTGTGGAAGTTCTGGCTCCGCACTGGATCGATTCTGGCGGTGGCGGCGGCAGTAGCAGGATTTGTTCAGTGGATGATACTTCGGAAATTTCCGGCCGGATGGATCTGGCTGATTGTCGCAGTTGCGGTTAGCGGGCTGGTCTATTTCGGAGTTCTTTGGGTAGTTGGTTTGTTGGACGAGGCGGAACGGCGTTGGTTAAAGAACCTGATGGGTAAATTCGGGGCGGCGTTGGGTGTTGGAGCGCAGGCGGCTCGCCTGCAGTGAGCGCGAAGCGCGAAAATAGTGTTCAGCCGTTTCGCGCCTGCGGCGCTCAGTGCAGGCGAGCCGCCTGCGCTCGTTCGCTACTTGCGGCGAAGCATCTTCTGTGTAAAATTGCTGGTTCTTAAAGTCCTTCGAAACTGGCCAAAATTTGATCAAGGGTGCAAATCTTCGAACGTTATCCACGCCGAAGTCACTAAACTAAAAGTCGAATGAAAGTCGTCATTTTATGCGGCGGGCAGGGAACCAGGCTTCGCGAAGAAACCGATGTGCGACCCAAGCCCATGGTGGAGATCGGCGGCCGGCCGATTCTTTGGCATATCATGAAGCTATACGCGAATCATGGATTGAACGATTTCGTTCTGTGCCTCGGATACAAGGGCCACGTGATTAAAGATTTCTTTGTCAATTACGAAGCGCGTATGAATGACTGCACGGTGCGGCTTGGCCAAAATCCTGGAGTCGAATTTCATAACGGGCATGGCGAAGAAGGCTGGACAGTGACGCTGGCTGAAACCGGCGAGGCCGCGCAGACCGGAGCGCGCGTCCACCGCTCGGCCAGATACTTGAATCGCGAGCCGTTCTGTTTGACCTACGGCGACGGGCTCGGCAACGTAAACATAGCCGAGCTGATCCGGTTCCATCGCTCGCATGGAAAAATCGGCACTGTTACGGGGGTTCGCCCGCCGGGCCGATTCGGCGAACTGGAGATCCGCGACAGGCAGGTGACTTCGTTTGCTGAAAAGCCGCAGGTGACCACGGGCTTTATCAACGGCGGCTTCTTCGTATTCGAACCGGAGTTTGTAGAAAGATATTTGGAAGACCGGGAAGACCTTACGCTTGAAAGCGAACCGTTGCAGCGGCTGGCCGCCGACGGCGAGTTGATGGTTTGGGAGCACGACGGATTCTGGCAGCCGATGGATACTTTCCGCGAATGGAAGCTGTTGGAAGATTTGTGGCAGTCGGGCCAGGCACCCTGGAAAATATGGGAATAGAAAGTTCAAAGTTTTGGCAGGATCGGCCCGTGCTGGTGACCGGGAGCACCGGATTGCTGGGCAGTTGGACTACGCGTGCGCTGGTTGATCGCGGCGCGTTTGTCGTCAGCCTGATCCGCGATTGGGTTCCCGAGAGCGAGCTTTTGCAAGCGGGCGTCGTCGACCGAGTGAACGTCGTGCGCGGTGATATCGTCGATCAGCAGACGATCGAACGAACGCTGGGCGAGTACGAGATCGAAACCGTTTTTCATCTGGCCGCACAAACTATCGTCGGCATTGCCAATCGGAATCCGATCAGCACGTTCGAATCAAACATTCGCGGGACGTGGTCCTTGCTCGAAGCTTGCCGCCGTTCTCCCACGGTCAAACAGATCGTAGTGGCCTCGTCGGACAAAGCATACGGCACACATGACAAGCTGCCGTATTCCGAGGACGCGCCGCTGCAGGGACGTCACCCGTACGATGTCAGCAAATCCTGTGCTGATCTTTTGTCGCAGAGTTACGCGACGACTTACAAACTTCCGGTTTGTATCACGCGTTGCGGAAATCTGTACGGCGGCGGCGATCTCAATTGGAACCGATTGGTTCCGGGCACGATTCGTTCGGCGTTGCGCGGCGAGAGCCCGGTCATTCGCAGCGACGGCAGCTACATCCGCGATTACTTTTACGTAGAAGACGGCGCGCTGGCTTACTTGAAGTTGGCCGAGCAAATGTCGGAGCGTCCGGAACTGGCGGGCGAGGCGTTTAATTTCAGCAACGAGATCCAGGTCACGGTTCTGGACCTGGCGCGGCGGGTCCTGGATTTGGCAGACGCAGGGTCGATTGAGCTGGATGTTCGCAATGAAGCGCGAAACGAGATTCCGCATCAATATCTTGACGCGACCAAGGCGCGGCAGATGCTCAACTGGCATCCGCAATTCACGCTCGACGACGGCCTGGCGAAAACGATCGGTTGGTATCGCGAGTTTTTGAAAAATAAGGATGGAGTCGATGCCGCACGCGCTCTCGCATAAGAAGCTCCTGGTGACAGGCGGCGCGGGCTTTATCGGTCGGCATCTGGTTGGCAAGTTAGGCTCGCTCGGCCATTCTCCGGTGGCGGTGACTCGCAGCCTTGATCGGGCTCGGGGTCTTGGCGCCATCGAGAATGTTCGCTGGGTGGAAGCCGATCTTAATTCGAGAGAACGGGTGCAGTCGCTTTTGAGATCCGAGCAGCCCGAAGTTCTTTTTCATCTTGCGGGAGATCGCTTGGTCGAAAGCGCCGAGGGCACGGACTCGAACGTGGCCGCTGCGAAAAACCTTTTCAAAGCGTGTCTCGATTCGTCGGTCAAACGAATAGTAATTCTCGGTTCCGCCAGCGAGTACGGCGACGAGCCGGGACCTTTATACGAAAATTTGCGAACAAAGCCGTCGTCGGCGTATGGAGTCTCGAAGACGGCTGTCACACACATGGCGCTGTCCTTGTTTGAAAAGGATGGGCTCCCGGTTGTCATCCTTCGACCCTTCACGGTGTACGGACCGCATCAACCCGCGGAGATGTTTGTGGCTGACGCGATAAGGTGCGCGGTAAACGGGCTTCCGTTCAGGATGAGCGCCGGCACTCAGCGACGCGATTTTGTTTTCATCGATGATGTGATCGAGGCAATTGTAGCGTCGTCGAGCGAGGCTGAGATCGAAGGTAGGATCATAAATGTCGGCAGCGGCGAGGCTCGAAGGCTTCGCGACGTGGCCGAGCTTATTTGGCAGATTAGCGGAACGAAGGCTCCGCTTTTGATTGGCGAGAGACCTGCATCGGCCAGCGACTTGCACGACACGTGGGCAGATATTTCGCGTGCTCGAGTGCTCCTGGATTGGTCTCCGCAAACCGGTTTTGAAGAAGGATTGAGAAAGACGATTGAATGGGCTTCCACCAAAAGCGGAGACAGCACACTTGTCGAAAAGGAGATGACAATGTCCGACAAACTTTAGTTTGTCGAATCCGTGCGACAAATTGAAGTTTGTCGGACATTCTCAACAAATCCTGCCACAATGGGTGAAACAAACAACAACCGAATACCGCTGGTTCAGCGCGTCGAGTATCTGAAGGAGATATGCAAAGGCAAATCCGTGCTTCACCTTGGTTGCACAAACTGGCCGTACACCGACATCGTGCTCAAGGAAGGAACGCTGCTTCATCTTCAACTGAAGGAGATCGCGAGCGAGCTGTATGGGTTCGACTTTGATCAGGAAGGTTTGGACGTGCTTGCCGCGCGCGGCGTGAAGAACCTGTTTCGCGCCGACCTGGAACGGCTGGATGAAGTTGAGCTCGACAAACAGTTCGACGTAATCATCGCGGGCGAGATGATCGAGCATCTCTCCAATCCGGGTCTGTTTCTGCGCGGCATCAAGCGATTTATGCGGCCCGACACGACGCTGGTGATCACGACGATCAACGCATACGGCGGCGTGCGAATGTTTATGTACGGATTGCGCGGACGCGGAGGGCGGCTGGAACCGGTCCATCCGGATCACGTCGCGTACTATTCGTACTCGACGATTCATCACATTCTGGAACGCGAGAATATCGCCGCGAAGCGATTTCTCTTTTACGATCTGGGTCCCGAACATCGACCGCACAATCGCTTTTATATCAACTGGGTCAATGATGTTTGCGTTCGCTTCATGCCGCAACTGGCGGACGGGATAATCGTGGAATGCGCGCTGGTTTAGATGGGAGCTGTTTTACATGAGCGAATCGCGTGTTCTCTTAAAGCGGGTAGAGATCGTGACGCCGGTTTTTAACCGCCGCGAAACCACGCTTCAGTGTTTGCGAAGTTTGGCCCGCATCGACACGACCGGGCTCGATGTCCATATCATCATCGTGGATGACGGGTCGTCCGACGGAACCGGGGAGGCGATAAATAAAGAGTTTCCCGAAGTCGAAGTTGTTCGGGGCGATGGAACGCTGCACTACACGGGCGGAACCAACCGGGGTATCGAGGCGGCGTTGTTGAATAATCCGGACTACGTTCTGGCGATCAATAACGATTCGATCTTTGACGAACATTTTTTGCAGCGGATGGTTACATGCGCGGAAGAAAATCCGCGATCGGTGGTAGGAGCGCTTTTACTTTTGTGGGACCGCCCGCATCAGGTATTTCAGATCGGATCGTATTGGCAGACGTGGTACGGCGGATGGCGACATCGGACACAGCTGACTGCGTTTACGATTCCCGATCACCCATTCGAGGTCGAGGTCATTGTCGGCAATTGCGCTCTGTATCCGGTTGCGGCAATCAAGGAAGTCGGGCTGATGAAGGCGAGTAGTTTTCCGTACGGGTTCGGCGACATCGAATACACGCCGCGTATGCGACGGGCCGGTTGGCGGCTTTTGATCGAACCCGGTGCGCGCGTTTGGTGCGAACCAAACGTCGTCCTGCCGTCGCCGACTAAACAGCCAGTGACAAAGCTGGCGCGCGATCTCTTCGTGAATTACGAAAATCAATTCAACCTGCGCAGGCAGTTTGTCGCTCGGTGGGAATCGGCGCCGTCGCGTACGCAAGCAGTTACGGCGTTTGGAATCTTGCTTGTTCGGCTGGGTTTTAAGTTTGCGGGCGTGGGTTCATGGCCAAACTGGCCTGACGAGAAATTGAACGGGAACAGGAGTTGATCTGTGGCGGTTTCTGAATCGGCGATTAGAGACACTTTTGAAGAGCGGTTGGAGAACCTTGATCTCGGACTGTTCGAGAAGATCGAAAGCCAGACGACGGCTCGTGACAAACAGTCGCTTCTTGCGTGTCAACTGGCTGTCAGGTCTTTGCGGCCGGCCTACACTTATCTGGAAATAGGTTCGCATCTCGGCGGCAGCCTGCAGCCGTATCTTCCGGATACCCGCTGTACAAAAATCTATTCGATCGATAAGCGGCCACCTGCTCAACCCGACGAACGCGGAATCACTTACGAGTATCGAAACAACTCTACGCAGCGGATGCTCGATAACCTGAAGGCGATTTCGGAGCCCGCGTTGGCAAAGATTACTTGTATCGATCAGGATGCCAGCCAGATCGACCCCGAGACGATCACACAGCGGCCGCAGGTCTGCTTCATCGACGGCGAGCATACCGACCCGGCGTGCTTTAGCGATTTCCTCTTTTGCCTGAGGGCGATGGACTCGAACGGGTTGTTGGTATTTCACGACGCGCCGGTGGTTTATAACGGGCTGGCCCAGATTGTCTCGTACTTAAGAGACCAGCGGTTTAGCTTCAATGCGTACAATTTGCCGGACACCGTTTTCGTAATTGAAGTCAACGACTTTCCGGCGCACAAAACGCCGCACATCGCGGAGATGCTGCTAAACAATCACGTAGGCTATCTGGCGTCGCTGCAGTACAACGACCATTACCGGCGTTTCTATAACCGTCCTCCGTTTAAGTGGCTGCGGCATTTGAAGGTAAAGGCCATGAAGAGCAACGTCAGTCAGTAAATCTCGCTGGCCTCGGCCGGCGAGGCGTGTTTTTCAAGAGGCCTCTAAACTGGTATAGTTCAGGAGCTTAGCGAACAAAATGTCCGACAAACTTTAGTTTGTCGCGCGTCCTCGACAAACTAAAGTTTGTCGGACATCTAAGTGAAGTTGTAGTTCATGTATCCAACAAGCCAAACCAGACAGAGTTACCTGCCGGAAGACAACAGGCGTATGGGGCTGCTGGTCCCGATTCTTGGGCTTCTGCTGGTCGTCGTCGTTGCCGCGTTTGCGATCGCTTACTTTTCAGACAGCCTTTCCAATCCATTTACAGAATTTTATTTGATCCCGTGGATCGGTTTGGCCGCGCTGGTGGTTTTGGCGCCGAGCGGTTACCTGGCATTTAAGAAACGTTTCGACCTATTTCATCCGCTGGTCTTCGCTGCCTGGTCGTATTTCATTCCCGCATTCATCATTGGCGGACTGCTCCTGGCCAGCGGACTGTCGCAGCCTTATTACCTGGCATTCATTCCAGAGTGGGAATTCTATCTTCCGCTCACGTTGGTTTACGTAGCGCTTGGTTTTGCGGGGCTTACCTTCGGATTCGTGATGCCGATCGGACGTCGTCTGGGCGAGTTCTTTTCGCGCCGTCTGCCGATATGGGACTGGAAACCGCGCGACATACTTGCTCCGGGAGTGTTGCTGCTGGGCTTGGGCGTTTTCTTTAACCTGATGGCTTTCGCCGCAGGGTTGATCGGCTACCAGCGCTCCCGTTTGCTCGAGACGTTCGATGCCACGTTGTCGTTCTTTACCTACTTCGTGGCGGTCGCCAGCTTTATGTTGTGGTACGCGATATTCCGTACGCCCAAGCTGACAATTCATTTCAAACTGGTCGCGGTTCTGCTTGTCGTCCTGATTCCGTATTCGACCCTATTGGCCGGTTCGCGCGGTGGATTGATTCACAACCTTCTGCCGATCGCGGTGGCGTTCTGGCTTTCGGGTCGCCGCATCAAGCTGCACCACGGCATAGTTTTTGGAGGAGTTCTGACCGTCGCTGTACTGGCCGGAATGGTTTTCGGCACAACGTTCAGAAGCGTTAAGGGCGCCGAAGAGAAGGTAGATATGGACACCTACCTTAAACAGTCTTCGCAGGCCTTCACGATTATTTCGAACCGCGGCGTGACTCAGAATTTCACTTTCGCCGTGCAAAACCTGGCTGAGCGCATGGAGACCCTGAGCTCGCTGGGAGTAGTGGTAGGCAATTACGAGACATTCGAGAACTACGCCTCCGATTACGGACTAGCTGGAAATATCTGGACATATACCTGGACCGCGTTCATTCCCCGGGCCATTTGGAACGACAAGCCGATCATCGCGGACGCTCGCGCTTACAGCGAATTGTATTTCGACTTCGGCGAAAACTCGTTTGCGATTACACCTATCGGGGATTTGCTGCGCAATTTTGGCCCACTCGGAGTGCCGATCGGCATGGCCATATTGGGATTTGCGTTACGGATCATGTACACAGCGTTGGTTGAGAGCGGAACTCCTTCTGTCTGGCGATCTGCCACTTATTATCTGCTGCTGGTCAATGTTTCGTACGAAGGGTTCTATGGCATTCTCCTGCCGTCGATGCTGCGATTGATGCTCATCCTGTTGCTCTGCGGCTTTGTAATTAACTTGATGGTCCGCAGAAGGGGAAATTGACCCGGCTTCACTGATCTGGTCCGCCAACCTGATTCGGCCGCGCGCCTTTTAGAGAAAGCGATAGCTGTAAGAGTTCTGATTCTGCATGAGCGTTCTCGTCTTCACTAACGGTTGTTTCGACCTTCTACATCCCGGCCACATCGATTTGCTGGAACGCGCACGAGCCCTCGGAGACAGGCTGGTGGTCGGAATCAACAGCGATGCGTCTGTTCGCGCGATAAAAGGAGCGGGGCGTCCGCTGATGTCGCAGCAGGACAGGATTGCCGTTTTGAGCGGACTGCGCTCGGTTGATGAAGTTGTAGTGTTCGACGACGCGACTCCGGATCGAGTAATTCGCGAGCTGAAGCCAGACGTGCTGGTCAAAGGTGGCGATTGGCCCGTTGACCAGATCATCGGCGCTGATTTTGTGATTCAGAATGGCGGAAAGGTTTTTTCGCTTCCGCTCAAGCCGTCGTATTCGACTTCGGCAATTATTGAAAAGATAAGCGAGTCACAAAACGGCGACGCGGCCGCGGAGATCGAAGCAGGCCCGGCGTCGGATGACAAAGTTGCCCGGTCGTTGCGTGAACATCAACAGGTAATCGCGGCGCTGGCGGCGGAGGACTTCGCGGCCGTACGGCAAAGCGCTCAATTGATATTCGAAGCGTTGTCTTCAAATCATAAAGTGCTGCTGTGCGGAAACGGCGGAAGCGCCGCGGATGCGCAGCACATCGCCGCCGAGTTTGTGGGACGATTCGAAGAGGAACGACGCGGCTGGCCCGCGATCGCGCTGACTACGGATACTTCTACGCTGACTTCGATCGGGAACGATTACGGATTCGAACAGATTTTTTCGCGCCAGGTTGAAGCGCTGGCATCGCCGGGAGATGTTCTGATCGGGATCAGCACGAGCGGTAATTCGCCGAACGTGATCGCCGCGGTGATGGCCGCCCAGCGCATGGGGGTTGGCACTGTTGGCTTGACGGGGGCGAAAGGGAAGCGGCTGGCGTCGCTTTGTAAAGCATCCGTGCTGGTGCAATCGAGCCGAACAGCGCGAATTCAGGAAGCGCACAATTTGATCGGGCACCTGTGGTGCGAATTGGTCGACGAGCAGCTTAAGCAGAAACAGCGATAGCGTCCGCGCAGCGGTTGAAGAAGAGTCCTGGTGTCCGACAAACTTCAGTTTGTCGCTGACTTTGATTGAACTGAATTTAGCGCAGTAACGAATGCTGTTCGTCACTTACTTTTGAAGTAACGAATAACGCAAGGTAACGACAAACTGAAGTTTGTCGGACACTTTCAACGTCAGAAGGCATGAATTCTTTTGAACAAAATAGCATCCGCGATCACGCCGATCTGATCAATGTAATCGATCGGTTCGGCGGGAGGTCGGTTTTGGTGATCGGCGACGTGATGCTCGATCGATATTGGTGGGGAACGGTCAGCCGTATCTCGCCGGAAGCGCCGGTGCCGGTCGTGCTTCACGAACGGAGTTCTATGGCGGCCGGCGGCGCTGCTAACGTAGCCGCAAACATCGCTGGGCTTTCGGGACGCCCGTCGTTGGTTGGGCTTATCGGTGACGATGAGGGAGGCCGCGAACTTCCGACGGTTCTGGATCAACTCGGGGTCTCGACCGATCACTTGATCACGCTGGAAGAAAGGCCGACCACGGTCAAGACGCGAATCGTCGCGCATAGCCAGCATGTTGTCCGGCTGGACAAGGAAGATGCCGGACCGATCTCGGAAGAAAGCGTTGAAGCTATTACAGCACGGGTGTTGGATCTCTTGCCGTCCGCCGAAGTACTCGTGATTTCGGATTACGCGAAGGGGATGCTGACACCAGCTATCCTGAGCGCTGTGATCTCGCAAGCCCGCAAGGCCGGAGTTCCGGTTTTAGTTGACCCGAAAGGCGTCGACTACCTTCGATACGACGGCGCTACGTTGATCACGCCAAATCGGGGCGAAGCGATTCACGCGTCCGGCGTAGACGGAAACGATCCGCGCGCGGTTGAGTTGGCCGGCGAACGGCTTTTGGATTTGATCGACATTTCCGCGTGTCTGATAACGCAGGGTGAAGAGGGAATGACGTTGTTCCGCAGAGGCGATCCGCCGTTCCACCTTACCGCGATGGCGCGCGAAGTTTACGACGTTACTGGAGCCGGCGACACTGTGATCGCCGCGCTTGGCCTTGCCGTCAGTGCGGGCGCGGATCTGTTGACCGCGGCAAGCATTGCGAACCTGGCCGCCGGGCTGGCGGTTGAGCAAGTGGGTACGACCGTTCTCAGTCTGGAACTCTTGCGACAGCATTTGGAAACGCTTGATTCGGCTTCGCAGCCGGAAGAAAACGCGGTATTGAACGCGCGTCCTGTCTGATGTTCATGCCTAAGATTGCCTCCCGTAATTTCAAGCTGAATGGCCATCAATCAGGGTAAACAAAAACGCTCCGTAGCATTGGTCGTGCCGGATTTGTCGATGCACAGCGGCGTTCCGACAGTCGCGTTGTTTTTGCACCGTGTGATCAGCGCATCGGATCGATATACGCCGGAGGTTATTTCTATTTCGACTTCAGCGAGCGACGGCGACAGTACGTACATTTCTTCGCCGGCGAGCTGGTTCAAAACGGCGACCGTGTCGAAGGGAACCTGGAACGGAATCGAGTATAGCCACGTCGGCGCGGAATTCACCGAGCTGGAATTTCAGCGTTACCGACCGCGTCGTGTGTTGACTGAGCTGCTAAACAAATTCGACTTGATTCAGGTCGTGGCTGGTTGTCCACCGTGGGCGCTTGTTACGAAAGACTATCGGGGGAAAGTCGCGTTGCAGGTGGCAACATTAACCGCTGTCGAGCGGGTGTCGATGTTGAAGCAGCTTTCGATGCTGAGACGCTGGTGGTTGTCCTTGATGACCCGGATCAACACGTCGATTGAAGGACCCGCGATTCGCCGCGCCGATGTCGTGTTTGTCGAGAACAAATGGATGTACGACCTGCTTTCGGCGGAGCACGGCTGCGACAAGGTAGTCTTCGCTCCACCCGGAATCGACGCAGATTATTTCCAACCGGCAGGTTATCAAAAGGATGGCTACCTGCTCTGCGTAGGCCGTTTCAATGACCCGCGCAAGAATGTGCGGATGCTGTTTGATGCGTACGCTCGATTGAGAAAAGAACGCCCAGATGCGCCGCGGCTGGTTTTGGCGGGCGAGGTTGGCCCACTCGAATCTGACCTGGCTTGCGCTAGAGCGCTCGGAATAATGCCGTTTCTCGAAATTTTTCAGAAGGTTCCGCTTGATAAACTGAGATCGCTTTATCAAAATGCTGCTCTGTTTCTGCTTTCCTCAAATGAAGAAGGATTCGGACTGGTAATCGCGGAAGCGATGGCTTGCGGAATTCCGGTGGTTAGCACGAGTTGCGGCGGCCCGGAAACGCTGGTGGTCGAAGGAGTCACGGGGCACCTGACACGGCTGGGAGACTCCGAAGCGATGAAAGCGCGAATCGCGGATTTGCTTGACGATCCGGAGAAACGTGCGCGGTTTGGAGCGGCGGCGCGTTCCCGAGCTGAGGATAAATTTTCGCTTGAAGCGGCGGGGAAAGTTTTTTTGGAGCACTACGACGCATTGCTGGGGGTGTAAATCGTAAATCACAAATGGTGTTAAGTTGTCGCTGTTTGATACCGCTTAGGCGGAAACCACGTCCACTTATCATCCCTTACCCGTTGCGATCACCAAAGCGATTTACCATTTACCATTTACCGCCTTTTGAACGGGTCGTCTGAAATTATGTCGCCGAAGAACACAGATAAGGATTGGGAAATGTACGGCGAGATGGCGCCGTACTTCGGCGTGCTTTCAGACGAGAAGTATTTGCCGGAACAGATGAACGAAGCCGCCACGAGCGAGTTCTTTGAATCGGGCGAGAAGCATATCGAGCAGATCCTGGCACTTGTACGGCAGCACATCGCGCACGATTTCGAACCCACGCGATGTTTGGATTTCGGATGCGGAGTTGGCAGGCTTGTTATTCCGCTTGCTCGCAGGTTTCAGAGCGTTCTCGGCGTCGATGTCTCGATCTCGATGATCGAAGAGGCTAGACGCAATATCGAAAGATATGGGTTGACGAACGCGGAGTTCGTCGAGTCGGACGACGATCTTTCAAAAGTTACGGGGAAGTTCGACTTCATACATTCGTTCATCGTCATGCAGCACATCTCGAAAGAACGCGGCGAGCGTTTGCTGGTGCGGCTTATCGATGCGTTGAATGCGGGGGGAGTCGGAGCTATCCACTTCACGTATTCGTGGGACGGGTGGTTGCGTGGCGCCAGCGCTGCGCAGCGATTCTCCAGATGGGTACGCGAATCTGTCCCGCTGGTCCATAACGTTTCGAATCTTGCGCACGGACGAAAGTTCAATCACCCGTACATGCAGATGAACGTCTACGACGTCAACAAGCTGTTCAGCATTTTGCAGGAAAGCGGATGCGAGCACGCGCATGTGCAGTTTACGAATCACGCCGGGCACTGGGGTGTGATGATTCTGTTTCAGAAGAGCTTGATGTCCGACAAACTTTAGTTTGTCGCTTGCTTGCGCAGTCATCAATTTTCGCTGTCAACGACAAACTAAAGTTTGTCGGACATTCAGAGGTTGGGTTTGGAAGCTTCACCACAAATTACGCAGACGATCGAGACCGAGGCGCCACCGAAGCGAGATGGCGCCATCGCAATCGTGCGCGACGTCTGCTCCGAAGTGGCGAAGAACGTGGCCATGGGCATCCCGGCTTTGCGATCCTGGAGAGTTACGCGACCACGCACATTCAGCTTTGCCGAACAGCAGATCTCCGATATGGATCCGCTCGAACGTTACGCGTTTCTGGCTTTGCGAAGCCTGCAATCCGTGATCGGCAGCGTCAAGGACAAGCATATCGTCGAGCTGGGGCCGGGCGATTTCATGACCTCGGGATTTTCGTTGCTGGCGGCGGGCGCGGCGTCCTACACGGTCATTGACAGGTTCGTCGGCGACTATTCGCAGCCCGAAGCGAAAGAATGGTACAGGCAGATAAAGCAGGCTTGGCCGCTTCGCTTTCCCGAACTGCCGTGGCCCAAATATCTGGACGCCGATGATTTTCCAGAAGCTTATTCAGATCGTGTGAAGGTCTTGCCGATCCCCATCGAGGACGTGAAGGCCGATCGCCGATACGACGTCGTATGTTCGTACCAGGTTGGCGAACACGTAAACAGCATCGAGGCGTTCGCCGAGATGAACGCGCGGCTGCTGTCGGCGCCCGATGGCGTAGGAGTTCATCGAGTAGATTTTGCCGCGCATGGGTGTTGGTTCTATTATCGCGACCCGCTGACTTTCCTGCGCTTTCCGGATTGGCTCTGGTCGCTGATGGGTTCGAACCGCGGAACACCCAACCGTCGCCGCTTTCACGAGTTCAGCTCCGCCTTCGCGCGGGCGGGTCTGGACGTTGATGTAGTCCGCAGGGACCTATATCCGCGCGAGGACGTTCGGGTAGAGAGTTTCGCAGAAAGATTCAGAACGATGCCGTTCGATTCGCTTGAAACCGCGACCGCTACTTTTGTTTGTCGGACTCGCAAAAAACCCGAAGCGGATTGATGAGCTAAGACACTGAAACGCAGTATCGAATGAACAAGGTCTTAATTTTTAGCGATTACTACCTGCCGGGATACAAAAGCGGCGGAGCGATGCGAACCATCGTGAACATGGTTGAGCGGTTGGGAGACCGTTACGACTTCAGCGTGATCACGCGCGGGTTCGATGTCGACGAGCCCGAGACTTATCCCGACATCAAGATCAATGACTGGAATCGAGTTGGCAAAGCGAACGTGTTTCATGCCGGACATGGACGGTTGAATTTCGCGATGATCCGCCGAGCGCTGAGAGAGTCGCGGCCGGATGCGATTTACCTGACCAGTTTCTTTTCGCCGCTTCAGGTCAGGTTTCTGACGCTGCGACGGTTGGGGCTGACGCCGGACGTGCCTGTCATCCTGGCGCCTGAGGGCGAGTTTTCGCGCGGAGCGCTTACGATTAAATCGCGAAAGAAAAAATTGTTTCAGAGCCTGGTGCGTCCCGGAAGACTGTATCGCGACCTGATTTGGAAAGCCGCGGGCGAACCGGAAAAGCAGGATATTCAGCGGATGGCGGGCAAGCGCTGCGAGATTTTCATCGCTCCAAACATGCCGCCGAAAATTATTTTGGAGAATTATTCGTTCGGACAGAAGCCGGAGAAGCGATCGGGCGCCGCCAGATTCGTGTTTGTTTCCCGGGTCGTGCCGAAGAAAAACGTCAAACACGCGTTGGAGATTCTGCCGCGGCTGGAAGGGGAAATCGTGTTCGACATTTTTGGACCGCTCGAAGATAAGCACGACGATTACTGGCGCGAGTGCCAGGGGATAATCGCCAGCCTTCCCGACAGAGTGAAGGTGACACATCTTGGCTCGATACCGCACGACAAGGTGGCCGAGACGATGACCGGCTATCATTTCTTCGTGCTTCCGACGTTGGGCGAAAATTTTGGACACGTGATGCCGGAAGCTTTTTCGGCAGGTTGCCCTGTTTTGATAAGCGACCAAACTCCGTGGCTGGGATTGAAAGAGAAGGGTGTCGGTTGGGATCTGCCGTTGAACGATCAAGATGCCTGGGCCGATGCGTTTCAGCAGTGCGTGAACATGGACGCGGACGAATACAAGAAATTCTCGAACCGTGCTCGACGATACGCGGTCGATTGGCTCGGAGCGCCGGAAGTCGAGCTCGCAACGGCTCGTGTGCTTGACCAGGCTTTGGCACAAAGACAAGTGATCGTGTCGTCGGCTGCGTGATTGAATTTGAAAGACGGATCCGGAAGGTAACGCGAGTGCGAGTTTTGATCATCGGCGGCGGCGGAATGCTTGGGCACAAGCTTTACCAGGTTTTCCAGAACCGCTTTGAGACGTGGGCCACGATTCGATCCGGCTTTGAGAAGTATGCTCATCTGGATCTGTTTGATCGCGATCGTGTCTTGACCGATGTCGACGTTTTTGACTTCGATTCAGTTGAAAATGCATTCGAATCGGTGCAACCCGACGTTATTATCAACGCGGTCGGAGTTATCAAGCAGTTGCCGTCGGCGAAGGATCCGATCGTGGCGCTTACGATAAACTCGCTCTTCCCACACCGGCTGGCGAATCTTTGCGTGAAGCAGGGAAGCAGGTTGATTACGCTCAGCACCGATTGCGTCTTTAACGGACGCCGTGGAATGTACACGGAAGACGACGTCGCCGATGCCGAAGATTTGTACGGGCGCACAAAATACCTGGGCGAGGCCACCGGCGCCAACAGCCTGACGCTTCGCACTTCGATCATCGGGCGCGAGATCGACGGCGCGCATAGTTTGGTTGAGTGGTTTCTGAGCAATCGCGGCGGAACTGTGAAGGGTTTTTCAAAAGCGATCTATTCGGGGTTTCCAACGATCGTCATGGCCGGAATCATCGGCGATTTGATCGAGAAACATCCCGAGCTGTCAGGGCTCTATCAGGTATCGAGCGATCCGATCAATAAGTACGATCTGCTCCTTCTGATGCGCGAGGCGTATCAGGCAGAGATTAAGGTAGAACTGGACTCAGAATTTCGAATCGACCGAAGCCTGGACTCGACCCGGTTTCGCGACGCAACAGGGTTTGTTCCGAGCTCGTGGCCGGAAATGATTTCGGCGATGGCGACGGATCCAACGCCCTACGAGGAATGGAGAAGAGCGAGTGTTTCTTGAAGGTAAACGCATTCTGGTCACGGGCGGCACGGGATCGCTGGGCCAGACGCTGGTGCGCCGGCTCTTGACCGGCGAGATGGGCCGTCCGGCGAAGATCACGGTGTTTTCGCGCGACGAAGCCAAGCAGCATTACATGCGGCTCGACTTCATGCACCGGCGTGCGGCCACTGACGACATCATCTACGAAGAGTCGCAGGACCTTCTGAACTTTCGTATCGGCGACGTGCGTAACCCGTCGGCGCTCCTGCAAGCGATACGCGATACCGATGTTGTATTTCACGCAGCTGCGCTGAAGCAGGTTCCCACCTGCGAGTACTTTCCATACGAAGCGGTCCAGACGAATATCCTTGGTCCGCAAAATCTGGTGCGTGCGCTGCGCGAGAACGACACGTCGGTTGAGCTGGTGGTTGGGATCTCGACCGACAAAGCCTGCAAGCCGATCAACGTGATGGGAATGACCAAGGCTTTGCAGGAGCGCATCCTTTTGGAAGCCAGCATGGATTGCGAGAACACGCGGTTCGTGTGCGTGCGCTACGGCAACGTCATAGCTTCGCGCGGGTCGATCGTCCCGCTCTTTGTCGAGCAGATTCGAACCGGCGGACCGGTGACCGTGACTTTGCCTGAGATGACTCGGTTTCTTCTGAGCCTGGATCGCGCGGTCGATACGGTCTTCGCGGCGGTGCGGGGTGCGATGAAAGGCGAGACGTATGTTCCGCAGGTTCCGGCGGCGAACGTAGTCGACATCGCGCGCGCATTGATGGATGACAAAGAGGTCGAGATTACTTTCACCGGGATTCGACCCGGCGAAAAAGTGCACGAGATAATGGTTTCCGAAGAAGAGTGTTTTCGTACCATCGAACGCGATGGCTACTACGTGATCCTGCCGGTGCTGCCCGAACTTCGTCGCGGTCTCGAGTACACGCCGGCGCTGTCCGGCGAATATTCATCGATGCACAACAATCTTTCGGTGCCCGCCTTGCGCGAGTTGCTTTCATCTGCGAGGAGCGAAATTGTCGCTTTCAAATAACAAGTCGATGAAGGTGATGACGATATTCGGGACGCGTCCCGAGATCATTCGATTGAGCGTCGTGATGCGATTGCTGGATCGGCATTGCGAACACCTGACCGTGCATACCGGCCAGAATTATCACGAGAGCCTGAGCGACATTTTTCTGCGTGACCTCCAGATTCGCACGCCGGATTTTCACCTGGGGATTCGGGCGGACAATTTCGGCGAACAGAGCGGGAAGATTCTGTTCGGGATAGACCGGTTGCTCGATGAACATCAACCGGATCGCGTTCTGATCCTGGGCGACACCAACAGCGCGCTTTCGTCGATCGTGGCCGCGCGTCGCCGGATAAAGGTTTTTCATATGGAAGCCGGCAATCGTTGCTACGACGACCGCGTTCCCGAAGAGATAAACCGCCGGATCGTGGACCATTCGAGCACGATCCTGATGCCGTACACCCAGCGGAGCAAAGAGAACCTGGTACGCGAAGGAATCGAACGGGACCGCATCTTCGTCACCGGCAACCCGATCAAGGAAGTGCTTTCAACCTTCGCCCCGGCAATCGAGGCAAGTGAAGTCCTGTCGAAGCTGAAAGTGAATCCGCGCGAGTATTTTTTGGTGACAATGCATCGATCCGAGAACGTAGACGACCCGACTCGATTGGGACAATTGCTGGGCGCGTTGTCTGCGATCGCGGATCAATACAACAAACCTTTGCTGATCAGCGTTCATCCGCGGACGGCCAGTAAGCTGAAGAATTTCAATCTGCAGCCCGAGTCGGAACGAGTGATTTTGCTTGAGCCTTTGGGCTTTTTCGATTTCGTAAAGCTCGAGCGGAACGCGTTGGCGGTGCTTTCGGACAGCGGTACGGTGCAGGAGGAATGTGCTATCTTCGGCGTACCCAACGTGACTATCAGGGACGTGACCGAGCGGCCGGAAACGATCGAATGCGGCAGCAATATTCTCAGCGGAGCATCGCTTGACGATATCGTTCGCGCGGTGGAGATCGCGTTGACGCTTGCGCCGAACTGGATACCGCCGGCTGAATATATGGCCGAAAACGTGGCGGCGACGGTGGTCAAGATAGTCCTGGGATACACGGGGCTAAGACAGCACGAGGGAGCGCAGGCGGCTCGCCTGCAGTGAGCGCGAAGCGCGAATAGGTTTTCGGGAGTTTGTTCTAGTGGTTGATAGAAGGCGGAGTGGCTTTGTTCGCGCTTCGCGCTCATTGCAGGCGAGCCGCCTGCGCTCCCTCGGTAGCCGCGTTTCATCGCCAGTATTGAATAGTTTAGAAGGAGTCCGACGTAGTCTATGAAAAGGGTTTTCTCGCTTTTGCGCAGACGGCATTTGCTGGCGACGTTGTATTACGTTTCGCTGATGCCGGTCAGCATAATCTTCATACTTAATTCCAAACGCATTCATGAATCGTACAAGATGGGCCTCTGGAAGAAGCTCGTTTTGGGGACCCGTTTCTTTCTAAACACAATTCGGATTCAGACCGGCACGTCGTACAAAACACATCTGGCCATGGCATTGAAGATTTTGGAGACGCCGCCCGACGTCAAAGGCGACGTGATCGAATGCGGAACATGGAAAGGCGGATCGGCTGCGAATCTTTCACTGGTCTGCCGCATCGTCGGACGCAAACTGGTAATTTTTGATTCGTTCGAAGGATTGCCGGAAGGCGAAGAGAACGACCGCGAAGCGCATCTTTACAGCAAGGGAGACTACGCCGGACCGATCGACGAAGTTAAGTCGAACCTGAAGAAGTATGGAGCGCTCGAGTGCTGCGAGTTCGTCAAAGGCTGGTTCAAGGACACGCTTCCGCATCTCGACCGCCCTGTCCTTTTGGCGTTTCTGGATGTCGATCTCGAAGCCAGCCTGGACACGTGCGTTCGCTACATCTATCCGAACTTGACGGCATCCGGCTACATCTTTATCGACGAAGTTGTCGGCACGGACTACTGCTCGTTGTTCTATTCGGAACGATGGTGGCGCGAGAATTTTGATCGCACTCCGACCGGATTGGTGGGCGCTGGGATGGGATTGGCGTTGGGGGAATTTTACATAGGTCCATGGTCCGAGATCGACGATCACCCGCTCCAACACGCCAACGCGGGAGCCTACACGCGGAAAGATATGTCGGGACACTGGTCGTATTTTCCGGTTGAAACTGAGACAGCTGAAGTAATGCGCGAGCGTGAAGTTGTAGGAGCAGTACATGAAAGGTAATTGGTTGGTGTTGAGTGTGGCCAAAAGGAAGTCTGTTCCCGCAAAGGCGCAAAAGCTCAAAGGGATTGAGCAGCAGGACTTCGTTTTTTGTTCCTTTCCGCCTTTGCGCCTTTGCGGGAACCTTTTCCCTTACTGTGAAAGTTCCGCCAGATTGCAGATCGAGGTGCGCATTTGCGAAAGGCCGGGACGATGAGACAAGAATTTGTTGAGACAATCGTCGAGCGCCTTCAACGCGATGCCGTGTCGATTCGCGAGCAGTTCCACTCGCCGACCGATGTGCAAACGCGATTTGCAACCGTCGACGATGTGCTTCCCGCGGCGGCGGCCGAGAAAATCTACGCGTCGTTTCCTGACGTGGAACAGATGCGGCTGATGTCCAGCTTCCGCGAAAAGAAGTACACGTCAAAGTCGCTGGACAAGATGCAGGACCTGATCGCGGATGCGATCTTTGCTTTCCAGGCACCGGAAGTGATTCGTGAAGTCGCGGCCATCACAGACATGAAGGACCTTGTCGGCGATCCTCAACTCTACGCGGGCGGGATCAGCACGATGCTCAAAGGGCATTTCCTGAACCCGCACATCGATAACTCGCACGATTCGGAACGCAAGCATTACAGAATGTTGAATCTCCTCTACTACGCCACGCCGGGTTGGGCGAAGGAGAACGGCGGCAATCTGGAACTGTGGCGACCGAACGTTCGCGATCGAGTGGAGATACCGAGCTTGTTCAATCGGCTGGTGATCATGGAGACCAACAGCCTCTCGTGGCATTCGGTCAATCAAGTGCAGACAGATGGGCGACGTTGCTGCGTTTCGAATTATTACTTCTCGCCGCATCCTCCGGGCGGCAAGGAACATTTCCACATTACATTTTTTCAGGCGAGGCCCGAACAGCATGTCCGCCGGTTGATTACCCTGGCCGACAGTTCGGTCCGAACGCTGCTGCGCAAAGTCGTGAAGCAGGGTGTCGGCAAGACGGATCTTTACGAAGGCCCTCAGGCCTAGGGAGCAAGGAGTAGTTCACGGATACTGACCAGGGCGTGAACGGAATCGTTGATTTCAGATGCCGAAGAGAATCTGGCTCGTCTCTGAACTTTATTATCCGGAAGAGACTTCGACGGGCTATTACATAACAAAGATCGCAGAGGGACTCACCGATCGATTCGAAGTCCATGTGTTGTGTGGCCAGCCGGCTTACTTCAACCGCGGCGTGCGCGCACCGCGCAGCGAAGTTCACAACGGCGTAATGATCGAACGATGTTTGGGCACGACGCTGGACAAGAACAAGATGTTCGGCCGGATGATGAATCTGGTCACGTTGACGCTCACCATTTTTTGGCGCGCTCTGGTTGAATTCAAACGCGGTGACGAAGTTTTGGTGGTCACGGCCCCTCCAACTTTTCCATTTATCACAAAGTGGGCTTGTCGGTTGAAAGGCGCGACGTACCTGCTGCTTATCCACGACAACTATCCGGAAATTTTGATCGCGGTTAAGGACGTCAAACCCGACGCATGGTTTGTCCGGCTGATGAACTGGATGAACAAGCGGCTCTACAAAGGCGCGACAAAAATCATCGTGGTTGGTCGTGATATGAAAGAGCTGTTGACCGCGAAGATGGACGGAGACGATTCACGCATAGTCAACATTCCGAACTGGGCCGAGCTGGAACGCGTCGACCCGGCGCCGAGGGAAGAGAATTCGCTTTTGAAAGAGCTCGGGTTGATGGACAAGTTCGTGCTGCTTTATGTCGGCAACATGGGATACGCGAACGACATGGAAAGCATTCTTTGGTGCGCGCAGCAACTGGCCCCGCGACAGGAGTTTCATTTTCTTTTTATCGGCAACGGTGTGAAGCGGAAATGGTTGGAAGCGACGGTGGAAACGCATTCGCTCAAGAATGTCTCGATCCTTTGGCCGCGCCCGCGCGATGATCAGAGAAACTTTCTTAACGCCTGCGACATAGCGTTGATATCGCTGGTTAAGAATATGTTGGGCGTATCGATGCCGAGTCGCACTTACAACACGCTGGCGTCGGGCAAGCCGATGATTGGCATTGCGGACCCGGCTTCAGAACTGGCACGAGTGATAAAGGAAGAAGAAGTTGGCTGGCTGGTGCCGACCGGGGAAAAGGAGCTGCTGCTGAAGGCGATCGAAGATGCGCAGGCCAATCCGCAACGGCGAGCCGAAATGGGACATCGTGGACGATCCGCAGCCGAGAAGAAATATTCGCTAGCCAAAGCGGTCCAGGATTACAGAGCGGTCTTTGAAAATCACGATGGCATCCGAAACTGAGCATGATCAGCCAGAGCCGGCCGAGCGACTTCGGGTCCTGATTACCGGCGCCACGGGCTTTGTCGGATCAGCCATTGTAGACGAATGTTTGCGAGAGGGAATGGATGTGGTGCCGACCGGCCGTCGAGCCGCTGGGCCAGATTCTCCGCCGAACTATTTCCAGGCCGACATCACAAAGCCCGGGACGTTGGCCTCCGCGATGTCGAATGTGAACTGCGTCGTACACGCGGCGGGATTGGCCCATCAATTTCAGAAGACCGATGACGAGCTCTTCATCAGAAACAATATTGAGGGCACGGCCAATGTCGCTCGTGCCGCAGCGGCGGCTGGCGTAAGACATTTTGTTTTGATCAGCTCGGTAACCGTCTATGGCGCGCGGGACGGTGTGGTGGTGGATGAGACGACGGAGTGCTCTCCGCAGACCTTTTACGCTCAAAGCAAGTTGCTGGCGGAAGAGCGCGCTATCGATCTTCTTAGCGCGACCGGCGCGTGCGTAACCGTCCTCCGATTGACTGTAGTTTACGGCGAAGGTGACGGCGGAAACATATTTCGACTGATGCGCGCGATCGACCGAAATCGATTTGTTTGGATCGGAAAAGGTGAAAACCGCAAGACAATCGTTCATCGCCATGATGTTGCACGCGCTTGCGTCGCGGTTCTGAAGAGGCAATGTACCGGAGTGAATGTTTATAATGTCGCCGGATACGCTCCAACAATGCGCGAATTGGTTGAGATTATGTCGGCTGAGCTGGGCCGGAAACCGTGGCGTTTTCACATTCCGCGAAGCCTGGCGTTGGCTGCGGCCAAGACAGCAACGACGTTGACTGGTGGTTATTCAAAGGCTGTGACGCTGCGCGAGGTTGTAAAGAAGTGGCTTATCAACGACCTTTTCGACGGAGCAAAATTTCGTCGCGATTTTGATTTTGAGCCCGCGGTCAGTCTGCCGGAAGGCATTCGCCGCGAAGTTGACTGGTATCGAAAACGGGTCCGATAACGTCCAAAGTTGGATTTGCAGTGTCCGATGGTGAGCACCGACGGCGGTGCGCAAGAGGGAAGGGAGTAAGTTATGAAAAACTGGTTGCCAAGAGTGGTGTTGTTATTGACAGTAGGTTTGGGTTTTTATTCGATCAATGAAGCACAGGTTCATTGGCGCGACTGGCAATCTTTTCTAACTCCCGTTTCAGTTCTGCCGCCTCCGATGGCCCCTTTGCGAACACAGGATCAAACGGTGGTCCAGGATTCACGCGAAACGTTCAACGTGCGCCTTCTCGGTGCGCGGGGAAACGGACGTACCGACGATACCGAGGCTATCCGAGCTGCGGTGGCGCAGGTCGCGCAAGCCGGCGGCGGGAGGCTCTATTTCCCGAATGGCGTTTATCCGGTCAGCTCGGCCATCGACCTTCCATCCGGTATCACGATTGAAGGGACCAATGGGTCCTACAACGGAAACTGCAGGATTCTCTTGACGAAACCAAACCAGGCAATTTTCACCATCGGAGAAAACCGTAGGCGAATCAGTTTCAGCAATATCGAACTCAAGGCGGTTCCGCTGCCTGCGCCGACCTACGTGATGAGCAAGACTATTGGTGTGTCGGCCAGGGGAGCGGCGAACAACAGTAGCTTTGAGATCGAGTTCAGGAACATGACGTTCACGGGATTTGATCGGGGGATCAGCGCCGAGGATTCGAAGAACGAGGGTGCCTGGCAGTTCGATAACGTGACGGTAGACCACGTTACTTTCGCCGAAGTTAATACCGGAATTTTCCTGGACAGCCAGAACACTGACTATTGGCGGATAGTTAATTGCTGGTTTAGCACTTTGCCGCGTGGCTACGGGATCTATATGCGCCAGGCAGGATTCGTCACTATTGATACCAGTCACGGCGGCGGACCTCCGCTGGCTACCCAACGCAGGTTGGCGATGGGGAATACATTCATTTACATCGGCGGTGCACACGGAACTGTGACTGTAATAAACAGTCAGAGCGAAGAGATGCAGAACTTCATTGAAGTTGGCCAACCGTCGAACTATACGTATCCGATCACAGTCATCAACTCCATCATCGGCCCGAACGTGACCTTTAGAGCGAATTGTATTTATGTGAGCGTCGGGAATATCTATCACGCGAACTCGGTGCAGTCGGTCGATCAAGCGACGGATGTTCTGATTCACAGTCTCGGTGACGTTGCTGTGAACCCAAACAACACGATCGAAACGCCAAAGGGCGCGACGCCTTTTAAACTGCACGCCAATAGCAGGGTGATTTTCGGAAGCAGTATTCACCGCGTTGATTTTTCGAATCCCACAACATTCGGGCGAAACGTGGGAATTGGAGGGGAGCCGGCAGCCGACGCGCTGCTGAACCTTTCCACACCTGTCGATAACGCTGTTGCTTTGCGTCTCGGCGCGCAGCAGTACTACTACGACGTATTCCGCGATACCAGCGGCTATCTTACGTTTCGGGGTAACCAGGCCGGTCACACGGGCTTTCGATTTAATGGTGATATAGTACCTTCATCAAACCGTACCGGAAGTTTGGGCACAGATGCCAACCCGTGGGCCAGCATTAAAGCCGTCCGGGTCGTCAGCGGCGACGCCATTCTGTCTGACAAGAACACGGGCGAAGAGCTGTACAGAATTCGTGAAGACCAGAACAACATCTTCTTCGAGGATATTCGAACCGGAAAACAGATGATGCGGCTGGACCGCGACGGAAACCTTCACGTCAGCGGAAAGATTTATCAGGAATCCAAGTAAGCGGTTGATTTATCGAGTAGCTCGACATGCTCAGAGCAATCGGACTTAGCCTGGTCGCCTTTGGTTTATCTTATCTGGGAGTGGCCCTTCTTCGCCGTTGGGCTGACCATCTTCAACTCCTGGATGTTCCAAACGAGCGAAGTTCTCACTCGCGACCGACGCCGCGCGGGGGCGGGTTGGCGATCGTTGTAGTTTCGTTGCTTGGCTGGCTGGTTTACGGTTGGGCGTCGCAGGACTTTTGGCCCTTGCTCCCGTACGTTGCCGGCGCGACGATAATCGCAGGCATAAGTTGGCTGGATGATCTGCGCAACGTTCCGACACTCGTTCGGCTGGCTTTTCATGGCGCTGCTGCGGGGTTGGCGATTTGGAGTTTTGATTACTGGCATACCACCGACATTCCGCTGTTACAGCGGTTAGGACTCGATTGGCTGGGGCTGCCGGTGACTTTTCTCTGGATTGTAGGTCTGACCAACGCCTACAACTTCATGGACGGCGTAGATGGAATAGCTGGCGCGCAGGCCGTGGTAGTCGGTTTAGGGTGGGCGGTGCTGGGCTGGCTCGGCAATCAACCGCACGTGAGCGTGATGGGAATGCTTCTGGCCGGTTCGAGCCTCGGATTTCTGATTCACAACTGGCCGCCGGCGCGAATCTTCATGGGCGACGTCGGAAGCGCGTTTTTGGGTTATACTTTCGCAGTATTGCCGTTAATGGCCGCACACGCCCCTGGCGCTGATTCCCGTTTGGCGCTGATAGGAGCACTCCTTTTGTGGCCGTTCATCTTTGATAGTTCTTTCACTTTTTTGCGGCGTGCGCTGCATGGCGAAAACGTTTTCGCCGCGCATCGCACGCACCTTTATCAAAGACTCGTTATCGCCGGTCGAACGCATCTCTTCGCCACGACGCTCTACGCGCTGCTGGCGCTGGTCGGGGTATCGCTCGCCGCGGCCTGGTGGAGCGGGTTAAATGGAAGCCGGCTGGCCGTGCTCATCCTGCTTCCGCTGCTTTGCATTCTGCTTTGGCAATACGTCGTGCGGCTTGAGCGAAAGACAACCGTTTGATGCCCGACAGTTCTATCTCCGACAAGCTTTAGCTTGTCGAATCCATACGACAAACTGAAGTTTGTCGGACATTCTGACTCCAAGTGAACGATGATTAAAGAAGATCAAGTGACAGCGGGAAGAAACGGACACCAGGACGGGTCGCGTATTTGGTGGACTAATTTGCTGACACGACAGATGCAGTTCGTGATGGATCTGTTTGTGCTGATTCTGGCGTTCATCCTCGCCTACCTGCTTCGGTTTGATTTTCATATTCCTGAGTACTGGCTGATCACAGCAATGACTCAGGTTCCTTACGTCGTTCTGATTCAATTTACGGTTCTGATTCTGACGGGCGTCTATACGTTTGTCTGGAAGTACGTCGGTCTGGCGGAGGTTCGCGCGTTTGTGATTGCGGCTTGTGTTTCGGCGCTGCCGCTTCTGTTGCTTCGGTTGTTGATGCCGGACACACATCAGATGTGGTTGGTGCCGCTTTCCGTGATTGTCATGGACACCATGTTGGCGTTCGGCGGCGTTCTGGGCGTGCGCGTTGTTCGACGCACGATGTATGAACGATACGAAAAGCGCCAGAAAGAGAACGGTTCGGATAAGAAAGCCAAACGTCGTGTGTTGTTGATCGGCGCGGGACGTGCCGGTGTGTTGGCGGCGAAAGAGATTCAGGGCCGTGGCGATATTGATTTGGACGTTTGCGGTTTCGTCGACGATGATCTGCGGAAAAAGGGGTCGGTTATTCATCGGGTTAAAGTGCTTGGTTCCACCGACGCGCTGCCGCGACTCGTTCGCTCGCTCAATATCGATCACGTGGTAATCACGATCGCGCAAGCGTCAAGGCAGGAATTGAGACGATTGGTCGAGCTTTGCGAAAAGGTTCCCGTCAAAGTGCGAATCATTCCGGGGCTGTTCGAGATTTTGCAGGGCCGTGTCGAGGTAAGCCGCATTCGTGATCTACAGATCGAAGACCTGCTAGGTCGCGAACCGGTTCGTTTGGACGAAAACGAGATGAGCGGTTTCCTGGCCGGAAAGACCGTAATGGTTACCGGAGCAGGCGGCTCGATCGGTTCAGAACTGGCGCGTCAGGTCGCGCGGTTCGATCCTTCATGCTTGCTTCTGGTTGAGCGAGCCGAGTTCGCGCTTTTCAGCATTGATTGCGAGCTTCGCGAACTTTGGCCCGAGATGAATATTCTGGCGCTTACGGCCGACGTCTCGGATGAAGCTCGTATGAGATCGATCTTCGCCAACTACAAACCCGAAGTCGTCGTTCACGCGGCTGCGCACAAGCACGTGCCGATGATGGAGTTCAATCCAACCGAGGCCATCAAGAATAACGTTCTCGGAACGCGGCTGCTCGGCGAGATCGCGGGACAATCGGGAACCGAAGCGTTCGTGCTTATCTCGACAGACAAAGCTGTACGGCCTACCTCTGTGATGGGTGCTTCCAAGCGCGTTGCCGAACTCGTGATACAAGATCTGGACGATCGTTACGACACTCGTTACCTGGCGGTGCGGTTTGGCAATGTGATCGGATCGGCCGGATCGGTGATTCCGATTTTCCGGGAACAGATTCGCAAAGGCGGCCCGGTTACTGTAACGCATCCCGAAATGGTTCGTTACTTCATGACGATCCCAGAGGCGGTTCAGCTCGTTCTTCAAGCCGGTGCAATGGGACGCGGCGGCGAAATCTTCATCCTGGACATGGGCGAACCCGTGCGGATTTTGGACCTGGCCAAAGACACGATCACGCTGTCGGGATTCAAACCCTACGAAGACATCGACATCGTATTCAGCGGGATTCGGCCGGGCGAAAAACTGTTCGAAGAGCTGCAGACCGATGGCGAAGACGTAGCGAAGACTCGACATCCAAAGATCTTTATCGGCAAGATCGCCGCGTATCCGGCGGAGCGGGTGCAGGAAGCGCTCGGACGTTTGACCGTCCTGTCTCGAGATGGCGAAGGCCAGGAACTTCGCGCTTATCTCAGGGACCTGTTGCCGGAATCTAAGCTTAAGATTGACGACGTGGTGATCGCACCATCGACGGCTAAGCCGCTGGAAGAGAAAGCGGTCGCGCGAAGTTAAGCACAGAGCGTTTGATAACAGTCGTAGGCAGAGTCTACGATCAAAGTTCAGTTTATTATTCATGAAAAAACTGGGTCTCCCGCAAAGACGCGAAGGCGCAAAGAAATCGGTAAAGCTGGAGTATTGCTCAATGTCTTTGCGCTTTGCGTCTTTGCGGGAACCTGGTTTTTCTCCGCTATATTCAAGATTAACCTACTACCGGCAATAGTTTTTCCTTGAGTAAATAAGCCAATAATGCAGAGAGTCGAAGAACAAGAAAGATCGCGCGGGATACGCATGCGACCTGCGACCGCGGTGACGGATGTCGGGCAGCCGTCCCGCATCTTGACGACTTTCGAACGCGTCATTTTTGGCGGTCTTCTGGCGCTGATCCCGTTGACGGCGATTCCGTACGGAACCGTTGAGCCATGGTGGGAAGCGGCCTTCGAATGCATCGTTTTTATCTTCGTGGCGCTCTGGATAATCGACGGAATGATTCGCGGCGAGTGGGGAATCAAGCGAATGACGGTGATGGTTCCCATCCTGGCCCTGGTAGCTTACGCGTTTCTCCAGTCGATCCCGTTTCGCACCGGTGACTGGCCTTCGATCAGCGCGGATCCGTTTGGAACGCGTCTGGCGGCGATCAAACTTCTGGCCGTCGTTTTGGCGGGAGCGCTGCTCCTTCATTACACCAACAGCCGAAGACGGCTTCGCGCGCTGATCTATGTAGTGCTGGTGACGGCCGTCGTTAGCGCGCTGTTCGGTTTGGTTCGCGAGACTACGCATCAGAACGCGCCCGGCTTTCTCTTGCCGCAACTGAAGCCGCAGGCTGGCTATGGTCAGTTCATCAATCGCAATCACTTCGCGTACTTGATGGAAATGGCATTCGGTTTGGCGCTGGGCCTGGCGATTTCGCGTGGCGAAACGAAAGATCGTTTGATTTACGTCGCGGCTGCATTGCCGGTTTGGACGGGACTGGTATTGGCGAGTTCGCGTGGCGGCGTGCTTAGCATGCTGAGCCAACTTTTGTTTCTCCTGGTGATGTACGGCACTTTGCGCTCTTCACAAAACGGTTCGGAGTCATACAGCGGATTCACAGCAACTTTCCAACGGATCACTGGGAAACTCCCGGTACGGATTGTGTTGATCGCCGGGTTGCTGGCTGCTCTGGTTCTTGGTGTGTTTTGGATCGGCGGCGATCCGCTGGCGAAGAGAATGGAGTCGATCCAAAGCGAGGTCGCAAGTGACGACGCAGCCCTCGGAGAAGGCGCGCACCGCCGACAAATTTGGCAGGCCACCTGGAAAATGTTCAAAGACCATCCGGTCGCCGGCGTTGGGTTTGGCGGGTATTGGGTGGCGATCACCGAATACTACAACGTTCCCGGAAAGAAGCGACCGTACGAAGCGCACAATGACTATTTGGAATTGCTGGTGAGCGGCGGAGTCATTGCCATCGCCATACTCGCTTGGTTTCTCTTTATGCTGATCAAACGTATACGAGGAACTCTCAGGTCCAGAGATGCGTTTCGACGAGCTGCGTGCCTGGGAGCAGTGGCCGGTCTTTTCGGAATCGCCGTTCACAGCATTGTTGACTTCGGGCTTCATATCACGATCAATGCGCTCGTGTGCATGGCCTTAATTGTAATCGCCACGGTCGACGACGGCCGCGAAGAAAAAGGCGCCGGTGACGAAGGTTCGAACCTTGAACGGACCAAACGGCGCAGCAGACATGTTTCTACTGACAGTCCGAAAGCCGCCGCCGGCTAGGGTTCGCCTACGGGACGGCTCTACGGATTTGGCTTGAACCCACTGGTCATTGACTAAGCCACCGGTTTTGCCACGCTGGCATACGATTTCGAAGTTAATATGGCAGGCGTTCGCAGTTTTCGCGTGGCGAAAGCAAAATTGGCCATCAGGCGGGGCTTATTGACGGTATCGGTCACAAGGAATACAATCACGGCCTCGACATAGAATAGCTTCCCTTCTTCCAGGCTATTTCGGTTCTTAACGCTTCTTGACCCAGATCAAAGGAGATCAGGTAATGGGAAACACACATCGCGTTTTATATAGAGCAGTAGCGTTGCTTGTATCAATTGGGATGCTAAATTTATGCGTACTTTCAAGCGCAAGCACGTCCAAAGCATCTACGACGAGCGAAGTCGGCTCGGCGAGATTGATGGTTGGACGGCTCGCGGTTGCAGAACAGCAGTCCATATTTGTTAACGGCAACATAGCCGGACCCGGCACTACCATTTTTTCCGGCATGCGTTTGCAGACGCCCGAAGGCGTTAATGCTTCGGTGCAGCTGGGATCGCTTGGTTATTTGACGATCGAACCCAACAGCGACCTCACTTTGGACTTTTCAAACTCAAGCGTAGAAGTCCGAGTCGCATCGGGTGATGCCGCTTTGACAACTACTGAAAATGTCGCCGGCACCTTAACATCGGCGGACGGAAAAGTTTTACGATCGGAAAATTCAAAGGGTGGGACGTTGGCGAGCAAGACGGCGGCCCGGAGACTTTCCGGAAAGCAAAAAGCTGCTGCCATCATTATTCCGATTGTGGCTGCCATAATCATCATCGCGATCGTCGTTGCAGACGACGATGACGAAAGCCCGAACAATCCTTAAGAGTGGTTCGCCTTAATCTTTTCTTTGTCGATTTCGAATCGTGCCGCTCGACGGCCGATTCGACATGTTGGCATAACGAGCTTCCATTCAGTTGAAAGTACAGCAACGCCTTGCGCGCTTCGCCGTAGCCGTGGTCTGCCTCCTTGCCTGTCTTTACGGAATTTGGGCAGTGGGGCGGATCGGGATGTCCAGGCTTCTTTCCGGTTTCGTCATCAAGGCCTCGATGATACCGGGGACCGAACCCGACGGATTGATAGCCTCTGCGGAAGAATCCAGCCGGTACGCCTCAGCCGATCCTGAGGCATACCGTGCTCGCGGCGTGGCGCGGTTGGCAATGAACGAACCCGCCGAAGCGGCCAGGGAATATGCTCACGCCGCCTCACTTCGTCCCAGACATCACCTGATTTGGATCGAACTCGGACACGCCCGCGAGCAGGCGGACGATGTCGAGGGCTCCATCAAAGCTTTTCAGGAATCGGTTCGCCTCGCTCCTTTTTTCGCTAAACCACATTGGTATCTCGGCAACGTCCTCTTTCGCGCCGGCAGGTACGACGAGGCGTTTGTAGAAGTGCGCCGAGCCGTGGCCGGCGACGCGACGTTGTTGCCCTTGTCGTTGGAACTGGCGTGGGCTGCGTCGGGCGGCGACGTGCGTGCGGTTGAGAGTTTTATACAACCGACCAGTTCGACGGCGCGGCTGACTCTGGCGCGCTTTTTGGCAAAGCACGGCAAGGCCAACGAAGCGGTCGAGCTTTTTCGCGGCACCGACAGCATGTCGGACGCGGATCGAAGCGCGTTGCTTAACGAACTCCTGGTCACGAAGAAGTTCAGAGCGGCTTACGAAGTCTGGAACGCCGCTAAGAAGGGGGCAGACGCCGCCAGCGCGGGCAGCGGGAACATCACCGACGGTGGGTTTGAGAATCGGATTACTCGAAGCGATAACGGGTTTGGATGGCGGCTGAATTTCGAAGTCCCCACGGTTCGGCCCGAGATCGAAACGTCCGAGGTCCGAGATGGGTCGCGCAGTCTTCGGATCGATTGGAACGGGAATTCTAATCCACATTCGCAGCTCGTGACTCAGTTAGTTCTGACCGAACCGAACACGACCTATCAACTCAATTTCTCGGCGGTGGTGAAGAACGTAGTCACTGGCGGATTGCCGTTGATCGTCGTCAGCGATGCCAGCAGCGCCGAGTACAAAGCGCTCGGGCAATCGGATCCGTTGAAGGTAGACGACCGAGCCTGGAAGAATTTCGAATTCGAATTTAAGACTGGCGAAGCGACCGATGCGGTCCTGATCAGCCTCCAGCGACAGCCGTGCGCAAATGATCCGTGTCCAATTTTCGGGCGGCTCTGGTTGGACGCGTTTAAGCTGACGAAGAAGTGACGGTCATGGGTCTTGGGCCTTTGGTCTTCGGCCTTCGAAATTTGCACTTTGGCTTCCGACTTTCGACTACTGTACCGTGGACTATTGGAACCTGGACCTCCGGCTTTGACCTTACCGCGCTTCAAATTTGAATCCACTTGAATGCAGAAAATTGACCGTCTAGGGTGGACGGCCGGCCTGTCTTTTGTTAGCTACGGTGTGCGCGTTGGAGTTCGATCGAACGACGCGCGCGCGATTGAGCGTGCGATGACATTGTTGCCGCACGGATGGAAACCGTCGCCCACACCCGCCGTCGAGAGTCTCTTTTCCATTTTTATCGGCGGCGCTGATGCTCGCGGGCGGGTTCAGCGCTTCAGCATGTTGTTTGGGAATCTCGAAAGATTGGTTCGTTCCTTCAATGAAGACGAGATCTTTACCACCCTTGAATCCCGCATTCGGCTGACCGTTGCCGAGCGCGCGCGGCGCAGAATCTTTGTCCATGCCGGCGTTGTCGGTTGGAAAGACCGGGCGATTCTGATACCCGGAAACAGTTTTAGCGGCAAGACCACCATGGTGGCTGAACTGGTTCGTGCCGGCGCGACATACTACTCGGACGAATACGCGGTGCTTGATGAAAAGGGTCGTGTTCATCCTTTTCTTAAGCCGCTTTCGATACGCGAAGACGGCGCGCAGGACCAGACAGAGTTCACGGTTGAAGAACTGGGTGGACGCGCCGGGACGAGGCCGTTGCCGGTCGGACTGGTTTTGATCAGCCAGTACAAGAAGGGCGCGCGATGGCGTCCGCAAAAGCTTTCCACCGGGCAAGGAGCGCTGGAAATGCTGGCTCATACCATCAATGCGCGAACAAAACCGGGGGTTGCGCTTGCTACCCTGAATCGGGTAGCATCAAGTGCATCTGTTCTCAAGAGCAGACGCGGTGAAGCCCGATCCGTAATCGATTCGATTTTAAAAGACCTGAGCTAAGACTTCCGTTGCCTCTTAAATCGTGAAGTCATTCCTGTTCGCAATCCCTAATGCGAACGCCTACTCCCCAGTCTAGGTAAAAAGGAAACTCTAGGAGATACATGGAGAAACCCATTTCACAAACTCAGCCATTGGCTCGCAAAGAAGGGTTAGTTGTGCAAAAACTGCCCGACGAGGTGCTGGTCTACGACCTCGACGCGCATAAGGCGCATTGCCTGAACCAAACGGCTGCGTTGGTTTGGGAACAATGCGACGGAAACAAATCAGTTTCTGATATCGCGCATCGGATTGGGACAGAGTTGAATGCGAAGGTGAACGACGACGTGGTGTTTCTGGCGTTGGATCAGCTTGGCAAAGATAATTTGTTGGAAAAGCGAGTCGCGCTGCCGATCGATATGACGCAGATATCTCGCCGCGAGTTGTTGCGACGTGTCGGACTGGCTACGGCGGTGGCGCTGCCGGTGATTATTTCGATCATGTCTCCGACCGCAGCCAACGCCGTCACGTGTATACCCAGCGGCGCCGCGTGCAGCCCCACCGTCGTATGTTGCAGCACACTTGCGACTTGCGGTGTCGGCACCTGCCCGTAACAGATGTTCCGTCTGTGCCACACACCCGCGCAGCGAACTCGATCCTAATCTCCGCCGTACTTTCCGGCGCGTGGCGTCAGTCCCCACCCTCCCCAAAATTAACCGTCGACGAATTATCAAGTATTGCGCCGCTCCTGATAGGCTCGGGAGGAGGCGCTCTCGCTTTTTGGAAGATCCGTCAAAGCGAATTAGCAGAGACAGCGGCGGGCGAAGACCTCAAACAAGCTTATCGCCTCTACACACTTCATTCAGCCATCCACGAACGAGAGATTCGGAAAGTACTTAAGCTTTTAAAAGAAGCTCAGGTAACTGCGATTCTGGTGAAAGGCTGGAGCATGGCTCGTCATTTTCCCGAACCGGCCCTGCGGCCATACGGTGACATAGACCTGTTCGTCCGACCTGACCAGTACGCCGCTGCAAAGGCGATTTTGGAAAGCCCCGAGGGCAGGGAAGTGTTTGTCGATCTTCACGCGGGAGCAGGGCATTTGGATCACGAGCCCTTCGAAGATTTGTACGCGCGATCCGAAGAAGTCCTGGTCGGCGACGAGCCTGTTCGCGTGCTTTCACCCGAAGATCACCTGCGGATTTTGTGCATCCACTTTCTACACCATGGCGCCTGGCGACCGGCCGCCTTGTGCGACATAGGATTGCTGGTCGAGAAGTATCGCGACGATTTCGATTGGGATATCTGTTTAACCCGGAATCGAAAACGAGCCCGCTGGATCGAGTGTACAGTTGGGCTCGCTCATCACCTGCTCGGCGCAGACATAAGCGAATCGCCGATAGAAGCGGCTGCAAAGAACCTCCCGCGCTGGCTCGTCCCGGCGGTGATGAAGGAATGGAATCACCCGATTTCGGTCGACCACGTTGTTCCGCCGCCACTTGCCAACCGCTTAACTCATCCGGCCGAGACAGTTCGTGCTATCCGCGATCGCTGGCCACCCAACCCCATCCAGGCAACCGTAGTCCTTAACGGCCCCTTCAACGAATGGCCGCGCGTGATTTTTCAGGCCGGCAATTACCTTGCGCGCACCGCGAAGTTCTTCGCGCAATTGCCTAAGCGGAAAGACTAACTTCGCCGGTGCTAAATGTTCGACAAACTTCAGTTTGTCGCTATCGTAGTGAATTGAGAGTCATCAGAGTCAGCGACAAGCCAAGGTAAGCTCTGAGTAAGTAGCTTTGAGGGGACCTGAACGTGTAACAACCCGCGAAGCGGGTGGCAGAATAAAGCCTGGGGTGAAGCGAGCAAAGCGAGCGGAACCCCAGGTGAGCCTCCCATCATGAGCAAGAGCCCGCGAAAGCGGGCGAAGCTCATTCTTAAGTTGGCAATTTGAGTCGCCCGCGTCGCGGGCTCCAACTCGACTTGGCTGCGCTTCCTGGGGTTTCGCTTCGCTCCACCCCAGGCTTTATTCGGCCGCCAGCTTCGCTGGCTACCGTCACGGTGCTTAACGGCGAACCCGTCCTGGCGAGATAATCAGAGGTTCCTAAAGCTTATCGGACCTCAACTGGCGGGTGCTTTGAGATGAAGCCTGGGGCGTTGCTTCCACGCCGACGGCGCTCCAGCGCGAATAGCGTCGAACCGCCCACTGTCAACCAGCTCACTAGGGTCCGTGTCCCGAGAATAAGCCGAGCCTTTTCGCCTTTGGTTTAATTGACAAGTGAACGGCGCGAATGTAGTCTTGGCGGCCTACAAATTACGTGGTTGGTCCCCGCCCAGAGCTCTTTCGGACCATCCTAAGAAATCATAAACCGGACACCGTCTTTTTGAGCAGTTTGTAAAGAAATAGCGTGCTCACGCGCCCGCTTCTTGTCTGCGCAGGTCATACCGCGACTTCCCTCCGACAAGCCCGATGCGCTGAGTTCATGAAGTTTGGCCGGGCTTCCCCTGTAGCCCGCGAGAATCCCGCAATACCGCTGGCAGGCGGTGGGATGAATCAGCCGATCCAACCTCGTCCGCGTGCGCCCCGACAAGCGCTGAAAGCGTTGTAGCCCCAAGGAGCCCCATCGTGAAATATCCGTGCCCTCCCTCCAACCGTCCGACCACTTCAACATTTGTTGGGATAAGAACATTTATGAAGACCTCAAATGTGCGTGGGTTTCAGCGCAGCCTAGCATTTCTTCTAATTTTTACCATTGCGTTAGTGGCTATGTCATCGACAGTGCTTCGACGTGCGCGAGCATCAGTCCTTTCGACATTGATTAATTCCAACTTTGAGATTGGTGATCCAACAGTTTGGTCGTTCGCGAATCCTGCTGGGGCAACCGCCAACCAATGGCTGATCAATTCGGGGACGAACAATGGGGGCACAAGAAGCGCTTATGTTTCTAATAATTCGGCTGGGGCTCCGCCACCTAATACGTATACCGTTACAACCACGACCGCTGCACACATGTACACATCCGTGACGTTTCCAGCTGGTGAAACTGCGGCTATTTTGACCTTTGACTGGAAGGGAATTGGAGAACATTCAACTAGCAATACACCAGGAAGTGGTACTAATTGGGATTACATGCGTGTTTCTGTGAGTGCCACTGCGCCCACATCAGGAACGATCCCTTCGGCAGCGGATCAATTACCTATCGTTTTCAATGCGCAATCTACTTTTGTGACTGCTTCCGTAAACATCCCGGCTTCACAGGCAACAGGAACAAAGTTCATTATTTTCACATGGGTCAATGATAGCTCTGGAGGGGCAAGTCCGCCCGCGGCTGTTGATAACGTGTCGCTCATCTCGCAAGCTCCCAGTCCGCTGGTTGGCACTAAGACGATCGGTAGCGGTGGTGACTATCCGAATTTTGGGTCAGCCATTGCAAACTTGAATGCGAACGGTTTAGGAGCCGGAGGTGTAATTTTCAATGTGGCTGCTGGCTCAACCTTTGGTGAAACCCCGCTAGCGATTGCCGCAACAGGCACTGCCGGTAATCCAATCATCTTTCAGAGAAGTGGTTCAGGCGCTAATCCAAAGATTACATCGATGGGGACCGGAAATTATGGGCCGGCGCAGACAAGTACTACGGCTGGAACTTCAGCGACAGGCGATGCTGTAATTACGATAGCAGGCGGCGACTTTATCACTTTCGATGGTATTGATGTTTCCATCTCCAACTTCGTTCCCGGTGTTACCGCGATCGAGTATGGATACCTAATCCGCAATGCTTCTGTTACTGACGGCGCTCAGAACAATACGATTAAGAACTCCGCGATTATCCTCAATCGAACTAACACGGCGAGCAATGGCATTTTTCAAAACGCAAGCGCAACGGCAGGCGGCTTTGTTCCGACCAGTGCTGGCGGCGCTAACTCGAACAACAAGTATTACAACCTTACAGTTGGCAATGCACAGAACGGTATCCAATTGACTGGCAATTCGGCGTTTCCAGATCTAAGTAATGAAGTTGGAATTCTTGGCGGAGGAACCACGACGGTTGGAAGTTCTGCTAATCCGATCGGTGGAAGCGGCGTAACTGCATACGGGATACGTGCTACATCTCAAAGCGGTGTCAAGGTTTTCAACAGCGATGTTGGATTTGTCTCAACAACTGCGGGCGTAATCCCGGGTGGCATCTTTCTGGAGAATGCCCAAGGGGCAGGCAATGAAGTAAGAAACACTAAAGTTCACGACATAACGACCAGTTCAACTTCAACGGCCGCGATTCTCTACGGAATCCGCTCGGACATTAACAGCGGAGGAACAGCGGCAGTCTATAATAATTCAATTTATGGATTCTCTCACGGTATCACAACCGCAAGCTCCACCCAGGTAGGACGAGCACTTGCAGTAAACGTTACTGGGACTGGAACGAACAATGTCTACTTCAACAGCGTGAGGCAACAGCTTGGGACAGCTGCCAGTAGTACGGCGTTTTACGTAGGTGGCGGGACAATTACGACTAGAAATAATGCCTTCACGAACTTCACTGCCTCACAAACGACAGCTAAGCACTATGCTTATTTCCTAAGTTCCGGGACCATTACTTCGAGTAATAACGACCTTCACATAAATTCCGGAACTGGAGCGGGCACGAACGGGTTTACCGGCTTTAGCTCAGCCACTGATCGCACAACCTTAACAGATTGGTCGACGGCTACTGGGCAGGATACCAGCGGTTCGATTGCAACTAATCCACTTTTCAACAGCACTACCAACCTTCAGCCGCAAAGCGGTTCCCCATTGCTCGGAGGAGGAGTCCCTGCTGGCGGTGTGACGACTGATATTTTGGGAGTGGCTCGAAGCGTATCTACTCCGTCAATTGGCGCTTACGAACTGGCTGGCGACTCGGCCGGGCCGGCTATCGCCTATACCGCGCTAGGCAACACTTTAAGTACTTCAAATCGCGTTCTGGCTGTGACGATTACAGATGCGACGGGAGTAAATCTAACCGCTGGTTCCGAACCAAGAATCTATTTCCGTAAAGGTGTCGGCGCTTACACAGCTGCTGTCTGCTCGATGACAGGTGGTTCGCCGACGAGCGGCACCTACGACTGCACTGTCGACCACACGGCGATCTCGGCGGGAGCCGGCGATACGGTGCAGTACTATGTCGCGGCACAAGATACTTTGGGGAATGTTTCCACGAATCCTGCGGGCGGCTCGGGCATTACGCCGCCCGGAAGCACCGCTCCCGGAGCGCCCAACTCCTACCAAATTTTGTTCTCGGTTACGTCCTATCCGTATTCGCAAACGTTTGAAACAGATTCTCTGGGGTATTCGACCGCAATCTTTTCGGGCGCGGTCAATGACTGGATATTGGGGACGCCCGCGAAGGTGCAGATCTCTGCCGCGCACAGCGGTACCAAGGCTTGGGTTACGAAGGTAACTGGATCCTATTCAAACGAACATAACGCGTATGTCCAGTCGCCGATTTTCAATTTCTCGTCGTTGGCTGTGAATCCGACCCTTACGTTCTGGCATAACATGGATACGATTAGTCCAGAGTCCGCTGGTTGGGATTCCGGAATTGTAGAAGTGTCCACGGACGGCGGAACGATATGGACTAAACTTGACGCTACTCTGGGGACTGGTGGAACGTTTAATACGACAAACTCTACTGGTTGGTACAACAGTAGCAGCTCCAATGGTCCAATCACACCGCCGAAATTTAACGGCAACACAACTACCTACACGGGACATGCTGCTGGCTGGGTGAAATCGACGTCGTTGTTAGTTGGAATGGCCGGGCTTCCAGATGTTCGGTTCCGTTGGCGATTTGGAACTGATACTTCCGGCGTAGATGAGGGCTGGGCGATTGACGATGTTTCCGTGTCGGCAGATGACGTTACCCCGCCGGTGATCACCTATACACCATTGAGTAGTACCACGAGCACGGCCAATCGCACTCTTCCGATCACTGTAACGGACAACGTGGGCGTTCCGACTGCCGGAGCCGGGTTACCGCGTCTCTACTACCGAAAGGCGGCAGACCCATTCGTCACGACTCAATGTACGTTTGTCAGCGGCAGCAGCTACACGTGCACCTTTGACTACAGTTTGCTGGTTGGTGGAACAGTAACCACCGGCGATACGATTCAGTATTACGTTGTCGCGCAAGACACTGCCGCGATACCCAACGTGTCGGCGAATCCATCCGCCGGTGCGGGAAGCTTCACCGCTAATCCCCCGGCCGCGGGTACACCGCCTACCACACCGAACAGCTATTCGATTATCGGGCCGCCGCTATCGGGCGACTACACAGTCGGTGTTTCAGCCTTCGCTCGCGCGACCGGTTTGAACCTGACATTTGAACAGCGGAAGAGAATGGTTGAAAGAGATTTGCCGGTTGGCCGCGGGTCGGCTGAAATCTCAAAAGCAAGTACCGGAAAGACTGACGACGGAGCGTCATTCGACGGCGCCACAAGAAGGATGCTCGTCGAGGAAACTTATTCAGTTCCGATGCTCGACGGTGTCGAGTACACGGGTCCCCTGAGTCACGAGTTTACCGACGCTGAGAAGTCGGCAACTGGTATTCCTGACTCGATTGAGGCCGTTTATGCAACTGTCACTGCGGCGGTTGCCGATTACAATTCACGAGGTGTTAGCGGGCATACGCGGTTCTTACTAATTGACCCGCTTTACAACAGCGCGTCCGGCGAAACTTTCCCGCTGATCATTTCCACATCCAGTGCATCGGTCCCGTCGTCGTCTGCAACCGTCACGATCAAGCCGAACACGGGAGTGACTTCGACTATTTCAGGAAGTTCGACGAGCGGCATCCTGGTAATGGGTGACAACTACGTCAGTATTGACGGCGATAATATCGGGGGTGGCTCGGCCCGAGATCTAACAGTTCATAACACGGGAACCGGCGCCAGTAGCTATGTGATCGGGTTCTTCAACTTCGGTGGGACGAGAATTGCCAGGAACTGTACACTTCGCTACACGAATGTACGGGGCGGCGTGACAGCCGTTGGCACAGCGAGTTGGGGCGTGATACTGAACCCAACCGGCGGTGACTACGACAATTCCCTGATTGAATTCAACAAGATCTGGCAAGCCCAAATCGGTATTGGAAATTACGGAGTAGCCAGTACCGGCATCAACAACGGTGGTGTAATTCGCAACAACATCATCGGAGACGCCACCGGCTCAGCCGAGTCAATTAAGCTGAGTGGAATAGAAGTAACTCAGTCGGACGGTTTGACCGTTACTGAGAACGATATTTTCGGATTGCCGGCAGGAAATGCCAATGCCGCGCAGCTCGGAGTGCTTCTCGCAACCGGGTCATCCAACGCGATGGTTTCGCGAAATCACATACACGATTTTTACTACAATGGCACGTCGGGCTTTGGTTGTTTTGGCGTCCTCGTGACCGCGAATACCGGGACAACCAACGTTGTGAACAACATGATTCACGACATTAAGGGCGACGGAGATGTGTTCGCCACTGCGACTAACATCTTGTGGATGCCTGCGGGCATCGCTGTTGGCGCCAACAGCGGGACGCTGAACATCACGGCTAATTCGATCTACATGCTTGGGAATACACTGACGGCAGGATTCACTGGTCAATCGGCCTGTGTGTCCGCCTTCACTGGAGTAACCGGTGTAAACCTTAGAAATAATGCGCTGCGGAATTCGATGGGTACGGTCGCAGCGCCTGTCGCCGGCAATAAGACGTACGCCGTCGCAACAACGACAACAGGAGCCGCATCAATCTTCACCATAATTGACGGCAACGATTACTTTGCCAATGGCGTGAACCCGCGAGTCGGTTATATCGGATCTTCCGACAGAGTTGCATTGGCAGACTGGCAAGGCGCGACAACTCAGGACGGTTCGTCCAAGGACGTTGACCCGATGTTTACGTCATCCAGCGATCTCCACCTCTTACCTGGAAGTACTATTCAGACTTCGGGGCTTTCAATCGGTTCGCTGGTCAATGCCGACTATGACAACGACCTGCGCGACACTGTCCCTGATATCGGCGCGGACGAAATAAGCTCTACGGGCCGTGCCGGCCTGGTTCTTCCTGGAATATATCGGGATGGAGCGCTGGGAGCGCCTGGCGTGATGTCTATTGCCGGGGATGTGACATTTACGGGGAATGTGAATCTCCTTGGATTTGTCGATGCCGAGAACTTTACATTGACGATCGATTGCGGTGCGACGTTCACAGGTGGTTCAAGCTCGGCTTTCGTCTTTGATGGAAGTCTGAGAAAGAACTTCTGCACAGCCACTCCGTTTGATTTCCCGGTAGGTACGCCTGGGGGATATTCACCGGTCAATGCAAATGTCACCACGCTCACCGAAATCCCTTCCAGCCTGGCTGTTAGGGCAAACCCGGGGACCGCGGAGGCATCACCTCCACTTGCCGATGGGACGACGCTGGATCGCTATTGGAGGCTGACTGAAACTGGTGATTTGACTGTAGACCTCGTCTTCAACTATCTGCTGGGCGATGTTGACGGTAACGAGATGAATTACCAGATCATCAAGACCAACGGGGGCGTTGCGGTTAGATTCCCTGATGTTTGTCCGACTGCTTCATGTGTCGACGAGTCCGCTCATACCATGACTATTTCGGGCGTCTCGAGCTTCTCTGACTGGACAGCAGGCGAGCCGGATGCGCCGACTTCGATCGAAGCCAACATCGGTGGGCGCGTCGTGACGAACACGGGCCAGCCGTTGAGCGGCGTGTCGATGAACATGATCGATACTTCGAACGGAAGTACCAGAAGTGCGATGACCGATGCGAACGGCGACTACGGATTCGGAGCCGTTCTGACGGGCAGAGACATTTTGGTAACTCCGCAGCGGCAGGGATACACATTCAATCCAGCGAGCCAGGTGTTCAATCACACGGGAGAACGTTTGAATGTGAACTTCATCGCTACGCCCGATTCGACGCCGACGCGAGCGGTCGTAAATGACTTCGACGGAGATGGAAAGACTGACCTGGCGGTGTTCCGTCCGTCCAATGCTTCGTGGTACATCCTGCCAACCTCGACCGGCGTGATGAAGACGATGCAGTGGGGAATATCGACGGATCGAATTGTTCCAGCCGACTACGACGGCGATCACAAGACCGACATAGCGGTCTTCCGGCCATCGACGGGAGATTGGCATATTTTCCAATCGTCGACCGAAACTGCTCGATCGGTTCATTGGGGAATTGCTGAGGACATCGTCGCTCCAGCCGACTATGACGGCGACGGCAAAGCCGACCTGGCGGTCTTCCGGCCTTCGACTGGGATGTGGTACGTGCTCGAAAGCCTTAGCGGGCAGATGCGGGCCGTGAACTGGGGACTGGCGGAAGACAAACCGGTTGCCGCTGATTACGACAACGACGGCAAAGCGGACATCGCAGTCTTCCGGCCGAGTTCGGGGACCTGGTACATCATCAATTCGACAAATGGTGAAAACCGCGCGACGAATTGGGGTCTGTCGTCCGACCGTCCGGTGGTGGGCGATTATGACTCGGATGGCCGAGCCGACGTCGCGGTGTTCAGACCATCGAACGGTTACTGGTACGTCCTGATGAGCGCGGACGGAAGTATCAGTTCGCGCGCACACGGAAGCGCGGTTGATGTTCCGGCGCCGGGCGATTACGACGGCGATGGAAAGATGGACAGGGCCGTGTGGCAACATGCGGATGGCAACTGGCTGATTCTGCGAAGCACTACGAACGCGAGCACCGGGCATCTCTGGGGTACGAATGGAGACGTGCCCGTATCGTCCGCGTATGTTTGGTAGGAGATGAACGACAAGCAGATGTCCGACAAACTTTAGTTTGTCGATGGCATGCGACAAACTGAAAGTTTGTCGGACATTAAAGCCGCAAGGAACTGTAGGGGTTCCTTGCGGCTTTTGTTGTAAGGACGAACCGATTTGCGTAGTGCAAACCAAATTCAACTCGATCGATATATCTCTTAACGACGAAGAATCCCACCCGCTATCGCAGGTGGTACCGACTCCTGCAGGACCGGCTCCTGGTCATAGGTGAGACATCGCGCGCTTAACTGCGATCTGGATGAGAGATTTTGCGCGTTAGACGACAAACTGAAGTTTGTCGGACATCAGGCGGGACATCAAGCGGAAAAAACTTCCGCGACTCGAAAGATCTCTTCGTCGAGTTTTCTCAGGCTCCCAACTGCCTCCAAAAGGGGAACGCTGGTGATGTGGTTGCCCTGGAGCGCAGCCATGTGACCCCACTCTCGATTTTGAATCATCTCGTACGCCTTGATGCCGAGCCGCGTCGCGAGCACGCGATCAAACGGCGACGGCGAACCGCCACGCTGCACGTAGCCCAACTGCGTCATTCGCGATTCAAGACCGGTCCTGGCTTCGATTTCGCGGGCCAGAATATTTCCGATGCCACCCAAACGATCGTGACGATAAAGCTGTTCCTTCAACTCGGCCGAAAGGAAATCTTCATCCTTGTGTGGATGCGCGTCTTCGGCTACGACTATGATCGAGAACGTGCGGCCCTGATCCTGTCTTCGCTTTAACACCTCGCAGACCTTCGAAATCAGGAAAGGATATTCGGGGACCAGCACTACATCGGCGCCGCCGGCGATGCCGCCGTACGCAGCGATCCACCCGGTGTGGCGTCCCATCACTTCGATGATCATCACGCGGTGATGTGATTCGGCTGTCGAGTGCAGCCGGTCAACCGCGTCTGTGACCACGTTCACCGCGGTGTCGAATCCGAATGTGAAATCGGTTCCGCAGACATCGTTGTCGATCGTCTTGGGAATCCCGACTATCGGAAGTTCGTGTTGCCGCCACAGATCGAGAGCTGCGGATAGAGTGCCCTCGCCTCCAACTACGATGAGCGAAGTCAGGCTGTACTTCTCCCAATTCGAAGTCAGGCTCTCGATCATATTTGGTTCGCAGAAGGGATTCAGCCGCGACGTTCCCAGGATCGTTCCGCCGCGCGGCAGTATTCCCGCCACCGAGTAGCGAGTTAGCGGCTCGACTTCGTCATATACCAAACCTCGCCAACCGTTTTTGATTCCCAGGACATCTGCGCCGTCTGCGCTGGCTCGGCGGACTACTGCTCGAATCGCGGCGTTCAGCCCGGGACAATCGCCGCCTCCCGTCAAAATTCCGATCCGTTCATTCAGGCTCATAACTCAAGAGTTTGAAACAAGAGCTGAGTTTTCGCAACGGGCCGATATGTTATAGCTGGTCATCCGATGCACCATACTGGTCTGCTCTCAGCATCCAGAGTGGCGAAAAAATGGCTGTTGCTATCGCTCAACCTGCAGCCTATAATCGCGCCACACACAGCAAATTGCCCTGCGTTCAAATTGAAACGCGCATACTCGGCCGGAACTTCAGCGTGGCTAATAGCTCTTCATTCACATCCGAACAGCTTTTGATTTTGAGTCTTGAAACCGCAACCCGCGACGGAAGCCTTGCGTTGACGCGCGGGGGCGTCCTTCTCGATTCAATCAGAGGTGTAGCAGACGAATCGCATTCGGTGAATCTGCTCCAACAGATCCAATCGTTGCTGGAACGCAATCGGTTCGCATTGAGCGACGTGGACCTTTTTGCCACCGCAACCGGCCCGGGCAGCTTCACGGGTTTGCGCATTGGTCTGGCCACGATCAAGGGGTTCGCGCATTCGCTCGGACGCACGGCCATCGGTATTCCCACTCTTCAGGCGGTTGCTCATTCAGCCGGAGGTTCGCCGAGGACTTACGCGCTTCTTCAAGCAGGACGCGGTGAAGTCTTCGCGCAAATGTTTTCGATGGATGAAGCGGGAGAAGTTACTGAGCTGAGCGCGGCTGAGCATCTTCCGCCGGAAGTAGTGTTACAGCGAACGGACGCTGACGCTCCATTGCGTTGGGCGGGACCCGGAGCGCAGATGTATGCGCAGGCGATTGAAGAGAAAGCGCGCGAGTTGGGCATCGATTTTCAGATTAGGTCGAGCCGGACAAACTTTCCAGCGGATGACGGGTGGACGCTCATTGATAACGATCCGGTGTTGGCTGAACACGTCGCGCTTCTGGCTTTGCGCCGGGCGAGAGATACCGAAACCGCGCGATACGCTGAAGACTTGCACGCGATCTACGTGCGACCCTCCGACGCGGAGCTGAATAAGAATGTCTCAAGTTGAAGCAGCCAGAGACGAGACCGTCTACGACGCGCGAATTGGACGCATGACCGAACACGACCTCCTCGAGGTCGTCGAGATCGAAGAGCTGTGCGGACTGAGCCGTTGGGGATGGGCTGCTTATCACGCCGAATTGGTTCACGGTAACGCCCGGCTTCTGCTTGTCGCCTACGGCGATTCTCGGAGTGGCACATCCACTGAAGATCGCCTCGCCGGCTTTGTCGCCTCGCGGCTGGTGGCGGATGAACTCCACATCAATAACATTGCGGTGCGGCCGGCGTACCGGCGTCGCGGCTTGGGCGGAACGTTATTGCGCGCGGTCTTGAAAGAGGCTATGACGTTGGGTGTGAAAAGCTCGCTACTTGAGGTTCGGGCCTCAAATAAAGACGCGCAGGCGCTTTACCAGACCTGCGGCTTTCAAACAGTTGGGAGGCGAAAGGGGTATTATGGCGATCCGCCCGAGGACGCGCTCGTGATGCGCGCCACACTGATTAATGCAGGTTTGACCACGGCTTGATTAGGTCATTGGATTGAGCTACCATTTTTCTCATGCGAAACAACAACGGCGAATTCCTAAGCCGTATCCTGAATTTTCACTCGAGCATCTGAAAGGAGGCTTTCCCGAAAATGGAAACCACAAATATGGACAGCTTAAAAGAGCAACTTATGACGACGGATCCAGAGTTCCGCGAACTCGCGCGTGAACACGGTCGTTATGAGGAGCGTCTCAGTGAACTTTCCTCACTCACGTACCCTAACGATGAAGAACAATTGGAAGAGATCACGCTGAAAAAGAAAAAGCTGGCCTTAAAAGATCAGATGCATTCTATTTTGCTGCAGTACCAAAGCGGGAAGAGCTCGACGCATTAGCGTGCGGGGCGCCCGGAGGCGGTTAAATTTCATAGCAGTGCTTTTAGCTGGAAACGGGGACGCAAACGCGATTGGGAGCGCCCCCGTTTTTGATTAGACAAATTGGATAATTCGAGATCGAGTCAGAAAAGGATGGAGCGAACGTAAGACAACCCGAAAATTATGGCAAAGGAAGGGTATCCCTACATTTTTGTTCCGCTGGTGCTGGCGTTGATTCCGATCGCACTCGGTTACTGGTACGTTTCCATCCCGCTGTTTCTTGTCTCGGCCTTCATGGCCTATTTCTTCCGCGATCCCGAACGGATTCCGCCGAACGAACCGAATATCGTCGTCTCGCCCGCTGACGGGAAAGTCACTCGCATACACCCGGTCGCGCCGGGAACCGAGGGATCTCCCACACTGATCAGCATTTTTCTATCGCCGCTGGATGTGCACATCAATCGCGCGCCAATAGCCGGCACCATCAGCAACGTTACCTATGCCAACGGCAAATTTTTGATGGCGACTAAAGAGGAAGCCAGCCTGGTTAACGAGCAAAATGCGCTGACGATTGATAACAAAGAGTTGTCGCTTGTCTGCAAGCAGATCGCAGGCGTGTTGGCGCGAAGAATCGTCTGCTGGAAAAAAGCTGGAGACGAACTTGCGATCGGCGAGCGCTTTGGTTTGATCAAATTCAGCTCGCGTACGGATGTTATCCTCCCGCCTTCTGTCACGGTGGTTGTGCGGGAAGGCGACCGCGTTCGTGGTGGAACTACGATTATCGGAAGAATCGCCGGATGAGCGCCACCGACTTCGACGTAGAAGAGCCTATGACCTCCGAAGCCAACCCTGAGCGTCGTGGAATAAAGAAGGGACTTTACCTGGTCCCCTCAGCATTTACCGCTGCGAATATTGGCTTGGGATTTTATGCCGTGATGGCCGCGCTACGCGGGTTCCAGTTGGTCGGCAGCGGCGAAGCTGACGAAATCAGTCGAGCGGCAGGGCTGTTCAACCATGCCGCGATCGCTATTGGTTTTGCGGTAGTGTGTGACGCTTTGGATGGCCGCATAGCGCGGATGACGAAGACCACAACAGAGATCGGAGTTCAGTTCGATTCGATCGCGGATGTCCTTACGTTTGGAATCGCGCCGGCGGTTCTGGCTTATTCGTGGGGAGTTGGCTCTGCACTGAGAGAGGGAAGTCCAAGTCACAAACTCGGCTGGTTCATCTCGTTTCTCTACTTGATGTGCGGCGCTTTTCGACTGGCTCGGTTTAATGTGCAGGCTACGCGTCCGCGACCGTTGGCAGAGGGCACTGTCAAAGTCGATAAGAAGAGTTTTGTCGGATTACCAATTCCGGCCGCCGCCGCAATGATCGCGTCGATCATACATTTCGCGCCAACGCCGCTGGTCCAGTACGGCCCGTATCGAGGACCGATCTACAGCGGATTAATGATCGCGCTGGTTGGCGTTTTGTCTGTCTTAATGGTTAGTACGCTGCGGTATTCCAGCTTTAAGTCGGTGGGAACCGGAAAGCGAAGTCCTCGAGTTACCATCCTCGCGATCGCCGCGATCTTCATGCTGATTTGGCTTTACTCGAGGTACGTGTTGCTGGCGCTGGTCACAGGCTACGTATTACACGGCATCCTGTTGAAGCTTTGGTCCATGATGCGGCGACCACGTCACGAGAATGCTTAATAGCACATCTCTCATCCACCTTACTTCTTCCATCTTACTTCTTTGATGTGTCCTGTGGATGCGAGAAAGCCAGCAGGCCATGGCGAGTCGTTATCAGCAAAACTTTGCCGGCAATGATCGGAGCGGCAGCCATGTTGCTATCTTCGCCAACCGGTAGACTGTTCAGCTGCTTGCCATTCTTAAGATCCAAAACGATTCCGTTATCGCCTGAAAGGGGGGTGAAGAGCGCTCCTTCAAAAGTCGCGAGCGGCTCAGCGGTCAGCCTTCCATCCAGCCGTCGTTTCCACAAACGATTTCCGCGCGAGGCCGAGAGGTAATAAACAAAATTATCGAGCGAGGCGACCAGGATGCCGTTGCTGATGCTCAAAACCGATTGCACGCCTGCGCCGGTCCTGGCCCGCCAACGAAGATCGCCGTCGGCCTCGCGAAGCGCGTAAACGAATCCATCGGCCGAACCGACGAATACGTAACCATCGCCAACGGCTACGCTGCCTCGAACGGCGCCGCGCGTCTGATAACGCCAGAGAGTTTTACCGGTTGTTTGATCCAACGCGTAGAGAAACCCACCTTCACCGCCGATATAGAGACGCGATCCGACCAACGTCAGACGCGAGGCGAGCGGGGCTTCAACCTGTCTTTGCCAGCGTATTTCGCCATCGGACTTTCGCACCGCGAAGACTTTTCCATCACTCGTTCCGCCGAAAATTGTGTCGTTGTTTAAGGCCAGCGCTCCCTGGAAAGGCTTCGGCGTCGGGCGAAGCCAAAGCGTTACGCCGCTCTCTCGTGCGATGGCTCTGAGCGACCCGGTGGACGCGGCTGAGCCCTCAGTTACGCCTTTGCTTTCCGATGAGACATAGACACCGCGTGGATCAGCGACCGGCGCCGCGGTCAACTCACCGCCAGTCTCGGTCCGCCAAACCAACTGACCAGTCGACGAATCGAGCGAGATGATGGCGCCCGCCGCCAGCGGAAGATAGATACGCTGGCCATCTGTGGCCGGAGTCAAATCGATCGTCAACTCAGACAGATATCGCCACTGAACCGTGAGCGGCTGAGAAAGTCGAATATAGTCAGAATTTATGATCCCGGAGGGAAAGGCAGTGGCGCTGACGCAAAAAATTACGACGAGGGCTAACGCGAATTGACTGACAGCTCTCGAGACTCCAAAAGGAAACGCGCCTCGCTTTTCGAAGCATAGTGAATAAAACTTACCCGCTTTGATCCTGATTTCCATCAATAACCCCTGATTGTTTGTTCAAACGCTTACCAGTATAATTTCGCCATTCGCTTCAATAGACTGTTCAGACGTGCGTTGCGCGGCGGAGGTTTACTTTTTTGATCGAAAAAAATGGCCATGAAAAAATCATCATACTCGACTTCGGATCGCAATACACTCAGCTGATCGCCAGACGCGTTCGCGATGCCGGCGTTTATTGCGAAATCCTCCCGTACAACTCTCCTCTCGAAGAAATCCAGCGGAATCGACCGCGTGGCGTCATACTTTCCGGCAGTCCGTCGTCTGTCTACGAAGATTACGCTCCGCGGCCTGATAGCAGATTGCTCCAGGGGATTGACTGCCCGATTTTGGGAATTTGCTATGGGCTTCAGGTGATGGCCGCCGATCTCGGAGGAGAAGTTCACCCCTCGCCAAACCGCGAATATGGGTACGCGCGGTTGAGGCTCACGGAACAGTCGAGCCCGCTATTTGCCGGGCTTCCGAAGGAAATGGACGTTTGGATGAGCCACGGAGACCAGGTCACAGCCGTTCCTGTGGGCTTTCGAGTGACCGCGCTCACGGATGGGGCAGTGAATGCCTTTGAAAGCGCGGAGAGACGGATTTACGGCCTGCAATTTCATCCAGAGGTTTCGCATACGCCGCTTGGCGCGCAGATTCTGCGCAATTTCACGTTGAACGTTTGCGGTTGTCGCGGCGATTGGACTCCCGCGGCGGTAATCAAAGAGCAAATTGAACTGATTCGTAACCAGGTTGGAGAACACGGAAACGTCGTTTGCGGGCTCTCGGGAGGAGTCGATTCCACGGTCGCCGCTGTCCTGGTTCAAAACGCAATTGGTGACCGCCAGACCTGTATCTTCGTAAACAACGGGCTTCTTCGCGAAGGCGAATTTGAAAGCACTTTGGCGCTCTTCAAGCAAAGCCTGAACTTAAATGTGGTTGGCGCCGACGAAGAAGACCGATTTCTCAACGCGCTCGTGGGTGTCGCAGATCCTGAACGGAAGAGAAAGATCATCGGCCGCGAATTCATAGAAGTATTCGATAAATACGCGACCACGATAGGCGACGTTAAGTTCCTGGTACAAGGCACGCTCTATCCGGATGTAATTGAATCCGTATCCGTCCGCGGCCCATCGGCTGTCATCAAAAGCCACCACAACGTCGGCGGTTTACCGGAGCACATGAAGCTCGGGTTAGTTGAACCTTTACGCGAGCTTTTTAAGGACGAAGTGCGAATTATTGGGCGAGAGCTCGGCGTGCCTAATGAAATACTTGAACGTCATCCATTCCCGGGCCCGGGTTTGGCTGTGCGAATAATCGGCGAAGTAACGCGGGAGAGAATTCGAATTCTGCAGGCAGCCGATCGCATTATCGACGAAGAGATACGCCTGGCAGGGCTTTACCAATCGGTATGGCAGGCTTTTCCGGTGTTGCTTCCGGTCTCTAGCGTTGGCGTGATGGGAGATGACCGTACTTACGAGAAGGTCTTAGCTATTCGCGCGGTGACAAGCACTGATGGAATGACAGCGGACTGGGCTCGTCTGCCTCACGACACGCTCGCCCGCCTGTCCGCCCGGCTTGTTTCGGAGGTCAAAGGAATTAATCGCGTCGTTTACGACATCAGCTCGAAGCCTCCCAGCACAATTGAATGGGAATAACGCGGCGAAATTCGCTGGGTAATTAAGTCTAAAGAACTTTCTCAAGCGTGATTGTGCAACCCGCCAAAGCGAAGTAGAAAGTGAGCACCCCAGAGGCATTTTCCCTATATCTTGTTCCTGCCAATTTGCCGCATACGTGATATAGTGTCGCCGTTCAGCTAAGAGGGAAGCGACTCCGCCGGCTTTATTTCCACATCGTTATCATGTCGAAGAGAGAATTCGTACATTTACACCTGCATACTGACTACAGTTTGCTCGACGGCGCTATTCAAATTAAGCCGCTCGCCAAACGCACCGTAGAGCTCGGCATGAACGCCTGTGCCATGACGGATCACGGCAACATGTTTGGCGCGATATCGTTTTACAACGCCATGAAGGACCAGGGCGTTAAGCCGATAATCGGTTGCGAGGTCTATATCAGTCGCGCCGGCAGAAAAACGCGGTCAGGACCCTCGGTTCCCGGGCAAAAAGCAAACTACCACATGATCCTGCTGGCCAGGAATTTCGAAGGCTACCGCAATCTTGTCAGGCTCACGTCGAAAGCCTACACGGAGGGTTTCTACTACAAGCCGCGAATTGATCGAGAGCTTTTGGCTGAGAACAGCGGAGGCTTGATCGGTCTTTCGGCGTGTATGTCCGGGATGCCTTCGGCTTTGCTTGCGCGGGATTGTTTTGATGAGGCAGCCGCTGCGGCGGTCGATTTTGAAGAGATCCTCGGAAAAGGGAACTACTACCTCGAGATTCAGGAACACGGCCTCGATGTTCAGAAGCGGATTCGTAAACCGCTGGTCGACCTGTCAAAACGAACCGGTGTTCCGTTGGTCGCGACGAACGATGCTCACTATCTGACCACCGAAGACGCACGCGCGCATGACATCCTTCTGTGCATCGGCTCTGGAAAAAATGTAAACGATCGCAATCGATTGAGCTACGGGCCGCCGAATTTCTATGTCCGCTCTCCGGAAGAGATGTGGAATATTTTCGGAGCCGAAGTGCCTGAGGTGCTGACCCGCACGGTCGAGATAGCGGAAAAGTGCGATCTGCAGTTACCGAAGGGAATTAACTACCTTCCAAATTATCCGTTGCCTGCTTCCGAATCCAACCTGACCGCGGACGAATATTTCGAAAAAGTCGTACGCGAAGGATTTGAAAAGCGCAAAGCCAAAGTTTGGGATCGCCAGATGTCACGCGGCGAGCTTCGCCACTCGATGACCGAGTATCACGAGCGGATCTCGCGCGAAATCGCGATGATCAAACAGATGGGCTTTGCCGGATACTTCTTGATCGTTTGGGACTTCATCCGCTACGCGATGGACCACTCGATTCCGGTTGGCCCGGGCCGCGGCTCGGCGGCCGGATCGCTGGTCGCTTATTGCCTGGACATCACCGACGTTGACCCGCTTCAGTACGATCTTCTTTTCGAAAGATTTCTGAATCCCGAACGAGTCTCGATGCCGGATATCGACATCGATTTCTGCGTTCGCGGCAGGCCCGACGTCATCAACCACGTAGCCGATCTGTACGGTCGGGACTCGGTCTGCCAGATCATCACATTCGGAACGATGGCGTCGAAAGCCGCAATTAAAGATGTCGGCCGCGCTTTGGACATGCCATACGCCGAGGTCGAGCGAATCGCGAAGATGATTCCGCCTCCGGTGCGTGGACGAAACGTCAGTATTGCTCAAGCTCTTGAACAGGTTCCTGATCTTCAGAAGTCCATCGACGCGAACGCGCAGGTGCGCGAGCTGATGGATCTGGCGCGCCGGTTGGAAGGGTGTGCGCGGCACGCATCGGTTCACGCGGCCGGAGTGGTTATTTCACCTGAGCCGTTGCACGAACTGATACCGGTAGCGGTTTCAGCCAAGGATGAACTGACAACACAATATGCCATGTCGGATCTTGAAAAGACCGGCATGTTGAAGATGGACTTCCTGGCTTTGACTGCTCTTACGGTCATCAGCGACTGCCTAAAGAGCATGAAGCAGTATCTCGATGCCGAAATTGAATGGGGCGACATCCCGCTGGACGACGCGAAGACCATGCAATTGTTTGGTGAGGGCCGAACCGAAGCTGTCTTTCAATTTGAATCGTCGGGGATGCAGGAGATTTGCCGAAAGCTAAAACCGAAAGGCTTGGAGGACCTGTCCGCTCTGAATGCGCTTTACAGACCGGGCCCGCTCGATGGCGGAATGGTCGATGATTTTATCGACCGGCAGCATGGCAAGAAGCCTGTCCGATATATCGTGCCTGAGATGAAGGAAATTCTCAGCAACACGCACGGGATACTTGTCTATCAGGAACAGATCATGCAGTTGGCCCAGAAGCTGGCCGGCTACAGTCTGGGCGACGCCGATCTGATGCGTCGGGCCATGGGCAAGAAGAAGCGCGAAGACATGGCGCTGCATGAGCAGAAATTCATTGCGGGCGCGACCGATCGAAAAATACCTGAAAAGAAAGCTCAACAGATCTTCTCTTTGATGGCGCAATTTGCGGATTACGGCTTCAACCGAAGTCACAGCGTGGCCTATGCCTATCTGGCGTTCCAAACGGCTTATTTGAAAGCGCACTATCCCGAACATTTCTACGCCGCGGTGTTGTCGAATGAAACGCAGGACACGGCGAAAGTCTTTAAGTATTCGACCGAGCTCAGAGCCGCAGGAATCAAACTCTTGCCGCCCGATGTGAATGAAAGTGGAGCCGGCTTCACACCTTTAGTCGGCGCAATACGCTACGGTCTTGCGGCGGTTAAGGGGGTTGGCCAGAACAGTGTCGCCGCGATTGTCTCCGCGCGTGCGGACGATCGGTTCAGCTCGCTATTTGATTTCACAGCTCGAGTCAACCCCGGCGCCGTGAACAAAAGAGTCATGGAAAGCCTGGTGTGCGCCGGCGCGTTTGACTCGCTCAACTCGGACAACCAGGTCATTCACCATTGGCGCGCTCGCTTGAACCAGGGAATCGACGCGGCGATTTCGCATGGCAGCCGGCTTCAGCGTGATAAATCCGTTGGGCAGAATGATCTATTCGGCGCTGCGCCGGATGAACCGCGGGTTACCGGGCTTCCTGATGCCACGGCCTGGACCCACACTCAATTACTTACCGCTGAAAAGAACGCGATCGGTTTCTACATCACCGGTCATCCGCTTGATAATTACGTGGAAGTGCTCGAGGCGCTGGGCGCCGTTTCGACCATGGACCTGCCGGGTCTGGAAACCGGCACGCGAACAAGCGTCGGCGGCATTATCACTTCGGTTCAGATTCGAACCACGAAGAAGGGCGCGCGCTTTGCGCTTATGCGTATTGAGGATCAGGCCGGGAGCGTCAAGTGTGTCGCGTGGCCCGAAGCGTTTTCAAGATTCGAAAACAGGATCATCGAAGAGGCCGCAGTCCTTGTCCAGGGCAACCTGGAAATAACCGAAGACGGAGCGGCTACAGTCTTCCTCGATGACATTTCTAATCTGGACAACGCACGCCAACAGAAGGCCGGCGCGGTCGTGGTCCGGTTGCCTGAGGGCCCGGACCAGAGTTCTTTGCTGACCGATCTGTTCAAGTTGTTCAATAGCGAAAAAGGCGATTGCGAAGTTCTGCTCGAGCTCTTTTTGGAGGGCGGAGTTTTCGTTCGAGTCAAACCGCACACGACAATCCGAGTCAAGGGAAGCAGCAAGCTCGAAACTGCGATCAAGGCCTTCAACTGCGGAGTCGAGTGGAAAAACGTTTCGCTGGAAGCATGACGCATATTCCGGATCGTCTCTTGAAGTTAAAGTAAAGGCTCAAGAAGTTCGTCGCTTGATGTCCGACAAACTTTAGTTTGTCGCGAGTGAGAGACTTTCGAAATGTGAGCGGTCGCGAAACACAGGCGAGAAGCTAAAGCTTGTCGGACATTAGTTAGAGTTACTTATCAACGTATGGCTGAATTGCCGCAAACTCCCCCTGAATCACCAGCGCCAGGCAAGACGAGCGCGTTCGAGCGCGTTCAGCTGGCTCGCCACCAGGATCGCCCTTACTCGCTGGATCTGATTGAAAAACTTTTCGAGGAATACGTTGAGATCCACGGAGATCGACGGTTCGCAGATGATCCCGCAATCGTGTGCGGCTCGGCGCTTTATCACGGCCGTCCGGTGGTTGTGGTCGGACATCAGAAAGGCCGCGATACAAAACAGCGTCGCATGCGTAACTTTGGAATGCCAAAGCCCGAAGGTTATCGGAAAGCATTACGTGCGATTAAGCTGGCGGAAAAGTTCGGCCGTCCTGTTTTTACTTTCATCGATACGCCCGGGGCCTACCCCGGCATCGACGCGGAAGAGCGCGGGCAAGCGGAGGCGATTGCTTACAACTTACGTGAGATGGCGAAGCTGGAAGTGCCGGTTATCGTGACGATAATTGGCGAGGGTGGTTCGGGCGGCGCGCTGGCTATCGGCATCGGCGATAAAGTTCTGATGATGGAGAACGCGATCTATTCTGTGATCTCACCCGAAGGTTGTGCAGCGATTTTGTGGAAAGATTCTTCGCGCGCTGAAGAGGCAGCCGGCGGCTTGCGACTAACGGCCGAAGACCTTTATGCACTTGGCGTCGTTGACGCAATCGTTGAAGAGCCGGCAGGCGGTGCGCATCTGGACCACGAAGAAACGATCAGAATTCTTGATCGCTATCTTTCATCGAGTCTGACTGAGGTGATGGGGTTGTCAGTAAGCGAAAGGCGGGCTCTTCGTTACAGCAAGCTAAGAGAGTTTGGTGAATGGGGAATCGCTCTTGATGTTTGAGATGAGGTGTTAGTTGAGACGGGATGGGTGGCCCGTTGTTGCTAGTGTCGACTGGCCGACACCTTAGGTAGATTCTTGTTAGAAGGGAATGTCGTCGTCCGTCATCTCGCCTTCCGACTTGAACTGATCCGGAGTTGAAGTTCTGGGTGAAGCTGCGACAGTATCGTCGCTTCGACCGCCGCCGATGAACTGCATGTCGGTCGCATGAACTTCAAGCGTGTATCGCTGCTTGTTATCACGGTCGGTCCACTCTTCGACGCGTAGACGACCTTCGATATAGATCGGGCGTCCTTTGGTTAGATATTGCGAGGCCGTTTCAGCCTGGCGACCCCAAAGCGTAACGCGAAACCAGGTTGTCACATCCTGAGATTCACCTGATTTATCTTTTCGCTTTTCGTTGGTTGCCAGAGTGAAGTTGCAAACCGGAGTTCCTTGCGGCGTATATCGGAGCTCCGGATCACGACCCAGATTTCCGACAAGCGTAATCTTGTTGAATGACATTCGCGAAACCTCACTTAATTTTTGTTTACTGCACTGCGGTGGCGGCATACTACTGATAAAAATGAAGTCGGTCAAGCGGCTAAAAATTAGACTGATTGGCTCTTATGTGAAGCATTAGATAGCGCATTGCAAGTCACGAGCAGGTCAATGATTAAGTTCCTTAGCATTCGAAATTTCGCGGTAATCGAGAGGGTAGATGTCGAGTTTCTGCGCGGGCTAAACCTACTTACGGGAGAAACCGGATCGGGCAAAAGCATTATCGTTGACGCGTTGGGATTGTTGTTGGGCGAGCGCAGTTCGCTATCGCAAATTAGAACCGGTGAGGACAGCGCTTTCGTCGAAGGCGTGTTTGAAATTGGCGACGAACGGACAGATGAAGTTCGAGCAATGATCGACGATGCCGGTATTGATTTGGCGAATGGAAACGAGATCATCATTCGCAGAGAAGTTGCGTCGAACGGCCGGAGTCGGGTGTTCGTGAATGATCGCAGCGTGACGCTGGCTGTCCTGAAGAAGCTGCAACCGTTTCTGGTAGACATTCATGGCCAGGGCGATCAGCGACTGTTGGTTTCCAGCCGGGCGCAGATGGAGATGTTGGATGCCTTTGCCGACTGTCATCGGTTGAGAGAACGAGTCGCCGGGGCTTTTTCCGATTGGAAGAAAGCTCGGGCAGCACTTGACGATTTTGTGGCGGAGATTGATGAACGCAATCGCAGATTCGAATTGATGGAATATCAACTGGCAGAAATCGAAGCGGTAGCGCCGGAGCTGCTCGAGGACGAACGGCTCGAGCAGCAGCGAAAGTTGATGGTTCATGCTGAGAAGTTAATCCAACTTGGCAGCTCTGCTTTCGGCGAACTCTACGAACAGGACAAGAGCATCATCGCGCGGCTGGCGGTTGTTTCCAGACAGGTCCAGGAACTCTCTTCGATTGACGAGACACTTAAACCTTTAATTGATCGGCTTGACGAAGCGTCAACTTCGATCACGGACGCAGCAGAAGCGCTGCGCGGTTACGTCGACAAAATCGATTTTTCGCCGGCGGATTTGACCCGAACGGATGATCGCCTCGTTGCTCTCGATCGATTGAAACGAAAGTTCGGAACGGACCTAAACGGAATACTTGAAATGCGTGAACAGTTCTCGGCGCGAGTCGGAGAACACTTAAATGCATCTGAAGAACGATCGCGATTGGAAAACGCTGTGGCGGAAGCAACGGGGGCGTATGTGAAGGTCGCCGCTGAGCTTTCTTCCCAGCGCAAGACCGCCGCACGCAAACTGGCAAAACAAGTTATGAAGGAACTTCAACATGTGGCTCTTGCTCAAGCGCAATTTATCGTTGAAGTCGAGACATTGGACAACGAACGGCCTTCGGCGGAGTATTCGACGACAACCTCAGAACATACATCAAGTAACAGTAGCTACTTCAGCCCGTTTGGAACCGACGAGGTCAACTTTCTGTTTTCAGCCAACCCTGGCGAAACCGCTCGCCCGCTTTCACAGGTCGCCTCGGGCGGGGAACTGTCGAGGTTGATGTTGGCATTGATGACGGTCGGCATGGACGGTCGCGGTAGAAATCTGTCGGCAGAAACACTGATTTTCGATGAGATAGACGTAGGGATAGGCGGTGGCGTGGCGGAAGCCGTGGGACGCAGGCTTAAGAACGTAGCAAAGTCCACGCAGGTTCTGTGCGTAACTCATCAGCCGCAGATTGCAAGGTTTGCGGACGTTCATCTGTCGGTTCGAAAACGAGTGAGGAGCGGGAGAACGATGACTTCCGTCGATCGATTGCAGAAGAACGAGAGTGTTGAAGAACTGGCGCGGATGATCGCCGGCGATCAAAAGGCATTGACCGCGATTGAAACTGCGCGTTGGATGAAAGAGTCGTCGGATAGCGTGTGAGCCGAGTGATTGGAGTAGTGGATTTGGGTAGCGGGATAATTGGCGGGTGTGGAAATGGGGCAGAAGCCCAACCGTTAGGGAGGGCGTTTCAATCATCCCTGTGCTCAAGATTGGGATAGTTCGGCCCTACCATAGAGCCGCGTGAGAGCTCCAATTGCATCGTTACTTGAATGAAACGGAAGTAAAGCGCCCTCCCTTACGGTCGGGCTTCTGCCCCTTAGAATCAATCTGCTAAACTGCGGCAACATTGAGTGTTGGGAATTGATCGATCGATGACGACTCGGGTTTACATAGAAACACATGGATGTCAGATGAACGTCGCGGACAGCGAGCGCGCCGCGAGCCAGCTTCGTTTGTCCGGCTATGAGATGGCCGGTTCTGATGCTGACGCGGACGTGGTGTTGTTCAATACATGCTCGATTCGCGAAAAAGCGGAGCAGAAGGTATTCAATCGAATCGGGGAAGTGCGACATGCGACGCGTATGCATCCGCCGATCATCGGTGTGATGGGTTGTGTAGCGCAGCTCGAAGGCTCGGCGATCTTTGATCAAGCCGCTGCGGTTGGATTTGTTGCGGGAACGCAGGCAACCGATCGTCTGCCGGATCTGATCGCTCGGGCGAGTAGAGGAGAAAAGGCGTTCGATTTGAGCGATCGACTCGAAACCGAGTCATGGAACGTTTCATCGTTCGATCGCCATTCCAAACACGTCGCGTTCGTTCCGATCATCGAAGGATGCAATAAGTTTTGTTCGTATTGCATCGTTCCGTATTCGCGTGGCCGGGAGAAAAGTCGTAGCGCGCGCGAAATCGTCTACGAAGTTTTGCGTCTGCGCGCGGATGGCTATCGCGAAGTTCATCTGATCGGCCAGAACGTGAACAGCTATCGCCCGCGTGTCTCTGATGGACTCGACGGTTTTAAGGGTGCGACGCCGTTCGCTCGACTTTTGCGCGCGGTAGCAGCGACGGGAATGGAGCGGATCAAATTCACGACGTCGTTTCCGCGCGATTTTCATCCTGACATCGTCGACGCGATTGATGAATCTGAGAATCTCTGCAACTGGGTTCACCTGCCAGTGCAGTCAGGAAGCGATCGAACACTTCGCGCGATGAGACGAGGACACACGGCGGAGAATTATCTTAAGCGAATTGAGAGCATTAAGAACGCGCGGCGTAGAATTGCAATCACCAGCGACGTGATCGTGGGCTTTCCCGGAGAATCGGCGGCGGATTTTGAAGCGACCTTGAAGTTGATCGAAACCTGTGAATACGACGGGCTCTACATCTTCAAATATTCCGAACGCGGAGGAACTCCATCGGCTCTGCTGGCGGACGATGTTTCAAAGGAAGAAAAGGCCGAACGGTTTGAAGCTCTTGATAAATTGCAAAGAAGAATTCAGACGCGACTTTACTCAGAATATTTGGGAAGGGAAGTCGCGGTTCTGGTTGAAAAGCAAAGCGTCAGGTCAGACGAAGATTTAACCGGGCATTCGACCTGCCACAAGGTGGTCAATTTCAAAGGCAGTCCGGATCTGGTCGGCAGTATTGTTCCGGTTATGATCACGCAAACTAAATCCAACAGTCTCTACGGAACACAAATCGGTCGGGCCTCAGGTTAATGCGAGACGAGGTGAGAACATGGAAATCGAAGTGAAAATCAGAGCGCTGATGATGGACCCGAACAGCGGAACGCCAATCATCATTCTTAAGGACATCGGCAGCGACACCATGTTGCCGATCTGGGTCGGCGCGTACGAAGCGAATGCGATCGCGCTCGAGATCGAGAAGGTTACTCCGCAACGTCCCATGACGCACGACCTCTTGCGCAACCTTATCGTCGAGATGGGATCGAGCGTCGAACGAGTCGTCGTCACAGAACTGCGCGATAACACTTTTTTTGCAATCATTCAGATGCGACACGTCGATGGAACCGTCATCATGCTCGACTCGCGGCCGTCGGACGCCATCGCGCTCGCGCTTCGCGCTGACTGCCCGATCTTTGTTAACGACGAAGTTATCAAGGCTTCTCGGAATACCGTGTCTGATGGAGAAGACGCGGAGATCGAAAGCGAAGGCGGCGAGGAAGAAGAGTGGCCCGATGTAATCGGCGAAGCCGGCGATCTGCCCATGTAAGTCTGCCCATTCAGGTCTGCCGATGTAAGGCGGATTGCCGTGACCCGAGGTTGATGTTTTGGATTTGCCTGAGAGCGAAATGATGAAGACTGACGTGGAGTCTGGAACGGTAATCGCGATCGCCAACCAAAAGGGTGGCGTGGGAAAAACCACCACCGCGATCAATCTCGCAGCGGCCTTTGCGCGGCGCGGACAACGCGTTCTGTTGATCGATCTCGATCCCCAAAGCAACAGCTCGATAACTTTTCTTGATTTGATGACCATCGATCGCTCGGCCTACGAGGTTTTGATGGACGGCGACGGCGACTGGGCTTCCTCAATCTATCCGACTTCGGTAAAGGGACTCGACATAATTCCTGCGCGGATCAGCCTGGCTAAACTCGAGGCAAAATTGGTTGGAGATTTTGACGCTCCATTCAGGCTGAAGGACCGGTTGGAATCGTTTCGAGAAAAGTATCACGTCGTCATCATCGACACTCCGCCAACGCTTGGACTGATAACGGTGAACGCGTTGGTGGCAGCTTCACATGTTCTGATTCCGATTCAGTCTTCGTACTTTGCTTTGGAAGGAACCGACGACCTGCTCGAAACGATCGAAAAAGTGAAAGCCCGGCCAAATCCGAATCTGCAGGTTTTGGGCGTGCTCGTCACTTTACATGACAAGCGAACCACGTTGGCCCGAGAAGTTCACGAGCAGATTCGACGAGTGTTCGGAGCGAAGCTATTCGAAACCGTCATCACGAAAAGCGTTAGGCTTGAAGAATCGCCGGCATATAAAGAAGCAATTTTCACTTTTGCTCCGCATTCTTCGGGCGCCACTGAATATTCCAAACTCTGTGAAGAGGTGATCAGTCGTGTCTAAAAGAGGACTCCCAACCGGCTTACAAATGCGCCATGACGCGCATTATGTGGAAGAACTGGCGTCGCACCGTCCCGCTCCGGTGGGAAGGCTGATCGCCGTAGACAAGCTGGATCCAAATCCTGAACAGCCACGCGTCGAGATTGGTGATCTGACTGAGCTGGTGGCGTCGGTCAACGAAAACGGTGTGCTCGAGCCGCTCCTGGTTAAGCCGCTCAAGATGATCGGACGGTGGATGATCATTGCGGGCGAGCGTCGGTGGCGAGCTGCAAGGGAAGCCGGCTTAACGGAAGTTCCTTGTATCGAGATGGACGTCGAGGACAACGCCGTTGCCGAGATAGCCTTGATCGAGAATCTTCAACGAAAAGATCTTACGATTTGGGAAGAGGCTGACGGTTTGTTATCGCTACGTAATCGTTTTGGTTACACCCATGAAGAGGTCGCGCGGAAGATGGGTAAGAGCCGGACCACAGTAACCGAATCGATGTCGATTGCCCAGCTTCCGGAATCAATTCGTACGCAGTGCCGACAGGCTGACATCAATTCTAAGTCTCTCTTACTTCAGATCGCGCGCCAACCAGATGACGAGACAATGCAGAGGATGGCCGACGAGATCACGTCGCAAGGTTTGACTCGCGAAGAGGCTCGGGAATCGCGTCGATCACAGGGAACTGCCTCGACTCTGAGCGAAGCGAGTCGTCCGTTCGTCTTCCACTTCGCCGCGCCAAACAAGGAATTTCGAATGGATCTGAAATTTCGTAGATCCAAAGTCGAGCGGTCGGAGATCGCCGCGGCGCTCAGAGAGATCGCAGATAAGTTAGACGCAGAAGAGCGCTCCTCTCAAGAAGCTACAGAGGAAATCCTGGATTGAACTGCTACGAGTGGCTCGCTTGCCGCTTTTTCTGCTCGCTCGCCGCACGCTTTTGCAGCGCACGACCCCAACGTTCAATTGTAGGCTGGAATGGTTTGAAGAGTTTTGCGCGCATGCCGCCTTGTTTTTGGTGCCACGCGCGAAGATGCTTTTCGGTATAAGTGCGCACCGCAGTTTCGACCTGCGACTTCTTAACCGAATGTCGCAGCGTCATGTGATAGTGCTGTCCTACCAGCGAAAAAATTACCGCCGCCAGATTGCCTTTGAACGAAAGCCTCGGCATCAGCCTTTTGTGGAAAGGCTTGTCTGAAGGCAAGAGGACTCCGACTGCAACCTCGAGCCAGGCAGCCTGAGCGCCCTGGCGCGGATGATATAGGCCGGGCAGTTCCGATCGCTGATTGAACGACTTAATCCGTGGGTCGGAAATCACATCAACCAGACGAACACGATCGAGGCCTCTCAAATGCTCCTTGGGCAGACTGTTGAAAATGTCGTCGATCCAGAGGGAAGACTTGCGGGGAAGCGCCGCGGAGGCATTATTTTCTATTTTGATAGCCATGAACCTTTATGAAAGCGAAGTAACGAACTCGAAGGTGCAATGTATAAGAGACCTATTGGACGGTCAAGCGGCGCGGGCTTAAGCATAACTACTGCGTCCGATAATAAAGATTATGTAGTTTAAGTATGGGCCTGATACTTCAAAGCTATTCCATCCTTTCTCAACAAAGCCGTCACCACCGAGCCACCGTTATTCTGGCTAAAAGGCCTCTCCTTGACACTAAATTCCCTGACTGCTACATTACGCGGTCTTTTACACCTTCAGGCATTCAATCAAACAAGAAGGAGCAATTCTTTTGAGCACAGCAGGAACGTATCTATTCACGTCCGAATCAGTTACAGAGGGACATCCGGATAAGATTGCCGATCAGATTTCTGACGCAGTCCTGGACTCGGTGTTGACGGAAGACCAAACGGGACGCGTGGCCTGTGAAACGCTGGTCACCACGGGGCTTGTCGTAATCGCCGGCGAAATCACGACTACGGCAAACGTCGACTTTTCCAGGGTCGCCCGCGAAACTATTCGAGAAATCGGCTATACCCGCGCAAAATATGGCTTCGACTGCGACACCTGCAGCGTGCTCAACGCGTTGGGGACCCAGTCACCGGACATTGCCATGGGAGTTGATACCGGCGGCGCCGGCGACCAGGGCCTGATGTTCGGATTCGCGTGTAACGAGACGCCCGAGCTGATGCCGCTTCCTATCCAGCTGGCGCATAAGCTCTCGAGGCGGCTTTCGGAAGCCCGGAAATCCGGGGAACTTCCCTACCTGCGACCTGACGGCAAGTCACAAGTAACTATCGAATATAGAGACGGCCGGCCTTTTCGCGTCGACGCTGTGGTCATTTCTTCCCAGCACGATGCCAACGTAACGACCGAACAGTTACGGACCGAAGTGCTCGAAAAAATCATTGAGCACACGGTTTCCACAGAGCTGCGCGACGACAAGACCAAGTATCACATTAATCCTACCGGCCGGTTCGTCACGGGCGGACCGCAGGGCGACGCCGGCCTGACCGGACGCAAAATCATCGTCGATACATACGGAGGCTACGCACCGCACGGTGGCGGCGCGTTCTCCGGCAAAGATCCCACCAAGGTAGATCGATCGGCCGCATACATGGCTCGTTACGCCGCCAAGAACATCGTCGCGGCCGGATTGGCTGAGCGATGTCTGGTCCAGCTTGCCTATGCGATTGGTGTGGTGGATCCCGTTTCGGTTATGGTCGATACCAAGGGCACCGGACGACTTGACGAAAGCAAACTCGCTTCGCTGGTGCGCGAACACTTCCAATTAACTCCACAGGGAATAATCGACGAACTTAAACTTCGCAGACCCATCTACAAGAAGACGGCCGCCTACGGACACTTCGGTAGAGACGACGCGGGCTTTTCCTGGGAAATGACGGACAAAGCCGAAGCTCTTCGAAGCGCTGCCGGAGTATAAGAACGTCGTCTATTCAACGGTAATTATTTTTTCCCTTAACATTAGTGAGGACATTCTGAATGAGTGCAACAAAAGCGGTTGATTTTGATATTAAGAACCCAGACCTGGCTCCTGACGGAAAACGCAGGATTGAGTGGGCCGAACGCGAGATGCCTGTTCTGCGATTGATTCGCGAACGATTCGGTAACGAAAAGCCACTGAAGGGCATTCGAATTGCCGCCTGCGCGCACGTTACTACCGAGACTGCCAACCTGGTCAGGGCCCTGCAAGCCGGCGGCGCGGAGTCTTTGCTGATCGCCTCTAATCCCCTGTCCACACAGGACGACGTCGCTGCGTCATTAGTAAATGACTGGGGAGTGCCGGTGTTCGCGATCAAGGGCGAATCGACCGAGACCTACAATCGACACGTTCGCAGAGCGCTTGAGTTCAAGCCGAACATCATCATCGATGACGGTTCGGACGTGGTTGCTACTTTGATTAAAGAGCATCCAGAACTTACCAAAGACTTGATTGGTTCGACTGAAGAGACCACCACCGGCATCGTTCGTTTGCGGGCCATGGAAACGGCAGGTGTGCTTACGTTTCCGTCGATCGCAGTGAACGACGCTCAGACCAAGCACTTCTTCGACAACCGTTATGGAACCGGTCAGTCGACGCTTGATGGAATCATTCGCGCTACGAATATTCTTCTGGCTGGACGAACTCTGGTCGTGGTTGGATATGGTTGGTGCGGTAAAGGCATCGCGTTGCGCGCGCGCGGAATGGGCTCGAACGTTGTTGTTACTGAAATCGATCCGATCAAAGCGGTGGAAGCGGTCATGGATGGCTTCCGCGTCATGCCGATTTCCGAGGCCGCGGCCATCGGCGATATCTTCGTCACCGTCACCGGTAATAGACACGTCATCGATCAATCGCACTTTGCGCAGATGAAGGACGGCGCGATCGTTTGTAACAGCGGGCACTTCGATCTCGAGTTGAACCTGGTTTCACTGCGCGATATGTCCGAGCCGGTAGTGACTCTCCGTCCCTTCGTTGAAGAGTACAAAGTTAAGGACAACGGACACAGAGTGATCGTCCTGGGTGAAGGTCGCTTGATCAATTTAGCTGCTGCTGAGGGTCACCCGGCTAGCGTCATGGATATGAGCTTTGCCAATCAGGCACTTTCAGCCGAATACCTGGTGAAGAAGAAGGGCCAGCTTTCGCCCGGCGTGCACACGCTGCCGCAGGAAGTTGATACCGAGATCGCGAGCTTGAAGCTTAGAGCGCTGGGAATTGCGATCGATACTTTGACGCCTGAGCAGCTCGAGTACTTGAACAGCTGGGAAACCGGGACCTAGAACAGGTTTCAGGTTTTCATGCGGGTTAAGAGATAAACCCCTAGCGCTGCAAAAATCAGAAGCGGCGACCAGGCCGCGACCATGGGCGAGAGTAGTCCGTATTCGCCAAGTTGCTGGAAGGTTCCAGCGATTCCCCAATAACCCAACCCGATCGCTACGGCCGAGGCGAGCGCGGCTACCGCGCTACGCCGGCCGAACGCGAGTGCCAGCGGAATCCCAAACAAAGCCATGATCCATGGTGTATGGGGTTCCGCATATTTTTTTTGTAGCGCAATTGAAAGCGGAACCACGTTCCGACCGCTCGGTTTAATCGTCGTTATGTAGCTGCTTAATTCGTTGGCGCTTAGATGGGAAGGCTTGTTAAGCCTGAGCTTAAACGCTTCTGCGGGTTCGGTTCCTTCGATTTTAACTAATTGATGCTCTTCACGTTCGAGCGGCGTCGTTGCCAGCGATACAACCGTGGCGTCATCCACATCGAGCGTCTTATCGCCGGCCCAGGTACCCGACTTCCCCAGCACGATTCGTTGCAGATGAACTCCCTCAGCATCGAACTCGTAAATTTTTGGTTCCAGCAGCCTTCCCTCGCCTTCATCCACTTCATAAGAGTAAAGACGTCCGCTTGAAGTAGTAGCTGAGGCCAGCCACTGTCGCCCCACGTCCGTTATGCTGTGAGCAACGCCGGCTCGAATCTGCGAACGCAGCGCGTCCTGCTTAAGATTCGCCTTTGGAAGCAATTTCTCCTGAACGAGCATCACACCCAACCCAACCATGAGCGCGAACGCAATTCCCGGAATGATTAAGCGGTAAACGCTTTGGCCGCTGGCCCAGCAAGCGACAGCTTCACTTCGTCTGGCCATCAACGCGTAAGTAACAAGGACCGAGATCAACAGGCTGGCCGACATCAGCTGTACGGTTGCGAGCGGCAAGAGAAAGAGCAAGTACTTGCCCACCAGGACCAAAGCGTCGCGCGACGGCGCGATGAATCGCCAGAGTTCGAAGAGAGTGAAGATAAGAAAAATCGCGATCAGCGTCACATACGCGAAAACGAAATTTGTGGTAAGCGATCGGAGCAGATTCATATCAACCAGGCTGGGAAAGCTAAGGAGACGCGGGCGCTCTTGAGCTGACGAAGAGTCCGGCCTTCGTTCACTTGCGATGGCGATTTCACTTTCGTCAACCGGTTTTGGCGAACGCGCGAAAGACTTGACCAGGTTCGGAACCAGCAAGGTGAACGAAACTCCGAGGGCAATAACCGTCGCGGCCCACGAACCGACGTACGGCGGAATCGTCCCCTTACGAGCCAACTGCTCTCCGAAAAGAGACAGCATGTAATACGCAATCAAGACGATCAGCGATACAAGGCTTCCCCAGCCGCGTCCGGCGCGACGAAGGTAAAGGCTCAGGCTCGCTCCTAGAAGAGCGAAGACCAACGGGGCAACCGAAAGAGAAATTCTTCGGTGTAACAGAGTTGCCGATTCGCGTCCTTCCCTTTCACCCATTCGAGCATTCGCATACGCGCGCAACTGCGCGAACCCCATTTCCTCCGGATCCGGGTCGTCGCGCCGAAGTCGCTCGAGCAATCCCTTACGCCCCGTTTCGAGAACTACCCGCAGCTGCGCCAATTTTTCAGTTATGTACTGGCCTTGCTCGCTGCCGGTCTTGTTTGCTGGGATTGTTGTAGCTACTGCATCTGTTAAGACCAACTCGGACTGTTCGGCAGCGGCGTCGATTCGGCCCGAACGGGCCGTTATCAGACGGACCGATCCGGACTTGTCTTCTGAATAAATGAAGACGCGTTCCCAACGTCCCTGCACCTTGTCGCCATCGCGAACATAGACGACGTAGCCCGGAATTTCAGTTGTGAAGGTTCGTGGCTCAACCGGTGAGTCGAGCCTATGCAGCGCCGCCTGAATCCCGGCGCGACGCAAAGACTGAGCGGCCTGTGGCGCCATTTCCAAATTGACGTAGGCTGCGCATATCGAAAAGAAAAGACCGATGGTCAGCACCGGCATCAGCAAACTCAAATTGCTGGCGCCGGCGGCGCGCATCGCAACCAGTTCGCTGTCGCTGCTCATGCGGCCGAACCCGATAATCGTGCCGGCCAGGATTGCCATCGGCAAAGTGAACGCCAGGACATTCGGGACGATCGACAACGCGACTTCGGCAAGCAATGGAAGAGGAACCTGGGTTGCCAGCAACAACTCAGCGAAACGGCTGGCTTGCTGCACAAACAGGATCATCGTAAGAAGGAACAGAGATAGGAGCAGGTAAGGCGCTATCGCCTTAACGATGTAACTTCGAATTAAGCTCCCGCCGATCATCTGTTTTACTGTTCGCGATTTCGGCTGCCGAAAATTCGCACTAGCCTTGCATCCTGCGTTCAGCGCCGTCGCGCTCAAGCACGTGTTGAATAAACCACTGCGTTAGATGTGTCAGTTCCCTTTTCGTAACCTCAGAGTTCTGCGTTGCCTGTTCCATGTATTTAGCAGGCGGAAGGCGTTGGATCGAAACCAGGTTTCCCCTGGTCTCACCGGAGATTCGCCTTGCCTGGCCTTTTCCGCATTTTTCACACAACTGGCGGAGTTCGGAATCGACATACACGCTTTGCTGCCCCTCGAGCTTTTCTCCGCAATGAAAGCAGTTCTTCATAACGGAAAAAAATCCACCCAACAAAAGCGTCCAGACCTCGAAATAGCGCAATGCTGATTCGAACTCGTCAGGTGAATTCTCGATGGCGTCCATACACGCAACCACCATCCTGTACATCTTCTCGTTTGGCTCGTGCGGCGGAGCGAAGCCCATCACCAGGTCGCTCATGTACGCCATCGCGGTCACGATGTCTACGTTTCCAGCCAGCTTGAAATTCGACTTGCGTATCTCCAACTGGCGAAGCGAGACCAGATCGCGACCTTCACGTTCGAAATACACCAATGAGATGAAAGTAAACGGCTCGAGCCCTGCGCCGAATCGACTCTTCAGACGGCGGGCGCCTTTCGCTACTGCACGCACGAGGCCCGCCTCTCGGGTTAGGCAGACAACGATCTTGTCAGCCTCGGCCAGATCATATGTGCGCAGCACAATTGCTTCGGTTTCTATTTGGCCCATTTATTCGGGTAATGTGCAAGGGAGACCCGGGGGAAAGGGGAATTCCAGAAGTTGACAACTACCGAGCAGGAAGAAAGTAAAGCAACCAGGCCAAAGCCAGTCCGATGCCCATAAACTCGCCAAATATCTTAAGACCGTAGAAAAACCTGTCGCGCAAGGTGTCCCGCGCTACAGATCCAAACACGACCGAAACGATCGCAGCGAACAGTGTCATGACCAATATATGTTTCAAGGCTTTCTCCCCGCGGCGATATCAAACGCATCAAGCGCAACCAAATAATTCAGTAAGCCGGCCACCAGCAGGAACGTATTTCCGTACTCATAAGTCGAAAGTTTCGCCTGGTCCAGAAAGCCCGTATTGGTCACATAGCAAAAAAGGTAAAGCGCGCCGGCGCCAATGTTGGCGATGATGGGCGGGATCTGCAGCAAGAGCGCGCTACCTTCGTCCCGCGGTCCCCAAATCGGAAACAGATGTCCACCCAGCCAGAGTCCGAGAATGAACATCAACCAGACTGTTCCGCCCAGCACCAGTCCGCGTATCCAACGACCTGCCACCAAATGTCCCGCGCCCGGAAGTAACCATCCCAGAAGGCCGGCCAGCCATGCTGTAACCGGCGCTACCTCAGGAACAACAGCCGCTCTTTCTGCTCCTCGCTCAGCCAAATGCATTCTCCTTTTGACACTAGCTTAACTGCGTCCGACATATCCTTGTCGGGTTGAAATTTCGTATCCGCCGGGAGTCACCAGAACTCTCAATCGCCGGTACTCGCCTTTTCGTGCTCGATTAGACGGCTTGAACGTAATTACATACTGTGACTGAAACTCTTCGACGATCGAATCGAATGCCGGCGCAAGATCCTTGTCCTCGCGGGGCAAGTACATCCGCCCCCCGGTCTCCTGTGCGATCTTTCCGAGTCTGTCCTCGGCATCGTCGATCACCTCGCGGTACTGATCAGCCTGCTTGGGATCGTACCCGCCAAACATCCGTGCAAGCCAGCCGCCTTCGCTCTTAGCCAAAGCCTCTCGCAGGCTCTCTGTCAAACTAATAACATAAACACTGGCTTCTGACCGCCGAATTGCATTGATCGCGTCAGCGGCGCTGGCTCGTTTACGGTCCGCGGTATCAATTCCGTCGGTCACGAGCACGACGACTTTTCTACCTTCGACTCTAGCAAGCTGTTCCGTCGCTGCCAGATAAAGACCGTCGTAAAAAGTGGTAGAGCTGCCAGGATGATATCGCCACTCGAGCGCCTTCAAAATCGGTCTTTGCTCTGCGACCGGTGTCCAATCCTGAAGCAGCTCGACCCGGTCGGAAAACTGCATCACACATACCTGATCGTCGCGATTGAGTCTCTCCAGAAATCTGCTGGTAGCCTCGCGGATCGCGCGCATGTGACTGAAAGCGCTTCGCGATGCATCAAGCAATAAAACTATCTTAAGCGGCGCGCGTGTCTGATGAAAACCGAGAATCTCCTGTCGATCGCGTTCGTCATAAACAAAAAATCGATCGCGCTGTAAAGTGGTGAGCAATGTTCCCGATTGATCGCGAACCGTGACATGAAGCAAGACCTCGTCGGTTCGGACTCTGATCGAACCGTTGTCATCCGGTTCCTCGATCGCGCTCCTGCTTTCCCCGGCCTTCTTCGATTGTCGTCCGCTTTGTCCGCTCACGACGGACGTAATTCCAAGTAGCAAGGAAATGGCCGCTATTGAGAGAACCAGCCGAATAAATTGCGGGAAAAGCTTGAACACGGTTTCTTAATCGCCTACGTTATCAGACGCGCGGCTGGGTTTCGGACTTCTTTGGCGTCCAGGTAATAGCCACCTGAAAAACAAACGCTGCAAAGATTCTCTTCGTTCTCTCCCTTGAGCTCGCGGCCGTCGTTGATACTCTCTCCGCATTTCTCACAAACTACGCGCGACCGCGGACCGCCAGGCAAATCCATCTCTGAATAATTTACTTTAACAGTCTGAATATTGAAAAGTTCGGTATCGCTAGCCGCTCTGTATGCCAGCATCTGTCTTTCTTTCTTCGACCCAATCTGCGGAAACCGTGCTTCCGCCAACTCTCTTGAATCGTCGCGCGCAACAATTCGAACCGACTTCCCTGTCTCCGTGTTCAAAAAAGTCGCGGCGACTTTTCCGTAATCGACAAACTTCAAACTTCTGCGGCCCAGCCTGGTGCCCGTAACCGCGCTAATCGCATCGGTCATGCAGCGATCGATCTCAACCCATACGATCAGTTTCTTTCGATCCTTCCCTTTCGGTTCTTCGATCCCGACAAGTTCACAACCTAACAACGCCATACGCACACCAAGAAGTTGACCCGGACAAATGTGTCCGTGCAGGCGTTCACATTCTTCAAGCAACTTATCAAATGTAGTCTCGTTCGTTTCCATCGCTAAGAGATCACTTCAGTCGTCGGCAAGTCGACTGAAGTTAAGGTAAAAGCTCTCCTTCGAAAGCTGTCGGACTATTCGTAGCTCAAAAACTCCTTGCGGACTTGTAGAAAATCTTGAAGCGGTGCGCTCCATGATTCAACAATTTGATCGGTAGGCTCACCGTTCTCGATTTGCGCTCGAAGGCTATCGGTACCGGCGATAACATCGAACGGATTCTTATCAAACTCATATTCGTACGGCGGCAATTTCCAGGCAAAGTCGTCAGGATAGAGTTCATAGATCGCTTTAACGATAGCGACTCCGGTTACGACTGGCCGAAACGTCGTGCGGTCAGTTACGTGTATTTGAACACCGCCGCAAATCTGCTCGGCGTGCTTTTGAAACGTAGGTCTGAATCCGCAAGGCCGGAAAAATACGCCCGGCAACTGCATTCTTGTCAGATGATCCGCCAGCTTATCGCTGTTGATATACGGCGCACCAATAAGCTCGAATGGGCGTGTGGTTCCGCGGCCTTCCGAGACTTGAGTTCCTTCTAAATGAACCGTGCCGGGGAAAACAGTCGCGGTCTCGACCGTCGGCATATTCGGAGATGGCATCACCCACGGCGCATCCGTCTCGTCCATCCAATAATCGCGTTTCCAACCTTCCATATCGATGACTTCAAGTTCACACTTCACGTCAAAGTGCTCATGAAACATCCTGGCCAGTTCGCCCACGGTCATTCCATGCCTGGTCGGAATCGGAAACTGACCCACGAATGAAGCAAATTCCGGCTCAAGCACATTCCCTTCAACCATCTGTCCGTTAATTGGATTCGGGCGATCGCAGACAATTACTTTCTTTCCGGTCCTGCTTGCCGCCCGCATACAATTCGCCATCGTGTAGACGAACGTATAGATGCGACAGCCGACATCCTGCATGTCGAATACAAACGCATCGATCTTGTCGAGCATTTCGCCGGTGGGTTCGCGAGTTTCGCTGTAGAGCGAAAACACAGGAAGGCCGGTCGCCTGATCAATAGCATGATCAGTCTCGATCATGTTGTCCTGGACTTCGCCGCGAATTCCGTGTTGCGGCCCGAAAAGCGCGGTTAGTTCTACTCCAGGCGCCCGTAACAGAAGATCAGCGCTGTGTTGAAGCGAGTGATCAACCGACGCCTGGTTGCAAATCAACCCAATCCGATGCCCATTTAGATAGCGCTTCGGTTCGCGAATTAGTCGTTCGATTCCCAATTCAATCTTCGTTGTCATAAGCCGAGCTCAGAAATTCGTTTAAGTCTTTCGCGGATTACCCGCATTCTCTTAAAGCACCGAACCACCATTTATGCTCAGGACTTCGCCGGTGATGTGTCGTGCCCAGTTACTGCACAAGAATACGATTGGTCGCGCAATGTCTTCAGCGGTGGCAATTCGTCTCAACGGGATAGATTCAGTGACTTCCCTTCGAAAGGATTCAGCCGCAAAAACACGAGCTGTCATCTCGGTATCAACCCAACCGGGAGCCACGCAGTTCACGTTAATTCCATAAGGTGCCACTTCAACTGCGAGCGATTTCATGAAAGAGATTTGCCCGCCTTTTGATGCTGCGTAATTTGATACGTTGGCTTCTCCTCGCTGTCCGGCAGTTGAGCTGACGATAACGATCTTTCCGAAATTCTGCTTCTTCATTGCCGGAGTCGCAGCTCTGCAGATCGTCCAGGTGCCTTTCAAATTCACATCAATCACGCGGTCCCAAAGTTCCTCGGACATTTCCGCGAGTGGGGCGCCTTCCCAAATACCGGAGTTGCAAATAAGCAGGTCTAGCCGCGAAAAACGTTCAAGTGTTTTCTCAAGTAATGCCTCAGAATCTTGAATCCGCGAAACGTCTGCCTTAACCGCCAGCGCGTTCCCGCCAAATTCTTCAATCGTCTTTACTACGGCCGCCGCCGCGTCCTCTTCCCTGACATAATTGACGACTACACTTACGCCATGTTGGGCCAAGAGTTCTGCGGTCGCTCGACCGATTCCACGAGACCCACCCGTGACCAGCGCCACTCGCCCCTTAAGGTCCAGCCCTGAACTGCTCAGATCCATTCCCCTCCAGCTAACAACTACGACGCGAAGCTAAAATCCCTTACGTTATCGGACGCGCTGTCGTTGGCTCTCTCCAGCTGTCGTTTCGCACCATTCTCTTCGGCGAACCGTTCAGCCGCATCCACAAATTTACGAAAGATCCTCTGTGAAAGTGGATCATCCCGCCATCCGATCTCCGGATGCCATTGCACCGCACAGACAAATCTATCTTCTCTGGAATCTTCCATCGCCTCGGTTATTCCGTCCGACGTCCACGCCGTTGCAATCAAATCGCGCCCAACCGTGTCGATCGCCTGGTGGTGATGGCTATTTACAAATGCAGTTTCGCTCTCAGCCAATTCAGAAAGCGCACTTCCCTGCTCGATTCGAATAGCATGCGACCGGTGATCGCGAGGCAAACCCTGCTGATGTTTGATTGCCGCCGGAAGTTGCGACTGAATGTCCTGAACCAAACGCCCGCCGCGTGTCACATTCAAAATCTGCATCCCAAAGCAAATAGCCAACAACGGCATTTTTCGAAGCTCGATCTGTTCCAGAACAAGTACGTCAGTCTGATCCTTTATCGGATGCACGCTTCCCAAATTTGGATGTGGATCCGTTTGATAACGCGCCGGATCTACGTCCGAATCGCTACCCGGAAGCAGAATCCCATCCAGTCCATCCATCACCGATGAAATATATTCCGCGTCGGGTATCAAGCTGATATGAACCGGCACTCCGCCAGCTGCTTGAACCGCCTCGCTGTAATGTCGCGCGAGGTAAAAGCGGTCTGTCTCCAGCTCAATGCGCATAGTGATGCCTATGCGCGGATGTTGATTCCGAAACTTAGGTGCTGATTCAGATTTCATGCGATTAGAATGTCGAATCAAGGCCGATCAGATTCACTTCAATCTTATCTCATATTCTTTCTCAACGCTCAATTCGGCAGTTTCTGCCGGCGCGAATATGCATTGCAAAGTCGCATTGAGTACTCGGCGATTACTCGGCGATTACCCAACGATTGCCCGGCTTGACTTCACTGGATACGACTTCCTATAGTGCTTCACTGTCATGAAAGCAGACAAATCAAGGATACGTAGCACGACCATTTTGCTCGTGCGCCAAGGCGGTCGTGTAGCCATGGCCGGCGACGGACAGGTCACGCTCGGTGAAACTGTGATGAAGTCCGGCGCGCGAAAAGTGCGCAGGCTCTACAACGACCGGATCCTGGCGGGCTTTGCCGGAGCGACGGCGGACGCGTTCTCTTTGCTAACTCGATTCGAAGCGAAGCTCGAGCAGTATCAGGGCAACCTTGAACGAGCCGCTATCGAATTAAGTAAGGAGTGGCGCACCGACAAAGCGTTGCGCCATCTGGAAGCGCTGCTGATCGTAACCGACGAAAAGACCTCGTTCCTGTTGTCCGGTAACGGAGACGTGATTGCTCCGGATGATGGAGTCCTGGCAATCGGTTCAGGCGGCTCGTACGCTCTGGCGGCTGCGCGCGCATTGGTCCAACACACAGATATGTCCGCGGCGGAAATTGCAACGGCCGCGCTTCGGATCGCCGGCGAGATCTGTATTTATACAAACACCAGTTTGATCGTTGAGGAGTTGTAACGACCTGCGTCGGCAGAATTCGCGCCCAGGTTCTTGAGCAGAAATGGTCATTTACTTATCAGGTGACGTGGAAGACGAGCTAAGGCTAGACGAGCTAACACCTCGACAAATCGTAGCGGCACTCGACAAGCATGTCGTGGGCCAGAGAAACGCGAAGCGCGCCGTGGCGATCGCGTTGCGAAATCGTGTGCGGCGTCAAAAGCTGGAACCCGAGATGGCCGCCGACGTCATGCCGAAGAACATAATCATGATCGGCTCGACGGGTGTGGGAAAGACTGAAATCGCACGCAGGCTTGCTCGAATGTCTAACTCGCCTTTTCTTAAAGTTGAAGCGTCGAAATTTACGGAAGTCGGTTACGTTGGCCGCGATGTCGAAAGCATGATTCGTGATCTGACCGAGATATCAGTAGAGATGACGCGCGCTGAGAAGATCGACGAAATTGCGGACAAAGCCGAGCTCAACGTCGAAGAGCGAATTCTTGATCTGCTTTTGCCGCCCTCCAAGTCATCATCTTCGATTGGTTACTTTGATTTTGATCAGGAAGAGATCGAGGCTCCGGTTGAGAGCGAGCCTCCCGTGCGCGATGACAATCTTCAAAAGACGCGCGAAAAACTGCGCACCCAACTTCGCGCCGGCAAACTCGACAACCGAATTGTTGAAATCGAAGTCCGCGAAAAGAATTTTCCCACCATCGAGCTTGCCGGCCCACAAGGCATTGAAGAGATGGGCATCAACATGAAAGACATGCTGGGGAACATGTTTCAGGGCCGTACCAAGCATAGAAAAATGCGTGTCGACGAGGCGATGGAATATTTGATGCAGGAGGAAGAGGAACGCCTGATCGACATGGACACGGTGGCTCGCGCAGCACTCGAGCGCGTCGAAACCGCGGGCATTATTTTCCTTGACGAGATAGATAAGATCGCGGGCCGCGAGTCCGGCGGCGGACCGGATGTTTCGCGCGAGGGCGTCCAGCGCGACATCCTTCCGATCGTCGAAGGCACCACGGTCAACACGCGTTACGGAATGGTCAGAACTGATCACATCTTATTTATTGCTGCAGGGGCTTTCCACGTTTCCAAGCCATCTGATCTGATACCCGAGTTGCAAGGCCGCTTTCCAATTCGCGTCGAGTTGGAGTCGCTCACCATCGAGGACTTCAAGCGAATTTTGACCGAACCCAAGAACGCGCTGATCAAGCAGTACCAGGCGCTTCTGGAAACTGAAGGCATTCAACTCGAGTTCACGGAAGACGCGATTTCGACTATTGCGGAGTTAGCGGCTCGCGTGAACGAGCAAACCGAGAATATCGGCGCGCGACGTCTGCACACGATTATGGAGAAATTGCTGGACGAAATAAGTTTTGAAGGGCCGGACCTGGAACCAAAAGAGCAGCGTCTGGACGCGGATTACGTAAACCGAATGCTGTCCGAAACCGTGAAAGATCAAGACCTCAGCCGGTACATCTTGTGAAGCAGCGAACATCAAATAGAACTTCTATTGTGCGGCTCCGACAACTTCCTTTGCAAAGCAACTCGTATATTCGCTTTTCCAAATCAGGCTCGGGTTTCTTCTGCCTACTTGCCCTCGCTTTGCTCTTTTCCGGTTGTGGCAAACGTCGCCCGCCGCAGCCACCGGTTGAGCGTGTCCCGCAGCGAACCGAAGGGCTGACGGGTTCGCAGCAAGGCAATCAGATTGTTTTGGCCTGGCCCGCGCCGCAGCGAAATGCGCCCGACGGAAGCGTTCAGAGTATTCGCCGTGTAGATGTCTATCGACTGGCGGAAAGGGTAGACGCGCCGCTTCCGTTGACGGAAGAAGAGTTTGGCGCACGCTCGACGCTTATCGGTTCGGTTGATTACGATGCGATCAGATCGGGCGGAGACACGCTAACCTACCGCGACGCGCTTCAGTTTGGCGGAGAAGCGTCCCGCTTGCGATACGCGATCCGCTACGTCAACGCTGAGGGCCAGCGAGCTTCTTTTTCGAATTTCCTATTGATCGAACCGACCGCCAGAGTTGCGCTTCCGCCGAATGCTTTAACCGCCCAGGAACGCGAAGATGGAATTGCGCTTTCGTGGCAACCGCCTGCGCAGAACATCGAGGGATCGACTCCGGTGAATTTGCTTGGCTATAACGTCTACCGAATTTCGCCGGGCGAGACTAAAGACAAAGCGATTAAGATCAATTCGGACCCGGTCACCGACACTTCATATTTGGACAAGAGCGTGACCTTCGACGCGCCAACGCAGTACTTCGTCCGTTCTGTTTCGCTCGGCACCGGAGGCCAACCGGTTGAGAGTCTGAATTCGAATGGGGTGAGCGTTACGCCGCGCAATCGTTATCCACCGTCGGCGCCGACGTCCATTACGATCGCGGCTGCTCCCGGACGTCTGTCGTTGTTCTTCCCGGCTAATCCTGAACTGGATGTAGCCGGCTACAACATCTATCGATCAGAAGATCAGAATCTGCCGTTCGAACGCTGGACGAAACTGAATGTCGAGCTAATCACTCGTACAACTTTCCAGGATGACAAAGTTGAGTCGGGCAAAAAGTACTACTATTATTTGACCGCCGTCGACAAGAACGGAAACGTTAGTCCGCGATCGGAAGTAGTCTCGGAAACAGTGCCTTAAGATGAAGCTGTGCCGTTTCATATCCGCGGAGATGCATGCCCCGCATTACGGTATCGTCGAGGGCGATAGCATTAGGCCTTTGATCGATGCGGATGCGTTTGGCAGCCGCCCGCGTGCGGGCTCCGGCGACAAAATTCCGCTGGACAGCGTTCGTCTCGTGGCTCCGGTTACGCCTTCGAAAATCGTCTGCGTTGGTCGCAATTACGTAGAACATGCGGCGGAGCTGGGCAATGCGATGCCGTCTGAACCGCTTCTATTTTTGAAGGCTCCGTCGGCGATCATCGGCTCGGGCGAAGATATCAATCTGCCGCCGGAATCGACGCAGGTCGAACACGAGGGAGAGCTTGGGCTGGTGGTGGGTCGTCGGGCTTACCGGCTTGGCGAGAGCGATGACCCGCTATCGTACCTACTGGGATACTGCTGTTTGAATGACGTAACGGCGCGGGACCTTCAAAGGAAGGATGGCCAGTTTACTCGCGCTAAATCATTCGATACCTTTTGCCCGGTCGGCCCTTTCATCGTAACTGACATCGATCCGGAAAATGCTTCGGTCACGACGCGCGTTAACGGTGTAGTTAAGCAGAATGGTCATACCTCCGCGATGGCATTCTCAGTTCCATTCATAGTGAAGTACATTTCGCAGGTCATGACACTGAACCCCGGTGATTTGATCGCGACTGGAACTCCGGCGGGAGTCGGCAAGTTGAATGAAGGTGATTTAGTTGAGGTTGAAGTTGAAGGAATCGGAGTGTTAATGAATAACGTTAAGAGTGGGTCCGTAAGCATGTCAGTTTAGAAACCCCGCTCGCTTATTCATATGCTGAGGAGGCAGAAATGAAGTTTTTTATCGATACAGCGAGTTTGAGCGAAATTCGAGAAGCGACGGCTTTGGGATTGATCGACGGCGTGACCACAAATCCGACGTTGGTTGCAAAGGAAGGCAATGTCGACTTCAAAGAGCATATCGCCGCCATATGTGAAATTGTGAAGGGGCCGGTCTCTGCGGAAGTCACCAGCCTGGACACCGAAGGAATGCTGGCCGAAGGTCGCGAGTACGCGCGAATCGCTCCCAACGTAGTCGTCAAATGCCCGCTGACGCGCGATGGACTGAAAGCCACGCGCCAACTTACTGACGAAGGCACCAAGGTTAATGTCACACTTTGCTTTTCGGCGGGCCAGGCGATTTTGGCTGCTAAGGCTGGAGCGGCATACATCAGCCCGTTCCTCGGCAGACTCGATGATGTTGGCCAGAATGGCCTTGCGTTGTTGGCGGAGATAATCGAGATCTATCGCAACTACGATTGGGGAACAGAGGTGCTGGCGGCAAGCATGCGACATCCGATCCACGTCATCGAAGCTGCCCGGATGGGCGCCGACGTCGCGACGCTTCCCTTTAAAGTAATAGACCAACTGTTCAACCATCCGTTGACCGACAAAGGCCTCGACGCATTTCTGGCTGACTGGAAAAAACGGTCGCAGTAAAAGTTTAATCACGCACTTTTCTTTATTGATTACTTTAGCCGTCGCCCAGCCGACCTTTAACACGATACGTTAGACGTCGATGCTCGTGCGTAGGAGCTGCGACGCCGCGAAGGAGAGTTCCTTCAGTACTCACTTTAGATAATTGTCCTGCATGTTCGACAATGCGATCGCCGCGAACGACCTCACAAAAGTCTACGATTCACGTCCCGTAGTCGACTCGATCAACTTCACAATTAAGCCCGGCGAGACGTTCGGATTACTTGGGCCAAACGGAGCGGGCAAGTCTACGACGATGCGTATGATCGCGTGTCGAACGCCGCTTACCTCCGGCGATCTGACGGTAAATGGTTTCGATGTTCGCCGAGATCAAAGACAAATTCGTGCAAGTATCGGAGTGGTCCCACAAGAAAACAATTTGGATCCGGATCTCAGCGTGATCGAAAATCTGCTGGTTTATTCGAGATATTTCCGAATTCCGTCGAACGAGGCGGGCGATCGTAGTGGGAAGCTTTTGGATTTTGTCGGTATGGGTGCGCGCGCGGCGTCGCGCATAGACGATTTGTCAGGTGGCATGAAGCGTAGGTTGATGATAGCGCGTGCGATGTTGCATCAACCCAACCTTCTTGTGCTGGATGAGCCTACAACGGGACTCGATCCGCAAGTACGCCAGGAGATCTGGCAGCGGCTCGAATCGCTTCGACGCGATGGTGGAGTAACGATTGTGCTCTCAACACATTATATGGAAGAGGCTGAGAAGTTATGTGAGCGTCTGATCGTGATGGACAAGGGTCAAATTCTCGCGGCGGGCTCGCCGGCTGAATTGATTCAGAAGAGCGTGTCGCGCTACGCACTTGAGATTAGGGATTGTGATTCGACGGATTTGGTAGAGCATCAGCCTGAAATTTCCGCTGTGGCCAGAAATGGTGCTCACTTCTACTACGCTTCTGATCCGGATCTGCTTACGCCGGTGCTCCGGCGTTACGAGGGTCATAAGCTTTCGATTCGTCCTTCGAATCTCGAGGATGTTTTTCTCCAGCTAGTTCAGCCTGAGCAGCAATAGTCGCAGTGTATCTTGATGAGTGATTCCAACGACCTGACTCCTACGACCGATTTGATAGTCCGCGCGTGCAAATTCGACGGGACCGAGAATCGCCGTTGGAATGCGCGTTTGATTGAGCGTGTTGGGTCGTTGCTGGTACTAGACGCTGCGTTTGATAGCGATATCGAACACGATCAGCTTGGACAAATCGCCAGCGGAACTCTGAGCACCGAGTATTATTGGACTGATCGTTGGTACAACATCTTTCGCTTTTCACATCCGTCTGGCGTGCTGCGCAATTACTACTGCAACGTGAATATGCCGCCGGAGCTGGACGGCGACGTTCTCAGCTATATCGATCTGGACGTCGACATCCTCGTCGCGCCTGATCGTTCGTATCGCATTTTGGATGAAGACGAATTTCAAACCAACGCCGCGCAGTTTGGATACCCCGACGACGTACGGCGAAACGTTAACGAAGCGGTTAAGACACTGGTCGAGATGATCGAGACCGGTCAGTTCCCTTTCGATCGCTGACGGGACGCTCCACGAAATGCAGAATCAATTACAAGCACGCGGAGTATCGACTACACGAACGGCGACGGGTTCCTGGAATTTTGCCTTCGCTCGATTGGACCTGCGCGACGCCTCGGCTGTTTGGCGGCGCAACCTGCGGGTGTACATGCGCACGTGGAAGATGCAGTTGGCCGCGCCGCTGCTCGAACCCATATTCACGGTCTTCGCATTTGGTTGGGGCGTGGGATCGCTGATCGCTTCCAGAGTCGAGAACATTTCGTATCTGTCGTTCGTCGGCGCGGGCGTTCTCGCTTTCACGGTCATCATGCGCGCGGTTTTTGAGACAACCTACTCGGCCTATTTCCGCATGGTCTATCAATCGACCTATGACGCAATTTTGGCTACGCCGGTAAACGCCGAATCGCTCGCATTCGCGGAGATTCTCTGGGCGGTCAGCAAAGCCGCTATCGATGCAATTATCATCCTTCTCATACTGGTCGTTTTTGGTGCGGCAACGTCGCCGTTCGCGGCACTCGCGCCCGTTCCCTTGTTGCTGGGAGCCCTGTTCATCGCGGGTCTTTCGCTCGGGATTACCGCAAAGGTCCGAGACATCGATGCCTTCAATCTTTACCTGGCTCTCTTCTTTTCCTCGATCTTTATCTGCGGCGCGTGGTTTCCGCTAAGCGTCTTGCCGGCGCCGCTGCGTTGGATTGCATGGGCTTTGCCGCTGACACATGCGATAGATCTCGCGCGGGCTTGTCTGATCGGCAGTTTCACCAAGCGACACTTGCTCGAATTGACTTACCTGATAACGATCTCCATTTTGTTTATCGAATGGGCAATGAGAAGTCTTCGGCGGAGGATGGTTGCGTAATGTCCGGCAAACTTCAGTTTGTCGTCGAGGTTCGAAAAACTGCAGGATGCTCTTCAAATATGAGCGGCGTCGGCACGACTCGATTGTGACGTAAACGACAAACTGAAGTTTGTCGGACATTCGCGTGAGTTATCTTTTGCCTTATGATAGTCTCGCGCGGCCCGACAAAGAGAATCACTTCAGACCTATGGCGACACAAAAACCACAACCGGCAACTCCGGATAAGCTCGAAAGCCTGAAACAGAAATCTCGCAAAGCAGAAGAAGGCGGAGGCGCAGCCCGAGTCGAGAAGCAACGCGCCAGCGGCAAGCTAACCGCACGCGAACGATTGGAATTTCTGCTGGACGAAGGCTCGTTTGAGGAATTCGACAAATTCGTCGTTCACCGTTCGCGCGACTTTGACCTGGACCAGCAACTCTATCCCGGCGACGGAGTAGTGACTGGACATGGCCTTATCGACGGACGCCGGGTCTTTGTATTCGCGCAGGATTTTACGGTCTTTGGCGGATCGCTTTCCGAAACTCATGCCGCCAAGATCTGCAAAGTCATGGACCTCGCGCTGAAGGTCGGCGCGCCGATTATTGGACTGAACGATTCAGGCGGAGCACGAATTCAGGAAGGCGTTGTAAGCCTAGGCGGTTACGCCGATATCTTTCTGCGAAACACCTTGGCCAGCGGAGTCGTGCCGCAGATCAGTTGCATCATGGGACCGTGCGCGGGCGGCGCTGTTTACAGTCCGGCCATCACCGATTTCAATGTGATGGTTAAGGACACGTCGTACATGTTCATCACCGGGCCGGACGTGATCAAAACGGTCACGCATGAGGATGTCAGCAAGGAAGAATTGGGCGGCGCGATGACGCACAACAGAATTTCGGGCGTTGCGCATTTTGCCGCGGATTCGGATCAGCATGCTCTGCAGCTTGTTCGAGAGCTCTTGTCGTTTGTTCCATCAAACAATCAGGATGATCCGCCGCAAACTCGCTCGACAGACCCCGCGGATCGGACGGAGCTTAAGCTCAACTCGATCGTGCCGGAGGCGTCGAATCAACCGTATGACATTCGCGACGTGGTCCATGAAGTAGTTGACGACGGTTACTTCTTTGAAGTGCATCAACACTATGCTCCGAATATCGTAGTTGGCTTTGCTCGTCTGGACGGGCGTTCGGTTGGAATCGTCGCGAACCAACCCGCATACCTTGCCGGTGTCTTGGATATCGATGCGTCGGTAAAGGGCGCGCGGTTTGTTCGTTTCTGCGACTGCTTCAATATTCCGCTCATAACTTTCGAAGACGTGCCGGGCTTTCTTCCGGGAGTGGGCCAGGAGCACGAAGGAATCATTCGGCACGGCGCAAAGCTGCTCTTCGCGTTCGCCGAAGCAACTGTGCCGAAGATCACCGTGATCACACGCAAAGCTTACGGCGGCGCGTATTGCGTCATGGCGTCGAAACACATCCGGACCGATATCAATTTTGCGTGGCCGTCGGCGGAGATTGCCGTGATGGGCGCGGAAGGAGCGGTCGGAGTTCTCTATCGGCGGGAAATCAGCGAAGCGGCGGACCAGGAATCGGCACGACGAGCTCGGATTCAGGAGCTGGAAGAAAAGTTTGCCAGTCCGTACGTTGCAGCCGAACGCGGGTTCATCGACGAAGTCATCGAGCCATCGCAAACCCGGCCCAAGCTGATACGCGCTTTAAAGCTGCTGGAGAATAAGCGCGATACTAATCCGCCGAAGAAGCACGGAAATATTCCATTGTGATGTCCGACAAGCTTCAGCTTGTCGACGACACGCGACAAACTAAAGTTTGCCGGACATTCTGAAAATAGGACACTCAAACAAAAAGGCCAGACCTGGATAACCAGTCTGGCCTTTTGGTTCTTAACTAAGCAGCGACTATGCAGCTTTCTTTACGGAAGCGCCCTGCTCGCGCAGAAGTTCCAGCGCCTTCTTCAGCTGAATGTCTTCAGGCTGCTGTTTCGGCGAACTCGCCTCCGGCGAGACCTCTCGTTTGTCATTCGGCTGGTTTGGCTGCACGACTGCGTCATCGTCGTTGCCGGTCAAATCTTCCGGATCGATCGTGTCAACAATCTCCGGACGTTCAACCTTGACCGACGGTTTCACTCCGGAATTAGTGCGATCCGAACCCAAGAACGGCGTTCCGCTCACCGAAGCCCATTTGACGGTTGTAAGTAACAACCCGTCACCGTCGCGCAACGTGAAGAGCTGCTGCTCGGCGCCTGCACCAAAACTCTTCTCACCGACTACTTCACCGCGCTTACGTTCAAGCAAAGCTGAAGCGACGACTTCTGCTGCGCCGGCCGTGCCGATATCAATCAGCGCGACCACCGGTCCGTGGAAAATCGCATTCTTCTCTTCGGCCGTGAAAGTCTTGATCGACTTGCCTTCGCGTCCGATTGTTTGGGCCAGTACGCCATCCTTGATGAAAAGATTTGCGACGCTGACTGCTTCACTCAACGAGCCGCTCGCAACCCCACGAAGATCCAAAACGATCTTCTGCGCTCCCTGTTTCTGCAGGTCCTGCAGACGCGATCGAACGTCGGCCGCTTCGCCCTCGGCTAAACTGTTAACACGCAGAACTCCGATTCGACCCGTCTCCATTCGTGTTTCAACCGCCGGCGTTTTAGTCGCAGCTCTCTTAACCGAAAGCGTCACCGGACGAGAATTCGCACGAAGCACGCGAAGCTTTACTTCGCTGCCCGCAGATCCGTTCAAAAGTTGACGCGCGTCGTAGAGCGAAATATCGCGCGTGGCCTTGCTGTCGATGTATTCGATAACATCACCGGCACGCAATCCAGCCTGCTCGGAAGCAGAACCCTTCACCGGGGCGATCACGTAAAGGTAGGAAGATACTTGCGAGAGCTCAGCGCCGATTCCGACTTGGCTATTTCTCGAGGTCGAGCCGTATTCGCGCACTTGCTCGGGCGTCAGATATGTCGAGTATGGATCGAGTCCATATGCCAAACCGCGCAGTGCGCCGGCGCGGACTTTCTCCATGTTCGGCTCGTCGACGTAATCGTTTTGGATATGCTGAAGCACGCTTTCGAAAATGCGCAGCTGTGAGCCCGGGTCGTTAGTGGGCTGTTGGGCGCTGGTCGGAATCCATCCACCAACAACTGCGTAAAGCGCGATCGTCGCTGACAAGACAACAAGTGCAAATTTTGTACGAAAGGACATCAAAAACCTCAATCGTGAAATCGCCGTCAAATTCCCGCCATTTTCTCGCCGACGGACAAAGGCGAGAAGCTGGTGCGTATCATACAGGCCCGATAAATGCCGTGCAAGCAAACGCTTTTCTCGTTGAATGTTTTTACAACTTGAATAAAACTCGTTGCTGCACGCTTTAAGCGCGGGACCGCTTGACACCAAATCGGCGTCAAATCATACTCCGCGCCAAATCAAACAACCCAAACAATATTGCCAAATAACGAAACTAATTACGAAAACGACTTAACGCGAAGCCACCTGCCGATCGCCGGCCGGATTCTGGCTCTCGATCTGGGTCAGAAACGCGTCGGCGTCGCCGTCTCGGACGAGACGCGCACAGCCGTGCGGGCTCTTCCTAATCTGACTAGAACCAACTGGAAACAGCTTCTCAAAGACGTGACCGCACTGATTCACGAATTTGACGCCAAAGCCATGGTAATTGGTTTGCCGCTCCGGTTGGACGGCCAGGAAGGTGAAGCAGCTCTGGAAGCGAGGAGGCTTGCCAGGAATTTCGCACTTTCGCTCCAAATCCCGGTTTATTTACAGGACGAGCGACATTCGTCGCAAGACGCTGAGTCGGAATTACGTCTGTCGGGGATGGATCAAGCCGAGATCAGCAAACTCGTGGATGGGGAAGCCGCCGTGATTATCGCGCGCGATTTCCTCGCCGGCCTTCCCGTCCCGGGTAATTTGGCATCTGAAGGAACTGAAAGATAAACGCTCTCTCAATAACTGAATGGGAAAACTGACCGTTTCTGCATGACTATTCGCCGAGTTGCATTAATACTTATTTTGCTCTTGTTGGTTGGCGCGGGCGCATCGGGCTACTGGGGTTACAAAGAACTTCACACCAGGCGTTCGCATCAGCACGCGTCGGAATATATAGAGATTCCTCGCGGCGCCTCTCCTACTCAGATCGCTTCAAAGCTGAAGGATCTGGGCATTCTCAATCGGGACTGGCCCTTCTTGTTTTACATTAAATGGAGTGGTGCAGCTTCGCGCCTTAAGGCGGGCGAGTACCGTTTCTCTACACCCATTTCGCCGCTTGAAGTTCTGGCAAAGCTCGAAGTTGGAGAAGAACGGCTCAACAAATTCACTGTGATTGAAGGCTGGACGCGGTGGGACATCGCGGAAGCCATGGCCCGAATCCCAGATCTGAAACTAAGCGAGGCGGACGCTCTGGCGCTGATGAACAATACCAGCGCAATTGCCAACGTAGATCCGTTGGCCCAAAACCTCGAGGGTTACCTTTATCCTGATACGTACAGCTTTCCGCTCGATGCCACACCCAGCCAGATGATCGCGGCGATGGTGAAGCGCTTTCACAGCGAATGGAAACCCGAATGGACGGATCGGGCGCGTGCTTTGGGCCTGACTCCGCGTGAGGTAGTTACCATTGCTTCGTTGATCGAAACCGAGGCGAAGCTACCAGCCGAACGTCCTTTGATAGCGTCTGTTATCTACAATCGTTTGAAAATAAGGATGCCGTTGGGCGTCGATTCGTCGATCATTTATGCATCCAAGCTGGCCGGAAAGTGGCGGGACGACGGCAAAGTCTACAAGAGCGATATCGAAAGAAACTCGCCATACAACATCCGCATCCACACCGGGCTGCCTCCCGGGCCAATCGCTTCGCCGAGCTCGAGTTCCCTTTCAGCGGCGCTGTTTCCCGCGACTTCTGATTTTCTATATTACGTTCGCGAACCGACGCGCGACGACGGTGCTCACAACTTTTATAGCAATGAAAGAGAGTTCAGTCGCGGGGTCGAGGCGCTGCGCCAATGGGAGCGCGAGCGCGATGCCCGTAACGCCGCAGAAAGATCAAATGGAAAATGACTCTGTAGATCCGCCCAGGTTGGCGCAGTTCTTTTCCAACAACTTACTTGTGTTTGCATTGCTCATCAACTATGCTCGATTTTGACGCCACCCAAGCAAACGAGTTTTCTGTTGACGACATCAAGGAAAAGTTGAGGATTACGCAATGAAGCGAGTACTGACACTTTCGTTCATTACGATATGCGCTGCGGTCAGCATTTGCGGCCAGGAAAAAGGAGTGGATCCTCAGAACGGTCGTATTCGCGATACCGGGAATGACCGAGCGCCGGCCAACAACGGCGCCAAGCAGGATTCGGGAGCGGGACGTGGCATGGATTTCGGAGCTGGGCGGACGCCAGAGGCTCCTCAAATACCGAACCCGTACAGATTTACTTCTCGGCGCGACGTTATTATCCAGAACGTCAACGAACTCGTCCGCGACAGAGGCATGATTCTGGACGAGGCCAGCTCGAAACCCGACGAAGGTGTGCTCGTTACTCAGCCATACACATTTTCCAAAGGCGCGGTCGTCACGGTGGCGGAATTGAATCGTTTCACTGACCTGCCTCCTTCGACTTCGCGTGGTTGGACAAGGGCTCGATACACATTAATCATCGAAGTTCAGCTAATCGATGGCGTCCGGGCTAACGTAGCGGTTACTGCTCGCATCGAAGGACGAACCGATGGAGCGACCGGCGCTGAGTGGGTCACGCTTCAAAGCACCGGAGGCGCGGAGCAGGAGTTTTTGAAAGAACTTATCGAACGAATAACAGGGGGACCGCCCGCCGTAAGTGAGCCTTAACGCCGAACAGGAGCAGTCAGACATTACCTGAAGTTTTTGGCTTAAGGTATTTCCTGAAGTCATCACATTTTTTATCCGCGTGGATTTCGATCAGCATAATTCAATTAACGACGTAGAAAGTCTGGGGACCGAAAAGAACAGATCTCTGTTTACGCGGTCAGTCGCCGTAGTTTTCGCGATCGCGTTCACTGCGGCGCTTTTGGCGGGCTTTCTAATCCTACGCTGGCGCCATGAGAAACGGCTCCGTGCTGAGCAAGCGGCGCAAACTCAAGCCGTCAAGCCTGCGCCAATTCCAGTGCTCCAGGTCTTTATGGACGATGCGATGATCAAGGGATCGCAGGCGATAATTGGTGGAACCGTTCAGAACATCTCGAAGGAAAGTTTTGAAGGATTAATTGTGGATTTGGAGTTAAAGCGACGGAAGGACGGAGTTGCTGAGATCCACAGCCGGAAACTTGAACCCGCGAACATTGGCCCTGAGCAGCAGGGTCGCTATTCGATCACCATTCCGTCGGGCCAGTATCGAGAATCGCGGGTAGCTCAAATTAGAAGCGAGTCCCACCCCGGCGAACTCGCTTTCAAAACGAGTCCAGGCGCGCGCCGCCCACCAGAACGCACTCCTGATTCAGGCAAAACGATTATCGTGAATCCATCGTCGCGACGGAGTAATAGCGAAGAGTTCATCAACACACCTGACAATCCAGTACGAGTTCCGTAGTCTTCTTCAGTCTTTACTCACCTAAAGCATAACGTCACATCTTCGCTGAACGGCATCAGCGCCTCTCAGCAAATACGTGAGACGTCGGCCTGTCGATCCTTCATGACTTCCATTAAATATTCGGCTTAACGAACCGCATAACCGGAAGAGTTCCGGTCAGGTTTCCACCGCTCACCTCGCCACCACGCAGTCAGGAAGCGGACCTGTCCCCGCTTCAACTTTCGAAAGACTTCAAGCAAGTCTCCTATCACTGAGCTTGTAATGATTTATCTTGAGGCGGGGACAGGGTCCCCTTCCTGACTGCGAGTTTCTTCTTGGTTGAGCACAGGCTCGCCTAAACTTTCACCTTAACAAGGTGCCTCAATCGCGCTTTGAATGGTGAGTCCTCTAACAGCTCTCGCGGGTGCGATACGGCTATGACTGATTTGTCGCTCGATCGCAGCCTTGATATTTCCTCTCGCGCTGCTTGCTTCTGGCTTTCGCTGCCTCTGTCATTGAATATCAAAACATCCGCCGAGCCGATCAATCGTTCAGCAGAAGGTTTCCAAATTTTACGGCTGACGGTGGGGTCAACGACCATTAACGTGAGGACAGGCTTAATGTGTTCCGTGAGGGTATTGCTTTCGACAACTGCGCAAGACGCCTTCGACAGCAACTTTCGAATTTCCTTCCAGGCTGCGGCCAATGCAACATCCCGCGTAATTCCCCAAACAACCGGATTGGCGCCGGCGAGCGACAACCGCGCAGTATCGGTATCGCGCTGTTCGATCACCGACGCTTTTGTAATAACCTGGAAATCGCCGCCCAGCGAGCTACAGACGTTGCAGCCTTTGCCTCCGTGCGGACATCCGCGTTCACCGTGCGTAACCGTGATCTTCGCAGCGGCTGTCGGGCATTCGTTCGAGAGCAATTTGGTCGCTACTTCCGCAACCGAAGTCTTCCCCGCTCCCGACGAAACGCCGGCCACCACCACGATCGGCAGTTCCCTTTCATCCATTTCTGCAATTCTCTTCATAATTCCAGCAAGTTCGGACAACCTTTCCAAAAACAGAAGCCTCACAGAACTAGCTTGAAACTCTTTACTTGGATTCGTTAGAATCTAATTCGCACACGGATTCTTCTTCTACTTTACATTGCTTCGAAACGGATAGACTAATGCTGGTTCGAATACTCTTTCTTTTGATCGCATTGACTACCACGGCCGTCATGACCGCGGCTCAGCGCCCCATGGGCGACCCTTCAAAAGAAGAGAACAAGATGCTGGAAGAGATGCGCGCGCGCTGGGAGATCAAGTACGCCGAAAAAGAGCGGCTCGAGAATCTTGATCGCGCACGCGAAGCGGCTCAGCTGGGATCCGAACTCTACAATACCTACTCTAACAATAAGGCGTTTGGTTCGACCGAGAAAAAGAAACTCGATCGACTGGAGAAGGTCACCAGGAAGATCCGGAACCAGGCCGGTGGCTCGGACGGCGATGTAGTTATAGAGAACATGCCCAGCGAGGCGGAACCCGCCTTGAAACGATTGGCCGAAATCTCAAACGACCTGCGCAAAGCGGTTGAGAAGACACCGCGCCAGGTTGTCTCCGCATCGGTTATCGAAAAAGCTAACGAAGTGCTTGAAGTTATCCGATACGTCCGAAACTTTACCCAGTAGTTCATACTTTACATGACATCTTTCAGGTCAATCCTTCGCGGCCACGTTTACTCGATCGCTTCACTTCTTTCTCTCCTTTTCCTTTCGATCATAATCCACACTCCGGTGACGACGGCGCAGACGCAGGACGACGATGTCGTTCGGGTAAATACTGACGTGGTCGTTTTGAACGTGACGGTCGTGGACGGCGACGGGAAGTTCATCCGTGGGCTGAAGGTTGGCGACTTCAAGTTGTTTGTAGACGGTCGCGAACAGCCGATCTCAACTTTCACTCGAGAGGAAACGCCGTTCGCGGCGGCGATGTTGCTGGATACGTCGGGGAGTATGGAAGAGAGGATGATGTTGGCCCGCTCGGCTGCGATTCGTTTTCTAGAGCATCTTCGCATCGACGATGTTGCCGCGATCTATCGATTTGATTCCGAGATTTATCGAGTGCAGGAGTTCTCTTCCAGCCGCGATCTTGAAGATTTCGCGTTTGGTCTGAAAGCAAAAGGAATGACGTCATTGAACGACGCCATCAAGAAAGCTGCTGACGAACTGAGCGTTCGTAACGAGAATCGTCGAGCGATTGTCGTCATTTCCGATGGAGCGGACACCAAGAGCTCTGCTTCTGCTGAGACGGCGCTGAATGCCGCGCTCGCGGCCAACGCGACGATCTATGCAGTCGATATGTCGTCAACGGTAGGAGCGACGAGTCGTAATTTGGCGAACGCAGCCGTGTTAAGAAACTTCGCGTCGAAGAGCGGTGGGCGCTATGTGGCAAGCCCCGGTGGTCAGGCCATGCGGAATGAATTCACAGAGATTGCAGAAGAACTCAGCAACCAATACACGCTGGTTTACGCGCCGCCGGAGAACGCGAAGGATGGACGATGGCATAAGTTGGACGTGAAGCTCTCTCGACCTGACGCTGTGGTTCGAACTCGAAAAGGCTATCACGCTCCAAAGCGTTGATACTCTTCCTCAACTCCTTACCAAATTCTTAATGCAATCGTTTATATGGCGACTTGCCGACGTCTCAGGTTCTACCGGAAGCAAGGCGAACAGCGGATCTAACTCTTCAAGAAATACTTCAATTGGAAGGGTGGTGCGTTGTGTAGGCGATAGTTGCGGGGGAGAGTGGGGGTTTAGAACCTTAAAGAGAAGTTTCACGCAAAGACGCAAAGAACAGAAAGCAGTAAGGCGCAAAGAGACATTCAACATCGCTGCTATCCTTAAGCAGTCGCTCCCCGCCTTCCTTTGCGCCTCCAGCCTTTCTGTTCTTTGCGTCTTTGCGTGAAACCACCTCTTTTCACAGACTGGTTTCGTTCCTTGACTTGTCCTCGTAACGCTCGATCGCGAGCTCGATCAACCGATCGATAACCTTTTGAAACGGGACACCGGATGCTTCCCACATTTTTGGATAGCCCGATACATCCGTCAGTCCCGGTAAAGTGTTAAGCTCATTTATTAACAACTCGTTTGTATCCCGACGAAGAAAGAAGTCGACCCGCGCCAACCCCGATCCATCGACTACCTTGAATGCTTTGGTTGCCATCGTCTGTATGTTTCTGGTCAGCGACTTTGACAACGGAGCAGGAACCACAAACTCCACGTGCCCAGTGCTCGAGTACTTTTCCGTGTAGTCCAGGAATTTCGCGGCTTCATCGCTGACGATATACTCGCCGGGCAAGCTCGCAACTGGTTCGTCATTTCCCAACACCGCACATTCGATTTCGCGGGCGTCCAGACAGGTTTCGACGACGATTTTTCGGTCGTATCGCGCGGCTAGTTCGATCGATTTCTGCAGCGATTTCTTGTCAGTCGCTTTGGAAACACCCACGGACGAACCGAGGTTTGCGGGCTTCACAAAGCAGGGGAAGCCCGGCTCTCGTGCTACCCGCCGAGCGACGGAAGCGGGATCGCGCTCCCAATCGCTACGCAAAAACCACACGTAATCACAGATCGGCAACCCGGCATCGCGAAACAGCGATTTCATCGCAACCTTGTCCATTCCGCAGGCAGAGGCCAACACTCCACAACCGACATACGGAATACCGGCGAGGTCCAGCAGTCCCTGAAGCGTCCCGTCCTCGCCATATGTCCCGTGAAGCACGGGAAAAACTACATCGAGCGGTTGCGATGACGAGTTACCCGCCCGGTTCCCGAGCGCGACCAGCCCGCTTTGCGATGGATCTCCGATAATCGCAACGGCATTCCCCGTCTTGTCAAAGCCCTTCGATGGAACGCTGCTTTGGGTTGATTCGGGCAAAAGCGCGATCGCTTCCATCGGCCCAAGCCATTTCCCTGCTTTCGAGATGGCAATCGGCACGACGTCATACTTTTCGCGATCCAACGCCTCGATCACGGATCGCGCTGACCTGAGCGAAATCTCGTGTTCGCCCGACCGCCCACCAAAAACAACTCCCACACGAATCTTTTTTGTCATAGCCCCAATGAATAAAGTTCAAGGTCCAAAGTTCAAAGCCATACTCAACCTTGAACATTGAACCCTTTACTTTAAATCTGATCCTTAAAGAATTCTTTTTCCAAGAGCGGAAAGAATCAACTCGACACCTAATTCCGAAGTCCTATTGTTCACGTCCAGCGCGGTGTTGATCTCGACTACTTCAAGCGACAGCATGCCGCCGGCCTCAGCGATCTTCTCCATCGCGAGATGTGATTCGCGATAGCTCAGCCCGCCGCGGACCAGCGTTCCCGATCCCGGCGCGTCGCCCGGATCCATCACATCAACATCGAACGTGACGGCATAGCCCGCGCCGGCCTTCGATACGATCGAAAGAGCCTCGTCCATGCAGGCGCTCATTCCGCGTTCGTCGATCTCGCGCATAGTGATGAACCGCATTCCAAGGCGCCGAATCAATTCGCGTTCGCCCTGGTCAATATCGCGCGCGCCGATGTGGGCACAGAAACGCGGATCGATCTTGGGCGCGAACCCGGCAACATGCGTCAATTCGGGAGCGCCGTAACCCAGCAGCGCCGACAACGGCATTCCATGAATGTTTCCGGTCGGCGACGTCTCGGGCGTGTTCATATCGGCGTGCGCGTCAAACCAGAGGACGCCCATCGTTTCCTCACGCTCGCGACAGTACGAGGCGACGCCGGCGATCGAGCCAATCGCGATGGAATGATCTCCGCCGATGACAATCGGCGTTTCGTTATCTCGCAGGATGTCGCGAACTTCCACTGCCGATCGCTTCGCAAGCTTCGGTCATCTCCTTCAGATACTTTAGCTTTTCACTGGGAGCAGCAACGTAAAGTGGCCGTGCGATTCGCATGTCGCCCAGATCGCGCACGTCGTAGCCAAGCTGAGCGATTCGCGGACTCAACCGAGCAACCCGAATCGCGGCAGGACCGATGTCCACACCCGGCAGACCGCAACCAAATCCCAGCGGCACGCCCAGAATCCCTACTCGCTTGCCGGCGCCCGGGCGATCGCTTGCCAGCGCGTGTGTGCTGTCCATTAATGCCGTGTCGTCCATAATCCCTTTGCCGCCTAAAATCTTTTGTTGCTAACCCAGATCAACGTTCCAGCCGCCACCTCCGCCTTGCGAAGGAAAGAATGGTTTTAAAAGCCCGGCGAATGCCGCAAGATTTCGGGTTTGAATCAAGAGTTCGCCGGGGCCGGTGAACTCCGCCACGATTCCCTCCCCGCTCATCATGCTGCGAAAAAATCCCGCGGCTGCTTTTCTCAGAGTGTACTGCGTTGTGCCTTCCCACGCCACCAGATGCCCTGTGTCGACCACGTACCGTTCGCCCGGCTGCAAACGCTTTCGGTGGATCGCTCCAAACGATGAAACCAACAGCAGTCCTGTGCCGGTCACTTGCAGGACGAACAGCCCTTCGCCGCCAAAGAAAGTTTTCGCGCCGCCCCATTTTGTGTCGACATTGAGCCCGGCGTCGCCGGCCAGGTACGAGCTTGATTGAACATAAAAGAGCTGATTGTTCAGCTCGATGCCGGCGATGTCGCCCGGAGCGCCCGGCGCAAAAGTAACCTCACCAGGCCCGCCGCGGGCCGTGAAAGTCGAAACGAATGCCGACTCTCCGCCGGCAGCACGCTTCAACGCTCCGAAGATTCCGCCCTTCATTTGCGATTGGAGCTCGACATTCGCAGACATCGAAACCATCGCGCCGGCTTCAGCTAAAATCGATTGCTCGGGTTGCAGGCGAACGACGGCCAGCGAAAACGAAGGCTGATGCAAAACTTCGTAACTGTATCCGCGACCTTGCCCGCGCGAATCTGCATCGATGTTGATCAGATCGCGGCCAGTGGGAGCCGCGAAGCCTGGTGTCGGTTGGTTGGCAGGAGCAGCCGGCTCCATGCGAAAACCACAACTCCCGCAAAACTTCGCGTTCGGCAGCAACTGGGCATTGCAGGATGGACAGTTCATAACACGACTCCATCAGCCTTGCGGTTGATTATCGAAACCGCGTCTTCGGGAGTCTGAGCAAAATCGATCACGCCTACATCGTTCGCGCTAACCGCCAGGTATTTCTGCCATGACTCGACCAGCGGCGGCCAGCAATCACCAAGCAACACAAGCGGCCGCGTCTCGATAACTCGCGTCTGTAGTTTGTTCCAGACCAAAGAAACTTCCGTGACTGTTCCCATTCCTCCGCGAAGCGCGATAAAGCCAAGCGAGCGCGTAATCAAATTCTGCAGCCGTTCGTAAAAGTGCGCCGTCGCGACTTTATCGGTCAAATATCGATTCGGTTCGGCTTTGAACTGATTCATCACGATGCCCAAAACCCGCCCGCCCTTTTCGCGCGCACCGCGACTCGCGGCTTCCATCACGCCCAGATAACCGCCGGTGCAAATCGTGTAGCCGGCCTCGGCCAACAACTGGCCGACACGTCGCGCCTGCGCATATTCAACGCAGCTCTCGTCGCACTTCGAGCCGCCAAAGATGGTTACTATTCGTTCTGGTTCGGTCATTCGCTTACCCTGCCGCTGATCAATAAAGATCCGCCCTCTCGATATTTCAGATAGTCTTCGCGGGATTTGAACGATCCGCCCGAATAATCTTCCGGCACCGGCGTCGGATCGTAAAGACGCTGGTCCGTGATTTCCGCAAAGCCTGCCTGTTCAAAAAGAGCGTGATAGTCTTCAATTCCCCAAAAGTGAACCGGGACGTTTAGCTGTTCGATCCACTGTTGCGTCGGTTCGTTCTCGCGGAACAAATCCACAACCGCCGCGAACAATCCACCAGGAGCCAAAACTCTGCGAACCTCTTTCAGGGCGGTCAGCATGTCCGAATAGTAATAGATCGACTCCATCGAAAACGCATGCGTAAATTCTCCGGTCTCGAAAGGGAGATTTTCTGCGCCGGCGATCTGGAATTCAGCCTGCGGGTATTGCGTAGAAGTCGAGCGAGCCAATGCGATCATCTCGTCGGAGATATCGATACCGACAACTCGACCATGCGTAGCGCGTTCAGCCATCAGCCGTGTGGCCCAGCCCGATCCGCAGCCAAGATCAAGAACAATCGAAGTTGGCTCGATGTTCATTCCGGCGATTGCCTGTTCGCCGGTCGGGCGATGACCCCGTTCCATGCTCTCGCCGCGTCCGGCTTTGGCCCATTCGTTGAATTCCTGGCGCAGTCGTTCTTCGGCTTTCACTCTTCGTTCCCTCGGTGCAATTAAGGTCTCAGCCTGTAAAGCATTCGCGGAAATGGAATCGTTTCGCGGATATGCTCGATCCCGCACATCCAGGCCGTGCATCGCTCGATCCCCATTCCAAATCCCGCGTGCGGCACGCTCCCGTAACGACGAAGGTCAAGGTACCAATTGAACGCTTCCTCCGGGAGATTATGCTCGGCGATTTGTTGCCGCAGAAATTCGAGAGAAGTCGCGCGCTCGCCGCCGCCGATGACTTCGCCATAGCCTTCCGGTGCCAGCACGTCGACGCCCAGCGCCAGGTCCGAGCGCTCGGGATCGCGTGCCATGTAGAAGGCTTTCACCATCGCCGGATAGCGATGGACCATCAAAGGCTTGTCGTACTTAGCGGAAAGAAAAGTCTCGTCAGGCGCGCCGAAATCGCCACCCCATTCGAATCGCGATTCGACCTCGCCGCGTTCAAATCCTTCCTGCAACAGACGAACTGCGTCGTCGTATTGCAGCCGAGGAAATGGAGGGACTATCGCTTCCAACTTTGCAGTGTCGCGCTCCAAAATCTTGAGCTCTTCGGCACGCTCATCCAAAACGCGCGACGCAATGTACGACAGAAATCGCTCGGAAAGATCCATCACATCGTCGAGCGTCGCATAAGCCATTTCGGGCTCGACCATCCAGAACTCGGTAAGGTGCCTGCGCGTCTTCGACTTCTCCGCGCGAAAGGTCGGCCCGAAGCAATATGCTTTTCCAAACGCGGCCGCGGTGGCTTCGTTGTAGAGCTGTCCCGACTGAGTTAAGTACGCCTTCTGATCGTCGAAGTAATCGACTTCGAACAAAGTGGTCGTGCCTTCACAAGCTGCCGGCGTGAATATCGGCGCATCGGCCAACGTAAACCCGTCGTTGTCGAGAAAATCACGTACGGCTTTGACCACCGTATGACGGACCTTGAGAATCGCGTTCTGGCGGCGCGAGCGCAGCCACAAATGGCGATGGTCCATCAGGAACTCTGTTCCGTGCTCCTTCGGTGTGATCGGATAGTCATGCGTGGCAGCGACAACCTGAACTTCGGTGACGTCCAACTCGAACCCGCCCGGCGCTCGCTCGTCTGCTCGAACGGTTCCGGTCATGATCAGCGCCGATTCCTGGCCCAGGCCCTTAAGCGATTCCCACGTTTCTTCCGAGACATTCTTTTTCAGCAGAACGCCCTGCACGATTCCTGTTCCATCGCGCAGTTGCGGGAACATGAGCTTTCCGCTCGATCTCAGGTTATAGAGCCATCCCTTGAGCGTTACTTCTTCACCCGTATGCTTTGATAACTGGTTGATGTAGATTTGTTTCATAGAAAAATTAAGAGACGAGCGAACTGTAACAAGCAAGAAAATGTCGTCTTGTCGCTTGTCACATCACCCCGGGCGTCTCGTCACAAGCTTAGTCCTCTTCCAATCTGTTTGTAATTGCGCGTCTTAGCGCGGGGAAACGGTCGAGCCATCCGGCGGCCTGGAGAACTATTTGCAGCGTGGGATTTATGAATTGCGAGTAGATTTCGCCGCGGCCGCAAAGAGAAGTTTGATACGAAAAAGTACCGACCGCTTTTAGTCCTCGCTGTACTGTCATCAAGCGAAACTCGCGCGCGAATTCATCAGGGTCCAAATCATCAAGCCCGCGAAGACGTCTCTCTTCAAGCAGGAACAATCGATGCGCGCGTATCTCGGCCATCGACGGCGTTTCGAGCTGGCGATCAAGCAGAAGCGAGACCAAATCATAAGTTGCCGGACCCATACGCGCATCCTGATGATCCAAAATCCGCAACCGGTCCTTGCCGTCGATCATGATATTTGCCGAATGATAATCGCGATGACAAAGTACACGCGGGCGCGCCGACAGTTCGGCAGCGATATCATTCATTTCAACTTTCAGCTCGGCCGCCTCGCCATGCGTTAGCTCCTCACCGCGCAAACTTCCGAAATAGTGCTCCATGAAAAACTGGAGTTCCCACGACAGTTTTGCTTCATCAAAAGCCAGCCGACTGGAAATCGACTTCATCTCAAACGCGCGGGGCGTTGCCGCCTGGATATCGGCAATTATGCTGATCGCCTGCTCGTGAAAAGCCTCGTACTCCTCTTCACTCGCTGCCTGCAACGCGCTTTGAAGCTGCTGGTCGCCAAGATCTTCCTGAATGATCAGCCCATCCGCGCCCTCAACTGCCAATATCTCGGGAACCGGCAAACCAACGTCCGCAAACAACCGCGACACGTCCAGGAAAGGATGAAAGTCCGGATCGAACGGTTCGGGATAGACACAGGCGATCGCGGTCGCGCGTTTCCAGGGAATCCGAAAATATTCGCGGGTAGACGCGTCCGGCGTCAGCGGATGGATGTTCTTTTCTTTAACGGAGTGATGTTGGGCCAGGTGCTGCGCGAGCCTCTCGCGTGCAGGGAGCTCAAACTTCTTCGGGTTGATTTGTGGAGCTTGGCTCATGCGATGAAGAGGATACGAACAGCTTCAGTAACTTAGAAACAGCAGGACGGAAATTCAATACACTATCTGTATCCCTTAAGTGTGCGCGATTGTATCACTGCGTCAGGGGCACGACAAAATTATCTCCATCTACGAAGCCACGCATGGCTTTTGCGGGTGGCTCGATGCCTTCGATCAGCTCTTTTCGCACGACGGCTGCGTTCTCGATCAACTCGCCGGCGGCGATTCGAACGCCATCTCCCAGAATTGCCCGGCTTACCTTCGCGCCCTCTTCAATTGAGACATCGTCCCACAATATCAAATCGCTGACAGACGCTTTGGCTGAAATCGATGCGTTTTGCCCGATGTCGACATTTCGATTTTCGCGCGCCATCATCGTCAACGAAATCTCCAGATAGCGATTGATGGTCGACAGCTCGTACCAGGCGCCGTTGGCAACGTGAGCTACTATCCGTTCGCCATTGGCGATCGCCTGCGGATAAACGTCGGTAGTCGAATGCGAAAAAACTCGCCTCGGAATGTAATCAAACACACGCGGATCGAGAATCTGAATTCCCGTAAACATCAGCGGAGGATCGTCGCTGTTTTCCTCTGAAGACGCCGTCGCAGCCGGCATTCCGCCGAAACCCGTCACCAGCCCGTTGTTCGTCTGAACTACGCTAAATCGCTCGCGCAGCGGATTGGCGCGAAGCACTAACGTCGCGAGTGCGCCGGCGTTTCTGTGCGTCTCGATCGCTTTCGCAAGATCAATGTCGGTAATAATTTTGCCATTGATAACGACGAACGTTTCTCCAACCAAAATATCGCGCGCGTTATCGAGCGCGCCGCTCGTCCCAAGTATCTCAGGCTCGTGAACGTATTTGAGATTTACGCCGAAACGAGAACCATCGCCCAGGGCCTCGCGAACGGACTCGGGTTGATGATGCAGGTTGACAGCAACGTCACGAACACCGAACGAGGCCAGATATTCCGCTACATACCCTACCAGCGGCCTGCCCAGAAACGGAATGGCGGGCTTTGTCCGGTCGGCGGTTAGCGGCCACAGCCGGGTGCCGTAGCCTGCTGCCAAAATCATCGCGTGCATATTTTTCGTTACGATTCCAGAATTGTTATTCACACAAAACAGCTTCCGTTTCAGTCGCTAAGAGACGAGACGGAAGCTGCTTGAAAACGCGAGTTGGCTTTCGCTTACTGCGGATTGTAAACGCTCGGCACCGGCAAGTCCGTTGCTTCGCCGAACTGCGCCGCTTCGAACGCGCCTGTGCTGCTCTTCAACAAATACCAGGCCGACGCGCTCGGACGATAGACGGCCAAATCCGTGCGGCCGTCGCCGTCGTAGTCGCCTTCAACCGGCACGTCACCATTAACCCCAAACTGCTGTCCGAAGAATGCGCTGTTCGAACTTCGGATCATGTACCAGGCGCCTTCCGAAGGACGGAAAACCGCGAAGTCGCTGAAGTGGTCACCGTCAAAGTCACCCGTCAGCGGCCGGTCTCCACTCAGTCCAAACTGTCGAGTCAACGCAATGCTCGACGAGCTTTGCAGGATATACCAGCTCGAATTAGAGGATCTGAAAACACCAAGGTCCGTCTTTCCGTCACCATCGTAATCGCCGAGAACAGGCTTGTCGTTCGCTGTTCCCCAGTTTCGCGAGGTAAATCCAAGCGTGCTCTGCGAAATGTACCAGGCGCCGGTCGTCGGCCGGAAAACACCTATGTCAGCTCTGCCGTCGGCGTCAAAATCGCCCGGAACCGGAATGTCGCCGTTGGTCCCCCACTGCACCGCTCTAAAGCCTGCGGTGGTCTGCTGCATGTACCAAACACCTTCGCTCGGGCGAAATACTGCGATGTCGGTTCTTCCGTCGCCATCGTAGTCGGCCGGCACGATTCGGTCAGTCGCCAGTCCAAACTGAACTGCGCCGTAGTTTGTCGACGGATCGGTCGACGTGTACCACATGCCGGTCGAACTGCGGAACTGCGACATATTGGTTTTGCCGTCTCCGTCAAAATCCGCGACGTGATTGCGACCCGTCATCAAAGTGCGACTCGCGTCGACGATGAAGAGTCCGCCCGCAAGATCTCCGACCAGAACTTTATTCAAGCCAAGAAACGGGAACACGGCCCAGTCGCCGTCAAAACCGGTTGGCAAAACGCGTCCCTCCGAATCGGTGACGCAAAGCAGATCCCACGGATCGAAATTTCCGCGCAACATGTCATCGGTGGGCGCGAAGGCCGGCGAGAACGTATCGTACTGTCCAACGCGAACAGGATTCGCAGGGTTTGTAATGTCGAAAACCTGCATGCCCGCCTGGTACCATGAAACGAAAAGCAGATTTCCAAATACCACCGGATTGTGCGGACAAACTGCGTTTATTCCGAGATCGCCGGCTTTGATCGACTTAACCAAAGTCGGCGAAGCCAGGTTGGTAATGTTGTAGACGCGTATGTCGCCGTCGAAAGTCTCGCGCGCATTGTAAAGATAGTTACCGTCTGTGCTGGTCCACGAGCTATGCGAGTTGCCGCCGGTTGCAATGCTGCCGACCAGCGTTGGGGCTTGCGTGGCGATGTTGCTCAGATCGTAAACATCTGTCTTGCCGCCCCAGCCCGACGTGAACAGCCGATTGCCGGAGACGTGCGTGGCATGCACCCATGTCGGATCAGTGGTCGTGAACTCTCGAACAAAGACCGGAGCCGATGGATTGCTGATATCGATCACACGCAACGGGTCCGTCTGGGTGCCGTTGAAATTTTCGATCAGGAAGTTGTTATAAAGCAGGATCTCGTGAACAGAATTGTAGCCGCCGCCATTGGATGTGTTGATGATCGATCGGAGCACCGGGCTATAGGGATTGCTGATATCAACCACGTGGACTCCACCGCCGTTTCCGCTGCCGAAGTACGCGATGTTGTTACGCACCAAAGCCTCAAGAAACTGCTGCGCCGGGGCGGGGTTGTACCATGATGCCATTACCGGATTATCCGGATTCGAAATATCAAAGATGTAAGCGCCGCGGGCGCTGTAGGTACCCATAACGGCAACATTTCCTTCGCCGTAAATATCCGCGTATTTAAGATTGCTGGTTACTGAAGAGGGGCTGATACGACTTCGCAGCGTGATGTTCTGGGCCACGGCCGAGTAACTGAGCGTCAAAACGGCAAGCAATGCAAGTCCCAATCGAGCTTTGCGAACAGCAACAAAGAGCGAAAGGCGGTTTCCATCCTTAATAGCACAACGGCTCATTTAGTGATTCCTTTTAGTTTGGGGTAATTAGATAGCCAACTGACGCTCACTCTGCGGGGTTCGGAGCGTCCCCTCTAACAGAAGCTGTATTCTAGTCTAAGCCCTTCATTCAGGCAACTTGGATCGGCGATTGGTCCCCTCAAACTTCGGTCCGCCTTTTGTGCTGTCAAACATAGCGAACGGACCACGAAATACACGAAGACAAAAGCGAAATCACACGAAATAGCGGTCGCGGTCTAATTTCGTGTGATTTCGAACCGGCTTCGTGTGTTTCGTGGTTGGTTTTCCCTGCCTTCGTTAATGGCGCGCGGAACAATATTCAGAATGTTCACAACGCAATCGTCGAGGCTTCGCGAATGACCAAATCAAACGTCCCGGGCGCGACTTTGCGAAACCGGCCGTTTCGGTTTAGCGAGACCGCGATGCTGATGGTCGGATTGTTACCTGTGAAATGGAAGCCACCCTCGAGCAGTAGCTGATAGATTTCGTTAACGTGGAGCGGAGTTCCCGATTCCCTCAATAGCATCGTGGCCGCCTGCGGAATCGTGCGGTCGACGAACCGATCGCTGCTGACAACAATCTTCGAACGCAACCGTGGAAGATGCCTTCGCGATTCGTAATCCTGTGTAAAGCTGTCCTGTCGCATCGCGACTTCCAGCTCTTCGTCGCTCGGGATCGATCGATTCCCCGAATCTCCTCGTGACAGCACCGAAAGAAATCTGTGAATGGCGGCCTCGGACTGCGTCGCGAGGCTTTCGATCTCCGCCAGTTCGGCGCGAAGAGTGGACGTCTCCGCTTCCAACTCGGCCAAACGACCGGCGACCCTCGCCCGCGCAAGACGCGCCTGCCGCAGGCTTTGCTCAAGCATGGAGAGAAGATTCTCGTTTGCCATAAATATCAAATGGGGTTTTGGTTTTTGGTCTTAGGTCTTTGATTGTTATTCAGCCCTGACCCTAACAGCAAGAACAAGCAGCGTTCAACCACAAAGACCTAAAACCAAAAACCTAAGACCGCTTTTTGCATTTTTAGCCGCGCTTACCGGTCGCGCTCTACGATGAAGGATGGAATCGCGCGCAGTGCGTCGCAGTACTTCGAGTCAGGCAGCAGATCGAGCGCATCACGAGCCGCATCAGCATATTCGTAAGCGCGCTCGCGCGCTCGCGCAAGCGCTCCGGTTCGCTCAACTTCACGCAGCAAACTGGCCCGCGAAACTTTTTGGTAATCGCCGTCGCGCATGATCAGTTGAATATCAGTGCGCATCGATGGCTCGGTCTCCAGCAGATAAATCAGCGGCAACGTCAGCTTGCCTTCGAGCAGATCAGCACCCGCGGCTTTTCCCAAAACCTCATCGGTCGCAGTGAAATCAAGCAAGTCGTCGACAAGTTGAAACGCCGTGCCCAGATTCATTCCATAGTCACGAAGTGCATTCCGGCTATCCACGTCGGCGTTCGCCATGATCGCGCCTATCTCGCAACAGGCACTGAAAAGAAACGCGGTCTTACGCCGAAGGATGTCGAAATAGTATTCCTCGTCGATATCCGTTCGTCCAAGCACGGTCAACTGTAGCAACTCGCCTTCGGTCATCTGGCGAGTAACCGCAGTCAGGATGTCCAGAATCGGCAACGAGCGTTCGCGCAAACTTGTCTCGAACGCCGACATATAAAGCCAGTCGCCCATCAGCACCGCGGTTTGGTTTCCAAACCGCGAATTGATAGACGGACGATTCCGGCGAGTCTCTGCGTTGTCGATGATGTCGTCGTGGACCAACGTGGCCGTGTGAAGAAACTCCATGACGGCCGCCATACGGATTGAATTTTCCTGCGAGCCGTCACCGCCCACCGCGTAGTTGGAAAGGATGTGGAGCGCCGGTCGAACGCGTTTCCCGCCCGACGCGCGAAGATAATCCCCGATGTAGGCGATGACCTGGATATTCGACCGCGCCTGTCGCTCGAACTCGGACTCGACCAGAGCTAGTTCTGAAGCGATCAGATTGAAGATACGCCGCGCCGTCAGTTGCGGGTCTTCAATTGCTGCGGTGAAACCGGAAGTTTGCATGACGCTTAAACCAGGATTGCGAAGTATGATTCCCGACAAGCTTTAGCTTGTCGCTCACTTTCCTCAAATTGGATTTACAACGTAAACGACAAACTGAAATTTGTCGGACATTTGAATTTTCTCAGTTCGATCGGTAATTCGTGTACTGCATATTAATTCCAAAATCTTTGGACTTCAGTTTAGCGATTATGTCCTGCAACGTGTCGCGATCCTTGCCGGTGACGCGAACGATGTCTCCCTGGATCGAGGCCTGCACTTTCGCCTTGGTGTCCTTAATAAATTTGACGATCTCCTTGGCCTTGTCCTGCGGAATGCCCTGCTGAATATCAGCCCGCTGGCGAACGGTTCCACCGGCGGCCGGTTCGATCTTGCCGTAGCTGAACGCCTTCAGCGGCACGCTGCGACGAACCAGCTTCTGTTGCAGGATGTCGTTCATGTTCCGAAGCCGCGTCTCGTCTTCGGCGGTCAGCAACAGAGCTTTGTCTTCCATCGCAACGGTAGCCGAGCTTCCCTTGAAATCGAAACGCTGTTTGACTTCCTTAATCGTCTGATTGATCGCATTGTTGATCTCAGCGTTATCAACTTCAGACGCAATATCGAATGAATTCTGTTGTGCCATAACCTCTTATTAGCCCGAAAAGTTGCTGGGCCTGAGCATAACATCAAAACGCGCGGCTGCGAAAGTTTGGTTACAAAAGCGATGGTGGGTCGGTTTGAATTAAGTGAAGATAAAGACGTTTCACGCAAAGGCGCAAAGAAGACAAAGCGGAAAGACGCGAAGAAAAGCATTCATATTCTTATCGAACGCCTCGCATCGCTGCTTCCCCTTTGCGCCTTTCGTTTTCTCTTCTTTGCGCCTTTGCGTGAAATTTCTTCGTGACAACTCCTCAGCCGGCAAAGGTCTCAGGCGGAATCGATGGCGTGATTGTTGGCTGTTCAACCCCGAAGAAGCGGAAGAAGTTTTCCGATGTCCTTTTCGCGATTTCTTCGATCTCTACGCCGTGCACTTCGGCCAGACATCGAGCTACCTCCACCACTCGCGCGGGTTCGTTTCGTCGACCCCGAAACGGTTCCGGCGTCAAATATGGGCAGTCGGTTTCGATCAGCAACCGGTCCAGCGGAACAACGCGGGCCGCTTCTCTTAAGTTCGCGGCCTTCTTAAATGTCACGTTACCTGCAAACGAAACGAGAAAGCCAAGCTCCAAAACTCGCTCGGCCATCTGCGCGGTTCCGCCAAAGCAATGCATGATCCCGCCCCGCCGGTAGGAACCGAATTCTTCGCTTAAGATCTCTACAGTTTCGTCGTCCGCGGCTCGCGAATGGATTATGACCGGCAGGTCGTTCTCGCGCGTAAGTCGCAGCTGTCGCGCGAAAACATCGCGTTGCGCGTCTCGCGGCGAGTGATCGTAGTGAAAATCCAGCCCGATCTCGCCCCACGCGATCACGCGAGGGCTTTTTCGTATCAAGCTGATGATTCGTTCTTCGGCGGCGGCGTCAAACAATTTCGCGTCGTGCGGATGGACTCCGATTGCCGCGTAAACGTCCGGATACCGTTCCGCGACTGCAACCGCGCGTTCAAGCGAACCGCTGTGCGGATCGCCTGTGCCGATGTTCAGGATAGTAACGACGCCGGCCGCCCGAGCCCGCGCAACGACTTCGTCCCGGTCTTCGTCGTATTCGGGTCCATCGATGTGTGCGTGAGAATCGACGAATTGAGTCATGCAGGTTGTCCGAAGGAGTGCAGGCGAGCCGCCTGCGCTCCTTCACTTCAAGCGCGCGCCGTTGGGAACCTCTTCGATGAATGTAGCCAGCACCGGCTTGCCTTCGTCGCCCACCGACGCCGCCAAAACCATACCCTGCGATTCAAACCCACGCAGCTTTCTTGGCTTTAGATTCGCGACGATGGCGACTTTGCGTCCGATCAATGTCTCGGGCTCGTAATGCTCCGCGATGCCGGCCAGAATCTGTCGCGGCTCAGCCTCACCCAGATCTACCGTGAATCGCAGCAGCTTGTCAGACTTTGGAATCCGCTCGGCAGTCAGAATCTCGCCGACACGCAGCTCGATTTTGGTGAAGTCGCCAATCTCGATGAACTGAACTCCGGCATTTGTTTCCGACGCAGTACTCACCGCATCAGCCTCGGTAGCGCCACGTTGCGGCGGTGTTGGTTGAGTTTCAGGAGCGATCGGCGAGCCCAGTACTGCGTCGGCTTCGGTCACATGCACTCCCGGCATTTCCGCCTGTACGTTTTCCGGTTCTTTCTCTTTTTCGATTTCTGCCATTATCTTTTTCTTGTCGAGACGAGGGAACATCGGTAACACCTCGTCAATCGTCTGTCCTTCCTTTAACCCACCCCATTCCAGTTTCGCCGGATCGATCTTCTCCGGATCGTCACTCAAACCAAGCTGGCGGTAAATCGCTCGGGCGGATTCCGGCATGACCGGAAAAAGCAGGACTGCCAGCCAGCGAAGGCCCTCGGCTGCGCGGTAGAGCACCGCGTTTAGAATCTCGCTTTGCGCCTCATTCTTAGCCAGTTCCCACGGCTTTGCGTCGGACAACATCTTGTCCACACGAGCAACAATTCCCCAGGCGGCCTCGAGCGCGCGGCTAAACGCCAGGTCATCGATCAGGCTAATAAACTGATCGCGCGCATGCTCCAGAGTCGACACCAGCGCCATCGGATCGGGATCGATTCCGGCTCGCTTGGTCGCGAGGTAGTTGTCGTCTGAAATCTGCGGCGACGGGACCTTTCCCTCGCGGTAACGCTGGATCATGGTCAACGTTCGGCTGGAAAGATTGCCGAGCCCGGATGCCAGATCGCTGTTCGATCTTTCAATGATCGATTCGTAGCCGACCTTGCTGTCCTGACCAAAAGCCATCTCGCGAAGAACGAAATATCGAATGGCATCCGTCTGAAAATATCTGTGAAGAAGCTGCAGCTCGACCGTATTGCCCAGCGTCTTCGACATCTTGCGTCCGTCCGGATCGAGCCACATACCATGCGCAACAACCGACTTCGGCAGTTCGAGTCCGGCCGCCATCAGGAACGCAGGCCAGTAGATCGCGTGTTGGCGCAGAATATCTTTGCCGATCAAATGCAGCGCCGGCCAGAATTTCTCGAAGCCGACCGCGTGTTCCCGTTCTTCGTTTCCGAATCCGACCGCGGTGATGTAGTTCGACAGCGCGTCGAACCAGACGAACATCGTATGCGCCGGATCGTCCGGCACCGGTATTCCCCAACTAACCGAAGTCTTCAGCCGGCTGATCGACAAATCCTGCAGCCCGCTGCGTACGAAACTCATAACTTCATTTCGGCGGGCGTCGGGTCGGACAAAATCCGGCCGAGTTCCATAAAGCTCAAGCAGAGCTTCGTCGTAATCCGACAGCCGGAAAAAATAGCTCTCTTCCGAAATTCGATCGAGCGGAGTTTCGTGAATCGGACATCTGGGCGACTCGCCTTCTCGTTCCGGCTTCACAAATTCGTCTTCGGTTTTGTATGCGGCGCACGCCGCGCAGAACCAACCCTCGTAGTGCCCCTTGTAGATCGCGTCGTTACCTTTCGGTGTCTTCGCTCGCGCGCAACGTCGCCAAAGTTCGCTCACTCCTTCGTAGTGAAACGGCTCGGTCGTTCGCATGAAGATGTCGAAACCACCGTGTTCCGAATCCAACGCGAACGAAGCGAACATCCTCTTCATCTCGCCGGAGATGAAATCCACGTGCTCGCGCGGCGAGATCCCTTTTCGCTCGGCGGCGCGCTCAATGTTGATTCCGTGTTCGTCCGTCCCGGTCAGGAAATATGTTTCATAGCCGCGCTGTCGTTTGTATCGAGTCAGACAGTCGGCCACGATCGTCGAATACAGGTGGCCCAGGTGCGGCAACGTGTTGGCGTAGTAAATCGGAGTTGTGACGTAGAAAGTGTTCATCCGGCAGTCGTATTCTCAAAATTTCCTGTTTCGTGTGACTTCGTGGGTCGATCGCCCTTTCGTGTAATTCGTGGTTCGTTTTGTTTGATCGCCATACTCGAGCTCGATCAAAATGAAGCGAACTAACCACGAAATATCCGAACAAAATAAAAAACCAAACACACGAAACAGCAGGAGTGGCTCAGGCTCACGCCAAATTCTTCGTGTGATTTCGCCTTCGATCTAGTCTTGCTTAGTGGTTAGTTATCGTTTCGTCCAGGCTCGACCAATAGATAACTCCTTAAGGTTACAACCCTCGCCGCTCACCGCTTCTTCGCGAACTCGTCGTTCGGGTTGAACTGCGGCATCTCTTGCATATCGCCGATCCGCCGTCCGATCGCTATCGCAATTTCGCCCATCTGAATCAACCCGCCGAAATTCCATGCATCGCTGTATTCGTCCGACGGCTGGTGATAGTGCGCAGTGTTGTATGCCTTGAACTGCTCTTCGCCCCAACCCTTCGGTTTGCCGACAAAGTCCATTCCCTCTTTCAAGCTGATCGACGGAACGCCGACCCGCGCAAACGGAAAATGGTCCGAGCGATAAAACGATCCCTGTTCGGGCCGCGAATCCGGCGAGACGATTAAGTTCATATCGCGCGCAACCGCATCAACCACCGCTTTCAGCGAAGACCTTTCCGCGCCCAGCGGAACGAAGTTTCGCGTGCGGCCCAGGATATTGACCGAATCCAGGTTGACGTTTCCCGCAGTCTTGTTCAGCGGAACCAGCGGATGCGTCGCGTACCATTCAGCGCCGAGCAATCCCTGCTCTTCTGCTGTCGGAAAAATGAAAAGGCTCGATCGCTTTGGCCGTTGTGCGAACGGCGTCTTCATTATCGCTTCAGCGATTCCGAGCACAATCGCTACTCCCGATGCGTTGTCGAGCGCGCCGTTATAAATGTTATCGCCTTTCTTATTCGGCTCGCCGATTCCCAAATGGTCCCAATGCGCGCTGTAGACAACATACTCAGTGCGCATCTTCGGATCTCGCCCCGCGATCGCGGCTACTACGTTTGCGGACTCGACTCGCTTTACTTCGCTCTTGATGTCGATATCGGCATGAAGGTTTAACTTGATCGGCTGAAAGTCGCGCGACGCCGCCTGTTTGCGCAACGCGTCCAGGTCCTGCGATGCAAGGCCGAGCATTCGACGCGCCGCAGCGTCCGTTATCCACGAACGCATCTTTAGAAAAGGCGTCTTGTCACTGCTGCTGCGCGCGATATCAAACCGCCACGAGCCGTTCGAAGTACGAACAACGCCCCACGGGTATCCCGCCGATTCGTCGGTATGAAGCAGGATCACGCCTGCGGCGCCGCGTCGTGCGGCCTCTTCGTATTTGTAGGTCCAGCGACCGTAGTAAGTGAGCGCGCGTCCGCCGAACAGGTTGGGTTCGTCCGCAGTTGCCGGCGGATCGTTCACCAGCATCACCAGGATCTTGCCGCGATAATCGTCTTCGCTTCCCTTGTAGTCATTCCACTTCTGTCCCGGCGCATCTATTCCGTAGCCGACAAAAACCATGTCCGCATCAATCGACACATTTTCCTGCTGCGCACCGGTAAACGCTACGAACTCGTCCGCGAACTTGAACGTCTCTTTCTTATTTCCCGACGAGATCGACAGTACAGTCTTCGGATCGGTCTTCACGCCGAAGAGCGAGACGGGTTGGAAAAAGCTGCCACCGCGCCCGGCACCCTTCAGACCAAGCGCTTCGAGTTGAGCAGCAATGTACTTCGCCGCGATGTCGCCGCCGCGCCCGCCTGGTCCACGGCCTTCCAATAAATCATCGGAAAGAAATTTGACGTGCGCGCGCAGGGTGTTCTCGTCGAACTCGCGTGCGGGTCGGTTTGTTTGAGCGGGAACAGCGCTGACCAGCGACATGGCAATGGAAAGCGCCGCGAGCGCACCGATCAAGCCGCGCAGAACGGTGGTCGAGCGAGCGAGAAGAGACTTCGCGATCCTGGCAACGCCGCTTTCATTAAGCTTATCGTTCATTCTAGTTTCCTTTTATCAAGGCCATCGCTTCCGAACGAGTTCTGGAATCGGAACGAAAACCGCCCAATACCGCCGAAGTCACCGTGATGGCTCCGGGTTTCTTGACGCCTCGCAAAGTCATGCAGGTGTGTTCAGCTTCGATTACGACCATTACTCCCAACGGTTTCAATCCGTCGAAAAGAGTGTGGGCTATCTCGGTCGTCAAACGCTCCTGGACCTGAAGCCTGCGCGCAAACGTCTCAGCCAATCTGGCGAGTTTTGACAGACCGAGAATCCGTCCGTTCTTCGGAATGTAAGCGATGTGACAACGGCCCATGAACGGAGCGAGGTGATGTTCGCAGAGCGAAGCAATGCTGATGTCTTTTACGATCACCATCTCGTCGTGCGTGTCGCCGGGAAGCGGGATGACGTGTTGATGCGGATCGTCGCGCATTCCCGCGGTCAACTCGGCGTACATCTCAGCCACGCGCTGCGGCGTGTCCAGGAGTCCGGGTCTGCTCGGGTCTTCACCGATGCCTTCCAGAATCAACCGCACGCCCGCGGCAATCTTTTCCAAATCTATCGGAGTTCCGTTTGTGGTTTGCTTTGATTCTTTGCTCACACTTCCTCGCTGGAAGATATAGTTAGAAGCTCAACTTTGGTTTTGCGAGTCTTCCCTGAACAGCGCATCGCGCACGGCGCCTTCGACTACGCGCAACGCAACACCGGCGCGATCGGCGGCGGCACGACACTGCTCGTATTCCGGCATCTGGTTTATCGCGCGCCCGTTGATGCTGGCTACTTTAACATCTATCTCGCCAAACTCGGTGGCGACGCGTTTGATTTCACGACTCAGCGCGCGGCGCTCAACCTGATACTCGCGTATACCGATGGTCGTCGTTTCCTTGAACAACAGATTATGGATGGCGCCGCGATCGAACGGCCGGCAAAGTATCGATACGAGCACGCCCGGCCGGTTTTTCTTCATCTGGACCGAAGTGAAATAGCAATCCAGCGCGCCGCACTCGAACGTTTTGTCCATCAGGTTTCCGAAGTGCTGCGGAGACATATCGTCGATGTTGGTTTCGATCATCCATAACCGTTCGATATCGCCGTCAACATCGGTCCTTTCCGTGTCGCCCAGCATCACACGTAACACATTCGGAAATTTTTCGTACTGCCGCGAACCGGCACCGTAGCCGGTCTGTGCGGCACGCATGGTCGGAAGCGGGCCGTACTCGTCGCAGACCGTGCTGATGATGGCCGCGCCCGTCGGCGTCACCAATTCTCCGACGATGTCGGACGAATAAATCGGGGCGTCCTTTAACAGTTCGACCACAGCCGGCGGCGGAACCGGGAATCGCCCGTGCGCCATTTGAACAAAGCCGCTTCCGACATGAAGCGGTGACGAGACAAATCGGTCGATGCCAAGCAGCTGAAAACCGATGCACGCTCCGACGACGTCGACGATGGCATCCAACGCGCCGACTTCGTGGAAATGAATTCGCTCGATTGGAACGTCGTGGACGCGGGCTTCGGCCTCGCCCAAACGCTGGAAGATTTTCGAAGCGCGGGCTTTGACTTGGGCGTTCAGCGCTGATCTGTCGATTATCTTTAGAATGTCGCCGAGATGCCGATGCGAACTGGTTTCTTCGGTTCGAACCAAAGCCTGGACCGAACTGATTCCAGAGCGATCGACTTTGTCAAAAGTTACCTCGAAGCCGCTGACGCCAAGCAGGTTCAGCTGGTCAAGCAACGCGCGCGAGTCGGCTCCGGCGCCCACCAGGGCCCCCAAGATCATGTCGCCGCTGGCGCCGGCGAAACAGTCAAAATAGAGAGTCTTCATCGTGTGATGCAGGTTTCGGATGGTAACAGAGCGCACCGCAAAAGTGTCAAGCAGCCTGCTTTTAGGGACTGGCGTAGTTTGCGTGAAGTTGGAGACGAACCACGAAACACACTAATCCGAAAAGCAGAATCACACGAAATGAATAACTAATATCGCCGAATACTCAATGTGATTCGTGTGATTTGTCTTTCATTTTCTTCGTGCATTTCGTGGTTCCGTGTTCTCCTTAGCGGATTAGCACGCCGCGCGGACGCTGGGCTATACTGCGATACACGACAAAAACTGGAAACTTAAGAGGGTTATCAACGAGTGAGTCTAGGAAATTTACAGGAAGCCCTGCGCAATCGCGTGCGCGAAGCCGCGCAGGAAATTTTTGCTGTGACGCTGAGTCAGGTCGCCGGGGAAACCCCGCCGCGAACCGAAATGGGCGACATGGCGTTTCCGGTCGCCTTTGAGTTGGCCAAGCTGATCAAGCAATCGACCGGCGAAAAGAAAGCGCCGCGAGCCATTGCCGAAGAAATCAAGACCGCACTCGAAACGATTCCAGAAGTCGCGCGAGTCGACGTCGCGGGGGCCGGTTACCTGAACGTGTTCTTCGACCGAACTATGCTGCTCGGGAGACTCGCCGCCCAAGCCGACGATTCTGCCGTTCCAAAAGATTTAGCCGACCGGCCCAAACGAATGGTCGAACACACCAGCATCAATCCAAACAAGGCGGCGCACATCGGCCACGTTCGAAATGCAGTACTGGGCGACACGTTCGTGCGAATTCTGCGGGCGTCGGGCGAGCAGGTTGAAGTTCAAAACTACATCGACAACACCGGCGTCCAGGTTGCGGACGTCGTGGTCGGATTTATGCATCTCGAGCGAATGACGCTTGAAGACATACGCGCGCTCGACCGGAGTCTGCCTGAGGACAAACCCTTTGATTACTACTGTTGGGATCTGTACGCGCGGGTCGGGCTCTTTTACCGAAACGACGATCCGAATGGCGAACCCGATCCCGAACGGCTGAAACTTCGTGCGGATACGCTGCACGCGATCGAAGAAGGCGACAACGCAACGGCCGAGCTGGCCGATTATGTCGCGACCCGAAATGTGGAATGTATCCTCGACACGATGGAACGGCTGGGGATTCGTTACGACGTCCTGCCGCGCGAATTCGAGATTCTTCATCTGCACTTTTGGGATCGCGCTTTCGAGCGGATGAAAGAGACGGGAGTGCTTCGGCTGGAAACCGAAGGGCGCAATAAGGGCTGTTGGGTGATGCCGTTCGAAACGCACAAAGGCACCGATGAACACGAAGCCGACAAGGTCATCGTTCGTTCAAACGGGACGGTCACCTACACAGGCAAGGATATCGCCTACCAGCTTTGGAAACTTGGTCTGCTCGGCCTCGATTTCAACTACAAACTTTTTCGCACGTATCCTGACGCGCAGAAAACCTGGATCACCACGACGGATTCAAACGGCGACGCGACGAGCGATCGACCGCGCTTCGGCGGAGGCGCAACGGTTTATAACGTGATTGATTCGCGTCAATCGTATCCGCAGGAGATCGTCAGACAGGGAGTCGCGGCGGTTGCGCCGCAGGTCGGTGAAGAAGCCAGCGTGCATCTGGCGTACGAAACGGTGGCGCTTTCGCCGGCCGCTTGCGAAGAGCTCGGAATTCCGCTCAGCGAAGAAGATCGCGCTCGATCGCATATCGAAATGAGCGGGCGCAAGGGGCTCGGAGTTAAGGCGGATGATTTGATCGACCGGCTGGAAATGGATGCTCTGCGCGAAGTCGAAAACCGCCATCCTGATTTATCGGAAGAGAAAAGGATCGAGACCGCGCATGCCATCGCAGTCAGCGCGTTGCGTTACTTCCTTTTGAAGTTCACTCGAAATACCGTGATCGCTTTCGATTTCAAGGAAGCGTTGTCATTCGAAGGCGAGACCGGTCCGTATTGTCAGTACGCGGCGGTTCGAGCCAATTCGATCTTTAGAAAGCTGAACGAGGACGCGGTAGCTCGTGCGAAGGAAATCATGACCGCAGCTGCGGGCGATGCCGAAAAGAAAGCAGAGGTCGCACAGTTTCTGGACGGCGAAAGCGGCGACGAGATCTGGTCGCTGGCGATCCTGACGGCGAAGCTCGACGAAGCGATTGCCGGGTCTTCGTCCGCCGCGGAACCGGCGATTTTGGCGAAGTACGCTTTCAATCTGGCACGCGCCTTCAATCTTTTTTATCATCGTCATCGTATTATTGCCGAAGAGAACGAAGTAAGACGCGCGGTTCTGTTAACCGTCGCGGACATGACGCGGACGCAATTGACACGAGCTTTGGCCACACTGGGAATCGACGTGCCTGAACGAATGTAGATTGGTAATAGCTCTGTTGCGGATATTGGGAAGGAAAGACAGGTTCCCGCAAAGGCGCAAGGGCGCAAAGAAAACTTGTAAGGATTGAATGTAGCTCAACACCTTTGCGCCTTTGCGGGAACCCATATGCTTTTGCTTTACTTTAATAATCGCGAATGGATATTGAACGGCGGAGATAATTTATGCTGATTGTGATGAAAATTGATGCGACCGAACGTCAGATTGAAGATGTGGTCAGCGTCATTGAAGAGCTTGGGTTCAAGGCTCACCCGATGCCCGGCGCGCAACGCACCGCCATAGGCATCACCGGCAACTCGGGCTCCGTCGATACCACGCGGTTTGAAAACCTGCCGGGCGTGGCCGAGGCCATCAAGGTCAGCAAGCCTTATAAATTGATCACGCTTGATCTTCGACCCGAAAAAACGGTTGTGCGCATTGGCGATGCCACGATCGGCGGAGACGAGTTGGCCATCATCGCCGGCCCGTGCGCCGTTGAAAGTCACGCGCAGGCGTTTGCCATCGCCGAATCCGTCCGCCGAAGCGGCGCGCGGTTCTTTCGCGGAGGCGCTTTCAAACCGCGAACGTCTCCATACGCGTTTCAGGGATTGGGTGAAGAGGGTTTGAAAATCCTGGCCGAGGTTCGCGACGCTTACGGATTGAAAATCGTAACCGAAGCTTTGGATGAAGCCAGCGTAGATCTGGTCGAACGCTATGCGGACATGATTCAGATCGGCGCCCGCAGCATGCAAAATTTTTCGTTGCTTCGACGCGTGGGCCGCTCTCGAATGCCTGTGCTGCTCAAACGCGGTTTGTCTGCGATGCTGGATGAATGGCTGCTGGCGGCCGAGTACATCATGGCCGAGGGAAATTACCAGGTCGTCTTATGCGAACGGGGCGTGCGAACTTTTGCCCAGCACACGCGAAACACTTTGGATCTGGCGGCGATCCCGGCGGTGCGGCGAATTTCGCATCTGCCGGTGATCGTTGACCCGTCGCATGGAACTGGAAAAAATCACATGGTCACGCCGCTGGCTCGGGCCGGCGTTGCGGTAGGAGCGGATGGATTGATCATCGAGGTTCACGATCATCCCGAGCGAGCGTTATCCGACGGCGCTCAAGCGTTGACGCTTGAGCAATACGATCGGCTTGTCACGGAGGTGCGCGCGATACGCGATGTCATCGTGCCCGCTCCGGTAGGGTAGGAGAACAGTTTTTGGTTTTTAGTTTTTAGTTTTCAGGAATTGCGCTGACGGCATCGATGCTCAGGAGTTCGTTGGCAAAGGACGAGACCGCAGCGTCTGCTCAGCGCACGTAATGTACTTAGCCAGCGAGCTGGCGGCCGAGTAAAGCTTGGGGTGGAGCGAAGCGGAACCCCAGGACAACGACAGTTGAAAAACCTGAGCCCGCGAGAGCGGGTGACAGAATCAGTACTCGCAACGTTGAGTTCTGCATTGCTCGTTATGTATGCCCCGCCGCATCTTTCGCCCGCTTCGCGGGCTCTCGTCTGTTTATTCTGTCTTCCTGGGGTTTCGCTTCGCTCCACCCCAGGCTAAATTCTGCCGCCCGCTCCGCGGGTTCGCTTGCCCACCTTCCTAACTGCGTGTTTCCCATGTTGAGTTTCCGCCCCGCCGCTTGACTCCCTCCTCGGCTCCGCCGTTTATAATGACCGCAATGCAAAAGCGGCAAGACACTTCGACGACGGATCAGCAGCCGGACACCAACCAACGCGTTGATCTCCCGATCACCGGCATGACCTGCGTCGCGTGCGCCCGCCGCATCGAGCGCCGTCTCTCAAAAACCCCCGGCGTAGCAAACGCATCCGTCAATTTCGCCACCGCTCGCGCATCGGTTGAATACGATCCCGGTTCAGCCGAAGTTAACGATCTGATCGGCGCGGTCGAAGACATAGGCTATGGGGCAACGTTCGTTAAGAACGAGAACGAAGCTCAGGACGCCGAACGGACCGAACGAGCGGCTGAACACAAAATCCTTCTGCGAAAATTTCTCGTCGCGGCCATTCTCTCCTTCCCAGTCCTGGTCATAGCCATGGCGCATGGCCGAATCGGATGGCTCGATTTTCCCGGCGCGAATTGGGTTCAACTCGTTTTGACGACTCCGGTTGTTCTCTATTCAGGCAACCAGTTCTATCGCGGGGCGTGGGCATCGTTCCGCCATCGCGCCGCGGGCATGAGCACGCTGATCGCGCTCGGCACGGGCGCCGCGTATGTTTATTCGGTTGCCGCGACTGTTGCTCCTTCCTTCTTCACAGTTGGCCACGGCGCCGAAATGCCCGGCATGGCCGCGCAGTCCGTGCCGGTCTATTTCGAAGCGGCCGGAGTCATCATCGCTCTAATCCTTCTCGGCAATTTGTTGGAGTCGCGCGCCAGAGGCCGCACCGGCGAAGCCATTCGACGGTTGATAAATCTTCAACCTAAGACCGCGCGCGTAGTTCGGGCCGGAAGCGAAATCGACCTTCCGATCGGCGATGTGGTCCAGGGCGATTCGATCATCGTGCGGCCGGGCGAAAAGATCCCGGTCGATGGAGTGATAGAAGACGGTGCGTCCGCGGTCGACGAGTCGATGCTGACCGGCGAGAGCGTCCCGGTTGATAAGACGGCCGGCGACGAAGTGTTCGGAGCGACCATTAACAAAACCGGATCGTTTCGTTTCAAAGCTACCAAGGTCGGCAAGGACACAGTTCTTCAGCAGATCGTGAAGATGGTTCAGGACGCGCAGGGATCGCGCGCGCCGATAGCCAGACTGGCCGACATCATCAGCGGGATATTCACGCCGATCGTGATCTGCATCGCGTTGGCCACATTCGCGATTTGGTTTGTGCTTGCGTCGCCGGATCAGCGATTCGCTATGGCGCTGGTGAATTTCGTTTCGGTGTTGATCATCGCGTGTCCATGTGCGCTGGGGTTGGCTACGCCGACCGCGATCATGGTTGGTACCGGTCGCGGCGCCGAGAATGGAATTCTGATCAAAGGCGGCGAGTCGCTCGAATTGGCCCATAAGATGCAGGCCGTCGTGCTGGATAAGACCGGCACGATCACACGCGGGAAGCCCAGAGTGACGGACATTTCGATGGTCGACGGGAATACGGCGATGTCGGACGAAGAAGTGCTGCGAATCGTCGCGTCGGTCGAAAGCAGGAGCGAACATCCGCTTGGCGAAGCCATCGTGCGTGAAGCACAGGACCGCGGAATATCGCTATCGTCGATTTCTGACTTTCATGCGATCGCGGGGCACGGAATTGAGGCGACGGTTGAAGGAAGGCACGTTCTGGTCGGCAATCAAAAACTGCTGACCGATCGCGGCTTTGCACTCGGGGCCGCGGAAGCGGCGGCGTCGCGTTTGGCGTCAGAAGGAAAAACCGTAATGTACGCCGCCGTCGATGGACAGTTGCGTGCGGTCTTTGCATTGGCAGACGAGATCAAACCCGAATCGAAAGCCGGTATCGCCTCGCTTCAGCGGATGGGACTCGAGGTCATCATGATGACGGGTGACAACGCCCGAACAGCTGAGGCCGTGGCCAGACAGGTGAACATCGAGAGAGTCCTGGCCGGCGTCTTGCCCGAAGCAAAAGCCGACGAGATAAAGCGGCTTCAAAATGAAGAGCATAAGATTGTCGGGATGGTCGGCGACGGAATTAACGATGCGCCGGCTCTGGCCCAGGCCGACGTGGGAATCGCGATGGGAACCGGAACCGACGTTGCGATTGAAGCGTCGGACATCACGCTGGTGAAGGGCGACTTGCGCGGTGTTGCAGCGGCGATTGCTCTGTCGCACGCCACTGTTCGGACGATAAAGCAGAATCTGTTCTGGGCATTTATCTACAACGTAATCGGAATTCCGATCGCGGCCGGCGTGCTCTATCCGCTTACCGGATGGTTGCTATCGCCGGTCATCGCCAGCGCAGCGATGTCGCTTTCCAGTGTTTCCGTGCTGACCAACAGCCTGCGGCTTCGTGGCTTTAACGCGTCAAAGATTGAGAGGCAGAATGGAGCCGATTGAGATTGGCGTCGTCGTGGCGTGCCTGGTGCTTATCGTGTTCGTGCTTTGGTATTTTTTCGGCGAGCGCGAGACGGTCGTCGCAAAAATGGCGGAAGGTGGAGTTCAGGAGATCGATATCAAGATACACGGCGGCTACGCGCCGGACGTGATCACTGTGCGAAAGGGTTTGCCGGTACGATTGAACTTCTATCGTGATGAAACAGATTCATGCAGCGAGCAAATTATTTTCAGTGACTTCGGGATAGCTTCTCACCTGCCGCCGTTCGAAACTACGACGTTCGAGTTCACCCCGAAGCAACCGGGCGAGTTCACATTTACCTGTGGAATGAAAATGATGCGAGGAAAGTTGATCGTCGAATAAGTAAGTCACAATTCACCGCTCAAAATCTCTGCCAGGTGTTTTGTGAAGTACGAGCGAGGGACAACCCGATCGAAGCCGGCTTGTTCCGCTCGTTCTTTCAAAGCCGTCTGCACGTGCGAAAAGAAACCCATCAATGGAATTGATCTGAGTTTTTCTTCCAACTTCAAATGCGTGGCTAACGAGAAAGGATCGCAGGCCTTCGCGTGCAGGTCGGCGATGATCAGGCTCGTTTGTTCACGACGTATCGCCTCCAGCGCAGCGTCGGTGCTTCGCACGATCTCCAGCTCGACATCCAAAGCTTTCGCGGTCGCGCGTATCTTCGCGGCGAAGAAAATATCATCGACGATGGCAACGATGCGGCGGTTCATGTCAGATATGGAGCTCACGACCGATGGAGCGCAGGCGGCTCGCCTGCGCTCCGTCGCCTTGACTCACATTTTTGCATTATAGAAGTTTTTCGCGTAAAGATACGGCGCGATGGCGACCATCCGAAAAGCGGCAATCGATTCGGCAGATTTCAACTCGCAACAGATCGAGACTGGCAGCTTTACTACCCAACCTCAGCCGGATCCCGGCACAAAATTAATCATCGCTACTTACAACATACGCTACGCGGTCGGATCGTTTCTGATCAGCGGAAGCCTCCTGCGCCGAATCGGATTGGGCTGGCCTGGTCGGCGTCAGCGGCTTGTCTCGAAAAATATCCAGAGAGCCGCGCGCCTGCTGGACGGCGGCGGACGCATGCCGCGGCCGGACATCGTTGCGATTCAGGAAGCCGACAACGCGACCAATCGGGCTGGCGGAATTCACGTCGCGCGCGAACTCGCTCGTGAACTTAGCATGAATTATGCACATGCTGCTCTTAACTTGCCGCGTGACGAAGAACCGAAATCCAACAAATGGTATCTGGACTTCGAGCAACATATCGATCGCGATGATCGAGGCGACACGGGGCTGGCGATGTTGAGCCGGCTTCCGCTGGATAACGTATCGCGATTGGATCTGCCCTGGGCCGAGTGCGCGTGGCGGCCGCGTATGGCGCTTGAGACGATCGTTCACGCGGGCGGGCGACACCTGCGTATCTACAACGCGCATATCGATCCACACGCCGGCACTGACGAACAGCTCGATCAGCACGCAGCGATAATCAAGCGGGCCCGTGCCGCGGAGGGCCCGACTGTTCTGCTGGGCGACTTCAATACCCTGACGTCCGAATCGCGCGTGCGCATGCGCGGGTTGCTCGAATCGCATGGCTACACGACTCCGTTCGCGGATGGAACGGCTACCTGGCGCGCAGGTTTGATACGTCTACACACCGACTGGATTTTTGTCCGCGGAGCTCGGATCAACCGGCATGGTGTAGCGCGCACGAGAGGCGTTTCCGACCACTGGCCGGTGTGGGCGGAAGTCGATTTGGACGAGAAGAGATTACCGAATGGATGACATCGTTATCACCAGCCGCGACAACGAACGCGTGCGACACGCGCGCGCGGTTCGGGATGGCAAAGTAGCGAACGAGATTTTCCTCGAAGGCACCAGACTGTCCGAAGAAGCCCTGCGCGCCGACCTGGTTATCAACTCGGCTTTGTATGCTTCGCGGATCGAGAACGACGCGCGCGGAGCGAATCTGCTTTCTGAAATCAAGCGCGCGGGAATAGCTTTAAATGCGGTCAGCGATAACGTCTTTGCTTCACTTTCTGACACCACTACTCCGCAGGGCATTGTTCTGGTCGCTGCCCGGCCCGACGGCGATCGAGCGCGATTGGAGCGCGGCGATCAAACTCTGGTCGTTGTCCTGCACAAACTCAACAACCCTGCCAATGCCGGGGCGGTCTTGCGCACGGCTGAGGCCGCGGGCGCAACTGGAATTATCACGACGACCGGAACCGTCGACCTGTTTTCGCCCAAGGGTTTGCGCGGCGCGATGGGTTCGGCGTTTCGTTTGCCGGTCTGGGCGGGCGCGGAGTACGCGGAGGCTTTAAGTTGGTGTAAAGAAAAAGGGCTACGAACTGTTTGCGCCGACATCGGGGCCAAAAGCAAACATACTGATCTTGATTGGACGATTCCGCGGGCGCTGATCCTGGGATCTGAAGCGCATGGATTATCGGAGGAAGAGATTGCTTTAGCCGACGAGGCTTTGAAAATACCGATGCAGGGATCTGTCGAGAGCCTCAACGTCGCGGTGTCGGCCGGAGTAATTCTGTTCGAGGCAGCCCGCCAACGTGTTGTCGATTCATCGTAACTCAACTCTCGATGGCCTCGCAGTCAGGAAGGGGACCCTGTCCCCGCTTTGAAATTAATTATCTTAAATTTCGAAATTCAGAAGAAGCGGGGACAGGGTTCCCTTCCTGACTGCGAGGTTCTTGTAAGTCGAACTCTAGCCAATGGCCGACTTGCCTTCTTCAGCTGTCATGAACAATCGAACGCGCCGAATGCGGCGCTTTTCGACTCGTTCTATTTTGAATCTCAACTGCTGATACTCGACCGTGTCGCCTTCTTCAAGCAGTCTTCCCGCTTGCGCCAGAAGGAACCCAGCGAGCGTTGTATAGCCTCCGTCTTCCGGTAGCTGTAGCTCGAGCTTTCGGTTTGCATCGCGCACGGTAAGCATCCCGGCCAACGAATAAGAACCCTGGGCCTCTTTCAAAATCTGCAAACGCACTTCCTCGTCATACTCGTCATTTATCTCGCCAACGATCTCTTCCAGCAAATCTTCGAGCGTGACGATTCCCTCCATGCCTCCGTGTTCGTCGACCACCACCGCCAAATGGATGCGCGACGATTGCATTAACCTGAGCGCCGCGCCCAGCCGCGCACTCGCCGGGATAAACTGCGGCGGGTGAAGCATGGCTTCCAAATCGAAGTCGCCCGACGGCGGATGATCAAGAAAAGGTTCGAGGTCCCGTCTGAAAAGTATCCCGACGATGTCGTCGAGTCGATCTCGATACACGGGCAAGCGAGAATATCCAAGAGTGCGAAACGCTTTCTTCGTTTCATCAAGCGTAGCCGAGATAGGAACCGCGTCGACCGCCGTTCGTGGAATCATCGCTTCGCGAACTTCGGCGTCGGAAAAATCGAAGACGTTGCTGATGAGCTTTTGTTCTTCCTCTTCCAAATGCCCGCTCCGACGCGAGATGTCGATCAGTTGGCGCAATTCCTCCTCGGTATAAATCGATGCGTGATCGCCGGAGTGACGAAGCCCGAACAAACGCACGGTGCGTGTGCCCGCCCAATCGAGAAGACGGATGGGGTAGGAAAACACCTGGTAGAAAATCCGCATCGGCAACGCGATCGCCAACGCGGTCTTCTCCGCGCGTTCAAGCGCGAGTGTCTTCGGCGCCAGCTCGCCAAGAACGATGTGGAGAAACGTGATGATGCTGAACGCGACGGTGAACGCGATGGTGTGCAGGAGAGTGTCGGAGACTCGACCCTTCAACGGAATTTCAAGCAGGTAAGCGATGGCAGGTTCGCCAATCCAGCCTAATGCCAGCGACGAAAGGGTGATGCCAAGCTGCGTGGCGGAGATGTATGCGTTTAGATTGTCGACGAGTTCTAATAACAGTTTCGCGCGGCGGTTCCCTGCTTCTGCCAGCGTCGCGATTCGGGACCGGCGCACGCCCACCAGCGAAAATTCCGAAGCGACGAAGAAACCATTGGCAAGTACGAGAAGAAAAACAATCGCGATGTTTAGAGCTTCGACCATGCTTTATGATAAGTGTTCGCAAGCTGGTGTAGCAAAGATGGCTAAGAACTTTGAGTGTCTGTTGAGCAAAAGGGTTGAGATGTAACTCAATTTGAGGCGGGGACAGGGTCCTCTTCCTGACTGCGAGACTATTAAGAATTGACTGCTAGCGCGCGCCGCGTGGATTCCGCATCGCCAACGGGAACTTCGGCTCTACATCTACCGGAACATCCCTCAGCCCATCCAACGCTTTCTGCATCGGCGAACGCAGTACACCGTACTTATCCAGCATCGCTTTGGCTTTGGCGTACGACCCTTCGGCCTGGAGCGTCAGTATCTCGCTCGTCAGCTTCCGCACCGCCTCCTTGATCCGCGCCATGTCCACGCTGAAAGTGCCGGACTTGTCGTCAAACTTGATCGCGCCTTCATCCGTCAGATAATTGAACTGCAGCGCGACTCCTTTTCCGTGTGCTTCGGTGATCCCGAATCTGACAGAGCGAAACGCGCTGGCCAGAAACGTAGTGTAGATCGAACGCTCCATTCGACGATCGACGACGCCTTTGTCCATCAGGAATTGAAGCGCCCAAAGTCCCGTGATGTCTGCCTTTGCTTCTTCGATCGCCGAGTAGGTGTCCTTCAATTCTTTTCGAACCGTTGTTTCCCTATCGTCGACTTTGATCGATTGCGGACCGAGGCCGTGCATCAGTTCGTGCGCGAGTATGTGAGTGAAAAACGCTTCGAACGAAATATCGCGTTGCTGGGTCGGAGTCAGCACGTTCCGAGAAATCGGGACCAAGGTCTTGTTGAATTTGGCCTCCTGCATGTTCTTCAACATGACGCGCTTCGAACCTTTTTCGGTAACCACGCGTTCGTCGTTCGGCAGATTGAAAGCAGCGGTCTGCACGCCGTTGTTCCCTTCTCCGGATGCGAACACGACGTTCACAACACGAATCGGAGAAGCGGCGCCGAGCTTTGGATTGCGATAGCGAGCTTCGATCGGAAGGTTGTTCTCGAGTTCCTGAAGATAGCCGCTGAATCGGGTCAGCTTTGCGCTCTCAGTCGCATCGCGCAAAGTCACGTAAGCTTCGAACGCGGCCTTGTAACCAAAAAGTCCGTCGGCGTAGGTTTCGTACGGCCCGATCGTCACGTCGATCGGCGCGTCGAGATCCATCCAGGCCACGTCGCTTTCGTAATAATCGTTCGAAAGAAAGGCGTCCGCGCGCGCGCGAAGAAATTTTTGCAACGTAGCATTGCTCGTCAGATCTGCCGCCTCGCGCAGAAGTTTGGCGGCCGGTTCCAGAAACGATTTGTATTCCTCGCTGAACGGCACGGTTTTAAGCTTTCCCGCCGCGTCGCGCCGGATGACGTAAAAGAAACCCGTGGCTTTCAGACGCTCGGCCGCGTCCAGCGACTCGACCCAGGTATTGAACTCCTTCTTCGTCATGTCGTCCGGATAATGCGCGGCCTGCGGCGGTTTCTCGCGCGGCACGCCGTCGAGAAACGCGACATTGTCGTCGAGTTGCGACCAGGGGCCGTCGTTGATCAAAAAGTAGTGAAGACGAGCGGCGCCGAGCGGGCTTTTGTCGGCCTCAAGTTTCTTGTGAAGAGCGCTATTCCCGCTCCAAACCTGTTCCAGGTACAGCGGGTCATAGAGCTTTGCCGCTTCGATTATCTTCATCAATGCCTGGCGATCGCGGGCGGACAGCCCGGCCGTGTTGGCAGTAATCACGGTAGGAGCAAACCGGCGAGTTTTGGAGATTAGCTCGTTTAACTCAGAATTCTTGCCTTGTCCGCTCGCGACCGGAACCATGGGACTGACGAAAATCCCAATCAATACCGCGATCGCAACACAAACCGTTAGCCCGCGCTTCATCAGAATTATTTCCTTTTCTTGTGGATTTATTCGAGGCATATTAACACTTTACGGTTAGTAGTTAGCACTTCTCTCCCGTGCTTGGTTTCGGCTAGAATAGCGCCGCGTCCATTGTGCATCGAAAATTCTCTCTTCCAGTGTTTAGGTCCATAGTCGCACGCGCGCTTCCACCGAGGCGGTCAGAGCGTACGTGCGTTGCTGATACTGGCGAACACCGCCGCGAGGCGCGGCGTATTTCTAAACATGGCTGATCAAAAACCTGAAAAAAAACGTGAAGAGGCGTTGCCCGAGCGTTTGTTGCGACGCGTGCTGGAAGGCGTCGGCGAGGCGGTCGACCGCGGGCTGGGCCGAAAAGCCGGCACCAGCGCGGAATTTACTACTTCGCGATTGATCGAGCGGATGAAGCGGCTGATCGACGAGCGGGTCAGAGACGAAGGCAAGAAAGGACGAATCGCCCCGCATGTTCTGAAACTCAAGGTCGAGTGGGGAACGCATTCCGACGCGCCGCCAGAGATTTTGAAAGAGCTCGAGCATGAAATTATCGCCGCTGCGATCGATCACGTGAACGACCATCGCTATCGCACGATGGGAACGATTCGGGTGGAAACCGAGGTAGACATCTTCACCACCGGCATCAGCGTGTCGCCGACGTTTGGCGAGTTTGAAGAAGAGTTGAAACAGAAGGACGAGGAACAGAGACGAGCCGCGGAAGTCGGCGCCGCGAACATTCCAAAAGCTGCGCCGTCGGTTCCCGATGTACAGATATCCGCGCAGATCACGTCGCCCGATGGTCAAAGGAGCTACCCGCTGGCATTCAAACCGGGCGGACGACGATTGAGCGTAGGGCGCGGCAAAGATAACGAGTTGATGTTGAATGACGGCAGCGTTTCCAAAGTGCATGCGGCGTTGTTGATGAACCGCGAAGGTACGTTGTTGGTGGCCGACACCGGATCGACAAACGGAACGTTTATCAACGGACGCCGAATCGGTTATGGCGAATCCAGACAAATAGAAGAAGGCGACGTCGTCGGATTCGGAGACATCGAAGTTCGGTTTCGCAGGATGAATTGAATGTCCGACAAGCTTTAGCTTGTCGATGACAAGCGACAAATTGAAGTCCAGGACTCAGCGGCACGGAACCACGAAATGCACGAACAAATTGAAAAACCAACCACACGAATCAGCGAGAATGGTTCAAGATCACATTCATCTTTTCGTGTGATTTCGGCTCGTGTTTTGTGCTGTTTCGTGGTTCGTTGAAATCCCCAGGATTGAACTTAAAACGAGTTTCACGCTTATCGCTACGGCCCAGCCATTATGCTTTTACTCTTAGCACTACAAAACGCGACCGCAAGCCCGCCTGCCTCGCTCGAAAAACAACCCGCGTTACTTAGCCTGATTTACATGGGGGGCTTGGCGTTGATGGTGTTGTTGCTGGTGGTTTCGCTCCTGCGAAATCGCCGGAAACGATCGGCATTGGCGGCCGTGGCTGCGGCGGATTTGCCCGAAGAAGTTATCCAGCGATTAGGATCGACCTCAACCAACCGAGGCTTGCGCGCACTTCGATGGCTATATGTTTTGCTCGCGCTCGCCGTTTTCGGATTCCATTTCTACTGGGTCAAGTACGCGCCCGAAGCCAACGAACGTTTCCAACAACTAAATTACAAAGACCTGCGCAACCGGCGTCTGTCCGAGTCAACCCTGCGTGGCTGGATCCTGGACCGGAGCGGACAGTTGGATCGCTCGCTGGCGTTATACAAACGAGACTCGAATGGAAACATCAGCCGCGACTATCCGATGGACCAGGCGATGGCGCATCTATTCGGATCGGATCGCGGTGATCCGGGGCTCGAGCGGGCTCTCTTCGGATTACAAAGCGGGTCGGTGCCCGAAGCGCTGGAGGTTGTCCAGGGCGAAAATCTGCGACAGAAAGCGAACATGGATGTTCGGCTGACTATCGATATCAATTTGCAGAAAGCCGCTGTCGAACAACTGAAGGGCCGTCACGGCGCGGTCGTCGTTCTGAATCCGCAAACCGGCGAAGTGCTGGCGATGTACAGCAATCCTTCGTACAGCTTGAAGGAAGTGCAGGACGAATCTACCTGGATCAGGCTGGATGCGGACAAACGCGATAGCCCGCTGGTTAATCGCGCGCTCGGGACTTATTACATTCCGGGTTCGACGTTCAAGACAATGATGATGATCGCCGCGATGAACGCCGGCGAACAGGATTCCGAGTTCGTGTGCAGCGGCGGCGGTTACGTGGCTCAGCCGGGCGCGAAGGCTATCTTCGACGACGGTGGCGCGGGCGAAGTTCATGGCCGAATCGGCATGGATACCGCTTACGAGGTTTCGTGCAATCAGTATTTCGCGCAGATGGCGGTCAAGCTCGGTTCGGAACGGATTCGCAAGACCGCCGACCTGTTGGGAATCGGCGCCTACGATACTCCGAACGATCCGACCCAGGGCCGCAGGCAACCGGAAATTTGGAATGCGAGCTCCGACGCGGTTCAGAAAGCTCTGGCCCCGCGGCAGGCGTGGATGGTCACCGGCAAGGTCGGAAAGGACTTGAGCAAGTTTGACCTCGCGCTGGAAGGCTACGGTCAGGGTTATGCGGGACAGATGACGCCGTTTCAGATGGCGCTGCTGGCGGCGTCGATCGGCAATCTCGAAGGAAAGCTGATGAAGACGAAGATCGAGCTCGATCGTCCGCCCGAGATGTACAAGCAGACGCTGACTGTTCAGCAGGCCCAGGAACTTCGCAGAATCATGGGGCTGGTAACGGGCGGATCGAGCGGAACCGCGCGCGGAGTTTTCGGCCCGGTGAATGCCGCCGGAATCGTCACAGGCGGCAAAACCGGTACGGCGCAAAAAGTGGTACCGGTTTATGACGCCAGGACCGGAGAACCGAAAACGCGAATCAAGGTCGAGAAGGACCCGAAGGGCAACATCATTCGGCAGTACGAAGAGACAATCCTGGATTACGACCATCCGCGAATCGATAGTTGGTTTCTTTGTATCGCTCCGCTCGATCGGCCGCAGCTCGCAATCGCGGTGATCGTTGAAGGCGGTGGCTACGGTTCGAGAGCCGCGGCGCCAATTGCCGCGCAACTTGTTCTTAAAGCCAGAGAGCTTGGTTTACTTGGAATGCCGGCAACGGGTGCTCCCAAAGACCAGGCCAACGAGAAGAAGAACCAGGGAAGAAAGAACCAACAGCCGGTAGCGCCGCGTCCGTTCGGCGATCTTAACCAATAAACGATTTCGAACGTCTCTTTATGAAAAATCGCGCCTCGTCACATTTGATCGCGTTGCTCCTGATCGTCGGGTTCGAGATCGTCGCGTACTACGGTGTTCATCGTGCGGCTTTGATTCGTGGCTACGAAACGTCGATGGTCAGCGCCGTGCGCGACCTGATGATGTACGTCCCGATCATCTTCCTCGTTTTCTTCATGACGCGCGCGACGCGTTTCGCAGGTAACTGGACGCTTTACACCACGGCAATCCTTCTCTTCTCGGTCGGAATGCTCGTGCAATATCGTTTGTACAGCGATCCCGAATACAACGCGCGTAACAAGGCCGAGGCGCGCGAGCAGAAAGCCGATCATCAAAAAATACGCTACATCAACGAGACTTACGATGCAGAAAAGAAAAAGATGATGGGATTGCCCGCTACGCCGCCGCAGCCGACGGACCTGGATAAAGAGCCCGCCATCAAGGCCAGGTACACGATCGGCGATGCGCTGACTTCCGGCTCGACCTGGATCCCGCTCTTTTCGCTGCTGATCTTTATCGTCACTTACATTCTGTTTCTCAAAGACGGATTTCTGCTCTTTATTCAGCGACACGGCTTCGTCATCGTTTTGATCACGCTGTTGCCGCTGACGTTTGCGGTCATCACCTCCAGCGCCGGAAAAGCGCTGGGTAACATGACGCCGTGGGAGCCTTCAAAAATTCCGTTTCTGCTAGGGTTCGCCGCGCTTCTTACCGCGCGTTACAAGGACCTGGCCCGCACGTATTGGGGATTGCCCAGCGCGCGCGACGTAGTTCCGTTGATTGCGATGGCGATGATGCCGTTCATTCCTTTCTTCGCGCTGAAGGATTTCGGCCAGATGCTCGTTTTCAGCGGCGCTTATGCAACGCTTTATCTGGTAGCGGTCCGCCGCTGGCCCCAGCTACTTTTGTTTGTCGGATCGGTAATGCTGGTGGTCGGCATCCTGGTTGTCGGCGCATTGCCGAGTAACGTTCAGGAAAAGGTCCCGCTTCTGCCGACGCTGGCCAGGCCGGTTCAGGCCGCGCTCCCGGCGCGAATCCAACAGCGCTTTCATTTGTGGCTGGACGGGTTCGACCCGCCTTCACCGAATGTTTCGTGGTGGAAAAAGGATTACGACGAAGCTCTGGCCAAGGACCCGAAAATGAAGGAGCTGGCCGAACAGAGCTCGGCGATGCAGAACACCGTCAACGTCGACATATGGTTTGATCGGGTAGCGTTTCAGCCGGCCCAGGCTATCTTTGGTGTGGCGGCTGGCGGCAACACGGGCCGTGGACTCGGGCTGGGATATTCCGAAGTAATCCCGGTGGCGGATTCAGATTACATCTACGCGGCCATAGCTGAAGAGATGGGCTTGGCCGGCGGTGCGATCGTGATTCTGGCTTTGATCGTTTTTGTCGCCGCAGGGGTTCGCACTTCGCTTGAAGCGCGTGATATGTTTACGAAGCTCTGTGCGGCGGGGCTGACGGCCTTCATCGGGTTCCAGGCGTTGGTCAACATAGGCGGAATCACACGCGCCCTGCCGATGACCGGAATCACTCTCCCGTTTGTGAGCCACGGTGGTTTTAGTTTGATTACAAGTTTTGCCATGCTCGGAATGTTGATGGCTTTCTCGCACCGCAATGCGGTCGAGGCGCGAGCGCCGATGCCCGCGCCGCGTGTAGAACGCCGTGACGACGATCCCCCGATTCCGGAGGCTGTTCAATGAATGATCAAACCGTAAAGATTGCTTCAGCGGCGGTCTCAGATCGCGGCCTCAGCCAGAAACGTCCGATCAACGAAGATTCGTTTCTGGCCGACTCGCAGCGTCGCATCTTCGCGGTGGCGGACGGCGTCGGCGGAGCTCAGGCCGGCGAAGTAGCGTCGCAAACCGCGATGGAAGTTCTGGACGAAGCATTCCGCTATCAGGAACCCGACGTCGACGTCGAAGACTTGATGGAAGTCGCTATCCAGCGCGCCAATGCATCGATTTATCGAATGGCAAAGGAGCACCCGAAGCTGCAGATGATGGCCACGACGATCGTGGCTCTTCATTTGGACGGACACGTCGCGACCATCGGACATGTGGGCGATTCGCGGCTTTACCGGTTGAAGCCCGACGGACGTCTCGAGCGCGAGACGCGTGACCATTCGGTGGTCGAAGAAGAAGTTCGCGCCGGACGCATGACACCGGCGCAGGCCGCGCACCATCCCAGCCGAAACGTAATCAGCCGCGCGCTGGGAGCCGAAGACACGGTCGAAGTCGACATGAAGACGATCGAGATAGCGGATGGCACTTCATTCCTGCTTTGCTCCGACGGAATCACTCGTCACCTGCCGGATGAAGAACTGAGCACGTTGCTCGACAGCGACCAACCGCTCGACGCGATCTGCGCGGAGATGAAGCGACGGTGTTACGAGCGCGGCGCTGAAGATAATTTGACGGCGGTCATCATAAAGGTTGGAGACAGATCGCCGGGCTCAACACCGCTCGACGACGAACGAACGCTTGCAGCTGTGCGTGATTCGCTTCCCACGACATTAAGCGGCGACTTCCAACGAGCTGATCTTGACGCGGCTTTGCATGAAACTGTTTCCGACGCTACGCCGAATGGAGTCAAGACAATTCCAAAACCTGTAGTCGTCACCACATCTGACGAAGTCGCGGGCGCTTACGAAACTTCGCCACGCGCGGCTGCTCCGCGGCCAAGCAAAGCGGGCGCGTTCTTCAAAACGCTTCTCTTTCTAATTCTTGTCGGTGCGGTCGGCGCGGGCGCGTACTTCGCGGGTATGTACAAACAGCGTCTGGACAGCGAGGCGCAGGCCAATGCAAACCCGGCTCCTTCGCCAACCCCCACGCCGCTTAATGCCGCCGCAGAGTTCGACCGCAAGAAACGCGAAGTGGATTTCGCGCCCGCGAAAATGGCGAGCCAGATGACTACGCAGAGCGGCGGAAATCCGTTAGCTTCGGCCGATCCCCAGTTCCTTTATCTTTACGGCCGCGCGCTGCTGCTTTCGGGTAAGTACCGCGAAGCGGCAGATGTCTTCAAGCGTGTTTCTGAACTGACGCAAAGCCTTCCGGCCCGTGATCCGCTTAAAACCGAGATCAGATTGGCGGCGGCGGTCACCGCTTTGAGGTCAGGAAACGCCCTCGAACGCGAACGTGCGGGGATCGCACTCGATGAAGTTATCGACCGAGAAGGCGCGGCACTTCCGGCAACTCCCACCGGCTCGCCCAATACTCCGGCGCCGGCCAGCGCGAACGATGCGGTGACTGCCCCGATTGGTTTGCCCCAAAGATAGGTCCCCGGGAGCATCTAAAAGGCGAGCGGGTTACATCTGAACCCGCGTAAACGGATGACGGAATTAAGACTCCAACACTGCAGGCTGGATAACCGCTACGACGTTCAGGAATGTCTGGGCCGCGGGAGCTATGCGGAAATTTACATGGCGCGCGACACCGCGGTCGAACCGGAGCATCCGCATTCGAAAGTGGTGATAAAAGCGCTGAACGTGCTGCTACAGGGAGTTCCGGATTCTGACCTCGAACGAACGCTGATTCAGAACTTTCAGAACGAAGCCATCGCGCTGGACCGAGTCCGCCATCCGAACATTACCAATCGACTCGGGCACGGGACAGCGATCGATCTGGCCGGGACGACCTTCCATTATTTGGTGATCGAATATTTGTCCGGCGGCGATTTGGCGGCACGTTGCCGAAAGCAGTCGCTGTCGAGCGATGACACGCTTTTCTATCTGGAGCAGGTTTGCGCCGGGTTGAGCCACGCGCACGATTGCAACGTCATCCACCGGGACATCAAGCCGCAGAACCTGTTGCTGACCGCCGATGGGAAAACGGTCAAGATCGCGGACTTCGGTGTGGCCAAGATCGAAGCCACCGACGGCGCGATCACTCGTGTTGGAACGAACGTTTACGCGCCGCCCGAGCACAACCCGCTGCTTCATACCGGACAACTGGACAGCATCACTTCGTCGCTGGCTCAGCCGAATCTGACTCCCGCCGCCGACATCTATTCGCTGGCAAAGACTGCGTACACGCTTTTGGCCGGCGAGCCGCCGCGACGTTTTTCGCATAGACCGATCACAGAATTGCCGGAGTCGATTCGCTACCGGAGTTGGGCTTTGTCCGTGCTTCGCGTGTTCGAGCGGGCGACGCAAAATAATCCGTCGAGTCGATATCAGACCGTGAACGAGTTTTGGGAAGAACTGTCGGACGCGATGTTGCCGCAAACGCAGTTGCTACAGCAGCCGGCCGAATCAGGCCTACCGGTCGGCACCAGCGGAACGCTGGTCAACGCACGCGAGCGATCGGTGCCGGTAGCTCCGCCACGACCTCGTTTCGATTCCGCGCAGGGATTGCGCCAGCTTGAAACGAAAGCGAATGGCGGCGCGCATCCTCGAATCGTAGTTCGATTGGCGGAAGAACGAATGGCTGCCGGCAGGCCCGCTGAACTGGCGCCACGACCGCCCGCGAACGAAGTGATCGCGGCTATGCCGGACGCGTCGGCGCCCGGCTTACGCAAGCAAGTGCCGAAGAAAGACTGGGCCGCGGGTCGAGCTGTTCGCGTTCTCGTAGCGCTGTTGCTGATTCTCGCCTTTGCCGGAATGCTGTTGGCCACGCACAATTACTTTCGCGGACGAATTCCGCTTTGGGGCACAAGTCCCGCGAGCCAGGCGCCCGGCGCTCCCGGCTCGGCGGATGTTGGACGCGAAGGCGTCACCACGACTGACGTCAAGCTTCGTCCGGATCCGGGCACCGACAATCCGGCTATCGGATTGGCCGAATCCGGCTCGCGCATTCGAGTGCTCAGCACAAACAACAATTGGTACGAGGTTCAAATCCTTGAGCACGGACGCGCGCCGGGCAATAATGATTTAAACTCGCAACGCGGTTGGGTGAATAAACGTTATCTTGATCTGGACTCATAAATTTTCTTCCCCAGGAGATTAAAGACAAAGTGGGCTTAATTGAATCCATACGCAGGTGGATCGACGGCGAAGGCGCGGCGGATCCGCTGGAAGCGGCGGACGAGCAGGCAAAGCCGCGCCGCGTCTGGGAAGAATTTTTGGTCAAAGTCGCGCGCGAAGTCGAGGCGGTCATGCAGCGCGAAATGTTCACGCCGCCGGGCGGCCCGACCTATATTCCGCGCGAATACATAGTCTATTTGAGCAACGACGACGACAAGGAATGGCAGGGTGACAAGCGACGCGGGCTGGAACAGGGGCTATTTCATGTGCTGTCGGAACGTGCTCGTGAACTGAGCGGAACTACTCAACTCGCTACCAAGTCATTCACCGTCGAGCTGCGTGTCGATGGAACGCTCAACAAAGGCGAGTTCCGCGTTCAGCCGCTTTGGGACGAAACCGAAGCCGGAAAAACCAGTGTCACCGCGCGGCCCATGCGTCGCGAAAGCGCGCAGCCTACCGCGGTGATGCCCGACGACGTCCTGGAGATCGGCGCGCCGGCAGCGACGGGCGGCGAACCGGCGGAGAGCGAACAGACCGTTGTTCGCCCGCGAGTGACAGAGCTCTTCTCGGTCGAAGTTTGGAAAGACGGCGTGCGTCAGCACGTGATGCCGATCGGCAAACCCGAGATCACTATTGGTCGCGGCTCGCGTTCAGTAACCGTCGATCTGCCGATCAAGGGCGATCCCGAGGTCAGCCGCGTTCATGCACTCTTGACCCGCGATGACCAGGGCGCGTATTGGGTTACTTCCAAGGGAAGAAACCCGACTTTTATCAGCGGACGCGAAGCTCCCCGCGATCAACGCGCTCCTGTCACACCGGACGAAAAGATAGACATTTGCAGCTACACTCTTCGCATTCAACCGAAGTAGCTTTCGCGACTTAACATTTTCAAAGGACTTCTGAAAAATGAAACGATTCCCTCTCGCACTGCTTCTCGCAGTCTTCGTCTCTTTAGTTCTGCAAACAACAGCAAGCGCGCAAGACACGGCAACCAATTCGCAAACGGTGATGACTTCGCTTGCGACGCTGCCGGAATCTGATGTGTTGATCTATGTCAACGCGTCGCGAATTATCAATGAAGCGCTCCCGCGACTGGTTCCAGAAAAGGAGATGCAGGGATTCCGAGCCGGACTTGATCAGATGAAAGCTTTTACCAACATCGATCTCAAGAATATGGAGTTCATGATCGTTGCAATGCGATTCAACAAACCGTCCGGCGGCGTGATGACCCCTATTCCACAGGCGATGTTTGTAACTCGCGGCGATTTCGACGCCAAAGCTTTGTTGGGAATGGGTGTCATGATGTCGGAAGGAAAGTTGAAGGAGGAAACCTACGGCACTCGAAGCCTTTTCGTTGTTAAGCTAGGCGACATTTCGAAAGGAGTGGAGAAGAATCCGCTGGGCGCCGCGTTCTCTGAACTGGCTGCGTCTGCGCTGGATGGAAATACTCTGGTCGTGGGGAATCTCAATTACGTTAAGGCAGCACTCGACGCAGCCGATGGAAACGGTCGAATCAAACCCGAAACGCTCTCTTCGCTTATGCGGGATCCGAACGTACTGATGAGCTTTTCCGGTTCACCGATGATGGGGTTTGCGAAAAGCTTCGGGTTAAGAATGGCTGACTGTATGGATTCGGCCAATCCTTGCGGAACGCGCTTCGGCGATTTTTATCTCTCGCTGGAGATGGACGCGCAGAACTTTAGGTTCAATGGCGCGATGAACGCAGACAATCCGGATACGGCGAGCATGTTGAAGAACATGTTGGCGGGTTACATTCAGCAGGGTAAGGGCATGGTCCCCGACAAGGATGTGCAGGCCATGATTGACCAGTTGAAGTTGACGGCGGAAGGAAGCGAGATTTTGGTCGAGATGGCGATTCCGCAGGAGACTGCGGCGAAATTTATGCGAGACGTCTTTGCGCCAAAGAAAGCGCCGGCTGCAACGTCAACGGCGCCCAAGACTGAGGCTGAAATTAAACCTCCTACGAAGAAGCCAACGAAATCGAGACGCCGAACGCGGTCAACGCATTCGCATTGAGTCGGTCGAGCGAAGAAGTTTCGCGCAAAGGGGCAAAGAAAAGAAAAACCGGAGGCGCTAAGAGAGTCAGTCCCCCGTATGCTGGAAAGACTTCGCGCCTTTCGTATTTCTTTTCTTTGCGCCTTTGCGTGAAACCGTCTTACGAACTACCAACCGCGATCGTCGCGGTGTTTGTTTCGAGATCGTCAATGAACGCGGTCAGAAGCGGAATCGCAATTTCAGCGTCCAGATAACCCTTGCCGAGCATACGCATAATTCGACGCTCGCTCGCTTCGCCTCTTACTTCCCTCAAAATCGCGCGACAAAGTGCGGCAACCACTTCCGGTTCAAACTGCTTGCCTGTGTTCTTGCGAAAATCCTCGATCACACCATCAAACATCCTGCGTCGCTTGTAAGGCCGGTCGGTTGTCATCGCGTCGAACGAATCCGCCAGCGTCACGATCTTCGCTCCCAGGGGGATCTGATCGCCGGTCAATCCATCCGGATACCCACGTCCATCCAGTCGCTCGTGATGATGACGAGCCATCAAAGATATGTCCGCATACGGATGGCGGATCGGCGATAGGATGTCATAGCCCGCCGACGGATGCCGATTCAGTTCGCTCGACTGTTTCGCGTCGATTCGATAAGGCGCGTTCAGAATGTCACGCTCGACCACCAGCTTCCCGATGTCGTGCAGATAACCGGCGACCGCGATCCCTTCGACTTTTTCATCGCTCCATCCCATTTCGCGCGCGATGATTTCGCTGTACTTGCCGACTCGCTCAGAATGTCCCTGCGTGTACTTGTCCTTGCAATCGATCGCCGCTGCAAAAGCCTTGACCGTGTCCTGATAAATCTCGCGCAATCCCTCATAGAGCTGGCGGTTCTCGGCCGCGCGATGTTCAAGTTCTTCCAGCAGCCGTCGCTCCTGAATTCCCACCGCGATGTGACGCGCCATCGCGCATAAGACTTCGCGCTCTTCTACCGTGTAAGTTTCGCCGGTGGCTTTATCACCCAACAGAATCAGCCCAACCAGCTTGCCGCGAACTACGAACGGAATCAGAAGCTGAATCCGATTTTCGGCGAGAAATCCACGATGACGATCGATGAATCCGGCTACGCGCGGGCTTTCATCTTCGGGCGCAAAGGCGTACAGACCGAGCTCTAAAAGTTCATCGACATCTTCCGACTCAAGCGACAAATATTCCGACATGTTGTCGCCCAGGCCACGCGTTGCCAGCGTGCGCAGGACTCGCGCTTCCATCTCGTACTCGGTGACGGCGCCGCGGCGAATGGCCAGCGAACCCAGCACAAGATGAAGCGAGGTTCGGACCATCTCCTGAAAATCACCGGTATCGGCGATCTCCTGTCCAAGGTCCGCGAGAGCGGCAAAAGTATGTACCAGCTTTTGCAAGTTCTCAGGCATAGCTAAATCGTCTCAATGACCAACCGCATTGGGAACGGCGGCGAATTCGGAGAGCGTGTCGAACGCGTCCTGTTCCGAGGGTGCAACCGCAACGTGACGCGTCAAGCCAAGCAACTCGAATAGCTCGACCGTCTGGTTGTTGACGTCCGAAAAAACCAGACGCGCACCGGCGTTTTCCGCCGCTTCGATAACGCCCAAAAGAATAGAGACGCCGATACTGTTCACCAGTTCGGTGTCTCTAAAGTTGATTACGAGTGCCCTGCATCCCGACTCCAGTTGTCGCCGGCACTCGCGTTCTATTCGTTCCCCACTTAGCTTGTTCAGATAGTCGCTTGCATAAATTACTGCCGTAGCTCCGACACAGCGCGTGCGCACGGCAGAGCCCGTTGGTAGATCAGCCATCTCAGGTAAGCTCCCCTTCTTAACTGTGGAATGCTGAAAGACGATAAATAGTGAATGGTAAATGGTAAATAGATGAACGTTAGACAATGCTGAATAGTAGACAGATAACGCGGCCGCTCAACTACCTATTCACCATTTACGATTCACTATTTACGAAGATATTTGGTCATGCGCAGGCGGGTGCCATCGTCTACTCGTTCGAACTCGACTTCGTCCATCAAGGTTCGAATCAGTTTGAGTCCCCATCCACGCCGTTCTGTCGGGTCTTTTGTCTCGCGATCGCCGCCCGGGTCTTGCCCGTTTTCCCCATGTGTCGCCGTAACTGCCGGCGGCACAACGCCGCGACTCGATATAGTGACAACTAATTTATCACTTTCCACACGAAAGCGCTGATATATTTTTCGGTCGGGGCTGAGGCTGTGCTCCATCGCGTTTATGCAAGCCTCGACTACCGCCGTCTTAATTTGGTTGATCGCTTCCGGTTGAAATTCGCTGCGACGTGCGATCTGTTCGATGGTGGATGCTGCGATCAGCTCGGTTTCGTCACCCATCGGGATCACCATTTCGAACTCGTCCGAAATAGTCACTTCGCGTCCAAATGGTGATAATTCAAGACGCGACGTCAGGAATTCCAACTGTCTTCGGCTCGATCCGTAAGCATCACGCTCGGCTAAAAACTCGCTGGCGTCCGCTGAAAATCCCTCCGGCGCGATCAGCCAGACGCGGACTCGTTCCCATCCGCAGGATCGCGCAACTCCTTCTAATCGATCGCACCAAATCTCGGTGATGCCTCGACCGGCTTCGAGCTTTGAATCGATCTCCGCGGCAATCCAAACCACCTGGTTTGCGTTTGAATAGTGTCCGGCGTCAAAACCAGTGGCTACCGCGCAGCGCTCTTCATCGATTAGCTGTTGCAATGGAGGATGGAACGAAGCGCCGCTGGCGGCATACGCAACCTGTGGAAGCAGAATCAGCTCGGTTTCGTTGTCCAGCCCGTTATCGATCTCGGCTGTTTCAGCGCCCTGGTATGAACGATTGAACCGGTCGTAGTTGAAGAGGCTGGCCGGAACCTGTTGGCAATCAAACAGCGAAAGCAGTTGGCGCAGCCCGAGCGCTGCGGCGCGGCGATAGTGTCTGGCCATCGTCTGCGGCGCCCGCTTGAGCGTCGCTGTCAACGTGTCCGCCAGGACCACGGCGCGAGGCTCAGCCAAAATTTCGAGCCGGTACTGAACCTTCAGATAGTCCTGCCATACCGATGAAACACGCGCGCTTTGAACCATGCCGGCGTTCACGCTCAAAAGCTCGTTAACGTGAAGCCCACGCATGATCTGTCGAAAACTGTCGCCGTCCACGTCCAGCTTCTTGCGCCACGTTTCAATCGCGGACTTCCCGCTGTCGTTCGACATCGCTTCATAGAGCAATCGCACAAGCGTTCGCCGCGTAGACGGCTGTGGCGCGATGCCTTCGAGAAGCGCCACGTAATGTCGATTCACCCGCCCGCCCATCAATTCGTCAACATAGAGTTGCTGGCAGGTCAGGAAACTGTTGAGCAAGGCGTGCTTTTCCTGTGCGTCGAGGATGATCGAGGTGACAAGCGATGGATTCCCGTCGCACTGTTCGGCGATCAGGTCACGCACTTGCTCGTTAACGACAATTCCTTTTCGCTCGGCCAACTCGTCGACCAACGTCCGTGTGTCAGCGTCGCTCAAGCCGGCCAGATGAAGCGTGGCCGCGTTATCGAAACTGCCGCGCGCATCGTGCACTAGATCCAGAAGGCGCCTGCGAAGCCCGGCCAGAACGTATGACGATTCGGAGCGCATGAAGACTTCCGCGATGTCTGAACCAAGCGCGACCCCGCCGCTCAGCTGCTCGGCGACATGAAGGCCGTCGATCATGACCATCGTTCGCGCGCCGCGCGAGAATGCGCGATCTGGCGCGCTCAAACAAAGCCGCACCAGCGCTCGTTCATCCCCGCGCTGTCGCTCGCGTTCGCATGCTTCCAGCAGACGCTCGATCCAGTCAAAATCCTGCGACGGCGCAAGCTCCAGCAAATCGCCTTGCGTCAAACCCGCGTTGACCAGCGAAACGTCGTTTCGACGAAACGCGATCAGTTGAAGCAGAAATGCGTGCAGGAAATTCTGCGCAGCGGTTGCAGCGGTTTGATCCGAGCGCGTTAGCGCAAAGTAGATTGGAATCGTTTCTTCATGCAGGTAGAACAGCTCGTCATAGGTTTGCCGCAGCAGCTCGGTAACCCCGACCGAGGGCGCCGCCAGCAACAGCAAACCGCGCGGCGAAACACCGGACCGCGCGTGCTGTACGACCTCTTCCAGCGCTTCATCTCTCCCGAGGAACTGCGCAGGAGTAACGCGTCCCAGGATTCGCCGGCGATTAGTATCCCTATGTGGAGCTAGAGTTGACATCAGGTGTTGTCGAATCGGTCGGGTCGCTTTCCAAAACCTGAACGTTATTCTTACCGACGCGTTTCGCGTGGTACAGCGCGCGGTCCGCGGCTCCGATAATCGCCGCAGGTGTATTCGTCGTCTCGTTAAGAGTCGACACGCCTATGCTCACCGTCACCGTGCCCAACGGTTGCGTCTTGCCATGGGGGAACCGCGTGCGTTCGACGCGCCTGCGAATTCTCTGGGCAATAGCTACCGCTTCTTCCAGCGTGGTTTGAGGAAGCAAAATACAGAACTCCTCACCACCGTATCGCGAAGCCACGTCGGCTCCACGCAAGACTGATTTCAAACACTGCGCTGTCATTTCGAGCGCGAGGTCGCCGGCCTGATGACCGTTCTGATCGTTATAGAATTTGAAGTCGTCTATATCGATCATCATGAAACCCATCGAGAAATTCTGACGTTCCGATCGTCGCAGCTCTTCCGCCAATCGCTCTTCCAAATAGCGACGATTGAGCATCCCGGTCAGAGCGTCCGTGATGGACATCAGCTGAAACTGCGTCGCCTTCTCCTGCCAATCGGCACGGTCGAGCGCTAGCGCTAACTGCGGCGCGATCGTTTCCAGCACGCCCAGGTCTGCGTGGTCGTAAGTGCCCCCCCCAGTCTTGTCCGTCATATTCAGCACGCCCATCTTGCGTTCGCCCAGGCTGATCGGATAACTGATAAAAGAATTCGTCTTGTAATGACGATCCGAAGGCGCAGGTGCTCGACCCGAAGTTCGAAGGTCGTTAACGACAAGAGGACGTCCGTGCTGAAGAACATCGCCCGCGACGCCGTCGCCTAATCGTATACGCACAGTGTTGGTGACCGAAGGACGCAAACCGATCGCTGCCTTGACTTCCATTTCATTGGAATCTGCGTAATAAACCAACAGCGAACTACGCTCCGCTCGCAAAAGCTCGGCCGAATGTCGCAGGATTGCTTGATAGGCGTCTTTGGGATCGCTCTTGTCTAATAAAGTGGTAAACGTTTGCAGCGAATCGGCGTACCTGGCCCGTTGGTTCAGTTCATCCCGTAATCGAAGCACTTCAAGAGGCAAAGCGATCTCGCGACAGAATTCAGCGATCGCATCTCGCTTTTCGGTATCGAGGTCCGCGTCGGCAATCAGCACTGCGCCTTTTAACTCACCGTCCATTACCAGCGGGAAGAGTTCGAGATGCCTGCGGCCCGCGTTACGCTTGCCGCCGGTTATGGTTGTCGGAGCGCTTACCGTCTCAGACGATTCCGACATCAGGAGCGATCCACCTCGGCGCGCTGCATCAAGCAGTTGTTCTTCGTGGCCTTCGATGGAAATGTTGATCGGCTGGTTCGCGAACCGGCCGGTGACAACCGACGGCGCAAATCCCTCGCGTGTCTTTAAGAGCAGCGCGATCGAGCCGAGCTGGTATTTATCCGCCATAGCCCTGATCGACATTCGGCACACATCGTTGATCGCGCCCGACGCGATGCCTTTGTCGCTGGTGGCGCGCGGTGTCTGCTCACCTGAACGAACCGTCGCGCGCGACGAACGCGAACTGGCACGTTCCTTAACCGGACTTCGAAACTCTTCCGCGGCCAGCAATATTTTTCTGGTTACGTCGGCCAAATCCTGCTGCGCTGCAAAGATGACATTCTTGAAGAGATCGCTGCTAAGAAGTTCCTGTAAATCACCCACCCGAAATCGCTCGGCCAAAGCTCGGTAATCCGCGCTCGTCAAAAATGCGCGTCCGCCGATCATCGCAAGCTTCCTTTTCTTCTCGATCTCGACCGGAACGGCCACGCAATGCAACCCGGCGTGGCACTGGTAACTAACGGCTTCACGCGCTTTCATCGCGCGTTCAAACGCTTCTCCGCAGTAGGGTTCGCACAAATGCCGGTGGGTTTCAGACGACTGAAACGCATAGCAGATCGAGCTGTTGTTTGAAATGGCCAAGGCGGGAGGTTGCGGCCCGTCTACTAATAGCAGGGCCAACCCAGATGCAGCTGCGAGAGAATTCTGCGCGTGTTCCCAACTGGCAAGCGCAGAATCTGGCTGCACTTGCTCAGTGTTGCGCTCACGCGCAGCCGACTCATCCATCGTCTGAAAGGTCACGTCTGAAAAGTTACCGATGTGCGGTTGGAAGGCTGGTCCGCGTCCTGAGATTATTGGCGCGCCGCACTCGCACCAGATTCAGCGTGGTCGGGAGGGGGTATCGCGGCCACCACCCTGACGCCAGAGTATATGTGTCTCGCGTGCTTGGTTACAAGCAGGCTTTAGCAAGAACACGGGGCAATGCGGGCTGAACTTAAAGCCTTTACCAGCCCGCTCTTAGTTAATACGACGAATGTTCAACAATTTTCACGAACCGATCACTCGTTGGGCGTCGCGAAGCCCGGGCGCTTCACCGGGTGCAACCTTGTCGATGTCGGGTTCCTGGGGGCTGATGCGAATGCACGCGGCGAAGTGGTTCGGCTTGATTTCAGCCAGTGGGGGCACCACTTCCTGACAAGCGGGAATGGCATAGGGGCATCGCGTGTGAAAGCGACAGCCCGATGGGGGATTGATGGGAGAAGGCACATCGCCTTCGAGGACTACACGCTGACGGGTGGCTTCGACTTCGGGGTCAGGCACCGGGACAGCGGAAATCAGCGCCTTGGTATACGGCATCAAAGGTTCGTCATAGATCGTTTTGGCGTCGGCGATTTCAACCAACTTACCCAGGTACATGACCGCCACACGATCGGAAACGTGCCGGATTGCGCGCAGATCGTGCGATATGAACAGATAAGTCAGGTTCTTTGCGCGCTGGAGACGCTCGAGCAGGTTCATGATCTGCGCCTGAATCGAAACGTCGAGCGCGGAGATTGGCTCGTCCGCTACGATGAAGTCCGGGTCGACCGCGAGAGCACGTGCGATTCCGATTCGCTGGCGTTGGCCTCCCGAAAACTCGTGCGGATAGCGCTTGATGAAGCGCTTGCTCAGCCCGACTGTCTCCATCAATTCCTGGACGCGTCGATCGACCTCTTTACCGCTGGCCAGCCGAAATGTTTCGATCGGTTCCGCGATGATTTGTCCCACCGTCATTCGCGGATTAAGCGATGCGTAAGGATCCTGGAAAATCATCTGGAGATGTCTTCGCTGTTCGCGCATGGCGCTTTTTGAGAGCTGCGCCAGGTCTTTGCCTGCGATAAAAAACCTGACCGTCGGTCGGTTCGGTCAAGCGCAACAGAGCACGACCGAGCGTCGATTTCCCGCAACCGGACTCGCCCACCAGTCCCAGGGTTTCGCCGGGATAAATATCGATCGAGACACCGTCAACCGCCTTCACAACGCGGCGGACGGAACTTCCGCCAACCAGTTTGTCGAAGAACGTGCCGCCGCCGAGATCGAAATGAACCTTTAGATCCCGAATCGCAATCAGCTCGCTTCCCTCTTCCGGTTGAAGCGGTGGCGGCATATTCGACGTTATTTCATTTCCTGCGGGTTGAGTGCTCATTTGATCGGTCTCGGGTCTGGTCATTCAGAATCAACAACTGCGATTGTTACGGTCGGCGCGACTGGCGTTCCTGGATTGACTCCGCATAAACCTCTTCGGCGAAATGGCAAAGCGAATGATGGTCGGGCGTTAAAGCGACAAAAGGCGGGAATTCCCGGCGACAGATGTCCTGCGCGCGCTCGCAACGCGGAGCGAAAGGGCAACCCGGCGGAAGTCGCGCAACGTCGGGCGGCAGCCCCGGGATTTGATAGAGCGCGCCCTGCTCTGAAGTAGGATCCGGAACAGACCGCAACAAACCTTTCGTGTACGGATTGCCGGGCGTAGCGAAAAGCTCGGCGGTGCGCGCTTGCTCGAACACTTTGCCTGCATACATCACGATGATGTGGTCGGTCATTCCGGCAACTACGCCCAAATCGTGCGTGATCAGGATGACGCTGGTTCCGGTGTCACTCTTGAGCTTCTTAATCAGCTCGAGGATCTGCGCCTGGATCGTTACGTCGAGTGCGGTCGTCGGCTCGTCAGCGATCAACAACTCGGGTTCGCACGAGAGCGCCATCGCGATCATGACGCGTTGACGCATGCCTCCCGAAAATTCGTGCGGATAACTGTCGACCCGGGAACGCGCGTCGGGAATGCCAACGATCTCGAGCATCTTGATCGCGTGTTCGTAAGCCTGGTCTTTGTCGTAGCCCAGATGCAGTTCCGTCAGCTCCATCAACTGTCTGGAGATCCGCATGAACGGATTGAGCGAAGTCATCGGATCCTGAAAAATCATCGCGATACGCTTGCCGCGGATCTTGCGAACTTCCTCGGTCGGCAGCAGCAACATGTCCTGCCCGTCGAAGATGATTTCACCGGAAACGATCTTGCCGGGCGGGTCCGGAATCAGACGTATGATGCAGAGGTTGGTCACGGATTTTCCAGAACCGGATTCGCCGACGATGCCGAGCGTCTCGCCTCGCTTCAGCTCGAAATCGACGCCGTCAACAGCTTTGACGGTTCCGTCTTCGGTTTGGAAATAAGTGCGGAGGTCCCTGACTTCAAGAATATTCCCGTTGCGACCATTCATGTGATTTAAGTGACAAGTGATAAGTGAAGAGTGACAAGTCAGAACGAGGAATCTCGTCGCTTGTCACTCTTCACTCTTCACTGTCTTTACACCTTTCGCATTTGTGGGTCGAGGGCGTCACGCAAGCCGTCGCCGAGAAAATTTAGAGAGAAAAGCGCCAACGCCATCGTCACGCCAGGAAATATCAATTGCCACGGAAAGACGCCGATGTTCTGAACGCCGTCGTTAGCAAGACTGCCCCACGACGCCAATGGCGCCTGAACACCGAAGCCGAGAAACGACAGAAACGATTCGGTCAACATTACCTGCGGGATTGTCAGCGTGGCGTAGACGATAACCGGTCCCAGAGTATTCGGAACCAGGTGGCGGAAAATGATCTTGGTGGTCGAGACCCCCGTAGCCCGGGCAGCCAACACAAACTCCTGATTCTTGAGCGAAATCACCTGCCCACGTACGATTCGCGCCATCGTCAGCCACGACACCGCTCCCAACGCAATGAACAGCAGTATCAGTTGGCTCAACGCCGATTGACCGCCAAAGAACGCCAGCAGCACAACCACCACAATCAGGTAAGGAAGCGAGTAAAGAACGTCGACGATGCGCATCATCAGATCGTCGATTTTGCCGCCCAAAAATCCGGCCGTCGCGCCATACGAGACACCGATTATCAACGATACGATGGTTGAAATAATTCCGACCATCAGCGAAATTCGCCCGCCCAAAAGCACGCGAGCCAGAATGTCGCGACCTGCGTTGTCGGTGCCCATCGGATGGGTCCACGAGAAACCGCCGTCTGGTCCGGTGAATGGCGGAAAGGACTTGGTCAGCGTCGCATCGGCGGGAATATATGCGTAATCGTAGCCGGTAAGAGCTTTGACGATCGGCGGTCCGATCAAACAGACGGCCGTGATGATTATCACAACAACCATCCCGAACACGGCCAGCTTATTCTTGAGCAGACGCTTCCATGCGTCTTTCCACAACGACGTGCCTTCGATGAACTCGCCTTCGCCTCGCTCGGCAGTTCGAACGTCGCCTTCGCCAACCGCAAGCTCGTGCGTCGGTCGCGTAATATCGCCTTCGCGAGAGCGAACCGGCGATTGCGGCGGAGTTCCCAACGTGTCAAGGGCCGGCTCGGTCTTTGCTGGCTCGTCTATGAAATCTGGTCGGTTGTCGTCATTCATAGCTTCAATACCGGATGCGCGGATCGATGAATCCGTATGCGATGTCTACCAGGAGGTTAAAGAGCAGGACCGAGATCGATATGAACGCCACGATGCCAATGATGAGCGGCTCGTCCCGATTCAAACATGCGTTTAGGAAATAGGTGCCGAGACCGGGGTAAACAAATATCCGCTCGACCACGACCGTTCCGGCAATCAAAAACGCCAGCGCCGGGCCCGTGTAGGAAACTACCGGCATCAAGCCGCCCCGCAACGCGTGCCGCAACACGACCGCTTTTTCGCTTAACCCTTTCGCCCGCGCGGTGCGAATGTAATCCGCTCTTAAAACTTCAAGCATTCCGGATCGCGTCAACCGCGCGATGTATGCCATGTACACCGCGGACAAAGTGATAACCGGCAAAATCAGGTTAAGTGACGGAAAGCCTCCCCAGCGGGTGGGGGGAAGAATGAAGAGAGTTAGCGAAAAGATCAGAACCAGAATTGGCCCCAGCACAAAGTTCGGCAGCGAGATGCCGAGCATAGCCAGCGCCATCGATGCATAGTCGAGCCTTGAATTCTGTTTGAGAGCGGCGATGGTTCCGGCAGTCACTCCGACGATCAATGCGAGAATGTAAGCCAGCAAGCCAAGCGTAGCCGAAACGGGAAGCGATCGGGCCAGAATCGAGTTAACGGATTGTCCTTCGTACTTCAGCGACGTGCCGAAATCCAGCATCAGAATGTTCTTCAGCATCCTGCCGTACTGGACATACCAGGGCTTGTCGAGACCGTATTTTTCGCGCAGGTTTTTCTCGATGGCGGGTGGAATTCTTTTTTCGCCGGTATAGAAATTACCGGGCGCCATTCTGACCAAGCCCCAAGTTAAGCTGACTACGATGATCACCATTGGGACGGTGATTATCAGCCGCCGAAGGATAAACCGAAGCATACCTGCACCTCTTTAAGAAGTGATAACAGCTAACGGAAGAGCTTGATTTGAAGAATCTGTAGGTCCGATTCGCGCCTGTGTCCGACAAACTCTAGTTTGTCGTTTACGTCGTAAACTGAAATGCGATGAGAGTCAACGACAAGCTAAAGCTGGTCGGACATCAGTAATCCGGCCCGAACTCGCCTGCTCGCTTAGTCATATCGGGCACGCCGTTGTCCCACTTCGACGGATCGCGTTCGATGTAAACAAACTTCCACGCGTGAAGCGTCTGGGGATTTGGGTACAGGCCTTTGACAAACGGTTTCTTGACCCAATTCGTGGCAGCCGTGTAAAGCGGGATCACGGGTTGGAATTCGAGCAAATACGCTTCCGCCTTAGCGAGCTTTTCGTATCGCTTCGCCTGGTCCAGCTCAGAATTCGCATCGTCCAGCAACTTCACGTATTTCGGATCCCACCATCCGGTTCCGTTGTCGCCGGCCGGCGTATAAAACAGATTCAGGAACGTGAACGGGTCCATGTAATCGCCGACCCAGCCCGAACGAGCAAAGCCATCGTATTCCACCTTCGATCGCATGTTCAGGAAGGTCTTCCATTCCATGTTCTTCAACGGCACCGTCAGGCCAAGGTTCTGTTTCCACTGGGCCTGGATGAACTCGGCCACGATTCGGTTAGACTCTTGTGTGTTGTAGACAATGCCGACCTGGTCGATCGGGAATTTCTTCGGATCGTAATTGCCGCTCGAGTCCTTAAAACCCGCTTCTGCCAGCAGCCGCTTGGCTTTTTCCGGATCGAACTGATCGCCTTTCGGCTGTGGATAGCCTGGGAAAATCCCTTCCGGCGAAAACGCAGTCAACGGCTTTACGATTCGTCTCCACTTAGCCAGCGAGACTTTGTCGATCGCCATGTTGAATGCTTTGCGAACGCGGACGTCGTTCATCGGCGGCTTCTTGGTGTTGATCTGGTAGTAATCGATCGCGACCTCCGGAGCGTCCATGTAATCCTTCAAAGGACGAACCATATCAAGCCACGCCGCCGGAACCGTGTGATTCAGGACTGCATCGACCTGTCCGGCTTTGTACATATTCATGGAGGTCGGATTGTCATCCGACGGATAAAAAGCTATCCGGTCGAGTCCGACCTTGGCGGCGTCCCAGTACATAGGATCGCGAACCACGATCAACTTGTCGTATGGCTTCCAAACTTCAACCTTGAACGGACCGCAGGTCACTATGTTCTGTGGCTGCGTCCAGGCTTCGTGATATTGCTCGATGGTTTTTTGGTGAACCGCGCGGAAAAACTGGTGTGCGGTAACGCCAAGAAAGAAAGGCGCTGATTGAGTCAGCGTAATTCGAAAACTGAAATCACCAACCGCTTCTACGCCGATATCTTCAGCTTTGACTGCGACGAATTCCTTACCGGCCACTGCCGACTTTAATTTCGCATCTGCATCGAGGGCTTTGTTCCGGGCTTTTTCGTCACCCGGTAACACCAAACGCTCCGGACTCTTTATGAACTTATGAAACTCGCTCTCGGCCGCGATCTGTTGCTGCTCTGCGCCCGGGTTCAACTTGTCGATAGGCTCGGTATGCTCTCCTCGGTCGGCGGGATTGTCTTCTCGAAAATCCCGGGCCAGCAGGAATTCACCGGACTTGGCATCGCGAACAAACACACCGTTCTCGTTGTATGCCTGCGCGTATTTTATGTAGTAGCCGAGATACGCATTTCGTGACGCCAGCTTCGGTGAAAAGCCCCGGCGGAAACTGTAGACAAAATCGCCCGCCTTAATCACTTCGCCGTTCGACCAGCGCGCATTCTGGCGCAAGTGGAAAAGAAACTCCGAAGAATCGGAATTTACGTCCCACCGTTCGGCGATCGCGGGGATCGGCTCCATCGTCTTTGGGTGATATTCAGTCAATCCCTCGAAGAGCGACATGTAGATTCGCGCTTCCGGCTGCCCCGTTCCGATTTGCGGATCCAGCGATTCCGGTTCCGACCCGGTGATGTAGTGAAAAGTGTTTTCACTCGGCGGCGAGACCTTGCCGAAGTACATCTGGTCTTTTGCAGTGGCCGAACATCCCGCAATGATCAACGAAAGAATTATTAGGCCGACACATAAGCGCTGATGGCTGGAGCGAAAGATTGACATAACAGAACTCCTTTTTTTACCGCACGGAGTAACGATCTTTCTAAAATCGATAAAGCGCGAGTGGGGAGAACCAAAGCGACAACAGTTGCTGGTCAAGGTATCACGCGAAGACATCTCTTATCAAGATGCATCTTCTTCACTGGTGACGATTTAACTGATGCCTCGACGCGGTCGGAATGTTGCCTTTTCCGAATTATCGGAAATGCCCCCCTCGCTTGGGGTGAGGCGGAGGTCCCGTTTGAAATTGCTCTTTGCTCGCGCTTTGTGCGACCGGCGAACGAACCACTAAGCAACACGAAAAGCGAGCCGAAGCCACACGAAACGAGTTGATTTTTCGTGTGATTTCGTAGATGGCTCGTTCGTGTTGTTTCGTGGTTAATTGGGTCTCGGCAGTCTACACAGTATCCGGAATTCAAACTCAACCACGATCTCAATGGGAGGGGACTTACTTCTTTTGTGGAGCTTGCCAGGACGTATCCACCCGCACTCTCTTAAGCGACGGGGCGTCTAGCAGGTTGGTCTCGAAACCGAGCATGTAGGGTTTGACCAGCGCGTAGGACGAAGCGAAGTAGATCGGCATCGCTGGAAGCTGTTTCAGGGCCTGTGATTCCGTGGCGATGGTTTGGGCCAGGACGACCGGAGCCGGCTTCTCCGCTCCGTTTGAACCCGAGGTGTCGCTTTGGGCGCCAGAAGCCAGAGGAGAGCCACTCGACGCCGGTTGCGAATCGTTTTCAATTTCCGCCGGAGCAAGATCGGGTTCGAACATCGCGCGCATGTTGGCGGCTTCGTCCATCGTCTGCATCACAATGCCGCGGCGCGCAACGTCATATTCTCCGTCGCGCAGCGCCGCCTCGTACTCGTCCCAATTGTGCACGATGATCTCGGTTTCGACGCCGAGCGCGTCACGCCACATTCTTGCGATCGACTGCGCGATCTGACGTTGCTGGTCGTTTCGATTCACCAAAAGCCGTATTCGCGGAAACCGTGCGCCATGTGGGAAACCGGCTTCGGCCAACAGAGTCCGCGCTCGCGCGACGTCCAGCGTTACCGCTCGCGGGGTTTCGGACCGGGCAGCTCGATCGCCATTCTTCTGCGTCGGCAGGAAAGTCGTCGCCGGTTCGCTGGCGCCGTCCATACCATCTTCGCTAATTCGTTCGCGATCGATCGCGATGGTCAACGCCTCGCGGACCCGCACATCATCGAATGGCGGATTGTTCGTATTGAACTTGTAGTAAGTAAGCGCGCCGAACGTCCCGCGTCGGAAATCCTTGTAAGGAGCAAGCAGCTTTAGCGCAAGCGGTTGGAACCCGGCGTTAGTAACGGCGTCCACGTCGCCCGCGCGATAGCGTTCCAGCGCATCTTCAGCATTTGTGGTTGCCACGAACCGGACGCGGTTCAGGTTGACGGTTTGGGCGTCCCAATAGCTGACCGCGCGTTCGAGAATCACGCCATCGGTCGCGACCTGGGCGAGCTTGAACGGTCCGTTCGAGACAACCGGCTGGAGCAGCGTGCTTCCGTCGCTCTCTTCACGCGCGTTGTGTATCGGACGAAAGATCGGATGAGCGACCAGCGAGGGGAAGCTCTCGTCAGGCTGTTGAAGTTTTACCTTGAGCGTCAGGTCGCCGATCGCTTCGACGCCCAGCTCGGGCGCTGAGGCGGGGGAGTCTTTCGCTTCGAGTTGGGCTTCGCTCTTTTTTGCCGTTTCCGTTGTTGGAGAGGCAGCCGGTAAAGCATCCGGGAGCGCCTCGCTTTTGACCGTAACGAAAGGCGGGACCGCGCCGACGATGTTCTCCATCAAACGCGCGTGCGGAGCGCGGCTGCCGAGCTTGAGCGTACGCTGCCACGACCGAACGAAATCTTTCGCGGTAACCTGGTCACCATTCGACCATCGCGCATCGTTTCGAAGATAAAAAGTCCATTCGCGTTTATCGTCCGAGGCTTCCCACCGCGTCGCTACGCCCGGCACAGCCTGCAGCGTTTGCGGATCGTAATCGGTCAAGCCTTCGAACAACGCCCGCACGGCGTCGGTGTCCGGTGGCGCAGCGGCTAACGCAGGATCGAAAGTTTGCGGCAAACCTCCGTCGCTCCAGCGAAATTCCTGGCTGCCGGGAACCGCAACGCGGCCGTAATACGGCTCGGCTTCGCTAGTCAAAAAGCAGCCGGTGAACGTCAGCGACAAGCAAAGCGAAAGAGCCAGCGACATGCGAAATGCGAGCGAAACAAAAAGCCGTGACGATATCGACCGCTCTTTGATTCGACCCAGGTGTTTAGCTGCCTGCTGTTTCATTAGCTAGCTCGCGTAGCGTGCGATGAATCTTTACAACCTGCTTCCGCGTATCCGCGATGTTCCCCGAATTATCTACCAGAAAGTCCGCGTGACGCATCTTTTCGTCTTGCGGCATCTGCGATGTGATTCTCCGCTCGGCCTCTGCGCGGCTTAATCCGCTTCGCGCCACTAACCGCCTGATCTGAATTTCCGGACGGCTGTGTACGACGATCAGTTTATCAAATCTTCGAAAGCCGCCCGACTCGATCATCAATGCGGCGTCGACAACTGCGATCCCGTTCGGATCCTGCGCTTCCCATCTTCTCAATTGTTCGTCCTGCGCGGCAATGATAAGCGGATGCAGGATCGAATTCAAAAGTTCCCGCTTCTCGCTATCCTCGAATACGATTGCCGCGAGCTTAGCGCGATCAAGCGTTTTGTCAGCGGCAAGAGCGCCTTCACCGAACGCGTCGACAATTCCCGAAAGACCCGGCGTCCCGGGTGCCACAACTTCCCGCGCCGTCATATCCGCGTCCAAAACGTGACATCCCAACTCCGCCAACATCGACGACACAAGAGATTTACCGACAGCGATGGATCCGGTTAAGCCGACTCGCAACATCAACGCACCCATTCAACCCAAGGAAGAAACACCGAGCCGAGTTCCCTTCTCGGTCAGTTGACCTCAAGACCTCGCCGGCGCATCGCTGCTGTGACTGTATTGCGCATCAGCATGGCTACCGTCAACAACCCGACCCCACCCGGAACCGGAGTCAGCCTTCCCGCTACCCGCTTCGCTTCGGCGGGATGAACATCACCCACGATCGTGTAGCCGCGTTCCGCGATCGCAGCCAGCCGAGGTGCGGCGTCATCGCCAAAAAACGACCGCGCCATCGCTTCGTCGGTTATCCGATTGATTCCGACATCGACTACGGTTGCGCCCGGCTTGATCTGGTCGCCGCGGATAAGGCCCGGTCGCCCGATCGCGGCGATCAGAATGTCGGCTTCACGCGTCACGTCACCGAGGTTACGAGTTCGCGAATGACAGATCGTGACAGTCGCGTCCCTTTGAAGAAGTAACTGAGCCAGCGGCCGGCCAACGATATTGCTTCGACCTACGATACAGGCTCGTGCGCCGCTTATCTCGACGTCGTTGCGACGCAACAGTTCTATGATTCCGGCCGGCGTACATGGCGCGATCACCTGTTGACCGAGCGACAATTTTCCTACGTTTACCGGATGAAAACCGTCTACGTCTTTCGCAGGATCGACGGCGGCAATGATCTTTGCTTCATCGATATCGGCGGGCAACGGAAGCTGTACGAGTATCCCGTCGACGTCGTCGCGCGCATTCAAATAAGAAATCAGTTCGAGCAGTTTCGCTTCGCCGATGTTCGAGTCAAGCGCGTGATGCTCCGAAAGCAATCCAAGCTCTTCAGACGTTTTCACCTTGTTGCGAACGTAAACCGCCGACGCCGGATCCTCGCCGATTCTGACCGCAGCCAAAAGCGGTCGGACTCCGTGCGCACGAATTAGGCGGTCGACGTCCTTCGCGACTTCGAGCTTGATCTCTTTCGCGACTGACGCCCCGTCCAACGAAATTGCCTCTACACGATTTTCCATCTGTTTTGATTATAGAGCATTGGAGCGCCGATGGAGCGCAGGCGCAGGGAGCGCAGGCGGCCCGCCTGCACTGAGCGCGAAGCGCGAAGAATGCGTTAGCCCCTATTCGCGCCTGCGGCGCTCAGTGCAGGCGAGCCGCCTGCGCTCCATCGGTCTGCGCTCCTTCGGTCTGCGCTCCATCGGCTTGAGGTCTATCAACCGACTTGCTAATAATTACTTCATGCACATCCGATTTACTTCGCGACGGGCTCTGCCGCTCTTAATACTTCTCTTTCTAAGCACAACCGCTGCAATCGCCCAATCGCCTCGCGAGCGTCACGATCGTATCCGCTCGGCGATGGAACGACAAGACATCGCCTCCGCAGTCGCCGATCTTCACACCTGGCGTTTGGCCGAACCACAGGTCTTTGCCGTAAACAATTACGACTACCTGCTCGCGCGTTTGTCCGAGCGAAACGGCGACCGCGCTACCGCCGCAGTAAATTATCAGCGCGTCGTGGCCCGCAATTCCATGCTCGGCCAATACGCGTTGTGGCACCTGGCGCAGTTTGCTCGGATGACTGGTAACTTGACGCTGGAACGCGCGCAGTTACGCCAGTTGTTGGCAACTGCGCCCGAGAGTTTGCTGCGCGATGCGGCCAGCGCTCGATTAGGCGAAAGCCTGTTTGAGAGCGGCGATTACATCGAAGCGATTTACGAATTAAGGCAGCGAAGTCAATCGACGGTTGGACCGACACAACGCGAAGCTCAGGCGTTGATGGGCCAGGCTTTTCTGCTAAACAAACAGCCGACGGAAGCCCGCGAGATCTTTTCCAATCTAATTAGTCAACTTCCGGACCCGGCGCGTCCGGATGATTTCGCACTGGCCGCGGTGCGTGGTCTCGACGCGATTGATGCCGGCGGCGCCGAGGCCGCGCAAAAAGCTGCGCCGCAACTTCCGGAAGCTGAACACCTCAAACGAGCCGCGATCTACCACTTCAATCGTGATTTTTCCGGCGCCCGGCTTCATTACTCCGCGCTGGTCGAGCGGTACCCGCAAAGCACCAACGCGCCGGACGCGACATATCAGACAGGACGAAGCCTTCATCAAGAAGCTAAGTACGAAAATTCGATCACGTACTTTAACCAGGTCCTGGAGAAGTATCCGGACAGCAACAGCGCACGTGACGCGCTCAACTTCCTCGGCTCGGCCTTCACTCGTCTGAAACGTACAGACGAAGCCGTGGCGGCCTTCCGGCGCTACATAGAACGCTACCCGGATGCGCCCAACCCCGACCGGCCGTATCTGAACATCATCGATGCGTATCGTGACGCGGGCCGCGATCAGGAAGCGCTGGATTGGATCGAACAGACGCGCAACAAATTCAAGGGACAGCTGCCGGCTTCGCTGGCGGTCTTTTCTCGTGCCCGCGTTTACCTGGCACAGGGAGCATGGGCGCGAGCGCTTTCGGATTTGGAGTCGCTTAAGGATGTTTCGGACCTCGGCGGCACGCGTGTGCCGGGCGGAACCAGCGATACCGAGATCTCTTTTCTCCGCGCGTTCTCGCTCGAGCAGCTGGGTCGTATTGATGATGCAGTTAAGGCGTACCTGGAAATTCCGGATGGACGAAACGAGTACTACGGCGGCCGGGCAACCGAGCGGATTCGCGGTTTAGTCGCAAACGAAAAGACGCGCGATGCGGCGTCGAGCCGACTTGAAGCTCTTCGAAAGGAAGCGTCGCAGTCGATTGCCGCGGGCCAGGCTGACAAAGCGCGACTAGTGGTGCAAAGCGCGTTGCGGTTGACTGTTGATTCAACCATCACGCGCGAGCTTCTCGATCTGGCCCGGCGAGCTTACTCCACCTTGCCGGCTTACAACGACCTAGCGGCGCCAAAGTTATTGCCGGTCGGGCGGCAAACGATCTATTCGGAGAACTCGGACGTCTCGCGAACTCCTACGCCTCGCGGTCTGGCGGACGAATTGCTGTTTTTGGGCTTGTACGATGAAGGCGCGGGCGCGCTGGCAGCGGCCGAAGATTCTTCGAAACAAACTGCGCCCGCTGGTCCAGTTAAGGAAGGCGAAGCCAAATCGACGACGCCCGCGTCGAATACTTCAAAGCCGAGTTCGCGCGATATGGCATACACTTTGGCGGTCGTTCACAAGCGAGGCGAACACGGCGATTACGCGGTTCGCTATGCCGAACCGCTTTGGAAAAATGTCCCACGCGATTACTTGCTTGAGCTTGCTCCGCGTGAATTGGTCGAGCTGCTTTACCCCGCGCCGTTTCCAAAAATGATTATCGATTCCGCTCCGTCGCGCGGCGTCGATCCGCGATTTATCCTTTCGATCATGCGACAGGAATCCCGGTATCGCCCCGATGCCAAATCGGTTGCGGCCGCCCGAGGGCTGATGCAATTCATCCCGGACACGGCGAATACGATCGCGGCTCAACTGGGCAAAACGGATTTTCGCCAGGACGATCTCTATCAACCCAGGACCGCGATTCTGTTCGGCTCGCAGTACATGGGGAATCTTTACAAACTTTTTCCGGGAATGTCGCAGGCGGTAGCCGCTTCGTACAACGGCGGTGAAGACAACGTCGCGCGGTGGGTTGCGCGTGCGCGCACGAACGACCCCGATCGCTATGTAGCCGAGATCGGCTTTGCACAATCGAAAGACTACGTCTATAAAATCATGGCTAACTTCCGTGTTTACCAGCAGCTTTATGACGAACAACTGCGCAGTCGTTGACTTTCGCAGCTTCAGATTTACGACGTCAACGACAAACTGAAGTTTGTCGGACAAAAAGTTCGCTTACTTTATCCGCGAAAGGCTATTCTTTTCTGAAATGAAGATTGTTCCAGGCTTTTTTGAAAATACACGCGCGATTCGAACCTCCATCGTAGCTCTTCTTTTTTTGCTGACCGGCCTGCTGGCCGGGTGTCAGCCCACCGCCAAACAAACCGCGGCATCAACCGAGGCGAAGCACTACGACCTAAGCGGCAAAGTTGTATCGGTTGATAAAACGAAAAAGGAAGTCACGATCGCGCACGAAGAGATTTCGGGTTACATGCCGGCGATGACGATGCCCTTTCCGCTAAAGGATGAATGGGCTTTTGATGTGCTCGAGCCCGGGCAGAAGGTTGGCGCCAAGCTGGTAGTGGCTGCCGATTCGTTCTGGATTGAGAATATTGTCATCAGCGCTGGCGCAGGCGATCTCGGTGGAAAGAGCCCTGAATCGTCAAACCCCGTAGTTGGGCGCGAGCTGCCGGGATTTCAGCTGATCAATCAGGACGACAAGCCGATAAATCTAAATCAGTACCGCGGCAAAGTTCTGCTGTTGACGTTTATCTACACGCGGTGTCCGCTGCCGGAATACTGCACGTTGATGAGCACGAACTTCAGCGAGATCAACAAGACACTCGCCAAAGATCCTTCGCTGCAAAATCGCACGCACCTGTTGAGCGTCACGATAGATCCGCAGTACGACACCCCGAAGGTTCTGCGCAGTTACGGCGCGTCAACTACCGGAAACTATGACACGGAAAAATTCAGCCAGTGGGAATTCGTGACCGGGACATCGGACGAAATTAAGAAGATCGCTGAGTTTTTCGGCCTGACGTACTTCGAAGAGAAAGATCAAATCACGCATTCGCTGCGAACCGCGGTGGTTGCTCCGGATGGACAGGTATTCAAAGTCTACCCGGACAATACATGGAAACCGTCGGAAGTGGTTGCAGACGTCAAGAGCCTTCTCGCTACGCCCCCGCAGCCTTAGCCTGTCGATCACTCAACATTACAGAACCTCGCAGTCAGGAAGGGGACCCTGTCCCCGCCTCAAGTTTGACCCTTTTCAAGTTGCTGACAGAGAAAGCCAGCAGGGACAGGGTCCCCTTCCTGACTGCGTTAGGCTAAGAGACCAACTATTGCCACTCGCCGCCGGTTATGACAAAATCGCAACCATCAACTCAGCTTTTCGCATCATGGTCCAGTCACTTCGCCATCTTCGACGACAGGTCTTACGACCGCGAAGGTTATTCGCCGCGGTACTCACGATCTGTCTGCTTGCTTCGCTCGGTCCCTTCGTCGCTTCCTCGTCCGCGCACAAGTGCTCGATGCCATGCTGCGCAACGGGGAGCTGCACGACCGGCGCTTGCGACACTTCGTTTGCTCCAAAAGTAGAGAAACCTGAAGCCGAGTCACACTGCACGGACGAAGGCCACGCGAACGCAGAGACCGAAGTAATCGATGCCTCTCATCATTCCACAACCGAAGTCGCCGACGAGCTCTGCGGCGCAGGCAACCTGGTAAAGACTTCTTCCGCGAAACTGATAAAGACTGAGACGGCTCAACCAGCCAGTCACAGCGTCACCGCGATTGGGCAGGATTGTCCGTCCGATTGTTGCGAGCGGGCCGTTCGCCAGCTTCGCCGGAACGGAGATACCGCCGTCCCGATTCACGGACACAGCGGTCGTCCGCCTACAGTTGCTCTGAATTCGAAAGACAGCTCAAACCCGATCTTCCTCAATCAAAGATGGCGAAGACAGTCGCCGCCCCGCGCTCCACCGGTCTCCTAATCCCTTCCTGAGCACTCAATCTCTCGAATGCGTTTGGCGTAGGCATTTCCTGCGGCATTTCCTGCTTCGTCGCGATCAGTCTTTTTTCGAATGCGACATGCGCAGCTAATTGCAAAAGTCTTTACTCGCATTCGGGCGTCGCCGTTTTTCTACAGGGACGAAAGGATCGGCAGTCATGAGTCTTCACACTGTATTCAAGGTTCCGCGTGGAGCCATCGCTTTCATTAGCCTGTTTGCAATTGCATTCGGCCTAAATACACATTCAGTGACAGCGCAACAAGGCGTAACTGCCGCGACTGTCTCAGGACGAATCCAGGATTCCAACGGAGCCGCGATCAGCGGTGCGGTAGTCACCGCGAAGGACACCGGACGGAACCTGACGATCGGAACCAGCAGCGACAGTGAAGGACGGTTTCGATTTCTGCGCCTCACCGCCGGAGACTATCTTCTAACCGTCGAGCAATCCGGCTTTTCATCCAACGCGCGTCCGCTAAGCCTGCTGATCGGCCAGTCGCTGGACATCACGATCACGCTTCAAGTCGCGGGTGTGGCGGAGGCCGTGTCGATAACTTCCGCGGATGCGCCGGTGATCGAAACAACCCGCACCCAGGTTACCGAGACGATAACTCCGAAAGAGATCGACGCGTTGCCGCTCAACGGCCGCAACTACATGGACCTGGCGCTGTTGGTGCCGGGAGTTTCTCGAACCAACACCGGAAGCGTTCAACGATTCGCTGAAACCTCGGCAGTGCCGGGAACAGGAATCTCGATCGCGGGCCAACGAAATCTGAATAATAGTTTTGTCGTCGACGGCCTTTCCGCCAACGACGACGCGGCCGACCTGGCCGGAACTTTTTTCAGCGAGGAAGTGATTCGCGAATTCCAGGTGGTTACGTCGGGTGGTATCGCGGAGTTTGGCCGCACATCGGGAGGAGTCGTCAACATCCTGACTCAGTCAGGGACGAACGATTGGCGCGGTCGTGGGTACGGATTTTTGCGCAACCAAAGGTTTGACGCGAGGAACCCGCTCGCTCCAAGCAAAGACCCTCTAACTCAGGCTCAATACGGCGTAAGCATCAGCGGCCCGCTGATCCGCGATCGAACTTTTCTTTACAGCAACTTTGAACAGACCCGGCGCAACGACGCGGCGGTGATTACAATAGCGCCGGCTCGCGTCGTCGCGATCAACAACCGGCTCGATCAAATTAACTTCCCGGGTCCGCGGATCGAAACGGGTCTCGTGCCGAGCGGTTACGATGCGACGAATTTCTTTACTCGAGTCGATCACCGCATCGATGCTGCAAATGCGTTTTCCGCAAAGTACGGCCTGTACGATCTGTCAGCGCAGAACTCGCGTACGGTCGGCGGATTGAACGCAGTCAGCCGCGGAACCAATCTGAGCAATCTCGATCAGGTCTTCTCCGCCGGCAACGTGACTACGATTTCGGCGAGGGCGCTGAACGAAGTTCGAGTGCAGTACGTTCGCAGCCGGCTCGAAGCGCCGGTCAATGACGAGATCGGACCGGCCGTCAACATCACCGGAGTCGCCAGCTTCGGCACGGCTACAGTTTCCCCGCTCGCTCGCGATATCGACCTGTTCGAAGCCGTCGACACGGTGACTTTTCAAACCGGCAACCATTCGTTAAAAGCGGGGGTCGATTATCTGTACAACCGTCTGAACATCGAATTTCCGGGTGCGGTTCAAGGTGTCTACAACTTCACTTCGCTTCCAAACTTTCTGGCCGGTAACTATTCACAGTTTCAGCAGGCATTCGGCGCGCCGAATCAGAAGCAGTCCAATCCGAACCTGGGGTTGTTTGTTCAGGACGAGTGGCGAGCGCGCGCCGACCTGACCGTCAACGCGGGTCTTCGTTGGGACGGGCAGTACTTGCCGGATCCAATCAATACCGATACGGATAACTTTGCGCCTCGGATCGGCTTGGCGTACTCGCCCGGTGATCGTAAGACTGTCATTCGAGCAAGCTATGGTTTCTACTTTGACAGGGTGCCGCTCCGTGCAACTTCAAATGCGCTGCAACGAGACGGCTCGAAATATGTCGTGGCTCAGTTGACGTCTACAGTCCCCGGCGCGCCGGTATTTCCAAACGTGCTGGCAAGTCTACCGTCGAACCTGCCTACAAGACCGAACATCACCGTTATCGATTCCGATATCGAGAACTCTGTTAGCCAGCAGGCCAACATTCAAGTCGAGCGCGAGTTGCCTTGGGACGCATCGCTGTCGGTTGGATACCTGCATCTGCGCGGGCGACACTTGATTATGTCTCGCAATGTGAACGTGCCGACTTGCTCGTTCACACCCGCGACTCCGAATCTCTGTCGTCCGGATTCGCAATGGGGCAACATTGGTCGCTTTGAAGGAACGGCCGAGTCGTTCTACAACGGGCTGATCGTGGCTTTCAACAAACGTCCGTCGAAGTGGGCCGGCATTCGCGTCTCGTACACTTTCTCAAAAGCGATCGACGACGCCGGCAATTTTTTCTTCAGCACACCGCAGAATAATTTCGATCGACGCGATGACCGTGGCTTGTCGGACAATGACCAGCGACACCGGCTTACGATCAGCGGTTCCGTCGAGGCTCCTTTCAGCGACGCCTCGATCGCGCGTCGTGTGCTGAATGGTTTTCAGCTAAGCTATATTTTCACTTACGCTTCGCGATTGCCGTTCAATGTTCTGTTGGGAACCGACCGCAACGGCGATACGAACTTTAACGATCGCCCGGTTGGCGTGGGAAGGAATACGGGGGAGGGATTCAACTCAGCGTCGCTCGATCTGCGAATTCGACGTGAATTCAGACTGACGGAGCGGTGGAAGTTGGAAGCGCTGGTCGAGGGCTTTAACATATTCAACCGAGCGAATCTGCAGCTTCCGAATAATGTCTTTGGCGGAGGCGTTGTGCCGTTGCCGACGTTTGGCCAGCCGACCGCGGCCGGCGATCCAAGGCAGATTCAGTTTGGGTTGAGGTTGAGTTATTAGACGACCGAGACTTAATTTGACGAGGTCGATTTGAACGGTGCAGACGGCTCTAAGTTTCAGCCCTATTTCGAGAGTCTGTTCCAATGCAGTCAGGAAGGGGACCCTGTCCCCGCCACCAGTTCCATCATTACTCAAGGTGGGGCTCTCTCATGGAGACACGATGCGCAATAACTTTCTCGCTCTTGGACTAATAACAACAACCATACTCGCGACCGCCTGCTCGCAACCGCAAGCACCCGGCTCGACAACCAACAACGAGGTCGCGACCGAGACCCCCATTCGCATCTCCGAAGAAAACCGCGACGCGGCCGAACCGGTCGTAGCCGCCGCGCCTGACGGATCGGCGTACACAGTTTGGGTCGAGCATCTGCCCGGCGGTGTCGCCGATGTCTATCTCAGCCGTATCGCACCTGACAAAACCCGCACTGCGCCTGTGCGTGTCAACCGCGATTCCGGCGTCGCAACCGCGTGGCGTGGCGATCCACCCAGCATTGCGGTTGCAAAAGACGGGACCATCTACATCGCGTGGACCGGCAAGTCCGATGTAAAGAGTCACGACACGAATCTTTATCTTTCCGCTTCGCGCGACGCAGGCAAGACATTCGAACCACCAGTTAAAGTCAACGACGACGTAAAACCCGCACGCCACGGCATGCACTCGCTTGCCGTGGGCAACGATGGCCGCGTGCATCTGGCATGGCTGGACGAACGAAACATCAAGCCGTCCGCGCCGATGGGAAAACACCGCGGCGAGATGGCCGAGAAGGAAAGCAACAACGAAGTCTTCGCCGCCTTCTCTGAAGATGGCGGCCGAACGATTTCGAAAAACCAACTAATCGCGAGCGAAGCCTGTCCGTGTTGTAAGACGGCGATCACCACGTCGAATGATGGGCACGTCTACATCGGGTGGCGACAGGTTTTGAAAGGCGACTATCGACACATCGCCGTCTCTGCTTCCACTGATCGGGGCCAGGCATACTCGCCTCCGGTTATCGTAGCGGACGACCAATGGGTCATCGCAGCTTGCCCGGTCTCCGGGCCCTCGCTTTCGGCCGGCGACGGCGGCGCGCTCAGAGTTTTGTGGTACACGGAAGGCGAAGCCGGCGACGACGGTCTTTACATTGCGCAGTCGCAAGACGGAGCAAAAACATTCGCGCGCCGTCAACTGGTTTCGAAGGGAAACGTTCGAGGCAATCCAGCGCTGCTCGCCAGGGCGGACGGAAAATCGTTTACCGCGATCTGGCAAGCCAGCGCCGCCGGTGCGACCAATGTTATGAAAGCGGATATTTCTTCGGACGGCGCGGTTGGAAACGCGGCGGCTTCGAAGAACGGCGGCGATCTGCCATCCGCATCCGCTTCAGGATCGAACTTGTTCGTTGCCTACATCGTGACCTTGAACAAGCAACGGACTGTTTGGCTGGAACGAAACGGAAAGTCTTAGCGTTGAGCAGACGTTTCGTGTGATTTCGTTCGTTGTTTTGTGTGTTTAGTGGTGAAGGACTTTTGACAAGCCGAGGAACTCGTGAGTATCAAGTTAATCCAAACCTCTTTTGCTGCACCCGCATTTTTTGTCGTACTCATGTTCGCGGCGTGTAGCAAACAAACCGAATCGCCCGTCGCACCCGATTCGAATACCAACTCAACCGTAGCGACCTCGCCATCACCTTTGTCATCGCCGTCTCCGTTGTTGTCCCCTTCTCCGTCGTTATCGCCATCGCCTCATACTGCGAAGCCTGGTCCGACGAAAACCGCGGCCGCACCTCAACCCGAAGCCCGCCACTACAAGGGCGTGGGTATCGTCACGAAGATAGTCACAGAACCAAAGTACGGCAACGAACCATCCGTCGAGCTCAACCACGAAGAGATCGAAGGCCTCATGCCCGCGATGATCATGGAGTTCTACGTCAAAGACAAAGCTCTGCTGAACAACCTCAAGGTCGGCGACAAAGTAGAATTCACGATCGAAGAAAAAGGCGGAAGCGAGATAATTTCAGCGATAAAGGGAAGACAGTGAATGGGGTCAGATCCGTCAAACTCATCGTGTTTTGTGCCCGTCAATGCGATTACTACAAACGCTCTTGCTTAGCTTGAACCTCCTTGTCGACACACTAGATTTAGAGTTTGTTCCAATGAGTTTACGATTCGTGAGGCCTACTCACTCCGACGACTCTAATCAAAATGTTACAAACGAGATCAGCCGAGAAACATAAACATATCCTCCGTAATTTCTAACTGAGGGGGAAGTAAATCTTCTTGTATGTCTGGGATATCCTTCCACCCGCCAAGATATTTATTTAGCTTGCTCAACTGTAAGGAGGATCCGCTCGAGAAGGCGTTAAGGAATTCAAACACGATGCTCAACTGCGGGTTCAAATTACAACTTCCATTCCGAGTTGCAACTTGTGCTCTTACTAACCAATCTACAACTGAATTATTTGTATTCCACAAGCCACGAGCCCACTCAAAGGGACGTCTCGCTCTCGCAAAGTAAGCAATACAGTTAGCGTCTCTTATGTCACTTACCTTTATTCCAAGGTACAGCTTTGTGCCTTGATAGGCATGACTGCCGGCTATTTCGTGTCCCACTACGATATGGCGTTCAGCTAGTTCCCAAACCACCGAGAAATATGCTTCGTCGAGGTAGGTGAGTTGAACTGGTATGCGATTGTCTAGAAGACTACTCAATACCCCTACACCTAACCATGACAAGTCAGAACCCAATATCAAATCGCCTTTGTCGGGTCTCAACTCTGCATTGGAGGCAGGCTCGGCTTGATGCAATCTAAGCTGAAAACTGCTCTCGCACATTTTGTGAGTTGAAGTTATTGTTTTGACAGAATTCATCTCATCTAAAGAACGCGTGGAGAATTGTCCTTCACGGTAAATCGGTATCATGTCGGGACAAGAGTTCCAATATTCTTTGAACGGATATTCCTTCGCCAATTCATTCTTGTATTTCCATGAGTCAGAGGACTTGGCTAAGTCCGTCGACGCCAAATGATAATTCACCGCGCTCATCAAAGTCTGCCGTAGGACGTCCTTATGCTCATCTGCAAGAAATGAGTTCCAGTCTCGGGAAAGCGATGGTTGGTAATTCTTATCTCTGATATCCATTCTAAAGCTGGCCTTATATCCCTGGAATATACGCTCCGGGAAAATAAGACTTTCGAGGACATGATTCGTAAACGCAATTCCATGCAAACAGATCAAGCTCTGCGGTGTGCCAAATTCACCAGCATTAGGGTGATACTGAACGTCTCTTTCAAACTCTGAGCTTACCCACGACTCGCCAGTTTCATCGATTCGCGCGAATACATACACTTCTCCTTCTAATCCCGGGTAGTCAATTGGAAAGGCACGGACAACAAACCGACCATTCTCCTGCCTCAAATCAGGCCGTTCATATAAGAACTGTTCGGCAGTTTCCGCACTGATCGTTTGTTGGGTGCCCGACATCCTCAATTCGATTGGAAACTCTACACGCTTACACCAGTCAACAGTTGATCCTAGCGCATCTCTTAGTGATATAGGTTCTCTCAGTTGGATCTCAATTCGAGTTCCGTTAACTCGTCGATTTCCTTGTTCAGTTAGCAAATAGTTTCTCGGCCCCGTAATCGTTAAGCGAATGGCCTCAGGTTTAGACGATGAAGGCTTATACGTCTCGACTGTGACAGAATCGCTAACCGCAAAAACCGAAAGAAACCCAATTCCAAATCGGCTCGTAGGAATAAACTGATAGTTGCGGCGGAAGGCTTCGCTTGTGTAGTACGAGCGTCCGACTTGAAGAAAGTAACGCTCGATCACCTCTCGGTCCATTCCGATGCCACAGTCTTCGACAATTAGAAATTGCTTGTCCTCAACTTCGCCTGAAAGCAGATTAACAATTGGCCTTGACTCTAACGTGATCGTTAACGGATAGCATTCACGTCTGCTCTGCTCAGCTTCCGTTGGGTAGTCCGGCTCACGCAGACCATCCTTTCGCAAATCCATATACATCTGGCAACGAGTCGCATCGAGCGCATTTTGTATTAACTCTCGGATGAAGATCTGTGGGTTTTGGTACACATCCTTAATAATGAGTTGCAGAACAGCTTCTTCATCCATCTCGAAGGTCCAAGCCGATGGAATATAGTTCGCCCCTGTAGCGGGTCTAATTTTGATTGTTCCACTTTCACCGATAGACGCCTCTGGCGGTTGCCATCGCGGATATGTCTCAGATCGGTTCAATAACACATTTGCACTTTGAACCTCTTCGACTATCCATTGACACCAATCTTGAAGCAATCGATGTTCTTCTTGTTGTTGACACTCGGCGGTAATCTCTATTTTCTTAGGTGACGTAGAACGGTGAGTTATCCGTTGGTATTGCGTCCAATGTGCCAAACTATCGGCAGGAATCGGACTGGCAGGATTCATAAGTAGCGGACATGCACGGTCACAAGACATATCCAGCAAGTCGCCAAGTCTGAGTAGAATGGCCATCAATCGCACATTGACCCGATAACCTTGGATATCGCGCTTTTCGGGAAAGCGTTCGATATCTTCGAGCTCAAAGTGTCGTAGACCATGAGCGATACAAACATCGGCCAGCGTCCGCATCAAGACAGGATCGTTGAAAGCAAATCTTCCAAGACTGTCCTCGTGTTGTTTGATAACTTCGCCCGCCCGATAGTGATGTTGTCGACGAATAAACTCGGCAAGGAGATATCTTGTTTGCAAATCCGCTAAGAAATGACGTTTTTGTTCGTCGAGACTACTGTCTTTTCTCAGTTCCTTGATTTCTCCCCATCGCCGTGCTGCACCACCAGCTGAAATCCACTTTTTCCACTCGTCATTTGAGCTGATGATCTCTATTTTCTCCTGGTCCGCAGTTACCATGCCCGCATCATGCAGGTAGGCAGCTGTCATGAGCACATAAGCCTCAAGCGGTGTTAACTTGATTGTAAGTTGCTCTGATTCATCATCATAAATAAGCTTGGAGATCTGAACGATAATTTCCTCGCTGTGCTCGACTGTATGTCGTGTGTAATGCGGGAAAGTCTCTGGAATGTAGCTGAGCCAACCTCGCACTGCGTCGCGTAGCTCTAGAGCCTTACCGTAGTATACGGTCTGTGTTGAACTGAGAAACTTCATTAACGAAGTGTCTTTGACGTCTATGTTCATTTGGGTATCGTCACGAGAGGTTGGGATGTAAACTTGCAAGAGAGCATTGGAAAAGAATCCTAACACAGTCGTGATGCGCCTTTATATTGAACCTCTTGATACTGGTGTTCAGCATTACAGTTATCCGAAACCGCGGCGACCATGAACAGCCAAGGGTATTGGCGTGTGAGGGTGGAAGGAATTCCGCGGACCGCGCCCACTGCAACTGAAATTTGTTAATACTTCCCGCCATAACAAATTTTTTACAATTCAAGCAACCGTCGCGGTGTTCTTCTTATCAAAGGTTTGTCAGCTACTTCGGGATGTCCGATAAGCTTTAGCCTGTCGATGACAGACGAGCTTGAGCTTGGCGATGATAGACGACAAACTAAAGTTTGTCGGACACGGACTGCGGACATTAATTCTCCCCGTCTTCACTAAAACAAAACATCACACTGGCCTGATCGCGGCTCTTTGTTTCCAGAGTCATTGCATAAGTCTGCCTTGCGGCCGGTATGTCTCAACTCGGAGGAAGTTCGGCATGCGCTTCTACTCTCGCTACGTTTCCCTGATCTCGTTGGTATTGATCATCTCTTACCTTTGCCTCTCATCGAATCCGTCGGCCATCACATCGGCGACAGCCAAGGGACAAGAGGGTCCGAGCGGATCGCTCACCGTATTCGACGCCAAAGGAAATCCATCCGGCCAATGCCCGCTCAAGCGCACCGAAGTAAAAGCCGAGATCAGCGGCTTTCTTTCTCGCGTAGTAGTCAAGCAGGAATTCGAGAATCCTTTCAAGGACAAAATCGAAGCTGTCTACACTTTTCCGCTACCGCGAGCCGCTGCGGTCGATGACATGACCATGCATGTCGGTAATCGAACCGTACGCGGACGGATTCTCCGGCGCGAACAGGCTCAGGCGGTTTACGATGCGGCCAGAGCCTCGGGTCAGGTGGCCAGCCTGCTCGATCAGGAACGTCCGAACATCTTCACGCAATCCGTAGCCAACATCATGCCGGGCGAGAAAGTCACCGTCGAGATCAGCTATGTCGAAACTCTGAAGTACGAAGACGGCGCGTACGAGTTCGTCTTTCCGACCGTGGTCGGGCCTCGTTACAACCCCAGTCAGGTAATAGATGCATCGCGGGTAACTCCCAGCGTAGCCGCGCCCGGCACACGCGCCGGACACGACATCTCGATCGAAGTCTCGCTCGACGCGGGCGTCGGGCTGGACGATATCAAAGCAGCCACGCATGAAGTTGATATAGAAAGACAGGGCGCCGGCCGGGCTCGCATCGCTTTGAAAAAACGAGACGAGATACCGAACCGCGATTTCATTCTCAGATACGAAGTGGCCGGACAGAAGGTCCAGGACGCTTTGCTGACACATCGCAGCGGGAAGGGCGGCTTCTTCACCTTTATCCTGCAACCACCCGAGCGAGTCACCGCCGAAGACGTCATGCCGAAAGAACTGGTCTTCGTGCTGGATACGTCGGGCTCGATGTCGGGCTTCCCGCTGGATAAAGCCAGAGAGACGATGAAGCTGGCCCTGGACAGCCTCTACCCGCAGGACACATTCAACTTGATCACTTTTGCGGGAGACACCAGCGTGCTGTTCCCACAACCCGTGCCGGCCACCAAAGAGAACCTCGAGAAGGCGCAGAAGTTTCTGGACACGCGAGAAGGCGGCGGCGGGACCGAGATGATGAAAGCCATCAAGACCGCGCTGGATCCATCCGACGCGCAGTCGCACGTCCGGATCGTCTGCTTCATGACCGACGGCTATGTCGGCAACGACATGGAGATCGTGGGAGAGATCAAGAGCCACCCCAACGCGCGAGTCTTCTCGTTCGGAATCGGCAGCTCGGTCAACCGGTTTCTGCTGGACAAGATGGCGGAAGAAGGCAGAGGCGAAGTCGAATACGTCGGGCTGAATGACGACGGATCGGCGGCGGCCAAACGATTTCACGAGCGTGTCCGCAATCCGCTTTTGACCGACATAAAGATCGACTGGAACGGATTGCCGGTGGCGGATGTCTACCCGAAGCGAATCCCGGATCTGTTCAGCGCCAAGCCGGTGATAGTCACGGGACGATTCACCGGAACCGGCAAAGGCGTGATCAAGCTGAATGGAATGATGAGTGGACGGCAATACTCGCGCGAGATCGCGATCGAGTTGCCGGAAGCTGACACCAGCCACGACGTGCTGGCCACGCTTTGGGCCAGAACTCGAATAGAAGATCTGATGGGCCAGGACTGGAGCGGTATCCAGCATGGCACCACCAAACCTGAAGTGAAAGAGACCATCACTCAACTCGGGCTCGAGTACAGATTGATGACCCAGTTCACTTCGTTCGTAGCGGTTGAAGAGATGATCGTCACAGACGGCGGCCAGCCGCGCCGGGTCGAAGTTCCCGTCGATTTGCCTTCAGGTATGCGCGGTCCCGCCAACACCTTCATACTCGATGGCATTGATAATAATTCCTCAGCCCAGTTCGGAAAAAACGGTGGCGCCAACGTGACGGCGATGTCGGTAGAAGTTACGGCGGAGGCGCCGATGATCAACTCGACGCAATCACAGAATATTTCGGTTTATACGGCAGAAGGTCTTAGGGGCGGCCGGTCCGGAGTAAACACTTCGACAAAACCTTCCAAGCCCTCAAAACGTGAAGTGCTCGCAAGCAAGCTTGATCCAGTTCTTTCCGCTTTGGTAGCGCGCCTGGAGAAGAAAGGTTCAAAACCCGCCAGTGAAGAAGCGAAGTTTGTAATCGACGGAAAGGCCCTGGTTCAAATCTTTCTCACGGACCGCGACGAAAAGACGACGGCGGCACTTCAAAAACTGGGAGTAGAAATCGTCGTCGATTCCACGGCTTCAAATACGATCATCGCGAGAGTTCCGGTGGAGAAACTGAAGTCCCTCGCCTTGCTCAAGTACGTCAACTATCTTGCCCCACAGGTGCTCCTCAACTGATCCGCGCCTCCATCGCCCACGGCCCCCAACGGCCGCCCAGCCCCGCCAGCCCCCTCCCACAAAAGTAACGAGTGATGAGACGTCCTCCCTCTCATCACTCATCACCTTTCTCCTGTCCGGCAAACTTCAGTTTGTCGCTCGGATTCGATCTTCATACGTCATAAGAAATTGAAACTTGTGCTCCACGAAATTGCCCGCTCTGCGAGATCGAGTCAGTCGGGACAAGCTTTGGTTTTCGCATCGACGACAAACTGAAGTTTGTTGGACATGGACCTACACACGCCACTCCAAACATCAATTCAACAAAAAGCTAATCGTAACGCTGGCTTCCACCTTGATTGCGCCCGGTGCGAACGTGGTCGAGATGCTTTCAGTTGTCGATCCGCTCACACTGAAATTGTTACTCCTTCCACGGTTCCCGCCTGCGGCGAGCGTCCCGATTCCTTCCTGGACGGTAACCGCTTTGCCGATAGTTTGGTTGATCGCCGCGGCCATCGATACGGCTTTTTCGCGTGCTGCTTTCATCGCCATCTCGCGCGCTTGAACGCGGTTTTCGCGAAACTTCGACGTCTCAAAATTGACATTGCGAACCTCTGTGAGACCTGTCTTCAAAACCTCTGCAAAGAACTCTTCAAACCGAGAGAGGTCGGTTAACTTGACCGTGACGGTTTTTGAGACCTCGTAGCCTTTGAAGATTCGCTTGCCGGTTTCGTCTCCATCTTCATCAAAAACCCGTACCTTTGGATCGCGGACTACCTGGTATTTCATTTCTACCGAAATAGAATCGGTCTTTACGTTCTCGGGGAGAACGGAAAAGCGCCGCGTCAACTCCAGGATCTTGCCAACGCTTTCGTCGTTCAGACGTTTCGCGATCTGTAAATCCCGGTCTCTCTTGCTGACATCAAGAGTAAACACGACTTCATCAGGCGCAACCTGCACTTCGGCCACGCCGGTTACAGTAATCGTCGTCATCTTGTCTACGTCCTGCGCGAATGCGGACGAACCAAACCAAAGCGCCAAACCAACCAGCAATAGAATTCTTCTCATAGAGCGTTCAGTCCTTTTAGCTTCAGCAAGTATTCTGCGGCGGCGTTCCAGAGGCGGGTGCGCTTCTTTCGCCCCCCTGCCGAACGTGCGAACTCTCGATAACCCACATCAAGTATCGAGTCCACTTAAAGCGCGCTTAAGAACGCGACCAGATCAGCGCGCTCGGCGTCGGTGAAGATGAAGTCGAATCGATTCTCGTAGTGCCGCACAACCTCTTCGAGCGTCATGGCAATCCCGTTGTGAAAATACGGTGCGCGCGCCGCCAAACCGCGAAGCGTCGGCGTCTTAAACGACCCGAGGTCCTGCCATCGTCCGGTGATGTTTCCCAGGCCAGCGTCGGTCAATTTGCGGATCTCGCCGGTTTGCTTGTTTCGAAAAGTGTAAAGCGGAAGATCAGGAGTGCGAGCTTCGGCCGACGAGGTACGGACGTCGAAAAGCTCGTTGGTTGAGCTGGTGCCGTTATTCGAAACATCGTGACAGACGATGCAGCTCTTGTGACTGGGGTTGATGCTATTGAAGATTTTCTGGCCACGAGCTATTTGAGCTCGCTTTGGATTCTGGTCATTCTCCCATGAGTCGAAAAGGTCGAACCCACCTGCGACTTTCTTCATCTTCGACAACGCCTCGGGACCTCCACGCGCGCCGTCGGCATCGAGCCGCCCGACTCCCGGCACGGTGATCTGCGCTGTAAATAGCGCACTCTCGAACCCAACCATGTCGGCGATAACTTCAGGAGACGCCGGCGGAGCCTGCATCGCGGTGGTCACAGTTCGAGCCGCCTGGTTCGACAATCCTGTGTGCACATCATTGCGCACAGTGTTGGCTCCATCCCAGTTGACCGTATGACTGCTCAACGCGAAATTGATGGTCGGCATGACACGCCGCCACTGGACCAGGTTGTTCACCGTGGCGTAGCCGTGCGGATCTTCAACCGCGATGAGTTCCCACTCGGAATTTGCCAGCGGAGCTCCGCCCCTGCGAAATACGCCGCGAGTTAACAGCATGCTGAAAGCCGCGCGACGCGCCTCCTTGCTGGAAACGTCCATGCCGGGATTGTTGGCGTCGAGCTGGTTAAAAACAGGATGGGTCCCCTCAGTTTCGTCGAACAAGCGTTGCAGCGTGCCTGGGTTGATGCTCCAGGCCTCTTCCGGAATATGACAGGTAGCGCAACTCTGGCCGTTGCCACCTTGGGGCTGAAAGAACTTGCCTGAGAGATCCACGGCGCCATGTGTGCTGAACGTCGCCGCCTCTCCACCTCTGTTCGCGATCGGATGATTGTTGGCGAGGCTTCCGCGGAGACTCGAACTGGTGGACGCGGGCGGTTTGGATCGCCAGTATTTTGCGAAGGACCAGGCCAGACCAAGTAGTACAACGACGGCGACGATCACTCCGATCCGAAGACCGAGACTTCCGGAACTGATTCTCTTCAATTGGATGTCCTTATTTTCTGCCGCGTCAGGCGTGATTGGAGAGCTTATCCATATTAACCACAAAGCATCAAAAGCGGAAAATGTCCGACAAACTTTAGTTTGTCGAATCCGAGCGACAAACTTTAGTTTGTCGGACATTCTAACCACACTGGTCCGCGCCGGTGAAACGCTCGCCCTGATCTTTTCATCCGATCCTCGCGTCCGCGCTTTTGATGCTTATTCGCAGATTACTCCTTCTCCCGGCGCAGACCGCACTTCTATTCACCATTAACCATTTACTATTTACCATTCACAATTCACCACACATGTGTGACTAAGTCGTCACTCTATCTCAACTCGCTTCGATTAAGCTCGGCGCAACTTGAAAGGGGTGAAAGAAAGATGAGTGAAGAGATGACGAAAGACGAAAAGCTGACAAGGTTGCGCGAAATAGTTAAGGACGTTGATATCTGTATGCTGACGACTACCGACGAGAACGGTGATCCGCACAGTCGTCCGATGTCGAATAACCGTGAGGTCGAGTTTGACGGAGACCTATGGTTTTTCACTTACGGCTCGTCGCACAAGATGAGTGAAGTAAGTCGGGTGCCGAAAGTGAATGCCAGCTTTGCGGACGTCGGCTCGCATAGGTATGCGTCGCTAACCGGTCGCGCCGAGGTAGTTCACGATCGACAGAAGATCGAAGAACTGTGGAAACCGGAATTTCGCATTTGGTTTCCGGACGGGGTGGACACCCCTGATATCGCGCTGCTGAAAGTGACGGTCGAGCACGCGGAGTACTGGGACAGCTCGAAGTCGCTGGTGGCCCAGGTCGTCAGCTTCGTCGCTTCGCTCATCAAAGGTGAAGAGGCCGATCTCGGTGAAAATGAAAAGGTGCAGTTGAAGTAAAAGACAGCGCCAACGACGCGAGTGGTGATAGTCCCGGGTAATCAGTCCCGTAAAGCGGGAGAGCGCTGAAAGTGCGAGAGGATTTCCGATGCGATCGGATTAAGAGATACTCTCGCGCCTTCAGCGCTATTATGATTTTTATTGATCCCACCCAGGGCGTTACCCTGGGTATCACCTTTAGCGCCATTGGCGCTAAACCACATAGAACCGACTCGATACTTTTACGCCTTCAGTTTCTTTATCTCTTCAGTCAAAACCGGAACTGCGTCGAAGAGGTCGCCGACGATTCCGTAATCGGCGATGTCGAAGATGGGAGCTTCGGCGTCTTTGTTGATCGCTACGATGGTGCCGGAATTTTTCATTCCGACGAGGTGCTGGATGGCGCCGGAAATTCCGAGCGCGATGTAGAGTTTCGGCGCGACCGTTTGCCCCGACGATCCGATTTGACGATCGATCGGAAGCCATTCGGCATCGCAGATAGGACGCGAAGCCGCTATGTCACCACCGAGCGCAGCCGCAAGTTTTTCCGCCAGCTCGATGTTCTCTTTGCTCTTGATTCCGCGACCGATGGCAACGATAACGTCTGCCTTGGTCAGGTCGACCGCCTGCTTAACTTCCTGGAAGGGCGCTTCGGGTTTCATGCGCACTTCGCCAACTTCAACCTGCATAGTTTCGATCGGAGCGGCGGCACTTCCCTTCTGCGCCTGATCGCCGCGATACGCTCCCGATTGAAAAGTAGCGAACACTGGCGACTCGCCGTCGGACACAACATCCGCGTCGAGCTTGCCCAAAAATATACGTCGGGTGAATGTCACTTTGCCGTCCGCGACTTTCGCGCGAATACAGTCGCTGATCATTCCTTTTCCAAATCTGGCAGCCAGCTTGGGAGCAAAATCTCGAACCAGGTAAGTATGCGGCATCACCACGAACTGAGGATCGGCGGCTCGCACCACTTTTTCCATGGCGTCGGTGTAGCCGTCGGGCGTGTACTGCTGGAGCTTTTCGTTTTGCGCGAAAATTACCTTGCTAAGTCCGTAACCCGCGATCTCGGTTGCGAGGCCCTCGACATCGGAGCCGAGTATGACGGCTGTGACTTCCTGTCCCAGCTCACTCGCTAAATTTTGTGCAGCTGCGATGGCTTCGAACGAAGTCTTGTTTAAGACTCCGTCGCGGTGTTCGGTGAAAACTAAGATGCCACTCATGTTTGGATCGTTTCTTTATGCTTGTTTGATTACGTTTGGTTTTAGGTTTTAGGTTTTAGGTTTTAGGTTTTGGATGTTTGACGGGAATTGAATCGCTTACCCAACACATGCAAAAACCTAAAACCCAAAATCGGTTCTTATATAACGCGCGCTTCATTCCTTAACTTATCAGCCAACGCAACCGCTCCAGCCTTTGCGTCGCCGTTGCCGAGAAATTGCGTCTGCTTTGTCTTCTCTGGGAAATAAATCTTTTCGATTTTCTGGTGCGAAGGCCGCGCCGCGTCGACGTTGGGAGTGACTTCCTTAATTTCCTTCTTCTTCGCCGCCATGATTCCCTTTAGCGTCGCGTAACGAATTTGGCTAATGCCGGATTGAATCGTCAGAAGCGCCGGCTTAGACATCGAATACCACTGGTACCAGCCGCTTTCGAGCTCGCGTTTAACCCGCAATTCTTCGCCCGACGCATCGACTTCGATAACGATCGTAGCGTGTGGGATTCCCAACAGCTCGGCCATGATTACGCCTGTTTGCGCGAATCCGTAGTCGTCCGATTGCAAGCCCGTCATTACCAGATCAGGCGCCTCTTCACGGATCGCGTCCGCCAGGATCGTGGCCGCAGCGAAAGGAGACAGGTGTTGCAGGTTGTCGCCGACTACGTGAATCGCACGGTCCGCGCCGCGTGCCAACGCGTCTTTGATAACGGACTTGACGCGCGCCGGACCCATCGAACAAACAACCACTTCGCCGCCGTGCTTTTCTTTCAATCGCAAAGACTCTTCCAGCGCATAGCCGTCCGATTCATTGACCTCGAACGACAGATCGCCTTCTTCGATCCACGTCGCATCCTTATTAATTCGCAGAATCGCGTCTTTGTTCGCGACCTGCTTCATCATTACGAGAATTTTCATTTTTAATCCAAAGAACACAGGACACAGAACTCAGGACACAGGAGAAAAACCTCGCTTTATTCTGTGTCCTGTGTTCTGTGTCCTGTCTCCTATTCCTGATATCTCTTGAAAATCAACGACGCGTTCGTCCCGCCAAAGCCGAAGCTGTTCGAGAGCGCGTAGTCCACCCGCGCTTCTCGCGCTTCGTTCGGCACGTAGTCCAAATCGCACTCGGGATCGGGATTCACATAATTGATAGTTGGCGGGAGCATGCCACGATGAATCGCCAGGACTGAAAAGACTCCCTCGATTCCACCCGCAGCTCCCAGCAGATGTCCCGTCATCGACTTGGTCGAGCTGACGGCCAGGTTGTTCGCGTGATAACCAAACGCGTTTCTGATCGCGAGCGTTTCGAACTTGTCGTTGTATGGAGTAGAGGTTCCGTGCGCGTTGATGTATCCGACCTGATGCGGCTCGACGCCGGCATCAGACATCGCCTTCTGCATCACGCGAATCGCACCAGACCCAGTCTCGTCCGGCATCGTGATGTGGAAAGCATCCGCTGTCATCCCGTAGCCGACAACCTCGGCATAAATTCGCGCGCCGCGTGCTTTCGCCATCTCGTGCTCTTCCAGGATCATCAGGCCTGCGCCTTCGCCAATGACAAAGCCATCCCGATCGCGCTCGAACGGTCGCGAAGCGTGCTGCGGGTCGTCGTTGCGGGTCGAAAGCGCCCTCATCGCAGCAAACCCGGCCACGCTCATCGGCGTGATCGCGGATTCGGCTCCGCCGCAAATCATCGCGTTTGCATAGCCATGCTGAATCAAGCGAAAGCTGTCGCCGATCGCGTGCGCGCCTGCCGAGCACGCCGTCGCAGTCGCGGAATTCGGCCCCTTGGCATGATGACGAATCGACACCTGTCCGGCCGCCAGATTAACGATTGCCGATGGAATGAAGAAAGGCGAGACGCGATGCGGACCGTCGTCCAGCAACTTCGAGTGTTCGCGCTCGATGGCCCAGAAATCGCCGATGCCGCTGCTGATGTAGGTGCCGATGTCTTCGGAGTTTTCGTCGTTAACGACCAGGCCGCTGTCCTTCATCGCTTCGTCCGCCGCAGCGATCGAATAATGGATAAAGGCGCCCATCTTGCGCGCCTCTTTCTTTTCGATGAAGTTGAGCGGATCGAAGTCTTTGACTTCGGCTCCGAATTTGACGGAGAACTTCTCCGTATCAAACTTTCGAATCATGTCCACGCCGCTCTTACCACTCATCAGCGCGGACCAGGTCGTCTCGACCGTATTACCTACTGGCGTCACCAAACCGAGACCTGTCACTACGACGCGACGTTTCAAGTTAATGCTCCTTTGAATACAGTGACGAGGGACAAGAGACGAGTGACAATCGGGCTGAAATCACGACCACGCGCGGCTGCGTCACTGGTCACTATTCACTCGCCACCTGTCACTATTTCTTGTGTTGATCGATATAGCTATAGGCGTCGCGGACGCTTTGAATTTTCTCGGCGTCTTCGTCGGGAATTTCTATCCCGAACTCTTCTTCAAAACGCATCACCAGTTCGACCGTGTCGAGCGAATCGGCGCCGAGGTCGTCGATGAAACGCGCGTTGGGTGTTACTTCGTTTTCGTCAACACCAAGTTCGTCGACGATGATCTGCTTAACTTTATTCTCGATCTCTGGATCGGGCATTTTTTTGCTCCTCTAGTGGAAAGTGGAAAACCGGTTAATTTGCATTATTACGTTAAGAAATTTCTGCGGCCGCAGCCTTCAGGCTGGCCGTGTCTTCAACATTAAGACAACTCGCTTCGCGATTTGTTTGTCGCACCAGGCCGGACAAAACTTTTCCGGGTCCTACCTCGACAAACCGCGTAATTCCTTTTTGAAGCAGTAACTCAATCGACTCTCGCCAACGCACAGGCGACGAAACCTGTCGGACCAGCGAATCGCGCGCGTTGTCACCGCTGGTGATTTCCGATGCGTCGACGTTCGTAATCAGCGGGACTCGCAAATCTTTGAGCTCAATCTTTTCCAGATCCGTGGCCAAGCGTTCCTGCGCCGGCATCATCAACGCGCAATGAAAAGGTGCGCTCACATTCAACTTGATAGTTCGCTTTGCACCGCGTTCTTTCAAGAGCGCCATCGCGCGTTCGACGGCTGCGGTGTCGCCGGCGATTACAACCTGTCCGGGTGAATTGATATTCGCCGGACTACAAACCTGGCCCTGCTGTGCCTCACCGCACGCGCTCATGATGTCGGAAAGCTCAGCGCCGAGAATTGCGGCCATCGCGCCCGACCCGACCGGAGCGGCTTCCTGCATATATTGACCGCGCGCTCGAACTGTTCGCACCGCGTCGCTCAACGTGATTGCTCCCGCGGCTACCAATGCCGAGTACTCGCCCAGGCTATGCCCTGCAACAAACTCCGGCACCGGGAGGCCTTCGGCTTCCATCGCTCGAAAAGCTGCAACAGAGGCGGTCAGAATCGCAGGCTGGGTATTCTCAGTCAACTGCAGATCTTCGGCCGATCCGTCAAAGCATATGTTCGAGATGGAAAACCCGAGCGCTTCGTCTGCTTCTTCAAAGACCGCGCGCGCCGCCGGGAAGTTGTCCGACAAATCGCGCCCCATTCCTACGTATTGTGAACCTTGCCCGGGGAAAATGAATGCAATCATTTAGTGGTTATTAGTTATTAGTTTTTGGTTTTTGGTTTTAGTTTTTGGTTTTAGTCACTTTGAAATTTAGAAATTTGATATTCGATATTCGATATTCGATATTCGTTCGTACGTCTCAATTCTGTTCGACGCCCTACCCTAAATTCTGAGTCCTGAGTCCTGTGTCCTGAGTCCTGTGTCCTGTGTCCTGAGTCCTGTGTCCTGTGTCCTGTGTCCTGCCTTCTGCCTTCTACCTTCTCTCTCCTGCCTTTCACCATCGCAACACCACCCCGCCCCAGGTAACTCCGCCGCCAAAGGAAGTCAACACAACCAAATCGCCTTTCTTCACTCGTCCGGATTCGACGCATTCGTCCAGCGCGATCGGTATCGACGCTGACGAAGTATTTCCGTGCATAGAAATGTTCGAATAAATCCTTGAATCGTCTACACCAAGCTTGCTTGCCACCGCATCCGTAATGCGCTGGTTCGCCTGGTGCGGAATGAAGAGATCAATATCGTCGGCTTGCTGCCCTGCTTCCGCCAACACCTCGCGCGAAATATCCGTCATCGATCGCACGGCAACTTTGAACAGCTCGTTTCCCTTCATCTTATAAAAATGATCACCCGCGGCGAGCGTCTCCGCACTCGAACCGAGTTTTGTCCCACCACCCGGCGCATAAAGTTGCTCGGCAAATCGCCCATCGGACTTGATTCGCGCCGCCAAAATTCCGCGACCCTCTTCGACCGGACCAAGCACCGCTGCGCCGGCGCCATCACCGAAAATGACGCATGTCGAGCGGTCCGTGTAATCGACGTACTTGGTCAGCACTTCCGCTCCGATAACCAGCGCGTACTTGCACTGGCCGGTGCGTATCATCGAATCGACCAGCGTGAGCCCGTACAAAAAACCCGAGCAAGCCGCGGCCAAATCAAACGCAGCAGCGCGATTCGCTCCCAGTTCGGCCTGGACCAAACAACCGGTGGACGGCAAAAGTTGATCCGGCGTTACTGTCGCACAAACCAACACGTCAATCTCGGAAGGGTCAATGCGAGCTCGTTCAATTGCCTGTCGCGCCGCACGAACAGCAAACAGCGACGTATATTCGTCGGCCGATGCTTTGCGGCGTTGCTTGATCCCGGTGCGCGAGGTGATCCACTCGTCAGACGTGTCCACCATCTTTTCCAAATCAGCATTTGTCAGAATGCCGCTCGGATAAGAATGCCCTGTTCCCAGGATGCCAGCATGTGCTCTTGCCATTATTTACCTTTCGCAAATAGTAAATGATAAATGGTAAATAGAAAAATTGAATTTATCTATTTACCATTCGTAGTTTGCTATTCGCTAATTGCCACCGACGACTTCCGCCAGCTCGCGCGCATTCGTTTCTGCGATTCCGCGTTCGATACGTTCGCTTGCTCGATGTTCGGAAAACTCTTTGACGCTGCGGATCGCATTGCGAATCGCGCGCGCGTTCGACGAGCCGTGTCCGATCAGCACGATCTTTCTGACGCCAAGCAGCGGTGCACCACCATACTCCGCGTAATCGAGTCGCTTTTTGATATTTCGAAAAGCAGGACGAGCCAACATCGCTCCGGCTTTTGTGATCGCGGTCGCAGTCAACTCGCGTTTGATCATTGACAGCATCGCATCGGTCAATCCTTCCGACAGCTTCAGCATAACGTTGCCGGTGAACCCGTCCGAAACGATCACATCGACCTGGCCGGTGAAAACATCACGTCCTTCGACGTTGCCGACAAAATTCAAGCTCTCGAGGTTGCGCAGGAGCGGAAACGCTTCCTTGGTCAGATCATTTCCCTTGGCTTCTTCCTCACCGATGCTCATCAAACCGACCGCAGGCTTTACAGTTCCCAGCACCGCGCGGACATATGCGTCGCCCATGATCGCAAATTGCGCCAGATGGATCGCTTTGCATTCGGCGTTCGCGCCTACGTCCAGCAGAAGCGTCGGTTTAGTTCCCTTGGTCGGGATCATCGCAGCCAGCGCTGGTCGATCAACGCCGGGCAGCATTCCGATAACCATCTTGGCGGTTGCCATTGCGGCGCCGGTATTTCCTGCCGACACGAAACCGTCCGCACGTCCCTCGTCGACCAGCTTGCAACCGATTCTCAAAGAGCTCTTCTTCTTACGCCGAACCGCGGTAGCGACGGGTTCGTCCATCGCGATCACTTCGGATGCTTCAACCAGCTCGATGCCGCGGTCGCCGTCGCCGCGCCATCCGCATCGCCGAAGCTCGGGCTCAACCTTTTCCCGCTGGCCCACCAAAATGACTTTAACGCCGAGGTCTCGCGTCGCAGCCAGCGCACCGTCAATCTCCGCATGCGGCGCATGGTCCGAGCCCATGGCGTCGACAACGACCTTACCGGTAAGCTGAGGCGCATTATTCATGAGTGACAAGGGACAAGGGACAAGGGACTAAGAACAGTGAAGAGTGACGAGTGAAAAGTGACTAGGAAACGACAGGTGTTCTATCTTGTCACTTTTCACTTGTCACTGTACTTCGTCGCTTGTCACTGCTCTTACGCTTCCTGCTTAACCTCGATCACTTCTCGGCCTTTATAGAAGCCACACTTCGGGCACACGCGGTGCGGCAGTCTGGGCTCCTGGCAGTTCGGGCAGATGCTGGTTTGCGGCGCGCGCAATGCATCATGCGATCGGCGTATGCGGGTTCGCGCTTTCGAGTGTCTTCGTTTTGGATTAGGCATAATTACTCCCCTAGTAACTTCAGCTATTTCAACTGTTTCAATGCCTGCCAACGCGGATCGATTTCCGTCGTGTGACAGTCGCAATTTTTCAAATTCTTATTAGCGCCGCAAATTGCGCAGAGGCCCGCGCACTCATCGCGACACAATGCACGCGTCGGAAGCGCCAGTAACAACTGTTCGCGCACCAACCCGTCGATATCAATCGCCTCTCCCTCTAACACCGAGAGGCTCACATCTTCGTCCTCCAATTCCACTTCGTCGTCGGCCGCAAAGTCGGAATCGCGAACATACCCCACGTCGAATTCCGCTTCGACCGGCAAATCAACCGGCGTCAAACAACGATCGCAACCCAACTGAGCTTTCGCGCGTATCTTGCCACGAACACGAACTTTGTGCCCATCGCGCAGGACCTGTCCGCTGATCTCGGGCCCCTCGGTCAACCGCAGGCCCTCTTCGTCGAGCGAAAGCTCCTCGGCCCCGTAGGTGTGCGCGAAATTGGAGCCTTTCGCGTCTGCTTTATCAATCTCAAACCGCATCACACACCCATTGTCCGAAACTTCGCATGCGCACAAAAGGCGCTATTATAAAGGTCTAACCGTAACTGTCAACGCGCCATAGAGTCTGAAGGGGATATCGAAGGGGCGGGATGACGAGTCCGGTGCCGGCTATCGCCGGGCTTCCGAACCCGGTAAAGCAAGCCGGAGCGCGTCTTTGCGCACGGCGTCGGCGAGGCGCCGGTCACCGCCTGAAACCAGACGTTTGCGAGAGTTTCCCACCGAGCTGAACAACGGCGGCAGCGCTGGGATGTCGTCAACAGCCGGGCGATTCTTTCGAGTGGTTCGGTAGCGCGATTCGTCCTGCCCGGCGACTCGGGCGGCGCGGAACGATTCATCCGCGCTGGTCTCGTCGCCGGTACGCAAAAACAGAAGTCCCAGCATGTAATGCGCCGCGGAATAGCCGCTGTTCAGCTCGACGGCCTTGCGCAGGTGGCGCTCGGCCAGCCGATTGCGATTCAAGCGGTAATAAGCGCAACCGACTACGTAATGAGTCTCGGCGGACGGATTGGCCCCAAGCGCCTGTTTGAATTCCGCAAGTGCATCGGCCCAACGTTCTTCGGCGGCGAGCAAGCGGCCGAGCGCGTAATGCGCGGCAAACGAAGCCGTCCCTCGTTTCACGACACGTCGCAACAGATTCTTAGCTCGCTCAGCCTCGCCCTCGTCGCCGCACGCCAGACCCAGCAGCAAACAGACTCGATCGTCATCGGGCGTAGATTTTCGCGCTCGTTCGAGATAGTCACGCGCCAGCGCCGTCTTACCGGCCCGGTAGAAGTGCTCGCCAAGAAACGAATTCAATGCCGAGTTATCAGGCATCAAGGCCGACGCTCGTTCGAGCGATTTCAAACCCCTGGCCGCGTTGCCTTCGCCCAGGCTTTTCATTCCTTCGTCGATCAGACGTTTGAAGAGAATGGGCTCCGGCCCCTGGTAACGAAACAAAATCTCTGTGCGGACCTGATCGCGACGCTGATTCTCGTCCTGCTCTTCGGCTTCGCGCCGGCAACGCTCTCGCCAAATCGTATCGATCTTCTCGGCTTCAACTACACCGCGCTCGCTCAGGACTCCGATCAGTGTTTCGATCAACGACCGATCGAAGTAAGAATTACGAGCCTGGCGCAGGATGAAATCGAGACAGCGCTCGAGCTGATCGGCTGTGCGAACCAAACGGTTTTCGAGCGCGGACACGCGTTCGAGCAAGTGTTCTTCATGAAATCCGGGAGGCTCGACAGGGTCGAAGCGAACCGCCGCGGTTTCGACCACAAGCATCAATCGAGTTCCGCAGCGCGTGCACAGCTCCTGCCCGAAGCTATTGGCCGCCAGACATTTTTGACAGTAAAAGTTGTTCAAGATGCAGTTTTTAGTTTTTAGGTTTTTGGTTTTTGGTTTTTGGTTTTTGGTTTTGGCTTTTGGCTTTTGGCTTTTGCCTTTAGTTTTCGTTCTTGATCTGAGATTTCAAATTTCAGATTTCCGCACCTACAACAAGCTCGCATCCTAACTGATCATCCTGTGTCCTGTGTCCTGTCTCCTGCCCTTTCAATATTCATAAAACCCTCTACCACTCTTCCTCCCCAACCACCCGGCATCCACATACTTCCTCAACAGCGGACAGGCTCGGTATTTCGAATCGCCCAGCCCCTCGTGTAACACGTTCATGATAGCCAGGCAAACGTCCAAACCTATGAAGTCCGCCAACGTCAGCGGTCCCATCGGATGATTCATACCAAGCTTCATTATTCCATCAATGCTTTCACGCGTCGCTACGCCTTCCTGCAGCGCGAAGATCGCTTCGTTGATCATCGGCATCAAAATGCGATTCGAAACAAACCCCGGCATGTCGTTGCAATCGAGCGGCGTCTTTCCCATCTTCTCGGACATCGCTCGCACGCTCGCGTACGTTTCATCCGACGTAGCCAGGCCGCGAATAACTTCGACCAACTTCATCACCGGCACCGGGTTCATAAAATGCATCCCGATAACTTTGTCCGGGCGTGATGTTGCTGCTCCTAATTTTGTGATCGAGATCGAAGAAGTGTTCGACGCCAAAATCGTTTCGGGTTTGCAAAGACCATCCAGCGTCCGAAAAACCTTTGATTTCACATCGACGCTTTCCGTCACGGCTTCGACTACCAACGACGCGTCGCGTAAATCTTCCATCGCAGTCGTCATGCGAATTCGTTCCAGGATCGCAGCCTTTTCGTTCGCAGTCAGACGCTCCTTGTCGACGTCGCGCTGAAGACTCTTATCAACCGCAGTCAATCCGCGCTGCAGAAACGCTTTGTCTACATCGCACATCACCGCCTGATAACCCGCGCGCGCGGCCACCTGAGCAATCCCGTTGCCCATCGTTCCTGCGCCGACTACGCCGATCAATTCACTCACAACGATTCCTCAACAAGAGAAAGTGCAAAGCAACTAAGTCCGCTCTCAACCGTGGCGGGCACTCCTACTCGCCTCGCCAATTTGGCGGTTCAAATTTAGTTGTGTTCTTCAGCTGTCACAAATTTCGCTGCCTTACTGCTTATCGCTCGACTGCCATCGCAACTGCATTTCCGCCGCCTAAACAGAGCGCCACAATCCCTCGATGCGCATCGCGCCGTTTCAATTCATAAAGCATCGTCGTCAACAGCCGCGAACCCGATTGACCAATCGCATGTCCCAGCGCGACCGCGCCGCCGTTGACGTTCACCTTCTTCGGATCGAGGCCCAGTTCCTTAATAATCGCAACGGCCTGGACCGAAAACGCTTCGTTCAACTCGATCAAGTCGACTTCTTCCAGCGACCATCCAGCTTTTCTCAGAACCTTCTGAATCGCCTCGACAGGCGCCATCATTACAAGCTCAGGCTGAATACCGGATGTAGCTTGTGCCACAATCCGCGCCATCGGTTCCACGCCCATCTCTCGAGCGCGATCGAGCGAAGTCACCACCACCGCCGACGCTCCGTCGTTCACACCCGGCGCATTTCCTGCGGTCACGGTTCCGCCTTCCTTTTTGAAAGCGGGCCCTAGTTTACTCAGCGCCTCGATCGATGCGTCGTCGCGCACAGGTTCGTCGGTATCGAAGATGACGGGATCGCCTTTTTTCTGCGGAATCTCAACCGCCAATATTTCGTCTTTGAACCGTCCTGCTTTAATAGCAGCCGTCGCCTTACGATGCGAATTCAACGCGTAATCGTCCTGTTGTTCGCGGGTGACGTGATATCGATCCGCGACAACTTCGCCGGTGTTGCCCATGTGATAATTCTCGAACGCGCACCAAAGTCCGTCGTGAATCATCGAATCAATGATCTCGCCGTTGCCAAGCCGATAGCCTTCCCGAGCCTTCGGCAATAGATATGGAGCGTTTGTCATCGATTCCATGCCGCCGGCCACGACCACGTCCGCGTCGCCGAGCTGAACCGCTTGCGCCGCCATCATCACGGCTTTCAATCCTGACCCGCACACCTTGTTCACCGTGACGGCCGAGACGCCGAAAGGAATCCCGCCCTTCAGCGCAGCCTGTCGCGCAGGGTTTTGGCCGACTCCGGCCTGGATGACGTTGCCCATTATCACTTCGTCGACGTCTTCCGGTTTCACGCCCGCGCGCTTCACACTTTCCTTGACTACCATCGCGCCGAGCTCGGTCGCGGAGAATGTACTCAATGCACCCTGAAATTTTCCGGTCGGAGTTCTAACCGCGCTTATGATTACCGCTTCTCTAATATCTGACATGATTGCACCTCAAAATTATTCTCAGGTTATGAGGGATAAAGTTTGGTTATTACATTCTCACTATATTTCGATTATACGTTGAGGCAGGGGGGTGTCAAGGAAGCGACTTTGCGAGTATTCGTTCAGTTTCAATCTTAACCGTTGCGCTTCGCGGCGCAATGTTCGAACCGCGAAATAGCTCGGACGATCTTCGAACCCAATCAACGATACCGTCCACTTTTCGTGTGATTGATTTTGTCTTGATTCGTGTATTTCGTGGTCCAGGTGTCTGCGAACGCCACTAATCACACGAAACCAGGTGGCGAAATCACACGAATTAGTTACGAGCTACTCGGCACATAATCGTATTCGCCGATTCCCTGCAGAATCAGGAACGTCGCGGAACCGTCGCAGATATTCTGAACCCGATGCGGTCGCGTTGGACCGACGGTAAAAGTCTGCCCCGGACCCAGTTCAACCATCTGTTCCGGCTCGCGCAGGGAAACCAGGATTCTTCCTTCCAGAACATAAAAAGTATCAGAAACTTTGCTGTGAAAATGCCAGGGCACTTCCTGCGTCGGTGAAATCTGTAGCTCGCTGATCCGAAATCCCGTCCGCTCCGCATGACGAGCGCGTCGTTCGACTTCGTACAGATTACTGGCGTCCTTGAACGCGTCCATACCCTTCTCCTTTTGCCTCTTTCGTTCTGCAATGACGTCCGCGCATTCGCTTCAGTAACAGACGCAAATCACTCTCAGCAAGTTGCGTTTAGACGAAATTGCCCACGTTTGTCACGGCTAGCGCGCGGGTGCTAGACTCTGCCGTCGCTTTTCCATATTCAATTTTTTCGAAAGTAATCATGCAAGCATTGATACTCGCAGGGGGCAAAGGCACGCGGCTTAGACCATTGACCGTCTACACGCCAAAGCCGATCGTTCCCATCTGCAATCGTCCTTTTCTGCTTTATCAAATCGATACGCTTCGGCGAGCCGGCATCACAGACGTAACTCTTTCGCTGTCTTATCAACCACAAAAGATCGAACAACTACTCGGTGACGGTTCGGACTACGGCGTTCATCTCAAGTACACCACCGAACCGCAGCCGATGGGAACCGCCGGCGCTTACAAGTACGCGGAAGACCTGATCCGCGAACCGACGGTTGTCTTCAACGGCGACATTCTTACCGACCTGGATTTGAAAGCGGTAGTCCGCGAACACGATGAACGCGGCGCGGTGGCTACGATCGTTTTGACACCGGTCGAAAATCCGAGCGCGTATGGATTGGTAGAGACGGAATCGGATGGACGAGTACGACGATTTTTGGAAAAGCCGAAAGCGGACGAGATCACAACCAATACAATCAACGCGGGAACGTACATTTTGGATCCTCGCGTGCTGGATTTTATCCCGGCGGGCGAAAACCATTCGTTCGAGTACGGACTCTTTCCCAAGTTGCTCGAACGCGGCGAAAAATTCTTTGCTCATGTTCCGAGCAAGACATACTGGATGGATATCGGAACACCCGAGCGCTATCTTCAAACACACGATGATCTCTTGAACAATCGCGTCGCCCGCATCCACCTGAAAAATCGACACGGCAATTTCGACGCGGCTACAGTCGCCGAGATCGACGACATTTCGATGATCGCCGATGACTGCGTAATCAAGCCCGGCGCTCAGATCGTTAACTCGGTTTTGGGGCAGGGATGTTACGTCGAAGAAAAAGCACAGGTAATTAACTCGGTGATCTGGCCGCACACCCGGATCGGAACCGGAGCACAAGTCAACGGCGCGATCATTGGACGCGGATGTCATGTCGGTCGCGCCGCCGAAATCCGGGCCGGCTCGGTGCTTGGCGACAAATCTTCTCTCACCGACTACACGCAAACGGGAGAAGTCGCGAAGTGAGCCAGGAACCGTCGCGTGCGGCGATTAAGTTTGGTACGGACGGATGGCGAGCTGTAATCGCCGACGAATACACCTTCCAAAATGTCGAGCGAGTCGCACAGGCTTACGCCGAATACCTCAAAAACAATTCAACAGTAACCGGCGAACAACTCGTAGTAATCGGGTTCGATCGCCGCTTTCTCTCCGAACAATTTGCCCAACACGCCGCCGAAGTCCTGGCTGGAAACAATTTTCAAATAGCGTTATTCGACGAGGCGGTTCCTACACCGCTTGTCTCGTGGGCCGTTCGCGAGCTTAGTGCGTTGGGTGGCGTAATGATAACCGCGTCGCACAATCCGCCGGAGTTCAACGGATTCAAGATTAAGGCCCCGTGGGGAGGCAGCGCCGCGCCCGAGACTACTTCGCAAGTCGAAGCTCAAGTCGATTCGTCGGAACCGCAGCACGCGGACCTGGCGATGGTCGCAACCGGGACCGAACGGCTTGCGTCGACGATCGAGACTTATCGCCGCCAGATTTCTTCGTATGTTGATATCGAGCGAATCTGTCGCGACGATCGCCGGGTAGTGGTGGATCCGATGCACGGTTCAGGTGGTCGCTGGGTCGAGAGTTTTCTGCAAGGCTGTGCTCTCGAAGTCGAAACAATTCGCGCGAATCGCGACCCGCTCTTTGGCGGCGTCGCCCCCGAACCTATCGATCGCAACCTCGCGCCGCTTAAGAAACGTGTAGTGGAGATTGGCGCCGTGCTCGGGCTGGCTACCGACGGCGATGCCGATCGCGTCGGTGCTGTAAACGAGCTGGGCGAGACGATGAACATGCACGAAGTAGTTCCGCTGCTGCTCTTGCATCTGGTTCGCCAACGCGAAATGAGCGGCGCTGTTGTTCGAACTTTTTCGCAATCGGTTCTCATGAAGCGAATCGCTGCCGCGCACAACATAAAGCTTTACGAAACGCCGATCGGCTTCAAATACATTGCGGACCTTATGCTTCGCGACGACATCCTGATGGGCGCTGAAGAATCGGGCGGCATCGGAGTCAAGGGCCACATTCCGGAACGCGATGGAATTCTAAATTCCCTTCTCTTTTTGGAAGCAGTGGTCATGTCCGGGCTTTCTCCTTCCGAAATGGTGAAGGCGATGCACAGAGAGTTCGGCGAATTCTACTTCGGACGTCGCGATCTGAAGATGGAAGTCGCGCGAGGCCAGCAGATGGTCCAGGAACTGGCGGAAACACCTCCCGCAAGTTTTGCCGACTTCGCCGTCACCGGAGTTGAAACACTTGACGGCACCAAGCTCTTGTTTGACGACGAATCGTGGATTCTATTTCGCCAGTCAGGCACCGAGCCCGTTCTGCGCGTTTATTCGGAAGCGACTTCGATTGCAAAGACAAACCAGCTGTTGGCCGCTGGCGAGCAACTAGCCCGCTAGCGCTATGCAAACGAAGTTACGTTGGGTGCTCTGTAGCTGTTTGATTTTCCCTCGCTTGCTTGTGAGTTCTACTACCTTCCGCTTCGGCGGGAATTCCCATAAGGAGACAGATTCGCATGAAAAGTTTGACCTTGCTCTGTTTGTTCAGCGCTGCGCTGTTGTTCGTGGGTTGCGGGACAACTGACAACAGAAATGCCGGTAACACAAACTCCGGCTCGACGTCGGCGTCCCCGGCGCCGTCAAAGGCGGCCGAAGGAAAACCCGCTGACACCGGCGGTCCGGTGACAATTGGCGTCGCGGCCTGCGACGAGTACCTGAGCCGCATCGATAAATGCGTCAACAGCCCGAACATGCCCGAGGCGGCCAAAGCAGCTTATCGCTCGAGCCTCGAACAGAATCGCACCGCATGGCGACAGGCAGCCGCTACTACACAGGGCAAAGCCGGACTGGAAGCGAGTTGTCAGGCCGCGCTCGATTCCGCCAAAGCTTTTCTTGATACCTGCAAATAGCTGATTTACTCTTCGTTGGTGGAGACAAGCGCGCGGGCTGTTTGGCAGACTCCGCGCGCTTGTTTTCTTATCTGGTTTGTAGACATTGGATGTCCGACAAACTTCAGTTTGTCGCTGACTTTCGCCGCATTCGATATACGACATCAACGACAAACTGAGTTGGTCGGACAATTTGCTGGAGGCTAAATCCGATGAGACATCTGGTCCTATTTCTTTTTCTGATTGTGATGTTGACCGCGACAGTTGGACAGACGCCGGGTCAGGGGAAACCTGGTTCGCATGTGGATGAAGTGAAAAAGCTGGAGCGGGCGTGGCTGGACGCGTACGAACAACGGGACGCCGAAGCAATGAACCGAATTGTCGCGGATGACTTTGTGATTACGTTTGGGGATGGCTCGATGCAGACCAAGCCGCAGATCATCGAACAGCTTAAGAGTCGAAGCCAATCAGCCGCGCCATCCAATAAATTTCGCACTGAGGAAGTCCAGGCCCGGGTTTACGGCGACACGGTGATTCTGATGGGACGTGTCATCACAGAGTGGCAGCGCGATGGAAAGCCGATGAGCGATGTGTCGCGTTATACGGACACCTACGTTAAGCGAAATGGCAAATGGCAGGTAGTGGCGTCGCATCTCTCGGCCGCAAAGCCATGATCCTGAAGCAGCCGACGTCGAAGTAACAGGAGTCCGCCGTTTACCGCGCGAGCTCTACTCGACCATAGATTTTAGCTAACACTCGATGCCTGAACTTCCCGAAGTAGAACTCGCCGTACGCGCGCTCACGAAGTTTGTTCTTGGGCACCGTATTGTTAAAGCGCAACTGCTTCTACAGCGAACTGCACCCGATTTATCGCCGCGACAGTTCGCTTCCAAACTTCGGGGCGCCCGCATAGAATCAATAGGTCGGCGCGGCAAACACATTCTGTTCACGCTCGACAACCATCGCGTGTTGATAGTTCATCTGCGCATGACCGGCAAGTTTCTGTACGTTCCGTCAAAGGCGGTTCCGCCAAAACACACCCACGCAATTTTTCATTTAGACAATCGTCATAAGCTCCTTTTCAAAGACCTGCGCCAGTTCGGTTTCATGAAGATAGTTTCCGAAGCAGAGTTGTTTGAAACGAAAGAGTTAAAGCCGCTCGCGCCTGAGCCGTTCTCAGAAGAATTTTCGACCGCTTACCTGCGGTCGATCCTCGCCAACTCGCGTCGTAAGCTCAAAGAGTTTCTGCTCGATCAAACGAAGATCACCGGCCTCGGAAACATCTATGCTTCTGAAGCGCTCTTCCTGGCTCAAATCAATCCGTTCATAGAAGCGCGAGAGCTTTCGTCGAGACGTATACCGCGTTTACACAAAGCCATCCGCGACGTGCTGGCTGATTCGATCGAGGCGGGCTCGACCGATGATCCCGATCCGGAGAGCATCGACGGCAGTTACCGCCCACGAACATCGAAAGGAAGATGGAAAATGTATGGACGCGAGGGCAAGCCATGTCCAGGATGCGGCACTCCGATTCGGAGAGAGACTCTCGCCGCACGGTCGACTTACTACTGCCCGCGCTGCCAGCGAAGGTGACTTAATGTCACAACCTCGATTTGCAAAAACAAGTCACCAGCATGCAGTCAGGAAGGGGACCCTGTCCCCGCTTCAAGATGAGAAGTTCTTAACTTTCAGCCCATACTCAACAATTACTTCCAACCTCGATGGAATGAGAGAGTGAGCGGGGACAAGGTCCCCTTCCTGACTGCATGGTTCTCTTTAGTTGGGTGCCCAAGTCCCCAGAACCACTGGCCCCAATACCCCCTGCTTGACACACTCCTCGCGCGGGGCGTATAAGCAGAATTGAAAAACGTGGTGAGTTAAGGCGACTTGCGGCCACGTAAAACAAACCGCTAAACAGCATCGGCAGTCTGAAAAGGACGCCCCGCAAACTTCAGCTTCTGAAGAAGTCCCGCGTTGTTTAGCGCGGGGTTTTTCTTTTGGGAAAGATGGTTTTGGGTTTTAGGTTTTTGGTCTTTGCACGTCTATGCAAGCTTGACGCGTATTATCCAACGTTGGGTAACGTGCAAAAGCCAAAAACCTAAAACCCAAAACCCAAAAACACATTATGGAAAAATTCAGAGACTCGCTCGACAGCGACCAAATCCACGTCTTTGACGGCGCGATGGGCACAATGCTCTACGCTAAAGGCGTGTACATCAATCGCTCTTACGACGAGCTGAACCTAACGAATCCGGATCTCGTGCGCGAGGTGCTCGAAGAATACGTGCGCGCAGGCGCCGATATCATCGAAACAAACACGTACGGCGCGTCCGGCCCGAAGCTTCAGCAATATGGTTTGGAAGCCAACCTGCGCGAGATCAACATCACCGCCGCGCGTATTGCGCGCGAAGCGTCTTGCGATCGTTGTTACGTAGGCGGCGCGATCGGACCGCTCGGGTTGCGAATTGAGCCATACGGCCCGACGTCCTTTGAAGAAGCGAAAGACATGTTCAAGGAACAGGTCTCGGCTTTGCTCGAAGGCGGCGTCGATCTTTTCGTGCTCGAAACTTTTTCGGACATTTCTGAAATTCGCCAGGCTATCCGCGCGGTGCAGGAGTTATGCGATCTCCCGATCGTCGCGCAGATGACGATTTTGCCCGACGGCAACACTTCGTTCGGCACTACGCCCGAAGTTTTCACCACCCGTCTGGACGAATGGGGAGCCGATGTGATCGGGCTGAACTGCGGAGTTGGTCCGGCCATCGTGCTGACCGCCATCGAAAAGATGCGCACGGTGACCAACAAAAAACTTTCCGCTCAACCGAACGCGGGGCTGCCGCGCGACGTGCAAGGGCGACAGTTCTACATGTGCTCGCCCGAGTACATGGCGAAGTTTGCCAAGCGGCTGATTCAGGCCGGAGTGAAACTGATCGGAGGCTGCTGCGGAACGACTCCATCGCATATCAAGCTGATATCGGACGCGGTTCGAGCAGTCTCTCCGCGTAAACGGAAAAGTGCCAGTCAGCAACCAGCGTCTGTACAAGTTATCGAACTGCTTCCGGCGGATATCACCGTGGTTCCGCCCGAGGAACGTTCACTTTGGTCGCGCAAGATAACCAACGGCGAGTTCGTAACCTCGGTCGAAGTTCTTCCGCCCAAGGGATGCGATCCGAGGAAAACGCTGGATGCGATTCGATTGTTGAAAGTGGCGGGCGTTGATGGCGTGAACATTCCCGACGGCCCCCGCGCGCAAACGCGTATGGGCGCACAAGCAACAGCGCTGCTGGTGGAAAAAGAGATCGGCATCGAAGCGGTTCTGCATTATTGCTGTCGCGATCGAAATCTGCTGGGGATGATGTCCGATCTGCTCGGCGCGGCCGCGCTTGGACTTCGCAATCTGCTTTTGATCACGGGCGATCCGCCGAAGATGGGGCCGTACCCGGACGCCACGGCTGTGTTCGACATAGACTCAATCGGTCTGACGAACATGGTCAACAAGCTCAACCACGGGCTCGACCTCGGAAATAATCCGATCGGGCAACCGACTGCCTTCTGCATCGGCGTGGGCGTGAACCCCGGCGCGATAAATTTGGATGAAGAGATAAAACGATTCGAATACAAAGTCGAAGCCGGCGCGCAATACGCGATCACTCAACCGGTTTTCGATACCGAACAGTTGCGCGAATTTCTCAAAGCCATCGAGCACGTCCGCATCCCGATCGTCGCAGGGATATGGCCGCTGGTCTCGTACCGCAACGCGGAGTTCCTTCACAACGAAGTGCCTGGCGTCCGCGTCACGCCATCGATCATGGAACGAATGCGCGTGGCATCGGAGGTCGGCAAAGAAGCCGCGCGTGATGAAGGATTGAAGATTGCTCGCGAGTCTTTGGCGGAAGTACGAGAACTGATCCAGGGAGTGCAGGTCTCAGCACCATTCGGCAACGTGAAATATGCGCTGGAAGTCTTCGACGTGTTGGAAGAGTTTGCCGGTCGAAAAGAAGCGACGGTTTCTGTGAACTGAGGCAAACGCGTTGGGCGGCCCACGCTCTTTGCGAATTTCGTTGAGGATTTGTTTGCGCCTTTGCGTCTTTGCGGGAATCGGTTTTTTCCTCGCTAAATCATTCACTCAATCTTTCAACGCATTCCGAAGGGCATCGTCCAGGTTCGAAAACTGAAACTTATATCCCGACTTTGTCAGTCTCTCTGGCAGAACGCGAGTGCTTGACAGCAACGTTTCGTCCGCCATCTCGCCGAACGCTAAACGGGCCACGAACGCCGGCAGCGGGAAAATCGTTGGACGAGAGATCGCGCTTCCCAGCGCTTTGGTGAACTCAGCGTTGGTCACGGGACTTGGCGCGACCGTGTTGACAGGTCCGCTCAAGGTTTTATCCGCCAATGCGTACTCGATAATTCCCACCACATCTTCGATGGCGATCCAACTCATATACTGTTTCCCGTCGCCTACCTTGCCGCCCACACCAAATTTGAATGGCGTCAGCATCTTTCCCAGCGCGCCGCCCTTTGTGCTCAACACAATTCCCAGCCGCAACAGAACCACGCGTATGCCCGCCTGCGTCGCGGCCGTCGTTGAGCTTTCCCACTGACGCACCACGCCAGCCAGAAACCCTTCGCCGGTCGTACTCTCTTCTGTCACTAGTTCGCTGCCTCGGTTGCCGTAATAGCCGATCGCCGAAGCTGAGACGAGCACGCCCGGTTTCGGATTTAATCTCGCGAGAGTTTCGCTCAAAAGCTTTGTGCCCTTCACACGGCTGTCGAGAATCCGTCGTTTCTTTTCGTCCGACCAACGACCGTCGGCCACGCTCTCACCCGCCAGGTGAACAGCCGCATCAAGGTCGCTCAACTTCGCGATGTTGATCTGACCAGTTTCGGGATTCCATTCGATTTCGTCAGCGCCCTTCGCAGTTGAGCGCACAGCCCGTAAGACCTGATGTCCCTTCGATCGTAGCGACGGAACAAGAACGGATCCGACAAGTCCGGTTGACCCAGTGACGAGAATTTTCATTTCAGCGTTCTCTCCAGAAATTATTTGAAGGTTGATGACCTGACTATTCGCCGGATACGCCACTCAAGTCAACTCTGGTGCAATCACAAAAGATCTTTCTTAGCGCAACTCTTGTTCGCATCACTCGACTCACCCAGCACGCAGTCAGGAAGGGGACCTGTCCCCGCTCGAGATAAGGAGTTCTTGATTTTCCGATCAAACTCAAAAACTAAATTGCAATTACTTTCAACCTTGATGGAGTTGGAAAGTGAGCGGGGACAGGGTCCCCTTCCTGACTGCGTTTGCCAAAGTGAAGCAGTCATCTCTACAGCAAAATCAATGAAGCTATGGCCTCAGCCCGGCACCAAAAATCTCTCTTGATTTTCCAATCCAAAGTTGTAGAATGCGCGGCGTTCACCTCAGACACCCCACCCTCAAATAATGGAGATCGCTGATCACCTCGTAGAGTTCAACTCGAACCATTTCCTGTTCGCTTAGCCTCGCTTTTTTAAACTCGCGTACAGATCGCGTGTCGGGGAATTTATGTCTTCAGAACACGCGTCAGGCTGCAAATCCTGTCAACTAAATTGCCATGCTGCGCTGCGGATTTTTTGCAATCGTCTTCCTGCTAGCTCTCATGATCGGCATCTCGGTGTCGCTAAAAGACGGTCGAACGCTCCAGACCGATCCGCTGCGGCGCATAACCAACACACCGGAAGAAAAACTTAGCCTGAATCCCGGCATCAGCGGCGACGGTCGAGTGGTAGTTTTTGAATCGACCGCGAACCTCCTATCGAACGGAGGCGTATCAGGCTTTCGAGCATTTCGCGCTAATCTTGCCGGCGACCCGCCGTCGTTTGCCGAACTCGGAATCACTCGCGCCGTCGCTCCCGCTGTTTCGCAGGACGGTTCGTCCGTCGCCTTCGCTTCAAAAGAAAATCCGCTTGGCACAAATCTGGATGGCAATTCGGAAATCTTTCTCTACACGTCCGGCCAGCTTAGACAGGTTACAAACACAACACCGTCCGAACCTGAACTCCGCCACTTCGAAGGTAATTTCCAACCGTCAATTTCTGATGATGGTCGATTCATCGCATTCTCTTCCAATCGCCAATTGACGGGTCAAAATCCCGACAACAACTCCGAAATTTTTCTGTACGACTCTGCAATCAGCGCTTTCACTCAATTGACCAACACGATTGGAATCGTCGGCGCAACCGACGCAAAAATCAGCGGTAACGGATCGCACATCGCATACATTTTCGATCGAGGCTTAACTCGATCCACCCATCGTGATTTGGTAATCAAAGATCTCACCGCCGGAGAGACGCGCACGCTAGTTTCGGACGTAGATGAACTGTCGCTGACGTATGGCCGAGCGATCAGCGACGACGGGTTGCGTGTAGTCTACTCATCCAAAACAGCTCCCGACACTACGCAGGTATTTCTTTATGACGGGCGGCACGACGCGGTTCGCCAAATCACGTCGTTGGGGCCGCGCGCGGTCGACGTTCCGCTGAATCCCACGATCAGCGGTGACGGAAAACGGATCTCGTTTGCGACACGCCGAAACGTCATCGGCGGGAATTCGGACAACAGCGTCGAGCTCTACACATACGATCTGCCCACGGCGCGGACGGCGCGGGTTACCAACGCGCCATCCGCTGCGACCTCCGAAGTCGTCTCTTCGCTTGATGACACGGGCTCGCTGGTGGTCTTCAACTTCCCGCGCGTTCTATCGGCAGAAGTCTCCTCGCCCAGCTTCGCAAACAATTCCGAAATTTACCTGGCGACGACAGAAGTCAGACCACCGTTCTTTACTGATCTGATAGTTCAAAACGGAGCTTCTCAGGGTCACGAACCGCACTCGCTAAAAGCGATTGCGCCGGACAGTATCGCCGTGGCGACAGGATCGGTCCTTGCATTTTCGAGCGCACAAGCAGTGCCGTTAACAGACGGCGCACTTCCCTACGCGCTGAATGGAACCACAGTGACCGTCAACGAATTGCCCGCGGCGATCTTCACTGTCTCGGCGACTCGTGTTGCTTTCCACGTGCCTCGCGGAGTCGCTCGCGGCTTCGCACAAGTCGTCGTTACCAACGCCGAAGGGTTTCAGACCAAAGGCACGGTTCGGGTGATGACGGCGGCGCCGGGAATTTTCACAACGACCAACGACGGGGTTGGATCCGCGGTCGCGATCGATGCGGAAACAGCGTTACCCGGGCCCTTCGACCCAACGGCGGTTGATCGCCGCGTGGTTCTCTACGCGACCGGCATCAGACAATCGCCTTCACAAACATCGCTGACGATTGCCCGGCAGACGAGTACTGATCGAATCGATAACGCCATCAAGTCAAACACCCGGACTGGACGAAGTTCGGATTTTGTTAACGAGGGATTTTCGAGGTCTCGGGACCGCGACGATAAATTTGCGCGCAGGCCATCGCGAAAGCAATCCGACGTCAATCGCTATCAGCGGCGATCCGGGGCGCGAAATTTTGGTGAATGAAGTACTGGCTGATCCACCCGATGGTCTGAATGGAGACGCGAATCACGATGGAGTTCGAAGCGGAGCGGATGACGAGTTTATCGAGCTTGTCAACGCACAAAGCGATGACGTAGACGTTTCGAATTGGGTTGTGCGCACGCGGGCAGTTGGCAGCACGTCGGAAATTACTCGGCATGTCTTTGCGCCCGGTACGGTCATTCGTGCTCGAGACGCCTTGGTCATTTTCGGCGGCGGCGCATTCGCTCCGTCTCATCCGGCTTTCGGCGGTGCGCAGGTCGTGTCGACCTCTTCAGCCGGGCTTTCGCTGACGAACACGGGGATGACCGTCGTGGTGCGCAACGCGTCGGGACATCTAATAACAGAGTTTTCATACGGCGGATCGACGGGTCTCGACGGCAACGCGAACCAGTCGCTGACAAGGTCGCCGGACATCTTCGGTCCATATGCGCTTCACACCCAATCAACCGGCGCGCAGGGTCGATCGTTTTCACCCGGAACATTTGTTGACGGCTCTTTCTTCGTAGCCAGGACGCCGCATCTGACTCGCGTCACACTGTCGCCCACTTTCCGACAAGCCTTTTCAACCCAACGTGTCCAGTTTGTCGCCAGCGGGTTTGACCAGTTCAACCGGCCGATGCGCTTCTTACGTTTCGAATTCTCAGTCTCAAACTCGGAAGTTGCGTCGTTCGAATCGCAGCGCGTAGATCGCATCAAGGGAACGGTAACGGCAACGCTCCTGTGCCGTACAGCCGGCACAACTGAGATTCGCGTAACCGCGACGGACGGCAGTACGTCGTTGACAAGCACACCTGCCTCGCTTGAGATCGAACCCGCCCCGCCTGTTGTCGCTCGGATAGAAATCACCCCACCGCTTTCGACATTGAATCGCGGAACAACCCAGCAACTCGGCGCGGTCGCGTTCGACGTAAACAACCAACCGATAAACGGCATCGAGTTCGCCTGGGGGTCCAGAAATCCTGCGGTTGCAACCATCGACGCGAACGGGCTTGTTCACGCCAATGGAATAGGTGACATCGAGATAACTGCAACCGCACCGAGCGGCATCGGTGGCAGCACGACCGGGCACTCGACAATCGCCGCGCGCATTCCGCTCGTCATCAACGAAATTTTGGCCGACGTTCCGCCTGATAATTCCGCTACGCCCGCGATTGAAGGCGATGCAAACCGTGACGGCATACGCGATTCAGCAGATGACGAGTTTGCGGAGCTATTCAACAACTCGACGATGCCGGTCGATCTCTCGGGCGTGGTGGTGGCGGACACAACCAGCAACCGATATACATTTCCGCCGAACACGACGCTTCAAGCCGGACGCGCCGTGGTGATATTCGGCGGGGGCTCTCCTCCAATTGCCGACACGGCATTCGGAGGCTCGATGATTGTCATTGCCAGTTCGCTCGGGCTGAACGATACAGGCGACACGCTTTTCGTGAAGCTGCCGATCGCGGGCGCTGATGTGCCAATTGCCACGCTCGCCTTCGGATCAGGTAGCAGCGCTCCGGCTCCATCGAACCAATCTCTAACGCGATCACCCGACGCAGAAATTTCTCAGAATGGCGGAGACTTCGTCGCTCACTTAACCGCCGCAAACGCAGCCGGCCGAACCTACTCGCCCGGAACACGCGCAGACGGCACACCATTCGGATCGTTGTCGCCGACGCGTTTGGAGATCACTCCGGCGATCGCCACGATCGAAATCGGCGAAACACAGACGTTCATCGCGCGTGCGTTTGTCGACGCCGGTAGCGGCGAGATCGAGCTGAACAACGTTTCGTTCATTTGGGATTCAAGCGATTCGACCAGGGCTACAGTCGCGCCAGGCACTGGTTCAATGACCATCGCCACTGGCGTCGGGGCAGGATCAATAACGATACGAGCTCGCGCCGGAGCTATTCAGATAACTTCCACACTGACCATCAATCCGCCGCCGCAGATCCTAACTCGAATCGATGTCGCGCCCCCGAATTCCGCGATAATTGTCGGAGGAACCCGGCAATTCACCGCTGTCGCTTTCGACCAGAACAACACCGAAATTCCGGGCGTAGTTTTCACTTGGGCAGCTAGCGACTCGGGCGTAGCAACAATTAATCAAACCGGCCTTGCCACCGGAGTGGGGGTGGGCGCGTGTCAGATCACCGCGTCGTCCGGCTCGATCATCAGCAGCCCCGCGCTATTGAATGTTTCAGTTCCGCAGATACCTGTTGCCGGTCAGGTGATAATCAACGAAGCTCTGGTGTCGTTCACCGCGGCCATGCCCACGCGGACAGATTTCGTAGAGCTCCACAACACGACCGATCAGACTTTGGACCTGAGCGGCCTTCGCGTCTCTTTTCGAGCCGCCGGGAATACCAGCGCTGTCATAACCGTCACGCTGCCGGGCACAGTTGGAAACGCAACAACGCTTCTTTCGCCACACGGTTATTTTCTGATCGCGAATGGTCCTGCTACGTTTGGTGTGACCGCGGATTTCGACGCCGGTCCTACCGGACTGGATATCAACAATTCTTCCGGCGCTTTGATGATCGAGATCGGAGCGGTGAAACTCGACGGGCTGCGATACCAGCAAAACGGAAGCGGAGTGCCTCCGGTCGCATTCGACAATTTTGGCGAAGGCACGCTTTTCACATTCGCGGGCGGAACACCGAACGACCTGATTCGAAGTCCGAATGCGATGGATACAAATAACAACGCCGGCGACTTTCGTCGGAATAATTCGCACGCTGCAGTTTCCCCGAGAGCTGCAAATCCGACGATTCCCTGACTCGCCGTTCGGTCGTGAGTCAGTTGGAATTAATAGGAGGTTTCACGCAAAGGCGCAGAGAAAAGAAAGCGTAAAGGCGCAAAGAAAGCATTCGTACACCGTGAAAACTGAATTCCCTTCGCGGTTAGTGCCTCTTTGCGCCTTTACGCTTTCTTTTCTCTGCGCCCTTGCGTGAAACCATCTCTTCCTTCACTCAAATTCAGACCCACCTCCCACTTGTAAACCTTCAACTGGCCGCCAAATTAATGCATAATACGTCCCTCGAAACTCTACTGCCCGGGTCAATTCTTTCTAGAGTTTCACTTTCATAGCCGCAATCCCCGGTCCGCATTTATCGTGAACACTCAGGATGTCCGACGAGCTTTAGCTTGTCGAATCCGTGCGACAAACCGAAGTTTGTCGGACTCTCGCACTGCAGGTGCATTCATGACCAACTACTCACAGAACTCCCTTAAGAGACTTTCGCCCGGACTATTGGCGCTGGGGCTTTTTTGCTGGCGGGCGGGTTCACGGCGCAGACCGCAGATCAGCCTTTTGCTTCGGCCGCCACGTTTGTCCAGCGCGCCAAATTGTTCGCGGCGGATGCGACCTTCAACAACCTGTTCGGCGACAGCGTGGCAATGAACGGAAACGCGATCATCGTCGGCGCGCCGAACACTGATGTCGGAGACAATCGGGCGCAGGGTGCGGTTTACGTTTATGTTCGGAATGGAACCGAATGGGTTCGGCAGGCGACATTGATCGCGAACGACGGGATAGAAGAAGATCTTTTTGGCATGAGCGTGACGATCGAAGGAGACACCGCAATCGTCGGCGCGCCGTATGCTGACCTGAACCCCAACTGCGGGCCGCTGGGATTAGCGTGCAACGAAGGAGCGGCGTATGTCTACACGTACAACGGCGCCAACTGGACCGAGATTCAAAGGCTGGTAGCATCCGACGGAATCGAGAATACGCTTTTCGGTAACACCGTTCTGATAAGCGGCAACAGCATCGTGGCAAGCGCATACAACAGCGCTGATCCCGGACCGACCGGTGAAGCCGGCGCAGCTTACGTATATGAAACGCTGGCGGCAGGTCGAGCGCCGTTTGACTTCGACGGCGACGGCAAATCGGACGTGTCCGTGTTCCGTCCGTCGCAGAGCGCCTGGTACATCCTGCGCACTTCCGATTCACAGATCCAGGCTACGACGTTCGGCTTGGCTACTGATTTGATAACGCCGGCGGATTATGACGGAGATGGTCGGACTGACATCAATGTCTTCAGGCCGTCGGGCGGCGAATGGTACTGGATCAACAGTTCCAACGGAACGTTTCAGGGAGCGCGGTTCGGCTCGCCCGGCGACATCCCGGTTCCTGCTGATTATGACGGAGACGGACCGGCGGATCTGTCAGTGTTTCGACCCACGAACGGAACCTGGTATCGCATCAACAGTCTGACAAAGATAGTTCACTCGATACAGTTCGGCATGCTTGGCGACGTGCCTGTGCCGGCAGATTTCGACGGCGATGATCGCGCGGATGTGAACGTGTTCCGCAAGACTGACGGATCGTGGCACCGGATTAATAGTATCAACAACGCCATCGTCTCTACGCTTTTCGGACTCAACGGAGATCTTCCTGTCCCCGCAGACTTTGACGGAGACGGACGCGCGGATATAAGCGTTTTCCGTCCTTCGAACGGAACGTGGTACCGAATCGATAGCACGCCGGGCTGCGTAGTCATCGCGAAAAGTGAAGCGAGAGCAGCTTCGAGTAGTGTTCAAGCTCAGGGATGTTTTGTCCAAACGCAATTCGGCTTACCGGGAGATCGACCGCTGGTGGGCGACTTCAACGGTGATCGACGCGCCGATATCACGGTGTTCCGACCTACGGACAATACCTGGTACCGCTTGAACGGAAGTTTTCCTGTCTCGTTCATCTCGACGCACTTCGGAGCGACCGGCGATCTTCCGGTACCATCGGCATACGTGTACTGATTTCTTATTTAAGAGGAGAGACGGGTGTCGGTTATTTAATGTTTCCGGCCAACGGGCTGGAGGCGCTGGCGTAAAGCCGCTTCGGCATTCGACCAGCGCGATACGCAAGCCGTCCCGACTCGATTGCCAACCGCATTGCTAATCCCATCTGCGCGGGATTGTTTGCTTCCGCGATCGCGGTGTTCATCAGAATCGCATCGGCCCCGAGCTCCATCGCGATCGTAGCGTCGCTGGCAGTTCCTACACCTGCATCAACGATAATTGTGGCGCCCGGCAACTGCTCGCGCATGATGCGAAGGTTCGCCGGGTTTTGCACGCCCAATCCCGATCCGATCGGCGCGGCCAGCGGCATTACCGCCGGGCAGCCAGCGTCGAGCAGCTTTTTAGCCATAATCAGGTCGTCGGTAAAATACGGCAGCACCTGAAAGCCTTCCTTAACCAATACTCTTGCTGCTTCCAACGTTTGTTCGTTATCCGGAAATAGCGTCACCGGATCTCCGATTACTTCCAGCTTTATCAGATCAGTTTCCAACGCTTCGCGCGCGAGTCTGGCGGTGCGAATCGCGGTTTCCGCGTCGAAACATCCGGCAGTATTTGGGAGGATCGTTAACCGAGGATCCAGGTGATCGAGAAACGACTCCTTGCTGCGGTCGAGCGGAACGCGACGGACGGCGACAGTTACCATTTCGGCGCCAGAAGCTAGATGAGCAGCTTTCATCTCGTCAAAACTGCGGTATTTTCCGGTGCCGACGATTAGTCGGGAAGTGAAGGTGCGACCCGCAATTTCGAACTTATCGGCTCTCGTCTCGTCAATCTCAGTCCCCGGCGTACTCATTATTTCTAAATTCTCTTTTCCGTGAATTGGCTTTGCATCAATTTAACACTAACGATCGTCAGTCGGTAACCGGGCTCAACGCGAGGTCGTAGGCCGGTCTGAAGTTTGGGTCACTAGTCCTAAAGAGAATGGTTCCCGCAAAGGCGCAAAGACGCAAAGGAGCTGAGTTGCGCGGTAACTCTACTGATTTCTTTGCGCCTTTGCGTCTTTGCGGGAACCTGTTTTTCCTTAGCTAGATTCGAACTAGAACTTTCACCCGATCGAACCACCGCCCCCAACAAAGTGAATGATCTCGATCTGGTCGTCTTTCTCTACAGCTGTTTCGGACCAGTGAGCACGACGCACGACTTCGCGATTGCGTTCGACCGCGAGCCTGTCAGGAGGAAGCGAAAGATGTCGGATGAGTCCTTCGATGGTGAGTTGGTCCGGCACGTCGCGCTGCTCGCCGTTGATGATGATTTGCACCACGTCTCGCAGCCTCGTCTCAACCCTGCTGAATGATTCGTCGAAGCTCGGCTTCAAACTTCCCGTGCGTTGCGCGTACCAGGATGGCTGCGCGTCCGCTGCGGAAATGCGGCAGCTGGATGATGAATGTGGCTACGCCATCCGGCCCGGTCTTGGTTTGAATAATAAGCGGGCGAAAAGTGGAACCCAGAATCTTCACCGTCACGTCGGCGTTGTAAACCGCTTCCCTGCGCTCGGCTCCCTGCGAAAGCCGCACGCGCAGCGTGATTCGATCACCACCTCGGTAGTTCTTCTCTTCGATGAGCGTCAGATGCAGCTCGCCGCTGGGTGCAGCATCCGCTTCAACCGCTGTTGGCGCATTGCGTGGCGAATGAACGCGTACGGCGTGCGGCGAATGCCTGCGCGGCGGTGGAAGGTGTTTTTCCGTCGCCGGTTTCTCTTGCGACGGAGTGCTTCGAGTGATGTTTGACTTCGCTTGTCGCGCAGGTGGCGGAGGCGGCAGAGGCTCCAAGGGGATATCCAATATTAGAGGAGTTATTTCTTCAGGGACTACAGTCACCAGAATGTCTTCATCTGGAATCACGTCTACCGGGATCACTTCTTCGTCTATCGCAGGCTCGGCAACTACTTCAACCGGCGTTCTGGCCTGTGCTTTCTTCTTCCCTCCCCGCGCGGGCTTTTCCCGCCCGCTCATTTCCTTTAGCTCATCCAGACGGCCGGCAAGAATCGCCGCGCAGATCAATTTGTGCTGACGCTGCAGACGTTCATGCAGAACTGTCTCGTCAAAACCTGCGGCAATCAGATCATCGTAGCGGGAACGTTTGCTGGCGAGAATCGCACCGCCGGTGTAAACAAGCGACAAAAGCAGAGGTGTCTCCAGTCCTTTGTCTTCGGTTTGGACGTGATAGACAATGCCGTCGTGTTCGATATCCGTATTGAATCCGGTTATCACTATTTTTCAGTTTTTGCGCTGGGCGCGTGTCGGAGTTTAGGCTCGAATTGTAACCGATGGATGTGCGCAATCCGACAGTAGCACATGCATTTTCCGACGGTCAATATTCTTAACGAAAATCGCATTTTCCATTTAAAGAGAGTCGCTTGACACATATTGAGGCATGAACTAGGATGCCCTTGTGCCATGATTCTCAAGCTCCAGAGGGCGATGATCGGAACTTTTCAATGCATGTTCTGAGACGGCGAGGAGTGTGATTTCAAGGGGTGCACATGCAAGAATTTCAACTGAGCCAGTACCTGCCTATCCTGTTGATGTTCATCGTCGCCGCCGGCTTCGCCGGGGGCAATATCCTTCTCTCTCAATTCGTCGGTCAGCGCAAGCAAACTCGCACAAAGTTAATGCCGTACGAGTGCGGCAAGGATCCGGTCGGTTCTGCCAGAGAACGATTCTCGGTCAAGTTCTACTTGATCGCGATGATCTTCATCCTCTTCGACATCGAAGTCATATTCCTGATTCCCTGGGCGGTTGTCTTCAAGACGCTTCGGGCCAGTGGCATGAGCACACTTGTGTACACAGAGATGATGCTCTTCGTTGCGTTGCTTCTTATTGGATACGTTTATGTCTGGAAGAAGGGCGCGTTCGATTGGGGAGATCGCGCCAGGCGCGAGGCTATAGCAGAAGCAAGAGCGCTGAATGATTTGGAAAAGCGAAATCGGGAAACACCCAGACGGGCCGCTTAGGGTGAAGTAGTTATGGGACTGGAAAACATCATCGGAGAGGCGTTACCCGAGGTCCTGACGACCAGGCTCGATTCGCTGATCAACTGGGCGCGCAAGTCGAGTCTATGGCCGGCGACTTTCGGCCTGGCGTGCTGCGCTATCGAGATGATGAACGCGACAAGTTCGCGTAATGATCTGGCCAGATTTGGTTCTGAAGTTTTTCGCGCCAGCCCGCGTCAGGCAGATGTAATGATTGTTTCGGGACGCGTCTCGCGCAAAATGGCGCCGGTGCTTCGGCGTATCTACGATCAGATGCCCGAACCGAAGTGGGTTATTTCGATGGGCGCGTGCGCAACGTCGGGCGGGGTTTTTGATAACTATGCGATCGTGCAGGGCGTAGACAAGGTCGTTCCGGTTGACGTGTATATTCCCGGCTGTCCGCCGCGACCCGAGATGCTGATTCACGCGGTGATGATGTTGCAGGACAAGGTCATGAAGGAATCTGTGCGCGATCGAAAAGACATTCCCGCGATTGAGGCACGCGAAGCTGTGCCGCCGGGAACGTTGCCGGCATCAGGCGTGTCGGCGCTGAATGAAGCCGCCGCAACAGAGTCAAGACCTTATACGATCGCGTCGCGCCACGAGCGCAGACGATCGTCATAGCCGGTTTCATATTTGCGAGTTTAGCAGTAATAAAAACATCAAATTGCGAACCTGTTAGTTAGAATCGCAACATAATTATGTCGCAGGACTCTAATCGAGAACCGGGTTCGGAAACGCAACCTGCTCAAACTTCTGATAGCTCAGTTACGCCGTCGCCACTGGTGACGGCGTTGCAGCGACAGAACGAAGGATGGGTCGGCGAAGTTGTCGAAGCGTTTGGCGAAGTCACCGTTTTTGTCCCTCGTGAAGAGGTGGCGGCGATTTGCGCTTTTTTGAAGAGTGCGCCGGGGCTTGAATTCAATTTCCTCGCGGACCTCTGCGGCGCGGATCGCGGACCGGAAGAAGATCCGCGATTCGAAGTCAACTATCATCTCTTTTCGACTACGAAGCATCACCGGCTCCGTCTGAAAGTGGTTTTGAGCGAGGACGATCCGCACGTTCAGACGGTTACCGGAGTATGGAAAACTGCCAATTGGCACGAACGCGAGACGTTCGATTTGTTTGGTGTGATTTTCGACGGCCATCCCGACCTGCGTCGCATTTTGTTGCCGGATGATTGGGAAGGCCACGCGCTGAGGAAAGATTTTCCGCTGCGCGGTTACGAGCCGTACAGCTTAACTTAGTGATAAGTGATGAATAATGAGCGAACGACTCTTACTCATCACTTATCACTTATCACTTGAAAATGACCGTCGCGCTACCACCACAATTTGAGGTCGTCGATCAGCCGCTTGATACGCAGATGACGATCTCCATGGGACCGCAGCATCCGTCGACTCACGGAGTGCTGCGGCTTGAGCTCGTGCTTGATGGCGAGATGGTGGTCAAGACGACTCCCGACATCGGCTATCTCCATACGGGAATGGAGAAGCTCTTTGAATATAAAAAGTACCAGCAAGGCATAGTCATTACCGATCGCATGGATTACCTGAATCCGCTGGGTAATAACCTCGCGTATGTGATGGCCGCTGAAAAGCTGCTCGGGCTCGAGATTCCAGAGCGCGGCAAAGTGATCCGCGTCATGATGTGCGAGCTTCAGCGGATCGCTTCGCACATGGTTTGGTTGGGGACGCACGCGCTCGACATCGGCGCGATGACGGTCTTCTTCTACTGCTTTCGCGAGCGCGAAAAGATCTTGAATCTTATCGAGGCCGCTTCGGGCGGGCGATTGACTCCATCCTATTTCCGCATCGGCGGGCTGATGATGGACTTGCCGGCCGGGTTCGAACGACGAGTCAAACAGTTTTTGGATGGCTTTCCACGCGCGCTCGGCGAGTGGCACACGCTGTTGACCGGCAACAGAATTTTCCAGAAACGCACTCAGGGTGTCGGATACATTTCTGCTGAAGACGCAATCGATTGGGGACTGTCCGGCCCGTGTTTGCGCGGAAGCGGCGTCGATCTGGACATCCGCCGCGCTAACCCGTACAGCGGTTATGAAACTTACGATTTTGAGGTGCCGGTTGAACAGGACTGCGATGTCTGGGCTCGTTACATGGTGCGAATGCGCGAGATGACTGAGTCGCACAAGATCGTGCAGCAGACGCTGAGCCGGCTCAAGCCGGGGCCGTTCAAAGCCGACGCGCCGAAGGTCGTACTGCCCGAGCGAGAAGCCATGAAGCGACACATGGACGCGCTGATTCATCACTTCCTGATCGTGGCCGAAGGGTTCGATGTTCCGAAAGGCGAGGTCTACCACGCGATCGAAGCGTCGAAAGGCGAGCTCGGCGTCTACATGAAATCCAACGGTGGACCGAAACCCGATCGCGTGCATTTTCGTGGCCCCAGCTTTGTCAATCTTTCGGCCTTGCCGCAGATGGCGGAAGGCGAAATGGTCGCGGACGTAGTGGCAATCATCGGGTCGTTGGATATTGTGCTGGGAGAAATTGATAGATAAAAACGGTTTTCGGTTTTGGGTTTTAGGTTTTTGCATGTGTGGGGGATGTTGAATGACATACGCCAGACGTGCAAAAACCCAAAACCTAAAACCCAAAACCCAAAAACGACTTCGTTATGAGTGAACAGTTAACGCCGGCCGACATGCCCCAAAGCACCAAAGTCCCCGAAGAAATCGCCGTGTTTTCTGAGGCGGTTGAGGCGGAGATCGATCGGCATCTGGCAAAGTACCCTGTTCCGCGTTCCGCGATTCTGCCGCTGATGTTTATCGTCCAGCGCGAGCGTGGATGGATCGATCCTCCCGGCGTCGCATATTTGGCAAAACGATTGGGCGTTCGGATAACCGACATCTGGGAAGTCGGAACTTTCTATTCCATGATCAACATGGATCCGGTCGGGAAATATCACATTCAGATCTGCAAAACGCTCTCCTGCAAGATTATGGGCGAGCCGAAAATCACCGAGCACGTTTGCAGCAGGCTGGGTATCAAACCCGGCGGAACCACCGACGACGGACAGTTCACGGTTTCGCTGGTTGAATGTCTTGGTTCGTGCGGCACCGCTCCGATGTTCCAAATCGGTTTTGATTTTCACGAGAACCTGACCCCGGAGAAGGTCGACCAAATCATCGATCAGTGTAAGAAGAACGAATACGAATTCAGGGTCGGGGTCGAGCCCTCGGCGTAGCGGCAGGCGCGGTTCATCGACGCTGCGACAACAGCTTTCAGATCTCTATTTGACGTCATCATGTTTATCGGAGCCATAGGTTGCCAGCCACTTCAACTCGCGCGAGTCGCGTTGCCGGACTCGCACACGCTTGATGTGTATCGTCAGCACGGCGGATACGAAGCGCTGAAGAAGGTGCTGAACGGCATGTCCCCGGAAGACGTGATCGCCGAGGTGAAGAAGTCCGCGTTGCGTGGCCGCGGCGGCGCGGGTTTTCCCACCGGAATGAAGTGGAGTTTTGTTCCCAAGGATTCGGCAAAACCGAAATACGTGGTCTGCAATGCAGATGAGTCCGAGCCGGGCACCTTCAAGGATCGCTACCTGATGGAGCGTGACCCGCACATGCTTATCGAAGGCATGTTAATAGCGGCTTACGCATTGGGATCGAAAGCGACCTACATCTACACGCGAGGCGAATATCGATACCTGATCGAAATCGCTGATCGAGCTATTGCCGAAGCGCGCGCTGCGGGATTAGTCGGCGAACGAATCATGGGAACGGACTTTTCCTGCGAGGTTTACACCCACACTGGCGCAGGCGCGTACATCTGCGGTGAAGAAACGGCATTGTTGAATTCGTTGGAAGGACTGCGCGGGCACCCGCGTATGAAACCTCCCTTCCCTGCCGTCTCCGGCTTATATAGTTGCCCGACTGTAGTGAACAACGTCGAAACGCTGACTGCCGTTCCTGACATAATCAAGATGGGCGGCGAAGCTTATCAAAAGTTGGGAACCGAGAAGAGCGGCGGCACGAAGGTATGGTCGGTCTCGGGTCACGTCAACCGGCCCGGCGTCTATGAACTTCCGATGGGCTACGATCATATGGAGAAGTTCATCATGGAAGATTGCCAGGGCATCGCAAACGGGCGAAGTCTGAAGGCGGTCATTCCGGGCGGATCGAGCGTTTACATCATGCCGGCCAGCGACATTGTGGGGCGCGGCGTGAAGATGGATTACGAAGGCCTGGTCGCGGCTGGTTCGAGCGTAGGCTCCGGCGGATTCATTGTGATGGACGACAGCGTCGACATCTTTGAATCGACCAAAAACCTGATCGAATTCTACAAACATGAATCCTGTGGTTGGTGCACTCCGTGCCGCGAAGGGACCGATTGGCTTGCAAAAATATTCAAGCGAGTCGCCAATGGCGGCGGGCGTCCTGAGGATGCGCAGCTAATCCTTGATCTCTGCGACAATATCGAAGGCAAATCGTTTTGTCCGCTGGGCGACGCGGCGTCGTGGCCGATCCAGTCGGCTATTAAGAAGTTCCCGGAAGATTTTAAGAAGCATCTGCTGCCGCTGGTTGGGGCTGAGGCGACAGCTGGGTGAGTGCGGTTTTTGGTTTTCAGAACAGATATTGGCTATTTGTCTTTGGTTCTTATTTTTTTGCTTTCTTTCTGAGTGCAGAGAGAATTGATTTAATCGATGAGCATTTCAAGTTGCGGACCGAGAGAGTCAGTACCACTCGCGGTAGCGGGTGGATCATTGATTCGATTGAGTGAGCCGAGGCTGGTGGACGTGACTTACGATTCCTGAGCATATGATTCATCCGCTACCGCGGATGGTACGGACTCGTTCGGGGCCGTACGTTGAATTTCACTGGCAACTGGATACAAAGAACTAAGAATTGCTTTCAAGATCGGTGCTTTATCGAAAACTAAAGCTGAAACTTAAGCCCGCGTTTTCTGAGAACTGAAAACTAAAAACCGAAAACTAATAACCGCCTTCATCCCATGTCAACTGAGCTGATAAAAGTCACGATCAATAGCCAGGATTTCCAGGTCGCCAAGGGCGCGCGTTTGATCGACGTGTGTCGCGAAAAGGGCTTCGGAATTCCGTCGTTCTGTTATTACGCGGACCTGGCGCTTCAGGCATCATGCCGCATGTGTTTGGTACGGATCGAAAAGATGCCGAAGCTTCAAACGTCGTGCACGATCATTTGCACAGACGGCATGATCGTAACTACGCAGAGCGACGAAATCGAAAAAGCTCAACGAGCGATGGTCGAGTTCCTTCTTGCAAACCATCCGCTCGATTGTCCTGTGTGCGACCGCGGCGGCGAATGCGAACTGCAGGAGATGGCCTTTGATTGGGGCGGCTTGGAAGAGAGATTTACCGAGCCGAAGAACGCCTATCCCGAAAAATTTCTTTCGCCGATGGTGGCGAACGATTCGCAGCGATGCATCCTTTGTAAGCGGTGCACACGCGTCTGTGACGAATGGATGGGCGAAGACGCGATCGAAGCGGGTGGACGCGGCGCGCATACAGTGATCGGAACATACGGCGGCTGGCTGAATTGTTCGCAATGCGGAAACTGTATCGAAGTCTGCCCCACCGGAACCTTGCTGGATGGAACATATCGACATCAGTCACGGCCGTGGGAACTTGCCCAGACTGTTTCCACTTGTAACTTCTGTTCGGATGGTTGCCAGATGTCGCTCGGTTCTCGCTCGGGCGTGTTGATGCGAGTCGTCGCTCGCGACCGTTACGTCAATGGCCACAACGGAGAGTTTCTTTGTGTCAAGGGTCGTTTCGCGCATCCGTTCGTGAACGACGACGGTCGTGTCCGCACACCGCTCATCCGCTACAAGAAAGGCGGCAAGCTGATTCCCGCGACATGGGATGAAGCGATTCGATTCACCGCCGAGAGACTGCTGCAAGTAGATGAAGCGAGTGGTCCGGAATCGATCGGCATTGTGGGAAGCGCCCGCGCGACGAACGAAGCCAACTATGCGCTGTTGAAATTCGCTCGCGACGTAGTCGGAACGGAGAAGATCGCGGCGATCGACGCGTTCTCGCTGACTCCGTTCTTCCAAAACCTGGCTGGTCCGTTGGCTACGCATCGGGATATTCGCCAGGCGTCGACCATCATTCTGATCGGCGGTGAGCCGGAAGAGTTGCAGCCATTGACCGGCAGACAGATCCGGCAGGCTGTCCGCAACGGTGGCGCAAAGCTTGTTGTAATCAACAGCGTTCCGATTCGTCTGAAAGAACAAGCGGCACAGTTCATTCACATTCTTCCAGGCGCCGAAGACGCTGCGGTGCTTGCTCTCGTCAATGATTCAAACGACGCGCTCGCCGCTCGAAAGATGGGGATCGAGACAACCGAGCTCGAGTCTGTGCGCCGCGTCATCGACGAAGCGACCGGAGACGTCGTCGTGATGTTCGGCGGAGAGATTAGCGGCGCGGCACAAAGTATCCTGGCCCAGATGGCGCACACGCATGCCGGAGAAGGACGCCGCATTCTTCTTCACCCGTTGCCGATTTATAACAACAGTATCGGAGTCCATGACGTCGGGATGATGAATGGACCGCACGGCGCGACCGACATGCTGGAGGCCGCTGGAGATTCGATTCGCGCGATTTACATGGCGGGAAGTTTACTTCCCGATCATCTGCGCGGACGTGAACAAGCGCTGGCCAAGCTCGATTTTTTGGTTGTGCAGGAGATGTTTGAGACGGATACGACCGCCTTCGCCGACGTTGTCCTTCCGGCGGCGTCGCATGCCGAAGTTGATGGAACGTTCACCAACAACGACGGGTTTGTTCAGCGTGTGCGGCAGAGCATTCCGCCGGTCCATCAGGCGAAGCCCGATTGGGTGATTACGTCGTTGCTGGCAAAAGCGCTGGGCGTGGATTTCAACTTTCAGATGTCGGCGAGCGCTGTCTTTAAGGAGCTCTCGGAAAAAGTTCCCGCTTACGAGGGAATGCGTTACCCGTTGCTGAAAGACGAATCCAATCCGGTTCAGGCTAAGTACCAAACGGTTGGCCCGCGCGACATGGCGAAAGCGATTGAAGAGATACGCGCGGCCGTCGACGAACTTAGCGACACAGGCGAGAAGATTACGGAGACGCCGCAGATCGGACACGAGCTTTTTAAGACGGGAACGCTGACGGGCAAGGTGCCGCAGTTTCATTTGCTCGAGGCTGGAAATCCGGAGCCGGCATCGGTCTTTATTTCGCCGCTCTATCAGATCACGATCGATTCAAAGCTGCGTCGAGAAGAAGCAGTGGCGGCGGGAGACTAGAGGGATTGCGGAATGTGGATTTGGGATTGCGGATTAGGGAGTGCGGATTGGGGAATGCGGAATTCGGATTGAGGATTGCGACTACAGCAATTCCGCAATCCGAAATCCGCATTCCGAAATTGAGTCATGGATTGGAATTTTGTCCTTAGCATAACTCTGCAGTTCGTGGCGATCACGATCGCGTTTACGGTCGTGTTGATGATCGTCGCGTACACTGTGCTGGCCGAACGGCGTGTCCTGGCTTTTATCCAGGGACGCCTCGGCCCGAATCGTGTTGGCTACGGCGGCGTGCTTCAGCCCTTCGCAGATCTGCTCAAGTTCATTCTCAAAGAAGAGATAGTCCCGGATAAATCTACAAAGTTCGTTTACTTTTTGGCGCCGATCATTGCCATCACGACCGCGTTGATGCCGATGATCGTGTATCCATTCGGACCAACGATTCGCGTCCCATATCTGGGCGATATCCCGTTGGTCATCGCGCGATTTGACGTCGCGTTACTCTATGTACTGGGCATCACTTCAGTGGGCGTTTACGGCATCGCGCTGGCTGGTTGGTCTTCGAACAACAAGTATAGCTTGATGGGCGGGCTGCGTTCGGCGGCTCAGTTGATCTCGTACGAACTTTCGCTGGGCGTGGCTCTGGTTGGAGTAGTGCTTCTGGCGGGCACGCTCGACCTTTCGGCGATCGTTGAACAGCAATCCGGCTGGTACGGCACGAAGTGGTACATCCTCTATCAGCCGTTGGGATTCATCATTTATTTGATATCAGCAATTGCCGAAACCAATCGCGTGCCGTTTGATTTGCCCGAAGCGGAGACAGAGTTGGTTGCGGGATTTCACACCGAGTACAGCGCGCTGAAATTTGCGCTCTTCTTCATGGCCGAATACGTAAACATGTTTACGGTTTCGATGCTGGCCACGACTCTGTACCTGGGCGGATGGAACGTTCCGTTTCTTTCATCGGTGCTCGAGCCGGGCGGATTTTTGTTCGGGCTTATCAGCGCTATCGGCTTTATCGCGAAAATCGTCTTCTTCCTGTTCTTGTACATTTGGATTCGTGGGACGTTGCCGCGATTCCGCTTTGACCAGTTGATGAATTTTGGCTGGAAATTTCTGTTGCCCGCGGCAATCCTGAATATCGTTCTTACCGCGACGCTGGCATATTTTGGCTGGATCTAGATTCGGCGATCGCCAAAGATTGATGAGAGGCGAGCTATTAAGACTTCGCGTCGCTGATTCCGATCCGCTGACTTTTATTTCATGAGCGTGCTTCTCTTTATTTTGTTTGCCGGGATGGCCATCGGATGTGCGGTTTCGGTCGTCATCCAGCGCAACCCGCTCTACAGCGCTATATCGCTGATCGGGGTTTTCGTTTCGCTGGCTTGTCTTTACGTCACGTTGGCGGCGCCTTTCATTGCCGCGGTCCAGATAATTGTCTATGCCGGCGCAATCATGGTGCTGGTCGTTTTTGTGATCATGCTTTTAAACGTCGAAGAAGAGGAGCGGCCGAGTCTGAAGCTCGGATACCTGGTCCCGGTTGCAGTTCTCTTTGCGGCGCTTCTGGTTGCCGAAGCGTCGTTCTTTATTTTCGCGGTGCAGAGTTCGCAACCGCATCCATCGGCTTCGACCAATCCATCGAACGTTGGATTGACGACCTCGATCGGGACGGGCTTGTTCACGCAATATTTATTGCCGTTCGAGATAACTTCGCTCCTTTTGCTGATGGCGATTGTCGGTGCGATGACGCTCGCACAGCGATTGTCGTTTCTGTCACCAAACGCGCGGGTTGTACCGGGAGTGCAGGTTTTGACCGCGCGCACGGCCGGGGTGGAGTCGAGCGGCGAAGGAGTCGAGGTCGAAACGGACTCGACATCCGAATCTGCGCGACTGTTGGGACTGGATGGAGTGCCGCACACACGCGAGTGAGGTCGTCATGGAACTGGTTCCGCAACTTTCATGGTATCTGACGCTGTCGGCCGTTCTGTTCACGATCGGCGCGATCGGTGTGATTCTGAAACGCAATGTCATCTCGATGTTTATGTGCATCGAGCTGATGCTGAACTCCGTGAACCTGACGTTCATTGCGTTCTCCGGCTTTTACCGCGATGTAACCGGACAGCTTTTTGTTTTTATCGTTATGACCGTGGCCGCTGCTGAAGCTGCGGTCGGATTGGGAATCATCATCGCGGTCTTCCGGAATCGGGAATCTTTGGATGTTGATGAGGCGAGTATTATGAAGCTGTGAAGAGAAGGACTCAGGACGGCAGGACACAGGACTCAGAACACAGGACTCAGAATGTTCTGGTCACAGGTTCGAGTTAGAGATTTTGTCCTGAGTCCTGTCTCCTGAGTCCTGAGTCCTGTGTCCTGAGCCCTGTCTTCCTATGTTGCGTTACATCATCTTCGCACCGTTGGCTGGCGCCCTGATCAATTGGCTGATCGGTCGGCGTGTGCGAAGCGAGAAGTTTATCGGCGCCGTTGCCTGCGGAAGCGTCGGCATCTCGACCATCATCGCGTTTTACCTGGCCTTCAAACACGACGGCGCGCTTCATGCGACCGGTCCCCTTCTCGATCACATCTGGACATGGATCAGCGTCGGAAGTTTCCGTGCTGATTTCGGTCTGGCGATGGATCGTCTCAGCGGAATCTACACTCTCTTCATCACATTCGTAGGTTTCCTGATCCATCTTTTCGCCACCGGATACATGCACGGCGATAAGAGCTTCTATCGCTTCTTCGCGTATCTCAATCTCTTCATGTTCTCGATGCTGACGCTGGTTCTGGCCGACAACTTCCTGTTGATGTTTGTCGGTTGGGAGGGCGTCGGACTCTGTTCCTATCTTTTGATCGGGTATTACGTCGACCGCAAAGAAGCGGGCGACGCGGCGAAGAAGGCATTCATCGCGAATCGAGTTGGTGACTGGGGCGTGGTGATGGGCATCATGCTCATCTTTTTTCTTACGTCGCAGGCGGGCAGCGCGTCGATCAGCTTTTTCGACAAACCTGGCGTCACCAGCGCGTTGACGACTCTCGGCGGGATGGGAGCGGACCCGTTCACCTGGAAAGCGCTATTTGCAGGCGGAGTCACGTCGGTCGCGATTCTTCTCTTTATCGGCGCAACCGGTAAAAGCGCGCAGATCCCGCTGTACGTTTGGCTGCCGGATGCGATGGCCGGGCCTACGCCTGTTTCTGCGTTAATCCATGCCGCGACGATGGTGACCGCCGGCGTATACATGGTCGTTCGTTGTAACGCCATTTTCCAACTGGCCCCGACCGCGTCGTTTATCGTCGCGATCATTGGAGCGTTGACGGCGATCTTCGCGGCGACGATCGGGCTGGCACAGAACGATATTAAGAAGGTCCTGGCGTATTCGACTGTATCTCAGCTCGGATACATGTTCCTGGCGTGCGGTGTCGGTGCTTACATCGCGGCGATTTTTCACGTCATGACGCATGCGTTCTTCAAAGCGCTTCTCTTCCTTGGTTCGGGATCGGTCATTCATGGAATGCATCACGAGCAGGACATGCGAAAGATGGGCGGGCTGAAGAAGTACATGCCGATCACATTCGCCACGATGATGGCGGGATGGCTGGCTATCTGTGGAATTCCGATTTGGGCCGGGTTCTTTTCAAAAGACGAGATTCTTTGGCTGACCTGGAGCACGCATGCGCCGGGCATTCCGCGTGGGTGGAACTACCTGCTGTGGGGAGTAGGCGCAGTAACGGCGTTGCTGACTGCGATCTACATGACGCGGATGATGGTCATGACTTTCTGGGGTGAAGAGCGATTCCGCGAAGCTCACGCTAACACACCACACGACGAAGCCGATCCGCACACGCACGATGCCGCGACGGACCACGCAAGCGATCATGCGCATCACGGCCCGGTTGAACCACACGAATCGCCATGGACCATGACCGTGCCGCTGGTTGTGCTCGCAATCCTGTCAACGCTGGGCGGGTTGGTCGGTGTGCCTTATGCGTTGAGCGGCGGGAAGATTCCGAACGTCTTTGAACACACGCTCGAGCCGGTGATTGCGAAAGTCCCGACCACGCGCGTGGCTACTCCGGTCGAACCTGGACACGAAACGCCGACCTTGCTCTCGCCGCCGCCGCAAACGACGGACGGCCCGCCGGCTTTGGCGCCGGTTGAAGCGACGACACACGACGCGACGGCAGCGGAGTCGCATTCACCGGAAGAGGTCCGCATGGAGCGAATCTTCACGGTGATCTCGGTCGCGATCGCATTGCTGGGTATCGGAATCGGTTGGGTCATTTTTAAGAGGCGCCCATTGCTGCAATTGCCCAGACTTCTGGAAGAAAAGTATTACATGGATGAAATTTACGACCTGGCGGTCATCAATCCGATCAACGCCGTCTCGCGCGAAGGTCTTTGGAAGATCCTCGATATAGGAGTCATTGACGGGCTCGTAAACGGTTTGGGCAGAAGCGTGACTCAGATCGGTGCGGTAGCGCGATACGTGCAGACCGGATTTACCAGAAGCTACGCTGCGGTCATTTTGTTAGGCGCGATCGTGGTGATCGCGTATTTCGCGTACATGTTCCGAGACGTTCTGAACCCCTAGGTTGTTATGAAGCAGTATCTGCTCACAGCATTAATTCTAATTCCGGTTATCGGCGCGTTGGCGGCGATCGCGCACGGGCTGTTCCGTCGCACTAAGCGCGAAACCGACTACCGGTGGATCGCATTGCTGTTTTCGCTCATAACGTTTTTGGCGTCCTTGCTATTGATCGGCAACGGAGGAACTTCGGCCGACGGATTTAGCTTCGTTCAAAATGTTTCGTGGATCGATAGCATCGGCGCGCGATATCACATCGGCGTAGACGGCATAAGCCTGTGGCTGGTTATTCTGACCACGTTGCTGGTCCCGATCTCGATCTTGTCCAGTTGGACTTCGGTAGAAAAAAAGCAGCTTACTTACTACGTCTTTTTACTCGTCCTTGAAAGCGCGATGATCGGCGTTTTCGTCTCGCTCGATTTGCTCGTGTTCTATCTTTTCTTCGAAGCGTCACTGGTGCCGATGTTCTTCCTGATCGGCATTTGGGGCGGCGAGCGTCGCATCTACGCGGCAACGAAGTTCTTTATCTATACGGCGCTTGGCAGCTTGTTGATGTTGGTCGGAATTATCGCGATCTATTACCTGGTCGGCTCGTTCGACTACGTGACGGTTTTGAACACGCTGAGACAAACACCGCTGGCCGAGCGAACCGAGTTCTGGCTGTTCCTGGCGTTTGCGTTCGCGTTCTGTATCAAGGTCCCGCTCTTTCCGTTTCACACCTGGTTGCCGGATGCGCATACCGAAGCGCCGACAGCGGGCTCCGTCATCCTGGCGGGTGTGCTGTTGAAGATGGGAACCTACGGGCTGTTGCGATTTAACCTGACCTTCTTCCCGGCGGCTTCGCACAAATTGGCACCGGTGATTATCACGCTGGCAATTATCGGAATTATTTATGGTGCGCTGGTGGCGATGGTTCAGCCTGACGTGAAGCGTCTGGTCGCTTATTCCTCGGTCAGCCACATGGGTTTCGTAGTGCTCGGCCTGTTCTCGTTCACCGAACAGGGATTGCAGGGCGCGCTTTATCAAATGCTCAACCACGGCGTCTCGACCGGAGCGCTCTTTTTGTTAGTGGGCATGATTTACGAACGGCGACATACCCGCATGATCAGCGAGTTCGGAGGCCTGGCGCAATCGATGCCGTGGTTCTCGGCATTCTTTGTGATCACTTCGCTTTCATCGATCGGCCTTCCGTTTCTGAACGGGTTCGTCGGAGAGTTTCTGATCTTGTTGGGCATGTGGACATCCAACGCGATCACGTATTCGTGGATCGCCACGATGCTGGCCGGCACAGGTGTAATATGGGCAGCGGTTTATATGCTGTGGATGTTGCAGCGTGTCGTGTTCGGGCGCATTACCCAACCCAAGAATGCGACATTGTCGGATTTGAACTGGCGCGAAATTGGGCTTCTCGTGCCACTGTTGGCGCTGATGCTTTACATGGGTGTTTACCCGCGACCATTTCTGAACCGCTCGCGCGAAGCCATCCAGTCGGTTCAAAAACGCGTCAACGAACGACCGGCCGGTGGTTCGTATGCTTTGGAAGTAAAGTGAACGTGCAGAGGCTTTTTAGTCTCTGAAGCCTTTCCCGACAACCAAATGAAGAAAAGCCAATTTCCAGTTTTGCTGCTCTTTGTAATTTGCATCTTCGTCTTTCCGGTGTCGGGCCAGGACATTCGGAATGTCAGCAGCAGCATTAACGGCGGGGACGACGACATAACGATCAATTTGAAGGGGCTGGACGGGAAGAAGTATGACATCTCGAAGATGCGCGGCAATTTTGTGATCGTTTCGTTCGGCGCGACATGGTGCGGTCCCTGCCACGAGGAACTACGCGATCTGGAGATTTTGAATCAGGAGTTTCAGGACAGGCCGGTCAAATTTCTCTGGATCACGGTCGAAGATAAGGAAGCGGCTTCGGATAGTTACCTGCGTCAGTTTTCAAGAATGCTGAAGTTTACGTTTCCCATCCTGCGCGATCCGGAGAAGAAAGCTTATCGCCAGTTCTCCGAGCGCACTCGGCTTCCGCTGGTAGTAATTTTCGACAAAGAAGGACGAGTCATTCCGCCGCATCAGTTCGGCGCGGCTTCGCAACCAGGCGTGTTCAGAATCCTTCTGCGAAAGCGGCTTCAGCGTTTGCTTACGAACGAGTCCGAGGTCCGGACTAGTTTTGAATGAAGACATCGGCAAGAACCAAACAGGGATTTGATTTCGCGTGATGAATTTAGGCATCGTCCAGCCGGACGTAAATTTCCTGATTATCCTACCGGAGCTGATTGTCGGCGGGGTGGCTTTGCTCGTCATGCTTGTCGATGCTTTTTCTCGAGACAAGCAACGATGGCTGACCGGTTCGATCGCGCTTCTCGGATTGCTGGCCGCTGCGATCGCGTGTGTCTGGATGTGGAACGGCGGGGTCGCGTCGCCTGAGAAGGATTTCAACGGGATGATCGTGATCGACGAGCTTCGGCTGGCGTTCACGTTGATATTCCTTTTGGTCTCAGCGCTGACGATTTTGATTTCGGTGGTGTGGGTTGAAAACGAAAAACTCCCCGCCGGCGAGTTTCATTCGCTGCTGATGTTTGCGACGTGCGGAATGATGTTGATGGCCGCGGGCAACGATCTGGTGATCATTTTCCTGGGCCTCGAAATTCTCTCGATCGCAACGTACGTAATGGCTGGGTTTCGCCGGACGGATTTGCGATCGAATGAATCGTCTTTGAAATACTTCATCCTGGGATCATTCTCTTCCGCATTTCTTTTGTACGGCATCGCGTTGATTTATGGAGCGACAGGAACCAGCACCAATCTTCCCGGCACGACGAACATTACCCAGATCGCGGTCCGGCTGAACGAATCTCAATATCCGGCCTTGCTGTTCGCTGGCGCGGCCATGTTGCTTGTAGGTTTTGGATTCAAGATCGCGACCGCGCCTTTCCATGTTTGGACGCCGGACGTATACGAAGGCGCGCCCACGCCGGTCACCGCCTTTATGGCCGCCGGACCGAAAGCCGCCGGGTTCGCATCGTTTCTGCGTGTCTTTGTCTTCGGATTTCCTTTCGTGGTGGCTGTGTCGGGCGCGATTCCGCCGGACGCCGCGCTGCACAAAACGTGGCTCACCGCGCTGACGGTGATGGCAGTCGTGACGATGATTGTGGGAAATGTCGTCGCTATTGTTCAAAACAACGTAAAGAGGATGCTGGCGTACTCGTCAGTCGCGCATGCCGGTTACGCATTGGTGGGATTTATCGCCGCCGGCGCAGCCAGCGACGCGGCCAAACGAAGCGAGGCTCTTGCCGCCGTCGCCTTTTACATGCTGACTTACGCGGTGATGACCCTTGGTTCGTTTGCAGTAGTGACGCTGATTTCGCGCAGCGGCGACCGTCGGACCGAAGTCGAAGACTACAATGGAATCGGATTTCGCGCGCCGGTGCTCGCCTTCGCGTTGTCGCTTTTTCTGCTGAGCCTGTTGGGACTTCCGCTGACGGCGGGCTTCATGGGCAAGATCATGGTTTTCCGCGCGGCGCTTGATGCGGGCTATTACTTGCTGGTCGTCGTCGGAGTTATTAACACCGCGATCTCGGCGTACTACTACCTGCGATTGATCATCGTCATGTTCTTTCGCGACCGAACTACCGAATGGACTGCTCCTCTTATTCCGGCGAGCATAACCGTTGCCCTCATCATCACGGTCCTGGGAACATTTTATTTGGGGCTGTTTCCCGGGCGTGTGCTCGATGTCTTCCGCAAGCCTCCGGCGGCGGCCAGGGCCGCGCGATAGATTGGCTGTCGAAATCCTGGAAAAGCTCTTCCGACTCGCTTTCATCGAACACAAACTTGAACATAACCGAACCATCCAGGATTACCCTGAACTTTCCACTGAGTCTTTCCCCTGAGTCTTTCCCTGAGTCTTTCAATGTCAGAAAAAGCAAACCTTGCGGCTCCTGCCTCAATCGCAATGAGCATCGAGGGCGTTAAATCTTTGCTGGGAGAATCGTGGCTTCCGCAACTGTACCTGGATCGCATTCGACGGCTTCGAACGCGCTCGCATCATCTCCCGATTCCGCCAAAGGAGAACCGGGTTGATATTCAACACACATTGCTGGGGATTGAAATCAAGATCGGCAGGCGACGTCTGTTGACTCCGGACCTGGCCACCGCGCGATATCTGGCGGTTTGGGCGCGCGCGGGATGCCAGGCAATCGCGGTCCCGTATGACATCACAAAAATTTCGGTAATTGCAGATGAACTCGAATCTGCGTGGCATCGCATGCTATTATTGGTTGCGCAGGCTGCAGGCGGGCGCAGCCAGACTTTTCGTTCACAAGTTCGTTCAAAATTGATCGCAGAGATTAGAAAAGAGGTTGCGGCTGCCGGGGCTGGTACGACGATTCCTGAGTTTAATCAGAACACGAAACAACGACCAGCCTGAGAGTTTAGAGCCGCAATCCAAATTCAACCGATGATTGAAGAGATCCTGCTTAACGAAAACGTACCCCCCGACGTACCCGAACCACTTCCCTTTCCTTTTAACCAACGGTCTTATTGCCGCTACGAACCGATCGAGAAACGCATCGATCGAGCTCGCGTGCTGGTAATTAACAGCCTGTTGCGCGAGGAGGATGATGTATCCGATGTCGCGGTGAAAGAGTTAGGGCGAAAAGTTTCGCAACAGATTCAGCGCGAGCGCAAGATTTCTTCTTTGGCTGTCGACAACATCCGGCACAACATTGAACGGCTGGTCAAGGACCCTGAAATTCATGTCGCGCATCTCTCGGAAATCGCCGAGATCGTCGAAGAATTTCAGCCGCAGGCCATCGTGCTCAGCGGGACGCTAAGCGACTTTGATTACTACAATCCCGGTCATCTCGAGAAGTTCAGTAACTTCATTGGCCAAACCCAAATCCCCGTATTGGGAATTTGCGGCGGTCACCAACTGATCGGGATGAGTTTCGGCGCGCGCGTTTTGACTCTGGATAACCAGGAGCAGCATCAGAATCGCGGCAATCGTTCGTTTGAATACCAGTATCGTTTAGTTCGTATCGTCGACGCGGCAGATCCGATCTTCGAGGGGATCAACGATTCGGAATCAGGAGTCTGGCAGGACTACACGCGCGAAGGAAGGATTTTGCGAGTCTGGCAGAATCACGGTCTTCAGCTCGACAAGGTTCCCGATGGGTTCAAGTTGCTGGCGACCGGCTATCTTTGCCGCAATCAAATGATGGTCAGGCGCGACGGCGGACAGCTGATTTACACCGTGCAATTCCATTTGGAAAAATCTTTTGAGGATTGGGACCGAACGCGAGCCACGCGTTGGGAACATCCAAACGAGTCGCGCGACGGTCGTATCATTTTCGAGAACTTTCTGCGCGAATCATTGAAGCACTCTATCGACTGATCAATTGCTTTTGATTGAATCGACACGCAACAGCCGCCGTTAAGAGTGCGGCTGTTCGACTTTAGCGGCAAAGATTATGTTGTTTCGACATGAACATCTGGAAGGAATCAAGAGCGGGAAGATCACTCGTGCGTTTCGCCGGTGGAAACGGCCGAGTGTGAAGACCGGCGGTCGCCTTCGAACAAAGATAGGCGTTCTGGCAATCGACGACGTGGCGACGATCACTACGCGAGATATTACGGATAAGTCAGCCCGAGAGGCTGGGTTTGATTCGAAGCGCGAGTTGATCGATGAATTGAACAGTTACCGCGAGGGCGTGCTCTACGAGATCGAGTTTCACCTGGCCGGGCCGGACGATCGGGCTGCGCTACGCGAGAAGAGCTCGTTGAGCGAGGCTGAGCTTGCGGCTCTGTCTTCGAAGATCGCGCGTTTTGGGGCGCAAACTTCGTTTGGCCCATGGGGCATTCGTTTCCTTCAAATGATTAAGGAGCAACCGGGTGTTCGGGCGGGAGATCTGGCGGACGAGCTTGGCCTCGAGAAGTTCTGGTTTAAGAGCAATGTGCGGAAGCTGAAGGAGCTGGGGTTGACCGAGAGTCTTCCGGTAGGTTACAGGCTTTCGCCGCGAGGGCGAACGGTGTTAAAGGCGCTTACTAAATCAGGAGAAAAAAAGGCTACTAAACCGTCTGCGAAAAAACGATAAAGTGGTGCGAACTGCTTCGTCGCGTAGCGACGATTGAATTTAGGCAGGTCGTTTACGGCCTGCAAGAGATTGCGGTGAGAATGCAGCGTCCCGTAGGGAAGGTTGAGTCCTGACTCAATCGTCCCTACGGGACGCGGTTGTATTGTGGAATAAAAATGCAGGCCGTAAACGACCTGCCTAAATTCAACTGTCCCTACGGGACAATTTACACGACATCAAAGCGCCCAGGTTTCGAGAAACCTCTAGCCCGCCGGCGTTGGTTCGCACATGTTGGCCTCGGCCGGAACATGCTCCATCGTCCTCGCAATCAGCAGATCCACCACTGCCTTCAAGTCGTTGGTCTCTTCGTAAACCTTCAATTGCGCCTCGGCGGACGTTCCACGCTGAAGTATCGTGTGGATATGCTCGACCTCTTTGCGCGAGCCCAGGTCATCCAGCACATCGTCAACAAATTCCAATAGCTCGAGAATCAGGTCGCGAACCGGAACTTCTTTCTGCTTTCCGAAATCGATCAATTTTCCGTCCAGGCCCCAACGCACCGCTCGCCATTTGTTTTCCTGCACCAACATTCGCCGGTAAAGCCGGAACCCCAGGTTCCTTTCAATCAATCGATTCAACTTGCAAACGATCGCCTGGAACAGTCCGGCGATTGCGATCGTGTCATCGACGCGCGTAGGAATGTCGCAGATGCGGAACTCCAACGTCGGGAAGAATGGATGCGGGCGCACGTCCCACCAGATCTTCTTGCCATCGTCGATGCAGTTGGTTTTGACCAGCAGCGCGACATAGCGTTGAAACGAAGCATTGGAATCGAAATGATCGGGGATGTCCGTTCGCGGGAATTTCTTGAAAACCTCAGAGCGATACGATTTCAGCCCGGTATTGTGGCCGAGCCAGAACGGCGAAGAGGTCGACAGCGCCAGCACATGCGGCAGGAAATAACGCGCGGCGTTCATGATATGAATCGCTCGTTCGGGGTCGGGAATCCCTACGTGAACGTGGAGTCCGAAGATCAACAGCGAACGGGCTACCATCTGAATCTCTTCAACCAAAAACTTATATCGGTCGTCGTCAAAAATCTTCTGATCTTCCCAATGCGAAAACGGATGGGTTGAAGCCGCGACGATCTCAAGCCCCTTCTTGCGGGCCAGGCTCGAAATAATGCAACGGAGCCGCGAGATATCTGCGCGAGCTTCGTCGATGTTGGCGCAGATGCCGGTACCAACCTCGATCATCGACTGGATCATTTCGGGCTTGATCTTCTCGCCCAATATCATCTTGCCCTCTTCCAGAAACTCGGTAACGTGCGAGCGCAACTCTCTGGATTTCGGATCAACGATCTGAAATTCCTCTTCGATGCCGAGTGTGTATTGGTCGAACATAAGTTTTTGACTCCTCTGGGACACGGTCGCTGCGCGACCAAATTCAACTGAGGTTTTTATAGAAGCAAGAGCCGGTCACGGCTGTCGATTTCAGGTGCGAATGCCCGCGCGTGGGTGGAAACACTCTTTGATAATTTTCCAGCCCGGCGTTACTCCCCGCAATTTCTCTTCCCGCAAGTGTCGCCACGCATCCATCGGCGACGCCCAGGGATTATAGAGATCGAAGTGCACCGCCCATTGTCGTCCGCAGTCGCCGTCGATATAAAGAAAATGCAGCGAAGCTCGTTTTCGCCCGCGCTCCAAAAAGCCTCCGGTGTTTCCGGGATGATTGGCAAACAGCGTGGTGAAATCTTTACGGCGTTTGAGCGTCGAAAGCAGAAACGGCCAGGCTTGAAAACTCATCCCGACTCCGCCCTGGCCGTAAACGTTTTCAATCCGGCGAACCGCGTCCCACAAACCGATCTCTTCGAACCGTCGTTTGAGAAGAAAGAGAGCCTGTCGCTTGTCCAGCACCAGGCTGTCGAAAGCCGATTCGTCTCGGTCGTGTCCATAAAGGCCCGCCAACTTTCGCTCCAGCGGGCGTCGCTGGCTCTCTGTCAATTCGCGCCATTTCAAAAGTGACCAGCTCTTTCCAGTTCACTACTAAAGTTTGGGAAGCTCGTTCTCCAACAGCTCGCGATCTTTTTCCGACAACCCGTGAAATCGAACGCCGACGCCGCGACCAGGATTGCTGTAGACAACTTCGGCGTTAACCACGACCTGGCGGTCTGAGCCGAGCGGGATGCGCATGGCGAGCAACGAACCTTCCGGGAGATCGACTACTGTATTCATGTAAAGTCCGCCGACGCTGATGTCTTTGGTGCTGGCAATTCCGGTTACGTCGGTGCCGTCAAAAAACACGTCGACGATCAGCCTCGACCGGTCATGCGATCTCCGCTCCTCTTCGTCAGTTCGTTGGGGTAATGAATCCAAATCGTCGGTCACTTGTTTTCATCCCTTCGCGTTCAAACTAATTTCTGCTGCCGATGATGTACGTCGGGACCATCCCGCCGCCGGACGACACATTTGCCAACTCGGTGGACGAGAGCCTGGTGAACGCAGATCCGACTTTGCCATAGAACAACAGCGGGTCAAGATCCACCAGCTGCTCGGCGAATTCTACCGAACCGTTTTCCATCAACGCGGGAAAGACTTCGCGCGCGGTCGGCACCCGTTCCTGAACAAGATAATCTCCGTTGGCGAGCGCCGCGCGCATCGCTTCGTTCCAGGCAATCGCGTCAGTGTTCCAGCCTATGTAAATTCCATGTCCGCCGTAATCGTCATTCGGCTTGAGTACCAGCCGGTCGCGATTTGCCAGAATGAACTCGAGCAAATCGACTTCTTCACCCAGGCGATCTGTTTTCTCGGCTCGCACTTTTCGGGTCCAGGGAACGTGAATTCGAACTGCTTCGCGCTCAGCGGAAGAAAATAGGTGCGCGTGTCTTTGATCGGTCAATACCGCGAAGATGGCTTTCTTGTGTACGAGCTTCGAGCGAAAACTGTTAACCATGCATACCGCGCCGGCTCGGTAAGCGTCGAGCAGCGCCGGAGCGTCGGCAATGATCGGAAGATATTCGTTGACCAGGAGTCGCTTGTAAACGATATCGATTTCAAAATCTCCGGCCCGAAGACGCCCGTCCTTAAACTCCAAATCATCAGGCGAGCAGATGATCGCAGGGAAATTCTGGCTCTCGAAGTACTCTTTGAAAAGCTCGAACTCCTGCGTCGTGGGAACGTCTTTCAAATCCACAATCGCGATATGCGGCGCGCGGTCGGGTTTTCTCCCTAAATACTCCGAATGCGCGCGCAAGAGCGTGTCGAGCATCTGGCGACGGCCAAAAAGCGCGCGCACTCTGTAGTCTTCCGCGAACCGCTTCATGACCGGCAGTCTGGAAAAAATCTCGTACGCCGCATCCGCGTAGGCGATTCCAGCCGGGCTCTCTCCGTTCAATTCCACGAAGCTGTAAGCCTCGTCCGTAAGAAACGAATCAAGCCGAGCGGTCGGCGATACCTCGCGATACCCGGGATCGATTGCAACCAGGTCTCGTTCCTGCTCGGTAACGCCCAACTCGTCCAGCAGATCGTCGTTCTGAACGGCAGCGTCCTTAACTTTCTGAATCGCGCCCCAAACTGTTTCGCAAATGCCGGTGACGCGCGTCCAATCTTCTTCGGTCACGAAGTGCGGACGCAAATATGGCGACAGCCGGCGGCCTCCGAAAATTAGCCGCGCCCGTTCGAGGCCCTCGTCCAGCATGGCTCTTGACGATTCGGCGACGTCGTCTTCCGTCAACAGGTCGTGGTAACGCGAAACAGCAGTATTAAGCATAAATCTGGCAATTAATGCTTGGAATGAAGTGATCTAAAGTGCACGAGATGAGGCTAGATTAGCACACTATGCGGCCGGTTCGCTAAATATGGAGGAGCGCAGGCGGCTCGCCTGCAGTGAGCGCCGCAGGCGCGAAAGTCGTGTGCGCATTCTTCGCGCATCGCGCTCACTGCAGGCGAGCCGCCTGCGCTCCATCATTGGTTGGTGATTCGATTGTTGAGGGATTCAGGATCGAAAGGACTATCGTTCCTTGATATTACTCGTCGCGAGCTCGATCTTTTGCTTCTCTCGATTTCGCACGATGCCAAGCAAAGCTCTTGGGGGTAGTACGGCCGGAACGCTTAGTTCAGAAAGCTCACGTCCGTCGATCGATTCGATAACATCCCCCGCTATCAATCCCGAAAATGCGGCATCGCTTTCCGGATGAACAAATGTCACCACGAGCCCGCTCTTGGCGTTGAATCGCTCGGCCAACTGCGGCGAGATCCAAAGCGCTTCGACGCCACGCGCGACAAACGGATCACGGCTGGCCAACCGGGCTGCGCGGGATTCTGCCGCTTCCATCTCGAGCACCGGATAAAGCGATTCGCGGAGCCGGACCGTGAACACTTGCGGGGTGCGACTTTCTGGTCGGACTACCGTGAATCGAACCGGTGAATGTCCGCCGGCCTGCTTCAAAAGTGAAGAGAAATCTTCGGCGCTTTTCACTTCGCCGGAATTTACCCGAGTCACCACATCGCCGACGCGAAGTTTTCCCAACGCGGCGGGAGTCTGCGGCGGGACCGATGTCAGAACCACACCCATGCGCTGGTTAAGAAGCCGGTTCGCTTCGGTGCGTCGCCAACCGACATTCATCAACTGATCGAGCGAAGTTCCGGCAAGCGAAAATCCGCGAGCACCCAGCCACGGCTGTGGTTTTCTTTCCAGTCTCAACTGGATTCGTTTGACGGCACGATGAATGGCCGAGATCGGAATCAAGTAGGCTTCATTCGTTCCGCTGAATTCGACCATGCCGACCGTGTCGCCCGCTTCGTTCAACGCTATGCCGCCGACCATATCGGACGAAAACTTCTCTGATCCCACAATCACACGCGAAACTGGACCGGAAGAGGAACGAACGATCGCCGTGATACGTCCTTCGACTTCAGCCACGTTTAGGAAAAACTGTTCGGGGGCCAGGCCTTCGACCTGCGCGGCCCGCGCGGGAGACAAAACGCGCAATCGCTGGCCGACCACCAGTGCTTCTTCGTTTGCATCGCGGGACGGAGCAAACTGCAGCCCGGATATTCGCAACAGCGAGAGCCCGGTTCCACCGTCCAGTCCGATCAAGATCGCAGGAAGCTGTCTGCCGCCGCTTTGCACGATCATCATGCTGGACGGCGACGGCGCCGCGGCTGACGCACCGGTCGCCGAATACAACGGCAACAACGACGTTCCGAGTTCCAGTTCGGCCTGCGGAAGCCGCGCTACTACCATTCCGTCCTGCAACCCAAGTCCGGCGGTGATGTTTGTATGAACTTCATCACCCATCAGCGCTTCGCTATTTAGCGACGCCACTTTCGCGCCTTTTCGACGAAGCAGGTCCAGCATCTTTATCCCGCTCAGCCGATGAACGACCGCGTTGACCTGCGGCGCGTCGGCACGAAGCGGCAATGCGATTTGTGGATTATCGGAAGCTTGCGAAGCCGGTAAAGCTGGTGAAGCTGGTGAAGTTTTCGGCGCAGTCTCCTGCGCATTCACCTGTACACGCGCCTGCAGGCAGAAAATAGCCGCACACGCGATCACGATCATCAGTTTGTTCAACTTCGCTACCATCTGAGTCGCATCAAAACTACAGCCGGCTACCAAACTCCCTGCACGGGCGTGAAGAAAATATCCGCGCTGCCTTTCTGCTCAAACACGTTCTGAGCTCCAAAAGTCACAGGACGCACCGAAATGTTCTGTTGTCCTGACTGCTTACTGTTCACCAGTACCGTGGCGGGCGTCAGGTTCACCTGCATTGGTACCGAGACCATGCTGGGCGGAATGCTGAGCGGATCGGGAATTCCCAACGGCGTTACCTGTGGACGGGTTATCAACAGGGCGCTATCACGATTCTCGATCCCATCGGAGGCTGAGGCTCTCCGCCCTGCTCCTACAGACTCGTTTCGCACAGGCTTCGGCACATAACTCAAAGCCGTTGTAACTTCAGAAGGCGCCGACGGAATCACGGTCGCATTCACAGGTACAGAATTAATCGCTGCAAACTCGAAAGCTGAAGCGCTATGAATCGCTTGATAGTTGGAAGCAGTGCCGGACGACGACCAGACTTGCTGCCCTACAAATCCCGCAGCCACCAGCACAGCGAACGACGCGGCGAGTGCTATCGACCGCGCGTCCGGAGCAAACCGTGGCCATGCGAAACCTCTCGGCTGCTCGCTCTTCAAATTGGCGAGACGCGCGCGCAAACGAAAATCGAAATCAGCCGGCGCCGTCACCATCTCGAGATCGCCTATCAAACGGCCCAACGCGAGACTTTCGTTTCGAAACGAAGTACAGCCTGCACATGCCTGAATGTGCGCCGCGGCTGCTTCACTCACGGCAGCTCCGCGCTGAACTTCATCAATCTCAACTCTGCATTGCTTACAATCCATCTCTTCTGCTCCAACTAAAAATATATCCGCAACTTATCGCGCAACAGACCTCGTGCTCTGCTAATCCGCGACTTCACCGTGCCTTCGCTCGTGTCCAAAATTCGCGAGATCTCTTCGTAACTTTTTCCGTCGACATCTCGCAGTACCAACGGCGCGCGATACTTATCCGGCAATGTGCTTATTGCACGCGAGACCGCTGCCCGCCGTTCTTGTTCCACCAACTCAACGTCCTGAAGTTTGCGCGTGTCCGGCGGGTTGAACTCAACCGGCTCGGCGCCTTCCTTGCCCTGGAAAAAACCTGTCAACGAAACCAATCGCCGGCGTTTTCGTTTTCTCAGCTCGCTGATCGCAAGGTTTGTGGCGATGCGATAAATATAAGTCGAAAACGCATGGCTGGTTTGATATCGATCCGCTGCCCTGTAAACGCGAACGAATGTTTCCTGAGTCAGGTCAACCGCACCGTCATAATCGTTCGTCATTCGATAGATATAGTTCGTAATTCGATTACGATATCGCCCCACCAGTTCAGCAAACGCAGCCTCGTCGCCAGTGCGCGTGGCTTCGAGCAATGCATGATCCGAGCGGCTTTCGTCAGTATCAGCAGCCTCTACACTGGTACTGAAACGCAGCTCGTCGATGGAGGTCAGCGTATTCATCAGGGCAGGTAGGCTCAGCGGGCGCGTTTGCATTAGCTCACTTGGTATTGCAAGTCGCTTATCTTTGCGCCGGGCGGCCTCTCCGAGTTGAAAATTATACACGTTACAGACGACCGCCCGCAGTTGATACACGCGCCGTTCGCCCGCTGGTTCCAAAAGGCTTTAGAAACTAAATGAAAAGCGCCGCTTCGCAAAGCCCGAGCGAAGCGACGCCAGCAATTTGACAGAACTAGCCGGGTTCAGGGGCCCGCTGTGGTTGTAGCCGCGGGTGCCGGCGCTTCCGGGTTAAGGAAGAGCGATTCGTCCAGTTTCGCGCCGAAAGTGATGGTCAAAACCCTCGCCTCTTCAACCTGCTGCCCGTCCCTGTAAAGCACAGATCGATACGAAACAACGGTTCCCTGCGCCATCCGATAGTCGTAAAACTTGCGCTGGAACTTAACCGCCGCTCCCCCTGTCTGGGACGGCTCTTCGTATTCCAACGACAAAATTCGTAAAGACTTTGCGCTGATGTTAAAGCGAGTTCGGCGGTTCTCCTTGTCGGTCACAACCAGCATATGGAATTCGATTCCCATCTGCTTGTCTTTCCCAAGGTAACTAAGGGTCGAACCGTTTTCCTTGTATCGAAGCAGCGCGTCGACTCCATGCCAGTGGCGGTCAAGAAATTCCTGTGCAGTGTCGGGCCTGGGCGTAAAGATCGCGTCATTGATGATGCCCCAGGTCGAGCCTCCCGAAAACACCAAAGCGTATTCGGCGGTCGGCATTTTCTGATCGATCCGGACTCGATCTTTGCCCATCGTCTCGCCGCGCATTGCGCGACGCTCGTATGTAGCCTCTTCGCTCTTTCCTTCGCCGACCATGCGAGTAATACGACCGCGTTCGTTGGCGGTGCGTCGAACCTGGGCCATGCCTTCGCGAGTTCCGTTAATGTAAATGGTCGCTTCAGCTACTTCCTCGGCGGTCGGCGTTTTTCCCTGGGACGACTTTGGTGTCGGGCTCGGACTCGGACTCGGAGCCGTTTGCGGCGGTTTTTCCGCCTCTGTCTGGGCGAAAGACGGTGAAAACGCTGCCAGGGCGCAGGGCAAGACAACGAGCGACAGAGCAAGATTTATGAAACGTCGAAACACGTATTCGGCTTCTCCTTCGAGCTTTGATTAATTGGTGGACTGCGGATCGGGGAAAGTCAGACCATCCGGTTCGCAAATTGTAACATAGCAGGCTTAAAAACCGCCGCCGACTCGGTTTAAAGAGCACTCTTATTGATGCATTTTCGCCCTTGCGCGGATGTCCGGGCATAATTGACAATGGTTCAAACAAACTTTAGAGTGCACGGTTTTCATAGGACAGGCGATGTTGACCTATGCAGTCCGCGAACGCGCGGGTCGTTTGTGCCCATGGCTATCAATCACACAATTATTTTGAAAGGACATCGAAAATGAAGAAGGTCGGTTTATTGGTTGGCCGCGAGAAGTCGTTCCCTGAAGCGCTTATTGATCGAATTAATGAGCGTGGCAAGGGAGAAGTTACTGCGGAGTTCGTCACGGTTGGCGGAGTTCGCGCGGTTGAAACACGCCGTTACGATCTGATTATTGACCGTATTTCGCACGAGGTTCCCTTTTATCGCGGATTCGTCAAGCGTTGTGCGTTGGAAGGAACCACGATCATCAATAATCCGTTTTGGTGGTCCGCGGATGACAAGTTCTTCAACTACTCGCTGGCCGCGAAGCTTGGCGTGGCGGTTCCCAAAACGGTACTACTGCCGCAGCAGGATTACATCGAAGGCGTTGTCAGTGAGAGCCTGCGAAACCTCGAGTTCCCGCTCGATTGGGAAGGCATCGTTGAATACATAGGGATGCCGGCGTTCTTAAAGCCGTTCGACGGCGGCGGTTGGAAAAATGTGTCCAAGGTGAATTCGCTTGAGGAGTTGTGGCGGGAATACAACCTGAGCGGAAAGCTCTGCATGACGCTGCAGGCCTCCGTCAATTTTGACCAGTTCGTTCGCTGTTACTGCATAGGTCAGGAAGAAGTGATGATCATGCCGTACGATCCTACCAAAGGGTATTTGTCCGGCGAACAGTACATCAACGATCCTGACTACCTCTCGCCGCAATTGAACGAGCGAGTGAAAAAGGATGTACGAACTCTGTGCTCTGCGTTGGGATACGACATAAACACCGTCGAGTTTGCGATCGAAGACGGCGTGCCGTACGCGATTGATTTTATGAACCCCGCGCCTGATGCCGACCTTCATTCGGTGGGCGAGTTCTACCACAATTGGGTGACCAACGCGGTTACCGATCTTGTCTTCAAACGACTCGGTCAGCCGCAACCGAAAGCTCAATATCGATGGGATGCGTTTTTGAATCCCACGCCGCTTCAGGCCATGTCGGCGGTTGCGTCGGTCGCTGAGCAGGCGGCGCGGACCATCGTTCCCGAGCCCGTCCGTGAAGCCGGTTCTGATCTCGTGACCGGGATGAAAGAGATCGCGAGCGACGCTGTTTCTGCGGTCTCAAACCTGATGGGGTCATCTGAAGAGCCGGAGGCGGAGAAGACAAAGGCCAGCAAGACAGGAACTCGAAAAACGGCTCCCAAGAAAGCCCCCAGCCGGACGCGGAAGCCGATTGAATAAATAGGCAACCTGGCATTCAAAATCAAAGGCGCAGGCAAGGGTATGAATTCCCTGCCTGCGCCTTTTTGGTAATTGAGATTCGCTAAATTCGCTCACTATTCAGTTGGCACTCTCCGACGCTGCGAAAGTAATTTGCTTGCCAGCGCGACCAGGATCCACGCAGTGATCGAAGTAGACGTCAACGCCCAGCCCAGCGTCGCCAACGAATCATCCAGGTTAACGCCGATCAGTACAATCAGCAGGCTGGCGAAGGTCGTTCGCATGCTGAGGCGGCGAGCGCGCTGCGCTTGCTGGAGCCAATTGAATCGACGCAGCTCTGTCGCCAAATATCCATCGTCTTCGTTCAGCAACGCGTAATAGTCAGCTTCACGACGCGCAAACCGCGCAATCGATTCGTCGGTGGCGACACGGGCTGCCGCGTTGTAATGGTGAATGACATGCGCCAGCTTGCCGTTTCTGAGCGCAATTTCCGCCAGTCCCAACTCGGCACGAACCGCACGCGGATTTGCTTCCAGCGCGCGACGGAATCTGCGCGCGGCCTGCGGCAGATCTCCGTATTCAAAAAAGCTCTCGCCGATGCGCATCAACAAACCTGCATCGCCGGCGCCACGTTGCGCCGCCAATCTCAATCCCGCGCGAGCGCGCGCAAGAAGACGTGCATCGCCCATCGCGCTCGCTTGCGACCGAAGGAACCGGGCGAATTCATAAATAAGCCTGGCGTCGTTCGGTGTTACCAACAACGCGCGACGAAACGCCTCGGCCGCCTGGCGTAATCGTCCGGCCGCCCTCAGCTCGTTGGCCATTTGTCGCAACAGCGATGCTCGCTCCAGGTCGATTACGGAATGTGCGCCCGTCGTCGCTCGCTGCCGAGGCACGTTCTTCTTCGCGGCTGGATCCAAATCGCGAGTCGCGTCCTCCAGCACATCCGGAGGCGCCAACTGTAACAGCTTGACCTTTGTGTTGAGCGCGCGCGGATCGATAAGGCTGTCGCGAAGCTCGCCCGAACGCGCGTCGAGCTTGTCATCGTTTATTAGCGGAAACAGCAGGCGAACCATGTTGCGATAACTTCGTCCGCCGGTTGTGAACACGAAATTGGTTCCGCGGCCGGCAATTTCACTACGGTAGCGATATCGAACCCGGCCGCCGCGACGCAGCGTTCGGACAGCCATTGTCTCGACGCGCTCGATATCAGATACGGGCAGATCCAACGCGCGATTACCGGCGATCCGCATCACCAATGGAATCAGGCCGCGGCGAGAAAGCGACTCGCCATCGAAAACTACCCGGTCGGTGAAAGCGAGAGCGGGCACAACGAACCAGGCAATGGCAAGGACGATTAGGGCAGCGATATCCTGTTCGGAGCGAAGCAGCAAACTGGCGCCAAACGTAGCCGTGCAGAGCACCGCCAAATAGCCGCTCGGCGAAACACGCACGCTGGCCAGCCGCGCCCTTTTGGGCGGTGGAATTACACGCTCGGCGGCGGCCCGGGCCACCGCTTCTGACGCCTGCATTCGTGCTGTTTCGTTCATTTCCAACTAGCGATTCGCTTCGATCGAGCAATCAACCGGCAGTTCAATCGAGAAAGTGCCGCGCCGATTGGGCCCAGGTTCAGTGTAACGTAAGTCAGCCATTTGTACGAGAGTCTCGCTCAGACAGTCACCCTGAGCTCGCATTACTGGAAAACGCGCAAAGCCGAGGAAAGTCCGCACTCTTTCGTCTTTTTGCGCCGCTTCGAATGCCTTTGTCGCAATACCTTGAGGCTTTTCGAAGCGGACGGTCTCGCCAATGACGGAGTTCGCGCTCAGCGAAAGATCGAAACGATAATCGGCTTTGTCTGTCTCGAAGACGCACTGCCACCGCGACGGATTGGCGAGCGTCGGCATCACCGCCATTCGGCGAACATTCTCGCCATTCGCAGACGCCATCTCCGACGAAATCCCCCGCGCTTTGTCGAACGCGTGATTATGGACCACGGAAAGTGCGCCCCAGTAAACAACCAAAAGCGATAACGCAACGATGGCGATCGATTTTCCGCACCGCTCTGCCACCCGTGCCCGGTAGGCGATGACGAGTGCCGCCAGGCCTGTCACCCAGAACGCGCTGGCCAAAGTTGGGAAGACGCTGCCGGCACGCAGGGTAGGCACGATCACGATAAGGAACGACAGTACGCCCGCCAGCAAAATCCAGCCGGCAAGCCGCCATCGATTATTCGAAGTAAGCAAAAACGATGCGCCGCCCAGCCCCAGCCAAATAAACGGATCCAGAATGAAGACCAGGTCGCCGTAGTACCATTGCCCGCTCCAGGGAAGCAGCGGGCGGACGCCGTAGTTATTCGTCCAATCGAGAAGCGGATGCGTTGCGCTGACGATCAGCGAAGCCAGCAGGAGTCCGCGAAACTTGACCGCCGGCGGTCTCTTTCGGATGCGCGCGATTATTTGGTCGCCCAACCAAAAAAGAACCGGGATCAGCAACGCTAACGCGAGCGTTCCAACGATCGAATGTGTGATTCCCCGGTGGTGATGAAGGTAGGTCCAGCGTCCTGCGACCAGCGTGATGATGTCGGCATCGGGAGCGTTCGCGGCAATAACACAGAGCGACGTGGTGGCGGGAGACAGCCGCTCGAGTCCCGCTTTGGATGCTGCCAAACCGAGAAGCGAGTGCGTCAAGTTGTCCATTTGAAATTCGCGGAAGGCGGGATCGAGTCAGGAAAACGCCGACGAAATTACCAGCGTGGACTTCGAACCGGCTGATCTTACATCGGCAGGTCCATGCTGGGTTCTTCGGCCGGCAACTGCGCATAGCGAGCTGAGTCTAACTTTTCCAGCTTGGTCGCAGCATCACGGGCCGCCGCGGATTGCGCCATAGGTTTCCCATCGGCATCCTTTGCTTTACGCGCTGCTTCCACGATCTTGAAAAGCACTTCGACTGCTTCTTTATTCTTTCCCTGCTTTTCCAACACGTTGGCCAAACGCAGATTGACAGTGTCCGAAGAAAGTAAAGAGCTGTTCTTCTGCGCTAAATCGGTGTAAATAGTCGCCGCCGCGTCGTACTGGCCGTCTTCTTCACGCGCCTGGGCTAGAGCGAATTTCGACATCGTGGCGATTTCTTCATCGCCGCTTTTGCTCAGCGCTTCCAGCTCGCTGGCGCCTTCGTTTCGCTTCTCCGGGATCGAGAGTTTGTTGGTGGCTATGAAGTAGTTGGCTTTGTCTCGATAAGGGTTCGAGTACTTCGCGGAAACCGCTTGAAATTCTCTGATCGCGTTTTCAGCCCGGTCCTTGTCGGTTGCGTATGTTGGACCAGTGGCCCCCGGCGTCGGTGTCGAACCCACGCTGGCTGAGTTGATCTCGATCGCACGCCCCAGCGCTCGATAAGCTTCCTGCGCTTTGCGATCACTTCGCCACGACCAAATCCAAAAAACCAGTGCTATCGCGATAACTGCGCAGAGCGCATACAGGATCGTCTTGCCCTTGCCCTCGAGCTTTTCCCCGAGCCGATCAACCACGCCCATGGTCTTATCGCGAAAGGCGTCGTGCTGCAGTTCTCTCGCGCGTTTCTTCTTATATCGTGCCACTATCGTTCTCTCTTTTCTTCTTGCAAGAACACACGGTCTGGCGCATTCTTAAAATCGTACGGTGAGCGAAATCGTCACTCTAACGGTCGGTAAGAGCGGTTGTCAAGCAAGGGTCAATTTTCGAGTCGTAAGCGGCTTGCCTGGTACATTTGCCGGATATCAATCCAGCAAAAAGCGAGTATTTGATGATCCTGGAAACGGCAATCGGAGCCTTGTCGAGTAACCGATTGAAGCCGTCATTCGGCGAAGGAACCGGCGAGCGTAAGGGGTTCGGTGGCGCATCTAAACCGGGTGGTACGGGTGCTATTGATAATGCGAAATTTGTTGGAACAAATGGTGAATAGCGGGTGTCTAAGGGGTCAACTGCTTGGAAAGTGCGAGCAGTTGCCTGACAAGCATTTCACCGTTGGGGGATTCGCGTGAGCTTCGGAGAGCCAATCGCCCTCCGCGGGCAAGTCGAACTTGATCAGGCTGCTTTGGCAACCTCGGGCGACGTGCGGTCAAATGCGCCGACTGCTGAAGAACAGTTCATTGAAAGATTAAAAGCAGGCGAAGCGGCCGCGTTCGATCATTTGGTTAGAGAGCGCTCCGGCGAAGTTTACGCTCTTCTTTACCGGTTGACGGAAGATCCCGAGGAAGCTCGCGATCTGACCCAGGAAACGTTTCTCCGCGCGTTTCAGCACATAAAGCGGTTTCGAGGCGAAGCTGATTTGAAAACCTGGATCTACCGAATCGCGATCAACCAGGCGCGCAATCGGTGGAGATGGTGGCGACGACGAAAACGCGACATGACGGTTTCGCTGGACGCAGGAGACAAGTACAGCGACGAGCCGCTGAGTTCCAGGCTTCGCGCACCCGATGGCGCAAACCCGGAGCAGGAGACGCTGGCGCACGAGCGGGAGAAAGTGCTTGGCGCGGCGTTGCGATCACTTAGCCGTTCGTATCGCGAGACAGTTATTTTGAGAGACATCGAGGGGATGAGTTACGACGAGATCGCGTCGACGCTTGAGATAAGCATCGGGACAGTGAAATCGCGATTAGCGCGCGGGCGCGACGAGCTTCGACGAAGGCTGGAGGGTAGTTTTTAGTTTTGAGGGTTTGGTTTTTAGAGTGGTTGAGTTGTTAACGGCGTTACTCGGTTTCGTAAGATTGAAAACTGATAGTGATTTGCTAGAAGGGTTTGCACGATCTTTGTAAAAGCAGTTTTTGGTTTCTAATTTTCAGACAGGTTGAGTTTTGAAAAACTTGCTCCGCTTGCGTTTTGCTGAAAACTAAAAACTAGAAACTAAAAACTGCCTTCAGACGGCTGCCCCACCCCGGCTTCACCAAAAACTCGGTGCCAATTGGGTCGAAGTGACGAAGGCGGTTTCGGTGAGGCATGAACGTCGGGTAAGACCGGCTTAGGCGATTTGAAAACGTGGCCAGCAACACCTCGTTTAGACGTTTGCCTGGATTGGTTGCCGACGGGTTTGCCGGACTTGAACCGAACAGTTGCTTCCTTTTAATAACAAGGGAGCAGCCGGGGTCGGCCAGCCATCTGAAGAAGGCAGTTTTAAGTTTTTAGTTTTTAGAACGTGCTTTGATAGGATTCTAAAAACTGGAAACTTAAAACTAATAACTGAGTTAAAGATGATTTGTGAGGAAACCAAACAGGCGTTTTCGCTTTATGTTGACGATCAACTGGCGCTGCCCGTACGCGCCGAGTTCGATCAACATTTGCGACAGTGTCCTGTTTGTCGCGAGCAGTTCGCGGAGTATCGAACGATGATCGGCAGCCTGGCGCAGCTTTCGCGTCCGGCTGTCCCGTCGGATCTTGCTTCGTCGATCACCGCCGCTTTGAGGATTGAGGCCGGCGCGCAAAAACGCCTGCCGACGTTTTCCGTTTCTGAACAATTGATGCGATGGCTTCAGCCGCGGTTGATGCCGTACACCATCGGCGCATTTGCTTCGATCATCTTCTTTGCCGTGATGTTTGCAGGTCTTCGCAGCTCGCTGATGGCCTTCCGCGATTGGGATTCGGCAACGCGCCAGGCGCAGGACGCCGCAGCGTTTCAGATATTTGCCGGATACGACATCAATCGTCCGATTCGTCCGGAGAGCTATGCCGCGGATCGCGCGCCTTTTTCGGTCGCATCACCCAGTCTGAATCCGAGCGGCGCGCTGGCTGCGTTTACCAAGTCAGCGCTTAGAAGCGAAGAAGACGATGACGACATGGTTGTGGTGACGGATGTTTTCAGCAACGGCAGCGCGTCGCTGGCCGAAGTCATGCAGGCTCCCAGAGACCCTCGTATGCTTGATCAATTTCAGGATGCGTTGCGCAAGAACCCGGCGTTTGTGCCGGCCTCGTTCGATCGTCGCCCACAAACTATGCGCGTGGTTTTTGTGATCCAAAAGGTAGACGTTCGCGAACGGCAGTTCTAAGAACCGGGACGAGTCACAAGAAAAGGATGGAAGGTGACATTGCCTTCCATCCTTTTTTTGGGCCACGGAATTTGAAGAGTTGCTATCTCAGATACGCCGCCTGGATCGGCTGATCGCCGTTTGTTCCGAACTGCGTACTGGCAAACCCGCCGTTGAAACTCAAGAGCATGTGCCACGCGCCCGAACTCGGTCGAAAGACGGCAACATCGTCTTTGCCGTCACCGTCGTAGTCGCCGACCACTGGAACGTCACCGATCGATCCCCACGGCTGGCTCCTCAAATTGCCGCTCTCGCTTTGCTGTATGTACCAGGTTCCAAGTCGAAAGACCGCCAGGTCTGTTCTTCCGTCTCCATCGAAATCGCCGGGAATTGGGATATCGGTTCCAAACCCGAACTCCTGCGACGTCATGGTTCCGGTCGAGCTGCGCATGATGTACCACACACTATTGCCCGGGCGGAAAACCGCCAGATCATTCCTGGCATCGCCGTCAAAGTCTCCCTTAACTGGCTTGTCTCCGCTTGCGCCGAACGCCTCCACCACAACCGCGCCGTTCGAGCTCTTCAGAATGTTCCACGTGTTGTCCATCGGTCGGAAGAAAGCCAAATCAGCGCGCCCGTCACCGTCATAATCTGCCGCGAAAGGCGAATCATCTTCAGCGCCGAACTGCTGCGCCCGGAGAACTCCGGTCCGGCTCTCCAATACATACCAGGTTCCGATCGAAGGGCGAAAAACTGCCAGGTCTAGGTGGCCGTCGCCATCGTAGTCTTCCGGAACGATGCGATCGTCGGTTGCGCCGAACTGAAAGCCGCCAATAGCTCCGGTGCTGCTGTCGATGTGATACCAGACGTTTGTCGATGGCCGGAAGACCGCCACGTCGCTCTTTCCGTCACCGTCAAAATCGTCGACAAAGTTCCTGAAGTTCGAAGTGTTACGCAGAACGGTTACGCCGCCTCCGGTGGAATTCACCACCGCCACATCGATCTTTCCATCTGAGTTGTAATCGCCTTTGACCATCGCGGACGGCTTGGCTCCGACCGAGTAATACACCGGCGGCTTGAACGCGCCGCTTCCCAAACCGATCAAGATCGACACGTCGCTTGTGTCGAAGTGGCCGACCGCCAGGTCCAGCTCGCCGTCACGATTGTAGTCCGCCACCGCGATCGAACGCGGTGTCGAGCCCGCCAGATAACGAGCCTGTGGATGAAAATCGCCGAGGCCCGTTCCGAGCAGAATGGAAACATCCTGCGAGCCCTCGTTTGTTATCGCCAGATCGCTCTTTCCGTCGCGATTGAAATCTGCAATCGCGATTGCGTAGGGTCGCTGACCTACATCGATTAATCGCGACCCAAACGTTCCATCACCGTTGCCGAGCATTACAGAGATTTTACCGGGGATCGAGCTTGTGATGATCAAGTCTCGTTTGCTATCTACGTTGAAGTCGCCAACGCCGAGCTCGAACGGACGAACCGCTGAGCTTATCGACGACGACGAAGCAAAATTGCCGTTACCGTCTCCCAACAAAATCGTCAGTCGATTATCGTCATAACTAACAACCGCGAGATCGCGATTTCCATCGCCGTTGAAATCATCGATTCCAACCGAAGACGGTCCGAGTCCTACCGTCAGGGTTGTCGCCGTGCCGAACGCTCCACCGCCGGTTCCAAAAAGTACAGAGACCGTATTCGTGTTGCCGTTTGTTATTGCCAGGTCGAGTATGTTGTCCGCATTTAGCTGACCGATTCCGATTGCTGTAGGCCCGTCACCGACCGGATATCGAGCGAAATCAGCAAAGTTTCCGAGGCCGGTGCCAAGCAGGACCGATACATCGTCCGACGAGCGATTCGCAGTTACGAGATCCAGCTTGCCGTCGCCGTTCAGGTCTGCCTGCGAAAGTCCGAAAGGTGATCTACCTACTTCGAAGTTAACTTCAATACCAAACGTGCCGTCGCCCGCTCCGCGAAGAAAAGCGACCGAGCCTGGTGTCTGGCTAAAGCCTCGATTCGTCACAACAACGTCGAGCGAGCCGTCTGCATTGAAGTCATTTACAGCCACAAACCCGGGATAGTTGCCCGCCGCGTAGTTCTTCATCGGCGCGAACTCAAACGATCCGTTGCCAAGCAGAACTGAAACTGCATTGCGACCCTCGTTGCCGAAAATCAAATCGCGCTTCCCGTCGTTGTTTACGTCTCCTGAGTTAATCGACTTCGGGAATACGTCCGGAAAAACCGTTAATCTCTGATCGAATCTTCCATTACCCAACCCTTTTACCAGAACAACACTGGAGAAGGCCGGCCCTGTAAACGAGCCTCGCTGAACTGCAACATCCAGATTTCCATCGCCATCAAAATCTGCCGCATACAAGTTTGATGTGTCCCTACCGTCAACGGACGTCTCGCCGCCGGCATCGATGAACGTGCCGTTACCATTGCCGAGCATCACCGACATTTTGTCGAAGACGTTTGACGGGTACTGTCGCACCGACAATCCCAAATCCAACTTGCCGTCGTTATTGAAATCTCCGACAACTGAGTCCGTTACGGACCTGTCGGTTCCAACGTTGATTTGAACCGCCGGTTGGAACAGTCCGTTTCCCATTCCGAAATAAATGCGCGCATCCATGGAAATCAGATCCAGATTTCCGTCGCCATTTATGTCTGCCACGGATTTCAATTCATCGGATCCCGGAAGTACATTGCTGATCGGCTCCAGGAATCCTCCGGTACCCGTGCCCAGATAGACAGCGATGTTCTCGCCAATATCGTCGGGACGATTTCTAATCGCGAGATCAGCCTTGCCGTCATTATTAAAATCGCCAACAACAACGGAAGATGGAAAACCCTTTATGAAGAGCGTCGTTGACGAACTGAAAGTCTCATTGCCTGTATTAAGAAGGATTGAAACCGATTTTGTATAAGCTTGGCTTCGGTTGAAGACCGCGAGATCGAGCCTGCCGTCAGAATTGAAGTCGCTTACTGAGATCGACGTGGGCTCAACGCCCACACCATAAGTTCGCACCGGGTTGAACGAGACCGTTTGAACTGCGCGCGAATATTGCGGCTCCATCGAAGCGCGCAACGAAACGCTAACGGTCAGGAGCAAAAAGAAAAGGTGGACTAACAGATATTTACGAGGCATGGGACTTCTCCGCGAACAAACCTGTGAGACATGACAGACTGGTTGAAACAACTGGCGCCGGGGAAATGCGGGTTACGTGTGACTTGCTGGAAATGGTGGTGAAGCTACGGCATCGAAGCTTCCATTAAGTAGATACGCGCCAGATTCTATGCGGCTTACGTGCTGGTAGTCAAACCACGAATTCACTGCGTTTTCCATTTCAACCTGGCGGAAAGTAACGGCTCGCCAGTGCCGTATGAACCTCAAAAAATCCTGCGAAACCGTCAGACAGCACTAGCTTGACGCGTTGCCTTCACCATGTTAGTTTTCCTGCTCCGCATTAACTAAACGATTTAACGCCATTTTCGCACCAACGGGTGTGCAGGAGAGACGTTTGACGGCAGTCGCACTGAAACAAACTCCACTCAACGCGACGCACCGTCGCATGGGCGGCCGAATGGTTGATTTTGGCGGCTGGGACATGCCGGTGCAGTATCCTTCCGGGACCGTCGACGAGCACATGAGCACGCGTACGCGCGCGGGCCTCTTCGATGTATCGCACATGGGCGAGATTGATGTGCGCGGCGCTGACGCAATCGCTTTTGTAAATCGAATCTGTTCGAACGACGCTTCGAAGCTGGTTGATGGCCAGGCTCAATATTCTGCTTTGACAACTCCCGAAGGCACCGTAATCGACGACCTTCTCGTCTATCGTTTCGCCGAAGATCATCTGCTTCTGATCGTAAATGCCGGTACAACTGAGAAAGACTGGGACTGGATTCGTTCGCATCATAGCGGGGAGTCGGTCGAGCTAAATAACGTTAGCAACGATTATTGCCAACTGGCCCTGCAGGGACCTTTCGCGCTCGACATTCTTCAGACACTTACCGAAACGCCGCTTGCGGAAATCAAGTATTACCACTTCCGCGAAGGCAAGGTGGATGGTGTGCCTGCGATCATTTCGCGAACAGGCTACACGGGCGAAGACGGCTTCGAAGTTTACGCCGCACCGGATCGGGCTGATCAGTTGTGGAACAAGATGCTCGAGGCCGGAAAGCATGGAACGCCTGAAGGCGTGGTGCCGTGCGGGCTGGCGGCGAGAAACACGCTGAGACTCGAAGCCGGTATGGCTCTTTACGGTCACGAGATCGACGAGACCACTACATTGTTGGAAGCCAATCTTGGCTGGATCTGCAAACTCAATAAGGGCGACTTCATCGGACGCGAACGGCTTGCACGCCAGAAGGAAGAAGGCGTGTCGCAAAAGCTGGTCGGTTTTGAGATGACCGAGCGCGGGATCGCACGCGATCTTCAGGATGTGATGCTCGACGGCGTCCGTGCCGGCCGCGTAACCTCGGGAAGTCCTGCGCCGTTTCTTAAGAAAAATATTGGCATGGCTTATGTACCCGTCGCCAACGCCGATCTCGGGCAGGAATTTCAGATAAACGTTCGCGGACGTTCGGTGGGCGCAAAAGTCGTTCCCGTTCCTTTTTATAAACGAGAGAAAAAGTAACTGGAGATAAACCCATGGCAAATGTTCCAGAGGAATTGCAGTACAGCAAAGATCACGAATGGATTCGTGTCGAGGGCGATACCGGAACGATCGGCATCACCGATCACGCGCAGAATTCGCTGGGCGACGTAGTCTACGTCGAGCTTCCCAAGGTGGGCGAAACGTTCGGTGCGCATGAATCGTTCGGCTCGGTCGAATCGGTGAAAGCCGTATCTGAAATTTTTACGCCGGTGTCGGGTGAAATAGTGGAAGTCAACGAATCGTTACAGGACGATCCGGAGAAAGTGAACACGGATCCGTACGGCGATGGCTGGATGATCCGAGTCCGTATGTCCAACCCGGGCGAAGTTGACAGCATGCTGACCGCGGCCGAATACGAAGATTTTACGAAAGCGGAGACAGAATAAACTTTGCGTTACATTCCCAATTCGCCTGACGAACGCGCAGAGATGCTGCAGACCGTCGGCCTCGACACGGCGGAAGACCTTTTCAGTTCGATCCCGGAAAATTTACGCCTTCGCGGCCACTTGAAAGTTCCTGCGGCAATTTCCGAAATGGAATTGCTCCGGGGCTTTGAAGAGCGCGCTGCGCGTAACTCCGCTGCCCGACGTCCCGGCTTCCTCGGAGCCGGCGCCTATTCGCACTACTCGCCGACGGTCGTGGACCACCTTATCCAGCGATCTGAATTTTTCACCGCCTACACACCTTATCAACCTGAGATTTCGCAGGGCACGCTGCAGGCAATCTTCGAATTCCAGACGCTGGTCTGCCAACTGACCGGGATGGATGTAGCGAACGCGTCGATGTACGACGGATCGACCGGCCTTGCGGAAGCGGTGTTGATGGCCGAGCGAATCACACGCCGCAATAAGGTCGCGGTTAGCTCGAGCGTGCATCCTGAGTATCTGGAAGTTGCTAACACCTACGTTCAGCATTACGGAATTGATTTGCATCACCTCGGGTACGATGCGCAGACCGGACAGATCAGCAATGACGCGTTGGGATCCCTGGATGATCAAACTGCCGCGGTGGTAGTGCAGTCGCCAAATTTTTTCGGTTGCATCGAAGACGTCAAAGCTATTGCGGATCGCGCACACGCTGTCGGAGCTCTGTTAATAGTCGCGGTGACGGAAGCGATTTCGTTTGGCTTGCTTCGATCTCCCGGCGCGTCCGGCGCCGATATCGTTGTCGCCGAGGGACAATCGTTCGGCATCCCGCTTTCATTCGGCGGTCCTTATTTGGGGCTGTTCGCGACTCGCGAAAAATATGCGCGTCAGATTCCCGGACGATTGGTGGGCGAGGCGTTTGATAAAGACGGCCGGCGTGGTTTTGTGTTGACGCTGGCCACGCGCGAACAACATATCCGTCGTGAAAAAGCCACGTCGAACATTTGCACTAACGAAGGACTGATCGCACTGGCCGGCACGATTTATCTGGAGACGATGGGGCGTCGCGGACTGCAGGAAGTTGCGCAGCAGAACGCGCAAAAGGCCGCGTATGCGGCGCGGCGAATTTCCGAGCTGGAGGGCTTTTCACTTCCCTTCTCCGCGCCCCGATTTAATGAATTCGTTGTTCGTGCTCCGATCAAAGCCCAGGAGTTGTTAAAGCGACTGGCGAGTGAAAAGAACATCACGGGCGGGTTGGCGTTGTCGCGTTACTACGCGGACAGACCGAACGATTTTCTGGTTTGCGCCACCGAGACAAATACGCGTCAGGAAATCGACGCGCTGGTCGCGGGGCTCGACGATATCGCCCAAGGGAAATAGGAGTTTTATGTCCGACAAGCCTTAGCTTGTCGAACGCGAGCGACAAACTAAAGTTTGTCGGACATTTAGATCAATGAGTCAGTCAACAGACATCACAAAGGTTACTCCGCATCCTTCGCAAAACGAGCAGCTTATCTTCGAGCGTTCGCAGCATGGCCGCGTCGGCTACAGTCTTCCGCCGCTCGACGTAGATGAAATCGCGTTGGACGAACTGATCCCTTCCGACATGCGGCGGGACGACGATCTCGAAGGCGTGCCCGAGGTCAGCGAAGTCGATGTCATTCGCCACTTCACTCGAATCTCGACCTGGAATTATTCGATTGACCTTGGTCTTTATCCGCTTGGCTCTTGCACTATGAAGTACAACTCGCGGCTGAACGAAAAGGTCGCTCGCATCGCTGGTTATGCGAATCTGCACCCACTGGCTTCTGAAGAAGACGCCCAGGGCGCCCTGGAACTGATTCACGAGCTGCAAGAGAACCTTTCCGAAATAACAGGTCTTCCCGGAATTTCGTTACAGCCGGCCGCGGGTGCGCATGGCGAGATGACCGGCGTCATGATCATTCGCGCGTTCATAGACGCGCGCGATGGCGAAGGCGGATCAGCAAAGCGACGCACGATGCTGATTCCCGATTCAGCCCACGGAACAAATCCGGCGTCTGCCAATCTCGCGGGCTTTAACGTCAAGACGATTCGCTCGACCGCGGAAGGGCTGACTGACCTGGATCATCTTCGCGAGCTCTGTTCGCATGGTGATGTCGCGGGGTTGATGCTGACGAATCCAAACACGCTCGGTTTGTTCGAACGAAATATCGAGGCGATTTGTCAGATCGTGCACGACGCCGGCGGGCTGGTCTACATGGACGGCGCCAACATGAACGCACTGGTCGGCGTCGCGCGGCCGGGTGACATGGGCGTTGACGTCATTCACTTGAATCTGCACAAAACTTTTTCGACTCCGCATGGCGGTGGTGGTCCGGGAAGCGGTCCGTGTTGCTGCACGGCCGAGCTCGAGCCGTTTCTACCGACGCCACGGATCGTAAAAGATAGCGACAGATTCAAACTCGATTTCGATCGTCCTCAATCGATCGGACGAGTCAAAGCTTTCTACGGCAACTTTGGAATGATGGTGCGGGCGTTGGCCTACATTCAGACCCACGGTTCCGAAGGATTGCGCGAAGCTACCGAAGCGGCCGTTATCAATGCACGATACATCGCGCACGGCTTGAGCAGCGATTTCGATAAGCCGTTCGAAGCGCCGCCTATGCATGAGGTCGTCTTCACGGATAAGAAACAATCGCGCAAGGGCGTGCACACTTTGGACATCGCGAAGAGGCTGATCGATTACGGGTTTCATCCGATGACGATCTATTTCCCGTTGATTGTCCAGGGAGCGATGTTGATCGAGCCGACCGAATCGGTTGGAAGACAGGAGCTGGATCAATTCATAAGCGCGATGCGTTCGATCGCGCGAGAAGCCGTCGAAGATCCCGAGCTTGTTTTGAACGCGCCACATACGACGCGAATCGGAAGATTGGACGAGGCGGCTGCGGCTCGGAAGCCGGTGTTACGTTGGAAACCGAAGGAAGCAGCCTCGGCGGCTTAAGTGGCTGAAGCGAAATTAGCGGGAAAACCGGCGGTGGGTCAGTTTGAGATCTTTCAAGGGAAGTTTCTCGCAAAGGCGCAAAGAACATAAAGACTGGAGGCGCAAAGAGGAGCGTGGATGAGACAGGTTCGAAATTCCAGTGATTTTGAGTGCTTTCTTCGCGCCTTTCCGCTTTCTGTTCTTTGCGTCTTTGCGAGAAATCGTCTTTCTTTCGCTAAGTTGAAATTGACCCACCACTGGAAAAGCGGAGACCTTTACGCGCGGGCAAGAGAGTCCTACACGTTGGCCAGCGTATCTTAATTGCTCGCCAGTGACTAAGACACGCGCATCAGCGATTAAGAGACGCTCACCAGTAATTAAGACACGCCCATCAGCGATTAAGATACGCCGTCGCAGTATTGGTATTCCGAGGCCGAATCGTCTTTTGCGACCGTCGGCTTTTCCCGCTATTTGCTTTTCTATCGGAGATTAACGACCCTCGGATGGAACGCGCAGCAGCGCCAGTCTTTCCACCACCCGTCCGTTCATTAGATGCTCTTCAACAATCTCGGGCACGTCCGACGCTCGAACCTGGGCGTACCAAATACCATCCGGATAAACCATCACGGCGGCGCCGACGGCGCAAAAACCTACCGAACTGCAATCGGTCAAGACAATGCTTCCCTTCGGGTTCTTGCCTTTCGTTTCTTTTCCGAACAGAACTCCGCGGTCTAGAAGTTCGCGCGTGAACGCGTCTTTGACTTCAGCGCTTCCGACCGCGCTGCACGATTTCCCGTTGCAGACAAAGACATGGTGACGGATTGGGGCGTACGCGACTGGCGCAAGCGCGCAGACGCGGTCTTGATCTTCGATAAATGATATTTCGTTGCTCATAAATTCGTGTCAGCTATCGTAATTACGGTGTGCGATCATCCTAGCATGAAGATACCCGGAGCACAGGCCGAAGGAGCGCAGGCGGCTCGCCGGCAGTGAGCGCGAAGCGCGAAGAGAAAGTCGCGGCCGCGTCGAGAAATAGCGAAGCCCATTAGCGTGCTAAAGCACGCTTTGCCGGCGGGCCGCCTGCGCTCCTTCGGGCCGCAATCTCAGATACAGGTTGTCTTTGAGGCCTTCTTTTTGCTTGCTCGGTATCAGGTATTGTAATATTGCATGCGAAGGCGACCGCTCGTGAGACCGCGTGGCAATGCACACAGGCGGTCACACGCTGTCGCCTGATTTCGTGTCGGCGCAAGTCTTGTTGCGGTAGTTTCCACTTTTATGGCGAGCGGATTAGTCATTCACATCTCGGCGGGTGACGACAAACACACAGAGGTGTTGTCGCACGAGCGCATCCGAATAGGCGCGGGCGAAAGCTGCGACCTTCGCTTGCGTGTCTCGACATTGCCGGTAACTGCTGACGGAACGCTGATTGAACTCGCTCGAACAAACGGAAATTATCGCGTGGCGAAGTTCGATCCGACCGTTGCGATCACGCATAACGGATCTCCGCTCGCGTCGGGTACCAAGATTGCGGATGGCGACGAACTTCGAATCGAAGAAACCAACCTTGCGCTCCAGTTCTTTCCGGTCCGATCGCTTCCAATGGTGATCGGCCAGCGACGAGAGACGCAGGTCGCTCCCTTCATCGAAAACGCTGCGATCGAATCCGCCGCAACCGCGCGGCGAGATGACGCCAAAGTGTTCCTGCGCGAATTCACGCGCGAACTGGTGCGCGAGATAAAGACCAGCACAAAGCTGATCGCGCTGGCCCTGACGCTGGCGCTGGTCGGCGGCTTTCTCTACCTGGGCTTTGCTGCGTACAAAGAGATTCAGCGGACCCGGCGCAGCGCGGAAGAGCTGAATGCCAAACAGGAACAGCTAACCAAAGACATCACGCGCACCAGCGCCGAGATGAACCGCGTAAACGAAACAAACGAAGGCATCCGCGACAGCCTCTCGTTCGTTCCGAAGATCGTGGCGGAATATTCGCGCGGCGTTTGTTTGATTTCGGGTTCGTTTGTGTTCGTCGAATCGGGTAGCGGTCGTCAACTTCGCTATCCCGAATCGCAGACAAGCGACGATGGAGTTGTGCTCCAGAACGATGACGAGCCGGTCGAGCTCACGCCCGACGGATCTGGCGCGGTTGCGGAGTTTGAGTTTGTCGGAACCGGCTTTTACGTTGGCGATGGTTTCGTCCTGACCAATAAACACGTAGCGCAACCGTGGCTGGCGGATGAACGTGCACAGAGCCTGAGCGTCAGCGGGATCAAGGGCAAGCCTCGATTGAAAAGACTGGTCGCATATTTTCCCGATCACGCATCGCCGTTGGTTCTGAAGTTCCGAAGTGCGTCTTCGCGCGACGACCTGGCGCTCTTGACGCTGGATGTTAAGGAGTTGCCGGCGGAGACTCCTGTGCTTCCGCTTGATAAAGATTCCGACGCCGTGGCGATCGGTAAAGAAGTCGCGATGATGGGATATCCGAACGGACCTGATCGAATACTTGCGTTGGCTGAAGAGTCCGAAGCGCGAAGCATCAACGCGCGATACGGCTCTTCGCTCGAATCTCTGATTAAGTATCTGTCCGAGTCGAAGCGAATTCGGCCGCAAACTACTAAAGGAGCGATCACTGATCTTGCAGACCGCCGGATCGTTCATAGCGCACAGACTGCCGAAGGCGGATCGGGTGCGCCATTGTTCGGACAATCCGGTCGGGTTATCGGCATCAACTTTGCGATCTTCACGGAAAACACCGCATCCAACTTCGCCGTCCCCATTAAGTACGCGGTGACGATGCTCGAATCGGCGGGATGGAAATCGCCTGAGCCTGACGATGCCGACGCCAACGATAATGTGAACGCCAACCAATCCGGCACACGAGCCACAGACAAGCCAGACAAGTCCGGTCGCTGAACCTGTCAGGACATGGGATCGGTTTCGATCGAGCAAGCGAAAGAACTGGTTTCCGCAAAGACGCAAAGGCGCAAAGATCTTGAGCGATGCCTATCTCAACGAGATCTTTGCGTCTTTGCGTCTTTGCGGGAACCTGACTTTTCCTTCGCTACGCTCCAGACTGCCTGCGCTTCTGCAGATGTGTATGTTTTGACACGGAGCATTCAAATGCCTCGTGCAAATATATAAGAACGACCATCCATCGTTGGACAGTATTGGGGCGTGCCAAGCGACTGACCGGTGGAGTCGTCTTTTCTTCCTTAATTCAAAGTTACGCAAAGCGTTTTTGAGCGAGCCGTGATTCAGCGTAAGAGTTGAATCACGGCTCTTGATTTATGGCCTTAGCGCCAACGGCGCGCGAGGCGATAGCCCAGCGCAACGCCCTCGGTAATCAGGCCGTTCAATTGCAGAAGCGCTGAAAGCGCAGAGGCATTGCAACTCAACGAGTTCTGCACTCCTACGCGCCTTCAGCGCTGTAAGACTTTTGCTGGTCGCACCAAGGGCGCTGCCCTGGGCTTTCCCCTTTTCGCGCCGTCGGCGCTCGCCGCGAAAGACCGAGTGCTGATCGGCCCAAATCGAAATTCTGCTCCGTCATATACCAACTTTTGACACAACGGTTTGAATCACGATACCCTTTCGTCTTTTGTTGCCACCGGTAGCCTCGTCTGCTGTCGCTGGCAATAACTTTATCCGATCGGTTGGTTATTTTTTGGAGTACTTTTAGACCTTGTCTGCATCAGCGGAAACAATTACGACTGCACGTTTGACTCCTGAGCTCTTTCTGGAGCGGGGTGTGCGATCCACCAGCCGGGCCCTCACGATCACGGTCCTGGCGGTGATTATTCTGGTCGGCTTTGGATTTCGCGCTACTCAGTTGGGCGCTGAGGGCCTGAGCGAAGACGAGCTGAACAAGCTGCACGCGGTGGAGGATTACCGCACGAACGGGTTGACCGCCGCCAACGGCGAACACCCGATGTTGATGAAGGCGTTGTTGACGATCAGTATCGTCGCCTCTGAACATTGGAATCGACTTTCGCTCGTAGCTTCTCATCCGACTCTTACCGTTTCTAAAGAGACAGCACTTCGCCTTCCGGCCACGATCTTCGGCGCGCTGACTTCCCTTCTGATTTTCCTCGTAGTCTCCGAACTGTTTGGCAGCGAAATAGGACTGATCGCCGCGGTTCTGTGGGCGATCGATCCGACCGGCATCAGTTTCAACCGCATCGCAAAGGAAGACACGTTTCTTCTCTTCTTCTTTTTGCTCGCCAACGTCTTTTGGGTTCGCGGCCAGAGGGTCGCCGAGAGCGGTGAAGGAAAACCAGAACCGTACTACTGGGCCACGGCCGCCGCCTTCGGCGCGATGATGGCGTCAAAGTACATGCCCAATTACCTGGCGATCAGTGTCAGCTACTACTACATCTTCCAGGGTATCCCATCGACGCGATGGCGGTTGGGCAAGCGCAAGTGGCTGACGTTTTTCGCGATCATGGGCGCGACGTTTCTGTTGCTCAATCCGACCATCCTGCTGCCGGGGACGTGGCGTGCTATCGGACTCTTTGCAGGCGAAAAACGCATCGGACACGATAGCTACGAATTCATGGGCACGCTTTACCGCAACCAGGTAACGCTTTGGCTGCAGGGCTTGCCCTGGTACTTCTATTACGTTTTTCTCGGGTTCAAGCTCGCTTTGCCGGTGGTCGCTGCGTTTCTGATCGGTCTGCCACTTCTCTTTCGCAAGCGCCTGGGCGACGGACGGTTTCTGATACTTTTCTGGCTCTTCTATTGGTTCATGCCTTTCACGGTGATGGGCGGCAAGTTCACGCGCTATTTCACCATGGCGTTGCCGGGCAGTCCTGATTACGGCGGCGATAGGAATTCATTACATCGCGGAGTCAACCGCGCGGTTGTTTTCGCGCCTGTTTGAGAATCGCTCGTTCAGCACGTATGCGCGGGCCGCGAGCATCGGCGTGGCTTTGACATTTTCTGTAGTCGCATCTGCTGATTCGATGCCGCATTACCGTCTGTACACAAACGCTCTGGGCGGCGGTTGGCAGAAGGCCGGAAGCTATTTTCCGCACGATGAGTTTTACGACGCCAGTACCCGACAGGCAGCAATTGAAGTCGCAGCCAGAGCGCGACCGGGAGCGCGCGTCGCGAGCGAGACGCCCGGCGTGTTCGAATATTACGCAAAGCAGGCAGGGCGAGCCGACCTAATCTCCGTCTCGCTTTCTGATCATGCCGCGGTTCAGCAATTTCAGCCCGGAGATTTCGTCATCGATGCGCGGGGACGACGATATTTTAGCAACGACGGTTTGATGGCCGGTCTGCGAAGAGCGAAGGCGCCCGATGTAAAGCTGTTGCTTGGACAGGTTCCTTCGCTCGACATCTACACGCTGGATCAGCCTTCGGCTCAGGCCCTGATTAGCTCTGCAAAGTAGGGTTGGCAAAGGTGCTGGCGCAACGGCGATTCTGGTACAATCGCTCGCGTCAGCCGAACCTGGCAGTTCCAAACAGGCACAAGACTTGCCGGGTTATTCAACGTTAAGTCAGTTCGTGCCTGAAACTCCATTAGCTGCGTTTTCCAGGGCACGAGGCGCAGTTTTTTCATTTCAGTTGGAGGGGAAAGCTTCTATCGGAACCAGCACATGAAGACGGCTTCCCAGGCAACGACGGCGCAACGAACGCTTTGTATACTTCTCTCTCTCCTCCTTTCGCTTTCGTTCGCATCGCAATCCAATCTAATTCTTGCCCAGACGATCGACGCTCCGGCCGCGAATTCGTCTGTCGAGCCGAAGTCTGCTTTTCGTCTTCAGCGATTGCCGATGGCGGGAGGCGCCGAGCTTCTGACGATTTTCGGCAGCCTCGACGGACTTCCGCACGACAATGAAGCCGATTCGAATGTACCGCTGGTCAGCGTAGTCCGCGATACGTTGGGCGACGACAATCCGGAAAATGATCGACTTCGTTACCTGTGGATGCTGACCTACACCAAGCCGTCGGTTTGGCAGCGAGTCGCCAGTGCGATTCCGTTTTTGTACATGCGTGTCGGCGACAAGGGGAGCGCGTCGAACGGCCCGCCTCCGCATATTCTCGATCTGAATTCGAATGGCGGCGGCGCGTGGAGACAAGTTTTCTGGACGCTAATCCAAAGCCTTGTGCTCGACACGTACGGCTTTCCGGTAAAGGCGCCGACGCGAACATACAGTCGAAACAGGAGTGACTATCGCAGAGCTCACATCGTACGCGCGCTGGCGATTCTCTCTCTTTACGAATCCGCGGCCGGCGGCACACCGCTCTTCTCCACCTCGGAAATGCATGACATTCAGGCTCGGCTGATGCTGTCGGAGAAGTTGTTGGGTGGATTGATCGACGATATTTACTTGCAGCGTGTTTTTGAAAAGCAGCGCACCGTCGCCAACGATGTTCGCGGTCATAATTGGGAGCTGTTGCGCCAGCACGCCGAAGCACAGATGCTTTACTTCGAACCCCTCGAGCTTCCGGACGGCAGCGCGACTCACGCGATGCTCTGGGTGGCGCGGCCTGATCTGGTCAAGTTTCGCGATCGCAGTTTCAAAGCGCGCTTTCTGAACATCGCGAATCCGTGGCGCGACGATCGACTTCTTTACTGGAAACGCGTCACCGAAACGCGTTACTTCGACGGTGAAAACCGGCCGGTCGAGCACGACGCGCCCGGAGCCCGCCCGGTCGAGATGATTCCGCTGGCGCTCTATGGTTTGGATCATCCAAAGATTCCGATTCTGCTGGTCGACTTTCGCAGCAAGTACAACGCGAAGGGCCGCGAAACTACGCGCCGCGTTCTGGACGACGTTGCGAGGAATGTGTTGTCGCTTTCTCAGTTTGGCGATCTGCCGTACTTCGTCGGGCGACAAGTCTATGACTTTCTCCTGGGCCGGCGTTCGATCGACATTAACCAGCCGTCGCGGCTTCGCGCGTATTCGCAGTTAAAGCTTCTGCTATCGCTCAGCGCTTCGCTGGACCCCGAATTACGCGACGAGATCAACGGAAGACTTGAACACGTTTCGCTTAACCCGTTGGAAAACGGAATGGAGACCGAGGCGAAACTTGCGCGCGAGCAATACGCCGCGTTGGTTGCTTACGCCGGTCGTCGCGACGGATTGCCGGCACGAATCGATCGAGACCGCCGCTCCGAAATGGTGCCGCTGGTTCATGGCAAGAAAAGCCAGATTCTCTTTCGTATCGGCAATGTGCTTACCTTCGGACTCTACGAGCATCGCGAAAAGTCGACGCCGGATCTCCGCCAAAAAATGGAAGTGGCCCGCCGGCTCCAGTATCACGATCGCTTTCTGCGCCAAGTCGCTCGATCAAGTCCGGTTATCGAGGTCGTTCAGAACATGGACGACGTGCGCAATTCGCTGCGATACATAGCCGAGAGCGGAGCATCGGCAAGTTCAACGACCGCGAAGGCAATATCTCAGATCTTCAACCGGACGGAAGATCCGGAAACGCGTCGTCTTTGTCTTAACGGCCTTTACCGGATTAACAACGAACGAGCCAGGAAGGAACTGGTTTCACTTTACGAGGCCGAGAAGGCGCCGAGCATTTGGCGAGTATTGATCGCCGAGCTTCTGCGCGATTCGGTAAAACAGGAACAGCGTATCGCGCCACGTGACGCAAAGGTCATCGCAAGCGTTGTAGGGTTATGAGTTTTTCGATTCAGACAGTTATCGGCCGAGAGAGCCGAGCCGTTGCTCGTTCGCGCGCGCGGCGTGCGGTCCTTCTGTGCGCGGCTGTCGTCATGTTTACGCTGTCGCTGCCACCGGGCGCGAGCGCGCAGACGGGCCGGTTGGTAGTTCTAAAGGTTGACGGCTTGCCGCAAAGACTTGTCGATCGCTTCGTTCACGAACGAAACCCGCATACCGGAAAGAGCCAGCTTCCCTGGATCGACCATATCTTTTACCAACGCGGCGCGAGACTCGAAAATTTCTATACTCGAGGAGTCAGTCTGTCGGGTCCGTCATGGGCGATTTTGGATACTGGTCAGCATGCCCAGATCAAGGGCAACGTCGAGTTTGATCGCTACACTTTGCATGCATACGATTATCTGAACTTCATCCCGTACTGGCTGGCCTACGCCGGAAATGTACGCGTGGATATGCCCGGCACGGAAATAATGGACGAGATGGGAACGCCGCTCTTGCTGGATGCGTATCGATACGACGAACGATACATGAGCTTTCAGCTTTACCAGCGCGGTTCGCGTTGGACCACGCTGGAGCGCGGACTCAAGAACAGAGTTATGACCCGCTCGCCGTCGGAATTGGTCGACGAATGGACGATGGGGTTGGAGTTTCGAAATATTCTGCTGGATCAGTTGGAGCGCGAGCTGATTCAGAAGCTCAGCGACCCGCGCGTTCGATATTTGGATTACTACACGACCGAGCTTGATCACCGAACCCATCACAACCGCGACATCGCTTCGCAGCTCGTCGCGATGCAGGAGCTCGACGCGATCATCGGCCGCATCTGGTCCGCGATTCAAAAAACGCCGCAAGCCGAAGACACCGCGATGGTGCTGGTCTCGGATCACGGAACCAACACAGACGAACGCGTCTACAGCCAGGGATACAATCTGGTAAAGCTTTTGGGCAGCCGCGAAGGCGGAGGTCATCACGTTATTACCAAACGCAGACTGTTGCTTGATTACTCGATCAAGGGCTTCTATCCGCTGGTTCCGTTGATCACGACGACCACCCAGGATACTTATTATCTAAAAGGACAAAGCACTTCATATCCGACCGCGCTTCTGGACTTCGACGGAAACGAGAGGGCGTCTCTTCATCTGCGCGACAGCGATCTGAACTTGATGCACATCCTGCTTCAACAGCTTCAGCGCAAAGACGTCGCCGATCCGATGCGTCGAGCTTTGACCAACGCTTTCTTCGAGACACAGGACCGGCGCCGCGATGGATGGAAAGCCGAACTCGCGGAACTCAACGAAGAGCTCGACGCGCTTCGTCGTTGGATTGCGGCGCAGCAAGCCATCGTGGCGACGCAGCCTAAGAAGTGGACAAAAGCGGATTCCGACGCCGGGCGAGACCTGGATGCTCGACGCATCTCGGCTGCCGCAAGTTCTGCTCAGGGTGACTTACTCAAGTACACCGAGTACCTGCGAACTCTTTCGAATCTGACTTCGCTGACGCCGGATAAGTTTGAACCGTCGCGGATGAAGATCGAAGATTACATAGCCAAAGACGGGATGGGAGATCGGAACTCGATCTACGGGTTGCAGAATTACATAGTGGGGATCGCTGCCGGCGGGCTTAAGCTGACGAGCACGGGCTCGCTCGACATGAACAGCAGCTTCAAACGGGTTAACTACTTTTCATTGCTGGACGGCGTGACGGTTCGCAACAACGTACAGCCCGAAGTGAGTAATCGGCCGATCGACTTCGTCGCTGTTCGCATTCCCAGGCAGGCCATCGCAAATTCAGTCAGCGCCGATTTGCAATCCGATAACGACCCGATCTGGCTTTCGAGCGGGGCGGAAAACGAAGCGTTGATTTTCTCGCGTCGCGACCGCGAGGGTCGTCTGAGCCTACGCTATCTTCCTGTTTCAAATTTGAAACAGGACGCCGATGGACAGGTCAGTTTCGAGTACGCTCCCTGGCGCGCTGGTTTGCCGCTCAAGATCTGGGAAGACCCGCAACTTAACTTGCCTGCGATCGGAAACCGCAACGACTGGCTGAATCAATGGCATTCCGAGCTCGACTGGTTGCGCGTGTTGCACAGGACGGAATACTCTAACGGCTTAATCGGATTGCATGAACAACTAACAAGGCACGTTTCGGAAGGCATGGACGTCGACACCAGCGGCATTTCATCCGACGAGCGGCTGATCCGTCGATACAGACGGCGGCAACGTGATTTAGTTGACGCGGACTTGTTGATACTTGCGAACAATCACTGGAACTTCGACGTGCGCGGATTCAACCCGGGCGGAAACCACGGATCGTTTTTCCGTGTTTCGACGCACGCGACGCTGATGATGGCAGGCGGGGCGCGGACTGGGATTCCGCGTGGCGTCGCGGTTGAAGAACCGTATGACGGCTTGAGCTTCATGCCGACGATGCTTGCGCTGACAGGTCAGATCGAAGACGAACGGAAGCCTATCCCGGTTCTCTCGAAGCGCGGCTTCCGCACTTTCCCGGGCCGAATAATCAAGGAAGTTTTGCATCCCGCGACACCGACGCCGACACCAATTGCGCAAGAAACTGGAAAGACGCCGAATGATCACTGAAGAGCAATTGGCTAAAGAGTCGGCGACGAGCACCGAAGAGAACGATGCTGTTTCGAATGAAGAGATTTCGCGGGAGAAGAGCAAAGCGCGGCGCTCGATTGTTTGGCTTCAGGGCATCGCATTCCTTCTCGGCATCGGTCTCTTCGTTTATGTAATTAATCGGGTTGGTCTTCAACCCGTATTCGACGCCCTGGGCCGGATAGGCTTTGGGTTCTTTCTCATCGTCGGCATCAACGGAGTGCGGCACCTCTTCCGCACCGCCTCGATGAGTCTGGCTGTTCCATCCGAACATCGAGACTTTAGCGTCCGACACGCCTTCGCCGTTCGTCTGGCGGGCGAAGCCATCAGCTTCCTGACATTCACGGGTCCCCTTCTCGGCGAGGCTACCAAGGTAGCGCTTCTTCGACGACGCGTACCGCTCGCTCACGGCGTTCCCGCGCTGGTAGTAGACAATCTCCTTTACAACCTTTCGGTCGGCGTATTTATTTTAAGCGGCGCGTGCGTGATGTTGTGGGCCTATGATCTGCCGCAGGTCGTGAGTCTCACGCTTTTGCTGATCGCGGTGTCGGCGTCGCTTGGTTTGGCGGCCGCTTTGTTCGCCGCAAGCCGCCGGGTCATGTTGCTGACGTGGTTGATAGATCGGCTCGGGCGAATGGGGATCAAGTCCGCCACGCTCGCTTCGAAACGTGACCAGGTTTATTCGCTCGAATCGAAAGTCTACGACTTCTACAATCATCGACGCGGGGCTTTCTTCGTCATGCTGGCGCTTAATTTTCTGGCACACGCGTCGAGCGTCTTTGAAGTTTACATAACGCTGCGGATGCTCGGACTGAAGGCGGATGTGCAGGCGTCTTACGTAATCGAATCGCTGACGAAGGTAATCAATTTCGTTTTTGGATTCGTGCCGGGGACAATCGGGGTTTACGAAGGCGGCACCGAAGTCGTCTTGCAAACTCTTGGTTATGCCGCGGCCACGGGTGTTACTCTGGCCCTGGTGCGAAAGGCAGCAATCGTCTTTTGGACCGGTATTGGACTCTTGATTCTTGCGTGGCGCGCCGCCCCGCACGGCGCACGTCATTTGACTGATAGAAGCCCTCGATTGCGAAAGATCATGGACAGTCTTGTATTTTCAAACATCGCCCATCGACCTGCGCGAACAGCGGTCAGTGTCATGGGTATCGCGATCGGCGTGTTGCTGATCGTATTCACCGTGGGACTCGCGCATGGAGTTCTGCGCGAACGCGGTCGACGCGAATCGAATATTGGTGCGGAGATAATGGTGCGTGCGTCCGGAACTGTCGGGCTGACCGGATCCCAACCATTCGGCGTCCAGGTAAGCCACACGGAAGAGATCGCGCGGATAGAAGGCGTGCGCGCTGCCGTCCCGATCGGTCAGAATCTGGTTAGCAGCGACCGAGGATTCGGTAGCCGTTTGGTGGACGGGATTCCGTTTGAACAGTATTCCACATTGACCGGTTTGACGATCAAGGAAGGCACGGCTTTTACCGGCGCGCCGGACGAAGCGATCGTCGACACGGTTTGGAAGAAAGATCGAAACGCGAACGTAGGCGACACGGTCGTTCTTTACGAGAGACCGTTTCGCATAGTGGGAATTTACGAGCCGCCTGGTGGCGGACGCATCAAGATTCCGCTCGCAACCATGCAGGAGCAGCTCGGCGGCGAAGGCCGCGCGACCGCTATTTTAGTTGCCGTCAAAGATCCAAGCCGGCAGGACGATGTTGCTGCTCGAATGAAGGAACAGTTTCCCGACGATCAGATAATCTTCACACGCGATCTGCCAGAGCTTTATGCCTCAGGCGTTCCGGCGCTCAACATCTTCATCAACGTAGTAGTTGCGATTGCCGCCGCTATCAGCTTGCTGGTGATCCTTTTGGCGATGTACACCACGGTGACCGAGCGCACCAGGCAGATCGGAATTCTGAAATCGCTTGGGATGTCCAAGCTATCGATCGCGTGGGTGATCGAACAGGAAGCGTTGTTTGTTAGCCTGTTGGGAGTCGTAACCGGAGTGTTGCTGACGCTTGCAGTTCGCTTCGCCATCATGCGTTCGACTTCTTTGAACATAGAGATCGAGCCGCGATGGCTCCTGGTCGCACTTGGGGTTGGGTTGGTAGGCGGGACCTTGGGGGCGCTTTATCCGGCACTCCGCGCCGCGAGGCAGGATGCAGTCGACGCGCTTAGTTACGAGTAGCTAGCGCGAACGGCGCTGCAGGCGCTCTATGTCATGCCCAGACTCACTTTTTCGCGCGGTATCAAAAACAGACGGCTGAGCTTCACTTCCTTCGACGCTCTCGCGATGAAAGCCTCGATGTCGACGATCGTCCGAGGGATCGCCGATGTCATCCACTTCACTCCATCCGCGGTGACCAGCAGGTCATCTTCAATCCGAACGCCAATATTTTTGTACTTCTCAAAAGCCGGACGGACCGCGGCGATGAACTTCTCGTTCTCGGGCGTCTTGGGCAGGTAATCGAGAGCGTCTTCGCGAATGTAGATACCGGGCTCGTTCGTAAAGGTCATTCCCACATCCAGCTTGGTAGCGCGCGTTCCCACGTCGTGAACGTTCATTCCAAGAAAATGCGAGTTGCCGTGCATGAACCAAATTCGATATTGATTTGACTCGCGATCGGTTAACAACCCCAGCTTGAACAATCCTTCTTTCACAACTTCCGCCGCAGCGTTGTGCACATCATTCAACGTCGCGCCCGGCTTTGTCGCTCGTGCGGCAGCTTCCTGGGCCGCGTAGACGATGTTGTAAATCTCGGCTTGCTCAGCTGTGAATTTCCCGTTCACGGGAAACGTTCGCGTTACATCTGCCGTGTAATGGCCGTACTCCGCGCCAACGTCCATCAACAACAATTGGCCGCGCTGTAAACGGCTCTGCGATTCGTTGTAGTGCAGCGTGGTCGCGTTCGGGCCACAGCCGACGATCGACGGATAACCCCAGTAGTCCGCGTTTCGTCTCTTGAACGTGTACTCGACCTCGGCTTCGACTTCGTATTCCCAACCGAGCCGGCCGGCGGTTGCCATCGCGCGTCCCAATGCCTCGCCGGTGATGTCGATCGCGTGTTGTAACAGTTGCAGTTCGGACGGCGATTTGCGCAGACGCATTTCGGTAAAGATCGGCCACGCGTCTCGCAAGTTAATCCCGCTCGAGGTCCGCGCCCATTGCGATGCAAAGTTTTGCTCCTGCTTGTACTCGCGACTCTCAGTGTCGCGCGGAATGAGCAGAAACAGCTGGGCTTCGTTTTGAGCAGCGGCAGTGAACAGACTTTCAAAGCCGGTCGCGGCAGCTGTTGCAGGGTTGCCGACAGTCGTTCCCTGTGCAGTCGGAACCGTCGCCGATCTAGCGCTTGCGGTCGTGGACATCAAGACCGCCGCACCCTGCGGTCGATACGGTTGACGCGTGCGCATCGCACTGATGAACGGCGCGAACTCGCTTGCTTCCCAAATCTCTTTCACTCCGGAAATTTGCCGAGCTTCTTCCGCGCTGTACATGTGACCCGTCCACGTTTCCGCCGCTGGATCACGTTTTGGCAAGAAGAGGATCTCCGGCGTCTGTCGATTTCCGGGCAACAGAACCAGCGTCGCGTTTTTCTGTTTCAGGTTAGTCAGGTAGTAGAGATTGTTCTCTTGCCGGTACTCGTAATCGACGTCGTTCGTGTAGACGCGCGGCTCCGCACTGAACAGAATTAGGATCGCGTCGCTTCCGATGCTCTCCGCTACTCGCGACCGTCTTGCCGCCAGTTCAGCCAAGCGCGCTTCGTCATTGAAGACAGGCGCCGGAGGCGTGATTCGAATCGCAGACGATGAGCGCTCCTGGACGGGCGCCTCGGATCGAGTTGCAACCGGCAAACCTATTAACAGTGCCAACAGTCCAACACACGCGACTACGTGTCGATAAGAAAATTTTGCGGTCATAGGTAGATCCTCTCGGAGAGTTTCGGCTTGAATCAAACTAAAGATGCATTGTCGTTAGAGATGAATATAACTGTTTTCGCGCGGCGAGGAAACGTGATCTGATGTCCCGATGGAGCGCAGGCGGCTCGCCTGCAGTGAGCGCTAAGCGCGAATAATGTCCGTCCGCTTTTCGCGCCTGCGGCACTCAGTGCAGGCGAGCCGCCTGCGCTCCAACGATGTTTGTCGGACATTTTATCCGCCCACAACGATCACTTTTGTGTCGTGCATTGTGCGGTTTCCAAAGAAATCCTCAGCAAATACCCGGACGATGTAATCTCCCGGAGCCACCTTTGCCAGGCTTAACAACCCTTCTTTCGCCACCCCATCGCGCACCGTATTGGTCACGATATACGCGAAGATGGTTTCCCCGGTTGCTCCTGAATGACTTCCCGCGGCGTACGCGGTCTGCGCGGAGTCTTCATCCAGCGGAAGCGTTTCAAACGATATCGTCAACAGTGGATCTGCAAAACCATCGACCGGCGAACCGTCGTTTCGCAACAATTGATAGCCGGCTCGATAAAGACCCAAACGCCGTCGCGCCGCGTTGCCGTCCATTTGGTCGTAAGCGCGAACGACGATGCGCACGTCGCCGGCGAGCTTGAGTCGGTCGCTCTCGCCTTGCGGCTTAAGCTGTCTCCATCCTGCATCGAAAAAGCTGACGCCGTCCTTCTCGATCACCGGAGCAACGCTGTCCTGAGCTCCCGGCAAATCCAGCGCAGTAAACGGATTCAGTTCCGCGCGTCCCGCGCCGACGATCAAGTGAACATGATTCTGATTGTTTAAGGTGCCGATCACGTCGCCCGCTTCAAACCGCGCCCCGCGCCGAACTCGCACGTGAGTGACTTTTCCCTCGCCATCGCGATTAATCACGAATCGCGGATCGGCAAAGTCTTTGTCGTCCTGACTCCTTCCAACTCGAATGTGAACGTAACCGAAGTGTGGAAACCGAATTCGCTCTCGAGCTGAACCCACGTCGTCAACCGAAACCGGTCTTTGAACCAACTCGGCGCGGAGCAAGCGGGCCGATTCTCCATAGGCTCCGGGGATATCCAGTCCATTGTGAAACCAGGCGAGTTTGTCATCCTCGCTAATCTCTCCACGGATCTCGCCGAACGTTGCCGCTATCTCGCGTTTGCGATCGGGCGGGTCATACGGCCAGCGCGCAACGCGATCCGTGCGCACGTCGCTTGTGTTGGTGGGGGCCTGGTCGGCCGGCGAAAGGCCTGCGCCGCGCTTCGATTCTGAACCGACGAGGGCCCTTACTAACCTGTTTCCACTGTCTGCAAATATCAAAGAACCATCCGATGCGAGGGCTAGACCGGACGGACGATCCATTCGCGCATCCGGCAATGAACTTTCCTGCCGGCCCGCGTCTGCAATACCGACCAGCGTCCTGACTCGCGGCAACACATCCCACCCAATGAAGCGAAGCGCCCCGCCTCGGCCGCCACCCGCATCTGTGACGTAGATCGAACCATCGCTGCCGACGGCTACTCCGGTTGGTTCGCTGAACGACGCCGCGAACAACATCCCATCAACCACTTTACGATCGCCGTTACCAGCGATCGTACGAACAGCACCCGTTCTCTCGATTCGGCGTATGCGGTTGTTTCCGGTGTCAGCCACGATCAAGGCGCCGTCGGGAGCCACGGCAATGCCGCAAGGCGTGTCGAAGCTCGCCGCCGCACCAACCGAAGAATCCGAGTCACCGGGTTCGCCGCTTCCTGCCAGTGTGCTAACCCGTCCGCTCGCGTCGATCGAACGGATACGATCGTTATATGTGTCGGCGACGAAGATCGTTCCGTCGGGTCCAACGGCAACGCCGATCGGGCCGTTGAAGAGTGCCTGCCCGGCGACGCCATCCGCAAACCCTGCCCGTCCGGATTCACCCGCGACAACCTCTTGCCGGCCGCTGTCGGGAAAAATACGGCGGATCACGTTTGCGCCTGTTTCCGCGATCACCAAACTTCCGTCTGGCGCTGCGGCTACCGCTGAAGGCGTTAGCAACCCGCTTGCAACCTCGCTAACTGTGCCGTCATTCATCACTCGCCAGACTTTGCCGGTCTCTCCGTCGGTAAAATAGACTACGTCCTTTGCGTCGACGGCAATGCCAAACGGTTCGGAGATAACAAACGATGGGTCGTTCTGACGGGGTCCGGTGATTGTTCGTAGCTGGCTATGTTCGGTTGCGGACTGAACTCGGCGCAGCTTTGCGAATATAACAATGCCGAGCGTCGTAAACCCCAGGAGGATTAGAAGCGAAATCAGAATTAATGGGCGTTTCAGAGACATTTGAAGACGGGATCAGTGCGAAGAGATCGAAGATTTGGTAACAAGTCTGCTCTTCAAAAAGAAAGTTTTGCGCTTATCGCCGGAATCAATATAATACCGTTTCGAACAAAGGCACGCTTTCGCCATCCCGCTTATTTTGATTGGCAAACATTTGAATGGCAACTGGTCCTGTCAGAGCGACCAGAACTTGAGTTGATGGTTCGGCTCTGCCGGCAGTGTCCGACAAACTTCAGTTTGTCGTTAGTAGAGTAATTACGCACGAAGGTGTTTTCAGTCAACGTCATCGACAAATTGAAGTTTGTCGGACATTGCGAGATTTTGAACAGACCGCAAGACCATATTTCATAAACGGAGACACAAATGAAACGCTGTCCAACATGCAATCGCACGTACACTGATGACTCGCAGAAGTTCTGTCTGGACGACGGAGCGACACTACTCGAAGAGTCACAGCAGTCGTTTGACCCGCAGGCCACCATCGCCATGCCTGGCGGGCAGGCGCCCCCACCTGCTTCGAACCCGTATGGGTCGGGGGCCGGACAGGGCTCGTTTGGGTCCGGGGCAGGACAAAGCTCGTACGGATCGGGTGCCGGTTCTGGGCCAGGGTCGTACGGATCCGGCGCAGGCCAGGGGTCTTTTGGATCAGGCGCGGGCCAGGGCTCGTACGGTTCCGGCGCCGGTCAGGGTGGTTTCGGCTCGGGCGCTGGGCAAGGTCAGCAACAGACGCCGTCGTGGTCTCCATCGCCGCCGGCGTACGGCGCGTCCGCGCCGCAAAAGAAGAAGAGCATTCTTCCGTGGGTGCTGGGCGGCGCCGCGGTTCTGATCGTTGGTGCTATCGGACTTGTGATTGCGATCGTTCTGATCGCAAGCAGTTCTTCAAACAGCAACAACTCGAACAACTCGAATTCCAGCAGGTCAAACTCCAACTCCAATTCTAACCGGTCAAACTCGAACTCAACTGCGAGCTCGGGTGTTCCGATTATCAGCTCTGACGGAAAGATTCGGATCACCGCTCCCTCAACATGGAAGACGTCGACCGAGCTTAACGACAAAGCCGAACTACAGGCGTCGGACTCAAGTAACCAGATGTACTTGATCGTGCTGACGGACCCCAAGGCGAATTACCGGAGCATGACGATCGACGACCATTCCGAAGAGACTCTCGGAACTTTGACCAGGTCGATGACTTCATCGACCAAAACCGGGCCGACGAATATGACGATTGATGGCAGTCCCGCGCTGCAATATGAAGTTCGCGGCGAGATTAAGGGGCTTAACGTCGTCTATCTTCACACAACCGTCGAGACATCGAAGAACTTCCACCAGATCGTAGCCTGGACTCTTCAGACTACGTACGACGCGAAGAAAGACGTGCTGCAGGACGTTGTTCAGAGCTTTAAGGAAACTTCACCCTAAGACATATCGAAGCCAACCAAGGCAGGGGCAGATGCGAAACGATGGTCGATTTCGCATCTGCCTTTTTTATTCGGGTGTCTGCGCGTATGCTGAACTTCATTCTGTTACACAACCGGGCCTGGTCTCTACCGGCCTTATAATGATGCGCATACTGATTGTCGAAGACGATGAAACACGCTGCAGTTGGTTTCGCGAGAAACTGGCGGGCGCGGAGCTGGACGTCACCTGCGACGTTGGGCAAGCGAAAAGCTGGCTGGCGGAACACGATTATCAAATGATCTTCCTTGATCACGATCTAATCGAAGAGCACTACTTCGCCACCGAGCTGGATGACGAGAAAACAGGATACGCCGTAGCCGCCTGGCTTGCGGCAAATCCTGACCGCCAGCGCGATGCCACAATTCTCGTTCACTCACTCAATTATTCGGGCGCCGATCGGATGCTCGCGGTGATGCGCGACGGCGGGCGCGAAGCCGAACACGTTCCCTTCCCTTATATGCAGGCCGGTATTCACTTCTAAGCCAACAAACAAAAAAAGGCGGGCGCAGTGAAGTTACGCCCGCCGAAATAGCAATCAAGTAAGTTTACAGCCCGCGATATTGAAGCGAAAGCGCATCCATACGCGCGGATTGACCTGCTGTGAAAAGGAACATGCAGGAATCGTCTGTATAATCCATGAAGTTCGTTATCGGGTCGTTACCCGCTTGCGAACATGTGTTACGACCTGCCGGACAACCGAACGCAGGCGACTTTTCCCGCGCCGTGTCGGTGACAAAGTCATTGTTCGCCGAGCAACCGCCCTGGAATGTGTGATAGAGCCCGAGCCAATGACCCACCTCATGCGTGCCCGTATCACCAAGGTTGTACGGCGCCGCCGACCCGCCCGGAAGCGACGAGTACAGACATACAACGCCATCGTCCAGCGGATCTCCCGCATACCACCACGGGAACGTGGCCCAACCAAGTGTTCCGCCAGAGGGATTAGCCGTGTAGAAATTCAAGGCATTTGCTCCGCCAACACGAAGCGCAGCTTTCGCCTGTGCTTCGGCATTCGATCCCGGAGTCATGTTGAACCATGTCGTGTTCGTCGTGCGAGTAACACCCGCCTGCACGAATCGATATGGAGTATTGAACCCGCCCGTAGCACCGCTGTAAGCGTTGTTCAAAACGTTGATTTGTGCGGTCAACCAAGTTTGCGGAACATCGCCATTTGAGATGCCGGTCCCGCGGTTAATGACATGAAAATAGACATTTACGGTAACGGAACCGCCCGGCCTATCCGTTTCACCGCCGCGCTGTTCTGCCTTAAACCGAGCCAATGCCGCATTAATTTCTGAGGCTTGGAATTCGTCGACGGGCCGCGTGTTGCAACGCCCTCCGCTTTCGATAAAGGCCTTCTTGCTGCGCCATGTATAGCCGTTGAATTCGAACGGTGTGTATTCGTCCGGATCGATCTGTGGCGAACCCGTCTTATCGCCAGTTTCCTGCGCGACGCGCGCCGCGTCCATGTCTTCCCCTGTCTGCGCCTTGGCGTTCTGACCCGAGCGCGACAATACAACTGTGAGGGCCAGTGCGACCAACACCAGCAATAACATTAGCTTTTGTTTCATTCGTCCTCCTCGAATTACCTGATATCAGGGATGGTGAGTTTAGTTATCCACTGAGAGAGGAAAGCATTCTTCTCCCACACGAACACATCAACGTGAATGATGCCAAACATAAAGGCAACACTATGCGATCCAGGTTATGAAGGTTGTCTGAGGCGGGAGCAGCTTCGCATGTGGGGGTCGCGAAACTGAATCCCAGAGCAAGAAGTAACAATTTATCTACACTGACGGTTATAAATGAGAGTGACTTGGACTGTCAACCGGCCTGATGTCCTGCTTGATGTCCGACAAACTTCAGCTTGTCGAATCTTTCGTCACAACTCAACGCGCCTATGACCACGCCAACTCAACTTCTAACAGACTTCAGAGTGTCGCATGTCGTCGACAAACTGAAGTTTGTCGGACACCTAGTTGAATTTGGTTTCGAGCAACTTGCGCGCTTCTTCCGTGGCTTCCTTGTGCTCGGGCACGTAGTCCGGATTTGGCTTCATCGACAGAAGTACATCGATTTGTTTCCGCGCATCATCCTTTCGTCCGGTAGCCAGATAAGCTTCTGCCAGTCTCAAACGCAGCAGCGAGTTGTCGGGTCCAAACTCCAATCCCTTTTCCAAATGCTTCACGCCGAGCTTCGGATCGCCGCCCATTATTCGCGGCAGCTCCAGCTCGACCTGACCCAGAACCATGTAAGCACTGCCGTGCTGAAATTTTTCGTCCAGCTTGATTACGGCCTCCATCGCGCGTCGAATGTCTTCCGCATCCGCCAATCCGCTAAGCGAGCTGGCCTGCGCGCGGCCTCCCATGTTCGCGCCGAGCCAGAAATGGCCGTCCGGCTTCTGCGCCTGCACACGGACGGCGGCCTCGCCCGATTCGACGCCTTCGCGAAACGCGTTATCGCGTTCGGCTTCGTCTTTAGTATGCGCGCCCAGATAGTAATCGAGCTTGGCAATTCGCCACGCAACTTCATAGTTCTGAAAGTCCGCCGTCCGCGCGCGACGCAACGCAGACAATCCAGCTCGCAGTTGGCCGAGATCCTCGCGCTGCAAATAAGCCTTGTCAGCCTGCGCGATCAGATCAGCAACCGAGGCAGTTTCGACCGGAAGCGTCGGGGCCGGGTCGGAAGCCCGAGACCCACAAGCGGTTCCGGCAAAAGAAAGAAGGACTAAGAGGATTGAGTAAACGCTCCAGTGAACAAACAAGTTTCTAAGTTTCATATTGTCGCTATCAACGCGTCAGGTTCGAATACAATCATCAAAAAACAGGTTCCCGCGAAGACGCAAAGGCGCAAAGAAGTCAGTAAAGATGGGTTATCGCTCAACGCCTTTGCGCCTTTGCGCCTTTGCGGGAGACCAAATTTTTATCATCGATACTGAGCTGGTTTTTAATTGAGTCCACTACGAAAATCGTCGCGTGTCATCATCTTACCGTCGATTACAGTAATGTTACATTACGGATTACCCAAAATCATTTGAATAATGTATATTCGCTCAACTGCATTCATGTCCGTAAACGCCCCGTGCGCGAGCTGAGAAAAAATCTGGCGCGCATGGTAACTTTGGAGGATGATGTGGCAGCCGCTGCATTCTACGACCTAGAGGGAACTCTAGTCAGTACTAATCTTGTTCATACCCTCGGATTCTATTCCAAGAACCAGCAGGGTCTATTCCGCACCTTCAAAAAGAGCGCGTCTACTCTCTTGAGTATTCCTCTGTTTGCCGCTACGGATCAGTATAGCCGCAAAGTCTTTAACGATCTCTTCTTCAAACGATACAAAGGCGAGTCCGAAGATCGATTGCGATTCTTCGCCGACCAGTTGTTCGAAGATGTGTTAAAGCCGGCAATCTTTCCCGGCGCTTACGAGCTGATCGAAAAATCGCGAAGCCTCGGATTGCGGCAGGTAGTTGTCACGGGCGCTCTGGACATTTCTGTCAATCCGTTGATGAAGCACTTCGGGATTGAAGACTACGTCGCAAACCATTTGGAATTCGTTAACGGAATCGCTACGGGGCGACTTCTGCCGCCGGTCTTGGCCGCTGCTACGAAAGCCTCGTGGATTCGAACATTTGCCGAGCGTGAAGGCATTAGCTTGAGCGATTCATACGCGTACTCCGACAGCATGTCTGATCTTCCGATGCTGTCAGTCGTGGGCCATCCGGCGGCGGTAAACCCTGATATGAGATTGAAACAAACGGCGCTGCATCATGATTGGCCTGTGCTGAATCTGAAGTAAATGTGTTACCGAGCGCTTCCCTAAGGATGAAAGGTTTGGGTTGATTTCTCAACTTCGCCGCGCTGCGGTTTCGATGCCCGCGAATATCGCTGAAGGTGCGGGACGAAAATCTGACAAGGAGTTCGTTTTTCGAGACTGGAAATGTTTGGCCGTTGTTAACCTTTGACAGTTGTCGCGCTGTTTTCACGTAAGCAAACGTCAAGCTCGATTTACCATTTACGATTCACTATTCACCAACTATGCCACTCCAGCTACGCCGAAAAACCCACGAATCCGTAATCTACATCGACCGCGACAGCGCGCCACGAATTATTCCTTCGGGAGAGGACTTTATTCTCGAAGACCTTCCGATCGGAACTCGCGTGATTTATCCCAACCCTCCGATCAAAGGGTTGCCGAATCGCGAGGCAGCCATTCGCTATGCGCTGAACCATCCGCACGATTGCGATCCGCTGTTTGCTCAGCTCGAACCCGGCATGCGAGTGACAATCGCGGTAGACGATATCAGCTTGCCATTACCTCCGATGGCGACGCCGGATATTCGTCAGACCGTGCTGGAAATCGTGCTGGACATGCTGGCCGGTCATGGCGTTGACGATGTCCACATCATCATCGCGAATTCGCTTCACCGCAAAATGACCGAGTGGGAAATGAAGCGGATGGTTGGGTCGGCGATCTTCGACGACTTTTATCCCGATCGTTACTACAACCACGATGCGGAGTGGCAGGACGGCTTAGTCAAACTCGGCGAGACAAAACACAAAGAACCGTTGCGTATCAATCGACGCTGTGCGGAAAGCGACCTGGTCATTTACGTCAATATCAATCTGGTCCCGATGGACGGCGGCCACAAATCGGTCGCGGTCGGACTCTGCGACTACGAATCGCTGCGAGCGCATCATGAACCGCAGACGATTCGCGATTCAGATAGCTATATGGATCCCGCTCGTTCGGAGTTGAATCATAAAGTCGAACGGCTGGGTAAGCTGGTCGACGAGCACATGAATGTTTTTCACATCGAGACGGCAATCAACAACCGAATGTACAAAGGGAATATGGATTTCCTTTTGAAGAACGAAGACGATTTCTCGGCTTTCGATCGGATGAAGTATGAAGCGATGCGTTTGACTATGGGCAAGTTGCCGCGCGCGGCACGGCGAAAGATGCTTCACGCTGTCCCGGCACAGTACGAAATGATCGCCTGTCACGCAGGGCGGACCGAGCCGGTTCACAAAAAGATCATCGAAAAAGGATTTGACCAATACGCGATTCCGGTAAAGGGACAATGCGATATTTTGATAACCGGAATTCCGGACATATCGCCGTACAACGTCTACTCGATTTTGAATCCGTTGCTTGTCCAGGTGATGGCGCTTGGCTATCACTTCAACTTTTACCGCGGCAAACCTCTGCTTAAGAAGGGTGGAGTTCTGATCCTGCATCACCCTTGTTACGACGAGTTCGATCACAACTTCCACCCGAGCTACATAGAGTTTTTCAATCGATTGTTACCCGAAACGCGCGACGCGGATGTATTGCGCGACAAGTACGAACGCGAGTTCGCGAACAATCCTTCGTATGTCGAGATGTATCGCCGCGGCAACGCCTATCACGGCGCTCATCCATTTTTCATGTGGTATTGGGGCGAGAACGGCCGGCAACACGTCGGCAAAGTCATCGCGGCTGGAGCTGAAAACGCGCACGTCCCGGCAATGCTCGGTTGGGACCGCGCGGACAATCTGACCGAGGCGATCGCGATGGCGCGCAGCCACATGGGCCGCTCGGCGGAGATAACGATGCTGCATCAGCCGATGATCGGCATCGCGGATATGGAATGATGAAATTATCACCGACAGAACTTTTTCAGGACCGGAATATTTTCCTGATCGGCTCGACCGGCTTTCTGGGCAAAGTCACCTTGAGCATGTTGCTCCATCGCTTTCCGAATATCGGCAAGGTTTACGTTACAGTGCGGGCAAGATCGAATGACGAGTCGCAGACTCGGTTCTGGAACAATGTCATCACGGCGCCGCCGTTTGACCCGCTGCGCGAAAGATACGGCGCTGCATTCGAAGGTTTCATAAAAGATAAAGTTGAAGTAGTCGGCGGCGACATCGGCGACAACAATCTGGGCTACACCGAAGACGAGGCACAGCGCATCGCCGAAGCCATCGACGTCGTTATCAACAGCGCGGGAAATGTGACGTTCAACCCGACGCTCGAAAGCGCACTGCGCACCAACGTGGTCGGAACGCAAAATGTGATTGCGTTTACCAAGCGGATGAAACGACCCGCGCTGGTTCATGTTTCGACCTGCTTCGTTGCCGGCAACCGATCGGGCGCTGTATGGGAAAGCGATCCTGTCATCGGGTATTTCCCTCGTCGCGACGAACTGCCGGACGTCGAATTTTCGGTCGAGCAGGAAATACGCGATTGCGCAAAACTGGCCGAACGCGTCAAGGACGAAGCCCGCGATTCGATGATGGTCGCGCGTTTTCGCGAATTGGCTCGCCAGCGTCTGATCGATGAAGGACGCGATCCCGATGACGTAGACGCAATGGGACTGGCAGTGGCGCGCGAACGAAAAGTCTGGACACGAACGCGTTTGACCGACTTGGGAATCGATCGCGCGGCGTACTGGGGCTGGCCCAACATCTACACCTACACCAAAAGCCTGGGCGAGCAATTGGTCGCGGCTGAGACCGGCGTCGTACGCTCGATCGTTCGTCCCAGCATTGTCGAATCGTCGGTTTCGTATCCGTTCCCGGGTTGGAACGAAGGCTTCACCACAACCGCACCGCTGATCTTCATCACGCTAAAGGGCCAGACACAGATACCCGTAAACGAAAAGCTGGTTCTGGACATCACGCCCGTCGACCAAGTCGCTTCAGTCATGCTGGCGGTTGCGGCCCAGGCCTGTGTCGAAGAACCGCGCCTGGTTCACCAGGCAGCTACAGGCGATTCGAATCCAAACGACATGCGAAGGATCGTCGGATTGCTGGGTCTCTACAAACGAAAGCACTTTCACGAGAAGGAAACCGGCTTCAAGCTGATCAACGAGTTGGCCGGGCGAATGGAAACGAAGCCGGTGACGCCGTCTCGGTTCGATTCGACATCGACGCCGATGGTGAATGCGGCCGCGAAGAAAGTATCCGGACTGTTGGATCGGGTGCGCCCGCGTTGGGGCGGCGGCCGTGTGACGGACGTCATAGATCGCGTGAAGGAACGCGTCGATCGGCTGGAAGAGTTGACGCATGAAACTACGGAAGCTTTTGAAATGTTCCGGCCGTTCATGGTCGAGAACGCCTACACTTTTCGCGCCGACAACATTCGCTCTCTTTTCGCACGGATCCGAAAGGATGAACGCGCACTTCTTCAGTGGAACCCGGAACAGCTTGACTGGTACGACTACTGGATGAACACGCATTTCCCGGGTTTGAAGAAGTGGGTCTTCCCGACGTTGGAAGACGAAATGCGCGAGAAGCCGAAACGCGTCTACACGTATCGCGATCTGCTGGAGCTGTTCGAGACGACAACCAAACGTCACGCCACGCGCGTTGCTATGCGCATCGAGCGCGACGGACGCAACGAACAATACACGTACGCAGACCTGCGCGAGCTCGCGACTCGCGCTGCCGCATTCCTCGCCAGCCAACAGGTAAGGCCGGGCGATCGCGTAATGCTTTTGAGCAACAACGCGCCCGAATGGGGAATGACCTATTTCGGGGTGATGAAGGCCGGCGCGTCATGCATCCCTGTCGATCCGACCAGCTCGACCGACGACGTAGTTACATTTGCAAAAGCCGGCGGCGCGAAAGGGATCGTGATCAGCAAAGAGATGGATCGCGACCATCCCGAGCTGGCTTCGCGATTAGCGGCGGCCGAGCTCGAAGAAACCAGGATATGGCGTTTCGACGAAGTCTTTGCGATGCCGGACCAGGAAACCGAGGATGAAAGGATGGCGCTGCTTCCGGCGCGAGTTCATCCCCAATCGCTGGCGTCTCTCATTTTCACTTCGGGCACGACCGGTCGGCCAAAAGGCGTGATGCTGTCGCACCGCAATCTGACCAGCATGACATCGATGCTTTCGTCCGTCTTCGATATGTCGACGCACGATGGCGTCTTGTCGGTGCTTCCGCTTCATCACACCTTTGAATTCTCGACCGGCTTTCTGACGCCGCTCAGCCGCGGCGCGCAAATAACTTATCTGGAAGAGTTGTCAGGTGAGGCGCTGGCTCGTTCGATCAAGAACGGCCACGTGACCGGAATGGTCGGCGTCCCGGCGTTGTGGGAACTTCTTCATCGCCGTATCAAGAACAAATTCAACGAGCGCAGCGAGTGGATAGGCGGCACCGCGGACTTGTTGATTCGCGCAAACGCGTGGCTTCGCGATAACACTCCGCTCAACCTCGGCGCCTTCGCGTTCTATCCAATTCATAAAGGCCTGGGCGGACGCATTCGCTATTTGATCAGCGGCGGATCCGCGCTAAGCGAAAAGGTTCAGAAAGATTTTCACGGCCTCGGCTTCACGATTCTGGAAGGCTACGGATTGACCGAAGCGTCGCCGGTGTTGACGGTCACTCGCCCGCGCAACGGCATGCTTGCCGGAACAGTCGGTAAGCCGTTGCCGGGTGTTGAGATCAAGATTGCGGATGTCGACGCCAGCGGCATCGGCGAAATTATCGCTCGTGGTCCAAACGTGATGCTCGGCTACTACGAGAACAAAGCCGCGACCGACGAAGCGCTGATTGAACGTTGGTTGTACACAGGCGATCTCGGTCGCTTTGACGACGATGGCAATCTTTATCTGGTGGGCCGCTCGAAAGACATCATCGTCGATTCGAACGGCAAGAATGTTTATCCGGATGAACTCGAAGAGGTCTACGGCAACTCGCCGCTGATTAAGGAGCTAAGCATCGTCGGATTGCCGGACGAAGACGGCAGCGAAAAGATCGCGTGTCTGGTCGTTCCCGATTTTGATTACGACATCTCGCTTTCGCGGGCCGAGACGCACAAGAAAGTCGAAGAGCATTTTCGGGATGTCTCGTCCGCGCTTCCCTTCTTCAAACGCGTCAAGGTTCTGCATTTTTGGGACGGCGAGTTGCCGCGAACTGCTACCAAGAAGGTCAAACGTCGGGACGTGATCGTCGCAATGCAAACGCTCGAAGAAAGCGTGCGCACCGCCAACCGCGTCAAGTCGGAATCCGTGCGCGATGAAAAGCATTCATGGCTGCTCGACGTCGTGGCGACCGTTTCCAGCCGGCCCCGCGCGCAGGTAACGCTGGACACACGGTTGGCTGATCTCGGCTTTGACAGCTTGATGTACGTCGAACTGGCAACCGCGGTCGAGAACGCCGGCGGTACTGTCATTTCACCAGACACGTTGAACGAGGTTCAGGACATTCGCGAACTCTCAAACGCGGTCTCTCGACAAGCGGGACGCAAGGCGACTGAAACGCCGCGAGTAGAAAAGCGTACTGAGCTTTCAGAAGAGATCTACATCCCTTCGCTGGTGAAGACCGTTGGAAACAAGGGTCTGGATGCGTTGCAGCGAGTCTTCTACGAGAAATTCCTCCACACGAAATACGAAGGACAGACGAACATTCCCGTCCACACGAATTTCATTGTGGCGCCCAATCACACGTCGCACCTGGACATGGGATTGGTGAAGATGGCGCTGGCCGACGCGGGCAAGGATATGGTCGCGCTGGCTGCGGCGGACTATTTCTTCGATAACAAATACAAGCGCGCCTACATGGATAACTTCACCAACCTGGTGCCGATGGAGCGCAGCGGCTCGCTTCGTCAATCGCTCAGACACGCGCGATCGTTTCTCGAACGCGGTTACAACGCGCTGATCTTCCCCGAGGGCACGCGCTCGCTCAGCGGCGATCTGGCTGACTTCAAACCGATCATCGGCTATTTGGCCCTATCTTGTAAGGTGGGTATTCTGCCGATCTTCGTTTATGGAACTTACGAAGCGATGCCAAAGGGCTCGAACTTGATTAAGAGCCGAGAAATTGGCGCGCGCATCGGCCGCTATCTTTCGCACGAAGAGCTGGAAGAGATGACCAGAGGAATGGCGCGTGCCGAAGCCTATCGATTGATAGCCGCGTTTACCCGGCACGAGGTCGAGAACCTGCGCGACCGAACACGACATGTGTTTGACGCGAAGGCATTGCGCAAGCGATGGAAGAGCGAACGGCGCGCCGCGACCGCAGAGCGCGAAGAAGCGGCAGCAAAGTCAGATGAAATGTCGGCTGTCGGCGACTAAGAAACAGTGACGAGTGACGAGTGACAAGTGACAAGTACAAAAACCAGAGGAACCGCGACTCGTAAGAGTAAAGCGACTTCGAAGACCGTGGAGTCGTCCGCGACGTCGAAGAAATCAGGTGCCCTCGCCCGCCGTCCGCAGCCGAAGACTTTGATCACCGGCGGTACGGGCTTTCTCGGTGCGCACCTGGTCCGCCAATTGGTAGCGGACGGAGCAACCAACCTGCGCGTAATGGCCACGTCGGCTCCGGGTTGGTTAGGAGAATTGGGCGTCGAAGCTGTCACCGGGTCGATCACGAATCCGGAGGACGTAAAGCGGGCCGTCGACGGCGTCGCTGAGATCTATCATCTGGCCGGTCGTGTCTCGCGCGAAAACGACGACGCGCGCGATATGTACAACGTGCACGTCGATGGCACACGGGTTCTCTGCGAAAACGCGCGTGAGGCCGGCGTTCGATCAATCGTGCTGGCTTCGACCAGTGGAACGATCGCGGTTACTAATGACAAAGAGATTGTTCCGGACGAAGACTGGCCTCCGCCGCTCGACATAATCTCGCGCTGGCCTTACTACGCGAGCAAGTTTTATCAGGAACGCGTCGCGATCGAACACTTTAGCGGCGGCGATCGACGATTGGTAATCATGAATCCAAGTCTGCTGCTCGGACCCGGCGACGATCGTCTCAGCTCAACAAAAGTAATCCTCGATTTCATGGCCCGCAAAATCAACGCGACGCCATCGGGAGGTTTGAACTTCGTGGATGTGCGCGACGCGGCTGCTGCTTTTCGCGTAGCAATGACCAAAGGAAGAGACGGCGAGCGATATTTGCTTGGAGCTGCTAACTGGACCTTTGCGAAGTTCTTCGGCCGGCTCGAGCGACTTACAAAAATCAACGCCCCACGATTTACGTTGCCGTCAAAGGTTGCCGTAGCCGGCGCGCAAGTCCTCCATGCTCTTTACAAACATTGGAAACTCGCGCCGCCGATCGAACCGGCCGCAGTCGAGATGGCTGAGTATTTTTGGTATTTCGATTCAGCGAAGGCCGAGCAGGAATTGGGATTCGCTGCTCGCGATCCGGGCGAAACGCTGCAGGAAACCGTAGCGTACGTTAGGCAGAATTTTCTGGGGAATGGTTCGTTGTGATGTTACCGAAAGCCGTATCCTGGACATCAAAGAGCCCGTTCGCCGCATAGCTTCGTTTGATGCATCAGATGACATCCTGATCGATTTATAGCATACAGACTTAGAACTTCAAGCCTGACTTCTTCAGAAGACGGAATGCCATAGATTTCACTGACGGCTTCATCAGACGGATTGCTCTGAAGATTTGCGATTGTGCAGTGCGGAATATAGGTGAGCGCACTTGGCTTGAATTCTAACCCTGTAGCAACAACTCGCTGCTGAAGATCAATAAACGGCTGCGGGTCAGGCTGAAGGAATGAGGCTATTTGAGAAGCATGCTATCGGGCCGTCAGCTGCCAGGCTCTGCTGAGCTGCGATTCGATTTAGTCATTCAACTGTCCTTATTTCCGTTCGGAAAAACTCTCTTACTTTTTTAGAGAATGATAAGCGAAGTACTAGCAGCAACATTTACAATGCCGAGCCATACTGCATAGACAATCAGTATGGGGAGTATTGATACCTGATTTTCCCGATGGGTTAAAAGAACTACCACATTTAGTAGAAATGCAGAAAACAGGAGAAGACCAAGCAAGATGAGCATGGCCTGTGCGATCCAAATGATAAGCGGACGTTTCATATTGATTGTCGTAGTTGATGAGTTAGTAGGCGACACTGACCTCTCACCTTAGCCTAAGACGGCTTCACTCGGCCCGCAATAGCGCCCCCTCAAAGTAAATTGGCTCCAGCCCCGACGCCCAATATTCAACCGTCACTCGGTTCGGCTGTGATGTCTCCTGACCAGTGCGCAACACTGGCTTACTGGCGTCAGACGAATGAAATTCAAGCCATCCCGTCCATGTACCATCGGCTCTCTCCTCCGCATAACTACGCACAATATAAGTCGTACCATTTGGACCAATAACGCGCGTTGAGTATTCCTGTATGAGCTCCGCCACTGTCGTTACCTCCGTGTCCCAATATCTGAATGGTTATTTGCCATGAGGCCAGGCCCCGTACTCCTCGGCTACCACGCCATCGAAGAATATGGTGACGTGGTCCATACAGCCCATACGAAAGTCGTTGTCTCGAACCTCTAGTGCAGAGAAATAAACCTGAGCGCCGCTTTCGAATGTCAGCCTTAGACTTTGCGGGTATTCCGCGCGCTTCGAGTCGCCTTCGTATTGAACCCAACCCCAGTACACCTCTACGGCTGCGATCGGCTCGCCCATCGAAGGCTGCCAGCGGCTCTCGTGCGTCACTGTCCAGATTCGGATCGTGCCGACGTATTGTTGCGGGGTCCGCTGGATACTGAGGCCGTATTGTTCAAACTCGGCTCCCCAGGTCACATGGCACATTGAGCCGTCGTCAAAGTCGAGGTCGACTCCATAATCGAGCGAGTCGAACGCCGGATTCTTGTTCCAGTTAGGTTCAGCCGCTGGTGCTCCGCTCCCATCAGCGTATGCGATTTCGTGGTACCGAACATTAGCGATACGATGGCCGATAAGCAATCGAACCTGTGACTCGTATTCTTCCTTCGTCATAGGCAGGGGCGGCATGACGCTAGCCTTCAGCTGCGGCGCGCGATCCGAGTTCAAGCCAAAGGCACTGGACCGTGCTATTTTTCCTTTTCCTCTGACATAAATTTAAGCAACGATTGGAGTAGCCAATTGGCTGCTCCCCAAATCGTCTCGTATCGACTGTTCTCTCTCTCCAGGTTATCAATCTCTTCCTTGAAAATATATGTACCACTGCTGGTCAGTAGTGCGAATCGAACTTGTCCCTGTTTAGGTAAATCGCGTGCAGTTTCCAACGGCAAGTTACTTACGAAGGGCTGAGCTGCAGCAACCAGTTCTTTAGCGGCCACACGAGTTTCTTCAGGAAAGGACTCCTTCTTCCCGATAACACCGCCGCCGCCGCCGCCGAGCAATAGACGCGACTCTCCGTCGGCATAACCCGCCACAATCACGACGGATTGCTCATATTCTATCTCAACGACAACTCCGAGAACCTGATTGGCTGTTCTGGCTTCAGGTTTCTCGCCTAATTCACGAAGAACTTTCCAGATATTTAGCACCAATCTGGACTCAGGTTGGGGCATTCGGAGAACCTCACGAAGACTCTGCCGCGCCTCTGGAAGTTTACCGAGTTGTTGTTTCGCATAAGCGGAGACCATCCAGTATGCGGGGTCGTGCTTGAGATTGTGTTTTATGTCTTCCGACCGCAAAAATAATCCGGGTAAAGAAATTGTCTTAGCCCCAGGATTTCTTCTTTAATCTGCAAATCATTAGACGTCATTTGTTGAACCTTTCCATTTGTTGATTCGCTCTGAGACTTTTGAGCATTTGCCGCGCCACCCTTCTGCCCTGAATAACAACTGAGGACAAGAAAGCTCAATAGCGCAGGCATTAGCGTAGCAATGCCCGGTTTATGCATGATCGAAAGAATCATTGGGGTTTCTCTACTTTCTGAGTGATTGAGGTTAACGCTCGAGCCTCGCGCATGAAGGCAACGCTATTCGCAGTCGGGCGCGTGCCTTTGTTAGGCTGTTGGGTTGACCGGTCCGGTGTCGGCCTCGCCAATCCCGCGGGGGATAAAGAGCACGGTCAGGAAAGCCAGCCCTGTGTAGCACGCCATGAGAAGAAAGAGAGCACGATACCCGTCGAGTAGATCGAAGAGACGACCGTTCAACGGGTCTCCGATCGCGCCTCCGAGCGCCAGGCAGAGCAGGAACAACGACGCGAGGACCCCGCGATGCTGTGGCGGTATGGGCTCGACGAAGAGCGGGTAGGCATTCACAGTCGGCAACGTCCAACAGGCCGAAGCGAGCGCTAGCAGCGGAACGGCGTGAGCGAATTGCGTGACCCGGTCGAGTGCAAAGAGGCAGGCGGCCAGGGCGGCGAAGCCTATGAGCATCGCGTTTCTGCGTCCGAGGCGGACACCGATAACGCCCGCCGGCAAGGCGCCAATCACGCCTCCGGCGGCCCAGGCGATGAACCCGATGGTGACGTCTTCCGGCCGGAGACCAAAACGTTCGGTACTGTGCAGCGCGTACCACGTGGTGAAAGTTTGAAAGGTCAGTTGCAGAAGGAGTGAGGCAAAGAAGATTGGCCGGAGGCCGGGCATCACCCCGCGGACCGCAGACCACGCAGCCTCCGCGAGCGACCGAAACGTGACCTGTGCGGACGCCGGCTCGCGTAGCCACAGAGCGAACGCCGCGGCGATGGCGAGAACGCTGACGGCCGCGACCGGAAACGCCGTTCGCATGCCGAACATTCGGCCCAACATAAGATAGGCGACGGCCCCCACGCACATCTGGAAAGTCACGGAACCTGTCGCAAGCGAGCGGTAGCGAGATAGCACGACATCGGCTATGAGCGCCTGGAAAGGCGCACGCTGCACGTTAATGCCTGTGTGCAGGAGGACCATCGCCGCGATAAGGAGGGGGAAGCCGAGTGCGGCTGCTGAGGGAAGAGCCGCCATCCCGAAAGCCGATAACACGAGACCGAGGAGGATGAAGCGCATCCGTCCTCGCCCTTCGGCCCTGGCACGGTCTGACGCGGGTCCGGCCAACGGCACGAGAAGGAGCAGCAGCCAGTTATCGATAGCCATCACGGCACCGATTGCCGTGCGCTGATCACCGAGCGCATCGCGTACGAGCGGCGGGACGAAGGTGCTGAGGAGTGGCCCAGTAATGCCGGCGAAGAGGCCGCCAAGCCCGATGAGCGCACAAGCGCGGTAAGGTGTCTGGGTGCTTCGGCGGGTAACACTCATTCGTGACTTAAGATACTCCTAACTTAAAGCATCATCTACAGAATTGATTGGCGCCTAACGCACTAATCAACTAAGCACGCACACAATGCCGAAACCATCCGACTTCGCGATGAAATGCAAGCTAACTCGCGCTCCGGTTGAATGAGGTACTAGGCAGCGTTCCTCGGAGGAGATATAGCCACAGTGTCTTTTAGTTCAAGAATATGATTCCCGAATTTGCCGGGAAAAATCTTCCGTACATCCTTAGAGACTAATTCCAGGTTGTGATTGCTAACCGTGTGTTTGAGGTCTTCCAGCCAGGAGTTGTATGTTTCAGAATCAAGAAGCCCTTTTCTCCATTGGTAATAAATATTCTCATGAAATATTAACCACTGAACCAAAAGCTCTCGATAGCGCACAACCGATATTGCATCTGAAATATTCTGACCGAAGAGATACCATAACTTTGCCAGTTCACTACTCTGAATCAACATCGCGTTAAAAGAAGCTGCGTGTTCGACTAATGCTTGAGAGTTGGCTGCCTTAGCCAGCTTGGTACTCTGCCTCAATTGATGCCAGATAAAACCAAGCGAAACAATTACTAGAATTGCTTGTGCAATCGTTGAGATATTTGCCAGGTCAGCAAGGGTCATGATTGCGGTCTCCTTAGTTCAAGGTCTTGGCATCTTAAGGTAGTGGTGCAGTTTGCATTAAGCGAAAGATAAGACGGTTTCACGCAAAGGCGCGCAGAACAGAAAGAAGAAGACGCAAAGAAATCATTTATAATCTTTGCAATTTCTGAGCTTGCTAACATTGCTTGCTCTTTGCGCCTTCTGCTTTCTGTTCTCTGCGCCTTTGCGAGAAATTTCCTCCTGACAAATTCCGAGACTGCACATCTACCGCATCTTAATATATCTATAGAAAAGTACAGATGCCCAACCTCAGAGTTGACCGGGCTGCACCAATCAAAGCACCCTCCGCCGCGCCCCGGATGTAAGTAGTTAAGCACGGAACCCTCAGCCGCAGACCCCTCACTCCCTTCTTAACAGACTGATCGCGATCGTTATTGGCTTCCTCGAGTTCACCGTGACCGCATGATGGCATAGACCGAAGACGCCCACGGCGGTTGAACCGCGGGCGTCTCCCTTCGAGATCAGTTACACAAAATTACGCGCCCATCAAAGTTTGGGTCTTAAGTCAAGGCGCGATCTTTGTAGAGATATCGCTCCAGCCCCCTTGCCCCTTAGGAGCCACAGCCGCGACCCTGAACCAGTATCGCGTCCCGCTCGTCAGCCCGTTCGCGGTCATGCGCGACTTTGTGACTGTAGCTTGATGCTCCCACCCGGCAGCGGGTGGACCAGCCAGACTACGCTCGACGACATAGCTCGACGCGCCATCGAGTGAGTTCCAACTGAGATCTATCTCGCCGTCGTTATCGCCCGTTGTAGCCTCAAAGCCCGACACCACTCCTGGCGCTGCGCTCGCACTCCGCGCAGCCTTCACATCCATGCCCGCGCTCTGGATCAATGCTTCCTTTCCGTTGGCGATGTTCTCGACGTAGCTGCCGAGTTGCGTCAACATCCCGCGCAGTGTGTCCACCCTATCGTTAAGCGCGGTGGTTTTCGCTTTCGATTCCATCCGGGCCTGATTCGACGCGTTGTTGGCAGCCACTACGTCGTTAGTCGCGGCGGTGACCGCCGTTAGCGCTGGATTGGGCGTTGCAAAATCAGGATTGCCGGTCATGGCCGTAGTGATCTGTTGAGCCCGCTCGATCAATTCTGTCACTGATAAGTTGTTGAGACCTAGTTTGACTTTTGTCGCCATAAATAATCTCCCTTGAGGAATGGCGTTGAGGGGATGCGAGGTGCTGCCCGGGTGTGAGCGGGCGTCGGCGAGAAATTAATCGATTCGCGTTTTGAAATCAAGAAAAAGTTTCTGCTACTGATGCAATTCCAGCTCAGAACAATCTGACGTCTGAGCGATACCTACAAGCGGAAGCGATGAGAATGGTCTCTTCGCGTAGCGACGACAAAAGCCGCAGAGCGGCGACATGTTTATAGACTCGCAAAGGGAGAGTTATTCAACTAGCTCTGTAAGGAGCGACATGCGCTATTTCGCCGGTAAACGGGCTCCAAATTCGAAAGAATGAACTTGGTCTATAAACAAGTCGTCCATCCGGGACTGGCATTGGCCAACGAACTGTCATCGTTACCTAATGACGCTCCTTCTTTAGCTAAGAACATCTCGCTTTTACCTAACGGCATGACTTTCTTAGCTAAGAGCGGAGCTTTCTTAGGCAACGAAGCGGCATTCTTATCTAAGAAAATGATTTTCTTAACTAAGGAAGGAGTTTTCTTAGCTAAGAATCGAGTTTTCTTAGCTAAGGAAGGAGTTTTCTTAACTAAGGAAGGAGCTTTCTTAGTTAAGGAACGAGCTTTCTTAGCTAAGGAAGGAGTTTTCTTACCTAACAAAATCGCTTTGTCACTGAAAGCCAGCCCGCCGGTTTCCGCATTAAGTCCATAGTTTGTAACGATTAGGCACAGGCGCACTAGTCCTGCTCAGCCTTTCCAAAAAGAACCTGGTGTTTCAGCTGCGGGAATGCTTCGGTCTGGCGGGAAGTTTGGCGGGTAGGTCAAGTTCGTCGTCAATGAGAGTCTCGGTGCTAACGTTTGCCTCACGCGCATATCTTAACAGTATCAGTAATGGTGGTTCTCGCTTGCCTGTTTCAAACTCGGAGATCCGATTGTAGGCAATCAATTCCACCGCATCGAGTCGCTTGAGCATTTCACTTTGGGATAATTCAAGCGCAAGCCGAATTGCGCGCAACTTTTCGGGCAACCGTTCTTGTCTCAAACGCGGATACGTACCCATCAGAACTTACCTCCTGATGGGCCGCATATTTCAGGCTTGTTATTATTGGCAATTGCCAATAATATGTATCTGCTCAATGCCTCTGCCGTGAGAATCCTTTGTTTCTCAACGGCGTTTCTCATTTACTCGACTTTGAGGTTGAGGTTTGAGCTACGCATTAGCCGTTGTTTTGATTGTCAAAAAGAACGCGCGCATCTTAGCAGACACGCCCGAACCTCATAAAGCTCTTTAGAACTAAATCAGGGAGTTATTCTGGGTGGGATAACTCCCTGTTCCGCTCGCCGTTTCTTACCGCAAGAGACGGTTGATGCGGAGAAGCCGCTGTTACTGGCTCCCACGCTTTGACGGCGGCTTTGCTATGTTTCTTTAGTATCTAATACCGCTAAGCTGTTTGTATAGACTTATCAAAACAATTTAAAGCTTAAATTAAATATTGCGTGGCTTAGATTTTTGGGTAGTATTACGGTCTGCCCAGACAAACCGCCCGCGCTGATGAGCGGTAGGATTCAGGGGTGAAGTCCTACCGCTCTCGCGTTCTTGCCGTTTCTTCCTCCGCAGATCTGTCGCATCGACGCACTAGGGCGTTGCAGAGTTCTTAGCCCGCGGTGTGCCGTTAATGGGTTGTTAGATTGCGCCGCGCTTGGCAGCCAGATCCTATCTCAGCCACAGCCGCTTGGAACAATAACGGGCCGAAGCTATCGCGCCAACGAGCAAGCCAGCGGGCAGACCAACTAAGACTAAGACCTCCAATGGCCAAATCGGTCTGTCGAAAATGCCTTTACCGCAAGCGATTACTCCGCCGCCAGCGATAAGCCAAAGCATAACTAAGGAGAGCAGAGCGCTGGCGGCGACCGCCACCAGCACGGCTAACACCCTCAAAATTTGATACGTCGTTTTATTCAGCATGGTAGAAGTCCGTGAGGGACATACTTAAACAAAAAGTAATCTAGCCTGGCATCACCCGCGCCCGCATTCAACCTGGAAAGGATAAATCAATGATGAAAGGAAAGCTATCAAGGCGTCGGTTGAAGGAGTTGTTCGTCGACACGTTGCACCACAATACACTTAACGTCAGTAGATGAACGTTCCCACCCTTTTCAAATCTTTCCAGGCAATTAGTATCGAACTCAAATTCATGACAGGGCCACAGAAGACCCGCGTTTCCTTATGCTTTGGTGGAAGTGACACTGATATGCTGATTATTGCACTGCCGTTTCTTTTTCCTGACTCATCAAACCCAGCACTTGTCCGATCACGCCGCCGGCAATGGCTACCCTCACGGTCTCTCCTAAAACATCGACGATGACCGGCGTGAATCCTCTGAAGAGATTCATATATCCCAGGAAACTCAGATCTTTGCTGAGGGCAATGAGCAACATAATGACTGCTCCACTTTTGAAACCGCCGACAAAGGTTCGGACCTTCGCCCAGTACTCAAAAATGAACGCCAGCAGAAAAGCTATCAATGCAGCTATCAGTAAACGTCGTCCTTGAGGGCGGCTATTCTGAAACTCTAGGCCGGAAGACTCGAGCCTGTGATCAGCCAAAAGCTCAAAGCAAGCGCTGCTGCCCTAATAACTATCGCAACTTGAATGGGTAGGCTTCCAATTAAGTCTGCCAATCTCATAATGAATAAATCCGTATTCGATTGAGAACGAGCTTGTAGGTGTTGTCGATATTTAGAGTAAGCCGATTTAAGAACCTCCAAGATTCGGTCAGCAAACGCAAATAGCCAAAAACAAATGAAGAACAGGACGAAACCTGATACGGCAATCAAACTTACATTGTGGATGACAACTCCGATTATAGTTAGGACGAAACAAACCAGAAGCGGAGCCAGACACCACAGGAGTATTAGCCTCAATCTTCCCATGGTTTATACCTACAATAATTCGTGAGCCAATCTAAGGTCAGGCTACAGGTTATGCCTTAAGCAGTAATAGTTACTTCAGTCCCTTCATTATTTCAGCATGTTCTTCGAGGATTCGAGTGGTGTGTCTGGCTTTTGGCGCGAGCGACCAATCATCGTGATCCCACGTGCCGCCCAGGATTATTCCATCCCGCCGTGGGAACATGTAGCCGCTGCTCAGATAACAGTAATCAATCTCAGGTTGCGGCAGCAGCACTTCCAGTTGGCCGCGCACAGGGCGAAGTTGCTGATCGCCAAAAAGCGCACGCGCGCCAAGGCCCGTGCAGTTGATGATGACCGGCTCGGGCAGGCGCATGATTTCTTCACGGTTGCGGAATTCCTTGACCACGAGCTTCCCGCCGGCAATGTAGAAGTCGCGAAGAAGCGCATTGAGATAGACCGGAGGCTCGATCAACATCGTGCTGTACTGGCGAGCATAAGGAAATCCGAAGTAACGCTCCGCGTCTCGATGAACTCCCTGCTGCGGATAGAGATCGTTGCCGCCTGGCAGCTCACCCCGGACCGATGCTTCGTCTCGATACAGCTCGACGGTATCTATCCAGCGCACGCCATACTCGGGTCCGACGAGCAGTTGGTACGCCTGGTTGGAAATCCGGCAAGCGAGGCGAAACTGTTCGGTAAACTTCGCTGACGCGGATTGCGAGTCATAAACCGATGTCGGATACCAGAATCCTCCCGCGATGTTTGAGGTAGTCTCAGGCGGCAGGTCTTTCGCATAGATGGTCACCGTCCCCGGCCCATCCTGAAAACGGCGCTGCAGAAGAAGCGCTGTCGAGAGGCCGTTGACCCCGCAACCGAGAACGGCAAACCGTCGGTGTGGCGCTGGTCGGGAACTTCGCCCAGAGCGAGACGTCCGCGCTGCCAGAAAGTCTCTTGCTAAATCTAAGGCCAATGAAGCCGTGCCCCAGGAGAGCGTGACGCCGGCGCCACCGTGCCCGTAGTTATGGATCAGAAGTTTGTTGCCGACGCGCTCGGCGTCCACGACAAATCCCTCGGGGCGATACGGTCTCAGGCCAACGACTTCACGAATAATCCGATCGCGTGAAACTTTGACTGGCGCGAAACGGCGTTCAGCGGCACGTGCCAGCCGTTGATCCGTGCGCGCGGCTATGAGAAAAGCACTCGCAGCCAGGGCGCTACGTAGAAAAACGCGACGATCGATTTCAGAACCGGCGTGAGAAACCTGCGCCACCATTCACCTCCGTGGTAGGTCTAAGCCCGTGAGTCAAATACAATAGCGCTTCGGCTCGCGCACCACCGCCGGGAATAGTATCAACGAAGCATAGTCCCGAGGAATTTCGCTCACCTGTTTTCTGCAAGTACTTCAAGTGCCTTAGCAATGTCCGGGTCGCGCCCTTCGCAGATGTCACGCTGCGTCCAGCGCGTTTCGATATGAGGCGAGACAGGCTTGTCGATCACCGATTTTCCGTCCGGCCCCCAGCCGGCGTGAGTCGGCACGCTAAGCCGCCAGCCGCCGGGCAGGGTGTAATATTCGGCCCCCAACAGCGCGCCATCCGTTGTCCTACCGATCAGCGTCGCCTTTGTCTTCAACTTCATGTGCCACGCAAAACCTTCAGCCGCGCTGGCCGTCTCCTCATTGATCAAAACAATCACCTTGCCGCGGTAGCCTTTGTCGCCCAAGTCTTCGCTGTAGAGGGCGACCGCGCCGCCGTTGCTCCTCATCGCTTCGAACACCCCGGCGCCCGTGTATGCACCGACGGCCTTTGGCAGTGTCGTCGGGTCAATCTGCTCGGGCGCTCGCCGCAGCCGCTCAAGGTATGGGCGCGTGAGCAGGGCCGCGACAAGGTGCTGACCCGCGCTGAAGTAGCTGCTCAGGCGTATGAATGACGTGTTGCCACCGTAGTTGTCGCGCACGTCAATGATTAAACCGGCCGTGTTTTGGAGGTCAGCCATCGCCGCGTCGGCCGCGGGGGCGACATCGTCATCAAAGCGCACCGCGCGCAGATAGCCAATCCTCGCATCAGGTCTGACTCCAAAGGTGCGCCAGCGCAAAGAAGGCTTTTCCGGCTGACCGTGTGCCTCGCGGCGAACCTCCACGACGCGTTCACGACCCGCGCAGCCTCTGACACGCAACATGGCCGTGCTCCCGACAACTCCCAATGTTTTCTCCGGGGTAAGTATGACATCCCCGATGCGCAGTCCCTGGCGCTGCGCGTCAGACGCCGGTGCTACGGAGGTGACGACTTGCCGGCCTTCGACGGTGTGAGTGAGCGCCCCGACGCCAACGCGGCCTTGTTGAACGGGCATTCTGAACTCAAGATGGGAGACGGGGAGTTCTTTTAGCATCCTCACCATAAGTTCATAGAACTCGACATCGCTTCTAACCTTCGCCACCTGTGGGCGATAACGCTCGCCTACGGCGCGCCAGTTCACGCCCACGAAACTCGGATCGTAGAAGTTGTCGTTAACCGTCTGCCAGACAGATTGGAACACTTCCTCATAAGAAGCCTTTGTCTGCTGAGCAGAGTCTTGCCCCCGCGCTCTGACCGCGGAGCTGCTTCCGCCGACTGCCAGTATTACTATCAACGCAACAATCAGTCTTAATCTCATCACGGCTTCCTCGTAGACCGTTTTGATTCCCTCATTCGTCGTTCAATGCTTTCCTAAAGAAGACCTTTATAGAAGCTTCTTAGTTCTTACGGCGTTCCGGATTCTGCGATGCTGACTCAGGAAGTCCGTAGATATATTTCTTTTCATCCTCTTTTCGATAAACGAATCCGAAATCGTCTATGAATTTTATGGCGTTCGCTACCGCTTGTTTATCCTCTGCCCGCGCGTTCCGCATTACTACCTTTACCTGATAGAGGCGTTGGCGCACCAAATACATTCTAACCATTATGGACACCTCCTTAACGCGCCGTCCCTCGCGTTCCACGTAAATGATGCGTCCCGCGTCTCGACCGTATTCGTCAAAGAATGTGGATTCGACTCGACAAGATGAAAAGCACCTAACGCCTCCCGTCAGCTGCGCGCGATCAGCCTTCCAGCCTGAAGGAAAGAAGTTACTTAAGAAGTATGCTATTGAGCCGTTAGCTGCGAGGCTCGGTTATGCTGCTGCCCACGCCTTTGTGCCGATGAAAATATCCGCCGTCTGATATTGGCGGAAGCGTGGCACAAATTTGAGTAACGACCAACGCAAAGCGCCGACTGTTTTTGCGTGCGGCAGAGAATGCGAAATAGAAAGTCTCATTCCCCGATTCCAGCCCTGAACCTCTTCGTGCGCGTATTTCGGAAACCAAACAGTCGCGGCTATCTGGCCCGCTGCAACCGCAACCGCATGGACGTCCACCAAACCCTTTTCGCGACCTTCAGCGAATACTTTTTCGGCGAGATTAATGTTCTGCCGAGATGGCGGATACTTGATCCAAACTTTCGTCGGCGATAATTTCCATATATCGTCCCGAAAGACCCAGAAGAGATCAGTCGGATGACCGTTCTCGCGGAGGAAGCGATGGAACTCTGTAAGAGCTTCCCTAAAGTCAGGTATCTTATTGGATTGCGGCTCTCGCATCAGTGAAACTCTTTGCGTGCAGTCGCTTTAAGTATCAAGACTTCAGCGCGCGAGATCAGTTTGCCACACGCGAGACCAATGACGAATCCTGCAGCTGACAGTATGAGTGAGGTTCGCACAAACAATAACCGTACGGACTCGCCAGTGTCGTCTTCAAATTGAGGTTGCGTCATATAACCCGACGAAAAAGAACTCTTCCAGGAGAGGTATTCGAAGACCAACCAGAATATCAACGGACAAACCACAACAGGCACGACAGGAAGCCAATACTTCCGGGCGGAACGAAACATGAAGATCGCCGCAATGGCGACGGCGGGAGAGATAAGTCCTCCAACGTCGCCGATGTGCTGATAGAGATAGCTCAATGGACCCATCACCTTAAAAGGATATGAATCGACGAGTTCGTGTCGGAGCCACAACGCCTGGCCAATGGCCCCTAATGAGCCAATTGCGACGTAAACTAAAAGCACGGTTTTGATTCTTACGATTTCAGACATGGGCTACCGGTGCATGCCGTTACCAGGCACGGCGTCCGGACATTTCGCTTCCCTCTCACTCATCAATTTCTGGGCTCGGAGTTTATTCGCTCCAGCACGCCCGGTTGCTCGCCTTCGAATTGCTGATAACGCTGCAAATCCTCCTCGCTAAAACTGACTGCCAGTTGAAGGTGCTGGCAGCGAATGCAGCCATAAGCGCGGATCTCGCGCGAGCCGACGCCGAACATACTTTTCCAAACAGATAACTCCTTCGGCTTGAAGCCGCTTGCATTGTCTATCAGTGTACCCTCGACGAGTGCGGTGCTCCCGCACGCTACACACTTCATGCTTTCACCTCCTACAAAGATCGATCATCTCGGACTCTACGATTCTCACATAAATCTATTTCAATTACTTAAGAGGCATGCTATAGCGCCGTCAGCTGCAAGCGATTGTTAGGCCTGCGGTGGTGGAAACAAGACGCTCTCAGCCCTTGCGAGATACCCTTCCACAAACTTCGAAAAAGAGCTGGCTACCTCAACCGGCCTATCATCATAAACAACAACCACATCATTTCTGGGGACGGAAGCTCTCGAGAGGCGAATCGCAAAGACGTGAGCTGCTATGCTGTAATCCGCAAACACGAAGTAGGAATCGCCCTCACTGACAGCAGGTGACCAATAGTCGTTAAGTGGCTTCATCTCTTCAAGACCCAGGAAAGTTATCACTTCGTCATCCGTCATCCAATACTCCGAGCCATCGAAGCCATTAACGGTAGCAAGGTACTCGCGCAGGTCCGCAGGCAAACGGACATTGTGCTTAGCTTCAAAGGCGACAAGCTCAGATTCCGAAGCACCAGGAAGCAAGCTGATGCCTTGACGCAACCAGAATCTCTTTAGAGCTTGACCAATGGAAACCATGCTTATTCCGGCTGGAAGGCGCGCTGGCGCGGGTGGAATGATTTGTTGAGCGGCGCGGTTAATGTGATGTTGGGGATGTCGCTAGCCACGAAGTTCTTCATCCTTGCTTTTTCAACCCTGCAAAGTTCCCACGAACCCTGAGAGGTTGGTAGGGCCACGCGGCAGTTTTTCCTGAGACAGCGTTCTTGCAGATGGCGATTTCCAATTGGAAGCTCCCTTCGAGTTGCTCCGAGCCCGTGGGCGCCGTGATGTGAAGATAGCCAACGGTGGGGTTTGCCGGTCGACAGTTGAATTTCAAAGGTCTGCCTCCGAGTTTTACGGGGAATGCTACGCGTGTTTCTCGATTGAGCCGTCCTTCGCCGTCGGTTTCGATTAAAAGGTCCCAGCCGCCGTCGGCGCTAAGCTCGATATGATCCGGTGCTACCCTGCCGACCTGGGCGCCAGGACTTGCCTGATCGAACCGAGGTCCTCGATCGTAACCCAGGATGACGCCAGGGATCTCCCAGGGTGCGCGGGCGGAATTGAAGGCAGGCATCTCGACCTGAACCTCGAAGGCCGGGCCTCCGGTTAAGCGCGAAGTTTCCGACACACTCGGGCCAATCGGCTTGTCCCTTCGCAGTCTCAGCGCAACGATACAGGCAAGCAGCAACGCCAGCGCGATGATGATCACCAATATTTTTTTACCACGCATTAATATTCTTCACCGGTTCCGTCTTCCACGCAATTGTATTTGTAGCCGGCTACTTTGTGGAGCAGGTTGCCTCGATAGCGATACGCGCGGCGAGAACGAGTTAGTTCGACCCAGCCGATTCTGCCGAGGCCGTCGAACTCGCCGCTTTTTTGTTCGAAGTAAATAATTCGCTTCATGAGGTTAACGGAAGAAATCCAACTCCCGACTTAACCGGGCGGGAAGAATTATCGAATAGCGTTCAAGTTCTCGATTAGAGACATGCTATTTCCGCTCCGGTTGAATGAGTTGTCTGCCGCGCGTGGAAAATTCAACCTCTCAACCGTCATTCCTTTTTTCTTCTTCCATATCTTGAGCACCACCCGTTATAGACAACTCAACATTGTCAGAAGGATAGTCAATAAACAATCGAGTTCCGTCGGTAAATTCAACACAGATTTCTTTCACACGATGACGCATAACTTTGGCGACTACTCTACCTTTGAGCAATTCAGTTGCTCTTTCAGCTTCTTGCTTTAAGTTCATAGGCTATTCTATAAAACCCAGGCGACAGCGGCATAACGTCAGAGTTGACCGGGCGGCGCGACATAAGGGATGAGGGCGCAGGGATGAGGGATGAAGCGCACCTCTTTTTCTCATCCTTCCGCCCCCATCCCTCATCCCTGCTTTTCAGTTTCCTCCGCGAAGCACAGAATCAACCCGTTGCAGTCCTTGACCACGAGCTCGCGTTGCTCGTAAACGCGAGTCTCCGGGCCGTCAAGAATGTCGGCGCCCCGCGCGCGTAGTTCAGCGGCCAGGGCATCGACGCCGATGATCTGAAAACCCGCGTCATACGCACCTTGAGCTCGGCCCGTGCGGACATCGGACTGTTCGGCGCGACTGAAGAACACTCGAACACTATCGCGCCATACGATTCCAAAAACCGGAGGAGTATCCGGATCAAGACTAACTTGCTCTCCATACCAATAGCCGGCTATTTGGAAACCGAGGACGTCCCGGTAAAACTCCGCTGTACGGACAACATCCGGGACTGTGAATTGAGGAATGGCGGCGTCGAAGCGAATCGTCGTTGCGTTGGTTTGGCTCATTTGGCGATTCATTCAAGTCGCAAAATCGCAAGCCTGACTCGGGCTTTGTTTTCGCTTGGCTGATCCCTATCGTTCAAATTGGGAATTGCAATTTTGCAAGCTTGACCCCGATCCTTAACTGGCGGGCTCGGATGACCCCGTTTTCTCCCACCATCAATACACATAAGAATTGGGAGTCGGTTTATCTTCAGCGACTCCGAACTGAACAGCACTAAACCCCGAGGTCGACTGTTGCAAGTACCAGATCCCCTGCGAAGGCCTATACACTGCAACATCTGCCTTGCCGTCACCGTCGTAGTCGGCTGGTGCGGGCAGATCGCCATTGAGTCCGAATCCGGCGACGTAAACCGATATGTCCTCGCTTCGCACGATATACCAGACCCCAGTCGAGGGTCGCCAGACCGCAACGTCCGTCTTTCCGTCACCTGTGTAGTCCGCCGGAACGATCTTGTCACCGGCCACACCGAATTGGAGAGCTGAAAATGACCCGTTCGAGCTGTTAAGCCGGTACCAAAAGCCGGAGGACGGTCGATAGACAGAAATGTCAGCCTTTCTGTCGCCGTCAAAATCTCCGACCGCCGGTTTGTCCTCAGCGATCCCAAACTGCGTGGCCGAAAATCCGGCACTCGACTGCTCCAAATACCAGGTCCCATTAGAAGGCCGAAAAACAGCCAGGTCCGCCTTTCCATCCCCATCAAAATCCGCCGGTGCCGGAATATCGCCACTTGTACCGAACTCGACGCCGTAAAAAGTATTGTCCTCACTCCGCATGACGAACCACGTCCCAACCGACGGACGGAAAACAGCGACATCTGTTTTCCCATCACCCGTAAAATCGGCCGGTGTCAACACATCGCCCGAGGCCCCGAACTGAAACGCAGCGAACCCAGCCTGCGATCGATTCAGATACCAGGTGTTGTTTGAAGGCCGGTAGACTGACACGTCGGCCTTTTGGTCGCCGTCATAGTCGAATCGAGTTGGCTTTGCTGCGAGTTGGATCCTTACGACTATGCCAGGCTGGGTGCCGGTGCCAAAGTAGGCAAAACTGTTAACCGTGTCTATCACGGCGGAACTCAGGTACTCCTCTCCCGCATTCAGGATCAAGCCGTCGACGCGGACCATATCTGAGAGGCGAATCTTCGCTACCCTGCCCGGGCTTGTAAAAGTGCCGAAGTAAGCATAGCCATTAACCGTGTCTATCGTGGCGGACTGAAGATTGTTTTCTCCGGGAATCAGACCCCCGCCGCCGGCTTCGCTGAAGTCTGATAGGCGCAACCTGAGAACGCTTCCGCCGAAGGTGCCAAAGTAAGCAAAGCCCGCGTTGGGGTCTGCGACAGCGCTGAGGAGCGATTCCGAAGTAAGGGCCAAAGCGCCAATGCGAGTTAAATCTGACAGCTGTACCTTAACGACGACTCCCCGATAGGTACCTGCGTACGCAAACCCGTTGATCGTGTCTATCACCATGGAGCGTGGGCGTTCCTCATCATTCAGAATCAAACCACCTACGCGCGTGAAGTCTGAGAGTCGCACCTTGACAACTCTTCCCTTTGGGTTAGTTATTGCGCCAAAGTAGGCGAAGCCGTTAACGGTGTCGATCACCGCTGAAAAGAGTTCGTCTTCTCCCTGATTCAAAGTCAGCCCGCCGACTCGAGTGAAGTCAGAAAGTCGCACCTTCACGATCCTGCCGGGAAAAGAGTCAGTGCCGAAATAGGCAAAGCCGTTGGCTGTGTCGATCACGCCGGAGTAGAGAGAGAACTCTGCCTGACTCAAAGTCAGAAGCCCAACGCGAGTGAAATCGGAGAGTCGCACCTTGACGACCGATCCGGGGGAGGTGTGGGTGCCGAAATAAGCGAAGCCGTTAGCCGTGTCGATCACAGCGGAGGTGAGATTGTCTTCTCCATTACTCAGCGCTGTAACGCCAACCAAAGTGAAGTCGGAGAGGCGCATCTTCGCGATGCCGAGTGGGATATGAACGCCAAAATAAGCAAAGCCGTTTGCAGTGTCGATCACGGCGCACAGGAGTTCTTGTTGCGGCGACGGCAGACGCAAAACCCCGACTATAGTGAAATCCGACAGTCGCACCTTGATGATACTGTTGCCGTTGTCGCCGAAGTAAGCGAAGCCATTTGTCGTGTCGATAACGGCGGAACGGAGTTGTGTCGCCAGTCCGTCATTCGGACTCAAAGCGGCGATGCGAGTGAGATCGGAGAGCCGTACTTTAACAATGCTATAGATAGGATCGAAGTTGCCAAAGTAGGCGAATCCGTTAGCGGTGTCGATCACAGCGCAGGTAAGCTGGCTTTCTCCGAAATTTAGAGTCAAACCGCCGACGCGGGTGAAGTCTGAAAGGCGCACCTTGACGACTACGCCGGGGCTGTTGCCGGTGCCGAAGTAAGCAAACCCATTCACTGTGTCTATCACAGCGGAGAGAATTCCGTCCTCCCCTGTATTCAGAACCAGGACATCAACGGGGGTAAAGTCAGAGAGTTGGACCTTAACGACGGCGCCAGGCCCGGTGTAGGCTCCGAAGTAGGCAAAGCCGTTAGCCGTATCGATCACGGCGGCCGCGAGCGGCCCACCCACATTAAACGAGCCGACCCGAGTGAAGTCCGAAAGTCGCACCTTGACGATGGAGCCGGCAAGGCCGCCAAAGTAAGCGAATCCGCCCGAGGTGTCTATTGTTGCGCAACGAAGATCGTTCTCTCCGGTATTTAGGACCAGAGCTCCTACACGGGTGAAGTCTGACAGCCGAACCTTGACGACAATACCGGGGCTGGTCAGAGTGCCGAAGTAAGCGAACCCGTTAACAGTGTCGATCGCGGCTGCCCACGGGTAGTCTTCTTCCTTAGTCAGAGTCAAGGCCGCACTTCTGCGGAACCCACCAGACAACGATTGGCTCGGCTCCTGAGGTGTGAGACTTCGAAGCAGGGAAGGCATTTGCGATCGCGCGGGACCTGCAATATCCAGCGCTCCCTGCACGGGACCTGCCGCCGTCACGTCAGCCGTTGCTCGTCCGGTGTATTCAAGACTGTTGGGCCCGTTCGTTGTTACGTCCAATAAGCCATTGCCACTGAGCGGCTCGCCGTCACCGGTTAAGTTGAGCTTGCTGTTCCGGGCCATCGTCAGGACAGCGGGAGAATTAATTGTCACCGATTGCGCAGTCATCAACTTGCTGCTAAGCAGCGTCCCGCCGCTTAGAGTGGCGTCGTACTGAATCATCAGGCGCCCGTCTCCACCTGTGAATGTGCCGCCCGTTTGACGGTAATGGCTGACGCTCAAGCCGTAATTTCCCTGATCGAGAGTGCCGCCCGCGAGCACCACATCGTCACTTACCGTCAGGTCGCGCTTGAGAGTAACCGTCCCGCGATAATCCGGCTCCAGGATCAAGCCGGCCACGGCGCCCGAAGAGTCTTTGTCCACCAGCACTTCTAAGCTTGAGTGCGCTGCGAATCGTGCCACGTCCGATGTTCCCGGCACGCGGCTGCCTTCCCAGTTACCGGGATTACTCCAGCGATGGTCTTGACTGCCCTTCCAAGTCACAACCGCCTTTGTTTTGACCAGCGGCGGGCTTTCAATAGTGCGGAACTGATGATCCGCTGCGCTTATTGTGCCTAAGGCTGTTGGTGCTGTACTTGCTTCGACCGCAGGTGTGTCAGTGGCAGGCCTGGTCGGGTACGAAGAGGCGAAGAAAGTCGAGGCTACGACAGCAGAGAGCAGGATTGCTACGTGGATGAATTTGAAGTCCATTGAAATCTCCCCGTGAACAGTCAGCAGCCTTGCGAGCTACCAACTACACTCATCTTAGCACGAGAGGGTTGCACGAAAATTACGGGCTCGAGTCAAACGCCGCGAGTCTCCTGGGGCAGGAATGCGGCTGGAATCGGAGTATCGTTGACGGTCCCAAAATGTTCAACATGGAAACCCTGTTGTGAATGAAGCGAGTACCAATCTCCATTTCGGAAAACTGAAATATCGATTTTCCCATCCCCGTCAAAATCTGATGAGATTTTGTTATTGAGTATGTAGCGAACCAGCGCAACGTCCGTGAGCGGGGGATTACGGTCGATTCCCGGTCCAAAACCTCCAACCAGAATCTTACCGTCGGACTGCAATGCCACGGCCTCTGAGACCTTGGTACTTGCCGTTGACACCGAAGCTGTAATCCAGGCTACCAGCAGCGAACCCTGGTTGTTCCGCGTGCCATGCAATCAAACTAAACAACACGAAGAAGATCAATCCTGTGCGGACACGGGGTCGAAAGTCTTTGAAGGCTATGCTTGTCCCGGCATTAAATCTGGGTGAATATTTTCTGGACATTGGTTCTCTTACGATTGTTATTTCAGAAGTGCGACTGGGAGTAGTTTAGAGGCGAGAGGCCTAAGCGGTCGGCTACACCTGATGGTTACTAACGCCCGGAGCGAAACGGCGCGCACGAACTTTTGAAGATGAAAGACCTGTTGATTTGTGCGTCCGCCTGAGCGACTTGTTAGACAGCCCGTGCGAATGAATCATTCTTGCTTCTGAGGTTGCGACTTCTTCGGCTCAAACTTGACGGATTTGATTATCCGCTCAAACAACTCGTGCTCCTCCGGCTTGTAGAGAACTTTCGAGATGTGCATATCAACCCAGAATCCTTCCTTCACGAACTCGGCATACATGTGCTGCTGTTTGACCGGCACGCCCCGAAAAGATGGCATGAAGAACTCGAAGTAGCTCACATCCCCGATTTCAGACTGAACAACGTTCTGCGGGTTCTCCCACGATGGATTACCGAGTTTCCACACCATATCCCGGCACGCCTTACTGTCTTTGCAATTCTCCACCGGCTCGATGAAAAAGGAGATCGTCATCTTATTCTTCTCATCGTTCATCGAAAAATAACCAGACCGTCCATCCGGCTTAAACTGTTGCCTCTCGACAACAAGACCACCTTTGGGCAGCGTGAGAGTCCAGGGCGCAGCCGTAACGGTGAACTCGAGCCGCTCTTCATCAAAGGTCTTTGAAGTTACTGCCGGCGGACACAAAGTTAAGAGGATAAGCAAGGCCGTTAGCATTTTGGTTGGCATGTAGGAATCTCTCCCGTGAGTCATCGAAATCCTCCATTTTCTCAATTGTCGTGAGGCATGGAATTATATCCCAACAACGAAGCCGTCTAACGCACGCTATCCGCGCTCCGGTCCAACGACGTGTCATAAGCTTGCACAGTACATCGTAGTCGGGATTCCACGCCTAGTGCTGATCATTTCAATAATTTGTGATCCGGCTGAATGTAAGCCAGCTAACGCCGGCCTTCAACTGCGGCGCGCGACCGGTATCCGAGCGGAAGGAACAAAGTTACTTGAGAAACATGCCATCGCGCCGTCAGCTGCAAGGCTTGTTGAACTAAGCGCTGCGCGCAGCTAAATACAGGGTAGTGGCGCAGTTTCGGAATTTGTCAGGAGGAAATTTCTCGCAAAGTCGCAAAGAACCGAAAGCAGGAGGCGCAAAGAGGAAGCAATGTTAACAAGCGCTCAGAAGTGTAAAGAATATAAATGATTTCTTTCTCACGGTGAGGGCATCTGTGCCTTGTCCACTGATGATCCGCCCATTAAAGACCGACCAACTAATTCCATGAGCAATCTTTTACCCGCTGTCCGTGATTTTGACTCGGAAGATGATGTCCTCATCAGCTTTGGGACAATCAGTAGGGCTGTCAATAGTGATGACTGGGCATGGAGAATTTAGCTGCTGCTCTTGTGCGTTTGCAGAAGAAATTAAGATAGCCGCACTGTTTGTAGCTACAAGTAAGGCTAGAAGAAAGTGAGTAATAAGATGTTTCATTTTATTGTGCTCACTTCAAGCCGAATTGTAATTTGCTGTCCAGCTTTCCGTTCTTAAAAAATGCAGTCATAGTCGCGCCGGAGCCGTCTTGGTCTGCGTCCCACTTATACACTACGACCTTATCTCCGCCACCTTCCAGAACGCCCGACTCCTCACCTTCTTTGCCAAGGATTTGTACAACCTGAGCGTAAGTCATTCCATTTCGCAAGCGATTGAAGTTCGACAGTGTTATGCCCCCCGTCGAGGCCGGAATGTCGGCGTTGGTTGGCGAATTGTTTGTCGCAGACCGCGCCGGAGACGAAGAAGTTGTTGCCGTGTTGGTGGGCGACGTTGTAGGCGAAGTGGTTTGCCCAGAGTCTGAGCTTTCCTTTAGCGCGGTGCAGCCGAGAATCAAAGCCAGCCACAAACAGCCGAGCAAAGCTACAGTGAAAAGATGTTGTTTGGAATTTCGCACTAAAATTTATTCTCCTGTTTAGCAACTCTGTGCATTGCTTCGTTATCTGGCCCACGATCCTGTTCGTCCGATTCGGTGTCATTCACGCTTGGCTACTTCGATTCTGATAAACTCTGGAAGGTACGACGGCGTACAGTTTTTGGCCACATGCTCGTCCTTGTAGAGTCCCAATGCTTCCCCAAGTTTGATACACCTGGATCGAAATTCAGGCTCGTGAACACCAATTTGGCCAGCGCAGAAGTTCATTGCCCATTGAACTTCGGGTTCAGCATGAGCCATGTCGTTTTCCAGGGAATCAAGCAGGTCTGCACTATTACCGGGAGGGACTTGCCCGACCCAGCGCAAGCGAGCTTGGTGATACCAGAACAAGCGACGCAGAATCGGGGAAGGATTCTTCTCCCATGTCGCGATCAGGGAGACAAGTTTCTTGTCTTTGGCTAGCTGGTTTGCCAACAGCCAGTCAGCCAATTGGTTGCGTTCCTCCGCGTCATGCCGAAGCATATCCGATGCAAGCTGATCGATGACATTTTCTGCGAGGAGCTTCTTATCGAAGATGAGGGTCGCGAGAAGACGAGGGTAGTATTCGCCCGTTGACCAAAGCTCCATTGCCAGATCGTGGTCTTTCTTGATCTCGGTGCCACGCTTTTTCAGGTCGCCTAGCTTCAGGTTTCCGTTAGTGATCTCGGCGACAAGTTTCTTTGCTCTTGCCGATAAAGCCATTTTGTCTGTCTCCCCTCTACTTGCCAGATAACGTTTGAGTTGACGCCGAAGCGAGCCGGCGGCGGTCAACATCGCGTGTCGTGTGGAATGACTTGTTAGCTGGCGCGGCCAATTTGACGTTTGGGATGCCGCTATGTCTGACTTGCCGACCCAGACTGCGCGACAACGATCAGCTCTCGCCCTGCAGGCTGTGGAAGAATTCGAGGACAGTTTGCGTCGAGGTCTCGATGATAGTTTGTCAACGACTTTGCCGAACCTGTCCAGCACTGCAATCACTTTCGTTGCATTCTAAACGTTACCACTCGAGGGGCGTCCTTTCATATATCAGTTAGACGGACAGTTAGGGCAGAGGCAATTTTCGCGAATTACTCAATAGCATATTTTTTGAGTATCTCAGCAATGTGTATTGGTACTTTAATCTTCTCTCGATATTTCTTATCAGTGAGTGCCAAAGCTAATGCAACTTGAGATGCTGCATAATCCAAAGGGGTGAACGGGCGGCTCTCTTCGCTCGCTTTTTTTAGCTTTCCCTTAGCTTTTTCTACGGCAGCATCAATATCCGATAGGTTTCTATATTTACTTCTATCAATTTCATCTAAAATAACATCAATCTGTTCCTCGTAATTTCGTTGAGGTAAGGTAGGAAACTTCCATTTAATATATTCAGTGAAACTGTCTTTATTGAGCTCGTTTTGAAGGAAAAGTCGAGGACTAGTTTGAGAATCTCTAACTTCTTCTAGATATGAAGACCTTTCTGTACGTATGTGCTCGAACTGGTCATCTGCTGTTTCAAAAAGTCCAGCCAAACTATTTAGCTTTCTTTGTAACGGAGTAGGCACATCCGACTCATTCTTATAAACAAGATGATGGTCAATTATTGCCCAGGCATCTTGAAGTACGGTTCTAACTTGTATCTCGCAGACTAAATCTTTTAAATCCTCATACCTTGCACCAGATGAACCTCGTCCGATCTTGGCAATAAAGTGAATAGCACCATAACCAAATTTATCAATTCCTTTTTCGGTTAGCTTATCCACCTTTTCAATAACATCAAACTCGTGCCGTACTATCTCTTCAATTTTCTTGACGTCAGTTAAGTAAAGACAAACGACCCGAACACCTGCGAAATCGGTTATAGCTATGAACGGATCATCGTATTTCTTCCTCTCGATTTTTTCTAGAAAACTTTTTAGAGTTTTGGCGCGCCAAGTCACAGCAGAAATTTCGATCTTCCTATCTCTAAGTCTCTTATGAAGTATATAAGCGATTTCTGTACATAACTGTTCATAGTTTGTCCTCTGTTCAATGAATCTACGAATGACATTAGGATTTCGCTTCCAAACATCATCAACTCCGCTTACCGTAGCTCGTGGTTTACTGCCTTTTCGTCTCGTAGGCATTTTCCATTCTCCATATCAAATCAGTAGGTCTAACTAATATATGTCCCAAATGGTAGTTACGCACGCCGGTTGTCGTACGCTGCATTATAGCTTTGCGACGCACTTACTTGAGAATGGCAACGATATCCGAACGTGCAGGAGTTGCTGGGTCATAAAGATCTCCGCACCACCTTGATATAAACGCACGAGCTAAACCGGGGCGGGCGTGGTGTGCAGAGACCGTTGGATAACTAACCTCATTAGTCAATCGATCCAGAAAATGCAACGGCAATGCGATCTCAATATTTCGAAAGCTTCAGAAGTGTACGGACAAGGCTCGCGGAATGAGTTCAAAAGTTGCTGGGAGAAATCCCGGCAGTTCGCCGTCGACTTCAATCGCGATCTTTTGAGTTTCTGTTACCGGACGCGCTTCGAGGCGGCAAGCTAGCGTGTGATTCACGTTCTGCATTCCCAAATGGGTTCCTAAGTAGAGCTGAGGAGAGTTCGTGAGTATCTTGATCGCACCGAGGTCGCCGATTGAGACTACGTCGAACAGGCCGTCGTCCAGCTTCGCCTCGGGTGCGACTTTCATCCCGCCGCCGAAGTAACGCGCGTTGGCTACGCAGAGATTGGCGACGGTCAATCGCTTCTCTTCCCTTTCGTCCAGCTTGACCATTGCGGTCGTCGCTTCGGACGCAATCGTCGTTTGAAGCATCGCCAATGCAAACGCCGCCTTGCCCTGCAGCCATCCTTTATCGTTCTGCTTGACGCGACGAATTACATCACCGCTCATCCCGAACGAGGCCACGCCTAAGAAGCATCGCGTCTCCGGCTCGCCATGATGACCGACGTACGAAACACGACCGACGTCGATCGTCCGCGTCCGGCCTCGGCGCAAAAGATGTGCTGCATCTGAGGTTCGGGTGGGGATATTCAGACTCTTTCGGAAATCGCCGCCGGTCCCGCTGGGGATTATTCCGAGCTCGGTATTGGTTCCGGCTTCCAGAATTCCATTCGCTACGTCGGAAATAGTCCCGTCGCCTCCGCACGCTACGATGAGCCGGCTCCCGTCACGCGCGGCAGCTAAAGCCGATCGCGTCGCATCACCGCGCGCTTTTGTGAACGCCACACTGAAGGCGCCGAAGTGGGTTGCCAAATCGCTGGCGATTCCGGGCCACGCATCGCCTGTGGCGCCGCCGGCGGAGGTCGGATTCACAATTACCAGCGGCAACATGCTCATCGCGATTGGTTACCTGGACAGTTGGAGTTGATCGCTTGAAGCGTGCGGAAGCGCGAACATTGCGCGGTCTTCTTCACCGAGATCCGCGATTTTGCTCATGACAAATTCCGCAATCTCTTTGTAGGTTCGGACGTGATCTTTCTTTTGATAGAACTCGGCGAGTTCCAGCGGACGTCCAAAGCGAATCCGGATCGCTTCACCTCCGCTCCAGTTGCTTATCACCTGCCGCGATAAATCGTTGCCGAGTCCGGCGATGAAAACCGGGATCACCTGCGGAGCCGCGTCTTTGATCAGTTTGCCAACACCCGGCTGTGCACGGAGGAACGAATACGGGTCAGCGCTGCGATTACGAGTTCCCTCCGGATGAAATCCGATGACGTTCCCGCGTCCTTCTCGACAAAGCTGGGCCAGCCGTCGCACAGAATATTTATCAAACAATCGCTTCTCGTTCTCGGCGAAAATTGGCGGATACATCGACCACCAACCCATCAGCATATTGACCAGCATCCCAAGCGGCGATTCGTAAAAGAAGCGCGCGCGGACAGGGAAAAAGAGAAACATCTGCCAATTCGTCCGGCGGAAGAGCACGGACGAGACGGTGTACATGTCGAAGAACGAACGGTGGTTCGCGACCAGAAGCAGCGGACGTTCGTGCGAGACAGATTCGAGATGTTCGAGCCCGTACACGCGCATCAGATTGTATGTTGAGATTTGAATCCAGCGGGAGCCGATGTGTCGCTGGCACCAGGTCCAGAAGTGTTTCCAGCGACCCTGGTTCATCCGATGCGCGACGCGGAATGCGAGACGTTCCGCGATGCTCAAGACGGCGAGCTCTTCAGTGCTGGGATCCTGGGTGGTAGGACTTACGCCTTCGGTTTTGGGTTTTGGGCTTTGGGTTTTTGGTATTTGATCTTCGGTCGCGGAAAGAGTTTGGTCTTGAGTCACCGGAGCCTGCTTCTTTGTAGCTTCGTCTGCCTTCATCTTCAGCCGCAAAATTACACCACTCAAGCCTCGCAAACAAAATCAAAGACCAAAAACCTAAAACCAAAGACCGTTTTACTCTATGGAAAAATACTTCGCCTCGTCGTGGTGGACGATTATCGCAGAAGTCGACTGCTCCGGGTCGAGCATGTACTCGTCGGTCAGCTCGACTTCTATTCGCGCCGGATCGAGCAGCTCGAACAACTTCGTCTGGTCATCCAGGTTCGGACAAGCCGGATAGCCAAAACTGTAACGCGAACCCTGATAGCCCTGGTGAAAAAGCTTCGAAAGCTGCTTCGCGTCGTTGTCGGCAATTCCCAGCTCTTCTCGAATTCGTTTGTGCCACATTTCGGCGAGCGCCTCAGCGCCCTCCACGCTCAGGCCGTGAAAGTAAAGATACTCGGCGTAGTTGTCGGCCTTGAAAAGTTCCTGCGAATAGACGCTGGCTCGTCGCCCCATCGTAACGAGATGAAACGGCACCACGTCGATTCGGCCGGATTCAGTCGAAGCAAAATAGTCCGCCAGACAGAAGCGCTTGCCGCCGGGCTGGCGCGGAAAAGTGAAACGCATTCGCTCCGTCGTCTCGTCGTCCTGGTAAATAATCAGATCATTACCAGATGACTGGCAGGGGAAATAGCCGTACACGACTCGCGGTGTCAGCAGACCCTCGCGCTTCGATCGTTCTTTCAGCTCTTCGTAAACCGGTCGCACGTGATCGCGAACAAGCGCCGCGTAATCATCGTTGGACTTCTTTCCCTGTTTGAATTGCCACTGGCCCTTGAACAGCGCGGTTTCGTTTACGAAACTGAAGACATCGTCGAGCGAAATGTCGTCAACCACGCGAGATCCGTAGAACGGCGCCTTCGGAATCGGTGCGTCAGCACGAACATCTGATCGCGCGGTGTGCGTAGTGTCGCCGGCCGGCGTTGACGTGCGAACTCGCGCGGCTTGCTTGCCGAGCTTCGCATCTTCGCCGACCAAATCTTCCACGTCGTCACTTTGTCCGTTTCCATTTGTGGGCACAGCGGCCGCCGCGGCCATTGACTCGGTTAACTCCGCCATTGTGCCGTTTTCGCCGACCAGCGCGTCCATCGTATGCAGCCCGGCAAACGCGTCTTTGGCGTAGAACAGAGTTCCGTTGTAAATCCCCTTCAGGTCGTCTTCCACGTAACGTCTTGTCAGCGCAGCTCCACCCAGAACTACCGGAACTGAAATTCCGCGCTCGTTCATCAGCTCGAGGTTCTCTCGCATGATCAGAGTAGATTTGACCAGCAACCCGCTCATGCCGATCGCATCTGCGCTGTGCTCCAAAGAGGCGTTTAGAATATTCTCAATCGGCTGTTTGATCCCGAGATTCACTACCTTGTAACCGTTATTCGTCAGGATGATATCCACCAGGTTCTTGCCGATGTCGTGTACGTCGCCCTTGACCGTGGCCAACACCATCGTGCCTTTTGTGCTCGGGCCACTCTTCTTCTCCAAAAACGGCTCGAGAAACTTGACCGCGGTCTTCATCACTTCGGCCGATTGCAGAACGAACGGAAGCTGCATCTGTCCGCTTCCGAAAAGGTCGCCGACGACTTTCATGCCATCGAGAAGAATAGTGTTGATGATCTCGAGCGCGGGATAACTTTCCAACGCCAGTTTGAGGTTATCTTCCAGCCCGATCTTCTCTCCGTCGATGATGTGGAGCTTGAGCCTTTCCTCAACCGGTAAGCGGTTTAGGTCTTCCTTCGATGTCTTTGCCGTGACACCCTCGAAGAGCGTCGTGAATTCGCCCAACGGATCGTACGTACAAATGTCGCCATCGAACTTTCTTTGATCGTAGATCAGTTCGTGTGCGACTTCGCGTTCTCGATCTCCGATGCGGTTCAGGGGAAGTATCTTGCTGGCGTTGACTATAGCGGCATCGAGCCCCGCTTCGACTGCGTCGTGCAGGAACACCGAGTTCAGCGCGATGCGCGCCGCCGGATTGAGGCCAAACGAAATGTTCGATACACCCAGGATCGTCGAACAGCCCGGCAACTCAGCTTTGATCTTTCGGATAGCATCGATCGTTTCCAGCGCGTTTCGCCGATCCTCTTCGATTCCGGTCGAGATCGGAAGCGCCAGCGGATCAAAAAAAATGTCGTGCGCAGGAATGCCGTACTTCTCCGTTGCCTGTTCGTATGCGCGTTTCGCGATTCTGAATTTACCTTCGGCCGCCCGGGCCATGCCTTCTTCGTCGATCGTGCCGATCACGACGCCGGCGCCGTACTCCTTTGCCAACTCGAGCACTTTGGCAAAACGCGGTTCGCCGTCCTCATAATTTGTCGAGTTGAGAATGCACTTGCCGCCGGCGTGTTGAAGGCCGGCCTCCATCTTCTGCCATTCGGTAGAATCAAGCATCAGCGGGATAGTCACCGCAGTAGCCAGTCGAGATGCAAGCTCGTGCATGTCATGCTCGCCGTCTCGGCCGACAAAATCGACGTTGACGTCCAGCACGTGCGCGCCTTCTTTTACCTGCGCTTTGGCCAGTGAAACCAGCCCGTCCCAATCCTCTGCGTTCAAGAGGTCCCGCATTTTTTTCGAACCGCTGGCATTGACGCGCTCGCCGACGATCAGAAAAGAGTTGTCCTGCTTGTAAGGCTGCTGCATGAAGATTGAAGACGCGGCCGGAATCAACTGAGCATCGCGTTGCTTCGGGCTGATCCGTTGCATCGCATCCACGACCATCTTCAAATGCGCCGGTGTGGTTCCGCAGCATCCGCCGACAATGTTCACGCCGAAGTCGGAAGCAAAATGCACAATTTGCGCAGTGAAGCTTTCGGGCGTTTCGTCATAATGCATCGCGCCGTCTTTTACTTCAGGTAGACCTGCGTTCGGCAATACTGAAACCGGCAGCGGCGCATTTTCGCAGAGATAGCGAATATGCTCGGTCATGTTCCTGGGGCCGGTACCGCAATTCATTCCGATGACATCGATAGGAAACGGCTCCAGCGCCGTCAACGCCGCGTTGATTTCGGTGCCGTTCAGCATCGTGCCAAAAATTTCGATCGTGACTTGCGCTATGACAGGGCGACGCTCTTTTACTTGTTTGAAGTAGTCGAAGATCGCGGCCAGCGCGGCTTTGGTTTGCAGCAAATCCTGACAGGTTTCGACGATGAAAAGATCAACTCCGCCGTCGAACAAACCTCGCACCTGCTCGGCATACGCGGCCTTTAGTTCCTGATAAGTGATATGGCCCAGCGTGGGAAGTTTGGTGCCCGGTCCCATGGAACCTGCAACCCAGCGCGGTTTGTCAGCGGTTGAGTAATCGCGCGCAATTCGGCTAGCGAGTTCTGCCGATTTGAAGTTCAGCTCGTACGCCATGTCCGCGATTCCGTATTCGGCCAGCACGACCGGCGTGCCTCCGAACGAATCCGTCTCGATGACGTCACAGCCGACCTCGAGAAATTCAGAGTGAACTTTTTCGATCGCGTCGGGTTTGCTCAAAAGCAAATATTCCGGACAGCCTTCGAACTGCGCACCGCCGTAGTCTTCGAGCGTCAGGTCCTGGACCTGCAGATTGGTGCCCATCGCGCCATCAAAGATGACGATGCGGTCTTTTAGTGTTTCGAGGAACGTCTTCATGCTGAATCGGTCTTAGGCCTTGGGTCTTAGGTTTTTGGTTTTTGGTTTTTGGTTTTTGGACTTTTGAACTCTGAAGCTTGTGCAGATCATTTAACTCGAGTGTGAGTCAACTACAAAAACCTAAACCAAAAACCTAAGACCTACTTTACAAAGTTGAAGCCCCGCGCTTCACAACGCGGGGCTTTCCAACCGAATCTCTTATTTAGTCTGCGGGAAAGACTCACCGAGCTGTTTAGCGGATTATTTTACGTGGCCGCAAGTCGCCTTAACTCACCACGTTTGTCTGCATCGCTATTGAATCACTGTGGTAGGGGCATGTCAAGAGAGCGGCTTAATCGGTAGTGGGTCATCAGTTTGAATTCCCGTGAGTTCAATGAAGCGGAAAAGAGGGTTCCCGCAAAGGCGCAAAGACGCAAAGACGCAAAGGCGTCGAGATCTACTTTATCTTTGCGGATTTCTTTGCGCCTTTGCGTCTTTGCGGGAACCTGTATTCCTCGCCACATTTCAAACTTAATCGGTAGCGGTGTAGTTTCGGATTTCTCAGGAGCGAATTTAACGCAAAGGCGCAGAGAACTGAAAGCAGGAGGCCCAAAGAGGAAGCAATGTTAAAAAGCGCAAGAATTGTAAGGAATATGAATGATTTCTTTGCGTCTTCTGCTTTCAGTTCTCTGCGCCTCTGCGTGAAACCGTCTTATCTTCCTCTTAATGCAAACTGCATCATTACCAAATTGCGCCTCGTCTTGCTTCGCATCAGGTTCTGCAATACCATTCGACCCGTTCCCGAGACTTGCCTTAACTCAGCTTCACCGAAATGAGGAGAGCCAGTGTTCAACCTTCGCACTTTCCCCTGCCCGAACTGTAAAGAGTTCATTAACGATTCCATGACGGTCTGCAAATTCTGTTCGACACCGGTTGACCCTGGTGTGGCGCAGTTTGCGGCAGAGCAGCAGGAGCGTGTAAATCGCGCATGCAACTATGCCAGCAACATAAGGAATGCGGCCGGCGCCATGTGGATTTTCTTTCTGGTTCGGTTCATACCGTGTCTGGGGCTGGCGGGTCTGATTGGTTTTCTGTTCGTGTTCTTTTTTGTCCCCATCGCGACCATCACGTGGCACATCAAATTTGCGGATATTCAGAGCGCCGACGTCGATTTCAAAAACGCCAGACGAAACAAGAATATCGCGCTCTTGATATGGGCTCCGGCTGTGATTCTGATGGTGCTCTGGCTTACCATGCTTGTCATAGCCGTGCTTGGAAGACTTTGAGATGGAGTTGTCGGGCGACTGGAATTACTCGTCGTCTGCGATGGTGCTTTCGATTTCGTTCTCATCGGCTTTGGGATTTGTGTTACCTTCGCTTTTGACCTGTCCAATTCGATTAAGCCAATTCGACTCCTATGCGACGTGCGATCTACCCCGGTTCGTTTGATCCTGTGACCAATGGTCATCTGGATATCATCGAGCGCGGGTGCAAACTCTTCGACGAAATAATCATCGCGATCCTCGTCAACCCAAACAAGACGCCTATGTTCAGTATCGAAGAACGGCGCGAAATGCTTGGGGAAGTACTGCTGTCGCTGGACAAAGGAAGCTGCCGATTGATGGTGGAGGATTTTCAGGGGCTGTTGGTGCAATACGCGGTCGAGCGCGAAGCCGACGCCATCGTACGAGGCATACGCGCGATTTCGGATTATGAGTTCGAGTTGCAGATGGCCCTGATGAATCGCCGGTTGGAGCCGAGAATTGAAACGGTTTTCATGATGCCGGCGGAAGTCTATTCGTATGTCAGCTCGCGGCTGGTGAAAGAGGTATTTCAGCTCGGCGCGACGATCGACGGGCTTGTGCCGGCCGCTGTCGAAGAGCGCATGCGGAAGAAACTTCGCGGCAGTTGAGCGATTTTCTCCGTGGTATACTTCGCGCTGTTCGGGGAGTGGTTTTAGGTTTTAGGTTTTAGGTTTTAGGTTTTAGGTTTTAGGTTTTGGACGTTCGGTTGTGTGTTGTAGACGAAGCTCTTCAAGTTTGAGTACACATGCAAAAACCTAAAACCTAAAACCTAAAGCCCAACCTGATAATTCCCCAGCCGACTGTACCGAATAAAAGAGCAAATGATTCAACGTCTACACCACGCACAAATAACGATTCCGCCGGGCGCTGAAGACAAGTGCCGCGACTTTTATTGTGGCGTGCTGGGATTGAATGAAATTCCGAAACCGTCCGAGCTGGGTGAACGACGCGGCTTCTGGCTCGGATTGGGAGAATTTCAGATTCACATTGGTATCGAAAACGGCATCGATCGCGCCGCCAGCAAGGCGCATCTGGCGTACGAAGTGGATGATTTGGCAAAGTGGAAATCCGCGCTCGAGGACCAGGATATCAGCGTTGTCGATGGTGTGCCGATTCCCGGTTACGAGCGTTTTGACTTTCGCGACCCGTTTGGCAATCGCGTAGAGTTTCTTCAACGAATTCCCTAACCTCCGATTCTTTCCGCCGATGAGCAAACCTGTAACTGACTCGTTCCCAGTTTCTGAAAATGTAGCCCGCATGCGCGCGTCATCGACTTTGGCAGCCATGCAGGCGGCCGAGGCTATGCGAGCGTCGGGCGTCGATGTAGTCGACCTCGGCGCAGGCGAGCCGGACTTTGATACTCCCGAGAACATCAAGCAGGCGGCGGCCGCTGCGATGCGCGCCGGAAAAACGAAGTACACGCCGACGGCCGGAACTCGTGGTTTGCAGGACGCGATTCTGAATTTTTACCAGCGCGAGTTTGGCGCGGAGTACGATCGATCCGAAGTGATGGCGACGTCGGGCGGCAAGCAGGCAATTTTCAACGCCGTAGTTTCGCTCTGCAATCCAGGCGATGAGGTTCTGCTGGTCAGGCCTTACTGGGTGACTTTTCCTGAGGTAGTTGCATTCGCGCGCGCGACGCCGATCTTTATCGACACCGAAGAAACATCGTTCGTGCTGACCGCCGAGCAGGTCGAGCGTGCCATAACGCCGCGAACCAAACTGATCATACTCAACTCGCCCAGCAACCCGTCGGGCCGGGTGATCCCGCCGGCAGAGTTTCGACGGATTATCGAGGTCTTGCACGAGCGCGGTGTGTACGCGATCTCGGACGAATGTTATTTGCGTTTCGCTTATCCGCCGGCCGAAGTCTATAGCGCCGCCACTCTGCCGCTGGAACTTCGCTCTCGACTTTGCATCGCCGGTTCTTTTTCGAAGACGTATGCGATGACCGGTTGGCGGTTGGGTTATGCGCTCGCGCATCCCGAGTGGACGCGGGCTATGCTGAAGGTTCAGGGACATTCGACCAGCAACCCGAATTCGATCGCGCAGTGGGCCGCGATCGAAGCCTTCAATGGTCCGCAGGAATCGGTTGGAGAGATGTTGGCCGAATACGGCGCCAGACGCGATTGGCTGATTCCGGCGCTGGGAAAAATCCCCGGACTGAAGTGTTTCAATCCCGAAGGCGCCTTCTACGCTTTTCCAGACGTGCGCGGTTGTTTGGGAGGAGAAATTAAGACTTCGGCTGAGTTCGCCGATCGGCTTTTGAACGACGAATACACGGTCGTGACGGATGGTGCTGGGTTTGGCGCCGATGGTTTTATTCGGCTTTCGTATGCGACTTCGATGGATCGATTGAAGGAAGGAGTAGAGCGCATTACGCGAATCGCCGAACGTTTCGCAAAGTAACTCTTAACTTACAGTACTGCTAATTCCGCCCAACGGGCGGAGAGGTGATAGCCCAGGCTAACGGCCTGGGTTTGTCATTCCATACTAGTCTTTGAAGGCCTGAAGGGCCGTAACAACAGGGCATATCCATCTGAAACTTGAGTTCGACAAAACTCAAGTTTCGCCGTTTCAGGGCTAAGTCAATCTTGATCATAACCAACCCAGGCCGTTGGCCTGGGCTATCTCTTTTCGCGCCGTGGCGCTCCATTTTCTTCTGCGACTGGCCAATTCTGCCGCCCCGGCTTCACTGGCTATTATCTCAGTCAACTTTGACCTGAGCATAACCTCCTAAACAAAAACCATCGTTTTCCTAAGGAAATTTGAAGATTTGTTTGAAGACGGTCGCGAGTAGAGCTACTTTTGTTGCAAGGGAAGCTGCTTTAGCTCGGAGAAACAAAGAGGACTGTCGGCGTATTCGCCCACAGTCCTCTTTTGTACTGGCCAGGTTTGATGTCCGACAAGTTTCAGTTCATCGCATCTCGGCGACAAACTGAAGTTTGTCGGACATTACTGTTTACTGTTCCGGCACGTAGTAACGGGCAGCCGGAAGATCGCCGGCTTGTCCCCACAGCCGTGTGATGACAGGTCCGTCCGTAAAGTCCGAAGTGAAGACGTACCATTCACCATTGCGGAAAACCGCGATGTCGGTAATGCCATTGCCGTCGTAGTCGGCCATCACCGGAACATCACCAGCCAGTCCCCACAACTCAGTGCGGACGTTGCCGGTCAGGCTTTCGATGATGTACCACTCGCCGTTGCGGAAGACCGCGATGTCGTACGAACCATCGCCATCGTAGTCGCCCGGCACCGGCTGGTCTGTAGCGATACCCCAGTTCGTCGCGAAGAACGCGCCGTTGGAGCTCTTAAGCACATACCATGCGCCGTTGCGGAATACCGCAAAGTCAGTCTTCGCATCGCCGTCGTAATCGCCCTGGACCGGTCTGTCGCCAGCCTGACCGAACGATTGCGACAACAGCGTGCTGTCGGAGCTCTTCAGCACATACCAGGCACCATCACGGAAGACTGCGATATCGGTCTTACCGTCGCCATCGTAGTCACCCTGGACCGCCTTGTCTGAGCTGATGCCCCATTGTCTTTGTACGAACCCGAAGTCCGAGCTCCGTTCGATGTACCACGTGGCGGTGGATGAACGGAATACCGCCAGGTCCATCGTCCCGTCGCCGTCGTAATCTCCAGGAACAGGTGTGTCTCCGTTCGCGCCAAAGAACCTGTAGTTGGTTGTTTGGTTGGTCGATTGCAGCGAGTACCAGACGCCGTCGCTCGGTCGGAACACGACGAAGTCGCTGATGCGATCATGATCGACGTCACTGATGTATGCACGGTCATCGTCGATGATGATGCCGACACCCTGCGGATCGCCGATTGTCGCGTTGGTCGGGTTGCTCAAGTTCACGTAGAAAGTCTCGTTCGCTTCCTTGAGCGTGTCACCGTTTACAGTAACGTTGATGAGCGCGGTCAGCGGGCCTCCGCCATCCGCCGGTCCCAACGGCATGAAGTTAAGGATCGTGTCCGGTTTTGCAACGTAATCATCACCAGGAGCTGGCGATGGCGAAGCAACGGCCGTCCCGTTCGAGGTCGAGAAGTGCACCGATGCCGGACCAACCGAGGCGCCAGTCAATGTCACGGTGAATTGTGCGTTGACCGTACCGGAGTTTCCTTCAGTAACGCGAGCGTCACTGATCGTAATCACCGGCGCTACGGCATCGTCGTTGATGATATTACCCACGCCTTGAGCGTCGGCGATCGTGGCGTTGACAGCCGTGTCGAGATTGACGAAGAAGTTCTCGTCCGGCTCGACTGAAACATCGCCGTTGACCGTTACCGTAACCGGCTTGGTAGTCTCACCCGGATTGAAGGTAAGTGTGGTATCGGGAAGTGCGACGTAGTCGTTGTTGGCTACCGTTGCGGATCCGTCAGCCGTTTGATAGTCCACAGTAACCGTCAGGCCGCTTGCTCCCGACAGGTTAACATTGAAGGTAAAGAGGGTCGGACCCGCATTTCCTTCGTTAAGTGTGACATCCGTAATCTGGATGCTGGGAGCCGCATCATCGTCGGTAATCGTTAGCACCGCTGTGCTCTGAGCACCGATTGTGGCTCCGCCTGTCGCGTTCGAGAGCGCCAGGTTAACCGTCTCGTCCAACTCATCCAGACTGTCTGAGCAGATCGGAACGTTAAAGGACTGGCTCGTATTCGTGTCCGGGAACGTAAGCGTGCCCGAGCTGTTTACGTAATCCACTCCCGCTGTACAGGCCGCTCCGCCCGTGGCAGTTCCGCCTGCAACCGTGGCGTAATCGACACTCACCGAGCCGCTGCTGCCACCGGTTCGAGTAACTGTGATTGACGCATTTACGCCGGCTTCGCCGATCGTGTAAGTCGGTGAGTTAAAGGCCAGAACACCCGGGTTTCCAGCCTGGACAATTTCGTCCGCGCCGATTTCCGGTGCACTGCCGCTCGGCCTGGTGTCTCCGTCGAAGTCGATCACAACACCCGTTCCGGTCGTACCCGCGTTGATCAATGTGCTGGTGGCCTGCAAGTGCAAGTCAGTAAGCGACACGAACAACGGATCAACCGAAAGCGAGTTCGCATCCTTGCCGGTGGCAGCTTGCCACGCAGCCAGGTCGATGCGATCCACGCCGGTGCCTGTGCCGGCAACGTTCAGAAGACCACCCGTCATGCCGAGTGTTCCCTGCGCTCCGCTGACAAAGAGGTCGTTGAAGTTGGAAGTAAGATTAGCGAACGTCGCAGCGCCAGTCGCAATTGCATAGCTCCTGCCGCCGAGACCGCCGCCGGTCTGCGTTTGGGTATTCATCAACGCGTTGTTGATTACGTTGACTGGTTGGTCTGTCACGATTGCAAGGGCAATGCTGGCATGCTGACTGGCAGTTGCTCCTCGCGATCCGGTCATGGAAACCGAGTTGTGATAGATGTTCTGAATTGCGCCTGCGGCGGGCTGAACGTAAATGCCAATCACGGCGTCGCCCGAAGTGGCATTACCCGTGACGCCCGAGATCACGTTGTTCACCACGGTGTTTGTTCCGCTGGGTCCTGATCCCACCACGATACCGCCAGACGAGAACGTGTTTGTCTGGTTGACGACGCCAATGTTGTTCCTCGATATCAGGACATTGGTGACTTCGGCCGGCGTGGTTACGATCGTTCCACCGATGGCCTGCGAGCCGGCGCCGATTCCGATGGCGTCGGCGTTCTCAGCCGAATTCATACCGCTGATGTTGTTCAAAGTGATCTGAGCACCATCATCGAAGCCGATGAACATCGCGATACGACCTATGCGAGTTGCACCTTGCTGGATCATCTGGTTACCGGTCACGACCGTACCGGTATTCTTGTTGGCCGCGCTTCCGCCAACCGAGAATATTCCGTAGACGGACGACCGCAGGTCACAGTTCTCGACCCGATTATTGTCGTTATCGGCACCCGCCGTTCCGAACGTGTTGCCGCCGAAGCCGATGCCAATAATCGTGACAGTCGGTGAACCGCCCCAAATATTGACGTTCTTGACCGTATTACTCTGAGCTCCAGCCGCGCCGGTCGCGAAGTAAATGCCAGCGCCGCCTCCAGCGTTCGTAATCGTCAGGCTGCGATCGCTGCCACCGGAGAGTGAACCGTCGATGGTCACGTTGTCCGTGCCATTGAACGGAATCATACCCGTGGCGGAACTGCCCGTGATAACACGCGCTGCCCCGCTCGGCTTGATTGTCGTCGTGAACCCACCAGCTATTTCATTCAAGGCGACTGCACCGGTTTCACCAGCCAAATCCGAAGTGACGTTAATGGTGACGTTGCCGGAGACGACGCCCGAATTGATGGCGGCAAAGAGTCCGCCCGGGTTGGTCAACGAGGTTGCGGTTTCACCGGTTCCAACATTAACCGAGCCGGTGAACACCGTACCTGCGTCGAGAATAGTCAGGACCGCAGTGTTCGGAGTACCGAGTGTCGCCACCATCGCGTTCGACAACGCCAGGTTAACTGTCTCGGCAGGTTCGAACGTTCCGTCCGCGCATAGAGTCACGGTGAATGACTTGTTTGCGCCGTCCAGATCGGCCCACATCAGTGTTCCATTGGTGTTGACGTAATCAACGCCCACGCCGCATGAAGCACCGCCTGTCGCGGTCCCACCAGCTACCGTTGCGTAATCAACCTGTGCGGCGCCGTTGATGCCGCCAAGGCGAGATACGGTGATGGTCGCGGTGCCACCAGTCTCAGTTTGACTGTATGTTGCCGAAGTGAACTGCAAAGTACCCGGCGATGCATAGAATTCGTCCGCACCGATGTCTGGGCCCACGCCATTCGGCCGAACCTGTCCGTCGATGTCATCCACAATCCCAGCCACCGTCAAGCCGACGTTGACATTCGGTGATGCCGGGGAAATGTGCAGGTCACCGGTCGGAGAGAAGTACAACGGATCCGCCTGAATCGAGTTCGCATCCTGCGGAGCAGTTAGCGCAGCTTGCCAGTTTGCCAATGTCGCAAACGAGGTTGTTGCCGCGTTACCCGTACCGGTTCCCAGACCGCCAGTCTGTTGCTGGATGTTGGCGGGCACGATGTAGTAGTTGTTGTAGTTCAATCCGCCCGTGCCGAATACATAAGCATTGGACGGAAGCGTGATGGCGTAGTAACGGAGCGCTGCCGTGCTGGAGTTGGCATCCATGTAGATGCTGTTGTCCATCAACGTCAGGTTAACGTTATTCGCAGCATTGGCTGTCGAAACGCGAATGCCGTTTCCGTAAGTCGTGGAAAGGGCAGCAGCGCCCGGGTCCTGATCGCCTGTGATGGCGATCGAGTTGAAGACGATCCGATCGGTGTGGCCGGCTGCGTAACCGATGCCGGCGACCTGGTCACCCGAGGTGGCATCCGATCGAATGTTGTAAATGAAGTTGTTCGCGATCAGGTTATTCGTAGCCACGCCACTGCGGGTCGTACCGAGACGAATACCTATCGAGGAGAACGTCTTCTCTTCCACGATGTCGTGAACGATGTTTCTCGTTACCGAGTAATCACCGCTGGTGATCGTTGTGGAGTTTGTAACATCCCAAGTCTCCGCGCCGATGGCGATTCCCAGGCGGTCCGAACCACCCGCTGCGTTTGCAGCAAGCACACCCACGTTCTGAACGGTGTTTCGCGTAATCACCGCGCCGGTGTCAGCCTGCATGTAGATACCGACCTTACCAATCTGGTCGATACCAAACGCTGACGGACCGATGATGTTGTCTGCGATTACCGCGTTGAGGTTGTTGTTGGTCGTAACACCGCGCGACACGATCCCGTAGCGAACGCGGATAATACGGTTATCAAGGAACTGGTTATTGTCGTTGTCGTTACCATCCGTCGACGTGACACTGATCGTCGTGCCGGTCTGGATGATGCCGAACGTAGCGTTGGTGCTTGCTCGTTGGTCGGCGCCGCAAGCCAATTCCAAATTACGAATGACGTTGTTGCTTGCGCCGTTTCCAGCTACAACGCTAGCCAGCCAGACCGCGGCGGTTGCCGTGGCGGTGCTGTTGTTAATGACGCTCAGGTTCCTGCCGGAGCCGGTGATGCGTCCATCGATCGTTACATTGTCGGCGCCGTTCAACTTGATAATCGCGCCGGCGATGGTTCCGGATACAGTCCGCGCTCCACCCACTGGTCTTACTAAAACCGAAGTGTAGGCAGCCGGTCCAATAGTTCCGGAATTCAGAACTGCGGAGGCAGTTTCAGTTGTGTTGGTGACAACCGAGACCGTGATCGCGCCCTGATGCGTACCTGCATTGATTGCATCGAACGCGTCTTTCAGCGTCGGGTAGTTGGTCGGCCCGGTCGTTCCCGCCGTCGCGGTGATGGTCACTGGTCCCACGAGAGCCGCATCGTCGTTTTGGATGGTGCCCTGACCCGCGCCATCACTGATGGTGGCGTTTGCCGGCGTGCTGAGATTGACGAAGAAGTTCTCGTCAGGCTCGTTCGCCAGGTCGCCGTTAACCGTGACGTTAACCGGTTGGGTCGTTTGACCCGGAGTGAACGTCAACAGCGTGTCTGGAATCAAAACGTAGTCATTGTCACCGACAGTCGCCGAATCGTCTGCGGTTTGATAGTGCACCGTAACGGTCTGACCGCTCGCCGCGGACAGATTCACGTTGAAGCTAAACGCGGTCGGACCGGCGTTTCCTTCCAACAGACTGACGTCCGTAATGCTGATCGACGGTACTGGATCATCGTCAGTGATCGTAAGTACGGCCGTACTCTGCGCGCCGATGGTTGCTCCACCCTGCGCGTTGGTCAGCTGGAGGTTAACTGTCTCGCCCGCTTCACTGAGCGAATCGCTACAGAGCGTGATCGGGAACGACTGACTAACAACCGTTGGTCCGAAAGTCAGCGTGCCGTTCGTGTTGACGTAATCAACGCCCGCGCCACATGACGCGCCGCCGACAGCCGTACCGCCCGCGACAGTCGCGAAATCAACCATCACAGTGCCGTCACTGCCGCCCGTACGCTGAACCGTGATTGTCGCTGTTCCAGCGCCTTCACTCGCGCTGTAAGCAGCGTTATCAAATGACAGAACACCAGGAACGGCCGTTGCGCCTGTTTCGGCCAGTGTCCAATCGGAGAAATTGGTCACGCCGGTGATGCTTGCGGAGTTGGTTCCAGGTGACACCGTACCGCCAGGCATTGTGAACGCGCCGTCATATTTGAAGATGACGAAGTTCGCTTCAGTAGCTGTCCCAGGGATGTCTGTAGGATCGAGATAGTTGAAAGTCAGGTCGGCAGTTACATCGCCGCCTTCGGTCAACGCCCAATATCTTTGCAACGCCAGCGAAGGCGTTCCAAAGTTCGGCTGCGGTCCCTGCACCGCCTTGGCCGTAAACGTGGATGGGAACGTTCCCGCCGTTACGTTGACCGCAACCGGCGAGTATCCATTCGCGGTACCCACTTCAAAGTTCTTGTTTGCGACCGCTGAAAAGGTCTTTCGGTAATTGCCATCGACGTGGCCGGCTACGCGAACTACGGCCGCGGTTCCTGAGCTCAGGATAAGCGTGTTCGCGCCCGTTACGATTCTGCCGTTGTTTAGTGTCAGCGCTGTGGCTGCGCCTGACATGGTCAGATCCCCGCCCGCTATCGTCAGCGTGTGGCCGCCAACGTCGTTGTCATCGTACGTCAACGCGTTAAGCGTTCTGGTCGGATTGACTTCGGGACCAGTCGTTCGCGACGTCGTTGTGCGCAGGTACGAGATGGTCTGACCACCCGTGCCGAGATCAAACGTCGGAGCGACGTCCAGATTGCCGGCTGCTGTAGGTGTCGTCGTGTTGCCTACTTGAACAACTGCCGCAGTGGCGTCGTTGTTGCCGAGCGTCAGCTTGTTCGTGTTTGTCTGGCCACCAGAGAAAATGATGATGCGCCTGGTAACGACGTTGGCAACCGCTGGATCGATCGTCACGCCCAATGGATTATCTATGTCCCAGCTTAACAATGGCGCGACACTGACACCGGTCCCGGAATAGGTCGAGGCAACGCCGTTGCCGATCCAGTAAAGCCTACTGCTGGCTAGCGTGCCATCGAGTGTGCCGTTATTGATAATGTTCTTGCCAAAGGCAACGAGGTGTCCGTTAAGAGCAAAGCGGCTGCCACCCGTACTGGTGATGGTCAAGTCGCCCAGAATGAAAGTCTGGAAAGGCGCAAGCGCGTTGCTCGCCTTAACGATACGCGTGGCCGCGTTCGTCGCGGTGTTGTCTGCCACGACGTTTCCGATCGGCACCAATGCCGTGCCTACAAACGTATCGAAATCAAATCCGTCGACGCTTCCCGCCGTCGAACTGATACCGTCACCGAATCTAAACGTGCTTCCCGTGAAGTTGTAAGTTGCAGCAGAACTTGTGCTGATACTGAGCGCGCGACCCGTTCCGGTGGCAGCGTGCGGGTCAACAATGGTCACTGTTCCGCCCGAGAATACGACAGGATTCGGACCGGTAAATCGGAAAATGTTGGTCGTCGCGGCCAAAAGGTTCGAGGCCTGCGGGTCGACGTTGAAGCTACCAGCCGTCATCGTCATGCTCGCGTTGGCGCTGAACAGAACCGCGCCGAACATGTTGATCGTACCGCCGTTCATGACCAGGCTTCCGGTGGTGGCGCCAAAGGTCAAAGTGTTGTTACCGCTGCCATATCCGAAGGTACCGGTATCAACGCGTAATTGCCCGGTGAACGTCGGCGACCCCGCGCCGGTTCCTGTTCCGGTACCAACGCACTGGGTTGAAGCGCCTGCGTTGTTCAGCCACAAGCGACCGCCTGCGGAGGTGATGGTCTGCGAACCGAACCACGGGGTTAGAACCGACGCGCTCGAAAGTCTGAATGTACCGTTGGTTGCGCTTAATCGATTGGCCGCCGCTGCCGGTGCGCCGATGGTGATGACTCTGGTCACATCCAGGATCGCCGCGTTGCCGGTGCCTTTGTTTGTATCGATATCAAAGAAGTCGCATGTCGCGCCGCCACCGGAGATCGCTCCGTTCGCGGTTCCGAAGAAGTTAACGGTAACGCCGGCGGTCGTATTCATGTCGAAGACGCCGTCGACCGTCAGATTACCCGCAGCGGTTGACCCGGCGGTATTTCCACCGATGTTCAGGACGTGCGTAAGAAGCGCACTCGCGCCCGCTGTAAACGAAGCACCGGAGGTGACGGTTACATCACCGCTGATCGTGACGGTTCGCGCAGTTCCATCGTAAACAAGCGAAGCCCCGCCGCCGTCCGGCCCAAATGCTGTACTGCCTACGGTCAAGCTGAGTGCAGCCGCGTTGGTGTCGATGGTGACCGTGTGGCCATCCGTAATCGTCACGTTGTCGGTCGAAGTCGGGACATTTCCGCCGCTCCATGTAGCTCCTGTATTCCAATTACCAGATGCGACAGAAGTCACGTTTCCGGCGGCCGCCGTCGACTGACTTCCTGCCAGCGCCGTGCTCTGCGCTCCTTCAGAAATAGCGAACACGCGCCAGAAATAGTTTGTGCTTGGAGTCAATCCAGTAGCATTGAACGAGATTGCATCACCGGCAGTCGTGCCAACGAATGAGAAGTTGGTACCGTCCGTGGAATTGTAAACTGCGTAAATAACATCATCCGGTGAATCTACCCAGTTCAACGTCATCGCAGCCGCGGTCACGCCGGTGAAAGTCAAAGCAGTCGGCGCCGTTGGAACTGGAGGAGTCATCGTAAACCGTCGGCGCACGCCATCGGCTCCGGAGTTCAAGACCGGAATCGCGCCCGCGGTGTAAAGATTCTCAACCGGATCCGCTGACGTTCCATTGAACGTCGGGGTCGTCATTCCATCAAAAGGAGCTGTTACCGAACCGACAGTATTGGCAACCGCGCTGGAAGAAAATCCGATATGCGGATCGTTCGAGTTAGCGTCGATCGCGCCGGCCGCACTCATCGTCATGCCGGCATAAACGAATTCGATTGCGCCGGTCGTTTCCGAGAGGCGTGCCTGATATCTCAAGTCCGCCGTACCGCCGGAGTTAAAATTCGCCTGCATGTTCAGCCATTCGATAACGGCCGTGCGATTCGGCGCTGCGCCGATTACCTTAAAGTGAACTTTACCGGTGGTGTGCGTTCGTTGGTCCGCTCCGTAGGCGGTAATGATCGGAGTTGCCGCCTGAGCAAGTGATTGATATGGAGTGCCGGCTTGCGACGCCGCGCCTAATCTAATATTGCCGTTATCATTAATAGAGAAGTTCGTATATCGAATCCCCATGAAGTAGAAATCAAAGCCAAAGTTGGTAAGCGGCGATGCAGTATCGTCAGTATTAGCCGCGAGCAACTGGGTCGTACCCGTGCTCATGTCTGTCATGGTCCCGTCGGTGGCCGTGACAAACGAGTAATTAGCAGCCGAGGCGGCCGCCAACACTTCATCGGTCGATCCCTCAAGCGGAGTTTCCGGTTCGACAGCGATCTTTTCATTCGGCTCGGGCCTGGTCACATCAAGAGTGATTCTTGATTCCGGCACAGCTATAGACTTGGATTGCTGATCTTCCTGAGCGAAGCCAGATACAAAGATTACAGTCGCAACGACAAGAGCAGTCGCAATAACAATCGCCAAACGCGTGCGGAGCGTGGCTTTGAATTTCCGGGAACTGGGCTTTCTCATAATTTCTCCATTGATGATTCAGGTCGGTGAATGTTGTTGGACTGACTCAGGGCCTCGACAAGGCAGACCTAGCCACAGAAAAGCGCACGTAACGCCATTCAAAGCAAGGTTCATCCCGGCCGGGGCTCAAGGGGCATTCAGTTGTCTTCTCTTATTTGTGGCTGTTTACGGATGGAATCCCGAATTTAGAGCAGAAACACTTTGGACCTGGGTAAGCAGGGGCTTGCTATTAAAGTCAAAAGCGAGTCACGGGGGACACCAAACCTCTACGTAACTGTCTGGCTCAAAACTGAAACTAGTTTTGCTGGTTATAGAGCGAGACGAGAACTTCTATTGAAAATGCGGGGCCACTATATAGTCTGTTACAAAATTGTCAAGATAAATCTAGGTTGTGCTTCCCTCTAACGAGAATCGAAATAGCGCTGTTTTTCCAGTATTTCGCGGGGAAATTATTTGAGAACGGGTACCAGCACAGCGGAGGCGAGTTGTCTGGTTGATGCCATGGTTCGTGACCGTCAAAGCCTTTGAAACAGCTGGATACAAAAAAAGAGCAACGACGATCGTTGCTCTTTTCTAACTCGCTTGAAGGGGTTACAGGGTCTTAATAAATATTGAAGTTGTACTCGACCCTGATGTATTGAGAGACCGGTCGGCCTTCCTTTGTCGCAGGGGTGAACTGAATTCTGCGAGCAGCCGAAATGGCCTTTTCAGTTAAACCAAAGGGCAATCCCGTCACGGTTCGGATTTGCGTCACGCCTCCCGAGGATGAAAGCACCATCTGGAGAACGACGGTTCCGGTGACCTGGTTCTTTCGAGCGTCTTCGGTGTATTCCGGTGTCGGCTTCGAAAGAATGCGCGCCTTGGTTGTAACTTCCGCGGGTTTGTAAATCTTATTCGGATCGGGACCGCCACCGCCGCCACCGCCTGCTCCGCCGCCGCCTTCATGGCGATCGCCGCCACCTGTGTTGCCGCCTCGGCCTGGTCCCACGCCACCGCCTTCACCGGATCCGACGCCACCGCCAGTGCCGGTTCCGATGCCGTTACCCGTACCCGGACCGCTGGAAAGTTCGGTCGATCTGGATTTCGGATCGCCATAGGGGATATTCCGCGGGTCAGGCGGAAACAAGAGCGGATCAGCATCGATCGTCGCCGCTACCGGCAACGACGGGTTCTTGATCGGCGGAGGATTCGGATTCGGAGCCAGCACCTGCGGAATCGTCAACGATGCCTGCGGGAGTTTTCCCTGCGAAGCGGGGCGCTGATCTTCGCGACCGCCGCCACCGCCGCCGCCCGGTTTATCCTGTTTCGGTTTCGAGCCGCCACCGTCGCCCTTATTCGTGCCGGCAGTTCCCTTCTCGGGATCTTCCTGCTCGGGTGGGATGTCGACCATTCCCTGGTATTCCAAATCGTCGCGCTGTTTGTCGAACGCAGCCCGTTGCACTTTGTTGCGATAATCCAGCCAAACAAACGCGCCTGCTACGAATAACGCGAACACCAACGCCACCAGCATCGCCGTGACTACTGTTGAAGTATCAGTCTCGCTGGAATATCCACCCGGGCCTGCCGTCTGGCCTTTCAAGCTGGCCGAACGTCCGCGCGTGAACCAGCCAATGAACAGTGCAATCAAAAGACCCAGCGCGAGCGCGGCGAAGAGACCGACGCCGAACTTCGATACTCCGGCAGACTGCGTTTTTTCGATTCCCCAGATGCCGACCGCCAATACGATCATCGAAATCAGTGCGGTCATTACCGCGATCGCGACGTTCGGTTTGGAAAAGAAACCGCCTGCCATCCGGCCATAACCAACTAACAAGCGTTTAGAAAAACCAAAGGGATCCCGTTTGAACTCGGGCCAGGTTAGCTGTGACTGCTGCGCGACCTCTCGAAGCTCGGCCGTAAGGCGGTTCAAAAGACCTGAGTCATCCATTATCGTCAGGTGGTACCCGCCGTCGTCCATTCGCGCTACGTACGATTCGGGAATCTCGCTCTCGCCCGCGACACTCGCGACACTCGCGACGTACGATTCGGTGACATCGTCATTCACCGCCGGATCGACGTCGACAGAACTCGAAAACAGACTGCCCAGAACCGCCGGCTGCGACGGCACAGTCTGCTCGTCGATCTCAGCCTCGGGTTCGACCGCCCTTACGATAGCCGCTTCTGCGCCGTGAAGGGGGGTGCCGTCCACCGGACAAAAAGCAAACTTGTCGGCAAACTCTTCCTGGCATGTAGAACACTGTTTCATAGCTTTCCTCGTAAATCCGTCTGAAGGGTGAAGCGGGAAAATGCCTCATTCAGGTTCGGCTCAGGCCAAATCTCATCGTACTAGCCTTGTCCCCAAGTTGACCGTTCTGTCCTGCCTCAGCTAGCTAGCCTTTGCCTAAATCGCATTATACAACTCTTTGTTACAGAGTGAAGCCGGGCACACAACAATTAAAGATGCCCACTTGAACCTGTTTGGATGCACAAGCAGGCCAAACGGTTGACGACCCTTCAGTTGGCATCTAAACTCTTTCGCGACGCTCCCCAATTCGACTCGGTAACTGCTCGACTCATTTTGCATCCAAGTTTGTTCATTCTCCAAACCCGTTTAGTCCGTCTTTTTTGACCTTCGTTATGAAATCCAGAACTCGCGTATTGCGGCCGGCAATTCTTCTAATCCTCATTATTTTTGTGGCTGGTTTCCACGGCGATTCGACGTCGGCAACCGGGGCTCAGGATGTCCCGGAACCGCGCCGTGACGAGCTTTTGAATGGGCTTCGCGTCATCCTCTTGCCTCAGCCGGGTAATCCAAATGTAATAATTAAGCTGCGAATAAACAGCGGGTCGGCATTTGATCTGGACGGAAAGTCGGGAGCGATGGCTTTGCTGGCCGACATTCTGTTCCCTGACCCTGAAACGCGCGATTTTTTCACAGAAGAGTTGGGCGGCAGCCTCGACATCGTGACCGATCACGATGGTATTAACGTCAGGATGGTTGGTAGAGCTGCTGAGTTCGAGAGAATGATCGAGCTGCTTCGGACCGCCGTGGCCAGCGCGCCGATCACAAACGAGAATGTGGTGAGGCTGCGAGATTCTCGGATCAAGATGGTCCGCGAGATGAGCGTCGCTCCCGCGTTCCTGGCCGATCGAGCGATCGCAAAGCGTCTGTTCGGAAACTACCCATACGGAAAGCCCACGGCCGGCTCGACCGAAACATTAGCTCGCGTCGAGCGCGCGGATCTGCTGTTGGCTCGCGATCGTTTTCTTTCGCCTGACAACGCTACGCTGGTGGTAGTCGGCGGCATCGACGAGCGGCGCGCGTTTCGCGCGCTTCGACAATTGCTCGGGGTTTGGCGTCGCAGCGATAAGCGAGTTCCGGCGACATTTCGACAGCCTGACGCAGTTGATACGCGAACTTTGATCATAGATTCGCCAGACGCCGATAGCGTCGAGATCAGACTGGCAGCGCGAACGGTACCGCGCGCTGATAAAGATGTCGCAGCCGTGACGTTGCTTGCGTTGCTGGCGCGAGACAGATGGCAGGCTGCATTTCCCGATCTCAGCAAGAGCGCATTTTTTGTCCGAAGCCAATCGAACTTGCTGGCGGGGATGTTTGTGATGGGAGCGTCGGTGAAAACCGACAGTGCGAACACAGCGCTCGATTCGGCACGAAAGGTTCTGCGCGGCCTGGCTGAAGCTCAACCGACTGTGTCAGAGCTCGAGCGAGTAAGAAGCGAAGCGATCGCGATGACTACACGAGAAGCCGGCGATTCGAACTTGATCGCGGAATTTTGGTTGGACGTAGAATCGTACAAGCTCGACGCCAAAGCTGATCGAAGCAAGGCCATCGCAAAAATAACGCCTGCGGATATTCAACGCGTCGCGGCTCAAATATTTCGCGACTCCGACATAGCTGCTGTCGCACTGGGAAACTCAACCGAACTCAAAGCAAATCTGGAGCGCACGGGTAAGGTCGAACTACTCGGCGAGACTGCGGCGCCCGCTACTTCCACAGCACCCATTGCGACGCCTTCCAAAACGCCATAGTTGATTTGCAAAACTATCGCAAGCCGTTCGCAACCACTCATCGCACATAACTGAATAATAGTGTCTCAACTCGGTAAAGCGTCGGAAAGCGAACATGGCGAGCGCGTGCGCGCCATGTTCTCAGGGATCGCGGGTCGTTATGATTTTCTGAATCATTTGCTTTCCGCGAATATTGACAAGCGCTGGCGAAAGTTGGTGGCGAGCGAACTACGTTCATCGCTCGGAGCCGCCGACTCGCGGGTGCTGCGTGTACTGGATGTTGCGTGCGGAACGGGCGATTTATCGCTCGCGCTTGAACGAACATCTTCGGCGCAAGTCGTGGGAACCGACTTTTGTCGACCGATGCTAGAGATAGCATCGAGAAAAGCGGCAACGGCGCAAAAAGTTATTCCGTTTGTCGAAGGCGATGCATTAAGGCTTCCGTTTCTTGATTGTTCGTTCGACGCAGTGAGCATCGCTTTTGGTCTTCGTAATCTTTCGAGCGTGGAAGGAGGTCTTCGGGAACTTTACAGAGTACTGAAACCTGGTGGACGCGCGGCGATTCTTGAATTCTCAACTCCGGTTGTGCCGGGCTTTCGCGGATTGTTTGGATTCTATTTCAGACGCGTTCTTCCATTGATCGGCGGTGTCTTCAGCGGTTCGCCCGCGGCGTATGAATACTTGCCCGATTCTGTTTCCAGGTTTCCAAACCAGAAGCGTCTTGTCGAGCTGATGAGCGACGCTGGGTTTCAGCAGGTTTCGTTTAAGAATTTGACGGGCGGCATTGCTGCTCTTCACTTGGGGAGCAGGCCGGACCGCAGCTAAGTTGGAATCGGTTGCTGAGCGGAGCGAAAGCCGATGCAACCGCAATTGTAATCCGCAGGATTCGTCTAGGAATCTCGCAAGCGGTAGTCGGGGCCGCGGGCGAGGAAAGGTACGGATCCTGCGGATTACTAATTTTGAAGCCTGGCTCTGGAGCTGGGATATTCAGACCATTCCAGGGAGCACGCAGTCAGGAAGGGGACCCTGTCCCCGCCTGAGATACGAACCCATTCAGTGCCAAAAAGAATCAAGTCATTTAATAAACGATCGAGCATTGCTGTAAGTTGGGCGGGGACAGGGTCCCCTTCCTGACTGCATGATTCCCGAGAGCGGAATGCTAACGTGATCCGAACGGCTTTGCACAAAAAAATCGAAAATCAAGGACGCATTTTCCCAGGGTTGCCAAAGCGCAACCCTGGGCTGGAATTGGCGAACGCTTTCAGCGTTATTCGTTTTTCTGAAAAGTCTTCTCAAGGGTAGCTTCGAATTTTTGTGCAAAGCGGACCCGAACGAAACGCACGACTCCCACCTCATTTCTTGCGTCTGCCTTCTGATGCTATCATTCGCTCCGGTCTACTAATCCCAACCAGTAACTTCTTAGACTTCGACGAATTGGGCTCGTTGAAATACAAAATTCTGGGCTTTTTGCGCCGCGCGGGCATCCTGCTTTTGGTTGTCTGGACGGTAGTCTCACTTGTCACTCTGCTTATCGAATTGGTTCCCGGCGATCCCGCCGTCGCGATCCTTGGCGATCAGGCTACACCCGAACAGATCGAGACGTTTCGCTCGCGGCATGGATTGGATCGGCCCCCCTTCTTCTTTTCATTTCCCGGTGACGAACAAGGCGAAAGACATTTCGTTTGGCACGGTGCGGATAACCGCTACATGGATTATTGGACGGCCTTGCTTCGCGGAGACATGGGACGATCATTTCGCACAGACCAACCTGTCATAGATCTGATTCGGCTTCGCTATCCGGCCACGATTCAATTGGCTCTTGCGTCGCTGATCATCGCGGTTGCGATAGCGATTCCTCTCGGCGTCGTTGCCGGCAGCCATCGCGGAACCTGGATAGACAACGCCGCTTCGGTGATCGCGTTGATCGGCATCAGCCTACCGAGCTTTGTGATAGGCCCGCTGTTGGTCTACGTCTTTGCCGTCAAATTAGGATGGTTCGCGCCGACCGGAAGCGAAGAATGGAGCGATATCGTCTTGCCGTCGGTGACTTTGGGTGGCGCGCTATCCGCGATTCTGACTCGAATGGTTCGTTCATCGGTGATCGAAGAGCTGAATGAAGACTACGTGCGCACGGCGCGCGCGAAGGGGCTCAGCGAACGAACGGTGATTTACAAACATGTGCTGAAGAACGGATTGATTCCGGTGGTCACCATCCTGGGATTGCAGTTAGGAGTGTTGCTGGCCGGCGCGATTATTACGGAAAAGATTTTCGGCTGGCAGGGATTGGGATTGCTGCTGATCGACGACGGAATCGGCAAGCGCGATTATCGGTTAGTGCAAGGCTGTGTCCTTGTCATCAGCGTTACTTACATACTTGCAAACACCCTGACCGACATGATCTATCGCTGGTTGGATCCGAGAATAAGACTACAGTGACAAGTGAAAAGTGACGAGTGACAAGGAAATGCAAAGTGATGAGTGATGAGTGATGAGTGTCTCACCTCGACTCCAATCTGAAAAACTAAGTAATGTACTTGCTCGTCACTCATCACTCATCACTCATCACCCATTCACTCGTCACTCGTCACTCGTCACTGCTTTACCATGAATCGTTTATCCATCATCGGCCTGGTAATCGTGGGCGTGCTGATAGTAGTGGCGCTGCTGGCGCCATGGATTGTCACGCAGGATGTGGTGACCACGAATCTCGCTGAGCGATACCTTTCACCTTCATCTGCGCACTGGTTCGGAACCGACCACCTCGGTCGCGACGTGTTTGCGCGGGTCGTATTTGGCGCAAGAATTTCGCTACGAGTCGGAATCGTGGTGGTCGTGATTTCATCGGTTGTCGGTACTATCTTCGGCGCTCTCGCTGGTTACAAAGGCGGATGGATCGATCGCTTTCTCTCCGGATATATCTTCAACGTCTTTCTGGCTTTTCCCGGATTGCTGTTGGCCATAGCATTGGTAGCGTTCCTCGGCGCGGGACTTAACAAACTCATTCTCGCGCTTTGTATCATCGGATGGGTCGGCTACGCGCGGTTGATTCGCGGACAGGTTTTGAAAGTTCGCGAGTACGATTTCATCCAGGCCGCACGGGCGTTGGGAGCCGGCGACTTGCGGATTCTCTTTCTTCACATATTGCCGAATGCGATTCAGCCGTTGATTGTTCAGGCGAGTTTGGGAATGGCCGGCGCCGTGTTGTCCGAAGCCGCGCTCTCGTTTCTGGGTCTCGGTGTTCCGCCTCCGACGCCGTCGTGGGGAGTCATGATTGAAGAAGCGCGCGATTTGACCGTCTTGCAGATCGCGCCCCACATTCTGATCTTTCCTGGGGTCGCGATCGTCTTAACGGTTCTGGCGTTCAATTTTATTGGAGATGGGTTGCGAGAATACCTGGATCCGCGTCAACGACAACGTTGAAATCTGAAGGCCACAACCGTCTAACCTAAATCGCCTGGCGCTGAGTTATTTACACAACCAGATGCAGTCGGGAAGTGGACCCTGTCCCCGCTTGTTTTCTTTGTCAGTCGCTTGTTGAAATTCAAACCTGAGGCGGAGACAGGGTCCCTTTCCCGACTTGCAGCTTAATAAACTTGAACCACTCGGACCCGCGGTTGAATGCTTATGAACCCGTTGGCCGTCTCGATTAAAAATCTCTCCAAGACATTTCCCGTCCCGATGGTTCGTCTGAAACAATTCTTCAGACGTCCGATCAAGCCGCCGGTAGAAGCACTTCTCGACGTGAGCTTCGATGTTCACGAGGGTGAGGTGTTCGGTTTGATCGGTCGGAATGGAGCCGGCAAAACGACTCTGACCAAGATAGTGGCGACCCTGGTGCAGCCGACCAGCGGTACCGTGACTGTTAGAGGTTTTGACAGCGTGCTCGAGGATCAACAGGTCCGCGCGCAGGTTGGCCTGGCAACCGCGGAAGAGCGAAGTTTCTATTGGCGGCTGACAGCCGAGCAAAACCTGATGTTCTTCGGCCGGCTTTATGGCCTAAGCGATGACGAAGCCCGAAAGCGAATAATCGAACTGCTGCAACAACTCGAGCTGATCGAGCTGGCGACGCGGCGATTTGGCGAGCTTTCAACCGGCAATAAGCAAAGACTTGCACTGGCACGGGCGCTGATCGCAAATCCGCCGGTGGTCCTGATGGACGAGCCTACGCGTTCGCTTGACCCGTTAGCCGCGGCGCGAATGCGTGAACTGATCAGATCGCTCGCGGCGAGCACGCCGCCGATTTCTGTGCTTTTGACCTCGCACAATCTGGCCGAAGTCGAAGAGCTCTGCGGCCGCGTAGCGATTATCAGCAACGGCCGAATCCGCGCGTTGGACACGCCCGGCAATCTGCGTTCACGCCACAAACAGACCGAGCGCGTCAGCATCACTGTCGCGGGCGTTGATCGCGAGTTGGTCGCAAATCTACTGACGCCGCTCTTCGCTGATCTGGAAATCTCGGCTCACAGCAGTTCGATCGCGCTTTCGTTCTCGCGCGAGAGTAATGATGACTTGTTGGACCAGGCGCTGCGGCAGCTTCAACAGCACGGCGGCAGAGTGATTGCTGTTGAAGCGGAACGAGCGACGCTGTTGGAAGTTCTGGAAAGTTACGAACGAGACGATGGAGCGCAGGCGGCCTGCGCTCTCTGAAGTTTGCCCTACATCATATGCTGAAGGCTTTTCTTCTCTTACTCCGCCGAATGCGCGCGTTCGTCGTCCGCGATTTTCAGCTCGCGGTCAGTTACCGCATGGAATTCTTCATGCGTGTACTGTCGATATTGATCGTGGTCACGACTCTCTACTTCATTTCGCGCATCTTCGAAGGCTTTAGCGAGACGCGGTTCGCGCAGTGGCAGAACCCGCTGGCAGCATGGTTGACCGGGCTGGCGATGCTTAACTACTTCATGACGGGCTTCTCCAGCCTGGCCAACGCGATTCGACAGGAACAGATGCAGGGAACGCTGGAAAGCGTGTTGCTGACCCCGATCAGCGTTCCGACGGTAATTGTTTCAAGCTCGGCGTGGGATTACGTTCAGGCCACGTTCTATTCGTTCCTGTATCTCTTCTTCGGTTCTCTCTTTTTCCACGTCGAGTATCGCGGCAATTATTTTCTCGCGCTCCTTTTTCTGGTACTCACAACTTTGGTGTTGGCGTGTCTGGGAATTTTGTCGGCGAGTTTTGCCATGGTCTTCAAACGTGGCGACCCGTTCGGATTGTTGCTGGGCGCCGGATCGGCGTTGTTTTCGGGTGTCTTTTTTCCGACTCAATTGTTGGCCGGTGGATTCGAGAAAGTCTCGCGATTTCTCCCGCCGACTTACGGGCTGGACGGCATTCGTCGCGTGTTGATCCAGGGTCAGGGCTTCAGCGAAGTTCGAGAACCGTTACTCATGCTCTGCGTTTTTCTGGCGATCCTGTTTCCGTTTTCGCTCTGGGTTTTTGGCCGGGCTATTCGAAGAGCGAAGCGCGAGGGCAGCCTGATTCAGTATTGACGTATGTCCGACAAACTTCAGTTTGTCGCTCGCATTCGACAAACTGAAGTTTGTCGGACACAGGCCGCTTCGTGTATCTTTCCTGAAGATTTGAATGATTCTTCGAGTTCTCAAATACGCAGTATTGATCGTTGTCGGGCTGTTCGTCGGTTGGTTCCTTTTTGAACTGATTACATTCCCGAACACATCAAATCTTCGCGATCAAAATCCCGAAACAACTTCGATGATCGAAGCGCGACTGCAGGAAGCGCAACAGCGTGGCGAGCAGCCTCGCCGAGTTCAAACCTGGGTTCCGCTGGACCGAATATCCGCGAACCTGCAGCGTGCAGTGCTCGCGGGCGAAGATACGAACTTCGCCACCCACAACGGATTCGATTACGAAGCGATTCAGCGCGCGTGGGACGAAGCTCAGCGCGAAGCAGCGAAAGAAGCTAAAGAGGAAGGCGACGATCAATCGAGCTGGATCCCGGCCATGCCGAGCTTCAAACGCGGCGCTTCGACTATTTCACAGCAGTTGGCCAAGAATCTCTTTTTATCTTCTGAGAAATCTTTCCTGCGAAAAGGTCGCGAGGCAGCGATTACTTACTTTCTCGAGCGCAATCTTTCCAAGCGCCGCATTCTGGAAATTTATCTGAATGTGATTGAGTGGGGCGACGGAATTTACGGCGCTGAAGCCGCGTCGCAATTCTATTTCAAAAAATCGGCGTCTCAGTTGACGCCGCAGGAAGCAGCTTTTCTCTCTGCCATCATTCCCAATCCGAATACTGTCTTCAATCCGCAAAAGAATCCCCGCCGCGTCGCCCGTCGCCAGCGCATAATCATGCGCGGTATGCGCTTCGTCAAACTTCCTTAAGCCCAAAGGCAAAAGGAGGAAGGGTTCCCTTCCCCCTTTCGTGCCCGTTGCCATTCGGATTACTTGTTTATCCGCTGGAAGCCAGTCACCTGAATGTACTGGAAGAACGGTGTTCCCGGTGGAAGCCGCGTGGCGTCGAGGAACGAATCGTCGAATACCCAGTTACGATTTGGCGCGTTGTAGACGCGTACTTCACCGTACTTGAACGGCCCATTGAAATTTCGGCTGTTGAAAAGATTGATCAGCGAACCCGAGTAGTTCAGGTTTGGGGTTCCAGTGGCGCGCCAGTCTTCAAGAAATCGTTTGAAGTTGTTGACGCTACCATTAAGCCGTTCCGAGTAAGATCCCAGCTGATTCGGAGTGGCCAGGTCCGAGCTGATCGTGTCTCCCATCAGAATCGCAGCTCGAACTGTCGTCTCTTTTGCAGGACGACCCGGATAACGCACGGCCAATCCCGTAGTGATTTCGGTTTTGCGTGTATAGACCGGACATCCGAAGCTGGCGCCGTCTGACCAACCGGCGAATCCATCGAAGCTGTTGGAGAGAATCGTAACTGCGTCGGCAACCACCGAGGCCGGAACCTGCGTGTTGTTGGCAATGTACGGTGCTCCCGCAGCAGCAACAGCCCCCGGCTCATAATCGGATGCCGGTGTAGGCGTACCCCACGAGGAAACTCCGGTTGAGTTGTAATTTCCCAAGATGTAAACGCCGTTCTCCGACGCCAGAGTAAATCCGTTGTTGATATCTCCCGGAAGCTGATCGCCATTTATGAGACGAACCGCGCGTCGGAAATACCTCTGATCGAAGACAGCCGCGACGTCGGCCTTGAGCGTGTCGGAATATCGCGCCCCTTCCCAGGCGTAATCGACGTCCAAGGTACCGTTGCCATTGACATCTTCATTAATCTGCAAAGTACCATCGTTCGGTCCGTAGACATCTTCCATGTCGTACTCGCCATCATTATCACGATCGCCGCGACGATCCGAGACGTACATGATCCAGCCACGATCGCGCGGGACCTGTGTGCTGAGCAGCCCGCCCGGAAACTGCGTGTCGTAGTCGCCTCTCAGGAATTTGCGCAGATTGGCGACGTCGATATCGATGACGCTCATGACGCCGTTGGATGAAATGTCGTCGACCGCCAGGTCCCCGATCGTCACGTCACTTTCCTGTGCGATGCCTTCGCGCGCGTCGAACATCTGAATCGGAAACGGCATAACGTGATCGTTAGCCAGGAGCAATGTCGATGAGTTCCAGAGTTTTGCGGCTATCTTGTTTGCCGAGTCTTCACCCGTCGCAGAGTAGTCGTTGTCCTCGATGACGCTATAACCGTTCGGCGCGACGCCGACATAGGTAAATGCATCCTTGGTCCCGATTGCAGTGATACCGCTCGAGTTGGGATAAGAGCTGGAATAGGCGGACCGTTTGATCGGCGGTCCCGGCACGTACCATCGCTGCATCTTGAGAATCGCGCGGGAATCCGAGCCGCTCGGATAGTTGGTGCTGTCGTTCATCCTGAACATCAGGTCGGTGACCGGCGGCGGTTCTTCGGTGAATCCGAGACTTAAGAAATCCGAGGTGATATCCGTCGTCGTGATGGTCAGCGAGGCGGCGTCCAGGTTGACGATCTCGACTTTGATCCACGTCTGACGGTTAGCGGGCATACTGTCGTCGGTATAGCTCGCTCCCCTGTAGAGCCGATAGGCATTGAACCGCGCCGTCTTATAACTTGCGCCAGTTCCGACCATCGGTTTCGCCTTGAATCCCAGAACTGCGCCAGTGCCGTTCAGAACTCCGGCCGAATTGTAATTCGCATCGAGACGAACACCACCCGTCCCACCGGGAAGTCGAGTTTGACTGTCAGACAAAGTGACGCGGATACCTGGCTTGTTGTAATAGCGGGATACTTTCAGCACGTCGTTGTCACCCGAAAGCCCGCGTTTGATCAGATCGATTTCCTGACCGCCGCCGAGTTTGAGCGGAAGCTCCAGCCTCTTCACGTTCGCGATCAAATTGCCGTCGTAAATGTCGCTGGTTGGCCGGCAAGCATATCGTTCGGGAACGGTTTGTTTACACGTCCAATTCGAGTTGTAGGTTCCGTTCGGCATGTCGGGATTGGTTCCCGCCACGTCTGGCCCACCGACGACGCTGCCCTGTCCGATCTTCAATTGCTTGAAAGTTCCGGTGGCATTCTTGATGTAAATGTTCTCGCCGAAACCCGCCGGCGCCATCGAAGTGGTGGTGACGTTTGCGCGACCGTTGCGAGCAACGTCGACGACGATCTCTTTGGAGGCCGTCACGCGAGAATTGAACTGCACCACACCGCCGCCGCGAACAAAGAAGTGACCGTTCGTGTGAACGCGGCCGCCGAAGTCGAACGAAGCGCCGGGCGACAGTTCCATGTCATCTTCGTAGAAGAGACCGAACTGAAAAATCGGAATGCGGTTGCTGAAGAAAGTGCGAGCCATCTCGACCTCGACGCCGGTCGGGCCTCTGGACGTGGTCTGAATTGTCCATGGATCTCGAATCGCCGTCAGTCCCTCGTATGGTCCGCCGGCCAAAACCACTGCTTCGTCGGTTCCGGTTCGTGTCAGCGTTTGCGTGAAAGTAAAGCCTGTGAATCCGGCCGGTTTTTTGTTTTGAACGCTGGTGATGTCGGTATCAATCGGAGAGAGGCGCGTGTCATAGATCTTGTTGAAATTCCGCGACATCGTTTCGATGCTGGCCTGCGCTGCATAAAAACTGCGAGCTTCATTGGCGTCGTTTCCCATGATCAACGCCTCGGTCGTGGTGCGCGAAAGCGCAAGCGAAACGAAGACGGTCAACAGACCCATAATCAACAGCGCCAGCACTGTGGCCGAGCCGCGTTCGTGTTGGCGCGACTTTTCAGGATTTCGCCGATCGATTTGGTTGATAGCAATTGCGGTTTTCATACTCTCTTTCCTCGTCTGCGATTCGACTTCAGGCGGAATCGATTCACTACTGTGCGTCGTAACCCAGATTGCGCGTATTAAATGTCGAGGTCAGCGTTACTTTGTAGGGCTTATTGCCGTTTCGCTTATCCTTTTCGGGACTGCGCGCGACGACGGTGATGCGTACCTGCCGAACGTTCTGCATGTTGGTGGGCGTGTCGTCCGCGGTGCCAAGTACGTTGTCGTTTCCGGCCGCAGGATCGTCATACAATTCACCGTCCTGGAGTACGTACTTGATCTGCATGTCTTCGATGTTATAGGCGAGCGGCATGTCCTGCTTGCCACCGGTAAAGTTGCCGTACTCCGTACGAACCAATGTTCCGTCGTTCAATACGCGATAGGTCGCGAGCTTAACGCGCGAAAGCGTGGCCGGCGCTGTTACGTTTCTGATGATGTTGCTGCTTCCGGATTTGTTAATGCTTAACGAGTCGGAACTCGCGAAGTTGATCGTTCGTCGCGTCCCACCCGGCGCGATGTAAATACATCCCGCCGCGATCGATCCGGAAGTCGGGCTGCCGGCAACGGTCCCGGTCACCATCCCGATCGCCGATGAATTCTGGCCCGTGATGATTACGAGATCGTTGACGCTCGGCAGAGTGGGAGTCGGACTCGGGCTGGGGCTTGCCGCCGGCGTGGGCCACGAAACCACAAGCTGCTCGCCGTCACAGTCGACCCAGTTCACCGTCAGCGTCTTTCCGCCGTTGAATGACTCGTCGCCGTAGATAAAAGTTATCTGATCGGTTTTCATTCCGGCGGTCGGGTTCAACGAGTTCGTGTTGACGTTGTTGCCGGAAAGGAGCTGCATCATGCGATCGGGCGAGCTGTCCGAATCCGCAGTCAGTCCAAACACCGTGTTGTGGATGTTGTCAGGAAAAAATGAGCCGAGGTTTCGATATTTGTACCCGGTATTGAGCGCGTCCCGGCCGACTCCGTTGAGCGCATTGCGCACAGTCTGCATAGTCTCGACCCGCAGACTTGAGGTCTTGCGATCCGCCCGCGTCACTTCCATCAATCCGAAGATGGCGGCGCTGATGACGATGAAGAGAGTGATGCTGACTAGCACTTCGACGACTGTGAATCCGGCCTCTCCGGTCTTATCACGTGAAAAGCTGCGAACGTTGCTGTGCATTACCTGATCCTCCACGATTCCCCGTCCTACTGGTCGAGCAAAGAGTTGGTGATAATGGTGGTGGATTTTTCTTCTCGCCACCCGCCGATTACTTGATAGAAAACGCTGACCTCGACCTTGCGCAACATGATCGGGAAGGTGCCCGCAGGGTTGCAGCCGGGACTGGGACGATCCGCATCGCAAATGTCGGTGATCGTGATCTTTCGATCAAAACCGCCCACGGAGGCGCCGGTGTCGTCGGCTGTCCCGGGAACGTTGTCCGGACCGTCGTCTGCCTTAATCGGCTTGCGACCGATTACGAAGACGCCCTGGTTGACTCCGCCTACCGGATTGGTGCCTTCATTTCCTACCGCGTCCCAGCCAAGCGTTCCGATGTCACGGGAAGAAAAAATCGCCTCCAGCGTGGACGCCGCATATTGCTTTGCGATGAGTTGCTGTTCACCGGACCGGGAATTAATGACGGACGCCGTCACCGCCGCGACGAGCGCCATCACGCCTACCATTAGGATCGTGATGGCGATCATGACGTCGATGTAAGAAAAGCCGGCTTGCTGTTTTTGATTCTTCATTTTAGTTAGCTCGCAATAAAGTTGGTCCCGTCGTGTTTCCAAAGCCTGATGACTCCGGTGGTACCGAAGATCGTGATACAGCGAACCAGTTTCTTGTCCTTGGCCTGCGCGATGTTCGTCGGATTCGGCTCCCAGATATAAAGCGTCGAGCTGACAATGCTGTTCGCCGAGTTGGTAACGGTGCCGTCTCGCTTGAACCAGATTTTCCAGACTTTCGGAGTGCCCGCGTAAGGGGCGTCCGGATAGTTCGGCGGATTGGGCTTGGTGACGTTGGTGGGCATCACATCGACGCGAAGAGCCGAGCTGGACTCGAGTTTTACTCTTCTTACCTCTTTGTCGTCCGAGGCAGTCGAGAGGTTTTCATCCACGATCCTGATCGTTTTGTTCGTCGCATCCAGTTCGACGCGCATCGGTTGGCGCTGGGTTAGAGCGAGCTGCGAGGCTTCGCGGAAAACGTTTAGGATGCGCAGCGTCTCGTCATCTGCTCGGTAAAGCTTCTTACTTCCGATGAGCGAAAATCCGACGAAGACCATCAGGATGACCATCAAAGTAAGAACGAGGAGCATCTCGATCAAACTGAAGCCCGCCTGGTTTCGTCTCAGCGCAAGGATGGCTCGATCTGCCCGATCAGATTTTGTTAGCGTCGACATGTTTACTGTTCCTTCTCTTTCAAGCTCTCAGGCGCGAGATAATCGTGACTGCAATTGCCTGAAGTTTCTTGTGCCCTGCGATTGGCCCGGGCGAGATCAAGTGCGCGGCGGGACGAATGCCCCGCGATACGAGTTAGCAACTGCCATTCCGGTAGCGTTACATCCATTGAATGGAGCATTTCGCTGATTATCGAGGCGGGCGCGCGGTAAGGATCGCGACCTCTTGTCACCTTCGGCTACATCAATGGGAAATCGGTTTCAGAGTTGGCAAGACGAGGAATTGGGTAAGTTCTTCGGAATGAAGTCGGCGGCGGTAAATATCGGCTTAGCACAAAAGAGTCCAAAATCAAGGGCGCGTCCAAAAATCGAGTAACGCTGAAAGTGTTGGCGAATGTCAGCCCAGGGTTTGCTTTGAAACCCTGGGTTCAGAAACGCCCGAGGAAATTGCTCGCAACCCTGATGGGGTTGCGCGCCTTCGTGATCAACCAACGCCGACGCAACTCCTTCAGAGTTGCCAAAGCGCAACCCAGGGCTGGAATTGGCGAACGCTTTCAGCGTTATTCATTTTCTGAAAAATCTTCTCAAAGGTAGCTTCGAAATTTTGTGCAGAGCGGTAAAGACCTGACGGCTCACTCGCTTTTCGCAAAGCTCGTGAGCCGTCGTTCGAGTGCTTAATCCAGGCTGATTAAAGATCAGAGCGCAAACTCGCGCGCTAATTCCAATTCAGCCTTTCTTAGTTCAAAGCGGCCACGTCCCAAATTGCCGTCCTGTCTGAGCGCGAGGACGATAAAGTATTCGCGACTGACAAGACGCATGACGATTACCGTCTGTTCGCAGGAAATAACCAGTTCGCGCAAGTTGCCGAGGCCTGTATCACCACCAGCCCGCTGTGCGTTGCGGACCAGCGACGTGAACTCGGCAGCTGCTACATCCAAGTTGGCATCGCGACCTTCTTCGGTCATGACTTTCTCGACCGCGATGCCGTCGGTACCCATGATCAAGGCACCGATGCTGCCATCGGTGCGCTCGATCATTCTTTCCAGCGGTTCCTTAAACATTACCGTAAGACCTCCAAAGGCTAGGGGCGGCTGCCCGATGGAGTAGCTTGCGATGGAAGCACGGTCGAAGGAGCCATTCCCGGTTGAGTCTGGGTCGGACCTACTCCGCGTTCCTGAAGCTGAGTCGGTGTCGGGGTGTTCGATGCGGGGTTACCCATCGGCACCGGTTGCAGGATTGTGGTTGATCGCGTTCCGGTTCCAACAGTTCCACCCGTCGGGTTTCCCTGAAAGTCTGGCCGGTAGATACGCGGTGTGATGAAGAACAGAATCTCGTTGGTCTGACGATTCGTGGTCTTGCGTTTGAAGAGATTTCCGAGAATCGGAATGCTGCCGAGGCCCGGCGTGCGCGCCTGAAGTTCGCTCTCGTTATCAGCAAGTACTCCGCCGATGATGGTCGTACCACCATCCGGAACCAGAACTTCTGTTTGCATGCGCTGGGTATCGATGCCAGGGGTACCGGCAATCGCGATCGCCGTATTGACGCTATTGTTTTCAGCGACGACACGAAGAACGACCGTTCCAACGTCCGTGATCTGCGGAGTGATCGAGAGACGCAACGGCACCGAGACGAACGTAGTGGTGAACACGATCACACCGCCGCCGCCGCCGGTTTGCGGGGTTACGACCGGGATCTGCTGTCCGCTTTCGATCTGTGCCGGACGATTGTTAAGAGCTGTGACGCGCGGGCTGGCGATGACTTTTGCCTGACCTTTAGATTCGGCAGCCGTAATCGCTATCGCGATCTGCGCCGTGCCGAATAGTCCCGTGGTCAAACCGATAACCGTGTTCGGTCCAGCCTGACCACCGGCTCCCAGGCCAGTCGGTTGAATCGAGCCAGGCAAGCCGCCCGGAATGCCCGGTTGCGGACCGGCGAGACCACCGTTCGGCAACGTGCTGAACGAAGCTGCCGGCTGGTTGCCAACTGGATTGAAGATAGACGCGGCCAGCTGCACGCCGAGATCGCGGCTGAAGCTGCGGTTGGCAATTACGATACGAGTTTCGATTTCGACCTGCGGCTCGGGTTGATCAAGCAGAAGAACAAGCTGACGAATCGCGTCGATGTTCTCGCGGACGTCGGTGATGATAAGCGTGTTGCTTCGGCCATCCACTTCAACACCGCCACGTCGCGAAAGACGACGCGCGATGATTGGCAGAATTCCCTGATCTCCGCCGCCGCCGGTTGCATCACCGCCGGAACCGCCTGAGAAGCTCTGGTTACCGCCCACTCCAACAGTACCGCCGGCGTAGCTGCCGGTTGAACCCGCTGCCTGCGCCAACGTGCCGGAAGCACGCGCGTAATTGAGGCGGATGAATTCGGTGTAGAGCGGCGAGTTGTCCAACTGCGCTTCGCGGATTCTCTGTTGTGCGGCTGCCTCGGTCGCCAAAACTTCGATCGTGGCAACGCGAAGAATGTTCCCCTGGGCATCGATGCCCAGCCGATTCGCGCGGAGGATCGCATCGAGAGCTACGTTCCAAGGCACGTCCGTAACGTTGACCGTCACGGGTACCGCGCTGACCGAGCTGTCGATTACAAAATTCACTCCGTACTGTTCGGTGATGTAATTAAGAATGTCGCGGATGTCCGCGTTCACGACATTAAGATTGATCGGCTCGCCGACAAAACCCGGGTTGCCATACTGCTGGCCCTGCGAGCTCTGCGAAGTCGAACCGGAGCCGGCCGTGATACCGGCACGCGGTGTCGGAGTCGGAGCGGGCTGTGCGGACCTGGCAGGATCGGTTGCACCGACCGTGGCTTCAGGAGAAAGCTCCAGGACCAGGTTGTTGTCGGCCATCTGCGAACGGTCGTTAACGGCCGCCAACAAGTCCACACGTAAACGTGGGGTGACTAATCCGGCCGAGTTCTTGTTCTGCTCGACCGTCACTTTCTCTACTAAGGGCGAAGTGATCGTGTAAGCCGGCGAAAGACGCGATGCATCAACGCCCGGAAGCTCCACGAAGATCGTTCGAGCGTCGGGTCGCTTCACCGAGTAAGCCATCGGCGCCGTGCCGGATATCGTGATCAAGGTGTGCGCGCCGGAAATGCTGGCGCGTACATCTGTCGCCACCGGCGCGGAGTTCCCCGCCAGGACGATAAGCGATAACGAACACACAATTAAGAGGACGAGCGCGCCTCTACGTGTGGTCGCAAAGAGTTGATGCAAAGCTGGCATGTTTCCCTCCTTAGGGGAATACCGTTGGTGTCCGCCACGCGCTGCGCTCGTCGGGTTTCAATTCGAATCCCTTAAGCGCGCGCCGCACAACGCGGAGCCGTCGGCTTGGGTTAACGGTGCGGGCCGCCCTTTCGATCGCGCTTCAGCATATTGCCTCGGCGCCTTAAGCGGCGGCTGCACAGAAACGGTCTCGCGTCGAATGACTCAGGCTTCGATTCAGCGCGAGGCCGGAAAACTAAGGCTTCTCGGCGACTTCTTCTTTGTCGCCACCGCTCTTGGCCGTTTCAACCGCAGGCGCAGTCTTCGACTGCTTCTGCGCAGTCAACGAATCGACCACTGCGTTCGCTTGTCTGAGCGGTTTGGTTTCGACAACCATCTCGCGACGGCCATCGGTCCAACGAGTCTCGCGTCGGAAGACCAGACGGTTCTCTTCGATGGCGACCAGCTGGCCGTCATAGAACAACTCGCCCGGATAAATCACGTACGAGAGCTTGATTGGCGTGGCTTCGACCATCGCTGCATAACCGCGCGGCGTTCGGAAAATGCCGGTGATCTGCATCTCGCTAAGAAGCAAAGCCGTGGTCGGCTTCGGCGCGGATCGTTGCGAATTCATCGCAGCCATTTTTTCCGCCTTGTAGCGATTGACTCGCTCCTGGATCGACGGCGGCGTCAGAGGCACCGGGCTCGATTTCGAGTATCGCGGCTTCTTCGGCGCTTGCGGCTTCATAAACGGATCGCGTTCCTGCGCCGTCGAGTTGAAAGCTGTTCCGCCGATAACGACTGCGCCGCACAGCGCAAGACCGGTAATGGCGTGTCGAAGGATTTTTGTGTAGTGCTTCATAATTTGCTCTCGTAACTCCCGCAGTTCCTTGCGGAGAGGTTGAAGATTAGTTCTTGACGGGCGCGGCCGGCTGTGAGCCGGGCGCCGCCTTCGGGGGCGCTGCCGGTTTCTGCAGTTGCAGTTTTTCGGCGGATACGTAATAGGCGGTCAGTAAGAACTGCGCGTCGATCGTCTTGTTGGCGGACTGGACCGGCGTCTGCTTCAGATTGAAGTCCGTGATCGAGACAATGCGCTGCATCTTTGCGAGCTCTTCGTAGAACTGGCGGAGATTGGCGAAGGTGCTGGTAACTTCAACTTCGACCGGCTTGCCGCTGTAGAAGTCCCGTTGGACATCATCCTTCGGCGAAAATCGTCGAAGCGTCAGATGCGTGGCGCGTGCGCGGTCCTGCAGGTTCTGCAGAACGTTGGTGATCTCGCGCTGCTCCGGCAGGAGGGCTTTCAGCTCGTCGTACTCTTCCTGTTTGCGTGCATAGTCAGCGCGAAATTCGTTGATACGCTGTGAAGCTATGCGAGCAGCTTCGTTCTGTTGTTTCAAGACCGCGACCTGGTCTTCCAACTCCGCAGTCTCGGTTCGAATGCTGCTGGTAACGAAGTTCCAGAAGAGGCCGAAAACCAGAAGCGCGACGGCGCTGAAGATACCCAGTTGAATGTACCAGGCCAGTGATTGCAGTTTCTTAAGCATAAATCGTTTCCCTTCCCACACATCTGTCCTGTGCGGTTACGCATGTATGTACTGTGCGGCTACGCATGAAGCGGCCGGTCTAAAGCGTCTACTTCTGCGCTACCTGATTGGACGGTGGATTTGCGCTTGAAGGACTCGAGGATGAAGGCGGCTGCGTCACGTTGCCGGGCGTGTAGGCGCACTTGATCGTGAAGTCGACCGTTTCCTGCTTCGGCGCATTTGCACCCTCGGAACCGCCCGGAGCCGGAGCACCAACCGGAGTCGGCGCGAACGCCATTTCCTTGCGCACCGTTTCGATGTTCAGGTTCGAGAACAACCCGGACGAGAATTCAAGGCTGCGGCCAAACTGCGTAACCGTTCCTTCGTTCGGCGAGTTTCCGCGAATCACCAGTTGGTCGGCCTTCTGCTCGACGCTTTCAAGGTACAAACCTGGTGCGCTGTCGATGCGTTCCTTTAAGGCTCGAAGAACTGCGCCCGGTCCCTGCTGCGAAGAACGAAGAGACTTGATCGCATCGATACGAGCTTCGATGTCTTTGGTCTTTCGCTTCAGCTCGTCCTGCTCTTTAATGATCGCGGCCATCTGAGCTGCAATCACTTGCTGGTTATCAAGCTCGCGCTTCGCATTGTTCTTGGCGCGGACAGTCAGGAAGTAATGTCCGGCAAGCGCCATGAATAGGAGACCGAAGACGACCACCGCGAGCAACAAGGTCTGCGAGCCCTGGCTCACGACCTTCTTCTCGACGACGGCTACGCCTCGGGGTCTGTCGGTTACGGATTCTAAAAGGTTGATGTTAATCATCGCGCGTCTACTCCTCTCAAAGCGAGCCCGACAGCCACAGCCATCTCCGGCACAACTTCGCGCATGTAGTCAGGATCGAAACGTCTGGCGTCGACTTTGATCTGGCGGAAAGGATCGAGAACCTCGACCGGTATTTCGAATCGGTTCGAAAGATAGCCAGCCAGGTTCGGTAGTTTGGATCCGCCACCGGAGATCAGGATGCGTTGCACCGCCGACTCTCCGTCTTCCGCAGTCGCTCGATAGAAGTCCATGGTCTTCTGAATTTCGAGCGCCAGAATGTCAGACACCGTTTCAAGAATTGGTTCGATTGGACGCGATTCGATTTCCGCCGGCAGCGGCATCCCGCGTTTGACGGCTTCCGCCTGCGCGTGCGTCAAACCGAGTTCCTTCTGCAACACGGCCGTGAACTGATTGCCGCCCACCGTAACGTCGCGTGTGAACACGGATCTGGTGCCGTTAAGAATGTTGATGTTCATCGTCGAAGCACCGACATTCAATAAGGCGACGATCTGTCCGGCCTGAGGCTGATAGTTGACCTCGTAGCAGTTCTGCAGCGCGAAGGCGTCGACGTCGATGATCGCCGGCAGCTTGCCGGCGAGTTGCACAGCCTGTTTGAGGTTCGCGATCTTGTCGCGTTTGCACGCGGCCATCAGAACGTGAAGCGCTTCGTGCGTCTTACCCGTGATCTGGTAATCAAGTGTGACGTCCGATATGTCGAACGGGATGTGTTCTTCCGCGTGCCAGTCGATCGACTCGTCCAGCTCTTCTTCGCTCATCTGCGGCACGACGATGTTTTTGACAATCACCGAGTGCCCGCTAACGCCGGCAGCCACCCGATCAGTTTTGATCTGATGGTCGCGAAAGATATTGGCGATGACGTTCGAGACGCTGTTGAGTTCCATGATCTGTCCGTCAACGATCGAGTCCGGTTGCAAATTTTCGTAACCGAGACTGACCAGTTGAAGACTGCCGCGCTTTCCGTCCAGCTCAACGGCCTTAACCGAGCTCGAGCCGATGTCAAGACCGACCAGGTTCTTTTTGCCGAGACCTCGTTTCAACATGACTTATTGATTCCTCGCGATCCATTTGCAGATCGCATTTGTTGCAACCGTCTTAGACGAATGCGGGCTTTACGCGCTCGCTTCAGTCGCGGGCGCAGGGGTTTGGGGTTGGACTTAATTTCAGGTTTCAATTTCGTACGGGCGTTCTGCACGCGTCTTCAAGAGTTCGCTTACAAAGTTGACCGTGCTGATTGAGGGATGGCAGTGACAGTCACATAGACTGGGCACTGCTGTGAATGCCGACTGCGTAAGCTTAAAGACGAATGGGAAAGCGGGAAGGACAAACGCAACCGTAAGATTCAACGTGGCACGTTTGACCATCTCACTTCGGCAACCCGGCCGAGTCAGTCTAAGTAATACGATCTGACTCCCGTTGGCTTTGCGACCCCCGCTCACACGGAGTGTGCCTTTGTCGGTTGAGTTTCAAAGAAGGTAGCGCAACTCTGTAGAACGTTGGCTCCGGCGTGTTTTCACGCCCTTTCAATGGTGCGAAGCTACAGGACGGAACTCCTCGTAGCTACCGTCAAATTGAGAGTACAACACAGACAAAACCTTGTCAACCACATTTTTTCTTTGTTTAACTGCTGTAGTTCAACGATATAGCTAGTCTTGCGTATCGGTCAAGTTGACGTTTGGGTGAGGAAGTCCTCGCTGAATTTAGGTCCGGAACAAAGTTTTGGCGCGACAGAGAAACTGCTCAAGTCAATCAGCACGCAGTCAGGAAAGGGACCATGTCCCCGCTTCGAGTTTGAACCCTCATCAAGATGTGCACTCAAGGAGTATGCGGGACAGGGTCCCTTTCCTGACTGCGAGTTCCACGAAAGTTAAGTGCGTTCGGTCGCCAACCTTATTCTTGCCACAAGAATTAACGTTCCCAGCTAATTTGGGATTTCAGTTGCCAGACGCTCCTTTCTCCCTCGTTGTACAGCGCGCGGAGACGTACTGTAAGATTCGGGCTCGCTCAAAATTTTCTCCGGAATAAAAGGTCGCCATTTTTGATGAAGTTGCTCCGTCGTCTGCTGCCGTTCGCGTTGGCTCTCGTGGTTGTTTCCGTTGCGTGGGTTTGGTGGAATCGACCGAGCCGTGTGGACATGGCGGCGTACGTTCCTGCCGACTCGCTTGTCTATCTTGAAGCCAACAATCTGCCGGAGCTTGCTAGTGGGCTGACGAAGACCGATGCGTGGCGAGCCTTAGCCGGACCAGCTGGAATTCGATCCGGTATCGGTCAGGTGGGCTGGCTGGGTCGGTTGACCGCGTGGACGAGCATCGGTCCAGCGGAAGCAGTTGTCTTTGCGCGCGCGCAGGTTGCAGTCGCCGTGATGGGTTTCGAAGCTGCGGACAGCGGCGATACATTGCGGATTAAGCCGCGACTGGCACTGGTCATTGAAAGCCACAGCGGCGCCGGCCGAACACGAACGGCGATCGAAAGACGTGTCGGTGATTTTGCTAACCGCGCTTACGACAACCCGCGAGTAGAAGAAAGAGACGTCGACAACGTTCACTGGATTTCGTGGACCGCGGCGACCGGTGATCGTCGTCTCTTTGCCGCACTGATCGACGGTGTTGCCATTGTCGGTAACGACGAGACGGCGGTGAAGGCGTGTTTGGCCGTCAGACGAGGCGAGCGTCCGAGCCTGGCGGGAAACATCGAAATGGAAGGCATGCGCCGCCGCGTCATGAACGACGACCACCTCGCCTTCGGATTCGTATCCCCGCAGGGTGCAGCCAGAATCTTCGAAGTTGCGGCGGCCGTCTATTTCGGGCAGGTTTCGGGCGATCCTCAGGCGCAGAGTCTCGCGGCTAACATTCTTCCTGAGATGGCTCGCAAGGTTCTCGGCAGCGTCGGATGGAGCACACGATTAAGCGAAGGCGCAGTCGAAGATCAGTACTTCATGTCGATAAAAACCGATCCGGCAATTCGGTTACGAGATGTGCTGGCCTCAAATCCTGTATCGCCTCTTCGCCTCACGCCGATGATGCCGACCGATACATATTCGTTCACCAGATACTCGACCCGGGATCCTGTAGCGGCTTGGCGAGCATTGAACATCTCGATCTCTTCTCAACTGGATCCGCTGCTAGCGGTTATGGTTTCGCCTTTACTGAAGGCCGCGCTCAAGCCGTACGGCATCGATGAGCCGGAAGATTTTCTGAGATCGATCGGTCCCGAGATTTACACTGTGCGGTTGGATGAACAAGGCAACAGCTCTGTGCTGATCACAGAGGTTCGAGACGAGAAAGCTCTGCGTGACTTTGTCGCGAAAAGACTTTCGACGGCGACTCCGAAATCCGAACGCGTTGGCGATTTCGAAATTTTGACTGGGCCGGATGATAGCCGCGGCGCTGCTAGCTTTGCCGGCGGTCTTCTATTGATGGGAAGTGCGGACAATGTTCGCCGGTGTCTCGTTGCCAGACGGGATGGACGAAGTCTCGAATCAGCGCAGGACTTCGCTGCAGCTACCAAAACCGCAACCTCACTCGGCCCGACGCAGATTCTAACTTTCACTGATGATTTCACATCGGCGCTGAAGTTCATCACCTTTATCTCGAACCAGCGCGGGATGCGGGGAGAACCAACCAACGAGCTGCAGCTGCTCCAGGCGTTGAGCCAGCTGCCTTTTTCAGTCAGCGAGACAAAGATGACCGACGAAGGAGTCGACAAACGCACGCGCTCGTCATTTGGCCAACTCGGAGTGTTGGCTACACAGTTCGCGTCGTTGAAGTGATGCCAAAGCGGTCGAATGTATGGCAGGAATTACTAAGCTTCTAAAGGCGGGTAATCGAACGGCTGATCCGCCAGCACCGCGCGCATGCTGACCTGGCCATGCAACGTCTCGAGGTAAGCGCCGAAGCGGTGAAGCACCGGAGTAACTTCGACCACGCCGCGAGCCGCGGCGGCTTCTTCCATAAAACGCTCGCAAGCTTCCCAATCCTTGTACATCAAATAGCGAAGGCTGCCGTCGCGAAAACTATTCAGCCTTTCGAGCACGCGCGAAATGGGATGATGGTCTCGTTCCTTTTCAGCTCGTCTCACAAGCTGCAAGAGCTGCCATAAATCGTTTCGGAGAACCAGCGACTGTTCGAGCTTCGTCTTGAAAGTACTGAACAGCCGCGACCCGTCCAGCGTCGGATCGAAAACCTGGGCCAGCCCGACAATCGATTGCTGGAAACAGTCACGCAACAGACCATGCGCGTTTTCGACCTTGGCATAAATCGGCGGCGATTGTCTGAACGAACTAAACCCTACCAACTCGCGCAAAAAGACTTTTCGCAATTCCATCGCTATCGCGTAATTCATTCCATCCAGCGCGTCGAAAACGTTTGTGTCGAGACCCTCGGTTCGCAGAGCACGAGACTCGATGAAATCCAAAAGCGAGCGCGCCTCTTCATGGACCAGACAGAAAATCGGCAAAGTCTGTTTTAGCGGGTGATCTCGACGCAGCGACACTTCAACCATGCGAAGGCGTTCAAGCAATCGCGTGAGATACGAAAAGACTCTCGTGATGTCGGAGCTTAGCGAATCAGATGAATTAAGTGATCCAGTCAGATCGAGCAATGTGGCGGGCAATCGCTTGGGCGAATCTCGCCGTGAGGAACGCTCCAGTTGATGTGCAATTTCCGCCCGATTAATCTCGCGAGTCACCAGCTTGCCTAACGTAGACCACGCGTAGAAACTAAACTGACGACCTCCCTGAAGATTTTCCGCAATGACGCCCAGGTCATTCACCGCTTCCGCCAGGTCGATCAACGGGAGCGTTGTTGGACCAATTACATCTCTTTGAATTGCATCCTCGTCTTCTAAATCCGCCAAAAGCATTTCCTGATCGGAACTCTTTGACGCGCTACCCTTTTCGTCCTTCAGATGAAGCACCCGCAGAGCCAACTGAGATATCCGCAACAACGTTTGACGAGCGATAACGAGCTCGTCCGACCAATCGCGAGTCAGAATTGAAGTCTGTTCCGTCTCCGCGAATGGGTGATTCCGCGCATTGAAATAGCTCCGCAACGCTTCCAGCCACATGACAAGTTCCTGCCCGGGCTCAGTCGCCTCGTAAGCACCGGCTTTGTCGTGACCAAAAGATGATGAAAGAGCTTGCGAAATCTCGTCGCGCGAAACGTTCTCAGCAGGAGAAACAATGGTATCCAATTACGAATCCTCGCTCGTTCTTAGCAGAACCCCGACAACCAATAGCCGGGTACATCAACGCGATTGTAAACGCGAATTTGCTCCGTGTGCAAAAATAATATTGCTGGAGGAATTAATCTGTGTGAGATTGCGCGATGACTGATAACTCTTAGAACCTTATGTCGACCACACTTCTAATCGGAACACTCAATAATGGAAAGGTCCTCGAATACAGACAGTTGCTTTCGGACTATCCTTTCCAGTTGCGAACATTGAATGAGTTCCCTTCTCTTCAGGAAGTTGACGAAACCGGCGACAGCTTCGAAGAGAACGCGATACTAAAGGCGCGCGCCGGCGCGGCGGGAACGGGCCTTTTAACCCTTGCCGACGACTCGGGCCTCGAGATCAAAGCGCTGGGAGGTGTGCCTGGCATCTACTCCGCTCGTTACTCTGGAACAGAAGCGAGCTATCCTGAACGTATGGCAAGGTTGCTGGCTGAGCTGGAACGAAATGGTGATAAATCGAGAAGAGCTCGGTTCGTCTGTGTAATCGCGATTAGCGAACCAAACACCGACCACACCGCGATATTTGAAGGCATCTGCGATGGCAGCATCGCGCTGGAGCCGCGCGGAATGAACGGATTTGGATATGATCCGATCTTCATTCCGGATGGGTTTTCGGAAACTTTCGGCGAGCTGAGCGAAGCCATCAAACAAACGATTAGCCATCGAGCTCGCGCAGTGGCCGTTGCGCGTTCTTATCTGCTGGGTCTGCCGTGATGGCGGCGCGTTCTTACTTGTTCGATCCACCTGAGCCTTCGGCGTTACAATGAGAATTTCTTCAAACTGATGACCCACTACCGCAAAGTAAGCAAACTTGACCCGCGTTCGAAGCGACCGCTAGAATGACGTATCTTTCGTGTAGAGCAAACAACTCACGATGTGTCGGGGCGTAGCACAGCCTGGTAGTGCGCTCGGTTTGGGACCGAGAGGTCGGAGGTTCGAATCCTCTCGCCCCGACCACAACCATCAAACTCATCCCTACCTAGAGAGATACCACCGAACAGTATTCACCGGCAGAGTACGACGTGAGGCCGATAGCCGTGAATGATGTCCGTTGTGGATTCTCAAAATTTTCTTGCCAATTATAAGTTGAAACGGAAAATATTTGCCCACCCAGGGGTCATTCGGTTCATAGCCAAAAGGTCAGAGGTTCAAGAATCAAATCAATCCCGCATTCCACACGTCGACCTTTGCTTGATTGACTGAAACGCTTTGGCAAGTTTGATAATTCCCTTCGAATGCTTTTTCTTTTCTGAAACGAATCTCGGAATCACGTCATATTAGACTGGATGAGTATTCAGGCTTGAGCGGATTCGCTCCAGCGAGGCTGGCAATGTGCTAGTCGATTCCGGTCTACGTCTGTGTTGAAGAGGTTGGTTAGATTCTCAGAAGAGGAATTTTCCGTATGATTCGACAATCTCCGGCAAGGTCAAGAGAGAATTTTGTAAGCCGTCGGCGCAGGTTACGCGGGTTGAAGCTGGCCTTGCTGCTCGGCTCTCTCTGCTTGCTACTAGCGGTACGCGGCGGCGCGCTCGCCGAAGAAACCGGCGTACTACCAGCCGGCGACCCATCCAACCCTCCTGGTCAAGGCGGCGGCACGCCTCCAAACCAGGACCCAAAACTTACGAAACTCGCGCCGGACTCGGTTCTGGTCCAGGTTAACAACGGTGTCGGGCAGGCTACGATCGTATACGCCCGAAAGGCTGGTGACGCCGCGCCAGTGCTCGATTGGACGGATGCCGTCGGCACAACCAACTCGATTGCAAAAGATAAGATCAAGGTGCAGTGGGTGGGCCAGCCTAGAAGGGTGGAAAAGCAAGAAGCCGTCACGCTCGTCATCAGTGTCGAGACGCGCGAGTGGGTCGAACCGAATGTGACCTACAAAGGTACGATTATTTTCTTCTGGCCCGACGGATCGCGACATACTGAAGGCTTCATCCTCACCAACTCCGTTGTTGCGGACTTCACCATCTCACGCGCCAAAATCGACGCCGTGTTGATGTCGGGACAGCCTGCGAGCGCCAACTTCATCGTCAGTAATACAGGGAAGGAGCGAATTACCAAATTCACTTTTTCGAGCACCGATCTGGAAGATCCGACTACACATCGCCGGGCCGATTTCGGTCCGGCGGCGCCCGTGACCGCCGAGCTCGATCCGGGTCGCGAGCAAACGATCGCTCTGACACTGCCGCGCCCTTCCTACGCGGGCACTTACATCGGGACGCTCAACGTGATCGCCAACGACCGTGTGCGAGAATCCATCCCGCTTTCAATCATCACTCGCGGGCCGACATTCGGTACATACAATTGGCTGCCTTTCTTGCTGTTCTGTCTAACGCTCGCAGTGGGTTATTGTCTCACCATATATTTGGAGCAATGGTTCGGCCTTGGCGGTTTGGAGCGTGCGCAATCTCTCGTTACGCTGGACCAGGCCAAGAACGACATAGACAAAACTCTCGAGGAGTTGAAAACGTGGGAAGCCGTTCATGTTGGCATTGATGTAAACGCGGCGCGCCTTCGTCTCGAGGACGGCCTGCGCGAATTGAACGGTCTGTTGGAACGCCCGAACAGATATTCTACCGACGAACTGAAATCCTCCGCCCCGCGCTTCAAAACTCTCTCTTCCGCCGGCAATGTCTTCTACGACAAAGTCCTGATCGCAACCGACGGATGGAAGACGCCAGAGACGCTCAAGCCCCTCATAGACGAACTTGATGCTGTAGCGTTCCCGGCCGCCGCCGATGGGCTGGACAATTACAGGAAAGAATTAGCGAAGGTGCTTGAAAATCATCTCGGCACCAAAACCGCGTTGCCGGCGGGCGCGCCGATGCCATTCCGGAGCTTTCTCCCCGAGCAAGTTATGAGGAAGCAACTGGAGCTCAGGATCGAGCGCATGAACATGCTCCACCGCGTCGTGGTTGCAATCGTGGTCTTCATCACGGCTTACACGTCCCTCTATTGGAAGGACGCTGACTTCGGTACGCTACTGGACTACCTGACCGTGTTTCTCTGGGCTTTGGGTTTGTCCGCGACGGGGGCGAGTATCCTGACGCGGTCGAAGTCCTCTTATACACAGCCCACATGACAGCACGCAGGGGTGTGGCCCACGCGCGAGGACGGAGCGCTACATGGATGCAGCTTTAGAGGGCGACAGACTCCGGCTGAGCGAGAGGCTTTCGGTCTCCTTTCAGCGGACACTGCGCATTCCTGATGACGGAGGAACCTATCCGCTGCCGCCAGGGTTGGGAGCATTCCCCGTGCGCCGGGTTGCTGACTTCCTGGACCGGGTTACGGAGGCATTGCGCACAGAGGGTGGGTTTTTTATCCCCATGTATCAGAGTGAAGCGTTGTGGCTGGGCTTCGCGGCGGCGGCTTGGAAGCCGAACGCGGTTAAAGTCGCAGTCGGCAAGGTCAATGCCGTTTCGGGTGGACCATGGGATGAACCGCTGCACGCAGATCCGCAGGATTACTTGATTTGCCCTGACCAGCCATGGCTAGACGGCATCAACGCAGGCGATGGTTACATCAGGCAGTTCGTCGCGATGCCACTGGGATTAGGCTACACCGTCGAAGCCCAGGTAACCGGACAGGAAAAGTTCGGCGGCATTCAGCTGGTGGTCTATGAGCCTAAGCCGGGCCGCTTCCCGGATGAACCGCCCGCCCCCGACCCGTCGCCTCCAGGAATGCCGATGAGCATGCCCATTAGCGACGCAGCGCAGGCGATGGGGCTGGCAGTTGGCGGGCGGATGAAACAAAAAATCTATCCTGACCCATACGGTGTAGAGACCTGGGACGGACGGAATCTGAGTCGCGCATTCGTGCACATAGTTAATAGTGAACAGTACGAAGCGATCACTGGCGAAAAGACCCCGCCAACGCCAATCAGCGCGCAGACTTACACTCAGCACGGCCTGCCGTGGTTCGATCTCTACGATGAAACGGCGGGCGACGTTGCCGCCGCCGAGCGCCTCCGGCAGGTGCGATCCGTCAGGGAACTCGATGCGGCACAGGATACGCCGAGCGAGGACGAGCAGCCGATTGTCGATGTGCCGACTTCACAGATTAGAAAACTGAGTCACCGCAAACACGTCGTTAGCTGACGCTGAACCACCCTTTTTGATCCGCGTGCCCTGACGACATCCAAGCCACGCGGCGCAGGAACCGAACCGATCGACACAAGCGGAGGACGGCCTCTGTCCAATATGCAGCTACAGCTTGCCGGTAGCTCTCACAGCGCGATTCAAGAGAATTCATCCAACAACAATAACCTTCAAACAAGAAAGGAAATCGTCATGGTAGAAAAGGAAGAGAACCCAGGACAGGCAGTAGCAGGCGACCAGAGCGAAATTCACGCATGCATGCACGTGATGCCCCCGGTAAAACTCAAACCAGAAGCCCTGCGACTGGCCATCGAGGAGAACCCCGCGAACGGTTCAGAAATTGTCGATCCGCAAACCGGCCAAAGAGCTTTCGTGCTGGTCAGCAAAATATGGAAGCCCGGCCGAACCTTGCGCGTGCGTTTCCTCGGAGGTACGTCAGAGGTTCAGAAGAAGGTCGTACAGTACGCCAATGAGTGGAGCAAATACACTTCGTTGAAATTCGATTTTGGAGATCACGTCGACGCCGAGATTCGCGTCGCGTTCGTCAAAGACGGTTCGTGGTCGTACATCGGCACGGACTGCCTGACGATCGCGAAAGACAAGGCGACGATGAATTATGGCTGGTTCGACAAGCCGGTACCGGAAGACGAGTACTCGCGAGTCATCATCCACGAATTCGGCCATGCGATCGGGATGCCGCATGAGCATAACTTTCCGAATGTAGGAATCCCCTGGAACAGGGACGCGGTGTACCGATACTACATGAATCCGCCGAATAACTGGACGAAGGATCAGGTCGATAACAACCTCTTCGGAACTTACGAAAAGTCGCAGACGAAGTCCGGCGTGTTCGACAAGCATTCGATTATGCTTTACCCCATTCCTGAAGCTTTCGTGACTGATCCAAGCTTCGCCGTCAGTTGGAGCAACACGCAATTGTCGACAGAAGACAAGGAATTCATGCGCACGATTTATCCGTGAGACGCTTGACGCTGCCGATACGACTACTGCCAGAATCAGCAGAGGGACTCAAGTCACACGCGCCCTCACTTTCACGTCTTTGAGGCCCGCGCCGTCGCGTTGGATTCGCGGAGGCGCGGGAGGAGAAAACCATGCCGCCAGATATCTACGCCCTGCTGATAGGGGCAGAGTATTACTTTCCGAATGTCACGCCCGAAGGGGGAATGTTCGCTAGCCTTAAAGGCTGTGTTCGCGACGTCAACCGCATCGAAGAAGAACTGCTAAAAGAACGCTTAAAAGTTCCTGATGAGCACATCCTGAAACTGCACGCGAGTAACCGCGCGGACAGTCCCGACGCTCCGCCAGAACCTCCCGAGTTGTGGCCAACCTACGACAACATCGTGAAGAAATTCCAGGAGCTGCGCGACATGGCCGCGCCCGGCTCGCAGGTTTACATCCACTATTCAGGACACGGAGGCCGCACGACCACAAAATACAAGGACACCAAAGGCATAGGCGGCGTCGACGAAACCCTCGTGCCGATAGATATCGAAGACATGGCTGTTTCGCGATACGTTCGCGATATCGAGCTGGCGCGGCTGCTGCGAGAGATGGCAGCCAGGGAGTTGCTGGTGACGCTGGTGCTTGATAGCTGTCACTCGGGCGGCATGACGCGCGGCCGAGGCAATGATGTAGCCGTGCGCGGCAACGCTCGAATAGATATGCGCAAACGCGATCGCGACAACGAGCCGAGTCTGGTCGCTACGGACGAGGACTTGATTCGCAACTGGAAAGGAATGGAAGCCGCGGCCACGCGCAGTGCGAAGGCGACCAGCGGCTGGATGCCGGAGGCGAAGAGCTATGTAATGCTGGCGGCCTGTCGCGAGAATGAATCAGCCGTCGAGTATGCGTTCAATGGTGTCGACCGCACCGGTGCTCTTACTTACTGGCTGCTCCATGCTCTGCAGGAGCTTGGGCCGCATGTCTCCTGGAAACAGGTTCACGATCGCATTCTGGGCAAGATCAACAGCCAGTTCGTTCGGCAAACGCCGCAGGTCGAGGGCGAGGTCGAACGAAGCGTTTTAGGGTTGGATCGGATTCCGCCAGCCTACGCCGTCAAGGTCCTGCAATACGATCCGACCGGACCGCGAGTTGAGTTGAATACTGGGCAGGCACTCGGCGCAGCCAGGCAAGCGAACTTCGCCATCTTTCCCACCGGCACGACTGACTTCACAAAGATCGACCAGCATCTGGCGCTCGCGGAAGTTACCGACCTCGGCGCATCGAAGTCCTGGGCCAGGATCACGGACGGGGCAAACGGGCTGAATTTACTGGGCGGCGAGCCTGCCGTGATGATTGACTCGGGGGTGGTGACGTTACGTGGGCGGGTGCGGCTCGTCGAAGAGCCGCCGCCACCAGCAGTCGAACAGCGCGCCGCAGCTTTGAAGGCGATAGCGGACACCATAGTTCAGCACGGGAGCGGCTTTCTAACGCAGGTTGGGCGGGATCAGGCGACAAATTACCAGGTAGCTATCAGTGAATGCGGTGAGTTTGAGATCCTTGACGCGCAGGGCATCGCCTTCAAGAACCTCCGGCCGGCAGTGAAGATTGACGACGCGGGTGCGGCCGAAAAAGTGGTTGCACGGCTCAGACACCTCTACAAGTATCACACCATCGAACAGTTGAAGAACGCGGACGTGTTCTCACCGCTTGCGGGCCAGTTAATCGTCGAAGCGTTCAAGGCCCCACCCGACGCGGAGCAATTTGTCCCGCCCGCGCAAGGAGTAGAACTTGAACCTCTTGACGCGCCAGGCGGCATGATGATGGTGAAACCGGGCGACCCGATTTATTTACATATCAAGAACAACTCACAACTTGATCTAAACGTCGCGATGCTCGATCTCGACTCCGATTGGAGCGTGACGCAGAACTTGCCGCCGAATCACTTTAACAAAGACCAAATGTTACTGGAGAGCAAGAAAGACCTTTGGCTGGTCTTGACCCTGGGATTCCCACGCGCCGATTACACCGAAGGTCGTGAGATTCTAAAAGTGCTCGCCACCCTCGGCCCGGCCAGCTTCCGATTCCTCGAATTGCCCGCGCTCGATGCGCCGGTGCAGCTCCTGCGCTCCGTGGGCAGGGAAGCTACAGGAACGCTGGAACAACTTATGGCGGACTTTAACGACGACAGGCCCCGGACCCGAAGCGCCGCGATGGAGATGTCGGCCAGCGCAGAATGGGCTGTGGCCGAAGTTACGCTCCATCTCCGCGCTTGAGGCAACTACTCTCTGGGTACTCAGAGCAAAGTGGATGTTTGCGCAGGCTACCCCGGCGAAAGCATCTTCGATTTCAAAGCTTGTTACCGGAGCGGCTCGTCGGTTGGATAAGTAAAGACGCGCGCGAGGTACGTGGCCAATTCGCGGCTACTGGGTAGGGTAGCGCCCGGTTGCCAGCGGGGCTGGGCCAGGCGTCCGTAAAGACTTACGTCGAGACCCAGGAAGGGCACCAACCTGCCGTCGAGCAGAACGCGGACGACCGCCTCGTAGTGTTGGTCAAGCTCCGAGTCAATGCTCGGAGGTGGCGGCGCCAAACGTGGTTGGGGCCGCTCAAAAAGTTGTCCGTCGTCGGCGCGCATGAAAAGCACGGGGGTGCCCCATTCCACGTCGTTGCCCTCGGCGAAAATTGCGGTACGGCCATGTGAGACAGCAGCCTCGATGGGTAGGCCTGAGGCCAGCCCGCTATAGAAATGATTTGAGAAGTCTATAGCTGCTTTATCCGCAATGCGGTATTGCATAGCGATAACCGCAGGGATGGTGGCCTGTCGTATCAGGCTCTGAGCGGCACCGGAGTAGCTGTCGGTCTCGTCGGTCCGCGCGCCTTCGCAGGAGTTGAGGACGACGAGGCGCAATGAGCGATGGTCCTGCAGCATTACGCTCAGCCGCTCTGCACTCAATGGGCGTGGCTGCTTCCCGATCTCGTCCGGTGAAGACGCGATTTTCTTACGGAGGAGCTAATGTGTGCCCCAAAGAGTCCCCTTTTGTAAAGATGTTCTTTACCGTTATGTCGTTCTAAGCTATCCTCTTATTTAGACGCGAGTCACAAGACCTCACATCCCGACGGTTTAGCCCAGATCACTAGGTCACCTTTGGTAAATCCCAAAACTAAAGGTGGTAAGAAATACCCCAATAGCGAGTTCGCCATGGCGAGCTGGTGTTTTTGCATTGGCACTTTGAACTGGGACTCACCAAATGGAAGCAAAGAATGTAAAACTGCTGACCGACGGGAACAAAAAAGAGATCGTTAAGTCGAGGAGCCAGTCCTCGTTTTTCCTCGGGCTTTCGATCAGAAAAGGGCTTCCGCTTTTGATGGCCCTATTGCTTCTCGTTGTCATCGGAGCAGCAACGATAGCGGCTTATGTTGGCGTCAGAAATTCTGCACTCGACGTAGGCCGAGAGCGATTGCTAAGCCTGACCCAGCAACTCGTCAGTCTCTCTCAACAGTCTTCCGCGAATCAGATAAACAGGCTGTCGGTTGTCGCGAACGACGCCGTCGTGAAGGGCTATCTGCGTGCGCCCACTCCGGAAGGACGGACTGCGACTCTTGCCCTGATCCAGCAATTCGTCGGGGCGCAGGATCCCGCTAATCTTCAAATCGATTTACTCGCGGCCGATGAATCCGTCGCTGTCACTTTGCCGGAAGGAACCGCGGCACTGACGGAGAAGCTTCAGCCTGACTTGCGGCGAAGCGCGATTGAGCCGTTCAAGACTGTCGGCGTGCTTCGATTGGTCAACGACACGATTGTCTATCCGCTGGTGGTCTCTGTGCGTGGCGATGACGGCAAGGTTCTCGGGTTCCTTGTCAGATGGAGAAAGATTTCGGCGACACCGGAGGCGCGGAAACAGCTTACCGATCTTCTCGGCAGCCAGGCCGCACTCTATCTTGGGAACACACAGGGAGATGTATGGACGGACATGGCGACACAAGTTGCAAAGCCGCCTATCGACTTCGCACCGGATTCCGGAGTCGCGTATTACAAGCGCGGCGGCAATTCCGTCATGGCTGTCGGTCGACCGATCCCCGGAACGCAGTGGCTCGTCGCAGTCGAATTCCCCGAACAGGTCTTTCTAACTCAAGCTCGTAAATTTCTTGGTCGAATGTTGATCATGGGTTTGATGCTGCTGATCGTTGGCATCGCCGCCGCTTACATTGTCAGCCGTCGAATTACTCTGCCGTTGCATACTTTGACCGAAGCGGCATCGACGATCAGCGAGGGCCGGTACTTCGACAGAGTCGATATTCGTCGAAGCGATGAATTGGGCGAGTTGGCGAATGCCTTCAACACCATGGCGGCGCGGGTGCGCGATTCCCAGCACGAGTTGGAGGATCGGGTACGACAGCGCACGCTGCAGCTGGAGGAAGCCAACCACGAACTCGAGTCGTTCTCATATTCGGTCTCTCACGACTTGCGCGCCCCGTTGCGAGCCATCAGCGGATTCTCGGGAATTCTTATCGAGGACTTCGAGGACAAAATTCCCGAAGGCGCGAAAAACCATTTAGAGAAGATTCGAGGCGGCGCCAAAACCATGGGCAGGCTGGTCGATGATCTGCTGAACTTTTCGAGGCTTGGAAGACAGGCACTGAGAAAGACCAAAGTCGCCCCAGCCGACGTTGCGCGGCAGGTTGTTTCCGAACTCAGCGGCGAGGCACAGCGCCCGGATTTGACCATCACGATCGACGATTTGCCCACGGCTTACGCAGATCCGTCTTTGCTCAAACATGTCTACGCCAACCTGATTTCCAACGCAGTAAAGTACAGCCGCGGACGCAGTGAGGCTGTCGTCAACGTAGGGGCGCTCCCCGAAAACGGACATAACGAAACCGTCTACTTTGTTCAAGACAACGGCGCCGGCTTTGACATGCAATATGCAGATAAGCTGTTCGGAGTCTTTCAACGTTTACATCGCGCGGATGAATTCGAAGGGACTGGTGTAGGTCTCGCGATCAGTCAGCGCATCATCCATCGCCACGGCGGGCGCATCTGGGCCGAGGCGGAACTTGACGCAGGTGCGACGTTTTTTTTCACGCTGCAAGAGGGGACAGATAATGACCGAGAGCATGGTGGAAATCCTAATGGTTGAGGACAACCCGAACGATGTGGAACTCGCGCTTCATGCTTTACAACGAAATAAAATCGCAAATCGAATTCACGTCGTTCGAGACGGAGCCGAGGCTCTCGAGTTCATCTTTTGCACAGGCGCATACAAAGACCGAAGTGAACATTGCCGCAAACCCAAGCTGATTCTGTTGGATCTGAAGCTTCCAAAAGTCGACGGGCTCGAGGTGCTTAAGAGAATAAAGGCTGACGAAAGCACGCGCTCGATTCCGGTTGTGATGATGACTTCGTCGGCGGAAGAAAGCGACATTTTGGAAAGTTATCGATTGGGAGTTAATAGCTACATCGTGAAACCGGTCGACTATGAACAGTTCAGCACCGCTGTTCATCAACTTGGCCTTTACTGGATGTTGCTAAATCGCCAGCAACACAATTGATTCGACACTTGGGGCCATGCGATTGAACGCGATCGTGTGTCATCTAAATTTATGACGTCACCTTTTAGCGAGTTACTGGCTACAGACATTTTGAGGGTCCTGATCCTCGAAGACACCGACTCGGACGCGGATCTGGTCGAGCACCAACTGCGAAGGGATGGTCTGGAGTTCGAAGCTATTCGTGTTTCAAGCCGAGAGGCATTTCAAACCGAGATAATCGAGCGTCCGCCAGATCTTATTCTCTCCGACTATTCCCTTCCGCACTTCAGTGGGCTCGAAGCACTCAGATTTGTTAACGCGCATGAATGCACAGCGCCTTTTATTTTGGTAACGGGATCGCAGACGGAAGAAGTTGCCGTGGAGTGCATGAAGGAAGGCGCGGCGGATTACATTTTGAAGTCCACATTAACGAGGCTTCCGTCAGCGGTTCGTAACGCTCTCGACAGAAGACAGTCCGAAAAGGAAAAGGAAGAAGCGCTGTACGCGCTGCGCCAGAGTCAGGAGCAATTACTTCAGTCTCAAAAGCTCGAAGCCGTGGGAAGGCTTGCAGGAGGAATTGCGCATGACTTCAACAACCTGTTGACCGCGATCATGGGCCACAGCGAACTGGCGCTGCGGCAACCAACAAATAGCGAGAGACTCCAGCGAAATTTGAAGGAGATAAAGAAGGCTAGCGAACGAGCTGCGTCGCTTACTCGACAGTTGCTGGCGTTCAGCCGAAAGCAGGTGCTTCAACCGAGGGTGTTTGGTCTTAATAGCGTCGTCGTAGATCTCGAACGGATGCTTCAAAGAATGATTGGCGAGGACATAGCATTTCGCACGTCGCTGCAACCGTCGCTCGGAAATGTCAAAGCCGACCCCGGCCAGATCGAGCAAGTGATCATGAACCTCGTGGTGAATGCGCGCGACGCAATGCCGGATGGCGGCCACCTGACAATCGAAACCGCGAATGTTTACCTGGACGAGACGTATGCGCAACAACACATCGCGATCTCGCCGGGCAATTACGTGATGCTGGCGGTGAGCGATACGGGGATTGGGATGGACGCTGAAACATCCCAGCGCGCGTTCGAGCCTTTCTTCACCACAAAGGAGACCGGAAAAGGGACGGGTTTGGGTCTCTCGATGGTTTACGGAATCGTTAAGCAGTCCGGCGGAAATATTTGGGTATACAGCGAAGTTGGCAAGGGCACGACTTTCAAGATCTATCTGCCGCGCGTCGACGAGATCGCCCAGCCATTCAGAGATCCGAATGCCGGAGACCCAGTTCGACGGGGTTTTGAGACAATTCTGCTGGTGGAAGACTCCGAAACGGTTCGCAAGCTCGCAAGAGAGGTCCTCGAAGACCACGGCTATCACGTCCTGGAAGCCGAGGATGGCTGCGCTGCCCTCAAGATCAGTAAGAGCTATCCAAAGGTGATCCACATGTTGTTGACGGACGTGGTGATGCCCGAAATGAGCGGGCGCGCTCTTGCAGAGGAACTGTTGCCTCTGAATCCCGGTATGCGACTGCTCTATATGTCTGGATATGCGGAGGACGCGATCGTACACCACGGTGTGCTCGAAGAAGGAACCAGTTTCCTTCAAAAACCTTTCAGTCCCGACGCACTTGCCTTGAAAGTACGAGAAGTTCTTGAAAAATGACCTCACGTGGTATGGCGCCGGCGACGCAACTCGGCTAAAAGAACGACAAGCGTACTGAATTCGAGCAGCCTAAATCATGATTCGAGCAAATTCCCCTAAAAATCGCGGAAAAATAAGAATTTTTCGAGACGCAAGGGCTTTGGGTGTGATATATGTTGCCTCACAAGCTTTTCTATTCCCGCGATTCAATGGAGGTAACTAGATTACGCCATGGCGACCAATGCCGCAGCATCCAAAAAGCGAATGACCCAATCAGAGGTCATCAACCATTTCGCCGAAAAGTTCGGCCTCAAACGCGCTCAAGTAAAAGAAATATTCGAGGAATTGTCAGGGCTGGCTGGAAGTGAAGTTAAGACTAACGGCGAATTCGTGCTTCCCGGGTTTGGCAAGCTCGTCCTTTCCCAGCGCAAAGCACGCGAAGGTCGCAACCCTGCGACCGGTGAAACCATACAGATTCCCGCGAAAACAACGCTCAAATTCCGCTTGGGAAAAGGGATGAAAGATTCGGTGGTTCCGAAGAAGTAGCTGATAGTCATACTGCTTTTAACGCTTCTCAGTTAATAAACGCGCCGTCTGCCTTTCACGCGACAACTCGGTTCTTGCGTGCAGATCAGGCGGCGTTTTGTTGCCCGCAGAACGTATCTGTAAAATTGGAACGAACTATCTGGCGGGGCGTTAAATAGCTGAAAACACGGGCGTAGCGGTTTCAGGCTTATCCGAATAATTGAAAATCGCCGGGTACCGCGACTCTTTTAGTTAAGCGAAATTAAATAGTTCTGGCTTTTTGCCGCATCTGAGGCTATAATTTCTGGTTTTGTTGGACAGACAATTGCGTTCTGGGGATACGAGGGGTAAGTTTCGTCTGTCTGGATGTGGCGAATCCGTTTAGAAATGCAACGGATTTGCATCTTACTCGAGACGCGTTTCATCTAAAATTGGCTTAATTTGATCGAGTTCAGCTCCGAAGAATAGGAGAAGAAATCCGGAGCTGCATACTGTGGAGGAGCAAAGAAGTGATTTTTGACCGACATTTACCGCTGGGCGAGCGGATTCAGAGAATTGACCATATACAGGCGCGGCGCTTTTCCAAACTGGGCGGGCCGACCCTGGACATCGCCACTGAAGGCATTATTCGGCACCTGCGTGCTTGCGATCGTATGGATGTAAATCCTGACGCATCAGCGGTTCGCGAGATCATCGACGACGCATTAAATGGTCGCCGGGTCTACGCAGAAACCGGCAATGATCGCGTCGCCGCGTAGGATCGACTTATTTATTTTCGTTTAATCTGAGACTGTTGCCCCCGCAGGCAACAGTCTTTTTTCGTGACCACTCGGTGCCACTTCCCGCAACTGTCAACCCTCATGGCTCTTTTGTATCCAGCACCGCCTCTTCAACTAATGACGGTTCGATGAGTGTTTCTTTGGTAGTTCGCTCGGCCTGTCTGAAAACGTCCAACAAGGCAAGCGTGACGGCTAGTACCACAGGACCAAGTACTATTCCGAGAACGCCAAATACCTGCAGCCCGCCCAGCACCGAGAAAAAGATAAAGAGCTCGTGAAGCTTCACTCGGTCGCCAACTAGCTTCGGGCGCAAAAAATTGTCCACGGTTCCGATAACCAAAGCGCCCCACAATGCGAGGATGATCGCCTTTGGCCAGTGTCCCGTCACCGCGAGGTAAATAGCAGCCGGCACCCAAACCAGGAACGACCCGGCCATCGGAATCATTGAAAGGAACGCCATCACCACGGCCCAAACTACTGCTGACGGCAACCCGAGAACCCAGAACGCCAACCCGCCCAACGCACCCTGGATTACCGCGATCACGAGCACACCGTACAAGCTGGCCGCGATCACATTCCGAGTTCGCTCAAGAATCGCCTCGCTCTGTGGTCGTTCGAGCGGAAGCATGTTGGGGAGACCCTGAACAATCCGATCTCCGTCTCGGAACAGATAGAACATCGTAAAAATAACGAAAAAGACTTTGACGACCGCACCGACAGCGCCGCCGACAACATCGACGGTTCGCTGAGCAATCGTCCCACCCATTCCCTGAAGTTGCGCTTTGATGAATTCAGGTGAACGGAGACGGTCAAGACTGACGTATTGGCCGAGCCACGCTAACGCTCGTCCGGTGGGCGATGCCGGATCAACCAGAGTTGCGATGTTCGTCTGCATGCTTTGCGCAACTTGTGACAACTCAGTGAACACGGCATATGTCACGAGAGCCAGTGGAGCAAGAATCGTGACGATCACCAAAAGACTGGAGAGAGCCGCGCTAAGCGCCGGGCGGTTCGTTCTCGCCAACAAGCGTCTGTGGAACGGAAAGAAAACTATAACCAAAACAGCGGCCCAAGCCAGTACCGCGATCAATGGCTGGAGCATCATCCAACACAAATAGATCGCGATGGCCGTAACTGCCATCAATGCTACCCATCGAGCTTGATTCGTTGGCTCAGTCATCGTTTTGCTCCTCAGAAGGAGGTGAACTTTAGCATAAGCGGTTTGCTTTTTTCTCTGGATGAAACCAGACAAAATGTTTCAATTAGGGCGGTTGACGTTATTGCCTCACCGCATGCTAACATTCCTTCGCACTTAAAGTTGTCTGCTCCCGTAGCTCAGTGGATAGAGCATCTGCCTTCTAAGCAGAGGGTCGCACGTTCGAGTCGTGCCGGGGGCACATACCAAATTTGGCTTTTGAATTCAGATCCGCTTGAACAAATTGAAGGTGTGGTGTAAATACTTTTCAGACGATTGGAACTGAGTTAACAGTTTTCGCGGTTCTGATCATGGCGAATCGAAAATTCGTGGCGGCTATAGCTCAGTTGGTTAGAGCGCCTGATTGTGGTTCAGGAGGTCGAGGGTTCGAGACCCTCTAGCCGCCCCACCAAGTTCTTCGAATTGGGCATCGCAATGATGCCCTTTTTGATTCGCACCTCTTCCTCAACTCGTGGCATAGCGCCAGTTCTTCCTCTCTCCCAGGCTCGGCAAACCCGAGCAACCCAGCTCTCTCAACAACCAAGAAAAAAATTGCCGAGCGACGCTTCGCCGTGATATACCCTCACGCAAATGTCTAGTCGCTTTCTCCCACAAAGAAAGTCTGATGACAATTCATTCTCAGTCCGGAAAAAGGATCGACTTTCGCAACTCGTTCTCGGGAATCAATCGCATACTTGCATTCTGTAAAGGCTGTTCTGGCTGAACCGACTTCTACTCGCCGAAATACTTTGCTGGTTTTTGTCATGTATCGGTAGGAACTTCATTCTTGCCCAGGAGAAGTGTAATGGCCCTACTCGTTGAAGAAGGAATCCCGATCACACCTCAATGTCTTCCGCCAACCGAAGAACTTGAGATCACGGACGCGCCCGGAGAGATCAGCCCGAAGTCATTCAACAGATCTCATTCTCGCCGTTGGAGGCACTTCGCTCAGGAGCGCTCCCGGTGGTGTTGGGCGGCGTGCGCCCAAATGGTTGCGGATTATTACGGAAGCATCGTAACCCAGTGCGCTCTTGCCCATAATCTGTTTGATGAAGAAGACTGTTGTGAATCCGGTTCGAGCTTTAATTCCGATTGCGATCAGGCATGTAGTAGTGCGCATGTGGCTCGTCGAATGTACCCCACAGTTCTTAATCTAGGCGGAGACAGGCGATTCGCATCCATCTCGTTTTCTGAGATCGATACAGAAATCGCCGGTAATCGCCGGCCGGTACTGGTAGGCTTGCAATGGACTGAGCCAGGAATGGGTGGTGGACATCTGGTCGCCATTAGCGGCTTCAGCCTCGACGATGAGTTCCCCGATGATGGATGGCTTACGGTTCACGATCCCCTGGAGGGAGACGATCCACAGATTGAAGTCCGCTATTCGTATCTGGAGTCTGCGTATGGACTGGGAGAATGGCGAGATTCCTGGGTCAATATAGGCAGGATTGAGTAGAAACTATGGCAAACGCTGAAAAAGTTTCAAACGAGGCACTGGTCTCAGTCGTAGCCCAGATCAATAAACGCATCGCTAGCGTCGCAAGGGACTTACTGACTAAAGAAGCCAGCGAAGGCGCAATCCCTCGAAAAATCGATCTGGGCGAAACCTTCGCTGTTTGGGCGCTGCGAACCGATAAGATTCGCTCGGGCGTCGAAAAGGACGAGGACCTTGTAAAGCTCGCCGCCAACACTCGGCACTGGCATCACCAGATCCGATTTGATGGCAAGGGTCTGGCCTATGCTCGCTCGAAGCCCGGCGAGGGTGAAGGCAATGAAAGATGGAAGTTGTGCGAGCTCGGCGTTTCTACTCTCGCGGCAGAGATTCAGGCGGCTTCCGAGTGGAGCGACGACAATGTGCCGGACGACTACCTGATGAGACTATTAGTGGTGCCGTCGCGCCAGGTGCGCGCGTTCTGGTTTATCGACGAGCCAAACCAGACGAGCCATGTCTACATCATCAACTCTCCACCATATTTCAAGGATGTCTGGAAGAAGCGATCAATGAGTTCCCGGGAATTTCTTACAGCGCTGGCTGCCGAGCGCCCAATCTCTGGTTATAACTACGAGGACGAAGAAGGCAATTCCAGCTCTAAAAATTTGGTCGGAAAGGATTGAAGCCACATGAGCTCCAGGAAAAACGAAAACGTCAGTGTTGGGTCGAGGAAACCAAAGAAAAGTGGTTCTGACGACAAAGACGCCCGACCAGTCGCCGGCGGTGGACTTGCTGAGGGCAACGAGTATGGCGGAGCGGACAGTTCCCTCTTGATGGAAATCAGAGTATACGGTCCAATGTCACCGCGGAACGATGCGTCGGAAGACGATGAGAACGAGACTTCGGAAAACAATACGACCCAGGCTCCGGAAGACAGTACTAACGTGCCTCCGGAAGATGAAACCAAGCCTCCGGAAGACACTCCGAAAGATGCAACGGTTTCGGGTCCGGCTACGGCCGAGGGCAACGATTACGGCGGCTGGGGAGCCAACGACCCTTTGCTCGAAATTAGGGTTTATTACCCGCCCGCGAGCAAATCAGCGAAATCCGAGAAAGAAAACACACGACCTGCCAAGAATGAAGGAACTCACCTGTGAGGACCGAACGCCCCGTAGCTGGTGGTCTTCAGCTCATTCATCTTGCAACGTTCTGTCAGGAGAGACGCCGCCCAGCGGCGTCTCTAGCTCTAAGCTCCATTCGCTTACTGATCCCTGCACCTAATGTTAAGACACGTTTCAATCAACACCGGCGAAAGCAATTCTGAAGCCCGCGTGCTTTCCCGACGCAGACGCCGGCTCGTGAAATCCTACTTCTTTCTTGCTGCGCATTCGACGTCTTAGAGTTAAGAGGAATCGAGGGTGCGACTCAAAAATTCGTTCGTCACGCGATACAATCTTCTCAACTTACTGGCGCAACGTATCTCGTTGCTCTGCGTCGCTCTGTCAATTGGAATTTTGCAACTCTCTGCAACAGTTCGCGGCACGGCTTCGACCAACACAAGAACTTCCAACACAACATTTCTCGTCGCGAAGACCCGGGACGATGCTTGTGTGGTTCCGGGGTTACTCGTCAGCCAGGCCAACCAACTTCGAACTCAATGGACCGAAGCATCGCTTCGCGAGGCAGTCGGAAAATATGTCCAGGCCGCGGCCTGCTGGCGGCAAAGCGGACTATTGCGCGAAGAGGCAGACGCACTAAAAGATGCGGGTGATGTTTTCGTCACGCTTGGTGAGTACACCAAAGCGCGCGAATCGTTTTTCGGTTCGCTTGGTATCAGACGACAATTGGAAGATCGTCGAGCTGAGGCGGAAGTGCTCGCCAGCGTCGGTTTCGTCTCGTTGTATCAGGCAAGGACACCGGAAGATTTCGAGAGAGTCCTTGAACTCTCGAACCAGGCGCTCGCAATCTCCCAGGCGCTTAACGACAAGTCAATTCAGGTCCGGGCTTTGAATAACATCGGCAAGGTCAGTTATCGTCGCGGTCAGCTGGTTGAAGCTCTGACGAATTACAATGCTGCGCTTGAACTTGTCCGCGATTCCGCTTCACCGGCGGTTGAGGCCCAGCTCCGACTCGATATCGGTTCCATCTACACCGATCAGGGTGATCTTGATCTCGCGCTAACCAATTGCCAACGTGCTCTCGCTCTTTGGGAATCGCTGGGCCATCTCGGCGGGCAAGCAAACGCACTCACGACTATCGGCAGGCTCTCGACCCTACTGGGAGAACGACAGCAGGCGCTCGACAGTCATTCGAGGGCTTTGGCCTTGCTGAAGCAATTCGGAGACTTGTTCGGACAGGCCCGGACTCTCAACAATCTCGGTTTTGTTTACGAAGTGCTCGGCGATCGAGATTTGGCGCTCGACTGCTACTTTCAGGCTTTCGGACTTTACGCCGATCCCCGTTTGAATCTCTCGGGTGGACAGGGATTGAGCCTGCAGTACATCGGCGGCATTTACGAGTCGCGGGGCGAAACCCAACAAGCAAAGGAGAGTTACGAAAAATATCTTGCCATTGCGCAATCATTGAAGAGCCCTTTGTTGGAGGCAGATGCACGCAATCGACTTGGCGCCCTGTTGTTCGCGGCGGGAAAAACAACGGAGGCCCTTGATCAATATCAACTCGCGCTGATTCCCTACCAGAAAGCCGAGAACAGACGCGGGCAAGCTTATGTACTGAATAACATTGGATACCTCCTCGACGTTACGGGAAAGGATAAGGAAGCGCTCGAACACTTCAATCGAGCGTTACCGCTTCTTCGTTCCGCGAAAGATCGCGAGGCGGAAGCGCAAACACTTTTTCGTATCGCGCGAGCTGAACGAGATCTTGGGAGTATAGACTCAGCGCAAACACACATCGACTCTGCTCTCACCCTGGTCGAGTCGCTTCGTTCAAAGGTAGGTACTCCGGATTTACGAGCCTCGTATTTCGCGTCCGTTCACCAGCTTTACGAGCTACAAATCGAACTGCTAATGCGTTTGCACAAAACGAATCCGAAAGGAGGATTCGATGCGCTCGCGTTACGCGTCAACGAACGCGCTCGAGCTCGTTCCCTGCTGGACATGTTGATGAACGCGGACATCAACGTTGATCTGAATGAAGATCCGGCGCTAACCGAGCGTGCGCGGTTACTGCGAAAGACCCTGGCCGCGAAGGCAAACCGGCAGACTCAATTGCTGAACGGTAAACACAGCGACGAACAGGCGGCGGTGCTGGAAAAGAATATTCGCGCGCTCACAATTCAGTACAACGAGTTGGAAGCCAGGATCAAGGCAAAGGATCCTCATTATGCATTTTTGTCCGAGCCACTGGCGCTCAGCCTGGAAGAGATTCAGCAGCAGGTGCTGGATAAGGAAACGGTCCTGATTGAGTACTCGCTTGGCGACGAGCATAGTTTTGTGTGGGCTGTAACTCCCACGACGTTTATCAGTCACGAACTGCCGGGACGCAAAGCGATCGAAACGGCAGCGCGCAATCTGTACGATCTCGTGATTGCCAGACAAACTTTGCAGCAAGGCTCCGGCGTTATCAAACGCGATCTTTTGGCAAAGGCGGACAGAGATTACGAACAGCAGGCGACCGAGTTGAGCACGCTGCTCCTCGGACCGATCAGCGATTCGCTGCGATCGAACAAATTGCTAATCGTTACCGACGGCGCGTTACAGTACGTCCCTTTTGGCGCGCTTCCGCAGCCGGATAAACAACCTGACCAAAGTCCTGTGGCGAAAACTTATGCATCACACGGCCCTGCCGAATCTTCTCCTTTGATACTGAACCACGAAGTCGTGACTATCCCTTCGGCATCGGTCTTGTCCGTTCTTAGGCGCGAAAAACGAACGAACTATTCAACGCGAAAGACGGTTGCAGTCCTGGCCGATCCGGTTTTTCAAAAAGACGATCCGCGACTCGCGGCCCTGTCGAGGCATTCGCCGACGACCGGCACTCCGCTGAAATCGCACGGACGCACTTCAGACTTAACCCGGTCGCTAAGAGACTTTGGAGGCCAATCCGGAGAATTCGCGCTTGTCCGGCTAGTGGCGACCAGACAAGAGGCGAATGCAATTCTAGCGATCGCGCCGGCCGGAACCGCCTTGAAGGCGATCGACTTCAAAGCAAACCGCGCAACCGCAATCAGCTCCGAACTGAAACAGTATCGAATTCTTCACTTCGCAACTCACGGATTGCTGAACAGCAAACACCCTGAGCTGTCTGGAATCGTCTTGTCGCTTCTCGACGAGCAGGGTAATCCGGAAGACGGATTTCTTCGACTCCAGGACGTTTACAACCTGCGACTACCGGTAGATCTGGTTGTTTTGAGCGCCTGCAACACCGGCCTCGGCAAAGATCTCAAGGGCGAAGGATTGATTGGACTGACGCGTGGCTTTATGTACGCGGGGTCGAAGCGCGTCGTGTCGAGTCTGTGGAAGGTCGACGACGAGGCCACGGCCGAGCTGATGACCAGGTTCTATGTCGCGATGCTCAAAGAGAATTTAGCGCCTGCGGCAGCTCTAAAAGCTGCACAATTGGCCGTCAGGAAACAGAAACGATGGCGGGCTCCTTTTTACTGGGCGGGTTTCGTTTTGCATGGTGAATCCAGGTAAGGAACTGGCGCCGGCGTTCGGTCCATAATTTAGTCACCCACCGGTTGTAAATAAAAAGAAACAATCCGCTTCTGACGCGTCTAAAGTGACAGGACAAGCAATGCAAAAGGCGTATCTCCTATTGACATTTGGTGTTAAGAGGCTTAATGTGCGCCCGTTGCCTCGGGATTTCCTGTGGACACTTGGTTTCGCGTTTTTATCTCAGCATCCAAACCGGTATGAGAAACCGCCCCGAAGCGTTGGGCTGTTAATTCTGGAGCTTTGAGTTAGTTTTGATGATGTTCCCTGGCTTTCGATTAACCGAGCTTGCGCTTGTCTTTCTTTTCAATCTCATCGAAAAACGCGACGCGGAACACGCAGTATCGCATCCGCACTTTATTTGATTGTTAATCCCTGACTGGCCAGGCAAAGCCTGGTTTCTAAGGGCCTCGGGTTCTGTGAAATTCAGAGAAGATCTACGCACTTACTCAATCCCGGATGGCAGCTCTCGATAGCTCCGCTGTGAAGGGGTAACAACATTCTTTTGTTCGAAAAGGAAGAGAAACGATGAAAACGATTTTTACTCGGCGCGGCTTTTGGGGGGCAATTGGCCTTTCGTTGACCCTCGCGGTGCTCCTGGCTCCTATTGCAAATGCGCAGCCCAAACTTCGCAAGCAAATGGACTTCGATAATGATAATAAAGCTGATTTTGCCGTCTTCAGGAACTCCACCAATGTTTGGTACATACTGAACAGTAACGGTGGAAGCACTGCCAACGTTTTCGGTACGAATCCGATCGATTGGCAGATGCCTGGAGATTACGACGGCGACGGTAAAGCCGACATTTGTGTTTGGAGAGAGACCGACGGCATTTTCTATTTCATCAGAAGCTCGAACGGAACCTTTGGCTCGCTGCCCTGGGGACAACCCGGTGACGAGCCGGTGTCGCGCGATTACGACGGCGACAACATTACGGATTTCGCGGTCGTCCGACGTAGCGGACTTCCGGGTGGCGTAATGGCCTGGTACATTTTGCAAAGTCAGACCGGAACTCTCCGCGCCGAAAATTTCGGTATCAGCGAAGACTTCACAGCGCCGGGCGATTACGATGGCGACGGCAAATTTGACCTCGCTGTCCAGCGCGCAACGGGCGCAAACGGCGTCTTTTATCTTCAACAGAGCTTGAACGGATTTGCAGCAATCAGTTGGGGACTCGCAAACGATTTCGTCGTTCCCGGTGATTATGACAACGACGGCAAGACGGACCTTGCCGTGGCTCGCGATTCCGGCGGATCGTTTTCCTGGTACATTCGCCTGAGCACAACTGGTGCGTTGCAGTCAGCCGTGTGGGGCGTAAGCGCAACTGATTTGACGGTTCAAAACGATTACGACGGCGACGGAAAATGCGACGTCGGAATTTTCCGCGACACAACTGGAGTGTTTTATATCCTGCGATCGTCGAACGGAACCATGCTGTCACAGCCGTGGGGCTTGACGGGAGACTTCCCGGTCGCGGCGTTCGATACGCACTAGGATCGAAGGCCTTAGCGCCTGACCCAGTATCCTTTCGAGAAGGGCATAACGGTTTCAAGAACCTTTATGCCCTTCTTGCTTTTTGTGAACTCTCAGCAACACCCGCCGTATAATAAATGCTGTTCTAACGCATTGACGGTTCCGAATTCTCTTAACGAGTGAAACTGACGCCGGATCGATTTGATCCGTCGATCCGCTTCCGAAATCTCTTAGCTACCGGAATGTTAAATTGTAATCAGTGCGGGCGTTCGGTTGCAGAGGGTACTCGAATCTGTCGCTTCTGTGGGGCGGCTTTGGGTTACCAACCAGGTGTATTGCACGCCGATGCATATGTTCCACCTTCACCCCTCTGGAATAGCGACCCTGCCGCGGCCGCCCGTCACATGCAACCCTACGCCGTGCCCCTGTCGCAGCCTGCCGGTTTCCAATGCTCGCACTGCGGCTCGATTACTGCGCCCCGAATGGCAAAACGAATTTCATCCGATGGATGGCTGACGTTTGCCCTGCTTCTCTTTTTCTGCCCGCCATTTTTTTGGATTGGCCTCTTGATGAAAGAGGAGTATCGTATATGCGCCACGTGCGGTTCCCGATTTGGTTAGGCTTTTATAGCGATCGTCTCCTTCCCTGTCCTGTAAGCGTGATATGAGGATCGTATGAAGCGAATCTCCATTCTGCTACTCCTCAGCATACTAACTGCAATAACAATCCAGGCGCAGAGCAGTCGTTCGGCTAAAGATCATTTAAGGCGCGGCATTGCGAAATTCAGCCAGGGCGACATCGAAGGCGCAATAGCGAATTATGAAAAAGCTATTGAGATAAACCCGCGCTTTGCTGAAGCGTTTTTCAATCGCGGGAAAGCCCGGCGGGCAAAGGGAGATTTGAACGGTGCGATCGCGGATTTCGAAGCTTGTGTTGAAATGGATCCTCGGCTGGCGGAAAACAACCGGGACATCGCGAGCGCCTATTACAATCGTGGCTTCATCAGAACCAACGGACTGGAAGTTTACGAAGCGCTCTCGGACTTCGATCAGGCAATCCGATTCAACCCCATTCACGTTGAAGCACACATAAAGCGCGGTGAAGCGCACCTAATCCTGGGACAATTCAGAAAAGCGATCGCGGATTTTGACAGCAGTTTGGAATTGAAACCGCAGAGATATTCCGCGTCGCTGGCTTTCGCTGGTCGCGGGTTTGCGCGATTGCTTCAAGGAGATGAGGAAGGAGCGGAGAAAGACTTTGCCGAATGCGTGAAGCTGAATACCGAAGGGAAGTTTTTCCTCGAGCTACATCTAAAACTGTTGGAGGCGCAGATGCGCGAAGTAAAGCGCCGGCGTTACGTTTCACCCGTACGAGTTGCCTGACAACTCGTCCTCAAAAACTCCGCTATCTGGAATAACCAGCCGGGTAATCGACCTTCACACCCGAATCCAGGGCTACTTCAAGTTTGTGAAACCCCTTATCCTTCGACGTTGATAAAAACGTCAGCGCCAACTGCATAAACAACGACTCGCCCAGCTCACTAAGAAACGGCGAAAAACTAACCGGCGCCCCCGTGCCTTGAAAGAACGCGCGCCCGCCGCTCTCGTCCGACAGTCTCGACAAAGAACCCTGCGCGTTACTCACAAGAATCGGATTGCGACCCTCGGTAGCCGTCACAGTCGGCGCATAGAACGAGTAAACCGCAACGCTTCTACGCTGTGCTTCACGAATCGCGCGCTGTAAATCCAGGCTGAGCCCTGCGGACGAACCGCTAATGCCGTGCGACGTATCGAGCCCGTCGGTTACCACCAGCATCGCGCGCCTGCCCGAGGGAAGCTGTTCGAATTTCTTCAATCCCTCGATGATTTCGACGTATGGATTGTACGGAGCGACCGATGCCGAGCTGATCGGAATACGAAGCATGCGAGCACCCTTGTCCAGATCCGTAGTGAACTTCTGTCGAATCTGCAGCGACCCAGCTTTGATGTAGCCAACCATAACGCGCGATTCCTTCGGGAGCGTGCGAATGAATTCCCCGATTGCTTTGATCTCGTTACTGATCGAAGGCACCACGTCATCCTGTATCAGCACAGCCAGCGACATAGGCGAGTTGCCGATACCGCGTGTGGACAAAACCTTTCGCTCCTCGCCGTCTTCGCGCACGGTTACTTCTCCCAAGGTGATGAGTTCTACGCTGGGCAAACGCTTCAGTCCCTTTACCCGAGGAGTGATGGGAATGGTCACCGGCCGCACCTGTCCATGATCTCTCTTACTTTGCGCAGAGTTGCCGTTCGATGCCGATGTCGTGTCTTGTTGGGCCAGGGCTGGTGTCAAAACGAGACTCCCGGCGATCATCGCCAGGGCCACAGTGCTGGAAATTATTCTGATCGTAAATCGCATCGCTTCTCCTGAAGTGTCGGGGCGTTGGATGTCAGAATCATAACCCACAGTGTTCGTAGTGCAAAGTTAACGCTTAATTGGGTCCAGTGGCACGGCTGGCTATGGCGCGGCATCGCAGGTAATATTTCAGCCGAACGTTGTGTGCAGGGAAAAGGGTCCAAATATGAGCCAGTCGCGCATGTTTGGATGCACTTCCTGCGGTTTAAGTTTTCGGTATGGCAAATTCTACGACGGAAAATAAATTGACTGCGGCCGAGCGAGTTATGGCTCGGGTTCTGAAATGGGCTCCATGGATGGCGCCGTTTCTGTTCGCGTTGCCGGGACCCATTCTTTTTGCGTTCCTATATCTGATGGCCACGGCGACCGAGACGGCGGCGCTGTATATCTTCCTCGGACTGGCTTCGTTGGGAATCGGCGCGCTGGCGGGTGTTTTGGTGGCTCTTTTTCTGATTTTTTATAGAAGAAACTGGCTGAAGAAGCTTCGAGAGAGACTGGCGACGGATGGAATCACGGCAGACGAGGTAGCGTGGTTTACGGCTGAAATGACGTCCTCCGAACGGCAATCGTTGAAGGAGATCGAAGGCCAGAATCTGTTACTCGCCGATGCCTATCGCGAGACTCTAGCTGCGCGTTTGACCGCATCGCGAGTCGTGGCCAGCGCTCGACGCGATCTGTTGCTGGTCGAACGGCGGCTTAACCGGTCCAGCTACATGCAGGGTCAGACAAACGCGACGTTGCAGGAAGAACTGAAGTCCGATCGTAGCCGACTGGAGCGCGTGCGGACGGAAGCAACCGAGCGACGATCCGAAGCGGAAGCGCGCCTGCAAATGATTGAAGCAGCCGCAAGTCGTGGCCAAAGTTGGACCGAGACCAATGCGGCTCTTCAGCGTTTGAGTGCCACGCAGCAGCATCTTCCGCTGGCGCTCGAGTCGGCAAGGATCGATCAGCAAGTGCGCGAAGACGTCGAGAAGGAAATGCGAGTTGATGAAACCGCGTCCGGAACTTGAGAAGGGGCGTTAGCACTCACCTGACGGGAAACGTGCAGTCGGGAAGGGGACCCTGTCCCCGCCTAACCAACATAGCCCGATATTTTCAGGCCCGAACGAGTTCGCATCTTACGCGGGGACAGGATCCCCTTCCCGACTGCATGCTCCCATTAGCTGAGTGCTAGCATTCCCGTGACTTATTCAGAGGTTCCTTTTGCTTGTCAAAAGCAGTCGACAAACTGAAGTTAGTCGGACATCCCACCCTATCGAACGCTCACGAATCGATCTTGGCTAGCCGATACACTCCGACAGCAACCCGTTCGGCGTATCCTTCCTTCACCAACGCTCCATTTCCGATCCCGGCGTCGCGCCGGCTGAGTCCCGTCACTCGGGCAAGCTCTCCGCAAACTGTCATTCCAACTCCGTCGAGAAATGCTCGCGCGATTTCGCGCAGTGCTACTTCGCGTTTCACTCGGCTCGACAGCTCATTCGGAAATCGACCTTCGGCCAATGTCCAGATGTAGGTGAACCACGGCTCATAAAGCGCTTCACCCGGCACCACCTTCATCGTCATCTGCAATTCATCCATCGCGCGCAGGAAACGTTTGCGATCGGTAACTCCGGATTCCTGACGCAAGTCCGCCGTAGCCATCTCCCATTCGCGACGCAGAACTTTAAGAATCGCACGCGCGTCCGGCGACAATCGCTCGCGCTCTCCTCGGCGCGGCAACCCCCACAGCGCATTGAAATGCGAGACCAAACGAGGAGCGATGAACGTCGCGCGCCCTTTCGCCAGCTTGGCGTAATAGATTCGACCGCCACGCATCACGTCGTCTTTGAGTCTCCAGGCCAGACTGGCTTCGGCGTCCTTCTGTACATTCCGAGGCATGTGCGCATCGCGGCGGCCACACACGGCGATGTAGAGCGATGGGCCAGGACGTCTGGCATCGGTTAATCCAAAGCAGAATCCGACGCTCTCGATAAACTTCTCGGCCTCGAAAGCATTTTCTACGCGCAGCTCGGGTTCGCGTCGCCACATGCGGTCGCGATACGATTCGAACTCTTCCGGTAACTGGTACTTGGCTGAAGGGATTTTCGTTTACTCGAGTCCGATGACAAGAAAAGTGGTGTCGTCTTTGGCCGGCGCGCCCATACGAAACCGATCCAGATCCGAAAAGAAGTCGGAGCCGATCTGCTCAACATCGCGCGCGAATATCCTGGCAATGCTGTCTGCGAGTCCAGCCTGATCGTATTGAACGCCCGCGGTGTTTTCAGCTTCGGTGACGCCGTCACTGAAGATCGCCATCCTCTCGCCGCGAGCGATGATGGTTTCGCCCGAAGTGTATTCATTCCCCGGCAGCAGACCGATCGGCATTCCGCTCGCGCTGAGATAACGTTCGTCCTCGCCGGAAGCGCGCCCGAACCAGACCGGCGGAATATGGCCGGCGTTGACATAACGCAAGCGGCCCGTTTCGGTGTTCAGCACACCCAGGAAAAGCGTCGCGTAGGTTCCCAATGGCGCAACGTCGGTCACCCGTTCATTCAGTTCGACGGCAAGCCGAGCCAGATCCGACTCAGCTCGCACGAACGCTCTCAACTCGGTTTGCAGCGTGCTCATCAGCAACGCGGCGCCGATTCCCTTTCCGCTGACATCCGCGACCCAGAATGCGCATTCGCCGGACGGCAACATGACGACGTCGTACGCATCGCCGCCTACGTCGTAACACGCCTGGCTGGTTCCCCACGCTGTCAGCGGCGCCGGCAAGTCGATAATTCCGGCGGCAGGAAGCAACCGCTGTTGGATCTTTCGCGCGAGGTTCAATTCGGTCGAGAGCATCTGCGCGCGAACGGCTTCCTGCGCAAGCTGTTCGCGCTCGACCGCCACGGCGGCCAAAGCTGCGAACGATTCGAGGTACGCGAGATCTTCTCGCGAAAAATGTTCGTCGCGCGCATTGATCGCTTGTAACGAGCCTACCACCTCACCTTCAGGCATTCGCAGCGGCACGCAGAGCATCGTTCGCGTAGTGAACCCGGTGCGGACGTCCGTCGTTGAATCAAATCGCGGGTCCGATTGAACGTCCGCGATCGACACGCTTTCGCCTGTCTCGACAACGTGACCGGCTATGCCCACTCCGCGTTCAAGCACAATCTCGATCCGTTCCGAACCGATCATCTGTCGCGCGTGCAGCTTTCCGGTCCGTTTATCTCGCAGGAAAATTGTTCCGCGTTCGCAATCCAACTGCTTCGATACCAGGTCCAGGATTACGCACAGAATGTCATCCAGTCCTGAAGCACGATTCAGCGCTTCGCTGGCGTGGACCAAGGCCTCCAACCGCACCAGTCGTATATCGTTGGGTAAGTTCTGCAGGGCAATCGTAGCGTTCGACAATCTCGGCTCCTTCTGCGTGCGATCTGACAAAGTCGGCTGATCGCTTGATAACAGTCTTCCGAGAAATCCTATCATTTTGGATGTAGGAATGTCCGACAAACTTCAGTTTGTCGTTGACGTCGTAAGTTGAACTCAGCAAGAGTCAGCGACAAGCTGAAGCTTGTCGGACATAAAAAAGCGGGGACGGACCACACGTCCCTTCCCCGCTTCATATTGCTTACAAGCTAACCCAGCTTACCTGGGTGCGCTTGCGCGAACGACTACTTCCGTACCGCTCGGCAGGTTCAGGTCATCCTGACCCTGGATATAGACCGAACCGGCTCCCGCACCCGCACCTACTATGGCACCGATCGCGGCACCCTTTCCGCCACCGGCTATCGCGCCGATGATGGCGCCCACCGCCGTACCAATCGCCGTGCGTTTGGCCGTAGTGGATGTGCGGCTCTCGTTCTCGCGAACACTACCTTCGTTGTCCACGCGAACCGTCTCGCCGCCAGGAGTTCGTACCTGTTCGACGAAACCCGAGAAGCGATAAGTCCGTCCATCCGGCATTCGAACACGGTCGAAGTTGAGCGTCATTTCAGATCGACCCGTGATACGACCCGAACGATTGACACCAGACACGTAACCCTCGATCACGGCGCCGTTGTACTGCGACGGGCTATTGACAGTAATCGTAAAGCGATCGTTTTCGCGCGTGTCCTTGGTCGTCAAATCGTTGTTAAGAATTCCAACCAGCTGCGTTCCGTCCAAAACCGCGAAGTCACCAGTGGAGGTGGTTCCGGTGTTGCTCGGATAGTTCGGATAGCCGTTGTAAAGGTCCAACTGAGCAACAGGTGACGTCTTGTCATAAACGCTCTCGACAACCACCGGCTGAGTCAAACGGTCGGCACTAATCCGGCGCGTAATTCTCAATCGATTACCATTATCAATCGGATCGAAACTCACGCTGTAGTCGTTACCACGGTCACCGGTCTGGCTGATGTTCAGCTGATCGCCGGCAAGCGAAGCACGCACGCGAGTCTGGCGGCCGTTCGGCAATTGCTCGATTGTTTCGCGGCCGTTAGCCTCAAAAGTAATTTGCTGAGCGCGCGACGACGCGATCGTCACATTTCGACCTCGACGATCGATTGCAATCGTCTCTGGCGATTCGAGTCTCGCTGTCAAAGCATCAAGGACTCGCTGGCGATCCCGGACGGGGATCGTGCGCGTAGCGCGTTCCGCCGCATCGCGCGGATCCTGGCTGCGCGCAGTATCTATTCGATAGGTACCGGTCAGCCGATTAGCCGCATTGCCCTGCCCACCCGGCCAGTTGCCTTGTCCGACTGGCGGATAAGTTTGCGACGCCCAATTCCACGAGACGTTGTAGAGCCGAGCAAGTTCGCTCAGGTCCGTTCGAAGCGTGGCCCAGTTCTGCGTCACGCGCGTATCCAGCCGTACGCGATTAAGAAAGGTGTTGATGCTGCTCGCTCGATTCAACACGTCTTCGACGTCCTGGCGAGTTTCAACCCGGCTATTAAAGTTAGTCTTCAGACGGTCTACTGCATTCTCAAAATCGCTGACCATCTGCGTGATGTTGTCCCGATCGCCGGTACCGCTATAGCGAACGCGCGACAGCGCATCTTCCAAATTTTGTTTGAATAGATCAGAACGAGTTTCTATACGAGTAAGTAGTGGTCTAACTTGTCTGTCGTTGACACGTCTTGCCTGCTGGGCTTGAGCAATCATGCCCATTCCAGATAGTCCAGATAGCGCCACGACCAGCGCTAAAGCGACAATATTTCTAAAAGCTCTCATTTTTTCTTCCCTCCATTGATAAAGAACAAACTTCTTAACAAGCCCATTGCATTTGCCGAGCCACAGAGCTTGTCCTCGATTTCAAAAGGGGTAATTTCCCTTATCAGCGTTGGGAGAGCAGTTGAACCGCTACGCCGATGTTCCAAATAAGTAGCGAATCAACCATTTAGGCCAGACTCATCTTGAAAAACAGCCGTTGAGCCATTTCTCCGATTCTGCAAGTCTCGTGTTTAGTTGCCAGTTATTTGGGCGCCATTCACGCGGCCTTTGACGAAATCGAGACAAATATCTCGAAAAAGTGTATGGGCGCTTTACAGTCGTTCTTTGGGCAAAATAGGAGCCGAATCGCTGTCGGAACGCTGCTCGCAAGCAATGTGACCGCCATTTGATCGAGGTGTTATGCTGTCAACGCGGAGGCTTAACTTATGGATGATGCGAAAGCGGTTGTTCACTTGGCCGGCGAGGATCTGTTTATTGGTATTTCTCCGAGCGGGCATGCGCAGGTCCTGGACACGAATCATGAACGCGCTAGCGCTGCGACGCCAATGGAGTTGCTTCTGATTGCGCTCGGCAGTTGCACGGCCGTAGACGTGGTCTCGATCCTGCGAAAAAAGCGAGAGCAGGTTTTGGATTATCGCGTCGAGGTTAGCGCGACCAGACGCGACGAGCATCCGCGCAGCTTTGAGCGGATGGAAGTTAAGCACATCCTAAGAGGGCGCGGATTGTCGGAAAAAGCAGTTGCCCAGGCGATCGAGCTTTCGGAGACAAAGTATTGTAGCGTCGCAGCGACGCTCAGGCCGACTGCGGAGATCGTATCGACTTACGAAATTATCGAAGCTTAAAGTCCGACAAGCTTTAGCTTGTTGCTGCCTCCGGTGGCAACCCGCTCGCGAGGTCAACGACAGGCTAAAGGAAGCTCTGATCAAGTCGAGAGGACGGCAACCGATGGAGCGCAGGCGGCTCGCCTGCGCTCCGTCGGCAGCTTGTTCAGAGGTTCCTAAAGTTTGCCGGACATTCGATTTCAGCCGCCCATGCAACAACCGCGGTGATACATACATCTCAGCGCATCATGACTTCAACAATCGGGACCAGCGTATGAACTTGTTTCTTTCATTCCTTCTACTTCTGAACTCGACAGGCTTCGCCACGTCGCCACTGATGGTCGCGAACGCAGTGGCCTCGAACATTTCCATGATCGGCGTGCAGAATCGCGATAGCGAGCTGGCCCGGGTCCGCCGTCTTGATCAGGAAGGACGCGGTGCGGATGGAAAGCTCGCCGCGCTGTCTGCCGAGGAACATACGCGACGCGCAAGTGTGTACATGTCGAATCGCGCTTTCGCCGAGGCGCGAGCCCATTGGCAATCCGTACTAACTCGCTTTCCGGCAGATCCGAATGTGCCCGCCGCGCTTTATGGAATGGGCCGTTCTTATGCGCAGGAGCGCGGCTACGAACAATCGCTGCCTTTTCTTGAAAGAGTTTCGCGTGAATTTCCGCAGCAAAAGGACGGGCGTGAAGGGCTCTGGTCGCTGGCCACCTCGCTTCTTCGAATGGGTCGAGCTGCCGATGCCGCGGCTCGGTTTCGCGCTTATACCGAACTTTATCCGCAGGGCGAACGAATCGACGCGGCGTTTTTAAATATCATCGACACGCTGCGCGAAGCGGACAAACCGCAGGAAGCGCTGGCCTGGGTAGCGCGTACGCGCGAGCGATTTCCGAATACCGCGACGGGCACGAACGCGCTTTTCGCTCGGCTGCGGTTGGAAATTTCGCAGAGCGATTGGGCCGCTGCTAACACAACTGTTGACGAGCTCAGGCGCACTTCGTTTCAAACCGGTGTCATGACGACCTCTGAAGAACTTTCTTACCTCAAGCCGTATGTCCTCGAACGCTTGGGACGAACGCAGGAAGCGATTAACGCCTATTTGATGGTTTCGAACAGCGGCGGTTCGTATCACGGCTGGCTGGCAACGCAGAGGTTGTTGGCAATCAAAGAAGCCGCGAACCGGCCCGAGGTGGCAGAGCGCGTTTCGCGGGCCAATCTGGATATCTCGCGATCCGCGAGCCTCTATCCCGCTCCCTATCGAGACATGATTGTGCGCGAAGCGACAAAGAGAAAGGTTGATCCTCGATTGCTGTTGGCGATCATGCGGCAGGAGAGCAACTTTCGAGCGAGAGCGAAATCGCCCGCCGCCGCACGCGGGTTGTTGCAGTTGGTGGTAGACACGGCTTCGAAGTACGCGCGCCGCGCCGGGATCAATGATCTTCAGGACGAAGATCTCTATCTGCCGGCGGTCTCGATCCGAATCGGAAGCGAGTATTTGGCAGAACTGAACAACATGTTCCCGGAGCTTCCGGAAGCCGTGATCGCTTCATACAACGGCGGTGAAGACAATGTTGCTCGCTGGTTGAAGCGATCTGGCCATCGCGATGGAGGAATTCTCGCGTCCGAAGTCGGTTTCTCGGAAACCAAGGGTTACGTCTTTGTTGTCATGGCGAACTATCGGGCGTACCAACAGCTCTACACCAAAGACCTGCGAACGAAGAATTAATGTCCGACAAAGAATGTCCGACAAAACTTCAGTTTGTCGCTTGCTTTCGAGAATCTAAATGAAGCTCTGAACAGGCCAACGCCCCACAGATGATATGACTTGGCCGCAGATGAACGCAGAAGAGCGCGGATCAGAAAAATTAGGAAACCGGCTTCCGGCTCTTTCCATCTGTTCTGATCCGCGCTCCTCCGCATTCATCCGTGGCAGGAACATTACGGTTCCGGACTGTACCGACGATCTTCAAACCCGGTTGCGCGCTCGCGGCGTCGCATCGTATTCGCGTCGTAGTACGGATAAGGACGCGGATGAATTCCCAACCTGACCAGCTCAGTCCGATACTCGTAGCGCATCGTCACTTCGGCCGATGCACGATCTTCCAAATCCATATTCACCCAGCGAACGTCATGACGAACGTTACGACCGATTCCGGTCGCCGCGTAATCGCCGTCCGGTGTCGGCTGAGCCTGAGCGCTCTTCCGCTCGGACGAGGTACCGGCTGAGTTTCCGGCTCGATCACGTGATCCGGCTGTCGGCGCTTCGGTATCCAACTGTCCTTCCGAGCGTCCGACCTCGTCCTCCATTCCACGCGGATGGCGCGGCGGTGGAGCGATCGCGATCGGGCGGCGTTCGCGAAAGAAGACGGCCGAGATGACACCAAGGTTCGATGTCTGACCCAGCTTCGCTCCGTACGAATCACGTTCCGTGGTGAAATAGAAGCGGCGAGCACGAGCCGAGCTCATCTGCCATCCGCTGATTGTGATCGCCCCGTACGGTTCGATCACCCACTTACTCGCGTTTGTCGCGGACGTGCGCTTGGCATCGATCGTGTTCAGTCCGTCCACTGAAAGCGCGACGGCGACTCGATATCCGGTTGGATTTCTCACCCGCAGTTCGTACTCGGCGTTCTCCCACGCTTCGACATACTGCCGACCGCGGGCGTAGTACTCCGGCAACGAAATACCGTTCACCAGAACCTCTACATCGAATCCGCTCGACCGAATAGCGGTGCGGTCCTGCGGCATTGAGATCGGGGCCGAGGCGCTTACGTGCGCCCAACTGGTTTGTTTGGTTGAAGCAAAGAGGCTAACACCGAAAAGGCTGGTGCTGGCCAAAATCAATGGAATCAAGGCTTTTTTCATCTCGCGTCTCCTTCGCGGGGCCACCGCACATGCAGTCGCCTCCTGAACGGGGAGAGCCGGGGTTTCTTGCGAGGATTTTTGCCGAATGTCCGACAAACTTCAGTTTGTCGTCGGGATTCGAAAGCATTCAGCGCTCGTAGGCTCTCAACGTCCCATGGGGCAGTAGCCCGACTGTTAAGGAGGGCTACCGTCCCAGTGCTAATGGTAAGACTGTCGAAAGCTCGCGACAAACTGAAGTTTGTCGGACATCAACCAGTGCCGTTCGCCGGGCTGATCGCTTTGAAATCCTCGCCGCGTTTGAAGACCAGGTCGGCCTTCTTTCCTTCGTACTTCAGGTGAACCCGGTTTACCTGGTCATCCAGAAGGTCGAAGAAAATTCGGTTTCGGATCTGAGCGCCTTCCAGGCCCTCGGGCATCTTCGATTCGATGTAAATCCAAACCGCGTCTGCCTGCGCTTCCATACCAACCCAGGTGAAGGCTTTGACCTGGCCCTCACGATTCCGGATGTTCACCGCCTCGCTTAAGTAAGCAAGGACCAGAGCCGGCGCGTCCGACGACTTGTCGAGCCGCACTCGTTTACCGGCTCGTTTGCTCAAGACAGTTTCAAGATCATGCGAGAAGACCTGGATAGCGATCTCGAGCGACTTGCTCTTCTCATTGAACTCGGCCTGCATCAAGCTGGTATGAAAAGTATGAACCGGCGCGGCGGTAACGCTCGGCACGATTAGAGCCGCGAGCAAAAGCACGGTCGCAAAGTTGTAACACGTCAATCTCATTATGGCTTTGCCGCCGGCGGAATCGGCTTTTGCTCGAGCTCCTGCATCGGATTCAGCTCTTTCTTTTCTTTGAAGATCTGAAACTTTGATTTGACGGGTCTTCGCGGAAAGAAGTTGTTCTCCAAATCCACATCCGCTGTTTCAAGATGCGGATCGAGCGCGATCGACTTGATCTCTTTGTCGGTCGCGATCACCTTGGACGCGCTGGAATTGTCGTAACGCCAGATCTCCGCCGGAATTCTGAGCTCTTCCTTCGTACCGTCGGCGTATTCGATTTCAAGAATCACGGGCATAACCAATCCGCCCACGTTCTTAAGATCGATAACATAGAAATTCAAGCCGAGATTTAGCAACGCCTTCTCCTGGTCGGTAAGCGTCGCCAGGTATTTCTCGAACTCTTCGCGTTGACGCGCCGTCACCTTGAACTCGTCGTAGGTGTTGTAGAAGTCTCTCAACGAAGGAAATTCGTCGATACGCTTTGGCTCGGTCTTGTTTCGCTGTTCCGTCAACGTCTGCGGTTGCGCGGCTTTATCCTTCCGCGCCGCTTCCCTTTCGATTTCCGGATTGCGCGTGTCGATTGTGAATAGCCGGACCCGTTCAATCGCGATGTCCGTGTGATCGGTGGTGTAGAACCAACCGCGCCAGAACCAATCAAGATCGACGCCAGACGCGTCTTCCATCGTTCGGAAGAAGTCCGCCGGCATCGGACGTTTGAATTTCCAGCGCCGCGCGTATTCCTTGAACGAGTAATCGAATAGCGATCTGCCTAAAATCGTCTCGCGCAGAATGTTCAGCGCCGTGGCAGGTTTACCGTAAGCGTTGTTTCCAAACTGCAGCACCGAATCTGATTGCGTCATGATCGGCACCTGGTTTTCGCTCAGCATGTACTCGACGATATTCCTCGGCTCGCCTCGGCGCGATGGATACTTGTCTTCCCATTCCTGCTCAGATAAAAACTGCAGAAAGGTGTTCAGCCCTTCATCCATCCAGGTCCAATCGCGTTCATCTGAGTTCACGATCATCGGGAAGTAGTTGTGGCCAACTTCATGAATAACAACTGAAATCAGCCCGAACTTAGTGCCCGCCGAGTATGTCCCATCCGTTTCCGGCCGCGGTCCGTTAAAGCAGATCATCGGATATTCCATGCCGCCGACTGGGCCATTCACCGAGATAGCGACCGGATATGGATACGTGAATGTGTATCGTGAATAGACGTTCAACGTATGCATGATGGCGTGCGTCGAATATTGTCCCCACAGCGGGTTGCCCTCCTTTGGGTAATAAGACATCGCCATCACGCGGTTACCGTTCACCTCGTGAAGCTGCGCATCCCAGATGAACTTACGCGATGAAGCGAAGGCGAAGTCGCGCACGTTGTCGGCGTGAAAAACCCAGGTCTTTTTTCCACCTGGCTTATTTGACTCGTTAGCCTTTGCTTCCTCGGGCGTCACGATCAGCACCGGCTGTTTCGCAGTTTTCGCCTGATCGAGCCGCGCGCGTTGTGCGCGCGAAAGCACATCCAGCGGATTCTGCAACACACCGGTCGAGGCTACGATGTGGTCATCGGGCACCGTGATGCGAACCCGGTAATTGCCGAACTCCAAAGTGAACTCGCCCGAACCGAGAAACTGTTTGTGTTGCCATCCGCTGACGTCATCGTAAGCCGCGAGTCGCGGAAACCAGTGCGCGATTTCGTAGATGTAATTTCCGTCGTCCTTGAAAAATTCGTAGCCGGTGCGGCCACCGATCTTTCGCTGATCGTTGATGTTGTAATTCCAGTCGATCGAAAAGACGGTCGATTCACCCGGGGCCAACGGTGCGCGAAGGTCAACCCGCATCATCGTCTTCACAATTGTGAATGGCAGCGGGGAGTTTCGTGCATCGCGAACCGAACCGATCTTGTATCCGCCGTCAAAGTCCCGGATCGCCAGGTTCTCGACAGTTCGGAAAGGAATCTCTGTAAAGCTCGGCGTGGTCAATGTCTTGAATGTATCGGAGTCCTTCTTCCAAATATTTTGATCGAGCTGGAGCCAAAGGTAAGTCAGCGTGTCGGGTGAAAGGTTGTGATACGTTATCGTCTCTTTACCAGTGATTCGCCGGTTGGCGTCGTCGAGTTCTACGTCGATCGTATAGTCCGCACGTTGCTGCCAGTAACGATGCCCTGGCGCGCCGGACGCAGCTCGATACTCGTTTGGTGTCGGAAGTTCTTCGCCCAGCTGTTTGAACTTGTCGCTTGGTTTTGACTTCGACTGTGCCAGGAGGGAGGGAGCGCAAAGAAGTGCGAATACGAGGACGGCGATGTATCTGAGTCGCAAGTTAAATTGATTCCTTTCAAGAAAGCGCCCGAACGGTTCGCGCAAACGTGGAATAAACTGAATCGGTGTCGAATCAGTAAATCGCAATGAATACTGCGCGCGAACTGCATTTTCAGGTTCGGGAAATATCTTACCGCAAACAGTTGAACATCGAAACTGGTCAACTTCACATAACGCAAGTCAGGAAGGGGACCCTGTCCCCGCTCTGCCTTCGCAGAAAGACCGGACTAAGTCTTGAATTGTTGGACATCCTGAGGCGGGGACAGGGTCCCCTTCCTGACTGCGCATATATTATCTTGAAGCATTACCGGATAACTGAAAGCTTCTTGAAGTGGACTAATACGCCTCAGCCGGACGTGCCGAGTTGGATTTTCAAGATTTGTAAATTATGATGCCCCGCGGAATGTGAACTTTTAGTAACAAACAATTGGTAAGATGAAGGCCAATCCCTCGAAAAGCCCCTTCCGAGTTCTTGTTATCCAGAATGCAGGCTGGTGAGGCAAATAATTTGAGAGAAATGACGACTGAGAACGGCGCAGGCTCGTTTTACGACCGCATCGCGAGCTTATACGACGTTACTTTCAAATTTAACGGCTACGGACGCTCGCTTGAGAACTATTTGTCGCGGCACATGCCGAACCTTTCGGACGGCGCGCGGATTTTGGACGCCGGCTGCGGGACGGGATTACTAACGCTTTCGCTCTTGAATGCGGCCCGGCGTCCGGTTGATATAACTGCGGTGGACCTTTCTTCGTCGTCGCTCAGCACGGCCAAGAAGGCCGTCGCAGACAAGTTCGGCACGGTTCCCAAGATCACATTCACGCAGGCCAACGTGCTGTCGCTGCCGTTTGCAGACGATTCGTTTGAGATGATTGTAACCAGCGGAGCGCTCGAGTACGTGCCGCTTCACGCGGGCCTGAGCGAGCTGGCCAGAGTGCTGGCGCCGGGTGGTTACATGCTACATCTTCCAGTCCGACCCTCGCTGGTGAGCAAGCTGCTCGAAGTCATGTTCAGGTTCAAAACCCATCCTCCCCAAGTCGTGGCGGAAAGCACGAACCGCTATTTTCGAATCGTCACGCATTATCGGTTTCCACCGCTCGACCCGATCGGCTGGTCCAAGACCGCCATCCTGGCACAAAAAGTCTGACCGCACTGGTCTATTAAGTAGTAATTAAGAAACCCAGGCCGCTTGCGATCTGGGTTCTGCTTTTGCTCACGTTCGGATCCGGTGAGGTCAGGATCCCCTCCTCGAATTGTCCCACCTCTATTTGACCGGCACCAGCCGCAGAATTCGGTCGTCATCGCTTGCCGGCTTGCCGCGGCCGTCGCGATTTGAGGTGGCGAAATAGATCGCGCCGTCTGGCCCTTCGACTACATCCCGGATCCGCCCATACTTTTTCAGTAAAAGGTCTTCCTGCTTGATCACCCGACGCCCGTCCAACTCGAGACGAATAATTCTTTCGCCGATCAAACATCCGAAAAAGAAATTGCCTTTGAATTGAGGAAACGCGGTACCGCGATAAAACATCGCGCCGGCAGGAGCCACGGCGGGCGTGTACTCCAACAACGGCGCCTCCATTCCGGCGCGAGTCTGCGTATGGTGAATGACCGGCCAGCCGTAATTTTTCCCGCGTTCGACGATGTTGACCTCGTCGCCACCGCCCGGCCCATCGAAACCCGATGGTCCATGTTCGGTTTGAAACATCAGATCCGTTCCCGGCTGCCAATCGAGCCCCTGTGAATTTCGATGTCCGTACGACCAAATCTCCGGCCGCGCATTCGCCTGACCAACAAACGGATTGTCCGGCGGGACCGAGCCGTCATCATTCAGCCGCAGTGTCTTCCCCGCAAGCGAATCGAGTTGCTGCCCCAGTTCTTTCTTACCCGCATCGCCGGTCGTGATGTACAGCTTTTTGTCCCGACCGAATCGCAAACGAGTTCCCGCGTGATATTGCGCCGCGGGAATTCCTTCGATAATCGTCTTGCGTTCCGTCAGTTCCTTGCCTGATTCGCGAAAGCGTACGACGCGCACCATCGTTTCGTTTGAGCTGTCATAAGCATAGGCGAGATAGAGCAAACTGTTTTGTGCGAAGTCAGGATGGAGGGTCAGCCCCATCAAACCGCTTTCGCTGCGAGCCTCGACGTCGGCAATCACTATCAACGGTTCGGGTCGCAGAGTTCCCTTCTCAAAAACACGAACGCGACCGGCGCGCTCTGTGAATATCATTCGTCCATCAGGCGCGAAGACGATCGACCATGGCACTGAAAGCCCGCCTACAACCGTTTCGATACGGAAACTGGTGTTGTCGGCGTTGGTAGACTCGACCTCGCCCGCGCCTTTCCCCGGCGGTGGACTTCCGCAGGCGGTCAGAAACAAAAGGCAGTTGATTAGAAGAATGAATGAAGTGCGCAGCATAAATCCCCTTCTCAGTTGGGGGATTGTTTGGAGTTCAATAGCGGGGGTTGAAGTGAAGTGTAGGGTCAATCGTGCGTTGATTCAAATGCGGTGTGTATTTGGTGGCGGGTTAGTTTGAGTTTAATGAAAGAAAAGGCGGTTTCACGCAAAGGCCCAAAGAAGAGAAAGCAACGTCAAGAACGGCTCGAGATTGCAAAAATTATGAAGGCCCTTTGCGCCTCCTGCTTTCTTTTCTTTGGGCCTTTGCGCGAAATTCCCACCTAACAAACCCGCCAACAAACCACTACCGAAAATCCAGGAACGGCTTCACCTTTCGCGCGAACTGATAGATGAACCGATCCCGGCGAAGAATCTCGGTTCGATTCAGCGCAAAGAGATCGGGCTGTTCGTCATCCCCGTAATTCGTAGTAAACCCCGCCAGGTATCCCGCGTCTGCAACCGCTTGCCGAGCCTGCTCGTTAAAATGCCCGCCCGGATATGCAAACACTTTGCATGGCCGATCCAGAAATCCTTCGATCGCCTTCTTTGATTCAACTACCTCTTCGTCTACTTCAGCCTGCGACGCCTGATGCAAAAGTTTGTGATTGACCGTGTGCGATCCGAACTCGATCCCAAATCGCGACATCTCCTGGATCTCTTCGAGCGAAAGATGCGAATGTCCGCTTTCTCCCTCTGACTGTGCCTTCATCGAAACCTGTCCTACGCACGACGAGATCAGAAAAATAGTGGCCTTGATATCGAACTTGCGCAGGATCGGAAAAGCGTTTTGATAATTGTCCTTCCAACCATCGTCAAAGGTTATGGCGATCCCGCGAGGTGGATACGAACCATGCTGGCGAAAATGTTCGATCATTTCCGACGCAGTGTAAAATCCGAACCCCAGCTCTTTTAAGAACGCCATCTGCTTCGCAAAGCGTTTGGCAGGCGTGTAGCCGCCGCGAATCCGCGCATCCGACGGCGGCGTATCGATCTTGTGATAAAAGATGAAAGGTCCGGACATGTGTTTTGGTCTTTAGTCTGACAAGGTTTAGTAACTTTTGAACAGCTGCCGTCTTCTTGACTTGATCGGATTCCGGTTTAGCTTGTTGCACACTGGCGACAAACTGAAAGTTGTCGGACACTAAATATTCGGATCTTCAAAGATGCTCACGTCGGAATCGCCGCGCGTCAAAAACCAGTTTTCTCGACGCGACATAACCTGTTGATGCTCGCCCGGAGCAACCATAAATCCGGGCGACGATTTGACGGCGTGAAAACCAAACTTGCGAAGTCGCTGCTCGATACGCTCGTCGAGCACGTCAGTCACCAGCCCGCCCGCGCGTCTTTCAAGCGTCAATCGCAGCGCCGCCTTCAACAGGTTGTCGATTATCACCTGCGAATTTTCTGCCGCGTAGCAAATATCGGTAATTGCCGCTTTATGGGAAACCGTGCCACGCGCCGGCTTGCGAAAAAACAGGACGACGTAACCAAGCAGCCGGGCGTTCTCGTAATAGCCCAGCACGTCGAACTTCTTTCCCGGTTGACGTATGTACTGCCAATCCAAAAAACGCGAGCTGCGAACAACGGCGCAGGGCCAACCTGCTCGCGCCGATCGCCACAGTTCGTCGAAATCCGAATCGAATCGTGTAACCTCACGAATCTCGCCATTGCTCGGAACCAGCTTCGAAATACTCGGACGTAGTGGAGCAAAAGCCAGATTCACCACATCACGAACGACGCCCATGCGGGAAAGTTTGCTATCGGCGTCACCCGGAAACAAGAGCTTGTGATAGCGATTGATCCGGCCCATTTCAAACCACTCGAGCCGATTGAGAATCGCTCCGGATCCTTCGTTGTACCCCAACGCGATCATCGTAGAACAAAACGTGTCGCGAGCCACCTGAAACAGATGATGACCCAATCCACGCCGGCGGTATTCGGGAAGCACCACGATGTTCACTACCCAGATCGCCGGCATTTCCGTCTCGCCGATTTTCAGCTCGATTGGTATTGCCGCCAGCTGCCCGACAATCTCTTCGCCGTCGACTATGATCCAGGTCGGCAAATTATCCTGGGCCACGAGTGGATTTTCCAGAAAGTGCCATTTCCAAAACGCCGGATCGCTTTTGAGAGGTTCGTCCGGATAAGCTTTGCTCAAAAACGAAAATAGAGCGCCCTGTTCGGACGCTCTCAACTGTCTGACCTGAAGATCGCTCAACATGCAAAAGCAGATGATGGATGTTAGATGTCGATGGCTCTGCTCACACCCAACATCTGACATCTAACATCTAACATCTCGTTAATGCGAAATGTATTCGTGAAGCAGCTTGAGCTCGTCGCCTTGCTCGCTCAACTCGACACGCATCAGATCTCGCATCGAAAGCATTCCAACCCAACGTTCGCCATCTACCACAGGCAAATGGCGACGGCCAATTCGCTCCATCCTCTCCAACGCCTCGTGCGGAGTGTCACTGGTTTCGATCACCGCCAGCACCTTGCTCATCACTTCTTCGATCTTGAGATTGGCGGGATCAAGCCGCGGCAGCGTGATGCGATTCAGCAAGTCGCGCTCGGTAAGAATTCCCACCAGGCGACCGTCGTCGTCCAGCACGCAGACGCCGCCGATCATTTTGCTCGCCATGAACTCAGCGGCTTCCAAAACACTCTGGGTGAAAAGAATAGAGTAGGGCTCGCGGTCGCGTATCACATCCTTGATCGTCATCATCGTGGGCTAATCCTCCTATGTGATAAAGACAGCTTGCGAGCTTTATGTCCGACAAGCTTTAGCTTGTCGAATCCGGACGACAAACTGAAGTTTGTCGGACATTAAGGACTCAGCGGTTTCGCCGTCAGTGTTGCCTCCTGCCCCGGCATTGGTTTGGTACGAATCCCAGCTACCATTTCTTTAAGCCCCGAGTCCGAGTTGTTATGGCGAAACTTATAGAACGTCGTCAGCTTGTCCATCCAGCCGGCTCGTTGCGATTGAAACCTCTGCGTCATGGCCGGGTCGGCATCCATGTAGGCAATCAGCCGCGCGTACGCGTCGACGATGTGATCGATCTTGGTCGTAATCCCCTCCATCGCAGCTTTGCTTTGCGCGGACTCAGGCTTTCCACCGTACGTCGCGGAATAACTATCGCGAAGTTGGTTATAATCAAGCTCGAGAAGAGTCGCCAGGTAGTAATAGACGGTCGGGTCTGTCTTGGGTGCTCCGTCGTACCCCGCGGCTTTTGTAAGGTACACGATCGCTTCGGCGCCGTTCGAACGAGCATTCATCAATCCGAGTGAATAATTGAGCCAGCCGAGAGTTTCATCCTTGCTCTTAAACGGTTTCCAGTCCGTCGGCTCTTTGCCCTCCTCTATCAACTGGATCGCCTTTTTCGCATATGTCGTGGCGTCGGCGCTGGTCTCGTCCTTCCCACTAGCCGCATTGAAAAGTCCCGCGTAACCCAGGGCCGTCAGCACCTTGATATTATTCGGCTCGCTGGTCAAAAACTGTTTACCCGGGGTGAAAGCTTCAAAGTACTTCTTGTCCCGATACACTTTGTTCAGAACATCTACGCCCTTCAGTTCCGACTCGTAAACCGCGATCCAATCAGTGATCTCTTTTATCGCCGGATCTTTGTCGCTCGGATATTTTGCCAGGTATTCTTTGCCGGCTTCGGCGGCGTTCTTTTGAGCGTTCATATCGCCGGTCGAGTTCTTGCGAAATTTCTCGAGCAGGTCGGTTTTGGCCTTGGCGTTGTCCTGCGTGGTGATCGTCTTTGGCGTGGACGAACCGATGATAGCAACCGCTGGCAGGTACGCCACCGCTACCAGGCAAAGAATGAGATGGCGAACGGGCCTGTTCATAATTTGAATCTCCTTCGAGCGAAGTATTTATCTAAATTCTAAATGTGTGAGTGTGCGGCGACAATAAGATGAAAAAAGCGCCAAGTCAACTTTAGGGGAAAGTGGATGGAGCGCAGGCGGCTCGCCTGCAGTGAGCGCGAAGCGCGAAGAAAGTGTTTGCGCCTTTCGCGCCTGCGGCGCTCACTGCAAGGCGAGCCGCCTGCGCTCCTACGGCGCCTTCACAGCTTCGGCCAATTTGAAGGAATTTAGAAACTTACTCGCGGCAAGCTCATAGAAACTGGTCTCCTCAACCGCACTTCCGCTTTCCGCCGGAGTGGTGATCGCGATCTGATAAAGCCGCTGGCTGACCAGAAACATTCGCGCTCTAAGGATCTTGCCGTCCGGGAGCTTAGCCTTCAGAGCTCTGCCCGGGTGCGTTCCCAAAGTGATTTCCTTCAGCTCCAAAAGTTCCCCACTTAACGATGCGACAGCGCCCTGCGCGCCCCCGTCCAGCACGTTACGAGCAGTCTCCTCGTTTTCGATTGGTGTCGGCGAGTCCGCGTAAATAACCGAATATTCCGCTTGCGTTCGAAGCCGGTGGAAATGAATCGCGCCGCCTTCAATTTTCTGAATGCTATCCGACGGCGAGCCGGGAAACAGAATTGAGAATCCGCCGGTCGTCGAAACAAACTCTTTCCAATTCGCGGGAGTGCGCTCGGGAGCGACAGGCGTGGCAGGCGATGGCGATGCTTTCTGCGCCGGGCAAACTCCGAAGCCGGCTAACAGAAACGCCAACATGAAAACGGTTTGTCGCAAACTATTCACTTCCTGACAGAAGTCAATCTTTCGTCTGATTTCATCACTCGTTTAGTGGTTCGCGTTTGGCTTGGGCAGACTGCACCGTACCCTAATGCGCATCGCCATTCCATTCCACAAAAAAGAACCGGTATTTATCCGGGTCCTCGACGGTAACAAACCGTCCGCCCCATCCCTCGTCAACCGGCGCCGTTACTTCCGCTGATCGCTCGCGCAGTTCGGCGTAATACTCATCAACGTCGGTCACTCCGATGAAAAAATGCGCGCCACGTCCCCGTCGTAGCATCGTTTCAAGTTGCTGTACCAGCGTCAGCTTAAGCGCGCCGGCTCGCAACGTAGCCATCGGGGGTTCTGCGTCGCCGGCAACCGACTCGACTTCAAACCCCAAACGCTCGTGAAAGAATGCGACCGATTCTTCCAGGCTGTTGACTTCCAAAAAGAGCAGATCGAGTCCGGTGAATGACATGCGTTCGGCGTTTCTCAGCTTTCAAATCGCTGTCAAAAGAAGATACACGCCGTAAACGCCGGCCGCAATCACCGCCCAAAAAGCGGTTTCCTGTATCCGCACAAAGCGGCGCGCCGGATGTGAACCCGCAAACGTTCCTCGTACCGCACCGAGCACCGCATGGGCTTGAACGATTCCAACAAGAATCATGAACAACGCCAACAGCGCCAGGGGCCAAAGGAACATCACATATTGAAACCGGACGATGAACAAAAGAATCAGGCCCAGCGCAAGAAACAGTATCGCCGCTCCTATTTGATGCGTGATCGCATCGAGCTTCATGGGAGCTTCTGTTCTTATCGGCTCACCTTCGTACGCAGTGGCCCGCTGGAACGGCTTTTCGCTTTGCCGGCTTGAATCGTAAACTCGTCGCGCGCTGTCATCTTTCAGAATCCCGTACGCCTCGTTGAGCGACTTCATCTCCTCTTCGCTGCCACCGCGATCGGGATGATGCAGCACGGCCTTTCGTCGATATAAACGGTCAATCTCGCCTCGCGATGCGTCTTCCTGCGCACCCAATATGGCGTAGTAATCCTTGTTTACGTCCGGTTCGTTCATGCTCCCGCCGATTGTAGATTTGGGTTTTAGTATTTGCAATTCATTTGGCTGTTCAAGAAAAAATTGACACGCTGAATCGATTTCAGAACGCGTAGACTTTGCCCCGTAACGAGACGTGAGGTGACCGAAGCCCAGCGATTCACTGACGATCGGACAAGGGATGAGGAGGACGAAGTTCCGGGGACAGTTGGCGTCTTGCCTCGCTCGCAATCCAATTGCAACCACGGAATTTCATGGGATAAATAAGATGGGTATGTCGATGGATCGCTGCGCTTTCGTCATCGCTGTTGAAGGCTTTAACGCCACAGCGACTTTCGTTTGATTTTTGGTTCCGGGCCCGCGCTTAACGGGAAGAAGAACGCGGGTCACGGCTACACGCGGGGGGACGCGCAACTTATCTTAATAATCTGCTGCGCGTTTTTCCGCGTGTAATTCTATTTAGGTCGAGTAAGTTTTCATCAACGGCGCAAGAAGCGCCCACGTTCGCGACATAGCCCTTCGCATCTCACACGAGCCGCTTCCCCAATCAATCCGCCGGGGCAGTAGCCCGACAGTTATGGACGAGCCCTCCATAACTGTCGGGCTACTGCCCCGGAGTGTGTCGAGTGGCCAGGATTGCGCCCTTGGATTCTTCTCCAGGCTTTGCCTCTCTCCCAGCTACTCCCAAACGGACGCGAGCACATGGTAGGCTAGCGCAGCGAGAGAATCACTATGACGCCACCATTCCAACCCGGAGACGACCTTGTATTCCAACTCGAAAGCGGGTTCGGTTTACTGCGCGTTCTGGCGGTGGACGAGGATAGTTCCGGCAAGTTGACCTGGCACCTCCTGGCTTACGATGATTTTTTCCCTAGCGTCGAAGCGGCCGAAGCCGCGATCGCCACCGATCAGAATCTTCCTACGCGGATTGCGCACATGGCGCTGACCAACCGCGCATTTGAACGAACTCCGGCATCACGTTTAGGAAACCGACCGGTAACGCCGTCTGAACTCGCGGCCTATCACGAATGGCAGCGCGGTGCTGCGGAGGTTTCCGATCGTTCGGCGCTGCTGATGCTCGGGATACGTTGAGAGCATCTCTGAAAAAATCGAGCTGCCGCAAAGGCGCAAGACGTAAAGGTGTTGAGTGATGCTCTACCTTTGCTGATTTCTTTGTGTCTTTGCGGAACCTGCCTTTTCCTCGCTGAATTCGAGCGACCCGTCATCATCAAATCTAGAAAGCAACCGGAAGATAGAGTAGTATCGCTTTCGAACTACCGAACAACTGCTCCTCGATACAAGACTTCAATCTGCTAACCCTGATCCGGCGGCGTGCTGTGCTTTTCCGCTTCGAGAGTCCTATGAAAAACAACAAACCCCTGGTCCTTGATCTAAGCGAGGTGGGCGCGGACGACGTCGCGCTGGTCGGCGGCAAGTGTGCGAGTTTGGGAGAACTGTTTCGCGCATTGCGACCGCGCGGAGTTCGCTGTGTCGATGGCTTTGCAACCACCAGCGAAGCGTACAGGCTGTTACTAAACACCGATGGGCTTGGAACCAGACTCCGTGAATTGATGGAGGGGTTGGATCACGAAAACATAAAAGCGCTGAACAAGGCGGGCCGCGAAGCTCGCGCATTGATGCTGGACACCGAGCTGCCAACCACGGTCAACGACGCAATCCTGGACGCGTACTCGCGGCTATGTGATCGGACCCACCGCTCGTGCGAAGTGGCGGTTCGCTCATCCGCAACTGCTGAAGACCTTCCGGACGCATCGTTTGCCGGACAACAGGACACGATTCTGAACGTGCGCGGCGAAGATCGGCTGATCGAAGCGTGCCATCGCTGTTTCGCTTCGCTCTGGACCGACCGCGCTATCTCGTACCGAGCGGCGCGCGGCTTCGATCATTTTGAAGTAGCGCTCGCGATCGGCGTTCAGCCGATGGTTCGTTCGGATCTGGCGTGTTCGGGCGTGATGTTTACGCTGGACACCGAATCCGGGTTTCGCGACGTGGTGGTAATCAACGGCGCCTGGGGTCTCGGCGAAGCCATAGTCCAGGGCATGGCCACGCCCGACGAGTGGGTCGTTTTCAAACCGACGCTGCGCACCGGATCGCGTCCGATCGTCAGCCGGCGACTAGGCAGCAAAGAAATAAAGATGGTGTACGGGCTGGACGAGCGAGGCACGCGCGAGGTCAGCGTGGTCGACGCGCAACGCCAACGTTTTTCGCTTAACGATTACGAGGTGTTGCAGCTGGCGCAGTGGGCATGCGCGATCGAGGATCACTATTCTGAGCGCGTCGGTCACGAACAGCCCATGGACATCGAATGGGCCAAGGACGGCCGCAGCGGCGAACTTTTCATTCTCCAGGCGCGCCCCGAGACCGTGCACGCAACGCGGCGCGAGAATTACATCGAGACTTACAAATTGACTGGCGAACATGCGATGCCGCTCGCGACCGGAATGGCCGTCGGCGAACGAATCGGCCAGGGACCTGTTCACGTTCTTTTGGACCCGGACCATCTCGCGGATTTCAAAGAAGGCGACGTGTTGGTGACGTCAATGACGGACCCGGCGTGGGAACCGATCATGAAGCGAGCGGCGGCGATCGTCACCGAGCGAGGCGGGCGAACCTGCCACAGCGCAATCATCAGCCGCGAGCTCGGTCTGCCGTGTATCGTTGGGACGGGCAATGCTACTGAGAAACTCACGACCGGAATTGAGGCGACGGTGTCGTGTGCCGAGGGCGCGCAGGGAAACGTGTACGAGGGGTTGGTGGATTTTGTCGTCGAACGCCGCACGATGGAACCCGAAAAGCGGCCGCGAACACAGGTGATGATGAACGTGGGAGATCCGGATCATGCCTTCGCGCTTGCGTCGCTGCCGAACGACGGCGTCGGGCTGGCTCGGCTGGAGTTCATAATCAACAACCATATCGGAATTCATCCGATGGCGCTGGTTCGTTATCCGAATTTGAAGCGAGACGAAGATCGTCGAGAGATAGCACGACGAATAGGTGAAGAAGATCCGCGCGAATTTTTTGTTCGATGTCTGTCAGAAGGGGTCGGGCGCATCGCAGCTGCTTTTTATCCTAAGCCCGTCATCGTTCGTATGAGCGACTTTAAGTCGAACGAGTACGCGCGATTGATCGGCGGACAGGAGTTCGAACCGGTTGAAGAAAATCCGATGTTGGGCTTTCGCGGTGCGTCGCGTTATTACGACGAACGATATCAGGAAGGATTCAGGCTGGAATGCGCGGCGCTGCAACGCGTACGCGACGATATGGGGCTGGTCAACGTCAAGACCATGATTCCGTTCTGTCGCACGGTCGAAGAGGCGGAACGTGTTGTTGCGTTAATGGGAGAGTTTGGTCTGAAGCAGGGCGAACGCGAGCTGGAGATATATGCGATGTGCGAGCTGCCGGCGAATGTTGTTTTCGCCGACGAGTTCCTGCGCGTGTTCGACGGTTATTCGATTGGCTCGAACGACCTGACGCAACTCGCGCTTGGGTTGGATCGAGATTCGGAGATGGTCGCGCATCTTTTCGATGAACGGAACGGAGCGGTCGAAAAGATGGTGGCCATGGCTATCGAAGCGGCGCACCGGGCCGGAAAGAAGATCGGGATCTGCGGACAAGCGCCGTCGGACTATCCGGAGTTCGCCCGGTTCCTCGTCGAACGCGGCATCACCTCGATCTCGCTTAACCCCGACACAGTGCTGCAGACGACGCACATCATAAACGAAGCCGAAGCCAAGCTGCCGGGCGCTGGAACGGCTGAGCTTGAACCGCAGGCAAAAGCGCAGGTGGTTGTTTAGAGAACTCGTGCACAGCGCCGGAGGCGCGGCAGAAGGTAGCCAGGGGCAAGCGCGCAGCGAAGCGGAGCGCGTCGCCCCTGGATTTTTTGTCACAATGGAATCGGAGCCCTGAGGAGAACATCGCCGTCCAGAAGGAGAATGCAACCGCAATTGTTTGGCAAATATTCCTATCGCCCTTTTAGGGCTAGTCAACTTTCCAGCGACTGTTCCAGGGGCGACGCGCTTCGCGCTTGCCCCTGGCTACCTTCTGCCGCGCCTTCGGCGCTCACTGAATTGAACACAACCCGCTAATTCCCTTCTAATTCCCCCTCTTCAAGACTTCTTCATAAAAACCTCAGCCAACTCTCAGGAAATTCTAAAGATTCCTTTGCGGGCATAGCTGTATTTAGGTACCTGCAAAGTTGATGAAGACACCAACTCAACTACTTCAAGGCGGAACCACCAAAATCAATTTAAGGAGCAAAGTCCCAGATGAAGAAGTCGACCACTCGCACCATGCGAATTTCCGGAGCCGCGTTGGCTCTGTTTAGCTTGTTGATTGGTTTCATGCCGCATGTGGCAGCAACCAACACTTTTTCAATCACTCCAGAGCCCTTTACCGGATCGACACCAGCCCAGGCGCCGGAAAAGGCAAAGTTGGCCGAGCAGTTCGGCAAACTTCCGCTCAGGTTCGAGCAGAATTTAGGACAAACCGATAAATCCGTACGATTTCTCGCGCGCAATCCGCGCTATACGATGTTTTTGACCGACAACGGCGCAGTATTCACTTTGCGAAAAGTTGAAGACAACAATGTAATCAAGCGACAGGCGATGAGCATGCGCGTAGTCGGCGCAAATGCATCTCCCAAAATTGAAGGAAGCGATTTGGTTGAAACGAAGAGCAACTACATGATCGGCGATCGAGAGAATTGGCAAAGTAATGTGAACAATTACGCTCGAGTGATCTATCGCGAAATGTACCCAGGTATCGACATGGTCTATTACGGTAATCAGCGCGAACTCGAATACGATTTCATCGTCGCGCCGCAAGTCGATCCGCAGATTATCAAACTCGCATTCAACGGAGTTCGCCGAGTTTCGCTGGATGAAAAAGGCAATCTGAGATTGAAATTGAAAGAAGGCGAGATCGTGCAGGGAGCGCCGTACATTTACCAGGATGTGAACGGAGAAAGAAAACAGATCCCCGGCCGATTCGTCATCAACGGCAGCGGCCGAAACACGACGGTTGGTTTCCAGATTGAAGCATATGATCGCTCGCTTCCGCTCGTGATCGATCCGAAGCTTCTCTTCTCCACCTACGTCGGCGGCAACGTCGAATTCATCGACATCGTAGAAGGCATTGGCGACTTTGCCGCGGGAGTCGCTGTCGACGCTACCGGCAATATTTACATCGCGGGCAACACCGACTCGACCGATTTCCCAGCGACCTCCGGCGCCTGGCAGGAAGAGCTGGAGCTTCGCGGCGACGATGCTTGCTTGATCGCTGGCCCACTGAAATGTGGTGACGCGTTCGTTCTGAAGATGAACTCGAGCGGCACCTCGATCACGTATGCGACATATTTGGGCGGTCACAACAGCGACGAAGCCCGGGCCATCGCAGTAGATTCGCAAAATCGAGCATATATCACCGGCGGAACCGACCCATTCAACGCAGCCAATTTCTGCATTAACCCGTATCTTTGGCCGACGACTTTCAATCCATATCAGAATAAGCCGTGCTACGGCGCGCGCGCCGATTCGGACGCGTTCTTTACGGTGCTCAACAGCACGGGTTCGGATTTGGTTTATTCAACTTACTACGGCGGTGGTGACGAAGACATCGGCAACTCGATCGCGATCGATGCGGCCGGCAATGCCTACATCTCGGGCCAGACCAATTCGAATAACCTGCCGGACAAGAATGCGTTCCAGGACGAGCGCAACAGCATCGGCGAAGGCAATGACGCGTTTGTAGCGAAGTTCAATCCGGCCGAGACGGGCAACGACTCGTTTCTCTATGGCAGTTATCTGGGCGGCGTGGGAGAGGACATCGCGAGCGGCGTGGCCACCGACAACGTCGGCAATGCTTATGTTGTTGGTCGTACCGCATCCAGCGATCTCGCTACGCGCTCACCATCCGGACAGCAACTGCAACCGTTGCAGCGGTTCTTCAACGGTGGACCGGAAGACGGCTTCATCGCCAAGGTTGACGTGACAAACGCCAGCGGCGCCAACTCTCTCGTCTATCTGACGTACTACGGAGGTATCGGCAGAGACGTAATCAATGGCATCGCGGTCGAGCCCGTTACTCAGCGAGCGCACATCATCGGTCGAACCGATAGCGCCACCGGATTTCCCCTGCTAAACCAGTTCGACGCAAACGTGGTTTTGAACGAAGCGTTTGTGGCCAAGCTCAATGCAGATGGAACGGCGCAGTTTTATTCCAGCTTCCTGGGCGGGAGCAGTCAGGACGAAGGTCGCGCAATCGCCCTGGACGCGCTCAACAACGTCTATGTCACGGGCGAAACTCTCTCGACCAACTTCCCCGCGACGAATGGGTTCCAGACTACTCGCGCCAGTTCTGACGGAGACGCTTTCGTCACCAAGATCAGCGCAGTTGTTGCCGTGTCCCAGCCCAAGATTCTCTACTCGAGCTTCCTCGGCGGCGCCGGTGGTGGTGGCGCCGGGAAAGACGTCGGAAACGGAATCGCTGTAGATAAGAAAGGAAATGTGATCATAGCCGGTAAGACCGCTTCAGCTACGTTTCCAACCACAACGGGTGTCATCAAGACATCGGCGCCCGGTGTTTCGCAGTTCAACCTGGACGCTTTCGTGGCCAAAGTTGAATCGACTTTCGCGGATACGATTGGCGTCTACAACCCGGCGGTGAACCAGTTCCGATTGCGTAATTCCAATACGGCAGGCGGCGTTGACCAAACCGCCAACTTTGGACAGCCGGGTGATATTCCGGTCGTGGGCGATTGGAACGGAGATGGAATCAAAGATCCGGGAGTGTTTCGACCCAGCACCGGACAGTTCATCATCAAAAAACTTACGATTACGCTTCCATTCGGCGTCACGCCAATTCTGACCATTACGTTCGGCCAGAACGGAGATCTCCCGGTGGCAGGCGATTGGAACAACGACGGCGTTGAATCGGTTGGCGTGTTTCGGCCGAGCGCGGGACAGTTCTTCCTGACTGACGACAACGTCGCCAACCCGAACGTCGATCACTCGCCGATCTTCGGCGTAGCCGGCGACTTGCCGGTTGCCGGAGACTTCAACAGCGACGGGCGCGATACCGTGGGCGTTTTCAGACCTTCGGCTGCGACGTTCTTCCTGACTAACCAGGACGTGCTCAACCCAACGATCGACATCACTTCGGTTTTCGGTGTAGCTGAAGATCTTCCGGTGACGGCGGATTACGATGGTGATGGCAAAGATACGATCGGAGTCTGGCGACCGAGTGTTGCTACTTTCTTTTTGAGCAACAACAATACGGCCGTGGACCTGACCATCGCGTTCGGCCAGAACGGCGATTTCCCAGTGATGGGAGATTGGGACGGAAAGCCGTAAGAAGGAAAGTAGGTGATGGAGCGCAGGCGGCCCGCCTGCGCTCCATCGGACTACTCTATTCAGGTACGTACGCTGCAGGTGCAGGCAAGTCCCCAGCGCTTCCGAACGCTTCCGACCTGAACCCTCCATTCGAGCTTTGCGAAATATACCAGGTGCCGTTGCGGAATACCGCGACGTCGGTTTTGCCGTCGGCGTCGTAATCACCGGGAACCGGAATGTCCGTGCTGACGCCGAAGTTCTGGGCCAGCAACCCCGCCAGACTTCGCTGTACGTACCACGTACCGGTCGACGGACGATAAACGCCTATGTCCGTCTTTCCGTCCGAGTCGTAGTCACCCGGTACCGGACGGTCGGTGCTGACGCCGAACTGTTGTGCAACAAACGCTCCGTTTGAGCTGTAGAGGATGTACCACGAGCCATCGCTGGGGCGGAAAACGGCCACATCGCTCTTCGCGTCCGCGTCGTAATCACCGGCCACGGGTTTGTCGCCGTTGGCGCCAAATGGGACGCCATAAAACGACCCGTTCGTGCTTCGCTTGATGTACCAGGTTCCCGTCGATGGTCTGAAGACCGTCAAATCCGTTTTGCCGTCTCCATCAAAATCGCCGATCACAGGTAAATCGCCAACAGCGCCAAAGGCTTCGGCCCGGAACAAACTGTTGGAACTCTGGATGATGTACCAGGCACCGGTACTCGGTCGATAGACAGCTACATCGTGTTTCCCGTCGCCGTCGAAATCGCCCGGCATCGGCTTGTCGCCGTTCGAACCAAACTGCTGACCGCTGAACTGGCCGTTCGAACTTCGCAAGATGTACCAGCCTCCATCAGGCGGGCGAAACACCGCCAGGTCCGTCTTACCGTCTCCGTCAAAATTCGAGGGAGCAGAATTGGAGTAGGTACTCGAGGAGTTTACGTAGATGTAATCTCCCGTCGGGCTTTGATCGCTGTTCGCGCCGTTGCCGGCGGCATAAAGAGTAATGCGGCCGACACGAGTCGCGGGAGCTCGCCAGCTAAAGCTCCATGACTTGGTATGGAACTGGGTTGGCGCCGTCCCCATCAATGTATGCATTATGTAATCGCGGGTTTCGGTTCCGACGATTCCCTGCTGTATCTGCATCTGCGGGGTTTGAAGATTATTGATCAGCGTTCCCGCGAACCGGCCTTGTTCGTCAACCGCGGTTAGCTCAAACCCGTAGATAACCGCGTCGAAGTGGTTGACCGTTACGGTCACCGGCACAACCTGGTTTGGCAGGTAATTGGTCGGCAGCCCCGTGATCGTGACACTCCCGCCCCCGCTGTTGACATTAAAGTCACTGTGGCAGGCCGTGCAATTTCCCTCGCCAGGCGCATTGGTAAACGTCGTGGTAGGGCCCGATGCTGATGCCTCGACCTTACGATTGATAAATCCAAATCCGGCTAGTACAAGTGCGATGCATATGACCGAGAGCTTTATAGCTCCCCGAGAGACTGTGAGTGCGGGCATTGTTGAATTCCCCCTGAAGCTAAACCGAGAGCGCCGTCGAATGGTCCAAAAACTTTTTGCTCGTTCGGCGTCATCATACAAAAGAAGCCGCGAGGCGGAAAGCAGTCTCGCGGCTTTTTTCAATTAACTCCGTGTTAGTTTCCGAACCTGTCTGGTTAAGTCAGGAACCCAAGGTTATTGGATCCGAAGTTACTCAGGAACGGAAAGACGGTCGGCAAGTCAGAGCCCGACAGTCCGTACCATGTCGCCAGCGTAGCGGCGTACTGATCAACCGATGTTGTCGGGATAAAGCGGCCGCGGTTGTCTGTATCGTCCGGTCCGCTGAGTTGCAACGTCGGATACGGCGTTCCGTTGGACGTGTTCATTCCGTAGAAGTCGCCGCCCAATACCGACCCGCCCATGACGAACGCGAAGTTGCTCCACGCGTGATCAGTCCCGACGGTTCCCACTCCGGTTCCGGATGGCGCAAACGTGCGACCGAAATCGGAAAGTGTAAACGTGGTTACCTTGTCCGCGATTCCGAGCGCCACCGTCTCGTCATAAAACGCCTTCAACGCCTGGCTGACTTGCGTCCACAGCGTAACGTGCGAATTCAATTGTCCGAGGTGCGTATCGAATCCGCCGATCGAACAGAAGAATATCTGACGATTGATGGCAAGATCGTTTCGGATTGCCAGGAACTTCGCAACTTGTCTGAGTTGGTTGCCGATCGACGTATTCGGGAAAACCGTGGTCAGCGTCGGATCGGGACGATTAAGCGCAACACTCGCGTTCACCGCCTCCTGCGTAATGTCACGCGCCGCGCGAACTACGTTGTGGCTCAAATCAACCGTTCTCAATTGGTCAAACGCCGCGCGCCGGGCAATCGACTCCGCCGTGGCATTGTAACCATTCAGAAGGAGCAGCTGATTAAGCGCGGTTGGCGCCGGGTTTATGGCCAGCGGTTTGGTCACGCTTCCCGCCGTGAACAATTGCGATCCCGCGACCGAGGTGATCATCGGAATCGGCGCTCCCGGATTTAGACCGGTTGTGAAATCGGAAGTTCGGCCTCCCCAGCCCGCGCTTACTGGTGTCGCGGAATTCGAAGCCTGTGCCTGCTGCACCTGATCCGAGTGCGAGAAGAGCTGGTAAGGCTTTTGAACCGAGTTGTTCTGATAGGTGGCCCGTGTCATGGGCATGACAAGCGTACCCACGTTACAGACAATCGCCAGCTTCTGCTGATTCCAAAGCGTCTGCATCTCCACCATATTTGGATGAAGGCCGTAGGCGAGCCCACCCATTCGCGGCACCGTGATCGGCAGCAGATTGGCCTGTGGAATTGCGAGACTGGCGGCTGCTCGAACGCCGCTATACGCGGCGTAATTGCTTATCGTAGCGCTAGCGTGATTCGGCACGACGACATTAAGGCCATCGTTTCCGCCGTTCAGAAAAAGACAGACGAGCGCCTTGTAATCGCCACCATCTCCCTGCCCCTTGTCTTTGGTTAAGGCGCTGACCAGGCCGAAGTGATCGATCTGGGTCGCGAGGGCCGCCATGCTCAAGGCACATCCGGTTTTGCGTAGGAAGTCTCTTCTAGTTTGTGACATAGCTTTTACCTCTGCACCTGATACTGCGACGAAGTCGCGACAAGATAGAGGGCCGTGCGCGCACGCGTGAGCGGGTTGGCGCTGGATACGGCCAGAACAGCAGTAGTGATGATGTTACGCATCTCCGTGGACATCGTTCCATGCATCATCTTCTGATTAAGCTTGTCGAGCAGCAGCCCGCCGCTGGTATCCGCTGCCGCCAATGCCTGCAACTCGGACAAGTCAATCGAAGTTCCGAATGGTGCGGTTGTATTCGGTGGCGTCGACGCCGGAATGTTCCCGAATATCATCGTGTTGCCAAAGTTGACGCGACGGAACGAACTATTCGAAGTCAGCAGGTAGAACTCCGGACCCTTAATGTTATTGACCGGAACGATGTAATCGGGCGGATAGTAATTAAACACCGACGGCGCCCTGAATACATCCTGGCCCATAACCTGGGACTGCCCGTTCAATTGACCGTCGCTGACGCTACCCGGCACGCCGCTGGCGGCCCGGACGTTGAACTGGCGAAGAACGTTCGTAATGAACAGAACCGGTTCGCGTAGGTAGCCGTAGTTCGGATCAGTCTTCACATCTCCGCGTGCTTCCGGATCCATCAAGATCGCCTTTACGACCGCCTTGAGATCGCCTCGAACTCCGGATCCGTTGTTGTTGAATACGGTAGCTACTCGAGCTACGTATGCAGGCGTCGGGTCACTCGTGACCATATGCTGGATCAGTTGCTTGCTGATAAACGGCCCAACATTCGGATGATTGAAAATGTTGTCCAGCGCGACCTGCAAGTCTGTGTCGCCACCCTGACCCGCTGGCTGCACGAACCCATCCAAAAGCTGTTTTGTACCGGTCTCATGGAGGCCCGGAATCAAAAGCATCGGGTCCTGATAATTGGGAATTCCCGGCAACGAGTTTGGACAAGACGAAACACACAACCTCCACCCTGTAAACACGCGAGTGAAACCATTAACAACATCCTGATCGTAAGTCGGGATCGGTTGGTTGTTGCCGTCCAACATCAAAGTGCCGTCGAGATTTAGTTTATAAAGCCCGATGGAGAAGAGTTGCAGAATCTCGCGAGCATAATTCTCGTTTGGGTTGGTCCGAGAACTATTAGCCATGTCGAGGTAATTCCCCATGGCCGGATTTAATGTAATGTCGGTAAGCAAGTCGCGAAAATTTCCGAAGGCGTGCTTGTCGAGCGTTTTTACATACGGCAAGTAATTGCTCGGTTGAAAGATGTCGAACGCAGAGACCACGAAAATTTGGCTAAGCGCCCATGACGTGCGTCGTCTGATCTGCGCCTTTCCATACATTGCATCTGTATAAAACCAGCGCTGAAGCAGATACGGCGTGTAGTTGTCGCGTATGCAGTCAGGTGACGCCTGGCATTCCGCAGTCGGATTGGGTGTCACCTGCGGCAGATTTGGATAAGGCGTTCCGGGATAAGGTAGATCCAGTTGTTCGTGCAAGTAAGGGAGAATGCCGATTCTGCGCAAGCGAATGTCCAGATCCGGTGTTGGACCAAACGTGGCCTGCTCCATGAATCGAATCCGATCGCCGGAAAAGACCGGACCCAAACGCTGTTCGTAGTTTTCAACCTGCCTCGGCTTTGGTCTATTCAGCGGAGCTCCGGTCGGCACGGCGCCGGTATCGTCCGGTGGGCCACCACCGATCTGTCCGATCGCCAACCGCACACGGTTACTCGCCATTCCACGCCAGGTGATTCTCAGTAATCCGTCGCCAAGATCGCGAAGTTCGGGAGTAAGCCTCAGAACCACCGCATGAATCCAATCGTAGTTCTTTACCGGCGTGACTGATTCGACCGCAAGCCGAATTTGCCGTCCGTTGACGTCTTCAAAGTCGGCACGAAACGCGCTCGCCCCTTCATCCGGCAACAGATCGAGGTTGTAGACAAAGATCGTTACACGCGACTGCTCAGTTGCATTCAAAATACTTTGAGGTGCAACCGGAAACTGTCCTCGCCATCGATCCGGATTCACGGTCAGAGCGCGAGTTGATGTGTACTCGCTAACAAGCACCGGTGCGTCCACGAACGTCTGCCCAAAGCTGACGGCGCCGCACACAGCGATCACTAAGCACATCCCAAGCGCTCTGAAAAAGCGCAGGCCGAAGCAATCGGGAAAGTTTTTGCTCATAAGATTACTCTCTTTCGATCGCGGGGATCCCGCGACTTCAGCGTCGAACTACGAACTGATTTGACGATAGCGCCTCCGCCTTCATGTGACGAAACTTCAATCTATCGGCAGCCACGAAGATCGTTCAAACGAAAAGATGAACATCGATTGCGCTTCGAAAAAACATCTGTGAGTTGATTTCTCTTCCAGAGGAGGGGCGTTCCAGTTCTCAGGCCGGATAGACCCTCTATACACCACAAATATGAAAAAAACAACGAATTTCTTTTCTTGTGTCGATGTGGCGACCGACGATACGAGGGATCAATCGGCATTCGTGAAATTAGACGTGGCTTGTACGGGATTAGTCTGAAAAGTTGGAAGTGGCCCAAAACAAAATGGCAGCCATTCATTAGTTTGATGGCTGCCACCAGTTGATTTTCGGGGCGAGAGGATTTGAACCTCCGACCTCACGGTCCCGAACCGTGCGCTCTACCAGGCTGAGCCACGCCCCGACAAAATTCAAAAGCTGATGGATTCTAAGTGACGCATTTGGCTAAGTCAAACCTGCGCCTTCCCGGCGTTAGCAGTACGCGCCTTTTCGCGCCTCGCTTTTAGGTATTCGATCAACGGTGGCATCAGTGAAAGTAGGACGACGACGACGACCACTTTCTCGATATGTTCGTCGAGCTTAACGCCAAACGCACGCTCTACAAGATTCCCGAGAAAGTAGCCTCCGAGGATCATCGAGAAAACCCACAAGAATCCGCCGACCACATTGAAGACTACAAATTTGCGATACGGCATCTTCGCGGCGCCAGCCACGATTGGCGCGAACGTTCGGACGATCGGTACAAAACGAGCGATGATTATCGTCTTCCCACCGTACTTTTCGTAAAACGCATTCGCCTTGTGAAGATGGCTGGGTTTGAAAATCAGCGACTTCGGGCGTTTGAATAATCGCGGTCCCATCTTCGCGCCGGTGTAGTAACCGACCGCATCTCCCACAACTGCCGCGACGAAAAGCGTGCTGAGCAAAATAAAGACGTTTAGATCACCGCGAGCGGCAAACAACCCCGCCACGACCAGCAACGAATCACCAGGAAGAAAGAATCCTGCGGCAAGTCCGGTTTCAGCAAACACCACTATGGCAAGCACCACGTATCCGGCCGCGACGATGGTATTCGGATTGAGATAGTGCCTGAGCTGATCGAACAGTTGTTGGAAAAATTCCATTATTTGATTGCTGACCTTGTTTGCGATCCTTGCGAACTATTGCGACGGCCACCCGTATTGCCCGATCAATGGTACGAACGCACAGGCGCCGTGGTTCTGACGCTCGAAACCCTTTTGGGTCTTGATGACTCGAACTAACGTCTGTGATTCACGTTGATTGCCGACCGGAAGAACTAAGCGGCCATTGACCTTGAGTTGCGCGAGAAGAGGCTCCGGAACGCTGGGTCCGCCAGCGGCCACCAGAATCGCATCATACGGCGCGTTCGCGCTCCAGCCTCTGGTTCCGTCGAAACACTTGATCGTCGCGTTATAGATCCCCAATTGCCGAATTCGTGCCTGCGCCTCGCGAGCAAGTTCGGCAATCCGTTCGAGTGCGAAAACCTGCGCTCCCAATTTAGCAAGCACCGCAGTTTGATAACCGGAGCCGGCTCCAATCTCGAGAACGCGATTTCCGTCGTTGAGCTCCAGGAGTTCGGTCATCCGAGCAACAATGTAAGGCTGCGAAATTGTTTGATTAGCTGCGATCGGTAAAGCGTGATCGCCGTACGCGCGACTCTGCAGTGCCTGAGGCACAAAGGCGTGTCGCGGCACGGACCGCATTGCTTCGAGAACTCGAAGATCGCGAATTCCGTAGTGGTCACGGAGGCGTTCCACCATTCGCTCGCGTGGTATGCGATAGTCAGGTTGCGACGGGATAGGACGTAAGGGTGCTGAGCTCAAGCGTCTTGCCTGTTTGAATGATCAAAAAAACAAACTAAATACTCTGTAGAGTTTGGTTGGCGTCTAAATAATTCCATCCGTCGATTGCGGTCAGTGCTCGATGATCAGTCATGTCGCTGCGCAACGGTGTGACGGAAATATATCCTTGCTCGATCGCCTGATAGTCGGTTCCGTCGACCGCCGCCTGCGAAGTGAAGTACTCTTCGCCGATCCAGAAGTAAGGCTTTCCTCGCGGGTCAATGTGCTCGCTGATAACTGGTCGCGCGTTCTTAATTCCTTGTCGCGTCACGCGCACACCCTTGATCTCTTTCCTGGGGATGTTGATGTTGAGCAGCGTGCCCTCAGGCAAACCTTCAGCCAAAACTTTTCTAACCGCCGTTACGGCGAACCGCGCCGATTCAGCAAAATCAAAGTTCTCACGCGCTACGAGGCTGAAGGCCAAACCGGGCACGCCGAGGATCGTAGCCTCAAGCGCTCCTGCCACAGTTCCCGAGTACGTCGCGTCGTCGCCCAGGTTGCCGCCGTGATTTATTCCCGAGACGCAAATCTGCGGGCATTCATCCTCGGGAAGAATCTTGTTCAATGCCAGCGTTACGCAATCTGTCGGAGTGCCGTCGACGGTCCAATGTCGGTTGTCGATCTGACGAATTCGCAGAGGACGAGCCAGCGTTAAGCTATGCGAAGCGCCGCTCATCTCGGACGCGGGCGCAACGGTGTAGACGTCGCCTACCTCCCGCAAAGCCTCTTCTAACTTGATGAGGCCGTCGGAGTGTATCCCGTCGTCGTTGGTCAGCAGAATGCGCGTCATGACAAAAATAAACCGGCTAAGCGGACATGATATCTACTTACAGTACGCTCAGTCGGTTGACTTGACCCTTTTGCGTGAACGGATGATTTTTGAAAACTGTTCGGCTTTGAAAAGCTGAATCCGAGCCTGGTCCTAGTCGCGCGAGATACGTGGACGGCCCTTCTTCTTATTGCGCTTGCGTGCAAGAGCGGACTTAAGTTTCGCCTTTTGTCCCGGAGGCATGAAGAAGGCATGCTTCTTCGCGTCTTTGATAATCTCTTCAGTCATTACACGACGCTTAAAGCGGCGCAAAGCACTTTCAATTGACTCACCCTGATTAACAGTCACTATCGCCATAATATCTGTCTCGATCTCCTTCTAAATCAAAAACTTCGAACCAATGCGCTGAAGCCCGAACAATTTAACACGTCCCAAACGGTCGAGGTCAAGCGCGCATGCCCTTCAAAATCGTTGCAACCGTCTTCATTAAGGAAACGGCATCAAACTTGAACCCTGCGGATGCCCTTAGACATCCGCAGGGTTCGTAACAAGATCACGTCAAAATCCAACTAAACAGAGGCGACCGAAGCTTTCTTGCTTCGCCCGAGACCCTGAATCTGGACGGGCTTCTCGCCCTTGATGTCCTGCTTCTCGAGCACCATCTGCTGGTAAAGCTTTCGCATCATCGCCGCTTCTTCCGCAGCTGTCTTCGGGCCTTCCATCGACGGCTTATTCGGACGATCGATGTCAATCTGATTCAAGACGAGGCCGTGAGCGTTGTCGTTAAGCTCGACTTCCTTGCCTCTAGCAAAGATCTCGTGGCGGCCATGTTCCTGATACCATTTCGCAACGGTCGCGTTCTGGTGCATGTGCTCGATGATATTTCGCCACCCGATTCCGGTGTTGTAAGCACAAAACGAAATCTCGCCCTCCTGCGTGCCATAAGGAATGATGCACATCTCGGTGCGGCGGAAATCATAATTAAAGAGATCCTGGAACCACATGCCGGCGATGAACAGGAAGTTCCATCGATCCGAGCGACGTTTCTCGATATCGTCAATGGTTCGCTTTCCGTCTACCTTACCGTAGTCTTTGCCAGTCAATCCAAACGACTTGTCAAATTTCTTGAAGAGCTCGTAAAGAGTGAAATTGCTTGGCGACTTGTAAGGGTTGTAGTGCTTCAAAAGCGTCAGGCCCATCATGATGTTCGACATCCATTTACCACGCGCCGCGTCGGTAATCTTCTGCATGTCTTTCACCAGGCCGGGGATGTTGAGAAACTCAGGAACTGGATTCATTTCCTTGGTTTCTTTGTCAATCATGACCGCAGTACCGACACCGCAATTAGGATGGCATCCGCATGATACCTGTCCCCACTCAGCATCCGGTCCGTGCACCAAGTCAGCAAAATCAGCAAACGCTCCCATCAGCGAAAGCGGAAACCAGTCGCGTGTCGGCTCTGTGATCCCGACCTGCGATTTGACGTCGTTCGCCAGGTGCGAAAGCGTGTAGCGTTGCTGCATGCGTCGCTCTGGAGTGATCTCTTCATCGCGTCCGGTAAACGAAACCGGCTGGAAAGAAAGGAACGCAATCTTTCGCGGGTTGTCGAGCGCGAATCGAATAATCGATCCAACCTGATCGTTATTGATTCCGTTGACAAGAGTCGTAACGAGAACAATTTCAACGCCAGCTTCATGCAGATTATTAATCGCACGAAGCTTAACGTCGAAGAGGTTGCCAACCTGTCGATGGCTGTTGGCGTCGTTGCCAATTCCATCAAACTGAAGATACGCGTAGCGAAGCCCAGCTTCAGCGGCTTCACGACAAAAGTCTTTGCTCTTCGCGAACTCGATACCGTTTGTGGCGCACTGAACTGAGTTATAGCCAACTTTGCGCGAGTACTTTATCGAATCGATGAAGTGCGGAGAAATTGTCGGCTCGCCGCCTGAGAACTGCACCGACATTTGCCTGCGCGGTTTGATCGAAATGGCGTTATCCAGGATCTCTTTAATGTCATCGAAGCTGAGCTCGTGAACGAACCCAACCTGATTTGCGTCCATAAAGCACGGATCGCACATCATGTTGCAGCGATTCGTTAAGTCAACCGTAAGCACCGAACCACGACCGTACTTGATCGTACTCGAACCGTGATTGTGCAATTTCTCGTCGTTATGGGACTGGATGTCACGGCCAGGGAACATCTTCTCGATATGCTTCAAGAACTTCGAGTCGATTGCCATGATATCTTCAAAGTGTCCGTGCGTCGGGCAATCCTTCACCATCCAAATCTGGCCATCCCGCTCGATAATCTGTGCTTTTATCTCACCAATTTTTTCGTCAAGAAGCACGTTCACTTCTTTCTTTCCACTGATGATCGCCTCGCGCGCTTCAATAACACACTGTGGGCAAAGCGAGTCCGTCGTTCTGGGAAATCCCAGCGTGGGCTTTGATTTCTGCCATGACTTCAAAAGCGGCTTATCCGACCATTTGGGAGTGAACGAGGGATTTGGCTTGTACTTATTGACAGCCTGTATGGTGTTGAAAACTCCACCGGCAACCATAGTCAGACCTTTTTCGACATGCTTAATGGGCTTCATAATTTTCCTTTAATTTGCTGTTTTGAATGCCGATTGAACGATCACGACTAACGCAGACGCACGAAAGTAGATGCCTGAACACAAACCGGCACCGCTAACTCAGCAATGACCGTGCCGTCATAGCGAGTTTTAAGCTAACTTAGACAGATGCTAGGGTTATGTCAACAACCAGCGAAATCTTTCTCGTTTCGAACTAGCTAGAGCGTGGGTCAATCCGGCCCAGATGCGCGTTCGTCTTCCAACTTGGCGCGTAATGACATTTCAAACCGCGATTTTCACCTGCTCGCCCTAGTACTCGCCCTAGTAGACGACCCGATATTATTTGCTAACACACTGCTTAAGAATATGTCTCCCTTCACATACGCTTTTCCACACTGATCCCCTTTCAATCTACCCTATCTTAAGTGATGACTCGATATCCCACGCCCTTGCCTGCTTGGCGGAATTCCGTTCGGCTATAGTTCGCCAAAGCAATAGCTTAAAACCCGTTACTTCAAGTAAATATTGAATTTACGGACACAAGTTGTTGTAAAGAAAAGTCTTTACAGGGTAATACCCAAATGTTACATTCCGTCCACTTTCCTGCTAACTCATTGAGCAGCAAAGGATTGACAGAGTTCCAGCACACTACTTTGGGGCGTTCGCCTTTCATCGGCGCAGCATATTGGGCTTTTGTTTACAGAAAAGACATAAGCGCACTTAGTTACTACCATCAGCGCCGAAGCGACGAAGCGACGAAACAGAACGATTTGGGAGGTGTTCCTTGAACAAGGCCGCTAACGTTTATTGGACTGACAACCGCTTAAGCGCACAGCGCGTCGCAACGCGAGCGCTACCAGCCTTTGCACCAGCACGCGACTTTTCTCGTGAGCTTATTGGAACGCGGGCTGAAATACGGCGGCGCGGTGGCTTGGTGCCTTCCTGGGTTATTTTCACCACGATAATTTTCGCGACTTTCGCACTCTGCGTGTCCGTCACGATGCGGACCCGAACTGAAGTCAGATCTGCCTACATTCAGTATGAACAGATGACAACCGAGGTTGCTACGCTGCGGTCAAACAACGCCGCCATCACTGCAGAAGTGCGACGGCTTAATGACGATCCTCGCGCTATTGAATCAGCCGCCCGTTCGCGGCTGAGCATGGTGCGCGCTAACGAAATCATAGTGCCGGTCGAATAAGTCATTGGGGAATCTTATTTGACTATGAAGGCGACACGGATATTTGCCCTGCCTGAGCCTGCCGCTTGTTCCCCTGCTTGACTCCTCTTTGAAGTTTACCTGCCGGTCGCGTACGACCCGGGGCTGCCATCCCGGGTCGTGCCTCCCTTCAAGAACCAGACAAACATCTATATTGCATGTGGTTGACACTCATATAGGCGTCAACTAATATCGAATTCAAATTGCTATTTTCTGAAGTTGAAACACGCGAATTTTACGTTGATCACAAGTGACGAACTATGCCTGAAACTAAAGAGATTTCCTCGCCTGCCGAGAGCGCGGTCGAAAGATGGGAAGAGGAGACGCTCGCACCAGTTTTGAAGAAGCGACCCGAGCGTCAAAAGCGTTTTGAGAACGTCTCGCTCGAAGAGGTCAACCGACTTTACACTCCCGCAGACACCTCCGACGTTAATTTCGAGAACGATATTTCTTTCCCCGGCGAGTTTCCCTACACTCGCGGTATTCACCCCACAGGTTATCGAGGAAAACTTTGGACGATGCGGCAATTTGCCGGCTTTGGCACGCCCGAAGAAACGAACACTCGCTTTAAGTACCTGATGAATCAGGGACAAACCGGGCTTTCGGTCGCGTACGATCTTCCAGCACTGATGGGTTACGATTCGGATTCACCGTTATCCGAGGGTGAGGTAGGCAAATGCGGAGTTGCGGTCTCCAGTCTCGCCGACATGGAGATATTATTCGATGGAATTCCGCTGGACGGGGTAACTGTTTCGCAGACCATTAACGCGCCTGCGTCGATTTTTCTTGCAATGTATTTGGTGGTTGCAGAAAAGCAAGGAGCAGATTGGAAGAAGATTTCGGGCACTCTGCAGAACGATATTCTAAAAGAGTATATTGCCCAGAAAGAATGGATCTATCCGATCCGTCCCGGAATGAAGTTAGTGACGGACACCTTCGAGTTCTGCACAAAGCATGTCCCCAAATATAACCCGATCTCGGTCAGCGGCTATCACATTCGCGAAGCTGGTGCGACCGCGATTCAGGAACTCGCCTTCACTTTGCGAGACGGAATCGAATACGTAGATTGGGGCGTTCGCGCCGGGTTGGATGTTGACGAATTTGTTCCGCGCATTTCTTTCTTCTTCAACGCGCACAACGATTTCTTTGAAGAGATTGCGAAATATCGAGCGGCCCGCAGAATCTGGGCCCGCGTGATGCGCGATCGATTTGGATCTACGAACGAACGAACATTGCAGTTGCGATTCCATACTCAAACCGCTGGAGTTTCGCTTACCGTCCAGCAGCCTTTAAACAATATCGTTCGTGTAGCGATTCAGGCACTGGCGGGCGTTTTGGGCGGCACACAGTCGCTGCACACCGACGCGTTTGACGAGGCGCTTGCGCTTCCGACCGACAAGGCTGCTTTGATCGCGCTTCGCACTCAACAAATCATTGCAGAAGAAACCGGGGTGCCCCACACAGTCGACCCCCTGGGCGGTTCCTACTTCGTTGAAGCTTTAACAAAGAAGATGGAAGACGGCGCGATGGACTACTTCGCCAAGATTGACGCTTTGGGCGGGATGGTTGAAGCCATCGAAAAGGGATTCCCGCAGCGCGAGATCCAGGAATCCGCTTATCAGTACCAAAAAGCAGTTGAACGAGGAGAACAGACAATCGTCGGCGTTAACAAATACCAGATGGGAGACGAGGCCTCCGAAATGCCGATCCTGTCGATCGACGAGGGTGTACGGGACCGTCAGGTTGAGCGGCTACATCAGACACGTACGCGACGTGACAAAGGCGCCGTAGCCAACGCTCTGGAAAAACTGAAGCAGGCCGCGTTCAAAAATGAAAACACGATGCCGGCGACGATCGAGGCCGTGGCTGCGTATGCCACTCTGGGTGAAATCTGCGACGCACTACGTGACGTGTACGGGCTCTACGAAGAGCCGGCCTTTTGACATCTATCCCACTTCATCAATCTTCAAATTACCTCAATGAACACTTTCTCGCGACCCTTGTTTTCTGCGATCATCTTGCTGGGACGATTTATTCAAAGGGGTTGGCAGTCATGAGCGAAAGAAAGATTCGTGTCCTTGTAGCAAAGCCCGGGCTTGACGGTCACGATCGCGGTGCAAAAGTCATCGCGCGTGCTTTGCGAGACGCGGGAATGGAAGTCATCTACACGGGGCTGCGTCAAACTCCTGAAATGATCGCCGCCGCGGCTTTGCAAGAGGACGTAGACGCGGTGGGCGTTTCGATCTTGAGCGGAGCGCACAACACACTTTGCCCGCGCATTATTTCGCTGCTGCGCGATGAAGGTATGAATGACTGTCTGGTGTTGGTCGGAGGGATCGTGCCGCAGGATGATATTGAAAAATTAAAGCAACAAGGCGTGGCTGAAGTATTCCTGCCGGGCACTTCCACTGAAGACATCGTCAAGTTTTTGCGCGAGAACGTAAAAGCACGCGAATGATGGCGGATTCGAGAGAAGCGATTAATCATTCGATTCAGATCGAATATGTCGGATCGAATGCGATCATTCGTCTCAACAATTCTGCTCAGCGCAATTCCCTTTCAATTTCCACACTCGAAGAACTCGACCAGGTGGTCTCTTCACTAACTCAGCAAAGCGCAGTGTCGGCACTGATTTTCACCGGTGTTGAAGATGTCTTCGCTTCCGGCGCGGACATACGCGAACTTGCGTCGCTGACAACAGAAACCGCCGCTGACTTCGCTCAACGCGGGCAGTCTCTCTTCAATAAAATCTCAAACTTGCCGCAGTTCACAGTCGCAGCAATCAACGGATACTGCATGGGAGGCGGACTTGATCTCGCTTTAGCCTGTGATATGCGATGCGCATCATCGAACGCGGTCTTCGCGCATCCCGGCGCTCGCCTTGGAATAATAACCGGATGGGGAGGCACGCAACGGCTGCCCAGGTTGATTGGTCAATCTCGAGCGATGGATATTCTTCTTACCACCCGCCGAGTATCGAGCAGTGAAGCGTTGGAGATCGGACTAGTTAATCGCATCGGCGACCCGGTACTCGAATGCGCACTGGCTTTGTGCGCGGAGGTGAAAAGCCTTGACGCCGGACATTGATCGACTCGCCATCCGAACGCCTCCCTCGCGTTTCCCAATCATGCGACAGCAATGGGGAAAGCTTCTTTTCATGCATTGGCCCATCGATGCGAACGTCCTTCGTCCTCTGGTGCCTGAACGATTAACTATCGACACGTTCGACGGCAAGGCGTGGATCGGCGTGGTGCCTTTCACCATGTGGGGAATTCGTCCGAGCTTCACGCCATGTCTTCCGGGTCTCAATGCGTTTCACGAGCTGAACGTTCGGACCTACGTACACTACGACGGCGTTCCGGGTGTTTGGTTTTTTTCTCTTGACGCGAATCACAAACCAGCGGTTTGGACAGCCAGGAAGTTTTTTGGTCTTCCTTATCACAACGCGCAGATGAAGTTGGAGCAGAAGGACGACACGATCAAGTATTCATCCAGAAGGACGCACGCGAATTCTCCTCCGGCTGAGTTTCAGGCGACCTGGGAAATCGGCGAGTCGCTCGAACCATCGCAACCAAATTCTTTAGAGTTCTTCTTAACCGAACGCTACTGTCTCTACGCTACTCAACGAGAAAAGCTGCTTCGCTTGCGCATCTTCCATCCTCCCTGGCCTCTGAAAAAGGCGAAGGTCGCCGAGAACTTTCATTCAACGATGATCGAAGCGCTTGGGATTGAGACGCCGAAGGTTGCGCCGGTGGTCAATTATGCGGAAGCGTTGAAGGTAGACATTTGGCCGCTAAGAAACTGTCGAGCTTAACGGCAAGGGCGGGCTTTACTTTTTCAGAAATCGCGCAACTCCCTGCTTGCAATCTTCCGTCATCCGCGCGATCGCGTTGACATCCACGCCGGATTGCAACGCCGTTTCGAAATTCATTCCATCCATCAAGTACAGAAGCTGTTTCGAAAGCGTAATGGCCGAGCTACTCGCTTTCTCAAAGCCGCGCGCGAACTTCGCGACCTCTTCATCAAACACGTCGTCATCGTAAACGTGATTGACGAGCCCGATGCGTTCGGCTTCGTCTGCGCTTATCTCACTTCCGCGTGTTACCAGCTCGAACGCGCGTTTTTCTGAAACGTTGCGTCGCAATATCGCCATCACCATCGCAGGGACGAATCCGATCTTCACTTCCGGATAACCGAACCGGGCCGACTTCGCTGCCAGAACCATGTCGCACGCAGTGGCAAGTCCACACCCGCCGGCAAGCGCGCGTCCACGCACGGCCGCGATCACCGGCACGCTTACTTTGCGAATCAATGAAAACAACTCCATCAAAGACGCCGCATCTTCGCGATTCTCCGCAATGGAACTCTCCGAGATTCTTTGCAGAGCAGACAGGTCGGCGCCAGAACAGAAGTCCGCCCCAGCTCCCGTCACGACAATCGCCCGCAGGTCATCGTTGGCATCAAGCTTGAGCAAAGATCGCTTCAAGCCTGCGATCATCGAATCGTTCAGAGCGTTCTTCTTCTCCGGACGATTCAGAATGATTCGCGCCGTGGCTCCGTCAATTTCGACGATGACGTCGTTAGCTGTTCCACTCATAAATACGTTGATCAAGCACCCAGAAAACTCTTTAGCGCCGCACTCACTTCACGGTGCGCCTCCTGTTGCACCCAGTGCCCAGCGTCAGGAATTCGGACTTCGCGATAAGGCGCGTCGATGTACTGTCCAACGCCACGAACTGTTTCAGGGACGATCGCATGATCACGTTCGCCGAAGATGAACATCGTCGGCATCTTGATCGGAGATTCGTCACGATCCTTGTCCTTGTCACCGCGAATAAAGAAACGTGAAAAGCGATTCGCTCGATAGTAGTTCAACCCGCCCGTCACCGCGCCCGGCTGTCTTAACGCTTCCTTGTAGACCGCTATGTCGGCCGCTGTGATCGTGCCGGGTCGAATCACGGTCTTGGCGAACATCTCGTCAATTGCGGCAAAGTCACTCCGGCTCAGTAACCATTCAGGAATATATGGAAGCTGAAAGAGAAGCATGTACCAGCTCCTGAGCGCTTGTCTGAACGTCATGTTCCGCAACCAAACTGCCAACGGCGGTATTTGCAATGCTGCGAGTCGCCAGACGTATTCCGGATGCGTAAGTGCGACGGCCCACGCGACGCCTGCCCCCCAGTCATGGCCCACCACCGCAGCGCTCTCTCGACCGAAATGACGGATCAACCCCGTAATGTCGTCGACGATCGCATCGAGCAGGTAGTCCTCTACGCGCGACGGTTTGTCGCTTAGGTTATAGCCGCGAAGGTCGGGCGCGACCACTGTGTAACTTTCGCCGAGCGCTTTCAACTGATGTCGCCACGAGTACCAACATTCGGGGAAGCCGTGTAGAAGGAGGACCAGCTTGTCGCCGGTTCCGTGTTGCACGTAATGAAGACGCACGGCTCCAACTTGTGCATAGCCGTGTTGAAAGGAATCTATTTCGGCGAGTGCTTCGCTCATAACCGCTTTCACGAATTCTGCTCTTTAAAATCCCAACTCACGCGCCTCGTCGTCGGGCACTTCAATCTTCATGCGGAGCAACGCGGTCGAAAACGTCTTGCCCTGAGCATCCGTCATCAGCGACAGCGTGCCTCCGCCGTCAAGGCTCTCGTGCAGCAGGAAGTTCAGCGCGGACAGGTTCGGCAATTCAAAGCGTTCCACAGCGCCCTTAACAATCGGTCCGAAGTGAGCCTTGACGCGCTCTTCGGTTACCTTGCGTTTAAGCAGCGGGTAAAACTCGTCTTTGTACGCGATGAGTCCAACGTTTGCGGTGTCGCCCTTATCGCCCGAACGGGCGTGAGCAAGTTCGGTTAATTGAATCAACATATGGTTCGAGTGGTCAGATGTTGGATGTTAGATGTTAGATTTTAGTAAGAGAAGAACTAACATCTAACATCCAGCATCTGACATCTGCTTTTTCACGCATCTCTAATTTCCACGTGCGGAGTAATTTCGGTTTTTGGGATCAGCGCCGGCCAATACGCGACGATCTCTTCAACCTTCGGTCGCCCTCCGGCGAAGCCCGTAACCGCTGGCGGTCCCGTCAAAATCAACGGAGCTATTTCTTTAGTAAATCTTTCGACAGCCCTGCGATCCTCGCCACGAACTCCGACGCGCAACTGGACTTCCGCGATATCGCGACTCGGTTCGCCTGCCAAATGTCCATGCGTTGCGTTTGCGCCGACATATTCGGTCAGGATTTGATCGAACTTCAAACCAAGCCGATCAAGCCTTGCGCGCAGGACTTTGTCAGCCGCTTGAGCTTTATCGTAAGCGTCGGGCCAGGCATAAACCAACGTTCCGACTGCTTTGTACCCAGCCGAATAACTAATCGACACCTTCAAAAATTCGGTTGCAGGACGTCCTTCGATGCCATGAACACGCACACGATCTGGCCCAACTTCCTCGAGCCGAATCGTGGTGAAATCCGCCACGCAGTCGGGCGTGATGTACTCGTGCGGATCGCCCATCTCGTAAAGCAATTGTTCCTTGATGCCGGGAACATTTACTCGCCCTCCCGTGCCGTCGTGTTTCGTTATTACGAAAGTGCCATCGGGCGAAGCTTCCGCGATCGGGTAACCGACATTGGCAAGGTCCGGGATATTTCGCCAATCGTACTGGCAATTTCCGCCGGACGACTGCGCGCCGCATTCGATGATGTGGCCGGCGATCGTTCCCGCCGATAGCAGGTCCCAGTCGTCTTCCTTCCAACCAAATTCGTGGATGATCGGCGCCAGCGTAAGCCCGGTGTCCGTCGCACGCCCGGTGATGACCAATTGAGCGCCCCGGTTTAGTGCGTCAACCATTGGCCACGCGCCAAGATAGACATTCGCGCTTTGAATTCGATCGCGAACTGTCGAGAGCGGCTCGCCGGTATCCATGTTTCGAAGCTCGATCCCGCGATCCAGCATTTCGTCCAGCCGACCCATGATGTCATCGCCGGTCACCAGTCCGATACGGAGCTTTCCGCCGAGCCCGAGCTCGCGCGCGACTTCGCTAATCGCATCCGCGCAGCCTTCGACATTCACACCACCGGCGTTCGCAGTCACCTTGATATTTCGTTCAACGCAGTCCGGAAGTATCTGCTTCATCAGCGGCACAAAGTCACGCGCATATCCGGCGTTTGGATCACGCGCGCGTTGCTTCTGCATGATAGACATCGTGACCTCGGCCAGGTAGTCGAGCATCAAGTAGTCTATCGGTCCTTCCTGGACCTGCCGAACGGGCGCATTTAGCATGTCACCCCAAAATCCCTGCCCGCTCGCGATTCGAATCATCTGTTTCATACGAGTTTCAAGCCACAAATCTCAAGTCCCAAGTTTCAAGTCGCTAAGTTGACTTGAGGCTTGGGACTTGGGATCCAGTTAACGATTGTTCTTCGATTACAATTACGACCTAATGACTCATTCCTCGACTGCGACGAGATCCGCCACCGGCACTCGAGAATGAAAACTCGCGCTTCTCGCCGGTCACACTCTTGAGCCAGATTCGTTCGCCGGTCTTCTTCGCGCGGACCGAAACCGCAGGCAGCGGTGGTGGAGGAGGATTCTGGGTCGGAGAAATAGAACCTCTCGAGCCAAACATCATCGTCGCGCCCGTGTAGCCGCGAGTCGTAACCGCGGTGATCGTTCCCGACGCAGGGTTCCCGCCGCCTTCGGGCGTAATCGTGAATTGGTCGCCCGTAATCGTCAGCGTTGCGTTTCCAGTCATTCCGCCTTCCGGATAGTTAACCGTTCCGGTGTAGGTGCCAGACAAATCAGCCTTCTCGGCTGCATCGGCGGCCGTTTCACGCGTTCCGCCGCTGCCGGATTGCGGCATCGCCATCGGCGCCGCAGCGTCGGTCGTCGCAGCGTCTGTAGTCGGGGCGGCCGCTGGGCGACGCGGTCGACGACGGCGACGTCGCGGAGTCGCAGCAGGCGTCTCGCCACTGTTTGAATTCGTGGTCATCATGCCGCCACGAGTCGTTTCGTCCTCCTGCGTTGTGCTGGAGTTTGCGTTCTGCGGCAAACCGCTTGCTGACGTTACAACCCAGTCAGCGCAAGCCAGAACTGCGCAGGCCGCAAAGACAAACAATAGGCTGACAAGTCTTCCTATGTTGCTTTTCTTGCTCACGGATGTCTCTCCTTTTGTATCGTATCGCGCGAGTCCCTCGATAGGGCGCGGTACTGAGTTGAATATCGGCAACCGCTTCATCAACTGAAACGATTAGGTGCTATCTCAAATTTCGACACGCATGTGTACGGGATGCGTTTGCGCCTTCCCTGGATTCCGATCCGTCATAGTAAAGCGGAAAGGCAATTTGGAAATAAGATTAGGCAATCGGGTACGTAGTTTCGCACAAAAAGCGCTTTATAGTACAGAACCGGGAGAGGTAGCGACCGCACTCAGGCGGCGATAGTGGTTCAGTTTGAAGAATTCGCATTGTAACGCCGAAGGCGTTCGCTAATTTCAGCCCGAGGTTGGAGCGCAGCGAGAACCTTGGGTAGCAAGTCCATTCGTGCGCTTCAACGCTGAAAGCGTTGTGAATCGAAGTCGAGCCGACTACGCAACGCTTTCAGCGTTGCGCCAGATTGATTTCACCCTTGCCCCCCAGGGTTGTCGCTGCGCTCCAACCCTGGGCTTGAATTAGCCAACGCCTTCGGCGTTGACGAGATTCTTAAGGCGTGATTTCAAATTGACCCAGTACCAAACTAACTTTCCTCGCGACTAAACTAACTTTCCCCGCGACCTAATCGAGTTTCCCCGCGATCTAATCGAGTTTCCCCGCGACCTAATCGAGTTTCCCCGCGATCTAATCGAGTTTCCCCGCGATCTAATCGAGTTTCCCCGCGACCTAATCGAGTTTCCCCGCGACCTAATCGAGTTTCCCCGCGACCTAATCGAGTTTCCCCGCGACCTAATCGAGTTTCCCTGCGACCTTCATCGGACTTCCTCGCCTCAAAGGGAAAATCAGATCAGCGAAGCCGGCAGGACGAACTGGCCGATGTGCGGCCCGCTGTAATTCAAACCCGTCTTGAGCGCCAATTCCAGCGCGTCGCGGGTCTGCTCCGGAGTTATCACGGCGTCCACAAACCCGCGCGCTGCGGCGTACTTCGCATCCAGTTGCCGTTCGTAGGTTTCGCGAACCGCTTCCATTTCGCCCTGTAGCTTTTCGTCCGGTTGCTTCCCTTCCTTCTTCAGCTTGTCCAGTTGAGTTCCCATCATCGCCTGGACTGCGGAGTCACCTTCCATTACTCCCATTCGTCCCGTGGGCCAGCTGAAGATAAAGTCAGGATCGAATCCCTGGCCGGCCATCGCATAATATCCTGCGCCGGATGCGTGATTGATTGTCAGGACGATCTTTGGAACGACGGCGGTTGCCATCGCTTCGACGAATCGAGCACCGGCACGAATGATTCCGGAGTGTTCGGCTTCGGCGCCGACCATAAAACCCGAAACATCCTGGATGAACAAAAGCGGAGTCTGATGACGATTGCACGTGTCGATGAAGTAAGCGACTTTTTCTGCCGACTCCGAATAAATTATTCCGCCGAATCGTGGCGGGCCGGACGGCTGGCGAATCAAGCCGCGACTATTCGCGATAATGCCAACCTGAATTCCGCGAATACGCGCGTGACCAGTGATCATCTCGGTCGCGTATTCCGACTGAAATTCGTCGAAGTGTCCTTCATCAATCACACAGTCGAGCACTTCGCGCATGTCGTATGGCTGGCGATGATCTTCCGGAATTAAGTTGTACAGATCCAACGCCGATCGGCCGGCCTTACTGCTTTCAGTAATTGAGACGGCACTTTGCGGCTTGATCGGAAGTTCGGAAACAAACTCTCTGATCTTTGCCAAACAGGCTGCGTCATCGGCCACGCGGTAATGTGCCACGCCCGAGATCGCATTGTGCGTGCTCGCGCCGCCCAGCGTTTCATTGTCGATTGTTTGACCGGTGGCTCCCTTTACCAGGTTCGCGCCGCCCAACCCCATGAACGATGTGCCTTCGACCATGACTATGAAATCCGAAAGCGCCGGAAGGTATGCGCCGCCCGCGATACACGGGCCCATCACAGCCGCGATCTGCGGAATTTTCAGATAGCGACGCATGATCGAGTTGTAATAGAAAATCCTCGACGCGCCGTACTGTCCAGGAAAAACGCCGCCCTGGTAAGGCAAATTCACTCCGGCCGAATCAACCAGGTAAATTATTGGGACGTGCGACCGCATCGCGATTTCCTGCGCTCGCAAAATCTTCTTAATGGTTTCGGGCCACCACGATCCCGCCTTCACTGTTGCGTCGTTCGCGATCACGACCACTTCGCGCCCATCGATGTTGCCGACGACCGTGACTACGCCGGCTGCCGGCGCGGTGCCGTTGTATTCGTCATACGCGACAAGCAAGCCGATCTCCTGAACGTACGCATCCTTGTCCAGCAGCAATTCTATTCGCTCGCGCGCTGTCAGCTTGCCCTGCGCATGCTGGCGCTCGATCTTGTCGGGGCCGCCGCCTCGACGCAGCTTGGCCTCCAACCGTTCCAGATCGTCGGTCAGGTGGCGCAATCGTGTGCGCGTTTCTTTCGAATCGGAGAGTGGCTCAACGCTGGGCATGATCAACCGGAGCGAACCAAAGACTGTCCAAAAACTCTTTCATGAGCAGCCGTTTACGAAGAATGTTCAGAACTAAAGTTGCGGCCAAATTACCACAGTAACGAATGTCCGACAAACTTCAGGAAGCTCTGATTAAGCTGCCGACGGAGCACAGGCCGATGGAGCGCAGGCGAGCCGCCTGCGCTCCATCGGTTGTCCGTCTTCTCGACTTGTTCAGAGCTTCCTTCAGTTTGTCGGACATTAAGCGCGGCAGTCGCTGCAGTCGCTGCAGTCAAAGCGAAGCAGCGGTAACATCCTATCGGCACTTATTGGAGAAGCGATCTCGCCAACGCGGCGCGCTCCCATCGCGCAGTAGAAAGCCTCGGCGTAAGGATCGCTGGAAACGACCACTTCTCGAAACCCCAACTGTCGCGCCGTTTCGATGGCATGCCGCCAAAGCCGCTTTCCCAGTCCATTGCCGATTGCAGACGGCTCGACAAACATGTGCACTAACTCGACTTCATCATCCGTTTGTTTCTCGAGACTGTAGTAACCGACGATGCGTCCGTTCTCTTCAACAACGTAGACAGGATTAGCAACGACAAATGCCGGATCAACCGTGAGGTCTGCCCGGCATGCGTTTAAGAACTCGGGATCGTATCCCCAATGAGCTTTCGAGCGAAGAGCAAGCTCAGTCAGAAGATGCGCTTCACTCGTCTCAGCACGACGAATCGCGCTCCGGTCATCAACGTCGTCCTGCGCCATTCGTCTGACTCCGATTCACTTGCGATAGAATCGCGCTTTGCAATGCACTGATATTAACGCCGCTCGGAATTCCTTCGATGATCAGGACGCGATTGCCGGATTGCGATATCAAAACGTCGCCTTCCTTCGTGTGCAGAGTTGCGCGTCGGATCGGCTTGTCCAGCGTCGCGGTCATCTCTTCAACCTCGGTTGTTTGATAACGCAGCTTACTGCGCTCAACATATGCCGGGTAAAACTCATTAGCGTCCTGTTCTGTATCCCAAATCGTAAGCTGCACCATCACAACGTCGCCGGCTGGACCTTGATAAATCGCATAGCGATCGCCACCCCATCCAGCGGATGCCAGTTCGGATCGCTCGGGTGATTTCAGGAACTGGTCCAGAATCAGGTAGTAACTCCACTCGCCGTTGACGTCGTAATCGACTCGCTTCCAGCCCTTTCCCAACACCGGACCGAGGTCCGGAAAATCTATTTTCAGCGGCGCTTCCTGCGCGAGGTATTTCTCCGAATGTAGAATCTGTTCGGTTGATTTGGGAAGATCCGTGAAGGCCTTCGAAACCAAGTCCCATCCGCCTTTTCCATTCAAACGCGATACGAATTGCAATCCCTTCTCGTAAGGAAACAAAAGCGACTCGCGCAACGCGCGCGGCGCCTTGTCAAACTTTTCATTGGCCGAAGAACTCGCTGACATGGTCTTCATGAAGTTCTTCATCTGGTCAGGATTGCGCAGAATGTATTGCATCATGGTCAGCGTCGCGTCGCCCTCGATCAAAGCGTGCACCGCCAGCTCTGCATCCGAATCGCCTTTCGGCCAATTCTCGAACCGGCGCAAATTGAAATGCTGATCCTGCAAAGCATGCGTCAGCTCGTGCGCAATCACCGGCTGCTGTGCGTCCAGCTCGATCCAGTCGGCGAGATAGAATTGCTTTGCTTTGGGATCGTAATAGCCGGCGACCTGTTCGGTTAAGAGCCCGATCACAAACGAGCGATACTGGAAATCCAGCGGAACCAAACCCAGCTTTTTCATCGTCAATTCCGCTGCGCGCATCTCTTCGGGCGAAGTGTCTTCGTCCAGGTTCTTGATGATCATTCGCTCGATTTCGGCCCGCGACTGCGCGCCACTCTTGACCGACCGGAGGACCGGCAGATTCCTGACCTGGCTCGTTTGCTTCAGTACTTCTTCGGTCGCGGCCGCCACGGCGGCGCTCTTGGTATTGGCAGGAGTAACCGCGGGAGCAGTCTTTTGCGCCAGTACGGGCAAGCCAAAAGTCGCTGCCAGAATTACCAAAGCCGAGACGAAACCGAGTAGCCGGAGGCTGATTTTCTTTGACATCCGAAACCTTTCGCTTCTATAGTCCGCTACGTTAACTAACCGACTCAATTGTAGCTGACTAAAGGCGGCGCCGCACAACGAAGCGTGGGAGACATTTCGTTAAGATGGTCTATCCGACTCCGCAAACGGAAATAGCCGAAGAGGCCGAATGGGACGAGACGCTGGTGCGCGTCCGCTATTCAGAAACCGACAAGATGGGGATCGTGTATCACGCGAACTATCTGGTTTGGTTCGAGATTGGCCGCACCGAGTTTTGTCGTGCGCGCGGCTTTTCTTATCGTGATATGGAGGAGAATGACGCGTCGTTTTTGGTCGTGGTCGAGAGCTATTGCCGTTACAAGTCACCCGCATACTACGACGACGAGCTGGTGGTTCGAACGCACGTGACTGAGCTGCGCAGGCGCTCGCTTCGCTTTGGTTACGAGATCGTGCGTATTTCTGACGGAAAGATCATCGCTGAAGGAGAGACCGGTCACGTCGTTACCGACAAAGCCGGACACGTCCGTTCGCTGCCTCCCGGATACAATCAGCTGCTTTCGTCTGTCCCTGCCAGCGCGATTCATTTGACCGAACCGCCGACCGAGCGCGTGCCTGATGACGTAGCGCCGGATTGAACAGTTCCTACCGCTGAATCCCGGAAAATTTATTGATCGTGTTTTAGTGAGAGACGCGAGATCTCGTGCGCTCGGCCGGTCGTTTCATCAATCTCAATCAACGCGGCGCAGATTCTTACCTCGCCGGTCGAGTGCTCGGCCCTCTTCGAAGTGACCGAAGTAAACCGTGCTATGACGTCGTTGCGATCCATGCCGATTACGCCCGCGTAACTTCCAGTCATTCCGATGTCAGTCAGATACGCTGTTCCGTTCGGCAGGATTCGCTCGTCCGCGGTTTGAACGTGAGTGTGCGTCCCAACGACAGCGGAAGCGCGACCGTCCAGGTACCAACCCATCGCGCTTTTTTCAGACGTCGCTTCGCAGTGCATATCGACGAGTCGAACTTTTACCTCCGCTGGGAGTGTTTCGAGCAATTCGTCAACCCGCCGAAAAGGGTCGTCCGCCGGCGGCATAAACACACGGCCCATCAAAGAGATAACGGCGGTCTGCACTCCGCGGACTTCGCCCACCCACACTCCGCTTCCGGGAGTTCCGGGAGGATAATTCGCCGGGCGTAAAAGACGCGGTTGTTTGTCGATGTAGTCGAAAACTTCGCGTTTATCGAAGATATGATTGCCCGATGTCATGACGTCGATGCCGCTTGCGAATAACTCGTCCGCCAGCCTGGGAGTGATCGAAAATCCGCCCGCCACGTTCTCGGCGTTCATGATCGCAAGATCCACGGAGTGCTGTTCGCGCAAATCCTGAATGCGCTCCAACACAGCCACTCGGCCCGGACGGGCCACAACATCGCCAATCATCAAAACTTTCATAATCGAATAACGCGGAAACTGATACCGGACAAAAAATTTAGTGACAAGCGATGGACACTGACAAGAGTTCGTCTTGTCGATTGTCGCTAATCACTTGTCACTGATCTTGCTGGCTGGAGGGATAACCGCGAGAGCCGTTCCGCAGCCGTAATTGAACCTGCGTGAACAGGTGGGTGACCTTTAGTGAGCCGCTGCCACTGGCATTTCCTTAACGATGAAGGAACGCACCGGCATATTCGCGGCATCGGTCTCCCTTTCTAACGGCGTTGGCTCAATCATCGTAACTCGGTAACGAGCCCCGCAGAAAATATTCCCTCCGCCAATCGAGATACTAGCACACGAATCGGTCGCGCGAAAGCGGGTCATTTTTTTTGCGGTAGGTCGGTTAGGGAATTGTCAGGAAGACGCATCACGCAAAGGCGCAGAGAAAAGAAATACAGAAGTCGCTAAGAACCGGATAGAGGTTGCGGCCGAAAAACACACGGCGTTCTTCAAGCGTTTGGTTTGATTGGACCACTTTGCGCCTTAGGATTTTCTTTTCATTGCGCCTTTGCGAGAAACCGTCTTCTATCTCACTTAATTCAATTTTCGGGGCAATCAAACATGCAGGAGTACAAACATTTGACTGGAACTAGAGGAAGGAACTCGGGTTGGCTAAGAAAAAGACAGGCCGCCGGGAGCAGAACCTTGCTGTTCGACCGTCGATCGAACCTTGAGCAAACGATCCAGCATTTCCGCGCATTCCGCGCTGCGCGAAGCCAATTGCGAATCGGCCTGTTCGTGCAGCCGTCTCAAACGATGAAGCTCGTCGGCGATGTGCAATGCGGCCAAAATCGCAACTTTCAGCGAGTCGACAGTCAATGTCCCAGACGAGATCTCACGCATTCGATTATCGACGAACTCAGCAAGTTGCGAAATATATTCGCTGTCGCCATCGGAGCGGATGTTATAGGTCTGGTTATAGATCTCAACACGAATTGTCGGCGTCATCACTGTATCCATATTGCCTTTGCCTAAGCTGGCACGGTCATCTGATACCGTCATTTACGCATTGCCTCCGCCATTTCAGGATCAACGGCCGCAATTGCATCGAGCATCGCTTCGACCTTCATCCGAATCACGTCGCGCTCCGAAAGAAATCTCTCGACCTGCGCCTCGAGCCGTTCCTTTTCAGTGAGAAGACTATTGAGTTCGCGCCGCACGGCAGAGACTTCGCGTTCGAGTCCTTCCTTTTCCTGACGAAGTGTTTTCGTAAGCTCGATGGTGCGGTAGATCTTATCTTCCAGATGTGAGAACTTTTCCAGTCCCGATAATCCGACCATCATATTTCTCCGGGGGAGCCACCAGCGGCGCAGTAGACGAGCTGAGCGATTATGCGACTTCGCGTGCGCCAGCGCAAGACTCAAATTGCAGTGGTGAAAACTTAATCAGAATAGCAACGATCGCGAAGAGACTATGTCAGCAAACAACGAATTGATCGGCTTCAAACTCTGAGCTGGGCATCAAATTTCTCTTTCAGGCGGTTGACGATCTGCGAGTGAACTTCGTCTACGTCTTCGTCGCGCAACGTGCGATCGTCCGAACGATATTCGAGACGCAGCGTGATCGATCGTTTGCCCTCCGGCAGATTCTCGCCTTCGTAGACTCCGACCAGCGTTGCATCGTCGAGATGCTCGACCCTTTCGTCGTGTATGTTCTGAAGCAGTTCGGAAAGCGTGATCCGACGTGCTATCAAAAGCGAGACATCGCGCGTGATCGACGGATAGCGCGACAGTGGACTGTACAAAACAGGAGCTGCCGCCGCACCCAGCAAGGCCGTCAAATCCAGTTCAGCCAGATACACCGGTTGGCGAAACTTGTATCGCGCGGCAAGAGGTTCAGCCAATCGCCCGATCGATCCGATTCGCGTTCCATCGCTCAGACTGATCGCAGCGGTCTGGCCCTCGTGCAGGTGACGAACGCCGGCCGCCTCGAACTTCAGCGGTGCTACATTCATGGCATCGACCGCGGCCTCGATCGCACCCTTCACGTCGTAGAAATCGATTTCACGATTCGCACCGGCTCGACCTTCTTCGATCACTCCGCCGGTTGCAATGACGGCCAGCGCCTCGCGCTCTTCGGGCAGTTCACCTGCCTCCTTCGCCCCCGAAAAAACTCGACCCGATTCGAAGAGTCTGACGTTCCGAGTGCCATGATTGAAGTTATGTTTGACGGCATCCAGAAGTCCGGCCAGCAGCGTCGGGCGCATCCGAGTCGCGCCTTCAATGATCGAATTTCGCAGCGTCACGAGCGTCTCGGATTCGGTGTTTTGCTCAGCAAATTCTGGAATTAGCTCGAAGTCGCCGTCGTGCGCCGCGTCAATGAAGCTGAAGCTGACGGCCTCGTCAAATCCGGCGGAAGTCAGCGCGCTGCGCATCGCTCGTTTTCGTTTCTCACTCGGCTGATACTCGCCGGCGAGCCCGGAAGCAGGCAGCTTCGTAGCGACCTTGTCATAGCCTTCATGCCGCGCCACTTCTTCAACCAGGTCTTCCTCGATGGCGACGTCGACGCGCCATGTCGGCACGACAAAACTCAAGGATCCGTCGCTCGCTCCGTCGCTGGTAACAAAGCCGAGCGCGTTCAGAATTTTCTCCGCTCGTTCCGGCGCAACTTCGAGTCCGGTCAATGCCGGCACACGCGACGGCCGCAGCGTAACCATTGGCTGCGTCAACGGTCGCGGATAAACGTCGATCGCATTCTCGCTTGCAACACCGCCCGCCAATTCACATATCAAAGCCACGCAACGCTCCTGCGCGCGAAGCACGTTTGCGTAATCAGTTCCACGTTCGAATCTATGCGACGCCTCTGTGTGCATTCCAAGCGACTTGGCCGTCCTGCGAACCGACGGCGGATCAAAGTATGCGCTTTCGATCAGCACGTCCTGGGTTGATTCTGAAATCTCGGACTCTTCGCCACCCATAACGCCGGCCAAAGCCACGGCACGTTCCGCGTCCGCGATCACCAGCATCTCTGAATCAAGCACCCGATCGACGCCATCCAGCGTCCGCAACTTTTCGCCCTGGCTCGCTCGCCGCACAATGATTCGCGCGCCAGCCAGCTTCGCCAGATCGAATGCGTGAAGCGGCTGTCCCATTTCGTGAAGAACGTAGTTTGTAATGTCCGCGACGTTATTGATCGGACGCTGGCCGATTGCTTCCAATCGCTTTACCAACCAATCCGGCGACGACTGTATCTTCACGCCTCGAACTACACGAGCGGCGTAACGCGGACAAAGGTCGTCATCGAGAATCTCAACCGAAGGGACATCTTCGGCGCGCCCGTTCACAGATGGCTGCGATGATTTCGGCAAGTGCAACGGGCGGTTTTCCAGCGCGGCGATCTCACGCGCTACGCCAAGATGCGAAAGACAATCCGGCCTGTTTGAGGTCAGATCGATATCGAGCACGTGATCGTCGCCGGCCTCTTCGACGCCTTCGACCGCCAGGCCGATCGAGGTTAGACGCTCCGCCAACTCGCGCGGTGCGAGCTCGGTTTCTACCATTTCTCGAAGCCAGTTGTAACTAATGTTCATATCAAATCAGGAAATCGCGTCATACACACTATTTATTAACTCTCTATAGTCTCGCAGTCTGGAAGGGGACCCTGTCCCCGCTTCAAGTTTGGACTTTCATCAAGTCAATAATTAGTAAAACAAGCGGGGACAGGGTCCCCTTCCTGACTGCATTAGGTTAAGTGTTCAACTAAACTCCATCTCGTTAGCTTCGGATCTCTCTGTTCACTTCGACGGCGTCCAAACAAACTTTCCGGTCTTATCAACATATCCCTGCGAACCATCGACCCAAACTCTTGCCAGCCCGCTGGAAAAACTCAGCGCATTGTCGAACTGCGGTTTGATGACAATCGCGCCGGTGCGATCGATAAATCCGTACTTGCCATCCACTTTGACCAGCGCCAATCCCTCTGCAAAACCCCTGGCCCATTCAAACTGCGCGGGTATGGCAATCTCTCCGGCCTTGTTGATGAAGCCGAACTTGTTGCCCTCGATAACCGGCGCCAGGTTGTCGGAAAAACTTCCTGCGTAATAAAAGCGCGGTGCAATCAACATCTTGCCGGCTTTGTTGATGTAGCCGTACTGCTTTCCGACCATCACGTTCGCAAGTCCGTCTGAAAATCGAGCCGCGTTGAAGTACTCGGGCTTGATAACCACTTTGCCCTTCTTGTCGACAAATCCATGCCGGTTGTTTACGACCACCAACGCCAGCCCATCTGAAAATGTGAACGCTTTGTCGAATTGCGGCTTGACCACTGTCTTGCCCGATCTGTCGATGTAACCGTATTTTCGATCGATGACGACGACCGCTAGTCCGTCTTCAAAACTCTCGACCGCGTCGAACTGTGGAGCGATGACCAGCTTCCCGGTCTTGTCGATAAATCCGCGTTTAGGTTGTTGACCGCTGGTTTGAACCGATGCCAGGCCTTCCGAGAAAGGGCTGGCGAAATCAACCTGTTCGAGTTCGATAACTACTCGACCGGTGGCGTCGATTACGCTTCGTTTGTTGCCGGTCTTTACGTAAGCGAGTCCTTCGGTGAAATCCCATCCTTCGTCAAACTGCGGGGCGATGACGATCGCGCCTTTGCTGTCGATGTAACCAACCTTGCCGTCTCGACGAATCGTAAAGAGCTGTCCCGTCTCCTTCTTGCGCACCTGTGCCGCGGCGACCGCAAGGAAAACTAAACATAAGAAGGAGGCAAGAAGAACTCTCATAACGGGGAAGTAACGAGTGATGAGTCATGAGTCATGAGTCTCGGTGATGCGTGAGACGCTACCAATTCACAGCCACCGGTATCTACTCATCGTCTCTAACATCCAACATCTAACATCTCTCTTTACTCATCACTCATCACTCATCACTTTTTTACTTGAACTGTTCCAAAAACCGCACGTCGTTCTCAAAAAGCAGACGAATGTCATCCAGCTTGTACATCAGCGCTGACATTCGATCGAGACCGAATCCAAAAGCAAAGCCGGAGAAGATTTCGGGATCGATTCCGACGCCGCGCAAGACGTTCGGATGAACCATCCCGCAACCGCCAAGCTCGATCCAGCCCGAACCTTTGCACGTACGACAGCCTTCTCCACCGCATTTGAAACAACTGTAGTCCATCTCGGCGCTGGGCTCGGTGAACGGAAAGTATGAAGGCCGAAAACGCGTGCGAACATCCGGCCCGAACAGCCTGTGAACAAATTCAGACAGCGTGCCTTTCAAATGTTCCATGGTGATGCCGCGATCCACGCAAAGCCCTTCGACCTGAAAAAACATCGGGTTGTGCGTAGCGTCCGGCGTGTCGCGACGAAAAACGCGGCCCGGTGCGATCATGCGCAGGGGCGCCGTGCGACGCTCCATTGCATGGATCTGTACGGTTGAAGTTTGCGAACGAAGCGCCAATCCGTCCGTCGTATAGAAAGTGTCCTGTGACGCCCGAGCCGGATGGCCTTCGGGAATATTCAGCGCGTCGAAATTATAGAAGTCGGTTTCGATCTCGCGGTCGTCTTCAATCGCGTATCCGAGCGAAACGAAGATGTCTTCGATTCGCTCGCGAAGAATCGTCAGCGGATGAAGGTGGCCGCGACGCGGACGTCGCCCGGGAAGCGTGACATCGATGCGATCGCGTTCAGTGCGCAGTTCGTTGATGATCTCATTTAAATCGAGGCGAGCATTTTCAAGCCGTTCAGTCATGCCCGCATCAAATTGCAACAGCACTGCGCCGATATTCGCACGCTTCTCATTATCCTCGACGCGACCAATAGACTTCTTTAGGGACATCCATGCGCTCTTCTTGCCCATGTACTTTGTCCGCAGAGTCTCCAGATCGCGGAGCATCCGCTCAACGTCGACTAATTTGAGTCCATCGTTTCGCAACTTTTCGATAGCGGACTGTATGCGGCCACCATCCAAGCGATCGCCGGCAAAGCGCGCGAAGGGTTCGAACTCTCGTCCGAACCCTTCGTTTTCACTATTGCCTCTGGCTAGTAAGTCTTCGTAACTAACGCCGTCCGGCATGATCCCGTCCTTTTCCCATCGATTCGGAAACTCTCGCAGTTGACGCGCTCCGTAGGAGCGACATGCCGCCCCTCACGGGGCTGAATGCGAATAATAAGGAATTGAGTTCTATCAACATCTCGCAACTAACGGGGCCTTTACCAATCGCAGTCTTGTACGGCACTCGTCACTCATTACTCATTACTCATTACTTTTATTAAGCAGCAGCCCGTTGTTGCTGTTCGTTCTCCAAAGCGCTTTTGACTTGTCCGGACAACGCCGTGAATGCTTCCGGCGAGTTTGCGGCGAGGTCAGCCAGCACTTTTCTGTCCAGTTCGACGCCGGCGACCTTCAGCCCGTGCATGAACTGCGAATAGTTCAAGCCGTTCAAACGCGCGGCTGCGCCGATTCGCACGATCCAGAGGCTGCGAAAATCGCGCTTCTTGAGCTTGCGGCCTGTGTATGCGAAGTTCAGCCCACGCTCGACCGACTCTTTCGCCGAGCGATAGAGCTTTGACTTGGTACCACGGTACCCTTTAGCTAGCTTTAATATCTTCTTGCGTCTCTCAAGACGCTTATTTCCACGTTTTGCACGAGGCATAAGATTGTCCTCCTAAAATAATTCCGATCTTCTTATTTTGTCTTCTGTCTTCGGTTTTTGGCTTTGGGTTTTTGGTTTTTGCACCTGGCTTTCAATCTTGCGTCTATGACTCGAAGTTGATAGCTCACTCATCAAAATACAAAAACAAAATCTCAAAAACCGAAAACCGAAAACCGAAAACCTAAGACCCAAGTCCTAAGATCTGCCGTACGGCAACATCGCCTCGACGCGTTTCTGATCTCCGTCAGACACGATCGCATCGATATCCAGATGTCGCTTACGCTTGGTGCTCTTCTTAGTCAAAATATGGCGTGCATGCGAGTGCCCGCGTTTGATCTTTCCTGTGGCGGTAAGACGAAATCGCTTCGCCGCCCCCTTGTGTGTTTTAAGCTTAGGCATAATTGCTCCCTTTCCTAATTTCGATTTCAATTCGTCTACGCAGTTGCCGGCGGTGGCGTCGCTGGCGGGGGCGGTGGCGGTTTCGTCTCAGGCTTTGCCGCTATCTTGTGTCGCCTGGGCCCGAGGATGATAAACATCTGGTTACCTTCCATACGCGGCCTTGACTCTACCTCGCCAACGTCTTCCAGGTCCTTCTCGAGCCGTTCCAGAATTCGCGCACCCAATTCTCGGTGCGTCATTTCGCGTCCGCGAAACCAGATCGTGGCCTTGACCTTATCGCCGCCCTGCAGCCATTCGCGCGCGTGCTTCATGCGATAGTCGTAATCGTGATCATCGGTGCCGGGGCGAAACTTAACTTCCTTAACAGTAATAATGACCTGTTTCTTTTTCGCCTCGTTCGCTTTCTTCTTGGCTTCGTACTGAAACTTGCCGAAGTCAATAATGCGACAGACTGGTGGATCGGCTGTCGCGGCGACTTCGACCAGATCCAATCCCTGCTCGCGCGCTCTTCGAATAGCGTCGCGCGTTTCCATCACGCCAAGCTGCTCGCCGTCTTCGCCGATAACACGAACCTCGGGCACGCGAATTCTCTCGTTGATACGCGCAACCGGCGCACGCCTGTTATCAGGGCGATGACCGCGGCCTCGAAAACCTGTAGCTATATCTGCACCTCCATTGTTAATGAGTTCAGGGTTTATAGAGTTTGGAGAGTTCGAAGTTTGACGAGCACAAAAACGATCGAGTGGTGAAAACCAAAAACCCAACCCCGCTACCCTTCAAACTCTCCGAACTCTATGAACTCTATGAACTCTCCAAACTCTAAGATCCAATTGCGCGCGACGCGACAAGGCCGCGCGCCATCTCACTGAATTCGTGGAGCGTCATCGTTCCGATGTCGCCCTTTACCCGTTCGCGTACCGCAACTTTGCCTTCTTCCAATTCGCGATCGCCGAGCACAAGCATGAACGGGATCTTCTGCATCTGTGCGTCGCGAATCTTGGCGCCGATCTTTTCACTGCGCAGATTGGTTTCGACGCGAAGACCGGCATCGCGCAGCTCGCGCGCAACAGTATCCGCGTATTCATTGATTCGATCCGTAATCGGCATAACGGCGACCTGCACAGGCGCCAGCCACATCGGAAAAGCGCCGGCGTAATGTTCGATCAAGACGCCAAAGAACCGTTCGACCGATCCGAACAGCGCGCGATGCACCATTACCGGGCGATGCGTTCGGTTGTCTTCGCCAATGTATTCCAGATCAAACCGCTCCGGCAGATTGAAGTCGTACTGAACAGTCCCCAGTTGCCACAGCCGTCCGATTGCGTCCTCGATCTTAATATCGATCTTCGGTCCGTAGAACGCAGCCTCGCCTTCGATCCGTTCGTACTTAACGTTATCAAGCCGATCCAAAGCTCGTACAAGCACGGCCTCGGCCGTTTCCCAGTCCTCGTCGGCGCCCAGAAAATGCTTACCGGTGCCCGATCCTTTTACCGACAGTTCGAACTTTACCTTATCAAACCCAAAGGTCTTAAAGACATCGTTAACGAAGTCGATGCAGTCATTGATCTCTTTCTGCGCCTGATCCGGCATGCAGAAAAGGTGCGCATCATCAACCGTAAACCCGCGCACGCGAAGCAAGCCATGCAGAGTACCAGACAACTCCGCGCGGTAGACGGTCCCCATCTCGGCATAACGCTGAGGCAGGTCGCGGTACGAACGCTGTTGCGATTTGTAGATGCCGATGTGGAACGGACAGTTCATGGGCTTTAGCCGGAACTCCGTTTCTTCAATCTTGGTCGGCGCAAACATCGAGTCGCCGTAGTTCTGTTCGTGCCCGCTCATCTGCCATAACTCGCGCTTTGCGATATGCGGCGTGTAAACAAAACTGTAGTTGCGTTTGACCAGCTCGTCGTGCAGGTAATCCTCCATCGACTTGCGAATGATCGCGCCCTTCGGATGCCAGAAGATCAAGCCCTGGCCGTACTGTTCCTGAATCGAAAACAGATCGAGCTCGCGACCAAGTCGGCGGTGATCACGACGTTCCGCTTCTTCGCGCTGTTTCAGCCACGCGTCCAGCTCTTCCTGCGTGAAGAACGCAGTCCCGTAAATGCGTTGCATCTGCGGATTGTTCGCGTCGCCCATCCAATACGCGCCGGCCAGCGAAAGCAGCTTAAAGGCTTTCAGCTTATTCGTATTCGGAACGTGCGGCCCCAAACAGAAATCGATAAACGGCGAGTTGTCGATGTAGTAGAGGCTGACGGTATCGCTGCCCTTGTCCGCGATCAACTGGCACTTCAGCGGCTCGTCGCGTTCCTCGAAAATCCGCATCGCTTCGGACTTGCCGACCTCTTCACGCCGATAAGGAAGATTTCGCTTGGCGATGTCGCGCATTCGCTTTTCGATAACCGGCAGATCCGCATCGGTCAATGGTCGCGGCGCGATCACGTCGTAGAAAAAACCGTAGCGCGGATCATCTAAAAGCGCGGGTCCGATTCCGAGCTTGGTGCCGGGGAAAAGATCAAGCACGGCTGCGGCAAGCAAGTGCGCGGTCGAATGCCGAAGCACATCCAGGCCTTCGAGCGTCTGCGGCAAAACAGGTTCGATGTTTATCGGCGCGCCGTTTTCCTGCGCGTCGATGGTATACGCCAGATCGACCTCGCGTCCGTTCACGCGCGCCGCCAAAGCCTGCTTGGCTCCGTCGCGGTCGAGCTTTTTCAGCGCGTCCGCCACGGTCAGGGGCGCGGTCACCTGAGCCGCCGACCCGTTCTTGATCTGTATATTGATTTCGCTCATTGCATTGGTCTCCGCTTTTCTATCCGACAAACTTCAGTTTGTCGTTTGCACGCGGTTCCTTGCTCGCGCGCAATACGTAAGAGCGAACCGCAGATGCAGCCTCGCGTCTTCATGGAAAGCGTCAACCTAATTTTATGTCTGCCGATGGTGTAAAACGGCAACTTCGTTCAGATCGGTTTCGACAGGAGCGCCTTCGTCGCGAGACCGCGTTAAGAGCGGCCCGGCATGTAAAATTCAGAATCGTGTAGATGTTCGATTCATGACGAAGGACTTCCGGAGCATCCTATCAAAATTAAGAAAATGGCAGGATCGGTAAATCTCTGTTCCTGCCGTTTCAAGATTTTACTAAGCCAGTAACTCGGCCAGTCTTAATACTTGAAGCTAGGACTGTAGCGAAAGCGTTTTGCGATGTCAAATCGACCAGACCAAGGCCGTAGGCTGTTTGAGATTCAGGTAGATACGAATAAGAAGGGGCTCCCGCAAAGGCGCAAGGGCGCAAGGGCGTAAGGGCGCAAAGGAGTTGAGCAGTAAATCATCTTTGCTGATTTCTTTGCGCCCTTGCGTCTTTGCGGGAACCTGTTCTCCCCGGCGATATTCGAAACTGAACCACTGCCGAAATCCCTGTTAACCCTTAGATGCCCCAATCCTCTCGGGTTTGCTCGCGCACTTCTTCTCGCCGGCGTTCAAAATCTTCCATGAATTCCTGTCTGCTGCGTTGTTCCGCATCGTACTCCTCGCGAGTTCTAAAAAAGGAGAACTCGAAACCCTCGTCCATCGATGATCCGTCGAGGAACCAAAAAGAGGGCGGCATGTCCGGGTCTGCGGCGATTGCCACGCAAATCGGACAATCCTCGTCGATGATGCTCTCTCTGGCGGACATTCTGATATTCACGCGCCGGCGTTCCGATTCGATAATTTGCTCCGGCGTTCTGCCGTCGTATTCGGGATCGGGCGTTGTCATCCATCGTGATTTGAACTTTTCCAGAAGCTCGACCTCACCATCCAACGACACATAGGCCTTGGGCCGATCCAGAGACAACCCGAGCAGATAGCGAACCAGATCGTAATAGACCACCAACTCGTGCGTACCGAATCCGGATAACCGATAGGCTTTCGATTCTAAAGGCAGGGCAGGCGGGCATTCTCCAGTGAAAGAGTGTTGCAAGAGTCTTGCGTGCAAATCCGAGTTTATGAAGTCGTGCTTCTCCAAAAGCACCTTTCGCGGTGTCTCTCCACGCAGGTCTTCTCTCGGCGTCATCAACCACTTCGTATGGATTCTGGCCAGCGACTCGTTCTCATTTTCCTCTTCGGCGTCCGAACATTCCCGCGCGATGAATTCCAATAGCGCTCTTCCGTAGAGAATCTCGCGCGCATCAAGCGGTTCTGATGTCACTCGCAACTGAGACCTTTTCCGACGCGTTCCCTCATATTCCGGAATCGAACGTAAGAAGAGCCAATCGTCAGATAACTCTACGGGAACGAGCAGTTGGTCTTCGGCATCGCTACTCTTTACGCGAATGCGGCTCTTTTGAGACGGCGACGAGTAAGTCGATTCAGAAGCCACGATCCTCGCGGCCAGGTCGATCACCACGATGCCGGCGTCGTAAGGCTCAAGATTTTCGTCACCCCCGAAGCCGGCGAACAGAGATGCATGATCCTCTCGCTTTATGAATCGAGCGAGAGCCAGTTCGAACTCTTCGATTGTTTCCGGCTCAGCGGCCAAGGCCGCCACCAAAGCGTCGCACCTCGATCCATGGACATCGCCGCTGGTTGTTCGTGTTTGGTCTGTGATGTTAATGCGAACATAGCTCATTAGTCTTCACTCCTTATTGAGCTTAATTCCGACGGACGGCCGAAGGCCGTGAAGAAGCCGGCACTTTAGACGCTACGGCTTCGCCGCATTCAGCTTGAAAGCGAGGCTTGCTGGAAAAGGTGTTGTCCGGTTGAGTGTGATGAAACCAGAGAGGTGAATTGAGCGCGGACTTTACCACGCGTTCGAATTGAAGTGAAGAATTTTCTATGCGCGAAGAAGGCGTAGTTTGAAAAAGACGAGTTCCCGCAAAGACGCAAAGGCGCAAAGGAAAGCCGCAAAGTTGTTGAATGCTATTAGCTCTTTGCGAGTTCTTCTTTGCGCCTTTGCGCCTTTGCGCCTTTGCGGGAACCCTGCTTTCTTCCCTAACTGAACTAGTCAAAGCACAACCCGCGGATACAACCGCGCGCCAATCAATATCAAGACCACCGTGGTGCCAACCAGCACCGCGAAATCGGTTTGCAATCCAAAACTGCTCGTGCCGTTCTGCAGCATCAACGTTCGCAACGCGTCAACCAGATAGCTGAGCGGATTAATGCGCGAAATTACCCGCAGCCAATCGGGCATCAACGAGATCGGATAGATCGCGTTACTTGCAAAGAACAACGGCATAGTCAGCAACTGGCCGATTCCCATGAACCGCTCGCGAGTCTTAACGAGACAGGCAATGATCAGTGAAAAAGTTGAGAACAGCGCAGCACCCAGCACCACCGCCGACAACACTCCCAACAGCGCTAACGGATTCCAGTTCAGCTTTACTCCCAACACGATCGCGAGCAGGTAGATGATCAGAGCTTGCGAGATCGAGCGAACGCCCGCCGACAACGCTTTACCCAGGACCAGCGCGGCTCGCGGCGTCGGACTGACCAGGAACTTATTGATGATTCCCAGATCGCGCTCCCAAATAACCGCGACGCCATAGAAGATTGAGACGAAGAGCGCGCTCTGGCCCAGGATTCCCGGCGCCATGAAATCCACGTAAGGAAGACCGCCGGTCGGAATTATTTGTGCTCGGCTGAATACGGCTCCGAACAAGAGCAGCCAAAGCACAGGCTGGACTGCGCGAGTGACCAACTCGGTGAAGTCGTGACGAAGCTTGCGAATCTCGAGGCCGGTAATTGCCAGCGTCTTGGACACAAACGCCGTGACTCTGGCGAATGGATTGGTGGGCATTAAGATCGACGGGTCAGCCCATCCGCCGGGCTGTACGTCTTCTTCTTGACGTCTCAACGTAGCCACCTCCAGATTCCAGCGCATCGCCCGCGTAGTGAACGAATACATCGCCCAACGTCGCCGCTTGATTACCGATCGACGCTTTCAGACCCTGCGGAGAGTCATCGATGACGATCTTTCCTCGATGCATAATCGCGACGCGAGTACACAGGCTCTCCGCTTCTTCCATGTAGTGGGTGGTCAGGAAAATCGTGGTGCCGAAATCCGCGCGCAGCCGCTCGATATGTTCCCAAACCGCTTTGCGCGCCAGCGGGTCCAGTCCCACAGTTGGTTCATCGAGAAAAAGCAAAGGCGGCCGGTGCAAAGTCGACTGCGCGATCTCAAGCCGGCGAATCATGCCGCCGGAGTACTCGCGTACGAGCTTGTTCTTTACTTCGCTCAACCCGACAAGCGACAAAGCATCGCTGATACGCGTCTCGCGCTCTGCCCGCGGAACGTCGTACAGCTTTGCGAAGATCAAGAGGTTTTCATAACCGGTCAGCGAGGGATCGACTGAGATCATCTGCGAAACATAGCCGATCAATCGCCGGACATTTCCCGCGTCACGAGCGATGTCAAAACCGGCGATCTCCGCCGAGCCCGACGAAGGCGGCAGCAAAGTAGTCAGCATCTTGATCGCCGTCGTCTTCCCTGCTCCGTTAGGACCCATCAGCCCGAACACCTCGCCGCGCGCCACGGAAATTGTCATCGCATCGACCGCGAGCGTCTCGCCGAACCTGCGCGTCAGTGCCTGGGTTTTCAGAATCGTCATCAAAATTTCTCGCGAGCCAACCACTGATCCGGCATGTTATATTCGATCCCTGCGCTGGAAAGAATTCACGACGATGATAACAGAGTAATCGCCTCATCTCGTGATTCGATTGCGCAACGACAGATTGACTGTCAGACAGAGGTTCGTGGGAATAGGACACGCTCGTCAAAAGCAAAGAGCATGCGAGCAGGTTCAAGCTGAAAGACAACAACTCACCAATCCCAAATGCAGTCAGGAAGGGGACCCTGTCCCCGCTTCTGAAATTCATTGAAGAGATGTACTTTCCCCTTCTGTCAGACATTTGAGTTGAATTGGTTTGTAAGTTAAGCGGGGACAGGGTCCCCTTCCTGACTGCGAGTCCCCGAGCTTAATTTCTAAATCGTGGCTTGAGCTAACTTGAACGGCACTACCTTATCTACTTCGATGAACACCAGTCCGGAGATGTTCGACGTTCAGGCGGGGTATTTCGAACAGCGCGCCGGCTTGCCCGAGGATTGTTGCGAGGCGATCGCGAAAGGCGTGGTCGAGATCGGCGAGGCCGGACGCGATGATTTGATTCTCGAGGTGGGTGCTGGAACCGGACAAGTCGGACGCTGGTTCGATTCGTCTGTGCGCTATTTAGGCTTCGACTTTTCGGCGCGAATGTTGAATGAATTCGGTAATCGGTTGGACTCAAGCGGCGGAGAACGATTGCTCATCCAGGCTGACGCCAATGCAACCTGGCCCTTAACTGATGGAATAGCGAAGGTGATTTTCAGCTCGCGAGCGATGCATTTGTTCGACCAGGAGCATGTCGCTCGAGAAATCTTCCGCGTTGCCGCGCCCGCCGGCGCCACCTTAATTTTGGGCCGGGTCGAACGAGACACAGAAAGCGTACGAGCGCGTATGTCGCGCGAGATGAACCAACGGTTGCGCCGGCACGGTTACACGGGACGCCGTGGCGAGCGTCGAAATCAAAAGCTCTTCGAACTGTGTCAACAACACGGAGCTACAGCGCTTGATCCAGTGCGGGTTTCAACCTGGCGAGTCGAGGCGAGCCCGCGACAATCGCTCGAATCATGGCGGAGTCTTGCCAGCTTGGGCGGCGTTCCGGTTCCCGACGAGATTCGAACGGAAATCCTGCGCGAACTGGAAGACTGGGCAGCAGAAGAATTTGGCGGACTGGACCAATCGTTTGAAACTGAAGAGACTTATGTACTCAGCGCCGTCAGGCTTCAACGCCCTTGTGAAGTCTGATTAGCAATTCAGGCTGTACGACCAAACTAACAACTCGAAATTCCAACCCCTCAGCGATAGCGAGAAACAACTTGATGGAACAGGAACTCCTTACCGAACTTGGCAGATCGCTGCTAGTCGGATCGCTCGATGACGAGCAGTTGATGGCGCGGACCAGCGGACCATCAGCCGTGCATATCCTGCCGGAAGCCAACGTGATTAAGATCGGCGGCCAGAGCTTCATCGACCGTGGCCGCGCGGCTGTCTTTCCTTTGATAGAAGAGATCGTCGAGAACCTTGGTCGTCACAAGATGATCATAGGGACCGGCGCTGGGACCAGAGCGCGACATGCCTACAGCGTGGGACTCGACCTGGGCCTGCCGACCGGCGTACTCAGCGTGCTCGGCACATTCGTCAGCATGCAGAACGCGCGAATGCTCAACTACCTGTTGGCGAAGCACGGAATTCCCTTTATTGAACCGGCGCAGTTCGCTCAACTTCCTCATTACCTGGCGGAACGCGGCGCGGTGATCTTCTTCGGCATGCCTCCTTATATTTACTGGCATAGCAATCCGGCCGTCGGTCGAATTCCGCCGCACCGAACAGACACCGGAAGCTATCTGGTCAGCGAAGTGTTTGGAACGAGGTCGATGATCTTCGTTAAGGACGAACAGGGTTTGTACACGGCGGATCCGAAGAAAGACCGAAACGCGAAGTTCATCCCGAGAATCACATTGACCGAGCTGAAGGAGCTTGATCTGCAGGACGTGGTGGTCGAGCGAAGCGTGCTCGAACTGATGGAGCACGCAACTCATCGACGCTCGATTCAAGTCATCAATGGACTCGAGCGAGGTAACTTGACCCGAGCGCTGGCGGGCGAACACGTCGGTACGATAATCACGTCTGAATAGCACGATGATCTTTTGAATTTCTTTTGACCGCCGATTAATGACGGCGCAGACAACTAACCACGAAATACACGAAAACGAGAAAAGCAAAATCACACGAAACAGCAATCTGGTCGTTTTGAACTGGAGAAAACTAAATTGACTGACTCAGCAAACATGAACGACGGCCGGCACCACGTCCAATCGATGCTGATGCGCGAGAGCCTGTTGGACCGAGCCGTCGAACGATCAACCGAGACGCCGGTCTTCCGCATGCTACCCGATGCACACGTGATAAAGATCGGCGGGCGGTCCGTGATGGACGCCGGACGCGACGTTGTGTTTCCAGTGGTCGAAGCGCTGGCCCACTCTCTGAAAACCAAAAAGCTGATCATAGGAACCGGCGGAGGAGTCAGGAGCCGGCACGTGTTCTCCATCGGCATAGACCTTGGGCTTCCCACCGGTGTCCTGGCCCAGCTGGCGCTGGCGGACTCGCTCGGCAATGCGCACATTCTCGGCGCGCTCTTGTCTCCATACGGAGTCGTAGCCATCCCTCCCGAAATGTTTGGTCATCTCTTGCCGCTCTTTATTACCAGCGCACCCGGTGTGATCTTCAACGGTGACCCGCCTTATTCGCTTTGGGAACATCCGCCGACAATCGGACGGCTGCCTCCGCATCGAACCGACGCCGGATCGTTTCTGCTGGCCGAGTGTTTTGGCTGCAAGACGCTTACTCTGGTGAAGGACGTCGACGGACTCTACGATCGAGATCCACGGAGTCATGCCGATGCAAGTTTGATCCGCGAGATTGATAGCGACGAATTGAGGAAGCGCAATTTGGAATCGCTGCCGTTCGAGCGCGTGCTGCTGGACCTGCTCGATAACGCAAGACAGTTGAGTTCGTTTCAGATAGTTAATGGTCGACATCCGGATCGCATCGAGGCTGCGCTGGACGGAGAACATGTCGGAACGATCGTGCATGCCAGCCGATCCAGATGAGTTCGTATTGGTGTTTCGTTGTTTCGTGGTCTACGCCCTTTTCTGGGCACTAAAACTGGTTTAGGTTGAAAAGGAGCGTGCCGTGCCAAGCAAACCCGTGTTCCCGCCCACGATTCGCATCGGGATTCTAGTTTACGAAGGATTCGAGCCGATCGACGTGTGGGGTTTTGTCGAAGCGTTCGCCATTTCGCGATTCATCGGCACGGATTATCAAAGCCCGCCGCCGTATCCCTTCGAGATTTTGTTCATCTCAAATGAAGTGAAACCATCCGGAAAGCGCGCCGTTCCTGCGCCGGTCAAAAGCAACAATGGTCCACGCGTAGCTCCAGACATGTTTCGCGATGATGCGCTGACACAGCCGTTTGATCTGCTGATGATTCCAGGGGGCCAGACGGCGCCGTTAGTGGAGGGCGATCCCAAGGCAGTTAAGGCGGTCGTCGATTGGGTCAGGAAGATGGACAAGCGTGTAAAGTTAATGACGTCGGTGTGCACGGGCGCGGCGGTTCTGGCGAACGCTGGGTTGCTCGACGGCAAACACGCTGCGACAAATCACAATGCGTTCGCGTGGGTGACGCAGTTCGGGCCGCTGGTGCTGTGGGACAATGTTTCGCGCTGGGTTGATGCGGGGCATTACGTTACATCGGCGGGCGTTTCGTCCGGGACGGATATGGCATTTTATCTGGTTAGCAGGCTGGCGGGACGAGCGGTTGCTGAAACTGCTGCGAAGGAGGCCGAGTATGATTGGCATCGCGATCCGCAGGCGCCGATCTTCTATCCGGAGCAGGCGATGGTGCCAACGTCACGGTGAACTTTCCGGAGATAGTCATTCGTAATCGCTCCCAACTTGGTTCATTGAAAGGAAGTTTGGTTCCCGCAAAGGCGCAAGGGCGCAAAGAAAGCCGCAAAGAGTAATCAGCATTCAACGACTTGGCGGTCTTCCTTTCTTTGCGGTAACCCTCCCGTTCCTTCCTGCCTTCGACTCCAAAACTGGCTATTAGGCCATCGGCGTTCTTCGCGATAGTATTTCGCTCGAACCTCTTCATAATTCTTGAACTCATCGAATATGAACCTGCGATATCGTTCTAAACCAGACGCGTCGTTCTTCGTCAGCTGATCGCCGATCGCGTACGACGCGAAAATCCCGGATCGCATCGCTTTCACAATTCCCTGCGCCGAAAGCGGATCGAACCGCGACGCGGCGTCACCAACCGCCAGCCAATTCTCTCCCGCAACCGGATCAAGCCGTCGAGACGAACACGACCGAACGACGAAGGAACCTGATAGCTTGCCTCGCTCCGTCATTGCCGCCATCGCACCAATCTTCGGCATCTCGGCCAATCTCTTCCACCACTCCTTCGCTTCGTGAAGCCTCTTGCTCCGTGCGATGTCGGCATCCGTCATACAAGCGATGATGCGTCGTCCATCGGGCAGTCCGGCTGTGTACCACCATCCATCTTCAAAAGCTTCAACCAAAGTGCGTGCATCACCGTCGCCGTTCTCGAAGAATCCGGCGATACCAACGAGAGAGTCTGTCTCGATAAAGTGACCGCCGCAGCGCCGAGCCAATGCCGCCGTGCTGCCAGTTGCGTCTACCAGGAAACGAGCTGCGAGAGTCTCGCCGGTTGAGAGATTAAGCCGCCATTCTTCGCCCTCGATCTTAACCTCGCGAACTCGAGTTTCAAGCAGGAGCCTCGTCTCAAGTCGCTCAGCTTCGTCCGCTAGCATCGCATCAAACGCCGCACGGTCCAGATGCCACCCCACGTTGGCCGGCATGAAAATAAAGTCGTTGTCGAGCAACGCCGCGGTTCCCCACGCGGCGACGGTGCCATGTACTTCGCGTACTAAGTGGGGCGACTGCCGCTGGAAAGCGTCCCAAACGCCTAAATGATCGAGGATGGGTTTAGCCGGAGGTGGAAGCGATTCACCGATGCGAACCGCTTCATAACGAGAAGCTTCAATCAAGGCGACCGAGAGCGACGGGGATTGTTTTCGAAGTGATAACGCGGTTGCCGAACCGCCGGGCCCGCCACCGACGATGGCAACGTCAAAAGACTTAGAGCTCATTTCGTTCACGTAGCGGTCGTCTACCCGACTCGAACAGCGTAGAAAGAGGCGACCACGCCGGCCGGATGCACTGGACCAGTGCCGTCACTGCCCGAATGAGGGACGGTACGAACTACCGAGCCGACGATAGCCGCGCGTTGCAAAGTCGAATTGCTGTTCGGCCAAACCGGCACCAGCCAACCGATGTAGTCGTACACCCACTCTTCGCCACCGACTACACCGCGGCCCTGGAACCGCACCTGTCCGGGCGAACCATAGCCGATCGAGCCATGCAGGTTCAGCGACCAGTTGCCCTGGCCCGGGCCGAGACTTCCGCCGATTGTTCCGCCAAGCGTATCGGGCGACGGCGCGGTGATCACGATCGTGCCGTTTCCAAAAAGCAGGTTGTCCAACGTGGTGCTCAGATCCGGGTCGTTTACAAAACTTCGATAGGTCCAGCTTCCAACAAACGGATTGTCCTTCATGCTAGCTCTCTTTCTTATTGGTTCGTTTAGTCCGCTCAACACTGATGTATGGCGGGTTGTCGGGTGTGCCCAAATCGCTGGGCTTTATGTCGCCGGTCGGATTGCGCTTCACTATGCTCAACCGCCACCATTCCGTCACCATCTTCAAATCACCGGCGTTGGTTTGCGGCACACCCGGAGTCCAGTCGAGCCAGGGCAACGACGTACTTCCATCGGGCGCCAACACCAGCTCGTAAGTTTGCATCGGTCGATGGGCCGGCCACCAAAGTGTTTCCCAAACTCGCTGTTCGCGTTTCATCCGTTTGTCGTGGTCGCTTTCGGGATAGATGACGTTCCACTTCTCGTACGTGATGTCGATCGTTTGCGTGGAGCATTCGTTGAAGTCAGCCTGCCACGGAACCGACATGTACTTGGTCAGATCGCCGGGCTGAAGGCCGGTCACGAAATCATTCTGTTGGCTAAGGTCGTCGGCGGCATAAAAAGCGAAGTCGCTGTCGGGCAGCGTGCCTTTGTTCGCCTGGGCCGGAGTTTGGCCAAAGTTATAGAAAGCGGCGTCGGCCTTGATTCGGTATGGCTCGACCCAAATCGACGGGTTGCGCATGACCCACCCGATCTCGCCGCCCGGACAGAACGCGCCTCCCAAAATGTTGCTGATCACACCGCGGTCCAAATCGCGGCCGGTGCGATTCACCCAATTTGCATACGGGAGAAGAGGATTTGGATCGGCCCATCCTTCTAGCTTCTCGTTGTAGAAAATGCCGTGCGCCCACTGACGCAGCAGGTAAAACTGATAGTCAGTCAAGCGGAAAAACTTCGACACCAGCGTGTTGGAAATCGGATTGTCACCGCAGAGCAAAGGCATGCGCGGAAGGTTGTGGACTCGGCTGTCCGGTCGGCCGCTGATCATGAACTGGTTCTCTTCACCGGGCGCGCGCAGCAAGTCAAACAGGTATCTTCGAAGCGGGCCGTACGGATCATAGGTGTACGCGCTGACGCACTTGCGCCGGCAATCGCGCAGCAGTTTGCCCGATAGATATTTCTGCAGGAGGTCGTGCACCCGCCGCGAGAACTGGTTCGCGACATCTTCCGGATACGAAGAATCGGCACCCAGAATTTCGTCTACCGCGTGTCTGAGTTTTTCCTTCGGTTCCGCCGCCGCTTCCGAAGCAGCCAGCCAGCTTTTCAAATATTCATCAGCGTCGTCGCCTGGATTCTTTCCAACCAGCGTTCGCGCGAATCCAGCCAGCGCTTCGCGCAATTTGCCGGCTCGTCTGTCCGTCAGCAGATGCCGTTTCGCTTCTCGACGCGCAGCAGACGTACCTCTAACCGACGTCTCCAACGGCGCGAGTTCAACGGCCAGCTCTTCTACGAACAAATCACCCGAATGATGATTCTTGATGCATCTCTTTTCGCAATCGGCTACCGCATGCCTGTCGAGGGCGGGAGGCGTACCGAGCTTGTCATAATCGAACGAACCCCGCGTCGATTGGTTGTGCGGGAAGTTCGACTGCCCCAGCGCGTCGCAGAGAAAGTTGTATTGGTCAGGTCGATAAAGAATGTTCCAGATATCCCGGTAGAACCATGGCTTGTAATCCGGGTTCCAGCGCAGGCGCCCGGCTCGCCAATGGACCAGCGCTCCTTCGTCGGTTGGCGAGATATGCTGCGGCTCGTCGAACGTTCCGGCGGTGCCGTAAAGATCGGTTCGCTCTGCGAACTGTCGAATCGCCATGTCTTCGATAACGTCGTCCATCGTGACGACGTCCAGAATCTCCGGAACGTATGCCGGGTACGCGCATACGACCCACGCCGGATATTCGACGTCGACGTAGCGAACGGCGCCGACCAGTGAAGAGAACATCGCCAGGCGCGCCATGACCGGACCGTCGGATGTGTCGTCAAACCAACCGTCGTTGTTAGCGTAGTCGACGATTCGCGGCTGGCCGAAATCGTCGAAGAGATACGAACCGGAATTTCCATGACCGCCCAGGACCAGGAGCCGGCCGGAGTCATCAGTCAACAAATCGCCGAGCGTGTCGATCGAGTTTGGTTGCAGCGCGGGCGGGAACGTCGTCGCGTAGGTGTCGCCACCATCGCGGCTGAAATGAGCATTACGATTGGTCAAAAGATCAACCGTCCGCGGACCCGGATCGATGATCAGTTGTTGCCGAGCGTCTTCACCTTTGATCTGGGCGTTTCGCAGAGGATGTGTGGGATCGTAACCGTGCTCGCCCTGGAGCTGTTCGAACTCGTACCAGCAGGATTTCTTGTTCGCCAGATAGACCCGCCATTGAATATCGATCAGGACGCCCGCGTTTCCTCCGCCTTCGATGTGGTCGCCGAGTTTCAACGGCCGTCCCATCGGGCTTTCATCGTCATACGCCCAAACCTGGAATCGCGCGGCTTGTCGCTTGAGCCGTCCGTCCGGGTCCTTGAAAGCGGTCACGGTTAACTCCTTCATTCCGTCGGGTGTGACCAGCGGATTGCCGCGTTGGTCGCAATCGATCGGCAACGCCGCGGGCTTCTCCGGCGAGATGCAAAAAGCGTCGGGGCTGTTACCGAGCCGGGCGATGCCGATGCCCGGATGGATGCGGTAGGTGGTAGGCATATGTCTTTTCCAATCGTCAGGAAACCGTCGAGGGACATCTGAGTGCTAGTCGAGAAAATCGAGCGAAACGCCGTCCAGCCGCAACAGGTCGTTCTCTTCACAATAGTCCGCGCCGATCACGACCAACGTAATCTGCAACGAGGTTGCGCCGTCTTTGATCAATCGCTCGGCAGTTTTGGTTACGTTGACGCGGTGGTTGCGCGGCGTGTTGTGATGACGAGGCCGTCGATCGTATTGGCGCGGGCGACTGGGTGGCAGATCGCAATGGCCTGGTCCACCGATACAATCGCCGTGACCGAATATCGCCAGATAACCTGCGTAGTGCGGATCGTCGATTGATGTTGACGCGTTTGCATCCGGCAGATTCAGGAAGACGCGAATGAAGCACGAGAGCGGCAACTGCGGCACGCGATGCAGCCTTACCTCTGCCTGTTGAAACGAACTTCGCACCGGCGGTGGAATCGCGATCGGTTGAGAAACAAAGCGGCCGACCGGAGTTCCCAAACCTACCGGAATGATGAAAGCACACTTCACGTATTCGTAGCCGAACCGCGACATGTCGAGCGTGTCCGCGATCGTGTAACTCCACGGCGTCAATACCGCGTCGAGGTCGTTCGGCAACGAGTGCGGGTTGTGCTGCTGCCATTCGTGCCAGACGCGATCGATGTTCGCGTGAATCGGCCAGAAGACCGGATCGTACGACGCGGTCAGGTTGCTGAACATGTCGCCGAACTTTGGTTGGCTATACAAATCATCGCGCGAGTGAAAACGTCGGCCGGCTACCAGAACGCCCCGATTGCGATCTCGCGCGAGATCCCCGAGCGGAGGCGTTTTCGATGATGCCGGTGTCGGGTTCATGCCTCCCGTCCAAATGTGCATGGTGTTGTGCGGATTCTGGTCGAGAAAACCAAACGAATCGTCGTAAAAGCTCCCGCCCCCGAAGTCCCGAAAAGTTCGCAACGATTTGATCTGCTCCATATCGTCCGCCGTCGGATAGTGATAATGGATCACCGTATTGATCGTTCCTTTGCCGTACTGTGCCGGATAACGAAGCGGGTACCACAGCGAGTTTGTCGCCAGCAGCGCGTCGATGAACCGTTCGCGATGGAGCCCGACCGTGTACTCCTTGCTTGTCATCTCGCCGACAGCGTCGAAAAATTCGCTCAGCCTGGAGTAGCGCAGTCCTTTATCAACCATCTGCTTTTGCAGCGTCGCACCGGCCTTGGCGGGAATCGCCGGGTTGGCATGTTTGACCAGGTACGTGATCGACTCTTTGGTCAGAAAAGCCTTGAAAGACTGCGGGATGATCGCTCCTTTCTCAGGATGATCCGGGCAGTACTGCGGCATCGTGAAATCCCAATACGGCATGGTGACGTCGGGGCAAACATCCTGGAGCGCTTGCTCCATCTCGTAAAGATAGACGCGATGCCACGGCAGAAAACGTTCCCATCCGTGCTGGCAATGGTTCTGATGGATCAAAGCCATGTTGTTATAGCTGCGTCGATCTTCCGGCCACTTGTTGAAATGATAGAGCTCGCGAAACGCCCAACGCAGCTTCTCGATTTGTGACTCGGACATACAGTCGATGTTTGTTCGCTGCTTGAGCTCGCCGTATTTGTAGCTGTATTCGTTGGGCGCGCCTTCGTAGATATCGAAACTTCGCGCGAGCGCCTCGACGTTGGCCGAGTCAAACGTTTCGAGCGTCGTCGTTTGCGTGCCGGTCGCGTCGAAAGAAATCTGATGATCGCGGGTGGGACATCCGTCGTCGATCCACTTTGAAATAAACCCGATGTCTTCGTCGGAAACAATTTGTCCGCCCCAGGGGAGACGCGGAAACTGCGTTCCGTCGAAAGGAGACTGTCCGCGCAGCCCACGAATCAGACCCGACTTTTCACTTCGGCTCGCGACGGCATCGGCGGCGGGTCCGTGACAGCATGAAGCAACCGGAGCTTCCGCGGGCGCGATCACTCGAACGCCGTAGATTTCGAGCTCGAGGAGTTGCGCCAACGGCAAGTGCCAGAACAGGCCATGCCCGTCGTAATCCACCACGCCGCCCTTCGCGGCGCCGTCGAGGATCTGCTTCATCTGTTCGTATCGAGTGATCTGTTTAGTATCGACCATCAGAGTTATCCTTGTTTCGAATCAGAGAATGAGAAGTTTGAAAGACAGAGGAGGTTCCCGCAAAGGCGCAAAGACGCCAAGGAAAGCCGCAAAGTAGTTGAATACTGATCGCCCAGTATGCGTTTTCTTTGCGCCTTTGCGCCTTTGCGGGAACCAAATCATTGACGCTCAACTCGGGCAATCACACCGCTCCGCCCTGCAACTCACTATTTATGCGAATAAGGCGATTTCGACGGCGCGACCTCCACCACCGTCATCATGCCGCGATCTTCGTGGGCCAGAATGTGGCAATGGATCACGTAGTAGCCGGAGTAATCCACGAACCGACTGCGCATCTTGAAAAACCCGGGCACCATGATCGGTTGCTTCGTTTTTGGATCGAGTATCTTCTTGCCGCCGGCATCTGTCGGATTTGTCCCCGACGGAATCGGGAACACGTCCCACCAGATCAGATTTTTTTGTAGCGGCGGCGGAACGCACGGCTTCCAGTCATCCGGATTTCCCAACGGGTTGAGATAACACTGCCTCGGCGACTTCCGCGCTTTCAGATCAAAGATGTACCTCGGAATCGTTTTCTTTGGATTCTTCGGATCCTTCATCGTTTCGTTGGGATCGAAGACTTCCACAATTTGGAACGGGTTGATGTGAATGTGGAACGGATGCGATATCTTCAGCGTCGCGTTCATCACCTTCCATTCTTCCACTGTGTTCAGCAGGACCAACTCACCAACTTCACCATCGAACTTCTTCCCGTCGATCGTATGCGCCGCCGGCGTCGGCAAACCACCGGGACCACCCGAAGCAAATAAGATCTTCTTCGTGCCCTGGACCTCGGCGCTGCTGATGTCCGCCAGGAACGGCGGAAAGCCCGGCGCCGTGGGAATGAATTTCGCACCATTCGATTTAGGATCGACCGGTGTTCCTGAAACACTAACGGTCAGCAGCGTGATTTGATTGGCCGAGGCGAGGTCGCTCGGATCGACCTGGTTCTGGACCATGACGGGATAAAGACATCCCTGCGGTTTTGTGCACGGAGTCGCCGGGGCCTTGACCAGCAGGTCGGCTCGATTGCCCGCCGCGAGCAGGAACGGATCGTTGTGGCTCTTTTGATAATTCGCGTCGATGAATTGGACGCCATCCTGCGCCAGCTGTCTCCACTCAAACCCGCCGGGCGGTCCGACAAATTGCGCGCCCGCTCGACCAGACGAGTTGACGATACGCCACATCTGGACTTCACCGGGTCGCATTTGTACTACCGGCTTTAACTGGCCGTTGATCGAAAAATCCGGTCCCTTATCGATCGCCGCGTTCGGGCCCCGCATCAGGTTGGGCGAGACTCCAAGCTGGTTTATCACCATCACCGGCTGAGTGCGCGTCCATAACTCGACCTGGTTGTACCAGGTGTTCAAATCATCGTCGTACTGCCCTTCGATTATGAAAGCGCCGGTCATGCCGTTCGCGACATTGATAGCGGTCGAACCATGCTTGTGCGCGTGATACCAGTGTGTTCCCGGCGACTGGCCCATTCGCAACGGAGCCGCGCTGGCGTGATTTTCCGCAGAGTCCATCGGCATCCCGGCCATACCGGACGGCGTTGGCGGAGGCGGCCACGCTGTCGCGGTGTATTCGGGCAAGCGATAGCAGTAAGGAAAAGCGCCGATATAGTACTGCGGCCATGAACCTTGTTTAATTTGCCAATCGTTTGTCGGCCACAGAAATTGCTTATTGAACTTTGCGCCCGGGTATTTCTTCTCGAGTTCTTCGTCGTAACGCTTGAGCAGCTTCTTCTGGTCGTCAGTATAAGAGTCCGGAAGGTCGTCCCACTTCCTGGGCCACTGATCGAGAACATTTCGACTCAGTCTTTCCTCACACTGAGCAAAGAACCTGTCAAAATGTTTCTGCACGCTTTCCGGCGTGACTGTCGGCTTGTTGTCTTCCCTCGGCGAGGGTCGCACTTCTATGAAGACGTTGTCGCCGGTCGAATTGGGATTCGTATGCGTGCCGTGAAAATGAATGTTGCCGGTGCTGGAGCCGTGGAAGCAATCCGGAAACGTGTCGCCGCCCGGAGGCTTTCCCGGATAGCCGACGCTGGTTTCGTCGCAGGCGCCAATCTCACCACGGTCGATCGAATTACCGAAGTTAGCTGGGTTGATTTGGTTCAGGAAAGTAAGTTGAATGAGGTCGCCGACACGAGCTCGAAGAGTCGGGCCCGGGCGCGGTGTTGCGTAGGCGCCGCTCGCGAAAGGACCAGACGGCGCGGAAGCCATCGTCGGAGTCGCGCCGAGTTCACGAAAAGTTCTGACGTATTGAGGCAGGCATTGCGATCTGCTTGAATCGCTCGGCGCTGACACCGGCACCCTGAAGGCCATCCATTCCTGCTCGTCACTCAATATTACTGTGCCTCTCAGCTTGCCATCCGTCCTTACGATCTCAGGCACCGGAACGAGGGTTTGTCCGATCATCGCAGGAGGGCATGGGTTTGCGATTGGCGTCGGCGTAGGGCTCGGACTCGGCGTAGGGCCGGCTTGCGCGCGCGCGCCCGTCGCTAATAACAACAGCGCCAACACTGCAACCAGAACGGTCGGCAATCCGCTGGATCGAGTTCGCCGGCTACTTTCAATTCGCAACCGCCGCTCATTCTCTCTCACGCTCAAAGAACCATTAATGCTGTTATGAAGCTTCGACTTTTGACCACGCATCGCGATCCCTCCTTCTACCCCACTGACAAAGACTCGAAATAATTGCCCACCAAATCGAGTCCATCGTACCCGCCGCAAACGACACCCAACCGCTTTCCACGCGGATTAAGTTGGAACAGCCGACACGATGATCGTGCCGCGCTCGGACTTTGCCGACTTATGTTTCAAGCAGCAGTAGTAGACGGTCCCAACAACGGCAGTGTCGTAGCTAGGACGCGACGATTCACCTGGCGGAATTGGATCCGATAGATAGTTTGCCGATCCTCTCGGAACCTGCGACACCGGCAAAGGGTTGTAATTCGAATCCGTGGGCCACGGTTGATGTGTTTTCTTAGTCGTGTTGTTCCATGTAACCAGGTCGTCCTGCTGTGCCTGTAGCGGATCGCCCGGTTCGGCGCCTTGCAGGTCCGGAACAAAAGCCGCGCTCTTTCCTGAGGGAACGATTTTTATCGACCAGTCTGGCATAACGGTCCTCCGTGTTAGTGAATTGACGAAGCCCGGTTCGGCAGGCCCAAGCGAGAAAAAGACTCTCAAGCTCTGTCGCAGACGCAGGCGAATACTGGGTCCCACTCCCGGCACATACTGCGTTCATTTGTGAAAGGCGACTTGGAAATTTCCAAGAGAGAAATGCGTCAGCTCAAAACTTAACTCTGTCAGCAATGTTTCTAGCGTGATCGGAAGCGTATTCCACGGCGGGGTTTCCGTCAAGAAAATCTTCGGGACCGAAGAATTAAGCGAATACCGGGTTTCGTCAGAAAAGATCCTGGAAAGACTTCGCCACCTCGCGGCCTTCAATGGATGCCGATTGACATCTGCCTTCTGACTTCTGACTTCTGCATTCTGCTTTTTGACCGTGTTACTATTTCGAGGCTCCTATGTAATAAATGCTGAGTGCAGAAATTTTGATAATGGATCAGTTTGAGAATTGTCGGAAAGAGATTTCACGCAAAGACGCAAAGAAGTGAAAGCTGAAAGGCGCAGAGAAGAGGTTCCTACTTCGCTACACTTTTGAGTACCTCTCACGGTCGCCTTCTTTGCGTCTCTACGCTTTCACTTCTTTGCGTCTTTGCGTGAAAACTGTCTTCCCTTCACTCAATCCAAATTGTCATAGCACCGGAATTCAAACTTGAAAGGTCACTGAACATGCCTGCTTCCATCGAGTTGAAACGCCATCTGCGTTGGGCCGATGCGGACGCCGCCGGGCGTTTGCACTTCCCGCGAATTTTCGAATTGGTGGAGGAGGCCGAGAGCGAGTTGGTACGCAGAATCGACTGGCCCATGAATCGGAGCATGGGTTACGACTTTCCACGTGCTCACATCGACTGCGATTTCAAGAGGGTCATATCGCTCGACGAGCCGTTTCGGCTGCGACTCTCGGTTGCGAAGCTCGGCCGCACTTCCTTCAATTATCTCTTTCAGGTTTTTAACGCCAATGAGGAATTGGCGCTTGAAGGAACGATGGTCGTGGTCGCTTTACAGAATGGAAAGCCGGTAGAGATACCGGGGACGCTTCGTGATGCACTGAGCAGCGAAGAAAGTTTTTCGGCTTAAGCAAGCGAATAGTAAATGGTGAATGGTAAATGGACTGAACAACGATCGCTATCCATTTACTATTCACCATTTACTACTTACCGATCTCACCGGTAACCCGGTGAATCGTGAATGGTAAATAGTGAATGGTCGAACCAACGATCGTTCCATTTACCATTTACCAATCACCATTCACTATTTACCGCTCCCGCCCTCTTTCTCAACATTCACAAGCGCCAACAACGGCCCCGTCATAAACGTCGTGGCCAGCGCCATCAAAACCAACATCGCAAACAGCCTCGCCGACAGGATCCCCAGGTCGTAGCCGATATTCAACACAATCAGCTCGACCAAACCGCGCGTATTCATCAACACTCCCAACGCGAATGAATCGCGCCACATCATCCCGCACCAACGGGCCATCAACATGCTTGCGCATAACTTGCCGGCGATCGCTACGGCGACAATCACTGCGGCGATGGCCCAGCTTTGCCAATCGTTGAGTAGAGTGACCTGCATTCTCAGGCCTGTGAAGGCGAAGAAAAGCGGCAGCAACGCGGCGCCGACGAATGGCTCGATTCTCTCTTTGAACCGCTCGCGCAGGCCCGCCGTCTGCGGCATGACCACACCCGCCAAAAACGCGCCGAACAACGCATGTATTCCGATGATCTCAGTTGTGAGCGCGCTGGCGAACGTCAATGCGAGAATTCCCGCCACCAGTTCTCGACCCGGTTCTTTTCCATGCTGCACCGCCTCAAATCGCGGATTCACCAGGCGAGCCAACAGAGGCTTGACGATCCAGAGCATGATGAAGATAAAAACCAGGACGAGTGCAACGGTAATCAGCGATCCCGCCACGCTTCCCGACTGGGCCACCGCGATCACGAACGCCAGAATGCACCACGCGGAGACGTCGTCGATCGCCGCGCAGGTCAACGCAATACTTCCCAGCTTCGTTTTTGACATTCGCCGGTCGTCGAGGATTCGCGCCAGTACGGGAAAGGCCGTAATGCTCATCACGATTCCCATAAAAAGTGCGAAGGCGACGAACGGCGTCCCGGCCGGCGCGAGCGTTCGATACAGCCAGAACGAAAGCGCAGTACCCAAAAAAAACGGGACGATGATACTCGCGTGGCTGACTACGATTGCGGTGTGAGCTTTCTGGCGCAGATGCTGAACGTCCAACTCCATGCCAACCACAAACATGAAAAGCGAGACACCGATTTGGCTCAGCAGCCTCAACGCTTCCATCGACGAAGGAGGGAAAAGAAAACCCATCGTGGCCGGAGAAAGCCAGCCGAGCAAAGATGGTCCCAGAACAATTCCTGCGACGATCTCTCCCATCACTGGGGGCTGGCCGATTTTCGTAAACAGCCTTCCGACCACTCGTGCTGCAATGATGATGACGACCAGTTGCAGCAGCAGAATAACGAAGGGGGTCTTGAGATGGGCCAGGATGCCTTCAGGACTAGAACGTTTGGGAGTGGCTTGAACTTGAGCGGCTGACGGATTCTGCGGAGCCGCCACGGAGGGATTAGTGGTCTGCGAATACTGACGCGCGCCGGTTGTGACTATCAGCCAAATCCCGAGCCCGAATACGAGAACAATAGCCACGTATGGAAGGAGGTACTTAAGAGTTAGTGGCTTGGTATCCGACAATTGAGGCCTCGTGAGTATTTGTTTGTAGAAAGTGAGGTTCTAATTACCAGAAATGCGCGCTCGGCACAATCGAAATAAAGTCCGAGCGGGGAGGCAACTTGAGTTAGGTTACAGAGAAGACGGTTTCACGCAAAGGCGCAAAGAACTGAAAGACGAAGGCGCTAAGAGAGCATTCAACTCCAGGCGGTACAAAGCTTCTCTCGCCGTTGCATTCCCTTTGCGCCTTCGTCTTTCAGTTCTTTGCGCCTTTGCGTGATATTTCTACCCCACACACTCTCCAACTAACCAATTACCAGATTCCGCGAAACGGATTACTTGTAAATAACTTTTTACAACGCTTCCTTCACAGCAAAACCTCCCAAATTGCTCATCGGCGATTGGGATGGTAATTTGATTATGTGTGCGGACAACCGAAACCGAGCCGCAGTTATTCTTAATCAGTCACATCGGCTAGACCAATCCCCTGTATCTCGAGCCGTTCTGAACTTTTAGTTGGTGGTATCCGTACGCCTTAGAACCAATGACCGTTGAAGTAAACAAAAACACCGCCACCGAAGTCGGAAATTATTTTGTCTCGAACTATCCGCCGTTCTCGCAGTGGAAACCCGAGTCCGTCACCGACGCGCTCGCGGTGCTCGACAAACCTGCGCGCGTCGCCGACCCACTGGGCCTTTATATTCACATTCCGTTTTGCCGCAAGCGATGCAAGTTTTGCTATTTCAAAGTCTATACCGACAAGAATGCATCTGAAATCGAAGTCTATCTCGATGCGCTGATCAAAGAGAACGAGCTCTACAGCCGGCGGCCCGCTTTTCAGGGACGACAACTTCGCTTCGCATATTTTGGCGGTGGCACGCCGTCGTATGTCAGTGAAAAGCAGCTTCGCTATCTTGTCTCGGGATTGAACCGACATGTCAGTTGGGCCAACGCCGAAGAAGTAACGTTCGAATGCGAGCCGGGCACGCTGCAAAAATCGAAGCTGGAAGTCTTGAAAGAGATCGGAGTCACGCGGCTCAGCCTCGGGATCGAACACTTCGATGACGAAGTCCTGGCGATGAACGGACGCGCGCATCTTTCGCCCGAGGTCTACCGCGCCTACGCGTGGGCGCGCGAAGTCGATTTTCCGCAGGTCAACATCGATCTTATCTCCGGCATGATGGGCGAGACGGAGGAAAAGTGGCGCGACACTGTTCGGCGTGCGATCGAGCTGGAACCGGATTCGGTCACCATCTATCAGATGGAGCTGCCCTACAACACCGTCATCTCGCAGGACATCCTGAAGCAGGGTGTTGAATCGCCGATTGCCGCCTGGGAAACAAAGCGACGCTGGCTGAACTACGCGTTCGACCAATTCCAGGAGAATGGTTACGAAATTGGCAGCGCGACGACTTTGGTCTCCAAAAAAAAGCAGTGCCGCTTCATCTACACCGACGCGCTCTGGCATGGCGGCGACATGATCGGACTCGGTGTTTCGTCGTTCTCTTATTTCGATGGCGTGAATTATCAGAACGCGCACAGCTTCGAAGAGTATGTTCGCATCCTTGGCACGGACAACCTGCCGCTTCTGCGAGCGGTTTCACTTCCGCCGCATCAACGCCTGATTCGCGAGATGATTTTGCAGCTCAAGAACGGCTGGATTGATCTCGGATATTTTCGCGAGAAGTTCGGGGTCGATGTCTGGCAGAAATTTCACCCCGTCTATGAACGATTGAGAAATCAAATGCTGCTCGAACGCGAGGGAGAGCGGATCACCCTGACTCGACGCGGTCTTTTGGAAGTCGAGACATTCTTACTGGAGTTCTTTGAACCTGAATTGAGAACTGTTCGCTACGCATAAGTACCCATGGGAAATAATAATTTTGACGTCATCATAATCGGCGGAGGCCCCGCCGGCAGCGCAATCGGAAGCATCCTGGCCCGCGAGGGACGAAGTGTCATTCTTTTTGAAAAGGAAGTCTTTCCGCGACATCACATCGGCGAGTCGCTGATGACCGATACCTACTTTACTTTTCAGCGAATGGGTTTTCTTGAAAAGCTCAAAGCCAGTCCCTTCGTGCGAAAGTACAGCGTGCAGTTTGCCAACTCCGCGGGAAAAGAGTCGCGTCCTTTTTACTTCTTCGAAGCCATGCATCACGAGAGCGCTGTGACCTGGCAAGTTAATCGCGCCCTTTTTGACAAGCTTTTGATTGACCATGCCGCCGACCAGGGCGCGGTGGTCCATCAGGGCGCTGCCGTCAAGCAGGTTCTTTTCGAAGGCGATCGCGCAGTTGGCGTCGAAGTAAAGTTAGCCGACGGTTCTGTCCAGACTTTTCATGCGAATGTGGTGGTGGACGCAACCGGGCAAAGCGCGATGCTGTCCAACAAGTTTCGCTGGCGAGTTCGCGATCCGAAACTGAAGAAGGCGGTTCTTTACTCGTACTTCAAAGGAGCAATGCGCGAACCCGATTTGAACGGCGGAGCAACGCTTGTGCTTCGCACCGAGCCGGGCAGCGGCGGTTGGTTCTGGTATATCCCGCTCGAAGACGACGTAACCAGCGTGGGCATCGTTGCTAACCCTGAGTATCTGTTAAAGGGCCGCGGACAGGACCTGGCAAAGATTTTTGACGAGGAAGTTGCCAAGGTCAGTGCGGTCAAGCGGCGCGTAGCCGAGGGCACGCGTGTAGACAAGATTTACTCGATACTCGATTACTCGTACCGTTCAAAACGGAATGCCGGCGATGGCTTTATCATCATCGGCGATGCCTATGGATTTCTCGATCCGATCTACTCGTCGGGCGTGTTGCTTGCACTGAAGATGGCAGAGCTGGCAGCGGATGCTATTCACGATGCTTTCAAGAACGATGACTTTTCCGCCGAGCGGTTGGGCCAGTTTCAAGGCAAGCTGGATCAAGGCATCGAGTCAATGCGCAAGCTGGTGTACGCGTTTTACAACGATGGGTTTAGCTTCTCGCAATTCCTGCGCAAGTATCCCGAGCAACGAAACAACGTGATCAATTTGTTGATCGGCGATGTATTTCGAGAAGGAGTGGATCAGGTTTATGGTCCGATGTCTGATTTCGCTGAGATACCGCCGCCGCTGTATGAACAAGTTGACAGCTCGCCGGTGAAAGCGGATCCGGAGGAAGTCTTGTCTGCGCAGTACAGGTATTTCGAGGATCGGTAGCGGCAAACAGTCCGCGAGGCGGACGGAGTTCTTGCAACTCCTACCTTCTGTCTTCTACTTTCACGCCGCGTCTCGCACTCCCTGCTCCACACCAAGAATTCCCAGTATCTCGCCGCGTTCGTCTCTTTGTATCAATTCGGTTGCCGATTCCGCATCGACCGGACTCGAAAAGTAGTAGCCCTGGCCTTGCTCACAATTTAACGCCTTCAGTTGATCCAGTTGCACTACGGTCTCGATTCCTTCAGCAACGACTTCCATACCGAGGTTGCGAGCCAATGCGACGACTGCGCGCACGATCTCTCCGTTCTGTTCGCCGCCGATTCGTTTGATGAACGACTGATCGATCTTCAAAGTGGAAACAGGAAACCGATGTATGTAGCTCAATGACGAATAGCCGGTTCCAAAGTCATCCAGGCTCAGCTCGATTCCGGCCTGGCTGAGCTGTTCGAGCACACCCATCGCGTCCACGCCTCGTTCCATCATTACGCTTTCGGTGATCTCCAGTTTCAAGCTGCGCGGGTCGAGTCCGGTTTCTCTTAGAATCGCCATCACGTTCGAGACGATCGTCGGCTGCATGAACTGTCTGCATGAAAGGTTCACGCTGACTTTCATCTGCTTGGTTAGCGGTAACGCGTCATGCCACGCATGCATTTGTCGACATGCTTGTCTGAGAACGCTGAGGTCTATCTGCATGATGACGCCGGTCTCTTCCGCCACCGGGATAAATTCAGAAGGCAGAATCAATCCACGTTCGGGATGATGCCATCGTGCCAGCGCCTCGAAACCGCTGATTCTCCCGGTCTGAAGCGATACAATCGGCTGGTAGTTGACGTGGATTTCGTCTCGCTCAACGGCTCGTCGTAAATCTGATTCGATCTGTAAACGAGTTACAGCGTGCTTGTGCATCTTGCTATCGAACACCTGGTACTGTGCTTTGCCAAGAGTCTTGGCGCAGTACATCGCGGTGTCCGCGTCGCGCAATAGGTCTTCCGGTTGCTCGTCTTCATCGCCGAAGTACTTGATGCCAACGCTTGCTGTGACGAAAAATTCGCGGCCGCCGAGTTTGTAGGGTTCGGATAGCACTTCCTGAACGCGCTCGGCTACGCGATGTGCGTCGTCGTTGTCCTTAATCCCATCAAGCAGAATCGTAAATTCATCGCCGCCCAACCGGGCGATGGTGTCGCCGTCACGCAGGCAGCTTTCGAGTCTGCGAGCGGTGGCGATCAAAACCTCGTCGCCGACCACGTGGCCCAAACTGTCGTTGACGACCTTAAAACGATCCAGGTCAATGAACAGAACTGCGAAGAGATGATTTTTCCTGCGACGGCAGTGATTGACGGCCAGTTTCAGGTGATCGATAAAGAGAGCGCGGTTGGGCAGTTTGGTCAGCGAGTCATGGAAAGCGTCGTGAAGCAACTGCTCTTCGGCCCGCCGGCGTTCGGTTATGTCCCTGGTAAGAATCTGCGTCGCGGGTTTACCTCCGTACGTGATGGAAGCCATGACCACTTCGACATCTCGAACCTGTCCGTCCAGCCTGACAAACTTCTCGGCCTTCAGATCCGATTTTTGACTCGCTCTTAAGTGTCTTTCGCGCGCTCGGAAATTATCGCAGCTGTCGGCGTGAATGAAATCTGAAACCGCTCGCCCGAGTAACATCGTGATACTCGGAGCGCCAAACAGGCTCGCCGCGGCGGGGTTGGCATAGACGATGCTGTTGTCGCTCTGGACAATGATCGCTTCGGGGGATAGTTCGGCCAGCAACCGGTATCGTTCTTCGCTCTCTTTCAACCTGTGTTCGGCTTGATGTTTATAGAGCGCGACCTCAATCGTCGTGTGCAGTTCCCTTTCTTCGAACGGCTTAATCACATAACCGAACGGCTCTGTGACTTTTGCTCGTTGAACCGTCGGGTGGTCCGCGTTCGCGGTCAGGTAAATGACGGGGATCCCGAACGCGCGGCGGATATGATCAGCGGCTTCGACGCCGTCCATACGTCCTTGTAACTGGATGTCCATCAACACCAGGTTCGGACGCAATTCGCCGGCTTTTTCTATCGCCTTTTCGCCGGACGCGACCGGCATGGGCACGTCGTATCCCAGCGACTCGAGCCGGTCCTGAAGGTCCAATGCGACAATGCTTTCGTCTTCGACTACAAGTATTCGTGTCTGTGTCATGCGCGGGCTTCCCCCTTCTCTTCGGGAAACGTGATCTCAAAAGTTGTCCCCACTCCGTTACGGCACTCGATCTCTCCGCTCAGTTGCGTAGTCAGCATTCGTACCAGCTTCATGCCCAGCGATTTCCCTTTCTCGGGATCAAAATCCTTAGGCAAGCCGATGCCCGTATCGCTCACACACAGAACGTAGTGAGCGCCGGCTCGCTGAAAAGTTATGTTTATGCTTCCTCGTGAATCCGCCGGGAATGCGTATTTGAGCGAGTTCGAGGCCAGCTCGTTGATGATCAAGCCACAAGGCACCGCCGTGTCGATCGGCAGTGAAACGTCGTCCACGCTTACGTTGATCTTGACGGCCTCGGGTCGCAGGCGGTACGAGCGCGAGACGTGGGCCACGAGTTTTTGCAGGTACTCGGCAAAATTGATTCGCGAAAGGTCTTTGGACTGATAAAGCGTCTCGTGAATCAGCGCCATCGACTTGACGCGATTCTGGCTATCCTGGAAGACCTCGAACGCTTTCTCGTCGCCGATGGTTTTCGATTGCAGATTAAGCAGGCTGGTGATGACCTGCATGTTGTTCTTGACGCGGTGGTGAATCTCTTTGAGCAGCACCTCTTTTTCGTGAAGCGATGATTTGATCTGCTCGAGCGCTTGCTTGCGTTCGGTCACATCGTCGATCACGCCGGCAACGCGGTATACCTCGCCGGAAGTGTTTGCGATCGAGAAAGCGCGGTCGCGTACCCACCGGATCTCGCCGTCAGGCCTGACGATTCGATATTCCAAATCGTAATCACCGCCGTACTGCACTTTTTCGATGGCCTCGAGCACGCGCGGGTGATCTTCCGGATGAAGCGCATCGCGCCACATGCGCGAGACGTCGGAAAGGCTTTCACAAGTTCTGCCCCAGACTTCCTCGTATGCCGGACTCATGTAGATCAGCTTCTTCTCGAGAGGCTCGGTTATCCAGAAGACCTCGCGGATATTCTCAGCGATCTGACGGAACCGCTCTTCGCTCTGTCGCAATGCTTTCTCCGCCTGTTTGCGCGCCGTGATATCGGCGGCGATGCCGAGCATCTGCCGGGCTGTGCCGTCGGGCGCGACGATCGGGCGCTTGATCGTTTGTAGCCATCGAACATTGCCGGTTGAATCCGTGATCACTTCTTCCGGAATGAACTTCTCTTTCAAAGTGTCCATGACTTCCTGGTCGGCGCGACGGAACGATTCGACCTCTTCCGCATTGGGATTAAAGTCGGCGTCCGTTTTGCCCAGAAGGCTCTCGACCGATGTGCCGTAGGCATCGGCAATCGCCTGATTCACCAACGTGAATCGCCCCTGCCTGTCTTTAGCGAAAACAAAATTGGGATTAAGGTCGATGACCTGGCGCAGGAACGAGCGCTGTTCGGCCAACCCTGCCTCTGCCAATTTGCGATCGGTTACTTCCCGCTCCAACTCGTTGTTGGTTGCGACGAGTTGCGTGGTTCGGCTCGCGACGTGAGCTTCGAGTCCCTCGTTCAAGCTCTCGATCTCGGCCGTACGCTCGGCGATGCCGCGCATTTCGCCGATGCTGTGTCTGATGGCGATGAAAAGGAAAGTGTCTTCGAAGAGCACCCATCCGGCGTGTTCCAACCAACGCCACTCGCTCGCGGCCAGAACGCCGTAAACGGATTGCGGCCAAAGTAGGCCTCGTAAAAAGTGGTCAGCGGCGACGACAACCGTTGCGGGTACAAGCACGCGCCAGTCGCGATAGAACGAAAGGAAGGCAAGCGAACCGAAGACGTGGAAGTGTGTTTCTATTCGTCCGCCGGTCAGGTGGATCAGCAGACCTCCCATCAGCATCTGGCCCACGGCAACCGAGTAGCGTGTCGTCGGCCGGCCCGGACGAGTCAAAGCCAGAGCGATCGGAAGCGAGCTTATCGCTCCACCCAGCAACAGCGCCGCCCAAACGTGCGGATGGGTTTGGCTGTCGGCTCCGATCCACGTCTTCGGCGATACCCACAACGCGGCTGCCACGCCGGCGACCCATTGAAGCGCCATCAACGCCGCGAACATTTGGTCCGTGCGTCTGTGAACAAGATGCTGATGCTGGTCGAAAATCTCAGCGACTCGCAGGCTGGTCGCCGCAGCGGTTTCGGGCTTACTGCTTGTTTCCTTCATTCGCAACCTCCAGGCAATCAGAGCCTGTGTTGAAGAGCGGGCAGCCAAAGACGGAAGTCTGTCCCCGTTCTGCATATTCGGCATTCAAGATCGAAACGATCGCACTTCGACCGGCGTTGTCGCCGGAGTGCCCGCGCGCAGCTGTTATCCCGCCACTGAACAGCAGGTGTCCGTTAACGTCGTAAAGAGCGGTTTGACCGGAGGTCAAGGCGTGGAAGCGGCGCGCCTCGGCGCCTTCGTCGTCAACCACCACGCTGACTCCGGGGATACTCGCGGCGCTTTGCCACAGATCTGTCTTGACCCAATCGGCGTCTGAGCCCGCCGGTTTCAGGAAAAGCACATACGCGGAAACTCGACCCTGTGCCTGGGCCATAAGCAACGCCAACTCGCCAATGCTCGCTCGCGTACAGGGACAGTGTGGATGGGCCATGAATACGAGCGTGGCACGATCATTGGCGGGGCGGAGATGACTGTCGGAAGGCCAACTGGAAGGCACTGTCGTGGCTGGGCCAGGAACGCTTTCGTACTTCCACAAAAGACCAAGCCCCGTCCCGGTCACCAAAACCCAGGTGACGCACACGATGATCAGAATTAGCCGTCCCTTGTCGAATTTCATTAATCGCTCTCGGATCTGCGTCGACCGATGGGGTGGGTGTTCAGCGTGCAGAAGTTCGTCGGAACAGACCGCCGTCGACAGCTTTGGGGCGGCTGATGAGGTTCGCGCGCGGCAAGTCGGGCAAAAATTGAGCAAGCAGTGGGCCAAACGTCCTGTTCGCGTAATTTAGGCGAAAAGCGGGATTATTCGAGATTGTTGCTGCCGCAATATGAGATTAAGCCATCAAGCTGACGAGTCAGACTGACATAATCTGTCAGGTCGTCCCGTTTGCCGAGCCAGTTTCAACAACCTGCGAAGCAGGTGAACGAATAGAGCCTGGGGTGGAGTGAGCGAAGCGAGCGTAACCCCAGGATACGAACGAACGCAACCCTTTCCAAAGCCCGTAAAACGGGCGAAACAACCTTTCTCTGAGCAAGAAAACCTCATTTGATTGCCCATATCTGCCAAGTTGATTCTATTGCCCGCATTCGCGGGCTCTGGGCCTTTGACCGTCGTTGACCTGGGGCTCCGCTCGCTGCGCTCGCTCCACCCCAGGCTTTATTCTGCCGCCAGCTTCGCTGGCTACAGTTCCCAAGCTTCTGAACCTATTAAAGTCCCTCAAGCTTTTCGCTCATTCTTAGCGGGCTTTAACCCCATATCGTCACTGGCTGAATCAAATCGTTCCACAAAAGACCGAAACCCCGCCAATTTCTCTGTATTTCGACAATGGAATGCGGGTTGCCAAGATGCTGGGTGTCTTCCCACGCGCGCAAATACATACTCTCCGCCATACAGTTAACTGAGGGGAAATTCGATGAACGGAAGTTATTTAAGACAGCTGGCAGTCTCGGCGACGATCACCGCCGCGCTTCTCGGCGCGGTTGACCTTGCCAACGCCCAGGGTAGGCGCAGGCGAGGTGACGATCAGAACCAACAGGTCCAGCCACAACCGCAATCACAACCAGAAAGACAGGAACGACGTCGCAGTCGCGAGGAGAGTCAAACCGTGCAACCGGCCCAACCAGCACCACCAGCTCAACAGCCTCAACAGTCGAGGCGCAGAAGTGAAGAGCAGGTTCAGGTGCAACAACAGCGCTCGGAAGAGGCGCAGCGCCGTCGACAGCAACGCCAGGAGCAGGACACCGCATTGCGGCAGCAACAACAGCAGCAGCAACGCCAGCGCGAACAGCAGTCCGCGGAACGGCTTCGCAATGTCGAACGTCAGGAACAAGAGCGAGCTCGTGCCGAGCAGCAACGCCAGCAACAGGCTCGTCAAGCTCAGGAGCGCGAACGACGATTGCAGGAGCAGCGCCAGGACCAGGTTCGTCAGTCCGAAGGTGCAAGACGCCGGCAGCAGCAGGTGGAATTGGAGCAGCAAAGAGTCCGGGATCAGGAGCAACAGCGACTGAGACTGGAACAGCAGCAGCAGGCGGAACGCTCGCGTCGCCAACAGAATGATCAGTGGGGACGTGACCGAAACGGACAGGACCGCGACGGTCGATACAGTCAGAATCGCGACAACAACAGTTCGCGTCTGCGCGACTGGAACCAGGAGCAACGACAACGCGAAGCTCGCTATCGTCAGGAAGTGCAGCGGCGACAGGCCGCTGCAATTCAGCGACAGCGCTTGCTCGAGCAGTACAGACGTCGAGCACAGTTGCGATATCAGCAGCGTTACCTTGAGCAATTGCGTCGCGATCAATTGCGTCTGCAACAGTGGCGCTACAGCGACTATGGTCCGTACAACTATCGCTACAATCGTGGCGGCAGTTACTACGAAACGAATCGCTACGGCGCCGAGATGTTGCGTCGCGCAGTCAACGACGGCTACAGCGAGGGCTTCCAGGCGGGCCGGGCCGACCGCGAGGACGGCTGGGGCTACAGTCCTAACGACGCGTATGGATACCAGGATGCCAGCTACGGATACGACGGGTACTACGTCGATCTAAGCGAATATCAGTACTACTTCCGCGAAGGCTTTCGCAGAGGCTACGAGGATGGCTATCACAGCCGTTCGCAGTACGGCCGGTATTCCAACGGCCGCCAAGGCATCCTCGCGGCAATACTCGAAGGGATTCTCGGGCTACAGTTGTTGAATTAGTAACTGACGAGGGTCAAACCAAACGAGCGTGTCGGATTAACTTCCGGCACGCTCGTTTTTATGTCCGACAAGACAACGGAGCGCAGGCGGCTCGCCTGCGCTCCATCGGTTTGTCGGACATTCTCCAGACTGTTAACCTAAGTCGAAAGTTACTCAAACCGCGGAGAAACAAGCCATGACCGAACTTCAATTAACAAACACACCAATCGCAAAAGCAGAGATGCTAATCCGAAAGCCCGCGGCCAAAGTCTTCGAAGCTTTCATCGATCCCGCTATCACAACCAGATTTTGGTTCACCAAAAGCACCGGACGGTTGGAACCCGGCCAGCACATCACATGGACCTGGGAAATGTACGACATCTCGACCGACGTGGTTGTTAAAGAGATCGAAGCGAACAAACGAATTCTGATTGATTGGGGAAACCGCGGTTCGATGACGCAGGTCGAGTGGGTCTTTACTCCATACGAGAACGACTTCACTTACGTCACGATAACGAATTCCGGTTTTAGCGGAGACGGCGACAAAGTAGTAAACGGCGCGCTTGATTCGAAAGGCGGGTTTACGTGGGTGCTGGCCGGACTGAAGGCGCTGCTCGAACACAACATCGAGCTAAACGCGATCGAGGATGCTTTTCCAAAAGGTCTGAGAGAACATTGATCGGGAGGCTCGGGCAGGATCGCTTCCACTCAAGCCCTGAGAATTCCCAAACTTGCGCGGGGGCGCATTGAACATATCGAGTGTTAAGGCCGGCGACTGCGCCCTTCCCAACCTGCGAATTAATTCTCAAGACCCAGAAAGAATCGCATCCGCTCAATCTCTTCTTCCAGCTCCCTCTTAAAAACCCGATCACGCGGTTGCGAATCGACATACCCAAATTCCATCTCGAGCCTTCCAACTTTCACCGACAGATTTCCCCAACCGATAATTCGATCACGCCACAGAAGCGGAAGCGCGTAATAGCCAAGCTTTCGTTTGTGCGCCGGTGTATAAGCTTCGAATCGATAGGCCCATCCCCATAACATTTCGAACCGAGCACGGTCATGCACCAGCGGATCGAACGGCGCCAATAACCTCACGATATCCGGAACGCCTGAGCCTTTGGACCTGGGACCCTGGACCCTCTCTCCGCCCGGCCAATACCAACCAACTCCACCGACAACCGCATACGACAACCGTTCTTTCGCTCGCTGCAATGCCGCCGTGATCTCGCTTTGCCACTGCGGCACTGCATAGCGCAACCGTCGCACATAAGATGACAAACTCGGCGCGGGCATCGGCGCGTAGGTGCGAACTACTACATCAACCAGCGAATCGATTCGCATTTGTCGCTCCGCAGCATCGATCGGCGCAGACTCGTGCTCGGATGCACAGTAAATCCGAATTCCCTTTTCGCGCCTGGCCACGCGCAGCAGACCTCTGTAATGCATCGCATCCAGCAAATGGGTCGTAGCGTTCGACGAACCACCCCAGTAGTTCTCCACCTTCCCGTGCGAGAAGTGCTCATCGACTTGACGCGGATGCACATCGCCGCGATTGCGCACGAACTCCAACAATTGCTCCGTCTGTTTCCACGGCGTCCTGGACCACGGCGATCCCGTGCCGTCGGCAGACATCTGCGCGTCCGAACGCGGATGCATCAGTTCATACAGATGCCGCGTCACGTAACCGTAATTGACGAAGACGTCTTCTTCGACATCCGACGTGGCGTAACGTCGTTCCAGCTCGCCGGCCTTATAGTCTTTGACTCTCTGACGCAGGATCAGATCCTGTGCCCTCGCCGGCGCGCGAATCGGGTCGGCCTGGACAAACTCCATTTTGTGAAGAGCGCGCTTTAGCGTGGTGGGTATGAAGAAATTTCGCGCAGCTGTGAATCGCCGCAAGTCGTCAAGAGTGATGGGCATGATCGAATATTAACAAAGGCTCGCTCAAAACGAGCGAGCCGGGTACTGACAGTGCACATCGCGCGCATACGGCTTCAAGTCGGTATCGATTCACTTGCGGTCTAAAGACAGACGGTCGATGTCTTCAAAAGCGGAAATAGTCGAGGACGGGTTCTGGCGAAGTTTAGAAGCTGACATCGCTCAATGTGAGATTATCCCTGCAGCGCTCAACGCTGCCCTTTGCTGTCTCACGTTAGTCTCAATCTCCGCAAGCGTGGGCGTCGCTGGAAGTTCATCTACCTCTGACGGCGAGTTTGCGAAATACTGCTGAGAACCGACCACCAGGACGTCCATCCGAAGTCCTGCGTTGGGCTGTCCGACGCTGACGAGACTGTTGAAGTCGCCCATCGAGTTCGCCAGAATATCACCCCACTGAGCATTCAACATTGTGTCACCGCGCGCGGTGCTAATAGCATCCAGCACTTCTTCGGGGTCTAACGCCCTGACAGGTGCGCGCATCACTTCATACGAGCCGTCCTTATGAACGCGCACGCTATAGCCGTCCTGTTTGAGCAGGTTTGTCAACTCTGACGCTGAGATATAATTCTTAGAAGAGGTGGAGCTGTTGCCGATGGCAATGCTAACCGTCGCGACCAGGACAATCAGGGTAAGGGTCAGTATGTGTTTTCGCATAGTTTCGATCTCCTATTCTCTGGGTGTGGGTTGAATGAGGTGGAAATGGCAGTGAGTCACTTCCCTGCGCTAAGGTTTAAGCAGGCAAGAGTATAGCATGATCGGTGATGTGCTAAATTTGTCGCACCAGCCAAATAGATGTCAGATTGAGCTCAATTGAAGTTACACGCGGGTTGGGAAGGGGGCAGTCGATAGCTTTCAAGATTAGCTAAGCACAAGGCGCCCCCGCTCAGGTTTGAGTAGATTCAAGTCTTAGTGCTAATGATCATTGAGCGGGGGTGACCTGAATATAGTGTAACTTGAAGCTATCGACTGCCCCCTTCCCAACCTGCCTCGCCCATCAGCGTAAGAAAACTCGCTAACGCCGAAGGCGTTCATGCGATTCATTCTTCGCACCGCTCCAACAAGTGTTGGATGCACCCGACAAATCTTTTCATCCCGTCCGACAATCTTCGCCACCACCAAATTAATTCCTTCCTCCGTCTACTAAACACCTAACTCCGCTCCGCAATTTTTATAGCCCCGACCGCAAACTCCATTCGCACAACCTCTCAAATTCCCCCTCCCACCAAAGATTTTTCAGACGCGTCTGCAAACTTTAACCTCGCGATCCAACAAATTAAGATCGCGATCCAAAACTTTAAGATTGCGATCTTAAAATTCAAACTCGCGATAAAAAACTTTCCGATCCGGATAAATAATTCAGCGGAAAGATTTCTCAGATTTTTTTGAGATATTTATTCAATAATCCAACCTATTGGAACTATCATGCATATAAGAATTCTTCGCACCATCGAGGCCTCGCTTTTCCTATAATCTCAACACCCCTTCACCGGGGAGGAGACTTCACAATGAGACCTAGACGCAAATCAGCGGTTCTGGAATTGGCCCGGCAACGCCTTGCCGGACTTAAACAGATCTCTCCGGCGCCTAACTTTGGCCCAACCCTGACTCCGGCGGCTTACGAAACGGAAATCAATGGGTTCAGCACTGAGCAGGACAATTACAACGGCGACGTAGCCGCACTGGACGACAAGCAAAACCGGCTCAATACTCACGAGCAGGCGTTGTCGGATTGGAACCAGCGCATCCTCGCAGCAGTAAAAGCGCAGTACGGTCCTGACAGCAGCGAGTTCGAACTGGTCGGCGGCATCCGTCGGAGCGAGCGCAAGAAGCCGCATCGCACGACGGGCTCTCCAGCTCCAACGCCACCGCCAACATCAACCTAACAACCAGACAACAATAATCCGATCGAGACTCCGACACAGGCGACTCGATCAACAAACAAACGAGCGGTGGAGGCCATGCGAAGAACCTCCACCGCTCACTAATGTCCGACAAACTTCAGTTTGTCGCCCGGGTTCGATAAGCTCAAGCAAAGCTTCGAAAAACTCAAAGGTGGTCTAAGTAAGCCAGCGAAGCTGGCGACCGAATAAAGCCTGGGGCGCAAGCCCCAGGAAAGAGTTTGAATGAAATCAGAGCCCGTGAAACGGGCGATACACCCAGATTCAGACGGGGTTTTCCGTTGTGCCGCCCGCTCCGCGGGCTGGGAAAACTAATGTCGGTCGCATTCCCTGGGGCTTACGCCCCAGGCTTTATCCGTTCGCCTGCTCCGCAGGCTCAGAATCTAATTCGTCCACCTTCCTAGAGCTAGCCGCCATCAAACTAAACCCAGCACCGCCACTATCAAATCGTTTTGCTCACATAGCTCTCGTGATATACTGCGCTCGTTCTTGGGGTCGTTGACAGCCCCCAAATCCACAAGCGGAACCCGCGCCCGAAAACCCGCGGCTTTTTTGTGTCTGCCTGTTTGTCGGGTGGCTGTGCCAATACAAGACCCGCAAGGGGAATAGCACGGGGCCGTACTTGTGGCGGCTGTCAAACGACCCGACAACTTTGACAATACAGGAGACACAAATGAGTACGACAATCCCATTGAATTACCGAGTCGATTACAAAATTGGACTCGACGCCAAAGACCTAACGCCGGTTCAGATCCAGGAAATCTCGGCCCAACAAGCAATCGTTTCTTGCCAATGTTTGTTCTATCTGTTCAAACAAGCGGCCATCAGCGAACCGCACGACCCGCTCTTCAATCCTATGCTGTTCCTGCACGCGCTGGAACAGATCACAATGATCGGCGAAGCCCTCTGCAACGCCGCCTACGAACACGTCGAAACCCTGGCCAGCCTGAAGACCAAAAATCAGAAAGCCAAGAAACAGTGAGTGAAAGCTCTTGAACTAAACCACCCAACCCCGACGCCTCGGAACTGACCGAGCGGCAACAAATCCACCCTTCCACCCCTCAATTCAATCCACCTGTCAATTCAATCAATCCAGTTGCGAGACACGCTCCCCGCCAACTTGGGCCGAAGAGCGCCCGAACCAACCCGCCGCATTCGCATTCTTTCAGGGCACATCCGCATTCAAGTCTGAAGCATTCCAACTCAAGTCAAATAACTCGCAGTCAGGAAGGGGACCCTGTCCCCGCTTCAACCCACATCTCACATCAAGTCTTGAATACTTTGACTCAAGTTTGAGTATCAAGTCTCTTAAGCGGGGAATCCGAGAAGAAGAATTGAGGAGCCAGACGCTTTTGAGAAGTGAGCCGGACCCAGGCGAAGTGAGGATACGAACGGCAACAAGTTTACACTTATCACTAAAGGGAGTTTTAATTGGTGGACACTATGGCGCAAACTATGCGGGAGGCTAGAGATGGACGAAAAGGTGAAACAGAATGCAGGCGAGGCGTTCAAGCTCGAACGCTACAAGTTTATCTTGCAACAACTAGATTCATTAAATCAGAACCATCACAAGTATTTAACTCTGTTTCAGACTTTAGCGACCGCTGTAGTAGCTGGCGGTGTTGCTCTTTTCGTAGGTTGGAGAGACCTGCAAATAGATGCCGCTTCCGCCCGGCTTGGCATTCGCGGTCTGTTTGGATTACTAATGATATTGACCGCATTTCTCTGCTTCTCAATCGTTGCTGGGATTTTCTCATGGATAGATTACAGGCGAGAGGAGGTCTCGCTGTTAGATCAGGAGGTTGGTTTGGGCTTTCGAGAATCTCCAAAGCTGAAAAATCTTTGGAGATGGTCGGAGATACACTTGTTAGCTTTCCTCTGTCTACTCGTGTTAATCATTTATATATTTCTTGAATACAAAGTGATTCCCTTGATCCAATAGGATCCCACCGAAACGTCATGACTCTACCCTTCTCCCTCTCTCAACCATTTAGTAGGATCAAATACTCTAGGGTTTGAGCTGTTTATTATCCCGAGAAACTCGGTCGTAAAAGGATTTTCAAAATCAAACGCGCCGAGCGCTGCTGTTTGATTTTGAAGTTCTCTAAGCGTCGTCGGGATGCTGATATAGCCATGCAAAATATACGATACGATGAAGAACTGATAAAATGTGTTATAAGCAAGCTCTTCTGATTCCGGTTTGCTTTCCAATTTATTCAGCGCCACAACGAGCGATTCAGCGAGTGCAGATCCAGGCAACAAATAGATTTGAGAAAACGCCTTCACGGCTATCTCGTCATCAATTCCCGTCACCTCAACACTTTCTTGTCCAACGTTTATCCGCAAGATATCATTGAACACTGCTCTTCGCGTAGCGTCACGGAGTGCTATTCGTCGTAGATTCACGTGTGTGGGAAAGGTACGCCACTTAGGAACAGCGGTCGTTGCGGCCCATCTCAGGTCGACACGCCGTTGTTCACGGTGAACCCTAAGTTGCACAACTTCTTTACCAAGATAGGCAAACGTGGTCGGTCCACGCTCTCGAAACGCACTGCAAAGCAATGGTTCTTGCGGTATCTGAAAACCCGCCGAATCCAAAGCGTTTACAAGTGCGGTAAGGGATGCATTGGTAGGCATTTCACGAATTAGCGTCTCGGCGGATCTAAAGGAAGCACAATCAATCGTCCAAAATACCGGCTCTAGATGAACATTAGACGGAGCAACCGCACGTCTCTGCCCATCGTGCTCAACCAGTAGAATCGGAAGCTTTTGTATTTCATGATTTAGTAGCCCTGAATTTATGGCCCTAACTTGTCGACGACTGTCCCCTAGAAGTGGTGCTACCAGATACTTAGCCTCCTGAACCGCCCACGTCAACGAAAATGATCGTCGAGAATGTAGAGCTTCGATTTCACTATTAATGTGTTTACAGAACATTGAATATATAGCACTTAACATACTATCTCGCTCGGCAGTTCCTTCTAAACCTGACCGCGCCACATTCGTCTTGGGGGCATTGACTCCTTCAGCATTTGCAAGCGCAACGATGGTGTATCCATTAAAACCGGGCGTATTAAATTCAACTCGCACTCCCTCAACACATGTACCTAGGAGGATCTCTTCATCTTCACTATCAGTGCCAGTTTGGCGGGGCTCAAGAAGCGACCATTCTCTAAAATATTCGGACCACTTCAGTGCATAAGCCAGGGTTACGCCGTTCTCGCTGCGCTCAACAATCTTGATTTTCGTTTTTTCCTCGGCGTCAACTTGGTCATCCAGAACCCCAACGCCCACTAGATAGCTCTCTACTGCTTTCTCAGGCGACGGGAAACCGATCAGAGCGGGAGGGTTATCATCAATCGTCATAGAAACTTCACATCTGGGAACCACGATCCATCGTTTAGCCGTCTGCAAGATATCGGACATATCGACACTGTGCCGAACTCTTAATTGGATAGATGTGCCATGTGACGATAAATCTCTCGCGACCGGGTCGGTGTATTTGTCGAGCAGGCGAATGAGATACTTACCGTGAACAGATCTTAATGACATCTGTCGCGCACGCTCCTCATCAGGATGGCAAGTAACGATCTCAACCGAGTCTGCGATCATGAAAGTTGATAAAATCCCAATCCCAAACCGGCTAATCGAGGAGAAGTCAGGATATTGAGTTCTGAACTCTTCATCTTGATAGCGTGACGCGCCAACCTTTAACAAGTTACGTTCGATTATCGCTTGGGTCATTCCCGTCCCGTTATCCTTTATTGACAGGATGCGCGAACCACTGTCCCAATGAATTTCTACCTTTCCAACAAAATTGGCGTCCGGTGTATTGTTGTTAATAAATTGTTGGAGTCTTACAGCGTCGATAGAGTTTTGAATGAGTTCGCGGAGGACGATCTTAATGTCGTTATATAGAGTGTGCCCCGTAAGAAGATCTAGAATTCGCGCCTGGTCCAAGGTAAATTCAAAGGCCTCTTTAATGAATCCCTCAGTTTCAATGCCCGTGCTGTCTATGTAGCGCCAGGGGAATCTGTGCCTAGCGCCCTGTGTCTTATTCGCCTCTAAGGCCCATTCATTGCTCCGCTGCAGCTGCGCAGCCGCGTATTGCAAATAAGAACTTAATCCGAAGAATCCTTCTTCGTTTTTGAAATCTGCGTGGACTTCAATTGTATCCCGCGGTGCGGCTTCATCGGGATCGCCTTCCTTGTTACGTCCAATCTGCGAACGCAGCCTGCGAACTGCCATTTGTCTTGCCCATTCCTCTTGACTGATAGGATCTGTGGGATTGATTAGACGGTATGCGACCGAGGGGGTGCGATTACTTGTGAGGTCCAGCAAATCAGCAGTACGCATTAAAATTGCAGCGTATTGAAGATTCGCCGTCTCGTCATCGCTATCTCCAAACGGCTGAGATATCTTATATTTTCGAAAGTCATCCAAGTCGTTAAGGTGATGGCTCTCACAGACCATAGCAAGGTCGCGACGGAATTGCGGGGTTAAGGACGAAAGAAGTTTATCCAATTCCGCTACTACTTCAGGTGCAATACCCAAACGCTCGCGGTCCATTCCCAATATCCATGCACGAATCCGCTCAGCATGCTTAGCTCTCACGAATTCTTGGTAAGCAAAGCGTTCTGCACGGTCTGGACCGAGTTTCTCGACCTTAACTTGATAATCTTTCCCCTTATCGCCACCGAAGAGATCCTTATCACGGAATTCTGGGAAGCCGGAAGAATTCCTCTCTTCGTACTCTTTCCTAGTTACGAGCATGCCGAGATCATGTAGGTAAATAGCTAAAACGGTGAGAAGCCAGTCGGTCGAACTCATTACCCGTTTTGTCTCTGAAGGTATTAACCAATCAAGTATCCCAAGCATTTTGTCGATATGTGAGACGTCGTGCATCGTGTATTCATCGAAAACTCCCTCACGACCGATGAGCGATAACAGCTTGGTTAGCTGTTGTCTGACGTGCAACAGCTTGAATCCGCTAAAAGCAGGAAGAGCTTCGGCTAGCTCGGCAAACCTCTCAGCATCCGAAGGGAGAACCGTCATAGTTGTAGACTCCTCGATTATTATGAGATGGATGGGTACCAGACTGAATACACGTTATTAGGAAGAGATCAAAACGCTTAATCCGCAGAGGCAGAGGATTATCCCAATATGACAGGACGATAATCTGAAAAGCTAAGCTCAGTCAACAGTTATTGGTGCATCGTTTCACTCTTAGTTTCATGCTTGTTCTCACTGAGTCGCAGTCTGATAAGGTGGTTGGAGCGGGCGGCGTCTAGGACGGGGCGGTTCGCCAGCGTCCTCGTCACTCTTATCGCGCTTGCTAATTCGATCCAGCCAGTATCCCGGCTTCCTATTCATGTTGGAGACAGCAACGACAACGATTTCAGATTCGAGGATTTGATAAACGATGCCGTATGGGAACCGTCGTATCTGACACCGACGTCTGTTCTCTGTATAAAGGTGCCAAGCCTCTGGAAATCGTCTGACCCTTTCAAGCGTGTTGAGTATTTCAGTAGAAATTCATCCCCAATTCCGGGCGATTCGGCGTTGTAATAATCGACCGCCTTGTCAAACTCCTGTTGAGCTACATCGAGAAATCCAATCCATCACTTGCGATGTTTTCCGAGGACTTCTTTGAGCGAAACGGATTTAAGCGCGCCGGCGTTGTGCGCCTTAATGCGGTCTTCAACTTCGATGCGCCACGATGCATCGATTTCTTCATCCGGCGGATTGAGGCTCGAGAGGAGTTCATCGACAATCCGAGCTTTTCTTCAGCCGGAAGTTCCATCGCTCGATCGAGAATATCCTGGGTGTCTGCACTCGATTCGATAGTTCCCCTTTGTCGGCATTATAGCAAAGGCTATTTGTTCGACTGCTCAAGTGCCATGCTAGCTGGAGCACCGGTGCCGGCTAATCAGTATTGTGCGGACTTGGCTCCAAACCATCGAGAGTTCGAGTAGCGGGTCAGTTTGAAATGATGCGCTAAGAGTCGCATGAGCGCCGAAGGCGTTGGCTAATCTCAGCCCAGGGTGAGCGCAGCGACAACCCTGGGATCCAAGGTCAAATAAATCCAGCGCAACGCTGACAGCGTTGCGGCAAACGATTGGGCTTGCTACCCAAGGTTGTCGCTGCGCTCCAACCCTGGGCTGCAATTTGCGAACGCCTTCGGCGTTACAATGCGAATGTCTTCCGAGCCCGCGTAAGCGGGCGACCGAATAAAGCCTGGGGCGTAAGCCCCAGGAAAAGAGTTTGAATGAAATAAGAGCCCGTGAAACGGGCGATACAGCGAGATTCGGACTGGATTTTCGGATCGCACTTGTGATGTGCCGCCCGCTCCGCGGGCTAGGAAACTAATGTCGTCGCGTTTCCTGGGGCTTACGCCCCAGGCTTTATCCGTTCGCCTGCTCCGCAGGCTCAGAATCTTCTACAACGGAATCTCCAAATCCACAAACAGCTTATTATTATCCGCAGCCTCTTCTGTCGTGCGGTAGTTACTCAGATTCTTCATCTCGTTGACCAATGAAGAACGCGGCACTTCTGTATGGCTCCTGGAGTGGCCGTGTTTTCCCTTCATGGTCGATATCACTGTTTGCAGACGCCCTGCCGTTTTTCCGTCCTTATTCTTATGCGAAAAGTTCTTCCACAGACTTCTCGGCGTAGCGTTCCGGCTGCCATGATGGCCGACCTTATACAGGTATACATCCGCGAGAAGCGCCGCCGCCTTTGGATCGTTAAGCGCGTACTCCCAATTCTCGATCTGCGCATCACCCGGAAAGAGAAACTTCTTTCCGCCCACTTCAAACAAGAGAATGACGCTGGTGTTATTCATCGCTTTGTCCAACGCGCGGACCAGGCCCAGAAGTTGTTGGCCGCGAAGCGAGCGAAGGCGGCGTATGAACCAACGATCGTGCGAAGGAAAGTAATCCTGGTAAACATCTGCGTTTGGAAAAAGATGTGATTCCTCGGCAAGGAAATCCGTGACCAACTTTCCAGTCGCGGACTGCAAGTTCCAGAACGATTCAGCCGCCGCGTGCAACATCCAAAATTCGTCTTCATCGCTCGAACGCTGCTTTCGAACATCCGCGTGCTGATTTATGTCCGGAGGTCCCAACACATGAACCTTCACACCCGGCAACAACTGCGCGAGATTCAGCTTATAGCCGAAATTCACATAGTGGTTCTTACCCATGCCGGCCAGGTTCGTTACAGCAGATTTGTTAGGCAAGCTGTTGTCTTCGCTTAGAAAGTCAATCTGGTCGGCAAGCTCGGTGCCCAGCGCCTTGCGGAAATTCTCGGAAGAAAGATTAGCGACCTCCCTTCGAACCGCCTCTGCCATATAGTTCATCGCTCGCAGCGATGAAAGATGCTGTTGATTTGCATTCAGTCCTTTTTCCGACGCGCGCGTCGCAGGCGAGGTTGAGGCTGCGGGTTTCGGATCCGGAGTGTCGGGATCCTCGGTCCATGGCTGGATCACAATGCTGGGATCTAATGCCGCGATGACGTCACCGGTTCCGCTGCCGTCTTCTTTGGTTGTGAATCCACTGATGTGATCCTTGTGCCGGTGCGTCGCCACCACGACGTGAAGTTTCGGTTTGCAAACTTTTTCAATGTCCCTTGCCACATTCATCATCTGCTCGCCGGCAATTACTCCCGGCGGCATTCCCGTGCTTCCAAAATCGACCAGCACGTGTCGCTCCTTGTCGGCCTTTTTAGTCGCTTTCGGATATTTGAAGGTGAGCAAAAAGCAATCGCCAAACCCGACCTGATAGGCGCGAATTCTGAGGTGTGTGGGTTTTGTTGCCGCTGTTGTTGCCATGGCTAAAACACCTCCGAGTATCTGTTCTTCGTATCCAGAGCGCGGTTCAAATGCAATCGCGCGAACGTATTTTCCGCGAACTCGGGATCGTGGAAGTAACCGCATTTCCACAAATACTTGAGCCGAGGCGTTTGACGCGCACTGTTGTTAATCCGGTTATAAATCTGATATTTCAGCCGGCCATACTCGTCAAAGACCAGCGACCCGCCACCATAAATTGTGACATCCTGTCCCGGCAGCATGCCGTTCGGTTTTGCAATCGGCGGGTCGAAGTGCTGCAACTCCTGAGCTTGTAGCGTGATCATCTGAATGTATTCGGCCACTGTTTCTCGAAGCACAAATCCGTCCGGTCCAATACGCAAACAAGGTCGAACGGAAATGACTTTGGTGTAAGCACTCGGGTGCAACTTCAGATCGTCGCGGTTCTCCCAAATGAACCGAAATACCTCGTCAGGATCTCTCATCATCGATTCGAAATGAGAGCGGTCGTATGTGAGGTCCGCATCGCACGCCTCCCAACTACCGTCCGACGAATTCTCGCTCGCGGGTTCGATACCGTAATCACGAAAGCTCGCGACGAGGATTTGCCGATAGTGATATTTGCTGTCGTCAGGGACCAGTTCCTTGTCGGCCGTAACCAGCGCGCTTAAATAGTCGGAGAACTGCAGGTCGGTCGGCGGAGAGTAATCCAGCGCTCTGATCGCCATTGTCAGCAGATGTTCAGCGGCCTCGGCGCCCTGTTCGACTACGAGCCGGAGGTCGAGTTTGGCTCCTTTTCTTCCGCGTTCCAACCGGTCAATGCGCACGCGCCAAACCTTCAGGAACGCATTCAACATCGCCGCCACCAGAACTTCACCCCGCCGGTGCGGCTCTTCAAATTCCAGACGCGTTTCGATTTCGCCGGGTTGTAAGTTAGGAAGATTTATCGAACGACGAAGCGCTTCAGCGCGATCGCCGCGCACGCCCAACATCTCGGCACCCATCTGATCGGCCAATCCAAGCAGAAGCGACTTCTTCAATTCCTCGAGAGTCAGGCTTGCCGAGCCGATCATGTCCGATTCAGCACTTCTTTTCGGAGTTGCGAAGTCCGGCTGGAGTAACGTGCCGACGATATCTTTCAAGGAAAAAACGGAGAGCAACGCCACCACGTCGGAGAAACCTTCGTGAAAGCCCGCCTGGTCGGGTGAAGAAGGATCCGTATATCGTTTGCGCAGCCCGTCAAGAATCGCATGCGTTGTTTCGTGGGCCACGACATCGTGGGAAAGACAACTGAATACAGTCTCGCCACTTAGACCTTTGAAGTAACCGAATACCAGCGCCTGATCTTCTCTCGAATAGAACGCATTGGCATCAGCGAATGCGTGCGGTCCCACATTGATTTGATGTCCCGGAAATCCCCAGCTAATACGCCGGCCCAATGCGAACTCGAACCTCGCGAGCGTTTTCATCACTATGGCGTACACGTTCTGCTGATGAAATTGCGGATCGCTTAGCAACACGCTGTTGTTCGGTTTGGCGGCGGCCGCGTGGAATGGATCTGTGTAGGACCCATCGTGCCGCTTCGGATACTCACGGGGTTGATACAGTTTGCCCGTCGAACTGTCGTAGTCGATTATCTGAACCCGATACCCTCGTGGACCAGGCGCAAGCTCCTCGGCCGGAATGTCAACCTCGGCGGTTAAGATCCTGCCGTTAATCTTGACGCTGGGATCCTGCGCGAAGATGGTCAATCTTCGCGTGCGCGGCCTTGCAGTTGGAATCATTTCTTTAATCTCAACGGCGCAGGTACACCCGTCCGTTGTCGACGGGTGTATCGCTTCTCAATTGTTTTGGAAACCAAAGCGGCTCAACGCTTTTTGCTGGCTTTGGATTTCTTCTTTGCAGCAGCTTTAGGTTTTGCAGCAGCTTTAGCTTTAGAAGCGGCTTTCGGCTTCGGATAAATAGTTGCCATGAACGAAGAATCCGATTTATCGATGTCTTTTCCACCGACAATGGGCTTCCCGTTTTTGGTAACGCTGCCGGGAATTTGGTAACACATAATCGAATTGTCATCGGCTGTGATCGTTCCGATCAGCGAAGACTCCTCCAAAGGCGTCAGCACCTGGCGCCGCACCATTTCCGGAGTCCACCCCTGGTCCCGCCCGTAAAACGCAATCGCTTTTTTTTGATCGATCAGGTTTACCAGAGCACGTCTCATGTGTTCATGCGGAGCTCCCAGCGTATGACCCGTCTCGTGTCTCACGACCCGACGATATTCTGATTCAGACGTTCTCATCGTGAACGAGTCCAGGTTCATCGTAGCCTCGTTTTTGGGGATGAGGAGGACATCTGTTCCCAAATACGACCAATGGCCGTCTCCCGGAAGTCTGGAAATACGCACCTGAGGATCCCTGTTCGTCTGCACGAATTGAATGTTAGCGGTTTTATTCCACGCATTCATGTGCGCCAGAATTCTGCTTCGCAGATCGACAGGCGGATTATCCATGAACCCGACCGTTAACTTGACTCCTTTGTTGCCCCAGTACTTGGTCGTCAGGACCGCGATACTCTGCTTCGTGGGCATGAAGCCTTTCGAAACCAGCATCAGCCGGTTAACGGGTGGATGATTTAGCGGATTGTGTTCTGAGGCAACCTGGGCCGCCGCAATCCACTTATCGGACGGAAGTCTCTTTGGACGACAAACGATGATCTCTTCGGCTTGTGTTTTCTTTGGCATAGCGTCTCTCCTGACAGTGTTGGTGAGATTCCCTTGAATGGAGAACCGTTCAGTTTAGTTTCTCGATCGCGTTTTCAGGTAACCGTGGCGGTAGAACACGGATCATAACTGGTCCGTTTCCGTGCGTGATGAGATCACAAGAGCGAGTATTCGAGTTCGCATTGGAAAAACAGGTTGGCTGATTTGCGAGTATTCACAGTAAGCAGGGCACGCGAGAATTCATTTCAATGAGAACGGCGAGACCATATTCTGCCAGCCGAAAAAAGTCAACAATGTGAGTGGTTCAGTTTGAATTTAAGATCTTTTATAGACGGGCAAGACTACGGACCACGAAATAACACGAACAAGTCGTTTACGAAACCACACGAAAAAATCAACTAGTTTCGTGTTGATCTGTCTCGCCTTCGTGCAATTTCGTGGTTCGTGTTAAGAAACGTTGAAGTCGCGCGTCTAGCTATTGATGGCTAACGTTGTAATTTCCACTCAATCAATCACAAAAGCATTCGATGGCAAGACTGCCGTTCGAGACCTAAGCCTGGAGGTCCAGGCGGGAAGCATCTATGCCTTCCTTGGACCAAATGGCGCAGGCAAGAGCACGACGATACGCATGCTGCTCGGACTTCTGCGACCTGGCCGCGGCGAGGTCTCGTTGTTCGGACTTGATCTGCGAAGCAATCGCAGCGAGATCCTAAGGCGCACCGGATCGCTGGTAGAAACGCCGTCGCTCTATGAACATCTTTCGGCCAGAGAGAACCTGGAGATTCCGCGACGAATTCTGGACGCGCCGCGATCGGACATCGATCGGGTGCTCGGAATCGTGGGTTTGGAAAATGCCAGTCGTAACCTGGTGAAGACTTTTTCGCTGGGGATGAAACAAAGACTAGGATTGGCTCAGGCTTTCCTTGGCAAACGTGAATTGCTGATTCTTGATGAGCCTACGAATGGGTTGGACCCGGCTGGGATTCAGGAGATGCGATCGTTGATCAGGCGAATGCCGGCCGAGTACGGAGTGACGGTATTCCTGTCGAGCCACCTGCTGACCGAAGTCGAGCAGGTCGCGACGCATGTCGGAATGCTGTCGCAGGGCGAGCTGGTGTTTCAGGGTTCGGTCGAAGAATTGAAACAGTTGCGCGAGTCGAGAGTGCGAATCGGCGTTAGCGACAACCCCTCCGCATTATCGTTTCTTAACCGACGTGGTTGGGATGCGCATTTGGAGACCGATTACATTCTGGCTTCGGATGTTCACGTCGCATCGGCTATGAATCGAGCGCTGGTCGAAGCCGGATTCGACGTGCATCACCTGACGGTCGAATCGGATTCTTTGGAGGAAGTGTTTCTGAAGATGACGAAGGCGGAAGTTGGGTGACGTCTGGAGGTCCCGCAAAGCGGGACGAGTGAAAATTGCCCAGCGATTTATCGCTGGGATTGAGCGGAATGACAATTTTTCAGTCCGCTAAGCGGACGGCTGAATTGACTTCCCGAACCCACTTTTCAGTCGTCCGTTTCACGGACTCAACACCGCGCTATTCGTTACAACCCAGCACTGAAGTGCTGGGCTATTTTCAAACATCCGCTTCGGATTTGGATAGTCAGGCTAGATATTTTGATGAACGACCATCGAGGAGGCCAATGTTCTTAAGAGTCCTGTTAACAGAATGCCTAAAGCTGAAGCGCACGCTTGCGTTGTGGATGGTGCTGGTGTCGCCGCTGGTCATGATCCTGCTCGAATTTGCGATCACGGCAAAAGGCGCGCGCATCTTCATAGCCGGCGGGAAAGATGCGTGGGCAGTCATGGTGCGGCAAACTGTGGAGGTTTGGACGCTGTTGATGATGCCTATGTTCGTGACTCTCGAAACATCTCTCCTGGCCGGTTTGGAGAACGCGGGAAACAACTGGAAGAGCCTGCTGGCACTGCCGGCGCCGCGCTGGACTGTGTATGTCAGCAAGTTGGTAGTAACGATCACGCTGTTGTGGGCGGCGCACGCGGTCTTGATTGTCGGAACGATCGGGAGCGGCCTGCTCCTCAAATTTATGTATCCGGGATTGAACCTCGGCGGGATGCCCTTGCGTCCATTTGTTGTGCCGATGATGACCGTGTCAGCGTCGGCTCTGTTGGCCGTGGCGATTCAGCATTGGGTAAGTTTGCGATGGCATAGCTACACAGTCGCCATGGGCTTCGGCATGTGCGCGATGATCGTGGGTATCTTCGCGGTCCAATCAAAAGCGCTCGGCACGTGGTTCCCGTGGTCGCTTCCGATCCGCGCGGTGCTGGATGGCGCGGCCGGGCCAGAGCGCATCACGGCGGTGGCGATCATCGGCGCGACCGTGGCGGTGATGATCGGTTGCAGGGAGTTTGTCCGGCGCGAGATCGGGTGATGGTATGATTGAGACCCATCGATATGACCGAACTCGAAGACGCAACGTTCATGTACAAAGAACTAAACGCGCCCGCGAAGTAACAGTAGTCATTGGCGTCTGCCGAAGGAGCGCTAGCAATGGAGCGCAGGCGGCTCGCCTGCAGTGAGCGCGAAGCGCGAAAACACCCACCCCCCAAAAGTAGTCAGCCACAAAAAATCGGGCCGCACCTTCTCAGCGCAGCCCGATTCACCATTCACCATTCACCCGCCCTTACGGCTTCCCTTTTCCCTTTGCGCCGCCCTGCTTCTGGCCTTTACCGGCGGGCTGCCCGCGCTGCTCCTGTTTCCGATCCTGCTTTTCCGCACCACGCGGCTGTTGCTCGGCACGCGACTGCTTCGCGGGATTGCCAACGCGCTCGCCCTGCGCTTTCGGCACGGATTGAGGCACGGATTGAGGCGCAGCACGTCGTTGCTCCTTCTCAGCTCTTTGCTGTTGCTGCTCAAGCTGCTGCACCTGTCGCTTAGCCTCCTTATTCCCCTTTGAAGCTTCGCCGTTAAGCCGGTCTATTTCGTGTTTGCGTGCTTGCTCAACCTTCCGCGAAGGCTGGAGAGCTTGATCACTATTATCATCTCTGACTGCGAACTTTCGGTCGCGGTCTTTTCCGGAAACACGTTCCACGCGCATGGACTTCGCCAGCCGTTTGTTAAAGCGCGTCTCCTTGAAATCACGCCCGATAAAAACCGGAGTCTCTCTGAGCTTCTTAGCGATGCCCGGCGGCAGCGGCGTCTTTCCGCGGCCCCACGCCGAATGGATCACTGCATTCCGAAGCGAAGTTAGCGTCAACGGATCGAGCGTCGGCCTGAGCGATGTCAACCTCTCCTTCTCAATCCTCTTCAGCGTGCGCCGATCGATTGGACGACCGAATGCATCGACCGACACAACCGTAACCGCGCCCGGTATATTCAGATTGATAAGTTGCGCGGGCACTACGTTGGCTCGCGTCAGATAGTTCGGCTGCCAGTTGTCGTCATAGTAACGCGGCGCATAAACATCGCCTGGTCCAAGCGGCACCCAACCGATCTGGCCCGCATCATCCAACGGCACAAAAGCAACCAGCGCTGGCGCATACGTTGGCGTAGTGTTCACAGCATCCGGTATCCAATACCACTGGCTCCCGTTGTTGACCCATCGCCCATAGTGATAAGGCGCATAACCCCACGGCTCGCTCGAAACCCAGGTCGGCCCATACGGATAATCGTTGGTCCACTGACCCTCCTGATACGGAACCCAGCCAGCGTCGACTCGCGGACGCCATGCATGGCCATAGCCATCAATACTCTGCCAATCACCGTAATAATCCAGATCGTTAAGACCAGGAATCGTTGAACTGGCATACTGATAACTCACGTTGCGATGGTATGGATCGTAGTAGTAAGGATCGCTGAGATAAGCGTCGTAGTTGTTGTAACGACCATCGTACGAGTTCGGATATTGATATCGGTAGTAGTCGTCAACCATGTACGCAGCGTCATCTCGATTCAAACGTGACAATGCAATCTCGGCCGCGGTCTGGCCCAGCAGCGTCACGAACTCGCCCTTGTTGATCTCGCCCGAACCGGCCAGGCCTGCGACCTGCGCCAACCCGCTCAACACAGAGACAAGCACGCCTCCGTTGTCGTCGAACCCGACGTTGTAGAGACCCGGTTGTTCAAAGTTCACAGCACCGTACGGCGTGGCTACTTCAAACACTTCGTTTGGGTCCAGGTATCCTACGTCGAAGATTGCCGAACCTTCGCGAAGCGCGAGTTGAGTACGGTCTTCGTCGAACGCCACTACGTCAAGCGAAGTGTTCGGATCGAGCCTCGCAAAATTGCGCCCGTCAAAAGCGAGCGACGTGCGCGAGTTATCACGTGTGTAGATTCGATCGCCAACTGAGAATGGTTGATTCGCAGTAGCGGCCACCCACTCGCCGTCTGAATTTTCGGTGTTTGACGCGTTTTCGGTGTTCACGAGTCCATCGCTAAAAGCGACCTCGCCATCGATTCTTTGAATACGAGCCGCATACGGCAGCTCTTCAGCGGAACTAGTCGGTTCATTCCTCATCCACAACGCCACGCCCGTCCCGGCGACTGCTGCGACAAGAACTACGAGCGCGATGTGCGGCCATCTAATGTTCTTCATAAAGCTCTCCCTCACTAAGATCAGTTTTCACTTGGTTAAATGTTCTCAGTGAAATGGTGGCAATCACCATGCCTACAACAAGCTGTTTGAAGGCAAAGCAGCTTTCCCAGCTGAAATCTGTAGAGTGTGTCAACCAACGGGCGACGGAAGTCAGAGAATGCAGGCGAGATGCAAGTGAACTGTGACGAACGCCCACTCACCGCCATGTTTTACGCACACTCTTGCAAGGAGATCGCCAGGTGACTATAAGGAGATGCAAGGAATGAAATCGCGCATAAGAGAAAAATACGCCCCAATTGTGGGCGAGACGTACCCATTTAAGGCACGGCAAATCCCAAAAACTTTCGGCTATCCGAACGGCTTAGCGATTCAAAAGCAGCGCAATGTACAACAGCCCCAGCACGTAAAGTCAGCTAAGAAAAATAGAAGCTCTATGGTAACCAATAAATGCTGGTTCTGGCTCAGCCAGCTTCTCAGGCAAACGAATGGACTTGCCCTCGAATTTGACAAAGCTCTCTTTTAATATTTGAGACGGGAGGAAGCTCTTAAGTTGACGACTTAGGACCAAACGAAGTTGATCATCTAGCGTAATTAGACCGTAATCAAACGCCGCGTCATGGAGGCTTGAAAGGCAAAGACCATTTCGCGGGTCAAGTCGGTCGCTGGGAAAATCTGCCCAAGGTTTGATATGACTGGCCACCAACAGGGGCGGAACATTGATGCCGCTTATGCAACAGCGCACACCATAAGAATTCAGAACGGTTTGTCGGAAGAACTGCTGGCCCCTACGAACACGGACAGATGCAGTCGCTTCGGTTGGCCCGAATGGGGGATTTCCAGCAGGCTCGATTCGCACCATGTCGCGCCCCAGAAAGTTTACCTCGTAATCATTGCTCTTCGTAAATAGATCATGCAAGAGCTGTTCGCTTTCGGGCCCAAGATTTACTAGATCAGATTGAAATTCATTCCATAGAATTCGATCCTGTTTAGTAGCTTTAGAAAGCCCCTTGATGCCTCTGGCTTTCTGCACAGGATCCAACGATGCCAAATTGCCGAGCTTCATTGCAAGACTACCGGCTGAGCGGCCCATTCTCATGGCTACTTCAATGATTGCCGGGTTACGCCGATGGAGCTTACCGAAGGGCAGCTTGCAATAGAGGTTTAGAGCAATGAGAGCGTGTTCTCGGGTCCATTCGACTTTGAGTGCCCTCGGCATATCGATAGTGTAATGGAGTTACCAAACGTAAGCGAGCACTGGGCATTGGCGCTCTCCCTGGGCGATCTTCTGTCGCGCCTTCGGCGCTGGTTGAGGGTTACGAACCATGCATTGAATTTGAAATGCGGAGTGGCCGGTGGTTCGTCGCGTCGATTTTGGAGTGTCGACCTTTCAGGGCTTCGACGCGGGGTGGTAAGAGTTCCAGGGGCGGCGTCCCGACAAGTCGGGACGCCGCCCCTGGCTATCTTCTGTCGCGCCTTCGGCGCTGGTTGAATCTTATACTTGAGACCTGGCGTTTTGGACCCGGGACTTTGGACATCGGACTTTGGACATCGGACTTTGGACCTGCCCTCAATTCAACCCCGGCTTCATCACAATCTTAATGCACTCGTCTTTGTCCTTACTGAATGTCTTGTATCCATCCGCGGCTGCGCTGAGGTCGAGTCGATGTGTGATCACAAACGACGGATCGATCCGCCCATCCTCGATTAGTTTCAGCAACGGACGAAGATATTTGTGCACATTCGTCTGGCCCATCTTGAACGTCAGTCCTTTCGAAAACGCAGCTCCGAATGGAAACTTGTCGAGGAACCCGCCGTAAACACCCGGAACTGAAACCGTGCCGCCTTTGCGACAGACTCGGATCGCCTGGCGCAGCGCGTGCGAACGATCGGTAGCCATATAAAGCGCGGTCTTGGCGCGATCGTATATCGCATCGATCGTAGTTCCGTGCGCCTCGAGCCCGACTGCGTCAATGCACGAATCAGGACCCATGCCTCCCGTCATCTCGGTCAGCTTGTCGTAGATATCCACGTCGCTGAAATTGAGAACTTCGGCGCCGCTTTCGCTTGCCGCCATCTCTAATCTTCCCGGCACGTCATCGATCGCTATGACGCGTTCGGCTCCAAGCAGAAGCGCGCTCTTAATCGCGAACTGACCGACTGGCCCACAACCCCAAACCGCGACCGTGTCACCCGGTTGGATATTGCAGTTCTCTGCCGCCATGTAGCCGGTTGGAAAAATATCAGACAGGAACAACACCTGTTCGTCGCTCAGCTGTTCGGGAATCGGCAAAGGTCCGACATCAGCGAATGGCACTCGCACGTACTCAGCCTGTCCGCCGGCGTAACCTCCCATCATGTGCGAATAGCCGAACAGACCCGAGCCGGAAAATCCGTAAACCGTTTCGGCCATCGATGCGTTCGGATTGCTGTTATCGCAGGCGGACCACAAATCTCGCTTACAGAAAAAACAGTTGCCGCAAGCGATCGTAAATGGGACGACAACGCGGTCGCCCTTCTTCAAATTCTTGACGGCGCGACCGACTTCGACTACCTCGCCCATGAACTCGTGCCCGAGGATGTCGCCCTTTTGCATGGTCGGGATGTAGCCGTCGTAAAGATGAAGATCGGATCCACAGATTGCCGTAGTCGTGATTTTCAAGATTGCATCGCGCGGGTTGAGAATGCCCGGATCGGGTACCTGGGTTACCTGCACATCGTGCTTGCCATTCCAACAAACTGCTTTCATTTCTAATCCCCCTCTGTTCGCCGCCGGTTAGACAGCGTTCGTGCTAATTGCCGAAGCCGACAAAGCTTTGGCTTCATCAAGGACTCGCCCGGAACTCTGGCCGTCGATTGTCGCGATCTCGCCCGCTTCCATTAATTGTTTGAACCTGCGCAAGTCTTCTTTGATTAGCTGCGACGGTTCAGTTCCCAGGAGCTTTGCCAACGTCGCGCCAACTTTTCCCGCCGGCGGGTTGTAATTCATCGTGACTCGAACGTAGGTTCCGTGGCCCTCTGGTCCCGGTTGAAAGCGGACCGATCCGGCGTTCGTTACATCCGCGTTTTCAAGCGAGCGCCACGCGACCAACTCGTTTTCGACCTCGTTGAAAATTTCCGCGTCCCACTCGAACTTTGTATCGCCGATGCCTTTGGCTATCCAATGTGTCTTGCCGTTCCCTACATCTGTCACTGATTCAAGGTTCTTCATGAACTGCGGCAGGTTTTTGAAGTCACGCCAAAACGCGTAAAGCTCGGCTGCGGGTTTGTTGATCGCTATCGAAGTTTCGATGTGAACATCTTTGGCAGCTTCCGAATTGTCGTTTGCGCCCTGAATCATCCTTGCTGCCGCGTACGCCAACCCTGCGCCGATTAATACAGCACCGCCGGCAAGGATCGGATGTTGAGCGGCTTTGGCGAACAAACCGCTCTGGGCCTCGATCTCCGGCCCGCTGTCAATCGCTTCCTGTGTTAAAGGTTTTTCAGTCATTTCAATTTCTCCACTATTTGTCAGCCGAACCCGGCTTACGTTAGTACATAAATCTAAACGTATCGGTGCTCATTGCATTCAATTGAGACAGGATTTTGCTATCGAAGAAGAAGGAGCAATAGCAATGCCAAAAGGTTCTTCGGGCTTGCGGGGTCGTGGGGCAGTAGAAAGAATGTCCGACAAACTTTAGTTTGTCGCGTGGGATGCGACAAACTAAAGTTTGTCGGACATTGGAAACTAAGCGACGGCGTCCGTCACCTAATCGCCACCGTCAACGTATAACTCGTCGAGCCACCTTTCGTGTTCACCACGGACAGCACATGATCGCCACCGGTCATGTCGATACTAAAATTCTTTCCGCTGGCTGATCCCGCATTAATGATCACTCCGCCGTTGCCGGACGTGATATTGACCGACATCAGTTGGCCGGCCCGACCGTTGACAACATATTCAAGATAACCTTTTGGACCGATTCTTCCGCTTACCGTAGCCGAGCTGGCTCCTCTGCGGAAATTGATTCGTTTTTGCGCCATCAAATCGGCGCCAGACAAACTGAGCACAACAGCTAACAAAACAACCTGGACAATTGTTTTTCTAAACATCAATGTTCACCCTTCTATTCGAAAAAGTTTGAAGTACAAATACAAATCCAATGCCCGGACTGAGTGGGCGTGGAGATTATAAGCAGTCTCGCTACCAGCGCCAACGACACCGCGAGGTTAGCTGATATAATTCTCGCGGACTAACAAGTGAAGAAACGAATTCTATTTCATGTTCTGATCTACGGCCTTGGCGGCGGGCTGCTGATCGCTGCGCTCAAGCTGATTGAATATCGCTTTATCGTGCTGGAACACTCAATAGAGATTTACGGAGGCTTGATCGCGCTGGTCTTCGCCGCGGTTGGCGTTTGGCTCGGCCTCAAGATCACACGGAAAGAGCAGGTCATAGTCGAACGAGAACTGATCGTCGAAAAGGAAGTCATGATCCCAGCGGGGACGCCTTTTGCTTTGAACGAGCAGAGATTGCAGGAGTTGGCGATTACAAAACGCGAACTGGAAATACTCGGGCTGATCGCGCAAGGTCTAAGTAACCGCGAGATCGCCGAGAAGCTTTTCGTAAGCGAAAGCACGGTCAAGACCCACTCGAGCAGGCTGTTCGACAAGCTCGATGCGAAGCGAAGAACGCAGGCAGTGCAGCGAGGCAAAGAGCTGGGCTTGATTCCTTAGAAGAGGTAAACGGGCCACAGATGAACGCGGATAACACGGATCTGAACGGATAAGTGGTTGGGAAGCAAACAGCTCTCTTACTAACTTGCTCGATCCGTGTTATCCGCGTTCATCTGTGGCTAGTCTCGTAAACTAAAGTACTATTTCTCGCCCAAACTCGAAAAATCATCCGAAAGTATGACGACACAAACCCGCTCGTCCGGTACTTTCCTGAACCGACGACGGAAGATTGCATTTCGAACAGGAGAATGATTTCGATGAAAAAGACTGTATTGACCTTCGGATTGATCGGCGGCGCCATCATGGCGGCGATGATGTTTGCCACGCTGCCGTTCATGGACAAAATCGGTTTCGACAAAGGCATGATCGTCGGCTTCACGACGATGCTCCTCGCTTTTATGCTGGTGTTCTTTGGCATTCGCTCGTATCGCGAAAACGTGGGCGGCGGCCGCATAACATTTGGCCGGGCCTTCGCGGTAGGAATTCTGATCACGGTGATCGCTTGTATCTGCTATGTCATCGCATGGGAGATTCTCTACTTCAAATTCATGCCGGATTTTCTGGACAGGTACTCGAGTTACCTGGTTGAGAAAGCAAGAGCTGCCGGGGAAACTCAGCAGGCGATCGACGCACAGGTTCAGCAGATGAAAGAGTTCAAAACGCTGTATGACAATCCGCTGATCAACGCCGCGTTTACATTCATTGAGCCGTTTCCGGTGGGCTTGATCGTGACCTTGATCTCAGCGGCCGTTCTTAGGAAGAAGAAAAACACGGCTGGCATCGACGACGGTCAGCCGGCGAGTGTCGCGGCGCAGTGAAGTCCTGCTGATTCCCTTTGCGTGAAATTGTCTTTCGCTTTCTCTTAATTGAATCGATCCATTATCGATGAAGGAGCAAATTATGGAGCTGGGAAATTTCTCTGTTAGTTTGGCAGTAAAAGATATCGAAGCATCGAAAGTCTTTTACCAGAAGTTGGGGTTTACAGTATTCGGCGGCGATCAATCGCAAAATTGGCTGATCATGAAGAACGGCGATACGAACATAGGGTTGTTCCAGGGCATGTTCGAGCAAAATATTCTCACGTTCAATCCGGGTTGGGACAGCAACGCACAGAGCCTGGAATCTTTCACAGACATCCGCGATCTGCAACGCGAGTTGAAGGCGCAAGGCGTGCAGTTTATGCAGGAAGCGGACGAGACTACGACCGGGCCCGCCAGCTTCATGGCGATGGACCAGGATGGAAATACGATACTGGTTGATCAACACGTGTGAGTTGCGTAAGGCCCAAGAGGACCCCGTGAGTATTGAAGTCGAGTCCGCGAAGTGGACGTCCGAATAAAGCCTGGGGCTCACGCCCCAGGCTTTATCCGTTCGCTCTGTACGACAAACTTCAGTTTGTCGAATCCGCGCAACAAACTGAAGTTTGTCGGACATTCTCTCGCGGGTTATCAAACAACCGCTGCGATGCTAAGCTCATCCGGTGATCACCGCTGCTAACACTTCCCTTCACTATCGCAACTGCAATCTCTGCGAAGCGATTTGCGGTATCGAGATCGCCGTCCAATCCGATCAACGTCTGGATATCCGCGGTGACAAAGACGATCCGCTCAGCCATGGCTACATCTGCCCAAAGGCCGTCGCCCTGCAGGATCTTCACTTCGACAAAGACCGGCTCAAACATCCCGTTCGCCGCACGGCCAATGGTTGGGAGCGCATCTCGTGGGACGAAGCTTTTGACGAAGTGGCCCAGAATCTAAAGCGCGTTCAGGCGAAGCACGGAAGAAGTGCCGTCGCGACTTATCTCGGAAACCCAAACGTTCATAACTACGGCGCGATGTTGTTCGCGCCCGGCTTTATCCGAAGCCTGCATACACGCAACAGGTTTTCCGCAACCTCGGTTGACCAACTCGCGCATCATTTATCCGCTTACTTGATGTTCGGACATCAGCTCCTCCTCCCCGTTCCCGATATCGATCGCACAGAATATTTTTTGATCCTGGGAGCGAACCCGGCGGTTTCAAACGGAAGCATGATGACCGCGCCGGGCATGGGTCGAAGGCTAAAAGAAATTCGCGCGCGCGGAGGCAAAGTGATCCTCGTCGACCCGCGCTTCAACGAAACCGCGCGGTTGGCCGACCGCCATCTCTTTATAAGACCGGGGACGGATGTCCTGTTGCTTCTGGCGTTGCTGCACGTAGTTTTTAAGGAAGGGCTAACCCGATTGGGGCCACTGGCTGAATTCACAAAAGGTGTGGATGTCGTCGAACAGCTCGTTTCCGAATTCCCTCCGGAAGAAATCGCATCAATAACCGGAATCGACTCAGATCAAATACGCCTGCTGGCAAGAGAGTTCGCGGCCGCCGAATCGGCAGTCTGTTACGGCAGAATCGGCGTCAGCACGCAGGAGTTCGGCGGCGTATGCCAGTGGCTGATTAACGTTCTGAATATCGTGACGGGCAATTTGGATCGACCCGGCGGTGCGATGTTTGCTCTGCCCGCGTTCGATCCGATCACGGCGCCCGATTCGTTATCGCCGCGCGGCAGTTTCGGACGCTGGCAAAGCCGCGTGAGAAAGCTCCCCGAGTTCGCGGGAGAGTTGCCGGTAGTCGCGCTGGCTGAAGAAATTCTTACCGAAGGTCCGGGCCAAATCAAAGCTGTGGTAACGACTGCCGGCAACCCCGTGCTGTCGACACCCAACGGTCGCCAGTTGGATCGCGCGCTCGACGGCCTCGAGTTCATGGTCTCAATCGATCCATATATTAATGAGACGACCCGGCACGCGAACATTATCCTGCCACCCAGTTCCGCGCTCGAGCGTGGACATTATGATCTGGCGTTCCATCTGCTGGCAGTCCGCAACATCGCCAAATTTTCGCCTCCGTTGTTTGAGCCAGCCGCCGAGACGAGACACGACTGGGAGATCCTGCTCGAGTTGCAAACACGCATGGAAGCCACCGGATCGGTCGGCAAGATCTTCGGAAGTGTGAAGCGGAAGGTTGGCAGACGATTCTTTGGACCGGAAAGAATTCTCGATTTGGGATTACGGTTTGGACCATACGGCGGAGGGCTCAATCCTTTCGCGAAGGGTTTTGGCATGGGTTTGAGTTTGCGAAAGCTTAAGAAAGCTGTTCACGGAATCGATCTCGGCCCGTTGCGCCCGTGCTTGCCGGGACGGTTGCGTACTTCTGATAAACGCATTGAGCTGGCGCCGGAAGTGCTGGTGAAAGACATCGAACGCGTGAAAGCAAAGTTCGAGCGCGGTTGGGAGCGCAGGCCGGCCGCTCCCGAAACTTCATCGTCACGCGATTCCGCTATCCACTCAAACGGCCATCTACTCTTGATCGGCCGCCGCCAACTGCGCAGCAACAACTCGTGGATGCACAACAGTGAAAGGCTGGTCAAAGGAAAGCCGGCATGTACAATTCTCATGCATCCAACGGACGCCTCAGAGCGAGATTTCAAGCAGGGCCAAACGGTCTCGGTGCGATCAAGAGTGGGGTCGTTAGAAGTGCCGATCGAGATCTCGGACGAAATGATGCCCGGCGTTGTGAGCATTCCGCATGGCTGGGGGCACGATCGGCTTGGCGTTCGATTGGAAGTTGCTCAAGACCACGCGGGCGAAAGCATCAATGACGTTACTGACGATCTGGCTATCGATGCCTTGTGCGGAACCGCGGCGTTTAACGGGACGTGGGTGTCAGTGGATGCAGTCAGTAGCCTTACCGCCCATGAGGGTTCAAGAGATTGATTTCGAGTTGAATTCAATGTGGACGAGCCCTCCATAACTGTCGGGCTACTGCCCCGCGGTGTGGCACAGGTATTTTGACAAGTTCGAGAAATAGCAAGATCCGACTGATGATGGGATCCTATTCGCTAGAGCCACTCACTGTACCCTGGGGCAGTAGCCCGACAGTTATGGAGGGCTCGTCCACGTTCTCGCGATAGGAGGGCCGGTTGGGAAACGAACCACGAATCAACACGAAACTCGCTGACCCCTGACCCCTGACCCCTGACCCCTGGCCCCTAACTCCTGACCCCTGACTTCCGATCACTCCTCACTCTCTTCCATCTTCCCCCAAACATCCGGCATCGTCACGTCGACATCGGTGAAGCCATACACTCTCGCCAGTTCGCCTGACGTCACCGATTGTTGGTTCCAACGCGCTCGATCCGGATCAATTGCCAGCGAAGCAATCGCGCGACCCACGTAACGAGGCGATTCAGAAAATACGAAATCGGGCGGCGCCACTGGTTCTCCCTTCTCGGCTCGAGCAGGATCAACCGCATCACGCCAGTTGTTCTCCGTTACGCCAAAGTGCTCGAGCATCATCTCCGACCGAAGCCACCCGGGCGTGATCGCCACCGCCGTCGCTCCGTATGGCGCGAGTTCGTGTCCCTGCGAAAACGCGAGCCGGTTCACAGCGACTTTGGCCAGATCGTAATAAACAGAAATTCGGTAGTGCGATGCGTTGTATTTCGTAGTTCCATCAGTGACTTCGATCAGCAGCCCACCGGGCTCGGAAATTAGCAACGGCAGTAGATACTTTGAAGTGATGATGTGAGTGTCGATTGCCAGACGCAGTATTCGCAAACCCTTCTCCAGATCTAACTCCCAGACCGGCGTGTTCCACTCCGGCGGGCCGCCCTTCAGGACCTCGGCACCCCAAATGTCGTTTACCAGAATGTCGATCTTTCCGAATTCGTTCTTAAGACGTTCTGCCAATCCCTTCACATCATCTGGCACCAGGTGATCGATCGGTATGGCAATGCCCTTCCCGCCCAGGCTTGTGACTAACTCTGCGGTTTCCTCGATCGTCTCGCTGCGATCGTAGTCCGACTTAAGTTTTCGCTGCGTGCTGCTTCGCCCGGTGCAGATGACGGTCGCGCCCGCCTCGCCGAGCGCAGAAGCGATTCCTCTCCCAGCTCCGCGCGTAGCGCCGGCAACCACGGCCACCCGCCCCCGCAACGCGTCATGTTCATAAGGTAAAGTCATGGCCAAACTATTACCGCGAATCGACTCCGTCGGCAAGACGGTTGCCTGATGTCCGACAAACTTCAGTTTGTCGAATCCGCACGACAAACTGAAGTTTGTCGGACATTCTCTCGGAACTGAACCGCCGCCAAAAACTTTCCTCGCTTCGGGTGATACGAATCCATTCCAATTTACGCGTTCGTAAACAGAGGAGAAAGGAGTTCCCCGATGAAGCTTAAGGCGAAACACGTAATTTTCTTAATAATTGCCGTGACCAGCGTTTATGTGCTCTATCACAACGAACGCTTTCTGGTCGATTCCGATCATCCGGCGTGGCAACGCTACGAGTCGTTTAAGTGGTGGTTGCTGCCGCACGGCATTTTCGGCACGATCGTGCTTCTGGTAGCCCCGTTTCAGTTTTCGGATCGAATGCGACAGCGATTTACCAAAGCGCATCGCGTACTGGGGCGACTGTATGTCCTCGGCGCACTCGGTACCGCACCGCTCGGCGCATACATTCAGTATTACCAGGAGAGATTTGGCGCGCCTCGTTCGTTCACGATTCTGGCAATCGTCGATGCTTGCATGTTGATGGGCGCCACGTTCCTTGCAGGTTTCTTCGCAATGAAACGCAAGATCGCTCTTCATCGCCAGTGGGCCACGCGTAGCTACGCGATCGCGCTTGTCTTCATCGCCGCTCGGTTTGTCATGGGAATCACCGGATGGGAAGCTCTCGGAGTCGAAATCGTCCAGGCGATTATTTGGTCGTGCCTCGCGCTGTCAGTTCCATTGGCCGACGTCGCAATTCACTGGAAAGAGCTGAGGTCCACGGTGAAAGCGCCGGTCAAATCCGCCGTTGTGCAGAAGCCCCGCGTACCCGGGAACGCAGTCGGCGCTGCCTGAAATCTGATGGAGCGCAGGCGAGCCGCCTGCGCTCCGTCGGTTGTCCGTCTCCTTCCCAATCACCGAATATCCTTCAACGCCTTCTCCGTCGCATTTAGCAACGCCTCCGGTCCGACCGGCGCGCCGGTTGCTTTCTTCATCCAGAGATCAGGCACTACGTTGCCGACTGTAGCCATCCGCTCAAACTCCGTGCCCAAAGTTTTCTTTTCAGATCCTTTGCCTGCTCCACCGGCCGCGGCCTTCTCCATCTGCTCCTCGATCTGAAACGCGATCATGTGGCCCAGCGGATAGTCCGGCAGATACAAAAACGAATCGATCATGTGCGAGTAAATTCCCAGCAACACTACATCGCGCTTGCTAAAAATATTCGCGAAGTACTTGTTCCAGACATCCTTCGATATCTGCACAGTAGCATCCTTCAACTGGGCCGGCGTGGCCTCGGGATGTTCATACATCCAATGCCAGACGCCCATGTCTACCAGCGCCACGCCGGCTATTTCGGCCGCGCCCCAAAAATCATCCAGAGTCTTCATCGCGTGGCCCTGCGCATCCGGCTTAGCCAGGCCGAGCAATTCCAGATCGTGTCCCTGGAAAACAAAAGCAAGCGCTTCGGTGAACGCGGTATTCGGCACGCCCTGCAGCGTGTAGTAGTCGATGTTGTTAAGCGAGAAAGTCTGTTCTACGTTGTGGCCCATTTCGTGGACCGCTATGTTGTAGCCCTTGTAATCCATGCCGTTGGCGCCGACGCGCGTGCGCAAATGCGCTTTGGCCGCACGCATGCTTGCGCCCAGCGCATGCCCGGACCCGCGCGCCGGATCTACCAGGATGTTGTTGGCCAGGTATTCGGCCCGCTCCTTCGAGAATCCGAGTTTCACCAGCAGTTCGGGAATGTCTTTCTTGTAAGCATCGGCGGTCGGATATTTCTTTCTCACAATCTCGTCCAGCTGTGCTTCGGTATAGGTACCACGCGGACGAAAGCCGTTGTACCAGATATCAAACGGCTCGAGTTTGCGGCCGAGTCGCCGCTCCACCAACTTTGCAACTTCCGCAAGCAGCGGAGACGCCAGGACCTGTTCGAACATTTGTCTGACGCGTGCTTCGGGTATTTCGCGACCCTCATCGAAGCGGCGCGCGATGAATGTCGGCGCGGTGGGCGAGTAGCGATCGGCTTTTCGCACCGCCTGAAAATCCATCAGCAGTTTGGCGTATCGCGTGTTTGGTTCAGGAGCGTTGGTTGGCGTACCGGCCGGCGTTGGCCCAGCATTCGGAGCGTCGTCAACAGTGGCGGGCTTCACTTCATTCGTAACCGGATTCCAGTCGACGCGCGGGTTGTTCACGGCGATGGCCGGGATGGTCTGATCAACAATTCTTTCCATCACCTGTTGAATCATGCGTTGCTTCTGTAAACCCTTTTCGCTTTCGGAGTAGTTGGCTTTGATCTCGTCGCGCAAATTCCAATGCGAAAGAAGTCGCAGTCCGGCCGGGAAAATCCGCTCGCCCTTCTGATCGACGAGGTGATGCATCCAGATGTTGTATTCGGCTATGTAGCGCCCGCTGTCCGCACTTGCCTCAGAGATTGCCTGATTGACTTCAGCGGGAATGCGTTTGGAAAAGCGCTGAGCCAATCGAGCTTCGGCCCATTGACGACGAGACCAGTTGATGCCGTCGGTCAGCCTCTGATCGAGAGTCGTCAAAGGAAAATTGAGCAGAACCACGAAGGCCAATTTGTTTTGAAAGAAATCGTCGGTCACGTGCGCTGACGGATCATAGCCGGCGTACAGATCGTCAAAGGGAAGAATGGGGCCGGTATCCAGATCCGACTGTTGACGAAACTCGCGCCCGATCTCGGCCATGTGTCCATCCAGCTGCTCGAGGTTATGCTGAAAGCGTTCAAACATCTGATCGAGCGTTGCCTGATCGCCGGCAAAATTCGTTCGCACGAATTCTTCGAAGACGGCACGAGAGCCATCCTCCGTGCGCCAAAAATCGCTGACCTGCTTCAACCCGCGCTGGATGCGTTCGCGTTGGAGCTGACCGTGCTTCGTTATGAGTTCAGTCTCCATCTTTGCCATCGCCTCCTTCTTCCACGCATCGCCCTGGGCAGGCTGCTGAAGAATGTGCCCCTGTGCCGCGATGTTAAGACAAAGCGCAAATATCAGAATCAAGCTGTAAACGCGTGAGCCAGTGCGAATCATTGAAACCTCCAGAGCCGAGTGTGTGATGAATATTGGATGGCCTATTGTAAGAGAACGCGAGCAAAGTTCAATCGATGGAGCGCAGGCCGATGGAGCGCAGGCGGCTCGCCTGCGCTCCATTGAAGTTCGTCGGATATCAGTTCATCCCTTTCCTACACCGTTCGTCACACAATCCTTGCCCGCCGCGCCGGCTCGCCGTATCATCCGCGATCGTGAAATCAGAGTAGAATCCTCTGCTCCATGTCTCGCTCCGATAAAATTGACTGCACACAATCAGAAAAATGAGAATATTCCCTTTCAAACTCCAAATCAGCCGCGCTTCAGGAATACTCCCCGTCATTTCGCAGTTCTCTATCCTGGCATCTGCCCTGTTGCTCGCTTCCCTCCCAGCTCACGCTCAAAACTCAACCTGGCCACAGTTCCGCGGACCCGAATCAAACTCCGTCGGGACGCATCCGAAGCTGGCTGACCGTTGGTCCAAAACCGAAAACGTAGAGTGGTCGCTCGACGTCCCGGGGCGCGGATGGTCTTCGCCGATCGTGACGGGCGGAAGGGTCTACGTGACTACCGTTGTCACCGATGGCAAGTCGAAGCCGCCGCAGACCGGCACTGAATATAGCAACGAGTACGCTGCTGAACTTGCGAAGCAGGGGCTCTCTGACGAAGAGGTTGTCAGGCGACTGACCGAGCGCGATATAGAACTTCCGAACGAAGTAACACTGCACTATGTTCTTTACTGTCTGAACCTGAAGAGCGGAAAGGTCGAATGGAAGAACGAGTTCTTCACAGGGAGGCCGCCGGGCGGGCGTCATCGCAAGAACAGTTTTGTTTCAGAAACTCCCGTGACCGATGGAAAGTTCATCTATGTCTTCGTAGCCAACATGGGGTTATGGGCAATCGACACGAAGGGCAAGACCGCGTGGACCACGCCGCTGGAATCGTTTCCGATCTACCTGGACTTCGGAACCGGGAGCTCGCCGGCCCTGGCTGGGAATCTTCTGATCACTGTGAATGATAACCAGAAACAGCAATACGTTGCCGCGTTCGACAAAAAGACCGGCAAGCAGGTGTGGCGCACGGAACGCGATCTGGGTGGTAGAGAACAGCCGGTGCAACGCTCGGGCTGGGCCACGCCATTTATCTGGCAGCACGCGCAACGTACCGAGATCATCACGATTGGACCGCGAGAGGCTGTGAGCTACGACATGGCTGGAAAAGAATTGTGGCGTCTATCCGGGATGGCAATAACTCCGATTCCAACGCCGTTCGCTTACCAAGGCTTGCTTTACATAGACGCCGGTCGAGGACGCCCGATGTTCGCGATTAAGCCGGGCGCCTCGGGCAATATCTCGTTAGAAAAAGATAAGACCTCGAACGAGTATGTAGTCTGGTCGCAACCGCGCGGTGGAACTTACCTGCCCTCGGCGTTGGCTTATCAGGGAGCTATCTTCACGTTGACTGAAACCGGGATTCTGACACGCTTTGACGCCAAGACCGGGAAGCAGAATTACAAGACGCGTATTGACCCGGCGGCCACGGCTTTCACCACGTCGCCCTGGGCCTACAACGGAAAGCTGTTTTGTTTGAGTGAAGAAGGACAGACGTTTGTGGTGTCCACGGCGGAAGAATTCAAGCTGCTGCACGTTAACGATCTGGATGACTTTACGCTGGCGTCGCCTGCGCTGGTGGGAGATCGATTGCTGATACGAACAGAAAAACGGCTCTATTCGATTCGGCGAAAAGGTTAGATGTTTGACAACGCGCGCAGTTTTGAAGTCCGCGTAAGCGGACGACCGAATAAAGCCTGGGGCGTAAGCCCCAGGAACAAATCCACTCAAACCAATCGAGCCCGCAAAGCGGGCGACACTCATCGCGGTTGTGATCGTAACGCATCGAGTGTCGCCCGCTCCGCGGGCTCGTATATTCTCTTTGCATCAATTCCTGGGGCTCACGCCCCAGGAATTATTCGGTCGCCCGCTCCGCGGGCTTGCCATTTACTATTCACCATTCACTATTTACCAGCCACACCCGCCACCGCCGGCAAAACATATCGCTCCATAATGCTGTCCGCCTGTCGATGCATGTACGCCTTACCGTAAGCCGTCGCGGTGATAACGACCACCAGCGGCTGGTCCTTGAAAACGAATATCTTGTTGCCGCCGTTTCCGGTAGCGAAGAACGCTTCGACCGGTTTGCCATTCACCTTGTAAGTAACGTTCCAGAACAGATAACCGTAATGCACGTTCGGATCGTAAGGCGTAGTTATGTATCTGGTGAATGTCTTATCCACCCAGCTCCGCGGCAAAACTTGCTTTCCTTCCCAACTCCCACCGTTCTTGTAAAGCTGCCCATACTTCGCAAAATCAAGCGAGCTCATCTTTAAACCGCCGGCCGTGCTGGGAACTCTCTGCGGCGTGAATTGCCATTCGTATTTTTTAATACCCAGCGGCTGGAAGAGTTTTTGGTCCGCGTATTTTTCAAGCCCTCCGGGAACCGACTTATTAACTATGTCGCCCAACATGACGGCCCCGGCGGTAAAGTATCGCCACTGCTCTCCTACGCTGGTCTTGTCGTCCATCGGCAGATCAAGCGTAAATTTAATCCAGTCAGCGGTGGGATACATCTTCTCTTCGTTGCCAGGCGAGTCCTCGTCATCATCATTAGCATCGAAACCCGAACTCATCGTCAGCAGATTTTTGAGCGTCACCGTTTCCTTCTTCGGAGAATGGTTGGCGTACTTCGTCAGGTCGTAGAAGTCTTTCAGCGTCTGGTTCTCGCTCTTGATGTAGCCGTCATTGATCGCTATGCCCATCATCGTCGACGCAAACGATTTACCCACCGAACGCGTGTCGTGCAGCGTGATTCGATCCGCGCCGTTGAAGTACTCTTCGATTAACAATCTGCCGTCTTTGATGACGACGATGCTCTTGATCTCTTTAAAGAGGCCCTCGGCGATTTTGCGATTAAGCTCCTGGATTTTTTCTTTGTCGTAGTCAAACTGGGAGAGCGGCCAACCGCTGCCCGCTGCGATGGGCTGAATCGCCGCCAGCTTTTCATCGATCTTTGGTCTTACGACTGTCAACGGTAAATCACCGGCCGCAATCAACTCGCCAACTTTTAGCTCCGTCATTTTCAAGTACGGTCGCAGCTCCAGCCTCAATACGTGCTTTCCCGCCGTCAGCGCCTGATCGCCGCCGCTGAGCAGGAATCGATGCCACGTAGCGCCCCACGGCGCTTCTTTATCCGCCGATTTTAGAAACGCGATGCGGAAGGTTGTTTTGGTGTTCTTGTTTTCCGCTGAGATCGCGGCGGGATGAATATTGTCTGCATGGATCAAAGCACCATCGACGTAAAACGAAAGCTGATGACTGCCGTTTTGAGAAAGCTGGGCCACTGACAATTCCGGCGCCAGACGATGCAGATAATTCGTCAGCGAATTTCCCATGTACGCCACGAACGCTAGATCAACCGGTTCCTTCAATTCAAAGGTCTTGAGAAAGTCAGTTTCCCTGAGGCCTTCAACCGGCGCGGTGCTCGAGGTGAAAGCGATCTTTGCGAGCTGAGCCTGATGCCACGGACTCGTCACGCCTTCGCTTTTTGTGATGTCTGTCTGGCTGTAACCGGTTACGGAAAACAGAAGAAGAAGCGTTGTGGCTACGCTCAAGATAGTGGTCCTGTGAGAAGTTCTCATCCTAAGGCCTCCGCGCAGTTGTCTACTTAATATTAGTTACACCGCGAAAGGATTAAATATGACAAGAATTGCGTAGTTCTCTGCAAGAAACAATTCAGGATCGAGTACCTCGCAGGTCGGGAAGGGTGTGGTCGGTAGCTTCAAGTTTCGAGTCAAACGCAGTTGGGAAGGGGGCAGTCGTCAAATTCAAGTCTCCATTAGCTCAATGCGCCCCCGCTCGATGCTCGCTAACAACCACCCGTGAGTCTCATGAAACTTGAGCGGGGGCGACTTGAACATAGCGCAACTTGAAGCTACCGACTGCCCCCTTCCCAACTGCGTTTGATTCGAAACTTGACTCGCGACCTAATCGAGTTTCCTCGCGACCTAATCGAGTTTCCTCGCGACCTAATCGAGTTTCCTCGCGACCTAATCGAGTTTCCTCGCGACCTAATCGAGTTTCCTCGCGACTTAATCGAGTTTCCTCGCGGCCTAATCGAGTTTCCTCACGGCCTAATCGAGTTTCCTCACGGCCTAATCGAGTTTCCTCACGGCCTAATCGAGTTTCCTCACGGCCTAATCGACTTTGATCGCGACCTAATCGAGTTTCCTCGCGACTTTTCCAAACAACTCTTTCAAATTTCCTCAGGAAAATTAAGGAAATGTGTGAATGGCTTCAGCAACTGACGAATTTCGAACGATAGGGCGGGCTCAATTTGATGTCCGACAAAACTTCAGTTTGTCGCTGACTTTCAAAGGTAGTGCCTATTGCTGGTAAACGGCTAACTGAAGGAACCTCTGAAAAGGTAAGTCGAACGACTCCCCGGGGCAGTAGCCCGACTGTTAAGGAGGGCTCGCTCGCGGAATTAGCGAGTCGGGAGCCCTCCTTAACAGTAACAGTCCCTGGCCGGCTTGAAGACCGCCGATCAGAAAACTAAGAAGTAGTGAGTGAGAGCGTTTGAAGTAAACCACCCCACCGCGCGCTGCAATCAAATCCGCCTTTATTCAATCCACCTTTATTCAATCCACCCGCCAGAGGCTTTGCACAACAACTGGTTTGTATTAGTCCGCGCAGCGGATGAAATGAAAATAGCCCGGCGATTTATCGCTGGGGATACAAGGACACGCGATGGGTAGTCCGTGGAACGGACGACTGAAAGGAAACGAAATCTCGCGGCCACCATTCAGCCGTCCGCTCTGCGGACTATTAGACCTTTTGCTCCGGGTCCCAGCAGTAAACTGCTGGGCTATTATCATCTGGTCCGCTAACGCGGACCTCTCACCGACAATTTCTGTGTATGCCCCGTCAGTTCATCCAGTTCAGGACGAGCGAAATGTTTGCTGTTTCGCCCGTAAACGGGCTCTAACTTCCAAAGAACAATCTTCGGCTATAAACATGTCGTCCCTACGGGACTTTTTCCTATATGACTAGTACTTCATATCCAGGCAAAGCCGGTTTTGAAGTCGCCCGGAGAAGAAAAGGCGGCGAGCCATAAGACTCACCGCCTCTGCTTTTATTCAAGTGTATACGCGTACTGTAACCCGACTTCTTTAGTTGACGCGGAAGGACGTTTTGTCCGTATCGGCATCGTAGAGTATCGTCAGTTTCTCGACCGTAGACAGGTCGAGTCCTATCCATTGCGCGCTCTTTGAGCCGTCTGTCCACTCCACCATGATGTCCCACTTCTTCGCCTGTGTCCTGGAGTTAAATCGGATCGGCATCTGAGTTCCGGTTTGGAAAGTTCTCCCCTTAAGAATTTCCATGTCTTCGGTCCATTCAGGAGTGCTGGTCGGTCCAATATAAAGCAGCTTGATGCCATAGCCCGTCTGGTTCACGAGAGTGAAATCCAGCGTCTTGTTTTGAACGGAGTTGACGACCGGTGCTGCCGTAGAAACAGCGGCGCGACTCAACGAGACAGCCGACAAGGTAAGGCACAGAAGGGCCAGACCCAAAACTAAAGACCTTCGATTAACTTTGATTGCGTTCATGTTTTTCCTTTGAATTGTAGTCCTTGAAATTAGGTTTGAAAGGAATCGAAATTCCTCGCCAAGCCTGAAAAAGAAAGCCCGTCCGCGAAGACGGGTTACATAATATTTACCGCCGCATCGTAACGACGATCGGCGATACGAGCTGTTAGCTTTGCATCATCTCGTCTGAGCCGGGGTCGAACTGGAAGCAGTTCGAGTGAATTCAGCGAGAGATGAAAGGAGTACGCCTGACAAGCACCTTAGGTGGGAGGATTTTCTTTGTCAAGCGAGGTGTTTGTAGGGTTCTGGGTCAGTTTGTAAATTGTTGCGTCGGGGATTCACGCAAAGGCGCAAGGAAAAGAAAGCATAAAGGGGTGAGGGCGAAACAATGTAGGACGCCGTCAAAATTGCAAAGATCTCGACGGCTCTCTTTGCGTCTTCTGCTTTCTTTTCCTTGCGCCTTTGCGTGAAACCGTCTTTTCTTTCACTTCACCGCATGGGATACCGCAAGATTGAGCGGGGGCGCATTGAGCTTAGAGATTTTTGAACTCAATGACTGCCCCCTTCCCGACTGCGAGGTACTCGATACTTGAATCCAATGTCTGCCCGCGTCCCGAGTGCGAAGCTTACGGTTGCGTCACACCCGCGAACGTCACCAAATCAGCCACCGTGAAATTTCCGGGCGCGGCTGATGGGAGCATCGGCACGAACCCGCCGCCTACGTTCAGGTAAGACGACGCGTCGCGCTTCAAGATCCGCACGAACGTTTCCGCTACGATCCTGCCTCCGACCGGGCCGAGCTGATTACCGCCGCCGAGCACGGAAGCCTCTCTCAGCACGTAGTACCAGAGCGGCGTCTTGTTAAGCAGCACTCCGCCGCCGGAGTTCAGCACGGCGATTTCCGCCGCCGGCAATCCTGCCGTCAACTGCGCGGCGGTCATCGGCGGTATGCCGAAAGACGCGGCCATTCCCTGCCCGCTTGGCAGACCGAGGGCCAGTCCGCGTCGCAGATTTCGCGTAGCCAGAATCGCCATCATCCCTGCAAACCCCGGCAACGATTCCAATCCGGTTGCGATGAAGCTGTCGATCCGGCGGGCCTTGTTGTGAACAGGCACCGGCACGCCCGTGTCGAAGAACGAGTTGAAGTCGACAACCCAGTTGGAGAAAACCGGCAGGCGTGGATTGCGATTGAACTCGAATACCTGGCCCAGCGTGGCGTTCGGGAAGTTGAAGTTCACCCAGTAGCGATCACGGATCATGCTGTGGCCGAATCGGTAAGCCGCTACGGCGAATTCGACCGGCATGCGGAACGGACTGCCGACGGGAGCGACCACGGTCGCCATCGCGTTGTTGACCGCCGCGAGTCCGCAGACTCTTTGAAGGAAGTCGTGCACGACGGCCCATTGGTAGTGATGCGTCACGATGCGTTTGGCTTCCGCGAAAATGTCGCCCGCGAAGCCGACCGCCACCAGCAAGTCAACGACTGCGTTGTGGAAGCGAAGCATTGCGTGCTGAAACTGCACGATGATCAGGTTTTCATCGTTGCGCGGATCGCCGATCACGGCTGTGTTCGTGCCCGGCATACGCGGCACGTCCCAGTTGGTCTGCTGGACCATTCCTCCGGGGTTGCCGTTGTTGCTGGGGCCGCCTGGGCCAACGGGCGTGTTCGTGCCCCTATGAAGCTTGATTGCAGTCGGCGGTCCGACTGTAGGGAACACGTAGAGGAAAGGGTCCAGTCCCGGCCCTTGCCCATAAACCGAATCGAGATCCAGCGCCGGGCTTCGCATGTTATTGATCGTATTCGCGTCGGTATCGGCGTCGAGTGTCGACGAAACATCGAACGTGATGTCATGGTCCACAAACTGGCCGAAGTAGGTGAAGCCCGCGGGAATTATTGAAACGCCTGGATCAGCCGGATTCTGAGACGCGGGATTCGGATCGCGGCCGGGGTCTCCCATCATATTTCCGAGCTGGCCGAGGAGCGCCTGCGATGCGACGTTGAACGGCAGCCTGGTTGCCGCTCGAGTGGCTGCGGAGGACATGTATCCGAATTTATCCGCACACGCAGAACTCAACCACGGAAATGGAAACCAGTAGAGCGGAATCTTCACGCCGTGAAAACGTCGCACCGACGGCTTCATTGCGGGGATAGACTCTCTGACGTCTTCCGGCAATTTCTCAACCGGTACCTCAGCCACCTTGATGCGGTTCGCGCTGGCCAACAACTGGTCCAGCGAAACGGTGGGCCGCAGATTGACTTCGTTTAAACGCTGTCGCAGATCCAAAAGTGTGAACTGCTTGGCTTTGACAAATCCCTTGGGAATGGAAGTACGCGAAAGAAACTGCCGAACCTGGTCAGGAATAGCGGAGGTTGCTGCGGGGATCTCCGCCGCTACGACGGCCTTTGCGACCTTCTTTACACCGGCGGGTTTGGCGGACTTCTTTGCTGGAGCTTTCTTTTTGGTTGCCATAATTTTTACCTCTTCGAAGGGGATTTAGAGACGAGGAATTATTGACGCAATCGCAATCTACATGCCGACAGAGCGTTGATTGAAAGACGAGAGTATAGGTTAGCGTTATGGCTGAATCGCGCAGAGGAGTCCTGGATACAAGACACCGGCGTCTACTTTTGTGAACAGTGAGAGTGCGGCGGATGTGCAGGCCTGGATGAGAAAGAATGACTCAAGTCGGGCACATGCAGGTTGGGAAGGGGTCGGTCGAAAGCTTCAAGTTTGGGGTAAGACGCAGTTGGGAAGGGGGCAGCCATCAGATTCAAGTTTCCATTAGCTCAATGCGCCCCGCCCGATGATCACCCACCAACAAGTCTTGGGTCTTATGAAACTTGAGCGGGGGCGACCTGAATATAGCGCAACCTGAAATTACCGACTGCCCCCTTCCCAACTGCGTCTTGCCCGAAGCTTGAAGCTATCGACTGCCCGCGCCTTTGCGAGAACCGCCTTTTCCTGTGCACAAACTTACTGACCATCACGCAGGCGGCGGGCGGAGTTTCCGACGAGGAGCTCTGCGATGGCCTGAGAAATCGGAAGGCCACATGTTTGTTCGAGCCAGAAGAATTCACCCGACGGGTTGAGCTCGAGAAAGATATGCCGTCCGTCCGGCGTCAGGATGATGTCGATCGCGCCGTAGTTCAACGAAAAGTAATCCATCAGGCGCAGCACTTTTTCTTCGATTTCGCGCGGGAGTTGGTACGGCTGCCAATCCCCTATCATGCGAACACCGTCGCGGCGCCAATCATATGTGGCGCGCGCGGAAGTTTGCGAATCGAGCGACGCGGACATAACGCGTTGGCCCACGACCGTCACGCGAAGCTCAAGCGACTTGGCGAGCATCTCCTGAAAAGTTGCCGGGCAAAGACTCAAGCCGGACAGGTCTGCCAGGTCTTCGGGCTTCACCTGGTTGGTGAAGACGACGTGTTCTTTTCCTTCTTCATAGACCGCGAACGACGAGAGCATCTTCGTCACCATCCCGCCCTCGCAGCTTTTTGCGAACTCGCGGACCGCGGTTGGATCATTCGTTGTCAGAGTGCGCGGCGTGTCCAATCCGATTTCACGCGCCGCCTGTAGCTGTAGCTGCTTGTTCTCGGCGTAACGGATGTGTTGCACGTGATCCATTCGGAAGGCTTTGAGACTGGCGAGCATGCCGTGAGCGGCAGCACTCGCTTCACCGATCGACGCATGGCGCAGCTGCCTGTCGAGCGTCGCCGGAAGGCCAACACCGAAGCTGAGACGACGATGCCAGATAGCTGTAACCTGACGCAGATCGAACTCGCCTTCTTCATTCGTAAGCGTAAGACGCTCGTCCCCCTCGAAGCTTGGGCCTTGGTAAGCAGTCAGACGCACCTCGGTCGGGTAGCGGTCGGTGTCAAAGCGGATCGTCTGGCCGCCCATTCGCGCGATCGCTTCAGCCACCATCGAGACGCTCTCGTTATCGTCGCTGTGTGTGATGATGAGAATGGACATAAAAAGCAGGAGTCAGAATTCAGGAGTCAGGAGTCAGGAGCGCTCCGCGTTGTTATTATTGATGCCGAACCCGAACGATAAATGGAAAAGGTGTCAGGTGACGGCAGTCAGAAGTCAGGAGAAAGAAGTACGGTCACGTCTATCTTATCGTCCGAAAGTCATCGTCAATCGCATCAACGCGGAGCGCTCCTGACTTCTGACTCCTGACTCCTGACTCCTGACTCCTGACTCCTGACTCCTGACTCCTGTCTCCTGTCTCCTGTCTCCTGTCCCCTGTCCCCTGTCCCCTGTCCCCTGTCTCCTGTCTCCTACTCTTTAAGCAGTTCCTCCGCAATCGCCTCCGCAATCGGAAGCCCCAGATCGCGTTCGAGCATGCCCCATTCGCCGGAGGGATTGATTTCGAGAAAAACATGTTCGCCTTCAGGTGTGCAGATCAAATCCACGGCGCCGAATGCGAGGCCGAGTTCCGACATCAACGTGTCCAGGCCGGCTGAGATTTCGTTGGGAAGTTCAGCCTTACGCCAACTACATTCGTCAGGTGTAGCGCGTCGCCAGTCTGTCTGCCCGCGCGACGTGCCGCTTGCATCGAGCGCGCCTGCGAAGGCTTTTCCCGCCACACAGACCACGCGCAACTCATGCGCTTTTGGAATCAACTCTTGAAAAACCATCGGGCTATGGCGAAGCGCGTCGGCGTCGGCCAGATCTTCTTCGCAGACGCGGCTCGTGTAAACGAAGGGTTGCGCGGCATCCATGCTGACGGCGATTGGACGAAGGAGCTTCGCCACTGTTTGACCGTCGGTCTCCGCGAAAAACTGTCGAGCCGCGGCTGGGTCGTTGGTGACAAGTGTTCGCGGAACGCGCAGCCCGGTCCGCGCGGCCAGCCGGAGTTGTCGTTGCTTGTTCTCGGCCGCGCGTTGGCATTGAAGGTCGTTGACCCATCGCGCGTCGTGGAGCGAGTCGAGAAACCCTTCAAGCGCAGCGGCGGACTCCTCGACGCACATGGATCGATAACGCTCGTCGAGGTCGTCGGCCATACGCGGCGACCACAGCTTCCGCGCCCAGACACCGTGCACTTTCGCGGCGGAAATCTGATCACCCTTTTCAGTGCAGAGCCGGGCCGCGCGTTCGTCGCCCGCTCGAGCGGTAAGCTTAACGGATGATGGAAAGAGATCTGTGTTGAAGCGAATCGGGCGGGCGCCCTTACGCGCCAGAGCCTCTGCGACGAGATCGACAGTGTAGAAATCGCCGCTGTGCGTCAGCAAAAGAACGGCGTCGCGCTTCGCTGTTGGAGTCATGCGTCTGAGGTTAAGAGTGCGGCCCGTGTTTTCAGAAGGGTGCAGTCGGTAGCTTCAAGTTTCGGGTAAGACGCAGTTGGGAAGGGGGCAGTCATCAAATTCAAGTTCCCATTCGCTCGATGCGCCCCCGCCCGACGATCACTAACAACCAACCTTAAGTCTCATGAGAGTTGAGCGGGGGCGACTGAATATAGCGCAATTTGAAGCTACCGACTGTCCCCTTCCCAACTGCGATTTGCGTGAGATTCTTCGTTGACCATCTGAAACGGTCTTCTTATTTATGCGGCGTCATGGCTTCGTTGCGGCCCGAGGTGAAGTCAAGTCGGTTGTCGATCTCGTCACGATCGGACGGATACTTGAGCGTCATGGCGTTATCCGCCGTGGTGTCCTGGCCTTCGAGAAAACGCGCGAAGAACGGCAAACTCTGATCGGCGTTTCGGGAGGAGCGTACTTCTGTCTTGTCACTCATTGATTAATCTCCTTAAGGGGTTGAAGTAGAGCTGTTGCGAGGAACAAAAAAGCGTACAACGAAGCCTTTGATGCAAAAAAAGCGCATTCAGGATTACTCGATGAGTTGTAAATTTTTGGTTACAAGTGAAAACTCAGGTGAACCGACATACGGGTCGGGAAGGGGCAGTCAGTAAGCTCAAGGATCGATTGGCCCAATGCGCCCCCGCTCAGTGATTGTTCTTTTCTGGCCCCCGTCCCCCGTCCCCCGTCCCCCGGCCCCTGCCCCCCGGCCCCCGACTTCTGCCCCCAACGCTCTTTTCACTTATACTACAGCCGTCGATTACCGACTTCTGTCTTCTGACTTCTAAATTCTGTCTTCTGCTTTTCATGCTTCCAATCTCCATACTCGACCTGGTTCCCGTCGTCCTCGGTGAAACACCACGCGAGGCTTTGCAGAAGAGCCTCGAACTTGCTCGACACGCGGAACAGTTCGGCTACACGCGATACTGGGTAGCCGAGCATCACAACATGACCGGCATAGCCAGCGCCGCGACATCCGTTGTGATCGGCTTTCTCGCGGGCGGCACCAAAACAATTCGCGTCGGTTCCGGCGGCGTCATGCTCCCCAACCACTCGCCGATCGTGATTGCAGAACAGTTTGGCACGCTCGAATCGCTTTATCCCGGCCGGATTGATTTGGGTGTGGGCCGCGCGCCGGGTACTGATCAACGAACGCTTCGCGCGTTGCGCCGCGATCCGATGCGCGCCGACAGTTTTCCGCAGGACGTTATCGAACTGCAGGCTTTGCTGGCTGAGACCAAGCCGGGCCAGGCGGTTCGCGCGATTCCGGGCGCCGGCACCGAAGTGCCCATCTGGATTTTGGGATCGAGCACTTTCGGCGCCGAGCTCGCCGCGGCTCTCGGACTTCCCTACGCGTTCGCGTCACACTTCGCGCCCGACTCTCTGTTCGAAGCGCTCGAAATTTATCGGAGACAATTCAAGCCATCAAAACAACTGAGCCAGCCCTATGCGATGGTTGGAGTGAATGTAGTTGCGGCCGGCACGGATGAAGAGGCGCAACGGTTGTTCACTACCGTGCAGCAGTCGTTCACAAATCTTATTCGCGGGAGTCCGGGAAAGCTGCAAGCGCCGATCGATAACATCGAAGAGTATTGGTCGCGGCCGGAGAAGTTTCAGGCTTCCCGAATGCTGAAACATTCGATCGTCGGCTCGCCCGAAACTGTTGGAAAGGAGTTGGAAGACTTCGTCGCTCTAACCAAAGCCGACGAGTTGATGATCGTAACGAGCATCCACAATAGCCAGGCTCGCATCCATTCGTACGAGATCGTTGCGGAAATCGCGCGATCAAGTAAAGGATAATCACGACGCTGTTTGTTATGAAGAACTTTCACGCAAAGACGCAAAGAAAGGAAAGCCTGGAGGAGCAAGGACGACGCGACCTGTGGAAGAGACTCAAGTTTGCATAGAACTCTGAATGCTTTCTTTGCGCCTTCACGCTTTCTTTTCTTTGCGTCTTTGCGTGAAACCGCTTGGCTCTCCGGCCATTCTCGCGATTTCGTGTCACGAAACTACATAACTATGCTTCAACGAATTCTCGGCCTACTGTGCATCATCGCTGTCTCGTTCGCGGTATCGCATTCAACCTACGCGCTGGCCCAAACTGCGCGCGCCACCGTCCGAGACACTCGCACCCGCGCGATCTTCATTTTCCACACCGACGAGTTCTGGCTGAACCTGCATCACTTCCTCTACGTTCTCGGCCGCGCCGAGAACAAGGAACGAGACACATCGCGCGCGGCCGTAGCCGACGCTCCCGCCGACCAGGAACGCGGTCTCAAAAAACTGAGTACGGCCGAACAAAAGATCTGGCGCGAGGCAGTCGCTGCGTACGCATCAGGTTTGAGCAAGAAGGACCTTGTATTCGATGAGCCGTTGCCGGCCGTCACCAACGCATTGGCTCGAGCAGGAAATGCCGGCTCGTTAACCGCCGGTGAGATTGATCCCAGCGTCGTGACGATTCTCGAGCGAGCGGCGCCTATCTATCGAAAGGCGTGGTGGAAAGAACATCATGACGCCAACCGCAAATGGCAGAAGTCGATTCAGGCACTGATCGATCGCCACGGAGCTGCCGTTCTCGCTTTCATTACGAAAGCATACAAGCTTGAGTGGCCTGCCGCGGGATTTCCGGTGCACGTCTCCGGCTACTCGAATTGGGCGGGAGCGTATTCTACGACCGGCAATCTGCTGGTCATCTCCAGCCAGAGTCCCGATCTCCAGGGGCTATACGGTTTCGAAACGGTTTTCCATGAAGGCATGCATCAATGGGACGATCAGATTTTCGAAGCGCTGCGTCAGCAAGCGATCAAGCTGAACAAGTTCTTTCCGCGAGGTCTGGACCATTCGCTGATCTTCTTCACGGCCGGAGAAGCGGTTCGACGAGTAGTTACCGATGCACGGAAGGGTAAAGCCGAGGCGGAATACATTCCCTACGCGGATAAATACGGGGTATGGCAACGAGGCCTGGCTCAGTTCAAAGCGCCGCTGGAAGAAATTTGGAAACCGTACCTGGACGGCCACGGCACTCGCGACGAAGCCATTTCCGCCCTCATCGCACGAACCGCAGTCGACCCACCTAAAAAGACAGATTGAAGCCAGGGCCGATCTTGCTTGATGTCCGACAAACTTCAGGAAGCTCTGAACAAGTTAGAAGAACAGAAGCAGAAGCCGGCGAAGCTGGCGGCCGAATATAGCCTGGGGTGGAGCGAGCGAAGCGAGCGTAACCCCAGGATCCGAACCCAACCTTTTCAAAGCCCGTGAAACGGGCGAAACAACCATTCTGTGAGCAGAAAATCTCAACAGATAGTTCATCTCTGCCAGTCTAACTCTGTCGCCCGCCTTCGCGGGCTCACGGATTCGATCTGTCGCTGACCTGGGGTTCCGCTTCGCTCCACCCCAGGCTTTATTCTGTCACCAGCTTCGCTGGTTACGGATCCCGAAGTCGGACCGGCGCAACTTAATCAGAGCTTCCTTCAGTTTGTCGCGGGTTGAATTAGGGTCACGTCGACGACAAACTTCAGTTTGTCGGACAACCGTCGATTTAGAGCAGTTGCTAGGCTAGCGCCCGCCTCGCGCGCCTTCGCTTGATCCAGGCGATAACGAACGATGCAATCGCTCCAATGAATGTGACGAGAAGAAGCAGATTGAGAATCGCCGGCAGGCGACAATAGGAATTCTCGGCGGTCAGGTCATATCGACAATCGCACGGCACGCACCTTAGGCTAGCCGCCGTCACAGTCCAGAGAAAAAACCAGCCAGCCGCGAGGATAAGAACGACTCCGATGAGGCGAGCCACTGAACCGGGTTTCTTCAGGAGTTTCATAGAGGGAAGGGCTACCTTAAGCTTTCATAAATCTTGCCAGGCGCTCGGCCGCCTGTTTTTGAACTTTCTTTCGAAGCAGCGGCGTCCACCCGAGTAGAATCCCAACCGGGCCCAGCGCCATCGAACTCCATTTCCAAAAATCGAAAGTGTCCGTGTGTCTTATGATCTTGCCGTCGTGAAACTCGACCTTGGCGTCGATCTTGTTATGAACTCGCCGGCCGGTGGCAGAAAAGTCATAGTGAGCTTCCCAATGAGCTCTGCCAACTTGATCGTCCGCTTCAATCGAAGTGAATGAGAGATCAAAGTTCTTTGCCTGTGAACACAACATCCTCCACATCGCGCCAACTTCCGCTCTCGATAAATCCGGGAAGACCGGATCGGAAAAACGAATGTCCGCGTGGTAACAACGCACCATCGCCTCGGCATCCAGTTTTTGAAAGGAGGTGTAGAAGCTCTCGATTAGCGCTTTGTTCGGATGCATTCGCTGTCCTTTTCCTACGCAGTCGGATGGAAGATGAAAGCTGTGCTATTGAGCCGTCGGATTGAAGGAGTTGTTCGGCAACCTCTTTGCCCCAACACGAGAGGTTAGGAATGTTTCGTTCCCCGGTGAAAGACAATCATTTTCGCGATGAGTCGTTTAGCCCGAGCGTGATCGTTTCTTCCGACCCACCGGAATCGTTGTTGCTCGATCGCCTGCTCACTACTCTGAATTATGATAAATCCGACAATCATGATCGGAAGAATGACGAACACAGTAAACATTCCCAACAAGCGGACCCATTCTCCTATCGACAAGTCTCCTGGATAAAATAGAGTCGTTATCATCATGCTCATTTAGTTATCTAATTGAAATTCCAGCGGGGTCGATCAAGTCCGCCCACGTGTGTCGCATCTGGTGGGAAGATTATACGTTGGACCGATGAGATGGAAAGAGTCGGGTGAAGTTAATGGCAGGTTGGGAAGGGGGCAGCCGGTAGGTTCCAGGTTCGAGTAAAAACGCAGTCGGGAAGGGGGCAGTCATCAGATTCAAGATTCTATTGGCTCAAGGCGCCCCCGCTCGATGATCGCTAGCAACAAGTCTTGAGTCTCATGAGAGTTAAGCGGGGGCGACCTGAATATAGCGCGACTTGAAGCTACCGACTGCCCCCTTCCCGACTGCGTTTTGCTTAATCTTGAATCTCATGGCTGCCGCTTTCCCGACCGCGTTCTTGCGTAACCTTGAATCTCACGGCTGCTCCGCATGTCACCGCCGGACGAACGAGGCGCTTCCGGCGTCACCGTCTCCTCGTTGCGGCGCTCCGGCTTGGGATAGAGTGAGCTCGCAAACGCAAAATCGCGGGGATTGATGTCGCGCCCACCTTTGATGGCCTTACCGTCTTTCATGATCGATCCGCGGAGCTGATAACACATGATCGAGAGCGGATCGACTTCTTTGGTACCCAGGATTGACTTCTTTGCCAGTGGCGTGAGGACTTGCTCTTCCACCTCCTCCTGCGTCCAGCCCTCGGTCCGGTCAAAGTACGCGAAGGCTTTTTTGCGGTCGATCCGCTTCACCAATTCAGTACGCAGGTGCTCATGATCAAAGCCCAGCGTGTGTCCGGCTTCGTGCCGAACCACCCGCCGAAACTCCGCGTCAGACTGGCGCATCGTGAATCCTTCGAGGTTGAGGGTCGGCTCGTCGTTTGCGACATCAAGAATCTCCGTACCGACATATGACCAGTAGCCGGCCATGTCCACCGGCGAATCGAGACGCGCGATGCGGACTTTTCCTACGCCTTCAGTTTCAGTAAACAGGACATTGGCCTGCTCTCCCCACGCATTCATGTGCCGGAGAATTCGCGCCCGCAGGTCAAGCGGTGGATTGTCCAGGAACGAGACGCTCAGACGTACGCCCGTGGCGGGCCACTTACGCGCAATGACCACCGCAATGCGGTGTTGTCCGCCGCGGCGGCCGATCGGAGTGCGTTCGATAATGCGCCGCTCGAAAGCATTTTCGGGATTCACTTTGACGGCGCGCCGTTCAGCGTCGACGAGCTTGTCGAGGGGCAGGCTTTTGGGTCGACAGAGGATTATGGACATGATGGGTCTGTGCTTCTTTGTCTGACCTGGGTCGTATCTGGATCGGTTAGAAAGCTTCTCTCAGAATTGCCGCAAGACGGTACCCAGCCAGTGCGATGCGCCGTCCCGAAACTTCCTGAGTCTTTGTCTTATATTCTTCGCTCGGCACACCTCTTTCCTGGATGCCCTGATGAACCCTGTTGACGGCAAGGTCAAATCCTTCCCTCGCCCAATCCATCGGCTCCAGGTTGCTTATTTCACTCGTCATGCTCGACTTTGGAAAATCATTTTGGATGTCGATAGCGAAGCTTCGCAACTTCGCCCTTCCAATTCCGTTCAGCGGGCGAGGTATGTCTTGAAATCTGAATAGTCCCCCCGCCGCGTCCCAATAGGAGTGGAGATTTCTCTTTGGCGCCGTGTCGCTCAGCAGGAAAAGATTGCCGCCTCGGTCGCCTCCCGGCAAATCGCGTGTATACCGAGTCGCAGTGTGCAATGGTTGATGAATGTCACCAACGAGGTGCGTCAACTGTGCCAGATAATACGCCTTTTTCAAATCCGGCTCATCGTTGCTTTTGATCCTTGAAATCAGCCACTTGATTATTGACGCCGCATTAATCGGAGGAGGCGGTTCGTCCGGCACGGCGTTGTCGATGATGATCCGCTGGGTGATGAAGTGCCAGTCCTTAAGCGGCTCAAACATCGGCGCGTCGCGAATGTCATCCATCAAACATGCAGAGGTCACGAATTCGTACTTTCTGTTGTCGAAACGAATCAGCCTCGCCAGTTGGTTAGCACGGGTTCTTTCGGCCGGACTTAGATCGTTAAATGCAATCTGCGCCACGGTCATGTGGCCTGTGTCCCCCCATCCAAAAGCAGTTGCTTGTAGCGATAACGAAACGAAAACCAGGGTCGCGATGAGTTTGATTTTCTTCATGGTCTCCTCGTTAGGGTGAGTCAGATTCGATCGATCGAGAAGTAATAATAGTCGTTGAACCCTAAATCCGGGCTTCCAGATGTTATGAGTATTTGGCTGGAAATATTTCAGTGCTCCTCTTTGAAATATTCGACTGTGAGATCTTAGCGGGTATCCGCTATTCGAGAATTCGAGCTGGAGTAAATCTGCAGGTCGGGAAGGGGGCAGTCGGTAAGCTCAAGAACCCGTATCTTCAAGTCGCCCCCGCCCAAGGTTGATCACCGCTCAAGTCCACAATCTAAAATTCATTTGGAAACTGAGGAGTGGGTCAATTTCAACTTAGCAAAAAAAGACGATTTCTCGCAAAGACGCAAAAACAAAAACCGGAAAGGCGCAAAGAAAGCACTCAAAATCACTGGAATTTCGAACCTATCTCATCCGCTCCCCCCTTTTGCGCCTCCAGACTTTCTGTTCGTTGCGCCTTTGCGAGAAACTTCTTTTGAAAGATCTCAAACTCACCCACTACCGAAAACTGCTCTACCTTGAGCGGGGGCGGCTTGAGCGAGCTGAACATAAATACTGCCGACTGCCCCTTCCCGACCTGAGAATTAGCTCGGCTTGAATTGTCCCTTTGAGCTTTATTTATCGCCCGGCCCTGATGTCATACGCCCACAGCGTTCCCAGATCGCGAATGTAAAGCCTGCCGCCGGCAATCACCGGATACGCAAACGCGGCCTCGGGATACTGGCCAACCTTCTTCTTTTCCGGCTGAGCCGGCGGAGTGAATCGGCCCTTCTCTCGAAATGCTTCCGGCGTCGCCTCAACCAAAGCGATGTCTCCATTTATGCCGTGTGCAATGATCAGCCCGTCGGCAGACGCCAGCGAGCTCCAGCCGAAATTATCTGCCTGCCATTTCAACTTCCCCGTTGCGAAATCCATGGCGACCAGCTTCTGGCCCACTTCGGTGCCGTAGATATAGTCACCGACCAAGACCGCTCCGCCGATGCCGTTCGGAAGTCCGCGCTCGAAGTAAACCTGCTCAGCCGCGACACCGCTGCCATGGGCCTTAAGACGAACGAGTGAGCCCCCCACGCCGAGCGCTCCGGCGTACACAAATTCTCCGCGCCCGATCGGCGTGAAATACTGCGCCGGCCCCTTGGCCGCGTCTTTGTAGCGCCAGAGAAACTGTCCGGTCTTCGCATCAACTCCAACCAGACCTTTGCTCAAGAGTTGGACATATTGTCTGCGGCCGCCGCCCTGGACAACGATCGCGGATGCATAACCAGCCGTATCGCCACCCGGGATTGCGGATTTCCAAATCACCGCTCCCGTCTTTTTGTTAAGCGCCGCCATTGTCGCTTGCGCGCCGCCGGGTGTTACGACAACTACATCACCATCGACCAACGGCGATTCCGCATACGCCCACTCGCCGGGTTCGCCTGCAAACTCCTTGCGAATATTTTTCTGCCATCGAATTTTTCCGCTCTTCGCTTCGAGGCACGCGAGGTCGCCGTCCGAGCCCAACACGTAAACAAAATTTCCATCAACCGTCGGAGTCGATCGCGCCTTCGCGTATGGCGGGTTCTGCTTCGGATTACCGACGTTGCCGACGCGCGTGGTCCAGATGGGTTTCCCATCCTGAGTCGAAAGAGCCTGAACAAACTCGTTCTCCATCCCGCGATTGCTCATCAAGTAGATGCGTGTTCCCACAACTGCGGGGGTCGAATACCCGTCTCCAATATCTTTCAGCTGCCAAAGCAGCTTTGGCCCTTCTTTCGGCCATTGTCTTAGAAGGCCCGTCTCCGTCGATGTCCCGTTGCGTTGCGGGCCTCGCCACTGTGGCCAGTCGGAAGTCGACGCAGCCATGTTCGCGGACGTCGGAAGAAATACGGATGATAAGCAAAAACAGAGTGCCGAAATGATGATAACGAATCGTGACTTCACTTTCTTCTCCTTCAGGTTTTGGGGATTGCTGTTGGGATCAGTGCAGATGCTGCCGATGTAATCGACGCCGTTATTGCTCGTGCGTTCTGCTCCCTTCAGCTTACGACCAGTTTGGCGAAATGTTCCGTTGTTACCTGTCCGACAAACTTCAGTTTGTCGCTGACCTTCGTGACATTCGAGTAGTGAAGTCATCGACAAACTGAAGTTTGTCGGACATTTACTTTGTGGGCCAAAAACCTGTTGACTTTCCTACCGTACGAGAATATCGTCCTGCCGTCTCAAGAAAGGGCTGAATGAACGTTAACCTCTGCATCCTCGCACTGTCGCGAAATCCAGCCTCCAAACTCTGTTCTGGCTTTTAACTCCGGCCATGGAGCTTTTTTCCCACCCGACGAGAACTCTTATGGTCTTTCCGCCGTTTCCTTGCGAAGCAGCTTGAAATCAAAGCAGTACTAAAGTCATTGTCATTAGTTTCCGTCGGGGGGAAACGATAATGCATATGCTGTGAAGGGGGTTTAGCCCCCTCAGGGCAGGTACGATTGGGCTTTGATAGGTAACTTCGTGATTAAGAAATTCACACCCGCGCGCGATACAAGCCAGGTTGACCAGGGACGATCATCGGATCGCTTTGATGAAGCGAACGAGATTGAGCAAGCAGATGCCTGCATAAACATAATCGTATTGACTCCTGTGCGACTGCTCGGCGATGGATTGGCTTCCTGCTTTAGTAGCCGGCCCGATTTGCGTGTTCTGGCGGTTGTCAACGATCTCGAACAACTCCGGGAAATGTTGGCCAACACGCAGACACATGTTGTCTTGATCGACGTTACTCAGGGGCTTGAACTTTTTGATGTTCGTGGGATCGCTTCCAGGTGGCCGGACGTGGCGCTGGTCGCATTGGGTCTCAACGAACAGCGGCAAGAGGTAGTCGAATGCGGGCGTGCGGGTTTCGCCGGCTATGTTCCGCGTGATGCCTCGATCGACGCGCTCTGCGGGGCGCTGTCGGAAATCGTGGCGGGACGTCTGGCGTGTCCACCTGAGATTTCGGGCGGCCTTCTGCGCGCGCTGTTTCGCAGAGAACCTCATTCCGAAGAATCCGCGCTCGATCTGGCACTGACCCGGCGTGAAAGCGAAGTGCTCGAATTACTTGGCCGCGGATTCTCGAACAAGGAAATAGCCAACGAGCTTTGCCTGAGTGTGGCGACCGTCAAGCATCACGTCCATCATGTTCTCGAGAAGTTGAAATTGGAAAGACGAGGCCAGGCGATGCGTCGAGTGCGTGACGCGCCCTGGTTGGCGAGGGTGTCAACAGCTGGACGGAAATGACGGTAGCCGTTCATGGGCCTGAATGAAAACCCGGAACTCGTCATGGAGCGTTTCGCATCCTCACGCGAGATTTGGTAGCGGGTCAGTTTGAAATTCCCATGTTCAATGAAACGAAAGAGGGTTCCCGCAAAGGCGCAAAGACGCAAAGGTGTTGAGCTTTACTTTATTTTGCGGATTTCTTGCGCCTTTGCGCCTTTGCGGGAACCTGTTTTCCTCGTCATATTTGAACCCACTACCCGAGATTTCGCGGTTCAAATCGGACATCATTCGTCTTCCAACCTTGAGATCTTTATCTTCTCGTCAAGAGCCCAAGCTCTCTTGATGTGACTCACATGTTCCTCCAGCTTCTTACCTGCCAAATCAGGATTACCTGCATCCAGATGCTCCTGGATCGAACTGTTTTCTCGGCTGTCTCCGATAAAGAGATTGCGTAAGTAACCGAAGAACTTGGCATACCTGGCCGAAGCTGCAGCCTGAATTCCCGGCACCGTCGCGGCGGTAACCGGCGTTCGTGCCTCACTAATCGAGCCCCGCTGCTCAAGAAGCAGTTTGCCTTCTGAAACCTTCTTCTTATTCAGTGCCTCGACATAGTGACTTGAGATGTCATGAGACGACACCACATGCCTGCGCGCCAAACCTTTCTTAAGATTTATTAGTTCCGCGCTGGAGCCCTTGCCCCTCTCTTTCTTTAGTTCACTCTTGTCCTCATGCTGTGCTGCGATGCCGCGCTTTTGTTCGCGCGAAAACTTTTCACGAGGCAGTGTCACGTCTTTGATGGTCGCATCGGTCACGCCCCATCCATCGAGTGTACCCACCAGATGCGCACCCAGGTCTCCCAGTTTGGCGTCAAGCTGTTTCGATAAGTCGTCCGCCTCTTTTCCTTGAGCAGCGGTTGCTTTCTTCTCGTCAATCTTCTGCAGACTCTTTTGCAGTTTCTCAACCGCATTCTCGTGCTTCACAGCAGTGGCTACCGGCTGCTTTCTCTTAGCAGGCTCGATTCCCTTCTTCTCGCCCTTGTTTTCGAGGAAGACCGAAGGTTTCTCGGGCGTTGAACGCAGCACCAGCGTCGCATTCTTTTCGTCTCCTTCAAACATCAAGGTGTGCCGTTCGTCGCCGCTGTTCACAGGCACTTTCTTCGTCCACCAACTCACCAACTTCTTCACGCCGGCCTTGGCGAGACCGACCACGCCCTTCACGCCTTTCACCGCCAAATTAACCACCCAGTCGATTGCCTTGTTAACCGGAGCTCGCGCTTTCTCGATAAACTCTCGAACAGGCTTCGACGGATCACCAAGTCCCAACAGGCTCGCGAGGAAACCAATCGCGACCGGTATCGCTTTCGCCAGGGCATTTTCGACCTTCGCTGCCGCCGCATCGAGATTGCCCGCCACAATCGCCGAAACCGAATCAATCACAGCATTGACCAGATCCATGATCTGCCGGCCGCGCGTGACGAAGAACATGATGATGTCGTAGATCGCTTTGCAGGCCTTGAAGAAAGCGGAGACCGGGTTGAGCAGACCGATGATCCAGGTGATGCCGGCCACGATCACTTTTTCCTTGACGTAACTGAAAATGGCGTCGAGCACCATCGACTTGAGGTTGGTCAGCTGTTCCTGGATGAGCCGCCATATTCCGGGAACGCCTTCCTTCGCGATGACGATGAAGAGTTCTGCTGTTTTCTCGATTGCCGCGACGACCGGTTCACCCACGATGGCAACGGCGCGAGAGCGAATATTGGCGTAAGTCAGCCCAAGGATTTGGAGAACGATGCTGATGATGCCCTGGAGATCGAACTTCTCAGGTAGCTTAAGACCCGCACCGGACAGAGCACCGAATATCCAGTCCATCAACCCCTTCAGCAAGTGAGTATCGATCTTCGCCCTGAAGTTTTTCACGCCTTGCATCACGGCCGACACCAGATTGCCCAGGAAGCGGATCGGGTGCGCGATGATGTCGCCAATGACTGCCGCCGCTTTCGCCAGCGTGCTGAGCAGCATGTTCTTGAACTCGATGATCTTCTTGATGAGGCCGACGGTCGCGTCGTACACACGCTGCCACAGAGACTTATTCGCCTCGCGCAGCTTGTTTTCCATGGCGGACATGCGTTCGTAGGAAGCCTTGTACTGCTCGGTGAGCTTACTGATCAGTCCGTCGCGGCGCTGGTCGATATCGGTGCCCATCGTGTCGAAGTCTTCCGACACAGCTTTCAACGCATCCTCGCCAAATTGTTTGACGCTGGCGTCAAGGCCCTTCACGAAGTCCTCGACTTCTTTCCGGCCGGTGGCGACGCGGTCCTTGGCGGCTTTCAATTTCCCCGCGATACAGGTCGCGACTTCATCGATCGCGACGTCGACCTGGTTCAAATATTCCATGCGGGCCTTGCCGAGAGATTTCTCAATCAGCTTGTCCCAGTCGCTGCCCCACGTCGTCAGCCAGGTTCCGACTCCGCCCTTGGCCTCTTCGAAGGTGTCTTCGTAAGCCTGCTCGGCCCGCTTTAGTCCCGCCTCGAAAATATTGCCGGCGTCGGTTTCCATCGTCGCGAGGATGGCTTCGACATCGACGCGAGTCTTGTCCTTAATGCCGGCGATCGTGTCGGTGACGCGCTGTCGCTCCTGCGCGTTTTTATCTTTGGTTCCCGATTTTTGGGTGTCGACCTTCCCGAGTTGTTGCACGCGGGCGCCGTGGATGCCCGCCAGGTCTTTCGTGAGCGCCAGCGCCGCTGCGTTTTCTGCCTGGCCCTGGATCTTGTCTTCACCCTGGCGATACTTAGCCTCGGCGGCGGCCTCGTGCTGCTCCGCAGAGGAACGGGCCGAGAGAGTCGGTCCAAATGCCGGATCGTTTCCCTGTTCCATCTGTTCTTTGCTGACGTTGTTCTCAGCCATCATCTGATCGGTGGGAGCTCGATCGGATGAGTAGTCGAGACGTTCAGCCGGCAGGGATTCGGGAACGACGGGTGCGGCGGATACCGGCGCCGGCGGCGCTCCGACGACTTCCGACTGGAGAGCGACGACCGGCGGAGCTGGCTGAGACGACGCCGGCACTTCGGTACTGGCAGCTGATTTGATTGGACCAGCAGCCGCATCGCGCTCCGTGGACAACTGGCCGCGAAGAGTTCCGCTCGCCTTGGCCGCGCCCTCCTTCATCACCGCGTCTGCTTCCGACTCGGACTTGGGTTTTGGCGTTGCAGCTTCGATGGCCTGTTTGAGTTTGGCCTTGAACTCAAGGCGCTTGACCTCTTCCGCCTTGGCGGCATCGAGATTAGCCATCGTCTGCGTGGCCGCAGCGCGTTTCTGTTCTGCCTGGGGACTAATGGCGGCAGCTTGTGCCGATGCGACCGAGACTCCGGGCGCGCTGTGTTTCCGTGCACCCGATGCCCTGCTGGTCACAGCTTTTATCGCGGGCCCGATTGCCTTTTTCGCGTTTGGAGCAGGGGCCTTGCCGCCGCCCTTTTTCCCGTCTTTTACCTCGGCTGGGGCTTTCGCGCCTCCGGCAGCAGCGGCGCCTTTGGCCGGCGCTTCGGTGGCCGTTCGTGCGGACGCCGGCTTAGTCGATGCAGGAGCAGTCGCTTTGGCACTTGAGGGACTCGGTGGCGGGGTCTTTGCAGCGGGTGAGGCTGGCGAGGCCGGTGCGGCTGCTTTCGAAGCGGGTGATGCGGGAGCTTCCTTCTCGGGAATGACGCCTGACTTTGGCGCTTGAGGAGGAATTAATTTCGAGATTTGTACAGCCGCGACCGCGGGGCTTATCGGCGTGGCTGTTGTTGCAGTTTGCACCGCAGGCGACATGCGGGCCACGAATGCCTGAGTGCCCTGGTTTCCCAAACGCTGCTGTAACGCCTGGGCCGGCGACGGAGCGACCGCCACCGCGCTACGTTGGGGCGTGGTAGCGATCGGTGGCCGACGCTGAGTCGCGGCCGGCTTGCGCAAAGTTGTGCGTTCCGAGGCCATCTTTCAAGATCTCGGAGGCTGGTCAGGATTCTTTGGTCTTTCCAGGTTTCGAAGTGCGCGCGCTTCGCTTCTGCACCCGCGCCAGGCTGGCCGCAAGTTGAGAAGCCGGTTTCTCGTTTTGGAGAGGAGCCAACGACTCCGGCCCTTCAACTTGACGCTTAATCAGTATTTCCCGGAATTGCGGGGCCTTCTCCAGCTCAGGAACCTGCTCCAGTACTTTCCGGATCTGCGACTTCTCCTGTTCGGAAAAGTCCTTCCATGTTTGCCGGATCTGGATCATCTCCTTTTCGGAACGCGTTTCCGAGAGCTTGTTAAAGAGCATGGTGGTTTGCGGATCAGTGGGAGCGGTGGGGGAAGTCCGCGCCGCTTTGTCTTTTGCGAGCTGTGGATCACGCATCAACACGGGCCGGATAAAGCGGCGCACGCGGTGGTCCACTAACCACTGATCTGTATCTCCTACTCGATAAATGCGCGCCAGTAGAATGCACTTGCAATCGCAGTCGGTGCAGTCAGCGCACTTGCAACTGCACTCGCCGTCGTAATGTGCCTGATAACACTTGAAGTGCGGCAGGTTGTCCTGGTACGGGTTGACGCATTTACACTCGTTCTCGGTTACGCGCTCTTCGGTCTCGCTCAGCGGCTCCTCGCAACCACAGGCACAAGCCGGCCGTTCGCGCACCACGCTGATCTCATAGCCGTCTCTTTCCCGGGTACACTCCGCGTGCGCATCTTCATCTTCGGGCGAGCAGATTGCGGTGCGCGGAGCGCAGCACTTCACCTTGCTGCAAAGCACGACCCAGAGCGGGCTGGGCAGATTCGGATCGCAGTTCTCGTCTACCGGAAAGGATTCGTCTTTTGGTACATAGACCGGATCGCCGGAACAAGAAAGCGCCACGCCCGCGCCGACTGTGACGTTCAGTTTGCCGCACTCTTCTTTTGTCCCCACCACCAGCCCGCAGATAACACCGCATCCGAACAGCGATTGAAACATGAGGCGGCTGAGATCACGTGTGTAGAGATTCAACTGCTCAAGGTCTTCATGCTGCAGGAGCATGCCCGGGCCAAACCTGGCCCTTGCAATTGTCGACGTGCCCGTTTTGCTGCTGAGCTTAACGTTTGTATTAGTCATGACTAGACTCCTTTCGGATCATCGCTTTGGTAAGGGACGTTGTGAGCCGGAGCCTCCTGCGCTGGCGCCACAGTGAATGTTGAGAGAAAAGTGTCGCCCGGCTTACCGTTCCCGGTGGGCGCGGGAGAGAGACCAATCGCGTTCGAGTCGACGGTTTGGCCATTGCAATCGACGATGAAGTCTCCCCGAACTTCTATCTCGATCCGAGTTTCGCTTCCGAAGAACAGACTCCTGCGGCCTCTGACGGCGTCTTCAACCCACGAACCGTCCACGACAATTCTGGCTCCGCGAACGTGATTCGGCGGATCGTCCGGTTCGGTCGGAACGTTCGTGGTGTCCACGCCGATAATTGGGACTCGGAAAGTTTGCCACCAACCACCTTCGCGCTCGGCGCTCATAACAGTCATGGCAAAGCAGTCCGGCCGAACAGTGGCTTCGCGCACCGGGCGCGAGAACTCCACCCAGAAATCTCTCGTCACGTACTTTCCTTGCCCGTGATTGGCCGGCCCCAACGCGTTTGAGAACTCCGCAAACGGAACCGCCTCCAGGCGGCGATGCCAATTCTTCCAGCCGATATCCTTGATGCGCGTCAGGTCACAACCGCGTATGAGGTCGAACAGAAGATCATTTCGCTTAACCAGCCGGCGCGGTCCGCAATCCTCCACTTCCAATCCGAAGGCCCAGCCGTCACAAGCGTCCGAGACGATGTGGACACAAGCGAGCGGAACGCCATTCCGCAGATCGACTCGCACGCGGGCGCATGGCTCGTTGATCTCGCATAAGCGACCACACTCGGCGCCAGGATCAAGGCCAGTGAGGTGTTCGCACAGGCAACGACATCCTCCCCTTTTGTGTGAGGTTTCTGCGTCGACGTGCCCGGGGTGAAGCCGGGGATCGCCCTGCTGTGGCGGTTGTTTGGTGTCGGGTGTTTGGTCACAACACGGTGCGCATCTGCACTCCAGTTCGCAGTCGAAGCTGTTGCAGCATTCTTCGCACGGAATACGGCGCAACGAGTAACGTACCGTTTCACAGGTGTGGTCCCACTCGTTCTGCTCGCAGTGACACGAGTCCTGGACCGTGACCGGACCGGTGTATTGCTCGGCATAGTGCACGCTGAGCAGCCAGCAATCCTGCGGGTTAGCTTCAGAGAGAACAGCCTGACGATCGTTTGGCTCGAGGCTTCTCAAATCGTCGTTGAGAATGATCAGTTCTTCATCGACTTTGATCGACTTCTCAGTTTGCAGCAGCTCTCGACCGCATTTATCCAGCGCAAGCCCGGGGCGTATTTTCAACCGGCATGCATAGTTATGGTCGGCATTCTCCGGCGGGACGGCAGTTATGCCGTACCCATACACCACGCCCCAACCGTGTATCGCGCGATTGAGCAAGTGCCGGCGATCAAGCAGGTATTTCTGCTCCACCCGAAACGAATCAGCCGTGAGTCGCTTGCCTTCGAAATAGTTGTTTCTAAGACCCGAATCGCATTTCGATTCGGTACAGCATTCCGTCTCAGTATGCTGCGCGGTTCGATTTGTATTTGGCCTGTTCATAAATCCATTCTCCTGTCATCAACGCAGGCGTATGCCAACACTCGCGCCGGTAGCCGAGAGGCGAGCTCCGCGCTCCGGCAGACGCGCCAGGTTAGTAATCGCATCCGTACCCAAATGCGGCGCGGGCGTGGATTCGATCGTCATCGTGCCGTCGAGCCGATCGGTTCGTAACGACTGCTCGGTGACCCAGCGAAGTTCCACTCGCGCGGTGAGTGGCACCATCTCCTTGATCAAGTTAAGGAGCCACGGCGCCCACGCTTTTCGTTCCGCGGCCGTCGCCGCCACGTCGACCCGAACTTTTCCGACGAGTTGCCACGCACCGTCCTCCAGTTGGCCGGCGCAGGGAAGACGCATGTAGCCGAGCACTGCGTGCGAATCCAATTCCGGTCGCCAACGTGTATATCCGCCCAACATCGCGGGAAGCGAGCTGCCTGCGCATGACCCGCCGCCAACCATCGCAAATCCAAAATCGGCGGTTGCGTCGGTCACGCGGAATCTTCGTGGGTTATCGGGAATAAGGCATTCGAGCAACGTCTCGAGGCCTGCACGTGTGCCGCGACCGTTCGCAAGTTCGGCCCCGCGTCTTACGATCGCCTGTTTCTGCTCGAGACTGAGTCCGTCGTCCCACGGTACGCCCAGCCAACGGGCGATGAAATCAAGCCATGGTTCCGTCGCGGTGGCGGGATGTATTTGACTGCCCATCGATCCGATTCGCGCGTCGAGTCCCTGCGTCGTCGATTCGAGCACGCCGACCAACGCGCGCAGAAAGCTGTTGGGTCGATCTTCCTCGCGCTGATAAATCGCCGGCAGATTCTCCATCAAAGTTCGACCCGGATAGAGAACGGCCAACTCCGAAAGCTCGGGCAGGCGCGCGCCGTTCGCGGCGGTCAAAGTCACGATGACCCGGAGATAGCGTTCCCTCGTCTCAAACAACGGCGCGGAGAATGTCGTCTTCGCGCTTTGATCTTCTCCATCGCCGGCGCCTGAGAACACCGTCCGCCCTCGGAACAGATCGGGGTTACCGAGAATGTCCGCGACCAGCTGCTTCGCTGAGACTGAATCGCCGTTCGGGAGTTCAGTGGATTTCTCTGAAGCGAACCACGAGATCTCCAGCCTGGTGCCTTCCGGCAAGCTTGCCGTCGCGTCAACTCGAAGCCAGCGGCGCTTGTCTTCGCGATCGGGTGAATCAAGCACCGGTGTCACGAGCATGCCGCGCACCAGGCCCGCGCCATCCGGAACAACCTCTGAAACACCAAACCGCACCAACCCCCGCCGGGCCGTTATCAAAAGACGGTCGCGGTCCGCGGCGATTCCTGTTACCGGCGCCTCACGCGCATCAAGCGGCACGTCTCCCAACGAATTCCCTTCACTGTCGAAGATCAATACAAACGCGCGTCCGCCGAACTCCTTACCGTCAGCGCCCGCGATAAAGACTTTGTCGCTCGAATCGCTGCCCAGGACGTGCGCCGCAAAGCACGGGCGCATACCCGCGACCGGAAGGCTGAAGAGCGCACGGCCGCCTTTGTTCGAGAACCAGTAAAGCCGTGGATGCGCGCCGGCAAGCACGACGAACCGTTGAGTGCGCCGCAAATAGACGAGCGCCGTAGCCTGGGAGATGTCGTCCAGGTCGACGGTCTCACGAACATTTCCGCTTGCATCAACGCGAACGATTTGGTGAGCACCGTCGCCGCGTTCGACTAGTGCAAAGATGGAATGACCGCCGTCACTTGCAATGTCGACGACGCGCGCTTCCGCCAGATCGACAGTCAGCAGTCGCGTCAACGTGTCTTCTTCGTAGCGCTGGAGCGACTCGGGTGAATCGCCTGCGACCCAGAGGCCACTCGACGAAGCCACAACCCGAGTTGCGCGCGCCATCGCAAGTGGAGCAACGGTCGTCTCCGGTGCGTCGTTGCACCAGGACAAACGATGCATCATGCAGCTGTCGTCGAACCAAAGGACTTCGCGCGCGCGCGTCACGACGGGAGCGTGTGCGCCACGCGATTCGAAAAGTGTGCCGGGATGTCCGAAGGGAGAAACAGGCCGAATGCCGACCGCATCGCGCTTTACATCACGATCGGCCTGCACAAACTGGCAGGCGTTCCACTGGGCCTCGGTCGAGAAGCGATAACTCTTCAGTTTGTCAGTGCTCATCGCGACCTCCCATTCTTTGGCCGCCGCACTTCGATCGTGCCGGCTGATGAATTCCACCTCGGCAACCCGCTGCGAGACACAAGAACCTCGGGGATGCTCTTTCCGTCGGCGTCTGAAATCGCCAACTGGGCGACACGATTGACTCCATCGGTTGATCGCATCCAGGCGGATATATCGCGTTTGGTCACAGGTACACCCGGCTGGCGCGGAGGAATACCGGTCAAGGCATCAACCAGCGCAAGTCGCTTTTGAAGCACGTCTTCGACTTTTTTCTTGATCTCAGATGGATTCCGATTTGAGTCGCATTCCAGTACGGCTTGAATAGAGAATTCGACGTATCGTGGAGCAGCAACGACGAGTCGTGCAGCCAGCGGCATGCGAGCAGTCAAACCACGGCGAATAGCTTCCAGCCACTGCGCGGTTTCCGCAGGTTTCTCCGGTTCCCTTCCGCCAACTCGACTGCGCAGCACGATCAGGGTCACGACGCCGGTACGCGTCGCGCGATCATCCGGCTCCGGCACCCAGGCTCGTGCGACTTCCAACAACGGCAGCGCCTTCGCCGCCTCGACCATGTCTTCCGAGCTGATCAACGCATGATCGGATCGCGAGCGCCGTCGCGCTTCGCGTCGCTGGTCGATCCAGCCGGATGACGCAGCGCCACCCGTGATCGGATCGGGATTGACTCCGAATGTTCCTTCGACGCCGGTAACTTTCCATTTACGATTGCGCGCTACGTTGCCCTCTTCGCTATCCGACACTGCATAGGTTGCAAGCACCTGCGCATCGGCGGGAGGTATGCGGCCGTTGAGGCCGTTGCCGAACGTAACCTGGCCCGTCCCCGCGTCGAACTCGTACACCTCATCATCAGGACCGCGTTCGGACAAACGATCGCAACGGCGCCATGTCTCAAAGCCGGAGGGTTCGCCTACCTGCACGGTGACTGGCTCTTCGCCGCTGGCAAACCGCAATCCCGGGACGTCCAGCACAAAGCTCCAATCAGGCATTCCGTTGGCGACGTGTAACTCGGCCGGGACGGTGCGACCTTGCAGAATCGGAATGACGTTTGGCTCGATACGAAGTAAACGCGGCGGCCGCGCGAAACCTCTCGGAGAGTTCAGCTCGATAGAAACTCTCTTAAGACTCTGCGGAGGGATCGAGACGCTATCCAGATCCAACAGGATCGTTCCGGTGGTTAGGAATCCGCGGGTAGAATCGGACGCGATCTTCACCGCGAATCGCTCGCCATCAGCCACGAGCGCCGCCGCAAGACGCGACCGACAACTATCAGCCGACGACGCAGGCTCAACAGCTTCTCCGAGTGACGGCGCCACGATTACGCCGATGGCCCAAAGCGCGCCTTTGGCATTTTCCCGGTCACGGCCAAACAGACCTGACCTGTCACGGCACGCGAACGTCAGCTTCAGAACATCGTTCCGTCCCGCCCGTTCGCCAAAAGGAAGGAAAGGCAGACCGCCGCGCTCGTTTGTGCTGGTGTGATCGGTGCTTTGACCGTTCCCGCTCAGCGTCTCGAGTTTTTCAATACGGCCCGGCGCCCAAAGAAGCTTGTGAGTCGGTCGGAAGGTTGGTATCTCGTCATCCGTTACATTGATGATCGCTTCCTGCGGAATCACGATGCTGTGCTTAAACGTCGTGACCGGCGATGCAGGATCGTGCAGATCGGACCAGATCATTCCCGTCGCACCGCGTGTTCCCGCGGGCGCGAGTCCAAGTAACGCCGCGTAAGCAGCGCGTTCGTCGCGGCGCACACGGGATAGCGAGAAGAGCTGTGCCTCCGCAACCCACGCCAACAGCTCCATCAGCGTGATGCCTGGATCATGAGCGTTGTAGTCAGTCCATTCGGGCGCGAGCGATGGCAGCCGCGCGCGGCCGATTTCCATCAGGTCCTGGAAACGCCGTTGGAAAAGATCCGGCGCGAGTTTGCTCATACCATCACCTCGGCGGTTTCGAACTGGATGCGAACAGGGTCGTCGGCGAGCATCACGAGTTCGTTTCCTTTGAGCGTCTCAAGCACGGGAAGCACCTGACCATCGTCGGTGATCTCGAGCAGCTTCACGTCTTTTATACTTTCGAGATAAGGCGCATCGATGAGCGCGAGTGCGATGTCTCCTTCATTGGGAATAAGGCCCAGCGCCCAGCCGGACTTATCCGTACCGCCGACTGCCGTGTCGAAAAACGTAGCCAGCTGCTGCTTGACGAAATCCGCAAGCGCTCCGGCGTGGCTGAGTGTCTCTACTTGCAACTCCAGATCGATCCGAAGCCTGCGAATCACCGGTCCTTCGATTCTCAGCGCACCCGGCGCGCTCAGTGACACCGGCGCGGCCGCCAGCAGCAGATTGCGCAGCTCCCGGATCTGGGGAGCACTCGGTTGTGGATTCTTTCCGCGCATCACAACGATCAGGCGGACGTAGCCTCGCCGCACAAACGCGTGGGCCTGAACGATGTCGGGCGAACTTTGCAGCGCCAGGTCCTCGATGTCGTACGCGGTGACCGCGCGATCGCGATGGCGCAAGCGGGCAAACCCAAAACGCAGCACGCGGTCGGCGGATTCAGGAGGTGCGCCTCCCGCCGCTTGATCAGCAGCAGTGACGGCTTCGACGGTCTCGACCGGCGAAACCAGATTGAGTGTCGTGCGAGCGGTGATCGAGTTGCCGGGCACCTTATCGCCGCCGGTCGGATCCGGTTCAGTGCGGCAGTAGCGGAAAGCGACGATCGCATCGCGCCCAATCGGTGGGATCTTTCCGTGGCGACCATCTCCAAATCGGATTTCGCCGGAATTTTCGTCGAGCGAGTAGACGCGCGCGGACGCGGGCTCGTCATCCGGGTCGACGACTTGTTTCCACAGCACCCAATCTCCCGGCAAACCCTCGACGCTTAACACGCTCTCCTTGTCTTTCTTAAGAAGTGCCTTGCGTTCCTCTTCACCAAGCGGCTCCTTCACGCGCAACTCAAGCGTGTTGTAGAGCACCGGCGGGCGCGCGAGACGAACCGTCAAATGCGGTTCGCCGTTGGACGATCCCAGAAGTTCGCGCGTAAGTGTCTCCGTCGCGCTGGCCCATGCGGCGTTCAGGTAAGCACCACGCAGAGTGGGAAGCCACTTGCCGGCAGGACTCGCTTTCGGCTTAAGCCGCAACCACGTCCGCGTCTCACCAAATAGTTCGCTGGGCGTTGGCGGAACCGCGAACGCCATTGAGAGCAAACCGCTTTCACCAAGCGCCCGAGTCGCATCGTCGGCCACAATCGGCACGAAACGATCCGCCACCAGAGCCTCGATCGTCATCGGCGCAAACTCGGTGTGGTTTTGTTCGTCGACCAGCAGCAACACGTTGACTGGAGCTTCTGAAGGCGTCGCGGTTAGACCGAGGAAAACAGAGCGTCCGGTTTCGCGCTTTGAACGCAGCGAAGTAGCAGCGGACGTCGGTGCCGCAGCCTTCGGCGTCGCTGCTGCCGACGTCGCATGCTTGTCGCAAGCACACTCGGGCGGACAATCCCCCGGCGACTCGGGCGCGACGACAGCGCCTGTTGAAAGTCGCCCGAGCGCCATCGCGAGCGGAACGAAAGCTTCGACAATTGCGCCCGCCGTACTGTTCGCATCGCTTTGGTCGCGCACCGTTCCGTTGTCTTCAGCCAGTAGGAAAGTTGGGAGGACTTCATTGCAGATTGAATACGACAGGCGCATGTCCAGCACGAGCGGCGCCTTAATATTCTCAGTCGATCGCACCACCGTTTGTAATGTCTCGCCGGCATTGGGGCCCGGCTTCGAGACGACGGTCACTTCTTCGTGGCCGTAATCTCCTCCGACCAGCCGGGCTCGGATCCAGAAATTCGACTTCCCAGCCCAGTCAGACTCGGCGATGTCCTGTGGCACCCTGAACTTCAATGCGCCGGTTACCGCCAGACGCGCGGTTCCGTCTTGTAAAATCTCCAGCGACCACCAGCCTTTTCCGTTCCAGTATTCCCAGGACAGAGCCGGGTTTGACGACGTGTCAGCCAGCTGGTGCTGCCACGCGCCGATGACACCGTCGACGACGAAATTCGTCGTCGCATTAAGCGGCGGAGGATTGTTCGTCCATCGTCTTGTCAGGGCAACCGCAGTCGGATTCGCGCCGATACTGAAGGTGATTGCCTGCTGTGGCGACGGTTCCGGTTCCGCCCCAATCGGGAAGCGAAAATAGAAGTTCGGGTAATTTCGGATCAACTCATCCCAATTCCCATCCGCCGCCGAGAACTCGATCGCCGGCGCAACTCGCGCGACCGACGGAGTCGGCTTCCAGTACGAGAGCGTTCCACCATTGTCCGGCAGCGGCGTCGTGGCGATGACTGTAACCGTCCCTGCGATATGCGAATCCACTTCACAAAAGGCTATGGTGCCGGGCGCGTTGTCTGCCTCAATCCTCAAGATCTGTCCCGGTACAATCGCTGGATCTGGCGAATCGGGAATGAACTCGGTCGAGTTTTGAATCACGCCGGTTTCATCGCCGGACGCGCGATACCCGAGAAACTCGGGTCCGCCTGGATCGTCAGTTACGTACTGTCCCAACGTCGGGTCGACAACATAAAGGGCTTCTCTTCCGCGAACGGGGGCGGCCGTCGTCACGGTCCATTCCATGCGCTGCGGATTCGGTCCCATGGGCATTACCGAGAGGAAGTCGTTGATCGCGAAGGGAACACTGTCCGGCAGAATTACGCTTTCGACAACGAGCTTGTCGAATGCCTGAAGGTCGACCAGGCTATACGGTGCAACAAACGCGTCGCCGCGACTTCCGGGAACGACGAGAAAAGAACCGATCTGCAGCGGAGTGCTATTAAGCGGTCCCGAATCGTCAGGAAGTTGCGACTCGAAGAATAACGTGACTGTGGCGGGCTGGAAGGTCGGAATCCACGTCGCAACCGAATATCTACCGTTACTGCTCCTTGAACCGACGAAGAAGAAATTCAGTTGGAAAATGAAAGAGCCGAATGTGGTGAAGGTGACTTCTGCTCCAGTGGCAGTCGCGCCGTCTCCCAATGGGATAACAACGGGTGGCGACATAGCCATAAGCGCTACCAGTTCGTCACCGGTACCGCTTGGGTTGGCTGCGACCGCAACGACTCGAAGCGGGTTATCAACAGCTGCCGGGCGGATGTCACTGAGTGAAGCCAATGGACCGATCGTGCCGACCAGCGATTCCGTTCCATCGATCTCGACTCGGTATGCCCTGTTGTCCAGGCCCACCGCCACCATCGAATCGGTCAATGCCTCGCTTGTGTCGTAGACGGAAACGAGCGATGCATAATCGCGCAGCGGCACGCCCGGCGGTTGCGGATGAGGTGGCTGTATCCAAATGGGATCGCTAAAGATCCAGAACCGCCCGCCGCTCAGGACTGCGCCAGGTCGATCCGGAGCGCTTTTCAGCACGATGATGTCCTGGACTTCTGCGGTCGGATCGGGCAAAGCGGGCACGGTGCTGTGAAGCTTCCAGCCACTCTGTTTCGCGTCGGTCGCGTTCTCATGCCAGATCCAGATACTCCGGCCGGCTGCGACGGCTATGAAGAAATCGTTTACCCCTGCCGGCCCGGCCCAAATCACGGGTCGGCACTTTGGATTCAGGCTCACTACCGTTGTCTGCTCTCCCGGGACCCCGGCGTCTGCGGGAAAGGGCGGGCGCAACGGACCGCGAAAAGCCTTCATCGCTCCGTTCACGGGGTTCATCTTGAATATGTGAAGTGCTTTGTCCTTCCCGACTCCGGCCAGGACCGGCTCCGGCGAGGCGTTGCGCAGCACCGCATAGGACAGACAGGTTGCGTCAGACATCTCGAGGCAAACCTTCGCCGTCGCGCCTTTCTTGGAAAACGCTTCGGAAGAGCCAAGGTAAAATGCGTCGAACTGGCGCGGCTCTCGGCCCAGCGGATGGAACGGCTCGCTCAAAACCAGTGGCGTGGTGTTCGCCATCGCTTCTGCCACGGGGCCCGGCGGCAATGGCTCTGACCCGGCGGTCTCAGGCGGAAAGCAGGGTCCGTTATCATCCTGGCAGTTCACTCTCAACTTAAGCGCGTCGACAGCGAACGGAAGCGCAGTCGCTTCCAGTTTCGGCGTCGCGCCTCGCAGCCACCGGCTCTTCAACCCCCCGATTTCGCGTGGCGTGATCGCGCCCTTCGGTTTCTTCAGAACGATGGCGTCGTTGGCCTGCGCCTGATCTTCAAGCGCGAGCGGTTGCCATTTCTCTTCGTCGTTCCCATCGACCTTGCCCCAGTACTGCCAGACAAAGCCCTCGCGTAACGTCGACGCGCCAACCACTTCAATCGTCGCCGGCGCTTCTACATTCAAGAGATCGGAATCGCCCAGGTAAAGCGCGTGCTGCTGGTGGTTGTACGTTCGGCCGTCGTAGGGAGAAAACTTCGTGACTTTGGTGAGAACAACTCCTCCGTCCAGGGCGTTGACCAGCGGTCTGTCGATCGTCACCAGATCCTTGTCAGCTTTCACGATCTGGTACTGCTGGTCACCGGCTTCGATAATCGTGCCTGGCAGAAGTCCTGCCTCCGGATCGAGTTGAAAGTGACTCACACCTGCCGCGGCGAAACTCTTAACTTGCCATTGCGTTGGCAACGATTCGAGCGGCTCGAGGTCGGACAGTCCCGGCGGCGGACGGAAGAACGCGTCCTGGTCCGCGTCGACACCTACAACCAGATCCAGCTGGCCCGGCACGAGTCGCACGTCGTCTTCCGTTTCGAACACGACCGCCGTTCCCGCCGCGTCTGCTTGCAATCGCACAGGCGCCGATGCGAGCACGCCTTCACGCGCAGTGTCGGCCAGCTTAAACACGACTGGCATCCGTGCCGGCCGGGCTGCCTGTCCGCGCACGGCGAGCCAATCCAGAAAGCCGCGCCGCATTTTTTCGCCGGCGCCGTCCAGACGCTCGGCGACTTCAGAATCAAAACGAGCTGCGATCTCGAGCAGCGCTTTGCCAAAATCTCCTTCACTGTCGGTGAGTCCCCACTGAGGAATCCACGCCTGCGCGCGCTCTTGTAACTCCGCCGCGAACTGCTCCGCGCGTCGTTCATCAAGCCGTGGTGACTGAGGCGCCTTCATCGCTGTCCCCCTTCGCGGAAGTAGAACGGGAACACGAGATTGCCGGTCTGATTGGTCTTGCGTACGCGATAGTCGATTTCAACCAGCAGCTTGCCCTCGAAGGTCGCCTCTTCGTCGACGTTAACGCTGAGAACGTCGATCCTCGCTTCACAGCGACGCAGGGCTTCCTCAACCGTCGAACGAATCAGCTGGATCACCGTGCTGTCGACGGCGGCGAACACCAGCTCGTGAATGCCGCATCCGAAGTTCGGCCGCATCACGCGTTCGCCCGGCGCAGTCTCGAGAATGATCATCATCGACTGGCGGATGTCTTCCTCGTACGCGACGCTCGCGACCAGACCCGTGCGCGGGTCGAGGTCGACCGGAAACGCCCAGCCGCGGCCGAGAAAGTCCTTGCGTTCGCCTGTGAAATCGTCTGACTTCATCCGATCACTACCGTTGGAGCGCCGAGCAGAATTGCATTCGGCGCACCGGCCTCCACCACCATGTCACCTTGTCGCGCGGCAGGAAGGCCGCCGATCATCACGGTTAAGCTTCCGACAGCTACGACACCGCCCACGTGCGGCTTTGGACCATCGAACAGCGGGCAGATGTGCGTGTCCGCCGTCGCCCGCCACGCCGGCATGCCGCCGATAAGCACCGTGGGACAGCCAGGGCCCGGCACCAATGGCGTTCCATGGCTGGTCGTGTCACCGACGCGTGCGGCAGGTTGTCCCATCGTCAGTGTCTCCTCAGTTAATGTTCACCAGAGCGCCGCGAACCGTTAGCGTTGCGCTGGCCTTGAGCTCGAGTGTTCCGGTCGCCTCGATGGTGATCGTGGCGCCTTTGATGTTCAGTTGTCCCTTCGCCTCGATGGTCATCGCGCCGCTGTTGCTGTCGACCTTGACGACATTTCCGCTGTCGTCCTGCACGGAGAAACCGTCGTCATCAAGGGTGATCGTGCGGCCTTTTTCGTGCTTGAGCTCCACGACTCCACGCGCGCCGTCGTCGAACAGCAGGTAATGGTGTTTGCGCGAGTGGATGGTTCGCTTGTCATTCTTGCCGTCATCGTTTGCGATGGGAGGCTTGTCCTTTCCGTTCCAAAGCGCGCCCAGCACGTAAGGAAAGCGCAAGTCCTCGCGTTCGAAAGCAACCAGCACTTCGTCGCCAACCTCGGGTATCGTCACCATGCCGCGGCCGTCTCCAGCCATCGGCACTGACAGTCGCGCCCAGAAGCTTTCGCTCGGCTGCTCGTGCCAGGGATAACGAACTTTCACGCGGCACAATTTTTCAGGGTCGTTGTTCTGGGTTACCAGCGCGACCGCTACACCCTTCACATACCCGCCGCTTTCATGCGCGGTCTCCTGCGGCAGCGATTCCATCAAGTTCATAGCCCCGTCTCCTTAATCTTGAACCCCGTGCTGTAGCCGCTCGAATTGATTTTGTGAGTGGCCTGCTGAATGTAGTAAATCTTGGAGAAAGGGACGCCAAGACCGGCAAGCTCGATATTGCGGTCGGGCCGTACTTCCGGCAGGCCTATCGACTCTCCGTCGCCCGTCAGGAATTGCTTGGCGCGCTCGCTAAGAGCAGCTTTGGCCCTCTGGTCCGCTTCAGCCTGGGTGAATACCGGCTGTCGTAATCGCAAAGTCGGCCGTTTGCTTGGGTCTTTCACCAGACTGTTGAAATACTGGCCCGCGCTCTTGCCGCTGAGTCCGGACTCTTCTCCCGCGGTCGCCACGCCGATGATTGGCTTTTTCGCTTTTGTGTCCCAGCCGTATACCTCGACCTTTGAAATCTGACCCGCCAGATTTGCCTCGGGCTTGAAGCTGATAAGTCCTTCGCCGTACACGAGCCGGATCACCGCGCCGCCCTTGTCGTTCGGCTTTCCGAAATGCAACGTCTTTTTCTCGTCCACGTAGAGTTCGAAGTGATTGCGGTCGGCGAGCTTTTTTAGAAACTCCCAATCGCTTTCCTGATTCTGCTCGATCTGCGCGTGCTGTTCGTCGGTGTCCGTTATTGCGGCTTTGAGGTTATTGACGCTCGCAATTTCGTGTGCGGCATCGCTGTCACGGGCCTTCGACCAGGTGCGAGAATTTTTCCCAATCGTCAGCGAAAAGCCATGGTCGTAGCCGGCGACCGAAAGCTCTGGTGATCCGCCCGCAGGGAAATTGGTTGTTATCTCGGTGATCATCCCGCTCACCGCAATCGGCGTCGATCTGGCGTCTCCGTATCCCATGTAAATTTCTACTTCAGAGCCAAAAGAAATGAGTTCCAACAAGTCTTTGCCGAGGCCGGTTTTGAACGCGTGCAACTCGTGGCTGTAGCAATCGGTGAGCGTGAATGAGAACCGCGAGGCCGCGCCCAGCATCAAGTCGACTTCGACCTGGCTCACTGCGACTACAAGCTCGCGCATCAGGTCCTGTCCCCCGAGACGCACAGCGTAAGTCGGCGCATAGAAGTCGCCGTAGGTATCAGAGAGCGCTACCAGTTCCATTCGGATTCTCGATTGGAGGAACCACGAGCCAGTCGCCGGGCTCGATCTCGCGTGGGTCGTCGAGGTCGTTGGCCTCGGCGATCCGTGTCCATTCGTTCGGATCGTCGTATTCGCGCGCGGCTATGAACCACAGTTGTTCTCGCCCGACGACTACACGACGTTTGGTTTTATCGGCTGACTCGCGTCGCGGATCTTCGAGCTGTTTTCGAAGCGTGCGGTATTCCTTAAAAGCGACCGAGAGCGTTGCCCGAGCGGGCGTGCCGTCAGGATGGAACATCGTGACCTTGCGGCTGAGCTTCTCGATGACGGCGAAGAATTCCAGCGGTCCCCAGTTAAACCGGACCGGAGGCGGCGCATGTAAGTCGCGATCGATTTCGAGCAGTTTGAACAGGTCGGCAAGCCGTTTAGTGAGCGGATTCGTTTCCTTCTGCTGTAGTGATGTCGGTCCCTTCGGATCCGTGTAATCGTCCAGAAACAAGTCCAGGCTCAGACGATCTGATTCGCCGCTCACAAATTGCAGAAGTGGCGATCCGAGTCCCGGCACCGCCGTGGCTTTGAACGAGTTGGCACGTTCAAAGCTGTACTCGGTCGGATTAAAAAGCACGGTGATGACCTTGCCCTTGTCCGCACCTTCGAGGACCGTAATCGTCGCCTTTTTGAGTTGAGCTTTACTCATGTTTCTCAGAGTCCGCGCCGCTGGCGCTCGATGCGCATGCGTTTCTCGACGCGACTAATCACATCGTCTGCCAATCGATCCAAAACGACCGGATCAAATTTGGTTACCTGTGCCGCCGCCGCCCGTTCGTGGAAAGCGGCCACGTCCGCTGCCGGTTCGTGACCAGTTTGTGAGCGAGCTTGCGCTCGACTCTCGGACAGCTCCGCCTCACGTTTGGCGCCCTCGGATTTCAGCGGCGTCTGGAACACCTCGCGCCACACAAGCTCCTCGTGACGGACGTTTTGAAACCGCATCGCCGTCTTCTCGATCGTGCGATGTGAAATCGGATTACCGAACGGTGGCCGGCGAAGCGAAAACACTTGTTGCCAGTGCTGCCAAACTTGCGACCGCGTCTGCAAAGACTGAATGGCCTTTTTGTCTGACGCGCGATGCGGAACCGTTTCACCAGGCCGCGTCTGGAGTGCCTGGCGGGAAAACACTTGTTGCGGCCGGGGCCAGTTCGGCGAACGCGCTTGCAGGAATTGCGTCTGCCCTTCCCTCTGCGTTCTCCAACGAACGACGTCCGGCATTCGCCCACGAGGTGAACTTTGTTGTCGAACAGACGGCGCAACGAGCTCTTGCGCGGCCGGCGGCTGCGCGAGTGGCGGCGCCGTCTTCGACGCCTGTTCTTTGGTCCGCGATCTGTTGAGTTCAGAGACCTCACCGCGCGGTTGCGCAGAGTCGCTCGGTCGCGGTGAAGCTGTTGCGGTCGGAACGCTCGTCCGACGGTGATCCATCGCGACTCGCATTGGCCGGGAATTCGCAGCCGGAGAGACAGCGGGCGATGAATCACGCCGAGTCGGAGCGCCGAGGTTCGATACAAAGTGAAGATGGAACTGCGGAAACCATGTGGTCTTCGATTGAGGCGCCGCGCGTAGGGCCGATGCATGTTCCAGGCGTTTTCGTCTCAACCTCCATCGCAAAACCATCGGACGCCACGCATCGCGACGACCACGCGCATTCAACCCGCGCGATGCGAAACGCCTGGCGGCGTTGAACGCTGCCAGCCGTAGCACTCTGTACAAGCATTTGCCCTGGCCATCGATCATGTAGCCTTCCTCAGTCCGTGGTGCGCGAGTTCGAGACTCTCCATCACCACCGGCGATGCCTGGGCGTCGAGGTCAGACGCCGTCCACTTCACCGGCAGTGCGTACTCGATTTGCCATGCCCACGTCGGCACGTTTGCCTCGTTCTGAAGGAGTATCCGGATCGTTCGTCGCCGGACTTCACCATCGGCCGTCGCCAGCGCCCATCTCCACAAATCGTCGAGGGCTAGTCCCCGCTCGAGAACAAGAACGGGATATGAGACCTGAGTAATGAGCTTGTGCTCGTACTCGATGACGCCGCCCTCACGATAGGATTCGTACTTCACTTCGCGCGAGAGGCCTTTGACGCGGGTGAACCCCGCGCTCATGATTCCGTCGATCTCGACGAGGAAGCGAAACGAGCGCAACGGATCCAGGCGAATCATCGTCGTTTGCTCCTCACGTCAAAAGGATTAGCCGGAGCGCCATCGAGTACGCGGTTGATCGCCGAGATCTCGCGACACCAGCGTCTGCGTTCATGATGCTCAAGCTGCATGACTTCCGCGTGGGACCAATGAAAGTGACAAGCGATAAAGGCCATCTCCTCGTATAAAGACTTGACGGGATAGGCCCTCATGCTTCCCCCACGGCGGTAAACCTCCGCAGCGTTTTGCCTCCGCCGGCCCATTGCGTTTCGGCCGCCGGCTCAGGCGCTGCTTCTTCGTCGCCGGCGTTGAACTTCTCATACAGCCGCTGAAGATAGGCGAGATCCGAGGCATACAGGTTTTCGATCACGCCCGTGTGGATGTCAGCCAGAGTTCCGAGCCGAGTGACGACGCGCGCCAGAACGATCACCACGAGGTAAGCTTCGTTCTGTTGCACGCGAGGATCGCGTAGCGGCAGGATCTCGTCAGCGGCCGTGGCCAGGCGCATCGTCCCTCGGCGGTGCAAGGCGCCTGCCTCGTCCACATAACCCTTGGGCAATTCGAAATCGATCTCGGTCTGAAAACCGGCATTCGTGGTGTTGCTCATTGTGATTCCCTTCTTACGCCACTCGCTCGATGCCTTCATTGGCCAGCTCGAGCAGTTCGATCACCACCTCGTTACCCTTGGCGTTGAGATCGCTTGGGTCATACTTGACGGGCCAGGCATCTGTAATGACAAACCGCGCAGCGTCACCGCCCGCCTCGTCCTGCACCACAATGGCAATGTTCTTGCGCTGGTCCTTGATCTGGCCGGCCGATATTGCGTTGTGCCACTTGAAGAGGTCGAGCGCGGCGCCGCCGCTGGTCAGGCCCCACTTCAGCGTAATGTTTCCGTATTTAGTAAGACCGCTGAGTTTTCGTACGTGCGGCGGGTCAGTGCCCTCGCGGTAATCAACGGCGTCGATCGTCGTTTCGGCGATCATCACTTCGCTGAAACCGGCTTGCGTGATGTTGTCGATCTCGAGCCGGAAACGAAAATTGCGTAGAGGATCGATGCGTGCCATAACGTTAGCTCCTAGCTCTTGGATTCAGCAGTGTTTTGGAAGATGCGGAAGATGACGAACTCCGCCGGGCGAACTGGCGCGATGCCAATCTCGCAGATCAGCCGTCCGTTCAGGATGTCGTCCTGTGACATGGTTGTGCGATCAATGGTTATGAAGAACGCTTCTTCTTCGGTGCGGCCGAAGAGCGCACCGGCTCGCCATTGCGAACGAAGGAAGAGCCGCAAGGTATCCTTCACACGGGCCCAGAGCCTGTCATCGTTGGGCTCGAAAACGACCCACTGCGTGCCGTCATAAATTGAGTGTTCGAGGAAGATGAAAAGTCGTCGCACCGAGACGTACTTCCACAGGCTGTCAGACGAAAGCGTTCGCGCGCCCCAAACTCGTATTCCGCGGGCCGGAAAACTGCGAATGACGTTTACGCCTCTCGGGTTCAGGACGCCCTGCGTGTTGTCGTTGACGTCGAAGCGAACGTTCAGCGCTCCACGAACGATCTCGTTTGCCGGTGATTTGAAAACTCCGCGTTCGGTATCGGTGCGGGCAAACACACCAAGGACGTGTCCGCCCGGCGGGATGACGCGACGCGCTCCGCTTTGCGGATCGGAGGCGACAATCCACGGCGCATAAAAGGCGGCGTACGACGTGTCCCACTTGTTGGTGTTTCGCGGATCGAGATCCGAGGGCTCGGCATTCTGATCGCCATCGATCGCCGCGAATCTAAACTTCATCCTTTCGCAGTGGTCGATGATTGCCCGCACGATGTCCGGTCCGTTGTCCGGCGGATGCGGTGCGTATACAAGCGCGACGTCTCGATAGGGATCGAGCTCCAGCGCCTGAAGCCCCTGTTTCTGATCGCGCCCGCCGGCGACCAATCCTTCGAAGTCGTCTTTGCCGAGCGCGTTTGGATCGTTGGCTCCAGCCTGATCCAGGAACTCACCCGTCGCCGGACTGGCCGGCGGCTTGGCTGGAACGGCGACCGTTGCATCAAGAGCGCCCAGGACCGAGACCGGCTGGTTCGTGCCAGTGTCGATCAGGCGCTTCGTGAAGTAGTTTGCGGAATTCGGATCAACCGATAGGTCGTCGTAGTCTTCCGCGTATTGAGGACGCGGCAAGGTGTTGCGGTTGGCCGGGAGGAACGGATCGAACGGTTGAAAGCCGTCTGGAAAAGTGGACCAGTAGGCGAGCTTCATGCGAAATCCGCTATTGCCGTTCGCATCCTTCGTCGATCCATCTTCAAACTTGACCCAGACTCTCAATCCCCAGGCGCCGGGGCCGGACGCGCTTACCCTAAAATCGCCAAAGGTCTTTGACGCGGTTGTGGCGCCTTCGCCGACTATTCGGCAAACGTACAAACGCTTGCCGCCGTTCTCAAAGAACCCATTGGCCGCGTAAGGCATGTAGCGCCCGTCAAGGAATACGCCGCCGAACCAACGGTTATATTCCGTGTAGCTTGTTACCAGTCTCGGTCGAATGGGTCCGCGCTCAGTTTCTCCCAGGAAGGCAGAGGTGCTTGTCGGCACCCCTTCGATCGGCTTTGGACCTCGTTCGATCTCTTCGACATAAACGCCAGGTGTTAGATATTCAGGCATGATGATTCTCCAGGTTTATTTCAGCGAGTTTTCCGTCAGCTGGATTGAGAGGATTCGTCATGATCGTCATCGTCTCCTTCGTAGTCGCAGCAATTGATCACGCTTGGAATCGCGCCCTTTGCGTTCTTTTCGAAATCCTTGGGCCAGTCTTTGAGCGCTTTCTCGAAGCTCTCGATTCGAATTTGAACGGCTTTCAGTTCGGCGTCCGCTCTGTTGAACGCGATCTGCGCCGGGGCGTACCGGTTCTTGACGAGGCAGCAGATGAGATCGAAATACTTGTTCGGATCGATCAGGTAAGGTTGCGGTCCAATCAGCCGCTGGCGAAGACTCCGTTCAGACACGTTTATTCCGCAGCACCATTCCGGCTTGCGGTCGTCACATGTGCAGAATTTTGTGTACTTCTTGTCGATCCTGGTGGTGGTGTTGGGGCCGGCCGGCGGCGCGATCGCCAGATGCATCGGTATCAGACGCAGGAACACGTCGTAGATGGCTTTGCCGGGCTCGGTTCCGATGACTGCATTGGCCGCGTCGTGCAACGCTTTGTTGGCTTTCAGCGCATCACCGATCGTGGTGACCGGTTTTTCCCACGAGGCCAGAATGCCCGTGATGCGGTCGAGTGTGCGTTTCTTGATCGCCTGGTCGCGCGTGTGCCAGTACCGCAGATCAAAGAGATCATGAACTTCGGTGTAGAGATGGCCGTCGTTGTAGAGCCATTTCTCGGCGTAATGAAGTTCGTTGAGCAACGGGCAAACGTGGCAATCGAGGATGCACTCCCAGCACGGCACCGCACACGTCAGCTTGCGAATGAGCTCTGCGATTAGTACGTCTTGCCTCAACCACTCCTCGACGAGATCCTCGTATGCGTCTCTCGTGTAGGCCTGGCGCGCCGTCTTCGCCTTCTCAAGCAGCGTTTCGAGTTCTTTCTTGAACTTGGACGCGTTGTCATTTGCGTCCAGCTCCGCTCCCTGCAGCGCGATCAATTCCTCCAGACAGCTCGGAGGAGTCTCCGGTGTCGTCGGGCATTTGCAGCAGGAATCCGGAGGTGGACACTTATCCGGCGGCTTAAGGTCAGGCGGCCTGGTCTCCGGAATTGGTTCACACTTCTCTTCCTCTTTCGGCGGAACAGGCTGCTTGGCAGGATGCTCTGGAGGAGGAGGGCATTCGTGGCCCGGGTGCTTTCGCGTGTAGTCAGTCATGGCATTGTCTCCTAATTGCGAACTCAGGGTTGCAACTCGTCCCACGCGAACGTCAACGCACTTATCGTTGATGGGTCCGCGACGCGACCTTGCAGCAGTTTCAAATCGGAAGAGGTTCGTTCGTTTGCATTACGACGCGCCCGCAGTCGTACAGTGAGCTTTCGGTCCGTATCGAGGTCAGGAACATCGGTGGGAGCAAGGCGTAATATCGACACGAAGTCGCCGTCGGAATTTGTGCGCGAGATTGTTGGCGCGTCGCGCCAGGTGACGTTGTCGTCGTCGAGCCAGCGAAGCCAAACTTCAGCATCATCGACCGGGACCTGCGGAGTCACTCGTTCTTCGATCAGCGTGCCGCGTATTCCGGTCATACCGGCAGCGAACGGATAATCCGTGCGCGGCTGAAGCTCGATTGTGGTCAGCGGCAGTTTTACGTCCGCTGCCGCGATCTCAATGGTTTCGTACGGCAGCGCGCCCAGATCGAACGTGACCTTCTGCAGGTTGGTTATGTCTTCATCCAGCCAGACAAATAAGCCGCTCGAGTTCACAATCGCCTCACCGTCGAGCCCTTCGGCGACGACCTTCTTCACGCCCTGGCTCACGCGGGTCAGCGTCACTGCATCAAGCAGCTCAAGCGCGAACAGAGCGCGGCGCTGGTAGGCCTCTTCCAGCTTGGCTTCAAATGGCCGGCTCATGGCGCAACCTCCCCGACCCTGGGCCCGGCTGACAACCGATCGTCCATGACGGCGGCAGCCAACGGCGGTTCTTGCTGTGGATCGATCCAGACTGGAGTAGCGAGATAGGCGATCGACGTTCGGTAGTTTGCGGTCGGAAACAGAGCCCAGATGCGGCTGGCGTCCTCGGTCGACAGCGGCTCGAGTGTGACGTGAACGCTTTGGCCCTTGATGATTAGGTCCGGATTGCCTTGCAACTCCTGCATGGCGAATCCGAGCGCTTTGAGCAGAGTCTCTTCGCTGGAGCCTACTAATGTTCCGACGGTAACCAGGAAGTAGAGATCGAGTGGCAGTGAATTCCGAAACACGACAACCGGCGGAGGCGGCGTACTCGACACGACTGTATGCTCGCGATTGCGTAAACTCGGGTTGGGAACGATCCGGTAGAGAAAGAGGATCAGCGCGGCACCGCTGGAGTCGGCGTCATCAAGCGGGCCGACAAAGACCGTGCCTGGAACGGTGGAGGTGGTAAGCGCGGTCTCCAGACGCTGCTTGAGCGCGTTGCTCACATCGATGATAGCGTCAGCGCTCACGCAGCCCTCCTTGTCCGAGTCAGATCGATCTCGATCGGCGGCAGGCCGAGCTTGGCGAGTTCCGCGCGCGTGGCGTGCGCGATGTTTTCCAGGCTGATTTGCTCGCCGGCCGCGGCGGCGATGAACGCGGCGCGCACCGTGATCTGGCGTATCTGCCCGCCGGTAAGAAGATCGGCCCGTCGCGCAAGTTGACGAAAATCCGCGTCGTCTAGCGCGTGCGATTCCTCAGGCAAACACTGCCGCCAAATCTTCTCGCGCGCGTCAACGTCGGGACGCGGAAAATCAATCATAAAGCGCAGGCGGCGCATGAAGGCAGGATCCAGATTCTTCCGCAGGTTCGTGGTCAGGATCGCCAGTCCTTCGTACGTCTCCATTCGCTGGAGCAGGTATGCGACCTCGATATTCGCGTATCGATCGTGCGCGTCCTTTACCTCGCTGCGCTTTCCGAACAACGCGTCGGCTTCGTCAATGAGAATCGCCGCGCCTGACCTCTGCGCATCGTTGAAGACCCGATCGATGTTCTTCTCGGTATCGCCGATGTATTTGCTGACGACTCTGGAGAGGTCCAGGCGCAGGATCTGTATTCCCAAACGCCGCGCGACTCCCATCGCGGCCATCGTCTTGCCCGTTCCACTTGCACCAAAAAATAGCGCCGAGACGCCGCGTCCATAAGGAAGCTGATCGCGAAACTTCCATCCGTCGAGTACTCGCGGCGCCAGATTAACGTTGTCGACAATCTCGTATAGCTGTTGTTTTCGATCTGGCGGCAGGACCACCTGGTCGAGACTGAAGATCGGTTCAAGTCGGTCGACGAGGTGAGAAATTCCTTCCGAGGCCAACTCTTTGCACGCCGCGGTAAAGCGCGTGAGCGGCGGATCGTCGGCGCCGTGTTCGGCTCGACGTCTGCTGTGTGCGAGGCGCATCGCGTGTTCCAGACCATCGATGTGCAACGGAAATTGATTCACCAGCGCTTCGGCCGAACCGCTCGGCAGGTAGACGCCCGATTCAGTTGCAGCAACGCGCATCGCCGCAACTCGCGCATCCATCGAAAGCGCGGGTTCACTTTCCAACTCGTAAGAAACGGTTCCGAGAAGTCGAGCAATGCGCGCTTCGTCGTTGGAAATTACAACCGGCGTACTCTCCATGCTGATCAGGGTCGCAAAAAAGAGCCGCAGCCAATCAGCCTCTGTGTCAGTTACCTCGACTTTGGTGACGTCAATAACCAGGGGATCGCCCGTGAGCCGCGCCATACGTCCAATCCGCTGAGCACAATCTTCAATTTCTAGGACGTCAACATTCGCCAGACGCATCGCATCGACGCGAATCGGCGTAACTTTTCTGTCTCGAGCGCCGAGTTCGAGCAGCGCTCGCCAGCCTGCCGGATCATCGCCGCCTCGCAGCAACCATTGCGTAGCGGTCGAGTTTTCCAGCTCGTCTAACAATTGAGCTGCCTTCGCAATTTCATCTTCACGCTTTAAGAGACTGGCTCCCGGCCACGGCACGAGTCGCAACGCACGCCGTACGCGAGGATCGCTTTCGAGAGCGGTGGAGTCACCGAGCAGCCATTGCCCGAGAAATGGATCGAGTCTTAGCGGTTCGTCGGCGGCCGTTTGTCGCCCGCCGTATCCTTCAAAGACGAGCCACCGGGACAGCGCGCCACCATTGATCAGGCCGACACGTTCGCGCGCCGTCATTCCGAGCAAACTCGAATACAAACCAATCGTGCCGACGCGACGACTGATATCGTCGAGCATGAATCCGATGCAACGCTGATAGCGAATATCCAACTCGGGCGCCAGCGTCAGGATCATCAGCCGGAACCCGAGCGGACCGAGTCCGAACACGCGAACCGCCGCCGCAAGCGGTTCTGCTTTCGCGTCGGCCGTGGCGAGCGCGCTTTCCAGTGCCGCTTCGGCGTCAAGCAGTCCGGGGTCCTGTAGGTTTGGATGGCGCTCGGACGGTGCGTCCAGAGATTGCAGGAGCGTGGCGCGCGTCACCGACAAGCCGTGCACATCGCCGTTTTGGTCGGAAACCCTTTCGATGGCGTCTCGCAACAGCGCGTGAACCCAATTGATGGAGGCCTCCAACAACCGGCGTTCGGTAGGTAGATCGGCGGGTTCCTCGTCGTCTTCGGGCAGCGGGCTGACTGATCGCAGTTGAATACTGACAACCCGATCTCCTCTTTGTGTGCCCGCACCCTCGACCAGTTCACGAAGCGCGGTCACCAGCGAGTCGGGGCTAAGATCGCGCAATCCAATTCGAACGATGTCGTCAACAACGTCCACATGCATCAGCACGCGATCATCGCGCGCTGCGAGCCAACGGCGAGCCAGTTCACTCGTCTCGAAAGAAGGGCCGACTAGTACCAACGCACACTGAGTGGGTAGTCCTTCGGATTCGAGGATCGAGTCCGCTTCCTCCGCCGTCACGCACCGTTCCCCGACAAGGCTCATGTCGGAGCGTGCCGCTACGGAAGCGGCGATCGCTTTCCCGATGCTTTCCGCTTCGTAACCCGGCGCTGTGGTTGCCACTAAGACATTAATCTGCGACAAGCCCTTGGCTCCTTTTCTGCCTCTCTAGTCGGCCCTGCTTATGCCATATGCGCTCGCTGCTGCATATGCTGCGTAGTGGCTCAAAAGAGATGCATGCCCAGGGGCTTATCGATTTAGTTCAAACGGCGAACGCGGGCTATCTCGATTGTGGTCCTTTTATGGATCTAAGGATGTATGTTCGGTGGGCTGCTTCACAATTTGATAGCGCTATTCGCCTACTTCCCTAACCTCGATATCCGTACGGAACGAGGTTTCTCAGATTTTCAGATGGCTTCCTAGCCTTAGCGTCGCATTTCTTAATCCTAACGAGGGATGGCGCTCGCGTAGAACTTGAATAAGATGATCTTTCGTAACATGGGTGTACCGTTGAGTCGTAGCGATCGAGGCATGACCCAGGAACTCCTGCACAATTCGAATGTCCACCCCATTACGCAATAGCAAAGTAGCCACCGTATGGCGAAGCATATGAGGAGTGACGTGCCGCTCTATCCCGGCTTCTTTACGGAACTGAGCAATTATGTTGGCTATTCCCTGAGTCGAAAGGCGCTGGCCGGACGCATTTAGAAAGAGGGCTGCGCTTGTCGAAGGCAGTCGTGCACGCGCGTTGATATGATCCCGCTGTATACGGACTGTTTGTTCGTCGACGACGAAGGCCAATCGATCTCTGCCTCCTTTTCCGCTAACTTTGAAAACTGATTCGGCGGCGGCAAAGTCCCCCAGGTTGAGGGCCGATACTTCTCCGACCCGCATGCCGGTTGCGAAGAGGAGATCGACCAGGGCCAGATTACGCAAAGCTCGATAAGACCGTGCTGCCGAGGTTCTCGTACCTTTCTGCGTGACTAACGTCGACTCGTTTGGTGGACGATCGGTGGTACGATAATTCTCGCTTGCTTGCGCCAACAAATCGCGTACTTCGAACTCAGTGAGAGCTCGAGGAAGCTGGTCGATTCTTCCAAAGCTGACCTTGACCCTCCAAAATGGTGACTCTGGCAACACGCCTTTCCTAACCCAGTACGAGCAGAACACTTTGAGCACAACCATTTTGCGTCGCATCGATGCAGGCGCGTAGGATCTGGTCCGCAAATCGGCAGCCCAGCTCTCGATAAGTGCGGCGTCCAACGAAAAAAGAGAACACGCCTTCGGCGCATAAGCCGCGAGCTGCTCTAAGTCTGACCTGTATGCCACCTTGGTTTTGTTACTTCTTTCATGGGTCGAGAAGTAGCCATTAAAGAAATCCTTTATTGCCTGGTCTAGTTGCATAGCGGGCACTCCCACAAATGAGTCCGGGGGGCGGACCTTTCGTAAAATTGAAGAGCTTTTTGATCCGTCTCGGTGGGAGGGAAAAACCGCGCTGAGTTTAATCACGGAGCAATCAGGTTTCAAGGAATCGACAACCGGGGGCGCCAATAAAGGCTCTTGCACTGGCCTACGGAATCTCTTACTTATCTTTGAGCCTATCAGTTGTCGTATCTTCAGCTTTAGAGTGATAATGCGCATCGCTGTCGCAAGTCACTAGGCGTTTTGGACTCAGCCTCAAGTAGCAAAACGCGCAGGCTCTTAAAGACTCCCAACCGGTCCTCAAAGTAACACCAGGCACGGCCTGGGTTTTCAACGGTAATAGGCTGACAATTTGGTAGATTTGATTTGCCGCGAGAACGCTATTGCGTTTCGCAACGAATCTACTCACACTGTTTCCGTAGACAGCTTCAGTAACTGAATAAGTGTGGGAAGTTAATCGCTCGTTGGGAATCTCGCCAAACCCATCGCTGAATTCGACGATTGCCGTATCAGTTGGTTTGGATAATTAGGAATTATTTAAAGCTATTTCCTCGGATCAGCATTATGCGCCGTAGGATCACTAAGAGACGTAAGCAAGAAAGATTCCCCACCAGAACGAACCACTTTGTGTGGGCTCTGGTGGGAATTCTGGTTGCTGTGCTTTGGACGGCTATTGGCTGTGGAATCGCGCTGCTTCAAGGCGACTCGCCGCGCTTATTCTTGCAAGAGTGGTCGAATTATCAAGGTCCGCTTTTGCTTGCTCTACAAACATGGATGGTTCTCGTAATTCGCTCAAAGACATTCGAGGGGCGCGTGACCGCATTGACCGAAGTACGCCAGATGAAATCTGGGGTCCTGGGCAATCGGACAGTAAGGGTATTGATCGTCGCGTTCGTCACGATTGGTGGATTTGCCAGCGTGTCTCGCATGGGGTTCAACGGGAACGGTGCTGTCCTCTGGTTTATGTGGATCACAAATTTGTACATTGACCTTGCGTCCGGGTTGATCACGCTTCATGCGCTCACAATCGTTGCCGTCGTTCACAACCTTCAGGACCAACCAATCAAAGTCTCGCGATATGCTCCGGCACGAACACAAGAGTTGAGAGACATCGTCAAGTACTTCAGCACATTCACCCTGTTAATGAGTGGTTGCTACGTCTTTGCTCTGGCGGGAACTCTTAAGGGGAACTGGACGGGGTCAAAGGAATACGTTGACGCGGTACGCTGGTTTTGGCCGATCATCTACGTTCCGCTTTGTTGCGCGGCGCTCATCTATCCTCACCTCGCAATTCACAAACTGATCCAGCGCCATAAAGATGACACGTTACGGTCATGTCAAGACGATTTAGACGAGTTATTGGCCAAATATCCTACTCTCGGGAAGGAAGATATCGGCCGCACGAATGAATTGGCCCAGCTTTTTGATCGAATAACTGCTACACCCAATTATGTGATCGACTTTGGAATTGCGGTTAGGACTCTCTTACCTCTCGCCCTGAACGTCGCCACTCTATTCTTGAAAGTTTCTGCGACACCTCGCTAATTTGGATTCAGTCATTCCGTGCTATCCGAAGCGGACTACGAATTGCGGTTGCTGCAATTTGTCTCCAGGTAAGCTCGCCAAAGCAGAGGTTATAGACTGTCTCATGGGGCAGCCTGGCCATTGCAAGAACAAATCGGTCAAATGCTTCGACGTTTCCGTTTAGGAGGGCGCGAACCAAACTGAGTTGGAGTCGGTCTTGTACACGCTTGAGCAAAGGATACTTAAAACCAGGGCTCGCTGGTACATCAGCTGTTTTCCGAAGGACACGAGTGATGTGCGCACAGACGTCCTCACAGTATTCCAGAACCTCGTTGAAAGCTGACCCGAGCAGCGGGGGTTGCACTAGCCCCGCTTCACCAACTGACACGATGCCGGCAAGGTGTTGCTTGCGAATAGATCCGATAGGAATGACTCCCATCTTGGGACTTACTATTTCGGTGTCGTCTGAGGTAATAAAAAAACCGTTCTTACTACAGTGTTCTTCAAAAAGAGCCTTTAGGTTCTGAGGAGCTGTTAGTAGTTTCGAATATATGAATATACTGCAGTAAGCCGCGTCCTCGCCGGTTGGGAAAACCTCGATTATGGGAGGAGGATCTCCCAAGCGTTCCACATGAGCCAGAATGATTTTGTTTGAGCTCAGCTCAATGTTCTTAAGAAGCGCTCCGTAAACCGAAAAAAAGCCATATAGCTTGTGCAAACGAAACGTGCTGGCGATCGGAGATCCTGCTCCGGATGCATCAACTACTAACCGGGTTACATAGGCCTTGGAAGTCGTTTGGACAACAATGCGGTTATCAGTCCACTTTAGATTTAGAAGAGCGCATTTTTCGGCAAAGAGAACACCGCGCTCTTCGCATCGTTCTACCAACGCAGACATAAGGAGTTGATCGTTGACGACTACCATATCGCCGAATGTCTCCAAATGTGCGCCTAGAAATGTCCCGACGACCATCGCTGTAGGTTTGTAGAAAACACACTGTGAAAGTGCGTGCTTTTCTAGCCGACGAAGCGTCGTTAGCCAATATTTTGTCGTATTTCCAAGCGAGCCTCGCTCAATTAGCGCGACCGTGTGACGCTCGGCCAGGTATGAAGCAGCCAAAAGCCCAGCGGGTCCCCCACCGACGATAAGAATTTCAACCTCTTCTTTCATTCAGATTGAGCGAGCCGAGCCATTGCGTGGATAATTCCTAATTATCCGTACAATTCGCGGCTGAGACGTTTTAGTCAGTGCAGCGTTGGGCTCTTTGCCGGTTGGGGGTCTTCAAACTATGGATCTTGGCCGGGAGATCCGTACGTCTCTAATCCGGATGGAAGATCGATTATGCCTGTCACGCTCCCGCTCTCGATTCTCGAACAGACGAGTCGGACGTTCTATCCCTCGATAATGGGACTGCCTTCGCGGATAAGAGAGGCGGTGATGTCCTCCTATCTCTCGTTGCGAGCAATTGATGAGATTGAAGACCATCCTCGCCTGGAGAAACGCACCAAAATCGATCTGCTTAATTCCTTGCACATAGAGCTGCGGCGACCGAATGAAATGGCGAGTAGTTGTTCGGCTATCTTTCTTCCACATCGAAACCAACTGCCCGAAGTAACAAATCGGCTGGATGAATGGCTCGCGCTGTCGCCCGACGGAATTTCGACGGCGATACGTCAGGTAACCGCGACGATGTCCAGACGGATGGCCTACTGGGTAGAAGTAGACTGGTTGATCCAATCGAAACGGGATCTTGATCGGTACACATTCAGCGTCGCGGGAGCGGTGGGCCTGCTGCTATCCGAGCTATGGGCGTGGTATGACGGAACATCAAGCCGCAAGAGAGAAGCGATTGGCTACGGCCGCGGATTGCAGGCAGTCAACATATTTCGGAATCGGGCGGAAGACTTGAGCCGCGGAGTAGACTTCTTCCCGCAAGGTTGGATGGAAGATGATTTTCTCAACTATGCGAGAAAGAATCTTTCTCAAGGAGACTCTTATGTCCGTGGATTCCCACGAGGAGGGCCGGCCTACGAATTTTGCAGTGGACCGCAGGCGCTGGCGTACGCAACTTTGGAAGCACTTGAACGAGGTGAATCCAAACTGACTCGCAAATCTGTCCTTACAATTCTCGACAGGAAAGACGCCATGGCCGACAAATGGCGATCAAACGAAGAAGTCGTTCTCGTAAACGAGAATGATCAGCCGATCGGGCTTGAGGAAAAGATCGCTGCTCATTTGAATGGATCTCTACATCGAGCATTTTCGGTTTTCATCTTTAACGTCTCCGGTGAACTGCTAATCCAACAACGTACGTCGACTAAATACCATTCAAAAGGTCTATGGTCGAACACCTGTTGCGGTCACCCGCGACCGGGCGAGACCGTTGAGCGGGCTTCGCGTCGGAGGCTGAACGAAGAAATGGGTTTCGACTCGGCGCTGACGCCACTCTTTAACTTTGTCTATCGCGCGATGCTGGAGGAAGGCCTGATCGAACATGAATATGACCATGTTCTGGTCGGACACTTCGACGGAGTTCCAAAACCAAATAGTAGCGAAGTTACAGACTGGAAGTGGGTTGATTTATCTACTTTGAAAACCGATCTCGAACAACACCCTGATCGCTACACGTATTGGTTTCGAATCTCACTCGACCGGGTTCAGCATGCGATGGGACTCGCCTGCTCAGCCAGGCCGGTCTAGCCGGCGAGTCAAGTCGTTAATCCTCAAATGTCTGATTACGAAATCGTGATAGCAGGAGCTGGCCCCGCTGGGTGTTCGTCCGCGCTTGAGCTGGTCAAGCTAGACAAAGACATCGCTGCCGCTGTGCTGCTCCTCGACAAAGAAGTATTCCCGAGGCCGAAACTCTGCGCCGGCGGCGTGAGCGTCGAGTCAGACGCGATCTTACGCGAGTTCAACCTGGATGGTGATCTGCCGTCAGTGCCGGTTCATTCCACGCACTTTTTGCTGCCCACGGGTCGTCTGACATTTCAGCATAGAAATCAGTTTCGGATCGTCAGGCGAACAGATTTTGATCATTCCCTCGTTAAGGAAGTTCGAGCGCGCGGGGTTGAAGTCCACGAAGGTGAAGAGGTTCTGAACGTTGTAACTTCCAACGACCGAGTCGTAGTCCGTACCGCAAAGGCTGAGTACAAGACTAAAATCCTCATCGCCGCAGACGGCGCCAACAGCAGAGTTCGAACTTGTCTGGGATTGACCCGGTCGAGGCGTTTGATGGTCGCGATGGAGTTGCATGCCCCGCTTGCAGACACCCAGATCCCGAACTTCACCGCGAATATGGCGGTGCTTGATCTTCGCGTTCTAAACCAGGGAGTGCCGGGCTATTGCTGGGTGTTTCCGACTGTCAGCGATAACGCACCAATTGTTAGCTTTGGGCTGATGGCGGCGCCCTTCACACCGATCGAGTCCGTTCCGCTGAAGCGAACCTTCGGCGACTGGCTTAGCGGCTTTGGAATAAACCTTGGGGATTTCAACTTGGCTTCGCATCCAGCGCTGCGCTACGAGTCTACAGCGCCTTGCAGTCTGCGACGAGTGCTGCTCGTTGGCGACGCGGCCGGAGTGGAGCCTCTGTTCGGAGAAGGTATCGTGTCGGCCCTCGCTTACGGCAGACTGGCAGCGATGACTGCTATTGAAGCACTCCGCGATGAAGACTATTCGTTCTCTGATTATGAGAAGCGAGTGCGCTCCAGTCCGATTGGTTCGATGATGCGGAGTCGGCGAATGATCGCTCGACGTTTGTATGCAAACCCGAAACTGGCAAGGTTGTTCCTCAGGCAAGGCGCTGTCATAAGGGGGTTGGCCCTTTTACACGCTTACAAATACGGCGGGAAAATAGCGTGGGAAGCCGCTGGCTAATTCGGCTGCAGTAGATTCCGAAGGGATCTACGGGAAGGCTCTTACCAGGCACTTTCGCTCAAGGTTAGCAGTGCTCTTCTACACTATCGGAAAGAAGTATTAACCGCCGGCCGCAGTTATCAGTTTGCCGCAATCGATGACACTCTAAGCAAAAAAATGGCAGGGGGCGGGGATTGAACCCCAGATCCCTGCCATGTCAAGGTAGTGCTCTACCTCTGCGCTACGCGCCTGGGAAATAAACCAGGCGCCGGACGAAGGTCGGAAAACCGAGACATCCGTCTTCCCGTCGCCATCGAAGTCATTTGCTGTCGTATTCAAAAGCAGGCGGGCAATCCCGATGCGCGAGTACCCACTAAAAGTTTTGAACAATCCGCCGACAATAAGTTTACGATCGAACTGTAACGCGATCCGATCGATAGAGGTATCAGGTCCTGCCCCCGGATCAAACGTTCGATCTAAACTACCGTCAGCTGATCGCATCCTGTAGAACGTAAGCAGGAAACGACGCATCAACCCGGCCACCGCTGGAGGCCTGTATGCCAATCGTCATCGAGAGAGCGGTGATCAGCGTAATAATAAGAAGGATTAATTTATGCTTTTTCAATTTCAAACCTCTACTTGCCGGCTCGTGAGCCGCAGTCTTTCTTTAATGAAGGTAAAACGTGACGCAATATCACGTCACGTGATTATTCGAGCTAGTCAAAAGGGGGAAGACTGCAGGAAGTGTGTAACAGCGGGATACTAAGAAGCCGGCGAGCTTGCTCAATAAAAATGGTAGGCGCGTGGGGATTTGAACCCCAGACCCCTACCGTGTCAAGGTAGTGCTCTACCCCTGAGCTACGCGCCTACAACTATTAAAATAATTCGCTTTAATCTGACGACCGAAAGCGACGCCGTAAAGTAGCAAGCGTTCGGAACAGTGTCAAGCAAGCCCCTGATGTCCGACAAACCTCAGTTTGTCGTATATCCTCGCCACTTATGCCTCTAGCGGATCGTCCACTGACGAACACTACTATTAGTCCCTGAAAAGGAAGAGCCTCGTCGCTTTTCGACAAGCTAAAGCTTGTCGGACATTGCGGCGGCAGATACGCGTTCCCATTCTTCGTACAACTCTTTCAAACGTATGTTGATTTTAGGCACAAAAATGGTAGGCGCGTGGGGATTTGAACCCCAGACACCTACCGTGTCAAAAGCACCCTCTTACCTTTCAAAACTGTTCAGAGATCTGCAGTCATGGCGTTCTTAACTGCCAGGCTGGCTTTGAGCAGGCCAAAGCCCCTCTTATCGTGATGCTTGATTTCGGCCGGGTCACAGCTCTTTCTTAGGAGTTCGCGAACTTGATCGGCGGTCAACTCCGGCCGAATCGAAAGAACCAGCGCTGCCACGCCCGCCGCGAGCGCTGTCGCAAAACTGGTGCCGTCCTGCCGGTTGAAGTTCCCAAGGGCGCCCGTGCTAAAAATTTCCCGGCCCGGTGCAAGGTATTCAAGTCTCTCCCCAAAAGCCGACTCGAACCTCGTTCCATCGCGATCGTGTTGCGAGACGCCTATCACGTCCGGGTGAGAGAACACCCGGTCCGCGTCGAGTGACTGTGGGCGGTTACTAACGGCCCAAAAAATCGGCACGCCTTTTTTCCCTCGGCCCTTCTTGTGAGCAAATGTGATCGCTTCTCTTAAATTTGAGTTGAGCAGGTTTTGGGTGTTGAGGCTACAGGAGATCACGTCAGCACCTGGATCGGTGGTTGCGATGGTGCCCTTATCTGTAGGATCAACGGCAAGGTGAATCGCGCGGGCCAGGGTGGCTTGGGTCCCGACCTGGTCATTCAAGCAGGCCATTGCTATCAATTCCGCTTCCGGTGCTATTCCGCATCCGTAACTGCCATTCAACCTTGCTCCTACCAGGCCGAGGCAGAAGGTTCCGTGCCCGGCGTTTATCGTCTCCGGAAATCCAGATATTCCCGGCGTGAGTCGAATGAAATCCGCCTCTCCGTTGGCTTTTCCCCTGAAGAAGCCGCCGCTCACGATGGCGCCTTTCAGTTCCGGATGGCTGATCTGCATGCCATTGTCGATCACCGCGACACGCACCTTCGCGCCGCGCGCGTCGTCCCAGGCTGTCGGCGAGCCCATAAAGCGGTGGTGCCACTGCTTACCATTCTTGATTCCCGGTTCCGTTACCGGCGATTCCCGGCCGTTGATTATTTGCAATAAGCTGGGCTCGGCATATAGATAGCGGTCGGTTTTGGCTTGCAGTGCGTCGATGACTTCCGGCATAGGACGCCCCGGCGGAAGACGAACTTCGAACGTGTTTCGAGCAAACCGCAGGTGATAGACGATGCTCAGCCCATCCTCTACCAGCAACTTCTCTGCCTGCTCCGCGGACAAGTCCCCATTGAGCTTTACCGTCGCGAGGTCCGTGTCAATCAGAAGGGCCCGGGTGTCACTCAAAATCACCTGGCGATAGGGGACACCCGGAGCAAACTTTGAAAGAACTTCAGTCGCCAGAGCAAAGTCCAGATGCGGACGAACAAAGTGCCAGCCAGCTCGTATGAACACATCGCGATCGGCTGGTGACGCCAGGTCGTTATCGCCGTCAAACGGCTCGTCTCCAACCATCTCGCCGAAGAACATGGCAAGCTCGTCCGGAGTTATTTTGTTCATAACGTGAGTGGGCAGTTTTACCGCAGTTTCGGATTCGAGGATTTTGTATGTCACCTCTTCGCCGCGCATCTTGAATGTCCAATTCATTTTGATCTCCTGAGGGAAGCAGATCTCGGGAACGGCACAGCCCTCAGTACGAGGGCAACCGGACATCAGGCTGTGCCGTGTCTGTGGTTGGTTATTTCGGCAGCGGAAACATACTCGTGCTGATGCCCATGAAGGTGTTGTTGCAAACAGCGCCTTGGCCTGAACCCAGCTCCGGAACAAAAATATCGAACCGGTCACCGGCAGTATCCTTGACGACTGAGTAGTAAAGTGTGAAGTCACTTGATTCCGTTTCATCACGGGTTGGCGGACACGTATTGTCGATCACGATCTCATGAGGCGCATCGCCTGGAACGTGCGGAAGCACCAGGCTGAAGCCCAACGGTCCTTCGACTCGGAGAACTACAGCGCCTCCTTCCTGACAAGTGATGTCGGCTTTGGTCCCTTCGGATAACCGGCCAAATGGTCGTACCACGTCTTTAGAGTCGCCGGCCCGAATGAGCAGCGTCTGTTCCTCGATGACGTTTTCGTGATCGGCGTAAAGCACCGGCTTAGAGACGAACATCGGAGTAACAGGATGCTCGGGCTTAATCAAGATAATCGGCTGTTGATCGTTCAACTCGGTTTCAACATCGACTACCCAACGAAGGTCCTCAAGGTCGACATTCTCGGGCGGCGCCGCCCGATTGAACGCGGGCATCGGCATGTAGAGCGGGTTGGCCGGGCTGACAGCGTTTTGGGCATCAACAAAAATCCGGTTTTGTTCGTCAGGCTGGAAGGTTAAGTTAACTGGGCCTTCCGGTGTTTGCTTAGTCACCTTAATAGTCAGTCGGTGGCGCTCGGCTCGAATGAAGCCGACCTCCCAATTCAAAGTTGCCGGGTTGTAACAACCCAACGATAGTCCGGTAACAGTAAGAATTGCGGTGGCGTTGCTATGTTCTAAGGGCATGATGTTCTCCTTCTTGGGGTGGACCGTTGGAGGTCTGGGCCTGCCCCGCGAGGTTCAGGGACAAGTCTTTGGTTGTAGTGGTGGAACGACAAGGGCTGCCATTCCATCTTACTTTGCGTATGAAACTGAAAGGCCGGCGTATGGGGACGAGGGAATGCCCGGAGCATTCGTTGCGTGCAGTCTGGCTTCGCTTTTTAGCTCGCGATGGGTAGAGGGAACATCCAGTCCTTCCTACCCATTCCAGAATAATTGCAGACGGCGCCTTCTCCCTTTGGTTCGACGTCTTCTTCCATATCAAAGAAGCCTTTGCCTTCAGGGTCGATTAGTTCGTAATACAAAACAAAGTCGCTGTGCGGCACCAGTGATTTGTACTTCTCATACACATTGCTCATTTCCCGCTGATCGGTAGCGGCATCACCGGCGTTGGATTGGGCCTTGGCTATTGGGCAGCGTTTATCAAACTTGATGATGTACCGGGAGCCGTCCTCGTGGGGCAGGCGACATTCGAATCCTCCGGGCCCGTCGATGTTGACGAAGACGTTTCCTCCAGCGCGGGTCTTGATGTCCCCGCCGGCTGTCGTGCTCACATACTCAAGCTCTCGTACATCCATGGCACCGCCCTTTTTGACCAATTTCACTCTAAACGGACTCAGCAGTCCTGCGACCGCGTAAAGCCTGGCTTTGGAGACGTACATCTCAGTGACCCGGCACGTTGGCTTCTTAAGCTTGATCGGTTTATTGCGATACACCAGCTTTTCGATGTCCACCAGCCGCAGGTAATTCTCCGGGTCGCTCTTGGGAACCGAGTAGATTGACGTCTCCCTGAAGACGGGCTTGTCTGCTTCGATAATGATCCGAGTCGGATCAATATAAGACGCTTCGCGGCAGATCATGTCGGGCTCTCCGGGCGTGTACTTAATAATCTCCACCACCATTCGGTGCTTCGGATCTCGGATGAAACAAACCTCCCACTTCCTGGTCTGCGGATTCACGCATCCGAGGCTGACACCTGAGACGTAAACCGAGGCAGTTACGTCGTCGTGGTTGATGGGCATTTCTTTCTCTCCTTAGTTCGTCGATCTCAAAAGTCTGTGTAACCACCGACCGGAATGAACGCGGCCCAGTAGTAAGGATCGCGGTAGACTCCGCTTTGATCGCTCAACATTTCAAGCTGCGCCTGGCGTAGCGCTGCGATGCTGGAAACACCCGGAGCTTTTCTATAGCGGTGAAACTTGAGCATCAACTCTGCGGTTGATTTGGTTTCAACGGCCCACTGGCTGGCCACCACCAGCGGACTTCCGGCTTCCAAAAACATCCGCGAAATTCCCAACAGGCCCTCGCCGTTGTAGTAGTCCTCACCGCTGGTCTGGCAGGCTGAGAACACCACTACCTTCGCGCGTGGCAGGCGTAGTCCAACCAGGTCGCTTCCCATCAAATCACTGCTGTCGGTCGCATCGGCCCCTTGCCTCTTCGCCAACACCAACCGCGACAACAGCGGATTGTGCTCATCTATCAGGTAATGGCCCGCGAAGTGGATAACGTTAGCTTCCGGCAGAAACTTTTTTATCGGGCCCTTTAGCGCGGCCGGGCCGACAAGTTTGTATACCCGCCCACTCGAATAGTTGGCGGCAATCTGTTCGGCTTCGTCCGCAGCTGCGGGAAGGTTCTTCAGCTCCGGATACTCGTTTGGATCAAAAGACGGATTCCCGACGCTTAAGAGATTCTCTTCGTCCTTATCGACTTTTCGTCGAGCTGCTTCTGTGCAATGAAAAAAGACATTCAAGCTCGGCGAAGTGAGCAGCGAAAAATCGTTTATCAAGTAATTTCCCGAGCTGGGAGAAATAATGGTCGCAAACGGCAAATAGGAAAGAGCCTTGTCCGGGATAAGACAGAGAACCTTCTGCGGGTCGAGAAACCGGAAAACCGGTGCAATCGTCAGGTCATAGAGTTCGCGCGAAGACGAAGATAGATCCTGGTCGCGGTTGGGTCCTGCTTCGATGACTCTTAGGTATTCAGAGATACGACCTTGCAGATAAGCGGAAGAAACGTTTTTCGAGACGGCATTAATAGAGTCTTTGGTAATCACCCAGATCACGACTCTATCCGGGAGGACGGAAAATTCTACCAACTGCACATTCGATGGGACTTTGGCCTTAATGTCATCCAAAGTCAGCGAATCCGGAGTTTCGGAGTTGGTTAGCGACGCGAGCAAAGAACGCGCACGTGATTTCTCCGAGTAATTCAAAGCGTCCAGATCCGCTCCTTTTCGAGAAGCGTGATCTATAGCGAGATCGTAGACACTCTGCTCGTTGTCAAAGAAGGTATTCCTATTTTGTTCCTCACGAATCTTTGCTCGGTAATCCTCAAATTGATCCATCACTATCGGCAGCACGGCCTCGAAGTTTTGGCTGTCGCCGAGCGCGACATAACACAACAGCTTGCCCTTGTTAGCATCATAGGAATAGAGACTCGATTCCATTTGGGCGTAAAGCTGTAAGGCCTGATCGTAGGTATTCAGGGCCTCGGCGGACTTTCCGGATTGGCGTTGAAGATGAGCAATCATCCGGAGCGAGCCGGCGCTCAACTTTCGGGCGGCAGCTTGATCGGAGAGAGACTGGCTTAACCGTAGACTTTCTGACGCAAAATGAAGGGCCTGGTCAAATTTCCGTTCTCCACCGTAAATCTGTGCCAGGTAAAGATAGGAAAAGTGAATGGTATCAGGCTTGCCAATATCGTCCCTCGCCACCGCCAACATGGCGTTGGCATACGCAGTGGCCGCGTTGTACAAACGCAGGGTGGCCAAAGCCCGCGTCGTGTACAGGTAATTCCGCCACATTTGTCGAGCACTGGTGAAGCGGCGGTCGCTGAGCTGTAGGCTGCGCCAGTCATACTCCAAAGCACGCTGCGGTTGGACCATCAAATTGTGCACATTCCCGACTTGCGAAAAGATCTTTTGCTTGAGATAGGTGTCGTTCGTTGCCTCGGCAGCGGAGAGCGAACGAAGGTAGGTTTTTAGTGACTCAGAGTGTTCGCCCTGTTCGGTAAGATTGTTGGCGAGCCAGGAAGTTGCTTGAGCAAACAGCCAATTATAGTGTTTCTCTTCGCAATAATCTGTGAGCGCCGTCAGAATCGTCGAGCTCTTACTCAGCTTGTCCTGTTGGCTTACACAATAGGCAATCCAATATTCGCAGATCTTTGCTTCCCGCTCATCATCGGCCCCGGCAAAAAGGTCTCGTGCCTCCAGGAAGAATGACAACGCTTTTTTGTTTTCGGCATTTATGCTCGAGGCATAACCGGCGACCTGACTGTCGTGAGCCCGAATCAGAATTGCGCGTTGGGAGGCGGTAGCGCGTGAATAGTAATCTGCCATTTCTAAAACAAACGGATCGCCTCCCATTGCCAATTCCAACCGGCCGGCATAGGTCATTGCCTTGAGAAATCTATCCGACTGCGCGGCCGAGGCGTCTTTCAGGAACGCTCTGGCGAGCTCCTGAGGGATGTATTTGCCGGTAATCATTTCCCGGTTCCGGCTTAACACTTCCCAAGCTCGCTGATCGTCGTGGGCTTCGCTGGCACTCAGAAAACTATCCAACAATTCGGCGGGGGTTTCGGGAGTCGTGGTGGAATCAATCAGCAACTGAAGATTGTGTTTTGCTTCCGCGATCCATTGGGGATGAGTTTCGCGGGCGAGATATTCTTGCCAAGCAGCTTTTCCCAGGTCCGGGACTTTCATGTAGGGCAGGAGCAATGCCCGATTGTATAGAGCTTCGAGGTTCCCGGGATCCAGCTCCAGGGCCTTGCTCACTTGTTCCAGGCTTTGTGCCAGAAGCTCGAGAGTCGGCGCCTTGCCGTTGCCGGAAGCTGCGACTTCGCTCATCTCGAATAGCGCTACTCCCAGATCGCTGTGCAGCTGTGAATTGTTCACATCCTGGTCAAGCGCTTTCTGAAATTGATCGACTGCCTTCTCAAGACTTCCTTGCGCGAGATACGACTTGCCGAGGGCGTGACTTGAGGCAGAACCTGGTTTTTCGGAGACGGCGTCAAGCAAAAGTCTTTCGGCGAGATCGCGGGCTGCGTATTCGACTTTCTCCCCGCCACCACGCCGGACCATTCTCGGAGCATAGCTAAACCCTGATATTCGCGCCTCGGTGGGGCGGGCGTTGCGATAAGCGGAGGCAAGTTCGGCCAGGCCACGGGCAGTTGAGGTTTGGTGATCAAAAGTGCGCCAGAGTCCGACTGCGATCGTCGCCACAAGCAAAAGCCCGGCAGCGAGCTTGAAAGTCAGCGAGCCGATAGCCTTTCGGAGACCTGCCTTTCGGAGGCGCTTGCCAAAATGCGTAGGATGTTTCCGAACCATCAGAATTTCGTCGTCAATCGTTGATTCAGATTTGCTGTTTAGTTTGGCAGCAGCAAATTCTTCTGCTCCAGGTTTTTGAGCGCCTGATTGGCCTCGATCGCCCAGGGCGAAGAGCCGTCATACTTAAGATAAAGGCGCCAATCGGCGGCCGCATCATTAGGCTGATCCAGGTATTGACGGCAGAGTGCGCGGTTGAAGATCGCCTCAGGTAGGTTCGGGTTTAACGTTAGAGCTTTGTTTAAGTTCTGCAGGCTGCGTCGAAGCTCGTCGATTCCTTTTTCAGTATCCGTGCTGTTTCGATCGATCTTGCCCTGCTCAAGCAACGCAGCGCCCAGGTCGCTAAGTACCTTGGCGTTATTCGGATCCAGCTTTAGAGCATTTTGGAATTGGTCAATCGCTTTATCAAATTGACTCTCAGCCAGATAGTATTTGCCAAGTCCGTGGTGCGACGCCGCACTGGGATGTTCTGAGACTGCATTCAAAAGTAGACTGGCCGCCCGGTCGCGTTGTACATAATCGATCCTGGTTGGCCCGCCGCGCTTGTTCGCAAGCGGCGCATACGGAAAGTCTGACAACCTTGCTTCAAGTGGCCTTTCCTGATCGAAGGCCGCTTGCAACGCGGCCAGGCCTTTGTTTAGTTCGGCTTGAGTATTCAGTGTTCGCCAGATGTAAAACCCACCCAAGGCAAGAGCGAGCGAGGCGGCGATTGCCAGGTAAGGCCGGAACGACGTCTTCGGGCCTATTCGCTTTTTCAAGGCTAGCGCGAATTTCAACTTACCTCGTCGCTGCGTGGCTTTGAAGAAGTATTCTTCGACTTGCTCGAGATCGTTGCCGCTAAATTTGCCGGCAACGTAATCATCCGTAATTTCGTTGACAGTAATGTCGAACTCTTCCGCGAATTCGGGATCGGTAAGCAGCCGCAGTTCGACCTGCTCTGCCTCGGCCTCGGGGAGTCGGCCAAGCAGATATTCCCTAACTTTATGTTGTTCTGCCCCTGCCATGTTTGACGCTCCGACTCTCGGCACCGCTATCTATTATGCCTCCGGCGATGGCTTTTGTTTCCTGTTCTAAGACTCTGAGTGCAATTCAGCACGCATTCTTCCAGTTTGGTTCTGATTTGGTGAGCACGTCCGCGCAGCGCCCCCTCCGAAATACCGAGCTCCCGAGCCATAATTTCGTGTTGCTCGATCTTGTCGCGGCCTTGATAGACGTGGTAGTCCAGGATTAGTTCGCGTTTCGCTGGATCCATGAATTCGAGGCATCGTAACAGGCATTCATACGCGTCGCTGCTGCTCGTTATCTTAATCGCGGCCCGTGGAATCTCATCGGTTGCGATTTCCTTTGGTGCTCGACACTTTTCCAGGATGACATAGCGAGCAACTCCGTGAAAGTAAGCCGCCGGTTCTCCGACGTAAGTATCTCTAATTTCCGGCAGGCGTTTGATCACTCGATCAACTACTACGTCGGCAAGGTGCTCCGCATCGTCACACCCTCTGGAAATGAAGACTCTTGCCAGACCCGCGCGAATGGTTAGGAGCCGCTGAGCCGCTATGTCGCGGTCGGGATCCAACCAAGCGAGTAACGCATCGAATGTGTCTTCTTTATCCGACAATTTGTTTCTGAATTGTCCGCAATTCTCTGAGATTCCGGTGCGCGAGTGTTCGGACCCTTGACCGGCGTGTTGAAGGCTGCGAGAAGTTATCTCACAACATCATTCAAAGCAAGGGTTCCTGACCAGGAACGAGCGGCGGTGCAGACAGAGTCTCCAGCCTTACTCAGCTTTACGCTGTCGACAACTCTTTCTCGTTTTCACCTCAATATCGAATTCCAGACGACATGAAAATTATTCTTTTGCCCGGCTGAAACATTCTGGCCTGGTAGGAGCATAGAGGATAGGCAGATGGTTCAACTTCTGGTTGGCGGGTGAGTAACTGTTGCGTTGCGCTTCCAGCGACAAGCTCACTACTCATTTGTCGGCATCGGAAGCTTCTGGGAGCCGGCGCTACCGACAGTCTATTGAACGGAATGGAAGTAACAACTCAGCGAGCAATTAAGATTTGCACTGACGGGCATTCCATCGATCTCCTATTTTCTCTGGTTGGTTAGGGAGCAGCACATGAAAACTAAGAAACCTCGAATTCACACAGTGGTCGGACAGTTTCTTCTTTTTACATTCATTCTCAATAGTTTCATCGGCCTGACTGGTGAGTTGTCACCCGTTCGCGCTCAGCGACGCGTAATTATCGTTAATGCGGACCAGCCAAACCTTTGGACTTTGGAACAGGCCCACTACCTGCTGGCCCAGATGCATCGGCGCAACCTCGATCTGAAGGCTAAAAGTTTAGAAGAATTGGATCCGAACGAAATCGCAGGCCTTCGTTTCGACGTGATGCGGATGCTGGTCGAATTCGGCGCTACCTTCAACCAAGCCGATCTCGCGTCCAACCGTCTGCTTTCCGCCAATCAAACATTTAACGCCGAACGCCGGCAGCAATTGCTTTCGGAACGCGACGGATTGCGTCGGGAGTCGGTGAATTTGGCTGGTGATATTGAAGCGCTTGAAACCGAGAAGGCGAGCACCCAAGACCCGGATGCGCAGAAGGTTCTTGATGCAAAGATCGCCGCTAAGACCAATCGCCTCGCCAGAGTCGATAAAGAGATAGAGACGCTGAATGGCGAGCTGGCAACACTTAATGCGCCTTCCGGCCAACCCACGGCCACCACCGGCGGTGCTACCTTCGACCCAAGTAAGTTACCCAAAAGTGAGTTTGACGAGGCCTTCAAAGCGGCGGCGGCAAAGCAGATCGAGAAGTTCAACCAGTCCCCGCAGCTTAACGCGTCGCTCAAGTTGGATAACTTTCTGCAAATGCAGTACGAGATCATCTCCAAGCAGCTCTCGCTGCTGCGCGATGAACTTGGACCAGGTGAGCGGTTGGTCTTCCTCGAGCTGCCGCAGACAGTGAACGCTGCGCACCACGAGTCGAACAGGAAATGGGCGCAGTCGTGGTGGAAGATCGCGGGTTACACCAAGCGCGAGCGAGTACCGGGTGACCCGATCGCTGTTCCCGCGCCGATGCCGAGAGTGGACGAAGAAAACGAACGGCCCATCACTATCAGCAAAGACATCGCTTCCATTTTTGAAGGCAGGGGAATAGATTTGAAACTCTCAGAACCTCTTCGTTGCACGATTAATTCGCCCTATGAATTCACAAACACGAGAGCCCTCAATATCACAGACAGCCCGCCTCCTTCGCCACCCGCGCTAGCCGCCAAACCCAGCCCATCAAGTATTACGATAAAAGCCTCAGGCAGAGTGACGAAAGTAACGGTAACGCTCAATAGCCTTAGACATACTGACCCAGACGACATCGACATACTGTTAGTCGGTCCGGAGGGACAGAATGCTTTGATCATGTCGGATGTAGGCGGCAATGTTGCCGCAGAAGACCTGATCATCACATTGGACGATGCCGCAGCTGGTTCACTGCCGGATGCAGGAGCGCTCGGGAGTGGCACTTTCAAACCAACCGACGTAAACGATGGCTCAGATGATTCTCCTGCTACTTCACTCAAGCCTATGGGTGGATCGGCGCTGTCGATTTTCAACGGAACAAACCCAAATGGCGACTGGAAACTGTACGTGCTGGATGATAACGGCGCCGTCTCCGGCAGTATCGGCGGTGGCTGGCAATTGAACGTTACTACAGACTGCACAACACCAGCTAGAACCCAGGTCAGCTATCAGGATGTCTTCGTCAACCTTGATGGGGAAGGCAACGCCACGCCGGGATCTTCTGGCTACTTAAATGTAACCGACAACTTGCAAAGCTATTTGGACGACAATAACGCAACACTGGAGAATCGGCAGGTACGCACAGTCGAATTAATCCCGCGCCAGAGTTCGCTCAACGTCAACGACATGAAGTTGAATGTTAAGGCTGGCGCTTTGAACGTCATCTTTTCCACGCTGTTTGGCTTTGGCTCGCAACTCAAAGCCCAACGCCAGCGCGAGCAGTTCTCGCAGTTCGTTCAGCAAGAGCTTTACTCGGCAGCATTTGGCAAGGGTGCGCGCGAGTTCGGTTGGACGTTTACGCCGATGCCCGGCACCGATCGCCTGCATTCCGGTGTCCGCACCACCTACGCTGTTGTCGTCGTTCCCGAGGAGGCGACGTCCTTAGTGCTGGAATCCAACGGCTGCTACTTCCCTCGGTCGTCCTACGAGCCTAACAATTTCGCTGACACATTAACGCCAGAGTGGAATGTTGTTGACCGCACAAGTCGCAACTGTTCCGGGCGAGGCCGCAATGGCCTCATTAACCCGGCCAGGGCCTTTGTGGTGCCAATACCGGCGGCTCGCCTCGACGGCGGCAATGAATTCTGGGTTGATAGCATTCAATTTCAGAACGTGGCGAAAGGAAAGCGCATTGTGGTGTCGATTGCCGGCAAGAATTTCTCGCCTCAAATCGGCGCCCTCATCAACGGCGTTCCGCTGGTTCAGTCTATCGGTTTGGCGCAGCCGCTCATACGCGACGACAGCGCGACGGGCCGAGCCGCTGCTGATGACTTGAAGGCCGTCGAAATCGCAGGCCATGTCGAGCGCATCGATTCCAACAAGGTGTTGCTTTCCTTCAAGATGCCTTCTGACTTTCAGGGGACGCCCACCATTACGCTAATTGCTCCCGGGAGGGCGACAGACATCAACCTTCTTCCGCACGTCCGTGTCAATAAAATTTCAGACACCAGCTTGGCAGATTACCCGATAAAGATGTTCGGGCATGGGCCGGGCCCCGACGCCTTCAGAATTGACAAGGTTAAAGTGTTTCGCAGTCCGACGGCCGGCAACCTGATCGCGCAGGTCAGCGGCGCCGGGTTCATCGATAGTGGCGCTGGGCTTCCGCTCGTCTTTCTTAACGGAAACTTGCAAGCAGCCCCGCAGTTCCGATCCCCGAGTCTTATGACCGTCGAATTTTCCATACCTTCGGACGAGACGATCAAAGTCACCCTTGTTTCTCAGAATTCCGATATCAAGAAGGTTGAGACAATCGAATCTGACGCGGTCCCTAATCCGGCCTTGTTAAGCATCGCCGACGTTGAAGTCGTAACGTACGAAACCGCAACGGAGGACGAGCCGTCCTCCACGCTGGTGATCAAGATTACCGGCACAGGATTCTCAGACAACCTCAGAGCCTCGATCGGCGGTAAGGCTCTTGAGATCGCCGTCAAGTCGGCAACCGAAGCCGTCCTGACGATTCCCGATCCAAAGGCCGCTTCCATTGTCACACTCGAAGATGCTGTTACGAGCCAGAAGGTAAAGGTAGTCGTCACGCGCAAGTCCAAGCCGAAGTGAGGTCGCGCACCGCCTTTCGCGTCGTCACTGAGCATCAATCGCGCATGACTGCAGGTAAGCGAAGGCGCTCGGCTCAAGCGGACGCGGAGACTGCCAAGAAAAGACTCCAGCTTGCAAAGTCGCCGCGAAATGCAGATGAAAAAGCGTGGTGGGTTGAAGACTACACGGACCCTCGCAAAAATCGCGACCGGGAACTCTTCGGGTAAAGGATTTCAATTTCTTCACAGGTCAGCTATCCAAGTAGAGCGTTTTGGAGTAGCGAGACACTAAAGCTTGTCGGACATTGCGGCGGCGGATACGCGCTCCCATTCTTCGTACAGCTCTTTCAAACGCACGTCCGCCAGTTTGTACTCTTCCTTGATCTTCTTCAGTTTTGCCGGGTCGCGCGCGATCTGCGGTTGGCTGAGTTGTTCGCTCAATGCCGCTAAAGACTTCTCAGTTTCTGCGATGTCGGTCTCGATGCTTTGCGGATCGCGCTCCTTACTTGAACCACGAACCGATTTAGATTGTTTCTTCCCAGCGTTTTTACTCACCGCCTTACGTTGCTGCGCTTCAGGAGAATGAGGCTTGGCAATCTCCGTCGACTCCGCCGGCACGACCTGACCGCGGGCTGCTTTCCAATCGTGATACTCCGTGTAATCGCCGTTGTAATGTTCGGCGTTGCCTTCGCCATCGAGCGAAAGGATCTGCGTAGCGACTCGGTCAAGAAAGAATCGGTCGTGACTGATTGTGATGATCGTGCCGGGATAAGCATCGAGCGCTGACTCGAGCGCTTCGCGCGATGGAATGTCCAGATGGTTTGTCGGTTCGTCGAGCACCAACACATTCACGCGCGAGTAGATCAGTTTGGCCAGCGCGAGACGCCCCTTTTCTCCGCCCGACAGATCGCGCACGTGTTTGTAAACATCGTCTCCCGTGAAAAGAAACTTCGCCAGGAACGAACGCAGCTCGCCGGCGGTCGCGGATGGCAACGCAACTCGACGCAGTTCCATGATTATCTCGTTGCGATCGTCAAGGTCGTCGAGCTGCTGTGCGTAGTATCCGATCTCGGTCTTGGTTCCCCACCGAATTTCGCCTTCGATCGGCGCAAGTTTACCAAGCACAGTTTTGACGAACGTAGTTTTTCCGGAGCCGTTTGGACCAATGATGCCCAGACACTCGCCGCGTCTTAAAGTAAAGGTGATGTCGCGGGCCAGGGTCTTCTCAGGATATCCGACGGTCGCTTCGTTGACCGTCAGGACGTGGTTGCCCGCTCGTTCGACGGCCTGCAATCGAAAATCTCCCGAGGACTGTTCGGTTGTCACAGCGTCAAGCCTGTCCATACGCTGCAGCATATTTCGCCGGGCCTTGGCTTGTTTGGTTTTCTGCCCGGCCAGGTTGCGACGAATGAACTCTTCGGTCTTGGCGATCAGATGTTGCTGGTTGTCGTACGCACGCTGTTGCGCTTCGCGACGCACTTCGCGTTCGACCAGGAATTCTGAGTAGTTGCCGGTATAGCTGGTCGCACGTCCATTCTCGATTTCGATAATTCGTCTGGATGTTCGATCGAGAAAATAGCGATCGTGGCTGACAATTACATAAGCCGAGGCGTAAGTTTTCAGAAACTCTTCCAGCCATTCGACCGAGGCGATGTCAAGATGGTTGGTCGGCTCGTCCAGGAGCAGAACATCCGGCTCGGCCAACAACAGCTTTGCCAATCCCAACCGATTCTGTTGACCACCCGAAAGCTTTTCGGTTTCCAACGCCCACAACTCGCGATCAAACCCGAGCCCCTGCAGAATCGTTTCGGCTTTCGCGGCATATTCAAATCCGCCTTCGCGCTCAAAGTCGTGTTGCAAGTCGCTGTATCGTTCGAGAATCGCATCGAGATCATCGACGGCGTCAGCCATACGATGCTCCAGCTCGTGCATCTCGTGCTCGATTTGCTGAAGATGGCCAAACGCGGCCAGCGCGGATTCGTGTACTGTCGAGCCCGGCTCGAAGTGTACGTGCTGGGCCAACAGACCCAGCCGCATGCCACGAGCGCGCACAACATCGCCGCTGTCAGCAGACTCTTCGCCGCTGATCAAACGGAAAATCGTGGTCTTGCCCGCGCCGTTGCGGCCGACCAACCCGACATGTTCGCCTGGATTTATTTGAAGCGAGGCGCCGCGCAGGACATCCTGAGCGCCGTAGGATTTTTCAACTTCTGAAAGGCGGAACAACATAACCAGTGACAAGTGATAGGTGACAAGTGACAAGTTAAAGCGAGGATTAGCTTGTCACTTGTCACCAGTCAATAGTCACTACTTTTTCGGAGAACCGCTCGCAGCGGGAGTAGCAGAGGGTTGCGGAGTCGATGCGGCTGACGGGCTGGCCACGGGGGCGACCGGCGAACTCTGTTGCTGCGCCGGGCGGGGGCCGCTCAAGTTGTTCGGACTTTCCAGCATCTTAACCGCCAGGTGATTTGTGATCTTCGCGTCGTTCATCGAGACTTCGAGCAGCGCCTGGTTCAGGACCTGCTTGCGCTGATTGACCAGCACCTCAGTCGTGCGCTGGCGAACACCCGGGCTTTCGAGATTGAGGTTTTCGTCCTGCAACTGTTTCCGCTTCAACTTGAAAATATACCAGCGGTTATTGAAGTTGACCGGAGCGGAATAGCTTCCCGCGTCCATCTTGTCGAAAAACTCCGAGACCAGCGGCGCCGGGAAGTTATTCTGTTTCAACTCTGCCTCAGTGGCGAATCCCAGATCGCCGCCGTTGACATTTGTATTTGAATCTTCACTCTTCGCCCGCGCGACGTCGGCGAAATCTGCATTGCTGCGCAGCTGCTGGTAGACGAGATCAATCTTCTGCTTCGCTTCGAGATCGCTCTTGGCATCGTTCTGCATCCCGTTGTCGACGGGATCCACGATGATCGCAGCCAGCTCGACACCCCGCTTGTTCACGAATTGATCGCGGTTATTGTTGTAGGCGTCTTCGACCTCTTTATCACTGATCGTAATTTTGCTATTTGTGCGATCCTGCAATTTCTGAATCGCGAGCTCTTTGCGCGCGATTTCGCGTACCGATTCAAGCGTTTGACCGGTCTCTTTCAACCGCTCCTGAAACTTCTCCTGCGTCATCTGCGCCTGCTGCATCTGCGTGTTAATCACCGCGGAGATCTCATCTTCAGTAGGCAGAAGTTTTTCGCGCTCAGCGCGCTGAAACAAAACTTCTTTCTGAATAAGCCCATCGAGCATCTGCAAACGGACTTGCGCCAGCTCGAGCGGCGACAGCTTGGATTGCTGGCCCTGATACTGCGTGTTAATAAGCTTATCCACTTCGGCTAACATGATATTCTTGCCGTTCACCGTGGCCGCTACAGAAGCGTCGGCTGTGGGACCGCCACCGTTGCCCTTGTTCGAGCACGCGGAAAAGGCGATGGAAAGAAGCCCGATGAGGGCGATGATAAAAGTCTGCTTTGCGGCTTTATGCACTGTAGGTTTCTGCTCCTTCAAACTAATCAAAAATGGCTAACGCCAAAGCGGCGCTCAGTCCGGCTCGCTTGACGTTATACAAACCCGTTTGTTATAAAATTCCCACTGCTGAAACGGTTTAGTGATTTTAGATGCACCAAACTGAACGACCGTTTCGGCTTTTTATCTGTTCGGAGGTATTGACTAATAATGGCTAAACGATGCGAAGTCTGTGGCAAGTCGCCGCAATTCGGCAACAATGTTTCTCATGCTAACAACCGTACTCGGCGTCGGTTTGATCCAAATCTGCAATCCATTCGGGTCCAACGACCACAGGGTGGCGTTGAGCGTATGAAGGTTTGCACCAGTTGTATCAAGGCCGGCAAGATCGCCAAGGCGGCCTGAGAAATTCACCACTAAGTTTTCAAACCAGCGAGCTCCACGTTTCGATGCATTCACTGCGAAAGCATCTCAATTCGTGGAGCTATTCGTTTGTCGCAAGTGCGATCGCCTCGATCTCGACACGTGCATCGCGCGGAAGTCTGGCCGCTGCAACCGTGGCGCGCGCGGGCGGATCGCTAGTAAAATACCTGCCGTAAACTTCGTTCATCGCAGCAAAGTCGTTCATGTCCGCCAGGAAGACCGTAGTCTTCAAAACGCCATCAAGGTTTGTTCCCGCTGCTTCCAGTACAGCCGACAAATTTTTCAAAACTTGTGCGGTTTGCTCAGCAATTCCGCCTGATACAAACTCCCCGGTAGCAGGATCAATCGGAATTTGCCCGGAAGCAAAAATCAAACCCGCGGCACGTATTGCCTGAGAATACGGGCCAATCGCCTTCGGTGCTCTGTCTGTTGCGATAATCTGCTTCACGGTACGGATACCCTCGATTCGCTGCTCTAAAACAAACTGCAGATTTTAGCAGAAAGGCAGAGGAAGGCCAAAGGCGGAACGCAAAATGGTGTGGGACGGCTAGGCCGCGCCTTGTAATCGCTCTACGTCGAGCACGCCAGGAACGCTCTTGATCGAGCTGATCACTTTGTCGAGATGCTTAACATCGAAGACTTCCACCGTAACTTCGATCCGGCCGCGCTCGTCGTCGGCCACGGAAGCACGTGCATCGCGGATACCGGTCTTCATATCCGAAATCGCGCCGGTAATTCCGGCGATCATGCCGGTCCGATTCTCTGTGATAGCAAGCAGTTTGACTGCGTAAGCTTCCTTGTCAGCACGGCTGGCCCATTCAACCTCGACGATTCTTTCAGGATTCACCATTAGTTGTCGAACGTTCTTGCAACGACGGGTGTGTACGACTACGCCTTTGCCGAGAGTGACATAGCCGACGATGTCTTCCCCGCGAAGCGGGTTACAGCACCGAGCGCGCGTAACCATCAGATCGTCTACGCCTCGAACCACGATGGAATCGTCGCCCAACCGGATCAACCGTCTGACCGCGCGCATTCCACTGCGAAGCTTCGACTCTTTTTGCGTATCGAGCTCTTCGAACTTTTCGGGTCCGAGGAATTTGGCGATTACGTTACGCGGCACGATCTTGCCGTATCCAATCGCCGCCAAGAGATCTTCGGATCGTCCCAAGCCATACTCATTCGCAATCCTGGTCAGCCTGTCGTCTGCCGACATTTTCTTGATCGAAAGCTGGAATCGCGCGGCTTCCTTTTCAAACAATTTTCTTCCGATATCGACGGATTCAGCACGCTGTTGTTCAGCCACCCAGTGACGCACGCGATTGCGCGCGCGCGATGTAACCACAAAGTTCAGCCAGTCACGCGAGGGATGCGAACTGGACGTCGTCAGTATCTCGACTACATCGCCGTTCTGAATCTGAGAACGAAGCGGGGCCATGCGGTTGTTGATTCGTGCACCGGTGCAGGTGTTTCCGACCTCGGAGTGAATAGCATATGCAAAATCGATCGGGGTCGCGCCACGCGGGAGCTGAATGACTTTGCCCATGGGCGTGAATGCATAAACGTCTTTCGGATAGAGATCCAGCTTTAGAGAATCAAGAAAGTCACGCGAGTCCTTAACTTCCTGTGTCGACTCGACCAACGAGCGTAGCCACTGAAACGCCTGGTCCTCGTCGTGCGCACCGCGACTGTCTTCCTTGTATTTCCAGTGCGCGGCCACACCTTCCTCGGCGATCTGATGCATCTCTTCAGTACGAATCTGAACTTCAAACGACTGGCCCTTTGTGCTAATGACGGAGGTATGAAGTGACTGGTAGAGATTGTCGCGAGGCGTGGCGATCCAGTCCTTTATCCTCCCCGGCACTGGCCGCCAATTATTGTGAATTACGCCGAGCGCCGCGTAGCAGTGCCGCACTTCATTTGGTGTGATGACGCGGGCGGCAACCAAATCGTAAACCTGATCAAGACTAATTTTCTGACGTTGAAGCTTTTTCCAAATCGAGTAGAGTCGCTTTACTCGACCTTCAATGCGGACCAGCGGAACTTCTGCATCCGCCATCTTCTCGCGTATTTCCTTTGTGACCTGATCAAGAAAAGCTTCGTTTTCCGGACGACGCTTTTCCAACTGCACGGTCAGTTCGCGATACTCTTCGGGATGCAGGTGGCGAAACGACAGATCCTCGAGTTCGCCGCGGATCTTACCCATTCCCAGCCGGTGCGCGATGGGCGCGTAAATGTCCATCGTCTCCTGGGCGATACGCTGACGTTTTTCCGGCTTCAGGTAATGAAGCGTGCGCATGTTGTGCAGTCGATCGGCCAGCTTGATCAAGACGACGCGCACGTCGTTGACCATCGCCAGTACCATCTTGCGCACATTTTCGGCTTGCTGTTCTTCTTTAGAGACGTTGCTGATTTGAGCGATCTTAGTTAGGCCGTCAACCAACTGAGTTACTTCATCGCCGAAATAACTTCGGATCGTTTCCAGATCAACCAAAGTGTCTTCGACTACGTCATGAAGCAATCCGGTCGAGACAGAAACCTCGTTGAGCCGCATGTCGGCAAGGATGTTCGCGACTTCGAGCGGATGAACCAGGTACGGCTCGCCCGACGCGCGCATTTGCCCCTTATGTTCGCGAGCTGAGAAAAGGTAGGCACGGCGCAACAGGTCAAGGTCAGCCTGCGGGTGATTCAGGCTGACTTTCTCGACGATGTCTTCGATTCGTATCACTCTAATAGAATAGGTGATGCCCGACATCTAAGTCGAGCATCACCTGAGTTGAAGTGCGTAACAGGCTCGTGACCCCACGCCTGTTCGCGTCTCGATGTGGAGCGAGTGATTCTTAACCAGCCGGAGCCGCTGGTGGTTTAGGAGCGTTCTTCTCCTCTTCGTCTTTTCGTTTTTGATTTTGTTCGCTTAGCTCGGTAGTCCGTTTTTGCGACTCTTCGGCCTGCTTCGTGTATTCGGCTTTCTTCGTCGCGTTACCGTCCATCTCGGCTAACTTCGCGGCTTCGAGCAAGAGGTTGGTTTTGAAAGACCAGGCGGCGTCGTTCTTCCCGTCGAGGCTGATTGCCTTTTCCGCCTCTTCCATTCCGCGTGCTACGCATTGCTGCGCGGTTTCAAAGTCCTTGGGCTCTTTTGGTTTTTGAAAGACGACGATCGTCTTTCCGTCACGTTGCTCAGTCTTCTTATTAGCGACCTGTTCTGTGATCTGATACGAACAGTTCCAATCCTTGCTTGCCAGGATAGTGTACGCTTCGGCACGCTTCGGTTCAGTCACTGAGCCGTTGCCCGCGCGCTGCATGATCCATTGGCGTTGCTGGTTTTCGTCGAGCGCGCCGTAAAGAGCGGCTACCGCTTTATAAGACTCTTCGTTGGTCGGATCTTTTTCCAGAATCTTCTTATAGGCTTCTACTGCTTCCGACGCCTTTTTCTTGTTCTCTGGAGTATCCACACCGGGGCGGTACTGAGCGTGAATCGAGCGGGCGATAAAGGAAGGTGCTGTCTTTTGCTCAGGATCAAGTTCGAGCGCTCTTTTGGAGTGCTGTTCTGCCTCTGCAAATCTGCCGGCTTTATAAGCACGGGCGGCTTCGTTTAACTCGTTCTTTGCACGGATGCGATTGATTACGCCACAGCCCGAGGTAGAAACAACGACAACCAGGATTAAGAGCGGCAACCTGGCTTGAGAGAGTTTCATCTGTTCTTCACTCCAATTTTCTGAGAGCTGTTTACTGCGCCAGGTCGTCTACTTGTAGTCCTACGGGGTTTGCACCCGCACCCTTGATCGCGTCGATAACCTTGACCACCTCACCATACTTCATCGACCGCGGCGCTTTGACGAACACAGTCCGTTCAACTTCCTGTGTGCCTGGGCGATACGCGCCGGTCTGTTTACGTTGTTCAAACAATCCGGCCAACCTCGAACTCAATTGGCTGGTGTCATTGACCGAACCGATCTCGTCCTGATTGAGCTTCAGTTTCAGGTCATTTCCAATCGTAACCACCAATGTCAGCGGATTAGGTTTTACCTGACTCAAATCCTGGTTCGGATCCGGTTCTGAGGGAATCTTTGCTTCGAAGCGGCTGGGCTTAAGCGGAGTTACGACCATGAAAATGATCAAGAGAACGAGCAACACGTCAATCAGCGGTGTGACGTTGATATATGGGACGGCTTCTTCGCCGGAGCCCGATGGACCCATTGCCATAAAAAACTCCTCTGTTGAACTTCGGACGCCCGGTCGAACTAACGAGAGTCCGCAATCAATTTAGAGACCGTAGGAATTACGCCGCGGGAGCTGCTGCCGGGGCAGCGCCACCCTTCTTCTTCTTGTCGGCAACCAGTCCGATCTTATCAATGCCCTGCTGCCGAATGATATTGATAACCTCGACTACGCTGCCGTAACTGACGCCAACGCCACTCTTGACATAGACGATTCGCTCGGCGTCGGATTTGTTCTTCATCATCTTCTCGATGATAGGACCGATTTCCGACTTATCCTTTTTGTCTTTGCCGATATAGTACTCGCCGTCATTCGGAATCGAGATCACGACCGACGATTCCTTGATAATCGCGGGGTCCACATCCGGGCTATTCATGTCGCGCGGAATCGCGACCGTAACGCCCTGTTGCAAGAACGGTGTTACGACCATGAAGATGATCAAGAGCACCAACATGATGTCGACCATCGGAGTAACGTTGATCTCAGAATTAAGATCTTCTTCGCCTGCGCCGGCTGCCATTCCCATAACTAAATCTCCTGTCTAGGCCGCGTATCACTCACCAATGTAGTCACACGGCGCGCGCTTGTGCCCCATTATCAATGCGATGCTAAGCGCGCGGCCCGTTGTTGTGTTGGCTTGAAACTCCGACTACGACTTCAACTGCCGCGTGCGGTTCTTCAGGAAGTAGTCGATCAGTTCGGACGCCGAGTTATCCATCTCGACGATGAAGCCCTGAACTTTACTTGTGTAGTAATTGAAGAGCCATACTGCGGGAATCGCCACGCCGATACCGAGCGCCGTCGTAAACAGTGCTTCAGAAATACCGCCAGCGACCGCCGCGATACCCGCGCTCTCGGCGTTCTTCATGCCCTGGAAAGCGTTGATAATTCCGAACACCGTTCCAAACAGTCCCACGAACGGCGCCGTCGAACCGATCGTCGCCAATCCCGACAGGCCGCGCTTGAATTCGGCCGTCTTAATCGCGATAGCACGTTGCAAAGCGCGTTTCGACGCTTCGATTTCATCGCCGGAAATTTCCGAAGACTGTTCGTGCGCGCGAAACTCCTGCAGGCCGGACACCACCACCATCGCCAAGTGCGACTTGCGATGCTTGTCACTGATATTGATGGCCTCTTCGATACGGTCGTTCTTGAGCGCCTGAGCAACGCGCGGGGCGAACTGTCGCGACTGCTGTTTGGCGGCCCTGTAGGTCAAAAATCGCTCGACCATGATCGCGATTGAATACACGGACATGATCAACAGAATGATTACCACCGCCAGCGCAACGCCGCCGAGGTGCTTAAGCATTTCAGTGATGGTGAATGTACCTGCGGCGTCGCCGGCCGGGCTAGCTGCAGGACTGGCGGCTGCTTCCTGCCACAAGAAGGCGAGAAAGCCAAGAACGTTAGTTCCGAGAAGGCTGGTTAATATGGTCACGGTGAACCCCTCCAAAAAGGTTTTATTGCACAAAGCTGAGATGAGCGCGCGAAGGCTGGCGGGCGCCGTTTAAGACGCCCATCTTTGTCGCGACGCGCAACTACCAATTACTGAAGCGTAAAGTTATAGGTAATTACGCCAGAAACTTTAACGGCTTGTCCCGAAAGCAGCGTCGGAGAAAAACGCGCCTGCCGAGCTGCTGCCACAGCGGCTGCACGCAGAAGCGGATGGCCACCGACAGCATTGGCTGAGATTACTCGGCCACCTTCATCAACAGTGATCTGGACTGTCACTGTTCCCTGAGCGCGTGCCTGCTTTGCAATCGCCGGGTACGGCGGTACAGGTTTGCTGATCGCCTTTCCGTTCAACACACCGCCCGACACAATTGCAGGTCGCGGCTTCGGCGTCGGAACAGGAGGCGGCGGATCCATATCACCGACCACGTTACCGCCACCGGTTCCAGTTCCACCCGGGATTCCTCCCGTACCTGAACCGACCGGGCCGCCAGTGAACTGGGCATTGCTGTCGCTGCCGCCCAATACGGTCTGGACGCCTTTTCTCATCGGCGGAATATCGCTGGCTTTAGCGGAAACTTCCTTAGGCGGGACGCGTGTATCAGCTACGTCGGCCACGAGTTGTCGACGAACGTCGACTTCCTGGTCCGTAGTGACCTTCTGCGGTTTGGCCGCGTCGGCAGGTTTCTCTGCTGCCTGCGGCGGAACAGGTACAGGCGCAACCAGTGTCGTTAATTCCAGACTCTGGTTATCAAGCTGTGCATCGTACCAATAGATACCTGCTACGAAGAGGCCCAGAAGCACAACCGAATAGACGACGATCGTGCCAAGGACAAACGAGCCTTTTCGCGCGAGATCGTCCTTGTGCGAAGTAGACTCAACAAGATTCTCGAACATTTTTCGTATCCTCCCTACTTCCGGTGCCAAAAGGATCAGGGTGCGAAACTAAAAAAGTTAAAATTGCATATCAAACGTGACCGCTTGCTTACCCGAAATTAATAAAGGGGGAAAGCAGCGGCAGTCCGACAATCTGGTGATGTCTTTGATGCGATTAAGGTCAGCCACCGCGCGAGATATGACAAAAAAGTGCCGGCCTCATCAACGTAGACCACCGCGCCTCCGCTCCGTTATAGCTATGAAACGCGGGCGCGATCTCTTCGATATTAAATTGGCCAGCAACGCGGGCAGTCTATTCCGCAACACGTCGCAAAGTCAAGCGCAAAAGAATATCTTTTACAAATCAGGAACGCGCTGCGCCTTGCGGTTCGTTAACCACATTCCCGCCTGTTTTCGGCCCGCGCGGGCGCGCAGCAGGTGCGCGCTTTCCGGTCGCTGCCGTCGGTTTCGTAGGCGGAGATGTGCGAAGTTTTGCGGCCTCGACACGCTGCTGCCACCAGACCATAATCGGGCTCGCGATTCCGATCGTTGAGTACGTTCCCACGATCACTCCGATGAACAGCGCCATCGAGAATCCACGCAAAACTTCTCCGCCGAACAATACCAAAGCGAGGACGGACAGAAACACCAATCCGCCCGTAATGATGGTTCGGGAAAGTGTCTGATTAATCGCTTCGTTGGTGATGTTGTAAAGGGTATCTCGGCGACGAAGCCGAAGATTTTCGCGCACACGATCAAAGGTAACGATCGTGTCATTAACGGAGAAACCGACCAGTGTCAACAATGCCGCGATGACCGTTAAGCTGACTTCCCACTGAAAAAGCGAGAAAAATCCGAGCGTGACAAGGACATCGTGGAATACGGTGATCACTGCAGCCGCGCCGTACGTCCACTCAAATCGGAAGCCTATATAGAGGAGCATTCCGACGAGCGCGAGCAAAGTCACCGCAATCGCCTGATTTCGAAGTTGGCGCCCCGCAACCGGTCCTACGGCTTCTGTTTGTACGATTTCATAAACCCAGTTCTGAGCGTCCACCGCTTTTTGAGCGCCAAATGTATTCAACGCTTCAACGACTTTCGTTCGACCGATGTCAACTTGAGCCTGATCGGTTTGCTCCGTACCAGGGCCTTGCTGCGGCACTTTGATCAAAACTTCATTCGGCTTATCCGTAGGCTGAACAACCGCTTCCCCAATCCCCTTTTGCACCAATGCATCACGAATCGCGTCATCCGCTGGTCGTTGGTTGAAGCGAACCATCACAACCGTACCGCCCTTAAAATCAACACCCAGGTTGAAGGCTTCGGTGCCGCCAGGGGCTACCTGGCGAACGATCGCCGAAGTAAGGCCGCCCAAAAGAAACAAGATTGAGATGGAAAGGAACAACCGGCGCTTACCAAGCCAGTCAATATTGGTGTTATGAAAAATTTGAATCATATCTGGAAAGAATGCCGAGCCATGAGGAAAAAGCAGATCGAGATTCGCTCCTGCTTATCGCCCATCACCCATTAAATACTGATGGTCTCAACTTTTCTCTTTCGGCCAAGCAGCCACATGAAAATTGTGCGCGAGACATAAACAGCCGAGAAGAGGTTCGCCAACAATCCGAGTACCAGCGTCACCGCAAATCCGCGAATCGGTCCCGTGCCAAATACAAACAGGAACAAAGATGAAACGATCGTAGTCACGTGGGTATCGATAACCGTTACAAACGCACGGTCGAATCCCTGCTCGACCGCCGAGGCCACCGTCTTACCTGTCTGTAACTCCTCGCGAATACGTTCGAAGATTAGAACGTTCGTGTCCACGGTCATACCGATGGTCAGGATCAAGCCAGCGATGCCCGGAAGAGTCATAGTCGCGCCAAATATCACCATCGCAGCCACTGTGATAATCATGTTCAGCAGCAACGCGATCATGGCGTTTACGCCGGAGCCCTTGTAATAAAAGATCATGAAGACAACGACCAGGGCCACACCAACTACCGAAGCGGTAACGCCGGCTTTAATTGAATCAGCGCCAAGGCTTGGACCAACCGTTCGCTCTTCCTGATATTGAATCGGAGCGGGCAAAGCACCAGAACGCAGAGTCAGCGCAAGATCGTCTGCCGATTGTTTGGTAAATCGTCCGCTAATCTCGCCCGAGTCATTGATCTGCGATTTGATGTAAGCAACCGACTTGACCTGACCGTCCAGAACCACGCCCATGTATTCGTTTATGTGCGAGCCTGTCCAGTTTCCAAATTTTTGCGCCCCGGCCGGCTTAAGAGAGAACTGAATCTGGTATTCGTTGCTATTGCCTCGCGTAGTAACCGCATTGGCACTTCGCAGTTCACTGCCGTCGACCACCGAAGGATTTTCCACTACTACATAACTGGTTGGTTTGTTCGCGTTCGGATCCGCTGTTTGTGTAGCCGCAGTTGGTTCGTCTAGATCTATGTATGGAAGTACTTTTCGATTCGATGGAACTGTTCCACCCAGCGATTGAATCGCTTCCTGTTCGGTAGCGTATTTTTGAACCGGCGCAGGACTAGGAGGACCAATGACGTGAACGAGATCCAGTTTTGACGCGCCAACCAGAAGCGCTTTTACGCGTTCAGGGTCATCGATTCCCGGCATTTGAAGCAGAATCTGGTTCGAATCCGCAGCGCCATGCGACTGCAACAAAGGTTCGACAACTCCGACTGCATTTAGACGGCTGTCGATAATTCTTAGCGCCTGATCGACGGCCTGTTTGCTCAACGCGCGTTGCGCCACCGATGACATCGACCACGTCACCGAATTTCCGCTGGTGGACGCTGACCATACCGATGTATCGCCCAGGTCACTCTTCTCTTCTGCTGTTTTCTTTATCGCTTCAAGCTGCGACGGGTCCGTAGCTTCGATGATCACACGATAGCCACCTGACAAATCCGCTCGCCCGGCCTTCACAGGAAGGCCTTGCGCCTTCACCGCGGTCTCAGCGGTAACAGCATTCGTCTCGGTCAATGTCTTCAAATACTCTTCCGTCTTGACCCGCATCACCAGATGCGCGCCGCCTCTTAAGTCAAGACCTAGATGAATATTGTTGCGTAGATTGTTCTTAATCCCGGTCCATGTGAAGTCGCCCTTTGTCGGGCGATGTCGCGGGCCAATTACTACGTAAAGCGAAGCCAGAGTTACAACAACAATAATAATGACTCGCTGTATTAGATTCTTTTTCTTCATACCCTTAAAACAATGACGAGTGGAAAATGGAAGTTAGAAATCAAGCTCTTGAGAAATCGCTATCACTTCTTTTCTGCTTCCTCATCCTGTATTCCTGAAATAGCCGAGCGGGCGATCTCCAATATTGATTTGTCGGCGCTTCGAATCAACACGCTTGTGTCGCGCACGTTCGTTACCGTGCCTATGATGCCACCAGTCGTGACGACTCGATCTCCGGGTTTTAAACTTGAGATAAGTTCTTGCAGGGCCTTCTGTCGTTTGCGCTGGGGCATAACGATCAGTACGTAAAAGACGCCGATTATCAAAATCCACGGAAGGATTGCGAAGATAAAACTGCCGCCCCCCGCGTTTTGAAAGATGAATAGTGTAGGCATTTTAAAAGCCTGAGATCTAAGGTCGAAAGTCCGGCTAAGTAATTCCTAAAGCCTCGCGGACCTCCGAACTTTCAGATTCCAGACTCCGAACTCCTCTCTAGAAACTCTTGTCGAAATCTTGTGAATTCGCCAGACCGGATAGATTGCCTCACGCGTCGCATAGTGTCAAGGAAGAACGCAAGATTGTGGTGCGTTAACAACACTCCTCCAAGCATTTCGCCCGTCATGCACAGGTGTCGGAGGTATGCTCGCGAGTGTCTGCGACAGACTGAACACGAACAGTCTTCATCCAAAGGCCTGACGTCACGAACATAGCGCGAATTCTTGATATTCAATTTTCCCGTGGACGTGAACGCCTGACCGGTTCTTCCGTTTCGAGTGGGCAGCACGCAATCGAACATATCGACACCGCACGCGACAGCTTCAACCAGATCGAACGGCGTTCCGACGCCCATCAAGTAGCGCGGCCGATCCGCGGGCATCAATGGTGCGATTTCCTCTATGACCGAGTACATCACGTCCTTTTCTTCGCCAACGCTTAACCCGCCAATCGCGTAGCCATCAAAGCCGATCTCGACAGTACGATCCAGGCTTTCGCGTCTAAGATCCGAGTGAGAAGCGCCCTGCACGATTCCGAAGAGCGCCTGTCGCCCGCTCAATTCTGAATGGGATTCAACGCGGCCCGCGTCTGAACCCTCGTTTTGCAACTCCTCGAACCGTTGGCTTGAACGCTTTGCCCAACGAGCAGTCAATTCCATATTGACTCGCGCTACATCGTGCGATGCCTTGCCCGGCGCGCATTCGTCAAACGCCATGACGATGTCCGAACCAAGCGCAGCCTGAACTTCCATCGAAACTTCCGGCGAAAGAAAGCGGAGGCTGCCGTCGACATGCGAACGAAACTCGGTTCCCTCTTCCGTGATCTTTCGCAAGGCGCCGAGACTCCAGACCTGAAATCCGCCGGAATCCGTCAACAGCGGACGATCCCAACCGATAAAGCGATGAAGCCCGCCGCATTCGCGGATAGTTTCTGCCCCGGGTCGAAGCCACAAATGGTACGTGTTGCCCAGAATGATCCGGGCGTCCAGTTCGTCTTCCAATTCATCAAAACGAATTCCCTTCACCGTACCCTGTGTTCCGACCGGCATAAACACAGGAGTTTCGATAACACCGCGTCGTGTTCGAAGCAGTCCGGCGCGTGCTTCACCGTCGCGAGCGACGATGTCGAAAGCGATTGCTGGTTGATTCATGTTTGAAGGAAATTCAAATTCCCGGCGGGAATGATCAGAGCAAAATTACGATTAAGCGTTGCTGAGTAATATCTAGGGTGCCTGGGTTTCCTCAACCGGTTCATCCGGCGGCCGTTCTTCAAAAATCGGAATTGGCCAGCGACCTTGAGCGGGAACGACCCACAATTCCACATGAGGCGAGGTGCGATAACCACCGTACAAAGTAACAATGCTTTCCGCTTTCAGCCCATACTTCTCGATCAGCCGATTCTTTCCGCGGTCGACCACCGCCTGGAGCTTAGCCAGCTCAGGCAACTCGATGTCAGCAAAATAATAGATGCAAGCGACAGCTCCCACTTCTTCTCGGACTGCCGAGACGTAATTTTCCGATGCCCAAAAAATCAGGTAGTCTTCTTCTGCTGCTATCTCCTCTGCGTTCTCTCGCTCCTGCTGGGCCGCTTCAATCGGAAGCTCGACACTTTTCTCTTCGCGCTCAGCATCACCGTCAAGCTTGTCTTCGGCTAGTGTTGCATTTGCGGTTTCGCCTTCAATCTCGTCGCTCTCTTGCTCCTCAACAAAATCAGTTTCATCAAGCGGAAGTTCGACATATCGCTCGTCGTACTTATATGTAAGCCCTTTCAACCGCGTGACGGTGACAGTTTTGGTAGGCTTGGGCTTAGGCGCGCCCTCCGGCAAAATCCATAACTCGGTGGTATGCGCTTCTCTGAAACCACCGCTGATGGCTTCCACACGTGTCGCATCGATTCCGCGCAAATTGACCATATAGTCAAGCGCGCGTAGGTGCCACGATTCGGAGAGTCGCGCCCGTAACGCGTCTTTGGCCTGGTAGAAAATTATGAAACCCCGGTGCTGCGGGTTGTTCTGAAGCTCGATGGCGAAGTTATCCAGGCGTGCTGTCTCATCGCATTCGCCGACAGGTCCATACTCACCAAATAAACGCGGCTGTGCGGTTCTGAAAAACTCTTCGACGCGATCTCCCACACCGATCTGAAAGCTGATCGGTACTTCGGTAATATCTACTTCATCAGACTGCTGCGCCGAGCATAGCGGGAAACAGGCCAGCGTCAACAAAGCACAGATGATCGACTTGAAAGCTGTGTTTGTGAAATCGCGACTAAGCATACCCACCCCCTCCTGGCAACGCATTTGTGTGCGTCGCAGTATAGCTCAAACCCGAAAGTGCAGGTGTACCTATTCGTCTCGACTGGCAGGGCGTGATCTTTCGATCTGAAGCAGTAGCCTTGCTTCGGCCGCTACATGTCATTAAGGAAGTTGGGCCTCAATTCGTCACCAGAGTGAATTTCATTGTTGCGCTTACCAAAGTCGGTAACCGGCAGGCGAACTATGAACGTAGCGCCATTCCCGTCACTCTTTGCTTCAACCTGTCCGCCGTGCGCTTCAACCAGCTCTTTTACCAGCGCGAGGCCGATTCCCAATCCACCGTGGCGGCGGGTTGATGAACCATCTGCCTGACGAAATCGATCCCACACATACGGAAGAAAGTCCGGAGGAATTCCCTCGCCGGTGTCGGCAACTTCGATGACCACCCACTTCGACACTTCGTCGTCGTCATCGTCGGCAATCAAATATCCCGACGAATCCAATACCCGCGATCGGATGGTTATCTGTCCGCCTTCAGGCGTGAACTTGATCGCGTTGTGCAACAGATTCCAAAGCACCTGCTGGATTCTGTGAACGTCGGCGTTGATTATCGGAAGTGCGTCATCGAGTTCAGAAATCAGGTCCAACCGACGCGCGAGCGCAGCCTGCCTGACTCCTTGTATTGCATCCAGAACCGGCTCGTTGATCTTCAGCGGCTTGCAATCGAGCCTCAAGACCTTGCGCTGAATTCGAGAAAGGTCGAGCAGATCTGAAATGAGCTGCGATAGCGACACTGCAGAGTTTTGAATAACGCTGATGCCGTCGTGAAGCTCCTGGTCGTGTTCGAGCGCCTCGTTCTCGCTAAGCAGATCCACCCAACCGCGAATCGCAGTAAGCGGCGTGCGCAGCTCGTGTGAAATCGTCGCTAGAAATTCATCCTTCAGGCGATTCGCTTCGCGCAGTTCAGCAATCAATCTGGCGTTCTCGAGCGTTCCGCCGATTTGCATCGCCACCGCTGTCAGCAGGTCGACATCGTCTTCCGCCCAACGTCGCACGCCTCGCGTTTGATGTCCGCTCAGCGTTCCGATTACGCGGCCCTGGTGAAGAATCGGTACCACCGCGAGACTGCGCAGCCTTGCCCGCTCAATCAAATCCTCCACGCCGATCGCGAGCGCGTGTCCGCGAACATCGTTTACAACCAACGGCTGACGATGCGTTTGAATCCAGTGCGCGACCGGCGAACGCTCGCGTATCTCGGGATCGTTGCTCAATCGATTGACGCCGTCCGACGTCCATTCGCTGTAAAGGTCGGTCCGATCATTCTCGCCCTGCATGGTCACCACGCATCGATCAAGCCCCAGAACTTCGCCCACCCGCTCGACGATGACTTCCACGCCGCGTTTTGGATCGCTGGCCTGTTGCAAAGTCAGAAGCAAGCGATTGACGATCGCTTCGCGTTCGGCCTGCGCTTGAATTGTTGCGAAGAGACGAGCATTGGCGATCGTTTCCGCAGCCTGCGGCGTAAAGATCTCGAGCAGCCGAACATCGCGCTCGCGAAATCCGCCGGGTCGATTCGCGACATAAATAAACCCGATCAGCTCGCGCTTGAGCATCATGGGCACCATCAATATCGAACGAACCTCGTGCTGTTCAAGGAAACGCTGATCGAAACGATCGTCGCCGCCAGGCGAGTTTGAAAGGAAAGCTTCGCCCAGGTTGTAGTGAAATTCGCTGCCGTTCGTTTGATACTTAAACGTGCTGTTGCCTTCGTGACTGAACGAGAATAGGAAATCGCGAATCATGTCCGGCGGTGTGTTATATCCGGGCGCTTCGGCTCGCACCGTCTGCTGACGGCGATCGAATGTCGCCAACAAGCACTTCTCGCCTCCGACCAGTTCCGCGATAGCTTTGGTTAGTTTGCCGTAAATGTCGGACGTGTCGTTGAGCGTGGAAAAGGCGCGAGAGATGTTATAGAGGCCTTCCAATTCCTGACTGCGATGCCGGCTCGCTTCATAAAGTCGAGCGTTTGTCAGCGCCACCGAGACTTGCGCGGCCACTGCGCCGACTAACTTTCTTTCGCCCTCCGTCCACACGCGATCGTTGTTGCCGACATGAAGTTCGAGCAATCCTTCGTGGGCGCCCGCCACGATTACCGGCGCAGCCAGCAACGAACGCACGTTGAGCCGGTCGTAAAGTTCAGTCAGCTCGCTTCTCTCTAAAACAGTCGTGTCGGAAACAGCTACTGGAGAATCTGCCGCGAGTACTTGCTGCGCATAGGCGCTCGAGCGCAAAGGAATGCGATGCCCGCGCATCGAAGCTACATCGCGGCTCGCGAGGTATTCGTAATCAACCAGCGCGTAATCGCCGCTTCCATCAAATATAGAAACGTGGCATCGATCGGCGTTGAGCGCCTGGCCCAACGCATCGACCGTCTCCTGCAAGACCAGCGACGGATCCAGCGACCCAGAAAGTTGTCTCCCGATCCGTCCCGCCAACTCTTCGCGTCGCGCTGTCGACTCCAGCTCGCGCGAACGCTCTTCGGCTTGTTCGAGCAACAGAACTTTTTCAATTGCGATCGCCAACGGCGGTCCCAACCGTTCCAGCGCCAGCAGGTGCTTTCGTTGATACGCGTCGCGTTTGCGCGAAGTCAGGTTCAGACTTCCGATAGCGTGGTGAGCAGAAAACAGAGGACAGCAAACAGAAGATTGAAAACCTTCCCGCATCAAGTCTTCGTAAATATTAAAGCGAGTTTCCTGGTGCAAGTCAGGAATAGCTACCATCTCGCGATTAGCAAGCGCATATTCCGTGACCGAGCCGCGCAACGGTGCCTCGGCGCCCACCGCCAGCGAGCCGGCATGTTTTCCCGAAATAGCAAACACACGCATGTTCGCAGGATCTTCGTTCCGAATAGCGATCGATGCGCGGTCGAACGGGACCAAGCCACGTATCTGTTCGCTGGCAAGATGGAACATGTCCTCGATCGAGCGACCTGCGTTGACGGCCGCGATGATCCGATTGACGACTTCGAGCTGATCCGTCGCTTCGCGCAGATAGTCGAAGAGCGCGCTCGTCTCCGCGCTGGTCACAGACTCGTCGTTCATCTCTTCTTCGCCGACCAGCGGTGAAAGTAAGAAGAGCTTAGCACCTTGCTCGCTCCAGCTACATCGAAGCCGCGCGACCTTCACCTTATGCCGCGGCGCGTCGTCTACCCACAAACTCGCCCGCGTCCCTTCACCGTCGTCAGAAAAGTTTTTCGACTCGCTTCTTAAGAGTGAAGAGAGTTCTGTTCCGACAAACGCAGCCTTGTCGCAGCCTAACAACCGATCAAAGGCTTCGTTGCACGCCAGCACATACACGCCCGCTTCATCGGTCACCAGCGCGGGATGTCGGATCAGCGCAAACAGTTTTTCGAAGTCGGTGTCGGGCATAGAAACGCAGGAGTCAGAAGTTAGAATTCAGAATTCAGAAGTCAGAAGGTTAACTGAAATAAAACTGGCGAGGTTCATGTGTCAATAGAATGTCCACGGCGGGGCTTAGCGTGGGGCTTCGTGAACTAATTTCGACAACTATCTACTTTCTCCTGTCTCCTGACTTCTCACTTCTTCTTTTGTGTCTTTCAATCAGCCGAATCGGCGTAGCAAAGAAATCGAACTCTTCGCGAAGCCTGTTCATCAAGTATCGTTCGTAAGAAAAATGCAAACCGGCTTTGCCACCTGAAGTGAAAACCACGAAACGCGGAGGTCGAACGCCGATCTGCGTCATGTATTGAACATGCAACCTCGACAGCCCGCCTTTAACAGGCGCGGGCGCGCTGCCGCCGCGGGGTTGCGAAACGTTTCGTTCGAAAAACGAATTGAGCTGCGAGGTTGCTACACGACGATTGCGCGCTTCGTTGGCACGCATCACCAACGGAAGGATCTTCTCCACGCGTTGTCCGGTTAACGCAGACATAGTCACCACCGGCGCCCATTCCAGAAATTTCATCTTGTCGCGAAGGTTGCGCTCGAACTCCGCAGGCGTCCCGGTCTCTTTGTCCGGCACCGCATCCCACTTGTTGACCGCGATGATAATCGAACATCCGGCCTCGTGCGCATAGCCCGCGATGTTCGCATCGAGCGCGGCCACGCCATCGACCGCATCGATGACTACGATTGCGACATCGGCACGCTCGAGGCTTTTCTTGGCCATGATGACGGACAGCTTTTCCGCCATCTCTTCCGTCTTCCCTTTGCGACGAATTCCAGCCGTGTCGATCAAGCGAAACTTCTGCCCATCCGATTCCAACAACGTGTCAACCGCATCGCGCGTGGTCCCCGCGACGGGAGAAACGATCACGCGCTCTTCGCCGAGCAATCGGTTTAGCAAAGAAGACTTGCCGACATTCGGCCGCCCAACGATCGCAAGGCGAAGCTCGCGCGGCGCGGCCGTTTCGATCACGTTCGAAGGCTCTTCGAACTCAGCCACCAACGCGTCGAGCATCTCGCCCAGGCCATTGCCGTGTTCGGCCGAGATCGGAAAGACGTCTTCGAAACCAAAGCTGAAAAACTCGCCGGCGTCCGATTCGAGCTGTGTCGAGTCGGCCTTGTTCGCGGCGACCAACACGCGTTTGCCGGTCGAGCGAAGAACACGAGCCAGCTCTTCATCCAGCGGCGTACTTCCCTTTCGCGCATCGACTACCCAAACCAGGGCCTGCGCTTCGTCGATCGCGGTGGACGCTTGCTTCAAAATGTTCGCTGGAATGATCGCGTCGTCGTCGGGCACTATGCCGCCGGTATCGACGATGGCAAATCGCCGCCCGTTCCAATCGGCTTCACCGTAGATTCGATCGCGTGTGATGCCCGGCTCGTCTCCGACTATCGAACGACGCTCGCCTGCGAGGCGATTGAAGAGCGTCGACTTGCCTACGTTTGGTCGACCTACGATCGCGACCAGCGGCAGGGCACGCCGCGGCTCGAGCGCGACCGCAGCGCTGCTCGCGCTCGACTGAGCGCTCGTGTGCTCTGAAACCGGATTGAAGACTTCGTCGTCGGGCATGTGTCGTGAATCTGCTTTTGAATCTGCCTGCGTGATCTTGTGTGACAGTGAGGAACTTTGGCGTGGGGGCCTTCTACCTCCCTTCCCTTAACGAGTGTAACGCGTGGTCATTTCAGCCGCAAGGTTGAGCGATAAGAGCTCGCCAACAAAATGTCCGACAAACTTCAGTTTGTCGCCGATTTCGATAAGCTAAAGGAAGTTCCGATTAAGTAGATGACTAGTGACGGCATTTGCCTGTCGCGGTCCGACGAAGTCAGTACCACCTGCGGTAGCGGGCGGGTAATTGCATTGAGCAGGCTCCGCATGATAAAGACGAGGAGCCCCACCCGCTACCGCAGGTGGTAGTGACTTCACCGGGACCGAAGCTCCCGGCCACACCGATCATCACCCACACGATTACTACCACCCATCAGTCTGACCAGTGAGGCCGAAAGGATTCTGATTTCGAATGAAACTCCCGGAATTCGCGAAATCGTGGGTACGCCGCGGCACGAATTCGACGAAGGGATCCGAACCTGTCGGTGCCCCACATCTCGAACTCGGCCGACGCGGCGAGACGCTGGCTGCTGAATATCTCGAAGCCGTGGGCTATCGTCTGGTTGCAGCTAACTTCTCTCTCCCGATAGGACGAAATTTGAACGGCGCGATTGTTCGCGCGGAAGTTGATTTGGTCGGATACGACGGCGAAACGCTCTGCTTTGTGGAGGTCAAGACACGCGCGTCGGATTGGTACGCGGCGCCGCAAGTCAACGTAGACTTACGAAAACAACGGCAGATCATTCGCGCGGCTCGAGCCTATCGTCGCTTGTTCGGATTGGTTGAAAGTAGCTACCGCTTCGATGTGATAACAGTAACGCTTGCTCCGGTTGATGGGGAAGACGGGCGGAGTAAGCCGCGTGTCGAGTTGCTAAGGAACTTCTGGAGTAAGGACAAGTTTCGCAAGCGTCGTTGGTATGACGGCAATTTGGGGTAGCGGTGCAGTTTGCATTAAGAGAAAGATAAGACGGTCTCACGCAAAGGCGCGAAGAACCGAAAGCAGAAGACGCAAAGAAATTGTTCCTCATCTTTGCAATTCTGAGCGCTTATTAACATTGCTTCCTCTTTGCGCCTCCTGCTTTCGGTTCTTTGCGCCTTTGCGAGAAATTTCCTCCTGACAAATTCCGAAACTGCACCACTACCCAATTTTGACCCTGCTTGACAACATAGAGCGAATCTGTAGAATTTGGTCTCGCAAGCGGGAGTAACTCAGTGGTAGAGTGCGACCTTGCCAAGGTCGAAGTCGCGAGTTCAAATCTCGTCTCCCGCTCCAAAGCTCTTTAAGAAAAAGGCGGAAGGATGAATCTCAACGGCTGGTGAAAGCCGCGCTTTCATCCTTCCGCCTTCCTCCTTTCAGCCAAAATACGGCGGCGTAGCCAAGTGGTAAGGCAGAGGTCTGCAAAACCTTTATTCATCGGTTCGATTCCGATCGCCGCCTCCATTCCTTTCAATAACTTAAGCCCTTTGACGAATTCGCATTTATGTCTGCTGTGGGGACATTTGTGGGGACGTTTGACGATTCCTTTGAACGTGCCTTATTTTGCGTGAGAATCATCGCTTAACCTCATCCTCTTCTTCGCTACTTCCAAACCTCGGCTGTCAAAGGAAGCTCGTTGAGTTCAGCTCGGGCTTCGCGCCAGGAAGGATAGTGCTCCTCAAGGATTTGGATGAAGCGATCACTGTGAGTGGGGGCGAGCAGATGAGCCATTTCGTGGACGATTACGTATTCCAGTAAATCCTTTGGCTTCTTGACGAGTTCGGTATTGAGGCGAATGTATTCTCTGCGGTGGTTGCAACTACCCCACTTCGTTTTCATCCGTTGAAGGAAGTAGCCGGCCACATTCACCTTTAGCTTACGCTCCCACTTCTTGATCAACGGAGGAATCGCCTCATGCAGCAGGGCTTTGTGCCACTCGTGGATTATCTGAGCGCGCTTCATCGCACTGCTGCCAGGACGCACTGTCAGAGTGATCCGTTTGTGGTCCAGCGAAACGAACGGTTTGGCTTCCCGATGGACGATCGCCATAAGATGTCGCCGTCCCCAAAGGTAGTGACTCTCACGCTCAATGAATTGGCGAGGCGTCTCTCGAGCTTGGTTCTTAAGTTTCTTCTGTTGCTCTCTAATCCAACCAAGCTTGGAGATCGCGTAAGCCCGAGCGACCTCAAGGCGTGTTCCGCTCGGCGCAGCCAGCGTCACCCGACCATCCGGCGGATGAACAGATAAGTGAACATTCTTGATGGCCTTCATGGTCACCAAAATTGACATGTCTCCGAGTTGAATCGTCTCAGTCATTAGTATCCCGGTTGGTTCTTAATGATATCAAAGATAGCTTGGGTCGCATCGCGATCGCGCGACATGAGCGGGAACAGCGCGTTGAGCACCTGCTTCTCACGGGTGTCGTCGCCCTTCCAACCGGCCGGAGCATTCTCACGCATCGCCTGATTGAGCTCGAGCGCCAGGTTCGCCTTCCCATCGTCGTCCGTCGGGCAATGAAAGGTCGTCGCAGGAATGCTGGGCAGGTTATTGAACAGCACGATGGCCTCGGCTTTACCGTGCAGAACTGCTGGAACCCCAGCCGTCGCGTCTTTCTTGCTCATGCGCTTGACCAGTTCCTCGGCGTTCTTGAGGAATAATTCGTAGGCGGCAGCGTCGGCACGGCTCTGCTTGATGAGATCATCCAGTAGCTTGGACATCTGCGCGTAAAACCTCGGGTCGGTGAGTTGATCGCGGATGATGGTCTTGCGGACGTTGTTAATGATGCCTTCGGCTATGGCGTTACGGGATAGTTTCCCCTTCTCATTCAGTTTGCGAGCGATGGCATCGTGAATGCCTGTTTCGACGATCATCTCGGTCATCGATAGCGAGTTGAGGTTCCCCATGTCTGCAGCCGGCTCAGCCTGAACGTAGGTGTTGAGCAGGTGACGCATGTCCGCCTCGTAAGGCTTTATGTCCAGCTCCTCGCCAGAGTGCTTTTTGATGGCAGAGCGCGTGTCGCTGTAGAACAAGACATCTTTCTGCAACGCTGCGGCTTCGGCATCCGAGTAACCCGCCTCGGTCAGGTTCTGTGCGATGTCCGCGTAGGCGCGGACAAAAGTGGCCACAGATTTGTAGAACGAAATACGCAATGGCTCCGTGTCTGTCAGGGCTTGAGGATTGGAAGCGTCACCGCAGAAGTAATGCAGGAACTGCTCCATCTCTCGCGGTAACGGCACCGGCTCGCAAAGGTAGCGGAGCGCTTCGCGGACGCCATCGAGTTGTCTCCGCCCTTCTTTAAGCCAGTCTTTCAACTCGACGTTATTGGTGCCACCGCTGCCTTGGTCAATATCCAGCTCGTCGGAGGTATAGACCGCTATCGCTTCCTTGACGTCTTCAAAAAGCTTTTTGAAGTCCACGATATAGCCATAGTCCTTGTCGTCGCCATCGAGCCGATTGGTACGGCAGATGGCCTGGAAAAGGCCGTGGTCGTGCAACTCATTGATCGAGGTAGATGTAGGTGCAGCTCGGCGCATCAAAGCCGGTCAGGAGCTTGCTCACCACAATCAGCAGCTTGAGGTTTGCAGGTTCCTCGATGAACCGGCGTTTCGCCTCATCCTCGTATGCCTTGGTACTCTGACCATTCTTAAGGACATGCTGCGTATAAGTATCGAACTTGTAGCGCTCATCGCTGTTCGCCGGTTCGCGTGAGATGGCGTTGTGGTTCGGCACGAAAGACGTGATGATGCCGCAGAACTGTCCTAAGGTGGTGTTCTGAAAGAGCCGATAGTAGTGGCAAGCATCGTAGATGCTCGCGGCCACGAGAATCGCGGTGCCACGGTCGTGGTTCAGGCGCGGTTTCAGGTCGAAGTCTTCAATGATGCTGTGGATGATTCGCTGCTTGCGCTCACCCGCGCTCATCAGCTCCTCCATGGTCGCCCACCTTTTTCGGATGACGGCCTTCTGAAAATTATTCAGAGTCCTGGTCTTCTGCTCAAAATAGGCCTCGATCGACTTTGGCGACGTGAGGCGCTGCGGCACATCGCGGGCTTCGTATTTCAGGTCCAGGATCACCTTGTCAGCTACGCCCTCGTGGAACTTATAGGTGTGAATATAGGTTCCGAAAATATCTCTTGTCCTAAGTTTCTTAACGTCCTTTTTCAGTAGCGGCGTGCCGGTGAAGCCGATGAAGATAGCGTTCTCCAACCAGCGTTTCATCTGCTTGTTCATCTCGCCGCCCTGGGTGCGGTGACATTCATCAACAAAGACGTAGAACCGACCGTGAAGAGAAGGAGGCGGACCTTTGAGGTCAGCAGGATCGAACTTGTGGATGAGTGCGCAAAGCACCCGGGGCATGGTGGCTCCAAGTTTGGCGACAAAGTCCGCTCGCGATGTGATGCGCGGCGAAGGCGAGTTTTCGCCGATGACCCCGGCGTTCTTCATCACGCCTTCGATCTGTTTGTCCAATTCATCCCGATCGGTGACGACGAGAATGCGGGCTTCGGAATCGTGCTCAAGCAGCCACTTGGCGAGGAGCACCATAAGAATGCTCTTGCCGCTCCCCTGCGTGTGCCAGATAACGCCGCCCTCGCGTTTGCGTATGCGTTCCTGCGCAGCTTTCACCCCCGCGAACTGATGCGAGCGCGGCACTTTCTTTATGCCGTTGTCGAAAATGATAAAGTTGCGGATCAGGTCGAGCAGGCGGGACTTCTCGCACATCTCGGCCAGCGGCCGATCCAGCAAGGCGCCGGTGGTGAGCGGGGTAGTGTCCTCCGCCTTCCACTCCACGAAGAATTCCTCTCTGGTAGTCACGGTCCCAAACCGCAACCCTTGTGAATCGCTGCCCGCAAACACAAGCTGCATCGCGGGGAAGAATCCGAGATTGAAAATCTCCTCTTGGTTGGTGATGAGCTGGCGCACTCCATCCGCGATCTCAACCGAACTTCGCTTCAGTTCGATGACGCCGACAGCGATGCCGTTAAGGTAAAGAACGATGTCGGGACGTCGCTCGTAGCCGCCACGCAAGGTCACTTCCTCGGCGATCGCGAAGTCGTTTTTCTCCGGGTGCTCCCAATCCACCAGATGCACAGTGTCGTGCGGCTGTCCGGCGGCGATTTGCACCGACACGCCGTAGCGCAGAAGTTGGTAAGTGCGTAGGTTGGCCTGGTACAGCGTGATGCCAGTGGCATCAGCGGCGGCCATCAGCTTTTGCAGGGCGGCGGAAATGTGCGCCTCGGAATATCCTCGCCCCTCTAGGTTGGCGCGGAGCAATTCCGCCTCGACGCAGCGATTGTTCTCCCGCTTATTCCACTCGCCGAGGTAATCGTACCCGAGACAATCGGGCCGAGCCTTGTCCGTGAACAAAGCGACAACGCGGTTCTGAGTCTTGCGTTCGGAACGGGGGTGTTCAGGCATACAAATCCTTGGACTCGTTTAGACAGGCTTGAGTCGGGCATGGCGAAGCGCCATGTTTACGCTGGCGATTGCTTCCTCTCGCAGTCCGGTCAGTCTAGCGAGCAACTTGGGTGGAATCGTTAGTAATGTTCCGGATTGTTGAATGATGTTTCTCCCGATGTTCTCCTGAAAGTCTTCTCGGAGCTGTTGAAGCTTTTCGTCCGTAACCCGCAAATAATCACGTATCGGTTCGGATTCGATCGCACGTATGCCGCCAATCGCTTTTCTAATGACGCGGCGTGTCTCTCGGTCCTTGAGTTCTCCAGTGTTAATCGCGTGCTGAGTGTCCTTCAGCGCCTGGACAAAATCGCTTGGTGTTTCCTGGTGAAGCGGTGTCCTAAAGGCAGCGCGCGAAAATGCTTCGCCAAGTAATTCGAGGATAATGGCGTCCTGATCATCTGGGGAACGAATCTGGATCACCTTTTCGTAATACCACTGTTGAAGTTCATGGTAGCGGTTAAGGTCGGTTACAAAGTCATCCCAAAACCAAAGTTGAATATCGAACGAACCCGAATTGCGGGATTCTTTAGCGAGATCGAGGGCGTAACGTTGAATCTTGGCGTCTCGTTTGGCGGTGGTTGCAAGGACCCAGGTGTCGAGTGACTTTGAAAATGTGCGCGCTTGTTCAATTTCACGGTTGAGGAGCTTCTTAGAAATTGCGCCGCCTGGTATAGGATGATTGTTTTCATCCAGTTCATCCATTCGCTTGCATTGGACAGCAATCAGGCGGCCGTTCCCATCTTGACGGCCATAAACATCGACTCCGTTCTGAGTTTGGCCTGGGCGACCGAGCTTCGTTGGTCGAGGGTCACTGAAAACGAATCTAAACACGCCGGCGGTGAGATCCTCGAATTGTTGCCAGTAAAGAGGTGGTTGAAAAGCTTGGGTAAGGTAACTCATATCAGCCGTGTCCTTCCGGTGAGGAGTTCCTGCATCATGGCCTGCTTGAGGGCGCGGGTCTTCTCCCGCCGCTGCTCCAACGCCGCCAGCTCCACTTCCATGTCCGTCAACACCTCGGCGATGGCGGTTTGTTCGGCTTTCGTGGGCGGAACACGCATCTCGAAGGTTTGAAACGTCGGAAGCCGCAGCGAGTCTACGGTTGCCTTCACGGTGTTCTGCATCGCCCAAGCACCGAAGTTCTTGGAAAGGTAGAAGTGGACAAACCTGCCGGAGATTTCGGAGCTGAACTTCGTGATGGCGTAAACGCGCTGATGCACGTCGAACCGTCCATTGATGTAGTGGAAGATGTTCCCGATTCGCCCTTCCCCGGGCACGAGGATGGCCTCGCAGTCGTATGAGTAGCTGTTGATTCGCTCGACAATTTCCGAGCGCACGAAGAAGGGATACTGGCCGTCTTCAACTTTGTCTTCGTTGTTCCGGCTGCCGGTTTTGATGTGCGCGATTTCCCCCAGCGCTTTCACCCCCCACTCGCTGTGGAAGCCAGGGATACGGGTTAGGCCGGTGAGGAGTTGCTGCATGGCGGCCTGTTTGAGGTCGCGCTTTTTGGCGATGAGCCGATCCAGACCGCCCAGCAGCCCATCCACATCGCTCAACGCCGTAGCGATGGCGCTTTGTTCGGGGAGGGGGGGAACGACGATCGCAAATTCGTTGATGCCTTTAACCGTCAATTGCGGTTGAGCGCTGCCGAAAGTAAGTCGCTCAATCTGCTTCTCTACAAAATGCGACTGAAGCAAAGCATATAAGAATGTCGTATCGAGAGCGGCGGACTCGTTCCTTAAAATGACCATGCCCGAATTAATGCGAATGTGCTCAAACGAAACTGCGGAGTCGAAAAGGGCGAAGTTGCCAACTGTGCCTCGCGTAGTCAGCACGATGTCATCTCGTCTTAACTTTCCCTTGCTAAGTCGCTCGTCCTTTTCGCGACTGATAAAAGCGCATTCGCTGAATCTAAATCCTGCCTTCGTTACGTTTCCCGCATTTAGGAAAAGGCAATGGCCGTCGCTGCCGAAGTCTCTGCTACCCGGATAATTCGTTCCTCGATCGCCGTCGATAACGCTGCCAAGCGAGACGAACGGAGTGAGTTCCCACTCCTCCGGAATGACGCCCACCTCGGTCTGTTTGTAGCCGGGTTTCACTTCCATACCGCCCCCATCTTTTTGAGGTGTCCGTCCACGCGGGCAGCGAGCGTTACCACTTCCTCAACGATCTGCGGCAGCGGGGTGATGTAACGTTCGGCGAGCTGGCGGATGCGGCCGGTGAGGGTTTGCGAGACGCGGTCCAGCTCGCCCTGCACGGCGGCGGCGATCGTGGCCAGCCATTTGTCGTCCACTACCAGCGTCTTGATTTCGTCTTCGGTGAGCTTGGGGTATTTGGCGTCGAGCTTCGCTTCAAGGTCTTCCTGCTCGGCTTTGATCCGGGCCTTAGCGTTTGCCTGCTTGTTGAGCAGCGCTTGGTAATCTTCTAGGGCTTGGCGAGCTTCGTCCTCTTCCGCGTCATCGCGGATTTTCTTGAGTACCGCTTTCAGACTCTTCGCCGTAATTTTCGGCGGCTCGCTATCATTGGCTTCGTTGGCTTCAGTAAGCAGTCCGTCCTCACCGCTTTGCTCCTCACGCTTTTCGTCGAGCTGCTGCTCGACGCCGGCGAGTTCGACTTCGAGCGCGGTGATGGCATCGCGCTCGGCGGCGAAGTAGCGGGCGATGAGCAGGGCAGCGGGGACGAGGTCGGACTTGAAGCGGCGCTTGCCCCTCTTGAAGTCATGAGACTCGGGCCAAACGAGTTTGCCTTCCTTGTTTTTGACCTGACGGATTTCGCGGGGCTGCGCTCCCGCCTGCCAGCCGGCATCTGCGATGAGATAGCAATCGTCCTGCATGGTCTCCGCCCAGTAGTCCATGAGGTGCTGATAGACATCGTAGGCGTCGAGCAGCGGCGCCGCTTGCAGAGCCAACAGCAAACTTTCCGAGATGGTATCGATCAAGGCCTTTGGATGATCGTCCTTACCAAATCCGCTGAGGCAGGGCCTGAATCCTTTGCGCCATTTCGCAAAAAGCGTCGTTACTTTCTTCTGAAAGTCGGCAAACTCTGGATGACCGAAGATGGCGTGCTTGACCTCCGCAATCGGCAACTTGAGGTGAATGTACCCGGGACGCCCGGCCGACTCAAACAAAAGAGCTCGCACCCCCGGAAATTGCTGCCAATCGGCCGTGAAAGCATCGATGTCGCGTTCCGGGATGCCGCCGCGCAGGTGACCGTCGATGTCCTGCAAGTCCTTCGCCTCGGTGCTGTCGATGTAGCGAGGCAAGTTGAGGTTGTAGTCGTTTCTGGGGTCAGCGATTTCCTCAACCGGCACCATCCGAGCGTAGCGCGGATTGTTTTCATCCTGCCGGACAAAGGTGTCCACGATCTTGTGGATGTCCTGCTCGCGCAGGCGGTTTTTCGGGCCGTCCTTCTTGAAACCCTTGGAGGCGTCGATCATGAATATGCCCTTGCGGGCGGTGGCGTTTTCCTTGTCGAGCACGACGATGCAGGCAGGTATGCCGGTGCCATAGAAGAGATTGGCGGGCAATCCGATGATGGCTTTGAGGTATCCGGAGCGGACGAGCTGGTGGCGGATCACAGCCTCGGCATTGCCTCGGAAGAGAACTCCGTGCGGAAGGATACAGGCAGCTTTGCCCGTGCCCTTCATGGACCGGATGATGTGCAGGAGGTAGGCGTAATCGCCCTGCTTCTTCGGCGGCACTCCCCAAGTGAAGCGCTGAAAGCGGTCGCCGCTGCCGCCTTCGCCCAAAGCGAGGCCGGTGGACCACGTCTTGTCCGAGAAGGGCGGATTCGCGACGACGTAGTCGTAGGTGCGGAGTTGCTCGCCGTCCTTGAACTTGGGATCGAACAGTGTGTTGCCCGAGAGAACGTTGGCCGTCGGGAAATCATGCAGGATCATGTTCATGCGGGCTAGACCGGCGGTGGTAACGTCCTTCTCCTGCCCTTCTAACGTGATGTGCTTGCCTGCCTCGGCAGCAACTTTCAACAACAGCGATCCGGATCCGCATGTTGGGTCATAAGCCGTAGTGGACGCCTTCGAGTTCGCGGGAGTGATGCCGATGACCTTGGCCATGATGCGGCTGACTTCGGACGGTGTGTAGAACTGGCCCTTGCTCTTGCCGCTCTGACTTGCAAAGTGCCGCATCAGATACTCGTAGGCATCGCCGAGGATGTCGTCGTTCTCGGCGCGGTTCTTGGAGAAGTCGAGCGCGGGGTTTTGGAAGATGGCGATCAGGTTGCCGAGCTTCTCGACCTTCTGCGCGCCGTCGCCCAGTTTGTTCGAGTCGTTGAAGTCAGGGAAGTCGCTGCGTGCGAGACGAGAGTTGGCGTCAATCAGCGGCTGGATGACCTGAGTGTTGATGAGGTTGCCGATGTCGCTGTTGCCCTTAAGCGCGACCATGTCCTTAAAGCTGGCCCCCTTCGGAATGACCACCGGCGGAGCGAAGTCATCCGAGTCGCCGTATTTGTCGGAGACATATTTGATGAACAGCATGAACAGGACATAGTCCTTGTATTGGCTGGCATCCATGCCGCCACGGAGTTCGTCGCAAGAGGCCCAGAGTGAAAAGTAAAGATCCGATTTCTTAATAGCCATAAGCTCTGTTCAGGGAGATGTAGGCGCTGTTAAGCAGAAGTGACGTAAAATACTCGCCGTCGTTAGCTGCGGGAACATTTGGGCGGACCTTGTCGCGGACGGTGGCGGGCGCCGCACCGGTAAGGTCAGTAACGGCGACATCGCGGTCGAGATTGCTCGTGTCTCGGGCGCGCGTAGTTCTGGCGTCAGGTTAAGCATGGGTGTGGTGGTTATGCTTCCAGGCCCGTGACCGAAATTGCAGCTCTGCAATTGAGATTCAGGATCACAGATCCGCAGGCGTTCTTGAGTTTACGAGATGTCGATGGCTCGAACGATCAATTCGGTCACGGCGCTGGAATTATGGACAAGACCGGGAATCGATCTGCGTACCGAAGCCAAAGTAATTAGGGTAGTTTGGCTCGTATTCATCCCAACTGGAATTGTTATCCACGCGAGACGAAAGCTTCCAATTTCTTCATAGCTTGGAATTGATGTTCTTCGGTCGGATGCGCGTAGCGCAGGACCATCTGGATCCGAGAGTGACCTAGCATAGCAGCCAATGTCACTAAGTCAACTCCTGCCATTGCTGCTCGAGTAGCCCACGTGTGGCGAAGGTCGTAGAGTCGGAAAGGTGCTACTCCAGTACGCTTCACCGCTGCCGTGTGTGCTGCATTCACTTTTACGATCGACTCGCCTTCAACCCTCCCCGGGAAAAGGCATTCACCCTTGATTCTAATTAGCCGCCCGGATAGGACGGTTGACGCGGCGTCAGAAAGCGGAACCTTTCGCTTGGCAGCATTCGTCTTGCCGAACGGAATGGAAAGATAGCCTTGTTCCAAGTGAACGTTCTCGCGACGAATTCTGCAAACCTCCTCGGGTCTCATTCCGGTCTGTAGCATAAGCGTCGCGATATCTTGGAGTGGTTGGGAGGCAGCAAAAAGGTAAAGCTTCTCTTCGTCGGGGGTAAGCACCCGCATCTGTTCATTGTTTTCAGCGTAGAGCTTCACGCGACTTACTGGATTTTTTGCAATGAGATCATTTTTCACGAACTGATTTAGTAGGGTCTTTAGGCAAGCCAACTCTCGATTGATTGTTGCCGGACGCAAAACACGTCCGGTCTTTGGGCTCTTTTGTCGCGCTCGCCAGGACTTGAATTTTTCAACGGTGTCAGGGCTGATAGCTTCTAGCGAAGTATCGCGGAAGTATCGCAAAAGAGCTTTGGAGCTGGTCACATAACGCTTATGCGTGTTTGGGTGCGCGGCGTGCTCATGCTCTGACCATTTGAGAAATTCCTTCATCGCGGAGTGGAATCCCGGCACGCTCTTCGGTTCTTCAATACCCACCTCACCCTTTGCGAGCTTCGTGCGATATGCGGCCTCGATCATTCGCGCTGCTTTTCGACTCTTTGTTAATGCGGATCGCCGAACACGTCGACCTTCAAAAACAAATTCATACCAGTAGGTGTTTCCGCGTTTGTAGATAGCCATAAACTCAATTCCCTTCCTTACGTGGTCGGCGTTTAGCAGGCCGTTTTGTCGCGCCCGATACTTCTATCGGCGGTTTATTCTTAAGCCTCTTCTGTGGAATACGATCGCCGAGTTTAACTTCCATGTAACGCGCCCTCTCTCTTCTCTTTCGTACGTTAGCTCCACATTGAGTAGAGCATAATGTCTTGTCTTTTCGTCCAGCCCAGAAGTAATTCTCACAAAGGGCACACTTTCGAATCCGGCTTACTTGTACTCCTAAAAAGTAAGAGATAAGCAGAGGAGAAGCGTAACGAACTTGATCGGATTCGATGAACAAATGCCCTGAAAGCCCGGCACCCGATTCTTCGGTGTACCAAAGGTTATCTAGCAGCCTCTGTGGCTCCTCAGTAGTAAGGGCATGCAGGATTTCTTCTGCAGCCAAAATGAAAAAGAATCGTTGCCGTGCTCTTATTAGCAGCCAACTCGGGCCAACTTCCATAAACCGCGTTTCGCCGATCATATAGTGCTTTAGCATTTCCAATTCTACGGAGCCGAGCAGGTCAGGCTCGGAGATCTTCTGAACTGTCGATTTGCCTCTTTCCCGAGGGATCTTCCGATCCTCAACTCTCCGTATTTCCAGATCGATTCGTTCCGTCGCCCTGGAAATTACTTCCCGAAGTACACCCTCTGGCTGAGCAGTTAATTCGATATTTCGATGTGATTGAAAATAGTCGGCATAGGCTAACTCCATTCCGGAAGCATCGACGAACTGACCTGTCTCGTCACGCAACACGAACGCTTGCAGACTCAATGGAAGATCATCCAGGTCTCGCCACAGGTAGTGCCAGCGTCTGTACGTCTTTGTTTCATCGTCAGGGCTCCAGTCAAGCGTCGACAAGTCGTGAATGCCCTTTGCTGCTGAGCGGCGCAGGAACGGGGGTAACAAGTTTACCAACTGGAACAAATCAGCAAGTCGCGGGGGGACAGGGATCGCAGGTGCCTTGCGGGATCCCTTTTCACGTTTTGATGCTTGAACTTTCGTTGTCACGATTTTGAAGCCTTTCTAGCTGGCAAACTATCAGAAACGATTACTGCGGTCATGCGTTTAGATTAGATCGAGATGACAATCGGTCAGGACAACATCTGTTCAAAGTCTTAAAATAATTGGCCAAAGTGTGCTGTTTACATCTATAATTCCATCGGCATACAACTGAGCCGGAGTAGTGCAAAGCCGTGACGTGATATCGTAGCACTCGTCATAGGCGCAAATCAATTACTTTGGGATCTTCCTATGGAGAGGTAGGCCGCATGGATAGCAATACAACGCCACTACGCATGGCATGGGGTTTGGGTGACATCGCTGAGCTAACGGGCTTGAGTATTGCATTTCTGCGCAATGAGGTTAGAGCTGGTCGACTTCCTGTTCGTAGATTCGGACGTAGGGTACTCGTTCGCGACGAAGACCTAAAAGCTTACATTGATCACGGCAGTAAACATAGCGATCAAGAACACGATCTGGTGTCACCAGATATTTGATTCCGATCATTAACATCGATTGCACATCTCTTAGCAGCAGGACCTACGAGGCGCAGCTATTTCACCTCCGGTGAATACAGGCTGATTAGTTAACTTCTCAAAAGATCACAAATATGAAGAAGGACCTCCGGGAACAATTTCGGGACGCTATGAGAGCCGCCGGACTTCAGTACGCGGGCTTCATTTTGGCTGATGGAAGATTACATCGATTCAAGGCGAACGGCGACCGGGAGCGCAATTCCTGGTACGTCCTCCACGACGGATCATTTGTCGTAGGAACGTTTGGATGTTGGAAGCGCTGTCTTAAAGTCTGTTGGCAGGAACGGAACGGCAAACTGTCGGAGCGCGAATTGAAGGACTTGCGCAGGCGTAGTCAGGTTGCCGCAGGTGAACGTGCCCAGACGGAGAAGGCAGTGCATGAGAAGGCGCTGCAAGTCGCGGAATGGATACTATCGCACTCGAGTCCTCTCAAGACTCATGGTTACTTGGGGTCAAAAGGAATAGATGCTTTAGGCAACGCGCGAAAGTATGGCGACGCGATAGTGTTGGAATTGCGCGACTCAAGCGGCGAGCGAACCGGACTGCAATTCATTTCAGAGGATGGGCGTAAACGTTTTCTAAAAGGGAGTCGTACAGCCGGTGCCTTCTTTACTTTATCTGATGACCCGGATCGTCCCTTAGTCGTTTGCGAAGGATATGCGACAGGGGCGAGCATTCACAAAGCAACAGGCCACGCGACATTGATTGCGTTCTCGGCAGGAAATGTTCCAAGGGTGGCGAATGATTTGCGACAGAAGTGGCCGCAGCGAGAAATTATCATCGCAGCTGACAACGATGCCTTTACCAGCGGCAATCCGGGAGTCACAAGGGCAACGGAAGCGGCCATCGCGATTGGGGGTAAACTCGTGGTGCCCCAGTTTGGAAACACTTCAAGCCGTCCAACCGACTTTAACGATCTGGCGAAACTCGAAGGTTTAGATGCAGTAAAACGCCAAATTGAAACAGCCTCCTTAGCGGTGGAATCGGACGATGAAGTATTGGAACGGCTCGCGGGTTTGCCAGACTCAGAGTACGAGAGACAACGCACACGTGAAGCAAGAACTCTCGGCTATAGAGTTTCGACTCTTGATAGACTCGTTAACTCGAAGCGAGCCCGGCAAGAATCCGCGGGAGCGGCCCTGCAAGGGCATGCATTGAAATTCCCCAAGATAGAACCATGGCCAGTACCTGTGCATGGTTCGGATATCTTAACCGAGCTGACTGAAACTTTCTCCCGTTATATTGTCTTACCGACGGCCGCAGCAGTGACACTGGCACTCTGGTGTGTCCACACCTGGGTCTTCGATTCATTCGATTGCTCGCCTCGCCTTAATATTTGCTCGCCGGAAAAGGGTTGCGGAAAGACAACACTGCGTGACGTGGTTGCGCTGTTTGTTCCTCGTCCCTTGGCTACCGAGAATTTGAGCGTCGCTGTCTTGTTTCGAGTAGCGGCGGCATACTCGCCGACTTTATTGGCGGATGAATATGATGCCTGGTTGAGAGACAACGAAGCACTAAGGGGTATTCTAAATGCGGCACATCGACGTGGAGGTAAGGTGCTCCGTTGTGAAGGCGAAAATAACGAGGTTCGCGAATTTAACGTGTTCGCTCCAGCAGTACTCTGCGGTATTGGACAGCTTCCAAGCACACTTCACGACAGATCCATCAAGATCACTCTTCAGCGAGCGAAGCCGAACGAGTTGCGCGAGCGATTTGACTCGCGACACACAGAGCGTGAAGCGGTTCTTTGTCAAAAGATTGCACGCTTTTGCGCTGACAGCCGGACATCATTTGAATCAATTGACCCTCCACTTCCATCTCTTGCGACCAATCGTTTAGCTGACAACTGGCGGCCTCTTTTTGCCATTGCGGAAGTTGCAGGAGGCGATTGGCCGCAACGTGCCGCTTCAGCATTTAAGTACTTGACCAGCAAAGAAGACACTGACGGCCAAGGGATTGGAGTCATGCTACTGGCTGATATTCAACATATTTTTGTAGAGACAAAGGGTGAGCGTATTTTCTCAAAGGATATGGTCGAAAGGCTGATTGCCAAGGGCGACCGTCCCTGGCCCGAAGCTCATCGGGGGCGACCTGTTAGTGAGACTTGGTTAGCCAATCGACTGCGGCAGTTCGGGATCCAGTCCAAAACTATTCGCATTGGGCTGGATCGTGCAAAGGGGTATGAGCTTGCCGCTTTTGAGGGGCCGTTCGCACGCTATATTCCGGAGCTTTCCCGTGACAGCGTGACAACCGAGGAAAAGTCTGGCTTGGGACGTAATTCGCGCCGTGACAATTCGAACGGCTGTCACGGCTCGGAGCTGCGAAAAGATAACGAGAATGTTGGCTTGTCACCTTGTCACGCCTCGGGACCAAACGAAACCACAGAATCGTTAATAGTGGGTGAGGTATGAATGCGGCGACACTCTTGAACGAACTTTGCTCGCGACAGGTCGCGCTACTCGTGGGCGGCCCGGATTGTCTACGGTTTGAAGCCCAGGAAAATTCGTTAAACGAAGAATTATTGCGCTACCTGCGAGAACATAAGCAGACCATTCTCGCGATCCTCAAAGAGAAGGGTAGCTTATCAAAGCTGATAGGGCGGCGATGTCCGTACTGTCATCACGTCGGCATGAAATTTGAGGAAGCGTGCAAGAGTGATCTTCTTTACATCGACACGTGTTGCTGGAGTTGCGGGGAGATAGTTGAAACGATAGTTCCTGCAAACTGTAACGAACTATCGGACGCCTTCTCCTCCTGACTTCCCCCTCCCTGGACAAAGAAATGCTCAGTGGCGTTTTCATTTCGACCATCTCGGCGGGCTACTCGTGAGGATTTAGATGAAAGAGACAGTGACTGCAACCAACACTGATATGCAGAGAGAAAACAGTGTAAGAGACGAGGCCCGTGCCAGGCAGGTTGCGGGGTTGAAGCCCTTTCAGAAGGGTCAATCCGGTAACCCGGCTGGGCGTCCGAAGTCGGCGATCCTCTCCAACGCTATTAGGAAGAAGCTCAACGAGATTGATGAAACTGACCCGCAGGGCCGGACCTATGCCGAGGTCTTGGCCGAACAGTTAATCATGAAAGCAAAGACCGGTGACGTGCAGGCCCTAAGGGAAATCGCTGACAGAACCGAGGGCAAAGCGCGTCAGTCAATCATGCTGACAAGCGACAAGCGCGAACGATACGAGCGTGAAATCGAAACGATGCAGGAGGCAGCAGAATCATTTGGCGAACCTTGTACACGTGATGAAGCAATTGCCGCACTTTCTGTATACCACCCTGAAGTCTCACAGTTACTTCAATGAGTAGAATCTTGGACAAGTTAGCCCGGCGTTCCGCTGCAACCCTGGAAGCGGTCCTTAACTCATCCCCCTATCCGAAAACGCAACAGGCCAGGAAGCTGGAAGCCGAAGGGCCAGAGAAATGGTTAAGGACGCTGGGATCGCGTACCTTTACTGGCTCCTTTGCCTCATTTCATCTTGAGAAATGGGGGTGGTACTGGGCGATCACGATGAAAAGGCTGCGCGGCGAGCCGCTTGAGGAGGACGAGTTGGCTTTTCTTGCCGTTTGGTTTCGTGGGGCCGGTAAATCGTCTAACGTCGAGTGGGCGTGCATCGCTGAGGGCGCCATTCTTGGCGAGGGATATGTGATGTATGCCTGCGAGACAGAAGGTCAAGCACTGGATCACGTCGCTGCAATTCGTGACCGGCTGGAGTCGTCGGAGATCGCCTACTACTACCCCGGGCTGGCATCTCCGGAAGTCGGATTGCACGGCAATCAGATTGGTTGGAGCAAGGACTACCTGGCAACTGCCTCTGGTTGGGGAATTATTCCGGTCGGACTGGACACTGGTCTTCGGGGCGGCCGCAAAAAAGACCTGCGTTTCACGATGACGGTTCTCGATGACATCGACAATGAAAAGGACTCGCCGGCAGTCGTTGAAAAGAAGCTGAGAATCATTTCACGCTCGATCCTTCCAGCTGGCCAGGCGGACACGATCGTATTATTTGCGCAAAACCTCATACACGAAGATTCGGTGCTAAACCAAATATTGACTCGCCGATCTGATGTCCTTTCTGAACGGATAGTCTCGGGTCCAATAAAAGGATTCGAAAACCTCGAATTGAAGATGGACGAACGTCGCCATGTTTGGACCATCGAGTCATGCGCGCCAACTTGGCCGGATACTGACCTCGCCAAAGCTCGCCGCTTCTTAGCCAAGTCAGGCAGGTCCGCATTCCTAGCCGAGTACCAACACGATTTCTCGGTCGAGCAAACAGAGAGGGTCTTGAATAACTGGGATGATGAAGTTCACGTTATTACCAAGTCACAGTTCGCGGCTGTCTTTGGAACTCGTCAGATACCCCGGCGCTGGTACAAGTATGCTGGTAATGACTGGTCCAGAACGAAGTCCGCTTATCACGCAAACGTCGTAGCGTTCCTGGCTGTCTCGGGACAGAGCGAGCGTCTACCAGGCTTTGTATTCATGTATGACGCTATGAGTTTCGAGGCTGGCACAGAGGCCGATGACGTGGGTCTCGCCCTGCTCAAGGCTATTTCACCCACAGTTGAGATCGGCATGTCGCTTCAAAGTTGGGATGATTTAGTTAGCGCCTCGTTGTCACGAAATGGTTTAGAGCAATTCATCCAAAGCCCCACTAAGCTCCTGCAGAAACGGAGAGAGGTTCTTGCGCTGATCATTCCTCCATATGTGAGAAAGATCCTGTCGTCGCATAACTACAGAAATTTCCGCGGATCGCATGAAGAAAACAAGAATGCTCTGGCAATCTATCGCGATGTCTACGGTCTGCCGTTTACGCCCTGCAATCCGGGAGAGAACGGAGGACTCGAGTGGATTAACCATTATCAAAAAGTTGACTATGAGAGGCCTCACCCCTTTAAAGCTAGTGTGATGGGCTACTCACGTTTCTTTCTCATCGTAGATGACGAAAACGCGGCATATCCGGCGGCGTTGACTCCAGATAAACTGCATGGCTCAGATCTCGCTCGATATCAATTCAAGCACTGGCGCAATCGACCGGTTAAGTTAACTGAGGCAGGAGCTATCGAGCGCGGGCCAATGAAGATGAATGACGATTTCGGGAATTTGTTGATGTTCCTCTTTCACGATAACAGCGTAGAGGCAGCACCTATGACGGAGAAGGAAAGGCACGAATGCCAACTAAACCCGAAACTTCACTGGGAGAATATCGAACCTTTGAGGGGAACAAAATCGTTCGTTTCACTAATCTCTGCGCGTCAACATGAGCTTGCCCAGATTGCCCTGCGCGAGAAAAGGGAACGCGAGGAGACAGCTCGCACGTTGTCAAGACTACTCGGACGGCCTGCTTTTCATAGCCGGTATCGCAGACGCCGGTAATGGAGAATCCATTTTGTACTCCAAACGAAGCACTAACCCAATTGACAGGCACACGTGGTCTTTACAAGATTCCGCCAATGCGAACTTGCACAGTCTCATATAAGATGAAAATGGTGCGCGGCATGAAGCGAAGTAGAAGCCGCGGGATGTCTTTAAGGCTGTGTAAAAAGCAGTTTGTATGTTCAGATCGCACGGCCAATGTTCCTGGACAAAGGCTTTGGCCGTTCGCTGGCACCAGCTATTTGTTTTGAGTGAGCGCGATCCATTTAAGGAAACATCACGACGGTTGCCTACTCGCGCACTGCGGCGAAGCGGTTTCGAGGGTTATCTAAAGAACGAATCTAGGTTCTAAGGTGCATTTATGAAAATCTCTGTCAGTTGGAATGAAAATGGTATAGGTCAAAGCGCTGAAGTAGATATACCAGACGAGTGCACGACCTGCGGGCGGCTCATTGTCTTCCCATTCAACGGCGGAGCGTTGAATTTGATTACGGGTGAACTTGAGACTTTGCACAATTGCACAAATACCACCTGTAATGCGCACATGATTTGCTATCACTCCCGGATTAACAGCGGCGATGGTTGGACCTTTAAGAAGAGCGAGCCCCCGCCGCTTTCTGAAATGAAGCTTCCAGATTTCGTGCGCGAAATTTCCTCAACATTTTTCTCGATATTTCGCGAGGCCGTTGAAGCCAAAGATAGAGGCCTGTCTCAAATTGCTGGCCCAGGATATCGAAAGGCGTTTGAGTTTCTGATTAAAGACTACGCCAAATCTAAAGCAGAACCATCGCAATACTCGGTAATTGAGAATACGGCGGCAGGGCAAGTTGTAACAGATTACATTACCGATACGCGCGTTCAAGCCGTAGCTCGACGCGCCTTGTGGATCGGCAACGACGAAACTCATTACCTGCGAAAGTGGGAAGCTAGAGACATAAACGATTTAGTTACCTTGATCAAACTAACCATCGAGTGGATCGACATTGAACGGCAATCTGCTGCGTACCTTGATGAGATGCCTGACCCGGTAAAACCTAATTCATGACCTACTATTAAACGATTGACCCCAGTCTCGATGCCGATCCAACCGACGAAAGTCTTCTGCGATCGGTAAAACTGAAGCTCCAAGAACGCTCTGTCGGATGCTAGACTCTCCGCCCAGCACCCTGCATTTACTACCGAACGTCACAAAGCTAGAAACAATTCATGCTTTTGGGCAGGGACTCTGTTATTTCGCTCGATAGACGTACCAGAATCAAACTTTCTTTGGCGCTCGCTTGATGATGCTCCGCAATCGCCTCTTCACAGCTGTTCTCTTCTTTAACAGGCTTTTGTGCCTGCCTTTGATTATTTTGATAAGCGTTGGATGTGCGATGCCTAACAGCTTGGCCGCTCGCGTAACGCTACCTTGCTCTTCCTCCAAAGCCTGTTCAATAAACTTCGCCTCAAGCTCCTGAATTGCTCCATATAAGGAAAAGTTCTTATCGTGTAACCGCAAGCCTGAAAGCCGACGCATGACAATACGGGCGCAAGCTCTGAGCCGTCCTATCTCTTCCGCATCCTGAGTGCCTTTCAATAATCTGTCAGCGCGACGATACGCGCTATAGAGCTCTGTCGGGTTCATCCGCTTCGCGCCGTGTTCTTCGATCAGCGCGAGCGTCGCTAATCCTGCGTTCGACAAAGCACCAGCGTTTTCGGCCACCTCCGCCGCGCGACGCAAGATACTAACTGACTTCTCGTAGACTCCAACGCGCGACCACACGGTACCTTGAATAGTCAATGCGTCTGCAAGCATGGCAAATTCGCTGCCCTTCTCGAATGTTTGAATGACGCCCGAGATAATGCCGTTCGCTTCTCTGTACTTCTGCTCCGCAACAAAAACTCGCGCTCTTGTCTCCTTCACCTGTGCGAGATTGCCAGTGTCTTGATGCTGTTCAAAAATCACTTGCGCACGGTTTAGGTGGTCATGCGCTTCACTGTATCGCTCAAGCTTATATAGCAACATAGCTAGGTTGTTGAGATTGCTGCCACAGTATCTTTCGTGTCCGGCTTGCTCATAATGAAAGATTGCTGCAGTAAATTCCATGATTGCTCTATCCGCATAATCAGCGCGTCTCTCTGCAGTTGCGAGTTTGCGTAAGACCAATCCCTTCTGGCCATGCCATCTGCCCTTGAGAGCATCCCCGCAGATTTCAAAAAACTCTCTGGCCTGTTCCAGAATGTGCAAAGCATCGTGATAACGGCCTGTCCACACTTCAACGAGCGTGTGCCGGATCAAGACCTTTGCTTTCAGGTCACTATCTTTTTCTTCAAGGCCGCAAAGTGCCTCGTCTAAGGTGTCTCGCGCTTCGTCAAATGCCCCGAGCCGAAAGTAGCACATGCCGAGTTCATAGTTTGCCTCTGAAACTTTTGAGGAACGCCGCTCTGACTCGAACATGCGAAGAGCCTCAGAGATTAAGTCCTTAGCTTTCTCTTGTATGCCTGACAGATGTTGAATCCTACCAAGCCAACCGGACAATACGCCGCATTGCAATAACACTTCGGCGGCAATCAGCGGCTCTAGTCTCTCTACCTCACCGCGATGCCCAACACCGCGCCACAGATCGCCTAAAGCCTCGCGGGCGCTCTCATATTGTCCGACGTGTATGAACTCAGAAGCCAAGCTACAGCGCAATAAAATCCGCTGGTTGAGAGTTAATGAGGGATTGTCTAGTTCTCTTAGACGCTCATCTGTTAAATTCATGTGAGGACTACCTTTCTCTATGCTAGTTACTTTGTAACTAAGACGCCAAAACCGCCGCATCTGGTGAAGTCGCGGCGGCAAAGTTGGTCAAATTCCATGAACAACGAAAGGGTTAAAGTAATGAAAACTTTCAGAGCATTAATGCTTATCCTCGCATTATCTGTCTCGGCCTTTGCCGGAGACATGGACAATGGCAGAGTCGGAGATATGCCCAACGGTAAAGCCGGATGGATGGAAACCGGCAAAACCGGAATCATGCCCAACGATTTCGTAGCAACGACGACCTTACAAATCCTACAAAGCGTGCTGCCTCTGTTCTAACAGGCACGGCACGTTACAACCTTTGGTCATGCCTTGCTGCCGTGAGTCCTCAGGGACGGCTTAGTATTGGTGTGTTTAGTGGGTGCGTTGGGTGCCTACGAGCCGAAAGATTACAACCAGGTAAGGTTTATTGCAATGGTTTTTCTTGGCAGGGCCGTTCCAAAAGTATCAACTACAACTAACTATCTTACATTCAATTACTTCGACTTCTATAGAGTCAATTAGCTCGCTTTCCATTCCGCTTTGAGCGCGGCGGGTCTTCTCACGTTAAGGACATCAAGAAGAGCAAAAACGGCTCAAGGTTTCAATCCGCTTTGAGCGCGGCGGGTCTTCTCACACGAGACGAGACGGGTTCCGTTGATAACTTTTCGTTTCAATCCGCTTTGAGCGCGGCGGGTCTTCTCACTTTGGAAGCCTAGTTGTAGCCTTGATCGTAGCAGCGTTTCAATCCGCTTTGAGCGCGGCGGGTCTTCTCACGCAGCGATCGCCAAGTGCGGTCCCATGCCCCTAAAGTTTCAATCCGCTTTGAGCCCGGCGGGCCTTCTCACCCTTTCCATTAGGCAACACCATCCCGGTGTTGTTTCAATCCGCTTTGAGCGCGGCGGGTCTTCTCACGTAATGCGCGGCGAGGATGATGAATCAATGCTCGAGTTCCAATCCGCTTTGAGCGCGGCGGGTCTTCTCACGTGAAACGCTGCTACTACACTACGCCGCAGCGACGGTTTCAATCCGCTTTGAGCGCGGCGGGTCTTCTCACGTGGTTTCTAAATTTCAAGGGGGCAGCGAGTGTAAAAGTTTCAATCCGCTTTGAGCGCGGCGGGTCTTCTCACTGTCGCATCTAAGCGTGACAAATTCCGTGTTGAGTTTCAATCCGCTTTGAGCGCGGCGGGTCTTCTCACTGAATCCTAAGCCCCTACGGCCAGGCTTCGGTAAAGGTTTCAATCCGCTTTGAGCGCGGCGGGTCTTCTCACACAACCTTCGCCGTTTGCCGCAGTCGCTGCCTGAAAGTTTCAATCCGCTTTTAGCCCGGCGGGTCTTCTCACTGGGCTCGAAGCGCGAGTATGGTTGTTTTAACAATTGGTTTCAATCCGCTTTGAGCGCGGCGGGTCTTCTCACGCGGAAAAGGCTGCCGACACAGCCGAAGAAGTTGTGTTTCAATCCGCTTTGAGCGCGGCGGGTCTTCTCACTTAGCTTCGCCGCTTTACTATGAGTTTCCCAATTGGTTTCAATCCGCTTTTAGCGCGGCGGGTCTCCTCACTGATGAACTTCATCGCTCATAAGGACAGGTAACAGTTTCAATCCGCTTTTAGCGCGGCGGGTCTTCTCACCGTTCAAGGTCGCTATGCTTCCCCCCAGGTAATAGTTTCAATCCGCTTTTAGCGCAGCGGGTCTTCTCGCGAATTTGAGATGTCTTTCGAGGACTTTACCAAATTGTTTCAATCCGCTTTGAGCGCGGCGGTTCTTCTCACCGTATTCTGCAAGCCATACCATCACCTACACCCATCGTTTCAATCCGCTTTGAGCGCGGCGAGTCTTCTCACTAAGAAGCCAACTCTGCCGAAACCAACAACGGGTGGCGTTTCAATCCGCTTTGAGCGCGGCGGGTCTTCTCACTTGTTTTAACTGACAAGGCGAAAGTGTCAATCGCGTTTCAATCCGCTTTGACCGCGGCGGGTCTTCTCACCAAAAAACCATGAGACGCATTCTAAGGAGCTACGTTTCAATCCGCTTTGACCGCGGCGGGTCTTCTCACCTAACCCGCTTGTTTGATTTGCAATCAGACAATTAGTTTCAATCCGCTTCGAGCGCGGCGGGTCTTCTCAAGTCAACTCCGTTAGACAAGGAGCAGTATGCCTAAACGTTTCAATCCGCTTTGAGCGCGGGCAGGTCTTCTTACCAGCATCCCGCCTATTCCGCCGGGGATACCTTTCAGTTTCAATCCGCTTTGAGCGCGGCGGGTCTTCTCACCCAAATCCTGAGTTTGAGAAACCGAGTGAGAGATGAGTTTCAATCCGCTTTGAGCGCGCGGGTCTTTTCACATGATGAACCAACACACCCCTGACAAACAGGAAGCGTTTCAATCCGCCTTGAGCGCGGCGGGTCTTCGCACAAAGCTTTGCCATTCCTTTCCCTTCGCTGTGTGGGTTTCAATCCGCTTTGAGCGCGGCGGGTCGGAAGGACAGAGACGAGCGATGAGTGACAAGTTCCGAATGGGTTATTCCCGCACCACGACTTTGGTGAACCCCTAGCTTTGCTTTCCTCCTGTGTCCTGCGTCCTCCATTCTGTTTTTACATTCCGCTTTGAGCGGCGGGTATTCTCTCAATGTTCGTTAAGGAACCCGGCAAAAAAGCAGGCGTGTTTCAATCCGCTTTGAGCGCGGCGCCGATGTTAGAGATTATACCTGTTCCGTCAAAGGCTCATACAAAGCTTAATTTCACTCGTATTGCGACTTAAGTTTCGATCAAAAGGCGAATTCATGCGGGGAATGATGGACAGTTGCGCTGTTGGAGCTTTAACCTTTTCCGAATTTGCGCACCATACGGGGCGAAGTGCGTGGCGAGATTATTAGGCCCCTTTCGCGTATATCTTTTGATGTAATGCCAGCTGTCAGGATTGGTTCCCGTCGCGTGACATATTCCACCTCTCGTCCTTCGTCAAGGGTCGCCAATATCATTCCACCTGTCATGGCTGACGTTCCACCTGTAAAATCCGCTATTACATCTTGGGTGTTAATCCCGAATTCACCTCCTTCAATGCGCTTATAGAGGCGACTGATTGCCTGGGCTGTTTCCCCTATGTCGTTTTCATCCTGAATCCGGACGTACGCACACTCCACGTCGACGCCTTCTTTCGATTTAACCAGAAACTCGATCAACCTTTTCGCATGCTCGTACTCCTTATGAGATTTATCCTTAGTCGTCACCAGCCAACATCTAGTCAACGGGGCCGAGGCGTGATAGCCGACTACGAAAGCTAGTTGTCCCCAATTACAACGGGACAACACGCTGTCAAGGTCGATCGTATTTGAATCAATTGCACTCACGAGTTCCTTAGGAGAAGAGTAACAGTTCGCCGTCTTTGGAATTTGACTGTAAGGACTTAACATCACGATCAAGCCTTTGTGAGGATTCGGCACGATCGTCTCGTATTTAGTCGGCGCGAGATTTCTGCGACGGATAAAATGCAGGACGACGATAAGCAAAAAGAACCAAATAGCAGGAAGAACCAGCTTGGCGAAAGACGCCTTGAAAGTCGTCGCAGCTTGCAACCTTTTCTGCTTGGCCACCAACAGAGTTCCGACGTCGTGGAGCAGTGGCAAAACCGAATCCGCCAGCCAGCCCAGCGTAACAATCCCCAAGGCGAAGATAACAACAGCCCATACACCGTTCTTGCTGATAGAAAAAAGGCTACCTATTGTTTCTGCCAGTGTCTCCCGCTGCGACGGAATTTCGCCGGAGAAGTCATCGGCTTCGAGTGAGGCTGGTTCCGTTTCTTTACTTTCCATTCGCGTTGTTCTCTCAATCCACCTTTGTCAGCAGACCTAATTGATATCCCATTTCTTCAAGCTCTTTCCGACTCAACACCCTTCCAAATGGGGGACGCCCATTGAGTTTGAATACCAACCCAGCATCATCAATTGTTTGAGTACACGGGAAGTGATTAACTTGCACTTCAATTCCAAGCAATTCGGAAAGCAACTCAGCAGTCGCCTCGTGCCCAATTGCAGACTGGATCGTTTTCGTCTCATGCTGGAAATCAAGAACAATTGCGCGCGCCTCATCGAGGGTGATCTCACGATAAGTGTAAGTCCCGAAGCCCGTTAAAGTGCTTGTATTAAACAGGATTAGTTTGGTTGCTTTCACAGAAGGAATCTGGTCTTACGAACCCGAGCCGATGAGGCTTAGCAAGTGATTCAACGAAGGCTGGACTGTACGTAGCCGAATGGACTCTTACGTCACCCGCCCTTCGTAACTTTGTGATTAAAGATTGGCAACCCTTCGTCTTCGACGAGATCCGAAAGGACCAGCCGATTTTCCGGTTTGCTATTTTCCACGAACCACTCGTACGCGAGTCCTTCCTCATGGGGAGGCAAAGGCATATCGTCTGGATTGATCCACTCTTTTTGTTTGGTTCGCCAGTCCTCTTTGTATCTTCTGGCTCTGGGGTAATGGATCGGCTTTTCAAATCCCTTGGCCGAAGCAAGAAAGGACCGAAGAATTCTGGGCCCGTTTTCGCCAGGGTAGGCGTTCATTGCCGCTTCAAATGCCTTCAGGCATGTGTCAGTCTCGGTCGTTCGAGGTTGAACGACCAAGTCTTGATTATCGAGTGCAAAGTAACGCTTTTTCAGTTCTTCACCTTTGAGAATTTCGCTCTCATGTAGCGTCAGCGCCACACTGCCAAAGCCCAATGGTTTACCCCCACCGAGCCGATGAAAGTGTTCCTCCGGCAAATCCAAGAGCCAAATTAAGGCACCCAACTCGACGTGCGAAAGATTAGTGAAGTGAATATCAAACTTGAATAAGGTTGAAGGCTTGACCCAACCACTTACAGACCGGTTCTGGTTATCACGCTGATTAGCACCATCAGGGCGACGAAACTCTTGAAAATATTTGTTGAGTAGGGGAGCGGCGCGCTGGATGTGCGGTTTATCCCAATATGCTGTCTCGATCTCGCTTGGCAGTTTGTGATGTGGATAAACTTTGCGCCCTCGCAGGCCGCGACCGTCCCGGTAACCGGCATATTCGTTATTTCGCCTTTCAGTCTGAGCTTCGGCCTTTTTCTGACTCTCGGCAACATAGAAGCGGCCCTGTTGCGGCTTAGGTTGTCCAAGAATCTGTAGAGGCAAACCGTTCTCGTCAAACTTTTCAATAGCATCAGCCGACTCGCAGTCGATAACCCCAATTCGAACCTGTCCGCGATACGCGCTTTGCCGGCTTCCTCTATTTCCTTGTCGAACCCAACCAAAAACGCGATCTGCGGGAGAAAGCTCTTCGATGTCGTTTGCAGGATGCAAATTTCTCGGAAGTAACATGTCAGGTGCGACTCTATGAAGACGGCGTGAAATTGCAACCGGATAGAGTTCTTCCACTATCCAACTATCATTTTCCTTTGCAACGCGAGCGTAACAGAGTGGACTATTTGCCAAATCTTCCGCTTTCAGCTTGGCGTCTTTTGCAGTTTCATTGAACCCAGTGCGTTGAACATGCCTCGACCATTCAACACTTTGTCCCTGCCTTTCGGCTTTGGGTGCTGCTTTTAATTCTCCATTCTTTTCGGAGTGTTCCTGGCGGTAGTCTTTGATAAGTCTGTCCCAGGTTTCCCTGTGTTTTTCCTGGTCAAAATTTGCCTTGATGACTTCTGTTTCGTCTCTCCCGTGAATAAAGAAAAACCTCTCATCATGTTTGTTCGAAATATTGTTTCCCGTATTGCATACGAATCCCTGGGTCTTAATAAAGACCCCGAGAGATTCGCTTGAGCGCGTGTCTCTACTGGGCGAAGGTTCAGTTCCTAAATCAGCTTCCGTAGAGGCAATGGCGCGAACACGCCAGAATTTGAAATCACGATTATTTCGCCTGTTGATATGTTGAATTTTCTCAAGCCATGCGGCGAGTTTTGTTCCGTGTCTCTGCGTTTGATTCATGGGCAACCAAGCAGCGCACAGAATTGCATTCGATTCTCCGCCGGATTCATTAAGCGGTTTTCCCTTGTCGCTTATTTCTGAGGCTCCCGTGTACAGAACTATCTTTCCATCTTCAATTCTGGCAGGCACCGACATTGCCCCTTCGATTGATTCCATTCGAAACGCCAGTCTCTCATCATGGTTCTGAAAGACAGAAAAGCGTGAGTTGGTTACGGTTTCATACGCGGAGCGCAACATCCCTTTGATCGATGTCGGGTTGATGACAGGCTTGCCCCGGGAGTCTTCGCGCACTGGGAAAGTTTTGTGCTCGTTGATAACGTCGACTCGCGAAGTGTCGGGTAGTAAAAGCGGCGTCTTAACTGTCATCTGTACGTGCAAACAGCCGCTAAGCAGTTCCGCGCGGAAGCGATCATGTCCGGCGGGCGGTTTATCACCCAAGTCGTTAGTTACTCCGTCAAGGCGGTCACGCGGGACAGCAGGCACAAAGTTGTAAGGATTATGGAATTCGCGCAGCAAATCGTCGCTCTCACCGTCGTAGCGTGCCGCTACTCCTTCTCTCCTCGCGTTACTAACTCCTCTATTCCCCGCTGACTGTTGCCGATTCGGAGAACTGGGCGCGGCTTGCGGCTTGCGGACCGTGGAAGCGATAAAGTCTTTGCCTGCGAGCCTTATGTGGATTGGCTCGCCATGTGGCGGCTTGCGTTCGAATTGAACCTCAATTTCTTCGGCTTCGTCCTTGGGGATGTCGCTGGAAATCTCATCTTCAGCGCAAGGCATTTTGGTCTGCTGTTGCTTCTTCTCGTTGAAAAACTCAACTTGCCATTTGCGTTTTTCCTGATTGAACCGCAACTTTCCTGTGATGAGTTCAGCCACTTTGTTTTTCCTCACATTACGCGATTTCGATTCCAGTTAGTCTTTCGTCGGTAACAGCTACGTTGCCGTCATGGTATTCGTCCAGATATTCGATAGCCGTAAATCTGGCGTACGAATCTTTCTTGATGTTCTTCAAAGGTACGAGGTATGCGCCAATCCGCGCTTCGGCAAACTGCGTCCAGTCGCCGACGACTTGTCCTGTACTTCTGCCCCACATCAGATATGTTTGCCGAATCGTCCCGACCGCGTTAGGAAAACTTGCATCTGAAATAACCGCCCTCGACCCTTTGCCAGCCAATTCGTTCAGCCATCTGAGTTCTGCTACTTGGTTAAAGACGCGTGCTTCAAAAATCCCGTTGAGGTCAAACTTGTCCACATTATCTTGAATTTCAAGCCTTCCTGACTGATCGACTACAGCTAAGTAACACTTGTTTGGGGCATAGAGTACGGCGTAAGTATTTTCGAGTTCACCGTTCAAGAATTCCTTGTATTCGTCAATCGCTGTCGAGAGCGTCACTTTTCTGAATTGTGCAACCATTTCTTCCAATCCTCCGGCGTAAACTGCTGCTTCAGCTCTTCTTTCAGTACAGCAAAGTCCCCCTGGAACGTAGTGAAGCCGAGTTGGTCCAAGCCTTCTCCGACAAAAGTTACGTCTGTGATTGACACCTCGCCCATCCCGCGATTAGTAGCGAAGCCAAATGGTAGGCGGTTTTCGACAACGTCACGCAAGACGAGTAGAAGCAACATCAACGCAGGCAGCTGAGAGTCTTTTTCAAGACGTCCAAAGTCCAATGTCAGACGCATCGCTTCCCATGCATCGTCAGCCGGCACCGGTGTAAGCGTGCTGTATAGCGCGCCCTCGCTCGCGCCGCCAGTCCATCTGTCGATCGCTACATGGTGATTAATACGGAAGTTTGCATTGGAAAGGGCGCCAAGCCTTTGCGTCAACTCCCAATCATCGGACGATTTTTCATTGTCAGTTCCGGCAGTCTCTACTTTACGCCACCGATCCCTATCCATTGTTCCAATCGCGTAACAATCATCAATTGACAGCGCGCCGAGTCCAAGATGTTCCTTGGCATTCGATGCTATATCGGCTGACTTGTTTTTCGCCCCGAAAATTTCGGAAACAAGGGGGACATCAACCTGATCATGAAAATCTCGCCGGCCTTTCGTGTCGAATCTGGGCTCCTTTTCCTCGCCATCGAGTAACGTGCGGATGATTCGCTCTGCATGGCTGCGCATCGCTCCCTTGATTGAACTCCCGGGAAGTACCAATGCGACCTTGTTTTGATCAACCTGCGACACCAGTGGGAGAATATCGACGCCTATGCCGTCGTACCCTGCTTTGACCATTACAGGCAGGCGTGGTTTCCAAGTGACGTTGAGTTCGAGTTGTGGGGAGAAATTCCCAGAAATCGCTGCGCCTTTCAGGTCGGCGATTGAAACGACGAGGCCGTTGTTTTCCACCAGATCTAGAATGTTGTCGAAACCTAAAAAATTCAGCTCTGTGACCGCAGGCTCGTCTTCGTGTTCGCCGTCGAGGTTCCTCTTGCCCATCAACTTTGTCCGCCCGAGCCCCCGTGTCCGCCCCGCGCCGAAGCGTACTTTTGATTTGGTCAGTGCTGCCAACAAAGTGCCAATTACAGCTCGTATTTTCTTATCTCTACTCTCGAACTCTTCGGCGGTCTCGCCGCGCTTTTCTTCCTGGGTCTTGCCATTCTGATCGGGGTCCTTTCGTGCCTCGATTTCAACCGTCATAGCAAAGTTCAATTTGGTTCCGCGAGGCAATACGGCCCGGTCGAATTTAGCTTTGTCCGCGGCGGTTCCATAGAAGCGGTCAATGCCCACTCCGTCACGGATCTCCGGCAACACTCTGTCGCCCTGATCAATCGTCGCGTCTTCCACCAAAACAAAACTCGCGTGACCCTTCTCAACACCTGGCCGACGTGAGGGACCGAACAGATCATCCACAATACTTGTGGTGCCACTAATGGGCTCCCCGAAATTCCTTTCGCACCAATTCCGTAATACGCCTGCGATGCTCGTTCCAGGAACGTACCATTCGCCTTTGCCATTTTTTGCGAGCGGCAAATCAGTGTCGGAGCTATCGCCATATCCACCGACATGTAAAGGCGTTTCGGCCAAGAGCATGCCGCTGATTCTTAAGCGTGAATAAATCCTTCGCGCCATCAGTTGGTCTCCTTTTTTTCGACTTCGCGCTTATGTGCCCTTGCGCAAGCGTCAAAAAGAGTTCGCACCGCTTCCGCCCATAATTGTTTCTGCAAATCTTTCCTGCTTCGTACAATCGTCAAAGGTTCTTTGAATACCCCTTGAAACCGCTTCCAAAGAACGTGCGATTCATCCTCTGTTTTCGACATTCGAGATTCAGGCTCGAGCAACTCAATAATCTTGTCTAATTTCGCGTCTGCATTTTCTTTGCTATTTGCCCACCTGTCGCGGCGGTTCGGCGTCGCTTTGAGATGTTCGAGCCAATTGATAACAATTCCTTTGTCCTCTACGCGTCGCAATCGGCTTATGGCAGAACGAAGTCCACCAATCTGACTCATCGGCGGCTCATTTTTCTCACTGTCAAATCCAAAGATCGCCTTTCGATTGTTTAACCCGTCAGCAATTTTCAACGCTGCAACTTTCAACTCTTCGCGCCACGCGGTTTCTTCGATCAACTCAGCAAACGCTCTCTCTTCATCATTCAATTCGATTATCGCGGCGGGTATTGCAGGCTTTGCTTCATCTGCCTTTGCTTCATCTGCCTTTGCAGCAACCTCCCAACCGTTAATTGGTTGCATCAATAAAGGCGGATTGAACCGAACTTGTCCATATCCTTCGCCGCGCCGCTCGCCGATACCCTCGGCTTCGAGTCTTTGTAATGCCACCAAGTCCAAAACGACGTCCGATTGAAATACAGCGCACGAACCGGCTCGCATCGCAATCAAAGTGGGGCGCGGAAAGCCCCAGCCCTCGTGCCAGGAGTCAATACGTTTTGCCATCACTAGGGACGTTGCTGCGTTGTGCTCGGAGTCGATTGGATAGAGGGCGACACCCAATTTATCGCCTATCTCTTGTGCCAAGTCGAAGCCAAGATTCGTCTGTCGAAGATTTGCATTTCGAACTATGCAGTCAGATACCAGATAAACAGTCACTAGTTTGTTATCGTTCGAGTTTACTTCGGACTTTGGCTTAAAAGCGCTCGGACCAGTTGCCCTACCCTCGGCATCCTTTTTTAGTTCCAGTTCTGCCAACCCATAATCATCTTTGCGCGACGTGCCAAGCCGAACAGAACCGCTTAATTCAGTCCACCAGTCGGAATCAAGCTCCCCGGCAAGTTTCGACCTCAAACGAATCTCGCCGCGCAACCGTGTGCCAGACGCGATTGCTTGACGTGAATAAACGCCGCCGACATTTTCCGTCGGCCGTTGAACTCTGTCTTCAACTGTGTTGTGAACTAAAAATGTCTTAATCGTTTCCTTGTGCGTAGGCAACGTCTGCCCGTTTCCATCAAGACTTGAAACATAGCCGCTGCGAAGACTTTTCTTTTGCACGCCGATCTCAATTTTGTCCCACTCTTTGAAGAGGTTATAAACAGTGGCTTTACCATCTATCTCCCTGTCAAAACCGCCCCCCATTTTTTCGTAATAGATAACAGCGGGCGTTGGCAGACCACGCTCGTTGTTCACTTCAACCGTCGCGGAAAGTACCTGTAGGTCACCGTAAGCAACAGCTTGAAACACCTTGCCGCCAATTCGCTTTCGTAGGACTTTTGTGATGTGCGGCAGGAGATACGTTCCAGGAATGTAATCGAGCGATTCCGAAACATTGCCAAGCGTTGCCGTCACAATCGAGACTGGCGCGCGTAGGCGTAGAGTAAATTCCAGAGTCTGCCAACCCTTTTCCTGCCGATCTTCCCCTTCGCTTATTGAATCGCTGTTTGTCGAGTCTATCTCTCTGACTATTGAACGCTCGTCGCTTACACTTCCAGGCCGGAAGGCACTTGGAGGGCTTGTCTTTTCCTTTTCTTTACCTTTCAAGAGATTGACCGCGTCGGCTACCAGCGATGCGGCGCCCGCATCGATTTTTAGCTCACAAAGTCCGGCCCCTCGCCGACGCTTGCCGCCAATTCTCTCAACCAATCTTGCACTCAATAGCAATAGAGCTGAAATGATCCTTTGCGATTCGCTGTCGGCGCTATCGAAGTCTAAGGCACACTCCGATTCCAACACCGTGCCGGCCCTTCCCATCTCTTCGAAGCGCAGGAAGTCAGTTCGAGCAGTGCCGGTTTTTTCATCGATCGAAACACCAGGCTTGATGAAGGTGAGGGCTCCAAGGAGTCTCCGCCGCTGCTGCCGCTGGTCGTCCGGGTTAGAAACTGCGTTGAGGGATTTATCGATTTTTTCTCGCAAGTTCTTGGACAACCGGGCAGGTTGGACGGAGAGGAGCGCAAAACTGTAAGTGCTGTCGCCGTTTTTCACCCGCCTTTGCAGTTCATGTCCCTGGTTCTCGTCTCGCAGAACTCCCTGCAATTGATTTGGCTGGACGCCGAAGATAATCTCTACCCATTTTGACCAGTAGCCTTCCTTGCCGCCGTCCAGGCCAAACGTCAAGGTCTCCAGGGCGTCGCGCCAGATACCGTTCAAGGTCTTTGCAGGTACAAAAGGAAAACCGTCCGCATCCCGCGCCAGCAATTTATCAATATTGCCGGGCTGACCCGCGCCGGTGCCGATGTGCCAATCCGATTTCATCTCCAATCGAATCGTGAACAGCGACGGCATCACAAATGAATTGTACTTCTGCCGGGTATCAACAGGTCGTTCATCTCTTGTCAACGAGTCTTCCATGGTCCTCCTTTTCACCTTTCCTGAATTCGACGATGTCGAGCGCGTCTAAGAAATGGGTAGCGTCCTTTTTTTCTCCTTCGGTTTCTTCAAAAAACAATGTCGGCCTTGCTATATCGTGGCCTTCATTACAGAGCAGAACGTCAAACCCTGACTTAAGATCTGCATCCCGGTAACGGTGACGAATCAAGTTCAAGCGAGCATCGGTTTCCGCTCGACCCAAGTACAAGGCCTCACGCAAAGTGTGTAGTTGGCTATTGGGCAACTTGCGGTTGTTGTCTTCATCCTTCGCAATCATTGCGGCAGCGCGGTCGTCAAGTTCAGGCCAACGGCGTTTACGACACCAGTTCGGCTCACTGATTTCGCGTTCAAGCACCTCGTCACTGAGGTCAGAAACTACATAGGGTCGCGCAAACAACCAGCTGGCATCATTATCGGATTTCATTTTGCCGCGTATGTCATCAAGACGAGAAAGCGTGGAATCGTAGAGAATGTGGTAGTCCAAAGCAGAAGAGGGATATTGCTCCCCTTGGCTCTTGCTTGTGATTTTCCACTTTACGTCCTTTGCTGATTTCAAAAGCTGTTCGGCAAGTTCGTAAGCCTGGTGAAATGGAAAATGAGGTTTGACGATCGCTACACCAGCACAGATTCCAAGACGTGGAGCCCCTAAAGCTCCTTTAGCGATCCTCGGAACGATGTTTGTGAGAATTTCGAAAACTGTCTTGCCGTCTACACGTAGCGGATTACCTTTGCCGTCTTGTTTCAGGTAGTCATACTCAGTGATATTCTCGCTCTCCCTTTCAAACTGCCTGAGAAATTCATAGACAAATTTCAGCGCGTATTGCCCATCGACAAGAACTGTTATGTCATCTCCTCCCAAGATCAACGGAACGACTGGAATGGCTTTCCCCACATTGTGTTCGTTCTCACTGCGGAAACGCTCTTGCAGGTTATCAAGCGCGTAGCCAGCTGCGTTAAGGGTACAAATGTCCAGAGCCAGTGAAAACTTGCGATACTCGTCAATGTAGTCGCGCGGCGAGCAGATGCCATCCCTTAAGCCGGTGTACCGGTCGAAATTTTGAAAAATCTGGCCTAAGCCGTTGCCGTCCGCATGGATGACAGCAACCCAACTCAATTCCTTGAATCTTCGTTCCAGCTCATCAACGCTTCTAATCAGACTAATGCGATCGTTTACTGCGTGGATAACGGATTCAAGGCGTTGTTGGCATGCATCAAAGTTCTCACGCTTTATTTGAGAAAGGGCCGAGATTAAGTTCCTGTCGCCGCGTTCAATGACCACTGTTTGGGCGGGCAAGCTACTTGACATACAGGGTGCGACAAATGGCAAGCGCAAGAATCGTGTCTCGTTACTGGGCAGTTGGTAACGAATCATCTGGAGTCTGCGATGAACGTTCACGATTGCCTTGTGAAGTTTGAACTCGCCTTCACTGTCTTTTGCATCAAGGCTATCGAAGCTTTCGCTAATCGCACCTTGGAGAACCAAGCCAGGCATCTCGCGCAGGGCTCGTTCAGTGGAATTACGAACGATCCTTTCGCCAGTTGGCTTGTCTTTTACAAGAAGCAAAGCCTTTCCCGATGTTGCCATTATGACTTCTACGGCGCAGCCATTTCCAATTGGAGGATTGAGTGAGCGGTCGAGCAAGTTTGCCCGCATCTTGCGACCATCAAGATCAGCATCCTCGTAGATCCGCTTCGTCGTTTCGGCACTGACGGCCTCAAGCACAAGCTGGGTGCCAGCGCGATGCGTTAGTTCCGACGCGCCAACGTTTTCGCGCAGTTTGTTGGTGGCAAAGATGTAATGTTGATTTCCGGATGTCTCGATAAGAACTATGTTCATCTGCTGCTCCTGCTCTACGAATCAATCTGTCGGCAGAGCAAAACAAGATTGTAGTGAAAGTAAATCTTCCTCAAAGAACTCGCCGTTAACGTGCTCTCACGCCACACACCAATACCGACCCAGCCCAAACGCCGTCTCTTTCCCTACTCCCAGGAACTCGCCTGCGAGGATCAATGGCAGCAGCTCGCGTAGGCCCTTGCCGCGATAGGTTGTCTCTCCCAGAAAGCCTTGCATCGGTGCTTTGCCGTGTTGCCGGCTCGAATATCTTTCAAATCGATGTGTCCAGACATTGCTGCCCGTTGTCTTCACCGCTGCAGCCTCCGCTATGAGCCCTTTGTGGTCGTACTCGAGCGGCGCGTCACCATAAAGCTCGCACATCATTGCCAGTCGCCATGACAGTCGTTTTGTAAGTTGCTCCAGATCTACGTTTGAAAGAACCTCTTTCTTCACCTCGATCCAGGTAGGCGTAATGAAGAGAAGCGACAAGACATCACATATCCCAAGCTGAGCCAATCGAGACGAGACGAGATCGAAGAGTGTTCTGACCTCTGCGTCGTGAGGCGCGATACGCGTCATCTGTGGTTTGTCAGAATCCGGCCGGTAAACGGGCGCACTTTCGCCGCGCTCGTTAATGACTGCTACAGCCTCTAACTCAAACGGCGCTCGGGCATGACCAAAGCCATGCCGCGCCATCGATTCAACTGCGTAAACGACGTACGGCAGCTTATCCACCGCAGGACCGAAGAGCGTAATGCCAAAAGTAATCTGCGTCCCGGATGCAACTCGTATATGCGTCTCGCCCCAAGCGACACGGCTTTGTGCAATATTCGAGCTCGAATCGGTTACGCGGGGCAAAGGTGGTTGGATAACGAAAGGGCGTGGCGGGTCCTGCTGGCCACTACCGTTACCGTTCGTATGTAGCGCACTCGGCTCGAAAACTTGCGGATAGGAACAGGCGTTCACCAAAAGACAGCGCCGGCAATCTTCATGTTTTACCGTGCAAGCAATTGCCTTGAGCGAGTGGCCGAAAGAGCCGCGTAAAGTCGATCCCAGAAAAGTTGGAAGGAAAGCGTCTTGAAGCGATAGAAGGTGGAACTCGTAACGCGCTATTCGAAGATTCTTGAGCTGTGAGAGAAACTGGTCCAAGAGGTTCGACCTTCTTCACTAAGTAGCTAGATCTGGTGAATGCAACTTAGTCGCACCGATTCGGGCCGACTATCTGAAAATGACTCTCTCGAGCCCTATTTCGATTGATGATAAGTTGTTAGAAAAGGCCTCGAGAGCTAATACGAAAGAGGTCAATCCAAGAAATTGTTTGAGATTACCCGCCCATGATTGTGAGTAAAGCGAGACATTCGCGAATGGTCAGCCTGATTGAGACACGACTTAGCGAATTTGAGTGATTTTAATGTTCCGCGAAATCTACCGCACGTTTGCAAGAGGGGCGTAAAGCCGGCAATGATTCTTCACATCTTCGCCATAAATACGAGGTTCACTGTCCGTGATATCGATCCGGTTAAATGAATTGAGACCGGATATCTGTTGGAGCGCGCGGACATTATCACTCTTGGGTTTGTATGTGAAGCTTTTTCTTCCAGCGCAGGACAGAACATTAACTCGCTAGTTCGCACAGGGGTTACCGATGGAACGCAGGAGTACTTATGACTGACGAGTGTCTCGCAACCCTAACAACGGAAATCATCGGTATTCACTCCGTCGCGTTGAATCGCCAAGTTTTGCAACTGCCTTGCGGTTTGGGGAGAATGCATGGCCTTAAGATATTTTCTATCTACTTTCAAAATGTTGGTTAACTCAGAGTTGACGATCCAAAAAACGAACGGCAGCTACTATTGATTGCTCTTCATATTGCTATAGGACTTGGTTGAGGGATTTGAACCCGCGCTGTGACGCTGCAAGGTGGTGGTAGATCTATACAACTTAGCGCATTTTTCACTCACTCACTCACTCCTACGCCAAACCCGTATTTGACACTGCCTCTACCAACTGCTCTCAACTTTTTCTGACCTTCTCTTGAGAAAGGATTTGGAAGAATCGTTGCTTCGACCCGCTGCGGGTCAGTCGCGTACGCGATATAGAGGATGCGGTATTTTTTGTCTTTGTCTGCCTTGTATCTGAGCGCTTTCGCTATTTCTGTCGGCCCCATCTCAAAGAATCTAGGATTGCCAACGCTTGCTTTGACTTCGTAATAATATGTTGTCGAACTCAATTGGACCTTAAAGTCATATCCAAAGTCATCGCGGCCGGCTGTACCGCCAAAGACAAGATTCTTATTGCAAGAAACCCAACACGTATCGTCGAGTTGCAAGTTATGCCTCTTTCGATGGGAGGCCTTGATCCATTCAAACGCCCACCGCTCACCAATAAAACCTACGGCTCCCTTCTGTTCCTCGGACATAGATGATTCGGGAGATCTTTGGCGACCTGAGCTTGACCCTCCTCCGAAACCCCCTGCTCGTCCTGTTGACTCCTGCACATCAGGCAAGGATCGAAAAGTGGTGTCAACATCAAAGAAACTAATTGCGTCCGAAAGGTGAGCTTTTACCGCATCCATTAGGGCCTGGTAGTCCGATGGTAGCGCTGAAAGCTTCTGTCCCGCAAAAGCAATCTCGCCTCGCTCTTTGCGCCGGGCCTCGCGCTCCTGCTCCGCATCTTTTTGCGCCCTCGTGAACGTTTCTTCCGGTAGGTCCCAGTCTGCCAACGATGCACTTACTGACTTTCCTTTTGGCCAAAACCCCGATACTTCCAGCCATTTGGCAATTGTTTCATCATCAAGCACACGAAATTCGATCCAGCCACCGGCTTGAGCATGTTGAATAAGACCGAGCTTTGATTCCTCAGGTTCTAGCCAAAGTTTACGCAGAACATCGGTAACACCGTCCTTGGAAAGCCTCGCCCACGCTGATAACACCGGGCCGTACTTCCTTGAGAATTCTCTTAGCACCCGCCCATTCTTTTCCCGGCACTCCGACAAAGCAGGTAAGTCGCAATGAGTACTAGAAGACACACCTTTAGAGAGAAGCCAAAGCTCAATCCGCTGCGCCATTACCTCTTCTGGAAGTTCGTCGTACATCTCGAACCACTCCAAGTCAGGTTCGATTGTATCGGCCGCACCGCGCAAGTGGACATACCGCGAAAGGCCTTGGAGTTTGTCGAACTGACCGACAAAGCCCGCTCGTATTCGCTCAACGATCTTGGAATTACGATTTGCAATGTAAGCGCGAAACTGCAGTGCGTGGCGCTCATGGTTATTAATAGGCTGAAATCTTCCATCTAAAGCGCGCAAGACACTATTTAGTTTTGAGAGATCCAAATCAAATGCGTCCTTGAGCCCACGCATGTCGGCCACCAACGCTAAACGAGCTATCAGCTGTTTTTCAGTCAAATCTACCGCTAAAGCAAGGGGGTTGAGAGCTTCTAAGAAGTGATCTTCACTGAGATCTTCGTCATTAGCGAGTTTCTCAAGGATGTCTACAGAGTTCACAAGACCTAGGTAGGCCGCGAGCGGGATCGCAAAGGCAACATGCAAGGAGAGATCCAGTTGGGCATAGCGTCGCGTTTGCTCTATATCCTCTACCTCAACGCCAAGAGCTTCAGCGATCTCTTCATCTAAAGGCTCTGCGTCATCGTCGAGCGGTAAGCTCGCCAGTCGTAGTAGGGCGGCCTCAAAACCATTAGCGAGGCTTTTCTGATTGAGCGCCATCGCAAGCTGATTCGACACACTTGCAAGAAGGTTGAGCGTTGGCTTAGCGTCCGTCGTTTCCACCACAAGAGTGGTCAACGCCCCGTGACGGAGTACAACTCCCCCGTGAACCGACGAAGGTAAATCCATTGGTATTCCATCCATGCGAATTTCAAGCTTGCGGCCAACGACAAATCTAAGGACTTCGGCGCTGTGTTTGAGTCTGCTAAGAGTCTTTTGCGTTCGGGAGAAAAAAGAACCGCCTTTGTGTTCAGCAGCACAAACAAGGAAACCTGTAATCCATGCACCGAACACATCGCTTAAGAGAGGTGTATCTAACTGAGTCGGATCAAAGCGAAATCCATCTACACGGACTTCCAACGGTTGTTCGGACATTCGCCGAAAACGTCCGGGCGCTAACTTTGTAAGTAGCTCCCAGGATCGTTCAGTGTCCGTCACGTCAAAATCAAATACTGCCTCTTCAATCTCCTCTAACAGTTGCTTCTTAGCGTCGTTGTCTTCATCGACAAAGAATGCAGGACGCAAAGTCGGCTGTTCATCAGCCGTCAATGACAGTACTTCAATTCGATCTCCTGTTCGAACCGGAATCGAACTCATTTTTAGCTCTCTCTTGCCTTCAATGACAGCGTTCCACGCGTTTGAAAATAACTCCCGAAATCGCCGGACATCTGCATCTTCGGAAAGTTTGTCGTTAACGGCCTCAGCATAAACTTTTAGAGCTCGCGCTGCATCCACCGGATTGTCCAGTACGCCAAGCCCAGCGTTGGTTCGCAACCAAGCCAGCCCATCCTCAGACGTACGCGCTACGGACGGTGACACCAGGTCGACAAAGCGTGGAGGCCTTGGATCAAAATCTAGGGAAAACAGCCACGCGTCTAGCGGGCGCACGAATCGCAAATCTGACCCTATGCGTTGCACCGGGAGCCAAGTTGCTTCGCAGATAAACGCCTTGAGTGGGGTCGGCCACCGTTCCTCATTACTGTCAGGTCCATAACGACCTGGACGAGAGACGCGGAAAGACCAATGCTCCTTACCCAAGTGAGGAATTGCTTTCAGGAGTTGATATGCATAGTCACGCCGCAAAGCCGCATCTGGAAACCTCAGAGAACTTCCTTGAGCTGGTAATCTCCAAGCCAGTAGCTCACTACGATAGCGCGTATTGGGGTTACGGATGCGGTGGCCTAAAACTCCAATTAGAGTTTGCCACAGCACCTTAGTCTCATCATCAAGTTCCACTGCGTTGAGGATCGCCGAACCAATCGAATGGCCAACTGTGTCCTTCAGAATTCGACTCTCGCCTCCTATGGGCCTCAAACAATCCCTTGCTCCGGCCGCCCAAAGAAAACGTCGCCATTCCTCTTCCTTGCCAAATGTCATCGACCACTCTTGAAACGGAGGCAAAAGACAGTCCCGGGCTTCAGCCAACTCTTGCGAGATAGCACTAGTCTGTCGCAAGAACTTTTCCAAGAGCTTGCCATTTGAAGTTGACCAACCCGATCCAAACATCGCCGCCTCGGGACTCTTCCAACCGCCTCTAGTTGGTAGTGAGAGACGAAGGCTTCTCGTCTCTTTATCAGAGAGAGATCGGCCGCTGGACCACAAGCGAAATGCCCATTCAAGCGCAGTTTTCTTAGTACTATCCGCGACTTCGCTACGGATCGTTGTGGCAAGTGAACGAAGGACTTCACGTGTATCGTATTCACGAGCTAGTTTTGCTTCAAGGAAGAAAGCGCGTGCTCGTCGATATCCCCCGTCTCTTCTGAGCCATGGTACATCGGGGCTAAGAAACGCGAAGCCGCGCTTCAAAGAAGCTGGCAATCGTTCAAGCGGTAAGGTCGCAGGATCGTCAGTCTCGAACTGATCCGCAGAGTCCTTCGCCAAGGAGGGCGGAAAGTAGATGTCGGCTGCTCTACGACGTCTGCCGTGTTCACCCGTAGGGTAACTTGCTATCAAGTCTCCGTTAGCAGTCAAGAGGAACTGTTTTCCAAAGAGTGCCGATGGCTCAGACCGCAAATGCTCTGAGACCTCGTCGTAGAGCGCAGCCCACCTTTCTGGGGGGACATTAGCTTCGAGCATTCGCTGGGCGACCGACTCGATCCAAGCCGCTATAGTTTCAGCAGGGGGCTCAAAATACTCACCGATTAGCCCGAAGAATTGACTTACCGCTTCTCGCTGCTTAACCGACAGCGTGGGAAGCAGGATTGCGGGTCCGGCAGCCGCTGAGATGGCCGGTACAGACAAACAGGAATCCTCCGCCGAATTCCAGATAAACGTCCCTCGGGCAGCCTTCCAGGTTATTTCTGTGTTCGCGCCTCGAGTGGGCAACAACGGCCTCATTGCAATGGAATCGTCGGCGCAGCCAAAAGCCTTTCTTATGTCCTCAACATATGATCCGCTCCAGCAGAGCAAGTCTACGACTCCGCCAGGAGATTCTGGCCAGTTCTTATCTATTAAGAACTCGATCGTATGTTTGCAGAGATGAGCAGCTGACGAAATGAAGAGTCGGTTAATGATGTTACTTCCGTCTACGCTCCGCCGATCGATCTTCGTATAAAAGTTGGCATTGATATAGCCGGCAAAAGGCGACCTGCCATCTACACCCAACGGCAGAAAGCAATACAGCAACCCTTTCTCTACCGAACGATTCAGCCGAATTGCGATGTTGACGCGAGCGGCGCCCTTCCATTCACCCCAAGTTGCGGGCACTTGGTTCTTTGCAAGACTATCGTCTAACGCACTGCGAAATAATTCAGGTTCAAGGTCCATCGCCGCAACAATGAACTCATCCGATCCGATAGCAAGGCGCTGGATTTCGACACCTGAACGTAACCACTGTCCAAGACATTGTCGTTCGAGAACCTGGAGGTCGTCCGGCTCAATCTCTATGCTGATACGTGCAATTCGATCAAGAAACAAATGCAACGGTTGCTCAAGTCCGCGCAACCATTCAATCTGCCGGATCACCCCCGCTCGCGCTTCATCTGACTGTAATGGCATGCGTACGACTGTTACAAAACCTTCCTGGGCAAACCGCGCTACCAAACCCGGTCGCGCGGTTTCTACAACGGGAAGAAACCAGCAAGGCATGTTCTCGACAATTTCCTCGCTGAGTGGCGATTCCCCCATCTGGCGCAAAATGACGTCTAGGTCAGTTTCGGTAGCGAAACGAAAGCAATATCCGTCGAAGTAACCATGTTTACGGGATGGGAAGGCGGAGACTGAATAAATCTCAGGCCAATGACATATCTGTAGCACGCTTCGGAAACCGAGTCCTTTATTTCCAATACTCTCGTTGACGGGCTTACTGCTTAGAGCGATATTCGTTATCGACTCGAAGTTGTCCTTATCGAAGCCGTTACCACCATTGGCGACATACAGACATCCGTGCGCCCCTTCCTTTGGAACCAGAACGATTGCAATTTCGCCGCTTGAGTGCTCAGGAGGATGAGCGTCATGAGCGTTCTGAATCAATTCGATGAGGAAGCGATCACCGTAGTCGTCAGAAACATTCAATGTCAGATTTCGCGCGCCTTGATGAACGCGAGTCTTACCTCGGCCAGCGATGTAAGCTTCAATTTCGCCGCGTGTCTTATCTTGAACGTGCTGATCTGGTGTGAGAATAAAGTTGATAACGCTTTTACTGTTCTTCATCGTTGATCTCGCTGCAAGTTACAACCATCCATTGGCTGCCACATTATCGGTGACCTTTTTGCGGCTCCAACGGAGCCTGTATTTAATGGGAGCAACGCTAAAAGGAAATCTCGGGAAAATGCCTTTCTCCTTTCGTGGCGACATCTATGGTAACAACGCTGGGCTAGGAAGTATTCCCGAAAAATTCGAGCGCTAGCCTTTGATCCTAGTTCTCAAATGGAGCTTCGAAGTTATTGCCGTGCTCGACCCCAACGTGAAGGAAGTCGTAAAAAGGAAATCCATTCAACCAAGTTTTTTGTGGGAATCTGCGAACTTGAACGGAGATAGCCGTTCTGAAACAGATGTTCTCATCGTACGGCTATGAAACGCCTTTGTATCATCAAGTTATTAGGGCGCGGGTTCAAGAATGATTGAACAACGGCGGGAGTGAACGATCGAATGTAGCTCTCACGGCGTGCATGACAATACCTCGCTCAAGCGCAAGCTGTTCGATTGAGCTATGGAAGATGGTGTCGTGACATGGTACCGACATTTCTCATGTGTTCTTCAGCATCGCTAATTGGCTCTGGACATGCCAAGCCAAACGCGTTCCGGACGAGAACTTAGGGCAAAGGAATAAGAACGTGTGGTATAGAAAACGTAATGTATCCCTCACCTCGAACTGCAACCTGTCACGAGCGTAATTGCAGTCTACGGTTGTCTCTCCTCACCCGACAGTTTCGTAAGCTGCGGATCTTTAGCTGAAGTCCTACAATAAGGCGGTCCCCCGCCGAGAAGACTGTGGGGAGATTTGTGGGGACTACACGCGTACACCGAGTGTTATCAAGTAACGCGCCTTACGGAAAACCCTAATAATTGCGCGGGCGTAATACTCCATGACACTCGGTGACACCTACCCTGAATGGTCTGCAAAACCTTTATTCATCGGTTCGATTCCGATCGCCGCCTCCAATCCTTTCAATAACTTAATCGCTTTCAACAATTCGCACTAATGTTCGCTGTGGGGATGTTTGACGATTCCTTCGAACGGCTTTTTTGCGCAGAATTATCGCTTAACCTCATTCTGTCCTTCGCTACTTCCAAACCTTGGCTGTCAAAGGAAGCTCGTTGAGTTCAGTTCGGACTTCCTACAAGCTGCGCGATTGCCTCGGACAGTTGTTCTGGTCTGAAACCGAATGGACCTGCTTCACTCTTGTAAGCGATACGCCCGCTACTATCAATTACATATAGCCTCTCGGGCCAAGCTGTATATGCACTTTCTGTAGTGTCCTCCATCGTATCAACTAATGCCGGAAATTCGATGCCCAGGTTCGTTGAACAGACACCGGCCAGACTCGTTCGCTCATCGTAGTCTTGCGGCTCCTCATAGACCACATTCTCTTTCTCATTTATCTTTAGTTGCCACGCGTCACTTGCGTGTGCCTCTCGAATATAAATCAGGTAGAACTCCACCTGATTCCTGTATTGTTGTTGGAGTCGGTTGAGCGCGGGAACCTCCCGGCGAAAAGGCGGTCAAGTATAACTTCCGAAGACCAACACAACTGGCTTCTTAGCCCTAAAATCCGAAAGCCGCACTCGCGAATTTTTATCATATGTTTCCAGAGAAAAATCCGGAGCCTCATCACCTACATTTAGATTACCCCTTCTGGCCGATAACAACATCGGCTTAAAAGGGAAGATCAACAAGAAAATGTCAGGTGTTCTCGCCATGATGCGGCTAATAACATCCGGTTTCTGGCACATGACAATATAAACGCCGACGAACAAAAACGAATAAGTTAGTAGTAATATTAAGGAGATTTCCAGCAGTGTTCGCATGTGCTCTTTCCTTGATCTGTACGGGCTCTAGTGTTCAGATCTTTTAGTTAACGAAACCGTTTTTTGGCCGGGCGTCCATCCACGTAGAACGGCATCTCCCAGCAAAGACAGGCTTTGCGGAAGGAAAAGCTCCTGGTCGATATCAGCCACGGAAAAATGCGCTTCGTGCTGTGTCAAAGTTGTTAGGCGATTGTCCGAACTGAACATAGTCATCCGCGTCGCGGTCCAAATCCCTTCAACCTGCGCAAAGCTTTCAACCCGCATCTGCTTTGCAACGAACGGTTGGGAGTTAGTTTCATTCGCCTGTTTGTAGTAATCCACACCCATCAAAAAAGCGAAATCACGCGCCAGGAAGTAATGAGCGCCGACGCATGCGCAAATCTGTCGCGCGGTCGCTGTCAGAGGCTTCGCATTTACGATCCAGACAGCCTGATCGAGCAATGTCGACCGACCGACAAGTTGATAGTCAAAACCGTCCGATGGAAGCAGCATACGCATATCGTGATAACTAAAATCGGAGCCGAGCAGCCCTTCGCTGTAGTTGCTTGGGGCCACTTGCAAGACGCGCCGCTCGCCTGCCGGAATGTAAAGGTCGATTTCCATCTGTAAGGGAAGGCGTACGTCTTCTCGTAAAAGATAGCCGGTCCCCGCGAGTCCCTTTGGCGATTCCAGCAGAAACAGCGTTCGCATCTCTCCGTTTTCACTTCGCCATAAATTGATTGTAGAGAATTCGCGCGTCACGATCCCGTCAGTAAATAATTGCAATGCCACGCGCCGCCAACCGGGACTGCCTGAATTACGATCGTTATATCGCGCCACAATCTGCCGCGCCGTGATGCCGTCTGGATTTTCAAGCGGCTCGACGTTCGCGGACTCAGGCGCAGAAATCTTTTTTTCCGCAGTTGATTGAGGCGGTGACTTGCTCGCAAGTTTCGATGATGCCTGACAACCGGAAAGAACGAGCGAAGCGATCACCGGCAGAATGAAAAGAGTGTTAAGCCTCATTCGAATAATTGTTGCCGCGACAGCGCAAGACTCGGCACAATGATAAGCGTCATCAAAGCGCAGGTCGTCAAACAAAGGCAGATCATCAAACCTAATTCCATGTTAGGCCGGATGCTCGACAATGTGAGTATTAGGAAACCGCTTGCAATAGTTGCAGCACTGGTAATGATAGCCGGCCCGGTGCGAACTAAAGCATGCCGCATTGAATTGAGCCCAAGTCGCCCCCGCTTAATGTTCTGACGAAAGGCAACCGTAAGATGGACCGCGAAATCGCAGCCGATGCCAAGTGCAATGCCTGTGAACATCGAATTTGCAATTCCAAGCGGCACTCCTGTTAATGCCAGCACGGCAAATACTACGAGCACGCTGAGCGCCACCGGCGTGATCGACATCAGGCTGGCGCGGATCGAATTGAGCAAAACCGTCAGGAGCAGGAAATCCATCAACAGCGCGAAACCGATTGAACGCACCTGTCCTTCGACCAGCAGTCGTACCGTCGTATAACTTATCCAGCCGTCGCCAAACGGAGTGACGGCATTTTCGTTCGGCAGATACTTCCAGGCGACGGAGCGAACAGCTTCAAGCACCTGGCGTATGCGCTGGTAGTCTGCCGAACGGATGAAGAGACTTATTCGCGCGCGCCTGTACTCTTTATCAACCCACTGGTCGATCGAGCCTCGCCGCGAGATGCTGAGCATCAGCAACGACCGTTCAATGACATCGCTTGTGAGGGGGTCCATCTCCGGTCGCCGCGACTTCATTTGTCGGCGAATCGACTCGCGAACCGACTCGCGAAAGTCCGCTAAGGTCTTTTCGCTGAGGGACGCACTGATGCGATCAATCTCCTTGCTTACACTGTACGAGGCTCCGACAAACGGCAATTCGCCAACTGCCTCTTCAATCGCGCCTAAAGTTCTTATGAAATGCGGTTCGAGAAAGCCGTTTGCGTGTCCGCTGTCAATCATCAATTCAAGCGTCGTCGTTCCAGCCAGGTGCTCGTTCAACTCTTTGTCACCGCGTGCAATCTCGCTCGAGTGCGGCAGATTCCTGACCCAGCTATCGTCAACGCGCAGGCTTCTTGCAACCAGCACGGCACACACCGCAAGCAGAACCATCATCGCAAGTACGCGCGGGGGCCCGATGCCGACCAGGTAATTGAAGAAAACGAGCATCTTCCGGCTGCTGCTACTTCTGTGATTCTTCCGCCGCGTACTGCAACTGGGATTGATAAGCACGAGCAATGCGGGAACCAGAGTAAAAGTACAAAGTGTGGAGAACAATATCGACAACGCACTGAAGATCCCAAAGACGCGCAAGGGCTCGAGAGGTGTGATCGCCATTGATAACAGCCCGACTGTGGTCGTTGTCGTCGTCAATGCGATCGGGCGTCTAAGAGCTTTGAAGACCTTCACAACTGCGTCATGCCGGTGGCCGCTATTCGACAGACTGCGCTCGTGAAAATAAGACTTCAGAGCATAAACATCATCGGAAACCCCGACCGAGAGAAGCACCACGGGTAGCACCAGCGTCGTGACAAAAACGGATTGGCCGCTGAGGCCCATCAAGCCGGCAGTACAGATCAAACTCACCATTATCTCCGCCAGAGAAATAACGGCAGGCGCCACATTTCTAAATGCCACGATCAGTCCGATCGCCAGCACCAGGATCACAAGGGGTACGAGTCGCATCAAATCGATGGCAGACGATTGACCCAACTCGGCCTGTGCCAACGACGTGCCGCTCAGTAAGATCGCGGTATTGTCTGTCTGCTCTTTCTCCTTGACGAGCTTCACCTGGCGCAGGACTTCGTATCTGTCTGCGTCGCTCCGGACCTCTCCAAAGATCACTGCGGCTTGTCCATCCTTCGAAACCAGCACGCCGTCATTTAGTCCCATCGCATTCACGTTGCGGCGCACGTCGGCCGCTGTGTCAGGCTGCGTCACAAAGTCATCAGGGTCATCAGGGTCATCGGGCAAAATTGGGCGCATGTCGATTTGCTCGTTGCTGATCGACAATCTATGTGTGGTTGAAAGACTCCGGATAGAAGAAGGCACAACGCCACCGACCTGCGGAAGAGCTTTGCTGAGACGGTTGATATGCCGCAGTGTCTGGTCGTTGTAGATATCCGAGTCACGATCGATGACCCCGAGAATGACCACATCCTGCAAGCCGAAAAGTTTGGAAGCCTCGTCGCTCGCGCGCAAAGCATCTTCGTCCACCGGTACGAGCGACCGAGCGTCGAGCTTTAGTTGAATGCGTGGGATGAAAACGCATGACAGCAGAACTGCGGCCATGGCAAGGAATACAACGGTTCGCGGGTGTGTGACAGAGAAAATCAGCAGCTTGCTCATTTCATCACTCAACACGAGCTATTGCTTTTCTTTTATGAAAGAGAGAAAGCGGCTGAACGGACAAGAATCATCTCGCCGCAGTCGCGTTTCCTCTTTCAGATTGCTCATTCAAGACAGGAGGCGAGCGCACCGTCAAAGACAATGCACTCGCCTTAGTTCGCCCGAACAAATCAGTTGTGTGTCGCACCTTGCAATACGCAATGCGACCCGCATGCAGACAGCTGAATTAATCAGTGCCTGTCATCAGTCTGCCGGCACAACAGGTTAACGGCACTTAGGCTTTGGCATGTGCTTGCGCAAGAGGTCAAGCTCAGTCGGCGGTTTCGGACGCCATGCCCCGTTGACCAAATTCCACCCGGTACCGGTGGAGTTAAGGACGATCGGTACCCCTCTTCCAGTTAGGTCCGCGTCGCGATTGATTGATGGCGCCGTTTGTTCTTTCGACTTAACTGCGCCTTGAGACCTATTGACGGTTGCGGTCTCCGTAGGCGTATCAATAATGATTGGACAAGGCGCTATCGTTGCTGATGATTGCGCGAGGGCCTGTTCCCTGCTTGCCTGAAGCGAATTTGCGGACGACGTCCGACCGCCACCGCCTGTATCCCAAATCTTCTGCGTTCCATCGCTCACGCGTGTGAAGGTGAAACGAGGGATGATAGTGAGCGTCGAGTCAAACTTGCCGCTCGTCGCGCTATCGTCCGTGATAGTCATGCTTCCAGTTGAAGCCTGTATTTGAGACAGCCCTACCGCCATGTTCCAGGTTTCCTGGTGTGAATCACTGAAGGTGACGATGATGGGATTGATGCTCGCCAGCGAGAGCCCAACCACGGTCAGTGTAGTTGTGCCGGGCGTCGTCACCGCCTGATCCCGCTGGATAACCGTATCGGCGCCTCCCTGACCTGGAATCGGCACCCCTTTCAGCGGCACATTACCGCTATATGGATCCGACGTTCCTCCCGAGCCGGGCGTATCGAAGAATCCCTGGGCAACCGCGTGGTCGCTGAAGTTGTGGTAAGTGTTGCCGTCGCTTGGCGTGGTGAATTGGTCAAAACCCGCTGGGATGAAAACACCTGCGGCGCCCCGCGTGCCGTCTGTTTTCACCAGCAATATAACGGCGAGGGCCAACACGAGGCCCAGCGCCATCCATTTACTGTAGCGTTTCAATTTGTCGGTTCGCATTCTCTTAATCTCCTTATGCCGCGCGTGGAACGCGTTCTTCACATCCAATCGGCCTGAGAGGTCGCCCAAGTTTGCGCATCTCGAAAAGCAACTCGATGCGTACCAGTGCAACAGAATCTTTAGAAAGCTATTGCGTCGGTAGGCAAGCGTGCGCGCAAAATGAATCAGGCGAGGATTGACGCGCTCTCTCAAGTATTTCGTTGTCCATTGTCTGCGTATACAAACATGGAAGCCGGCGAATTGCTTCTTTCATCTTGCTCAATATTGATCTTTGCGTAGCGGGCGGAACCGACCTCTGGTCCAGTCAGGCAAAATAATTATGCGTTGCTCTTGCATTCCTGGCTGCTTTTTTCTAATCTCTCGGAGTCTCATATTTACTTTTGATCTTCACGTTTGGGCTGTGGGAGGCCCGCTGTGCTGCATTGAATCAGCGCGAATTTGATTGCGCTGCAATCACTGAGACATCCTTAGGCTAAAGCCTCCGTTTCTCGCTGCGATTGGCTTTAAGACTACTTGCTCGTTTTAAGTCTCACGACTCAGACCCAGTCTTGACTTGCCCCGTACAGCCCAGATCGCCCAGACGCGAATCCTAATGTGCACATAGCACGTTGAGCTTCACATAAGAGAACTTGCTTCGGTGATGGGCCGCCATCGCCGAAGTTTTGGTTTCCTATGTGAAGCAACCCGACAAGGGAAGATGGTTTCCGTGGACAGGCGGTCCACGGGAATCCACAAAAAAGGGCGGCGATTATGAAGCCAGCAAAGTTCTTGCTGCTTGGTTCCGGCAACCTGGAGACCTCGCTCCGAAACATCCTGCAATCAACGTGGAAAGAGATCAGAATTACGCATCACACACTCGCCCGAGGAGAAAGTGATTCCCGTGTTCTCGATCACGCCGGTACTGTAAAAAGTGCTGATGCCGATCTCTGCTTTCTAATTCCAGGCGAGTCATTAGTGGAACAGGAAGCGATGTTGCTGAGGCTCATTAAGGAGCTTGCGCCTGTTCCGGTCATTGTGGTGGTTGATAAGAGCGAACCGGATTTGATGTTCAAGTTGCTTGAAGGAGGAAGCGCGGATTTTATCTCGGCGCCTTTGCATGCTTCCGACGTGCTGCCGCGTATCTGGCGGCTTCTCAATGATTCAAGACGCCAGGGAGCGCTTGCGCAAACGCTCAAGGAGCGGTCGGGTTTGAAACAACTGGTGGGCCAGAGCGCGAAGTTTCTGACCGAGATCAACCGCATCCCCCTGGTCGCTAAATGTGATGCGAGTGTGTTGATTTCCGGCGAGACGGGCACAGGCAAGGAGTTGTGCGCTCGCGCCGTCCACTACTTGAGCTATCGCGCATACAAGCCATTTGTCCCGATCAATTGCGGAGCCATACCGCTGGACTTAATCGAGAATGAACTGTTCGGACATAAGCGGGGCGCGTTCACGGGCGCGACAACATCCGAGCATGGTCTGATTCACGAAGCTGATGGCGGCACACTCTTATTGGACGAGATCAATCACCTTCCGGCACTGGCCCAGGTCAAACTGCTTCGCTTTATTCAGGAGAAAGAATATCGTCCGCTCGGCTCGCATCAAGTGTCGCAAGCGGATGTACGAATTATCGCGGCTATGAACGTCGACCCTGAAGAAGCATCTCAGCACGGAGCCATCCGGCAAGATTTGTTCTACAGGCTCAATATTATCTCTTTGACATTGCCTCCACTGAGAGAGCGAAGAGAAGATATTCTGCTTCTCGCCAATCATTTTCTCACCAAGTACGCCGAAAGATTTCAGAAACCAGTTAAGGGCTTCTCTGCCGAAGCCAGACAAAAGTTGCTTATTCATGACTGGCCGGGCAACGTCAGAGAACTAGAACATGTTGTCGAGCGTGCGGTCGTGCTGACGGATAATGAGTTGATCCAGGGCGCCGAAGTCGCCACCTCACGAAGCAAAGATCAGGCCTATCTTGAACCGTTTCGAATCGCCAAGACAAAATCTATCGCTCAATTCGAGCGCAAGTACATTCAAAACCTTCTTCTCGCTTATGAGGGTAACGTGACGCGGGCCGCCGCAGCTGCACGAAAGAACCGTAGAGCTTTGTGGGAACTGATTCGCAAACATCAAATCGATATGCAGGGAATCAGGTCGCACTCCAAAAGCACTCGCAGCATGGCGTAATTTCAAGTCACAAAAGTCGAGTAACGCTGAAAGCGTGGGCGAATGTCAGCCCAAGTTTGCTTTGAAACCCTGGGTTCAGAAGCGCCCAGGGAAATTGCGCGCAACCCTGGGCTGGAATTGGCGAACGCTTTCAGCGTTATTCATTTCGGCTTTCAGCGTTATTCATCTTCTGAAGAATCTTTCCAAGGGTCCTTCGAATTTTGTGCAAAGCTCCGCTTCGGACTGACTTTGTGGGACAAATGCAGGGTCGGAACTGACAGCAGTTGTCTCACCACTATCCCTTCCAATCACAAGCCTTATCTACTTTTCCGCAATCCACTAGGACAAAAACCAGGACACTCCGCTTTACGTATTTTCGTAAATCTTCCGAATAATCGGATGGCTCGTTGATTGCTCTTACATCCGTCGAATCAGAAAAAAGGATCCAGGCCTCATCAATATGTCCCTCGACGTAACAGAAAGCATGTATGCAATTCTGGGATACTTGAAAGAGCATCCAGATTCAAGCGATACGGTCGAAGGTATTGGTTGGTGGTTTCTTGAACAGCGCGTAACTGATTGTGTCAACGATGTGCAACTGGCGGTAACGCAGCTAATGGCTAAAGAGTTCGTAATTGAGGTTAAAGGCGGAGACAACCGTCGTCACTATCAGCTCAACAAGAGCCGGATAGATGAGATTGCATCGTTTCTTCACGAACGCCGCCGTTAACCCATCGCTGCCTGACGCGCCGATTGGCGTTTGTTGCTATAGCGTTGGTGCAATTATTCGATGACGAATGCATAGGCGAACACCGTCTAAAAAAATCAGTGGATCAACAGCAGGCCTCAATCACATTTAGGCTCTCACTAAGCAACATTCGACAACGACTACTTGGAATTTCTCCGGTCGAAGCGAGTTTTGCTCGGCGCGGTTTCCGGCACAGTCAGGCACGTAACAGGTTGGAACAGATCGGCGTCTCGTTTCTGCGCGGCTATCAGCTGGCACTGGCAACGAAGGATTCGCATGACCTGGTTTCTCAATTGGATCTGCTTGATGCCGAGTTGGTGGGATTTTCTTATGAAGGCGCGGCCATGGGCCTGGCACTACTTGATTTGATGACACCGTGGAACAAAGACCGCTGGCTCCGTTTTGTGCAAGGCGGAGGAGCAAAGCACGAATACATGGCTTACGTAGGAGTCGGTTGGGCTTTGGCTCGTCTTCAACGCTGGCGTAAAGGACACCCGCGGTTGATGGATCCTTTGCTTCGATGGCTCGCCGTTGATGGCTATGGCTTCCATGAAGGCTATTTTCACTGGCCCAGGTTTATGCGAGATCGCAAATTACCGGAACGACTTTCCGGTTACAGCCGGAGGGTATTCGACCAGGGTTTGGGTCGCAGCTTCTGGTTTGTCAACGGAGCAGATGTGAAACGAATCGCTTCGACCATCGCGACCTTTCCAAGTGCGCGTCAGGAAGATTTGTGGAGCGGTGTGGGGCTGGCTTGCACTTATGCGGGCGGCGTAGACCCAGCTGCTATCAAAGCATTGAGGGCAGCGGCGCCTGCTTTCAGAAAGCAACTGGCTCAAGGCGCCTGCTTTGCAGCCAAGACTCGTCAAAGGGCAGCTAATCCGGCGGCACATACCGAGGCGGCTTGCCGGATTCTTTGCGGCATGTCTGCTGACGATGCGGCCGAAGTTACCGACGTTGAACTCAAAGAGCTGCCGCGTGACGGAGAACTTCCCGCTTATGAAATCTGGCGACAACGGATTCAGTCTCACTTCTCAAACGAGGTCGCATCGTGATGGTCTTTCCAACATTCATTCGCCGCCATGCCGCGCGCCTGCTTGCGCTTGCTTTTATTCTGAGTCTTTACGGCTTCACGCGGCTACCTGAGATTTCTCAAGCCGAGCGCGTTCAGCTTACTCAAAACTTGCAGTTCCAGAAAAAGCTGCTGGCGGAAATCGCCGGCCCTGAGCGACGCAGGATTCGTCCGGTCAACCCGAGCCTCGAAGGAATCTCAGGGTGGGTTTCAGCCGTCGGTGCTGCCGTAGCCCTGAATGACCTGGACAACGACGGCTTGCCGAATGATGTCTGTAGCGTGGAAACGAGAACCGACCAGGTTATCGTCTCCGCCGTGCCGGGCACGCCTGAGCGATATCGGCCTTTTGAGTTGAATCCGGGAGAGCCGCTTTATCTGCGCGAGACGATGGCTCCGATGGGATGTCTGCCTGGCGATGTCAACGAAGATGGTTTGATGGACGTCCTTGTTTATTACTGGGGGCGAAGTCCCATCGTGTTCCTGCGAAAAAGTGGCGCCAGTTTATCGCTTTCCAGCGCGTCGTATGTGGCGCAGGAAGTCGTGCCGGGTGGCGAGCGCTGGTACACAAACGCGGTCACACTCGCAGACATCGACGGCGACGGCCACGTCGACCTGGTGGTTGGAAATTATTTTAAGGATGGCGCTCGCATTCTTGACGCGCGCTCGCCTGTGCCCGACGAAATGCAGGATTCAATGTCGAGAGCGTTTAATGGTGGCGGTAGCCGTTTTTTGCGCAGGGTAAGCGCGACTCAAGGAAGCACTCCATCGGTCGAGTTTCAATTGATGGAGGGAACTATGGCCGGCAACGCTGACGGCAAGTTGTCACGTGGATGGACGCTGGGTATCGGCGCTCAGGATTTGGATGGAGACCTGTTGCCGGAAATTTATTTCGCCAACGATTTCGGACCAGATCGTTTGCTTCACAATCGCTCGCGTCCCGGAGAGTTTCGGTTCGCTCTGCTCGAAGGAGAAAAAACTCTCACTATGCCCAGCTCGAAGGTTCTCGGCCACGATTCATTCAAAGGCATGGGAGTCGACTTCGCGGACCTCAACCAGGACGGAACTTCTGACATTTTTGTAAGCAACCTGGCGCGTGAATATGCTCTTGAGGAGAGCCATTTGGTTTTTCTAAGCACCGGTCAAACGAACCGCATGAATGACGGCGTCGCGCCCTACATTGATCGTAGCGAGAGCCTGGGACTTTCGCGAAGCGGATGGAGCTGGGACATAAAGCTGGGTGATTTTGACAACGACACCAGGCCCGAAGTGATTCAGGCTACGGGTTTCCTCAAGGGAACGACAAATCGATGGGCCGAACTGCACGAGTTGGCGATGGGCAACGATCAACTGACAAAACATCCAGCTGCCTGGCATCGCTTGAAGACAGACGACGACGGTTTGAGTTTTGAGGAACACAACCCCTTCTACGTACTCGCGGGCGATGGTCGCTATTACGACGTAGCGCCTGAGCTTGGATTGGATGAACCTTATATCAGCCGGGGCATCAGCATGGCCGACGTCGATGGTGACGGACGTCTTGATTTCGCAATGGCTAACCAGTGGGACGCTTCCTGCTTCTATCAAAACCTAAGCAAACACACAGGTACATTCCTGGGACTGCATTTGCGATTGCCCGTCTCTGATGATTTGAAAAAAACGGTAGTCTGTCCCGGACACCCTTCCCAAGACGTTCCTAGCTATCCAGTAATCGGCGTTCAGGCAACCGTCTATTTGCCGGATGGCCGAAGGTTTGTTTCTCAGACAGATGGTGGGAACGGACATTCAGGCAAGCGCAGTCCTGATCTGCACTTTGGCCTGGGGCGCACGGAAGCAGGTCAAAAGTTACGAGTCCTAGTGCGTTGGCGTGACAGATCCGGCGTGGTCCAGGAAGAGGAACTGGAACTGGCGTCGGGGTGGCACACGGTGCTGCTCGGTTCGGAAAGGGGAAACGATGGCTGCCGACCTTAACCGAGAAAGGGCAATTCGTCTGGGTGGATTGCGACGCTTCGCAGTCGCAATCACCGTGCTCAATATTTTGGGGCACACAGTTTTGGGTTTCGAGCAGTCGTGGCTGCAACCTCTGGTCGCGCTTGCTACCGGCTATGCCACGGAGTTTCTGCTCGAACTGGCGCAGGCCTGGAGCAAAGGTCGTAAACCTCTGTTTACGGGAGGCTGGATCAGGCTGTTTGATTTCTTTCTCCCGGCGCATATTTCTGCGCTGGCCGTCGCCATGTTGCTTTATGCAAACGATCGGCTCTGGCCACTCGCATTTGCGACCGCGGTGGCAATCGGATCAAAAGTAATCTTTCGCGCGCCGGTTGGGAAAGGTGAGCGTCATTTCTACAACCCGTCAAACTTTGGCATCACCGTAACGTTACTTTTGTTCGCCTGGGTAGGCATCGCACCGCCTTATCATTTTACCGAAAACCTTGGTCGGGTAGGCGACTGGGTGCTGCCCGCGATCATCGTTGTCTCGGGAACCTTTCTCAACTGGCGCTTCACGCACAAGCTGCCGTTGATTGCAGCATGGTTGATTGGCTTTGCAGCACAAGCTTTTGTCAGAAGCTGGTACTTTGACACGCCGCTTGCCGCTGCGCTGCTGCCGATGACGGGTATGGCCTTCATTCTCTACGCCTTTTACATGGTCTCGGACCCCGCGACGACTCCACAGGGAACACTTCCGCAAATCGTCTTTGGAGCCAGCGTTGCAGCCGTTTATGGAATGCTGCTTGTGATGCACGTCGTCTTTGGACTTTTCTTTGCGCTGACAATCGTGTGTACCCTGCGCGGGTTGGGCTTGTACGCGATGGCGTGGATGGCTAGTCGCAGTCGCTCAAGGATGACCTCAGTTCAAACAACCGAGCCGGTTGTGGCGCGAGGGACTTGAGCCATGCCTGATTCAATTGCGATTGTTGGAATGGCATGCATTTACCCGGACGCGCGTTCGCCCGCCGAGCTTTGGGAGAACGTTCTGGCCCAGCGGCGTGCGTTTAGACGAATGCCGCCTGAGCGATTGCGACTTGAAGATTACCTCTCGGTAGAACGTGACACGGCAGACACTTTTTATTCGACGCAGGCTGCGTTAATCGAAGGTTACGAGTTTGACCGCGTTCGCTTCCGCGTTGCCGGAAGTACCTTCCGCGCTGCCGACTGGACGCACTGGCTGGCGCTTGATGTGGCTGTTCAGGCATTAAGCGATGCCGGATTCGCAGATGGCACGGGCCTCCCGCGCGAAACTACGGGAGTATTTCTCGGCAACACGCTGACCGGCGAATTCTCAAGGGCAAACACTTTGCGCTTGCGCTGGCCCTTTGTTCGTCGCGTCGTCGAGGCTTCGCTGGCTGATGAAGACATGACCGCAGCACAGCGCCTTGGCTTGCTCGAGAAAATTGAGTCTGCTTTCAAAGCTCCCTTCCCTCCGACAAGCGAAGAGTCTCTCGCCGGCGGCCTCTCCAACACTATTGCCGGACGCATCTGCAATCACCTCGACCTGAAGGGCGGCGGCTACACGGTTGACGGCGCATGCGCGTCGTCACTGCTTGCAGTGGCCCAAGCATGTACGGCCCTCGCCGCCGGTGACCTGGATGCGGCACTTGCCGGTGGCGTTGACCTGAGCATGGACCCTTTTGAATTAGTCGGCTTTGCCAGGACCGGGGCGTTGGCTCCGGAGATGATGCGCGTCTTCGACGAACGCTCGCAGGGTTTCTGGCCGGGAGAGGGCTGCGGGTTCGTCCTGTTGATGCGAAACGAGGACGCGTTGGCTCGTGATCTCTCGGTCTACGCGACAATCGAAGGCTGGGGCATCTCGTCCGACGGACACGGCGGAATCACGCGGCCTGAAGTCGAGGGACAACTGCTTGCACTCGAGCGCGCTTATCGGCGCGCCGGTTTTGGGATCGATACGGTTGGCTATTTCGAAGGGCATGGAACCGGGACCAGTGTCGGCGACGCAACCGAGCTTCGCGCGCTCTCTCGAGCCAGGCGCAACGCTTCGTCAAAAAGCGATGCGGCAGTTATCGGCTCGATAAAAGCAAACATCGGTCACACCAAAGCAGCAGCCGGAGTGGCAGGTCTGATCAAGGCGGTGATGGCGCTCAAGACACGAATCCTGCCGCCGACAACCGGATGCGACGACCCGCATTCAGAATTGAAAGGCGAAACGCCGGTCCTGCGCGTGCTCAAGTCGGGCGAGCCGTGGCAGCGCGAACAATATTTACGTGCCGGTGTAAGTTCGATGGGCTTTGGCGGAATCAACGCCCACGTCGTGCTGGAAAGTAAATCGGCCAACGGCTCCGGTGCGAAGAATTTTAGAGAGCGCATGCTTCTCTCTTCGCTTCAGGATGCCGAGCTGTTTCTGCTCGGAGCGCGAAATGCCGAAGAGTTACAGCGACAGATTGAACACTTAACAAGCTTTGCCTACAGACTCTCGCGTGCGGAGCTAGCTGACCTCGCAGCCCAACTTGAACAAACGCTGGAGGGCACACAGGTTCGTGCTGCCGTTGTTGCTTCAAGTCCGGAAGACCTGGCCCGGCGTCTCAAGCGCGTAAGAGAACTTATTGCCGTCGGCACACAGTTCCATCTTGATATTAAAGACGGTCTCTTTCTTAGTCTCGTTACCACTAAGAAAGCCGGACTTCCGCGTCTTGGTTTTCTCTTTCCGGGCCAGGGCTCGCCGGTTCATCTCAACGGAGGAGCGTTGCGCCGTCGCTTCACAGTTGCGGAAAAGGTTTATGAGCGCGCGCAATTTGAAGAGAAATTTGATAGGACGGCCACGATTGTGGCCCAGCCCGCGATCGTGGCGGCTTCATTGGCCGCGCTGCGCGTTCTGGAGAGACATGACATCACGGCCCGGATTGCCATCGGTCATAGTTTGGGCGAGCTGACCGCGCTCCATTGGGCCGGAGCGTTTGACGATGAAGCGTTGTTGCGCCTCGCTTCAGTACGCGGCAAGACGATGATGGAACTTGACTGCTCGCAAGGCGCGATGGCAAGTATCGCTGCCGGACACCAGGAAGTCGCTTCTCTTGTGAATGAAAACGTGGTCAGCATTGCCGGTCTGAATTCTCCGAAACAAACTGTGGTCTCCGGTAGTGCGACAGAGATTGAAGCAGTGTTGGCACGCGCTCGCCAACGAGGATTACGCGCGTTGCGTTTGCCTGTATCGCATGCTTTTCACTCGCCGCTTGTGAGCGAAGCTGCGCCGGTGTTTGATGAGCATCTCGCACGCGAACAGTTCAAGCCTCTCGAGCGCACAGTGATGTCGACTATAACCGGATCAAGTCTTCTGCCGGATACAGACCTGCGCTCACTGCTCTATCGACAGATAACTTCTCCCGTGCGGTTCATGGATGCAGTAGCCGCCGCCGGTTCGGCCGACATAGATCTTTGGATCGAAGTCGGGCCCGGTCGCGTGCTCGGCGAATTGATGAGCGAACTTGTGCGGACTCCGGTTGTTTCCGTCGATGCTGGTGGAAATTCATTGGCCGGACTGTTACAGGCGATTGGGGCTGCCTTTACGCTCGGAGTGCCGATCAATCATGCGATGTTGTTTGAAGGAAGGTTCACCAGGAAGTTCGATTTGGATTGGCAGCCAAAATTCTTTGTTAATCCATGTGAACTTGCTCCTGTATCTGACACTTCAGAAACAAAACAACGGGCTGTACCTGATGAAAAGGAAGTGTCCGGAATATTCATAGGTCCATCGTCGGTATCGCCCAGCTTGCTCGCAATGGATGTAATCATTGACCTGGTCGCCGCGCGAGCAGAGCTTCCGCTCAGCGCCGTCAAACGTGAAAGCCGGATGCTGACCGATCTGCATTTGAACTCAATTACAGTGGGCCAACTCGTCGCCGAAGCGGCGCGGCGATTAGGCTCGCCAACCCCTCTTTCACCTACAGACTATGCCGATGCAAGCGTGGACGAGATCGCTCGTGCATTGGATGAGCAAGCTCACAGCACTGGTCCAGCTATTGAGGTCGAGCAGGCGCCGCCGGGAGTTGCTACGTGGGCCAGGCCCTTCACCGTGGAGATGGTCGAGAGCCCATTGCATCGTCGTCAGCCTTCAGCGCGCAATGGATCGTGGCAAGTGCTCGCAAATCCGAACCATCCGTTGGCGGGCGCATTAAAACAAGCGTTTGCCGGTTGCGGTTCAGGTCGCGGTTATGTCGTTTGTCTTTCAACTGAACCCGACGAAAGTGATGTGCGACTGCTGTTGGAGGCCGCGAGGGCGGTTATCAACCAGGACGAAGAGACATGGTTTGTATTGGTCCAGACAAATGGAGGCGCTGCCGCGTTCGCGCGCACGTTACGTCTGGAGGCCACGCATGTTCAAACCACTGTGGTCGACGTTCCTTTCGATGATCCTCGTTCGATTGAATGGGTTGTTGCCGAGGCGCTGTCGACGCAGGGTTATGCGGAGGCCCACTACGACAAGGACGGTCGGCGACGTGTGCCTGTAATGCGTGCGCAGTCCATTGCGAAAAGTTCTGAGCGACCGCTTCTGACACCCGAAGACGTGATTCTGGTGACGGGAGGAGCGAAGGGTATTACGGCCGAGTGCGTGTTGGATTTGGCGAAGGGAACGGGAGCGCGGCTCGCACTAATCGGACGCTCGCAGCCTGAAGGAAACCGCGAACTGACTGAGACCTTCGATCGCTTCGTCGCGGCGGGAATAGAGTTCAGATACTTTGCCGCCGACGTGACGGATGCTTCGGACGTTCGCAATGCTGTGCGAAAGACTGAAGCAGAGCTTGGCCCAGTAACAGGGATTCTATATGGCGCGGCGAGGAATGTGCCGCAATTGTTGAGCGTGATTGATGATCGTAGCTTTGAGCAAACGCTCGCAGTGAAAGTCTCGGGCGCTCGGAACCTGCTAGCGGCAATTGATCCCGGTCGTTTGCGACTCTTGATTACGTTTGGCTCGATCATCGCTCGCACGGGGTTGCCGGGCGAAGCCGATTATGGTGTGGCAAACGAGTGGTTAACGCGCCTGACCGAAGAATGGCAGGAGGAACATCCGGAGTGTCACTGCCTTGCAGTGGAATGGTCAATCTGGTCCGGCGTCGGCATGGGCGCGCGACTTGGAAAAATGGATGCGCTCGTGCGGCAGGGGATCGAGCCGATCGCGCCCAATGAAGGCGTTGCTGTTCTGAGGCAACTGCTGGCCCAGCGATTACCATTCATGACCACTGTGGTCATGGGGCGCTACCCTGAAATGCCCACGTACAAAGTGGAACAACCTGCCCTGCCTCTACGGCGTTATCTTGAGCGGCCGAGGATCTACTATCCGAACGTCGAACTTGTAGTTGACAGCAATCTCTCGACAGGAACCGATCCGTACGTCAACGACCACAAGTTTCAGGGCGAACGGCTCTTGCCGGCAGTGATGGGTCTCGAGGCAATGGCGCAGGCCGCCTCCGCAGTCACTGGCGCGATTGAATCGCCTTCGTTTGCGAACGTGAGCTTTAATCGCTCGATCGTGATTCCCGAGGAGGCTCAGTTAACTATTCGCGTGGCTGCACTCGTTCGAGCGGACGGCACGGTCGATGTGGTCTTGCGAAGCGGCGAAACTGCTTTCCAGGTTGATCACTTCAGCGCCACGTGCGTTTTCGATCGATCGAAATTGCCTGACGCGATAGCGCCCGCGTTGCTTACCGCGCCGGATGTTCCCAGACAAAAGATTTCAATTCACCCCACGCTCGATCTCTACGACAAAATCCTTTTTCACCAGGGACGGTTCCGCAGACTAAACAGTTACAGCTTTCTGAATGCAACAGAATGCGTCGCTGAGATCTTACCCGATGGAAATGCGACGTGGTTTAGCCAGTATCTTCCAGCTGATCTGATACTCGGCGACCCCGCTGCGCGCGACGCCGCGATCCATGCGATCCAGGCGTGTATTCCTCATGCAACAATTTTGCCGATAGGAGTTGAGCGCGTCACTCTGACGATGCTCAATCCGTCCGAGACATTTTATGTGCATGCGCTGGAACGCGAGCAACAGGGCAGCACCTTCGTTTATGACCTGAACGTTGTAGGAGAGGATGGGCTTGTAAGAGAGCGTTGGGATGGATTGCGGTTGCGCATGATCGCTAACTCATCATTTCGAGGCGCGTGGCCGAACTCACTTATCGGCACATGCATCGAGCGACGGCTTCGAGAATGGTTTCCAGGTTCAAGCGTGACTATCGCTTGTCAAGGTGATGCCGCGCTCTCGCGACGAGAGCGTAGCGATAAGGCAATACAAATGGCCGTTGGTCAAAGCGTCGCGGTCTTGCGCCATCCCAATGGAAAGCCGTTTGTAGGTGAATCAACTGCCGTATCCGCCGCTCACTGCGGAGAACTTACGCTGGCAGTACGGGGGCCGGGGCCAGTCGGTTGTGATGTGGAGCAAGTCTCAGAGCGCGATGCTTCGGCGTGGCTCGACCTTCTTGGCGCTGAGGGAGTGAAGCTGGCAGAGCTTGTCTCGCTCAGTGCAACCGAAGAGATCAAGACCTCCGCGACCAGAGTTTGGGCTGCGCATGAAAGCTTGAAGAAAGCAGGCGTCGTTCGTGAAGCGCCGCTGCTGTTTGCATCTGCGGAAACAGACGGCTGGGTAATTTTCTCTGCTGCGCGCCTCAGAGTCGCAACCTGGGAGACTGAAGTGCGCGGCCATGATGGCCGGGTGGTCATGGCAATCCTTTTTGGGCTTAACGATGCGAGCTTATGAATACCGCCATGTAATTGGTTTTGAAGAGACGAATTTGGTTGGCAACGTCTATTTCGCCAATCACGTGCGTTGGCAGGGCTCGTGCCGCGAGATGTTCTTGCACGATCACGCGCATGAAGTTCTGGACCAGCTAAAGAACGGCTTCGCCTTGGTAACGACGCGCGTCTCGTGCGAGTACCTGGCGGAACTTTCGGCCTTTGATGAGATGCTCATACGAATGCGCTTGAGTGAAATAAAGCAGAACCGGATCACGATGCTTTTTGAATATTGGAGATGCACGCCTGGCGGAGAGGAACTGGCTGCGCGGGGCGAGCAGCAGATTGCCTGCATGCAACGAGAAGGAGAAAAAATGTTAGCTGTTCCAATCCCGACCGTGTTGCTCGACGCGCTCAGTGCGTACGCTTAATTCTGAACAGCGCTAAGCGACACACACGCAATCCCCTGCTGTTTTACGCGTAAGGAAATTTTTATGCAGACTTCCTCCACAACGAACGGTCGCGACGATACCACTGAATCACATCGCCGTGTTGTCGAGCGTGTGATTCTGAAGATGCATGAACAGTTAGACCGCCCCTTCTCGCTGCACGAGATGGCTAAGGTAGCTAACCTCAGCGCATTTCACTTCAACCGCGTATTCCGCCAGGTCACAGGAATTCCGCCGAATCAATTTCTCTATGCGTTGCGATTGGAAGCTGCCAAGCGGTTGCTGCTGACCACGCATTTGCGCGTTACGGACGTCTGTTATGAGGTTGGTTACAATAGCCTCGGCACATTCTCGACCCGCTTCACGCAACTGGTCGGTTTGTCTCCTTACCAATTGCGACATATGACCGGTCAGATGACGTCGCCGGTCGAATTAATACCGGATAGCCTTCAGAGTTTTCCACCCGCAACACGTTTCGTCGGGTGCATTTCCGGACGGATTACTGCGCCACATCCGTGCAGCAGGGCCATCTTCGTGGGCCTGTTTCGCTCCCCAATTCCGCAGGGCCGGCCAGTCGCGGGAGTCTTGCTGACCAGGCCCGGGAATTACAACGTCGGGCCACTACTGGACGGACGATATTATCTGTTTGCAGCGGCAATGCCGGTGGCTACTGAACCTCTTCATTATTTATTGCCTAACACGGCATCCTTGCTGGTCGGAAGTGGACAAGGGTCGCTCGTCGTAAAGGGTGGCCAGGTTTACGGCAACGCGAATCTCAAGTTGCGGCAGTTGCGCCTAACCGACCCGCCGATTCTTGTAGCTCTTCCCTCGCTGCTCACAGAACAACTTCGCGTTAAAGCGCGCGTATAGGCATTCGAAATGAATAACGCTGAAAGCGTTTCTCGATTTTTGGACGCGTCTTTGATTTTCGACTTTTTTGTGCAAAGCCTGGTTGAGTCGTTCACGCGCGACCAACCTGATCAAATCATCAAGGAGAAGACTTATGGAAGCGATAAACCAACGCCCATTGATCGTACCGGCAACGAAGCTGGGATTCTACGACAAGCTTGCTCTCGAGTGGCACAAGCCTGCACTTCAGATTTTTATGATCATCGTGCTCGCGCATTGGGCTGAACATCTGGCGCAGGCTGTGCAGATTTACGTTCTCGGCTGGCCGGTGCCGGAAGCGAGGGGCGTATTGGGGCTGTGGTTTCCGTGGTTGGTCAAATCCGAGGTGATGCACTATTCCTATGCGCTGATCATGCTCGTCGGCCTGTGGACGCTTCGCAATGGATTTCAAGGGACATCTCGTAATTGGTGGATGCTTGCGCTCGGGATTCAGTTCTGGCACCACGTCGAGCACGGTTTGCTATTTGGCCAGGCGCTTTTCGGTCACAATCTTTTTGGCTCGCCGGTTCCAGTCAGCATCATTCAACTGTGGATTCCGCGTGTCGAGCTCCATCTCTTTTACAACACGATCGTTTTCATTCCCATGGTCGTTGCCATGTACCTCCACATGTTTCCGAAGGCAAGTACGGAGCAGCGTCATGAATGTACATGCGCATGGCGACATGGATCAACAAGCGCTCGTTCCGCCTAGGTCGAGAATCGCATCGCTATGACGAGTCGAACATTTGTTCGCGTTGGCAGCTTGGCTGTCAGCTTCCTTTGGCTGTACTCAAAAGACGGGAGTTTGATTCGGGATAGAATGCAATGTCCGACAAACTTCAGTTTGTCGCCGATTTCGACACGCTAAAGCTTGAATGCACCAATACACTTTTCGCTAATTCCAGTTTATTGTACGCGGGCGAAGTTCGCAGTGTCTCTGTGTTATTTTGCCCTCTCCGTTGCTGATGACTACTACTGGCGAAAAGTTATTGTACGCGAATACTGCTGGCGTCGGCTTGCTTCACCCGGCTGTTGCAGCCGCGATTGCAGATGGGGCTTTGCGGCTTGCCCGCGAGGATTTTTACGACTCTTTCTACCTACAACAATTTCAGGGGCCGGAATCAACTCGCGAAGCCATTGCAGACCTCCTCCAGGTGGATAGGGCCGGCATCGCCCTGACATCGAGCACTACTGAAGGCATCGCTCTGTTGCTTAACTCCCTGACCTTGAAGCCGGGCGATGTCGTCGCAGTTGCGCGCGGTGCATTCATCAGTGTGGAAGCGGCCATTGAGCGCGTGCGTCTTCGCCTCGGAATCAAGCGCGTCGAGGTCGGTCGGCACGATGGGCTTGTAACGCCCGACGCTCTGAAAAGCTTACCTTCCAATACGAAGGCTCTGCTGATTGACTGGGTCAATTACTGGTCGGGAGTGCGAAACAATATCGCGCCTTTGGCCCAGACTTGCCGTGCGCTTGGAATCCCTTTGTTGCTTGACGGCGTCCAGGGATTCGGCGCCGCGCCACTCGATTTCGCTCTTGACGAAATTGGAGGTTTGGCTGTTGGTTGTCACAAGTGGCTGCGTGGCCCGGAGGGAACCGGATTTGTCTACTTCGCGCCGTGGATACTACCGACGCTGACGCCCATCTACGGCGGCTACAGAGCGTTAGCGAACCCAACGGAACTGGAAGCTTCCGAAGTCGTCCTGAGCCGCGAAGCAAGACAATTCGAGGTCGGAACAATTTCACATCTCAACTTCTCTGCTTTGAGCATAGCGTTGCGGGGGTATTTTGAGGAAGGTTATGCTCGGCGTGTGGAACAAGTCCAATTTACTGCCGCAGCCCTGATAGACCTCTTGCAAAGAGAACCAGCCATTTCGCTTGCCACACCTTTGGAAGCAGGGTCACGAGCCGGAATCGTCAGCTTTCGAGACGCCCGATTTGAGAGCGATCAAACGCTTCACATGCTTCGGCAAAACGGAATTATCGCGGGCGCCAGAAAGGGTTTGATACGCATCAGCGCCGGGCCTGAAGTTGACACCGACGAGCTGCTTCTGAGAACTCGTGCGGCTCTAGCGATTCGATAAAACTCTACATCGGTTCGAGCGGAAATCCAGAGCCGGACGGACATCATTCACACCCCGCCTATGTCAACACGCGCCTTTCCGAATCAGGAAGATATACCGATTGAGGCTAAAGAAGTATGAGCCATCGTCATGAAGCCTTCGCAACTCCTCGGCCCAAGCCTGTGAATCCCCCGCGGTAATGTGGTCTTTGCCGACCACGAAAGAGTCGACAAAGCGAATGAGCCAATAGCTATACGTGTCTTCGCTACAGTTGGTGTTGAGCAGGGGAAAAAGGCGTGTCTCGACAGTTTGAAATCCGACCTTGCGCAGAATTGGGAGCAAGGTCTCGGGGAGGCGCGGATCGGTGAGATGCCCCTCCCATGCCCGAAGCATGCGTCGCATCCGCGCTCTGTCCGTTGTATGCCAGACGATTGAGTCCCAGTCGGTGTCCAGAATCAACGCTCGCCCGCCGGGACGCAAAATCCTGTGGAGTTCTAAAAGGGCTGTTTCAATCTCTGAGACGTACTCATAGACCTGTGTGCAGACAACGACATCAAATGTATTGTCTCTGAACGGAAGTGCAGTTGCGCGTGCAAGCTGGAAATCCACGCCGCGTTGCCCCCGGCAACGCTGACGGGCAATCGCAATCATGCTCTCGCTGGTATCAATTCCCCGCACGCTGCCGCAAGCGCCCACCGCCGCCGCAAGCTCAGAAGTTTGCTGTCCTGGACCTGAGCCAATATCGAGGACACGCTCGCCCGGCCTGAGGGAGAGAAGACGTAGGACCTCTCGTTGCTGGCCGATGATGTCCGAGGTTCGATACATCGCTTCGACCCGCCGCGATTGCTCTTCATCGAACGCAAAGCCCATCTTCATTCTGCTCACTCAGGACTTCTTGAAAAGCAGGACGCAGAACACAGGACACAGAACTCAGGAGTAAGAAGCCTGCAACGTGCGATCAGAACAAGAATCGTAGTCAGTTCGTTTTATTCTGTGTTCTGTGTTCTGTGTTCTGTGTCCTGTGTCCTGTGTCCTGTGTCCTGAACTTCCTGACTTCGTAAATTCGCCGGCACACAAGAGGTTTACGCAAGTCCCAGAGCCCCCGCATCTCTATCCGTCAGCCAAACCCCGCCCTTGCGTTGCTGCACGTTGCCTTCGCGCCGCCATGAGCGTTGGCAACGCGGCTGGTTTCGCAGGTCTCTGATGTGAATTCCCTTTGCGCCCGGCGAGAACTCGACACGCGAGACTCCGAAGAGATGTGGAAGCTCAGAGGCAAAGCGATGATGCACGGGGTCAGAATCCGGCAACACTACTCCGGTATCGAGCGGGTTATCTATTCCACGTTTGCGGGCTTTGCGCAGCGCGCGGAAGACAGCCGCGCGCAGCTTGAGTATGTCCGGCCAGCCCTCATCCAGCTTTACCTTGAACGCAAATTCCGAAAAGAGATGCAGATGGATTGACTCTCCTTTCTTCCGGTTTATGGCGCGAAAGATTTCATCTGAAGTGTGCGGCAGAATCGGCGCCATGAGTGAGGCCAGCACATGCACCAGATGCCGGATGGCTGTTTGGCTGGCGCGGCGACGCTCGCTATCCGGACGGTCACAATAGAGACGGTCTCTTATCACCGGGAGATAGAAAGATGAGAGCGTGTCATTGCAGAAATCATAGAGCAGTGTTTGCGCGTGACGGAATTCCAGTTCCTGATATGCTTTGAGAACCTGACTTTGAAGCTCGGCAGCGAGAGACAGCATGTAGGCATCCACGGAGGTCGGAGTTAATTCATCGAGCGGCAAGGCCGCCTCGGTATTGAGATCAAACAGGTTGGAGATAAGATACCTCAACGTAGCTCTCACCTTCAGGTAAGAGGCTCGCGCCTGCTCGAAGAATTTGAGATCAACTTTGACATCATTGGCGAAGTCGGCGCGGCTCACCCACCACCGACACACATCTGCGCCAAACTCCGTGAGCAACGTCTCAACTTCTATCACATTGCCCAGCGACTTGCTGATTTTGCGACCGAGATCATCAACCGTGAATCCATGTGTGACGACACATTTAAAGGGCGGCTGACCTTTAATCGCCAGAGCAGGCCAGAGAGAATGCTGAAACCAGCCGCGATGCTGATCGGAGCCTTCAAAATAGAGGTCAATTGGAAAACCCTGATTCCGCTTGCACATCACCGCATACCATGAGACGCCCGATTCAAAGAAGCCGTCTATGGTGTCGTACATCTTTTCCAGCGATTTAATCTTGAGACCCGCAGGCGCGTCAGGATCCTTCGCAGGATCGTAATGGCGCAATAGCTCAGACGGCTTTTTGTCAAACCAGATGTCACTCCCCTCGCGTCCAATCTGTTTGGCTACAGCCCGCACGCTGGCGGCCGTGAGGAAGACCGTTCCGTCCGGGACGTTGAACGCTGGAATCGGCAGCCCCCATGCACGCTGTCGTGAAATGCACCAATCGGGCCGCGCGGCAATCATTCCACTGAGCCGCAATTTGCCCCATTCGGGCACAAAACGTATCTGATTTTCGCATGCGTCGAGAGCTTGTTCCCGGAGGGAAGCACGATGGCTGTCGGTGTGTTGGTCAAGGCCAATGAACCACTGTTCCGTGCAGCGAATTATCACCGGCGTCTTTGAGCGCCAATCGTGTGGATAAGAGTGTCGATAAGAATGTTCGTGAAAGAGATGGCCGGACTTTTTCAATCGTTCGACCAAAACCGGATTCGCATCCCAGACGAACATTCCGCGCAACCATTCCGGCACAGTGTCATCGTAAGTTCCATCTTCGAGCACGGGAACGTAACCTTCGACTCCCTCCTTGACGCCAATCTCGAAGTCCTCAAAACCCTGGCCGGGTGCAATTTGAACAAGACCTGTGCCTTGGTCAACCGTGACATACTCAGCCGTCACCATCCGCCCCCGGCGGTCACAAAACGGGTGATGATATTCGAGACCGGCAAGGGACCGACCAGTGGTCTCCGCGATAATTTCCACAGACTTGCATTGGGCCTGCTCCGTGACGGGCGCGAGCCTTTCTGAGGCGATGACGGTCAGACGACCATCTATGGATGCAAGTGTATAAAGGTATTCCGGGTGAACTCCGATTAAGAGATTGGCGGGCAGTCCCCACGGCAGAGTCGTCCAGATGAGAAAGGACGGCGTCTCATCCGGCGTGACACCAAAAGCTCTGGCGACTTGCTCCGGCTCGCTCGCCTCAAAACGCACATATACAGCCGGGTCTTCGCGATCCTTGTATTCGAGTTCCGCATTGGCAAGCGTAGTCCGATTCGAGGTCGACCAGTGAACCGGTTTGAGGCCTCTGTACACGATGCCTTGCGCCAGCAAATCCGCAAATGACTCAAGCACGGACTCCTCATATTCAGGAGCCATCGTCAGGTAGGGAGCATCGAATTCACCGAGCAGGAGAAGGCTGCGCGCCTGTTTTTTCTGTAGATCGATGTACTCCTGCGCAAACTTGGCGCACGCCCGACGAATCGCCAAACTCCGCTGCCCGACCGGGAGCTTTTCAAGCTCGCGGAATTCGCCCGACTTCATCATTCCACCGATGACTTTCTGCTCGACAGGCAGACCGTGACAATCCCAGCCAGGTATCAGGCGGCATCTTTGACCGTCCATGTTGCGACTACGCACCACAAAGTCTTTGAGCACTTTATTGAAGAGGTGGCCGACATGCAGCGAGCCGTTGGCGTAGGGCGGCCCGTCATGCAGGATGAACGGGCGTGAGCCGTCGGCGGCGTCGGGTATTCTTTGAGAGAGTTCCCAGCTTCTCCACCGATCCGTTGTTTTCTGTTCAGCCGCACGCAGATCGACGTGCAGCGGAAATGGCGATTGGGGAAGATTCAGATTCCATTCGTAATCCTCACCATCGTCTGCCATGTCAAACGAAAGATTCTCTGGGTTCATGACGGTTGTTCGTTGTCCCCTTGCTGCGGCCTGCGACGCCACACGGTTGCCAGCCATTTCTGTTGTTCTTCCGGTAGCCCGTCAGGCCGGTAGTAATAGAAAAGCCTTTCAAAGCCAGCCGACTCCAAGTATCGACTCCAGGTATCGAGAGCATAAAACACAGCGTAACTACCCTGAACCCATCCCTCCTGATTCTCTCCCTTTGGATTGGAGGCGAACAAAACTCCGCGCGGTTTGAGCGCGTTCCAGAGTTGCCGCAGGATGCGAGGCAGTTCTTGCGAGGGAACATGGAATAACGAGGCGTTAGCAAAGATTCCATTGTAGGCCGAGACAGGCAAGGTCATGTCTAGAAAATCATTGTGCTGGACTTCGCATCCAGAGTAATCCTGCGCTATCTCTACTAACTCTCGCACTCCGTCAAGGCCCACCGCGTGATGCCCCTGAAGGTGAAAATATTTGAGGTCGCGGCCAGCTCCGCATCCCAAATCAAGAAGACTAAAGGGAGGATGCGCTTCGATACTTTCCAGAAACGCTCGATGGTTTTGGCTCACGTCATGCTCAAGACTGGCTTCAAAGAAAGCTTGCGCCGACAGCCCGTAGCCTTCTTTGGTTGAGCGTGTGACTATCTCCAAGTCCTCAGGCGAGAGACTGATAGTGGCCGAATCCGTTAAATTCATCGCCGGAAGATGTCCGAGAAGAATGCCATCCCGAAGCATTTCGGCTATCCGACCTTCAGTGGCCTCCCATGATTCGTCGAGGTCTCTTAGGGTCAACGGCGTGAGGGCCTCTTTTTGCTCTATCAGCCAAAGCAGTTCGAGGTCTAAAGCGTCACCGTTACGACGCCATGCATCCGAGTTGGCGTCGCGCCAGAAGATGATGACGGCGGTGCGCTCTGCCGGAGAGCTGTTCGGGTCTGACGCGGCGCACCAGTCGATTAAATCGTGCGTATAGGGACGGAGTTCGACGGTTGCTCCGAGCCGGAGCAATCCCTCCTGCGGCCTTGCATCTGCGGGAACATCAGGGGCGGTCAAGGTCTGCCACTCCCACCACTCGAAATCGGCAAGCTCGGCGACCCATGACGGCAGACCGGCGCGGCTCGCGTGTTGCTCCAGAAATTCGGGGAAACGCGCCCCGTTCATATTCAATTCAAAATGGCGCGCCGGATAGCTTTCAAAATAGCCCTTCGTGAGCGCATCCCAACCTGTTTTTCCCAGATGTTCGATGATGACAGACTCAAGGCGAGGAAACACGGCCTGCAGGGCGAGACCCAAAGCCAAATCACGATAGAACGAGAGGCCGCGCGCATCTCGACCAGAGCCTGCATCCGGCCCGAAGAGAGCCTGGGCCGTCTGCTCGCGGTCAGCCTGACCTTTAAGGAACGGAGAGGTGATTTCGAAAAACCTCGCCAGATTTATCTTGCTCCGCATGATGCTCCGCAGTGCCGGCCAGCTCGGCGACATGGCGAACTCTTTGCACTTCGTTCAGGAGAGATTCAAACGAAGGAATCGAAGTCTCCCATTCGACACAGATCGGAACCGGCCTACCCAGACACTCTAACGTGAATTGAAATAGTTGTAAGGCCTCATCCCAAACCGGCCCCGCGTGGCTATCGAAGAGCAAGTCGTCTCGCCAGGCGCAGCCGCCGAGATGCAGTTGCTGTACGCGCTCAAGCGGAAGCGATTTAATAAACGCTTTCGCATCAAAGCCGAAGTTTTGACTGTTGACATAAACATTGCTCACATCCAGCAGAAACCCGATGTCTGCGGCTTCCAGAATTCGTCGCAGGTAGCTCGCCTCGTCAAACTCGCCGCCAGGCATGTTGCAATAGAAAGCGATGTTTTCAAGCAGCAGCGGCGCGTCACAATAACGCTTCACTTCGCCAATGCGCTGCACGATGTGATCAATAGCCTGTCGGGAGGATGGCAATGGGAACAGCTCTTGAAGATAGATGCCGTCCACCATGGACATCGCAATGTGGTCGCTCCAATATGGCGCATCCACGCGCTGACACAGTTCCCGAACTCCTTTCAGAAACTCCAAATCCAGAGGATCTGCACCGCCGATGGACAGGCTCACGCCATGTGGAATGACCGGATAGCGTTCTGCGAGGGCATCTAAAAGGCGACGGCGATGGCCGCCAAACTGGATGAAACTCTCTGGAAGGATTTCGACGAAATCGATTCGCTGCGTGGTCTCTAACAGGTGCGGGATTAAACTAACATTCGGCACCCGCATTCCGATTCCATATATTGCACGGGACATATCTGCACGCTATTTGTCTACCGAACCCGGCAACATACCGGCAGAAACGCACCAAGCAAGGAGGAGACCGGAAAGCGGGTGCCGTTAAGTTGCACACAGATTCCTTCGAGAGGCTTATATCAGGCTTAGTTGCCGGATGCGAGAGGCCGTCAGTCGTTATCTGTTATGCCATTGGAGTCATAAGACAGGAGGCTGAAGATTAGCCGCAGCCATTCTCACCCAGATTGCCGACACACTTCTGTGTTGCACCTCGGAGAGGTTTTTCGACCAACGAGGAACTGGTCCTGGAAGCGTCGGTTTTGACGCGGCGCTTGAGAACATCGTGAAGTTTTTTCATATCTCACCTCATTCTGGTGAAGCCGGAATTGCTTGTCCGGCGGAGTAGATGTTGGTGCGCCCGACGGGACTCGAACCCGCGACCTATGGATTATCAACCCATCGCTCTAGGACTCACTTAGGATGGCCTCCCACAGCAACAACCCGCCTTAGTCGTGGCGGTCTCGGATCCAACGAGCCGTCCGTACCAGATTAGATTATACGTTGGTGTGAGGTGACCTCCTATGATTGGTTCCATTAACCAGCTGAGCTACAGGCGCGTGATGTGGCGGGCATGATACGTGCCCTTGAGTTTATCTGTCAATTAAATTGTAAGTCTACGCGGTGTTTGGAGTTAACATTTGTTGTAACAGATATTACATTCCGTGCTAAACCAGACGCAGGCAGGCAGCATAAACCTTGACAGGAAATATCAAAGGGTGTAGATAAGGTCACTGTCCAGTGGGTACAGAACCCCAATTCACTTGGAGGACAATATGAATAAAAAGAAACCACGAGAGAAGGAAGCACCGGATGAATCGAACCGGCGCCAGTTCCTCGGGACGCTAGGCGGGGCAGCGGCCGCGACAATAGCCGCTAGCACCGTGGTCGGCGCGAAGAGTTCGGCGGAGACTCCGCAGGACACTACTTCGTGCGAAATCGGCCCGGTAACAGGCGCATGCGCCATCTCAGTAAACAAGATGGCCGCAGAGGGCCGTATTGTAAAAGTTATCGGCCGCGTTCGGGATGGCAAGGTTATCTTTGACCAAGGCAACCTTGAGCAGTTCGTGCGCGCGTATCCGCAAGCAGACATGGCATTCGTGGCGGTCAACGCCCCGTTCGATCCAATGCCGCATGCCTGCAATAACTGAGCCTCAAGGCAGGCATGGCATGACGCGGCCGTCAAATGCCCCGTCAGATCCAATGCTTCATTCCTGCTCTCGTGAGACTCAAGCAAGCGTGGCATGACATGGCGGCAACGCCTCGTCAGATCCAATGCTTAATGCTTGCAATCATAAAGACTCCGCAGACATGGCATGACGCGGCCCTCAAATGCCCCGTCGATCCAATGTCTTATGCCTGCACTCACAAAACTCAAAGCTTAATTGAGTTGATTAAGAACTCTCGAAAGGTAGTCGCATGGATATCCATGCTCTCCTGAGCACCGAACCATCGGTTGATCGGGTTGCTGCCGTGGCGCGAGTCGCGTTGTCTCAACGCGACTCGCCCACCGAGTGCCCCATCTACTTCAACGCTCTCGACAGGGCGCTTAACGAAGACCCGCCTCCATTTGGCACGGCAGAATATTCTGATATTTATCGCGCCGTCTCAGTTAGCGGGCAATGGCTGGCGATGTCACTGATGACCAACGCCGAACGCGAAGGCGATGGCGCCACTCGTCTCTGGTCGCTGGCGGCCTGCTCCGATGACGACCGCCATGAGCAACTCCTGCTCAAGCGTCACGCCTGTGATGAGTCGAGCCATGCGCTTGCTTATCTGGCTCTGCTCGACCTCTGCTTCCCCAATGCCGTCGAAGCAGATTTCCGCGCCGAACTCAACCAGCTATCGCCACACTTTGCCATGACGCAGGAACTCTATGCCGTCGAGGGCTCGCCCTATGCGCACAAGCCGTCGGTGGATGATTACATGCAGATGAACATTGCCGAGATTCGCACGACCATCCATCACTTGATGCAGCGGACGGCGCTGGCGGCGCATTGTCCTTCGGAGAATAAGGCGCGAGTGTCGAAGATACTGGACTCTTTGTTGAGGGATGAGTTGAGTCATGTGGCCTACACGGCGGAGTTGATCGAGCAGAAGGCAGCCGATGCCGAGGTTGAGCGGATAGAGGCATTGTTTTGCAAGCGGATGCGAGATTTCAATCACATCACCAGTGAGGAGCTTGGGCAAAGAATATTTGAATGACGGCGCTGAGCCGAAGGGGCAACCCCACTACCCGACCTCAACGAGGAGGCCAGCGTGTCGCAGCTTAACTTAACCACTCCAGCCGAAGAAAAAACATTCCGCGAAAACGGCTTCCTGCTTTTGAGAGGTGTCTTCCCTCCTGCCGAAGTGGCGTCGCTTCTGACAGAAGTGTTGGGTGTGGTCAACGATGCCAGCAGCATCGGGGCGGAACGCCGTGAGGCCATTTATCATGAGAACTCCTATAGACTCGTCCGCGTCCTGCGTATGTCTAAGGCGTTTGACCTCCTCATTGACCATCCGGGATATTTCGGAAAGCTAGTCTCACTGATTGGCTCTCATCTCCAACTGATGGGAACCGAAATCTTCGTTCGGGGAGATGCAGACCAAACCATCACGAACTTTCACACTGACTTGGGGCTTGGTCTACAACAAGTTCTGCCGGACGATGAGAACGCATTTCTCCAGATTAAGATACAGCTCTTTTTGACGGACGTGTCGGCTCCGGACAGCGGCAATTTCGCGCTTGTTCCGGGGTCGCACCGCGTGAGAGTGACAGAGTCGAACGAGCACTCGATGATTAATGACTTGAATCGTCGAATCGGCCCCAACGGCGAACTCCCGGATGGTTCACTTCAGGTGCTGGCGAAGCCCGGCGACGTGCTTCTCTTTCCGCACACGCTATGGCATGCGGTGGCGCCCAATCGCTCAGGGCGAACGCGGTATAGCATTGTTTTCAGATATGGACAGCTTGCTTTGCGGCCTCACGAGCGTTTCGACCCAGTGCTCAATGATTCCGGGCGAACACTGACCATGCGCCAGCGACGTTTGCTGTGTGATTTCGGGATGGACAATCCCGGCCCATATAAACCTAGCAATCAGGATGAAATCATCTACGGTTACAGCGGAGAGGTAATAACTGTTTGATGTTTGACCTTGGTGACTTCCCGGAGAACACTTCTCTAATTTTGGTGAACATTCATGAAGGTGATGGCATGGATGTATCTGCTCTCCTGAGCGCCGAACCATCGGTTGATCGGGTTGCTGCCGTGGCGCGAGTCGCGTTGTCTCAACGCGACTCGCCCACGGAGTGCCCCATCTACCTCAATGCTCTCGACAGGGCGCTCTGGGAAGAGTTCCCTCCGTTCGCAACAAAACTTTACGCAGACATGTATAGCGAGGCGTCAACGAGCGGACAATGGCTGGCGATGTCACTGATGACCAACGCCGAACGCGAAGGCGATGGCGCCACTCGTCTCTGGTCGCTGGCGGCCTGCTCCGATGACGACCGCCATGAGCAACTCCTGCTCAAGCGTCACGCCTGTGATGAGTCGAGCCATGCGCTTGCTTATCTGGCTCTGCTCGACCTCTGCTTCCCCAATGCCGTCGAAGCAGATTTCCGCGCCGAACTCAACCAGCTATCGCCACACTTTGCCATGACGCAGGAACTCTATGCCGTCGAGGGCTCGCCCTATGCGCACAAGCCGTCGGTGGATGATTACATGCAGATGAACATTGCCGAGATTCGCACGACCATCCATCACTTGATGCAGCGGACGGCGCTGGCGGCGCATTGTCCTTCGGAGAATAAGGCGCGAGTGTCGAAGATACTGGACTCTTTGTTGAGGGATGAGTTGAGTCATGTGGCCTACACGGCGGAGTTGATCGAGCAGAAGGCAGCCGATGCCGAGGTTGAGCGGATAGAGGCATTGTTTTGCAAGCGGATGCGAGATTTCAATCGCATCACCAGTGAGGAGTCTATCGAATACAGTTACAACCAACGCTTTGGTATCTATCCATGAACATAGGGGAATTCTTGTGCCGCAAGGGCATTGAACTGTCAGCCATTTTATCGAACGTAGATACGGCCGTTAGACTTGGCAACGGCGACGTACTGCTCGCCGTAGGCTCGCTGGCGGAGGGATTGGGCAACAGCAAATCCGATCTGGACTTACTGTGGGTTACACCGCGCAACGAGAGGTCGCTTCCTCCGCAGGGCCACATCACCCTCTTAATCGGCAAATGCCTGATTGACGTGCGAATATTGCAATTGGCCGAGGTCGAAGAGCTACTCGCTCGTTTTGAGAGATGGTCGCAATTACCCTGGAACGTGATGCATGCAGTGAAATTCACCCTTGATGAGCGCACTCTTATGCACCGGTTGCTGCACGGCCACGTTCTTTACAGGGGTAAAAGAGAGCGAGTGATGTCGCGGTTGCCGCCGTTGAGAGACATGGCTCGCCTCAAGCTACAAGTCGCGCGCCAGATGTCACGCACCATTCAAGTTGATATGGTCGGGTCTCGTGAGGTGGGTGACTTTAGCACGCTGGTGTTCGCTGCGCAGGAGTTGCTCGGTCACGCTGTAGATGCTCTACTGGCTGGATATCAACTGACGAACCCGTTAAGCAAATGGAGAAGCCGGATGTTGGAGTCTGTGCCTTCCGACTGGGAGCGTTCACTCGGAATTCGACCAACCGGACGGACGGCCAGCCAACAGATGTGGCATCTACATCGCGCGCCGGAACACCCCGATGAGACTTCTGCGCTCGACCACGCATTGCGTATTACAACATTTGCGCGTGCGGTTTTCAGGTGGGCCGAGCTTCATCTGGTAAAGGGAGCGGCGGCGAAACAGAATCCGCTCACGTGGCCTCGAAGAGCACGCCAGCCGCACGATTTCACGCTGCCTTATCTGGATTTCGACGTGGATTTCTTCTTTGCGGAGCGGCGTGTCATCATGGCGCGGCTCAACGAATTCGATGAGACGCTCAAGATGTCGCCGCGCGAATTTGCGCTCACTTTATTGTTCGATGGGACGACGACTGTACGCGAGGCTAAACTCATTGCCAACGGAGACCGGCGCGGCAAGCTCCGGCCAGGCATCATCGAGCGTTTGCTCGCTCAAGTAAATCAGGTTGGGTTCAGCTTTTCGCCCGAAGGCAAGCCAGACGCGCTCAGGGACGGTCAGAGCGTTTCATCGAATGGGGAACCTAAGAAGAGAGCATTGCCTCCATCGGAGCGGTACTCATGAAAACAGAGACTCACGTTCATCCGCTTTTGAAGCCACCCTCTTACCAGGCCGCCGATGAAATGCCTGCCGCATTCATCGTCAAGCTGGGGGGTGCGCTGATATCTCACAAAGATGAATACTGCACACCGAACATCGATATCATTCATGAGTTTGCCCGGGTTGTGCGCTCAGGTTGGGACGAGCTTCAGGGCAGGCTAATCATGGTCTTAGGCGGCGGCTCTTACGGCAACGGAGTACCCTACCGCTACAATTTAAGAGAGGCGTCGCACGACTGGAAACACGTCGACCTCTCGATGATGACTGTCAAGATGTTTGAGCTGATGTCGATAGTGACGGACATTTTCCGGCAGGCAGGAGTTCCTTGCTATCCTTTTCAAGCCTCCGGTCACCTGGTGAGCCACGACGGCAAGCCGCAAAACTTTTTTATAGAACCTATCAAACATGCCCTGTCGCTAGGCGTACTCCCCATTCTGTCGGGGGATATGGTATTCGACTCGCACCGACGGTTTGTCATCTTTTCCAGCGACTGCATCCCCGAATTGTTCGTCGGCCGATTACAACTCAAGCGTGTCGTTATGATGACGAACGTGCCGGGCGTCATGAACTATTCGTCCGGCGAACCGGAGGTCATCGAGCGCGTCACCGGAGAAAATCAAGAGGCCGTGCTCAATCACGCTGGCGCATCCCTACAGCAGGATGTGTCCGGCGGCATGAAAAACAAGGTCCAGACTCTGCTCCGCCTTGCGGAGATGGGTGTCGAAAGCGTGATATGTGACGGGAGAACGCCATCAATCCTGCTGCCCGCGCTCTTTGATCCCGCGCCTCCCGGCACTGTCTTTGAACCGCGAGTGGAGAATCATCAAAAAGGAGAAACGCTTACATGCTCGTCGCCTTTGCGGGCTGCGATGGGGCCGGCAAGACCACTCAAGTGAAAATGGTTCGTCAGTGGCTTGAAGAAAAAGGCTGGCAGGCAGAGATAGTTGATAGGTGGGACATACTCGATGTGGAGAAGTTTCCCGAATGCCGTTTTATTCGCTCCTCTCGCAACGAGGTGCGCGTGTGCAACTCCGAGATGGAGGGTCTTGGCCGGGCCATGTTTCTCTTCTGGACCATCAGTCTTACCCTTCAAAAGATTAATTGGCGTGATTCCTCCCGCGTCTATCTGTTGGACGGCTATTGGATGAAGCATGCTGTGGCAGAGATTGAATTCGGGTGCGACCCCGAGTGGATAGAAGCCACCGTCCGCAGCCTGCCCCCGGCTGATGTGACCATTTATCTGGACATCACGCCGGAAGAAGCTTTGCATAGAAAGCCTGACGTGACCCCTTACGAGTGCGGGCGCGACGCTACCCTGAACCCGGAGGACTTCATCAGGCATCAAACGAAACTGCGCCAGGGATTACTCCGATGGGCGGATGACTTTGGATGGAATGTAATCTCCTCAATGCAGGAGTCCTCGCTAGTGACACAACAAATCGGGTCATGCCTGACGAGTCGGTTCCGGGAGCCGTAGGATATATTTCAGAGATTAATTTTTTTAAGCCCGAATCCCGGTGAAGAAAAGGTCTACGCAGGTATGGCATTTCAAAAATTGGTTCAAAGAGATGGCACAGTGGTGGTGGGTGGCGCGCATAACGCGATTAGCGCCAGTCTGGTTGAGAGAGCAGGCTTCGATGCTGTCTGGTTAAGCAGTTTCGCCGTTTCCGTCGCTGAGCGGGCTTTGCCCGATGCTAACCTTATCACTTTGAGTGAAATGCTCCATGTCGGGAGGAATATGGTGGCGAGCGTCGAGATTCCCGTCATCGCTGATTGTGAAAACGGTTATGGAGACATTAACAACACTATCCATACGGTGCGCGAATTTGAACGCGCAGGCATTTCGGCCGTTTGCATTGATGATAACCAATATCCAAAGCGATGCAGTCTGTTCGACCACGCTGACCGGCGGCTCATTACCTTACCGGAAATGGTTTCAAAGATTAAAGCCGGTAAAGATGTGCAAAGGTCTAAGGAATTCATGTTCATCGCCCGCACCGAAGCCATCATAGCCGGATGTGACATCAGTGAGTGCATAGATCGGAGCAGCGCATATCTGGAAGCGGGGGCCGACCTACTTGTCATTCATTCCAAATCGTGGCCTCAACTGCAACGTGTGCTTGAGAGGTGGAACGCGCCGAACTCTTTGGTGGTTATTCCGACAATGTTCCCGGAGATGGATTTGCAGCAACTGCGTGACGCAGGCTTCAAGATGGTCATCTATGCGAATCAGGCGCTTCGCGCAGCTTTGAAGGCGATGGAAGAAGTCCTCACGAAGCTTCGTCAAAGCGGGCGCGCGATTGAAGTAGAAGATGAAATACTGAGCCTCGACAGGATTCATGAATTAGTAGGATTTCAAGACGTGCAAAGCTAGGAACGCCATTAGCGGATTGTCCGGCCAGTACGGATGAGCCATTTTGAGAAGCGGCCGGCAATGACTCCTGGTTCCTCCTCCGCACGCCCGGCAGGTGACGACAACCCGACTTTAACAACTAAGACCATAGTAGGCTCAAAAGACGCCGCACGCATTTCCAGGAACTCTTCGAGGTGGTGCGCCTCTGTCGCAACAGAGGTCGGGAGGCCCGTCGCCCGGCATACTTCTTCGATGTTAAAGCCGTCGGGCTGACTCGACTGTCCGCCTGTTGATTCATAGCAACGGTTATCGAAGACGAACAGAGTTATCCGTCCTCTGCCATAACGGCGCAAAGTCACCAGCGCGCCCAAGTTCATCAAAAGAGACCCGTCACCTTCAATCGCCAGGACATCCACCGATGGACGCGCTAGAGAGACTCCGAGCGCGAGGGGGACGACGCTGCCCATCGAACCCATACAGTAAAAACACCGCTCGCGTATTTCTGCCGTCAAGGAAAACAGCTCGCGCGTGATATATCCGAGAGGTGAGACGATACATGAATGATGATTGAGGCTGCGGGTGATTTGTCCGAGCGCTTCGATACGCGAGAGCATAGAAATGCCGTTTCCGTTAGAGCGAGCACTTAATCCAACGTTGCTGGTTATCAACCAGCTTTTTGAATTCTTCCACGCTCGAATGGGTATCCCACGATAACTCAACACAATCGAGCGCTTCCAGGACAAGGCGGGTTTGCTTTGCGCTTACACGTTGCACCACGTTCGGGTCTTGCTGGCCGCGAAAACAGACCAGAATAGGGAAATAAATGTCGTAAGCATCCGCCAGAGTGAAAACGGCATTCAGAGCATTTCCGACTCCCGCCTGCGCCATGACAACTGTTGTTTTCTCATCACCTAAACTTAAACCGGCGGCAATCGCGACGGCCTCTTCTTCACGCGTTGCGTAAATACAGGAACCGTGCGCTTCAAAATGACTAAAGACGGATTCCAGCCCGGAGGCGGGAACAACCACCAGATGTCTGACGCCGCACAGGTTTAAGGCATCAATCATGTATTGGGCTTGTCCGGTGTTCATCACATTCAAGCTGCCAGAATGGTGTCAGGCTCCGGGATCGTCTGCGGCCTCGGTTGAGCGTCAATGAACTCTCGGAACCAAAGCTCGACGTTCATCAACATCCAGACTTTCTTGCCGTAAAAGTCGTAGGGCAGATGCTGCGCGCTCGCTAAGAGTCGGGCCACAGCTTGCTGATCGAAGACGCCTCGCTCTCGCGTCCGTTTATCCAGCAGCAGTTCCCGTGCTGAATCCATGAGGCCGTCACGTAGCCACCCGTCGAGCGGGGTCGGAAATCCCAATTTCCTACGGCGCGAGATATTGTCAGGAAGCAGCCTGCTTCCGAGCCGGCGCAGCAGGTATTTGTTCGTGTCGAGCCGCTCCGAGACTTGCGCTGCCGTGTTGGTCGTGGCGCGCAATCTTGACAGTGTAGATTTCCAACGAAGTTTATAACGCACCGGCATGTTGATGACAAAATTAATCAATTCGTGGTCAACGAAAGGAACCCGGCCTTCGACGCTCGCGGCCATGCTCATCGCGTCGAGCCTGTCGAGCAGACATCCGAGATGTATTTTCTGGAAAACATGAAGCAGGCGATCGTAGGGATTAGCATTGTTCAACTGCGCGAATAGTTTCTTGAAGACGTTGATAGTTCGGGCATCATGCTCTATCGAGAGCAGGGCATCGCGGCTCATCAAGCTCCATTTTTCTTCAAACGGTATCCAATTATAAACCTCAAAAAAGTGCTCCATTTGCGACCGACAGCGCAGCCAGCCGAGCGGGGTTTCTCTCAGTGCCGGTAAAGCCCCTAAGCGAGCTGCTAATGAATCGCCCAAAATCGAGCGCGCCAATGAAACTTTCTTCCAATCCATAGGCGAGCGCAGAACACGCCCGTACCCGCCGAAAAGCTCGTCCGCCCCCTCGCCTGAAATCGCCACCGTCACTGATTTCTTAAGCTCGACGGAAAGGTGGTAAAGAGCGATCTCATGAGGTATGGATAGCGGCGCATCTCTCATCCGCAGTAGTTTTAACCAATCGTGTTGATAGTCATGCTTCGGGAACACGACATGCAGGTGCTGCGTCTTGAAGTGTTGAGCGACCTGGCGCGCGTATTGGCCTTCATCATAGTTCTGCTCCTCGTACCCGATTGAGAAGGTGTGTAGTTGAGCCGGGGAATGTTGGTTCATGATGGCGACGAGGATGCTCGAATCAAGTCCGCCGCTCAGATAAGCTCCGAGCGGAACATCCGAAATCATGCAGCGTCGCGTGGCTTCAGTGAGCAACTCCTCTACACGCTCAAGGTAAACCTTTTCATCAAGAGATTCATCCGGGTGCGGGAGGGGGAGTTCCCAGTAAACATGGTCAGTAATGTCACGGCCCGAGATGCTGACGAAATGGCCCGGCAGAACCTTGTAGACGCCTTTGAAGAAGCAGATGTCCCACACGGCCTGACGGAAAGTGAGATAACTCGACACAGCATCGAGGTCTGCCTCTGCGCGGAACTCCGGATGTTGAAAGAAAGCCTTGATTTCTGAGGCAAAAAGGATTTCATCGCCAACGCGCGTCCAGTAGAGCGGTTTTATTCCAAGCCGGTCACGTGCCAGCAAAAGTTCTTCGTTGCGCTGGTCCCACACTGCGAAGGCAAATTGGCCGGTGAAGCGGTTGACGGCTTTGCGTCCCCATTGAGCATAGCTTTTGAGCACTACTTCAGTGTCCGACCGGGTCACAAACCGTTGACCGAGCGCCTCAAGTTCTGCACGCAGTTCACGGTAGTTATAAACCTCTCCATTGAAAACAAGAACGAGACCGCTTTCATTATCCACCATAGGCTGGTGACCGCCGGACACATCAATAATACTGAGGCGGCGGAACCCCAGACCAATTCGCTCTTGAATGTATAGTCCGCAATCATCCGGGCCTCGGTGCTTGAGGGACTCACGCATCCGTATGACCACCTGCGGATCTGCAATGCCGGAGCTATCCAGATGCAACGCGCCGACCAGACCACACATTAATCCGCTCCTTCCGGCCACATGCTCCTGTGAATTAAGTTCGTCATTCGCGACCATCCCCTTTGCCCGGTTCGACAAAGCCTGCCAGGTAAAAAGTCTTCTCCTGCGCGCTTAGATATTCCTCCATGGTATCTATCTCAACCCAGGGGCTTCCGTTGAGCCGGACACCTTCGAGCCTGTGGCCTCCTGCAGCAAGACGCGCGAGTGCAGCCGTATAGTAATTATCAGTGCAATCGCTCATAGCGACCATCCGGCTCAACTCCTCTGCCAGCAGATGTGATCCTTGCGCCGAATATTTAGCGATGCCGATGAAATTACCATCACCCACTGCGCTGCTGATGTGCGGGCCGATGTCCGTTATCGCGCCGCCGGTGAGGCAAACCCGCATAGTCGCTTCAAGACATCTTGAAGTGTCGACCAACAGAGCAAAGTCGGATGAATTAGTGATGCAGTCCTGCAAGCCCTGACGCGTGAGCAGCACATCGGAAAAGAGCAATAATACATCGCCTGCGAGCAGGTGCCGGTGATAATGTAAGGTCAACAAATTATTGGTCGAAGCAAAGTCAGGGTAATAGACACAGGCCGCCCTTCCCTTCACCCGCGATCGAATCTGCGCTGCGCCAAATCCCGTCACAATCGTGACCTCTGTTATGCCGCACGCCGCAAGCAGGTCAAGCTGGTGCAGCAGAAGCGGTTTGCCGTGCAATTCAAGCAGGCATTTTGGTAGCGCTGAGGTCAGAGGCCCTAAACGGGAGCCAAGGCCGGCCGCAAGGATAATAGCTTTCATGTTAAGCAAGGATGACAGCTTTCAGGTAGTGGGTCATCGATGAAGCAGATGATGGCGTCAAAGCGAAAAAAGCAGGCTTTCATATTAACCAGAGTTTATATTCAACTGTGCTTGAACTAGACCTCTCAGCAATCTGGGGCAAGGCCGTCGAGGCCGGACAGCTCGCCAGCGAATTCGCTGCGCCACACGACGACCCGGCGGGCCGCTGGAAGCGGATGGACAAAATAGTGCTCGGCATTACCCATTCAGCTCAAGGGTTCCGCTATTTCGCACGAAATCTCAGCACCGAGCAGATTATCGAGGCTGTGTTCGCAGAGAAAAATATTCCCGGCACGGAGTTCAGGTGTCAGCTCAACGGCTATCGAAAGCTTAGGCCGGGAGGGAGTGTGTTGATACCCGGACGGCAGCCGGAACTCTCTCCTGATTCTATTGAATGCAGGTTCTACTGCCAAGACCCTACCAATACATTGAGTCTGTTGCGTCGCGCTCCGCTTGCTCAGATTAAGCTAAAGCATCATCTCTGGAATGCATACTACAACGCAGTGCCACTTGAGAGAGAGGGACATTTTATCTGGTTGCCAGTCAGAATAAGCGGCAAGCGATTGACCCTGCCTCATCATTTACAGACTCTCGAGAGGTCAGTTATCGAAGATATTTTTCTGCTGCGTGACAGAAGCGCAAGGTTCGCGCTCCTCTTTAATTCCCTCCATGCAGGAGCCTCAGTCAATCACCTTCATCTTCATTCAATTTACCGGAGGCATCCGTTTGCGATTGAAAAACAGCAGGTGACGGCTGGCAAGCGCGTCTCTGACCTGAACGCATACCCCGCCGCAGGCTTCATCTTTCAAGGCAATCAATCAGTCGCGTTGGTCACAGAGTACGTGATGAGACTTCAGGAGCGCGGGATTCCGTTTAATCTTATCTGGGCGGGTGAGCGGGTCTTCTTAGTGCCGCGCAACAAAGGGTATGAAGTCACAGACGAGTTTCCGTTCGATGCTTTCAGCGCGATGGATATGGGCGGGAAAATCGTAACGACAGACAAGGCAACGTATGACTCTATCAGCAAAGAACGCATTGAAGCAGCGTTAAGAAAGAGCGCTCTCGCTGCCGGTGAATTCCTGCGGGACTGATTACAAAAAAGCTGAGCGCTTCGGATTCAACCCGCCGCGCTCAGCTTTTTTTGCAACCTCTGTTGTCTACGGAGCTGTTGGAATCGCGATGTCGCCTGCGGACCCAAAGCTAAAACTCCTCAATCCTCCGTTGGTACTCTGACGTATGTACCAAGCTCCTGATCGAAACACAGAGTGATCAACTTTGCCGTCTCCGTCGTAATAACCGGGCACCGGTACATCGCCATTCTGCCCCCATTGCACCGCGCCATAGTTGATTGCCGGATCAGGCGATGTATACCAATAGCCAGTCGACGGCCGGAACAATGCATAGTTTGCTTTGCCGTCGCCGTCAAAATCCGCTGGAGTTGGAATGTCGCCGTTGGAGCCAAACGCAACTTCCTGATATCCGGTCAGTGACCGCAAAACGTACCAACGCGCATTCGAACCGCGAAACACGCCTACGTCAGTTCTACCGTCACCATCGTAGTCTTCGGGCACCGGCACGTCCCCGCTTTGTCCCCAAAAAACTGCACCGTAATTCGTGCCGGGATCAAGCGACGTGTACCAGAACCCTGTCGACGGTCGCCATACCGCAAAGTTCGCGCGGCCATCGCCGTCGTAGTCGCCCACGACAGGAATGTCGCCGTTTGAACCGAACTGCTGGAACGCGAACGCGCCATCCGAACTTCGCAGGTAATACCAGGTCCCGACAGATCCGCGAAAGACCGCGATATCAGTCCTGCCGTCGCCGTCGAAATCGCCGGCCGCGGGAACGTCTCCGCTCGTCCCAAACGGCACGGACAGAACCGTGTTGTTCGAGCTGTTCACAATAAACCAGTAACCCGCTGACGGTCGGAACACCGATATGTCTGTGAATCCATCACCATCAAAGTCTACGGTTTTGTTAGCGCGGGAAAATTTGCAGACGTTAAAAAACATTGTGATGCCCGCGCCGGTAACCGCGATATCCGTGGTTCCGTCACTATTGAAGTCCCCGGCGGCTATGAAGGTTGTGATCGGCATCCCGTAAACCAGGGGTGCTGCAAACGCGCCGTTACCAATTCCCAGAGTCACGGCCACCTCGTCCGATTGGACGTTTGCAGCCGCCAGATCTGGAATTGAATCGCCGTTGAAATCCGCCGAAGTAATCGACGCCGGCCCCACGTAGCCGGTAAAGATCGGAAAAGCGCTTTCAAATCCGCCCGTTCCGTCACCCCAATAGCCATTTGAATAATCAGCCAACGCTGCAACGACGATGTCCTGCTTACCGTCGCGATTAAAATCATCAACCACCATCGACTGAGGGCTGGAAAGCGAAGTGAAGATACCCGCGCGATGGACGGCATCCGCAAATCCACCCGTTCCATTACCCAGCGCCACGGAAAGCTTGCCTGCACTCGTGCCGGCCATCACATCCAGCTTTCCATCGTTATTTAGATCAGCAACGGCGACTACAAAGGGACTGCCATCAACCGGGACATTCCCTGTCAAAGCGAGCCCACCAAATCCGTCGCCCGTCAAAATGCGTACAGCGTTGATACTCGAAGTGGCTACCGCCAAATCAAGCTTGCCGTCGTTGTTGACGTCACCGACCGCCAGCGCGAACGCACTGCCACCAATTGGAATGACAGTCGGTGGTGCAAAACCGGAACCATTATTGAGCAGTACCGACACGCTGTTGTTAGTGTTGTTAGCTGAAATCAAATCCAACCGTCCATCCCGGTTGAGATCAGCGGCTGCAAGATGCTTCGGCGCTGGCAGCGCACTTCCCGTCGAAAAGTTGAGTGCACCGGATAAGCTCCCGGCGCCATTACCGGATCTCAGCGCGATGGCGGAAGAAGTCGTAACCGCAGTGACGACATCCAGCTTTCCATCGTTATTAAAATCGTTCACCAGCAAAAAGCCCTGATCGGTTCCAAAAACTGGGGGGTTATTGAAATTCGCAGCGCCGTCGCCTAATGCAACCGAGATGCTGTTAATTTCACCCTCCACAGCGATGATGTCAGGGTGCCCGTCGGAATTAAGATCTCCGACGGTAACTCCGGTAGGGCTCTTGGCGATTCGAATAGTGGTCGTCGTGGCGATCCCACCCGACCCATTTGCCGTCTCCACAGTCGCCGTGTAGTTGTCTCTATTGACCGAAACAATATCGCTCCGATTATCGTGGTTAACGTCCGCAAGAATAAGACTGTGCTTCTTAACTCCAGTGAGTGTTCCCGGGACAAAGCCGCCGGAACCGTTGCCGAACATAGCGATATGGCCCCCGGCCGAGTTCCCATTCGCTACTATCAGGTCGAGCGTGCTGTTGCCATCGAAGTTACCCACCATCATGGTTATGGGATTCGTTCCAGCTCCGGTGCCGTAGCTTGTACCCGCGCCAAACAGACCCATGCCGTCACCCAGAAAAACAGTGACATTGCTTGAGGTAAAGTTAGCGATCACAATATCGGTCTTTCCGTCACCGCTAAATTCACCGGTAGAAACCCAGGCTAAATCTGAGCCTGGCGCGGGGTAGGTACTGGCCGCGTCAAATCCACCGAGGGAATTGCTCAGAACTATCGAGAACGTTCCGCCAAAATTATGCACAGTTACGATATCCAATTTGCCATCGCCATTAAAGTGGCCAAGAGCGACACTGGTTGGGATACTACCGACCGTAACAGGTGATGCCGAAAACCCTCCCGTTCCGTTGCCAATCAAAACGGAAACCGCCGATGACTGGCTGTTGGCGACCACAATATCCAATTTGCCGTCGTTGTTAAGGTCGCCCGTCACCAATTGCAGTGGCCACAAGCCGCCCCCCGAGAACTGTGGAGCGGAGAATTCCCCGGCGCCGTCGCCGAGCAGCACGGTGACGTTATGGCCTTGAAAGTTCGTCGAGGCCACGTCCAGCTTCCCGTCATTATTGAAGTCGCCGCTCACCACATTCAAAGGTCTGGGACCGATAAGGTAGTCTCGCGGAGCCTTGAATTGAGGCTCCCCGCACCCGGATGCCATGGCCGGCTGGGCCTGAAAACTCAAGAACAGAAATGCGACTAAAGTTATTAAATGAAATCTTTTCAGAAATTTGGAATAAGAAAACACGATTGATCTCCTGATCTCCGGTTTTCGTTCTAGGGGAAGAAGAGGCTCAGACTCGAATTGCCGTAGCAGCTGCTGAAGGCGCCGCGAGTATACAGTTACCCGCATTAGTTGTCAGTTCACGCTGCGAGTTTACGATCAGCGGACAGGATTCAGGAGCAATCGAGCCTGGATCGGTTCGATTCCGATCGCCCCCTCCTTCTAATATTTAGACGCCTTGAGCAATTCGCATTAATGTTTGCTGTGGGGACCTCTGCACCCGACCGCCGCCTCTCATGTACTCAGCCGGGCTTACCTGACGCCTTCTGTCGGAATCGAATCGTAGATTGCTTTTGACAAGACCGTGAACGCCACGTCGCCAAACTCTTTATCGTCCATATACCTGGTGACAATTTTGTCATTGTCGTTCATGCGCTGAACCATCATATCCTCGACGAGTTGGCGGAGGCCCAGTTGAAATTTGTCGAATGGGTTTGCGCGGCGAAGCTTAACGACTTGTTCGTTGTTGACAGCCTTCTCCCGGATTTGTTCGAAGAAGAATCGATCTTCATCTGTAAAGTCGGTACCAAAGCGATCGTTGAGGACTTTGATAATTTCGGAGAGCGGGGCCTTCTCCTCTTTGGCCTTTCCCGTACCGACGTCCGTAGGGCTTTTCACTCCTTGCGCATCACCATCATCAAGGGTGATCTCCCCCGAATAAATCCGTCGCAACCGATAGTATTGGAGGCCAACTTCGTCGCTTATCTTCACGCGTTCGTTATCACGGTCGAGATCAAGCTGCGGAAGAAGAAAACGCCCGAAGCTGTAAAGCATCTCCAGCGCGGGATCGACGTACGGCATAATCTGGCTCATGAACGAGTAGATGCTCACATAGCCCTTTAACTTTTCGCGAAACTCTCCGCGCTTGTCTTCATCCTCCATCGCCTTGAAACGATCCACTGCGGGCTGAAGGTGAAGATTCATCTCCGCATGATCCTGCGGAGTCTGCCTGGTTACGGGTTTATAAAAAATTCCGGCAAACGCTTCGACTTCGCTCCAGAAATAGATCTGGGCTCCGTCCAGCTCAAACTTGAGGTTCTCCAACTGCTGCGGATCTGAATTCTCCTGCAAGCTTGTCGCGTCGTAGTAGGGCTTGAACGCGCGATAGATGTCTTCAGCTTCATTTACAAAGTCCAGGACAAACGGATTCTCCTTCCCTGGTATCATCCGGTTGAGACGCGAAAGCGTCTGCACCGCTTGTACGCCGTCGACCCGTTTGTCCACGTACATCGCGCAAAGCAACGGCTGGTCGAAACCCGTCTGGTATTTATTCGCCACCAGCAGTATCTGGTAATCAGGCGAGGCAAATCGTTCCGGCAGTTGTCGCTGGCTGATCGGCTTGCCGCTCACACAATCGGTATTCATTCCTGTCTCGGTGTACTCGATGCCGGTATCCGGGTCCTTGACTGTTCCGCTGAAAGCAACCAGCGCGCGTATATCGGAATAGTTGTTCTCGGTGAAGTAACGCTGAAACGCCTGCATGTATCTCACCGCATGAAGCCGTGACGAAGTCACTACCATTGCCTTAGCTTGTCCGGCGAGATGTGTGCGCACTTTTCGCCGGAAGTGCTCCACCATAACCTCTGTCTTCTGCTCAATGTTGTGCGGATGCAGACTCATGAACTTCGCGATGGCTCGAACACCTTTCTTCTTCGGCAGGTTCGGATCAGCTTCGATGGCTTTTGCAACACGGTAGTAAGTTTTGTAAGTCGTGTAGTTCTTGACGACGTCAAGGATGAATTTCTCCTCGATGGCCTGGCGCATTGAATAGACATGAAAAGCTTCGGGTTCGCCATTCGCATCAGGGCGGCCGAATAACTCTACTGTCTTGCCTTTGGGCGTCGCGGTGAAGGCAAAAAAGCTGATGTTAGGTTGCCGGCCACGCGAGAGCATCACCTGGTTCAAACGATCTTCCCAATCAGGTTCCTCTTCGCCACCTTCAACTAGCGCGGAAGCGCCGAGAATGCCCTTCAATTCTCGAGCGCTTTCGCCAGTCTGGCTTGAGTGCGCCTCGTCAACGATGATTGCGTATCGTCGCCTCGCTATTTCCTTCTCCCAATCTTTAGCTCTTTTCTTTTCTTCTGGCGTCGCATCATCGGCGCGTTGCGCTCCCGCAGCATGCAGCAGGCCGCGTAACACGAAAGGAAACTTCTGCAAGGTTGTGATTACGATCCTGGTCCCGTCAATGAGGGCGTCCGCCAGTTGTTTCGAATCCTCGTCAATCGCCTTTACAACTCCCTGCGCATGTTCGATCTGATAAATGGCATCCTGTAATTGCTGATCGAGCACCTGACGATCAGTGATGACGATTACGCAGTCAAAGACTTTCACATCGCCCGCGTCATGCAGGCTGGCGAGCCTGTGCGAAAGCCATGAAATGCTGTTCGTCTTGCCGCTTCCGGCGGAATGCTGAATCAGATAGTTGTTGCCGGGCCCTTCGAGTCCGGAGGTCTTCACCAATTTCCGCACGGCAGAGAGTTGGTGATAACGCGGAAAAATCATTGTTTCCTTTGTCAGCCAGCGATGCCCGCCTCGACCGTCGTCAACCTTCTCGTCCTTCTTTTCGATGAACATGAAGTGGCCCAGAATATCGAGGAAGCTCTCTCGTTCGAGCACTTCTTCCCAGAAGTACCCGGTGCGGTAGCCGGATGGGTGTTGGGGATTGCCCGCGCCACACTTGATTTGCCCGGGATGACTGCCCCGATTGAATGGAAGGAAGTGCGTCTTGTTCCCTGCCAGACGCGTAGTCATGTGGATCTCGTTAGGATCGGCCGCGAAGTGCACCAGCGAACGTTTCTTAAATTCGAACATCGGCGCGCGGGGATCGCGCCGCTCCTGATACTGACGTACAGCGTGACGCCAGTTCTGTCCGGAGCCGGGGTTCTTTAGCTCGATAGTCGCAACAGGTAGCCCGTTAACCGACAGGACGATGTCCAGCGTGCAGTTGTCGCCGGGATGGCAAGGAACCTGGCGCGTCAACGTGAGTTGGTTCCTCCCAAACTGTTCAAGGATTTCTTCGTTAGCACCGTGCGCTGGTTTGAAGTAAGCGAGATGAAAAGTCTTTCCGTAAAATTTGAACCCGTGCCGCAGCACATGTAGCGATCCTTTACTATCCAGCTCCTTGACCAGCGTATTGATTATCAACGGCTCGAGACCGGCGCCGTGCAGGACCTTCATTTCCTGCCAGATCTTTGGCTGCGTGTCCTGAATGAAAGCGCAAACGTGTTTAGGAAACAACGCGCGTTCCTTGTCCCAGTCGACGACGGTGCAGCGTCTCCAGCCACTCCGCGTCAGCAGGATTTCCTCGACGTAGGATTCAAACGCGTGTTCGTTGGTCTGGCTCATGCGGCAGCCTTTCGCACATCAATCTTGCCGGTGACTGCTGCGGTGATGAGGGCGGTACGGTATTCCTGCAAACGTTCAATCGCTTCTTCTATTTTATGAACTAACGCATCGAGCTTCGCGGTTTCCGTGTCGAGATATGCGGCGATTGCGATTTGTTCAGGTAAAGGAGGAACGGGTACTCTCAGATTCTGGATAACGCCCATACCGATATTCTGCTGCGTTCCATAGCTCCAACTCAGCTCAACTGCCGTTTGAAACTCCTTCGACTGCATGAAAAAAAAGAGGAAGTGTCTGTCTATTAACTTTGGATCACATCGGATTGCTGCAAGAGGCGACCAGATGTTGAATTCAATATCCGTCTCTACCATAGCGACTCGCCCTGTGGTCGCGCCAGACTTTACCAAGTAAATGTCCCCTTTCTTCGGTTTATACTTTCTGCTGAATCGTTTGTGGTCTTCTATCGTTATGTGCCCACGAATCTTGTTGAAGTTGATCCTTTTATCACTTATGGCTTCAGCCGATACAAAAGGTATCCCCTCGTCAAGAATCTCAGGGGTTTCATGAGGGCCGTCGGTGACCGGCGTTAAGACGAGGAATTTGATCTGTCTCAAAGTCCTATGGCCAGCTATATCTCCAAGCCACTCGAGGCCGGACGGTTTCGGGGATGGGTTTACGGGGAGGCCTGCGGCACGGGCGACTTTGGGCGGCAGGCCGCCTTTGACGTTGCGGGAGATGAGCGCAGTGCGCTTTTCCTTTAGCCGCTCGATCAACTCGCGTTTCTTCACGACCAACCGATCGACGCGCATAGTTTGCCGTTCCAGAAACGCTGCAATCGCCTCTTGCTCGGCACGCGGCGGCAACAGAACTACAAACTTCTTGAGGTCCGCCTGGAAAAGATGAGGTACACCTTGGCCATCCTTCATGCTGTGGATGACGGACTGAATGTAGGAGCAAGTCAACCAACGAAAGAAATAGAGGTTGTTGATTAGTCGCCTCGAGCGGAGTACGGCAATGGAACTGTTGACTGTCGTTCGAGCAGGTAGGTGCCGGACAACATTAGTGGTGCCAAGAGTCGAGCCATCCTTCGCCATTAGGACGTCACCTACTTGGATCATTATTTCGGGCGATTCGTAGTATCGTTCAGCCGTGATGTAGTTGACGTTCTTGAAGTCAATATCGCCTTCGCCCTTGATGTTCGGTGTTGACAAAAAGATGAACCCATCCGGAACATACTCGTCGGCGGTAAGTCCCTTCCAGCCCAGTCGAGCTTTGACCGTGGCAAGGAAATCTAGCCGCTTAACTTCCCAATGCTCTGGTACCTCGCCGAGCCATTCGACGCCGCTCGGTTTGTAGCGCGGGTAAGCCGGAAGTTTCACGACGTCACCTCCTTCAGCAGATCGAGGATTTCCCTTTCCAGTCTCTTGATATCACTCTCGATTACTTCAAGCGGTCGCGGAGGCTCGTAGCGGTAGAAATGGCGATTGAGCGGAATCTCGTAACCGATCTTCGTCTTGCTCGTATCGATCCATGCATCAGGCACGTGCGGCAGCACCTCGCGTTGGAAATACTCGTCAATGCTTTCCTTCAACGGCACCGTCTCGGTGTCGCGCAGCTCGGCATCGGGCTCCGGTTTTCCGTTCCGGTCGCGGCAGATCTCGGCGCTCTCGTCGCGTTCGCCAATCGCGGTGACAATCGCCTTGAGTTCGGACGCGCTAAGACGTTCGTCCCGCTCGCGTTCAAACTCGCGAAGCGCCGTCAGAAATTCCTCGCGATCTTTGAAAAGTATCTTCTTCGTCGCTTTGCCAAACGCGCGCAGCAGCTCTCGGATCTCCTCTTGTCGTTGTCGGCCGTCCTCGATTTCCTTCTCGCGGATTTTCGTATTCTTCTTCGCACTGGTCGCGATGTTCTTGAACCCGCTCACGTCATCGAGCAGCGCGATGCGTTCCCGGCTGGCCTGGAAGTTCAACCGCAGCGGACGCTCGACCGTGATCTTGTGATAACCGAAATCTTCGTTGTCGAAAATCTTACTGACCACACGCTCCAGCTTAACGGGCTGATGAGTAATGGGGTCTTCTTCGGTAAAGATCCTCGTTTCGCCGTCCTGGCGGTTTCCGTAGATTTTGGTCAGCTCGCCGATATGATCGGGATCCTTCCTGGTGTTCTCGTCCGACGGATCGCCGATGCGCCGCCGTTTGTTTCCCAGGCTCTTCTTCATCTGAACCCAGAACTGTCGAGCGTCGATGAGCTGCACTTTTCCCTTGCGCGATTTTTGCTTCCGGTTGGTAAGCACCCAAAGGTAGGTGGAGATGCCGGTGTTGTAGAAGAGCTGTTCCGGCAATGCGACGATGGCTTCGAGCCAGTCGTTCTCGATTATCCAGCGCCGTATTTCACTCTCGCCGCTGCCCGCGTCGCCGGTGAAGAGAGGCGAGCCATTGAAAATTATCGAGAGACGAGTTCCGCCATCCTGCGGGGCCTGTCTTTGGCGAGCATATGTTGAAGAAAGAGCAGCGCGCCGTCATTCACGCGCGGCGTGCCCGCGCCAAAGCGCCCTTCGAAACCAAGAGTGTCCTTTTCCTTTTCAATGAATTTCTGTTGCTGTTTCCACTCAACGCCAAAAGGCGGATTGGCAAGCATGTAATCGAAGGTCCATTTCTTTCCGGAAGAAGTGCGGTCGAACCCGTCCTTAGTGAAAGTGTCGCCAAGAACGATGTTGTCCGCATCTTCACCTTTGATCAGCATGTCGGACTTGCAGACGGCCCAGGCCTCGTCGTTCCAATCCTGACCAAATAGTTTTGGCTGCGCCTGGGAATTAAGATCGCGAATGTATTTCTCAGAAACCGAAAGCATCCCGCCTGTGCCACAGGCCGGATCGTAGATGGTTTTGACAACGTAACTGCGGGCAAGGTCTTTCTCAGGTGAGAGCAGGAGATTGACCATGAGTTTGATCACTTCACGCGGGGTGAAGTGTTCTCCCGCCTCTTCGTTGGACTGCTCGGCGCCGATTCGGATCAGTTCCTCAAACGCATAGCCCATTTGCATTGCATCCACGCGTTCGGGCGAGAGGTCGATGGCGGCAAACTTTTGGACTACGAGGTAAAGCAGATCCTTCTCAGCCATGCGCGCAATCTGCTCGCCAAATCCAAAGCGCTCAATGATCGCGCGGACGTTCGGAGAAAATCCGTTGATGTAGTTACTAAGGCTTGCCGCAACCTGAGTTGTACCGGTGTCATCAAGAACGCCGTTCAGACCACTACCCTTCTCGGGTTTGCCAATTGTGAACTTGGAGAGGTTATAGAAAGGAACGCCAGTTATTCGCGAGAGACGATGCCTTATGATGTTATCGCCTTTGCCCTTGAGGGATTTGTGTTCCTTAAGCACTTTGGCCCTGGTCGGTGCAAGGATGCAATCAAAGCGGCGCAGTACCGTAAGAGGAAGTATTACTTTGCGATACTCATTCCGCTTGTAAGGGCCGCGAAGAAGGTTGCAGATGCTCCAGATAAAACTGGCTAATTGAGCGTGTGTTTCGGTTGTCATCGGAGATCGAGATTTAGCTGCGGCCGGAGAGCAGGTTGTCAGCTCTGAAGCGTTCCTCGCGCCCGTTTCGTGGACAGCCCGGTGCCCGCGGTGACCTGAAGAAATGACTGCGCACTCAGAACAATATGAGAGGTCAAGATCAAGAGTCTGGGAGTATAACCAAGTCGATCTCAACAAGGCAATTTTGCATGCCCCGTCAGTTGCTGGATACAAACGCCTCAAGTTTTCTCATCGCTTGAAACCGAAGAATTAACGGTCTTTTCCATATTGCTCTCTCTCCCGCCAAGCTAAAACGATCTAGTCCCTTCTAATAAAAGAGGCCGAGCGAAGACAAGAATCTCTAAGGCAGGCGACGCAATACGAATGATCCGGCGCCGCTTCCGCCCCAGATCGGTTTTGGCAACGACGGGTAATTGCGTGGCATCACGTCGAGGATGTATCGCGCCAGCGACAATTCAGTGATGGGATCCGGTGGACTATAACCGTCCTGGTCGCGCCAGTGTCTTAATACGTGATAGGTAAAGACTCCGTGACTTAATTCTTTGAGTTCGCGCGCCAGAGCACTACCGGCGCAGGCTCCCAGCACCAGCCGTCCGTGCACACGCGCGAAGATTTGCTCGGTGACGTTGTGTAAACGGTTGTTGAGAGGCACAAGGTTTTTGACACCAGCCGCAAATCCCGCATGGCAACAGTCCAGGAGTAACAAAGAGTGGGGCACTTTGACCTGGGCCATCAGATATACCAGGCTCTCCATCTCAAGACCATTCGTGGACGGAACGCCGGGATCGGTATCGTAAAGTACCAGATAGGCTGTCTCATTATTCTCGGGGTCTATCTGGCCGTGCCCCGAGAAATGAAAAACGAAACAACTTTCGGGATTCGGAGCCTTGAGAGTTCTTTTTTGCAAATCTTCGAAGGCGCTTTTGACGGCAGCGTAGGTTGCGTTCTCGCCGGTTAGTTTGGTCACTTCAAAATCTGAGGCTTCGAGCAGTGTCTCCATTTCCAGCACGTCCTGCTCCGCATAGTCCAACGGGTTCAGCACGTAATTCCCTCCTCCCTCGTGCTGATACCGGTTAACGCCCACCAGCAGAGCCAGACGCAGGATATCTTCTTCCAGATTGACCGGCATCCGCCCGTGTGGGGATTGAGTCGATTTAGGACCCGATCCTTTATCGGCGTCATCGTCCACGGGCGGAGGCTTGGGCACACCGTGTTGTTTTATGAAGTCAGCGAAACCCTGGCCAAACAATTTAGGTGGCGGACCTTCGAGAACGTACCCGCGTAACTTGAGGGCCTCGAGACCCTGTTCGCTCCGGGGGTCTCCGTGGGCCAACTCATAAAGCAATTGCTTCTCCGGATAGCCGCTATGATCCCAGATATATTGGTACTGCGGATTGGCGGTGTCCGCGAAAGGCGCTCGTAATTTGGTCAAATCGAGATTGCCGCCATTAGCCCGGCGCAAATCCCAAGCGATGTTGCAGCACAACTGAAGAAAATAGGCGTGGGTTCCGGCAAGTCCAATGATCTCGGTCGCATTTGCGTCGTTGAATCCGTTACCGCCCGGCGGGTCCTTAACAAGTTTCTCAGCCTCGTCGCTGCTGAGCGGCTGTAGTCTCTCGGTACTGAAGATATTAAAAAAGGGGGAAGCCAAAACATCGGAATGTGCGATCTTGCTAAGCGGCGCTAATGACGCCACCACGAGCCGCAGCGGATATTTGTTGGCGAGCGAGCGCAAGTTGTCGAAGAAGGTCTTGTCAAACTCCGGTGCGCGCGCAACCACATCGAACTCATCAATCAAGAGGATTAGGCGCTGACCAGCTTTTTTGAGCTTGATCAAAAACTTGAAGAAGCCCATGTAATCCAGCGGCGGTTCATCCGATTCCAACGCCCCCGCTTCAAAGAGAGCAAGTGTCAGCATTTGGTAGAAGCCGGCCGGGGTTTGCGGACTTAAGCTCAGCATATCGATGCTGACAACAATTAGATCAGGCACGCCGGCGGCTTCGTGCTCCAGGTATCCCAGGATGGAGGTCTTTCCGAATCGCCTCTCGCCAAGAAGCGAGATTGAATTTGGTAACGGGTCAACCCTCATTATGTTGTCCAGGATTCTGTGGGCCAGCGCGCCATGTGGTCCAAGTTTCTCGTTGAAATAAGCGGGAGCTGTGACCGGATTGATACTGTAAGGATTTGTCATGAGTCTTCTCCGTTGTTAGTGGGAATGGAGTGCTCGTCGTTGTATTTTCTGGCTGCCTGCAGGCTGTTGAATCCGCGCTGCACGAGCCACCTTTGGAATAGAGGAACGACGAAGGTCAGTTTGTTTTCGTCTAGTTGCAGGATGCCACGCTCCTGCAGTCGCTTCAGCAGGCTGCCGATAGGGAGGCTGATCTTGACAGCAGCGAGTTGATTTGAAATCAAATCTAATGAGACATGGCTGGTCGGTGTATCTTCCCTGGCCATGACGGCCAGGACGAGTCTTTCCTCTACGGTGCAATCTGTCTCCGTCCAGGGATAGCCGATAATCTGATCGCCGGTTTCCAGCGCGCGGGTTACGGCTTCTTCAACATAGGACACCGTCATCTCATTAAGCCCGGATTCATTGCGTACCTCCAGTAGAGTCTTGCAGATTAGTTGGGTGAAGTACGGATGACAGCCGGCAACTCTCACGATCTCATCGATGGCGGACGATTCGATTGTGTACCAGGCCTTAGGGGGTTCGGTGATCAGTTCGCGAGTGTCTTTTTCCGGTAGTTTACCGATAGTGATAGGAACAGCGAGATTGAAGAAGACGGAGTAATAGTCACCCGTCAATTCGAGCAGCCTGTACGTTCCGGCAATGAGAAACAGCAGCGGTGTGTGCTGCATCAGGTGTCTGAAAAATTCGAGCACGCTGCTCGTCAGTTTTCCGCTATCAATCATTGTCTTGATGGTATCGAACTCATCAAGCATAAGAAGGATGCGGCGCTCTCCGAGCGTCCGGGTGATCGGCAAGAGAAATTTGAACTTAAAAGCAGTGGTGGGAGATTTCTCAAAGTCAGCGGCGGCCGGTTCGGGGAATTTGACTTTAAGGTCGTCCTGCTCGACTTTCAGATTAAATTCTTCCAAACCGAACACCATGGTCAGAGCCAAAGCATAGAAAAACGCGCTCTCGTCATGGCTGCTCGTTAAGCCCTGGAAATCAACCAGGACCGGGATGTAAGCACCCTCGCTATCCTTGTGGAGGGTGTCAACCAGGCGGAAGAGCACCGAAGTTTTTCCGGTGCGTCGTTGGCCGCGAAGAAGAAGAATATTCTGACCGGCTGACGGTGCCAGATTGTCTCGGATGATCCTCAGGATATCGCCTCGACCGACAAACATTTTGTCGCTGGTTAGCGGCGCCCCGACAACGTACGGGTCGATGGCCTTAACAAATTCGGTCTTCTGAACGGGCAGCGGTGCGAGGTCGCCGAGGCAAACGAAAGCTCCCCAATAATAGGGCGAGGGGAATTTTTGGCGGATCGCCAATTGCGCCTGCTGTAAGGCTTGCGCCTGGCTCTTGCCTTCGGCGATGCGGCGATAAAAGTCCTGCATCAATTCGGCGGTTTGCTCGTCCGGCACTTGCCACAAATTCATGACCAGCATCTTTGCCCCGGCGATGAGAAAAGCGCGCTGCAAGCTAATGATGCTCTCGTTGATAATTCTCTCGCCGTAGCCGGTTTGGCAGGCCGACAGCGTCACCAACTCAGTGCCTGACAAATCCAGGTCGAGAATTTCTTCTGCGGTCAAAAGGCCATCCTCAGCCGCGGAAGGCGGATCGCCGCCGCGCAACCAGGTATTGGCGCCGGCCAAAGCGATGCCTGAGCGCCTCAGAGTATGCTCCTCGTGGTTGCGCAAACCGGCTAACCCAGCCACTGTTGGTCCACCGACGATCCCGAAGTCCAAAGAATTATTGTTAATGTCCCGGGGGCGATCCGGGAGGAAAAATCCATGCGTGGCTAGATGCAGGATACGAGGAGAGCGGAAAGCCTTGAGGCTTGTTTTCAGAGCTTTATCGCCAAACCATGGGCGGACTTGTAGAATCGAGCTTACAAGCTCTCCCTCAACCCGTGTCCCGGGCAATCGGGTGAAAGACGAGAGACCCTCAATCTCGTACCCCGAACGTCTTCCCTGTTTCCTGGTCGCCGAAGCCAGTTCGTAATCCGGATCGGCGATGACGAGTGTCTCTGTAGGTGCGCTCGTCGGGAGGATGGCAAAACGCAATGCGTCACGGCCAGTATGAAGATAGCTGAAATGGTATTTATCAATCAGGTAGCCTTCATCCAGGGGTAGCGCGCAGAACGGTAAGTTGACGAGATTGCCCTCAGCCGCGATCACCACATATGTCTGATCGTCGAGCAGCGGCACCAGGGGATCAAAAACTGCTGCTCGTAGATTAACAGCATGTTCACTCGTAGATGACGGGTCCGACTCTGAAACCGGCATTAGCCCGGCGGGGCTGGCGAGAACCCTTGGGGTATCTGAAATAGAATCTCTAAATGCATTGACCAGTTTATCGATCGTCTCTGCTTCACCGAGGTCAACCAACTGCACCTTTTCCGGCTCTCGGGCCGGAAGAATAAATGCCAGATAGCGCGCAGAATTCCAGCGCGACGCACCCTCTGCATGATGCGACACAAAATCGTAGACGTTGAGCCGCACGAACTCGACCAGAACCGACTTTTCCGGCAGAGCGTGGGCCACGCTTCGATGATCCACGGTTTGAAGTTGACGGGCCAGTTTGATTTCGGGGATTTCGTTTGCCAGTTGAGCTTCAAGCCGTTCTTTTTGGAGATTCCAATTATTTAGAGTCCGCTGCTGAGCGATCAGCCCGGCGGGAGTTTGCAAAATCCTCTGCGCAATTTGGGTGCGTAGGCTGCTCAGCTCTTTCAGGTTCGGAGCCAGTTCCGGATAACGATCAATCAAGGCCATCTCTCGCCGGGCGGGCAGGGCTTCGACCATGGTCGCTTTGCGCCGGAGGGCGAGATCGAAGATTTCCCGAACGGCTGCCTCTGATCCTTTGAAGTGTTTGAGGACAAGAGAGACAGACATATGGAAGTTGTCTTCAATGGCCGTGATGTACATCTTCCGCTGACGCTCAGAGCCGATGGAAAATACCAACTCCATCATCGAATTCTCGATACCGACAGCCAATTGCACAAACTCCATGGCATCTTTCTCACGTCCCGTGGCGGCCAATACGACGGCCAGGTTGTTGAGGGTCTGAACGAAGGCCGGATGTTCCTCGCCCAAACTGATGCGTTGAATCCGATAGGCTTGCCTGTAGAGAGGTTCGGCAGCGGCGTAATCTCCAATTCGGCGATACACTCTGGCCAGATCACAGAGGCTGACAGCCACTTCAGGATTATCCGGACCCAGAACCTTCCTCCGGATGTCTAATGCGTTTTCGTAGAGCTCTTGAGCCGCGGCGACTTTCGACGTGTCAAGATACAATTCCGCGAGACTGCTAAGGCTGCGGGCAGTATCCAGGTGGTCCGGACTCAAAACCTTGCTTTGAATATCGAGTGTCTGCCGATACAAGCTCTCTGCGTCGGCGTAATTTCCCGTCAGATGTTGCAACCTGCCCATACTGAGCAGGCTCGCGGCGTAATCCGGATGAGAATCTCCGAGCCCCTTTCGAATTTGGAGGGCTTCCTCGTAGAGAGAGCTGGCTTCAGCGTACTTTCCCATTTCGGTGTACAGCTCAGCCAGATTGTTCAGGCTTTCTCCGTAGTTCGGATGATTCGTCCCCAGCGACGTCGACTTGATCTCAAGCGCTTGTTTATAGAGGTCTTCAGCTTCGGTGTAACGGCCGATCGCCCGATACAGCTCGGCCAGGTTATTTATGGTCTGCGCAAAATCGGGATGGTTCGCCCTATGCAAGGCTCGCAAAATATCAGTTGCCTCTGTGAACAAAGGCAACGCGGCATCGTAATCACCGATGGTTTTGTATAAGAGGCCCAGGTTGTTCAGCTTGCTGGGTAGGGCGGGGTTGTTCTCTTCTTGGGAACTGCGAATAATATCCAGGGCAAGCCGAAAGAGATTCTCAGCTTCATCGTATCTGCTCATCAAGCGATAAAGTTCACCGAGATTGCCGACGACGGCGGCAAAGTCCGGGTGATCCACGCCGGAAAGCTCCTGGACCACGTCTCTCGCCTGTAGGAAGAGCGGCTCTGCCATGTCGTAGTAGCCCCTGACTTCATGCAGCAGAGCCAGGTTATTTAGAACGATTGCATAATCCCGTTTATTCTCTCCTTGTGAAAAGCGAAGGCGGTAGATTTCCAACGCCTGTTGGTAAAGCGTCTCAGCTTCACCATACCGGGCTGTCTCTCGATAGAGTTCGGCCAGGCTGTCCATGGTTTCTGCATAGGCTGCCTGGTCATGAGCGGGTAAAGCGCGCTGGATCTCCAGGGCCTGCCGGTACAAAGGTTCGGCAGCCGCATATCTTCCTATCTGCCTGAAAAGCGTTGCAAGGTTGTTTAGGTTGGAGGCGAAAGCAGACGTTTGCTCGCCTAAATGTTGACGTATCAGGTCACGGGCCTGTGTGGCTTTCTCTATCGCTTTCTCATAGTTGCCCTGTCGGAAAAGATCCAAAGTCTGCTCATCCAGCTCTTTAATCTGATCTTCCGGCGACTTTTGCGCAACTGTTCGAACTTCAATTTGCGTCGTCGTCCATTCCAGGTCCCGGGCAGCAAGCCGAGCCAGTTCAACTGACTCTGTATCTTCTTGAGTCGCCGCATTCAAAGATTCAAAGGGGTTAAGTTGTTCCTGGGTGGTGCCGCGAGTTTGCACCGGTGGTTGGTCAATCGGCGGAAGTTCCAGCCAGCGAAAGCTTGTGCTCTTAGTAGTGGCGAAGACCTTGATGGCATCGGTCCCCTTCTGGTATCCGGACGGAAGCACCGCGACCAGTCTGTTTTCCCACTCATCGCCCGGTTCAAGGGACAATTGGTCATTGCCCAGGTAGGGGTTAATCTGTTGGATCCCCCAGTCAGGCTGTAAGTCCAACAAAGAGATGGCCACTGTTTGCTGCGAGTCATTGCGCACGCGCAGCCTGATCTGTTCGCCGACAGTAAGCGTGAGAGGACCGGGGCCGGCAACGTCGAGGGGCATCTGCGGAAGAGGATGGATTCCCCGCCCGTCATCCGGCGGCACTCGGTTCAGTTCGATAAGTATCTTGCCCGCAAGAGGAGACAGCGGATTACTGTTTTCAAGCAGCAGGACGTTACGATATTTAGCAAGGTGAATCAGGCGCTGTACCAGACGCCTCGGCGCAGATCGGTCTTCACAGCGCAACGCGGGGCGTAAATTGGGGATCAGATTTCCGGCAGGGTCCCAAATCTCATACTCGCTATCAGTGTTGACTGCTACCTGATAATCAGCGTAACCCTCATCAACCAGGTTGATGAATTTACTCTGCTCCTTTGCCAGAGCTTCGACGATTCGATTGAGTGCGCCCTCCTGATCAATCGCGGACGGCAAAAGTTCCTCACTTTGGCGCGCGAGACGCACCCGCAAACTCAGGCGGAGGGCCGCCTCCTGATTAAGATGGACAGCTCGTGCTCCCGGCTCAAACGGCACGCCAGAAGTTTCACTCAAATAAGGCATCACGGACAGCTTGGCCCACGATTCGGTTGGACCCGCATCTTCAATCTCGGCCAGAGCGAGTGCGTAAGACGTCCGACCAAAATCGGTTTCCCCCGGCGGGTAGATAACAAACTTTTCGCCGGTTCTAACGTCCTGGACTTGTCCGGCATTGATCAACACCCGCTGCTTCTGGGCATCAACCTGAAGCACAATAAATGGTGATCTTTCGCCCCGCTGGTTGTGCAGCACCATCGCGTTAGAATCGCCCTCCAGTTGCGGCATCTGCTGCTCGAACTGACTGCGAATTTTGGTAATGATGCGGTGGTATAACTGTCTGAACGTTAAGTCTGGCTTGCTCTTTCGCAACGAATCGAGGAGCCAGTAGGTCAGCACACCGTTTCGCTCCTGGCCATTGAAAGCGTACTCGTAAGCTGATTCGGAAGGACTACAGGCCGCAAGCAGGACGTAATCTGTCGACTCGGGAAGCCATCCACTTCCTGCGTTGTAAACGAGCGACTGGGCCGAGGCGCTTCTCGACCATGTTTGAAGAAGCTCCTCGCGTGGTGCTACCAAACTGTCGGTTGGGCGAATCGTATTATCAATGCTGGATATTCCCCTGACTGCTGCGCCGCCGTTGCCTCTGATCGCTCCGCCTGACTGGCAGGTATCGAGCACCAGTGTCACGTCCGATCCTTTATCAATCACAGTCTTGACTAAGTGCGACAGTTCGACATCGCGCAGGTAACGCGCCTCTGGGTTGCCAATGTCGGTCGGAACGAGCGAGTTATCGAGTCCGGTCGGCCCTTTGACTTCAGGGAATATGGTCGGGATTCGCCCGCCGTGGCCGGAGTAATGGATATAGACCTGGTCACCGGGATGGGCCAGATCGGCCAATTTTTTGAAAGCGACGACAATGTTTTCGTAGGTGGGCCAAGATTCCTGCGGCTCGGATGGATAACCTTCACCATTATCTTGAGCCGTTAGTTTTAAGATCTGTTCTTTCCTGCCGCCCAAACGCTTTACCATGAACTCTTCGAGTTGAAGCACATCACGGACGCAGCCGCCCAGACTGGGAAAATAATTACCATCGGGCAATTTATTTGGCAGGTATAAGTCAACTCCGATCAATAGGGCATATAAATTAGATTCTTTGATCATTGGCCAACCTTCTTCACCCCTGGGTTGCACACAAATTTTGCATCCATCTGTCGCAGCAGTAGGTGAGGGATCAGAGTCATCGCCGAACTGTGAAAGAGTCGATTACTGGCGCCATGGAACGCAAGGCAGCAGCGGCGCCGAAAAAGGAACACGGGAAATAGATTGCCGAAGTGGATTCCAAACAGGTGCGAGACGATTGGTTCCTTGACGCAAAAATAGATTTCGCACCTTCGATATGTCAATAGCCATCGAGTGAACGAGGATATTACCCGTTGCCTCATGCAAAACCCACTCGAAATCGGATCATTGACATTCTAGATTCTTAGTATTACCGTTCGCGTTCCCAACCTCGCTCATTCGAAAGTTAACCTCTGACCCAGCCGATCTAAAATCCTTTTATCGAATGAGTGTGTAGGGCAGCATGTAGGACAAGATCCGAACTTAGCTCCAAACCTGAGCATTTAATCCGTTTCCAGAAAACCGTTTTTGTACCTCCAACAGACGCAGGTGTCGAGGAAACCACCGATGACTCAAGAGAACTTTGCGCGACCTAACCTCTACGCACTTCTAATCGGGATTGACCGTTACATGCCAAACGAATTGCCGGGTGGCGGGCATTACCCGGACCTTGGCGGATGCGTCCGCGACATCTCTCAGGTTGAGCGGATGCTGCGCAAGTCGCTCGGATTGACCGACGACCACATTACTAAGCTCGTCGCGCCCGTCACAAAGGAGGGAGATGCGTCAGAGTTGGAAGCCGCGCAACCAACTTATGAAAATATCGTTGCCGCTTTCAAGAACCTAACTGAGAGAGCCAGCGCCGGCGATCAGGTTTACATCCATTATTCCGGCCACGGCGGACGCACGCCAACACTCTTCCCCAAGCTTAAAGGAGAGAATGGGCTCGACGAATCGCTCGTTCCGACAGACATCGGAAACAAGGGTACGCGCTACGTCCGCGACGTTGAAATGTCGTATTTGATTAAGGCCATGACCGACAAGGGTCTGCTTGTGACTATGGTGCTCGACAGTTGCCACTCCGGCGGAGCGACCAGAGGTATGGGTGGCGGCGCGGTCAGGGGCATATCGAGCGTAGACACTACCGAGCGTCCGATTGATAGCCTGGTTGCAAGTAATGAGGAGTTGGCGCAAACGTGGCTCGGTGTGTCCACCGGCCAAACACGAAGCGTGAGCACCGCGAGTGGGTGGATGCCCAGCATGAAAGGCTACGTGCTGCTGGCCGCTTGCCGCGCCAATGAGTTGGCCAATGAGTTCCCCTTCGACGGCCAGGAAAGAAACGGAGCGCTTACCTACTGGTTACTGGATGCTCTTAAGCAGAACGGTTCCGGTCTTACCTATCGCATGCTTCATAACCGCGTAGTGGCGAAGGTCCACGCCAGGTTCGTGGAACAGACACCGCAAATCGAAGGCGAAGGAAATCGTGAAGTCTTCGGCAGCGATCGGATGCAATCCCAATTTGCCGTGAATGTACTGAAGGTTGATAAGGAAAAGAACCGGTTGCTGTTGAACACGGGTCGTACGCAGGGAGTCAGCAAAGGAACTCAATTTGCCGTTTATCCGGCACAGGCTGATTTCAGCAAAACCGCGGAGCGGCTGGCGGTCGTCGAGTTGGACGATCCCAAAGAGACAGAAACCTGGGCCAGGATCGTGCAGCAGTTGCGGGAGGACGACATACAGGAAGGCGCGCAAGCTTTATTGCTGGGCGTCGGCATTCGTATGCGCGGCAGAGTTCGCCTGACGCGACAGGAGAACCTGCCACCCGGCGTGGATCAGGACTCGCCGCTGCAACGCTTGCGAGATGAGATTGACGCAGACAATGGGACATCAAATCAGAATAAGTGGGTGCGCCTGGTAGGCCAGGAGGAAGAAGCAGACTTCCAGGTTGCGATCAACGCCCACGGCGAATATGAAATCTGGGACGCGGAGGGAAAGGCCGTTCCCAACCTGCGTCCGGTCCTGCCGGGGGAAGAGATAAAGAACGCAGCGAAAGTCCTGAGCCGGCTTATCCATTTAACCAAGTATCGGAATGTGAGGTTGATCGATAACACGGACCCATCCTCCACACTGGCGCGAAAACTGACGATCGAATTGGGCACGAGCAAGCCACGGGAAGACGGTGAAGAGGGACATGATTTTGGCGAAACACTTGGTCTGCGGTCGAGACCCTTTTCGATTGGCGAAATAATAGTTTTGCGCGTCAAGAACCTTTCACAGAAAGCTGTCAACGTTACGATATTGGATCTGCAACCCGATTGGGGCATTTCGCAAATTTATCCTCCACCTGATCAGGACACCGGCGAGGCTAAGGACTACGAGCTGCTCGAGCCGGGCGACGATAGCGCGCTTCTAATTCCGATCAGGACCGATCTGCCGGCTGGATACCAACAAGGGACGGATGTCATCAAGGCAATAGCCGCCGTCGATGGCACGAGCTTTCGATGGCTGGAACTGCCGGCTCTCGATCAGCCTCCGTCTTCGACCAGGGCCGTGACCAGAGGCCCGGCGAACCCGCTTGAAGAGATGATGACCGCTTTTGCTTCAGACCGCATGACGCGGCAGGTAGTAATACTCAACGCTCCGCAGGGCAGGAGTTGGGGTGCGGCCGAAGTCGAGGTGCGCGTTCGCCGCCCCACCATTGCGCACGTTCATGATCCGAGCATTTCCTTGCTGCAATCCGCTTTCGATCAGGTGATCGCTCAAAAGGAAACCGAATCCAAATCGCGAAGCGTCGGCGGGCGGGTAGAAGAAATCAAGCGTCCTGAACTGAGTGATCCGATAATCAGCGAGGTAACGCAATATTGCATGGCCCTGGCAAACGGGGAAATATCTGAAGAGGACTTGCCCTCGATCGACCAGGATGGCCTGTCCGCCGGGCAGGCGCGCGCCCTTGGAAGCGCGCAGGAGCGCGGGGCGATTGATACCGTCAAATACTGCGCGAGCATGGCGGTTGGTCTGGCCAAAAACTTATGGGCTGCCAAGGTGCGGGGTGATGTGACGCTCTACAATCAATACCAGGCGGCGTTGACTAAGAAATTTGGGGACTGCGATCCCAACTATCGGGAATCGCTGATCCAATATGCGAAATTCCTGGCAAATAGAGGAGAGATTCCCTATCTCAAGTGGAAGCAGCAGAACGATTTCGTCATTGATGATCCGGCGAAGCTTCCGGCTGATGCGGTAATCGGAGTGGTGGCGGATTGGGGAACCGGCGAGCCGGAAGCGTTGGAGGTTTTGCGACAGGTCAAGAGTCACAACCCGCAGGTCGTAATGCACCTCGGCGATATTTATTACGCCGGGACCGAGTATGAAGTCGAGAACTATTTCTACCAACCGTGGAAGAGGATTCTGGACCTCGACACGTCAAACATCTTGTCTCTGGCGCTGCCGGGCAACCACGATCTCTATGCCGGTGGCGTTCCGTTTTATAGCTTGCTTAAGAAGCTCGGTCAGGAGGCGAGTTACTTCTGCCTGAGAAACGAGCATTGGCAGTTGATCGGGCTTGACACTGCGCTCAACGACAAACTCGGCGGCCAGCCCACAGCCCTCGATCCCGGCGAAGCCGGGTGGCTGATTGACAAGATCGAGAACGCCGGCGACCGCCGCACTATCCTGCTTTCCCATCATCAGTTGTTTTCGACCAACGAGCAGTTCGCGGGCAAGGACTACAACGAAAATCTCTACAACCAAATGGCTGCCATCCTGCCGAAAGTCGACCTGTGGCTCTGGGGACACGAGCACGACCTTGTCATCTTCAAAGAGTACAAAGGCCTCAAGCGCGCGCGATGCGTGGGCGGTTCCGCATTCCCGGTCGGCAACTTCGAGATGCCGACAACTCATGTCAACCCGGACGTTCCCTTCAACCAGGAGGTAGCGTTGAGTAAAGGCTCGGCGTTCTATCAGCACTGCTACGCGATGATCAACCTGGACGGCCCCAGCGCGAAGGTTTCCTATTACGAAGATCGCGATGGCGGAAGGCTGGTGTACGCGGAAGACATTTAGGAGTTCATGTCTGTCTCATTGACTTTCTCAGGACCCACAACTTCATTGATTCTCTTTGCGGGGGCTGCATCAAGTATCGTTCTCTTTTCCTATGTCTAAGCAATTAAGCAACCCACCAGTTTTCCTTCTCGCCTTTGCCAACGATCGCAGCGATCGTGCTCAGTATCTTCGTAATCTTCCTGAAGAACTAAGAGAGATCCGAGCGGCGCTGGACCAGGCGAAATCGCAGGGGTTGTGCGATTACGTTTACCTGGCCAACGCTACGCTGACAGAGATTCTCGACACGTTCACAAATAGTGAATATCGCAATCGCATAGCCGGGTTTCACTATGCGGGTCATGCCAACGATTTTCAGTTAATGCTGGAAACAAATGACGGCCGCGTCGCAACCGCCGATGCGGCCGGATTAGCCGCGTTTCTCAGCCGGCAGCTCGGTCTGCAACTCGTTTTTCTCAACGGGTGTTCGACCCGACGACAAGTTGAAGCACTGCTCGAGGCGAACGTACCTTTGGTAATTGCGACCTCGCAAGCGATCAAAGACGACGTGGCAAAAGAGTTCGCCAGCCGTTTCTACCGGGGGCTAGCGAGCGGCATCAACGTGCAAGCGGCGTATAGAGAAGCTGAAGCTGCGGTGCGCGCGCAGGGCGATGGGAACTTGCGAAACTTATTCTGGGCGGGAGCGCAACCAGCGCTCGACACAATTCAGGAAGAACGCTGGCCATGGGATCTGTACATCAAAAAAGGGGCCGAAATAGCTGGCGAGTGGAATCTGCCCGAAGCTGTGGGAGACCCTTTGTTCGGCATCCCTGGAGTGACGCCCGGAGATCTGCCCGCCGAACCCTTCCGACATTTAAGCTGGTTCACGCGACAGGATGCTGAAATATTCTTTGGGCGCAACTACGAGATACGTCAGCTGTATGATCGAATAACCGAACCGGCGGGAGCTCCGATTGTGTTGCTCTACGGCCAAACCGGAGTCGGAAAGTCATCGCTGCTCGACGCGGGGATCACTCCCCGTTTGGAGAAAAGTCATCACGTTCTATACCTTCGTCGCAACCAGCAACTGGGACTGTTAGGAACTACTGCCCAGGCTCTTGGCATCTCTAAAGAACATCCGTCAGAACTGGGTTCCGCGTGGCGAGACGTCGAGCAACAATACGCTAAACCCCTGCTGCTAATTCTGGATCAAATCGAAGAGGTCTTTACGCGGCCTGGCAGCAATAAAACTCGATGGGGGAGTGTTCAACGCGTTCTTCAGCCCAAACGGCGAGAGAGTGGTTTTAGTCAGAGAGTGGGTCGGTGACTTCGAAAATAAGCACTCGAGATTTTTGCCGTGGAAGCCTCGCGATCTCATCGCAGAAGCCTGCAAACGCGTAGGGCGTAACTTCACTCAGGACGAATGGAAACAGTATCTGGGAAACGAACCCTACCGTCGCACATGCGAAAACCTTCCATCTGGTCCATAAGAATCGCTTGAACGGTCACAGCCTGCCAACCGGTTTTGCTCCCGTCCCGGAGAGACCAGCACTTTGGTAACTCCGAATGGAGGAACCCTCATGATCAACTCTAACCAGCGAACGTCTCGGCTCAAGTTGGGTCAATGCGAACGCTTCGAGCAGTCACTGTGGCGCGACGATGATGGTCCTCATCTCATAGTCGATACTCGTGAATTGCCCGATTACTTTCGGGACGTGGCGTGGACCAGCGACGATCGTATGATCGCTGCGTCATCTGCCGAAAGCATCAAGGTCTGGACACTGAACCCAACGGCCGAGTTGCGTACATTCACAATCGATTCAGTCTCGTCGAATGTGTTTAGTCCCGACGGCCGGCTGTTGGCCGGTGGTTCATACGACGGCACGCTGTCGATTTGGGAACTCAGCTCCGGCCGTTGTCTTTGGTCCAATCCAGCGCACGCAGAGGGTGTCGCGAGTATTGGCTTCGATTCCCGATGCGCGAAAATCGTTTCCGTCGGAAATGACGGCTCGATAAAAGTCTGGAGCGTTTCAGACGGCAAGCTCGTGCGGGAGGCGCCGGTCTCAAAGCGCGCGATCGACGGATGCGCTGTGAGCGCGGACGCGCGAGTAGTTGCTCTTGGCGGCGAGGGCGGCCTGACACTCATCGACCTCCGAACCGGCAAGCAACGACAAGGCAAAATCTCGGATGAAGCCTGGATCAACACGGCGGTTTTTGCCGCAGCCGGGACGGCGCTGGCCACGGGAGACTCGGATGGGATTGTGCGGCTCTGGAGCTCGCGGACTGCAAAAGAGATTTGCGAAGTCTCGAGATTATTCGGTAACTCGACGCAGATTAAACCGAGCCTCAACGAATCCGCGTCCCGACGCTCGCTCGGTGTTGGTCCAAACAGTAGCAACCCGAGCCGCACCGGTCCCGACTTCATCCGCTCACTCGCGTTCGGACGAGGTGATTCACTTCTCGCTGCCGGGACGACAGATGGCAGCGTGGCGGTGTGGAAGGTAGATGACGGTCGTCTGCTCGATTCGATCACGGCGCACACGTGCTTCGTGAATGGGCTCGTCTTCAGCGCAGATGGCAGCATGCTGGCGACCTGCGGCGGGATGGATCGGATAGTGAAGTTCTGGAGCGTGGGTCGTCGGCTCGAAGAGTTGGTGACGCTCGTTGCGCTGGGTGCTGATCAGTGGGCGGCCGTGACGCCTGATGAGCGCTTCGACGCCTCGAGCGGAGGTCTTGATTACCTTCATTGGGCCAAAGGCCAACACATCGTTTCCGCGAAACAGATGCTCGATCCGCCTCCGGATCCGACTCTCCTGCCTTCGCTTGGCTCGACGCGAGTTCGAAAGCGCAAGACACGAACTCGGCCCGCCAGTCTCCCGCAACATCCGGAACACAGCCCCCCGACGGACGTTGTATCGCCGACTCCGGTTCTCACGGTACGGACCAGACCGTCACATCGAGTTACCAGCGTCGCATGGAGCGAAGACGATTCGATCCTTGCCGGCGGAGCCGACGATGGAACTATCGACCTATGGGATGTCGCTTCCGGACTGGAGCTGCGCAACCTGCGCGGCCACTCAGACTCGATCACATCCGTCGCGTTTGTCAGACCGACCACGCTGGCAAGTGGCGCCCGGGATGGCACGGTTCGATTGTGGAACATTCTAACCGGAGAACTGCTTCACACCTTTCCCATCGGACTCACCAGCCATATGGGCGGCGTTTCGATCGCGTCGCTTCCGACGAGCGGTCTATTGCTGTGCGCGTGTTACGACGGCACGATCCGTTGGCTGGATTTGCGCACGCGCACACGTCTCCATACGGAACGAATTCTGTGGGATAGGGATGGCAAGACACTGTTCCTGATCGAACAAGTCGCGGTCAGTCCGGATGGAAGCATCGTGGTCCGCCCTTACGATCGAGATCAGGTTGCGGTGTTCGATCTCGCGTCAAAGCAGCTCAAATACGAGTTCAAGTCGATAGACACGCCCGGCCGAATCACTTTCGACAAGGACTCCAAACGATTTGTCGTGGGCGGAGCTACCTCGAGGCAGACAATCATCATTGGCGGTGGAAAGGTCGCGAGTGCAAATCGAGGCCCATCAAACACCTATGCGATAGACGTGCGGCGAACCAAAAGCGGGAAACTCGTCGAATCGCGCCTGGGACATTTTGCCGACGTCGTTGCGCTGAGGTTTAGTCCCGACGGCGCCTCGTTGGCATCCGGCGGCATGGATGGCACCGCAGGTATTTGGAGTAACGGCGGAAACGAACGCCTTAAACTTGAGACTGGCTCAGAGGCTGTACGGGCGGTCAGCTATAACCAAAACGGATCGTTGCTGGCGACCGGAGAAAGCAGCGGATTCTTCGATGGCCGTATTAGCATTTGGGATACGGATTCCGGGAAACGTGTCCAGACATTCGAGCGGCATATCGGCGACGTTCACCCGGTGCGGTTCAGCCCGGATGGGACGTTGTTGGCGGCTGCAGGCGAAGACGGGATTCTGCGACTGTGGCACCTGCGGCTCAGAACGGCGCCGATACTCATCAAGGGCCACACGGGGCGGATTTTTTCGCTCGCGTTCTCCCCCGATGGTCAGTACATCGCAACTGCGAGTTGGGACGGCACCAGCCGGTTGTGGAGGACGGACACCGGCGCGTTCGTTCGCATGTTCGACAATCGCGAGGATGTGAAAGTCTGGTCGGTCGCGTTCAATCCGGATGGTCTAACACTTGTCACAGGATGCCACGACGGCAGCGTCAGGGTGTGGGAAATCGCATCCGGCAGGATGGTGTTCACGCTTGAAGGAAATCCGTCGGCACACGACGGAGAGGTGCTCGGCCTGGCATACGCGCCGGGGGGCAAGTTGCTGGCCACCGGCGGCATGGACGGGCGCATAGTGCTTTGGAATGCTGCCGGCGAAGCCCGTAAAGTGCTCACTCACGACGCAGCTGTTTTCAGCCTGGCATTCCAGCACGATGGGAAAACACTGGCCAGTGGTGATATCGAGCAGAACGTCTGCATCTGGGACCTGAAAACCGGCTCCAGGCAGCATCGTTTGAAGGGCCACTTCAAACCTGGGCACATCGAAAAGGGTACTTCCGTGCAATTCTCACCCGACGGAAAGATGCTCGCGAGCGGCGGCACGGATGGAACTTTGCGACTGTGGGACACGAACACCTACTGCCAGCTCTCGGTGCTTCAGGGTCACGCTGGAGCGATTGCATCGGTCGCCTTTGATCCCACAGGAACCGTCCTCGCCGCGGGCAGTAATGACGCCAGCACAAGCCTCTGGGATGTTCGGGATAGCACGTCACCGCGAAAATTATGCAACCTATATTCGTTCCCTGATGACACCTGGGCCATTGTCGACAGCCGCGGACGATTCGATGCAGCGAATGGCGGCGACATACCCTGGCTGCATTGGGTCATCGGCCTTGAAACGGTGGCGCTGAGTCAGTTGAAGGAGCGCTACTTCGAACCGAATCTTCTTCTGAAATTGATGGGTACTGATTCTGAGCCTTTGCGCGACGTGCCGGCCTTGACGTCGGTCGAGTTATATCCCGAGGTCGAGCTGGTTAAGCTGGATTCCACAAAAAAGAGAGCAAGCATCCGGTTGACCAACCGCGGCGGTGGAATCGGACGCGTAGTGGTCTCGATCAACGGCAAGGAAGTAGAAGCAGATGCGCGAGGCGCGGAGCTTGAACCGCAGGCGCCGGTTCAGGAGCTCTCGATCGATCTCACGAAGCACGTGTTCTTGAAACCGGGCAGCAACGACTGCGAAGTGCGGGCATACAATGCCGCCGGCTATCTCGTTAGCCGGCAGGTCCGCTGGGTTTGTCAGGGTCCCAAAAAGCAGGCTGCCGCGCCGCAGCTTTGGGCCATCGTCGCCGGAATTTCTGATTATCAGGGAGACGCACTCGACTTGCGATTCGCCGCGAAGGATGCGGCTGACGTAGCAGCCGCAGTGAACGTCGGAGCGGCGCAACTCTTTGGGGCCGATAAGGTCCACATGCGATTGCTGCTGGCACCGCATCGAGTGCCGAATGAATCAGAGAAGTCCGCAACTCCTGAACGCGGGAAGGACAATCAGCAAACCTGGCCGACGCGACAGAATCTGGCGCGCGCGTTCGAAGAAGCGAGGGCGGCGAAGTCCACCGACATTCTCTTTGTTTATCTGGCCGGGCACGGCGTCAACTATGGTGACCAGGACGGCGACTACTACTACCTGACCGCGGATGCGCGCACGGGAAATCTCGACGATCCGGCAATCCGCCAGCAAACCGCTATCTCAAGTCGTGAATTTACTGAGTGGATCCGTCTTATCCCCTCGCTTAAGCAGGCTGTGATTCTGGACACGTGCGCGGCGGGACGCTTCGTGGAAAAGCTAAGCGACTGCCGATCCATTCCATCCAGCCAGGCGCGCGCGCTCGAGAGATTGAAGGATCGCACGGGCACATACATTCTGGCGGGCTCGACTGCGGACGCGGTAAGTTACGAATCAAGCCGCTACGGACAGGGGCTCCTGACCTACAGCGTTCTGTTCGGGATGCGCGGCGCCGCTCTGCGTGACGAAGAGTTTGTGGATATCGCGAGGCTGTTTGAACATGCGGCCGATTACGTTCCGCAGTTAGCCGCCGGGTTGGGCGGGATCCAGCGTCCTCTGATCGCCTCGCCGACCGGAGGCAGCAGCTTCGACATCGGACTTTTGAATCCAATAGATCGTGGGCGGATTCCTCTCGCCATCACTCGACCTCTCGTGCTACCCGTCATCCTGGAAGAGAATGACACGTGGATCGACACGCTCGACATTACGAGAGCGGTCAATGCGAGATTACGAGACCAGTCGGCCAGCCCGGAGGCTTCTGTCATATTCATTGACGAGCGCGAGCATCCCGATGCGTATTGGCTGCGCGGGCGCTACGCAGTTGACGGCGACCAGGTGACGATGACGCTGAGGCTCTTTCTACGTAAAGAGATGGTCGATAGCTTCCGGCAATCGGGGCTCCGGTCTAACATCGAAGCGCTCGCAAGCGAACTGATCTCGAATACAACCGGGCTCGTCGTCAAACACCTGAACCGACCGCAGACATGATTGCTGCGGATAGATAAAATATTCAGGCACACTTGCTTTCAAAAAAAATCGCGCGGAGTTCATGCGAAAATCTTTCTCAAAAGAATTGGAGGTCCTTAGGATTGTTACCCCTAAGGACATGCGCTGCTTCCATTGATAGAAAGAGTCCTCCGGCAACCAGGATTGTCATATCGTTTTGTTGGGCATAGTCGACGGCATGTCGCATGGCCTCTTCAATGGTTTGGTCAACAAAGGCGGGAATGTGTCGCGTGTCACGGACGATTCGAAGAATGTCGGCGGCGGGAGAACCTTTGTGATAGGCTCGCGTACATATCACGGCATCGGAAATTGACAGCAACTGCTTCACGATACTCTCCGTGTCCTTATCATATGACACACCCGTTACCAGCAATATTTGTTGTCCCTTAAGCGCTAACTTCACTGTCTGAACGAGCGACCTGATCGCACCCGGGCTATGACCGACGTCTATGTAAACGTCAGGATTCCGATGAATTCGCTCAAACCGGCCCGGCCAAATCAACGCACGCATTCCTCGGCGAACGGCGGCTTTGAATCGTCCTTCTGAAAAATCCGGATGATGTTCACCAAGCCATTCTTGGAGCAATAAGATTGCAACTATTACATTCGTCACCTGGTGAACTCCCTGTAAAGCAACTTGCAATTTCGTGAGCGCAAGCCCTTCCAGATTCAGATCCAACTCCATGTAGTCTTCGCCAAACGAGACCCTTTGGACAGTGGCGTGTTCCAGCGCGGGCCGGATCGTAATTCCTCGAAGAGCACAATATGCCTTGAGACGCCGGAGAAGGTCTGTATCTGACAGGCCCGTAACAACCACACCACCATCGGGGCAAAGGTCGATCTTGTCGTAAGCGATCAATTCAAGAGTGTCTCCCAGCAACGGCGTGTGCTCGAGATCCAGGGATGTTAGTCCGACAACGCGTCCTGGAATAACCCGAGTAGCGTCATAGCGGCCGCCAATGCCGGCTTCGCACACAAGCGCGGCCGGTTGGATTTTCGAAAAGTAATGCAAAGCAATTGCGGTGAACGCTTCAAAGGCTCCAATTGCATCATCTGGGAATTGCTGCTGATAGGCGTCTCTTCGCTGACTAAACCATTCAAAGGCTTCCGCAAGTTCGCAGTCTGGAATTGGAATTCCGTCAACCCCGATGCGCTCGTTAAACCGCAGGAGATGTGGTGAGGTATAGAGACCTGTGCTTACGTCGAGCTCCTTGAGAACACTTGCCACCATCACTGAGACACTACCTTTACCGTTAGAACCGGTAATTTTGATAGCGTCAATTTCCTTCATCCAATTTGCATTAGGAAGTGAACTGCAAAGCGCGAGCATTCGATGCAAGCCTGGGCCATTCCCGAACTTCGGAATTGATAGAAGAGCTTCGTGAAGACCAGGCTTAGTAGATTTTGAATCGCTCATCTTTTATTGACTTGGCTTGCGGCGCGTTCTTCTCGCTTCTTAAGATTGTGCGCAATCAAGCAGGTTCATCAGTTCACCAATTAAGAAGATCGAACCCGTAGCAACGATTGTCCTATCTTTGTAGAGCGGCGATTTTCTGAAGAATTCGACGGCGTCGCGAGGCGACTGAAAAACTTGCAACCTGTTAAAGCTGCCGGGCATTAGATCTGCAATTACGCTCGCTCTTTGCGCGTGATGGAAGCCCTCGACAACGAACGCCTCAGGCGCGAGTCGCGAGAGATCTTGCACATATGCCGCATAGTCCTTGTCTATGCTTGTTCCGAATAACAATACTCGTTCTGAATAAGGCACAAGGTCGGCTAAAGCATCTGTCAGAGCGCGGATCCCATTCTCATTGTGAGCTGCATCGATAACATAACGGGGGGATCCGCTGCGCACCTCCATGCGACCCGGCCAGCGCGTCCGTGCGACTCCTTTAAGACAATCGAGATCGTGAACTACCCCATGCTCCGCCATCGCTCGAAGCACCGCAACAACTGTAGCGAAGTTTCCAACCTGGTGGCGGCCCAGTAGCGGCAGCTCGTACCGTTCCATTCGGCCATCAACTAGCATGTCAATAAGCGTTGGCTGATCTAACCCCGAGCAAGTGGGGCGTAGCTCGTCAAGCGAGGCTTGTGAGATAGAGACAGATTGGCCCTGAAGACGCTCCTCGATAATCCTGCGAAGCGATTCTGAAATATCTGGTCCCAAAATAAGTTGAGCATCCTTAGAGGCAATTCCCGCTTTGTCAGCGGCAATTGCCTCCAGGGAATCACCCAGCTGTTTCTTATGGTCCATACCAATGTTTGTGATAACCGAAAACTCACCGGCAAGGAGGCTTACGGCGTCATTGTAACCACCAACGCCAGCTTCGAAGATCGCGACATCTACGTTTTCGTCGTGGAAGAGCTGTAGTGCGATTAACAAAAGGCACTCAAAGAATGACGGTGTGTGTGTTTCGCCGTGTTCGCTGATCACATCATGAACCGTTGAGAGCACTCCCTCTGCATAGCGGTCCAGGGTGTCAGAGGATACATCCACCCCTGCTACGCGAAAGCGCTCCGTCACACGAAAGAGATGCGGAGAAGTGAACAACCCTACCTTTTGGCCGGCAGAGCCCAAACAAGCCTCAAGCATTGCACAGACAGATCCTTTACCATTTGTTCCGGTAACTTTAACGACCCTTTGCCACACCGGAAAATCTTGATGAGCCTTAGTGAGAATAGAAAATCGCGCGTGCATTGCGACGCGGCCTTCAGTGCCTTTGCCGGTAAGGTTAAGCAACTGTAACAAGAAATGTGGCCAAGCTGATTCCATTTATGAAACGAAGCGCCTTGAGCTTTAGAAGCATGCTGATCGTACACCCTCCAGCGCTGACGTGCGGAGCTGCCTCTCTGTAAACCAACAGAGCTTCCCTTGTAAACTTCCGCTGGAATCGAAAAGAAGATTCTGATGGCGGGTTACGATGTACTTTCAACGCCGAAGGCGTTGGCTAATTCAAGCCCAGGGTTGGAGCGCAGCGACAACCCTGGGGGGGGCAAGGGTGAAATCAATCTGGCGCAACGCTGAAAGCGTTGCGTAACCCGCTCGACTTCGATTCACAACGCTTTCAGCGTTGAAGCGCACGAATGGACTTGCTACCCAAGGTTCTCGCTGCGCTCCAACCCTGGGCTGAAATTAGCGAACGCCTTCGGCGTTACAATGCGAATTTCTTCAGACTGACCCACTACCGTGTTTTACGGGTACGGCAACTGAAACTTCCCTTCAAAATACCAAATCTGCAATATTCCAAGAGGCACAAGCGAATACTATCTCGAAAGGGATATTTGCGTTTTTTGGTGGTCGATTGGGGGTTGAGTTGAAAACTTCAGTGGCTGAAATGCAGCGGCAGAGCTATCGCCGCACCGTCTTCGAGATCGCGCAGATGCTGGCGCCAGGCTGGGAGCGTCACCGGGCGCGAATTGAAGAGGCCGTGGCGCCCGTGCGCGAATGGATGATTACTCAATTAGGAGTAAGGCCAGGCGATACGGTCCTGGAGTTAGCGGCCGGAGCGGGCGACACGGGATTCGAAGCCGCGGCCATCGCTGGCGAACGGGGCAGCCTGATATCAACTGACTTCTCTCCTGAAATGGTGGAAGTCGCTCGACGTCGTGGCGCCGAGCTCGGGCTTAAGAACGTTGAGTACCGCGTGATGGATGCCGAGCGAACGGGGCTCGATGCGGACTCGGTCGACGGTGTGCTCTGCCGGTTTGGATACATGCTGATGGAGAATCCAAACGAAGCTTTGATGGAGACGCGACGCGTTCTGCGCAAGGGACGGTGCCTGACGTTAGCAGTTTGGGGTGCGCCAGAGAAGAATCCGTGGGCCACGATCCTTGGCAAGCTGCTCGTGGAGGGCGGCCACGTGCCGGCGCCGAGACCTGGCGATCCCGATCCGTTCAGTATGGCGAGCGTCGAGCATACGATGGCGCTCCTGGAATGCGCGGGCTTCGCCAATATTCGCACGGAGCAAGTAGCGGTGCGCTTTGATTACCGCGACATCGAAGACTTCCTCAGCGTAGCCAGTGACACAAGCCCGGCCGGCATCGTGCTTCAGCGGCTATCCGAGGGTGAACTCACGACCATCAGGCGACAGCTCGGAGAAGCGTTCGCTGGATTCGCCGCGGATGGCGGTTACCGGTTACCGGGTTTGGCGCTCAGTGGCGTGGCGAGATAAAGGGGAAGATGAGCAAACCGTACGACGCGATTGTAGTCGGCGCGCGATGCGCCGGATCCTGAGCGCTTGTTAACATTGCTTCCCCTTTGCTCCTCTTGCTTTCGGTTCTTCGCGCCTTTGCGAGAAATTTCCTCCTGAAAAGGTCCGGAACTGCACCACTTGAACAGGAAGGGCAGCTTCTTCAATGAAGCTGCCCTACCTAACTCTGCTACAATCTCAATCCAATCGTCTTCGGTCGTGTCGGGCCACTCTTATGTGCTTGCGAATGGCGAGTGAAAGAGTTGAGATTTCCGGGATCGATCAGGAAATGACGGCGAGCTACTAAGATGGCCTCATCCATCGGTGCTTTATTTGACGCGATTTGACCGGATAGCCTGAGGTTCAAACACCATCGCGAATCGTCAGTTTAGCGAGATAATTGTCCCATGATCGACGAACCCACCATGAGCGGTAACGCCGACGAGAAGGTGATCAACTTTGCCTCAACGGCTCTTCGCCAAGACAAGCTCTCCGGCCTCTCCGAAATGCTCAGAGCGATCGCTGAAGCGGTCGATGCCTGGGGTTGTGTTCTCTGGCAGGTCGCGCCGGGATCGAAACTTGACGCAACGCCGCCCCGCGGAACCCTGTTCGTAGTGGCGCAATGGCTCCAGGATAACAGTTATGTTGCGCTCTATAACCTGTCACTTGAGTCAGTCAGCGGCCACGCTGTCTTGACTGAGAAGACTAAGAATGTACCCGACATCTTCGATGAGCCTCTTAACGTCCTTACCGCTTTTCAGCAAGCGGCTGGAATCAAAACGATGTGCTCGGTGCCGGTCACTTTCGTCGATGGCATAAAAGGAACCGTGAATGTCTACCGGAATGTCTCACGGCCCTTTTCCGACGAGAAGGTTCGTACTGTTGAGCAGTTGGCTTCGTTAGTTCCGGCGCTTTATGAAACGATCAGAGACAAAGTTAGTATCAATCTTATTAGCAGCATTGACGAAGTAATTAACGACGCCGAGTTGCGATCCAGAGAGCTTCCGCTGTCGTTGACCGACATAAAGGTCGTCTTCAATTCGATATGCGAGCGAATCGCTGCAACGTTCCACTGCATTGAGGCTTCGCTGTTCCTGGACGCCAATCTTGAAACTCCAGAACGATACGAATTGATGGCAACTACCTGGCGTGGCCAATTCAAGAAAAAAGTCTATCGACCCGTTGTTCGGGACGGGGTGACGGGTTGGGTACTTTCGCGGCGAAAGCCGATTAAGATATTTGATTTCGCTAACTTCGAGAGGGACACGAAAGAGATTAGACAGCACTATCCAGGTGTAATCTGGCGGGACTCGCTTGACATAAAGGGAGCGGCACATGAGCTACTCGGACTGGCCGAAGATGCTGAGCTACCTCCTCTGAGTTTCATGGCAGTGCCGATTGTGATAGGCAACGACATTCTCGGGGTCATTCGGTGCTGTACGGCGCAAGGGGGGCCATACTACTTCGATGACAGTGACCTCAACCTGCTGATGCTCGTCGCCGCCCAGGTCGGGCGTTACGTAAGCAATTGGCTAGGCCGTCGGGAGATGCAGCAGGAGAATGAGTCCTGGCGAGCGTTGGTGCGAAGTGTAAGCAAATTGAACCAATTTGTGCAGAAGGAGCTGACTCAGGAAAAGCCTGATGAATTGCGCATTTTCGGTGAGGCTCTGCGACTGACGAGTACTACGATTCCTGGCGCTGAAATCATGGACGTACGACTCGTTGATGAACGTACAAACGAGCTTTACTTTGCGACGACCAAGGGACCGGCATGGGATAGAGGCGACGAAACTGAGATCGAACAGCGAAAACTAAGGCGCTTTAGTCTGGTAAACAAGGCCGAATCCGCTGGAGCCCATGTCTTCAAGACAGGCAAACTCTACGTAGTTAAAGATGCGGCTATAGATCCCTATTACTCGAAAACGTTCCCTTTTATTAAGCGAATGATCATCGCACCGATCAGTGTAGAGCGAGAGAGGTTTGGAGTACTGGACATTCGGGCAACCAGAGAATCCGACTTTCCAAAGCATGCTGAGGCTATCGCGGAGCTCCTTGGCCAACAGCTTGGTCTTTACCATTATCTCACTAACACTATAGGCAGGCTTCGCAAGGCGGAGACTGAACTTAAACATAGTGTTTCTCAATTGACCAGGCTGCAAAAAGAGCGAGCTCAGACATTCGAAGATCTTGAGCATCAGCTTAGAAGCCCTATTATTCAAGCTTACGCACGAATCGAATCGCTCCTGGGCCTGGATGCGGCTAGCGGCGCTTTGCGGTCACAGTTGCAGGCGGTTCGAGGATTATGCGCCAAGGCCAAGAGGGTCACTATGAGCACCGGGCTATTTGCCAAGTTAGCTCGTGAGGAAATGATCGAAACAAACAGACGAAGGCTAACTTATGACTATTTGATCAAAATGCTGATTGAAGCAGCTACAGATCATGAACTACTTACCGATTCAGCCCGCGGAATCACTTTTCATGTTGATCGCAGGAATTACGACGTCCTTCGGACGATGAATATTCAGATAGATCACGATTTGCTTGAACAGGCTATCAGCAATCTGTTGGATAACGCCGCCAAGTACAGCTACAAAGGTACCCGAGTTGATGTCCAGTGGGGACTGACCGGTCGCGAACGATTTCATATTAGCGTCGTCAACAAAGGGATGCCTATTCGACCGGCCGAGGTGCGTGCATGTCGCGACAGAGGCTGGCGGGGTAGCATGGCCACAGCGACCACCGGAGAAGGCTCAGGTATTGGCTTGTGGATAGTTGATCACATCATGCAGGCCCATAATGGTGAGCTTGTAGTAACACCTACCACCGCCAACGCCTTTACTGAAATCAAGCTTATTTTTCCCACAGTAAGAGGGTGATCCAAAGATGAGAATACTGATAGTTGAAGATGACTATCTTCAGGCTCGATGGATTCACGACAGGCTGAAAGAAGGATTTCCCGGGGCTGAGCTCGTATGTATCAATACTGAGTCGGAGTTTCGGTCTCGCTTCGACGAAATCGCGGAGCTGCCGCCGGATGTTGTCGTGATGGACGTAATGTTACGTTGGGCAGACCCGACCCCGGATCTTACGCTTCCCCCAAAGGAGATCCAGCAGGAAGGATTCTATCGTGCCGGTCTTAGATGCGAACGGAGGTTAGCTGGCGATGAAAGGACTTCTCAGATACCAGTAATACTTTACTCGGTATTAGAGCGCGCGGATTTGAGTACGGAGTTGATGAACCTGCCTAAACACGTCCAACATTTACCCAAGCAGTCGGATTTGACGCCATTAATTCAGAAGATAAAGGAACTCACGAAGCAACCGCGAGCGATTTAAGGCCGATCTCATACGCTTCTTTGATTGATCGTGCGTTTGGTAACTCGTGTGACAAAGCACTTTCGGCAAATCCGTGCACGATCACCCCTCCAACCGCTCGGTCTCGTTTGAATGGGCTATCGCGAACACTTCGAATGATCCTGGAAACATATTCCGGATAGTTCGCAGGAATGATCTCGACTGCCCATTTTGGCCATTCGTGCTGCACAGCCTGAAGTAACAGATCGCGCCCCCACATCGGCCGCCCAGGAAAAGTATCAATCACTCTTTTGGCTAGAGAAGCAAACACCTTTTCGCGCGTGCCGTCTGTTTCATGACGTTCCGCCACCACCTTCAGCGCTCTTCCGATAGCAGGAAGATGCGGCTCACCTCGCCTGGCAAGTGACGGCGGCATCAACCGCGCCGCGTCAACAAACTCATACTCATCAATTGCAAGAAACCGCTGGTTGCCATTCCGTAGCGCTTCCTCCCATACCGATAACAATCGCGAGTCTTTTTGATTCGAGATCAGGGCGGCTTTCAAAGCAGTACGCAAGTCGATCCCGCGCCATTTGCCGTGCATCGCTTGTCGTTCAAGGACTTCAACGGAAGGATCAAACAACTCGTCTGGGCAACTCAGGGCTGCGCAAAGCATGAATAAATTGTAGAGAACCTGATCCGGTCGCTTGCCCGGTCGTTTGACGTCGGGCTTCTCTCTGAGCAAAGCCGCCACACGGGTGGCGAACTTCTTCTCCGCCGAATGACGTTCGTTGGCGTCGGGAATCCCACGCAAGAGCCAAAGATACGGTTCCTCTCCTCGGTCCAATGCCGGAAGGTCGTAGCCCTGGAACCAATCGATCAACTGGCCTGTGGTCCAGTGTTCAGACGCAAGCCAACCCGCGACCAAGGTTCGCATCCGCTCAACTGATTCATGCTCTCTCATCTCGTCAATGCGTTTAGCCCTGTCCCTCTTTCTCAAGCTAGAGGGTTGCTCATCCACTTAAACACATCCGGCCCGTAAGTCTTGACCAGCAAGTCAAAGTGAGCCAATCGCTGATCTCCCAAGCTGGTGGGATCAAGCGAACTCGTCCTCCCTATCATACCACCCAGGTCGGACCAGTGCGCAAAAGTATGGGGAATCTGTTTGTGAATGTACTCCGGCAACGGACGGCTTGCTCTGGGATCGATTCTCAGGTCTACGGGATGTCCACTGGCAGTCGGCGATGCTTGCGGTGGCGACGGAAAGTGATAAGCGTACCAGCCTGCATCGAGGATTGTCGGGCGAACCAGCGTACCCGCCTCAGCCACACTGTAACCCAACAGAATTACCCAGCGGGGAGGCGGAGCGGCCACGCCCAGGACTTGCATCCAACGTTCCGGCCCTTCATCTTTATGCGGCTCGAATGCTGCCCATGTCGTCGCCCAGGTTGGCTGGAAGGGTTCCTCCGAGCCGTAGAGGTTCATGATCTCAAGTAGAGTAGATATCGTGCGCTCTTTTTGCGCCAACGAGCCGCTATCGAGTTCGTCGTTCAGCCAATTCATAACCTCACGGTCAGTTGGCGACGAGGGAAACTTCGCTAATGTCGAGCGCCATGTTTTCTTCCTTCGTGCAGGGTCGTTAGCCCACTGCCAAACGAATCTTAGGCGGTTCAAATCCAGAACGCGGACAAGCTTGACACCCTTCTGAATCAGCGGGAGCCCTTCTCTGCCGGTCAATATATTGTCTTTATTGACCGCTCTGTAAACGTAGTCTGGACGTTTTCGATGCCTAACCTGTTCCTCAAAGTAATCAACCAGTGCTCTGTTCAAACCGGCGGACGTACATGGGTGATCAACAAACCGATCAAATGCTGCTTCGCGCGGTTCGCTCACTCGGTGATCATTCGAAACGTTGCAAGCCATCGACTGCCAGGTTGAATCTGCCGACGTTCGCCATGCGTTGAGTGCGTCATCGTAGGGGTGCGAATGTAGGGGCGTGCGCCCAAATACTGGTGGCATGTATGGTCTTTGCTAAGAGACGGAGGTTTTAAGAGTAAGCTGGAAGAGGCTCGTTGCCGGGATCTTCAGCCAAACAAAGTGAGATTGCGAAGCGCACTCTAAGATCGACGTACAAAAATGTCAATGCGTATCGTCCTCATCTAACCACCCAGGCGGATCATTTCTGGACGCGCTCTTGATACTCAATGTGTACACGGAACTGCACTCAGCGTTAGATCCTGAGCTGGAATGCGCAGACGATTTCAGTAGAAATAAACCCCGTGCAAAACTCGTCAAGAGCGAAGTTTCGCGTTAATATGCTCCCGACGTTCGTTTCATGGATATCTTCCCGTATTCCCTAACGCCTCGTCGCAAAACCAATCTAAGTAGAAAACTAAGTCCAGAAAGAGTTGATCCCATGCAACGCTTGAAACGTCTCGTACTGTTGTTGTTCATATTGGCTGCGTTCACCCTCGCGGGTCAGCGATGGTTAACTACAACCTCGGCCGGCAGAGTTCTTGGCGGTGACGGAACGCTCTCCCCTCCCAGCGGAGTTTCCGCCTCGGATCGAGACTACGCGGATAAAGTCGGCGTTATGTGGAACACAGCGCGGGGCGCAACGCTGTACCGAATCTTCCGCGGTACCAGCGGCGATTCGTCGCTCGCAACCGACGTCGGAACAAGCGCGTCGAATTATTTTTTCGATACTACCGGGGTTGCGAATCAGAACTATTTTTACTGGGTGCGAGCGGAAAACGGTGTCTTGAATAGCGGCCTGAGCAATGGCGATCAAGGTACCCGCGCAGTCGGATCCACCACATATGAAATATTCATTCCTCTGAATCCACCGCCTGCGCCCGCGGGAAATCCGGTCACGGCGGCCAAAGCATCTCTCGGCAAAGCCCTCTTCTGGGATGAACAGCTTTCATCGACTATGACCGTCTCGTGCGGTACGTGTCATCGACCGAGCCATGGTGGTTCGGACCCGCGAACCGTCGTCGGCAGCGCGCGCGCGCGTAACCCCGGCTTCGACGGCGTTTTCAATACACCGGATGATGTCTTTAGCTCGCCGGGTGTTCCGCTGAACAATGCGGACGGAACATACTCGCCTTCTAATCATTTCGGATTCAACGAACAGGTCTCGCCAAGAAAAGCTCCGTCGTACTTCAACAACGGTTTTCCTTTTGACGGCGTGTTCATGGGCATCTTCTGGGACGGACGTGCGTCAGAGATTTTTCGCGATCCGATAACAAGTGTGGTCGTGCTGCCAAGCGCAGCGACGTACGAGAGTCAGGTTTTGTTTCCTCCCGTTGGCCCCGGCGAAATGGCGCACAGCGGACGAACCTGGACGCAGGTCGCAAGCCAGGTCGCTTCAGTGAAACCGCTCGCGCTGGCGAGCAAGGTTCCTCGCTCGCTTGCTGATTGGATTAATGGTCGCACTTATCCGCAGTTGTTCGAAGAGGCGTTCGGTACGCCGGATGTAACTCCGACGCGCATCGCGATGGCGATTGCGACGCACGAACGTTCATTGTTCACCGACCGCACACCATTGGACAGATTCGCCGCGGCTATTGAACCGCTCACGGCTGAGGAAGACAGAGGACGAGAAGCTTATCTCAGCGTGCAATGTCACTTCTGTCATGCTGGTCCAAACATTTCAGGTCAAAAGTTTTTCTTCATCGGTGTTCGACCGCCGTCGGAAGATATCGGGCGACAAGCGGTGACCGGGCTTATCGAAGACCGAGGCGCTTTCAAGTCTACGCCGCTTAGAAACGTGGAGCTGCGTGCGCCCTATATGCACAACGGACAGTTCGCGACACTGGAAGAGGTAACCGAGTTTTACGATCGCGGCGGAGATCATCCCGCGCCGAATTTGCCGATTCTTATTCGCCCGCTTGGTCTCACTGCTCAGCAAAAGTCTGATATGAACGCGTTTATGAGGCGCCCGATGACCGACCCACGCGTTCGAGATGAGCTTCCGCCGTTTGATCGTCCGCAGCTCTATACCGAATCGAGTCGCGTTCCGGTAATAACCGGAGCAGGACGCGCTGGTTCGGGCGGCATTCTTCCGCAGGCGATGGCGATTGAGCCACCGCTGGTCGGTAATCCTAGCTTTACCGTCGCAGTCTCAAGAGCATTAGGCGGTGCACAAGCTGTTCTGGTGATCGACGCAAACGATCCGGGAGTCGGCTCGTCAATTCCCGCGACCGGATCATTCCTTCGCGTTCAGGTCAACATCTCGGGCAGCGGCAATGGCAACGGCTTTGGCTCATACAGCGTTACGATTCCAAACAACGCGTCGCTGATCGGACAAACTTTCTTCGGGCGCTGGTACATCACTGATGCCGGTGCTGCCAACGGATTCTCGGTAAGCGAAGCATTCCGGTTTACAGTTTTCGCCAACACTCCAACCGTGACGAATAAAGCTCCTGCTGATTTCGACGGAGATGGCAGAACGGATATCTCGGTCTTTCGTCCGTCGTCCGGCTACTGGTATATCTCGCAAAGCTCGGATAACGGTTTTCGCCAGGAAGCCTTCGGCTTAGCAAACGACCGCGTCACTCCCGGAGATTTAGACGGAGACGGCAAAGCCGACATCGCAGTATGGCGTCCGTCCAGCGGATTCTGGTACTGGCTGGACAGTTCAACCGCCACGTTCCGCTATTCTGCTTTTGGACAGAACGGAGATGTTCCCGCGCCAGCGGATTATGACGGCGACGGGAAGATAGACGTGGCTGTCTACCGGCCTTCCAACAATTTCTTCTATTACCTGAATAGCTCGGATGGTTCGTTCCATTTCCAGCAATGGGGAACAACCGGCGACCTGCCGGTGATGGGCGATTACGATAGCGACGGCAAAAACGACTTCACGATATATCGCAGCTCGACCGGAACTTTCTATTATCTGCGCAGTTCGGATGGCGGATTTCGTGGTATCCAGTGGGGCGCCAATGGAGACAAGCCAATCTCCGGAGATTTCGACGGAGACGACAAGACCGACATTGCCGTCTATCGTCCTTCGGCCGGCGCATGGTACGCGATCAAGAGCAGCAACGGTGGATTCTTGGGAGTTAGCTGGGGAACAACCGGCGATATCGCAGCTCCGGGGGATTACGACGGTGACCTGAGAACTGATGTCGCAGTGTTCCGGCCATCCATCGGCACATTCTATGTTCTGCAAAGTGGAACTGACAGTTTTTATGCTCAGCAGTTCGGTGTAACTACCGACGTGCCTGTGCCGTCTGCTTATGTGCCTTGAGAGCTGGTCCGAAGTTTAAAGACCAAAGTCGAACGTACAACGTCTAAGCTCCAGAGTCCTGGTTCCGACCTGTCGAAGAAATCCAAAGTTCAAGGTCCATGGTCATAGACTCTGGACCTTGGACTCTTTTTGTGGAGTGATCAAATGCAACGATTGAAACGTTTTGCATTATTGGGCTTTATGCTGTTTGCGCTCGCGCTCGCCGGTCAGCGATGGTTGACGACAACGTCGGCCGGCAGGGTTGTTGCCGGCGATGGAACGCTTTCCCCGCCACACGCGGTTTCGGCTTCGGATCGAGATTACTCGGATAAAGTCGGCGTCATGTGGAACACCGTGCGTGGTGCGACCCTGTACCGAGTCTTCCGTGCAACCACGAGCGATCCGTCGTCGGCAGCTGATGTCGGAACCACCACGGCAAATTATTTTTTCGACACCACGGCGGTTGCGAATCAAAACTATTTCTACTGGGTGCGCGCGGAAAACGGCGGGTTGAACAGCACCCTGAGCAACGGCGATCAGGGAATGCGATCCGTCGGAAGCTTTAGCTCTCCAATCTTTTCTCCACTGGGCCCCCCGCCTGCACCGGCCGGAAATGCAGTAACGGCGGCCAAAGCTTCTCTCGGCAAAGCTCTTTTCTGGGATGAACAGCTTTCTTCGACCATGACCGTAGCCTGCGGCACTTGTCACCGAGCGAGTCACGGCGGTTCGGATCCGCGAACCAACGCCAATAATTCGGGCTCGAGAAACCCTGGCTTTGACGGCGTCTTCAATACACCCGACGACGTTTTTGGCTCGCCCGGTGTTCCGCTCAACAACCTGGACGGAACGTACTCGCCTTCAAGCCAATTCGGAATGAATGAGCAGGTCACTTCAAGAAAAACTCCGTCATACTTGAATGCCGGCGTAGCTTTTAATGGATTGTTTTGGGATGGTCGAGCGTCAGTCACTTTTCGTGATCCGATAACAAATTCGATCCTGCTGACAGACTGGGCATCGTACGAGAGCCAAACCCTGGGTCCTCCGCTCAGTTCGAACGAGATGGCTCACGGCAATCGAGACTGGACTCAGGTAGCAAATCAGATCGCTGCTGCGAAACCCCTTGCGCTCGCGAGCAACATTCCTCGGTCGCTTGCCGAATGGATCGACGGCCGGACTTACCCCGAGTTGTTTGAGGATGCGTTCGGAACACCGGACGTTACTCCGGCGCGGATCGCGATGGCGATTGCCACTCACGAACGTTCGTTGTATTCCGACCGTGCTCCGCTGGACAGATTTGCGTCAGATATCGAGCCGCTCACGGCTCAGGAAGACAGAGGCCGCGGGATTTTTGTTACGGCGCAATGCGCCCTTTGTCACGATGGCCCGCTCCTTTCCGATCAGGACTTTCACAATGTGGGGGTTCGCCCGCAAGCCGAAGATTTCGGACGCGCGCTCGTGACCGGGCTTGTTGTTGATCGCGCCAGATTTAAGACGCCGTCTTTGCGAAACGTGGAGCTGCGTGGGCCGTATATGCACAACGGCGGGCTGGCCACGCTGGAGGACGTAGTTGATTTTTACAATCGCGGCGGAGATTTCAATGCGCCGAACAAAGATCCGCGCGTTCGTCCGCGTGGTTTGACCAACCAACAGAGAGCCGATCTTGTAGCGTTTCTAAAACGTCCGTTTACCGACCTGCGTGTTAGAGATGAGCTTCCGCCGTTTGATCGCCCGCAGCTTTACACTGAGTCGAGTCGTATTCCTATTTTGACGGGAACAGGCCGAGCCGGTTCGGGCGACATTCTTCCACAAGCGATGGCGATTGAGCCGCCGATGATCGGAAATCCGAGCTTTACCGTCGCAGTCTCAAGAGCATTAGGCGGCGCACAAGCTGTTCTGGTGATCGACGCAAACGATCCGGGAGTCGGCTCGTCAATTCCCGCGACCGGATCATTCCTGCGCGTTCAGGTCAATATCTCTGGCAGCGGCAATGGCAACGGTTTCGGTTCGTACAGCGTGCCTATTCCAAACAACGCGTCACTGATCGGACAGACTTTCTTCGGTCGCTGGTACATCACTGACGCCGGTGCTGCGAACGGGTTCTCGGTAAGCGATGCATTTCGCTTCACGGTTTTCGGAGACTCGCCGACCGTCACCAACAGAGCTCCTGCCGATTTCGACGGAGACGGCAGAACCGATATCTCGGTCTTTCGTAACTCATCGGGCTCCTGGTACATCTCGCAAAGTTCGGATAATGGTATTCGCACCGAAGCTTTCGGACTGACAGACGACCGCGTCGCTCCCGGAGATTTTGACGGGGATGGCAAAGCTGATGTCGCAGTATGGCGTCCGTCCAACGGATTCTGGTACTGGATTAACAGTTCGACCGCCACGTTCCGCTACTCCGGTTTTGGACAGGATGGAGATGTTCCCACACCGGCGGATTATGACGGCGACGGGAGGGTGGACGTGGCTGTCTACCGGCCATCAAATAATGTTTTCTATGTCTTTAGAAGTTCGGACGGTTCGTTCCATTTCCAGCAATGGGGGACAACCGGCGACCTGCCGGTGATGGGTGATTACGATAGCGATGGCAAGAACGACTATGCAGTCTATCGCGGCTCGACCGGAACTTTCTATTATCTGCGTAGTTCGGACGGCACGCTTCGTGGGGTTCAATGGGGAACCAATGGAGACAAGCCGATCGCTGGAGATTTTGATGGAGACGACAAGACGGACATAGCCGTCTATCGACCTTCGGCCGGCGCGTGGTATGCGATCAAGAGCAGCAACGGTGGATTCATGGGAGTTAGCTGGGGAACAACCGGCGATATTCCGACGCCGGGAGATTACGACGGCGACGTGAAGACTGACGTCGCAGTGTTCCGGCCATCCATCGGCACGTTCTACGTACTGCGAAGTGGAACTGATAGTTTTTACGCTCAACAGTTCGGTATAACTACTGACGTGCCTGTGGCATCTGCTTACATACCTCAATAGCTGAGGAGCGGGTGTCATCCATCGGGTCTATTCGGACCGTAGCGCGCATTCTTAATGTGATTGCCCCCATCCTCACTCCTCGGGAGAGAGCTTCTTTGACTCCACCGTCGGAGGTTCCAGATCGTCCGCTATACGCATGAATCGAGTCACCTGGCAGGCGGCTGCGGCTTCAATTCTATTCTTGACAGGCTTAATAAATCAATTTAAGCTCTGCTCGCCTTTGGTTGGCGGTATCGTTACGGTAGCTCTTCATAGATAAATGGCTACTCACTGCCAATCCTGATTTTCGTTTATAGAAATCCTCGCTCTCCCTAGAACTGAATGCTGCGAGCCTTTACAGCACTCAGACGTGTCCTTTCTTCGACCTCATTTCACGGGAACTCAGTACGATGGTATTAGATCCCTTGGCCGCGCCCTCGGCCCCCTATTCCAAAGGTGATCGCGTCCCGCTGTTTGCTGGCCTCAGCTACGTCCTCTTCCTCGTAGTGTTTTCTTTCGCTATTTATTACTTAGATCCCGAAAGACTCTATATACCGCCGCCGCGGGCTTTCGGCTTGATATCGATAATCTTATTGTTGAACCTCGCGAGCGCTTATTTGTACGCTTACCGATTGTTTGACGATGTGTTTTTCGTGCTCATATCGCTTGGCTGGTTCGCGAATGCGCTCTATATCGTTTTTGAATTCTTTGCTCCGGAAGAAACAACTTTGGCTTACAGGGAAGGCGTGTTTCTTTTCTCTCTGCTAACGAATATTCCTTTTTATATCTCGCTCTTCCTTAAGCAGGGAGAAAATTTCCCCACTCGTCGATTTCTTCGCGTTTCGATTATCTGGCTGATAGCTCTCATTGCAGCGCCCGTCTTGTCCGAGGTGCTCAGTCGCCGTAACGGATTTTCAGAAACCAAACAATTCATCCTCTTTGCCGCCAGTGGAATCGCGTTCTCGGCTTGGCTGCTCTTTAATGTCGGACGCAGGATGAGTAAGCGGCTCAATCCTGCCATCCACGGTTACAGCGCGAAAGTCCTGCCATGGACGTTCTATTTATACGCAGCGATACAGGTCCTCTATTTCTGCGCCCTGACGCCGAGTTTGTATCATGTGCTGTCGGCTGCTTTCTACTTTGCATTCGTGTTGAAGCTGGTAAACACCGTTTCGATCATTAGTATTCTGATGGTAACTCGGGGAGAGTGGATGCAAACGAAAGCACAACTCGAACGGCGAAGTGTGTTTGAGGAAATTGGCCGAATTGCTTCCAGCATTGAGCACGATATTAAAACTCCGCTTGGCATTATGTTATTTGAGATCGGTCGAACGCGAAGCAAGTTTCAGGCTTACCCGGAAGTAATCAAGGCTCTGGAAAACATCGAGGAGGAACGCCGTCGGATTTATGCTATTTCCCAGGTTGTGCCTTATCTACGTGGAGACAAAGAGTTCTTCGAACGGTATATGGACAAGGTTAATGTGATGGAAGTAGTGCACAAGGCGATCAAAAATTTTAAGCGGGATGTGAAAAGGCATTCTGTAAATTTTTACTTTGAGGTTGATGGAAGTAATCAGAATATCAAATGTCATCGCCAGATGCTGGAGCAAGCTTTCGTCAACATCTTTAAGAATTCGTTCGAGGCTGTGCTTGAGGCCGGGCGAAAGTCTGGAGCGGTCGAAGTCACCGTCGGGCGATTGAAGGCGCAACGATTGGTTTACGTTAGGATCAAGGATAATGGTTGTGGAATAGCTGAGCATGACATTGAAAAGTTGACGACGTTGTACACGACGAAGAGTCATATTAAGCCCAACAGTGGTATCGGACTTTTTATCGTTAACAAGATCGTCAAGATGCACGACGGGTACATTGAGATCGCGAGTGAGCTGGGCAAAGGCACAACCGTCAGCATGTTTATGCCAGAGTGGTCGGAAGCAGAGCAGGTCGCAGACGAGCCTCGACCCTTAGCCAGTACGAATGTAAACGCTGCGCAGGCATAACATATGGAGAGGTGAAACCGGTCTCATAAGAGCAACCCATCCGGGGCACGGTTGATATTCGTCGATGATGCACTGCAGGAAGCATCGACAAGTGGTTTAAATGATGATTTGTAATCTTGAGGGAGGGTTTTGAAGTGGCAGCACCGGCCTTAGCAAAAATTACGCTGGACAACAATCAAGTGTATGACCTTCACGCGAAAGTCCGAGTTCTCCTGGTGGACGACGACCATCGCTTCCTGAAATCTGCTCAATCATTTCTTGAGGACGACCTCGGCTGCACGGTCGATGCTGTGACTGAGACCGAGGCGGCTGTTCGTTGTCTTCAGGATGACTCCTATCATGTCGTGATTACCGACCTGAACTTTGATCCACCGCATGATCGCCTTCAGGGCACACAGTTCATCGTTGACAACATAGCGCACATGGGAAATGCCAAGGTGGTCGCCGTCACCGGGCAAGCCTACTATGCCTTCAAAGCCAGTCCTGAATTGAAGCGGCTGGGGGTCGAGCTTCTGGACAAGGGCCAGGATAATTTCCTCGAAGAAATTACCAATATCACGGCTGGTAAGGTAGAGGAGCAACGACAGGCAGTATCGGAGCTTCTACAGGACGCTCTTAGTGAAATTGCTCCCGAAGCGGGAGTCGATATCAGAACAAAGGGGAATGTTACCGCAGAGGCGTCAAGCATGTACGCCTCGCCGCGCTTCCGGAAGCGACCAAGCACTTCTATTGAACACCTGTATAAGGAACTTGAGCGCACACTCACTCAGTGGCTCAAGCCCTCCCTAACCGGGACCAAAAAGCACTCGCGATCGGCGCGCGCAATCTTTCCATCAACGAAGTGATCGTGCACATAGAAAATGGGACCGAGGTTGGATTGTCCCAAATGGACGCATTGATTATGCAGTTTAAGCAAATAATGAGGTTAACCGATGAAGAACGGTAACGAGGCGCCGAGCAGTGTGAAGGATGATGTTGTGGTTATCTTATGTAGCCCATCTTATACTCCGCTGACTAAAATTACGGGTAAATGGCTTGAAGAGGTACCGGTGCCGAACGATGTTGTCCAGCACCGCCTGACGGGTGCACAGGTTTCATTCCGAGAACTCTTCGGCGATCAAGCAGGTGGAAGTCGAAAGCACATTACGGTCTTCTGCGGACACGGTATCGATGATGCACTGCTCGGTCCACCTCTTGATGATTCTGACGATTTGAAAGACTACGAGGGAGCCCGCCACTCAGTACTTTACGGCGCTGAAGCTTTCGAGCCCAATCCCGAAGTGCTTTTTGCTTTCTGCTGTAACTCTGCCACGAAACTTGGGGCCCGGTTCGGTGACACGACCGACGCATCATTTCTCGGCTTTGAAGGGGAGTTGAGTTTTGTCACATGCGATGAGCAGTGCAGAGAGACTTTTAGAATCATTGTCAAACGGATGGCCAAACGAATTATCATCGACGGCGACATCACTCAGAAACATCAGAGAATGCTGGAACGGTTTTATCAGAGAGCATACAACTACTATCTCAATGGCGCCGGCAGGAAAAATAAATACTTCTGGTTTATGACGATGTATTTGCTTACACAGAAGTCTATGATCCGTAGCTACAGGGGAAGCGCTTCTGTACAACCGACCTAAGCAGTGCCTGAGCAAACCGGCCCCTCGGTACGCCCGACATTGGCGATTGTCCGCCTTCCTAATTACCGACGAACTGCTAGAACGAGGATGGGATCTTCGTAAGATGAAGATCCCATCCTCGTTACGGCTATTGAGTTAGGGACTATCTCAAGCTGAGTCTACGGTGACACTGCTTGAAAGTCTTGCTCTACCTCAGCAACGAATATCAAAGCGGCCTCTGTAAGAGCGTCTAACTTCGCGCTCGAACGAGGCCTTTTTAGTCACCCTGATCTTCTCCCAACAATGCCGACGTCATAATGTGATTAAGAGCGAGCCGTACCCAGTGCCTAACGATTTGATCGCCCATTTCGGTCCTCCTCTCGACTTGATCGACAATGTCATTGGCCGAGAGCGTTTCACTACGCCCGTCCGGCCCCGGTCCCAGCATGCCTATGATCTCCTTATTCGGGTTCGGTACAACCTGTACCCAGTCTTTCAATTTGCTTAGGATTTCTGTTCGTAATTCTTCTTCATCGATTAGCATAACTTTCCTCCTTTTACCCAGTCTTGGGGGAGATTAGATTACCTTCACCAGGTTAGCGTTTATCTGGAGGAAAGGTGCATAGACCTGATCCTCTATAGGTCCAGCAATCAACTTCCGTGCCAACCTATTTAGTTCATTTCGTGTACGCTTCCCAGCTTCAACCGCCGATTCTCCTGCGATCAACGCTCTTGGTCCTGCAAGCAAACAATCTTCCAGCATTTGAGAATAGGGAGGAACAAGAGACACCCATACATTCCCGCTATACCCGACAACGGTTGCACCATGCCTGGCCGCGTCCTTTGCGAGTGCTACTGCGGATTGGCAGCAAGTGGCACACACCAGGCGTTTAGACAAAAGGTGCGGGTCCTTATTAAAGTCAATAACTACACCATCTTGCGCGATCAAACCGACGTGAGTTCCATGGCCAAAGAAAAATAACGGCGCCGGATTTCCCGCCAGTATGCCTTCCGCATGCCTGGCGTCAGCAGTAGTGGGAGGCTCCAAAAGATCCGACATATTAGCTCCGATTTCAGCGTTGAGCCGACGAGCGTATGTCGCTAACACACTGGTAACCCTATCGTATTCTGTGTAAAGGATGATCATGAGGTGTACTTCCTTTCAGGTGAGAGAAGTGGAAAGCAATTTCGCAAAGGTGGAAGAAAACTTCAAACTCCTTCGTTCTTCTTCAGGCTGATTTGATGTCGGTGAGCAAGGTTATATATTGAGCGCTGTGTGATACCCAGTTCCTCCGCCGCCAGCTTGGCGCTACCGCCACATCGGTCCAGGACCTCGCTCAATACCTGTCGGTCAAAGGCGTCGCGTAATTCAGACAGGGTGCCAAGTCTAAGAGTCTCAGCCTGCGCGCTTTCTGGTGTGGAAGTGAGCCAGTTGGACATGTCCTCAATCGCTCCAGAACGCCATAACAGCACAAAACGATCCACGGTGCTCCGCAATTCTCGGATATTTCCGGGCCAGTCATAGGCCTGAATCTTGTCGAGTGCTTCTCTTTCAATAACATCGGTTGTGAGATCGTGGTGCCGCAAGAACATCTTTACCAAAAGAGGGATGTCGTCGCGTCGCTCTCGCAATGGCGGTAAAGCAACGGTCAACTGCGCAAGCCGGAAATAAAGATCGGCTCGAAACCGATTCTCTTTCACTGCCTCGTCAAGACGATGATTAGTCGCCGAAACGATCTGAGCCTGAAGAGGATAGCTGCCATCACTTCCAACCGGTGAGAACGAGCGCTGCTCGAGCACGCGGAGGAACTTTGCCTGTAGGTTGATCGGCATGTCCCCGATTTCATCGAGGAAAAGAATTCCCTTGCCGGCACGCCGCAAAGCTCCCGCGCGACTGGTAACTGCACCGGTAAATGCCCCGCGCTGGTGGCCAAAAAGTTCCGAGTCAATCAGCTCTCCCGGGAACGCCCCACAGTTCAGGGGCACAAACGGTTCCTCTTTTGAGCGGCTCAACCTATGGACCGCGCGCGCTATCAATTCTTTACCCGTTCCCGTCTCACCGATAACCAAAGTTCGTAGATCGAGGGCCGCTGAAGCTTGATGAGCAACAGCCCTTATCCAACGGCAAGCCTCGTGCATCGCTTGCGAGTAGCCAACCAGGAAGCCGTAGACTTCATAAAGACTGTCCTGAATCGCCTCGTCCAAAGTCGAGACGATGGGGAGACCAGACCAGATAGAGGTGATCGAATTGATTGAAGGATTGTTTTCTCTGACATGTTGGAGGTCGCGCTCGGCAACAACATCATCCTTGAGGTGGATGACGATGTCTTGTTGGTTTTCAGCGTCCAGCTCTGTGAGCGACGACCAACCAACTTTCGTGCGCAACGGGGTAGATCTAAAAAACGTGAGGTGCTCGGAAAGTGCTCCGACAACTGCAATTCGAATCATTCAAGCCACCTTGGCGGCGGTAAACATAACCGCTTTATCCGCGCGCTCTCTTTCAGGTCTGCGTTATGAACTCAAAGCTGGAAGATACACGTAAAACTGAATGGTTGTTTAAGACCAAGGGCGCTCATGGAACAAGCGCCATTGTATAGCATTGTATCGTCTACTTCACAACGAGAGTTATTGCTGAGAGTTACAAGTAGCAAAGAGAAAGAGCCGAGAATTCCCGGTTAGCGAGTTACTGCCGTGGCCCCAATTCCGCAAACGCGCTTTTCGCGCCTCGCGCTCACTGCAGGCGAGCCGCCTGCGCTCCGACAGTCTGCGCCTCTCCGTTCAGGTCTCTTGTCACCACCTGAATTTTCACGCGAGCCTTCTTATCCCTCTGCCGAGCCGCTTCGTCACATCACCTTCGCCGCTCTGTCACATTGTGATGGACGCGATTGAACCCCGATTCTAGTCTGCTCGCACCTAAGCGGCACTGAATGCAGCGACTCTGCTTTTACTCGTTTGCGCATTCGCCGCTTAGAAGAAATTCGTTTGGGTTTTCTCTTAGGTCCAGCCTCCCCGCCTCCAAACGAACCAATCTCAACCATCATTCAAGGAGACTCGCTATGTCGCTACGATTCGGCACGTTGACCTCGCGCTGTGCGCTGCTCGCTCTTTTGCTGCTGCTCATCAGTGCCCATCGCGTTTCGGCTCAAGCTCCAACTTTCCCGCCCTGCGAGACAGTTGGCGTCCAGTCTCTCCCCAAATATTCGATCTGCGAAATCGTCTTACCGCAAAATTTTTACACGGCCGAGTTTGACGCTTATACGAAGCCGGATGTGAAGGCGGTCTTTACCAACAACTCGACCGGCACGAGCATGACGGTGCACGGCTTTTATGACATGGCCGCAGGCTCTTCTCAAATCACCTTCAAGATAAGATTCAACGCCAGCGAGGTGGGCAACTGGTCATACACGACGAACTGTACGCTGCAAGCCAACGGCGCGAACTGCAACGTTCCGGCGCTGAACACCGGGCCCAAGACGTTTACAGTTAGCAACTCGGCGGAAAGAGGCTTTCTGCGGCGTGACGCCAGCCGCCCGAACAAATTCGTTTACGACGACGGCTATCACCCTTTCATCTGGGGACAGACCTATTACCAGATCATCAACAACGCGGTGAGCAACGGCGGATGGAAGACAGCGATTACCAATTCGAAGAACCGCAGGCTGAATAAAGTCCGCATGCTGCTCTATCCCTGGTGGGATTACTACGCACCGTACGGCGACACGCAGCCTTTCGCCGGCGCCAAGACCGCGCCGAATCACGACAAGCTGAACATCCCGCACTGGCGAAAGTTCGATGAGGTCGTGAATTATCTCTACACCTCGCTCGATTCTTCCGGCAGCCGTTTGCTGGCCGAGATCATTCTCTTCAAGGACCCGGCTCTGGATTCCAATGGCAACCCGATCGATTCCAATCGAACGTTCGGGCAGAACACGACGCAGGACGACAGGTACGTCAAGTACGCGGTCGCAAGATACGGCGCGTTTCCAAACGTCATGTGGAGCTTGTCCAATGAATGGCAATTCGCCGTCAACAACAAGAGCTACTGGCTGGCGAGAGCGACAACGATTGTTGGAAACGGGACCACAATCCCGAGTTGGGACCCGTGGATGTACGTGCAAACTCCCGCCGGTCGCCAGCAACGCGCTCTCTCGATCCACCCGAAGAATCTCACGCGCTTTCAGTTCTTTGACCAGACGTGGCCGGCTCATGCAGTGATGCAATTCAGTATCGGCCATCCGGACTGCGCGGTGGGCAATCCTTGTGTCAACTCGGACGAGTGGTCGAACTTCAGCATCCTGAATAATCTGAACGGCAACATGCCCGTTGCGAATGACGAGTATGGTTATCTGAACAGTAGGCGAAACCAAAACTGCAGCAACATCTTTACCAACACGGAGCAGCGGAGGGCGATGTGGGCCATCGCTGTCGGCGGCGGCTACGGAACTTTTGGCGACGGCACCGGGCCGTGTCAGGTGCCCGTCGCGACGGCGCCGATCATCAGGTCGGACTGGGTCGCACAGCCCGCTTACGCCGAAATTCAGGCGATGTCTGATTTCTTTACCATCAACTTCCCAACTACTTGGTGGCTGATGGCTCCCAACAACTCGCGTGTCGGCCCGGACAACGCCGTCTCGATGCGCGGGTACGCGCTGGAACGAACTGGACAGTACATTATCTACGCCGTTCCGACCGGGAGCGCTGCGCAGGGAGCTGTCAACGTCAACAACCTTCCGATCGGCAGCTACACCGCGACCTATTACAACCCGCGCAACGGAACGTGGGATGCTCTGACTTCTTCGTTCACCATCTCGACCCCGTCTTCGCAGAAACTACTTTCGACTCCAACCTATGATGATTGGGTGATACGGATTCTGCAGAGCGCGGGCGACACGGTATGGGTCGAGGACAGCGTTCCGGCAGGGGCCACCACCTTTGCCGATAACGAGACATGGAACTGGATCGGCTCGAACCCGGCGCCTTTCTCCGGCTCTCTGGCCCATCAGTCAAGTCTCTTCTCGGGGATGCACCAGCATTACTTTCACAGCACGCCAAACGCTCTTTTCGTAAACGTGGGAGACGTGATGGTGGCTTATGTTTATCTGGATCCGCTCAATCCGCCGAGCGAGGTGATGCTGCAATGGAACGACGGCAGTTGGGAACACAGAGCCTTCTGGGGCCAGGACATCATCACCAGCTGGGGCGTTGCTGGAACGAACAGCCGTCGTTTCATGGGCGCGTTGCCGCCGGCAGGCCAGTGGGTGAGATTGGAAGTGCCGGCCAGCATGGTCGGTCTGGAAGGAAGGCCGGTCAACGGGATGGCGTTCACCCTCTTCAACGGCCGGGCCACCTGGGACCACGCGGGTAAGAGGCCGTAAGCAGCAGATGTTCCAGCAGCAGGAAAGCATGCTGGGAATAGAAAGCCGGGTAAGCAGTTCCCTGTAACGCCGAAGGCGTTCGCTAATTTCAGCCCAGGGTTTGCTTTGAAACCCTGGGTAAGAAGCACGCAGAAAATTCGGCGCAACTCTGAAAGAGTTGCCCCACGGTTGCCATCCAACAAACGCCGACGCAACCGCTTCAGGGTTGCGAAGAACCTCCGGAAGCATTTCTGACCCAGGGTTGCCAAAGTGCAACCCTGAGCTGAAATTAGTGGACGCTTTCAGCGTTCGGTGTGCATCTCCCCTCCCCACTCGAACTTTCACATCCATTTTATCGTCCCGCTGCAAAGCCGTTTCGTCACCTCACACCCGCCGCTTTGTCACATAGTAATGGACGTGAACTGAAACCGATTCTAGTCTGCTCAGCATTAAGCGGCTCGGAATGTAGCGACCCTGCTTTACTCGTTAACGCTCATTCCCCCGTTTAGCAGAAACTCGTTTGGGCTTTCTCTTAGGTCCGGTCTCCCCGCCTCCAAACGGACTGTAACCTCCAGCATCATTCACGTGCGTTTATTTTATCGAGCCGTCGAGTTCGATTCATTGTTGACTCACGTCAATGACGCCGAGGTCCATTTGAAATTCGGGAGACCAGAGTCATGACACATACCCCTTCATCCAAAACCGGATCTCTTCTCAGGGCGATTTTATGCGCGTGTTGTCTAGCGCTCGTCCTGATTGCTTCTCCCAACACGGGGAGAACTTCGTCAAATGACTTGACCGCAGTGAGCGCCTCTTCTGTAGTCGCACGCCGGCAGTTCAATGTGCTGGGTAGATTCGCGCCGCCTGCATTCTGGCCTGCGGACTCGCCTGTCATCATTCATGTCAGCGTGCTGCCCGACGGTCGTGTCTTGTTCTGGGGGCGCGATAAGGTGAAAGACATGGCGGGCAACCCGACCGAGTTCGACGAAATCGGTAAGGCTACGGCACGCATCTGGAACCCGGCCACAGGCTTGTTTCAGACGGTGAATAACATCACTACGAACCTGTTTTGCAGCGGACACAGCTTTCTTCCGGACGGTCGTCTCTTCGTGGCGGGCGGGCACAAAAACACCTGGCCCAATTCTCTTGTTGGTGATGAACACACCAACATCTTCAACCCGGCGACCAACACCTGGTCCAACGGGCCGACCATGGAGAAAGGACGTTGGTATCCATTCACCGTGACGCTCGAGACCGGTGAAGTGGCAATCGTGTCGGGAACATATCAAAACGGCACCGGAAATCCTCCGCCAGTAGCAAAGCAGTACAAACCCGAGCTCTACAATCCGCAGACCAACGCGCTGACACTTCTGAACCAGCCGAACATAACAGGTGAATTCCCGAACTACCCGTACATTTTCCTTGATCCCCGCGTGGGCGGAAACAGGGGCGTGTTCATCGCTGGCCCGAGCAACTACATGTACTGGAATCCGCGAGGCGGAGCTGATGGCAAAGGTGATTGGTCAACGCCAGTCCCACTCTTCATCCCCGGCACCAATATTCAGGCCAAGCATCTTGAGGGGTCTGCGGTGATGTATGACTCCGAGCAGGGCAAGATTCTTCTGACCGGCGGGCGCAGGTCCAACAATGTGCTTAACGTGGCCCAGACCATCACGCTGAACCAGGACAATCCGCTGTGGCAGGGTGCTCAACCGATGAACCACCCGCGCACGTTCCATACGTCTACGTTGTTACCCGACGGCAAAGTCCTGGTAACGGGCGGAGTCCCCTGTTACACCGGCCATCAACTCGTTCCGTGTTTTGGCGACAGCGGCCAGGGCACAGTCGATCTCAACCAAACCAAAGCGGCAGAGATGTGGGACCCGGCAACGGGCCTCTGGACCGATATGGCCAGTAACACGATTACGAGGAGCTATCACTCGACCGCCATACTCCTGCCGGATGCAACTGTGCTGGTCGGTGGTCACGGACTGCCCGACGGGTTGAGAGTTCCGCCCGATGCTCCCAATGACTGGAACAACCGTCGGAGGCAGACCACGGGCGAGCGCAACATAGAGATTTACTCGCCTCCTTACCTTTTTGATGCTGCGGGAAATCTCGCTTCACGTCCCGTCATCAACACAGCCCCCGCAGAAGTCGCATACGGTCAACCGTTCGGTCTTTCTTACGCGAACGCGACAGGAATTAACCGGGTCGCATGGATCAGGCTGCCTTCCGTGACGCACGGGTTCAACACAGACCAGCGGATCAACGTCCTACCGCACTCTGCCGCAGGCCCGAACCAGTTGATGGTCACACCTCCGAGCGACCCGCGAAAGTGCCCTCCGGGTTACTACATGCTGTTCGTTTTTAATCAGAACAACACGCCGTCGGTCGCAAAGATAATCAAGATCAGCCCTTCGTCGGAAATCCCGCCGGAGATCGGCGCGCGCGCAGCCGTTGACGCGAGCGGTCGGCTGCACCTCTTCTACCGCTATTTGAACGGCCAGGACCTTCGCTACATCAGACAGACGACAGCAGGCGTAGACGGTTGGTCGCCGTCGGTCAGCCTCGGCGGAGCTTTGACCACACATCCGGTCGTCATCGCGGATACGACGAAGCGGCTCTGGGTCTTTGTCGGAGGAACTGACAACGCGATTTATGTCACACGCCAGAACGGTGCGGCGTGGCAGACTTTTTATAGGATTGGCGGAGCGCGCAATTCGCACCTTGCGGTCGCACGCAACGTGGACGGGCGTATACAGGTCTTCTTCCGTGGCACCGACAACGCGCTTTGGTACATCAGGCAAACCACCGCGGGGGCCGATCTTTGGGACGCGCCTGTCAGTCTGGGAGGCTTCCTGACTTCCGAACCCGCCGTCGCCATGAACTCCGACGGGCGACTTGAGGTCTTCGTCAAAGGCTCGGACGACGCGATTTATGCTAATCCGCAAAACACGGCCGGCGGCACAACGTGGGCAGGGTTTTATCGAGTCGGCGGAACTTTGAGTTCTGCTCCCGCCGTAGCTCGGAACGCTGACGGCCGGTTGCAGTTGTTCTATCGCACCGCACTTTCGCGCGCGAGTGTGGAGATTTACACCGTTTCGCAGAATGCGCCGGGAGATGATAAATGGAGTGACGAAACGTCCCTGGGAGGAACGTCGGCAGGTGTGCCGATCGTTGCCAGAAATACGAACGGCGCTCTACAGGTCTTTATTCAATGGCAATCTACGAATGAACTGCGCACCGTGTGGCAGACTTCGCCGGGAGGCAGTTTCACTCCGGCGTGGCTGAATCTGGGTGGAGCGTTGTCTACTCAGTTGTGGATGAATCCTCCGGTATTGGATTCAGCGGGACGCATGCAGGTATTCGTCCGTGGGGCGGCGTTGGATCTCTACAACAATCGGCAGGTATCGCCATCGAGTAGCGGAAGTTGGTCCAACTACTTTGTCATGGGCGATTTCGCGCACGGTTTCTGATGTTCGACAAACTTCAGTTTGTCGTCCGGGTGCGCTAGCGCTCATCTAACCGGAAACACGCAGTCGGGAAGGGGACACTGTCCCCGCCTAAGACACATAGCTCGAAATTTTTTGAGCCGAATGGGTCCGCATCTTACGCGGGGACACGGTCCCCTTCCCGACTGCGTGTTACTAAAAGTATTCAGATACGAGAAAGGTGAAAACATGCGAAGCAAGAAGTTGCGAAGCAAAACGCGCACGAGCTTTATGCTTCTTCGCGGTTTGCTACAGACAAGCCTGGTCGGAATCCTCTGCGTGACCGCTACCGCGCAGACGACCGACAACGGCGTGTCTCCGCCATCATCGTCATGCCAGACAACTGGTGCTAAGGACCACGCCCACGCAAATCCTCTTCGGCAATCCAGACTCTTTGCGACCAACGACGTGACCCCGATCACTATTCCCGATATCACGCTGACGGATCAGGACAATCGAAAAGTCAGCCTTTACAACGATCTGATGAAAGACAAGCTGGTGGTGTTGAATTTCTTCTACACCACCTGCACAGGAATCTGCCCGACGACCGGATTATGGCTTTCGAACTTGCAGGACACGCTTGGCAAGCGTCTCGGTAAGGACGTGATTCTGATATCGATCAGCCTGGACCCGGAAGTCGACACGCCGGAAAAGATCAAGACGTGGTCTGCGCGCTGGAAACGCAAGCCCGGTTGGTCGTTGCTCACTTCGAAGGAAAAAGAGGTGCAGGAACTGACTAAGCGATTTTTGGTTCTGGAGTCAGCAGGTATGCACTCGCCAGTCGTCTTCATCGGTGACGGCGCGAGCAGTGACATCGGCTGGGTTCGCGTAGATGTTCTGGATGAGAGCAGAGCGCTATTGAGTTTCTTTGAAAATGCTACGGGCAAGTGACGAGCGTATCTGAGCTCCAGGACGGCGCCCGAAAGACAGACCACGAAATTCACGAACAAAAAAAGACCGATCACACGAATCATGATCCGCAAAGGATTGCTTGATTCGTGTGACCTCGGTTTCGTGGGTTTCGTGGTTCGTTTTGCTTTGAGCGGTCCTCGATCACAGAACCGGAAGCGATCGCGACCGCACTCAACGATCTACGAAAACGTAAAGCCGCTGACCACGAAACCACACGAAAAATCAACTAGTTTCGTGTTGTTTTGTTTCGCTTTCGTGCAATTTGGTGGTTCGTTCGATTCGCATCGCTAATCACAAGTAAAGATCGATCTCAAACTGAACCATTCCGAATTTTTGGACCTCGAACTTCCTACACCTTAACGGTGTATAATCTCCGCACGATGGCATGCAGGACCTCGGCCTCACTCAAGAGCCGCGCATCGTCGATCGGAGGAGATGCTGATGAAACGCGTATTTGTCAGTTACAGCCGAAACAACCTCGAGGTCGTCACCCAACTAATCGAAGACCTCCAAGCCATCGGCATTGAACCCTGGCATGATCAGACTCTGACCGGGGGGCAACGCTGGTGGGACAACATCCTCGAGAACATCCGGAATTGCGACATCTTCGTATTCGCTTTGTCACCCGAGTCGTGGGACTCGGAAGCTTGCAAGAGCGAACTCGCATACGTTTGCAAACTGGGTAAGACCATTCTGCCCGTGTTGGTATCTGAAGGAGTCAACATCAAACTGCTGCCCGCGCCGCTCAACGAGATTCAAGTCATCGATTATCAAAAGCGTGACCGAGCCGCCGTGTTTGCTTTGGTGAAGTCGATCAACACGACTCCCCCGCCGCAGGCGTTGCCGGATCCATTGCCCGAGCCGCCGCCTGTTCCGGTTTCTTACCTGAGCACCATCAGAGAACGAATCGACGCTCCGCAAGCTTTGAGCCCCGAGGCGCAGATCACGCTCTTGTTTGAGCTCGAAGAAGAATTGCGAGAAGGACGCTCGCCTGCCGAAGTCCGTGATTTATTTCTGCGGCTGAAGCAGCGCGATGAATTGTTGGCAAAGGTGGGCTCAAAGATCGACGCCGCGCTCAAGAGTCTGGAAGAAAAATCGCCGGCGAATGAACCTGCGAAGAAGCCGGTGCACCGTCCTAAAGCTGCGATCTTTGTGAATCCCAACGCGGCCGCGAGCCCCGATCGTCCGCCGCTGGTTCCAATGCTCTGCTCAAAGTGCCGCACTCCTCTTGTCGGCGGAATCAAATTCTGCGGAACCTGCGGCACGCCGGTGAGTCAAACGGCTATCGCTGCGGCTGCAGTCGGTGCTCCCGGCACAAGGGCGGGCCCCGGCCTAAGCAACCAGCGAGTGCCGAACTCGACCAGTCGCCGCTACGTTTGCGACCCATCCGCAGCTCAGGCGGTGATAGCCGAAGTAAGAAGCTGGTTGGATTCGCAGGACTTTGATTCGCAGCAGATGGATGCCGAGGATGAAAGTCTGTTGCTTCAAATCAAGAAGCGCGGAAGTTGGCGAGAATGGGTCGGCATGGCAACGTCGCTGAATATCCTGTTCCATCTGGATGAAGACACATTGACCGTAGAGATTGGCGCAGGAAAGTGGATCGACAAAGCCGCCGCCGGCACGGTGAGTTTATTCATCCTGTGGCCGCTTGCGTTTACAGCCGGCTACGGCGCATGGGAGCAATCCCAAATGCCGGATAAGATTTTTGAGTTTGTTGGATCGAGACTCACGTACAAGTGAGTGAAATACAGGGCAATGGGTCAGTTTCAAATATAGAGAGGAGAAAAAGAGGTTCCCGCAAAGACGCAAAGGCGCAAAGAAAATCGGTAAAGATAAGCTATCGCTCAACACCTTTGCGTCTTTGCGGGAACCAATCCTTCTTTCATGAACATTCAACTGAATTCAAACTGAGCCGCTACCAAATGCGCGTCGCACGCTAGTTTGACACGGGCACGAACCGCTAACCACGAAACAACACGAACGAGCCTTTCGAAACCACAAGAAAATTCAACTAGTTTTGTGTTGATTTGTTTCGCTTTCGTGTAACTTCGTGGTTCATTTGATCGCGTTGCGCTAACACAAACAAGATCGACTCTCAAATTGAACCTCTACCGACCATTGCAAGGAGACATACATGCGAGGAACTCCACTTCGACTCAATCGAAATCTGACTTCAACACGAAATTCTGGGTTGGTGTTGTTCCTGGGTTTGCTGTTGGCTATCGTCCCTCTCGGGTTCAACCCTCCGTTTGCCGCCGCTCAGGTGTCGGGTCCGTTGGATCTGGTATCCGATATTCAGGATCCAAATGGATTGATTCAGAATCCGAGATGGCGGTGGCAAGTGACCAACAACGACCTGCCTGATCCTAACAAGCTCTGCTTCGCGGCCGGCAAGTTCGGGGGATGCACGACGGAGCCGGTCGAGTTTGATGAGCCAGGTCTACCGAACAGCTTGACCTGCGCTCCTGGCGAAGGGACGTCGATCAAGGGACACATAAACTGGCGCCCCGCTACGTTCACAGGCCGGATCGATTGGGGAGAATATTCGATTGACGGCGACTATAGTTTTGAGCTTACCCCGCCGAATAGAAACGCGTTGACGGCGCACAGAAACACCTTGCATGTTGAATTTGCCGCTGATGAAACGATCAAACATTTCAACACACCATGGTGGAAGGAATTCAGGAAGATCGTTGGAAGGCGTTTGGGCAGCTCTGACGACAAAGCCAGAGAGATCATAAAAGCAGACCGAGCCGTAGTTATCGGCTTGGTAAATCTGGATTGCGTTCACGGTTGCTACACGGAACTGCATCCGGTGTATGCCATGGCAATCAACGTCGAGACGAAAGTAAACACGGGCGACGGTACCGTCGACGAAGTGTGGGCCATCTTCGCGCGGAACTGGGGCGATCAGGGCTGGTGCAGCAAGGATCAACACTATATGAACTTGGAATCCAACTCGAACAAGATATCGCTGCTTCTGCCCTGGGGACCGGACCCAGCATCGGGAGTCACTGACGCATTTTTTGAAAAGGTCCTGGGCACCACGACGTTTGTCTCCAACGATGTTCGAGCCGTTGGCCCCGAAGTGATTCGAGGAGGCAATCAGGGGCTGATGGTTACTTTCAATTTGCCGAAAGCGAAAGATCGAGCTCGTATAAGCGGCGAGTTGCACTTGAGGTGGAAGTTCACGAAGCCGTTAGCAGGAAAACCCGCCGCGTCCACATCGAAAGCGGCTGTAACTGCCGGGTCCAAGCAAGAGGAAAGCGAAGAGAGACTTCTTCTCGAAGCGCTGGGCGAAGAAGGTAAAAAGCTGCTGGCCGAAGAACCCGAAGCGGGCGCACCTGATCTGGTCCCGCAGAAAGCGCGTGTGAACCTGGACGAGAAGCCCGCCCGAGGGTTCTTATCGATATTTGATAAATTGAATCAGACGATGGTTATTCAACCCGCCCCGCCGGCTAAAGCTCCGACCACGGAAACCGAGCTTGACGCAGAGAAAGCCGAACGGGATAAGCGTTTGCTGAACGCTCCAACCGGGCCGTGAAGTGAGTTGAGCTTCGAAAGAATTGTTCCCGCAAAGACGCAAAGGCGCAAAGAAATCAGGTAAGACAAGGCATCTCTCAACGCCTTTGCGCCTTTGCGGGAGATTCTCTTAAAACTCCCTTTCAATTCGATCCATCAAGCCCGGCGCTCGTAGATCGCGTAGTGGTTCACCGCGGCGTTCGTAAGGCGCATACTCTGCCCGGCGTTTGAAAACCTGTAGCCCCACGTTTGCGGATCCTGGCCGTCAGGTTTAAGTACGATCTCCCCGAGGGTGTCATTGATGCTCAGCACCGTCCCTCGAGCCAGAATTTCCCCGGTGTCCAATCTCCGCCCCGTGTACGTCTTATCCGGCCTGAAGTAGAGATTGAAAAGCGGGCGAGTTGATTGCGGATCTTGCCCCACCTTTTCCCACCAATAGATAAACGGCTCGATCGGGTCGGAGAAGCGCTTGAAGATCTGCAAGCGCGTAGCGTCCGTCACGAGATGATAGCTCAGCGTGTCCCCGGACAGCGTGTATTTATATGTGAGCTGAGCCTGCCCATCAGGCTCGACGGTAAAGGTGTCGTCGGTGAAGCTGACCAGCCGCCCGCTTGTCATCACCTTGTCATTCGGCGTGTCGACGGCAACATATCGTCCATTCGCGTTGAACTGGAGAAAGAAGTCAGGTCCCCACGAAGGAGTCTTGTCCCAGTTACCCATGAACGGCGCGCGCTTGATAATGGTCGGGCCTTTCGCTGCATTCTTAATGCCTGTTGCTGCTTCCCCGGATACCGCCTCGGCTTGAAAGACTACTTTCTGATTAAAAAGGTGATCGGCAGTAGTCCTGTTCCACGGCCTGCCTTCTCGCGTAGTCTCGTTGAACCCGTCGCTCGAAGCCTGGATGACTTTATCGCCTCGAAACTTCCAGCTCGCATTGGTGTCCGGGCTTACCAGGTTCGGGTCGCCGTGAAAGATGACGCCGTCCAGTGCTTCGTAATTGGGCAGGTTCAAAGCCTTCCACTTATTGACATCCTTGCCGCCATGAAAGTCATTGAAGAAGATCAACCGCCGACCCTTCGTGATGTTATTGATGATGCCCACCGTCTCGTCGGCCCACGTAGCGCGGAGCGTTAGGTTGGCATCATCCTCCTGACCGCTCGGTTCATTCATGATCTCGTAAACGACGTTCCAGTACTCGACCGTCCTTTCTACTACCTGTCTGACGTAGTTGTGCTGGGCCTCCCTCATCGCCTCCCTCGTCGCAGTTTCATAAAACGTCGGGAAGGCGGTGCCGTTGCTGCTGGTGTTGATGAACGGTTGCTTGTTGTTTATGTTGTTCCACGGACTCCACGGCCAACGATGACTGCTGTCCTCGGGGTTGCCGGGGTTGGTTCGCATGCCACAGGCGTCAAAGATCTGCACCTGCACGATGATGTTGTGCTTGCGCGCGGAGGCTATCATGCTCCTCAAGCGCGCGAAGTAACTCTGGGCGTCGTTTGCCGCGTCGTTATAGCTCAGCAAGTCCCACTGCCTGGCTGCACTGTCATAGACAAACGGACTGTATCTCTTCCTGAAAGGCTGGGCCGGGTTGCCCGGCTTCGACTTGTTGGGATCAAGCAGATAGTAACTAACCATCCAATGCCTGAAGAAGTTGTTTTCGTTCTGGACCAGGAACTGCATCATCGGGTCGAACGGGCCTTCAAGCGTGGCGGCCGGCGGATAAATCCCGCCCAGGTAAACGTCAGCGCCGTTATAACGCAGCGCCTTCCTCTGGACCGGAGGCGCCTGAGGGTTGTTAGCCGGCGGAGGGACAGTGTAGGTATAAATTTCGAATGGATTTCCGGGAATTGGAGCTGCAGCCGGAACTGCAGACGGAACTGATGACATAGAGGTCTCCTTGTCTGAGTGGAAAGGTGGTAAGACGTAAAGTGTAAGATCGGTTGAGGAACATGGCGGGACAGCCTGGGGTCATATTTCAAACAAACATCTATCTGGGTGAGACAACTATGTTTTCGCCCGAAATAACCAGGCTATTTCGACTCTCCAACCGTGAGAAAATCAAACTGCTGTAGCAACGGACGAGAGGTCGTCGTTTTTTTGCATTCGGAATTTGGCGATTGGTGAAAAAGATATTCCGACAGGTGCCGTTGGTGCGCAGAATCACGTACTTCTCAAAACATAGCTACTATCGAACAGTACTAAACAGTGAAGATGGGAAGGTGTGATTTAACTCTTCCCTCCCCTCCAGAGCGAAAGTGGATCCGAGATATGAAAGAGCGAGTAAACAAACCTAGGGCATTTCTATCGTACTCGTCACAAGACGAGGCCTTCATAGAGAAAATTGAGGCCGACTTTCGGAAATGTCAGATTGATTCCTGGCGCGACCGTAATGAAATTCGCCACGGAAGTAGATGGCAGCAAGTGATCTTCGAAGAAGGTCTGCCCACATGTGATGTCGTTATCGCGTATTTCACAGAAGACGCGTTGGCCTCCGACATGGTTGCAAAAGAAGTCGATGCGGCTCAGCTTCGGCAATTGCAGGACAACGGGATCGCATTCTTGCCGTATGTCGATAAGCCTGACGTAAGGGGGAAACTAAGACTGGATATACAGTCACTCCATTGTCGGGTCTGGAACGCCGAGACCTATGATGAGGTACTTCCTTCGGTCATCGCCGAGGTGTGGCGAAGTTACATGGAGCGAACTGTAGCGGCTGCGACGTTACTAGAGCGTAGTCGAAGATTAGAGGCGGAGCTTCAGTTGGAGAGATTACAAGCTCGCTTAACTGCCTCCGCTTTTACTCCCCAGGAAGAATCTGAATTCCAATATGCGTACAAGAAACTCATGGAGCCGGTAACTGCCTATCGGACTGTGCGCGTTCAGGATGAAGACAATAAGACATCACAATCAACAGTAATCGGGCGATGCAGATTTGGAGTCCAGCTCGTCGAGCTGTTAGTAACGACGATTCGAAGGGGGAACCGCAAATTTGGCCGGGCCATGCTAATAGATCTGGCCGGAAAATTTGAAAGTGGGAGTTGTCTCTCGCAACTACCGTCGACTCTGCCCGAGGGACGAGTGACCGTTGGTCATTTATACTTTGAAGAGGACTGGACCCCCCAACTGTTAATTCTTGGAATGGCACGTGTAGAGAAGTCGAACGCCGATTTTGGAGCAACTCACTTTACGTCCAATTATGCGTTCACCGATAAGATGTATAGGTTGGTTTCATGGCTTGAGTACTACGACAAAATTGGAGACGAAATGTCCGTTGAGTCGATAGGATTTCAAGACAAGGCATCTTATAGTAAGAGCCACTGAGTAAATCAACTGAGATACTATCCTCAGCGGGTCAAATCTTTGTCCGCCCTCTTGGGATTCGGACCGCAGCTACCAAAATTCTGATCTCATCTTCTGTAATCCAGAGCATAGTTACTCGCGTCTCAATCTGACCTTCTGAGATTCAGACTGCAACTAACGTCTCGATCTCAGGTACTGAAATCCAGACGAAATCAGTTGTGTGAGGCATTGCGGCTTGAAACCATCTCTGCCGAAAAACTCGTTCAGGCCTGCCGCGCACAGTTGGTCTTTTCACCCTTTCCGAAACCTCGGAAACAAAGCCGCGTAGCGGCGAAATGTTTATAGCCCAAAGCAGGAAATCATTCGGCCAGCTCCGTCAGGAGCGACATTTGTTATTTCGCCCGTAAACGGGCTCTAAATTAAAAAAATAATCGTGGGCTATAAACATGTCGTCCCTACGGGACTTTCCGAGAGACTCGTGCGGGCAAATTCGGGCGCACTTCGCCGCAAGTTAGCGGGGAGCGTGTCTCGCAACTGGATTGATGGGTGGATTGAACTAAAGGGTGGAAGGGTGGGTTTGATTGTAGCGCCAGTTCATGCCCGACAAGTCGGGGTTGGGTGCCTTACTTCAACTAGCGTTTACTTCGGCGCTTCCTGGCTCTCTGACTTTTGGTCTTCAAGCCGGCCAGGTTTTCGACATGTTCGTACGCGGCGTTGCAGAGAGCTACGCCGATCATCGTGATCTGTTCCAGCGCTTGCAGGAACAGCATAGGATTGAAGAGCGGGTCGTGCGGTTCGCTGATGGCCGCTTGTCTGAAGAGATAGAACAGACATTGGCAAGAGAAGATTGATTGTTGGGCCGAGATTTCCTGAACCTGAATCGGCGTCAGATCTTTGGCATCGAGTCCGATTTCATAATCGACTCGGTAATTCAACGGAATGGTAGTGCTCATTTTGTGTCCTCGCGGTTTTGTCCAGATTGTCGGGCGCTTGACAGCCGCCGCGAGACGGCTCCGTGCTATTCCCCTTGCGGGTCTTGTATTGGCACAGACACCCGACAAAAACAGGCAGACACAAAAAAGCCGCAGGTTTTCGGGCGCGGAATCCGCTCGCGGAAAGGGTCTGTCAAAGACCCTAAAAGCGAGCGAAGTATATCATGAGAGCTATATGAGCAAAACGATTTGATAATAGCTGTGGGGGTAACTGCGTAATGCGGAAACGCAAAAAGCCGAAGGGTAAAGACGCCTCCAGCGCCAGCCCCCTCGGCCTAACGACTCACTGCCTATTGATTTGATCGCACAAATGATGGACGACGGATTTGGCGAGAACGCCCCGTCGTCCATCACAGGCGCTCGTCGAAGCGCTAGTCTTACTTCGTCCGCTGATCCCGCGTATCGACCAACTATGGTGTTGCCGAGTTCTTGGCCCGCGGTGTGCCGTTAATCGCTCCTCCGCTGGAGTTAGTTCCGTTTCGTGTAATGCCGTTGTTACTGGACCAGTTTGACGAGATACTGCCACCGCCCGTCGCCAACTCTCTCTCCATGGAGTAAAAGCCAGAAGTCGCGCCGGCATACCATGCTCCGCCACTTGAGTTAACCAGATCGACCCTCACACTGCTGGCATCCTGCAGCTCCAGCGAATCGCCGGTATTCGCCAGCGAGATACCCGCAACGGTTAAGTCTCCGGTGACACTCGTCGCAGTGGTTGTCCTCTCGATCAGGTAATAGCCGTTGGCGGCGATTGTGCCTGACAGGTTATAGGTCTGGGCTCCGCTGTCATCGACAATCTTCCAACCCGTGAGATTGATGATACTGCCTGTCGTGTTATACAGCTCGATCCATTCGTCAAGCGAGTTAGAGGCTGTTCCCGACCAAGCCACTTCATTGATAACCACCTGCGGCGCGACACTGTGGATGCCATCCGTATTGTAGTTATAGGTCGCGCCTGTAGAACTGATCGTCACCGAGTAAGTCAAACCATCTGTCAGAAAAGTGACGTTTCCCCCAACCACTACACTCGAGACATAGCCTCCGTTGCCGGCATTGGTCTGCCAGATAGTGTCCATCTGGGAAGCCGCATCAAGTCGCTCCAGCGTTGCCTGTTTGGGATGCAGATAGGAGTTGCCGTCGCCGCAGCTGATGACAGCCTGCTCTGGTTTCAGCGTGTCAACGAGCGTCTGGTTGGTTGAGGTTAAGCTGCCGTGATGACCGACATGCAGAACATCCACATCGCCCACGTCGACAGCGCAATTCGACTCGACGTCGGCCGTACCGCTCCCTCCTCCTGACATGTCCGAAGCGATGAAGTAATCGAAAGTGCCAAAGCGCAGGACCAGCGCGACCGAACGATCATTTTCATCCGATGGCGAGACGTTGCCGTGATTGGTCGTGCCGTTAACCGCGACGCAGGTCAGCTTGCAGCCTCCGCCGAGATCTATTTGTTGATTCAGCGTGATGGTCGATCTCTTGGCGCCGACGGCAGTGGTGTACTGCGTGTATGCCTGCGACGAGTAAGAGCCACCTCGATCATAGCTGGCGATGTTCAGAGTGATGCCTCCGTTAATTACTTCATCAATCGCTCCGATGTGGTCAGCGTGATAGTGCCCCACGACAAAGTAATCAATCGAAGCGATGCCCAGCGCGTCGAGCACCGTACGAATCTCATCGCCCTGGCCCGTATTGCCCGCGTCGAAGAGCAGGGTTTTGCTGGGACCGATGATGAGCGTGGCATCGCCCTGGCCCACATCAATGTGGACTATCTTCAACTGCTGCGCAGAGGCCGAAGCTGAAAGGACGGTAAAGGTGGAAACGATAAGACAGACGACGACGAAGAGTCTTGATGCTCGAAACATAGAAGGGTCTCCTAAGTGCTGGGCTGGTTTAGAGAGTGAAGCTGATCGGATGAGGATAATCAGCCGTTAAGGGAGGGCTGGAGTATACACATAAGGTGTCAGGTTGTCGCCGTCCACCTTATTAGACGAAAGCGGTAGAACTCTAGATGAGTCCTACCGCTTTGTAACGAGGGGGCCGTCAGCTCTGACAATGCCCGGATGCGGCCTCAGACTCGCTCCGGTCCCTGCCCCCGGCTCACTTCTTTCGCTCTTAGGGCTGAGGCTTTAGTTGTCGAATTCATCTAGGTTTGTGAAGACGTGCCAAGGGCTCTTCAACTTGTATTTTCGAATCTGACTCTGAACGAAGAGTACGGCCACGGATAGCGAGTTCACGCCCGCGCATAGCGTCCAACATGCGCAGCTTTTCGGCTATGGGGCGCGAAGCAAGCTCACTACGCAAAGCGCGTTTGCTTTCAAGAATCTTTCGTAGATCTAAGCTCATCGCGTCTCGGTCAAGAATTGTCGTTCAAACTTTTGCCAGTCGTCTGCCAGGCCATAGCGAGCTACGATTATCTGGAAGCGTTCAGCATCAAGCACACCGGCCTCGACGAACTGGAGGAGACGAGCTTTATCCTTCGCTCGACCAGTTTATAACGCTATGGCGGCGAGATGTTCGGAGGTAAAGATTTGCACGGAAGTGCCGTCGACGTCGCGCGAAACAGCCTCATTCAACGCCTCTTCCACCAATGGAGTTACCGGCGGCAGAAACTGAACGGGCCAACCCGCAATTAGGACATATTCGCCTTCCACTTTGCCGCCATGTTGCTTGAGATAATCAAAAATGCGCTTGGGACTAATAAGTGCGCTGCCAGGCTCGGAGCGGGCGGCACAACGGAAAATCCCGTCTGAATCTCGCTGGATCGCCCGCTCCGCGGGCTCTGATTTCATTCAAACTCTGTTCCTGGGGCTTACGCCCCAGGCTTTATTCGATCGCCCGCTCACGCGGGCTCTGGTTTGTGTTTCGGTCGCTAACCTGGGGTTTCGCTTCGCTCCACCCCAGGCTTTATTCTGTCACCAGCTTCGCTGGCTAATACTTCGGTCTCGCCTCTCTCCCCACTCTTTCCTACTCAGGCATCCTGAGAAATTCTTCGGCGACGATAGATTGCCAGGGCTCAGAAATCTTCAACGCGCCGAGGGTGCTTTTGACCAGCTCTTTGCAGTCCTCGTCTATCCCTTCCTCCATTCTGCGGACGAACTCGAGCATTTCCCGAGGCGAACCCAGGGCGGCAACCCGAACAGATTCCTCCACATATCCCAGGGTGTGCGTGCGCAGAATCTGAAACCGGTTCAGTACTTCAGCCATTCCGCTGAAGGAATCAATTCTATCGCTGAGCCCGAAAATATTCCGATAGCCGGTGCTAAAAGACGCCCGCATTTCCATGTTCGTCACATCGCGGTAACGAACGCCGGTCGTCTTCGCCGCGACCAGCCGTCGCACCTCGTTCTTTACCCCCGTAATGGCCGCGGACTTTGCGTTCTGCCAGATCCATGCGTCGGCAGCGCGATAGAGGAACGTCTCCCGTTCTGACTTCAAGGTGTCCTGAGCAAGCAGCAAGTCCCAGGCCGTGGCTTTCAGTCGACCCTCGAACGTTGTGATCTCGCCTTCGAGCATTAGTCGCTCCTCTTTCAAGTTCCTTTGCTCTTCGCCAAGTCGGGCGGAGATTGGTCGCTTTCTGTTCGTCGCTTCTAAAACGGCATCGATCATTGGCGTTCGGGATGACGCCGTACCGTAGGCTGTAGCATCAGCCTCGAGTTGCGCAACCGCGTCTTCTGCCGTACCGGTCAGCGGTTTCGGATCGATCTCGAAACGAATTCCATATTTGGATACGCGGAGTTGAAGGGGCTCAGCCGAGCTCGACCAGTCCAAAGCTTCCCGGGGCCGTTCACGAACCGGGACGCTCCCCACCAGCGGTTCCACAATGGACTCGTAGGGTATGGGCGACACGGTTTTGACCACACTCGGCGGCAACAAAACGGCAAACCAGCTGAGGACTGTCTCCTTGTCTCGTTTCACTTGCTCCTGGTAGTGAAGAGCGCGGATTTCGAATTGTCGCGCGGCTCTTTGCGTCAGTTCGAGCTGCTGCTTTCCGTATTCCAGTGCACTGATGAGGCGATCGAGCTCAAGCCGCTTTCTTTCATTATTCGCGCGGAGCTTTGCGATCGATCCCGGATAGGTTTCGATGACTTCGTTCAAATAGGCAAGGTCCTCGCGTGACTTGCCCTCTCGAAAACGAATGGCGTCAATTCGATTTATGAGCAACTTGTGCAGTTGATTAGCTCCATCGAAGAACTCCGCCTCTGTGCCAAGAGCTAAGTCGAGCCACGACTTTTCTTCCAGAAGATTGTATTTATCGGAAAGCGTGTGCACGAGTGCGTTGTAGCGTGGGAGCGCATTTTGCAAAGCGATTTGACGAGGATCTGTCGTGCTGTCTGGACTCGGTGCGGAAGAATCTGGCGCGGAAGTACTACTAGCAGCGGCGCTGCACTTGGGGCAACTCGATCCCTTGTAATTGCCATGCAGCGAGCAAAACCCGGCACCCGCGTCCGTGCCCACCGGCTCGTCCTGGGCAAAAACTGGTGGCGCGTGCAAGGTCAATGTCGTGAAAATGAGGAGAATGAAAATTATCACGAACTTTGCGGACCTTGTCCGATTAGAGAAGACTGAAATAGCCTGGCCAATCCCGATGAGGGAAATCATCCGGTTTTTTTTGAACAGGGCGGTAGCCGTGTTAGTACCGTTCGGGCGTACCCGCTTCGCTTCGATCGGGGACATAGACGCACAGAGAGGAAGGCTTTCAAACGTTGACATCGCTATTTACCTCCTTAGGGGCAAGTGAACCGTGGGTTTCAGAAGGTTCAGGTGAGTTCAGAGATTCTGAGAAGTGAGTGAGTTGAACTCGGTTTCTGCCTCATCCTGCGCTCAATAGCGGTAGCTGTCAATTAAGATTGCTTGCTTGGGTAATTCGGGCGCCCTACGCCGCAAGTTGGCGGGAACGTGTTTAATGTCCGACAAGCTTCAGCTTGTCGCTGACTCTCACCGAATTCAATTTATGACGTAAACGACAAACTGAAGTTAGTCGGACATCACTGATAAACGTTCCCCGCATTTTTCTGCTGGCCCCATTCGATGCTGTCTATGTTGTCCTGGTCGGCCGAGAGGATTTCGGCGCTTAGTTCGTCTGTGCTGACCAACGGGCTTATCTCGACGAAGAAGACGATGCAACCCAACGGCTCGTTCTGGTCCTCGCGGTTCAGCGCCCTCAGTTCCGAGTCGAAATTGTGCTCCTTCAGAATCCTCGTCAGGACATCGTGCGTGTCGATCAGGTTCCGCGTCTTTACCCTCAATTCCATCGGACGAGTGGTGAGCTCCGGCTCGCGATACTCCAAAATCCAGAGCAACGCCAGCACGAAGAGACTGAGAATCATGGCCAACTCCGCTCGGCCTACTCCGGTCGCTAAACCTACCGCGAGGCTCACCAACAGCACGGTAATCTCCTTCGGATCGCGTATGTTCGTGCGGAAGCGAACCAACGAGACCGCTGCGAAAATTCCAAACGCGCGCGCGGCGCTGTCGCCGACGATCATCATCAGCGCGGAGCCGACGACCGCCAGCAGGATTTGCGTCTGCGCCACGAACAGGTTGCGTTTGAAAAGAATCGCGAACTTGCGGGGCCGGAACGCAAGTATCGAAGTGAGAAGCGCGGCCAGTGTCAGCCGCACAGTGACTCTGGCCAACACGGTCGCCCAGCCTTCGGGCCGCGCAGTATCAGGAGCCGTATCTCCACTCTCGAAGATTTTGGAAAAGAAGTCGTCGCTGGTTGACGGGGTTGTTGGCGAAGCAGTTTGCCGCGCCGTTCCGTCAACCGGCGAAACCGGACCGGTAGAAGAAGCGTCCGTCGACGTAACCGAGCTCGCCGGTCGGTTGAAAAGAAAGTAGGCCGCCAACGCGCTGCCGACAAAGATGATCGCAATCAACCCGACGAGCATTACGGTCTGACTGGCGATTACTGACTTCCGTCTAGTCATCCCGGACATCCTTCGCTCTTCCTCTCACAGAAGCGAGGCGAGGTTCGGGAAGTCTTTCCAGCTCGTTGATTCTTCGCCGCACGGCTTGCGTCATCAACCTAACGTCCGACGCGTTGTAGTTAGCGGCGCGAAACGCATCGCCGATCTGTTGATCGCTAAGCTGCGAGAGTAAATCGCCGATCCACCTGGCTTGCTCGATCGAGATGTTCTTAAACAAACCGCGGTTCTTACCGCCGTAGCGGAATGCGACTCGATCTCCTTTGACCTTATCTATGAACCTGGCCCGCGCGTAGTCTTTCGGGTTGTTGCGGCTGCGGGTGAATCGCCAGAAGAGCGGGAGATTTCCGGTCTTCCCAAACGTCGCGCCCAGATCGCTGATGACATATTGCGATTCGCCTCGTCCGCCGTTCGGCACGTACAGAACGACGTTGTTCGAGTCCTTTATATCCCAATTATTGAAAAGCCCCATCATGACGATCAGGCCCTGCAACTCGCGCCTGCCGACGAACGGATTTCGTTTCCACTTCCATTCGCCCGCGCGCTCTACGTTGTCCGGTCGAGCCTCGAATCTGACGTTGGCGAAACCCTGGCCTTCGCATCTGCCGACTTTCTTTCGCGGCTTCGGCGCGCCCTGAATGTGAACGCACGGGACCAGGTAATTGACCTCGGTCGGATAGCCCACGGCCCATAACAGTCGGACCGCGGCGGTCTCGCTTTGTGCTTCTTTCCCGAGTTTGGCCACCCACTCGCGGCCGCTGGCGTCACGCACGCGAAACTTCGGCGAATAGCCGCCCTTCTCGGCTTTGAGAAATGTTAGCCGGCTTGTGTCCGGCTTCATCTCGGCGCCGCCGGGTCCGTGAAGGAGATTTCGCGAGCCGATGTCGGCGGGGTTTTCCCAGAGAACCGGCGTGCCGGTGGGAACAACTTTTTTACCTTTGCGTTTGCTTTGGCCAAAGCCTGCGGATGGAATAGTCAGCAGCACGATGGCTGCGATCGCGAGTAAGCTGCGGAAATTTTTTGAGTCACACATCGTTCATCCCTCAATCGAAAATTACGGTGATGGGTCGAGTCGAAGTAGGCGAGAAGAAAACAGGTTCCCGCAAAGGCGCCAAGGCGCAAAGGAAAGCCGCAAAGAGAAATCAGTATTCAACAACTTTGAGGCTTTTCTTTGCGCCTTGGCGCCTTTGCGGGAAACCGGTTCTTTCATAACCACACCTGAATTTCAAACCTCTCAACTACCCAACTGCGCCGTTCCCTCACCTGTTTTTGTTGCATCAGCCAGCTGGTTTATTCGATGCCGAACCGCTTGCGCCAGTACTTGAATATCTGCGGATGGGTAATTGGCCGCGCGGAACGCGTCCTGTATCTGCTGGTCGGTCAGCTTTGAAAGAAGGTCGGAAATCCACCTGGCGTCTTCAATCGTGATGCCGCGCATCAGGTCTTTGTTCTTGCCGTCGTAGCCAAAGATGACGCTGGTGCCATCGACTCGCTCGACGAACTTACTCTTCACGTAATCTTGCGGCGCGTTGCGGTTATGCGTGATGAAGTTGCCGGTCTTGCCAAACGTCGCGCCCAGGTCGCTGATGATGTAATGGAGTTCGGCTTGTCCGCCTTCGCCCGCGGGCACGACCAGAATTTTGTTGTTCGAATCCTTCAAGTCCCAGTTGTTGATCAGAGCCATCAAGACGATCAGCCCTTTCAACTCCCTGGTTTCGCGGAAAGGATTGTCGTTCCAACTCCACTCGCTGTGGCGCTTCACCTCGTCCGGCCGCGCTTCGAACCTGACGTTGGCGAATCCCTTTCCATCACATCTGTCGACTTTTTTCTTTGGCTCGGGCGCGCCTTTAATCTGGACGCACGGGACCAGATAGTGAATCTCGGATACGTAACCGACCGCCCAAATCAATCGCGCCGATGCTGTCTCCGGCTGCGATTCCTTACCGAGTTTCGCCACCCAAACTTTTCCCGCTCCGTCGCGAACACGAAACTTTGGCGAGTAACCACCCATCTCCTCTTCAATGAATGTCACGTTACTAACGTCCGGTTTCATCTCTTCTCCGCCCTGCCCCAGGAAAAGATCGCGCGAAGAGATGTCCGACGGCTCGCGCCACAAGACGGGCGCGCCGGTTGGCAATGCCTCCTTCGCCTTCTTCGATTTTTCCTGTGCGAAGGATGCTCCGGACGAAAGACTCAGCCCGAGCATGATCGTTAAAGCTATTAAAACGACAACTGCCCAGGCTCGATTTTTGGCGTACATACTCATCACCCCCGTAATTGAATCATCTTAAAGTTCCGCTACAGTGTTCCTGACTGTTGACCCGCGCCTGGCCCGCGCCGGCAACTACCTTTTCATAGTTTCCGTCCGGCAGTAACCGCCGCGCTTTGACGTTATCGCGCAGGTAAGTCCCCAGCACTTCATCTCTCAAATAGCTCTTCATGTCCGCGTCGTGAATCGGCGTAATGACTTCGACGCGGCGATCGAAGTTACGCGGCATCCAATCGGAGCTGCCGATGTAGACCTCTTCGTCACCGCCGTTGGCAAAGTAGAAAATGCGGCTGTGTTCAAGAAAGCGACCGACGATGCTGATGACGTTGATATTTTCAGATAGCCCGGGCACGCCGGGACGCAGCATGCAGATGCCGCGCACGATCAAGTCGATCCTGACTCCGGCCTGCGCCGCGTCGTAAAGCGCGCGAATGGTCTCTTTATCGGCGAGGCGGTTTATCTTGGCGATGATGTGAGCCGGTCGGCCGTCTCGGCTATCACGGGCATGCTTGGTTTCGCGGTCGATGAGCGCCAGAATTCGCTCGCGCATGTTGACCGGCGCGACGACCAGTTCTCGATATTCCTTCTGCCGCGAGAATCCTGTCAGGTAGTTGAACAGCTCAGTCGCGTCATTGCCGATCGATGGGTTGGCGGTGAGCAATCCGAGGTCGGTGTAGAAGCCCGAAGTGATCGGATTGTAGTTGCCCGTCGCGACGTGAACGTAACGGCGCAACACTTCTCCTTCGTCTCTCACGATCAGGGTTAATTTGGAATGCGTCTTCAGCCCGACCAATCCATACACGACGTGCACGCCTGACTCTTCAAGCCGCTTGGCCCATTCGATATTGTTCTCTTCATCGAAACGCGCTTTGAGCTCGATCAGCGCGGTGACCTGTTTTCCGCGCTCGCTCGCTTCGATCAAAGCCTGCGGGATCGGCGAGTTTCGGCCGGTGCGGTAAAGGCACATCTTGATCGCTACCACCTTCGGATCGACCGCTCCGCTTTTAATCAAATCGGTCACGACCGAGTAAGAGTTGTAGGGATGGTGCAGCAGAACATCCTGCTCCCTGATCACATCGAAAACGGATTCGTGTTTGCCGAGCCGTGCCGGAACAGTTTGTGCGAGCGATTTATCCTTCAATTCCGGCTTGTCCAATTCGTAGAGCGACATCAGGCCGGAAATATCCAGCGGGCCATCGACGAAATAAACATCGTCGGCGGTCAACCCCAACTCGTCCGCCAGGTAGCCGACCATTTCGTCCGGCATTTGGCGCGAGACCTCGAGTCGGACGGGCGAGCCGAAACGCCGCCGGCGCAACGTCTGCTCCATCATCTCCAACAGATCGACCGCTTCCTCTTCTCGCACTTCCATGTCGGCGTCTCGCGTGACGCGGAAGGCATAACACTGGCCGTGCTCCATTCTCGGAAAGAGCGAGCCGACATTTGCTTCAATCAGTTCTTCAACCAGTACGAATCGCGTGTCCGTGCCATCGACCGGAATCAGTCTTGGCAACAATGGTGGAATCTTGAGACGAACAAACCTCGGTTTAACTCCGCCTGTCAGCGATTGAGTGATGCTATGAGTACGTGTTGGGCCGACCATCAGCCCGAGGTTGAGGCTCAACCCGGAGATGTAGGGGAAAGGATGTCCGGGATCTACGCCTTGCGGGGTGAGTAGTGGAAAAATCCTCTGTGAGAAAAATTCAGATAGCTTTTCTCGCTCCGGCGCGGACAGCGAGTCGTAAGGGGTGATGACTATTTCCGCATCTTCCAACCGCGGCAGGATTGTCTGGCTGAGGCATCGCGCCTGTTCAGCCATCATCGGGAGCAAGCGGTTTCTGATCTCGCTCAGCTGCTCAGCGGCCGTCATACCGTCGGGCGAGAGCACATTGGCCTCACCTTCCAGCGTCTCCTTCAGGCTCGAAACTCGAATCATGAAAAACTCGTCCAGATTGCTTGAGAAGATCGCCAGGAATTTGAGCCGTTCGAGCAATGGTTGCTCTTCATCCAACGCCTCTTCGAGCACGCGGCGATAGAACTCCAGCAGGCTTAACTCACGATTGAACAGATAGGAGCTCGAGTCGGAATAAGTAGGCGATGCGACTTCGCGCGCATCGTTCTCCCGGTTGGTTTGCGGCGGTGGTTCAAGAATAGTTGGGGTCATAGTATTTCGTTCGTATCCTGAATCAGTGCAGTCCGGGAGAGAAATCCTTCAGGCGGAGACTACGGAAGTCTGTAAGTTGCAAGCATCATTCCTATGATGAAGGCCGGCCAAAGACGAGGAAATATGGCTGATTTTGAGAGTTTTTAAAGCTTGGGAATTTAGAGCGGTGGGATTTACAACGGGTCGATGTACGAAAGCCTTACACCAGAGTGGTAAATAGTGAATGGGGAGTGGTGAATAGGGTTGGTCAATCGGGAGTAGTAAGTAGGAAGCTCTGATAAGTCATGGGGGCGCTAGCACTCAGCTAACGGGAAACACGCAGTCAGGAAGGTATTCAAATGACTAACCTTCGGGTTCATACTTATTCAGAGTTTCCAATAGCAAATGGTTAATGGAAAATCAGGTTCTTCTATTCACTATTCACCATTCACTATTCACCGTTCACCATTCACTGCTCTTTCCTCTGATTCTCCAGAACACCCTCGTCAACGCTCTGTCCGGTGCGCGAGATGGCCTGAAAGTACATCTGGTCTTCGACTACTTCGAACAGGATGAACGACATGTCCTGGTCGAATGCTTTCGCTGTCAGCGGCGATGTATCCTTCACATCGCCCTTCCTTAATTTGCCGCCGGCGCCCGAAATGAAATAGTAAATTCCCTTTTGCGGTTTCAGCCGTTCGTAAAAATGTTCGTGCCCGGCCAGGACCACGTTCACTCCGTACTTCAGGAAGATCGGTTCGACGACCTCGCGCAACTCGGAGCTGGAACCGTGCTTTCCACCCGACGAATACGGGGGATGATGAAAGTAAGCAATCTTCCAACGCGACGTGTCCTTTGACAGCTTGTCGTCCAACCAGCTGATCTGTTTCTTGTCCATGTAATTGCTGTTGAGCGAATAAAAGCTGACGTTGCCTTTCTTAAAGTTGTAGTACTCCTCGCCGTTCATGTTGAAATTTTCGTAGAAGCGCTGGTTAGACTCGTCGTGGTTGCCGAGCGTCGCATAGAACTTCACCTTTTCATCCAGCAACGGCTTGTATACGTCCTCGAATTTCCTCTTGTAATCTTCGGCCTTCTCGCCGCCGTATAAGTTGTCGCCCATCATCAGCGCGAACTCGAAAGGAAAAGTCTTTCGGTATCGCACCATCACATGGGCCAGTTCCTGTTGTTGTTTGCTGCCTGTTCCGGTGTCGCCGACAACGAGAAAGCGAACAGAATTTTCCTTGTTTGGCAGACTGACGGTGACCGGCGCTTCCTGCGGCGCCGCGGTTTGGTAAATATTGGAAGAAAGGATTTGGCCGTAAGACTGGCCGGCGACGATGGCGAGCCACAGCGAGAGAGCGATGATGGTTGAAGCATAAAACCGTTTCATATCTGGTTTCCTATTGTTCACGTTTACGGGATCGCGTTGGTCATGAAGTCAACGATCAGGCTGTTCTCTCTGTCGACCAGCAACATGTTCCGCCCGACGAATCTGTACCTTAACTGTTTCGGCAGCTGCGGGAGTTTGAGCAGAAGCGTAGGCGGCATCTCGACCAGCTCTTTGCTTTCAGGATACGGATAGTTGACGCGCATGGGGATACCCTGCGTCTCGGCTTCGAAAACCGTTTTGCGTAGTTCCACCCTGTCGCGGCCCTGGAATTCTTCGCGGATGATTGCCCGGATTACTTTAGCGATGTCGGGGGTGAATAGCTGGCCCGGTGTTGCGCCGTTACGCGCGGCTCTGACTTTTTCCTGAAGAAGGGTTTTATGCGCTTCGATCTGTTCCGGCGTGGCGTCTTTCGAAAGCTTCGGCATTTTCTTCTCTATCCCCTCGCGCAGCTTCACATATTCGTTGGCGCGTTTTTCGAACGCGGCGATTGTCTGCTTGTCTGTTGCGGAGATTGTGGCCGAAGTGTTTTGCGTTTGCCTGTAAAGCGTGGACGCGGCGACGAAATCTGTCGGCGTCAGCAAAAAGCCGAGAGTTATCCCGGTGACAATAATCGTTCTAATCGCATGTTTCATCGGCCAACAAAACTGCAAGTGCGATACCACCTTGCGATGTAGATCGCCGATATTTGGGCGAAATTCTTTATCTGCTGAAATGTAAGTAGATAGGCGGGCGAAGCGCGTAGGTTCGATTGAGTTGCTTAGTTTTTCTCTGGGTGGAGAAGCGAACGCTTGTGGAACACTAGCGAATAATTATGGAGCAGCGTGCTGGGCGTCGACTCTTAAGTTGGATTGGGAAAGGAACAAGACAGGCTCCCGCAAAGACGCAAAGGCGCAAAGGAAAGCCGCAAAGCCATTGAAAGCTAATTGCTGTCTGCGATTTTTCTTTGCGCCTTTGCGCCTTTGCGGGAACCTTGTCTTTCAGGGCAGTCCTTCATGGGGAGGTTTCTCTGCTACAAATTCGCGCTTGCTGGTTCGGAGCGGGCCAAAGGCTTGGTTTCCTTTTCGCTTGTTCCTCCGATCAGACTCGCTACGGTCATTGCGAGTTCGTTCGCTTCAACCGGTTTCGGCACGAACATCTGATAGCCGGAGGCCAAAGCGCGCATACGATCTTCCACGCGAACGTACCCGGTCAAGGCGATCGCCAGCGTATTTCTGCCAGCATCGTTCGGCAATTCCCGCACTCTCTTTATCAGCGCGTAACCATCTTCGCCCGGCATTCCGATATCGCAGATCAGAACATCCGGCATTAATCCGGGCAACACTTCGAACGCTTCTTCGGCCGATCCGACGGTGACTACGTCTGCGCCGTATTGCTCCAGCACTCCTCTTATCATCTCCAGCGTGTCGGCCTCGTCATCGACTGCCAGGACCTTGACGCCCGACAGATTCGGCAACTCATTTTCTTCCGTCGCACTCGCCGACAAATTCCCCGTCGCCAGGTCAGCCGCCTTCAAAAACTCTTCTTGCCGTCTCGATGCGATAGGGATGCTCAACGTGAACGTCGCTCCTTTGCCTTCTCCGTCGCTTGCCGCTGAAATATTTCCGCCGTGCAATTCAACCAGACGACGCGCGATGGCCAGGCCAAGTCCAAGTCCGCCGTGTCCGCGCGTAATGGTTCCGTCGGCTTGTCGAAACGATTCGAAGACATGCGGCAAAAATTCCGAGCTTATGCCGGCGCCGGTGTCGCTTACGATGATGCGGGCCTGCGATTCAACTCGTCCGAGCTTTATCTGGACGCGACCGCCTCTGGGAGTGAACTTAACGGCGTTCGAGAGCAAGTTCCAAACGACCTGTTGCAGACGATTAGCGTCGCCATAGATTCGATCCGCCGCCGCATCAAATACCATCTCGAGCTGGACATCATTCGCTTCAAACGCGGGCTGTACCGAATCGACTGCTGCTTTGATAACCGAAATCAGTTCAACGGGCTTTACGTTTAGCCGCAGTTTGCCCGAAATCATTCGCGAAACATCCAGAAGATCTTCGATCAGCTGCGCCTGTGCTTTCGCGTTTCGTTCGATCGCTTCGATAGCACGGGCGACGGTGACAGGATCCAGCGTTCCTCGCAAAATCAAGGTGGCCCAGCCGAGAATCGCGTTGAGCGGAGTACGCAGCTCATGAGAGACGGTGGCAAGAAACTCGTCCTTGATTCGATTAGCCGCTTCGGCCTCACTGCGTAATATCTGTTCCTGTCTGAGCAGGTCGCGCATCTGGTATTGGCGTCGCCGCGAACGCATCGCTACCTGCAGAGAACGAAGCAAAGTCCCCTTAGTCATCGGTCGTTCCAGCAGTGTCACGCTTCTCGCCGCCTCGGCGATCAGGTCCAACAATTTCGCCAATCGCGATTCGCCGCCGCTGGTGAGGATGATCAGCGGAAGTTCGGACCACGGCGGCTGTGCCTTTAGTGCCTCCAACAATCCTGCGATCTGCGAAGTCTCCAGCGCCTCTTCCGTCAGCAGAAAAACTCCAGCGTCCGAAATTCTTTCGCACCCTTCATCCAAACTACGCAGGATCTCAGTCTGAAATCCGCCGGTGGACAGAAGGTTCGCCATCGCTTCGGCGTCCTGCCCGACCGGAGCGATAACGATTACGCGTTCTTCTGGATTAATTTCCGGCATCTGAATCTTTCAGTATCTGTTTTGTCGTCCCGCTGAATTTAGGTATGCCGGACAAGACTCCGTGGAAATCGCGCAACGGTTCGCCAATCCGAATACCCGTGCCGGTCTCGAGTTTGAATTCGCGAATGGTCTTCTCGTGAGGTCCGCTGCGTTTCTTGATGACTGCCAATGCCTGCTTAACTTCGCCTGCGGCTTCAAAGTACCTAAGCGTCAAAACAGTGTCGGTCAGATAACTGAGATCGATTGGAGCTTCGTAGGCTGCGACTAATCCGTGCTGGGCCAGGACGAGAATGGTGATGACGCCCTGTTGATTGAGAGTCGACGAGAGTTCGTGGAGCTGGTTATTGAGATATTTTTCGCCCGGCATCGCGTTGAGATAGCCGTTGAGGCTGTCAATCACAACCAGCTTCACGCCGTCTTCAACTCCGCGAAGAACACGAACCGCGAACTCGCCCGGTGACAGCTCGGCCGGATCAACCTGTTGAACGGTAATCAGGCCGCTCTTGAGGTGCGGCTCCAAACCGATCCCCAAAGCCTTTGCACGCGCGCGCAGAATTCCTGCGTTCTCATCAAACGCGAATAACATGCTGCGCTCGCCCGCGCCGGCCATTTGAACAGCCTGTTGCAGCGCGAGTGTGGACTTGCCCGTACCCGCCGGACCCAGGATCAGCGCGGTGGTTCCCCGATCCAAACCGCCGCCCAACAACTCGTCCAGTTCGCTGAGGCCGCTCGAAACTGGCTTGCGTTCAAAATCCACGTGATGTTCGGCGGCGATCAAGCGGGGAAATACACGCAGGCCTCCGGTCTCGATCGTGTAGTCGTGATAGCCCTCGCGAAAATGCACTCCTCGAAGTTTCGAAACACGCAGGCGGCGACGCGATGCGCCGTAATCCGGCGAAAGCTGTTCCATCTCGATGATCCCATGCGTCAGGCTGAGCACGTGCGGATCGATGTGGATCTTGCTGTTGTTCGCCTTGTCATCCAAAAGAAGCACGGTGCTGTTGTACTGCGCGAACTCTCGTTTCAGATTTAGAAGCTGTCGCCGATAACGCAGCGGTGTTTCCGCCATCAAGCGGAACTCGGAGAGCGAGTCGAAGACGACTCGCGATGGGTTCGTTTTGCGCGTCTCATCCATCAGCATCTGGCTAACTTTTGTAAGTTCGATTTCCGACGGATGGAAGACCGTGGTTTGAGCTTCGGGCTTGAGAAGATTCTCGATCGCCGAAAGTTCAAGCAGCGGAATGTCATCGAGCGACCAACCGTGCGATCGGGCAACCTGCAGTAGCTCTCGTTTCGTTTCCGACAACGTGATGTAAAAGACCCTTTCGCCGCGGCGAACTCCTTCGAGCAGGAACTGCAAAGCCAAAGTGGTCTTGCCAGAACCCGGATCTCCCTGAACAAGGTAGAAGCAACTGACCGGCAGCCCGCCGGCCAGAATGTTGTCCAGTCCTTCGACACCGGTCGCGCAGCGATCAGAATCCTCGGGTTTGTTGTTGGCTGGATCAGAGTTTGCCGTCATAGATTTTCCTGTTTAAGAGTCTGCAGAGGTTTGATTGCGGTGGATACGAAAAGACCGGACGGTCCGAGCTGGGAGACATCCGTTAGAGAGAAACCCGAACGGACTTTCAATCGGCAAACCTGAACCTATCGGGTAGTTCACGTCCGTTGTGTTCCAGAATTAAGAGCAAAGGGGGCTTGGGGGAAACGATTCTACCACAGAGGGAGCAGCGGCGGGTGTCGGTAGGATTTGAGGAGGTAAAGGAAAGTCTGATCAAGTCAATTCTAATAAACCGTCGAGTCAAGCTTCGGTCCCGGGCGAGTCAGTACCACCCGCGGTAGCGGGTGGGTCTTTGCCGAACTCTCGGCAGTTTGTAGAGATTCCGGAGCGTTTCCACGGCGTCCGTTGGACCGACCCGCTACCGCGGGTGGTACTGACTTCATCGGACCGCGACAGGCGCCTGCCGTCACTAGATCTCTCGTGACTTAATCAGAGATTCCTACGACTCGCCGGACAACTCAATTCGATACGGCCTGCGGCGATAGTGAAATCGTTTGATCGCGGTGGTAGTCAATTATGTAATCCTTCATCCCCCGTTGCCAGAACTTCATTCCGTAACGAGTGGCTTCTTTTCTTGCCTGTTCACCCGTCCAGCCATCCTGGCTGATTCGATAAACTGCAACGACTACTCCTGTGCGATCTGCGCCGTGCGCGCAATGAATGAAAACAGTTCCGTTCTCGGAAGCGCTGATCAGCGCAAGCACCTGATCGATCTCTGCGTCTTCGGGGCGACCGAAACGCCCGACGGGAATATTGAAATAGCGCAAACCCGCCGCAGTCGCCTCGCGACCTTCTATATCTGCCCTCTCGTCGTCGTCGCGCAGATTGATAACTGTGTTCACTCCGAGTGATGCCAATCGTTGCAACCCGCCTTTGCGAGGTTGCCCACCGCGATATACGTTTGCGTTAACCCGGTGGAAGTTCGGCAACTCTTCGTAGCGCGGCTTGCTGTCATGCACGCGCTGCGCGTTTGAGATGGTTGAAGTTTGAAAGAAGAGACAGAGTGCTATCGCGGTGAAATTCAACCAGCGCCGGCACTGGCTTGCCTTGCTGGAGAGCATTTGAACACCTCATTGCTGAAGACGGATCGACAAACGAGGGAAGTGACTAAAAGCAAACGAGGAGATCAAAATGGGGTTATCGGTTACGAATTACGTGTCAGTCATTCTAACCCGATGTTATGTACGAAAGCGAACAGAGTAACGAAACGGTGGTGGGTCAGTCTGAAGAAATTCGCATTGTAACGCCGAAAGCGTTCGCTAATTTCAGCCCAGGGTTGGAGCGCAGCGAGAACCTTGGGTAGCAAGTCCATTCGTGCGCTTCAACGCCGAAAGCGTTGTGAATCGAAATCGAGCCGACTACGCAACGCTTTCAGCGTTGCGCCAAATTGATGTCACCCTTGCCCCCCCGGGTTGTCGCTGCGCTCCAACCCTGGGCTTGAATTAGCCAACGCCTTCGGCGTTGACGAGATTCTTAAGGCGTGATTTCAAATTGACTCAGTACCAACGAAACGGTGGTGTCTGAGTTTGGCGAAGAGTCTCGGTCCCGGTGAGGCCGGAGCCCTAACTCGAGTCCTTCTGATGTCTCAGAGAGAAGAGTCGAAAACGGAAGTCCCGCGTCACCATTCCTCGAGCGAATGCTGAACGCGAGACTTCCAGGAAGCAACAGGATTAGGCAAAGCTCTTACATCTGATCGACTCGTGCGCGACTTGCCGGGAGAACCGATGCAGTAAGCTTCGACTTAATGAGACCCGCCGCCACCTGCGATTCCCTTATTTACCAGCAGCCGAATCTCAACTCGACGATTCTTTGCACGGCCATCCGGCGTAGTATTTTCCGCCACCGGTTGCGAATCGCCGTATCCGAATGGCTGAATAAGGCGCTGCAAAGGCAGGTTATGCTTCATCACCAAATAGCCGATTACGGCGTTGGCTCTGCGCTCGCTCAAGGCGCGATTCTTCGCAGTGTTGCCTGTCGTGTCCGCGAATCCGACTACTGCCACCATCCACCCTTTTGTGTTTTGTGTTTTGACCCACGCCGCGCCGGCGTCCATGTCAGCTTTTGCTTTTGCTGAAAGCACCGCACTGCCGGGTCTGAAGAGCACTGTGAAAGTCTTTACCGGATCGTACTCATCAAGCCCGTTGATACGGTTGTTCGCGAGCTCGGCGGACTTCATGGCTTCGTCGGCTCTGGCTTGAGCGGCTGCGGCGAGGGCCTGGTTCTCGGCGATCTGTCCTGCCATTTTCTGCGCGTTCGCCTCGGCCACCGCCAACCTCGCAGCATTCTCCTGCGCGAGCTGATCCGTTTGCTGCAACGCCTGAGCGGTTCTCAGATCCTGTTCGTCGAACCGGATCTTGTCGGCGACAAGCTGGCCGTCGGCGTTGCCGACTCCGTCCACATCAACTCGAAGTCCTTTAAGGATGTAGCTCACGCCGTAGTTCTTCGAGCCCTTGAAAAGACCCTGCTTGTGGGTCTTGGCTTCGGTTGAGGGTGTCAGTAACACGATCGTTTCGGGGCCGGACAAGCTGGTGTCCTTCATCCTGAATGAATCACCGTCGCGCCTCGTAACGACGCCCTTCATCTTCTTTATCTGCTGACCGTTCGCTATTCGGTTGATATTGTCGTCCTGCGCCGCCGCTTGGGCAGCGAATGAAAGGACAAGAGCGAAGGCGAGCGCCGCCATTCGCGCAAATGTTCGTTTGTTGATAATCATCGAGTTGCTCCTCTTTCAAGTAGGTTGGATCTTGTGTTGTTTCCGGATCGCTCCGGTTTTGACCTAACGGCGGCCATTCTAGTGGGGTTGGGTTCTCCTTAATACTGTCAATTCTTACAGCCTCGTAGCGCCTGCGGCTTTGCCGCTCGATGTGCGGAAAAGCAGAGCTTTTCCGCACATCGACGGGCAGAGCCATTCAGAACCTTTCCAATTCACCATTCGCCATCCTGTCAATAATGACAGTACAAATTGTCTTTATTGGGCAGTAGGATCGTGAGCGGACAGCAACAGACAGCAACAAACTCACGGGGGGATTCAGGGGCGGTGGGTTCACCTCCCCTGAAAGTCTCAAGGTTGGGGGTTCCATCAGCGAGTCTGATCCCTGATCGATAGGGTCTCGCAGATCTCACACTGGAGAGACGGGATGATGACTGACTACGAAAATACCGACACCGCAGAGTTGCAACCGGGCAAACGTGTGAAACAACCGGCGAAGTCGATTTCGTCGCTCGTTAAAGTTGACCTTGGAGCCTGTTCGCACGAGGGCCATGTCAGACAGAACAACGAAGACTACTATTCGGTGGCGCGGATCGAACGGAGCTTGCAAACTCTACTGACGAACATGCCGAAGGGGATGTTGCCGGAACGACACGCCGAAGTAGGCTACGGAATGTTGGTGGCGGATGGGATGGGAGGAGCGGCCGGGGGCGAGATCGCCAGTCAGACAGCGATCACCACGTTGTTGGAACTGACGGTGCAAACTCCCGACTGGCATATGCGGCTTGACTATGAAGGCGCCAACGAAGTGTTAAGCCGGATGGACCAGCGTTTCGGACAGATACGCGAAGCGTTGATCGAACGCGCGCAATCCGATCCAAGCCTGGCCGGCATGGGAACGACGATGACGGTCGCGCTAAGTCTTGGCGCGAATCTTGTGATCACACACATCGGCGACTCGCGCGCTTACTTGTTTCATAAAGGCCGGCTCCATTTGCTGACACGCGACCAGACCCTGGCGCAGGACCTGGCGGACATCGGAGTCATCAAACCGAACGAAGTTGGGACGCACTACGCGCGACACGTCTTGACCGGCGTGATCGGAACAGAGGGCAAGGAAACGCAGGCAGAGCTTTGTCAGGTTTGGCTGGCCGACGGCGATCAGGTTTTGCTTTGCACCGATGGGTTGACTGAGATGGTCAGCGATGCGGCGATCGTCGAGGTTTTGCAAGAACGACAAAGTGCCGACGGCGCGTGTCGATCTTTGGTGGATATGGCTTTGGCTAGCGGCGGGTTGGATAACGTCACGGTTGTGTTGGCGCAGTATCAAATTCCTGAAAACGGATCGTGATCAAATGTCCGACAAACTTTATTTTGTCGCTGATTCACGCCGAATTCAATTTTCGGTCCCGGCGTAGTCAGTACCACCTGCGGTAGCAGGTGGGGTTTTTACGGTTCTTTGTCGCATGTATTCGACAAACTAAAGTTTGTCGGACATAAAAAAGATAATAACGAGGAGAAAAATTGAGTCATCATCAAAATCAGTTACGCATCTTTATCTTCTTCATGTTCGCGTTTGTTTTGGGTTTAGCCGCGGCGTCGGCAGCGAACGCGCAAGAACAGGACCAGGATTCTGATTCCGCCGTCGTTACGAGAAATACAACAGCCGTAACAACGGACGTCTTGATTGACTCGAGCCGAGTCGACTCGGGCACTGCTATCGCAACCGCACGACCGGTAAAGTTGCCTTCGCCTTTCGGCGACAAGGCGGGTTCGCCTCGAATTGCGATGGCCGCTGATCAGGACTCAACTACCGCCGGCGCATCCGACCAAACTCCGTCGCCGTCGGAATGGGAGTTTTACATCACGCCATATTTCTTCACGGCCGGTTTGGGTGGCGACGTCGGAGCGCGTGGGCGCACGGCCCACATCGACGCCAGCTTCAGTGACATTTGGGATCGTTTGGAATTCGGCTTGATGGGAACGTTCGAAGCGCGCAAAGGAAACTGGGGACTTCTCGTCGACGCGATGTACATCAAGCTAGGCAACGAGGCGCCCACTCCAGGACCTTTCTTCTCCGGCGTCGAAACCGAGTCGAAGATGCTCATTTTCAACCCGGAAGTTAACTACCGTGCGTTTCGCGGCAAGGCCAGCGCGATCGACCTGACGGCCGGAGTTCGCATTTGGCATCTCAGAAACAGCCTGACCTTTCTGCCCGGGCTCTTAGCACAAATCGACGCGACTCAAAGCAAGAACTGGGCGGATCCGGTCGTCGGTGGTCGGGGCATTATGTATGTGTCGCCGAAGCTATTTCTTACCGGAAAGTTTGACGTAGGCGGATTCGGGGTTGGCGCTGATTTCACCGGCCAGGCGTTCGGAGGAGTTGGAATCCAGGTGAAACCGCGCGTCGCGCTCATCGGCGGCTATCGGTATCTTTACGTCGATTACTTCAGCGACGGCTTTCTGTTTAAGACCGAATTGAACGGATTGATCTTCGGCGCGAAGTTTAAGTTTTAGTTTTCATGTCCGACAAACTTTCAGTTTGTCGATCGCGCGCGACAAACTAAGGTTAGCCGGACACCACGGACGTTCGAATGAGACCACTGCGCCGCGAACTTCCTTGTCATCTATATCAATTTAATTTTCAACAAGCTTCCGCCCGTCGAAGGCATGCGACAAACTAAAGTTTGTCGGACATTAAGAAGGCACCACCATGAACACCAGTTTAAAGTTCATCCCGATCGTTTCTTTTGTGCTCGTCTGCACATCAACGCTAATCGCGCAAACAGCGAACAATGCAGCGCAAACAGCCGCTGACCTCCGCTTACAATTGAGCGACGTTATTGCCAGGCAAACTCAGTTGCAAACTAGAGCGGAAGAGTTGGACGAGGCACTTAAACCGGAGAACATCGATCGCTATTCCGCATACGGTGGTTCAACTCGACCGGAATTGGTGCGCGAGGATCGCCGGCGCCAGCTTACTACTGAGAAAGCAGGTGTGACCGCACAATTGGATTTACTGATGGCGAGCCGCGCACGTTTGGAAGCCGCGATCCTCACTGCTGACTCGCTGGCCTATCAGCAAGCGGCACAGGGTCCGGCGGAAACACAAGTGGACGTCATTGGTGGGCAGTTCCTTCTAGCCACTCCTGGCCGGCGAATAGCCGCGATCACGGGATTGATTGCTATCGTGGGGCTCGCCGGGTTGACCGTCCTGGTTCGCTGGCGAAACCATCTTAGACAAAAGTGGGATTGATTTGGTTAAGGAGATACGATGAAACTTCGGCTTTGTCTTGCACTAATTCTTAGTTCTTTCTTTATCACCACCGCGCGAGCGGACAACCTGGAAATCAACTACGACCGAAAAGTTAACTTCGCTTCGTTCAAAACCTATTCGTGGGGCCAGGGAACCCCGGCGCCGAATCCGCTCACCGACCAACGGATAATCGAGGGAGTCGACGCGCGGCTCGCCGCCAGGGGATGGCAGAAGGTCGAGACAAATCCGGACGTGATCGTCATCTATCACGTGTCGGTGGCGCCCGAGACTTCGATCAAAACTTATTCATCCGGTGGACCATACGATGGTTATCAGTGGGGCTGGTATCAGTACGGCGGCGGATACATGGGCGGCACTGTCGGGGCGGGCACACCGACCGTCGAGATAAATACCATGCAGGTTGGCCAGCTGGTGATTGACATGACCGATGTCAAAAGCAAGAACTTCATCTGGCGCGGATCGGCGAAGGAAGCACTCAAAGACAGAAACCCCGACAAGATAAAGAAGAAAGTCGAAAAGGCCATAGCCGCCTTGTTCAAGAAGTTCCCGCCGACACCGGGGAAGAACTAGACGGATGATCGTCAATCGTCGCAATTACTAAATCCTTGGAGAGAGCCTTTCAACCCACCCTAACGCAGTCGGGAAGGGGACCCTGTCCCCGCCTCAAATTGATTGTCTCTCAAGATTACTTCCCAGCGATTCACTGCTTTCCAACCTTGCTAATGATGGAAGTTGAGGCGGAGACAGGGTCCCCTTCCCGACTGCGTTGGGGTAAGTGAGCGGCGAATATCAAAAGACTCTGGAAAGTATCCCAATTCCAAACCGGTTAGGCTGACGGAGTTTGGCAAGTGAATGCGAAATTCGAGCACTCTATGGCGCAGGTTAGCGGGGAGTGTCTCGCAACTGGATTGATTGAATTGATGGGTGGATTGGAAGGGGTGGAAGGGTGGGTTTGATTACAGCCCCGATGCGTCGGGGGTCGAGCGTCTAACTTCAACTAGCATTTACTTCGGCGCTTCCTGGCTTTCTGATTTTTGGTCTTCAAGCCGGCCAGGGTTTCGACATGTTCGTACGCGGCGTTGCAGAGCGCTTCGCCGATCATCGTGATCTGTTCCAGCGCGTGCAGGAACACAGAATGATTGAAAATCGGATGGTGCGGTTCGCTGATGGCCGCTTGTCTGAACAGATAGAACAGACAGCCGCAAGAAGAGATTGCTTGTTGGGCCGAGATTTCCTGAACTTGAATCGGCGTTAGATCTTTCGCGTCGAGTCCGATTTCGTAGTCGACTCGGTAAGTCAATGGGATTTTCGTACTCATTTGTGCCTCCATGTTTTGTTAGTTGCCGGGTGGTAACAACCGCCATGGAGCACGGCCCGTGCTATTCCCCTTGCGGGTATTGTATTGGCACAGCCACCCGACAAACAGGCAGACACAAAAAAGCCGCAGTCTATCGGGCGCGGAATCCGTCCACGATGGGGTTGTTAGCCCCCGTAAAGCGAGCGAAGTATAGCACGAGAGCAATATGAGCAAAACGATTGAAAGTTCGTGTATAGCGCCGAAGGCGCTCAGGAAACCGCGCGGAGAGGGTCTTTCCTCGTTCCTCATTCACTCCTGTAAAAACTGACAGTTACCCTCCGCATTCCCAATCGTTAGAATCCGCGTAATTCCCCCGCGCCGAGAGTCCGGCCACGCCTCTCGCAAACGAGGAACAAGACAAATGAGCACGATGCAATCCGACATCGGATCGGATTGTTCCCCCCTCTCACCGTCAAGAGAAACATTCAGAAGCATAGAAAGAGAAGGCTATGAAACGAATCAAATCACGAAAGAAGACGACCAAGTTCATTGACAAAGAGCATCAAGGCGGCAAGCCATGGTTCGTCTGGTTCACACGACCCGCATGCATATCTTCACCCACCTCAAGGCGGAGTCGAAGGGCAAGACGGGCCTGGGAACGGGGCCGGACGGCATGGTCGAGCACGATGGGCACATCGGCCAGTTGTTGAAAAAACTGGACGAGCTGGGCATCGCTGACAACACCATTGTGATCTGGACAACCGACAACGGCGCCGAGGAGATGAGCTGGCCTGACGGTGGCACGACACCGTTTCGCGGCGAGAAGAACACGAACTGGGAAGGCGGTTATCGCGTGCCCCTGGTCGTTCGCTGGCCCGGCGTGATCAAGCCGGGAACCGAGATCAACGAGATAATCTCGCACGAAGACTGGCTGCCGACACTGCTGGCTGCCGCAGGCCAACCCAACGTGAAGGAGTCGGCGCTGACCGGCTTAAGAGCGGGCGGAGCCAACTACAAAGTCCACTTCGACGGCTACAACCTCATGCCAGCTCTGAAAGGCGAAGCGCCGTGGCCGCGCAAGGAGTTTGTCTATTGGACTGACGACGGCGCCCCCGCCGGACTGCGCTTCGAGCATTGGAAGATGGTCTTCCTTGAACAGCGCGCGATAGGCCTCGAAGTATGGCAAGACCCTCTCGTGGAGCTGCGCTTTCCCAAACTGTTTACCCTGCGTGCCGACCCGTTTGAGCGCGCTGACCGGGAAGGCATGGACTATCGGCATTGGCGTCTCCAGCGCGCCTACTTGCTTGGCCCCGCACAGGGGTACGTCGCACGGTGGCTCCAAAGCTTCCGAGATTTTCCGCCGCGCCAAAAACCCGGCAGCTTTAATCTCAGTAGTGTAATGGAGAAACTCACCAAGCCGGCGCAGTAGGCCGACGGTGCGATTCAAAGTGAGGGAGGCATAACAACAAAACCACCGGGCCGCATTCGTCGCAATGGCGCGTGCGGCCCGCGTTGAACGCGGGACTGTTCCCTACTTTAGAAAGCGTGAATAGCAACACGAAATCTTCTGCGAGGTCATCGCTACTGCCGCCGATCCTGGTGTTGCTCTCGGGGGCCACCGGCGGCACGGTTGCTGTGTTGGAGCAGAGCGCCACATCCGGTTCATTTCGCCGCCTCTATATTCAGGGGATTTCCAATTCCGGCGACCCTATGCCCTCTTTGCGCTATATGCGTTTGCAGGCCCTCGTCCCGCTCCTGATTCATCGAGGCGAGCCGCGCTCAGCGCTGGTCATCGGATTGGGAACAGGGATTACTGCCGGAGCCTTGCTGGCTTACGACACGCTGGATCGTCGCGTCGTCGCTGAGTTGTTGCCCGCTGTGGTTGGCTCGGCATCAATCTTTAGCGGAAATTACGGTGTTACGTCCGATCCACGTGTAACCGTGCGACTGGCCGATGGTCGCCGGGAACTCCTGCGAAACAGCGACCAGTATGACCTCATCACTTTGGAGCCACCGCCGCCGTCGGCCGCCGGGGTGGTCAATCCGGACTGATCTCAGAAGTTCATGAAAATGCTCTTGAGCAGCAATGTGCATTGAGGCGGGGACAGGGTCCCCTTCCTGACTGCGTTATGTAGAGCTGAGTAGCCGCATTGGAACTTAAGAGATTCGCTCTTATTGAGTTCCGTTCGCTTCAATGAATCCCGACGGTAGATGCACACCGCATTCTTCACTCCGCCTGTCAAAACTGACAGTTATCCATCGCCTTCAATGTTGTTAGAGTCCCGTGAGTTCATTAACGCCCGCAGGCTGTACACACTACAAAGATACGGAAAGCCGTTACCCGGGAAAACGTGAGCTTGAAATGCACAGACCAATCAAGGTGGGAACGCAAAGTCAACGACCGAACGGAGAACGAAACATGATACGAAACACCAGGATGAGAACCGGGGTCAGCTTGATACTTAGCATGACGCTGTTGCTCATGCTAATCCCGATGACGGCAGCGCCTGCCTCGGCACAGCAGCCCGCTCAGGCGAAGGTCCTTTATCCGACAGACCGGACGATATTGCCGATCCCTCCACCGAAAATAGCGGAAAGCACCATAATGGATGCGAACGATGCTCAGCCGCCGGCAAGATTCGAGGTCAAGGCGCCGGACGGAGCGCCGAATGTTTTGATCATACTAATCGACGATATGGGCTTCGGAATGTCCGATTCTTTTGGCGGCCCGATACATATGCCGAACGCGACGCGGCTTGCAAACAACGGTTTGCGTTACAACCAGTTTCACACCACGGCCCTGTGCTCGCCGACACGTGCGGCACTGATGTCGGGACGCAACCATCACGTAAACAACTTCGGCTCGATCGCCGAATCTGCAACAGCGTTTCCCGGCCAGACCGGCAGTCGTCCCGCCAGCGTGGCTTACGTAGCAGAGATGGTCCGGTTGAATGGCTACAGCACTTCATGGTTTGGCAAAAACCACGAAACCGCAGCGTGGGAGGTCAGTCCCTCGGGCCCGACCGACCGCTGGCCGACGCGTTCGGGCTTTGACAAGTTTTACGGTTTTATGGGCGGCGAGACGAACCAATGGGCGCCGCTGGTCTATGACGGAATGAGTCAGGTTGAACTGCCAAAGGACCCGAACTACCACTTCACGACCGATATGGCCAACAAGTCGATCGAGTGGGTCCAGTCGCAAAAATCACTGACGCCGGACAAGCCATTCTTTATGTACTTTGCTCCCGGCGCTACACACGCACCGCATCATGTTTCGAAGGAATGGATCGCTAAGTACAAGGGCAAATTTGACGGCGGATGGGACAAGCTGCGTGAAGAAACACTCGCTCGTCAGATAAAGCTTGGCGTAGTGCCGGCCGGAACCAAGCTTGCTCCCAAACCGGAAGCGATCAAGGATTGGGACAAGCTCAGCGCCGACGAAAAGAAACTCTTCGCCCGCCAGATGGAAGTCTACGCCGCCTTTGGCGAACAGACCGACTTCGAGATCGGCCGCCTGATCGACGGGATCGAGGCCACCGGGCAGCTCGACAACACGCTCATCTTCTACATCATCGGCGACAACGGAACGAGCGCCGAGGGCGGGATGAACGGCATGTATAACGAGATGACCTACTTCAACGGCATTCCCGAAACGGTGCCGGAGATGCTCAAGCATTACGACGTTTGGGGTGACGCTTCGACCTATCCGCACATGGCGGCGGGCTGGGCAATAGCGGGTGACACACCATTCCAGTGGACCAAGCAGGTTGCCTCTGATTACGGCGGAACCCGAAACGCCATGATCGTCCACTGGCCAAAAGGCATCAAGGCAAAGAACGAAGTACGTTCGCAGTGGCACCACGTTATCGATGTTGGTCCGACGGTGCTCGAAGCAGCAAAGCTGCCGCAACCGACGAGCGTCAATGGAACCGTGCAAAGGCCTATCGAGGGCGTGAGCATGCTTTACAGTTTTGATAACGCCAAGGCCCCCAGCACTCACAAGACCCAGTACTTTGAGATATTCGGCAACCGCGCGATATACCACGACGGCTGGTTTGCCGGCACGATCCATCGGGCTGCCTGGGAGCAGTTGCCGCGACGACCGTTGAAAGACGACATTTGGGTTTTGTACGACACGAGCAAGGATTTCAGCCTGGCAAATGACCTCGCGGCGCAGAATCCGGCAAAACTGAAGGAGATGCAGGCACTCTTCATAACCGAGGCAGAAAAAAACTACGTACTTCCGCTCGATGATCGGCTGCTGGTGCGAATGAATGCGGCGACCGCCGGCCGGCCCGACCTGATGGGAGGCCGAACAAGCCTTTCGCTCTTTAATGGTATGCGGGGAATGTCTGAGAACACCTTTATCAACATTAAGAACCGCACCTACACGATCACCGCCGAGGTTGAGACCGAAGGCGCGAATACGAATGGAGTGATCATCTGCCAGGCCGGGCGATTTGGCGGCTGGAGTTTGTATGTAAAGGACGGCAAGCCGATATACACGTACAACTTTCTTGGTTTGCAAGAGTACACCGTCGCAGCGACACAAGCTCTGCCTGCAGGAAAGGCTACGATCCGCTTCGAATTTATTTATGACGGCGGCGCGGGTAAGGGCGGCAAGGCAACGATCTTCCTAAACGACCAATCGGTTGCTACCGGCAGGATCGAGAGGACACAGGCAAACATCTTTTCAGCGGACGAGGGCGCGGATGTCGGTTCAGACGAGGGCACCGCCGTCGCCGCGGCTTACTCAATACCTTTCCGGTTCACAGGGAAAATACATAAGGTGACCGTAGATTTGAAACCTTAACGACGGCGATGCCAAGTCGTCGCAACGGACGATTGAAAGTAGCCCAGCCTCGATTTGTCGGGGCTGGGCTATTTCAGTACCAGGAACGAAGTCCGCGTCGCGGACGAGTGAAAATAGCCCAGCAGTTTACTTCTGGGGTTATCGCTCCACCAAAGCCTGGTACGGCTCCACCAAAGCCTGGTACGGCTCCACCAAAGCCTGGTGCGCCTCCACCAAAGCCTGGTGCGGCTCCACCAAGGCCTGGTGCGGCTCCACCAAAGCCTGGTGCGCCTCCACCAAAGCCTGGTGCGGCTCCACCAAGGCCTGGTGCGCCTCTACCAAAGACCGATAAACTCCCGTAAATCCTCGGTTTTATGCTGAAAAGCACTGGAAATGTGCTAATATCCGCCCATTCCCGGGGTCACAACTCAAACAGCTCGATACTCAACGAGCTCGACTCTTAACTCACCAGGAGAAGAAAACCATGCCTCTCAACAACAAACAGGTTAGAGAACGTGTTACGAAAATGAACAGCGCTTGGGCGCAGGGTGCACCCACTGTCACCTTCAGGGGCATCACCCAGGCCGCCTTTCAAGCGGACATTCAGGGCGCTGCCGCCGATGACCAGGCAATTGACGAAATGGAAGCGCAGCTCAAGATGAAGAAAACAGCGCGCGACGAGCGATATAAGAAACTCAACAACAACTCGAACAGTGTGCGCGACGGCGTGGAAGGCCACTCCGATTTCGGCCCGGACCACCCGATCTACGAAGCGATGGGCTTCGTCCGCACGTCTGATCGCAAATCCGGATTGACACGCAAGAAGACCGAACCGGAACCAGCGAAGGTCTAATCGCTCAGTATCCAGGTTCAATCTACCCAAACACAGTGAGGAGGGGACCCTGTCCCCTCCTCAATTTTGATTGACACTCCTCCGGGGCAGTAGCCCGACTTTTGAGGCAAAGCCGCTCCCCTCCCGTTGGGAGGGGGAATCTACTTATTTCAATCGTCCGTTACTCGGAACTCTCCTCCTCTGCCCTCCTGTTAGAACTGACAGTTACCAGCAACACTCTTCCGCCTTAAAATCTAACCCGTTCTGGTAGTCGGTCAACCCCAATGAAACATCCCTTCGGATTCATCAAATCAACTCTAGTCAGCGGATTGCTTGTCATTCTGCCATTGGGTTTGGTGCTGATAATTCTCTTGAAGATCGTCGAGATGCTTCTGCCGTTGGCGGAGCCGATACTCAGGTGGTTACCGCACAACTTTCGCTTCCCTTTTCTTATCAGCCTGGTGCTCCTGCTAATTGCGTGTTTCGTCGTGGGCTTGTTGGCGCATACTCGTGCGGGCCGCCGCGTGGGAAATTCGCTCGAGGGCGCCATTTTCAATCGTATTCCAGGTTACTCAGTAGTGCGCAGCCTGACGCGTCGCATAAGGAACGTCGAGGAGAGCGACAAGTTCGCATCGGCACTGGTGGAAATCGAGGAAGCGCTGGTTCCCGGTTTCATCGTCGAAGAACACGCGGACGGGCGCTACACCGTGTTCGTGCCTTCCGCGCCGACGCCCGCCGTCGGCACCATCTACATCATCGCAAGAGAGCGCGTCCATATCATCGACCTGTCGTTCCTGAAGACCGTCAAGTGTGTCTCGAGTTGGGGCGTCGGTTCGAAGGAGCTTGTGATGGCGATGCGTTCGCCGAATCAGACGCCAGCCGATGAAGCGCAAGCCGCCTCCATCGATACACTCCTCCTATGAATTTAGATATGTTCAAGAAAATCTTTGGAATCAAGCTCAAGCGCACGGCGCTGGGTTTGCTCGCAATAATCACGGCCTGTTCGTTCGTCGCCGCACAAAACCCGTTCGCCGCGTCGATTGTCGAAACTGACCGCCTTGTTCCCGACCAGACAACCAGCTCTACGCCGCAACCCGACGAAGAGAAGAAAGCGGCGGCGGCAAAGCAAACTTCGACTCCGCCCGCAACGCCGAAAAAGGAGAAACGCGGATCGTTCGTGATCGCGCCGATTCCGATCTCGAGTCCGACGTTCGGTTCAGGTTTGGTTTTGGCTCTCGGCTATGTTTTCAAACTGAAGATGGATGACAAGCTCTCGCCTCCATCCACGATCGGAGTTGTCGGAGCATTCACCAACAGCGGGAGCGGCGGCTTCGGTCTCGGAGGCCGACTCTATTTCAGCGAGAACAAATATCAGACGACTGTCGTGCTGGCCAAGGGACATGCTGTTTTTGATTTTTACGGCATCGGACGTATCCCTGGTCGAGATCCGATCGTAGTCCCGATAAATGGCGGAGGGAAAATCTTCTTCGGCGAGTTCATGCGAAATGTTGGAAAAAGCATTTTCATTGGCCCACGTTTTCAATACCGAAAACTTGACATCAGACTTAACGGTCCAGAGACACCCGGCGGTTTCGTGATTCCCGACATTGATCTCCATTCCACGTCGGCGGCGCTTGGTTTCCACGTACAGCGCGATAAACGTGACAGTACTTTCTATCCGCGGAAGGGATCGTTGTTCGACTTTACGGGTGACTTCTTCGATCAGGCGTTTGGCAGCCGGCGCCAGTATCAGACTTACAAAATGTCGTACAACGGCTATCGCGAGGTCGCGAAGAAACAAGTCCTCGCTTATCGAGGAATGGCGTGCGCGGCGAACGGAAGCGTTCCCTTTTATGACTTGTGTCTTTATGGATTCGGCGCTGACATACGCGGGTATACCGGCGGCCAATTCCAGAACCGTCGTATGTTTGCAATGCAGGGCGAATATCGGCTGGAGCTGCCGAAGCGATTCGGCGTGGTGGGCTTCGCCGGTGTAGGCGGAGTCGCGCGAGATTGGAATGATTTTCGGTCTGACGAACTACTGCCGGCCGCGGGCGTTGGATTGAGATTCACGCTTGATAAGAAGAACCACATCAACTATCGCATTGATGTCGGCTACGGCAGAGAAGGACACACGCTTTCGATCGGAGTTGGTGAAGCTTTCTGATTGAGTCGCTCAGTTGTAATTCAAGCCGATAGAACCTCGCAGTCAGGAAGGGGACCCTGTCCCCGCGTCAGCTCAGTTTGAATTCAAGACTAAATGGATCAATCTCAAAGAGCGGGGACAGGGTCCCCTTCCTGACTGCGAGTTCATCTGGCGGTTCGAGGCTTCAATCATCACGATTTCACCTTTTGATTGCCGCACGAATCATTCTTGAGTAGAATCCGCTCCTCTTCATTCGAATCGCATTGTCAATTCAAATTTGAAACGAGGACAAGGATGTCCGAAGGCGTCTTGAATCGAGCGGGCGAATTGCGGGCCGAGGTGACTCGCGACCAGGCATCGCTTCGCACGGCCGTGGTGGCGCTCCTCGTCTTAGCCGGCTATTACTTCACCGCGAAAATCGGTTTTGCTTTCGCGCTCCAACCGGGTTCGGTTTCCGTTCTCTGGATGCCCAACTCGATTTTGCTGAGCGCGTTGCTCGTCACTCCCAAACGCTCGTGGTGGATTATCCTTCTCGCCGCGCTCCCGGCTCACCTTGCCGCGGAACTACCGTTGGGCGTGCCGACCGGAATGGTCCTGTCCTGGTTCGTCAGCAATTCCTTCCAGGCATTGATCGGCGCCGTCTGCATCCAGGCATTCATTGATGACACGTTGCGATTTGATAACCTGCGGCATCTCGCTACTTTTCTGTTCTTCGGAGCTTTCCTGGCTCCGTTCCTTTCATCTTTTCTTGACGTCGCTTTGGTGAAATTGAACGGATGGGGCCCTGGCTCGTACTGGGAGAACTGGCGAATCCGGTTTCTCTCAAACGTGCTGGCCACGCTTACGCTGGTTCCGGTAATAGTCACGTGGGCCAGCGGCGGCCTGAAGTCGGCGCTGAATGCTTCCCTTGCCTGCGTCATCGAAGTTGGCCTCGTCGCCGTGGGTCTGTTCGTGGTGGGAAATATAGTCTTCAGCAGCCAACCCGAAATCGCCGACGTCACCCCATCGATGCTCTACTGGCCATTGCCATTTCTGCTTTGGGCAGCGGTTCGATTCGGGCCGCAGGGCACCAGCACTTTTCTGCTGTTGGTGATGTTCATCGCCATCTACGGCGCAACCCACGATCATGGACCATTCATCGACAACTCTCCGATCGAGAACGCTCTTTCCATCCAATGGTTTTTGATAGTGGTTTCGATTCCATTGATGTCACTGGCTGCCGTAATCGCAGAGCGCAAACGAGTCGAAGAAGCGTTGCTCAAGAGCGAAGCCATGCAGGCGCGAACCGAAGAGTTTTCGCTCGTGATGGTGACGCAGGTGGGTCTCGATGGGCGCTGGCTTAAGGTTCCGCAATCGCTTTGCGATCTGCTCGGGTATACCGAAGAAGAGCTCTTGTCACAGACTTTCAAAGACGTTACGCATCCTGACGATTTCGAGTCTGACTGGATCCAGTGCCTGCGTTTGATCCGCGGAGAGATCAGGTCATTCGATCTGGAGAAGCGCTATATTCGCAAGGATGGTGAAACCATCTGGATCTATCTTAATTGTTCGGTGGTCGAAGACGACCATGGACGACCGGTCCATTTCATCACGTACATCAGAGACATCACCGATCGCAAACTCGCCGACCAGGCATTGGTTGAAAGTAACAAACGCTACCGGGCAATCCTGCTGGCGCTTCCCGATCTGGTTTTTCTGAATAATCGGGAAGGCGTTTGCCTGGATTTCCAAACGCGAGATCAACGAAACCTGTTGATACCTCCCGAGATATTCCTGGGCAAGAACCTCTGCGATGTTTTACCCCCCGAACTGGCGGCACGATACATGGAGTCTTTCGCTCGCCTCGAAGCCCCGGACCAAACTGAAGTATTGGAATACTCGATCGAGATAAATGGCCACGAGCGACTCTACGAAGCGCGGCTGGTGGCCGCCGAGGGCGACAAGATTCTAAGTATCGTGAGAGACATGACCGAATCACGCAGAGCAGCAGATGCTTTAAGAGTTGGTGAGCTCAAATTGTTGGAGAGTAATCGTCAGATTCGCGCGCTGGCCGCGCGTTTGATCAGCGCCGAAGAGTCCGAGCGCAGACGTATTTCCTTACACCTGCACGACGATCTGAGCCAGAACATTGCCACGATGGGGTTGGCGATCAGCCGCCTCAAACGCAAACTTCCGGTCGCGAAGGAAGAGATCGTCGATGAGCTCGATCGGCTGGGCCGGCAAACTAACGAACTCACCTCGCAGATACGTCGGCTTTCGCACGAACTCCATCCCGCTGTGCTCGAACACCTGGGACTGTTGGCGGCGCTGGAATCTCACGTTGCAGAGTTCGGACACGAGGAACAGGTCGAGGTGAAATTCATTTCTCGCGTGAAAAGCGAAAAGATTCCCTTCGACGTGTCTGTCTGTCTTTACCGCGTCGCGCTCGAGGCGCTACGAAACGTCTCGAGGCATTCGGGCGCCAGCTCTGCCTCGATCTCGCTTTCGGAAGACGACGATTCGCTGATGCTCGAAGTCTCGGACGGCGGTATGGGCTTCGATGTTGAAAAAGCCAAACGAGGCTCAGGGCTCGGATTGATCAGCGTCGAAGAGCGGGTCAAACTTTTGCAAGGCACGTTCGAGGTAAATTCAAAGCCGGAACACGGAACCGTGCTGGTCGCGCGTATTCCATTGGCGAGGTCATTATGAGTCGCTTAAGAGTTCTTTTAGCTGACGATCACACGATGTTCGCTCAGGGCCTGCAGAGCTTTCTCGAAGATGAGTTCGAGCTGGTCGGAACCGTCGCGGACGGACAAGCGCTGGTCGAGGCGGCGCTACGGCTTAACCCCGACGTTATTGTTGTAGACGTTTCGATGCCGGTGATGAATGGATTTGACGCAGTTCGTCAACTAAAGAAAAACGGCATCAGAGCCAAAATAATTTTCCTGACGATGCATGCCGATGCCAGCTTTATGGAAGAAGCTATTCGCTGCGGCGGGTCGGGATACGTGCTCAAACAGTCTGCGGGCGAAGAACTGATCTACGCGATCGGCCAGGTCTTCGCCGGACATAAATACATCACTCCGCTGGTTGAGACGGAGTCCGCACAAGCCTCGAGCAAGGCGATAAGCGCCACTCAGAAACTGAGGCCGACACCGCGCCAGCGCGAAGTGCTCCAGCTGGTCATCGAGGGTCTTACGATGAAAGAGATCGCCCTCAGGCTTGGAATTTCGACCCGCACCGCAGAGTCGCACAAGTACGAAATGATGGAAAACCTCGGTGTCGAGAGCACTGCCGAGCTTATCCAGTACGCGATAAAGCTTGGACTGACTTCGAGTTAACCTTCTCCAGTTACAGCCCTTCCGCACCGGATCTGCGCGGAATCCTTCTTAATTACAAAAACTTTAAGAATCCATATATCCGTAAATTTACGGGTTGTAGGGCGACCTTGAGCCAATGTAGAGTCTCTATTGTTCCTCTTACATGGGCTTCGAATCCACTAATCCGTACTTGGGATGGACAAACGAGGCGGGCGGTGCAATTTGAGATCAGGACTATTTTCCCCCGGCGGGTCCTGTGAACGACGTGCCTCGAAGCAGCATTTCGTTAGGACCACGGACGGTTTCCTCGAACCGATGTAGCCCACGGTCTTCCTACACCCGCAGACGTCTGGGTTCCGCAACAATAGTCAGTTTCACGGCGAGGGTTCCGATCACTCAATCATCCACTGCAGAGACTGTTTAGAAGGATTTCGCTTGGCTCAATCCCCATGAGGTAGAAGCGTGGGACAAGATCAGACTCTATGAATTTTGGCTATGCACGAAACCGAACAGAGCTTTGATACTTGAACGGATTAGTTCCCGACGCCCAATAGGTTCGGCAAAATGCTCTCCCGATTGACTCACATCGCAGCAGCAAAGTCTCTTTGCAGCGTGCTGTTGACTCTGGTTGCTCCGTTCGCCGCTTATGGAGTGGATCCGCCGAAGCGAGTTCTTATCGTCTCTTCGGAAAGCTCCAGTTCGATCCCAGCCCAAATCATCGAACGATCATTTCGTTCTGTTCTTAAAGACGGCTCGCCCGCCGGCGTCGACACGTACACCGAATATCTTGATGCAACCCGTACGCGCGTCAGCGATTATGAACAGCAATTGATTGCCGTGCTGCGAAGTAAGTATGTAGGCCGGAAGTTTGACTTGATCTTTGCTCTCGACACTTCTGCATTGCAAGTGCTGTTACGGAACCGGTCAGAGATATTCCAGGATTCCCCAATCGTTTTTGTAACTCTGGACGAGCGTAACATGGCCGGTCTGACACTGGGATCGAACGTAACCGGGATTTGGGGTGAAGTTAACTTAAGACCCAATTTGGAACTCGCCCTGACTCTTAAGCCCGAAACCAGGAAAGTGGTAGTGCTGGCAGGTGTTAGTGAGTTCGACCAATATTGGACGACCAGGGCACGTGAAGATTTTGCCGCACTCCAGGACAGGCTGGAATTTACTTACCTCATCGGCCTCAACATTTCCGAGCTCAAAACAGCACTGGCGAACTTACCGCAGAACACCATCGTGTTCTTACTTGCGGTAACACGTGACAATGCGGGCAATAGTTACACGAACCTGGACGTTCTACGTCAGATTTCTCCGGTATCGAGCGTTCCGATTTACGGCGCCACGGACGCTCAGCTTGGTGTCGGAATCGTCGGAGGAAAGCTCATTAGTTTCGAAGCGATTGGGACGCAGATGGCGCAGATTGGTTTGCGTGTGCTGTCGGGCGAGAAGCCAGAGTCAATTGCCCCCCAAGGAATCCCGAGCGTCACGATGTTCGACTGGCGAGAGCTGAAGCGCTGGGGCATCAGCGAACAGCAACTTCCGCCGGGAAGCATCGTTCGCTTCAAGGAGCCGTCGCTGTGGGAACAGTACAAGTGGCGCATCATCGGAATTATCTCGCTGTGCATTTTGCAAGCGTTGCTGATCGCCTATCTGCTGTTCACTCGCGCCAGACGGCGAAACGCAGAGAAGGAGAGCAAGCGTTATGCTCGGCTGGTCGAAGCGCAGCATCAGCAACTCGAAGAAATAGTATCCAACACGCCGGGTGTCGTTTGGGAAGCAGTCGTGGATCGTGAGACTGGCAGGCGAAAACTTCAGTTCTTAAGCGACTATGTCGAGAAAATGTTGGGCTACTCCCCTAAGGAGATGTTGTCGACTCCTGATATGGGTTCAGCGTTCATCGTCGACGAAGATCGCGACCTCGCCCTCGGCGAGATGGATGCGGTAGTGAGCGATGGTAAGGAGCGAACACTTCAATTTCGCTGGCTGGCAAAGGACGGCAAGCCGCGCTGGGTTGAATCTAACGTTGTGGCTATTCGTGACGAGGGCGGAGAAGTTACCGGCCTGCGCGGCGTCACAATGGATATTTCGGATCGCAAGGACGCCGAAGAAGCGCTGCGACAAAGCGAATCTCGATTCCGACATATGGCCGATACGGCTCCGATTCTGATCTGGACTGCTGATGCAGCGATGTCCTGTACCTACTTCAATCAGCGATGTCAGGACCTTACCGGACGAGGCATGCAGGAGTTGCTTGGCGAAGGATGGCTGGACATTGTGCACGAGGAGGACAGGCAACGATGCATAGATGCCTACACCGCGGGATATGAGCGCAAAGAGCCATTTGTAATGGACTACAGAATTCGCCGTCCTGACGGTGAACTCCGGTGGCTCTACGACGTCGGCGCTCCGCGACTTTCATCCGATGGCGAACTGATTGGTTATATCGGCTCGTGTGTCGACATCACCGATCGCAAGGCCGCTGAAGAGGCCTTACGAGCTGCTCATGAAGAAGTTAATCAACTGAAGAACCAGCTCGAAGAAGAGAATATCTACCTGCAGGAAGAGATCAAGCTGCAGTACAACTTCGAAGAGATAGTCGGCCACAGCGACGCGCTCAAATACGTGCTTTTCAAGATCGAGCAGGTTGCGCCCACGGATTCGACAGTGCTTATCACCGGCGAGACTGGCACCGGAAAAGAACTTGTCGCACGCGCGATCCACAGCGCCAGCCGTCGCATGGACCGCCCGCTGGTCAAGGTAAACTGCGCCGCGCTTTCGGCCACCTTGATCGAAAGCGAATTATTCGGTCACGAGAAGGGCTCGTTTACCGGAGCCTCGGCCCGCACGATCGGCCGGTTCGAACTGGCGAACGGCGCCACGATTTTTTTGGATGAGATCGGTGAGCTTCCGCTGGAATTGCAGGTCAAACTTTTGCGCGTGATTCAGGAGGGCGAGTTCGAACGGCTGGGCAGCTCGAAAACCATCAAGGCGGATGTACGCATCATCGCAGCGACGAATCGAAACTTGCAGACCGAAGTTCAGCGAGGTCTCTTCCGCGAAGATCTTTGGTATCGGCTGAATGTTTTCCCCATCACGGTACCGCCCCTCAATCAGCGCGTCGAAGACGTTCCGGTTCTGGTCGAACACTTCGTCAAAAAGTTCTCGAAGAAGCTCGGCAGGGAAATAAACTCAGTTTCTCCAGCTACGCTCAAAGCATTTCGCAATTATGCATGGCCCGGAAATATCAGAGAGCTGGCTAACGTGATCGAGCGCGCCGTCATCAACACGCAGGGTTCAGTCCTGCGCATGACGGACCATTTCGCGATAGCGCCGGTGGAAGAAATATCGATCGCCGCCAAAACGCTGGAAGAGATCGAGCGCGAGCACATCATCCGCATCCTCGGCGACACGGGGTGGCGAATCGAGGGCCCCAACGGCGGGGCGAAGATATTGGGACTGAATCCGAGTACTCTTCGCACCCGCATGACAAAGCTGGGGATCCAGAAGCCGCATCAGACCGTCGTGTAGGCCTAGCGGCCTGCTAAATCTCAAACGCCTGGTCTCATTTGGAAGAAGCCGTGTAGCGGCTTTTTCGCCATAATTGCTCGCCCTCCAACTCCCTATCAATCGCTTACCCATCCCGTTTTATCGCTCGCCCGCCTGTTACTTTTAACAGTAGTTTTGATCTTCTCAGTGTCCTAGGATGCGAACGTACTTTCCCGTAACGGGATTGCCTCCGGTATGGCCGCCCGCATTGCTCAATTTCGAGGCGGGTTCGTAATTCGGCGCAAAAAAGAAGGAAAAACGTGGCTCGCACTCGCATCTTGGTAGCGGATGATCACAAGGAAATCCGCGACAGCGTCGTCCGTTTACTTGAGCCTGACTTCGAGGTTGTCGGGGCCATAGATGACGGTTGCCGGCTGCTGGACGCAATAACCGAGTTTAAGCCTGATCTGTGCGTCGTAGATATTTCGATGCCGGTTATCGGCGGGATAAGAGCCGCGGCACAGGTGAAAGAGAGCGGGTTAACTACACGAATAGTGTTTTTGACTGTGCATGAAGACTATGACTTTGTGCAGGCCGCTCTGGAAACCGGTGCGCTGGGATATGTACTGAAATCGCGAATGGCGTCCGACCTGAGCGCTGCAATCAACGGCGCGATGGCGGGACGCCAATTCATTTCACCCTCCTGCGCGTTTGCCGAACTGCTTGAACCGCACGACAAAGTCTCCTGACTCGATGCCGTTCGCCTGGTTTGATCTCGGTCACTCACTTACTCGTAACGCAACGCTTCAATCGGGTCCAACGCGGCGGCTTTGCGAGCCGGATAGTAGCCGAAGAAAATTCCCACCGCGGCCGAGAAGATCACCGACCCCACAGATCGCGGCTGTCGACACCAGCGTGGGCCAGCCCAACATCATCGGAATCGTAAGCGAGACGATTATCCCAAGAAGAATTCCGACCACTCCTCCGCTCAAACTGAGCACGATCGACTCGATCAGGAACTGAGTACGCACCGCTGACGAACGCGCTCCGATCGCCATGCGAATGCCTATCTCGCGAGTACGTTCGGTCACCGATACCAGCATGATGTTCATAATCCCGATTCCACCAACCAGCAATGACACGCCGGCAATGCTGCCCAGCAACATCGTCATGATGTTGTTCGTCTCGTTGGCGGCTTCGGCTATGTCGGTCATGTTGCGCACGGTGAAATCGTTCGGATCGCTGCCCGCGAGTTTATGACGCTGGCGAAGCAGATCCGAGATCTGCGACTGAGCGGTGTACGTCGCATCCTGCGAGATAGCCGAAACGTACGCGATCTGAAGTCGCGGACTTCCGAGAATCTTTTTCTGGACCGCAGTGTATGGAGCAAACGCCGTATCGTCCTGATCGCGTCCCTGCGGGTCCTGGCCCTTTCGCGCCATCGTTCCAACCACGCGGAACGGCAGATTCGCAACACGGATGGATTGGCCAACCGGATCGGCGCCGGGAAAAAGATTGTCCGCGATGGTCTGGCCGATCACGATCACACGCGCCGCCGAGCGGACGTCGCTTTCGGTGAAGAACGAACCAGCCTGAATGTTCCACTTTCGAATATCGGGAAACTGTTCACTGACACCCTGCACGGAGGTGTTCCAGTTTTGATTTCCCACAACCAGCTGCGAACGCGCGTTCACAGTCGGAGTCACCATCGCAACGCTTGGCACTTCGCGCCGGATCGCCTCGAGGTCTTCGACAGTCAAAGTGTTTGTGCCGCTGTCGCCGGTTCCGCTTCGTACGCCGCCAACATTCTGCGCGCCCGCGCTGATGAACAGCAGGTTGGTTCCCATGCCTTCGATCTGCGCCTGGACGGATGCCTGGGCCCCCTGGCCTATGCTTACCATCGCGATCACGGCCGACACGCCGATGATGATTCCCAGCATGGTCAGCGCCGCGCGCGTTTTATTGCGCGCCAGGGCTCGAAAGGCTATGCGAATGATTGACGAGATGTTCATAAGGGCAGGTTTTAGTTTTTCGTTCTTGGTTCTTGGTTTTAGGTTTTGGGTTTTAGGTTTTGAGTTCTTAGCTTTCGGGCTTAAGTCTTCAGTTTCCGATTCAATGTTCTGCGTTCGGTCTTCTACCTTCTACCTTCTGTCTCCTGTCTCCTGTCTCCTGTCTCCTGTCTCCTGTTCTCCTGTCTTCCGCTATTCCTCTTCCTCCTCGATCTCCGGCAACAGCTTGATCTCTTCCGACGCATCACGTGGCGAATCTACTTTGTAATCGCTTTTGATTCGCCCGTCTTTGAAGACAACAACGCGACTCGCATATTCGGCGATGTCGGGCTCGTGCGTAACCAGAACAAGCGTAATTCCCTTCTCCCGATTGAGTTTCTGGAAAATCTCCATCACCTCAACCGAAGTGCGCGAGTCAAGATTGCCGGTCGGTTCGTCCGCCAGAATCAGCGCAGGATGGTTGACCAACGATCGTGCGATCGCGACGCGTTGCTGTTGGCCGCCCGACAGTTGATTCGGATGATTTCGTTCTCGGCCGACCAGGCCGACTGCGCTAAGCGCGTCCATCGCGCGCTGATGTCGCTCGTCTGCATCGAGCCCGGCATAGAGCATTGGCAATTCGACATTCTCCAACGCCGACGTGCGCGACAGAAGATTGAAGCCCTGAAAAACGAATCCGATTTTTCCGTTGCGTATGTCGGCGCGTTCGTCTTTCGACATCCCGGAAACGTCTTCGCCGTCGAGAATGTAGGTTCCGCGCGTTGGCCGATCCAGACAGCCGATGATGTTCATCGTTGTCGACTTCCCCGATCCCGACGCCCCCATGATCGCCACAAACTCGCCTTCGTTGATCGTCAGCGAAACCCCTCGCAACGCGTGTACATCAACATCACCCATCGAGTAGGTCTTATGAATCTGATCGAGCTGGATGACCGGACGTGGTTCGACGACCGGCGCCAATAGCGCTGCGCTCGTTGCTACGTCTTGTGGTCTTATCTCGACTGTTGCTTGCATAACATTCTTCCTTCGCACTCATCCGCCCGGATCGGTCGCCGAACTTTTCAGTCGTTCGGCTTCCGACCGTACTTTGCTTATCTGCGCTTATCTGCGCCGACCTCCGCCGCCGCCGCCGGTTCGCGGCGCGCCGCCAAAGCCCGGAGCTGAGTTCTGTGTATTCGACTGCGTGCCGCTCGCTGGGGCGGTGTTTTGTCCGGTGATAACAACGTCACCTTCCTTCAACTCGCCTTCGAGCACTTCGGTCGAAGCACCATCACTCAAACCGACCTTGATTCGCCGCGACTGCGGTTGACCGTCCTGACCGAGCACCCACACGCGGCGTGTCTGGCCTTCAAGCACCGGCGCGGTCGCGGGCGCGAAGTTGCCACCGCGCGAACTTCCCGACTGACCCGAATCATTTGCCGTCGCGTTGTCGCCGCCTGAACCGTTCGCATCCGATTGGGCCTGCCGGCGGCGTCCGCCCTGGCCGGTCGCGCCGTTGGAATTCTGCGACCTCTGGCCTGAAGACCCCTGCGGCGTGAAACGCAACGCGGCATTCGGAACCTTCAGAACGTTATCGCGCTTGTCGATAGTCAGCTCGAGGTTGGCGGTCATTCCCGGTTTCAATTTCTGCTCGGGGTTGTCGACATCAATCACGACGTTGTAGGTCACAACGTTCTGAACGTTCTGTGGATTGATCCGAATCTGCTGGATCTTTCCTTTGAACTCGTTGCCCGGAAAAGCGTCAACCGTAAAGTTTGCTTCCTTCGCCTGCTCGACAAGGCCTATGTCTGCCTGGTCTATGTTCGCGATTACCTGCATCTGCGTCAGGTCGTTGGCGATTGTGAACAAGGTCGGAGCCGACAGACTGGCCGCCACGGTCTGGCCCACGCTGACATCGCGTGAAACGACCACGCCGTCGATCGGCGAAGCGATTGTTGTGTGCGTCAAATTTATTTCGGCCAGGCGAAGCGCGGCTTCGGCCTGCATGACCTGAGCTTCGGCGTTCTGAATTCCAGCCTGCGAGTTCTGGACCTGCGCCTGGGCTTGCTGTATCTGCGCCTGCGATTGTGCGATGCCGGCGCCCGAAGATGATTTCTCGCTCAGCCTCGCCTGATTCAATTGAGATAGCGCCTGGTTGTAACGAGCCTCGGCGGTCTTCGACGCGGTCTGCGCGATTTCGAGCTCGCGACGCGCGACGACTCCGCTTGAAACCAGCGATTCCTGCTGACGCGTAAAGCTATTCGCATCGTCGAGTTGAGCTTTCAAGACCGCGACGTTGGCCTCTGCTCCCGACACTCCTGCCTGTTGATTTTGAACGGTTGAACTGGCCGCCAAAGCCCTGGCCTGAGCGTCGCTGACACCGGCGCGAGACTGCGCCACACCCGCGCGCGCCTGTTGAAGCCCGGCCTGTGCCTGCTCCAGGTTTGCTCGCGCCTGCTGGACCTGAGCCTGGGTCGTCGAAGGATCGAGCTGCGCGATGACCTGGCCTTTCTTTACAGTCGAATTGAAATCGACGTAAAGAGCCGAGATCGTCCCGGATGCCTGGCTGCCGACCTGGACGGTCGTGACTGCTTGAAGCGTTCCGGTGGCGGTCACGGTGTTGCGCAGATTTCCGCGCTCGACGTTGGCGGTCATGTATTGCGCGGCGCTGGTGCCGCTGCCCCAAAAATAGAATCCGGCGAGGGCCAAAACACCGACGCTGGCGATTATGATAATTAAGCGCTTTTTGCTGCGAACGCTGGATTTTGCCCACTTCGTCGTCTTTTCCCAGACAGACGAAAATGGCCGGACATTGGTCTTGTTCAGCGGACGCGTATTTGTTGGTGTCTTATCGAATTGTATGGCTTGGCTCATAATTTCCCCACAGTTCACTAGACACCCCGATCGACAGAAGCGTTACACCCTAAATAGAAAATTCGTAGACATAACCAGGGGCAGTAGCCCGACTGTTTAAGGAGGGCTCGCTCGCAGAATTAGCCGGTCGGAAGCCCTCCTTAACAGTTTGGCTACTGCGCCGGTGCCGGGCCCCAGTTGTAACCAACCGTCATTCCGAGGTGTCTTACATCAGCGGGAGGCTAATACGGGTCTTCGTCTTACATGGGAATCAAGTACACTTAGGAGTAAAACCAGAAATGAAAAAACTTGGAAATATTCAAAAGCTTGCGATCGCATCGCTGGCTCTGCTCGCCCTGGCTGTTCCGGTCGCGTTCGCGCAATCAAAGGCTGCTGAAGGTCAGAACCAGACATCCCAAGCGGGGCGCGGCGAACATCGAAAAGGTCGCGGGTTCAACAAGCGTGGTCGTCATCATGGTCGCGGAATGCGCGGCATGATGATGAAAGGCATTAACCTTACAGACGAGCAGAAGGCGCAGATGAAACAGATTCGTCAGAGCTTTGGCGAACGTAACAAGCCACTGCGTGACGAGTTGAAGGCAAAGCGTCAGGCGCTTCGTCAGGCCAGCGAAGGTGGAACTTTTAACGAAGCGTTGGCGACTCAGAAGCTAACTGAAATGGCCGGCGTGCAGGCGAAACTCATGGGCGAGCGATTGAAGCTAAAGCAGGAGATGCTCGCGGTATTGACGCCTGAACAGAAGACTCAGCTCGAACAGAAGCGAGCGGAGTTCAAGGCGAAACGAGCCGAACGCGGCCATCGTAAGGGTATGAGTCAGGGTCAGACTCAGGGTCAGTAACTTTCACTACGGCGATTGGCGGACTTGAAAGCGTTCTCAAGTCCGCCAGTCATCTTTGAATTTGAAGGGAACGCTTCACTGTCAAACGATCACGAACAGACGTTGGATCTGGATCTGGCTCGTCTTGCTCGCGATGGCGACGAATCTGCATTCGCTGAGATCGTGCGTCGTTACAGTCCACGTGTCTTTCATTACGCCAGCCGATTTTTTCGCGAGCGCAGTCAGGTTGAAGACGCCGCGCAGGAAGTCTTCCTCAAAGCGTTTACACAGCTTGGCAGTTTTGAAGGACGCGGGTCGATGGAAGGATGGTTGACGCGAATCACCACCAACACGTGCTTGAATCTTCTTCGCAGCGCGAAGCGGCGACCGGATTTGACCGTTGCCGATCTGTCGGAAGACGAGACCACGTGGCTGGACGACAAGCTGGTAGATGCGTCGCGCGAACAACACCTGTCAAGCCAGCGTCAGTTGGTAGCAGCGGATTTGGCCGGGCGAGTAATGCAAACAATGTCACCCGACGACCAGTTGGTTTTGAGATTGATCGATGGCGAAGATGCGTCGGTGAAGGAGGTAGCGGAGATGACCGGTTGGTCGCAATCGAAAATTAAGGTCCAGGCGTTTCGCGCTCGCCGTCGAATGCGAAAGGCGGTAGAAAAACTGCTCGCGTATTCAAAAAAGACTCGTGACGATAGTTTAGAAAGTGCAGAACCACGATGAAAGACAATCACATCACAGACATGATCGAGCGCGAATCGCTCGCGAGTTTGAGCGAAGAAGAGTTGACGACCATTCGGGCTCACGTCGATCACTGCGCGGAATGCGCGAGTTCGTACGAAGCGGCAAAGGTCTCTACGCTTTTGCTTCGAGAGGGAGCGAACGAAACATTCGAGCCCTCGCCGTTCTTTCAGACGCGAGTTCTGGCGGCGCTGCGCGAACGCCGCGCGGCAAACGAGATCCCGGTGTTCCTTCGTATGTGGAGAACGGCCGGCGCGCTGGTTTCGTCGATGGCAGCGATCGTTGTTTTGCTCGCGATCTTCACGGTAGTAGCGCCGGAGTCGCCAACTACTTCGGACCCGCAGGAGCTGGCTTCGGCTTCAGAACTCTATTCAGCGGAAGAGCTGTTTTTTGAGCAGGAAGCTTTGTCGCAGGATCAGATTTCGTACGAACAGGTGCTCACCACTCTCTACGCTTCCGAGGAAGAAACGGTAAGGTAATCATGGAATTCAACAACAACAAATGGAAGGTTCGGACGGCGGCGCTGGTGATCTTTGTGCTTGGATTTGCCGCGGGCGCGCTGGGCCTGAACGCATATCGCTCGTGGGCGCGAACCGGAGGACCGGCGAGCCGGCAGGATCGTTTCGAGCAGATGGCGGAGCGGCTGAAGTTCAGTAGCGAACAGAAGACGCAGGTTCAGCAAATTTTGGGAGACACGCGCGAGCAGTTGCAGGGACTGCGCAAAGAGTCTGAGCCCAGGGTCAAAGAGATTCGTCGTCAGGCCGACGAGCGTTTGCAGAAAGTGCTGACGCCGGAGCAGTGGCAGCAGTTTCATCAGATGCGACAGGAGATGAAAGGCCGGCGCGGACGTGGAGCGAGGGAGAAGTGATGCGACAGATCCAGCGCCAACGGCGCGAAAGGCGATAGCCCGGGGCAACGCCCCGGGTTGTCAATTCCGAATACGTGGAAGCGCTGAAGGCGCGAAAGGAGCACCTGCGATCTCGCGGAAGAATTGCATCCTTTCGCGCCTTCAGCGCTAAAGACTTTTTTCTGATTTCACCCGGGGCGCTGCCCCGGGCTATCGCCTTTCGCGCCTTCGGCGCTGATCCCGCGAAAAATCTATCTTGACCGCAGAACCCTCCTTCTATAACCTCACCCGCATCGTTACATAGCTCGCGACAATCCAAGCCGTCATCAGGAGAACTGAGTGCCCAGACATTTCATTGATGATCGACGACAATCCCTGCGTTTCAAAGCAGGTCATGAAGTTCAACTACACGCAAGCCTGGCCATGCTGGACGCTGTCGAAGGTGTCGGAGCCCGCGAACATTCTCTAAAGCTCTTCGCCTTCACACAGGATTTGAGCGAGACGGGCGTGCTGTTCTACGTTCCGCATGTCGCGATTGATGAAGTGTATTGCAAGGACGGCGGAGGTCAGACGTTACAGGTGATGCTGTTTCTGCCGGCAGGATCGGTTGAGATGGAGGTTTCTCCGGTGCGGTGCCTTCCATCGGACAGCGAAAATCCTGAGAATGGTTCGTTCCTTGCGGCTAAGATTGCGGAGATCGGAAAAGACGGTGTGGACCGATTCAGAAACTTCCTTGGAACTCTGGACTAATGTCCGACGAGCATCGATGGAGCGCAGGCGAGCCGCCTGCGCTCCACTTAAATCATAAATCCCAAATTTGATCCGTTGAAGTTCCCTATGTTCGGGAACACGAGCGGCATGTCCGGTTCGGCCAAGCCGTACCATCGCGCTATCGTCGCGGCGTATTGTTCGACCGACACCGACGGAATGAATCGCCCGCGAGTGTCTACGTCGTCTCCGGCTCCCATAGCGAGTGACGGCCAAAAAGTTCCGTTCGAAGTCGGCCTTCCGTAGAAGTTCCCGCCCGCGACAGAGCCGCCGATCACAAAGTACGGTCCCCCCCATCCGTGATCCGAACCAACGTTTCCGCCGGAACCAGCCGGGTTCAGAGTGCGATTGAAGTCCGACATGGTGAACGTGGTTACCTGCGAAGCCACTCCCTGGGCCACGGTTTCGTCGTAGAACGCAGTCAGCGCCTGGCTGACCTGGGTCAGCAAGCTGCTGTGGCTGAATGATCCGCTCAGCTGTGCGCTGTGATGGTCAAACGCTCCCAGCGACACGAAGAAAATCTGACGATTCATGTTGAGCAGGCTTCTGATCTTTATCAGCTTTGCGACCTGCTGCAACCGATTACCAAGCGTCGTCGCCGGAAACGGCACGGTGACGGTGGGATCTGTCTGCAGTTGCTGGCTGACGTTTATCGCTTGTTGCGTAATCAGGCTCGCGTTCTGGATCATGGTGTAACTCAGATCCTGTTGCCTGGCGTTCGTCATCGCAGTGCGGCGGGCCAGCTCGTCCGCAGCCGTGCCAAATCCATCCAACGTCAAAAGCTGATTCAGCGGCGTAGGCGCCGCGTTGACTATCAATGGTTTTGTGTTCGCCCCGGACGAAAAAATCGATGCGCTCGGAATCGACGTGATCATCGGTATGGCCGGGTTTGTATTCAGCGTCGCAGTTCGATCGGCAACCCGGCCGCCCCATCCGGTGGTCGACTTGAAGCTGGAGATCGCGGTCCGGAATTGATCGGCCTGGTCGGGATGCGAAAAGAGCTGATAGGGTCGCGGTGCGCCGGCTTGATAGGTCGCGCGTGTAAGCGGCTGGACCAAACATCCGACGTTACAAACAACCGCCATCTTTCCCTGGTTCCAAAGCCCGTGCAGTCCGCTGAGCGACGGATGAAGTCCCCAGACCTGTCCTCCCATGCCTGGAGGAGTGATGGGCAACAGGTTCGCACGCGGAATCGACAACCCCTGCGCGGATCGCGCCGCTGCGTATTGGGTGTAGCCTTCGTCGTAATTCGGAACCACCGAGTTGTTGCCGTCGTTTCCGCCGTCCAGAAACACGCAGACCAACGCGCGGTAATCAGACCCCTCGCCTCCGCCGGACTGTTGCTCCAAATCGAGGCGCTCCTGCGTCAGCGCACTCATCAAACCGAAGTGACGCATCTGCGAAGCAACTGCGGCCATGCTCAAAACGCGGCAGGACTTTTTCAGAAAATCTCGTCTGTTCTCTTTCATTCAATCTTACCTTTGCACTTGATACTGCGACGAAGTGGTCACCAGGTAGTAAGCGGTGCGCGCTCGCTTCAATGTGTTGGCCGCCGATACGGCTTGTATCGCATTTAAGAATTCAGTTCGGACCTGTGCGCTCATTGCGCCGTGCATCAACTCTTTGTTGAGTGTGTCCAGCAGCGTGGCGCCCGTGCTATCAGCGGCAGCGAGCCCCTGCAGCCTGCTCATATCGATTCGGGTTCCGCACGGCACGCTGGTTGGGACGGCCGCCGTCCCGGTAACAGCCAGAACGCCCCCGGAGCCGGCTGAGCCCGGCGGCGCCATTTGGTTCGCAAAGTTCGGACGCTTGAGCGCAGTTCCGGTCGAGAAGATGCCGAATTCCGGGCCATGCAGCGGCGTGCCGGGAATCACGTAATCCATCGAATAGTAGTTGAACACCGTCGGCGGATTGAAGACATCCTGATCGAGCGGTTGAGTGATCCCGTTGAGAACGCCGTCGCTAAGTCCGCCACAGCTTCCCGGAACCGAGATGTTGTTGTTTGCGATCGGATTAAACGGACGCAGGATGCTGGTCACGAACAAAACCGGCTCTCGCAACTTGCCATAGTCCGGATCGGTCTTGTTGTCACCACGAGCTTCCGGATCGAGCAGGATCGCGCGGACAACTGCTTTCAAATCTCCGCGAATGCCACGTCCGTTGTCAGCAAAGACAGCCGCTACTCGACCGACATAAGCCGGCGTTGGGTTGCTCGTCACCAATTGCTGGATCAAGAGCTTGCTGATGAACGGCGGAACGTTCGGGTGATAGAAAATGTTGTCTAAAGCCGAATCCAAATCCACTTCAGGCGATTGTCCCGGCGGCACAAAGGAAACAGCGCCGGGATAACTCAGCAGAGTTTTCGACGTCGTGTCGTGGTTCGCCAGAGTCACGATCATCGGATCGCGATAGTTGACGACGCCGAACTGCGAATTCGCACAAGTCGTATTGCAGAATGACCATCCCGTGAAAATCTTGGTGAAGTTGTTGATCGTTTCCTGGTTGTAGCTGGGGATTCGATTTCCCATCGCGTCCAGCTTCGGCGTTCCGTCCTGATTCAAAAGATCGACGCCGATGCTGAAGAGCTGAAGAATTTCACGTGCGTAATTTTCGTTCGGTGTCAGGCGAGTGCTGATCGCCATGTCAAGATAGTTACCCATCGCGGGGTTGAGCGAAATCTCTTCGAGCAACCGGCGGAAATTTCCAAACGCGTTGCGATCGAGCACCTGCACGTACGGCATCATGCGGCTTGGCTGCACCGATCCGCGGCCGGACACCACCAGAATCTGACTCAGCGCCCACGAAACACGCCGGCGGAGTTGCTGGTTCTCGTTGTAGAGCGCTTCCTTGTAGAACCAGTTCTGCAACGGGTACATCGTGTAATTGTCGCGGAAGCAGGTAATCGGAACGTCCTGCGGCATATTATCGCCATCGCAGGTCGGCGATGGAGTCGATGCCTGGAGCGCGAAGTCAGGATAAGGAAATCCTGCAAACCTCGACTCGCTCATCTGCTCTTCCAGCCACGTTCTGTAACTAATCCGGCGCAACCGCATCTCCAACGCGGCGTTGCTTCCAAACGTGGCCTGCTCCATAAAGCGCACGCGGTCGCCGGTCCACGGCAGACCAACTCGCTGGGTGGACTCAGTCCGCGAGTTCACCGTGATTCCGGAAATCGGCGTGGGAATCGCGCCGGGATCATCGACTATCTTCCCGCCATCGTGGCCGACCGAAAGCCGCACTCGGTTGCTGGACATTCCTCGCCATGTAACTCGAACCAGCACGTTGCCGATATCGCCAATCTCCGGTCCCAACCCAACTGTCAGCGCATACACCGATTTGTGCTCGGCGGTTCGACGAATCCGGATTACCTCAAGCGGGTAGCGAACTCGAGATGAGTCTTCGAACTCCGCTCGAAACGCGCTCGCGCCTTCACCAGCCAGCAATTCCAGGTTCGTGACGAAGAATGTAACCGAGCGGTGCAGGTCGGGGTCGACGATCCCGGTCGATAGGTTTGAGCTGCGGCCCTGCACCGTGACGAGTGCAGCGGTCGAGTTCTCCTCGCTCAGAAGAATCGGCGCGTCTTCCGGCATGTTGCCGGCGGCGTAAACGTTGCCGGACAAGACAAGCAGACAAAGGAACGCGCCCAGAAGCGCTAAGCGCGAGTACCCGCGACGAGTGTCGGATAATAACTGCATCAAATTTTCTCCAGAGATTACGCCAGCTATGACAAACCGATTCGGCCGCAATGGACCAGTATAGCGGGACAAAGACAGCGCTGATTTATAACCTTTTCGGAAAAAGAAGGCAAAAGTTTTTCGGCGGTTGGGGTGAAAAAGGATCCGCACCACGATTTGCCGGGCGGCGGGGCACTAGTTATTGAACCAAGGCTGAGTGAAAGAAAAGCAGGATGGTTCCCGCAAAGGCGCAAAGGCGCAAAGGAAAGCCGCAAAGAAACCACACGTGAAATTCCTACGTCTTCGTCTTTGCGATCTCCTTTGCGCCTTTGCGGGAACCTGATCGTCGCTGCGCGACGAAACAGCAGCCTTGCTGTTAGATTTTCTTGCCAATTTTCTTAAAAGAGTTGATACTCCGCCAACGGTTTCGATCTTTAAGTCGCCGATTGGTCATTTGATTCCCTTTAACTTTGTTCACCCTTTCACTCGCCGGCAAATCGGCGCGTCACAAAAATCTAAAACTGCAATGATTAAACAAAGACCCTCCGCTCGTGCTTTCAATAGACGATTCTTCGTTCTGATTCTGGTTGTATTGATGGCAACAGGTTTCCTCGTCGGCCGAAATCAAATCGCGCCGGTACGCGCTCAGCAGGAAGGCCAATTGGCGCCTGACATCGTAGTCTTCAGCGAAAGCTTTGACGGCGTCACGGCTCCGGCGCTTCCTGCCGGTTGGACATCCTCTGTCTCGGGTCAGGTCGAAGCGTTCAGGACAGTAACGACGTTTCCCGATTCTCCACCGAACTCCGTTTTCACCAGCGATCCCAACACACAGGGAATCGCAGAGTTGGTGTCGCCCTCGATCGCGCTGGGAAATCTTCAACACAAACTGACGTTCCGCCATTTCTATCAACTGGATTTCGAATTCGACGGAGGTGTGCTGGAGATCAGCATCAACGGCGGTGGGTTTGTAGACATCGTGACAGCGGGCGGAACTTTTTTGACCGGTGGATACGACACGACGATATTGGGCGGCGAGCTGACGGGCAGGCGAGCGTGGACCGGCCAACTGGCAGGTTACGTCGTCAGCGAACTATTTCTACCGGCGAACACCGCCGGCCAGAGCGTTCGATTTCGATGGCGGATGGGCACCGACCCGATGGAAGCGGGAACGGGATGGCGAATCGATGGCGTAGAAGTCACCAACGCGATATCGGGTACCAACACAAACGCTATTTCAATTCCGGCCAGTGGATCTGCGTCGTCCTATCCTTCTGAAATAACTATTAACAATCTGACCGGGCTTGTGACTGACGTTCAGGTCAGTCTCACGAACTTTAGCCACACATCGCCAGACGACGTCGACCTGATGTTGGTGGCGCCGAACGGATCCAGAGTCGTTCTGATGTCCGACGTTGGCGGAGCCAACCCGGTTACCAATCTGAGTCTGCTTTTCTCCGATGCAGCCAGTTCATCGCTGCCGGATAGCGGCGTAATAACAAGTGGCAATTACAAGCCGACAAATTTTGAAGCCGGTGATGGCTTCCCCGCGCCAGCTCCCGCCGGTGCGCCGACTGGAGCACGTTTGTCCGCGCTGAACGGATCCGCTGCAAACGGTACGTGGCAGCTATTCCTGGTTGACGACAACGGAGGCAACGCGGGCAGTATCAACGGTGGATGGACCCTGTTTGTGCAGAACTCTGCCGATGCGATCGCGATTCCAGCGAGTGGCGCGGCACAACCGTACGCTTCCGAGAAAACAGTTCTGGGTGTTCAGGGAACGATCACAAAAGTTACCGCGACTCTTTCGAACTTCAGCCACACTTCTCCGGATGATGTCGATGTGATGCTGGTAGCTCCAAACGGACGAAGCGTGGTTTTGATGTCGGACGTTGGCGGAAACACAGAGGTTGGTGGACTGAACATTACGTTTGACGACCTCGCGGCCGGCAGTCTGCCCGATAGTGGACCATTGACGTCGGGAACAGCAAAACCAACCGATTTTGAGCCAGGCGATGTTTTTCCATTGCCTGCACCGCAAACTCTGACGGGCTCTACGCTGGCTGCTTTCTACGGAAGCGCGCCGACCGGCGTTTGGAAATTGTTTGTGGTCGACGACACCGGCGCCAACGCCGGAAGCATAGCCGGCAGCTGGAGCATTAACCTGCAGACTTCAATTACAGCTTGTTCGTTCACGCTCACGCCGTCGGAACAGGCTTTTCCGATCACCGGCGGGAGTGGCAATTTTGGGATCATCATGCCTTCGAACTGTTCGTGGGCCGCGACTACCAATTCCAATTTCATAACCATCAACTCCAGCGCGGCTGGAACCGGCGACGGCACCGTCAGCTTTTCGGTGGCGCCGAACACGGGTGGCGGAAGGTCCGGCTCGATCGATGTTTCGAACGGCGTAGTGACGCGAACGTTTCAGGTTCAGCAGCCTTCGGGCAGCGCGCGCAAGTTTGATTTCGACGGCGACAGCAAGGCGGACGTTTCTGTCTTCAGACCTTCGCTCGGTCACTGGTATTTCTCAAACAGCTCTAACAATTCGTTCCGCGCAGTTGCATTCGGCACCGGCGGCGACCAGATCGTTCCGGGTGATTTTGATGGCGACACCAAAACCGACATAGCGGTCTGGCGTCCGTCGACGGCGTCGTGGTACGTGCTTTATAGCTCTGACGCCTCGATTCATTCCGCGCAATTCGGATCGGCCGGAGACATCCCGGCGACCGGCGATTACGACCGAGACGGAAAAGCTGACTACTGTGTATTTCGCCCGTCGGCGGGCACCTTCTTTGTCCTTTACAGCTCGGACAATAGTCTCCACGCGCAACAATGGGGAATCAGTGAAGATCTGCCGTTGATGGGCGACTACGACGGAGACGGCAAGACTGACTTCTCAGTCTTCCGGCCCTCGACCAGCAGCTTCTATGTCCTGCGTAGTTCTGACGGGGGCTTGATCTCGCAACAGTGGGGCACGACGGGCGATAAAGCTTTGGCGGCCGATTTCGACGGAGACAACAAGACGGACATCGCGGTGTACAGACCTTCAACCGGCGCGTGGTATTACCTGCAAAGTTCTGACAACGGATTTAGAGGAATCGCGTGGGGATCGGCCGGAGACATTCCAGCCGCAGCGGATTACGACGGCGACGGAAAGTGGGACCTGGGAGTTTTCAGACCATCGATCGGGACTTTCTACATTCTGCAAAGTACGACCAACACGCTGCGAGGCGAGCAGTTCGGAGCAAACGGTGACTTGCCGGTAGCTTCGGCTTATGTTCATTGAGGATAGATGCTGGATGTTGGATGTTAGATATTGGTAGATGGCAGATGTTTGATGTTGGTGTAAAACCGAACCCAGCTGCTGCTATCTACTAATATCTAACATCCAACATCTAACATCTCATCCAACATCTATCCCTTCGTGAGATCGACGACCCAGTGATTGCAGTGAAGCGTCTTGCCGTTCCACTCAAGTTGCCTTTCCTCCAACAGCTCAAATCCCATCTTTCGACAGATAGCATTCGAAGCTGTATTCGCGGCTCCCGGATAAGCGTGGATCAGATCACCCCAACGTCCGTCTGACTTTGCTCGATCCAGAATTGCTGCGACCGCGCGCGTGGCCCATCCCTGTTTTTGAAACGCAGGCAAAATCGTCCAACCTATTTCTGAGATCTTCTCGCCTTCCATCAAGTGTTCCCAGATGCAAACGGTCCCAACCGCTGCGGTTGATTGATCGGTCGGCAGAACTTTGAATATCCACGCGGTGCCCAGCTGAATCGATTTCACGTCTCGTTGAAGCTTCGCGGGCATTTGATCTTTGGGCCAAGGTCCCCCAAGGTGCGTCATCATTCGAGCGTCGCAGTAGAACGCTTCGTAAAGCGCCAGGTCGTCCAACGAAAGGTCGACAAATCGCACACTAAACCGCGTTTCAGTTTCTAGTGAATTGGATTCTTTTGGCATATCAGCTTTGAGGGCGATCCGCTTCCAGCGCGAAGATTTAAGGTCGAAGACTAATCTACCGTATTTCGCCTGGGAATAAGCCTAAAATATTGACTTTGGTTAGGGATAGTTATAGTGTGCGGCGCAGTAACCTTGCCACCTTTGAATACTTGCAGCGCGACGAATTCCTCGACCCGTCGCCCAGGTTCAGAGCCTGACAAAGCAACGCACACCCAACTACTTCGAAACCACACACAATTTTGAGCCGCCGCGCGCGGTTTGAAGTGAGAAGGAGACCATATGCGAGCCTTACCTACGATAATTTCCAGGCTCTTGCTTGGGATTTCGATGATCCTCATTGCTGTCGTGCTGATGAGCGCGAGCAAGATCCGCACAATCAATGCAGCGGGAGGGCAGGAAGATGCGCCAGCTACTCCGCAGGCGACTTTCCCTGCCGATGCGCCGAGCCTGGGCGCGATTCCGGATTCGCCAGCGGGCGGAACAGTTTGCGGTGACTTTGCCGGAGCACCGAAGGACGTGACCTTCACGGTTTCGGGATTGCCCGCCGCCGCACCGACCAACGTGGCGGTGAGCATGACGATTAACCACTCATGGGTAGGCGACCTGGTCGTGACCCTGCGAGCGCCGGGCGGCGCGCCATCCAAGATCATCTTCGCGCAGACGACAGCGGCGGCGGCAACCGACTGCGGCGACGATTCAGATTTGATCGGTCCATATAATTTCCTCGACACCGCTCCGGCAGCACCTACATGGTGGAACGCGGCCACGGCAGTCAACGCCACTACAGCAGTGGCGTCGGGCAGCTATCAAGCGACGACACCGGGCGGCATGGCGGGCGGCGGAGTCGTGACCGCGATCACAACTGCATTTGCCGGAGTAACCAATCCGAACGGAACCTGGACGCTGCGAGTACATGACGGCGGCGCGGGCGACACCGGAAGCATCACGGCCGCGACGTTGGCAGTCGACGGCCCCATGCTCAATCTCGGAGCCGGCAAGACGGTCGACTTTGACGGAGATGGAAAGACCGATCCAACGGTGACTCGTCAAACGGACGTGAACGGACAGCGGACGTGGTTCATCCGGACCACCGGCGGCGGGCTTGCGCCTCCGCTAGCCACTCCCTGGGGACTAACTGGTGACCGCTTCGTACCTGAAGATTACGACGGGGACGGCAAGACCGACATCGCAGTCTGGCGAGCAGGCCCGTTATCTTACTTCTACATCCTGCAAAGTTCGAACGGAGCCATGGTGTCGGATCAGTTCGGACAAGCCAACGATGATCCGTCAGTTGTGGGAGACTACGATGGCGACAACAAAGCCGACACAGCCACGTATCGTGGCGGCGCAGCTGCCCGGCGACCGTAGCTCCTGGCACTATCGCTCCAGCGTGAACGGAATGGTCATCTCCAACGAATGGGGACAAAATGGAGACGTCCCTATTCCTGGGGATTATGACGGAGATGGAAAGAATGACTTCGTCGTGAAACGAACCGCGGGCGGTGGCCAGGCTGGTTTCCATGTCAAACTTGCGACCGGCGAAATGTCGGGCTTTGTCTTCGGAATTCCAACAGACATTGTTTGTCCGGGAGACTATGACGGCGACGGCAAGACCGATATCGCCGTGACCCGCATCGCGGCTCCAATGATCGACTGGTACATCCGCAGAAGCAGCAACGGAGCTACCGAGACTTATAAGTTTGGTCTCTCGGCCACGGACGTCCGAACACAGGGAGACTGGGACGGCGATGGCAAGACAGACATTGGTGTCTGGCGTCCGAACCCAAACCAGGCCGAAAACTACTTTTACTGGCTTAGCTCGTTCAACGGCACGCTCGGTAATTTCGAGTGGGGCATTGAATCCGATTACCCGGTGGCGAATTACAACACGCACTGACGGTAAGATCGCAGGGCTGATTTCACTGAACACAGCCTGGGTATTTAGCAAAGCGGCTGGCGGTATTCCGATACTGCCGGCCGTTTTTTGTCTCCCTGCCGATCGGATTGCACGGGGTGGAGGGATGTCCGCTAGCTCAGATCATGTATTTCATTAACAATTAACTGGAAAATATTGACAATGTGTGAAGATCGCTATAGTGTGCAACCACTCGTTGACAGTTCGCCGTGAACTTGGTTTTAGAGGAATATCGCTTTGGCTGGGGACAACGGTTGGTGGCAAAAGCGATAAGACTCGAAAGCCCGGGATAGCACTGTCACGAATAACACTTCTGAAAGCCGCGGCGCGACGAAGTTTTTCGGCAGGTCGCTTCGGTTTAGAAAGCCCAACGAAGTCAGCAATCTAACTACTTCGAAACCAAATACAGATTTGAGCCGCCGCGCGCGGTTTTGAACCAAGAAGGAGACCATATGCGAGCTTTACCTATGATTAGCCCTCGGCGAATTTCCAGGCTGTTGCTTGGGATTTCGATGATCCTGATTGCAGTAGCGCTGATGAGCGCGAGCAAGATCCGCAGCATTAGTGCCGCGGGAGGGCAGGAAGATGCGCCGGCGGCTCCGCAGGCAACGTTCCCTGCGGATGCCCCGAGCCTGGGCGCGATTCCGGATTCGCCAGCGGGCGGAACAGTTTGCGGTGACTATGCAGGCGCACCGAAGGACGTGACCTTCACGGTATCGGGATTGCCGGCTTCGGCACCGACCAACGTGGCTGTGAGCATGACGATTAACCATTCTTGGGTAGGCGATCTGATCGTTACCCTGCGTGCGCCGGGCGGCGCGCCATCCAAGATCATCTTCGCGCAAACGACAGCGGCGGCGGCAACCGACTGCGGCGACGATTCAGATTTGATCGGCCCATACAGTTTCCTCGACACCGCGCCGGCAGCACCCACATGGTGGAACGCGGCCACGGCGGTTAACGCGACTACAGCAGTGGCGTCGGGTAGCTATCGAGCGACCACACCGGGCGGCGGAGCCGGCGGTGGAGTCGTAACTGCGATCACTTCGGCATTCGCCGGAGTCGCAAACCCGAACGGAACCTGGACGCTGCGAGTACATGACGGCGGCGCGGGAGACACGGGCAGCATCACGGCAGCGACCTTGACCATTGAAGGCGCCAATCCTGGAGCCGGCAAGACGGTCGACTTTGACGGTGATGGAAAGACGGATCCGGCTGTGACTCGCAATACCGGCGGCGGCCCAAGCGGACAGCGGACGTGGTTTATCCAGAACAGCGGCGGCGGCTCTAATCCTCCGCAAGCAACCCCGTGGGGTATTTCTACTGACTTCTACGTTCCCGAAGACTACGACGGCGACGGCAAGACCGATATCGCTGTCTGGCGACCGGGCCCGCCGTTCGGTTCTTACTTCTACATTCTGCAAAGTCAAACCGGCACGCTGCGGACGGACCAGTTCGGACAGAGCGGAGATGATCCGACAGTTACCGGCGACTACGATGGCGACCTCAAAGCTGACCCAGCCACCTATCGCGCTGGCGCAGCATCCGGTGACCATAGCTTCTGGTTCTATCGCTCGAGCGTGAACGGACTGATCATCTACAACGAGTGGGGACAAAACGGTGACTTCCCTGCTCCGGGCGACTATGACGGAGATGGAAAGAATGACTTCGTCGTTCAGCGCAACGCAGGCGGTGGCCAGGCCGGCTTCCACATCAAACTCGCGACCGGCGCAACGTCTGGTGTTGTCTTCGGAACTCCGACAGACGTAATTTGTCCCGGAGACTACGACGGCGACGGCAAGACCGATATCGCGGTCACTCGCGGCATCAGTGGAGAGATTGCGTGGTTCATTCGCAGAAGCAGCGACGGAGCTACCGAATCGTACAACTTCGGCCTTTCCGCCACGGACTTCCGAACTCAGGGAGACTGGGACGGCGATGGCAAGACAGACCTTGGAGTCTGGCGGCCGAATGCGGATCCGACCCAGAACTTCTTCTTCTGGCGTAGATCGATCGATGGAACACTCGGTAACGCCGAGTGGGGTTCGAACGGCGATTACCCAGTGGCGAATTACAATTCCCACTAGGGACATGACACCTCGGTCGATGTCGCAAGACAGAGTCCGAGCAGATAGCAAAGCGGCTGGCGGTATTTCGATACTGCCAGCCGCTTCTTCTTTCCATCTCCTGAACAATTCACGGCGTTTTGGGGACGCTCTTGGCCAGCGAATGCATTCAAATATTCGCAGGAATTACTAGGAAAATGTTGACATAGCCTACTTATCGTTATAGTGTGCACCCACTCGTTGACAGATAGTTGTTGGGTGGTTTCGAGACGTATTGCTCCGGCTGGGGAGAGCCGCCGATGAGATAAGCAATGGAATTCCGAAACCGCAGTACAACTCTGTTGCGACAAGTCACTTCAAGCAATCCCAGTCCGATGTGAAGTTCTTTCCGCGGTCACTTGGGTAAACGTATTTCACGAGCATGGGCAAGTTCTTGTTCTGCATTTATCAGTCAGACAACTGAGATATGACGGAGTAAAGCACGCCTGTTTACTTCGAAACCAACACACACATTGAGTTGAGCCGCCGCGCGCGGTTTGATACGAGAAGGAGAATATATGCGAGCTTTACCTATGATTAGCTCTCGGCGAATTTCCAGGCTGTTGCTTGGGATTTCGATGATCCTGATTGCAGTAGCGCTGATGAGCGCGAGCAAGATCCGCAGCATTAGTGCCGCGGGAGGGCAGGAAGATGCGCCGGCGGCACCGCAGGCAACGTTCCCTGCGGATGCGCCGAGCCTGGGCGCGATTCCGGATTCGCCAGCGGGCGGAACAGTTTGTGGTGACTTTGCGGGTGCACCGAAGGACGTGACCTTCACGGTTTCGGGATTGCCGGCTTCGGCACCGACCAACGTGGCCGTCAGCATGTCGATAACCCACTCATGGGTAGGCGACCTGGTCGTCACCCTGCGTGCGCCGGGCGGCGCGCCATCCAAGATCATCTTCGCGCAAACGACAGCGGCGGCGGCAACCGACTGCGGCGACGATTCAGATTTGATCGGCCCATACAGTTTCCTCGACACCGCGCCGGCAGCACCCACATGGTGGAACGCGGCCACGGCGGTTAACGCGACTACAGCAGTGGCGTCGGGTAGCTATCGAGCGACCACACCGGGCGGCGGAGCCGGCGGTGGAGTCGTAACTGCGATCACTTCGGCATTCGCCGGAGTCGCAAACCCGAACGGAACCTGGACGCTGCGAGTACATGACGGCGGCGCGGGAGACACGGGCAGCATCACGGCAGCGACCTTGACCATTGAAGGCGCCAATCCTGGAGCCGGCAAGACGGTTGACTTTGACGGCGACGGAAAGACCGATCCGGCTGTGGTTCGTAACACCGGCGGCGGCCCGAGCGGGCAGATTACCTGGTTTATCCAAAACACCGGCGGCGGCTCCAATCCACCGCAAGCAACCCCGTGGGGAATCAATGGTGACACCTTCGCCCCCGAAGACTACGACGGTGACGGCAAGACCGATATAGCCGTCTGGCGACCGGGCCCGCCTTTCGGAGCATACTTCTACATCCTGCAAAGTCAGACCGGAACGCTGCGGACAGACCAGTTCGGACAAACTGGCGATAACGCGAAGGTAGTTGGTGATTACGACGGCGACGGCAAGGCTGATGTGGCCACCTATCGTAGCGGCTTAGCGGCAGGAGACCACAGCTTCTGGTTCTATCGCTCGAGCGTGAACGGCCTGATCATCTACAACGAGTGGGGACAAAATGGTGACTTCCCTGCTCCGGGCGACTATGACGGAGACGGAAGGTATGACTTCGTCGTTCAGCGAAACGCAGGCGGTGGCCAGGCTGGCTTCCACATCAAACTCGCAACTGGCGCAACTTCCGGCGTTGTCTTCGGGACGCCGACGGACAATGTTGTACCTGGAGATTATGACGGCGACGGCAAGTTCGACATCGCTGTGGCACGTTCCTCAGGTGGTGCGATCGTGTGGTACATACGCAGAAGCAGCGACGGAGCTACCGAGTCTTACAACTTCGGAATCTCCGCCACAGATTTCCACACTGTGGGAGACTGGGACGGCGACACCAAGACGGACATTGGAGTTTGGCGACCGAATGCGGATCCGACCCAGAATTTCTTCCTCTGGCGTCGATCGATCGATGGCACACTCGGTAATGCCGAGTGGGGCCAGAACGGAGATTACCCAGTGGCGAATTACAACAGATTCTAGGTTGTAATGATTCGTCGGATAGCGATTTCGCTATTCGACTGCGAACTGGTTGAGTCTTTACCAGGCGGCTGGAGGTTGAAATGCCTCCAGCCGTTTTTTCGTCAATCCAGGGCGGTCTTCAATTTTGGCCCACGAAACGAAAATTGTTGACATCAGGCCGCACCATCCGTAATGTGTCCCCACAACCCAAGCTGTATAGAGGTTTTGCGCTCCGGCTAATTGCGTGACGCATATTCGGATCTCCCCCCAATGACAAGGGTCTCGGCTTACAATTAGAACGAAGAAGATTTGCCCAGCTAAGTCGTGTAACGACCTGCGCATTTTATTGACATGAGTCTCTGTTCAGCTTAAGGTGTGCGCACTTCCGTTGCCATTGATTGGATTCAGTCGCAGGTTCCTGCCCTACGCAGTTTGAACTCGGCAGGCCTTTACCACAATTCAGAACTCTAGCCAAAACCGTGAGGAACGGTTTTTTAAGAACGATAGGAGGCTGTATGCAGGTGTTCCGAGCTTTTCGTTTACGTTCGTTGGCGATGGTGTCCATCGCCGCTTTGCTAGTGGGCCTTTGCGGGTCCTTTTGGTCTGCCAATGCTACGCGTCGCACTGTATATGATTTTACCGGTGGGATACATACAGATTTCGTGACTTTGTCGGCAGCTAGCGCTACTGCACCGCTCCGCTGGAAAGTATTGCGTAATCCGGCGATCGCGGGACCCAATAATGCGTTTATTCGTGTGTTTGATTACGGTCTGGGTGGAGATTCGATCGTACCCGCGGATCGTGCCGGCGACGCCAAATTCGAACCGTGTGTTTGGCGCACAAACAATTACTTCTGCGCTAACTTCCCTGAAGGTGGTGGCCCACTCGTTTCGTTGCCGGTCGTCAACTGGGGAGCAGCGGGCGATGCGGTCGCTCGCGACGGCGATTATGACGGTAGTGGAAAAGATGACTACAACGTCATTCGCACCATCGGTGGAGTCTTCAACAATTTCTACAAGTCAGCTGAAAATTCTCCGGCCGGTGACAGAAATGTTCCGTTCGGCGGCACGGCTGCTGGGCAGAGCTTGTTCCGATTTCAGGGTGCTGACTTCACCGGAGATGCCAGGGAAGAGATCATTATCGCTCGTGTAAACACGACGACTTTTGATGTGACCTGGCAGGTTGGCGACAGCTTGACTGGCGCCGTGGTCACGACAATTCCCTGGGGAAACTTCAACACCGACTTCATCATTCAGCCGGATGACTACACCGGTGACGGCATTGCCGACATCGTGGTGTTTCGTGCAGGTGCGGACGGTTCGTGGTGGATTCGAAATACGGCGACCGGCGCCACAGTGCCGCCGCGCATATTTGGAATCGCAGACCCCGACTTCCTGGCCAACGACCTGGCTTGCCGCGGCGACTACGATGGCGACAACATCGCCGACATCGCAGTATTCCGTCCGGATACCAGAGAGTTTTTCTGGGTTCCAAGCTCGTTGCCATCGGCAGTTGGCGGTCAACAGTGGGGTGACCCGGGCGACACGGCTTTGGCCACGTTCTTCACTTTCTAGTAACCTGGGCTTCCACCCATGTTAAAGAAAAAGCGGCAGAAGCGATTCTGCCGCTTTTTTCTATTTTACCCTGCCGAAAAAATGTTGGTTGACAAGCCTGCCTGATACTCTTATGTTGGGAATCGGGCCGGAGCACCGGCAAAGCTCAGTTCTCCACCCTCCTCAAGTTCGCCGGACGAGCCGGCATCTTCACCTCACTTTTCCGACATTAGTCCTATTTTCAATTTCACATGGAGATCGAATGAAGTTTTTCTCAACTAAACGGCTACCGGTACGGAAGGGTCTGCTTGGCTTCTCCACTATCTTTTTGATGTTTGCGTTGGTTGCAAGCACGACTCGAACCGGTCGCGCAGTTCAATCCGATGAGAACCGACCCGACGAAGTCGCTGTGGTGTTTTTCAACAACTCCAACATCAACGTCGCCGACGCTGCGCCGAACAACACACCGGGCACTGGATCTCTGTATCCTTCCCCCATCACAGTTGCGGGAATTGGAAACACAATCACGAATTTGACAGTCCGATTGAATAGCGTCAATCATTCGTTTCCTCCCGATCTTGATTTATTGCTGGTTGGACCTGGCGGGCAATCCATAATTCTTCAATCCGACGCAGGCGGCAACACAACTGCCGTCAATCGAACCTATACATTCGATGGAGCGGCGCCAACCCAACTGCCGGTCTCGGGCGGCCTGCCGAATGCGGTCAGCGTTCGCCCTGGGAATCACCAGGGCAACGACAACCTGGCCGATCTCTTTCCCGCGTTTGCTCCTTCCGGACCATATGCGAATCCCGGCCCTCAAGGCAGCGGCGCCGCAACTCTGAACAGTGTATTCGGCGGAACGAATCCCAACGGAATATGGGAGCTGTACGTCACCGACGACGAACATCTGGATACTGGAAGCATTTCGGGCGGATGGCGACTGGACGTTACCGCGGTCAGCGTTCCGCTTTCTCGCGTGTCCGACTATGACGGCGATAACAAGTCGGACGTCGCAGTCGTCCGAGCCCTGGAAGGCGGAAGCGCGGCCTGGTACATCAACGCCTCGACGGCGGGCTTTACCGCGGCTAACTGGGGAACGGTCGCTACTGACAGGTTCCTGCCGCAGGATTATGACGGAGATGGAAAGACCGACATCGCAGTTTGGCGAGCGACAGAGGGCAACTGGTATATCTTCGAAAGCCAAACCAGCACGTTCCGCGCTGTGAACTTTGGAGCGAATGGCGATGACCCGACTGTGGTCGCGGACTACGACGGCGATGGAAAAGCCGACCCCGCTGTTGCCAGGAACTCGTCGGGATCGAAAGTCTGGTACTACCTTGGCAGCTCGTCCGGATTTGGCTACAAGGTTTGGGGAATAAGCACCGACGCACCCGCGCCCGGCGATTATGACGGTGACGGAAAAGCCGACTTCGCGGTTAGACGAAATAACGATCCCTCGGCGGGAAGTGCCAGTTTCTACATCGACGGAACCTTAACCGGCTTCCAGGCTTTCCAATGGGGCAACAGTTCGGATTTGATCGCGCCTGGGGATTACGACGGCGATGACATAACCGATATCGCGGTGGGCCATTTCACCGGCGGAGATCTGTTCTGGTACGTCAGGCTTAGCGGCGGCGGAACTATCGAGAACGTTCGCTGGGGCGTGACAGGCGACATTCCCGTGCAAGGCGACTACAACGGCGACAACAAAACCGATCTTGCTGTTTGGCGTGCGAGCACGGCGTCGTTCTACGTGCTGTACACGAGTGTCAGCGGAAACCTGTTCGTTCAGTGGGGCGTATCCAGCGACTACCCACCGGCGAATTCGAACGCGCACTAGCTTTTGTTCAAAGCTAAACCAGAGACGCAGGGAAAGTCTTCGCAACTTTCCCTGCGTCTTTTTCATTTTTATTAATTGTAAATGCGACGAACCATCGTGGCGACGCAGATTTCAATTTTCTGCTTCACCTTTCATACCCTTTCAAGTTACCGTTGACTCCCGTGCAAACTGCGATCAAGAAGATCAAAAACGATAATCTCCAGGACAGCGACGCGCCCCGAGTAACGCCGAATTACGCAGACGTTGCGGTGCCAGTTCACGTAACGCAAACGTTCACTTACCGACTTCCTCCCGCGCTCCAGAGTGATGCTCAAGTCGGCTCGCGGGTAATCGTTCCGTTCGGACGAAAACGGCTTACTGGCTACATCGTCGGCTTGAATCCCGAGTTGGATCCGGCTGCAGGGCTGGACGACGCTGAAATCAAAGACGCTACAGAACTGCTGGATATCGAACCGCTATTGACACCCGAAGTTTTTGAGATCGCTGGCTGGGTCGCGGAATATTATGCCGCACCGATTGGCGAAGTCTTAAAAGGAGCGTTGCCCGCCGGATTGAATTCGACTGTCGAGCAGATTCTTCAAATTACTGAAAACGGACGAGAGCATTTGGCGGATTCAAAGTCAAAGACGCTCAAGTCAAAAGTATTGAGTCTGGTTTCAGAACAAGATGAGTTGCCGATGCGCTCAGTGGCTAAGCAGTTCGGGCAAGCCGCCGCCGCAAGAGCAGTGCGTGAGCTGGAACACAGCGGTTCGCTGCGAATCTTTCATCGACAACACAGCGGAGGCACGAGGACCAAAACTCGCAACGCCGCGCGGCTACTGAGCGAAAGCGATTCCTCTGAAACTGCAGGCCGATTTAGTAAGGCGCAGCTGCGAATTATTGAGGCGCTTCGCCAGAGCGGAGACGAAATTGCGCTGTCGGATCTTTTGATCGCAGCCGACGCAAGCGCGTCATCTGTTCGGACACTTGAAAAACGGGGCGTGCTTCAAGTCTTTCCCCGTGAAGTGCGGCGCGATCCACTGGAGGGCGCAACACTGCCGCCGGAAGACGCATTCACACTTTCGGACGCACAGGCATCGGCGCTTTCCGCGATCGAACAGACAATTGCGGAAGAAAAATACGGCGCTTTTCTTCTACACGGCGTGACCGGAAGCGGCAAGACGGAGATCTACATCCGCGCCATGCGAAAGACGCTTGAACGCGGCAAGTCCGCGATGATGCTGGTTCCGGAAATTTCGTTGACGCCTGTATTTTCTCGCCGCTTGCGCGCCTGCTTCGGAGACAACGTCGCAATCTTCCATTCTTCTTTGACCCGGGGCGAACGTTTCGACGAATGGAACCGGCTGCGCCGCGGAGACGCGCGGGTCGTGATTGGAACGCGCTCCGCCGTGTTCGCGCCTGTCTCGAACCTGGGGCTAATCGTCATAGACGAAGAACACGAGACGTCGTATCGCCAACAGGAATCGCCGTACTATCACGGACGCGACACCGGAATCGTGCGCGCACAAAAAGCCGGGGCGGCTGTCGTGCTCGGCTCCGCAACTCCATCGCTCGAAACCTTTCACAATTCCCGTACAGGTAAATATCAGTACCTGCATTTACCTCATCGAATCGCGGAGCGCGCTATGGCTTCAGCCGAACTGATCGACATGCGCGACGTATTTGCTGAGCACGGACGCGCCGAAATTTTCTCGAACGAACTGTTGAAAGCAATCGAAGAGACCAACGCGCGCGGCGAGCAATCGATTCTGCTTCTTAATCGTCGCGGCTATTCGAGCTTTGTCCTTTGTCGCTCGTGCGGTGAAACAATTCACTGTCCAAATTGTGATGTGACGCTGACCTACCACAGAAGCGAAGGAAGCCTGGTCTGTCACTACTGCGACTTTCGCACCCGCGCGCCGAAGCAGTGCCCCTCGTGTTCGGGAAAGTACATCTATTATGTTGGCGAAGGTACCGAGAAATTGGAAGAGATTCTGCGTGGCAAGTTTCCTCAACTGCGAATAGCGCGTTTGGATCGCGACACAATCTCACGTCGAAAGCTGTTTGAGAAAGCGATTCTGGAATTCGAGTCAGGCGAACTCGACATGCTGGTCGGCACCCAGATGCTGGCCAAAGGGCACGACTTTCCGAATGTGACGCTGGTCGGCGTGGTTTCGGTAGATGCAGGTTTGGCTCTTCCCGACTTTCGTTCGGCTGAACGCACTTTCCAATTGATCACGCAGGTGGCCGGACGGGCCGGGCGAGGCGTTCGGGCCGGTCGGGTGCTGATCCAAACTTATCATCCGCACCATTACGCACTTCGGCATGCCGCTGCGCAAGACTACGCAGGCTTTTACAAAGAAGAGATCGTGTATCGTAAGAACCTTAACTACCCGCCGTTCGTTGCGCTCGCTTCGCTTTTGATTCACGGCAAGGAGTTCAAACGTGTAGTCGATACAGCGGCAATAATTCGGAAAGCGCTTGACGACGCAAACACAGACCGTGCATGCCGCGTATTGGGTCCGGCGCCAGCGCCGCTCGCCCGGCTCAAGGGCGAACATCGAATGCATATCCTCGTGAAATCACGAAGCCGTCGTCAGCTTCGCGAAGTGATCGATCAATCGCTTGCTGCAGCGGCGTCTGCCGGCAGCGACATGCGATCGGTCAATCTCGAGATCGATCCGGTGAATTTGATGTGATCCCAACCCCGCAGGAACTCGTGCTTTGAACTAATGTTTTCGCGTGAGCTAAACTGTCGCTCATGAAAATAACCGAACTCGCGGAGCGCACCAGCGCGCGGATAGATGGCGATTCTGAGTTGGAGATCGATGGAGCGGCCGGGCTCGATATCGCAATCGCCGGACAGGTTTCGTTCCTGGCAAATCCGCGATATACAGCGCAAGTAGAAGCTACGAAAGCCACGGCGATCTTTGTGAGCGATGACGTTGAGGTCAGGAGCGGCCTCACTGCCCTTCGCACTCGTGATCCATATCTCGCCTACACTCGCGCCCTTCGGCTCTTTCATCCTGAGCCTGCCTTCGAGCACTTCATACACCCAACCGCTGTGATCGACGAATCGGCGAAGCTAGCCGGCGACTTGTGGATCGGCGCGAACGTTGTGATCGGACGCGATACCGAGATCGGCGCTAGAGTTCGAATTTTTCCGAACGCCACGATTTATGACGGGGTAAAGATCGGCTCGGACTCTGTCATCCACAGCGGCGCCTCGATTCGTGATCGCACGCAGTTGGGCGAACGCAACGTTGTCTATAACAACGCGGTGATCGGTTGCGACGGGTTTGGATATGCCAAGGACGAGGAAGGTCGCTGGATCAAGATTCCTCAAACAGGACGCGTCGTGCTCGAGGACGATGTTGAGGTCGGCGCCGGAACGACCATCGACCGCGCGTCGGTTGGCGAAACGCGCATAGCTCGCGGAGTCAAAATAGACAACCTGGTCCAGATCGGTCATTCATGCACGGTTGGAGAAGATACTCTGTTGTGTGGTCAGGTCGGATTGGCCGGAAGCACCCATGTTGGCCGCCGCGTGATTCTGGCCGGACAGGTGGGAGTCGGCGGGCACGTGACGATTGGCGACGATGCGGTTTTGATGGCAAAGGCCGGTGTATTTTTTGACGTACCCGACGGCAAGGTGCTTTCGGGCGGAATTCCCGCGTTCGAGCATCGCGATTCGCTTCGTGCAATGGCCGCGATTCGAAAGCTCCCCGAGATGGCCAGAACGGTTCGCTCGCTGGAAACACGCCTTAAAAAGCTCGAAAACTCCGAAGATTAAGTGTCCGACTAATTTCAGTTGGTCGCCCGGAATCGATAATCTCAAGCTCTCGAATACCAAACTCTGTAACCTAACTTTAAGATTGTTCTTGACAGCCTCGCCCGCCCACAGGCATAATCCTAATTGAAATTGGTTTTCAATTTCGTCCAAAATACATCGGGCGAGCAAAACCAGAATACAAAGTTATTAGGAGTCATTCGTGCCCAGCAATCAAACCGCTACAGTTCAAATTCTCCCGTCGCCATCTGACGACCAACGGATCGAAGTCTTGATCGAACAACACGAGGCAACCCCTCGCATCGCGTTGCGTTACTCGACCTGGACCGACGGGTTGGGTTGGTGTTGTCAAAAAACAATTCGCCTGGACAGCGAACAGCTTGATGATCTGCATCACGCGCTGGCAGTGGCGCGTCAACGAATCAATCGCCAACGGGCGAACGACGGACAATTCGCTGGAGCCGGCCAGGTAATCCAGCTACCGACGCTCGCTTAATCGAAATCGCATCGCACTCATAAAAAAGGAAAGGGAAGACGTTCGGTCTTCCCTTTCCTTTTGATCTTTGTGTATGGAACTCTCAGCCGACTTGACGCAGAGTTATCTTCTCCTTGGTAACGTTGGCCTTTCGCTCCGACGTCAATTTTTCCAGTTCGTCGATGTGAAGCTGTTCCTGATAGATCCGCTCTTCCAATTGAAAGCGGACAGGAAGCTCGTCATCTCCACAGGCTTTCCATGCAGCCATGTAGCCCGCAAGTGCTTCGCGTTCGAGCTCCAAATCCTGCTTCAACATTTCCGCAAGACTCGTCGACTGTCGAATCATCGACGGTTCGACGGTAGGAACGCCTCCCAACGCCACGATTTTGTCACCCAGCGTAATCGCGTGGTCATGCGATTCCTCGCCCTGGTCACGAAAATACTTGCAAAAAACTTCGCGTTCGGCGCCGTTCACAAGAAAGCTGTGCTGCGTGTACTGAATAACCGCGGCCAATTCGAGACTCAAGGCTCGATTCAACGCTTCGACTAATTCACCTCTGGCCATCACTTCCCTCCCCGTCTACTTTTCTTAACCGGATTCACACGCGGATAATACGCTCAGGAAGGAAACGCTGTCAACTAACTCTTTGTAGCAGAAGCACTTAACAATGAAATTCGATTTCAGTTCCAGGGAAGAGGTTGGCAAATTGAGGCTGTGTTAAGTTACGGCGCCACCATCGACGATGACCACTTCGCCGTTCATAAAGCTGTTTCGTTGGCTCACCATGAATGCGGCGTACTCCGCCAATTCTTCCGGTTTGCCGAGCCGGCCGCGCGCTACCCAAAGCTCGTGCATCTGCATCAACCGGTCTGGCAGTGTGTGGGCAAGGTCGGTATCAAAAAGCCCCGCAGCGATCGCGTTGACGCTCACGCCGAACGAAGCGGCCTCGCGAGACAAGCACTTAGTGAAGCCAATTACGGCTGCCTTGGAAGTAGCGTAATGAACCGAGGTCGGGAGTGCTCGAATCGCGCCAATCGAAGTGATGTTGAGAATCGAGCCGCTTCGCTGGCGCAGCATCTGTTTGTAGATAGGCTTGGTGACCGCAAAAAGCCCGTTCACGTTTGTATTGATGACTTCGTCCCATGCGCGGTCTGTTGTTGTCGCAAAGTTGTCGCCACGGTTAATCGCAGCGTTGTTAACCAAAATATCGATGCCGCCCCACATTTCAACCAGATCGCGAGTCATCTTCTTGAGATGAACCCTGTCGGTGATCGAAATCTTGAACGCCTGAGCTCGGCGGCCGTGCGCTGTGATTTTCTCGAGTGTCCGGCTGGCCAGGTCGTCGCGCGCATTGTAGTTGAACGCGACGTCGGCGCCCTCGCGCGCAAACACTTCACAAAGCGCCGCGCCAATTCCGCGTGTTCCACCGGTAATAAACGCGCGCTTACCCTCAAGCAAAAGACTCACCAGTCAGTTCTCCAAAAAAAACCGCTTCGAACGAAACGAAGCGGATGAATTAATAAACTTGTTCGTTGTCGTGTTGCAGATTAAATCCCGAACCGGACACATAGGTCAACCGCGAAAGTTTTGTTATGCGGTTCGAGACTCAACCAACACCGGTTCTTCGCGCGCCATCACCGGCGCAGGTATTAACGCTGTAATTTCTTCCACGATTCGCCGAGTCGAATTCGGAATCGCCAGGCCCACGGTTGCCGCCTGCATCGCCGCAAAGTGCCGGGTGTCTTCCATCATGCGCCGAATGACCGGCACTATGTCGGTAGCCTTTTCCAGCAGAACTCCGGCGCCGCGCTTCACGATCAACGAGGCCGCGCCTGCTTCCTGCGGCATCGGGGGCGTAGTTCCATCGCCAATAATCGGAACTCGGCAAGCCATCGCTTCAAAAGTCGTCAGGCCGCCGAGCTTTGAAATCATGACACTGGCCGCGGCCATCAACTGCTCAACATGTTCGGAGTAACCGATTACCCGAACCGGGAATTTCGCGTCAACCGCAATCGATTCTGCTTCGAGTCTCAGCTCTTCGTTCTTCCCCGCCAGAAAAATCGCCTGGACATCCAATTCGCCTCTTACCAGCTCGCGGAAAATCTGCGGAATATTCCCACCACCAACCCAACCCGCATTTACGAATACGGTGAATTTCTCGGGATCCAGCGACAAAGCCCGTCGTGCAATTTGCGCTGCGTGTTCGCCCGGGAAAGCAAATTTCGGATGAACCGGCATTCCCGAGACTTTTATTCGTTCAGGCGCGACGCCGTAATCGATTAACTGCATTCGCGCTTCTTCGCTCGCAACGAGATAGAGCCGAACATCGTCGCACGCCCAGCCTTTCCAAAAACCGTAGCAGGGGTCAGTCACCACCGTCACCAGCGGGATCTTGTCCGCCAGCTTGAGCTCTTTCATAACCCGCGCGATCGCGTGTTGAGTTAACGGGTGAACACTGACAACTACATGCGGGCACCAACGCTCGAACATTTCCTTCAAAAACCCGAGCGTCCGTGTGTAAAAGAAATCACGAGTTTCCGGCCGAAAGCGATTAACGGCCCAGTAGAAGTACTTCATCCAACTCTGCCGGTTTCGCAAAATCCAATTGTAGATCGCAACCAGCCTCTTGGTGATCGAATGCGAGTCCTCAATCGCACGAACGACGCGCACCGCATAAGACTGGCCGTGAAAAAATCGCTGCACGCCCGCCACAATCGCAGCCGCGGCCGAGCGGTGGCCGCCGCCGGTGTCGGACGAAATGATCAGGATTTTGGGGACTCTTGCTCTAAACATTTGTTGTGTCTGGAAATCCGGCCTTCCCGTTTGTTCAGTTCCTACGCTTTGACTGTCAAACCATCGGCCTCCGGTTCGAGCTTGTCCAGTTCTCTCCGCGCCTTTTTCATCTCGCGTTCCAACTTCTTGATTTGGATCAAGTGCTTCGGATTAAAAGCCAGCGACGGATAGTAGCTGTTCGATTCGTGTGTGCAGAAACAGCCATCGGCGGCCTTCTTCCGTCGCTCTTTCATCGCCGGTGAAAGCCAAAGCTTTTGGAAATTCCAATCGAACTCGCGCAGATTTCCGATCGGCGCGAGGTTCTCGCACGAGGAAACAGTTCCCTCGTCATAGATCACGCCGCCGGCTGTGCCCGCGTAACACGTCATCTGCGCTTGCTGGGTTTCCTGTGTCTTCGCGATCAGCCCGTGCATGTAGATATCGATCGCTGCTTTGAAGAACCCAGCGTCGCCACCGTAGTTGTTCTTGATCGCGGCGTGACGCGAATCGTCGTCGATCTTCTGCGCCAATCGCGCGTAGCGCGAATGATCAATATCCAGCTCGATCGGATCTGCTGAAGGCGGACGAATATAGTTGAAGTTAACTTTGTCCGGCTTCAAATCGTATTTCAGGAAGTCATACCACTCGAAAATTGTGTCCTGATTCGAGTGCATAAAGCACGTGCACGTCTGAATATCCAATCGCGGAAATTCTTTCTTCAGCTGCTGAAGCTGACGGGCAGTGTCGATCGCGATGTCCCATGATCCCGGCTTCTGTCTGATCTTCTCGTGCTCGCTTTTCAACCCGTCGATCCCAAGCGCAACGGTCACGTTGAGAGTCGGACATTCCTGCAGCATCCGCGTGATATCCGGAATGATTCGCTTCTGAATCTGCCCGTTCGACATCACGTATATCGATTCGAGCTTATTGTTTTGATAGAAAGCACGAGCAATTTCCGGCAGATCTTTGCGCGTAAACGGTTCGCCGCCGGCGAGAATCAACACGCCCAAATTGCCGCCCAGAGTCTCAGAGATCTTCTCAATCTCGTGCGTTTTCATCTGCAGCTTCTTACGCGGGCGGTCATCCAGCTCGTCCGTGAAAAAGCAATGCGTGCATCGCATATCACAAACCGACGTCACCAAAATATTCAGCAACACGGGAGCAAACGGCTGGCCCAGCGCAAGTCGCGCGTACCGCTTCAACAGTTCTTTAGTCGTAAAATCCATTGCGAATCCTTCAAAAAATTTGCGCTACGGAATCGATCAGCTTAACAAGTAACTCATCGCTCCAAAGCGCTTCGCCTTAACTCAATTCCAGCTTACCTTGTCAATATGCATACGGGCAAGGCAGACCCGACCAAAGCTCACTGGACAGCTTCGATGCAGTTTCGGGCTTTAACGCTCGCTTCTCCCCTGAATTCCCAGGTTTTTCATTCGCCGGTAAAGGTGGCTGCGGTCCACGCCCATCAATTCGGCCGCGCGCGAAACGTTGCCTTCGGCCTCGGCCAATTTTCTCTGGATGAATTCGCGGTGATATGCATCGGTCGCTTCCTTAAAAGAAGGAAAACGAAACGAAGCGGCCGGAGGTTCCTCGCCGCCCAGAACGGGCAGTTCGCTGTCGGTGATCTTCGTTTTGCCGAGCATGATTACAACGCGCTCAACCGTATTGCGGAGTTCGCGAACGTTTCCGGGCCAGGAATAGTCTTGTAGAGCCTCGATCGCATCAGGCTCGAATCGCTTGGGTTTCTTTCCGTAGGCCGCGGAAAATCTCTGGTTGAAATGTTCGACCAGCGCCGGAACGTCTTCCAACCGCTCGCGAAGCGGCGGGATTTCAAACGGAATCACATTAAGCCGGTAGAAAAGATCTGCTCGGAAATTCCCCTGCTCGATCTCCGCGTCCAGCATTTTGTTGGTAGCCGCGATTACGCGGACATCGACTCGCAACGAGGTGGGGCTGCCGACCGGTTCGAAACGTTGCTCTTCCAACACGCGCAATACTTTTGCCTGAACGCGCGCGCTCATGTCGCCGATCTCGTCCAGGAACAGTGTCGCACCGTCCGCCAGTTCGAACTTTCCCTTCTTCGCCGACATCGCACCGGTAAAAGCGCCCTTAACGTGACCAAACAATTCGGACTCGATCAGCTCTTCCGGAATCGCTGCCGAATTAACTTCTACAAACGGCGCGCCTCCGCGCATTGATTGAAGATGAAGTGTGCGCGCGACCAGCTCTTTGCCGGTCCCTGACTCACCGTAAATCAAGACGCGGCCGTCCGTGGGCGCAACGACGGCGATCTGTTTGCGAAGCGCGCGCATCGCGACCGAATCGCCGATCATCGCGTACTCCTCGTTCAATTCTGCAGCCAGTTCGGCGTTGACTCGTTCAAGCTCGCGATGCCTCAACGCGTTGCGAACCGTCAGCACGGTCTTTTCAATCGACAAAGGCTTCTCGATGAAATCGAACGCGCCCAGCTTCGTAGCGCGCACTGCCGTCTCGATATTGCCATGGCCCGATATCATGACTACCGCAGCTTCGACTCCCGCCGCGCGCATCCGCTTAAGCGTCTCGAGACCGTCGATCCCGGGCAGCCACACGTCCAGCAGAAAACATCCGTAAGCCTTTCGCTCGACGGCTTCCAGACACTCCTCGCCCGACGCGACGGCGTCGACGACGAAGTTCTCGTCCTCTAAAACCGCGCGAAGTGTTTCGCGAATACCCGGCTCGTCGTCGACGATTAAGATGGATTCAGACATTGGTTGCAGGAAGTTCTACGATGAATTTGGCGCCACGCGGACGGTTCATCTCAGCACGAATGCGGCCGCCGTGCTCGATGATGATTCGCTGAACGATCGCGAGCCCCAGACCAGTCCCGCGGCCACGGGTAGAAAAATAGGGTTGAAAAAGGCGAGCGAAGTCAGAACGCGCAATTCCCTGTCCGGTGTCGGCGATCTCGACCAACAAAAATCCGCGCGAGGGATCATATCCCGTCGCGATCGTGATCCGTCGTTCACCTTCTATCTCGGCCAGTGATTCCAGCGCGTTGTCGATCAGGTTAACCAGCACGCGACGCATCTGTTCCGCGTCCAGCATGCTGGCGGGCAAAGTCCGCGCGAGGTGAACATCGATGCGAGCTCCGTCCAAACGATCTTCATAAAGCGCCACCGATTGCTTTACGACTTCGTTCAGGTCTTCTGGTTCAAGCCGCGCGTGCGGAAGTCTGGCGAAACGTGAAAACTCGTCGACCATCGCTTTGAGACCGGCGACTTCGCGGGTGATCGTCGCAGTACATTCGTCTACGACCTGGGCCACGCGTTCCTGTTCGTGGGTTCGGTCGCCGTTCGAACCATTGCCGGCGGCGCCGTTCGATCCGTTTGTGCTTCGATAGAAGTTCTTCGCGATGCGCTCGGCCGAAAGCTGTATCGGCGTCAACGGGTTCTTGATCTCGTGCGCCATCCGGCGCGCGACTTCGCTCCAAGCCGCGGCCCGCTGCGCGGACAAAAGTTCCGACAAGTCTTCGATCACCAGAACTGCGCCACGAGTTTCGCCGGAAGGCGCGCGCAGTGCCGTAACCGTCAACGCGACAGGCAAAGCGCTGTTATCCCGAGACGAACTTCGCGCAAGCTCAACCTGCTCCGACGCGCGACCCATACGGCGAGCCCGGTGCAAAAGTCTTTCGAGTACCGCCTGGTCTTCAGCGGTTGTCAGTTCAGAAAGTTTGTATTCACCGCGCGGCTGGTCTTCCAGCAAAAGCATTGATGTCGCCGCGGCGTTAATGGTCGTCACTCTGTTGCTCTCGTCCAGCGAGATCACGCCGGTTGAGAGCGATTCCAACACTGTTTCGATGTAGTTTCGGCGCTCTTCCAGCGCCAGGTTCTTTTCACGAAGCTCGCCGGCACCGGCTTCGATCCTGCTCCGGTTCTCTTCCAACTGAGCGGTCATGCGGTTGAACGAATCCGCGAGCAACGCGAGTTCGTCATCAGCAACCGTCTCGACCCGATGTTTCAGATTACCGCTGGCCACTTCTTCCGAAGCTTCGGCCAAAGCCTGAATCGGCAACGCGATTCCGCGCGCAAGGTGAATCGCGGTCCAGGTCGAAGCGAACAAAAGCAGCAGAGTAAGCAGGCCAAGAGTGGAGATTCCCAGCCAGCGCACCTTCCGTTGTTTCGCCACGAGCTTGTTGTATTCGCCCTGCGAGCCAGTGATTATCTCGTCAAGATTCGAATCGATGTGACGAGCACGAACTACGATCAGGTTGCGGTCTCCGCTTAACGGGACTGAAACCGCGTCGAAACTCCGGCGGTCTCCGACTCGTTCGTCCTTCCTTTCGATTTGTGGGTTGCGGGCCAGCTCGATGGCTTGGTCAACATGGAATCGTTCGGCGCCTGAAAGCGACGCTTCGCTCCGCGCGGATATCTGGCCATTGATAGATACAATTTCCAGGGCCGCGAGATTTCCGCGCTGAAGCAGTTGGTCCAGAGTCGGCGCGCCGGCTAGATCGGGCTGAAGCTCCATCAAGAGCGCCAGCATAGACCCGGTCTCGCGAAGACTTTGAATTTGATTCGCGTCGGCTTCTCGCTGTAGCTGCTGAGCCTCGCTGACCACTCCTTCAGGCAGACGGCTAAACCACTTTTCGATCGAGCGATTGAGAAATAGATACGAAAAGACCGCCATCGCCGTGATGGGCAACAACCCTAGTGCGATGAAGTAGACGACCAGCCGGGTCTTGATCTTCGAACCCAACTGTCGCTCGCGGCGCTCGCGACGCAGCTTCAGCAGGCTTCGCACCAGAATAAAAGCAAAGACGATGAACGCCGCAAAATTGAGAGAAGACAGCGCGTAGAGCAACAAAGTGTCCGACGCGGTGTCGGTCGGCAGCACCGACCACAGGCCGGCTACCTGCAAAGCGATCATCACTGAGAGCAGAAACAGCACCAAACCGCCGAGCAGCCACGGCGCAGTTCGACGCCGGCGCGGCAATCCGTCGTGTGAATCTGTAGACTTAATGGGGTCAGTTTCCATGTTCCGGCGAATGAAAGTTTACCATACGGGCCGAAGGAGAACGGATATACAAGGCAGGTTGACATCGTTTACCGCATGCCTGGTTACTCCCTTTGGAAGCAGCTGGTTACTTCACCTAACGCAAGTCAGGAAGGGGACCCTGTCCCCGCCTCAATTCACAAAACTGTAACTGTAGTCCCGGCTGAATAAGAAGGGATCTTGAAGCGGGGACAGGGTCCCCTTCCTGACTGCATTTTCAAGTCTTGAATGCTATGTTCTCATTGATGAAACTTTCGCAACTCTTCCTGAACTCGGCCGGACGGCTCCGGAGCGGCTGGCGGGTCACCATCTTCGTAGTCGGCTTTTCGTTGCTGGTCGAGCTTCTCTTCCTCGTCGCGTTTCTGGTCGCTTCCCTCATCTCCGGAGGCAGTGCCCAGAACTTTCTTGTTACGCAGTGGGGATATTTGGTCCAGGGCGTGATCTTGTTGTTCTCCGCACTGTTTGTTGGTTGGATGTGCGGCGCGCTGATTGAAAAGCTGCCGTTCGCGGCGCTTGGGTGGGCGCGTCATCGGGGCTGGCTGCGCGATCTGCTCTACGGTTCGCTGATCGGCGTGGCGTCGCTTGTGTTGGCGACAGCAATAGCGAAAACGCGCGGAGGCTTCGTTTTCTCTTTCAACGCGACGGGAATGTACTGGTCGCTGACCAGGACTCTGGTTGGATCGGCGTTCGTGTTTATTCTCGCCGCCGCGGCGGAAGAAACTGTCTTTCGCAGCTATCCGCTACAGACACTGACGCGAGCACGGCTCTTTATGGTCGGCGCGATTCTAACTTCGCTTGCGTTTGCATACGCGCACCTGGGAAATCCGAATCTTAATGTTCCAAATGCATATCCGTCCCTCGCATTTGCGAACACCGCTCTGGCTGGTTTTTGGCTAGCGATCGCCTGGTGGCGTACGCGCAGCTTATGGCTGCCGCTCGGAATCCATTGGTCGTGGAACTGGGCCATGGGATCTGTTTTGGGATTGCCGGTCAGCGGGATCACTTCGCTTGCGCCGACGCCGCTACTTCGCGCGACTGACAATGGGCCAGCATGGTTGACTGGCGGGGCTTATGGGATCGAAGGCGGGGTCGCGTGCACGGTTGCACTCGTCGTATCGCTGGTTTTTGTTTGGCGGACCAAACTTCTTCAAACGACAGAAGAGATGAAAGCACTCTCGAGTGTTGAATTACCAGCCAACGAAGAAAAGCCAGCCGTAGCCGAAAGCGTCTAAAAATGTCCGACAAACTGAAGTTTGTCGGACATCAGACTATCGTTCGTCGATCTGAACGTATTTCAAATCCCTCGGACCGATATACTCTGCGCGCGGTCGAATGAGCTTATTGTTCTCGTACTGCTCCAGGATATGCCCGGTCCATCCGCTGATCCGGCTGACGGCAAAGATAGGCGTGTAAAGATCCAGCGGAATTCCCATCATGTAATAAGTCGACGCCGAAAAGAAATCGACGTTGGGATACATGCCCTTCTCGCGCATCATGATCTCTTCGATCTTGCGCGACATTTCGTACCACTTCGTCTCGCCCCGTCGTTCTCCCATCTCTTGCGAGAACTTTCGCAGGTGTGTAGCGCGGGGATCCTCGGTCTTATAAACCGCGTGGCCGATCCCCATGATCTTCTTCCTGGCCGCGAGCGCTTCCTTAATAAACGGCTCGACCTTGTCGATGTCGCCGATCTCCAACAACATCTTCATCACGTTGGTGTTCGCCCCGCCGTGCAGCGGCCCCGACAGCGCGGCAATCGCGGCGGTCACGGCTCCGTAGATGTCCGCCAACGTTCCGGCAACCACACGCGCGGTAAACGTAGACGCATTCAATTCGTGATCGGCGTGGAGTATCAAACAAATGTCGAAGACCCGCGCATCTTCATCCGAAGGCAGCTCGCCCTTCAACATGTACAAAAAATTCGTAGCGATATTCAGTTCAGGATTAGGCTTGATCGGCTCCTGGCCATTTCTCAACCGATCCGCCGCGGCAACAACCGTCGGGATCTGCGCCACAAGCCGGGCCGCAGTTCTTAAACTGTTCTCTCGCGAGATGTCGTGCGCCGCTTTGTCAAAAAAATCCAGCGCTGAAACCGCAGTCCGAAGCACGTCCATCGGCTCGGCTTCGCGCGGAAACCGCCGCATAAGCTCGAGCACTTCGGCCGGCAATTCATAGGAAGCGCCAAGCGATTTCTTCAGCTCGTCCAACTCATCGCGCTTCGGCAATCGTCCATGCCATAAAAGAAAAACGACTTCCTCGAAAGTCGATGAACGCGCCAGATCGTGGATGTCGTACCCTTCGTAAATGAGCACGCCCTTCTCGCCGTCGACATCGCCAATCGACGAAGTCGCAGCGACAACTCCGCGCAATCCGGCGGCGGCGCTTGCGCCGGCTGAAGCAGCGTCCTTACCTTTTTCCATGGTTAGCGTCCTTACAAGTGTTTAATAAAGCGAAGATAGCAAAGACAGTGACGGGTGACAAGCGACGAGCAATAACAGGTTACACCGCTCTTGCAGACGTTATTTGCTCACCCGTATCACAACCTTTTCGCCGCGTTCAACCCCCAGAAGTTTGACTGCTGAAGTACCAAAAACCGCGATTTCGAGAAGCTCCGCGCTTCCCCAAACAGCAAACAAATCGTTCTGGCTCGCTTCGCCGTCTGTAAACGTACGTCGGAACTCTTTCACTTCATGATCGCGGATCGACAACCGCGCTCCGTCGGCGATCATTTCGTCGGTCAGAACCTCGCGCGATATGTTTGTGATGCAGTTTCCAAAACGATCGATGTGAATTATGCGGCCGGCGATGTCTCCACCTTCGATCAACTGCGGATGAAGTGTCGGCAACCGAACAATATCCGTAATCAAATCGCCCAGCGAAGTTGGCTGGATTCCTTTTGATAGTGCCGCTGCGACTGGAGCAAATATGTCGCGACCATGGAAAGTCGAGCTGGTTGGTTGGCGGAAGTATTCGCTTTTCGATAGATGAAAAGCTTTGAAGTTCGCAACCCGATCGCATACGTAGCTGAAGATTCCGTTGTCGGGTCCGACGAAAAAGTAATCACCAGTGTCGACCAGAATCGGGCGCCGGCTGGATCCGACTCCCGGATCTACAACAGCGACATGAACGGTCTTGGCTGGGAAAGTGTGGTGTGCCTGAAGCAACGTGAACGCAGCCGATTCGATATCGTGCGGCGGAACCTCGTGAGTTATGTCGACGATCTTCGCGTCACCATTGACTGAAAGGATCGCTCCCTTCATCGCGCCCACGAAGTAATCAGAGTTTCCAAAGTCGGTGAGTAGGGTGACAAGCATGGGAGATCGGGGGCCGGGGGCGGGAAAAGGAGACAGAAGTCAGAAGACAGAAGAGGAAAGGTCAGGACTCTAAGCTATTCCTTCTCACTCCTGACTGCTGTCTCCTGACGCCTGCCTTTCCTTATCTCACCACCGTTTCCGCATCAGTTCGTATTCGAAGCTGTTGTCCGCGCGGGAGTCGAATTTCCTTGCCGCGTGTTGCGAGCACGCCGCCGGTTCCAACCGCTCCACCGATCGCAGCACCGATCGCAGCTCCTTTTCCTCCGCCGGCAATGGCTCCGATGATTGCGCCGATACCTGTCGCAGCACCAACCTTCTTAACATCGCTCGACGTAGTACTCTTTCCTTTGACTCCGCCTTCTTCGTCAACGTCGCCAACGCCGGTGTTGTCGCCCATGTCGATGACCTCGATCACCTGAGCTCGCATCTGACCCGAACGATTGTCCGGCAAACGAATCTGATCAAACGAAAGCTGTAGCTCGCCGGTGCCCTTTACCTTGCCGGGCCGTTTGACCCGCGTCACGCGTCCATCGATCGTGGCTCCCTCGTATTCCATTGGGCCAAGAACTCGCGCCTGGAAACTGTCGCCGTTCTGGCTGGCTTCGGTTGAAAGATCCGACAACATCTCCACAATCATGACCGAGTCGTCGGGAATTACGACTACGTCTCCAGCAGAAACACGCGCGGTCCCGCTCGATCCACCTCCGGACAAATCCGTTCCGGCGTTTGCATCAACGTCGATCACGCCACGCCGAGACATATTCCCGGGAACGGTTGAATCGAATCCTCGCCTTTCGAATCCGGCGTCGTAACCGATTTCGAATCCCTGCTGATAACCATCCCGGTAATCTTCCAGCGGTCCGTACGCGGCGACGTACGCTCGATCCGCTTTTCGATAATCTTCTTCGTCGCGATATTCACGCGATGCGCGGTCGATGTTGTCCCGGTGTCCGGCCATGTATCCGTCCGTGTAACCGGTTCGATACCCTCGCTCAAGCGCGCCCATCGATTGCGCATCAACGTGAAACGTCGAAAGGGAGGCAAGCGCGATCAGCAGGCAGGCCGTTATCGACATCGCTGAAATTCTTCGGAAATGTCTCATCTTTCTTCTTCTCCTAAAACCTAAAAAGGAAGTACTTGTTGTCAGATGCTGGGCGTCCGGATGCATTCGCGCTGATGCTAACACTACGCTATCGGAAGCAACAACCTACTGGACTGGCGAGCTTGACGCTCTTTGCCGTGCGCCATAGACTCTTTTTGTAGAACGCTTTGAAGTAATCATTCACGGCGGATTTGCTGAAGAATCAGCGCGAATTCGCTTTCTAAAGGCGTCAGATGCCGCAAACCCGCGAAGTGGTTGGCGAGGCCGCAGATTTCAGGTTTTGATTAATGCGACGAGTTTATTTAGATCACAGCGCGACTACGCCGGCGGACCCACGAGTCGTCGCCGCGATGCTGCCGTATCTGACCGAAAGATTCGGCAACGCGTCCAGCGTTCATCATTTCGGACAGGAAGCACGTGGGGCAGTCGATCGCGCAAGGCGCGAAGTGGCTGCGTTGATCGGCGCTCGTCCGAACGAAGTCGTGCTGCTTTCAGGCGGCACCGAAGCTAACAACCTGGCGATTCGTGGTATCGCGGAAGCGGCCGAAGCCAAAGGGCGGCACATCATCACTTCGGACATAGAGCATTCCGCTGTTCGAGGCGTTTGCGACGCGTTGGAGAAAAAAGGCTGGGAGGTGACGCGGCTTCCGGTCTTTGACGACGGCATCGTACGCGTCAACGATGTCCGCGATGCGATCCGAGACGGCACGGTTCTGATCACAATCATGACCGCCAACAACGAGATCGGCACGATTCAACCGGTAGCCGAAATCGGAAGTCTCGTTCGTGCGCGACGCGCGGAAGGTCATCGACATCTTTGGTTCCACACCGACGCCGTTCAGGCCGCGGGGCGAATTCCCGTCAATGTAGATGAGATTGGCTGCGACCTGTTGTCGTTGTCCGCGCACAAGATTTATGCGCCCAAAGGAGTCGGCGCGCTTTACCTTCGCCGCGGAGTGCGATTAGTTACGCAAAATGTCGGCGGCCATCAGGAACGCGAACGACGAGCAGGCACCGAATCCGTTGCGAGTATCGTCGCTTTCGGCGCCGCAGCCGAGTTGGCGCGAAAAGAGATGGATCAGCGAGACGAACACGTCAGACGTCTGCGCGATAGATTTGAAACTGAGATTGCCGAGCGAGTTAGTGACGCCGTGTTCAATGGCAATCGATCGAAGCGACTGCCGCACTTGTCGAATATCTCGTTTCGATTCATCGAAGGCGAAGGCTTGCTGATCAATCTTGATTTGCAGGGTATCGCAGTCTCAACCGGTTCGGCGTGTTCGTCCGGCTCGCTTGAACCGTCGCCCGTGATCCGAGCGATTGGGCGAAACGATGAACTCGCGCGCGGCTCGATTAGGTTCAGCTTTGGAAAGGACAACACCGCCGAAGATTTAGATTATGTTCTCGAGGTGTTGCCGCGCGCGGTGGAGAACCTGCGACGTCTATCGCCGCTTTACCAAAAGGCTTTGGCCGAGCGCGAGTGCGAAGTGCAACCAGTCGGCGTGACCAGTTAACACGCTTCAGAACCAATCAATCGAAAGTCATCCTGCTTAACTTGCCTTACTCCGAAATCTTCAACGACCATCTTGCCAATCCGCGCGGCGCCGGTGAAATTCCCAACGCTGATGCAACCGCTGAAGAAACTAATCCTGTATGCGGCGATCGCATGCGCATCTCGCTTGAGTTTGAAGGCGAGGTGATTCGTCAGGCCAGGTTCCTCGCGTATGGCTGCGCGCCTACCCTCGCGTGCGGTTCTGTGTTGGTAGAGATGATCGAAGGAATGACGAAAGAAGACGCCGCTTCTTTGACGAGGCAAGACATCACTGAAACGCTCGGCGGGTTGCCCGCGCGCAAGGGCCACGCAGCGGCGCTCGCAATCGCGACGCTTCGGGCGGCACTCGCCGGCGACGCGAGTAAATAACGACGGCGTGTTTGGGGTAGAGAGCTAGTTTTGAGCTTTAGTTGAGTTTCCATAAGAGGAACTGGGTTTCCACAAAGGCGCAGAGACGCAAAGGCGTTGAGCAGTTTCGCATCTTTCCAGATTTCTTTGCGCCTTTGCGTCTTTGCGGGAAACTGTTTTTCCTCGCTGGGTTGGACCCTGACGCCGTGTTCGGCCGAAAATTAGAAACATCAGGACGGATGCGATATCATGCGCGCATTCCGCTTCTAACATATCCGATTCAATCGAAAGGTACTTGATCATGCTTATTCGTAATCGACGCCAGAGTTTTGTGCTTGCCGTGGCCCTCGCGGTCGCGATGTCGGTCCAAGCGATTCCCGTTGTCGCGCAGGGCTCGAAGACTTTGCGCCAACCGGCAGTGCAGGGCTCGCTTCACAAAATGGTCTATCCGCTGGCGCGAAAGAGCGATCACGTTGACGAATATCATGGTGTGAAGATCGCGGATCCGTATCGCTGGCTGGAGGACCCGGACTCGACGGAAAGCAAGGCATGGGTTGAAGCGCAGAACAAGATCACCTTTGATTATCTCAATCAGATTCCCGAACGAGCGCAGATCAAAGAACGCATTACTAAGCTTTGGAATTATGAAAAGTACGGTACGCCGTGGCGGAAAGGTGGAAAGTATTTCTATTCGAAGAACGACGGCCTGCAAAATCAAAGCGTTATTTACTGGCAGACTTCGCTCGAGGCTCAGCCGAAGGTCCTGATCGACCCCAACAAACTTTCCACAGACGGAACGGTGGCGCTATCCGGAACGGACGTCAGCGAAGACGGCAAGTTTATGGCCTACGCCACTTCTGCTTCGGGGTCTGACTGGCAGGAATGGCGGGTCCGGGACATCGAGACCGGACAGGACATGCCGGATACGCTCAAGTTCGTAAAGTTCTCGGGCGCGTCCTGGTCGCATGACAACAAGGGTTTTTTCTATAGCCGCTATGACGAGCCGAACGAAGCGACCAAATTGCAGGACGCGAATTATTTCCAAAAACTTTACTACCACAAACTCGGCACGTCGCAGGCGGACGACGTGCTCATCTACGAGCGAAAGGATGAAAAGGAGTGGGGCTTTGACGGCCAGGTGACCGAAGACGGCCGTTACCTCCTGATCACGATCTGGAAGGGATCGAACGCGCAATTTCGGATTTATTACAAGGACCTGCAGACGCCGAACGCCGAGGTGTCGAAGCTGGTTGATAATTTCGAAAGCTCCTACATCTTCCTCGGCAACGACGGCGGAGTCTTTTTCTTTAACACCGACGCAGGCGCCCCGCGAGGTCGCGTGATTGCCATCGATACCGCCAAGCCGTCGAAGGAAAACTGGCGCGAAGTAATCCCGCAAGCCGCGGAAACCGTGGAAGGCGTCAGCTACATAAACGACGTGTTGGTCGTCTCGTATTTGAAGGACGCGCGATCGTTGGTGAAGATTTACGGCACCGATGGAAAGTTCGTCCGCGACGTAGATCTTCCGGGGATTGGAAGCGTCGCCGGCTTTGCCGGTAAGCGGAGCGACAAAGAAACGTTTTATTCGTTCACTGGCTTCACCACGCCGAAAACAATTTACAGATACGATCTGGTTACCGGAAAGAGCGTGCTGTTTCGCCAACCTAAAGTCGATTTCAAACCAACGGATTTCGAGACGAAGCAGGTCTTCTATACAAGCAAAGACGGCGCCCGTATTCCGATGTTTGTAACTCACAAGAAAGGGTTGAAGCTCGACGGAACGAACCCGACCTACTTGTACGGATATGGCGGATTCAGCGTCTCGATGACTCCGTATTTTGCTATCAGCAATCTGGTTTGGATGGAGATGGGCGGCGTCTTTGCGATGCCGAATATTCGCGGAGGAAACGAGTACGGCGAAGATTGGCACCAGGCCGGGATGAAAGGAAAGAAGCAAAACGTTTTCGATGATTTCATAGCCGCGGGCGAGTGGTTAATCGCAAACAAGTACACGTCGACACCCAGGCTCGCAATTGGTGGCGGCAGCAACGGCGGGCTTTTGGTCGGAGCGGTTTTGAACCAACGACCAGACCTGTTCGGCGCCGCGCTTCCGGCTGTGGGCGTGATGGACATGCTACGATTTCACAAGTTCACGATCGGCTGGGCGTGGGTAGGCGAGTATGGTTCGTCGGACAACGCTGATGATTTTCAAATCCTGCGTGCCTATTCACCGCTGCACAATATCAAGCCCGGCGCTAACTATCCTGCCACGTTGGTGACGACTGCCGATCATGATGATCGCGTCGTTCCCGCGCACAGCTTTAAGTACGCGGCGACGCTGCAAACCGCACAAGGCGGAACCGCCCCGATTTTGATTCGTATTGAAACTAAGGCGGGTCACGGAGCCGGAAAACCGACAGCGAAGACAATTGAAGAGTTGGCTGACAAGTGGGGATTTTTGGTACGGGTCTTCAAAATGAAGGTGGTATAGTTTTGATCAGTTGGCCTCGCTGGTAATCCAGGCATTCGGCATTTGCCTGGTGTCCCTCTCGCCCTGGAGGGTGTAATAACAAGAAGGCAAGAGGAGCAATTATGAGTGAAGAAGAGACCAGGGATATTTCGAAGAAGTACGACACGAAACCGACAATCGAGACCGTGCTTGAGCGCATCGCGGCGCTGGAAGTCGGACTTAACGCACGATCCGATGCGTTTGAAATGAGAATCAACGACCGGTTCGAAGGTTTCGAGAAAAGAATGGACCAGCGGATGGACGTGCGGTTCAAAGGATTCGAAACCAAAATCGATAACCGGCTTCAGAAGTTTGAAGACCGGATCGATGTTCGGCTCGATCGCATAGAGAGTGAAGTCAAGTTAACCCACTCCGAAGTGTATTCGCTACGTGCTGAGTTTCATGAATTGAAAAGCGAGATTCAGGTGCATTTCCCGACCACTTAGTAGTCTGCCACCTTATTTACGGAAGACACGAAACACTCACACCCAACCCAAGTCTTCCGTTTCACACCCAAGACAAATTCACCTACGGAGATGACGACCGCTGTCGTGGCGGCGGTGGGAGAGATCCATCGTGATATTGAGGCCCGCAATCCTGACGAGGCTCCTGACCGATGACAAAGGTCTTCGAGCGAATGATCGGACAAGTCGGCGCGGCTATCAGCCCGGTAGTCGGATCGATATCAAGCGTGATTGTTCCTTCCAATCGGGTTGAGCCGTCACTCTGTGGAACACCGCGACCTTCAAGCCTTGGCGCATTTCGTCCGGATGGTGACGCGCCCGGTACAGCGTCCGGTAAAGGCGGAAGCGTCAGGTCCTCGCCTTCGTTTGGATCGAGGCCGTCGGTTGGCAATTCCTCGTCAGTCAAGTCGCTTTCAACGGTAGGCGCGGTGCCGGCAATGAAAAGCTCTTTGCGCCGCGTTACCGTTTCGTCTGTCGCTATTTTGCCGGTGGCTGTGTCGATCTCTTCGAAACGCACGCCGTCTGGCATTTGCCAATCGCCATTCCATTCGGGATGCGCGTCGAGCGCGGCCGACATGAAATCTGCCCAGATCGGCAAAGCTGCATCGGCGCCGGTCATCCCGAGTTGCGAACCGTCATCAAATCCAACCCACACGACACAGACTATCTCCGGCGTGTAGCCGGCAAACCAACCGTCTCGCGAAGTTCCGGTCTTGCCCGCGAACGCCGTCTTCCCTTCCACGTTTCGAAACCCGCGCGAACCCAGCCGCGCCGCCGTGCCGCGGTTGACGACGTCCTTCAGCATGTCTGTCAAAATGTAGGCGACCTCAGGCCGGACCACCTCGTTTTTTTGTCCGGTCGGAGCGGCTACAGTAGTTCCGCTTCCAGTGGTAACCCGGCTGATTCCAATCGGAGTAGTTCGTGTTCCGTTCGCAGCAAATCCCGTATAGGCGGACGCGATTTGGAGCGGCGTGGCTTCGCTGGCGCCAAGCGCCATCGCCGGATATGCGCGTTGCACTTTCGGCAAGCCGGCTTTCGCAGCCAGATTCATAACGCGTCCGATCGTCACGTCCATCGCGACATCGACGGTAACTACGTTCAAACTTTTGACCAGCGCATCACGCAACGTAACGTTCGCGTTTGAATACTGATCGCCAAAATTGCCCGGCGAATATTGCTGGTTGTCGAAAGCGAATGTCTTTGGCTTGTCTTCGTAGATAGAGGCCGGTGTAATCACGCGCGAAGATGAATCAAACGCGGTGTTGAGCGCGGTCGCGTAGACAAAAGGTTTGAAGACGGACCCCGGTTGCCGCAATGCATCGGTCGCGCGATTAAGCTGGCTTTTCGAATAATCCCGGCCGCCAACCATCGCAATGACCTCGCCGGTTTTCGCATTCATCGCGACGAGCGCCGCCTGCAATGTTCCCGGTGGGACGCGTTTGGCAAATATCTTATCCAACGCTTCCAACTGTTTCGTCACTGCGTTGTAGGCCGCGCGCTGCAAATCCATGTCAACCGTGGTGTAGATGCGCAGGCGTTGCGACGCGCCTTCGTCGGCGATGATGTAACTGAGCTGGCTTTGAACGTAGTCGGTAAAGTACGGCGCGTCCGACGTATCGATTCGATTTCTAACCGAAGCGACTTTTAGGGGAGTGGCCTTTGCTTCCGAGCTTTGAAGCGCCGTGATCGCCCCCGTCTCCTCCATCGAATCCAGAACCTGGTTGCGACGATCGGTCGCTTTCTCCAAATCGCGATACGGATTGTAGCGATTCGGGCTGCGGATAATGCCGGCCAGGAACGCGGCTTCGGGCAATGTCAACGCGGTGACGTCTTTGTTGAAGTAAGCGTTCGACGCTTCGCCAAATCCATTGATCGAAAAGCCGGACTGCTGGCCGAGATAGACTTGATTGCAGTACAGCTCGAAAATTTTCTCTTTCGGAAGCCGCGTCTCGAGGATGACCGACATGTACGCCTCGGCTACTTTTCGCCGCAAACTTTTTTCGGGAGACAACAGCAGGTTCTTTACCAACTGTTGGGTGATGCTGGACCCGCCCTGCCGTGCGATCGGCGAGTTTGGATCCGCGTCGTATCGCCGGATCAGCGCCCGCAAGATTCCTCGGAAGTTGACGCCGTAATGGTCGAAGAATGCGCGGTCTTCGGTAACGGTGATGGCCTTCACAAGATGTGGAGGCAGATCGTTGAAGCCGATCACTTTGCGCTTGGCGCGTTCTGTTCCCGTTACCGAGCTGATGAGTTGCGGCTCGAGCTGCGCGGACCCATACGCGGTTCCCTTCACCATGTCGGAAATCGCGGCGACCTTCTTACCGTCTTTGGAAAACTGAATGCGTAACGCGGCAAACGCCCGTCGTCCGTCGACTGTTCCGTCGCTGCTCGGCTCGATCGTCACGATCGGTGGTTCGACTTTGTACCGTCCGCGCGCGGTTTCGGCCTGCTGCGTTTTCTCGACATACCCCGCGCGTTTCAAATAACTAACCAACTCCTCGATCGTCATGCTCTCGCCGGCTCGCAGGTCCTTCGGCGCAGCGTAAATTCCGGCCGAGCGCGTGAAGACCTCGCCGTTCAGGAGCTGATCGATGCGACCGGAAAAGACAACCCAGTAGTAACCCAGTACACCGATGGTGATGGTCGAGAGAAAGACGAGCGCGATTACAACCGGCGGGCGAAAAATGCGGCGAAACCAGCGACGAAAGAAACCGGGTTCTGGCTCCTGGTATTTGACGACGTGCTTTGAGCGGAGACGCTTGCCTGCGCTCGCAACCGGCGGGACGTTGTCCTGTGGTGGATGTCGGAGGGCCATTAGTTAGTCAGTTCGCGATCCTCAAGCAAAACTGTAAACTGCTATCATTGCTCTGTCTACCTTCAATTGACACTGCACTTCCCTATTCGTTACCGTGACGAGTTCGTTCAAGGCAGTTTGATGCTGCTTATACCCGATGAGTTTTACACCCCCTGGCCAGCGTCGCGTGAAAAAGCTGCGCAATCGTCTATCCCAGTTGCTGTGGGCGATATCCGTTATCGTCATCCTGGGGACAATCGGGTTCCGCTTGATCGAAGGCTGGTCGTGGCTGACCAGTCTTTATGTTGTGCTCCAGACGGTGACGACAGCCGGATTCGGCGATTTCACTCCGGCAACCACCGGCGGGAGGGTTTTCAGCATTTTCCTGATGGTCACCGGCGTCGGAGCGGTGCTTTATACGCTGACCACGACCGTGCAATCCGTGGTCGAATCTGAAATCCTGGTGGCATTTGGAAAACGTCGTCGATATCGCAAGATGAGACACCTGGAAGATCATTTTGTCATTTGTGGAGCGGGCCGCGTCGGGTCAAGGATCGTTCGGACGATGCAGCAAGCCGGTGTGCAGTTTGTAGTGATCGAACGCGATCCGCAGAAGGTGGCTGAGTTGGCGGACGTCGATGCGCACATACTTCTTCGCGACGCAACGCTGGAAGAGACTTTGATCGAAGCCGGTGTAAAGCGCGCTCGAGGTCTCGCCGCTTGTTTACCCGATGATGCCGACAACGTGTACGTCGTGCTAACCGCGCGCGATTTGAACCGCAATCTTCATATTGTGGCTCGCGCGGTTGAAGAGCAGGCCGAGCCGAAGCTGATTCGCGCCGGCGCGAGCCGAGGAATTGCACCAACGATTATTGGCGGACATCGAATGGCGCAAGCGTTGATGAAACCCGCCGTGGCTGACTTCATTGATTCGATTACGGCGGAAAGCCTGGACCTTGGATTTGAGCAGATCGACGTAGCGCCCTCGTCGATTTACGTCGGCAAGAAGATAAAGGATTCCAACATACGGTCCGAGCTGAACGCAGTGATCATCGCGCTGCGCAAACCGGACAGCAGCATCATTTTTCATCCGGATGGCGATGTCGTAATCGAAGCAAACGATTTGCTGATCGTCATCGGTCGAACAGAATCACTTTCGAAGCTAAACAAAATTGCGCGCGGAGCAGTATGAAGGTTCTCGTAACAGGCGGCAGTGGTTATCTCGGCGTTCATGTCCGCCGGTTTTTCAGTGCCGATGATTTGTCGCGCCGGTCGCACCTGGAAATTCTGAACCCGATTGATGCGGCAATGGTCGCGGATTACGATGTGGTGATCCACCTGGCTGCGCATTTGAATAAAGATCCGGCCGAGGCCGACAGTTGCTTCCGCACTAATTCCGAAGGCACCGCAAACCTGCTCAGAAATATGCGTCCCGGCTCGACCTTCATTTACGCGTCGACAAAGGATGTTTACGGGGCGTTTGCTGACGATTTCACTGAGGTTCCGGAATCGTGCAGTACTGACTTTTGCGGACAGTCCGCACTGGAATGGTCAAAACTGATCGGTGAACGGTACGTGGAATACTATTCAGACTTGCGTGGATTCCGTTCGTGCATCTTTCGTTTGTCGACGGTTTATGCACGTCCTTCGGATGGAAACGAAGCGGGGTTTGTTACTCACTACGTCGAATCTGTGAAGTACGGCGAACCGATCGTGTTACCGCTCGAGGGAAAGCCTGTGCGCGACATTCTTCACGTCGACGATTTCTCAAAAGCCTGTCGCGCGTTTATCGATTCAGAGGTCCAGCACGGTCTTTATAACCTTGGCGGGGGCATTAAGAATTCAGCCACCTTGCGCGAGATCATCGACACGATTGCCCGGATCATTCAGTGCGAGGCGGTGATTGACGAGACAACCAAGCTTCCCGCGCCGCTTCCTGTAAATTATGTTTCGGACCTGACTCTCGTACGCGAACAAATCGGCTGGGAACCTGCGATCGGAATCGAAGAAGGTTTGACGAGTGTTCTGTGATTCGTAGAACTAACCGCGAACACGAAACAGTGGCTAGTTTTGAACTGACGTGAATGTCTTTTAGAAGACTGGGTTCCCGCAAAGACGCAAAGACGCAAAAGGCGTTGAGCAATTCTTTACCGTTCCTTATTTCTTTGCTTTGCGGGAACCTGATGTTTTCAGAACTGAATTTGGAATCTGGATTGATTGGAAAGCGCAAACTTGAGGCAGAAGAGATAAAGAGCGTCGTAGTTCGCGGGACCAACTGGGTCGGCGACGCTGTGATGACGATCCCAGCTTTGCGCGAATTGCGGCGTATCCTTCCGGATGCCCGGATCACGTTGGCGACTCGATCTTCGACCGCCGGGATCTTTGAAGACGCCGATTTTCTGGACGATCTTCTTCTTTATGATCGGGGTACCGGCGGTCTTCGCGCGACGCTTCGGCAGATCAAAGTCTGGCAGGAGCGAAAGTTTGATCTTGCGTTGCTCTTTCAAAACGCATTCGAAGCCGCATTCATCGCGGTTGGAAGCAGAGTCCCGAGACGAGTCGGCTACGCCACGGATGGTCGCCGCGTTTTGCTGACACATCCGATACGATTGCCCGCGTGGCACGGCGAACGGCACGAAGTCTTTTATTACTTGAATCTGGTTGCTGAGCTGGAGCAGCTTCTTTTCAACACCGCGACTGTAGCGGCTCGTGACCCGGTCTTTGATTTGAAGGTATCGCAATCACGACGGGAAGCCGCGCGAAAGCTATTGACTGAACTTGGCGCTGGATTCGATCGTCCGCTGGTTGCGCTTTGTCCTGGCTCCACCAACAGCCGCGCCAAGCGCTGGCCGGCGGATCGCTACGCAGCGTTGGGCGACAAGGTCGTGGGCGAGTTGGACGCCAACGTAGCGCTGATCGGCTCGCCGGACGAGTTGGAAGTTTCGCAAGAGGTCGCAGCATTGATGACCAATACTCCGATCATGCTGACTGGACGAACGACGCTTGCCGAAGCGGTGGCAGTTTTGGCGCAAACGGATTTACTGGTTTCAAACGACACAGGCCCTTCCCACATTGCAGCGGCGCTGGGCCGACCGGCTTTGGTGATTTTTGGGCCAACCGATCCGACTACGACTCGCCCCTATTCGCCGGTTGCTGAAGTCGTTCGTCACCCGCCAGACTGCGCTCCGTGTATGCTTCGCGACTGTCCAATCGATCATCGATGTATGACGGCGATAACTGCAGACGAACTTTTTCAGCGGATCTTGGCTACTTTGAAACCAGATCGAGCCGGAGTTAATGCATGAAGCGGCGCGCGGTTTTCATGGATCGCGACGGAACGATTTCCGAGGAGATCGGCTACGTCAATCATCCGGATCGATATAGGCCGTTCCCGTATGCGGCCGAAGCGGTGCGACTATTGAACGACCTGGGTTGGTTGGCTGTGCTGGTGACGAATCAGGCCGGTGTAGCGCGCGGTTATTTCAGCGAAGATATGATAGGCAAAGTCCATTCGGTGCTGAATGAAGAATTGGAACGCGGCGGCGCGCGCCTGGACGCGATTTATTACTGCGCGCATCACCCTTCGGTTGGAGACCCGCCGTATCGTTTGGATTGCGATTGCCGAAAACCAAAGCCGGGATTAATTCTACGCGCGGCTAACGATCTCGACATCGATCTGGCCCAAAGCTGGATGATCGGCGATCGGCATAGCGATGTTCAGCTGGCCGTGAATGCCGGCGTCAAATCGGCCTTCGTTCTATCCGGCTACGGTCGCGGCGAATGGGAATTCCAGCGAACCGGCTGGGCGCACCAACCCGATTTGGTCGGCGACGATCTGCTGGCCGTGATTAAGACAATTATTGGTCAATCCGAATCGCAAGCGAATTTGGTGGGAGGATTGTAAGTGAGCCTTGATCGGACTCCGGAGCAGGAACGGCTGACTGCGATCGTTCGCCGCTTTCCACAGCGAAAAGTAGTTGTGGTCGGCGATTTGGTCGCAGACCAGTTCATGTACGGCGAGATCAGCCGCGTCTCGCGCGAGGCGCCGGTGCTGATCCTGCGACACGAGCGAACCGAGACAACTCCGGGCGGCGCGGCGAATTGCGCGCTGAATCTCGCCGCCCTGGATGCACGCGCGACTTTGATCGGAGTAACGGGCGAAGACAAAGCCGGCGACGCGCTTTTGGGGAAGCTACGTGCGGCAAGGGTCGAATGTGACGGCGTCATTCGTTCAAGCGAAGTTCAAACAACTACCAAGGTTCGCATCCTGGCGGGACAAACACACTCGACGCGTCAGCAAGTGCTTCGCATCGACTACGAAGGAGCGCCGTTGGAAGACGCGGAGTTGCACGAGCAGTTGCGAACGAAGCTGCGCCAGTCAACTGAAGACGCGGATGCGATCATCATCTCGGATTACAACTACGGAGTTGCGGACGAAAGCATGGCCACGATCGTTCGCGAGATCGGCAAAGCTCGCGGCATACCGGTTCTGGTGGATTCGCGGTTTCGTCTTTCGCGCTTTCCGGGGTTCACTTCCGCCACGCCTAATGAAGACGAGGTCGAACAGCTGCTCGATCGTCAATTGGAGAATCCGGGTGAGTTTGAGTCAGCTTGCGCGGAGCTGCGTGAGCGGCTCGAGTTCCAGAGTCTGCTCGTGACCCGCGGAAGCAATGGCATGGTTTTGTTCGAAGCCAGCCAGCCTCCGATGTACATCGAAGCCGTCGGAGCACGCGAACCGGTCGACGTCACCGGCGCCGGCGACACGGTTATCGCAACGTACTCGCTCGCGTTGGGATCGGGAGCTACGTTTCCCGACGCCGCCCGGTTGGCGAATCATGCCGGCGGGCTGGTGGTCATGAAACGGGGCACAGCATCGATGAACCGGCAGGAGCTTCTTTCTTCGGTCTTGAAGTGGGGCGCATCTTCATGAAATCTGCAATTAGACTTTTTTGCAGCTTATTTGTGCTCTGGGTCTTTCTTGTTGGAAGTTCCCTCGGTTGCACGATTGGCAGTGAGTCCGTGAAGGACTTCGATTCAAAGGAGTATGTTTTCATAGGCGAGGTAATAGGCATCGCTGGGCCATTCACATCGAAAGAATTCTCACCTGAAGCCTGGGGATTGCGGATTAGAATTGACGACGCGGTTTACCTGCCGAGAGTTCCAACTGGTTATGTCGAAGTCGTTCCCTTCTTGCTTGGAGCGGATTGCAGTACAAGAGGAACCAGGCAGGAAGATCTGATTCAGGACTTTCCTCTTGGATCGAAGGTCAAGGTGATCGCCGGCGCGGCCAAGCTGCTTCCGGGCAATCCGGGTAGCGGAAATCTACGATTGGAAATCAGCGCGGACGGTATCGGAAGTATTACGAGGAATGACCACGTCGATGGCAAGCCCATGACCTCGTCCGGATCGGAATTCGATTACGGTTCGTATCGACCTATTCCCTGGCAAGACACACCCGAGGCCCTCATTCCTTTTCGGTATGCTGACTCCGTTCTTCCGCATTTCGAGTTGCGGAAAGATCTGCTCCGCCTTAGGAATACAAAGAATGAAACAAGCAGAATCAAAATCCTGGAGAGGCTTTTGTTTTACCCTGAGCCCGATGATTTTGACTTTGACCGGATTGCAAAAAAATACGTCAAGAATTCAGAAGCGCGAAAGTCTCTGATTGAACGCCGAAACGCATTTAAGAATCGAAACGCCGAAGTTGCGAATTGATGCCTGCTAGCGAACAAACAAACACAGCGTCACGAATTCTCGATCGCAATCGGCTGATCGCTCGTGTGGCCATTGCTCGGAAAAACGGTGCGCGTATTGTGCTGGCAAACGGATGTTTCGACATGCTGCACGTCGGACACGTACGTTATCTGGAAGGCGCGAGGGAGCTTGGCGACTTTCTAGTCGTTGGAATCAATTCCGATGAGCAGGTTAGAGCTTTGAAAGGCGAAGGCCGTCCGCTGATTCCCGAACGAGAAAGAGCGGAGATCATCGCTTCGCTTCGTGCTGTTGACGTGGTGACAATTTTTCCCGAGCCGACGGTCGAGGCTTTGATCCGCGTAATTCGGCCGGACGTGCACGCCAAAGGAACCGATTATACTGAGGAAACGGTACCAGAACGCGAAGTGGTACGATCTTATGGCGGCCAGGTGGCGATCGTCGGCGATCCAAAAGATCATTCGACGACTGAGATGCTTGGACGCGTAAATGGTAAATAGTGAATGGTAAATCGTAGTAATGGAATCGCGACGTCTGGGCTCTGAGAAGTCTCTCGTAAGCTCGCAGTCAGGAAGGGGACCCCTGTCCCCGCCTAAGATGCGAGCCCATCCTGGTCTAGAAATATCGAGTTGCGAGTCTTAGGCGGGGACAGGGTCCCCTTCCTGACTGCACGTTCCGTGTTAGTTGAGTGCTAGTGTCCCGTGACTTACTCAGAGGTTCCTTAAGTTTGTTGGGCGATCCGAACGAACGCAAATACTAATCGCCATTTACCATTCACCATTTACTATTCACTAATGAAACTTCTGTTCGTCAAACTTGGAAGCATAGGCGACGTCGTTCACACTCTGCCGTCTTTGGCAGCCGTGCGACGCGCGCTTCCCAGTGCCGAGATCTCCTGGGTGGTCGAACATGGCGCCGCGGAAATCCTCCGAGACAACCCGCTTCTAAATCGTCTCATCGAAGTGGACACGAAGGCATTGAGGCGCTGGCCGGTGTCTGGGGAGACGCTGCTGGCACCGCGCCAGCAGTTACGTCGGCTTCGCGCCTCATCCTTCGATACCGCACTCGATTTTCAGGGACTTCTAAAATCCGCATTCATTGGTCGCCTTTCCGGAGCTAAGCTTCGATACGGCTTTTCGCGCGAAGCTCTGCGCGAACCAGCCAGTCGATTTTTGCTGACGAAAACCATTCCTGTTCCGGTCGATTCGCACGTCATCGTAAAGAATCTCACACTTGCCGCCGGTGCACTGGGCATTCCGGTGCCCAGCGACCCGGACGAATTTGAATTTCCGATCGCTATCAATGCGGGACATCAAGCGGAAGCGGATTCGGCAATCAAGGATTTTCAGACTGAGTACGCGATCCTGAATCCCGGCGGCGGTTGGCCGACAAAGCTTTGGAGTCCCGAACGATTCGGCGCCTTGTCTGACGAGTTGTGGACTCAGTTCGGTCTTAGTTCGGTCGTAACCTATGGTCCCGGCGAGCGCGAACTAGCTGAACGAGTTGTCGATGCGGCCGGGCTGGGACGAGCCCATTCCCGCGATCTGTCCTTGAAAGGGTTCTACGCGCTGGCAAAACGGGCGAGCGTTTATGTCGGAGGCGATACCGGCCCGACTCATCTGGCGGTCGCGGCGCGCGCTCCTGTCGTGGCGTTGTTTGGCCCAACTGAATGGTGGCGAAACGGAAGCCCGCGTAGTTCGGATATCTGCGTCGAACGCAATGAAATCGATTGCCGCGTGGATTGCCATCGCCGAGCCTGTTCCAACTGGATCTGCATGGATATCGAGGTGGAAAGAGTAGCAAACGCAGTTGGCGAACGACTGAAGCGCGCGCGCGCCGCCAGAAGCCTGGAGAGCAAAACGCTTGCGTAGAGGCGGAACATGGATGCAACGCTGGCGCGTGCCGCTCGGTTTTTTGTGCGGCGCGTTTTTTCTTGTGCTGGCTCGACCCAGATTTAATACGCTTGCCATCGGCGGCGCAATCGCGGTTTTGGGATTGGCTTTGCGCGCGTGGTCGGCCGGCCATATCCGAAAGAATTCTGCGCTGGCGACTTCCGGTCCGTATGGTTTCACCAGAAACCCGCTCTATCTGGGCAGCTTCCTTCTCGGTCTCGGTTTCACGTTCGCATCGGGTCGCTGGTGGCTGGGGCTCCTGTTTGCGGCGCTTTTTCTGGGCATCTATTTTCCGGTGATGCGCGTCGAAGCGAAGACGCTGGCAGAGCTTTTCGGCGAAGATTATCAGCGTTACGCAGACGCAGTACCGTTGTTCTTCCCGCGTTTGATTCCGTACAAAGATCCGCAAACAGCGAACGGAAAATTTGATGCGTCTTTGTACATGCGATATCGCGAATATGAGGCCGCCATCGGTTTGATAGTCGCCTGGGGATTGTTGGCGCTGAAGGCCGCGTTGCAAATTGATTTTTTCAGATGAAGTACCGCACTAATATTTTGGCCGGCGCATTGATGCTTTCGCTGGCGGCGTTTATCGCCGCTGCTCCGGCACATGACACCCCAAAGACTGAACCAGTCGAAGTTCACACCCTTCCGTTCGACCCGTCCGAACAACTTGTATATGAAGGCGAGTTCACCCGATCGTTGTTGCGCGGGGTCGACGTCGCAGATCTGCGATTTTCGTTCGAGCGGATACCCGCCGACGTGGATCCGACCAAGGGATCGACGGCCTTGCGATTTCGGGCGGAAGCCGTTTCCAAGGGAGTTGTTAGTAAACTTTTCGGCATTACTTTCCGGCAGCGAATTGAATCGACGGTTGAATCGGCTACGTTCAACGTGCTGAATACGGTCAAGCTCGACGAACAGGGAAAACGAGTACGAACCAGCGAAGCTGTTTTCGATCAAATCAGTCGCCAGGTTGTCTTTACCGAGTTGGATCCGACTGATCCCAACCGGCCGCCTCGAGTGGTTACTAACCGGTTCACGGGAACCGTTCAGGACATCGCTTCCGCGTTCTATTACCTGCGGACTCAGAAGCTCGAGCCTGGAAAAACGGTCGAGCTGATGGTTAGCGATACCGGCCAGACTTACCGCATCCCGGTTCGAGTTATTAAGCGCGAGCAGCAGAAGACCGTTCTCGGCAAGGTCTCAACGCTTCGAGTCGAGCCCGAGCTTTTTGGCGAAGGTCGATTGATCCGAGGGAAAGGCCAGATAACGATCTGGCTAACAGACGATGCGCGACACATTCCCGTCCGCGCAAAAATCAACAATAGCCTCGGCCGTTTGGACATAAAGCTCAAGAGTATCAGTAACAAATTGCTCTAAAACGTCCGACAAACTTCAGTTTGTCGGAGGTCTGCCACAAGCTCAAAAACCCTTAAACAAGTTGCCGAAGGAGCGCAGGCGGCTCGCCTGCAGTGAGGCGCGAAGCGCGAATAATACCTCTGCGCTTTTCGCGCCTGCGGCGCTCAGTGCAGGCGAGCCGCCTGCGCTCCAAGGGTCTGACACCAAACCCTCGCCTTGCTTTCCAACCCGCAATCCCGTACAAATACTTTTGCTCTATTTCTTAACAGTACGTTGAATATATTGGCGTGGCTGTACGCTACGTCTCGTTGGAGTTATGTCTGATGCCGCTTTTATTTCCCGGAAGTTCCGAACAATCGATTAAGCCGCCGATCCCAGCTTCGGTAGTAGACAAGTTAGCTGAGTTATCCACGGACGAGCCTTTGCCGGATGCCTATCCGGGCGACCGGATTCGTCTGCAAGCGCAGTCGCCCAGAAAGCTTTATCTGTACTGGGGGCTGTCTGGAAATCCGTATTCCACTCTTGAGCGAGCGTTGGGAATGCAGTCCGCTCGTTATTCTCTCGTGCTTCGCGTGGTTAACACCGCGAACGACGAGCAGACTTTTCATTTAGCGTCGCCGACTAAATCGCAGTGGTTTAATGTCGAACCCGAGCAGGCCTACCGTGTCGACCTGGGGCTTTACGCTCCGGGGCGTGCGTTTATTCGACTGTTGTCTTCGAATGTAGCCGAAACTCCTCGAGACGGCGTCTCGCGTTCTGCCGATCCGTCAAACGAGTGGGGCGTATCGAATGCGCAGTTCGCACGAATTCTTGACGAAGCCGGATACGTCAGCGACGCGTTGGAAGTCACGCTCGAAGCGCTTGATGAAGCCACCGACGATAGCGCGACGCGCGCGGTTGCGGAGGCGTTCGGCGGAGGATCTGTCCCGTCGATGACGGAAGAAGAATTGATAGAAATGCGAAGGCTGTTGGCGGCGATCGCGTTGGGCGCTTCGTTCACGATGGTGACCGAAACTGCTTCGCCTGCTCTCGCCGAGTGGTTTGCGAAAGCAGAGCAGTCAGGCGAAAAGGCCGATGCGTCGCAACTCGTAGAGATTCTTCGTTCGCTCTTGGGAATCGAGATGACTCAGATTCCTATGGACGCTGCGACAGCGGAAGCCATGCGCCGCGCCGCTCGTGTGATCGTTGGCGCCAGCGAAGTCAATCTTCCTGCGCGACCGTTCCACTTGTGGATGCCGAGCATGAATCCCGGCAGTCTGAAATTGATCCGATCAGTGGCTCATTGATTCGTCGCCTCACTAGATCAACGAGCGAACGCGTGAATTGACCAGTGAATCGATGACTCCATTGGGCTACTTCAGTCTAATTCTCCACGCGCACCTTCCTTTCGTGCGCCACCCGGAGCATCCGGAGTTCCTGGAAGAAGACTGGCTTTACGAAGCCATCACCGAAGTCTACCTTCCGCTAATCTTCATTTTTCAAAGCTTGCATGACAACGGCATGTCGCCGAGATTGGCGATGAATGTCTCGCCGCCTCTGTGCGAAATGCTGGCCGACCCGTTGCTGCAGGAGCGGTACACCCGTCATCTGGGAAACCTGCTCGCGCTGGCTCGTAAAGAGGTAGAGCGAACGCAGCGCGAACTTCCAGAGTTTCTTCCCGCCGCGAAAATGTATGCCGAGACGTTGGGCGCGGCGTGGAATCTGTGGAACGGACGTTACGGCAGAAACTTGATTCGAGCGTTTCGAGAACTGCAGGAAGAGGGCGTGCTTGAAATCATAACCTGTGGCGCGACCCACGGATTTCTTCCGCTGATTTCGACGCCCGAGGCGAAACGCGCGCAGGTCCAGGTCGCAGTCGCAAACTATCGCAAACATTTCGGCCGTTACCCGCGCGGGATTTGGCTGCCCGAGTGCGCATTCGAGCCGGGCGTTGAAGATCTGCTGGCCGACGCCGGGATCGAGTATTTCATTTCAGACACACACGCGATTCTTTACGGCCATCCGCGTCCGCGTTACGGAGTTTACGCGCCGGTTCGTTGCGACAACGGAGTGGGAGTGTTCGCTCGCGATCTCGAAACCAGCCAGCAGGTTTGGAGCTCCGTCGTTGGCTATCCGGGTCACGCCAGCTACAGAGAGTTTTACAGAGATCTCGGCTGGGACGCTCCGCTCGACTATCTTCTGCCGCATCTGCACGCGGACGGCAATCGACGTCATTTGGGATTGAAGTACCATCGGATCAGCGGACGCGACGTCGGACAACAAGAGAAATTGCCGTACGATCCGGTCGCAGCGCGCCAACGAGCGGCCATCGATGCCAGCCACTTCGTCAACGAACGCATCAAGCAGATGGCGCGGCTTCGCGACACGCTCGAGGGACGCGCGGCGATGATTGTGTCGCCGTACGACGCAGAGCTATATGGTCACTGGTGGTTCGAAGGTCCGCAGTTTCTCGATTTCGTATTCCGCAAACTTCATTTCGAACGCGAAGTGGTTCGCGCGATTACTCCCGGCGACTTTCTTGATTCAGGAATTTCCATTCAGACACAGCAGCCATCGGCGTCATCGTGGGGTGAAGAGGGTTATTACAAAGTCTGGCTGAACGAGGCCAACGCGTGGATGTATCCGCACCAGCACGCGGCGGAAGCGCGTATGACCGCGCTGGCAAATCAGAACGCGGACCCTGATCAGGTTATTCATCGAGCGCTTAACCAGGCCGCGCGTGAATTGCTGTTGGCGGAATCGAGCGATTGGGCCTTTCAGATTTACCAGGGCACTACCGTCGAATACGCGTCGCGACGGTTTCGTTCTCACATACGCCGCTTCAACGCGCTGGCTGAGGATATCGAGCGGGGCTCGATTGATCAGGAGAGACTGGTTGAGATCGAGGGCCGCGACAACATCTTTCCGGAACTGGATTACAGGATTTACCGAAGCTCGTAGATCCCCTCCCCCAACCCCTCCCATGTGAGGGGAGCAAATAGCATGCTGATCATCGGCCATAGAGGAGCGTCCGCAGTCGCGCCGGAAAATACTATTGCAGCATTCGAGCGAGCGATGTTGGATGGCGCGGATGGAGTTGAGTTCGATGTCCGCCTGGCAAAAGACGGAGTTCCAGTCGTTATCCACGACTCGACGCTTCGGCGAACGGCCCTACGTGAAGGCTCAATAGCACTCCTTTCATCTACGGAACTGGCGGCGGTTGGCGTTGGTGAATGGTTCAACCGCCGGTATCCGTCGCGATCCAGCCCCGACTACGTTCACTCGACTTTGCCAACTCTGGGCGATGTTTTCGAGTTTTTTAGGGACAGCGCGGCCGTGCTATACGTTGAAATGAAGAGCGAACCACGTCAAAGCCAGCAACTCGCCGCCCGCGTCGCGGAGCTGATACGCAACTATGAATTCTACGGCAGAGCAGTGGTTGAAAGCTTTTCACTGGAAGCTATTCGTCAGATCAAACAACTGGATCCGGCGATCAGGACTGCGGCGCTTTTCGAGCCGCGCCTGTCGCGCCCGGCTCCTTTCAAACGAGGGTTGATTGAAAAAGCGTTGGCATCCGAAGCCGACGAGATTGCTCTGCATCGCTTGCTCGCGTCGGGCAAAGCGCTCGACGAGGCATCGCGACGGGGCTTGAAGACAGTCGTTTGGACAGCCGATCATCCGGCCTGGATCCAGCGCGCGCAGCGTCACGATATTCACGCGATCATTACGAATGTTCCGGCTCGGTTGAGCCGGGCGAAGGCTGAACTGGAAAGCAGTCGTCACGTCTAGCTCGCCGTCCACCAATCTGAAATTCCAAATGCGCCGATCTGAAAATCAGTTCGACAAGATTTTCGTACACACGTCCTACCTGATTCACTATCGCCGTCAGCGGCGTGTTCGTTGGTCGCTCGAACCAGGACCTGACTATTCGCTGTTGTTCGTGCTTGCGGGAAAACTTGCGCTGGGCGAGAAGGACCACGAAGCAGTTTTGAGCGCGAAGAGCGGATTGCTTCTGAATCCCGGCGACGACGCGACAGCACTAGCCTCCGAAGCCGAATTCTTTAACATCAAACTTTCGTCCGCGTTTGTCCTGGACTGCGCAGTCCGCGCCGGGCTGCTCAGATCGGGTTCAGTCGTAAATTTTCATCCGCGGATTCTTGAAGATTCCGATCGCGTTTCGCGCAATCTCCGGGAGTTGGCCGAAGAGATGACATCTGAACAGCCGGGAAAGGACATGGTAATCGCGGCGCTGGTTGAACAGCTCCTTGTCCGGCTGCTTCGTGACCATTCGCAAGTGCGGCGCTCTCCGGAGATGGAGGTGTCCCGCGCCGGGTTGGTAGACCGACGTATTCGACGCGCAGTCGAACTGATGCACGCGCATCTGGACCGCGACCTGCCGCTGGAAGAAATAGCGGCGGCGGCTTTCCTTTCGCCCTTTCACTTTTCTCGTCTCTTCAAAAAGCTGACGGGAAACACTCCGCACGCGTATTTGGCCGGGCTCCGTACGGCGCGAGCCGAAACTCTTCTGGCTGAAACCGACTTATCGATAACTGAAATTAGCGCGCGGGTCGGATACGCAAGTCCAAGCCACTTCACAAAGGCTTTCCGGCAATCGTCCGGGCTAACTCCGCGCGGTTTTCGCGCCGCGCTTGTCAGGGTTTGATTTGCTGAAGTCCCGCTGCTCGGAGCCTCCCGACCCCCTGCCCCCAACCCCGACTCCTGCTTTTCAAAATCTCTGCTCAATTCTCATGTCGGATAGCAATCCTCCGCCATTTATCCGCAAGAAATGATGAGACGGATGACTACTCGCTATGTACACTCCTCTGGAATCAATTCCTGGAGGCTTAATTATGGTTAACAAGGGTGCAGAGATCGCTCCCGCAAAAGGCAAGCTTGGAGTGTTGCTGGTTGGACTAGGCGCGGTTAGCACGACGTTCATAGCCGGCGTTGAGGCAATCAAACGAGGGATTGCTGACCCGGTCGGCAGCCTGACCCAAATGGGCGCCATCCGTTTGGGAAAGCGAACTGAAAACCGCGTTCCGCTGATAAAGGAGTTCGTCCCGCTCGCCGACTTGAATGACCTGGTTTTCGGCGCATGGGATATCTTCCCCGACTCGGCTTATGAAGCAGCGTTGCAGGCCGGCGTTCTTGAAAAGGAACTGCTGGCGCAGGTCAAGACGCCTTTGCAAAAACTGAAGCCGATGCGGGCGGTGTTTGACCAGTCATACGTCAAGCGATTAAACGGACCAAATGTTAAGGAAGGCCCCAACAAACTTGAGTTGGCCGAGCAACTAATCGCCGAGATCGCGGATTGGAAGAAGAAGAACAAGTGCTCGCGGCTGGTCATGATCTGGGCCGCGTCTACCGAGATATTTCTGAAGACGCACGCGGTTCACAAAACGCTCAAGTCATTTGAGCAGGCGATGCGCGACAACCACAAAGCGATCGCGCCGTCGATGATCTACGCCTACGCCGCGCTGAAATCCGGAATCCCGTTCGCGAACGGGGCGCCGAACCTGAGCGTAGATGTGCCCGCGCTGGCTCAACTGGCGGATCACAACAACGTGCCGATCTGCGGCAAGGATTTCAAGACCGGACAGACGTTGATGAAGACGATCCTGGCGCCGGGTTTGAAAGCTCGCATGCTCGGTCTGGACGGCTGGTACTCGACCAATATTCTGGGGAATCGCGACGGCGAAGTCCTGGACGATCCTGAGTCATTCAAAACGAAGGAAGAGTCAAAGCTCTCCGTGCTCGAGTACATCCTTCAGCCGGAAGTCTACCCAAAGCTCTACAAAGATTTTTCGCACGTTGTGCGGATCAACTATTACCCGCCGCGGGGAGATAACAAAGAAGGCTGGGATAGCGTGGACATCTTCGGATGGCTCGGCTATCCGATGCAGATCAAGATCGATTTCCTTTGTCGCGATTCGATCCTGGCAGCTCCGATTGTTCTGGACCTGGCTCTCTTTCTCGACCTGGCACAGCGAACGGGCATGAAGGGCGTTCAGGAATGGCTTTCTTTCTACTTCAAATCTCCGCAAACCGCGCCCGGGCTTTACCCGGAACATGACGTTTTCATCCAGCTGATGAAACTCAAGAACACTCTTCGTCATCTTCGCGGTGAAGATCTGATCACGCACCTCGGCCTTGAGTATTACGATTGATGTCCGAAAAGCTTCAGTTTGTCGTTGGTACGTAATTACATACGATGTTGTATTGCTTACAACCTCATCGACAAACTGAAGTTTGTCGGACATTGCAGACGTTTTGGTCGAAACTTCTGCACGTTTAAAGGTGCGCCGGGCAAAAACAACGTGAGGCCCGAGCCACCAACGACGTGATTTGTCAGATAACAACTGCCGCATAATGTCAGCCCGCGTTTCGATTTGATCCGGCCGTCCAAAGATCAAAAATACTCATTTCGCATATTTTGTGGTGACAATCTCGCGCTTGTCATATATATAGTGTCTGTACTTCCGTCCAGTTCCTTTGGACCCTTCGCAGCCCCTGCGAACTTACGTTTTAATCTTTGCATCAAAGCTGTTAGTGGTTCGTTCTTTGCATGTGAGAAGAGCGGATGCGGCGGTGAGAAGCCGGAACCGAACCGACCTGGATCGTGATCCGTATTATTTCTCAGAGCGACGCGTCATTTTCATAGAACGCTCGAGTTCATATGGAGGACGGCCATGATTACAGAAATGGACTTAACATACGAGACGATGGAAAATTTGGTCTTCCTGGATCCTGATCAAAAAAGCCCCCGCGCCCAGGAGTTTGAAGAAAAACTGGGAGGCCGCATAGTCGGCCAGGAGCGAGCTGTTCGCCGCATGAGCGGCCTTTATCAAATATTCCTGGCGGGGATGAACCCGCCCAACCGGCCGGTTGGCACAATGCTTTTTCTTGGCCCGACCGGTTCCGGAAAAACGCGTGTGATCGAAGCGGCGGCTGAGGTCCTTTTTGGCGACCCGAATGCGGTCGTCAAGATCGACTGCGCTGAGTTTCAGCATTCGCACGAAATAGCGAAGTTGATCGGTTCACCTCCGGGATATCTGGGCCACCGAGAAACCAGTCCGATGCTGACCCAGGAAAACCTGGATCGCTATCACACGGACGAGACAAAACTGTCGCTGGTCCTTTTCGACGAGATCGAAAAAGCGTCGGATAGCCTCTGGCAGTTGCTTCTCGGAATCCTGGACAAGGCGACACTGACACTCGGCGATAACCGTCGTGTAGATTTTTCGCGCTCGATGGTGATCATGACGTCGAACCTGGGCGCACGCGAAATGTCGGAGTTGATTTCGGGCGGTATCGGATTCGCGCCGGGCAAGGGTGCTAAGAACCCTGGCGATTCGGATGTCGATCAGAAGATTTATCGAACCGCGGTCGAAGCTGCGAGACGGAAATTCTCGCCCGAGTTCATGAATCGCATTGACAAGGTGGTTGTCTTCCGTTCGTTGAAGGAACATCACCTGCGAAAGATCCTCGATCTGGAGCTTCAGTCTGTTCAGGATCGAGTCATGATGTCGGCTGGAACCAAGTTCATCTTCCAGTGTTCCGACGCGGCGAAGAATCTTCTGCTGCGTGAAGGCATTGACTACAAGTACGGAGCTCGTCATTTGAAGCGAGCGATCGAGCGGTTTCTGGTCTACCCACTTTCGAATCTGGTAGCCACGGAGCAGGTCGGATTGGGCGATCTGGTGAACGTAGATTTCGACGAGCTTGCCGGAAAGCTGATCTTCTCGAAACGATCGGGCGGTGCGTTGATACACGATGCGCCGGAAGGAAACGAACCACCGGAAGAGCTCGAGTCCAAATCTGATGGCGCTGCGCTTCCGCTGCCGCAGACAAAAGCAGCTCGTAAAGGACAGGGACGCGGCGATAAGCCGGAGAATTAAGCCCCGCTTCTAAACGGGTCGGAAACTAAATAGCCGGATTCGCATATGCGAGTCCGGCTATTTTGCTGAAAGCTCAAACTTACGTTGACGGCTTTAGGATGGCGGCGGACTGTTCTGTCCGGCAGTCATTTTTCGCAACGCTTCGAACGCGAGGAACGAAAGATTCGGATCCTGAGCAGTCAGGACCGCCCGAAGCGCCGGGACTGCCGAAACATCCCCGATCAATCCCAGCGAGCGCGCCGACTCGCGTCTCAAATCGTCGCTGGCTTTCACATCTCCCAATACATTGATCAATGCCGGAACGCCTACGCGGCTTCCCACTTTACCAAGCGATCGCGCAGACGCTCGCCGCACAAACTCGTTGTCCTCTTTCTTTCGGCGAGATCCTCCGGAAATAGCAGCTGTTGGATCCAACGCCGCTGCAAGCGCCGGCGCCGCAGCCTGGTCGCCGATCTGGCCCAGAGCTACCGACGCGGCACCCCGAACCCCCGGTTGCTTATCGCTTTCAAGCACGACGATCAAAGGCCCGACTGCGGTGACGCTGCGTGTGTGACCGAGTGCGTACGCCGCTTCCTGCCTGACAAATTCCCGTTTGTCCTTAAGCAACGGCAGTAACACACCGGCCGCTTCTTCCGACGGCAACGACAGAACTGCGGTGGTCGCAGTGGCTCGAACTATTTCGGCGGGGTCGTTGAGCGCCAGCGCGGCAACCCGCGAAGCTTCCGGTCGCTTCATCCATCCAAGCTTCATGACCGCATCGCGACGATCCTCGACTTCCGACGACGCGAGCCGCAATCGCTGCGACTCGATAGCGCGCTGCATCGGCGTTAGTTCCGAGTCTCTTTGCTGTGGATACCGCCCATGCGCGGTGGAACTAGATTGGCCGAGGAGGGAAAAGGAAAAGAGAATGGCAAGCGCCATGCTCGAGTACATATACGCGAGATGGCGAGTCTGCTGAAGAGAATTTAGACGCATCGTTGAATTCAATAGCGGGTCGGAGCTGTTGCCGCGCGACGCTCTGCTCGACGTCTGACTGTTTCCCACTCGAATGCCTGCCGAGCCCGTTTGTTTTCGTGCGCGTCCGCCAGCATCGCTACCAACTCGTCATCCCAGATTCCGGAATTGACCGCTGCGCGCCGCATGGACTGCATGATTGTAATGTAGTCCAGCACTTCACCTACTTCAGTTTCGTTTAGGGAGTCGAGTTTGAGGGCGAGTCGTTGGCGCTCGGTTATTCGCTTAGCCATCTCTTTGCTCCTTTGCCGGCAAAGGCGACGGTCAGAAGGTCGTCGTCGGATTTCGTTTAGTGCAAGGGGGCACGCCTTTTCGTTTTTCGATAGCGTGGGCTGCGTCTCCTTCGTTCGAATCCTGCGAGGTGGCCAGCTTCTCTGGCAGCGGACCTATTAATTGTTAGCCGGGATCAACCGGAATATACACGACAGATTCTGATCTCGCAATATTTACAAGCTGATTGGCAAGCACGATTGCCGCGACTACCAGGCGTCGATCTTCGACGCAACCGAATGCATCGTGTCGACGATCAAAACTGCAATCGGGGGATAAAAGAAAAGGTCGGGACGAACCTGTTGGTCAAAAAAGTACCGCAGGTCGCTGACAATGTAGTGGGTGTGCAGGCCTACGAAGAGCCCGGCGCCAATGCTTGCTGCGTAGCCGACGATCAAAAACGCGTAAGCGGTAACGCGAGTAAACGGCTTTTCAGATTTCTCTTCGTCCATCAACGAGACGTGAATCGATTTTGGCTTGTAAGTGTAGTGGTGGAAGTACTCGCGCAACCGGGAAGCTAAATGCCAGAGACCGATCGCGAATAACGTGAGCAGAATCGCCCGCCCGAAGAAGCCGTCGAAATTTTGCCAGAATCGAGGCTTGAGTACCGCTACGATAAAGGTCGAAAGAAAGAGCGAAACCGTGGTGAAGACGGCGCGCATGCGTTCCGATGCGTCACGTCGCTCGCTTTCAAGCCAGGAATCAACCGCGCGGTCCCAACGCGTCTGCGCAAAGACAACCCGGCGCATCCGACGCGCATGTGGATTATCCGAGCTCAGAACCGAACTGCCGCTCTGACTGTTAGCTCGCTTGTCGTCGTACAGGGCACGTTCCTGCGGATCGCTCAGGGTACGGTAAGCCAGCGCCAGCAACGCAAAATCTCGCGCCGCTTGCTCGGTTCCTCCGTTCAGATCCGGATGGCGCTTCCGCGCTAATCTGCGATACGCAGACTTGATCTCGGATGCTGAAGCAGTCCGTTTTATGCCCAGAATTTTGTAGTAATCAACCACCGCGCTTTTCTACTCACTTCCTCAAAAGCTGGCGATGGGCGCCGAAAAACCCTCTGCAGAGTGGGACAGGAGAGGGTCGCCCTGATTGGTCGTACTATACCATGCAGCGACTGATTTCGTCTCACCGGCATGACGGCCTGTACTCCTTGTTGGAGTCAGCTCTGCTGTGAAGAAAAAGCGAAAGCCAGAGCGTTTTGGGGGCATAAACGCTCTGGCTATAAGTTGTGGATCTTTCCGCCCAAGATGATTTGAACGGTTGTGATTGCTGTATCGCTTTGTGGGGTGAGATTTGAGCCAAAGGTTGCGATCCTTAACCCGGCCTTACGCCGGGTGGGGCAAGGACAATCTTTAGTGGCGATCACCGCCGATGGCTCCGAGAAAGATATGTGCAATGGCTGTGCCAACGGGCCACAAGCAAAAATCCAACCAATTGACAGATTTCCGCCATGTTTCGGGACGAGTTGTGTTCACTTTTGAAGACAGGCTGTCTACGTTGCATGACACTAGCGGGCATCGGATGGGGCACAATTCAACGGCGGCCATGTCGATAGGACCTGGCCGCCGTCAATAGAGAGGCAATTCGTTTGAGTTCAATCAGCTTTTCATTTTCCGCCTGATTGAGCGGCGGAAGCGCGGTCCACCATATTAATCAAAGTACGAACCGCCATTCCCGTTGGGCCCTTGGACCTGAAAGGCTTGGCCTCATCTCCCCAGGCGGTTCCGGCGATATCCAGATGCGCCCATGCCACGCCGTCCGCGAACTCCTTCAGAAACGCAGCTGCAGTGATGGTTCCAGCTTTGCGGCCGCCTATGTTCTTGATGTCCGCGATCTCGGACTTGATCTGTTTCGAATACTCTTTGTCGAGCGGAAGTTGCCAGTACCGGTCTCCGACTTCCCTTCCCGCCGCTATGACTTCGTCGATAAGCGGTTGGTCCGTTCCAAGAATCGCCGCGTTGACATCTCCCAGCGCGATCGAAACCGCGCCCGTCAACGTGGCCATATCCACAATCCGCTTGGCGCCGAGTTTTTTTGCGTAGCAGATTGCATCCGACAAGATCAGGCGTCCCTCGGCATCGGTGTTAATAATTTCGATCGTCTTTCCTGACATCGCGCGGACCACATCGCCGGGCTTGGTGGCTCGGCCGGACGGCAGATTTTCCGAAGCAGGAACGAGACCCAACACGGGGATCGAGGGTTTGAGCTGAGCAATCGCGCGCATCGCGCCGAGCACGGCAGCGCCGCCGGACATGTCATACTTCATCAACTCCATGTTCTCGCCGGGCTTCAGCGAAATTCCACCAGAGTCGAAAGTGATTCCCTTTCCAACAAACGCCAGCAGGTCATCCGGTGATTGATTGCCGCCATCACGCGGAACGTACTTGAGCACAATCAGTTTGGCAGGTTCTTCCGAGCCGCGTGAGACGCTCAAGAGCGCGCCCATACCCTCCTGCTCCATACGAGCTTCGTCGAGGACTTCAATATTCAAGCCGAACTCTTCGGCGACTCCGCGCGCCCGGTCTGCCATGTCCGTCGGTGTCAAATAGCCGCCCGGTTCGTTCGCCATATCGCGCGTGAAGTTCACCGATTCGCCAATGATCCGGCCACGTTCGCTTCCGCGTGCAAGCGCCGCGTCGTCTGCACCGTCCTGCAAAACCACAAATCGATCGATCTGACGTTCTTCCTTGTCAGCAGTTCGATACTTATCAAGTTCAAACAATCCGGTTATCGCACCCTCGATCGAGGCTGACGCAATTCTTTCAACGTCGCCGTCGGCCCTGGGCATCACCGCCACGCTTTTCACATTCTTTCCGCGAAGGAAACGGGCCGCGGTGCCTGCCAACTGGGCAATCTGCGGAAGCTTGTACGAGTCGCGCTCGCCGACGCCAATCAGTAACAACCGCCTGGCTTTAATCGAATCACCGTCGCCGGACAAGTGGACGTAAACCGTGTCGCCTTCTTTTCCCTTCAACTCTTCCGAATCGATAACTGACTTAACGATCCCGCCGGAGATCGCGTCGAGTTCGCTCAAAATTCCTTCGTCCGCCTTCTCGTCCTTAAATACCGCAACGGCCAGAGCCTGTACGTCCTCGTCTTGATAGCGACCAGCGCTTCCCTGCACTTCCATTGGATTGTCCTCTCTTATGATCGAATTCGATTAATAACTTTGATTCGTTCTATCTTTGAGTTGTGCGCGAGTCTCGCGGTCGACCGTGCGACGCATCTCCGTCTCGCGTTTGTCGTAGAGTTTTTTACCTTTAGCCACTCCGATTTCCAACTTAATACGCCCGTTCTTCAAATATACGCGAGTCACAACCAGAGTCATCCCCTGCACGGTCGACGATTGTTCAAGCTTGTCTATCTCGCGCCGGTGTAGAAGCAATTTACGAGTTCTCAGCGGATCGTGGTTCGCTCGATTGCCATGAGAATACGGCGAAACGTGCGCATTAAACAACCACGCTTCGCCGTCTCGAACCGCGACGTATGATTCCTTCAACTGAACGCGTCCCTGCATCACGCTCTTCACCTCGGTACCGGTAAGCGCTACGCCCGCCTCGTACTTGTCGGTGATATGGTATTCGTGAAACGCTGCGCGATTCGCAGCCAGACTTTTTTCTTCACCTGCTACTGCCATGTTTGTTGTACCCGGGACCCGGTCTCTACCCTTCGAATTCTCCTCGCAATGGTCGCATCATCAAAGCGTTCGCAGCATCCTTTGCGGGTTTTCCATCATAAAGAACGGCGTAGACTTCGTTTGTAATCGGCATTTCTACCGACATGTTGTCTGCCAGTTCCTTAACCGCTTTGGTCGTCTTTACGCCCTCGGCAACTTCGCGCATCCCCGTCATTATCTCTTCGAGACTTCTGCCCTTTCCGAGTTCCTGGCCCACGAATCGATTTCGCGACAAGCCGCCGGTGCAAGTCAAAACAAGATCTCCGATTCCGGCCAGACCCATCAGAGTTTCAAGCCTGGCGCCTTGCACCAAGGCGAACCGGGCAATTTCAGCCAACCCGCGCGTGATCAGCGCGGCAACGCTGTTCGTCCCCAATCCCAACCCCGCGACCATCCCGGCCGCAATGGCCATCACGTTCTTCACTGCGCCGCCGATTTCGGTTCCGACCAGATCATTGTTCGTGTATACGCGCAGGTTTTCAAAGCTCAGCGCAGCTTGAACCAACGCAGCGTCGTTAATTTTCTCGCTCGCCGCAACCACCGCGGTCGGTTGTCCGGCCGCCACTTCCTGCGCGAACGACGGACCCGAAAGACAGACAAACCGAGGGGCGAATCGTTCGCTAACGACTTCGACGACGACTTCTGACATTCGTCTCCCAGTCTCGATCTCAATCCCTTTGGTGGCGCTGACAAAGAGCATCTCGCGCTCAAGCTGCGAGAGTAACTGTACCAGCAACTCACGAGTCGCGTGCGACGGGGCGGCGAGTATCACCAGCTCGGCTGCCTTTACGGACGCTGCCAGATCGCCAATCGCCAAAACGCTTTTTGGTATTTCAAACTCATCCAGGTAACGGCTGTTTTCATGAGCGCGATTGATCTCTTCAACCACATCCGAGTTTCTCGACCAGAGCCGAACGTCGTGGCCCGCGCGACCCGCCACGATGCTGAGCGCGGTTCCCCAGCTCCCCGCTCCTATGACCGCGATTCGACTCATCTCAATCCAGTCACTTGAACTTGCTCTCGGCGCCTGCCAGCAGCCTGCCGATGTTTGCGCGATGCATGAAAATTATCAGCGCTCCGCAGATCAAGGAAGCGGCCAGGATCTCCTTCAGTCCCGCGATCGGTCGAAAGCGGCTTATCAACCAGGCGAAGAACGGAAAAGCCGCAGTGGCCAGAATCGAGCCAAGCGAAACATAACGAGTCGCTATGACTACAAGAAGGAAAATCACCGCGGCGCCGACAACCGCCAGCGGCAAGAGCATTAAGTAAGCTCCAACGCCCGTCGCTACGCCTTTTCCGCCGCGAAAACCAAGCCATACCGGAAACATGTGGCCAACGACGACCATCACCGCCGCGCCCGCGACCAGCCAGTTAACTCCAAAGTCCGGCGTGAAATACTTTCGCGCGAGGTAAACAGCCGCTGCTCCCTTTAGCGCGTCGAGCAGCAGCGTAACGATACCGGCAAACTTACCCGCTCGACGCGTTACGTTGGTAGCGCCGGTTCCACCCGAACCGGTCTCACGAACGTCCCCGCCCTCTTTAACGCGCACGATCAGGTAGCCAAATGGAATCGAACCCAGGAGATAAGCGGCAATCAAAATCAGCACGGGTCGCATCGAGCACTCCGCGCCCAGCGAGAGAAAACTGTTGAGGGCGTGCGGTGACTATAACAAGCAACTCAGTGTCCGACAAACTTTAGTTTATCGTTCGCACGCGACAATGCAGCGACGGAGTGCAGGCGGCTCGCCTGCGCTCCTACGGCGCTACGGCTGCAAGCGGACCGTCCGCTCGGCTGATCGTCTTCAATTCTCGGTATGGCACGATCAGGTGCTTCGGGCCCTCGGCGTACGATGCAACCTGATACGCATCGAACGTGATCGCCAATCCCTTTCGGGAAATATTCCACGCTTCAAAGTTCTCAGCCTCGGGCGCGGCCCCCTGCTCAATCATGTCAACAGGGTAGTTTGGATCGTTGGCTTGCTTCTTAAGATCAGCGATGCTGTATCGCGAGATGACGTTCAAATAATCCGCGCCGGGTTTGAAAAGCTCACTCAGCTTAAGAGTCCTGCCGCTTTTCAAATCATAGTTGACAACCAACGAGCGATGATTCGGATGGGCTGCGCCGCGTTCATAACTTGCGATATTGAACACAAGACTCACCAGGTCATTTGTAGCGAGCGTGACGTCGTAAGTGATCTCCAAAAAGCTCCTCATCTCGGGATCCATCGTGGAGTCCGATTCGGTCGACTCGGACTCGATCTGTTTGAATTCCCGAGTTTGCTTCGTAACTATGCTCCTGACCTCCGCGTTGAACTTGTCTACGTTTGGATTAGCCACGCCTGCGAGTTCGGGATAGTCAGCCGCAAGCCAAAATGGTTTTTTCTTTTCGTCTTCCGCGATTTCCTTTGTGACCACTCGCAGACCGTTGGTGAACTCGATCACCTGTTCGATCGCATAGAACGAAAGCTCCTGATCACTTCCCGGTTTCGACCACGACCCGCCCAGCATCGCGGTCGACAGATTGGACGATTCATCCCAATCGCCCTTGAACGATCCCGTCTGCTTTCCGCTGTTGTCGAATTCCTTTAACGCGAACTTTCCTTTGCTGTCGATCGTGCCGCTAAGCGACAGCTCGCTTCCGACTTTGCGGTAGAAATATGTTCCCGCCAGCTTGTCACCATCGCGGCGCAGGGTCATCTCGATTTTTTTGTCGCCTACGCTTCCTCGAAACCTTCTCCCGCTCGCGTTTTTCGCGCCGGCAACGCCGCCTTGCTGCGCATCGCCCTCCGTCGTCGCTGAACCGTTGTTCGTCGCGTTTGATTGAACTTCGGTTTGTTTTGAGCTGCATGCGAGTGACCACACACAAAAAAGCAGAGAGACAATCGTAAGATAGGACAGCCTGGTCTTCATCCGTTTCCTCTTAATGTCCGACAAACTTCAGTTTGTCGTTCGCATGGGAATAGTTACTACATGGTGACAACTTGAGCATTTCTTGAAAATTGATTTCCCATCAAAGTCATCGACAAACTAAAGTTTGTCGGACATCTTGCCGATTCAGATAAGGCGTCTTCTCAGCAGGTCGAGCGCGGCTTGCGATGCTCGCCAACGAATCAAATGGCGATCGCCCGGAATCATCAGCTTTCGGTGCTCTGTGTGTGCATCATCCGACAGCGCTATGTAAACGAGGCCGACCGGTTTCTTCTCAGTTCCTCCGCCCGGACCGGCGATGCCCGTGATGGAAAGCCCGAAATCAGTATCGGCGCGTCGCCGAACTCCTTCGGCCATCGCTTCGGCGACTTCCGCACTGACCGCGCCATGTTTCTCGATCAGCTTCGGACTGACATCAAGCGTTCTTATCTTCGCCTCGTTCGAATACGACACCACGCCTTCCATGAAGTAAGCAGACGAGCCCGGAACTTCGGTCAAGCGCTGGGCGATCAAGCCGCCGGTACAGCTTTCGGCGACAGCCAAAGTGAAACCGGTAACCGTTAATCGAAGCCCAATAACCTCTTCCATCTTCTCGCCATGAAACGCGAAGATCGAGTGGCCCAGCTTCTCTTCGATCTGTCCCGCCAATCCATCCAACAACAGTTCCGCCTCTTGCTCGGTTTTGGCTTGCGCGGAAAGATGAATCTCAATCTCGCTCTTGTTAAACAGAATCGTCGTCTGCGGATTTGTGTACTGCAGATAGACCGGCGAGATCAGCTCGTCCACCGCCGATTCTCCCATGCCGGCAACGCGAATCACTCGACGCGCAAACCGAACGCCGCCGGTCTTCGCAGCCAGTTTAGGATGGACGAAAGTTTCGTACATCGGTCGCATTTCGCGCGGCGGACCCGGGAACAGCGCGACCACCCGTCCGTCGGTTTCGAGATACATGCCAGGCGCCGTGCCGTTTGGATTGGCCAGCACCTCCGCGCCCTCGATCACCATCGCTTGTCGCGAATTTGTTTGCGGCATGGCGCGGCCAAAGCTTAGAAAGCGCGCGCTGATTTCGGCCAGCACTTTTTCGTCAAGCATTAACCGCCGACCCATCGCCCGCGCCGTCACCTTTCGCGTGATGTCGTCTTCGGTTGGGCCCAGCCCACCGGTTGTGATGACTACGCTCGAGCGCTTCAGCGCATCTCGAATCGTTTCTTCCAAACGCGCATCGTCGTCGCCAACAATCGTCTTTAGCTTTACTTCGATCCCGATACTGTTCAGTTTTTCTGTCAGCCAGAGGCTGTTGGTATCCGTCCGATCCGGCGTCAAGAGTTCGGACCCGACAGCGATGATTTCAGCAGATAGCATTTTGTTTAGTTGTGGAACTCGTCAGCGGTGCGAAGGATTCTAGCGTCTATTGTTCAAGCAACAAAGCTCTCTCTTTGCAAACTGACTTCGCAAACGGTGGTAGGTCAATACCACTGAAAAGAATGGGCTCCCGCAAAGGCGCAAAGACGCAAAGGTGTTGCGCGAAATCTATCTTTGCGGATTTCTTTGCGCCTTTTGCGGGAACCTGTATTTTTACTCGCCATACTCGAAATTGACCCATTACGAGACAAAGAAAAAAGGAAAGGCAGCATTCGATAACTACCTTTCCTAAAACAGTTGAGCCCGGGACTTCTCAGGCGGTCTTCTTTTCTTCCTCGTAAACATCGCGCAAGACGTCGGCGATAGGCGGAGGCTTGGCAAGCGATCCCTGCGCCTTCGCAGTACCCGAGTCCGATGTTCGGCTACCGGGACCGCTGGCACTCAGCGGCGCGGCATGGCTCGCGGCCGACCGCAACGCCGGTATGCTAAGCAACCGCTCACGGCTCTCATCCAGCATCGCCTTTCCGTGATTTCTGCGCGAACGCTCGAGACTTCGGATCGCAGCCATTGTTTGCGGCGCTTCGGCCGGCTCGCGCTCGAGTTTGCGCAAAATATGCACGTAACGACGAAGTTCCGGCGATGGCGAGTTCAAATGTCGTTCATCGGCCAGGTCGTTTTCGACAATGAACGACAGATGTTCTACCGCGGATTCGTGATCGCCGGCGTGGTGATAAAGCGCACCCATCGCGAAATAAACCAGCGGCGGTGGATCATAATGCGATTGCAGCAACAGCTCGCCGCGATGAATCACTTCCGCGATCTCGAATCCAAACCAGCGGCGTTCTTCGTCGCGAAGGATGTCGTTGGCTGCGATAAAAAACTCGAAGATGCGACCGGTTTCCTGATGTTCAGAACGTTGAACCGCACGCCAGATGAAGTAGGTCACGACCGCGAAAAAGACTATCACCGACACAGGAATTCCCATCACCGCCAACATCGCGACAATTACGATGATGGCAAGGAATCGCTGCGCCGAATCTCTTCGCTTGCCGTTCATATTTCCGAGATTCCAATTTCTGATAGCGGTCCGGGTTTGGGTTTTGGGTTTTAGGTTTTAGGTCTTCGTCGGCTCTCTGTTTGTGCTAACCAGCGTCAATGTCGAACAACAATCAAAGACCAAAAACCTAAGACCAAAAACCTAAAAAAGCCTTCTTACTCCGCTCCGATCCGTTCCCGTATTGCCTTTCCAGCCTGCTCCGTCGTCAACGTCCCGCCAAGATCTTTCGTCGTCTGTCCGTCAACAATGCTCTTTCGAACAGCATTCTCAACCTCTTGGCTTGCTGTGTCATGACCCAGATATTCTAGCATCATAGCCGCAGTCAGAATAGAGCCAATCGGGTTGGCCACTCCTTTACCCGCAAGCGGCGGAGCGCTTCCGTGAACAGGTTCAAAAAGCGAGACGCGGCCGGGATGAATGTTGCCCGATGACGCCATTCCCAAGCCGCCCTGTAGCGCTGCGCCGAGGTCGGTCAGGATATCGCCGAACATGTTGTTGGTAACGATCACGTCGTACTGAGTCGGATTAAGCACCATGTACATCGTCATCGCGTCGACGTATTGGTGGTTTGCTTCGATCTCAGGATAACGAGCCGCGACTTCTTTGAAGACTCGTTGCCACAAATCGCCGCCGAACCTTTGGACATTCGATTTGTCGGCCATCGTTACTCGCTTTCGATTGTGCGCGCGCGCGTAATCGAAAGCAGCGACGATGATCCGCTCAACACCATGCCGCGTATTTAGTTCTTCCTGCGTGGCAATCTCGTCCGGCGTTCCCTTCTTAAGAAAACCACCGGCTCCGCAATAAGCGCCTTCGGTATTTTCGCGAAATACCACGAAATCGATGTCTTCCATCTTACGATCTCGAAGCGGCGTCAAACGTTCTGCGTAAAGACGCACCGGCCGAAGGTTGATGTACAGATCCAGCCCGCGACGCATTCCCAACAGAATGTCTTCCGCGTGTTTGTTCGAATGAACTCGCGGATCGCCGAACGCGCCGGCGAGAATCGCATCGAAATCTCGCGAAAGCATTTCCAGCCCGCCTTCCGGCAACGTCACGCCTTCGCTTAAATATTTTTCAGCACCCCAATCGAACTCGGTAAATTCCAGATCGATCCGGTGCGTTCCGCGCAGCTGGTCCAGCAGGCGAACGGCTTCGCGGATTACTTCGGGGCCAATCCCGTCTCCGGGAATGACGGCTATTCTCTTCTTCTTTTCAGTCATCGTTTGGATGGTAGGTGTGATTAGAAAGGTATACAGAGCACCGGCACACGCGAGCCGCGCAACACTTTCTCAGCGGTCGAGCCGAACAACAATTCTTCCGGCGGAGTAGAACGCCCGCGAACGCCGATGACGATCATCGGCAGATCCAGATCGCGCGCGATTTTCAAAATCTCTACGAACGGAATGCCGACAACAATCATTCGCTCGATATTGACGCCCTCGACGGTGATCCCTTCCAGCGTTGATGCGAAGTCCGCCTCGGCGCGCTCGCGCAATCGTTGAATGATCTCGTCGCTGGTGCCTAGCGACGACGCAACTGCGTCATCGACGAAGTTCTGATCGATAACGTGAAGCAGCGTCAGGTCACCGTCAGGTGCGGCAATCACCGCAGCCGCCCGCACCGCGTTGATAGACGTGGGCGAAAAGTCGATTGGAACAAGTATGTCCGATGCTTTTAACATTTGATTTCCTAAACACTCATCAAATTCAAGTCACTCGTGGCGACTCTTACCGCAACCTAACGCAAGTCAGGAAGGGGACCCTGTCCCCGCTTGCTCACTAATCTCAAACACCTGGATGGATCTACTTTCCACTCTTACTCGCCAACCTCTGCTCAATCTTTGGCAAGCTCGCCAGAACCACATCGCCAACTATCTTCAAACTCTGCGGCGAGATTTTATCGATCGTGTCCGTCGGTTCGTGCCAACAACAATAGGTCGCCAACTGAATGATATCCACCGCTTCAACCCCCGCGCGCACAAATGGTTCGTGATCATCGCCGCCGACGCCTTCAAATCGGTCTACAAATTGATTGGAGTAGCCGAGCTCGCGCGCCGTGTCCCAAATAGTATCGACCAGCCATTTCGTGCTCAATTCAAGATCGCGTCCGAACTGCAACATGCTGTAACCAACCATGTCCAAAAGGATCAAAGTGCGAACGCGTTGCAACTCGCCTTTGGCCTGGAGCTGCGCGACAAAATGCCGACTACCGTAGGTATTGTCCGGTTGTCCATCCACTTTGCACTCGTCCCACTCTTTGCAGAACGCCTCTTCGCCGTCAAAGAAGACGAACCAATATGTGAATCGCGGTTTTTGACCACGCTGGGCGAGCACACGCGCCAGTTCCATCAAGGCGCCGGTAGACGATCCACCGTCGTTTGCTCCAACAAAACGAAACTCCTTAAAGAGTTTTGTGTCGTAGTGGCTGGAGATGATGATGACTTCGTTCGATTGTCCCGGAAGCTCGGCCACGACGTTCGCCATGTTTCGGTTCCCGATCGGCGTCTTCGCGACAAATTCGTCTTTGGTCACGTTCAGTCCGTACGATCCCAGTTCATGGACCATGTATTCGCGGGTCCTGGCGAGTTCGTCCGAGCCCGCCGGGCGTGGTCCGAACTCGACCTGCTTGCGCACATGTTCGAAAGCTCGTTTACCGTCGAATGCGACCGGAGTTGGCGAAGCGGCAGGTGTTGGGTTTTGGTTAGCGGTCTTCGGATCCTGGCAACCGGCGAACAAAATCGCGCTAACTAGGCCGAGCAAAATAAACACAATCGCCCCTGATCTCTGCGGGATTGGTTTAGACATTTTCAGTGTGTGAGTTTGCATCAACGTGAATTTTGAATTTAGAGAACCAAAAAGAGATTTTCACGCAAAGGCTCAAAGAAAGCATTCCTCTGATCGCGATTTTGAGCGCTTACCTACATCGCTTGTCCTTTGCGTCTTTTGGTTTTCTGTTCTTTGCGCCTTTGCGTGAAACCACTTCCTAACAAATCTCAAACTTCCCGGTTAGATAAATCCGATGCGCGCCAACGTTCTCGGAGGCGTTGTCGTGTTGTTGCGCAGATCAGCCTCCTGACGTTCCGCGGCTTCGCGTTCCAGCTCAGCGTTCGTCACATGCTCGGTTTTGATGAAAGCGATTTCGTTGAGATTCAGCAGGACCAGCTCGGTGCAACTATCCGGCGAGTCGCACTCATACGAAGTCAAAACTACAAATCGAACCGTCGAAGGAATGTCTTCCGCATGAAGCGCACCGCGCACGGTGTAAACCATCGTCTCGCCATTTGAAAATCGAATGGTCAGTCGATGGCGAAAGAAATCACCGCCTGGCGAAGCTTCGCTTGCGTTGTGCATCGAGCTGTCGCCGATCAACGAAGCCTCTTCGCTCATTCTTTCGACTCCGCGGCCGAGTCGGTCGGTTCCGTCTCTCGATGCTCGGCCGGCCTGCGAACTTCGCGATCGCGTGTGCTCATGTTGCGTCCGAATCCGGCCATCCAGTCCATAACTTTTTCACCGACCGTAAACGGGAAAGTAGCGATCTCACTTAGTGTTTCATACGCAGTCACCGCTTCGAACTCGACCAGAGTCGCCAGCTTTTGCTTTAACGGCATGTCTCTGAATTCCTTGCGAAAGTCACCCACAACTTCTTCCGCGGTTTCCTGGCGTTCGGTGGCTGGTACTGGTTCGAGAATGATCTCGCCGCCGTGCAGAACTCGCGTTTGACACGCCAATCGCTCGCCGCCGGCAAGACGTTCGGGGCTGAGCCGCTCGCGTTCCGCCTCAGTCAAAGCCGACAACAAAGTCGCGCCTTGCCTTACGATCACTGCGCACGTATCGCACTCGCCGCGTCCTTCGCATTCGGCTGGTAGCCGCACGCCCAGCCGCTTGGCAGCATCCCAGAGATAGCTTCCCTCGGCGACAATCCCGTGATGGCCGGTTGGTTCAAATCGGATGTCGACGCTCATTTTTGCTTACCCTTTGGACAAAATCGCGTTTGATGTGTTGGGGAAAACTTGCAAGAAAATTACACCCAAAAAAGACAAAGGGCAAAAGGAGAAAGGTGGATTGGTCCGAAACGAAAAGCGTTTCGACGACCGCCTTCTCTTTTTGCCTTTCTATTCGTCCAGCGCGCTGGCGAGACGTACGCGCGGTTGCGCCGCTCCGTCTGTTCGCTTGTGTGCGGCGGAGGCCCGCCCGGCAATCAACACACACTCCGAAGATTCGAAGAGAGTGTTGAGTCGGTTCGAACTTGTACTTCGCAGCCATCGCGTCCTGTAGCGCTTCGAGCTCGGCCGAGAAGAACTCGATGATCTTGCCGCACTCGGTGCAGATCATGTGGTCGTGATGCGCGTGCTTGTAATTGTGTTCGTAGTGCGTTCGTCCGTCGCCGAAACGAACTTCGCGCGCCAGGCCCGCGTCGGTAAGCAACTTCAGCGTTCGATAGACCGTGGTCTGCCCGATATTGACATCTTCCTTCTGAACCAAACGGTAAAGATCTTCACTTGAAAGATGCTGTTCGGTTCGCAGAAAAACATCCAGGATAAGGTCTCGCTGGGCGGTACGCTTTAGTCCGGCTTTCTGAATGTGCTTGAGGAAAACTTCCTGCTCTTCAGTCATTTCCATCGCTTTGTCTTGCATCATTTTACTGGGCATTGTAGCAAGACTCTGATGTGATTTGTATCTGCCGCATTCTAGCACCGCATGCAAGCGAGTGTGAACCGGCGGAGCGGGAATGTCCGACAAACTTCAGTTTGTCGTTGACGAGCCGAATGTTCAATTTGCTATAAATCGGTTAAGGAAGCCCTCAGCAGGAACTATCGTCCGACGAAAGCTAAGCAACCGGCTGGTTCAGCTCGTTGAGGTTGATTCGAGCTTCTTGTTGTTTCGGCGCGTCGTCGACAAGCTGAAGCTTGTCGGACATCTGAACAATTGAAGGCCTCGCTAATGACATGTTATGTTCTGCCGGCACGCCGGGGTGGCGAAATGGTATACGCGACGGACTTAAAATCCGTTGGCTGCAAGGCCGTGCGGGTTCGAGTCCCGCCCCCGGCACCACTTCAACTCAAACAGATCAGGACGATGAGAGGCGTTCTGTTTCGCTCTATCCAACTGGCCAATCGTCGCCGCTCGCGTGGCTCAACCATTCAGTTTCCCGAAACGCGATGAGGAAGTGTTGAATTCGTCTTGTCGGGTCTGTGGGATGACCACGTGAACGAGCTTCAAGCGCGCGGCTGGTTTTCGACGATCGCACGCCTCTTGAAAAGTCTATGTCACGCGTAAAGCAAAGATCGTAATGGACACGGCGAATTGATAGAGCGCTCCGTTATCGATTCCCTGCAGTTGAAGCGACTTTACCGAATCGACCTCGTGACCTTCTGCTGCCAAAGCCGCTAGCAGCTTCCGCGGCATGTTTCCGTCAAAGGAGAATCCTCAAGCTGCTGCTACTTCCTTTTCACGCGCCAGCTCACGCAATGCACCCTGAACGGCGTCCTCGGTCAAGGTCGGAAAGAGTCGACGATCTCATCCACGCTCATTCCGCTGGCGAAGCATTCGAGCGAGAAAAGCTATGGAGATGCGTGTCCCTTGTACGCGGGGTTTACCGCCAAGATGATCTTTGTCTGAAACAATCCACTTCTCTTCGCTCATGGCTTTGTTCTCAACTGAACGTAGGTTCGCTCTAATCAAGCAGCGAAGTTTTTGTGCGCCAACTGCGAGTCAATTCAATCAAATCAACCTATGGTCCCGGCACACAGGCATTATCGAGTAAGCGGGCTAATAAAGACGCACAGATCAGAGCTGAAGTACACCAGCCGAAACAAGCGATTTGATGATTGCCAGGTCAATCCGGAACCATGGTCCAACTTCACATAACCCCAATTTGCTTCTGCATTCCGGCCAGGTCATAAAACACTTTCTGCTCGACTATCTCTCCGTTCTTCCTTTGAGTGACTGTGCAGATCTCGATGTCGAATTTCTCGGTTGGCGGATCAATCGCGTTTCCGCTCATATCTTTCATTGAAACATTCGACTTGCCGGTCAGTCTCGATATGGTGCACGTCCAATCGCCCTCGCCAAACGTCACCTTGTCGGCGTCATTGTCACCAACGGCTTCTACGCCCTGGTCGACCCGACAACCTGCCGGAAAGCGCTGACCGAGCCAGTACTCAAGTGTGTTTTTAGTCTGAAGATGGTTGAAAATATCCTCTTCAGGTTCGCCCCCCGGATCATCCAGCGTTATCAGCAATTGCAATTCTTCTTCGCTCATGGTGAATCTCCTGGCTGTTTGAAACCCGCAACCTCGTTTGAGCAAGATTCGTTAACTTTCGGAACCAGTCGCTTCTTTCGAAGCGCTTGCGACAGTGGCGAGCTACTTATTCGCAGTAGCGGTCTGACTTGCGGACTGGTTAAGCCAATCTTCAAACCTTGTTTCCCCCAGGATCGCGCCGTCGCTCGGGACAAGTGAGCGCTCGGTCAACTCAGTGCCGAAGTAAAGCGCGTGCGGGTCTGCGATCACCTCGCGCGGATCCTCACCGGCGTTGAGGCCGAGGCGAATGAATTCATCAAAACGAAACTCTTCGGGTCCCCCTAACTCAACGACTGCATTCAACGGCGGTTCGCTGGCGATTTTGGTCAACACACTGGCGACATCGTCGGCTGCCAACGGCTGGAAACCGACAGACGGCAAGCGAACCCTATTGTCTTCGGTAGCGGAGTCGGCGATGCGCTTGAAGAACTCGAAAAATTGCGTCGCCCGCACGATTGAATAAGGGACTGACGATTCCTTGATCATCTCCTCCTGAGCGACCTTCGCGCGCATGTATCCGCTGTCGGACAATTGGTCGCAGCCGACGATCGACAAGACCACGTGATGGCCTACGCCTGCGGCCGCTTCGGACGTGAGCAAGTTCCGAGTTGAAGTCTGGAAGAACTCCATAACCGCCGCATCCTCGAACGACGGCGAATTCGACACATCGACAACTACCGACGCGCCCGCAAGAGCTTCGGCCAGTCCTTCTCCGGTCAGGGTATTTACCCCGGAGTTTGGTGACGCAGCTACAACCTCGTAGCCGCGCTTCTCCAGGTTCGTTACGACCTTTGACCCGATCAGCCCAGACCCGCCAATAATCACAATCTTCTTATTTGAACTTTCCGTAGTCATGATTAACTTCTCCTCAAGTTTGAACTTTTGTTTGTCGTCCCAAGTCAGTCCTCGTGATCACCGAGACACTAGGTTTTAGGTTTTAGGTCTTGATCTTTGCCCTGTCCTGTGTCCTGTGTCCTATGTCCTATGTCCTATGCCCTGCCTTGCTACGGTACTGGCACCAGCACCGGAGCACCTTTTTCCTTAATGAGGAGCACGACGAACTTTGACGGCTTAGTAGTGCTGGCGTTCTTGCCGACGATATGAATATCGCTGGGACCTTCGTAAAATGTCTGGCCCGGTGTCAGAGTTACTTCCTGTCCACCTTTCAACTGCATCACTATCGAGCCCTCCAACACATAGACGAAAGCATGTGCATTGTGTCGGTGGATCATATCCGTGCCGCCCGGCGCATACTCGACGGTGAGCATCAAAACTTCCTTGCCGGGAATGTCAGTCAGATCTTTCGACATGAGCGAAGTGACTGTGGGCTCTTTTGCCTGCGGTGTGACCGTGGGCTGTTGAGCCATCAACGTGCCCGGCACGAGAAACAACAGAGCTAACAACAATATGGTCTTCTTCATGATTCCCCTCTCTTTTCATCGCCAAACCTCATCGGGCCAGGCGAACCTGGAATTCGAGACGCAGCGGCGATTGCATTCCCAATCGAGCGAACCACCGCTGCGCCCATAACTCATGCTACTTGTGTCGAGCTTTTCTCAGCCTGTATGAACTCGAGCAAATCCGCATTGATGAGATCTTTGTGAGTCGAGCACATGCCGTGCGGTAGACCCGGGTAAACTTTCAGAGTGGCATCCTTCACAATCTTGGACGACACCATCGCAGTGATTGCGATCGGCACGACCTGATCGTCATCGCCATGCATGATCAGCGTCGGCACGTCGAACCTCTTAAGATCTTCAGTGAAGTCGGTCTGCGCGAACGCCTTGATGCACTCGTAGGTGGCGGGAAGACTGGCTAACATCGATTGCAAAAGAAAACTATCGAGCAAGCCTTGCGAGACTTTTGCGCCTGGTCGATTGAAACCAAAGAAAGGGATGCGGAAATCAGTCATGAACTGATTGCGGTCGGCTTGCACTCCGGCGCGTATCTGGTCGATCGCCTCGATCGGCAATCCATTAGGATTAGCTTCGGTCTTTTCCAGCAACGGTGGAACCGCGCTGATCAACACCGCTTTGGCTACGCGTTTGGTTCCGTGACGGCCGATATAACGAGTGACCTCACCTCCGCCGGTCGAGTGGCCGACGTGGATTGCATCCTTGAGATCAAGCGATTCGACGAGCGCCGCGAGATCGTCGGCATACGTGTCCATGTCGTTTCCACCCCACGTCTGGCTTGAGCGACCGTGGCCTCGACGGTCATGGGCTATGCACCGGAAGCCATTCGAGGCCAGAAAGAACATCTGGTCTTCAAAGGCGTCGGCCGTCAACGGCCATCCGTGACTGAAAACAACCGGCTGGCCGGTGCCCCAATCTTTGTAGTAAATCTGGGTTCCATCTTTTGTCGTGATAGTACTCATCTGGCCTCTCTTTCTGGTGTTGAACACCTTGTAGAATTTCGTTTGCAGAACTCAACCGGGATTTAGGCATTTGTGCGTTACCTGATGATCAAGGACGAAGGTTAAGTCTGTGTGAACAACCTGGGCTTGTTCCAGAGTCGGTCCCGAGGAAGTCAGCGGAGTCGTTCCGACTGTCGCTTGAGAACCGAGTTAATAGCGGAACCAGACATGGCTCTACCCACGTCCGCTCGCGAGAAAACGGATCGCGAAATCGACTCAGCTCAAATCAAGGAACCGACCAACGCTTGTAATGTCAGTTGTTCTGTTGTGGCGTGTCGAAATTTTAGGGCTTGGCATCGGCGGCGTCAATCATCATTCGCTCACGACTGTGAACGACGAACTCATATGACTGGCCGTGAAGGTCGCAACTCCTTCAGAGTTGCGACAAAGGCAGCATGCAACCGATTGTTTCCCCAGGGTTCTCGCGAACGCTCGAACCCAGGGCTGAAATTAGCGAACGCCTTCGGCGTAGAGTCGAAGTTGGGATTTGTGGGTGAGCGGGAAGGCAAGAGATCCGGTGCTGCAAAATAAATTGGCGATTCAAGACCTGCCCCCCAGCACCACCAACTTCTCACTGAATCACCCTCGGTTTTGCAGCTTCCATCGCAGCATCAATGAATTTCTTTCGTTCATCGAGAGCCCGTTTCGCCCCGTGAAGATTATCGGGATTCTTCACTATTTCGTCGTAGGCGTTCTCCAGTAACTCATACTTGCCCTCGATATCGCGGCCCAGGACGGAAGATTTAATCCCGCCGATCTCGTTCAGCCATCGTATCTGACCATTAATAAATTCACGGGCCGGGTCTCGCTTGATGTCCGGATCAAGACTTAACCCCAGTCGTCCGATTGCGTGCCCGGACAGAGTCAACTCCCACCACATCCTGTAAAGCCAGCGAAACCGATTCGGGCACGGGTTCTTTTGCTTCAGGTCGAATGGTTGAGGCAGGTAGAGATCCAGGGCCGTCAATAGACTTTGATAGGCCCGGCGCAACCTCCGCAGAAGGAGTCTCAACAATACCTTACATTCCTCACGCTGTTTCTCCTTATCATTATCTTCTCCAGAATTCAGCGGCGCCCGCATTTTCTCCAGCTTCGACTTTAGCCGAGCGTAACCCAGGAGAAGGCGATCAGAATGATACTGAGTAGTAAGACGAAAAAAGAACTTTCGCCAAATGACGTTGCGACGGCTTGCCAGCAACGATTCACGAGCGCGTTCTAATCCACCATGCGCGGACTCGTAAAGACCCCAGGCCTCGTCGCAAGCTTTTTTTGCTTGTTCGTCCGAATCCGCATCTCGCAGCAACTTGCGAGCACTGCCCAGCAGAGCCTCGACAGAATACAGGTCGATAAGCGCCATCATAAGCGGACTATTATTACCCAAGCCGCCGCGAGCCATCTCAAAGCACCATTGCGCCCTGTCGAAGTTTGCGATTCGGCTTTGCCATTCAGTCCGGCCTTTGAGCATATAAAAGACTGACCGGTATTGCAGGTACAGCGCTCCGTCGGTAGTCGGATCCATCAATACACTGCGCGGCGCCTGGTGAGTACGGGAATCGTGGGTCTTAATTCGTTCCAGGCCTTCGGAAATTGTTTTGCGGACCTGACCTAATGCCAGGCAATCAGGCATCCACTTATCAGGCTCGGCGTCGAAGCCATCGTGCGTGAACACCGTAGTGCGGCCCATTTGATTTTCCGCCTGCAGATGGAGAAGTCGTAGCCACGCCTCATTCAAGTGGATGAATTCCGCCGGCGTTGCGGGCCGATCTTTGCTCGCTATCGGCAACGCGTTTGTTGGACGCCCCTCGCCAACTGACTGATCTTCGCCGGCCGTCTGCTGCTCGCTGACTGTCTGCTTCCAAAGTGCTTCCCTCCTTCTTAGTTGTATCCTGATTCTCTTCAGAAGGCGCATGGGAGCTTTGCGATTTTCCGTTATATCAGAGTCGGTATAGCCGGACTCGACTTCCCATTGAAGTTTGCAATTCGCAATATCCAACAGCAGATGACACTGCTCAGCATCACATGAACGTAAGAGTCGGCGATCTTTCTCAAGGAGTTTTGCCTTTTCCAGGTCGACCGGACCTTCTTTTGAAATTTCATAGTCTTTATCTTTAACCATCGCAGCTCTCATTTCCGGATTAGCGTCGAGCAAATGTCCCCATCGTTCGCGGATGCAGGTCTGATAGTCGGAACGCTCCATCCATAATTTCGCTTGGAGGTTCTGAAGGTATTGACGAAACTCTCTTATCACTCCTTTTTCGATACTTTCATCGATCAATTCATCACCTTGCCCGACTTTGAGCTGCAACTTGTGATGTTCAAGTTTGAAGGGGGGCTGATCCTTCCTTTTCCCCCTTCCACGGTACCGAACCACCACATGGTTACAGCGATGCTTGAGATCATCGGTTAACAACTCGTTACACCAGTGCAGAAGTTGCTCGGCCGGAACTTGCGTACGCAACGCCACCTCCGATCGGGTCCAGGCACGATAAAGACTTCCCAGCTCATCCCCGTGCCGTCTCTCAAGAAATTTTTCTATTTTGTCGAGTAAGGTTGCTGCGTCGAACTTTCGATGGTCCGGACGGAGTTCAGGGAGTTCATTAATGAAGTCGTCATTCTCGAATTCGGGTTGCTTCGCATCAGCTTGTTGTGAATTTACGTCGCCGTTTAACTTTACCCAACTGTGTATCCCTCCCAACACAGCTTCCCTGATTTCCGTTCCCTCGATCCTGGCTACCTGCACCAACCTGCGAAGCTTAACCAAATTGCGAACGCTCGAAATCCTGTGATACGTGTACTCCAGAAAAGAAAACGTATCCTGTGACTGCACAAAAGTGCGCGTATACCAGATCCGGGCAATTCGCTGGTGAGTCATCGCCGCAAGGCACAACTGAAACGCCGACCTTTTACAGACCTGTTCCCGGTTTTTTACAGGCTTGTCATCCTTGTCGACGCCATCCAGGCATTCGCTCATCGCATCCGTATCCGTATGCTTTGTATTCCATGAATACACCAGGTTCCGGATAGTACGGGTGAACCAAAATCCGCCGCCCTCCAACTGCTTTAGGACGTCGCTACCCAATTGGCTGATAAGCACCTGCAGGACTCGCTCGACGCGGTCGTTTTCCTGCTTTTCATTTTTTTCCAATAGCGGCTCGATGAGATGGCGCACAGCCAGCAGTGGGCGAATTCGGCGGTAGCACGAAAGGTTGAACAAAATTAGAGCCGTGCGTGCGGACGGTATGTCGTAATCGTTTGAAGGCTCCGCGGGCTCCTGCTTCTTCAAAGAAAGCAACGGCACGTCGTCTGTCAGGTATTCAAAGCGCTCGTCAAAAACAAAATTCTTCTTTTTCTCCGGGACGCTATTAATGCAACGTCGTTGTCTGGACAACTGGCCCACAACCTTGTCCAGTGCAAGATGTACGCTGAGATCTTTCTCGTGCCGGGAGATGGGTCGGTCGACGCTAATGCCAACCAGCGACTCACCCAAGCCCTCTTTCAAGCCAACTAATCTTCTCAGAAACTCGCCCAGATTTTTCAGGCGGCGCCGAGCATTGTTCTGTATCGCCATGTGCGAAAGGCCGTGATGCGTGGTGGCCGGCCAGGCATACGTCTCAAGGCCGTCAAGTGCAAGGTAATATCTGGCTCGGCGCAACGCGCGCGCCACCCGATTTACGGCTATGCCTATCGTGTCGTGAAGAAATTCCTCCTGTCCTTTATCACTAAGACTATCGATGTCGACCGGCAGAACGCTTGGCGCCAAATCGGGATCGTACTTGCGGCACTGATCGATAATTGCTCCTACGACTCCGGCAAACGTATGCAGGGCTTCCAGATCAATCCAGATAAAGTGGTAGCCGTTTCGCGTCCAATCGTTCGCTCGTTCGAGCAACACATGTGAGGCAGACGGGATCGGCGTTTCTTTAGACGGGCCCAGCGGTTCTGTCGACAGTGACGAAATCAACTCAAACCGATTTCGTTCTTGCGGTGCGCTCGCCGGATGACTATCAGGGAGCTCCTTGCGCATGTGGACGGGCGGTTCGACATGAGCGAGATACGGAAAGCTGCCAGCCGGTTGGCACCCAGTAAGCCACAAGTAAAGGTGCTGCAACGTAGCTCCCGGGTTGTTGGTGGGACAAGCAAGAATCTTCTCATGCGTTTTCGGGTCGCCTTCAGAAATCAATTTATTCAGGAAAAGCGGAGACTTGGGTTCATAATGCAGCCACAGGACGGAGGGGGTGCAGGGTGAAGCATTCTTCACAACTTCACTGACGATATCACGCAGCCTCTGGTCGCTGTCACTGCAGCCAACTACAAGAAGTAAAGGGTTCGAGCCGGTTATTTCGGCAAAACGCTTGAGATATTCTTCGCTAAGCGGACGATCCAGTTGCTCGTCAAGCAATAGCGCATGAGTGCTGCCGTGCATCTTAATGACCGACAAACGGTCGCGAACCAAACCAGGGTGAGGAAGACCAGCCCCGCGCTCCATCGCAAACACTTTGGGCGGAGCCCCATCCGAATCTAACGCCTGTTCGATCAGAGAATCAAAATTGAAGGTGAAGACCGTGGGAATGGCGAGAAATCTTATTAGAAAAGCCAGAAATCGATGTCCCTGTCCGGGTTGGCGAGACGATCCGAACCGTGCGAACAGCGCATCAGCGTAATCGCTCCGGTAGTTTGTGAAGAACAGAATCAGACGACGCCAATCACCAATAATGTCAAATGCAGTGCTATTCAGCCCGCTTATTTCCAATCGTCGACGAATCGAGCGAACGGCTGTAATAATAGGATCCTCACCGGCTTTTCGAGGCTTTGCCAGCAAGGCTTTGTTGAATCCCCCCAGGCCTTCTGTTATCTCGTAGACATCGTTACGAAGCTCGTCATACTTTCTGGCGCCTGTTTGATTTACGCGGGGAAGTACCTTATCGAGGCCGCTACGAACCGCACTTTCGACCATCCGCTCCGCTTCGTCGTTTAGGACGTTTTCTCTCAGTGAGGCATCCAGATCCTGGTTGAGCTGGAAGCGATCGGGCCAACCGAAGTCTTCTACAAAACGCCAGGGCTTTTCTGCATACTCTTCGAAAAGCGTTATCAGATAGTTGATTTCCGGGACGCCCTCGAGCCGCAGAGGGCCGTGCTGTTCGATGTATTTATAGAGCTTTCCAAAATAGCGCACGATTGCGTTAATTACCGGAAAGCCGGAATCGGCTGAGAGACCGGCGCCGACAATCGGGACTATTTGCCGGTGGTCTTTCCGCGCTTTCTGCAACAAGCGGGCAAACTCCGTAATGGTAACTGATTGCACATGGGTGGCCTTCTCTGGATCTGAGGTTGAGTTGGTCATGATTTCCTCGTTCAACAGCTTGACTTGACGCAGAGTCGAACCATGCGACGCCGAGACAAGCGGAGGCAAAACTGAGTACTAAGAAATTTGCTAAATGGAAAGACTGGCTAGTCGGTGAAGCATGTGGGATGCTGCAAGACTACCTACCAATTGATAAGCAGCAGAGCCATTTTGTGAGACGAGCCGCGCGAGACTCTAGCACGGAGCATCGTCTAATTCAAAAAAATGCAGGCTCCGCGCTGACACCGTGCAGGGACAAGAATCGAGCTCATGGTACAATTCTGTCGTTCCCCTTCAACTTGTCTCTCCTGATCTCCTTCGATGCCCTCGATCGATTGGAAAGCGGAAGAACTATGTTCGTTACCGGAGGTGAAACTAATGGTTCATGAAATGATTGACGGAACCTATCGTCAAACTAATCTGCCGAATGAGTCGCCGGAATATCTTGCAAAGCGCGAGGAGCTGAGGCTGGCGGAAATTGAGTTATTGAATCTGCGCGAACGATGCGCGGAGCTGAGGCGGGGCTTGCCGGAGGGTGCGACGATCAGCGATTACGAATTTCTTGAAGGACCGGCTTCTCTCGACAAAGGCGACGAGCCGGTACGGAAGGTGCGGTTGAGCGAACTTTTCACGACGCCGGGTCGCGCGCTCGTGATCTATCAGATGATGTTCGGAAAGAAGCAAACCACACCATGTCCCATGTGTACGTCGTGGCTCGATAACTGGAACGGAATTGCTCATCACCTGGCCCAAAATATTGACATGGCGGTCGTAGCTGCGGCTGATCCGTCTACGTTGCGCTCGTTTGCCCGCGAACGAGGTTGGGACAAGCTGCGTTTGCTCAGCGCCGGCGACGGCACTTTTAAGTACGATCTCGGCAGCGAGGATCGTGAAGGAAATCAGGACTCGACGATTTCGGTTTTCACGCGAGACAGCGACGGCACGCTGCGACATTTTTACAGCGTTCACCCTCGGCTGGCCGAAGACATCGATATGCGCGGGACTGATGAATGGAATCCGATTTGGAACATACTGGACCTGACTCCGCAGGGACGCGGGGATTTTGAGGCATCGCTCGAGTACGGGACGAAAGTGCAAGTGGCGCGCGGCTGAGGAATTGGAGGTCCGATGGCTCGCACGACGCGAGTCGGTCTCAGCTATGACGAGGAAAACAGGTTCCCGCAAAGACGCAAAGGCGCAAAGAAATCCGCAACGATAAGTAAAGCTCAACACCTTTGCGCCTTTGCGGGAACCCTCTCTTCCGTTTCACTGATTTAACGGGAGCCGATCGCGACCAGAGTCATGTCGAACAGAGGGGTGAAATGACCGAGCATGCAGTAGTGATTGCCGGAGGCGGTCCGACCGGACTGATGTTGGCGGGCGAGCTCGCTCGGGGTCGATAACTCAAATGCTTCAGCCGGCGCGACATAATTCTCGCGCTCGTTCTCAACCAGACCTCCGAAACTCCGCCGTTCTCTTCGACCACCGCTAATGCCCCGGTTGGATTAGTAGCCAGTGCGCGGCCGCGGAAGGACTTCGATGGAAGCGGGCACGCTTCGAAGATTGCAACCTCAACCGCGGCGTGCGGCCTCGATTGCAGCGATGTCGATCTTCTTCATCGTCATCATCGCATCGAACGCTCGTTTGGCGGCCGCAGGGTCGGAATCTGTTATCGCTTCGATCAAAACGGTCGGCGTGATCTGCCACGACAACCCCCATTTGTCCTTGCACCATCCGCACGCACTCTCTTCGCCGCCGTTGCCGACGATCGCGTTCCAGTAACGATCGGTTTCGGCCTGGTCACCGGTTGCGACCTGGAATGAGAATGCTTCGTTGTGCTTGAACGCGGGTCCGCCATTGAGCCCAATGCAAGGAATTCCCAGCACCGTAAATTGGACCGTCAACACATCGCCTTTCTTACCGGACGGAAAGTCTCCCGGCGCGTGATGCACCGCGTCAACTGATGAATCAGGAAAGGTCTCGGCATAAAATCGCGCCGCTTCCTCGGCGTCGCGATCGTACCAAAGACAAATCGTATTCTTTGCTTGCTTATCCATTTTCAATTCTCCAGTGTGTTTATGTGTTTAGCCGCCGACTGAGACACGCGGCTCAAGCGAACCGCGCCTGCGCCCGTTCCCTCGCCTTCGCCGCTTCTTCCTCGCGATTTTTCGGCGGCGCGTTCGTCTCCAGCGAATGGAGCAGCGTCCGCGAGGCGGAAGCCACCTGCTCCACCGCCGCGTCGAATGCCTCTTCGTTCGCCTTTGAAGGCTTGTTAAAGCCGGTCACCTTTCGAACGAACTGCAGCGACGCGGCGCGGATCTCGTCGTCGGTCACCGGGGGGTCAAAGTTGAACAGCGTCTTGATATTCCTGCACATTGATCTTACCTCAAATACTGGATGTCAGATGCTAGTCCTTGCTCACTGACCACTGACCACCGACATCTAACATCTATCATCTAACATCTTTGAACGATACCGAACGTGAATCAGACCATTTTCGAACCTGCGTTCATCGACAAGTTCGAGCTTCACGTGGACCTTGTCTGGCAGATATGGATTGCCGCCGCCCGCGATGATCGGTGCGATGAGCAGGTTAAATTCGTCAACAAGGCCGGCTCGAATAGCCTGCGCAGCCAGGGCCGGACCTCCTATCCCAACGTCTCGGGTTGCTCCTGCCTTTAGTTCCCGTACAGCGTCCTCATCGAATTTCCGCTCGAGCCGCGTCCTGGCCGCAGAGACCGTCTGCAACGTCGTCGAGTACACGATCTTTTCAGCCGCCTGCCAGATGGGCACGTACTCCAGCGCGGCTGCCGGCAAATCGGGAATCACCTCTGGCGTCTCCCAAACGGCCATCGTCTCGTACACCTTGCGCCCAAAAAGATAGGTGCCGATCCGCCTCTCGCGGTTGTTAATGAAGGCGAAGACTTCCTCACTCAGCTCCGCCCAGTCGAAGTTGCCGGTTTCATCCGCAACATAACCATCGAGCGACGTAAACCCGGAGTAGATCAGTTTGGCCATCGTGCATCCTCCGTTTCTCAATCGGGCTCTTAAGTCGATGTATACAGTTTACCGCCCATGAGCACCAGTGGAAGTAGAATCGCCGTAAAGATAACGTGATACCAAATTGGAACAAGCGGCCATGACATCGCCGCCTTCAATACACCGAGCGCCAGCATCAGAATGCCCAGGACCAGCGGCGCGCGTTGAGTTCCACCAGCGATCAGCGAGGCCAGAAATCCGGACGTCACCGAGACTATTGATGCGAGGACAATATGTGTGAGAAGCATGGTCGTGTCCGCTGTGAATCCCGATGCATCGGCGCCATTCTCAATGGCCGCCTGGAACGCGCGTTGATGAGTACCGAACTCCGTCCAAAGGACCGAAAGAATCTTCTCGCCTCCGAACCACGCAATCACCCAGGAAAAAAATCCGGCAATAACACCCAACACGATTCGCACCATAGATTTCTCCTATTCATTTCTTTGAAATGCAGAATTGCCGGAACTCGTATATCACAGACTTCCGCCTAACTAGAATTAGGCGGACACAAAAACTTTCTGACAATGGAAATGTCCGACAAACTAAAGGAACCTCTGAATAAGTCGACGTGTTACAGAGGATATAAATTAGCCACGGATTAACGCAGATACCGCTGATAGAAAAACTAAAGAGAACAGCTTTCGTTCGCTTCATTTGTTCTGATCCGTGTTCTTCTGCGTTCATCTGCGGCTAGTTCTTTTTGTTCACTGCTTCCTGAAGTTTGCGGACATCCTGGCCGCGCCTCCGATTCGCGAGGCATCATCTCTTCCGCCGCAAACAACCAAGGTACTCATGGAAAGCCAGCCAGTGATCGAGACTGTTCTCGTAAGCGTAGAGCGCCGCTTGATAAGTCGTGTGATACGCCGCCATCGCTCGTCCCTCGTTGGCAGTCTTTGCAATCGCCGCGAACAGCAAAGCGCGTGATTTGTCCTTCCCCGGTCTGGTTAGTTTAGCGATATTCCTAGTCTGACCTGCCTTCAAATTATCCATCAGCCTGATCAACTGCCTGACGAACGGCTCGATCTTGTACCGCGAGGTTGTGAGCACCACCAATCGGCGGATCTCGTCTTCGGGCAAGGCGAGAGGCTCAAGCTCAACAGTTCGCGAGGATCTGGACGGCAGACGATTATTTCTCACGTAGCTCAAGGTATGCGATTTCACTCACATGTCTACAGACTATGAGTGACAATCTACAAAGAGCTACGACATGCACACCATTCAGGTCGAAGGCTCCAACTTTGTTCTTGGATTTCGGCTACGCCGCCTGATGTGCGGAAAGTCTGCGACTTTCCGAAGTCCGGAAAATAAATTCCGGGGGCTATGCCCCCTTTGGGGCGTAGCCCCATGGAGATAAAAGAACGCAGACGGTAAGGAAGAGCCTTACCGCACATCAGGCGGCAAAGCCGCGCGAAACCTTGCAATAGAAAATATCCAAAGCTGGCGTTGGCCTTGGAGATTTCAATCTCTCAACTCTTCGCCACGTACGGCGTCGATCCAGAGTAGAGGCCCGATAAGATCGCAGCCGCCCTCAAACTTTTCGAACTGCAGGTTGACTTACGGGCGCTCTTTTCATTGCAATCGCCGAACTGGCGGTTCTAACACTGGATCTAGCAATGCGCTCAAGAATCGGGCACAATGGTAACGCTCAACAACCGCACCCATTCAATTTCTTCGCAAAGAGCAGTGACAGTCGTATCCCAATTTTCGGCTTGATCAATCTAACGTATGGGAAACCCAAACATTCGCTTCCCCATCCTACGACACCTTGTCGTGAAGGATTACGGTCTATTCCCGGGCCAGACCGGAGAAGGAATCGATCATAAATTCGAACGGGGAGTGACCGTTATTCCCGGTGTTAATGGCCTTGGGAAAACTACGTTGCTGAATATCATTTATCGCCTTTTGGTCGGTCCTTTTGATCCCTATAAAGGCAATGAAATTCAGTTGACCCAACGTCGCCTAAAGGAACTGAAATATTTTAACTATTTCTCTAAGCGCGATAAGTCGGCCTGGACCGATGGCACTGCGAGCGGTGAGTTTAGTTTCGGAGATCGAAAGCTATTTGTTGCTCGAAGGTTGAGCGACTTGTCGTTAATTTCCCTTGAGATTGATGAAAATGATCTCTTTACGCAGGTCGAAATACCTGAGGATGAAATATGGCAACTGGCTGGCTGTAGTTCGCAGTATGACTTTCATCTCTTAGTTCGCTCCGTGTTGTTCTTTCTGGAGGAGAAAACTCCAGTCGTTTGGGATCCAATCGCCCAAGCGGAGATCTTTCGTATCCTCTTTCTCACTGGGCTCGAGGCCTTGGAGCTAGCGAACATTGCAAGGGACATCCAAGTGATCGACAGTCAAGCCCGGAATATGTATGACCAGCTTAGACGCTACAAGACACAACTTCTGAACATGCGAGCGCGATCATCGTCGTCAGCCGAAGTCACAGATCGCACGAGATACCTTGAAGATCGCCTGCCACAAATTGAACGGCGAGCGGAGAGTCTGCGAGAGGCTACAGATGAGCTTGAGAGAATTCGCAACACTAACCGAGCAAAACTGGACGCGCTGAAACTGGAGCTTGAAGAAGCCAGTCGCGAGCTTGAATTCAGGCATCATCAGTACTTCGTTACGCTTTTTCCGAAACTCTCCGAGACCGCAAGGAACGTTTTTACAAACTTGTTGGGAGAGAGTGGATGCCTTGTTTGTGGAAGTCGGCGATCTGGTTTGTCGGCGGAACTGCGTCGACTAGCGGAACAGGGAACATGCCCAGTTTGTCACAGCTCTAAAGAAGATCAAGAGGTCACAGTGACGGGTGCCCAATTTGGTTCGAAAGTAATCAAACGCGAGATCGCTAAGATCGACAAGTTGAAGACGCAGGTGAAACGTTCCCAGATCGTCGTTGACTCAAACGAGGAAAAATATAAGAAGGCATTGGCTGCGCTGCTTAGTGTCATGACAGAACGTGATGAACTCGAAGCAGAAGCCGATAGCTTACGTGCGATGACTCCCGTGGGTGCGGATGAACTTACGAAGACCGAAGATTACGTAAAATTCACCGAAAAGGAAATACAGAAACTGAAGCGTAAGAATAGGGCCCTGTTAGTCAAATATACTGACAAATTGAGTGTTCTTGACCGGGCGATACGACGTAATCGGAACAATATGGCTTCATTTTTTGCGGAATACGCTGGTAGTTTTCTCGCGGAGAAATGCAATCTGACTTTCGAACCCCAACAACTCCAACTTGGACAAGCTGTTGATAAGGTTGAGTACCCAACCTTCGCCGTTCAGATGACATCGGCGGTTACGACTTCAAGCGGAACGACGCGCATGCATGAGGACGACGTTTCGGAATCTCAGAAGGAGTTTATTGACTTGGCGTTTCGCATGGCTGTTTTGAAGACCTATGCGACCTCAACCAAAGTAACCTCCGGTGCAATGATTGTAGTCGAAACACCAGAGTCTAGTCTTGACTCTGTTTTTGTAGGGAACGCCGGCAAAATGCTGAGAAATTGGTGCGCCGATCCGACACCAGGCGCGAATTCGGTCATAGCTACCTCCAACTTGAATCGCGAAAACATGATCAGCGCGCTGTTGGGACTCAATGAAGGGCGTCGACCGTCAGAATCTGCAATCCAGAAGCGCGTGATTAACCTTTTGGAAGTCGCGGCCGAGAACGCCAGCGTGAGAAAACACCGGAAAGAATATGACAAGCAATTCCGAGAGTCTACGACTCCCAGTGCTCGACGAGCCCGGAATTAATACGGCGCAAGTTCAGGCGCGAGTGTGGGTATTAATTGCAATCGATGCTTGTGATCGCGCTGGGCTTCTCCCCATCGGAAAGACCCGTCTCCACCGGATGGTTTTCCTTTCAAATTGCCTAGCCGAATTGTATCAAACCACCCCTCCGGCTAAGCGGGTACTCAAATATAAGCGCGGGCCTTTCTATCCTGACGTCCAGTGGCAGGTAGACAGGTTGAGTGCAATGGGTCTAATTCTTGTCTCTAATCTCCTAGTTGCCAAAGACCAACATGGACCTTGGATGGAAGCGGACTATTCAATCACCTCAGCTGGAATCGAAACCACCGACACGATTCGAGCGACGCCAGTCGGTAAATCAACAGGACTCTATGTCGATGAGCTTGTATTCGCGTTCGGAAGGCTAGGTGAGCGTCGCTTGGATGACATAGCGTTGAGTGAGCTCAACTACGCTGCTCCAGGTGTAGCGGAAGGAGCCCTAATCACCTTCGAGGACCACGATTCTAACCTAGCCCTGCGAAAAGCAAGCGATTTCGAGCGCGCCGCACCGGAGGTTCTACGAAATCGAATAAGAGAGAAACTCCAACTTTATCTGCGGTATATCGAGAAAGAGAGTGCCGCATGAGTGACGACGCGTTGGAGTTTGTCGAAAGTGAGCTTGCAGACCTTTCAGTGGGTTCGGCCGAAGATCCACTAAATTTTGTTGACGAAGTAGTAGCGTGGCTTCACCGGTGGGCTACCACATATGACATTCAGATTAGCCTCGATAAACCCGCATACTGTTGTTTCGTTGGCTGCGAACGGGTAACGCAAGTGGCAGATTCCTTAGGCGGGTTTTCACGGCAAAGGCACTTCCGTGATGATACTCCTCAGGACCTGCTCGGTCGCATTCATATTTCTTCACCTACACTTCAGAGCGTATTCTCACGGGACATCGTAGCGGCAAGTATCGAAGATCTTGAAAACGAACTTGAAAGTCTCGGTCTAACCGCGCAGGCTGTCGTCATTTTTAACGCCGGAAGCAAGCGCGCTCTTTGGCGGACAGCTGCCAAACATGAATTAACCACTATACAAGTTGGCGGAACGTTCGATGCTTCTCTCCGAAGCGAGGATTTTGAAGAGGAACTCAAAAAATTTTACGTGAACTATCTGGCGACGCCTCAGGGCTTCGCTCGACCATGGAAGAACGCCGGTAAGTTGAAGACCAAAGATGAGCTTGAATTGGAGGTGAGAAACTGCCTGTTGATGTTTCTGAGATTACAGTACAAGAATTCGCTGTGGGTTATTCCGGAATCCCATGAGTCAACGGGCCGAGCTGATCTGAAGGTGTTCTTTATCGAGGAGCACGTAGTTTACTTCATTGAACTCAAGGTTTTTCGCGCGTCTGACTCTGAGAGCCATACGTTAGATTGGGGCAAGAAAGGTATTGCTCAGGCCTACAGTTACCGCTTGGCGAACGACCGGTGTAGAGTAGCCTATGCTTGTTGTTATGATGCTCGAGGGCGAGACGTCGAGATAGCAGAACTTGTCAATTATTCAAAAACGATGGGTGTTCTCTATCGCAGGTACTTTATGTATCAAACGTCTGAAGATTTTCACCGATCGTTTATGCCTTAAGCCAGATTAGGCTCTCATTCAAGTCACGACGCCCTCCCTGTTGAGCACTAGACCGCATCGAACGAACTGATTCTCGCCTAACGAGTTGAAATCCCAGTTCTCCAACCATATCCGACAGGATCTTCGGCACATCGATGAGTACACCTCCATACCGGCTATTGCCCACTGCCATGACCAAACATCCTTCGTCAGACAAAACAGTTCGGCAGCCAGATAAAACTTTGCCAATATCTTCGAAGTAGTGGCATACCATCTCCGGTATTCGATGGTTCCACAAACTAGTTCGTCTTTTCACGAGAGCTCTGTAGGTCGAACATAGCGTCGGAGCGAGAGAGTCACTCAGTTTCTCGTCATGGGCGATCTGTACATGGGAGCGAAGCGTACTCTTCCGCAACGTGCGGTTGTCGGAGCCTGATGTTAGATAGCCCAGAGCCCACAATTCCAAATTGTAGATGTCGGTATAGTCAAAAGAGTTTGGATACGGAGGAGAAGTAAGGACAAAATCAACTGACCCGACTTTTTCCGCAAGATGACGTGAATCTCCGCGAAGTACTCGGGATTTTACGTGCCGCCGTCGACTAAATCCTTCAAGATCCGTCAGGCTTGCGCGACAGGCCTCGTCGAAAGCGAGGAACATGTCAGCAGCGCCAGTTGATCTCTTCCCCCAATTTCGTCGATAGCGTCGCCCTTTCCCGTTGACGATCACATTGCTGACCTCAACAAGCTTACTTCCCAGCATCACTCGCAAAAACCGACGGTGGCTAGAGTCGGCAATTTGATTAATCGCAGATCGCAGAGCAACTATGGCCTGGGCAACCTCCTGATTAAAGATCCAGCGTTCCCCGTCACCGGGTTGCACAAAAGTTTGTGGCGCGCCTGGAAAACAGTTCTCCACACTGTAGAGTGCGACGTTTCGTTTAGCTAGGCGCGTAACGAGACGATACGAGTGACGCAGATCATTCACGTCATATCGACTTAGCTTGCTCTGAATAAGGTCAGCTAGGAATGGATTTGCTTCGATCGTAGCGGACTCAATTCCAAGGAACTGACAAGTTAGAGCAGTAGTGCCCGACCCCCCAAACGGATCGAGACATCGGTCGGGTTTCTTCGGCAGGCGCTTGATCGTTTCAACGACAAATGAAGGCGCAAAGGCTTCCTTGAATTTGAACCATCTCTGGTACGCCATTGACAATGCCGGTTGGTTACTCGTTGACGGAAGGAAAGAATCTTCAGAGAGTTCTAACCAGCAGTCTAAATAACTCTGGCTAATACTGTTCAAAGAGAGATCTGCCATATGTTTTGATTCCTACGAAGGAATATCAGACTATCTTGTGATCCGCAAGGGGGGCACCAAGCGCTTTGTGTCTAGGTCGGGTCGGCTCCGTCAAGTTGTTAGCCCCACTTCGCCGTGAAGGGAACCGGAAACGTCGGTCGCCGCCGATATCCCATTTGCGCCGCTGACCAACACCGTGCGACGGGCCTTTCAAATGTTCGGGTTGTTGGATACTTGTTGAACCAGCGTGCCCGGCGCCATGGTGGGGCTTTCAACGTCCGCTGGTCGAAAGAGTGATTCAACACTAAATCCGCGCAGCGCCTGGTTCTTTGTCAATCGAGTTCGCCAACAGCAGAATGGCTCCGCCGAAAAGCAGGGTGTCAAGAAAAGTTCGCTGCCACTAAGTCGGTGGGCGCGGTCTGTGGGCGCTGCCACGAGCATCGGCAGGTAGATCCATAACATCGGCAGCAGAATGGTGAGCGCCAAAGATGCGGCTGCAGTCCTACCGCCCTGTTATCCAACCCGCGACTGCCAATCCTCCGGATCTCGACGCGAATGGAAAACGGCAATGACCTGAATCTCGTCCTCTCTGACATCAAAAAAGACAGCGAACGGAAAGCGCCGAACCACCACGCGTCTGAGATTTCTGTATACGATGGGATACAAGTGCGGATTACGAACGACCCGTCTCAGGGCTTCGTCGACACTTTCCATGAACTCAAGGTCCAGGTCTTCGCGCTGGTGTGCATACCATTGCCGGGCCTCGGCGAGTTCGGCGTCTGCGTCAGAAGAGAACCGAATGATCATGTGAGGTCAGCGCGACTTCATGAATTCAGCTTTGATCTCTTCCCAGGTTCGTCCAAAAGCGGCGCCTTGACCCGCATTGATTCTGGCCGTCTCCAGTCGCCGATCGAACTCTCGCTTTTGAGAATCAGTTAACTCAAAGGCCTGATTCTCTTCAGCGATCGTGTCCCAAATGTCTTCGACCAGGTTGATCCGATCAGAGATGCTGAGCTTCTTTGCCTGCTCGGTAAGTTCACTTTGCATGGAGAGCATTGTATCAAACCGCGGGACTGGCCAGAAGAGTTGAGTTGAACGAACTCCGAAGGAGTTCGCAAATTCCAGCCCAGGGTTTGCTTTGAAACCCTGGGTTTAGAATCGGTTCTCTTAGGCTTGTCGCAACTCTGAAGGAGTTGCGACCGCAGTTGCTGGTATCGAGCGTCGACGCAACCCATTCAGGGTTGTGCTATTCAAGAATCAGACATGTTTTCCCATGGTTGCCAAAGCGCAACCATGGGCTGGAATTTGCGAACTCCTTCGGAGTAGTGTCAACAGTAGACTTTTGTGCTCGGCGTTTCTCTTAACGCGAAACCGGGAGAGCGTTACAATCTGAGGCGCGTGGAGAAACCCGTAAAAACCCCACCCGCTACCGCAGGTGGTACTGACTCCGCCGGGACCGAAGCTTGGCTCAACCGTTTGGTGGGAATACATCGGGATTGATTCGCGCCGCCGCGTCAACTCAAACGTTATGTGGCGATCCGCAATTCATTCGGTACGCAACAAACTAAAGTTTGTCGGACATCTATTTGTCGGACATCTATAGGAGATCGACATGCAGACATTTGCGCGGAAGCCGAATCAGCCTCAAGAGAAAGTGTCCGCGAACTTTGCTCGGTCTAACCTAGCCAGCTTCCATCGCACAATTGGCGATCAGGCAATTCAGACGAAACCAGCTATCGGCAAGCCGCGAGACGAATATGAGCAGGAAGCGGATCGAATCTCCGATCAAGTGATGCGAATGCCCGAGCCGCAACTCCAACGCGCTTGCGCCTGCGGCGGAGGGTGTCCCACGTGCATGCCGGCCCACGATCATTCGGGAGGGGCGATTTTACAGACCAAGCGCATCGGCGCTAATGATGCTCGCGGGATGGCAGTGCCTCCGGTCGTGAACGAAGTACTGCGCTCGCCGGGCCAGGCGCTTGACCCGCAAGCGTCTACGTTCTTTGGGCCGCGATTCGGACAGGACTTCGCAGGGGTGCGCGTGCACGCCGACGCGAGGGCGGCTGCCTCGGCGCGGGCATTGAACGCGCGAGCGTACACCGTCGGGCGGGATGTCGTATTCGGACAAGGACAGTACCAGCCGGCGACCACGAGCGGACGCCAACTCATCGCACACGAACTGGCGCACGTGGTGCAGCAGTCGGGTGCCGCCGCGCCGCGCGTCCAGGCCAAGGTCGTGGACGACGACGAGCACCTGCCCTGCCGTGCGGATGACGACAAGAACGCCGCGACGGTCGCCGCGCAAGAAGAGAAAGCCGCGAAGATGGCGGATGATGCGGCGAGTAAACTCCGCGCCCGACCTCTGGGAGAAACAGCGCGCCTCCTGCTCTGGGAGAAATTCCGCCTTGATTACAACGACCCGGTGAATCGTTGCCAGTTCGTCCCGGAGATTGCTGATCGGTTAGAGCGGATCGCCCATGACCTTCGAAAAGAAGAAATAACCTACGGCTGCGAGCGGTCGGGAGAGCCCACGCCGGCTTGTCACGGCCACTGGGCGGTCACGAGCGCGCGTTGGCCGGGCGGTGGATACCGTATCGATCTATGCTCGAATTTCTGGCGGGACAAGGACGACCAGGCGCTTACGCTGCTCCACGAATGGGCTCACTACGTCTTCTGGGCGCGCGGCCTGCGCGACGAACTGCCCGGTGGATTCAACACCGGCGGGTGCTACAGCGCCTTCGCGCTTGAGGTCAACGGTGGGCCACCAAATGCGATCGAGAACACCAAGTGTGTACCCAACCCCTCGCGGCTTCCGGATCTGGACCAGGCGCGCGTGGAGCAGTCATGCCCGCGCAACGTTTTCCCCAGCCTCACGCTTACCGGCGGATACGCTTCCGGCCTGCCCGGCGGGAGGAGCGGTTTTACGTCCGGAGCCCGTCTGGATCTTCTCTTCCCTCTGGCTCACCTACACGAATGGGAACTCACCGTGGGCGCACAATTTCAGCGGCTTGCGCCACAGAACCCGACCGAGCGCGCCCCGTTTATGTTCGGCATCCGAGCCGGTATACAGGTGCGCCAGCAGCCGCGGAGCTTCGGTTTGCAGGTCGGCGCCTACGCGGAGGGAGGCGGCATCACCAGGCCCGACGCGAGCGGCGACTACACTTTCCCTTACCTGGGCTTGGGAGCGAAGGCCGGCATAAACATTCCCTTCAGTCGCCAGCAGGCGCTCCAACTATTTGTCGACTTTGGAGCCAGCGCCGGCTTCGACACAAAGAATGACAACCAGTTCCTCCTTTTCCAGGCCGGGCTGGGCGTAGCGCTGCAGTTGCCGTGAAGCGGAGCATGAGTGTCGCGGCCTGATCACAAAAGCAGCGCGGATCCGAGGCACAATACTTAGTTAGATGCTTGCGCCGACGTGCGGCGAAGAGGTCTGAACTCAGAAGAAATAACCAGTCTGAAGATGAGTTAAAGATGACGAATCAACCAGGAGTAGTTAGGCCAAACCTCTCGACGGTGTTCTGGACACAGAGTATCAGAGCATTCGTCGTTCAGCTCGCGCTGATGATAATTGTGACCGTTCTGGCCTTCATTCCTCTCATAAATATTATTGCCGTTTTCTTTTGACGCTGATGACTTATCTCTATCTGCCCACAATGGCTTTAGTGAAAGCGTCGAACCTGCTCCCGCCTAGCGATGGCCTACTTGATTTTGTAGGGGGTTGGTTGCTGGGAGTATTGATATATGGCCTGGTTTGGGGTGGGCTCAAAGTCTTTCTAGCGAGAAAGAGACGTGGCGATTCGAACGGCTCATCTAACAACCGCTTGCAGCCGACGCCTTGATAGCATCGTTCTCAAGCTTCATTCTTGCACCGCGGCCTGAACGGATGCGCTGGGCACGGCTGAAGCAGCGTTGGGCATTTCAGATTATTGCTGGAGAAAAGAAAGTGGGCTACACTTTTGGTATGGACATTAAGGAAATAGAATCTGCCATTGCTCAACTGCCCCCGTCAGAACTGGCTGAACTAGCGGCGTGGTTTGAAGAATTTCATGCTGAGGGTTGGGACAGGCAGCTTGAACAAGACGTTAAGGCTGGCCGCTTAGATGCGCTGCTTGAACAGGCGGAGCAGGATTTTGAGCGGGGCCAGTGTAAACCGCTGTGAAGCATTTTGCCTCTCCGCAATTTTGGCAGCTCTATCGCCAACTTCCTCAACAAACGCGCAATCTTGCTGATAAAAACTTTCAATTGCTCAAAGCTGATCCCAAGCATCCGTCCTTGCATTTCAAGAAAATAGATAAGCTCTGGTCGGTTCGTGTTGGCGCACATTATCGAGCGTTGGGCATCGATAGGTTAGAAGGAGTTGTGTGGTTCTGGATTGGCTCGCACGCTGATTATGACAAGCTGGTTCCATAGACAAGCGCTCCTAACAGGTCATTCAAATTTATGTGAACGAGCGGCCTAACAACGACACGCGTCCGACGCCAAATCAGACGGCCTTTTATCCGTCAGAGCAGCAAGGCGCGGGTGATGCCGAGCATTAGGCATCGGAGTTGACATCTTCCATACATAGAGGAAAATAGCTGCGGAGGGCTTGATGACACACGAAGAAATGTTACGTGAACTCGCTTCATTACCACCTGAAGGGCAGCAACAAGTTGCTGATTTCATTGCCCTCTTGCGTGAGCGGTATGCTCGTCCTCAATCGTCTGAACTTGTCACCTCTGATTTGGCTCAGGATGGGTTTATCGGAATATGGCGAGACCGCGAAGATATGCAGGATAGCAGCGTATGGGTGCGCAATCTGCGTGAACGAGAGTGGATAAAGCAAAGTGGCTGATTGCACCATCATTGATACGGATATTCTTATTGATGCCGGTCGAGGTATAAGCGAAGCTATCGCCTGTTTGCAGGAAATAGAACGGAGATCAACTTTGGCGACTAGCGTGGTTAACCAGATGGAGCTTTTTGTAGGCTGTCGTAACAAAACAGAATTGCTTGAAGTTGAGAAATTCCTCCGGCGATTTCGGCTTCTCCCTCTGGCCGAACTTATTTCTGACACAGCCATTGATTTATTGCGACAATACCGTTTGAGCCACGGCCTCCTCATTCCGGATGCACTGATTGCCGCGACAGCACTTGTCTTTGATGTGCCATTTATCTCAAAGAACCAACGGGACTATCGGTTCATAGCGGATCTGAACTTGCTAACATATCCGTAATCACTCCCCGCACAATAACTCAATCAACCCGACGTCTTAATAGCATCACTTTCATCATCATATTGCTCACTGTGGCGCAGTATCTCCTGTTATCAACGCCTTCACGCTCTTCGACAACGCCGCGTTACCAACTACGTAGAACAGCCCGCCCCTCCCGTTCTGACTGCTGGCGCAATTGGGTCCGGAGAGCGAGCCCTGCTGGTTCATATCGCCAAAGATCGAATAGCTCTTAGTGCCAGTCAGCGACACACCGATCTTCGCATGGTTGTGATCGGGGCTGGCTCCTCCAGTTAACCCGATTTTCGTTCCCTTCCAAATACCGGAGGTAGCAATCTCAACCGCACCAGGTTTAGAGAGAGAAGCGTCCCAGCACTTAACGGTTGTTGAGGCCTTGGTAGTGGGAATCTCGGGGGTCGCCCACCAGGTCGCAGTTCGAAGCGAGACGCCGCCCAGGATTGCCGAAACCATTTGCCAGGGCGGCACGTTCAGGTGCGACGGTTTTGAGATCAGTTGCACTCCATTAGACAGGCTGAAGGTTAAGAACTTTTTGCTTGCTGATCGGACCCCAAGTCCCTTCACCAGCTGCTGAATATCCTGAGGGCCGCCGTTACTAACAATCTGCGGGTTTGATGGATCGGTGACCACGCTCGCGTTTTGCAGCGCCTTCAACACGCTTACCACGTCGTTCTTGTTTAGCGTCAGAGCAAAGAAGTGCTGACTGACCATGACGTCGTCATCTTTGATGCAGCCGAGAGAGTCACCATCTGTCTTGCGCGGGTGGTTTTTGCTTCCAGCGGCCGGCCATGATGGGGTGGACACCTGCATTACAAATCCGTTGCCGGCGTCGTTCCAGGCGAGGAGGCCTTTGGAGTGGCCCCACGGAGAGCCACATTCTTTTGTGCATCCTTTGATCACTGGATCGTCATAAAACTGGTCATTCCAAATCAAGTAGTTGTACGAGCCGTTGTAGATTTGGCCAAAGGTCGCTCCGATCGGATCAGTATCTGTATCTCCGGCACAGCCGCTTCCTTGTTTTAATGTTGGGGACTCGTTGCTGGCGAAGAGGTACTGCTGCGCGTCTTTATATTTTTTGACTGTTCCGCCAAAAGGGCATGCTCTGGTTCCGTCTCCGCAGTCGGGGAAGGTGCCTGCGTTGAGCTTGAACACCAGCCACCATTTCACAGGGTGGCCCTTCGCAACGAGCGGAACCGGAACGCCGGCTTTTGGAGATGCGAACGCGGATGAGATTGAAGAGAGATTCGGAAAGTGGCCGCTAAAAGTTGCCGCGAACACGAGAACAAGCGAAATCAAGAACGGTCGTCCATATTTCATGTGTCTGTGAGCCTCCTGTGGCTAGGGTTTCTTCTACTCATCCGACCTCAAATTCAAACCGTGCTGTCAGTGTTCGACTCAGACTCTTAGCGAGCCACGAAATCCCCTGGCAGCATAGTAAGATTCCGCGCCGTTGTGATACACGAAGACATTGTCGTACCGGCGATCACAGAAGAGTGCGCCGCCGAGCTTTCTAATTTCAGCAGGTGTTTTGATCCAGCTCGATGTTTTCAAATCGAAGTTTCCAAGTTTCTGCAACTCTCGATATTGTTCTTCCGTCAAAAGCTCAATTCCCATGGCAGCAGCCATCGCAACAGCGCTATTTTGCGGTTTATGTTCTTTCCTTGATTCAAGCGCTTCGCGGTCGTAACAGAGGCTCCTGCGGCCTTTGGGACTTTCCGCCGAACAATCATAAAAAATGTATTCGCCGGTCTTCTTGTCATAACCGACGACATCGGGTTCGCCGCCGCTGCTCTCCATTTCACTGATCGACCACAGTTTTCCGGCATCGGCTTCCAGCTTTGCCAGCACGTCATTCCACTTAAGACCTTTATGACGATTCATGTTTTCGTCAAAACGATCTTTCAACGTTGCGAGCAGTTCTGCGCGATGCTCCGGCGGCAATTTCTTTTTATTGCTGTTCATACATTCGTCTCTATTGATCAGCTGAAACGCATTTTCTGCTTGCCGGTCTGAAATACCACGAGACCAACGTCAACGTCAGAAGCAGCACCGAGGGGAATATTTCACCGAAGGGAGCTCGTGACACGATATGTGAAATTGCCGCGCCGGACATCGCAAAGAAAAAGCCCGCATAAGCCCATTCCTTGAGGCGTGGAAATTTTGGAATAAGCACGGCCACAACGCCCAACATTTTCCAGACACCCAGAATTGTCAGAAGGTAGACCGGAAAGCCCAAACGCGTAACAGCATCTACGCTCTCTTGCTGTTTGATCAGCTGTACTATTCCGGTCGATACCATTCCTAACGCAAGCCAGATAGTTGCGATCCAATAGGTAATCTTATTTGTCTTTGTCATAGTGCGAATTTGAAATTGCCTGCAGCGTCCTGCAATCGGTTGTGTGGCATACTTATGCCTTGGGCCAAGGGTAACTGCAAGTCTTTTCTGCGATTTTTCTAACGCATGGTTTTCGCGTGTTGTCGGCTGCAAGTCTGAATGACGGTCAGGCGTTAACTACTCGCGCCGAATCTTTCTCGCGGCCGACAAAGGACGGTCGAGATCGAAATATTAAAACGGAGAATCACCATTGGACACTCATAGCGTCATTGAATCTTTGTTCGGTGTGAAACGCGCGCTTATCGGAGTTGTGCATTTGCAGGCCCTGCCCGGAACTCCTGCCAGCAAATTTGAACTTGCCACCATTACGTCGATGGCTGTCGAAGAAGCAGTCGTGTACAGGGACGCGGGGTTTCACGCATTTCTGATCGAGAACACTCACGACCGGCCATACTTGAAGGCATCCGTTGGACCTGAAATCGTCGCTGCGATGTCGGTCGTCGGCATGGAAGTTCGCCGCGCAGTGACGCTGCCTCTTGGCGTTCAGGTGCTGGCCGGCGCCAACACGAGCTCGCTGGCGGTTGCGCTCGCCTGCAACGCGAGCTTTGTACGCGCTGAAGGTTTCGTCTTCGCGCATGTTGCCGATGAAGGCTTGATCGAGGCCAGCGCGGGACCGATGTTGCGATATAGACGTTCTATCGGCGCAGATCATATTCGTGTCTTTGCCGATGTTAAGAAGAAGCATTCGGCTCATGCGATGACCGCCGATGTCGACATCGTGGAAACCGCCAGGGCTGCTCAATTCTTTTCAGTTGATGGCGTGGTAGTCACCGGAGTGGCCACCGGCGAACCGGCAGATCCGTCGGAAGTGGCGGCGGTTGCCGATGCTGTAAATGTTCCCACGTTGGTGGGCTCGGGAATTACGGAAGAGAATATCGGCACGTTTTCAAGCGCAGAAGCTCTTATCGTTGGATCATGGATAAAGAGAGATGGGCTTTGGATGAATCCGATCGACGAAGAACGTACCCGAGCACTCGTGCGAGCGTTTGAAAACTAATGGCGGGGATGATTACGGGGAATCCCGAAGGGCTTCTGTCCCAAAGCTCAGGGTTGCGAGTCTCGAGATCGCTTCTTATCGATTTTGTCCTGAGTTCCCCAACCCAATTAGGCGTTCAACCCGAAACCGTTCATAGAGCTCTAACAACAAGACAAAGCGAGGGTAACCTGTTAGCGTAGCAGTCGAAAGATACCTGATCTTTTAGAATTCAACTTGCGACATCGGGATTTGCCTTCACTCAAGCATCTTCTCTTGCCGTCGGCTGCGTTCCAAACGCACGACAACGAAGCAAAGGAGATGCGACATGCCGCAAACTACTCAACCACCTATCCGGAATAAAATATTGGCCTCGCTCCCAACTCGGGAGTACAACCGCGTGCTGGAGCATCTGACTCCCGTGTCGCTGCCACTCGGCGAAACGCTCTACAACACCGAAGAGCGTATTGAGGAAGTTTACTTCGTCGGTAATGGAGTCGTCTCGCTGGTAGCTAATTTGAAAGACGGCGGAAGTATCGAAGTAGGATTGGTGGGCAATGATGGGATGGTCGGCCTCCCTATCGTTCTTGGCGATGAAATATCGCCCAGCCATGCAATAGTACAGATCGCCGATGGTGCGATGCGCATGAAGGCTTCTGCCTTGCGGGAAGAACTGAAACGAGACGGGACGCTTCTGGCCCTGCTGCTGCGCAACGCGCTGGTTATGCTCAAGCAGGTTTCACAGACCGCGGCGTGCAACGGTAGTCATACAATAGAGCAACGGCTGGCCCGCTGGCTTTTGATGTGTCATGACCGAGTTGATGGCGACGAGCTAAGGCTGACGCAGGAGTTCATTGCTCAGATGCTTGGCATAAGGCGATCCGGAGTTAGCGAAGCCGCAGTTGTTTTGCAGAACGCAGGATTGATCAAGTACTCGCGTGGTCACATCACGCTCATCAACCGCCCAGGTTTGGAAGAATTTGCGTGCGAATGCTATGGCATAGTCAAAGCAGAATACGATCGCCTGTTCGCGCAATAGCGGCGTAGCGACGATTGAGTACCGCGTTCCCAAAGTAATGATGGCGCCCACGAAGGGCGCTATTGTATTTTTATGCCTGCACCGCGCTGATCGGAAGCTCACAAATATCAACTCAACTTCGGGAAGGTGAATCCATGACTGTCTTAAACCAATTAGCGACTGCGCTGAATCGTCGAGACGAGGTTCCCAACCAGGAATTGGCTCAGAGAATAGTCAAAGCCGGCGACAGCATCGCTGTGAATGAATTGGTGGAGAACCTCAGCAACAAAGACAAGAACATCCAGAGTGATTGCGTCAAAGTTCTGGATGAGATCGGTGCACGACGCCCCGAATTGATTGCCGAATACTCGCGCGAGTTTGAGAGACTTCTGGAGAGCAGGAACAACCGTTTGGTTTGGGGAGCTATGACTGCGCTGGATTACATCGCCGCTGTCGAACCCGAGGCCGTCCGAGGCATGCTGCCGAAAATACTTGCGGCTGCCGATCAAGGCTCTGTAATAACCAGGGATCATGCCGTCGGAGTACTGGCCAAGCTTGCGACGCTCAAGCAACACGCGGATAAATGCGTGCCGTTGCTAATTGAACAACTGACAAAGAGCCCAAACAACCAGCTTCCGATGTACGTGGAAAAGTCTTTTCCCGCGATAACCGGAAAACATAAAAAGCACTTTCAGTCGGTCGTTATGAAGCGGTTGGAAGGTCTCAAGACCGAATCTCAGAGGAAGCGCGTTTTGAAGGTTCTTAAGAAACTCGATGGGATTTGAAAGCCAGTTGAGGCTGACGGAAAAAGTCCCGGAGGGACGACATGTTTATAGCCCGGGATTGGAGTTTGAATTTTCGAGCCCGTTTACGGGCGGAATAGCAACATGTCGCTCCTACCGAGCTGGAGGATTGATCTCCCGTTGCGAGCTATAACATTTCGCCGCTACGCGGCTTTTTTTGGAAGATCCAGTCGGGGTTGTTCTCTCCTTCGATGGGATTCCCAGGATTGCTCGAAGCTCGCAACCCTGGGCTTTGGGCCGAAATCCCTTTGGGATTTCATTCAAGCTTCCTCTTGAACGAATTTCAGCGGCGAATCATCAAGTAGTGTCTTTAACTTCGCCAATTGTTCCTCGGTGCTCTCCTTCATCCACGCGGCCGGATCAAGAGAGTACGCCTCAGTGAGATACTGCTTTGCCTTGTCCTCATCGCCAAGGCCAAAGCTCGCTTCCGCCTTTGTTGCCAGAACCCAATATTTAGCATCGTTCGTAAACTTCTCGCTCTCCAATAACGACGCGCATATCGCCAGCACTTCCTCGCGCACTCGTCGAGCCTGAACAAAGTCCGCGATGGCTTCCGCGCGGCTGTTTGAATTTGCGGCCCTGACGTTAAGCAAGTAGGCGAAATTTATCCCGTTGTAGTGGTCGTTGCGCAGGTAAAATCCACGCCCGTACGCACGCACGGCACGATCGAGATAGCTGCTGTCTTTAGTTTCTTCCCATAGACGCTTGTGGACCGCTCCCCATAATCCAAGTGTCTCCGGATCGTTTGAAGTCTCAGGATTGAGGGTGGCCAAAATCTCCACAGCTTCGTTGAGAGCCTGCATGATTGTCGGGATCTTGCTTTTATAGGTTACAAGCGCCAGCCGCTGAATAATGCTTGGGTCCTCCTGCCTATCGGGAGCCGCAGCTTTCATCATGTTTCGAATAGTTGCGAGCAACGCCTTCGCGGTTATGAAATCACCCCGCTTTTGCGCTGCGTCGATCTGCTCCATTAGCGTGTTGTGGGTAGCGGCGGCATAACCTGCGCCGGCATCCGTCGGCTCGGCCGAATCGCCCTTGCCGGCATCAGATGCTTCGGCTGCGGCTTTTTCCTGCGCAACCAACGCGGCACGACTTGGAGGAGTAAGATTCTCGATGAATCTATAGATAGGACTGTCGTGGCTGGGCGGATCGTTCAGAATGGTGTTAATGGCCGTGGTCAGGTCATTACGAAACCTCATCACTTCGTCATACCCAATGTCTTCGCCGAGATGATGATACGGTCTAACCACGATGTGGTTCACGTCGAACGGGATCTTGGCGCCATCTTCTGCGATTACAATGGTCGTATATGGCTTGAGAGCGTGACGCACTCCCAGCTCGTAAAAAGCATTCTTATTTGAAGTGGATAAGTCAGCGACGACGACATCAGCGTCGAGAAGCTGGTTATACATCGGAACATCAATCAAGCCCGAGTGAACGATTTCGTCTGCGCGTATGCACATCAGGCGAGCGTCAATCGCCGCCGGTTTGATGATGTTCTTGTAGGTCTTGTCCAGATCAAGTGTTCTACCGGATTCGAAGTCGGTTTTCTTTCCGAATCCCATGACGACAAAACACGTCCCTCTCATGTCTTTGGCTGGCTCATTATCCATTTCAGTAGCCTCCTGTTTGTAGCGGCTGGATCGAATACGAACGTTTGAATTAATTGATAAGCGGTGACGATTTCCAGGTTTCAAGTTGACGTGAGTAGAAACCTTTATAGCTTAGCGCGAATGCGAGTTCTGCGAGCGAGAGTCGAAGATCACGATTCCAGCTTTTAGTGGAGCCGCATCTTAGTCTCGTCTGCAACGATCGTCAATATTTGTAATTGAGCACGAACCGCCGACTGAACCTATTCTGAGTTCTATGGCTCCAGTCCTAATGAGCGAAAGTGTTGGAACATTTCGCTCCTGGGCAAATCAACTTTTGAACGAAGCAAAGCGGTGAACGACCTAACGAGTTGTGATCGCTTTTCGCCGTTTACTTCACACGATACTTCGCAGGCTTCGAGTCAGTTCGTTCAATTACCTTCCGGGCTTCCAAATCGAGTTTGACCGTCTCTCCATACCAACTGATATTCCCCGAGAACCGGCCTTTCAACTTCTTGTTAAGCTGCTCGAACAATTCCGTATGCGTTAGCTCTTTCCCTCGTAACAACGAGAGGATTGCTTCTTTTAGGGTGTCGTACTTTTCTTTGTCGACATTTCTTCCGGTTTTCCCGAGCGGGTGTTTAGTTAGTATTTTGTCTTCAGCCATATTTCTCCTCGCGCTGTTCTTGATAAACTGTCCGACAAACTTCAGTTTGTCGAATACCAGTGATAAACGGAAGGAAAATCTGAACAAGTCGAGGAGACGACATGCACCGATGGAGCGCAGGCGAGCCGCCTGCGCTCCATGGGCAAGTTTGTCGGACATTCTCACCCCAAAACGTGCAACCACTCGCCGCACTCGCGCACATGGTTTATTCCCGAGGCCGCGGCGTAAATCGCAAATCTGCAGTTTTCCCCGCTAAGTTAACAAATAACTACCGTTACCCAAATCGAAACGCAAATCGGCAAAGGTGGCACGGTCATTGCCAAACTCAGGACGGCTGGAGTCGCATTGATAGAACGTAGCAACGGCGAAGCGACAGGCGGCAGCAACCGTAGGGTTTGGATATGAAAATTAATATTCGCAAATCTACAAAAGCACTGATTACCTTTTTAGCAATCTTTGCTCTGATGGCGGGAAGCATGGTTCCGGCAAACGCACAGAAGCGACGGCCGCGAACCAGGAAGTATTCCAAACCTGCTCCTATTGTGATTGCCTATCACACAGTTAATGCCGGTCAGACGATTCGGGTTCGCATGAATGACAAACTCAGCTCGGCGAATGCTCGGATTGGTGACTCGTTCACGACCACTACGGTCGATCCGGTGTACGCGGATGGACTCGAAGTAATTCCGGCGGGCAGCATTGTTGTTGGGCGTGTGACGGAAGTGAAGAAGGCTGCGCGCCAGAGCAAGGCGGGAATGCTCGGTGTTAGCTTCACTTCGCTTCGACTTCCGAACGGCTCGTCGAGAGCGCTGAATGGTTCATTGACTCAGCTTTCGGATGAAACGGTGACCTATGACAACGAGGGCCAGGTCACGGGTAATTCATCAACCAAACGTAACGTAGTTTTCATCGGCGGTGGCGCGGCTGCGGGGGCATTGATCGGCGCGATCGCGGGTGGTGGCAAAGGCGCGGGAATCGGCGCCGGCATCGGCGCTGGGTTGGGAGTCGCGGGCGCCCTGTTTTCGAAGGGCAAAGAAGCGGCGGTGGAACCCGGCACGGAGTTCGGCGTGATCCTGAATCAAGGGGTTTCATTGCCGGCGGCGCCGACGGCGAATGCGCGCTAGAGCTACACGGAATCGGCAACCAAACCGGCTGCCGGTGGGAGGAAGCCCGCAAGCGAAGGGGAGAGCGCGGGCGGGCTTCCTGAAAAATTTGACGAGATCGGTCGCCCCTGTCACTACGTAAGTGAGCGGCCGTACAGAAAGCCCGTTGCGAAGGGGAGAGCGCAACGGGCTTTTCTATGCCTACCTGTCTCAGTTCGCTGAATAGCCGTCCAGAGCCTTTATCGAGTCGTCAAATATTCGCTGCTCCGCTTCGAGCGAGTTGGCCCGGAAGAATTCCGCCAACTTCTGAAATCGGTCACGCGGTTTGGTACCGGTCGCCCAGCAAATCTTGGCCATGCACTCGGGGCAAACTTCGAGTGGGCGCCGGTCGGTTTCTCCCAGGTGATTTGTACCGCTCAGATTGCATTCGTACTTTGTGCAATGCTGCATCGAGAACATATGCCCGGTTTCGTGCGTCGCCAACTTCATCGCTCGAATCAGACAAAGACGGTATGCGTCGTCGCTCGCCTCGGGATCGCCAAAGCGATGAATCGACCAAAGGCCAACTCGCTGTCGCAACAGCGCCTGACCAAACAAATAGTTCCAGCCTTCACCGGGCCACAAATCAGAAGTAGTGAATGCGATCAGCGCGGTTGCATCGTCGGGAAGTTTCGGCTGCAACACGTCACTAAGGACATACGTGGTCAGGATTTGTTCTCGCCGCATTCTGCGAGTTCTGTTCTCGGGCAAAGCGCCGGATGGCGTGACGCGTCGCGCGGACGGCGGAATGATCTTAAGTGGGATGTTCTCCACGATCTTTGTGGGCAGGTTAAAAAAGACGCCCATGTATTCGGCAACCAGCTTCACGATCTTCATCTCGGTTTGAGTAAAGTCGCCGAGCGGCTGAACGTATATGAACTTGCGTTTGCCTTGGGGAGTTACCGGATTGCTTTGAATGTACTCGACGAAAGTTTGGCCGGGCTCCGGATTCGATTCAAGCCAATCGCCGGGAAGCGGCGGGCCCATTCGTTGATGCAGGGACTCGACCGCCGCCATCGCATCGAACAGCGGCGCGATCTCGGGCTTTCCAAATTGCCTGGCTTGCTGTTGGGACTTCGTTTCCTTGCGCTGATTCGGCTCGGTGGGGGGTGTACAGGCGCCAGGAAGAAGAGCGAAACTGAAAAGAAGAACGCAGACGTTCCGAAAAGAGATCAACCTCTTCATGACTCACGCGATGCGGCCTTCTCTTTATGAGAGTCAGACGTAGTGAACTGCGGATGGCGGAACACGACTCGCCCGGCCACGATCGTCGCAACCGCGGCGCCTCGCATTGTCCAGCCATCGAATGGCGTATTGCGACTCTTCGATTTTGAGCGCGCTCCGTCGAACGTCCACGTCATTTCCGGGTCCAGAATCGTCACATCGCCCCATGCGCCTGCCGCCAATGTGCCGCGCCCTTCCAGGTTGAAAATCCGCGCGGGGTTGACTGAACAAAGCTGGACCAGCCGTTCCAGGTTTATGACGCCGGGATGCACCAAACGATCGAGCGCGAGTCCAACAGCTGTCTCCAACCCGGTGATGCCAAACGGAGCGCGATCGTACTCCAAAGCCTTTTCGTCGGCGTGATGCGGCGCGTGGTCGGTGGCGATCGCGTCGATGGTTCCGTCCCTGAGCCCTTCGATGATCGCATCGACATGATCCTGACTACGCAGCGGTGGGCTCATCTTGGTATTGGTGTCGAAGGTCTCGGCGGCCTCATCGGTCAGCGCCCAATGATGCGGGGCGACTTCGCAGGTCACGGCCAGGCCCTGTTGTTTCGCTCGACGAACGGCTTCGACTGCGCCCCTGGTCGAAACATGCGCCAGATGAACGCGCGCTCCAGTCAATTGCGCCAACGCGCAATCGCGAATCGCATCGATGTCTTCGGCTGCCGCCGGCATTCCCTTCAAGCCGAGGATCAACGACCAGCGGCCTTCGTGCATTACGCCTCCGGCGATAAGCGATCGGTCTTCGCAATGATCGACAACCGTCAGTCCAAAACCGCGTGCGTATTCCATTGCTCTGCGCATCATCCCGGCCGACGGCACCGGCCGGCCGTCATCCGAAACCGCCACGATGCCGGCGTGTTTCATCTCGCCCATCTCGGCCAGCTCTGTTCCGTTGGAGCCTTTGGTGATCGAACCGATTGGGAAAACGTTGGCCAAAGCGGCGCGTTCGGCCTGCTCGATCACGAACCGGGTCACGGCCGGGCTGTCGTTGATCGGATCGGTGTTCGGCATAGCGCTAACCGAAGACCAGCCTCCCGCCACGGCCGCAGCCGCGCCCGACGCGATCGTCTCTTTATATTCCTGGCCGGGTTCGCGCAGATGGACGTGCATGTCAATGAAACCCGGCGCGACAACTAACCCTGTCGCGTCGAACACCTCCGCGCCTTCCGGCACGGCTTCGCCGGCCGCGACAAAACCTGCCACCCGGCCATCTTCGATCAAGAGATTTTTTCCGCTGTTCTGGCCCTGCGACGGATCGATCACATGCCCGTTGGTGATTAGCAGCCTCATACCCTGGTGCGACCTCGTGTCTACGATTTTCTGCTGGTAGGTTAGTTTAGATTAAGGAAGCTCTGATTAAGTTAAGCTGCAGACGCTCGTATCGGGCTTTGCCCGTCGATGTGCGGAAAAGCAGAGCTTTTCCGCACATCGAGCGGCGAAGCCGCAAGCCAAAATAACTGCTGAGTTAATCAGAGCCTCCTCAAGTTAAAGAAAAACGTTTCTCGCAAAGGCGTGAAACTTCTTCCAACCAAATTCTCAAACCGACCCGCTACCCACTCTCTTCGTCCCCTCACCCAATTCCGCGGCGACGTGCCCTCCGCCCGCCAGCAGATACAGGATCGCCATTCGAACGGCCAAACCATTCGTGACCTGGTCCAGAATCAGCGAGCGAGCGCTGTCGGCCACGTCCGACGCCAGCTCGATCCCACGATTCATCGGACCTGGATGCATCACGATCGCATCCGGCGCGGCCTTCTTCAGCCGTTCCAGATTCAATCCGTAATGTACTGCGTACTCGCGCATCGAAGGGAAGAAAGCTGTTCCCTGTCGCTCCTGTTGAATCCGAAGAATCATGACGACGTCCGCGCCTTCGATCGCGTCTTCAATCCTGTCTTCGACAACTACTCCTTCTTCGACCAGATCGGCGAACTCGGGTGGAACCAGCGTTCCGGGTCCGGCCACGCTCACGGTGGCTCCCAGCTTTGTCAGAAGGTAGATGTTCGATCGAGCCACACGCGAATGAAGAATGTCGCCGATGATCGCTACCTTAAGTCCGGCCACCTTCTCTTTGTGATCGCGGATCGTTAAAGCGTCGAGCAGCGCTTGCGTGGGATGTTCGTGCGAACCATCGCCCGCATTTACGATCGCCGCCTGACAAACGCGCGCGAGTTGGTGCGGTGCGCCGGCGGATGAATGTCGCACGACTATGCAATCGGGCGACATCGCTTCCAAATTACGAGCGGTATCCAGCAGCGTTTCGCCCTTGGTCACGCTCGATGTCGAAGCGCTGATGTTAATGGCGTCGGCGGAAAGACGCTTCGCCGCGATTTCAAATGATGTGCGCGTGCGGGTCGACGGTTCGAAGAAGAGGTTGATCACCGTTCGTCCGCGCAGGGTCGGGACTTTCTTGATTTCGCGCTTCGAGATATCTCGGAACGATTCGGCGGTATCCAGAACGTAATTGATTTCGTCAGCCGACAATTCACGAATGCCAAGCAGGTCCTTGTGTTTGAAGACACTCATAATTTCAGTCATAAAAAAAGCGGCCATCCAAGGCCGCTTTTTAAGAAGCTTCTTCGGTTGGCCGCTCGAGAATCGCCACACCTTCTTCTTCGTCAAAGTCTGTCAGCATCACTTTGATGATCTCGCTTTTCTTCGTCGGAACGACCTTGCCGATGTAATCCGCCTGGATCGGAAGCTCGCGATGTTCTTTGCCGCGATCGATCAAGACGGCGAGCTGAACTCGCTTGGGCCGGCCAAAGTCGATCAACTGATCAAGCGCTGCGCGAATAGTGCGGCCGGTGTACAGAACATCGTCGATCAAGACTATGTTTCGATTTTCAATGTCTCCTGGCAGTTCGGTCCGGTTCACCACCGGGTTCGCTCCGACCGTCGAAAGGTCATCGCGATAAAGCGTGATGTCCAGCGTGCCTACCGGCGGGCGACCGCCCTCGAGATCGGCGATCTTTTCTGCCATGCGTTCGGCCAGTGGCACTCCACGACGGCGAATTCCTACCAGGTAAAGATCGTCCGCGCCGTGGTTTTCTTCCACGATCTCAGACGCCAACCGCGACAGTGCGCGGTTGATGCGTGCCCCATCCATTATCCGAGCTTTTTCTGTCAGATTCATTGGGGCGGATACTAACAAGAACAGTGAAGAGTGACAAGTGACGAGTGATTTAGGTCCCGCAAAGACGCAAAGGCGCAAAGAAATCCGCAAGAAAGTCATTCGCTCAACAGATTTGCGTCTTTGGGGGAAAGTGACAGGCAAAAGCTGACAAGTTAGAATCGCTCGCGCTAGTCACTTGTCACTTGTCACTGATTTCCTGATGCTCTATCGCTCAATCCTGCGCCCCTTACTGTTCCGGTTGCCGCCGGAAACCGCGCATGAATTGGCTCTGCACTCGCTTTCAAGTCTGCTCGCCTCGCGCTGGGTTCGGAATTTTTTCGAACGACAACTCCCGATCGAGCCCTTTCCTGAGACTCAACTCTTCGGACTTAAGTTCCCCAATCCAATTGGTATCGCCGCCGGCTTTGATAAGAACGGAATTGCAGCCGACGCGCTCAGCGCGCTCGGGTTCGGTTTTGTCGAAGTCGGAACCGTGACTCATCTGGCGCAACCGGGCAATCCGAAGCCACGATTGTTTCGTCTGCCGAAAGACCGCGCGCTTATCAATCGTCAGGGCTTCAATAATCACGGAGCTGCTGCTCTTGCGCAGAGGCTGTCGAAACGCCGACCCGATTGCGTGCTCGGCGTCAACATCGGAAAGAGCCGCGCGATCGAGCTGGAAGATGCTACAGCGGATTATCTTGCCAGTTTTGAGCTGGTTCACCCGTTCGCCGATTACATCGCAATCAATGTCAGCTCGCCGAACACGCCTAATTTGCGAGAGCTTCAACGCGCCGATGCGCTCGAAGCATTACTGAATTCGCTGCAAGCACGCAATCGCGAGCTCGCTTCCGCTCAGAAAACAGAGCCAAGGCCGTTGCTGGTAAAGATCGCTCCTGATCTGGGCTCTGGAGACCTGGAAGACATCGCCGGTGTGGCCCAGCGAACCAAACTGGCCGGGATAATCGCGACAAACACGACAACCAGCCGCGCCAAACTTTCTACCCCAGCGGCGGATGTGTCTTCGTTCGGAAACGGCGGTTTGAGCGGAGCACCGCTTCGCAGTCGCTCGACCGAAGTCATTGCCGAGCTCTATCGTCTGACCAATGGAAAACTGCCTATCATAGGAGTCGGCGGAATCTTCACGGCGAAGGACGCCTGGGAGAAGATTTGCGCTGGTGCGAGTCTGGTCCAGCTTTACACCGGATTTGTTTACCAGGGATGGGCCGTCGCGCGCGACATCAACAACGGTTTGAAAAAGATAATGGAGAAGGAAGGCGTCAAACATCTGGATCAAGCGGTGGGAACAGCCAGCTAAATAACGTTTGCAAATGAAGGGATCGCGATGAATCAGGAACCGAACACGGAGTTGATCGTAGCTCTTGATGTGGAAAGCCCCACCCGCGCGCGCGAGTTGTTCGTAGCGCTTCGCGACGTTACGAATACGTTCAAGATCGGATTACAACTCTTTACTGCGGCAGGGCCGAAATTCGTAAGTGAGTTAGTTAAAGATGGCGCGCGAATTTTCCTCGACCTGAAATTTCACGATATCCCCAACACCGTTGCCGCAGCCGGAGTCGAGGCTGCGCGGCTCGGCGTGTTTATGTTCAACGTACATAGCATCGGTGGCAGCGAGATGATGCGCCGCACCGCTCATTCTGTCGCAGAGGTGTCGGAGCGCGAAGGATTGCAGCGTCCGAAGATAACTGCGGTGACAGTCCTGACCAGCGCGGATGCGACTACACTTGCCGAGACTGGCGTAAACGCAGAGGTCGATCAACAGGTCGAGAGACTCGCTCGGCTGGCTTCGGCAAGCGGAATGGACGGCGTGGTTTCGTCGCCTCGCGAGATCGCGCTGGTTCGCGACGCGGTGAGCCAACCTAACTTTCTAATCGTAACCCCGGGAGTTCGCCCGATCGGCGCCTCCAGCCATGATCAGCGCCGCGTTTTGTCTCCCGCCGAAGCGAAGCGCGCGGGTGCGACTCATATCGTTGTCGGACGTCCGATCCTCGACGCTCCCGATCCGGTTCAAGCAGCTCAGGCAATTGTTGCGAAGCTTGTAAGCGACTAAGTTCAATAGAATGTCCGACAAAACTTCAGTTTGTCGCTGACAGCGTACTTGAAAGCCAGGGGAGTCAGCGACAAGCTAAAGGAAGGTCTGAATAAGTCAACGATCACCGAAATATTAGCCGGCGAAGCTGGCGATAGAGTAAAGCCTGGGGTGGAGCGAAGCGGAACCCCAGGAATCGCCACCCAGGAATCAAGAGCCCGCGAAGCGGGCGACCGAGAGTTCTGAATCCAGAATAATTCAAATCAAATAGAGGTTTAGCAGCCACAATTGTGTCGCCCGCTTCGCGGGCTCGCAATCAATCCGCATTGGGCTCCTGGGGTTCCGCTCGCTTTGCTCGCTCCACCCCAGGCTTTATTCTGCCACCCGCTTCGCGGGTTATTGACACTGGGAATCTACTTGTTCAGTGCTTCCTAAAGCTTGTCGGACATTAGACAATTTCGAACTAATAAACACACAGCGTTTGGCTAAGTTCGTCGCTCGTGAGATATTTATGCCGTCTGTGCGGAACATTTATGGCCTGCTGGCGTGTAGGGCGTGATAGGTCTTGGCCTGCCGTCTCAATCTACGGGCCGATTCAAGTCAAAAGGGGATACGACGTTTGAAGAACTTGCTGAAGATCATTATCGGTCTCGTGCTGATTCTGGTGCCGAGCGGAGTCGCGTTCGGACAGGACGATCGCGACATGGCCTCCGTTCCGCTTTCAAAGGTTCCTTACCGGGTGGGCGAGCGCCTGACCTATAACGTGACTTTCGCCAACTTCCCCACCGCTGCCCACATCGAGCTCTGGGTAGCGGGCTACGGTACCTATTTCAACCGTACTGGTGTTCACGTGCGCGGCCATGTTGAGACGGTCGGAGTGGTGAACGCCGCCCTGTTGTCGGTCAATAACGATTACCTGGCCTACATCGATCCGGACACCGGCCAGCCGTATCTGACCCAACAGTTCAGACGCGAAGCCGGCTCCAGCGAAAATATGTCGCGCGAGTACTCGAACCGTCCAGTTGGTACCGAAGCAATTCCGGGGAAAGTACGTTCGGGAAGTGTTCCCGGAACCTACGACATCGTCTCGGCACTCTATCGAATGCGTTCGCTTCCGCTAACAGACGGATCGCGTTACGGACTCATGTTGAACATAAACGATGTCCTGTACGAGGCCGAGCTACAGATCAAGGGCCGTACGTTCGTCAAGACGAATGTCGGATCGTACAGCTCGATTGCAACCCAGTTACGTTTTCGAAATTCAGCCATTGACGACCTGGGAATCAGGATCTACTTCAGCGACGACGAGCGTCATGTACCGGTACTCTTTACGGCGCACCATGATTCCGGCGACATCCGCGCCGAGCTTGCCGGGTCCGAGCTTCCTGGCGGTCAACCGGCGGCTGCTGATACATCGCTTCCGGACGTAGCGTCTGCTCCGGCACAGATTCAACCCGCTCCGAATCCAAACGCGAGCCAGCCAATGACAACGTCGCCAGGCGGCGTTCAGGGAATCCCGGGCATCTCGATGAACCCGAACGTGCCCAACCCGACCGGACCAAATCCGAATAGCCCGAACGCGGCGAGACCAAACCCGAACGGACCAAACCCGACGCTGACAACACCGCCCGACGGCGGCGCCAGCGGCTTGAAAGGATTTCCAGGTGCTGCTGCGCCAAACCGCGGCGGTACTACCTCGGCACCCACTCCGACCACGCTTCCCGCGGGACTTCCCTTCACCGCTGGCGAGCAACTCAACTTCAGTATCTATGTCGAGAACGTAGCGCAGCCGGTCGGAGAAGCGTCGTTTCAGGTTCGCGCTCGTTCGAAATACTTTGGCCGTGATGGATTGATGTTGACTGGCTACGCAAAGACAACCGGCGCCGCGCAGGCTCTCTTTACCGCAAACGACCAAATGACTTCGTATGTCGATCCGGCAACGTTGTTGCCGTTTCGGTCAGAGTTGATTCAGCAGGAATCGAAGCGCCGTTTGAATCAAACCCTCACGCTCGATCAGGATCGAGGCAGCATCACCACCGATACAGGAACGCGGATTGAGATTCCGGTTGGGACTTATGATTTGCTCTCCGTGTTCTACGCGCTGCGTTCATTCAATCTCAAATCGCCCAAACCAAACGCTGTATCGCTCTTCGTCAACAACCGTCCGCGCACTCTTCTGATCGGGTTCTTAAAGCGAGAGACGATCGAGTTGGGCGGCCAGCAGATTCCCGCGCTTCAACTTTCGCTCATAACCGACGATCCGCAGGGAGACAGAAATACACTCCGATTGTGGGTGAGCGAAGACCAACGGCGACTTCCGCTGCGAATAACCGCCGTGACGACCGCCGGTAAAGTCCGCGCTGATCTCGCAATTATTCCGATTGTTCGACAGTAGCCAGACGCGTTGGGCTTCTCTTCACTGCACCCGGTTCGGACAAATCCCTTTCAAAAATTGAATGGTTGGCGGGTCATGGGGTAATTGTGTGGCTCGGGTAATGGGGCAGAAGCCCGACCGTAAGGGAGGGCGTTCCAGCCACCCATAAGCTCGAGCCTGAGATTGATTCGCCGTGGCTAAAGCGAAGCATGATTAAGGAAGAATAGTCCCCGACCGCATCGTTACTTGAAGGGATACATAAATAGACGCCCTCCCTGACGGTCGGGCTTCCGCCCCGTTACCCGCAACCGCAATTAGCCCCATCGGCTTGTGTGGTTGAAATTGAAAGTTAATTTCAATTAGCGTATAGTGCTGCCAGAAAGGTGAAGGCTTCTTTCTGAACCCAAAAAAGCAAAAGTCACCGCTATCGCCAGGTTTAAGCATGAGCCAATCAGAAATCAATAAGCTCCCAGACGAACTGTCACTCGCCCACCTTCCAATTGGGGCACATGCGCGTGTCGCCACGGTGACCGGCGATGGAGTTGTCGCTCGGAGGCTGATGGAGATGGGGCTTGTACCCGGCGCACGGGTTCGGATGATCAAGTCCGCACCGCTCGGAGATCCGCTCGAGATTCGCGTTCGCGGCTATCACCTTGCCGTCCGCCGTGAAGAAGCGCAGACCATTAAGGTCATCTGCGACGAGCGATAACTTCAGCGACAATTCCCTTCTGTTTACAACCTCGCCGTTATTATGAACACCAGCGTTGAATCTCCGGCAGTTACTGTTAAGACATCCGACGATGTCTCGCCAGACGAACGCGTCCTGACGATCGTGCTGGCCGGAAATCCAAACGCCGGTAAGACAACGCTTTTCAATGCGCTTACCGGACTTCGACAAAAAGTAGCAAACTATCCAGGCGTGACTGTCGAGCGAAAGGAAGGCTCGTGGTCGCTTCGAAACCAACCGAACGCAGCGAGATTAATCGATCTTCCCGGGCTGTACAGTCTTGACGCAGCGTCGATTGACGAACGCATAGCGCGCGACGTCATCACAGGACAAATCGCTGGTCTGCCTGCACCGGACGTTATTGTCGCGGTCGTTGATGCGACAAATCTCGAACGGAATCTGTACCTCGTCGCTCAACTTCTTGAATACGGTCGACCGCTTGTCGTAGCGCTGACCATGGTCGATCTGGCCAAACGTCGTGACTTCGAAATCGATGTCGAGCATTTGTCGAGGGCGCTGGGTGTTCAAGTCGTTCCTGTGAACGCGTCGCATCATTTGGGAATAGAAGAACTGGCGGACGCGGCCGCTAAAGCTGCAATGGTAGAAGGACCCGGAGCCGGTTGGGTGTTAACCGAAGCGGCGGAGCGTGAAATCGCTGCGCTGGTCGGTAACAACGGCACGAGGGTCGATCGGCACACGGCCGTTTATGATCTTTTCGGGCAAGAGTTGCCCGAGAGCCAGCCGCGCCAGGATGCAGTTAAGAGCGCCCGGGATCGCCTGGCCAAGTCCGACACGGAGTGGTGGAAACAGCCTATGCTGGCGCGATATGCCTGGATTGATGAAGCGGCATCCGGCGCGATCGTTCGCAAAGATCGAGAACAGCGGCTTTCCCTCACGGAGAAGATAGACAAACTCTTCACGAACAAATTCCTGGGCCCACTGATCCTGCTTGTAGTGATGTTCGTCGTCTTTCAAACGATATTTTCATGGGCCACGCTGCCGATGGATCTGATCGACAAGGGCTTCGGCCTGCTGGGTGATGCCGTTCGACAGCAATTGGCGCCGGGTTTGCTGACCGATCTATTGGTCGACGGAATCATTGCCGGCGTGGGCGGCGTGCTGGTCTTTCTTCCGCAAATCCTGTTGCTGTTTTTCTTCATCGCGATTCTGGAAGACACAGGGTACATGGCGCGGGCGGCGTTCCTGATGGATCGATTGATGCGGGGAGTCGGACTCCACGGCAAAGCCTTCATGCCGCTGTTGAGTTCGTTCGCTTGCGCGATTCCCGGCATCATGGCGACGCGCACGATCGAAAATCCGAAGGATAGATTGGCGACGATCATGATCGCGCCGTTCATGAGTTGTTCCGCGCGTCTTCCGGTTTATACCTTGATGATTGCGGCGTTCTTCTCCGGCCAAAAGGCGTTCGGCTTTTTGCCGGTTGCGCCGCTTCTGATCATGGGAATGTATTTGCTCGGGATCGTCGTGGCGATTTGTGTGGCGTGGATTTTGAAGCGAACGATTCTGAAGGCGCCGACTCCGCCGTTGATTATGGAGATGCCGCCTTACCGGATGCCGAACTTCCTGACGATCATGCAGACGATGCTGTCGCGGGCAGGCCTTTTCATACGACGAGCCGGAACGGTGATTCTCGCGATCTCAATTTTGCTTTGGGTGCTGGTAGCGTTTCCACGCGCGCAAGTAACAACGCCCCCGTCGACTGAAGCGACCGAAGCAACATCCGCAATGACGCAGGCGGTCAGGGAGACGGGGACAGAATCAAAAGGCCCGACTGCTCCCGGTACTGTGACGGATCCCGCAGAAGTCGATGTCCAGGGCGAACAGCTTCGAACAAGCTTCGCCGGGCGTGCCGGTCATTTTATCGAGCCAGTAATTTCGCCGCTGGGGTTTGATTGGAAGATGGGCGTCGCGTTGATAGCTTCGTTCGCGGCTCGTGAAGTTCTGGTTTCAACCTTGAGCATAATTTACAATACCGGTGCAGACGCAGACGAAAGATCGGGTTCGCTGATTCGCGCTGTTCGCGAGGCGAAACGACCCGACGGAACTCCGGCCTGGACGCCGCTGGTGGCTCTTTCGATGATGGTGTTTTTCGTACTGGCGTGCCAATGCATGTCGACTGTGGCGATCGTTCGTCGCGAGACGAATTCGTGGCGCTGGCCGTTATTCATGGTCGCTTACATGACCGTGCTGGCTTACGTGGCATCGTTTATTACTTTTCAGGGCGGCAGGCTTCTGGGTTTTAGTTAATGAGGCGGGAAATGTTCGACTGGCAAAACATAATTGTCGCGCTGATCGTTTTAGCCGCGTTTGTTTATGTGGCGCGTCGCGGGTTTCGCCGCCTTCGCGCTTTCAGCATTGCCCGAGCGGGTGCCGCCTCATGTGAAACTGGTTGCGGAAAGTGCGAATCGACTCAGCCTTTGCCTTCAGATCCCAAAAGCCCGTTTGTCCAGATTCAAAAAGCCGCATCAAAACGCACCGGCTAAGAAGTCTTCTCACTTTCCTTCCCGGCAAACTGCTTCGCCAACTCACGCTTCAATAGCTTTCCGGTCGGCCCCTTCGGAATCTCATTCACGAAATGAATTGTCTTCGGGCTTTTGAAGTCGGCCATTCGCTCGCGACAGTAGCTCAGCAACTCTTCTTCGGTTACCGATTCACCCTCTTTCAGCACTACCACGGCGGTCACTTCCTCGCCATAGAGCGGATCAGGTATTCCGATCGTCGCCGCGGCCGCAATCGCAGGATGTTCGTACAGCGTCTCGTCGATCTCGCGCGGGTAAATGTTCTCGCCGCCGCGAATGATCATGTCTGACTTTCGATCCGCGATATAGAAAAAACCGTCTTCGTCTCTGTAGCCGATATCGCCTGTATGAAACCATCCGTCTCGGAACGAGCGCTCGTTCGCATCCGGATTTTTGTAATAGCCTTTCAGGATGTTATCCCCACGCAGAACGATCTCGCCCAAACTTCCGTCCGGAACTTCAATTCCCTCTTCATCGACTACTCTCATCTCGTTACCGATCGGCATTCCGCACGAGCCCGGCCGGCGGCGCTGGTCCGGCGGATTGAAAGTCGAGCGGCAGGTGGATTCAGACAAACCGTAGCCTTCGATCACGAGACAATCGAACGTCTCTTCGAATCGTCTCAACACTTCGGCCGGAACCGGCGCTGATCCGCACATAGCAAAGCGAAGCTGATCGGTCTTCAACCCATCCGGCACACCGTCCGGGAATTTCTCGAGCAACATAGAAAGCATCGTTGCGACCGATCCAAACGACGTCACTTCGTAATCGGAAATTATTTGCCAGAACCGCGATGCCGAAAACTTTGGGCTCACGACGGTCGATCCGCCGGCGAAGAGCGGCGTCATGGTCGTTACCGAAACCGCGTTCATGTGAAACAGCGGCATCATCGTCAACAAACGATCAGCTTCGGTGAAGCCCAACCACTGCGCGATCTGGCGAGCGTTCGCGACCAGGTTGCCGTGCGTTAAGAGACATCCCTTCGGCTTTCCGGTAGTTCCGGAGGTGTAGATTATGATCGCGTCGTCTTCGGCCGTGATTTCGGCGGCCGGTAAATGATCTCGTTCACCGGAAAAACCTTTGGTCGCACCGGCTTCGTCATCAAATTCGATGATCGCGTCCAACCGCGGCAGGTCGCCGGCGATGCTTTCTATCTGCGGCAAAAATTCCGAATGGACCAGCAACGCTTTCGCTTCCGAATTCGAAATTATGTAGGCCATCTCGATCGGCTTTAGCAGCGAGTTGATCGGGCCCGCCAGAGCGCCGAGTTTGAAACAGGCAAAGTACGCGACGATGTACTCCGCACTGTTCGGCATCAACAAACTAACCTTGTCGCCTTTCGCAATTCCGTTCGCCGCCAGCAACCGTACTGTGCGATTTACCGCCGCGTCGAACTCTCTGTAACTGAAGCTACGCCCATCGGCTTCGGAGAAGAGAAACGTTTTGTCAGCGAACTTCTGAGCACGTTCTTCGAGAAGCTCGCGAAGATTCGCCGGCGCGGTTGCAACCGCATCAATCGCCATGTTTTTACTTTCCATAGTTAACCCTTATGTTATAGTAACCAACGCTTGAGTCGCCATAAAAAGCCTTAAAAATTGATGGTTCCCAGGCGTCTATCTGTCTTCAATCCCGAGCCAAATTTCTTCTTTCCATATGCCAATATATCGTAATTTCATCAACGGGAAGTGGGTCGAATCCGTCTCCGACAAAACTGTTGATAACGTAAACCCCGCCGACACAAACGACGTCATCGGAACCATCAAGCAGGCCACACGCGACGAAGCGCGCAGTGCAGTCGAAGCAGCGAGCGATGCTTTTCGTGGCTGGCGTTCGACACCAGCGCCGACTCGCGGCCGCATTGTCGGTCGAGCTGCCCGGTTGATGGAAGAAAACAAAGAAGAGATCGCTTCGCTTCTGACACGCGAAGAAGGCAAGACGATTGCCGAATCGCGCGGCGAGCTTCAACGGTCGATTAACGTAGCGGAATTTTGCGCCGGCGAATCGCGACGGATGAATGGCGAGACCATTCAGTCCGAGCTCCCTTCTAATTTTGCGTACACGATCAAGCAACCGCTCGGCGTTGTTGCGTGTGTTACTCCGTGGAACTTTCCGGTAGCGATCCCTGTTTGGAAAATCGCGCCGGCGCTGGTCGCCGGTAACGCTGTGGTTTTCAAACCAGCCAGTTTGACGCCGGCGACTGCGGTGCGAATCGTAGAGATTTTTGAAGAAGCTGGGATTCCGCCCGGCGTTCTTAATCTGGTTCTTGGCTCCGGTTCCGAAGCGGGCGACGAGATAATAAATCACAAGGCGGTGCGCGCGGTTTCATTTACCGGGTCCAATCAAGTAGGCATTCGCTTGTACGAAGAAGTCTCGCGACGCGGCGCCAAGGTCCAGTGCGAGATGGGTGGTAAGAATCCGGTAATCATTCTGGAAGACGCCGACATGGACCTGGCGGTCGAGTCGACGGCGCAGGGCGCTTTTGGATCCACCGGCCAGCGCTGCACCGCAACCAGCCGCGCTGTCGTTGTCGATCAGGTTGCCGACGAGTTTGTTTCGCGCATAGTGAAGCGCGCGAACGGAATGCGTTTGGGTAGCGGAAGTGATCCCAATACCGAGATGGGACCGAGCGTCGATCGGAACCAATTCAAAACCGTTCTTAGTTACGTCGATATCGGGCGAGAAGACGGAGCGGAGCTGAAGTGCGGCGGCGAACCGGCCACCGGAAGCGGACTCGAGAACGGATTCTTCGTTCGCCCGGCTGTATTCGATCGCGTTACGCCCGATATGCGCATCGCACGTGAAGAAGTTTTCGGACCGGTTCTCTCCGTCATTCGCGTGAAAGATTTTGACGAAGCGATGATGGTCGCCAACGACAGCGAATACGGACTTTCGTCGTCGATCTTTACTAACGATGCCGCGCGTATTTTCCGGTTCGTAGACGAGATCGAAACCGGCATGACCCACATCAACTCGCCAACCACCGGCGGCGAAGCGCACATTCCGTTTGGTGGGATAAAAGCCACGGGCATCGGGGATCGCGAACAGGGATCAACCGCGCTGGATTTCTATACCGAGCTGAAGATCGTTTACGTCGACTACACCGGCCGCAAGCGCGAGGGGAATTTGTACTGACGCTGGTTTCCGCAATTCAATTCATTCAAGGAACGATCGATATGAGCACCGCCGAACAAAAATCAACTCAATCCGACATTATCCGAAAGCAGAAAGAGTTTCTCTTCCCGGCCGTCGCGACTTATTACCAGGAACCACTTGCGCTGGTCCGCGGCGAGGGAATGTACGTTTGGGACGACCAGGGCAATCGTTACCTGGATTGTTTCGGCGGTGTGCTAACAGTCAGCGTTGGTCACGCCAACCCGAAAGTGAACGACGCGATCATCGAACAGGTTAAAACCATTGCGCACACTTCGACTCTTTATGCCAACAAGCCGCAGGCAGACCTGGCTGAAAAGCTTCATCAGATTTCGCCCGGCCGTCTGAAAAAATCGTTCTTCACCAACAGCGGAACCGAAGCCGATGACACAGCGATACACGCCGCCAAAACCTACACTGGCCGGCACGAGATCGTAGTGCTGCGACACAGCTACAGCGGTCGTTCCGCCTATGCGCAAACGGCTACTGGACACTCAACATGGCGATCGTTGCCCGCGCAAGTTCCGGGTATCGTTCACGCGCGCGCGCCGTATTGCTATCGCTGCCCATTCAAACTCAGTTATCCGGAATGCGGCGTCGCATGCGCGGAAGATGTCGAAGACGTGATCATGACTACGACCACCGGCGAGATCGCGGCGTTTATGGCCGAGCCGATTTTGGGCGTGGGCGGGTTCATCGTTCCTCCGCCGGGTTATTTCGAACGCGTGGCGGAGATCACTCGAAATCACGGCGGCCTCTTCATCTCCGACGAAGTTCAAACTGGATGGGGACGCACCGGCGGCAAATGGTTCGGCATCGAACAGTGGGGCGTGGAGCCGGACATCATCACCTCGGCGAAGGGTATGGGAAATGGAGTGCCGATCGGAATGACTACCGCAACGCCGGAGGTGGCAGACGCATATCCTGGTCTTACGTTTTCCACCTTCGGCGGCAATCCGGTTTCGATGGCCGCTGCGCTGGCTGTCATAAAAGTGATCGAGGACGAAGATCTGAAAACCAATGCATCCGTGGTCGGCGCGTACTTCCGCGAAAAGCTCGAGGGCTTGAAGGAGAAATACCCGGTCATCGGCGACGTTCGGGGGATGGGTTTGATGCAGGCAGTCGAGCTGGTCAAAGACCGGGAGACAAAAGAACCGGATCCGCAATCAGTTCTCAGGGTCTTCGAAGAGACAAAGAAGAACGGCGTCCTGATCGGCAAAGGCGGTTTGTTCGGAAACGTGATTCGAACCGGGCTGATGCTGAACTCGACGAAGGATACGGTTGATGAATTGATAGAAGCGATGGATAAGAGTTTTGCGGCGGCGTGAGGTCGGAAGATTTCTGCGTGAACGGCATGGTTGCTTGAAAAGCCTCGCTGGTTGTTCAATTGCGATAGGTTTCGAGAGCGTCGCCTGATGCATGTGATCTCAAATGACAACCCTGCGAACTTCTCAACGTCGGTTACGAAAGATCGGTTGGACGTCTTCCGAACGGATACGATCAAAGAGTTAGTTTGTAAAGCGCTTAATGAAGCGAGAGAGTCCGGTGGGTTCGCTATCTATGCCTATGTAGTGATGCCGGACCATCTTCATTCGATAACGGACACATCTCGCAAACCGTCAGAGATTTTGCGCTTTGTTAACGGAATTGTCAGTCGTCGTGTTATTGACTACCTAAAGGAGAAGAATTTTCAAAGCTCATTGGAAAAACTCCGACACGAGATCAAACTGCAGAATTACAGATATTCACTTTGGCAACACCATAACAATACCCTCTCATTGACGAGTGAGAGTTTCTTCATGCAAAAAGTTAATTATTCATCAAAATCCTGTTCGCGCAGGTTTGGTTGAGAGCGCGGTGGACTATCGTTGGTCAAGCGCACGCTACTGGAAAAGATGTACGTTGGAGAATGAACCGCTCCGAGTTGATCTGGAAAGGCTCACTTGGCGAAAGAGTGCGAGATGATTACGTGCCGGGTGATTACGTGGTGAGTGGCGGCTTTTCCGCCCGATGTGCGGAAAGGCTTTGCCTTTCCGGTCGAATTGCTCTTTAGTTTGCGAGAGGCTATGCCTCGAAACCGGCTGCAGAGGCATAGCCTCTGCTCTTCTCCCTAACGCTAAACGGAAAGGCAAAGCCTTTCCGCACATCCGGCGGCAGAGCCGCGATTGACTTGCAATCTTGATTCTTATTTTCAGCGCTACCACATATGAAAACTCTAATCCGTAACGGCCGCGTTGTCACCGCCGTTGACGATTACAAAGCCGACATTCTTATCGAAGACGAAGTCATCTCCGTTATCGGCGCAAAGCTCGAGATGGAAGTCGACCTCACCATCGACGCAGGCGGCAAGCTCGTTATTCCCGGCGGGATCGATCCACACACACACATGGAGCTCCCGTTTGGCGGGACGCAGGCGTCGGATGACTTTCGCACCGGCACGATTGCCGCAGCGCACGGCGGGACGACCACGATCATCGATTTCGCGGTTCAGTATAAAGGCGAAGCGCTGCTACAGGCCGTGGACAACTGGCATCAAAAGGCGGAAGGAAAGACGGCGATCGACTATGGCTTTCATCTGATTACGACCGAACTGGAAGACAACCAGATCGAAGAGATGCACACGGTCATGGACGAAGGCATCACCAGCTTTAAGATGTTCATGGCGTATCCGGGCGTCTTTCTGGTAGACGACGCGACGATCTTTCGAGCCATGTCAGCCGCCGGCGAGCGTGGCGGTTTGATCTGCATGCACGCCGAGAACGGCGTTGTCATCAACGAAATCATCAAACGAGCGCTGGCCCAGGGCCGCACCGCGCCGAAGTATCATGCGTTGACTCGCCCGACCCGCGCCGAGGCCGAGGGCGTTCATCGCGCGATCGCGATTGCCGAGATGGCCGAATCGCCGGTTTACATAGTTCACCTCAGTTGCGCCGACGCGCTCGACCAGGTACGCGAGGCCCGCGATCGCGGCATTCCGGCTTTTGCCGAAACTTGTCCGCAGTATCTTTTCCTGTCTTATGACAATTACGAAGAGCCCGGATTTGAAGGCGCCAAGTACGTGATGACGCCACCGCTGCGCGAAAAATGGAACCAGGCAGAATTGTGGAAGGGTTTGAAGACGGATGACCTGCAGGTGGTCTCGACCGACCATTGTCCGTTCTGCATGAAGGAGCAGAAGGAACTCGGGCTGGATGATTTCTCTAAGATACCGAACGGCGCGCCCGGCGTTGAGCATCGCGTTCCGTTGATCTATAACGGCGGAGTGGTTGAAAACCGGATCGGTCTTAATCGCTTTGTTGAACTGACTTCGACCGCGGCCGCGAAGATGTTCGGGTTGTTTCCTAAGAAAGGCACGATCGCGATCGGCTCCGACGCTGATATCGTGATCTTCGATCCGGAAAAGCAGCAGACGATCAGTGCCGCCAATCATCACATGAACGTCGACTACTCCGCTTACGAAGGCAAGACGATAACCGGTGTGGTCGAGACTGTGCTGTCGCGCGGGCGGGTGGTGATCGACAATGGCGATTACAAAGGCAAAGCGGGCGACGGACAATTCCTGAAGCGCGGAACGTGCGTGAAGATCTAGCAGGGTGCTGAAAAACTCTTATGGGATGTTCGAAACTCCAATTTGGAGTGCGCCGACAACGGGGGCGCTTTGGATTTCTTAGCATTTTCGTGTTAGCAAATCCAAAGCGGCATCGCGAAGCGCTTGCCTCCGCCCTCCAAATGAGTTTTTCAGCACCCTGCTAGGTTTTTAGATTGTCTGAAGATATGCCAACAACTCTTTCAACCGATCTTGATGTGCCCACATCCGTTCCATACTTTCTGTGGGACGAGCCGATGACAGTTGCACAATTTAAGCTCCGATTGACTTCGGCGTCGGTGGCGGAGCAAACGCGACTACTCGCCAAACTTTTACGTGAAGCGCGAGATACGGACGTGTGGAAATTCACCTCACCGACAGAGGTCCGGCGCAGATGGAATGAGCTTTCGCCGCTACTCGGACGGCGGCGCGAGTTTTGGAGGTCTTTGTTCGAAGCTTGGGAAAAAGAAGGTTTGCTCGACGAGGGGAGCACTTAACAATTTACAGAACGAGTTTCTGCGCGAATTTTTCAAGCGCGAGAATCGCTTTTATTTTCGACGTTTGTTGGTCAAACGCGGGGATGATGCTGTTGTGGTTGATCTGGTTCGGGAATACGCTTTTCAACTCGAGCGCGAAAAACGCGAGATCGGCGGGATTCGCATTGACTCTCCCGAAGAAATTTTGGCCAGTAAACTTTGCGCTCTGCTGTCGCGATCGGAGATTAGAGATTTAGTTGATGTCCGAGAACTCGAAAGAGCAGGATTCGATCTTGTGCCTTCTCTTTTTGTAGCGCAGCAGAAAGACACTGGCTTGACTCCCGGCCAACTCGCTTGGGTCCTGGATCAAATTGAGTTGGCGATGACTTAGATCCTCCAGGCAATGTTTCAGTTGTTGAGCTTCGAGATTATGTCAATGATTTGATAGCGAGATTACGGCGGCTCGCTTTCCCACAATAATGGCGACGGACAATTCCTGAAGCGCGGAACTTGTGTCCAGATCTGAGTTCCGAGAACCAACATCAACAGCAGCGTTAATCCAACTCTTTGCGGCTTTGGTTTTTCCTTTCCTTGCGCCTTTGCGAGAAAAGACGTTTCACGCAAAGACGCGGCGAAAAGAAAAGCAGAAGGCGCGAAGATGTTGCGTATTGGATCTTAAGTCACCGGACTTCGACAGCTATTGAAATCATGAAAGCTAAGCTGAACTCAAACGACAAGCGCGTAGAGAGGGTTCTCGCACTCGCGAAAAAATACGACGTCGCTCCATCGGACGTGCAGACGAATTCCTTCAGCGTCGATCAGAGCTTCCGCGGGCGGTCAGAGAGCCGTGTGCTTCTTGGATATACCGTAAGAAAAGACATTGTGATTATTCTTAAGGACGTCTCAAGCGTTGCGAGCTTAATCAGTGATGTGCTTAAAGCAGGGATCTCCGAAGTCGAAAGTGTGGAATTCCGTACTACTCAACTTCGAAAATACAAAGACCAGGCTCGATCTCTCGCTATGAAGGCGGCTCAGGAGAAGGCCACGGCGCTGGCGAGTGAGGTCGGACAGAAGATAGGCAAGGCATTTTCAATGGAGGAAGAATCTCAAGGATCCGGAGTGTTTACTATTGAAGGGCAGGATTCCAATTCGTTTACCAATGCAGTCGGGCCGTCGACAGAATCCATCACCACCCAGAATACGATCGCGCTCGGCCAACTCAGAGTCAAAGCACGTGTCACGGTTAAGTTCGAGCTCCACTGAATCGGCAGGATGAACACAACACAAACTCAAAATAGAGGCGAGGCGATACTTCATCCCGACGGACGTGTCGAGCTAAAGCCGGAAGCCCTGGCGGAAATTTCGCAAAGCTCTCTGTACAACGACGACCTCGCGCCGGTGCCGATCGAGAAACGTAATTGGACTACCTACAACTACGCCGCTCTCTGGATCAGCATGGCGCATTGCATTCCCACCTACATGCTGTCGTCGGGCTTGATCAGCGCTGGAATGAATTGGTGGCAGGCGCTTATCACCATCCTGCTTGGCAACACGATCGTTCTGATTCCGATCCTGTTGAATTCGCATCCGGGAACCAAGTACGGAATTCCCTTCCCGGTTTTTGCGCGCGCGAGTTACGGAACAATCGGATCGAACCTTCCGGCGCTGATGCGTGCATTGGTGGCTTGCGGTTGGTTCGGAATACAGGCATGGATCGGCGGCCAGGCGCTGCAAACTTTTTTCAGCGCGATTATTCCCGGCTGGCATACTCTGCTGGGGGGAGCCATCGGCGGCCACACTCCGACCGAGTGGATTTCATTTCTGCTGTTCTGGGGTTTGAATATTTACATTATCTATCGCGGAATGGATCTGCTGCGACACGTAGAGAATTGGGCGGCGCCATTTGTGTTGGTGATGACGGCCGTGCTGCTGGGCTGGGCGCTCTGGCGCGCGGGTGGCGTGGGCTTTTTGCTGCACGAGCCCGGAAAGTTTCAGAGCTGGTCCGAATTCAGAAAAATCTTTATTCCCTCGCTGACGGCAATGATTGGCTTCTGGGCCACGCTTTCGCTTAACATGCCGGACTTCACACGCTTTGGCCGCAGTCAACGTGAACAGGCACTGGGTCAGGTGGTCGCTCTGCCGACAACGATGACGGTGTTCGCAGCGATGGGAATCCTGATCACATCGGCCGCGATCGTGATCTTCCCGCATATGGGCATGAACGATTTGTGGGATCCGGTTAAGTTGGTCGGGCAATTCAGTCAGTGGTGGGTGATCGCGATTTCGATGTTCACGATCGTGGTGGCTACTCTGTCAGTAAACATCGCGGCCAATGTTGTCTCGCCCGCTAACGATTTCGCCAATGCATTTCCGCGCTGGATCTCGTTCCGCACTGGCGGATTGATCACCGGCATCGTTGGAATTCTGATGCAGCCGTGGAAATTGTTGGCGGACCCGAGCGGTTATATATTCGCCTGGTTGCTCGGTTATTCGGGCGGCCTCGGCTCGATCGCGGGTGTTTTGGTAGCAGACTACTGGCTGGTACGTCACACGAAACTGGCGCTCGGCGATCTCTATCGAACTCGCGGAGTTTATACCTACGCGGCCGGATGGAATTGGCGCGCGGTCGTGGCAACCTTGCTGGGTTGCGCCTTTGCCTGGATCGGCCTGGTGGTGCCCAGCCTCAGAACGCTTTACGATTACGCGTGGTTCATAGGATTTGGAACGGCCTTCGTTGTTCATTTAGTATTGATGAAAATTTTCCCGCCGCGACTTTCCAGTGCGATAGTGGCTGCGTGAATCTCCCAGGATGATCGCGATCATGCGATCCGGCTTTTATCGATTGTTCTTTTGGATTGAATCCGTAATCATCGGCGTTCATCCGTAGTTTATTTTCTTGAGAGGACCAAACCAATGGCACGAATTGTGAAATGCGGGCTGATACAAGCGACCAATGCCGCGCCGACGGATGCGCCGATCGAAGAGATCAAACGCGCAAACCTGGATAAGCATCTGGGGATGATCGAAGACGCCGCGCGACAGGGCGTTCAGATTCTTTGCATGCAGGAAGTCTTCAACACTCCGTATTTTTGTGCCGAGCAGGAAACGCGTTGGTACGAGGCGGTCGAGAAGGTGCCCGACGGCCCGACGGTGAAGCTGATGCAGGAAACGGCAAAGAAGCACAGCATGGTGCTGATCGTGCCGATCTACGAGGAAGAGATTACCGGCATTTATTACAACACCGCCGCGGTGATCGACGCCGACGGAACCTATCTGGGCAAGTACCGCAAGAACCACATTCCGCATGTCGCGCCGGGCTTCTGGGAAAAGTTTTATTTTAAGCCCGGGAATCTGGGTTATCCTGCGTTTGATACGGCTTACGCGCGCATCGGCGTCTACATCTGTTACGACCGGCATTTTCCGGAGGGCGCGCGCATCCTCGGTTTGAACGGAGCTGAGATAGTTTTCAATCCGTCGGCTACGGTGGCGGGATTGTCGGAATATTTGTGGCGGCTTGAACAGCCGGCGCACGCTGTGGCAAATGGTTATTTCGTAGGCGCAATCAACCGGGTCGGCCACGAACTACCCTGGGACATCGGTGAGTTTTATGGCCAAAGTTATTTTTGCGATCCGCGTGGACAATTCATCGCCGAAGCGCCGCGCGACGAGGACGCGTTGGTTGTCGCGGACTTGAACCTGGACATGATTCGCGAAGTGCGGAATACGTGGCAGTTTTTCCGTGATCGAAGGCCGGAGAGCTACGACGAGATCGTGGCGGAATAGATAGTGAGTCCCAGGTCCAAAGTCCAGGGCTCAACTCTGCGTTCGAACTGACGTTGGACTTTGAACCTGGGACTTTGGACACATTTAGTATGGTGCAGACAAAAGAACAAGTCTTCGCTTTGTTGAGACAGAACGGGCGAACTTACGAAGTTTGGCGTCCGACGTTGCGGCCTGTTCGGTTCGTTCCTGAGATGATGTATACATAAGCGAGAAAACAAACCTAATGTCCACATCTTCAAATCCGCTAATTCCGGTCGAACAGATTGAGCGCAATTTCCGCGAAATTGCTCCGGCGCTTACTCAGGCGGAAGCTCTTTTCGAAGCTAACAGGTGTCTGTATTGCTTCGATGCTCCCTGCGCTACCGCGTGTCCGACACATATAGACGTGCCAGCGTTCATAAAAAAGATTGCTAGTGGCAATCTGACTGGATCGGCGCGCGTGATATTCGACGCAAATCCGATCGGCGCCACTTGCGCGCGGGTCTGCCCGGTCGATGTTCTTTGCGAAGGCGCTTGCGTAGAGAAAACGCTGATGGACAAGCCGATCGAGATCGGCCGGTTGCAAAGATATGCCACCGATGCGGCGGTCAAATCCGGCCGCGCAATTTTTCAGGCTGGGGAATCGAATGGAAAGTCTGTAGGCATAATCGGCTCGGGACCGGCGGGCTTGTCTTGCGCTACTTACCTGGCCAGACTCGGATACAGCGTGACGGTTTACGACGCCAAACCGCTTCCGGGCGGACTCGATACCTACGGAATGGCCGAGTACAAAATGCCGCAATCCGTTTCGGTTGACGAATCCAAAATCGCTGAGCAGCTCGGCGTCCGGTTTATGCTGAACACAGAGATCGGACGCGACATCTCGATTGCGGAACTGGAAGCAAAGCACGGCGCGATATTTCTCGCGACAGGCCTCGGCGCCACCGCCCGTCTCAACATTCCCGGCGAAGACCTGCCAGGCGTTTACGACGCGCTTGATTTCATCGAACGAATCAAGACCCGCGATTGGAAATCCGTACCGATCGGTCGCACAGTGGCAGTCATCGGTGCGGGCAACACGGCGATCGATGCTGTCACTCAAGCAAAACGGCTGGGCGCCGAACGCGTCTTGATGATCTATCGACGTTCTGAAAAAGAGATGCCTGCCTACCAATACGAATACGAACTGGCGAAGAAGGACGCGATTGAGTTCTGGTGGCAAACCGCGCCGGTCGAGATTTTGAGCGAATCGAACAACGGACACGCGTCGGCTTTGAGGTGCCTTCGGATGGAGCTTGGCGCCGCGGATTCATCGGGTCGCCGATCCGCCCAACCGGTCGAGGGCTCGGAGTTTTCGATCCCCGTCGACATCGTGATTAAAGCCCTGGGCCAGCAAAAACGTCGTCCATTTTTCGAAAGCATCAACGGCATCGCGCTTGATAATTCCGGGCGCGTGGTTGTGGACAAAGCGACAATGCAAACCGGCAATCCGAAATACTTCGCCGGCGGCGATTGTGTTAACGGCGGGCGCGAGGCGGTTGACGCGTCGCAGATGGGCAAGCTGGCCGCAATGGGAATACACAAGTCGCTAACCGGTGAGGAAGTGAGTTTCGCGGGAGCAGCGTCCCCGATGCATTGATTGATTTGGTGAGTCGTGACGATGTTGGATCGACAGTCCGCATTGACTGTCTTTCGTTGCCCGGCGTGCAACGAGTACATTGCTTCGGACACGCAGTCTTGTCGCTTTGCCGTCTGCGGATCGAACCCGAAGTGGCTCGCAGCGCGTCGCGAAGGCAAACAATCGCGAACCAAAGCTTTCGCAGGAAAGACTATCGGACTCATTTGGTTCGAGGCGCGGGGCTGTTTTTGGCAGGTATAGCGATAATGGTGCTCTCGGCCTACCTGACCTGGGCTCTGGCGAATACGGAATTTATCTGGAACCTCGTGCGTTGGTTTTCGGCGGCGGCGGCGATTTCATTTACGGCGTTTACGGCTTGCTTTGCGAGCTACGGAGCGATTGAAAATTCTAAGTTGCCGCCGGCTCCATCTGCATCGCCGGCGAACATCGGCTCGATGATCGAGCGCGACCTGATAGTGAAGATTGGAAGGGCCCGAACGGACGAAGTAACGGCGTCCTGATCATCGAGACCGGATGGGAATCGTCGAATTAATCCTAATGTTCTTGAACAAAATCCCAGTTATTTCGCAGACAGCTTTGCCGACACCGCCGATCTTCGATGAATAGTTTGCATTTCGATTCGGGAGATAACCATGGCAGATCTAAGAGTTAATTTCGCGGGCATCGAATCCCCAAACCCTTTCTGGCTCGCCTCCGCGCCGCCGACCAACATGGGCTCGATGGTCGAACGCGCATTTGACGCGGGTTGGGGCGGAGCTGTTTGGAAGACGCTCGGCGAACCGATTCGTAATGTCTGCTCGCGTCTGGCCGCGGTCGATAACGGCTCGAATCGCATGATGGGTCTCAACAACATTGAGCTTATCACCGACCGCCCGCTCGACGTGAACCTGAAGGAAATCACCGAGTGCAAGAAGAAGTATCCGAAACACGCGTTGATAATTTCTTTGATGGTCGAGTCGAAACGAGAAGCCTGGCACGAGATCTCGAAAAAAGTTGAAGACACCGGCGCCGATGGAGTCGAGTTGAACTTCGGTTGTCCGCATGGAATGAGCGAACGCGGAATGGGCGCCGCGATGGGCCAGGTTCCCGAATACACCTGCATGGTGACCGAATGGGTCAAGGAAGCGACTTCCCTTCCCGTGATCGTAAAGCTCACGCCGAACGTTACCGATATTAAGCCTCCCGGTCGTGCGGCGGCGAAAGGCGGCGCCGACGCGGTCTCGTTGATCAATACGATCAACTCAGTGATCGGTGTCGACCTCGACACGATGATTCCGTATCCCAACGTCAATGGAATGGCCGCGCATGGCGGGTACTGCGGTCCGGCGGTAAAGCCGATCGCGCTGAACATGGTGTCGGAGCTGGCCCGCGATCCGGAAGTTAACATTCCCATCAGCGGAATCGGTGGAATCAGCACGTGGCGAGACGCGGCGGAGTTTCTCTTGCTGGGCTCGACGACCGTTCAGGTCTGCACGGCGGTCATGCATTACGGCTATCGCATAGTTGAAGACATGATCGACGGGCTGTCGAACTACCTCGACGAGAAAGGTATCGCCAGCGTTAACGAAATCATCGGCCGGAGCGTCTCGCGCGTAACGGATTGGGGCAATCTCGATCTCAACTACAAAACCGTAGCGCGCATCAACCACGATCTTTGTATTCGCTGTAACCTCTGCCATATCGCCTGCGAAGACGGCGCACATCAATGCATTCCCTTCACGCAAATAAACGGCAACCGCTATCCGATAGTCGACGAAGCGGAATGCGTCGGTTGCAATCTCTGCTATTTGGTCTGCCCATCACCTGGCTGCATCGACATGGTGCGACTGGACGATGGAAGCAATCCGCTCACCTGGCGCGAACTGACTACTCGAACTCCTGAAACGATGTAGTTTTATCGCCCGCCGTTCAGCATCATTACTTAGCGTTTTCAACCTCCAGGAAACCAGCAATGAACACATCAACTCCCCACCCTTTGCCCGGTCACGGCCGAGCGCAGATCGCCATCTACTTTTTTTGCGCGCTCATTTTTTTCTACGCCGTCGATCTTGTGCTGAATTTTTTGCTCGTCGTGGTGCTTCCTGATTCCGAAGTCGAAGGGATGTTCGCAAGCGATCCGGAAGGATGGTTTGTGATCGTGGTGGGACTGAATGCGCTGGTAATGCTTCCGGTCCTGGTCGGCACAATCGTTTTCTTTCTCATATGGCTTCACACGGCCGTTGAAAACCTGCAACGTCTTGGAACGAGGAAGCCCGAGTACTCGCCCGGATGGGCAGTCGGCGGCTTTTTCATCCCGATTGCCAATCTCTTCATTCCTTACAAGGCTGTGAAGGAGACCTGGGTTCTGAGTGACCCGCGTCTGGAAACGCCTGGAGAAGAGATGTGGCAACAGCGCGGAGCTTCGTCCATCGTCGGTTGGTGGTGGGCTTTCTGGATTTTGAGCACTGTGGTTGAGCGAATTTCCAGCCGGATCTCAAACGACGTGGATAGTCTTAATGGCGTCTATACCGCGGCGAAGGTTGAGATCGTCACCGACGCACTGGTCATAATCGCTGCCGTGCTTGCGATCATGGTGATTAGCGGCCTGGACCGGCGACAACAGTTTAAGAGCCAGAGCCAGCTCGAGATCAACACGCCGCCTCCGCCGCCAATGTTTGTCTAGATGTTAGATATTAGTTAAAGCATGGTAGAGGTCAGAGCCGGGATGGAAAGATGGCAGCTTTCAACCACGGTCCAACATCTGACATCTGACATCCAGTATCTACTCTCATCCTTTTATCGCCACCGGTGCATCAGGCTCTCGAGTAACTTCCGCACCGCCGCTCTCCACCGGCACAACAAAATTCGATAGTCGCAGCGTCAGCTTTCCGTTTCTTCCCAGCGTGCGATCGAACTCGTACGATGTGACGGAACAGTTAGCGACGTCTTTGGCGCGATCAGCCGCCATTATCTCTTCCTCCGTCATCCGCTCGAGCAAATAGCGAAAGCAACTCACCACAACCTGATGGCTGAATATCAGCACCCGCTGTCGCGGATAATCGCGGGTGATCGTGTCGATCACACTTCTCAATCGCAAGATGACATCGCACCAGCTTTCGCCGCCCGGCGGCCGGTGATAGAACTTGCCCAGAATGCTGCGGATCTCCGCTTGCTCAGGGTATTTCTGTTCCACTCCATGCTTTGTCAGGCGATCCAGCACGCCAAACTCTTTCTCGCGCAGACGCTCGTCGGTTATGTAGGTAATGTCGTTGGCCAGATCCATCCCTGCCGCGTCGATGGTCAAACGCGCTGTTTCCTGCGCGCGCAGATATGGAGACGAGAAAACTACAGTCGGCCTTTGATCTTCGGGCATGGAGGCGAACCAGCGGCCCAATGCGGCAGCCTGCTGCTCGCCCAATTCTGAGAGCGGGACATCGACGTCGCGCAACGGAAGATCAACCAGCGGATGCCCGGCGGCTTCGGCAGCCTCGCGCGCAACGTTGCCCGCGCTCTGGCCGTGACGCACGATCCAAATTACATCGGGCCATTTTTGTTCGTCAGACAAGGGAAATCTCCAAAAGCAGGAGACAGAAGTCAGGAGTCAGAAGACAGAATAGATTTACGTCCTAGCATTTGGTCACGACCAGCTAATAACTACCTTCTGACTTCTATCTCCTGACTTCTGACTCCTGCTTTACCTAAATTCCGCCACCACCGGCGTATGATCCGAAGGTCGTTCCCAAACTCGCGGTGTCTTATCGATCCAGGTCGCGGTCGAATCAGCAGCAAGCGATTCCGAAACCCAGATATGATCAATGCGAAGTCCGGCGTTCCGCCGGAAAGCGCCCTGCCGATAGTCCCACCACGAATAATGCCCGCCGGCTTCGGTATGAAGCCGAAAAGCATCCGTGAATCCCCACTTCCTGATCTCTTCCAACGCCGCGCGCTCTCGCTTGCTGAACAGGATTCGACCTTCCCAGGCATGCGGATCGTGTACGTCGATCGCTTCCGGCGCGACGTTAAAGTCGCCGCATAGCAGCACGCGTTCGCTAACGCTGTAGCTGGCGTTGAAAAACTTGCGCAGCCGCAGCATCCACTTGAGCTTGAAAATGTACTTGTCGGTTCCCACCGCCTGCCCATTCGGGACGTAGACATTCACGATTCGAATCCCGTTTACTGTCGCTGCGATCAAACGCGCGTGCGCGCCTTCTTCATCATCGTGCAAGCCTCGGTGAACGTCTGAAATTTCGGATCGCGCGAGTATGGCCACGCCGTTGTATGTCGCTTGTCCATAGGCCTGCGAGTTGTAACCCAGTTCGGCGAAGGCCGCGGCCGGGTATTTCTCGTCGATGCATTTCAGTTCCTGCAAGCAAAGCACGTCGGGTTTCGCTTCTTCCAACCATCTTTGGACCAGCGGCAAACGCGCCAGAACCGAATTAACATTCCAGGTAGCGATTTTCATAATTCCAAATGTTCTCGGCTATCCTCGTAAGAAATTTCCAAGTGAGTCTATCTCAGAGTGAAGCTATCAATCCCGCGATCAACGCGCCGCGCCGGGCAATGTCATCGACGATGATATGTTCGTGCTCGGCGTGTGCGCCGTCTCCATCAACACCCAAGCCGTCCAACACCGGAACCCCCATCGCCGCGATGAAGTTTCCATCCGAAGCCCCGCCGACCTGCGCTTCGCCCAAGTCGAAATCCAGCGCCGTGGCGACGCGCCTGGCCTTTTCGTAAAGAGCCAGAACCTGTTTATTCCTTTCGAGCGGAGGTCGATTGACGCCTCCTGTTACGTGCAACTTTACGCGTTCGTCAAACGGTTTCGAATCGAGTATCTCGCGCTCGATATACGCGCCGTCTTCCATCGCGCTGAAGCGCAGGTCGATTTCCGCAACCGCGCCGGCAGCCACGACGTTGGAACGAGTACCGCCACTGAACACGCCAACGTTGACCGAAATTCCCTTCGACGCGTCACCCAGCGCGTGCAAACGCTGGGTCTGCCGCGCAAGTTCAAGAACTGCGCTCGCTCCTTTTTCGGGTTCGAGTCCCGCGTGGGCAGCCACGCCGATTGCTTCCATTCGAAAAATACCGGTACCTTTGCGGCCCGTCTTTACACGGCCTCTGGCCGCCGGCGGCTCCAACACCAGCGCATAACTTGCACGTCGCGCTTCGGCTTCCACCAAATCGCAACCGGTGTCGCTGCCGGTCTCTTCATCGCAGGTCAATAAGAGTACTACCTCGGTCGACGGCCGAATCTCCAACTCCGAGAACGCGCGCAGGACATCGATCGCCAACGCACAGTTCGCCTTCATGTCAAAAATTCCCGGACCGTAGATCCGATTCCCTTCGCGCCGCCACGGACGTTCCAGGATCGACCCGCGAGCGTGGACCGTATCGGTGTGCCCAACAAGCAAGATCGATTTACCAGACGCAGAATTGCTATCGCCGAATGCGCGGATCAGGAGGTGCTCTCCGTAGCCGGGACTCTCGATTCGCTCTACTGAAGTAACGCCGCTTATCTTTCGCGCCGCATCGGCCAGCACATCGACCACTGCGCGGCTGCCCATCATGTCGCCAGACGGAGATTCAAGCTCGACTAGAACCTTCGCGCGTTCAATCGTCGCAGCGCTGCTCTGCTCAAAAAAGTGCAGCAGACGCTGTGGGGTCATACGATCTCTTTCTGAAAGGTCGGAGCTCATACACTGTCGATTTCACGCAAAGGCGCAAAGAAGTGAAAGCGGAAAGACGCAAAGAAAACACTTAAGAACGCTGCTGTTTCGAATGTAGGGTCGCCATCGTCGTCCCTTCGCGGCTTCACGCTTTCTCTTCTGTGCGCCTTTGCTTGAAACTTCTCTTGAAAGTTCTCGAACTGAACAAAAACTCACGCTCTTTTGATGTTTTCGCTTCTAACCGTAGCTTCGTCTATCCGATCGCGCATTACCTGAAACCCGATCCCCGGCGCGTCGGGCGGGGCGATCGTTCCGTTCTGCGAAACGGTCACGGGCGGATCGATTATGTCACGTTGCCAATAACGCGCGCTGGCCGACACATCGCCCGGCAAACTGAATCCCGCCAATGTCGACATCGCGATATTGTGGGCGCGTCCGATCCCGGATTCCAACATGCCGCCACACCAGACCGGAACTCCGTTCGTGCGACAGTACTCTTCGATTCGCATGGCTTCAGAATATCCGCCCACACGCCCGAGCTTGATGTTGATGACGCGACAAGCGCCCCGGACGATAGCATGACGTGCATCATCAACCGAGTGAATCGATTCATCAAGACAGACCGCGGTAGCGATTTGTCGCTGCAGCTCGGCGTGATCGAGAATATCGTCATGCGCCAGCGGCTGTTCGATCATCATAAGATTGAATCGATCAAGCCCGCGAAAAAGCGGTACATCACTCAACGTATATGCTGAATTGGCGTCCACCATCAATTGAATATCCGGAAAGCGCCTTCGTACTTTTTCTACTACGTTAAGATCCCAACCCGGCTTTATCTTGATCTTGATCCGCTGATAACCGCTACTCAATTCGGTTCCGATCTTCTCCAGCAGCGCGTCCGGACTTTCCTGAATTCCTATCGAAACGCCACTGCCAATCCGCGTCCGCTCGCCGCCCAGATGGCGCCAGAGCGGGAGGCCCAACCGCTTTGCTTCCAGGTCCCAGCAAGCCGTTTCGATTGCGGCCTTCGCCATGCGATGTCCACGGACAGGTTTCATTATGTCAAAAACGTCGGCTGCTTTTTTAAATCCGCGATCAATCAGCATAGGGACAAGAAACGATCGCATGGTGAACCATGCAGTCTCCGTCCACTCATCGGAATAAAACGGACCTTCGCCGGCGGTGCATTCTCCCCAGCCTTCGGCGCCGTCGTCATCGACCACGCGCACCAGTACGATCCGTCGGGTGGACGTTTTTCCGAAACTCGTCTCAAAAATAAGTACCAGCGGCAGACGAATCTCAACCAATTCAACTGATGATAGTTTCAATGTTCTAATCTCGGATTGTGGTCCGATGCAGTCAGGTCTTCCCGCGTTGGGACCGTGTGAAGATTCTTGCCTAGCGCCTTCGGCGCTCGTGCATTTCAAACTCATTCGCTCATTTATTCGAAACGAATTACTCAGAGCTTCCTAAAGTTTGTCAACCACTGACCGATCTTGTTAGGGCGTATTGCCGACGGGTGGGGCGGTTCGCGCTTTCAGCAAAGTCGCGAACTCGTCGCTTAGCTTCTCGTGAGGAAACTTGGCATTGCGATAGAAAACTCCGCGCTCGATGCGCTTGTCCATTTCCTTACCGATGTCCTGTTTTAATTTCGCGGTGACGGTGCCGATGCTTCGCTGCGCCATAACCACAGCCGAGCGATTCATCACAAGGTCCTGGCGGCGGTAGAGAATTCTGAGGCCGGCGGGCTCTTTAGCTACGATGTAAGTAGAAATGACCAACTGCATCGTTATGGTGTTCGAAACCAACATCGACGAATCGGTCGGTCCCGGTCGGGTATTAGTCCCGCCTACCTCGCCCGCGTTGGCGGCGTCGTCCATTTTGGAGGGGAAGTCGGTGAAGTACACCAGTGCTAGTTGCGCTTGCGCGGCGTCGCTTACCAGCTGCAGCTCCGGCGGTTTGCCTTCACCGGGAACAGCTCGTTCTTCGACGAACTTTCTCAGAAAATCTCGTACCCTGGCGTCTCGCTCGGGCGAGTCACCGCTGACGTCCAGATAGACTTTGAGCGGCGCATCCTCTGGAAGTGCCTTTGAACCGGCAGTAATTACTTTTGTACCAGGGGGAACAGCCAGAAGGGTTCTGAGAATTACCAACTCGGCCTCGCTTTGCGCAAACGAAGAGCCGAAGCAAATCAACAGAAGAAATAGAGCGGCTAATATCTTCATAGTCGGTTTGTCATTGCGAGGACTATTCGGTGGAAACGGTACCTTCGCCGTGCAACGCGGCCCGCATCGTGTGCCACGAAAGGCTGGCGCACTTTACTCTCGCCGGAAAATCACGAACACCGGAAAAGATCGTAAGCCGGCCGAGACTGTTCGGCGACGCTTCCTCGTCCAGTTCGCCTGTCACCATTCGATGAAATTCGGAAAAAAGATTTTCTGCTTCCTGTTTGGACTTGCCCTTCACGCTTTGCGTCATCATGCTGGCCGCCGCTTTTGAAATGGCGCAACCGGAACCTTCAAAACTGATATCCGTAACTACTTCGTTTTCCAGCCGCAGATACACGGTTAGCTGATCACCGCACAGCGGATTGAATCCCTCGGCAGACCGATTCGCCTCTTTCATCTTATGAAAGTTGCGCGGCTTCTTGTTGTGATCAAGGATGACCTGCTGGTAAAGCTCGCTGAGTTCCGACATCGCTTAACTGAAGACCTCTATGACGCGCTCAACGGCTTGGGCGAGCACGTCAATTTCCTGCTTTGTATTATAAAAAGCCAACGACGCGCGCGCGGTGGCAGGAATGCCGAAGCGTTGCATGACGGGTTGCGCGCAGTGGTGTCCAGCGCGAACAGCTATGCCTTCCTGATCCAGGATCGTGCCGATGTCGTGTGGATGCACATCGTCGATGACGAACGACAGCACACTTGCCTTATCACGCGCAGTTCCGATTATGCGGACACCTTCGATTGCCGAAATCTTTTTGGTGGCGTAGTCGAGCAATTCCTCTTCGTATGCGACAAGTTTTTCGCGGCCGATGCTGTTCAGGTAATCGATGGCCGCTCCCAGCCCGATCTGCGAAGCGATCGCAGGAGTTCCCGCTTCGAATTTGGTGGGCAAACCCGCGTAGGTCGTCTTTTCAAACGTGACCGAGCGGATCATATCGCCGCCGCCCTGGAACGGATTCATCTTTTCGAGGAATTCGGTTTTGCCGTAAACCACGCCGCTCCCGGTTGGCGCGAACATCTTGTGTCCGGAGAAAACGAAGAAATCGCAGTCCAGATCCTGCATGTCAACAACTCTGTGCTGGACGCTTTGCGCTCCATCAATCAGAACCGGCACGCCGTGTTTGTGCGCGGTCGCGATCATCTCCTTAACGGGATTGACGGTGCCAAGCGCATTCGAAATGTGCGTGACCGCCACGATCTTTGTTCGTTCGTTCAGGAGCGCGTCGTATTCGTCGAGCAATAATTCGCCCGCGTCGTTCATCGGAATCACGCGAAGCTTGGCGCCCTTTTCTTCGCACAACATCTGCCACGGAACTATGTTGGCGTGGTGTTCCATAGCCGAGACGATCACTTCGTCACCTTCAGCCACGAACTTTCTACCGTAGCCATGCATCACCAGATTAATGCCTTCGGTCGCGCCACGAACGAAGATGCATTCGCTGGCTTCGCGCGCGTTGATGAATCGTTTGACCTTCTCGCGCGCGCCTTCGTACGCCGTGGTGGCGCGCATGCTCAGGTAATGAACGCCGCGATGAATGTTCGAATGCTCTTCTTGCAGGTACTTGGCCCCGCGATCTACTACGACCTGCGGAACCTGTGAAGACGCAGCGTTATCCAGATAGACAAGCGGCTTTCCATTCACGGTCTGATGCAGCACGGGGAAATCTTCCCTGATTCGCCCGACGTCCCACGAACCGTTTGACGACGAATCGGCACGCGGACTTTCTATTAATGTATCCTGCGAAGAAACCATTGCTATTTGTATTCGAAATTCCTATCTAATAAAACTCAAGAATCAGTCTGACTCGGACTTCTACAATCGAACTTCTGACTCCTGCCTTCTGTCTTCTGCCCTTTCACACTTCCAACTTCGCGTGCAACCGATTCAAAACAGCAGTGTCCAGTTGTTCCCTGATTGAATTGATCTTGATCTTCTGAATTACCTCTTCGGCGAAGCCGTAAGTCAAAAGGTTCTGCGCCAAATCAGGATGCAAGCCTCGGCTGATCAGGTAAAAAAGCTCTTCTTCCTCAAGCTGACCGACGGTCGCCCCATGCGCGCACTTCACATCGTCAGCGAAAATTTCCAGCTGCGGTTTGGTGTCGACCCGCGCCTCTTTCGAGAGCAACAAATTTCGATTCGTCTGTTGCGCGTCGGTTTGTTGCGCGCCTTCGTGCACAAAAACTTTGCCGTTAAAGACCGCGCGCGATTTTCCGTCCAGAATTCCTTTGTAAAGCTGGCGACTAGTGCAATTCGGAACGAGATGATCGATCAACGAATGCGTGTCGGTGTGTTGCCCCGCGCTGACAATGTAGAGTCCATCGACGCGGCAATGACTGCCCTCGCCATTCATTCGAACCGCGATATTCTGTCGCGACAATCCTGCACCCAGGGTAACGGCCGTAGTTCCAAAATTGCTGTTTCGCGCCAGATCAATCGAAGTCGTGCCGACGTGATACGCCTCGGTGCTCTCCTGCTGAACCTTGTAGTGTTCGAGATGCGCGCTGTCGTTCAAAACGATTTCAACCACGGCGTTTGTGAAGTGCACACCTTCTTCGACGCTCGCATAATGTTCGATGATGGTTGCCGAGCTGTTCTGTTCCGCGACTACGAGCACTCGTGGAAATGAAGCGACCTGGGCTGTGCGCGGATCCGAAACAAACAAAAGCTGAATCGGTTCCTCGACCTTCGTCTCCGCCGGCAGATAGATAAACGCGCCGTGCGAAGTAAAAGCGGTATTCAGCGCGGTAAAGCCGTTCTGGTTGTAATCGACACCGCGACCTAAATGCTGGCGGATGATCTCGGCATATTGCTTCTGCTCGAGCGCAGCGTTCAGATCAAGCGCGACAACGCCTTCAGCGATCGAATCCACCGACGACAACTCAGCGCTGTAAATTCCGTTAACAAACACGAGCCTGCTGCCAAGCGTTTCTTCGTAGCTAAGATGATCGATTTCGGTGTTACCAGTGATGGCTGCAGGAATATTCGCGTCGGCCAGATCAAATTTCAGTTTTGTCAGCGCAGCAACGTTGGTGTATTTCCACTCCTCATTACCGATCAGCGGGAAACCAATCTGCTCGAAGCGATCAAAAGCGCTTTCGCGCAAACGATCCAGCCACGCAGCACTCTTGCCGCCTGACTTCTGCATCGCACGAAAAGCTGCGCCATATGCGTTCTGTTCTTTAACTGTCTCAATAACCATTTTCTATTTGCTCAACTGCCCAGTGGTCACAGCGCTCGGGGAAACAACGGCGCCGCTGCCGACTCTCGCGTTCTTGATCCAATCGTACCCCTTTTCTTCCAACTCAAGCGCAAGCTCTTTGCCGCCCTCTTTAACGATTCGGCCGCCCGAAAGAACGTGAACAAAGTCAGGTACGATGTAATTCAAGAGCCGCTGATAATGCGTTACCAAAACGATCGCGTTCTCGGGACTGCGCAGCTGATTGACTCCGCCGGCAACCACACGCAGCGCATCGATATCCAGCCCGGAATCGGTTTCATCCAGCACAGCCAGCTTAGGTTCGAGCACCGCCATCTGAAGAATCTCGTTTCGTTTCTTCTCGCCGCCGGAAAAACCTTCATTCACGGAACGCGTCATAAAACTGGATTCCATTTCCACGATCTTCGCGCGTTCTTTTAGCAGATCCTTGAATTCAAGCGGGTCGAGCTCTTCTTCGCCCAGGTGCTTTTTCTTTTCGTTGTACGCCAGTCGAAGGAACTGAGCGTTTGAAACACCCGGCACTTCGATCGGATATTGAAAAGCCAGAAAAATTCCCTCGCGAGCGCGTTCATCCGGAGCCAGCTCCAGCAGATTCCGTCCTTCGTAGATCACTTCGCCTTTGGTCACTTTGTACGACGGATGTCCGGCCAGCACCTTTGCCAACGTCGATTTGCCGGAGCCGTTCGGGCCCATGATCGCGTGAACTTCACCTTTATTTATCTTGAGGCTGATTCCTTTCAGAATCTCGTTGTCGTTAATGCTTACGTATAAATCCTTGATTTCCAGCACAGTAAATTTTGCTCCAAATAAGTCAGTTAACAGTGGTCGGGTGTCAGTCGCCGGCAACATCGCGTACTCTTCCGGCTTCTGACACCCAACAAATCTCAATTACGATTAGCCAACACTTCCTTCCAGCTTCAGCCCCAACAGCCGCGTCGCTTCAACCGCAAACTCCATCGGCAACTGAAGAAAAACGTCTTTGCAGAATCCGTTGATGATCAAGCTGACGGCGTCTTCCTGAGAAATCCCACGTTGCTGAAGATAGAACAACTGTTCTTCGCTTATCTTCGACGTCGACGCTTCGTGTTCGACCCGCGAAGTGTTGTTCATAACTTCGATATATGGGAACGTGTTCGCTCCGCACTTCGAGCCGATCAACATCGAATCGCACTGCGTATAGTTACGCGCGCCCTCGGCCTTGGGCATGACTTTCACCAAACCGCGGTAGCTGTTATTCGACTTACCCGCGGAGATTCCCTTGGAAATGATCGTCGAGCGAGTGTTCTTGCCCAGGTGGATCATCTTCGTGCCCGTGTCCGCCTGTTGCGCATGATTCGTCAGCGCTACCGAGTAGAACTCGCCGATCGAGTTATCGCCCTGAAGAATGCACGACGGATATTTCCATGTTATCGCCGAGCCGGTTTCAACCTGCGTCCACGATATTTTCGAATTTCGCCCGGCGCATTTTCCGCGCTTGGTTACAAAATTGTAGATACCGCCCTTGCCCTCTTCGTCGCCCGCGTACCAGTTCTGAACCGTCGAGTACTTGATCTCAGCATCGTCAAGCGCGATCAATTCCACCACGGCAGCGTGAAGTTGATTGCGGTCAAACTTGGGAGCCGTACAGCCCTCCAGATATGAAACGTGCGAACCTTCTTCAGCTATGATCAACGTGCGCTCGAACTGTCCCGATTCAGAGTTGTTGATTCGGAAGTAGGTCGAGAGTTCCATCGGACAGCGCACGCCCTTCGGGATAAACACAAAGGACCCGTCGGTAAAGACAGCGCTGTTCAATGCGGCGAAATAGTTGTCGTTGGTCGGGACGACCGAACCGAGGTATTGCTTGATCAGCTCGGGATGCTCCCGCACGGCTTCGGAGAACGAACAGAAAATTACTCCGTGCTTTCTGAGCTTCTCTTTGTAAGTCGTCGCAACCGAAACCGAGTCGAAGACCGCGTCCACCGCAACGCCCGCCAGCTGCTTCTGCTCTTGCAGAGGGATTCCCAGCTTCTCGAACGTACGCAGCAGCTCAGGATCAACCTCGTCAAGGCTGGCCTTCGTCTCCTTCTGTTTCGGCGCGCTGTAATAGACCACGTCCTGGTAATCGATCTCAGGGTATTTAAGGTTCGGCCAGTGTTTCGGTTCTTCCATCGTCAGCCAGTGACGATAGGCTTTAAGTCGAAACTCGAGCATCCATTCGGGCTCTTGCTTCTTTTCCGAAATCAGACGGATGGTGTCTTCCGTCAATCCTTTTGGAATAACGTCAGATTCAATATCTGTGACGAAACCGTATTTGTATTCTTTGTTAGCTAGTACTTCGATTGTACTCATCTTGTTTTCCCGCTTCGCCGCGACGGCGAAGCTAGCTATAAACTCTCTGATCAGTTTTGTCAGACCCGCTCTGACGACCGTCCGAACTGCTGGTGCAATCCCTGAATCTGATGCAACGCCGCGTCAACCTTTGCCTCTGTGCCGACCAGCTTGGCCAGCGTTATTTCCGAAAGTGCTTTGTGAACGATCTCGTGAAGCCCGACGATAACCGGGCGAATTCCGCAGTCACCGGTGTGCACACAGACTTCCATCACACCCGTGTAGCTCTTGCAGTGCGCCTGCACAGCATCTTCGTCCAGCACCTTGATCACTTCGCTCAAGCGAATCTCGTCAGCAGGCCTAGCCAGGTGATATCCGCCCTTGGTGCCTCGGTTCGATTGAACCAGACCGGCCTTGTTCAAAATCCAAAGAAGCTTGCCGGCGTTTGCGGTCGATATGCCTTCGCGCTCAGCCAGTTGTGACAGCGTCAGAGACTCGCCGTCGGACAATCCGGCCAGCTGAACCAGGCATCGCAAACCATATTCTTCTTGTGATGAAACTTTCATAACTGTCGCACCGGACGCCTACAGGCTGACCCTTTTCCCAAGAACACTTCCGGTGTTAGGACCAATATTAGCGATACATTACTTTTTTGTCAAGATTAGGTAAGCGACTATACGACAAACACATACGGTCGCGGACAGATGGCCATTTATAACGAGAAGTTGAAATTCAGGAATCCGGTGACGCGGACCGGAAGGCCGTCTTTCACGGTGGGATTGAACTTCCAGCGACGGGCGGCGTCGACCGCGGCTTGGCGCAGAACCTCCGGACCGGTCGAGCTTTGGGCGGCCGCAACGAGCCCTTTTTCGTCGATGACCAAATCGACGCGGACGACGCCGGTAACCCGGGCGGTCTTGGCAAAAGGTGGATAGGTCGGCGAAACCCTTTGGGTCGCTTTGTCGACCAGCGGACCGAGATTCAAGATCTGTCCGTTCGCCCACTTAACTCCCTGATCACTCTTAGCGCCCGCCGATGAATCAGCTTTCTTCGGAGCTTCGGTTGATTTCGACAAAGTCACGGCGCTGTCAGACGAAGTTCCGGTTGGTGCGGGTGTCGTTACGGCAGTCGAGGCGAGAAGAACCGTGGCCGAATTTGTCGATGCAATGTTGCCATTGATAGAGGTCAAGCGCGATTCGGAAGCGGCCAGCCGTTGCCGTGCTTCGGCCACTTCGGATTGCCACTGTGCGCGCTCTTCTGTTGTTCGAGAAAGCCCGGCTCGTACGTTGGCAACGTCTTCCAGCAAAGCGAATGCGTCAATGTTCTTGTCGTCACCGGCGCCGATATCTTTGGCCTGCTGCACCATAGTTTCCAAAAGCGCTCGTACTTTATCCAGATCGCTTATCGCTTCCGCGGGAAGATCTTTGCCGGCAGCATTTAGGCCAAACGCCTTGTACCGGTCCAAATGAAGGCGAACACCCCTGATCGTCTGGCCGGCGACGGCAAAGTACGAACGGCATGATGATTCGTTTTGTGGCGTCCTGGCCTTAAAGGTTTCGTCCAGCAGCGCCTGAACCCGCCCGTAATCGCCTTGCTCGAAATAGATACCCATCAACATGATTCGCGCTACATCGCGAACCGCATCGTCGGTGGTGGAATTGCGGATGGAATCCAGCTCAAAGGCAGCAGCGGTCAGGCTGTGCGCCGCCGCAAGCGCCCGTGCGCGCGCGATTCGTTTCTGAATCGCTTCGGTGTCCGTCGAAGCGGCTTGCCCGAACGCGTTTAAGACGCAGGCTGAAACGATTATGATTGAAAACAGGATGGCTTTATTCGAGGCGAGAACTCTGCGATAACGATTTTTGTATTCCTTCACTAATTATTACTCCGTAAAAACAAAAGCGAGCTTGAAGGCTCGCTTGTCAGCACATAACAAATTTCTGATGTGCCTATTATCGCCTTCAGGGACGTCTTAATCAAGTCGCGAGGATCAATTTTTGGACGAATCCGAACCGGATGGAGCGAGACTTTTGATAATTTGCTCACGAAAAACGCGAGCACGTGCCTTTATATCTGCTTCGTTCAGAGTTAGCAACCTGCGATCGCGCATTACCACTCGGCCTTCGATAATTACTGTTCGCACATCATCCGCCTTGGTCGCGTAGACGAGGTTCGAATAGACGTTGTAAGTAGGCGTCTGATTCAGCTCGTCAAGGTCAACCACTACCAAATCCGCTCGTTTACCCTTTTCAATCGACCCGATTTCGCGCTCCAGATGCAGAGCGCGAGCGCCGCGAATCGTCGCCATCTCAAACGCCTGTTGCGCGGTAACGACTTTCGGATCGCCGCTCGTCAGTTTGTGCAACTTGGCTGCCGTGTCCATCTCTTCCCACATACTGAGGTCGTTGTTTGACGCCGCGCCGTCCGTTCCCAAACCCACCGGCATGTCGAGCGCGAGCATTTGCGGCACCGGCGCAACTCCGGAGGCCAGCTTCATATTGGACTGCGGATTGTGAACCACACCCGTTCCGGTGCGTTTCAGTATTCCTACCTCTTCGGCATTCGGGTGGACTACGTGGGCCGCGATTACGCGATCGTTAAGAAATCCAATGCGCGACAGGTATGCGACAGGACGAGCGCCGTGATCTCGTTCGATGTCAACGACCTCTTTTTGAGTCTCTGCCAGATGCGTAACGATCGGCGCTTTGGTGCGATCGGAAAAAGCACGAATCGCTTTTAGATGGGTTTCAGAAACAGTGTACGGAGCATGCGGTGCGATCGCGGGTGTGATCAGCGGATGACCTTGCCACTTCTTAACGAACTTCTCTGTGTATGCCATTGCCTCTTCATGCGTTTTGTTGTCGGCCACCGGGAAATCAATCACCGTTTCCCCGAGCACTCCGCGAACACCCGCTCGCGCGGTTTCGTCGGCGATGGCGTCTTCGAAGTAGTACATGTCGCAGTAGGTTGTCGTGCCGCCGCGGATCATCTCGGCGAGCCCGAGCCGCGTGCCTACTCGCACGAATTCTTCCGTGACGTTCTTGGCTTCGGCTGGAAAGATGAACTTGGTCAACCATTCGTTCAGATCCAGGTCGTCGGCCAGACCTCGGAACAGCGTCATCGGTACGTGGGTATGGCCGTTAATCAGCCCGGGTATGACTACTTTTCCGTTTGCCTCGATAGTTTCGCGCCCGGTGTATTGTCCGTTCACTTCCGCGCGGGTGCCGACCGCTACGATCTTCCCTTTTGACACCGCCACGGCGCCGTCATCGATAACTCGACGCGAATCATCCATTGTCACGACGGTGCCACCGCGGATCACGATATCAACCACTACGGTCCTCCCGGTACGAGGCCGCCTTCCGGTCTGGGCAAACGTAGTCAGCGGCAAAGCGAGACACGAAATCAGGAACAGGCTGAAGACTAAACGGAGCATTTTTGTCCTTTGATTGGGCGAAGCAGAATCGAGCGATCAAACACTGCGGTAAATACGCGCTAGCGACAATCGCTCATTTCGAAGCGCCGGATTCTTTCAAGTACTTTGCGTCGAACGCGCGCGGCAACAAATGATCGATATCGACGGTCTCTGTCTCGCCGCGAAGATTGGCCAGCACAATTGTCGTGTTGCGACAGTGCTCCCAGATTATTTGGCGGCAGGTACCGCACGGCGGCGTTAATCGTTCGGTGTCGGCTACGATGACCAACCGGCCAAAGCAACGCGCGCCTTCCGAGATGGCCTTCCAAATCGCGACGCGTTCAGCGCATACAGTCAGTCCGTAGCTGGCGCTTTCGACGTTACAGCCGGTGAAGATTTCCCCGTCTTCGGTTTCAACCGCAGCTCCTACGCGAAAATCTGAAAATGGCGCGAACGCGCGTTCGCGCGCTTGTACTGCTATGTCGATTAAAGTTTGTAGTTCGAGTTTACTCATGCCTGTCCTCCATTCGCGCCAAGCGTCTTCGACAGGCGTTCGCGAATTTTCCCGCTGATCAAATCAATGCTTACCAAATTATGTCCGCCTTCCGGAATTATGACGTCCGCGTATCTTTTCGACGGTTCGACAAACTGCATATGCATCGGCCTAACCGTGCCGAGGTATTGTTCAATTACTGTTTCAACCGTACGTCCGCGTTCCGCCACGTCGCGACGCAGACGCCGAATAAATCTTATGTCGTCAGGAGTGTCGACAAACACCTTGATGTCCATCTGCTCCAGGAGCCTTGGGTCCGAAAAGATCAGTATCCCTTCGATGATGACGATCTGCTTCGGCTCGATCAAGACCGTGTCGGGCTTTCGCGCGTTCATCTTGAAGTCATAGATCGGCAGCTCGACCGCGTGGCCCGATTTCAAGCGCTTGATATGATGAATCAGCAAATCGTTATCAAGCGCGTCGGGATGATCAAAGTTTGCCGCCTGTCGATAATCGAGCGGCAAGTCTTTAAGATTCCTGTAATACGAATCCTGTTGGATGAAGACAACGTCGCTGGCGTTGACCGACTCGAGAATGCTGGTCGCCACTGTCGTCTTACCCGAACCTGTCCCGCCGCTGATGCCGATTATCATTTTGTCTTGAGTCTTGGGTCTTTGCTTGTTGGTTGTTGGTTTTAGGTTTTAGGTCTTAGATTGTTGCTCTTAACGAGTGGCTCTTCGTTCTTTGTTCGTTGTTCTTTGATCGTTAAGCTCGCCTGGGAAAATGACTCAAGCATCGCAGCCACATGCAAAAACCAAAAACCTAAACCCGTCTTTCAACTCAGCCTCGGAATAACTCTCCTCAGCAGTTCCTTAAACGTCTCATGCACCCTCGCTCCGGTCTCCACCACTTCCTCATGGTTGATCGGTTCTCCGATCACTCCCGCCGCCATATTCGTAATGCACGAAATGCCGAGCACTTTAATCCCCATCTGCCTGGCGACAATCGCTTCGGGCACTGTGCTCATGCCAACCGCATCGGCGCCAAGCGTTCGCAGCATTCGAACTTCCGCCGGAGTTTCATAGCTGGGTCCGCTCAACGCTGCGTAAATCCCGCGCCGTAATTCCAAATTCATCTTGTGCGATTCTTCGACCGCGATCTCCTGGTAATCGCGCGCGTAAACTTCCGACATGTCCGGAAAGCGCTGTCCAAACCTCTCGTCGTTCGGTCCCCTCAGCGGATTGACGCACATCAGATTCAAATGATCGTTGATTATCATCAGCGCGCCCTGATCAAATCCTACGTTGATTCCGCCCGCTGCGTTGGTCAACACCAACGACTTGATTCCAAGCAAACCGAAAGTGCGAATCGGAAACACGACTTCGCTCAACGAATAACCTTCGTAAGAATGAAATCGACCCTGCATGACGATGACGGGGACGCTCTCAATCATTCCCATGACCAGACGGCCCTGGTGGCCCTCTACCGTCGAACGCGCGAACCCGGGAACGTCCTGATACGACACAGCCACGCTGTCCTGAAGGTCATCCGCAAACGCGCCCAGACCGCTTCCCAGCACAAGCGCGACTCGCGGGTCCTGATTCCATCGCGCGCGAATTTCACGCGCCGCATGCTCAACACGTTCGTACAAAGTCTCTGAACCGGCTGTTTCGCTCATCGTTTATTCCGACTTCTTATTCGCCTTTTCATCGTAGAAGAGAATTTCAATCGCCAGCAACACACCTCCGCCGGCGGCTACAAAAAAGAATATGATCGCCAGACCCGGGTAGCCGAGAAGACGAAAGCTCGTCTCGACGCGCATCAACAACGCCGCACCCACAATCAGCGCCGCCAGGATCAACCCCAGCGTAATGCGATTAGCGATTTTTTGAAACCCGGCCATCAACGTCGCTTCGTCGATCGCGTCTACCTTCAACTCCAGTTCGTTGTTGGCAACCACATCCAGAAACTTGTTAAGACGCGACGGAAGCTTCTCGGCAAACGCCTTGGCTTCCAAAGCTGAAGCGAAAATGTTTCCCGGCGACAAACTCTTCAACATGCGTTGACGAATGATGTCGGTCGCATGATTGCGAATGGATGCATTCGGATTGAACGCAGGGTCCAGCGTATGCACAACCTGGTCGAGGTTGAGCAGCGTCTTCGCGATCATCGTGAATTCGGGTGGCAGGCGAAATCCTAGCTCGCCCGAAATGCGCGTGATTTCCAAAACGATCCGACCGGTATTGATTTCACGAAGATCGGCCGCCTTGTGTTGCGCCACCAGCTCAGCGATCTCGCGCTTGAACATCGCCTCATCGAAATCCGGCTTGGCTTCTCCTAACTTGATCGTGTTCTCTGCCGCTTCTTCACCATGTCCTTCGCTGATCGCAAGCAGAAGTTGAAGCAGGCGTTCCTGGAAGCCATGCGTGATTCGCGCCACCATTCCAAGATCGATCAACGCGATCGAACCTTCATCGGTTAGGAAAACATTGCCGGGATGCGGATCGGCATGGAAGAAACCATCCACCAAAATCTGCTGAAGATACGCGTGAAACAGATCTTCGGAAAGCGCGAAGCCGTCGATATCCAAACGTGCCAGCGGGCTAAGCGACGTGATCTTCTTGCCGTAAACGTACTCCATCGTCAGGACGCGCGAGGTGGTGAAATCCTCGACCGGCTGCGGAACCGCGATTCGTTCAAAGTCGCGTAGGTTCTCGGCGAACGTGATCAGGTTGCGGGCCTCCTGCCGATAATCGAGCTCGCGCAACAGGCTCTTCCGCAATTCAATCAGCATCGGCTCAAACTCGTATCGCTTCCCTGCTTCCGTGTGGCCATCCAAAAACTGCGCGACCGATTCAAGAATCTCCAGATCTTCGACGATGGTCTCGCGGACGTTGGATCGCTGGACTTTGACGACCACGGGTCGCCCATCGCGCATACGAGCGAAGTGGACCTGGCCCAAAGAGGCAGCGGCAATCGGCGTCGAAGAAAATTCGGAGAAGCCTTTCGAGATGCGAACGCTGAGCTCCGATTCGACGATTCGCTCTACGTCAGCGTACGAAAACGGCTCGACTTTGTCCTGGAGTCTGGCGAGTGCTTCGAGGTATGGAAGCGGCAGGAGATCAGCGCGGGTGGAAAGCAGTTGGGCAAGTTTGATGAAAGTCGGACCCAGCTTCTCAAGATCGGCGGCTAACTGTTCGGCTTCGGCGATGTCTACGCTTTCGACGGACTCGTCGAGTACTTCTTCCAACCCGGCCTTCTTAACCAGATCAGACCGTCCGTACTTCATCAAAAGCCAGGCGATGTCCTTGTAGCGCTTGAGATGTGCTCGATCGAGAGTGATGCCCATGGTGAAAAGCAGGAGGCAGAAGTCAGGAGACAGGAGTCAGAATTGTGTCACTCGGCTCTTCTATTAACTTCTGTCTACTGATCTCCTTCTACGGTTAACTTCCCCAATGCCCTGAATTCTAACTCCTGACTTCTGTCTTCTGTCTTCTTCCCTTCTGCCTTCTGTCTCCTGCTCTTCCTCATTTTTCCTTCTGATACGGAATCCCCAGCGCTCTAGGCGCCCGGGAGTGTCCAATGAATCCGGCCAGGACGACGATCGTAAGCACGTAGGGAATCATCTGAATGAACTGGTTCGGAATGTCTTCGCCCGACGGCAGCCTCACGCCCTGGAGTTGTATCGAAACCGCCTCGGTAAAGCCGAACAGCAGGCACGCGAGCATCGTTTGAACCGGTCGCCACTTTCCGAAGATGAGCGCCGCCAGCGCGATGTAGCCCCGACCCGATGTCATGTTTCGAGTAAACAACGACGACTGGCCGATCGAAAGATATGCGCCGCCGATCGCGGCCAGCGCGCCAGATAACAGGACGCCGGTGTAGCGCATACGATCGACGCTTATGCCGGCCGCATCCGCCGCCTCGGGGTTTTCTCCCACGGCGCGCAGACGCAAACCAAACGGAGTTCGGTTCAGCACGTACCAGACAATCGGAACCAACACAAACGCGATTATCACGGGTGTCAGCGGAATCAAATGCTCTTTCGGAATTTGCGGAGTTGAACCGGACGAAAGGAAAAACGCGCCGCTCAAGAGCGCGGGCACGCCCACCATCAAAATATTGATCGCGGTTCCGGTGACAACCTGATCTGCACGAAAGCGTATGCATGCAACCGCGTGAATCATCGAGATCAGCATGCCCGCCGCGATACCGCCCAACAGACCGATCCACGGGCTGCCCGTGTAATGCGTAACCGCGGCGGCGGTGAAGGCGCCGGCGAGCATCAATCCTTCGAGCGCGATATTGATAACGCCTGAACGCTCAGAGAACAGCCCGCCCAGTGCGGCGAGCAAGAGCGGAGTCGCCAACCGAAGAGCCGAGAAGATCAACGCAAAGGTGAAAACATCCTTCATATGATTTTAGGGAGCGAGACAGATGTGATTCAGATTCGTGCGAAGACCAGTTTCGCGCGACAGCCGCCAAACACCTTGCTCGTTTCACACTTTCGATTTCTTGAAAACCGGTAACTTGGAAAGTGGCCCACGAAATATCGCTTCAGCGGCCACAAACAAAATCACAACCGCCTGCAGAACATCTACCAGGTCCTTTGATACTCGATCTGTAAACGCGTCGACGAAAATTCCACCCCGCAAGAGTGCGCCGAAAAGCAGCGCTGAGAACAGTACGCCGATCGGATGATTTCGCCCCAACAGCGCAACCGCGATTCCGATATATCCGTAGTTGGCAGAAAAACCATCGTAGTAACGATAGCGATAACCCATCACTTCGTTTATCGCGACCATGCCGGCCAACGCGCCGGACACAGCCATCGCCAGCACAATCTGTTTGCGCACGGAAATTCCGCCGTATTCAGCGGCGGACGGGTTGGCGCCGGTCGAACGAATCTCGTAACCCCACTTGGTTCGCCAAAGAAAGATATAGACCAGCACACACGCGACCAATGCCAAAATGAATGCTGCGTTCACGGGGAGGCTTGCCGGAAGTCCGGGGATGAAACTTCCCAAACGCGGAATGTGCGCTCCCGTGCCGATCGGCACCGACTGCATGATCGGATCGCCCGGTGCTTTGTAGTAATACTGCGTGAAGTAACTCGCGATCGCGATTGCGATGGAGTTCAGCATGATCGTGGTGATGACTTCGTGAGCGCCGAACCGGGCTTTCAAATAACCCGGAATAGCTCCCCATACTCCACCGGCGATAATCGCAGTCAGCAGACTTACGACTATCAGAACCGCGGTCGGCAGTGTCCACCAGGAGTAGTTCACCTGTGTACCGAAAACATCGACCACCGTGCCGCCGAACTTGATCGCTACCCACGAAGTTGCAAACGCCGCTATGTAGAGTTGCCCTTCAGCACCGATGTTCAGAAGTCCGCATCGGAATGCGACCGCCACTGCCAGGCCGGTAAAAATAAGAGGTGTTGCGTAGAAGAGTGTGTAGCCGATTCCGTCGGGCCACGAGAGGGCGCTGCCGATAAGCAAGCCGTAAGCTTCGATCGGGTTGCCGCCGATCAGTAGAACAACGATTGCGCCGACTACGAAAGCGGCGAGAACTGCAATCAGCGGAAAGATCAGTACTTGAAAATATTTCATGACGATCTTGTTACTTCTTGCCTCCCGTCATCAGCAGTCCGATCTCCTGTTGGGTCGCTTCCTTTGGATCAACTTCGCCGACGATGTGTCCGTCGTGAATCACTAGCAATCGATCAGACAACGCAGTTACTTCTTCCAGTTCAGCCGAGATCAAAAGAATCGCGCAGCCCGAATCTCTTAAGGCCACGAGTTGACTGTGAATGAACTCGATCGCACCGATATCGACGCCGCGAGTCGGTTGCGCCACCAGCAGGAGTTTCGGTTTTAGATCGAACTCGCGACCGATTATCAGTTTTTGCTGATTGCCGCCCGAGAGAGCGCGCGCCGGAAGATCCGGATTCGGCGGCCTGACATCAAAATCGCGAATGATCTGCTCGGCTCGTTTCCGAATGACCACGTCATCGAGGATCACACCCATAAACGACACGATCGGCGGACGGTAGTGAACCCCCAGGATCGAGTTCTCAGCCAGGTCAAAATCGAGCAGCAATCCGCGTCGATGTCGATCTTCAGGGATATGTGCGATCCCGAGCTCTTTTCGTTTGCGAGCGCTGGCGCGCGTGATGTCCGCTCCCTCGAATTCGATGCGACCGCTCAGGTGCCCCGGTTCAACCAGGCCGGCCAGCGCCTCGATCAGTTCGGTCTGCCCGTTACCTTCGACGCCGGCAATGCCAAGGATCTCGCCGGATCGAACTTCGAGCGAGATTCCATCCAATCGCTTCTTGCCGTCGTCCTTCGTGACCGTCAAATCTCGTACGACCAATTGCTGGTTGCCGACTTTCGCATCCGGTTTGTGAACGCGCAACAGCACCTCTCGACCAACCATCAACCTCGCCAGCTCAGCCGCGTTGGTTTCCTTCGTCTTCAGCTCGCCAACCACACGGCCATCGCGCATGACCGTTACTTCGTCCGAGATCGTCAGTACCTCTGAAAGTTTGTGCGTGATGATGATGACGGTCTTTCCCTGCTCGCGCATTCTCTTGAGGATGGTGAAAAACTCTTCGACTTCCTGCGGCGTCAGGACGGCTGTAGGTTCGTCAAGGATTAGCAAACGCGCATTTCGATAAAGTGCTTTTAAGAGTTCGACGCGTTGCTGTACTCCGACGGAAAGACTTTCGATTCGCGCGTTGGGATCGATGTGAAGTTTGAACTCTTCAGAAAGCGCGCGGATTTGCGATCCAGCGCCGACAAGATCAAGCGCCAGCGGTGTGCCCGGTTCGGCGCCGAGGACAATGTTCTCGGCAACAGTCATCGGCTCGACCAGCATGAAGTGCTGGTGAACCATTCCGATGCCGAGCGCGATCGCGTCGTGTGGAGATTCGATTCTTCTGGGCTTGCCATCGACAATGATTTCGCCGCTATCGGCCCGGTAGAAACCGTACGCGATCCGCATCGCGGTCGACTTACCAGCGCCGTTCTCTCCAACGATGGCGTGGATGGTCCCGGGCGAGACCTTAATATTGACGCGGTCATTCGCCAATACGTCGCCGAAACGCTTTGTAATGTTACGCAGTTCTAGCATCGAGTTTTCGGTTTTGGGTTTTTGGTTTTGGCACTTTGGTTTTGGTTTGGCTATTTGGGAATTGCCATGGTCTTTGTTTTATAGGTTCCAATCGAACGCAAATAAGCGTTGAGCTTTAGAGTCAATTCGTTAACAAGGGGTATCAAGCTGTCAACCTGCTTCTGTGTTAATAGTTTTCTCTTATAAGACCTACGCAACCAATGCCGAGTCTCATAAAGCGATCCCCGAGCCATCCGTAGAAACCTGCGATTATCTGCATCGCTCCCTCGACCACTACCTTCGGCAATGTTGGCTCCGATACTATCCACGGAACGCACTATCTGATTTCCAAGCGAGTAACGTGCAAAGCGTTCCCAACAAACCACTATGTCCCAAAATCTCATCAGCCAGCCTCTCAGCCAGTTTGTAGACCTGCAAATTCTCAAAATGGGTTTTCTTCATGCTTCTATACACTCCACTTCTGAGTTAAGGAAATGGTGTGAATAGAAAAAATCAAAAACCTAAAACCAAAAACCTAAAACCGTTTTACTTAGCCATCGCATCCGTAACCTGTATCTCACCGCTTGTAATCTTTGCCTTCGCCGCCTCGGCCTCCTGGATGATTTCGGGCGAGATCAATGGCTGATTGTATTGATCCATCGCGTATCCAACTCCATCTTTATCCAATCCAAAGACGTGTATTTCGCCTTTGAATTTCTTTTCGACGACTTCCTGAATGATCTGATAGACCGCGTTGTCTACGCGCTTGACCATGCTGGTCAGGACATACCCGGGCTTGACGCCGTTCTGGTTTGCGTCCACGCCGATGACGAAGCGTTGCGCGCGCCCGTCGACCATTCCGTATTGTTCGACCGCATCGAAAGCGCCCAACCCGGAATTGCCCGCCGCCGTGAATATCACATCGGCGCCTTTGGCCAATTGGGCCAGCGCGAGCTCTTTTCCTTTACCAGGATTGTTCCAGGCCGAATCGGTAACACCAACGTAATTTTGAATCACGCGAATGTTCGGATTGACCGCGCGGGCTCCTTCTTCGTAGCCGGTCTCGAACCTGTGAATTAGCGGGATGTCCATTCCCCCAAGAAAGCCGAGCGTGCCCGTCTTCGATGTTCGCGCCGCGATCATTCCAACCAGGTACGATCCCTGATGCTCTTTGAAAATTAGCGAAGCGACGTTGGGAAGCGCGCTGACGCCGTCGACGATTGCAAAGTTGATGTTGGGATAATCCGCTGCAACACGCTCGAGGATGGGCGCCTGTGCGAAACCGATCGCGATAATCAGGTCGTATTTGCGTTCGGCGAACGCTCGCAGCGCGGGCTCGATCGATGTCGGATTGCCGGGCTCGACGTCGCGCAACACGATCGGCAAGCTCTCTGAAGCACGCATCGCTCCCACCCATGCCGCGGCGTTGAACGAGCGATCGTCCTTGCCGCCGATATCGAAGACGATGCCGACACGAATCTTCGATGGATCGTCGGTCTGGCCCTGCATACGGCACGACGAAGCAGTCGCAACCAACAGCGCCAGCGCACACAAAATCGCCAGAGTCATCCAGGTTCGGGACTTCATGCTGTGATCACTTCCTTGATTAATTGATAATTTAGATTTGACGGCTCGTCGCCGACTGTATACGCGGCGCGAATTCGATCGCCGGCCAGTTTCGCCTGCTTGTCATCGCGACAATAGAGCAACCCGACTGCCTCGCCCTCGCCTATCTCATCGCCGATTTTTGCTTCGAAAAGAAAGCCAACGGCCGGATCGATTCGATCTTCGATCCGCGCTCGCCCTCCGCCGATCGAGGCGACTGCGTTTCCGATTTCCGCTGCGTCGACGCCTGTCACGAACCCGGCGCGCGGGGATTTTACTCTAACCTCGTTAAGCGTCAAAGGAAGCAAACGAGAAGGGTCATCCACGACTCGAGTGTCACCGCCTTGCGCCTCGACGTTCTGTCTAAAGCACTCAAGCGCGGCTCCGGAATCGAGCGCGCCCTGCACCCTCGTTCGAGCCGATTCGAGTTCAGGCTCCAGTCCTGCCGCCGCGACCATTCGTGCGGTCAGCTCCATCGACAGGTCAAGCACGGCCTGTGCGCTCGGATGCATTTCGCCACGCATGATCGTGACACACTCGTGTACTTCCAACGCGTTGCCGACAGCGTGGCCCAACGGTTGATTCATGTCTGTTATCAACGCCTCGGTCCGGACGCCGCAGGAATTTCCCGTCGACACCAAAGCGCGAGCCAGCTCGCGTGCGCGATCTTCTTCGCGCATGAATGCTCCGCTGCCGGTCTTTACATCGAGTACGAGCGCGCTCAATCCCGCGGCCAGCTTCTTGGACATGATCGAAGCTACGATCAAGGGTATCGCTTCGACAGTCGCGGTTGCGTCTCTCAAGGCGTAAAGCTTTTTGTCCGCCGGCGCGATGTCGGCCGTCTGCCCCATCATGGCAAAGCCGACCAACTTAAGAATCGAACGGAACTCGGAGAGCGAAAGCTGAACGCGGTAACCGGGAATCGCTTCGAGCTTATCCAGCGTTCCGCCGGTATGGCCCAGTCCGCGTCCCGAAATCATCGGGACACAAAGCCCGCTGGCCGCAGCAAGCGGAGCGATCACGAGCGAAGTCTTATCACCGACGCCGCCGGTCGAGTGTTTGTCTGCTTTTGGTTTTGGGATTTCCGAGAAGTCCAAAATCTCGCCGGAATTGAGCATTTCTTCAGTGAGCCATTGCTGCTCGGCATCGTTCATTCCGTTGAGAAAGATCGCCATCAAGAGCGCGGCCGCCTGGTAATCCGCAAACGAGCCGTCGGTTACTCCGCGAACGAAGCGCGCGATGTCGTCGTGTGATAACACATCGCCGTCGCGCTTTTTCTTGATCAGGTCCTGCGGTCTCATTCAGTAATTCGAAAATGCCTTCGTGCTCAGATCAGATACTCTCCAACAAGACTACTGCCTGGGCTGAAACGGCGAGCCCTTCGCCCACCGCGTCGAGTCCTTCGCCCGTCTTGGCTTTAACGCTCACACACTTGAGATCCGAACCGAGAGTCTGCGCAAGATTCTCGCGCATCTCGGCGATGTACGGCCGAAGCCTCGGTTGTTCAAGCGACAAAGTCGCGTCAACGTTAACGATATGAAAGCCGCGTTCGCGCGCCAGCCAAACGACCCGGGCCAGCAACTGCAGGCTGTTTATGCCCTTCCACTGTGGATCGCTCTCGGGAAAATGCACGCCGAGATCGCCTTCGCAAATCGCGCCAAGGATCGCATCGGTGATCGCATGCGCAAGCGCGTCAGCATCCGAATGGCCTTCCGCTCCCAGCTCGGATTCAATAGTCACCCCGCCGAGGATAAGCTGGCGCCCTCGCGTTAACCGGTGCGTGTCGCTGCCGATGCCGATGCGGAGCATAAAAAAGCAGGAGACAGAAGTCAGGAGTCAGAAGACAGAAGTTTCCACACAAGCCTGATTCGAACGGGTAACTCAAAAGATGATATTGAGATCATTGGTTAATTCAGGACGACAAGTCTTGTTCTTACTTCTGTCTGCCGACTTCTGACTTCTGTCTGCCGACTTCTGACTTCTGTCTCCTGTCTTCTGCCTTCTGCATTTCCAGGATCTCTTCCCCAAACGCTATATCTTCCGGCCGAGTGATCTTAATATTTCGCGCGTTGCCTTCGACCACGGTTACAGGATGGCCAAGATTTTCCACCAGCATGCTGCAATCGGTTGCCTCATCAGATGCGTCCGAAGCCTGTTCATACGCCTTGCGTAACACGGCGTAGCTAAAACACTGCGGCGTCAAGGCATGACAGAGACGAGAGCGTGCAAGTGTGCGCGCGACACGTCCTTCGCTAATTTCTTTGATCGTATCTGTTGCGGGCGCAGCCAGGATTGCCGCTCCGGATTCCTCGGCTGCCAGGATTGTTCGGCTGATCTCGTCCGGCGTCACGAAAGGTCGTACGCCGTCGTGTACTGCGATAATTCCAGCGGTTGCGGCTCTGATCGATTGGAGACCACGCCAAACCGATTCGGTGCGAGTGCTTCCTCCGGCCACGACCCGGGCCAACTTCTTCACCGCGTACTTTCCAGCGATTTCAAGAAACCCGGCCACGTCGGCAGCAGGAAGAACGACGACTGTCTCGTGTATGTCAGCGCATTGCTCAAAGCGTCTGAGCGTATGAATGATGATCGGTATCCCGGCGAGATCAAGGAACTGTTTAGCTCGACTCTGGCCCATCCGCGTACCCTGCCCGGCCGCGGCGATGATCGCTACATTCATAAAAGATAAGTGATGAGTGACAAGTAATGAGTGATGAGCAGGAAACCAGGTCTACTTACTCATCACTCGTTACTCACCACTCATCACTTCTTTACTCCGTTACCGGTTCGCTATGGTCAGCGCGCGCCGGCGCGATGCTGGTTGTTCGCATGTCGCGAGCCGGGCGGCGAGTTCCGTTCGTACGAGAATCGGCGTAGCCGCCATTGCTCTCAGAAGACTCTTCCCACAAGCGACCAAAAATCATTTTCCCAGCGGTAGTCTGCAACACGCTGGTAACCGCGATGTCGGCGTTCTTGCCGATCAACCGCCGCGCGTTGTCGACCACCACCATTGTTCCGTCGTCCAGGTAGGCTACACCCTGGTTATACTCTTTGCCTTCTTTAAGAATGAACACGCGCATCGCCTCGCCAGGCAGCACGACCGGCTTCAACGCATTCGCAAGCTCGTTGATATTTAGAACGCTGACGCCGCGCAATTGCGAGACTTTGTTTAGATTGAAATCGTTGGTCACGATCACGGCATCAAGTTGCTTGCCGAGCTCGATCAACTTCAAATCGACCTCGCGAACTGCCGGAAAATCCGTTTCGACAATCTGAATGTCCAGCGTGCTGTTGTTCTGTAAACGGTTGAGCATGTCCAGACCGCGACGTCCGCGCTGGCGCTTCGACGAGTCAGGAGAATCCGCAACCTGTTGCAGCTCGCGCAGGATGAACTGCGGAATGATCAGCGAGCCGGTCAGAAATCCGGTTTCGGCCACGTCGGCGATGCGCCCGTCGATAATTACAGAGGTGTCCAGGATTTTCAGATCGCGTCGCGCTGCTTTGTCGCTAAAAATCCCGCCCAGCGCTGCCAAATCGAGGTAGTCGCCCTTGGCCGCACCGACCATCAGCCCGACATATGCCATGAAAAAGGTGAGCGCGAGAATCAGAAAAGCGCGAGTGCCGGCCGGGATCGCGCCGGATTCCTGATAACTGATCAAGAGACCGATCAGAAAGGCGCCGAGAATCCCGAGGATTGACCCGACCGCGGCGCCGATAAGGGTCTTCAAACTGGCGCGACGAATACGGATTTCGAAAAGGATTATAGCGATGGCAATGGTCGCGCCGACGGCTGCCGAAATCCACGGTTCGCCTGGAACTGGATGTAAGACGTATCCGGCAGCAACCAAAATCGCCGTGAAGACTAATCTTATTAAGACGACGTCCATACGCATGATTCAGCATAGTAGCACGCCTGTAACACTGCGTCACTAAAAGCCTTCACCAGTTCTGAGTCATCGAGGCAACGTAATCCGTGCAACCTGCGTCTGAGCCTTTTCGTGTTGTTGCGGAATGATTTAGACCACTTTTGGCATAGTCCGGTCGGGCCGGTGGCCAACTCTTTTAAGGCCGTTGGCCTAGCGACACGCGATGCTCTTGTTTTGACTTTCTAACGCCCCCAACCTTCGTTAGACCTTTCTTAACCCTTAACCCGATTTGCTGTAACAGAATCCTGGAAGAACTATGTCGCTTGCCTTGCTTTTGCCCGGAAGTGGCGTTCGCTTTTGGTGAATGCCCGGTCTCCAGCTCAGCAACGCTTTAATATTTTTCTAAAATCAGTTCAACGCCAGCGCCTCCCACACGCACTTTCTTTAGCGCCGGCAAATAATCCTATAGCTAAACTGCGCGCTACTTTATTTACATAGAGAGCCAGTGGAATTCTCTGGCCGAGCCGGATTCAAAGGCTGGTCGAGTCTACCTTCTAACCGGTGGCATCGGCGGAAGCTCGACCTACATCCTGCGTGCTTATGACAAGCAAACATTCTTGCCGCTCGGCTCGCAGATCATTAACAACATGAACGGTGCGCCTTCCAACCTGATGCGCTGGGGCGCAAACGGTTTGGCGTTCCGAACTTAGACTCAGGTCTTTGTGATTCGAAGTTCTCTGGTCCCGTCAATCGACGCGGTCAGTGATTTTGACCGCGCAGCCGTTCGGCTCGAGCACAGATCGCATCGTGCCGGGCGATTACGACGGAGATGGCGTGACCGATCTGATGGTGTTCCGGCCGTCCGAAGGTAACTGGTACAGCATGCAGAGCACCGATGGATTCAAGTCGGAACACTTTGGGACGGACGGCGACAGGCCCGTACCGTCTGCCAATATTCCCTGAGAACTCGGTCTGTTCAGCAAAGGGTCGACCCTTTGCAATTTGAGTTTTTCCTTTCTTCGCGCCTTTGCGTGAAACGTTGGCTTTTCACGCAAAGGCGCGAAGAAAGAAAGCAAAAGACGCAAAGAACTACCTCGTTCCCAAGTCTCAAGCCAGGCTGATATGAAAAACGAGGGCAGCGAGTTGATAACCAACTTGCTGCCCTCGTTCTCTATTTTCTCCGCAGTGAATTTGAAGCTCTCAAAACAGCTCATCCAGAGCTTCTTCGACCGAGCGAACTCCTGCGACTCGCAAGCCAAGCAGCCGTTCCAAGCCGGCCGTGTTCGACGCGGGCATGACCAGTTTCTTGAAACCCAACGCCTGTGCTTCTCGTGCTCGAATCTGCGCCTGCATCGCTCCGCGTACTTCACCGGTCAATCCCACTTCGCCGAACACGGCTGTCGATTCGTCGATCGGCAAATTCTTAAAGCTCGAGACGATCGCCGCGACCACGCCGAGATCCGCCGCAGGTTCGTCAACTTCCAAACCGCCGGCGATGTTCACGAAGACATCGTCGCCAAGAAGTTGAAAACCCGCTCGCTTTTCAAGCATCGCAATTAGCAGCGCCACTCGATTTTGATCCACGCCCTGAGTCATGCGGCGGCCGGTTCCGTATTTCGAGCTGGAGACCAACGCTTGTATCTCGACCAAAACCGGACGTGTGCCTTCGACGCACGCGGTCACAACCGAACCGGCCACGCCGCGCGGTCTTTCCTGCAGAAAAATCTCGGATGGGTTTGCCACCGCGACCAGTCCCGCTCCGGTCATCTCGAAGATTCCGATTTCGTTTGCCGCGCCGTAGCGATTCTTCGCTGCGCGGACTATCCGATGATTGTGGTGTCGCTCGCCTTCGAAGTAGAGAACGGTGTCGACGATGTGCTCCAAAGTCTTTGGCCCTGCGATCGAGCCTTCCTTGGTGACGTGGCCGATCAGGAACGTGGGAATGGTTCGATTTTTCGAGAGCAACAGGAACTGGCCCGCCGCTTCCCTCACCTGCGAAACCGAACCCGGCGCAGATTCGATCGCGGACGAGAAAACTGTTTGGATTGAATCGACGATTATCGCGGCCGGGTCCATCCGTTCGACTTCGTCGAAGATTTTTTCGAGATTGGTTTCGGCCAGCAGGAAAAGGTTCGAAGCGATTATTCCCAGACGTTCACCGCGGAGCTTTATCTGACGTTCGGATTCTTCGCCGGAGATGTAGAGGACGCGTTGCCTCGCAGCGCTGAGCATCGCGGCGACCTGGAGCAACAGCGTGGACTTTCCTATTCCCGGATCGCCGCCGATCAGAATCAGCGAGCCCGGAACCACGCCGCCGCCGAGCACTCGATCGAATTCAGTGATGCCGGACGAGATTCGCGAGTCATCCTGTGATTCGATCGATTCGTACGCGACCGGTTTCACGTCGCGCCAGCGAAGAGCGCTTCGCGAAGTTGCCGATGCTTTAGTTACAGAGCGAGGACGCTCTTCAGCAAACGAGTTCCATTCGCCGCAGTCCGGGCACTTTCCAAGCCACTTGCGCGACTGATGCCCGCAGGTTTGGCAGACGTAAATTGTGTCCGGCGCTTTTGCCATTCACTGTCCTATGGATGTCCGTCTTCTCGACTGGTTAAGAGTGTCCTCAAATTTGTCCGACATCAGTTTAGTCGTTCAAGAGAGGTGTTATGTTTTCGACAGGTCGGCCAAGGACGGCACGCGATCCCCGCTCGACTATCGGTCGCTGGATGAGGTCAGGGTGTTTGACCATCAACGCGATCAATTCGTCATCGCTATGCTGACTGTTTCTCAACCCGAGCTCTTTGTAGATTGCTTCGCTCGAACGAAGCAGATCACGCGCACCGAGCTTCATCTTCTTCAACAATTCGCGCAGCTTCTCTTCGCTCAGCGGATCAATGTAGTAATTGACTTTCTCGAACGGGACGCCGCTTTCACGGAGCAACCGGTTAACCTCTCGGCATTTGCTGCAGGTGGGTTTTTCGTAGATTGTTAGCATGCTGTTTTAGGTTTTAGGTTTTGGTCTTAGGTCTTCGAGGTTCCTCAACGGCTGAGACTTGAATTCAACCAAGCCAGGAAGAGCAAAAACCAAAAACCCAAAACCCAAAACCGCTTTTCCTACGGAAACATCCCGCGAACGCGCGTTGCTTCCGCGACTCTCTCGACCGCCAAAATGTACGCGCCTGTCCGCATATCCGTCCCATACAGTCCGGCTTTCTCGTGAACCGTTCTGAACGCCGTTCGCATCGTCGTTTCGAGCGTTTCGTTCACCTGACTTTCGGTCCAGAAGAACGAGTACTGATTTTGCACCCACTCGTAATAACTGACCGTCACACCGCCCGCGTTGGCCAGGATATCCGGAATCAGAAACACTCCGCCATCGGCCAGCACTCTATCCGCCCCCGGCGTAGTTGGCCCGTTAGCCAGTTCGACCACGATCTTCGCTTTCACTCTTCCGACGTTTGCCAGAGTGATGCTGTTCTCCAGGGCTGACGGAACCAGAATGTCACACTCAGATTCCAGCACCTCGTCGCATCCAATCTCTTTCGCGTTCGGCAGTCCGCTAACCGATCCGGTCTCGGCCTTGTGTCGCAACGCAGCATCGACGTTCAATCCGGTTTCCGAATAAACACCGCATCGCGAATCGCAGATAGCCGTGACGCGCGCTCCGTCACCCGCCGCCAACCGCGCAAAATTCGCTCCTGCATTTCCAAACCCATGCACGGCGACTCGCGCTCCCTTCAACTCGATTCCCTTAACGCGACACGCCTCGCGCGTGGCATAGAGTCCGCCGCGCGCAGTGGCTTCGGCCCGTCCGGCAGATCCGCCGAGCGAGATCGGCTTGCCCGTTACCACCGCCAACTCGGTATGACCGCGCACCATCGAAATCGTATCCATGATCCACGCCATCGTCTGTTCGTCTGTGTAGACGTCGGGCGCGGGAATGTCGCGATCGGGACCGATGATAGGAGCAATTTCAAATGCGTAGCGTCGCGTCAAACGTTCGAGCTCGCCCTGCGACAAACTCTTCGGATCGCAAATCACTCCGCCTTTGCCTCCGCCATAAGGAATTCCGACGGTTGCGCACTTCCATGTCATCCATGATGCCAGCGCTTTAACTTCATCCAGAGTAACCTGCGGATGGTATCGAATCCCGCCCTTGGCTGGGCCACGCGCGATGTTGTGCTGAACCCTGTACCCTTCGAAGACCTCAACCCGGCCGCTGTCCATCTTTACCGGAATCGAGACGATCAACTGCCGCTTCGCATGGCGAAGAACCGCGCGCATCGAATCTTCCAAATCAAGATAGTCGGCCGCGCGATCGAACTGCTGCCTGGAAATTTCAAATGGGTTGAGCTCTTCCGCACGCGGCGGAGCCATGTTCGTTGTTGGGGGCATAGGCTTCTCCTCTATTGGAATTTGGACTTCGGGTTGGGAACCGATGAATGAAGACGATAATCCCTGGTTCGTAAAAGTATGAACGCCCGTTTGTCTAATAGCTCAAGCCAGCCAGCGCTGTGAATTAATCTTCCGCCTGCTTCTCGATCGCAACGATGTCGCCTTCGGTAAAAAAATATGTGCGCATGTGCTTATCAAAAACAGGGCTGATACGTCGAAGATATTCCAGCGTCATCATGGCGTGTTCGATCTCTTCATCGCGATTGTGCTCCAGGATCCGGCGGAGCTGATCGTCTTTGGTCGCCTGCGCGCGCTGGTTGTACCAATCGACCGCTTCCAACTCTTCCTGCACGGACTTAACCGCTCGCGAAAAATTGAGCGAAAATTCGCTCATGTCGGCATAGTTCTCGTGCCACTCTGCGCTGGTAGCCATCTCATCCCCTCCTCAGGTTTTAGCTCACTTGAATCGACGCCATCCTAGAAGAATTGCCGCAACCTGTACAGAGATTTTGGCAGCCGACTTTGCGAGATTGATGGAACAAGCGCAGGGACAGCGGAGTCTAATTAGCCGAGTCAGTTCCCTGTTGACCCGCATGGCACCGGCGTAAAAGGGAGGAAGAGGAGAATGTTCACAAATTTAATAGAGTCGACTTCGCATCAGCACGAGGTGGCGCGCAAAGGCCGATTTTTTCTAGTGACATTGGCAGCATATGCATTGCTGTTCGCCGGCATCGGCGTTGGCAGTATCTATGCATACGACGCGCAACTCGATAACCAGAATTTGGAATTCGTCGTTTTAGTCACGCCGGTGGAGGCACCTGTCGAAACACAGGTGGTGAGGCAGAATACGCCAAACACCAGCGCTGCGAGCCCGGATCACGAAAATACTTTGCCGGAGAGAACAGAGCCGATTGCGCGGATCGGCATCTCGACCATAACACCCGAGACGGTTTCGGCGACGGCATCAAACACTCCGGAGATGCCACCTGGTTTGTTCAGACTGGGAAACAGGAATACCGAAGGCTCGGGAATCTACAATCCGAATCTGCCGGTTGGTCCAGGCGGACCGCCGGTTGGACCTGACAACGGTCGTCCGACAGTAGACACGTCGAGCATGACGCCGCCGCCAACAGCCGAAACGCGGAAACCAAAACCGACGGTTTCTAAGGGAGTTATGACGGGATTGGCGATTTCGAAGCCCAACCCCCCGTACCCGCCAATGGCCTTGAAAGTGCGAGCACAGGGAGTTGTGAGCGTGCAGATATTGGTCGACGAAAGTGGGAAGGTAATTTCCGCGCGTGCAATGTCTGGCCACGTGCTCCTGCGCGCGGCTGCGGAACGTGCGGCGATGCAGACTCGATTTTCTCCGACCACATTATCCGGTGAGCCGGTAAAGGTGTCGGGAACGATCACCTTCAACTTTACGCTGAGTCAGTAGGTAGGGTGTTGGGAAAAGCCGCGTAGCGGCGACATGTTTATAGCCAGGGTTCAATAGGTAAGACGCAGAGCCCGTTTATGGGCGAAATTGCGGTGCCGCTCCTAAGGAGCTGGGCTGAAACTGCTGGAACGAACTCTATAAACATTTCGCCGCTACGCGGCTTTTTGATAAACGACAGGCGCATATGCGCATCATCGCTCCTCGTAGACGACGACGTGCTTCACTGATCCTCCGGCGCATAAATCCGCGGCACGCGCTCGCTGATCCCGCAGGTAATTTCGTAAGACAATGTGCCCGCAACCTTCGCAACCTCCTCAACTGTAATTGCCAGCTCGCCGTCCCGTCCGAACAGCGTCACCGTGTCGTGCAGCGCTACCTCGGGCACGTCCGTCACATCAACCAAAATCATATCCATCGAAACTCGACCAATCACTGGCGCGTATCTTCCTCGAACGAGGACCTGCCCGCGATTCGAAAGCGCGCGCACGTACCCGTCGTTGTATCCGATCGGCAACGTCGCCACCGCCGTCTCTCGCGACGCCTCAAACGTACAACCGTATCCCAGCACTTCCCCCACCGGCACCGTCTTCAACAGCATGATGTTCGAGTGTAACGACATCACCGGCCGCAACGGCGGCGAATCGCCCTTCGGCTGAAGAATATCGCGCCAGAGTCCGTAAAGAACTCCGCCCGGTCGAACCATGTTTCCCCACGCAGAGTCGTGCGCGCATGTACCGGCAGAGTTTGAAAGGTCTAGATAAGTTGGATTGAACCCGCGAGCTTGAAAAGCACCGACAGCATCCTTGAATCGCGTTGTCTGGTCGCCGGTAAAGCAATCCTGGTCCGGATCATCGGCCGCGGCGAAGTGCGTCATCATCCCATCGACGCGGATGTTCTTAAAAGCCGAAAGCGCGTCGGCAAAGTCAGCCGCCGCTTCGTATCGTGCGCCGAGACGGCCCATTCCGGTATCGATCTTGACGTGAACATCGGCTGTGACTCCGGCGGCCCTCGCGGCGCGATCGAAAGTCTCGGCCATATCAAGGCGATAGATCACGGGAACCAGGTTGTGTCGAAGACAGAGTTCAGCCTGGCCATTCCAAAAACCACCCAGACAAAGAATCGGTTTGCGAATTCCGGCTTCGCGCAGCTCAACTCCCTCTTCGACTGTAGCCACGCCAAACCAATCGGCGCCTTCTTTTTCCAATCTTTGCGCGCAACGAACCGCTCCGTGACCGTAAGCATCCGCTTTGACCACGGCCATCACGCTCACGTCCGCGTTGACATGCCGGCGCACGGCATGAAAATTCGCGGCCAACGCATTGAGATCAACCCGCGCCCAGGTTGGGCGCCGACCGGATAAGTCGACTTCGTTGGTCAAAGTAAGATCTGTCTCCCTCTCGAGATCGCTCATAGCTTGCTCCCCTGTCATTGTGGCTCGTGCGCGTTGTCTCTGGGTTAACCTCATGATCGATCATCTTACATGATTGAACAAAACACAGTTTCCACAACTGATTCTTAGATGTGCAATTTGCGTTGGTTCAAAAATGGGAGCCCAAGAGAGCGTCCAGGGCAATCCATCTCAGCAGGATTGCAGGTGGCCGTCGGCAAATCTTCGAACGGAGTTGCTTGTCGCCAAATATTCGGTAGGACGTTAACGTTAGATATTGACACTTTCGATCTGGCAATTAGGATTGACATCAAAGATTCTTCTTGACGGGTCCGCGTTCTTGACGTAAAGTCCCGGCGCCTCGAAGGACCAACGGCTCAACTGAGGAGTTCCTTGCACGACGACTCTGTACGAGCCAAAAAAAGCATTAAATCTTATCAGACCACCGAAGTTGGGGACTAGAATCCGTTCGCGGGCCTACGAGCCGGCTACCAAAGGCGATCTTTAAGGTCAAAACTGTGTTTAACCAAACTATACATACGCGAATGGCTGAGTTGCAGGAGGAATTACGTGCTTCTTCCTGCCTGCTCTACTTACAGGACCCTGGATGGCCAGGCGAATATCGGCTAATTGGTTTATCGGGTGTTCGTCACACAGAGCCTATGTTCGGATTCGTATATTCGGACAGTGCCCGCAACCAACTTCAAGGCGATGATGACTTGTACCGAACCTACGATCCTCCAGAACTGGGAGAAACACCACCGGCGCTCGACGGTATCCCAAAACACGTTCGCCATCTCTTTGGGAGCTTTCGGGTGCGCGAGCGAGTGATCTCTTTTGCTCGTGTTACGGAGAATAGGGAGTTAGGCGATCGGCGACTAATTCTTTTTGTAAACTATGACGAGCGAACTGAATTTGGCTCGCAGCTCAAATCCTCGATCAAAGCAGCCCTTAGAGAATTAGCAGAACTCACCTTGAAGCTTGAATGCGAACTGGCTGCTGCAGATTTGGAATGGCGTTCAGAAGCTACCCGAATTGTGTCACCAGCTCAGACGCTTGCAAGCCTTGACACCCATTCCCTTGACGAGCCTGACACCTTTTTTAATCATGTAATTGAGGACGCGCTTCAAGCGTTGAATATTCCCAAGGACAAAGGCTTAGGAGTTCTACACCTCTATGACGAAGAGGATCAACGGCTGGAGCTGCGGGGCTTTTACGGCTCCATTGAATTCCTGGAGCGTGCCAAGAGCCATTCGGTTCGCGTCGGGGACGGCGTTGTTTCCTGGGTGGCGCTTACAAAGCGATCCTTAGTCATACAAGACCTATCGCACTCGGAATTCAATCAATTTCATGTATCGATCAATGAAAATACGAAGAGTGAGCTGGTAGTGCCTTTAGAAATAGGTGGGGAGTTGATTGGCACGCTTTGTCTTGAATGCACAGAACCAGGTAGCTTTCTGCCTCATCATGCTTACTCTTTGTGGTACGCAGCGAACAAAGCTGCTCTAGCGTATCAACTTTATCAACTTGCATCCATGAACAGGAAGTTGCTCGATTTGTGCGGGCAAGCTACGAGAGCTGAAGGTGGCGCGCAAGTTTCGTTAGACGATCTTGCAAAGCTGGCGAAGGATTATCTTAAGGCCAGCTCATGTGAAATCTCGCGGTACAACACGGACACCCGAAAATACGATGCGGGGGGAGCAAGTTTCGGAAACTTCATCCCACAAGTGCGAGCGAATGGCTGGACTGAGTTTGTTCGCAAGAGCAAGTGCCCGGTTTGGATTACTGAAATTGAACAGTCGCCAAAATACTCGGTTCACGTATGGAGGGAGTCGGAGTGGCAAGCTGGAGAGGCGGAGTCAGAATTTCCCGAAATCAATCCAACGGCAATTGAGAGCGGGGTGCGAAGTGCGTTAGGTATTCCAATAGCAATTCGGAACGACTGTGTCGGAGTCGCTTGGGTCAGGTATCGGCGCTCCCGATCTGAATGCCCACGCGCAGGATTGATGTCGCTCGCTTTAGGCTTTGCTGCAGAGGCGGGACTTGTACTGGATTCAATACTAAGACGGGACGTGGATATTAAGGAACGTGAGAAGATTGATTTAATGGCTGAGGAGGTTGTAAAGGCGATAGCGGAAAGATGGGAACTAAACAATTCGTCGGTAGTCGAGGCTTACGTTATTTCTGAGCCGTTACATAGCAAACTTGGGGGTGACTTCTATGCTGGGAAAAATATTGATGACCGGACCGTTGGAATCCTGCTAGTTGATGGTCAGGGCCACGGAGTCGGAGGCTCGTTGCATATGCTTCCGTTGATGACGGCATTCGAAAGCGTTTTTCAGTCATATTCGACCGCCCATGTCATTAGTCACTTGGCCAAGACCGCTGAGACGCTGGGCGTCCGCGGTAGTGCAATCTATTGTATTCTTAGTTTTATTGATGGAACACGGTGGCTAAGCGTAACTTCCGCCGGGCATGAGAATTTGATCTGGCTCAAGCGGGGTGAGAGAAGTACCTGGTCATTTGAGTATGTCCCAGATGCGCAAGTACTCATGTTGGGGCCTCGACGTGACGAACCGCTAATGGATCATTGGTTTAAGGTCTCGCCCGGTGATGTGATAGTCGGCTATACGGACGGCATAGCGGACCAACTCCATAGCTTCAACACGACTAACCTGGCTGCGTTTGTAACCAATTTTTTAGGTGAAGAGACAACTCACGAACCCGCCGCGATTGCCGATGCTATTGTAAAAGAGTCAAGACAAAAGCACGGTGGGTCGTTTACGGATGATGCCACTGTGTTAGTTATACGAGTAAAGTGAACTCAGCCCCTCATAGCCTGCATGACGCGAAACAATTATCCCAAACCTGCTGCCTTGGTCGTTGGCCAGTTTCGTCTTGATAACGGTAATCAGGGCTTTGCATATGAGGCTTGGCAAAAGATTACTGAGATCCATGAAAGGAACTATTGGCATAGCGGTAAATGGCACAAGTCCACTACTCGCGAGGTGCATCGCCACATAGGAGGAGGAGAACCGCTCCTTAAACCAATTCAGCTTGACGACGGAGGCGATGCGGGAAGTTTGGCGTTTAGACAGCGGCTTTACCAGGAGTTCAAAACCTTCAATATCTCAGGAGTTATCTCTTGTTGTACTGCAGAAAATTCATCCAAGTTGCTGGCTACGCTGGAGCCTATCGATGTGCCAATCCTAATTGCGCTTGATAACACGGTAGAGCGTTCGGCGCTCACTCAACCTAACGTGTTACAGCTGATTCCTAACAATGCTTTGCAGGCGCAAGCAATTCTCAGTAAGGTGGGCGCAGCCCTTCCTCCGGGTGACGACAAGGTTACGGTGAATGTTTACTTGTGGCCCCCCCAGAATGATTTTGTCAGAGACCTCTGGAAAGCATTACAGGATAAGGTAAGCGAAGCACAGAATAGCCGTATTAATCTAAACCAAATCAGTGTGGGTAACACCCTTCGGGAAGTTGGATCCTCACTTAATGAAAAGGACGTTTTTGTTTACGTTGGATACTATGACGGCCTCGCGAAGGTCATTGACATGGTGAAGACTGAAAAACTAATTCTCTCGGACGCCTGCTATGAGAGTCGAGTTGAAGAGCTGATGAAGCACGCGGGTCGTTCCTATTATTTGGCCAGACCGTCGTTCGATCCATCAGTTTACGCTTGTCAGGGATACCTGGGACTTAGCAAGGTGTGGATAGAAAGTCTCCGTAGAAGTGATGATTGGCTGCTTAGTGACCGAATGCAATCACCGGCCATTCTATTACGATCACGAATGGAAACTCTTTTTAGTTCCTATAGATTTGTCGGCGCTACAAATCAAAGCGGTGGATACATTGTCCGCAAATCCGATCTGCAGTCAAAAGACAGTGGTGAGCAATAGAATATGGAACAAATACGGGCGATCTCACGGCTAAAATTCGGCAAGGACGTTGCCCGCTACTTTGATTCGGCTGCGCTAGGGAAGCGTAGAGAAAACACCAGGGATCCGCGTTCGTTTGTCTGGGATCAGGCTGTAAAAGTTGTACAACAAAAATTCAGTAAATTGCTGGGACAGTCTACGAATACAATCAGCGTGTTTCATAATACGACCGCTGCGGTTCAACGGATACTCCTTAGACTGTCACAGTTACTTGGCCCCACCTCCCCAACATTATTGCTCACCGATCTTGAGTATCCAGGAATTGTATCTGCCGTGGATGAAACCTGGTCAGGGCGAGTAGTAATGGCGGAGGTTGCCGATCTGGTCTGGCGAAAAGAAACTGCCTCCATAACTACAAAACTTAAGGAGTGCATTCTACTGGCGCGACCCAGCGTTGTTTATCTGAGTCACGTTGCACGCGCAACCGGCTATCGTCTGGATGATTCCATTATTGAGTTCATACGTCTGTGCTTGCCAAGGACAGTCATCATTATTGATGGAGCCCAGTCATGTGGGAATATTCACATCGACGGCGATTTTATCTCAAGAATAGACTTTTACGTTACGAGTGGACATAAGTGGTTATGTGGAAGGCAGACGTTAGGATTGGTTTATGCAAAAGAGTGCTGGGGTACAAAGGACCCTGCACAGTCCTATTCAATGACTAAGGGTTCAACGGGAACAGGAAGTCAGGACGTAATTATTTCACTCCAAGAGTCCCTATCAGATTTCAACGGAGAGCTTACGAATGAGTCTGCAATGCAGCGAATGCTGAAGATTGAGGAGCACAATGGGCGATTGGCCGAGAGCTTTAGTGAGGAAATGGTACGAAGGAAATTAGGCAGACCAGTGGGCCTACCTAACAAGCATAACAAAGGCAAGCACCCATGGAAGTGGAACGGAATTTCCACCGTGGTGTTCGATTCATATGACATGGTAGAAAGGCTCAAAGCGTCAAGGTGTAACTTCACCCAATTGCCGAGTGAAAGTTGGCGAGACAATTTTGGCGCTGAAGCCCCGGGGAACAGGTACTTTTTCAATGCCGATCAGAAATATTCAATAAAACGCGCGAATTTTAGAGAATCTAATGTGCCGATAGTGGAAGGTTATCCAGCGCGTTTCTGTTTTCACTATTATCATAGTCAGAAAGATGTTGACGGTTTGTTAAGCAGTATCCAGCGAGTAATAAAGGAGCCCCAGAACAAAGCAGCGGGAAAACGAGCGTCTAACCGATAGTTAGCCTAGTAGGCTAATATCCAGTTCGGTCTCATACCTGTCGATCAAACACTACTCGCGCCACATGTTTTCGAATCGCGTGAATTCTTTGAGGAAGGCTAGTTTGATCGTGCCGGTGGGGCCGTTACGTTGTTTTGAGACGATGATCTCGGCGATGCCCGCGTTCTCTTCAGTGCGGCTGTATTGCTCTTCGCGATAGATGAACGCGACTACGTCGGCGTCCTGTTCGATCGCCCCGGATTCACGAAGGTCGGCGAGCTGTGGACGGTGGTCGGTTCTGGACTCCGGTGCGCGCGACAACTGCGAAAGCGCGATCAGCGGCACGTTCAATTCCTTAGCCAACGCCTTCAACTCGCGTGAAATCTGCGACACTTCCTGCTGGCGCGATTCGGTGCGACGTGACGAACCCGACATCAACTGCAGGTAGTCGACGATGATCAGATCCAGCTTCTTCTGCTCTGTCGCCAATCGTCTGGCTTTGGCGCGCATCTCCAAAACAGAAATTCCAGGCGTGTCGTCGATAAAAATCTTCGCGTCCGCCAACGTGCCGAGCGCGCCGGCCAACCGCGTCCATTCATCGCGAGACAAAAATCCGCTGCGAAAACGATGTGCATCCACGTGGCCTTCGGAGCAAAGCATGCGCATCACCAGCGATTCTTTGGACATTTCCAAAGAGAAAATGCCGACCACAGCCTGCGAGTGAATCGCGGCATTCTGGGCCAACGTCAGACACAGTGACGTTTTTCCCATCGACGGCCGCGCGGCGACTACGATCAACTCAGCCGGTTGCAAGCCGGACGTCATCGAGTCCAGATCATTAAACCCCGTGGCCAGGCCCGTCAGCATGGCCGAGCGCCCAGCCATCTCCTGAACTTTTTCAAGCAACTGGTCCGCGACAGGCTTTACATGCGCAAACCCCTGCCGCGTTCGTTCATCGGCCAGCGCAAAGATCGCCTGCTCAGCATGATCCAGAATCACTTCGGCTTCGTCTTCGTGCTCGAGAGCTTCGCTGATGGTTTTGTTCGAAACCTTGATCAACTGGCGAAGCATCGAGGCGTCCTTGACGATCTTGGCGTACGCGGTCAGGTTGGCGAAGTGCGGCAAACCGTAAGTCAGGTTGGTAATAAACGTGACGCCGCCGACGGACTCCAGCGCTCCGTCGCGCTTCAGTTCTTCTCCGATCAGGATCGGATTGATCTGCGATCCGCGTTCGAACAATCCGATCATCGCAACGAACACGCGCCGGTTTGCCCCGACATAAAAATCGTCCGGCCTGAGCATTTCAATAGCCTGGCTCACCAGCGCGTTGTCGAGAATGATCGCGCCGAGAATGGCTCGCTCGCTTTCGGGACTGTTCGGCAACGGCCGCTCGATCAGTTGTTCGCGCTGTGCGTCAGCTGGAAATGCCATCGAAAGACTTTCTAAAATTGATCTCGGTGTTGAAGGACCAAAGCTGAGGAGTACTTCGGGAACTCAAAGCAAGTGAAACGTACTGTTCAGTCGCACTATACTATAAGAAAAAGTGCGGCTCCAAGGTTCCTGCGTACAAAACTGAATCGAAAGAAAAAGACGGCGCGCTGACACGAAAGCACTCGAAATATTTCGACAAATTCGTGTCAGCACGCCGCCCAGGTTTACGCGAACAGGCTCGTCGCATCTAGTACACGGCGCGTTTACATACACCAGCCGAACGGATAATTATTCGACCGCTGCCGCCGACTCCGCACCCGGTTCTGGTGAACCTTCTGCGTTGTCCTCACGCGTCGCCGGCGTCTCTACAGTCTCTTCCCTGGCAGCGGCGCGGCTGGCAGCGCCGGATGTCTGCGCGCCGCCTTCGCCGGTTACTATCACAGGAATCTCAACCGTGACGTCGTGATGAAGCCGCAGGTTAACCGTGAAATCGCCGGTTTCCTTGATCGGCTCGCGCAAGGCGATGCGCCGGCGATCGATTTCGTAACCTTTTTCCTTCAACGCCTCGGCGATGTCCATCGACGTCACAGAACCGTAAAGCATTCCGTGCTCGCCAACCTTGCGTTCGAAACCAAGGCTGAGCTTTCTCATCTGATCGGCTTGCGCCTCGGCGGTTGAACGTTCGGCAGCCGCCTTCTTCAGAAGCGCGGCGCGTTCCTGTTCGATCTGTTTGACATTGCTCGCAGTGGCTTCGACCGCCAGCTTGCGCGGCAACAAATAGTTGCGCGCGTAGCCCGCCTTCACTTTTACGATCTCACCACGCGCACCCAAATCGTCTATGTCTTCCCTCAGGAGGACGTTTGTGTTAGCCATCTTGTCAATTCCTCCTTCGACTAATCTGTGGCGTAAGGCAAGAGCGCGATGTTGCGAGCGCGCTTAATTGCCTCGGACAGCATGCGCTGATGCGTAGCGCACGAACCAGAAATGCGACGCGGCAAGATCTTCCCTCGCTCGGGAATAAAGCCCTGAAGCATCCTCACATCTTTGAAGTCGATAAGATCGACTTTGTCGCGGCAAAAGCCGCACACCTTGCGCCGGTGCATGCGGCGTCCACCGCCGCGCCCGCCACGTCCGCCACGATCTCCGTCGTCATCGCGTTCAAACCTATTGTCGCGATCGTCATAATTTCCAGACATAATTTTCTTTCGTTCCTCTCGTTCAATCGCTCAAACGTTCGCCGACATATTCAGAAAGCGAATGTCTCGCTCTGCGGTCGGCAGTAACGGAGCGGGTCCTAGGCGTCTCCATCCTCATTAGCAACGGCGGTCGCGACAGCGGCAGGGGGGGCAGGCGCCGCAGCGGTTGCCGCCGGCGACATCGAACTACCACGACCTGCCGGTGCGTGCCCGGCACGACGTGTAGCCTTTTTCGCTCGTTTGGTTTTGAACTTTTCCGCGCGGCGACGATCTTCGTCGACGCGAACGGTTATGTAGCGAAGCACCTGGTCGTTAACGCGCATGCGTCGTTCGAGTTCGGCGATTTCACGGCCAGAGCCCTCGACCTCGAATAGAATGTAGTGGCCTTCGGTCTTTCGACCAATCGGATAGGCGAGTGTGCGTCGTCCCATGTCTTCGTTTTTGACGACGGCGCCACCCTGATCAGTGATTACCTGTTGCAGGTTGTCGCTCACACGAGTGATGTCATCGGCGCCGGTATCCGGGTCGATGATGAACATCACTTCATAAATTCTCTGTTCTGCCAAAATGCATCCTCCTTTTGGATGTCTAGCTTCAGTGTTAGTAGTGAAGCAAGAAGGGTAAGTGCAGTTGTTAGTTTCTAGTTTTTAGTTTCAGATCGCGGTGCGAGAGCTGAGTTCTAAAGCACTGTGTCAAATTGCCGAATAGAATTTCAATCCTTGTGGTCGTCCCAGCTCTCTAGCCCGTACTAAAAACTAAAAACCACCTACTAAAAACTGCTGTTATGCCTCGCCATTGCTTTTTCAATGCCGTCCTTAAGCACGGCTCGAAGCGCTTCTTCGCTTCGCTCCAAAACCTTTTCTACCTCTGCCAGCGCCGCTTTCGGAAACTGATCAAGCACGAATCGCTTGGTGTCCGAGATCGGATGCTCCGGCTGAATCCCGATCCGCAACCGCATGAACTCATCGGTCTTCAGCGTCTCGATAATAGATTTCAAACCATTGTGTCCGCCGGCTGAACCGCGGGGTCGCAACCTGATGGTCCCAAACGGCAAAGCCAAATCGTCGCTGATAACAATCAGTTTCGACAAAGCCGCTGTCTTGTCTACGTGCTTCGCCACAAGACAAGCGACCGATTCGCCGCTCAGGTTCATGTAGGTCTGCGGCTTTACCAGTTCGACGGTTTCGTCTTCCAGCACAATCCGTCCGACCAACGCGCGACAAACGCTTCGCTTTACCGTCGCACCGGTTTCGCGCGCGATCCTGTCAATGAGCATGAAGCCCAGATTATGGCGCGTCCATTCGTACTCCGCGCCCGGATTGCCCAAACCAACTATGGTGTACATGCAGATTCCTGATTCGCGATTTCAGATTGGTGAACTGACGAATTAGAAATTCCGCTACCCAAGCCGCAAATCCGAAATCCCAAATCCAAAATCGGTTATCCCTCGTCTTCGTCTTCTTTCTTGCCCTTGGCGATGACTTCGGGCTCCGCGGGCTCTTCGCCTTCAGCCGGCGCCTCAGCCTCGACTACCTCTTCGCGCAATACTGTGACAGTGGCGATGACTGTTTCGGCTGGCTCGAGAATCTCGATGTCTTCGTTCGCGGGAACGTCAGAAACATGAAGCACGTCGCCTACGCCGAGGTTGGAAACATCCAGCTCGAACGAGTCCGGAATGTTTCGCGGATCGCAGCGAATTTCGATTTGGCGCAAGACCATCTCGAGGTGTCCGTCCTGCTCGCGCACGCCGATCGGCTCGCCTGTAAGATGGATCGGCACGGTGACTTCGATCTTCTGTCCGACTACCAGCCTGCGCAGGTCTGCATGAACAAGCCGGCTACTAATGGGATCGAGTTGGCGGTCATGGAACATAACCTCGCTGGCGCCCGCACCCTGGACGTCGATCGTAAAGATCGTGTTGTGTCCCGAGTCGGATCGGAGGATAGCGGCTAATTCCCTGAGCGGCGCGACTGCTGCGACCGGCTCGCCTTCGCCGCCGTAAACCGTGACCGGCACCATTCCATCGCGGCGCGCGCGACGAGCGTCGTTCTTACCCCGTCCCTCGCGCAACTGCGCTTGCACTGTGATTGATTCTTTCTCTGCCATGATATTTGCTCTCTAAAGTAGTGTTTCAAGCTCAAGTCCCAAGCCTCAAGTTCGAATTCGAACCTGAAACCTGGGACTTGGATTAAGTTGTCTTTGCCCTTCGTCTAAACGAAGAGCGAGGAAACGCTTGTCTCCTCGTGGATCGACTTGATCGCTTTCGCTAAGAGCGGAGCGATGCTCAAGATTTTTACGTTCTTCAATTCACTCGCGTGCGAGTTGAACGGAATCGTATTCGTAATCACGATCTGTTCGATATCCGATTCGGCCAGCTTTTCAACCGCCTGCCCGGATAACACCGCATGCGTAAAGCAGGCGTGAATCGTTTCTGCGCCAGCTTCTTTCAATGCCCGTGCGACTTTGGTTAGCGAGCCGCCAGTATCGCACATATCGTCGACAATCAAACAACTGCGCCCGCGCACATCACCGACGACGTTCATCACTTCGGCCACGTTGGCCTTCTCGCGTCGTTTGTCGCACAGCGCCAACTCGGCTCCGAGCCGCTTCGCATAAGCCCTGGCTCGCTCGGCTCCACCGGTGTCCGGCGCCACGACGGTCAAGTTCGGCAGCGGGTTCGCCTGGTAATAGCCGATCATGACCGGGGCCGAATAAAGGTGATCCACCGGGATGTCAAAGAAACCCTGGATTTGCGACGCGTGCAAATCGATAGTCAGAACACGATTCGCGCCGGCTACGGTAATCAGGTTTGCGACCAGCTTCGCCGAGATCGGCACGCGCGGGCGATCCTTCTTATCCGATCGCGCATAACCGTAATACGGAATAACCGCGGTAACTCGCTCGGCCGAAGAACGTCGAAACGCGTCCAGCATCACGAGCAATTCCATCAGATTGGCGTCGGTTGGCGGGCAGGTCGGTTGTACGATAAAGACATCGCCGCCGCGCACGTTCTCGTCAATCTGGAAATTAAACTCGCCGTCCGAAAACCGCTCGGAAATCGCGCGCCCCGGATCACAGCTCAGGTAATGGCAAATCTCCTCCGCCAACTTTACATTGGCATTGCCGGAAAAGACTTTGATACCACCGGTTGTTCCCATAAGTTCAGTGACAAGTGACAAGTCAAGAGTGACAAGCTGAACCAACCGCTAACTCGTCACTTTTCACTCGTCACTGGTTTATTGGCTGGGGCGGGAGGATTCGAACCTACGAATGCCGGTTCCAAAGACCGGTGCCTTACCACTTGGCTACGCCCCAATATCAAGACTTTCGATAACAGGAGAAGCACGAAGAAGCGGCGCCGCGCACGCACCCAGCTCTTTCAAATAACTAGCGCGCGAAAGCGTCGCACACTTAAAGACACGCCAGCTCGACTCTAAAGTCAAAGCATCTGCGGCGTGTTCCTGCGCTTTCACATTTTCAAAGACGCCAAAAACACTAGCACCGCTTCCGGCAAGCATTGCCAATTGCGCTCCAGCGGCCAAAAGAGCCTCGTGGACTTGCCGAATTTCCGGTTCCAAACCAAAAATCACCGGCTCGAAATCGTTATGCGGACCCCACGGTGACAAATCCGGGAAAAGCGCCTGCGGACGCGAACTTGAAAGAATAGTGGCGGTATTAGGCTTTGTCAAGGCAGGCGAACTCAATGCTTTATAAGCATTCGCGGTTGCCACTTTCACGTCGGGCATTACGACCAACAAGCGCTTTTCGACGACGTCCGGCAGGGCCGACACGCTCGATCCCAAGCCCGTTCCCCGCGCAGTACCACCCGTAAGAAAGAACGGAACATCTGCTCCCAAACCGGAGGCAATCTCCCCAAGTTGAGCTACAGTCGTCTCAATTTCCCACAATCGCGCAAGGCCCAACAGCGCCGTTGCCGCATTAGCAGATCCTCCACCCAGACCAGCCTGAGTGGGAATCCGCTTTTCCAGATGGATCGTCGCGCCGGTATTGAGTCCGTAACTCGCCCGAAGCTTCAGCGCCGCTTGAACAACCAAATTCCTTTCATCGATAGGAATCTCCGGATCGTCGCAGGTCAAAAGCACACGTTCGTCTCGAGAGCGCGCGAACGTCAAACGGTCGTGAAGCGTGATCGTTTGAAAGATCGTATCGATCTCGTGATAACCGTCTGTGCGACGGCCAAGCACGCGAAGTACCCAGTTGATTTTGGCAAAGGATGGAAGTGTGAAGGATTCCGAAGACAAAACGGGCGGCCAACCTCGTATCGATGAGCGCCAGCCGCCGTTTCTGAATCGATCTTGTGAAAGGCGTCAGGGCGCGATGAAAACCTGGGTAAAGAACACGCGGCCGTCATCAGCCACTGCGACGCCGATTGCGGATCGCGTCCAACGCGCGTTCAAAAGATTGTCACGATGCTTGTATGAAACCATCCATCGTTCAATCACGAATCCAGCAGGATCGTCGTAGCCTTGATTATACGCGATGTTTTCGCCGAGCGCGCTCCAGCCACGAATTCCCTGAGCGCGGGCTCGATCCACCATCGACATGCCGCGCGGATTCTTGTGATTGAAGAAGTCTGCGGTAGCCATGTTCTGCGAGTGCTGACGCGCAAGCCGTGACAACTCTGCGTCCCACACCAACGGCTGCTGTCCGCGCTCGCGTCGTTGAGCATTTGCCAAATCGAACGCGCGACGTTCCAAACTCGAAGCCGACGATGGAACATTGGAAGCGGACGAGACAGTTGGCGTGCTTCGCGATTCGGTTACGCGGCTGCGAATCGACTCGGAAGGAATTCTTCCGCTCGTAACCAATTTGGCGACCGGGCGCTGGTCAGACCTCTGCGCCATGGCAACCGAAACGGTCGATGCCAGAATCCCTACGAGGATGAGCGCAGAGCGCGAAAATGTTTTTATCAAGGGACGGGGGTGCCGCGAAGCGGCGGCAGCGCGCGTAACAGTCATGTCAAAACCTCACTTCGGTAGCCGGACGATCTCAACTCGCACGAGATTCCTGGCTTTGCGAACCCGCATCGCTACGGGTGTGCCTTTTATCGGTGATGAGGCGACCTTGATGAAAAGTGATTAGCACTAACTCGTGCCAGCCAAAGCCGAAGACGGGGCGTTCTCCAGGAGGCTTTAGCTAAATAGAAATAGACACGACGGGCTTCGCTTAACGAAACGGAAGAGCGGGATTGGCGCAAAGTGCAGGCTGGAGCTTTGGCGGGTATCGGAAGGCTCGGTGAAAAACCTACCGGTAATTTCTCAGACCGCTTTCGGCAACCAGACACTCTCAGAATCGGGAACAGCAATTTTCGCTGCACTGAGATTCACGGCTTTGCGTCCCTGCTTCACAGCAGGTTTGCCCTTATCGTGCAATCACTAAACAACTTACAAAAGATCAGGGCCGCTCTGTCACTCTCAGGAAATGACAGTCAACAATTGGATTAAACAATAATTAACCGTTTGCGTCAATCAAGTTTTTCGGGTTACGGCTGAACCTGCTCAAACTGCTGGTTTATTGCGTGCTTTCGCGGTATTTTGAGGCTATGGACAAAAATGAATGGCCCGAATTGGTAGTGGAAGAATGGCAGGACACGCTCTCCACCCTGCACATGTGGAGCCAAATCGTCGGAAAAATCCGGCTGGAACAGACCCCGCTGGTGAATCACTGGTGGAACGTGCCTCTTTATGTTTCGGCCTGCGGACTTACAACATCGGCAATGCCGTACAAGGACCGCGTGTTCGAAATCGAGTTCGACTTCATCGATCACCAGCTTCGAATCAGCTGTAGTGACGGCGCAGCTAAATCGATTCCGCTTCGCCCGCAAACGGTCGCTGACTTCTATCAAGAACTGATGCAGACGTTACGAAGCCTCGACATCGACGTCAAGATCTGGCCCATGCCAGTCGAGATTCCGAATCCGATTCGGTTCGATGAAGATACTGTTCACGCTTCATATGATGCGGCATACGCAAACCGTTTTTGGCGAGCGTTGATTCGAATCGACGAAGTGTTCAAGGAATTTCGTGGTCGGTTCATAGGCAAAGTGAGCCCGGTTCATTTTTGGTGGGGTAGCTTCGATCACGCCGTCACGAGATTCTCCGGACGTCCGGCACCGCCGCGCGAAGGCGCGGATAAGATTACCGTCGAGGCATACTCGCACGAAAACATCAGCCATGGTTTTTGGCCGGGAGGTAACGGGGTGCAGGCGGCGTTTTACTCGTACACGGCGCCCGAGCCGGCTGGACTTGATAAGTCGCAGATCAAACCCGCAGCGGCGTTTTATAGTCAGGAAATGAAGGAATTCTTGATGCCGTACGACGCAGTGCGGAAGTCCGAGAATCCGGCCGATGCGTTGATGGATTTCCTGCAGTCGACCTACGAAGCCGGCGCTGATTTAGCGAAGTGGGATCGTAAGGCTTTGGAAAGATAAAACCGGAGCAGCAGGACTTAGCGCAATCAGTTGCGACTGCTACTCAACTTGGATCTTATTCGTTTACCTTGCTCGCCTTGAGGAGCGAGCTTGAGAGCTTTTTCCCACGACGCGCGCGCTTCCTTCTGCTTACCCTGCGCGTTGTAAACATCACCCAGGTGTTCATGAATCGTAGCTGACGTCGCATTCCTTCGCGCCGCGTCTGCAAGCTGTCGTTCGGCCTCCTCCAAATTTCCGATTTTGAAGTACGCCCATCCCAGGCTGTCCAAAAACGACGCATTAGCAGGTTCGGCTTTAACAGCTCGCTGAATCATCTGCAGCGCTTCCTGCAGTCGCTCGTTTCGCTCAACCAGAAAGTATCCCAGGTTGTTCAGCGCCGTCGCGTTGTCCGGGTCTTTTTCGAGTACACGACGCAGCGATTCTTCCGATCCCTTCAAATCACCCGCGCGTTCCTGCGCAGACGAAAGCGTAATCAGTGCCCCGTCGATCATGTCCTGCCGGTCGGCGGGAGCGCTTTCAAGCGCCAGCCGCGCCGCTTCAACCGCCTCGGGCGCACGCTGAGCCTGGGTATAAAGAGCCGCTATCCGCAAGTAGATCTCGAAATCCAAAATCTTCGACGAGTTGGGTGACGGCGCCTGCGACGCGCTGGAGAGTCGCGATCTCAGTTGGGCTACACCTTCGTCAACCTGTCCCAGGTCTGCGAGAATCTGCGCCTCGACGTAAGCAAATTCGCGTTGTTGCGGGAAACGAACGCGGGCCGCCCGAACGGCAACTAGCGCTTCACGACGTTTGCCGAGATCGCTCAAAAGATTGATGTTGTCCAACTCGATCGCCGGGTCGTCGTTGCCAAGGACTTTCCGCATCCGCTCGATCGTCTGAAGCGCCTCGTTCGACTTTTCCGCGCTTCTGTAAAGCGCCAGAATTCGACGAAGGAATTCACCCGCCATCGCCTTTTCGGGCTCTTTCGTTATAGGTGTGTCCCCGTTTACGCCGACGGCCTTTAGCATGTCTTCGTAAACAGCGATCGCGTCTGCATATCGAAACGAGTCTGAATAGATTTGAGCCAGGACCAGCCGCAACTTCGACAAACCCTCTTTGTCCGCGGCCGGACGCGCGGAAATCACTGCACGCAGAGTCTGCGCGGCTTCATCAACTTGTTTCGAGCGCGCCAGCACTCGCGCCAACTGGATCGCGATTGGAATGCTCTGCGGATCGGACACCGCCAGCGCTCGTAGTTCCTTAATGATCGCCGCATCGTCGGACCCGCTCGATTCGATCGCACGCCCGAGCAGCTCCTGATACTCCGCGTTCTGCGGATCCAGCGAAATGGCGCGACGAATCGAAGCGATCGCCTCTCGCGGTCGACCAACGCGAATCAGCGCATCGCCCAAACGGGCAGCGGCTGCGTCCGGCGTAAGTTCCCCGCCGCCGGTGATCGTCTGAAAAAAGCGAGCGTCCATTCCATGCGCCGCCGGTGGCGCTGCGGCCCACTTCGTGAACGCCGCGATGGCCTCGTCTTTTCGGTCCAACGCCAATTGCAGCTCGCCCATCAGCGCCCACGCTTCCGCGTTGTTCGGCGCCAACCGTGTCACTTCCTTCAGCTCGACAATCGTGCGTTCGGCGTAAGTCTTGTCTAACTGCTGGCCATTGAGTCCGCTGCGCAATCCATAAATGCGCGACAGCATTTGATGACCGCCGAAGTTGTTGTTGTTTACCTTGATCGCGACGTTCGCCAGACGCGCCGCTTCCTCGATGTTACGAGGCGGATAGAAAAACGAGATTTCGGCAAGAGCTGTGTGCGCTTCCGCCATGGTCGGATCAAGTTGTGAAGCTTCAAGGAATAACTTCTGCGCCGCTTGAATCGTGGTCGCCGCGTCGGCCGCATCGTTTTCGCTGTAGCGAACCTTCAACAACAGCCGCTGGCCCGCCAGCAATTTCGCGTAAGCCAACGCCCGAACCTGTCGTGTTCTGTTCGCGTCTTCGGGGGTGTCAGATCGAGTGGTAGAAGGAGAAACCAAAGCCGCTTCGGACGAAGAAGTGTCTGAGCGATCCTGTCCACGAGCGGTGAGCAAAGAGAGGGAGCTAGTTGCAAATACGCAGACGAAAAGAGCAAAAGTGTAAAAAAACTTCAAGTGACATTTCCCTTCACGGACGAGACACCAGGAATGCCCTTCCGTTCAATTCCTTGTACCAATCGAACCCACGAACCACGGGTTGGGTAGCAATAAAGCAACACGATTATCGCTACACCACCGGCGCGCAGCATGTCGTATTTGTTGCCTGTTCGAATAGTGATGATGAAACCCATCAACGCAATCGCACCCGCCAAAAACGCCAGCTGGATCGTGGTGTTCTGAAGCGTTCTCAGCAACCCGGAAATTCCTCGCAACGTGGCGATGTCCTGCAATCGCATTGCCTGAAAACGAGTGCGACGCAAAACAAAAGCACCCAAACCGAAAACCAAAATCGTGACCCACAAAGCCATCGGCAAAGTCGGATCACCAGCCCAGGTCGGGCGATAAATAGATTCTGCCGCCACAAACGCGATTCCGATCAGAGCTACGGTTAAGCCCAACCACGCTCCGACGACCATCGCCGATGTGCGATGCCTCCTGGCTAGTTCCTGTTCAGTAGTTTCGGTGACTGTGCTCATTGCCAACTGAAATATAGCACTCGCGTTTTGAGACGAGCAAACATGCGAACTGCGAAAGCTGCAGTTATCGTGATGTTGAATGAAAATGCCGGCAGCAACTAAGCGTGCTGCCGGCCATTAACACAATGTCCGACAAACTTCAGTTTGTCGTTGATACTCGCGGTACTTCGCTTTCGACATGAACGACAAACTAAAGTTTGTCGGACACTTTACTCCGGTGTGCTCGGAGTTTGCGCGGGAGGATTATTTCCCGTGTCCTGGCTCGGAGGAGTTGACCGCGGACGCGTTCGCGGAGCTTGCGGCGTAGACGAATCAGGCAACACTCCGCCCCTGGCAATCGCCACGTCGATCAAATCTCCACCCTCGTTTTTTTCCTTGCTGATCAGTATGCCGTTCTTGCTAACTGTCACCGGTTGAATGCCGAAGATTTCATTCTTCAAGTTCGTAACCATCCCAGGCCGCTCCGGTGGAAGCTGCATTTTCGCTTTTGGATCCGCCTCAGGAATCGCGGCACCCATGATATTCAGCTGATCGGTTGCTTTCTCAACGTATTCGCTGTTCGGGAAGAACCGCACCAGCCGCTGATAATATTTCGCGGCTTCATCCGGTTCTTCTTCCTGTTGATAGGTGTACGCGGTGTTGTAAAGCACCTTGTCCATATACGAGAACGACGGCCACTTTTCGATGATCTCCAGAAGCCTGTTCTGTGCGCCTTTCAGCCCGCCCTTTTCATTCTTGCTTCGCGCCAGGTAAAAGTCGGCGATCTTCAGATTATGCATGCCGAGATTTTCCTGGACCTCTTTCAATCGAAGTTCGGCGTCAGCCCGCAGCGGCGTTTCCGGGTATTGCTGGAGCAACACCTTCAACCGCTGTTCGGCTTTCCGCGCGCGGCTGACGTCGCGGTCGGCCAGGCCCATTTGACGCATTTCCGACTCGGCTACTTTAAGCATTACGTCATCGGCGAGCGGATCGCTTGGGAAAAAGGTAAGCCAATCCTGGTATCCCGCGGACGCCTGGATCAGCCCGGACGAAGTCCCTTCGAGATAGAAAGAGTCTGCGATCGCCAGCTTCGCCAAAGGAAGAAACTGCGAATCGGGATAAGTTGTGATGATTGTGTTGAAAAGCAATCGTCCGGTTTCATAGCTGTTCTTACGAACTTCCTTGACTGCCATTTCAAACAGTTCACGATCGCGACCCGGCGCTATCGTACTCGTCAACTCCTCGTACTTGTCGTCGTCGCCACCACCGAACAGGCCGAAGAACTTGCCCTTCTTTTTCTTCTTTTTCGGAGCGGCTGCAACATCGGTCTTGCGAAGTGACGAAGTGGCAACCAGGCCCGCTTCCGAACGCGTCAGAATATCGTTTACAGAGACCTCCAACTTGTCCAGATCTTTTGCTTCGTAACGCTCGGCGCGATCGACCTTGACGCGCAGGTTCGCCACGTCCGACAAGACCGAACCGACCTCGCGCTCGAGGCCTCGCAAACGGCCCAGCGCTTCGCCTTCCGGCGAACTCTTGTCCTTCTCCTTATCGGTTCCGTCCTGCGCATTGATGCTCGAAATCGCGTTGTTAAGCGAGCGCCTAGTCGCGTCAAGCTTTGAGCGCATAACTTCCAGGCGTTGCGCGGGCGAGCCTTCACCCTGCTGTTGAGCCAGGGCGGCCGGAGCGACGCCGGTGAAAATCACCGCGCATAAAACGATAAGTGCCAGATAGCGAGAATACATAAAAATCCTCCGAACAAATTTCAATCCTGCAATGTCCGACAAACTTCAGTTTGTCGCACAGCTTCGATAACCGAAAGCTCCCGAGACTCAAACTGACCTAGTACCAAAACTCTTAGACCCACTGCACCGAAGCCTCGCGAAGGTCGCGAACGGCTTGCGTCGGATCGTCGCCGCCGAAAACTGCTGAGCCAGCGACGATGATCTCAGCGCCCGCGCCAGCAACTTCTCCAATATTTGTGCGATCGATTCCGCCGTCGATCTCAATTCGCGTAGCCAGCCCGCGTGCTTCGATCATGCGACGAAGACCGCGCAGCTTTTCCAGCGAGCTTGGAATAAATTTCTGTCCGCCAAACCCTGGGTTGACCGACATCAACAAAATAAAGTCCGCGAACTGAAGCGATTCGTCCAGCGCCCCCAGCGGCGTAGCCGGGTTTATCGCGATCCCCGCCTGCGCGCCCTTTTCTTTTATCGAACACAACGTTCGATGCAGATGCGGATCGATCTCGACATGAACCGAAACCATTTGCGCGCCCGCGGCCACAAAATCCGCAGCATATCGACCGGGTTCTGAAATCATTAGATGCGTGTCGATTACCAATCGAGTTGCGCGGGCGACGGCTTTTACAACCGGCAATCCGATGGTGATATTAGGAACGAAATGCCCGTCCATCACATCGACATGAACTACCGTGGCGCCGCCCCGCTCGACGGCTTCAATTTCAGCGCCCAAACGCGTGAAATCCGCGGACAGTATTGAAGGTGCGATCTCGACCATTTATTCGTTGATCCGCCTGCTCAAATTCACCTGCCTCTGATGAACGAGCAAAACGTGAAACCAGGAAAAGTTACGGAGTGCGCCGGTTGCTGTTCGGGTTGGTAGCTGGTGCGCGTCTGTTCGAGTTAGTCGCGGCCGGACTGCGATTGGCGCCGGGCGTTCCGGATGCGTTCGCGTTTCCGATGTTCAAAGTTCGAACATTGTTATTGCGATTGTCCCCGGTTCCGCGATTAGCGTTACGGTTGTTGGCGTCGCGGTCATTCGCGTTGCGATTGTTCGTATTGGCGTTGCGATTATTAGCGTTTCGATTCGCGAGATTGTTATTGCTATTGTTCGAGTTGTTGCTGTTGTTGGCATTCTTGCTGCGCGTATTCTTGTTTCCCCGATTGTCGTTGTCGTTCTTCGAAGACGAGGTCGATTCGTTTGTGTTCTTGTTCTCTGTCGCAGCTTTTTCTTCCGCCGTGGGTGCGGATACCGGACTCTCGCCTTCTTTCGCGTTGGCTCGGCTGACAACGACGGCGACCGTCTGTCCAACTTTGATCACCGCGCCTGCCTGAGGCTCCTGGCCCAAAATCGTGTTCGGCTTGACGTTGGGGCTGAATCGTTCTGCGCGTCGTCTCATGTTGAGACCTTCGTGATCCAGCGCCGCCTCGCCCTCCAGAACGTCCTTGCCGACAACGTCCGGAACCTTGACCTCGGGGCTTCGCAAACTGAGGTAAACAGTTCCGAACAGACCGATGAAGAAAGCGATGACAATGGCAATGATAATGCCAAGCTTGCCAACAGTCGAAAAAGCCCGCTTTACCAAACTCACCGGTTGTTATTTACCTCCAATAAACACCTACCAAATCAAGCTGCGCAGTCTAACACCCGCGTTTAGCGGCCCGCAAATGTCCGACAAGCTTTAGCTTGTCGAATGAGACTGCCTGTAGCTCAATTCTCAAGTACCTCGCAATCAGGGAGGGGACCCTGTCCCCGCTCTTTGAGATTATTAATCTAGTCTTGAAATGCGGCCGAGTTGAAGCGGGGACAGGGTCCCCTTCCTGACTGCGAGTTTTTCTCATGTTTCTTCAATACTTACGTTTTAGGAGAGCCACGAAAAACCCGTCCGACCCTTGCTTGTGCGGCCATGTTCGAAGCCCGCCCTCGACCGATTCCAACGATTTTGGGTGAATAACAGGCTCTTGACGGAAATCCGGGTGACTTTTCAAAAACCCGGCCACAATTTGTTCGTTCTCTTCGGGTTCAACCGAACATGTGGAGTAAACGAGGCTGCCACCCGGTTTTAAGACCCGCGCCGAGTTCGACAGAATGGCTTTCTGCCTTTCAGCCAAATCTACGATATCCGCGTTTGAGATGCGCCATCGGATTTCGGGGTTGCGCCTTAATGTGCCCGTGCCGCTGCACGGCGCGTCGACAAGAACTCGGTCAAACGACTGGTCCGCAAAGGGTAATGACGCGGTCGCGTCGTAAGCGAGCAGGCTGATTCGAGCAACGCCGGACTTCTCCTGCGTATCCTTGATCGTGTGAAGCCGGTGCTCGTGCAGATCACCGGCGACGATCGAAGCGCCGCCATTTGAAAGCGCCGCCAGATGAGTCGTCTTGCTTCCAGGGGCTGCGCAAACATCCAGCACTCGCTCGCCCGACAATACGCCGAGAATGTGCGCGACCAACTGCGACGCTTCATCCTGAATGTAAATTCGCCCATCGCGAACCAATTCGCGCACGGTTGAACCGGCGCCATCGACTCGCCACGAGCCTGGAACCAGAAGCGAAGGAACGGTCGTGGCTCCCGCCGAGTTCAGGAGATCAATAACCTCTCGTTCATTGTCCGCCGATTTAGCCAGCCGAAACGCTACAGGCGCCGCGCGATTGTTTGACTCGGCGAATGCCGCAGCCTCATCAAAGCCAAACGCGTTTACCCATCGCTCGATCAACCAGAGCGGCGTTGACGTTGAAATCGAAAGCCGTTGTAACCGGTCGTCGGTAGTTCGCGCGGGATCGAAATCGGGTTCGCGAATCGCACGCCGCAGCACGGCGTTTATTAATCCCGCCGCCGAGTGAACGCGCGCTACATACGCAAGATTGACTGCTTCGTTGACGACCGCCGAGGCAGGAAGCCGATCCAGAAATCGCAGTTGGTAGAACGCCAATCTCAGAGCGCGTCGAACCGGTCCGTCCAGGCTTGCAGCCTCGCGGCGCGAATAATGCTCGATCAAAGTGTCGAGCCAGAGCTGCCAGCGAATCGTGCCCAACACGAGTTCATACGCCAACCCGCGATCCAGTTCGCTCAGCTCGTCGCTGGCCGACGCCAACAACACAGACGCGTATGCGCCTTCGTCATCAACTCGCCGCAAAATCTCGAACGCCGCCAGACGCGCGGGCGAGACTGTTCGTCCCGAACGCTTACCGGCCGTCTTGACGCGCGAATTCATCCGAGCATTTCTCCCGGCGCGATATGCACGCCGTTCAGATAATCGCGAACCTTCATTCGGCGTTTGCCTTCGGGTTGTACTTCAAGCAAATGAAGAATGGTTTGGTCGCCGCACACGACGGAAAGATGATCGCCGTATGCCCTTTCGATCTGACCCGGTTGTAAAGCGTGTTGCTCGACCTTCTCCGCGCCGGCCCGCCAGATCACCAACCGCGTATCTCGATATTTTGTGAACGCGTTCGGCCAAGGCTGAAAACCGCGCACTCTTCGCTCGATCTGAAAAGCATCGATCTTCCAGTCGATCAATCCGTCTCCGCGCTCAAGCAACGGAGCAAACGTGGCTTTCGCTTCATCCTGCTCGCGCGGTTCGATCTGTTCTATCTTCGCCAAGGTTTGGCCCAGCAAATCGGCGCCGTCGAGCGCCAGTCTCGACATTAACTCCGGCGCAGTTTCTTCGGCCCCGATCGCCGTCGACTGTTGGAGCAAAATCGGGCCGGTGTCCAACCCTTCACTGATCTGCATGGTTGTCACGCCTGTCTCCTTTTCACCGCGAACGATTGACCAATTGACCGGCGCAGCGCCTCTGTAGAGCGGTAGCAGTGAAAAGTGTAGGTTGATACAACCGAGGGGCAATGCGTGCAGGAAAGTCGCCGGCAAAATTCGACCGTAGGCAACTACCACGGCCAGATCCGCGCCTGTGGACTTGAACGACTCGAGCGCTTCGACGGTTCTGATTTTCGCCGGCTGGGTTACTTCGATTCCCTGCGACAGCGCGAACTCCTTCACCGGCGGCACGGCGAGTTTATTGCCGCGCCCGGCCGGCCTGTCCGGCTGTGTCCAGACCGACACGACTTGATGCCCGTCGTCGACACATCGCTTGAGAGTTGGAACCGCCGATTCCGGCGTACCCATGAAGATTATTTTCATCTGAGCGGACAAGTATTACGCAAATAGCGAAAGGCGCAAAGAACAGCAGTCGGGTTCTTTGCGCCCTTGTTCGAATGTGCCTTCAACTAATTCGCCGCGCGTTTCCCGGCCCGCGCATCGGTCGTAGCGCCGACCTTCTCGGACACGAGTTTGGCCTGCATGAACAGTCCAAGATAATCGCGCCCGCCCGCCTTCGAATCCGTACCCGACATGTTAAAGCCACCGAACGGATGAACGCCGACCAGCGCGCCGGTACACTTTCGATTCAGGTAGAGATTGCCGACGTGGAACTCGCGGCGAGCGCGTTCGAGCTTTTCCGGATCCGACGAATAAATAGCTCCGGTCAAACCATACTCGGTGTCGTTCGCGATGCGTAGCGCGTCATCGAAATCGGTTGCGCGAATGACGGCCAACACCGGTCCAAAAATCTCCTGCTGCTCGATGGTGTCGCCGGGCTTCACATCGGCGATCACGGTCGGTTCGATGAAGAAACCCTGTTCTCCGTCCGAGCCCCCGCCGGTCAACACGCGTCCGCCTTCGCTCTTGCCCTTCTCGATGTAATCGTTAATCGTCTTGAAAGCCTTCTGGTTGACCACCGCTGACATGCTGGTTGACGGATCGGTCGGCTCTCCAACTTTTATCTTCTCGGTTCGCTCGACGATCTTCCCAAGCATTTCGTCGTACACGTCCTGATGAATGATCGCGCGTGAACAGGCGGAACATTTCTGGCCCTGAAATCCGAATGCGGATTGGACCACACCGGTGGCAGCGTCATCCAGATTCGCGTCAGCTTCGACGATGATCGAATCCTTTCCGCCCATCTCCGCCACAACACGCTTCAGCCAAATCTGTCCTTCCGCGACTTTGGACGCGCGCTCGTTGATTCGAAGTCCGATTTCCTTCGAACCGGTGAATGCGATGTAACGCGTCTTCGGATGATCGACTACGACATCGCCAACCTCTGCGCCTGAGCCGGTCATGAAATTGACAACGCCCGCAGGCATTCCGGCTTCTTCCATGATCTCAAAAAACTTGAATGCGATGGTCGGCGCATCGGACGACGGTTTGAGAACTACTGTATTTCCAGTCACCGCCGAAGCCGCCGTCATCCCGGCCATGATCGCCAACGGGAAGTTCCAGGGTGGAATCACGACACCGACGCCCAGCGGGATGTATTCGAGCTTGTTATCTTCGCCTTCGAGCTTGGTCAAAGGCTGGTCACCTGCGTATCGCAACATCTCGCGAGCATAGAACTCGAGAAAATCGATCGCTTCGGCGGTATCGCCGTCGGCTTCCGCCCAAGATTTACCGACTTCGAAAATCATCCAGGCCGACATCTCGTGTTTGCGATCGCGCAGGATTGCTGCTGCGCGAACGAGCAGATCAGCGCGTTCTTCCGCGGGAGTATTGCGCCATGTCTTAAAAGTCTCGTTCGCAGTTTCGACCGACCGGCGGGCCAATTCTTCGGTGGCCTTCTGGAATCGTCCGACCACCTGCGTTTTGTTCGCGGGGTTGATGCTCTCGAACTTCTGATCGGTTGTTATTCTTTCGCCGCCGATTACCAGCGGATATTCGCGATCCAACTCGCTTTTTACTTTATCGATCGCGTCGCGCATGGCTTGCGCGTTCTCGGGTTTAGTGAAATCTGTAAACGGTTCATTGCGGAATTCGCTCTGCATAACATCTCCTCGCAAATAATCTCGAATTGAATTTTGATTGAGCAGAATCTTAGCACAGTGTCCGACAAGCTTCAGCTTGTCGAGAGAGTCTCGCGATTGGTTCCTGCGTCAACGGAGCAATTCGTCCAGCTTCAACCGCGCGATTCGTTTCGTAGAGCCAGCGGCGCGATTCGTTTCCGTCGCGAAAGAAGCGAAAGGCAAAATTCGTGTTGATAGCTTTTCTTTCTTCGTGTGTTTCGTGGTTCGTTCACTTCATTTACCGCTAATCACACAAAGCCAGGAACGAAATCACACGAAACAGATCGCCCACCCTGTGCGCTGGCCTGAGGCAGTTCGAATTGGCGCCGCTGACACGAAAACAAAAAAGACACCAACGAGGCCTATGTCCTCTGGTGTCTTTGCCTGCTCGTCGTACCCCGGCCCCCGGCCCCTAACTCCCTACACCCACTCCCCAGCCTTCTGCATCTTCTTTATCTTTCGTTTCACCAACTCGCGCTTGAGCGGCGTCGTCTTGTCTATGAAAACGATGCCGTCGCAGTGATCCGTCTCGTGCAGCATGCATCGCGCGGCCAGATCCATCCCGTCGATCTCAATCACTTTCCCGTCGACGTCGTGCGCGCGTACGATCGACCGCAGGTCTCTTCGAACATTGAAATAGATCCCGGGGAACGAAAGACAACCTTCTTCGCCGACCTGCTCGCCTTCGACGTGCAATACCTCCGGATTGATCAACGCAATCCTTTGCGAAGGGTCCTGACCGCCGGAACAATCCATCACGAAGAGTCGCTTTGAAACGCCCACTTGCGGCGCTGCGAGCCCCACCCCGCGCGCGTCGTACATCGTGTCAAACATATCGCTGACAAGCTGCTTCAGCTCGTCATCAAATGTAGTGACCGGATCGCCGGGCGTCAGCAGCACCGGATCGGGGTAATGAACGATTGTTAACAGCGACATTAAGAAATCCTTGAAATAAAAATCGAGGCGCTCTCCCAAACTCTTCGCAAATTATCTTACGACAAACAACAGCCCGCGCCAAGAAGCTGGCTTTGAAGCGTTCGTCCAGTCACAGGTTGCCTGGGTGCACCGAGGAGAACCAGGGCCGATGGAACCACGAAACACACGAACAAAATGAAAAACCAATCACACGAATCGACGAACGAGTTTCATTTACTTAGTGTTATTTCGCATTCGGCTTCGTGTGTTTCGTGGTTCACTGCCGACGTCGCCCAAACTGAATCAGTAGCCGTTCGTTTCCACCTAGTACCCGCGCAACTGCTCGCGATATCCCTTAAAGTTCCTGCGCATCTCGTCGAGGCTGTCGCCTCCAAACTTCTCGCGCATCGCCTGAGTCAACACAAGCGCCACCATGGCCTCGCCGATCACCCCGGCCGCCGGAACGACAGTCACATCAGATCGCTCGAACGCAGCCGCTTCCTCTTTCTTGGTATCAATATCAACCGACCGCAGCGGACGGCGCAGCGTCGAGATCGGCTTCAGAAATCCGCGCACTCGCACTTCTTCTCCATTAGTGATGCCGCCCTCCAACCCTCCCGCGCGATTTGTCGGCCTTGTGAACTGATGCGATCCCGAATCATAACCAATTTCGTCATGCACACTCGAACCCGGCAAAGCGCTCGCCTCAACCCCCGCGCCAATGCTGACCGCCTTCACGGCCGGCACCGACATCAACGCTTGCGCCAATCGTCCGTCCAGCTTTTCATTCCACGAGGTGTGCGAACCCAAACCAGCGACAACGCCGGTTGCGACAACCTCGAACACGCCGCCCAGCGTATCGCCCGCGCTCTTCGCTTCGTCGATCAGTGCAATCATCCGCGCTTGTGCTTCCGCGTCGGCGCAGCGAAGCGGCGCGTCGTCCGGAATCGCCGCGATCGCGTCCCAATCAAGTTCCAACGGCGCAGCGGGCTCGCCGCCAAGTTGAATTACATGGCTAAGAATCTTGACCTCGAACTGGCTCAAAAGCTGTTTCGCCAAAGCTCCACACGCAACCCTCGCGGCGGTTTCCCGAGCAGACGCGCGTTCAAGCACGTCGCGCATGTCACGCGCATCGAACTTCAAACCGCCGGCCAGATCGGCATGTCCCGGACGCGGTCGCTTGACGCGTCTGGATTTCTCCGCCGGAATATCGACCGGCTCGGCGGACATTACCTCGGTCCAGTGCGCCCAGTCTTTGTTCTCGATCATCAACGCGACCGGCGAACCCAACGTTTTGCCGTGACGACCTCCGCTCAAAATCTGGACCCGGTCCTTTTCGATCTTCATACGGCCGCCGCGTCCGTATCCCCACTGACGACGCTCAAGCTCGCGATCAATTTGGGCCACGTCTATCGGAAGCTGCGCGGGCAGACCTTCGACTATCGCGATCAATGCGCGACCATGCGACTCTCCGGCGGTGGTGAATCGAAACATTCGATTAGCTTCTTTCGCCGTTCGTTCTATTTCGTGTGATTTCGCTTTGGATTCGTGTGCTTCGTGGTCAGCCTTCTCAATTCGCCGCGCCATAGTGCAGCGCCAGGTGCACCAACATCGGTTGATCCGGTTTGGCCATCAAGCGAAATGTCGTTTGCGGCAGCGGGTCGTCAGATTTCAAACGCGTGTGGTTTGCCGCGGCGTCCTTCTCCGCGACGGTCCATGTCTTCCCCGAACCGCCCGCGAGCTCGAACGTCTCGGTCTGTGTTTCCCACTTGAGCCAGGAGTTGAAAATTTCCGCCGGCAACAGCGCGCTGTTTTCGCTGAGAGGCGGGATCAGAAGCGGCTTCGGCGACACGATAAAAGTGAAGAGCTCGCCGACAACATTCTTCGCGCTTGGCTGTAGCCGAAGCGGTGGCTCGTGCGGCATCGGCAGGTCGGTCAGCATTCCCGCGGCCACCAGATTATCGCCACCGCGGATTCCCTTCGTCGGAAACACAAGATACGCAGGTCCTTTGGTTCCATCCAAAAACTGCTCGCGATCTACGATATACAGATAGCCTTCGCGCGGAAGCTCGACGCTCAAACGAATGCGATCACCGATCTTGAACAGGTGTCCCGACTCGACCCGAATCGGAGTGAACGTGTCGCTCGTGTTCGCGTCCTGCACGATGATACGTTTTTCGTCGCCCGACTGCGCCGGGCGAAGAATCCACGTGGTCAATCCGACTTGCGAGAGCTTGGATTGGTTGACTGAGTGGCTGGATGATCCGGGATTTTGGCTTCCGCCGGAAGCGGGTTTCAGCGGAGCGGATTTGCGTACGTACCGCTGGCTAGACTGCGCTGATGCCTGCTTCGACTTCGTACGCGCCGCAGCGTAGTTGAATCCGATGTCGCGTGATTCGTCCGGCTGCTGCGTCTGTCCGAATGACAGCAAGCTGCTGAAAAGCAAAATCCCAACGACAATACCGCTCGCAAATATTCTTACAACAGAATTCATGAAAACCCTTTCGCGCTCTCGTCTGAATCAATGATGCTTTAGTTGGGCCTGATGGACCAGGATATCAACTCTGGCTCTGAGCCTCGTCAATTCGTTTTGATCGTCTCGTTCCGCGGTCACGACGCGGCTGGATTGTATCGAAAAGAAGTCCTGCAACCGGCGCACGACCGCAGGGTCCTGAACTTCACCGACACCTCGAGTGTTCGCAGCGTTCTTCGCAGCCTCGAGCTCGGGTACAGGGCCAGCGGAAAAAACCAGCCACATCTTCTCCATTCCCGTTTTGTCGTCAAAGAAGTAGCCGTTTCCGCTACGCGCTGGGGTTTCGATTCTCTGATTGGCAGCTACGGTTGCCGGACCGTGGGCCAGCGGATACAGAACGTTGTAGCTCGGCACTCCATCGCGCGGCTGCGATCCCTCGTTGATGATGTACAGATACCCCGCTTGCGGACTGGTCAGAGTCATCCAGAACTGATCGCCGTTGTCGTACATTTCCTGCCCGGTGGCCTGCTTTGGCTTGCCGAATGGCTTGCCGTTCACCATGCGCTGCAATGTCAGCGAAAAATCCAATTGTCGATCCGGCGTGTTGACGGCCGCCGGCCCAGGCGTTTGCGGTGTGGGAGAAGCAGGATCCGGGCGCGTCGCGTACCAAATTGCGGCGGCCGCAACAAGCATGAGACCCAAGGCGCCGGCGATCCAAACCGGGGCGATCCTGGTTTTTCGCATAGCTGGCGAAGACCCGACGTTGGTCAACCTCGTGACGTCTACGTTGTTACGACCTGAGCCAGACGCTACCCCCGCGACTTCGTCATCGAGCTTTTGCGTTGCCTGTTCGCCCCGCGGCTTCGAGGTGGAAAATGAGCTCGAAGTCAAAGCATCTGCCAGCGCGTCGCCAAAGTCTCGTGAATTCTGAAAGCGTTGGCCGGGATCGTAGCTCAACGCTTTGGCAATGGCCGTCTCAGCCGCAATCGGAAGGCTGGGCCGCAGCGCGGTCGGGGCCACACGCAAACCAGCGCGTTGCAGATCGCTCATCTGAAAAACCGTTTCCGGATTGAATGGATGGCGGCCAGTCAGCATTTCATAAGCGATAACACCGAGCGCGTACACGTCGCTGGTCGGACCGAGCGGCTGTCGATTCAGTTGTTCCGGCGACATGTAGCTGACCGTGCCCACCGCTATGTCGGTAGTCGTCTCAGGCGCGATCTGCGAATCCTTCACTCGGGCGATTCCGAAGTCGATGATCTTTGGCTGTTCGTCGTTCGCGAGCGACTGAAGCATTATGTTTTCCGGTTTTAAGTCGCGATGCAGAATCCCCTTTTCATGCGCAAACGTCAGAGCCCGACCAACCGTTCGAATGATGTGCGCCGCGCGTTCGAACTCGATCCCCTGCGACGAAAGAATGTTTCGCAGCGATCCGCCTTCGATGTACTGCATCACGATGAAGGGATTTCCGTCGGGGAGAGTTCCGGTGTCCAGGACACCGACGATTCCCGGATGGTCCAGACGCGTCAGAGCTTCGACTTCCTGTCTGAACTTCTGCAGAACGTAATCGTTCTCGAGCATGTTTGCGCGAAGCACTTTCAAAACAACCAGCTTGGAAAGCAGCTGCTGGTCTCGCGCCAGAAAGACTATGCCGAACCCGCCGCGCGCGATCTCCTTTTCGAGCAGGTACCGCGCGGCGATGATTTGGCCGGCCTGTAACTGATAGTTTCCCTCGGTGTCTTCGAGCGCGGTCTCGCTCAGAATCGTGGCTTCGGAGCGTTGCTCGGCGCTCATGCGATCGGGAGGAGCGGCTCCAACGGTCGGGTCGGGCTCGTTTTTAGTTGGCATATTTGGTCAAAATTGCGGACTGCAAATGTAACCAGTCGATTGTAGGTGAGCCGGTACGGGCGGACAAGCGGGAAGGTAATCGGGTATCGGGCCAGCTTGAGAGGATGTTTAAAGGAGGTTCACGCAAAGGCGCAAAGAAAAGAAAATCAAAAGGCGCGAAGAAAACTCGTACTCTATTGCCAGTTCGTGCGTCGGTCACCATTGCATCCTCTTTGCGCCTTCCGTCTTTCTCTTCTTTGCGCCTTTGCGAGAAACCGTCGCTTTGCTTTCTACACTCTGGCCGAATAAATTACAGAAGACTCTCCTCAAAAATATTTCCTCTACCAAGAATCCCCGCCGGGTCGAACGCCCGCTTGAGCGCAGCCATTTCGCGCAGGTGCTCGTCGCCGTAGAGCACGCGCAGGTAATCACGTTTTAACTTTCCGATCCCGTGTTCGGCCGAGATGGTGCCGCCCACCGCCACCGCCCTCTCAATGAATCGATCGTAAATCCTCCGCGCGTTTGCGGCCTCGTCATCGTTACGCGGCAGGATGTTGACGTGAACGTGGTTGTCTCCGATGTGTCCGAAGATGACGAACTTCAGTCCGCTGGTCCCGAGCTCCCGGTTATAGAATCCCAGCATCGCAGCGAATTCGTCATCAGGTACCGCCATGTCGGTCGAGACCTTTCGCTGGTTATGATGCGAAAGCCACTCGTTGACCAACACCGGCAGCGCATGCCGGAACTCTCGTATCCGCCGCCGATCCTGCTCTTCCGATGCGAACCACGAATCGTCGACCAACGCACGGTAACGCTCAAGCAGGGTTTGCCACTCGGCTAACAACTCCGCTTCGGTTTCGTCGGTTATTTCCTGCTCAAAGAACACAGCTCCCGTCGCGTCAGCTGGAACCAACGGATAACTCGGCCTGAGAAAATTGAGCGACTCGACATCAAAGTACTCGAGCGCGCGTGCATCGATCGAATCGGCCGAACCTCTCTTGCGACTTTGCAAAGACCGAGCGCGAGCCTCGCCTACGAATCCCAGCATGTCGTCTTCTGCTTTGAAGAACACCACCGCGCTCAACACGTTCTGCGGAGTTGGAAGCAGTAGCAATTCGGCCGCGGTCACGACTCCAAGCGTTCCTTCGCTGCCGATGAAAAGATCGATCAGATCCATGTTAGGCGCGATGAAGTAACCCGAGGTGTGTTTGCTCGTTTGCGGCATTCGGTAGGTCGGAAGCTGCGCCCGCACGCTTCGGCCATTTCCCAACGCGACATCGATGCTGCCGGCCGAATCTGCACGAAGCTCGCCACGACGCAGGTCCAACACATCACCCGTTGGCAAAACTACCTTCAGTCGTCGGACGTAATTTCGTGTGGGGCCATATTTGAAACTCCGCGCGCCCGACGCGTTCGTAGCCACCGTGCCGCCCAGGAAACAGCTCGACTCGGTAGGATCCGGTGGATAGAACAGCCGCTCGGCACTGATCGCTTTTTGAAGATCCGTGAGCCTCACTCCCGCTTCCGCTGTCACCGAACCGGAATTACTTTCGCGCGAGATCTCTCCGATGTGATTCAGCCTGTCAGTCGCCAGAACTATTCCACCCTGCGGCACGCGGCCGCCGACCACGCCGGTGCCCGCGCCGGAAACCGTAACCGGAATTCGTTGGCGCGACGCGTCACTGATTATCGATGCAACATCGGCGGTGTTTTCGGGGAAGACGACTTCGGCGGCCTCGCCACCGCGCATGTTGCTGGCGTCGACAAGGTAGGACTGGATCTCGTCCGGATCGGTCTTGGTTAACATCGGAAGCGCTGCGGATTAGGAAGGCGCGGAAAACTCACCACGAATTCACACGAAACACGAGGCGAACTATCACGAAATAGCGTGCCTGGTTACCTGCGCGCTTCGTGGATTTCGTGTCTTCGCTCGTTTCGTATTAGTTCGTGGTTAGTCTTTTTCTTCTTCATCATTCTGACTTCGGCAACGATCAAACTATGCGCCGATCTAAACCAACTGCATCTCGCGTTCGCGAAGATATTTGACTCGATCACGCAGTTCCGCCGCTCGCTCAAACTCCATTCGCTTGGCGGACTCGCGCATCTCGCCTTCAAGCCTTCGAATGGTTTCGCCGATGTTGGCGCGCGTGTAATCTTCGAGCTCGTCCAGATTGAGCGGGACTTTAAAGTAGTCCGCTTCGTACGCCGTCACCAGCGTGGCTTCAATCGGCTTCACGATCGTTCGCGGAGTGATTCCGTTCTCTTCGTTGAATGCTTCCTGGATTGTTCGCCGCCTCGATGTTTCGTCCATCGCGCGCCGCATCGAGTCCGTAATCTTGTCCGCATAAAGAATGGCTTTGCCTTCCGCGTTGCGCGCCGCTCGTCCAATGGTTTGAATCAACGAACGGTCCGAACGCAGAAAGCCTTCCTTGTCAGCATCCAAAATCGCGACCAGCGAAACTTCGGGCAGGTCCAGGCCCTCGCGCAAGAGGTTGATTCCCACCAGCACGTCGAACTCGCCCCGCCGCAGGTCACGCAGAATTTTGATTCGCTCCAGCGTCTCGATATCTGAGTGAAGATATCGAACGCGCACATCGACTTCGGCAAAATACTCGGTCAGATCTTCCGCCATCTTCTTGGTCAACGTGGTGACGAGGACGCGTTCGTTTCGCTCGGCGCGTAATCGACACTCTTCCAGCAGATCGTCGATCTGCCCCTTGACCGGCCGGACCTCGACGATCGGATCAAGCAATCCGGTCGGGCGAATTATCTGCTCGATGACTTCGCCGCTGGTCTTGGTCAGCTCGTACGGCCCCGGCGTCGCTGAGACATAGATCGTCTGACCGATCCGCTTTTCAAACTCTTCAAAGTTGAGCGGACGATTGTCCATCGCCGAAGGAAGTCGAAAACCGTATTCAACCAGCGTGCGTTTTCGCGACTGATCGCCTTTGAACATCGCGCCGACTTGCGGAATCGACTGGTGCGATTCGTCGATCACCATCATCGTGTCGCGCGGCAAATAGTCGAGTAGCGTGGGCGGTGGTTCACCCGGCTGTTTTCCGGTCAGATGCCGCGAATAATTTTCTATCCCCCGGCAGAAACCCATCTCCTTGATCATCTCCAGGTCGTACATGGTGCGCTGGTGCAGACGTTGCGCTTCGACCAAACGGCGTTCGGCTATCAGCTTCGGCTCCCACCACTCGAGCTCTTCTCGAATCGTCTTTATCGCTCGCTTGACCGTCGACTTCGACATGACATAGTGCGTCTTCGGATAGATCGGAACACGCGAAGTATGTTTCTGCAGAACATCGCCCAGCAGCGGATCGATGGTGGAAACCGAGTCGATCTCGTCTCCCCAAAGTTCGATTCGATAGGCTTGCTCCTGATAGCTGGGATAAATCTCTACCACGTCGCCGCGAACTCGGAACGAGCCGCGGTCAAATTCTATGTCCGAGCGTTCGTACTGGAGCTCGACAAGGCGTTGAAGCAGCGCGTCGCGCGTTAACCGCGCTCCGGGCTCTACGAAAAGCAACATGTTGTAGTAGGCGTCGGGATCGCCCAAACCGTAGATGCACGAGACACTGGCCACTACGATTACGTCGCGCCGTTCGAACAACGCGCGGGTCGCGGACATGCGCAGCCGGTCGATTTCGTCGTTAACAGTCGCTTCTTTTTCGATGTAGGTGTCGGAAGCCGGGACGTAGGCTTCGGGCTGGTAGTAGTCGTAATACGAGACAAAGTATTCGACAGCGTTGTTTGGAAAAAGCGTTTTGAATTCCTGATAGAGCTGCGCGGCGAGTGTTTTGTTATGAGCAAGCACCAGCGTCGGCCGTTGCGTCTTTTGAATCACGCTGGCGACTGTGAATGTCTTTCCGCTGCCGGTGATTCCGAGCAGCACCTGATCCTTGACGCCTTCATCAAGATTGCGAACCAGAGTCTCAATAGCCTGCGGCTGATCGCCCTGCGGCGAGTATTCCGAACGAAGTTCAAATGGCATACGAGTGGGTGATTAAGCCTTATTTACTGAAAATAAGATTCTAGCTTTTGACGTTGGCGTTGTCACATGGGGGGTGGAGGGGCGTTAGCCGAGATAGTCCGGAAAAAGGTTCCCGCAAAGACGCAAAGGCGCAAAGAAAGCCACAGAGGTTCTTAAGCATTCGTGGTCTCTTTGCGCCTTTGCGCAAACACGATAACGAGCAGAATTCCCTGTTGACTGTGTCGATATTTCGAACTAATTGCTATTGACACCCTACCCGGACGAGTATACTTTTTGTCACGTCCCTTGCTTATTCTGCTGGCGAGAAACTTTCTTGTTAGCCTCACGAAACGCAACTCCAGAGAAGCCTTTGAACTATTCATCCCAGGCGCCGGGGAATTCCAGCGTTAGGCTCTTTCATTTTTCAGAGCCAACATGACACGCCTCACCGGCAAGTCGCAGTTAAAGGTGAAATTCAAGACTTCAATCTGAACCTCGCAAGGCAATCTTTAACCTAACGAGAGGAGATGGTATGAAAGTCATTCGAGTTCACACGAGACGTACCTTTTCAACCTTCACGGCGTTGGTGCTCATCGGGTTCATCCTGGGTTCGCTCTCTCCTGTCAATGCTACGCGTCGCGTTGTATATGATTTTACCGGTGGGATACATACGGATTTCGTGACTTTGTCGGCGGCTAGCGCTTCCGCACCGCTCCGTTGGAAGGTGTTGCGTAATCCAGCGGTCCCGGGACCCGCGTTTATTCGTGTGTTTGATTACGGTATCGGATCAGACTCGATCGTTCCGGCTGATCGTGTCGGCGAGGATGGTAAGTTTGAGCCATGCATTTGGCGTACTGGATTCTACCACTGCTGTGTTTTCCCTGATGGCAGCGGCAATTGCGCTAAGTTGCCGGTCGTCAACTGGGGAGCAGCTGGCGACGCGGTTGCCCGCGACGGCGATTATGACGGTAGTGGACATGATGACTACAACGTCATTCGCACCATTGGTGGAGTCTTCAACAATTTCTACAAATCGGCCGACATGTCTCCTGCCAATGACAGAAATGTTCCGTTCGGCGGCACGGCTGCTGGGCAGAGCCTGTTCCGATTTCAGGGCGCGGACTTTACCGGGGATGCCAGAGAAGAGATCATTATCGCTCGTGTAAACACGACGACTTTTGATGTGACCTGGCAAGTTGGCGACAGCTTGACTGGCGCCGTCATCACCACAATTCAGTGGGGAAACTTCAACATCGACTTCATCATTCAGCCGGATGACTACACCGGTGACGGCATTGCCGACATCGTGGTGTTTCGTGCAGGTGCGGACGGTTCGTGGTGGATTCGAAATACGGCGACCGGCGCCACAGTGCCGCCGCGCATATTTGGAATCGCAGATCCCGACTTCCTGGCCAACGACCTGGCTTGCCGCGGCGACTACGATGGCGACAACATCGCCGACATCGCAGTATTCCGTCCGGATACCAGAGAGTTTTTCTGGGTTCCAAGCTCGTTGCCATCGGCAGTTGGCGGTCAACAGTGGGGTGACCCGGGCGACACGGCTTTGGCCACGTTCTTCACTTTCTAGTAACCTGTCAAGAGACTCTCTTACTACCCAACAAACAACTATCGGGACAAGCAATTCCGCCACCCGAAAAGAAGAAGGCCACGCCAGAAGATGGCGTGGCTTATCTTCTCCTTAAGAGATGTAGGGTTTCGCGCCTTTGCTGAAACCGATTGTTTTGAGGCGCATGTTACGCGCTCAGCGCTTTTTGATAAGCCTTGGACGCCGCGAGTGTGTCTGTGTATTCCTGGAAGCCGACGATCTTGCCGTCGCGAACCGTGAAGACGTGCACCCAATCGCCTTCGTATTTACGGCCGGTTGTTTTGGTTTGCCACAGGTATCGGCCCTGAACGGCTACCTTGTCGCCCTGTGCTATGAACGTCTGCGGTTCGAACTCGAGCGGTTCCTGCGACTCGTTCAGAATCGAGAAAAATTCGGCTACTGCCGCACGGCCGTTGCGGTTGCCAGTGAATGGTACGTCGTCGGCCTTGGGGACAGTCCAGATGACATCGTCAGATACGAGATTAAGCAAAGCCTCGATATCGCCTGTTTTGAAATTTGAATACGCCGCTTGTGCGACGTCAGTGTTTTGTTGTTCGGTCATAACATGCTCCTTCAATCATGGGGGTAGATCACATGTTAGGGATTACGAGGAGGCGAGAAGAATTGGATGTGTAGAGGAGATTTTTCGCGCTTCGCGCTCACTGCAGGCGGGCCGCCTGCGCTCCATCGGCCGGCGCTCCATCGCGCGGTCTCAGATTCGCGTCATGGGATCGTAACTCAAACCGAGACCGAGAATCTTTTGCAGTAACTGCTCGTACCGTAGCCCCGCCTTCGCGGCCGAATCGGCAAAGTCTTCGCCGCGTGCGATCTGCGGATTTGGGTTCACTTCCAACACGTACATCTTATTATCGGCCGTCAGGCGATAGTCCACCCGCGCGTACCCACTCAAACCCAGCGTTCGATAAATGCGCTTCGACAACCGCACCATTCGGTTCTTGATTACGTCCGACAACTCAGCGGCCTGGGTCACCAGCCCAACTTGCTTCTGATAGTCGACGTCCCATTTAACTTTGCTTGTCGCAATGTTCGGCACCCCAGCCGGCAAGTTCTTGAAGAGCAATTCCCACGGCGGATATGCCTGAAGAGTTTGGTTCCCGATCACGCCAACATAGATCTCGCGTCCTTCTATGTATTCTTCGGCGATCGCGTGTTTGTTCGTCTGCTGGTGAATGATGCTGACGCGCTCGGCCAGCTTTTGGTCATCGCGCACGACCGACGCCTGCGCGATGCCAACCGAGCCTTCCTCGATAAGCGACTTGACCAGCAGCGGAAATTTCAACCTGGCGGGACGGCGCGGTTTCTGGTTCACAGGGAAAACCGCAAAGCTCGGAACATGCACGTTGTGATACGCCAGAATCTTCTTTGTCAGCGCTTTGTCATGCGCCAGCGTCAGCCCGCGCGGATTGCATCCGGTGTAACGAAGCCGAATCATCTCGAGATAGCTGACCACGTGCTGGTCATACAACGAATGTCCGGCGAACTCTTCCAGCAGGTTGAAAGCGAGTTGAGGTTTGTAACGCCGCATGGCCAGACGTATCGGGCGCAGGTCGTTCTCGATCCCAACCGCGTGAACCTCGTGGCCCAATTTCCGCAATCCGTACATCACGTCGTACTCGGTTCGCCAGACTTGCCGCTCCTTCTCGCCGTGTCCTTTCAACGAACGCGGCGGAACACACTCGTGATGCATCAGCACGATAACGCTAAGCGGGGTGTTTGCTTTGAAACTCATAGGGGTATTCGGTGATAGCCCAAATGCACGCCGTTCATGGTCTGCACAGTCAGCATGACCAGCGTGCGACGTTTTGCTTCTTCACGAGAGACGGGTACGCGCAAACGCAGCGCACGACAGCGATCGATCATGTTTGCCATGATCTGATCGACGGCGTACGGATGCACTCCGGTGCCGTCGGCCACCTGCTGAGAAAGTTCACGACGAATCTGTCTGAGAAAGCTAACCGCGGTCGGGCGGCGTTCGTGACCGGTGCGGGGGACAAAGATACGGTGCAAATCTCGATCGAACGGAGCGGGCCTGCGCAACTGATAATGTGCGCGCTTTCGCTCGTAGTGTTCACGCAAAGTCGTCTTGATCTCGCTTAACGGATCGACCTTGATGCGGCGTCGAACCCGCGGCGCCAGCTTTCCGATTTCATCCATCAACTCGTCAACGTATTCGAGTTTGCGAAGCGCGGGCCAGCTTTGATAACGGCTTCGCCAGCGCGTCCCCGGCGCCAACCAAACGGCGAACGTTTCTGCAAAGTCTTCGGCCGGGTGTGCCTGCGCGTACCAGCCCGCTAAATGCAGAACATGTTTGCGGCTATGCGGTTTCGGTTTGTAGAAATCGGGGTAGGGTTTTGTGATCGAGCCGAAATGCTCGCGCCAGTTTCGTTTGTAATGAAGCCGATACGCGTTGCTCAAAGCGTGCCCCGCTTCGTGACGCATGATGCGCAAACACTCGCGCTCGGTCGCGCCTTCCACTTCGAGCATTTGGCGGCGTTCGAGCCGCATCAATCGCGGATGAGCCAGGTAAAAAGGAATGGCGAAACCCGGCACGCCGTCGGGCGAAAACCATTCGGCTGACAACCAAATGTGCGGACGAAAGCGAAGCCCGCGATCAGCCATTTCGTCGTACAGATGTTTTATGCGCTGGGCCAGCGCGGTGCGCGCTATCTTGACGGGCAGGTCGCATAGGCGCATGTCCAGCAACTGTTCGTCGGTCACACGCCGCCATGAGAAGCCTGAAGCCAATCTGCAATTGCCGCCTGTGGAGAGATTTGTTTAGAACGACCGCGCAGCCATTATAGGGAGAAAGGTCATAGCGGGTCACTAAAAAGCTATGGAGCGCAGGCGGCCCGCCGGCAGTGAGCGCGAAGCGCGAAGAATGTGCGTGAGTTTTTCGCGCCTGCGGCGCTCACTGCCGGCGGGCCGCCTGCGCTCCAAAAAAGCCCGAACCGTTCGGCTCGGGCTTTCTCATTTCATTCCAGGATCTCGCCGACTTCAGGTTCGCGAAGCTGCATCCGGCGTCTGGCTGCTGATCTGATAAATCGCTTCCATCACGGCCGACCTGACTTCAGTCGGAAGCGAACCGCGCACAGCCAATCGACGAAACGCCGGCAGGATTTCCTGTTGGCCGCTCAACGCCAGCAGCTTCACCACGGCCAAACGAACTTCGGTGTTGGGATGCTCTTCGACCGCGCGCATCAGCGGTTGAAGCTCGCCGGCTTTTGACATCAGGAACAGAAGCGAAAACGCGTCGTAAGTCTTTTCACGGCTCTCGCCCATCAAATGCCCGATGGCTTCGGTTGCCAATCCCGACGAAGCCAACGCGGTACCGATACTTCGGCGTCGTTCAGGCGGAGCTTCGCGGAGCGCGCGTGTAAATGAATCGGCTCGTGCCGGGCTAAGATCGAAGAGCGCACGTGCTGCTGAGTTTCGAACCTCAACCGATGGATCATCGAAGCTGGCGGATATTTCGCGGAATGCGTCGTCTCCACCGATCCGCCCCAGGTCAGTTACCGCGGCTGATCTTTCACTGACGTCTTCGCTGGCCAACCTGCGCAGTAAGCTGGCGGGGATGCTGCCGTCGTCTTCCGGGCCTATCGGCTCAATCTCTTTGCCCGGTACGCGGCTCCAGTCGTCTTTAGCAACCTCAATGCCTTTCGACTCGCGCGCGACGTCGATGCCCTTTGATTCCTGCGCAATGTCGATTCCGCGTTCCGGTGCAGTCGTAGAAGTGTCAGGCGCGATCTCCTGAACCAACGGCACAATTACCGGTGTGACCGGCGGTGCGGGTAGTTCCTGCTCGGCTGCGGAAACGCCGGTGTCCGCCTCTGAAACCGGTGGCGCAGCCGGGCCGCCGGCGGAAGTAACATCCACATCAACCCAACCGCTGGCGCTTCCATCGTTGAACTCGATTACCGGTTCGGCGGTGGGAACAGGGGCAGGAGTTTCGACCGGAACGGGTGGCAACGCGGAGGCTTCTGGTTCTTCCGCTACTGTTTCAGTTTCGACGAGCTGTACAAGCTCCGCTTCCTCGACCGCTTCCTCTGCTGTCGGTAAATCCTGAACTTCCGCAGGCGCGGCTTCGACCGGAGGCGCAACTTCCTCGACAACCTCTTCGGCAACCGACTCAACAGGCTCAACGGGCTCGGCAGCAACTTCGGTTACCAGCGGTAGCGGCAAAGCCTCTTCTCTCGCTTCCACCAATCCGGCGTCGGCGGTCAGCGGCGCAACCGCCTCCGTCTCAGCAGTGATCTCGTCAGCGGGTTCTTCTACCGCGATCAGCGCCTCTGGTTCAGCAACCGGTGCGGCGGCTTCTACAAGATCGACAGGCGACATCAATGGCGTTGTAGCCGGCGCAGGAGGTTCAGCCAGCGGAGTCGTGGCCGGTGCCGATGTCGGGCCCTTCATCCGGCCGACCACACTCGCTTCGATTGCGTGCTGGATCAGCGCTTTAGGAATTCGTCGATTCTTCTCGCGATCGCGCAGTGCTTCCAACGCGGACACCGACGCCGGATCGCGAATTTCCGCCAGCGACTCAACCGCCGCCCGTCGCACTTCAGGCGACGAGTCTTCAAGAGCCGCGATCAGATGCGGTGTTGCCGATTGGTCTCGGACCAGGCCCAAAGACCTGGCAGCCGACGCGCGTTCTCCCGGCGATTCAGCCGTGCGCAACGTTCGTGTCGCATCGTCGAAATAACCGTGTTCGAGAAATACGTCGCGCGCGCGTTCGTGCCTGACGGTGTTCCGACCGGCCAATGCGCCTAACAGTTCAGCGGTGATTATTTGACGCGCAGCGACATCCTGAGTCTTGAATACGGCTGGATCAAATTCCTGTCCTTCCAAAAGGCTGCGGACTTCGGCCGAGGCCTGCTCGACAGCAACTGGAGGCGCGGGCTCGACAGGCACTACAGGCTCGATCTCTTGAACGACCGGTTCTTCCGCCTGAACTTCTGCCGGTGGAAGCGAAATTTCCTCGATCGGCGTTACGTGTGGAGTGATCGGCGGAGGTTCAGACACGACCGGCTCAACTTCGACCGCTTCAGCCTGCTCGGGTTTCGCCTCCTCTTTCTCGGCCAATGCTTCTTTCGCCAAAATTGCCGACGCAAGGTAAGCGGGAACGGCTGGCCCTTCCAACTTCATTCCACGCGTCTTGTCGCCCTGAGACACCGTTTCGCGTGCTTTGGCAGTTGGATACGCTTCCGATCTCGATTCGCGCAAAGTTTCCCGACGCGTTTCAACCACGTCGCCCGCGCGCGAACGCGAGATAAGCACCCAGGCGATCAATCCGACGACTGCAATTCCGAGCAACACAAACAGCCAGTTCTGTCTTAGCTGCGCGCCCAACGACGTCGTAGGCACCGGAGCCGAAGTGTTCGTGACCGGCGCGGTTATGTTCACCGGAGGTCCCGGCGTCGTTTGAACTTGAGCGATTTGATCCACCGAAGGCGAGACAGACGGAAGCGGAGACGGGCTGGTTCCAGCCACAGGCGGAAAGCCCTGCGTTCCGGGATCTGTGAATCCGCTATTCGGATCGCCGGGAATTCCAGACGGCGAGCTATAGGAAGGGTTCCCGCTGTAGGTTCGATTCTGCGCAGACGTGCCGGTGCCGCGAGGTGTTACCTGTGTTTGCGAATTGCTGTTCGTGGTCGCGTTCGGGTCCGACGTGTTCGTGTTGGCCAGAGGATTTCGCGTGTTCGCGTTGTTGGAATTCGTCGACGGCGTAGCGACGGCCGTGGGCGAAGGTAACGGGCGAGCCGAGTTCGAATTGTTCGCGTTATTCGCCGCAACCAACGCCGGAACCGTCACCAGAATTTCGAGACGATTGAATTTCTGACTTACTCTGGCAACTGCTCCGGCCAACAAACGAAACGAGACGACAATGTCGTTGCCCCGCTTCTGCAACCGCATATCTTCAAAACCACGTCCCCGCAGACCGCTCAAAAACCGCGATGCTTCCGCGGCGGGAATCACGACGTAAAAGCGATCGCCGCTTCGATACGCCGAGTAATCATTCAAAGCGCCGTCAGATGTGATTACGATTCGCGAGCCTTCAGCTGTATCGCTCGAGCGGACCGGCGTGATGTTCTTCTTCTGCGGAGTTTGTGAAGCTTGCGGAACCTGCGAAGTGCCAACGTTCGAGCCGAGCGACGCAATGCCGCGATGCTCAGCATCAGCCGAAAATCCAATAAATAGCAGCGGAGCGACCAGGAAGAGCGCAAGCAAACCTGTGCGCAATCTTAATCTGAATGGGAGTGAGCGGGGCATTTTGTGAATCATCCGGGCGCTTCGGGAAATGAGTTGAAACCGCCGTGCATTATGCATCTTTGGCAGTCACGCGTAAATGAAATTCCCTCTCGCGCTAATGCAACACGAGATGTGCGAATGCGATCGACGAAATCTGAAAACTAAAAACTGAAAACTGATTTTACGCTGGTTGCATCTCGTCCAACTTGTAAACCACTTCCATCAAAGCGGTGCGAACCTGTTCGGGGATCGATTCACGAATCGCAAGATGGCGAAGCTTCATCCCGATCTCTGCCGAGGTCGAAGCGCCAAGAACCTGAACCCCGATCAATCGCACGTTCACGTCGGCGTGATTTTCGACCGCATCAAGGATCGGCTGCGCTTCGTTTGCTTTCACCAGCAATGAAAGAAGCGAGAAGGCTTCGTATGCCTGGCGGCGATCGTCGCTCGAAAGCCGATCGAGCGCCTGCGACGCCATCCCGGTTTGAATACAAGCGCGCGCCACTTTTCCTAATTCATTGACGTCGGATGTCTCGATCACACGAACAAGCGCTTCGGCTCGATCAAAGCTGAGTCGCGAAAGCGAACGCGCGGCGGCGGCGCGAACGTCACGAGCTTCGTCTGCCAATGCCACCAGCACCGCGGAAAAGACCGATTCGTGATCGATACAACCCAGACTGGAAACCGCTGCTGCACGAACTGCAGGCTCAGGGTCGTTCTCGACCAGTTCCTTGAGCGCAATCACAGACCTGGCTACCCGATAAAGCGACAGGCTCTGCGCAGCGGAAGCACGCGCATCGACATCGGTGCTCTGAACGTGGGCCAGGGCATCGATCAGCAACCCGTCGTCGGAAGACTCGGGCAGATCCTGAACGATCGCCGCCGGTTCCAGCTGAGTGATTTCGTTGAACGACGTGTCGCAACTGCTATGCGACAAGAGCGCTGGTTGCGCAGGTGCGGTGTCAAGAAAGTCCAGACTCTCGATTGAGCATGCGTTGAGCGCGCTGCTGAGAAGCGAACTCGGCATGTCCGGGTACCGACGAGCCATATCCAGCAAAGCGCCGATCGCCGAGGGGAGTTTCAACGCGCCAATGCTTTCCACGGCCTGAGTGCGAACGATCACTTCGGAATCGTAAAGAGCTTCCAACAGGAACTGCAGCGACGCGGGCGACTGAACTTCGCCCAACATGCGTGCGGCCGCGGCCCGGTCACACGAGTCGTTTGCCAAGAGCAATGACGCGCACTGGCGTGCCACGAATCCGTACTCTTCCAACGCCTGACGCGCTCTGCGTCGTCCGTCTTCATCGGTAAAATTCGATCGCATCGCTTTGAGAAGCGAAGCTTCCATAGCACGCCTGTCATCACCCGCGCGCGACGCCAGTACATCGATCCGGTGCGCCTGGCCCAAAATCAATTTTCCAATTTCCTGATCCACGCGATAAGCACCAAACAGCGTGGCAGGCGCCATCGTCGTAACGCCGTTTCGCGGAACCAGCGATTGTTCGTGCGGCTCGATAATTTCAGAGGAAACCTTGGCGGGACTGTCCTGAGCACGTCTTCCGCCGCCCCGGCCCTCACGCCGGCGATCGCTGCTCGAACGCCGTTCACCCACGATCGAGTTAACGAGCGTCGAGTTTACTTTCGGCGCCACCGCGATTTGCGCTTCGTCGTCATCAAAATCCTCGCCGTTACTCTTCCCTTTTCTTCGCCAGACAACCAGGCCTACCAAACCAGCAACCAGCGCCATCGTGATCCACCAACCCGAATAGAAAACGTATGACGAAAGCTCTCGTTCAGTCGACTCGTCCTGTGCGGCTGGTACGACGGGCGGAGGCGGCGCGGAAACTTCGGACGTCTGGGTGGATGACGGCTCCACCGGCGAACTCACCTGATCTGTTGGGGGATGGGAAACGCTCGAAATCACGGAGGTGACCGGGACATCGACGTGCTTGCTCGGCCCTGTCGGCGTTGTCAGCGGGTCGTTGCCCGCGCCAACTCGATCAAGCGAATTGATTCCCTTCGGAACTCGCGGTTCGCGCGGAAGGCGCGCGACCGACTGAACCGCGTCGACTGCGTCCGCGTTCCTCGTCGTTCGCGAATTTCTCGGAACACGATCTCCGTCGGCGGCGCTGGGGCGATCTTCGGTGCCGCCCTGCACCACCAGATCGAGCCGATTGAAACGCGGCTGAACCGTTACGTTTGCACCCTTCTTTGCCTGAACCTCAACCTCGAGCGAGTTGCCCACGCGACGCACCTTCACTCCGCCCGGCGTGCCGGTGATCGGACTGTCGCCGGCGTTCGGCAGGACAAGGTGGAAAGTCCCGTTCGGATCCTGCCATGTCTGAATGCCGTTGAGCGACGAATCGGCAGAAAGCGAAATAACTTCGCCACCGCTGGTCTTTTTCGAAGAGACTCCCGTTACTTTTGGCGAAGTCTTTTTCGAACCTCGCTGTGCGAGCGAGTGACCGAACGGAAGAATTGCGAACGCTGCAAAAATTGAGATTACGACAGCAACGCGCGCGTACTTGTTGTAGGTGCTGGTATGGTTTCGCATGGCTTCTTGCTCAGGTTTGGGTTCTGGACCATTTGAGGTTGGTCCGCGGTTGTAAATCGCACCGCCTTGTTCGAGGTTAAAAGCGAGTGGTCGGGGCGAGCACTCGCAAACGTTATCCGCAGTGAGTCGCGATAGCCTTCGTCGCGATTTCGGAAAGCTCAGTGATTGAGCGGATTGGGTATTTAAAAGAATCGAGCAACGGGATCGTTACTCGTCGCTGAATTTGTACCCGATTCCCCAAACGGTTAAGACCATGTGTGGGTTTTCAGGATTTTCTTCGATCTTGGCTCGCAGCCGATTGATATGTGAATCGATGGTGCGGTCATATCCTTCGTAGGAATAGTCCCAGATTTTCTCCAGGAGATACTTGCGGGGGAAAACACGTCCCGGGTGCGTTGCAAACAAGCGAAGCAGATCGAACTCTTTGGGGGTCAGCTCGACCAGTCTGTCGCCGACCATTACCTCGCGTTTCGACGGATCGATACGCAACTTACCGCGTACGATCGGAGCTTCTTCGCTTGCTCCCTCGGTGCCGCCGCCGGTTCGAATCCGTCGCAACACCGACTTGATTCGCGCTTCGAGTTCGCGCAGTGAGAATGGTTTGGTGATGTAATCATCCGCGCCCATCTCCAATCCAAGTACTTTGTCGACGACATCGTCTTTCGCCGTCAACATCAAGATCGGAATGTAAGGAGCTTTTTCGCGAAGCTCTCTACAAACCGCCAGTCCGTCCATTCTGGGGAGCATCAGGTCAAGTACAACCGCGTCCGGATGATCCTGAAGAGCTACCTGAACCCCCGCCACTCCATCTTCTGCTGTCTTGACGCTGTAGCCGGCTCGTGAAAAATATTCGCTGATCGCAGTCGAAATGTTTTCGTCATCTTCGACCACAAGTAGGCTCGTTTTTCGCTCGCCTGCTGACGCAGTCGTCTCTATGTCGCTCTTATCTTTGGCTTTAGCTCTGTCAGCAGCAGTTGGCATTAACCGATTCTGTTAGGAGCAGTTGGCGAATGATTTGTTCGCGGGGGGTGCGCCTGTGGTAGTCGGCGCGGACCAGTCGAAAAGAATATAGCAGGTAAACACTATTAAACTCAAGCATTAATAAATGATGGAGCGGAGGCGGCAATTATGGAGCGCAGGCGGCTCGCCTGCAGTGAGCGCGAAGCGCGAACAGAGCGTGCGCAGATTTCGACGGGTGAATAATTCACCGCTGGCTTGCACATCTGTCCTAACCTGTTTTCGCGCTCCGCGCTCATTGCAGGCGAGCCGCCTGCGCTCCAACGTGGAACTACTGCGACGGATTTCGTCGTTGCTTCAGTTGCGTCTCGTACTGACTTATCAGAAATTGAAATTCAGGACGATTGGTCGACTTGCGAGCCGATTCGAAAATCTCCACGCCGCGCTGATCTCCCAGATCGAGCAACGCTTGCGCCGTCCCGGTCGTCAGCGACGTGCTGCCGGATTTGACTGCGCTGGTGAAGGCCTCGGAGATAATCGGGAGCGTCCGCGCATCGGTCTTTCCAACCACGGCGAGCAATGCATAAGCGGCCAGCCGAACGTCTTTAGGATTGGTGTTGCTCGCGTATTTCAAACCGAACTCGAGCGCGCGCGGATCTCCCAGAATTGCCAACCCGCTCAATGCCGATGCGCGAACGTTGTCGCGCCACGACGGCGTGTCAAGAAGTTTGACGAGTGGATCGTAGGCGCCCGGTGACTTGGTGGCTCCAAGCGCGAGCGCTCCTTCACGCACTACGGCGTAGCTCTTATCTCTCACGAAATCTTTGAAAATTCCGGGAAAAGGTTTACTGCCCGGTGCCAGTGCTTTGACTGAGGCCGCACGCACCCGCGCGTCAGGGTCAAACGTCCCAACCACCAGCGACGCACTGTTGGAACCGCTCAATGCGGCTGCCGCATCCCTTCTTATTCCCCAAAATCGATCGCCGTGAATGGCTTCGCCGAGTTTTTGCTCGAGTAATTCTCTTTCCGTGGGGGACGTTGCCTTGTCTTTCAACCGCTTATCGATTTGTTGGAGCGCCCACAAGCGACCCATAACGTCCTTGTCACGCCCAAGCTGATAGATAAGCTCGTTCGTGGGTTTATCGAAAATCATCTCCTTGATCAGTGTGCCGCCGTAATCAAAATTAATCAGGAGCGGTTTGGTTTCGGCCGCGAACTTAAACGACTGCTCCTCTTTCGCCTCAATCTGGACACGTTCAATTCGAGTGATGTCTCCGACGACTATCTCGATTTCGACCGGTGTTTGGAAAAACCTCGCCTGCGGATAGGCATTCTCTTCATCTATTTTCTGTTCCTGCCGAACTTTCAGCGTCAGCGTTTTCGCAGCGGGATCGTAATCCTGAGTTACACGAAAAATGGGATGGCCCATCTTGTAAACCCATTGATCGAAAAACCATTCGAGCGGTTGTCCGGTGGTTTCTTCAATCGCGATGCGAAATTGTTCGGTCTCGACCGGTTGATGCGGATACTTCCGTAGAAAATGGTTGATGCTCCGCCACCAATCATCGTCGCCCAACACCTTCCGCAACATGTGCAGCACCGCTCCGCCGCGTGGATATGAATATGCGTCGAACACCGCATCCGGATCGCGATAATTTTTAGTGACGATCGGCCGGCGCACATTCTGCCGCCACGCGTTGAAGTAACCTTCCTGATTCGCCCGTACTTCGCTGTAAAGAAAATCGTCAAGCCCGACGTGATGTTCGACCCAGATGCCTTCGAAGTAAGTGGCAAAGCCTTCGTTCAGCCAAAGGTCGGCCCAGGTTCGCGCGGTCACATAATTGCCGAACCACGAATGCGCGAGTTCATGCGATAGCAGGTCGTCTTCGTTTTCGTCCAGCCGCGTCCGCACGTCGTGAATCGTCTGGTCCGACATGGTGGTAGCGGTAATGTTCTCCATCCCGCCACCAAAGCCGGCGACAAACGCCTGTCCGTACTTCGCGTTCGGGTACTTCATCCCGGTCAGCCGCTCGAACAGCTTCATCATCTCCGGAACGTTGGCAACGGTCGTCTTCCCTTCTTCGACCTGATCTGCGTAGACGTAACTGACGATGGGAATACCGCCGTGGTTTTGCTCGATCACCGCAAATTCGCCGACCACGATCGAGGCCAGATAACTGGCGTGCGGCTCGTCCATTCGCCAGTGAAAAGTCTGCGTACCGTCTGAATTGTCCCGCTTTTCGATCAATTTTCCGTTGGAAAGCACGGTGAATGGCTTTTGTACCGTCGCGATCATTTCGCTGGTGGCGAAATCGTTCGGATGGTCGAAACAGGGAAACCAGTAATGGTTCCATTCCGATTCGCCCTGCGACCAGATCTGTCTCGGACGATTGGGTTCGTCCGGGTTGGGTTTCATAAAGAAGAGCCCACCGCCCGCTCGCCTGGCTTTTTCTGAAACCCCGTTGGTGTGATAAGCGATCACGACTCTAACTACATCAGCCGGCTGGTAAACCTTGTCGAGCGTAATTCTCAACTTTTCGTTCGGAACATCAGCTTCAAATTTCAGCGCTTCTCCGTCGCCCAAAGTCACGGACGCGAACGTCATGTTGGCGGCATCAAACTCGAGCTGCTTCAAATCGCGAGTCAAGGGAGAAAAGCTGATCGTCGCAGTTCCAATGGCTTGCTCGCGTTCCCAATCGAACCGGAGATTGAGCGCGATGTGTTTAGTGTCGTAATTGCGGGCCGGTACATATTGAGTTGGAGGCAGCGGTCGCGTCCGCAAAGGCTGTGCTGTTCGCGGAGTCTGCTGAGCGATTGCGGAGAGCGGCGCAAAGACAAACAGCGCCATAAGCGCAAGCGTCAGAATTCTGGTTGAAGGACAAAACCTATTGAACCGCTTCATTCAAAATCTCCAAACTCAAGCTAATAGTTGCTGCCTTTACTTAACGCAGTCAGGAAGGGGACCCTGCCCCGCTTGTATTCTTAAACATCATCTTGATGAAAACTAAACTCGTGGGTGCGAGTTCGATTTGAACTAAAGTCAGCATACAACCACTAAGCACACAAAACACGAGGCGAAATCACACGAAAAATAACCGAAACATTAAGCAGTTTTTGTGGTTCAGATGATTGGTTTTCGCATCGATACTTCAATTCATTTTCACTCGTGAGCCTTTGCCTTGACAAACAACAGCACGAACCAGCAAAATCCCGCTCTCATTACACAACGCTAATTTACACATCTCGAATCGAGTCTAATCAATGACTGCAAAGCCCGTCATAGAAACTTCGTTGTCTCAGCTTTCGCTGGCACGACGCGGCAAAGTACGCGACGTCTATTCGGTTGACGACGAACATTTGCTGATAGTCGCAACCGATCGAATCTCTGCATTCGATTGTGTGTTGCCAACACCGATCGAGCGCAAGGGCGAAGTCCTGACCTCGTTGTCACGCTTCTGGTTCGAGCGACTTCAACATATTACGCCGAATCACCTTGTCACAACCGACCTCGATCAGATGCCTGCAACCGTCCAGGCGCACGCCGATCAGGTTCGTGGCCGGTCGATGTATGTTCGACGCACCGACGTGTTTCCGATCGAAGCCGTGGTTCGTGGCTACATCGTCGGATCCGGTTGGAAGGAATACCAGAAGACCGGTGAAGTTTGCGGCCACAAGCTTCCTGTCGGCCTGCGCGAATCGGACAAATTAGCCGAACCGATCTTTACTCCCGCGACGAAGGCGGAAGTAGGACACGACGAAAATATCACCGAAGCACATATGGCGCAGATCGTCGGCGATGACGTGGCTCAGGCGGTGCGCGAAACGTCTTTGCGGCTTTACAAGGAAGCAAGCGAATTTGCTTTGAGCAAAGGAATAATCATCGCGGACACGAAGTTTGAGTTTGGCCGCGACAACGAAGGCCGGATTATTTTGATCGACGAGGTTCTAACTCCCGACTCGTCCAGATTCTGGCCCGCGAGCGAATACGAAGCGGGCAAGTCCCAGCCCTCGTTCGACAAACAATTTGTACGCGATTATCTCGAGACGTTGAGCTGGGATAAACAGCCTCCCGCGCCGCACCTCCCGCCGGAGGTGGCCGAGGCAACCAGCGCGCGGTATCTGGAAGCGTACAAATTGATCACGGGGACTGAGCTCTAAGAATAATCCGAGGTCTCAAGTCCCAGGAAATCCCGGGCAACGTATCTCTTCGACCTGTGACTTGAGACCTGAGACTTGTCCGAAACGGCATAACCCGATCCCAATGCCGTAGTCATCTTCACACTTGCTTCGCTGGAATTTCCAGGATTGCGATCCGTACGGACTTTCGCTTTAATCAGACCGCTCTGAGTTCCATCTGCCGCCGGAGACATTCATGCAACTACGAGCTCGCCTTGAAGCCCTGATCGACGAAATGCTGGACGGCCAGATAATGCTAGACGAAGCCCGCGACGAATTCGAAAAGCTGTATATTCAGAAAGCCCTTTCGCGCCAGAAGAACCACCTCTCGCGTACCGCCGGAGTCCTCGGAATACACCGCAATACGCTTTCAAAACGCGTCGCGGTCTACAACGCCCAGGAGCGCACAGCGCGCCGGTCAACCAAACGCCGAACTCGCTAGATTCCTGCCCATTCTTACCCGAAGTCCAAAGTTGACAAGCAGTTCGCCCGAGGCTATATTCTTAGCACTCGCCTTTAAAGAGTGCCAGGAATCACAGCTGGATGCTCGGCGGCGAGTGCAATCAAATCCAGAAAAATCATTACTGAAGTGGGAAATTGAAAGGAGAGCTCGAGAGTATGGCAATTAACATCAAACCGCTCCACGATCGCGTTATCGTGCGCCGAATTGAAGAAGGCGAGCAAGTGCGAGGTGGAATCATCATCCCGGACACCGCCAAGGAAAAGCCGCAGGAAGGCGAAGTCGTCGCGGTGGGAGAAGGAAAATACAAGGATGACGGCACGCGCCAACCGCTGGACGTCCAAGCCGGCGACCGCGTTTTGTTCGGCAAATACAGTGGTTCTGAGATCAAGCTCGAAGGCGAAGAGTTGCTGATCATGCGAGAAGACGAAATTCTCGGCATCATCGCGCGCGCTGGAGCAGCCACCGGTAAAAAAGGCGGCAAGTAGAAATTATCGAATGCGCCGCCCCCGGCGCCCATCGAAAATAAAGTTGATTGAGTAGGAGAAGATAAGAATATGGCAAAGCAAGTAGTTCATGGTGAAGAGTCGCGTGCGGCAATTTTGCGCGGCGTCAACCAGCTCGCCGACGCGGTCAAGATCACGCTCGGTCCCAAGGGCCGCAATGTCGTCATCGACAAGAAATTCGGTTCGCCGACCATCACCAAAGATGGCGTGACCGTGGCGAAAGAGATCGAGTTGAAAGACTCTCTCGAAAACATGGGCGCGCAGATGGTGCGCGAAGTCGCATCGAAGACTTCTGACGTGGCCGGCGACGGCACCACCACCGCAACCGTGCTTGCCCAGGCGATCTTTCGCGAGGGCGTCAAGACCGTTGCGGCCGGCGCCAACCCGATGGCTCTGAAGCGCGGCATCGAAAAGGCGGTCGAGCGATCGGTTGAAGAGATCAAACGTCTGTCGAAGCCTGTCAAAGGCGACATGATTGCTCAGGTCGGAACAGTTTCAGCCAACGGTGATTCGACCATCGGAAACATCATCGCCGAAGCAATGAACAAAGTCGGCAAAGACGGCGTGATCACGGTTGAAGAATCCAAGACGATGGAGACTTCGCTGGAAGTTGTCGAGGGTATGCAGTTCGACCGAGGCTATCTTTCGCCGTACTTCGTGACCGATCCGGAACGCATGGAGTGCGTGCTGGACAGCGCGTTGATCCTGATCAACGAAAAGAAGATCAGCTCGATGAAAGACCTTCTGCCGTTGCTCGAGCAGGTTGCCAAGTTGGGCAAGCCGATGTTGATCATCGCCGAAGATGTTGAAGGCGAAGCGTTGGCAACATTGGTCGTCAACAAACTTCGCGGAACGTTGAACGTCTGTGCGGTTAAGGCCCCCGGTTTTGGTGATCGTCGTAAAGCAATGCTCGAAGACATCGCTATCCTGACGGGCGGCAAGGTCATCAGCGAAGATCTCGGGCTCAAGCTTGAGAACGTAAAGCTCGAGGACCTCGGTCGCGCCAAGAAAGTGACCGTCGACAAAGACAACACCACTGTCGTCGAAGGCGGCGGAAAACCTGCGGATATTCAGGGTCGTGTCAAAACTCTGCGTGCGCAGATTGAAGAGACTTCGTCGGATTACGACCGCGAGAAATTGCAGGAGCGTCTGGCGAAATTGGTTGGCGGAGTTGCGGTGATCAAGGTCGGCGCGGCTACCGAAACCGAGATGAAAGAAAAGAAAGCTCGGGTTGAGGACGCCATGCACGCCACCCGCGCAGCAGTCGAGGAGGGAATTGTTCCCGGCGGCGGCGTGACTTTGGTCCGCGCATCGAAAGCGCTCGAGCAGTTCAGCGCAAACAAAAAGGGCGAAGGCGATCCTGACGAGCAGATTGGTGTTTCGATCGTTAAGCGAGCTTTGGAAGAGCCTCTTCGCCAGATCGTGCAGAACGCCGGCAAAGAAGGCGCAGTGGTCGTCGAGCGTGTTCGTTCTGAGAAGAACGAGAACGTTGGTTTCAACGCCGCTACCGAGGAGTTCGAAGACCTGGTGAAGGCGGGAGTCATTGATCCGGCGAAGGTGACGCGTACTGCTTTGCAGAACGCAGCGTCTATCGCGGGCCTGATGCTAACGACCGAAGCGATGGTTTCCGAGATTCCTGAGGAAGACAAGGGCGGAAATCATGGAATGCCCGGCGGCATGGGCGGCGGAATGGGAATGTAGGGCGAAGACTTCAGTCTCGCGCTGTTGCACAAAGGACGCAAAGGCAGACGTAACAGTCGCCTTTGCGTCCTTTGCTTTTGGAAATAGGTTCCCGCAAAGACGCAAGGAAATCAATAAAGCTAGAGTATCGCCCAACTCCTTTGCGCCTTTGCGTCTTTGCGGGAGCCTATCTTTCCATCGCCACATTCTGCAACTGTCTCACTACAACGCGCTCATCAACTCTCGCGTTCTCTTCAGCGTACGCCAATAGACATCTTCCATGAAGATATGCGCGAATTCACCGTTGCGGCCCACGCTGTAAAGCCCCTCAACTCCGGTTGAGCTTTCGAAACGACGACGCTGTTCTTCGTACTCACTTAGAAAAACCGGATAAGCGATCGGCGTCCGCAACACACGACAGCCCAGGTACCTTTCACGCGCATCCTTCACGATCGCTCCCAAACCGTCCAGACACAACTCGCCCAGCGTGTCGTCGTCCATGCTCCACATCGCGTCGCCAACTTCACAACCGATATCGACAGTAATCAGGGTTTTGCCCTCCGGCGCCAACCACGGCATGGACAACGGCGTTTCCGTAAGACGGAAGAACGGAAACTTCTCTTCGGGCGTCCATAACACCACGTCAGGCAACAGTCCCCTTCCCTTAAATCTCATGTTCACGAAAATCATCGGTCGATAGCGAAAGGCCGCCAACGGCTGGAGCGCATCCGTGCCGGTTACGATCTTCGCCAAAATGTGTCGAGGCGCAGTGCTCACCACTGCCGCGACTTCGTGCTCGTTTCCGTCTTTAGTCCGCACGGCGACCACGCGTCCGTCGTCAACCGCAATCGACGACACCGGCGATTCAAGCTTTATCGAATCCTCCAATCCCACAGCCAGCCGTTGGCACAACAGTCCGACGCCGCCTTCCGGATAGACATGCCAAACATTTGGCGTTTCAGGCATCTCGCGACTGTAGCCGCATGCGACCGCGCGGCGAGTCAGACGGCTGGCCATTCGAAGCATTACCGTTCGAGCAATGCTCCCGGGAATACTGTTACCGACCGATGGCGCCAATTGATCAGCCGACACACCCGACCAGGCTTCGGTCAACGGAATCGCGATTTCGTCCGCCATCGCTTTCCCATATTTGGAACGAAACCATTCGGCGGCCGAGTCCGGCGGATGGCCGTTGGTTAGGCCCGCGGCTCGCGCTGTGATCGCGCTCGTCGCATAACGCGGAACGCGCATCAGGCCAAACGGATAACTGTAGGTGCGATCCCGAACGAAAACGGTCTCGCCGTAATATCGAACCAGATGGCATTCAGAACCGACGCCGATCGCCGCCGCTAATCGATTGGTAATGAAATGCGCGCCAAAATCGTAACTAAAACCATCGTCGTCTTTGAAAGTCGTGGCGAGACCGGCGATCTTTGGGCCAGCCTCAAACAGTATGAAAGGCACGCCGTGCCCGCGAAGCTGCGCCGCAGCCGTCAGGCCGGCCAGCCCCGCTCCGATAATCGCCACCGGTTTTTTACTGCTTTGCTTTCCCATATCAAGGAAGAAACTAATTACGCAGGTCGTTTCAAAATCGCGCGGATCAGTGCGCCGCGTCCGGCAAACTGGTGAATCATATCGAACACGGTAAAAGCCGAAAGCGAGACCGGAGCCGCGAGACTAAACCGATTGGAAAGCCACGCCGGTGCACCAAAATCAACAAGCGTGTTTCGGATCGAGTAAACCCAGTTCACCGGGCTGACGACGGTTGAGAGCGAATCAACTTCCAACCCAACTTTTCGCGCCAGCGCCTTCATCGTTTCAGGACTGAATAGATTCCAATGTCTGGGAAAGTGATAGCCTCCCCAATGACGCCCCTTGAAAATTCTGAAATCCATCGACGCAGTGTTGTCCGTTACGATTACGACGGTCCCGCCGGGTTTCAGCACACGGCGAATCGCGGATAAGACGGCGGGCGGATTCCCCACGTGCTCGATCGTCTGAACAAGAATCGCCAGATCATACGAGCTCTCCGGAAGATTCAAATCCTCTATGCTGCCTTGATGAACAACCAGTCCGGCCTCTTCAGCCACGGCGATCGCACGATCGCTGTTATCGACTCCTTCAAGTTTCCAGCCCGGCCGTCCAAACTCTCGCAGCAATCCGAGATGAAATCCGTCGCCGCACCCGACATCCAAAATCCTGGCGTCATCCGGAAGATCGCGGCACCACGAAAGCGCGCGGCGCGCTTCCAACCGGCGACGGATTTTGTAAACAATGCCGTAATGGTCCTCGGAAAACTGAAACGCGTGGTAGTTGTCAGGGTAGATCCGATCCAAATCAGCAAGCGACGGTCGCGGGTTCAGATAAACAAGCCCGCACCCTCGGCAACGCATCGCCAGGAAAGTGTCCGCACTGGTGTGGTATTCAAAATCTTCGCCCGTGGCCAACGGCTCGGCGTCGTCGGTTTCGCATATGCAGCAGCCAACTGGTTCCAGCTTCAGCGACACAATTGACGTGACGGACATTTCGCCCCGCGCACGTTCGTCCCGCACACGTGTGGATTCATCTTTTTCCAAAACCTCTAGCGACATAAGTTTCCAGGGATTTATGGGGCCGGACCACTCCCCTGTTTGAACTATAAGCTGCAGGAAGGCGAGTTTGGAAGCAAAATCTTAGTACGGGTCAATTTCGACCGAGTGTCCGACAAACTTCAGTTTGTCGCTCGCATTCGACAAGCTGAAGCTTATCGGACATAGAACCGCTATCAAAACCGTGCCTCGACCATTTCGCCGATCTTCTTTCCGAACTGCAAAGTCAGTTGAGGATACGTCGCCATCTCCACCTCAAGTTCGCTCAGAAGCAACAGCCGCTCGGCTTCTGCAATCGCATCCTCTTCCCCTTCGACCTCCATATAGAGCCCGAACGGCAACGCATCGATAACCACTTCCGCTTTGCCCAAACGCCACGTCGAGCGACGTTTCTCGTAGACCATCGCAGGGTGATAGCCGAGTCTGTTCAGAATCGCTTCGATCGCTTCCGCGTCTTCAACTCGTGTCTCTTCCTCTATATGGTGCTTAACCGTCGAGTCAGACACCATCCGTTCCTTGTACGTGAGCGTCGCCCGATCTCCCACTCGCCGCAGGCGCAGGACAGAACGGCTGACATCGAGCACCCCGCCCGCGAACAGAGTGTTGACTTCAAACTCTTCTCCACTCGCCTCCGCGCCAACCGCCGAGAGCTGTTGCATCACGCGTTCGCGCTGGTCCAGGGTCAAGCGATACTTCTTTTCGATCTCGACGGGCATATTGACCAGACATGTTCAGGACTGCCGAACCCACCGCAGAACTTCCGGAATCGAAATCCGCTTTCCGTATTTCTCGATACAAACGATCGTAGACTTTCCACTCTGATCGACGACGGCAAGGCGGGTGGACTCGCGCAGGTCCAGGGTGGAGAGAAAAATCGGAATCGCCGGCAATCCGATCAACAACGGGCCGAGCACAGTCGAAATTACAAACGCCCAGGTCCCAACGCGTTTGAGGTACTCGTGCCTGATGATCGTTCGCAGCTTCGACATTAAGTGAATGTCCGACAAACTGAAGCTTGTCGGACATTAGAGCGCTACGCCTGGCGAACCCACCTCGCGACTTCGGGAATCGTCGCGCGCTTGCCGTACATCAGCATTCCGATTCGGTAAATCCGCGCTGCCAGCCAGATCAAACCAATGACCGTCGTATAGCCTATGATCAGCGAAAGCGCGATCTGCCAGAACGGCGGTGTTTGACTAACTATTCTGACGATCATGACGATCGGAGAGAAGAACGGGATCATCGAAACCCAAAAAGCCAGCGATGAATTTGGACTGCGAATCACCGGAAACGCCAGATAAAAGCCCGCCATCAGAAGGAAAAGCACGGGCATCGCCACCTGGCCGCCCTCCTGAGCGGTGGAAACCATCGATCCCACCAACGCATAGATCGTGGCGTAGACAAAATATCCGAGAACGAAAAACAGAATGAAGTAGACGAAGAACATCGCGGGCAGTTCGGGCATCGAAAACTCAACTCCGCTCGACTTTAACAACCCGATCCCGTAAAGAGCGAACGCAGCGAAAGCAATTCCCCAGATCGCAAACTGAGTCAAAGCCACCAGGGATACGCCTATCAACTTTCCTATCATCAAGGTAAACGAGTTGACGGTTGAAAAGAGAATCTCGGCAACACGCGTCTCTTTGTCTTCGATTACCGCCGCCAGAATAAACTGGCCGTACATGATGATCGCGATGTAAATCAGAAAGCCCAGAACGAACACCAGGATAAAGCCTCCACCGGAGTCCTGCGCTCCGACTTCACCCTTGGCGTTGATGGGCTTGGCGATCATCTCAACCGGCTTCGAGAGTTCGAATACACGCGCTTCGCTGATGTTCTCGTCCGCCATTCGCTGTTCTCGAACCGCCTGGCTCAACCGGTTTCTGAGCTCCCCGCGTGTGAATACGTCACCAGCATTGCGCCCATAGAACTCTGCGTTTCCGTCTTTCAAAATATCTTTCGGCAGGACGATGTAGCCATCCAATTCCTCCCTCGCGATCCGCATGTTCAGCTCGCGTTGGATTTCCTCCTGCGGACGACCATCGAGTTTCACTTGTTCGATCTGGTAAGTCTGTTTGGCTAACTCGCTCATCTGCTTCGCACGGTCGTTCATGTTCGCGTTGATTGATTCAACCGGTGAAGCCTGCGAACTTTTCGGTGTCTCGTCCCGGTCTCGCAAAATCGTGTCGCGAACCCGGTCAGACAACCGTCCTGTCTGATCGACGATGGCCAGACGTGTAGGGCCACCGATCTTTTTGCTCAAGAGCAGCCCGGGCACGACCGTGAACACCGCGAGCATGATCGGCCCAAGGACGGTTATGACGATGAACATCTTGGAGCGGACGCGTTGAACGTACTCTCGCTTAATTACTGCCAGCAGTTTCCCCATCGTCTCCTCCAACCTTTGAAATAAAAATGTCGTGTAACGTAGCTTCGACCAGTTCAAATTTTGAGATTTTCGCGCCTGCCGCCAGCAGCCGCTCGAGCAACTGTTGCGCATCAGCGTCTTCCGTCAACACGACCTCAACCTCGTCCGAGTGCCGCTCGACGTTGATCACCAGGCTGCGATCTTCCAACACGCTCTCGCCACCCTCCGCGCGCAACGCGACCGAGTGTCTTCCGTAACTCTCCTTGACCTGGCGCAAACTTCCGTCCAGAACTTTGTGCGATCGATTTATCAAACAGATGTCGTCGCAAAGCCGTTCGGCGGTTTCCATCATGTGGGTGGAAAAAATTATCGTCCTGCCGGCCGCCTTTAGCTCCATCACCACTTCTTTCAACAGTTCGACATTGATCGGATCAAGCCCGGAAAAAGGTTCGTCCAAAATTATCAAATCCGGGTCGTGCATGACCGAGGCTATGAACTGAACTTTCTGTTGCATTCCTTTCGACAGATCCGATGCCTTTTTGTTCTTCCAATCCGACAGCTTCATTCGTTCCAGCCAGCGATCGACTCGACTGTTTAGGTCGCGTCCTTTCAAACTCTTCAGCTCGCCAAAGAAACGCAGCTGGTCTCCGATCTTCATTTTTTTGTAAAGGCCGCGCTCTTCGGGCAGGTAGCCAATGCGGTCCTGCAACTGCGGCGTGATCTTTTGTCCGAACAACTCGATCGTTCCGGAGTCAGGCGCGGTGATGTTTACGATCATTCGAATCGTAGTCGTCTTGCCCGCTCCGTTCGGCCCAAGCAAGCCGTAAATTCGGCCCGGTCGAACCGCCAGGCTTAGGTCGTCGACTGCGACGAATTCGTCAAAGCGCTTAGTGATGTTCGAAATTGTAAGGGTGTAGGCCTGATCGCTCATTGATGGGACAAACCTCCCGCGCGACTCGCGGCATCGCCGTCGCGCACGCAATGGTTCTAAAGTCGGTTGTGTATACGGAAAAATGGAAAACAAGGTTTTGGAGTGCAGGCGAGCCGCCTGCGCTTCCTAAAGCTTCGGATGCATGGTATGCCACTTTGTCGCTTGCTCGAACGCCAGCGCCACCCGCAGAGGCGCGGCTTCGTCGTAAGTCCCTCCCGTGAACATTATCGCCTGCGGAAGATTGTTGACGAACCCGCACGGGACAACGACCGCCGGATGGCCGGTCAGGTTTGTGATCAAGAGACTGGCGCTGCCGGGCGCAGGCGAAACGAAAACGTCCCATTGCTCCATCAGCTTTTCCATCTCGTGCATCAGGATTGTTCTGGCGCGTTGAGCACGAATGTATTCGACCGCGGGTACGAATCGAGAAGTGCGGAACGTGTTGGGCCAGTCGTTGGCCTCTTGTCCTGAGAGCTGATTGACCCGCCCGTCGCGAGTGATGTCATCGAAGGCGGTGGCCGCTTCGGCGGTCAGGATGAATCTGATCGCGGCTGCGGGAAATTGCGGCAACTCGATCGGCGTCAATTTCGCTCCCGCCTTCTCGAGCGCGCTCAACGCTTCCGCGTAAACGACCTTCCGCTGCTCCAGCATCTGGCGCTGCTGTTCGTTCTGTGGCTGAGCGCCGACGCCGTCGAATTCGTTCTTCAGGTAACCGATCCGCATCTTCGTCAGGTCGCGATTCGGATCCCAATTGAATGGCGCATCGCCTACAGTTATGTCGCGTTCATCTGGTCCGTAGATCGCGTCCAGCGCCGCTGCGCAATCCTCTACGCTGCGGCAGATCGGGCCAATCTTGTCCATGGTCCAGCTCAAGCCCATCGCGCCGTAGCGACTGACTCTGCCGTATGTCGGGCGAAGGCCGGTGACGCCGCATCGGGATGACGGCGAGATGATCGAGCCAAGCGTTTCGGTTCCGATCGAAAATCCGACCAGCCCTGCCGCGGTCGCGGCGGCCGGCCCGGCGGACGATCCGCTGGATCCGGTTCGGTCTTCGTCGGGCGCCCATGGATTTCTGGTGACGCCGCCAAACCACTTCGGCCCCTGCGCCAGCGCGCCCATCGAAAGTTTCGCGACGAGAACCGCACCGGCCTCAGCAAGTCTCTCGATAACCGTGGCGTCGTAATCTATGACTTGATCGCGATATGGTTCCGCGCCCCACGTCGTCTTGATTCCCTTCGTCGCAAACAGATCCTTGGCTCCCCACGGGATTCCATGGAGCGGCCCGCGGTAGTTCCCTCGCTTCAACTCGGCATCCGCCGCTTCGGCTTGTTTCAACGCGAGGTTTTCGGTAAGAGTGACGACGCAATGGAGGCTTGGTCCGAATCGCTTCAAACGCGCCAGGTACATTTTCGTCAAATCAACCGACGACACTTTGCGTTTGCGAACAAGCTCGGCGAGTTGCGCCACGTTCGCGAATGCCAGATCTTCTACGGATGAAAACTTCGGTTCTTCAGTCGTTGCGAAGCGAAATTTCGTTTTCGCTTTGTACTGACCTTTTCGCGCGCGAGCGGGATGAAACGCAAAAGCCGGCTCGGTATCGAGCGGCACATTGATCTTGCGAACCGTCTCGTAGTTATCCAGCAGACGGTTGATCCCCGGCAAAGCCATGGCCTCCTGCGCCTCTGTAAATTCGATTCCGATCAGGTTCTCGGCCGTGTGCAGCATCTCTTTTGTAACTCGCAACGGCGCAGCAGAGGGCGACGGCGACGGCAGTTGCGATGGCAGCGGTGTTGGCAAAGGTGATGGTTGTGGCGACGCGGTCGGAATCGGACTCGGTGTTTGTGCGGATGTAGTCGAAGTAAGTTTGGCGGCCGCCATTCCCGCGGCGCCAACGGCCGTCAGCCGGACGAAGGTTCGGCGGTCGACGCCGCCGGCCGCGTTGGTTTTCTTATTTTTCTTTTCCGACTTTTTCATTTGAATCGGTCCTGCGAAAGAATTTTATTAAGTAGGTGCAATCAGCAACGCATTATAAGCGCCAACGGCGCGTGAGGTGATAGCCCAGGCAATGGCCTGGGTCTTAGTCATAGATGTAATTATGTAAGCGCTGAAAGCGCGAAAGGACGATCCGACTCACGAGCGAGATCATCCTTCGCGCTTTCAGCGCTGTACGTGCTTTTGCGGATGTCACCCGGGGCGTTGCCCTGGGCTATTACCTTTCGCGCCGTTGGCGCTTATCTATTCGATTTCAAAATTGACGTTTTGAGTGGCGCTGGTCTTTGCGATGCGATCGATCGCGGTAACCTGCAGCCGGTACCGGCCGGGCGGAATCCCGTCGAGCGATATGTCGGCGGCGTAAGGAATTCGCGTGAAGTCCCCGAGCCCGGCAGTCTGCACCTTTGCCTGCGCAGTCGTCATCACGGGTTGGTTGTCGCGAAAGATGTGTACCTGGAGCGCCACGTCGGGCGCCTGTTCTCCGGTTGGACTGCGCATCGCGTTGTAGACCTGGGTTAGAAATCTCAGGCGTGATTTGCGCAGCAGACGCCGAGCGACGCTCATGAACGCTCGGTCCGGCGACGAAGCTTCTTTCCCCTCTTCACCATTGGCAGCAGTCACTTCGCCGACATTCAAACTGCTGAGCGCGAAAACACGCGATGACAGGTTGGGAATTTCGATCCACTGCACGGCACTGCCGCTGCGTCCGGTCTTGCCTTCGCGAGAAGCCACGCGTACCTGATACAAACCCGGTTTCAAGTCAGTGCGAAAGTTATAAACGATCCCGCGCTTTTCTCTGGTTATCTCGCCTTCGGCCGGTGGCTTTATCTGAAGTTGATTCTGAAAACTCTTAACCAGCTTTCCCTGATCGTCGATAACCACGCCTGCTATATCAACGGTTGAAGACGGCTTATTGTCGGATGAACTGAAGTCGAGCGCGGCGCTGTCGATCTCCATCGACGCAGTGATGTAGGTCCCCGTCTGAGCCGTGTCCGCATAGCTGACAAAAACCGTGGTGGGCAGCGAGGTCACCGGCATCCGAGATTGCATCGCAGAGAGCAAAGCGTCTTCCGACGTCTGCTTTTGAGCGGGCCGCGTCTCAGCCACGGGCTGTCGCGGAGCCGCTCGCTCATTCCGTTCGAAATAACCTTTGCGCACTCGCACAACCAGATCGGACCTGTTGCGAACTGATACTTCGATCTTTCTAAATTTGTTTTCTTCCTGCTCTTCGTTCGGTCGCCATGCGATCAAGTAATAGGTGGACGTTTCTTCCAGCGCCCGGTGGGCCGCGGCAGATAACGAGTTGGTGTTTAGCAACGCTCGCCCGCCGGTATCCTGGGCCATCGCCCTCAACGGCGCCTGGGTCGCGGTGATCTCGTTGGCAAGACTGCGAGTCAACCGGCCGCTCAAATCCATTTCACCGTCGCTGCTGGCGTCGATGATTCCGGTCGAGAGCCCGCGCGCGTCGGTCGTGTAAATGACAACTCCAGCGCGGGCGGCCGAATCCGCAATCCGCCTTAACATGTTGCTGATGTTCGTGCTCTGATCGTCGATCAGGAACCCTTCCGAAACAACAAAAAGGATCTTGCGTCCGGGCATCTCGCCCGCCGCTTTGATCATGTTGTTCAGAGCTTGAAGAGTTAGAGTTGAGACCGTGGACGATTGTTGAAGCAAAGCGTTTGCTCGGCGACGCACTGTTTCGGTTGCCGCGGCTCGCGGAAAGCCGGGATTGTCTGCTATGAATCGATCTACGAAGTAGTCGGTAACATCCTGATCGTAACGAGCGATTGAAAGAGCCTGAAGTGCAGTCATCGGTGGACGTTCGAAATCGCGAGTCTGCATATTTCGCGATTGAAGCCGAGCCAGCGCAGCGCGCAATACGACTTTATCGTTTGTTATCTGTTGCAGAAATCCTATCTGCCCGCTGGCTGACGCTATCGCCGCCTCGTCGTTCTGTCCCATCTGGTCTTCGATGAAGTGCGAAAGCATCGTTCGAACTCGACCCGCGTTTTCCGGGGCCAGATGCAGGTCGTCAACATAGAAGAGAACGATTCGCCCGCGATCCATCGGCACCACACGGCTGGATTCGTTGGTCGCGATTGGCGGACGAGCATCACCGCGCGCGGCTGCCAGTTGCGCGTCCTCATTCACGCTGCCGGCCTTGATGCGTTCGAAAAACGAAATCGGTTTCGGCTTGCCGTCGACCCGAAGCTCGAATTGATCGCGCTGCAGGTTCTCTATGAATCGTCCCTGCTTATCAAAGACCATGACGTCGGTCTGAATCAGGTCTGAGCTGATGCGTAGAGTTTCGTCTGCCTGTTGAGAAGGAGGCTGCGACTGCTGGCTTTGTGCGACGGAGACGAAAACGCCAAGGCTCAATACGACGACACACACATATCGTTTAAGGGAGAGAGCCTTCAATAACATGGCGTTTACCCGTGCAGGTATAAGTTTGGCGGGGAGACCGAGCAAATAATAGCATGTGTTGACGAACGTGAGAATAGATGAGATGTCCGACAAGCTTTAGGAAGCTCTGAATAAGTCGAGAAACGGACAATCGATGGAGCGCAGGCGGCCCGCCTGCTGCCGGACATAGAACCGCCCTACAACTCGATCTGCCGCGCGGAGATCACTTGCTCGAACGATTGCAAATCACGCAAAGCTTCTTCGCTTAGCGGCGCATCGATCTCTATCACAGCCATCGCTTCACCGCCTCTTTCACGACGTCCAAGATGAAAGCGGCTGATGTTTACCCCGCGAGCGCCCAGGCTGGTCCCGACGTGGCCGATCACTCCGGGTACATCCCGGTTGCGCATCACCAGCATGTGTCCGTGCGGAATTGCTTCAATACGAAAGCTATTGATCTCGGTGATTCGTCCATCAGCGCCACCGCCGGCGTGGGCAAAGAGCGTGCCCGCTACCGTCTGTTCGCTCGATCCCATTCCGACGTGCGTTCGAATCGCCGGCGCAAACTCTCCGCCGGTCCGTTGATACGAAGACGTAACCTTGATGCCGCGTTCGTCTGCGATGATGAAGGCGTTGACGACGTTTACCCGAGCGCTCATGTCGCGCAGCAATCCCGCCAGGAAGGCGCGCGTCACCGGCGCCGCATCCATCTCGGCAACCTCGCCGGCGAACTCCAACCGCACCTCGCGCACGGCTGCTTCATCCATCAACTGCGCCTGGAATCTGCCGAGTCGCTCCGCCAACGCAATGTACGGCTGCATCGCACTTAGCTCTTGCGCACCGACCGCGGGCACGTTAACAGCCCCACGCAGAGCGCCGGTCAACAGGTAATCTCGCATCTGCTCCGCAACCGTCACGGCAACGCCTTCCTGTGCTTCTGTCGTCGAAGCCCCCAAATGCGGCGTGGCGATCACCTCGTCGAGCGCCAGCAGCGGATGGTCAGCGGCTGGCGGTTCGCTTTCGAAAACATCAAGCGCGGCCCCGGCAACTTTTCCTTCTTTGATGGCGTTCAAGAGCGCCGCTTCGTCAACCAACCCACCGCGCGCGCAGTTGATGACGCGAACTCCATTCTTCATATTCGCAAACGCGTTCGCGCCGATAATCCCGCGCGTCTCTGCTGTAAGCGGCGTGTGCACCGTCAGAAAATCCGCGCGCCGGCAAACTTCGTCAAGCGGAACTACTTCAAGCTCGAGATCGCGCGCTTGCTCCGGCGCCAGGAACGGATCGTAGGCCACGATGTTCATCCCAAACGCGCGAGCGCGCGACGCAACAGTCCGCCCGATGCGGCCCAGGCCGACGATGCCAAGGGTTTTGCCCTGCAGCTCGACTCCGATAAATTTCTTTCGCTCCCAAAGCCCGCTTTTCAAACTCGCGTTCGCGGCCGGGACGCGCCGTGCAAGCGCTACCAAAAGCGCGATCGTGTGTTCCGCGGTTGTGATCGTGTTTCCATCCGGCGCGTTCATCACCACGATGCCGCGCGCCGTGGCGGCCGGCACGTCTATGTTGTCGACGCCGACGCCGGCGCGTCCGACAACGCGAAGCCGCGTCGCTGCGTCCATCAGCTCAGGAGTAACTTTGGTTTCGCTCCGAACCACCAGGCCGTCGTAATCCCGAATCGCGATCTTCAGCTCGTCCGGACTCAGGCCGGTTCTTTTCTCAATCTCAAAACCCGCGGCGCGGAGCGGCTCCAGACCGCTTTGGTTAACATCGTCGGCTACAAATATTTTCAGTTCAGTCATTAGCTATTAATCACTACTTTGCGCCTTGTGTATTTCTCTTTTTGCGCCTTTGCGTGAAACGCACCGTCTCTCGCAAAGGCGCTAAGAAGTGAAAAACTAAAGGCGCAAAGAGTTGGGCTCCATTAAACGTTCGCACTTTAATTGTAAGGTGAGAAGTTAGCAGGTCGAGTCGCATTATCCAAATGGCTTAGTGTGCTCGCGACACTTGCCCGCACGGTTGGTTCTCAACCAGAATCGATCATCCAATTTATGATAGACTTTTGCCCCGCTGTGCCGATCTGAATCGATAGCTAATCCAAATTCCGTAGCACGCCGCAGGAGAGATTCAAGATGGACATCTTTGTGTATCGCCCAGAGACACTCAGGACCGAAGAGGGATTTACCGTCGAGCAGTTACCAGAGTTGTTAGCCGATCCGAATTTGATGATCTGGGTCGACATGGAAAAGCCGACGGACGCGGACGATCAGGTTCTGCTCGACGTGTTCAAATTCCATCCGTTGTCGGTCGAAGACTGCCGCGCCGATCGTCATCACCCAAAGGTCGAAGAGTTTCCCGACTATCTATACTTCATTCTCCACGGCGTAACCGCGAATACGGATTCGGTTCACTACAACACGATCGAGCTTGACGGCTTTCTGGGAAGCAATTTCGTGGTCACTTATCACCACGACATGTTCCGCAGCATCAACAAGGTCAAGCAGTTCGTAAGGTCCAGCCCGGTCGCCTGCCAACGCGGGCCGGCCTATTTGCTCTATCAGATCCTCGATCAGCTCATCGATTTCTACACTCCGGTGCTCGACGACTTTGACGAAAGGCTCGTCAGACTCGAAGACGAGATTTTCTCTTTGAAGAAGCCGGATACAACGATTCTGGAAAAGATCCAGCAGCTGAAGCGCAGCATTCTTCGGCTGCGCCGCAATTCCGGCAAGCAGCTGAATATTCTTTATCGAATTAGCCACGGCGAATTCAAACTGATCGCGCCCGAGATGCTTCCCTTCTTCCGCGACATTCACGATCACCTGGTGCGCATCACGGATCTGGCTGAAAGCTATCGCGATTTGATAGGCGGCGCGCTCGATTCGTACTTATCCGTAGTCTCGAATCGCACGAACGACATCATGAAAGTGCTGACGATCTTTTCCGCCATCATGCTTCCGTTGACCTTCATCGCGGGACTGTATGGAATGAACTTCGACAACATTCCGGAGCTCCACACGACCTACGGATATTTCGTGGTGCTGGGAATTATGATCCTGGTGGGGGTTGGGATGCTGGTGTTCTTCTGGCGGAAGGGTTGGATCGGCGGGGATGCGAAGATCGAAGACGATGGTTCAAGTACGAAAGAAGAAAGCAGCGGCATGTCCGACTGACACTAACAAGATTAATGAGCCGCGCTTCCTTCCTCCTGACTCCTGTCTCCTGCTCTTTCACATCGGCCCGGGATCATCTTTCGGATTTCGCTCGCTCCGGTCCGTATCGATCGCTCCGTCGGGTGAAGGCGCCGGCGAGCTTCCTTGTTCTGAATCGCCCTTCTCCGCGGAGACTTTTTCGCTCTCTTCAATATCGCTCAGCGTCTCGCTGCTTGTTGCTTCTGCCGGTTTTCCCGGGAGATTATCGTCTCTGTCTTCCTGCATGATCACACTCCTTAGACCAACAAATAAATAGCCGTCAAAACTGATAAAGCAATCGCGCCGTAAGCGCCGGCCACAACGTCGTCAGCCATCGCTCCTAATCCAGTACTAAGCGATTCGACTCGATTGGATGGAAACGGTTTCAAGATATCAAAAGCTCGGAACAGCAGAAACCCTGCCACGATCAGCGACCAGTGTCGCCAGAGAATAGCCGGAACCGCTAAGAAGACTATTAACTGGCCGGCAACTTCGTCGATCACCACCACGCTGGGATCTTTGCGTCCGTAGATTTCCTCCACTCGCGACGCAGCCCAAATACCCGCCAACACAATCAGCAGAATTACCAGCAACGTTGCCGCCGTCCAAGCGGTTTCGAGCCCGAAAGTGCTGAGATGCTTTTGAGCGTACTTCGCAAAAAGCTTCTCGCGGCCTTTTTGTTCGAGCAAATAGATGCCAACTCCCACGACCGATCCCCACGTGCCTGGCGCCAATGGCAGATAGCCTACGCCGCAAGTGGCAATCGCCAGGGCCAGGAAGTCTTTGAAGGTTCGCTTGCGGGGCGGAACAGCCGCCGTGCGCTCCGTCGCAGTTTTAGAAGTCTTGTGTTCACCGCTTGATTCTTTTTTTCGCATACGGGAGAAGAGAGTGAATGGTGAATAGTAAATGGTAGATGGTAGAAAGATCGACTGATCAATTCCTACGCATCACGTCTTTCTATTTACTATTCACCATTTACCATTTACCAATCACTCGTCCGACCAAATCGTACTCATGAGCTTCGGTAATCAGAACATTCACGAAATCGCCCGCGACCGGCTCGAAGTCCTCGGGCGCATCGTTGATCAAAACACATCCGTCGATGTCGGCGGCCTGTGTTTCCATCCGGCCTTGCCAAAGCAGTTCGGTCTCCTTCGATGCTCCTTCAAACAGGACGCGAACTTCAGATCCGATCTTTTGCTTATTCCGCCGGCGTGAAATTCGCGACTGCTCTTTCATTAATCGCGAGCGTCGTCGTGCGGCCGTCCTGGAATCAACCTTGTTCGGCAAGTCGAACGCGGGCGTGCCTTCTTCGTCCGAGTAAGTGAAAACACCAACGCGATCGAACTCTACGTTTCGAACGAAGGTCATTAGCTCTTCGAAGTCTTCATCGGTCTCACCTGGAAATCCGGTAATGAACGTCGTGCGAATCGCGATTCCCGGCACACGGTCACGAACTCGCTTAATCAATCGCTCGAGACTCTGACGCGTTCCGCCGCGCTTCATCAATTTCAAGACATTTGACGACGCGTGTTGCAGAGGCATGTCCAGATACTTAACCGCTTTCGGCTCGGTCGCGAGTACGTTCAGAAATCCATCGCTGATATGTGTAGGATACGTGTACATCACACGAACCCACTCGACTCCGTCGAGATGCGACAGCTCGCGCAGCAACTGCGCCAACGCGTCCGGCTCTCCAAGGTCCTCGCCGTAACGCGAAGAATCCTGCGCAACCAACACGAGCTCCTTCACACCCTGCTTTGCCAACTGTTCGGCTTCCTGCATCACCGATCCAAAACGGCGGCTGCGAAAATGGCCGCGCATCTGAGGAATAAAACAGAAAGCGCATGGCCGATCACAGCCCTCGGCGATCTTTATGAACGCCGTGTAGCCCGGCGTCGCGAGGACGCGCGGCGTCGATTCGTCGTAAAGATAAGTCGCGCTCTGATTACCCAGCGGCAACACGGGGAGCGACCGCGTGTTCACCTTTTCATCGCAAACCGTGGTGATGTCGTTCAACTGACTCGTCCCGATGAACGCATCGACTTCGGGCATCTCGTCCTTCAGTTGATCGCGATAGCGTTCGACCAGGCATCCTGCAACCACAAGCCGAGTCGCTTTGCCATTCGATTTAAGACGCGCCGCTTCGAGGATCGCATCGATCGACTCCTTCTTCGCCGAATCGATAAATCCGCATGTATTCACGACAATAGTGTCGGCGTCGTCAGCATCGGTAGTTATCTCGTAACCGGACTGCTTTAACCGACCCATCATGACTTCGCTGTCCACCAGGTTCTTGGGACATCCGAGGCTGATAAATCCTACCTTCTTCATATTAATTATTGACGATGTGACCAGCGTAAAGACAAAAGCTCGTCGGCTTTCACTGGTTCTTCCCTTCCATCCGGCTGAGCCAGATTTCTATCTCTTCAATCTCACGCGCGGTAAGCGAATGTTCGCCAAACCGTACGCTGTTATAAATATTTGTGATCTTCATCGCCTCGGGTTCGCCAACCGCGACGGCAAACTCGAGGGGAGTTTCGTCCGCATTACGGCGGTGTCCGCGTGCAGCCAAAGCGCGTGTCATGCGCTCGTAAAACTCGACCGCGGAAGAGGGTTTGCCTTCGTGTTGCCAGAAAAGTAATCCCCTCCAAAAGCCCAGCCGATAAATACGTCGAACGAACTGCGCAAACAAAAACAATCCCAGCAAGCTTGCCAAAAGCAGTGCGCCGGCGCGCAGGAGACTGGCAGGTGAATTCAGCTCGCCGCCGATCGTCGATCGTAGCCACTCTTTTACAGAGCCCTGCAACGAGGTCAACTCTTCACCGATCGCTTGTCGGTAGTCACTGAGTTTACTGCGGACCGATGTCGCCAGCGATCGCTGCTCCTGCTTGTCATACGAGATGACATACTGAATCCAAAGCAGCTCGAGCGCTTCGGCATATTTGTTCAGGCTGCCGGACAAGCCGCCGGCGTTCTCGCCGCCCGAACGACCGGCGACCGGCGTAGGATCGAACGTGACCCAGGCATCGGTCTCCGGAAAGTAGACCTCAACCCACGAATGCGCATCCCTCTTGGTCACCGTGTATGCGTCGGCCGCATCATTGTAGACGCCGGTCTGAAACCCGTTCACAACTCGACTCGCGATCCCCTGTGTGCGCAGCATCACCGCCATTGACGTAGCAAAATACTCGCAATGCCCTTCACGCACATTGAACAGAAAATCCGGCAACGGGTTTGATGGGGAAACCTTCAGATCAAGAGTGTAGCCGAAATCGTTCTGCAAGTGCGCTTCAATCGCGCGGGCCTGATCGTATCGATTTACCGCGTTTGCGCCGGCAACGACCTCGTCCGCCAGTTTCGTGATTCGCGGATCCAGATTGTCCGGAAGCTGAAGATAACGAGCCGCGGCGACCGAATAAGGCTCGGCGTCGGTCCGAAGCGTTTCAGGTTCAGGCTCCGACGTGTCGGAATAAACTCGGTATGCGATCCGTCCGTCATCATGCGGGGCCGCAGTCAACGAGCCTTCCGTATCGCGTTGAATAAACGGAAATCCAGCCTGGATGGCGACCACTCGCCGCGCTGCGAACAAGACCGGTGTATCGATCGCCTCAACGAAAAAAGTCTGGGCTACCAGCCGATTCAACCCTTCGGTGGTGTCTGTCTGAAAGAGTCCCCGATCGTTCGCCGGATAGAGCGTAGACATTGCATTTCGGGACCTTCGCCAGCCCCTGCCGTCAAACCGATCAAGCGCAACGCCTCTCCACCGCAGATCGCGTTGCGGACCAGACCGCGGCCCGTCAACACGTACCCGCATCACGACCTCGTTTGATTGCTGCAGGCGCCCGATCGTACCTAGATCGACAGTCTCGGAAAATCCAACCACGCCGGACAGCCCGGCGTTACTGCGCGCGAAAGCTCCATTTCCGTAACGCGGAACAATGAAGAACAACGGCAGGGCCAAACCGAAAATCAAAAGAAGCAGTCCAGTTGCAACGAGCGGTAGCCGCCGCGAAATTCCAAACGGACGCTGCGCACGGCGTTTGATCAATCGTCTGACCAGGGTTGAATCGGGCGGCACCAGCAAACGTGTTTCCGTTGCCGAAACACTCCTTCCCGCTTTTCTTATTTCGAACGCGACGATCGTGCACAAAGCGCTGAGCGTGTAGAGCCCAAGCATCGCCAGATAAAGCGGACTAAGACTGAGGCCCGCGGCGAGCAGAACTTCGAAAAATGAGATGAGATAAAGAAAGACCCAATCGCGATCGGCTTTAACCTGAAGCAACTTGACGGCGGACAGAAACAGGATCAGATGCGCCAGCGCGTTAACTCCGATCCGTTCGCGCGCCTGGCCACCCGCCATTTGATACTTCCAGTCCAAATAAAAAAGCGGAAGCGAAAGCAGGACGACGACAAGACCTATCCGCTCGGTCAACTGCCAGCGCGAGCCTTCCAGATTCCAGGCAAGAAACAGCAAACCGGCAAACGCCAGTGTCAGCTCGAGCCCGATACCGCCCGACGCGGCCAGAGTCAAAGCTCCGCACGCGACCATGCAGTATGATGAGAGTTTGAAATAGGTACTAAACGTCATCAGGTTGCCGCCAACCGAGCCGGCCCGAATCACGAATTCCAACCTTACAGATTACTGCCTGGTTCTGCCTCAAGTCGCATCTGTATTTGGAAAAGCTCACTCACCGGCACATTGGCCTTAATCGCCGGCGTGAACTTTATCTTCTTCAACTCTTCAACGGCTTTCTCAGGAACGGCACATTCCGTCGAGACTTCTACATCGACGTCCGACACCTTGCCCGACTTGTTTAAGACGATGCTTAGAGTGACGTCCGTGTCAGGATCTTTACACCTGAACCTGGATTGAAACTCCTGTAGCACTTCATCGAGATTCTTCAGCTCGGCCTCGATGTCTACCTCTTGCACGGTATAGACTTTTTCCTCGGCCTCTGCCGCAGGCTTTGTGGTCTCCGGCGCTTTGTGTGACTCCTGCGAAAATGCAATCGACGCCGTGACGAAAACGATCAATGCAAAGAGGCTAATAAATTTCTTGATGTTCATAATTCACCCACTGGTCCGGATTGATGCACGCGAAATCCAGAGTCAGTATGCTCAGACAACGCCTGCAAAAGGCACAAAATGCCTCAAGAGCTTAACACTCTCACGCACCTTAGCGATAATGACGGTCAACTCGGAACGTCTTATACCGGCCACCTAATTTTGCACTAACATAAGATGCAGGATATGAAGCTCACGCGAGTCACATCGAGTATGCTCCGCGCCGCTGGTTACGATGAAAAGACGCGTGAAATGGATGTTGTCTTTAACAACGGAGATTTGTATCGCTACAAGAATGTGCCGCCGTCGAAGTACGCCGGCTTTCTTAAAGCAGAATCAAAGGGCACATATATGCAGGCTCAAATAATCGATAAATATCGTTACGAGCGGCTCCGCCGAGGACCAGACAGATAAACGCACGAAGCGGTTAACACCCCGCAAACCAGCGTGGTTTAGGTCACAGCTATTACTTCCTTCAAAAATTGCCACGTGATAGTCTCTTCCCTCTTTATGCGGGTTACTTAGTCAAGCCGGAACGGACGCCGGGTAATAAGAACCGGGCGGATCGGACTGAAAACAGGTAGCTATCCTCGTGCGCATCCAGGCTTAATCCAGTCACTTCTCACTCGAAAGGTAAAAGAGACCAATGAAAAGTAAACTAACACTAGCCGTTACGGCCTTGGGAGCTTTGATCTTAGTCGCCAGTCAATTTCTCGGAGGTTCGAAAGCAGCCGCACCGCCTGACAACCGCACGAACCCGGATTATAAGGGCGGCTCAACCTTCAATCTGGTTAGTGCTGGTCCAAATGTCGCTCGTTGCGGGCCGGCCCCCGAAAACATTGAGCTGTCATTCACAGGCTCAGGCATTGACACGGAGGGTGGCTATAACACCGCCGTTTTTTCCGCATGCACCAACACCGTTACAAATCTGGTCTTCGATTTGAAAGCTACCGACACCTATGTTCAAAGTGGCGATCAGGTATTTATCGAAGGAGAGCCATTCGTGCAGACGGTGAACCCGGTCACCTGCGTGGCCACAAATTCAAAGGCGGTTAAGTTTCGGGTCGCAGGTGGAACCGGAGGACACGCCGGCGCAACCGGAAACGGGAAGTTTCACATAACCAGTAACCTGACTCCCTGCAACGGACTAGTGCTGCCGGCGCAGGTATGGTTTGAAGGCGTGATCAAACGAGCGCATTAGACTTTGATTTACTTTTGTGGACCGTGAGACTGGGAGCCAGCGGTCAGCAAAAAATCCCAAAGCTCCAGGAAAATACAAAAAGCCCGCTCGAATTAACGAGCGGGCTTTCTTTAAATAATCCCGGCGGCTTCCTACTCTCCCACACCGCTTCCAGTGCAGTACCATCGGCTCCAAGAGGCTTAACTTCCGTGTTCGGGATGGGAACGGGTGTGACCCTCTCGACAAAACCACCGGAAAACTTGTCGAGACTTCAAATCAGAAATTCAGAAATCTCAAATTTCAAAACTCAAAAGATCTTGGAAAATCGAATAGTGACATTCTTGTTTTGCTAATAGGCAGCGTGTGCATGCGCTGCAAATTTGCGTTGATGCTTGAGAGTAAATTTTACGGTCAAGCCTAGGGGCCGATTAGTAATGGTAAACTAAACGTCTTTCAACGCGTGCATATCCATCCTATCAACGTGGTGGTCTACCACGAGCCTCACTGGCAGAACTAATCTCTGGTCTGGCTTCACGCTTAGATGCATTCAGCGTTTATCCATGCTCCACATAGCTACCGAGCGCTACCGCTGGCGCGATAACTCGTACACTAGAGGTGGATCCAACCCGGTCCTCTCGTACTAAGGTCAGATTCCATCAATTCTGCTGCGCCCACACCAGATAGGGACCGAACTGTCTCGCGACGTTCTAAACCCAGCTCACGTACCGCTTTAATTGGCGAACAGCCAAACCCTTGGGACCTTCTTCAGCCCCAGGATGCGATGAGCCGACATCGAGGTGCCAAACCCTGCCGTCGATGTGAACTCTTGGGCAGGATCAGCCTGTTATCCCCGGCGTACCTTTTATCCGTTGAGCGACGGCCCTTCCATACAGAACCGCCGGATCACTAACTCCTACTTTCGTACCTGTTCGACTTGTCTGTCTCACAGTCAAGCTGGCTTATGCGTTTACACTCTGCGGCTGATTTCCAAACAGCCTGAGCCAACCTTCGAGCGCCTCCGTTACTCTTTAGGAGGCGACCGCCCCAGTCAAACTACCCGCCTGA
>OY969701.1:3180000-5711090 GCA_963702045.1 Pyrinomonadaceae bacterium
CATACTACCTATCTACCAATTGCTTGTCAAGCAGACCCACCATCGTCGCTAAATTCTTCTGTCGACGAAATAGCCACTTCTCTCTCGCGTTCAACTTCTGGTCGGAGAGAAGCGGCTCGGTAAAGCTTGTTGATGTTTCAGGATGTCAAATGCAGTAGTGCGAACGAATGGGCATTATAGTCGGCAACTCTTCATTGTCAAGCGCAGCCCGACTATTTCTTCTTTTTTGTCTTTTGCGCTTCGCCCGGCGCAGCTACTTTCAGGTTTCCCCGATCGTCGCGATAGACCGTGTACTGCGCTTCTTTCGGTTGGCCGTCATCACCTTGCACTCGGATTACAAAATTCTTGTTGTCACCCTTGCCTTGCAGTCGCAACGGCAACAAACCTTTCAAATCCGGACTGCGATACGCGGTGTAATGTTCCTGATTGTATTTGTCGTAACCCAATACATAGATCCTATCGAAATCCGGTTCGTCCAGTTTTCGTGGTTCGTTCGAACTACTCTTTTCCAGAATCACCCAGCTGCCGGGTTTTGATTCTTTCGCGACATCCTTGTCTTTCGTTTCTGATGACTTTGCGTCAGGATCATCATCCAGCCGCTGCCATGCCACAAACTCCCGGCCAGTGCGATAGAAAATAATATCGCTCGGGACAGTTAGCTCAACCTGCTTTCCGTAAATCCAGCCTGCTGGGGCGGGGGAAATAGAAGGCTGCAAACGAACCTTGTACCAGAGTTCGTTTGTCTCTTCCGGCTCCTTCGGCTCGTCCCCATCTTTTCGTTTGCGACCTGAGTTCTGCTGGACGCTTCCGGGCTTCGGCGCATCGTCGCTTTCGAACATCGTTTCTTCCGACTTAGGAGCCGGGACGCGCTTCCATCCTACGATTTCAAAGCTCGACCCGCTGTCCAGCTTCATCATGATGTTCTCGCTGCCGCCACGATCAGGCGAAAGCCGCAAATTCGTGCTCGCGCGCAGTTGGCCCGTCGCCTGTGCCGGAATGTCTTTGTCTTCTTCAGCCAGCACGCGAGCTTGATCGAGAACCGCCTGCGACATGATGTTCCGAGCTTCGATCCATCCTTCGGTTTGGACTTCATCGTGCGCCCGAACCTGGTACCAGGTTTCACCGTTCTCCGCTGCGGTCGAATCCATTATGTCGACGACGTCGCCGCGGCTAACCTCTAAAAGATCGGCTGCCACCACGGCGACCGAACTTCGGATTTGTGCCCGGTTGGCTATGACAACACCGGTGTCGTCCTTCTTTGCCAACGTGCTGCATCCTGAGATGAAGGCCAGAAGCAAAGCCACGATAATCAAATTAAGTTTGCGAGTTTTCTGAAAGGTATTCACTTTGAAATATGACCGCTCCGATAAAAAGCTAAGAACCTCGTTTTCCATTCCTTCGAACGCGCTCATTATACCCAAATGCGGTCAACAAATCGCGTTGCCGGCCATTCAAATTAGGAGCGACTGTAACCTGCGTACGCGCACCCGCTCGCTGCGCGGCAAGACCATACGGCGCTATCGCTGAAGCAAGATCAATATCTCCAGCGCCTTCCACATAGCGCTCGGTGAACTCGAGCATTTCCCCTTGCGACTTCAGTGCTTTGAGAATCAGCTGGTTGCCGTCCTTCCGATTCTTTTCATCAACCCCGGAAGAAAAGAGCGCACGATAAACATCATCCAACGATCGCTTTCCACCGCTGGAATATCGCAAAGCAAGATCGTAGAGCAATGCCACCAACATACCTTTCCTGTAAACGAGGATGGAAGAACTGGTCCAGCGACGTTGCGACGCATCGATCAATGAAAGCCCCTGCCGGTTCACATCCGACAGATACGCATCATTAGTGCGCGCGATCGCGTTCAGAAAATCCGAAAAGGTGATCAGTTCCAATCGCAACGCGATGCACAGCGCCCGGTAGTTCGTAAATCCTTCGTAGAACCAGGCGTAGTCGCCAGAAAGCGCAAGTCCGTTGGGAACCCAAAGATGAAAAAGCTCGTGAGTTAACGGAGAAGCAAGTTGCGCAAGCCCCGCGACTTCAGACGGAGAATAGCCGGTCAGCAGCAGCACGTTACTTCCGCGAGTCTCCGCGCTCCATCGATCTGCGCTGACCGTGCGTGGAAATGGGACCAGCATTACCGTGGCGTTCGAAAGCGGCGTGGCACCGATGGTCTTAATCGTGTCTTTCAAAATGCCGGCGCACAGGTCGATAACGTCTTTGTCGGAGAATGCCCATTTGCCCGATATCACCAACGAGATATCCATCTTACCGATACTATCGCGACGCTCGCGTAAATCGGCGCCAATCATGAACACGGCTTGATCGAAATTAATCGAGTGAAATTGGACGTCACCTGTCCTGGTCTCGCGGGAAACACACTTCCACCCGTTAGGAAGGGTAAACGCGATCCGAGCTTCGCGAACTAAGTCACGATTTTCTCCAGCTCGCGGAAGAAGATCGCCGAGCATCAATATTCCACGAGATTCGTTGACCCACGAAACATACGCGGCATCCGTAGTCGGAGACGGTGGATCGAGCTTGACGTCATAACTAAACCGCGTCGCCGCACCGGAAGATTCATACTCACCACTTGCCAGTTTACGAACTTCAACAATCGAACCGTTCGCGTCGGTCAGCACCAAATTTTCTATGCGTTCGCCCAACCCGATCACACTGCCGTAAACATTTTGGAATGACCAAACTCTTGTTGCAGACGAGCGGCTTCCTTCAATCCGTGCCCGTGGAGACGCCGTTGGCGTGACGCTGATACGGACATCCATGGTTTCTGCGAAGGCAAGATCCTGCGAAAGAGCAACGAAAAGCAGCAATGCGGAAGTGACCTCGAGAAACCGACCGGACCACCGGCGGATTTCGGTGCGCGTCCACGCCGAGAGTTGATCTCTCCTAAAGAGCGAACGAAGTGACATTGCTTAAACCGCCTACCGGGATCAAGTAAGAGAGGGCTTCGACAGAATGTCCGACAAACTTCAGTTTGTCGCCTGCATTCGACAAACTGAAGTTTGTCGGACATTCAAACCAGTCTGCAATTTTGTCGAGCGACTTGCTGCCGTGTTACTATCAGTTCAATCTGCTGAAAGTTAGCATACCGATTTACGACGTGACCAGTAACGTAACAGCAATACCACGCAAACAACCCGTGCACTTCGCGCGGTTGACTTCGTTCGTGTTGATTTTGCTGATCGCGTACTCGGGGATCGGTGGTTCGACTCACAGCCATGGCCAGAATCTGGCCAAAGGCCAGGTCGAATCTACGGCGTCGACATTTCGCGCTCCTCAAAACGACGGTTCACCTTCGAACACGTCGCCTGGCAATGGCGAATGTCTGGCGTGCCAACTTCACCAGCATTTATTCACGGGTCTGTTGTCGGTCGTGCCGCACCTGGAGCCTCCGGTGTCGCAATCCTTCCACACGGCCAGTGCTCAAATCATCTCGTCTTCTTCAACCACCGCGCCACGGCGCGGTCGCGCTCCGCCCTTCTCCATCTCGTAAGTCCGTCTATTTTTTCGAGCAAGCATATTTCCGGGAGTTTTGCCGCGACTATGTTTGCCCGCGTTTCATTTTTCTTGTCCCGCGTTTCGATTTAGTCGGAGCGGAGGCCGCAGAAAATGAAGCGTCCGCGCCCTGAGATGTTTTACGAGAGAGGGCACTTGAATGAATTTGAGAAGCATTTATTCCGCAGTATTTTTCATCGTCACAATTCCATTTGTTGTTTCTAACGCGTCGGCGCAAACACGCATCGGCACAGTCCAGGGCACAGTCAAAGATCCAAACGGCGCGGTAGTAGCGGGCGCAACCGTGTCGCTAATTCAACCCGTGAACGGCTATCGGCAAACTGCGCAAACCGATAGTCAGGGCCAGTTCCGACTCGGAAATCTGCCGTTCAACACCTACACGGTCCGAGTCGATGGCGCAGGTTTTCAATCGTCCGAGAGCTTTATTGATCTCGAAAGCGCGTTGCCGATGAATCTCGATCTTACTCTTCAACCGGGCGAGATTTCGGACACGGTGAACGTAACCGGCAATAGCACGTTGATCGAACCTGACAAGACCGCTTCCGATACAGACATCGATCAGACATTGATCGAAAGACAAGCCGGCGCCGCGCCATCGCGCGGAATCGAAGCGATCGTCGCCTCGGCGCCCGGCTTTGCCACTGACGACAATGGCCGTCTGCATCCACGCGGTTCCGAATCGCAAGTGCAATATGTGATTGACGGAGTTCCGGTGACGGACAACCTCTCGGCTATTTTTTCGACCAGCCTTGATGCGCGAACGCTTCGAACCGTCGAAGTCTTGACCGGCGGAATCCCGGCAGAATTCGGCGACAAGCTCGCGGGAATCGTCAACGTCAACACGCGATCCGGTCTCGAGATGCCGACGCAAGTAGGCGTAACGATGTCAGGTGGGAGTTTTTCTACCGGCGAGATCAGTACGGATTTTTCAACTCATACAAAGAAGTTCGGCTTTCTTTCGAATCTATCGGCAACGACTTCACAGAGGTTTCTGGACCCGACGACGATCGACAATTTCTACAACTTCGGGCGAACGGGCAAAGGGTTTGTCCGACTTGATTATCACTTCGACGAAAGAAACCTGATACGAGGGACTTTCATTTTCGGCGGCTCTAATTTTCAGGTACCGAACCGCGTCGAACAGCAAGCGGCCGGACAAGAGCAGAGGCAACGACTGCGCGACAGCTCTCAGTTTATTTCGTTCGAGCATATCTTCTCTCCGACCACGCTGGGACAATTCTCGTTCTTCAATCGATACGGCACAGCGCGGTTGACCAGCAATCCGCAATCTACGCCGGTCGTGGCGTTTCAGGATCGCACTCTGCAGAATGTTGGCGGAGTAGTCGCGATATCGATCTCGAAGGGAATTCATAACGTAAAGTTTGGCGGGCAGTTCACTCATACTCCGGTTCGAGAAGAGTTCTCGTTTTATCCGACTGAGCCTTTCCCGGATCTGATTGATCCGAACGGCAACCCGGTCACAAATCCAGTCAATGCGTTCAGTGCGACAAATCCGTTTCTTTTCCGAGATAGAAAGTCAGGCAGTGCCGTAGGCCTTTATGTGCAGGACCGATTTTCGCCGTTTCGCAATTTCACAATTGATGTCGGGCTGCGATTCGACAGCTACGAATTGCTGATAAGCGACCAGGCATTTAGTCCTCGACTCGGCTTTGCTTATTACATTCCGCGCACGCACACGACGATTCGCGCTTCGTACAATCGTCTGTTCCAGTACCCGCCGGCCGAGAATCTCCTGCTGGCGAGTTCCCCGGAAGCCGCCGCGCTTTCTCCGCTTTCGGTCTTGCAGGGACAAACCGGAGTTCGACCGATCCTTCCAGACAAACAGAATGTCTACGAGGCTGGACTGCAACAACAAGTCTCTCGTTTCTTTCGATTGAGCCTGAGCGTTTATCAGAAACGCATTATCAACTTCGCCGATAAGGATCAGTTCTTCGACACCGGTATCATTTTCCCGATCACTATTTCGTCCGGGCGAGTGACGGGCGAAGAAGTCCGCCTCGAATCTTCGGAGATCGCCGGGTTTCGCGGGTTCATGTCTTACGCCAACGCCAGGGCCTATGGCGTGACGCCGATAAACGGCGGGCTGTTTCTGGGCGAAGCGGTGGAGAGCCTGGAACATCCGGGATTGGTTTTCGCGAACGATCATGATCAGCGCAACTCAGGGCAATTCCAACTGAGCTACACGCATCATCGATCCGGTATCTATGCAATCTTCGGCGGTCGTTACGATTCGGGTTATCCAACCGATGTCGAGCCCCATACGACGCTGGCTGAGTTTGTAGCGGAAGGCTTCGATCCTCGTCTGTACAACGAAATCGATTTTCAACGAGGCCGTACTCGACCGCGAACCGTTCTCGATTTCTCGATCGGCGCCGACCTCTTTCGGAAGGAGCGGACTTCGCTTAACGTGCAATTCGACGTTCGAAATCTGACGAACGAAGTGTTTCTCTACAATTTCGAATCGGTTTTTAGCGGGACGCACGTTGGTTATCCGCGACTCTTCAGCGGCAGGATGTCTATACGGTTCAAGTGAACTCTGCGCAATCCGCGCCCGTGATAGCTGCGCCGGCATTCAATGATCAATGACCTCGCAGTCAGGAAGGGGACCCTGTCCCCGCTCTTTGAGATTGGTCTATTCAGCTGAGATCAGGCCAGGTTGAAGCGGGGACAGGGTCCCCTTCCTGACTGCGAGGTTCTTGTTATTTGAGCATCTTTCGACGAATTTGTTCGAACCTTGAGCCAATCGCCAGCGTATTTCTCGACATCAAGCAACGGCGCAGCGGTAAAGTGGTTACGTTGACAGGTGCGCGCCGGCAACCATAGAATTAGATTCGTTTTCACCTCCGTTTTCGGGCTTGGCCCTCTATTCATAAGGAATTTGGCTGTGAGCCTCGTCAAAATCATCATCATCACGCTTGCGTTGATCATCGGCCTGCTGCTTTTCGGGCGCTTCTTTTTCTAGTCAGCCCCGGCGGCATTATGGCAATTACCGCTGCGTTGGATCGGAAAAACCCCTTTCCACTCGCCGCAGTGGCTACACTCCTTTTATTCTCAGTACCAATTTACCTGGCGATTTTTTCAGCGCCGACCTGTGTCTTTGCGCAAGACACAACCGCGGAAGATGTCGAGCGCGTTCGAACCGATCTGGTGACGATCCCGGCCTATGTTATTGATTCGAAGGGACGGCGGGTGCTGGGTCTCTCTGTGGCCGACTTTGAAGTACGCGATGACGGGCGAGTAGTGAAGACAGATTTTTTCGCTACGGGCACAGACAAGGTAGCGCTCATGTTTGCGCTGGACGCATCGGGGAGTATTCGGGATGTGATCCGGCAACAGCGCGAGACCGCGCTTGGATTGTTCTCGCGGTTTGGTCCTGGATCTCAGGTCGCGGTCGCGCGCTTTGCGGAGCAGGCCGAGTTGGTAGCGCCGTTTTCCGCTGCGCCGGATCAGGCATTGAGAGCATTTGATATTCCGCCTTTTCGCGATCGCCGAACGGCTATCTTCGATTCGACGTTGAGCGCGATCCAGGCATTCGATACCCGACGTGGTGACCCGACCGAGCGTCGAATCATAATTTTGATCAGCGATGGCCTGGACACGGTTAGCACGACGCGTTCTCGCGAAGTGATCGAACAAGCCGCGCGACGAGCAGTCTCGATTTACGTGATTCACATTCCGCTTTATGCTCCGCGCGACGGCCGGCTTGTTCAGAGACCTGCCGCCAAGGGCTTTCGCGATCTGGCGGAGAAAACCGGTGGCCGATACTTCGTCGCAGGCGACGTCGCTGCATCGTTGAATCCGACCGGATCTTTCGACCTCCAACCGATTCTGGCCGACATTGACCTTGATTTGAGAGGACAATATCTGCTCGGCTATTATCCTTCGGACTCAGAAACCGACGGGCGTTTTCACAAGATCGAATTGAGACTGACTGACAAGGAAAAGCGCAAGCTTCGAGTTCGCGCGCTTCGAGATGGATACGCGTTGAATCCATAGTGCGCCGCACCAAAAAGCCGGCCACCGAGCGAACAGAACGCAAGAATGGGATAACAAGAGAACAGATGGCGGATATAGAAAAACAAGGACTGCGAAAAATAAGACGAGCGCTCTTAAGCGTTTCGGACAAGACCGGAATCGTCGAGTTCGCTCGAGAATTGGCGCGATTCGAGGTCGAGATCATTAGCACCGGCGGCACCGCTTCTGCGCTTCGCGACGCCGGCATCAGTGTCCGCGACATCTCGGATGTAACCGGTTTTCCGGAACTAATGGACGGTCGCGTCAAGACTCTGCATCCGAAGATTCATGGCGGTTTGCTGGCTCTTCGCGACGACCAGACACACGTTGCGGCGATGCAGGAACACCAGATCGAACCGATCGATCTGGTCGTCGTCAATCTTTATCCGTTCGAACAAACAATCGCACGCGAGGGTTCGACTCTCGAAGAAGCTATCGAGCAGATTGATATCGGCGGCCCGGCCATGATTCGTTCGGCGGCTAAGAACTTTCGCGACGTGGCCGTTGTCACCTCGCCGGAGCTATACGAGCGTGTTTTGGAAGAACTCGAAAAGCAGAACGGCTCGCTTTCGTTCGAAACACGTGGCCAGCTTGCGCGACTCGCATACATGCGAACCGCTCTGTATGACACGGCTGTTTTTTCTTATCTAAGATCCCAACTTCCTGCTGAAGACCTAACGAGCTGGCAATTCTTCCCGCCAATTCCTACGCTTGTCGCTGCCATGCAGAGTTACATGAATCTCTTTTCCGAAGGAGTGGCAGCGGTAGCAGTTGACCAGGAAATTGACGAACGCTCGGATGGTGACGCGGACGAGTTTGAAAGCTACCGGCAGCCTCGCTTAGGCAAGATGACCGACCTACGGTACGGCGAGAACCCGCACCAGAAAGCCGCGCTGTATGAAGACGAGGCCGCGGAAAAGAAAGGCGTAGCTCAAGCCGAACTGCTCGGCGGCAAGGAGATGTCCTACAACAATTATGTGGATGCAGATGCCGCTTGGCAGTTGGTTTGTGATTTCGACGAAGCGGCGTGCGCGATTATCAAGCACACCAATCCGGCTGGGGTCGGTTTGGGGACCTCTCTCGAGGACTCTTACCGGCGGGCGTTGGCGACCGATCCTGTCTCCGCGTTTGGCGGGATCGTAGCTTTCAATCGCAAAGTTGATGAAGCCGCGGCGCGAGCCGTGACGGAGATCTTTACGGAGGTGGTGATCGCACCGGAATTTGAAGCCGCGGCGCTCGAGGTCCTGCGTGCAAAAAAGAACCTGCGGATTCTTTGCGCCGGTGCGGCTGCGCGAATCGGAGGTTTGGAGTACAGACAGATTTCGGGTGGGATGCTGGCGCAAACCCGCGACGCTCACAAGCTTTCGCCGGGTGATTTGAAAACGGTGACGCAGCGCGAACCGACTGAAGAAGAAGTACGCGCGCTGCTGTTCGCGTGGACTGTCTGCAAGCATACAAAGTCGAATGCCATCGTTTACGCGCGCGAGGGCCAGACCGTTGGGGTTGGCGCTGGACAGATGTCGCGAGTCGATTCGGTTCGATTGGGCGCAATGCGGGCTCAACTTCCGGTTCGCGGTTCGGTCCTGGCGTCGGATGCGTTCTTCCCTTTTCGCGACGGAGTCGACGAAGCGGCCAAGCATGGAATTACTGCAGTCATCCAGCCGGGAGGGTCTGTGCGTGACGACGAGGTGATTGCCGCAGCAAACAAGCACGGACTAGCCATGATCTTCACCGGCGTGCGGCACTTTAAGCACTGATGATTTGTTAACTGGTATTGGCGCAGTTTCGTTCCGGCCTAATGTGAAGCCGAACAGAGTGTACGATCCACGAAGTGCACGAAGACGCGTCGAAATCACACGAAATAGAACCGAGATAGCTGTTTCGTGTGATTTTTCTTTTCTCCTTTCGTGCATTTCGTGGTCCGTTGACCGCGCCTTCATCAATCGATCGCGAGAAAAATATTCAAACTGCACACAGCCTCGAACTCCGGTGATTGCTGATACGCAAGGGCTTACCTATAATTGCCACGATTAATCTCGCAAGCACGAAAGAGTGAATATGTCAGAAAACGAATCCATGCAGACTCAGGGCAATGGCGACTTCATCAGGTGTCGTTACTGCGGTCAACGAAACAACACCCGCGCCGACGGCGGTTCAGCGCGATGCGGGCGATGCCGACTTCCCCTTTCCGATGCGCCGCACAAGAAATTTGCAGACCTCGATAAGCATGAATACATACATCCAGCCGACAGCCGTGCATTGGCTGCGCTTCGCACTATTCCCGGAATAGATTCCGCGCTTAAGAAATTGCTGGCCGTGACAGGCGAGTCGGCCATACGAGTTATCTTCACCGCCAGCGCTGTGAAGGTCACCACCGAACAGTGTCCGGATCTTTACGCCAAATTACAGATCGCTTGCACAACGCTCGGCGTCGACATGCCGGAGCTGTTTGTGCAACAGAACCCGATCGTCAACGCCTTCACCGGCGGAGTTGAGCGGCCAGTGATCGTGCTGCACTCGTCTTTGATCGAGCGCCTGACGGATGAAGAAGTTTTGGCCGTGGTCGCACACGAAGTAGGCCACATCCACGCCGAGCACGTCTTGTATTTGACGGCTGCCCGATTGCTGGAAGCGCTCGCCAATGTCGCGTTGGCGGCGACGCCGTGGGCAAACATCATTACGCAGATTCTTTCGGGAACGATGCGCGCTGCGCTGTTGGCATGGGCCAGACGCGCGGAGCTTTCATGTGACCGAGCTGCCTTGCTCGTAACTCAGGATCCTCACGTGATTGGTCGCACGATGATGAAACTGGCGGGCGGGACGTTTGCTTCCAAAGTCGATTACGAACAGTTCCTGGTACAAGCTCGCGACTTTCAGAAAAATTACGACGAGAAAGCGCTCGATCGTTTCTGGGCCGACGTTATCACTTCCGGTATGACGCATCCGTTTCCCGTCTGGCGCGTTTCAGAGATTCTGAAGTGGGTCGAAAGCGGAGAGTATAAGCAGTTGATGAACGGCGAGCCGCAAAGCGCGGCGGCGTAAAGGCGGTCCCAGGTCCAAAGTCTAAGGTCCAAAGTGTTTGCGCGGATGCTGACGTTGAACCTCGGACTTGAAACCTTGGACTTGGGACCTGGACTTGTGGCTTCCCTGGACTTTGGACTTGAGACCTTCTCCCCATGCTTAAAGACAAACTCGGCATTATCTTTGGCGTCGCGAATAAGCGCTCGATCGCATGGGCGACAGCTAAGGCGCTCAGCGACGCGGGCGCTCGATTGGCGTTTACCTACCAGGGCGAGCGGCTGAAGGAGAACGTCGAGGCCTTGACCAAAGAGATGCCCGGAACGCTGATCCTTCCCTGCGACGTCACCAGACAGGAAGAAGTTGATCAGACGTTTGAGACGGTTAAGCAAGAATTCGGGCGGCTGGACATTTTGATTCACAGCATCGCCTATGCGCCGAAGGAAGAGTTGGAAGGCGAGTTCGTAAATACTTCACGCGACGGATTTCTGACGGCGCTGGAAGTCAGCGCGTACTCGTTATGCCAACTGGCCCGAGCCGCCGCGCCATTGATGACCGATGGTGGCAGCGTCGTTTCGATGAGTTACTACGGCGCTGAAAAAGTCGTTCAAAACTACAACGTGATGGGCGTAGCAAAGGCCGCGCTGGAAGCGAGTACTCGATACCTGGCCGCGGATCTGGGCAAACGAAACATACGCGTGAATGCAATCAGCGCCGGCCCGATCAACACGCTCTCCGCGCGAGGCGTTTCCAATATGGGATTGATGTTGAAGCATCACGCGGAACGGGCGCCGCTCGGTCGCAACGTCGAAGCACGCGAAGTCGGCGACGCCGCGCTCTTCCTATGCAGCCCGCTCGCATCGGGAATTACGGGCGAGGTGCTGCATGTCGACTGCGGCTACAACATCATGGCGTTCTGAGGGGAGAGTTTGGGGAGTTCAGAGAGTTCAGAGAGTTTGGGGAGTTTGGGGAGTTCGGGGAGTTTGGGGAGTTCAGAGAGTTCAGAGTTAAGACGATCGAGAGCTTTGCGAACTCCCTAAACCCGCTCCCCCCAAACTCTCTCGACTCTCAAAACTCTCTGAACTCCTAAACTCTCCAAACTCTCCAAACTCTCCAAACTCTCTGAACTCTCTGAACTCTCTGAACTCTAGGGACTCTCCAAACTCTCTTATGGCCGAAACTGACCGCAAAGATCACCCCGCGTCGCAGGTAACACAGGACGAGCAACTCCTTCAAACTCCCCGGCCCGACGAATTCACCCACACAGACACATGGCGTGTCTTTCGCATCATGGGAGAATTCGTGCAGGGCTTTGACGATCTGGCCACAGTCACTCGCGGCGTTTCGATCTTCGGCTCGGCTCGAATCAAACCCGATCATCCGCAGTACAAGGCAGCGCAGGAGACTGCCGGGCTTTTGGCAAAAGCCGGATTTACGGTTATCACCGGTGGCGGGCCGGGCATGATGGAAGCGGCCAATCGCGGAGCATTCGAGGCCGGCGGTATCTCGATCGGCTGCAACATCGAGCTACCGTTCGAGCAGGCTCCGAACATCTATCTGACGCGATCGCTTACCTTCAAATACTTCTTCGTGCGCAAGACGATGTTTGTGAAGTACAGCTGCGCATTTGTTATTTTTCCGGGCGGCTTCGGAACGCTGGACGAGTTCTTTGAAGCGCTGACCTTGATTCAAACCCGCAAGATCAGGAATTTCCCCGTAGTCCTTTTCGGATCTGACTACTGGAAGGGATTGATTACCTGGATCGAAAAGTCGGCGTTGGGCGAGAACATGATTTCCCAACCCGACTTTCGACTTCTTCACGTGACGGATTCACCGGAAGAAGTGGTCGAGATCATCTCTCGAAGTCAGAACTCCCCGGAGGAATTCGAACAAATCGTCGCTGACGATATTTAGAACTGAGTTTGAAAAGTGGGATTAGCCGACCGTGGTCGTTAACCATTCCAGGTAAGGAGCTGAAACCGCAGTAACGGGAAGCGCTACGATCTCAGGAGTTTCGTAGCTGTGAAGCGATCGTACCGCCTTTTCCAGCTCTCCGAATTTGTGTTCGGTAGTCTTTGCTAAAAGCAGTATCTCCGGGGTTCGCTCGATCTTATCTTTCCACCAATAAACGGATTCCATCTCAGGCATGATCTGAACGCATGCCGCCAATCGCGCACCAACCAGCAACTCGGCGAGCCGCGCGGCCTCCTCGCGACTACTCGCGGTCAACAGGACGACGATGGCTTTGTCGGCTTGAGTGCTCATTGAACAACTCGGGATTGCCTAACGGGGCAGAAGCCCGACCGTGAGGGAGGGCGTTCCAGCTTCACTACTGGTGACTCGCTCTTGCAAAGCTGCGTGCTCCATAATTGGTCTCGCCAACGCGACTAGAACGCCCTCCCTCACGGTCGGGCTTCTGCCCCGTTTGGTCACCTTGTTCCCATTCGCTAATCGTCGTTTCGCTCCTGGTCTTCCTGGGCAAGCTCGATGTCATCTTCAATAGTAGACCCAGTCAGCGGCGTGGTATCGCCACCGAAGAATGCCGAATAGATTTCCTGCGCACGATCGTAGTCCCGTTCGTCTACCAACACTACAGAGCCGAGGGTTGTTGAGAGCAGCGGTGCTAGCGCATCTGCTCCTCCCGACTGCACCGCCGCGCGGATTCCGTTCTGACTCAAAATATCTGCGACCATCTCAGCGGCCTGCGGCGAACCGATGTGGTGAAGATGAACCCATTTGGCCTCGCTATCATCGTGAACCGTGTTTTCGCTCGTAAGCCGGGCGACCAGTTCGGTGTTGTCGTCCGGACACTGCGTGATGCCGGCTTCGTATTCCGATTCGCAAACAGGACAGAACATAGTCCCTCCTCGTGATGTGAAACGACTGATTACTTGATTGGATGTAGTTTAGGAGGAAAGGTGAAGCGGGTAAAGGGCAGACAAGCTCAAGCGTGCCGAACTCTCAACTTTAGAGGAACTCGCAGTCGGGAAGGGGACCCTGTCCCCGCTTGTCTCGTTAATTAACACCTTGATGAAAAATCGAACTTGTGGCGAGGACAGGGTCCCCCTTCCTGACTGCGAGTTCCTGCGAGAGACTCCAATTCATATTCCAAGCGACAAACTGAAGTTTGTCGGACAATTTATCGCGTAGCCGTTACCGCGCGCTCGAACGGGATCTCTTCAAAATGCGTCATCTTTTTGAAGGTGCGGAATCGGTTGTTGATCTCTTCATGCGTCAGACGCTGCACACGCTCGGTGCCAAATTCTTCCACGTTAAACGACGCCATCACCGAACCGAAGATCATCGCGCGTCGCATGGCGGCTTCGTCGATCGTCTCGTGACTGGCCAGATAACCCATAAAGCCGCCTGCGAAGGTGTCGCCCGCGCCGGTCGGGTCGAATACGGATTCCAACGGATACGCAGGAATGGCGAAATATGTTTGCGGCGTAATCAGCGCCGCACCGTATTCGCCACGCTTCACCACCAGTGCCGACGGACCCCACGACAGGATCTTTCGCGCGGCTTTGATCAAATTCGGCTCGTCCGCCAATTGGCGAGCCTCGGCGTCGTTGATGATAACTACGTGGACACCTCTAATCGTCTTAAGCAACGATTCACGAGTCTCGTTGATCCACATGTTCATCGTGTCGAGAGCAACGAGCTCGGCGTCTTTTAGCTGCTCGCGAACCTGTCTCTGTAAATCCGGCTGGATGTTGCCAAGGAAAACGAACCGCGACGACAGCGAATCGGCAGAAAGCTTCGGCTGAAAATCGGCAAAGACATTCAGCTGCGTATCGAGCGTGTGCGCCGTGTTCAGATCGTAATCGTATCGTCCGCGCCAGAAAAACGTCTTGCCATTCTGAATGCGTTCAAGATCCGTGGTATCAATCTCGTGTTTGGCGAATACTTCGTCTTCGCTGGCTCCAAAGTCACCGCCTACAACACCGACGACGCGCACGTCCGAAAAAAAGCTCGCGGCGATTGAAAAATGCGTTGCGGAACCACCCAACATCTTTTCGCGTTTGCCGAACGGAGTTTCGACCGCATCAAACGCAACCGAGCCGACTACAAGTAGGGACATTATTCGAATTCTCTCCTCTGACAGATTTTTATAGGTATTAAGGCTTCTTCTCTTCCGCCTTGGGCTTGGGTTCGACTCCCATTGCGCGAAGCTCTTTCTCCGCGGGTTCGCGAAATTCGCTATCGGGAAACTCTGATACTAAAACCTCAAAGTGCCCGCGTGCCTTTTCGCGCAATCCTTCAGGTGTTTCAGCCGCGTTTTGTTTTGCTTTATTTTCAGATAGCTTCAGGCTACTCATACCCGCGATGTAAAGCACTTCATCGATTCTTGAAAATGTGGGATTGCCTGCGATGACTTCTTCGCAACGAGCGATGGCAGCGCGATAGGCCTTCCGCAACTTGTAGTAATGGCGAGCAACTTCGAGGTTGTGTTTCGAGTCGCGTTCGAGCTCCGAATCGCGAAGCGTGGCAGGGTCGGGTCCGCGCGAGCTACCTTGCGCGTTTGCGCTTGCCGCAGATCCGATCAGCGCAAACAGCGCGAGTCCGGAAATCAAAATTGCTCTTTTCATATAACCTCCAATGCTTTGAAACGAGACGAGCGCAACATCCAACCGATCGGATCTCTATCGCGTCGTCACTTCCCTGCGTACTTGCCAATGATCGCGTCCAGCTTCTCCAACGTTTGCAGCGGCCAAAGACCGGGCGCGGTGAAGATCGCGTTTTTCAAAGCCGATCCGCATTTGCAATCGCGCGGTTTGTCCGCCAGCCGCTTCACCGCGTCGCGCATTATGATCTGCGCGTTTCGCACGTTCTTGTTCAAATTCTCGATGACCGTTTCGACCGTGACAGCATCGTGTTCCTCGTGCCAGCAGTCATAGTCGGTAACCAGCGCCAGCGTCGCGTAACAAATTTCAGCTTCGCGCGCCAGCTTGGCTTCCTGAAGATTTGTCATCCCGATGATATCCATGCCGGAACGACGGTAGTGGTTTGATTCAGCAACCGTGGAAAACGCTGGCCCCTCCATACAAATATAGGTGCCGCCGCGATGTGTTTTGACATCGGCCGTGCCGCAGGCAGCTTCGACAACATCTCCCAACGATTCGCAGACCGGATGCGCAAACGCGATGTGCGCGACGATGCCGTCTCCAAAAAAAGTGGATTCGCGCGCGCGAGCTCGAGTGCGATCGAAGAACTGGTCCGGAATCACCATGTCCAGCGGAGCGTATTTTTCCTGCAACGAACCGACCGCAGAAGCCGACAAAATGCGCTCGACGCCCAAAAGCTTCATCGCGTAGATATTCGCGCGGAACGGCAGCTCGGTCGGCAGCAGTTTATGGCCTCGTCCGTGACGGGGAAGAAAAGCCACTCGCTCGCCTTCGAGCGTGCCCATGATAAAAACATCCGACGGACTGCCGAACGGCGTGTCTATCTTTACCTCTTCGACCTCCGTCAGCTCCGGCATCTGGTAAAGCCCGCTGCCGCCGATGATTCCGATTTTTGCTCGTTCCATTCCTCTATTTTTTGTCCTTGCAATTATTTTCCAATACGTAGGCTGCAAGCGTGCCGTTCGTGCGCTTGGTGATCAAGTCATCCATGAACGCGTTTCGGTGCTTAGGCTTGTCTTTCACTATCGCCTCGTAGGCTTTTATCGAACTTTCAATACCAGCCAACTGTGCCGCATCTTCATCCTTGGCGCGTTCCGGATTCGCAAGTTTGAAGGCGGCCATGCCGATCGTGTACTGACTAATTAACTCACTACTGTATTTATATATCTCTTCGACACCAAGAATGAGAGAACACACCATTACGCTTACCTTATCGGTCTCGATGATCCACGTGATGGCCCATCCTCGGGCTTTCTTCGCGTCCTTATCAAACGGTCTCTCTTCCAGGAATTTTGAAGTCTTGATCAGTAGTTCAGGTTCGCTCTTCTTGTCATCCTGAACACTTCGTGCCATTCCGGCGGACATCGTCGCCGCGACGATCGCAACGGCAAGCATTAACATCAGCGGTCTTTTCATTTCTTCAAATCCTCCATACAGCCAATTGGTTCCGCTTTGTAGCTACCGTCAAAATCGCTAATTCGGCAAAGCGGTGCGTCGGGATCATGATAGAAGTGGCAAACCCAATTCTCGCTTGCTGCTGCAGGCAACAAGCGTTTCTTTGCTTCCAGCGTCTCGACCGGATAAAGATCGAATCCCATTATCCATGGTAAGCGAACATGAGCTCGCGTCGGCACCAGGTCAGCAAAAGCAAAAAGCGTTTTCCCGCCTCGATCCAAGCGGGCGCTCTGCATCGTCCGAGAATGGCCTGCGATCGTTTGCATAGCCAGACCTGGAACGACCTCGTACGACTCGTCCTTCAGTTCGAGCTGTCCCGACTCTCTCAACGGCTGCCAATTTTCGGGGAGATAGCTTGCTCGGTCGCGCTCGTGCGGTGCTTCCGCATGCGCCAACTCAGACCGCGACACGAAATATCTTGCGTTGGGAAATGCCGGCGTCAGACGACCATCCGCGTCTCGTACCGTATTTCCACCGGCGTGATCAAAATGCAAATGCGTATTGATGACGATGGTCACATCTTCGGAATCTGCTTCCGCGTATTCTCGCAGCGACTCGTTCAGAGTTTGCTTGCGATCGATTCCGTAAATTTCCGCCTGACGCGGCGACCATTTATCGCCGATGCCGGTATCAATCAGAATGCGCTCGTCACCCGCTTCGATGAACAGACAGTTCATGTTCAATCGAATGCGATTGCGATCGTCCGGCGGACAAACTCGCGACCAAAGCTCGCGCGGGACGATGCCGAACATCGCCCCGCCATCGAGCCAAAATTCCGTGTCAGGAATTATCTCTACACGGTAATCGCCGAACTGCATGCGGATCTCTAGGGTTTGGGCTTTAGCGGGTTGCCCTTGCCACCTTTAACTTTTCCCTTACCAGTGGATTGCACTGGTGGCGGTGGCCCTATCGGATCGGCCGTGCCCGGAGCTGCGCCCGGTTGCGCACCTGGAGGCGCACCTGGCTGCATTTCGGATCCGGGAGGCATTCCGGGGAACTGTTGCGGTTGCGGTGCCGGCGGCTTCTCGACTTCGAAGTTTTCCGCGACGGTAATGTTGTTTCTCGAAGTGATTTCGGCCAACAACTTCTCGCGCTTCTCTTTCTCGACCGCCTCGCGTGCCTGCTCGCGACCCGATTGGGGCGGGCCCATTGGATTGTCTGACTTCGCACCCGAAGCAATCAGGATATGTCGCGCGTGGACCTGTTCTTCATCTTTACCTTCGGCGTTCTTTTCGGTACGACGTTCGTCGACTTTGATAATGTGGAATCCGAAGGGCGTTTGCACGACATCGCTGATCCCGCCGGGCTGAAGCGCGAAAGCCGCGTCCTCAAACTCCTTCACCATCTGGCCGCGTCCAAACCAATTCAAGTCGCCGCCGTTGTCTTTGTTGCTCGGGTCGGTTGAAAACTCTTTCGCCAGCTTTGCAAAGTCCTCGCCCGCCTTTACGCGTTTGAGAACTTCCTCGGCCTGAGCTTTGACTTTGCTGTCGTCCAATTCCGGGTGCTTCGCGATGTAAGCGTTTACCTCTTCGTCGGTGGCTTTCAACTGGCCTTCCAGTTTTTCTTTCGCGTATTGCTGCGCCAGAAGCCGCGCCTGCTGAAACGCGATGTGAAGCTCGACGGGACGTGTCTTATCAAAGCCCTGCTGGGTCGCTTTGCGGTCGGTGATCATGACCTTGGCCCATTCATCTTTGATCTGCTTGCGCTGCTCTTCGGGAAGTTCGCCGGGGCCTAGCAATCCCATCGCCTGCGCAGTCTTGATAAAGCTTTCAAACTTCTGATCCTGACCGGGCTGTCCAAGAAACGCCTTGACGTCCTCTTCCTTGATGTCGGCGAACGCCGGTGACGGACCGCGAGCATCCATCTGTTTCTTCTCGTACATCTCTGCCGTGATTAACGAACGCATCAAGTCGAGCTGGTCCTTCGTCTCCGGCTTATCGGCCATGCCGGCCGCGCGTGCCTCGGCAGCAAGCGCGAGCACCTGCTTGATCTGCTTGGCGAACTCTTTACGTTCCTTTTCATCCGACGCCAATTGGCTGCGCATCTGCGGCGGCATGTCCGCCACCAGCAACTTCATGTCCTCGGCAGTCAGGTTTCTGAGATTGACACCGCCATGCTTTGCCTTGGTCTGCCAAAAAATAAGACCGGCCGCCAATACCACCGCGACGCCAATCGCGATCCACGCTTTCGTGACCGAGGTCATTCCTTTACCGGCCGCTGGAGTCGCCTTTGCAGCGGGCCTTGCCGGAGCAGCCGCGACAGTAGCCTCCGTCGATTCGTCGGCGGCTGAATCAGCTTCGACCGCAACCGTCTCCGCTTCGGTTGCTGCGACCGCGTCGCTGGAGGAATCGACCACAGCGTCTGATTCGCTAGCCGACAACGCCGGATTATTTTCTGCGCCACACGTCGGGCAAACTGATTGGCCCTCGTCTAAAATAGCTCCACATTGGTGGCAATTATTCATTACATTCTCCTTAAAAAGTTCGATCGATCATTCGTCGTTTTGTGATTCAGTGTGCTCCACCAACTCAAGCAGCACGCCGTTGGCTGATGAGGGATGAATAAATGCGACCTGACAGCCGCCGGCGCCAATACGCGGTGTTTCGTCGATCAACCGAGCGCCATTTGATTTCAGACGCGCAAGCGTTGCGCGAATATCGTCTACGCGGACAGCGATGTGATGAATACCCGAGCCGCGTTTCTCCAGAAACTTTGCGATCGGCGAATCGTCGCTGGTCGGCTCGAGCAGCTCGACGCGCTGTTCGCCGATGGGAAGCATGGCCACCCGTACTTTCTGATCTTCCACCACTTCGGTTTCGGATACCTGCAGCCCGAGCGCATCGCGCCAGAAGCCAATGGCTTCGTCGATCCCGCGCGTTGCAATGCCGATGTGTTCCAATTTCATCAAGAGTGGTCAGTTTCTGGTTTTTGGTCTTCGGTTTTAGGTTTTAGGTTTTAGGTTTTAGTGATTCGATGCACCACACCGGCGTGGCTCCTTGTCAGCACTTCGCCTTCTGCCTTCTGTCTCCTCACTTCTACCTTCTACGATTTAACATCCAACATCTAACATCTCTCCTCACTTGAGCAGCTCTTCAACCGCCGAATACGGATCGCGGCTTTTGTTCGCCACTTCCGAGGTCAGAGTTTCGAGTTTGTCTGATGCCGAATGCCGGTCGAGGGTTCGCGCCAGGAGTTGCTCGCGCAGAAGCTCCAGAATCCGCCATTTCGCGATCGCGTGACGGCGCACCGTCGAGGCTTCCGTCGTTCGCTGAAACTCGTAATAACTGTCAATTGCGGCAACTAAATCGACGATTCCCTTATTTTCCGTGGCCACTGTCTTGACGATCGGGGGCTGCCAGAAATCCTGTCGCATCGCCAAAGACAGCAGCGCTTCCAATTCCTTTTCTGTCCTTAGCACGCCTTCTCGATCGGCCTTATTGATCACGAATACGTCGCCGATCTCCATGATGCCGGCCTTGATGGCCTGAATATCGTCACCCATTCCGGGCACCAAAACCACGACCGATACGTCCGCCGCCTTCACGACTTCAACTTCGTCCTGCCCGACTCCGACGGTCTCGATAATTATCTTTTCGTAGCCCGCCGCATCCATAATCGCGACAGCGTCAACAGTCGCGCGCGCAAGGCCGCCAAGATTTCCGCGAGTAGCCATCGAACGAATAAAGACGCCGCGATCCAATCCCAGCGTCTGCATTCTGATGCGATCACCCAGAATCGCCCCGCCCGAAAATGGGCTGGATGGATCAACGCACACGATCCCGACACGATCGCCCTGCTGTCGGTACTTCAGCGCGAGCTTATCAACCAGCGATGACTTCCCCGCTCCCGGCGCGCCGGTTATTCCCACAACCAGCGCTTTCCCGGTGTGCGCGAAAATCTCTTTCATCAATTCGGCCGAGCCTTGCGTGCCATCTTCTACTTTCGAGATAGCCCGAGCCACGGCGCGCGAATCGCCCGCCAGTACTTTTTCAACGATCGGAAGATTGGTAACAGCGCTCATTACTGAAGTGAAAAGTTACAGGTGACAAGTGACAAGTGCGGGCTGAGCGTTTTAGCTGGTTGCTTGTCACCTGTCACTTATCACTCGTCACTGTCTTAAAAGCTGGCGCGCGATGACGATGCGCTGGATCTCGGAGGTTCCCTCACCGATGGTACAGAGCTTCGAATCGCGCCAGTACTTCTCAGGCGGATAGTCTTTGGTGTACCCGTAACCGCCGTGGATCTGGATCGCCTCTTCGCAAACACGCACGCTCATTTCCGACGCGTAAAGCTTCGCCATCGCAGATTCTTTCGTCACGCGCTTGTTCTGATCTTTCAAAAACGCGGCGCGATACATCAGCAAACGAGCAGCTTCGATCTCGGTCGCCATGTTAGCCAGCTTGAACTGAATCGCCTGGAATTCGGCAATGGGCTTTCCAAACTGCTGGCGCTCTTTTGCGTAACGGATGGCCGACTCGTATGCGCCCTGCGCAATTCCCACTGCCAGCGCCGCTATTGAAATTCGACCTCCGTCCAGCACCTGCATTGCCTGGGTGAATCCTTCGCCGAGTTCGCCGATCCGGTTCTCGTCAGGAACATAACAATCCTCGAACACGACGCTGGCCGTTTCCGACGCGCGCAGGCCGAGCTTGTTTTCCTTCTTCGCGGGCGCGAAGCCGTTCATTCCTTTTTCAAAGATGAACGCCGTGATTCCCTTATTGCCTTTCGAGCGGTCGGTAACAGCAACGGCCACACAGGTGTCGCCATGAATCGCGTGAGTGATGAAATTCTTCGAACCGTTGACGAGCCATCCGCCATTCTGTTGTACCGCGGTGGTGCGCGTACCAGACGCGTCGGACCCAGCGCTCGGCTCTGTCAGACCCCAGGCGCCAAGGTGTTTGCCCTGGGCCAGCGGAATCAGGAACTTTTGTTTCTGTTCCTCAGTTCCGAATGTGAAAATGTGATTCGAGCAAAGCGAGTTATGCGCTGCGACTGAAATTCCGACCGATCCGTCGACACGAGACAGCTCCTCGATGATGGTAGCGTACTCGACATAACCCATTCCCGCGCCGCCGTACTCTTCGGGAAAGATGACGCCCATCAATCCCTGCTCGGCGAGCTTGGGAATCAACTCGACAGGAAAATGCTGCGACTCATCCCACTCCATCACGTGCGGCGCGATCTCGCCTTCGGCGAATTCGCGCACGCTCATCCGAACTTGCTGCTGCTCTTCGTTCAGCTCGAATTCCATTCTGAAGCCCCTAAAAGACAGTAATTAGTGATGAGTAACGACTGCTGAGTGAAGAAACAAAACGCATCCATTCGCCACTCGTCACACGTTACTCATCACTATTGGCATTGTACCCTAACCCCGGCTTCGGCCGTGAGTCGCGCTGCGCGCTTTCGCTGGTCGCGGCGGTCGCTTTGCGCCGGGTTTCTTCATTAGTCGTGAGACCTCGCCCGGCAGGAGCATGCGCCACTGCTTCGGAGCAAGCGGCTCCACGGTCAAACTATTTATTCTGACGCGTCGCAATTTCAAAACCGAATGTCCAATAGCATCGAACATGCGCCGTATCTGTTGGTTGCGTCCTTCGTGCAGGATTACCTCGAACCAGGCGTTGTTGTCGCCTTCGTCAACTCTCTTAATTTCCGCCGGCGCCGAGCGAACTCCATCCTCGAGTCGGATCCCCTTTCGCAAACGCTCGACCGCACTTTCGGGCGGGACCCCTTTGACTTTCACTTCATACACCTTCGACACGCGATTGCGCGCGGCGGTGATGAAATTGGTGAAGTCGCCGTCGTTTGTGAGCAGCAGCAATCCTTCGGTATTGAAATCCAGACGACCGACGGGATGCAGACGGCCAAGCGCATGCGGCAAAAGTTCGGTTACCAAAGGACGGCCTTCGGGATCTGCTACGCTCGAGAGATATCCGCGAGGTTTATTCAGAAGCACGTAAACTTTTTCGCGCGCCTCGAGCAGCGGATTAATCAGTTTGCCGCGCACTTTGATGTGATCTTTGGACGGATCTGCTTTTGTACCAAGCTCGGTGACTACCTTGCCGTTAACCGTGACCTCGCCGGCCGTGATCATCTGTTCGGCATGGCGCCGCGACGCCAACCCGGCCGTGGCTATCAATTTTTGTAAACGTTCAGGCATAAATCAGATTTCGGATTGGGGATTTCGGATTGTGATCTCGGACTAAGTCGAATTACGAATCGCCATTTCGCAATCCCAAATCCGCATTCCGCAATCAAACGCCTCCCGCCAAATCATCAAAATCTTCCACATTCGGCAGCTCGGTCAGATCCTTAAGTCCGAACTGAAGCAGAAACTCTTTCGATGTTCCGTACATCATCGGCCGACCGACAGTCTCTTTCCGGCCTTTGGCAATTATCAATCGCTTGTCGAGCAGAGTCTTAATCGCCGACGACGATTGAACTCCGCGTATCTCTAGAATCTCCGGCACGGTGATCGGCTGCTTGTATGCGATCACAGCCAGCGTCTCGAGCGCCGCCAACGAAAGTTTCGCGCTCGGTCGTGACTTCAAGTAAGCGCGAACGTGTTCGTGATGTTCGGCTCGCGTAGCGAACTGCCAACCGCCGGCCACCTCACGCAAATGAAGCCCACCGTTCCGAGCATTGAATTCGCGCACCAGCTCTTCCAGCGCAACCTCGACCCAGCCGCGCTCTTCCTTTAACACGTCCGCGATCGTCTTTACGCTAATCGGTTCGTCGGAAACGAAGATCAACGCCTCGACTATCGCTACCATCTCGTCCATTCCACGAATGCTATGCGGCGTTTCCGTGGATTCGGCTGAGTCGCCCGCGCTCGCGGCTCGGCGGCGATCCTCTTCCAACGCGTCTTCGGCGTCGGCATCGTGGATGACAATCTCGCCATCGTCGGATTCCGAAAGCGATTCAAGTGTTTCCGTGGATTCTTGTTTCTGATTCGCCATAAACCTTCTTAGCTGCTGGCGCGAGCGATAATCTCGCCAAATGTTTCGCGCTGGATCAATGAAATCTCAGTGGTTCGCACAAGCTCAAGGACGGAAAGAAAAGCCAACACCAGCTCACGTCGCGAAGTCGCTCGCTCGAAATAAACTCTCAAGTTCAATTCGCCTGTCGACATCACCATGTTTCGCAGACGTTCGAGCATTTCCGTCATTGTCATTTCGTCACGCTCGATTTCGAGCAGGACCTCTTCCTTATGTCGCGTCAGGATTTCCTGAAACACTCGGAGCAGATCAAACACTCCCGCGGCGACTTCGGGATTCTGTGTGTCTGTCTCGATCTCGGCCCGCGTGAAGACGGCTTGCTCGACAGTAGCCCGGGACCAGAGCATTTGCGCAGCGGCCTTGTATTTCTGGTGCTCCAACAAACGATCGATCAACTCGCGTCGAGGATCCAGCGCATCATCTTCATCGACCGCCGCGGTCGGATCAGGCGGCAATAGCATTCTCGATTTAATCTCGATCAGCGTCGCTGCCATCACGAGAAAATCGCCGGCCACAGCGATGTCCAATTCCTGCATCAACCGCAGGTAGCGAAGATACTCGTCGGTAATTCGCGCGACCGGAATATCGTAAATGCTCACCTGTTCCTGTCGGATCAAATAGAGCAACAGATCAAGCGGTCCCGCGAACTCACCCAAAATCAACTTCACATCTTCGCCGGACTGACCCGTAACGATCTCAGGAGACGCGCCAGCGACGCTGATCGCGCCTGTCGGCACGTTCACATTCTCAGTAGATGATTCGGGAGTTTCGTTCATCATTCTCCTCGCTGAGCTGCCACTGCTCTTAAGAGTAAATGGTAAATAGTGAATCGTGAATGGTTAAGAACATTCACAACGGATCTATCACTATTTACCATTCACCATTTACGATTCACCATCTGAGGCCCATCCGCTCTTGCGCCTGATTCAAAGTCGTCCGTGCAATTTTCCGTGCTCGGTCGCTGCCGTCGGTCAGGATCTTGTCGAGTTCCGCATCGCCGATATTTTTGACTCGTTCCTGAAACGGCGTCAAAAACTCGATCGTCACTTCGGCCAGATCGTTCTTTAACCGGGAGTAACCGTGCCCGGCAAAATGCGCTTCGATTTCTTCGCGGCCCTTTCCGGTCAAGAGCTGATAAATAATCAGAAGGTTGGTAATCGCCGGTCGCGATTCATCAAACCGGATATCGGTTCCCGAGTCCGTGACCGCCCGTTTGAATTTTCTAAGAACCGCATCTTTGTCGTCCAGCAACAATATCGCGCTGTTCGGGTTCTCGTCCGACTTGGACATCTTCTTCACCGGATTGTCGAGCGACATGATACGCGCGCCGACTTTCGGAATGAAGGGTTCGGGCACGCGAAACGTTTCGCCGAAATCCCGATTGAAACGAATTGCCAAATCGCGAGTCAATTCGAGATGCTGTTTTTGATCTTCGCCAACCGGCACCAGGTCGGTTTGATAGAGCAGGATGTCGGACGCCATCAAAACCGGATAATCGAAAAGCCCGACGCAGGAGCTGTCTCGCTGGTTGCGACCCTTCTCCTTGAACTGAGTCATGCGATCGAGTTCGCCCACGCGGGCAACACAATTCAGCAACCAGGCCAGCTCCGCGTGCTCAGCGACATCGGATTGGACAAATATCGTCGAGACCGCCGGGTCGATACCGGCGGCAAGATAGATGCGGGCCAATTCCCTGGTTTTGGCCGCCAATAACTTGGGATCCTGCGGGAGTGTGATCGCGTGGAGATTTACGACGCAGAAGAAACTTTCGTACTGGTGCTGTAATTCAACCCAGTTGCGGAGCGCGCCAAGATAGTTGCCGATATGAAGTTGGTTGGTGGGTTGCGCCCCGCTAAAAATTCGTTTCATCCGATTCTATTAAGTGCCGATGTAAAGAATTCCTTCTGCGATCGGCATCACAAAACGAAAGATCGTGCCAAAGACTCCGGTAAAGACCGCGATGAACAAGAGTATGAAGCCGAACTGTTCGACCGACTCCATCGCAGACTCAAAACTTTCCGGCAACAGGCTACCCAGAATCTTGCTTCCGTCCAGCGGGGGAATCGGGATCAAATTGAAGATCGCCAGCACGACGTTCAACTGAAAAAACGAATTCAGAAGCTTTATCCCTGCTACCAGAATTTCCGAATTCGTGATGATGACTGATGCATCGCCAACCCGCGTGAACACGCCCGCGGCCATCAGGATGCGGATGATAATGCCGGCTACGATCGCAATAATCGCGTTGCAGATCACGCCTGCCGCCGAAACCCAAATATTCGCGACCCGCTTGTCACGCCAGGCCAGCGGATTCACCGGCGTAGGACGCGCCCACCCCAGGAGCGGCGCCCCGGTAAAGAATGATATCGCTGGAAAAAGCAGGGTGCCGAGCGGATCGACATGCGATACAGGATTCAGCGTTATCCGCCCCTGCGATCGCGCTAAATCGTCTCCGAATCTCGACGACATCCACGCATGTGCAGCTTCGTGGACGGACAGCGAAAAGACCAGCGCGACCATGTTGAGAATAAACTGTCCGATGTCATATCGCATTGGGGAACAATAGCTCGCGGAAGCGACTTAGCAATGAACGCTTCACACTAGCATGCGTATATATAGGTGTCAAAAAACGGAGTGAAGACAGAGCGATCCGAACTTTTGTACCAGGATCGACTGATTTCGTTCAGGTTTTTGAGCGAACTGCTCGGGCCCCGAGAGAGCTAGGAAAGCAGAGTGCCGTAGATTCCTATCGACAGACTATAAACCGCGTCGGTCGTCGTCACCGCCATTTCGCCGGAAGAGCTGAAAGCCAGCCCAACCACGTTCATGCCGGCAACGAACAGCTCGGCGTCGCCGCCGCCTTGCGATATTCGAACGACGCCGCGACGTCCATGCAATGACGCAGCGACATAAAGATTTCCGTCGCGATCGAAAGCAAGTCCCTGCGGACGGCCCAGCCCGCGATAGTAAACGGATGACTTACCTCGTTCATCGATCCGCATGACAGATTCGTAGCTGGAAACCGTGGGGCCGGTGACGTAGAGCGCTCCGTCCGGTCCGAACGCCATGTGATACGCAGACACAGACGGTTCCAGCTGCGCCCACGATTGTTCCTCGCCGATTCCACTGACCCGATAAATCGTGCCGCTGCGATCGCCCACATAGAGGAGGCCCTCGTTATCGAAAGCAAGGCCCGTCGCCACTCCAAGATTTTGCGCGAAGGCAACTGCATCTTTGAAAGGCGTGACTCGATAAACCGTCCCATCCATCCGGCTTGAAACATACATTTGTCCGGAGGGATCAAAAGCGATGGCCGTCGGATTGGTAATGTCGCCGGAGAATTCCTGCAGTTCTCCGTCGGGGTCGATTCTGAAGAGCGTCATCGGAAGTTGTTGGCCACGCGATCCCGAACGAGTTACGTAAAGCGCCCCGTCGTCAGGGTCAAACGCCGGACTCGTTACCGGATGCAGGTCTTCAGCCAGCTTGGTCCCGACAACGAAAGACGAGGGTTCGCTGCGGTCTCCGTCGCATTCCAGCGTAACTTCAACCGTTCCGCCAAAAGTGTTGTCGGGAATCAGAGTCGTAACGCGGCGCGGGCTGGCGCCGACCAGATGGCCCGGTTCGCCGTCGAAAACACATCCGCATGTTTCCACCGAGGACGTATCAAAATCAGCACACTCGATCACGACCTCGCCGCCGGGGATACCGGCCGCGGGTCCTATTCGATTGATCTGCCCTGCTCGACCCATTCTTTATCTCCGCTTCTAATTCTCGCAGATGCTTCGCGCCAATCGAGGGAAAACCGGATTTCGCTCAACACCTTTGCGCCTTCGCGGGAACCAATCCTTCCTTAAGTCGATTCATGATACGACGCGCTTACAAGCGGTGTCTAATTGGACTCTCTGCGCGGTTGATTTGTCGACAACTCGACACAGACGCATTGCGTTTCAATACCTTGCGTCTAAGAGCCCTATGCTATAATCGGCGCCGGTCAAGCGCGTTAGCGTTAATTAATATGTCGCGAAGGCTCGATGCCTCGTCACACCAACAAACGTCTTGGCTTAAGGTTTTCGCAAAATTTCGCCATGCTCGAGCGACCAAGCGAAGAAATTTCGTGGAGCACTTTCACTCGATTTACCACAGCGCACGATTCCTACCGCACGCTTCAATCTTTCTGTATCAATGAGAGTCTAAAAAGTTCAGAAGAGTTCTGAGCGTTTGAAGAGTTTTAAGCGTTCTGAGAGTTTTGAGCGTCTGGTTTTGGAATCCTGTGACTGTTTACTGACTTTCAAATACTCTCAAAACTTCTCCGAACTCCCCAAACTCTCTTAACCCTTTGGAGGCACCAGCTCATCAGTAACGTACAAGGGAACACACAGGGACTAAAACCGAACCAGTTGCGCCGCATAGAAAAACTCTATTCGCGGCGCGTCTCGCCACACCAGATCGTGACGCCCGAATTCGCCAGGCAGCTGACCGAACTCTCGCACGAAACTCGTCGTCAAATCGGAGCGCTGATTGATCGCAAAGGCTACGTCGAGTACGTCGTAGTCGGTGATGCGCGGCGTATCGAATGGCCGGACCTGAAGCGCACCCGCGTCGCGGCTGACCGCTTTCGTGGATTGCGATGCGTTCATACTCACTTGCGCGGCGAAGATCTGACGCAGGACGATTTGACCGACCTCGCGTTGCTCCGACTCGATCTGATGGTTGCGGTTGATGTAGAGACGCAAACCGGGCTTCCGGGATTGATGCGAGCAGCTCACTTGTTACCAACTACCGCCGACGCGCTCGACTCAAACGGCGCCGCCATGCCGTTCGCTTTTCTCGAACCGAAAATTCCTTCGCAGATGGACGTGGACTTTCTCGCGTTGATTAATTCGCTCGAGGAAGAAATGGCGCGCAATCGTCGGGCCGCGCGTCGAGCGGATGTGCGTGATCGCACGATCCTGGTGGGCGTAACATCCGGTTCGCTGGCCCAAGCGGAAGAGTCGATGGCCGAGCTTCGAGAGCTGGCGACGTCGGCGGGCATCCTCGTGCTGGACGAGATTATTCAGCGCCGGCCCGCGATCGATCCGCGCACGCTGTTGGGAAAAGGAAAGCTGGAAGACCTGCTGGTCCGCGCTCTTCAGCTCGGCGCCGATCTGATCGTCTTTGACCGCGAGCTCAGCCCCACGCAAGTACGTTCGCTTTCGGACGCCACGGATTTGAAAGTTATTGATCGCGCGCAACTGATTCTCGACATCTTCGCGCAGCGCGCACAGTCACGCGAAGGCAAGATCCAGGTGGAGCTGGCTCAACTAAAATATCTATTGCCGCGGTTGGTTGCCGGACACGATTCGGCATTCTCCAGACTCGCAGGAGGAATCGGCGGGCGAGGTCCCGGTGAAACCAAACTTGAAACCGACCGTCGTCGCGTGCGCGACCGAATCACTCGATTGGAAAAAGAGATTCAGGCGCAGCGACAGCGACGACAAGAGCGACGCAAAGAGCGAATTCGTCGCGAATTTCCGATCATCTCGATCGCCGGATACACGAACGCAGGCAAATCCACTTTGCTGAATACGCTGACGGCCAGCCACGTTCACGCCGAGCAACGAATGTTTGCAACGCTGGACCCGACCTCCAGACGGCTGCGACTTCCGCGCGAACAGGAAGTCATCATCAATGACACGGTTGGTTTCATACGCGATTTGCCACCCGATCTGATCGCGGCTTTTCGCGCCACGCTCGAAGAGATCAGCGACAGCAATCTCCTGCTACACCTTGTCGATGCAAGCAATCCACGGTGGTTCCAACAACTTGAAGCTGTCGAGAGAATTCTGATCGACCTCGATCTTGGACGAATGCCCAGATTGGTCGTATTCAATAAGTCGGATCTCGTAAGCAAAGAAGATTTGGAAGCGATGATGCGGCAGACATCGCAGGATGGCGCGCGTGAGTGTATAGCCATCTCCGCGCTTGATCCGCGATCGATCCGCCCTTTGCTGGAACGAGCCGGCGAAATTCTCGCGCGCGATCTGGTTCACCTCGGGCCAGCCAGAGACACTGCGGAGAGCGAACGGGAGGAAGAACTAGTCCAAACCGCTAAATGAGCAGCAAACGTCGCCCCAATCTCGTTTCTCCCTTTGCGCGTGCGCGCAACAGTGCGCTGGCATCCCTGACCCAACCATTCCGCTGGTTCTCGCCACAGAAGCGTCTCATCATCACGTTCCTGTTCTTCGTCGTAGTCACTACTCTGCTTTTGGGCTATCCGTTCACGCGCGTTACGACGGAGCAGTACAAAGAAGGCGATGTGGTCCAGCGAACGATCTACGCTCCCACCGATATTTCGGGCGTCGATACAACCGAAACCGAACGGCGCCGGCGCGAGGCCATCGAATCGGTCAAACCGATCTTCACACATGATCCCGCTCGCGCGGCTCGCGCTGAGCAGAGTTTCCGCGACACCTGGGAAGAGCTTAAGAATCAATCCGCATCGCGCGGTCCTGGTCAGGCCGAACCGGCGTGGCCCGGAGAAGGAGGCAAGGAAGCTGCTCGCGTGCTTGCCGCGCGGCGATTCGACCCAAAGGATCTGGAAGCGCTGGCGCGGATACTGCGCGAGAGCATGTCCGGTTATGTTTACGAGGACACAGACGAGAACCAGCTCAAGAACGAGATAGTTCTGGTTAACGTCCAGGATCCGAATTTGCAATCCGTCTGGACGTTGCCGCAGGGCCGAATGACGGCGCTTTCGGTTGCGCGTCAGAACGTTGGAACAGGCATTAGTCAGTTACGCGGCTGGTCGCAGGAACAGAAAGAAGCGATTGCGCCGACGATGCTGTCGTCGATCAAGCCCAACGTATTGTTCGACGAAGTCGCGACACAACGAGCACAGGAAGTTGCGGCGATGAAGAACGCGCCCGCCGCTATCTCGCTTAAAGTGGGTCAGGTTGTCGTCCGCGAAGGAGATCGCGTCACGCCGCAGACATTGGCCCAGCTAACCGCTCTTCGGCCGTACGGGCGAAGCGAAAGGCCCTGGCGCCGCTTGATGGGGCTCTTCTTTTTGATCATCGCGTTGTATTGGGTGGCCTGGGAATTCGTAGATCACCGAAGCACGTCCATCAGCCTGGGTCTTTCAAAGCGGCGCGCGTTCGCGCTGGTCGGATCGGCGGTGATCGTTCAAACCATTCTGCTACGGATAGGTTTTACGCTGGCCGAGTTCACCGCAGCCCAAAGCATCACCAGCCCGTTCAACGACCCGTTACTTTGGAGCTTTGTCATTCCCTTCGCGGCCGCTGCGTTGCTCGTCGCGCTGCTTGCGGATACGCAGTTGGCTTTGATTACCGGACTTATTACCGGAGTCTTCGCCGGCTTGATCGCACCGAGCGGAATTCTGATGACGCTGTTTGCGGTGATCTCGTCATCCGCCGCGATTTACGGGATCGGCCGATACACCGAAAGGCAGTCGGTGACGTTGGCGGGAGCATTCGTCGGTTTGGTAAATGCGTTGGTCGGCGTCGCGCTGATGGCCTACGCGCAGCAGGGATTGCAATGGAAAGCTGTGTTGCTGGCTTTGGGCTGCGGAATGGCCGGCGGCTTGTTGACCTCGATCTTTACCGCGGGTGGAGTTCCGGTAAACGAATCGTTGTTCGGAATTTTGACTGACGTGAAGCTGTTGGAGTTGTCGAACGCGGACCTGCCGGTGCTGGGACAACTGGCTCTGCGCGCGCCGGGAACGAATCAGCATTCGCATGCGGTCGGACAACTGGCTGAAGAAGCGTCACGTGCGGTTGGCGCCAATCCGCTGCTGACCAGGATCGGCGCTCTCTATCACGACATAGGCAAAACAGCGGCGCCCGAGTATTTCGTCGAAAACCAGCTGGGTGAAAATCCGCACGACCGGCTCAAGCCTTCACAGAGCGCGAAGATCATCACCAGTCACGTTTCGTACGGAACCAAATTAGCGAAAGAGATCGGCCTGCCGAAGCGCATCGCCGATTTCATCCCGCAGCATCACGGCACTCGGACATTGCATTTCTTTCTGAGAAAAGCTCAGGCACAGGCAGCGGAAGACGAGCAGATTGACGAAAGCGAGTTTCGCTATCCTGGGCCGAAGCCGCAGTTCAAGGAATCTGCGATCATGATGTTGGCGGATTCGTGTGAAGCGGCGGCGAGATCGCTTGCTCGTCCCGATCCGGAGAACATATCTTTGATTGTCAGCAAGATTGTGGATGCGATCGTTAGCGACGGTCAGTTGGATGAGTGCGATCTGACCATGCGCGAACTGACTACGATCAAGGATTCGCTGGTTACTTCGCTGACCGCAATCTATCACGCTCGCATAGACTACCCCGGTTTCAATCCGCCATCATCGAGCACCCTGGCGGCGTTTCCAGCGGCGGAGCTCGATACGGAAGAACGGGGAGTTAGCTACAGCAAGCCTTCAGAAATCCCCATCAGCAAGGGCGGTGAAGTTGAAGACGAAGCGATTCCGCATAAGACCTTGAAGAGTTAGTTCTGATGTCCGACAAACTTTAGTTTGTCGCACGCATTCGACAAGTTTAAGCTTGTCGGATATAAGACCGAGCCAGCGCCTACTCACAAAGCTTCTCTCAAATCTTTCAACACACGAATAGTCTCAGGATAAAGATCGTCCATCGTTCCATACAAAGCACTCGTGACCTTCAACGGCCTGAGTCTCGCGATGGGATCACCGCCAGGGTCTGTGAATGCAAGCGTTGCAGTTCCGGCTTTGAAGGCGAGCTTTGTCAAAAGCGATGTCGAAGTAACGAAGTACGCCGAATCACAACGCGCGCCATCGATCCCGGGAATTTCCTTATAGAGAATGATCGGTAAGAAATCCAGCGAAGTAATCGTATCGCCACCGACGGTTCCTTCCGCGCGCGTGATCTCGCAGCCGTTGCGCGTCACGCGAGCGCTAACCTGACCATCGATTTCCGTTAACTCAGTCTCGCCCAACACCGCCGGCCAACCCTGACTCTCGCGGTAGCATGCAAGGCTCGCGTCCGTGCTGGTGTAGAGGTACGGAACGAACTGTCCGGAGTAATCTCCGTAGCGAACCGGAATGCAAGGCATCGTGAAATTGTGCGCTCCCATCCGGTAACGTCAGGACAAAGAAAGAAACACATCGCCACTATATTGCCGGGCAGGGGCTCAAGTTCGGTTGGGAGCACCTCGCGAATCGCCGCCTCGTCGGCTTCATACACGATCATAAACACCACATCGTCGGTGTATTGGTAGGGCGGCGGGCCGTATAACGGTTTAAGCAGCGGAAGTCCGGTTGATTTTTCAGCGCTGAGACGAATATCTCCGCCGCGGTATTCCAAGTTCGTGCCGCTCATCCCAGCTCCTTCAAAATTGTCCGTGAAGCTTTTTGTAGGTGGTCGATAGATCTTCCGGAATCACTCGGGTCTCGCCGACGGTCGACATGAAGTTCGCATCCCCGGTCCAACGGGGCATGATATGCAAGTGAATGTGTCCGGCGACGCCTGCGCCGGCGGCGCGTCCAAGGTTCATTCCCAGATTAAAACCGTGCGGGTGAAAGGTCTCGCGAAGAATTGTTTGCGAGCGTTTGGTCAGATCCATCAACTCGTCGGTTGTTTCTTTGGGTGCTTCGTCGAGCTCGCCGACATGCAGGTACGGAACGATTAACAGATGGCCGCTGATGTAAGGATAGATGTTGAGGACCACGTAATTGTGTTCGGCGCGATGAAGGATGAACCTCGCTTCGTCGTCGCCGTCCTCCTTGAGCGAGCAAAAGACGCATGCCGAGGACTGGCCCTCTTCTTCACCTGAGCCTGACTTAATGTAATCGTATCGCCAGGGAGTCCAGAGTCTGTCCACGCACACTTACCTCTGAAATGCATTCGGAAAAGTCAGTAGCTGGAAGGAGTACGGTTTTCTTCGTCGCTGGTTGAAGTAGCGGGTTCGGCGGGCGAGGATGTTCGTTCCGATTTCTCTTCGTTAATAAGTTCCTTAAGCTCTTTGCCTGGCTTGAAGTATGGCACTCGCTTGGCTGGAATGTTGACGGGATCACCGGTCTTCGGATTTCGACCGCGGCGGGCGCCACGTTCGCGCACTCTGAAGCTTCCGAAGCCGCGCAATTCGATCTTTTCGCCGTGGTTCAGCGTCTCGATAATACTCTCGAAGACAATTTCAACCAGGCGCTCCGCATCTTTCTTCGTCAGTTCCGCAGCGCGCGCGACATCTTCGACCAGTTCCGCTTTCGTCATCCCATTACCTCACTGTGGTGGCGACTTCGCCTCCGCCTCCGTGATAACTATTCAGCTTTCGCCGTGATGGACTTATTGCGCAAGGACTTCTTGTCTGGCGATAACAGTAGCAGAAACAACAATTCCCGGCAAGACGGAACTAGCTTGGGTGCAACATCTTACATGGATGCGACAACCACAAAAGGAGAAGGCGCAAAGTCAGAAAGAACACCTCGCTCCTCCTGTCTTCGCGCCTTCTTAAAAGCAAACGGCTGATTAAGACTCGCGGTCTTCGCCAGTACCGGTCTTGGTGCCGAAGTCTGCCAACTCAGCCAGCGAAGCCATTCCGCCTTTCGCTTCTGACGAGTAGCTCTTGGCGTCAAGGATGGGTTCGTCGCTGGAAGCAGCTCGTGCCGAAAGGCCGATCTTCTTCGATTCAGGATCAATCCGAAGAACTCGGAAGTCCATCTCCTGCCCCAACTGAACAACATCTTCTGGCTTTTCCACCCGTTCTTCCGAAAGCTCGGAGATGTGGCACAGGCCTTCGAGATTGTCGCCCAATTCGACAAACGCGCCGAAATTGGCGAAACGCGCGATCTTACCGTGAACAACGTCACCCGGTTTGTGATCGGTGACGAATCGCTCCCAGGCATTCGGCTCAAGATCCTTGATCGAAAGAGAAAGACGACGGCTCTCAGCATCGATGCTGGTGATGACCGCTTCGATCTCCTGGCCCTTCTTCAACAATTCGCCAGGATGCTTGATCCGCTTCGACCACGAGATGTCTGAAACATGGACTAAACCGTCGACGCCGTCTTCGACTTCAATGAAAGCTCCGAAGTCAGTAAGGTTTCGCACCCGGCCGCGAACTTTGGAGCCGACTTCGTAACGATCTTTAAGCGTCTGCCACGGATTCGCCTGAACCTGCTTCATTCCCAAACTGATGCGGCGGGCTTTCGGATCAACGCTAAGGACTTCAACGTCAACCACGTCCTCCGGATTTACCAGCTTGGACGGATGCTTCACTCGTTTGGACCAGCTCATTTCCGAAACATGAACCAGGCCTTCTACGCCGGGCTCGAGCTCGATGAATGCGCCGTAGTCCGCGACCGAGGCGACTTTACCCTGCAATCGCCGGCCAATCGGGAATCGCTCCTCGATGCTGGCCCACGGATCCGGGATCAGTTGTTTGTAACCTAAGGAGACTCGCTCGCGGTCTTTGTCGAACTTGAGGACTTTGACCTGAACATTGTCGCCTACCTTGAACAACTCAGCGGGGTTCTGCAATCGGCCCCATGACATATCGGTAACGTGCAACAGGCCGTCGATTCCACCAAGGTCAACAAATGCGCCGTAGTCAGTAAGGTTCTTGATCTGACCTTCGACGATGATGTCTTCTTCGATCTGGCCCAGCGTTTCGTCCTTCTTGCCTGCGTTCTGCTCTTCTATCAAAGCCTTGCGCGAAAGGACAACGTTTGAGCGTTTGCGATTGAGCTTGATGACTTTGGCTTCGATTTCCTGGTTGCGCAAACTGTCTAGATTACGCACCGGGCGTGTGTCCACCTGCGATCCTGGAAGAAACGCCGCGATTCCGTCGATGTCGACGCGCAGCCCGCCTTTGATCCGTTCGGTGATTCGGCCCTTGATGGGCGTGCCTTCGCTGTAGGCCTTCTCAAGTTCATCCCAAGCCTTCATGCGAACCGCGTCCGCGCGCGATAGCACGGGGAAACCTTCGCTGGTCTCCATGCTCTTTACGAGCACTTCAACTTCGTCACCGCGTTTCACAGTAAGCTCGCCGCCTTCCATGAACTCGGCCTGGTTGACGATGCCTTCAGACTTGTAGCCGAAATCGATGACTACGCCGCGCTCGGTGATTCCGACAACGGTGCCGCGCACGACTTCGCCTTCCTGGAAAGTCGCCTGCTCCTGCTCGAACTGGTCGAGCATCGCGCCGAAATCCAAATCTCCGCCGCTATGCGGCTCGTCGTCGTCATCGTCATCGCGATTTGCCTCAGGACTTGGCCGCGTCGAAGCATTGGGTTCGGCCGTCTGAGCCGGAGCCGGCTCCGGTTCAGACTTTGCCGAAGCAGTAGACGCTGCCGCGGTCGAAGCGGAGGCTTGAGCTGCTGAGGCTGAGCCAAATGTGTTCTGATCATTCTCTACAGAAGTCTGCGCAGGTTGATCAGTAGCTGAAGGTTGGTTATTGGTTTCCTCGCCGTCGGTCGGCTTAGGTTGTTCGGTGGACATGAAAACTCCTGTTCGGCTCCTCCTGGAAATTACGGCGCGTTGAAGATCTGATCGCGCCATACCCGGCTCAGACGCTGGCTGAGCCTACACAAGACTGCGCGCACGCGCCTGCCCTGTGAGAGGCCCTGCATTTTCAAATTCTATCGGCGATAGATCGGCGGGGGATTTCTGCAGAAGATCCGAGCAGTTGAGAGTTTGGGAAAAGTTAGTCAAAAAGTTAATCGATTTCCACGTCCTCTTAAAGTCGCCCGCTTGGTCCGACCATCGCCAGTCACTCGACCGGGGTAGGTGGGCAATGTACACGCCAAAATGCAAGCATGTCAAGGCGATAGGGCTCCAACGGGTTTGCAGATGCGGCTATCAAGAGCGAACAAAACCCGCGTCAAAAGCGGACGCGGGTTCCGTACACCAGCCTCATTTTGGCCCGCTTATCTTCCGGTTGTTAGCGCGGATCCGCCGCTGCGTTCCGCCACATAGACTCCCGCCGAATGCGATCCGACAAAGATTCGATTGCGGTCGTTCGAGGCAAATGCTAGTGCCCAAATGCGCTGGCTGGGCAAGCTTGCGTCACGCGGATCGATGCGCAACCAGGTGTCACCCGCGTTTACCGATCGATAAACGCCGCCGCCGTTTTCCCACGCATTTCCGACAAAAATCTCGTTACCATTGTCCGGATTTATCAATATGCTCGCATAGTCACCGTACGGAAGATTCCCACCGCGGCGCATCCATTTCTCGCCGCCGTCGTGCGATACATACAGCGTCTGCTTCGTCCCGACGTAGATATACGCGGACCGGGTTTTATCCTGCGCAATGCTACTTATCGGCGCAGCTGACGGAATTCCTTTGATTTGCTGCCAGGATTCGCCGCCATCGCGCGAGACCAAAACGCCGGAGGTCGCGGTTCCTACCCAAATCGTCGACGAATTCTGCGCGCTAACTGAAATCGATGTAGTGCGCGAATCTATACCTGGCCCATACGAAAGCCGTTCCCATCCCCGGGTCGGGTCGTAAGTGCGGTACAAGCCCGCGTTCGTGGCGGCATACATGCCCGGTCGTCCATCACGCTCGTTGTAGCTGTGGCTGAGCGCATTGACGGAATCGGTCAATGCTATGACCGGCACGGGGAGTTTTACGCCACCAGTGGTCGTTTGCACGCCTCCCGCGAGGCCAAGCGCAGTTAGCGTAGCATTGTCGAACTTTCCAGAGACTGGAATGCCTTTCTCAGCCTGGAATTTTCTCAACTGCGTGACAGTCGCAGTGCCGGCCTTTCCATCAGGAGTGCCGACGTTGTATCCGGCCGCGTTAAGCGCCTCCTGCCCTCGCTTTACCATGTCGGTGGATCGCACAGCGGCGGCCGACGCAGCATTCGCTGTCGACTGCCGGGTGGCGCGGCCCTTCCTTCCTTTTGGTCCAGCTTCAATTTTCGGCGCACCGATCGGCGACCATGAAGCGCCGCGATCCATAGAACGATAGAGGCCAAGATTCGTTCCAAGGTAAAGCGTATTCGCGTCACGTTCGTCCTGCAACACGGAATAGCTTATCAAGCGGGGCGGCATATTCCGCATCGACGGTTGCCAGGTTGTTCCGCCATCGCTGCTCACAAACAAAAATCCACCGCCGGTCGTGGTGTTAATAGTCGTAGCATACATTCGACCATCTCGTTCACGATCAGCTACCAGCGAGTTGACGAAGCGCCCGCTGTATCCGCCATTGCTCGGCGTGAAAGACTTACCGCCGTCGTGCGAAACCATCACGCCGTAGTTGTTTGTGCCAAGATAAATCGTGTTGGGATTTCTGGGATGCACCGTAACCGAATTGATTTCAAGTTGCTTGGAAGTAGTAAGCGTCCATGAGTCACCGCCGTTTGCTGAACGCCAGAATCCTTCAGTCGTGCCTGCAAAGACCAGCCCGGGAATTGACGGGTGCTGAAGAATCGCGCGAGTCCGACGCGATTGCGAGGGTATGCCCTGCACTTTTCGCCACTTGTCGCCGGCGTTCTTCGATTCATAAATGCCACTGCACGCAGATGCAATGATGTGATTGGGATCGCGCGGGTCTATATCAATGGCAAAGACGTCCGAATCATCGATCATTCCCTCTTTTACCAATCGCCATGTTTGGCCTGCGTCGATCGATTTGAAGAGTCGATGCCATGTTCCCGCGTAAATAATATTCGTGCTTCGCGGATCCATCGCCAGCGATTCGACATTCAGATTGATCATTCCTGTGGTTGGCAATCGAACCCACGATTCACCGGCATTGGTCGAGCGGTAAACGCCGTGACTCGTACCAGCAAGCAGCATGTCTTTCTCGGCTTCCGACTGGTAGAGCGAATGCACTGCCTCGTCACGAAGTTCTGTTGACTCGCGCCACGTTCGACCTCCATCAGAACTCTTGAAGAAGCCACCAGGTTCCGTATGACGATGTGCCGCGACATACAGGACTCGCGAGTTTCGTGGGTCGACGATGATGTTATCCAAAAAGAGTTTTGGTCTGTTGAAGTTTACCAGCAGACTCCAGTTTTGCCCGCCGTCTGAAGACGTGTAGATCTGACCGTCGAGGGTGCCGAAATAAAATCGTTGCGGATCATTGGCATCAACCACGATCGCGCGCACATCGCCGCCGGTCGGGCCGCTTATACGCCAGTCCATCGGATACTGCGGACTCTCGGAGGCGTCATCACCTCCTGCCGCAAACGCTCTTTGGCTGATTGTTACGGTCGAACTCAAAATGGCGATTAAGGCCACGAGCAAGAGGGGGAAACGATTCATTTTTCGCATAAATCTATCTCAACAAAAAATAGGAGCCAGGCGATTGACCCGTTTAAATCGGGTAGCTCTTGAGGGAATTCCAGCTCTTTGCTGGAGCAATGCAGTTCGATGCGACACGCTGCAAAATCGGTTGTACAAAATCCTTGCCGGTGTTGCAAGTCGGATGAACTAAAAGAAAACGGGCGATGCTTCTCTTTGCAGGGAGAAACATCGCCCGCCTCAGGTTAAGGCTCGCGGCTCGTAAATTCGTTTGAGCCGCAAGCGTTTGGTTTCACCTAGCGACGGCGACCACGGCGCCTGACTGGCGCTCGGATGATCTGCACCTCGCTGGCATCCACTGTCGGCGAAGCCGCCGGCGGTGCCGCGCCACTCGGGACGATCCAGAGCTCGACCGTAAGGTCTTCTCTGTATCCACCATCCACAGTGACAAGGCGACCGGAATCGATGCCGCGTGTGTTCACCAGGTAATCCTTCGCACGATCTGCACGAGCTTGAGCTTCATTCGCTCTGGCTCGACGTCCGCCGTAGGCAATGATGTAGCCCTGCGAACCTGGATCGTTCTGAAGTTCGATCGCGAAGTTATCGAGACGTGCTTTCTCGTCGTTGAAGGCGATATTGCCATACTCGTCAAACTTACGCGGTACCGGATTCGCCTTCACCGTGAAGGTGCAAGAGGCTGTCCTGTTGCATTCCGGTGCGACTCCGCCCAGTTCAACTGTAGCTGTCACCTGACCGCCTGCAGTCATACCGGACGTATCAACCGTGATCGAAGGCGTGCCCTGACCACTGCTGATGGAACCCGCAGAAACTGTCCAGTTGTAAGTAATGCTCGCGTTCGGATCTCCGCCGCTTACATTTGCGGTGACCGTTCCCGGCTGTCCAACTTCAATCAGATCCGTCGGGCACGAGACGCTGAGTTCCGGACATGGCGGCACACAGCAGCCGGCCGGCGGTTCAGAGACCGTTACCGTGGTTGAAGAAAAGGACACGCATCCGCAGCCGTCATCGACTTCGACGGTGGCAGTGTATGTGCCAGCTTGGGCTCCCGAAAGATCCCATGTCACATTCGGACCATCGCCTGTGATACGACCGCCGGTGGTCGAGTACGTATAGAGCAACGTATCACCATCGGGATCAGAAGCATTCGTTGTCAAATCAACAACGTAATCTGAACTCGGCGTGCAGCTCGTCGCCTTCATACCAACCGGGCACGCAAGCATCAGCGATGATTCAGCCGCCGCGATAGAAACCGTCGGAGCCTGATTCGGCAAATACTCAGGTGCACGCTCGTTGCGGCGACCAATAAAGAACTGGAAGATAAATCCGTGAGCATCCTCGGAAGGCCTAAACCCACGCGGGAAAGATCCAGCGGTTGCCGGAACCACGATCGGTCCGCCCGGAACGGCGAATGTAGTGTTCAGATCGCGACCCTCAAACTGCTGTCGATCCTGCTGATTGATGTGATAGCGATAAGCCATGCTTATGCCCCACCATCGACGCGGGAAGATCCTCAAGCCTGCCAAACCGTCAACTGGACTGTTCTCAAGGGCATTCGGCGTACGGCCACCGACATACTGCGTTGAGCGCAATTCCAGAATCGGCTGGAAGTGTTTGTTAATCGGGAAATCGAAACCGATGCCAGCGATAAACTCGTCGGGTCGGTCAAGCAAAGTGAACTCGCCCGTCGGGAAAACGCCCTTCGGGTTGCTGTTCAAAATGAAACCGAGGTTAGCCGACACGTTCACCGAACGGCTCAAACGACCATCGGCAAACATAACCAGACCAAAGTCACCAATGCTGCCGCCGGGGCTGGCCCCGCGCTGCATCTGGTTAAAGCCACTGAAGTCGTCAGCCTGATCTGCATAGAATCGATAGAATGGAATGAAACCGAAACCGAACGGATTGTTCGGACCGGTCCAACGCCATTTCGCACCGATTGTGAATGTGCTGAAAGCCGACTGGCCATAGAGCCGATTAATGAACGGCGCGTCTGGCAAATAAGTCGGAGCCGAGAAGAACGTCGCAGGAACCGTTATCGTCAATCCAGTCGGAAGCGTTACCGTGTTAGTGGCAAGCACTGCTCCTGGCAGGATACTGCCAAACGGTGAGCCCATTCCCGGAAATACAGCAGCACCACTAAAATTCCCGTTATTTCCGAACGGCGCTGAAATATTTCGGTTGACACCATTGAACAAGCCCGCCGAGCCACCAACAAACGGATACTGCACAAAAGGCGAGGCGCCAGTCGGACGGAATACGGCGGTCCCACTCAAACCTGGCACACCTAACGGAGCCAAGATGACCTTCGGCCCGCTGGTCAGTGTATTTGCCGCGATAAAGAGCTGAGAGTTCGGCAGGTAAAAGCTTGAAAGGTGTGTCGGACTATTGACCTTGATGCCGCGGTAGGCGTCGGTGTTGAAAAATAACTCGAGATGATCACCAACTCCCAACTGGAAGCTGATGGGTATCTCAGTTATGTCAACATTACCCGGGTCGCGGTCAAAGTTGCTATAAGCAATGCTAAATGTGAACTCTCCGCGACGCAAAGTCTGACCGTCATAAACGGTAAAGAGTCCGGTTGGGCCCCCTACGGGACCGCCTGTGCCTACGGTTGGAGCAATGTTCCTGGGATCATTCTCGTTCCTTAAAGTTTGGGCTGACACTGCGGCACACAGAATCAACAATACGAGCGCTACAACGGGCGCTCTTCTCGCGAGTCTCATCGCATTCCTCCTGCGAAATGAGTATAAAAAATTTGCGGAATGTGCGGCCTGCCGCACAAGACCACCGGTTGGGCGGATGTCTTTAAGCATCTGACTGTTCATCACAGACATCGCGCGCGACCCGTAAGAGCCTTGCGGGGCGCGGACGCTCCAACTACAAGCGTGCAACGATTATTTCAAGTGAAACTGCAACCGCCCTTGACCGACAAAAGCACTTGTTGATGGAGCGGAGCAGCGAGAGGAGACAAGCACATTTAGTGTACCTGCCTCGCGGGCGAAACGACTCGAGAGTCTAACGCCTTTCGACTGTCCTGTTCGAGTTACTTACGCAAGCTTAGGCCACTGTTTATATGCAACCAGCCAGCCCATGTCAACTTACCACCGCGAGCGTTTAGACCGTGCAATACGAATTTACAATCTTTTGCTTGCGTTAGTATTTCCGCCAGACCATACTCCACATCCTAGTGGAAATCAAGACTTTTTCACGACTTAGCGTTTAATTTCAGTATGTTTTTTCCGTCACGCGTATATCCCTCGCATCCGTGTATCGTATGCGACACGGTCGATCGCGAGCATGTATGCAGCCGTCCTTGTGTCGACTGAATGCGAATCCGCGTAGCGACATAAATCGTTAAAACTGGCCACCATTGTTTCCTGCAATCGCTGGTTCACCACGTCCTCGCGCCAAAAATAACCCATTCGATCCTGCACCCACTCGAAGTACGAAACTGTAACGCCTCCTGCGTTTGCAAGGATGTCAGGAATCACAAATACCCCTTTTTCATGCAATATCGCATCAGCTGCGGCGGTGGTAGGCCCATTGGCGCCTTCTGCCAGAACCTTGCACTTGATCTTATCCGCGTTGTGGGAACGAATTTGGTTTTCGGTCGCGGCCGGAACCAGCACATCACACTCGAGTTCAAGCAATTCGGCGTTGGTCACTCGCTCAACCCCAGGAAAGTCTTCAAACGATCGAGTTTGCTGAAAATGATTAAGAGCTTCAGGGATATCTATACCGTTCGGGTTGTAAATTCCTCCGTGCACATCCGAAATCGCGACCACCTTGTATCCGGACTCGTGAAGTAATCGCGCAGCGATTCCACCTACGTTACCCGAACCTTGAACCACAACCCGAGTCGTCGGAGGCGTCCTGTCAAATCGTTTGATGGCCTCGTTAATCACAAACAGTAGCCCGCGCCCGGTGGCCTCGCGCCTTCCTGCTGACCCACCCAGGTCGACCGGCTTTCCGGTTACAACGGCTGTCACAGTATGGCGGGCGTGCATGGAGTATGTGTCCATGATCCAGGCCATGGTCTGCTCGTTGGTGTTCATGTCCGGAGCGGGCACGTCCTTTTCAGGTCCAATGAAATCGATTAGCTCGGCCGCGTATCGCCGAGTGAGTCGCTCCAGCTCGCCTTGAGACATTTGAAGCGGATCGCAGATGACCCCGCCCTTTCCGCCACCGAAAGGGACATTCACCACCGCGCATTTCCAGGTCATCCAGGCAGCCAGCGCCCGCACTTCGTCGATGTTGACATCCGGTGCATAACGAATGCCGCCCTTCGCCGGCCCGCGTGCGAAGTTGTGTTGCACGCGAAATCCTTCAAAGACTTCGATTCTCCCGGAATCCATACGCACAGGGATGTAGACTTTTATCTCGCGGTTTGGAACCCGCATCACCGCGTAAAGATCGGGATCCAGATCGAGCAGTTGCGCCGCGCGATCGAATCTCGACATCATTGCCTCAAACGGATTGTCTTCTCTGATACGCCGTGTGTCATCTACCATCGCATTAGCCATAATAGTCTCCAAAAACGTGACGAGTGATAAGTGAAAAGAATTGTTACTCTCATCACTCGTTACTCATCACTGATCACTTCCTCAGGATTTCATTCATTGCGCCGGTTCGATATCCATGAAGGTCAAGCGTCACGTAACGAAAGCCAAGCTCTCGAAACTTCTCAGCCAACAAATCCACCACATCGCGTCGAAGCGCGTTGTCCAGTTCCGCCGGTGCGATCTCGAGTCGAACTATCTGATCATGATGTCGAACCCGAAATTCGCGAAACCCAAGTTCGCGCATTATCTCTTCGCCGCGGTCTACGGTCCCCAGCCGTTCGATGGTCACAGGCGTTCCGTACGCGATGCGTGAAGATAAACAAGGACTCGCGGGAAGATCCCACGTCGGTAACCCTGCCCGTCGACTCAGCTCGCGCACCTCGCTTTTGCTCATTCCCACTTCGACCAACGGACTTCTTATTCCGTGTTCGTTCGCCGCGGTTCGTCCGGGTCTGTAATCGCCGAGATCGTCCGTGGTCGAGCCGTCGAGCACAAACGCGTAGCCTCGGGCTTCCGCAAGCGGTCCAAGCTTTCCGTACAACTCGGTCTTGCAAAAGTAGCAACGGTTCGGAGCATTCGCCAGATAATTCTCGTCGTCGAGTTCGCCGGTCCGAATGGTCTCGTGATGAAAACCAAACCGCTTCACCAACGACGCAACTTGTTCGCGCTGGTTTTGAGCCAGGCTGGCCGAATCACCGGTCACGCAAAGCGCCGCGTCCTGCAATTCTTCTGTCGCGATCAGCGCGACATAAGTGCTGTCGACTCCACCTGAGAAAGCAACCACCGCAGAGCCCATCTCGCGAAGCAAAAAACGAAGGCGGCGCTCTTTCGAATCTGCGTCAAGCGAAACCACTTCGCCATTTGCAGAAGCTTGTTCGATGATGGTGTGGCTACTCACGATCTTCTCAGTTTGGTGCAGACAGACGAGACAAAGAGGTTCCCTTTTTCGTCATCTATTTAAGTTTTGAATTGAGTGAAATTGCGTGGCGCATGTTATCCCAAGCATCGCTCGGGTGCAACCGCGACATTGCGCGCGCTTTCGGTCAAATTCGATGCATCGGCGCACACAGCGGGGGTGCGATCAACTTCGCTCAGCACGGGTTTTCTTTTTTGATGAACACGCATGTTAAGATGAAGTCCTCCCCGGTATGCGCTTCAATGTAGTTTGTCCGATGAACAGCTTGCTCAGGTCACTTCCCTTTTCGAATCTACGTTCCTTTCGACACCTCAGTGTGCCGCGCGCTCTCGTCGTCACGCTTCTTTTGCTCGCGTTCGGTGCCTCGACTTTCGGTCAGGGCGATGATGACATCGCCGGCGGCGAGGCGGACCCGGTCAAACTTTTCGAACGCGGACAGGATGCACACGCCCGCGGTGATTTCACGAAAGCACTTGAGTTTTACGACGAAGCGATAAAGCTTCGCCCCGATTTTCCGGAGGCCGAGTATCAACGCGGCCATATATTCGTCGAGACGAAACGGTTGGCAGAAGCCGAAAAAGCGTTTCGGCGCGCAAGCGAGTTACGTCAGGACTGGGTACAACCGTTCGCAGCTCTTGGTGATCTGTTGGTAGTTCAGAAGAAGGACACGGAGGCCGAACAAGCTCTGTCGCAAGCGCTCAAGTTGGAACCGACCAACGCTACCGCACTCTTAGCGCTGACCGACCTTCGTCTGCGGACAAAAGCGCCGCGCGAACAGTTGCTGCAACTACTCGCCGCGCTTCGACCGGCAACGACGTCAAGTAACTCAACTCCAAATCTGTGGTCGGCGCGTGGCACGATCGAACGCGCAACCGGAGATGCAAAATCCGCTATTACGAGCTTCGATCGCGCGCTGGCTCTGGATCAGAAAAACGTGAACGCGTTGGTTGGTCGAGCACAATCTCTATTTGATACAGGCGAGTTTGCCCAGGCAATCGCAGTCGCGAAAGACGCGCTCAGAATCGATCCGTCTTCGACTTACGCCGGCTCCGCGCTGATAGCGATGCAGCTTCACATGGGAAATTGTGACGACGCGGCCCGCACGCTGGATGAATTGGACTCTGCAACTAAACAACCGTCGGCCACCGCTTCGCTGCGACAAACTTTCGCCATTCAATGCGCGACCGGCGAAAACGTTCGTCAGACTTTGGAACAAGCGCTCGCGAAGGACCCTCGAAACGCTACGGTACTTTCGCGTCTTTGCGAACTCTATCGCAAAGACGATCCGCAACGTTCGGTTGATTACTGTCGGCGCGCACTCGAGACCGAACCGGGAAACGCGAACTTCGCAACGAGCTATGCCGCGGCGCTGGTGCAGGCGCGACGGTTTCAGGAAGCAGCGACACTTTTGCAAAGGATCATCGCGAACGCACCCGACAATTATGCGGCGCACGCGAATTTTGCCACGGCGCTTTACGAGCTAAAGCTTTTTCGCGAAGCGATCGCAGAACACAAATGGATTCTCAATGCGAAGCCGGAGCTTTATGTTACCCACTTCTTCATCGGAACCGCGCACGACAATTTGGGTGAATACCCCGAAGCACTCGCGGAGTACGAAGCGTTTTTGAGAAGCGCCGATCCGCAGAAGTTTCAGCTTGAGATCGAGAAAGTAAATCTGCGACTTCCCAACCTGCGGAACCAGATCAAGCTCGGCCAGGGCAAAAAGCGAAAGACCTGAATCGTCGACGCGTTGTTGAAAGGGCAGAATTCTATTTACCATTCGAAGCCCAACAACTACTATTAACCAAACTATGAAAGTCCGCCTCAAACTCCGCACATCGTCAAGCAAGCTATTGCTGGCAACGTGCCTCGTGTGTTTGAGCGCAACCGCGCAGGCTCAGGACAACCTGCTTGTCCCATCGCCGACAGCTCCGCCTCCCTTGAGGTTCATCTCCGGAAACGAACGCTCGCAACTCGCATCGGCTCGCGACTCAAAGGCTCGCATGAAGGCCAGTCTGGAGATGGCCGAGTATCGTTTGCTTCGTGCCGAGCAGTTCACAGCCGATCAACGCTTCATCAACGCAACCGCCGAGCTCGGCGTGTACCAGGCCCTGATCGAAAACACCCTGCGATTTCTCGCCGGCGAGAAAGCCAATTCAAACAAGACGCGCGATTTGTATAAGCGGCTCGAGATTGAATTGCGCGAGCACGTGACGCGCCTCGAAGCCATACGACGAATGACTCCGACCGAATATTCATTTCACGTTAAGGGAATTACCGATTTCGCTGACGACGCGCGAACCGCCGCTTTGAATTCGTTTTTCAGCGACACGGTATTAAAGCGAGACCCCGAATCACCCGACACGGCTCAGGACAGTTCATCTTCATCCCAACCAAAGAAGCAACCATGAAATTCAGAGTTTTGATTTACGCGGCGCTTACCTGCGTCCTCTGTTTGTCTCCCCTCTTACAATCCGACCAAGCCCGTTCACGTTCCCGCCGCGACCATTTGACTTCGCAGGAAGCGGACCTGATTCGCGAAGCTCAGGAACTGGACAAGCGCATCGCTGTCTTCATCAAAGCTGCCGAGCGCCGCGTTCAGGCAGCCGTGGACCCAGCCGGAAAGCAGGTTGAGAAAGACGTCGAGAAATGGGGCGAGCTCAAAGGCACGCGTGCGGATTATCTTTCCGATCTCGCGAAGATTTTGGATGAAGCGATTACGAACATCGACGACGTCAGCGCGCGTGATGAAAGGAATCCGCTGATTCCCAAATCGGTTAGAAAACTCGCCGAAGCGTCGTCCAAATTTCTTACCCAGCTCGCGCCGCTTCGCGACAAGGTTGAGGTAGGAGCGGAAAGAGCTTCGCTCGAAGCTGCGGTCGAAAATGCTCAGGCCGTGATAGACGCTTCAGCCAAACTGCCGGCGGCCGCGCCCAAGTCAGAAAAGAAGAAGAAAGACGGCGACAAACAATAATCAGAGGATGACAAAAGCTGAACCGCGTCGTCGGTTATTTCGTTAATCGAAGCGATGACGAAATGAACATTTCAATAGTTGTTTGGAGACGTGAATGGACAATCGATATTACCCGGGGGTCGAGGCGGACGCGGCGCAACTGATCGGTGAGCTGCGCAATCTTTTCGATTCAGAGTATCAAGTACAAACGATGCAGGTTGCATCGGCGTCGGTGCTGCAAGCTCGGAAGTCGAGCACGCTACGCGATCTGACCGGGCTGTCATCGGCGCTGACGATAAAGATTACTCCCGAACACGGCGGCACACGCGCCGAGATGGGAATGCAGAAATGGCTCGACAAGGCTGCGATCGCGGCTGTCGGGATGTTCGTCTTTCCGCCCTTGATGGCGCTGGCCGCGCTTGGCGCGTACTGGCAGTACAAAGTTACCGAAGACGCCTGGCGAATTATCGAAGATCATATCGCCGCTAAAGCAGGCGGATATGTTCCTCCGTTGCCGGGACGCTGCGGAACTTGCGGCGCGGCCAACAGCGCCGGCTCTGCGTTCTGCTCCACCTGCGGCGCGAATATGCGTGTGGGTTTGACCTGTGGGTCGTGCGGCTCCGAACAGAAAGATCCGTCGGCACGATTCTGCAACCGCTGCGGAAAACCGATCGCGTCGGAAGGATAAAGTCCTACGTCCCAGGTCCAAAGTCTCAAGTCACCGACCGGTCGACTCTTTGCGACTTGAGTTTTTCTTTTCTTCGCGCCTTTGCGTGAAACGTTGCCTCTTCTCGTAAAGACGCCAGGAAAAGAAAGCAAAAGACGCAAAGAGCCAACTCATCCAAGTCCCAAATCTCGACTCAGTTCCTGACCTTGAACTTTTGGACTTTGGGACTTGGGACTGTCCGTCAATCGTGTCGCAAGGCTCTGACCGGATCGATACGCGCCGCGCGCGCCGCGGGATAGACCGCCGCAACGATTGAAATCAAAACTGCAAACGCGATCGCGCTGATCCAGAGGTAAGGCGGCATAGCGAAGAAGTCCACATACGACGCGCCCTGCGGTTTCAAGACAAAGCGATAGGCCAACCGATTTGCCAAGCCGTCGATTCCCCACGCCATCAAACATCCGATCACTCCGCCGGTAAAGCCGATCACCGACGCCTCGATAAAAAATATCAGCTTGATCTCGCGATCTTCGGCGCCGATCGCTTTCATGATTCCGATCTCGCGAGTTCGTTCCAGGATAGACATGATCATCGTGTTCGCGATTCCAAACGAAGCGACCAGCAAAGAAATGCCGCCAAGTAACCCGAGCGCCGAATTGACGATCAGGAACACGACTCGAAGCTGTTCGAGCTGATCCATGATCGAAAAGCTGCCGTAGCCGAGTTCGGTGATCCGCTTTCGCACTTCGGGCAAAGCCACCGGATCGGTGACCCGCACGACGGCCGAGCCGTATCCAATATTCTGATTCTCGCCGATCGCGCCGCTGCCCCGCGCTAACTCCAACGCGACTTCGCTGAGATTGTCGCGATAGGTTTCTCGCCAACTGCGAGCCTCGGGCAACGAGATGTAGATCCCTGCCGTCGGCATCAAGCCACGAAAACGCGCGCGACCAGTTTCGTCTTCGCTCTTGAGCACACCAACGATTCGATAGCTTCGCGCAACCAACGCGTCGACGGGCGCGCCTGTGTCCTGTGTTTCATCCTCCAGCGGTATTCCGAAAAAGTTGGGAGTATCACTCTCTTCGTCTTTGCCTTTTTCCGGAGGCGCAAGAAATTCGATCGTCTTCCCTATCGCTTCGGCCGGATTGGCATAGCCGAAATCGCGCACGAACTCTTCGTCGATGACCGCCTCCCTGACGTCCGGCGCAGTGATCATTCCACCGGCTGCGAACTCTTTGAATCGCGTAGCGGGATTTGGAACCAGCGCGCCGCCGATCGATTCAATCTTGGCGCGTCCATTCGATCGCACGTAAGCGCTCAGAAAGACGCTCGGTTCGACAGAAGCCACTCCGGGAATCCTGGCGATCTCGGCGATGCCGGCGTCGTCCAGAATTTTCTCGGGTGGCTTGTCCGGACGACCGCGCGCTTCACGCGATTGTTCGTCGCGGTTGTTGTTATTCGCGTTCCTGTTCGCGTTGTTGTTGTTGGGATTTGCATTCCTTCGGCCGGCTTCATCTGCGAGGCTCGAAAGGCTTCGGCCGAAGACGGTAATTTCGTTGAAGAGGTCCAGCTCTTTGAACCGTTGGATCGTGTTGCGTTGCAATCCAAGACCGAACGACATCATCGAGACGATCATCGCTACGCCAACGATGACGCCCATGGTCGTCAAAAACGCGCGCAGTTTCGCCTCGCGCAAATTGCGTATCGAAAGTTGGAGTAGATCGAGGAAAGACATAAAAAGCAGGAGTCAGAAGTCAGAAGTCAGAAGTCAGAAGAAAAGCATGTGGTCAGTGATTAATGATCCGTGGTCGGCGACACGTTACGCCTACGTTCTGACATCTAACATCTAGCATCTGACATCTTCCTTCTGTCTTCTGTCTTCTGTCTTCTGAATTCTCTCAGTTCAGCATCGCTTGTCGCTTTTGCAGCGTATGTAAATGTTCGCGAACCTGCTCGGCGTCTGCCGCCGCGGGCCGTCCGCGAAGGTAGGTCCTGGTTTCTCTTATCGCTTCACCAAACCGGTTAAGTTGTCCCAGCAGGACTCCGCGATCGCGGTGTTCTTCGCTGGCCGATGGCGAAAGCAGAAGGATTCGCTCGACTGCCGCCAGCGCGCTACGGTGCAATCCAGCCTGCGCATAAATGCTTTTCAAATTTCGAAGCAGCCGCTCGAGTATCTCGCGGTTCGAAGCCGGCACCAGATGCTTGTCCGTCAACGCAACGCTTCCGCCGTACGCGGTGTCCAGCAGGTCCTGGCAATCCGCTTCGTCGAGCGTTCGCGCGTGAAACGAATCGACCAGGACTCCTTCGGCATTTTCGTCCTCACGCACTCGCACGATGAAATGGCCGGGAAAGCCGATGCCGTCCACCTTCAGGCCGGCGCGGCGTCCGATCTCCATGTAGACGATCGAAAGCGTTATTGGAATTCCCACTCGTCGATCCAACACATGATCCAAAAAACTGTTTCGTGGCTCGTAGTAACTGATTTGATTGCCCGCGAAACCCATCTCGTCAAAAATGAATTCGTTGAATGTCGCTACGAGGTCGCTGTGGGTTTGTGCGATTCGCCCGCGCGCCCGTTGTCCGTAATCGTCCAGCAATTCCAAATAGTGTTCGACCTCACAGCCAGTCTCTTCCGACGCAATCAGCAATGCAGCCCGAGCCAGATCCGCGGATTCGATCGCATCTCCGTCGATGATCGCAGCCAGTTTTCGCCGGGCTTCAATCGCAGATAATTTTCCAGCTGGAGTCATTGAAAAGTAAGGACGGGTGATCGAGACGAACACTGAATGCAACGATCGCTAAAAGAGAGTCTCCCGCAAAGGCTCAAAGACGCAAAGGTGTTGAGCGATGCTCTGTCTTTCTTCGTTCTTTCGTTCTTTGCGCCTTTGCGGAAACCAGTTCTTTTGCGCGTCAAATCCGCTATCCCTCCATCACCACATTCAGCCCTTCGTCTCAAAAATATGATGAATGGAGTCGACGGTCCAATCCGCCAAACTGTGTGTTACGACTTCGGCGCCCGCACCTCGCAACGCCGCTTCGCTGACCGTGTTCGTTACCCCGAGCGTGCGCATTCCTGCCTCCCGCGCCGATTCGATTCCGGGCGGAGCATCTTCAATCACCAGACACTCGTGCGGAGAGATATTGAGATGGCCGGCCTTTCGCCGATGTTCATCAACCAGAAGAAAGCCGCGGTTGTAGCATGCCGGATCCGGCTTGCATGTCTCTACGTCTTCGGCGCTGACGATTACATCAAAATTCCTGCTCAGGGCGGCTCGCTCTAAAACGTCGACGATCTCTACCCGCCGCGCCATGCTCACTACACCCAGCGAAAAAGTACGAGACGCTGCTTTGATAAAGTTGTCGACGCCCGGGAACAGCGGCAGATTCTTCTCGATCGCCTTTTGATGCGCAGCGGTTTTCCGCTCAATCAATTCGAGCATCTTGTCGTCGTTCAGCTCCAGGTTGACGCGCTTGTATGCGGTTTTGAGAAAAACCTCGTCGTTCATCCCGAGCGATGCGTAATAATCTTCATCGCTCAGCGCGATCTCCTCGGCTTTCAAAATCTCCTGGTAGGCACGCATTTGGATCGGCTCGTCATCAATAATGACGCCGTTAAAGTCGAACAGTATCGCCTTAATCATTAATCCCCAATGAAATGAATTTCGATTTGAAGTTATGTAGAACGGATGCCGGCGATTGTAAGCTGCGGTGAAGGTGGTGGGCAAACGAGGGAGCAGTTCAACGAGCAGCAAAGGTGATGTGCGTTAGTCAGGCACCTTCAGGAACACTCAAGCTTAAAGACATTCGCAGTCAGGAAGGGTAAGCACCTGACTCACTTCAATCGCTCCGAGGACGCCTCTCGAGTCGCTCGTTCTGTTCTTCAAACAATCTCGGCAACCGCTCGCTCTCGAGCACATCGAGCCGGCGAAGCACCTCAGCCAACGACAGCTCGTTCTTTAGATTGATCTGGAAATCCAAATCCGCTCGTAACCGGTCCTGCTCGGCTTGCCGGTTCTGAGACATAAGAATGATCGGAGCCTGCAAACCGGCGATAATTCCCAGCGCCAGGTCCAGAAGGTTATAAGGATATTCGTCGAACCGCCCTGTCGCCCTTATCCACGAATTGAAAATCACCCAAACCAGAACCAACACGAGCAGGAACGTGATGAACTTCCAGCTTCCGCCGAACTCCGCTATCCGATTCGCCATGCGATCGGAAAGCGTCATGCGTTCGGCCATCACTTCGTTGGCGTTGCGCGAAACGCGCTGGCGCAGAAGGTCGTCCGTGTCTCGCAATCGCGTGGTGATCGCGTTGAGCATCGCCAGCGCTACGTTGGCGTTTCGACGAACGAACGAAAGAAAGTCGTCGCGCGCAAGAATCGCTAGTCGCGCATCCGCTATGACCGTGGCGTCTGCCGATCGCGGCTTCGCGTCGAGCATAGCCATCTCGCCGAAAAAATCTCCGCCGGCAAGCTCTACCAACGTGACCTCCTGTCCGGCGGAATCTTCCAGATGAATGCGAACCCGGCCGCTCTCGATCAGATACATCGCATCGCCGGTGTCGCCGTGGCAAAAAAGCGTCGTGCCGGCCGAGACATCGCTGATCTTTAGCAGACTTCGCAGATCGCGCGCAGCCTTATCATCGAGCGACGCAAAAAGCGGCACCGACCGGAGCTCTTCGAGAGTGATTACCTGGGGAGCAGATAACGCCATAAGAATTCAGGAGACAGGGGTCAGAAGGTAGAAGAGAGATGCGAATAGTAAATTGGAAATAAGAATTCGAACCTGGCGTTTATTCTGCCTTCTCACTTCTGCCTTCTGTCTCCGGCAGTATCCTCCCGTCCTTCATCATCACAATTCTATCCGCAAAGCGTGACGCGAGCTCACGATCATGCGTGACCATCAGGATCGTCAACGCATCGCTATTGACCATTTGACGCAACAGCGCCAACAACTCCTCGGCGCGAGTCGAGTCCAAATTCCCGGTCGGTTCATCCGCAAGCAGAACTCGCGGGCGATTCGCCAGCGCTCGCGCAATGGCAACACGCTGTTGCTCGCCGCCGGACAATTCAGACGGGCGGTGCGACATTCGGTCTTTCAATCCAACCCGGTCCAACAGTTCTTCGCCGCGCGCATCTCGCTGTTTACCGCGCAGGCCGCCAAACGCGAGCGCCAGCCGGACATTCTCGGCGGCGGTCATTGTCGTGATCAAATTGAAATTCTGAAAGATCATTCCTACCGAATGGCGGCGATATCGCGCCATCTCTTTTTTCGTGAGCGGCGTCAGCGACTTGTTGTCGAAAAGGACGTCGCCGCTGGTCGGATGATCCAGCCCGCCCAGCATATTCAACAACGTAGACTTGCCCGACCCGGACGTTCCCTGGATCGCTATAAATTCGCCTGCGTCGACGGCGAGCGACACGTTATCCAGCGCCGCCACTTGGGCCGTTCCCATCTGGTACAGCTTCGAAACTTCCTGTGTCTCCAGTAGCGGCATAGTTCTGAAAATGCTCAACCAACAAGAACCACGCAGTCAGGAAGGGGACCCCTGTCTCCGCTCAATTTGAAATAATTTCAACTTAAGAGCGACAAAACTCTACGCGGGGACAGGGTCCCCTTCCTGACTGCGTGTGATCAGTCGTGAACAATGTACTGCAAACCTGAGAAGCTGTGTTACTTGTGATCCCCGCCGCCTGGCTTACTCACTCGCCATTTCCATCTTAATTCGCCAAAGCTGAAATCGTTCCTCGTCAAATCCCTTCACCTTGATTTCGAACGGTTCGGCGGACAGTCTGTTCTCCGCCTGCTCCAGCAACTCGGTCACTTCCGGGTCTGCGAAAACGACGGACGAAACGATAACATCGCCGCCGGTCGAGAGCCCTTCCAGACGCGCCGCCAGGTTCACGGTGCCTCCGAAATAATCGAGCCGGTCATTCAAAGTAACCGCGATGCAGGGCCCGGCGTGAATTCCAACTTTCAGCAAAAGCGGTCGCGATCCATCTGTCGGAGCCGCCAAACTTTCCTGCGCTTTTAGAATCGCGCGAAGCGCCGCCGCCGGCCGTCGAAAGACCGCCATGACCGCGTCGCCGATCGTCTTCACCAACGCGCCGTCTTCTTCCTTGATCGCTTCGCGCAAGAGATCGAAATGGCTCATCACTCGTCCGAACGCCGGAGCGTCGCCGATCTCTCGATAGAGTTGCGTCGATCCGCGCAGGTCCGTGAACAGCATCGTCAAACTGCCGACGGAAATCTGTTCGCCGGGACGCAGCGCTTCGTTTGAAAAAAGATCGCGGAAGACCTGAAGCGCGGTCACCTCCGCAGCCGTCGCCGCCTGATCGCTCCACGCCATTCGCTCGAGGATAAATAACTGTTCGACATCGGTTGCGTTTTCCAGTTTGAGCGACGGCGACAACGACACGACGGATTCTTCGCGCGACCAACCGTTCGGGTCGGCGCGCAAAGTCATCTCCGAACTTCCATACGAAGCGGATGCCAAATACTGGCCGCCGGCCATGTCCGACGTGCGTAAACGATACCGTCCCATTTCCAGCGCGGGTTGTAACGACCGTGTTGCGCCGGCGCCGACGTTGAGCTGGGCCACGATGTGTGGCGTGAGTTGCGGGCCGCCGACGCAGAATTGGTGCGCCTCTATCTGGCGCACAGCCGCGTTTGGACGAAACGTCAATTCCACCGACTGATCAAAGTTCACTTTGAAATCAATGTTGCAGGATTCGCAGTACGCGTCGGAGTGTATCCCGCTGAGCGATCGGCTGCTCTGCGCAGCGCCGCGACAGTGTGGACAGATCATGTCCCATTGCAAATCCAGCAACCCGACCCGCGTGGCCCAAAGACATGTTTCGAGGAAATCGATTCGCGGGAGATTCCAGTAGTCAGCAAGTGTGTACGGTCGGATTCGAGCCAGCGTCAGATCGTCTGCCTGCGCAATCAGTTCTTCCAAACGGTCTACAATTTTTTGTGACGCGCCCTGCGAAACAAGCTTTTGGCAAAGCGCCTCCAGCCTGGCCCGGCCGCCCGGAGAGAACTCCGGCCTTACTTGTTGATAAAGCGGCGCCCCGCCTTTGATAGTCAGTTTGTCATAGCGCCGAATCGCCGCAGCAAAGCTTCGCGACGCCAGCACACCGATCTGCAACGGGATCGCGGTCCGGCCGATCGCGTTTCGCGGCGTGGCCCAAACTTCGTATGTCAGCCGCGTGCCGCCTTCCGGGCGAAGCTGCATGTCGGCCAGTACGCGCATACTCGCGACCGGGCCTTTCAAATAGAGACGCTCGACTCCGAACCGGAATGGACGAACCCACTCGAACGGCTTCTCTTCCCATTCAATCGGCATCCCGAATTTGAAGAAACGCAGCCTGCGCCGCGCGCTCGCCAACCGCGACTCGCCGTCTTTCTTTACGACTTCAACAGTCGGCAGACCGGTGTCGCGATTGAAACGATTGGTGTCGGCGACCAGCGGCCACAATTCCTCCGGGCTGGATTGCAGGTCGTACTCCCACTTGTAATGGAATTCCTGGTATGGCATCAGACAGCAAGGCGAAGGGTGATGGGTTCCCCTCCCGCTGGGAGGGGAGCACTAAACCTCTTTGTATTCCGAATCGACATCTTCTTCAGACATCGCAACGCGGTAGTTCTTAGACTGCTTCTGTTTGGTTATCAGCAAATCGTTCTTGGTCTTCAAGAGATCCGCCCGGTTATAAACCGAAAGTTCAAAGTTATACCCGTGCGTGATCGCATCTTTCGGGCAAGCTTCAACACAGTAGCCGCAGAAGATGCAACGACCGTAATCGATGTTGTAAACCTCTGCATAACGCTCGTCGACACCCGTGCGCTCAGCCGGCGGGCGAGGGTCGTCGGCCGCGACAATGTAAATACAATCGGACGGACAGGCGGCTGCGCAAAGGAAGCACGCGACACATTTTTCGCGTCCGTATTCATCGACATGAAGCAGATGCTGGCCACGATACCGCGGCTGGACAGTCACCGGCTGGTCCGGATATTCGACCGTCCACTTCTCCTTGGGAATGTACGAGAAGGTCACGCTCATCCCTTTTATTATTGCCTTGGTTGATTCGATGATGTCGCTGATCACGGACATTAAATCTTCTCCCGAACTTCTAATTAAACGCGATGCTCAGAATCAAAAACAAAAAAGTCAGCAGTAGCGATCCCACGGCTGTTGCTATTCCCGCCATCGCCATTCCTTTTCCGCCGGCCATCGGATTGGACTTGATCTGAACCAGCGCCACGATGCCGAGAACGATCGCGATCGGAGCCGCGATAAAGCCAAGACAAAACAATCCGAGCGTAATGCTGAAGATTCCCAATGCGAGCGAAGCGATTGCCAGCGGATTCTGTTGCGAGCCCCGCCTGGCGAACGGCACTTGCGGCGGCGGTGGCGGAGTCCACGACTGAACCGGCGGCGTCAGCGGTTGCCATTGAGGCGGAGGCGGCGGTGGTAACGGACTCGACGGTTCTTTCCAGCCATATGGCTCTCGATAACCTCCAGGCGGCTGGCGGTAACCGCCGGGCATTTCATCAGGACGATACGCGCGCGTGGCCGCCGGATCGGGGTAGCTATTCGTTGTCGGCGGCGGAACGCCAAACAGCGTGGCTTGCGGATCGTCGGAGCCCTCGCTCGATTCAACCAGAGGAGTTCCGTCGTTTGTGCAGAAGCTCAAATGCTCTTCATCAAATTTTCGATTGCAAGTCGGGCAGCTTTTCATACTCCCTCAACACCACGCCGCTTCTGTGTTCGTATCAAACTTGCTCGAGCCGACTGAAGAAGTAGCTAATCTCGATTGCCGCGTTCTCTTCCGAATCGGAGCCATGAACCGCGTTCTCTCCCATCGATCCGCCGAACTCTTTTCGCAGCGTTCCGTCGTCTGCTTTGGCCGGATCAGTCGCGCCCATCAGATCGCGCCACGATTTCACTGCGCTATCTTTTTCCAGCGCCATGACTACGCACGGCGCGCTCGACATGAACTCGGTCAATTCGCCGAAGAAAGGACGTTCGCGGTGAACATCATAAAACCCTTCGGCTTCGTGTCGAGTCATATGAATCAATTTCATTGCGCGAATCTTAAAACCACTGTCCAGAATCCGCTGGATGATGTGTCCGGTTTTTCCTCCGCGCACAGCGTCGGGTTTGATTATTCCAAAAGTAAGTCTGCCTGTCTGTTCTGCCATTAGCCCTCTCGAATTCATTTTGAATTTAAACAGCAACTTTTAGTGATTAGAAAAATGATATTCGGCTCTCTTTACTCAGAAGCTCCATTTTCCATTCACTATTTACCGCCTAGGTAGCTTCGTTCTGCGGCGGCTCGGCCGGTTTCTGGTACACGCGATGCCATCTTAACTTGTTGCACTTCTTACATCGTAACAGCGTGCGTTTTCCGCGCGACACTCCTCCGATCCGAACACCGCCAATGTCCCAATAGGAAATCTCTTCGCCGCACGGACATTGAAGCATCCATCTGCGCGATTCTGCTTCGATGTATCCGGGTTTGACTGGAAGGATGGATCCAAAGAGTTTTTGCCAAAAGCTCATCAGAATGATCCGTCGATGTGTTTACAAAAGCCGCTAAGCCGTGGCGCCGGATCCCAAGGCGTCTTTCACGGCCGCTCCGATATCGGCGGGCGAATTGACGACGCGAATTCCGGCCTCTTCCAGCGCCTTCATCTTTTCCGCTGCCGTGCCTTTGCCGCCCGCGATGATCGCGCCCGCGTGGCCCATTCGTCGTCCCGGCGGTGCCGTTTGTCCGGCGATGAAGGCTACGATCGGTTTAGTCACGTTCGCTTTCGCGTACGCTGCGGCTTCCTCTTCGGCTGTTCCACCGATCTCTCCGATCATCACGATCGCATTGGTTTCATCGTCCGCCTGGAAAAGCGCGAGCGCGTCCGTATGCGATGTACCTACGATCGGATCGCCCCCAATGCCGATCGCGGTCGACTGTCCCAATCCCAACGCGGTCAATTGGCCGACCGCTTCATACGTCAGCGTGCCCGAGCGCGACACAACTCCCACGTTGCCTTCTTTGTGAATATGGCCCGGCATGATTCCGATCTTGCATTTCCCCGGCGAGATGACTCCCGGACAGTTCGGGCCAATCAGCCGAGTCTGCCGTCCGGCTAAATATTCTTTCACCTTCACCATATCGAGCGCGGGAATGCCCTCGGTTATGCATACGACAAGCGGGATACCCGCGTCGGCGGCTTCCATGATCGCGTCGGCGGCAAACGCCGGCGGCACGTAAATCACGGATGCATTCGCACCAGCCTTTTCGACCGCGTCCTGCACGGTATTAAAAACCGGAACGCCTTCGTGTTCGGTTCCGCCTTTGCCCGGCGTAACTCCGCCGACCACGTTGGTGCCGTACTCGATCATCTGGCGAGTGTGGAAGGTTCCCTCTTTGCCGGTGATGCCCTGCACAACCAGGCGAGTGTTCTTATCAACCAATACGCTCAACGATTTTGCTCCTTAGACAGACTGTAACGGGTATAGAGTGATCGCCGACATTATGTCCGACAAGCTTTAGCTTGTCGAATAAAGGTTGGAGGGAAGGAGCGCAGGCCGATGGAGCGCAGGCGGCTCGCCTGCAGTGAGCACCGCAGGTGCGAAAAAGCGCTAAAGCATTCTTCGCGCTTCGCGCTCATTGCTGGCGAGCCGCCTGCGCTCCATCGGCCTGCACTCCTACTCCAACTCAACCACCTGCCCATAATCCGGCGGCTCTGCTCTCCAGCCAAATCGCATATGAATTCTCTCTGCCATGGCTGCTGCCGCTTCCGGCTCGCCGTGCGTAGTGAACGCGCGCCTCGGCGCAGACGGCATTCCTTCCAACCATCGCAACACGTCTTTCCAATCCGCGTGCGCAGAGAAACCGCCGATGCGTTCGATCTTGCATCGCACAGGAACCTCCTGGCCCATAATTCGAACCTCGCGCTGGCCATCCAAAATCCTTCTCCCGGTAGTTCCCGCCGCCTGATAACCGACGAAGAGCAAAGTCGCGTGCTCGTCTGGAAGCATCCTGCGCGCGTGATGCAACACTCGTCCGCCAGTCATCATTCCCGACGCGCTGATAATTATCCGTGCGCCTCTCTCTTCGTTCAGCTTCTTTGACTCTTCGCGCGACGATGCGGTCACCATTCTCGTCGTCCGAAGCGGATGCCGTTTTCGGGCCAGCACGCTGGCGTAGTCTGCATCCTGCTCTTCAGTTCGATTGCTGTAAGCCTGCGTCGCAGCTGCAGCCATGGGTGAATCAACCCGCACCGGTAGAATCGGAATTCGTTTGTCTTCCTCAAGCTCGCGAATCAGATAGACGATCTCCTGTGTACGTCCAATCGCAAACGCGGGAATCAAAAGCGCGGAGTTGTCCGCCGCTACTCGGTTGATAATTTTCGCCAGCGACTCGGCCGGATCTTCCGGGTCATGAAGCCGATCGCCATAGGTTGATTCGACCAACATGTAGTCGCACGCCGGCGGCGGATCCGGATCCTTCACTATCGGCTGGTCGTAATGGCCCAGGTCGCCGGAAAAAAGAACTCTTCGCCCTTTCCCATCCGCACCTGCGCCATCGAGCTCGACCAGCACCAGGCTCGCACCAAGAATGTGTCCAGCGATTCGAAATCCAGCCCGGATACCCGGCGCTACCTCGACAGCTTCGCCCGTGTTCGGAACAGTCTGAATCAACTTGAGCGCTTCTCTCGCGTCATCCTCGGTGTAGAGCGGCAGCGCGGGGCTGTGCTTTGTCAGCGAATGTCGGTTGCGATAGTCCGCATCTTCTTCCTGTATCCGCGCCGCATCCGGCAGCAGAATTTTCAGAAGGTCGCCGGTGCCGCGCGAGCAATAGACAGGCTTGTCATAACCCTGCGCGACCAGCCGCGGAAGATATCCGGTGTGATCGATATGCGCATGCGTGATCAGCACCGCGTCCAGCGAACGCGGGTCAAAAGGCGGGTCCTGCCAGTTACGATCGCGCAGCTCTTTCAATCCCTGGAAGAGTCCGCAATCAATCAGCACACGACGGCCGTTTGATTCGATCAGGTACTTCGAACCGGTAACCGTACCCACGCCTCCCCAGAATGTTAGCGTCGCCATGCGCCCTCCATGAATAATCCGAATTAAATTGTGGGAACGGCGCGATTCTACACGAAAAGCCCAAAGTCCCAAGTCCAGCGAAGTCTCAGGTCTCAGAAGTCCAAAGTCCCAGGTCTAAAGTCCAACAGGTGAGGCTTGAGACTTGGAAACTGGGACCTGGGACTTACGCTCGTCACATGCAAAAGCGTCTGCCCCCTGCGTCTTTCACGCGGGCGAATCAAAGTTACCCGGCCTTGAGATCTTTAAAGTATTATGACGCGCATCGGCGAATATCCGAGCCCCGCTCGTGGGGCGTATATCAATATCCCGCCGTCGCTATTTGATCGAGTTTGAATAGGAGTCAATCTCTTAAATGAAAAAACAGTCCCCCGTTATCGTCAAATTACTCTTTTTCGCACTTGTCCTGTTCGTGACCCCGTCGATCGCGTCCGCACAGAAGAAGAAGCAAAGAGACACCACCGCCGTGCCGGTGGTTGGTTCACCGATCGATGCTGTAGTCGATTTAAGCTCGTCAGTTCTGAACAGCGTAACCGGCTATGTCGAAGTCGATCCGTATTCGCAGTTCCGCGGCGCCAACTACTCGAACGGCGGACTTCTGAGCGAACGCGACGAGATCAAACTCGGCAACGAGCTGCACGTGGAGGTTTCGAAGAAATTCAAAATCACTACGGTTGGACAGGCGCGCGCGAACCGCATCGGACAGCGAGTTGCAAGAGACAGCCTGCGCCCGAACCTGACGTATCAGTTTCACGTCGTTCGCGACAAAGAGCTCAACGCGTTTGCCACGCCCGGCGGACATATTTACGTCACGACCGCGTTGATGAACATGGCGAATGACGACGAGCTGGCGTCGGTGCTGTCGCACGAAGTCGGACACGTCGTCGCGCGTCACAGTTTGAAATCGTTGCAGCAGTCTCAGCTGCTCGGCGGGATTGCGGATCTTATTGGATCGGTAACGGGTGTGGCGGGCGATACCGCGGGTCAGCTGGGCACGCTTGCGGCGCAGATCGTGGCCGGCGGACTGCTTTCAGTTCACAATCGCGAGGAAGAACGCGAAGCCGATTTCCTTGGGGTTCGAGGAATGTGGAAAGCCGGGTATGACGCTAATGGAATGGTGACGATGTTTCAGAAGATTCAGCGGATCAGCCCGTCGAATCAGGACATCATCGGATCAATCTTTGCCGACCATCCGGATGTTCAGGAACGAATTGATAACACTCGGTATGAGATCGGGCAATTGCGTGGCCCGCGCGGTCGGCGATGAGGGTTTGAGATCTGAGATTTGAAGAATCCTGTACTTAAAACAACGGACCACGAAATGCACGAACAATAGAAGAGACCATCACACGAATCGATCAACGAGTTTCATTAACTTAGTGTGATTTCGCCCTCGACTTCGTGTGTTTCGTGGTTCGCTTGTTAATTTGCTTTCTTAACCGCGATCGGAACGTTCTTCCTAACCAGCCAGTGCCACAACTTTCTCCGCCGCGTCCTTCATTCCATTCGCTACTGTAAAGTTCATCCCTGAATCGCGGATCACTCGCTGGCCCTCTTCGACATTCGTCCCTTCCAACCTGACTACGACCGGCACAGTGAGGTTCAGGTTCTGTGCCGCGCCAACCACTCCGCGCGCCACCATGTCGCAGCGAACGATGCCGCCAAAAATATTGATCAGCACTGCGCGCACGTTTTCGTCCGCCAGCAAAATTCTAAAAGCAGCCTCAACCCTTTCCTGCGAAGCGCCGCCGCCGACGTCCAGGAAGTTTGCCGGTTCTCCGCCCGCCAGCTTGATGATATCCATCGTGGCCATCGCCAGCCCAGCACCATTGACCATGCATGCAATATTTCCGTCCAGCTTGATGTAGTTCAAATCAAACTTCGACGCTTCGATCTCCAGCGGTTCTTCTTCGTTCAGATCGCGCAGGTCCGAATATTCCTTGTGGCGAAACATCGCGTTGTCATCAAAATTCACTTTCGCATCAAGCGCGATCAATCGGCTGTCTTTGGTCAGCAGAAACGGATTGATCTCGAGCAACGACGCATCCATCTGTTCGTAAGCGGTGTAGAGCGCCTGCATAAACTTCGCGGCCTGATTGATCAAATCCGGCGGCAGGCCAAGAAAGAAAGCGAGCTTTCTGGCCTGAAAAGGCCGAAATCCGACAGCAGGGTCGATCTGCTCCTTTAAAATCTTTTCCGGCGTATTCGCGGCTACTTCTTCGATATCCATACCGCCTGCCGCTGAAGCCATAAACACTGGCCGCCCGCTCGCTCGATCCAGCACGATGCCGAGATAGAACTCTTTGTCGATCGGAAGGCCTTCTTCGATCAGAAGCACACGAACTTCCCTGCCCTCAGGCCCGGTCTGATGCGTGATCAAATTCATTCCGAGTATCTCGCTTGCAACTTGTCTCGCCTCGTCAGCGCTTTTAGCGAGCTTAACTCCGCCACCCTTGCCGCGTCCGCCGGCATGAATCTGCGCTTTGACGACAACGACATCGGTGCCGAGTTCCTTCGCCGCCTCGTACGCCTCGTCTGTGGTTCGCGCAACGATCCCGCGCGGAACCGGAACTCCGAACTTCTTCAACAACTCTTTACCTTGATACTCGTGAATTTTCATGAGAGTCCTCGCTGGAAATTTTGCATAACGATGTCGAACGAAATGTCTGAATTGATAGCGCAGGAGTGTAACGACACGCGACTGAAGCCGCAAGCGTGCATCCAAGCGAAAATCTTGTAACGTATTCTCAAAAGCGATAAGGTGGCGCGACTTTATGTCCGACCTGATGTCCGACAAACTTTAGTTTGTCGTTCGGATTCGGCGATCTAATGTCCGACGAAGTTCAGTTTGTCGCGCGTCATCGACAAGCTAAAGCTTGTCGGACATCCAGACGGAAAGGAATCAAACATGAGCGAAGTCACAGTAAGTTCGCTTAACAACCTTCAGAACGAAGTCCGCTACGGCGACGACCAGCGATTGATCACCGATGAACCCGCCAGCCTTGGCGGCGATGGCGCGGGACCCGATCCCTACACACTTTTGCTGTCCGCGCTCGGCGGTTGTATTTCGATGACGGTCACTCTCTACGCCCGCCGCAAACAGTGGCCTTTGGAACGCGTGACCGTACGCCTCCGTCAAAACCGGATTCATGCCAAAGACTGCTCCGAGTGCACTGAAGATATGGAGGGTTTTGTTCACCAAATCGAACGATCGGTGACGTTCGAAGGCGATCTGACAGACGAGCAACTCGCGCGCTTAACCGAGATTTCGCACAAATGCCCGGTGCACAAAACGCTGACTTCGCCCATCGTGATCTCGGACTTGAAAGACTGAGTTTGTTGCGCCGTCGAATTGAAAAAAGCTTCCAACAATTTCTGTTGGAAGCTTTTGATTTCGGGACGGCGAGATTCGAACTCACGGCCTCTTCCACCCCAAGGAAGCGCGCTACCAGGCTGCGCCACGTCCCGTCAATGCGACATTAGTATCTCTGGAAAAAACTTTTTGTCAAATGAGTTAGAAATCGGCGGGAGTGTGTCGGCGAGCAGACTATTTACCGCGATTGCGAAGGTTTGATTCCCCCGCATTGAGGATTGATAAGAGTTCGCGCAACTCGCGAGCAAGCTGCTGCAATGAGCTTCGCTCGTCGTCGGTTAAAGGTCTTCCTGAATCGAGCGAAAGCGGTTCGCTTGAACGCGATTCCATTCCGAGAAGTGAAGGCTCGTTTGATTGATAAGACGGAATCGCAGCGCCGGGCTGACCATTCAATTCAGAAGAAACTACTTTAAGTTTGCTCGGTCCTCTCAGCTCAACGGCAAGTCGCTTCTTGGCACCGGCGATCGTGTACTGATCTTCGTAGAGAAGCTCTTTGATTCTGAGTGCGATTTCCACGTCTCGCCTTCGATATGTGCGTTGCCCCGCGCGGTTCTTTTGCGGCGAAAGCATCGGAAATTCGGACTCCCAGTAGCGCAGGACGTGAGCCTGCACGCCTGTCAAATCGCAGACCTCTCCGATCTTGAAAAATAATTTTTCAGGAATGGCGACCGCGGCGTTGTTCATAACTCGCTAAATCTGTCGAGTCAGCTGCTCTTTGGAAGTCTTATCGACGGCACGATTTCATCGCTGCTCAGCCGTTAAATCGGAGGGACTCAGAAATTACTTGAAATTCCGCCGCCATCCTACTAGCGCCTACTAACCGTGTCAATGCTTATGTTTCCGGGCGTTTAGGTAGGACTTAACATTAAGCCGGACGGCTCCAGGAAACCGATGGAGCGCAGGCGGCTCGCCTGCAATGAGCGCCGCAGGTGAGAAAGCGAACACGCGCTATTCGCGCTTCGCGCTCACGGCAGGCGAGCCGCCTGCACTCCATCGGCCTGCGCTCCACCTGAAGTTCGTCGAACACAACCGACAAACTGAAGTTTGTGGAACATGTTTTTTGGCTCGCATTTTGATTACTCCCTTTTGCCAAGCTATAATCCAGCTTCTTTTCCGCCCATCCATTTTGGAGGTTCACCCGCAATCGTGTCTTCTATCTCTTCGACTGCATTCCGTCTCGCCACGCGCTTTGATCAAGTAGGCTTTTCCGACATCGTTAACGTTCGAAACAAGATCATGGAGCTCCGCTCAAACGGCGCCTCCGTTTTCCAGTTCGAAGGCGGCGAGCCGTTCATCAACACGCCTGATCACATCAAGGAAGCGATGACCCGCGCACTCGCCGAGAACAAGACGCGTTACGCCCCTTCATCCGGCATCGCTGAACTGCGTGCCGCGATCGCAGACAAGTTGCTTGAGCGAAACCGCATTCACGCGAAGGCCGAGGACGTAATTATTTTGAACGGTGGAATGCACGGGTTGTTTGGATCGTTTCAATCGGTGGTCGATCCGGGTGACGAGGTGCTCGTGTTCTCTCCTTACTGGACGCCCATCAAAGATTTGATCAGTCACTGTCGAGGCAAGACTGTGCTTGTTCCGACCGACGACGCTCGGCGCGACGGGTTCGAAGCGACGCTGGAAAGATTTGCGACTGCAAAAACACGCGCGATCTACTACAACACTCCGCAGAATCCCACTGGCGTCGTTTTCACACGCGACGAAGCAGAAGCCGTCGCACGATTCGCACGCGAACGTGATTTGATCGTAGTCGCCGATGAAGCATACGAAGATCTGGTTTACGACGGAGATCACGTGTCGATTGCGTCGCTCGATGGAATGCTCGAAAGAACGATCACGTCATTTACACTTTCGAAATCCTACGCGATGACAGGTTGGCGACTGGGCTATGCGGTAGCTACCGAGCCCTGGATGACCGGACTTCGCAAAAGTCTTCTCTATTCGACGAACGGCGTTTCGACGCCGACACAGTGGGCGGCGCTCGCAGCGTTCACTAACGAATCCGATTTTCTTGAAACTACGCGCGCGGCGTATCGCGAACGGCGCGATCTGCTTCTGGCGGGTTTGAACGAGCTTGGGTTCCCATGCGAAAGCCCGGCCGGCGCTTTCTACGCATTTCCGGATGTCACGCGAATCAGCAGCAACAGCCGCGAGGCGGCGGATATACTTCTCGAACGCGCCCAGGTTGCTACGGTCCCAGGCGTTGTCTTCGGTCCGCATGGAGAAGGACATCTGCGTTTCTCGTTTTCGACCTCGCTTGAAACGATAGAAGGTGGCCTCGATTCGATGAGACGAAACCTTTAAAAGCAGTGACAAGTGACGAGTGGCAAGTGACAAGTGATGAGTGATGAGAAACGTGGCGAGAAATCGAAGGTACCCGATCAATACTCACTCTCCAAGCGCTCGTCTAACCGCTCGTCTAAGGAAAACTCATCGCGTAAATCTCTCTCCCGCTCTTACGCACCGCGCAGCGAGATCGACTTTCTTAAGCTCTTAAGACAGCGCGCCTTCAGTCAAACACAACTCGGCAAAGACTCATCACTCATTACTCATCGCTCATCACTTTCGTCACCTCACTCGTCACTCGTCACTCGTCACTTGTCACTTGTCACCGGCATCGGTGATGACGCCGCCGTCATACGCCCAACTCCCGGATACGATCTGGTAATCACAACCGACCTGCTTGTCGAGGAAATAGACTTTCGTCTCGAATGGACAAAGCCTGGGCTGCTCGGACATAAGGCGCTGGCGGTTTCGCTTTCAGACATTGCGGCGATGGGCGCACGTCCGCGCTGGGCCCTGACTTCGATCGCACCTCCAGACGATCTGTGGAACAGCGATTTTCTCGAACGCTTTTACGAAGGCTTGTTTGAACTTGCGGGCGAGCATTCGGTGACATTGATCGGCGGTGACTTATCGCGTGAACCGGAACGTTTGTCGATCGATTCGATCGTTGTCGGCGAAGTCAAACGGGGCCGATCGGTGTTTCGTTCAGGAGCAAAGCCCGGCGACCATATTTTTGTCACGGGAACAGTTGGTGGCTCCGCGGCTGGATTGGAACTGCTGAAACGAGGCGAACGCTTTTCAACTTCACAACCGCGCTCGTCCGCGGCGCGTGCGACCCGGCGATTGCTGCGTAGACACCTGCTTCCTTCGCCGAGAACCTGCTGGGGAGCATTGCTGGGTGAACAGCGGCTCGCGACCTCGATGATCGATATCAGCGACGGCTTGTCGTCCGATCTCAATCACCTTTGCGACGAGAGCGATGTCGGCGCCCGGATCGAAGCCCCGCGAATACCGATCGATCCGGACATCGCGGCGTGTAGTCTTAGCGACGCTAACCCGCTTGAACTGGCGCTGAACGGCGGCGAAGACTTCGAACTTTTGTTTACCGTCCGACCTCGAAACCTAAAAAGACTTCCGACTGATTTTGAGGGGACGTCGATTCATTACATCGGCGAGGTGGTTGAGAAGGCCCAGGGAATATCGATAACGGACAACCTGGAAACGCGGCCGCTCATGCCAGCCGGCTTCACTCACTTTTGACCAAATGTCCGACAAACCTTCAGTTTGTCGAGTGCATGCGAAGGAGCGCAGGCGGCTCGCCTGCACTGAGCACCGCAGGTGCGAAAAGCCCAAACCCACCTTCGCGCTACGCGCTCACTGCAGGCGAGCCGCCTGCGCTCCATCGGCACCATCATCCAGTCACAATTTGACTAGCGCCCTTTGTTCACAGCATCATCTTTGATATCGAACAGATCGGCGACGAACAGATGCTCAGATTCCGCAACACACTTTCAGGCCAGGTAGAAGAGTTCCGCCCCATCAACGAGGGCGAGGTCCGTCTGTACTATTGCGGACCGACCGTTTGGGACTTCGCACAGATCGGCAACTTTCGATCGCATATCATGACCGACATTCTCAGTCGGTATCTGCGTTACAAGGGCTTTCGTGTGACGCACGTAATGAACATCACGGATATCGAAGATCGCATCATCGCTCTGTCGCAAAAAGCCGGCGTCACGATCAACGAATACACCGCCAAATATATCGACGCGCTTTGGCAGGACGCGGACGCACTCGGCTGCAACCGCCCTGACATCGTGCCGCGCGCGACCGAACACATCCCGGAGATGGTCGAGATAATCGAGCGGTTGACCGAACGCGGCCATGCGTACCAATCGGACGGCTCGGTCTATTACCGCATCAGCTCGTTTCCGGAGTACGGCAAACTGTCGAAGATAAACTTCGCGGGAAACATCGCCGGCGCGAGTGAAAGAGTCGACACCGACAAATACGAAAAAGAGGACGCGCGCGATTTCGCGCTTTGGAAGGCTGCCGAGTCGCCGGACGAACCTGCGTGGGACACGCCGCTCGGCCGCGGACGTCCGGGCTGGCACATAGAGTGTTCAGCGATGTCGATGAAATACCTCGGCGAGTCTTTTGATATTCACGCCGGCGGAATCGATCTTATTTTCCCGCATCACGAAAACGAGATCGCACAAAGCGAAGGCGCGACCGGAGTCAAGCCTTTCTCCAGGTACTGGGTTCACTACGAGCATTTGAAAGTCGACGGTGAATCCATGTCGAAGTCGAAAGGCAACTACTACACGTTTCGCGATCTGATGGAGAAGGGATTCACGGCGGTCGGGGTTCGCTATTTCCTGCTAAGCGTGCCGTACAGCAAACAACTCAACTTCACGTTCGATGCTTTGCGCGGCGCGGAAAAGACAGTGACCGGGTTGCGGGACTTCTATGCTCGTCTGCTGGAAGCTCGTGCTGAGCCAGGCGTCAATCCGGATCTCACTGAAAGCGCAAAGCGCGCGCTTCGTGACTTTGAATCCGGACTCGATGACGATCTCAACACATCTGTAGCGCTGGCGGCTTTGCACAACTTGTCGCGCGAAGTAAATACAGCGATCGCCAACCAAACATTGCGCGAAGAGAACAAGAGCGAGTTACTCGAACTTTTGCGCAGGTTCGACTCCGTCCTGAATATTTTCGGCAGCCCGCAGGACGCTGAAATGCTCGACGGCCAGATTCAGGCGCTGATCGACGAACGGCAGGAAGCACGACGTCGCCGTGACTTTTCGCGGGCCGACGAAATCAGAATTCAACTGACTGAACACGGCATCGCGTTGGAAGATACCAAGGACGGCGTTCGATGGAAGCGCCGTTGACAAGCCTTGTCCGCTGGTGCTAGATGTTAGCTCAAGGATTTCACCGAAGAACGTTTTCTCTGGATTTACACAATGTTTGTTTCGCTAACTGAAGATTTTCGCCCGCTCGAAACCCGCGCCAACCTTTTCGCGGACTAGCCCTTCTCCGTCCAAATCGCACCAACAGTCGTCCGTTCAATCAATCATTCCCTCGTAATTGGAATTCATAAGGAGAAGTGTTATGTCCACGATGGCACCACCGAAACGACCCGAAATCAAAACTGCTCTTCCCGGTCCCAAGGGGCTGGAAATCATCAAGGCCGATCATCAATACGTAACCCCGTCATACCCGCGCCCGAGTTGGCAGCTGGTGGCCGAACGCGCCGAGGGCGTTTGGGTCGAAGACGTAGACGGAAACATATTTTTGGATTGCAACGCCGGTGTGGCGGTGTGTTCCACCGGACATTGTCATCCGGAAATCGTCGCCGCGATTCAGAAACAAGCTGCCGAGCTCATTCACATGTGCGGTACGGATTATTACTACCGTCACATGCCCCAGCTCGCTCGCAAGCTGGACGAAATCACGCCGGTGCCGAGTCCGACCCGCACGCACTTCGCGAACAGCGGTACCGAAGCGATCGAGACTGCTTTGAAGCTCGCTATGCATGCGACAGGGCGCGAAAAGTTCATAGCCTTCTTCAACAGCTTTCATGGACGGACGCTCGGCTCGCTTTCGTTGACTTCGTCCAGAGCCGCCCAGCGAAAAGGCTTTAAGCGCTCGGCGCTGGATGTCACACATGTGCCTTATCCGAATGCGTTCCGTCATCCGTTCACGGGTGAACAGACCGACGGCGCGACCGCCAGTCAGGCCTCGCTGGACTGGATCGAGAATCGTTTGTTCAAGACAACCACTCCGCCCGAAGAGGTCGCCGCGATCGTGGTCGAAGCGGTGCAGGGCGAAGGCGGCTACGTCCCGGCGCCAAAGGAATTTTTGCAGGGACTTCGTCGCATTTGCGACGAGCATGGAATTCTTTTGATCGTCGACGAAGTTCAATCGGGCATGGGCCGCACCGGCAAGATGTTCGCGTGCGATCATTACGATTTGAAGCCCGACGTGATTTGCCTGGCCAAGGGAATCGGTTCCGGTTTGCCGATCGGAGTCACGGTTGCGCGGGCTGAGTTGATGGATTGGAAACCCGGCGCGCACGCTTCGACATTCGGAGGAAATCCGGTTTGTATCGCGTCGGCTCTGAAGACGATCGAGCTGCTCGAGCGCGAGTTGGTCGCCAACAGCGAAGACGTAGGCAACTACCTGCAAGCCGGGCTTCGCAAGCTGATGCAGAAGTACGATTGCATAGGCGACGTTCGCGGACTGGGAATGATGATCGGCGTCGAGTTTGTTACCGACAAGAGTTCGATGACGGCGGCTCCGGACTTGCGCGATCGTGTCGAGCGCGGTTGTTACGAACGCGGACTGATTTTACTTGGCGCAGGGGCGAACACGATTCGTTGGTCGCCTCCGCTGATCCTGACTCGCGAGAACGCGGACGTGGCGTTGGAGATTTTCGACGAAGCGGTTGCGGCAGTTAGTGGTCAGTAGGGCGGGGGTCAGGGGTCGGGGGTAAGGGACGAGCTCAGATGTTGGATGTCAGATTCTAGATTTTAGAAACGCACTGAGCCCCACCGCCGGCCCCGACTCCTAGCCCCCGACCCCCGACCCCTGATCTCCGGCCCCAACCACTAACATCTAACATCCGACATCTAACATCTACCCAATGTTTAGCGGCAAAGTCATCTCAATCAACATCGCTCCGATCGACGGCGCCGAGATGCAATCGGTTACCGAGGCGCATGCGGTTCCGGGGAAAGGTCTCGAGGGCGATCGTTACTACAACCAGTCCGGAACGTTCTGGAAAGACGAGCCTGACTATGAAGTGACGCTGATCGAGGCCGAGGCGTTCGAGTCGATGAAACGCGAGAGCGGTCTCGATCTCGAACCCTCAACCGGCCGTCGAAATGTCGTCACTCGCGATGTCCCGCTCAATCACCTTGTGGGTCTGGAATTCCGTGTAGGTGAAGTCACGCTACGCGGCATGCGTTTGTGCGAGCCTTGCAAACACCTGGCGAAGATATCCGAACGTCCGGGAATTCTCGGCGGGCTAATTCATCGTGGCGGGTTGCGAGCGCAGATTCTCACCGACGGTGTCATCAAGGTAGGGGATGTTGTAGAGATTGCCACGGGCGAGGCTGGAACTAAGGAGCCATAAGCAACCAAAACTGTTGTCAGAAGACCGGGAACAACGTCAACGCGCCCTGACAACCTTTCTGACTCCTGACTCCTTCCTTCTGTCTCCTGCTTTTTACCGCTTCATCCCCCGCTGGTACATTATCCCGCAGGCCGCGCTCAACAGTTTTTGCATCATCCCGCCCGAGTTCGTCGGTTTCCAATCTTCCTCTTCCGTCATCTGATACGAATCGATTGTCTTGCCTTTTGAATCGACCAGCTTTGCTTCAACCACACGGTATTGTCCGGAATTGCAGCGAAACTCGATGGTCTCAAACCGAGTCTTGTACTTAACTCCCGGCTTGCCTCTTAACGGTTGTTGATCTTCATAGACGGTTCGAAAATCAGCACGAGCGGCTCTTTCATCTATCTGCTTGAGCTTCGCTTCGTTTATCTCGATAACAGAATCGTCGTACGTGTAGACGCGTTTCCACTTGTCTTTCTCCTGAGCCACGACCAGGAGCAAAGGCAGCGCAATTGTGATTAAGAGAAACGCGAGCGCAATTTTCATCTATCTCCTTCTCAGTATCTTTGCGGAGCGCCGTGAACACATCGCACGGTGTCGCGCGCAATCAGGAGCTCTTCATCTGTCGGTATCACGTACGCAGCCAGACGAGAATCGTCGTGGCAGATGCTGCCTTCGCGTCCGCCAACATGTCCCTGGTTCAGCTCGTTATCCAGCCGAAGCCCCATCCACTCAAGACCGTTGCAGATCTTCGCCCGAATCTCCGGAGAGTTTTCGCCGATGCCGCCGGCAAATATGATCGCGTCGGTCCCGCCCGCGGCGGCCAGGTACGCACCGATGTACTTTCTGACGCGATAACAGAACATGTCGATCGCCAGCCGCGCTCGGCGATCGTCGTTCTCGCGCGCCTCCGCGAGCAGCTCGCGCATGTCGTTTGTCAATCCGGAAATTCCGATAAGCCCCGACTGTTTGTTTAGAAGCGTTTCGATCTCCTGAAGAGTCAAACCCTCCTTCGCGGCTATGTATCCAACGATCGCCGGATCAAGATCGCCGGATCGCGTACCCATCATCAATCCTTCCAAAGGAGTAAATCCCATCGAGGTGTCGATGGAGTTGCCTCCGCTGATCAATGCCGCCGAGCAACCGTTTCCAAGATGAAGCGTGATGACGTTTGTGGCCTCGCGCGAAATGCCGCGAAGCTGTCGATATCGGTAAGCGACATACCGGTGCGACGTACCGTGAAACCCGTAACGACGAATTCGATGTCTTCGATAGAACTGATATGGCAACGCGTACAGATGCGCGCGTTCGGGAATGGTTTGATGGAAAGCTGTGTCGAATACCGCGACTTCGGGAATTCCCGGACCGAATACTTCGCGCGCCGCGATTATTCCTTTCAAGTTCGCGGGATTATGAAGCGGCGCAAGATCGATACAGTCTTCGATCCCGCGCAGAACTTCTTCGGTTATCAATGCCGAATGCGTAAATCTCTCGCCTCCGTGTACCACACGATGGCCGACGGCATTTATGTCCGCCAGGCTTGTGACATCGGCGATCCCGGACGAATCGGAACATGCCCACCGAATTATCAGATCAACCGCTGCGCGCGCGTCGCGAACCGGGGCCGTGGAGGTATGCGGTTCCTGGCCTTCAACAGCCAACGTGATGATGGCTTCACCGCCGATACGATCGACGGTTCCGCGCGCGAGTCTGCGGTCCGCATCGCGCGAGATACTTTCCAGATCGGTGGCGATTAGTTGGAACTTGACGGTAGAGCTGCCGCAATTCAAGACGAGCACGTTCATAAATGGATTGTGCACCGTGCGCGACCCGCGCTGCAACGCAAGGTTAGTTCAATGGGGCTCAATGGGCTCGGGCCGGAGGCTTGATACAGAGCAGTGCCCTTCCCGGTGACGGTTCAATCTGGGCCAATCCAATACGAACCACGAAACACACGAAATACGAGTCAAAATCACACGAAACAACAAGCTTGGTCCTGTTTCATGTGATTTTCGACGCTTTGTTCGTGCATTTCGTGGTTCGTTGTCCGCGACTCCTGGATTTTTCACATGTCAAACTTTGTCGAGATCTCTTTCAGTCGACCTCTCAGTCTCGATTCATCCGTGGTGACGACATCCGCACCGTCAAATACTTCTCGCCCTGCGACCATTGTCATCGCCACGTCACGCCCGGAGGAAGAGAAGATCAGCGCGGCTATTGGATCGTACACCGGCTGTTGATGCGATCCGCTCAGCGCAACTACGGTGATGTCCGCCTGCTTTCCAATTTCGATCGATCCGACCTGACTTTCCAGGCCCAACGCTTCCGCCCCCCCCAGTGTCGCCGCTCGCAGGACATCGGTCGCGTCAATCATTCGGCCGTTCTCGACAGTTTCGCCCGCAGCTCGTGAACCAAGCGCAGCGAAACGCGCGTCTTCGATCAGGTCGCAGTTGTTGTTGCCGGCAACCGAATCGCTTCCAAGGCCAACCTTTATTCCGCGGTTGATGAACGCGGCCAGCGGAGCTCGGCCGTGACCCAGCTTGGCGTTCGATTTCGGACAATGCGCAACACGCGCGTCGGCTTGCTTCAGGAGATCGATGTCCTCTTCATCGACTCGGATGCAGTGCGCCAGCAGCGGTCGCGTATCCAGAATTCCATGCGAAGCCAAATACTTTATCGGCGACAATTTTTGAGCTACCCATTCGATATTGCGACGCGACAATCCGTCGGCGAATGGTCCGCTTCCTTCACGCATGAACTGGAACTCGGCTTCGGATTCCGCGGCGTGCATCATGACCGGCAGCTTCTCTTTCAAAGCGTATTCGGCGATCAGTTCCAGTTGCGCTCCGCAGACCGTGTACGGCGCATGCGGCGACACGCCGATACTAACCAGTTCATTGGCGAGCTCGCGCAATCGCTCGACTTTGTCTTTCAACTTTTCAAAATTCTCTCGTGCAAGTTTGGCATCGGGTCCGAACGATTCCTGGTAGACGATTCCGCGCAATCCCACGTCGCGCAAGGCTCGCATGCTGGTCGCAGCCGAGTCTGCTGCGTCGGCTACACAAGTAATGCCCGCGCGTGCGGCTTCGACGGCTCCGGAGGCCGCTGAAAGGTACAAATCGTCGGTCGTCATTCGTTCCAGACGCGCGATCGTCAGCTTCCTGAGCCAGGCGAAGAAGTCGTTCTCCTCGCGCTCCAGATAGCCGCGCATGACCGTGAGCTCCAGATGCGAGTGACAGTTCACCAGCCCCGGCAGGATCGCAGCTTCGCCGAAATCTCTGGTCGCGGCGGATGGAAATTGTGACGACACGGCAGACTGCGGCCCAACGGCTACGATCCGGTCGCCTTCGACGACGACCGCGCCGTTGGCGATCGGCAAGGAAGAAACGGGTACTACCCAGTTTGCAAGATAAAGTGTAGTCACGATTGCTATCTAAGAAATTCGACTTCTCCCCGACTCGCCAACCCTTTGCGAAGAGGTGAATTAACTACTCAAACCTACTTTCAATCAGTCCGCTTGTTGCGATTCCGGCGTAGCACGAACCACAGCAATCCAGACAAAGCCACAACTGCCCCGCCTGCCGCCGCCACTGGTTTGATTCCATAACGATCAGACGTCGCGCCCGCGATCATCATCGATCCTACCATCATCAACGTAGTCAGTGTTTCGTACGAAGCGAAGACGCGGCCGGCGTAGCGATTGTCCGTGCGGCTCATGATCAAAGTCTGTTGCGCCGTCCACCAAATCGCGAAATTCATTTCACGAACGACCAGCACAATCGCGGCGGTTAACAAAGTGGGCATGAAAGCAAAGATCGCCAGACAGGCACCGTCAAAAAAGAGCGAGCTTCCCAAACGCGACCCCAACGCTTCGCTCGAGCCGGAATTGAAACGACGGGCCAATGGCGCACCCAACAGCCCGCCCAAACCCATCGCTACAAAGAGAGCCGCGATGCCGAAATCGGTCGGTCGCTCGAGCAAACCCGCGACTGCCTGCTGTCCCAACCTCGCTCCAAAAATACTGTAGAGAGCTCGTGCTACTCCGTTGCCCAGACCCCATCCCGCCGCAACGACAAAGATCGCCAAGAGAATTTGATTGTACCTGACGTACCGAAGTCCTTCGCGAAAGTCCGTGACGGCCCGGCGAAGCGTCTGGGCTATTCGAACACTGATCGGCACCGTGATTGGACCGGCGATTTCCCGACGGGGCGCTATCGATTCAGCCGCTTCGCCTAACGACAGTTCGTCCCGCTTTGCTCGTGTGTTAGCGCGAATCCGGCGGATCAGTTCCGCGGAAACGAGATACGTCGCGGCGTTGATGATAAAAACTGTATTGCGTCCAACGAATGTAGCGATCACACCGCCCAACGCCGATCCGACCGCGATCGTTGCGGCGGTCGTCGAAGCCGACAGCGAGTTAGCGCCCAGAAGCGCTTCTGCGCCTTCAACGATATTCGGAATTGTCGCGCGCTTCGCGGCGTTGAAAAACGCCGACACCGCGAACAAGCTTGCGCCGACCAGGTAGATCATCGGAAGCGTGGCCAGGAAGTTGGCCAACAAGAAACCAAGCGCGAGAAGTGCGCGCGACAGGTCGGCCGCGATCATTATCCGCCGTCGATCGACTCGATCGACAACGACACCGGCCAACGGTCCGAAAAGAAAGAGGGGGAGATGACGAGAGATCGCGTAGATCGCGATTGCCAGCCCTTCTCGACCTGCGCCCGCTAGCTGAATCGTCAGCGCCAGAACTGCCGTGTTGTTGAGCCAGTCGCCGATTTCTGAAACGACCTGGCCCAGCCATAACCGCCGATAGTCAGGATGGCGTGAAAGTAGTTCGAGGTATGTCAACGGATTGAACCAGGGATGGATACTGATGCAGTTTGAGATCCGAACATCCTGGCCCTCGAGGGGATGCCTGCAATCAACGACGATTAGAACTGTTTCAGCCGCGTAGCGGCGAAATGTTTATAGCTCACGACAGAAGATCATTCGTCGAGCTCCGTCAGGAGCGACATGTCCCTTGTTTCGCCCGTAAACGGGCTCTAAATTCCAAAATTGATCGTGGGCTATAAACATATCGTCTCTACGGGACTTGTTCCGAGAGGCCCTACGGGATAACTCCGTCGTTCGTGAATCAATCGCTGCCTTGAGCCTGCTGCTTTTCAGCCCGTGATAGCGTTGGAGTATCGAGGTTACGTACGCACGCGTCGATGGGATATCAATTCGAGCGATAAACTCGGCTTCGGATAACGGAGGCGCGCCCTCCGGAGTCTTGTTCCATTCAGCCACGCGGCTCGGTCCTGCGTTGAAACCGGCAACCATTCGAGCTTCCGAACCCGGCACATCGCGATAGAGCTCGAACAGCTTCTCCAGGTACCAACTTCCGATCTGAATATTTCGTTCAGGATCGCGAAGCACGGCCGCGGGGTCGCGCTCCATGTCTCGTTCGAGTTCGCGCATCCCTGTCGCGGCGGCCCATTCGCGCCCGACAGTCGGCGTGACCTGCATCAATCCAACTTCACCCGCGCCGCCGACTTTCCACGAACGAAAATAGGTCTCTTCGTAAATGATTGACCAAACGAGATCCGGATCGAGCCGGTACACTCCGGCTTGTCTGGCGATCAATTCGTCGTATCGATGAATCCAGTATCGGTTGAAGAAGTATGCGCCGACGCTACCAAGCACTAGCAGTATGAGGATGATGGGAACCAAACGTTTCATCGGGGAAGAGCGCAGAACTAAGGACTCAGTACTCAGAAACTAAGCTTGCAATTGCTTTCCAGCTTCTGAATTCTGAGTCCCGAATTTCGACTCGCGCGCTTAATTTCGTTTCTTTAGATTCGCCCAAAAATCTGCCGGAGTGAAAGCTCGATCAACTCCTTCGTAACGAGCCCTGAGAGCAAACTCGTCGAGCACGTGGCCCTGCAACCAAACTTCCGCCGCGAGGGTTGCGCCGACCGCGAGCCGCGCTCCTCGAAGCGCGCGATGATTGATCAGCACTTCCAACTTCAAATTTTCGAGGTCGAGATAAACCCAATACAGCTCGCTTCCCGACAGCGGATTACGCAAAGGCTTAAAAGCGATAACGCGTCCGCACAAACTCCAGTCGTTTTCATGCGCGGCCCGCGACGGCGCGGCCTTTTCAAGCGGTTCCCAACGCGGCTTCGATCCCTTGTCGCAAATACGAGCGCGATAGGCCAGCCCGCAAAGACTTATGTGAAGCGCCGAAGCTCGAAAGCCGGACGGTGCGACTTCGGTCAGATTCTGAAGCTCGAACAGGACCTCGGTGTCGGTTCCATCACAGTAGCCATGGATCACCGCTTCGCCTTCTTCGTCGTACTCGGTCAGCGCCCATGGGCTTATCCGCTGCGCGTATCTTGCGCGAAATCCGGGGCGGCAATCGGCATAGAAAATGTCGCCGGTTCCCGATTCGTAAAGAACGGTCCAAACCTCGAGCCCCTCGCCCAACTTCCAACATCGCCCATGCAGCACAGCACCGCGCCGGTTCAGCTGCGTAGGCTCGCCGTGATTGCCCGCGCTTTCGGCCAGGTGGTTGAAGTCCTTTTCGTTAGGAACTTCCAATCCGATGGTTTCGAAGGCATCCATACCAGGGAGTAAATAGTGAGTGGTAAATGGTGAATGGATGAAAGCAGGTAAACGGTGAATAGTAAATGGATGAAAGCATCGCGTAGGACCTTTCGTCATTTACTCGCTCGCCAAACCTCACTCAGCGCCATTTACCATTTACGATCCATTTACCCAGCTCACCAAACCTCACTCAGCACCATTTACCAGTCACTATTCATCAGCTCAGCAAACCTTACTCAGCTCCATTTACCAGTCACTATTCACCGATTCCCGCCCGCCCGTTTGCGTTCCTTACGTGGAGACGATACGGCGTCTGCGTCGCGCGTGTTGCGCGCGGCGCGACTTTTGAAACCGCGGATGTTTCGCTCTGGTCCATGCGCGGGTCGAATGCCCGAGCGGACCATCTCTGCGAATAAATCGACATCGTAATCGGCCTCGCGTGACATCTCCTCGCGAATCGCGTGCAATGCTTCCAGGAATCTTGGCTTTCGATACATATACTACAGTGACAAGTGAAAAGTGACGAGTGATAAGCAACACATGAGTAGTGACATCGAGCGATCGCTATTGCGCATCACCTGTCACCAGTCACTTGTCACTGTTTTCTTGTCACTGTCTTTCCGTTCCTTCCGTTGCTTCAGAAACCAGGAACTCAGGCGTCACGATCATCGGCACGAAAAATCCTGCTGCCGTATTGAAAAGTCGAATGCGCGCTTGCCTGCGAACGTTCGCAAGGTGCCCGAAGTTCCATGTGACCAAATAATCTATTTTGTGAAAGGATGCAAGAGCGACATGCAAAGCATCGGCAATATATTTGCGATGGAAGATGCCGCGCGTGATGTAACCTTCGGCGAGTATGGTTGCTTCTTCGGCGAGTTCAACGTGCTCGAGCATGCGCACTAGCTTGAGGTAACCAGTGCGATGCGGTTCGGCAACTCGTTCCAGTTCTCTCTCCACGAGTATCGAAACAACCGCGCGATACTCGGGCAGTTCATGCTCCCACCAACGTATTGTCAAATCGCGGCGAAACGGTTCGCCGTTATCCAGATAAGCTCCGACAACCGATGTTTCCAAATAAAGACTTTGCTTCATGGTTGCACCGGCGTCGATGCTTCGCCAGCCGGCCGGTCTTTCTTCTGCGATGCTCCCTGCAGTTGCTCCAGCCGAACGATCGATCTTTGAAAGTCGAAGATCACGCGATAGTGTCGCAGAAAATTGGCCCCGAGTATTCCCATTTGATCGAATCCCGCCGTTTCGTTGATCGGCTCAAGATCAAGAACCGCGGCGCGAATGCCGTCGCGCACGTGCGCGCCAAGCGAAACGCGCGGCAACAGCAGCGTCGTTACATTGTCGGCAACGCCGGCCGAGCCGTAGACGCGTATTCGTTCGACTTCAGGAAAATGGCTGGGATCTTCGCTTTTGAAAACACTGTCGGCGATCACAGAAATATCGGCGCCGGTGTCGATTATGAAGTTCAGCGGTCTTTCGATTCCCTGCAGGTGTACTTCCCCGCTCAAAAATCCGCTGGAGGTGATTCGCATCGGAATCTCCAGGCTCGGAACTACCGCGCCAGCCTCCACGCCGCCTCTGTCCTCCCGAAACGTCATTGACCTGCCGGCAGTCACGTCGTCGCCGCTGCGTTGTTTCGCCAGCGTAAATTGGTGGGTGCCGTAGTCAACGGTGGCGACGTATTTTGAAATCACCGACAGACCGATGTAACCGTCGACCGGTTTGCCTGAGCTATAAAAGCGACGAATGTAAACGGGTACATTCGTGACCCGCACATCGCCGATCTCCATCGATGACAAAAATCCGTATACGATCTCGAACTTGCCGCCGCCACCGACGCCGCGGGCCATTCCGCCGCGAGCCACCGCCTTGACGCCCAAACGCTTGGCGGCTTCTTCCGACATGACCGACATGCCTGATCCCGTGTCGAGCACGAATCTCAACGGCTCGTCCTTGCCATTGACGCGCACCTCCATCACAGGGCGCACGTTTCCGGCTTCGAACGAAATCGTAGTCGAGCTTTCGCCGCCCGGCGAATAGAGCGAACCCTGATCGCCAAGGAAACGAAGATAGTCGATCAGTCCGCGAATGCGCGCGCGCCGGTCCAGGTCGGTCTTTGGAGCGATGATCAAAAATCGCTCGTAAGCGTTCGCAGCATCTTTGTAACGTTCGATTCGCGACGCTACCTGACCGAGGTCAAAGACGAAGTCGGGTTCGCTGGGATCGATGAATGAAGCTCGACGAAGACCCTGAAAGCTTTTATCGGTTCGGTTCTCGTAAAAGTCGACCATCGCCAACCCGGCAATCGCACGCGCGTCGTTATCTTTCAGACTTAACGCTGTGCGAAATTCTTCGATCGATCTGCGAAAGTCGCCGCTGGCCAAAATAACCGCGCCCAACAACGAATGCGCGCGAGCGGACAACGGATCGACCGCGAGCACTCGGGCCGCGTGATCGTATGCGCCCTGTAACTGTCGCTTCTTAAAAAGTGTAAAGCTCAGACCCAGCCGCGCGTCGTTGTTGTGTGCATCCTTGGTCAGAATTTCGCGATAGAGTTTTTCCGCCAGATCGTAATCGCCCTCGCGCACTGCGCGCTCGGCACGATCCCGGGCTTTGTCGCCGGCCAGCGCGGTCGAAGGCGGAAGTATCAATACTCCGACGAAGAGCGTGGAGAAAACCAAAATTTGTGCGATAGAAAAAAGGTGGGACCGGGAAAAGTTCGAACGCGTGTCGGTACACGCACGAGCTCGACTCGTCAGATGGGCTGGATCTCGAATCATGAATTACTGCCTGCCTTTCACCGCTATCCAGTTTCGTTCTTCTTCATTTGAGAATTTCGCCCGTCTTCATTGACCAGAGCACCAGATCCAGCTCGTCGAAGTCTATTCCCACTTCGCCGGCGAATCGTTTCATACGCTGCTCGGTTTCCAGATACCGCTGACGCGTAGTCGGTGGCTTCGGCGAGTCGATGACGCCCAGTTCCGCCAGGCTGCGCAGGATGTGTTTGTCGACGATCGCATATCCGCTTAACCCGACGTTGCGTAAAAAGTGGCTGGCCTCTTTGTATCCCAGACCCTTTATCCGACGTTCCCCTGCCAGCCAATCGCGTCGTTCGATCGGATCGCGAAAGCCGGCGATCCGTTCACGCAAACGCATGCGACAGTTCTCGGTCAGATAATCGCGAGTGACGATGATGTAGCCGGGTCGCGCAACCGGATAGCGATGCACGCCCGACAACGCGTCGGTCATCTCTTCGCGAGTCCCGCTTTTCAAAAGAGGCCTGACGGCATCCACAGCCCGCAATCCCATACGTGCCGACGCACCTGCGGTGAAGATACAGTAGACCAACTCTTCCCACAGCCGGGTATCTGATCCCGTTTTCCAGATGTCGCGAAATTCCGCGAGACGTTGGCGGATTTCCCGCCGTCTCGCCTGGTGTGCTGCACGTATGTTTTCAATTGTGACGAATTGGTTGTCTGGTCGCACTAGGTTTTTTTAGAAAAGATTGTATGAGTGCGATTTGAACGTTGTCAACGAGGTGGTCAAATGGGTCGTGTCCGTTTTTCAAGTTTAGTCACACCGTTCAATCCTGACTGCTAATATCAGGGTTTTGGATGTTCTAAATGAATAGAGGGGCGCTTTCACGCCCCTAAAGCCTCTGAAATCTCACTACCTATCATGCTGCTAACGCTTCAGCAATTTCCCCTTGCTCCTCTGGATATCCTAGCACTGTAGATAGTTCTTGCAGCCGTTCAATATCATATTCCTTGTACGCCGTAGTCGTCGTGTCATAAAGAGTAAGGAATTGATTGTTGCTGCGATAGTCCATCAAGTCCCACCACCTAGCAAATAACTCGACTGATTTAGCGTGCGCATTGGTTGGCGTTGGGGTTGAGAGAGTTTGCACTAACGATTTTATTCGCTTTCCATGTACGAGGAAATCCACTTTAACGACGTTATTATGTTTTCCAATATATTCAACATCAGGTTCATAATCCAAGCTCGAATTAGAAATAAATTCTTCTACAGTTTCTTGAAAAGTACCCGCTAACTGAAGGCGTTGTGTAAAACTAAGGTCTGAGATACGAATACATGCTTGCGCCAGCCGGACGAGACTTGACGATAGTTGAGAAGTTAATTCCTCAAAAGAAAAGGGAATGAAAAACCTTCCGCTTTGTTGCTGAACATCTAAAGCTTCACAAATATCATTAATTAACTGTCTACGTTTATTTGTACTCCAGGGATTTATTTGCATATCCGTTAAATAATCTGCTGTTTGTCCGTAGTCTGAAAGTTGGTATTGCGCAAATAATCCGTTAGGACGCTCCAAAAATAAATCAATTTGTGAGCCGTTTGGATAATAAAATGGCGTAGCAATTCGCAGCATTCCGTTTTTGACCACGTCGCAACTGTGGACCAAGGAAAAGCCCCCGACTAACTCTTTAACGTTCTCGCAATTAATTTCCAAGCAAAACCTCAAATAGGGCTTCTGAACGTTCCAGTGTGAACTATGCCGGATTCCTCGCAAATCTTTTGCCAAATGTCGGCTGGCGTCTGTTTAGATAAATCCAAATCACTTCTAGCTTCAGCAAAGGGCAAATTCTTGCGAGGGCAATTTTCGTTTTTCAAATCATGTTTATGCGTGCGCCCCGCCTCGCGGTGGATTTTGCCGTTTACTTCGATTCGACAAATTGCACCAATTCCCTTAATTGCAAAATTAAACTTTATTGATGGTATCGTTGGAACAAATGTGCCGTTTAATACTAAATCGTATCCAAGTGAGTTTGTCACTTCTATTTGTTCACAAACCAATGACACGCTAGAAAACTTACTCGGAGTAAATTCTAAGTCTGAATGAATGATCTTATCGGGCAAATCCCTCAATTCAATAAACTCGCTCCGATTCACGATTATTTCCCTCAAATTAATTTGCTTACTTAGAATGCAATTCTGTTAATTATACTTTACGAATAAAAAGAAAAAGATTATTATTTTTCTTCTAGAAGATATTTCCTATTATTGAGGAATTTTCATAGGGAATATTAAAGACAGTTCTTAGTAGGGGTGCTTTGAAGCCCGGCTTTTGGAAGGCTGGGCCAAGAAACGGACGCTATGGTCGTCTATCCTAGTATGGACCTAGGGACGACCCCGGTCGCCACCAGTAGTCCCGTTTACTTGTTTTCAAAGCACCCCTAATTGTATTCGACATCACATTCCCTGACAAGCATTTCTTCCTGTGGTGACAAAATAATTCCCGTAGTACAAATAGTTGTTGACACTCCATTCTTTCCGTAGTACAGTAAGCTCAACTTAGACGGAGAGGTTAGCAACGATGCCGAACATACTCAAAAAAGAAAAACAGATCGCGGTCATTAGCGCACTAGCCGAAGGCATGGCGATTCGACAAGTCGAACGCATGACCGGCATCTTCCGCGATACGATTATGAACTTGGGCGTTAAAGTCGGCCAAGGTTGCGCTCGTATTATGGACGAAAAGATGCGCGGCCTTGAATGCCGGAACATACAGATTGACGAGCTGTGGGGATTCATCCAGAAGAAAAAGGCCAACCTAAAACCGACCGATAACCCGTATGAAGTCGGCGACGTTTGGACGTTCTGCGCGATTGATGCGGATTCAAAATTAGTTCCTGCTTATAGGGTTGGCAAGCGCGACGCGATCACGGCAAACGCATTCATTAGTGATTTAGCTTTCCGTCTAAAGAATCGGATTCAACTTTCATCCGACGCGATGCCCGCATACCCCGAAGCGGTTGAACAGGGATTCGGTTGTGAAGTCGATTACGCGCAAGTTGTAAAATGCTACGAAACAGGGGAAGCAAATAGTCCTGAGCGTAAGTATAGCCCGACCAAATTCGTCACGTCGCATACTCAGGTTATCGCGGGCAATCCGTTTCCGCCGATGATTTCGACAAGCTATGTGGAGCGCGTGAATCTAACAACGCGGCATCACATGAAACGGCTTGCGCGATTGACGCCAGCGTTTTCGAAAAAACTTGAAAACTTTCAAGCGGCTGTCGGTCTGCATTTCGCGTATTACAATTTCGTCAAAACGCACTCGTCGGTTAGGTGTTCGCCAGCAATGGCAGCGGGCGTTGAGCGTACACACTGGACGGTTGCCGATCTGGTGGAAATGACAACCTAATGGATTACATCGCAGAGCTACAGGATGCGATTCGCCGTCTACACGGCTGCGAATCCACACATGTTGAGACTGTGCCAGTGACGGAAATGTTCCGAGGGGAAACGGTCTGGCAAGGTGATGTCGAAGTCTTTAACATTCGCGGCCACACGCGAGCGACACGCGCTTACGCTTGGGCGCACGCGAGCGGAAAGAACGATAAAGGGACACGGATTGTAACGGTCTTAGAACTGCCGCCAGTAGATTCGCCGGAGTCAGCGGTTAAAGTAGCCGTAGCAGCGGAGATTAAAAATGCCAGAAAAGAAAACGAAAAAAATAGGCCGTCCTAAGTTAGCAAAGGGTGAGGCAAAGGACGTTGTACTTCAGAGCCGCGTACAGGTTAGCGAGAAAGCCACGTATCAAAAAGCGGCCAAGGCTAAAGGCGTAGACTTGTCCGCATGGATACGCCTGACCTTGAATGAAGCGGTCAAGGCGTGATAGCTTAGTGTTGGTTCGGAGAGTGGCGGAATTGAACCGGACGCTGCTGTAACAGCGCCCCCTTGGGTTGTAACGGCCTTTAATGACACCAGTCAACGGGACACCCTCCGCATTGAAAACTAGTCGCCTTGCCTCAGAGGGTTTCCGGCTCGCGAAACCATGACCCTCTAAGACTTGCCTTACGAGCTTTACACGCCCCTACCTATCGGCGACTAGGTAGGGGCTTTTCTTTCTTCTCATTCCACTTGTCCCTCCTGGATTTGTATAATAATGATTTGAGTTTTCTGACGTAAAGCGAAGTGAAAAACTATTTTTACTTGGCTTTTCAGTAGGTAACTGAGGGTAGGCGATAGGTGAGGTCTGAATTGGCTTCGGGAAGGGCGCATTAAGCCAAATCAATTCAAATGTTTGGTTTGGCCAATAAACTGTCCCCTCGCAATCGAAGGTTTTTTAATGTGCTCAACCCATATTCATTTGGCGGTATGCCGCATCTACGGGCTGCGTGTTCTAGGGCGAGTGCTGACGGAATATTGAGATAGGCTTCACCATCGGAACCGAATTGCTGCGGCAACTCATCGTCAAGCCGATTTAATAAGTCATCGGGAGTGTCTTCCTCATCAACCTTTGCATAACTACGCCAATTCTTTTTAGCTGTGCGATTCGCTTTTATGTCTTGCCAGTGTTTCAGTAATACTGGATAGTCAGTAGACAGTTGTTTGCATTGTTCGTCCCTCACCTCAACTCGCGCATCACTGCCGCCACGCGAACCGATGCCAAGTATGGGCTTTAAGAATTCCCACTCAGAACCGAAAAGCTCGTCCTTGATCTGTTTTGGTGTGAACTTTTGCTCCGGCACGTTGATTTCAGTACGCAATTGATTCGCGCCTGCGAAGTATCCAGCGTGCGTAATTATATTCAGAATCCGCCCTACAACTCGTGGCAAGTTGTTCACGATTTGTTTAGCTGTATGACGAAAGCTATTCTTGAGCAAATATTGTCCCAAGCGACGTAGCGCTTCCGGTTCCATTTCTTTTAACTCGTCGTCAGTAGGGGTCAATCCGCTCGGTGCGACTCGTTTACGTAGCTCGTCAAATAGCCTAGTCCTTTGTTCGTCAGAAACGTGCAAGAATATTTTATCGGTTTTGACCTTATCGTAAAATACCCCCACAAAATTCTCAGTATTGAATGACGCAGTAAATATCTCCCGCCCCTCAATAGAATATGTGATTCGCTCACCGTCGAGTTTCATTTCCCATGTGACATTGATTCGTTGAAGCGTCTTTTGTTCTTCTTCTGACAGTGGTGGCAATGGTTGTCGTTTGGGTATGGGTTTGATTAGGCTATCGGGAAGTTGGGAAAGGTAATCAAAGAGTTCGAGGCGTTCTTGCGGTGTGAGTTCTTGAGCAAGGGCTTTCACCTGCTCCAATGGTGACTTTGACATCGTGGCTTTCCTGCCAGCCAGTCCTGAATGAATAATCGGCTCGCCTGAAGCGTTCAGGAATGCGCGTCGTGTCCTCTAAGTCTGTCTGGCCGGACAAGCTAAGAGTAGAGGCGAGCCGAAGTTTGTTACCGCATTATATACCCGCAGACATGCAAGAGCGTTATCACTGTCTCTGTAATTACGCTCTTTGTGCTTACTGCCGTTCTTTCCTCCGGCGGCGGCGGTTCAGTGCGGGGACAGGGTATTTGCCCTGCGAAAGTGGGGAATGCAAAGGCCAGTGTCAAAACGACGCTGGCACCGAAACGGGAAAGTCTTTTCATCTGTATCTCCTTTGAAGTGAAGTGACCGAACACGGCATACAACAAAAGTTGTATGCAGGGGAATAGAACACCTTGTCAAACTTCTTGCAAGGCTTAGGAGCGGCGCATAAGATGGCGAGCGGTTTTACTGAATCCAGCCGAAAGACCATCTCACAATGACCATGCTGGCCTCACTCATGCAGCAGCTTGAGGATCCATCTTTAAGCCGAAATGCGCGGGCGGAGTTATGTTGTGAAGTGGCTCGCGAATTAGAGAATCCCGGAGACTATGAAGGCGCACGCGAAGCACTAAGGGAATTCTGGCAAGACGCGAGTGAGCGGCCAGACGTGCGAGGTTTGGAGCCAGGCACAGCCGCCGAACTGCTTTTGAGGGCTGGCACTCTCACAGGCTGGCTCGGGAATAATCAGTCCCCAGAGACGCAGGAACACGCCAAGAACCTCATCACTGAAAGCATTCGTATCTTCCAATCTCTTTCCGATAGAAAGAAAAGACTGGAAGCCCAAACAGAGCTTGCTGTTTGCTACTGGCGGGAAGGCGGATACGACGAAGCGCGAGACGTACTTCAGGCCGTGCTCTACGACCTCAAATACAGAGCAGACAGTGAACTAAAAGCCAAAGCCATCCTGAGAAGCGCGATTGTCGAATGGTCAGCACTCCGCTATATCGACGCGCTATGCATCTTGACTAAGGCCGCGAATCTCTTTGGGAAAATCCATCACGAAACCATCAAAGGCGGCTACCACGACGCACTAGCGGGTGTGCTGGTCAACTTAGGTGCGTCAGAGCAGAGAGAGGACTACACAGACCGCGCCTTTGTCGAATACGCTGCCGCCGCTTATCACTTTGAGCAGATCGGGCACACACGTTACCGCGCCAACGTCGAAAACAACTTAGGCTTTCTCTATTTCAAAGTCGGGAAGTATCCGGAAGCGCAAGAACATCTTGCCCGCGCCCGTCGCATACTTCTTAACCTGAAAGACAAATGCACAGTTGCGCAGGTTGACGAAACGCGGGCGCGAGTCTTAATCGCGCAAGGGGAATATGTCGAGGCTGAGCGAATAATCCGGGCGGCTGTCCGTGTGTTGGATGAAGGCGACAGGCAATCTTTACTAGCGGACGCTTTGACCACGCACGGTATCGCTCTAGCGCGTCTCGGCCATCACGCGAACTCGCGCCGTATTCTCTATCGCGCAATCGAAGTAGCGCATAACTCCGGCGCGACTAATAACGCGGGATTGGCCGCTTTAACCCTTGTTGAAGAGTTGAGCGAGCATCTGACGGACGAAGAAGCGCAAGCCGTCTATCAACGCGCCTATAACTGGCTGGCCGCTTCTCAACATCTTGAGCACCTGCAACGCCTTTTGAAAGCCGCCAACCAAGTCTTGAGTGGTAGCCAGTCGGCAAACATGAAACTGGAGGCGGGCGAGACGCTGAAGGAAACCATACTCAACTATGAAAGAGAGTTAATCCGGCAGGCGCTTCGACAGACAAACGGGCGAGTCACACAAGCGGCGAAACTTCTCGGAACAAACTACCAAGCATTATCAGGTGCGCTGAAAAACCGACATAGAGACTTGCTACATGAGAGAACGCCTGTCAAGCCGCGCCTGCGTCAAAGTTCCAAAAGTGACAAGCGTCTTTAAGTCTTTTAGATTCACTTTCCGACGTGCGCCGATTTTGCAATTAGGTATTGCACAGTCTGGATTATTAGATATTATGTCGCCCGCGCCGACTGCCCCTCGTTGGAAAGCGGCAGGACTCTCTCAAATGGAGTCCTGCCGCTTTCGCTGTCAGGGTGGGGTCGCTCGGCTTGGATTGTAGCACTTCTGCGTTAATGATATAAGCCGAATACTATGACCCCTAAACTACTCTACGCGATATCCTTCTGTGCCCAAAAGACAACGAACACCGTTTTTCCAAGCGACCAAAGTTTGGTTTATTGGGAACACATGCCGGCGCTATTGATTGCCGAATCTCTAGACGACGCTACACAGCAAGCGATTAAACTAGCGGTCACTAGCTGGCCCAAGTCTTTAGGGTGGGAAGATCGTTCTGTTTCTATTCGTTGCGTCAGTAGTCCGTTCGTCGCTGAACTGAATAGTAGTGGATTCATCCTTCTCGACACAGACCCCGGAAATGCAACATTTGTGAATATTGATGAACGCTTCCGAGAATTGAAATGACGCGTCCTTTGGTACTAACGCTTCACTTCCTTTTCTAATAACCAGACGCGGATTTGTCATCTGCTTAAGCCCTCGGACAACAGCCGTGCCAAACATCACCCGTTGAAACTTGAAAAACGGACACGACCGTCAAATGGGCTCGCCGCAAGCATGCGACCTTGAAAATTCAGATTCAAGATCAAATGCGTGCAGTCAGGAAGCGGACCCTGTCCCCGCCGCAAGTATCGATAATTCACCCACGGGTCTCCACCGGAAAGCAGGCGGGGACAGGGTCCCCTTCCGACTGCATGGAGGTAATCGTTAAGTGTTAGCTGCACCTGAATGTCTTGGTTGCCCGGTTTGGGCCAATGTGCCCTTCCTGATCTGCGTTTACTAAAGGCAAGCAATTCCTTTTAGTGAACATCCCATACCGACGCTTATGGCATCATACGCCTGCTTTTCCGGCAGGTTCTAAAAAGGGCTTGCATGAAATCGGCAATTTGAGACATTCTAGGGGTCGGTTGCCCTCGAAGCATGGTGATTAGGATCGGCTATGGATAATCATTCAGTTCGGCGGTATTTTTTATTTTGGACGGTAGTTCTGGCTCTGTTCGCCCCAATCGCGGCGCTTGGCCAGTCGCCCCAGCCTGCCGAAAGGCCGGTTCCTTCTTTAACTCAGCCGATAGTCATCACCCGCCCGGTCGCTGCGGCGCCTGGCGCAGTCGACGTTGTCGCACCGAATCTGGAACCCATTGTTGCGGGTGTGCGCGGCGTGCTGGTGGAAACGCTTGACGGCAAAGTCGTGATGGAACAGACGGCCGGCGAAGCGTTTAATCCCGCCTCGGGTGTGAAGCTGGCGACCGCGCTTGCCGCGTTACGATCCTTCGGTCCTGCACACAGATTTTCCACCGCGGTATGGACCGACGGCAGCTTCGACAAAAGCACCGGCACCATCCATGGCGATTTGATCGTCTCCGGACGTGATCCTTCATTTCATTACGAACATGCAGTCATGATGGCGCAGGAGCTTAACCGGCTCGGCGTTCGCTCGGTCACTGGCGATCTGATCGTAGCGCCTCGGTTCACCATGAACTTTGACTGGTCGTCGCAGCGGTCCGGCGATCAGCTCTACGATACGCTTGATGCGACTCGACGCTCCGCCGCCGCGACGCGAGCCTGGCTGGGCCAGCGAATCGCAACCGGCGAGGCGACGAATCTAACCACGCCACCAAGCGTAGTAATCATGGGCGCGGTTTACGTCGATTCGGTTCCGGCAGGGTCGCGGATGTTGCTCACGCACAAATCGAGCAAGCTGGTCGATGTTTTGAAAGCACTGCTTTGCTACTCGAATAATTTCATGGCCGAGCGTGTCGGCGACACGATGGGCGGCGCGGAAGGCGTGCGCCAGACCGTGATCAAAGAGTTCGGCGTCAATCCGGCTGAGATCAAACTCGCGACCACCAGCGGCCTGGGTGTGAATCGAGTCACGCCGCACGCGATGATGAAAATTCTGCGATCGCTCAGGCTGGAACTGGCCAGATATCAGATGACTGTGGCCGACGTCCTGCCCGTGGCTGGTATCGATCCTGGCACGCTGGAAAAGCGATATACGATTACGCCGTCGCGCGGGAGTGTCATCGCAAAGACCGGCACGTTGATCAGAACCGACGGCGGAGCCAGTTCATTGATCGGCCAGATGCGAACCGCGTCCGGCGAAACTTTGCTTTTCGTGATCTGCAACATGTACGGAAACGTGCTGAGGTTTCGCGAATATCAGGATGCGCTGGTGACGCAGATACAAACCACGCACGGCGGTCCGGCTCCCTTCAGATATCAGGCGCAGCCTTTGTCGTTAAGACTGGCCAGCACGCACTTCGCGGGAAATGGAAACGCGGATGAGTACGAACCCGCGCCAAAGTGATTTAGTTTCAACAAACCATCGTATTGCCCGGCATAGGGTGCGAACCACGAAATAGCACGAACGAAATCACGAACCCACACGAAAGTACCCAGATCCGGTGTTTCGTGTGATTTGGTGATTTCGTTCGTGTTGTTTCGTGGTTCGTTCTTTGAGATCGCAGTTTGATTTAGAGCAAGGCTGAACATACCTGCGCCCCGACGGCCTGAGAGTCGCCGGGGCGCTTTGCGTCCCACTCGCGCACAGCGTGCGGCACCGCGCACGAGGGGACGATTCCGCGATAGCCGCTTGAGAATTATTCCGACCTGAACGTGCGCCGATGAAACGTCCGCACTGGTGGTTCACCGGGGAGTTAGCGCGTTCGTCTGGTGACGGAACAATTCTCAAACGACGACCTTGCGAAGGCACACGCGTGCGCCTCGTCCCGCTGGGGGAGCAAATACCGCGCCGCCACGGCTTGAACATGATTGCAGTACGAGAAAGCTGAATGAAAGGTGTTGATGACGCTTTTGATGCTTAGCAGCGCCTCAAGTTTAGCGAGATCGACCCGCGCGCTATTTGTTTCCGACGGTGACAGGAATGGGAAAGCGATTACCCACCAAATGTCCGACAAACTTCAGTTTGTTGTGTGCGTCGTATGTCGAACGTGGCGAGAGTCAACGACAAACCGAAGTTTGTCGGACACTCGCAATTCAACTTGCTTGACACCTTAAGCGATGCGTCGCTACCATCCGATTCAGTTTCACCGCTTCAAAATATGCACACAATTCACTTCGATTCCGAGAGCACGCTGGCCCGGCTCGCGCCGTCAGGACTGCTATGAGCACGGCAAGCTCTGATCAATCGACGAGACCCGAACGCCCGGATATTCTTCTCGTCGAAGACAAAGACAGTTTGCGAAAGGTGCTGCGGCTGACGCTTGAAGCCGCGGGCTATTCTGTGACCGAGAGTGCGGACGCGCGATCGGCCGCAGCAGAGATAGCGAAGATTCCGCATCGTCTGGTCCTGACCGATCTGCGCATGCCGCACGGCAGCGGACTGGATGTTCTGCGCGCTGCCAAGACCGCGGACCCTGACATCCCTGTAATCGTGATGACCGCGTTTGGCTCGATTGATGAGGCCGTGCGCGCGATGAAGGACGGCGCGCACGACTTTTTGCAAAAGCCGGTCGACTCGAATCACTTGCTCCTGATAGTTGAGCGAGCGCTCGACCAGGCACGGCTCCGAACTGAAAACATACTGCTGCGCGAGGAATGGTCGCGGCGATACGGTTTCCCGCGAATCGTCGGCGAGTCCGAAGCGATCAAACGCGCGGTGGCAGAGACGCAACGGGTAGCGCAAACCGAAGCCAACGTTCTTCTGCTCGGCGAATCGGGCACCGGCAAAGAGCTTTTCGCGCGAGCGGTGCATCATCTTTCAGGGAGACGCGATAAGCCTTTCGTAGCTATTAACTGCGCCGCGATTCCCGAAACGCTGATTGAGAACGAGCTGTTCGGACACGAACGCGGTGCATTTACCGGAGCCAGCGATCGGCGGCTGGGAAAGTTCGAGCTCGCTTCCAGCGGAACCGTTTTCCTGGACGAGATCGGCGAGCTTCCGTTGGCGGTCCAGGGAAAGCTGCTCCGCGTGATCGAAGAGAAAACGGTCGATCGTATCGGCGGGAGGGCGCCGATTCCGGTTGATGTTCGCATCGTGGCTGCCACCAATCGCGACTTGCGTACCGCAGCCGAGGCCGGCGAGTTCCGACGCGACCTTTTCTTTCGACTGGCTGTTTTCCCGGTTGAGATACCGGCGCTTCGTGAACGTGCTGACGACATTGTTCTGCTGGCGCGACATTTTGCGGCGCAGCTCGGACGCGAACTTCGCAAACGCGAAGCTGTTCTGAGCGACGAAAGCATCGCTGCGCTTCGTGCGTATACGTGGCCGGGCAATGTTCGAGAGCTGGAGAACGCGATCGAACGCGCGTGTATCCTCGCGGACTCGGTGACGCTGGAACCGAAAGATCTTGGATTGATCGCGCCCGGCAGAAACGATGGCGAGACGTTCAACGTGCTCGATCTGTCTGGAACTCTTTCCGAGACCGCCGACCGCGCGATCCGTTATGTCGAGCGGCGAAAGATTGCAGCGTCGCTGGCCGCGCATGACGGAAACAAGACGCGCGCCGCGGAGGATTTGGGAGTTAGTTATAAGACATTGCTAACGAAGATCAAGGACTACGAATTGTGATAGCAGATTCCTGCAGAGGCGCAAAGACGCAAAGAAAAACACGCAAGAGCGAAGGTCTGTTTACTGCTTCCGCCTTTGCGCCCTTGCGCCTTTGCGCCCTTGCGGGAACCCGCTTTTTCTTACCTTCTGAAATTCGATCCCGGTTCAGCATCCAACAATGACCTCGGACAAAGACGCCGAAGAGATCCGCGAATCACTCGTCGAAGAAGCGGAAGTCGAGAAGGACCCCGGCATCGCCGCGGCCGAAGCCGAAACTCCCGCCAGCCGAACTCACGCAATCCCTGACACGACACCTGTTCCGACCGAAAAAGAAAAGCCGGCCAGCGTCGCGCGTTCGGCAGGCATTGTCTCGATCGCCGTGATTTATGAGTGGTTCGCACATAGTTAACGCAAGTTGAGACTGCTCACAGGACTTCTGGCGCTTTGCGATAGGCATTGACAGGGGTTTGTTCGCGCGTAGAATGCGGCCATTGTCATGCGCAAGCATGCTTCTCATCAACCCTCATTAACTCTTACACGTCTTGCGGGTTGCCCTCTAAACACTCACGAATTAGAAGGAGACAATTATGAATCACACTGTAGCGGTGGCACATCTCAAGTCAAAATTCGTTTGCGTTTCGATTTTTCTTACACTGCTGTTAACTTTATTGTTTTCGGGCCGATCATCTGTCGGGGCTTGTGGCACTATCAACCAAGAACGAGCTTGCATACAAGCAGCAAACGCAAGTTATGAAAACTGCGTAAGGGATATGGCATGGTACAATCCTGGACGGATTTATTGCTCTATCCAACATTCTTTTGCGGTTGATACCTGCACTTCTCCGTGCGGGGGAGGCTGAACTCGAACTTTAGAGATTTTTCCAAACAAGATGGCAGCTAGTTATGCGCATGACTTTCGAGGGAACGCAGGCGCGTGCTGGTTGCCATTTCTCTATGACCGTCAATTCGGTTTGAGGTTTGCTAAAGGGAAAACGAATACGCTCGCCTTACCATGATCACGAGGAGATAGGAGTGGACGAGGATACTGGCACCGCAACCGGTAAATTAGAGACCCCAGCAGCAGAAGTTGATAAGGAAGACTTTCTGCAGGGGGCAGCTCTGAATGCTCCGCAGCAAACCAATAACGCGGGACAAACTCAAAGGAGTATTACGCGTTCCGCTGGCATTGTTTCGCTCGCCGTCATGGGATCACGTATTCTGGGGCTAGTGCGCGAGCAAGTAATGGCGGCCTATTTTGGTGCCGGGTTTGTTTATGACGCCTTCCTAATTAGCTTTCGCATTCCAAACATCATGCGGGATTTATTTGCGGAAGGGGCATTGTCCGTCGCATTCGTTAAGACCTTTACCGACTACCAAATCAAACGCAGCGAAGAAGAAGCCTGGCGACTGGCAAGCATGGTAATGAACTTGCTTGCCATTGTGTTAAGCGCAATAGTGGTCCTCGGCATCATCTTTTCTCCGCAGATAATCGCTCTTACAACGGAGAACTTTTCTCCCGAAAAAGCCCAGCTGGCCACAACGCTGACGCGGATCATGTTTCCGTTTCTCCTGATGGTCGCGCTGGCTGCGGTGGCGATGGGCGTGCTGAATTCAAAAGGGCGATTCGGCATTCCCGCATCTGCGTCGACTCTTTTCAACGTCGGTTCGATCATCGGTGGTCTGGCCTGCGCGTATTGGTTGAGCGGCGGCGGATGGAGCAAACCCGCGAACGTCAACGACGTGCCGGACGCGTCGGCGCAGTGGGCCATTATCGGAATGGCGATCGGAACATTGATCGGAGGCGCGCTCCAGTTTCTGATCCAGGTTCCTTCGCTGCTGCGCGTGGGTTTTCGTTTTAGACCGTGGGTCAGCTTCACCGATCCCGGCGTCCGGCAGGTCATGCGATTGATGGGACCGGCGATCATCGGAACCGCCGCAGTCCAGATCAATGTGCTGGTGAACACGTTCTATGCATCAGGAATAGACGGCGGCCCGTCGTGGCTCGGTTACTCGTTTCGATTGATGCAATTTCCCATCGGAGTTTTTGGAGTTGCCATCGGCACCGCGACGCTGCCGGCGATTTCGCGCTTCGCGGCGAAGAACGACATCACCAGCTTTCGCTCGACCCTCTCGTCATCGCTCGGCTTGGTTTTTCTTTTGACGATACCGTCGGCCTGCGGGCTGATTTTCCTCGGCAGGCCGATCATTTCGCTGATCTATCAGCGCGGCGCATTCACCGCGACCGATACGGAAATGGTGGCGTGGGCACTGGCCGGATATTCAGTCGGGTTGGTTGGGTACGCGGCGATCAAGATTCTTTCGCCGGCGTTCTACGCGCTCGATGACGCGCGCACGCCCATGCTGATCAGCCTTGCGTCGATCGTCGTAAACGCAGTCGCAAGCTACATATTTCGCGGGATTTTTTCGAACTATTTTGTAACGCCGGAAACGCCGAATGGGTTGGGACATGTCGGACTGGCGATCTCCACCTCGTGCGTAGCGCTGGTTAACTTTTTGGCGCTGGTGATTCTGCTGCGCCGAAAGATTAACCGGCTCGAAGGCCGCCGAATCGTGTCTTCGTTCGTGCGTATCGCGATCGCATCCGCGGCTTTGTCGGTCGCTTGTTACTTCACTTACGTTTGGTTGGTGAGGATGTTGGGCGAGCAAGGATTCGCCGCGCGAGTGATCGAGACATTCGTTCCGATCGCGGTCGGCGGAGTTGTTTTCTTCATAGCCGCAAGGTTGTTGAAAGTTAAGGAACTGGACGGAGCAGTGCAGGCGTTGTTGGGAAGGTTTAGAAGAAAAAGAGCGTAGTCTTCGTGTAATTGGTTAATGCGCTTCGTGTGTTTCGTGGTCGTCGGTCGCCGGTCTTTGTTGTGGTTCGTCGCTCTTTCGCGCTTCGCGCTCACTGCAGGCGGGCCGCCTGCGCTCCATTGATCGCATACCCCGGGGTATGCGAGTCGTTCCTAGAGAGCCAATTCCAGATACAACGTCCCCTCCGTCGGATTTTCGTAGTACGGCTCGATCTCAACGAACCCGAGCGAGCGGTACATCGCGACCGCCTGCGTCATCTGCCGAGCCAGCGTGTCGAGCCGCATGCGCTTGTAACCAATCCCTCGAGCGGCATCGATAATCCCGATCGCCAATTCCCTTCCCAATCCGCGTCCGCGAAACTGCGGACGAAGATACAGTCGCTTCATCTCGCAAACATCGTCGCTCAATCTTCGAAGCGCCACGCATCCGACCAATTCCTGATCCTCGCTTGCCAGCAGAAGCCTGCCGGACGGCGGCGCGTAATCCCCCGGCAAGCCCTTAAGCTCTCGATCGAAATTCTGAAAGCACAAATCGACCTCGAGCCACGCGGCGTATTCCTGAAACAACTCGCGCGCCTGCTCGATCTCAGCATCGGTTTCGGCTTGTCGGAGTTTCATGTCGAAGAAATGGAATTGCGATCTAGGTGTATCCGATCTCGGCGAGTTTTTCCAAAGTCAGGGTAGATTCTTGAGCCTTGAGCCCCGGTCCAACCGACATAATCCGCTCAACGTACTTCGCGATGATGTCGGCTTCGAGGTTCACCGAGTCGCCCGGGCGGAGTTGCGAGAGGTTTGTTACTTGCCATGTCTTGGGAATGACCGCGATCTCGAAATACTCGTCTGCCAGCTCCGCTACGGTCAGGCTGATTCCCTCCACCGCCACCGAACCCTTGAAGACAAGATAACGCGCGATGTCGGGCGGGTAGCCGATTCGAACTGTCCACGAACCGCCGTGTTCGGTCGCGCTCATGAATTTTCCGCGGGCGTCGACGTGTCCCTGAACAATGTGGCCACCCAGCCGAGTTTGCGGAGTGACCGCGCGTTCGAGGTTGACGACCGATCCTGTGCGCAAGCTTCCGAGGGTAGAACGCTGAAGAGTCTCGCTGGAACCGTCCGCCGAAAACGAGCCGTCGCGCACATCGATCGCTGTCAGGCAGACGCCGTTGACCGCGATCGAATCGCCTTCTGCCGAACCGTTCGAAACAAGCGGCGCGGTTATGCGAATGCGCACGCCCTCGCCGCGTTGCTCGAGGGCGTCGACCCGTCCCAATTCTTCTATGATGCCTGTGAACATTTTCAGTTCTCGAAAAGAAAGCTTGCGACTCGCTCCGCAGCCTTCCCTTTATCCGCGACCGTCCGCGTTCATCTGTGGCCGATCTTTCCGAATGTTAATCTCGGTCATCATCCGTTCGAACACAACCTCGATCGACAGCTCCGTCGAATCGATCACAATCGCGTCTTCGGCAATAACCAGTGGCGAGTCTTCCCGGGTTGAATCTCGTTCGTCACGCTGGTTGATGTCCGCCAGGGTGTCTTCGTAACGAATGTCGCGTTCGCGTAATCGATCTTCTTCGTAGCGACGATTCGCGCGCTCTTCCGGACGTGCGGTCAGGAAAAACTTTACATCGGCATCCGGGAAGACGACGGTTCCGATGTCTCGTCCGTCCAGCACTGCGCCGCGACCGCGGCTGCCGAGCACACGCTGCCGGCTGACCAGGGCGCGCCGCACTTCGGAGATAGTCGATATCACCGAAGCCGTGTGGCTGACGTCTTCATTGCGGATCTCTTCGGAAACGTCAACGCCGTCCAACACTACACGCAAGGAATCCGGATCTCCTTCAAGAGTAATTTTGGCATCGGCAGCGACTTTACCGACGGCGGCAAAGTCCTGCGTGCTGACGCCGGAGCGTGTTACGGCCAGCGCCGCGGCGCGGTACATCGCGCCGGTGTCGATGTAAAGAAGGCCAAGTTCGCGCGCAACCATTCGGCCGAGTGTTGATTTGCCGGCACCGGAAGGGCCGTCAATTGCTATGATCATTTTAGATGTTGGATGTCAGATGGTAGATGTTAGTTTTTTGGTCTTTGGTCTTTGGTCTTTGGTCTTTGGTCTCTGGTCTTTGATTCTGGATTTTAGATGTTAGATATCAGTCTCAACATCCTGTGTCCTGTGTTCTGTGTCCTATCTCTCACAACACCGTACCAATCGCCCGCAGCGTCGCTTCAATATCGTCACTCGACACGTCGTAATGCGTAACCATGCGTATCGACGTGCCGAAGCCCGATGCCAGCACACCGTGCTCCTTCAATCGCTCGCAAATCTCGTTCGCCGACATACTCGATTCAGAAACATCGAACAGTACGATATTCGTTGCTGTCTTCTCCGGATCAATCTTAATTCCGGAAAATTCTGCTAAGCCAATAGCCAGGCGTTTGGCGTTGGCATGATCTTCATGCAGTTTCGGCGGCGATTCTTCCAACGCCACCAGCGCCGCAGCCGCCAGAACTCCAACCTGTCTCATCCCGCCACCAAAAACTTTGCGCCAGCGGCGTGCCTCTTCGATAAAAGCAGCTTTCCCCACCAACATCGACCCGATCGGCGCTCCCAGTCCTTTTGAAAAACAGAACATCACCGAGTCGGCCGGTTTCGCCAGCGCCGCGACCGACTCGCCGAGCGCAGTTGCCGCGTTGAAAATTCGCGCGCCATCCAGATGAACCGGCAGCCCGATCGAATGCGCGCGATCGCAAAGCTCTTCGGTCCGAGCGCGCGACAGCAACGAGCCTCCCGCAAGATTGTGCGAATTCTCAAGCGCGATCAGGCCAGTCGGCGCAAGATAATAAGCACCGCCGACGTGTATTGCGCTTTCAATCTCCGGCCAGGTCAGAATGCCGCTACCGTCCACGCTCTTCACCGGTCGCGCCAGCGTTCCGGAAACCGCGGCCATCGTGGCCATCTCGAAATTGTAGATATGCCCGCGTTCTTCGATGATGACTTCCATACCGGGCCGCGTGTGAAGTTTGACGGCGATCTGGTTGCCCATCGATCCGGTCGGAACAAACAACGCGGCCTCTTTTTCAAACAGCTCGGCCACGCGTTCCTGCAAACGATTGACGGTCGGATCCTCCAGGTAAACGTCGTCGCCGACCTCGGCTTCCGCCATCGCACGGCGCATCGCCGGCGTCGGTTTTGTAACTGTGTCGCTGCGAAGATCAATCATTTTCAGGAAGCTCTGATTAAGAATGAATCGGAAAGATCAGGCATTGAATATCTTCCAGTAATACGCAGTCAGGAAGGGGACCCTGTCCCCGCTTAAGCTGCGAACCCATTCGGGTCTGAAAATATCGAGCTATGCGTGTTAGGCAGGGACAGGGTCCCCTTCCTGACTGCATGTTTCCCATTAGCTGAGTGCCCGCGTTTCTATAACTTTATCAGGGCTTACTTCGTTCTACCGACTGCGGCTTAAAGTCCTGGCTCGAATTCGTTCCTGCAGGCTCCACATGATCAGGCCAAACAAACATCCGGCGCCAAAACTAAAGATCGGATTTACGATCAACATCCAAATCCAGCTAAACAAAACCAACGACACAGGCGAACGTGACGGCATGTAATGCGGCGTGTTCCTGATTAGATCATAAGCAAATGTCAGCGACGCCATCACTCCGCCAAAAAAGATGCCGCCGTTCCAAATGATGAATGCGCGTTTGTTGGCAGATCGCGATTCAGGCTTCCGTCCTTGATCCATCTTTCTTAACCTTCCGAATCTGCGGATAGAGGGCGAGTTTGAATTTTGGATAAGATCCACGAAAGAACCGGTCTCCCGCAAAGACGCAAAGACGTTGAGCGATTACCTATACTGATTTCTTTGCGCCTTTGTGCTTTAGCGGGAACCTGTTTTTTCCTTGTCATACTCGAAAGTGACCCACTACCAAACTGATTACCGACTTTCCAGGCTATACGAACGCCGCAAAGACTTCGTTCGACAGTAACACCCCGTTTCGCGTCAGCTTCAACAAATCCTGATCAATCTCGATCAAACCCGCATCACGAAATCGGTCGAGGTCGTCGGCGTAATCATCGCGCAGGTCCTTGCCAAAGCGAACCCGGTGCTGACGAAGATCAAGACCGCGCATCAACCGCAGACCGAGAAAGACCGACTCCGCGCGCACCTGCTTTTCGTTCAGATCGATCGTCTCCACGATGGCGGTGTTGTTCGATTCGATCAATTCTACGTAGCGCGACGCGTCCCTCTCGTTCGACCAACGCATGTTCGCGCCGTCGTACGAATGCGCCGAGCACCCAAAGCCAAACACCGCGGCTCCGGTCCAGTACTTCGAATTGTGACGAGACTCGAACCCGGGCCGGCAGAGATTCGAAATCTCATAATGTTCGTATCCATCGGCGCTTGCCCGGTCCAGCATCATTCGATACATCTCGGCGGCCAACTCGTCGTCGGGTGCGGGCTGCTGCCCGCGTTTGATTTGTGCCGCGAGCGGGGTGCCCTCGTGAACTTCAAGCAGATAGAACGACAGGTGTTCAGGGTGCAGCGTAAGCGCCTCGTCCAGATTTTCCGACCAGGCCTGCAACGTCTGCGCGGGAAGTCCGGCGATCAAATCAAAGCTGGTGTTATCGAAACCCGCATCGCGCAGAAACCTGATCGTGTCGCGTACGTCCTGCGCGGTGTGGGTGCGTCCGAGCCGTCGAAGTTCGCTGTCGCTAAAAGTTTGGGCGCCAAAGCTGGCCCGGTTTATGCCGACAAGACGAAGCTCTTGCAAACTCGCCGGCGTGACCGTTCCGGGGTTCATCTCCATCGTCACTTCGGCATTTTCTTCTACCGCGAATTGGTTATGGACTGAGTCGAGGATCTGCTGAACCTGCGTCGGACTCAGCAACGAGGGAGTTCCGCCGCCGAAATAGATCGTGTCCGCAGTTAGGCGCTCGGCGCTGTCGCGACCAAACGATTCTATCTCGTCGCACAACGCCTTCACGTAGCGTTTTGCGATTTCAGATTCGTAAGCGCCGGTGGCGAAATCGCAATACGAGCAACGCGTTCGGCAGAATGGTATGTGAATGTATATTCCCGGTCGTTCCATTTGAAGATCGAAATTATAGCATGCGAGTAACGACGGGCTCCGGGCAGGGCGGGCTGCAGTTTGGATCAAATTAGCAAACAAATCGCGAAATACACCAAGCCAAAAGCGAAAATGAGTGTATTGATATTCGTAGGAGTGTATTGAATTTGATTGCCGCACCGAAGCGCACGCCGGCCGCGTTGTACTTTACCTGCGAATTATTGATCGAGATATACGCGGCGTATTTGGCATGCTGGTTGATTAGTTAATTCGACAATAGAATTAACGTACGCGAATTTTCCTCTAAGCCACGGGCGAAGGCACGTACGTCCGGCAACTTTACATTTACAGAAACCGGGAGGTTTACAGCATGGGTGACCAGCAGAATAAACCAGATGAGGAGCGTGAACCGAACACGCAGGAGCGTGAACCGAACACGCGGAAGCAAGAACCGAATACGCAGGAGCGTGAACCGAACACGCGGGAGCAAGAACCGAATACGCGGGAGCAAGAACCGAATACGTAGGATTGTGTGCATAACACTAGCCCGAGTGGACAGACCGTGGCGGCCATCACGAATAACGATTATGGATCGCACGGATGCAGTCCCGGAGGCAGGACGCGCTGGTCAGTAGAAGACGCGCTGAAAATTAGAACCGCTAATCGCGAACCTTAACTCGCTGATCAACATCATTCAGCGCGTGGCATCGGTTGAGAGATCGATGTCATGCGCTTTTTCTACCAAGCCGTAGAGATCTGAAGGTCAAAGAAGAAAGGCCAACTCCATCACCTCGCAGTCGGGAAGGGGATTCTGTCCCCGCTGCAAGTTCCAGTAGTACACAAGAGGTTTTCAATAGGTGCATCCCTGGGGATCTTGATTACTAATCAATATTGAGGCGGGGACAGGGTCCCCTTCCTGACTGCGCGTTATCTATATTGAGCTTTTTCTCCAGTCTTCAGATCCTTGCGCCTTTGCGTGAAAGTTCCTGCTGCACTGAAAACCAAAAACCGAAAACTAAAAACTGCTCTTCATCCCTCCTCCGCCTTCCGTTTGATGTGATCCAACACGCGCTGATGAATCCGATGAATGATGTAATCCGACCATGGGTTCCAATAGACGCCCGGCCAGAAATCATTCTGGTACCAGGTTGTTCCTTCCAGCATCGTTTTGCCGTTCGGCAATTTGGTCAGCAGGAACTGGCCTTTGCGTGAATGAAGATAGTTCTGCAAATGCGGCGGCCGTAGCTCGGAATACGGCGAGTACTCGTTCATCACAGGCGGCTGCGAAGTCACGCCAAACTTCAGCAACCGAGGTTCGTCCCAAACTTCGATCGGCTCTACGAACGCGCCGGTCGAGAATACACAATTACGTATCGCACCCACGCCGCGACCGTTGATCTCAGCGCGAATCGGATAGGCGATTCCGGTTTGAAAAAGTCTTTCGGTGGGCGGCGGCAGTTCGGAAAAAGCCACCAGATTTTCCCAGACTTTCTCGGGCGAGGCGTTGACCTCTACCTGCGTGCTCACGCGAATCAAGGGCGGTTCCTGCTTAATCGAATGCTCCAACCCCATCAATAAAGGAAGCGCGATCACCAGCAGCGAGAAGACGTGAAGTGTTTCCGCGTTGTAAGTCGGCCGGCGCTGAATGATGTAGCCGATGAACCCACCGAACAGCGACAGGATAAATCCCAGCGGCGCCGCCATGATCAGACAGATAAATCCTTCGATCGCAAACGCAAATAGAGCCATACAGACAAACGCGATCGACATAATCGAAACCAGCAGGCAATACCCCAACGACCTCGGCGCGTGAAAGCCGTAGAGCAACACCGAGATCAGTCCAAGAAAAAACGGAAGCCCAACAAAGAGTCCCCAGCCGTAATCGCCCATCGTGTTGACGCTGAGAAACGTCGAACCGATTGCGAGCGGGACCGTCACCAGAACGCCAAACGCGGCGGCGCCCCAGGGAGTGGTCGGAATCACTCGTCCGATCGTGTGGCCCAAACGCGCAGCGAACGAATCGCCGGCTCTTGCGGGCGCATCGCGCGACGGCAATATGCTCAACAATAGAAAGAAGACAAGATTCAAAAATGGAAGGAAGAAGAACCCGACCATCCAAAGCGGAAGCCCGACTGCGCGGAGCCGCTTCAGTGTCAGCACAACGCCTACGTAAATAAATGGAATCGCCAGCGCCGCCATCGTGAAATAGAATTTCGCGCGGCCCGCCGGAATATTATCGAGCGCAGTGTGACTGTCGAAGATCCAGTAATTGAAGATCGACCAGCGGTGATTGAAGAAGGCGGTGGCGACGATTCGATCGAGGTTGTGCTTTATGGCGAAGAGAATAACGCCAACCAGGACGTAGGGGCCTCGGTCGATTGTGCCGCGCCATGACAAGAACCGGGCGATGGGGGAACTCATTTCAGCGGTCCTCCTGAGTTACTGAACTTGCCGACAGCGTCGCATAGGTGCGAGGTGAACAGCAAAGAAAAAGCGTTTCACGCAAAGATGCAGAGAACAGAAAGCGAGAAGGCGCAAAGAAAGCTTAACCGTTCGTCAGAGTTTTGGAAGCTTACATCCTCACTACCCTTCGCGCCTTCCCGCTTTCTGTTCTTTGCGCCTTTGCAAGAAATCTCTTTCCGACAAAGCTCACCTGGAAGGAACGAATAACCCTCCAATTGGCGCGGCAATCACTTCTGTGGTACACAACTGCCACTTAACAATTCACTGGAGCGATCTACGGATGTCTTCGTCGAACATCGAATCGGTAATGCATGAGGAGCGCGTTTTTACTCCGCCCGAGGAGTTCAAGCAGCACGCTCGAATCAATTCTCCGGAAGAGTACGAAAAGCTCTGCGCGGAGGCCAAAGCATCACCCGACGAGTTCTGGGCTCGCATGGCCGAAGAGCTTCACTGGTTCAAAAAGTGGGATACGGTGCTCGAATGGAACCTGCCGCACGCGAAGTGGTTCAGCGGCGGCAAGCTGAACATTTCCTACAACTGTCTCGATCGTCATCTCGCCGGCGCGCGACGAAACAAGGCCGCGATTATCTGGGAAGGCGAGCCGGGTGAACAAAGGACGCTGACCTACGCTCAGTTGCATCGCGAAGTTTGTCGCTTTTCAAACGTCCTATTAAATGCGGGAGTCGCAAGCGGAGATCGCGTCGCGCTCTACATGCCGTTGATACCGGAGTTGGCGATCGCGATGCTGGCTTGCGCTCGGATCGGCGCTACGCATTCGGTGGTCTTCGGCGGCTTCTCTGCCGATGCGTTGAAAGACCGAATCAACGACGCCGGTTGCAAACTGGTTGTAACCGCCGACGGCGGATACCGTCGCGGATCGGAAGTGCCGTTGAAGCCCGCTGTCGACGAAGCGCTGAAGAATACTCCGTCGATCAAGGGTTGCATCGTAGTCCGCCGAACCGGCACTCGAATTCACATGGAGTCCGGCCGCGATCATTGGTGGCACGAGTTGATGGAGACGGTCGATTCAAAATCTTCCGCGGCCGAGCTCGACAGCGAACATCCGCTTTTCATTCTTTACACATCGGGAACAACCGGAAAGCCCAAGGGCATTCTTCACACGACGGCCGGGTATCTGCTCCAGACGCACCTGACAACCAAATGGATTTTCGACATTCAGGACGACGATATTTACTGGTGCACGGCGGACATCGGTTGGGTCACCGGGCATTCGTACGTGGTTTACGGTCCGCTCTCGAATGGCGCGACCGTGCTTATGTACGAAGGCGCGCCGAATTACCCGGAGCCGGATCGGTTTTGGCAGATCATCGAACGACATGGCGTCAATATTTTTTACACTGCGCCGACAGCGATTCGCGCGTTTCTGAAGTGGGGCGAACAGTGGCCTCTCAAACACGATCTCAGTTCGCTGCGACTGCTTGGAACGGTCGGCGAGCCGATCAATCCCGAAGCGTGGATGTGGTACCGCGAGATTATTGGAAAGGGTCGCTGCCCGATCGTCGACACGTGGTGGCAAACGGAGACCGGCGCGATCATGATCTCGCCGATCCCCGGCGTGACGCCGACCAAGCCGGGTTCGGCCACGCGTCCTTTGCCGGGAATCGAAGTCGACGTGATGACGAAACAGAGCGAATCGGTCGGCGCGAACGAAGGCGGTTATCTGGTGATCAAGCGGCCGTGGCCTTCTATGCTGCGAACGATCTGGGGAGACGACGAGCGATACAGACAGCAGTACTGGTCGGAAATTCCCGGCGTCTATTTTGCCGGAGACGGCGCGCGCAAAGACAAGGATGGATATTTCTGGATCATGGGCCGTGTCGATGATGTGATCAACGTCAGCGGCCACCGGCTCGGCACGGCGGAAATCGAAAGCGCGCTGGTTTCACACGAAGCCGTCGCCGAAGCCGCGGTGGTGGCGCGGCCCGATGAGCTCAAGGGATCGGGTATCGTCGCGTTCGTTACTCTGGAAGGCCAGCACAAAACATCCGATGCGTTGAAGGAAGAATTGCGCAAGCACGTAGCTCGTGAAATCGGAGCGCTCGCGCGGCCTGACGAAATTCGTTTTTCGGATGCGCTGCCGAAGACTCGTTCGGGAAAGATCATGCGCCGGTTGTTGCGCGAGCTCGCTTCGAGCGGAGCAGTGCATGGCGATACGACGACGCTCGAGGATTTTTCGGTACTTGAGAAGCTGAGGGCGGAAGAGGAATGAGTCGGCGATGTCCGACAAACTTTAGTTTGTCGATGAGCTTCAATCGAAAATCAAGTCCCAACAAAATTACACAAGTGAACCAGCATGCAGTCAGGAACGGGACCCGGCCCCCGCTTCAAGTTTGAATCTTGCTCAAGATATGCATTCAGAAAGTTAGCGGGGACAGGGTCCCCTTCCTGACTGCGTTTGGGTGAGTTGGCTTTTGGACTGGTAGTTGATTGATATCGGTTCCCGCTACAAGGTTTTTGAGAGTTGAATGAAAGACACGTCATCGACAAGCTGAAGCTTGTCGGACACTTCTTGTCGGACAGTTCGCGTCGGACATGCTAGAATCTCGCCCTAATTCGTCGTTTACTTCTTTTAGAACTAATTGATCAAGAGAACACCTTCGGTAAATCGTTACCGACTGTTCAAGGGAGGCCATCCGGAAAATGCCCCGATACTCTACGATGGAACAACGTACAGGACCGCGCTATCTGGCTTCGTTGATGGTTCGTGCCGAGTGGGACGAACCTGATGGTGGGCACATCGTGGCTGAAGGCACGACTGAAAACGTCGGGCCAGAGGGCGCGCTGGTCCATCTTCAGGACAAGCTCCCCGACGTTGGAAGTCGTGTCCAGCTTGCCGTGCTGGATGAAGAAGGACAGAAGCTTCACCTTCGAGTCGCAACCGAAGTGCTCCGACTCGAGCGCAACCCGGGTCATCCGCTGGCCGCGCTTCAGTTGCTTGATGCGCAGGACGAATGGCGCGGACTGATTTGGGAACCCGCGGCTCCCGTGATATCCGCGCCTCCGGTCGAAGAGGAAGACGACGAGGACGTAGACGAAACTGAAGATATCGCTCATTGAAGAGCGATCGCCCCGCCTTTAAAGATCGCTGATCCCGAGTACTTTGGTGCGTTACCTGATTCGCCCAAATGGAAAGCCCGCCCGATAGAAAAGTCTTACAAGAAGCTGCGGAGACTGCGGCGGTTGTCTCCGTCAGAACTACGCCGCCGAAAAATCGAGACGTCGCACGTATTACGCTGATCGCCGTCCTGGTCGTCATTTGTGTGAGTTTGGCCATCTTCGTTCTGCGTGCTTTGAGCGGCATTGTTCTGCTGGTGGTCCTCGCGGTCTTCTTCGCCTATCTGATTTCACCGCTGGTTGAATTTGTCCGAAGGCCATTTCGATTTCTGGGCCACGAACGCGAGATGCAACGCGGCGTAGCGATCGGCATCGTCTACGTTTTCGTGTTTGGTGCTTTGGGCCTGACGTTCTATCTGTTCCTTCCACGCATCAGTGATCAGATCGGACAGTTCGTCCAACAGGTACCTACCTATCTGACTTCGGCACGCGGGTTTGCCGAAAAGCTGAACGGCACGTATCAGGCGTACTCGATCCCGGCCAGCGTCCGCGAATCGATTAACAAGAACGTCATCAAGATAATCGAGGGCGCCGGTAACCTGGCCACCGAAGGCGGCAAAGTCGTCCTGGTGGAAGCCGTAGTTTATCTTCCCTGGTTGATACTGATTCCAATTCTCGCGTTCTTTCTTTTGAAGGATGCAGACAGCTTTCGCAGGTCGACTTTGCAAATGTTGCCCAGCGGTCGATGGCGTTGGCGCGGCGACGAATTTTTCCAGGACATCAACCGAACATTGGCCGCGTACATCCGCGCGCAGTTGATCGCGTGTGTTTTGATCGGCTTGATCTGTACGCTCGGGTTTCTTTTGATAGGCATGCCGTACGCGTTGTTGCTGGGCGTGCTGGCAGGGTTGCTGGAGTTTATCCCGTTGATCGGGCCTCTGACGCTGGCCGTCATCGCCGTGCTGATAGCGAGTTTCTATTCGCTGAAACTGGCGGCGGGCGTGTTGCTATTCCTGGCTGTGCTTCGCATCGTTCATGACTACGTGACCTATCCGCGGATAATCGGACAAGGAATTCATCTGCATCCGCTGGCGGTGATTCTCGCGATTTTGAGCGGAGCAGAACTGGCAGGCATCACAGGAATATTTTTGGCGATTCCGGTCGTGGCGATCGCGACGGTGACGTATCGTCACTGGCTCGAGCACAGGGGAAGCTCGGGATTGGTGGCGGACTTGCTGAAACCGGAGGCGAGTGTTGTGGTCACAGTCAGCTCTCATTCTGAACCCGTAGCAACTCCGGATGAATCGACTCCTGACGACGTGCCGTCTCATCCGAATGTTCATACAACCGTTGAAGAGATGGAGCGAGTCCGGCCGGATTTGACGTCGGGCGCGCTGAAGCTGCCCGAGGCTGATGAGTAGAATCCTGATGGAGCGCAGGCGGCGCGATGGAGCGCAGGCGGCCCGCCTGCGCATGAGCGCGAAAGCGCGAAAAAGATATTTACCGGTTCGCCTCCTCTGTAATTAACGTGAAACTCCCGCAATTCCCTCCGCATCCGTAAAGCCCTTCGCGCTTCGCGCTCACTGCAGGCGGGCCGCCTGCGCTCCATCGCGCCCCCTGCGCTCCCTCGCGATCATTCTTCCACAAATGACACGCTTGCCCGAATCCTGATGGTTTATAGGTATTACACGCCCGTTTTCTTTTGGGATTCAGTCAACTTCGGAGGCTGATTCACGTATTGCAGGAGCGGTCGGTTGGTCCGTTTGACGGCACAAATTTCTTCGAACTATGATGTTGACACAATACGCTGTCGGTTCGCGACGGAGCACCGCCCGGACAACTCCCCAGAAGTTCTCCCGTGATAACGTGATTTTCAGCGTACTTGTCAATGCTACTTACAAGGCAAATCGGTCTAAAGCTATCGACAATTGTTTTGCCCGATGAAAGCGAATGCGAAAGCATCGCGCTTTGTCGTCTGTTCGCCGGTCAAACCTGGTTTGATCGACTTCGTTCTTTCGCCCAGTTACCAGGGGTGTAACTCGCTACAGGGAAAATCAGATGAACACCAAATATTCGTACTCGTCCGGCAAACGCTGGGCATTGGCGCTGACTGCGTTGTCACTGGCATTACTGGCAATCGTAAACTTTAAACCGTTTCGTGCGGAGGCTTCACCGAACGTCGTATTTACGAATTCGGCTCCGATCACAATCAACACAAATCAGCCAGTCCTGGCTACGCCGTACCCCTCGAATATTACAGTTTCCGGAATGACCGGCAATGCAACGCAGGTCTCAATCACGTTAACCGGATTGAGCCACGAGCGCACCAGCGACATTGACATGCTGCTGGTTAGCCCGACCGGCGTTAAGTTCATCCCGATGTCGGACGCCATCGCGTTTCCGACCAATGCGATTACGCTTACGCTTGGTAACCAGGGAACGAGTACCATCCCGAACGCTTTTCAGAACTTTCCGGGAGGCACATGGAGAGCGGGTAACTGGGGCCAGGAGCCAGACACGTTTCCCGCACCGGCACCGGCTCCTCCCTATAGCAACCCATTTCCAAGCGGGACATCGTCATTCAGTATTTTCAACGGAGCGGACCCGAACGGCACGTGGAGTCTTTATATTACGGACGATGCCGGCGGAAAGAGCGGCAGCGTGGCGGGCGGCTGGACCATAAATGTCACCACGGCAGGCACGCCGAACACAGCATTCTCCAACGCGACCGCGATAAACATTACCGATAACTTGCTACAGGCTGCTCCGGCTTCTCCTTATCCTTCGACCATCAATGTCACAGGGTTGACGGGCGTGCTGAGCAAGGTCACGGTGACGTTGACCGGCCTGACGCATCCGCAATCTCGTGACGTCGATGTCTTGCTGGTCACGCCAAATGGCACGGCCATCATCTTGATGTCGGATAGTGGAAACGTCGATGCCAACAACGTCAACCTGGTCTTTGATGACTTGGGAGCGAACCTTCCCGCCAACAGTACATTGCTAAGCGGGACATACAAACCTACCAATATTTCAGACGGAGACGTCAGCGCGTTCGAAGTCTTTCCCGATCCAGCGCCACCTGAACCATTCATTCAATCAAGCGCGCTGTTGTCCAGCCTGAACGGCTACAGTCCAAACGGACAGTGGAAGCTCTACGTAGTCGACGACGCTTCGCTTAACTCCGGAACCCTGGCGGGTGGATGGAGCATCGATATCACTACCGTTCCATACGTGCCGCCTGTGCTGAGTTGCTTGTCGCCGGTCTTTGCGCCGGCAACCAGTTTGGCTGTAACCGCCGGTGGTGCTCCGACCGGTCTGGCCTCGGGCGATTTCAACGCCGACGGCAAAATCGATTTAGTAGAAGCGAATCAATCGACCAACACGATCGGAGTTTCGTTGGGAGACGGCGCGGGCGGATTCGGCTCGCTGACCACCTACATGACCGGCGCCAATCCATACGCAGTCGCCGTGGGCCAATTCAGCGCGGATACGAATCTGGATATCGTCGTTAGCAATTCAGGCTCGAACAACGTTTCGCTGTTCCTCGGCGATGGAATGGGCGGCTTCACTTTCTCGAATAACTTCCTGGCCGGAGCAAATCCGATTTCGATCGCTGTCGCTGATTTCAATAACGACATGAAGCAGGATCTGGCGGTAGCAAACTTTGGCGGGTTCTTTGCCGGCACGGTTTCGATTTTGGCTGGAACCGTATCGGGCTTCGCAGCGCCGGTGAACATTCCGGTCAGAACTCAGCCATCGTACGTCGTCGTCGGAAATTTCAACGGCGATTCCAATGCTGACCTGGCCGTAGCGAACTTCGGATCGAACAATCTTTCGATCCTGCTCGGAACGGGTAGCGGGACGTTCACTTCCGCGCCTGATGTGCCGACCGGATCAGGTCCGGTTGCGATCGCTGTCGCTGACTTCAACGAAGACACCAAAGACGATCTGGTGGTGGCGAACTACAACTCGAACACCGTCCAGTTTTATTCGGGATCAGGGACCGGAACATTCGCGGGTGGCGCCCAGGTGTCGACCGGATCGATTCCGATCTCGTTGGCCGTGGCGGACGTGAATGCTGACGGCAATCTTGATGTGGCAGTCGCTTATCGCGGATTGAGCCAGATCAAAGTGCTTTTCGGCACCGGGACCGGCGTGTTTGGTTCGGGTTCGGGCGTCGGGAACTTCGCAGTGGGCGCGGCCCCGAATGCGGTCATCGCGGCCGACTTCAACAACGACGACGAGCCGGATTTCGCCACGGCGAATACAAGCTCGGACGACCTTTCCATACTCATCAACTCCTGCGCGATCGCGAACGGCAATCGCCAGGATATCGATGGAGATCGGCGAACTGACTTCACGGTCTTTCGTGCATCTGCCGGAACCTGGTACATCAAGCTGAGCGGAACTCCAACTACGCTGGGTCGATTGCTTGGGGCCACTGGCGACAAGATCGTTCCGGCGGATTACAGCGGCGACGGACTGACTGATATCGGTGTCTACCGTCCGAGCACCGGCACCTGGATCGTGCCGAATTACCAAACTAACCCGTCGTACCTCTACTACATTCAGTTCGGAATCGCGACGGACATTCCGGTACCTGCGGATTTCGATGGCGATGGCCGGGCCGACCTTGCCGTCTATCGTCCCAGCGATGGCGTCTGGTATCTGCGACGCAGCGCCGACAATTCCGAGTTTGCGGTGCCGTTCGGAACCAGCGAAGACAAGCCGGTCCCGGCTGATTACGACGGAGACGGCAAAGCCGACATAGCGGTCTATCGGCCGTCGGTTGGATCCTGGTACATCCTGCAAAGTTCGGATGGCATGCTTCGCAGCGAACAGTTCGGAATCAGCGCCGATCGTCCTGTTCAGGCGGATTACGACGGAGACGGCGAGGCAGATCTCGCGGTCTTCCGACCGGCGGACGGCGCCTGGTACATCTCGCAAAGCTCGAACGGAGCGTTCGTTTCGTACGCCTGGGGCGTCGCAACCGACTTACCTGTGCCGGGCGATTACGATGGAGATGGAAAATTCGACGTCGCGGTTTGGCGTCCGAGTACGGGCTTCTGGTACGTCCTGCTGAGTCTGAGCGGCAGCGTTCAGTCGGAGTTCTGGGGTACAAGTGGCGACGTACCCGGGCCGTCTGCCTACGTGCAGTAGGCACTGAAAAAATAGCGGGCAGTCAATCGGTCCATGATTGGCTGCCCGCTCGAAATTTTGGCCCTGGCCAGTTTGATCAATTAATGGGAAACATGCCGTTGGGAAGGGGACCCTGTCCCCGCTTAAGGCACAAAGCTCGATATCTATTAGAGTCGAACGGATTCGCATCTTAAGCGGGGACAGGGTCCCCTTCCCGACTGCGTGTTACTAGAAGTATTCAAATGCCCGACCAACTACTCTCAACCAGTCAAGCACACCTCCGACCGAAGACAGTCACCATGAACATCAAAAACATACTCACCTTCAGAAAACTCACCAGCCTTCTTATCGTCGTATTCGTGCTCGCCGTTATCGTTTCGTTTGTTGCGCGGCCGATGTCAGCCGTACGACCCGACACAGTCTTTTCCAATCCGGTCCCGATTCAAATAACAACTAATCCGCTGGTCACAGGTTCTCCGTACCCGTCGACAATCGACGTCAGCGGGATGGTTGGCACCACGACGAAGATCACGGTGACTCTAACCAATCTGACGCACTCACGTACTAATGATCTGGATGTACTGTTGGTTAGCCCCGCCGGGTCGAAATACATCGTGATGGCCGACGCGATCGGCGTCGCGGTTAACAACGTGACCTTGACGTTCGATACGGTTGGCAACTCTGTGCTCCCCTCCTTCTCTCCGGTCGTAAGCGGGACATACCGAGCGACCAACTTCCTGGGCGACACCATCGATACTTTCCCCGCTCCGGCGCCGCCAGCGCCGTATAACAGTCCGGCCCCGGAAGGCACCGCGACTTTTGCTTCTGTCTTTAACAACGTCGGCCCGAATGGAACCTGGAGCCTTTTCGTAGTAGATGACGGTTCATCTCAAGCAGGAACGATCGCGGGTGGATGGACGATTAACGTCACCACATCCGGCTCGGCTGCGACAAATTTCTCGAACACCACGCCGATCTTAATCGACGACACTCTACAGCCGGCGGCGCCCGGCACGCCTTACCCATCGATCATCAACGTTACCGGCATGTCCGGAGTCCTTTCCAAATTGAAAGTAACGATCAGCAACATCAGCCACGCGCGAACCCGTGATATGGATGTTGTACTTTTCACTCCGAACGGCACCGCGCTGGCTTTGATATCAGACAATGGAAACGCCGGGGCCAGCAACATTACGCTAGTATTCGACGACGAGGCGCAGTTTAATATGCCGCTGGGAAGCCAGGGCCCGCTTTCCCCCGGCACCTTCAAACCGACCGTAAACAACGGGGTCGAGTTCCTTCCGCCGCCCGCGCCGCCTCCGCCATATTTGATAAGTTCGCTCTCTTCGCTTTACGGATTCAGCCCCAACGGCCAATGGAAGCTTTTTGTGGTGGACGATGCAGGCGGAGAGTCCGGACAAATAGCCGGAGGTTGGAGCCTGGACATAACCACGATTCCTTATGTTCCGCCCACGATATCTTGTCTTTCACCGGTATTTTCAGTGCCAACCGAACTCGAAGTCGGCAGCGTGTCGGACCCGACCGGGTTGGCTTCCGGAGATTTCAATAACGACACCAAACAAGACCTGGTGGTTGCCAACCAAACCTCGAGCAACATTGCGGTCATGCTCGGTGATGGTAGCGGAGGGTTTGCTTCACCGACGTTTTCCAGTGCCGGAGTGAATCCGTATGCGGTGGCGGTTGGTCACTTCAATGCCGACACAAACCTGGACGTCGTCGTCGCCAATTCCGGTTCCAACAACGTTTCGCTTCTGCTGGGCACGGGAACCGGAGGCTTTTCGCCGGCTGTTAATTTTGTCACCGGCGCTAATCCGATCTCGCTCGCAGTCGGCGACTTTAACAACGACACAAAGCCGGATGTCATCGTCGCCAACTTCGGCGGTTTCTTCGCCGGCACGGTGTCGCTGCTTTTGGGCAACGGCACGGGCGGGTTCTCGCCGCGAGTTAATTTTGGCGTGCAAACGCAACCGTCATTCGTCGTCACCGGGAACTTTAACGCGGACTCGAATCTGGATATTGCGGTAGCGAACTTTGGCTCGAACAATTTGTCGATCCTGCTGGGTGACGGAACGGGTTCGTTTAACTCGCAGCCACTTGTAGCAACAAATTCGGGTCCGGTCGCGATTGCCGTTTCTGATTTCAACAGTGATGCGAAGTCAGACCTCGTCATTGCGAACTATAACTCCGGTAACATTCAGTATTTCGCTGGTACTGGAACTGGTTCTTTCCAAACTCCCAACAACATCACAAGCGGACCGAATCCTATTTCGATTGCCGTCGCGGACTTTAGTGGTGACGGCAAGAGCGATCTCGCGATTGTCTACCGTGGGTCAGACTCGGTGCGCATGCTTTTCGGAACTGGAACGGGCTCGTTTGGTCAGGGCTCTGGCGCGCGCACGTTTGAAGTCGGCTCGGCGCCAAACGCGGTCATCGCTCCTGACTTGAACGACGACGGCAAGCCGGATTTCGCCACCGCTAATTCGTTTTCAGACGACGTGTCGGTCTTGATTAATTCGTGCGCCATTGCTGTGGGGAATCGTTTTGATTTCGAGGCGGATCGGAAGACGGACTTTACCGTGTATCGTCCGGCAGCAATCGGCATTTGGTACATAGAGTTTTCGAACGGAGCTACCCCGCAAGATCGGATTTTCGGCCAAACCGGGGACACGATCGTGCCCGCGGATTACAACGGCGACGGTGTTTGCGAGGTCGGCATTTACAGGTCGAGCATTGGTACATGGATAATTCCCAACTATGGCACCAGCTCGAACTACTCCTCGAATTTGTACTACCTGCAATTCGGCATAGCGAGCGACATACCTATCCCGGCAGATTTTGACGGCGACGGACGTGCCGACCTTGCAGTCTATCGTCCCAGCGACGGCGTCTGGTATCTACGACGCAGCGCCGATAATTCCGAGTTTGCAGTGCCGTTCGGAACCAGCGAAGACAAGCCGGTCCCGGCTGATTACGACGGAGACGGCAAAGCCGACATAGCAGTCTATCGGCCGTCGGTTGGATCCTGGTACATCCTGCAAAGTTCGGATGGCATGCTTCGCAGCGAACAGTTCGGCATCAGCGCCGATCGTCCTGTTCAGGCCGACTACGACGGCGACGGCGAGGCAGATCTCGCGGTCTTCCGGCCGGCGGATGGCGCCTGGTACATCTCGCAAAGCTCGAACGGAGCGTTCGTTTCGTACGCCTGGGGCGTCGCAACCGACGTACCTGTGCCGGGCGATTACGATGGAGACGGAAAATTCGACGTCGCGGTTTGGCGTCCGAGTACGGGCTTCTGGTACGTCTTGCTAAGTCTGAGCGGCAGCGTTCAGTCGGAGTTCTGGGGTACAAGTGGCGACGTACCCGGGCCGTCTGCCTACGTGCAGTAGGCACTGAAAAAATAGCGGGCAGTCAATCGGTCCATGATTGGCTGCCCGCTCGAAATTTTGGCCCTGGCCAGTTTGATCAATTAATGGGAAACATGCAGTTGGGAAGGGGACCCTGTCCCCGCTTAAGGCACAAAGCTCGATATCTTTAGAGTCGAACGGATTCGCATCTTAAGCGGGGACAGGGTCCCCTTCCCGACTGCGTGTTACTAGAAGTATTCAAATGCCCGACCAACCACTCTCAACCAGTCGAGCACACCTCCTACCGCAGGCAATCACCATGAACATCAAAAACATACTCACCTTCAGAAAACTCACCAGCCTTCTTATCGTTGTCTTCGTCCTCGCCGTTATCGTTTCGTTTGTTGCGCGGCCGATGTCAGCCGTACGACCCGACACAGTCTTTTCCAATCCATCGCCGATCTCGATCCTGACCAATCCCGCGCCACCAACGCCCGCATCGCTATATCCATCGACCATCAATGTGTCCGGAGTGACCGGCGCCATTACCAAAGTCACGCTGACCCTAAACGGAATTACACACACGAACATGGGCCAGTTGGATTTTCTCCTGGTCGGCCCCACGGGCGCGAAATTCGTGCCGTTGTCCGACAGCGTCAACGCGCCGGTCAGCGGAATCAATCTCACGCTCGACAGCTCGGCCTGCTGCATCCTGCCCGCTATGCAGACCAACTTTCCCGGCGGAACTTTAGGACCACGGACTCGCAAGGCGGAGATGCGGACACGTTTCCTGCCCCTGCACCCGCTCCGCCGTACAGCATTTCCTTTCCGACAGAGAACGCTACATTCAATACAGTTTTCAACGGCTCCAATCCGAATGGAACCTGGCAGCTGTACGTAGTCGACGACCAGCAACCAAACTCTGGAACTATCGCATCCGGTTGGACCGTGACGATTTCAACCGCCTCCATGGGCGCGACAGGATTTTCGAATACGAATCCGATTACGATCACTGACGTACCGTCGACCATAAAAGTAGCGGATCCCTATCCGTCGGCGATCGAAGTATCAGGAATGTCCGGGATCGTCACCGGTTTGAAAGTTACGTTGACAGGACTTGCGCATACGCGGCCCAGCGATATTGACATGGTGCTCGTCAGCCCGAACGGCACAAACCTCGTGCTGATGGCCGACGCCGGAGGCAATACCGCGGTCAGCGGAGTCGATCTCACCTTCGATGACGCTGCTTCGAATAACTTGCCCGCCACGCTGGTGTCCGGCACATACAGACCGACGGGATGCCGAGGGTTTCAATACAGTTTTCCCGGCTCCGGCACCACTTCAAGCTGTCCTCAACTTTCCGGTCAGTTCACCGACACCGCTGCAGACCTTTTTAGGCGGCTACAGTCCGAACGGTACGTGGAAGCTCTACGTCGTGGACGATGGCGGAAATGAAAGCGGCTCGATCGCGGGCAGTTGGAGCCTGGACATCACCACCAGTCCGTACGTCGCCCCGACCATCACTTGCTTTTATCCGTCGTTCTCGCCGGCCGCCCCGGCGGGCCTAGGTTCGAGTCCGACTGGAATAGCGAAAGGTGATTTCAATAACGATTCGAAACAGGATCTGGTCGTGGTCAACCAGGGAGCCAACAATTTCTCCGTCTTGCTCGGAGACGGATTGGGAGGATTCAGCGGGACCGGAAATTTCCCGACCGTCAACACCCCATATTCCGTAGCGGTGAGCGATTTCAACAACGACATGAATCAGGACCTGGCCGTGACCAATCAGGGTGCGAACATTGTTTCGGTGTTTCTCGGTAACGGTGCGGGCATTTTCGGTGCGGCGGGCAATTACGGCGTTGGGATAAGTCCGATCTCGGTAGCGACCAGCGACTTCAACGGAGACGGTTTGCAGGACATAGCCGTAACCCGAAACGGATCTAACGCGGTTCGGATGCTCTTTAACGACGGCGCCAATAATTTCGGAAATGTCGGCACGGGCTCCGCCCTGTTCGACGTTGGCGTGGCCCCCACCGCGATGGTGGTCGCCGACTTCAACGGCGACGCGAAACCTGACTTTGCAACGTCGAACTCCGGCACCGACGACGTCTCTGTGATGCTTAACGGTTGCACGGTAGCAAAAGGCAACCTGTTCGACTCCGATTCAGATCGGAGAACTGACTTTGGCTTATTCAGACCCGGCACGGGCGTATGGAATATATTTAGCAGCCGTCTGGGTGTTGCCTTGCCTTTAGTGACCCTGGGAACCGCGTCGGACAAGATCGTGCCCGAGGATTACAACGGCGACGGCAAATTGGATCTGGCCTATTTCCGCCCGAGCACCGGGCATTGGGTCGTGCCAGGAATTTACGACGTAGAGTTCGGAATTGCCACGGACATTCCGATACCCGCCGACTATGATGGCGATGGACGAGCAGATCTTGCTGTTTACCGACCATCGGAAGGCGCCTGGTATATCCGCAAGAGCACCGACAATCAATGGATGGCCTACCTGTTCGGCACCAGCGAAGACAAACCCGTCGCGCGCGATTACGACGGCGATGGAAAAGCCGACATCGCTGTCTTCCGACCTTCCACCGCCGGCTGGTACATCCTGCAGAGCTCGAATAACCAGGTTCGCGGCCAGCAGTTTGGAATTTCAACCGATCGTCCCGTTCCTGCCGACTACGATGGAGATGGCAAAGCCGATGTCGCGGTGTTCAGACCGGCCGGAGGCGCCTGGTACGTCTACAAGAGCAGCGACGATGGATTCCTGGCTTACGCGTGGGGATTGAGCACGGACTTGCCGGTGCCGGGTGACTACGACGGCGACGGAAAATTTGACATTGCCGTTTGGCGACCATCGGAGGGCAATTGGTACGTGCTGCGTAGTTCTGATTCGACGATGCAGAGAGTGACTTTCGGCGCCAACGGAGACATACCGCTGCCGTACGCTTACATTCAGTGAGATTCAGCGACGGATGATCGCGATCCGAAGAAGTAGCGGCGAGTTAATTTGAATCCAAGTAGATATCCATGAAAAGAACGGGTTCCCGCAAAGACGCAAAGGCGTTGAGCGACGCTCCGGCGTGACTGATTTCTTTGCGCCTTTGCGCCTTTGCGGGAACCCATTTTTCCCTCCCTATACTCGATCTCCAGTAACAAACAAGCTGGTGTCTCGAGTGTCAGAACGAGACTTAGGGGCAAAATGAATCAAAAGAGTTTCGTCCGCCGAGCAGGTTCGCTCGCCGGGTTGGCGTTCACGGGAGCGGTTGTGATGGCGATGGTTTTTTCGTTGGTCACCCGACCGACTGGCGCAGCGCCCGCGGTTGTCTACTCGAATCCAGCGACGATAACGATTAACTCTGCTCCGCCTCCGCCAACCATCGCCACGCCATACCCGTCGACCCTGAATGTGTCGGGCATGACCGGCAACACAGCCAAAGTTACGGTTACGCTGACGGGAATCACCCACGGGCTCCCCGGCGACATGGATGTTTTATTGGTTAGCCCATTCGGTGTCCATACGATGTTGATGTCCGACGTCGGCAACGGCGCTGCCGCCAATAACATTACGCTCACGTTCGACCAGACCAGCGCTTTTACTGTTGATGCTGCGGCCCTTAGTTCCGGCACTTTCCGGCCGACCAATTTGGGGCCCGCCGATACATTTCCGGCGCCCGCACCCGGACCTGGTGGCGGAGGGCAGTATACGTCGAACATGACGAACTTTGACGGACTCAGTCCGAATGGCGACTGGAGACTGTATGTGGTCGATGACGCAAGCCGCAACTCCGGCAGAATTCAGAACGGTTGGACGCTGAAAGTAACCACCACCGGAACTCCCGAAACTACTTTTTCAGACACCAGCACGATTGTTATCAATGACGGAAGAACGATCGCGTCGCCCTATCCGTCGAGCATCAATGTTACGGGCGCCACCGGGGTCGTTAGCAATTTGAAGGTGACGCTGAACCTCTTGAGCCACGCGAATATTTCTGACGTGGATGTGCTGCTGGTCAGCCCGAATGGATTGCACACCATCCTGATGTCGGACGCGGCGTTCGGCACTTCGTCGCAGAACGTTGCGGACCTTGTTCTTGTTTTTGATGACGCGTCCACAAACATCATCACATCAGGCTCGGCGCCGACGAGCGGTACTTACAGACCCTCCGAGCTTAACCCCGGCGGTCTCGACTTCGCGGACATATTTCCTCCGCCCGCTCCATTGGCTCCGTACTCCGCCCGACCGCTCGCTTCTTTCAATGGCGTCAGTCCGAATGGTGAATGGAAACTCTTCATAGTCGATGACCAGGGTGGATCCTCCGGGTTCATCACGGGCGGGTGGAGTCTCGATATCACGACTGTGCCTTTTGTTCCGCCGGTTCTCGGTTGCGGAGCCGCCAGTTTTACCGGACCGACTAGCTTTGCCACTGGTTCGGCGCCAACAAACGTCGTGGTGGGTGACCTAAACGCCGACACCAAGCTCGATTTAGTAGTAACCAATCAGAACTCAAACAATGTCTCGATCATGCTCGGCAACGGTACGGGTGGTTTTGCAGCGGCTACGAATTTCGCCGCCGGAACTTTTCCCTACGCGGCCGCGATCGGAGACGTGAACAACGATACGTTTCCGGATATCGCGGTGGCTAATTCAGGTTCGAACAATGTTTCGATCCTGATGGGCGATGGCATGGGAAGTTTTTCGGCAGCGACAAACTACGGCACCGGGCCGAGTCCGATCTCGGTGGCGCTGGGCGACTTCAATGGTGACAACCGTCCCGATCTGGCCGTTGCCGAATTCGGAGGCTTCTTTGCCGGATCGATTTCAGTTCTGCTCAACACCGGCACCGGCACTTTCAATCCCGCCGTAAGCTTTCCGGTTCGGTCGCAACCTTCGTTTGTCGCCGTCGGGAACTTTACCGCCGACAGCAACCTCGATCTCGCTGTGGCGAACTACGGTTCGAACAACGTCTCGATCCTGCTCGGGAATGGAGCCGGATCTTTTTCAACGACTCCACCCGTGGTTAATGTTGGCATCGGACCTGTATCGATCGCAGTTGGCGATGTCAACAGCGATGGTAAATCCGATTTGGCGGTCGCAAATTACAACAGCGACACCGTTTCGGTTGGTTTCGGGTCGGGCGTCGGAACCTTCACGGTAAATAACATTATCAGCGTCGGCGGAAATCCCATTTCGGTGAAGCTGGCGGACGTCAGTGATGACGGCAAGCTGGATGTCCTCGCTTCGAATCGGAGCTCGAATAACGTATCCGCTTCGCTCAACAACGGGAACGGATTTTTCGGAGGCTCGAACTTTTTTGACAATGGAGCGGCACCCAGCTCGCTCGGGATTGGGGACTTCAATAGCAATGGTCAGCCCGATCTCGTCACTTCGAATTCGAGCGCGAACACAGTATCGCTGTTGCTGAACGCATGCGCTGTCGCCAAAGGCTTGCGGTTTGATTTTGACGGAGACCGCAGATCGGATTTCGGAGTATTCAGACCGAGCAATAACAACTGGTACATCTTACACAGCGCGGGGACCGGAAGTTATTTTCAGTTCCAACCCGGAACCAGCGGCGACAAGCTCGTTCTGGAGGACTACAGCGGCGATGGCTTGACCGATGCCGGTGTCTATCGCCCGAGCACAGGCCACTGGATCGTGCCCGGCCTCTACGACGTGGAATTCGGACTTGCTACTGACATTCCGGTTCCCGCTGACTATGACGGAGACGGGCGCGCAGACCTGGCCGTCTACCGGCCTTCGGAAGGCGCGTGGTACATCCGCAAGAGCGCGGATAATTCGTGGATGTCGTTCTTCTTCGGATCGATGGAAGACTTGCCAGTGCCGCGCGATTACGATGGCGACGGCAAAGCGGATGCGGCGGTCTTCCGTCCTTCGGTTGCCGGGTGGTACATCCAGCAGAGCTCGGACAATCAGGTCAGGGGACAGCAATTCGGGATCAGCACCGACAGGCCGGTGCCTGCCGATTACGACGGCGACGGCAAGGCCGACATCGCGGTCTTCCGAGCCGCCGACGGCGCGTGGTACATCTACAAGAGCAGCGACAATGGATTGCTGTCGTACGCGTGGGGCCTAAGCACCGACACGCCGATTCAGGGAGATTTCGACAGCGACGGCAAATTTGATATCGCGGTCTACAGACCGAGCACTAATTATTTCTACGTCCAGCGAAGCACGAACGGAAGTTTGCTGGCGCAAATTTGGGGGACCACCGGTGACTTGCCGGTGAACGCGGCGTACGTTCCTTGAAAGCAGGAGATGGCTTTTGCTCCCCTGTATCTGGGAGGCCGTGTCAAAACTCGAGCTCGGGAACTATATGTCCGTTTCTGACGAGTCCGCGAAGCGGACGAAAGTGTAAAGCCTCGGGCGTGAGCCCCAGGAATTAAGTCGTGTATGTCACGGAGCCCGTGAAACGGGCGAACCTATGCCAATGGGTTGTTACATTTCGCTCTTTCGCCCGCGTCGCGGGCTCGGAATTACATTCAACGTCGAGTCCTGGGGCTCACGCGCCAGGCTTTATCCGTTCGTCCGCTTCGCGGACTCCGCCGAGCTCGCCTTAGGTTTTGTATACAGCCTCTCTGGGAGGGAACCATTCTCGCCTTACGGTTCGCAATTTTATGGTTGGAGGAACAAATGATGGGCAGCAATAAATACAGCAGGATAAGGAAACTGACCGGCTTGAGTGTGGTCGTCGTGATAGCGTTGGCAGCGGTTTTTTCGCTGGTCACGCGACCGATGAGCGCCGCACCGAATGCCGTCTACACCAACTCGGCACCAATCACGATTAACACCACCAGCCCTGCACCGACGCCTGCCGCGCTGTATCCATCACCGATTAGCGTTTCGGGAATGACGGGAACGACCACCAAGATCACGTTGACGTTGACCGGAATAACGCACACGCGTCTGAACGATATAAACATCTTGTTGGTAAGTCCGACCGGCGTGAAGTTCGTGCCGTTCGCAAATATCATGGCGTTCAACAATCAGGGCGTTAGCGGTATTAACGTAACGCTGGATGACGCTGGCCCGGTCATGCTGCCGAATAACCTTCCGGCGCTGACGACGGGAACTTATCGACCCAGCTCGTATGGGTCACCTTCAGGCTACCCGGCGCCCGCTCCTTCGGCTCCGTACATTTTCTCCAACTCAGCAGGCGGAGGAACTTTTGCGAATACCATGAACGGCGCCGATCCAAATGGAACCTGGAACCTGTACGTAGTCGACGACACGCTCTTGCAATCCGGCACGATCAGCGGTGGCTGGAGTATGAGCGTCACCACAACCGGAACCGCAGCGACAAGTTTTTCCAATTCGGCCAGTATCGATATCAACGACGTAACCACGATTTCGAGAGCCGCTACTCCCTATCCGTCGAACATCACGGTCAGCGGAGAAGTCGGCGTAGTATCGGATGTCAACGTCACTATCACGGGACTGACTCACACGCGCCCTGATGACGTTGAAATTCTGCTCGTCAGCCCCAATGGAATAGGAACGGTTCTGATGGCAGACGTCGGTTGTTGTAGCTCTGTCACCGACCTGACCATAACTTTTGATGACGAGGCTAGCTCAGGCTTACCGGGTGGTTCTCCGCTAACCAGCGGAACGTTCAGGCCATCCAACGGCGGAGCCAGCGCCTTTCTTTCACCTGCGCCACCGCCTCCATATGGCTCATTCCTTTCTGGGGTAGATGGCTTCAGTCCCAACGGGGTGTGGAGTCTTTACGTGCTGGACGATCTCGATCTCAATTCCGGCAGCATCGCGAATGGTTGGAGCATCGAGGTCACGACTACTCCGTATGTACCTCCAACGATCAGTTGCGCGTTCCCCAGCTTCACAGCAGTTTCACCTGTCTCGGTTGGGTCAAGTCCCACCGGCATTGCTCATGGTGACTTCAACAATGACACCAAAGAAGACCTCGTCGTCGCCAACCAGGGAGCGAACAACGTTTCGGTTTTGTTAGGCGATGGATTAGGCGGTTTTAGCGCGGCTACGAATTTCGGCACCGGGACCAGCCCCTACGCAGTTGCGATCGGAAATTTTGATGCCAACGCCAATGTGGATCTGGTAGTCGTTAATTCCGGTTCGAACAACGTGTCGATACTGCTGGGCGACGGGATGGGAAGCTTCGGTTCGCCCACGAACTTCGGAGTCGGGATCAGTCCGATTTCGGTCACTGTCGGAAACTTCAACGCAGACTCAAACGCCGACCTGGCCGTCGCTAACTTCGGCGGGTTCTTTGCCGGTACCGTGTCTGTGCTTCTCGGCACCGGAACCGGCACTTTCGGTCCGGCCACCAATTTTGGCGTTCGTACTCAGCCGTCGTCTGTTGTTACCGGTGAATTCAATGGCGACATGAACACGGATCTCGCCGTGGCGAACTTCGGATCGAATAATGTTTCGATTCTTACCGGCCTCGGCAACGGATCGTTCACTTCCGCGCCGAATGTAAATGTAGGACTCGGGCCGGTCGCGGTTATCGTCGCAGACTACAACACGGATGGAAAGAGCGACTTGGCGGTCGCCAATTACAACGGAGATTCCGTCTCGGTTCGTTTGGGGACGGGCACGGCTACGTTCACCAACGCCCCCAATGTCCTGGCGGGCACAAACCCGATTTCGCTTTCCTCCGTCGATTTGTCCGGCGACGGCAAGCCGGATCTTTCAATCGCCAATAGCGGAGCGAACGACGTTCGCGTCCTTTTCAACGATGGGAATGCGAACTTCGGAATTGGATTCGGATCCAGCACTTTTGGGGTTGGAACCGGCCCGAATGCGCTCGCGGTAGCAGACTTCAACGGCGACGGGCGATTGGATTTCGCGACAGCGAACTCCGGCGGCAACAATGTCAGCATCGGTCTTAACGGTTGCGCAGTGGCCAAGGGAAACCGGTTCGACTTTGACTCTGATCGGCGAACTGATGTCGCTGTGTTCCGACCGAGCAATGGAACCTCGTACATTTCCCCGAACGGCGCCGGTCAGCCGTTTGGCACCAGCACGGACAAGATCGTGCCGGAGGATTACAACGGCGACGGACGCACCGACCTGGCTTACTTCCGACCCGGCACAGGCAGATGGGTAGTCCAGGGGATTTACAACGTGGAGTTCGGCGTTGCTACGGACATTCCGGTTCCGTCCGACTTCGATGGCGACGGTCGCGCGGACCTTGCGGTGTACAGGCCTTCCGAAGGCGCGTGGTACATACGTCGTTCCACCGACAACAGCTGGATGACTTTCCTGTTCGGTACCGCGGAAGACAGGCCGGTGCCACGCGATTACGACGGAGATGGAAAAGCAGATATAGCGGTCTTCCGTCCTTCCGAAGCGTCGTGGTACTTAATCCAAAGTTCGGATGGAATGTTCAGGGGACAGCAGTTCGGAATAACGACAGATCGTGCCGTGCCTGCGGATTACGATGGAGATGGCAAGGCAGACATCGCCGTGTTCCGGCCCGCCGATGGAGCCTGGTACATCTACAAGAGCAGCGACAATGGGTTCCTGTCGTACGCCTGGGGTGTCAATGGTGATGTTCCGCTTCAGGGAGATTTCGACGGCGATGGGAAATTCGATGTGGCCGTTTACAGACCTGTTGGGGGTAATTGGTATATCCGTCGAAGTTCTGACGGATCGCTGCAATCACAGCCCTGGGGAGTAAATACGGACATTCCGGTTCCGTCGGCTTACGTTCAGTAGTCAAGGGATTGCCCAGAAGAGCGAGAGGCAAGTTTGGACAGCGTGTCCAACTTGCCTCTTTCTCTTTTTGAAACTGAGAATGTTAAAGGTACTCGCAGTCAGGAAGGGGACCCTGTCCCCGCTTCAAGATTCCACATAAATCAAGACTTGAGCTCGCTTGAGAGTTAGCGGGGACAGGGTCCCCTTCCTGACTGCGTTTGGCTATGCTGTGCGGAAGGACTGGAGTTTGTAATTCTCAAACCGGCTGGCTTTCCATTAGTTCAATAAATCGCCGAAAGTGATGCTCGGCGTCGTGAGGGCCCGGAGCGGCTTCCGGATGATATTGCACCGAGAAAACCGGCAGCGACGTGTGGCGCATGCCTTCAACACAATTGTCGTTCAGGTTTATGTGCGTGACTTCGATTTCGGCCGGCAGGCTGTCCGCCGATACCGCAAATCCGTGATTGTGTGAAGTGATTTCAACCGAACCCCTCAGCAGATCCTTCACCGGTTGGTTTCCACCGCGGTGCCCGAACTGAAGTTTGTACGTCGTCCCGCCGAATGCGCGCCCCAGCAGTTGATGTCCAAAACAGATTCCGAACGTCGGCACGCCGGATTGTGCAACCCGCCTGACTTCATCAAGCACATCGGTCATCGACGCAGGATCGCCAGGGCCGTTCGAAAGGAAAATCCCATCGGGGCGCATAGTCAGAACTTCGGCTGCCGACGTTCCCGCCGGGACAACCGTAACGCGGCATCCCGCCGCGGCCAGCAACCTCAGCGAGTTCGACTTTACGCCAAAGTCGTAACTGACGACGTGGAATCGCTCTTCACCTTCCGCCGCTACTTCGTACGGCCGGCTGCAAGTGACGACGCTCGCGAGTTCCCTGTTCTCCATCGACGGCGAGTTGCGCGCTTTCTCGAGGACACTGGCTTCGTCCAAATCCACTGAAGAAAGACAAGCTCGCATCGCTCCTTTATCGCGTATGTGCCGGACAAGCGCGCGGGTGTCCAGATGCTCGATCGCGACAATGTTCCAACGTCGCAGATAATTGTCGAGCGTATCTTCCATTCGCCAGTTCGAAGCGACTCGCGTTGCCTCGCGAACTACGAATCCTTCAACCCACGGCCTGGAAGATTCGGAATCAAATTGCGTGACGCCGTAATTCCCTATCAACGGATACGTCATGCAAACGATTTGTCCTGCGTACGAAGGATCGGTTAGCACTTCCTGATAGCCGGACATCGAGGTGTTGAAAACCATTTCGCCGCAGACTTCACCCGCCGCTCCCCAGGATCGCCCGCGAAAGCTCCGTCCATCTTCGAGCACAAGCAACGCGCTGTTGTTCTCTGTCATTTTCTTTTCGGGGGGTCGGGGGTCAGGTCCTTACTCCGGCCCCCGACCCCTAACCCCCGGCCCCTTCTCGTCCCATCACGCTTTCGATCGCAAAAATTCCTGTGCTTCGTTCAGCCAGCGCTTTTCAGTTCTGTACATGTATGCCGGCGCGGTCTTGACCGCCTCGATACAGGCCTGCATCGACGCCGCGGCTTCGCGTTCGTCGCCGAGCGCGGCGTGCACTCGTCCCATCAGATAAAGACCCTCGGGGTCCACCTGACGGTTTTCGAGGAATCGCTCCAAAGCATTCCTGGCATCGCTGAACTGTCCCGCCGCAAAATACGTCGCTCCGATTTCGCGCCACACTTCGTGCTGCGAATGCGTCGGATCCAGAGCGACGACCGGTTCGAAATGCCCGATCGCATCCGACAGTCGATTTTCGGAACGCGCGATTCTGCCCAGCTGGTAGTGCGCGTCGATCTCGTCTTTATCAATTTGAACCGCGCGCTCGAATCGTTCGCGCGCCTGTTGCAGCTCGTTACGCTGTTGATGAATCAGCCCGAGGTTGTAATGCGCCGAGGCATCCGCCGGATTGAGCGTAGCCGCTTCCAGATTCTGTTTGAACGAGAGCCGCGCCTTGTGGCCGCGCGTTACCTCTCCCAAATATCCACGGAGCAAAAGAAAGACAAGCAGGATGACAAACGGTGAAGCCAACAGCGCGCCGACCACATTCGAGAACAACAACGCCGCGAAGAACATCGCAACGGCGCTGCCACCCACCACGACAACCGATCGCAACCACGAAAAACGGAAAACCACTCGAACAGCGATCAGCAGCAAACCTGCCAGCAACGGCAGCTTCAGCGTTTGCAGATAACCGATTTCCAGCACCAATGGATTCATCACGTCTTCGTTGACCCATTGCGCCATTTCCGGTTGCTGTTGTTGTTGGGCTTGAAGCAGCGCGATAACCCGCTGAGTAAAGTTGGCCATCCAGCCGGTTGATTTTAAGAGAACTGCTATTGGCAATGCCGCAAGATTTGCCGCCGCGATCGCGTAGAAAACCGTCGAAGCGGTCGGCGCATATTCCTGCTGAAGCGCCACGCGGATACTGCCTCGTCGCTCAAATAAATTTGAAATCAGGATAAGGACGGGAACAAAAATCAGCGCGGTGACGATCAGCGAGTTGGCGGCATCGCTCAAAACCTTAATCGCCAAAAAACTTCTCTGTCGCCCGAGAACGATGAAGAGATTGGGCCAGTAGGTGTAGAGAGTGAAAGCGGCCTGGGCGATGAAGGCAAGCAGGATCGCCGGAATGATCGGAGCGCGGTCACGCGCATCGGCCATACCGCGCGCGGGCGCAACGAACATCAACCACAGAGGACGAAACCAATCAACCATCGCTAGTTAGCCTAAATCGGGAACCTTCAAACGCCCGAGAAGTACGAGCCACGAAACACACTAAGCCGTTGCGAACAACACGACACAGGACTCAGGTTCGCTTCTTCGTGTGATTTTGATTCTAACATTTCATGTGTTTCGTGGTTGCGGATTGCGATTCGTTAATCGGTACTAAGGAAATCCTCAAACAGACCGACTAACTAATGTTCACGACGGATCTCATGGCTCGTACTCGGGAACCTGTGGAGCAGTCGGTGAGGCACCCGGTTCAGGCGGCGTGACTTTGTAATCCGTTTCATGCGAGATCATGCTGGCGTCCGAAAGCGGCCAATAACGAAACAGCGCCTTGCCGTAAATGTATTTTTCCGGAACCAGCCCCCAGTGACGCGAATCGCTTGAATTGTCCCGGTTGTCGCCCATAACGAAATAGTAATGCTGCGCGACCTGAACCGGCGGAAGGTTCTGTTGCGAAGAGTTAAGATGCGGATCCAGATACGTCTCGGTAAGCTCCTGGCCGTTGACTACGATACGGCCGTTCCGCATCTCCACAGTCTCGCCCGGCAGCCCGATTATTCGCTTTACGTAACTCTTGTCGGGATCTTTGGGCGGCCAAAACACAACCACATCGCCGCGTTCGAGCGCGGGCCAGCCATATCGCCTAAGCTCAGGCAGTTTGTAATAGATAAGCTTATTTACGAAGATCCGCTCGCCGTCGTGAAGCCGCGGGAGCATCGAAGTCCCCTCGACCTTCACCGGCTGAACTACGAAAACGACTACCAGCGTCGCGAACATAAGCGCAAACAGTAAGTCGCGCATCAAGAGACGCACTTCGGCCCACATTCCGCTGCGCATCATTGATCCCGGTTTTTGGACCTCAATATCGCGATCGTCGTCCGCGGTTATCCCGCCAAAAACCGGCACTCGCTTTTTTGTACGCCCAAACATATTTTCTTAGCTACTCGAACTTAAACCCAATAACCAGCGTGTATTGCACCACGGCTGAGGTTAGCTGTCACCCATCGGCTTGTCAACGAGCGAGCCATTTCAGAGTAGGGTCAACGTTAGAATCTCTCAAATGAAGTTTCTCGCAAAGGCGCGAAGAACAGAAAGTCTAAAGACGCAAAGGGGCGCGACGGCGGCAAACGTCTGAAATTCCAGCGATTCCGAGTGTATTCTTTGCGACTCTCCGCTTTCTGTCCTTTGCATCTTTGCGAGAAATTGTCTTTCTTTCGCTACGTTGAAATTGACCCACGACTGCTCCTTCTGCTTGAACGCGCACTTCCTTGACATCGTTCGCCACGCGTCTCTATCATCGCGGTAACGAAAGAGTTTCTGTCGTCAATGAAATTCAAATCATCAAAATGCGGACGGAGGCCAAAGCAACGTGATTAAACTCGACATAGTAAACCGCGTGGCTGAACGTACGGGCGTTCCTAAGATGAAAGCCGAACAGGCTGTGGATGCCCTCTTTCACTCGATGAAGGAAGCGTTGGAACGCGGCGAACGAATTGAACTGCGCGGCTTTGGTGTGTTTGTCGTAAAACCTCGAAAACGCGGAGTCGGAAGAAATCCGCGAACCGGCGAAGAGGTAGCGATCCCGTCCGGCAAGACGATCCGGTTCAAGCCGGGCAAAGAGCTTCAGGCCCATGGATTCTTTACCGAAGATGGCCACGGGGCCGAAACGGAAGAAGAAAGTCAAAACACCGGCTACTAAACTAAGTCGCGAGTACTGGGAGCACGCTGTCCGTCTTAAACTCTTCACTTATTACCAATACTCGTAACTTACCCTATGTCTGAATCCGTCCGCGCAATCCCATCCATAATCGACGCTCCACTTTCGCAATTTCGGCGCACAGCTGCGCGTCCGACTACGCGCGAGTGGGTGCGATATGCCGTGCTGTTCCTGATCACTCTGCTGACGACAACGTTGGCGGGTGTCATGCTGATGAGCGCCGACATGCCGTCGCCCGCCATGCGACCGCCCGCGGTTTGGAGCGATTACGTAATTTATGTCCCCGAGCTCTATTTAAGGCTTTTGTGGGCATACGTTCATTTGGCGTTGATCACGCCGGGGTTGCTCTGGCAAGGCGCTTCGTTTGCACTCTCGTTGATGGCGATACTGACCGCCCATGAATTTGGGCACTACATCGCTTGCCGGCGTTACGGTGTCGACTCGACGCTTCCGTTTTTCATTCCATCGCCGCCGATGATTGGACCCGGAACGTTCGGCGCATTCATCAAAATCAAGTCCGCGATTCCTTCGCGCCGCGCGCTTTTCGATATCGGTGTCGCCGGACCGCTGGCCGGGTTTGTCGTGATTGTCCCGGTCGCGATCGTTGGCCTGCTGACCGCGCACGCCGCGCCACCGCCATTGCCGGGGGAAGGCGTCATTTACTTTAACGATCCGTTGTTAATGCGAATTCTGGGTCGGGCGTTTGGCGTGCAGAACAGCGTGATTGCGGCGAGTCCTTTGTACACGTCTGCGTGGCTGGGGTTGCTGGTGACCAGTTTGAACCTGCTTCCGGTTGGGCAGCTCGACGGAGGCCACGCTGTTTATGCGTTGTTTGGAAAGAAAGTACACCAGTGGCTCGGCCGAGCAGCGTTTGTCGTGATGGCGGGGCTTTCAGTATTGGGCTGGTTCTGGCACAACAGTCCCAGCGGGTTTCTCTACGTAATTCTGTTAGCGATCATGCTTCGCGTTCGGCATCCTCAACCGCATCAAACGGAACCGCTCGGCAGCCGGCGAATCTTGGTCGCAATTGCAACTCTGCTGGTCTTCGCGCTTTCCTTCTGGCCATTCCCAGTTACGTTTAGCTAAAAAGCTCAACGCAGTAATCACGCAGTCAGGAAGGGGACCCTGTCCCCGCCTCAAGTTTCCCCATTGATCAGTCAATCGGCATTGACCACCGGGAAAGTTGAGCGGGGACAGGGTCCCCTTCCTGACTGCGAGTAATCAGACTTAGATCACACTGCGGTCGTTGAGAGCTATGTAAGCTTAGTGAACTACGCAGCTTCTCCCGCCGGCAACAGGCCTTTGATTTCGCGAACAACTCGCGCGATGTCCTGCTGGTCAGCCAACGCGATCATGAAAAATTTGTAACCCTGGTGAAAACAGATCACGCCGTTGGCAAAGAGCCACACACCGTCGAGAAATGGATTTCCTCCCAACAGCCATTCGATCGGCGCGCCGGTAATTCGTCCCGGTGACGCGATCTGCGCCCACATCGCCGCGCCGGCCGCGCAACTGAAAGCGCCCAACAACGGCGCTCCAACATACTTCGCAATCTTCCGCTCGAACTCAACACGGTTGCGCTCTGCCTCGTCCAACTCGCCGTCGGCGATCAGACTTTCCTGCTTCTTCAAATACCCGTCAAACTTTTCGCTCGCTTTTCGCAAACCATAAACAGGAAGCGCTGAGTGAGTCAGCCAATGCGGATGCGCGCCGAGCAACACCGCGTCGAGGCCCGGGAAAGCCGTCCCAAGACGAACGCCAAGGACCAGCGAAAAGGACACGAGCGCAGCCTTTCCCGGATTCTCTTTTACCCATCCGCCCGCCTTCACCAACGCCGAGCTGGCGTAAGCTGACGCGCGCGTGAAGTGCGCACCGGTCTGGTAAAAGTCGGACGCGCGTTCGTAATATTTCCTGGCTCCGCCGAAAACCTCGCCGGCCTTTTCACCGGCTTTTTCGGCCGCAGCCTTAGTAGCTTCACCGGCATCGCGCGCGCGTCGCGTAGCCTCATCGGCAAGATTTCGCGCTTTCTCAGACACGTCGTATTCATCGTCCAGCCGCTCGGCTTCTGCGCGAACTCGTTCAGCGCCGCCGGCCACGGTCTCCGCACCCTTGCGCGCAACGTCCTGCGCCACGCGTGCGCTCTCCTCGACGCGATCCTTGATTCCATACTTCTCATCGAGCTCGCGCGCCTTACGACGCGCAGCGCGTTGCCACTCGTCAAGCTTGTCTTTGTAGTCGGACATTAGTGTTCCTCGTTGATCAAAGGGGGAGCGAAGGAGACAGGAGACAGAAGTCAGAAGAAAACCGCCAACGCCATTCGTTCTGAATTCCAATTACCATATTTCTCAAGCTCTCTTCTACCTTCTGACCTCTACCTAACGAATTCTGTCTCCTGACTCCTGACTTCTGACTCCTGTCTCCTGACTTCTGACTCCTGTCTCCTGACTCCTGCTTTTACGATACGCCCATCGGCTCCGAAGAGTTCAAATCCGAAATAATCGCCGCTCTTTCTACCCGGCTGCGGCCGAGTCGTTTGGCTTCGTACATCGCGGCGTCGGCCGCCGCCAGCAGCTCGCGCCCCGACGCTGCGCATGACGGAAACTCTGCGATGCCGAAACTAGCAGTTATGTTTCCCGCCACCGGAATCGCGGTCAGTCTGATTGCCCTGCATAAACGTTCCGCCACCTCCATGCCGCTGTCGAATTCGGTTTCGGGCAGGATCACCGCGAATTCTTCTCCGCCGATTCGAGCCGCCAAGTCAATTCCGCGGGTTTCGGCCTGCAGCGTCTTGGTCAAATACAGAAGAGCTTCGTCCCCTGCTTCATGGCCGTAGGTGTCGTTCACCCTCTTAAAATTATCTATGTCGAGAAGCAGAAGACAAAACGGCCGTTCGTATCTGCGCGTGCGCGTTATCTCGCGTTCGAGTTGACGCTCGAACCGCCGTCGGTTCGCCAGTCCGGTCAAGTGATCGGTGAACGCAGCTTCTTCGCAAGTGTCAAGGTAGCCTTTGAAATCAAGCAGCGTGCGCGCGCGTGCCAGCAGCAGATCCAGGTCAGTCGGATCGGTAATATACCCGAGCGCACCGACCTCGGCGCCGAGCCTCAAGTCCTGCGCGTCGGATCTGGCCGCTGACTGAATGATGATCGGGATGAATTTGGTTTGCGGATTCGCGCGAATACGTCGGGCTAGTTCGTAGCCGTCCATCCTGGGCATCATCACGTCGGTGACAATCAGATCGGGTTGAAAGGAATCGACTGCTGCCAGCCCGCTTTCGCCGTCGTCCGCGGTTCGCACCGAATACCCTTCTGACTGCAACGCGACCCTCAAAAGGAGCTGTTTATCGGGATCATCATCGACTACTAAAACGCTGTAATTCGTCGTCATATTTCAGTTTTTATCCGACCGAGATAGTTGTTGCGCACGCATTTGCTTCATGCTAGAGTTAGTTCATTCAGTTGTTGTTCGCACGTCGTTTCAAAGCCACCTCGAACAAACGAATCCGTACATAACCTGAAGAATTTTCCTCGATCCAGCGGGCTGTTCCATTCCATCTCCGTATATTTTTTCCGGCATTCGATGTTTGTCCCTGCTCCTTGCCGAGTATCAAAAACATTATAGCAAGCTGGATACGGACACAAAGAACTAACCAATACTCGCCAATTTAAGGATTCCACTCAGATGCCACACAAACGCGCGTGCGACCTTTCCGCAACAGACCGTGCCACCCTCCTTCGCCAACTCGAGTTCAGCTCGTGGCTCAACGATGATCTGATTGCACGATTCGCTGCCAGTTCAACTGCGGTAGACTTCCGGCGACGTCGATTCATTTATCGCGAAGGTGACCCGGTTGATTCGCTCTATTTGATAGCTCGTGGTCGGGTAAAGCTTTGCCGTATTGAGAAGGAAACCGCGCGCGAAGCCGTGATAGATATTTTGGCTGCGGGCTCGATCTTTGGGGAATCTGCACTGTACGCGGCAAGTTCACGTCAGTACTGCGCGATGGCGTACGAGAATTCGCGCCTGCTGCGAATTCCGGCTCAGGAATTTCAAGAGGGGATGGCCAAACACCGGGAGCTCAATGATTACACCTTCCGCCTGATCGGTCAACGACTCTCGACGGCCGAGCGACGCGTGGCGGACTTCGCGCTCGACGCGATTCCGGCTCGGCTGGAGAAGCTGCTCGTGGATTTCTCCCGGCGCTACGGCGTCTCTAAAACAGGCGGAGTCTTGATCGACTTGCCGCTTCCGCATCGCGAAATTGCGTCGATCGTCGGTTCGACACGCGAGAGCGTGACTGTTCGCTTGAACGTCATGCGACGCGAGGGTACGATAGATTTCATCGATCGAAAGATATTGATAAAGCGTCCTGAACTGCTTTCAATGGCTTAATGGAATTTGATTACTGTGTTCACAAGGGGGCGGGGGTAAACGGGAAGAGTTCGCTATAAATACTTTTCCTTTTTGCCCTCTCTCCGTTTTTCGGAGGGAGTACGAGCGAGCTTATGAAGTGTCCTAATTGCGGAAAGCCGGTCGAGCGCGACAGTCCGGATCGTCCGTTTTGTTCTGAGCGATGCAAGCTGATCGACTTTGGCAAATGGGCCGATGAAGAGTACCGCGTACCAGCCGGGCCCGCGCAGACGTTCGAGAATACGGAACGCGATGTGCAGAACCGTTTGGACGATGCGGATTCGAATTAGTTGGTGGCCTCCTGATACGGCAGTAGCAACTGACTTGAACTGCTGTGGTGGCTGACTTGATTAGCATGTCGTCATGTAGAATGTCATCGCAGACACTTGCGGACTTGAAGGTTGGACATTGAGAACGCACTTGAAAACACGCAGTCAGGAAGGGGACCCTGTCCCCGCGTAGAATGCCAAATCTCTTAGCCACGAGGAATTGCAATTTTTGAGTTGAGCGCCGATGGGTCCTGAGCGGGGACAGGGTCCCCTTCCTGACTGCGTGTTTCAGAACTTGAGTTATTTCATGACCAGTCCCGGGATACAGTTGTCGAAGCAGAAGCGATTCGCGTTGCTGTGTTTGCTCTTCGTATCTTTGATTGTGACCACAGGGTGCGGCAACGAGCCGTCCAGCGCTTCACAATCTAGTACACCGAGCGGTCCCAACGCACCACGCACCAACCTCCCGATGCCGCCACTCAACGCGGGCGCGAAGTCAGGCGGCACGGCGAGCTGGACGTTGCTCGACAACCGCAAGATGCAGATTTCCGATTACGCGGGTAAAGTCGTGGTGCTGGATTTTTGGGCCACCTATTGCCCGCCGTGTTTGGAAGAGGCCCCGCATCTGGTCCAGTTGCAGAAGCGTTATGGTCCGCAGGGCTTGCATGTAATTGGATTGAACGTAGGTGGAGACGATGACCGCCCGAAGGTTCCCGACTTCGTAGACCAATTCAGGATCCAGTACACGCTTGGTTATCCCGATCCCGGCACGACCGATCTCTATTTGGGCGGAGACACGCGAATCCCGCAGACACTGGTTTTTGATCGAAAAGGAAAGCTGATCAAACATCTGGTGGGATTTGATCCGCAGGTTAAAGAGGAACTGGATCGCGCCGTCGAAACCGCGTTGAACTCTCCGGCGGACTAACTTCGAATTTCCCAGGAACCAATGCCCCGTGACATCCCCGTTGGTAATGGCTCGTTGCTCGTAACCTTTGACGAGCTCTATCGAATACGAGACATCTATTTCCCGCACGTCGGAAAGGAAAACCATTCCGAGGGCCATCCGTTTCGATTCGGTGTTTGGATCGACGGAGTCTTTTCGTGGATTAGCGATGAAGGTTGGCAGCGCGATCTGCGTTACCTGCCGGACACGCTGGTTACGGAAGTACGGCTGTTGAATCAAAAGCTCGAGATCGAAATCGTTTCAAACGATGCCGTCGATGTTCATTCCAATCTATTTCTGCGGCGGTTGGTGGTTCACAACCTGGCCGGCGCACATCGCGAAATACGTCTCTTCTTCCATCACGACTTCTACATTTCAGAATCCGAGGTAGGCGACACCGCTTACTTCGACCCGGACACGCTGGCCCTGGTTCATTACAAAGGCCCGCGCTATTTCCTCATCAATACAGACAATGGCGTCGAGACTTTCGCAACGGGTCGAAAAGCATTTCAAGGAGTCGAAGGAACCTGGCGAGACGCGGAAGATGGCCGACTGGCCGAGAACGCGATCACCGAGGGTTCGGTTGATTCAACCATCGGGCGAACCATGGTTCTTGAAGCCGGCGCGACCGGTGAAATGTTTTATTGGATCGCGGCGGGTACGTCGTACGGCGAAGTGGCGAAGCTCGACCAGGTCGCGCGTCGCGCCCATCCAAGCGAACTCATCAGGCGCACGGGTGATTACTGGCGTTCGTGGGTGAACAAGAACGAGATCGATTTCGGCAATCTTGGCTCGGACATAATTTCGCTCTTCAAGCGATCGCTGCTGATCGTTCGAACGCAGATTGATTCCGGCGGCGCGATCATCGCCGCGAACGATTCCGACGTGACGCTGCGCGCGACCGACCATTACAGCTATCTCTGGCCACGCGACGGCGCGCTGGTGGCTTACGCGCTCGATCTGGCCGGCTACTCAAATATCACCCGTTCGTTCTTTGATCTTTGCGAGCGAATCGTGACCGAAGAAGGCTACTTCCTGCAAAAGTACAATCCCGATGGAACGGTGGCATCGTCGTGGCACGCCTGGTGGGACCCGTTTACAAAACAGAAGCTGGTCCCGATTCAGGAAGACGAAACCGCGCTCGTGATCTGGTCTTTGTGGAATCACTACGACGAGTTTCGCGACATCGAGTTCGCGCGGAAGCTCTATCATTCGCTCGTCACACGCGCGGCGGATTTCATGATGCGATTTCGCGACGAACGAACCGGACTGCCGCTTCCGTCCTGGAATCTTTGGGAGGATCGCCGCGCCGTTCACACCTTTACTTGCTCGACCGTCTTCGGCGGCTTAATTGCGGCGAGCAACTTCGCAGCGCTGTTTGGCGACACAGAGTTGTCGCAGACGTACCGGCGCGGCGCGACGGAAGTCCGGGAAGGAATGCGGAATTTTCTCTATCGAGACGAGCTCGGCCGCTTTGCCCGATCGATTTCGCCACGGCCCGACGGCAGCTTTGACGTCGACTCAACTCTGGATGCGTCGCTCTTTGGGCTCTTCTATTTCGGCGTTTTCCCGGCAACGGATGAACGTGTTCGACAGACCATGCAGGCGGTCGAAGAAAGATTGTGGGCCAAGACTTCGATCGGCGGGTTGGCTCGTTATGAAGGCGACGGCTACATGCGTCTGACCAACGACGTCGAGAAGATTCCGGGGAATCCCTGGTTTATCTGCACGCTTTGGCTGGCCGATGCTCGCATCGCCGCCGCGACGACGCTGGAAGAACTCGAGCACGCGGTGGAACTTCTTGAATGGGTAGTCGCGCGCGCTTTGCCGTCCGGTGTTCTGGCCGAGCAGGTCGATCCGTTGACCGGCGCGCCGCTCTCCGTTTCTCCGCTCACTTGGTCGCATTCGACCGTCGTGGCCACCGTCATCGCATACCTGCGCAAGCTCGAAGCTCTGCTTGCTTGCGACTCCTGCCGACGTCCGCTTTTCCGCTATGACCGCCGTGCTCGTAGGGTTTACGAGTAGTTCAAGGTTAGAATCACAACCAATCCAAACATCAAAGGGGTTTCAATGAGAAAAGCCAAGATTCTTGCCACGTTGGGGCCTGCGTCGCGCGATTCGAACTTAGTCGAAGCGTTGCTCGCCGCGGGCGTTAACGCTGTGCGGATAAACATGTCGCACGGAACACAGCAGGAACACGCTGAAACTATCCAGCGAGCGCGCACGGCGGCGGAGACGATGAAGCTTTCGCTGGCGGTGTTGGTCGATTTGTCAGGTCCGAAAATTCGAACCGGCGAGATCAAAGGCGGCGGACCGTTACATCTCGAAGCGGGCGCGGTCTTTACGATCACAACAAGACCGGTCGAAGGCGATTCCAACGAGATCTCGACCAACTACGACGGCCTCGCGCGCGATGTGCAGCCCGGCTCGCGGTTGTTGCTGGACGATGGCGCTATTGAGCTGCACTGCGAACAAACCACAGAGACGGATGTCATTTGTCGTGTGGTAAACGGCGGGCTTCTGTATCCGCGAAAAGGGATCAATCTTCCGGGCGTAAAGTTGCCGATACCATCGTTGACCGAAAAGGACCGCCGCGATTTGGTCTGGGCGGTTGGTCAACGAGTGGATTACATCGCGCTGTCGTTTGTGAGGCAGGCCGAGGATTGCCTTGAAGCAAAGAGGTTGATTGATGAGGCGGGCGGTAAACAGCCGCTTGTCTCGAAGATTGAAAAGGCAGAAGCAATCGACAAGCTCGACGAAATCATCGCTGCGACGGATGGAGTGATGGTGGCCAGGGGAGATCTGGGAGTTGAGACCAGTGTGGAGCTGGTTCCGGTGTACCAGAAGCGAATCATCGAGAAAGCGAACTCTGCTGGAAAGTTCGTGATCACGGCTACGCAGATGCTGCAATCGATGATCGAAAATCCGCGCCCGACGCGCGCGGAAGCGTCCGACGTGGCGAACGCGGTTTGGGACGGATCGGATGCTGTGATGCTCTCGGGCGAGACTGCTACAGGCAAATATCCGGTCGCGTCGGTGGCGACGATGGCGCGCATAATCGAATCGGCGGAATCCGGAATTCCACAAAACCAATCGAACGCGTTGACGAAGTGGGTTGGCAAACAGACCGGACGAGTCAGTATCGCGCTTTGCGAAGCCGCGACCTTTGCCGCCGAGGAGATGAACGCAAAGACGATTGCGGTTTTCACCGAGTCGGGATTGATGGCGAGACGGCTTTCAGCTTTACGGCCACGGCAACGAATCATCGCACTGACGCAAACGCGCGATGTGATGAACGAATTGTCGCTGATCTGGGGCGTTCATCCTCTTCTCCACGCGAAGGGCGATAGCACGGAAGACATGCTGCGAACCGGAGAACGTACTTTGGTCGAAGCTACGGTCGTTCAGGCGGGGGAAACTTTGGTGATGATGGCAGGCAGGCTGTCGGGTCTGGGGTTATCGAGCTCGGTCACGCTCTACAAGATTGGTGAAGATCTGGAGGCGATTGACCGGTGAATGGTGAATCGTAAATGGTAAATGGTGAATCGCGGTTGATCCGTTGCGAGTGGCTTAACGCCTGAGTTGACAAGATGGTGCGAATCAAAGCACCTCCGCCGCACCAAGCTAGTTGAGAAACACGCTCCCGCCCCTCGCGTCCAACGATTTGTATCCGGCGTCGATTACAGCGGCACCGCAGCGACGGGGATTTTGTCGAAGTGCTCCCACGCATTTTCGAATTCAGCGAGATGCTTCGGGTGGATTCCAGGCAGCGTCGGTTCACTATTTACCATTTACCGCAAGCATCTCTCGAACAGGTTCCTTGACGTTGGCGGGTGATTTCATCGAGGTGGCCGGTTGTTGCGGGTCACGCCAGTTGTCCAAAATTCCAACCTGGTGAACGCATTGAAGCGTACATGTGGGAGCACACCACTTTTCGGTCTTATACTCGCGATCGAAATCCGTCATGGTGTAATCCTCGAGCGGAATGCCAGGATAGCCGCGTTGCTGCGAACACCAATGGACTAAACCGTCCTCGCAAATATAGAGATATCTAGCTCCGGCGCGGCAACGCCATTCGTACGGCTTTCCGTCTGCGATCGCATCCTGAAACCAATTCAAACGCGCGTGATCGCGATTGCCCAGCTTTTTCACCTGCTGGAAAATCTCTTTCTCTCGCTCGTTCAATCCCTTCAAGAGACCGCTGTTATCGTGGATCACTCCGACCGTCGAAGAGAATCCGAGTTCAACCGCGCGTCGAGCAACAACCAGCGCGTCCTCGGGATTCTTGATCCCGCCGCCGATAACTGAGTTGATATTGACGTGAAACTCAGCGTGCTCGGCGAGATTCTGAAGTTTCTTATCAAGGTTCTTCAGACTCTTTTTCGAAACATCATCCGGCTTTACGTTATCGATGCTGATCTGCAAATACTCCAGGCCGGCATCGTTCAGCCGTCTGATACGTTCGGGCGTGAAGTAATACCCGTTTGAGATCAAACCGGCGATCATCTTGTGCGATCGAATGTGGCTGATGATCTCGTCGAGTTGCGGGTGCATCAACGGCTCGCCGCCGGAAATCGTAATTACAGAAGTACCGAGTTCACCCAGTTTGTCCAGGCGCCGTTTCATCAATTCGAGCGGCACCGGGTCAGAAACTTTGTCGTATTCGTTGCAGTAGCCGCAGGCGAGATTGCAGCGCCGCATGGGAATGATGTGCGCCAGAACCGGGTGTCTGGACGAGAGAAGACCTCGCGAGATAAAACTAGCCTCGCGAAGCTTGAGCCTGAAAAACTTGCTTCTCTTCATCGTTGAGAATGTCCGACAAACTTCAGTTTGTCGCCCGGTCTTCGACAAGCTAAAGCTTGTCGGACATCGAATTGAAAACTACACAGGGCTTCGGTCTTTAAACTCCGAAGCCCTGTTTGCTTGAAAGATGTCAAATCTCTAGCTCTTGACGATTTTCACATTGCCGTCAAGTTTGAGCTTGAACAAATCCGTCGAGAATCCCGCGTTTCTCTCCACGTTGGTCAGACGAACGGTAGTCGCATCGTCGTTCTTCTCGACAACCTTGGTCTGTATGGGCATTCCGTTCCCGTCGACCCAAATCTCAGCGTACTTGTAGCTCGCTCCGCCCTTCGGCACCAGCTTGAAGTGAGTTGTAGAAATTCCGCCCCACAATTTCTCTTCGTACAAATCCTGCAGCGGCTCAAAGCGAGCTTTGACCTGCTGGCTGGACATATTCATAAAGTCCAACATGCTGCTGGCCTTGGTATTTTTCCCAGCCGAGCTGGTTTTGCCAACATACGCAGTGTTTAGACGTGGACGAAATAGTGTGAACTGCCCATTGGCCACTGCCAATGTTTCCTGCATCGGCGATTGCCAATCGATTCGTGCGTAGGCATTGCGGCCCGCTGCCGGCATATAAAGCACGGTCCCGTGACGCTTATCCTCATCACGAAGCCTGGCATCATACTTAACCATACTGATGCCGGCCCGTAACGTTTTAAGGCTTTGGCGATTGCGTTCCATGCGGTTCAAAATCGAACTAACCAATCCGGCATTTTGCGCATTCGCAGTGGAGGGGGCGCACACAGCTACGATGGCCGTTAAGACTATGATTGCAAGGCCCAGGGTAGCGAATCTTCTCATACAAGCTCCTTCTAAATAGTCAGACTCCTGCCCAGAGTCGAACAAAAATCCGTGCGATTATAAGGGATGATTATCTTATGTCAACCTGGAAAGCCACGATTTCGCCTTGCGCATCACGCTGAGGACGGACATCAACTACTGCTATATCAGCCCTTTGCGTCAGATTACGAACACGCGTCTCGACTTCATCGCGGCCCATCCCGGGCTTAATAATGTCAGCACTTACAAGAATCGTCGACGGGATGGACATGCTCTGATGCCTCGAAGCGCTGCGGCGTTCGCTATTTTCGAACCAGGTTTTGGGTGTCAGGAAGATGAAAACCAGGATCAGTACGCACAAGACGTCGTATTGCCACGTGCTGCGCGTGTAACCCCAGAAGAAGATGGCTTTTAGAGTGCGGAACATAAAAAGCAGGAGACAGAATACAGAAGGTAGAAGTCAGAAGTTCAGAACCAACGTTCTAAACTATTCTTCAGGACCCGGGCATTTGATACGAAAAGTGTTCCGAGCAGTAGCAGGTGACGGACCTCGTTTCAGATCTAAACGCAGCACTCCTTCTGCCTTCCGCCTTCTGACTTCCTGTCCTTACACCTGCACGCTGGCCGTTGGCTCAACAATCCGTCCATCGCGCATTTGGATAATGTGTCGACACATCGCCGCGGCCTCGGGATTGTGCGTGATCATAATGATCGTCTGATTGAAACGATAGTTCAACTCCTGGAACATATTGAGCACGATCGCGGAGTTCTCTGAATCCAGATTGCCGGTCGGTTCGTCCGCCAGAACGATAGCCGGCCGCGTAACAATCGCACGCGCCAACGCAACTCGCTGCTGTTCTCCGCCCGACAATTCCAAGGGCTTGTGATGCATCTTGTCTTCGAGTTTTAGAAGGCGCAAGACTTCGCGACGACGTTCCGGATCATCCGCGCCGTTGGCGTTATGAATTCGTTCGGCCAGGCGTAAATTCCCCTCGGCCGTCAACGTTGGGAACAGATTGAAGCGTTGAAATACGAACCCGATCTTTCGCCTGCGAATGTCTGTGCGGCGAGCATCCGTAGCAGCGGTCAAGTCTTCATCGTCGATCACGATCCGTCCGCTGGTCGGTGTCAACAAACCTCCAAGCAGGTGAAGCATTGTCGATTTGCCGCAGCCGGATGGTCCCATGATCGCGACGAACTCGCCCTCCTGAACGTCCAGCGAAACGCCTCTCAAAGCCGGCACATCGACGTGGCCAACTCGATAAACCTTCTCCAGATTCTCTGCTCGTAAAATCGTTCGCATTCGCAATCGACCGGATTCGGTCGTCATCTCGCTTAAGTCAGTTAGTCGTAGGAAAGCGCGCTGACCGCGTCCAGATTTGCAGCGCGAACGGCGGGGTAAAGCGCTCCCAGCGCTCCTCCGAACAGCCCGATTGCGCCAGCGGTAATCGCCCACGTCCAGCCATATTCGAAAACTAAACCGTAGACTCTTTGAATCAAGTAACCGGCTATCAGCGCGACAATAAACCCGGCGACCAGTCCGATCGCGCTAATCAGCACAGCCTCCTTTTCAATCACTCCAATGATAAATCCACGCGAAGCACCCATCGCTTTCAGAATTCCAATCTCTCGAGTTCGCTCGGTGATGGTCGTGTACATCGCCAGCATCACCACCAGTGCGCTGACGACCGCGGCGAGTCCGACCAGGACCTTCAGGAACAGCGCGAGAAAAGGAATGCTCTTCTCGATGCTGGTAAAAACATCGCGTGTGAACTGAATCTTGTTTCCAGGCAAGTCCTGGTCGATGCGTTGAGCGACCACTTCAGGCGAGACGCCGTCCTTCACCTTAACCAGTATGTACGTGCATTTGTCCGGCGCCTCCAGGGCGTACTGCATCGCAGCCAACGACATCTTTACTCGCGCGCCGGATTCGGGTCCGTAGATTCCCATGACGCGATATTTCTTACCGCCAAAAAGATCGAGCGTCCCTCCGACCTTTACGTCGTTATTACGGGCCTTCGCTTCGTCGATCATCACTTCATCGTTTGCCTGCGGAGGTTGCCCTTCGATCATCCGCATCTGATTCATCGAAGCAAAAACGTCCCAGTCAACGCCCTCGATCTGTTCAAAGCCAAAACCGCGATCGCCTTGCGAAACGTACCGGATCACAGGAACGGCGGCATCCACTCCTTCGACTTTTCTCAACAGATCAACGTACTTCGTGCTGACGTTGGCGGTAGAGCTGGTCATATTATCCAGCGACCCTTTGCGGGTAAAAATGATCTCGGCGCGAACGTTTGAAGACCGGCGCAGAAGATCGTTGGACATCCCGCGAGACAACCCGGTAAACAGCATCACCAAAGCAACACCCAGAGCTACGCCGGCGATGCTGACAAGCGATCGGACCGGGCGCTGGCGGATGTTTGAGATGATTAGGTTGTACATGGGAGTGGTCGGGGGTCAGTGGTCGGTGGTCAGTTGTCAGTCGTCAGCGCGGCTACGGATATTGTCCTCAACCCAACGTCCTGTGTCCTGTGTCCTGTGTCCTGGGTCCTGGGTCCGTCTTCTTCCTTCTTCCCCCCCTCACTGCTTACTTACCGTCGGCGCGGTGCTCTTCTTATCCAGATCAACTTCCGGCAGCTTCCACTTGTTCTCAAGCTGAAATATCTCCGAATCATATTGTCGATCGATAACCACTGCCTCCGGCGCCTGGTAGCTCAAACGCAGTTTGTATCGATCCTGCGGCCGTGTAAGCTCGACCCGCGCGGGCAGCTGCACGCTTCCCGATTCGCCGAAACTCTTCTGATCGCCGTAGCTGACGTCCGTCAACAAAGTCCCCTTCGCATCAAACGTCTGCAACCTCGCCAGCTTGATGCCGCCGACGCGATCAAACCAGAACCGCCGGCTGAGCCGCACGCCGCCGTCGCCGCCCGGCGCCAACTCGTCCAGCACATAATACCCGCGCACGACCCGGCTTCCCTTCTTCGCGCGCGGACGCGTGTCGTCTTCTTCCTGATAGAAATCGCTCTTCGAATATACAAAGCCTGATTCTTCACGCGACTGGATCGGCCTGATCAAAAGAGCGTCGGTGAAATGCTGCGGTCGCAGGTTCGACAACACGCTAACAGTGCGCTTCGCGTTTATTCCGTCGTTCTTGTTCTCTTTGCCGTTCGCTTCGCCATTTTCCATTGCGATCTTCTGATAAACGGCATTGTTGGTACCGCGAACAAACCGGCGAAACTTTTCATCTCCCTGCAAAACCGCGACACGAAATTGCGCTCCGTCGGAGGTCATCTCGGCGATGTTTGTCCCGACGAACGGCGCCTGAATTCGCAAACTGATCTGACCTGGGCGCTGCACTATCACTGTCCCGTCAGCGGCTCTATATTTTTCGGCCAGCCCGCTTTCCGCAAACGATGTGTCCTGGAATTCAATATCGACTTTTCCGCGAATCGAACGAACTGTGGCGAGCCGGTTGACCTCGGCAGTTAATTCAGGCAGGCCGGCCTCGCTGAGCGGCCCCAGCAAAGGAGGTACGGAGACGGTTTTCTTGACGCCAAACAGGCTGGCACAACCACTCGTCATCGCCAGGCTGAGGGCCAGCAACATCACAAGAACGCCGCGCGCAGGGGTTAATTTTGTTCGCAGAGCAACCAAATCGGTCATCAACTAAAATGATGTCGCGCGAAACTACCAGCGCGACAAATCCTCGTTCAACTGGAACACGGCAAGCTAACAAACAGGTTTGCGGTTGTCAACGTACGCCATTGGTGCGCAAAAAGCGAAAATGAAACCGACTTCCCTTCCGATTCCTTCCTATCAGAACCCACTCTAATCGACAACCAACGGAGGTTTATCGAACTTGGCTCGAAGGCGATTGATCGAGCGCAAAATAGCCGGCCGTTTAACCAATTTTGTTTCCAGCGGACGCTTGCCGGGAATATCCAGCATCACCAAACCGAGCAGGATCGTCAGAACTCCGGGACCTGGGAATCCTGGTATCGACATGATTATTCCGGCAACGACAATTATCACCCCCACGACGTTCTTTATGATGACTCCGCTCCATCGCACGGCCCGGTGCTTGTCCTGCCAGAACGCTCGCGCGTGCGATGTATGAAAATAGTTTGCAGGCAACTTTATCAGCACATACGAAACCAAAGCAGAGCTCAGAACGAACGAGAGCGTAAACATAAACGCCCCCAAAACCACGGTGGGCCATGTCAACGAGACCCAAAATTGAACGAACCAATCTTTCATCTAAACGATGCTCCCTAACCAGCCCTGGTACGACTTATCGCTTTGTTAACTCCGCGCGCGCGGCCGCAAGATGGCTTAAGACTTCTCCAATGACCTCATTGGTTGCTCCATCGAATTGAAAATGTCGCGCATCGACACCTTCCCAAAATTCATCGAGTCCTCGCGCACCGGCTCGCTCGAACGCCAGAGTCTGAATCAAAAGGTCGATCACGTCCGCAGCTTTTACCAGACGAGATTCAAAACTCGCGCGGTTCTCGTAATCCGAATGAAGCTCGCCGTAAATTTCCTGCAACCGCGCGCTGCAACCCTGAACGATGTCGTCGAATGCCTGACGCTCGGCCTGGCGCCGCGCATCGGCGCCAAAGTATTGCGTCGCAGTACGAGGTAAATCGCCCACTCGCACCTCAGCCCAATCGTGCAAAAGAGCGATCCGCAAGACGCGCTCGACATTCACGCTTCCGCCGCGTGCGGTAATTTCGTCCGCCAAGAGCATAGCCACGACGGCGACGCCGTACGAATGATCGGCTACGGATTCGGCACACGGCGGCAGTCCGCGCAACATCCATCCCGTGCGTTCAAGCGTTTTAAGGCGTTGGAGTTCGATCAGCGTTGGAAGCATTTTCGTGGATGGTCTTGGGTCTTAGGTGTCAAGTCTTGGGTTTTAGGTTTTAGGTTTTGGGTTTTGGGTTTTTGCAGTTTGTGCTACTCAAACTTAAGTGCTTCACTCCAGGGCCAAAGACCCAAAACCTAAAGCCGAAGACCTAAAACCAAAAACCTAAAACCTAAAACCGCATTTCACATGAACATTTTCCCCGGATTCAAAATCCCATTCGGATCAAGCGCCCGCTTGATGCGTTTCATCGCTTCAATAGTCGTTTCATCGACAGCCATGTCCAGATAAGGAGCCTTGACGTAACCAATCCCGTGCTCGCCGCTGATCGTGCCGCCCAGCGCGATCGCGACTTCAAACGTATCTCGCACCGCGGAGCGCGCGCGTCGAACAGCCTCCGGGTCATCACGGTCGCACATAAAATTCACGTGAATGTTTCCGTCACCAGCGTGTCCGAAGTTGACCACAAACGTCTGATGGCGACGTCCGATCTCTTCGACTTGTTCGATCAGCTCGGGCACACGCGATCGCGGTACGACGACATCTTCATTGAGCTTTAGCGAACCAAACTTTTTCATCGCCGGCGAAAGCGCGCGACGAACGTCCCACAATCTGTCTTCATCTTCTTTGGTCACCGCGCGCAATACGTCAAACCCGCCACCGTCGTGTAATACCTTTTCGACGGCCAACGACGCGCGTTCGACCTCTGTATTCGATCCGTCAACTGAAACGATCATCAACGCGCCTGCTTCAGGCGACAACCCAAAAGCGAATTCCGATTCGATCGCGCTTATCGAGCTGCGATCCAGCACCTCGATAGCCACCGGCGTTATCCGCGAACGAGTAAACTGAGTGATGCACGCACACGCAGCGCGCATCGAAAGAAACGCAGCCCGGACCGTGCTGGTCGCTTCGGGCAAAGGAAGCAACCGCAACGTTGCCTCCATGATAATCCCGAGCATTCCCTCGGACCCGCAGATCAATCCCGTCAGATCAAATCCGACTACGTTCTTACTTGTGCGGCCGCCGGTCCTTATGATTTCGCCCGTCGGCGTCACCACTTCGAGCCCCATCACGAAATGTTTGGTCACTCCATATTTCGCCGATCGCATCCCGCCCGCGTTCTCGGCGATGTTGCCGCCGATAAATGAAGTTTTGTAAGAAGCGGGGTCGGGTGGATAGAAAAGCCCTTTGGCCTCGACCGCTTGCTGTAAAGCGAAAGTGGTAACACCTGGTTCAGCCACTACGTAAAGATCATCGGCGTTGATCTCCAGGATCCTGTTCATTCGATCGGTGCCGATCACGATTCCGCCTTCGACCGGAACGGCGCCGCCGGAGTAACCGACTCCGCCTCCGCGAGCGGTCACCGGAAATCGCGATTCGTTTGCCAACCTCAGAATCGCGGCGACTTCATCTGCTGTTCCCGGAAACACGACCGCCTCTGGTGGGAATTTTTCCTTTATCGCGTCCTGACCGTACGGCTCCATTTTGAGATCATCGACGATGACGTGCTCGTCGCCGACGATCTCGCGCAACTTCGCCAGTACATCCGGATCGGATGCTGCGGTACGCGCGCGCACTTTGGTCGAAGTTTGATTAGCCGATTCGCTCATTGGTGTACGAGGGTACTGTAACGCGGCGCGCGATGGCTCATCAAACGGCGATACGGAATGGAGCAAGAGCCGATGGAGCGCAGGCGGCCCGCCTGCAGTGAGCGCGAAGCGCGAAAGCGAAGTTAAGTCGGCGCCGCGCATAGGTAAAGGCTGTTAGCGTGCTAAAGCATGCTTTGCAGGCGAGCCGCCTCCGCTCCATCGGCCTGAGTTCCTACGCTAAGTTCGAGAAGATTTGAGAGAAACGACTGTGTTTTCATCGAAAACTCTCTGGCTATATATGAACTACGGCGTTGCAGTCGATGTCTGCGCAACTAAACTTGAGAGCGGCGCTATTTGAAGGTCGAATACAGCAGGGTTCTCACCAATAATCGCGGCCGCAAAGAAGTTCGGAACGTAGAAAGCGCTCTCGTTGCGGAACGCCTCATCCAGCCGGTCGCGATGCGAATACAAAGTCCAAAAGTTTCGCTGATAGTTTTCGGTGTCTCGCAACTGCCGCAACGCGTAGCGCACTGACTCGGGTCCGCTGTTGTAGCTGAGCAAAACCAGCGTCATGCTTTCGGAATCGTCACCCAACTCCGCCATCCTGTCGGCGATGTAATGCGCCGCGGCGGGCGTCATTTTCTCGACGTCGCACATCTCGCTTTGAGCTACGCCGTAAAGCCTGGCGGTTGACGGCAGGAACTGGAACAGCCCTTTCGCGCCGATAGAGTTCTCGTAACATTCGCGATATTCCGACTCGATCATCGGCAGATAAAGCCCGATCACGACCGGGACTTTTCGCGCCGCAAACGATTTCGCAATAAGCTGCGCGTACCGGGCCGGCCGCGAGTAAATCACTTGCAAAGCTTCCCCACCCGGCTCGTTTGAAGTGCTAGTTGTCCTGGCGACGTATCGATCCACGTGCAGTTTGATCGCGCGCAATGCATCTTCATTCAGCTTGGCGGGACGGTCACCCATCAGAGCGGAGATGTGTTGCTCCTGACTTTCTATGAATCGCAACTGTTCGGCTTCGCTCATCTGCGAATAGAGTCGATTCGTCGTTATCCCGTCAGACGTACCCGGCTTATTCGTGTCGCTTTTGATCTGTCTTCGGTTGTAAAGAAAAAGTCCGAGCGCTACTGAAGAAAGCAAAATCAAGCTTACGACCGCGATCGCAAAATGTTTTGACCTATTCATGGCTTGCCCGGTTGCGACGCGGGAGCGACGACCAGTTGAAGCCGGCGGCAAAGTTGGAAACGAATCTGTCAGGTAGTTCGCGCGCGGGTCCGTTCGTTGCGCTCGCAATCCCAAATCCGCTGCATCACCTTCCTCCAAACCGATCGCAGAATATTCCTGTTTGACCTTGGCGAAGTCCGCCGACATCTGGTCAACACTGGTGAAGCGATCCGCCCTCTTCTTTTGTAACGATCGCGCGATGATTTCCTTGAGCAGAATGAACGAGCGAGTCGCGCCGCCGTCTGGAATTCGCAGCGGCAACGCTTCGCGATCGAGAATCGCGACCAGCGTATCGACTCGAGTGGCGCCGCCGAATGGAAGTCGGCCGGTGACCATCTCGTACAGCACAACACCCAAACTCCAAATGTCGGTTCCTTCGTCAACCGCGAATCCGCGCGCCTGTTCAGGCGACATGTAATTGACTGTGCCCAGGATGACACCGGCTTCCGTCTCGGTTCGGGATGATGCGGTAGTTTTGGATTCGGCTATGTCGGGTTCGAGCAACTTCGCGATACCGAAGTCCAGAATCTTTACGATACCGTCGCTTCGACGCATTAGGTTTTCCGGCTTTATGTCTCGATGCACGATTCCCGCCGCATGCGCGGCCGAGAGGCCGGCGGCCACCTGCTCCGTGATATCCAGAATTTCTTTCAACGACAAAGCGTTCTGCGCAATCAACTCGCGAATCGTCAGTCCGTCGATGTACTCGGTTGCGATGAAGTGCGCGCCGTCGGATTCGCCCACTTCGTAGATAGTCAAAATGTTCGGGTGGTTCAAAGCAGAAGCAGCCCTGGCTTCGCCTTGAAAGCGGCGGAGTCGGCGATCGTCGGAAACGAAGTACGCCGGTAGAATTTTCAACGCCACCAGCCGCTCGAGCTGCTCGTCTTCAGCCAGGTAGACTTCCGCCATCCCGCCAGATCCGAGCCTGTCCATGATTCTGTAACGGCCAAGCGACTGGCCGATCCTCTGGTTGATGGTCGCGCCAAAGAGCACTTCAGCGTCTTGCGAGATGGCGGGCTCCTCAAGAAATCCGCCGGCGTTATCCAAAGCCAGCAGCATCTCAACCGCTTCCGTTCTCAATTCGTCGTCGCCCGCACACGCCTCGTCCAAAAACGAAGCGCGCTCATGCGGCGCGCGATCGCTCGCGGCGTGGAATATCTCTTCGATCTGTTGCCAGCGTTCGGGAGTCATAAAAAACTGTGACAAGTGACGAGTGACAAGCATGAAGTAATGAGTAACTAGCGACGTGCAGTAAGTGACCAACTCTTCACTTGTCACTCGTCACTGCTTTCTTGTCACTTGTCACTCGTCCCTCGTCACTGCTTTCTCGTCACTCGTCACTGCTTTAAAGAGCCACGCTTTTGCCGCGCGCCAGTCGCGCCGTACCGTCATTAGAGAAACGTTCAAGACTTCCGCCGTCTCTTCTAAACTTAGACCCGCAAAGTATCGCATTTCGACTACCTGGCTCTTTCGCGGGTCCAGCCGCTTTAATTCATCTAGTGCTTCATCGAGGGCCAGCAATTCTCTCGCACGCTCCACCGCCATCGTAGTTCCTTCCGACAGCGATACGTGTTCCGCGCCTCCGCCGCGTTTCGCGAATTGTCGCTTTCGCGCGTGATCGACCAAGACGTGTCGCATCACGATTGCGGTGACCGCGAAGAAATGCGTTCGGCTTTCCCAGTCGATCTCCTGTTGATCGACAAGCCGCAGATACGCTTCGTTCACCAGCGCCGTAGTCTGCAGCGTGTGCCCGCCCCGTTCCTGCTGCATGTACCGATGGGCCATCCGCCGCAGCTCGTCATAGACAAGCGGCGTCAGCTTGTCCAGAGCGGCGCTGTCGCCTTTGTGCCAATCAGCCAGAAGCTCGGTAACGTTCTCGTTCGAAACCATCATCGTGAAAATTCGTACGCAGCGCTCAAGCACTCACCCACGATTCTACCACCTACTAATACACCCGTTTGCGATCGATCAAGCTGGAAAAATCTTCTCTTAATCGCATGAACACTTCCGGCGAAAATTCTCGCTTATCTATATGGGAGCACTCTTAAATCGACTCTACTTTTCCGTTCGAAACCCAAGGAGAATCCAAATGAAATCAAGAAATTCCGTCTTTTTCGGCTTTGTATTATTGGGCCTTTTGATGTCTTCAGCGACCACGCTCTTCGCGCATAACGGTGCCGGAAACAGGTCTTATCAAAAGATGAGCGAAGCCGAGCGCGCGGCATTCATCTCGACCGAAGCGCGAAACATTGCGCAAAAAATGTCCGGCAGCGAATACGAATTTACACCGTCGTTTGAAGCGGAAATCCAAAAGGCGGTGAACGATTACGCGCGACGCGTCAACAACAATAGTGGCGATCAATTGTGGAAAGGCGAGCTCAAGTTTATGTTCGAGCGCGGCCGTGACAATGCACCGCTTTTGATCAGCACGTTCGAAAAGCGCGGAATTTCGCCTCTGATCGGTCTGTATATTCCGGCCGTCGAATCCGAGTACGTCAACATACAGAAACCAAATTCGGTGAACGCGCTCGGCATGTTTCAGTTCCTGCCAAAGACCGGCCAGCGTTACGGGCTAACACCGGACGAGCTGCTCGACGTGGGAAAAGCAGCCGACGCGGCCGCTCGATACATCGTTGATGGATTCACTCAGTTCAAAACCGATTCGATGAAAGAAGCGCTGGCTTTACTGGCTTACAACCGAGGCGGGAAAAACGTCACGTCGGATTTGGAATTGGTGCTTGACGAGCAGAACAAAGGCTGCAGCATCTGTGCACTGACGGCCGCGGCAACCCGGCTGGACAGCAACTTTCAAAACGAAGGCGTTTTCTACGTGCCTCGATTTTTCGCAGCCGCGATCATCGGAGAAAATCCGCGCGTGTTTGGGCTCGAGCTGGAACCGCTTTCGTCTTATCGAGCTCCGGCGCAGGCGATGGGCAAACGCTAACTGCTTAGCCGCAATCGTCGCATGACGCGGACGCCCGAGCGCCAGTCTTCGTTCAGGTCGAAGCGGTACATGCGTATGTCCGGCGCGATCATCCGTGCCAGCAAATCGAACGCGCGATGATAGCGGAGTGTAGGCGCCGCCAGATAAACCAGCGGCGGCTCGTCCGCTATCCACGCGTCTCCAAAAAGCGCAGCGCGGGTTATGTTGCCGGCTCGCCGGTGCGACTCGACGCGTCGCCAGTAATCCGCACCCTGCAAAACATGCTCGCGGTCTTCTGCCACTTTTAGTTCGATCACGACCAACCTGCCATCGCGCCGCAGCGCCAAGAGATCCACCGGCCTTGCAGCTACAGAAGGTGTGGGCGGCGAGGTCCGAAACTGCGCATGAAGCGGCGCGAGTCGCAGCCCGGGATCGAGCCTGGTTATGTCGCGGCGCAAAAGCGATTCGAGCCACGCTTCGGGCGACGCGCGATAGAGCGCGTGGCGGTTATTGCCGGGATCGCCGGTTTCTGCGTTGCGATGCAGGTTCAAATCTCGCCACAACCTGTCCCAATCCTGAAAATTGCTTTCGTCCAACAACCGCCGCCGGGCGCCTTCAATCCCGAACCAAATTCGATCGCGATTCATCACTCGCCGCACTCGCGCGAAGGACAGTCCGTGGAAACGCAACGTTTCACCATGTCGCGCGCGAACGACATCGACGGCATGGGGAGCAAGCGACACGACGTGCGTGGCGAACTCGCTGAGATTTGCCTTTCTGTAACGCGGCAATCGCGGTGGCTCGACTTTCCAAAGCTCGTCCCGTTTGCGCGGCGACGAGGAAGCGAGGCTTTCCCACTCTGCGTCGATTTTAAATAGCTTTATCGCCGAGCCCAGGCTCGAGCGAAGTAACGCGATGCTCTGCTCAAGTCCCGGAACGTCAGCCGAGCGCGCACAGATCCAGAGTTTTCCGACGCGTGGCGGACGTGGCTTGTCGCCAAGCCGCGTGAACCAGATCAGCGCCGATGACAGGAATGCATCGATCCCGCGGCCTTCGTCTTCGGCCACGGTCGCGGTCACGGCGATTCGTTCTTTCTTTCGCTCAAGCAGAATGCGGGCGTAGCGACCGGGTTGTTGACGCCGTCCTCCCGCGCTCAAACCGACTCGCACAACACGCGAGTCTGGCCACGCATTGCAGGCCAGACGCGCCAGCGCGAAGCAACGTGACAGTCTGCTTTGGCTCACGACGGCGTTGATCGAATCCACTGACGCTCGCGGAATCAGTTCGACCAGAACTCGGTCGCGAGCGACTCCGCGATCGGCGTCGAGAAGCAGACGCTCGCCCGTCCATTCCCAGCCATTAATTCGCCAGATGGCGGTGCCTTCGTCGCTCAGGCATTTAAGCGAAAGACTATTTTGAGCAACGCGAAAGTCTATTTCGCTTCGTCGCAGAGCAGACGTGGCCGAGTCTGTCGACGTCGCATAGATCCACTCTTCACGCGCGTTGATAAGCTCGCGCATGCGCAGCGCCGCCTGCTTGATAGCGTTTCGTCCGCTGAGTTGTTCCATGGATTTGTGAGGTGAACGGAGTGTATCTTGCGAGGCCGTGCGCACATTATAATCAACCGGTCGATTAATGAAAGAGAAAAGAGAATAGCGATGCTGATTGTAGTAGCCGGCCCCTATTCGGCTCCGACTGAAGAAGAGCGCCAGGCGAATCTGGATGCCATGAATTGGGCCGCAGCCGAAGTGCTTCGACGAGGACACATTCCGGTCATCGGCATGAATGCGGCTTTGCCCGTCGTAGACAAAGCGAATCCGCCTGACAGATACAAAGCGATCATGGATATCTCGATCGCGTTGGCCGAGAGATGCGACGCGATCCTGCTGATCGGCGAATCGCCGGGCGCGAATAAGGAGCGCGACGTTTTTGTCAGGAAGGGACTGCCGGTTTATGTTGATGTGGAAGAAATCGAGGCGGTCTAAGAGCTGCGGATTACCCGTGGACTCGGAGTTAGTCATTTGGAAAACCGTTTTCACGCAAAGGCGCAAAGAGCATTCACTGCTCTTCCAACTTAACGTCACTATCACTCCCCTTTGCGTCCTTTTGCTTTCTGTTCTTTGCGCCTTTGCGTGAGATCACTTCCTGACAGACTCTCAAACCGACCCACCAACTTTAGACCCTCATCCACTGATACCGACAAGGTGTGCTACCATTTCTAATCATCAACTGATTACAAATATCCGGATTGACTTAGGAAATTTAGAGCAATGAAGAATGTCTATCTTGCAGGAGCGACTCGGACGCCGATCGGAAAATTCGGCGGTTCGCTCGCCGAATGGACTGCGGCCGACATGGGCGCGGCCGTAGCCAAAGAAACACTTAAACGCGCGCGCGTCTCGCCGGATCAAATACAGGATTCGATTTGGGGTTCCGCCAGACAAGCGGGCGGCGGTCCAAACGTCGCGCGGCAGATTACCTACCGGGCCGGCGTGCCCGAAACGGTGCCGGCATTCACAGTCAATCAGGCATGCGCTTCGGGATTGCGGTCGATCATTCTTGCCGCCGAACAGATCATGCTGGGTCGAGCGCGCGCAGTGCTGGCCGGCGGAACTGAAAGCATGTCTCGCGTTCCGTACTTTGCCGAAGGCGCGCGTTGGGGAATGCGGCTGGGAAATACACAGCTTGTCGATGGAATGTACCGAGACGGCTTTAACGATCCGCTGTCGGGTTTGGTCATGGGCCAGACCGCCGAGAACCTGGCGCGTCAATATGAAATCTCGCGAGACGAACAGGACCGCTTTGCTTTACGGTCGCAGCAACGCGCCGAAGCTGCGATCACCTCAGGTCGATTCGATGCCGAGATCATGCCGCTCGAGATAAAAGGGCGAAAGGGAGAGACGACGACTTTCGCGCGTGACGAACACTTTCGCGCCAACACCACGATCGAGGCGCTCGGCAAACTCGCTCCGGTTTTTTCGAAGGACGGAACAGTCACAGCCGGAAATTCATCCGGGATTACTGATGGAGCGGCCGCGGTTGTTTTGATGAGCGAAGAAGTCGTGAACGAAACCGGAGCAGAACCGCTGGCGCGAATCGTTGATTACGAGATAACCGGCGTGGCGCCGGAGATCATGGGTATCGGACCTGTTCCGGCTATTCGAACGTTGCTGGCTCGGCAGAATCTGACGCTCGACCAGATAGATCTGATCGAGCTTAACGAGGCGTTCGCCGCGCAGGTCATCGCGTGTGATCGCGATTTGGGTTTTGACCCGGATCGGTTGAACGTGAACGGCGGAGCCATTGCGATTGGCCATCCGATCGGATGCACGGGTGTGCGAATTACGGTCACGCTTCTTCACGAAATGAAAAAGCGACAGGCCAAACGCGGCATTGCTACATTATGCGTTAGCGGTGGGATGGGACTGGCACTTCTGGTTGAAAAAGATTGACAGGAACGGCCGAAATACGGAACCCAAAGCAAGAACCACGAAATGCACGAACAAGATGAAAAACCAATCACACGAACCGAGGAGAACTGTCCCTGAAAAGAGCCATTTATTTCGTGTGATTTTGTCGCTTGGTTTCGTGTGTTTCGTGGTTAGTCCTGACTTCGCCCAAACTACACCAGTCGAAGTCACAATCGGTAACGATCGATGAAACTAGTTAACGCCCAATCACGAACATCGCTGTTGCTTTCAGCGTTGCTGCTCGTGCTCTTCCTCTCGACCGCGTGCAAACGTTCGTCCGAAGGCAACGCCGGCGACGGATCGAACTCGAACTCTTCAGCCTCAACCGATCAAACACAATCGACACCTCCTTTCGCGACCAAAGAACCCGACCGCTATTCAGCCACGATGGTTACGTCTGGCAGTTTGGGTCCGTCGGCCGCCGGGCTTCCCGGAATCGACGCGCTTTCGAACCAGCAAATGTTCGTAGCCCGCGACGGCGAAAAGCGACGCGTCGATTCCGAAATGTTGCCCGGCGTGAAAATCAGTTACCTGCAGATTGGCGATGCGCGTTACGTGCTCGTCCCGGCAAAAAAGCTTTACGCCGAAATCAAGCTCGGCGATATGGAGGGCATGCCCAACCCGGCGCAGGGAGTTCCGTCAGATTTTGCTCCCGACAAATTGGTAAAGGGAACGCCGACCGGCGCGAAATATGAAAAGCTGGGAACGGAACAGATTAACGGGCGAGTCGCTATGAAATATCGAGTCACGGTTCCCGAATCCGAAGGCGCGGCGGGCGGGTCCGAGACCACGGTCTGGGTCGACGAATCGCTCGGAATGCCGATCAAAGTCGAGAGCGTTTCGAAAGACGGCGCCAAATACGCCATGGAAATGCGCGATATCAAGCTGGAAGCGGACGCGTCGCTATTCGAATTGCCCGGTGATTATCAGAAGGTCGAACATCGCGAGTTGCTCTCCAAACTAATCCCCTCTTTCTCCGATTTGCTGGGACACGGCGAGAATTCCACCAAAGATCGAAAGCCTTAAAAGCCAACCCCGCGCTCTTTCCTCCGCATCCGAAGTCAGAAGCGCCGGTAGTTTCAACGAGTTTCGTGTGGATTCGTGCATTGTGCTTTGACAATTCAGACCACGAACCTGCACGAATTAGATTGAATGCTCCTGCGACTCTTCGTGTTACTTCGTGTTACTTCGTGGTTGCGTGCTTTGCCACCCGCGATCCACGAACACGCACGAAATGTATATTTACGAAAGTTGAAAGGTACTTGAACGTGAAGAAGACTCTGTTTGCCGTATTTATCTTGGTCGGACTCGTGACTGGCGGCGCCCTGCCGTCGCTGGCTCAAAAGCAAAAAACGCCGCCTGCGCAAACCGGCGCGGTGAACAATCCGCTCGCAGCTTTGCCGCCATCCGACGGCGTCGTTTCCGTAGACATGAAGCGATTGTTGAATGAACTTCTGCCACGCGTTCTTGCCGACAACCCGTCGAAGCTGGCCGACGTCAACGCGCGAATCGATCGCGCAAAGACCCGCACCGGAATCGACTTGCGCAAATTTGATCGGGCCGCGGTTGGACTTCGCTTTGTCTATCCGACGGAGACTACGGTCAAGATCGAGTCGGTAGCGGTCGCGCGTGGCGAGTTCAGTGCTTCGACTATGTTGGCCGCAGGGCTCGAGATGGCGAAAGGCAAATACACCTATCGCGAGGAAGCGCACGGCGGAAAGACTATCTATATTTTCGACGGCAAGCAGCTTTTCGGTGATGTCGAGACTCCGCAGGTTATCGACGAGCAGGCAAAGAAGACGAGCAAGTCGGCTAAGGCAGTTGACGATCTGCTGAACAGCGTTTTGAATTTCAAGGATGGGGAGATAGGAATCGTAGCGCTTGATGCAAACTCGCTGGCGCTGGGCCAGCCGTCGATGGTTCGCGCAACGATCGACGCCGGCGGACGTTCAAACGCGAATGCGGCGCTGATTAAGCTGGCCACCAAAACACCGAATGCGGTAGTCGGCTTCGGTTCAAACGTTCCCCCGAATGTTTCGAAATACATCGGCGTGGATAGCGACGAGATAACCAGAAACCTGGATTCAATCAAACAGGTTTACGGTTCCGTTGGCGACACGCCGGCCGGGTTTGAGCTGCAAACGATCGCGGTCACCGGTTCGGCGGCGCAGGCACAGCAACTGAGCAACATGCTCGAGGGCGTTCGCGAGCTCGGTGGTTTTTTTGCGGGGAGTTTGACGGGCGATAAAGGCAAGCTGGCCAAGACCGCGCTGCAGAATCTGAAGATATCAAAGCAGGCGAACGAAGTTCAGATGAGGATCGAAATGGCGCAGGCCGACGTCGCGATGTTGGTGCGGATTTTGTGAGTTGAAGTTCGTCAATGAGTTGGCCGGAAGGCTGGCAAGAAGAAGTTTCACGCAAAGGCGCAAAGAAAAGAAAGCTCTAAGCCCCAAAGGGTAAGCAACGGGGACTGTGGCTTATGTTCGCATGTGAGTGTGAATGCTTTCTTTGCGCCTTTCAGCTTTCTTTTCCTTGCGCCTTTGCCTGAAACCTGCCTTTCCAAAGTCTCACCGCGATTAGTGCTTCAATCCTTCCTCGAAATGAGCTAGAGTGCGCTCAGCATTTATCGGCAACTAGTCTCCCAAGCTTCCGTCCTTTGAATAACCGGCCTGAATTAGTTCCAAATCCGGTCCGAGACAGCTTTGACAGCTTTTCGAAAGGCAACACCGATGACCCGAAAAATTTATACTTTGCTCCTCGTCCTTTTGATTGCATTAACAACATTCTCGTCAACTGCGATCTACGCTGAGCCAGGCGCGAAGGCCAACCCGGTGGCCAGTCACGAACTGCTGAGTGCGCTTCCCTCCTCCGACTTTATTCTTTACACCGACGCGCAACGTGTGATGACCGAGATTATTCCGACCCTGATCATCACTTCACCGGAAGAGCGCGCACGCTTCGAAGCGGACCTCGACAGGTTGAAGAAAGAAACGGGGTTGGATCCGCGTCTGCTGGATGCAGTCGTAGTAGGCATTAACCTCGAGGCCTCGAGGCGAATATACGAACACGATTTTGCCGTGATTGCTCGCGGACGATTTGACGCGCACTCGACTCTGGAAACCGGCCTTGAACATGCAGTCAAGAAAGGCGCCGGGTTGTATGAACGACAAACGCAGCAATACGAGGGAAGAACTATTTACATTTTGGGCAGAGCGAAAGTGAGTATCGCCGTAACAAGTCCGCAGCGACCTCAGGTGGTGGTTAACGCGCCGCCGGCAACTGTAACAACCGCTGACCCTGCTTCCGCCTCTGGCCAGGATAAAGCACCGGTTCCGCCGCGTGAAGCGGGGCACGCGTTTGTCGCGCTGGATTCAAATACGATCGCTTTCGGAAGTTTGAAGAGTGTGCGAGCGACGATCGACGCTAGCATGGGACGCGGCCGGGTGTCGGATGAACTGGTTCAGCTCGCAAGCCGTACGCCTGGAGCGGCCGTTAGTTTCAGCGGTAACCTGACGCCGGAAACGGCGAAGTCACTTCGATTGAGCAACAACAGCAAGATCGCCGACAGCCTCTCTTCGATCAAACAAGTCTACGGCGCGTTCAATCTAACCGGCACAGACGCCGAGGCGTTCATCAACCTTCGCACGTTTGAAGCGGAGAACGCGCGCCAGTTGAGCATGATGCTAAATGGTCTGAAGTTCATTGCGCGAATCGGACACAACAGCAATTCCAACAGGAGTAAATCGATTGAAACCCTGATCAATGGAGTTACCGTAGACGCGGTCGGAGACGAGGTTCAGATCAACGCGAAGATTGCACAAGCCGACCTTGCTCCGATCGTCAGAAAGTTCTGATCGTCGTTCTTAACTCTACGGCGGTTCGTAGCGACTGTATGCGCTCTCTGCGTTCTCGGGTTTACGAGAGCAGAGAGCGCTTCTTATGTCCGATAGACTTAGTTTGTCGCTACCTCACGACAAACTAAGTCTATCGGACATAAAACTGATGATCGAACTTCGCATATGAACATCAACGAAATCCGAACGCTCTACGATGAAGAGCAGCGCCGCGTGATCGAATACACGACCCTTCGTCGGGAGGCCACGTCACAAGTCGTGCGCCACGTCGATCTATTTGGGACGGACGGCGTGGTGATCTATTCAGAGTTGGACGAACAGAGTGTCGATGCGGCTATCGATGAACAGATCGCATTCTTCGAAGCTCTGCAACACACATTCGAATGGAAATATTTTCAGCATGACAAACCGCGCGACCTCCTGGCTCGGCTGCAAGCCAAAGGATTTGAGATCGACGACGAGGAAGCGATCGTCGTGCTGGACCTGACTAATCTTTCTCCTGAGCTAAGGGCGACTACTGAATTCGACGTGCGGCGTCTTGAAGATCCGGAACAAGTTCGCGAAGCGTTGTCTGTTCAGGATCGCGTGTGGCCGGACGGCCGAAGCCAGACGGATCAGATCGAACACGAAATGCGAACTGCTCCCCAGACGATCGGTGTTTATGCAGCGTACGACGGTGACAACGCGATCGGGTCGGGCTGGGTCAGATTTCATGAAACAAGCCAGTTCGCCAGCCTCTGGGGTGGCGCCGTGCTTCCGGATTACAGACATCGCAGAATCTACACGTCGCTCATCGCCACGCGCGCGAAGGAAGCGGTTGAGCGCGGCGCTCGCTTTCTTACGGTTGATGCGGGTTCGATGAGCCGGCCGATTCTGGAGAGACTCGGCTTCGAGTTGTTGACGCTCTCCAGAGCGTGCAAGTGGTCGGTCAAGCAAGGCTGAGTAGAGAGGAACAACGTGAAATTCGGTAGTGGTGCAGTTTCGAACTTTGCCAGAAGAAAATTTCACGCAAAGGCGCAAAGAACCGAAAGCAGGAGGCGCAAAGGGGAAGCAATGTTAACAAGCGCTCAGAACTGCAAAGATTATGAATGATTTCTTTGCGTCTTCTGCTTTCGGTTCTTTGCGCCTTTGCGTGAAACCGTCTTATCTTTCTCTAATGCAAACTGCACGCCTTTGCGGGAACGCATCTCGCTCTTCCTACTCGAAGTCGCGGACCTACCACGAAGTAATAGCATCGCGCGCAGCCATACATTAGCTGTAAAATCCGCCCGTCCTTCTAATTCTTCAAATTTCAATAACACAATCAGATTATGGACGATGAGGCCCAACCCGCAGTCCAGTCTTCGAACCCGAACAATCTAGCCGAACGCAGCGAATTTCGCGGCAAGCTAATTCGATGGCTCGTCGTCGCAGCGTCAGCTGCGATAGTTCTGCTGATTCCCGTTCCCGCCGGTATCACGCCGCAGGCATGGCGGCTGTTGGCGATATTCGTCGCCACAATTGTCGGCTCGATCGTGCGTCCTTTGCCGGGCGGCGCGATGGTCCTGATTGGAGTCGCGGCGCTGGCGCTGTCGGGTGCATTGCCGGTTGAAAGCGCATTACGAGGTTACGCCGATCCGATCGTTTGGCTCGTCCTCTGCGCTTTTATGATTTCGCGCGGAATGATCAAAACCGGATTGGGCCGCAGGATCGCCATGCTGTTCGTCCGTGCGATTGGTCATCGCACGCTGGGACTTGGATACGCGCTGATCGGCACGGACATGGTTCTGGCGTCCGTCATCCCGTCGAACGCCGCGCGCGCCGGTGGCATCGTCTTCCCCGTCGCAAAAAGCGTGGCGGAGGCGTACGACTCCCGCCCCGGTCCAACCGCGCGGCGGCTGGGAGCGTTTTTGATACCGCTTATTTATCAGTGCGACGTAATCGTTTGTGCGATGTTTCTGACGGGACAGGCTTCGAACGCGATAATCGCAAAGTTTGCCCTTCAGACCGCCGGAATAGAATTGACCTACCTGCGCTGGATAATCGCATCGATCGTGCCCGGCTTGATCTCGCTGCTGGTAATCCCGCTATTGCTGTATCGCGTTTTCCCGCCTGAGATAAAACACACTCCTGAAGCCGCCGAGTACGCCGCAACTGAGCTAAAGCTGATGGGCCGCATGTCGCTCAACGAGAAGCTAATGCTGGTCGTCTTCGCGCTGGTTGCGGCGCTGTGGATGACCAAGACATGGCATGGAATTGACTACGTAGTTGTAGCTCTGGTCGGTATCTGTGTTCTGCTATTGAACGGCGTACTCGATTGGAGCGACGTCATCTCGGAGCATGCGGCGTGGGATGTGTTCATCTGGTACGGCGGTTTAGTACGAATGGCGGAAGCGCTGGGCGAAACGGGATTGATCAAGCGGTTCGCGGATGCAGCGGCCGGCTTTACCGCCGGTTGGAAATGGTGGGCGGCGCTGGCCGTACTTTTGTTGATCTACTTTTATGCTCACTACGCTTTCGCCAGCATCACCGCGCACGCGACGGCGATGTACATTCCGTTTTTGGTCGTCATCATCGCCGCCGGCGCGCCGCCGGCGCTGGCCGTGCTTTCGCTCGCGTACTTTTCAAACCTGAATGCATCGCTCACGCATTACGGCACGACGCCCGCGCCAATCTACTTCGGCGCCGGTTACGTCAAGCAACGCACATGGTGGTGGCTGGGACTGTTGGTGTCCGTTCCCAACATCCTGATCTGGTCACTGTTTGGTTTTGTGTGGTGGAAGCTGTTGGGTTGGTGGTGAGCGAAAAAACACGAAGGTTAATGCAAAAAGGACGGATAGTTAGAACTCTACCCGTCCCTTCTCCAAGCGCTTCAAACAAACGATCTACTGCGGCGGTGGAAATCCTTGCGGCATTCCTCCCGGGCCACCAGGAAATCCCTGCGGGAATCCCTGCGGCGCCGCGGCGGGCGCTTCGGCTGCCATCTTAGCCAACACATCGCTGTTGATCTTGATCTTTCCCTGCCGAGCCATACTCGCCTGCACGTTCGTGATGTAATCGTCAAACACCTGGTTACGACGCGTGTCCAGCATAGTCTGCGTCAGCGTCTCGCGCTGCTTCTCAAATTCTTTGGTGTCGGCGTCGGTGCGCTTGGTTACGCCAATCACCATCCAGGTCTCGCCGGTCTTGATCGGCGACTTCGTCACTTCGCCGTCCTTCAAAGCATAGACTGCGTCGTCGGTGGCTCCCATATTCCCGCCGATTGGATTAGCTCCCGACGTGTCGAGCGGCGATCCAAGTTTGTAGTTGTCGGAAGTCTTCGCTTCGAGTCCGTGCTTCTCGGCTGCGGCCTTCAGGCCGGCCGCGTTACCCGAATTTGATGCGATGTCGCGCGCTACCTGCTCAAGCCGCGCTTTGGCTTGTTCGTTCTTAACCGACGCGGACACCTGATCTTTGACCTCGTCAAACTCCGCGTCGCGGGGTTCCTTCTTTTCCAGCAGCATCGGAATAGCAAAGCCGCCCTTGATCGGTGTCACCTCGCCGATGTCGTTGACGTTGTTAAGAGCCGAGATGGCGGTTTCAAAATCCTGAGAAACGCCGATGTCCTTTACGTCATCACCGGGCTTTATGTATCCGGTCTCTTTCACCATCGTCGGCGCGGCCATATTGGCCTGGGTAGCAAACTCCTGCGCGACTTTCGGGAAGTCTTTCGATTTCTTCAACGCCTCTGCCGCCTTCGTAGCTAGCTCGCGCGCAACGCCGTACGCGTCGCGGTTTCGCATCGAGACGACCAGCTCGTTCTTAGCTTCTTCGAAAGTCTTATCGACAGGCTTGCCTCGCCGGAAAATAAAATAAGCGTTGCTGAACTTGATCGGCTCCGTCACCGCGCCTTCCTGCATGTCGATCGTTTGTTGCAGCGGGTCGTCCGGCTTGGCCGTATTCCTCCTTATGACGTTCGGAATCGCGCCACCGTTCTTGGCCGTGTTTGCGTCTTCCGAATTGCCGCGAGCCAACTCGGCAAATTTCTCTTCGCTGATGTTGCCGGAATCACCGCGCGCCTGGCTGACCAGGTTGTCCGCTTTCTCTTTCACCTGCGCATCCAGATCCGGCCGCGCCACTTTCAAGACAATCTGCTGAACACGCACACCGGCCTGCCGGTTTTCGGGAAGCAATCCATCGTACGCTTTGCGAATCTCGTCGTCGGAATAGTTGAGTTTCTCGCCGGACTTCGCCTGCTCGACAAACAGATAACGAATCTTCTTTTGCGGAACGGTCATACGGTATTCGGCTTTGTGGGCTTCGAAATATGAACGCAAGTCCGCGTCGGACGGCTGAATCTTCTGCGCCAGCTTATCGGCTGCCACTGGAACGTACGTTACGTTGAAAGTCGTATTCTTGCGTTTGTAATCGTCCTCGACTTCGGCCGGAGCCACGCGCACACCCGCGGTGATGAACGCGCTCAGTTTTCGGCGAGCAATGTCGTCGCGCAACTCTCGCTCGAACGCTTCCAGGTCACCGTAGTTTGCCGCGACGATCTCTTTGTACCGCTCGAAGCCGACAAACTGGCCGCCGGGATCTTTGAACTGTTTGCGAATCTCGTCCGCCACTTCCTGGTTCGAAGCCGCCAATCCCAACCGCTCAGCTTCCTGCGAAACGATTCGTCGCTGAATCAAGGTGTCCAGAAATCGCCGGTCGCTTCCGAATTGGCTCAGGCTGAACTGTCCGCCCAATCGCTTTTGAAAATTCTCTTTGTATCGAGCCAGATCGGCCACGGTGACATCTTCGCCGTTCACGGTGGCGAGCGTCTCTGTGCTTTGAAGCGGCGCGACGGAGGCGCTGTTACGGCTGGGCGCGTAAAAAACGATAAGACTGCCGGCCAATATCACGGCAAAACCGATGATTACGATGCTGCGGGTTCGTTCAAGACGACTTAACTGTTTGAGCATAATTACTTTCCGAAATCTTAAGAATTAGAGAGCGTAAAACGGGTAGGAAACCGTTCGAGTTGTCTCCTGTGGCCAATCCGGGTCTGCGACAGACCGAAGATTGTAACGGACAGCATTGAACCCCGCAACCGACGAACCCCGAAGAAGCGCAGGCGGCTCGGCTGCAGTGAGCGCGAAGCGCGAATAGGAAGGGACCGGCAGCGTCGAGCAACAACAAAGACTTTAGCGCGCTGAAGCACGCTTCGCAGGCGAGCCGCCCGCGCTCCTTCGGCGTCAGAACGCTCTTAGCTTCCAACTCACGCACCGGCCGAAGGGTCTGTTGCTTGCTCACGGCGACGGATGCTATGTTACTTCGCGACAATGAATATGATGCAACACTCGGTTTGGTTGTGGGTTGGCTTTGGATTAGTCATCCTTTTCATGATGAGCCTGGACCTGGGCTTATTCAATCGTAAGGCGCATACCCCAAGCTATAAAGAAGCTGCGGCGTGGAGCGGTGTCTGGGTTACGCTGGCGCTGATTTTTTCCGGCGTCATTTTTTGGCATTTGGGAACGATCAAGGGCCTCGAGTTCCTGACAGGTTACGTCATCGAGCTTTCTCTCTCGGTTGATAACCTCTTCGTCTTTCTACTTATCTTTTCGTACTTCAAAGTACCTTCAAAATATCAACATCGGGTACTGTTCTGGGGCGTCCTGGGCGCGCTGGTGATGCGTGTTGTCATCATCATGGTGGGAACGGTTTTGATCACACGTTTTCACTGGATCATCTATGTCTTCGGCGCGTTTTTGATCTACACCGGCGTGAAGATGATGTTTCAGCAGGAGACGGAGTTGGAGCCGGAGCAGAACCCGGTGGTTCGTCTGGTTACACGATTCGTGCCGATCACGCGCCACTACGAAGGCGAAAAGTTTTTCACGACCGTCAACGGACGTCGAACAGGTACCTTGCTGCTGCTGGTGCTGGTGATTGTCGAAGTCACCGATTTGGTCTTTGCGGTGGATTCGATACCGGCCATCTTCGGTATTACACAGGATTCATTTATCGTTTACACCTCGAACGTGTTCGCGATTCTGGGTCTGCGGTCGCTCTTCTTCCTACTGGCTGGCGTGGTTGAAAAGTTCCACTATCTGAAAACCGGTCTCGCGATCGTCCTGACTCTGATCGGCGTGAAGATGTTGGCCGAGTCGTTCCTGTTGCACGTTATGGACAAGTACACGCTGATCGTCGGATCGCTGGTCGCGGTGGCGCTGATCCTGGCCAGTTCGGTCATCGCCTCGTTGATTTGGCCCGAGAAAGAAAAGTTGAACCTAAACATCGATCTTCCCACCGATTTTGACCCACCCACCGGGTCGCAGAGCAGCTAAGCAATGCCGAAGGCATTCGCCAATTTCAGCCCAGGGTTGGAGCGCAGGGTTGGAGCGCAGCGATTACCCTGGGTAGCAAGTTCGTTTGTGCCTGCAACGCTGAAGGCGTTGCAAAACTTAAGGCAAACGAGCCTACGCAACGCTTTCAGCGTTGCGCCAAATGGATTTCACCATTGATCCCAGGGTTTTCGCTACGCTCCAAGCCTGGGCTGACACCAGCGAACACCTTCGGCGTTCAAGAGATTCATTGGGCTACTCTTCAAAGTAACCCTACCCGTCTTGACAACATGCTTGAACACTCCGTCTCGCTTGTGCTAACTTGTGTTCTGGTAGCATTTTGCAATGTTGCCGTATGAGTCGGGCCTCTCATCCCGTCGGGCGTGCTTAAGCAAAGCATCTAGCCCATTGGAACACTTGGCATCCATTCTTGTCCCCGCGCATGTTCCGATTTCAAATCCCTTAGCATGACACAGAAATCCGCTCGCTTTTACGTGGACTGGTGGGTAGTCCAAAAGCGCATCATTTACCTGGCAGTGGTCTTGCTCGTTCTCTGCATAGCAGCGGCGGGCGCGGGCCTCTACGTCTGGAAATACGGCAATCCATTTAGAAATGTGGGCGTAACCACCGACGCGTCGGCGGGCGCGCGATTCATTTCGTTCGAAGGCGATGTTCGCGTACTTCGCGCAACCACGCGCGAGGTCATCGCAGCCACCAGCGAAACACGTCTCTTCCCCGGCGACACCGTCCAGACCCAGGCCGACGGCCGCGCACGCGTCAGCATGGCGGACGGCTCTACCCTGGTAGTTCGGCCTAACAGCACGGTCATCATTCGCGACAACACCAAATCAGAAGGGGAAGACGGACAACGTACTAACGTTCGAGTGGCAGTCGACAGCGGACAAGTAAACGTGCGGACTGAGGAACAAACTGCGTCGACAATCAACGTCGTGGAAACCCGGCAGACTCAGAGTCGTCTGGCTGCTCAGACCGACGCGAGTTTTGGAGTGAACAGCACTGATCACACGGAAGAAATCCGTATAGGTTCCGGCAGCATCGACACCGTGACGCGGAGCGGTGAATCGACCACGGTTCGCGGCGGAGAATACATCGCGGTCAATCCGGCCGGCACGGTGGCGAAGCGTGAAAAGCTGCTGAACGTTCCGGTCCCGGTTGCACCGCATGATTTGGCAAAGGTGTCTGCCGGAGCAAAGGGCTCGACCAATGTCTACCTGAAATGGCAGCGTCCTCCGGCTGGTTCGCCAACGCATTACCGCGTAGAGGTGGCGAGTTCGCCGTTCTTCGTGACTGCCGGTCGAGTAATTGAGCGAGATCAGCTGGCAACCACCGAATTCAACGTGACGGACCTGCGGCCCGGAGTCTATTTCTGGCGAGTACGGGCCACGGCCGCGTCAGGTCAAACCAGCGAATGGAGCGAGCCGCTGAAATTTATCGTGGCGATGGCGAACAAGGGCGAGAACGTCGCTGTCACGGACTGGGCGATCGAACATCTGGGCGGGAACATATATTTGATACGCGGTCGCGCTCAACCGGGCACGACAGTTTATGTAGCGGGACGTGAATCGCTGGCAGCCAGCGACGGATCGTTCCAAATACAGATCACCATGTCCGACGGAACGCGGGAGGTTGATGCTGAAGCGCGCGACCCGGACGGAAACCGCAGCGGCTATTCCCTTTCGCTGGTCCAAGGCACAGCCCGCGCTCGGAAATGAAACGAGGGGGTGCGAGTCTTGGGTTTTAGGACTTAGGTTTTGGGTTTTGGGTTTTAGATCCTGAGTCCTGTGTCCTGAGTTCTGTGTCCTCCAGTCCTTTGCTTTACCTTCTGACTCCTGTCTTCTGTCTCCTGCTTTATGAAACACGTTATCCTCTTAACTGACGCGTACGAGTCACCGGCGACGGTGCTGCTTGATGTTCTGCGCGCAGCCAGGATTAACACTCTGATCGAAGTTCTGCGCGAGGCTGAATATCCAATCGCTTCGGAACCTCGGACGTTGGACGTAAACGCGCCTGATGCCGTCCCGCCAATCGCAGTCCTTTACGAAGTGGTTGCCGGCGCGGGCGCCGAAGAGCTTCACGTCGCGGTTCGCCACATGGACAGCGTTTGGCCGAGCGTGCCCTTAGTTGCGGTTCGACGAGCGCTAAGCGAACAGGAATCGCGACATAATCTGAGAATAATCGACGGTCCGGCCTTGAAACGGTTGGGATTTCGCGCAGTTGCAGACGATCCGGCGCAGCTTCCCGCGTTGCTCCGCAAGCTCGACGAAGGCGGGAAAACCAGCGATCTTCCGCTTCCGGCGGACATGTGGAAAAACGTCGGCGACGTTCCGGCGCCTGCAACGTTGCCTGAGCAGGTAGAAGCCACGAAGCTGCGCGCAGCATTTGAGTTGGTTGCTTCGCTTCACTTCGCCGCCGATCAAAAGAGCGCGGCTGATGCGGCTGTCAGCGGATTCGCGGCGTTGCTGCCGGCAGATCGATGGACCATTTATCTGACCGACGAATCGAACGGAACCGACTCGGTAACTGTCGAACCGATCGCTGTCCGAGGGTTGACCACAAGCGACCGCGCTCTTCCGGATATGGAATGGCGGCGAAGCTTGCTGGGCGACGCGCTCGCGCTTTCCGGATCTGAATCACAAACGGCTCGTGACGCCGCTAACGTGATCGAAACGTTTAATCGAATCGAAAACCAACGACGTGTGCTGGCTGTCCCGCTGGTCAACTCCGAACATGTCATCGGAGTTCTTGAGGCTGTACGTGAAAATGAAAACTCGGACGAGTTTGAAGAGGCGGATGTTGCTCTCGTAAATGCGCTGGCCGCTCCGGTGGCTTCTGCGCTGGCGAATTCAGAACGCATCGCAGAAGCGGAAAGACTTTCGCAAACAGACGACTTGACCAAGCTTCACAACGCTCGATACCTGCGTCACTTCTTACTGAACGAAGTCAGGCGCGCACGTCGATACAATTCCAGCGTAACGGTTCTCTTCCTCGATCTTGACGACTTCAAACGCGTCAATGACGAACATGGGCATCTGGTCGGATCGCACGTTCTGATGGAAATGGCGATGATCATTCTTTCGTCCGTTCGTGACACCGACGTCGTAGCGCGTTACGGCGGCGACGAATTCGTCATCGTGCTTCCCGAAACGGATCTCGAATTTGCGGCTCGCGTGGCCGAACGCGTTCGCGAAAAAATCTCCGGCCACGCATTCAGCGGCGGCCGCCGGCTTCGCCTCGGCATCACTGCCAGTTTTGGCGTCGCAAACTTTCCTCAACACGCCCAATCTCCCCAACAGCTTGTCGCATTTGCCGACGCGGCCATGTACGACGCGAAAGCGGCACGCAAAAACTGCGTTCGATTTGCGCACACCGTACTGGCGGAAGATTCTCCCACCGAGGGTTACGACCTGAGACAAACGGCACAAGCGTTTCATCTTCCTGAATAGCGCTTATTGCTCGCGGATAGCGCGAATGGCTCAGTTCGGTGTATCTTTACCCGTTCGTTCTTGTTCGGTGCAGCTTCGCGACAGGACGCAATCTGAAGTCGGTCTTCTCAGGCAGCAAAGCGTAGTAACCGCAGATCTCTCCGGGCACATCTAATTCATGGATTGGTATAGGCAGAAATTTAATGGCTTTTAAATCGCTCTTTAGTCTGTTTTCCAGTGACCTGGCTATTGATCTTGGCACTGCTAATACACTCGTTTATGCAAAAGGACGCGGCATTGTCGTGTCGGAACCGTCGATCGTTGCGATAAACAAGATCACCAACGCGGTCGAAGCAGTCGGCCGTGACGCGAAAGAAATGTTGGGACGAACTCCCGGCAATATCGTCGCTATCCGTCCGATGAAGGATGGCGTCATCGCGAATTTTGAAGTGACGGAGAAGATGCTTCAGCACTTTATCCGCAAAGCTCATAACGGAAAGACCTGGGTTTCACCGCGAGTTGTGATCGGAATTCCGAGCGAGATCACTCAAGTCGAACGACGAGCCGTGGAAGATTCGGCCTATCGCGCCAAGGCTTCCGAGGTTTATCTGGTGGAGGAAGCGATGGCAGCTGCGATCGGCGCCAACCTTCCGATCACCGAACCGCACGGCAACATGGTGGTCGACGTGGGCGGTGGAACAACCGACATCGCGGTCATATCGTTAAGCGGCATCGTTTACTCGCGAGCGGTTCGAGTTGCCGGCAACGAGATGGACGAGGCCATCACCCAGTACATCAAACGTAAATACAATCTGCTTATCGGTGAACGCACCGCCGAAGCGATTAAGATTGAACTCGGATCGGCGTTCCCTCTCGACGAGCCTTTGTCGATGGATGTTCGCGGACGAAACTTGATCGAAGGAATTCCGAAGACGATCACGATCTCGGACGAAGAAGTTCGAGAGGCTCTGGCCGATTCGGTTGCGACAATCGTCAATGCGGTTCGCGTGGCTTTGGAACGAACTCCGCCTGAGCTCTCCGCGGACATCGTCGAACGAGGGATTGTCATCACCGGCGGCGGCGCGTTGTTGAAGAACCTGGACAAACGTCTTTCGATTGAAACCGGGCTTCCGGTTTCGCTGGCCGACGATCCGCTTTCGTCTGTGGTTCTCGGTACCGGCAAAATGCTGTCAGACTTTAACCTGCTGAAGCGGGTGAAGTGGGACAATACGCTCACAAGTGGCATGTAGGGGGAAATTACCTTTCTGCAATCGCCCCGTAGCATGGAATGAGCGTAAGGAGGCGGAGAGATGAGGAGTGAACGAAGCGTTAATGGGAATACCAGAAAGCAGCGAATTGCTTTCATGGCTTTAACGCTACTGAGTGTAATTCTCGGCGCCTCACTTTTGAAAGTTGGCGTTACGAATGAAGCGCTTAGTAGTACGAATCAAAAGTTGCCCCTTACCGTTAAGATCGAAATTCAATCTGACTCCCCGTTGTTAATTACGGTTTTGCGAGTTGACGATTCTGTTCCGTCGCAGGCAGTGGTCAGCTATGTTCTGCAGAATGTTAGTAATAAAGCTATTCGAGGATTCACAGTAATAGAGAAAGAAAAAACGGGAGAAACTGAGAACATAACGGCAACCACTGTTGATAACCCCCTCAGGTACTTGCAACCCAAGGAATATAACAACGACAGCTTCGTTGAAAGACCTTATTTCGGAAATATCGAAAGACTCGTTTTGTCGATTGATTACGTTGAGTTCGAAGACGGGGACTCGTGGGGATCTGACATACTTAAAGGTTCTGAGACTCTCGCCGGGCGAAGTGCTGGACGAATCAAAGCGATTGATGAGATCAATGCTTTGCTTGTTCAAAGAAGCAATGTTCTTACTGATCTCCTCAAACAAGAATTAACGGAGGTCGTCGCACCTACGCCTGACTTAGAAAAGTCATCGAGATGGCAAAATGCCTTTGTGACTGGCTACAGATCGGTCGTCGGACAACTGCAGGCGGTGTATCAAAAGCAGGGAATCGACGGCGTCTCCTCGAAATTCAGAGAGGTTGAAGGTCGTCTGAAAGTCGAGAGACGATAGATGACCTACCGTAAGCTGCTGTCACTGTCGGCTTCATGGTTTGTTTTTCTTTCTTTCTCAACTGTTTTCATAGCGTATTCTCAAAGAGAAAGACCAAGAGAGAATGTCGGCACACCCATTTGCGAGATTATTTATGAGGAAAGTCACGCACGTACTGCCGATATTAGATGTAGTTATACTGGTGTAGCCCGCGACGGCTGTAATCCTTCTGATCCTATTAATCAAAGAAGGCTTGTTTATGAACGAAAGCCGGCGCGAGCGGCTTGCAGGTTCACTCAACGTATGAGTTGCCTGACTAATACCAGCGCCGGTTGGGGCTATGTATGTGATGATACCGGGGAGACTGGCGGCGAGACTGCTTCGATCACCTGCCTGTTTCGTGCTTCAAGCACTGCCCAACCCCAAATAGTCCGAGACCTTGTGGCCGCGCTATTTGGGATTCGACATATTGTGAATGGAACACGCAGGGTTGTGATGTTGCACTTGCTGAATTTGACAAACCCGAAGGCGGCGGCAATGTGACGGAAAGATACACAGTGCGGACGCTGTTTTTACTCGTTTGCGGCTTTGGCGGGATCTAAATCACAACGGGGTTTCTGAGCAAGGCGAATTGCGCACGCTTACAGCGCTGGGGATCGCGACAATTGATTTGAACTACAGAGAGTCGAGGCGTATTGACCAATACGGCAATCAGTTCAAGTATCGGGCGAGAGTATTGGATACGAGTGGCGCGCAAATCGGACGATGGGCTTGGGATATATTCCTCGTCCATACGCCGTAATTAATTGAGATTCTTTTATGGCACTTGCACGCACACAGAGAGAGATTCGCCAACGGGCTCCGGTGCTTCTGGTCGGGTTGCTGTTGACGAACTTTGCGCTGATGGCTTTCGATGCGCGCGAGAACGGCGATGCGACCAAGCAGCGGCTGATTCGATCCTGGGCGCAGGCGATCGCAGCTCCGTTTCAGCGCGTGAGCTCTGGAGTTGGCGGCGCGGGAGTCGGATTCTTCGAACGCATCGGAAACCTTCGCAGAGCCGCGGCTGAAAACGAATCGCTCAAACAGCGCGTCGAACAGATGGAGATCGAGCTGGCTCAGTCCCGCCGCGCGATCGACGAGAACGAGCGATTGACAGCGCTGGTCGGTCTAAAAGAAAACAGCCAGTACGGAACTGTGATGGCTCGCGTCATTGCGCGAGATCCTTCGATCTGGTTCGATACCGTTACCATCAATCGAGGACGAATGTCGGGTATCGAATTGAACATGCCTGTAGTCACACCAGGCGGAATCGTTGGTCGGGTTGTTTCGACCAGTCCATGGACAGCCGGAGTGATGTTGATCACGGACGAGCAGGCGGCGGCGGGCGCGATCGTGGGACAGCTTGGAAGCTCAAACGCGCTTGGCTCGGTTCGCGGAATGGGCGACAGCGGATTAGTCGAAATGCGATACGTCTCGGGTCTCGAGAAAGTGGTGGTTGGCGATTACGTCACGACCACCGGACAGGACAGCATTTACCCGCCGGGACTGAATGTCGGAACTGTTGTCGAGGTCACTCGCATCTCTGATACGGCGCCGCAGGTCATTCGCGTCAGACCCAGCGCTCGGCTTGACTCGCTCGAAGAAGTTGCAGTCCTGCAATACAAACCTCCTCAACGCACTGCCCCAGATCAGACATTACCGAACGTGGAGAGTAAAAAGTAATGAGTAAAGAGTGATGAGTGATTAGTAGAAACCCGGGGTCATAACTCATCACTCATCGCTCATCACTCTTTACTTACGTGAGACATGCGGCAACTGAAAATCGCGGCAGTACTGGCGCTGGCTGTCATCCTGCAATCATCTTTGAAAGCCAATTGGCAGGCGGCTAGTTACGTTGACCTGCCGCTGATCGTGGTTGTCTATTTCGCTTTGCAACGCGACGCGTTATCGGCGCTGGTGATCGGCGCGATCGCGGGGCTCGCCACCGATGCTCTTGGCGCCGGCGGATTGCTTGGAGCAGGCGGGTTCTCGAAGACGCTGGTAGCATTTATCGTAGCTTCGCTTTCAACCCGGGTAATGCTTGACAACCCTCTGGTCCGAATTCCCGTTTTGGCCGGCGCTGCGTTGCTCGATGCAACCGTGTATGTTTTGCTCCACCGAATGCTTGGCCAACCTCCTCTCAGTTCGTTTGTCGAGCTGACGTCGTTCAAAGTCATTTGGACAACGATCATCGGCACGGTCATCCTCTACTTGTTGGACTTTCTTTTCAGCGATCGAGCACGACAGCGCCGCCAGTTTGCGTTCCGTCGCAAGGCTGCGAGACGAAGTGTCCTGAAGCTGGGCAAGCGGAGATAGCGGTTTTTAGTTTTCAGGTTACCGCGCCGATTCGCTTACCGAAACAACTCGTGATCGGTTAACGGGGCAGAAGCCCGACCGTCAGGAAGGGCGTTCTACCGTCTGAGCGTTCAAGCGAGCACGAACCGGCGGCCGTGGTCAGCCCGAGTAATTTCGCCCTGCTATTTGACCTACGGATCTTGGAACGCCCTCCCTCACGGTCGGGCTTCCGCCCCGTTGCGAACGCCCGGAGCTGGGCGGGGGCGGTCTTTATCGAAAACCGGCAACTAACAACTGCCTTATTAGTCTCGAATGCTTTGCTGTATCATTGGCTCTGACGGGCACCAAATGGAGTTCTACTGTCTGGCGTCGCAACTAAAAACTAAAAACTTGAAACTAAAAACTGCTTTATGAAATTCGAAGACGATTCACAAAACCTGCGCGTTCGGTTGCACGTGATTCATTTCCTGATCGTCGTCATGCTGGCCGTGCTCGGCGTCCGGCTGTACATGCTTCAGGTAGTCAAGGGCAGTTACTACTCAGAACGCGCGGAGAACCAGCGAATCCGGCTCCTGCCGATCACCGCGCAACGCGGGGCCATCTTCGATCGGACCGGAAAGAAGATGCTGGTCGACTCGCAACCGATCTACAGCGTCATTCTTTCGCGCGAGGACATGAAGGGAAAGTCCTTCGACGCCCTGATCGAACCTCTTTCGGTCGGCCTTGAAGTTGACACCGAATATCTGCGCGCTCGTTTCAAAGAGATCGAATCGCAACCAGCGTTCGAATCGATGCGCGTTAAAGAGAATGCGTCGCAGGCCGACATCGTCTGGGTAGAAGCTCACGCGCTGGAGTTCCCCGAACTGCGGGTAGAAGAACAACCTCAGCGGACCTACAAGTACGGCGAGACGCTGGCCCACGTGCTCGGTTATGTCGGCGAGATAAGTCCGAAGCAGCTCGAGCAACCGCGATATAAAAAGTATAAGCCGGGAGACTTGATCGGCCAGGAAGGCATCGAGTCGGTTTACGACGAATTTCTGCGCGGACAGGATGGCTATCGCAAAGTCGTCGTCGACAGCCGCGGCCATATCCAACACGAAGTCGAACGAGTCGAACCCCAGGCCGGACAGGACCTGATCACGACGATTGATTTGGACCTGCAGCTTGCGGCAGAAGAGCAGTTGCGAAATTCGCCATCGAAGCGCGGCGTGATCATCGCGATGGATCCGAACAACGGCGAGATCTTTGCGCTGGCGTCGGCGCCGACTTTTGATCCGAACCTCTTTTCGCAACGGATCGGCACCAAGGTGGGCCGCGCCGAATACGCTGCCCTGCTCCGCGATCCCGAAACTCCGCTCTATAACCGAGCGATCCAGGGACGATATCCGCCCGGCTCGACCTGGAAAATACCGATGTCGGTTTCCGGGTTGGAACAGGGCGCAATCTCGGTCGAAAATTCGCATCTGGCGTGCGGCGGTGGCATCACTATCGGCAACAAGTTTACTCGATGCATGGGCAACCACGGTTCGCCGGCGCTCGATTACGCTATAACAAAATCGTGCGACGGCTATTACTACCGGTTGGCGCTGAAGATGGGTGTCGACGGCTTGATCGAGATGGTTAAGGAGTTCGAGCTCGACAAAACGACCGGAGTAGATCTGCCGCACGAGCTGTTTAGTTGGACGCCGGCTTTTTGGAAGCCAAAGCTGGAAGCGCGTGGCGAGGAATGGAAAGACATCCGTACTGTTTACGCTTCGATTGGACAGGACACGGTTGCGATTACGCCGCTGGCCTCGCTTCGAGCGATTTCGTCGATCGCCGTCGGCGGGAAACTTTATGTTCCGCACCTTGCCAAAGAATTCCGAGCGGTTTCAGCCATTGGCGACCCGAACAAGGCCGGATATCACCCACCGCGCGAAGCGCACGGATTTGACCGTCCGAACGCCAGGCTGATCCCCATGGACCAGAAACAACACGACCTCGTCATCAAAGGCATGTGGGGAGTCGTCAACAACGGCGGCACGGCCGCGCGCATCAGGATGGCTAACTTCGATATCGCTGGAAAGACCGGTACTGCGCAGGTCGTGGGCCTGGGCAAAGATACCGGCGAGAATAAAGACCACGCCTGGTTTGTCTCGTTCGCGCCCGCGTACAAACCCGAAATAGCGGTTTTGGCATTGATCGAGAATGTCGGATTTGGCGGAACTCACGCCGCCCCGGCCGTGCGTTCGATCTATGACGTTTACTACCGCAACACACGCCACGAGGAACCTCCGGGAACGCTCGTAGCCAAGAAGCAGTAATGGTTGCGATCCTACAAAAACGAAGCATACGTGATTTTGACTGGCTGCTGGCCGTGCTGGCGATCGCTATCGTCATTTTCGGAACGTGGCAAATTCACAACGCGCAGCCGACCGAAACTTACTGGCAGAAACAGCTGGTCGGGCTGGGTATCGCATTGGTTGCGATGCTGGCGATCGCATTCACTGACTATCGCAAACTGGTTGACCTTGCTCCCGCCTTCTATCTATTCGGACTTGCTTTGCTTGTCATCGTGCTGTTGCCCGGCATCGGACTCAAGATCAACGGCCAGCGCGCGTGGATCAAGATGCCGGTGATCGGACAGTTTCAGCCTTCTGAGTTCGTCAAGATCCCGACCGTCCTGATGCTGGCGCGTTACTTCGGACGCCCGCGAGTTTCGTCTTTGTCGATAAAAGAATTGGCGATGGGGATCGGAATTCTGGCGTTGCCGGTAGGTTTGATTTTGCTCGAACCGGATGCGGGACAAGCAATCACCTATTTTCCGTTGTTGGCAGTGGTGCTCTTTCTTTCGGCGGTAAGAATGCGGTTAGTTGTCGCAGCGGTGATCCTTGGCATGGTTGCGATTCCGTTGGCATACACGGTCGGGGTGAAGACAAAAAAGATCAAGCCCTACCAACAGGAACGAATAAACGTAATCCTCGATCCCGACAATGCCGACCCGAAGGGTTATGGCTATCACACGGTTCAGTCGATTGTTACGGTTGGAAAAGGCGGGCTGACCGGGTCTCGATCGTCAGGTGAATTTTCGCAAAGCCGGTTGAAATTTTTGCCCGAGCCGCACACCGATTTCATCTTTGCGGTTACGGCCGAAAACACAGGGTTCCTCGGCTGTTTACTGCTGCTGATGGCTTACACCCTGCTCTTATCAAGATTGATAACCGGCGCCAGACGCGCGCCGGATCGTACCGGCATGCTTGTAATTATGGCGATTGTCGGCGGGTTTGGATTTCAGCTCTTTATCAACATAGGAATGGCGCTGGGTATGCTGCCTGTCATAGGTGTGCCTCTGCCGTTGATGAGTGCGGGACTGTCTTCGATTCTGGCTACGTTTATCGCGATTGGTTTTGCAATCAGTGTTCAGATGCGTCGGTTTGTAAACTAAGTCCTAAATTGTGGTGCGGTAACGGGGCAGAAGCCCGACCGTAAGGGAGGGCGTTCGAGCCTTCCATGTGCTCAACCATGAAATGACATCGCCATGCCCAGAGCGGAGCATTATCACAGGTAGAACAGGACTCCACCCGGATCGTTACTTGAACTCGGCGGAAATAGAACACCCTCCCTCACGGTCGGGCTTCTGCCCCGATCCTCGCTACTCGGTCGCTTTCAAAATCAACAAAGTCTGATCATCCGCTATCTCGCGTTCGCCCGACCACTTGTCGATTTCTTCGAAGAGCGCTTGCCGAAGCGCATCCGCAGAAAAATGCCGGTGAGCGACAACAAACTCCGAAATTCGATCGTCGCCGTATTCTTCCCCCGCATCGTTCTCCGCTTCGCTCAGGCCGTCAGAAAAGATCAACAACACGTCGCCGGGTTCAAGCGTGGTCGTCGCTTCTTCGTATTGCGCCCAGTCAAACGCTCCGGCCAGCATTCCTCCGGTGGTCAATTTTTCCGCGCGCCCGTCGGTACGGACAAGCAACGCCGCGTTGTGACCCGCGTTGCTGTATCGAAGCGTCCGGCCTCGATCTTCAAAGAGCGCAAGGAAGAGCGTGGCAAACCGATTCGCTTCGGTGCTTTGGCAGAGTTGCTTGTTAATGTTGGTCATGTTGCGCGCGACTGCTCCATCCATATCCGCGTCCGCCATCACGCGCGCCAGCACACGATCGCCGTCGCCGCCAACGGACACCGCGACCGCTCGTTCGGCAATGCTCAACCGCTCAGCGATGATCGCGGCCTGCGCGCGAATGGTGGCTTGCAGGTTCGACATGACCAACGCTGCCGAGACTCCCTTGCCCGAAACATCGCCCAGGGCCAATGCAACCAAGCCGGGTACGACTTCGACATAATCGTAATAGTCGCCGGCGACTCCGCGCGCGGCGCGACATTCGGCCGCGACCTCGACACTGGTCAAGTCGGGCACACGGTCCGGGAACAAACGCGCCTGAACATCAGCCGCGATTTCCACTTCGCGTTCCAATCGTTCGTGCTCGACTCGTTCCTTCAGCAGCGATTCGATGTTTGACGACATGTCGTTAAAGGCTGTCGCCAATTCTCCCAACTGGTCCTGCGATTTGGCATGAACTCTGTATGAAAAATCGCCCCGTTTGATGAACTCGACCGCTCGATAAAGTTTGTGCACAGTACCCGTCACAGCCCGCGTCATCCATGCGGCCGCAAACAACGCGAGCAGCTCGAACACCAAAAATACGATCGCGACTATCTTCAAAGCCTTTTGCCAGGCGCGACCAATCTCGCTTTCCCCAAGGAACTGCTTGCTTGCATTGGCCCACGACCAATCGAAAAAGAAAAGCAAATGCGGATCACTTTTGCCCGTCGCCCAATCCGTCGCCGGTCCGACCACAAGATAAACAGTGCTGTCGATGGGGGCGCCGAACTGGTCCTTGCCGAAGATCGGCTCGCCTCCGGGTCGATTCGTCCCTGCACGCCGCTCTTCGCGAGCTCTGCTTTCCCTGCTGCCTATCTCGACCTCGCTGCCTCGTCGTCTCAGCACTTCCTTTAGAAAATAGGGACGCACGTTGATGCCGGTCTGTTTTCGATATTCTTCGACCAGGGCGCGGCTCATCGGGACCGTGACCAACACCGTGGCCTGCCTTCCGTCCGAAGTTGACCTCGCCATCGCGCGAACCGCAGGCGTCGCGAAACGGTCGTTCTCGTCCGCGGGAAGCACCAGCGTCAAACCATGCCACTCTTCCTGACCGCGAAGCCACTCAGGCAGCGGAACATTCAGCGGCGTAGAGCTATTGCCGACGCCTTTCGTGGTTTCATCAACAACTTCGCTGACGTACGGCGCGGTACGGTGTCCGGTCGCTGCGTCGTCGTCTGCGGCGCCCCGCCACGCGGCGATTCGCGCTCCCGGCAGAGACGAGCGAAGCAGCATTGCGCGTTCGTTCAGCCATTCCTGCGCCGTGCGTTCGTCGGTGTTTGCGGGCAAACGTGCGAAGCCGTCGGCCAGCGCATGAGTACTGGTTTGTGTCAGCCGCTCGGTGGCGTTCATCTGCGACAGGATGTTCTGCGACATCGCCTCGCTCGAGCCTCCGAACCCCGCCAGCAAGCCGAGCAGGACCAAAAGCACGATCGGCGTCAGACCGACGAAGAGGTAGGTAACGACCAGTCGTCTTCGCACTCGCCAAAGCAGTTTGCCTTTTAGCCAGCGCAATCCCTTAAAAGCATAGTAGAGAATCGAAAAGCCGAGCGCGCAGAATGTGATGGTGCTGAGGATCGTGCCAAACACGGCGTAGCTGAAGAGCCACTTCGTTATCGGCAAGAGACGAAGTACGAAGAGCGACGCAGCCACGATGAGGACTCGTGGCATTATCCGCCGCAACCATCCGCGCAGGCGGTTGGCAGAATTTCTCAGTTTGGAAGTGACCATCCCTAGTCGCTTGCGCACAGGTTCGTACCAATGTTAGGAGGAAAGAAAGTGGTTCGTAATTAACGCGCGAGTAGTATATGCGAGTCTCCCGCGCGTTCCAATTTCGCCTGAATGTCCGCCGAACCTCAACGAAGGAGCGCAGGCGGCCCGCCTGCGCTCCTTCGTCATCTAACCCGTCGAAACCAAAACAGCTTCATCCTTCTGAGCTTCGCTCTTACCCTCGCTCGACATACTTTCAGGCATTCTGAGCCTGCCTCGCGCAAACATCAGAAGCCACCAAATGCCGGGACTCGCCGACAGCAGCCCCGAGATCACCGTCAACGTTCGCGGCGAAATGTAGAGCAGCGACCATCCGGCAACCACGGTCGACAGGCTGGTAAAGAAAATCTCGACCGCTCGATCAGTAGTCGAAATACGTCCCCGCAGACCGTCCGGCACCAGCCGCATCAGCAGCGTCTCCTGAACTGCGAACTCCACGCCGAGCAAGAGACGCGAAAGCAAAAGCAGCGCACACGCCATCCACAACCTCGGCACCACGCCCATCAACGCGTAGATCAGGCCATGAGCAACGAGCGTCCAGCCGATAAATCCAGCCGTGGCTTTGTGCAATTCTATGTGCGCGCCGACTCGACGCGCGATCAACATCCCGATGAATAGCCCAAATCCCGACGCCGTGTAGAAAGCCGAAACTCCGGCGTCGCTGTTGAGTCCTTCATTCGGCGCGAAGACCAGACCGCCCAATCGATCCGAGATCAGATTGTTCGCCCCGCCCCCGGTCGCCCAAAGAATGTTGACGCAAAGAATGGCCAACACCAACGGGTGTCGCGCGATGTATTTCCAACCCACATGTATGTCGGTCCAGAAATGCGTACGCGGCGCGCGCGGCTCGTCGGGACGTTTGGCTTGTCTGGTTTCGTGGTCCGGAATTAACCATATCGAATAGGCCGAGACCAAAAATGAAACCGAGTTGATGATGAACGCGGCCCGGTAGCCGAACTGAAGCGCAGTCCATCCACCCAACGCGACGCCGACCGACATCAACAGAAAACGCGATGAGAAAAGCAACGCGTTGCCCGCCAACAATCCCTCGTCGCCGGCGATGCTCGGCATCGATGCGTTCTTGGCCGCTTCAAAAAAAGCTGCCAGCACAGTACCGACGATCGCGCAGGTGTAGGCCAGCCACAGGTCTTCCGGTCCATCGACAAAAAGAAAACCCAGGACAACGATTGCGCGTGCGATGTCAGTCGCAAGCATCAATGTTCGCCGCGACCAGCGATCCGCAAACGCGCCCGCGATCGGAGCGAACAAGGCAAACGGAGCCAGACGCGCGACCAGCATGATCGCCGTCACCTCAGGCGCTGCGCCCGAAACTGAACGAACCAATCCCAGTCCGGCGATAAAGTTGAACCAGTTTCCCAGTTCCGAAATCACCTGACCCGACCACAATCGCCGGAACGAGCGATTGCCTCTCAGCAACTGCATGTAAGTTAGTGAAGCCATAACTACCCTCGTCAGCGGGACACTGTATCAACTCGATAAGAAACTGAGCCCGCTTTCCAATCAAAAGAGCCGCCGGATTTGCATCCAAGCGGCTCGCAGCCTTTAAAGTACCTTTTGGGAATCACCCACCGGTAAACCGTGGTGGCCTCTTCTCCATAAAGGCTGCGACGCCTTCTTTGAAATCAACAGATTGTCCTGACAAAATCTGCGCTTTGTGTTCGACCTCGAGCTGTTCGTCGTAATTGTTCGCAGCGCTTTGATCCAGCATCTGCTTGATACGACAGATCGCCGCGGTCGGCGCCTTCGCCAATCTGGCGGCAAGAGCGAGCGCCTCGTTCATCAAGTCGTCTTCGGGAACGACTCGGTTAATCATTCCAATCGCCGCGGCCTCTCCAGCTTCGATGACGTCGCCCGTCATCAGCATTTCCGCCGCTCGCTTCCAACCAACCAGGCGCGGCAGAATGAATGTGCCGCCACAGTCCGGAGTCAATCCGATCTTGATAAACGCCTCGTTGAATTTCGCTCCTTCTGCCGCGACGATGAGGTCGCAGGCAAGAGCGAGGTTGCAACCCGCCCCGGAAGCATGTCCATTGACCGCTGCGATAATCGGAACCGGCGCTTTCCTGATTGCGCGAATACAGTCGTGCAACAGATTCAGCGGATTGTCGAAAAATGCCTCAACACGGCCTTCTTTCTGAGCAATTTGCTGCATTTCGCGTAGATCGCCGCCTGCACAGAACGCGCGCCCGGCCCCGGTTAGCACAACCGCCCGCGCCCCCAGCTCCTGCGCCTCGCCAAGCGCGCTGAGGAATTCATTCCCCAGCGCGACGGTCAGCGCATTCAGAGCCGCCGGACGATTGAGCGTGATAACGCACACACCGTCTTCGCGCATCTCCAATTGAATGGTTTCGTAAATCATCGACAACCAACTGCCGGGCTCAGCGGCCCACAAAAACAAAGTCAACTAAGACTAGACAAAATTACGCAATTTTCACTACGGACCAGGCCTTATGAATGTTCCGCGAGGAGTTAATTTTTCGGTGTTAAGCGCGGCTTGCGCTAAAACATTCGCTGCAGAGTACCGGTCTTCCGCTCGACGGTTTGAATGGAACTGAATCAGCTTTGCCGCACTGATCACAAACTATGTCGAACCGTTGACGCTCACCACCTCGCGAGCCTCCGCCGAAGTTAGCCCGGCGGGCATCTCTGCATGATTTGCATCGCTTTGGCTGGCTAAGGTTACGCTCGGTGTAATACTCCTGCTCACGCTCGGTAAACGGAAACGTCTCGCCGCACTCGGCGCACGTGATATCAACGTCTGGCATGGTTTTATTTTCTCCTTGAGAAAGCGAAAGTGGCGTCGCTCTCATCGTCTCTGCGCACGCTGCGAAGAGTCATCCAGCGTTGTGTTCGTGGCGCGAACCGAGGGCGCAGGTTGTGGCGTCTCAAAATCCGGGTGCAGAAGGTTGCGACCTTCGCGTGGGAAATACTTGAGTACGGCGAAGTTTACAGCACCCGTCATACGACTGTACAGGATTTATTTGGTCGAGGAAGTTGCGACAAGAGTTTAAGTTCACGCTGCTGGATTTAGGGTGGAGACCCACTAACCACGAAACAACACGAACGAGCCGTCCACGAAATCACACGAAAAGTCTCTTGGTTTCGTGTGGTTTTCTTTCGCTTTCGTGTGGTTTCGTGGTTCGTTCGCTTGTTGCACGAAATCATACGCAAAGAAAAATCCCATACTGAACCGCTACCCGCTTTGAAGCTCCATCACATGCGCTTTCACAGTTTGCCCCAGCGTGCTTAAGTTGTACCCACCTTCCAGACACGAAACGATTCGGCCATCACAAACTTCCGCTGCCCATTGCTTGACCGAGCGCGTCATTTGAACAAAATCTTCGTCTTCGAGCTTGAGTTGTCCCAGCGGATCCATCTGGTGCGCATCGAATCCCGCCGAAATCAAAATCAAGTCAGGTCGAAAATTGGAGCTGAGTTCTCCTAACGCGGCGTCAAACATTCTCCTCTGTTCTTTCGATTGCGTAGCCGCGCGAACCGGAACATTCAGAGTGTAGCCGCGTCCACGTCCCACGCCGTTTTCGCCGCGCGCACCCGTGCCTGGGTACCACGGATATTGGTGCATCGAGAAAAAGAAAACCGACGAATCATCATAGAAAATCCCCTGCGTTCCGTTTCCGTGATGGACATCCCAGTCAACCACAGCCACTCGATCCACTTGCGGATACTGCTGCTGCGCATACCGCGCGGCGATCGCTACGTTGTTGAAGAGACAAAACCCCATGGCGTGTTCCGACGTTGCATGGTGTCCGGGTGGACGAACTGGAACGAACGCGTTGTTGGCCTCGCCGCTCATGACAGCGTCAACCGCGCGACAGGCGGCGCCGGCTCCGTGCAACGCGGCATCCATCGATCGCATTGACACGATCGTGTCCGCGTCCAAATAACCTATCCCTTCGCTGACCGCGCGTTCGACTGCTTTGTAATGCTGCGGCGTATGACAAGCCTGTACCACGCCCCGCGCGGCGCTCGGCGCTTCTATCTCCAACAAACTCGGCCGGAGGCTCGAGTCCCCGCGAAGCGCCTTCATCACCACCGAATATCGCTCGGACGTCTCAGGATGTCCTTCGCCTGTGTCGTGGTCTTTGAAGAGAGCATGATGAACGATAGCGGTTTTGGTCATGCCGGTAATTATAGAGCACGGTCAGACTTCGTAATAATCTACGCGAGCTGTGGAGCGCAGGCGGCTCGCCTGCAGTGAGCGCGAAGCGCGAAACTAGCTACGCCCTTTAGCGTGCTAAAGCACGCTTTGCATGCGAGCCGCCTGTGCTCCTGAGAGCATCAATTTCGTACGCGGGATCCGAGCGCGGGGTCCAACTTCAGTTCAGTCTCGCGAGGTCAAAATGCTCGGACAGGCCCGTAACGTTAGTGATTCATCGATTTCGTCAACTTCGATCCATGCGGAATGGTGATTGCTCATGTGGCCAACTGAAGCGAGACGCAAACAATAACTAATTGGAGATCAAAAGATGTCATACGAAGAAGAGCAACAACGAAGAAGCCGGGTTGTGGTCGAGACGCCAACAGCGCGTCGCGAGGTCGTGCGCACCGAAACAGCTCGCGTGCCGGATCGTGAAGGATTCTCGACTGGCGCAGTGGCTGCCCTGGTCGTTGGAGCGGTAGCGCTGGTTACCATACTCTTCCTTTTCTTAATGAATAATCAGCAGAACACTACGAACAGCAACGTCCCGGTCGCAACGACTACTCAGCCACAGCAGCAACCGGTGATAGTCCAGCAGCCCGCGCCGGTACAACAGCCACCGATTGTCGTCCAACAGCCTGCGTCGCAGTCGGCTCCAGTGATCGTGACAGGACCGCCGGCTGGTTCAGCTACGTCGGGAAGCAGCGGCGACGACGCCAACGTTCAGACAGCCGTCGACAAGAGAATTTCAGAAGACCCAACGGTCTCGGCGCTCGGAGTTACCGCGATGGTGATCGATGGAAAACTAACTTTGACGGGCACCGTGAATTCTGAGGATTTGAAGTCACGTGTCGAGCGTTTGGTGAAGGACATAAAAGGCGTTCGAGCCGTCGATAACAAAATTATCGTATTGTCCTGATCTGCCGACAAAGCAGGAGAACGAAAAGAGCCGCACCTGGAACGTAGGTGCGGCTTTGCTTTACGCCACGCGAGAGCAGAGCGATCAGCTCTTGTGCGACCAAGTGACGATGTGACGATGCGCGACTTGATGCGCTCGTCGCATGTTTCTGATTCCTGCGAACTCTGGTAAGCCGCTGCTAACGGCGCTTAGCAGACTTCGCACTTCCTTTACTACTTTTCACGCGTCTTCCGGCTGCTCTCATTCTTGCGAGTTTCATCGTAACGGATCCGGTCCCGTCCGATCTAAACACCATATAATCACCGGCGCGCGCGCCCATGTCCCTAACCAACGTTGATGGAATACGACCGCGGACCACGCCGCCTTCATCGGAAATCATTGCACGATATTCTCGGGGTTCAGGTTTAGCCATGACAGCTCTCCTCACATCTGGTTGGGCCACGCGCTACGGAGACGGTGAGACTCGCGGAAGGCGATCAAAGGTCATCCCACCTTAGAGGTCCGCTTATTTACCCGTGGCGATTCCTGCGAGCCCTAACTAATAACCTTCCGTATGGCGACGTAACCAGTCGTCAACTTCATCTTCTGTTGGCTCGCGTTGAAGCTCTTCACGCAGACGTCGACGGACATACTCGCGCTCTTCACGAACTGTTTCTTCGAGCGGAGAGTCTGCCGGGTCTGGCGTTGGAGCCTCGTTAGAAAACCAATTGGTGGTGGTCAAAACAGGAAACGAGTTAGCCATGTGCGAAATCAGAAAAGCACTGGTCTCGCAATAGCGGTCGTTGTTCCAGATGGAAAGGTCGTAATGCATGTTTGGAAAGGCGTCCTGCTGTCGGAGCATCCAGGCTCTCGCTCCGGGTGTGATGCGATGGAGGATGCGAGGTTCACTAGCCTGGTTGATGCTGGAACCGTATCAGTCCGGTTGCCAGCGATGTTTCTATCCCGAGGGATGAATTTTCACAAATCACCAAAATTCGGCGTTCGTCTCCATTTGCATAGAAATGAACGTCCGAAATCAAAAACGGTTCGCCGGCTGGTGTGATCAGGCGCGGCTCCGAACCGTGCGGGCCAGTCAAAGCGTCCATGTCTGCGCGAAGTACCGCTTTTGTGTCGACGTCGACATTAAGTTCTGAGATCGCCATCGTCTGCGGCACCAGGCCCATTTCGCCGTCTACAAAGATCGTCCAGATAAAACCGATGTCGAGCGCCACGCACGCTGTCTCGTCTGCCGAGAAATAACCGAGGATCGTCGCTCCGATGACGTGCGCGATTACGTGATCCTGATGGGTGTTCGTCTCAAGGAGTTCCCAATCAGCTTGCATCATTTACCGAGAGACGTTGCACGGAGACCCTTGGCATCGAACCGCTGAAACCCGCATTGCGCGAATGTTATTTAGCGAAGTTCAGCAAATCCGTGAGTACGTTGGATTGAAGTTCGGAAAGAGGATTGAACTCCACTCCAAAACCAAGATTCGGATGTACATAAACTACCTTCCCGAAAAGCGGCATCCAGTTACCGGTCGGAAGCTGCATCTCGAAGCCTATGCTCTCTCCGATCGTGACCTGCGCGAGCGATTCAATATAACATCCCCCCATACTGACATCGCTGATCCTGGCTGATTGATTGCCCGACTGGCCAGACCAACGAACTTCCAAAGGCAACGGCACTCGCTCGTGCTTGCGGTTTCCTTGCATCGGATCAACCCTTCAGCGTGCAAAACTGCGATCGCATCGAACGTGGGGTAATTCGCCAATCAAGTTCTGCAAAGTCCGTCAACGCGGCTGCATACTATAATGCCCGCCAAGGGGGCGCAAGAGTTTTTGTTCCACTCTGGAACAACCGATTGTTCCCCATCCTCGCTCACGGTCACTGCGATTTTCATGCTGAAAACAGATAAGTGCGATGTGCGATATAATGCCGTTCGTATCCGATTAAAGACACTTAAGGTATTCGCGAAGGCTAATGTTGGTTTATCCGATCGCTATCCTGAGCCATCATCACAGTTGCTTCGCCTTCGCGTCTTTCCGCTTTCTTTTCTTTGCGCCTTTGCGAGAAAACGCATTGTCTTTCTAACCGATATTGCTCGTAAGTTTTATTTCTATCGTCTCCAATTATCAATGACCCTATCCGACCAAAAACAGTTCTCTTCACTCGAAACAGAACGGCTGATCTTGAGAGGACTTCGTGACGAAGACCTGCCGGAGTTTTTGAACTACTTGAACGACCCCGAGGTCGCAAAGTATCAAACATGGGAGTCATACAGCGAAGCGAAGGCTATCGACGTCATAAATGAGCAGAAGCAGATTCTCCCCGGAATGCCGGGCCGCCCATTCACTTTCGGAACCGAACTTAAATCGACAGGTGCTTTCATTGGGCATGTGGTTCTGACGATTCAGGAAAAGGACCACAAACAAGCAGAGATTGGATTTACGTTCGCGCGCGCCCATCACCGGCAAGGCTACGGCAAAGAAGCCGCCACCCGCGTTCTGCGTTTCGCGTTCGAAGAGTTGTCGCTGCACAGAGTGTTCGCCATCACGGATTGCGAGAACCTGGCCTCGGTCGCTTTGCTCTCTCGTTTGGGGATGCGCCGCGAGGGCCATTACATCGAAAACATCTGGTTCAAGGGAAAATGGGGCGACGAATATCAATACGCCATGTTGCAAAGCGAGTGGGCGAGTCGAGCCGGGATTGGTTAACAAGTGCGAATCTGGTCGATACATCCTCAATATCTTGATTCGAAGGGTCTGGTAGCGTTGTGGCGTGAATCACTGCTGGCTCAAAAGGTCTTACAGGGGGCCACGAAGGGATATCGCAACCATCCTCAGCTAAATAGATTCAAGGCTCTTTCCGATCCGGCCGGCGCTATGGCGCGATATCTCGAAATCGTCTGCGATGAAGCGAAGCGACGTAACTACAAATTTGATGCGGGAAAGATCGCTTCGCCGGACGGCGATGCGCGGATCATCTGCACGCGCGGACAGCTGGAGTTCGAGTGGCGCCATCTGAACCAGAAGCTCAGATCGAGAGACGCGGCGAAGTATCATGCGCTTCAATCTATCAAGCAGCCGGAACCGCATCCAATGTTTGAAATCGTCGAAGGAGATGTTGAGAACTGGGAAGTAATTACGCGTACGTCGTGAATGCGCTAAGCAACGGAGATGTTGGTGATGAATCGAATCTTAACTAAGTTGTTGGTCCTGGGCGCAATACCGCTATTCTTCTTTTTCACCGCGTCTTGTGCGCTTTCACAGCAACAGAAGGTCGTAACGGCGAGCCAGGTCAACGGCACATGGAACGCGAAAACCGGGACGTTCAAGATTTGGGCGCTGGGCAATCAGAAACTGAAAGTTGAGTTCGACGGGATCTACCGATACAACACGCCCGACGGACCGATGGCGAATAGCGGAATAGGAAGCGGCATCGCAACGATCGAGGGCGACACTGCCGTGTTCAAGCCCGACGGAGCCGAAGACGAATGTAAGATCACGATGAAGTTCGTGCGCGGCAAAATGATCGTAGCGCAGGAAGGTATTTGCGGATTTGGATTCAATGTAAGAGCCGACGGCACATACCGCAAGACAAGTTTGAGCGCTAACCACATGTTCTCCCTCTCGACCACTGCTTCCAACAACTGCTCTGCTTCCGGTCCAGAGTCTTCTCTCGTTGCCGTGACCCTTGACGCACCCAAGCCTTCCTCTCGCCGATTCCGTCGGCTACCCTCCGGGTGGGATTCGAGCATCTCAGCTCTTCTGTCTGCGTCTCCTGTGATCATCGAAACTCGAGTCTCCGTTCCGTTGCTTCATGTTCGGGCCTTCGCTCCGGTCCAAGGAGCTACTATGCCCTCGGCTGACTTCTGCCAGCTCTTCCCGCCACCTCTCGATGACGGTAGTTCGTGACAAGCTGACAGATCTCCCCGGGTATTGCGCACCCACCTTCACGCTTATGTCCGCCGCATTTACGCACAAGCTTTCCGTACAGGTATCGGACTTTGAAGATAACGGCCTTCTCATCCAGCTGGCACGCCTCGTATGCGATTTCTGTTCGTCGAACCAGCGCTTTGCCTGCGGCTTCCTTCAGATTCCACCTCGCGCTGGACACCCTTGCCGTCCGGCTAACGGTTCCCCCTGTCGGGTCCGTAGGAGACTTTCACTCCCTAGTGAGTGCGCCCTGCCGGGCGCACCGTCAAAAAGCCCTGAGTTAACAAAAACTCAGGGCTTCAATCTTGTCGGACTGCCATACTACTTTCACTTACACTTCGAATAACCACAGTCTCTGCACGAGTCGCAGCCGCTTGCGTGTTCCAGCTGGCCGTGGCATTCCGGGCAGACTCCGATCAGGTTGGACATCACGTGTCCGCCGCCGCCGGAGGTTTCGAACGAATGCGGTTTAGTCTCGGCCGCTCGGGCTGAATCCGGCAAGCCCTGCAATCGGCGTTTGGTGAGCAGAATGCATTCGGCCACCGCTTGTTCCGGCGAAGTCAGCAACCGTTCGTTGAACCAAACCGAATGGGTTCCGGTTACTTTGTTCAGGCTGTGCGAAACCTCTTCCACGCTAAATCCGCCACGAAGCATCTTCGATGCGAGCAGACCGACGCCGCCCGATATCGGGCCAGTCGCAAAGACTTCCTGAATCGTTGTGCCGTCGTGATTCACGGTTACGTAAAGATGCTGCACGTCGAACTTGATCTGCCAAGTTGCCCCGCGCAATTCACGCGGCCGTTCGATACGCTCAGTCGTTACCCCTTTGGGATCGATCACAGCCGTGACTTCGGCCGGGCTCGCCGGCGGCTCATCCGCCAACAAAATCACTTCGACCGGATCCGTATCGACCGCGGCTTCACTCTTCTCTTCCTGCTTTATCGACGTCAGGACCTGGTTCTCGCGCGATCCGTCTCGGTAGTAGCTGACCGCTTTACAGCCAAGCTGACGCCCCAGCCGATAAAGCGCGTCGACGGATTCCAACGTATCGTCAACCGCGCCGTTGCAGGTCTTCGAAACGGAGTTATCGACGTTGCGCTGCGCGGCGGCCAGAACGTGGACGTGTTGCTCAGCGCTGATGTTCATGGCCGAGATGAAGTAGTGCGGCAGTTCGGATTCGTGCTCGACAACGTACGCCGCCGCGCGATTGATTGAATCCTGATCAGTTTGGTCGACTTCCATCCCGAGCACACGCGCTGCAAGTGGATGCACATAGGTTCGGGTTCCCAACGTATCTTGTCTAACATAAGCCCACGAGAAATTTGGTTCGACTCCGGACGATGTCTCCGCCACCAACGAAATCGTCCCGGTTGGCGCGATTGTCGTCACTTCGTAATTGCGCGGGGTCAGTTCCACATCGCGCGAGATCCCGATCTCGTTGTAGAGAAAATTCGCGTACGCTTCGCGATTGGGTTCGAGCTCAGGAAAGACTCCTTTTTCGGCGCCCAATCGAAGACTTTCGACCCACGCTTCGCGGCGAACGAAACCCATCACTTTGTCCATCAGATCGATCGATTCGCCAGAGCCGTAAGTGACCTTGAGATTCAGACAAAGATCGGCGAAGCCCATTATTCCCAATCCAACCGGACGAGTTCGCTTCACCACCTCTTCGATCTCTGGAAGCGGCCATGTGCATGTGTCAACTACGTTGTCGAGAAAACGAGTGCAGAGATGGGTGACCTCGCGGAGGCGATCCCACTCGATGCATTTGTTAGGATCGGTACCATCGCCGTTCTTCACATAAAACTTGGCGAGATCGATCGATCCCAAATTGCACGAGTTGGAGAAATGCAGGAACTGTTCGCCACAGGGATTGCACGAGTAGATCGGACCCATCGATGCCATCATGTGGTTATGGCGATTGACCTCGTCAATAAATGCTATTCCCGGCTCGGCATACTTGTGCGCGCTGGCGATGATCCTGTTCCAAATATCCGGCGCATAAACCATACCGGTCTGCGGCGGATCTTCCTTTGTACATCCTGTTAAGTCGATAGCCAGAAACGTCGCGCGGTCGCGGAGCGTCACGGTGCTGCCGTCGGGCCGGCGATATACCGCATAGTCCGAATCCGTCACCGGATCGTAAATCGGATTCGTCCAGCCCTTGTCGTCAAATTCAAGCTGGAACCATTCGTTGTTATCAACCGCTTCCAAAAATCTGTCAGTTACGTTTACCGAGATATTGAAGTTGGTAAGCGAGTGCTGATCGTTCTTGGCATGAATAAAGCGAAGCACATCCGGATGCGTCACGCGCATCATTCCCATGTTGGCTCCGCGACGAACCCCGCCCTGCTTAACAACGTCCGTCACTTGATTGACGATGTTCATGAACGAGACCGGACCCGACGCAACACCTCGGGTTGAATTCACCATCGCACCAGCCGGTCGCAAAAATTCATAGGTCATGCCGGTTCCGCCACCTGTTTGATGAATCGTGGCCGCGGCTTTCGCGTGTTCCATGATTCCGGAAATCGAGTCCGGTACATTCAAGACAAAACACGCCGCAAGTTGTCCAGTCGATTTTCCCGCGTTAACCAGGCATGGTGTGTTCGGCACAAACTCGCGCGCGAACATGACGTCAGACATCGCGGCATAAAACTCGTCACGCTTCTGCGGGTCCGTTTCGGCCACAGAAACATGCCCTACAACTCGGCGCACGATATCGCCCCACTCCTCGATCGGCTCGCCCTTCGCGTCCTTCAAACTGTACCGCTTGCTAATAACTCGCTCTGCGTTCAGGCCCGGCGGTTGAGGCTGGCGCGACACGCTATCTGGAGTTTGCGGTATGGCCGATTGATTGTCAGTTGTGGGTTTGATAGCTGTGCTCATTATGCTGCCTTTCCTGCGCGACCGAGACGCGTAGACGTCTAATTTTGAAAAAGATGCGATGCGCGCCCGAGAGGTCGCGCGCTATCAATAAATTGTGCTACGGGTAATGCGGTTGGTCTGGTTCGAAGCGAGAAAACCCTACACGGCAAGCAGCTTGGGAACCACTTTGCACCTGCCGCCCGACTCATTCCGTCGCAAGCGAAGCGGAGTATACATAGGCCGTTATGGGCTGTCAATACCTTTCCCCAACATATTGTGTCTTTCTTTTTTTTCATAGCAATGGAGTGGGTAAGCTCATAGAATACGTTAACACGTGAAGGGTCGGAATTAAAGCCGATAGAGGCGTAATTTTGAGCTGATTTCTCGACATAATCCGGTCGTCGTATGGCACGATCCGGGCCAATTTGATGGGCAACCTGCGAATAAGAAAAAGAGTCTGACACAAGCGGAAAAAACGGGGAGTGTACGACCTGGCGGAGGGAAGAATTGAGCGAACAGATAAAGCAACAGGCAGACAAATTGGTTTACGGAACCGCTGCTGATGGAACTGTCAGATGCATGGCTGCGGTGACGACAAATCTGGTTAGCGAAGCTGCTCGGAGACACGAGACAACTGAAACCGCTGCGGCCGCACTTGGTCGCACGCTGACGGGAACATTGTTGTTGGGATCGAGTCTTAAGGAGCTCGACCGGCTGACGGTTCAGATCGTAGGCGACGGACCGTTGGAAGGAATCACGGCAGAGGCGAATGCAAGCGGCGCAGTTCGTGGTTATGTCAGAAATCCGGTGGCCAGTGCGCCTTTGAACGAAGCCGGCAAACTTAATGTAAGCGCCATCGTTGGGCAGGGAATGTTTTATGTGACGCGCGAATCCGGATACGACATTGGCCTTTATACCGATCCGTACAGAGGATCGGTGCCGTTGGTGTCTGGAGAGATTGCGGAGGACTTCGCGTTCTATCTACAGAAGTCGGAACAGATTCCTTCTGCAGTCATGCTCGGTGTGCTGATGCGCGCGAATGATGTTGGTGAGTCTTTCGTCGCCGCGGCTGGCGGGTTGATGATTCAAATTATGCCGGGAGCTGATGACAAGACCGTATCAACAATCGAATCCTCGGTAAGTCGCGCTCCTCAGACGACCGAGATGATCCGCGAGGGCGCGCAGCCGGTTGACCTGTTGCGAGTTGCGCTTGGCGATCTTCATTTTGATTTGCTGGAAAAAAAGGAAGTTAAGTTCTCATGCTCGTGCTCGCACGATCGCGCGATCTCGCTTATTTCGTCAATTGATCGAGAAGAGCTCGAATCGATGCTCCGTGAAGACAAAGGCGCCGTGATGAACTGTCACTTCTGCAACGAGACATATCGGTTGGATGAATCGCAACTGGTCAGCATTCTTTCAGCCAGGTGAATAGCGCAAACAAGAACGGCGGGAGTGGTTTGGCTTTTAGCCAACTCACTCCCGCCTTTTCGTATTAATCGCTTCTGACCTGATCTACTTTGACGATGACGGAGTCGAGGCGAGCAGATCGTAATTTCCGATCTCTCGATTATGGCTGTCGAGCGATCCCATCATGTCCGAAGTCTCTTCGAGCATCTGCTTGGTCATTGCGATCGAATCGCTCAGCTGTTCGAAGTCCAACGACGAAACGCGCTCGGGAGTCGGCAGCGTCACAACCTGATCGTTAACAAGCCCAAAGAAATTCTCGATCGATTGCAATTGGCCTTCAACCAATTTTACAGATCGCTCAAGATCGTTAAAGGCGGCCACTCTGCGCTTGAGTATTTCGACGTTAGCCTGCTGCACCCGACGAGCACGTTCATCCGCGGCCGTCTCGACAGCTCGTTCCGCCTGGGTCAACTGATTCTGCACCGCCTGACGATTGATCGAGCGCAGATGATTCTTGCGGCGTCGATAAACATCCAGCAGATCTACAAAATCTTCCCATCTCTGATCGAGGCTCTGAATGTTCGACGGAATTTCCTTCGAACCTGTGAACTTCTTGTAGTTCGAATAAATCTGATTCCGCATCCAGCGAAGGTACTCGACGGCTTCACGTTCGCGCGGATCGAAACCCTTGATCAACTCCTCGCGCTGGCGTTCGCGCAGAGCTCGCAACCTGGCTTTTTGACGGTTATCGACCAACCGGCGATAGATCGTGCTGGCCGGCACCGCGGCGAGATAGAGCCCCTCCGCCGCAAGCGCGGCACCGAGAGGAATCACCGACTGCGTGAAGGCCGCTGCAACAGCAAAACCCGCCATCCCCCAAAAATTGACGGGTTCTTTCAAGGCTTCCTTCAGATAGTGAAAATTAATCTTGGATAAATCCGCCATGACCGTTTACTAAAAAATAGGTAACCGAAACAAGAACGAGTCGCATCAACAGTTTTGCTATGAAGATAAGTAAGTCTTATTCAGCCCCTGATTTGTATTGTTCCAACACCGCTCGCGTCTGATCGTTCACGCCGGTTTCGCCCTGGGCCGGCAAAGCCTCCGGCGTCTTGGCGCCGGTAGCGCTTGGTAACAAACCCATCTCGCGCTTGTATTCGAGCAGCCGGTCTTGTAACTGCATATCCATCGCCTCGCGCTCGATCTCCTGCATTTGATTATCAACCGACGCAGCACCCAACTGCATCTTCGCTTCGGCTGCGGCGGCGCGGCGATCGATCTTGTCGCGCATTTCGTTGAAGGTCGAAGCGTCGTCGCCAAGCTGGAACGTCTCCATCGTCTGCGCGAGCTGTTCCTGCAATTTCGCCTGCTTGGACTGATTAATGAGCTGCATCGCTTCGGCTGTTCGCCGCTGCATTTGCAACACATAATTGTCGCGCGCCTTCAGCGCCTGCTTGGATGCAAGGGTCGCGTGCTCCAGTTGCTGCGAAGTCTTTTGCAGGTCGACCTGCGCTTGTTGAAGTTGACCGATGTATGCAGTAGCAATGTCGTCGCGGCCCAGCTTGACCGAAGCTTTTATTTTCGAATCGAGGTCAACTACCTGCGTTTCAAGCCGCTCTTTGCTCTTCGCCAGCAGCTTTTCGGTGGCCATTACCTGTGACACAGAGTTGTTCAGCTCCGGCACGCGGTCACGCATGTCGCGAATTGTCTGCTGAAGTATGAGCTCGGGATCTTCAGTCTTTTCCACCAGGCCGCCAAAAAGCGCGCGCATCGAACGCTTAACTCTGCTCCACAATCCCATCTCGTCTCACTCCTCCACCAATCAATATAGGGGGCAAATCGCAACTGCCAGCATCCCAAAATCCAAAGCCCGAAAACGCGCTGGCTGAACGCTTTTCATTGTACGCATGACCGGGCTGTGCGGTTGCAAATACTGGTCACGAGCGAATTTGAGTATAGCAGGACAGGTTTCCGTTCGCTAGAAAACAGGAGCGGCGGGTCATTGAGACGGTTTGATGTCCGACAAACTTCAGTTGTCGTTGACCTCGTGAATCGAACGCCGCGAAAGTCAGCGACAAACTGAAAGTTTGTCGGACATCCTATTTCCCAATGTCACGGCGGAATTGCATGCCTTCCCAACCTATGGCGCCTACCGCCTGATAACACCGTTGCAGAGCCTCCTCGAGATCCTGGCCGGTTGCTGTGATGCCCAGCACTCGACCACCGGCCGTTCGCCATTCGCCGTCTTCGCCACGCCGCGTCCCGGCGTGAAACACCTGAATGTTCTGATCCGTTGCAACGCGGTCGAGCCCGGTTATGAATGCGCCTGTTTCAGGTTTTGCAGGATAACCTCGCGAAGCCAAAACGACGCAGGCAGAAGCGTCGTTGCTCCATCGAACCGGAACGCTGCCGAGATTCCCGCGCGCGGTTGCTTCGAACAAATCAACCAGATCGGACTGCAATCTAACCAAAATGGCCTGGGCTTCCGGATCTCCGAAACGAACGTTGTATTCGAGCACTTTGGGGCCATCTGTCGTCAACATCAAACCGATAAAGAGAATTCCCTGAAACGGAAAACCGTCCCTGTTCGCACCATCCAGAGTAGGCAAGACCACATCGCGGACGACTGTGTTCAGCGTCTGTTCGTCGAGCACATTCTGATCGGTGACGACACCCATTCCGCCGGTATTCGGTCCGGTATCGTTCTCGCCGAGCCGTTTGTGATCCCGGGCCGCGGGCATCAAGACGAAGTCTTTCCCGTCCGAGAAAAGCAGCAGAGAGGCTTCCCTTCCCCCTAACGCCTCTTCGATCACAACTCGCCGTGCGGCCTCGGCAGAAACTGCTCCACCAATCATCAGCGATTCGACTGCGCTCAACGCCTCCTGACGCGAGCGTGCGACGACGACGCCCTTACCCGCCGCGAGTCCGTCAGCCTTTATTACTACCGGGTCATTTGAGCCACCAAACTCGCCGCGCTCCAGGATCTCCGCGGCTTGGGATGGAGAGTCCGCCACGTTGTACAAGGCCGATGGGATCCTGTGACGAGCCATGAAGTCCTTCGCGAAAGACTTGCTTGATTCGAGTTTCGCAGCAGTTGAGCTCGCGCCCGCGATCATCAGTCCACGCGATTTGAAAGCGTCAACAATACCAAGCGCCAGCGAAGATTCGCCTCCGATCACCGTTAAATCAATCCGCTGATCTTCTGCAAATTGCGCGAGCGCCTTGATGTCTGTTGCCTCGATGGGGATACAGTCCGCAATCTGACCAATACCATCGTTGCCGGGCGCGCAAAACATAGCATCCAGACGACGATCGGTTTTCGAAAGCGCCCAGGCGATTGCGTGTTCGCGCCCGCCTGAACCGACAACAAGAATCTTCATATCTTTAGCGACGCTGCTTCTCTATCTGTGGTTGAAAATGGAAACGGATGCTTGCACGGGGGATGACGAGTGTCAAGAATCGTCCGCGGGAGCCATCGAATATTCGACAAGTTTTAGCTCGTCGAATCCAAGCGACAACTGACGTTTGTCGGACATTCTGTCGATACCGAACGTGCTCGTCCCTAAAAGCTTGACACAATTTTGTGATAGTAATAAGTTCTGTCCGCTGAAGCTTCCTTCGCTTTAGCGATTTGGACCCGACCTATCGTTTCACTCGACGGAGTGATTCTTGTAAGCCTCGCGCAACTGATCCGGAAAATGCGCTCGACCAGGCGTCCTCTCTAACATCGCCCCGAGACGCAGGTGTACAAATGGGGGGATAATAATCATGTCACAGACCGAGGCCGTAAGCCCGTCGAACGGAAAGTGGAGCCGTTCCGAGATGGAATTCCAGGACACCAATATCAAATGCGTGGATTGTGGAGAGGATTTTATCTGGACCGCAGGTGAGCAAGTGTTCTTCCACGACAAAGGGCTCAAGAACGAACCGAAGAGATGCAAGCCGTGTAAGCAGGCAAAAAACGAACGTCTCGCAGCGATCGCCGCCGCTCAGGCATCAGGTGTTCGCCAGCGAATCGAAGTCTCCGTACAGTGCGCGCAATGCGGACAACAAACCACGGTGCCGTTCTATCCTTCGCAGGGCCGTCCCGTCTATTGTCGGTCCTGTTTTCTCGCCGGTCGCGCTGAAGGCGCGTAAAGAAGCGACAATCTAATCGAAAGGGCGTGACGAGCAGGAACACCAACCTTCTGCTTGTCACTCCGACGTTGCTTCGCGATTTAGTCTACCCACCAACATGTACCGCAGGGCGTCGCTCTGGATCTTCTTCCGCCTGTCTCAGCACTTCGTGCGTCACCGGCGCAGTGTCGCCTTCACCAAATGCAATATACCTGAGCAGATACATCAGCGGATTGCCTTCGCTCCATCCGAAATAGACGTGCGGGATTTTGCCCGTGTGATCGCGAAGATAAAGCAGAAATGCGGCGATTGCATTCGGCACCGCTGGACTTTCTGTGCGGAGTACGCGGAATCCGCCGACATCGAAACCTCTAATCTTCAAAACTCCTGAAAACTCCGACGCGTCGCCCGGACTGACTTCGAAGAAAAGAACCGGGTCGGAAGTCGGAATGTGGTTATCGGCTCGCTTTTCTCTTTCCTTCAGCATGTACTCTTCGTAATCACCGCGATCGACGCGGTTCGCGACTATGCGAATTGTCCGCCGTCCAACTTCGTTCAGAAACTGTTGCGCTTGTTCATCGAGATCGATTTTCTCAACGCGCAGTTCGGTTGTCCGCAATACACGTGAAACGAGCGAGCTGATGATAATCGCTCCGATGAAGAACGAAGCGATCTTGATTCCTTCAGGACGCTCGTGAATGTTCTGAATCGTGGTGTAGGCAAAGACGAGCGCAATAATAAGAAAGGCCCACCTGATCTTCTCACGACGTCGCCAGGCTGAAATCGTAACCGCAACCGCGGCTGAGCTCATCAGAACGAGAACGCCGGTAGCGTAGGCCCCGCCCTGCGCATCGACATCGGCTTTGAAAATAATCGTGACAGCAAATGCGATCGCAGTGAAAACCAACGTCAGCGGTCGCGTCGCGCCGGCCCACTCGGGTGCCATTCCATATCTTGGCAGGTATCTGGGGACGATGTTCAAAAGTCCCGCCAGCGCTGACGCGCCAGCAAACCAAAGAATGAAGATGGTGCTGAGGTCATACGCGCTGCCAAACCACTCGCCCATGTACTCGTGCGCCAGGAAAGCCAGCGCGCGGCCGTTGGCGCGGCCTCCTTCCTGAAACTCCACGGCCGGAATCAAGGTGGCCGTCACAAAGCTCGATGAAATCAGCAACACGCTCATGATCAACGCGGCTGTTGCGAGAAGGAGCCGGGTGTTGCGTATTCTGTGCGGACCACGGACGAGCGGCATCACCGCTACGCCGGTTTCAAAACCAGAGAGCCCCAGCGCCAATTTGGGAAACAACAACAGCGAGACGGCGATGATCATCATCCAGTTCCCATTTACCCGCGGGTGAGAGTAAAGAGCCTGTTTCCATTCGGGAAAATGATGCGGATGGGTAACGAGTTGGTAAATTCCGACGGACACCACCACTGCATTCAACAGCAGGTAAATAGTCACCAGCACAACCGCGATTCCGATCGCTTCTTTAAAACCCTTAAGAAAAACGGCTCCGAGGACGGCGATCAGGGCCATAGTTACGCCGATCGGATGCGCCAGAAAATGCAGATGCTGTTCGACGAATGGGTTTTCGATTACGTGCGCAGTAGCGTCGGCTGCCGAAAGGGTAATCGTGATGATGAAGTCCGTAGCAACGAACCCGAGCAGGACCAGAACGAAGAGTTTACCTTTCCATCTCGGCAGCAAACTCTCGAGCATCGCGATCGAGCCTTCACCGTGTGGGCTCTCGGCTGCGACGCGACTGTAAATCGGAAGCGCGCCGAACAGCGTCAGCAATACCAATACGAGAGTGGCTACAGGTGAAAGGGCTTGGGCCGCAAGAAATGCGATGCCGGGCTGGTATCCAAGTGTGGAAAAGTAATCAACGCCGGTGAGGCACATCACTTTCCACCAGGGGTGGGTGTGATGACGTCCGGGAACATCGTGTGGGCCTTCGACTTCTCCTACAGAACCGAGAAGCCACTGACTAAAGCGTCCTCGCTTTTTGTTTTGCCCGTTCTCCATTCTCAGCAACTGCGCACGGTTCCCGAGTTCGTCTCAAACTAACTTTCGAAATTCCGCCAGATCGAGCGCGTCCTTCAATACGAAAGGGTGCGACGAGCATCGCTGCTCCTCGCACCCTCTTTGAAGGTGGTCGCGGCTACGATAGCCCTTCCCTTTAAGCCTGCGAGGTTAGCTGACGGGCTGGAACTGAGAAGTGTTCTACACGAACGACTCACGCCAATCGGCTTTTCGAGTCTTCATGATTCGCCCCGCCGCTCGTCAACCAAGCGGCAATTTGGATCCCCCGCGTCGCACCTCCCGCGCTTCTCGTGAAAGCACCGTGAGCAACTTCGGCTGACAGATTTTCAATGCGAGTGATACTACGCCTGCGATTAGACTAAATCAACCAGCGAAACCGCACGGATCGATCAAGCTAAAACACCAACTCGACTACGCAAAAATGTGATTGAAAAACCGAGGGAGAATTGAAGAAAAGTGTGCCCTAAAAATTAAGCGGGCGGGGGTCTCCCACAACCCCCACCCTAAGGCCACGTGTCCTCACCCCACGCGACCACTTCGCCCAACGGGGAGTCGGGCGCAGTCAGATTATGCACAACTTAGAATAAACTTTCAACCATGGAAATTAACGGAAAGAAAATTTTAACGAAACTTAATGAAAAATTATGTGAAGCTCGAAAAGCCCCGCAAAATCGCGAACGCGAAAGCTGAATTGCGGAAGTTAAGGAGCGTTTGCCGGCTCAGATACGTCAATAGTGAGTCCGCCGGCGATGAAAGCAACTTCTCCGGTGCTCGATTGCAGTCGAACACTGTAGTCACCTGCCGGCGCATCTTCGCTAACCATCACGTCAAAGCTGATGACAGACAAACCTGCTCCAAATTGCTGTTGCGCGATACTCCCGGGACTGATGAGCAGAAAAGGCGAGGTAACCGAAACTCCATCGGGTGCCAGCTGTTTTAGATTCAAGCCATCACCGCCAACGTAGACAGTAACGAGCCGGCCAGGTGTAAGAGGAACAGCCAAAGTTGAAAGCTGTCCATTGAATCCGATCAGTGTCGGATTAATCTGCACCGATCTCGCGGAAAGCTGTCCGTTGAGTTTAGCAACCCGCTCCACCTGGACATTTACCTGTCCGACTTCTTCAGTGCGAAACGTTGCCGGTGAAAGCGACGCCAAACCTGAATACGCCCCGCGTTGCGAAGCTATCTCGGCCGCTAACACTGGACCGTCAAGAGCTTCAACTCTGATCAAGTATCTGCCAGGCCGCAGGTTCTCCAATCGATACGTACCATTCAAAAGCGTGATACACGACGCGGCGACTCTCCCGGTCGATTCTTCTTCGGCCCACACGCTGGCGCCGAACGCCGGCGTTCCACTGGAAAGACTAATCGTTCCGGTCACAGATCCGCGCGGCTGTGCACTGTCGGCGCGAACTCCGTAAGTCGCACGCACTCCTGCTCGATCATCATCAGCCAACGTGCGCGGGGTAAAAGCCGGCAAACTGTAAATACCGTTCTTGCCCTGGCGCGGCTGCATGGTCGCGCCGACTGCGCCGGAATGCTCAAGCCCAAGCAAATGGCCGATCTCGTGTACGAAGGTCGCTTCCAAATCAAACGTGCCGATCGTCCCATCCGTCGAAAACTGCTGGGAGGGATTCAGCACGATGTCGGCTTCGGTGATGCTTCCGCTGCGATTGAAGAAAATCCGCGTACGCCCGGCCATGTCATCGCCGCCTCCGCCGAACGGCAACGTGTTCTCTTGCGTCGCTGCAATCGTTATCAACGAGACGCCATCGCCTTTGCTTCCCGACGCGCTGAGAGATTGCTCCTTCGACCAGGACTCGACGAAGTCGATGTCCGCGGCTTCCGACCAGCTTGCCAACGCGCGACGGAGCGCTCCGACGACATCGCTTCCGGCTTTCACATTCGACGGAGGAGCGTTTAAGGATGTCGAAAACGCAACGTTAATTGTATTCGTGGGCCACTTGATCTGAGTTCGGCTGGAAGTATCGACGAACTGAAGCGTATACGAGCGCACCGATGCCGCCGTCGAAATCATCGCGGTCAGCAGTGCAAGCGTTAAGCAAAGTCGACGCATCTCGTTTCAAACTCACTCAGCAGTGATTGGATGCAATTAGGGGACGGACGGCTAAGCCGCACCCGTTTTATGAGTACGGCGCGGCCTTATCTTAGCACAAAACCGCTTGTGCAAAGGAGTTGTGTTTGGATACTGATCAGGAAGGGCGACGTTTGTTCTTGCGGGCACCCCACGCCGCGTCCGAACCGGAATTCGCAGCGGAAATGCCGCTGCCGAGTGCGGCAGAATCATCTATTTCGCTCAGAGTAGCGGTATTCTTGCGAGCGTGACTCAAGTCCGAAAGCCCCACGACGACTAGCAAACCACACACGCCAACTGTGGCCAACACGTAGAGCAAGGCCACCTGTTCCCAATAAAGCAAAGCAAAGACGATCAGCGTTACGCCGAGGATCCAAAGCCATGTTACTGCGCGGCTGCTTAGCCGCCTTCCGCCAGTTTTACGAACCATCTTATATCTCCCAAAAATTAGTGCGATCGAGAAGCCAACAATTTAGCACAGTGGCGGTTTGAGGGCGAATGCAGGTCGGTTTGGGTAGTGGTGCAGTTTGCATTAAGAGAAAGACAAGACGGTTTCACGCAAAGGCGCTAAGAACCGAAAGCAGAAGACGCAAAGAGATCATTCATAACCTCTGCAATTCTGAGCGCTTGTTAACATTGCTTCCCCTTTGCGCCTTCTGCTTTCGGTTCTTAGCGCCTTTGCGAGAAATTTCCTCCTGACAAAGTTCGAACTGCACCACTACCTCGGTTTGATGTCCGACAAGCTTCAGCTGGGCGAGTGCGGGCGACAAACTGAAGTTTGTCAGACATTCAGTTCACAACCCGCAGCGGCAGAGTTGCCGTCCGCTTTTCGTCTAACACCACGTCCTGCGCGGCAAGTTGCCAGTTGCGTTTTACGACAGAAGCGGAAGCCTGCGGGACTTCGATAATGTCGTAGGCAGCAAGCGGGATATCCGGTTTCTGTTGTTTCCGGATCGCGTTGTAATCCGCTCGGATCACCGTCGTCTCGGCAGCGTCCTGTCTACGCCGATAAATGCGCACGTCGTCGCCACGAGCGCCATCCGCCAGGCCTCCGACCATCGCAATCGCGCGACCCAGCGTCAACTGGTCGCGGAAATTTACGCTCTGTGGCGATACAACCCCGCCCGCGACGTAAACCGGCTCGGCCACCATCACAGTCACGATGTCTCCCGATCGAATAATCGGGTTTGTGTCGGGCTTTCCCGCCATCAGGTCCAGAATCTTGATCACCCTCAAGGGGTTGTTACCGGCGCCGGCTGGCAGCTCGGGATCCGCGTTTCGTTCGGCGCAGACAAACGGCTCCGTTCGAAAAATCTGAATATCACCGCTTGCGCGATCCGTCACCCCCCCTGACAGAAACAACAGCTCGTTTAGCTGAACGTCACGCCGCAACTGAAATCGTTGTGAAGTTCGAATCGCGCCAAACACAATCACGGGTCGTGCTGAGCGTTCAATCACCCGTATCCTCACGATCGGTTCTTTTAAGAGCTTTGAGTAGGCCTCCTTAACATCGACCGCGAGTTCCTCTGTAGTTCGACAAAGCGCACTTATGGGCTTCTCCAGATAAGGCAGCGGTGGAATAGTTCCGTCGTTGCTGACCTGTCCGCGCCATCCAAGCTCGGGACGACGAGCGATGACTATCTCCAGTGTGTCGCCCGTACCGATCAAATAAACGTTGCCGGCGAGTGAAGAAGCCTTCGTTTCCGTTACTTCAGGTGAATTTGAGGCAATCGGAGTCGGGGATGAGGTGGGCTCCTGCGCATGTGCGGGCAGCACAAGGCCGAAACCGCACAAGGCCAGCAGAAAAAACAACAAGGCAAATTTCATCTTCGATTCTTCAGGGACGACCGGGAGGAATTCAATGCGTTTGAGAGATCCGGCGGCTGTTCACTGCGTCCCTTCCCCATGTTCTGTGCTTTCAGAGTCCGCCGAGTCGTTTTTCTTGTTGCTCATCTTGATCCGCGCTCGCAGCAATTCGATTTCGCGAGTGATCCGTTCCGCCGTTTCGCTTCGCGCGGATTCTTCCATGGACTCGCGCGACAAATAGAACAGCGCATCTCTATAACGATCGATGGCCCGGCGATAATGCTGCTTAAACGCGGCGCGCTCGGCCAGCTCAACCCAATGCGCCACCTTCACCGATGCAATGTACTCGCGTATCGCGGTGGCAGACTCATGAAGCTCGTTCTCGTCCGGATAGATATTGAGCGCCGAATCGATCACGTCCAGGGCACGCATCGCCATCTCGATCTTGTCTGAAACCCCGACTCGTCGCTGGGCTTCAAACGTCAACGCGCGTGACGAGCCGGACGCCCATGTCAGCAGGTGGTGCTTCTGCAAAGCCCGAACACGCTCTTGCCCCGCACGCAACGCCGCGAGGCTCTGCTCGTTAACACCACGCCGGCGCGTTGATTCTTCCATGTTGGCCAGGTATTCGCGGCACAAGTGATACGTTTCAAGATGAAGATTCGGAAGCGACCCGGCCGCATCAGCTTCGGCTGATTGTCGTTGAAGCTGACGCAGGGCCGCGGCCTGAGCATTTACGGAACGACTGCCGTTGCTGCTGCTGGAAGATTGTCGCCGCCGTGGATGGTCGTCGCTCTGCGCGAATCCGTGCCGGTCCTGTTCCAGAATGTACCGCGTCCATGCGCGGCGCATGATCACTTCGCGCGCTGCCAGCGCAACCAATATCACCACGCTTGCCGCGAGTCCCGCCGGCACCCATGGAGCTTCGTCTCCGCTGGTATGAAGCATCCACCAAAGCGCGAAAAACAGCGCGGCCGCAGTCGCAGCAGCGGTCGCCATGTAACCGTAAGCGGAGGGTATTCGCTGACGTGGCGGACGAGTGACGTGGCTGGAAGACGTGCGGGAACGAGCATGTGCCGTCCCGCTAAATGATTGCCTTGTCTGATCCGTGCGCAACCTGATCTCTCCCGTCAGCGCTTTCACGTAAGTGAATCAATAGTCGGCGTTTCGCTTTTGTCTGTCAATAATACAAAGAATTCGAGTCCGCAAAGCGGACGTCTGAGACTAGCCCAGCACTTCAGTGCTGGGTTGGCCGCTACACTTGAGACCGAGCCCGTGTAACGGGCGAATGAGAAATAGCGATCCTGATAGCAATTCGGTCGTCCTCTTCGAGGACTCATTACACACTCTGTGCCAGCCAGCCCAGCGATAAATCGCTGGGCTATTTTCAGACGATCCGCTTCGCGGATCCGCTCACTCACGAGCGCGCGTAGCGATCAAGCAACAGCAACCCCGCCCCGAAAAACGCGCAGCCAAACGAATCCCCAACCGTCCACCAGAGCGGCATTCCGGCCGTGCAGTCAATTATGAAAAACACCGGACCTGCGATCAGAAACGAAATTCCTGTGAAGATGACAAGCGGGCGGAACCGCGTGACATCCGACGCGATTATCCACAGCAATATCCCGTGCAGTCCGTAAACGAACGAGGCTTGCCGGGCCAGGAAAATCAGCACCGGACCGTCCGGCATGTCGCCCAAACCCAGCCAGGCGTGAGCAATCGCCATCCACGAACGCGGCATCACCACGGCGAAAAATGCGAGCATTTCGACCGCGCCGCCAAATCGTAACAGCCACGCCTGGGTACGTTGTGCTTCGGTATGATTTGTCGTCATTCGCATCGCACCAAAAACGAGCAAAGTATACACTAACGAAAACAGGCTATCGCGAAGCTGAAGAGGAATGTGCGACAAACTTTAGGAAACTCTGATCAAGTAGAATCGCGAAGTTTCGACTCTGAGAACTTCTCGTAAGCTCGCAGTCAGGAAGGGGACCCTGCCCGCATAAGATGCGCAGTTCGATACTTTTAGACCAGAATAGGCTCGCATCGTAAGCGGGGACAGGGTCCCCTTCCTGACTGCGTGTTTCCCGTTAGCTGAGTGCCGGCGTTTCGATGACTTAATCAGAGCTTCCTTTACTTTGTCGCACGTGCTCGGCAAGCTAAGCTCGCGGGACATCAGATCGAACCGCAACATAAATTACGAGGAGTCGATATGGAGATTAGGTTGGATGGGAAAGCTGCGATCGTTACCGGAGCGACATCAGGCATCGGGCGAGCAACTACACTGCTCTTCGCCGAAGCCGGCGCGCGAGTCTCTGCAGTCGGAAGGAACGAGTCGGAACTCGCCAGGTTGTCGGACGAAATAAAAGCGATCGGCGGAGAAGTCCTCGCCATACGCGCCGACGTTACAAATGACCGGGACGTCGAAAAGATCATCGACGAATCGCTCAAGAGATTTGATGCGCTTGATATTCTTGTGAACGCCGCCGGCTTTCTCTCGACCGGCACGATTGAGACCACCTCCGCGGATGCGTGGGATGCCATGCTCAACGTAAATCTGCGCGCCGTCTTCAATTTGATGCAGCGGTCGGCGCCTCACTTAGAGAAATCCAAAGGCAACGTAGTTAACGTCTCGAGCGTAACCGGGCTGCGCGCTTTTCCCGGCGTTCTCGCGTACTGCGTCTCCAAAGCCGGCCTCGATCAACTGACGCGGTGCGCTTCTTTGGAGCTGGCTCCAAAAGGGATCCGCGTTAACGCGGTGAACCCGGGAGTTGTGGTTACGGACATACACAAACGCGGCGGGATGTCGGACGAGAACTACGCAGCATTTCTCGAACACTCAAAAACTACGCATCCGATCGGTCGAGTCGGCACAGCGAAAGAAGTAGCCGAACTGATTCTGTTTCTCGCGTCGGACCACGCCGGGTGGATCACAGGCGCCACGTACTCAATCGACGGAGGCCGCGGCAATACCTGCGCCCGCTAAAATATAGCTAGATGTCCTCGCGCAAAAATGGCTATACTTGCCCGTCTTTCAAAGCTCATTTGTTGTTGGCGGCGCATCAGCGGGGGCAGCGCCAATTGTCTTCTCGCCATTTTCCGATTCACCCTTAGAAATCACCGGCTGGGCATCTCGCGTTTGCATACCTCGTGCGAGAGTGCGTAAGCAGGAGAGATCAATCGCATGGATTCCAAATGTAACCAATGCGGCACCGTTGTTATTGAAGGACAAACCGTTTGTCCGACCTGTGGTTCGCCGATCGCTCAATATGCCGGCTCAGCACAGCAGGCGCGAACCGTGATGTTTTCGCCCTCGGCTCCGACGATGGTGATCCGGCAGTCAAAGAACAAGGTCAGCGCGATTAAAGTCATGGTCGCGATCTTTGCCGGGTTGGTGGCGCTGCTGCTCGGGTTGATCGTTCTCTATTTTATCGGCCACGAAACCGGCCCGGTGGCTTTGATGGCGGGTCTGATTTTCGCCACGCTTCCGGTTCCGATCTACATCTCGCTAATTCTCTGGTTGGACCGGTACGAATCCGAACCGTTGTGGTTGCTCGCAGTCGTCTTCTTTTGGGGAGCGACCGTCGCCGTCTTCATCGCTTTCGTCGTGAACACCGCGGGAGCAGTAGCGGTTTACAAGTCGACCGGCGATGCCCAGGTCGCTGAACTCTACGGAGCGGTTATTTCAGCTCCGCTGTTTGAAGAATCCGCAAAGGCGCTGGTGCTTTTCATCGTCTTCTTTTGGAAGAAGGACGAGTTCGACGGGATTCTCGACGGAATCGTCTATGCGTCGATGGTGGGACTCGGTTTCGCCATGACCGAGAACATCCAGTATTACGGAAACGCTGCGCTCGAGAGCGGGATGCAGGGCGGCTTGAAGCTTTTTATTCTGCGCGGCGCCATCGCGCCGTTCTCGCATCCTCTTTTTACCAGCATGACCGGGATCGGTTTGGGGTGGGCCCGCCAATCGCACAACAAAGCCGTTAAGATCCTGATGCCGATTATCGGATTTGGCCTGGCGATCTTTCTGCATTTCATGTGGAACCTGACCGCGTCCATCCACGGAGTCTTGTGGCTGTTGACCTACGCGTTCCTGATGTTCCCGGTTTTGGTGGGCGCATTGATTGCGGTCGTGTTTGCTTTGCGAAGAGAAGGACGAATCGTTCGCGAACATCTGTTGTGTGACTTCCAGCGAGGCATGTTTAGTCAGGATGAATACAATCGGCTCTGCACCATCGGGGGAAGAATGGGCTCGTCTTACCGTGCGTTTCGGAACGGCGGGATCGGCATTTGGCGCAGTCGCATGCAATACAATCAGATGGCAAGCGAACTCGCCTTTCATCGAAATCGTGTAGCTCGCGGGCTACACACCGACGCGCAGGAAGCATCCGAACGCGAGGCTGCTTACATGCAGCTTTTGCAGGACTTGCGGTCGCGGCTGGGCTCTCACTGAATCGGAATCGATCTTGATCTAATGCGCCGGAAATAGCATATACTTAGCCCCGTCTTGCTGGGCAACAGCCGTATCAACTTAACCGACTAGTGAAAATTCAACTTCTACCGAGCACGTTCGACAGCGCCGGCCGGGCGACACCGGAGCAGCGCCTCACGTGTTTTCTGATAGATGATCGCGTGACGATCGATGCGGGAAGCATCGCGCTGGCACTGTCCCCGGACCAGCGAGCATCTGTGCGTGACGTCATCGTCACACACCCTCACATGGATCACATCGCCAGCCTGCCGATTTTTATCGATGATCTGTTTGGGACGCTGAAAGAACCTGTGCGAATTCACGCAACACAGGATGTGATCAACCTGCTCGAGCGCGATATTTTCAACTGGACCGTGTATCCGCGATTCTCAGAATTGCAAAACGAGCACGGGCCTGTCATGCAGTACATGCCGTTCGAACCCGGAGAAGAGTTTCAGGTCGCACATCTTAAGGTAGTCGCAGTTCCGGTTAATCACATCGTCCCGACAGTGGGGATGGTGATTTCCGATGGCAAGACAACTGCGGCGTTCAGTTCAGACACGTATGAGACCGAAGAGTTCTGGCAGTTGGTCAATCGAACTCCACACGTCGATGCGCTGTTGATCGAGGCCTCGTTCCCGAACGCGATGGCCGAATTGGCCGAAGTCTCGCGACACTTCACACCGGAAACTCTGGCCAGGGAGCTGAAGAAGCTGAATCACAACGGACTCGATATTTTGACCGTGCATTTGAAGCCGGCGTATCGCGAAGATCTGATTCGCGAACTCAACGATTTGAAGATTCCGAAACTGTCGGTGATGGAACCCGGCCGGACGTACGAGTGGTAACAAAAAAGATGGCATGAAGTGTAATACTTCATCCATCCTAATTCGTTCCTTCTCTGGCAACTCACGAGAATGTCCGACAAGCTTTAGCTGTCGCATCCATGCGACAAACTGAAGTTTGTCGGACATTTTCACGATTCGCAGAATTTGTTTTCCGCTACGCTCTCCGCGTCTTTTAACAATCCTTCCATGTGTTGGCGAGCTTTCCAGGCGCCCGTGCGATCCGCAGCTTCCATTCCCTGCGTCCAGGCATTAACCGCTTCATCTTTGCGGCCGAGGTTTATCAGCGAGGTGCCCAGCAACTGATACGCGGCTGTGTAATCCGGTTTGAGACGGATCACAGTTTCAAGCGAGGCAACTGCTTCTTCCCAACTTTCCAGCTTCACGTACTCGCTAGCCAAACCGTACCAGATCATTTCGTTATCCGGCTGTTGTTCGGACATCGCGCGAAAAACTTCTATCCGTGATTGGCCCATTGCGATCTCGCTATCTGATCCGCTCAAACTCTTTCTCGGCGTGCTCGCCTGAAAAGTCGTGCAGCAGGACACGTCCACTGGGCAAAAGCTCCTTGACCCGAAATATTCGTTCAGACGGATCGCGGCCCGGCATCAGTTCGGCCCGAAAAGTCACCTGCATCCCCGGTCGAGCCCAGACATCAACCGTCCTGCCGTTTCCCTTTTCATCCGATTTGGCTCGACTATTTTTCATCTTTACCAGGAGTGCGCCGGCGCCGCCGACCGCACCAAATGCCACAGCCAGGATGCCGATCACGCGTCTTGTTCGTCGCTTCATGCTCTCCTCTTAAACGACCTACGGCGACGCTCTTCCAATTTGCAAAGGCTTTCCAAGCTTAAGAGCATGGAAAAAGCGCGCGAGTTCCTAATGAAACTTGACGGAAAACTCGCGCGCCGCTTGCGCTTTCAAGCCGGCATTCAAGATTTCTGTTCGGGCGCAGTTTAGCAAAGAGGGTCCAGCTTGTCGCTAATGGTCGGCAACCCGCTCAATGCTTTTTCGGCATTCATCGGCGTGAAGTGCGCCCATTCTTCCGGCACTTTATCTTCAGGGAAAATCGCTTCAACCGGACATTCCGGAACGCAGGCATCGCAATCAATACACGTCTCGGGGTGAATCACCAACATGTCATCATCAAGATGAAAAGCTTCGACGGGACAAACCAGCGCGCAGTCTGTGTAGCGACAATTCACGCAAGGTTCCGCAACGACATAGACCATCTAAACAAACCTCCTATGACAGTTCCTTTGTAGAAATCGATGTAAGAGAATTGGTTCGACAACTACAAGCAAGTTTTTGAAGTGCGGGTCTATATTAACCACGATTCCGCGAGATTTGAAAGCCAAAACTTTTCGCGCGTTGTTAACGCGTGTCCGGCGGTTCGTGCCAGGTTGCGAGAGGTACTCCGGTCGAAAAATCGTAGAAGCGCATTCCGCTTTGCGTCAGCATCTTTGTGATGAGGATTATTTGACCAGTGTGCATCGAGAAGTGTTCGATCACATGGAAGATCGCTTCAAGCACGTTAACGTCGTGGCCCTGAATCCGTCGCGACTGAAGCAACTCGTTCGGCGAAAGTTCGGCCAGAACGGCGTCGGCTTCGTCAACCGTCTGCATCAGCGCCGCAATCAGATTGGCCGACGAACCGGCTTCGCGCGCGTCAAATTCGGTTTGCCTTTCGCGGTTGTCCGGACGGCCACCGATACCGCTTACGATCCACTGCCGGGCGTTTCCGGAAAGGTGAAGGAGCAGATTGCCGATGCTGTTCGAGTCGGAATTCGCCCGCCACCAGATCTGTTCATCTGTCAGCTTTTCGAGGCAGCGCTCTATCTTTGGAAGGTAGTCCGTTTTCAGGAACTTCCTGGCGTTGGTTATGAATGCTGTTCCGGTTTCATCCATGAGCGATCGCCCGCGCAAAACTATTCATCGACTTCTCTGTCACGGCGTTTGTGTTTGACCTTGCGATGCGATGGATGCGCCTTTTCCTCGGGCTTGGCGTTTCCCAACGGATGTCCCGGCGGCGCGACCGGTTTGCGAATGCTTCCGAAGACCTGCAACTCTTTCTTTGCACGCTTTTCGTTCTTCCTCATTTCAGTTGCCTCCGGGTTTGAATTCAGTTGGATGCTATTCCCCGCAAATAATGCTGTCAATGGTCACGCCGTAGCGGCGCTGTCGTTGGGCTTGGAAAGGAAAAGACTATCCAAAGAGATAGGCCGTCTATCTCATTGAATAGTCTTTTTGAGTTTCAAGATGTGCGCCGGCAAGTCGCTCGGCAGTGTCAGATAGCCAACGACTCTAGCCTACACGCTGCTCGGCTGCGGCGGCTCCGGGAAAAGATTCTTAATCGCCTGGCGCGTCTCGGTCCGTCGCTTCTGCTGGAATTCGTTCACCCAGTTGGTGACGGTCGAAACCATATCGCGAGCCGATTCCTGCGGCGTTTTCTTTTCCAAATCGCTTTTCGCAGCCTTGGCTTTGCGACTTCTCTCGTCGCGCTTGATTACTTTGATCGGGGTTTTCTTTGTCATGATGACCTACTTGTTTATGACCTGTATAAAGTTTCTGACGGTATGTTTCTTAAACGCTTTCCGTCCGCCAGAGTTCGAATTTTGTTTGATTCTCACCAGCGCGTTCGCGCCACAGCAAATGTGTCTGCAAACCCGATGCCACTATAGTTACGAAGCTGTGATTTGGATTTGCGTTACCGGAAAGTATTCAAACTAACCGGAAAAGCTCTGCGGTGACCTAACCTGCGAGGTAGTTATTGCTTAACAATTTGCACCACAGCATTGCAAAGACGAACGCGTGTGTATCATTTCCGAATTAGATGTCTTTTCCGGTCGAGAAGATGGATCGCGATACAAATAAACGGTTCGAGACTTTCGTTCCCATACCAATTGGGGCATTTGAAGACGAAATGCCGATTGGGTGGGGCGTTAGCTCTCACCTAATGGGAAGCACGCAGTCAGGAAGGGGACCCTGTGCCCGCCTGAGATGCGAACCCATTCGGGTCTAGAAATATTCAGCTATGTATCTTAAGCGGGGACAGGGTCCCCTTCCCGACTGGATGTTACCGGAGGGCATTGAATTCCCGACCTTCCCCATTCATTCTCAATCTGTGCTTTCTAGATGATTCTCGCTTCCTGAAAGTTCGCAGAATGCCAACGCACTGACTCGCCGAAGGCGGTTTGCCAAGCTTTTCAGTCAATGCGCGATCCCACCCGAGCACCGTTACGCCCTCAATTCTTCGGAAAGCCTCAGGAAAATCGATGTTCCGCACAAACAGATTACGAACGGCCAAGTGGGGTCGCAGGCGGCATATGCGTTGCCCCTTCGTAGTTTGCGATGAGAACACTGGAAACACTTACCATTTACCTGGCGATCGGGGCGCCATTCGGAGTCAGCTATTTCATCCATAATCGACGACCAGTCGGGCGAGTCATCCGAATAGCAAAGGCTAACTTGATCGCAGCGCTGTGGCCGCTGGTTCTGGTTCGCTATTTCTTCAATCGACTCTTCACGCGCGCCTCGAATGACTTTCCCGCACACGGCCAGGACGACTTCCAGAAGAAGATCGACGGCGCATGGAGAAGTTTTCTCGCGGCGCTTTATCAAGTCGCGGACGCCGCGTCGCAACTGCCCGACAGTGATCGGGAGAAGTTGGAACAAGACGCACGCACTGTTCGTGAAAGCGCGGAGAAGTTCCTGGCGCTGTCCGCAAGTCTGGCAAGTGCCGCTCCCGGTGGACACCCGAGCGAGCGTGAATTGGAGTTGCTGCGAATAGCTGGTCGGACCGGCGATGATCTGCTGATTGGCGGCACCTGCGTTCAACGGCGTAACGCTGCCAGGCTCGAACAGCACCACGCCCGCGCGCGTATGGAGGTGTTGGACGGATTAGTCGCGCTGGGAGACAGAGCCGGAGACAGAACCAATGCCGCGCAATTGACCAACGATGCAAACGCCGATGATCTTCGTCGTCTTAGCCTTGTGGTACTCGGACTGTTCGGACGGGCTTTAGACCTGTTCTCGCTGGTCGAGGACGAAGCGGCAGCGATGACCATGGCGCAATTGCTGAACGACGAATGTAAACGGCTGCGTCGTTTCGCTGTCTTAGCAAAAACGGCCGAGCAGGAATTCGGAACTGGAGAGCAATCATGTACAACGCACACATCTCGCCTGTCCCACGCACCATCAACCGGACTGACGACATTACAGCAAGGCTAAACTGGCTTCTGATTCTCAACGAGAAGGAAGCCAAACATCGTCAGGTCTTTCGGAACGAGACCGAAGAAATACAACTGGCGCTGATGCATCGTCCCGTGTCGCCCGAGCGTGCTTACGCGGTTTTTGGAATGTTACTCGGCGGCTCAACCGCCGCGGCTACCTTCGCTCGCGTGATCGGGGGCACGAGCATCCAACGCCTGACGAATGCGGATTCGTATCTGCTGCTACTCTGTTTGCTGGTCATTGTCGTGTGTAGCGCCGCCGGATACGCGATGGCTTGCACTGTGGCTACCAAGGCTTTCTCGACGGAGCGGTCGCGATGGACGCGAATGCTGATGATGATGTTGCTGATCGGTTCGGCGTGGGGATTGGTAACTGGAGCGGCGGGCGGTTTTTTCTTCTATGGATTTGGTGCCGTGGTAGGACTGGGCCTCGGTTGGCCAATCGGTGCAATCGGGTTTTTGATGTTTGCTTCGTTTCATCGATTGCTCGAGTGCGGTGGTATGATTGACACGAAACACCTGCTGCCGATCGCATGCGGTATTCCGGCCGTGATAGCGGCGTTGATTCTGGGCCTTTGATGTCCGACAAACTTCGGTTTGTCGCTGGTTGAATGAAGGTCACGTCAGCGACAAACTGAAGTTTGTCGGACATTTGACCCCGCGCAACCACAGCCGCCTGCCACTTCTATGCTTCTAGCCCTCCTGCTCTTATCGCTGTTCCTTTTGGTCCTGCTCGGTTTTTACGTTTTTGTCGCAGCGCCGCGCAGCCGTCCGCACCAGATGTTTGCGGTTTTCGTTGGCTGCCTCGCGTTGTGGACCATCAAGGATATTGTTCTATGGGGGTTTTATGCGAACGATAGTTCCGCGCATTGGTGGGCCGGCGCGAGCTTTTCGATCTCGCTGCTGATGCAGTGCGCGTTTGTAGTCTTCGCCTGGGTCTTTCCCGAGAACAACCCGGTCCCGTATCGCCGTGGCGCCGTCATCTTCGCGCCGGCGTTGGTGCTAATTCCGGCGGCGCTGGCAGGGTTGTTGTGGGACGACGTTGGATTTGTCGACGGGCATTTCAGGATAAGATTGACGCCGCTCGCGTACGCATTCGTTCTTTATGTGTACGGCCTTTTCGCGTACGGCTTCGCGATTCTTTACGAGAAGTACAAGCGTTACAGAGGATCGCTTCAGGGGAAGCAGATCGGAGCCATTCTGTGGGCGCTGGTGATCACGGCTCTGCTAAAGACTGCGGCGAACATTGTTCTGCCGATGATGGGCGCATACAGTTTTCTCAAGCTCAGCGCGCTCTTCGTGCTGCCGGGCGTTTTGATTTACGCCTACGCAATTTCCAGTTTCAAACTCTTCTCGTTTCAATCCGCGCTGGACCAGTTCCGTCTGTTCCCGCTCGCCTACAAAGTCGCCCTGTCGATTGCCGCCGTCGCAATTTCAAGCTTTGTCCTGTTCCAGGTGCCGATCGTTTGGTGGAGTTTCGATGGCAGTCCGGACAGTTGGCGACGCTATCTGGTCTTCAGCGTCGTTTCGGCTTTGATTCCAAATCTGATTTTGGTCGCGCTTATCGTTCGCAGTATCTCGCGACCCGTTCGCCGTTTGACCGAAGCGGCGGTGGACGTGGCCGGCGGCGCTTACGGCGCGCAGGTCGAGCTTCGCAGTAACGACGAGATGGGTTTGCTGGCGGCGTCTTTTAATGAGATGAGCCGGAAAATGGCATCCGACATCGAAAGCCTGCGGCAGCTGAACGAAAAACTGATCCGAACGGAAAAGCTGGCGGCGGCAGGTACGCTGGCAGCCGGCGTGGCTCACGAAGTAAACAACCCGCTGGCGTCGATCTCGTCGTTGATACAGATGCTGCAGGCTCGTCCGAGCGCTGACGAAGAATCGCGCGAAATGCTGCGGCTGATTCAGACACAGATCGCACGGATAACGCAGGTTACGCGGGACATGATGGAGTTCGCGCGCTCGCGGCCGCCCGCGCGCTCGGCCCAGGACATCAACCGCATAGTGGAAGCCAGCATTCGGTTGGCGAGTTTCGATCAGGCATTTCGGCGGTTGAAACTGACTACCGAAAACGATGCGAATGCGACGCCGGTCAACGCCGACGCCGACCAGATTCAGCAAGTCATTCTCAATCTGCTGCTCAACGCGCGCGATGCGATGCCGGACGGCGGCGACATTCGTGTGAAAACTCGCGTCGACAATTCGGCGGGACTGGTTCATGTCGAAGTCGCCGATAACGGAACCGGAATTCCGGCCGAGCATCGAGCGCATATCTTCGATCCGTTCTACACGACGAAGGCGGCCGGCAAAGGAACCGGTTTGGGCCTGTCGGTGTGCTACGGCATCATCGCCGCGCACGACGGAACAATCGAAGTTGAATCGAACAACGGCCGCGGTACGCGCGTCTCGATTGCATTGCCGATTTTCAAGCCGGAGGAGCAAGCTTGATGGCGTTCATTCGTCTCGAAACTTTTATCGATGCGCCGATGGAGCTTTGCTTTGATCTCTCTCGCGATCTGGATGTTCACGTGGCGTCGAGCGGGCCGACCGGCGAGCGTGCGGTGGCCGGTGTTACTTCGGGAATGGTTCAGCTCGGCGACACCGTGACATGGGAAGCAATACACTTCGGCGTGCGCCAGCCTCTGACTTCAAAGATCGTCGCATTCGATCGGCCTCGTTTGTTTGTCGACGTGATGCTTCGCGGCGCCTTCAAACGCTGGCATCACACGCACCTTTTCCGGCAGCAGGCAAACGGCACGATGATGACCGACGAAGTGGATTTCACGTCGCCGCTTGGCCCGCTGGGACGAATGGTTGATATGCTGTATTTGGAAAATTACATGCGCCGATTTCTTGTACGAAGAAACGAACACATACGAAGAGTCGCGGAAGAGAAAGCAGCCGTCCTGGCCCAACCCATCTCAAAATGAAAACAGCACCTCTAATCCTGGTCGCGGAAGATGAAGAGTTGATGCGTGCAATCGTCAGCCGTCTTTTGGAAGACGCCGGCTATCGCGTGGCCACGGCCGACAGCGCGGAAACTGCTTTGGAGGTTTTTGCTTCGTCGGACGTCACCGTCACGCTGACAGACATTCGGATGAGCGGGATGGACGGACTCGCGCTTCTGGATCACATCAAGAATGTAGACGATGAAGCATTGGTCATCGTGATGACCGCGTATTCGTCGGTTGACTCCGCGATCGCAGCTCTGCGCAAAGGCGCTTACGACTACATCACAAAGCCATTCGTCAACGAAGACCTTTTGCAAACAGTTAAGAACGCGATTCGCCAGCGCGAGCTGTTTAGCGAAAACCGTGCGCTTCGTCGCGAGCTCGATCGTCGCTACAGCTTTTCTGAAATCATCGGAACGTCTGAACCTCTCCAGGCGGTGTTCCGGCTGGTGGAAAAGGTCGCCGGCACCAACACGACTATTCTGATCGAAGGCGAAAGCGGGACGGGTAAAGAGTTGGTCGCCCGCGCTCTTCACCACAACAGTCCGCGAGCAAGCCAGCCATTTGTCGCTATCAATTGCGGTGCGCTGCCCGAGTCGCTGCTGGAAAGCGAACTGTTCGGTCACACCAAAGGCGCATTCACCGGCGCGGTTGCGAACAAGTCCGGATTATTTCGAACGGCGGAAGGCGGGACGGTTTTTCTGGACGAAGTGGGCGAGATTTCGTCCGCCATGCAGGTTCGTTTGTTACGAGCTTTGCAGGAGCATGAAGTCGTTCCTGTCGGCGCGAGCACGCCGGTCGCTTTCGATGCGCGCATCATCTGCGCCACAAATCGCGATCTTGAAAAAGAGGTGAACGAAGGAAGATTTCGCGAGGATCTTTATTACCGTCTGAATGTGATTGAAGTTCACCTGCCGCCGTTGCGCGAACGCCGCGAGGATATTCCGCTGCTCGTTCGCCATTTTATGAATCGAACTGCGCGTGAACAGCAGCGCGAAGAAAAGACGATCGAGCCTGAAGTGATGTCCGCGCTGATCAACTACGCCTGGCCCGGCAATGTTCGCGAATTGCAGAACGCGATCGAACGCGGGTTTACTTTGAGCGGTGAAACGATCGACCTGGATAGTTTGCCGAGGCGGGTTCGTGAAGCTGCCAGCCCAACTCCGATGCGCGACCCGGATGGTCTGCGTCCTACGCTCGAGGAAGTCGAGCGCCGCCACATCTTCGAAACGATGGCAGCGGTCAATCAGGACAAAGCGCGAGCGGCCAATATTCTGGGGATCGACCTTTCGACGCTGTACAGAAAGTTGAAACGCTACGACGCGGTTTAGATCAGACCGGCGCAGCGGAAGTGTCTGAGACGGAGAATTTATTGGAGGAAATTTCACGCAAAGGCGCAAAGAACAGAAAGCGTGAAGGCGCAAAGGGTATGCGACGGTGAGATATATCCTCAGTCGTAAGAAATATGAGCTCTTTGCGTCTTTCGGCTTTCTGTTCTTTGCGCCTTTGCGTGAAACGGCTTTTACTTCACTCGAGTCAATTGATCCGACGCTCTAGACCCGATTCACTTAACAAACCTCTCCACTCGCAAATCCCGTCCATCCGTACTTATCGAGATCGTCCCGCATTCACCCGTCGTCAGCACTTCCGCTCCCGCCGCCCGCCAACGTTCGACAACCTCTTTGTGCGGATGACCGTAACTCGACTCCAGCCCCACCGATACAATCGCGTGTGATGGATGAACCGCGCCGACAAAAGCTTCGATCGAGGATGTCCGGCTTCCATGGTGCGCGACCTTAACGACATCGGCGCGCAGTTCCGCGGCCGATTGCGCCAGCCAGGCTTCGCTCCTTCGCTCGATGTCTCCGGTTAAGAGAAAGACCCGCTGGCCGTACCCGACCCGCAACACCATCGAATCGTCATTCCCCGAACGCGCTTCCGCTACATTCGTTGGCATTGGCCAAAGCACATCGATCATCACTTCGCCGATCCGAAGCGAATCGCCTCGCACAATCAAATAGAGCGGAACATCTTCGCTTTGCAGGGTGCCGGCAAAACGTGTGAACTCCGTATCACGAGTGGGCGAACGCGCTACCAGTGCGCTTCGAATCTCAAAGTTCTTCGCCGCATCGTTAAGCCCGTCGATGTGATCCGCGTCGGCATGCGTTGCCACCAAATAATCGACCTGCGCGAGTCCTCGCCACCAGAGATACTCTGAAACAACTGCTTCACCAACGCTGCGCGAGTCACGCTCGACCGTTTCATCGTCTTCACTCGCTTTGCCACGGTTGTTGAATCGCGGACGGCCTCCGCCGTCGATCAGAATGGTCGTACCGTCAGGCGTTGTTACCAGCGCCGCATCGCCTTGTCCCACGTCGAGAAAATCTATTTGCAAACGTCCTTGCGTCGTCTTTGCGCTGAATGGATGTCCGATGACGATTGCGATCAGCACAACGAGGATCGCTGCCGTCACACGAACGGTCGTGCGCGAGAGCCGCCGTCGAAACCACCCTTCACGAAAGCCAGCCGATGCCGGATGCCAACGCGCCAATGCGAAGGCCAACGGAATTAACGCGCCGAAGTAGACCCCGTAAATGACCGCTCCCGCTCCGCTGTATTCCGGCAGGCGCATCGAAGCCACGTTTACGGTTCGAAACGGATCCACGCTATGAATCATCAGCCAATTCAATCCTTCTGTAATCGAGATCAAAGGCGCCGCGAGCGATTGGCTCAAATGCGAAACGAGCAATGCAGCGAGAGCGCTGAACGAAAGCAACGCCATGACAATCCCGACCACCACATTCAAGAATATCGACGAGAGTGAAAGACGATGAAAGTAGAGGACCTGCAACGGCAATAGCACCAACTGAACCGCAAGTGACACCACGACCGCGGTGATCGCGTAGCGGGCCGGCTTTTGAAAGTGAAATTTCTCGAACCAGATTGCGAGCGGCGCTTTGAAGAGACGGCAACGCCATGGTGATTGCTCCATCTCCTTCTGCCATTCGCGTTCGCTCCAAAAGAGTGTTTCCGCTACGACTCGCCACCAGTAAGGACACACCGGCGGAACAGGTTGTTGATTTGTGGGGCGCCAATTCCCTACTTCGTGCAGCTTCTGAATCAACGGCCATGCAAACGCGACGATCGCCAGCACCGAGAGAAACGTCAATTGAAATGATGGATCGAACAAGTCGCTCGGCCTCCAAACGAGCAGAGCCAGGCAAGTACCGCCGAGGGCGTTTAAAGATGTCGCGCGTCGCTGAAAGATCGGCGCTATGGCTACCAGCGTGAAGACCAACGCCGCGCGAACGACGGACGACTCCGCGCCAACTGCGATGGCGTACGCCCAAACTACGAAAACGGAGACGGAGAATTGCCAGAACTTTCTTCGCGTCAGGCGACGCATAGCAAAAAGGACTACGAGTCCGATGAAGCTGATATGTACACCGCTGATGACAAGAACATGAAACGTGCCGCCTTCGCGGAAACGGTCCGCCGCATCCAGCGAAAGGAAGTAACGATTCCCCAACAGCGAAGCTCCCAACACGCCCGCCGTTTCCGGCGAGAAGTTTTCTCGCATCGACCTCAGCAACTGCAATCGCCATTCGTAAAGCCAGGCAAGCGGGAGGAAAACCCGGTCATCATCCAGCCGCTCAATCAGCAGCGGACTCTTGATGATTCCGGTCGCGTCCAGCCCGCGGTGTTCAAGGTAGTCGGTGAACGATGCCACACCCGGGTTGCGAAAATTCTCGACTCGACTCAAGGCTGTCATCACACGAATCCGCGCGCCGTATCTGAGTTCAAGCTCGTCGTAATCGTCAGCTACTCTGCGATCGCGAACCGGCGCGAACAACCACACGATTCCAGAAGCGGCCTGGTCGATCCCGTTGATCAGAATCCGTTCGCAGCGCAAAGCCAGATAAAAGCCGTTCGGTCCGTACTCAGGCGGTCGCTCGAGAGTCCCGGTCACCTCAACCGGTTGACTTGCCGCGATCCTTCCTGACTCGAACAGTTTCAGAACGCGATCCGGCGCGACGCTTTTCTTCTCAACCACCATGAACGCGCCGCCCAAACAGAAGATCGCGACCGCAAGGAGAAATGTCGAAAGAGTGTGGTGACGTCTTTGATAAGCGAAGAAGAGAAGGAGCGAGCACACCGCGCCGCAAGCAACAAAGACCGGAAGCGCCTGTTGCGCCGGTGGCGCCTGTAGCAACTGTAACGCGAATCGCGCAATGACGATGCCCGTCGCAAAGCACACGGACAGGATCGCGAGCGGATACAGCGAGAAGTCAGTTCGGGTTCGAACCGGTGACTGGCTCATGCGTTCGACGGTCTCTTTCGGGAATTACATTCGGGCGGGGTGGTTGCCGCGGATTCTAGCACGCGCGAATCCTGGTTGTCCGACAAACTTCAGTTTGTCGCCGTCGTGCACTGCACTCCATTCCAACGTCAACGACAAACTGAAGTTTGTCGAACATCTCGACGAAATGACAGGACCGCGAATGCCCGGTAAGATCTGGGCTACCAGGTTCAGTCCGGTCCAGATTCTACGACCTTTAATGAAAGAGGAGCCGCCGATGTTGCAAGGATTGAGAACGGTGATTTATCACGTCGCGGATTTATCAAAAGGCAAAGAATGGTATTCAAACCTTCTTGGGATCAAGCCGTACTTTGATGAACCGTTTTACGTTGGCTTCAATGTTGGCGGGTACGAGTTGGGACTCGATCCTGATATGGATGGAGTATCGACAGGGAACAGTGCCGTCGCGTACTGGGGAGTCGACGATGCCGCGGCCGCCTACGAAAAAGCGCTGGAGCTCGGCGCGAAGAAAGAGTCGGAGCCGAGAAACGTTGGCGGCGACATCGTGGTCGCGGAAGTTTCAGATCCATTCGGCAACGTCATCGGGCTGATCGAAAATCCGCATTTCAAACTTGATAGCGCCGACTAAGCGCAGCGACTTTTGTGAGGAGAACACATGAGCAGCCTGACTGGGCCTGATCAAGAACGAGCCGGCATAGTCAGGCTCCCGGGCGAAGGGCGTTCGTATCTGATGGGCCGCATCAGCGCGGTGTTCAAAGCCGACGGAGAAGAGACCGGCAACGGTTATTCGATCTCGGAATGGTGGCTCGAACCGCACACGCAGGGACCGGGAGCTCACGCGCATCCGGAAGACGACGTCTTTTACGTGATCGAAGGAACGATGAGCATTCTGGTTGGCGATCGCTGGATCGATGCGCCGAAAGGATCGTTTATCCTGGCTCCCGGCGGATTGACGCATGACTTCCAGAACCGAAGCTCGAGCCGAGCCGGAATTTTGAATCTATCGATCCCAGGTGAGTTCGAACCACAGATGCCCGGCATCGCCAAGTGGTTCTTAGAGAACCCGCCAGGTGATGCCTAGACAATAGGAAGCTCTGTTTGGATTAGATGACTCGAAGCCGTAGCCAGCGAAGCTGGTGACAGAATAAAGCCTGGGGTGGAGCGAAGCGAAACCCCAGGTCAATGATGTATCAAGACCCTCAGCCCGCGAAGGCGGGCGACAGAACCAGGTTGGTGGAATATAGATTATCGGTTGAGATTTTCAGCTCACAGAATGGTTCTTTCGCCCGTTTCACGGGCTCGGGAAAAGGTGGGCGTTCAGGTCCTGGGGTTACGCTCGCTTCGCTCGCTGCACCCCAGGCTTTATTCGTTCGCCCGCTTCGCGGGTTATTGAAGCTGCTGCAAAAAACGCCCACGGGCCGCACACGATCACTATCTATCTCAAAACAGCTTCAAGGTGCGTTATCGTTGTGCGATTGGCGGACAGCCCCTGGAAGTCGCAATTCTTAAGGACGGCAGAGTCTTCGCGAGGGACTGGAAAACGGGATCGCTCTTAAAAGGGCGATTGAAGAGAAGCTTTTTTCAGCGGATTTGAACGCGGGATCGGAACCGTTCAAGAATGGAAAAAAGAAGGTAGTGGTTCAGTTAAAATTCACGCTAATTTGTAGACGGGCTCGAACCGCTGACCACGAAACAACACGAACGACGTTTTCGAAACCACACGAAAAATCAACAAGTTTCGTGTTGATTCGTTTCGCTTTAGTGTAATTTCGTGGTTCGTTCGATCGCGTTGCTCTAGTCACAACAAAAGATCAATCTCAAACTGAACCTCCACCAAAAAGAACGTGACTCGACCTTCTGGGCTTTCCAGGGCGGCATCCTCAGCCGCCATTCACTGAGTCCTTGCATTGGAGCCTGACTGAATAATAATCGTCACTGTCGGGGCCGCGCGCGATGAAAAGTCTAAACATTAGTTCATTGCTGCGCTCGACTGGAATTTCCACTTCTTCATCAGGCTCTAACTTCAGCTTCGTAAGTGGCACGACTGCAAGCAACAGCTCGCCACTAGGGTCATCACCATATACTTCGATATAAGAAGCACTACAGGGGCGATATTATACTGCTCGAATCTATTCCTAATTTCACTGATTATCCCGGCCTTAATGCGACGAATGTTGTCGTCTTTGATATGGTCTGGTGCCAAATGTTTTATCTCTGCTGTTCTATATGTGTACAAAAATGAGCCGATGCCGACCGCAACGTGAGTGCAGTTATGCTCCATCGTTCTCCAAATGAGAAGTTTAACGTAGCGTGCTATCAAATCGTTTACGTTCGGCCTGTAAAATGGAGTCTTCCTTGGAAGTAATCTCTCCTGATCTCTTTCCCAAGAATCAGATGCTAGGTAAACACTGGTTTGTAATAAAGCCGGATTAGAAAGCAGGTTCTTAAAAGGTTGGGGTTTTGCCTTCGGTCTTCGTCCTTGTAATCTTTGTTGAAGAAAAAATTCTGTCTACGGAGTCAAGCGCGACTGAATACGCGACCGCCATATTCGGCTACTGTTCAGTCGCATCAACTTTTGTACTTAACAGTCGATCAAAGCAACAGATGCGCTACCGTTTCCACATGATGTGTCTGCGGAAACATATCAAACGCCTTGATGCGGTCCAGCCTGTATCCGTATTCCGTTAGCGCGCGAAGGTCGCGTGCCAGCGTGGCCGGATCACAAGAGACATATGAAATGCGGCCGGGTCGAAGACTTAGGATCGCGTCGATTACGCCTCGTTCCGCGCCGGTACGAGGTGGATCGAGAAGGACAAAATCAACCCCCGCATTGTCGGCAGCGTGCTCTTCCAACCACTCGGCGACCTGCGCCCGCTCGACCCGCGCGTTACCTGCGCCTGCGTTCTCGAGGTTGCGCCCGGCATATTCCACGGCTACGGGATGTGATTCGACGCCGATCACTTTTGTGAATCTTCGTGAAAGCGGCAAAGTAAAAAGACCGACGCCGCAATAAAGATCAACCGCCGATTCCCCGCTCGCATCGCCGATCGCATATTCGATCAACGCGGGCAGCAGCTCATGGTTTATCTGAAAGAAGGTCCGGGCACTGAAGTAATAGCGATGGCCCAGGATCGTCCGGCTGACGTCGACAATCTCGTCATCGTCAATCGGCGGGCTGAGCGACGCGCCTTCATCACCCGCAACGATTTCGATCTCGGCGGATTCAGTCGAAAGCCCTGCCCCTTTCAACCCCCCGCGTAGTTGCTCCAGCGTTTTTTCGAGCTCTGGAACAAGGACCGGACACGCTGCCACGTCACAGACAGTGTGCGAGCCGCGCTCGAAATAGCCGAGATGGTTTCGCAACGCGTCGTATTGCCATTGCGCCCGCGAGCGATAATTCCACTCAGCGGGCGAACCGACTATCGGGATTTCAAACTCAAGATCCAGTTTGGTAATGCGGTGCAAACAATCGCGGATGATCTCTGATTTGGCTGCAAGTTGTGCCTGGTAGGTGAGCTGTTGAAAATCACATCCGCCGCAGCGACCGAAGTATGGACAGGGCGGAGTGATTCGGTCAGGCGACGGCTCGATGATCTCGACGATCGAAGCGAAAGCGACCGCGCCACGACGACGTTGAATACGTACTCGAAGGCGATCGCCAGGCGCGGCCAATTCCACCAGAATCGTCTGACCATCGGCATGCGCAAGGCCAAGGCCACCCGGCAAGATTCGTTCGATCGTGACATCGAGAGTTTGCGGCTCGATGTCTGATCGACGGCGTGACGCCGCTCGCCTGGCGTTTTTCCTGTTAGCTGAAGACATTGGCGTTGATCAAAGCTTATGAAGCGACCGGAGCGAGTCGGTACCATCCGCAGGAGAGGCTCTGTGAAACTGGTAATCAAGCCACATAAAAGTAGTTGCATAGCCCGCGTATGCGGACGGCTCGGAAATAGCCCAGCACTTCAGTGCTGGGTAAGCAAAGATGGTTAGCCCCCGAGCCCGTGAAGCGGGCGACTGAAGATACAACTCGCAATCCCGGCTAACTACAGTCGTCCGCTTCACGGACTCTCCTTTGCCGGTGCTCTTTAACCCAGCGATAAATCGCCGGGCTATTTTCACAAGGTCCGCTTTGCGGACTAATCACAGATAGAACAAACTAAGCCGCGGTGTTCCGTTCCGCTCGCGGAGGGTCTTCAACAGCAGGTTGTCGACCGTCTGTTTGTAGGTGGCGGCGTCCATGCGCTTGCGATACGAGGCTAGCTGTTTCTCTACCTCCGCACGAGCTCGCTCCAGGTCGTCTGAAGGCATTCTCGCCATCAGCGCCGTGTCGATCATTTTTTCCAGATGGCTGAGCGACTCTTCCAAACGCTCGGCATTTGGGCGTACGGCGCCGGCGAAATCTTTTTCCAGACTATCCAGCTGCGTAACTACTCGTTGGATCGTCTCTCCAAAGTCATCCGACTTTTCCGCGTCGCTGATTAGCAGTTCAAGAGTTTCGCGCGTTTGGGCCAGGTGAAGAAGGATCGCGTCTCGCGGAAACGGAAGCGGTGTCTCTTCGCCGTTTTCCTGAGCCTCCGTTGTCGCGCCGCCGGACGCGCCGACCTGCGACTCCAGCCATTCGGCGTACTGGGCCTCGACCTCTTCCTGGCAATACATCAACGTCTTAACGGTTCGCTTACGAGGCTTCGATTCGTACGAATCGAACGCGTGTTCGATCGCGCGCAACGCAACAAAGAGCGGCACGCCCCGCTCTTTCCAGCTTTCGATCAACGCCCAATCCATCGAGCTAAGCAATAGATGCTTACCGCGCCGGCGGATAAAAGTGTCTTCGATTTCGGTGAAGTAATTAAAGTAATTCAAGGCAGGAGTCAGAAGTCAGAAGTCAGAAGTCAGAAGTCAGAACGTCGCGTAATCCTTATTCTGATTTCTGACTTCTGTCTCCCGTCTTCTGCCTTTCGTAGATAATCCTCAGCCCTTCAAGCGTCAGCGTCTCGTCTACCGTCTTAATAAACTCGGAGCCGGTGGCTATCAGCCTCGCCAGCCCGCCCGTAGCGATGACCTGCGGTTGTCCGCCCAACTCCCCGATCATGCGTTTCAGAATGCCGTCCACCAATCCCACGTAACCGAAATAGAGCCCCGATTGCATGGATCCGACGGTCGAAGTTCCGATCACACTGGCCGGTCGTTTGATCTCGACGCGCGGAAGTCGCGCCGCGCGCTCGAACAATGCGTCGGCGGAAATGTTGATCCCGGGAGTGATCACGCCACCCAAATATTCTCCGCGTTCGTTGATGGCATCGAACGTGGTCGCGGTTCCGAAATCGACGATGATGCACGGCGCGTCGTACTTCGCTACCGCCGCGACCGCGTCGACGATTCGATCCGCGCCCACGTCCGACGGCGGATCGTAAAGAATCGGAAGCCCGGTCGAAGTCGCGTGATCTATAAAGAGCGGAGTGCGATCGAAATAAGCCTCGGACATCTGTTTCAGAGCGAAGTTCAGCGGCGGCACTACCGACGCGATGGCCACTGCCGAGATCTCCTTGAAATCAATACCGGCCAGCGCAAACAGATTGCGGACGTGAACACCGTATTCGTCGGTAGTTCGCGCGCGTGCGCTGGTAAGCCGCCAGTGTTTCAGCAACCGATCGTCTTCGAACACGCCCAGCGACGTGTTCGTGTTTCCGACATCAATCACCAGAAGCATTCGCGTGTGCCCTCAACACTCTCTCGATTTCGTCGCAAGCTTTCCCTGCTCCGTTCTCACCACGAACTCGCGCGCCAATCTCAGTTGCTCGTTTTCTATATCGGTCATTGTCTAATAATTCATTCAATTCAGCTACGACTCGCGGAGCTTTGTAGCGACCGCGCGTCAACGTGCGGCCGACGCCCAGGCGAGCTATGCGCGATGCGTTGTCGGGCTGGTCGTGATTGTAAGGCATGACCAGCATCGGCTTGCTCGCGCGAAGCGCTTGCGCGGTCGTTCCGACGCCGCCCTGGTGAACGATCACGCTTGCGCGCGGCAACAGTTCACCGTACGGAGCATAGTCAAACGCGACTAAATTTTCAGGCAACGGTTCTTTCGGCCTGTTGCGCGAGTCGCCGATCAAGAGCACCGCGCGGTGGCCCATCTGCTTAACCGCAGCGATGCTCTCGTGAAAAAAGTCATCCGCGATAAAGACCGCGGACGATCCAAGCGTGAAGACGATGGGCGGCGGCCCGGCGTCCAGAAACTTCAAAAGCTCAGGCGCGATCGGCGTTTCGTCCTTCTTGTCATAAAAAGGAAAGCCGGTGATAACGGTTTGAGCCGGCCAATCCGGTTGCTTCCGGCCGATCACGTCGGAAAACAGAGCCAGCACACGTTCGGGCGAATGCTGTCCTTCAAACAACGGATGCGCGCCGGGCGGCAATCCGATCTCCTTGCGCAGCGCCTCAACCGGATTCATCCACGACCGCGTCAGACGGCGAATCAGGCCCAGGACTGCACGGTTGACGGTAACGCCGGTGGCTCGGAGAAACGGCGCGATCCACGGCATGTTAGGCGGGACCAGCGGATCATGCGCCGACCAAAGCGAGACGGGAGCCAGCACCGTCGAAACCCACGGCATGCCGGTTTTCTGCGCGAGCAATGGGCCAGTGAATGTGATGACGTGTGTGACCAACAGGTCTGCGCCGATCGCTGCCTTCGCCAAATCGTCGTAAGCCTCGCGCAGGTAAGGCCCGATCAATTCGGTGAAGAGAAACTCCGCGCCGCCCTGCGGGTCCATTATTTTTCGCAACAGCTCTTCGGTGCCGGGATCATCGGGACCTTGAATATCGGGACGGACGGCGTGAAATTCGATTCCGGCGCCTTCGATCTTTTCGCGATAGATTTCGCTGGTGGCGATCAACGGAGAATGCCCACGCGATCTCAGTTCCAGCGCGAGCGCCATGTATGGATGTATGTCGCCAAACGATCCGAAGGTTGTCAGGAGAATGCGTTTTCCGGTTGGTGTCATGTGGAGTGGGTAACGCCGAAGGCGTTCATCAGCCCTCGTTAATTAGCTTGCTCCGTAACTCTCACCGCCGATACATCGCCGGCATGCACAACACGAATCTGTCCGTCGTCGGTTTCTACCCGCAATGCGCCGTCCGGAGTCAGCCCGCGCGTCACGCCTTCAATCCCGTCTTCTTCGCCAAGCGCCACGCGCACTCGCAACCCGCTCGCGTAACTCGATCGCGTCGTCCACTCATCAACCAGTTGCGCAGGTCCGTCGGGCGCATGAAGTTCTTCGTAGCGTCGACTCAAAGCTCGCGTAAGCGCTCGCAACACCTCTTCCGGCGCCGGCACGATTCCCGTCAATTCTTCGATCGAGCTCGCAGCCTGGCTCAGCTCCGGCGGCAATGCGCCCTTCCTCAAATTGATTCCGACCCCGACGATCGCAGCCTTTCCGATCGGCGTAGAAACAGCTTCAGCCAGAATGCCGCAAATCTTTCGCCCTCCCGCCAGCACATCATTGGGCCACTTGATGTCCGTTTCCAGCGAGCATGCTTCACGCAGCGCATCGGACACCGCCAGCGCCGTCATCAACGTGATCAGCGGCCACTTCGCGATTTCGAATTTCGGCCGGAGCAGAATACTGAAATACAAACCCGCGTCGGCCGGCGAAACCCACACTCGCTCGCGGCGACCGCGTCCGCTGGTTTGTTCGCGCGCGACGATGCAGGTTCCTTCGGGAGCGCCGAGCAGGGCCTGCCGTGTCGCCTCGGTGTTGGTCGAAGCCAGCGTATCGAACTTGATAATGTTGATCGGTAAAGTTGAAATCGTCGAACACCTAACTACCGGACCGCGCGGTCAGACCCCTCGGAGCGCAAGCCGCTGTGCAGCGCGAGCCAAACCCGCAACGCGCACGTCAAAATTGCTGAATCGCTCATCCTTTGTCTGTCCGCGCACGAAGCGGAAGTAAATCTGCTGGAGGATCACTGCGACCTTGAAAAGCGCAAACGTCTCGTAAAATTCTATCCGCGACAGATCACGGCCCGTCTGTCTTTGATAACGATCGACAATCTCTTCCCGCGTCAGCCAGCCCGGTCCGTGCGTCACGGCGCTGAGCGAACCGCCGACCGCGTCACTCTCGTCCTTCAAAGTCCAGTAGCAAAGAAAAAGTCCAAGGTCCACCAGCGGGTCGCCGACCGTACACATTTCCCAATCGAGCACCGCCACGACTCGTCCGGGGTCCGAGGCATCCAGCATCACGTTATCGAGCTTGTAATCGTTATGGACCAGAGTCGCACCGCGAATCGACGCATCGGTTTCGGCCGGAAGATTTTCTGCGAGCCAGCGCGCGGCGTCATCCATCTCCGAAACTTCGCTGGTTTTGGATCGCTGCCAACGCTCAGTCCATCCATGAACCTGCCGTGCGACGAAGCCGGCGGGCTTGCCGATTTGCCCTACGCCGGCTGAAACGATGTCTACGCTGTGAAGGTCGACCAGCGTATCCACCACCGCTTCGCTGACGCGCCGTCGCATGGCTGGGTCCTCGCCGATTTCGCTCGGAATCCTGTGACGGACGATCAGGCCACGGCGTCGCTCCATCAAATAGAAAGCAGCGCCGATCACGTCGGAGTCTTCACAAAGAAGTACGGGCGTCGGCGCGAGCGGAAAGGCCGTGTGAATCGCGCTGAGAAGTTTGTACTCGCGCGGCATGTTGTGCGCGGTCGGAGCAACCGGGCCGATCGGCGGTCGTCGCAAGACCAGCTCGTGATCGCCAAACCGAATCAGATACGTGAGATTCGAGTGGCCGCCGGGAAACTGTTCGAGTTGAACTCGCGTGTGATCGTCAATCGACGAATCCAGGTGTTCGCGCAGATATGCGCCGAGCGCATCAAGATCGAGTCCTTCGTTTGGTCGAACCGGTGCGGTGTCTGTGTTCATTGACTCAGCTTGTGAAAAAGTAAGAGCGCGAGAAAGGCAGTTTCTCGCAAAGGCGCAAAGAAAGGAAAAACGAAAGACGCCAAGGTCGATACACAATCTTCTCGACCTCCGACCAGATTCTCAGGCGATTTACTTTGCGCCTTCGGGTTTTCTTTTCTCTGCGTCTTTGCGTGAAACCTCTTCGTTAAGAATTACAAACCGGGCCATCACTTGAACCCGCGCAATATCCGCCGGGCTACAACCATCCTGTGAACTTCGTCCGGCCCGTCGTAAATTCGCGCGGCGCGCGCATCGCGATAGAACGATTCAAGCGGCGTGTCTTTCGAGTAGCCAAGCGCTCCGTGCACTTGAATCGCTCGATCGACCACGTCGTTCAGAACTTTCGCACCGAAAAACTTTATCAACGAAATTTCGATCCGGGCGTCGTCGCCGCGATCCATCTTCCACGCCGCCTGCAACGTCATCAAACGCGCGGCGTTGATCTCGGCCGCCGAATCGGCGATCCAATTCTGCACAGTCTGCTTTTGCGCCAGCGGCTCGCCAAACGATATCCGCTTTAACGCGTAGTCGCACATCATCTCGAAACTTCGCTGTGCCGCGCCGATCCAACGCATGCAGTGCTGAATACGCCCCGGACCCAATCGAGCCTGCGCCAACTCGAATCCGCGGCCCTCTTCGCCGAGCAGGTTTTCAAACGGAACCCGACAGTTCTCGAATCGAATTTCGCAATGTCCTCCCACGCTGCTCGAGCCCATCACTTCAACCGAACGAATGATGTTGAACCCGGGCGTCGCGGTTGGCACCAAAATCATACTGGCTCGGTGGTGTTCGTCCGCGTCGGGATCGGTCACGGCCATGACGATTGAAAACGACGAGCCCTGCGCGCCGGAGATAAACCATTTGTGGCCATCGATCACCCAATCGCCGCCGTCGCGCACTGCGCGAGTGCGCAATCCGGTAGGGTCCGATCCGGCGACTTCGGGCTCCGTCATGGCGAAGCACGACCGCACGTCGCCCGCCGCCAATGGCCTTAAGTAAGTCTCTTTCTGCGAAGCCGTCGCGGAGAGATGCAGCAGCTCGATGTTTCCGGCGTCAGGCGCCATCGAACCGAAGATTCGCGGCGCGATCGTCGATCGTCCGATCACTTCGTTAAGGACGCCCTGGCCCACGAAGCCCAGGCCCAACCCACCCCACTCCTGCGGCACGTTTGGCCCCCACAACCCGCGCTCCTTTACCTTCGCCTGAAGTTCGCGTTCAAGTTCGACCGGCAATCCTTCGTGCTCGATCGCGTTGCCTTCGTTCGGATAGACGTGTTGGTCCATGAAAGCGGTGACTCGTTGGCGAAGCTCTTCCAGTTCGGGGGAGATCGTAAAATCCATGTACAATGGCCTCTCAAATTCCAGCGGGCTGAAGCAATCGAAATTTTGAACTTGCGTTCACATAGTAGCAACGCTCTCGGGCCAGAGCTAGCTTCGCTTCACATGATTTCGTGGACAAACTGTCTTTCATTACAATCGAGTCGCCAACTTCAAAAAGCATCCACCACGAAATGCACGAACTGAAAAACAAATCACGCGAATCGACGAACGAGTTTCTTTTGCTTAGTGTGGTTCGCCTTCGGCTTCGTGTGTTTCGTGGTTCGTTTGCTAATCTAATCCAAACTGCACCAATGCCTATCTCGAGGTTTCTGTCATGAAAAAGCTTTTTCTCTTTCTGGGCTCGACTGTCTTCCTACTGATTTCGGCCCTGACCGCTTCAGCTCAAATCGGATCGGGACGAATTGTTGATCTGTCGCATGCCTTCGACTCGGAAACGGTGTATTGGCCCACCGCCGATTCGTTTCGTCTGGAGAAAGATTTTGAAGGCGAGACCGACGCTGGTTATTTCTACGCCGCCAACAAATTTTCGACCGCCGAACACGGCGGCACCCACATTGACGCGCCGGTGCATTTCGCCAAAGGCAAACATTCGGTTGACGAAATTCCGTTGGAGCAGTTGGTCGGCGCGGCGGTGTTGGTCGATGTCTCGAAAAAAGCGGCCGCGAATCCGGATTACCAGGTAAGCGTAGAGGACTTTCGGCGATGGGAGCGCGTGAACGGACGATTGCCGGCGGGTGCGATAGTCTTGCTGCGAACCGGTTTCGGCAAGTTTTGGCCGGACCGTAAACGATACATGGGGACGGACGAACGCGGAGCGGACGCGGTCGCAAAGCTTCACTTCCCCGGCTTAAGCCCGGACGCCGCGCGTTGGCTCGTCAGAAATCGATCGATCAAAGCAATCGGGTTGGATACGCCCAGCATTGATTACGGACAATCCAAGCTTTTCGAGAGCCACCGGATTCTCTTTGAAAAGAACATTCCGGCATTTGAGAACGTGGCGAATCTGGACCAACTGCCGGTGAAGGGCTTTAGCGTGGTTGCGCTTCCGATGAAAATCAAAGACGGGACCGGCGGGCCTTTGCGGATAATTGCGATCGTCAAATGAAACTCAAACCCTCATAAACGGACCTGCACACAAATGTTTGGAAGCGAAATAGACTGGTTTCCCATCCGGCTGTCTTTTCTCGTAGCCACCGCCGCGACATTGGTCGCCCTTAGCATGGGCGGGGGCGTCGCATGGATTTTGGCGCGCAGACGTTTTCCCGGACGTGACGTGCTGGACGCGATCGTGACCTTGCCGCTCGTGCTTCCGCCGACGGTGCTGGGTTATTACCTGCTGGTGTTGCTTGGGACGCGTTCGTGGTTTGGCGGGTTTCTCTATGACCGATTCGGAATTCGTCTCACTTTTACGGTAACCGCGGCCGTGATCGCGGCGACTATCCATGCGTTTCCGCTGGTGACAAAGAGTCTACGGGCGGCGTTCGAAGCGGTCGATCTTCAACTTGAAGCTGCTGCGCGAACTCTTGGGATGAATGGATGGCGGATTTTCTTTCGCGTGACTTTGCCGTTGGCGTGGCGCGGGGTTCTTGCCGCGACCGCGCTCGCATTCGCACGAGCGCTCGGCGATTTCGGAGTGACGATCATGATCGCCGGCAACATACCGGGTAAGACGCAAACCGCATCGGTGGCGATTTACGACGCAGTGCAGGCCGGGCGCGATAACGAAGCGTTTACGCTGTCAGTGATTGTGTCGGTGATCGCCGCAGTGATGCTCTATTTCATTAACAGGTTTGGAAGGCTGAGGTAGAACCGTCGCTGTTCAAGCATCGAATTGAACATTCAAATCGAATAACTCGCAGTCAGGAAGGGGACCCTGTCCCCGCTTCAATAATGAAACCACTCAACCAAAAGAAAAAGGTCCCAGGCACTCTAGTAGCGCTACTTGAAGCGGGGACAGGGTCCCCTTCCTGACTGTGTGTAACTAGAGAAGTTGTTACCGGCTGATGTTGTAAGCCTATGAAGCCCTAGCTCAACACGCCTCGAAACTTCGACGCTCCCCCGGCATACCCTGGAAATACTTTTTGCAAATTCGAACTGCCAAGATGCTTCACCGCAACTTCAGCAAAGACATCGCGGAAGTCCGTAGTCATCGCCAGATCGCGTCCTTCATACAACTTCCCATTGCTCAAACCCGGCCATTCGCCATAGACCTTGCCGCCGCGCACCGAATTGCCGATCAGAAACATCGCATTCGCGTGTCCGTGATCCGTCCCGCGCGTGCCGTTCTCGCGCACGGTGCGTCCGAATTCGGACATAGTCAGAATCACAACATCGTCCATTCGCTTGCCAAGATCGGTCGCCAGCGCATTGAGTCCCGCGCCGAATTGCGCCAGAAGATTTGCCAGTTGCCCGCGCGAATTTCCCTGGTTTGAATGCGTGTCCCATCCGCCCATCTCTGTAAAAGCCACTTCGAGCCCGACATCCGATTTGATCAACTGCGAAATTTGAAGCAACGAATTTCCAAATGCAGTGCGCGGGTACTGCGCGCCGTTCTCGGCCTTGTACTGAGTCGGGTTGACCTGCTTCAAATAATTGACCGCCTCAAAAGTCTCTTTCCCGGTTCCCTTCAACACGTCGTTGGCGCCGTCGTCATAAATCGATTCGAATCCGCCCTGCACACTCGCCGAGCTGGTCCCCGCTCGAATCGTGAAGTCGGACAAGCTGTTGATCGCGACTGCCGGCGCGCGTCCCTGCATGGTCCGCGGCATGTTCTGCGTCATCGAAACTGCTCGGAACGGCGACGCGTTCGTGGCCGGACTGTTCTGCAAATAGCGGTTAAGCCAACCATCGCGCGTCGACTTAACGCCGGGCGTGGCGGACTCCATGTAATCCTGCGCGTCGAAGTGAGACCGTGTGTTATCAGGCGATCCGACCGCGTCAACGATCGCAAGCCGCTTCGCATCCCAAAGCGGTTTCAGACTCACAAGCGAAGGATGAAGTCCGAAGAACTTGTCCAGGTCCAGCGCCGCGTCCGCGTTGCCGGCTTTAGGTTGCGGAACCGCCAGCGTCGGACGCAGCGAGTAATAGTCGCGTTCGCCGTGCGGAACGACCATGTTCAGACCATCGACCGCGCCGCGCTGAAAAATAGCGATCAGAGTCTTGCGGCGACCATTCGCCGGATTCAAACCTCCGGCGAGCACAGCGCGTTCAAGGAACGACGGCGCGTATTGGGCAATGCCGATGCTCGCAAGAGCGATCCCACCAGACTTCAAAAAGAACCTTCGATTTATGCTCATTTTGTATTACCTCTTTAAAAGTGGCCAGTGGCCACCGACCACCGACCACTTACTCTCCCAGCAACCGTGCCAAAAATTCCGCATCATTGTAACGGCTAATCCGTCCCTGCCGCACGATCACCATATCAAGCGACGGGATGATGTACAGCCGCTGCTGCGCGGCGCCCGCGGCCATCACAAGATCCGCGGGACCCTTTGCGTAAATCCCATCTCTGCCAATCAAATCTCGTGTGCGAAGCGGCGCACTATCGTCGTCGTCACCCACGGGCCCACTTCCCGGATGATTCAACCAGAACGTCAGACCGTAGGCCGGGTTCACCTTGCTCCCCTGAAAGCACCGCTCCAAAAGCTTCTTTCCAACGATCTGCTTACCGTTCCATTTGCCGCCATTCTTAATAAAGATCCCGAACTTCGCCCACTCTTTAGCCGTCAGATAAGCACCCGACGGTAAATGCGGATTGCCGTCAACGCCCATCTGCCAAAAGCTCACTTTCAATCCGATCGGGTCGAGTATGCGTCGCTTCAAATAATCGAGCGGGCCTTCCTTGCGCGACAAAAGTTTTCGACGCATGACTTCGCCGAAGATTTGGAAAGGCGCCGGACCGTATTGAAACTTTGTTCCCGGTTCGAAAGCAGCGTTGGCAGCAATCGCGCTGGCGTATGCCGGTGGGCGACCAAGATTCCCTCCGCCTATGCCGCTAATCAAATGCAACAGGTCGCTGATCGTAATCCTGGACTTGCGCGGGTCCGTTTTCCATTCGGTGATCGTGTCGGCCACGCGCTCGTCCAGCTTGAGCAGCTTGTCTTCCGCTGCCGCGATAGCCATCACACCCACGAAACTCTTGGTTCCGCTCGCGAGCAAGTGCGGCCGATCGGCGCTATGGCCATTCTGATACTGCTCAAAGATAACTTTGTCGCCCTTGATGACGAGAACCGACAATCCTCGAGTGTCCTCGGAATACTCTGCGGCGAGCTTGAATCGCTCCTGCTGAGCGTCGGTCGCAGTCGCGGCCAGCAATGCGACAGGTTTCATCCAGACTTGTATCGCCGTCGCACTTGTCAGCATGAGCACGGCAATAAGAATCAGCCTTCGCCGCAATGATGAAGCGGTGTTTAGCATTACATCTCTTAAATTCTTCATGAACATTCAATCATGTTCCCGTCCCAAAGGGAGGGGAGTATCAACCCGCCGGCCCCCGATCCCTGGCCCCCCCGGCCCCTCCCCAACCAGCCAAACAAAGACGCCGCGAACAAGAGAGAGTTAACGATGACCCCGTATTGGCTCTCTCCAGGTCCCGGCGTCCTTGGCCCGAATCGCCTGTTACTGCCTCTGGAATTCTGGCGATCCTAAAATCAACCCAACGATCTTGACTGTCTCAGAAGTAGTCCCGGCGTTGAACTCGGCACGCCTGCGTGGGCCCGCCATCGACGAGGCGGTCGCGCCAGTCATGTCGCTCTTCACATTATTGGCCGCGGGGGCCGCGGGCGGCGGCTCGTTCAATTTCTCCATCAGCCGCTTTCTTGTTTCCGGACGGATGTCGCCTTGTAACAGCACGTCCAGATATCGCTCGATCGTCTGAGTTCTATCCGCGGACGAAGCGCCATTCTCCTTGAGTGCGAAACGATCGAGATTGATTCGCGTTCCTGGAATTCGGTTGTTCGCCAGCGCCAATCCAAAATTCAAACGTTCAAGCAGCGCTCCCGTGTTCACCCAGTCTTCCGCCGTGTCCGGATAGCCGGTCGGCGCCTGGTAGCCGTAAAGCGGCTCGCCCATTCGCCCGATCCACTGATGGAAAGACGGACCGCCGTTCGTCTCGCCGCCCAGAGTCCGGACAGCGCTGACGGCCAGCTCGAATGGAGTCTTGATCTTCGCTCGATACGTGTCGGGGGCGATGAACTCCGGTGAAGTGAAGACAGCTCGCAGTGTTTCGCGTATGTCGCCTTCGCTGCGCGTGTACGCCGTGGAGATACGATCGACCAGCGCCGGACTCGGGTTGTCGGATACGAACTTGCTCGCAAGCTTGGTCGCGATAAACTTCGCGGTCGCGGGGTGCTTCGACAGAATGTCCAGCACCATCAATCCGTCGTTGATGCCGCCGCCCGCGGGAATCTTCTTGCCGAGAACCATCTTCTCGCCGTCGTCGTGTAGCCGCGGATTGAAATAAAACTTGCCGGCGTTGTCCGCCATCTGCGGCGCGACTCGCGAGCTGACACCACGCGGGTCGAAGATGGTCCAGCCGGTAAAACAGCGGGCCACTTCCTGAACGTCTTTCTGAGTGTAGCCGCCGTCGACGCCGAGCGTGTGCAGCTCCATCAACTCGCGCGCGTAGTTTTCATTGATGCCTCGCTTGACGCGTTGCTGCTGCGCGCGTTCGGGCATGTCTTCGCGGATCATCTCGCCATCGGGGCGTTTGATATCACCGCGATCACGACCGCGTGCGTTTCGCCCGTTGCCTAACAAGCCGGTCAATCCGCCTGCGCGGTTTCGTTGCTGCGGTCGCCGGTTTTCGCGGTTTCCAGCCTGCGGCGCATCCGGACTGACGCTTTGAAAATTGTCCAGGTAGAAAAGCATCGCCGGGCTTTGTGCAGTGGCCTGCAATAAATCGCGGAACTTGCCAAGCGTGTTTGGCCGAATGGCGTCGCGATCGTAAGACACAAGCAGCCAACGATCGACGCCCTTGCCGGAAAACACGTTGAAATGATTAGTCCAAAAATCGACCATCACTTCCTGTAACTGTCGTTCGCTGTAAACCGCTCGCAGAATGCGCGACGCGTGAAGCTCCTGCATCAGTTGTTGCGGCGGACGAAGATTATTTCTAACGTAATAGTCGCGAAGCGCTCGGCGATAAGCCGCGCGACCATCGTCGCGCATATCGTCGTTGTTTTTAGCCGCTTCACCTTCATTCGGCATCATCTGATCCGATCCGGGCGGCGGCGGGGGGTTGGCTCCATTTCGATTATCACGAAGCTGCGCCAGATCCTCGGGCAATTGGCCCTGTCGCTGAAGCTGACGGATCAACACGCCGGGATTTGGATACTTCGCGTAAAGCTCGGCGGTGGACATCGAAAGCACCGGCAGATTTCGCACCTTTGCGTCCGCGACCTGGTCCTCAATTCCAGCCGGATTGAGTTGCTGCTTGATGTAGTTCTCGACGCCGATGGCCTTTACGCGTTCGACATCGCCGGGTCGAGCGCCAAAGCCGAGTCGGTTGAGAACGTGTAACACCAACTGATCGTCACTCAGCCGCTGTTTCTGCGGCTTCGACTGCGCGAACGCAGCACCGGCAAAAGTGCCGGTCAGAAGAGCCAGCATCGACACCACGGCTGTTGCACTTCGCGCAAAGCTGCTAAGGAATCTGTAATCTAAAGCTTTCATCGGACCACCTTATTAATGAGAAGTATGGCGACAATCTCGCGTGGCTTTGAATAGATCAGAAGCCCGTATCAATTGGTTAGACGTTCGCGAAATCCCGAAAGTTGACTAAATTTGCGGGAAAAGCACCCGGAGCCTGGCCGCCAGTGGGGTTACGGTCGCGGGCATTTCTTCGATGGTTCGTCGCTTTCGCTGCCGAAATCAAGAATCCCGTCCAAACAGACCACCACCTTGCGAACCGTCGAAAATTGAAGAGCAGTTCGCCTCACTGCGTCCTCAAAAATAAACGGGCTGCCGTCGCCCGAGAACATCGCGCCTTCCGGCATATTGAAGTACGTATACGCAACTCCGCGTTTGATCGTTACCGAAAGAAGCTGAATTCCAAAGGTGGGGCTTTCGTATCCCTGCTTCTTTTCTGCCGCGGTAGGGCCTTTGGTCAAGGCCACGAGCGCTGAACGGAGCGGCGATTTGGCGTTGACTCGGCGAGTAACCGGTCCGAAGCCGTGCGGGTTGGCTGCGTCGCTATTGTCGTAAGGGGACTTTAATAAATAGATCTTGACCTCTTTCAATCGCGGCGATGTCTGCGCGCCGGTGGTCTGTATGAATGCGAAGACACCGACCAGAGTTAGAAGGAGAATACTCAGCTTGCGACTGGTTCCAATGTCCTGGTTCATAATCTGTTTCGCCTCTTGAAAACACTTGACCACTAAACAACACGAAGCCGTACCGAATTTACACGAAAAGGGACTGCGACCTTGAACCACTCTTTCCACTTCGTGTGATTGGGTTTTCCTTTTGTTCGGCTATTTCGTGGTAAATGATCCTGCCTTGAAAACTCAAATCACGCTCAAGACTAGCGGCAATCGATTTCTCTTCGAAGCTAAATCATCGCACCGGCTTCGGAAAACTCACCGGGCTTCGATTGCCGTCGCGATCTACCGCGCGCACGCCGAAGAAGTAGTTGTCTTTCGACATTCCCTTCATCGTAAAGCTGGTGACATTTCCGACGGCGCGCGAGCTGGTCCAAACAGGCGAGGTAGTATCGCGCCAAACAATTTCGTAACCGGCCAGATCCGAATCGCCGTTTGCGTCCCACTTGAGATCGGTATCGTTCGTCAATCGCTGAGTCAGAATCGCCACGTTCTTCGGTTTCGAAGGCGCCAGCGCCAAGGTAGCCAGCGACGCCGCGTTTGTACGTGCTACCTGCGCGATGTAGCCGAAGTCAACGTACTTAGGAAGATCGCCGAATTGGACTCCATTCTCAACCCGAACATTTTGATGTTGGTGTGTGTAGTCTTCGTTTGGTTCGGTGAACCGCACCGCAGGAAAGCCGCGTTCAAGAAACGGAATGTGATCCCCACCGCGAAGATAACGATCTCGGCGATAAACCATCATTACGTTCACGGCCGGCAGGTATGCCGCGCCGACCTCTTTAATGAATCGCGCCAGCTGGCGAGAAGCCGAATCGTTCTCGCCGCCGACTCCGCGCCGTGTGGTGGCTTCGGCTTCTGACTCGTTCGTCGGCACGCCTTCGGAAAAGACACGGATCGTGCGCCGATCGCGAACTCCGTTTCCACCCAGCGTGTTTCCGACAATATCGTTGGTGAACATCGCTTCGATGTTCCAGTTCTTCTCCTTCGCTTGTTGAGCGAAATAAGTAGCGCCGAGCAATCCCTGCTCTTCGCCCGCAACCGCCATGAAGATTATCGTCGCGTCGAACTTGTGCGGCGCCATCACTCGCGCCATTTCGATCACCGCCGCAACGCCCGATGCATCGTCGTTCGCCCCCGGCGCGTCGCAGGTCGCGTCCGTCGGACTCGTACACATCGAATCGTAATGTCCGCTGACAACATAGATCCTATCTACGCCTGTAGACTGAGTACCCGGCAACGTAGCAACCAGATTCGTTATCATCGTCGGCGAAGGGACGCGCGCCGCCTTCGCTTGTTCGAATGTCTGCTTTTCTACTTTCAGTCGGCCGCCCGTCCCGTCGCTTATTTTCTGAAACTCGCTATAGATCCAGTCTCGTGCCGCGCCGATTCCGCGAGTCGGATTGTTCGGATCGGACAATGTGTTGCGAGTGCCGAAGGACACCAGCTTGCGAATACTGCGTTCGATGTTGCGAGTGTCGACCGCTGCCAGCATCCGCGCAACGCCTGGATTCCGCTTGAATGCCGAACCAGGGCCGGCGGATCGTGGCTTTTTATTTACCGGCTGTTCCGGCTTTGGCGACTCCTGCGCGAGCAGGACGGTGGGTGCGAAGAAAACGAAAAGTAATAGTGAAAGGCTGAATCGATGCGCTGTGCGGGTCGCACGGCGGGGACGTTGATTCATTTACGCTGCGGTTCCTTTCGAACGAGTTGACTAACGGGTTCTTTCAACCGGCTCTTTGTAAGCAGGCTCGAAGAAGCGGGTTGTGTTTTCGGTAACGCTCGCCGCGGGCTGCGGCAACGCGCCTTGCGGAGTGTAATTCAGTTCGCTGGTTATCGGCGGTCGAATCTGCGCCGGCTGATGCATGCGGAGTTGGTTCTCTGCAACCAGTCGCGAAAGCTGGCGGAAGATCAACGCAACGAGACCAACCACTGCTCCCAAACCCGCAATCACAATCCAGGTGAGCGCCACCGCGCTGACACCTCTGCCGGCCAGCTTCACAACAGATCCGAAGATGATTCCGACCATCGCGACAATCGCCACCGCCATGGCCCAGCTTGGACCGGAAAGGCTGACTGGCACTGCCTGAATTGCCGTGGTGGTCGACGTGAGCGAGTTCCCGCAACGCTTACAATAGTTCACATCCAGCGTCGCTTCGACGCCGCAAGTCGAACAATACATAAAGCCTCCGAATGATATTAAACAGGTTGAGTGCAATTAGCGCTTCGGTGACGATGGCTGCTATATCATCAAAGAAGCGTTAGGTTCAAGCGTGCTGGCGGGTGATACGTTGTGAGTGAAGAAGATGTTCGCAGGGTGAGTAGTGTTCGAAGGAGCGCAGGCGAGCCGCCTGCGCTCCATCGGTGCGGACATCGATCACCGAATGCGGTAGGCCTTGCCGCCCCAGACGACGATCACTTCACCATCGAACTGGTTGCTGATGGATCGCAAGCCCGGTTCGTCCGCTACCAGAGCGCGATACTGTTCCGAGCCTCGTCGCACATTCACTGTCGGTTGGGATTTGTAAGCGGTGTCCACCCATGCGTTCCCGCGTCGCAAGAACTGCTTTCCACCGACAGCTCGTCGATCGGCCAGTTTCTTGTCGCGATCTTCTCTTCCCGCGCTGTCGTCCATGGTTGCTCCCGCCGCACTGTCCGTAGCGGAGGCAACCGGTCGGCCCGGGGATCGCTTTCGCTCACCCGCCTGTTCTTCATTCGTTCTTGATTGATCTCTGGTCTTCGGCGGTGGGGCGCTCTTCGCCATCGTTTCGCGTTCGACTTGAGAGCGCGTGTTTGAAAGAGTGACCGTGCCTGATGCTGCGCCCCCCTCGTCAGCTTCATTCTTGTCCTTGCCCGCTTCGGCACGGCGGGCCGCGGGCAACCTGGCGTTACTCACTGAAGGCTGTGCGTTCTGCGAAGCTTCCTTAGTTCCCACCCCGTCCGGAGAATACGGCCCCTCGGCGGGCATGCCGGCAACCGGCGTTTGAGCGATTCCCGATTTAGGCACGTCCGATGTAACTGTCGTCTCCGTACCATCAACCCTGAACTCCTGGCTCGACGCGTCTTTCTTCTGCGCCGGGTCAACATCAGGCTGGACATCCGCCGGTGTGGCAGAAGGCGCGGTCCCGGCTGGTTTCAATCCTCTTTCGGGTGATTGCGCGTTACTGTCCGGACTGTCCGGCGCCGTTTGTTGATTCGAAGTCCCCTGCGTCGCCGGGCTGAATGTCATTTCTCGTCCACCGCGAAACACCTTGATCGCGACAAAGGTAATGCCCAACAGAACAACAAGCGATGCTGCATATCGAAGCGCTGCCGGAGCGAACAAAGCACCTAGCCGGTTTCGCCAAGTGACGCGAGGCGTCGTTGCGACGAGCTGCGGTGTAGTCTGACTCTCGATCTTTGCCGCGACTCCCGACGACACCGCCAGATCCGTAACCAATTTTCTGCACGAATCACAATCAGCCAGATGATTGCTGTAGCGGGCACGGGTAGCCGCCGGCAACGCGTTTTCGGCAAACGCGATCATCTCGTCCGCATCCAGATGCGAACCGTTTTCCCCATTTTCCTTGTGATCGAATGATGACCCAGACGGACCCTGCCCGTGACGCGAGTGGCGCCTGAGCAGCCGGTCCATTTCAGTGTTCGGATCGAGTTTCATCGGATTACTTCAGCGCGCGGCGAATTTCGTTAACCGCGACCAACGATAGAACGTTTAGCAGGCTGTTTGCTTGCACCGGCGTTGCGTTCTGCTTTATTGCAATTGTGTTAGTCATGCGGTTGCGCCCGCCCTTCTACCTGCGCGGCATCGGTCAACATCATTTCCAGATCGGTATCCAGATTTGCCGCCGCGTCCGCCAGCGACCTCGCTGTCTCGCTCCGAGTCCAGCCATGCTCTTTCATCAAAATAGATTCCACACGCTTTCTTATATCGGCTTGAATACGCGTTAATCTTCGACTGGCAGTCGCCTCGTGAACACCCAGCACCGCGCCCGCTTCTCGAAGCCGCAGTCCATCGAAATAATAAAGTTTGACGAGTAAACGGTCTTCGCCCGCAAGTTCCCCAACGGCCGTTGCGAGCGCCGCTTCAACGTCGCTCGCCGCGCGATTTTCCGCCAGCGCATTTTCAGGGTTGGAATGTGATTGGGCCGCGCTAAACGCTTCTTCGCCCGCATTCGATGAACGCGCGAGCCGGTCGAAATCTGCGTCCTCTTCCGTCTGAACCAGCTTCGAAGATTTTCTGTGCTGATCAACCGCCAACTGTCCGACCACGGCCCGCAGCCATCCGCCAAGGCTTCCCCGCCCCGAGTAATACGAGAGCTTTCCCGCCGGCCGGCCATCGGCGCGAACGCGAAGCCCATGTAGCTCCGCCCAAATTGATTGGGCCAAATCTTCGGCAGCATCTTCGTTCGAACTGGCGGATCGAGCGGCCGACCGCACCGTCGCTCCAAATCTCTCGACCAGATCGTTCCAGGCATTCTGGTCGCCTCGCTCGCAAGCCACGATCAGACACAAATCGTCCGCGTGAAGCGAGTCAAAAAAACTCCCGATCGCGTCCGACGAGGCGGTCGGACCGTCTCTCAACAGATACTTCTCCAACACCGATTTGAGTCGAACCGTCAAATCGTCGACTTTTAACGATCTGGGTTCCGAAGCCCGAGCAATCAGACGAGTCGCGCCTTCTGCGACCAACTTTTCTGATTGTGCGGTTGTTTGGCTCACGCGGGATGCTCTATTTGATCTGCCTGGAACAATCCATGCTATCACGAACTATGCGGCGACACCTTACGGTACTTGATGCACTAAGTCCTCGTCAGCGATGCATTAAGCGGCCGATTCAATTTGTCTGAAAGAGTTCTTTGACAGCCGAAACCGGCGTAAAATAGAATTCGAAATCCAAAGCAGAAGCGCTACGCGGAAGCGCGCCGCCGTTGAAATTACCGCCAACCGCGAAAGGATATCAGGTAGGGATGAACGCTCCATGCGTTTCAGCGCCGTCAACTTCCTTCGATGGCCGAGTCCAATCGATGGGTGGATCGAATGACAGCGCACTCGCCTATCCGCCCGGCGAACTCGACGAACTTTCACTTTCGGCTCGGGCCTTTCCTTCATCTTTACCGCTGGCTGTCTGTCTGGTTTCGGGTGGGATGGACTCCTGCGTGAGCGCGGCAATTGCTCGAGACGAAAACAATTCGCTGGCGTTTCTACATGTCTCGTATGGCCAGCGAACTGAAGCTCGCGAGCGACGCGCGTTCGACGAGATGGCCGATTTTTATGGCGTGGAAAAGCGACTGGCAGTTTCGATTGAGCACCTGGCCCGGATTGGCGGTTCGTCTCTTACGGACGACAACATTCCGGTTTCGGAAGCCAATCTAACGGCGCAAGTGATCCCGACCAGTTACGTTCCATTTCGTAACGCTCATCTGCTCGCGATCGCCGTCAGTTGGGCCGAAGTGTTGCGAGCGCAGAGCATTTACATCGGCGCGGTGGCCGAAGATTCGTCCGGCTATCCGGATTGCAGCCCCGAGTTCTATCGCGCGTTTGAACGAGTTATCGACATTGGCACGCGTCCGGATACGGTTATCGAGATCAGAACGCCCGTGATCGAAATGACTAAGACAGAGATCGTACAGCGGGGGCTGGAGCTGAACGCCCCGCTCGATTTGAGCTGGTCGTGCTATGTCGCATCAGATCTGGCGTGCGGACGCTGTGATTCCTGCGCGCTTCGCCTGCGTGCTTTCCAGCGCGCTGGTGTTGCAGACCCTATTAAGTATGAGTCACAATAGAGTTTCAAAGAACAACTTTCGCGCATGACGATTGCTGACAACCTGTTGCTGCTTTCAGGGCATCTTAACCGGCCCTCTGCTCGATTGAGAGCCTGAACATTTCCGCTGGAGGAACCTTCGATGTATCGCAAATACTTTCTTACTTTTTTTGTGGCGGCAACCGTGCTTGTCCTGGGCGGCGTTTCGGCTTTCGCACAGACTGGAGCATTGCGCGGCAAAGTCATGCTCAAACAGGCAGACGGAACCAGCCTGCCGGCGCCGAACGCGGTCGTCGATGTTTACCGTTTGGATATTCCCAGCAAACAGGAAAACATCAAGCCGAATAAGAGAGGTGAGTTCAACATTCTGGGAATGTTCATCGTCGGGAAATATGTCTTGTCGGTCAGCGCTCCGGGCGCCTCGCCAAAAATCAGAACCAATATCAAGGCCGGGCAGGATGCCGAGTACGTGATCACGCTCGATCCGGGCGACGGCAGACGCTACACGATGGACGAAGCGAAGAAGCTGGCTTCCGGCGATGCGGATGCGACGGCCGGCGGTAGCGGCGAGAGCGAGGAAGATCGCCTCAAACGGGAAGAGCTGATTCGCAAAAACGCTGAGATTGACGCCAGTAATAAGAAAGTCGAAGCGTCGAACGCGATCGTAAGACGAACCTTTGAAGAAGGCGGGAAAGCTCTTGAAGCGAAGAAGTACGATGAGGCGGTCACGCTTTACAGCGAAGGTTTGGCAGCCGATCCCGAACAGGCCGCGCTTCTGACCAACAAATCGGTTGCGCTTCGCATGCGCGGTGCGGAGCGGTACAACGCCGCGGTCCAGTCGAAAGATGCTACGGAGAAGACCACTGGTTTGGAAGCCGCCCGTAAGGACTTTCGCGAGTCGGCGGAATCAGCGAGCAAAGCGGTGGAGCTGATCAAAGCTATGCCGAGTCCGGCGGATCCGACAGAACAGGCGCGACAGATGGCGAACAAACGCGCTGCTGTTTCGGCTCGTGCCGATGCGATGAAGATCTTCGTCACGAAGGTCGATCCGACTAAGGCGGATGACGGATACGCTGCTTATCAGGACTTTATTGCAATGCAGACCGACGACGCGGTAAAGCTGAAAGCGCAGCTGGACAGCGCCCAGATGCTGTTTGACGCCGGTGCGGTGGACAAGGCTGTGGCGGAATATCAGAAGGTACTTACCGGCCATCCGGATAACGTCGAAGCGATGTTGGGCGCCGGCCTGGCGCTTTTTGGTACCGGTGACGCCGAGAAGTATCAGGAAGCGGCCAACTATTTACAGCAATTTGTTGACAAGGCTCCTGACACGCATGCCTTCAAAGCCGACGCCAAGGCCGTGCTGGAAGAGCTGAAGCGTCAAAACGTCAAGCCGCAAAAGGCCGCACCGACCGGACGCCGTCGCGGATAAACCACTAAAAAAGCTTAAAAGCAAATCGGGCTCAGCCAAGGATATTTTGATCCTCAGTTGAGCCCTTTTTCCGTCAATATGACCGGAAAAAATCAACTTGACAGCTGTCTTGTTTAAACTGTAGTATCTCTCTTGCCAACAGTGTTGGCCGTCGTTGGCAATGCTTCTATTCAAGGTTTTCGGTTCCAATGCTGCCACCCGATTCGGCAGCCTCAAACTACCCGCCCCATAAATACGTTTCGCAAACGTTGGAACTTCATCAAAGATGTCAGCCAAATTAGGCGAAATTCTCGTCCGTGAAAATCTGCTAAGCGCGCAGCAATTGCGCGATGCTCTGGATTACCAGCGCGAACACGGCGGCCGTTTGGGCTTTAATCTTGTCAAACTCGGACTAGTTTCGGACGACATGATTACGGCAGTTCTCTCACGGCAGTATGGCGTTCCGTCTGTGAACCTGGAGTTGTTTGACATTGACGACTCGGTCATCCGGCTTATCCCACACGAGGTTGCTCAGAAGTATTCCGTACTTCCGCTCTCCCGTGTCGGAGCCACGCTAACGCTGGCGATGGTCGATCCCACCAATGTTTTTGCCATGGACGATATCAAGTTCATGACCGGCTTGAATATCGAACCCGTAGTCGTTTCCGAGGCTAGCGTCCACGAAGCAATTGCCAAGTACTACGACCACTCGCGAGAGATCGAACTGGCCGGTATGGTCACCGACGTCTCTTTCGAAAGCATGTTCAGCGCCAGCGGCATGAATGGCGGTGGCAACGGCAACGGCAATGGCCACGCGGTCGGTATTACTCATGATGACCTGGCATCGCTGGGCCAGTTTGAGTTCGACACCGAGAGCGTCGATAACCTCGAGGTGATCGAGGACAACGAAGAGATAGACCTTTCCACGCTCTCGCGAATGAGCGAAGACGCGCCGGTTGTGCGTCTGGTCAACGTTTTGATGGTCGACGCGCTCAGACGCGGCGCTTCGGATATTCACATCGAACCGTACGAAAAAGAGTTCCGCATTCGCTTCCGTATTGACGGTGTGCTGTACGACATCATGCATCCGCCGCTGAAGTTGCGCGACGCATTGATCTCGCGTTTGAAGATCATGTCGAAGCTCGACATTTCCGAAAAGCGACTTCCGCAGGACGGCCGCATCAAGATCAAGGTGAAAGTCGATTCGCGTTCGCGTGAATTGGACTTCCGCGTCTCAACCCTTCCGACGCTGTTCGGCGAAAAAGTAGTGCTTCGCCTGCTCGACAAAGAAAACCTGATGCTGGACATGACCAAGCTCGGTTTCGAACCCGAGTCACTGGTCAAATTCCAGCGAAACATCTCGCGACCGTACGGGATGGTCTTAGTTACCGGCCCAACCGGATCCGGTAAAACCAACACGTTGTATTCAGCGCTGCAGGCACTGAACACAACGGAAACCAACATCATGACGGCTGAAGACCCTGTCGAATTCAACCTGCCTGGAATTAATCAGGTGCAGGTGAAGGAACAGATCGGTCTGAACTTTGCCGCCGCGCTTCGTTCCTTCCTTCGCCAGGATCCAAACATAGTTCTAGTCGGCGAAATTCGCGATTTCGAAACTGCAGAAATCGCTATCAAAGCGGCCTTGACCGGTCACTTAGTCCTTTCCACTCTCCATACAAACGACGCTCCTTCCACGATTTCCCGCCTAATGAATATGGGCATAGAGCCCTTTCTTGTCGCCACCAGCGTCAACCTGATTCAGGCGCAGCGTCTCATTCGCCGCGTTTGTAAAGACTGCAAGATTGAGCATCCGACTCCGCCGGAGGCACTTGTCGAGATTGGTTTTACCGCAGATGAAGCGCGGCAGATCAAGACGTTCAAGGGCCGAGGTTGTCAGACCTGCAACGGCACGGGCTACAAAGGACGAGTCGGACTCTATGAAGTTATGGAAGTGACGGACGAAATACGCGAACTGATTCTGATAGGCGCATCGTCTTTGGAATTGCGCAAGCGCGCAGTCGATGACGGCATGCTCACCTTGCGTCAGTCCGGCCTCCATAAAATTAGAAACGGGATTACCACCATAGAAGAAGTTGTGCGGGAAACGGTGGCTTAAAGAAGTGGAGGAGTTATGCTGCGCGCAGCCGCTTTATCTCTCTTAATGTTGATTACGGTAGTAACCATGTTGCCGCTGACCAGTTCAGAGGCAAGCAGCGGTGAACGATCCGTGGCCGGAAGCCACAGTCGAAAACGTTTCCGTCGACATTCGCGCGCCTGGTGGCGACGCTATCGCGCTCGTCAACGGCGCAAACGTGCGGAGCTTGCTCGTCGCAGAGCGCTTTCAGCTTTGCGCGCGCAAAATCAAAAAGCCGTCACCACTGGTGTAGCCGAACAACCGGCAACGACACCGGGCGGCGTTTACAATCACCCCCGCGGTCTCTGGACCGTAAAGATGCCGGAAGGTTGGAGCCGCCCCGCAACGGACGCCAACGAAATGAAGTTCCGCATCAACACAACCGGACAGGCAACACTTTCGGTCGTTGCGATGGCCGGTCAACCGCAAGCCTACGTCTTACCCAAGCGCAAGCAGAACAGCATGCTCAGCGGAGTACCTGTGACCACTCTGCGCAGAACAGTAATTGACCGGATGATCAAAGAAGGCGGCTGGGTTGTGAACGATTTCCAAAAGGAGATCAACGGCCGTCAGGTGTTCGTAGTCCTGGCGCAGACCCCTGCGTCAAACGGCGGAAAGCCACAAGTTCAAACCTACTATTTCACGGAAGTGGATGGCCGCATTTACTCGCTCGCGACCAGCGCTCCTGTGGATTCGTCGGATCGCGTGGCCGCTCAATCAGAACAGATGGTCTCGTCGCTGAGCCAGGGTAGTCCTACGGCGCAGGTCGAGGCGACAAAGCGTTAGTTGGATCCTTCCTTCAGAAACAATAGCGCCGGGGCCGGCGCAACACCGGCCCCCTTTTACCAACTCTCCGGGGCGCATCAGGGAGAAACCGATGTCAATGAATGAACCCCAGTCTCAGCTCTCTCTTTCTGACCTGCTCAAGAAACTTTATGAGGCGGGAGGCTCGGACCTTCACATCACTACAAACTCTGCGCCGCAGATACGTGTCCACGGACACCTTCAGCCGCTTGACGGTTATCGTCCACTCACATCCGCAGATACCAAGCAGCTGGCTTACTCAGTTCTCACGGACGCCCAAAAGCATCGCTTTGAAGAGAACCTCGAGCTCGACTTCTCGTTCGGTGTTAAAGGGCTTTCTCGCTTCCGCGCCAATCTTTTTAACCAGCGGGGAGCGGTGGGCGCGGTCTTTCGCGCCATTCCGTATGAAATAAAAGCCTTTGACGAACTCGGTCTTCCTCCCATCGTAAAGCAGCTTTGCGACAAGCCGAGAGGCTTGATCCTCGTCACTGGTCCCACCGGTTCCGGAAAGTCAACGACGCTGGCGTCGATGGTCGACAAAGTCAACCAGGATCGCCATGAACATATTCTGACGATCGAAGACCCGATCGAATTTCTGCACAGCCACAAGAACTGTTTGGTTAACCAGCGCGAAGTCAATGCCGACACGCATGGATTTTCTGATGCGCTGAGAACCGCGCTTCGCCAGGATCCGGACGTAGTCCTGGTCGGCGAAATGCGCGACCTGGAAACGATCGAATCAGCTCTTAGAATTGCTGAAACGGGCCACCTGACTTTTGCCACGCTTCACACCAACTCGGCTGCTTCGACCATTAACCGAATCATCGATGTCTTCCCCGCCGGCCAGCAGGCGCAGATTCGCGCTCAGCTCTCGCTGGTGTTGGAAGGAATTCTCTGCCAGGCGTTGCTTCCCAAGGGTGACGGAAAAGGCCGCGCGATGGCGCTGGAAATTCTGGTTCCGAACGCCGCCATCCGAAACCTGATCCGCGAAGACAAAGTTCACCAGATCTATTCAATGATGCAGACCGGCCAGGACAAGTACGGAATGCAGACCTTCAATCAGTCGCTGGCTACGCTTTATCACAAACGTTCGATCTCGCTTGAGACGGCAATGCAGCGCTCGTCAAACACTGACGAGCTGAAGGACCTGATCGAACGCGGATCCGGACTCAATACCGGTAACGGCGGCGGCAACCCGGCGAGACCGGGAATGCCGATGCAGCCGCAACCGCGTCCGGGAGTTCCGCCGGCTCAACATCCGAGTCCGTACGCCCAGGCCCGCCCGGTTGGGTCGCGTCCGGGACCACGCTAAAACCAAGTGGCAAGGGAAGAGTGACAATTTGAAACTCTTCGCTCGTAACTTGTCACTTATCACTTTTCACTGCTCTTAGGAGTTTCACGAACATGCCAACCTACGTCTTCAAGGGCCGTAACCGACTGAACGAAACTGTAGTCGGCGAGCGCGTCGCAGATAACCGGGAATCCTTGCGACAACTTTTGCGTCGCGAGCAGGTCACGCTCACCTCTGTCAAAGAGAAGGGTCGCGAGATCGGCATCCCCAAACTCGGCAGCCGCAAGAAGGTCAAGTCGAAAGAGCTGGCCGTCTTTACGCGTCAGTTTTCGGTCATGATCGACGCCGGACTCCCGCTGGTCCAGTGCCTGGAAATCCTTTCGCAACAGCAGGAGAACAAGCACTTTCAGCAGGTTTTGGGCCAGGTTCGGCAGGACGTGGAAGAAGGCTCGACGCTGGCCGCCGCCATGGCGCGCCATCCGAAGATCTTTGATCAGCTCTACACCAACATGGTGGAAGCGGGCGAGACCGGCGGTATTTTGGACCTGATTCTCCAGCGACTCTCGACCTTCATCGAGAAGATGGTGAAGTTGAAGCGCGATGTTATTTCGGCGTTGATCTATCCGTCCGCGGTTGTGTTGATGGCGATCGCTGCGATCGCAGTGATCATGATTGTGGTCATTCCGCAGTTTGAGAACATCTTCATTGGATTGCTTGGACCGGGCGAGCTGTTGCCGCTGCCGACGCGTATTGTTACGGGCTTCAGCCGATTCCTGGCTGGTTGGGGCGGACTCTCGATACTGCTTTCGGTCATCGCGATCAGTACTGCGGTCTACTTTTATTACAGAACCCCGACTGGGCGTTATCGACTCGACAAGTTCGTGCTGAAGCTCCCGATCTTCGGAATCATCATGCGCAAGATCGCGGTCGCCCGTTTCTCGCGCACGCTGTCCACGCTGCTCTCTTCCGGTGTTCCGATCCTGCAATCACTGGACATCACCGCGCGCACGGCGGGCAACGCTGTCATTGAAGAAGCTATTACCAAGGTTCGCGCCGGCGTCGAACGCGGCGAAAGCTTTGTCGATCCGTTGAAAGCAACCGACGTGTTCCCACATATGGTCGCGCAGATGATCGGCATCGGCGAACAGACGGGCGCGCTGGACGCGATGCTGGGCAAGATCGCGGACTTCTACGAACAAGAAGTCGACTCGGCGATCGCGAACCTGTTGACCATGATCGAGCCGGTCCTGATCGGCTTCCTCGGCGTCACCATCGGTTCGATCGTCATAGCAATGTACCTCCCGCTGTTCACCCTAATCGGCAAACTGTCGCAGCAGGGGTAGAACCAAAAAGAGCGACCCCGTTCGATTGAAGGACGGAAGTCGCGCAAAGAACAAACGAAGTCGCCCACGGTGTTTGAAACCGTGGGCGACTTCTTGCTTTAAAAATCAAAGTTGCCAGGCGATTGTCGATTCAGACTAACGATCGGTCTGATCCACCTCAGAAGAAGAGAGGAGGTTTTCGGCCTTTGGCTTCCCTATCTGCCGAACCCCGATGCCGGCAGCCAGGGCCGGTCTTAGAGTCGCGCTCAGCCGTCGAATGCGGTCCTCAATATCTTTGATAGCTTCCGGGCTCTCGTCCTGTTCGATCATCTCTAAGCGTTGCTCTTGCAAGCTGAAGATTTTCTCCTGTACTGAAATCAGCATTTTCTCGTCCTGTTGCCGCCCAAACTGTTTCAGGGCATCTTCCCAATCCCAGTAAGACGTCGTTAGTCTGACAACCAGTCCAAATTCCTCACTTACCAATGCTGCGGCTCTCTGTAAAGCCTTGGCAACCGACCCGTCAATGCCTGTCTCTTCGGTAAAATTCATCTGGTCTTCACGCGCGCTCTTTAGATGGGCGCGGATGCCGTCTTCTATTCTCTTCCTGACGGCAGCAACATTGGCGTCACAGCCTTTGAATACCTTCCAATCATTGATATCAACGATCTTAAAGCTGCCTTTCACTATTATCGTCAGCGCACCTGTATGACTTCCCAACTCCGCCCTGGCCGCAAAATCCTGCGCCGCCTTTGCAACCTCGTCGAATGTCTTCAGCAAATCCGTTCGCGTCGGCTTAAGGACTAAATCAATCACTTCTGCGTTAAATTCCGTCTTTAGAAAAGAATGGATCTTTTTTCGCAATTCTTCTTCAAATGAAATTTCGTTGGAAGAGGATACCGCGCCGGCAATCCTCTCATATCGCATATGGAATCGTTCGGGATGTGTTCCGTGCAAAAGATTTCTGACTAGCCTGATAATCTCCTCTTTCATTCTTTGCGGCACATTCACCTTGGCGACTAGATAAGGAGAGATACCTCGCAGATCCTTAACCCTCGCGGTAAGAAAAATCTCCAATCCGACATAAAAGTTTGAGAGACCTGTCTCGAACAGCGCCTCTGCCACCTGTCCGTTGTTCGAAGCCGTGCCTGTAATCGCGATGTCAATCCGCTTCAACCATTCGAATGGCTCCAGATAAAGGATCGTCATCAATTGGTCGATTTTGTAGCCGATCTCCTGCGCCCTCAGATTCATTGCATCATCAATCGTCAGTTTCAACTTCGGAAAGTCCAGCAACAGATCGACGTATGACATGCCGAACAATGACAGATCGACTACTTCACGCAAATTGGTGTTGAACCACTCCTCTAATTTGGGCTTTCCTTTGGCTTTGTAGAGAGCGCGATTGGTGGGAATCATCAGCACGGAAACTTTTAGCTTGATCGGGTCGGGATACTCATGATGAACATATTCGATCACCGATTCACCCTTGAAAGGGCCAGGGGGATCCTCCTTCGATTGCAAGGAGAGAAAACCGACTCTACGACCTGCGGATTTCAAGAGCGTGTTTAAATCGGCGGTCAGCCCCTGTCTGATTTGATCAGTGGCGAGATCGCGATAAAAGGCTTCCGGCGTAATGTGGTTCGCAAAGTATTTACGAACACCCTTTTTCACCAATTCCGTCAAAGGTGTTTTTCCACTGAGCAAGGCTCTTAGAGCGCGTTGCTGATCGACTTCAAGTTCGATCTTCAACCAAATCTCTTCTTCTTCGGCGAAGTCTTTCAGCCTGGAAGATAAGAGCAAAGGGCCGAACTCGAGCGTGGCGAGTGTATCCAGCCCTTCCAATCGGAGATCTATCTTTAGCTCCAGTCCGAATTCCCGGACAGCCTTAGTCGCCAGCACATTAGCTGCGTTCGTACTTTCAGAATGGAAATCATCGATAGTTAATCCGCCGGTGGAAAAATATTCGATCAGCCATCTGGCGAGCGAATCGTTAATGGCATCTTCCAAACGGGGAGACTTGAAGAAGCATTGGGCCAGCCGCCATTCCTGGCCTGGCTGACATCCCCCCTCGTACGCGATAGCGAAGAAAATCTCTTCCTGACCTTCTTTGTACTTAACCCGCTTCATCCCCTTGATAATTTTTGGGGGATCACGATTGTTTGAAACTAGAAAATATCTGAAATTCCCGGTGAGCGTTTCGAGGAAACCTGGTGTGGGTACGGACTGGCCCGAGCGAACGTCAATCGTAACCAGTTCTTCATTGCCCTGCGCCGGCTTCGCGTGCTCAGTCACTTCACGTATGATTGTGCTCAAGAAGTTTGTTTGCGTCATCTTACTCTCCGTCACATTGCGCTTGATGGCTTAGGCAAAGTCGAGTCGTCACCGATTAACAGTGCGGGTCGCACGTTTTTCCTGTTTGCCGTTGCCGCCTTCTTAAACTGCGTGATTAATTGTCCGACCAGATCGCGCTTCCAGCGAATCTCTTTCCGAAGCTCACTCTTATACGGCAAGCCTCCGAAAAATATGAGCAGGTCGTGATTCAATCTGTTCCAATATGTCAGCAGTGCAAGTCGTTGGGTGAGATCCGTTCTGGATGCAAATTGCTGAATCAAGAGATCGCAAAGCATCGCTGCGGAAAATTCATTTTGAGTGACGTCCGCCGCGGCACCTGCTGCTTGCGTTCCGTTTTCTCCTGGAGGCACCGAAATCTCAACAGGAGGAGAGTCTCTCGGCCCGAGGAGAATAAAAGTCCATTCAGCCAGCAATGCGCCGATCAAAGTCATTTGAGTGCCGCCTATCCTGAGACCGGCTAAAGAGGCCTCTATTCCCGGATGAAGAAGCCATCTGGCTAATAACGACGTGCATTCAATAGCGCTTTCGCTGTCCCTGATCGCGAGCAACGGATAACGGCTGGGCCACTCGCCGTAGTGTCTCCCGTTGAAACGTGCGACGGTTTCCACGCCATATTGAATCAGCAACCGCAGGACGTAATTATTAAATGGAGAAAAGGAACCGGGATCACGCTCGGCTGTCGGCAACCATGACTCGATCTTCTTCAGTCCCTCATAGACGCCGCTTCCCATCCTCTTCAGATATGAGTAAAGGTAATAGTAACTGAGTTGGCGGGTTCTGTTGTCGGCACGATGCAACAACTGTTTGAACCAGTGTAGCGCGTCGAATTCAGGAGTGAATTGAAGCTGTTTGACTATCAAGAGGTTGTCTTCGTGATAGCCACCTTTAATCAGATGTTCGAGGCTCTTTTGAACTACTCCCTCGAGTTGAGGTGACCCCAGCATTCGACGGAAAATGTCAGACAACCGCGCCAGGGCCCGGTTCCATTCTCCCGGTCTTAGGAACCGAAACATCGCATCACCGCCGTCGGGCGCGTTCGACGAGTCAGATTGGAAATGCTGTCGAAGGCGTTTGATCAAGCCGACCATCCAATCTTCGTTGAACTCGTCGGAGTAAAGAGTGGCCATCTCGATTGCAAGTTGAGTCGTATTCTCGGCCAGTCGGATTGACGGATAGAAGAAGATTCCCCGCTCCTGGAGCGCCTTGAATTGATCGAGCACATAAAACCGATGCTGTTTTTCAAAGAGCCTTCGTAGTGGTTCGCGCGGGACAGCGCTGGAGAGGCCGACCACCCGAACGGATTCTTTAGTTGGGGAGGTCTCCCGCAGCCATTCGGTGAAAATCTTATCTCTCTCTTCTTCCCAGATACGGACAAGTGACACTTCAGTCGGCGTCTGGACATCGGCGTCGCCGTTCTTCGTACCGGGCGCCGGCGAAACGACGCTGATACTTCGCCCGGCCAGGAGCGTCTCGACGATACGACAGAACTCAAGCGTTGTTATCTTCTGAAAAAAAGCGACGGTGTAGAGAACGGTCTTTCTAACAGGATTGCTCTCTTTGAGCAGCGACTCAGCCGAAAGCTTAGGATCGGGGGGGCCTCCATCCGCCACCACGGCTTCCAATCGATCCTCTTCATAAAGATCGACTATTTGCTGACAGAAATTGGTGTCATCATTTTCCCATTTCCCCCGGCGCTCGCTGGCAGATAATCTCTGCATTAAGCTGCTCGTGCTTGTCCGGGTAATTTAGCTGGAGGAAGGGCCACAAGAAGGGTATCTCCACGTAAGCAAACGGCGGAGTCCGCTTGAGAGAGTTCAGTCTTCTCTGAGCAAACTGTGGAGCCACGATAACTACCATGAATAAGTCGCTACGTCCTAGTTCCGCTCTAATAATGTCCAGCCGATTTGGAGTATCAAAAAACGAGTCGAGAAATGACTGCGCCAAAGTGTTCTGCGCATAGATCAGAATCGACCGTTCGTCATCATCTTCTTCTTTTTCCGGGATCTGCTCCAGTAACTTCTGAGCGGTGAATACGACATGTTTGTCAGCGACATCTTCGTAAGAGAGAATGCGATTTTGATCGGGGCCATCCAGCCCTAAACCTTTAATAGCCACGTGTCCGGCATCGACTGCGAACTGTGGGTAGGGACAGGTAATAAACATCAGCCGCGTGGCCTTTAGTTGGGACACCTTGTCATTTACTGCCTGAACTGACTCATGTAGCTCTATCGTTCGCGGAGGCAACTGCTGAGTGAAGGAATATATGGATCTCTCTTCTTCAGTCTTACCTGACGGAATACCATTTTGAATAGTGATGCTGGTGCCGGCTATGGTGACATCGCCGCCGGAATGTATTTTGCTGTTCCGTACTTCTGTGCTGTGGAGAGTACGTTCGGCGTGTATTTCGCTGTCGTGTAGTTCTGTCTGGAAAATGTTCTCTATGCTCTTATTGGCCTGTCCTATGATGCTCAGGTCGCCGTTGGAATTTATCGTGTTGCCACTTACCGCTGTCTCAACGTTAGATAACGGCGGCACCGGTTCTTGAAATTGCGCTTTGTTTCGTTCTGACGATTCTGTTTGGGTGGGTTGTTTGGATGAGCCTGCGACCTGAGGGGGCAAGTCATAAGCAAAGGGCGTATTCAAATCACCGGCGGATTCCTGTCTATCGCCGGTTTCAAGCGTGGGAGTCTTCTCTTGGGAAGTTTCGTCTTTCCAGTCGCAATCCTGGCAGCGCGTCTGGTCGACTAACTCTCTACTACAATTAGGACATTGCATGACTCGCTCCGCTCAATCGATTTAGTCGAATACCTACCCGACGGCTAAACCACAAACCAGTCGGATTTCGGTAGTGATTCAATTTGAATTCACTCTACTTAGTAAACAGGCACGAACCGCTGACCACGAAACAACACGAACCAGCCATTCTCGAAACTACACAAAAAAATCAACGGGTTTCGTGTTGATTTGCGTCGCTTTCGTGCAACTTCGTGGTTTCGTTCGACCGTGTTGCTCTAATCACAAGCAAAGATCAATTTCAAACTGAACCACCACCCGGAATCCAGCCTCAGGCGCAGACTCCATGGGTGAGGACAAGTGGGGTGAGAGTTAAAGACCTATCCCTTAGTTCCAGCTTTTCTGTGGCAGAGCTACTCAACGTAATTACCGATTTTTGTATCCCCGCCAGAAGATATATGGTTGCCATGTACGTCGAGATGATTCTCAGTAGTCGATTGTGGTCGAGCAGGCTTCTCTTCCGCCGCCCGATGCTTGTCGGACCTGACAAGGTACGTCTGGGCCGCGTTCGCGCCTTTCTTTGTCAGCAATACGGGGATGTCTGATTCTGCAATGCCTTGCACCATGATCGAGGCGACGCCCAGGTCGAAAGACTCCTGTACGCTGCGTCCAAAAGCGAGACCCTGATAGAAGGCGGCGGAAAATATTATGGCGCTACGGTCTCCGACGGCCCTGTTCATTCCGATGGTGAAGTCTACGATTTGGCTGATTCCTTCAGCTTGAAGAGAAGAATAACAAGCATTCAGGACCACAATTCGAAGGTTGTCCTTGATGGTACGGAACAAGGCCGCCAGTGCATCAGTGCCGACGCGCTTGGTCTGACCGCTGTCGTCTTCGAGGACGATTCCTTCGGTGGCAGAACCATGTCCGCTGAAATGCAGCACGTGAGGTTGATGTCTGAGCAATGTGTACGCCAGGTCTCCCGGCCTTGCGGCCAGGTGCGGAATGAGCGCGAGTTGGTCTCGACAGTCACCCATCTGTATTTTTTCATCTACGCTTCGCACCTCTTCGTCGAGGCGAATATGAGTTATGTTTTTCGGGTTGGCGGAAAGAAATAGAATTTTCACCTGATCAGTCATAAGGGTCTGCCTTCCTCAGCTGCGAGCGGGAGATATCTGCGCTCCTTTCTCGATGCAACATGTAGCGAGTTGCGAAAGAGCGCGATATTAATTGAAGCAGGACGGACAGGATAAGCTCGGGTCCCGGCATCGAGGAGACCAAGCATTACTCGAACTTACCCTGCCCTACTCTGCCGGAGGACTAATGCGAACTCGACGGGGACTGTTCCGGCACGCCCCGTGTGACGTTGTCCGGTTCTTTGGGCGGAGCTTCCCTGCAGTCCTCAAGCTCTCCTCTTGTGTCATCAGGACCGCCGCATCGGGTATTCTCCGGTTTCTGGTTGGTTCCTTCTTCTTCACTACATTTGTCCATAATCTAAAGACTCCTTTTTTGGTGATACTTGGTTTCGAACAATCCTTCTTTCGCAACTCACAATCGACGATCGAAGAGTGAGCGCTCGAAGCGGTTCACTATTTGAAAGCCTGCTCTGCAAACCTCGGCTCGGTTGGTTTGTCGCAGTCTGCGAATAGCCTTCCATCACATAATTGACAAATGGCGGCCAAAAATTTCATGCCTTTCTCGACTTCAGGAAAAATTTTGTTGAGACTCAGGAAATACGGCGGGTTTTCGTCATTGAGTTATGTTGTAACTGACGCCAGTTTTCTTTACGATGTGTCATCACCGCGCTAATTTCAATCCCCGTCGTTCAAAGGTGGAAACCATTCCAACAATGCAATGAACAATCAAAGGCTATTTTGCTTGGCGCCAATGAGCTTTAGAGGAAAGCTTAGGACTTGTCCGTCTGCTTTATCGCTCACTCTCCTAATAACACTCTGTTCATTCACTGCGGTTGCTGCCCCGAAGTCTCAACAGCGCGAAGATCAAAAGCGCACGTCTGCCGAGCTTTCGACCCTGGCAAACAAAGCTGTGGCCAGGGGTGATCGGCTACGCGCCGAATGGAAGGCCGAATCGCTCCGGCAAGCGATCGGGGAATACGGCAAGGCGCAGCGCTATTGGAATCTAATCGGTGACTCGCGTCGCGAAGCGGAGAATCTCAAACGGGCAGGCGACATCCACTCACTTCTGAGCAATTACAGGCTGGCAATTGATCATTACGACAAAGCGCTGCAGATCTCCAGAAGACTTCCGGATCCCAACATGGAAGCAGACCTTCTCAATCAAATCAGTAACGCCTATCTGGAATTCGCTAATGTTGAGAAGGCGCTTCCCTATTGCAGCCAGGCGAAGGAGATAAGCGACCGCACAGGGTATCGGCGCGGCGTCGCCGACTCGCTCAACCAACTTGGTCTAATCCACTCTATTTCCGGCGATGTGATGCTCGCACAGGAGAACTTTAACCAGGCTTTGGCGATTTGGCGGCAGGTAAATCACGACGAGGGGTCGGCCTATACACTGCTCAATCTTGGATATCTACACGGCAATCTGGGCGACACGCAGTTGTCTCTGGATTTCTACAACCGCGCGCTGGCCGTCAGTCAGACGATCAATGACCGCCATAAACAGGCCCTGACCCTGACCGCACTGGGCGGGGCTTATGCGTTGCAGGGAGAGAAGCAGAAGGCATTTAACCTTCACAATCAAGCATTGGTGTTATTCCAGACGATTGGAAATCGCAGCGGTGAAGCGGCCACGCTCAACGGCATCGGCTATCTCTATGACGACCTTGGGATAAAAAGTAAGGCTTTGAAAAGCTACGCGCTGGCGCTTCAGCTGTTTCAGACTATTGATAATCGGAACTATGCTGCGATTACTTCAGGCTATATCGGACGCGTTCACTTTGCGCTCGGCGAGAAAGAAAAAGCGCTCGAATTCTACAATCAGAAATTGTCCACCAGTCGTGCCGTGCAGGATCGACGCATGGAGTCCTATACCCTGAAAGATATAGGCAATGTTCTCAACTCGACCGGAGACAAAACCAAAGCTCTCGATTACTACCAGCAGGCGTTGGTTCTGAGCCGCGAGGTACTGGATCGGCGGGGCGGGGCTTACATCCTACATAGCATCGGCTTATTGCATGAACAGTTGGGCAGTAAGCCGGAGGCGATGAAATATTATCAACAGGCGTTGCCGCTGATGGAGGCGGTGGCAGATCGCAGAGGCGAAGTCATAACTCTCTTCAACCTTGCACGAACTGAACGTGATTTAGGACAGATGGACGCGGCCCGCGTTCACATCGAAAGATCCCTTGACCTGATTGAGCATCTACGGACGAAGGTAGCCAGCCCGGCTCTGCGAATCTCTTATCTCGAAACGGTCTATCAGCATTACGAGTTTTATGTTGATTTGCTCATGCGTCTGCACAAGCAAGCGCCCTCGGCAGGCTATGAGACTGTCGCTCTGGAAGCGAACGAACACGCGCGCGCCCGGACTCTTCTGGAGAACCTCGTCGAAGCACGCACAGATATTCGTCAGGGCGTAGACCCCGAATTACTGGCCGAAGAAGGTCGCATCCGGCAACGACTCAACCAGAAAGCAGATCAGCAAACGCGCCTGCTGGCAGGAAAACCCACGCTTGAGCGAGCCGATGCAATTAAAAAGGAAGTCGAGCTTCTCCTCGCACAGTACGAGGACGTAGAGTCCAGGGTAAGAGACAGAAGCCCACGGTACGCAGCCCTGACTCAACCTCGCCAACTCAAACTGTCTGACATCCAAAAGGAACTCGACCAGGAGACTGTGCTCCTGGAGTACTCGCTGGGAGAAGAGCGCAGCTATGGCTGGATGGTGACGGCGACTTCGATAAAGAGCTTCGAGCTGCCTGGTCGTGCCGCCATCGATGCCCCGGCGAGGAAGTTATATGAGTGCTTAACGACCAACAACGCGCGCAGGAAAAATGAATCCGAGGCCGAGCACGAAGCGCGCTTGAAAAAGTCCGTGGCGGACTACTCGGTGTGGGCTGCCAGATTGAGCGAGATTCTCCTGGACCCTGTAGCGTCGCAGCTGGAGCGCAAACGTCTGGTGATCGTTGCCGATGGCATCCTGCAATATATCCCTTTCACGGCCCTGCCTGAACCGGGACAAGAAAAGCTCGCTCTTGCCTCGCGGCAACCGTTGATAGTCGACCATGAAGTGATAATGCTGCCTTCGCTTTCTACTTTGGCAGTGTTTCGCAACGAAGTGCGCGGGCGTCCGCAAGCGAAAAAAGCTGTGGCCGTCCTGGCTGACCCCGTGTTTGAAAGCGACGACCCCCGAGTAAGGTCTCTGAAGCAGAAGAGCCCAGCCTCATCGCAGGCGAAACCCGCACAGAGCACGGAGGGCAAGCTCCTTAACCGGCAATTGGATCGGGCAGCCCGGGAGATAGACACCGATAACGGGCCTGTGACTTTCGAGCGACTGCCCTTCACTTTGCAGGAAGCGCAGGCGATCTTTTCGATCGTGCCTGAAGACCAGACCAAACGCGCCATCGGCTTTGACGCCAGTCTGAAGACAGCTTTAGATCCCGAACTTCGCCAGTATCGCGTTATCCATTTCGCCACCCACGGATTGCTCAACAGCTCGCACCCCGAGCTTTCGGGCATTGTCCTTTCGCTGATAGACAAATCGGGCCGACCGCAGGACGGATTCCTTCGCCTGAACGAAGTTTATAATCTCGAGCTGCCGGCAGATCTGGTCGTCCTGAGCGCCTGTCAGACGGGTCTCGGCAAAGAGGCCAGAGGCGAAGGTTTGATCGGATTGACGCGCGGCTTCATGTATGCCGGAGTGGCGCGTGTCGTGGCGAGTCTCTGGCGCATCAACGACCGCGCGGCGGCTGAGTTAATGCGTCACTTCTATGAGGCAATGTTCCTTCAAAACCTGACCCCGGCGGCCGCTTTGCGTGTGGCTCAGATCAAGATGTGGCAAACGGGTGAATGGCGATTCCCTCATTACTGGGCGGCTTTTGTCCTGGAGGGAGAATGGAACCGAGATTGAGCCTGCTGGGCACCTCATCCCGGTAACAGCTTTCCGGCGCGGTCTGCGGCCATGCGAGCTTAGACCTAACCAAAGCAGGCTTCTAAATCAAGGCCAATGTAACCTCATGGAACCAGAATTCGGTCAAACTGCTTTCGATGAGTTGTTTCGACTACTCGAGCCCGATGCGCCATCTATCGACGAAGGATTTCGGCGGTGCCGGTTGAAACTCGTGAAGTTTTTTGCCTGGCGACGATGCGAAGATCCTGACAATTTGGCCGACGAAACTATGAGCCGGTTGCTTAAGAATGTTCACAGCGGACAAGAGATTTTATCGGACAAGCCATATAGTTACGTGTACGCGATCGCCACATATGTCTTTATGGAGCATTTGAGAGCCAAACATAAAGGCGAAGTGATAATAGACATTGACGAGGTTGAGCAGATAGCCGGTTCGGGCGCGACGGACGATTGTCAGACGCAGTGTCTCGACCAGCTTTCCGCCGAGAAGCGCGAGCTGCTGGCGCAATATTACCTGGATTATGATCAGCGAAATGCTATTGCCGAGAAACAGGGGCTCACACTTAACGCACTACGGCTCAAAGTCCACCGCATGAAGCACGCGCTAAAGCGTTGCTGGGAGGATTGTCGGAAACATTCTGGTCGCACGAGAAATTAATTTGCTTTACTGTCATATATCGGATGAGTGGTGAGTGTCAGCATGAATGCAAATAGGGACGATTTAATCAGACGCTTCCTGCTCGGCGATTTGTCCGAGCAGGAGCGCGATCAGGTGGAAGCGCAGTTCATGGCTGACAATGAGCTTTTCGAAGAAATCTTATCAGCCGAAGACGCTCTGCTTGAGCAATATCTTGAGGGACAACTGAGCGATGAACAGTTGGAACGGGCCAGGACTCTCTTTCATTCCTCGCCCCGCCAGGAGCGCGAGCTGGAATTTACCAAAGGTTTAATTGCTTCCTTACGCGCGTCCGGGGCGGAGAAAGAGCAAACCACTTCGGATGTGACGCAGACCGTTCCGGCCAAGTCCACGGTGCAGATTCCTTCCAGCGAAGAACTCACGACGGCTAAATCGAAATCTGACAGTTCCGCCAACGACTTTCCGCTCATCCAACCGGGTTTCTTCAACCAGTTCGCCGGGCGTCCTGCCACAATCGGATGGCTCTCTGTCTTGCTCGTCTGTCTCGTGTTGCTGTCCTGGATCGTGTATCTCTATTCTCAAAAAAGAAGCTGGGAAGTACAGCTGGCTGCCGTGGAACGAAGTAATCAGGAGGCGCGCGAAAAACTCCGAGAGGCAACCCAGGGTCACGCCGAACTCAGCAAACAATTAGAGGATGAAAGGGAACGACGGGCAAAAGCCGAAGAATTAATCGCACAATTACAGATCCCGAAGCCGGGGGGCAGCACAAATCTGGGCAGCATCACCTCACTGGTCCTGATCCCGGCGACTCTTGAGCGAGGAGGCAACGCGAAAACCGTCAAGCTCACGGCTGAGACAAAGCGAATCCAACTCCAGCTCCAACTGGGCGCCAACCAGCGCTACGGGAAATACAGCGTACACATCACAACCTTCGACGGACGGAATGTCTGGAGTGACGATTCAATCGGTGCCGGACAAATCAAACGGGGGCGGTTGACTCTGGTCCTGCTGTCTTCTCTTCTGGAATACGACGACTATCGAATCGAGCTAAAGGGATTGCCAGACAGCGGCGAGCCTGTGCATGTCGCTGACTATATCTTCAAGGTCAGAAAATAGGTCCGGCAGAAACGACTGTTTCAGCCTGACGCGTATCGATCACCCGCCTTCATCCTCCAAAAGTTAGTCGAGTGAACCACGAAACACACGAAGTCGAAGCGAAATCACACTAAGTTTAAATAGACTCGTTCGTCGATTCGTGTGATTTGGTCTTCACTCTGTTCGTGTATTTCGTGGTTTACTTCAGCTCCAGCCAGTCGAGACTTAATCAAAGCCTACTTAAGCACATTGTCTTCCCACCAGCTTTGCCTGGTTACCTATCGTCATTACTATTCCCTTCCGTCAACCACTTCCTGCCAAAAAAGAATTTACTCCTCCTCTGAAATTTCTCGCCTCTCTTCGTCACTCATAGGTACGCGCGCGCTGAGTAGGATTCACGTTGAGGTAAGACATGACACGCATTTTGTTTTTGGCGGCCAACCCCAGAGGCGTTCCGTCGGTACGTCTTGACGAAGAGATACGAACGATCGAGGAGCGAATCCGTCTCTCAAAAATGCGTGACCTGTTTGAAGTCAAGCAACATTGGGCGGTGCGGAGCAACGATCTGCAGCGGGCGCTACTGCAGCACAAACCGGAGATTGTTCATTTTGCCGGCCTCGGCACGGAGTCTGGTGAAATCATCCTTGAGGACGAGTTCGGCAAGAGTCTTCCGGTTTCTCCCGAGAGCATGGGCTACTTGTTCTCCATCCTCAGGGATCGCGTCCGATGTGTGGTGATCAATGCTTGTTACTCGAAAAGACAAGCGCACGCCATTGCCGAAAATATCGATTGCGTGATTGGCATGTCGCCAGTGCAGCACGGTCGCGCTGCTATCTGGTTTGCAGCCGCGTTTTATCAGGCGTTGGGATTTGGCCGCTCGATAAAGACAGCCTTTGACCTGGCATGCAATCAAGTGCAGCTCGAAGGTCTCGACCGGGAATTTTCTCCAGTATTAATCGCACTTGATCCGGCAGCCGCGGACTTCGTCTTCGCCGACTCGGACCGGGCCGCCCTGCTGACTTCCGCTCTCCGCAGCTTGAATGAAGGAGGGCCTGGTGAACGCAGTGAAACAGCACGCCAGCTTGGCTATTTGCGGGACCCCGCCGCAATTCCCATCCTCGAAAAGCGTTGGCGCCTGGAATATGACCCGACAGTTAGATATTGGCTTGCAATTGCACTCGGGTGGATTGGAGAGCGTGGTGCGACCGAAGCGCTTCAACGTCTGCGGCACGCGGAAGAAGACGCATTTGTCCGATCCGGTATCGAGGAAGCGCTAAACATTATCACGGGCAACGACTCGATCAGCCCGGACAGAAGGAGAATCAAATCATGACCAGGCCAATGACTTATCATTTTCGCCAGGCGCAGACTCTCGCGCTCGCCTTGGCATTGCTTGTCTCACAGATTTCCTGTGATCCGGATTCGGATGGGAAAAGCTCCCAATCGATGCTTCCTGCGGTTGAGGAATGCAGGACTGATTCGATACCTCCTCCGCGAGCCGCGTTCACCATACAAGAGGGGGACCTGCAGCGGGTTGCGACAGAAGTCGGAAAAGACGTCGGCAAGGTCGTCGCTGCCGGTCAAGGGAGCAAAAAGCAGGCTCTCTTTATCTTCGAAGAGACGCATAACTCACGCATTGGGCAATTGGAGATTGCCCTCATGCTCTGGCGGCTGCAGAAGAATCATGGACTAAAGCTGGTCTCGCTTGAAGGAGCATTCGTCACGAAAGGCGCTCTGCCGGCGAAGTGGTTTCACGATTTGACCACCGGGAAAATGCAGGAGTCAGGCCGGGAGACAGCCCTCAGGTTATTGCGAGAAGGCGAAATAAGTGCGGCTGAATTTATTGCCCTCGTCCAGCCGGCCGTCCAGGTAAAAGGGAATGAGATAGAGAGCGAATACGGTGTCAGCCCATCCAAGACCAATGCTGCTCTTGACTATTTAACGGGCATCGCTGAAAGGTCCCTGACCGCAAGCGATGTCAACAAAATAAACAATCTGGTCAACGACAAAAAAATTGATGAGGCCCTGGACGCCGTCTTCAGCAAAGACTCGTGGGCTAAAGCGCGCTATGAAAAATTGTATGGAAACGACATCTCGTCGACAGAAGAATCCACAGTCGTTCTGCGGGAGATAGAAGCGAAGGCACGAGCACTCGGCGTAACAATCGAAGCAAAGCAACAAGCCGGATTCCTCGAAGATCTTAATTTCTATCAAATGGCCTCAAGACGTTCGTGCACCATCGTCAAGAACACTTTCGCGATGATGGATGCCGAAACCACTGCGCCCGTGGCGCTGATCATCGGAGCGGCTCATACACCTAAAGTCATCGAGTTAATAAAAGCCGCTCAAGTCAATTATGTTGTCCTCTCCCCTCTTTCATTGACCGCTCCGAACCCTGTTTCAAACCTGAATGCGCCGACGTATGTTCGCAAATCGAATTTGAAATCGGTTGATGAGAACGGAAAGTTGGGCGCTCTTCTCGACGGTCGCAAGAAGCCGTCGACCGTCCTGGATAAACAGTGGCTCAAGAGTAAAGCCGAGATTTTCCTTTGCACCGACCGCATCGTCGCCGAGGCGCAAAATGGGCCAGTGCCATCCGATGCCTTAAAAGCCGAGCTGCAATCGTTCCCGTCAATCAAAGTTGATTGGTCGTCAATAAAGATAAGCAAAGAAGACGATGTGACTCGAGTTATGTACAGAGTGACAGCCCTAATGAGCGATACCGATCCTCAGCAGACCGTCGACATCTGGGGCTATGGCTGGATGCAGCCGCCGGATCCGCCCGATGGGACGCGCGGGCTCGCCCCTGGCCCCGGTGATGACCCTTTTGAAGGGTTAATGTTGGACAAGCTCGGCGAGGCCAGGAATCCGCCTCCGCCTAAAGACGGGCCCGTGATTGTCGAGCAGCTTACGACAAGGACAAGGGCCGCCTTTTCAACCGACCCGGATTTGGTAACGCGGGTGAGCGTTGCCCGCTGACCTTCTTATCAGACTTAAGGCTCAACCCGGAGAGACGGGATTTCTAAACTAAGGAGACCTGGCAATGTCAACACTTGAAGACTCGATCAAATTTCTCGATCAACAACCGCGCTGTCCGTGCGCTCTGATTCTGGACACGTCGGGATCTATGTCCGACAAGCCGATCACGGAACTGAATGCAGGTTTGCAAGCTCTGCGCGATGATTTGCAAAGCGACAACATCGCCAGGAAGCGCGTTGAGATCGCCATCGTAGAATTTAACAGCACAGTTCGTGTGGTTCAGGACTTCGTGCCGGCTGCAGAATTCCAACCGCCGACGCTCGTCGCTTCGGGAAGTACGGACCTTGTCGGAGGAGTCAACCAGGCGCTCGATCTCATCCAAAGTCGCAAAAGAAAATATCACGACTGCGGTGTGCCGTTTTACCGCCCGTGGGCATTCCTGATAACCGATGGAATGGCTACCGGCTATGAGCAGGTGGCCGAGCGCATCCGCGAAGACGAGCAGAACAAGCGTATTGCCTTCTTCGCCGTAGGGGTTCGTGGCGCAAACGAGGAATGTTTGAGAAAGATTTCGGTTCGTGACCCCAAGATGCTCGATAGTCTGAAATTCAGAGAACTCTTTCTTTGGCTCTCGTCCAGCATGAAGAAAGTAGCCCAATCGACACCGGGCAACATGGTTCCTCTGGAAAAGGGAACCTGGGAGGCCGTCTGATGGAATTGGCCGAATCCGGTATAAGCATCGACGTGCCGCCGACTCCCTTGCCTCCTGCACGATGGAATCTCGCGGCTGCGCAACAGCGCGGCACGAGTCACGAAATGACAGGAAAGGTGTGTCAGGACGTCTATGGCCTGGCGATGCTCTCGCCGGAAATCTTAATCATGGCGATTGCTGACGGCGCAGGTTCGGCCAAATATGCCGAGGTCGGCGCGGGAGTGGCCGTGAGCAAGGGCATTGAAGAACTCTGTGCCCGTCTGGATGACGCCGGTGACGCCGTTGATGAAACGGCTTTGAAAGACATCCTGTACGCTGCACTGTCCGCGGCTAAAACCGCGGTTGAAGCCGAGGCCGGCGCACAGCAAGTGAGCGCGCAGGATTTAGCAGCTACGTTAATTCTCGTCATCGTCCGCCCTGACCTCGTTGCCGCCGCGCAGGTCGGCGACGGCGCAACCGTCATCGCCGATGAGTCAGGAAAGATCATCGGCCTCACCCTGCCGCCATTGGAGGAATACATCAACGAGACGACTTTCATCACTTCAGCCGAAGCGTTGCGGACGGCGCAGATGCTCGTCTGGCGTGGCCGGGCCGCGCGGTTGGCAGCGCTGTCGGACGGTCTCCAACTGCTTTGTCTCAAGTGGCCCGAGCGTCTCCCACATGAAGCCTTCTTTGCGCCTTTGTTTCACTTCATAGGGAACCCGGCGGATGAAATACAAGCCGATCATGTACTTGCGAATTTCCTCAGCTCCGAAAAAATCAAAGAACTCACAGACGACGATCTGACTCTTGTACTGGCTTCTCTGAAAGATGATAGCAATGGACTATAAATGCCAGCCTGGTGGGGAAGTAATTTCGCTGAACGAAGGACTGCGACTAGGTCGCGGTGGTGAAGGCGACATTTACCGTCTACAGCACAATCCCGACCTCGCCGCCAAGATCTATCACCAAGACAAGATGAACGCCGAGCGCGCCGGCAAGCTCAGGGCGATGCTGGCGAACGCCCCGCACGACCCCATGGTGAATAAAGGGCATGCCTCGATCGCATGGCCGGTTGAACTGGTCACTTCATTTGCCGGCAATCAGGATGTAGTTGGATTTCTGATGCCCCTGATCGGGAACGCGACTCCCATCTCTGCCCTCTATGATGTCGACGAACGCCGCGTGCGATTTCCCTCCTTCAGTTATTACTCCTTACTTCGCACGGCCACCAATCTCGCCAGCGCGGTGAGGGCCATCCATAAGAGCGGTTACGTCATCGGCGATGTCAACGATTCGAACATACTGGTCACGAAAACTGCGCTCGTGACCATCGTCGATACCGATTCATTTCAAGTTACAGAGTGGCCCGGAGGAAGAGTTTATCGTTGCCCGGTCGGTACGGACTTCTTCACGCCGCCCGAGCTTTTTGGCAAAAACTTTGCAGAGATAGATCGTTTGCCAGAGCACGACCTCTTCGGATTGGGCGTCCTCTTTTTTCAGCTGCTCATGGAGGGCACATACCCGTTTGCGGGAATTTCGCCCGCAGTTCTCGACCCGCCCGATTATTTTGAATGCGTCACCCAGGGACTCTTCCCATACGCTGAGCATTCGAGCTTAGCGCCGTCGGCAATTGCACCTCCATTTAAAATGCTATATCCGCCTTTGCAGGAATTATTCCTGCAATGCTTTGTGAAGGGACACACTGACCCGCGACAGCGGCCGGATGCCACGGCCTGGTATTACGCTCTTAAGGAGAGCGAGAACGCGCTCGAGATTTGTTCGTTCAATCGCCAACATCTCTATTTCAATCATCGCCGGACGTGCCCCTGGTGTGAGCGCGCCCGACATTTCAGTCAAGGGATACCTAACTGGGATCCGTTTCCCTCGATGAACGGAGCGTCTACGTCGGCTCATTACGCTGCCTCTCAATCATCCGCCAATTTACAACAGCAGCCCTTCTCCGGCTCCGCCACCGGGCGGGCCTCGGCGCCGACACCTTTTTCTTTCTCGGCCAGTGCGACCGCGATCTCTATCGGACAACCGGCTACGCTCCAGTGGACTGTCCCTCAAGCTCAGAGCGTCTGGATTACCGACCAATCGGGTCGTCGCATCGTCACCGGGAATTCTGCCAGCGGATTCGTCACGATCTACCCGACCAAGACCAGCACGTATCACCTTGCCGCTTCCGGCATCGGCATCAGCCTCCCAACCCCGATAACTATCTCCGTCGCTCAAGTGCAGGTTCCGGTGGAGCTCAAGCAGCCTTATCTAAAGCTCCATCAACCTATCTCGCTCAGGGAGGTGAGCGGTGCGCTGCGGGCGGCGATTTCGCTGAACGACATTACGGTCAAACTTCACTCTCCGTCGAAGCTCAGGAGCTATTTGCCGTTGAGCACCTATACCCAGCTCAAGAGAGTTTCGGTCGGCCTGAAGAACTATCCCTACACTCCTTGAGGCGAGACGTGGCTACTCTATTCTCTAATGAGAAAGACTAGTTCACGGCCTTAGCCCGAAAGGTTTTGACACTGAGAAGCCCTGTTTGGGCAGCTTGTTGCGCAGGAGGATGTGATGCGACTTTTCCAAGTGATACAACGATTCCTTCAATTTCTGTCAAAGACGGATCAGGACGCCATTAGATCAGGTTGTTGCACGCGAGTAGCGCGAATGACGCAAACTTCGCTGGGGATAATGGTCCTGCTGACGGGAATCCTGGCCTTCTTTTCCGGCTCATACGCGATTTACACGGCTTTCAGGAATCGCCCGTGGGCACCGCTGGTTGCCGTGCCGCTCGGCGTACTTTACAGCTTCATGATTATCATGTTCGACCGAGAGATCGTCGGAGCACAGGATAAGCGAGCCGTCTGGATTAGATTGCCCCTGGCGATAGCTATCGGGTTTATCGTCGCAGTCCCGCTCGAGCTGAGGTTGCTCGAAGACAGTATTAATAAACAGCTAGCGGTATCAATTAAGGAGGAGAACAGGGATGTCCTTAGCAGGATGCAAAAGAAGCAGGACGAGTTAGACGTGAGAAAAAAAGAGCTGCAGGATTCGGTAAAGCATTCACGCGACGAAGTCAGACGATGGGAAGCCCTAATGGAGGCCGAAACCGTCGGACGACAAATTTCAGGTAGAACCGGCGTGGCCGGACAAGGCCCAGCCTATAGAGAAGCCGAACGAAATCGCGATTCGAATCTCGACATCCTTGCCCGCTATGAAGCGGAATTGAGCAAGCATGAATCGGCAGAGGCAAACGAGAGGAATCGCTTTACGGAAGAGTACAAGAGCGGAGAGATTGAGCAGGCCGGAGATTTTCTCGCCAGATATGAGGCGCTCGATAAACTCAAAACAAACTCGACGGCGGCTTTTGCTATTTCGTGGGGACTGAGACTTTTCTTTATTCTCATCGAAGTGTTCCCGGCGCTACTGAAAGTGTTCTTGCCGTACAATGAATATAACGCCATCGTAGAGGCGAATATGCGATCCCAGGTACAACTGGTCCACGCCATCGGGAATCAGCGGCTGGACGACATGTCCGGACATTCGCCAACCTACCCCCGGAGGTCATTACTGGATGCACTGAATAACCCGCCGTAAGTGGCCATGGGCTTCTGGGGCCCGTCGGCAAGTCCCACTTTCGGATGCATCGGATTTTAGTGGACCACGCCAGAAGCCCGTGTGCTGAGGATTAGCCTGGCATTGATGAGGCCTTAGGTTTGCTGGAAATTTGACGGAACGCGCTACTGTGTTTCCAGGATTTCCACGGATATGTCGGTCATCTTTTTCGCGCGCTCCCGGCGAGGAATGACGATCTTTGCTGTTACTCTCTCTCCCTCACGTTGCAACGTAACCTCTTTGCTGAACGGCCCCAGCTTGAACCGTATTCGGAAGTTTTTCCAAGCGAGCTCAGGTGATGAAAAGTGGACTGCAAGATTTGCCTTGCGGTCCAACACTGCCCACGCTGTAAGCCATCCGTCTTCGCTCTCGTATCTCCATACTTCATCACCATCGCCGGTTCCAACCATCCTCGGCCTGCTGAACAGTGCCATCCATGCGGTCGCCAAATCTTTCACGTAAGAGTTCAGCCGCTCCAGCTCAGTCAAAACCTGGTCGGTGAAGCCGGGCTGCAGCGTTAGCTTTTTTACTGTTTGGCCAATCGTGTCTCTATCGCTCTCTGTTATCACATAACCATCGCGCGCCGCAGGCTCGCCCTGCAGGATAGCGAGCTGTCCTCCGCAGATCAGACACAGATCTAAATGAGCGTCCGCCAAAGCCCGTCCCGTCTTGTCGAGCTGATTATCGTTGTAGGAGATCAGTGTTGCGTCGGACAAATGCTTGAATTTGGCTTTTTCCAGCACCTGTTCAATATCCTCGGATCCCATCTCTTCGAACTCCCCTGCCATAGATTATAGCTCTCAGTTTCTCCAACGCGCGCTTCCGAGCCATCTTGATCGCGTCTTCGGACCTGCCCAGGGCCTCTGCGATCGCGCGATCTCTCGTCGGTTCGGAGAAATAATAACGAATTATTACTTCGGCTTCATACTGAGTAAGCTGGTTGATCGCGTCTTCGATTAGTGGCGACTGATCAGGTTCCTCCACCACAAAGCGTCCATCTGCCTCTTCTAATCGGCCCGGGAACGCAGCGATCACGTTCAGGGCATTGTCTACTTGCTTGACCGAGAGTTCCGTTTCCTCGGCCAGCTCCTCATGTGTCGGCCTGCGATTTAACTTTCTCATCAACTCATCGTGAGCCTTCGTCACTTTGCGGTAATTTTTGTATAGAGTTCGCCGAACGGGGCTCACTGCTTTACTTCTAAAGACCGTCTCTATGACACGAGCTCTGGCTAACCTGTGGAAGTCAATACTTCCTGCAAGGTCGAATTCCTTTGCCGCCGTCCATAATCCAATAATCGCCTCTTGCATGACATCGTTCCGATCCGCCCAGTCAAACACTTTGCGGACCCAATACTTAAGCAAGCCATAGTGGCTTTCGATCAAAGCAATCAGCGCTTCGTCGTCGCCATTCTGAAAGCGTCTCAACAACTCCTGATCCGCTTCAACGGTACATCGTGGGTTCTTTTGGTTCTCTGCTGCCATTCGTCACCGTGTAAGACGGGGAGTTGAAAGAGATCTCTGCGTTCGAGCTGCGTGATCCTCTATTCCCGGACTGACCGAGCACATTGCAGTTGCCACCTCACATATCAAAGTGGCGCGTGCTGCTTAAAAATCTCACTTGAAAGTACGAAGAGTGAACAAGAACATTATTCGCGAGAGATTGGACCATTGCGTGCCTCTCTCCCCGGTTCATGCCTGGAATCACGATTGAACATACCCTCCCAAAAATTCTTTTGACCGCACGTTACCTTTTGCCACTTTGCGAAAGAACTCCTTCGCTGAGGGCGTCAAGCGCCCATAGCAAATTCAAAACGAAGGAGTAGTCAAATGGAAAATTTGAACGTTATTTCGCAACGGGCAGGTAAGCGTCGCGCACGCGTTCTGATGCCAGTTCTCTTGTTTGTCGCACTGACGCTGGTTTCAGGCACACAGGCAAATGCCCAGGTCGAATGCCTTGGCGCATGCGAGCAACAATATTCGGGGTGCTTAAGAATTGGAGGCAGCAGTACTTGTCAGGACCTATTTGAAGCATGCGTGAATGCATGTCTGGGTAGGTCTGCTGCACTGATGGGGTAACCGGCAACTCACTGCAAAACCACTAGCCTCTGGCGGAGATTGATGGTCTGGCAAGTGAGCCACCGGCCTTTTCAACAAATGTACTGTAACACCGTCGGGGCGAATGGCCGAAAGCTATTCGCCTCGACCCTTAAGGAGAGTAAGGAGAATAAAACTATGAGAAAGACTTTCTTATATTTTATCGTGATCAGCGGCCTGCTCCTCGTGGCAGTTGGTATAGCCGGGATGGTAACGCCTGGCAATCGGAACAAGTTGACTGCGAACCGGGAAACAGACTCGAACACGGCCGGCGTTTCTGTGTCCAGAGTTCTGCAAGCTCACAATCGCCGTATCGACAGAGAGTGGCCGAAGTTCACGCAGAAGGGCACGCTGAAGTACTACACGAATTTTCCATCCGGTTCAGAACGCCTGTTTGAACGGAAGCTGAGCTTTTCTGCCAACGGCCCGGTGGTGAGATACGATCGGGCTACTCTCGAAATAAACCAGAGTTTTTTGTTTGATGGGAATACTCTGGTTCAAACCACGTCGGCGGTGGGAACAAAACCGGAAGTGAAAACACTGGATGGAGTCGACGCCGCCAGCATCAAATTTCAAATGGCGACGTTCGGTCTTCTACCCGTTCTCAAACGCCTCTCAGACGCCGGCACACAAGTGGTCTATGTCGGCGACACGTCAAAAGGGTCTCGATTCCAGGTAACGACTGTCAACGGTTCCTGGTACTTTTACTCCAACGCAAACCATCTGATCGATCGGTTGGAAATCGGTGAGATCAACATCACGTACGGTGACTATCGTACAGTCGACGGGCTGACTCTGCCTTTCTATCAGAATATAAGAAAGGGCGATCGCATCCTGTACGAAATCAGATTGGAGATGTTCGAGCTCAGTCCTGTATTTGACTCAGGCTTTTTCAAGAGTTAGCTTGAGCGTGCGTGCTTTCAAAAAGTCTCCCAGTCCGATTAACGTCGACTGGGAGGCTTCCTACATGAGGGTGCAGGAAATTGGTCGTAATAAGTTCTAAAGTGGGTACCATTCTGTCAACGATCAGATTGAAAGAACGATCAGTTCTCGCGTTTGCTCCCGCTAACAGAAATATGAGGAAGATGTGAACCACCCCGCTTGTATAGCATTCTCACTTCTGCTTGGATTGTTGCTTCAGGTATTCATAAATCAGAAAATACAAGCGAGTCCTGGATACAACGCCGGACCTTCGCGGGTGCTTCGGCAAGATCCCGAGCAGTTGTTTGTCGAGGCAATGCAACGAGCTGAAACCGGTGACCGGGAAGATGCAAGTAAACGCATCGATGAAGCTTGTCTCGTGTGGACCAAACGCGGCGATACTGTGCGAGCCGCGCGGGCCAGACTGCAAATCGGTGACTTTTATCGAAACGACAAACGCTTTGACGAATCCTTGAGTCAATATCGCAGGGCGCTCGAGATCGAGAGGATTTCTTCTTCGTTGAAAGCTCAAACCTACGACTCGATAGGTCAACTTTATGCCGAGCTTTACCAAACAGAATTGTCGTTACGCAATTACTCCAGGGCTCTAAGTCTCGCTCGCGCAAACAAAGATTTCGTGGTCGAAGCACAAGTTCTGCTGAACCTTGCTTTATTGAGTTTCAAGAACGGTGACATCGGGAAGGCTATGGAGTTTGCGCAGAGCGCAGTGAATTCAAGCAGCAAAGGAAATAACGAAAACACGCTGGCGTTGTCTTTGGGTTTTCTGGCGCAGATGGAACTAAAAAACGGTCGACTCGAAAAAGGCTACCGAGATCTCGATCGAGCGCTGTCGCTTTTCCGGCAACAGAACGATCTCCCCGCTCAAATCAAGACCCACTGCTTCTTGTCCGGTGTCTACCTGTCCGCAAAACAAATTCCACAGGCGAAGGAACATGCAGAGTTGGCGCTAAAGATAGCGGAGAACCTGGCGCGGCTTTCGACCACGAACTCTCAGAAGCTACGTACCAACGCATTGCGATGGCCGTCTTGGCTCGCTTTGGCGCGGGCTCAAAGAGCTGCGCGACAGCTTGAGGACGCGCGGAAGTCGTATTTCCGCGCGGTCAGCGGGACGGTTGTTGATTGGTGGGCTGTTTATGCTTCGACGGAAAAGAGTGCGATCGGGTTCGCGGAAGAACGTCAGGCGCCATATCGCGAGCTGGTAGATCTGCTGGTTGAGTTGGGACGAACAGATGAAGCCTACGACGCATATCAATATGCCAGGCAAAGGACGCTGGCCGGGTTTATTCGCGCTCGGCGATCTGTTGATTCCCGCAGTGATGCTGAGAAACCGGACGGCGCATTGTCGGCGTCCGTCGCGCTGCGCACACGACTGTTGTCGCCCGCTCTGAATAAGAATCAGCGGGAAAACTTGCAGCGAGAGTTGGTTGAAGCTGAAAACGATCTGGCAGAAAGAAGACTGCAGACCGAGTTGAATGATCCCAGGCGGCGGTTGGTATTTTCCAAGCCTGCCAAATTAAAACAGTTGCAGAATCAAGTACTCGTTGATGGCGAGGCAGTGCTCGAGTTTTGTCTCGGCGAAGATCGATCGTTCGCGTGGCTGGTCTCGCGCGGGACCGTTAGCTTCGAGATACTCCCCGGTCGTCGGGAGATTGAGGGAAAAGTCCGACAGTATTTGAACGAATTATCAGTCGCACCGGCGAATCTTCATATCCAATTCAGAGTGGCGAAACAGCGGGCGATGGCGCAGGAACTTTTCGCAATGCTCTTTGGCAACCTGGCGAGCCAACTGCGCGCCGGCTCTAATCTGATTGTGATCCCGGATGGACTGTTGAACCAGTTGCCGTACGAATCACTGGTCAACAATGAACGCTACCTTCTTGAAGACCTCGAGGTGAGTTATTTACCATCTGCAAGTCTGATCGAACTGTTGCGCCAGCAGCAGCCCGGATCAGTTGAGGATCAGGATGGCCAAATGGACTTGCTCGCCTTTGGTGATCCTGTATTCCAGCAGCGATCGAAAACATCTCTTAGCAACAAGCTTCGGGCAGCCTCCTCGGACATGGAAAGACGAGTTTCGTACTGGGACAGGTCCGGTCTTTCACGTTTACCCAAAACACGAGACGAAATCGAGTACATCGCTGGTCTGATTCCGAAGGAACGACAGCGTCTGTATTTAGGAAAGGACAGTACTGAAAAGGCATTTCGGCAGGAAGCTCTGAGCAAGTATCGATGGATTCACCTGGCCACTCACGGCTTAATTGATGAGCGAAATCCAGATCGTTCCGTAGTCGTTCTTGCGCTTGACGGCGAAAATGAGGAAGACGGATTTTTGAGCGCCACCGAAATTGCAGACCTGGATTTGGAATGCGATTTGGTGATCCTAAGCGCCTGTGAAACGGCCCTGGGTCAGCTATCGTCGGGTGAAGGTATCATCGGGCTAAGCAGATCTTTCCTGATTGCGGGCGCCCGCTCGGTGATAGTCAGTGAATGGGCGGTGAGCGACATATCAACCGCGCAGTTGATGAAAGATTTTTATCAGCAATTGGTTAAGAAGGTAGACAAGCCGACCGCATTACGGGAAGCCAAACTGCGTATGCTCAATGGCGGTACCGAAACACGTCATCCGTACTACTGGGCCCCGTTTGTGATTATCGGGGCGCCATAATCGATGTTTAAGTCTTTACGTAAGCGAATGCTGCTGGCGACCGCTGGTGGCGAACATTCAGTCACCGGCGCGAGTGCTCACTCCGATTACGGCCATCTCGTAAGCCGCATTATTGCCGGCGATGCCGAGGCCGAAGCGGAGTTGGTCGCCCTCTTTCGAGGTCCGGTCTCACATATCATTCGTCGCATTGCGAAAAACTCACCCTTGGTCGAAGATTTTTCGCAGGAAACCTTCCTCACAGTCATAAAAAAGGTCAGGAACGGTGATCTGCATCAGCCGGAAAGCCTGGGCGCTTTCGTCGCCAACGTGGCCAGATATCACACCATTGAACAGCTCAGGAAAATCAGACACCGGGGCGTAGGCGAAGCGCTCGAACTCGGCGAACAAGTGCCGGATCCGACACCCAACCCATTAGAACAACTACAAGCGTCTGAGCAGATTGAAGAGGTCCGCGATTTGGTTGGGCAACTCATACCTAGGTACCGGGAACTTCTCTTTCGCTTTTACCTAATTGAAGAATCAAAGGAGGCAATTTGCGCCGATCTTGGCCTGACCAGCGCGCAGTTCGACGGGGTTTTGCATCGGGCGAGAAAACGCTATAAGGCGATGTACCTTAAAGCTAAGGGTTTGGCGGAAGAAGGCCAACGCACATGAGTCGTTATATGTATTGCGATTTTTTGCGCTCTGTCGCCACTCTATAATTGGGGATAGTCTTTCGGAATGAACCACGACTATATCAATAAGTTCAACCTGATCGACCAGTATGTCTTGGGAAAGCTGGCCGAGCACGAGTCTGAGGAATTCGAAAACCATTTCATCGACTGTCCGGAGTGCGTCGAGCGGTTGAACACAGCGAGAAGCTTTGTCCACGACCTGAAACGCCTGGCAGTACAGGAGACATTATTCTCGGCCCCGGGGCACGCATCCCAAACTCGGCGATGGCAGCTGAAACAATTGGTGCCTCTTCGCGGTTGGGCAGTGATTACTTGTTGCTGCATCGTGGTGGCGGGAGTGTTTGCCTTTTTCGCTGTTCGTCGGCTCGCTAAGGTGGAAGCCGAACTTCGTCAGGCAAAAGAAGATGCGTCGGCTATTAGCCAACAATATCAGCGCGGGGTCGAAACGGCTGCCGAATCAGAAAAACAACACCAACAAGCCAGACAAGAGCTCACTCAACGCTTTGAGGAACTCGAGAGGAAACTCAAAACCGACGGAGGAGTTAGCAATCGAGCGCGGTCTTCAGTCCGTGGCTCGCAAGCTCCGGAAGTTAACTTTCCGATTTATGCCTTAGTTTCTGTTGTGAGAGGGCAGGTTCAAGCTCCGGTCGATGTCGCCCCGCCCGCATCGAGTTCCAGATTCGCGCTTTCGATACCAGTGGAAGATCGCCGAGATTTTAGTGTCTATCGCATAGTAATTATGGACCATCAGGGAACGGCAGTCTGGAAGAAGAGCGGTTTCAGGCCGGACGCTTACCACGCGCTGTCACTGAGCTTAAGTTCGAATTTTCTTAAACCCGGTATCTACGATCTTAGAGTCGAGGGGTTAACTCCTTCCGACCTGTGGAGCACAGTTGGCAGCTACCCGTTTCGTGTCGCAAGGCGACACTGACATAGCTCCCAGCCTCAGCGTAGTTCAGTTTCACTAACCTCCAACATCCAGCATCTGACATCTCATAAGTGAGGCATTGCCCCTGACCAAGAAGAACGGCCCTCCTGCAGGTAGAGGGCCGGTAGGGTGAGGAGGAACGTGGAACTTTTATTGGTGAGCAATTCGCGCGGCGGGCATGTTTTGTTGTGGGAGAAGTTATTTCATTGATGTCAGGTTTTGTTATCCGCGTGGGGTGGCCCACACGTGATCTCAGACCGAAGAAAAGTCGCTACTCGCGTAAGACTCGCCTTCCGTCCGAGACCACGGTGTTTACATCGCTCTCTTAGTAGTTTGCTGCGAGACGCGCACTTCATATTAAAGCGACGGGCCTTGGAGGCCTTTCCAATTTTGCCTTTCCGCTAGATTAGTGGTCACAAATCAGGAATTCTCGCACTTCAGGAGAGCAAAAATACGAATCGCCCGTGATTCACTGAAAGAAGTGATCCACGGGCGAATTTTTGTTTGCTGGTTCTGGGGAAAGTAGCGAAAACCTACCAAAGCCCGTTCGAAAGCCCGGTTTCGTACGCGTACCACATACCAAAGGCTATACTTAACGCGCCGGCGATTGTTTGCAGGCCAAAGCCTGCGCCGGAGAGCCGGCGGGCGCTGAGGGCGAAGGGTAAGCCGATCAGGCCGGACATCAAGAGCATTCCGATGACCGATCCGATTCCGAAGACTGCCAGATAAACCAGTCCCAGCGCGGCTGATTGAACCTGGGTAAGAACAAGCAATGTAAGCGCGGCCGATCCCGCGAGGCCGTGCATGGCGCCGACCAGGAATGGCTTTATTCCCACGTGTGAGACCGCGTGCGAGTGCGATTCGGATTGTTTCTTGTGGTCCGTTCCCTGTTCGTGAAAGTGGATGTGAACGTGCGTTAGGCTGTCGTGCTGGTGCTTGTGAATGTGTACCTGTTTACGTCTTTGAAGAGCGCGTGTGAGCGCGAGGGCGCCAAGGCCGATGATCATCAACGCGACGCCGAATTCGAGCCAGTTTGAGACGCGTTCGGGGATGGCTACGCGAAGCGCTAATACAAATACGCCGACGACGATCAGCGATGCCGTGTGGCCCAATCCCCATAAGCCGCCGACCAGAACCGAACGAAAGATGTTGCGATGTTCGCTGACGATGGCCGAGACGGCTACGACGTGGTCGACTTCGGTCGCGTGTTTGAGGCCGAAGACCAGGCCGAGGCCGAGCAGCGCGAGCGCGCCCATTGATGGTGACGAGAGCATCTCTCCAACGAACATCAGGATCATGTTTGTTTTGTCCGACAAACTTTAGTTTGTCGTTTCCACGCCAGTTTCAAATCAATCAAAGTCAGCGACAAACTGAAGTTTGACGGACATTAGCACATCAGCAGATTCGCGGGAGTTGTTCACCGACCAGCATATCCACAATACGCGTGCCGCCGAAGCCCGTGCGCATGGCTACGATGCCCTGCGGTTCGGCCTTCACTTCGCCGATGATGCAGGCTTCGTGACCATACACGTTCTGCTTCATTCTCGCGACGACCGACTCCGCGATTTCCGGCGCTACGATCGCAACCAGCTTTCCTTCGTTCGCAACGTAGAGCGGGTCCAGACCCAATATCTCGCAGGCGCCTTTCACCTCTTCGCGCACCGGAATCAAATCTTCGTGGATCTCTATGCACAGCTCGGAGCTGAGCGCGATTTCGTTAAGAGTCGTAGCGATGCCCCCGCGGGTCGGATCGCGAAGAGCATGAATCGCGTCGAGCGACGACACGCGTGCGGCTTCATCAAACATCTCCGCCACGAGCGTACCCAGCGGCGCGGTGTCGCTTTCAATCTCCGTCTCGAGCTCAAGCTCGCCGCGCGCGATCATGATCGTGGTTCCGTGATCGCCGAGCGTTCCGCTCAGGATAAGCTTGTCTCCGACCTGCGCGTTCGAAGCCGAAAGATGTACCGGGTGTTCGATTACACCGATTCCCGCTGTGTTGATGAAAATCTTGTCGGCGCTTCCCTTCTGCACAACTTTCGTGTCACCGGTCACGACTTCGACGCCGGCTTCCGCTGCGGCATCTCGCATCGATTCCAGCACGCGCCGAAGGTCTGCTATCTCGAAGCCTTCTTCGAGAATAAAACCGGCGGAAAGATAGAGCGGACGAGCGCCGCTCATGGCGATGTCGTTGACGGTTCCGTTGACCGCAAGCCTTCCGATGTCGCCGCCTGGAAAGAAAATCGGATCGACTACGTACGAATCAGTTGTGAACGCCATTCGAGCAGGTCCCGCGATTCCGCCGACTTCAAAAACCGCCTGATCTTCGAGCATCTCCAGCAATGGATTGCGCAGGTATTCGAGAAACAGTCCCTCGACCAGCTCGTGCATGGCGCGGCCGCCGCTGCCGTGCGCCAGCGTGATGTGAGTATCCTTGATCTTCCGCCGGCGCCGTCGCGCGCGTTCGACGCGTTCGAAGAGCGGGGATGGAGTGAAAGTGCTGGTCATTCAGTCTTGGCTTTCTAATTCTTTGCGCCTTTGCGCCTTTGCGGGAACCTATCACTTGGCGACAAATTGGTTCCCGCAAAGGCGCAAAGAGGAGCTACCCGTGCGATACCGAACGCTCCGCAATCTTCGACAGTCTTCCGAAGTTGTAATACGCCGCGCAGGCTCCTTCACTCGAGACCATGCACGATCCTATCGGCGTTTCGGGCGTACAGGCGGTGCCGAAGACTTTGCATTCCCAGGGCTTCTTAACGCCTTTCAGAATCTCTCCGCACTGGCACGCTTTCGGATCTGCTATCCGCAAACCGGGAACGCTGAACTTCAGCTCGGCGTCGAACGCCGCGTACTTGCTTTGAAGTTTCATTCCGCTGTGTGCGATCGATCCCAGACCGCGCCATTCGAAATAATCGCGCGGCTCAAAAACGTCGAACAGCACCTCCAGCGCTTTTCTGTTTCCGTCACGCGTGACACAACGGCCGTATTGGTTCTCGACTTCCGCCCGTCCTTCCACCGCCTGCTTCACAACCATGTAAACCGACTGCAACACGTCGAGCGGTTCAAAGCCCGAAACAGCCACCGGCTTGCCGTACTCATTCGCGACAAACTCATACGGCCTGGTCCCGATAACCGTGCTGACGTGACCTGGCCCAATGAATCCGTCGAGCTGAAGATCCGGTGAATCGAGCAATGCTTTCAATGCCGGCACGATCGTAATGTGGTTGCAGAAGATGCTGAAGTTTTTTACGTCGTCTTTAGCCGCTTGCAATACGGTCATCGCGGTTGACGGCGCGGTGGTTTCAAATCCCAAAGCGAGAAAAACAACTTGTCGATCGGGATTTTTCTTTGCGATCTTCAGCGCGTCGAGCGGCGAGTAAACCATTCGAACATCCGCCCCTGCAGCATTTGCGTCAATCATGTTTGTTTTGGAGCCGGGGACACGCATCATGTCGCCAAACGTAGTGAAGATAACGCCGGGTTGCAACGCGATCGAGATGGAATCGTCTACTCGCCCCAACGGGATCACACAAACCGGACAGCCCGGACCATGAATCATGGTGATGTTCTCGGGCAACAGGTCCTCGATGCCGTATTTGAAAATGGTATGGGTGTGGCCGCCGCAAACTTCCATCAGTTTTAGCGGACGCGTAGTCATGCGCGCGATCTCGTCCGCGAGCCTCTTCGCGATGTCACCCGAGCGATACTCGTCTATGAATTTCATCTCAACCCTCTGAAATGCGGCCACAGATAAACGCGGAGGAACACGGATTCAGAAAAAACCTATTACATGCTTTTCTCTTATCTGCGACCATCGGCGTTAATCTGTGGCTCCTATTTGTGTTCCTCAACCAACGAGCGATGCTGCAGGAATGTGTGAACCAAATCCCACATGATGTGATAGAGCGCGACGTGCGTTTCCTGCACGCGATGAATGCTGGATGTCGGAACCGTCAGGCAGTAGTTCAGAAATCCTTCATCATGCAGCTGGCTCATCTTGCCACCGTCGCCGCCCGCGAAGCCGACGCTGATCAGTTTCATTTTGCGCGCAGTCGCGAAAGCATGGCCGAGATTTTCTGAGTTTCCGCTGGTCGAAATGGCGAGCAGGATGTCGCCCTCCTGGCCCAGCGCAATGATCTGCCGCGAGAAGATATCGTCAAAGCCTACGTCGTTGGCGACCGCGGTGACCATGGCCATATCGTTTGTCAGGCAAATCGCCGGCAGTGCCTTGCGGCCGACGATTACCGGATGCATGAACTCGACTGCCACGTGCTGCGCGTCGGTTGAAGATCCGCCGTTGCCGCAAACCAGCATCTTGCGTCCGCGATGAAAAGCCTTTGCCATCTCGAGCGAAGCGGCAAGGATGGTGTCTTTGTTTTCCTGGAAGAAAGCGGTTTTGACTTCGACACTCTCGCGTGCCTTCTCGAGCAAAGAGAAGCCCAAATCGCGAATCAACTCGTCGGGCGCTTTCTTTTCGTCCGAATGGAGAAAAGGATAGAACGTACGGGAAAACCCCTCATCGATTTCGGATTTCGGATTGGTGATTGCGGGTTCCTTGGTCATTGCTTGTTCCCGGAAGCAAGTCGGTACCACCTGCGGTAGCGGGTGGGGGTTGTTACGAGCCTCATTCTCACTCCAACGTAGTCGAAAACTGCTGGAACTCCTCTTCGTATTGCCCGATCTCGTTCAGAACCCGGAGTGTTTCCTCGGCTTCTTTCTCGTCGATCTTGCTCATCGCGAATCCGACGTGGATCAGTACGTAGTCGCCAATCGCCAGGCCGTCTTCGTCAAGCATGCCGATGTTGATGTTGCGTTTGACGCCGCCGACTTCGACTTTCGCCAAATGGTTTTCGGCGTCGACGATCTCGACGATCTTTCCGGGTATGGCAAGACACATAAATTAGATTCTCCGATATAGAAACCTGAGGCTAAGCCCGCCTTCCCTTAGCGACTTAGGTATTTCTTTTCTTTGCGCCTTTGCGTGAAACGTTTTTGTTTCTCGCAAAGACGCCAAGTAAAGAAAAGCAGAAAGCGCAAAGAGTTGATTAGCTCATCTCACGATAACTCTTTCCGCGCCCGCCGCTTGAGACGCCAGAACGTCTATCAACTCGTCCATGCCTTCGCCTGTCTTTGCCGAGACCTGCAAAATCCGCATGCCCGGCCGCACGCGCTCGATGCTTTCCTGCGCTGCCGCCAGGTCAAACTCGACCGCTTCGACTAAATCGATTTTGGTAATTACAGCGACGTCCGCCGTGTTAAAGATGGTCGGGTACTTGAGCGGCTTGTCCTCGCCCTCGGTCACCGAAAGCAGAACCAATCGCAGGTCTTCGCCCAGATCGTAACTGGATGGACAGACCAGATTGCCAACGTTTTCGATGAAGAGAAGATCGAGATCGTCCAGGCTCCAGTCGTCGAGCGCGCGTTCGACCATCGCGGCTTCCAGATGACAGACGGTTCCGGTGGTGATTTGTTTGACCGGCGCCTGGCTTCGCGCCAGCCGCTCGGCGTCGTTTTCAGTCGCCAGATCTCCGACCAGCGCAGCCACGCGGCGACCGTCCGCTCGCAACAACGTCAACAACTTTTCCAACAGTGCTGTCTTCCCTGCCCCCGGGCTGGAAACCAGACTGACCACCGACACTCCGGCATCACGAAACCGCTGTCGCAGACTTCGCGCCAGCAGATCATTCTGCTTCAGCACGTTTTGTCGAACTTCGACCAAACGAGGCTCAGTGCTCATCCTTCAATCTCCAGAGCCACAACTTCCAGCTCTTTACCGCGAAGTACCTGAGAGGTCGGCGCCTGACAATTGCCGCACGTGAATCGCTGTAGCGAATCCAGCGTCGATTCGGACTCGCAAATCGAACAGTAGACCACGATCGGAACCTCCTCGATCACCAAACTGGATCCTTCCAGTATCGTTCCCTGGCATGCCACGTCGTACGAGAACAGCAGCGCTTCCTTAACCACGCCCGACAGCGGGCCGAGCTTCAGATGAATGGCGTTGACCTTTACGCCGCCGCGGTTCACCGCCTCCTCGGTGGCCATTTCTATCATGCTCATCGCGATGGAAAGCTCATGCATAAAAGCAGGAGGTAGAAGTCAGAAGACAGGAGTCAGGAGTCAGGAGTCAGGAGTCAGAAGAAAGTCTGTAACAGCGGTTTCGGCCGATTTATTCTGACTCCTGTCTCCTGTCTTCTGACTTCTTTCCTACCAGCTCCCAGCTAATCCTAACCTCGTTCTTTACCTTCAGCGTCCCGCCGGCGACGGAGACCGGCTTGATGCCGAAGTCGGTTTGCTTGAGCGTCATCTCGCCTTGCACGCGCATGGTTTGATCGCCGACCGTTACCTCCGACGTAATCCAAAGATTGCGCTGCGTCACGCCATGCAAAGTAAGCTCGCCGATGATGCGCACCCGATAACGCCCTTCCTTCAACCGCGTGGAGGTAACGTTGGTGCTGGTGAAAACTATCCGCGGATATTTCGCAGTCTCGAGCACTTCCTCACGCATCATCCGTTCGATCTCGACTCGATCTTTGTCTTTCACATCGTCAATGACTACGAGCGAATTCGCATCGACCACGAGCCGAGCCTGAGCGTCTTGCAGCGTCTCGGGCACAAACTGAGCTTCGCCTTCGAAACCGCGGACGGCGAGCATGGGATCGTGACCGAACGCCGAGAACAATCCTTCGGCGAAGGCCTGCACCGTGAACCTGCTTTGTTCAGGGTCCAGACGGTAATGCGCCAGATCGGGTTTCTCTTCGGTCATAGCCGCTAGTCGATTGCGGATTTGGGATTTCGGATTGCGGAATTCAAATTGTGGATTGGCGACTGCGATTTGATTGGTTGTCGGTGCAACTCGTATTTCAATCTCCGGCCCGAAATCCGCAGTCCGCAATCCCAAATCCGCAATCAGTCCTCACATCGCTCTGATTTTCATGTAGCGCTGAAAATCCGGAAGCACCGTCGACAACCCGCCAGTGACATTTTCAGGGATGCCCGGAAGCACCCGGCCCAATCCATCTCGTACCTGTTGCCGAACGGCCGGGTGCGCCATGATCAGGCCCGCACCCGCGATCAATAGTGCCAATCCTCCGACGATATAGAGCATGTCTTTCGAGTCGCCGGATCCTGTGTTGTTTTGCATTGACGGTCTCCTCTTCAGCTAAGTCCACGAACGAAAAGCAGGAACCGATAGACAGCTAGTGATCTACTCTTCGGCTCGCCGTTACATCGTAGAGATTCGTATGTAGCGTTTTATGTCGCGCAAGGAATAGAGTACGCCGGCCGCCACCAACGCGATCGTGGCGCCGCCGATGATGTACAAGATATTTACGCCCGACGACGACTTCCCGCGTCGCATTTCCAACGATTGATTGTTTCCCATGTTATGTCTTCCCTCCCTTAATCGAGTTCAAATGGACACGGCACTTTTGCCCTGCGCCATCAAAGCCTCGCTTACGTACGATGTGACGAGCGATTTGACGATTTTGACTGCCTCGTCTACGGCGCTTTCGACCGGTTCGCTCAATCCCATCTGCCCTTCTTCGGGTCCGAGCGTCGCCGGTTCGCATCCCACTAGTAGAATTCGCTTGAATTCTCCGCCCATGGATTTGACCATCGCCAGAACTTTCATCGGATTCATGCCGTGTGTTTCAACCATCATGCTCTCAGCTTTAAGACTATTCAACTCGTCCAGTTCAGGCTCGATGGTGTAAAGCGTTCCCGGCGTCCCGCCCTTCGACGTAGCGTCCACCAGGATCGTAACGTCGTATCCGTCCAGCAACGCATAGGCCAGATCAAATCCGCGAATTCCAAAGTCTACGGCGCGGACTCCATCGGGCCACGTATGCGTTTGAAGCCGGCGAAGCACTTCGCAGCCAAAGCCGTCGTCACCCAGAAAAATATTGCCGATGCCGGCGACAAGGATCTTCATCGCGGCTGTCCTTCTGACGCGCCTTCCCCCAGCGGCTCGACCTCGTTCGGAGCGAAAAAGAAACGATGGCCAGGCTGTCTGAGCATTCCCAGGTCGCGGCCGGGATCGTCTTCGAGCACGACTGCCAAATGCACCTTGCCTTCGTAATCCTGTTCGATCGATTCGATGATCGCGATCTGTCCCGCCAGCGCTAAATCGAAGATGTCACCGCCCGCGCGTGGCTGTAGCCGCACGCGAGTCCCCGGTCTGAGCTCGACGCCAGACGCATGAACGCTGTCCAGCGACGTCTTATCCTCGAGCAATTGGAATTCCCATTCGTTCATGGATTCTTAGTTGAATCGAACCGCGTTTTCCTTTGCGGCTCGGGTATTTCCTTTCTTCGCGTCTTTGCGTGAAACGTTTTTATTTCTCGCAAAGACGCTAAGAAAAGAAAAACTCAAGAAGCGAAGGCTCGAGTCATTCAGTAAAAACCATTCACCATTTACCATTCACTATTTACAGCCTTTCATTGCCCCATGCATTTTCATGAATTGTTCGACCGGAAGTGATTCGGTTCGCTCCAGTATTTGCCGAGCACGATCGTCCGCACCGCGCATTTCGCGCTTTTCCTCGTCCGTCAGCGTCATGATTCGCAGCGTCAGAATCTCGTCTATCTCGGTTCCGTCGAATAAATCGCCAGCGCTCTCCGGCGCGATTTGCGGATAGTCGTAAAGGATGATCGGTGACGAAAGTACACAACTTCGATCGCCTTCCTCGCCGGCCAGCACCGGATAGGTTCCGACGTTGCGACACCCGGCCGCGCATTCTTTCAAAGTCTCCGGCGGGTCGAGCAGCGACACCAACTCGCCTTCATTCGCCTTAAGAATCGTATGAGTCGAAACGAACGAGCGCATCAACGCATCGTCACGACTCTTCTGTTCGGGATTGCGGAGCATCGTCAGATTCAGAATGCGCACGGTGATCTTGAAACAACCGCGATACGCGATCGGCAATTCCGTTACCTCCACCTCAATCGCGCCGTCGATGGCTTGCTGTCGGCGAACCACAACGCCTTTGATTTCGTTTACGCCGTCGTCGCGCAACAACTCGATGTCCCGGCTACTCGGAAAGGAGAAGATCATCCGCCTGGTTCGCTCGATCGCTGCATTCGGTTTGAAGTTTGGGAACGTGACCTCGCGCTCGACCGCTTCCTGCCAGGTTTGAAAGAGCTTTCCATTCACTTCGAGCGATGCCACAGTTTCAAAATCAGAATCGGAAATCGACGCGGCGATCTCTTCATCACTCTTATCCGCTATTCGAGATTCAAACTCCGAGCTCAACCGGCCGACTTCGCGTGTGACCAGATGGAGGAACCGGATCTTCACGTCCAACGAAGTTCTCTCGCCGCCCTCGGCGATACACTCGGTTTGCATGGACCACGCCTCGGTCCCGGCCTGCGCCTCGCTGTAAGATTGCGGACAAAGCGCGCCGAAATTCCAACGCTGCTGGTTCTTCACCGCGGACGGACGATACGGATAGAGAATGTATCCCTCGTACAGGACCGCGTCGGCAATTCTCTCGACCAGACCGCGATTCATTACTGGACCATCTCCTCCGCGTTTATCTCTTCAATTTCCGGCTGCGTACTCTTTGGCTCTTCCTGGCTTTTCAAAAGGCTCTCGATCGCCTGGTCCCACGTCGCAATTCCTCTTTGCGATTTGTAAAAGGCGAAACGGTCGAACACATCCCGATCCAGACAGAGCCAAACCAGATTCGGGTAATAGAGCCCCATCATTTCTTTCCAAACACTGACCGGCAAACGAAAGCGAGCCTCCTTGTCCCAGGAGATCTGCTCGACCTGCAGCGCGCCGTTTTCGGCTTCATAAAAAACCGTGCCGCTGAACAGCAGATTGAGCGGCGCTTCTCCGTCTTCAAGCCCGGCAAAGTACTTCGCCGCAGCGACGTTAAAGTCGAACGTGCACGGGACAGGCAGGTCAACCACGGTGCTTCCCTGAAACGGAGTAACCACCGTGCTGGTATGTGTCCACAACATAGCGCGGAGCGTGCGGCCCCATCGGTGGGGTTCGCCGAACAGATCGAGAAGCTTCTCGTGCTCGCGTTCGTTGTAGTGTCGCTTTGTGACGTCGAGCTGGATCTGGCACCGAAGCGCGATCGTCTGGATACGCACTTCGGGATCGGCATTCTCGATTCGAAGCTTGAAATTCAATAGCGGAGCAGCCGCGAACGAAACGGCTGAGGCGCATTCAACTTGGAAAGTCAGATCAGGCATAGGCTGGTAAATGGTGAATAGTAAATAGTGAATGGAAAAGACCGGCTGGTAGTTACGTGACCATCCAACTCGTTCTTACCATTTACTATTTACCATTCACCATTTACTTCTCCTTTTCCATTCACCATTTACCCGCTCGCCTTCTCCCTTAACTCCCGAAAGAACTGACTAATCCCTTCCCAAACTTCCGTGCCACCCGAGAGTCCGTGCCAACGGCTGCGGATCAATCCAACCAGCTTGTAGCATTCATCGATCGGCGCCAGAAAATAATCGCGAGCCGCCCCGACGCGATTGACCAGCAATGCTTCAACGTCCGGCTCCATCTCTTTCAGAACCGGATTGGTCTGAACCAAATCTTGCCATGACTCCAGATCGAGCAAAGACTCGGTCGCGCCAGCCGGGCTCGGGTACAAAGCGATGATCTTATCCGCCGGACTGCTGTTGAAGAAAAAGGCCATCCCGATCGGAAGCAGCAGGCTCTCCCATTGCGCGTCGGTTAACTGAAAGTCAGACAGATAACGAATTCGTCTGGGGACGCGACGATATTTCATGTCGGAATGCCCGCTAAACAAAATTGCGCACGGCTGGCAAGAACAAAGTAGCTGGCGCGTAGCTGGCTCGACCAGATGCGGATGTTCTGCGCCGACCTCAGCAGCGCACAACTCGCATCTCTCGACCGCGACTTTGCGCGGCCGCACAAATCGCTTCAACACGTTGATTGGGGATTGCGGATTGCGGATTGCGGATTCCTCGACGGCGGAGTGCGGATTGCGGATTGCGGAATTCGGGACTTCCCTCCCAGAGTCCGGGACCTGAACCCCCGCATGTTTGTTCTCGTGAAATTCGTTCGTCATGGCGCTTTGCAGCCAGCACTTCGCAATCCAAAATCCGCACTCCGCAGTCGAGGAATCCGCAATCCGAATTCCCAAATCCGCAATCGTCTTATGCCGGCGGCATGTTCGGAGCGTTCGGATCTTTCGATTCGACGTCTTCCGGATTTATGCCGGTTGAGTCTCTCGCGCTCGACGTGCCCGTCGGACGATCTGCCCCTGATGTTTCCGAATCGTGGCGTCCCGCCTCTTTACCGTCTTCGCGAGCTATCTCTTCACCCTTTCTGGTTCCTGGCAAATGCGTTGGTGCTGTTCCTGCAGAATCCTGGTTTCCCATTTCGAACCTCCTACACTTATGAAAAGGTGCCGGGGAACCGACACCCTAGGTTAGAGCGATAGGGGGTAAAGCCACCTTCGCGCGTCCCTGTTCGAGCAACAGCGGGAACGGTTCCAGGTGGAGATCTGGTTGATCCAATCCGCGGCCTGCGCGAATCACGTCGAAGCGCCCGGCGCAACTGGCGCATACCAGATTTGTCAGCTCCAGCCGCGCATCCTGCAACGGCTGGCCGCATCCGGGACAGAGGTTATCGTAAGCGTAAAGCGATTCACCCAATCGACAGAAAAGAACCGATCGCCCTCGCACTTCCATCATGTGCAAAGAACTCTGGGCCAGAAGGTCAAGGTCGTTTACCTCTTCCCAACCGTTTCCGTTTGGCGAATGCCGCGATTCGCCGTTCCCCTCCCGCTTGCCTATCTGCACGAAGCCGGTCGCGGTCGGTTGTTCCACGACTCCTTCCGCTTCGATTCCCGAAATGTCCGGCGCCGCCGTATAGATCGCTTCTTCGATCGCGAGCTTCAAAGTCATCGACGACGACGGACAGCTCTTGCAGCTTCCCTGCAACCGTAGCCGCACTACTCCGTCGGTTACGCCCAGAAACTCGACGTTGCCCCCGTGCGAATCCAGATAAGGACGCACTTTGTCGAGCGCCTGCATCACCCTTGTTTCCAGTGCGACGGGATGCAGCCCGTACAAGAGCAGCAGACTCGCTACCAGATCGTCACGAGCAAAGTCATCGAAGATGGCATAGCCCGGGTCACCCGCCTCCGCAACTATTTCCATCAGACGATCAAGACCGGCGCCGTGAAAATCCATCAGCGACTGCACCAACTCGGTCGCAGCCTCCCGCGCTTCCGGATCGGCCAGACTTTCCAGCTTGCGAATCAATCCCTCGATCCGCTGCATCCCATGGTTAGCATCAGTCATATTTGGTTGGGAGTCAGGAGACAGGAGACAGGAGTCAGGAGTCAGGAGTCAGAAGACAGAATGAACAGGCGGAAAACCGCATTTACAGATTTTCGTTACTTCTGACATCTGACATCTAACATCCGACATCCGACATCTACTTTCCGCCTTCCCCCTTCTGACTCCTGACTCCTGACTCCTGTCTCCTGTCTCCTGACTCCTGACTCCTGACTCCTGTCTCCTGTCTCCTGTCTTCTGACTCCTGCTTTTCACTTCACCATCCCGAACATCGGCGAGTGGTGTGTCTCCAACGTCTTTCCGTTGCCAAGGTACATGTGAACACCGCACGGCAGGCATGGATCAAAGCTCCTGACTGCCCGCATGATGTCGATGCCCTTAAAGTTATCAGGCCCGTTCTCTTCGAAGATCGGTGTGTTCTGCACCGCATCTTCGTACGGCCCGGGAGTGCCATAAACATCGCGCGGATTGGCATTCCATGGAGTTGGCGGATACGGATGATAGTTGGCGATCTTGCCATCGCGAATAACCACGTGATGCGAGAGCACTCCGCGCACCGCTTCGTGAAAACCGCAGCCGATCGCTTCGTCCGGCACCTTGAACTCCGTCCACGTCTTGGTGTGACCCGCATGCAATTCCGCCAGCGCCTGCTCGACGAAGTACAACGCACAGGCCGCAGAATATGCCTGGAAGTAAGTCCGCGCTCGATCGCGTTCGATGGCGTTGGACCATTTCGGAATCTTCCACTCGAACTCGACCTCGGGTTTCATGGCCGTCTTCGGCAGATAGATCTTGACGCTTTGTCCGGTAGCCTTGATGTACCCAATGTCTACCTTGTTCGCCAACGCCGTCGCCCACAAACGAGCTATCGGACCACCGCCGGTGTCGAGCGCCAGGTACTTGCTCCCACCGCCCTGTTCGCCTTCGTGATACCAACGCGGTGACATGACCCACGTGTACTTCCCGTCAAAATCTCTCTTCTGCGGGCGTGGAATTGTCGTCTGATTCCACGGATGCCTTTGATCAACCGGGTTGCCGAGCGGATCGGTCCTGACGAACATTTCAGATCCATCCCAATCGTCATAGTAAGAACTGCCGAGCAGGATGCGTATGTTCAGATTGATGTCCACCAGATCGGTTGTCACCAACTTTCCGTCGACAACTACGCCCGGCGTTACATACATGGCGTTGCCCCACTCGTCCATGTTCTTGTAGGTGTAGTCGCAAACGTTTGGATCCTGGAAGGATCCCCAGCATCCGAGCAGGACTCGCCGCTGGCCCACCTTTTCGTAACCCGGCAATGCTTGATAGAAAAAGTCGAAGAGATCGTCATGCAGCGGTACGACCTTCTTCATAAATTCGCAGTAGCGCATCAGGCGCACCAGATAATCCGTAAAAAGCTGGATCGTCGGTACGGTTCCGACACCGCCCGGATACAAGGTCGACGGATGAACGTGGCGGCCCTCCATCAGACAGAACATCTCGCGCGTGTAACGGCTGACATGCAGCGTCTCGCGATAGAATTCGCCGCTAAACGGATTGAGCGCCGTCATGATGTCGCTGATCATCTTGTAACCATGATCCGCGGCATGCGGCGCCGGAGTCGTTTTCGCCTTCTCCCAAACGCTGGGGTTGGTCTCTTTCACCATCTGCTCGCAAAAGTCCACACCGACCAGATTGTCCTGAAAAATATTGTGATCGAACATGTACTCGGCGGCTTCACCCAGATTGACGATCCACTCCGCCATCGCGGGCGGACGAACGTTGAATGCCATGTTCTGCGCGTAGGTCGCGCAGGTGGCATGGTTGTCACCACAAATTCCGCAGATGCGGCTCGTGATGAAATGCGCGTCGCGCGGGTCTTTGCCTTTCATGAAGATGCTGTAGCCGCGAAAGATCGAAGACGTGCTCCAGCACTCGGCAACCTCTTTATTCGCGAAGTCAATTTTTGTGTAGATGCCAAGGCTCCCGACGATGCGTGTAATCGGGTCCCAGTTCATATCGACAAGAGTTCGTGGTTGAGTGGGCGTCTCGGTCCTTGTAGTAGTCGATGTGCTCATTGCGATCCTTCCTTCCTCTGCAAGTAGACCGATGGGTTGTAGCCGGTGGTCAGCTCGGGTCGATTGTGTCTCCACCTTGGTTCTTTATTGACAGTCGCATTGGTCATGTTGCGCAGCGCGCGAATGGCGGCGCCGTAGATTCCGATCGCTGCGGAAGAGATCTTGGCGCCCGGCGGTTCGTCCATGAACGGCATGAACTTGTCGGGAAAGCCCGGCATCGTGCAGCCGATGCAGATTCCGCCGACGTTCGGGCAACCGCCGATTCCTGCCATCCATCCTCGTTTCGGAACGTTGCAATTGACGACAGGTCCCCAGCAGCCGAGCTTGACGATGCACTTGGGCGAACCGTATTCGGTGGCGAAATCGCCTTGCTCGTAATAACTGCCGCGATCGCAACCCTCGTGAACCGTCTTTCCAAAAAGCCATGTCGGACGTCCGGCTTCATCAAGCGGAATCATCGGAGCCAATCCTGCCGCGAGATAAAGCAGGTAGAGCACTGTCTCCATGAAGTTATCCGGTTGTACGGGGCAGCCCGGCACGTTGACGATCGGAATACCCGCCCCGGTTTTCCAATCCCAGCCCAGATAGTCCGCCAATCCCATGCAGCCGGTCGGATTCCCCTCCATCGCGTGTATTCCGCCGTAGGTTGCACAGGTACCAATAGCAACGACCGCCAAAGCCTTTGGGGCCAGACGGTCGATCCATTCGGTAGTCTTGATTGGCTGACCAGTCATGGGGTCGGTGCCCATCGCAGCCCAGTAGCCTTCGCCGCTCAGATGCTCATTCGGAATTGAACCCTCGACTACCAGCACAAACGGGTCTATCAGTCCTTGTTCCGCCTGGTAGAAATATTTCATGAAGTCGTCGCCGACCTCGTAAGCAAGCACCGGATTATGCAGGTGCACATTCGGAAGCCCCGGGATCGCTCCCATCACCACGTCCTCAACACTTGGCTGGGTTGCCGCCGTAATCGAAACCGAATCGCCGTCGCAACCAAGTCCTGCGGTAATCCAGACTATGTGAATGTCCTTGACCGCCGGAGCGTGCTGGGTAGTCCGTCCGTATGGAGCAGTTTCTGCCGCCATTGTTCTCTCTCCTTTCTATTAGAGTCAAAACTGAAATGATTCCAGTACCAGGCATGCGAGAAGAATCCTGGCAACACAACCTGAGGGGCGGAAAAAACTTCGAGCCCGTTGCTGACGCAGTTTTATCGAAGGATTTTGAGGCATTGTCACAGACGCCTTGGTTTAAGTAAATACAGAGAATCCCCGAGATACCATAGGGAATTTCCTGAGAAAAGTAGTTTCAAATTAGGAATGATTGTGTGTAATTTGGATTGCGGGGAGGGGTGGCTCAGGCCGATGGAGCGCAGGCGGGCCGCCTGCGCTCCGATCTGGAATCCGCTGTTAACGCTTTGCCCAGCCGCTATCGCCAGACTCTGGGTCCTCCACGACGTAAAGGGATACGAGCATCAGGAAATCGCCCGGATGACGGGGCGGGCTACCGGCACGTCGAAATCGCAGCTCAACCGCGCCCGCGCAAAAGTCCGCGAACTTCTCGCGCCCCGGAAGACAGAAAGCCAACACTTAGAGAAATTATTCCATTCAGTCAGCATGCAGTCAGGAAGTGGACCCTGTCCTCGCTTAAGTTGAGGTGCTGTTCAGCCTTCAGTGAAGATAATTATCGTGAGCGCTTCGGTGTCCTGGGCGGGACAGGGTCCCCTTCCTGACTGCGAGTTTCTCCGAACCTTCTGACTGATTAGATCCGCGGACAACCATCCCATCCAGAAAAGTTGAGAGACGAGTTAACATTATGGCAACCGCAGCTTTACAACTTATCGGACAAAAATTATTCGACAGTCCAAATCGTCGCGTCAGCGAACAAACAAGTGTCGAGATCGAAACCCTGGGAACCGAAAAATTACGGTTGATGGTTCTGACGATCGTAATCGGCGCAACACTGCAAAGTAGCCTGGTTTCCTGCCAAGAATCCCCTTGCCGCATTCGGCAAGTCTGTGGAAAATGTCCTCAGCCGATTGATAAGGAGTGCAGCCCGATGGAGCGCAGGCGGCTCGCCTGCACTCCATCGGCGTGTAGTTTCGGCTTTGGTTTAGTGTTGATTCGTGGTTCGTTCCCTTTTCGTCCGGATCCATTCCCTGATTTATCCGACAAGCTCTTTTCCTCGACCGGAGGTGACCTGTGCCGGCTACTGACCTGAAGAAACTGTTGGAACGCATTCATCTTCGGCTGGACGAGAGCTTTGTCGGCATTCACGACGAGGTCGCGGATCTGGCGCCGGTCGAGCTGGCGGAGCTTGTCAATCACTTGACGCTGGTCGAAGCAGCCGCCGTTGTGATGATGCTGCCGGTAAAGCGCGCGATCGAGATTTTCAATCAATCCACCATGCGCCGGCGCAGCGCCATCATGGAACAGATGGAGCCGGAACGCGCCGGCCTAATTTTGACCGGGCTCTCGGCGGATGAACGCACCGATGTGGTCCAAAGGATGAGCCTGCACGAATGCCTTCGCATTCTTCCAAAGCTGTCGGCAGAAGTGCGCGCCGAGATCGAGCACCTGCTGCAATATCCCGATCACACCGCCGGTGGGATCATGACCACGGAGTTTGTGCGGCTCGAGCCGGCAATGACGGTGGCCGACGCGCTCAAACACATTCGTAACGTGGCGCGCGAAAAGGAATCGATCTACGCGTGTTACGTGATGGAAGCGGAATCGGATCGGCTGCTCGGCTCGGTATCGCTGCGGGATCTGGTGATGGCTGAGTTGACTGCTCCGGTTACTGAAGTGATGCGGCGAAAGCCAATCACCGTGGCAGCGCTCGATGATCAGGAAGCGGTGGCTCAAAAGATCGCCAAATATAACCTTCTGGCGGTGCCGGTGCTCGAGAAGGACGGACGCGTAGTGGGCTTCGTAACCGTCGACGACGTCATCGACGTGATGATCGAAGAGCAGACGGAGGACCTGTTGCGCATGGCCGCGGTCCAGCCCGGAGCGATGGATCGCCCGTACTTCGACAACCCGATCGCGCGCGTAGTCCGGAATCGCATCGGTTGGTTATTGCTGCTTTTCGTCGCTGGGACTTTGACCAGCGCGGTGCTACACAATTTCGAAGGCGAGCTGGGAAAAGTTGTCGCGCTTTCTTTCTTCATCCCGCTATTGATCGGCACCGGCGGCAATGCCGGCGCTCAGACAGTCATGACGGTAATTCGAAGTCTCGCATTGGGCGAAATCGGCGTCAGCAACGCGTGGCGGGTTGTGTTGCGCGAAGCCACTACCGGAGTGGTGGTTGGTTTGCTGGTCGGGACCGTGGCGTTCGGGCAGGCGTTGCTGTGGAAATCGCCCTTGTCGCTTGCGCTGACTGTGTCTGTGACGATGTTTGCGATCTGCGTTTGGGCGACCAGCGTGGCGTCGCTGGTACCGATAGTCGCGCACAGATTTGGCGTAGACCCCGCCGTCCTCTCGGCGCCGTTGATCACCACGTTGGTGGACGCAACCGGGCTCGTTATCTATTTCACCATTGCGAAGATGATTCTGGGGTTGTGAAGGCGCGATGTTGAGCGCCAACGGCGCAAGAGGTGATAGCAAGAGACTGACGCGCCTTTGGCGCTGAAACCGTGTAGCGGCTCGTAACCCAGGCCGTTGGCCTGGGCTATCACCACCCGCGCCGTTGGCGCTCCAAACCTTCTCAATGCGGTATTTCGCATCGGATGCCGAATGCCGCATCTGATCCCGCGTTGATCGCTCGACCGCTCCCAACTCTACTACAGCAGCAACGGATTGGCCGGAAGCCTGAACGATCGCGACGAAAATCCGCCGATTGCATCAACTCGAGGCTGAGCAGATCAGCGTTCTGAAGGCTTATGAAGAGCCGTATTCGCTGAAGACGTTTTCATCGCGATCGTGGAAAGAATGCGAAAGCGCAGCGCTTAGAAAATTTTAAGCGAAAGAGATACGAACCACGAAACACACGAAGGCGTGGCCGTTTGGCACGTTCCCGTGATGCTGGGTCTGTTAGGTGATTACTTCTTCCTACGAGAAACACGCGAACAAAATCAAAAACCAACCACACGAATCAACTCGACTCGATCCAGTTAGCGCTGCATATTTCGTGTGATTTCGTATTCGGTTTAGTGTGCTTCGTGGTTACAGTTGTTCCGCCACACACTGCACGGGTTCCAAAGTACTGTTCAGCTTTAACGCAGGATAAACGCAAAAAGAGGATTGAAAACCGGGGTCGGCTTTCAATCCTCTTCTCTCTTCTTCCTATTCAGTTACTGCTCGGGAACGTACGCCAGCGACCTGTCGCCAACGATTCCCCACGGTCCGCCACCCTGAATCGCATCGGGGCGGCTTTCGTTTGGCTGCGGTAACGTGCCGCTGTCCAACGAGTAGTACGTCGCCGTCGAAGGTCTCCAAACCGCCACGTCGGTTTTTCCGTCACCGTCGTAATCAGCCTGGGCCAGCCTGTCCGTGGCCAGTCCCCACTGCACGCCCGAGACCGCCGCGGAGTTCGAGTTTCTTAAATAAAATACCCCCGTGGTAGGCCGATAAACGCCGGCGTCGGTCCTGCCGTCGCCATCATAATCACCCGGCGCAACCAAATCAGTCGACAGCCCGAAATTAAAAGCGACCAGCCCGCTGGTAGAACTATTTCTGAGGTACCAAACCCCGTTCGACGGTCGATACACGGCTACATCCGTCTTGCCGTCTCCATCATAATCGCCGGGTACCGGGACATCGCCTTGCTGCCCCCAATGAATCGCTCCGAAGTTCGTCTCGGGATTCAACGACGTGTACCAGGTTCCTGTACTCGGACGGAATACAGCTATGTCCTCATCGTTGTCGCCGTCGTAATTCCCCGGAACCGGGAGATCACCCGGCGAACCGAATGTAACGACGGTGGTCCCGCCGTCCGTGCTTCGCAGCACGTACCAGGTTGAACTCGAAGGGCGCCTAACTGCGAAATCGGTCTTGCCGTCTCCGTCGTAATCGGCCTGCACCAAAGTATCGCTGTCGGTGCCCCAATTTGCAGCCAGCAAAGTTCCATTGGAACTTCGCAGCACGTACCAGGTGCCGCTGCTCGGACGAAAGACAGCAAGATCCGCGCGGCCGTCATTATCAAAATCGAGATGCTTAGCCGGCCGTCCGGCGGGCCCGGTCGTTATGTTTATGCTCCAACCGCCCGGCAGACTGCTCAGATCGCCCTGCTGATCGTCGACGACGAAAAGCCCCCATGGTCCGTTTGGATTTATCCCGTTAAAAATATTCAGATCATTGGAATAATTCATCAGCCCGCCGGCATTGGGAAAGTTGTCCTGGCCACCCGGCTCGGGTACAGCAAGCCCCAAATAGTTGGCGGGTCGGTATGTCCCCGGCGGTACAGGCGTAGCCGGATTGTCCGGGAAGACAACAGGCGCCGTTTGATCGAACGTGTATTGCGCGTTATTGACGTCGCCGAGGCCGCCGCCATCCGATACCAACATCGTGCGCGCGCCCGTCGGACCGACCAGGAGCAAGTCGAGGTCTTCGAAGCTGGTAGTCGTCACCTGGAAGGTTATCGTGACCGAAGCAACGGCACCGGCCACTCCGCTGACGTTAATTATCGACGGGTAGACTGACGGCGTCGGTGGTATTCCCGGATTCGTACCGGCGGCGTTGCTGGCTCGATCCTGCGGAGCAATCGGCGTCGAGTTGGTAAAGACAACATCCGGCGACGCGGTGATTGATTCGCGATTCTGCTGGGCCCGGCCGGACTTCGCACCTGGGCCGAAACCTGAAATCACCAGCAATATTGTCAGGAAAATTGAGAACGAAGCGATAAATGTACGCTTCGAAGGGCGGGAAATAGCTGATGCTCGCATCTTATCTCCTTTACTAACGGAAGTACGCGCGAAAAGGGCAAATGGGTTTGTAGAGCTGGGAAAAAAGTTCCCCCGATATAGATGAGGCCCGCCAAGTCGATATATTCCCACGGGGGTAAAGTAATCGATGGAGCGCAGGCCGGCCGCCTGCGCTCCATCGAAAGAAATCGTCAACCAATCTTTATCCCGATCGCTTCCAGAAACTTCGTAGGCCGGTCGCCGCCGATCATCGCAAATATGTAATCGTTCGCGACTGTTGCAGTCTCCGCGCTCGTGCGCGCGTTCATCAATACAACTTCACCATCTCGTATTTCCTTGATCGACGTGCCGAAGTGAACCTTGATCTTTCCTTCATCGATACACTGATAAACCTGAAACTTATTTCCGAACTTCAAATCGTTCTTCATGTCGCTGCGGATTACCAGAGTCACGTCGTTTGTCTCGGCCTCGGGACGAAAACTGATCTTGTTTCCGTTTCTGGTCGCGACCAGGTCAACCGCTGCCTCGATAGCTGAATTGCCCGCGCCGACAACGATGATCCGTTTTCGTTGGTATGTTTCGGGATCCGCCAGCTTGTACTTGACCTTGTCTTCGCTCTTGCCGTCGCGTACCACCTTCATCTCTTCGCCGGTCACCTTGAGCTTCATCGGCGTGCCGCGATTTCCCAAAGCCAGCACTACACGACGAGCGCGATAGCTGACTTTCTCTTTTTCGACTCCCCGCTCGGTCTGCACCGTGAAGTAGTCGCCGTCGTCGGCTCGCTTCACGCTCTTGCAACTCTCTTCTTCGTTTATTACCACGTCGTTGCTTTTCATCGCCCCAATCCACGAGTCCAAAATCTTCTCGCGTTGTTCGCCGGCGCCATCGACATTGATGCTGCCGCGCGATTGCATCGAATCAGGTTTGAAGAAGATGTACTTCCCTTTCGGGTACGCTTCGATCGTCGCCAGCACTCGATCCTGCTCGATCCCTACCGAACGAAGTTTGTACTGTCGCGCGGTGATCGCGGCCGACAATCCGGCCGGCCCGATTCCGATAATCGCCACATCGAGTTCCGCCTTTGGCTCGGGCGGAGCGCCGTTCTGCAATTCTTGCGCAATATATTTGATTACGTCCGCGCCTTCGTTGGCTGCGTTTTTGATCAACGGCGTGCCCGACACGTCGCCGATGACGAAACAGCCCGGCACATTGCTCATAAACTTTGCATCACGCGAGGGGGCCGGACGCGATCTGATTTTTTTGGTTGTGTTGACGACGATGCAGGCTTTTGGATTGACCGGGCATTCGATCTGGCAGGACGTGTCCTCCATACATTGATCGCGCGCGACTACCGTTGCGATGCCGCCGACGATTGCCAGAACATCGTGCGGACATGCGTCGACACAGGCGTGGCATCCGATACATCGTTCGGGGAAGATCACCGGGTGCGGATACTCGGGGCCGTCGGGCTCCATCTGATGAATCCGCTCCAGGTCCTCTTTTGTGATCTGCGTGTTCAGTTCGAACGCGTCGGTCTGCCTGCCGGTCGCGGTCTCCATCGCACGCCGAGCTCGCATCGCGTCGAGAACCAAAAAAGTAGCCGCGGCAAGAATGACAAACACGAGAACGCCAATCAGTCCGTACCAAGCCAAACCGCCAAAACTCGCGCGCACCGAACCGCTCGCGCCGGTCCACAGGCTCATGGCCAACATGAATCCAAACAGAACCAGCGTGATGATCAGGTAAGATTTCTTCATTCGCTCAAACGAATCAATGTGAACTCGCGGTGGTTGAATCAGCAGCAAGCCTCGCCGCGGGCGCGAGCAACTTCGGGTTCCAATGACCCGGTTGTTTCACGTGCTGAACGTGACACGATGAACAATTCGCCGCGTTCGCGGCAATCAAAGTTTGCTTGCCGTCCAAATCCCTTTGGCCCATATCGCCGTTGTGGCAGCGCGCGCAGGTTGTAATCGGAGTGCTGCGATCGATCGGTTCGAAAGATTTGTGACAACTTGAACACGACAACTCGCCGTCGGTGTTGCCGCCCTCGAGTCCCGTATCTCGACCCAGTACACGATGCACGTGAAGCACGTGAAATTGGCGGCTGCGCCATTGATCGTCGGTTTCCGCCGGCAGCCGCTCGCGCGCTTTCCTGATCATGTCCGAAGCGGCGTCGCGTCGTTGTTTCCATTGTTCGTCGCTGAGACCAGGCCAGGTCCAGTGCCCGCCCGCCACCGGGTAGCCGACGGTTCCGCCGTGCGGTGTGCCAACGCGTCGGCCGCGATACAAAGTCGAGTTGCTGTCGTTATGACACTCGGCGCACTTCTGCAGAGCCGTCGCAGCCGGGCGAAAGTCAGCGCCCTGATGTTCGGAATGACAGCTCGCGCAGGTGATTCCAGCCTCGGCATGCGCTGGAATCGCGGTCAGGGTTGAAGCAAACGCATCAGTCTGGTGGCACGACGCGCAGTTGCTTTCCATGCTCGAATTGAGACTGTGACACGTGGTGCACGAGTTCGCGTTTGGTTGAGCCGCGATTGCGGTTGTCGGCGTAGCGCCGGAAAGCGATGACTGAACATGCACGCGCGAAACCGCGCCGGGCGAAAAGGCCTGCGCGTACCAGAAAGCAGCCGCGATCGAAACCGCTCCGATGATTACCGCAGCCCAAATGAAAACTGAAGCCGGCCACGTCCTGGCGAGATCGCGCGTGGGCTTCCAACTGAATTGCGCTTTTCCCGGACGAGCCACCTGTTTCGGATGAAGCGGCGATGGTCGCGCTGCCTTATCTCGTGTCCGTTTATCCCAGAACTCCTTGAGCGCGTCGGCAACCTTCGGAGAAGTAGAGACGGTTTCCGCCGGCGCCGGATTCTCGGCGGCGGTTTCGACCATATCGAGGATGTTCGGAGCCACATTAAATGACACGTGAATCTTCAGCGTGCCGCCGCTGCGGTTCAGTTGAAGAAAGAACGATCCGATCTGCGCCAGGTCTCCATCCGCAACCTCCTCGGACTGGTTGACCTCAACCAAACGACTGTTCAGCATCACCGGATGCGACGAACTCAAATTGATCAGATAGAAACGTCCGTCGATTTCATTGAAGCCGGCGTGGAGTTTGGAAACGGTGGGGTGGTTGAGCAGGATCTCGCAATCAACCTGACGCCCGACGCGTAACGCCGAGGTCGAGAAAGTTACGGGATCAACGACTTGATCCTCGCGCGTGATGATGAATGTGGGATTTGAATTCGCCACTTGAACTTAAACGTAAGGTCGCGCGAACAAGACGTGTTCGGTTAACTTCGAGTACCGCAAGGAAAAACTGGTTCCCGCAAAGGCGCAAAGGCGCAAAGAAAGCGCTAGAGATCGGACATTGCTCAACCTCTTTGCGCCTTTGCGCCTTTGCGGGAGACCCATTCTTTCATTGAAATTCACTTGAACTCCAAACTAGCCAACTACCGAACATTGAAATAGATCACCTGAACAATGTGCACCACCATCAGCACAAGCATTATCGATGTCGAGATTACGTGCGGAGCTATCCACGCCTTTAATAACTTGTGCAGATAGATCAACGAGTCCACACGTCGCAATGTGGCCGCTGTTTCGACGGCTTCCATCAATTGTTTGTGCGCAGCCGGATCGCGCAACTTAAGTGCTTCGTCCTCAAACTCGGCGCGCGCGTCCGCCAAAAGCTCGATCAGATCTTCGCGCTTCAAATACTGGCGAAGCAAAAACGAGAGCGAAAGAAATCGTCCGCAAACTTTTCTTCTGATCAATTCGCGAAGCTGATCATCGCCTGCGCCGGCGTCGGCCAGCATCGCGCGCAATTCATCGCGGCGGGTTTCCAGATCTTCGATCAACAACGGATCGCCTTCGATACTGGTCATGATCCGCGGTACCACTACATAACACGCGATTCCGAACAGGCCTGACAAGATCACCAGGTCGAACGAGATCATCAGCAGCGTAGTCAGCAGTCCGCCCGAACTTGTACCGCCATGGATCAGCAACACGAACCCCGCGATTACACCCAGATACACGTGCGCCAACATCCAGTAGCGAAGCGGGCCAGCCCGTCGTCGATAAATCTGTTTTCGCACGGGATACGCCATCACCGCCGCGATTCCGACCAAACCAACCAGCCCCGTTACCCATCTGACAGTCACCCACGATTGGCCGAATCGTCCGTCCAAACCGTATCGTCGCGCGGCCCAAACCGCCGCGATCGTCAGCGCGATCGTTCCCACAATTCCCAGAACGTGCCACAGCGACCCGATCGGATCTCGCCGGTGTATGTTTCGTCCGATGGCATGAGTTTGGTCCCGATAGACGATGCCGATCGAATCTCGCGCTTCGTTGAAATACTCGCGCGGGTTGACCCGGACCAGCGCGCCGGTCGGACAATTTTCTTCGCACGAGTACGCTTGCTTTCGCGCACCCGTAGGATTTAGCGAAGTTCCGTCGCAGAGGTTGCACTTCACCGCCAGCAGATCTTTGGTCTCGGTTACAGCAGGCGGAAGCGGCGTGGGTGAAAGGCTCAGCCAACCTTTCAATCGTTTGTCCCACGCCGGCGTTTCGGGCACGGGCGGGCGAAGCGGGACCATCGAGATCGCGTTGTACGGACACTGCGTAGCGCAATCTCCGCAACCAATGCATGTCTTTACATTGATATCGATTTGGCCACCCGGAAACCGAGCGATCGCGCCGGTCGGACAACCCGTCAAACATTCCGGATCTTTGCAGTGAAGACAAACAGATGGCGATAGAACGTGCTGTGTGAACGAGCTTCCGGGCTTCACAGGTCTTTCGATATGAATACCACGCCGGAGCAGACGCGATTGGCCGTGGACCTTGTGACAAGCCAACGAACAATTGCCACAACGAATGCAAAGATCCATGTCCATCACCAGCAGGTTCGAACCGTCTACGATTCCGGTTGCGATCTCTTTTTCTGCCGCGGCGATGCTGGCCGTATCGAACACTGGCCGCGATTCCGTTTTGAGTTCTTTAGCGGGAATGAAAATTCTGCGCAGCGTTTCGCGCAACTCTGCGTTCGCGCGCACGTCCGCCAACGCGACTTCCATCACTTCGGTGTGCGCCAGCAGCGTGGTTGTGTATTTCCATTTGCTATCGCTGTCCAGCGATTCGATCCCCAGACAATTACCGGCGCCCAGGAAATCCACGCCGGCGTTTTCGTCATCGGCCGACGCGAACTCCGCCGATCGATCCAACGCATGGCCGTTGGCATGTTCGCGCTTCAGCCATCCGCTACGCACAAAGAAAAGTCGCGTGATCGGTTCCCCTGCGCGGAACAGCACCTGATGTTTGCTGTAAATCTTGAACTCGGCAGCGTCGCTCAGCTTCCTGGCAAGATCGGTTTCGAGCGTTGCGTCGACCAGATCGAGCACGTCGTCAACGGTTCGTCGCAAACCATTGCTGCGATAAACCCGATCCAGCGCTTGTCCGAACTTGGGAAGCTTTCGAAGCAGTCGAAGCGCCGGTCGCTCAACCTGCAGTACTTTCGCGGTACTTCCTTTTGGCACCACGATGGTTGCGGTACGCGGTACGCCGGCCAGCACGGACATCTCTCCGAAACTCTTGCCTGGCTTCTGCACGTCGACGTGCTTTTGCCCGCCGGTCTGATCACGAACGTAGACATCCAGATCGCCTTCGACGCCGAAGAAGAAAGTGTTGCCGCCCCAATCGCCCTGGCGAATGATCTCTTCGCCGGCTTGATAAACCAACAGACGCGCGTATGGACCAACTTTCTTGCCGGTGTAGTTGCGCCCGTACGCGATCACTTCCAGATCGAGTTCGTACTTAAATTGTCCGTCGTTTTCTTCGACCAGTTCGGAGATGGTATCGGTCCGCCGAATGGCGTCCAGAACATCACTATGGTTGGTGATCTCGAGGGGCATAGGGCCTTCGCGTCTTAAAAGCGGGAGACATGCGTTGACATCTGGTGGTCAGATTCGCGGAATCGAAGAGCTTGAATGCGGTGAAACGCTCGCTATTCTTATATCATCTACGGTGAACAAACGAATAGAAAATTCGCGGTTGTGATGACGCGCAAATCAGAGTAGTGGGTCAATTTCGATCGGGTAAGAGAAGATGCGGTTTCACGCAAAGGCGCAAAGAAAAAGGCAGAAAGCCGCAAGAAAACATTCACGATCGTTTGGGATTTCTATCGCCTCGCATAATCGCCTACGCTTTGCGCCTTTCCGCTTTCTTTTCTTAGCGTCTTTGCGTGAAATTTCCCCGCGGCAGGATCGCCAACTGATCCACCACCAATCAACCCTAAGACGACACGAACGAAAAAAATGTGTAAATTAATGTTCGACAAGCTTTAGCTTGTCGCATGCGGACGACAAACTGAAGTTTGTCGGACACTCATAACAAGCGGAGCGATAGTTAATGCGCATTAGTTATACCTATCTCGACAACAAACGCGTCTTTGAACGCGACGTCTCTCAAGTCGTGATCGGCAGACATCCCGACGGCATTGACCTTACACCGGACATGAAGGTTTCGCGTTTGCACGCGCGAGTCTGGACCGAAGACGAGAAGTATTGGATCGAAGACCTGAACAGTAAACACGGGACCACGGTCAACGGCGAACAGATCAAGGGCGCTGGAAAACGCGAGCTTAGCGCGGATGACATCATCAAGATTGCCGATACAGCGCTCAGTCTTGAGATTCCGACCGTGCAACTGACGCCCGACGACGTCGGATCGTTTCTGCGAAACGCAAAGACGATTCAGGCTTCGGGCGAAATCCTGGATGCTTCTGAGTTCAATTTTGCAGAAGGGCCAAGCACCGGCGATTTGAAAGAGCGATTGGGTCTGTTTTATGAGCTGCCGCTTCAGCTCGGCGCGGAGACTCGTCTGGAATCGCTGCTGCAACTCGTAGTCGATCGCGTGGTGGATATGATCCCCTCGGCTCAGCGCGGCGCGTTGTTGGTTAAGGACCGGGCGACCGGCAGGCTGACTCTGAAAGCGCATCTTCCGCCCGGAAACCCGGCAGTGAGCAAGACGATGGCTTTTCAGGCGATGGAACAACGCAAGGCTTTTATCTGGCCGCCGTTGAAGCAAGTCGATTTGGAAGTGCTGGCCGAGTCGATGGTCAAACATCAAATCGAGTCTGCGATGTATGCGCCGTTGGTTTGTAAGGACGAAGTGCTGGGTGTGTTATGCGTCGACAATTCGGAAACGTATCCGCGTTTTCAGGCAGACGATCTCCGATTCCTTCAGGCAGTCGCGCATCACGCTGCGATGGCAGTGGTCAACTACTACGCTCACGAAGATTCGCAGCGCCATTCTGAATTCACTAACCGTTTTTTCAGCAGCCGATTTCCGCGTTCTGTTCGCGACAAGCTGATGCATGAAGCGAGCAGCGGAACGCTTCCGATCGGCACACGCAATTCCGACATCACGATTCTGATCTCGGACATACGCGGCTTCACGCAACTGACTTCGCGGCTGGGAGCTCAGCGGATGAACGATCTGCTGAACGAATGCTTTCCTCCGCTGATCGATGCGATCTTCAATTACGGCGGCACGATCGAGCGATTCGTCGGCGATGCGATCTTCGCGGTCTTTGGCAGCCCGGAGCCGGATGACAACCAACACGAGCACGCGGTGCGCGCTGCGTTGAAGATGCAGGAAGCGATCAAGTCACTGGGCGACACGCGAAGGGAGCGGGGTTTGGAGACTTGTGTGCTCGGAATCGGAATCGACTGCGGCGAAGCGCTGCACGGGTTCATCGGAAACGCCGAGCGGATTGAATACGCGGTGATTGGTGAAGTGGCGAACCGCGCGTCGCGTTACTGTTCAGGCGCGCGCGAAGGCGAAATCCTGATCAGTCCGGAAGTTCATCAATGGGTTTGGAATCTGATCGACGCCGAACAGACCGACATCGAGACGAAGCACGAGGGGAATTTTAAGGCGTATAGGATTAAGGAGCATGCGGGCTCGACTAGTAAGTTCTGAATGCGAAACCGGGACAGAGCAAGCCTGCAAGAACGCCGGGAATTCGTGTTAGTGGTTTTTCTTTTCTTCGTGTGTTTCGTGATTCGTTCGCTTCTTTACCACTAATCAGACAAAGCCAGGAACGAAATCACACGAAACAGCCTGGATATTGAATGCGACGGCCCGGGTGCTAATTCTCTCGGGACCGTGGCTCGAGCCAACTTACCCGGCTCCAATCTCCCGGCCCTACAACCGCTCCAACTCCCGATCCATTCCCAGCCGCGTAAAGATCTCACGAGCTTCCTGCAGCATCGCCTGGAACTCTTCCGTCTTGCCCCGTTCCTGTTCATAACGCGCCCACTCGCGCAGGGTTCGCGCGCGCCCGGCTTCCATTCCGCTCTCGGTAAACAGGCGCAGGCTCTCGCTAAAACACTCAGCCGCGTCGTAGCGCTTATCAGCCAGCGTGATCGGTTCCGCGTGTTGCGCGGCGACCAGCCCGAGCGTTCGCCACGAATCGGCTATCAACTCGTGATTCTCGGTCTTCTGCCCTAACGTCAGCGCGCGTTGCGCGGCTTCCAACGCTTCTTCTACCTTGCCCTGGCCCAAACAGGCGGTCGCCAAAAAGCTGTAGGTCTCGGTCAGGACCTGATACGCAGACGGGCCGGCCATCGAGATCACCTGCCGCAAATCCTCCTCGGCTTTGGCGTAGTCGCCCAGACCAAGATGCGCGCCGCCCAGGTTGTTGAGACAGATTAACTGCCCCGTTTGTTCGCCGATCTCGCGCGCGATGGCCAGCGCTTCCTGGTAAAGCTCGACCGCCGCAGCGTAATCGCCGCGCTGTCGTACAGTCTCGCCCATCGTGATCAGCATGTTGCTGACGCCACGCCGATCACCAAAGTCGGCGTACAAAGCTTTGGCCTGTTCCAGGTACGAATACGATTGTTCGAACTGGCCCAGCATCAAGTGCGCGACGCCGAGCGCGCGTAGACCGCCGGCACGTTCGCGTCGTCCGCTAGCGCCGAGCTCGGACGAAAGCTTCAAAGCTTTTTCGCCCATCGCCATTCCGGCCACGACTTCACCAAGTCGATACAAAACACTTCCCTGTCGATTCAACGCGGCGGCGAGTTCGATGCCCGCGGCCGGACCTCGCGCGACTTCACGGGCCAGCGCCTCAGCGCGCTTTGCGCTCTCGAGCGAATCGCGATTGTTGCCCTGCCGCTCCTGCACCAGGGCCAAACCGTTGCACGCGCGAGCTTGCGCCAACGCGTCGCCTTCCGTCTCGGCAATCTCAAGCATTGCGCTGTAGGCTTCGACCGCTTCGTCGAAACGAGCTTGCCACCACAATGCCTCGGCCAAACCTTCGTACCACTTTATGCGTTGCGCTCCCCAATCGGGCGCATCCTCGCCGACCGGACATGTCGAAGAAAAATCGAGCGCCTTCTTGTAAAAGCCGACGGCGGTCGAAAGCGCATAAGCCTTTCGCGCCTGTTGCCCCGCGCGCCCGCACCACTCAACGGTTCGCTCAAATTCATTCGCGCGTTCGTAGTGTTCCGCGATGGTCGCCGAATATTGGTTTACCCGCTCGCCGCTTCGTTCGACCAGCCACTCCGCGATCATCTTGTGATACTTGCGGCGCTCGCGGATCAACACGCTTTCGTAGGTCACATCGCGAAGCAGCGCGTGTTTGAAGAAGTATTCGTTGGTTCCCGCAAAGGTCGAAGCGGAACGCGAGTAAACGAGTTCTTTGTGTCGCAGCGTTTCCAGCGTATCGCCGGCCGAGCCCGCATGGCCCGCCTGGCCCGCCGGTCTTGCATCGCCCCTCGCGTCAGCAGTGTCCGCCTTAAGATGCTCGACCGCGCTGTCCCAGAAATTTCGTCCGACCACCGACGCTCGTTGCAGAATCCTTTTTTCCAAATGTTCCAGTCCGTCGAGGCGCGCCTGCAACACGCCCGTCAAAGTTGGCGGTACTTTGACTTCCGCCAGCCGCGTCGAATCAACTCGCCAATGGTCCTCGCCGGGCTCGATCACCTTTTGATCGATCAGCATCTTGATCAGCTCTTCCAGATAAAACGGGTTGCCTTCCGCGCCGCCGACCACCAGCTCGCGCAACTCGGGCGGAACATTTTCGGCTTGCCTTAGGATCTCTTCGACCAGTTGCCGGCTCTCGCGTTTCGACAGCGGCTGCAAAAGAATGCGAGTGCTTCCCGCGCCTCCCTGGCCCCAGGAGGGCCGCTGCTCCAGGATCGTCGGTCGCGAGGAACAAATGACCAGCAACGGAGCGCCCGCGCAGGTCCGGGTAACATGCTCGACAAAATCCAACGATCCTTCGTCGGCCCAGTGCAGATCGTCCAGGTAGAAAACAACCGGCTGGTCCCCGGCCACACGTATAAAGAACTGCGACGCATAGTGAAACGCGCGGTCACGAATCTGTTTGGGTTCGTTGAGAATTCCCGACAGATGTGGGCTCTCGGAAAAATCCAGTCCGATCAGATGTCCGATGAAGTGCGTTCGCACTCGCGATTCTTCGCCTGGGCCAAGAATCGCCAGCATCCCTCGCTCCAGCTTTTCACGAGCCACCGCGGTTGGATCGCTGTCCAGAATCGCAAAGCGAAAAGTGAACAGATCGCGAACCAGTGCATAAGGAAGACTGCGGGTTGATTCGGTAGCTCGAGCGTTGAAGATTTGAATGTGCTCGGGCATCAGCTCGACGCGGTTATTGAACTCGTAAAGCAGACGCGATTTTCCCAACCCGGCTTCGCCCAGAAGAGAAACAACTTGCAGGCCCCGATCGTCGATCACCGATTGCATCGCGTCGAGCAGGCTTCCCAGCTCTGCATGACGGCCGACCATCGGCGTCTCGACGCCTTCAACACCCCGCGTTCCCGCGCGGAACGCACGCGGCTTCGCTCTCTCGATGACATAGACCTGGACCGGTTCCGCTTTGCCTTTCACGCTGATCGGCTTAAGCGGCTGGACCTCGAAAGCTCCGCGCACTTGTCTGTAGGTGTCGTGCGCGATCAGGATTCCGCCGATCGGAGCCGCGTGTTCCAGGCGGGCCGCCAGATTCGTCGTGTCACCCAGCGCGGTAAATTCGTTGGTGGTAGCTACATTGCCGAGGATGACCGGACCCGTGTTGATCCCGACTCGCATCCGCAACAGCGGCGTGTCGTCGCTGGAAGGACGACCGATGTTTCGTCCGCCGCTCAGATTAACCGCCTCGAATCCTCCGACTTCCTTCTGCATATCCAGCGCCGCGCGGATCGCGCGTTCCGGATCGTCTTCCTGCGCGGTCTTCGCGCCCCAGACCGCCATCACGCCATCGCCCATGTGCGCGACCACCGTCCCGCCGTGGTCTGTGATCGCTTTATCCAACCGCGCCCAAAGCGCGTTCATCATCTCCTTGACCTCCTCGGCGTCCATCGTCTCTGCGACCGCCGTGTAGCCCGAGATGTCTGCGAAAAGTACCGTGGCTTGTTTGCGTTGTTCGAGAGGTGGTTGTTCGACGAGCGCGTCCAGTTTCTGACGCAGCGCAGCGATGGTCGCATCGACCATTGCGTCACCCAATGCGGCTCGCAACGATTCCTGAATGACGATTGCCTGCTCAAGCTGCTCGCGTTCGGACATACTGATATTCACATTATAGAAAGACAGCAATAGGCGCAATATTCATCTGCAAAAGCGATGGGGCGATGGAGCACAGGCGGCTCGTCGATGGAGCGCAGGCGGCTCGCCTGCGCTCCATCGGCTTGCGCTCCAAAAAAAGCCGGCGTGACCGTAATCACGCCGGCTTCGTTGTCGGGTTTTCAGCACCTCTCAAATTCAGAGGTCCCTTCCAGGGCTCCTATCCCTTACTCCTCGTCTGTCAGGAAGAAGACATCCCATGCCCAGACCCCGACGCTCGCGCCTCGGGTTCCGTGCACTCTGGCCTGGTACGCGAACAGGTTGCCGTGCGCGTCTATCTGCCGAGCTTCTCCAAAATTCAGCTCGAAGCTAGTCACTCCCAGCGACCTCACACCGTGGATCTCCGATGGCTCAGAGATTCCGTTGTGATTCACGTCCTGCCAAAGTTGCAGCGACGAGAATATCTTGTCCAGCGAGGTGATCTTGCCATCCCCGTTGCCGCCGTGGGCCGGCTTGTCATATACACCCAGCGCGATAAATCCGTTGGGCGTCTTCGACGGTGGCTGTGGCGTGAAGTTTCCGAACAGCTCGGTTCCGTTGTCGATGCTTCCGTTGCCGTTGCGGTCGAGGACCAGTAAAGCCTCGTCCGAACCGGCTGCCGTCCAACTCAATTTTTCCGCCACCCCGTCAGGATAAAGATCGAAACGGACACCCTCCAGACCACTGGTCAGATCGAAGCCGTCGCCATCGATATCAACGATTATCGGAGACGGCCTTGCGATGCACTGGCATTGCGACCAACTCCAGATCAGTGGCGGCCAATCGCTCGTGCAATCTTCCCACGAGTCAAAGTTGCAGCCACCCGCGGTGTGAACCGAGACCGAACCCGGAATTCCGGGAAATCCGATTCCGCCCCCGCTTCCTGACGCACCTGAACTTCCAGTGCCTCCCGGGAAGCCATTGCTTCCGTCAGTTGGTTGGGATATTCCGCAGATTGGTGACGTCGGAGCGAAGCCCTTCGAACCGCCCAGTCCGAGCGCTCCACCGAGTCCACCAGAGCCGCCGCTTCCGCCCAAGCCTGGAAAGCCGCCGGCTGCAACCGCCGTAACGCTACCCGTGAAGTTATTGGGGATGGTGATATTGATAATGCCGCCGTTGCCGCCATTACCGCCGCCGCCGCCGTTGCCGCCGGCGCCGCCGGTACCACCCGACCCACCATTGCCTCCGTCGCCTCCACTGCCGGCTCCGCCCTGGTTGCACTGGCAGTTCGCGCCGTTACCGCCGTCACCACCGTTTCCGCCGGCGCCACCAATACCACCACCGCCGCCATTGCCGCCGTTACCGCCACTGCCGCCGTTGGCGATATAGACATAGCTGCCGGTCGAGCCGGTGCTGGCAGTGATATTTCCGGCATGTCCACCGGAATTTCCGCTGGCTCCATTGCTGCCTGCGGTGCCATTTCCTCCTGTGCCGCCGGGGCTCCCATCCTCTCCTTCTACGTCGTAGCAAACTCCGTCATCTCCATCCGATCCATTGCCCCCGAACGATCCCGGGGAGCCGGAGCTTCCGTTGCTTCCATCTGACCCATTAGAGCCGCTGGTGTTGGTCTGCATTGGTTTCGCTCGTCGGTGAGCGAGCTTGACCGCCGCTTTGCCTTTTCCGGAAGTAACGAGTTTCGCGATTTCAGCGTTCTTCTTCTTCAGCCAATCTTCTCGACCAAGTCCGGAAGTATCGATCGTGATTAGGCCTTCGCCTCTTCCGGTCGAGTCGGCAACGGTTCCACTCGATTCGACCACGAAAATGTGAACGTTGAATGGTCCTTTGATCAAAGCATTAGGTCCGTCAAAGTAGAGCTTGCGCGCAATGATCACCGCATTGCCCGTCAACTCGACTTTCTCCGGAAGGTAAAGCGTGTCGGCGAGTTGGACGCCGCTCAACTTGCTGCCTCCCATTCGACCCTGTTGCATCTCCGGCATCTGTCTTAAGGCCGTGCCTAACTGCGATCGCCAGTTGTCTTCCAAAAGCATATTTGGGTCAAAAGGAACGCCCCTGGCCATCAAGAGGTCTCGCCCTGTTTTGAACGCTTCAAGCTCGGCCTCGTGTGACAATTCCTGCTGTGCTGAGCTGGCCGCTAAATCCTGGCCGCCCACAACTGTTTGTGTAACTCCTCTGTTCTTTTGTGCCAATCCGGCAGGGGAAAGTGACATGCTGATTGCCACTGCAAAAACCATCAGCAACGAGTAAATTTTCACGTTGGCTAGTTTTCTGGTGTGTCGCAAATAACGAAATGACATTGAGGTCCCCTCCTAGTCGTGAGTGTAGTGAGTAGTCGGCTGCCCACCCCTGGCATCGCTTGATGTTGGTAAGTCAGTCGTGAGTGTTTCCAGCTATACGCCGATGCCTTAAGGGTCGTCAAGAACTTGTTAAGTCGAAGTGTCGAGTATTCGACACTGGACCAGAAATTGAGTTCGTTGGAGCGCAGGCGGCTCGCCTGCGCTCCATCGGCTTGCGCTCCATCGGCCTGCGCTCCAAAAAAAGCCGGCGTGACCGTAATCACGCCGGCTTCGTTGTCGGGTTTTCAGCACCTCTAAAATTCAGAGGTCCCTTCCAGGACTCCTTCCCTTACTCCTCGTCTGTCAGGAAGAAGACATCCCATGCCCAGACCCCGACGCTCGCGCCTCGGGTTCCGTGCACTCTGGCCTGGTACGCGAACAGGTTGCCGTGCGCGTCTATCTGCCGAGCTTCTCCAAAATTCAGCTCGAAGCTAGTCACTCCCAGCGACCTCACACCGTGGATCTCCGATGGCTCAGAGATTCCGTTGTGATTCACGTCCTGCCAAAGTTGCAGCGACGAGAATATCTTGTCCAGCGAGGTGATCTTGCCATCCCCGTTGCCGCCGTGGGCCGGCTTGTCATATACACCCAGCGCGATAAATCCGTTGGGCGTCTTCGACGGTGGCTGTGGCGTGAAGTTTCCGAACAGCTCGGTTCCGTTGTCGATGCTTCCGTTGCCGTTGCGGTCGAGGACCAGTAAAGCCTCGTCCGAACCGGCTGCCGTCCAACTCAATTTTTCCGCCACCCCGTCAGGATAAAGATCGAAACGGACACCCTCCAGACCACTGGTCAGATCGAAGCCGTCGCCATCGATATCAACGATTATCGGAGACGGCCTTGCGATGCACTGGCATTGCGACCAACTCCAGATCAGTGGCGGCCAATCGCTCGTGCAATCTTCCCACGAGTCATAGTTGCAGCCACCCGCGGTATGAACCGTGGCCGTGCCCGGAGTTCCCGGGGTGCCCACTCCGCCCGGTGTGCCGGGCGAGCCGGGATTTCCTGCACCGCCCCCCGAGCCATCGGCTCCGTCAACTGGAGTAGATGTTCCGCAGGTTGGAAAGCTGGGACGATCGCCGCCATCACCGGGGCCCCCAGGCGATCCTGGCGAACCAGCCGTTCCCGCCAGACCGCCCGATCCGGCTACACCAGCTGCGGCATCCGTCGTCACACTGCCCGTGAAATTGTTCGGGATAGTGATATTGATGATGCCGCCGTTGCCACCGTTAGCTCCGGCGCCGCCATTACCGCCGTTGCCGCCGGTACCTCCATTGCCGCCGTTGCCGCCCTTGCCGCCATTGCCGGCGCCGCCGTTATTGCAGAGGCAATTCGCGCCGTCACCGCCGTCGCCTCCTTCGCCGCCGTTACCGCCAAAACCGCCATTGCCGCCGGAGCCGCCATTGCCGCCCTTGCCGCCGCGCGCGATGAAGGAATAGCTGCCGGTCGAGCCGGTGCTGGTGGTGATATTTCCGGCGTGTCCGCCCGGGGTTCCGCCAGTGGCGCCGGTGCCGGTGCCACCGGTTCCTCCGTTGTTGCCGTTGACTCCGACGGCGCCATTGACGTTGCCGGCGCCGCAAATTCCGTTAGCTCCATCTCCTCCATCGCCGCCATTTGAGCCGGTTGTGCCGAAGCTTCCGTCAATTCCATCCGATCCGGGGGCGCCGCTGGTGTCGGTCGGCATTGGTTTCGCTAGTCGGTGAGCGAACTTGACCGAGCCTTTGCCTTTCGCGGAAGCGACGAGCTTCGCTATCTCGGCATTCTTCTTCTTCAGCCACTCGTCTCGACCGAGTCCGGAAGTATCGACCGTTATTAGGCCTTCACCTCTTCCGGTCGAGTCGGCAACGGTCCCGCTCGATTCGACCACGAAAATGTGAATGTCGAATGGTCCTTTGATCAAAGCGTTCGGCCCGTCAAAGTAGAGCTTTCGCGCAATGATCACCGCGTTGCCCGTCAGTTCGACTTTCTCCGGAAAGTACAACGTGTCGGCCAGCTGGACTCCGCTCAGCTTGCTGCCTCCCATTCGACCCTGCTGCATCTCCGGCATCTGTCTCAGAACCGTTCCCAGCTGCGATCGCCAGTTGTCTTCCAAAAGCATATTCGGGTCAAAAGGAACGCCTCTGGCATTCAGAAGATCGCGTCCTGACTTGAACGCTTGTCGTTTGGCCTCTCGTTGTAATTCCTGCTGTGCGGAGTTGGCCGCTAAATCCTGACCGTCCGCAACTGGTTGTGTAACTCCCCTGTTCTTTTGTGCCAATCCGGCAGGGGAAAATGACATGCTGATCGCAACTGCAAAAACCATCAGCAGTGCGTAGACTTTCACGTTGGCTAGTTTTCTGGTGTGTCGCAAATAACGAAATGACATTGAGATCCCCTCCTAGTCGTGAGTGTAGTGAGTATGCGGCTGCCCACCCCTGGCATCGCTTGATGTTGGTAAGTCAGTCGTGAGTGTTTCCAGCTATACGCCGATGCCTTAAGGGTCGTCAAGAACTTGTTAACTCGAAGTGTCGAGTATTCGACACTGGACCAGAAATTGAATTCAGTGCCCTGGAAGTGCAGCTCAAGTTTGAACTCTCAACAAGTTGCATATAAAGAAAAGCAAGCGGGGACAGGGTCCCCTTCCTGACTGCATTAGGCTAAATGAATAGTCAGTCCTGCAACTTAGCTTGTGTGAATGTGTGTATGTGGTTGCCGAAAAAACCTTACATTCCTAACCCATCTCTTGTAGGATGGAGCCCACTCACGTTAATCAGCGATTTCAAACACGAGTTGCGGGTAGTTCTTTACGAGGCGAGCGTTTTGTTCTTTACCAGCACATAAATTCTTTGAAATTGACGATCCAGTTCCCCGTGCACTTAAGCAAATTCAAAATCCACGCATCACGTTCCCCGCATAGTCTGCACGTGGCTTTCTGTCTCCTATTTCTCTTCATCATCACAGTCCCGTCGCGGGAATCCGGACGGCTAACCGGTCTGGTCGTAGACGGCATGAACCGGCCCGTTCCGAACGTAGTCGTACGCATCGTCAACCAGGTAAACAGCCGCGAGCGCCGGGTTAAATCCGGCAAAGATGGCGCATTTTTTGTACAGCTTCCCGCCGGCGCTTATCGCTTGACCGTCGAAGCGCCGTTCGTGGCGAAGTCCGGCAAGGAGAGTTCGAATGCAGTTTTTACGAAGTTCGTTCAGGGCGCGCTTGAGAACGTAATAATCAGCTCCGGAGAGACAAAGGTCGAACTCCAGGTGGAAGAGCAAAAGAACCTTCCGACGGGCCAAACACGCCGCGGCCGACCGACCGGAAACGCGGGCAAGGAAAGCGTCAAGTCCAATCCGCAAACCGAACCTGATCGTCGTGAGGTTCGCGATCGCTGGCGGATCGAGTTTCCGGAATACGATCGTTACGGAGATAAAGGCGCGCGTGGTCGCGACATCCCGTTCAAGCGGGGCCGGTGGTACGACCCGTACAACTTGAACGTGCTGAAAGGCGACTATCCGATCCTGGGCAACGACAAGTTCATGATTCTGTCGGCGGTCAGTTCCACGACGGTCGACTTCGGTCGTACGCCGAAACCGACTGATGTCAGCAGCGTGAATCCGGGAAGCACGGAATTTTTTGGCCGGCCCGAAGCGCTGGCGATAAACGAAACTCTGCAGTTCACATTCGAGTTCTTCAAAGGACAGACGACCTTCAAGCCGCGCGACTGGGCGATCAAGATATCGCCGACTCTGAGCCTGCCTAATTTCCTGAACGCTCGAGAGAACGGTGTCGTCAACATTGACGTTCGTCGCGGCACAAGAAGAACCGACACGCACTTTTCATTGGAAGAGGCGTTCTTCGAAAAGAAGCTATTCGATATCAATGCGAACTACGACTTCATGTCGGTTCGGGTCGGCATTCAACCGTTCGTTTCCGACTTTCGCGGCTTCGTCTATTCAGACAACAATCTGGGCGCGCGCGTATTCGGCGCCTTCGCCAACAACCGATACCAGTTCAACCTCGCGTACTTTAACCAGCTCGAAAAAGACACCAACAGCGGTCTGAACCGTTTCGACTCGCGGCGACAGCACATCTTTATCGGAAACATCTATCGGCAGGACTTCATCAAGAAGGGCTACACGATCCAGGCAACAGCTCTTTTCAATAACGATCGCGGTTCGCGCCATTTTGATCGCAACGGTTTTCTGGTTCGACCGGCGCTGATCGGAGATGTTCGTCCCAACAAACTGAATGTCGGCTATGTTGGCATCAACGGCGACGGCCACATCGGGCGCTTGAATCTGACGCACGCTTATTACTTTGCGTTTGGTAATGAAGAGCGAAATCCGATCGCGGGAAAGCGTGTCCAGGTCCGTTCGCATATGGCCGCGGTCGAGGCGTCGATCGACAAGGACTATTTGAGATTTCGCGGATCGTTCTTCTGGGCTTCGGGGGACAAGAACCCGACCGATTCCAGGGCCAGCGGATTTGACGCGATTCTGGATGATCCGAATTTTATCGGCGGACAATTTTCGTTTTGGAACCGGCAGAGCATACGGTTAACGCAGACGGGAGTTGGTCTGGTTCAGTCGAACAGCCTGCTTCCGTCGCTTCGCAGCAGCAAACTGGAAGGCCAGGCGAACTTCGTTAACCCGGGAATCTTTATCTACAACGCGGGATTCGATATTGAATTGACGCAGAGATTCAAAGCGATCGGAAACGTGAACTTCCTTAAGTTTCATCGAACCGAAACGCTCGAGTACGTTCTTCTGCAGAATCGCATTCGTCACAATATTGGTTTTGATTACAGCGTAGGCGTGGCCTACCGGCCGTTCCTGATTAATAATTTGACGTTCACGTTCGGCGCGTCGTTGCTGCATCCGGGCGGTGGGTTTCGGGATATCTTTACCGACGCCGGGCGCAATTGTCCGTTTCCGAAGTTCTGTCAGCCGTCGATCGTCAGCCCGGACAAGCCGCTCTATGCGGTGTTCGCGCAGGTGAAGTTTGTTTTTTAACCGCGCCTTTCGTATTTCTCTTTCTCTGCGCCTTTGCGTGAAGAGTTAATTTCTCGCAAAGGCGCAAGGAAGAAAAAGACCAAAGACGCAAAGAGTTGAGAAATCCATTCCTGACTGAGATGAGAACGCTCAACAAAATCGATCGCTTTAAGTTGACCCTCTGCGTCATAACGCTGGGGCTGGTTGTGGTTGTGTTTTGGGGAAGCAGCGCTTCGCTCTCCACTCGCGAAAAATCCTCGCGCGATTCAGCGACGACCGGCGATCTTCGCTCGTCAGAGTCCGTCCAAACTTCCCCACCTGCTCAATCACAATCTGCGGCCCCCGTCGAAGGCTGTCTTGCCTGCCACAACAACATCGAGCCGATGCACAAATACGGCGCGGCCGGAGCTATCGAGAAACTCGACGCAGGCAAAGATGCAAGAGGTTTAACCTGCACCGCTTGTCACGGCGGCAATCCTATTCCAAAGACCAAGGAAGAGGCCCACGTCAAACCGAAATTCCCCGACGCCTGGAAACGAGACGGACAATATTCCGGCGCCAACCCCGAACGGACAAACACTCTTCTGGCCAAAGAATCGTGGGAGTTCGTTCGCTTCATAAACCCCGGCGATCTGCGTGTCGCTGCCAAAACGTGCGGCGAATGTCACGCCTCCGAAACCAACAACGTCGGCTCGAGCATGATGACGCACGGCGCGATGTTGTGGGGCGCCGCGCTGTATAACAACGGCGGATTCCCGATCAAGGACCCGCGGTTCGCAGAGACGTACAGCGAACAGGGTGGCGCGCAATCGCTCATGCTGGTACCCGGTCCCACTCGCTACCAGACTCAATTCGAAGGATGGCTGGCGTTTCTCGATCCGCTTCCGCCGTGGAATATTTCGCAACCGGGCAACGTCCTGCGCGTCTTCGAACGCGGCGGTCGCCGCCGTTTGGAAGTAGGTCTTCCGGACAGAGAAGAAGAGCCGGGCAAACCGGACAAGGGGCTAAGCCCGCGCGGGTTCGGCACGAACAACCGGACCGATCCGGTGTTCCTCGGAATACAAAAGACTCGTCTGCTCGATCCCACGCTGAATTTTCTTGGAACGAACGATCACGCGGGAGACTATCGCTCGTCGGGTTGCACCGCCTGTCACGTCATCTACGCGAACGATCGCAATCCCGCGCACTCCGAACAATACGCCGCGTTAGGAAACGAAGGCCGGTCTCGCTCGGAAGACATGAATATTCCGCGCAACGAATCGGGCCATCCGATCAAACATCAATTCACTTCCTCGATCCCAACCTCGCAATGCATGGTCTGTCATATGCACCCGGGCACCAACATGGTGGCCAGCTATTTGGGAACGACCTGGTGGGACAACGAAACCGACGGCGACAAGATGTATCCGGAGAAACAGGTCACGCCGTCGCAGGACGACGAACAGAAAAAGCTCGATCGCAATCCTGAAGCATCGAGCCTGCGCGGCAAATGGTCCGATCGAAAGTTTCTAAATCAAACCGGAACGGCGGAATTCAACAAAGAGCTGAAGCGAACTCAGTTCGCGGATTTTCACGGTCATGGCTGGGTATTCCGATCTGTCTTCAAACGAAATCGAAAGGGCGATCTTCTCGATGCAGAAGACAAAATCGTTCCGCCAAACGATCCGGATAAATTCTCTCGCGCTGTTCATCTGAAAGACATCCATCTCGAAAAAGGAATGCACTGTACCGATTGCCATTTCGGACAGGACTCGCACGGCAACGGCATTCTTTATAACGAGCCGCGCGCGGCGGTTGAGATCGGCTGTATCGATTGCCACGGCACGATACGCGAACGAGCCAAGCTGGTCGCTTCGGGGTTCGCCGCAGGCGAGTCGGCCGGCAAGCCCAATGGCCGGCCCGGCCGCGATCTGTCGCGCATTCAAGTTCGGGATGTAGACGGAAATCAGATTCGGTTGTTCCAACGCACCCCGAGCGATCGCACCAAAAAAGACGAATCGGGAAAACAGGTTCAACTAAGAAAGGGCGACATTGTTCAAAATTCGACGGTCGTTCCCGGGCGCTGGTGGGTAGTGAAGCAAACGGTGGATACGATCACCCCGAGCTCACGCGATTACAACGAACAATCGCGCTACGCGAAGACGATCCGCACCGACAACGCGACATGGGGCGACGTGCCGGCGGAAGACAAATTGGCGCATAGCGACAACAACATGAGCTGCTATGCCTGTCACTCGTCGTGGGTAACCGGCTGTTTCGGCTGTCACCTTTCGATGACCGCGAACAAGAAGATGCCGAATCGCCACTTCGAAGGCGGCGACTCGCGCAACTTCACCACTTACAATTTCCAGGTTTTGCGCGATGACATTTTCATGCTCGGCCGCGACGGAACGGTTACCGGCCGCCGGGTCGCGCCGGTTCGTTCGTCGTCGGCGGTGCTGGTAAGTTCGCAGAACCAGAACCGCGAATGGATATACAGCCAGCAGCAAACGACTTCGGCCGAAGGCTATTCCGGCCAGACCTTCAACACCCACGTCCCGCACACGGTTCGATCAAAGGAGACCAAGGGCTGTTCGGATTGCCACGTCTCGAAGGAGAACGACAACAACGCCTGGATGGCGCAGCTTCTTTTGCAGGGGACCAACTTCGTTAACTTCATCGGACGCTACGTCTACGTCGCGGCGGACGACGCGCTCGAAGCCGTGATAGTGACAGAGCAATCCGAACCGCAGGCAGTGATCGGCAGTACGCTTCACCGGCTGGCCTATCCCGACAACTACCGCAAGTTCGAACAGGACGGAAGAAAGCTAAAGTCTTATTTCGAGCACCACGGCAATCCGCAGGTGCTTCAGGTCCAGGCTCGCGGCGAGTACGCGTACGTCGCTGCGGGAGAAGGCGGGCTTCGCGTTTACGACATCGCTCAGATCGACCACAAGGGATTTTCCGAGCGCATCGTGACCGCGCCCGTGTCTCCCTACGGCCAAAAGTTTTACGTCGATACAAAGTTTGCGACCGCGGTCGCCGCCCCCACGACTCTGGCGGTCGATCCGGCGCGGTGGAAAGTGGTCCTCGACGAAAACGGAAATTACAAAACCGTTTCGCCCGAAGAAGGCAAGGCGCTTTACGAAAAGTACATGCAGTCGCCGACGCTTGTGACGCCGCTTGTGAACGAAGAACAGCCGATTCATCCGATGTACGCCTACCTGTACGTCGCGGACAAATTTGAAGGGCTGATCCTGGTCAATGCCGCCACTTTGTTGGATGGCGATCCTTTGAATAATTTTCTGAAGCGCGCGCTGACATTCAATCCGGATGGTGTCTTGACCGATGCCAACAACATTACGATCGCCGGAACGCATGCTTTGATCACCACGAACCGCGAACTCGTCTTCGTTAACTTGAACGATCCGCTGAAGCCGTTCGTGGAAAAGAGAATCGGCTTAAGAAACCCACGATCGACCGCGGTCCAGTTTCGCTATGCGTTTGTAGTGGACGATGACGGTTTGAAAGTCATCGACATCACACGGCTGAACGACAACCCAGACGAGGTGCGATTGGTCGAGAACGCCATGGTGCAGTTGAAAGACGCGCGGGATGTTTACGTCGCGCGAACTTACGCGTACGTAGCGGCGGGGAAAGACGGTATGGCCATCATCGATGTCGAACGGCCCGAGCAACCGCGGCTGGATCAAATGTTCAATGCGGGCGGCGAGCTGGACGACTCGCATCAGGTGAAGGTGGCGATGACGAACGCCAGCCTGTACGCGTACATCGCGGATGGACACAACGGATTACGAATCCTTCAATTGACGGATCCGGAAACGATGCCGACATATGCCGGGTTCAGCCCGCGACCGGAGCCGCGATTGATCGCTACTTTCAAGACCGCGGGCGAAGCGCTGGCAATCTCGAAACCACTTGATCGCGATCGCGCTGCAGATGAGAGCGGAAATCAGGTCGCGGTATTCGGCCGGCGCGGCGCGCGTCCATTCAACCTGGTCGAGACTATGCGAATGCTGAGGACCGAAAATGGGTCCGGACCGCTGTTCACCGTAACCGACAAACCCGCAACCAAACCGATCGAGCCGAAAACATCGGGTACGACCAGCGATGCGAACGGCCCGTCAACTTCGAACAAAGACACAAGTGGTATCGCTTCCGGTCCCAAATTGTTTGCACAATTGACTGCGGTTGGTTTATTTATGGCTCTGGCAATATGGTTGGTAAATCGTAAATAGTGAATCGTGAATAGTAAATGGAGCTTAAGAAAAGCGAGTGCCCGTCGCGCGATAAATCAGAGCCCTAAGAGCAACGACAACGATTTACCATTCACACTCTAACTTAATAGGTAGTTTAGAGCCTCAGGACAACGAAAACCATTTACCTTTCACTATTGACCATTCACTTAAAAGGATTTCTATGAAACGAACTATCTCGTGTATCGCGACCCTGATTTTCGCGGTGGCTGCGGCTTACTTTATCGTGTTGCCAAGCGGCAACGCCCGCTCAGTGAGCGGATTGCAGGACGCGCCGCTCAAGAAAGATCTTCCGAAGGAAGTCGTCCTCGACAAAGACAGCCAGTCCGACAAATACGGCGAAGTCGCGTTCAATCACGAGACGCACAGCACGAAGAACTACACGGCCGACGGCAAGGCCATGATTGCATGCACGGTCTGTCACCATACCGACCAGCCTGCCGCTGCGATGAAGCCTCCGCTGAAAACTTCTGAAAGAAAAGTCGCGTTGACGCTCGAAGCCCTTAAAGCGCCGGATGCGTTGGGAGTGAAAACCTGCCGCTCTTGTCACTTGCAAGCAGGCGACGACAGCAAAGAAATCCCGAGCGTTGCGTACGAAGGAAAGCCCGCGCCTACGAAGCTCAATAACGAAATCGCCTATCACTTGAACTGCAATACCTGTCATGACGCGGCGATCGCGGCGCGCCCTGTGCTTAAAGGAAAGATTCCCGGCACCAACGATTGCACCAAGTGCCATAAGCCAGTTGAGTGATTTGAAACACCGTTAGAAATACTCGCAGTCAGGAAGGGGACCCTGTCCCGCTTCAACCTTAAGCACCAGTCAGGTCTCAGCCCAACAATTCAACTCCTGTAACTTGTGCACTCTGAATGAACATTGATTGATATTGCGACTTGAGGCGGGGACAGGGGTCCCCTTCCTGACTGCGAATGCCTTCGGACAATACGAGACACGCAACCATGCGTCTAACTAATGCAGGCTGGTTCTCATTCCTATTCAAAGCCCTCGTTGTAATCGCATGCGCGTCGACACACGTCGCAGCCCAATCATTAACCACCGCTGACGTTCAACAGCTGATCGCACAATCTGTCTCTGCCGCGGTCCAGCTAAATCAAAACGTAACCATCGCCGTCACTGATCGCGAAGGCAACGTGCTGGGCGTGTTTGCGATGACCGGCGCCAATCCTGTCACACAAATCCGAAGCGTAGGTTCACTTGGCGGAGGTCTTGAGGGAGTAAGCGTGCCAGCGTTTGCCGCTGCAATTTCAAAAGCAGGAACCGGCGCGCTGTTTGGCACATCGGGGAACGCGTTCACTACGCGAACCGCGAGCTTCATTATTCAGGAACACTTTCCGCCCGGCGTCGACTTCCGGTCGGGCGGTCCGCTTTACGGCGTTCAGTTCTCGTCGCTTCCCTGTTCGGATATCAAGCGGCCAGGATTGCCGTTGGGTCTGTCGGGTGATCCCGGCGGTTTGCCGGTCTACAAAAACGGCGTGGCGGTGGGCGGGATCGGCATCGAAGGCGACGGGATTTACACGGTAGATCGTGATCCAGCGGATTTTGATCAGCCGGTCGAAGAGATCATCGCGGTTTCCGGCGTGCGAAGCTTTGAAGCTCCGGCGTTGATTCGTGGAGACAACATTTTGGTTGACGGCGTGCGACTTCCTTACGTCAACGTCGTCGCCGCAATCACGCCACCGACGATTCCGTTCGGCAGTTTGCCCGGCTCGGTACTGGCCGGTTTTCCAATTGCAACTCCTCCGGCATCGGCATTTACTCCAGCCGTTGTCGGTGGAATAAACGGCCAGGTCAGCACGAGATTTTTCCCGTTTATCGGAAGCCCGTTTCCAACCGCCGCCAACGGCCTGACGTCGACCGACGTCGGAACGATCATCGCGCGCGCCGCTCAAACTGCGAACATCACACGCGCGGCGATCAGACAACCGCTGGGAAGCAACGCCCGCGTTTCCATTTCAGTAGTCGATACCGAAGGCAACGTGTTGGGAATTTTTCGCCAGGCCGACGCCCCTGTGTTTGGCTTTGACGTGTCGGTGCAAAAAGCTCGTTCGGCAGTTCTCTTCTCTCGTGCGGACGCCGCCGCGCAACTCAACGCCGCCGGAATGTCTCAGTACGTAAATCGCGCCGCAGCGGACAATGTTCCCTTGGGCGGCAGTCATGCCTACAGCGACCGCGCGATCGGATTTCTGCATCGTCCGTTCTTCCCTGACGGCATCAATGGAACGCAAGGCGGCCCGTTCAGCACTTCGCTGGGAAACTGGAGTCCGTTCAACGTAGGTCTGCAACTCGATCTGATTCTTCCCAGCCTGCTTTCTCGACCGGCGATCTGTTCGTTGCGGCCGTTGATGAGCTCAGCTAAGTGTGCTTGTTCGTCGATTCGCGTCATTCGAAACGGACTGCAGATTTTTGCCGGCAGCATACCGCTCTACAAGAACAACGTTCTGGTGGGCGGCATCGGAATCAGCGGGGATGGCATCGATCAGGACGACTTTATCGCGGCCGGCGGCGCTACCGGCTTTGCGCCACCCGCGGCGATCCGCTCGGACATGCTTCTCATTCGCGGCGTGCGCCTGCCATTCTTAAAATTTCCCCGCAGCCCAACGCTATAAACCATTCGAGACACCGACTTCATGATCGACATACTTCGCCGGCGAGTTTGCAACCGAATTTATCTGCGCACTCTGCCGGCGTATTGCGTTGCGTTGGTCATGATGTTGTCGTCGTTTCTCCTGACGATCACTGTAAGGGCGCAAACACCCGAGCCGCAGACAATCGGACTTTTGCGACTTAGAGTTCGCCCGAAGATCGACGGCAAAGAAAAAGGACTGGGGCGGAAACGATTCTATTTGATTAGGGGAGGTCTCGACGCGAACAAGGATTTGGTCGAGAAGATAAACGCGCAAACGGCGCTGACGCCGGATTGTTATTATCGAACCGCGCGAGCGAGCGAGGCTTTTATCGATTGGCTTAAGCAAGGCGATTGCGAATCGGTTTACTGTCGAGCGATTGAAGACAAGTTCATAAGCGGCGCCGGCGCGGTTCCCGAGTTTCGAGTCGCATACGAACGAAGCGTGAAAGATTACAAGACAACCGAACTCGGAAAGCGTTGGTTGACGACGAACCTGCCGGCCGAAATACGCGACGGCTTTTATCGCCAAAAGCAATCCGCGATCAAGGCGCTGATCGTTGAGGCTGAACGCATTTCAAGCGCGCCGGTGATTTCGGTTATGACGGATGGAAAGGGCACGGCGCACTTCACCGACCTGGCTCCGGGAACCTATCTCGTAACCAATCTGGTGCCGATCGAAATCGGCGGCAAGTTTTATCTTTGGACTTACGAGGTGAAGGTAAAGGCCGGCGATTCGGTTAAGAAAATTTTTCCGATCCCAAACTTGAAAGACAAAAATATCAAAGGGACCGTTATCGAAAAGCCATTGCCCGCATGCGCCGCCGCGACTAGCCCGACCGTCTCTTCCAGATGAAATCGCGACTCGTCATCATCATTATCTTCAGCGCGCTTCCAGCAGCGGGCTTTTTTGTTTCTCGCGGCGAAATAAGAAAGAACGAATTCGCGTTCCAACAAAACAAGCAAAGGAAACCCGCGCGACGATCGACCAATCGTTCTGCGGCAAATACCAAGCGAACTGCCGCCCGCGATTACTCGCAGTTTTCGCACCGCTCGGCGAAGCACAAGAGCCTGGCGTGCGACGCTTGTCACCAGGCGCCGACCGACAATTGGCAAATCGCCTCGGGCTTTCCGGACATAGCGGATTTTCCCGGCCATTCATCGTGCGTTCAATGTCACCGAACCGAATTCTTCAAAGGATCTCGTCCGGCGATCTGTTCGATTTGCCATACCAACGTCTCGCCGCGCAGCGAGGCTCGCTTTGCTTTCGGGAAGCCGAATCAACCGAGTCAATTCACCACGATATTTCCACACGATAAGCATCAGGACGTGATCGCCGGTGTTTGGAAGAGCGACGGCGTTGAGTCGGCGCACGCCCGCGTTGGGAATGGCGTGGTTCAGGAAAAGACCGCGGCGAAGTACAACAACTGCGCGATCTGTCACGAGAGCGAAACCGGATCTCGAAATCCCGCGGCGAGTTTTCCCGACGGTTTTCCGCCGCCGATGGGAACGTTCAAAACCACGCCGTCGGGTCACGCGTCGTGCTTTGACTGTCATTGGAAGGCGCAGGAGCCCACGCACAACAACTGCGCCGGCTGTCACGACCTGGCTCAAACCGACGTTGCCCGGCTATTGGCACCCGAACGCACTTCGCTCAAATTCGAACACGAGTTCGTAGATCACGTCATGGAATGCACGGTGTGTCACATCAACATCACGCGGGTTAGCTCAGTGCGCGGATTGAAACCCGACGTGCCGATCACGTCCTGCGCCGACTGCCATAAGACGAAAACGGACAAAACCGCCTCGATCGAAACCGAACTGGGCCAGCGCGACCGCGACGCGGGTTTTGTCTGCGTGAAGTGCCACACTTCAGACGTAGGAAAGAAGGCCGTGCCGGCAAGTCACCGCGCGATTTTTATCGAATGAAGAGTTTGGACGAATCAAGACGGACGCAACGCGGCTCGGGCAAACGACGCTGGCCCGCGCTGGTTGTCATCTGTGCGGGGCTTGGTTTGTGGCTGGCGTCGTACTCGTCGCGCGCTTTCGAACGTAACGCGCCCTCCGCAGCGCCGGTGAATACGATCGCGCAGGATTACGGCAAATTTCTTCACACCAGCGACAGCCATTCGAAACTGAACTGCGCGTCTTGTCACAACAGAACCGACAATTCGGCAACGCCGCGCTTCCCCGGACACAAAGCCTGCATCGATTGTCATCAGTCTCAGTTCCTCACGCCGCAGATTCCAATGTGCAACATTTGTCATTCGAGTTTGTCCGGCGGCAATCCACCGCTGCGCGGATTTCCCACACGGTTCAAGGAGAGTTTCAACGTTAAGTTCGATCACGCACAGCACAGTTCGGGTGAAGCCGCGGCCAGTTGCGCATCTTGTCATACGGCTTCGCTGCGACGCGGAGTGGCGATGACGATTCCCGCCGGCATAGCGGCTCACAACAGTTGTTACCAATGCCATTCGCCCGGGCAGACCTTCGGCGGGCGCGATATCAGTTCGTGCGCAACGTGTCATCAAACCGGCGGGTATCGTCGAACATCCACAAACTCGACAGCGTTCAATACCGGCTTCAGCCACTCGAAACACGGATTTCGTCAGCGTTTGAATTGCGCCGACTGTCATTCGCTTCGGGCAGGATTGCCGCAGGGACGACAGGTGACATCGCCGCGAGCGGCGCAGCACTTCTCAGCTGGGAATACCCGGAGCTGCGCTTCTTGTCATAACAATCGCCGCGCGTTTGGCGAAGCGGACTTTGATGACTGCAAGCGGTGTCATACAGGGCCGACGTTTAGTTTTAGAGGAGTAAAGTGAACTCAACTTCAGAGAGATTCGCAGTCAGGAAGGGGACCCTGTCCCCGCCTAAGTTGGGCTGGCTTCAAGCTATAGCTTCTTCAACACTCTCAATCTCATATCTTGAGCGGGGACAGGGTCCCCTTCCTGACTGCGAGTCTCTTTGATGCTTTCAATTATCAGAACCATAGTTCAGTTGAGATTTGAGAACACCTAACAAGATTTTGATCTGTGATACGCTGGGGTGCGATGGCATTTGGCTTGAAGAGCGGAAGGACGCTGGGCACCAAACTCGGGTGGCTGATTGCAGGCAGGCTCGCTGCCGCCGTGCTCCTGCTGATCGCGAGCGCGCTCTGGACCCGCGAACAACTTGGCGCGGATGATTTTGAAGGCTGGCGCGGAACGCTCCCGATCTTCGTAGTCGTCGTCGGTCTCTCGCTCATCTACATCGCGGCGGTTCGTTTCTACAACCGGATCGAGCTCCAGGCAGCATTTCAACTATTCGCAGACGTAATCCTGGTCACCTGGCTGGTTTGGGCGACCGGCGACGTGACTTCGCCCTACACGGTTCTTTACATTCTGGTGATTGCGGCGGCCGGCGTGTTGCTCGGCCCGCGTGGCGCGATAAATATTTCGGTTGGCTGCACTGCCGTCTTCACCGCGGTTTCACTCGCAGCCGCGGCCGGCGTGCTGCCCCGCTTCTCGCGTTTCGCGCTGGAAACCTCCTATCTAAAAACAATCCAGACAATCGGTCTCAACGACGTAGCGTTTCTTGTAGTCGGTCTGTTGGCCGCTCGTCTTGCCGAACGACAATCGCGATCCGACGTCGAGCTGATCGAAACGACGCAGACGCTGGTAAACCTGCGCGCGCTGCACGAGCGAATTGTAGAATCGATCCGCTCCGGGCTGATCACAACCGACCTCGAAGGCCGCATCTACACGTTCAACGCAGCGGCGGAGGAAATCACCGGCTACAACTCGGGCGACGTGATCGGACAGGAAGCCACCATATTTTTTGGAGAGCTGGAAGACCACGTTCGCGATTCGCTGCAAGCTGCGGCGGCAGGCGAGCCAACGCCGCGATTCGAAGCCGATTGTTTGTCGTCGGACGGACTTCATCTTCGTCTCGGTTTCGGTATCTCACCGCTTTTTTCAGAAGGCGGAGAAACGACCGGATTGGTGATCACGTTTCAGGATCTGACCGACGTTCGGGCTATGGAGGAAACGTCGCGCCGCCAGGACCGATTAGCCGCGGTGGGTCGCGTGTCTGCCGGAATCGCGCACGAGATTCGAAACCCGCTGGCGGCGATGCGCGGAGCCATTCAGGTTCTTCGATCGGATGTCGCGCCCGATTCGTCCGAAGGACAGTTGATGGAGATCATCCTGCGCGAGTCGGACCGGCTGAACAAGATCATCGCTGACTTTCTGACCTACGCGCGTCCGCACGCCGGTTCGTTTTCAAGCGTCGACTTGCGCGAACCGCTCAACGAGACCTTTACGCTGCTCCGACACAGTCCCGAGATTCGCGACGGCCACGCGCTGGAAGAGGCCGTGCCCGACGAACCGATGATGACGACCGCGGATGCGGCTCAGCTAAAGCAAGTCTTCTGGAATCTGTCGCGAAACGCGATGCAGGCAATGCCGGATGGCGGAAAGCTTCGCGCGGAGTTGCGCCGGACGAATGCCGGGCGATTGCGCATTACTTTCACCGACACCGGAAAAGGCATGACGCCGGAACAGGTCGAGAGGCTGTTCGAACCGTTTTCGAGTTCAACTTCGGGGGGGACGGGACTCGGACTTTCGATTGTCTACCAGATCATTCGCGACCACGGCGGGACGATCAACGTTCGCAGCCGCGAGGGCCAGGGCACGACAATCACGATCGAACTTCCGCCGCTGGCGGACGAACAGCGTTCATCCGCCATCCATCGTGTATAATCTGCGCACTTGAGATTGGTTTGCTCCGCAAGGTCCTAAAAACACTATGGCTCACTTGTTGATCGTCGACGACGAACCCGGAATACGACAGTTGTTGACGCTTGTCTTCGAGCGTGACGGCCATCAGGTCCGTGTGGCGGAAGGCGGACGGCGCGCGTTGGAATTGTTACGCGCCGAGCCGGTTGATCTGATTATCTCGGACGTAAAGATGCCGGATATGAACGGCATCGATCTGTTGAGAGCAGCGCGTGAGTTGTCGCCCGACGTCGCGGTCGTGATGATGACGGCCTTCGCCACCGTCGACACGGCCCGCGAGGCGTTCAAACTCGGCGCAGACGATTTCATTCAAAAGCCATTCGACGTCGACGAGCTAAAACTGATCGTCGCGAAGGCTTTGGAGAAACTGGACCTGGTCAAGGAGAACCAGGCATTCAGACGCGCGCAACGCGATCGCGGCAAGTTGGGAAACATCATCGGACGTTCGTCGCGGATGCAGGCCGTCTATCAAATGATCGAGACGGTGGCCGAGGTTCAATCGACCGTGCTGGTGACGGGCGAGTCCGGCACCGGAAAAGAGCTGGTCGCGCGCGCGATCCATGATCTATCGCCGCGAGCGGAGAAGCCTTTCATCTCGATCAACTGCGGCGCGTTTACCGAAACGCTGCTCGAATCCGAACTCTTCGGCTACACCAAGGGCGCGTTCACCGGCGCGAACACCAACCGCAAAGGATTATTCGAAGCCTCGCAAAAAGGCACGATCTTTTTGGACGAGATCGGCGAGATGTCGCCGGCGATGCAGGTCAAGCTTCTGCGCGTTTTGCAGGAGCGCAAAGTGCGACCGGTCGGAGCTCACGACGAGATCGACATCGATACGCGAGTCATCACGGCAACGAATCGCGATCTGTCGTCGATGGTCAAGGACAACAGCTTTCGCGAAGACCTGTTCTATCGCGTGTCTGTGATTCCGATCGAGCTGCCGCCACTGCGTGAACGCAGCGAAGACATTCCGGATCTGATCGTCCACTTTGTAGCCAAGTTCTGCCGCGAGACCGGGCGAACACTGACGGTGAGCGAAAAGGCGCTGCGTTTGTTGGAAGCCTATATGTGGCCGGGGAACGTGCGCGAACTCGAACACACCATCGAACGAGCCGTCGCGCTCGAGCGAACCGATACGATCCAGCCCGACCGACTTCCCGAAGCCGTCACAAACTACAACCCGACCCGAGTCGTTTCCGATTCATCGTTGCCCGACGATGGCCTCAACATCACTGCGCATTTGGAGCATCTGGAAAAGAATTACATTCTCGAAGCGCTGCAAAGAACCGGTGGCAATCAAACCCGCGCGGCGGAGCTTCTTCACCTGTCCGTACGATCGTTGCGCCACATGCTGGACAAGCACGGAATTCGCGGAATGACCGCACAGCTTCGCGATTCGGCGGCCAAAGGCGCGGCGGAGTAATGTCCGACAAGCTTCAGCTTGTCGATGACTTCGAAAATCGGGTAGTGGGTCATCAGTTTGAAGAAATTCGCATTGTAACGCCGAAGGCGTTGACGAGATTCTTAAGGCGTGATTTCAAATTGACCCAGTACCGAAAATCGATAGCCAAAGTCAGCGACAAACTGAAGTTTGTCGGACACCTGCTGGACAAGCACGAAAATCGCGGATCGAAGTGTCGAATTCTCGACAGCCAAACTCACAGCCTCTCTCTACACTGCTCAACTTGAAGGAAGGCCTCTGACTTTCTAAAGGACTGTCACCGACCTGGTCAGTCGGACGACATCTGACCCCGTTATCCTCAAAAAATCAAAGCTAATTTCCGACGAACTTTGTCGATAACTTAAGAAATACATCCGCGGGCGGACATATGTGGTTGCTCGCTCTCTCTCTTCGTCCGGTATGTCTCGATTCACCGGACGTCAACACTCACTCAAACTCTTAAGGAGAAAAACATGCTTTTTGAATTCGGTTCCTCCAGGCGAAATAACTCGCTGGTTACTTTCTTCCTCTTGTTCGCGTTGCTTGGCTCGAACCTTGCCGTGGCGAACGCGCAATGTATCGTTCCTCCTCCGAAATTCAGCTTCTCGACGATTTCGTTTGGTGCCGGCGGTGTAATCGTTGGAGATTTCGCCGACCCCGACGGCAACGCTGACATGGCTATGATATCCGACCCCAATTTCATCACTATTCTTTTGGGAAACGGTACTGGCGGGTATAGCACTGGTATGGGGCGCTCGATTTACGTTGAGGTAGGCGCGGATAACATTGCCGTTCGCGCAGGAGACTTCGACGGCGACACCATTGAAAATGACCTGGCCGTTCTGGACAGAGGAGTTCCGTTCGGTGGTTCTCTGAACCTCCTGCGATACAACGAATCGACTGACCAATATGCAATCACCAACTATGCCCTGGTTACATCGGGAACAATTTTTCCGGTTGGGATGACAGTTGCGAAGTTTAGCACCGACGCCTACTCCGACATCGCCGTAGTAAACAGTACGACGACTGTTCGAATCGTTAACGTCAACAGTTCAGGCGTGACCGTTAGTCCCCTAACGATCACCACCCCGGCCAATGTTCATCCTGCGTTTATCGAAAACGGGGACCTCGATGGCGATGGCAGAGTTGACCTTATCGCGGGCACTCAGGCAGGCGGCATGGAAACCTCTAGTCGATTGACAGTATTGATGAATTCCTCAGTGGGATTCGGTACCGGTACGCCGGTGAATTACGACACCGATGAGGTAGGCCTGTCGGATCTAACGGTTGGCGACGTCAACCACGATGGGGACCTCGACGTAGGTACTGCCAACTCAAGTTCGAACAGCGTATCGATTCTGTTGGGCAATGGTTCAGGTGCGCTTACCCTGGACTCTGTGATCGACGCCGGTTCGATCTCGCCAAACCCGCGTATTCCCGATCAACTCGTCATGGGCGACTTCAACATGGACAATCTGTTGGACCTGGCAACTTCGGATTCCTCGACTTCGTCGATCTCAATTTTCGTTGGCGATGGAGACGCCGAGTTTTCCTCTCCGATTTCAACCAGCTTGTCGCACACGGCTAACTCGATCGCCGGAGGCGACCTGAACAACGACGGAAAGTTTGATTTGGGTCTTACTACTTCAGACGAGCTGGTCGGATCTTTCCTCAGCAGATTTAACGACAACGATGCCCTCACCAGGACCGATTACAACAACGATGGAAGAACCGATTTCACCGTGTGGCGGCCGAGCAATTATGGCTGGTACACCTCGTTCAGCTATTTCGGCACATCGACCGGATCGACCTTCGGAGCCAGCGGTGACATTCCCGTTCCCGGCGACTTCGACGGCGATCACAAGACGGACACGACGGTTTTTCGTCCTTCGAATGGAAGCTGGTACGTGTTCAAGAGCTCGACCAGCAGCCTGCAGACATACTCGTGGGGAACCAGCGGCGACATCCCCGTGCCGGGAGATTACGATGAAGACGGCAAGACGGACTTCGCGGTCTTTCGTCCGTCGAGCAACGTCTGGTACATCGTGAACAGCTCGAACAATTCGACACGGTCAGATACATTTGGCAGCAGCGGCGACAAACCGGTTCAAGGCGATTATGACGGCGACGGAATGACCGATCTGGCGGTTTATCGCCCGAGCAATAACACCTGGTACATCCTGCAAAGCTCGGATTCGAACGTGGTCGGCGGCGCGTGGGGTACTTCGGGAGATCTGCTGGTTCCGGGATATTACGATTGTGACATCAAGACAGACGTAGCCGTCTGGCGCGCGAGCGACTCGACCTGGTACATCAAGAAAAGCACGGACGGGAACACGTTGACATACACGTTGGGAACGAGCGGTGACATTCCGCAACCCGGTGATTACGATGGAGACGGAAAGACCGATGCGGCGGTTTGGCGACCCAGCAACCAGACCTGGTATGTCGTCAAGAGCGCGGGAGGTTCGTCGAGTCTGGCGTGGGGTTCCAGCGGCGACGTTCCGGTGTCGGCTGCTTATATTATTCAGTAGCTAATGTCCGACAAGCTTCAGCTTGTCGTTGATCTCGAAAATCGATATCTGCCAAGGTCAGCGACAAGCTGAAGGAAACTCTGGACAAGTCGCTCCTGCAAAATAAGTGAGTGAACCACGAAACAAACGAAGCCGAAGGCGAAATCACACTAAGATTATGGGAACTCGTTAGTCGATTCGTGTGATTGGTTCTTCGTTCTGTTCGTGTATTTCGTGGTTCACTTGCCGTTGGGCGTCGACAATCGATAGCCGCGAAGGTCGGCGACAAACTGAAGTTTGTCGGACAAAGTTTGTCGGACAAAAATAGAGCGGAAGCTTTTCGGCTTCCGCTCTTTTCATTCGAAGAAGGAGAGTCTACGTGTTGCTAAGCTTACTGTCCCAGCACTTGTATCGTGCCGGCGCCCGAGGGAGGCATATCCGAAAGAGCAAAGTGCGTGTTGAGGTTTGCGGTATCGAAATAGATAACGCCGTTCTGAGTTAAGCCGAAGCGGCGTGTGCCGCTCTGCAGTACTCCTGAGACATTCGTGGGGACGCAGGTTGCGGTGAAGGTGGCTGGAGACGTTTGAGAAGTTGGCGTGCTTGTGAGTTGAAAACCGTAGCCGCTCTTTGAGGCCGCGGCGAGTACCGGGTCGATCAGGTTTGCATTTCTCAGAGCGGTGAGATCGACCGCGTAATTACCGCCGCCGGTCGTTGCCTGAAAGGCCGCGTTAGAACTGTGAAGTACGCGCAATGAGGTAACTGCCGAACCTTCGTTAGCTGCGCGGCGTGAGGCGAGGAGATTGGGAATGGCTATCGAGGCTATGATGCCGATAATCGCCACCACTATCAGAAGCTCTATCAGCGAGAAGCCACGTTGCCGTTGGTTTGAAGTCATAATAGTTGTCGAGCCGTCCTTATACCGAGAATCGTCGCAAATACTCGTCGGGATTGAACGAGAATCTCAGGCTCGCGTGCCGCGCTGTGAGCGAAGCGTCGTTGGCATCTATTAACAATCACTGTGCCAGAACGCTAATTGCTAGTGAAATCGTCGATGAATGGAATTGAACTAAAGAGAAGCTCAATCAAGTCCGGCTTTTCGCGGGTCTGGGCGACGCTTCAATCTCAGGCGCGTTGACAAAATTTGACAAAAATCGTCACCGCGCGGATGACGGAATCTGTTAACGAGCGAAAGCGTGTCATCAGCATCGCCTCTCTTTTCCCACCAATTTGGTCGAAAGCTGGGCAGGTTGACCTAAATTTCTTCCAGCGGGCATCTGGCACGGCTCTTGTAATGCATCGGTTGACCTGATCGCGCAAAGCGACGGCGCATCGCCTGAGACGGCGTCCGGTGGCGCGTAAAATTAAACTTCAACCTGATTCTCTCAAGGAGCACAAAAAAACAGATGCAACATCGTAAAGGCCAGTCCGGCTTCTCTCTCATCGAACTTCTCATCGTCGTCGCGATCATCGGCATCATCGCCGCTATCGCTATTCCTAACCTTCTGGCCTCGCGTCGTGCAGCCAACGAAGGTTCGGCCATCGCCAGCTTGCGCACTGTTCACAGTTCGGAAGCTACCTACCAGGCAACAGCCGGCGCGGGCAACTTTGGCCTCTTGGCTGACTTGCGCACAGCGAACTTGATCGACAACGTTTTGGGCGGCGGCAGCGGTTCAGCGGCCAACGTCAAGAGCGGTTACAAATTCGCGGCGATCAAGCAGGATTTCAACGCGACTCTGCAGGCCGATTTCCAGGCGACTGCGAACCCGACCCAGACCAGCGGCGTCTTGCAGACCGGCACCCGTCGTTTCGGTGTCGATTCCACAGGTGTCATGCGCTATGACGCAACCGCGACCGATCTGGCTAACGTGATGGGCGGTGGTTTCGGCCAGGGTAACTTCGATCCTTCCAGCGGTTCAACAGTTCTCGGCAACTAAGCTGAGCACATTTGACCTAACGCCTTGGGGGGGCGGAGTGATAACTCCCGCCCCCCTCTTTCATACCGTACGACATGTCTTCGCTTTGTCTGCCTCCAACGGAGGCTGCGAAAGATTGAATCTGAAAGCCTGAGTATCGTGCCGCAGAGCGTAACTAAAACGGTGTCCTTTAAGGCGTGAGAAGAACCCCAGTAATAAAAGATTGAATTGCTTCTCAAGGAGCGCCGATGAACATGCAACCACGTAAAGCCCAATCCGGCTTCTCTCTCATTGAACTCTTAATCGTAGTCGCGATCATCGGCATCATCGCCTCGATCGCGATTCCTAACCTGCTCGCTTCCAGGCGAGCTGCAAACGAAGGTTCCGCGATAGCCAGCACTCGTACGCTACATAGCTGCGAAGCGACCTATCAGGTCACCACCGGAAATGGTAACTACGGAACTCTCGCGAATCTGCGTACTGCGAACCTGATTGACAGCGTTTTGGGCGGCGGCACCGGATCTTCAGCCAACGTCAAGAGCGGTTTCAAGTTTCTGATCGTCAAACAGGACGCACCGGCAAACCCGGCCGATTTCCAGGCAACAGCGATCCCTACGCAAACAAGCGGAGTTCTCCAAACCGGCACTCGTCGCTTTGGAGTCGATGCGACGGGAGTTATTCGGTTGGACGCAACCGCGGCCAACCTTGGAACACACATGGCCATATCTGGCGGTGGCGGAACCGGTGATTTCCATCCGGACACCGGCAAGACGCCTCTCGGCAACTAAAGCGTTCTTCCGATCGAGCCAGGGTTTAGCGGGGGCCAGAGAGTAAGTGCTCTGCCCCCGCTCTTTCTAAAACTACCCCTCTTCTCATTTTCACAATCTTTCAGCTCCGCGATGAGCCGGTCGAACATGCAAGCTAAGGCTAACCTGCCGGATGAATGCACCCTCGCTTCGCGAGACACTCAATCGTCGGAGCCACTCCACGCCGGCACCCGCAGCAAAAGCTTCCGTCCCCTTCTCTTCGTAGTTCTCCTCGGTATCGCAGCAATCATTCCCGCCTTTTTTCGCGGCGTTCCTTACGGGCCCGATCTTCCGGCGCACCTCCGCAACACACTCTCCTTCAATCAATCGCTTCAAGACGGCGATCTGTATCAAAGCTGGTTGGCTGAATCGAACGGCGGCTATGGCGACCCGAGCATGCGTCTCTACCCACCGGCTCTGCACTACGTATTCGCGTTTGCGCACTTTTTGACAGGAGATTGGTACAGCGCCGTGCTGTTTGCGTTTGCAATTCTCTCGGTCGCGGGAGGCCTGGGTGTCTACTTCTGGGCGCGTTCGTACTGCGATCAGCGCTTCGCGGTTTTTGCCAGCGCTTGCTACGTCTTCGCTCCGTTTCATGTGAACGAGTTGTACCAGTCGGCTCTGTTGGGCCAGTACGCCGGCGGCGCTGCGCTCGCTTTCGCTTTTGCTTTCACCGACCGAGTTTGTAGGCAAGGGCGGATGCGCGATATGGCCGGGTTGGCTCTGTCGCTCGCCATCCTTATCTACACGCACGTTCCGCTAACGATGATGGCCGCGATCGCGTTGCCGATCTACTCGCTGGTCTCTTTAGAGCGCGGGAAGTTCTTCGGAACGATTTCGAAGTTAGCGCTCTCAGCGTTTGTGGCGGTTATGGCTGGGGCCTTGTACTGGACGACTTTGATAGTGGAGTACGGTTGGGTGAAAGGCGATAAGGTCGACCCCGGTACGCGTTACAATTACGCTCTACATTTCCTCTTCAAATCGTTCTCGTCTGAAGACTCGCGCAACTGGTGGATAAACATCGTCGCTGCCGCGATGGCTTTGTTGGTGTGGCCCGCTTTTGCTCTTTGGCGACGAAGCAGCTCGAAGACAAAACCGCTTCTGGTGCTCGTCGCGTTCAGTTTTCTGATGGCCACTCCGCTGAGCTGGCCGGTTTGGAAACTCGTACCGAAGCTCGGCTCGATCGAATTCCCGTGGCGTTGGCTGTCGATCATGTCGATCGCCGGAACAGTCGCGCTGGCCGCAGCCTTACCTTTTTGGCTGGAAAAGGCGCGAACAACATTGCGGCCGGTTGCCTTGCTGGCAACCGGAAGCGTTCTGATCGCGCTTGCCTTCGCGGTCTCGCATCCGATCCGTGGCGCAATTTTCCAGACCCGACCTGAATTCGAGGCGATGATTGAATCTCTTCCGGGCTCGGACGGGTTTGAAGACGGATTGCCGGTTTGGGCCAACGAAAAAACGCGCTCGATGACACAGGTTGTCGAAGCCGGCTCCAGAGCAGTCACGATCAACTCGTGGCAAAGCGAACACAGGGCATTCAAGATCGCGAGCGGCGATACCAACGAGGCGGGCGATACGAGCGAAGCGCGGATGCGCACGTTCTATCATCCGTTCTGGCGAGCGACCGTCGATGGCCAACCGCTCTCGACCCGTCCCGCGAGCGACGGAGCAATGCTGGTCGCGATTCCGTCGAACGCCGTGTCCGTCAATCTCGATTTCAGCGAACCGCTTTATGTAAAGCTCTCGGGTATTGCCGGCATCGTCGGCCTACTCGTCATCTCTGCTCTATTCATTCTCAGTTTTCCCCGCATCAGCGCTTTGTTCAAAGCGCGTAACAAATCTTCTCGCATCGCAATTCCTCCAGCTCAAAGCGCATCAATCGTCGAAGGAGTTTGAATCATGTCCACACTCGCGTCACAGACTTTTGTCTCTTCTTCCCCTTCTTCTACCGCCTCGCCGGAACCGGCTCCCCGACAGCAACAGAACGATGACGTGGTCGTCAGCATGCCGGCGCGTCCGGCTCCTGAAGTCTCCATCGTCATGCCGTGTCTGAACGAAGCCGAGACGCTGGCCGTTTGCATCGAGAAGGCCCAGAACTATCTGCGCCAACACAACGTCGATGGCGAAGTGATCATCGCGGACAACGGCAGCACCGATGGATCGCAGGAGATCGCGATGAACCTCGGCGCGCGAGTCATCAGCGTGACGGCCAAAGGTTACGGCAGCGCGTTGATGGGCGGCATTCACGCCGCGCGCGGCAAGTACGTGATCATGGGTGACGCGGACGACAGTTATGATTTTGAGAACCTCGGACCGTTCGTCGAAGAGTTGCGCAAAGGAAACGAACTGGTGATGGGCAATCGTTTTCGTGGCGGCATCAAGCCGAACGCCATGAAAGCCCTGCACAAGTACCTGGGAAATCCGGTTTTGACCGGAGTCGGGCGGCTTTTCTTCAAGAGCGCGTGCGCCGATTTTCACTGCGGGCTTCGCGGCTTCAACAAGGAAGCGATTCTGAAACTCGACCTGCATACGACCGGGATGGAGTTCGCCAGCGAGATGGTGGTAAAGGCCACGCTCAACAAAATCCGAATCAGCGAAGTTCCGACCACACTTTCGCCCGACGGTCGCAGTCGCCCGCCGCACCTGCGCAGTTGGAGCGATGGTTGGCGTCACCTGCGCTTCCTGCTGCTCTACAGTCCGCGCTGGCTGTTCTTTTATCCGGGGCTGTTGTTGATGTTGATCGGATCGCTGGTCGGAATTTGGTTGCTGCCTGGTCCACAGTTGATAAAGGGCGTCGGGCTCGACGTTCACACGTTGCTGTACGCGGCGCTGGCCGTGATCGTGGGTTATCAGTCTGTCATCTTCGCCGTGTTCACGAAAGTTTTTGCGATCAGCGAAGGACTTCTTCCGGATGATCAGAGAGTCAAGGACGTCTTTCAGAAGATAAGTTTGGAAACGGGGCTTCGCTGCGGCGTGACCCTGGTCGTGGCCGGAATCGCGGGTTCGGTCTACGCGCTCAGCAATTGGGGCGCGCACTCTTTCGGGCCATTGAACGCTTCTGAAACTCTGCGGATTGTGATTCCTGCGTTCACTGCGCTAACTCTCGGCTTCCAGACTATTTTTTCAAGCTTCTTTCTGAGCGTGCTGAAACTGAAACGTCGCTAAAGCAAAGCTCTGGAGAGATCGGATTCGTGCGGAAATATCTTAAGTTCGGTTTGCTGCTTCTGACCGCCATAGTCCTTCTATGGTGGGCAGGGCGAAATCTGGACTGGCTCGAAGTCAAACGCAGCATGGCCCAGGCGAATGTCTGGTGGCTCGCTGCGGCGACTCTGCTGGTAGCGGTCTCGTACTTGATGCGAGCCTATCGATGGCGCGTGTTGCTGTCTCCGCTCGAAGGGTTGCGACTGCGCGATCTGTTCGCGGTGACGAACATCGGCTTCAGCGCGATGTTTCTTTTCGGTCGCGCCGGAGAGATGGTGCGCCCCGCGGTTCTTCCGCTTCGTGATCGACGCGTCTCGCCCGCGGCTTCGTTCATGACCATCGTGGTCGAACGCATTTGCGACCTGACCGCGTCGGCCGTCCTGCTCGCACTTAGCCTGCTCTGGCTACCGGTCTCTATCGAACGCAACACCGAACTCGCTTTCCTGCGACGGGCCGGTATCGTGATGTTGATATTGATCGCAGTCGGGCTGATCGCACTCTTCTACTTCAGAAAATACGCCGAACGAATCATCGGTTACTTAGACCGTCAGCTAGGTCGCATTGCGTTCTTGAAAGGCAAGCCGCGCCGCTTCATTCTTCGATCGCTCGAACAATTGGCGCAGGCGCTCGGCGTACTTTCGAATACGCGCGAACTGATCGGCGTGTTTTTCTGGACCGCGCTGGTTTGGATTGCGACCATCATTGCGACGTGGATGTTGCTCAGGGCGTTTGATCTTCCCTTCGGTCTTCAGGGCACATTAGTCGTCATGTGTTGGGGGATGGTCGGATCGCTGGCGCCGACGCCCGGTGGCGCGGCCGGCGCTTTTCATGCAGCGACGGCCGGTGGGTTGATCTTTCTCGGAGTGACGCGTGACAAAGCCGTGGCTGTCGCGATCGTCACGCATTTGGCGATCTACGCGCCGGCGCTCGCGTTTGGACTCTATTACTTTCTGCGCAGCGACCTCAGCTTTAAACGTGTTCGCGATTTGACGCCACACGCAGGACTGCCCGCAACAGTTCCAGGCTTGAGCGCATGACAACAGCACAACTTCAAACTCAAAGTTTTGGCGTTTCCGCCTACGACCTGCCGACGCTGGACAAGATTCCGGTGATTCGTGAATTGATGTCGGCCGGCGGCGAAGGGATGGCGCTCGACATCGGGATCGGAACCGGGTTCACGACCTACAACGTGTTTGGAGATCGCCCGACGGTCTGTCTCGATCTTCATACTCCGAACCTTCAGTACTATCGCGACAAACTTGCGGCGTTCACCGACAAAGAGCATTCGGTGCTCGGCGTGACAGCCGGCGCGACGTCGCTGCCATTCGCTCCGGACTCGTTTCGCTTCATTCTCTGCAGCGAAGTGCTCGAGCATCTCGACGACGACGATTCGGCCGTCAGCGAGATCGCCAGGGTTCTTTCGCCCGACGGCAGGTTGGTGATCACGGTCCCGTATACCGGAATCGGCTTCACCGGTTTTCTGGAGCTCTGCGGCATAAAGACCGTGCACGATTTTCCCGGGCCGGAACAGCATGTCAGGCCTGGCTATGACGAACACACTTTGAAGGAACTGCTGGACCGGCACGGTCTCGAGATCGAACGTCATTCTTTCTATCTTCGCTTCTTCACGCGATTGGCGGTTGACGCGGTCAGCCTTTCGCACATTCTCTATCAACGAATCGCCCACAAACGACGGTCGTGGACGTGGGCCGACGCAGCCGGCGCCGAAGACAGCACGGCTTTTCGCTGTTACACGCGTCTCTTCCCGCTCTTTCGCGCTTTCTCATCTCTGGATAATATGATTCCTCGAAGACGAGGTTTCGGCATTGTCGCCGTGGTCAAAAAGCGTGCGGTTCAGAATCGACAGAATGTCCGACAAACTTCAGTTTGTCGCACGGCTTCGACAAGCTAAAGCTCGTCGGACATCAAAAAATATGTACGCCCAGCCTGAACTGCCTGGAGGATTAGACTTGAACTCACCCGGTTACGACGAGCTTTGGCGCACCAAGTGGGGCGACATGCAGCACTACGGTCCGGTGCATCGTCACACGCTGGAAAGCCTTGTGCGGACCGTCGCCGATTTGAAAGTCAAAAGCGTGCTGGACGTCGGTTGCGGTTCGGGTGAAAACCTTGGAGCGCTGGCCGGAGGCGGGAATTACGAACTGGCCGGCGTGGACATTTCACACGAAGCGCTGGCGCTGGCTGGTAGCCGTGTTCCATCCGCCAAGCTGCAACAGCTCGACGTACAGCGCGAAGTCCTGCCGGAGAAATTCGACCTCGTGATCAGCATTCAAGTAGTCGAACACATTCCCGACGACATCGCGGCTTTTGCCAACATCGCAAAGATGGCGAAGCGTTTCGTGCTTATTTCGACCATGCAGGGCAGGATGCGTCCTTCGGAAACGAGCATCGGCCATGTGCGCAATTACTCGGCTGCTGAGTTGAAACAAAAGCTTGACCAGGCCGGGCTGGAAGTTTTGGACATACACGGATGGGGCTTTCCTTTTTACTCGCCTCTTTATCGCTCGTTGGTGGAATACCTTCCGGGCGGTCCGCCCGAGGGCGAAGTCGGCGCTACCGGCAAACTCGCCGCACGCGCGCTCTATCATCTCTACAAACTCAACTGGCCAGGTCGCGGTGATGTGATCACCGCACTGGCACGCCCACGTCAGGCGCGACAAGTCTGAATCGCCTCATGAAAATTCTGGCGGTCTCAAATTATTACCCTGAAAATATGGGCGGCATCGAAGTTGTGACGCAGAACCTCGTCGCAAACTTTCGCCGTGCCGGACACGAAGTGCGTTGGCTGGCGTGCGATATCAACCAGCGACCGCACCGCGGCACTCCGGATGATTTGCCGTTGCGCGCCTGGAACTTCACTGCTACTCGACTGGGCTTCCCGTATCCGTTGGCGTTCCCGCAGGATTTGCGCACCGCGATTCGTCAGGTCAAGTGGTGCGACGTAGTTCATCTTCACGACAGTCTCTACTTTCACAACCAGATAATTTTTCGCGCAGCGCGAAGATTGAAAAAGCCGATCGTCACCACACAGCATGTCGGACCGGTTCCCTATCGCCAGGCCTACAAGAATCTTCTTCAGCAAGTCAGTTACAAGAGCATAGGCAAGTCGCTGCTGCAATCATCCGCTCAAGTGATTTTTGTGAATCAGGCCGTGAAGGATTGGTACCAGACATTCGTAAATTTCCAACGCCCGCCGATCGTTACGCCGAACGGAGTCGATACCGAAATCTTCCAACCGATGACGCCCGACCAGCGTGCTGAAGTTCGCCGACGGCTTTCGATTCCCGACCGCGCGCCGCTGCTTCTTTTTGTCGGACGGTTCACGGAAAAGAAAGGTCTTCACATCATTCGCCAGGTCGCGCGCGACAATCCGCAATGGCATTGGGTGTTGGCCGGAGCGGCTGTAGAAGAAGACCCGGCCACGTGGGTATTGCCGAACGTCACGGTGCTTCCGCCGCAACAGCAAAGCGAGCTGAGTAAGCTTTACGCCGCCGCGGATCTTTTGGCTTTGCCTTCGGTTGGCGAAGGTTTTCCGCTGGTGATTCCGGAAGCGATGGCTTGCGGCGCGCCAGTCATCGTTTGCCCCGACACCGCGGCAGCAGTTCCGCGGCTGAGCGAATTCGTCCTGACGACCGAGCCCGATGCCGCGTCGCTGGCGGATGTAATTCGTAAAGCTCTGGCCGATCCTGAGAGCCTGGCGCGGTTGAGAAAAGATTCGATGGCTTATGCGCACGAGTGTTTGAGTTGGAAAGCCATCGCCAGTCAGTACTGCACCACCTTTTCATCGCTCGTCGCTTCCGGAGCGGAAACGGCGTGTTGCGGTCCGATGAAGTCAGTACCACCTGCGGTAGCGGGTGGGTCCAACGAACCCCATGGAAACACTACATAACCACTGCGCAAATGCCGAGAGCTCGGTGACGACCCACCCGCTACCGCAGGTGGTACCGACTCCCCCGGGACCGAAGCTTGACTCGGAGCAGATCGTCGCCCGCGATCGCCTCTCACCGTCGTTCTCGTCTTTGCGCTCGATTGCGGTGACGTTACGAAACCAACTTGATTTCACCGACGCGATCCTCTTCACCTACTTGGCCGCGTTCATCCGGCAATATTTTTGGGCGGTTGATAACGTGGCGGCATGGACGTTGACGATTGCGGGCGCCGTCGTCCTTTCCGGACTTCACATCTCCCGACGCGACCAAACCTCGCGCCCGTTCTCCAAACAATTTTGGCTGGTCGTAGCTCTTCCGCTCTTTTTCTTTTTCGCTTTGCGCGCGCCGTTTCCGGATCAGGACTTCGACGTCCTGAACTATCACCTCGTCAACGCTTCCAGAGCGATGAGCGGATGGCCGTTCATCGCGGGCGATTTCTTTCCTACGGTCGCCGCCGTCAATCCCGCGCCAAATGTCGCCGGCGGTCTTTTTCGATTCGTGCTGGGCTATCGTCTCGGTACCATTATCAATCTGGGTGCACTGCTTTGGGCCGGGCTGATCGTGAACCGGTTTCTCTCGCCGTATATCAAAAACCAGTGGGTGCGCGCGGCCGGCGTCTTGTTTGCGATTTCGACCGAGTACATTCTGCGATTGTTGAATGACTACCGCGTCGATCTGCTGTCGGTGCCGTTGTTGTTGGAAGCAACCTACCTCTCGATTCGTATTGCGGATGTGCGCAGAAAGAGCTACGCGGTCTTTCACATCGCTCTCTTTCTTGGCTTGAGCGCCGGCTTCAAACTTTCGAACATCGCATTTGTTATTCCGATCGGAATCCTCGCGCTGGTCCAAATCTTTCGTCATCGAGCACAGGTCGGATTCAAAGCTCCAATTGTCGCGCTGGTGTCGATGGCCGCGCCGCTGGTTCCATACGCGTACTTCATGTACCGCGAAACCGGCAATCCGTTGTTTCCCTTCCTAAACAAGATTTTCAAATCGCCGTACTTGCCCGCGGTGAACCCGACCGATGTGATGTATGGCCCACGAAACCTTATCGAGCTGATCGTTTGGCCGGTGTGGGCATTCTTCACGCCGGATCGAATTTCAGAAATGAGCGGGATCGGTGTTCCCTACACGGGAAGACTTTCGCTCGGATTCGTGGTCTGCATTCTCTGTCTGTTTTCAAAAGCGATGTCGAAAGAGCTGCGACTCATTTCGATTCTGACGATCGCTGGTTGTCTCACGTGGGCGGGACTTAGCGGCAATGTTCGCTACGCGCTTTTTCTGGAGATCATGAGCGGCGTAGTCATACTCGGCGTCTTCTCCACGCTGTATAAAGCCGCACGCGAAACCGGAAAGCAGCGATCACGGGAGATGGTCCTGTTCGTGCTTTTGTTCGGCGGTCTGCTTCTGGGGCAAACGGCTGGAGCGTACGGCATCGCGTATTGGCGCGGCCAGGCGCTGTTCGATGTGGTGACGCAACCAACCGTCATACACGAACCGCGGCTCTACCTCGCTGAATCTAAAAACCTACTACTTGACCGGACGGCTTCGCAGTACTTGTCCGCGCGAGATCGAGATTTGTTTGATAAGGTCGACGTGTGGATCAATAGCTATTACACGACGAACGGCGTCGAGGTTTCGCTTCGCCCGGGTATTCCGATGCTGTCGGTCTGCGATTACATGAACTCGCTGGACTACCTGCGCAAGCACGAGGCGCGACAGTTGTTTGCGTCTAAGCTGGACCAGGTGCGCGGCAAACGTATGTACTCGCTGAGTCCGTCGCGATCGGACTTCCTTGAGCTTTCGCTTTACTTCATCACACGCGCCGGATTGACGGTCGGCGAGGTGACGCCGGTGGATCTTCCTTACTTCTCTTCAAACATGCACCGGCAGATGGTGTTGATCGAAGTCCTGCCCGATAGTCGAGGCAAAGGCAAGGAACAGATCGACGCGTTGGTCGAGCAGTTCGGAGAGAAGGAGAACTAGCGAAGGAGCGCAGGCGAGCCGCCTGCGCTCCTTCGACAACCCGCTTGGCAATTTTTGGAATTCAGCTAAGATAAGAGCGAAGACCCGCAGATCAAATGAGCGACATCGCACAACAGGCAAAATCCGACTCTCATTTCAACGACGAAACCTCTCGCGTAGCGACACGCGACGGCAGCCGTCTGCGTCGGATCGGCGCGATCGCTCGCAATACTTTTCGCGAAGCGTTGCGCGATCGCGTTCTCTACAACCTGGTGCTTTTCGTTCTGATTCTGACCGGCGGCGCTATCTACCTGGGCGAACTTTCGGCGGGACATGAAGCTCGCATCATCGTCAACATGGGATTGAGCGCGATGCTCCTGTTCGGCGCGTTCATTGCGATCTTCGTCGGCGTAGGACTCGTCTACAAAGAGATCGAGCGTAGGACGGTTTATGCGATCTTCTCGAAACCGGTCGGCCGCGGCGAGTTTCTGGTCGGCAAATACCTGGGGCTTTGTTTGACCTTAATGGTCAACAGCGTGGTGATGGGCGCCGGTGTATCGCTGGCGCTGATCTACGTTCAGGGTGGCTGGGGTCCGCTGGTTGTGAAGATCTGGCCAGCGGTCGGTTTGATCTACCTCGAGCTCGTGATCGTCACGGCGGTGGCGTTGTTCTTCTCATCGTTCTCTTCCCCGGCTTTGTCTGCGCTGCTGACGTTCTTCGTTTTTATCATCGGCCATTTCAGCGCGGACCTGAAAACGTTTGCGGCCTCGGTTGGAAGCGCCTCGGCGCGCTGGTTGTTCACCGCACTCTACTTTCTTCTGCCGAATCTATCGAACTACAGCAGCTTCATCACACCGGCCGCGCATGGACAAACGCCGTCGACGTCTATTCTTTTGGCGAACACGGCGTACGCGATTGTCTACATCACGATTATCCTGGCCGGTGCAACGCTGGTCTTTAACCGCCGGAATTTCAAATAGCCGTGCCTAGCGAATCACGTAAACAAACGACAGGCATTCACTCGATCGCGCAGACCATCGCGCTCGGGTTAGTGATTCTGTTCGGCTTTGGCATCGTCGTCATGCTCAGCCGGTGGTTCGATTCGAACGGGCCGGCGGTGAACGCGCAGGCTGAAGAAGAGCGGCTCTACCTGACCGGCAATACAGTCAAACGAATGAGCCTGGGATTCGATGGGCTGATGGCGGACTGGTATTGGCTTCGCTCGTTGCAATACGTCGGACACAAACTGATGGCGAACCAGAGCGACATTCGATTGGACGATCTTGGCCCACTCGATCTGCGATTGCTCTATCCGCTGCTCGATACTGCCACAACGCTGGACCCGCATTTCCTGGCGCCGTATTCGTACGGAGCCGTGTTGCTGCCGGCTGTCAACGCAGACAGCGCGACCAAACTTATTCGCAAAGGGATTGAGCAAAACCCGGGCGAGTGGCGGCTCTATCAGCACCTCGGCTACATGTATTGGAAGCGCGGCGAGTATCAGAACGCCGCCCAGGCGTATGCCGATGGATCCAAAATCGCGGGCGCGCCGTACTGGATGAGCGAGATGAGCGCGCGCATGACCGCAGAGGGCGGCAGCCATCAAATGGCCCGCGAGATGTACGAACGGCTTTTCGAAGAAACCGAAGATCAGGCTGTGAAGGAGTTGCTTGCCAGCCGGATTTTGCAGGTAGCTTCGTTTGAGGATCGCGATGCAATTCGCAAAGCGATAGAGGCGTTCAAGCAAAAGAGCGGGCGCTGCGCGGGATCGTGGAACGAAATGGCCGCGGAGCTGCGCACGGTTCGATTGCCGAACGGAAAGCCGTTGAGGTTTGATCGCGCGGGCGCGCCGCTGGACCCGGATGAAACGGCGTACGTGTTGAAGCAGGATAAATGCGAAGTGGAGCTCGATCCGAAATCGCGAATTCCGGAGAAGTAGTGTCGATGTCCGGCAAACTTCAGTTTGTCGTCGACTTTGATTGAATTCAATTTCGCACAGTAGCGACAAATTGAAGTTTGTCGGACATTTGGTAAATCATGTCTGTTATCGAAATCGAAAATCTGACGAAGGACTACGAAGTAGGATTCTGGCGCAAGCGAAAGGTACGCGCGCTGGAAGGCCTGTCGCTACAGGTTGAAGCCGGCGAGATCTTCGGTTTTCTGGGTGCGAACGGAGCCGGAAAGACCACCACGCTCAAGCTCCTGATGCGTTTGATTTATCCGACCACCGGCACCGCGCGAATTCTTGATCGGGACGTTAGCGATATTCAAATGCACTCCCGGATCGGATATTTGCCCGAGAATCCGTACTTCTACGACTATCTGACCGCTCGCGAGTTTTTGGATTATTGCGCTGAGCTCTTCGGTTATGACAGAGCAGAGCGAAAGCGTCGAACGGAGGATCTGTTGCGACGGGTTTACCTGGACGAAAAGAGTTGGAACAAACAGCTTCGGAAATTTTCGAAAGGGATGCTACAGCGCGTCGGGTTGGCGCAAGCCCTGGTCAACGATCCCGAGATAGTGTTTCTGGACGAGCCGATGAGCGGGCTCGATCCCGTCGGCCGTCGTCAGGTTCGCGATCTGATCGCCGGGCTTCGCGAAAGCGGAACTACAGTCTTCATGTGTTCGCACATACTTTCGGATATCGAAGTGCTTTGCGATCGGGTGGCGATCATGCGATCGGGAAAATTAGGCGAGGTTGGCAGGCTGGAAGAATTGCGTGGCCATGCGGGAGATCGACAACGGATTGAGATAACGGTGGCCGGCGTCGCAGCCGAATCGATCGCAAGCAGGATATCGGAAATTCCCGGCGCTTCGGTTTCGCCGACGCCCGGCGGCGCGCGGATCGAAGTCGAAGACGAGAAAGACGTCGATGCAGCAATTGCCGCGATGCGTGCTGCGGGCGGGCGGCTGGTGTCGGTCCAACCGATAAAGCAATCGCTGGAAGAGCTATTCGTTCGCGAGGCGAAGAGCGGGTAGGGCAGTTTTGAGTTTTTAGTTTTCAGCGAGCGATGAAGAGTCGGTATCATCCGCGGTAGCGGATGTGTCAAAACCCTAAATACGGCGAACTCGGCGGAGTCCGCGAAGCGGACTCGTCCGAAACGATAGCATTATTCCGGGCTCGAGTTTTCACACAGTCTCTACCGCAGGTTGGTACCGACTCCCCCGGGACCGAACGAGCTAAAAACGGAAAACTAAAAACTGTATTCCTGGAGTTTGGAATGATTCGACCGGTCCGCTGGCTTGTCTGCTTTGCGGTTTTTGCAGCAACTCTGTTTGCTAATCCGCTTACTTCCGCGCGCATTTCGACCAACTCGGCGGATGAATTGGCCACGCTGATTGCTCGGATCGAAGCACGCTACGGACCGATGCGCGGACTGGCGGCCGATTTCGAACAGACTTACAACGGCGCCGGCGTACGCGAAAAACGAGAGCGCGGCCGGCTCTTTCTGCTGCGTCCCAGACGAATGCGCTGGGAGTACGATCCAAAGCCAGGCAAGCTCTTCATCGTTAATAGCCGCGACGTTTGGTTATATGTTCCAGCCGACGGCGAAGCGGTGCGAGCGGATGCTGCAAAAGTTTCCGACGCGCGCTTCCCTTTTCTCTTTCTACTCGGTCAGAAAAATCTGCGAAGCCAATTTAGTCGGATCGGGTTCGCTAGCGAAGATGCTGGGGCTGCAAGCGGCGTTCGGACTCTGTCGCTGGTGCCGAAACAAAAGGACGCCGGCATACGCGAGATCGCGTTGGAAGTTACGAACGATGGCCAGATTTTGAAAGTAAAGATTGTTGAAGAGAGCGGAGGAGTGTCGGAGGTCTGGCTGAAAAACGTGCGCGAGAATTATGTTGCTCCGGCTGATGCGTTTGAGTTTCGCGCCCCGCCGGGTGTGAATGTCCGGCGGCAGAGTTAGATTCGATGCTGGTTAGATCCAGAGGCGGTCCGCATCAGCCAATCGTCTCAAGTCTGGAAACTCGCAGTCAGGAAGGGGACCCTGTCCCCTTCCTGACTTGCGTTCTGTGATGTTGAGTAATCGAATTGGAGTTAGAAAGCTTCACTATTCGACATTAAACATGCGTCGCTTCGCGTGCGGCGGTTTTCTTTCCAGCCTCATCAACCTCCGCCGTCTCAAGCTCGGAACGAGCGGTGCCACTCATCGGCGCTTCACTCTCCACTCCCGCAGCCACTGAATCTTCCTTTTGCATACTCAACTTGTACGCCCGCATCAACAACGCGAGCGCCGTCCACGCGCCGATGATCGCGAGCGGAATCGTGATCGCTCTCGGGACCACCAGGGCGAGAGCCGTCAAAGCCAAAAGCAACAAGCCCGCGCCGGTCATCACAGTCGCTTCCGCCGGCCCCAGAACTCGATGATTGGTAACCGCCGCACCCACCGCGTTGCCGATGCTGAGCGCGCCGGCTGCAACCCGTCCCACACTTCCTCTCTGTCCATGCTTGCCACGTCGCGGTGGACGCGCGGCAGTCGGCCGCACGCGATTGCGAGCGCTCAAAACTATCTCGGTTGAGTGCTCCAGGTCCTTCAAATACATCTGCTCCATCTGCTGCGCGAATGTTTGATCTTCGACTGCGACATCCAGCTCCCAATTGCCGACCCAGCTCGCCAGATTAAGATTGGTCGAACCGACTCGCGCCCACTGCCCGTCCGCGACCGCAGTCTTCGCGTGTAGCATCGAGCCGTTCCATTCAAAAACCCGAACGCCCGCTTCGAGCAGCGCTCTGTATCCCGCTCTTGAAATCGACGGCATAAACGGCGTGTCGCTTGCGCCCGGCACCAGCAACCTGACGTCAACGCCATCGCGAGCGGCGGCGCGCAACGATTGAACATAGGTCGTCGTGCCCGCGAAATACGCGTCGGTCAGCCACAAACTGCGTCGAGCGAGCGATGCGACAAGATGATCAAGCCGATAAAGCCCGGCGGTGTTCGGTCGGCTGGCAATCACACGCAGAGTTACGTCGCCCGCCTTACCAAGCGATTTGTGAGTCGGCAACTCGTCCTGCGGAATCGGTTTTCCCCCTCCAGCCTGCCATGACTGCGCAAACGCCGCCTCGACATCGGCGACTGCCGGGCCGCGCAAGACGATGCCGGTGTCCCGCCATGGTTCGATTCCTCGTTCGGGATCGCCGATCCAGCGCTGGCCCACGCAAAGACCCGTGACGAACGCGACCTCGCCATCCACGGTTATCACTTTTCTGTGATCGCGGGTCAGCCATCCAAACGGGCTGTCAAACTTGGGAGGGTTGAAGCAGATGACCGTCACGCCCGCATCTCGCAAACGTCGCCAGAATCCTCCGGACGCGTAGCCCAATCCGCCCATCCAATCGTAGATCAGTCGCACGGTGATACCTTCGCGGGCTTTTTGCGAAAGCGCGTCAGCGAACTCGTTGCCGATTTTGTCAGCGTGAATGATGTAGCTTTCGAAGTTGATTGTGTGCTGGGCCGAGTTGATGGCTTCCAGCCAGGCGGGATAGTTTTCGGCGGCGTTTTTTAAGAGATGAACTGAATTTCCGGAGACTAGCGGCGCGCCCGCGGCCCTTGAAAAAGCCTGGTCCGCGAACGCGCGAACGGGAGCGAAAGCCCCGGCGTCCGCGTTGTCGTGAAAGTGCTTTTTGTGTTTGGCCATCTGATGTTCGACACGAAGGAGCGCAGGCGGCTCGCCTGCACTGGGCGCCGCAGGCGCGAAAAGCGTAACGTTATTCTTCGCGCTTCGCGCTCACTGCAGGCGAGCCCCCTGCGCTCCATCCGGGACTGCGTTCACTTAACTCGGATTGCTGTCACTTCCATTTTGATGTTCGCGCGGTCGGCCTCTTTACTCATCCCCTCTATGTTGATTTTGACGGGCATGGTCTTGTTGTTGTCCAATTCTGTAATGCCCGCGAACACGTTAGGGATGACGGTGACTGTGCGCTCTTTCACCGGATTGCTCTGACTGTCGACGACCGAGCCGCGAATTTCCAAACCGGTTATCGTCTTGCCGGTAAAGTTGCGCACCGTAGTGGTCAATTCCATCACGACGTCGCCAATAGCTCGCGTTCCCTCGACCGCTTCCGGAGCGTCGAGCTTTACCAGCTCTTTGTACTTATCAAACTCGGGCGAACCCGGGCGCAGCGCTCCTTCGAGCTGCCCACGACCGCTTCCGCCACCGGACGGAGACTTTGCGATATAGATAAGCGCTCCTACCAACAAGACCGAAACGGCCGCTACGACAGTTATGATTAGCTTTCCTCGGCCGTCTTTTTCTAAGTTTTGTTCGGTCGTCGACATAATCTGCTCCAGGTAATTCTCCTCGCAACCTAACCGACTTTCGGAAGAATTGATTAAGTATGAGTCGGCAGGTCAGGAATTGATATCTTCCGGCAACACGAAGTCAGGAAGGGGGTCCTGTCCCCGCTTAAGACACATAGTTCGATGTCTTTGGCGGCTAATCGGCTCGCATCTTCAACGGGGACAGAGCCCCCTTCCTGACTGCGTTTTTCCCGTTCGCCGAGTGCCAGCGTCCCCTTGGTTTAGACAACTCTTCGCGCGCGATTGTTCCGTGTGATTGGCGCAAGTTTGTCCTATCGCGAACGCGAGCGCAAGTTCTCTGCTCCGAAATGCCCGGCTCGCACGACGCTTGACGAATCTTCTGCCTGGGCCGGTGATTGGATCTTTCGTGGCCATGTGATTAGGAATCGACTGCCTTCTTCCAACATGCTTTCGACGCTGATCTCGCCTTCCAGCAACTCCACGATCTTTTTGGTTATGGCCAGACCAAGTCCTGTGCCGCCGTACCTGCGCGCGAGCCGATCATCAACCTGGCGAAAGACGTCGAAAATGTACGTCAATGCGTCGTTCGAAATACCGATGCCTGTGTCGGTTACTTCCAGGGACCAGTGCGTTTGGCCGACCGGTTTCGCAACCACCCTAATCTCGCCGGCCAGAGTGAACTTGACCGCGTTCCCGACCAGGTTTGTCAGCACCTGCTCAAGCTTGTGCTTATCGGTCGTGATGTTGCCTAGTCCCGGCGACAGCTCCAGACTTAACCGGACGCGCTTGTCCGACGCCGCCTCGATATGCTGGTTCACAACTTCCCCGAGCACAGCGGCGACATCAAAAGTTTCGACGTGTAGCGGCGCACGGCCGGCCTCAAGTCGCGAATAGTCGAGCAGATCATTGACCAGATCGAGCAACGACCGCGCGTTGCGTTCCATGCGGGCGACGGCGTCGGTCTGAAGCGGCGCCAGCGGCAAGTGTCTGTCGCGCTCGAGCAGCTGGCATAGTCCTATGATCACATTCAGCGGAGTTCGCAGCTCGTGAGTCACGTTCGTAACGAACGCAGACTTCAACCGATCGTGATCGCGAAGCTGATCGTAAGCGTTTACCAGCTGATCGTGCTGTTGGACCTCTTCGGTGATATCGCGAAAGACAGCGACCGCGCCTTCGACCGTTCCGCCGTCGTTGACCAGCGGCGTCGCGCTGATGGCAACAACGCGCTGTTCGCCGTCGGGCCGAGTAACTCTGAACTGTTTTCCCGATACGCTCTCGCGCTGATCCAACGCCTGCATAAACGGCGTTTCATCAGCGGTGACTACTGTTCCGTCAGGATTCTGAAGCGCAATGTCGGCAACAAACGCTTTGGCGCCGTCGCGCAGATCCTGGCTTCGCCGGCCAATAATTTCGGCGGCGGCCGGATTGATTTTGTAACGCGCGAATCGATCAATGATGACGACGCCCTCGTTCATCTGGTTGATCAGACTTTGAAGCTCGGCAGCACGAGAACGTTCCGCGGCAAACGCGGACGTGGCGAGTCGCTCGGCTCGAACGCGCCTCGAGACTTCGGAAAGAATTAGGATTAAGTCGCCACGGGTAACGCTCTTTTCCGAGGTCGGCCAAATAGTCACGTCCCAATGGTTTCCTAACTCGGCCTCCTGGCTCGTCTCTTCGTTTCGCGCCATCAGTTCGAGCGAAAGACCGTAAGACACAAACGGCCGTCGAGTTCGGCGAACGTCTTCAACAATGTCACTGAGCGCGGCGAGCCCGCCCGCGGCTTCATACAAGCCCCGACCGGTAAGCGCCGAGGCGTCCCAACCAACCGCCCGCGCGAATGCGCTGTTCACTTTGGACACGATCAGCTTTGCGTCGAGAACTGCTACGGCCAGCGGCAACCCGTCAAGCACTTCTTCGATAAACGCGCTTTGCGTCTTCACCTCTTCGAACTTGGTCTCCAAATGCGTGGCCATCGTGTTGACCGAACGCGCCAGCGCACCGACTTCGTCATCGGTCTCGACTTTTACGCGTTCGTCGAGCCCACCTGCACCGAGTGTCGACACCGACGACGCAAGTTGACGCAACGGATTCGTAAACCGGCCGACTGCCCAGATGGCCATCAATGTCGACGCTATCAACGTCAGCGCCCAGGTTACGGCTAATGTCAGATTTGATTGCCCCGCAAAAGTCCCGGGCGATACGGCGGCACCAACGGCGACGTACCAGCCAAACGGGTCGACGCGTTTCACGCTGGTTATCCGTATCGCGCCGTCGTTCCACTGAACATATCCGGCTGATTCCGTTTGCCGGTTCAGTATTGTCGAGTCCGGGAGAGGCTCAGTTGCCGAAGAAAGCGGCTGGCCCTTCGAATCGTAAATCGCGATCGCTGTTCCGGTCGCAGGAGCAGCATGCAATTTTAGCCGTTGACGAAGCTCGTCGATCTCACCTGGAGACAACGGAGTAACTCCTCGTGCTTGTTGCGGATGGTCTTCGAGAAATGAATTGAGAGTCCCCGTAGCAGCGGAGAGTTCGATACTTGTGATGGTCCGGGCTTGTTGGTCCAGGCTAGCTCGGTAGTTGCTGAGCTGAACGAGGCTGATGATAAGCAACGGCAGCGACAGCACGGCAAGAATCAATAACAGCTTGCCCCGCACACCCCGAAGAAAATTGGTTCTCAAGTCCCCCATAATCGGCATCACCATCGCTAACACCGGCAACGCTACTTGCGGCGTCGCGGCGGCGGCCAAATTGAGGTTCGAGTCTCCACAGGCGGCCGCCAACTTGCGGCATAAACGATCACGGTTTCTGCAACCAGTTCGTCTATAAATCGGTTCAAGCGCTCAAGCGTCTCTCGCAACTCCCATTCAGAATCTTGAGCACCCAAAACCTCGTCTCGCCACAAAAACTCGTTTAGCGTCTTCCGGATAAGCATCAACTCGCGTGCCACTTCGTCGATCAGAATGCCGGCGTGAAACCGCGTTTGCGCGAAGACGCGCAGCTGCTTAACCGAGTCCGCGATTTCTGTATCGCTCGCCCGAGCGTCAAGCAGTAGCCCCAGGTCATCCAGGATGTCCGGATAGTGTTCCACCAGTTGTCCGACCGGAAGACGTTCGGGAAGTTCGGTGCGGCGATCGCAATAGATTTCGTCAACCATCCGGCGGATGATTGCGTCCTGGTGGGTATTAAACAACCTGGCGAAGTTGTTTGGCATCGGGGATCAGCAATGGGGAGTAATTCATGGGAACGCCTGACCGACGTTTCCTGGCCTGCGACAGTCAAAGCCGGTCGTCGGGGGGCTTGATGGGCAGCAGGCGCTTCAGCAACGATTCTAATTGATCGAAATCAATAGGCTTGGTGACGTAATCATTACAGCCCGCGGCCAACGCGTCGGCGTGAAAATCTGAGGTGTCATGAGCAGAGACGGCCACAATCGGGACGTCGCGTAATGCCTCAACTTCGCGAATCCGGCGAGTGGCTGCAAGCCCGTCGAGCAACGGCAGGCTGAGATCCATCAAGATCAAGTCCGGCCGCTCGAGCTGAGCTTTCTTCACCGCCTCTTCGCCGTTTACTGCTTCCAACACATGGTATCCGCTCAATTCGAGTAACCGTCTCATCATAAAGCGGTTATCTTCAAAGTCTTCAACCACCATAACAGTCGTGTGCCTGTTATTTTCCATTTAACGTATCTATCCCCCGCCTATCGCCGATGTGAATTATGGTTTCCCGAAAGTGTACCAGCATTGTCAATCAGTACCCGCTGCCGAATGCATGACTAGCATACGCTCGGCAGATTTGTTAAGATGCCGCATCGAATCACGACACAAAGCGATGTTCAAATTGAGTCTTATCAGTACACGATGAGCCCGATTTTAGAGACTCAACCTGTAAAGAGAAGCGCCTCGAAAAGGCGTCAGTCCGTTACCCAATGAAGCAAATAGAGTCGGAAACTCAGGACGCTGATACCTTGCGAGACCTTGGGCGGGCCTCGCTTCAGATTGTTCACGATCTTAAGAATCAACTAAATGGTTTCAAACTCTATGCCACCTTTCTCCGGAAGCGCTTTGAGAAGGACGATCGGCCGGACGACGAGCGGGAGACAATTGCCAAACTGATCGCAGGGCTCGAGCGCGCGGCCACCGATTTGACTACTCTGGTTCGCTACGGCCGTCCGGTTGCTCTTCAAAAACGTGGCGACGTTCAGTTAGACCAGGTCATCTCGTCTGTAACAAGTGACGCGAACACTTCAGCCGATGTTCGATTGAAAATCGATGATACGGCCATGCGCGGCGAGTTTGATTCGCAGGCGTTGTCGGAAGCGCTGCAAGCCATTACGAAGGGCGCGATCGGGATGCGATCCAACGGCGAACCGATCGCGATTTCGGTTCGACGAAGCGAAGAGGACCAGGGAGCGCATGCTGTCATAGAGTGGCACGGTGTTCGGCCAACCGACCATGATGTGTTTCGATCGTTCGCTGGGAGCGAAGCTCTGCGGATGGCGCTCGCCGCCCGAATCATCGAAGCACACGACGGAACAATTCAACAGCAGGCGAATGCGTTTCTGGCTCGCCTGCCGATCAACAAATCAAAGGGGATCTAAGGGTGGAAAGAAAAGACGCACGTATTTTGATCATCGACGACGAACCGATCATGGCGGATTCACTCAAGCAGAATCTGGCCGAAGAAGGATACACGGTCGACGTTGCGGTAAACGGAGCGCAGGCGATCGAGGCGTTTGATCAGGGTGGCCATCACCTGGCGATCTGTGACCTGCAGCTTCCCGACATGGATGGGCTGGAAATTCTCCGGCACATGAAGGACGCGCGTCCTGCTACTGAAGTGATCGTTGTCACCGGATACGGGACGGTGGCGCGTGCGGTCGAGGCGACCAAAGCTGGCGCATTTTATTTTGTCGAGAAGCCTTTCGATTTTGAACAGATGCTTCCGCTGGTCGAGAAGGCGCTCGAGCGCCGCGAGTTGATGGCCGAAACCGCCAGCATGCGTCGCCAGCTTTCTACCCGCGCCGAGTACTTCAACATTATCGGTGCTTCGAAGCAGATGCAGACTATCTACGAAACGATCGAGTCTGTCGCCAAGTCGGATGCGAACGTTCTGATCGTCGGCGAGTCAGGCACGGGCAAAGAGTTGATCGCGAATGCCATTCACTACAACTCGCTTCGATCGAAAAAGCCATTCATCAAAGTGAATTGCGCGGCGCTTCCCAAGGAACTGATCGAATCCGAGTTGTTTGGCCATACCAAGGGCGCCTTCACCGGCGCGCATGCGGACAAAGAGGGCCTGGTCCAACACGCCGCCGGCGGTTCTTTGCTTCTGGATGAAATTGCAGAGATGCCGGTCGAGCTGCAGCCAAAACTGTTGCGCGTGCTTCAGGAACGCAGCTATCGAAAGATCGGTTCAGAGAAAACGTACGCCGTCGATTTCCGTCTTATCTCTTCGACAAATCGCCCGCCGGCCGATGCGATTCGTGATGGGTTGTTGCGCGACGATCTCTTCTATCGGATTTCCACGATTACGATTCATGTTCCGCCGCTTCGCGAAAGAACTGAAGACATACAGCTTCTGACCGATCATTTTTTGAGCACGTATTCGAAGAAATACGAGCGTCCAATTACCGGCGTCTCGCAAGCAGCTTATCAACGGCTGTTCGCGCACTCGTGGCCCGGCAATGTTCGCGAGCTTCAGAATGTGATCGAACGCGCGGTGCTTCTGGCCAAGGCCAACAAGATCGAGCCGGTCGACCTGCCGTTCGACAACGGTACTTTCCCTGAAGGCGCGTCGCAGGGCGCGGCGTGGGATGTTCCGCCAAACATGACGCTGGAAGACATTGAGAAGCTGGTGATCGAAAAGACGCTTCAGCGAACGGGTGGAAACAAGCAGGCTGCGGCGAACTTGCTGGGGATCTATCGCCCGAGGCTCTATAGCAAAATCAGAAAGTACCAGATTGACGTGCCCGCGCTGGTTTCGCCGTAGATGTCCGAACCGGTGTCCGACAAACTTCAGTTTGTCGTTTACTCACGCGGTATTCAATTTTCGACATGAGCGACAAACTGAAGTTTGTCGGACATCCTTTTCGGACATCCTTTTCCAGCCCACTCTTGATCGCCTCAACAACATCTAACCACCTACCAAACCATCTGTGACGCTTGCTTCGTACTTAACATCGGGCTAAACAGATTTACGGGGTGCGTGAAAGATGCTGATCAAAAAGCCGGATGACATTAAATCGAGCGAGATAACCGACAAGACAACCTATCTCAACCGGCGCAACTTTATGCGCGGTGCTGCCGTTGCCGCGAGCACGCTTGCCACCGGCCTGCTTTATCGGCGCTTGAATCCGCCGCAAGTCGAAACCCGTCCGGGCGAAAAGATTGCCGGAGTAGTTAATCCAGCTCCGAACACGAGCTTTTCAACCGCTGAATCGAAAACATCGCTTCGGGACATTACCAACTACAACAACTTTTACGAGTTCACTACGGACAAGGAAGGTGTCGCCGGCGCGTCACAGGGCTTTGTTACCAAACCCTGGACGGTATCCGTCGAAGGGCTGGTCCACAAACCCAAGACGTACGACCTGGACGATTTGATAAAGATCGCTCCGCAGGAGGAACGGATCTACCGGCTGCGGTGTGTCGAGCGATGGTCGATGGTTATTCCCTGGGTTGGATTTCCGCTGGCCGAGCTCCTTAAGCAAGTTGAGCCGATGTCGACCGCGACATATGTAGCCTTTCAAACTCTTTACGATCCGAAACAGTTTCCGCAGCAGAGCGGTTTCGGTTCGGGGCTTGATTGGCCGTACGTCGAGGGACTGCGTTTGGACGAAGCAATGCATCCGTTGACGATTCTTGCGACCGGGCTGTACGGCGAGACCTTGCCGCCGCAAAACGGCGCGCCGATCCGGCTTGTAGTTCCGTGGAAGTACGGTTTCAAGAGCATCAAGTCGATCGTGAAGATCAAGCTCGTCGATCAAATGCCGCCGACCACTTGGAATATCCAGGCGCCCGACGAGTACGGGTTCTACTCAAACGTAAACCCGAACGTGAGTCACCCGCGCTGGAGCCAGGCCCAGGAACGGCGCATCGGTGAATTCGGACTTCGACAAACGACGCTCTTCAACGGTTACGCGGAGCAGGTTGCGGGAATGTATACGGGGATGGATCTCAAGGTGAATTTCTAAGGAGGTCTTAGGCCTTGGGCTTTGGGTTTTCGGTTTTCGGTTTTCGGTTTTTGCACTAGCGCCAAACTTGAATTTCGAAACTCAACGCACCCAAACGAACCAAAAACCTAAAACCCAAAACCTAATACCCAGAACTTAAGAGATGGACACTCAACTTACCAAGTTCCTAATCTTCCTAAACAGCCTCGTGCCGTTGGCGCTGCTGGGCTGGGACTGGTCACATGGAAGGCTCGGCGCGAACCCGCTCGAGTTCGTAACACGAACGACCGGAATGCTGACTCTGATCTTTCTGGTGTTGACGCTGGCGGTCACTCCGCTGCGAAAGCTGACCGGTTGGAATTTTCTCGGCAAGCTTCGTCGAATGATCGGTCTTTACGCATTCTTTTACGGCGTGCTTCACCTGGTTACGTACGTTTGGTTTGATCGGTTCTTCAACGTCAGGAGCATTGCGGGCGATATTGTTCAGCGACCATTCATCGCCATCGGCATGACGGCGTTCTTTCTAATGCTGCCGCTGGCGATTACGTCTACGAACAAAATGGTAAAGCGGATCGGCGGAAAGCGTTGGGCGACACTACACAAGCTGGTTTATCTGTCCGCGATTGGCGGAGTGATTCATTACTACATGCTGGTCAAGTCAGACACGCGCCAGCCGATCATGTTTGGAATCGCTGTAGCGTTGTTGCTGGGCTATCGCATCTACGTAGCGAACCAAACTCCTAAAGTGCCGTCCGGCTCGCCAGTCCCAAGAAGTTAAAGCCTGGCCCAATTCCCTTTTACCAGTGGGGACGCTCCATGGTTCAAACCCTGCGCGGCTAAGCCGCTCGCGCTTTGCTCCGCTCCCCGGCGTTCTGTGGTTTGGCCGGCATGTCCACTGCGACGCCATGCTTAAAAACAAGTTCCCCACCAAGCCATCCGGCGATCGCCAAGCCGATCACACCGACAGCCGACAGAACGATCGGTAACTGCGGAAATCCAGTGATCAAACCTGCGCCGCTCGTAGTCCGAAGGTAAAAGCTCGCGATGAAAATTACTAAGCCGATAATGTTCACCCGCGCATGCCAATTTGCTATTTTGATAGCGGCGGAGTCGGTGAGCGACGCCCAATCGATCAGACCAAAAATCGCAGCCGCAGCGGCGCCGATAATCCCGCCCAGCAGCGTATAGAATGCGATGTAGTCTTCCCAAATCGGATTACCACGCCACAGATAAATCAGATCCGCAATCAGCGAGAAAACCAGTAGCCCAATTGGAAACGGAATCAGCATTGGATGGATCGGATGTCCTCCGATGCTTGCTTTGCCAGCCATAATCGTCCTCCCTTAATTCGGAAATAACTTGTCACGATGAATTCAAAACAGGAGGGAACTACTAAAGGGGAATCACTATTAGCCCGGGCCCTAAAATAAGAACACTGCGTCTTGAAATCGTCCCTGCACCCTCAAGAATCTGTGTTTTCCGAATTCAGACGATTCGAATACGGCGAGAGTGAACGAAACCTTGAGAAGTATCGGTCCCGGTGAGGTCAGTACCGTTCGCGCCTCGCGCTTCTCTACTTCCGCAGGTTAATAAACTGCAGCAACCTTGCGGCCAAATTCGGGTTCAGCTTCTGCAAAATCTGATACTCGTCATTCGCTTCCTTCTTCTTCCCCAATTGCAGGTAATCGTATCCCAAATTGAAATGCGCTCCGGCGTAGTCGGGCTTCTGCTTTACCGCTTCCTTGTGCGAGTCGACTGCTTCTTTCCAGCGATTCAGGCTTCCATACGCGTATCCGAGATTGTTATGCGCCGCCGGCCATTCCGAGCGAATCCGAACCGCCTGCTTGAACGAGTCAACCGCTTCTTCCTTCTGCCCCAAACGGCTCTGCGAAATCCCAAGATTGAAATGCGCGGCTTCGAGATTCGCGTCCAGCCGCACAGCCGACTTCAACGGCTCAACAGCCTCCGCGAACTTACCCATGTTGTTGTAGGCCCAGCCCAAATTGCTGTAGGCCTCGGCATCGTTTGGCGAAAGCCTGATCGCTTCGTTCAACGCGACCACGGCCTCGTTCCACCTGCGCGTTCTGCCGTTGGCGTAACCCAATTCGCCAAACGCTTCGGCGTTCTTTGGATCCAGCTTCACCGCTTTCTCAAGCACGCGCGTCGCTTCGGCATATCGATGCAATTTGTTATAGGTCTTACCCAGATCGGCGTATGCGTTTGCATCGTCCGGATTGAACTTAACAGCCTGCTCGTATGCGGTAACCGCTTCCTGGTTACGACCTGTTTGCCGCAAAGCATCGCCCAGGTTGCTGTAGGCTTCGGCAAAGTCCGTCTTGTATTTTGTCGCCTGCTGATACGCCGCGATCGCTTCCTGATATCGATTCGCGTTGTAATGCGCGACGCCGAGGTCGAAGTAGGCCTCCGCGTAATCCGGTTTCAGTTGGATCGCGCGATTGAATTCGACCATTGCTTCCGGAACTCTTCCGTTCTCGTCATAAACGTCGCCCAGGTTGTAGTGCGCTTCGGCGAAGTCCGGTTTCAACCGAACAGCTTCCTGATAAGCGGCGGTCGCTTCCGTCGGTCGTCCGGATTTGTAATAAGCGAGCCCAAGATAATTCTCGGTTTCACCGTCATCGCCGCGCGTCTCCTTCGACTTCTTCAGCGCCGCAATCGCCTGGTCGTACTTTTCGTTTTCGTAGTAAAGAATTCCCAGACTGAAATATATTTCGGTCAACGCCGGCTTTAATCTCAGCGCTTCTTCATACTCTCGGATCGCATCGTCGCGCCGCTTCAACATGTCGTACGCGTCGCCCAAACCCATGTGCGCTTCGGCATAGTCCGGTTTCACGCGCTCCGCCTGGCTGTACGCAGCTACCGCTTTCTCATAATCACCGGCTTCATAAGCTTTATCGCCCTGGCCCGTAAAGACGGCAGCGGCTTCTTCTGGCGTAGCCCTGCGTCCGGGCGTCGATGGCGGTGGTGGAGGCGTCGTCTTGGTTCGGTCTCGCTTCTTTGCATGCGCCGCCAATGGCGTTCGACGAGTCTGCGCGGGCGGCTTCGGCTTTGGTCGGATGTGACGCTTCTTCACGACCCGGCTGGTAAAGATGCTGCCGGTTCCCGCTCCGCCGACGATGTCTTCAGTTATGCCGGCTCCGCCGCTGATGTCCTGCGCGTGAAGAGCAGCTACGCCAAGCAAACATATCGCCAGCGCGGCGGCGGTGGCCCGTGAAAGAACCGAAGATTTGGGTTTCATTTATTAGCTCCAGGTACCATATCTGGATTGGATGCAGCCTGGCCGGATCGATGTAGCAGCTGCCATTGCGGGTAGTGGGTCATCAGTTTGAAGAAACTCGCATTGTAACGCCGAAGGCGTTGACGAGATTCTTAAGGCGTGATTTCAAATTGACCCAGTACCCCACATTGCGAAGTCGTTTTTTGAGACGGTCTTATTCTATCGCATGCAGTCCGAGTTTCAGCAAGCAAGGGCATTTGCGCGTAACGAGTCATTTCGATTAAGCGAAAGAAAAGACGGTTTCTCGCAAAGTCGCAAAGAAAGTGAAAGACGCAGAGCGCTAGGAAAATCTCTCGATTCTCGGGAATTTCGAACGCCTTTCGCCATCGCGTCCTCTTTTTTATTTTCTTTGCGCCTTTGCGTGAAACTTCTTTCCAGCAAGTGCTCAAACTGACTCACTACCCGTTTACAGGGGCGCTTGCTTTCCCCTACCCGCTCGGATAAATTAAGGCCACACTCGGAGTGCATTCGGCTTTTCGTTCGGAATCAAAACCCGGACTCGGATGTCTATCCTCCTTCAACGACAATACTGCTTGAAAGGAAAATTCTTATACAGCTATGAAAGCATATGCTACTGATTCGATTCGCAACCTTGCCGTAATCGGACACGGCGACTCGGGGAAAACCCAGCTTGTCAGTTCCCTGCTTTACGTTAGCGGAGCGACGCCACGTTGGGGCAAGGTTGACGAGGGTACGACGGTCACCGATCACGACGAAGATTCTATCGAACGCAAAGTCACGCTTAACACCGCACTGGCACACACCGAATATCGAGACACAAAGATCAATTTTATAGATACGCCAGGCTACGCCGCGTTCGTGGCGCATGCGCGGCCGGCGTTGCGCGTGGCGGATTGCGCGCTGGTGGTGGTTCACGCGGTCAAGGGAGTTGAAGTTCAGACCGAAAAGACCTGGGCGTACGCGAACGAATTCATGCTGCCGCGGATAATGGTCATCAACGCGTTGGATAAGGAACACGCGGATTTCGGAGCCGCGCTCGAGAGTGCGCAGAATACTTTTAGCCGGGCAATCATCCCGTTCACGCTTCCTATCGGCAATGAGAAAGACTTTCGCGGCGTCGTCGATGTTCTACATATGAAGGCGTACGAGTTTGACGAACAGGGAAAAGCCAGGGAGATCGACATTCCGGCAGACGGACGCGACATAGTCGACAAGACACGCGAACGATTGATCGAGCTGGTTGCCGAATCGGACGACGCGTTGATGGAGAAATATTTTGAGGAAGGAACGCTGCCGGAAGAAGATATAGTGCCGAACGTAAAGCGAGCGATCGAACGCAGCAAGCTCTGTCCGGTCTACGCGGTTTCTGGTACGTCGTTGGTAGGTTTGCAGACGTTGCTCGACGGGATTGTCGACTTCGCTCCTAACCCGGCGGCGCACGAAGCCGAGCACGGCCGCGCATCGGTTGACGGAGACGCCGGCGAACCGCTCACGCGCAAGTACGCGGACAGCGAGCCGTTTTCGGCTTACGTGTTTCGCACCATCGCCGATCCTTTCGCCGGTCGCATCAACGTCATGCGAATCATCAGCGGGCATGTCAAACACGACGCGAATGTCTTCAATACATCGAGAGGTACGATGGAACGGCTCGGCGCGCTCCACTCGGTACAGGGAAAGACGCTGGACAAAGTGGATGAAGCGCACGCCGGCGACATCATCGCCTGCGTAAAACTGAAGGACACGCAGACGACCGATACACTTGCCGACAAAGCCGCGCCGATCGTCTATGACGGCGTGCAGTATCCGGAAGCCGCGATTGCCTTCGCGATTGAGCCGAAATCCAGACAGGACGAAGAGAAGATTTCGGTCGCGTTGCACAAGATTCTGGAAGAAGATCCGGCGCTCCATTTCGACCGCGATGCACAGACCAAGGAATTCCTGCTCTCGGGTTCGGGACAGTTGCACGTCGAAACAGTGATCGATAAGTTAAAGAAACGATACGGTGTGGAGGTCGCGCTCCATCCTCCCAAAGTTCCGTACAAGGAAACCATCACACAGCGCGCAGAGGTTCAGGGACGTCACAAGAAGCAGACCGGCGGACGTGGACAGTTTGGAGATTGCAAGGTCGTATTCGAACCACTTCCGCGCGGCGAAGGATTCGTATTCGAGGACAAGATCTTTGGCGGATCGGTTCCGCAGAATTTCCGTCCCGCGATCGAGAAAGGCATCATCGACGCAGCCTCAACCGGCGCGGTAGCCGGTTATCCGATGGTAGATTTCAAAGCAGTTTTGGTTGATGGTTCCTATCACACGGTTGATTCCGACGAGCACAGTTTCCGCGCCGCCGGCCGCAAGGCGTTTCGCGCCGCGATCGACAAGGTTAAGCCGACGCTGCTCGAGCCGATCATGGATGTCGAGGTGGTGGCGCCGCAGGAATACAGCGGCGACATCATGGGCGATCTGAACTCGCGCCGTGGCCGCGTTCAGGGAATGGAAGCCAGTGGCAAACAACAGGTCGTGAAGGCCCAGGTGCCGATGGCAGAGATGCTGGATTATCAATCGAAACTCAACTCGATCACCGCCGCCCGTGGTTCGTATCACATGCAGTTTTCTCATTACGACCAGGTCCCCGGCCAGATCGCGCAGAAAATAGTCGAACAAGCGCGCGCCGACGGCAGGATCCGAGCGGAAGAGGAAGATTAGCGGACGCGACATGCACCGATGGAGCGCAGGCGGCTCGCCTGCGCTCCATCAGCGGCTTTTCTTGAATCAATCGTTGAGCCTACTGCCCGTCATCGACAAGCTAAAGCTTGTCGGACATCACCCCGGACAAACCATCGGCATATGTTCGGTGAAGACGACGTGTCCATTGTCCGGCAAACTTTAGGAAGCTCTGAACAAGTGCATTCCTCTCCCCTCTGGGAGTGGAGCAATAACTAATGTCGATTACCAGTGCAGAAGTTGTTGTGATCGGCGGCGGGGTGATCGGGGCCAGCGTGGCCTATCACCTGACGCAGGCCGGTTGTCGCGATGTCGTCATCATCGAACGCGAACAGGCGCAGGGGTTGGGATCGACCGGCCGAGCAACCGGCGGAGTCAGGGCCCAATTCGCTACGGCCATAAACGTGCGGATGTCGCTTTTCTCAATCGACTTCCTCGCGAATTTCAAAGAAACGACCGGGCACGAATCCGGCTACGAACCTCGCGGCTATCTTTTCCTCGCCACCTCTGAAAAACAGTTAGCCGTCCTCGAAACAAACCGCCGCATGCAGATCGAGTTGGGTTTGACCAACGTCGAGATGATCACGCCCCACGACATTTCGGAAGTTATGCCGCAGCTTCGAACGAACGATTTGGCCGGAGGCAGCTTTTGCCAAACCGACGGTTTCATCAATGCGCTCGCAGTGATGACGGGATTGACGACAACTGCTTGCGAGCGCGGCGCCAGAGTCATGCTGGACACGGAAGTAACCGGGATCGACATAGAAGCAGGACGAGTAACCCGCGTTCGCACCACCAACGGATCGATTTCTACTCCGAACGTAGTCTGCGCAGCGGGCGCGTGGGCCGCGAAGGTGGCAAGACTTGCGGGCGTGGACATTCCGGTCAGGCCGCTTCGCCGGCAGTTAGCCGGAGCAATCGCGACGGAGCCGTTGCCCGACAAGGGTCCGATGATCATAGACCTTTCCAATGGATTTCATTTCCGCCAGGACCGCAACTCGCCGCGAACCCACGTTCTATTTGCCTGGCCCGATCCCGATCAAGAATCCGGATACGAGACGAATTACGATTCGCAGTTCACGCCGAAGATCCTCGCGCGGGCGAGCAACCGTGTTCCGTCATGGACGAATTTGGAGATTGATCAGCAACGATGTCGCGCGGGGCTGTACGAAATGACGCCCGACCATCATGCCATCATTGGCGAAGCACCTGGCGTCCGCGGATTTTTTCTGGTCAACGGCTTTAGCGGCCACGGTGTGATGCATTCGCCCGCGGCTGGCAGGATGGCTGCGGAGGTGGTGATGTACGGAGAGTCGCGATTTATGGATGCATCGCCCTTGGGTTTGGAGCGATTCGCTGAGAATCGTTTGATCCACGAATCGGCGGTGATTTAGGGCTTGGGGCCTAGGTTTTGGGTATTAGGTTTTAGGTTTTTGGTCTTAGGTCTTTGGCCTTCGTCGTTGGCATTTGGGACTTCGGGTGCTTTCTTCCAAGGCCAAAAGCCTAAAACCAAAAACCGTTTTTCCCCTACGACACCAACCAATACCGAACCGTACTCCAATCATCATCGCCCACTCGCGGCGGATTGGTGTTGGGAGTCACCGGCAATTCCGGTCGGTCGGTTGACGATCCTGAATTCGGATGCTTGTCCAGATCAGCGCTTCCGACTAAACCGCTGTAGGGACAAGCGGCAAAGGCGCCCGGGGCTTTTTGCGATACTGCGTTGTTGGACATGCTTCTTTTCCGTGCGGCTTCGGAAATCGAATTTGGAGCACCGCGCTTCTTTCCGGAGAAAGAGGCGATTCCGAGTCGTCTGGGCGTGGCCGGGTGAACAGCGCTTGCAACCTGCCAATCGCCAAACGCGAAGCCATACGAATTCTCCCCAAACATGCACGCGAAGTTTGCTCTGCCGGCTTCGAACCCGCTTTTACCGTTCTGCGCGAGCACCACGGCGCCCATCATCACAATTAGACCGGCGACAGAGATTTTTCTGATTGGTAAACGCATAAGCAATCCTGTTAGTTAGCGAACCCGCGCCTGTCCGGATTTCTACTCCGGTTTCTTTACAGCCCAGCCAAGACCGTCAGGTCCTTTACCGGGCTCGACATGACCCGCGACAGTCAGATCAGTTAAGTTGATCGCAACGACACGTCCAGTCTGCATCGTCGCCACGAACGCGCGGGTGTTGTCGGGTGTTACGAGGATTCCGACCGGGACCTGGCCGACATCAATCCGCTTCACCTCTTTGCGAGTAGCGGCGTCGAATACGGCCAGCTGGCCTTGCTCAGGATCCGAGATCAGGACTCGCTTTCCATCGCGAGTGAATTTGACCCGGATCGGCACCTTGCCAACTTTTATCGTTTCCTTCACAGCGTTCGTCGCGGTGTCGATAATCGAAACGCCGCCGTCGCCGTTGTGGCCCACCCAAAGTTCGCGCCCGTCTGGAGAAAGGTCCAAACCTTCCGGCTGTTTTCCGACCGAGATGTGCGTGATCTTCGAAGCGGCCGGTGGCGTCGCGTTGAATTCGATAACAGTCACGCTGTCGGAACCGATGTTGGCCGTGTAGATCCTGCGTTCGTCGGGCGTCACACATAACAGGTGGGTCCCGTTTTGTCCGGTCCCCATCATCCAATCGACGCTGGATGTCGCAGGGTTGTAACGAGCGACAGCGCGGTTGACTTCAGCCGTAAAGTAAATTTTGCCGCCCGCCTCGACCATTCCATGCGGACGCATCAGGGGTCCGAGGTCGACCCGCTTGATCTCCTTGCGCGCTTCCAGGTCGATGATCGAAAGAGAGTTGCCGGGTTTCTGTGCGCCATAATTCGCGACATAAGCGATGCGACCGTCGGCTGAAGTGATCACCTCGTGCGGTCCGTCTCCGGTGGGAACGCGGCCCAGCACAGTCATGTTCGACGGGTCGATGATCGCAAGCGTGTTCTCGATCTTGTTGAGTACGAGCAGCGAAGCGGTCCCAACGACGGTTTTGTTCTGCCCGCGAATCGGTTTCGTCTTGGGAACGAGAAGGACGCTAAAGACTGCCAGAAACAGAATCAGGCTCGAGCGCCACAGGGATGCTTTGAATGGGGACGTCATGTTCAGGTCTCCTGTCGGAGCGGGTTGCGTTCGAGCCTAAGAAGATTTGTCGAACAGCTCAAGCAATTTATCGCGATAGCTTCGCGAAAGCGTTAGCTGGCGTCCGTCGCGAAGGATCACCGTGTAGTCGCCGCTGAACAACGGTTGCAGCTCTTTGATCCGGTCGATGTTCACCAGCGTCGAGCGGTGTATGCGAAGAAACTTGTCGGGGTTTAGCTTTGCTTCCAGCCGGTTCATCGTTTCTCGAAGCAGGTGGCCTTCGCGCCCGACGTGCAGACGAACGTAGTTGCCGGCCGCTTCAATCCAATCGATCTCGTCCGTCTTGAGAAAAAAGACTCGGCCCACCGAACGAACCACCAGCCGATCCAAATGCTTTTGTTCGGCCTTCAGGTCTTCGAGCAGCGACAACAATCGCTGATCCAGCTGGCCCATCCGGTCGTGATCGAGTTGCTCGCGCGCCCTCGCCAGCGATCGTCGAAATCGTTCGCGATTGAAAGGCTTCAGCAAGTAGTCGAGCGCGTGTACCTCAAAAGCTTTTAAAGCGTACTTGTCGTACGCAGTGACAAAAATAATCGCCGGAACTCTCTGCGACCCGATCGCCCCGAGCACGCCGAACCCATCCATCTCCGGCATTTGAATGTCCAGAAACAACAGGTCGGGCGAAAGACTGTCGATCGATTCAACCGCCTCCTTGCCGTTGGCGCATTCGCCCACGATTTCGATGTCGGCCTCCGCGCCCAGATAGCGCTTGATCCGCTCGCGCGCAAGCGATTCATCGTCAACAATCAATGTTCGGATCTTTGTCACCTGAATTCCGTTATCCTTCTTCAATCTCCATCGTCTTAAACGGAATCGTGAAGTCCACCTTCAACCCGCCGCCGGGCGAATCCAGCAGATCGAACCGGTGCGCGCTTCCGTAAAGCTGGGCCAGGCGCGCTCGCGTATTTGCCAGGCCAACGCCTTCTTTCAAAGCCTCATGTTGTCCGTTCAGCAAACCGCGTCCGTCGTCGCGGACGAACAGATGAAGCATTCCGTTTTCGCGGTCGGCGCCGATCTCTATGCGTCCGCCGCTCGAACGCATTCCAATTCCATGCCGGATCGCGTTCTCGACCAGCGGCTGAAGGATCATGTTCGGCACGCACGCATCCAAAGTGTCCGGCTCGATCTCCATCGCCAATCGAAGTCGATCGTGAAACCGCATCTGCTCGATCTCGACGTACTTGTTAAGAAAATCGAGTTCCTGTTTGAGCGAAACTTCCTGCACGCCTACGTTCTCGAGCGACAGCCGCAGCAGGTCGCTCAGGTTGGTGATCATCTGCTCCGCCGACTCGGGGTCTTTGTAGACGAGCTCGGAAATCGCATTCAACGTGTTGAAGAGAAAATGCGGATGCAACTGCATCTTCAGCACCTGTAGCCGCGCCTGCGCCAGGCGCGTTTCCAACTGCGAAGCGCGCAGCTCGCGTTCGCGATATTTCTGGTAGTAGTCGATCGCGTAGCTCACTCCCAGAATCGCCCAATAGAAAAAGAGCGCCAAGTGGAAGTTAACCAGCAGCAGCGTCTTGTAGGCGTGAAAATAAGAAGTGAACTCGAAGCCGGGATAGTAGCCAAGCGTGGGGAGCACGAACGCGTCCGCCAGTTGCTGGATCAGAGCGATGACGACTCCGAAGAGAAGATGCGCAGGCAGATTTCGTTTCCACTTTCCGTGTTCCAAACGGAAGTGGCGATCGAACCAAAGTATGGCCGGCGTCAGCAGGAACCAGACAAAGCAAGACGAGAACTGCCAGCTGGCAGCGCGAAAAAACCGAACCGGCTGGTTGTAAATATGGCTCTGAACGACGGTTTGACTGGTGAAAAAAAGCGCGACGAACATCCAGCAGCCGAAGATCAACAACCATTTGGTGCGGCCACGCTGAGCCCCACTTTCGAAATTCATATTTGCCCCTGGGTACAAAATCTTAAAGTTATGGTTCTGCCGCGTTGAACTTTATGGCCCGCAAACAAGCCTCTTTACGGACTCTTCAATATACCCGCGAATCGGGGGCGAGGCGACGGCATTGTGACGAGCGGCTGGATTTTAATGGTGATTGGTGTCGGGGGCGTGACGATTCCGGGACAAGTGGTTGGGGCGGGCGGCTGCTGGTCAGTAACAACTTATAGCTTTTCGATCTTGGCGACGTTGATGTAGCACACGGTCAGCGATGAAGATCCCGCGCCGGTGTCGGTTGCGGCGGTGCCGATAATCCGGACGCGATCGCGCGTCCCGATCATGCTTCCATCCTGCGCTCGTATCTTCAAATCCTCGCTACTGTAGTTTTTTGGCAAGGCTTCCATTTGGCTCTTACCAGTTCCCTCTTCGATGTCGACGCTGATCTTCGATTGACCATCGGGCTTATCAAAAAGCTCGAGTCCGCAGGTTCTCTTTCCACCGTGTGACGAGCAGAGCACAGTAACGCCGGTCCGCAGATAGCCTTCGACCGAGATGTATTGTTCGTTGTTCTCCTTCGTACAAACCTGGTCGAATGCAACCGCGACCGGTTTGGCGCAGCCGTTCAATGCGAAGATGCAAGTCAGAAATAGCGACGCTGTGATGATCGATCGGGTGGACAAATTGTTACCTGGATTCATTGGGTGGAATTTTCGCTGCCGGCCTGGAATGAGCTAACTGAAAGAACGACGATTTCTCGCCAAGACGCAAAGAAGTGAAAGCTGAAAGGCGCAAAGAAGACTATTGATCCTGATCGAATCCCTCTTGCAACACGATTTCCTTCAATCCGTCTTCAGAGCTGATAACAACGGTTGTCCCATCGCCGCGAAACACCGCGCTCGGCTCTGAATCGTTCGACTTGATTTTGTCCACGGTTTTCATCCGCGCGGTGTACCACGCCACAACCTGGTCGAACGAATCCGAAGTTGTAAGCTGGCGCATGCGGCCTCCGGTGCCGCGGGTCATTTCCACGTTGACTGTCGCCCCCGGGTAAATCAACGCGGTGTCGTTGGCTGGAGCAGTGCCTGGTGGTTGGGGCGGCGCCGGCGGCTGCGGAATTTTCGGCACAGCCGGAATCGCCGGCGCATCTGGAACTGGCGGAACGGTCACGGTAGGAGTGCGCGAAGCTCCCGGTCCCCATTTCATCGCCGCAAAGATCGCAAAAGAAATAAATCCGATCAGGACCAGAGCCAGTATCAGAATCGGTGCGCTACTTCGCTTCTTAGGTTTTGCCAGCGTCGTCGTAGTCGCCGTTTGCGGCGGAGGTGACATATCGACCGGCGACATGTAGCTGGGCCCGGTTGGTCGCTGATCATAGTATTGCGTTTGCGCTCCGCGATCGGCTTCGAACACTTTCGTTTCAGCCTCGGTAATGCTCCCACCACCGAAATCCAGCGACGGCTGGCCGCAACGCCGGCAAAATCTGGCTCCCCGAACGAGCTCTGCGCCGCAGTTTGTACACACATTTGCTGACATAATGCGGTTAACGATACGACGCGCCGCGTTGTTCCCGCAAGCGAGGGTTTCGAGTGATGGTGTTGTGAAATTATTGTCGTGAAGGCGTGGGCGCGGGGCGATATTCAGCGTAAAGGGTGGCTCGGGGTAAAAGCCGCTACGCGGCTTCACATACACTCCTGCCAACGCGCACTCTTCCAAAAATGAAAACGGCAGCCTGTCGATCACACGCCGATCGACAGGCTGCCGTGCAAGTTTCGAGCGCTGCGCTCGAATAGTTCTACCAACTGGTTAGTGGACCTGATATGCCGCAACCGGGTAATCCGGCGCGGTGAGATTGGCCGCAGAGTTACCCCACTTGAATTGCGTGGGTGAAGTAAACGTCTTCAACAGATGGAAGTTTCCGCTAGCCGCTCCGGCTCCGCTTACCCAGAGTCCGAAGTCGGTCTTCTTATCACCGTCGTAATCGCCGGGCACGACGTAATCCGTAGCTGATGTGCCCAGCACAAACGTGCGAACCTGGCTGGTGCTGCTGTGTATGAACGACCAGACGATGTTCACTCCGGAGGTTCGCACAGTGTTGATGTCTGAGCGTCCGTCACCATCGAGGTCGCCGCCCACGAAACGGTCTGTGAACAGACCGAAGGTCAGGCCTCGCGTGCTTCCGCTCGCGAATTTCTGATAGATGGCAGCATTGCCGCCTTCGTTTCGAACGACGCTGTAGTCTTGCCTGCCATCACCGTCGTAATCACCCGGATAGGCTTTGTCTCCCGGCAACCCCCAGCAGGAATAACTAAAGTTTGTCGCCGGAGTTCCGGACGGTCGCCAGTACCACACTGAGCTTCCCCCGCACGGGTCGCCGCCTCCTACCGTAGCGCGAAAGACCGCGACATCCGCTTTTCCGTCGCCATCATAATCCCCCACCACCGTAGGATCGTCAGTAGATATTCCAAACTGCTCGCTTTGAAGCGTGCCGTTCGAGCTCCGCAGGATATAGAAATAGGAAAGGCTTGGATTGCCTGGATTGCCACGCCACACGGCAATGTCGGTCTTGCCGTCTCCGTCAAAATCTGCAGGAGTTGTGACGTCCCCACCGGCGAACCCTACACCCGTCCCCCAATTCGTGGCCAATGACCCACCTCCGCTGTTCAGCGTGTACCAGGTTGTTTGAGCTCCTGCCGAAGCTGAGCGGGCCACGACTGGATCGGATTTGCCATCTCCGTCAAAATCCATATAGCGTTGCGAGACCGCGCTTCCCTCGGGCGCAAATGGGGCAATTGTACCGTCGAGCTTGAACGGAAAGTCCTGCACGATGTTCGCTCCCGTCACCGGCGTTCCGTCGTCGAACGATTCGGCCCAGGCGACGCCGCCGTTAATACTCTGTCTTGCGTTCCATCCCGGCACTCCTCGTGTGCCGGTTATAGTTGCCGGCGGCGTGAAATTCCCGCCTGCGCCGGCGTCGGTCTGAAAGTCAATCCAGTAATTTCCAGCGGTCAGAACCGCGGCCGGAGAAACGTTAACCGTAACCTGCCAAAGCCGGCGAGTTGTTCCAACGGCCGTGTTATTGGGAGGACCGCTATTGAATATTCGGAAGATGCCGGAGTCGACCGAACTTGCAAGGCGGTTGGTTGTCGTATCTCCGAACACCACCACACCGCCCCCGCCCGGAATTCCGTTGAAGATGCGGAGGTTTGCGCCGACCACGGGGTTGGCTACGGCGCCGGCTTGATAGACGTAATAAACCACCTGGTTGATCGTCCACGTCTGCCCAACCGGAACGTTGAAATCATCGGCGCATCGGTTGTTTGTGGCCACTCCGATCACCTGGCAACCTACGCCGGCGAGCGTGTTGGAAACCGTGGTAGTGCCAAAGTCCCATGAAGCTTCGCTCCACTGCATACCGGCCGGTGCTGCCGCACCGCTTCGCGATGTAGCACCAGTCCCGATCGGACCGTTATCGTAAATAATCGCGGTTGGCGTATCCGTCGTTTCGGACTTGGACTGTGCCACTGCTGTCGGCGCAGTGGTTAATGTCAATACAGCCAACGGCGCCAGGAAAAGATTGACCGCTGTCACACAACTCAAAATGACAGTCCAAAGCGTCTTTCTCGTAGGTGAGTAGTTAAAGTTCTTGAGGCTAGTCGTTGCTCGCATAAAGTCTCCTTGTGGTTGATGGCTTCACCATAAGAACCTCCACTTCGGAAGATCCCTCGATGACTCCTGAGCAGCTCGGGCAAAACCGCTCGGTGGAAAACTCAAAAGAACCAAAGTCTCTTAAAAGGAAAGGTCGGCATCCTTTCCGGTGAACTCTCAAAACTCACGGCCGCACGCGTGTATGGAAACGATCAAGGTTAGACAAATCGACGAGCGAGGGCGTCGACCTTCGCACTCCACCGAGTCCTCGAAGCGTAAACACGTGTTCGAAAACTCAAGCCATGCCTGTGTACTAGCGTAGAAAAGGAAGTTAGAAGCACCGGTTTTCGCAGTCGCTACGGACCGCATTGGAGTCTTGCCTAAAAGTACCTTGCTGTTGGAACTTTAGTACGTATCCAGGGTCAACGCGTCGGCAAGTTAAGTTGTTTTCGTTGCGGCGAGAGTATAAACCAAATCGAAGTGAACGCAAATAATAATCGGGCCGAAGGCTACGGTTCCAAAGTCACACGCACCGTGTGATTTATCGGTCCGTGTCCATGGCCCAATCCAGGCGCCTGGCGAATACCATCCGCGACAAAACGCTTGGCGATTGCGACCGCCTTACGCAGCGCGATTCCACGGCCGAGACACGCCGCAATTGCCGCCGACAACGTACAGCCGGTGCCGTGTGTGGAGGTCGACTCGATCCAGGCCTCTCGAAGGACGATCACGCCGTCCGCGTCATCCAAAATATCAATCGCAAAAGCCTGTCCGGTGTCGCTGGTTTGCGGGGTCAAGTGTCCGCCCTTGACCAGCACCGCGCGGGCGCCCATCTCGCGCATGGCTCGGGCCGCGGCGCGCATTCCGTCCTCGTCTTGGATACGCAACCCTGTGATGCGTTCAGCCTCGGGGATATTTGGAGTGATCAAACACGATAGCGGCAACAGTTCCCTCGCCAACGACGCAAGCGCGGCATCGTCGATAAGATCAAATCCTGATGTTGATCGAACTACCGGATCGACAACAGGGGCCGGCAGCGAGGTTTCGCGAAACAGACGCGCGACTTCAATTATCGCTTCTCGAGTCGGAAGCATTCCGGTCTTCGCACAGGCGATCTCGAAATCGTCCGCCACAGCCGCTACCTGAGCCCTTACCGATTCGGCGCTCTGGTGAACGGCGCCATAAACACCCTGCGTGTTTTGGAACGTGAGCGAGGTCACGGCGGCTGTCGCAAAGCAATCGAATGCCGTGAACGTTTTGACGTCCGCGATTATTCCAGCGCCGCCGGACGGATCGAAACCGGCGATCGTCAACGCGACAGGCGGAGTCTGTGAGTTGTTATTGGCGGACATGATATGAGCAGGCTCAAGTTCAAATAGTCTCGCCGTCGGGAAGGGGGGCGCGCTCCGCTTCGCGTCGCTTGCCACCCTTCCCGACCGCATTTGCCAAAGCAAATAGCTGCTTTTGAAGATCTAGCAAGATGTGCCTCAATCGCTCTTTGGGACGAAATCTTCAATAGATATCAAACTTCCAAACGTGCGACCGCTGCATTTCAGTTCTTTCGACTCGCCGCTGGCGCCCACTTTCGAAATCTCGATTCGCGATTCGTTAACCGGCGGCTTCTCTTCTGAGTTGTCGTCCTGGTGAAGCGAATATTCATATCCGTTGGTTTCGAAGCTGAGCGTCAGATAGGTCACCAGCGGTCGCGTGTATCGTGAATAGCCGAACTGCTTCTGCGTGTTCTGTCTGTCGGCAGGAAATTCGAGCTCAATCGCACCTGTGCGTCCAAACCGGTACTGCAAATATCCTTTGGTTTGATCCAGATCTTTCGAGCCGCAAACCGACAGTAACTTTGTGGACTTTTCTATGCGGCAATTGAAGATCACGTTTTCGGTTTTGGCACAAAGCGAGTCGGGTCCGCCCTTCGCCGATGCCGATCGCTCCGGGCCGTTGCCGGCTCCGGCGGTCAGCAGCAACAAACCAATCACCATGACTGCAAACAGGCTACGCATATTCGGCTGCTTCCTTTCAAACGCTCTGCTCGTTCAGTGGGGTTCACCGCGCAGCGATCGTATCATTTCGTCAACCCGCGTGGCTCCATTGAACGCGCGAATCGCCGCAGCGCCCCTTGCTCCGGCATCAATCGCCGACGCCACATTTACGGCCGTGACTCCACCGAGTGCCAACAGCGGAAACGGCGCCAGCTCCTCTACAACTGCACGCAACCCTTCGAGCCCCATCGGCTCTCCATAACCATTCTTCGCCGGCGCGGAAAAGACCGGCCCGATAACGGCGAAGTCCGCTCCGCCATCTCGCGCTTGCCTGGCTTCTTCGATCGTATGGGTTGAAACGCCAATCAGGAAAGCTTCGCCAAAAGTACGTCGGACAACGGCCGTCTCCATCGAGCGAGTTGTCAGGTGCACGCCGGCAGCTCCCGCCGCGCGCGCGACGTCGGCCCGATCGTTCACCAGCAGACGGGTTGAACTTCCAGCGACAGACACAACGGCACGACGAGTCAGATCGTACAAAGCCCGAGCGGATAAATTCTTTTCGCGGATTTGATAGAAAGGTAAGTGTGCAGCAACCGCGGTAGCGACTTCGGCCAGAAGTCGCTCGGCATCAGTAGCCAGGGTTTGATTCGTCGCCTCGCCGCTGCTGATCTGATAGAGAATTGGTGTTGGCAACTCGAGCGGCATCTTTGCGGGATTCAGCAAATGCGTCGCCACTTTGAAGAGCGCGAACCGTTTGGCGAAAGTGTGCGATTTCCCAAAAAGCTATCAGGAGATTCAGAACGCCCAGACCCGTAACAGCCCCGCGCACCCATCCTGACGAAACTGCGTTTTGTAATCCCTGTAGTCCGGTCCTGTTCGCGGCGTAAACCAGGAAGAAGTTATCGGCCCAGTCGCTCAATCCGAACGGATGAAACCACGGCAGGAAGGTGAGCACGATACCCACTTCCAGGCAAAGAATGATGTAGAACAGAACCGTTAACTTCGATGACATAATTAAGCAGTGAAACGTGACTTCCGATCAATGACAAGTAAGCATAAGCCCTCTGGCCGTCACTTGTCACTTGAACTCACCACTTATCGCATCGCTTTTTGCGATTGCAAATCTCGCAGCTTATCGGCGACTCCCCGATACGAGACATCAACTCCGTATACTTCCGAGAAAACGTCGATGGCCTTATCCAGCTCGCCCATTCGTTCGTAAGCCGCGCCGAGTTCATAGCGCAACGCCTGATATTCGTCCTCTGTATGTCCCGGAGCGTCGAGTCCGCGCTTGTACCACATCACCGCCTGGCGAGCCATGTTCTTCTGGCCAAAGCAATGACCGAGCAGATTGCAGCACTGCAAATAACGGGGTGTTCCGTCTCGCGGCGCAACCAGCGATGCGGCGATCTGAAATTCCTCCGCCGCCTCATCCATCAGGTCCATGTCTTTATAAGCCAAACCCAAATTGAAGTGGGTTTCATAGTCGCCGTCGGTTTCCTGTATTTCCTCGTCCTCAACCGCGCTGCGAAATTCATCGAAGATGGCGGCGAGCCCGGGATCTATCTTCGGTTTCGCGGGAGCAACCGGAGCCGGACTTTGAGTTACGACGGCGGGAACAGGTTCGGCTACGAACGACTGGCTGGACTGCGGAACTTCTACCGCGCTCGGCGCTTCGTCTTCCGATTTTGTTGCTGTATCTCCCGCCAGTTGCCGACGTCGCGACTCGATTTCGGCGTGCGCGCCAAACTGACGCTCGAGCATGTCGAGCGTGTCACGCGCGATATCCGAATAACCCTGCGCCAGATAAAAATCCACGCCTTCAAGCTCGTGCTTCAACATGGACTCTCTTCGCTCGGGCAGCGCTTCGGAAATATCAATTGACGATTCAGCCTCGCTCGACGCCGCAGGCGGTCCGCCGGCCTGGTGGAACTCGAATTCCTGAAAACCCGCGGCGGGAGCAGGCTCTTCACTTGCGCCCGCACTTGCCCAACTGTCGTTAAGATCCGCGAACGACGCGGACGGGTCAGCCGCGGGAGGCGTAACCGCATTCCATTCGAACTGCGCCGCCTCTTCAGCCGGAGCGGCTGCTTCGTCTTCGGTTATCGAGATAAAACTTTCGAAAGTTGGGATGTCCTGGGAGTCGCCCGAAGAAAATGCCGACCTGCCTTCTACCTCGTCAAGACTTCCGCCCAATTCTTTCAGCCGATCGAGAAAACGCGGTTCTTCCGGCGCGAGGCGAACAAGGTTCGCCAACGCCTGTCGCTCTTCGTCTTCCAATCCGGCCGCCTGCGCCGCTTCTGTAAATCGTTCCAGCGCGCTACGCAATTTCTCGTCGTCGTGCTGCCATGTGTGCAGCCGCACAAGAAGGCGCAAGGCATTCATTTGCTCCGGATCGTGCGTTAGCACTTCATCAAGAAGATCCGCCAGCGTTCTTTCCTCATTTCCGGAAAGAAGATGCTCGGCGATTCCATTCAGCACTCGAACAGACGCGGCCACGTCGCCGGCTTTTAAGTAAAGGCGAACCACTTCACCAAAACGTTTGAAACTGGACGGTTCCTTCTCAACCAGTGACGCAGTAGTGCGCTCGGCTGCCGGAGCATCCTCTGCTTCGACATAAGCGTGGGCGAGCAAAGACAAAACCTCGACATCGCCCGGCTGATTGGTCGCGGCATGCTCGAGCATTTCTGCCGCTTCGTCAGGCGTGCCTCGGGCGATGTGGGTGGAAGTAAGTCCGCTCAGTGCAACCGGATCGTACGGAACGTTGCTCAGTGCGTTTGTGTAAGCGTCGAGCGCGAGGTCAAGAGCACCACGCGCGAAGAACTGCGCACCAGCGTGCGAAAAAGCCTCGGCCGCTTCAGAGCGAAAGCTCTCGCGCTGATAACCCTGAGCCAGCTTCAATCGGATGTCTGTGTTGTTCGGATCGAGGTCGGCGATCTTGCGCAGGACGTCAAGAGCCTTGGCCGCATGCCCGCCCTTGGAATACGCGTCGGCTACCATCAGGTAATGCGTACGCGCATCGACGATCAGGCCCTGAACTTCGTAAAGCGGCGCCAGCTTCGCGGCGATTTCGATGCTTCCCGGATTTAGGCGATCGATCTTCTTGTACATCGCGATGGCTTTTAGAGCAAAGCCCTCTTCGCGATAGTGCTCCGCGACACGATTGAAGCATTTGATCGCTTCCGGCTGATCGCTTGTTCGGATCAGCAAATCGCCGAGCATATTTAGAGCGCTGAAATCATCAGGATCGTGTTTGACGATCAGCTGGTATTCCTTAATCGCGGCAGGAATCTTCCCCTGAGCAAGACTCTTCTCAGCCGCACGCATGACCTTTGCTTTATCGAAACCCATTTGGAACCGTCTACTATTATTTGTTAACAGGTTGGCGGCGTTAACCGGATGCGGGGGGCGGCGCGTCACCTTGCACCTGAGAGGAACGCGCACCGTCAACGTCTTTTGCGGCTTCCGCGCATTCCGCAGAGCCGAAATAGTACACTAACACCCGCTAACAGTGAGTGTCAACGCTATTGATTTTGAAGGGTTACGGGCGAATTTCGGGCACGAAAAAGCCGCCGACTCTTTGTCTTTTGCGAGACTCAAAAGAGGTCGGCGGCTGTGTCTGGAGGCGCTTTTTGGCTTCCTAATTTATCGTAATTCGAGGCGCGGTGTCTTCCAACCGGCTGCTAAACACATTCGCCCCCAAGGTAACTATGACAACTATCGGAACATCGCCCGCATTGTCCAAAGTTGAAGGAATTTGGACGTCTAACTGGTACCGGCCGGGCGTCGTCGTCTCGACTGGAGCAACTCGAATCGCAGTCCCCGATAACGTGGTAGTGCCAATGCGAACCGATATCACGCCCGTAGTCAAAGGCACGCCCTCCATTCCGGTCAAGAAGATGCGCAGGATTGTCGGAGCCCGTGGATCCTGCGGCCTGACGGTGAAGACGTTGAAAGGTTCAGGCGTCCCATTAAAGGCGTTTACGACTTGAGCTCGACCGCCGGGCCCGTTGGTACTCGTAAAGATGTCGGGTTGTGCAGGAAATAGAGTCACTGAGCCTCGAAGCACGCGACCGCGTACGTTCAGTACTACCGGATAAGCCGTACCTGTCGCAGCCGGAATCAACCCCTTCGGAACTACAAAAGTGATGACACGCGAACTGACCGATTTCAGGCCCACCGCGGCGCTATTCATCGAGAGCGTAATGCCGCTCAATTCGGTCGGCAGCGGCGGTCTGCGTCTGGTGTCTCCAACCGCGGTTACTGTCGGGAAAACCAGACGTCCGTTAAAGCGCATGACTGCCAACATCCCCGGCGAAAGTCCCGGCACAACCAAAGGAGTAACCGGCGATGCTGATGGACTAGGCGTCGGAGTCGGTGAAGGAACTCCAACGGCGCGCAACGTGGCGCCGGTGAAATAAGCCTCGGCCATCTCGTTCTCGGAAATAATCCCCGTGGTCCGATTCAACAAATAGAAGGTTTCGGGTTGTCCGTCGTTATTGCCGCCGCCAAGTTCGGTCACAGCCAGCGTGAATGAAATCCGCTGGCGCGTGTTGCTCGAGAACGGTTGCAGTGACGCCAGGAAAATGCCCGCCGAAGGAATCCTCGAAAGCCGCGTGAACGCCGCGGTCGTTCCGATCGGAATCGTTACCGCAAATACCTGCGTCGGTCTGTCAGGATCGTTATTCAATCCATCGGCTGCTGTGGTCGGAATCGTTCCATCGGGTTTGAAGTTAAGCCGCGATGCAAACACCAGCGAGTTCGGAGTCGTTCCCACATAATCCGTAAAAGTCGGAAACCGCAGCACGTCGCCGCCCAGACTGTTCGCCACAGTGTCTTCGTGTCCGCGCGGACCGACCTTTGTGAACGTAGCCGCTGTAATGTTGTAGAGAAAGACGGTAGTCGTCGCCGTATTCGCGCCCTGCGGACTACCCGTTAGGTCTGCCGTAGATTCAAAAGCAAGAAGGTTGCCGTCGCGGCTAAGGCGTCTTCCGGTACTCAGCACGTTGACGATGTCGCCGACGTTTATTCGCGTCGTACGCGTGACCTGCTTGTTGGCTACGAGCGCGCCGGTTCCGGCATTCAAATCCGCGTAATAAACTTCGACATTGCCATCGGAATTATTGCCCGTCGCCATTCCAGTGTCCGGAATGTTCGCGTTCGAGCTGTAAGCCACACGCGCGCCCGTTCCGGACAGGCACGGACTGGCGTTGAAAAGCGGATTTACGATCGTTCCCGCCGGCGTAGTTGTCACCTGAGCAATGGTCGTGGTCACCGGTCCGAATGTGACTCGCGCGGAGAAGACTTCCGGGTTCTCGTCGGCGTTACCCATTCCGACCAGGTTTCGCGAAGATATGAATGCGATCAGCGATCCGTCGTCGTTAACCGCCACGTCGCGATTGTCGTCGGCGACTTGAGGCGACACCGTGGCCGTGCCGCCCTGCGGAGTACGGCTGGCCGGCGTATTCGTTACCCGCGTAAAAGTTCCGTTGCTCAAATTTAGGAATGGAATTTCGGCGCCGAGCGAAAGATCAACTTCGGGATCAGGAATTTCCGGAACTTCATAAATCCAGATTTCCTGATTGGCGTCCGCCAACAAAGCATCTCGATCAGCGTTTGACAAGTTGTTACCGTCAAAATTTCCAGGAGTAGAAGTATTGGTTCCTGCGGGAGTCAGACTGTTTGCGTTGGAACTGAAGACGATTGTGAAGGCACGTCCCGAACCCGTGACGCGCGCCTGCGAACTGAGCACGGGCCGGTTGCTGCTCAGCTCGACCAGGATATTGGCCTGTGAAGTGGGCGGGTCCGTTACGACTCGAAACCGATGCTTGGTATTCGTTATTTGAAAAATGCGACGCTGTGCGTAATCGATCAGAAAAATTTCTCGATTAAGGTCGGAGTTGTCCGGGTTCAATCCTAAAGACGGATCCTTGGTCCCGATGTCACCGTTCGATTCGACAACTATGAAACGGCCGTTACCGCTCATGTCATTTGCGAACGAGGACCTGATGCTGGAAGTAATCTGAGTTACGAACGAATCGGTCTGCCCGCTTGCTACAAACATTGCTCCGCACGCCAGAACCAGTACGGTCGCAGAAATCAATAAACGAAAAACTATCTTCACTGGAGGTCCTCCACGAGACGCTTGCAAAATCACATTAAAGAGAGAATTTTAAGAATTCGAATAAAAACCAGCTACAGACTAGAGCATTACTGCGTATCCGGCACTATTCAAAACGCGGCATTTTAATAGCAAGCTAGTGGTCCGCGCAAGCCAGCCTACTTTTTGTGTCCGCCTCCTGGTGTCCGACAAACTTCAGTTTGTCGTCTGTACTAGCGAACTACAGCTTTTTCAACACCGCTACTGACCGCCGGTTCAGAATTAATTAGTTGACTTAACTCGCAGGGGGCGAACGGTACTAACCCATCCGTCGTTATTATCGAAGCATATTTCAGATGCGGGATTCTGGGGATTAGTTGGCGCTCTGACCCCGCAATTACTGGCCACAGATGAACGCCGATAAAACGCGAATCAGGGAAAAGCAAGAAGGAAAGATCGTAACGCTATCCCACTTCGCTCCTAAACTAATGAATTCCTAATCCCAATCTGTGTCCATCTGCGTTCATCTGTGGCTGAATTTTCATCGAATAGCTCAGAATCCCCGGTTATCTAAAATCCTGGCCGATCTGCTCGGTACCGAATGCCCCGATTCCGTTTAAGCGGAAACTGAACACAAATCGATTCTCGTTACGCAGTCCAACATTAAACGTGTAGTTCTGGACGGTTACGGCGCAGCAGTCGAACGCGTATCCGATCGTGCCGGTCGAGCTGATAAGCGAAGAACTCCCCTGTTGCGGACGGTTCTGGAAATCAAAGAACAGCGACACCCCGCCGAACAATCCCTGCGCCGTGTTTCCTACAAAGATCGACGGGCTCCATTGCGAACCGTACAAGGTTCCCGGTTCTTTCTTGTTCGCGTCTCGAAACTGTTCCAACGTTGGCGACAGCGAAATCGCGCGCGTGTAGTAGAAAGTCTGGAACGCCTTCACCAACGGCAGACTTAGTCCGAACGACACAGCAACGTTTCGTATCCCGCCGCCCTGAACATCCAGATCCGATCGGATCTCCGAAAAGAGATTGTGTTGCGGCCTGTAACGAGCTTCAAACGTCAACGGCGAAAACCGTCGCGGCACTCCGCCGTAAGTGAAAGCCGAGAACGTATTGATCGGATAGAACTGATTGCGTCGGCCCGGAATCAGTGCGCCGCCGAAATAAGGATCGAGAAAATATTTGCCGCGCAGTGTGATCGTGAGCGCTTCGTACGGCTGGCTGGATAGCGGATTGTTCGCTCGGGCTGATTCCGCTACACGTTCCGACGTTTGGCCCACAGTGTTAGTCGAGCGTCTGGTAAAAAAACGGTTCGTAATTCCAAACTCGAGTTCGTTCGTGTCGGCGATCGCGTCTAGATAGTCAAACCGAATTATCCGCTGAAAATTATTGATGCCTGAAATCTTGCGATAGATGAAATACGGTTCGATCACATGCCGGAACGAGAAGGAGCCGTCGTTATGTCGGAAGTTTCGCGCAAACGCCGGCGGTCGCACATCCAGCTCGAATTCGCCGTATCCACGAATTACGTTCTGGCTTAACACCTCGCGCGTGGTCGGTACGATCGAGTTGGAATAGTAAGTTCCGCGCACGCCGCCCATCGCGGTCACAGACCAGCCCGCAAAATGAAACGGAATCGAAAAGCGTGGGTGCATATCCAGACGCTGAACGATCGATGGCGTAATTATCGGAAGGCCCTGGACACTCGCCGCAAACTGATCGATGTCTTCGACGGTCTCTTTCCGGCTTACTCCTTCCAGGCCGCCTTCGAACGAAAAATAGAGCGGAAGTTTTTCGAAGAAGCGAAGCGGCGAAGTTCGCTTGTCGAGATTGATACTCGGAAGCTGTCGAGTACGGATTCGAACGTTCGGAATCGACGTCACCTGCGAACGTGCAAGAAAATTGAAACTGTAGTCGCCCGAGTTCTTGTTGAGGAAAACCTGCGAACGCTCTTCGGGCGAAATTGTTTGCTGGATCGAATCCGAGAACACCTGGCGATATGCCAGGTTGGATGTGACGTTCACGTCGGCCGCAGCGAGAAATCCATTCGGGAAGTAATGCACGCCGTTCATGTAGAAGCTGGAACCGCCCTGGTCCGGATTCTCCGCGCTTTCGTCGTCTCCGAACATGCGATCGCGCACAGAGTAAAAACCGAAATTGAAGAACGATCGCGAATTGGCGCGCGTCCGCACATCTGCGCCGACTCCGACTCCGCGCGCAGTGTAGATATCGTTGCGAATTGTTATGTCGGCCGAACGTCCCAGCGTTTGGTAGTAAGCGCTGGATAGACGAAATCCTTTATTGCCCGAACCGCTGAATGTTGGTGTCAGGAAACCCGAAGCTCGGTCCTGCCTCTTCAGCGAAATCGATGCGAAGGGAAGCCAAGCGACCGGGAAATCCTTCACTCGGAATGACGGACTGCGAAATCGCGCCCGGTCTCCGATCTTGATTTCCGCGCGTCTGGTCTTAAAGCTCCATTTCGGCACCGCGTCTTCGCACGCGGTGATCTCGGCATTGATCACCACGATGGTATCAACGCTCACCTTCTCCACGCTGTCGGCGGTGAAATAGATGACCGTTCCGTCCTGAGTTTGATTTGTGAATCCGGTTGAGTTGATGAAGTAGCCGAGCTTGGTGCGGTAATTCCATTCGGCGCGCGAGCCTGTGATTCGCTGTTCGCCCTGATCGAATACTACGTTGCCTTCCGCCAGCACGCGATCGCTCGATTCGTACACCGTGACCTTGTCCGCCTGCAGCCGGTAAACGCCTATGCGCGCGTCCACGTTGCCTTCATAGACAATGACAAGCGCGTCCTTTGGGCCGCTGGCGGTCGATTTATCCGCACGCACCTCCAATTGATCGGTGGCCTGCGCCGCATCGGTAGGACGCGGCGGAACTCGCGGACGCAATAATTGGTTTTCGAGCAGCGGATTTACGCTGGGAGTGTCCGTGATGGGGTTAGTGACTTCGCGGTCAACTGTATTCGTTTGTTGCGCACGAATCGTCGACGCGGGGCTAAGAAGCAGCAGGACCGCGCACGCAAAAGAACACCATCGACTTCGATTTTTCAGGCAGAGACCGCTGCGCAAGAAGAAGCCCATGACCTCCAAAGGCCGAGTCGTAACAGTATGCTTGCCGGGATGCAAGAAGAGAGCGCAAAGATAAAATCAAGATCGCGGCGATGCTAGCACAGGAGTTGTAAAAGCTGAAAAGCGGATTGGTTAAAAGTAAATGGTAAATGGTCGAAAGATTCGAATCTGCGATGTCGTTCCGGATTCTGACAAGCATTTGTTTGAACCACTTGCTACTTGCCATTTACTATTCACCATTTACTTTGCTTAACTTGTGTAGAAGAAGTGTCGCCCGTCTCGAGTCTCATCGGCGTTCCTGTAATTACAATTGCTCAACACAACCTAACGCAGTCAGGAAGGGGACCCTGTCCCCGCTACAAGAATCTTCGGCATTCGCTTAATCACTGTCGCTCAACAGAACCGAACGCAAGTAAGGAAGAGCGCCTGCCCCCGCTGAGATCTCCCTTCGACCATCCATTGAAATAGTCGGTAGTGGTTCAGCCTGAGATTTCTCTTTGCTTGTAATTCGTACAGCCCGCGAATGAACCACCAAACAGCACGAAGGCGAATCAAACCCACACGAAACAGTTGATTTTTCGTGTGACTTCGTAAATGGCTTGTTCGTGTTGTTTCGTGGTTAAGTAGGTCTCGACGGTCTATCCAGAATCCGGAAACCCAGCGGGTATTTATGAACACGGTCACAATTTGCTGATATCTTCGCAGCCTGCGTGTATGGTTGTTGCCATCGTTCAAGCGGTATCTCACAGACCGAGCAAGCTCAGAGAGGAAATGACAGATGCCCGCTCCACCTCCGGAAGTTTTCATTTCGTACTCCAGCTCAGACGAAGCGTTTAAAGATGCGCTGGTGACCCACCTCGAAGTCCTGAAACTTCAAGACGTCTTTTCGAACATTTGGCACGACGGATTACTCCTACCGGGACAGCAGTGGCACCAGGAGATCGTTGACCATTTGAATTCGTCCCGAGTGATCTTGCTGCTCATTAGCTCCAAATTTCTGACGTCGGGCTACGTCAATAACGTCGAGCTTAAGAGTGCCGCCGAGCGTCACAAGGCAGGAGAAGTCTGCGTGATTCCCGTACTCGTGCGGAACGTTTTTGGATGGAAAGAACACTCGTTCGGAAATCTCAAGCTTGGCGATCTTCAAGCGGTACCTGACAACGAGGAGTTCCTGGTCGAATTTGACGTGGACAAGCGGGATGGAGCGTTCGCGGAGATCTCAGAACGTATTCAGAAAGCCGTCGATAGATTGGAAGACGTCGTCGCTAAAACATTCGCTGCGGCGAATCTCCCCGCTCCTCCGATCGTAAAGTTCGTAGCGCGTAAAGGACGAGACGATCGAGACATAATCGAAAGACTGAAAGAGGAACTCAGCCCACCAAATCGACAGCTTATCGCACTAATTGGAGAGGGCGGAGTCGGCAAGACGACGCTCGCAGCCGAAGCAGTCCGCGCGCTATCGAGCCTTTCATCCCTTCGCGTTGTGTGGGTAAGCTCGGAAAAGCGCGCTGATTTCACATTTTCTACCCTGCTCTATGAAATCGCCGCGCAGTTGGGCGAGAAAGAACTATCCAAACTTGCACCTGACAAGAAAGAGGAAACGGTGCGCACATTGGTCACCGCAAATCCGACGTTGATTGTCCTCGACAACTTTGAAACTGTTTCCGAGAACGAGCACTCATCGTGCGCAGCGTTCCTCTCATCAGGGCTTTGCGCCGCAATGATCACTTCGCGACAGAGTGTCAAAGGAGCGCTTCCCATATACGTCGATGCGATGAAGCCCGATGAAGCAAGTGAGTTTCTTGAGAAGTTGGTTTCTCAAATGTCGGATCCCGCAGTTTTTTCCGATGACGTTCGCCGACGAATTATCCAAACAGCCGATGCGCGTCCGTACGTAATGCAGTGGGTCGCCGCCCAAATTGATCAGCAAGCACAAGAGCCGGATCTGATTCTAAATGAACTATCGCAGGGCAAAGGAGACGCGGCCGAACGCGTCTTTGACCGCTCGTTCAATCTTCCGCAGTTAGGCGACGACGGACGCGCAACCGTTCTCGCACTTTCGCTTTTTGTGCCAAACGCGAGTCGCGAGGCTATAGCAGTAGTGGCAGGATTCGAAGGGAACCTAGAGCGCGTCAAGGGCGCGATCACTAGGTTGCGCTCACTGCAGTTGATTAAGGCCCGAGACGGCAACCGACGTTTTGGAATAGAAGGGCTGACTCGAAGTCTAGCAGTCGCGCGATTGGATAAAGACGAACACTTTGATGATTTCCGTCAGCGATTCGTGGCGTACTTTCTTGAATACGCAGAGGCGCATGCAAAGACTACAGCTGAGGATTTCGATGCGCTCGAAGCTGAGAAGGATAATGTTCTGATCGCGCTTGACGTCACATTCGAGACGGAAGATTGGGAAAGTGTTATCGAAATAACTGATGCACTGGAAGGGTTCTTAAGGCTGCGCGGTTACTGGGATGATGCGCATATTCGTGGAGAACTGGCATTGCTTGCATCACGTCGGTCCGCGAATGAGAGCGCAGTAGCACGCGCCTTACATAATACTGCACTCATTCATCAGAACCGCGGGAACCTTGATGAGGCGCGGAAACTCTACGATGAGAGTCTGGAGATTAAGAAGCAGCTTGGCAATGAAAGTGGTATTGCAATCTCGCTGCATCAGTTGGCGATGCTTGCGCAAGTTCAAGGTGAGATAGACGAAGCGCGACGACTTTATGAACAGGGTCTGGAGATTAACAAGCAGCTTGGCAATGAAAGTGGTATTGCAATCTCGCTGCATCAGTTGGCGATGCTTGCGCAAGTTCAGGGTGAGATAGACGAAGCGCGCCAACTCTACGAACAGAGTCTGGAGATCAAGAAGAAGCTTGGCGATCAAAGTGGCATGGCTATCACGCTGCATCAGTTGGCGATGCTTGCGCAAGATCAAGGTGAGATAGACGAAGCTCGGCGACTTTACGACCAGAGTCTGGAGATTAATAAGCGGCTTGGCAATCAAAGCGACATGGCAAGCACGCTGCATCAGTTGGCGAATCTCGCAAAAGATCAAGGTGAGATAGACGAAGCTCGGCGACTTTACGACCAGAGTCTGGAGATTAAGAAAAGGATTGGCGATCAAAGGGGCATTGGCAGCACGCTGCATCAGTTGGCGACGCTTGCGCAAGATCAAGGTGAGATAGACGAAGCTCGGCGACTCTACGACAAGAGTTTGGAGATTAAGAAGCGGCTTGGCGATCAAAGTGGTATTGCAATCTCGCTGCATCAATTGGCGATGCTTGCGCAAGATCAAGGTGAGATAGACGAAGCTCGGCGCCTCTACGATGAGAGTCTGGAGATTAATAAGCGGCTCGGCAATCAAAGTGGTATCGCAAGCACGCTGCATCAGTTGGCGACGCTTTCGCAAGATCAAGGTGAGATAGACGAAGCGCGCCAACTCTACGAACAGAGTCTGGAGATTAAGAAGCAGCTTGGCAATCAAAGCGGTATCGCAAGCACGCTGCATCAGTTGGCGATGCTTGCGCAAGTTCAAGGTGGGATAGACGAAGCTCGGCGCCTCTACGACCAGAGTCTGAAGATTGAGAAGCGGCTTGGCGATCAAAGTGGCATGGCAAGCACGCTGCATCAGTTGGCGATGCTTGCGCAAGATCAAGGTGAGATAGACGAAGCTCGGCGCCTCTACGACCAGAGTCTGGAGATTCAGAAGCGGCTTGGCTATCAAAGTGGTATTGCAACCGCGCTGCATCAGTTGGGAAGGCTTGCGGAACTAGCAAACAATAGGTCAGAAGCCCAGCGTCTGTTTAGTGAGGCATTGAGTATTTTAGAAAGACTAGGTTCGCCAGACGCGGCGGTCGCTCGGCGGAGTCTACAGAGAGTGGAGGGCGATTCTTCCTGAGATAAGCTGGTTCTCATCGATGATGTTACAAGTAACTGATGCCCGTCAGCGGGGTACTTTCTTAGAATCTTGTTAATAGCAAAACAGGCGAAAAGCCATTCCCGGTTCTCAGTTTCCTCACATTACACTTATCATGCCCACCGATGGCGGAACAGTTGACCTTTATGATCGTCGCGGGTGAACCATCGGGTGATGCGCACGCAGCGTCTCTTGCCCATGCGCTGCGCGAGAAATCTCCAGGCACAACTTTCAGTTTCTTCGGCTCGACTGGCGCAAAGATGCGCGCGGCGGGAGTTGAAACGATAGTCAATGGCGACGAGCTGGCGATCATGGGTATCGTCGAAGTCGGCAAAGTATTGCCCCGCTTCTGGCGTGCGTTTCGACAACTGAAAATCGCGGCGGTTGAACGCCGGCCGGACGCTGTGATCCTGGTCGACTGGCCCGAATTCAATCTCCGTTTGGCTCGCGCTCTTCATCGCAAAGGAATTCGCGTCATTTACTACATCAGTCCGCAGCTCTGGGCGTGGCGTTCGTATCGCCTGCGCCAAATTCGTCGCGATGTAGATTTGATGCTCTGCATCCTGCCGTTCGAGCCCGATTGGTACGCGTCGCGAGGCGTGAAGGACGTGGAGTTTGTTGGACATCCGCTGGCCGGCGAGATTCAACTGCAACACGCTCGCCAAGAGTTTTGCGCTCGTCACGATCTGGATTCTTTACGACCGATCATCGCGTTGTTGCCAGGCAGCCGTCACAAGGAACTCGAACGCATTCTTCCGCCAATGGTCGATGCGGCGATCGAGATTTCGAAATTGAATTCTGACACGCAGTTCGTCCTGGCGTTGGCTTCGAACCGTAGCGTTGACGAAGCTCAGGCCATCATTACCCGATCGCGAAATGGGTTGGCGATGCCGGACACGCTTCGGGTTGTTCAGCACGAAACTCGCGAATGCCTCGCCGCAGCAGACGTCGCGGCGGTTGCCAGTGGAACCGCCACGCTTGAAGCCGCGATCATCGGCACGCCGATGGTGATCGTTTACAAGGAGTCGCCGATCAACTGGCACACGCTCGGTCGATTGATCACAGCGGAGCACTATGGATTGGTTAATCTGATCGCGGGCGAGCGGCTGGTGACGGAGTTGATGCAGCAGGATTTGACTGGAGAGAAATTAGCGAAGGAACTGGTTGGGTTGCTCGATAAGGACCGGAACGAGGCGATGCGAAGGAAGCTCCAGGAGGTTACCGCTCAACTTGGCGAAGGCGGTGCATCGTCGAGAGCTGCCGATGCGATTCTTAATTATGTGTCCGAAAAGCATATGTCCGACAAGCTTTAGCTTGTCGCTGACTCTCGCAGACTTTGACTTGTCGCTCACTCTTGCTGCCTTCGATTAACGAAGTCATCGACAAACTGAAGTTTGTCGGACATTTGTCGGACGATCGTCGGATCTCACTCGTCGTTTGTGTTTTCCTTTTCCAATTCTTTAATCCGTCGCTGAAGCTCTTTCACTTCTTCGCGCAACTGCGGAAGCCGATTCACATGCGCGTTGAGCCGTTTGTAATCCTCGAGCCGTTGCACCGGAATTCCCCACCAAACACCCGGCCGAACGATCTTTCCCGGCAAAATTCCGGCTTTTGATCCGATCACCGCGCCACTTTGCACCCGCGCGTGATCGCCCATTCCGACCTGCCCGCCGATCACCGCGTCGTCTTCGATTACCGTGCTGCCGGAAATTCCGGTTTGCGAGGCGATAACAACTCGCGCGCCGATCTGAACGTTATGAGCTATCTGGACCAGGTTATCTATCTTCGAACCACGTCCGATCCGAGTCACGCCCAGCGATCCACGATCGACACATGTCGCCGCGCCGATCTCGACGTCGTCGTCGATCTCCACCGAACCGATTTGCGGAAACTTGTGATATCCCGATTCGTCGCGCACATAACCGAATCCGTCTGCGCCGATCACTGCGCCGGCGTGCAAAATCACTCGATCGCCCAACTGGGCGCCGTCGTAAACGACTGCGTTGGGGTGAATGACGCAGTCCGATCCGATCGAAACGTCCTGGCCGATCCTGACACCCGAATGGATCTGCGTTCGTTCGCCTATAACCGCACGTTCCCCGATGGAAGAATATGCGCCGACAAAAACGTCATCAGCTACTTTCGCGCTCTCGGCCAGAACAGCGGTTGGATGAACCGAGGGTTCAAGTCGCGTAGGCGGATGCAGCAATTCCGCCAGCAAAGCAAAAGCGAGTTTGGGCTTCGCGACTCTTATCAAACACTTGCCATCCAGGTCGGGCGCCGCCTCGGGCACGATCAGACACGATGCTTTGCTACGCCGCGCTTCTTCAAACAACTTAACGTCTTCAACAAAACTGATTTCGTTTTCTTGTGCGCTTTCCAGCGACGCCAAACCGCGGATGATCAAACCGCCGTCGCCGGCGACCAGTCCACCAACGTGTGCGGAAAGCTCTGCTACAGTTTTGCCGGTCTCGTTCATCGTCCTGTTTCGAATAGCCGCGACTAATCAGCGTCGCTCATCGTACGCTGCCGCCGAGTTCGCGTGAAGCCTCTTTCCGAGTTACGTACGAACTCGGTCAAATGCCGGACATGCTCGTTGTCGACGGACTCAAGCTCACTAAGTCTTGCCTCCAACGATTCGTACGGAGAGACCAGCAGTATTCGATAAGCTCGTTTCAGAGCAGCCCGGTCTTCGGAGGTAAAGCCGGCTCGGCGCAGCCCCACCAGATTCAGACCGCGCACCCGGGCCGGATTTCCGTCCGTAGTAAAAAACGGTAGCACGTCCTGGATGATCTTCGATTTCCCGCCAACCATCGCATATCGCCCGATCCGTACGAACTGGTGCGCGCCCGCGTCGTTCGAAAGAAAAGCGTGATCTTCGACTGTTATGTGACCGGCCAGGGCGGCTCCATTGGCAAACACGTTATCGTCTCCGATGGAGCAGTTATGCGCGACATGCACTCCGATCATGAAAAAATTGCGCGAGCCGACCTGGGTCGTCTCCCCTTCCCCGCTGGCTCTATGCATTGTCACGCTTTCGCGTATCAAATTCTCGTCGCCGATCACCAGACTGCTCGGTTCTCCCCGGAATTTGACATCCTGCGGCTCGCCCCCCAGCGAGGCGTACTCGAACACCCGATTCCTGCTTCCCAGCGTCGTAAACCGTTTCAAAACCGCATATGCGCCGATCTCGCAACCCTGACCAACCACGACATCCTGCTCAATTACAGCGCCGGGCCCGATCTCGACGTCGGGCGCAACTTTGGCCGACGGGCTGATTATTGCTGTGGGATGGATTGCCATAGAAAGCCCATACAAGGGATGTGAGATATTACATCAAAACCAGTCGCCAAGTGATAAGTGATGATGCAAAAGAAGAAAGCCCCGCTAAAGACACCCATCCACCTTGATTAACTCGCCTTACGGCTTGCCTTTAGCCCCTTAAGCCCATATCATACGGCCCTGCCGAGATTTGCGCGTATTTGTGTGCGCAGATTGGCCTTATTTGAGTTCTTATTCATCCGGGTGCGTTGTAAAAAGCGGTGCCCACGCCTCCAGAGGAGATCAATTTGTTTAGTGACCAATTTCGCCGCGGCGAATCGAAACCAGGAAGATTCAGTGGAGTCAAAAGCTCCAAACTGATTTCCAATCTTTCCGACGTAGCTTGGAAGGCATTTCAGTCCGTCAACAAGCTAATTCCCGAAGGCGAAGCGATTCGACCCCAGTGGGCAGCAGAACCGCTTTTGAAGTCCTACGAGCGCACCGCTCCGCAACTTGGCTTTCCGCGCGAAACCGACTCTTTGTGTCCAAGATGCGTCAAGGAAGTCAGAAGCGCCGTCATCACCGGCGAAACTCCGCTGGAAACCCTGATGCACCAGCATCCAGGTGAAATCAAAGCTCAAATTTTAGAAGAGAACGGCCAGGTCATCATGCGCAAGTCGTGTCCGAAGCACGGCGAGTTCACAGACGTAATGGCGACCGATCCTAAGTTTCTGGCGCGAATTGAATCTCTCTTTTTCGGTCGCGACTTTCGCGCGGCCGAAGACTCGCACGTTCACAAACACGGCACTTCAAACATAAAGTTCGGACGCGGCGCGGTTTTGACGGTTGACCTGACCAATCGCTGCAACATGATGTGCAATCCGTGCTTCATGGACGCCAACCAGGTTGGTTATGTCCACGAACCGACGTTTGAAGACACGAAGACGATTCTGGACAACGCGGTTTCGTTTAAGCCGCGCCGTCAGATCATCATTCTCTTCTCCGGTGGCGAGCCAACTCTTTCGCCGTACTTTCTCGAGGCGGTCGCGTATGCGAAGAAGATCGGCTTCTACCGAATTCTGGCGGCGACAAACGGAATCCGATACGCGGAAGACATAGAGTTCTGTAAAGCTGCAAAAGCCGCCGGCCAACATGGCGTGTATCTGCAGTTCGACGGAGTCTCGGAAGAAAAGAACAAGCACCGCGGCGTTGGCAATCTGTTCGACGTCAAGCTTCGCGCGATCGAAAATCTGGCCAGCGTCGGTATCAAGGTCACGTTGGTAACCACGATCGTTAACACCGTCAACAATGATGGCATCGGTCAGATCGTAGAGTTCGCAGCCAAGAACATCGACAAGGTTCAGACGATCGCTTTCCAACCCGTTTCGTTCACCGGACGCGACGAAGACGTTCCCGATGACGTACGCGCTGAACAACGCTACACGCTGGCGGGGATGACGCACGATTTGAAGGATCAGCTCGGCGGCAATCTGCAGCCTTTGCGCGATTGGTATCCGCTCTCTTCGTACTCAGCGTTCACAAGCGTCATGGACATGCTTCAGGGTGCTGATGCGCCGTGGGGATGGTCCAGCTGTAACTGTCATCCGAATTGCGGCATCTTTACCTTGATGGTCGTGAACCGCGAAACCGGCGACTTCAGATCGTTGTTCGAGTTCTTCAACTATGAACAGTTTATGAAGGACGTCGCGGTCATAACCGACACGGCACGCGGCAAGAAGATGTCGTACGCTCAGCTCGGCATGGCGATCATGAGAAACTTCGACGCGTCGCGTGCGCCCGAAGGCTTCCCGATCTCGCAGATCATCAATCTTTTCAAACCGTCTTCGACCAACTCAAACTCCGATCGAAACGATCGCATGAAGGCGGCTGGAATAAAGGACGATCCAAACGACTTGTGGCGCGTGTTATGTGTCGAGGGAATGTGGTTCCAGGATCTGTTCAATTACGACTTCCGTCGCACAGAGATGTGCGTGATACCGTACGGCACACAGGAAGGCGAGATCTCATTCTGCGCTTACAACACCGGCGTCGGCTGGCGACAGATTATCGAGAACATGCATAAGACAGCCAACCTGGCTGACTGGTATGAAGAGCATGGTCGCCACGCGGTTTACGCCAAAGGCAAGGCGGTGCCCGGAATCAACAAGCGACATACGCTCAGTCTGCCGATCGTAAATCAAATTTTAGCTGAAGACAGCGGTCTGCCGATCGAAGCAACATCGCCCTACCTGATCGAAGAAGAAGAGAGAGCGTCGGTCTAGCGCGCGAAGCGCCCCGACTCTCTCTTCAAAACCCGACTCTCTCTTCAAAAATAGACGCCCAACTTCCAAAGTTTCGTTACCCGCTTTGCTTATTTGTTAACGCAGTGAAGTTCCCTCGCTGGCCCTGACCTGCACTTTTACAGCCTTTCGAAAATCGTATCTCTGAACGAGGCTGCCCACAGAACCTGAGCGTTTCTCAGAGTCATAGCCAACTGAAAGTGAATTATTAAGATGCGAAGAATTATATCCGTATGTCTACAATCACAGCCGTTTGAATTGAAATCGGATTCGATCAACTTGCGCACAGGAATCGTAATCGGTTCTTGTGCGTTTATCTCACAAACTTATTAAAGGAACACTGAATCATGAGTCTTAATTTATTTGACAGCGCAGACAAGTCCGGATCTTTATCGATTGATGCCAGCTGCACTGCGACTCCCGGCTTTGTCATGCAGCAAAAGATTGATCTCGAAGCGAAGATGCACTCGGGCGCTCGCTGGTTTTTCTGGATCGCCGCGCTTTCGATGATCAATTCGATCATTGTTGTGATGGACGGCGATTGGAGTTTTCTGGCCGGCCTGGGTATCACCCAATTGATCGACGGCCTGGCGTTGCAAGTCTCAGGCGACGTTGGAAACGCCCCGATAGTGGTTGCGCTGATCCTGAACGCGACGGTTGCGGGAGTCTTCGCACTCTTTGGGTTACAGGCTGGGAAGCGGCAAAACTGGGCCTTCGTTATCGGCATGATCCTCTACGCGCTGGATGGATTGATCTTTGTGTTTGTGCAAGGATGGGCCAGCGCGGCTTTCCATGTGTTCGGACTCTTCTGCCTTTTCTTTGGCCTTCGCGCCAGTTGGAAGCTTACCGAGCTGGAAAAGACGAACCCGGTTCTTCGAGAGGCGGAGTAAAATGTCCGGCGCAGAAATGTCCGACAAACTTCAGTTTGTCGCTCGTCATCGACAAGCTGAAGCTTGTCGGACATAATCTACTTTGATGAATATTTCGCACAAGATTAAACGGTTCGCCGGCGCCGCGAAGCTCTTTGTCAACGGGCTTCCTAAAAATTCGATCGGCTCGATCGATATCACGAACCGCTGCAACCTGCGTTGCGAGCACTGCTACTTTTTCGCCGAAGATCACAAAGGCGAAAAGGAGTTGTCGGTCGAAGGCTGGATTGAAAAGCTTGAAGCGATGAAGGCCGCCGGACATCCCATGCTGCTTTGCACCTGGGTTGGCGGCGAACCGATGGTGCGAAAACCGCTGATCGAGGTCGGGCGAAAATATTTCAAACACAACACCATCGTGACCAACGGCACTATGGAATTGCCTGACTGGTCCGATTGCACTTACGTTATCTCAATCGACGGCACCGAAGAAGCTTTCGCACGCATGCGCGCGCCCGGGATCTATCAGAAGATAAAACAGAACGTCATCGACCATCCCGAGCTGCGGATTCAGATCTCCTGCGTTCTTACCAGCATCACGAAAGACTGTGTCGAAGACCTGGTCAAGGAATGGGGGCCGATCGCGCGAGCCGGCGTGATCTTTGATTTCTTTACGCCGGTTACGAATCTGGACCAGGCTTTGTGGCTGGATTGGGAAACGCGAGACAGGCTGATCGATCAGATTCTGGAGTTGAAGAAAAAATATCCGGGTGTCATCAACATGCTGGACTCGACTCTGAATCTGATGAAGTCGAAGAATGCAAAGCGCGTTACAGACAATTGCGAGTTTCGTCTGAAGGCGTTCGCGCTCAGCCCGACCGGGGAATCAAAGGGCAAATGCATGATGGGCGACAACGCCGACTGCGACAAATGCGGATGCGTGGTCCCGTTTCACATGGCAACACTCAGCAGCCGGAAATTGATGCTTAAGGAAGCGATCAAAGCACAGTTCGCTCCCAAGCGGCCTGCCTCGTTAACTCCACAGAAACCGGTTCAGATTGGATCGAGAGCCGCTTGGCAGAGTTCCGCGCGTCCCGACGACGCGTTCTAGTTTACCCGCCTAAGCGTCGGATTTTATTGATTCATCGTATGGAAGGTGCGGGCGTTGCACGTCACGCAGGCGTGCGACCGTGTCTCGAATTCTGGACGCAAGTTGTTCGATGGTTTCGACCCGGCGACGCGAAGTATCGTCCAGTTCGGATCGCAATAGCAGTTGGGCCTGACCGATTACGCCGGTCAGCGGATTATTGATCTCGTGGCGAACATGAGCGACCAGATCGGCGACTTCGGTCAACTTCTTTTCGTGTTCAGCGATAACCCTGCGCAGCTCGTCCTCGCTTGAATTGTTCTTCTCGGCGGGCGCCTTATCGGTGCTCATTGGGTCACATTCCTTTCCCAACGCCAAAGTAATTCGACCGTCGACGTTGGTTCCAGGCTTTTAGGTTGTGGGAGCGTGTAGAACCTTGCATTCATTGTGCGTCGAACAATTGCTTGCGAGCAAGCTTAATCTTTCACGCCCGATCGAGCCAGCCATTTTTCCAACTCTGGCCCAGTTTGAATATTTCTTCAGGACCAATTAATGAGACCGAAAGCAACGAACCACGAAATCCACGAAACGAGGAAAGCAAAATCATACGAAACAGCGGACTCTGAAACGTGTTCGCCGTGCTTCGAATTCGCCGAAGAATGCCGAATTTGACAACCGCAGCACAGACACGTAAATTTTAGAACCTTGTCCGCGCAACATCGTATGCGCATCGTGAGTTTGGAACAGAACTCCGCCGGACAAGCCGCTATTCGGGGATCGTCTAATGGTAGGACATCTGACTCTGGATCAGAGAATTGGGGTTCGAATCCCTGTCCCCGAGCCACTTTAAAAAAAGTAAATGGTGAATCGTAAATGGTAAGAGCGGACATTGGTCTTTCTATTTACTATTCACCATTTACTATTCACGATTTACCCAACCTACCTCTTTCTGAACAAACGTTGTAGCTCCCTCGTATGGCCCTCGTGAAGGAGACTGATTATGTATTGCTCTTCCTGCGGTGGCGTTGTTTCTCGCGACAAGGGGTTCTGTAATTTTTGCGGTGCGACGCTTGGCGGCAACGAAGGCGTCTCTACCGCAAACAAATCTGATACGTTTTCCGAGAATCTTATTTGGGCCATCGTCGTTGTGTTTGCGATCGGACTCGGCACCACGATCGGTTTGATGGCGGTGATGAAGGAAGTCGTAGGGTTTCCCATTGGTTGGATCGCGACTTTCAGCGTTACAAGCCTCAGCCTGACACTCTTTGTTGAGGTCGTGCTTATTTACATTTTGATGCGTAACCGGCTTGGGCCAAACCAGGCAAGCATTGGAGCCGGAGCCTCCGCGCGTGATACGACCAGCCTGGACAAGGCAGAACCTCGCATGCAGCGCGAACTGGCCGAACCGGTTCCTTCAGTGACTGAGCAAACTACGCGCACGTTCGATCATGTGATTAGCGAGCGAAAGTCATCGTAAGAACTAATCTCGAATTCTCACCACGCCATGAAGTCAGTTTGTAAACAACCAGTCACGTTCGGGACAGTTACGCCGAAAGTCGAATATCGAAACAGACCAGCCGCATACGCGGTGATATTCGACGCCGATGGCAGAGTTGCAGTCGTCAAGGGAGAGCGCGGATATTTTCTGCCCGGTGGTGGTTCGCTTCCGCACGAGACGCCCGAAGAAACCATCCGACGGGAAGTTCTCGAAGAGTTAGGAAGCGAAGTCTTAATCCGCCGCCGGATTGGTGAAGCGATCCAGTATTTTTCAGCGGTCGACGTAGATTATCGAATGCACGCGAATTTCTTCAAAGCGGAGTTGGACGGAGAGCCCACAGGTTCTGGCGAGCACGACCTGGAATGGTTGAAGATGAATGAAATCGAAGAGCTCTTCTTTCATCAATGTCATGTCTGGGCCGTGAAAATCGCAGCGCCATGAGACTTCCCAGGCAGAACCAGCGCCCAGTCTTCATTCAACCGCAACCTTCGTTGACTGCTCGTAAACTCCCAGCTGTCGATCGTGGATTTTTGAAAAGATCGCCAGCGCCAAAATCGCTCCCACCAACGCCAGAAACATGTCCCAGTGCGAATCCCAGATATCGCCCTGCGTTCCCAGAAACGCGTCGCCCAGTTCCGGCCACACCAGCTTTGCCACCCACCACTCGATAAATTCGTAGAACGCTCCGATCGCAAGAACGATCGATGCGACGATGAACGCGATCCACCGCCGCGAAGCGATCACGAACTGCAAAATGATTTCGCGAATCGGAATCGCCAAAAGAAAGCCGAGCGAAAAATGTGCTACCCGATCGTAGTGATTTCTCGCCAGGCCGAATTCGTCGCGCAGGTAATTGAACGGCGGCGTCAATGCGTAGGTGTAATGCCCGCCGTAACTCTGAACGAAGAGATAGACGAAGATCAGGTAGTACGAAATCCGCGTGAACCTGTAATAGCGATAGGCGATCAACACGGCGGCAAGTTGCGCGAGCGGAAAGAAATTCTCGAGCGCCCAGTCCCATCGATCGTGTGGCTTAATCGACAGAACAAGAAATCCAGCCGCGTAGATTCCCAACAGAATCAGCAGCTCGCGCGGTGACGGAGTTTGTTTAGGAGAAATAGTCGGCATAGTCAGGTTGAACAGAATCGCACGACGAAGGGCCCGGGCGAGTCAGTATCATTCGCTACCGCGAATGGTACCGACTTCTCCGGGTCCAATCCTCGAACGCAGCGCGCATCAATGTCCGTGATTAATGTATCCGTTCGTGGAGTGGTGGTGATGCTTCTTGTCTCCAGTGGCTCCGGACGGTGCGTAGCTCTTGTAGATAGTTTCGATCCACTGATCGGTCTTGATAAATCCGCTTCCCCACGATTTGAAATTCTCGGGTAGACCTTCCGCTTTGGCTTGTTCGACAGTCTTGCCAGCGGCCATGCGCTTCCGAATGATGTCGGTGGTTTCGGTCAACATTCGCTGATAGGTCTTGAGATCGTCGAGGCTCGAAAGCGGGCCGTGTCCGGGGATGATCTTTACGTCCGCAGGCAGCTTGGCGATCAGCTCGGCAACATTGCTAATCAGACCCGCAACGCTTCCACCGCTTTCCAGATCGACAAACGGAAACCTTCCGACAAAGAAATCATCGCCCATGTGAACAACATTTGCGCCGGTAAAGAAAATCACGCTGTCGCCATCCGTGTGTCCGCTGGGAAAATGGACCACACGAATTTCTTCGCCGTTGAAATGGATGCTGATCGAGTTGTCGTAAGTGACGATCGGAAGCGCTTGCTTTGGCGCGGCTGAAATTTTCTGTCCTCGAAGCACCGCGTCAACCGACAGACGTTTTCGCACGTTTGTATGCGCGAAGATATCTGCCTCGGTTCCAAACACCGCGTTGCCACCCGTATGGTCGCCATGCCAATGCGTGTTCAGCACAAAGCGAAGTTTGCCCTCGCTCAAACGTTTCAGCTCAGCGCGAATTTTGTCGGCCAACGGCGCAAACTGGTCATCTACGATCAGGATTCCGTCCGGGCCAATCGACGCGCCGATGTTTCCGCCTGTGCCAACCAGCATGTAGACATTCCCTGCGACCGGCGTCGCTTTGACTTGTACTTTTGAAAAGTCGCCTTGCTGTGGCCGAATCGGAAAAGCCAGACATAGACAGGCCGCGAGCGCGAGACAAACGATTACGATTCGCTTCATGTTGTTTCTCCTGTGGGATGCGAAGGTAAAGATTTTTGCAGTCATCGTCAATGCTCGTGTGTCCGACAAACTTCAGTTTGTCGCTGGGATTCAAAAACCAAAAGCTTGTCGAAGTTGTTCCCCTCGCTTTAGAGAAGAAGAGTCAGGCCACAAACTGAAGTTTGTCGGACATTGGCTCGATTTGTTCGCTTGCATGGTTCCAAGTAAGGTAAAGAGCGCGGGCCGTAGCTCATGAACAATAGAAAAGCAGTACTGATCGCAAATCCAAACGCCGGCCGCGGCGGAACCAAGCGCACCGCCGAGATCGAACGATTTCGCGTTGCGCTTGCCAAGCGTGGCGTGGAGATCGAAGTCTTACCGACGACCGCGGCCGGGCATGCAACCGAGCTGGCCGCCGAAGCTGCGAAGCGAAATGGCGCCACCGTCATTGTTTCTGGCGGCGACGGAACGATTAACGAGGTGCTGCAGGGAATAGTCGGAACTGATGTTCGTCTCGGAATCTGGCCCCGCGGCACGGCGAACGTTCTGGCGCGTGAAGTCGGAATGCCGACTGATCTCGAACGCGTTGCGGAAATAATTGCCGGCGGAAAGACGCGGCAGATTTTTCCCGGGATGGCCACTGACGAGACGAGCGGAGTGCGCCGCTATTTTTTTCTGATGGCCGGCATCGGGCTGGACGCATCGGTTGTCGAACGCGTGAATCCCGGGTTGAAGCGGCGGATAGGAAAAGGAGCTTTTTGGTTCTCCGGGCTCGGACACCTTGCTAACTGGCAACCGGTTCCATTCGAAGTCGAAGTCGACGGTGCGATCTTTCCAGCCACTTTCGCGGCGGTCGGTAAGGGCTCGCTGTACGGCGGCGATCTTCACATTACTCCGCGCGCGAGTCTCTATGCACCCGAGTTCGAAATCTGTCTTATCAACTCGAACAGCAGACTGCGTTATTTGAGATTGTTGTCCGGCGCAATGCGCGGCGGCATGTCGGATGGAAACGACCAGGTGAGATTTATTTCCACCGACATCGCACGCGTGACTGGAAACGTGATGGTCCAGGTTGACGGAGAACTGATCGGCTCGCCTCCGATGAAGTTTGAAGTAGTCAAAGAACCGATCGAGCTGATCCATCCGTGAACGCCAGGTAAGCAAGTGGGTAATACGGGAGTTTGAGAATGGTAGGTTTAACGCCTTCGGCGTTATCTCATTAACCCTTCACCCACGCCGCTCGCAGCGCCCGCATTTCCGGCGTGGCGTCCTTCGCATCGACGATGCGATATCGAAAGCTCTCGGCTTCAAGTATCAGGCTGGCCTTGACCGTTTTCCCTTCGCGGCGAAGCGTGATAAGCACTTGATTGCCCGGCTTGTGCCGACCAATTGTCGCAAGCCATGTTTGGTGAGTCACCGCCTTGCCATCGATCGAAACGATCTCGTCCTCCGGCAGTACCCCTGCCGACGCCGCAGCCGAGCCCGGCTGTACGGACTTGACCAGCAACGGAGTTGCGCCTCCGGCCGTGATTCCGGCGGTGAGCGGTTCGCCGTCCGGCTCGCGCATTAGTCGCAAACCGACGTATGCGAACGCTTCGTCGTATGGCAGCGTCTCAACCGATCGAACATATCGACGAAAGAAATCGCTCATGTCGCTGCCAGCTACTTCTGAAGTGACACGTTCAAAGTCCTCGCTGGTGTATCCGCGACCGCGCAGATAATAAGTCGCGTTCGGACTCTTCAAATAAAACTCGTCGTACATTCGCCGCATAACGTCATCAAGCGAAGCCCGCCCCTTTGTCTTGCCTCTAATCAAGAGATCGAGCACGAGTCCGATCGTCTCGCCTTTGTTGTAATAACTGAAACTGGTGTTAGCCAGGTTGGTCCGCTGAGCATGAACTGCGCCGTCAATGAACGCGGCGGATATCGACGAGTCTTCCGCGCTCATTAACTTGCGCCCCGGCGCGTTTTCGATACTTCCGATGTAGCCGGCGAGCGTGCTCCAGAACTGCTCGTCTTCCCAGGTTCCGGCGCGGCGCTGCATCAAGTGTCCGTAATAATTTGTCAGGCCTTCTGCGATCCACATGGCGCGCGTGTTAAGCGGGCGCGTGAAATCCCAGGGCCCGAGCTCGACCGGGCGCAAACGCTTGACGTTCCAGACGTGAAAAAATTCGTGCGCGACCGTGTCCAGCGTGGAATAGTACGAATTCACATTTGCCAGCTCGCCGGAATCGATTATTTGAGTTGACGTCAGGTGTTCCATTCCATCGCTCGATTGGTCATCGTTCGCGAAGTGAATCAGGAACGTATACGAGTCGAGGTCGGGCGGTCCCCACATAGCGAGCTCGGTCCGCACTATCTTTTCTACTTCACGGACAAAGGCTGGTCGCGTCCCTCCTTCGTTGCCGAACGAATGCACCACGACGCGGTAAGTCTTTCCATCGATCTTGAACTCATCGATGGTCCAGTCCGGCGCCACCTCGGTTGGCGTATCCATCAAGATATCGTAATTGGGAAATTGCCAAACGCGCTGGTCCTGGCTTCCCATTCGTCCGTTCACAATGCGCCAGTTTGCGGGCGGGTCGATCTCGAGAGTGACCGGTCGCTGTTTGTGCCCGACCAGATACATAAATACCGAGCCGCCATTTATCGTTGCGTGTCGCGTATCCAACTGCGAAAACGTTCCGGACAAGTCGTTGCCAAAGACCTTGTATCCGACCGTCACGCTGCGGGCGTTGCGCACATCAACCTGCCAGGTTTGGTTGTCAGTACGAACGATTGGCGGGTTCCCTTCTCGGCATTCTTTGTCGGGAAGACATGCCAGCGAAGCTCGAAATTCCTGAACGTTCTTGGCAAAATCGAAAACCGCATAGCGTCCCGGCGCCCAGCGTGGCATTTGAAATTCAAGAGTTTCCGAAGGAAATCCGTTCTCGGTTTCGACCTCGATGCTGACCTCGAACAGATGCGATGCCGGCCGAGTCATAGCCAAACGATACGTGATTCGACTTAACTCTTTTTCCTGCGCGACGGTCGGAATTACGGAAGTCGCGGAAAATATTAAGGCGATTACCAGCACGGTGCGTAGCGCGACGTTATGACTGCGACAGTTCATAGTTGGGACTCCGAACTAAAGAAATTTATGAGGCATGATGTGGTTTCGATTTCGGCGCGATTATCGGTTCAATAATTAGCGGCTGTCAAAGAATGTGGATTGCCGCGATCTGACTTTATGTCCCACAAGCTTCAGCTTGTCGACGGCATGCGACAAACTGAAGTTTGTCGTACATTCTTGACGAGCAGTTACACGTCAGCTAGCTTGGGAAACCAAAATCATGACTGAGCGTCTCTATTACACCGATTCGCATCTGCGAGAGTTTGAAGCTCGTATCGTGGCCGTGTCGCCGACAATTGGCGGCGGCTCGACCGTCGTTTTGGATCGCACTGCTTTCTATCCGACTGGCGGCGGACAGCCGACCGATACGGGCACTCTCGGAGACGCGCGTGTCATCGAGTGTATCGATGCCGAAGCCGACGGCGTGCTCCATTTGATTGACGGGCCGGTGCCGGAGATCGGATCAGTAGTCAGCGGTCGAATCGACTGGGAACGGCGGCTGGACCACATACAGCAGCACACCGGCCAGCACATCCTGTCGCAGGCCTTTATCGAATTGTTCGGCGCCGAAACGAAGGGCTTTCGGATGATGGAGCAGGTTTCCGAGCTCGACGTCGAGCTCGACCAGCCATCCGACGAACGCATCAATCGCGCGGTTGACCGAGCAAACGAAGTGATCTGGGAAGATCGATCGGTACTTGCTCGGTCGGTGACAGCGCTGGAAGCAGCGCACCTTCCGCTGCGAAAAGAATCCGCGCGCGAAGGCGAATTGCGTTTGATCGAAATCGCAGGTTTCGACTTAACGCCGTGCGGCGGAACGCACGCAACCCGTACCGGCGAAGTGGGAATGATTGCTACGCGGCATTGGGAACGCGCGAAAGGAATGACGCGAATCGAGTTCGTCGCGGGGCGGCGAGCCCTATCGGATTATCGTCGCGCCAACCAAACCGCGCACGACGTCGCTTCGCAATTCAGCGTTGGTCGCGATGAAGCGCCGATCGCAGTCGCGCGAATGTTTGAAGAGAACAAAGCCCTGGGCCGGCGCGTTCGCGCACTTGAAGAGATCGCGGCTCGTGTCGAAGCGGACGAGCTGATCGCATTAGCGCCGCAAATGGAGAACGGAACCCGGCTTGTAACTCATATCGGCGAAGGTCGCGACGCCGAAGGCTTGAAACGGCTCGCGTTGGCGATCATTGCTCACGCTAAAACCGTCGCGCTACTTGGCTCGCGTGACGGCGACAACGCCCGGCTGGTATTCGCTCGTTCGGACGACGCGGCGGGTGATATGAATGCGTTGATGCGCGAAGCTTGTGCGCTGCTCGACGGTCGCGGAGGCGGCCGTCCGGAGTTGGCTCAGGGCGGCGGGCGCTCAATTGAAAAGCTCGAGAGCGTTGTTGCCCAGGTAAAAGCGAAGATCTAACTGAATCTCAAGAAGGAGAGATGACATGCCTAAATACGTAATCGAACGCGAAATTCCGGGCGCCGGTGACTTGTCGGCGGCTGAACTGCAGGGCATCTCACAGAAGTCCTGCACCGTCCTGAACGGCATGGGACCCCAAATCCAATGGGTTCAAAGCTATGTGACTGGGGACAAGGTTTATTGCGTTTACATCGCGCCAAACGAGGAAATGGTGCGTGAACACGCCCGCCAGGGTGGATTTCCCGCAAATCGGGTCTCGGAGGTCAAGAGCATCATCGACCCGACAACCGCAGAAGCTTGACCCGTTTTGGAGGGGTTCTCCTACCCGCCCGTGGCAATAAAGTTTGTTGACATAAGCATTTAAAAAAGGTTATATCCAGTAAGGTCGAGTTGCTTTTTCAGCAGCAAAACTGAGTATACGGATGCTCCAGCGGCTTCTCGCCGCTTCGTTCCCACTGAACTGGAGAATGAGCGCACCACCGCCCAATGCTCTGGCATGTCTGATGAACCTATCCATTAATCAGGCACCGGAGTCTCTACTTATAATTGAGTTGCCATCAAAGCCGACCGTACTTTTCTTTCCGCGGTCGTTTAAGAACACTCAGCACGCGTACCCGACAGGATCCCGTTCGCCCAGACAGGAGACAGTGACTAATGGCCGCAGGCTTAATTGAATTGTTCAGATTAGATTTGCACTTAAGAATTCGAAAAACTCATCAGATCCAAAGCAAGTCAGCAAACGCCACCGGTTCGGCAACGAAGCACACCGGCCGGCGGAAGCATGTTCGCGGCTTGATATTCTTTTTGGCTATCGCCTTTCTTTTCGCTACTCCGTCGAATCTGTTCGCGCAGTGCGGAACCCCGGGACAACAAGGCAACGGCGGAACGTTGACGGGTGTGGTCAACACCTACTGGCCGGGAACCGCCACTGCCAACGCGGCTGCCACGTCGATCACGCTGGGAACTTCGCGTGGAGCGGCCACGCCGATCGCCTCCGGAAATCTGTTGCTGGTTATGCAGATGCAGGACGCAGCCATCGACTCGGACAACGATGATGGTTACGGAAACGGAACGGCGGGTGGAACCGCCAGCGGGTATAGCAACGCGAATAACACCGGAAGGTTCGAGTTCGTTCGTGCAACCAATGCCGTTCCAGTTGGCGGAGGCACCGTCAATTTCGTCGGCACCGGCACCGGCAGCGGACTGTTGAATCAATATACAAACGCCGCCGCCACGGCTACACAGGGCCAGCGTCGATTCCAGGTTATTCGGGTGCCACAGTACACGGCTGCGATTTTGAGTTCCGGATTGACCGCCGCGGCGTGGAACGGAACGACGGGTGGAGTGCTCGCGCTTGATGTGAGCCAGCAATTGACGCTCGGCGGAACAGTCAGCGTGAATGGATTGGGTTTTCGAGGTGCCGGATCACCGCAACGCGCGGGCGGTTCAGGCGGTGCAAATACTGACTATCGCAACCTCGCTACACTTCTCTTCCATGGATTGAAGGGAGAGGGCATTGCCGGTACACCGCGTTATCTTTGGAGCGGGGGTGCTGTTGTCGATACTGGTATTGAAGGTTATCCCAACGGAAGCACGGCACGTGGCGCACCGGCCAACGCCGGCGGCGGCGGCAACGATGGCAATCCGGCGGCTAATGATGAGAACTCCGGCGGTGGCGGAGGCGGTAACGGTGGAACCGGCGGCATTGGCGGAAATAGCTGGAGCAGCAACCTCGCCATCGGTGGGTACGGTGGATCGACGTTCGCGCAAGTCGCCAACAATCGTTTGGTTTTGGGTGGGGGCGGCGGCGGTGGAACACGAAACAATTCAGACGGCATTACAGGCGCGGGAAGCGGTGGCGCCGGCGGCGGCATCGTCATCATTCGCGCACGCAATGTCGCCGGCACCGGGACCATTACGGCTAACGGCTCTGCCGCATTCAACGACACGCTAAACGACGGCGCGGGCGGCGGCGGCGGCGGCGGCAGCATTCTTATCTCGTCGATAACCGGCACCCTTACCGGCCTGACCGTTAATGCGATCGGCGGACGTGGCGGCGATGCATGGCGAACCGAGGCTCCCAACGGAAACCCCGGCGAGCGACACGGGCCGGGCGGCGGCGGCGGCGGCGGCGTAGTCCGTCTCTCGAGCGCTGCTACTTCGTTGAGCGTAGCAGCCGGCACCAACGGCATCACCACTACATCGAGCTCTGCGTTTGGCGCGGCCCCGGGAACGATCGGCGCGAGCGTCACAAACGTCACAGCCGCTACGATTCCCGGAGTTCAGTCGGGCGCGCAGTGTTCGCCGACAGCCGTACGACTTCGCTCGTTCGAAGCAACGATGTATGGAAACGCGGTCGTACTTCAATGGCAAACCGGTTATGAGATCGACAATTTAGGATTCCAAATTTATCGCGAGCAGAACGGCACTCGAGTCTCCATCACTCCTTCTGTGATCGCCGGGTCGGCGCTGATTTCAAAAGCCGGATCTGAATTGACCGCGGGCTATTCATACGCGTGGCAGGATCGCTTCAGTGACGAGCAACAGACGATCGGCGTGCAGTACTGGCTTGAAGATATGGACCTGGATGGAACGAGCACCATGTATGGCCCATTCACGCCTTACAAGTCGAGTGGAGCTCCGACCGAAACGCAGCGAGCGATGTTGTTGAGCGATCTGGGTTCGCTCAATGACAGCTCGAACGCCATTACCGAATGGCCGGTGAATTCGGAAATCGCTAATCGTCGCAACCTGGAATTGAACAAGGACGACTGGCATCCGCAAATAGAACAATGGACGTTGGCAGGGCAAAACGCTGTAAAGATTAGTGTGCGACAAGACGGCTGGCAATTTGTCAGCCATGACGAATTGCTCTCAGCCGGGCTTGATCCGGCGACCGATTTGGATCGGCTTCAGCTTTTTGCTGACGGCGTGGAACAGGCGATTTCAGTTCTTCCCAAAGGCGCGATTGAATTTTATGGACAGGCGCTGAATACAACGTCGACCGACACACGTGTTTACTGGTTGGTGGTGGGTTCCGTTCCAGGAAAGCGCGTGCAGCGAATCGATGCCGGTCCTTTTGACGCCGGAATCGCTCCTTCATCTTTCCTCAGTACCGTCGAACGTCGCGATCGAGTCATTCGTTTCGCGGCCCTGTTGAACGGCGACGACGATAACTTCTTTGGGCCGCCTATCTCGGCGCAGCCGGTTGATCAGCGTTTGGTGCTGAACGGTGTGGACCAGACAAGCGGCGCGGGCGGAGTTTTGGAAGTTGCACTACAGGGCCTGACAGTGCAGCCACATCAAGTCCGGGTACAACTGAACGGCGTCGAAGTCGGCATCGTCGACTTTGAAAATCGCGATCACAAGCTGGTCACATTCAACGTCCCATCTTCGACCTTGATCGAGGGTCAGAACGTGGTCACGCTGACGCGAAGCGGCATCGGCGCAACCGATGTTTCGCTGGTCGATTTTGTCCGGCTCAGCTACGCCAGGCAGTATCGAGCTGAAAACAATCGTCTGCTCTTCAGCACCGGCGCGGGCCAGGCAGTGCGAGTTGATGGATTCACAGATTCGCGCGTACGTGTTTTCGACATTACAAACGCGGCGGACGTGAAAGAGATGGAAGTGTCGCCCCAGGCGGTGGCGGACGGTTTCGCGTTCACCATGCTTCCGGGCAAATCGGTCAGAACGCTGCTGGCGATTACTTCAGATTCGACTAGTCAACCCCTGGACGTTTCCAGAAACGAACCGTCGCAGTGGAACGCGTCGACGAATGCGGCGGACTTCGTGATCATCACGCACAGTCGATTCCGCCAGGCGGTTGAGCCGCTGCGACTCAGCCGACAGAGACAGAGACTTAAGACCGTCGTCGTAGACATCGAAGACGTGTTCGATGAATTCAGCGCTGGTGCCTACAGGCCGCTTGCGATTCGAGACTTTCTGGCAAGGGCTTCAACTGCATGGCAGCGTGCGCCGCGTTACGTGTTGTTCGTCGGCGACGCTACGTTTGATCCGCGCAGGTACTTCGGCGGCACCGGTGCTGGCGATTTGATTCCGGGGCTGCTGTTGGATACGTCGTTTATGGAAACGACGTCTGACGATGCGCTCGCCGACTTTGACGGTGACGGTTTAGCCGACATGGCGGTCGGGCGATTGCCGGTGCGTACGGAGGACGAAGCACGTGCAATGGTCGCGCGTATCTTGTCGTTTGATAACGGTGTGCCGGTAGACCTGGCCGATCGCGGCGCGCTGATCGTGAGCGATCGACCTGACGGATTCGACTTCCAGGGCGCGGCTACTGTATTGAGCGCGGAACTCCCGACGCGAATGCCGGTTCAGATGATCAATCGCGAAGATGGCGACGCGGCGACGGTGCACAACCAGATCATGACCAGCATAAATCGCGGGCCAATGCTCGTGACATATCTGGGCCACGGCTCGGTGGGCGTTTGGACCGGCGATGGATTGTTATCGGTATCGGACGCAGGCACGATGACGAACGAAGATCGCCTGCCGCTCTTCATCATGACTACGTGTCTTAACGGATCGTACATGGAGCTCGGCAGCGACAGTTTGGGCGAAGCGTTGGTCAAAGCGCCGCAAGGCGGAGCGATCGCCGCATGGGCATCGTCCGGACTAACAGAGCCGGCCGGCCAGTTGGTAGCGACACGCGCGTTTTATCAAAGCCTGTTTGTGACGAATTCTATTCGCCTGGGCGACGCGATAAGACAAGCGAAAGAGTCGACTACGGACATAGACATTCGCCGTACGTGGATCCTGCTGGGCGATCCGACGATGCGGATGAGGTAGTTTGGCGGGTACGGTTTGGACCCGGGGTAGTCAGTATCCCAACATACCGGATTAGCGTTTGGGTATCTTTTTGGTTACGCCAGCGCAGCGAAACGGCAGACCACGAAACGGCAGGAAAACGAGCGAGCGAAAATCACACGAAGGCGAACAGCTTTCGTGTGATTTTGCTTTTGAACACTCTGAACGGGCTCTTCTCATTTCGCGTATTTCGTGGTTCGTACACTTGGTTCAGATTAGAGTCAACCGTGGGTTCGAGAGCCGGTAAGCAGCAGCAACTTTGGTTACGGAACCCACGCTTGACACCATCGGACACGCTCCTTATCATCACCATCGCCGCGTCAACCCGCTCACCGCATGAGGGTAATTGAACATGCTGACAGTCAGTGAGTAATTGAAGACGCCGGCCACACGTGGGGCAGTAGCTCAGTTGGCAGAGCGCCGCGTTCGCAATGCGGAGGCCAGGAGTTCGACCCTCCTCTGCTCCACCAAAAAGATCAAGCAGTTACGGCAGACCGCCTGGTCTGCCGTTCTTCATTTAGGACAAACGGTAGATCGTGTAACAAGGAAACACCGTGTCTCAGAAACCCATCCTCTTCGGACCACTACTCCCGCTCAGGCAAATCCTCACGGGCAACCGCGAGTCGGATCGACCGCAGTTCGCTTGGTTTACGTGTGATCAGCCGATTTGTTTCCAAAGTCAAAATCATTTGATGGATCGACGGCGGTGAGACTTTGAAAAAGGCTTGCATGTCGGCCCCCGCAGTCGCACATCCGTGGATCTTAGTGTAGTAGTAGATAAAGGAGAGATACTGTCCCAGAAGTGGTGTGTACCGGGTACTCATCTTGGTAAGGCAAAACGTACCGTTTCTGTTTTGCGTCTGCCTTCAGTCACTTTGGAGAAGTCTATAATGAACTCGGTTACGATAAAGGCACTCCCAAAAGCGCATTGCTCCCAATTTGGGATCGTGCCATAATGGATTCGACGATGAGAATAATTTCCCGCAAGACGCTGCGGCTGTTTTGGGAAAAGGCGAAATATGCGGATGCGGAACAGCCACTCAAAGCCTGGTTTGGAGAAGCAGCCAAGGCAGACTGGGCCAGTCCCGCTGCGATCAAGGCGGCATTTGGCAATGCCAGCATCGTCGGCAACAACCGCGCGGTCTTTAATATCGGCGGGAACAAGTACCGACTCGTGGTTAGGGTCAATTATCCCTACCGAGTGATCTATGTTCGTTTTGTTGGAACTCACGCGCAATATGACCAAATTAACGTGGAAGAGATTTGACTATGAAAATCAGACCGATCAAGAACAATCGAGATTACCGTGAAGCGCTGAAGTCGATCGATAAGCTGATGGACGCCCGGTCAAACACGCCGGAGGGCGATCGTCTCGACGTGCTGGTGACTTTGGTAGAGGCATGGGAAGAAAAGCACTGGCCGATTGTTTCGCCTGATCCAGTTGAGGCTATACTGTTTGCGATGGAGCATCGCGGTCTTTCTCGCCGTGACCTTGAGCCACTTATCGGGAGCCGGGCACGAGTGGCAGAAGTACTCAATCACAAAAGGCCGCTTACCCTGCCAATGATTCGTCGGCTACACGAAGGACTGGGAATTCCTGCCGAAGTGCTGATCGGCGAAAGTGTCGCCGCCTGATTCTCTAAAAAGAGAGAAGATATCAGCCAAACATCTTGATCTGCGGCGTAGGAGGTCTCCGCATCCTGGAGTTGCGGCATGCAAGGCGACGATATCCTCAAGGTCGAATTGAATCAGGCCATCGCCGAGTGCGAGCGATTGCGCGCTGAGAATACGCAGCTCAAGGCCCGGCTTAGTGGCTCCCCAAAATCAGCCTCCGCGCCCGTCGTGCCGTTGGCGACCAGCCAGAGTCCAAAGACAAAGCTCGCAAAGACACTAACTACCAATTCTCCGGCTGACCAAAAGGTAAGTCGATTCCGCAGCTTGTTTCGCGGAAGAGACGATGTCTATGCGGTTCGGTGGGAAGGAAAGAACGGCAGGACTGGTTATTCACCTGCGGGCCTTCGAGAATGGGAGCAGCCGGTTTTCACAAAAACCGGCAAGAGGAAACCATTCCGCCTAAGCAAGCCATTTCCATTAAGCGATGAAGTTGTGCGGGACCATCTGCTCGGAAAACACACCATTGGTATCTATCCTTTGCTGCAAGACGATACTTGCTGGTTTGTTGCGGTCGACTTCGACAAGAGAAGCTGGGAGGGAGACGCTTGCGCGTTTTTGGCGACGTGCCGGGAGACCGGGGTCCCTGCTTCTCTTGAGCGTTCCCGTTCGGGCAACGGCGGCCATATTTGGATATTCTTCGCAGAACCGATCCAGGCGGCGCTGGCGCGTAACCTCGCGAGTGCGATCCTAACTCGCACCATGGAGCGGCGCTATGCGCTGGGTCTCGATTCCTATGACCGCCTGTTCCCAAGTCAGGACACGATGCCGAAGGGCGGATTCGGGAATCTCATCGCATTACCTTTGCAGCATGGTCCTCGGGAAAATGGCAACAGCGTCTTTGTAGACGATCAACTCCGGCCTTACGACGACCAATGGGCGCATGTGTCCTCGATTGAACGATTTACTCACGATGAGACTCAGTCAGTTCTTCGAAAAATTTATCCAACAGGCGATGTCATCAATGTTAAGCACAGTTCATCGGACTACGATGAATCGAGCGATCCGTGGATCGCTCCGCCCTCTGAACGGCTGGCTCGTGAGGCCATAACGGAACCGCTGCCTCAGAGAGTTTCAATTAATCTTGCAAACCTGATCCTCATCGAAAAGAAAGATCTGCCTGACGCGTTTCTGGATCGACTGCTTCGCCTCGCCGCATTTCAGAATCCTGAGTTTTACAAGACACAGGCGATGAGGCTTTCGACCTTTGGCAAACCTCGGGTTATCGCGTGTGGCGAGAATTTGACTCGACACATTGCTCTGCCTCGCGGCTTGTGGCAGGAAGTCCGAACGTTGCAGCAGTACGTCGGGCGGCTGCACAGACTTCATGAGAACAAGCGCGTCGTCCGCGTTTTTGACCATGCGGACAGGTTAGTGCCCGTGCTGAGTCGAATGTATGAGAAGCGCTTGAAAGCCTACAAGGTCGTAGGCTACACAGTGGTTCAAGCGTCAGGCATGGATGAATCTCAGATTGATCTCAAGTTCGCTGAGATTGAGCGGATCGCAGTTCGGATGGCTATCGCCTTCGAAGAAGCACGGGGCTGTCGGGTAGAAAGTGTTGAAAGTGACACTCGGGGGTTTGATCTAGTCTCGCGTGGAGAGGAGCCGACTAATGGAAAAACTGTTGAGACGAGGTTCATCGAAGTTAAGGGACGGGCGGCGGTTGGCGAGATCGCACTCACGGCGAACGAATACAAAACTGCCCAGCGGTTAGGTGACGACTACTGGCTCTACGTCGTTTTCAACTGCGCCTCAAAACCGGCAGTCACCCTCGTTCAGAATCCCGCGCGCTTCGATTGGGAGCCGCTGTCAAAGATTGATTGCTACCGCATCAGAGCGGACGCCATTTTGACGGGTTCGCGGTAAGTGATCGACTTCGTGGCAAGAGCTCAAAGTGACTATAGTGGTCTGGATGAATTACTTGAAAATCACGATAATGAAGCATGCTTTAGCAGGCTGCTGAAAAACTAAACATTCCTCCCGCGAGTTGATCTTGGTCAACTATAATCTGTTCCAACGTCGAGGATGGAGGAACAGGATGCGGGGAGAGAACGAACAACAAGCGGCGATGTACAGTTACATTTCGCCGGAGCAACGAGTGCCAGCGGATCACCCGCTGCGACCGCTGCGCCAGATGACGGATGAAATCTTCAAACAACTGTCGCCGCGCTTTTCGCAGTTGTACTCGCGCACGGGGCGACCTTCGATCGCGCCGGAGCGGTTGCTGCGGGCACTGTTGTTGCAGGTGCTCTACTCGGTGCGCAGCGAGCGAATGCTGATGGAGCAGTTGGAGTACAACCTGTTGTTTCGCTGGTTCGTCGGATTGAATATGGACGATGCGGTCTGGGATGCTACGACCTTCAGCAAGAACCGGGATCGGTTGCTGCGGGGAGAAATCGCCGAAGAGTTCTTCGCCGCGGTGCTGGAACTGGCTCGCACAAAGGAGTTGCTTTCGGACGAACACTTCACGGTAGACGGCACGATGGTGGAAGGCTGGGCCAGCCTGAAAAGCTTCCGGCCGAAGGAGCAGTCGGGGAGCGGCCACGACGACAAGCCGGATGATCCCGGCAACCCGACGGTGAACTTTCGCGGTCAAAAGCGCTCGAATGAGACGCATCAATCGACTACCGACAGCGATCTGAGATTGTTTAAGAAGACCAAGGGGAGCGAAGCAAAACTGGCTTATCAGGGACACGTACTGATGGAAAATCGCAACGGCCTGGTGATCAATGCGCAACTGACGAGGGCCAGCGGTACGGCGGAACGCGAAACGGCGCTGGTGTTGTTGGGTAAACGAAACAAGCGGGTGACGTTGGCGGCGGACAAGGCTTATGACACGAAAGGCTTCGTCAGCGACTTGCGGCAACGACGAGTGACGCCGCACGTAGCGCAAAACGATAAACGACGCGGCGGCAGCGCCATCGATCAACGAACGACTCGCCATCCTGGTTATCAAGTCAGTCAACGGAAACGCAAACGAGTGGAAGAGATTTTCGGTTGGCTGAAGACCGTCGGACTGTTGCGCAAGACCCGCCACCGAGGCTTGCAGTTGGTAGATTGGATCTTCAAGTTCGCTAGCGCCGCTTACAATCTGGTGAGAATCAGAAACCTGTCGGCAGTAACCTGAGGATCCGGGCCAAACTGTCCCCGCTCGCTCAGGAAAGCGAAAGAAAGTGGCAAATGAGCCACTCGGAAGATCGATAATTCGACGAAAACTACTCATTACTGATAACCAAAACTGATTGCAAAACAGAATATCAATTGTAACGTTCAGTTTTTCAGCACCCTGTTAGAAGGCTCTCGACACCAGTTCCAGATGGCCCCCAGCCGGCCGACTCGATTTGTACACAATACGTCGCGAGCTTCTTCCGCCTTTAAGCTTCTGATCATCACGCATCCTTTCCCAGCCGGACGTCACTGTCGATGTCCCGGCAATCTCGACCGAGCTTGTGGATCAGTTAAGAACCAGAAATGAGCGCCTCCATCGGCTCGAATCGTAACTGACTCGTCTCTCCCTGCTCGTCTTCAATTTCCAGGCTATTTACGTTGCCGTCGTCTCCGCATTCATGCGAGACGCGGCGTACGCCCGAGAGTGTGAACGTCTGATTACTCGCGCCCCTGGCACACTGAACTCCCAGCATTATGTGAATACGCGTTGCGCCTTCAGGGTCTGCATCGAGACTTACGCCTACAAGAAGCATGGTGCCTTTCGCGCTGAACTCTAAGGCTTTGGTAGCAGCCAAAAGCCTCGTAGCGCGCCAACGATTTCGCCGGTTGAATTCTTCGAAATAGGCCGCCAATTGATTTTGCTCGATCGCCACGTTCATGCCGCTTTATCTACCATGACGCCTGCTGCAACATGCGTGCCCACGGAGAATCGGCGGCTTGGCTTGTATTAGGAGGAATGTTTGCGCAAAAGCACGCAGGCGATTGTGGATATTCCCACAACGCGCGAAGGTCGATTGCAATAAGACGGGATTCCGGTTTAGCGGGTGTTATCGAATGGGATGCTTACTCTCGTGCAGTACTTTCGCCAGCGTCCGTAGCACTTCTCTGCCGTGTAGGGTTTGGCGAGAAACGTCTGGACTCCGGCACTGGCAGCTTCAGCCGCTTTCTCGTTTGCGCCAAGGCCGCTGGCGGCAACAATCTTGACGTGGGGATTTAGTCTTTGCAGCGCGCGGATTGTCGCCGGGCCGTCCATGAAAGGCATCATCATGTCGGTGAGCACGACTTGGATAGCTCGCTTTCAATTCGGTTGGCAGGAATTGCCGCGCAGTTGATCGCAATAAAAGGCGCGTCGGCGCGGCGAGAAGCGCCATGAATTGCCTTGGAGACAAGGTCCTTGCCGGTCCCGGACTCGCCTTGCATCAGAACCGACGAGGCTTCGCTCTCCGCGACTTTGCGCGACATTTTCAGAAGTGCCTGGATCGCCGGCGAGGTGCCGACGATTTGGTCAAAGCTGAAGGCTTTCGATCTCTCGCTGCGAATATCATTTACTTCGCGGCGCAGCCTACCCGTCTCGATACCATTGCGAAGCGTTATTTGTAGCTCCTCCGGTCGAATCGGCTTGCTAATAAAATCATAAGCGCCACCGCGTAGAGCTGAGATAGTGTTCTCGACGATAACGTTTCCGGTGATCATGATTACTACTGCATCGGGTTGGCGGCTCTTGATTTCGCGAAGCACATCGAGCCCCGACCCATCCGGGAGGTCAATATCGAGCAGCACTGCCTTGGGGAATTCTGTATCGAACGCTTCAATCGCTGCGGCCACAGTTCCTACTTCAACCGGAAGGAAGCCCCATCCGCGCAAACATTCCGCCAGCGTCCATCGCACAGCCTCGTCGTCATCGACGACGAGAATCTTTTCCTTTGTGACTTTCAGAATCGGTGGTCTCCCAAGGTTGTCAAAACTCAGCGAGAGCTAACCCGATAGCGCGGTGGTCTGAGTAGTATAAGAGAGAAGTTGCGAGCTAGGCGAATACGAAACCCTTGAACATTCAGGCTCCAAACACGTAGGCAAAAATACTATGGGCTCAGCGTGAGGGATTGGGGAAAGGCTATGACGAAAAAGTAATCTGAGTAATGACGGATCGTGGAGAGACAAGGGCTTATATATGCATCGCGGATGAGAGTGCAGTTGACGATTCCCTTGAGCCAACCTCGTGGTACAGAGATTTGGTAGCTGAAGGAGCGAGACAGCATTCGTTGCCTGCTGAATACGTATCGGGCTGGAAAGCATTGAGGCGGATACAGACCCTGACGCCAAGCGGGAACGGTTGAATCGGCAGCTACTCGGGCGCCGCTAAACGCTTGTTCGCGGCTGCAAGTTATTGTATTCAATCGCGAAACCCCAGTGTATGTTGGCGGTGATCATTTTTCAGGTTTCGCCTTCGCAATGCGGAGGCCAGGAGTTCGACCCTCCTCTGCTCCACCAAACTTTAATAAGAAAAGGCAGGTGTCCAGACCTGCCTTTTCTTTCTATTCTCTGCCTAAACCGAGTCGCTCTTGTTCAAGGACTTCAGTTCGCAATTACGGAATGTACGCTCCCGGAACTGAGATGTCTCCGCTGGTCCCAAACAGCTCGGACTGCAACCCGCCGTTCGAACTCCGAAGAATGTACCAGTTGCCATCCGCAGGGCGGAAGACTGCTACATCTGATATTCCATCGCCGTCATAATCTCCGGGCGATGGTCTGTCTCCGGCAACGCCCCACGAGATCGCAGCAAATCCCAGAGAGCTTCGTTGAAGATACCAGGATCCGCTGCGAAAGACTGCGATATCCGCTCTGCCGTCGCCGTCGTAATCGGCCGGGGCCGGTCTATCGGATGGTGCTCCAAACTGAAGGCTTGTAAATCCCAAAGTCGTCTGCTGTATGTACCAGGTGCCGCCGCGAAACACTGCGAAGTCAGTCCGACCATCGCCGTCAAAGTCGCCGGACATCGGCACGTCGCCCGCCTGACCGAACTGCTGTCCGCCCAGTGTGCCATCGGCGCTTCTTCTGAAATACCATGTTCCATTTGACGGCCTGAATACCGCTATGTCCGTTATGCTGTCGACGTCGTACCTGCCCGCGACCGGGATGTCTCCGGTGGAACCGAACGCGTACGAGACAAACGCGCCGTTCGAACTTTGAAGGATGTACCACGCTCCGTTTCGATAAACGGCGACATCGGTTCTTCCATCTCCGTCATAGTCGCCCGGCACCGGAAGATCGCCGTTCAGCCCGAATGCGATTCCGGCAAAGCCCAGGGTAGAACGCGAGAGATACCAGCTACCAGCAGAAGGACGATAGACCGAAACATCCGTTCTGCCGTCGCCGTCGAAGTCGGCAATTTTGTTGAGTCCACCGGCTCCTCCGGTAACCGTGAAGTTCACGTTCGAAATATCGAAAAAGATATTGCCAACGGCCCCGACCTTAATTCGAGCAGTAACCGAATTGATGTTGGGGACCGTGATTGACTCTGTTCCATCGTTTGGCGTTGAAGCAACCAGGGTGGTCGGGAAAGTCAGCCCGCCGTCGGTCGACAACAGTATTCGAACATTTGCCGCGCTGACCGGTGCGATATTCGTCGACGCGACATTCCAGGTAACCGTTTGTTGCGAGTTCGCGTTCCAAACAAGACCTGTGTTGGGCGCGGTGACATTGAACGGGCCCGCGCTCGCGTTGACGCTTACCTGCGTCGAAGCCGAGACGATTCCGCCTCCGCCCGAACGGTTGTCTCGTACAGTTACCTGAAAAGTCATTGTGCGAGTCATATTGGACGACGATTCCCCGGTCAGACAATTCGATCCACCACAGGAGTACGTCGCGGGCGGTACGTTGGCGTTGTTGAGGATGTACTGCAGACTTGGAAAGGTTCGTGCCGGATTTGTTATCGGCGCATAAACGCGAAACAGCGGTCGCGCCATACCGTCCAGGTCTCCTTCCGGAGGAGACGCCGGACCCAGATCGTATTGCTCCCAACTGTAGGTTAATGCGTCGGAGTTGGGATCGCTGCCGACGGCCGTGAGCGCAAACGGCGTGTTCCTGGGAATGGTAAAACTCGGTCCGGCGTCTGCCGCCGGAGGAGTATTGCCCGTGGCCGTCAACGCCGCACACGCGCCGCCGGCATTCATGTACGACAGCATCCGCTCAATACTTCTCACGTGAAAATTATCGTTACTGTTCAGTTGAAGATTGTCGGGTGCACAGGTGCCCGCGTAACCCATAATGGTTGAACCGCTGCCGGGCTCGTATGCGGACATCGGATTTCTAAACGAGCTACATCCGCCCGACAACGTGTTGAATGTGTGTATCGCTCCAAACTGATGACCCATCTCGTGCGATGCATAGTCCACGTCAAATGGATCACCGAAAGGACTCGTCAATCCTGTCACACCCTGCCCCTTGAATGTGACGTTGCACACTGAATTGACAGCCGCGATCCCTCCCGGACCAGTGCTGAATGCGTGTCCGATGTCGTAGTTCGCATTGCCGATCACGGTGTCAAGGTTCGCCTGATTCTGGCCCATCATCGCTGTTCCGTCGCCGTTTGTGTACGGATCGGTCGCGGGATTTGTATAGATCAAAAGGTTATTGTTTGCGACCAGGGTCATCCGCACGGCGAGCTCGCGTTCGTAAATTCCATTGATGCGATTCATCGACGTCGTCATCGCCGCCATCGCGAGCGGCACCGTGCCTCCGGCTGCGATCGTATACTCGCCGGTCACAGCCAGCGCCAAACGATAGGTTCGCAACGTGGATCCGTTGGCGGGTATGACCATCTCCGCGTCTGACCCGGATTCCCCCGACGGCTCACCCGATGCAGTTTCCACCGAAGTTTCAACCAGACAGGTCATTCTCGATTCAGCCACAGCGTCGCTTTTGTAATAGCTGATGTATTGGTCGGCCTCGCCTTTGTTGTTTGGATCGAGATAGACCGAGCCGTTGCCTGAAAGCACCTGCGCGTGAAATCCTCGCCGCGTAATGTCGAATCGCGCTGTTGCGGTCGGGTCGTCTAGTCCCTGGCCCCGGTACGTCCGGATTTCGGAAAATTTCGCCGCCAGCGCTTTCTCCATGATGGGTGATTCGACAATTCGGAACCGTCCGAACCTGCCGTCCGGCATCGGCAGAGTCAACAGCACGTCCGCATGTCGCGCAGCATCCGTAAATTCCATTGGAGCTCGTTCGAGAATGCTAATCAGCATGGTTTTGTCCAGCCGAAATGTGCGCGGCGAGTTCTGACGCACCTCGCGGGAATGTGCATCGAGAGTTTCAAACCAAACGCCGTCTGGGGAAGAGTTGACGGTCTCCGCTGAGCGGTCGGCCGAAGCGGGGTTGTCTGTGAAAGCAACCACGAGGAGTGTTAGCGCAATTACGCCAACAAGGGAGTAGGTAATTCGCGGCACTTGAGTCTCCTTTTGTCTGAAGAAGAAATCTGATTTCCGATCGTCCTGATCGTGAGCAGATTCACCTGCGCTTTCAAACGAACGAGGCGCGAGTGAATCGGAATTCGTTCCTAAAATGATTCAACAGACAAAAGTATGGATTGGGTAAAGTGAGAAGTTGTTTTCCCAACAGATTTAGAAAGCGCCGATTAATTATGAATCGGGGAGAATCGGGCATTGAAACTTTCCAGTAACACGCAGTCGGGAAGGGGACCCTGTCCCCGCCTAAGACACGCAGCTCAATATCTTTAGAGCTGAAAAGGTTCGCATCTTAAGCGGGGACAGGGTCCCCTTCCCGACTGCATGTTTCCCATTAGGTGAGTGCCAGCGTCTCCGGAACGGCTGACACTTCGTACCGCTTCGTCCCGAGTTGTTCAGAGCTTCCTTCAGCTTGTCGATTGGGATTAACCAGACGTATGTCGTGTGGCTAGCGATGATCACCGACGAGTACAAATGCTGCCCAGTACCGCGGTTGTGTGAGGTCTCGCACCTGCCCATCTTCAGAGTAGTTGAGTTGGCCTCGCAGCATCTCTCGCTGAGTCTGCGCGAGCGCATCGGCCTTTCCACTCATTGCCAGCCGGCCATAAAACGTTTTCATAAATTCCGTCGTCGGCCGGTCGTTGATGGGCAACAGGCTGGCGAGAACGCTATCGGCGCCCGCGTAGAGGAACGCTTCGGTCAGGCCTACGCGATCGACTTCGGCGTGGCTGCTCCCACCCGCGGATGAACTCTGCGCCGTCCGGCACGCGCCAAGTGTTACCAACCGTGCGTCCAAGCCAAGATTAAATATTTCGCGCACCGTCAGGTTTCCGTCGTCCTCTGCGGTCCTGCCGAATTGCATGCTCGACAGAAGAGGCATCTCGGCATCGGTAATGGCATGCGTCGCTAGATGAATCAACTTGTACTTTGGCGCCTGGCGCTTTAGCTCAGTTTCGCTGGCCGCCGAGCCAATTCGCGCAGAGCCGTTCAGAATTCCCGCTATCGCCTGCGCTTCGTCCTCGGCGAACTCAAGCGCGGCTAACTCCGCGGTGCCCTGGCCGTTGAGTCCGAAACCTATAGCTTCACGACTGTTCGATCCCTCCGCTTCATAGCTTCGCGTGGACGTTTGAGATTTCAAGAAGCTCGCCGAAGGCAGATGGAAGAGCGTGAAGTCTTCTACCAAAAACCTGTCATTACCATCGTCGGCGGTGCGAGCCAACGCGGCAAAAGGAAGGTCATGCAGGAAACCGAAGGGAATCAGGCCCAACCGCGTTACTCCCGTCAACGCATTGCTCTGTTCCAACGGATCGATCAGCTGGCGACGCAGACTCCGCGCAACGGGCAGCCAATCTTCGTGCGTGGTATCTGAGCTTTGTTCGCCGGATCCGGTTTCAAAGGCAAGGGATCTGAAAAGCTTTACTTTTACCGCGAGGCTCGCACGTCCCGCCGCGAGCGGTACGATTCGTAACGTCTTCTGAGTAATTATCAGCGCGTAGATCCGGTCATCTACGAAAAGGTATTCGATCAGAGCGGTTTCGCCGTCCAAACTGGTCTGGACTTCGGCGAGCGAAGCGGGCCTGCCTGAGCGCATCAATCGAAACTGCGACTCCGTCAGCTCTGCGTGGAGAATCAAATCTTCGTAGTCTGCATAAGCGCGCGTCAGTTGCGCTCGCGCAGCCCGCGTATCGCGGGTGTTCTCTGTCTGCTCAACCACCTGCTGAATGCGGGCGCGAGCATCGCGTCTTTGTTCTGCCGGAAGCGCGTTGGATTTACGATCACTTATCTGCAGGATCAGATTCCGGTAAGAGCGGTATCGCCATTGTTCAAGGAAACGGAAAGCAAGCTCGTCTTCGGGTCGAACGGAAATTGGTTGCTCGTCCGAGTTGCCCGCCGAACTCTTTTCCACCAGCAGCGAGAAGAGCCGCGAAGAGTCTCTCGGAAGCGGACCCGGAACCAGGCCTACGCCCGCGTCGCTAAAAACTCGCATCTCCGCGTCTGCCGTTTCCCAAAGCTGGTCGAAGACCGCGTCGCGTTGATTTCGCTTCGACAGCAGTTCCGCCAGCACAACGTGGTAGTAGTACCAGGCCGTCCATCCATCCAGCGTATGCGCACCTTTTCCCAGTGCGCGGGCTTCTGTCAGAAGTTCGTAAGCCTCGTCCAAGGAGCCAAGGCCAACCAGCGCGTCGGCCTGGACCACTTTTATCCAGGCGAGGAAACGGTCGTCGGATGCGCCGATCTGCCGGTGCAACGCGAGCGCGCGGTCGCAATACTCGCGGGCCCGCGCGTGGTCTCCCCTAAGCGCGTGCGCGTACGCGAGCGAACCCATTCGGGTCTTTGCGCGAAGCGGCAGAGCGCGATCGCGCTCGAGAAGGCGTTCGTAAATCTCGATCGGCTCGGCGAACTCTCCGAGATTGAGATGAACCGATGCGATGTACGTTTCAGCCTGATTTTCCTTAAGCCGGTTTCCTGTCCGCTTCGCCAGCTCAAGACCGCGCGCGTAGAAAACGCGGGCCGTGCGAAAATTCCCGCCCTCTTCGTAGAGCTTTCCGATCGAGATGTATGAATCACACATCCCGGCGAGGTCGCCTATCCTCCGCCTGATCGCAAGACTCTCCTGCTGCAACGGGACAGCGACATCCGATCGCCGTTGCAGGCTCCAGACGATCGCTATCCTTGAAAGGCTGTTGGCCACGCCGCGAAGGTTGTTGTGGCGTTTGTAAATTGCCAAAGCGGGTTCGTAAAACTCGCGCAACGGTCGTTCCTGCTCGGCCTTGTACCACCAATGCAAATAGCCCAGATTCAACAACGCATCGGCCTGCACGATTTCATCGCCGGTCTCGCGTCCGATTCGAAGCGCCGCTTCCAGATTGGTAATCGCTTCATTCAAACGTCCCAGTGCCGAGTAAAGTGGCTGGCTTTCATGTATCAGCGCAGAAGCTTCCGTGTGGCGATCGCCGGCTCGTTGGGCCAGTTCCACGCTTTCGCGGAAGAGTTTGGCCGCCGACTCAGGTTCGTTGGCCTGAAATCGGTTTACACCGGCGGCCTTCAGGAGACGCGCTCGCAAACTCAAATCTCTGACGTCGTGGGCGGGCAGGCGATCAAACTCGAGTTGCGAAGCAGCGTAGTCGCCTCGCAATTGTTCGCACATGCCTTTTTCAAACCTGGCCTCGATCGAGCCCGAGTCAAGTCGCACGGCCCAGGCGAGCAAGCGGGCTGCGTCGTCCAGCCGCCACTCCTTATTCGCGCGTTTGCCGCGCTCGAGAAAGTAAGCGCTCAAGGGCGCGCAAGCGAGCCACAACATCGCCAGCAACGCGGCCAACGTAGAGAGAAAGACAAGAGTTTTGAAGGGTAATCTTGTCATCGATTAAATTCATTTCCGATTCTCAATTCTCGCTAAGAGTGAATTTGCTCGGCTTTGATTCAACCGAGGTTCCGTCTTTTAGCCTGGCCTGGACGTACCAGAAGTAATTCCTTCCGCGAGTCAGCTCGGGCATCGACGTATTCACGACCAGTCGTGCGTTTATGGTTTGCCGCGATGTGATCACATCGCCCTGTTGGTCCAGAAGAACAAACGTGTAGCTCTGCGCTTCCGGTAACGGCGACCAGCGAAACTCGACCTCGCCCGGCTTAATAACCTCGCCCGGTCCCGGAGAGACAAGTTGAGGCGCGGTCGATGGCCGGGTCTCTTCCCTGAGTTGGTCCCCGGCAGTCCGACGTTCGGAGTCTCGCCTCGCTTGCCACACCACCAGGCCTCCGACGCCGATCACGACCAGCACGATCGCCGCCAACGCCGGAGTTGCGTATTGCCGCAATTCTAAAAGCCGGCCCCACCCTGTTCTTCCGCCGGCGTCCGGGATCCGAAGAGCTTTTCGTTTTAAAGAGCGCGGCGCAGCGTGCGTCTCGGAAGATGACTTGATGTCCTGGTGCAGTTCCACCAACCGGACGCGACAGGCTGCGCAAACGCTCAAATGAGACTCGATCCCTTCCCTCTCAACCGAAGTAAGTTGGTTGGATAAGAACGAGTTCAACATTTCGGGTTTCAGACAATCGTCAGCCGGCATAGTTTCCCACCTATTCACAACAGATAAATCTTGCCTGGAGTTCGTCGCAAATTCACAGAGTCACGCCTGTCTTTAGTCCTTCCCTCAGTTTCCGCCTGGCCGATTTGAGCAAGTTAGCGACTGCGTGCTGTTCAATTCGCAGCATTGCGGCGATGTCGGCATCTGGCAGAAGCTCTTCGTAACGAAACTGCAAAGCCAGGCGTTCTCTCGCCGGCAGAGTTTCGAAGACCTGCGCTACGCGATCAGCATCGGCGCTTTGAATCAACGCTTCTTCGGGGTTCGGATTTTCATCCGGGACGTCCGGGCTTAATCCCGATTCTTCGTCGACTTCATCAAGTGATAACGTCCGCCGCGCTCTCGAAAGGCCGCTGATCAATCGCCAAAGTTTCTTCTGGCTTATGTGCGACGAAATTTCTTCCAGCGCGTCATAGACATCTCCGAGTTCCAATGACTGGTGTTCGAGACGCATGTGCTCAAGAATCTCAGAAGGACGCAAGCCCTGCCAGAAGTAGAGCTCGAAAACCCTCTGTTCGCGTTTTGCTAATCCGGCGATTCCATTCAAGAGACGCTTGCGACCCGCTTCCGACCATGCCCAGTTAACGCACAGCCGTTTGATTACCTGACGAAGCCACGGTGTCAGGTCGCCGTGTGACCCGGCATATCTGATCGATTTCAGCCGGCGAAAATTCTGTTCGCTCAATTTCTCGCAGACGTAAACAAAACGGTCCATCGCCTGGTCGTAGTCGAATCCCATGCGACGGAGCAGCGAGAAGATAAAGTCAGCGTACTTTTCTATGAAGATTTTCCACGCGCGTTGTGGCTGGCTGAGGAAAAGCGCAAGCGTCTGTGTGTCCGAGATCGAGCCTGAATCTAACGGAAGGCCATCGCTGTTTTCGCGTGGATTTGGCATACGCGAGATCGCACCGCAGCACCGCGATCAATGCTTCTGAAACTATTGATGTCCGACAAACTTCAGTTTGTCGTGACGCAATCCACTCGCTAGACTCAAACGGGAAGCGAAGACGACAAACTGAAGTTTGTCGGACATCTTGTTGGACATTACCGGAACAGGATCGCAGGCGTCCGGGCCTTACGACGCGCGATGATTATCATCTCGCGTCAAACACTGTCAAGAAGGCGGCCGGCTACGCCACAAATCTATAGCCGTGGCCGCGCATGGTGAGAAAATGCCGCGGCTCCTTCGCGTCGGCTTCCAGCTTCTGCCGCAACAAACCTACGTGAACGTCAACGGTGCGGGTCAGCATTCCGGTTTCATAGCCCCAAACCTCGCGCAGCAGTTCCTCGCGCGAAAGCGTAGCGCCGCGTTGGGCGATAAAGTAGCGCAGCAGCTGAAACTCGCGTGCGGAGAGTTCGACCGGCTTACCGTTGTTCAGCACCTCGGTGCTCCGAAAATTTACGATGACAGCGCCAAAGCTAAACGTTTCGAGCGGCTCCGCCTCGCTCGTCGCGGTCCGGCTGCGCCGCAACAACGCTTCCAACCTTGCCAGCAGCTCGAGAGGCTCGAATGGTTTGCAAAGATAGTCATCCGCGCCCAGCTTCAGGCCCAGGACTTTGTCGATCACCTGGCCACGCGCCGTCAGCATCAGAATCGGCGTCGCGATACTTTGTTGCCGCAGATCGCGGCACACATCAAAGCCGTTTTTGCCCGGCAGCATGATATCCAGAATGATCAGGTCGAAGTTGCCGTCGCGCGCGCGTGCCAAACCGGTCAAGCCATCGGCGGCCGTCTCAACGTTATAGTTTTCCGCGTTGAGCAGGTCCGTCAGGGCCATCGTAATGCCTGAGTCGTCTTCGATTAACAGGATCTTGTTTGGCATTGTTGCAGGGTTCGCTGTAAAAAAGTTGAGAACGGACAACCGATGGAGCGCAGGCGAGCCGCCTGCGCTCCATCGTCACCCTCACGAAACCGGCAGATGCAACGTGAACGATGTCCCGTCGCCGGGCGCTGACTGCGCCGTCACGCTGCCGCCCAGCGCGCGCAGGTTACGCTTGACGAGACACAGCCCCAGTCCCGCGCCGCTAGTCGCCGCCGCCGCATTCCGTCCGCGATAGAAAGGCTCAAAGATATGCGGCAGATCCTTCGGCGCGATTCCGGGCCCGCGGTCAGCAACCGTGACTCGTACTTCTCTGCCCCCAGCACCCTTCGTGCCTTGCGCGGCCGACGCCGTCACGCTTAACCACTTGCCTTGCGCTGCGTACTTCAGCGCATTCTCAAACAAATTCTTCAGTGCGCTTTCCAACGCGGGACCATCGGTGACCACCAAAGGCAGATCTTCGGCAAAGTTTCGCTCGATCTGCCAGCCGCCTTCAGCAAAAGCCTCTTCGTACTCCGCTAAAGTGCGTTCGGCTATCTCAGTCACGTCGGTCGGTTGAGGATCATAAACTCGACGACCCGATTGAATACCCGCAAAGCTGAGCATTCGCTCGATCTGGTTAATCAGCCGGCGCGCTTCACGCTGAATCACATCACCGTATTGTTTCACCCGGCTAGGGTCCTGGATCGTGCCCTGCGATAAATTGTAGCTCGTCGATTGAATGACAGTCAGCGGCGTGCGCAATTCGTGAGAGACGCCGGCCACGAACTCCATCTGCTGTTTCGCCAAACGGCGCGCGCGCATCGTAGCCAACATCAGCATCACTGAGCTGCCGGCCAGCAGTACGAGCATGATCAAACTAAACATGAGGATGTGTAGCCGGGCATTATCGACCAACGCTTCAATCGAGCCGGCTTTGTTTTTCACCACCAGCAGCCACGCCCGGTCATCGTCGCCTCCGGGATCCCCGCGGATCTCAGCGAGCTTCACACCTTGTGGACCCGACACAATCGGCTTTGGTCGCGGCTGCGGGAGTGGGCGACGCTCGTTCGGCGCTGAGCCAGCGGTGGGACGCGGCAGCCCTTGACGATCCTGCGGCAGGTTTGCGTCAAGCAAAACAATGCCTGCGTCAACTTGTGAGAACGACTCAATCATCAGGGTTGGATCCGAACCATAAATCAAACTCAATGGGTCGCTACCAACGACCGCCACCTGATAACGAGCGCCGGTCCCGAAATGCCGCGCCATTAGTTCGGGAATCAGATACTGACGGAGATAGTCGTTATCGACCTCAAGAAAACACCAGCCTCTAAGTTCGGGCAAATGATCCGATCCCTGCGGGGGCGCCGGCGTGAGCGATTGCAGCAAGTCGCGCGGTCTTAGCGGCTGTTGTGATGGCAGCGATTCGGTTGCCGCGCCGTCGAGCAGCTGCGCCTCTAATGTGGGGACGCCGGCAACGAGCGGAAATATCAACACCGGTCTATCCTGGAAAAATTCGAATGCAAATCCATTCGGGAAAAGCGGAGGCCGCCCTCCGGGCAAACGCAGACGCTCCTCCAGAGCACGGCGATAGACGGAAAACTGGTTGGGCCAGTCTTCAGTTCTGAATTGGCCGTCGCCCATCCGCAACCGTCTGAAGACGACGCCCTTGTCGCCCTTGCCGCCCTTGTCGCCCTGTGTGCCGATGCTGACGGAGGCCAGTAGTTGCGGTCGGTCAGAAGTGCTCTGCCATCGTCTGGCAATCTCGATCATGTATGGCTCAAACGCGACATCGTTTCTTTCGTCCGGCGGTGGACGAAAGAAAGGCGGCAGTTGCAGCAGCGTATCTCGAAAATCGCCGCTAAAGTTTCGCAGCGCGACCTCCATGGCTTCACGGCCTTGTCGTCGGTGGGAATCGCTGGCGAAATTGATCCAGCGATACTGAAGCACGCCGGCGATCGCCGTGAGCAGCAACACCGCCACGCACGCCGGCGCCAGCCAATTTATTCTGATGCGTCTTATATAAGCGAACATCGCTCGCATTATAGCTTTCGAAGTTGCTCACCGGCCTCGACCTCGGACCAACACTTTACCTCGTCTTTACATAACTGCCGTCACTTTACCTACAGTTTACACAGCCCCATCAACCTTTCGCTTAGCATTGCCGTACATCGTTGCAGTTCGAACGAAACTTTCAAGAGGAGAACCAATGCGAAAACTAGCACTTCTAATCATCCTTGTTGCGACCGCAGCCACCGTCGCGTTACCGCAGGAACAGCCGAAGCCCGCCAGCCCGCAGTCTGAGGCGAAAAAGGCTTTCTCGAAACTCAAGACACTATCGGGTTCATGGCAAGGTAAGGTTATGGACATACCGATCGACTTCACGATTCGCGCCGCATCCAGCGGCACCGCAATTCTGCATGAGGGGAATACCAGCGCAGACGGCCCACCAAAAAGCGAGATCACAATGTTCTACGTGAACGGGGATCGTTTGCTCGCGACCCATTATTGTGACGGCGGAAATCGCTCGAATATGGAAGGCAAGTTATCGGCGGATGGAAAGACGATCGAGTTCGGTTTTCTCGATGTCGTCGGATCGACGCGGGGAGGATACCTGAAGGACATGGTGATCACCATGACTGACGCGGACCATCATATCGTAGCGATTAATTTCGTGATGCCAAACGGTAAGACGATTCCGTTGCGCGGCGAATTTCAACGGACAAAGTGACTGAGCTGATATCACAGTAAAAATGAATTCAAACAAGCGAGAGCTGGGTCGTGCTGATCGGACCGGGCGATGCCCGACAAGCCGGCGTAGCCGACGAATGATAATAGCCCACCGATTTATCGGTGGGAGCCCGGGAATTAATGACTGCGCAGTCCGTGAAGCGGACGGCGGAAACTGAAGCTCTGGTTGATTAAGTCTCTATCCAGTCGTCCGCTTAGCGGACTTCTCCGAGCTCGCTTTATTTAGGGTAACAACATACTAGACGCATCATCAACGCCAAAGGCGTTGATGCGTCAAGTATGTGATCGCTTTATTTAGGGTTTGACACTGTCTCTAACAGTCGGGCTACTGCCCCATGGAACGATTCCAGTTACTTGTTCAGAGCGTCCTGGGCTTTTACTTCCTTCACGCGCCGTCCCTGAAATCCTACAGGGCGCGTGCGGAAGGGCGAAGGCGAAGTGCGGAAAGGCGAAGGCGAAGTGCGGAAAGGCAAAGGCGAAGTGCGGAAGAGCAAAGGCGAAGTACGGAAAGGCAAAGGCGAAGTACGGAAAGGCAAAGGCGAAGTACCGAAAGGCAAAGGCGAAGTACCGAAAGGCAAAGGCGAAGTACGGAAAGGCAAAGGCGAAGTACCGAAAGGCAAAGGCGAAGTACCGAAAGGCAAAGGCGAAGTACGGAAAGGCAAAGGCGAAGTACGGAAAGGCAAAGGCGAAGTACGGAAAAGCAAAGGCGAAGTACGGAAAAGCGAAGCGCTTTTGCAAAATCGGACCCCGGGAACACGAAGTCTCGAAGGGGAAATGCGAGCTCGCGCCGCGCTGTTTGGTTTTGACGAAGCAATTTGCCGAAAATGCGAAGGGCAACCCCGAGTCGACAAACTCGAATAGCATAAAGGAAGCTCTGAAATGAAACACAGCGTCACGTTAACCATCACGTCTCTGCTCTCGATCCTCTTATTCATGTTTCACCTGGCGGGAGACATCGCCTTCGGGATGGAACCGGGAGGTGTCTCAAATTTGATTGGGGGTAGTCTCATCATGGTCGTCTGGCTGTACGGAACGCTGGTACTCGCTGGACGGCGATCGGGGTACGTCATCATGCTCCTGGGAGCGATCCTTTCGTTTGGCGTCCCGATCCTCCACATGAAAGGAAAGGGCGTCGGCGTTGCCAGCGGCATCGTCACATCCGATGGCGGCTTCTTCTTCGTCTGGACGCTACTCGCGCTCGGCGTGACCGCGCTCTTCTCCGTCATCCTCGCGGCGCGCGGACTGTGGAACCCGCAATGGGGCCAATCCCGGTCGTTCAACAACCCGAACATGGAAAGGCCGGCTGCACCGCCTGAATAAACTTAAGGAAACTCTGAATAAGTCGAGAAACAGACAACCGATGGAGCGCAGGCGGCCCGCCTGCAGTCAGCGCGAAGCGCGAATATGGCGTTCTTCGCTTTTTGCGCCTGCGGCGCTCAGTGCAGGCGAGCCGCCTGCGCTCCACACTTAGGTTCGAAACCTAACTCCCCGGCGTGGGTGTCGGAGACGGTGACGGAGGAGTGTAGGCCGCGGACCAGACATAGGTGCCGTCCAGAACGCATTGGTCCTGGTTGATGGCTGTTCCAACCTGATAGGGACCCGTGAAGGTCGGGCAGCCGCACTGTACCAGAGGCAGTCCCGTCTTCGGATCTACTTTGCCCGTCCTCTTGCATGGAGCCGTCATGCATCCGGCATAGGCCGCAGGGGTAGCACAGGTTGTCGGGCTGATGGGGAGTTGCTTTTCGAGGTAGAGGCTGAACGCCGAAACCAGGTCCGCGCCGGGAATCAAAGTGTTGTTGTTGATGGCGTCGCAGACAGGCGCCTGGCGCGATCCGGTCGGGCGGCATTTGCTCCCGTCTTTTCCGCACGCCGCAACTGTTTTGAGGTAAACGTCACGGTTCAAGATCGCATTGATGTCGACCAGGTAACGCTGCCCGCCGGGAATCTCGTAACAGGTGCAGTTTGCGAGGCCAAGTCCGTCCAGGGTGCAGGGCGTCGCCGGCCCCGGTCCGGAGTAGTAGCAAAGCGCGATCGCGGCGCCTTTGCATTCCAGAAAGTTCGACGGCGCCGTCGTTATGTCCGCCCACGGGGGCCCGTAAGGAGTTGTCGGAAGCGTGTTGAGTACGAAAGGTTTGTTCCCGGTAAATCGTTTGAAATCAAAAGTCGAGCGCGCGGACGGCTTCGAGGTGGCTGACTCCTGACCCGCGCTGTGTTCCCGGTCTCCAAGCGCCAACAGGCAAAGCAAGCCTGCCATCGTAATCAACAGATACCACTTACTCATATTTTTCATCATTTACCTCCATGGCGATTAGCGTTTACTTGTTGCCCAGCAAACGCACGGTGAGTCCCAGCAGGTGTAGAAGAACAAGTGACTTCCATCAGGATGGTAGATCGGAACATCGAGCTCCGACCTCGCGGCCGGCAGTTCCAAACGCGTCGGACAGAGAACGGTGTTCACCATCTCGAACGCTGAAAGATAGATGTAGTTGTACCTGTCTGGGGAATTCGTGTTTTCCGTAGTGCGATAGAGTGAGGTCATTGCACTTTTTTGAGGAAGCTGCCCCTCTGATAAACCAGCAGTGAAGTCTGCGAAAATCAATTATACGTCATGCCGCGAACTTCCGAGCACTGATTATTTCAATCGCAGAATCAATTCATCCTATCGCGTTCGCAGTGCCGAGATCAGGTCACTACGCTTATCGCTGCTTGACACTTTTTCCCTCTGCCTTTAGTCTGCCACCTGCTCAGATGTTTTCATTTCGCGGTTTTGAAGTCTCACACTTGTAACTCCCCCTTAACTCTTTGTCCGACTCTTCAATTCCTAATTGTATGTACTGCGGCAGTGCCCTTCGTTTGGGAACTTAGTACCTGCTCACACTGCGTAGAAAGATTGCACGGGTTAACGGCCCGCGTCCTGCGCGTTTGACTCTAATCGAATCTCAATATTATCGGAGTAAATTACATGCCACGTCTCACGCACGTCTCGTCTCGTATTCTTAGCACCGTTATCAAAGACAGGGCTCGCAAAGCGGCCGCTCTAATACTCGTCCTTTCAATTTTCATATTGGCCGTTCCGCCGGCCGCGGCGCGCGCGAGCTTTAGCGCAGCGACCGCACAAACCGCGGGTTGGGCTCACTTCCTTCCGAACGTCTGGACGCGTGTAGCCGGGCTATTCGGTACCAACTACAGGGCCGTCTTGCCTGAGGAGCAACAACCGCGTCCGCGAACCTATGCGCCGAGTCGCCCACGGACGAAAGCGGAGAAGGAATCGCGAGTCAGAAGCCTGGAGCTGAGCGTCCCGAAACAACTGACGATCCAAAGCGGACAGCGGTTGGCCTTTTCCGCAATCCCGCTTGACGACTCCAAAGCGGCGGTGCATGGACTACAGGTGAGTTGGGAATCGAGCGACAGAAAGACTATTTTCGTCAAACGTGATGGAGAAGCCGTGGCAGGTAGTCCCGGTGCGGCGCAAGTCCGAGCGCGTGCCGGCAACAAGCAGGAAATCATTCAGGTAACGGTTGTTCCCGCGTCGTCGGAAGGTAGCGATACCATTGCGGATGCCCGACAGCCAGGTGCCGCAAAGCCGGCCTCTTCCGATCAAAGACTTACGCGCTTTGCACACCGAACCGCGAAACCGGCGGCAGCTCCACTGCAGGATCCTCCCGTGCTCCCATCCGGAGACGTCGCGTCGCTTTTCGAGCGGCGTAACGCAGTCGGCGCGCCGTCCAATCTCTACTTTCCTTCCGCGCCGACGTCGCCCGCTGCTATTCGCAAGGGTCGCGAAATGCCGGGCAGCGACAATTACAGTTTCAATCTGCCAATCACAAAGGCAGCAATATGCCCTCACGGAAAGAGACAGTTCGACGGGACTAGATCTCGCATGGTTCAGAAAGTTGGATTCCAGCGCAGGCAAGTGGACGAGTCCCGACCCGTACCTTGGCAGCATGAACATCAGTAATCCACAAAGCATGAATCGGTATTCATATGTGGAAAATGATCCGGTTAATGTGATTGATCCGTCGGGTTTATTTGGAAGAATTCCAGGATGGGAGTGTATTGGACCGGGTGGCGAGGATAAATGCTATCACCAGGAGTTATTTGAAGAAGCTATCAGGCAGGGATGCAATGATCTTCTTGCCAGCATGTTTGGTGGTGAAGGTGCAGTCGTCTCTACAGGTACTGAGCCGGGTGGATTGCAGAAACCGGACGGGTCATCGCATCCTTCTGCGGGGACGGATCGATTTGAGCTTCCTCCAGGTCATGATGCAAGGGTCAGGCCCAATGCTCCGACAGACACAGATGATCGAGGGGGAATAATTCATATTTATGGCGATTCGACAGGCTTGTCTCTAAGCAACGGATTATTTGTCCCTCGAGGATTCTCTCGAACAACTCTAAGTCCCGGGACAAACAACCGTAGAGCATATACACGTGGTGGAGTAACGATTGTTTTTGTGCATGTCGGAGCAACTCAAGGCTCTGGCAGTAATTCTGGGGGTGGTACCAGAATCGGCAACATTGGAGGTCCGGGAGGCACTTCTCCAAGTGGATACAATCACTCGCATATCTATTTTCTGGCAGGCTATGACCCTCGAACGCAGAACACTCAGTCCGCAACCAGGTTAGACCCAAGAACTCTCTTTTGTCAGTACCCGGGATGGTCATGGTCCGGCGGAGGAGGTCGGGGAGGATGGAGCAAATAAATTTCATGCATACAGGGGTTTTTGATGAAGATTAGAATCGTTATGAAGTTGTTGAGGCTTGTGCTTGTCCTCAGCCTGTTAGGGATCACCTTATCAGTAGTTGCGCAGGCACAAGACCCGGCCTCACGCAAGGTTGCTGAGATCGATGACGCTAATTACTTTGAAGGTGCTATAGCTCAACTCGATCTCTTCTCTATTGAATTAAAGAAGATTCCGCAAGCGATTGGCTACATCGTCGTTTATCGAACTGAACGCGATCTTCCCGGAATGAGTTCCAGATTTGCGCTCCGTGCGAAAAACTATTTAGTTAAAAATCGGGAGCATCATAAAAATAGAATTGTCGCCGTAGATGGGGGCATTAGTACCTGTTCGAAGGCAGAACTCTGGGTCGTGTCAGAGGGAGCAACTCCTCCCCGGTTCAAGGATAATAATTATCTATACGAGCGAGTAAATCGTGAATTCACAAGTAGGTATGATCAGCATAAGGTTTATCTTCCTCAGAAGGATTCAGATTGCGGCTGGTGTGGATATGAAGATGAGGCGGCAAAGTTGGATAGCTTTGCTGCGGTCCTGGAAAAAGAGCCTCAATTTCGAGGGTACATTATTGCGTATTTGCAGTTTTATGAGGATCGGGGCTGGAAAAATCCGCATGGCGAGACCCCTGGTGATAAAGAGTTCTCTTTGCTTTTTGATCCGCCCGATATTGCACAGAAGATATTAAGAGCCGAAAAGAATTATCTAACTATAGAGAAAAAGATAGATCCATCACGAATTGTCATTATTAATGGTGGTTATCGAGTCGATAGAGAAGTAGAGCTATGGATAGTGCCACCAACAGCCCCGCCACCCAATCCGACCCCAACCACTAAACCGCGAAGAACCTTCAAACCACAAGATTGACGTAAGCCGGACCAGGCATCACAAGCAGATGAAAGAAGAGCTGAAGGGCTGGACCGAGGTAAGAATGTTCCCATACAACCTGTCCCGAGTTTTGTTTTTAAGGCAGGTGACTTTCAACTTGACTACGGTAAGAATTGGAATAACGTAAAAACGATTAGCGACTTTTTGTCATTGAGAGGTTCAAAGGCTATCGCAGGCGCTAAGCGTGAATACGTCAGTGAAATGTCTGCCGGGAGCTTAGCTTCCCGACTTTAGAAAAGTTCCTTCGCGCAGTTCCTCGAACGCCTGCTGAAGCTGCTCCTGCGTGTTCATCACGATCGGCCCACAGGCTTCTCCGAATCAAGCTCGACGCGCTCTGGGGTAGTAGCCCGACAGTTATGGAGGGCTCGTCTACGCCTCTGAACCCGAGCTCAGTAGGATAGGAACTAGACGGAGGCGGCTCGCGAAACGATCAATAAGCAACCAGCGATGGCTACAAAATCCTCAAGCAGCGCGACGTAAAGATCACGCGTGCCCAATGCTTTCACGAGCCCGGTTCGCGCTTTGTAACCTGCGAAACAGCCAACTACGCCGCCGGCGGCACCCAACACGGCGCCCACCAGCGCTCCCTGTCCAGCGCTCGCCGAAATACACGCGCCGGTTAGCCCGCCTGTCACGATCCGTGCGATCAGGCCCAGCGGCTCGGTGCGATTCGGCGCCTTTGGCAACTTGTCGACAACCAGTTCCACGCACGCGGCCACGGTAAAGATCGCGACTGACGGGACTGAACCAATCAACGAGAGCGGACGCGAAAGTTTCAGCCAGTCCAGATACACCGCCCACGCCACAACCGCGGGTGCAGTAAGCGACCGTAGCCCCGCCAGCAATCCGATGAGAAATGCAAACACAAGTGTCATAACAAACCTCGCCTTTCGATCACAGCCCAGTCCTGCGCTCAAGCTCTTCGGTATATCTTGCCCCTTGCACTTCGATCTTCGAAGCGGCGGTATCGATCTCGCGCAAATCGTCCGAGGTAAGTTCGATTGAATCTGCGCCGATGTTCTCTTCCAGCCGATGTAGTTTCGTCGTTCCTGGAATCGGAACGATCCATGGCTTTTGGGCCAGCAACCAGGCTAATGCGATTTGAGCAGGGGTCGCGTTCTTCCGTTCTCCGATCGACTTTAGCAGATCAACCAGCGCCTGATTTGCTTTGCGAGCTTCCGCGGTAAAGCGTGGGACGTTGTTGCGAAAGTCGGAGCTGTAGAACGTAGTGTTCTCGTCGATCTTTCCCGTGAGAAATCCTCTCCCAAGCGGACTGAATGGAACGAAGCCGATGCCGAGCTCTTCGACGGCCGGCAACACTTCCTTTTCAGGCGTCCTCGTCCACAACGAGTATTCACTCTGCAACGCGGTGACCGGCTGAACCGCATGCGCGCGGCGGATCGTTTTCACACCGGCTTCAGAAAGCCCGAAGTGCTTGACCTTGCCTTCCTGAATCAGGTCCTTCACCGCTCCCGCTACATCTTCGATCGGCACGTCCGTATCTACACGATGTTGATAGAGCAAGTCGATGCGATCCGTCTTGAGGCGCTTGAGCGAGGCTTCGGCGACCTCCTTGATGTGTTCGGGCCGGCTATCTACTCCGATCGATTTCCCATCGGGATCAAGTTTGAAACCGAATTTGGTTGCGATCACAACTTGATCGCGAACTGAAGCCAGCGCTTCGCCCACGAGTTCTTCGTTTATGAACGGGCCGTACACTTCGGCAGTATCGAAGAAAGTTATCCCGCGTTCCACGGCTGATCGAAGCAGCGAGATCATTTCCTGCTTGTCCGCTGCCGGTCCGTAGCCAAAGCTCATCCCCATGCAACCCAGCCCCAGGGCCGAGACTTCAAGATCACTCTTTCCAAGTTTGCGCTTCTGCATTGTTAGCCCTTTCTTCATTTGCCAATCCGGGTCGTAGTCGACGATCTCGATCTCGCGCTTTTCGACTACTCCAATCAGTTCTGTACCTGATCGTTCATCCGACATAAAACGCTTTCATCTCTTAAATGGTGAGACCCATATTACAGCAAACGCGACCTGTAAATATTCGAATAGCTACAGGCCGCGTTTGATTGAGGTAGAGCGTGTTGACTAGCGATCACGGTGCTCTTTGTAGTACCGGCCGCTTGAGTTCAGGAATTTTCAGCTTTTCTGCAACCGACGGAAATAGTGTTTTCAACTGTTCGGATGTAAACCCCTTCCCAACGTCGACGAACGTCCAATTCTCGCCGCCATCGGTGGAGGTCCCTAAAAGATAACCCTCACCAACCAACACGCCTTCGGGAACCTGGATCTTCATCGTTGTAGGCACGATTAAAGTACCTGCCCTCATTTGTAAAAACGACGATGGGAAAATTTGGTGCTGGGTCAATTTGAAATCACGCCTTAAGAATCTCGTCAACGCCGAAGGCGTTGGCTAATTCAAGCCCAGGGTTGGAGCGCAGCGACAACCCTGGGGGCAAGGGTGAAATCAATCTGGCGCAACGCTGAAAGCGTTGCGTAGTAATTGGGCGCAAGCAAAGGCCGTCGCAATCCAGCCTGATGGCAAGATCGTGGTCGGCGGTCAAGTCGATTATGGAACGCGCGCCGATTACCAGATTGTTCGCTACAACGACAACGGCAGTCTGGATACATCCTTTGGCGTCGGCGGACGAGTGGTGGAGAGTTTCGGAAACGACGATCAATTTAAGGACCTTACATTACAGGCTGATGGAAAGATTGTGTGCATTGGCTGGGCTTATAACGTAGGCGGCATAGCCAAATTCGAAACGGGAATGGTGCGCTACAACAATGACGGAACGCTTGACCCGAGTTTCGGGGTCGGTGGCCGTGTCACGTCTGCATCCCCCTTCGGCACGCAGATGGATACCGTGGCGTTACAGCCGGATGGAAAGATATTGCTCGCCGGCTCAATAGCGAACGCTGGCACCCTATGGGACTACGCCGTGACGCGTTATAACGGCGATGGCTCGCTGGATACCAGCTTCGGAACCAACGGGCTTGTGAGTATGGATTATGGCGTTCAGGGCGAGGGCGCGCTCGACCTTGCATTACTAGACGGCAAAATAATTCTGGTCGGCCCGCCGTCTTTTACTGTGATTCGGTTAAACGCCAATGGAGCGCTGGACTCGACCTTTGGAACCAATGGAAAAGCCACGGCGACGCAGGGCGTAACCGACTACGCGTATTCGGTCGTGGTCCAGCCGAACGGAAAGATTCTGGTTGGCGGCGGGTCGCTAATGCCGCCCGCCACATATTTTTCATACGACTTTGCGCTGATGCGTTTCAAAAGCGACGGCAGTCTTGATTCAAGCTTTGATTCGGACGGCAAGGTTTTCACCAATCTTGACGGCACCCCCAACACCACCAACGAAGGCAATGAAGTCATAGTTGCCATGGCGATTCAACCGGACGGAAAGGTTGTCGCAACCGGGTTTTTTGAGACTCATGGCTTCAGGCATTTTGCACTGGCTCGCTATCTAACGCCTCCTGGACCCCCCGCCCGGCCGTATGACTTCGACGGCGACGGGCGCGCGGATCATGCCGTCTTTCGACCCTCGACCGGCAGCTGGTGGGTGCGTTTGAGTACGGGAGGGACGTTTGGAACGCAATGGGGCTCCGCAGGCGATCTGCCAGAGCCCGGCGATTTCGACGGCGACGGCCGAAACGATTTCGTCGTTTATCGCAACGGCGTTTGGTACATGATCGCGTACGACGCGAGCAGTACGATCGGTTTGGAATTCGGGACGGCAGGAGATATTCCGGTAGCTGGCGATTACGACGGAGACGCGCGCGCGGACTTTGCCGTCTGGCGTCCGTCGAGCGGCACCTGGTACATCCTGCGAAGTTCAGACAATACCCTGCTAGCGATTCAGCATGGCGCAGACGGCGACAAGCCAGTGCCCGCCGATTACAACGGTGACGGCCGGACCGACGTAGCCGTTTGGCGACCGTCGACGGGAACCTGGTACACCTCCACAAATCCTGCCACCAACTACGACGCGTTCAATTGGGGACAGAATGGCGACACGCCTGTCGTGGGTGATTATGACGGCGATGGAAAGTCGGACCATGCCATTTTCCGGCCGTCAACTGCTACGTGGTGGATCTATTACAGCTCGAACGGCGGCTATCTCGAACAGCAGTTCGGAGTCGGAACTGATCGACCCGTACCAGCGGACTACGACGGCGATGGAAGGACTAACGTGGCAGTTTTCCGCCCGGAAACAAATGTCTGGTACACGTCAACGGACCCGGCGACGAACTACGGCGCGACTTTGTGGGGGCAGTCCGGCGACTTCGCGGTTGAGACTTCCAACGTGCCGTGAGTGTTCGTTTCGGGCAACTTCCCCTGCAACTCGAAAGGGAACATAAATTCCGGTTCTAATACGGGTTCGAATTCGAAAATGCCCTAGCGTAGGCATTATGGGAATTCTATGGCAAGCATGACGAAACCTTTAGAGGCGCTGGGCGGATCATTACTGATGAAATTCAGGTATTTGCCTGGGTTGATAGCGTCTGTGATCGGCTTTAGTTTGACCGCCACAGCTTCTCCGTCAAACCTTGATCCAACGTTCGGCGTAGGCGGCAAAGTCGTTTCCAGTCCTGATGGTTCGGAAGCGCTCCGTGCCGCTTCGATGGCACTCCAATCGGACGGGAAAATCGTCATGGTTGCGAGCAGAATAGGTCCCAATTTCTCGACTTCGGGCTTTATTGTCGCCCGATATAATTCTGATGGAAGCCTGGATACGACTTTTGGCAATAATGGATGGAGTGAGACAAGTTTTGGGGCATTTTCTGAATACGTGAAGACTGTAGTTATTCAATCGGATGGAAAGATCGTTGTCGGCGGCGGTCTTTACAATCTTGTCATGGGCTTCCCTTTTTACGAGCTTGCTTTTGTTCGATTTGATTCGACCGGCGCAATCGATACGACTTTTGGCGGCGACGGCAAAGTCACTATCGATTTCCGTGATCTCGTACCCGGGCTTTACCTTGAAACTGTCAGTTCGCTTAAGACTACAAGCGACGGAAAAATCGTTGTCGGGGGCTATCACATCAATGCTGCGACCGATTCCAGAATTATTCTGGCCAGAATGAACTCAGACGGATCACTCGATACGACGTTCGGCACAAACGGCAGAGTACTTCATGCCGAATTGGGAATGTGGGATCTCTTAATCGACTTGGTGGTTCTGCCGGACGGAGCGATTGTTGCTGCCGGATACTCCCATGCAAATGAAAGCAGCACCAGGAGAGCTATCAAATACAACATCAACGGTGGTGTGGAATGGTCTTATGAACAAACCGTTCAAGGATTCGGCATATTGCAGAGATTCAATAGCATAGCTGCGCTGCCGGATGGGAAATTCATCGTTGTCGGACACATTCAAAAAAGAATCGTCGCAATGCGACTGAACGCTGACGGCACCGAAGATAATACATTCATCAGCGCTCCAGGAATGCCTGAAGCTGAGGCTATATCTGTCGCAATCCAGTCGGACGGAAAAATTGTCGCCAATATTACGAACGGTACTCCAGGCAGTTTACCTTACGCTGCTAACAGTTTTTCCCTGGTTCGATATAACGCGAACGGTTCTGTGGATTCATCTTTCGGCAACGGCGGAATTGCCCGCATAACGGTGACGAACGGTGCAGATTATGGAAGAAAAGTTCTGATTCAGCCGGATGGGAAAACTTTGGTTGGTGGCTACACAGAATTGAGTTCTCCGACAAGGTACTACTTTACGTTGGTTCGTTATATGGGCACGTTTACTTCTTCTGCCACACTGTTTGACTACGACAACGACGGCAAAGCGGACGTCTCGGTGTTCCGACCATCGCAGAACAGGTGGTTCGTTTTTAGGAGCTCTGATGCCGGAGTAACTCAACCATTCTTTGGCGCACCGGGCGATATTCCCACTCCCGCCGACTTTGACGGCGATGGCAGAACCGACATTGCTATCTTCCGTCCTTCAAGCGGCGATTGGTGGTATCTGAACAGCAATACTGGCATCCACGTCGGAATGCATTGGGGAACCAACGGAGATATTCCGCTTCCGTCCGACGTTGATGGAGACGGCAAAGCCGACTACGTCGTTTACCATCCGGCTAATAACTACTGGTACAGGTTGACCAGCGGAACCGGCGAAGCTTCTGAAAGATATTTTGGTACTGCAGGCGACAAACCGTTGATCGGAGATTTTGACGGAGACGGCAAGGCTGATCCGGCCGTCTTCAGACCTTCCACGGGTGTCTTCTGGTACATGAGCAGCATCGACTCGGTTCATCGAGCAATCCAATGGGGAATAAGCACCGACATCCCGGTTCCGGCCGATTACGATGGAGACGGCAAGACAGATGCAGCAGTTTGTCGAAAATCAACTGGAACGTGGTACATCCTGAACAGCTCGGATGGTTCGTTAACCGGCTCGAACTTCGGACTCTCTGAAGACCAACCCGTCCCGGCAGATTACGACGGAGACGCGAAAGCAGACATCGCTGTTTTCCGACCTTCGAACGGAACGTGGTACCTGCAGCAATCAACAGCCGGCTTCGCAGCAATACAGTGGGGAGCCGCGACCGACATCCCGACTGAAAACGCTTTCATCCCTTAGTTGCATCCGAAGTTGTGTCCGGCAAACTTTAGTTTGTCGATTACGTCGAAAGAGCCCTACCACTCCGACAAACTGAAGTTTGTCGGACTTGTTGGAATAGTAAGCGCGGTCATTCCTCCAAAAAGAAAACCAACCTGGTTGGCGGAATTGTTCAGGAGAAGACTATGAAACACCGATTGAACTCGTTCTCTTTTTGGCGCCGGATAGTTCTATTTAGCGGATTACTGATTATCGGTTTCGGCGGATTCTATTTTCTTAATATTCCAGCCAAAACGCAGGGGGTCGAGAACCCTGTGGACCAAAGTCTCGTGAACGGCAGGTTGGCGTTTTCACGCAGGGTATTCGGACCATCTCCTAACGGGTCTATCGGGACTTCTAATCAGGACGGCTCCGGATCGAGCACGGTGCCGATAACCGGTTTCCACATTCCAACTGAGCCTGCGTGGTCGCCGGACGGAAATGCGATCGCGTTCGTCAGCACCCTTTCGCAAGACATTTTTGTGATCAACACGAACGGAGGTGGCCAGACTAATTTAACGAACACAGGCTCGATAGCGGAAACCAATCCATCGTGGTCTGTGACGGGAAAGATCGCTTACCAGCGCTTTGGGCAGATTTGGGTAATGAACGCTGATGGAAGCGGGCAAGCCCAGTTTTCAGGTATCACACAGCCTTCGCCCACCGGTCCGGCATGGTCACCTGACGGGATGAAGCTTGCGTTCTCGAGCGGCGGCGAGATCTGGGTGATAAATGCCAACGGCACAAACGAACTGCGCCTTACGACAACCGCATCCACGGACACCGATCCGGCATGGTCGCCGGACGGTTTGAAGATAGCCTTCGCGAAGAGCGGAAGCGGCGTTAGTGTCATAAATGCGGATGGGTCAAACGAACTGCCCCTCTCAGGAGGAGGCGCACCGGCGTGGTCGCCAGACGGAACCAAGATCGCTTTCCGCAGCACCAGCGGAATTTGGACGATGGACGCGAACGGCGCAAATCAGGTCCGAATTCTCACCGACGTGATCCTCTTTCCGCTATGCTGCGACACTATTTTTGATAACCCGGCATGGCAGCCGGTGGTTCAGCCGCCAAACACGTTCAGTATTAGCGGCCAGGTTACATACGACAATTCGCCTGTGAGCGGCGTAACCGTTAATTTAAGTGGAACGACAAAAGCGGCCGTGCTGACCGATGCGGTGGGAAATTATCAGTTTTCAGGCCTTACCGCGGGCGGAAACTATACTGTTTCGCCATCTTTCGTTAGGTACTATTTCACTCCCCCCAACCGTTCTTTCAATAATCTGTCTTCAAATCAATCGGGTAATTTCGAGGTGTTAGGAGTTTGTCGAAGCGGAAACTGCGTGAAAAACGGCAAGATCGCTTTTGTGCGCAGTGGGGAAATTTTCACGATTAACGCCAATGGCTCAGGTCAGACAAACATCACGAATAACGCGGCAACCGACGGCGAGCCAAGTTATTCGGCGGACGGCACGAAGATCGCGTTTACCACAAACCGCGACGGTAATAACGAGATCTATCAAATGAATGCCGACGGAAGCAATCCGGTGAATTTGACGAATAATGCAGCTGCGGACATTTCGCCCAATTATTCTTTCGACGGCAGGTCAATCGTTTTTATCAGCGGTCGCGACGGTAACAGCGAAATTTACAAAATGAACGCCGACGGCTCGAATCAAGTGCGTCTGACGAACTCCACCGGGGAAGCCGAGTCCGCGCCTGCGTTTTCGCCCGACGGGCAGAAGATCATTTACGTAGTATTTTCTCAGAACCCGGTGAGGCTCTTCAATATGAACGCGGACGGCTCGAATCAGCAGCAGTTTGCGGACACCCCGTTTCTTGGCAATTTTTACAATCGTCCTTCCTATTCGCCTGACGGCTCGAAAATAATTTTCGTCTATGGCACGGACGTTACCTTTCAGAACATTTGGACGGCGAATGCCGACGGCTCCAATCGCGCACAGGCTCCTTTTGGGCGTTCTTCGCCGTCATATTCGCCAGACGGAACGAAAGTGGTCCACCGTTGCTGTTTCTTTAGTGGCGGACCTGCACCGAATGGACTTCGTGTGTCAAACCTGGGCGGCGGCTTTACGCAATTAACGACCGACACTTTCGACGACTTTCCCGATTGGCAGCCGGTTCCCGCGCCTCGCCCCGCGCAGTTCGATTTCGACGGCGACGGGCGCTCGGATATTTCAGTATTCCGTCCGTCGAACCGTACCTGGTATCTGCTTCGTACGAGTGCGGGGTACCTGGATCTTCAATGGGCAAATCCAGGCGACGTGCTCGCGCCTGCGGATTATGACGGCGACTTGAAAACCGATGTCGCCGTGTGGCGACCGTCTGACGGCAACTTTTATGTTGTCAACAGTTTTGATAACACGATTCGCATTGAAAATTTCGGTCTCTCGGGGGACGTTCCGACGGGTGGCGATTGGGACGGTGACAACAAAGCGGACGTGGCTGTTTTTCGCGAAGGAGGACAGCACCAGGGTTTTCATTATCGCGGCTCGATGGGTAATCCGAACGGCAATGTTTCAACGATTACCTGGGGCATGCCGGACGATAAGCCTGTGGCCGGCGATTATGACGGCGACGGACGCACGGATGCGGCAGTTTTCCGTCCCTCGACCGGTACCTGGTATGTTCGCCCCAGCTCCAACGGCGGACTTGTTGCAGTAAATTTCGGTGTGGCAAGCGACAAGCTCGTTCCGGCCGATTACGACGGTGACGGCAAAACCGATATCGCGGTTTTCCGCGGATCTGTCGGAACCTGGTATTACCTGCGAAGTTCGGATGGCGCGTTCGTGTACCAGCAGTTCGGGTCTAACGGCGACATACCTGTCGCGGCTGACTATGACGGCGATGGCCGCGCGAACTTTGCGGTATGGCGACCGTCGAGCGGGTTCTGGTACACGTCGCTTGATCCTGGCATTAATTACGGTGCAGTTCATTTCGGAATGGGTGGTGACGTGCCCATTCCGTCGGCGTATGTGAGATAAACGAAAACGAATTGCGCCTTCAGGTGGAATAGCTTTCTGGCGGCCATAGAGCCCAACAGACTTAGTGAAGAGATACGATTTCACGCAAAGACGCAAAGAAGAGAAAGCCTGGAGGCGCAAAGGAAAGGCCATGGTGACATATGTTCGAAATAGCAGGCGATCTGAATGTTATCTTTGCGCCTTTTCGCTTTCTCTTCTTCGCGCCTTTGCGTGAAACTGCTCCTGAAGGTTCTCAAACTTACCCCAACCGGTGTAGGTACGCTTTGCGAATAGCGGGAAGCGGGCGCAGTTTGCGTCGGACTTGCTGGAATCGAATTATGAGAGACCTCTCGTTCAGAATCATCGGATTAGTTACGTCGAGCGCGAACTGTAGATTTCGCGGTAAGTGATCCGCTTCTTGACCGGCATCCCGCCTTTAGCCGGCACGGGAAATTCGTAATGTAATACGTTGCGTGTTACCGCTTCATGGTATCTCATGACGGCATCTAACGGACTGCCCCCGTTCTAAATCCCAGTAAGTCCCACAATCGCACGCCACTAATCGGAGAATCTATTTGCTAAATATAACTAATGTCTTAAAAGCGCTTGGCGAATCGTTAAGTAGATTCAAGTATTTGCCTGGTTTGATGCTGTGTTTTATCGGTCTTGGTGTGACTGTCATTGCCGCTCCATCGAATCTTGATCCAACCTTCGGCATCGGCGGCAAGGTAGTTTCCAGTCCCGATGGTTCAGAATTGATTGCCGGCGTTTCGATGGCCCTCCAATATCTTTAGCGCAGAATGGGTTCGCACCTTAAGCGGGGACAGGGTCCCCTTCCCGACCGCGTGTCACTAGAAAGTATTCAATGCCCGACCTTCCCGATTCGTACTTGATCAGACCTTCCCAAAGTTAGTCGGACTTACAGAAAAAGATTTATGAGAAAAATACTATGCAGAATCACCAGACTCAATCGAGGCGTTACTTTGAAGCAAAACCTTTTGCGGTTTGGAATGTGCAATTCTCTTTCTTGATTGGCACCCCGCATTTAGCCGGAACAAAAACCATCGAAAATAAGTACCATTCCTTTGGTAATAAACTCCACTTACAGGCGTTTATACTTTGAAACGTTTCTCTCACGAGAACACCTAATTTTTACGTCAGTTCAGAATTCCACGAACTCATTCCAAATTTTTCCGGAGAAAACCATTCATGAAGACGGCAAGGCTACTCGCTCTATTTATAGTTGCGTTCATAACGGCATCAAATGCATTCGCACAAGACAACATCCAGAAGATCGACGGATTAATGAAGCAGTATCACGACTATGGGCAATTTAATGGCTCAATCCTGATCGCTGAAAAGGGCAAAATAATTTACGAGAAGGGATTTGGAATGGCTAATATGGAATGGTCGATTCCGAATCAGCCGGACACAAAATTCCGCATCGGTTCCATCACCAAGCAATTTACCGCCACCCTGGTCTTGCAACTCGTAGAAGAAGGCAAAATCAAACTCGACGGAAAGATCACCGACTACCTTAACGATTATCGAAAAGACACGGGCGGGCGCGTCACCATTCATCAGCTTCTGAATCACACTTCCGGGATTCCCAGCTACACGGGTCGTCGCGATTTTTTCGCGGAGTTCAGTCGCAATCAATATAGCGTCGCGGACTTCGTCAAGAAATTTGCCAGCGGCGATCTGGAATTCGAACCGGGATCGAAATTCAGCTACAACAATTCTGGCTATTCCATTCTTGGGGCGATCATCGAAAAGGTTACCGGAAAGACTTACGAAACGGTTTTGAGTGAACGCATTTTCAAACCGCTGGGAATGATGAACTCTGGTTACGACAATCACTCGCCGCTCATTCAAAAGCGCGCAAGCGGTTATCAAAAAACGCCGGACGGTTTTGTCAACGCAGCCTATCTGGATATGTCGATTCCCTACGCGGCGGGTTCGATCTATTCGACCGTTGAAGATCTTTTTAAGTGGGAAGAGTCGCTCTTTGAAGACAAGATACTGTCGGCCGAAAGCAAGAAGTTAATGTTCACACCTGGACTTGGTAATTACGGCTACGGGATTCGGATTGCCGACCAGCCGGTAGGAAAGTCAGAGCTTAAGACCAGGACCATAGGACACGGCGGAGGCATCCACGGCTTTAACTCTTTGATGTTGAGAGCGGTTGAGAAACAACAGACTGTGATCATTCTCGATAATGTGGGTCTGGGACAACTCCACGGAAGAATCACGATTTCGATCATCGGCATCCTCAACGGACAGCCGTATGACTGGCCGAAGAAATCGATTGGCGAAACGCTTTACAAGATAGCGATGGAAAAGAACGTCGCAACAGCCATTGCCGAATATCGAAAGCTGAAGGCCGATAATTCTCCGACCCTTGATTTCTCTGAAGGTGAGCTCAACACGCTCGGCTATGAATTGTTGGGCAAGAAACGCACGAAAGACGCGATCGAGATCTTCAAGCTCAACGTTGAAATGTTCCCGAACTCGGCGAATGTCTACGACTCGCTGGGCGAAACATATCTAGCTGACGATCAAAAAGAGCTGGCGCTCGCGAATTACAAAAAAGCGGCCGAGCTTGATCCGAAGAATATAAACGCTCTGGCGATCGTGAAGCGGCTTGAAGGCAAGGAAACGAAGGTCGATGCTTCCGGCTTCGACGCTTACGTGGGCGAATACCAGGTCACCCCGGCTTTAGTCCTGACGATTTCCAAAGACGGCGATAAATTGTTTGGACAGATGACGGGGCAACCCAGGCTATCAGTCGAACCGGTTTCGGAAACGCAGTTCGCAATCCCCGAGGTCAAAGCGAACATTTCGTTTGAAAAGGATTCAGCGGGAGCGGTTGTGGGATTACTGTTATCGCAAGGCTCGAGGACAGCAAATGCGAAGAAGATAAAGTAGCGGGGGTTGTTTCCAGATTTTGTTTTTCGACTTCTTAATTCCCTTCCTCCATTTCCGGATCGCCTGTCTGTTGGAATCAACGGGCAGGCGATGTTTTTCTGGTTGTACGGTGCCGCGCATGTGAGTGAGACCAATCGCAGAGCAGTTCGCGGGTACTTTGCCTCAAAAGTCTGGAATGGACTTAACACCTTCGGAGTTAAATGCTTTCATCCCCCAATTGTGGTATGAACCTATTCAGCGCATCGCGCTCGGTGTAACTCCGGTCTTGCGGCGAAAGTGATGCGTAAAATGGGCGGGGGTAGAAAATCCGAGCAGATACGCGATCTCGGTGATGCTGATGTCGGTTTTTTGCAGCAGGTCTTTGGCGCGTTCGATGCGCTGGTTGATAACGTATTGATGCGGCGTGTAGCCGGTCGATTGCTTGAACATCCGCAAGAAATGATACTCGCTTAAACCCGCGGCGTTTGCCAAAACACTGAGCGGCAGATCTTCCGCAAGATCGCTCTCGATCAAATCCAAAACGAGTGTCAGCTTTCGATTCGTCAGACCGTTGACGTAGCGGCGCTCGGACGGCATTTTCTCTGACGAATACTCGCGAAGAAGCTGCACGGCGAGCAGATTGGCGAGCGAATCGGCGTAGAGATTTCCCGCCATGACGTCCGGGCCGCGTTGCAGTTCGTCAAACGCCATCCGCGCCATCGATTCGATCACCGGGCTGCGCGAATCGAGCGTCGTTATGATCTCGACCTTGTCCGGATTCATGTTCGCACCCGCCGCTACCGATCGAATAAATGCGGGCTCGAGATGCAGGTAAATATCGTCCTGCTCAGCTTCGTCGTAGGAAGACCGCAAACCCGTTGCGGCGGAAATTACCGAGACGTTTCCGGCCGTCTGCAAAATGTTGAAATTGCGCCCGGAAAGACTAGCCTGCTGGCGCGAAGGCGCACCCATATAAACCGTGATCAAATGATAGATCAGCTTGTCCGGCTTGATATAGGATTCGCGATCGTGATGACGATTGCGGATGACTTTTAGATTTTGCCAGCGGTCGCGGCTGTTGACGATCCAATCGCCGCGCCAGTTGTATCTGGTTTTGTTTCTGTCTAAGTCAATGCTCTCCGCCTTTTTCGGGCTCATATACTGCAGCCTATTCTACCGGTTTGGATAGGAATATTCAGGTTGGTCTTACCTGGCAGATATATTTGATTACCTGTTAAATCCCAAAAAGTAAAGCGTTTCTTTGCTTCTGGGTCCATTCATTTCGCAAGAGCGCAACAATCCGACAGAACTAGCAATTTCGTGACAGCTTGCCCGAATCGTTAATGCTAACTTGGCACTACCACAACCCGCGCTCCGCTGCGCAATCGGCGAGCTTTGGGAAGGAATTTAGACTTATTAGGAAAAAGATGAAGATTATCAATCCAGTAAACAACGGCACTGCAATTATTTTAAAGGGATTTTCCACCCTCGATCTCAAAGCTGCGAAAATAGTTTTGCTCTTTGTCGTGTTAATCGCCTTCGTCAGCCCGACTTACGCCGCCCGGGGACACAGTACTTTGGATCGGGTCGATCCCAGGTTTAACCCGCAGGTTCAGAGCGGTGCCTACGCCGAGAAGTGGGTGTATCAAATCCAGGTATTGGCGGATGGAAAGATTTTGGCACTCGGCAATTTTAATACTTATAACGGCGCGCCGGTCGGAAAGCTGGTCCGACTCAACCCCGACGGTTCGCTCGACACGACCTTTAACAACCAAACCGTAACAGCGTCAAGTTTCAGCGACCCGGGTTCGAGAATTCTTGTCCAACCGGACGGAAAAATCGTTCTTAAGAGCGTCGGCCTGGTAGCCGGCGGACAGGGACCGAAACAACTGCTGCGTCTTAACACCGACGGTACGTTCGACTCGACCTTCAATTTCACTCAGACCAGCTTCATAAATTCCATTGCCATGGATTCGCTCGGAAGGCTTTCGCTGGCCGGAGGCTTTACAACTCCGCAAGGCTCACGCCTCATCATTCGTCTTAACAACGACGGCTCGCTGGACAGTTCCTTTGACTTCACCATTCCAGGCGGACATTCCGTAAATAAAATCGTGGCGCAGGCTGACCGGCTGATCGTCATCACGGAGGGCAGCAGCATGCGCCAGATTTACCGCTTAAATGACGACGGATCGGCTGACGCGTCGTTCACGCCTTTCACTTCACCCTCGCTCGCGCTGGGAGAGGTTCAGCCTGGAAATAAAATTCTGTACAGCGTCGACTCCACTACGCTTCGGCTTAACGAAAACGGTGGCAACGACAATACTTTTCAACCAATCCTTTCATTTGGGGTCAATGGGCTGGTACTAAAATTCACCGGCGACGGCAAAATAGTTTTCACGACTACGAGTAGTCCCGCAACAATCAGGCGATATCTTTCGAACGGTGCAGTTGATCCTTCATTCAATCAATACACGACCACCGCGTTTGGCAGCTTTGGCATTCAATCCGACGACAGCATCGTGATGGGAGATTCCGACCTGTTTGCGACAGGCGCCAATAACTTTGTCAGATTAACGCCCGGCGGCGTGCCCGACCCGACTTTTAATGTCGGCGGAACCGGATTCAAAACGTTGATGCCCGGGATCATCGAGGCAATCGAGACTTATTCGGACGGTAAAATTTTGCTCGGCGGCAGGTTTGATCTGATTAACAATATCACTCGTTACCGGTTGGCGCGCTTGAATGCCGATTCGACGGTCGATAACACATTTCAGGTCAATAACAGCGGAACCGGAAATTACTTTTCGATAATCAAGGATATCTATCAGATTCGGCTGCAACCGGACGGCAAGATGGTCGTCTCCGGATTTTTTGATTACTTCCTGGGCGGCGTGATGAAGAAAAATCTGGTACGTCTTAACTCAGACGGCAGCATCGATAGCACTTTTAATTTGACTCACCCCATTCCTGACTATTCCCAGATTTTGCTAGGCGGACAGAACAGATTTGCGATGTACAGCGACGGCAAACTGATGGTTGCAAGTTCGAAAAGCGGTACTTTAGAGGTGCCCGGTCCGATTAAGCTTACAGCAGCCGGGGCGCGGGATCTCACGTTTAATCCAACGCTGAACGGCGGATCGACGTCATTGTATTATGACGATGTGGCGATCCTGCCGGACGGAAAGATCTTAGTCAGCGGCTCGTATGCGACTAGTTCCGGCGCCTTCAAGAAGTGTTATCGCCCGCCTGGACACCGACGGAAATTTGGATCCAACCTTCCCCTACGTCGAAGAACCGAACCGGCTGAAATCAAGATTTGTTCTGCTTCCGAGCGGCAAAATTCTTATCATCAAAAGTAATCACCCCTCGGGAGGTTCCGCCAAGGTTCAACGATTGAACTCCAACGGAAACCCGGACCCGTCGTTTAATACGCTGTTGTTCTCCGACTCCTCTGCCAGGCTCAACGCGCTGCTGGTCCTGCCGAGCGGGAAGATTTTTGTTGGCGGCAAATTCACGATTACGGTAAGCGGGCAGCCGGGCAAGAATCTGTTGAAGCTCGACGAGAACGGCAATATTGAACCGACGATCTACAATCTCAATGACGAGGTTTTGTGTCTGGCGGAAGACAGCGAAGGACGCGTTTTGGTCGGCGGCGGTTTCACAGTTATCGGTACCAACGGCGGCTCGGGCGCGACTCGCTCGTTTGTAGCGCGGTTGACTGATTCGACGCCATTTGATTTTGACGGTGATGGCAGGGCTGATATTTCCGTGTACCGGCCGTCAAACAACTATTGGTACCTGTCGCGGAGTTCCGACTCTCAGCCGACATATCACTATTTCGGAGCCCCGGGCGATATTCCGACGCCAGCCGACTTTAACGGCGATGGCGTGACTGACCTCGCTATCTTCCGTCCTTCAAGCGGCGATTGGTGGTACTTGAGCAGCACGGGTGTCCACATCGGAATGCACTGGGGAAGCAACGGAGATATCCCGCTTCCGTCCGACTTTGATGGCGACGGCAAAGATGATTACGTCGTTTACCACCCGGCCAATAACTACTGGTATCGGCTGAGCTCCGGAACCGGGCAAGCTTCTGAAAAATATTTCGGAACTGCGGGCGATAAACCGTTGATTGGAGATTTTGACGGAGACGGAAAGTCCGATCCGGCCGTCTTCAGACCGTCAACGGGAGTCTTCTGGTACATGAGCAGCATCGACTCGGTTCATCGAGCGATCCAGTGGGGAACAAGCGCGGACATCCCGGTTCCGGCCGACTACGATGGAGACGGAAAGACAGACGCAGCAGTTTATCGGCCATCGATGGGGGCGTGGTTTGTCCTCAACAGCTCGGATGGTTCGTTTACGAGTATGAACTTCGGGCTTTCTGAAGATAAACCAGTACCGGCGGATTACGACGGAGACGGTAAGGCGGACATAGCTGTCTATCGTCCTTCAAACGGAACCTGGTACTTCCAGCAAACCACTGCCGGATACGGATCGGCGCAGTGGGGAATGGCAACCGACATCCCCACTGAATACTCGTTCGTACCTTAGTCTGGAGGCGCTGGCACTCACCTGATGGGAAACACGCAGTCGGGAAGGAGGCCCCTGTCCCCGCTTAAGATGCGAACCCATTCGGGTCTAAAGATATCGAGCTTGGTGTCTTAGGCGGGGACAGGGTTCCCTTCCCAACTGCGTGTTATTAAAAAATATTCAACTACGACTCTTAACGCTTCGGCTTACGGAAGACTGAAGCAATAACCCACACCCGGATCCAGTTCTTACATGAGGTTGATATGAAGATCAAATACTTGCTAACCGCTCTCGTTTGTTTATTTCTACTTTCAGGCTCGGGTTTTGCCCAGCGGCTGACTTACGATTCTTCGTTTACACCGACGCTCAACGGCGCTGTAAGTCTTATTGAAATCCAAAGCGATGGAAAGATTCTGATTGCCGGTGATTTTACGAGCGTCAACGGCGTCGAGCGAATTAAGTTTGCACGGCTCAACGCAGACGGCAGTCTCGATCCGATATTTAACGCAAATGCGACCATGGTGGTAAATGGGGGAGCCGGAACCGCGGTCATCCGTTCGATCGAGATTCTGTCTGACGGTAAAATTCTATTAGGCGGGTACTTCGGAAGCGGGCAGCCGCTCGAGTATCACAGAACCGTCGTGAGATTGAATACCAACGGATCTCTCGACGGCACCTTGACCTCAGTCCCACAAATACACAGTGGGGGTTTCGTAACGGTCAGAAAAGCCGAGCAGCTGCCGAACGGAAAGATCTTGATGTGCGGCGATTTTACTCTGCCGAACGGTAACGCCAAGCCCTACCTGGCTCGGTATAACTTCGACGGAACTTATGATTCGACGTTCGCAACCGCGATCGACAATAGATGTTACGGCGTCGAAGGTCAGCCGGACGGCAAATATATCGTTGCCGGTTTTTACACAACCGTAAACGGGAGCAGCCATAACGGACTTACGCGTTTCAATTCCGACGACAGCGTTGATGTCACCTTCAACGCCGCGTTCCCGCTCTATACGAAAGTTCAACTGGAGAGCGATGGAAAGTTAACAGTTATGCATCAGGGAGTTTCGCGATTGAATCCCGATGGAAGCACTCTGCTAACTTATGCCACTTCACTTTTTGGTACAGATAACGATCTGACTTTTCAGCCGAATGGAAAAATCATCATCGTCGGAGACTATAACGATTTCTTTGGCCAGTCAGCCCATTTCAATCGGTTCAACACTGACGGAACGCACGATCCTTCAGCTAACCGAATAAGTTTCCTAGGGCCAAACTTTCCATACCATCCCAGATCGGTGGCGGTAGCCTCGGACGGAAAAGTTATCGCCGGCGGTCCGTTTTCATCATTCTCGATTAATCTTGGCGGACAAATTAGCCGACCGTATCTTGTTCGATTTGTGCCCGAAGCACTTCAAATAAAACCCAAATTCGACTTTGACGGCGATGGCAAAGACGACATCGGGGTTTATCGTCCGAGCGACACGTACTGGTATCTCAATCGCAGCACCGGCGGATTTTACGCGGAACAGTTCGGTCTGGCCGCGGACAAACCGATCGTCGCGGATTACGACGGCGACGGTAAAGCCGATATTGCCATCTATCGCGATGGTGTGTGGATGTGGATGCGGAGCTCGGATTCTACATTTGCTACGCGAGTGTGCGGACAAGCCGGAGACATTCCGCAGCCGATTTACGGCAGCGACGGCAAAGCAAGCTTTCTCGTCTTTCGCCCGTCGGATGGAAAATTTTATGTGCATCCTGTGTTCGGTAATGAAGGGCTGGCAGACATGCGCAATTTGAATCCTTTGCCCGGCGATAAACCTGTCGTCGCGGATTACGACGGCGATGGAAGAGGCGATCTGGCGGTTTTCCGCAATGGCCAATGGCGTGCCCTGACCAGTAACAATCTTGCGCTCAGGACATATAACTTCGGTCTAGCGGGAGACATACCGGTGCCGGCGGATTATGACGGCGACGGTCGAGTCGATTACGCGATTTTTCGTCCGTCAGAGGGTAACTGGTACATTCAGAAATCCACTGAAGGTTTTTATGCCGCCAATTGGGGATTGGCAACTGATTCACCTGTTCCGGCAGATTATGACGGCGACGGCAAAGCCGATGTTGCGGTATTTCGCGACGGAGTCTGGTATCAAATGCGAAGCACCAATACATATCACTTCGAACAGTTCGGCGTGTCAGGCGATATTCCGGCCGAGTTGCGATAGGTGATTTGAGAAGCGGTCCAGCGGCCATCAAACGGAACATGGACTTGCTGCGAACGACCGCGGGATAGGGGTTGGTTCAAAGGGGGCAACGCCCCAACCGAGAACGCTTTCATCCCGTAATGGCGGGATGAGTTGGCCAACGCGGATTGTTGGGACATTGGAGGATGGACAATCCGCGTAGTCAATTGGCACCTCGCGTTTAATCAAATACTTCCCGACCCAGATTTCCGTTTCTGTACACACTTGACGCGAAAATATCCAACGCATTTCCAGGAGAATGATATGAGAAGTCTATCGAATGTTTCTGGCGCCTTTGGTGAATCGTTGCTTCGGAATCAATTGCAAAGATTCAAGCGATTGCCTGTTCTGATGCTGTGTCTCGTCTGCGTTAGTTTGACTGTCATCGCTGCCCCGTCCGACCTGGATCCTACCTTCGGCATCGGCGGCAAGGTCGTCTCGAATCCCAACGACTCGCCGTCGTCAATTCGCGGTAACGGAATGGCGCTTCAGTCGGACGGAAAGATCGTCATGGTTGGCGGCGCCGACACGTCGGGGGCTAATTTCATTGTCGTCAGATATGCCGCTAACGGAAGTCTGGACACGACCTTTGACGGCGATGGATGGGTTTCAGTGAATTTTGGGGGCAACGAACGAGCAGTCTCAGTAGCGATCCAGACCGATGGGAAGATCGTAGTCGCGGGGATGACCTATACACCGAGTCAGAACGCAGCGATCGCCAGGCTCAATTCCGACGGCTCGCTCGATACAACTTTTTCCGGCGACGGAAAAACAACTGTTGATTTCGTCGATACCTTCGGAAGTTATCCTGACTACATAAATGTGGTCAAAATCGCCGGCGACGGAAAAATTGTCTTCGCCGGAGGCGCGCTCGGAACGGGATTAAGCTACCAGTCAATCGTGGGTAGATTAAATCCTGACGGCTCGCCTGATCTGACATTTGCCGGCGACGGCACATTGATGAATGGAGGCGGTGTGTGGGACGACCTGGTAATCCAGGCCGACGGATCAGTGGTACTTGTGGGCGGAGCTTCCGGTCAGTTCTTCTCGAGTATGAAAACCGTCAAATATAACAACTTTGGCATCAGCGACTGGAGTTATGGCAAGAACGTAACTCCCGGCTGCTATATCGGATTGAATGGAATTGCGGCGCTGCCGGACGGAAAATTTGTTGTGGTGGGAACTTACGGCTGCAAGATGATCGCTACTCGCCTAAATGCAAACGGCGCCGAAGACAATACGTTCGTTAATGCATCGACGCCCAACGGAGAGGCCTACTCGGTGGCCATTCAGCCGGACGGGAAAATCGTTGCCAATATTTCATTCGATGGAAACGGCAATGGCGGCTTTTCTTTGATCAGATATAACGCGAACGGTTCGCTGGATTTAGGCTTTGGCAACAGCGGAATCGTCGTCACGGGCGTGGGTGATCCTTCCAGTCTGGACGCGGCCAAGAAAGTAATCATTCAGCCTGACGAGAAGATTTTAGTCGGAGGCGCCGCGCGAACAGAAGCATACCGGTTTGCGATGGTGCGCTATCAGGGAGGAGCTTCCGTTCCGCTAAAGACCTTGTTCGACTACGACGGCGACGGCAAAGCGGACGTCTCGGTGTTCCGACCGTCTGAGGACCGATGGTACGTTTTGAGAAGCTCTGATTCCGGACTGACTCAACCATTCTTTGGCACGGCCGGCGATATTCCCACCCCCGCCGACTTTAACGGCGACGGCAAAACCGACATCGCGATATTCCGACCTTCCAGCGGCGATTGGTGGTATCTGGATAGCATCACGAGTGTCTTTACCGGTATGCACTGGGGAAGCAACGGAGACATTCCGCTTCCGTCCGACGTTGATGGAGACGGCAAAGCCGACTACGTCGTTTACCATCCGGCGAATAACTACTGGTACAGGTTGACCAGCGGAACCGGACAGGTTTCTGAAAAGTATTTTGGAGCTGCGGGCGATAAACCGTTGATTGGAGATTTTGACGGAGACGGCAAGGCTGATCCGGCTATCTTCAGACCGTCGACCGGTGTCTTCTGGTACATGAGCAGCATCGACTCGGTTCATCGAGCAATCCAGTGGGGAACGAGTACCGACATCCCGGTTCCCGCCGATTACGATGGAGACAGAAAGACGGACGCAGCGGTTTACAGACCATCAACCGGAGCCTGGTACATCTTCAACAGCTCGAACGGTTCGGTTACAAGCATGAACTTCGGAATCTCTGAAGATAAGCCGGTTGCGGCGGATTACGACGGCGACGGAAGAGCAGACATAGGCGTTTTCAGACCATCGACTGGAACGTGGTACTTGCAGGGAACGACTGCGGGATTCGGATCGGTGCAATGGGGAGCTGCAACCGACATTCCGACTGAAAACGCCTTCATCCCTTAATCGGTGTCCGACAAACTTTAAGGAAGTTCTGATTAAGTCATGGGGACGCTGGCACTCAGCTAACGGGAAACACGCAGTCAGGAAGGGGACTCTGTCCCCGCCTAAGATGCGAAGCCACTCGGCTCTAAGGATATCGAGCTACGTGTCTTATGCGGAGACAGGGTCCCCTTCTGGACTGCGTGTTACTGGAAGGTATTCAATGCCTAACCTTCCCGATTCATAATCATTCAGAGCTGCGTTTAGTTTGTCGATTACGTCGAAAGAGCCCGGCACGGCGTATTCACCAGAAAGTGAGCGGACAACTGAACAAAATTCCGGTTCTAATACGCTGTTAATTCGACAGTGCTCTACGGTAATGCTGGGAGAACTCTATCGAAATATCTCAACAGCTAGAATAGTTAAAGCAAACGCACCCAGGAGAAACTATTTCCGTGAAAAAACAACCAGTCAGAATCATAGTCCTTTTCGTTTTGTCGATGTTATTTGTTGTCAGCGCATTCGGTAACACAGTAACGCCGGACACGTCATTTAATGGCACGGGCTTCAGTGTCCAGACAATCGTGCCGGATCCTCACTATTCGTTGGGTCACAGTTTCGCGATCCAGTCGGACGGGAAGATCGTTATGGCCGGAGACGTCGTGCGCAACAGCCAGCAGGATGAATTCGCGCTTGCAAGGTTCAACACGAACGGCACGCTCGATACGTCATTCGGCACCAACGGCGTCGTGATCGAAATGCTGGGCAACAACGCCGACAGCATCAAAAGAGTCCGGATCCAGCCAGACGGTAAGATCCTTCTTGCCGGCACGTCGTACGCAGATGGTTCCACCTACAACGTTATGCTTGTTCGCTATAACTCCAACGGGACGCTTGACACGACGTTCAATTCAACCGGGTGGCTGACCTATAACGTCAGCGGCGAGTCCGAAGAATACGCCGGCGACATTGCCTTGCAGTCGGATGGCAAGATCGTCGTGGCCGGACACACTACTCCCAGCTTCGGCGCGCCAAGCAACATATTGGTGATGCGCTATAACGCGAACGGGACGCTCGACACGACGTTTGACGGCGACGGTGTTCTCGTTATCACCCCTGCCGCGGGCGGAGGGGCATTTCAGGTCATTGTTCTTTCTGACGGCAAGCTGCTCATTACCGGTTATCGAAACGACGGCGCGAAGTCCAATTTCCTGCTGATGCGCTTGAATTCGGACGGCTCGACCGACACATCCTTCGGCACGGGCGGCTCGACAACCACTTCGGTCAGTTCAGACCCCAACTACATATTTTCGACTGACAGGCAATCGGACGGAAAGATCGTCGTGGCAGGCTCTAATTATATTGCCCGCTACTCGGCAGACGGCATACTCGACACCTCGTTCGGGACGGGCGGCAAGACGTTGGTGCCGACGCCTTACGAAACAAACTTCATTCGGGTTACAGCCGGGGACAAAATTCTGGTCTCTTCGAGGGGAGTCTACCGCTTCACGGCAAACGGGGTGTTGGATACTCATTTCAATAACAGCGGCTTCCGCGGTATGGGGGGCATGAGCCTGACCTGCTCCTCAAGCGCGATTGACATCCAGACCGACGGAAAATTGTTGGTTGGAGGTCATTGCGGGGGAAGCGTTTCGAACTTTACCGTTGTTCGATTTCAGGAAAACCGAACCAAACGTATTCTGGATTTCACCGGCGATGGTCGTACCGACCTTTCGTTCTTTCGCCCGTCAACCAGTGAATGGTGGTATCTCGACAGTTTCAATTTGTTTACTCAGGTAGCTGCAACGTGGGGCCTATCAACCGACCGACTCGTTCCGGCTGATTTTTCTGGCGACGGCAAAACGGACGTCGCTGTCTTTAGACCGTCCTCCGGCGACTGGTACGTATTAAGAAGCGAAAATAATACGTTCTATTCGTTCACGTTCGGGACATCGGGCGATATTCCAGTGGCAGCCGATTTCGATGGTGACGACAAGGCCGATCCAGGCGTGTTTCGCCCTTCGACCGGCGAATGGTATGTCGACAAATCGACGGGCGGATTAATGACCGCGGCTTTCGGTACGTCGGGCGACAAACCGGTTCCGTCCGACTACGACGGAGACTTCAAAACCGACATCGCGATTTACCGACCGTCCACCGGCGAATGGTGGATAAACAGAAGCAGCGACGGGGGCGTTAACGGCTTCGCGTTCGGGGCATCGTCGGACATGCCAGTGCAGGGCGACTACACCGGCGACAACAAAACCGATGCCGCAGTCTTCCGCCCGTCAACCAGCGAATGGTTCATTCTTCGCAGTGAAGGCACTGGATTTTACGGGTTTACATACGGACTGACCGGCGATATTCCGACTCCGGGCAGTTATTCCGGAGACAGCAGATACGACTTTGCTGTTTTTCGTCCATCAGAGAATCAGTGGCACGTTCTGTCGGCGGAAGGCAGTTACTTTAGAAGAGTCTTCGGCACGGCAGGCGACCAACCGCTGCCGAACGTTCTCGTGCCGTAGCAAGCGGAAAGATGTCCGACAAACTTTAGTTTGTCGAATAGAAGCAACAAACTGAAGTTAGTCGGACATTGAGGCTTCGTTCTATTAAGAGCGAAGCCTTTTGGTTTGTCGTTTGGAATACTAGTGGTTAATCTGCGTCGGCTTCGTGTAAATGTTTTTCTCTGATCTTGAATTCCTCAAGGTCGATCAATGAAAGATACTTCCTGATCAAGTCCTCATCGAACTCAGTGGAATGATTCATCTCCTGGAGTAACTGTCGCTGCTGTTCCAGCACCTCCAGATAAATCGATCGAAAGTTATTCGCTGAGTTCTCTTCTGTTCCGTCTAACTCCTCACGTTCCTCGTCCAACGCCTTCAGCTCGACTTGCAGCCTCGCGATCAGATTATCCAGGTGTTCGTTCTGCACCCGCTCTTCACCATACTTTTCTTCCAGGAATTGAAGTGAAGACCTGGCCATCTTCTCTTGAATGATCATCTCCTGATCGTGTTCCGACAGGGTCGCGTATTTGTCCTCCGGTTTCAATTTTCGGATCAGCCACGGAAGCGTCAGCCCCTGAAAAACCAGCGTGACGAGAATGACTATGAACGTGATGAAGAGGATCAGGTTGCGATACGGAAACGGCTGCCCGCCACTGACGACGAACGGTATCGAAAGAGCCGCCGCCAGCGATACCACGCCGCGCATCCCGGCCCAGCCAAGAATCAGCGGGTTCTTCCATCCGGGGTGGGCGTCCGCCACCATAATAAACCGGCTCATAAAACTGGAAAACGGAGATGCTACCGTTGTGAACAAAAGCCGGGTGACGATCAGCACAACCGAGATGACCAAACCGTACCAGATTGCTTCGCCTAAACCCGTTTCTCCGAGTTGTCGTGTGATGGCGGGGAGTTGAAGTCCGATAAGCAAAAAGATCAACCCGTTAAGTACGAACACCAGGCTGCTCCAGACGTTGACTGCCTCGATCCGGCTTCGAAAGCTGAGCAGGCGCTGTCGCCGGCTTGATAAGAACAATCCCCCGCTCACGACAGCCAGCACACCTGAAAAATGAAAATGCTCCGCGACGTAGTACATGCAATACGGAGTCACGAGAGTAAGAACGATCTCAATGCTCGAGGTGGTGGGTAGCCACCTGTGAACGAGGTAGAAAATGAACGCGACCACGAGGCCGATAAGAATTCCCATGCCGATGACGAGAACAGAGCTGAGCGCGGCATCTCGAAAATAAAACTGCCCAGTGATCACCGCGGCCACAGCAAATCGAAACACGATCAACGACGCGGCATCGTTCAGCAGGCTCTCACCTTCGGCAATGCTGACCAGCGCTTTGGGAACGTTCACCCGACGCATGATGGTCGCAGCCGAAATAGCATCGGGAGGCGAAACAATTCCGCCGAGGACGAAGCCCAACGCGAGAGTGAATCCCGGGATGAGTGCGGTAGACACGAACGCGACAACGCACGAGGTGAGGATGACAATCGGGAAAGCGAAGCTGGTGATCAAACGTCGCCATCGCCAGAACTCTTTCCACGAGATCTGCCAGGCGGCTTCGTAGAGCAGCGGCGGAAGGAAAATGAAAAAGACCAAATCGGGATCGATGGTGATGCTTGAAAACTGAGTGGTGAAGCTGAGTGCCAACCCACCCAAAACAAGCACGATCGGATAAGCCAGCCGGATCTTATTCGCGACCATCACCAGCGCGAGGATGATCAGGACCAGGTAAACATATTGAATGAAGACGCCATGCATAACGCGAATCCTGGGTTGTGGATCAGTTTCGAATATCGCAGGGCAACGATAGGTTCCCGCAAGGCCGCAGATAAGACCACATCGCTCAACGTTTCAGAGCCTTTGCGGGAACCTAATTCTTTTGACAGATATTCACTTGAATTTCAAACTAACCCACTGCCGGGTGCTGGTGCGGTTTCGGAATTAGTCGAAGAGATTTCTCGCAAAGGCGCAGAGAACCGAAAGCAGAAGGCGCAAAGGGGAAGCAATGTTAACAAGCGCTCAGAATTACCGAGGTTATGTATGATCTCTTTGCGTCTTCTGCTTTCGGTTCTCTGCGTCTTTGCGTGAAACCGTCTTATCTTTCTTTTAATGCAAACTGCACCACTACCCACTACCGAATCTTGATTCACGAATGGCACCAACTTCAGGCAAGTTACTCAGATTTCAGAGACGCCATATCGATCGAGAAGCGATACTTCACATCCGAATTGAGCAACCTCTCGTAGGCTTGGTTGATCTTTTGTATCGGAATCACTTCAACGTCAGCGGTGATGTTATGTTCGCCGCAGAAATCGAGCATCTCCTGTGTCTCGGCCAAGCCACCGATTGGCGAGCCTGAGAAACTGCGGCGCTTCATGATCAGACCGAAGACCTTGACGGCCAGCGGCTTCTCGGGCGCGCCGACCATCGTTAGATTGCCGTCGCGAGTCAGCAATTCGATGTAAGCATTGATGTCGTGATCCGCGGCAACAGCGTCCAGTATGAAATCGAAACTGCCTTCGTGCTTCAGCATCTCGTCAGCGTTGCGTGAGAGGACAACCTCATCAGCGCCCAGTCGCAAGGCGTCTTCCTTCTTACTTTCTGAAGTGGTGAACACGACGACGTGCGCTCCGAACGCGCGCGCGAACTTTACCGCCATGTGTCCGAGCCCGCCGAGACCCACAATGCCGACCTTTTTGCCGGGACCAATGCCCCAGTGGCGAAGCGGGGAATAAGTCGTGATGCCCGCACAAAGCAACGGCGCAGCACCCGCGAGATCAAGGTTGTCGGGAATCCGCAAAACAAAGCGCTCGTCCACGACGATGCTGTCGGAGTAGCCGCCATACGTGACCGGCGCCGTTCCGTGGCTGTCCTCTCCTCCGTAAGTGAGAACCTGGTTCGGACAGAATTGCTCGAGGTCTTCTTTGCAGTTCGGGCAAGTGCGATCGGAATCGACGAGGCAACCGACACCCACACGATCGCCCGGCTTGAACTTTGTGACCGCAGAACCGACCCCGGTGACACGGCCGACGATCTCATGGCCCGGGACGCATGGATAAACGGCCTCCATTACGTCGTGCCATTCGTCGCGCGAGTAATGAAGATCAGAGTGGCAGACACCACAGAAAAGGATCTCGATCTGAACGTCGCTTTCGGTCGGTTCGCGTCGCGGGATCGTAGTTAAGGCCAGCGGCGATGTCGCACTGGCGGCAGAATAAGCTTTAGCGTTGTACATGAATCTATTTCCCTCTCGTATTAAGCCCCAAAAATTCAGGCAATTTCCTCATTCAAGTTTGTCCCGTTCGACATCCCTATCAATCAGGCGCGAGAAAACGAATTCAGCTCCATATCCTCTTTCACCCGAGGGCGTCTCATACAAAGGTGCTACTTCTGAGATCTCAACTTCCCATCTCTACAGAGCCAATTCTTGACTGGCACTTGGCGGCCTACCATACCGTCCGCCTCTGGATTCTGTCTTCTCATCTTTGAATTCATCTTAGGGCGTGGGGGAAATGAGCGGTAGGACGATAGTCGATAATGATTGTACGATCCTGCAAAAACCACGGATGTCATCTATCCCCGCAGCAATCAAACGAGTAACATGCGGTATATGAAAAGACCGGACTCCGACCGAGAAGCTCAGAGGATAAGAGACAACAGCGCAGAACTTATCGAACTGATAGCGGCGGCCGTGCCTGCTGATGGAACTGTGGAAGCTTTCCCCGGATTTCATCTGGCCCGTGCATCCGCCCCGACGGAGCCGGTTCAATCGGTGTATACGCCTTCTTTCTGTTTTGTAGCGCAGGGCCGCAAGCGCGCACTCCTGGGCGAGGAAGTGTTCCGCTACGATCCCGCCCATTACATGATCTACACGGTCGACTTGCCTCTTACTTTCCAGGTAGAGAAGGCCACGGAAGAAAAACCCTACCTTGGATTCCGGCTGGATTTGGATCCTGCGGTCGTGGCCTCGGTGGTGATGGAATCGGATGTTCAGATCAGAAAGGGCGACGCGAGCTTAAAGGCGATGAACGTCAGCTCGGTCGACGCCGATCTGCTCGACGGGATCGTCAGATTGGTCCGGGTGGTCGAAACACCGGGCGAGCGAAAGGTCCTCGCGCCGCTGATCATAAGAGAAATCATTTACCGGCTCTTGATTGGAGGCCAGGGCGCACGTCTCGGCCATATCTTAGCTTCGGGCGGAGACACGCGGCGAATTTCAAAGGCGATCGGACACCTGCGAGAGCATTTTAACGAGCAGTTGAAGATGGAAGAGATCGCGCGCGAGCTTGGGATGAGCGTCTCCGGATTTCATCATCACTTCAAGTCCGTCACAACGATGAGCCCTCTGCAGTTTCAAAAGCACCTGCGGTTGCAGGAAGCGAGACGTTTGATGCTGGGTGAAGATTTGGACGCTGCGAGCGCAGGCTTTCGAGTGGGATACGAGGACCCATCGCATTTCAGCCGCGAGTACAAGAGGTATTTTGGGGCGCCACCCCACGGCGATATCGCCAGCCTGCGCAGCCAGCTGGGGATGCTCCGATAGAACTGCTAAGGACCAGCCCCTGGTTGAGTCTTTTCGAGAGCATTCCGCTTCGAACTGTTAGTCGACATAGGAAGGATGATCGACAAAGCGCTGAGCAAAGGAATGCAAGCGAAGGCCGATACAGCAAGCCACGTGGCGGCGTTGAACGACTTTGGGTTGAAGTTGGCGGGACTGCTGTATCAACGCGCCCGCGGCAAGAACGTCTTTATCTCTCCGATTAGCGTTGGTTTCTCTCTTGCGATTCTGCTCAATGGCGCGGGTGGGAACACAAAGCGATCAATTTCCAGGCTCCTCAAAAATCGAAGCACCACGCAAGACGATTTCAACCGTGCGAACCAGTCGCTACGCACTCATCTCGAAAAGGTTTCTGGCGCCCAATTGGCTTTCGCCAATGCCCTCTGGGCCGACAAAAGCGTTTCATTTAATCCGTCTTTTGTAAAGATCATCGCAGATTACTACGACGCCTCTGCTGACACTCTTGATTTCGCTGCCAGCGCGGCTGTCGAGATCGTCAATGAATGGACCCGCGCGCACACGCTCGGCAAAATCACTTCCGTCATCGAATCTTCGGACCTGCGATCGCAATCGAGTTGCGTCGTCGTCAACGCCGCTTACTTTAAAGGGGTTTGGTCGGCGCCCTTTGACAGGCGCGCAACAGCGGAAGGATATTTCCACCTTCAGAACAAACGTAAGAAGCCTGTTCAATTGATGAGCCAGGTCACTGCCCATCCATATGGTGAAGCAGGCGCGACCCAACTAATCAGTTTAAGTTACCGCGGAGATGAAATCAGCGCGTGCTTTGTTTTGCCTGGGCCAGGGGCGCCTCTGAAGAAGTTTTTGGCTGAGTTAGATGCAAAGAAGTGGAATCAACTACTTGCAGGGCTTGTTGAGCAGCGCGTAGAACTGATCTTGCCGCGCTTTGAACTGAGCTACGAAGCAGATCTCCGTGAACCGCTCCAGACAATGGGCCTGGGCATCGCTTTTAACGGTGCCGCTGATTTTGATCCGATGGGGCTACCTGGTCACTTCATCACGCAGTTCAAACACAAGACGATGGCCGAGGTCAATGAGGAAGGCACCGAGTCCGCGGCCACAACAATGGTGATGATGGGACGCAGTCTCGTGAGTCCGCCTCGAATGGTCATTGACCGCCCCTTCTTCTTTGCCATTAGAGACAATGCCAGCGGCGTGCTTCTCTTCGTGGGAGCCGTATCTGATCCATCTTCAGCCATAGGATCTTGACCGGGACTAAGAGCCTCAGAGCTCGGGAATCTCAGTAGTATCCGATCGGGGCAGATGTTATTATGCGCCCCTCTAACGATACGCCACACTTCGGCCCGACCTGGCAAACACCGCTTGAGGGCCGCAATCCGATATCCCACCCCAAGGCAGGAGGTACACTCAAATATGGCAAGCAAGTCAAAGAAAACTGATCGAGCTGGTGTGAAGGACGAAATGAAGCGGCTGGAGCGGCGCGTTCAAGTGCGCGCGGCGCAGGATGTGCTGGAGGACGACGAGAATGAGTTAGTTGCCGTTAGTGCAGAGGCAGCCCGCGATTACGCTTCTCGTATCTCAGATGCTGACCCGGTCAAATTTGTCCAGGCCTTTCAGGCCGCTTTTAACATAGCCGTTGGCGCCAAGGCCGTAGATACGTCCGAACGTGCCGGTGTGCGACGGGCGTTGCGCAGCGATGTACCGCTAGCGCCGCACCGGTTCTACTCGGATCCCACCTTTATCAAGAACACTGCCCAGCTCATACGCGACCAGAACCGTATTGTGGGCGGCGTGCCCACCAAAGACTTTCCTGACTGCGTTGCCGTCGGCGCCGTCTCGCAGTGGTGCTGCACCGGCACGCTGATCGCGAAAAACGTCGTGCTCACCGCGGGGCACTGCCAGGGCGGATGTTCTTCACGGATCTTCATCGGCACCAATGTAAACGCCGGTGGTGAAATCGTCGACGTCTTAAACGCCGTGCGTCATCCGGACTATAACAAAAGTGGACTACACAATGACATCACGGTGCTAATCCTGAAACGCGATGTTGTCACCATCAAGCCTCGCAAGTTCGCCACCGCCGCAATAATCGATAAAGCAGCTTCCGTTCGCGCCGTCGGCTTTGGTAATACCGACCCCCACAGCACGACCGGCTACGGCATCAAACGCATGGTGGATGTGCCGGTCGCATCAGCTTCGTGCTCGGCAGACGCTCCTACGCGTTATGGCTGCGATGCCGGCCTTGAGCTGGTTGCGGGAGCGCCGTTCCTCAATAAGGATAGCTGCAACGGCGACAGCGGGGGCCCGATCTATGTCAAATCCGGGTCACAGTGGTTTCTGGCTGCGGCGACCTCTCGCGCTACGGTTGATTCGACTCGCCCCTGCGGCGACGGTGGCATCTACGTTCGCGTGGACAAGTACGCCGCCTGGATTCGCTCGGTGCCTGGAGGACATTGGTCGTAGCGGCCGGCTAACGATGAGACGTTCACAAGTTGAACGCCGGCGGCACTCGTGTTAGTTGCCGCCGGCGTTCGTATTTCTTCATGCTGTGCTCGGTCTAAACATTCGCGTTGGTTGTTTCGCGAATCCAATCTCGAAATCGATCTGCACGCAGGTAAATACCGCCATTGCCGCAGGGCTTCCCCGGAGCCCGCACGCCCCGCGAGGTCACACCCAACAGAAGGATCTTTCCTTCTTCGGTCTCGACATAAAGAGGACCGCCGCTATCGCCTTTGCACGTGTCCCTTTTTAGACCGCGATGGCCGGCCACCATCTCGAACTCGGCATAACACCCGTAGCGCGCCTGATCTTCCATTTCCTGACAGTCAAGTGTCATCACCGGAACACTTGCTTTGCGCTTCCGGCCGGAGCCTTTGGTACCCGAGGGATTGACCGTCCCGAAACCAACGACGGTCGCGGTTTTAGCTTGAAACTTTTCACTGCGAACAATGGCGCGTGGCTTTACTTTTGATTCTTCCTCGAGCACCAGTAGCATCAAATCAACAGTCTGGTCCGGGTGAGCATGCGTTTTCCGGACCATCATAGTATCGCCCTGTTCCGGCTTGCTCACATCGTTACCCCTTAGGAAGACACGCGTGATGTTGTAGTCCTGCGCACAATGTTTGGCAGTGAGTACAAGATTTGCGGCGATTAGCGTCCCGGTACAGAAGTAACCCATAAACTCATTGCCGATAGCACAACAATCAGGATAGCCGTCGGTTAATGTCCCACCATAGATCGGCTCAGGTTGGCCGGGGCTCACCAGCGGTGGGAAATAAGCCGATTCATCAGCGGTCGGCGGTTCTGTTTGTGGGATAACTGCGGCTATCGGCAGTTCCGCTTCATGTTGCAGACTGACAATTTCCGCCTCGAGCCGTTGAAGCGACAACTTCGTCTCGTCCAACGCTTGAAGAATTTTTGCATAGTCAGCCATAACGCTCCTTGTTTGAGCAAATGCTCGGAAAGTTTAAGGCCCGTTCAAAGACGGGGCGAACTAGACCCTGAAAAATTTCTGTTCGCCGATCAGTTTGTTGAGATAATCCTGTCGACTTTGAGTGTTCGGATTTGGATTAAGAAATTTTGCTCGATAGATCTCGCTAATGAAATCGAGGGTCGCTCTTTGAATCGCCGGATAGTTGTTCTCGAAGTCTTCGGTCACCCCTTCAACGGCCAACTGGGCGGCTGCCGGGATCAACTGGTAATTGTAGTTATCGGGGTCGGGCCGGTCAGTGCCCGACCGCAACCATGACGCCAAACTCTCGATCTTCGAATGATCGGCCGCGAGCTTGTATCCAAATTCAACCAGCGCGTGCGGCTGCGAATCTTGTTTTTGCTGGTCCCTCAGGACATCCAACTTTGTCTTGAGTAATACGTCGGCTACGACGTCACACTCTTTGACGTAAGGCTGCAACTCCACAATTTCGCCGTAAGCAGCTTGCCACGTCAGCGTTATCTTTTGCGCCGCTTCTGCGAGTCCAGGGACACCGGTCGCCCGCAATAGCGCGGCCAGCAGATGGGCGCGCACATGCTCGTTGGGATGATTGTCTCCGCTGACGGTCGTTACATCCACAGCAGATCGGAAAATCATTCCCAGAAGCGAATAGCCGTAGGCAGCGCCTCCCAGCAGCACCCCAAAAGCATCAGCCAACATCTCCGCGATCCAGGAATTCCACACCGTGCGTCTGGTCGCAGCTTCGGAGTTTTGTTCGCCCGAGTTTTTCAGCGCAGCTGTCAAAGCCGTGCTCAATTCGTCGCGCAAATTAAGGTCGTTGTCGAACAAGTGGCCGACTTCATGATAGAGGCTGCACAACGTCCAGATCGCGATAGTGTCGTGGAATGGTATCGAGATCATCGAAATCGGCAAATTGTTTTCAGTATCGGTATAAAGCTTTAGACCTACTTGTCTCAGATCGTGCCGGCGCGAAATGGCTGCAGGCGACAGCATCGCGTTGAGATAGATTAGGGGCGGCTCGCGATAATGATCTTTTGGCAGGCCCCGCCACCTATTGGCGAGCTCCATGTAGGGTTTGTAGCAAAAAGCCGCAACCAGATCCGCAATGTCGAGGATCGCCTTATCAGCAGGTGAGTCGTCCCGTTGGGCAAAAACATAACGAAACGTCGCCATGATGCTGTTCACGACGGTTAAAAACTGCTCAATCTCTTCACGCCTCGCGGCAAACTCATCGCGGGGCAGGTCCGCGCTAAGCTGATTTATCAGGGGGTCCTTTTCAAGCTGCATTTTGTCCAGCAGTGCCTTGACGGTTTCGATCTGGCTTTGGTGAATGCCCATGCCATTGCTGTCTTTGGCGGCGAGATCCTTGAGCTCGTTGATCACGCCGGGGAGAAGTCCGACGCGATTCCGCAACTCGTAGGTTAACTGCTGCTGAACTTCCATGGCGGCCTCAACAACCCGATGTTCCACCTGGTACGATTACAGCGGTCAGATCGAAGACTTAACCGTTCCGCTTACATTGCAGCTGCGGCAAAGTATTTGGGCATTTATCACCCGGCGGCACGGCCTGTCAAGAATTGTTCGGATACCCGACCGTTCCAACGCACACAATACAGAATTGGCATGAAAAGCGTACTCAAATTGTGATATAAGATGCTCCAACATCGCGAGCGCTTTCCAATTGAAAGATGCAGCTTCATTGATCTACCCCGCGACTCGCGCGCCCTGGTTCTCAACCCATTCCGGACGGGGCTGACCTCTTTCTCAGTTTATTAAGCTCATTCCGGGCTGAGACTCGAGCTCGCCGCAAACCGTTCTCTCGCTCAATTCTGCAAGGCGCCAAATACGAGGAGTGTTTCAGATGGGTGAACAAACTTTCAGCACGCCCGAAGTTATCGTTAGAGTCGTCTCTACAGGTGGGGCCAGGTCGTCCGATACCATCTCCAGTTCGAGCGAGTTTACCGGGACGCAGTCCTTTAATGCGTTGGTCTATACCCGTCTCCAGCTCACCGGAATGAACCCGTTTGCGGAGCCGCTGGAGGAAGAGGCGCTGGAATTGAGCGGCTTCCCGTTGGTTGCTCTTGAGAAAATCGTGGTTAATTGGTCGTCGCATCGCGACTATCGCAGCGCTTTTGTAATGGGGGAGAAATCCGCCAGTGAATACCTGAGTAAGAATCAGCTTTTTAAGGAAATTTCGCCCGGGCTTGCTTCGCTGCTGCGAGGTGAAGCGTCAACGACGCAACCACTCCGCATCTGGTGGAGTATCCCCACGCCCAACTTCGCCAAACTTCCCTGGGAGTTATTGCTCGACGCGGTTGGCAGTCGCACCGACTCGATTTACTTCGTGCGCGGTCTGCCACCTGACAATCTGGTTCCCAAATTACCGGTAGGCAGGAAATTGCGGCTCGCCTTTATTCATGATCCCGGCATCACGCCACCTTACCTGATTACGGCGCTCAAAGGCATCGAGAACATTCAGCTGATAGACATGCCAGACGACCCGCTCAAGGCGTTGCAGGAGGTAGTCAAACAGAACTATGAGTTGGTTCACCTGGTCTCCGATGGCTCCATATCTTTAGCTTACGACGGTTATCTTTACATGCGCCGACCGGGCCCGAATTCCTCATCGGAGGCGAAGAACCGCGTCAGTCGGTGGGTCTTCCGCCAGGGGCTCGGCTTGTATCAGAAGTTTAGCCACGTGCTGCCTGTAACGTGGAACGAGAGCTGGAGCGAGAAGCTCCGGTCGAAACTTAACATCGAAACACTATCGGCAAGCCAATTGAGCGCGCTTCAACGCGGCAGCCGGATGGCTGTGTTGAGTTTGAGCCCGCCAAACAGTGACGACACGAATGTGAATCGAATTGACGGCATCTTCCTGCCGTCATTGTTTTCGGCGTTCGCGGCTATTGGTGGTTCGGCGTTACCGATGCCCAACATTGTCGCGCAAGTCGGAGCTTCCAATTCCGAGCAGCTTGGCGCCTTCTGGAAAACTTTTTACACCGAGTTGGGCAGCAGCCTTGCAGTTGAAAAGGCGTTCGCCATGGGCTTCGGCCAATCCATGCCGCGCTCGCTGGCACTCTTCCTGCGCCAGCGGTATCGCCATACCTTCAAGCAACAGGAGACCGAGCAGGTTGAAAATGTCTCACAAATTAATGCTGAACTGGAATTGTCACGAGAAGCGCTGCAACAGTTGAAGGAAATTGACACGCGAGGCTTTGAATCTATCCTCGACGCTTTTGAGAAAGAGGCCAGCGTCAAACAACAGATGCTACAAGAGAAACTCGATCAGTGGCTGGGCGATGAAGACAACGAACCAGAGGAAAGGGGGGCTTCACAGGGATGACTAAGGATTTCATCATCGGATTCACGCGTGCGGAAGAAGGCAAAGTTAAGATCGTGCGTTTCGACACGATGAAGTCGAAAGGTCGCGAGATGCCACAGGAAAGGGATCTCTTCATTGTAGAGGTCGAGCAGCGTCAGCCGCCACCACCTACACCAGTCGTAATCGAACCCTCAACGCTGGGAGAATTGCGCGACAACGAGGAGGACGACGGCCGGCACAAAGTGCATTTTGTGGGGGACAGGATCAGCAAGTGGTTGTTGGGCGACGACGTAAGGGAAGCGCTCCTGGCCACCCTGACCGCCTTACCTCAGGATCAACGACTCCGTTTGATCTTTAGAGTCGATAATACCCTACGCGAAACATTTGATTCGACACAGTTACCCGTCGAATTGATCACCCCGGAGGGCCAGGACACTCCTTACTCGCTTAGCGAACGCGTCGCCGCAGTGATCCATTTGGTGGACGAGAACGCCAATGGAGGCCCGCCGGCCAATTCCTTTGACTGGCCGTTACGAATATTAATCGTGCGCTCAAATCCAAAAGACCTCGGGCTGGCCGTGCCGGAGGCGGAACCAATTCGCAAAAGTATTCTTCGACTAGGCGAAACTCAATTCGCACCAGGCGCGATTGTCGTGGACGTCCTTAGCAGCGAGGCGAGCATTAACAAGCCCGCCACCTGGAAGGCGTTCACGGACCAGATGAAAGAGAATAACGACTCTTACAACCTGGTTATTTATTTGGGACACGGTAGTGTTAAGACGTCCGACGGCAGCAGCTGTCTTCAGTTCGAAGATGGTGAGGGGCATAAAGACGTTCCACATTTCGACATCATCAGTCCGTTCCAGAGCAACCAGGTTCCGGTGGTGCTGCTGGTCGCCTGTCTCACCGCCGAGCAAATAGCGGAGGAGCGGTTCAAGACACTGCACCAGAGGAAGATGTCTGAATGGCTGCGCGGCAGCCGCGGCGTGGCGCAAGCCCTCATCTCCAGCTGGGAAACGCGTACGCAGCTGGTCGTCGGCATGCGCTATCGACTGGATGTGGGCGACGCAACCATGTTTCTCGAGGAATTCTTCGATAGCCTCCTGCGGATTAACCGTGGCGATGTCGAAGCGGCGGTCCACTCAGCTCGTCGGAAACTGAGAGAGCACAGCAAGTTTCCCGCGGCCTTCTCTTCGCCGGTCATCTTTCGCCGACTGCAATCTGAGTCTGGGGCGGACGAGTTGCTGTTTCGGTTTATCGCCGAGAAGGAATACAAGCCGACCGCTTGTCAGGGCCCCGTCGGTGAGTGGCAACCAATACGCAACGTCTTCTGGAACAATCTCGTCTCGACCGGCTGGACGACGCGCTCCGAAGAGGGGAAACAAACGTATCAGAAACTTTTGGCGGACGTTGAGGCGGTCTTGATTCAGAAAGCCATTGCGACGGCGCCATTGATTCTGCCAGACTCAGTTGTGATTCTGCCAGAAGGGTCGGGAATCTTTGCGGTCAAGCTGCACGGCTCTCTGGGCTCAGAGAAGATTGAGAAGCTGGAGGGCGACGTGTTGTTCGATCGCGACGACATCGTGATCGGAGGAGCGACCACGTCCGACGAGTTGAGGGCGAAGGGTTACAGGGCAGCGACGGATATCAATGGACGTTCGGTACACTTCACGATTGAACCTGCGAACGAGAATGCCCAGTCTCTCGAGAACGTGACGTTGTTCAACATCACGGTCAAAGTGGGCAAAGAGTTTCCGCTGCTGTCGCCCGTCAATTTGAGTGGCATCCAATCAACTCCGCAGAGACGTATTTGCCCTGGCACGAACATGCTGATCATTCCGCCATTCTGAGCCGACATTTCCGGCCACGTTGTCAAGACTCACCAGCGCGAACACCCCGCGCGTCTGATCCTAACTGGACCGCGCGTGTCCGGTTACCAGTGTCAGGAAACGTCTTTGCTTCCCGCTTCAGACGGTCCGGGTGTTTCGACTTGTTTGTCGCAAGCTCGAATCACCCGGACCATCTGAAAAGTTGATGTGACGATCAACTTACGGGCAGACGTAGATCGGTTCTTGACCACCGCCACAGATCCCGGTGCTGCAGTTCATATAGGGATCCTCAGGATAACAATCCTCGTCGTCATACCAACCGTCGCCGTCGCTGTCGAGACGATCCCTGCCCCATGCAGAGATAGTTGCAGTGCCGACGAAGTGCGCGTAATAGCCCGAGGAAGTCTTGTTCGTGACCCTTACCACATATGAGCCTGAGTAGGCGTAGGACAAATCAGGCACGCTAGCCTGCAACGAGGTGCTGCCCGACACTGAACTCGCCAAAACCGACCCGACCAGGTAACCGGTGCCATCGAAATACTCGACCCTCGGCATGCCGTAGGTCGTATCGAAGCTCTGGCCAGTGATGGTCGCCGTCGAGGGCGGGCTCGGCAGGTAGATCGACGACGGGCTGGCGCCGAGCGATAGATTGGAGTTGGTGGTAAGGACAGCTACCACATTGGCACAATTAACAGACGTTTGAACGTTAATGGTCCCATTCGCGGGTGCGACGCGGGTGAACGTTGTGGCTACGCCATTGTAAGTGATAAAGATCAGGTAAGTTGCGCCAGGGGTAAGTCCCGTAAGAGGGCAACTGTTTCCGCCGCCGCCGCCGCAGCTGGAAAGGATCGGCAGAAGAGAGAGCAGTAAAACTAACAGTGTCTTTTTCATTAGTTTTTACCTCCCTCGCTGAGATTCAGCAGCGTGAATATGCCCACCTTGTTGAAGAAAATGTACGGGTTCGAAGGATGTAACAACCCATTCGGACCGTACGGTCGGCCGGAGACGTCCTTCTGCGCTCTCCTCTGCTCTCTGGTCATCCCGGCATCCATCCGCTTCTTAATCAACATTGTCGTGATGTCGCTGCGCGAATCCGTCAACGGATCGTCCGCCGCGACAGAGTAGGCGATAAGAAGCGCCTGCATCGGTGTAACGCCCTGCGCGCGGGCTTGCCCGAACTGCTCAGGCAGGGCTGCGCTGAGCGCGTTCACGCGATCGCTCACTTCTGATTCAATCATCGAACGCAATCCGATTCGCAAAGCGGAGTCACCTCTCTTGCTCCACTCGCGCGCGGATTTCGCTTGGCGCATTAATTCCGTCTGAGTCAGGACACCCCACTTGCCATCGGCTCGTGACATGACTTGACCGTAATCGTCGGACGATACTTCGACCGTATGCCGGATCTCTTCGTCCGTGATGGTTGCCAGCCGATCCACGACTGCCGCTGTCAGGTTGTCGGTCATCTGCTCAACGGTGAGGCGTCCGACCTTGCCTTGCAGCACATTGCTTTCGGCCTCGATCAGTTTCTGTTTCATTCCGTCCGACAAAGTGAGGCCGGAGCGCCAGCGGATGAAATCGGAAGTAGACGAAACCGCCGCAGCTATCTGCTCGGTATTGGCGGCGCGCGATGCGAATTGAACTTCGCTCCCCACTCCCTTTTGCAATCGCTCTTGCAGGGGCTGCCTCTTCTCAAATTTAGCTTGAGCCGGAAGCTTGGACGCCTGCCAGGCGGCTACGCTGCCCACCACAAGGCAGGCGAGCACCAGCGCGATAGCCATTAATCGCTTTCGCGGAAAACTTCTAATCAGTTCCATACAAATCTCCCTTCAGACATAGCGGTTGATGAGCGGTAGATCGACCGAAAGACAAGTCGACCCGGTAGTCTGGGCAGGAAATGCAAATAGGTTTTCTAAAGCTTTGTTCTACTCTGCCGGGCTAACTTTTGGACGTGAGGTTGACGGAGCAGAGTGAACGCGGGAACCTTATGCCTGTAGTGGACCAGTGTCAAGCGTTAGCACGAAGAGATAGTGGTTGCAGTTTCGGACTTTGTCAGGAGGAAATTTCTCGCAAAGGCGCAAAGAACCGAAAGCAGGAGGCGCAAAGAGCAAGTAATGTTAGCAAGCGCTCAGAATTGCAAAGTCTATGAATGATTTCTTTGCGTCTTATGCTTTCGGTTCTTCGCGCCTTTGCGTGAAACCGTCTTATCTTCTCTTTATGCAAACTGCACCATTACCCACGAAGGGCCAATAGAGTTGCTGTTGATGGGTGTCGTTTGCAGTCTCACTTCACCAAACCCTGGTTGGCCAGCTCGACCAGTATGTAACATGACGCGTCCTCGAAATGCTTGTATCGCGAAGTGCAAAACTGAGCCTTCGATATTTGATTGTCGGTTGCATAGCCTCAAGTTCGTTCAATCGAGCCTTCCCGTTCCGGCAATCGCGCAGATGCTTTCGATCACTTCCGTCTTCGCTTCCGCGTATTCGTTCATATCGGCCCAATCTTTCGCGGCCAGTTCGCGCTTGGTCTGCTCGTAGCGGCGTCGATCGTCGATGTTCTGGCGCAAGCGTTCCCGAAAGATAAGGTATCGCCGAATCTCCGCGCAGCCGTCCGAGTAGACATGGATGTGTACGTCCTTTTCAGAAGTCCGGAACATCCGGTGTTCGTTCCAATCCGGTTCCCTCACCCTTAGAACATACCCCGCCGCTTCCAATCGCGGCAGGTAGGTCGACTCATCCGCGGAATCATGGACCACTACGAGAATGTCTATGATCGGCTTTGCGGCTAATCCGGGAACGGACGTCGAACCGATGTGTTCAATTCGCAGAGCGGAGTCGCCAAGCGCCTCGGCGATGATCCGGGCTTGAGATTCAAACTGCCTGGGCCAGTCCGGATCGTATTCGACGATCCTTATCTCGCGCTTTTCGACGCCTCCGATCAGAGCTGTTGCCGTTGGTTCAACTGACATGAGGGTTCTGACAATGACTCGGCTTCTTAATTTAGTGAGTTAATTTGAATTCCAGCTGCCTGGGAAGTAAGCAAGAACCGCTTACCACGAAACAACACGAACGAGCCATTCACGAAGTCACACGAAAAATCAATAAGTTTCGTGTGGCTATGTTTCGCATTTCGTGGTTCGTTCGCTCGTGCGTGGCATTGTCGATCACAAACGATACTCGACGTCGCTTCCAAAGCGGATAGTGCACCTCGCCCAAGCCCACACGAATCTCAACTCCGTGCCCTCTTGAACTCAGGATTTAATTGAATCGCCCTCTGAAAATGCTTTTCCGCCAATGCATTCATTCCCACGTTCTTCAATCGCATACCGATCATCCAGTGAAACAGCGGGTCAGCGGGAGTGACCTGGTCGGCTTGTCTTTCGTAATTCGCGGCAGCGTCGGTCTGTCCCAGCGATGCGGCGCCGCCGGCGAGAAAATTGTTCGCCAAAACTAAACCAGGATTCCGCCCGACCGCATCGTTCCATGCCGACATCGCTTCCTGCTTGCGTCCCATCAGCCAGAGCGATTCGCCTCTTTCCTCGCGGGCCAGAATCAAATCGGGAGCTTCTGCTAAAGCCTGATCCAGACTCGTCAGCGCCTGCTCGTAACGTCCCAAACGGTTCAGGATCGCGCCGCGGTAATAGAGGCTCAGCGCTTTGCCCTGACCGTGTTGATGCTCTGCCGCCGATGACAGCAACTGGATGGCTTGTTCGGTGTTTCCGGAAAGATATTCGGCCCATGCGAGCTTCGGCAGCGCCTCGGCATTTACAAACAGTCCTGCATCGATCGCAGAGTGAAGATGATTCTTAGCAGTGGCGACGTTCTCGCGTTCGCTCGGACTTATCCACCTAATCGGATTCGTCTGCGCAAGGGCGAGTTCGTCCGGAATGCTGATTCGTTCATACGCCCGCGTTCCCACTGATTCGTGGTAGCGCACCCATCCACTGTGCGCGTTCAATCCAATCCACAGCACTGCAAAACTCAAAAATACCCAACCCGCTTTTCGAATCGAGCCGGACGACTTCAAACTAAACCGGTAGAAGGCGAGGTCGTTAGCGCGTAGCAACCTCCATGATCTCAAGGCGAGAAACGTAGTGACCGTCGCAATGCCAAGCGCCATCAACAAAGGAACCAGCTGGTAGACGTCCCAAACCGCGAAAAAGCTCGCCAGAAACACCAACGCTCCGAAGATCTCTTCGGGCCAGGTGAGCGAATAGTTCTTCGTAATCGACTTCGGAACCGCAACGGCCGGCTTTCCAAAACCGAAATACAACGCGTCGTTCGGACACACGCTGATACAGTCCATACACTTCATACAGCCCGGGTCGACGACCATTCCGTACTGTTTCACTTCCGCGTGGACCAGAACGTTGGATGTGCAGGTCGCAGTGCAATGACCGCACTGGTTGCAGGCGTCGGTCACGCGAATCTTTCCCGGCGCAACTTTGTCGGCCAGACTAAAGAAACCTCCGTACGGACACGCGTAGGTACAGAATCCCTTCGACCCGAGGAAATAGACGGTCATGAATCCGCAGATGAAAAGAAAAGGAATGGCCACTGCGACCGTCGGGAAAGTCTCCCAAAAATTGCTGGTGACAAGATGGTTGGTGAACTGCGGAATCAAAGGCTCGTTCGGGGCCTTTGCAAAGTACTTATATGCGGTTGGCCAAACGAACATGTAGAGCGCGGCAACGAGCGGGACATAGACCAGGAGCCGAGATCGAAACGGCTTTGGTGTCAGACCCATTTTCTTCAGCAGCCATGCGCAGAAGTCCTGAAGCGCGACGATGTGACAGCCCCAGCCGCAAACGAATCGCCCGAAGATCAGCGTCCCCAGGATCGCCAAAGTGAAGAAGATAAAACCCGCGTTGATCGCGCCGCGCTGGAGCGTATACATCGTCTCGGACGGCTCGATCGGCGAGATCGTCCGCCCCATCAAACGCCACTGAATGAAGTGCACGATCATCAGCAAAGTAAGAGTAATAAGCGCCGCCGCTCGCCAGCGGCTCGTCCGCGATTTGCTTATGCCCGTTTCCTCAACCGGAGGGCTTTTAAGGACAGGTAGCTCGATCGACCGCCGTTTGCTCGTTTTTTGGCTTATACAACCACTTTTCATAAAATATATGTCGCTTCTGGACCAGTTTGTCGCAGAAGACTGCACTGTGCCTGACTTGATTAAAGCACCTAAAACCGTGTATAAGAAAACGCCCGGATTTACCCCGCCGATGTTCAACAACTAGTGCAGCAAGCAGCGGGAACCAAACCCCAAGCGAAAAGAGTTTATCACTTTGCAAACCTAAGCGGCTGGAAGGCGAAATTATGTTGAAGACAATGCTCAGTGCTCTGCTACCGTTTCTTATTTTCTTAAGCAACGGTTCCGGTCATTTGATGACCGAGTTTAATCGGAACGGTTCGGACAAGTCCGCAACCGAACGAAAACAAGGCGGTCAGGACGGTAGTAATGGAACCCTCGAGAAAATGATCGTAGCGAGCGGAAGCGTCGCCATGGATCTTGATTTGAACCGGCTCAATGGAAGTGGAGCGGGAGAATCGAAAATTAGCGGACTGCGTTTTGAAGTAGAGCGCAATGCGTTCTTCACAGTCCTTGTTTTCAACAACGAACTGCGCGGGCCGTTGCCCAGCTCAATGGGACTGATTTCACAAAATTCTGCGTCTCTTCCCGGAAAACTAAATGCGTCGCATCAGCAGCTGATGATCGAGAAATTGTCCTGGGGCGGATCAGGTGATCTTGTCGTCCGCGACGCGAAAACCGGCTTCACTTTTTTCAACATTGAAGGCCTTGCTTTCGATTACAACGGCAGCCAGCATTTGCTGAGCTTCGAGATGGGAAGGCTGGTGCTTTCTAAAGAATTTGCCAGCGATCTTGGACGCCCGTCTGATGCCGGCGTCGTGGTCGGACAAATTTCTATGTCAGCAACCATGCGCGCGATCGAAATCACGCAGGTGGTGAACGGCCAGGTCGAATCCGAGTCGATGCCGACTATCGCTTCTCCCGACAACGGGACTGTCCCCGGACCCGACGTCATCGTCGGAGATTTGAACGGGCTGGCCCAATTCGGTAACAGCAGCGGGACACGAGTCGGACTCGCCGTAGGAACTGACTCCTGTAACGCCGGTGTGGTGGACTTGCACTGGGTTGCCAATCCTTCCAACGACCATCCGGTAATTCCGCAGAACCTTTATCGAATGAGCGGAGGCACTTCGAACGACGAGCGCTTTGAACAAATCGGTCAGTCGAGTGTCAAACATGCGTTCACGGCGCTGAGACAGAATCTCTGCGGTTATGGTTGTAATAACGTTGGTGGCTCGAATCTGGGGTCAGGATGTTCGGATCCTTACGATGCCGGCTTGAACTCGGGACCAAATCTCGGATCGCGCGCGTGGATTAATCCTTTCACCGGCGCTTACCCGCGAAACGATTCGCCTACGCCGAATAACAGTCACGGCGACCACGTCCACAACGGAACATCGCACAGAATTCTTACAGAGATCAGCGACCTGAGCACGTCGCAGAATGCGGGTGCGACTTACTACGCCGAGTCACAGTACGTCACACCGCACGAATACGTCTGGTGCGTCGCGAATCCCGGACAGTGCAACATGAACAATAACGTCTCGTACCGACGTTACAACGTTACCGGCACGGGCAGTCCTTTCGGCTTCTCAGCGGTTGGCGCGACGGTAAGAATGAAGTCTGCCGTTAATGCCTGGCCGGGAGCGTCGATCGTTCAGATTCAACCCGATGCAACCAACGACGGGATCGGCGCGGTTGCTTACAAAGTGACGCAAACTTCACCCGGAGTTTGGCATTACGAGTACGCTGTCTATAACCAGAACCTCGATCGCGCTATTCAGTCTTTCGGCGTTCCTCTGGGAACCGGAATCACGATTACGAACATCGGATTTCACGCCCCGCCGCAGCATCCCGGATCGTCGGGCGATGGAACAGTAGGAAATGCCGGATTCAGCAGCACGCCGTGGGCCCAGACGCAAACGGGCAGTTCGATGACCTGGAATTCGGAAACGCTGGCGCAGAATCCAAACGCGAATGCTATCCGATGGGGCACGCTCTACAACTTCCGTTTTGATTCCAATCGTCCGCCGACAACGGTGAATGCGACGGTCGGTTTCTTCAAAACGGGAGCTCCGATCACCGTTCAGGTCCAGGGGCCGAGTGCGGTGGCTTCGAACGTGATTGTGTCCGGTCGTGTAACGACGGCTGGAGGTTTGGGAGTTTATCCGGGCCGTGTGACGCTCAGCGATTCGATGGGTAATTCACGAATCGTAACCACTAACCCGGCCGGATTCTACCGCTTTACTAATGTCGCGGGCGGCGGGATGTATACGGTCACAGCGTTTTCAAAACGCTTTACGTTTAAACCGCAGACGATGCAGGTAAATGAAAACTTGACGGACGTCGATTTTGTGGCTCTGCCATAGCATCGACGACGTTGGGTTGAAACTTAGAGGCGGCCTTCGGGCCGCCTTTTTTGTTGTCTGCCTGAAAATGTCCGACAAACTTCAGTTTGTCGTTGATGTCGAAATCGAAGATGAAGAAAGTCAACGACAAGCTAAAGCTTGTCGGACATAAGGCAAATGTCCTCAAAACCATCAGTGTCTGTATTGTTTCGTTGCTGAATCGTGATGCGTGGATCGCGAGATCACCTTCATTTGCGGTTACTCGCCGACTTAATCACTCGTCCTGTTTGGAACGGCACTTGATTGTCTTCTCTTCAGCGCAATGTGTTTACTCGCAAGTGGATTTGAGAAGGAGGCTTGTTATGGCGACTGAATCAGCTGAATCAAAAGTAACAACCGATCATGAAGAGATTCGACAATGGGTCGAAGAACGAGGCGGACGTCCGGCAGTGGTGAAAGGTACCGCCAAGGGAGACACCGCGGGTGTCTTGCGAATTGACTTCCCCGGTTATTCAGGTGAAGACACGCTGGAGCCGATCTCATGGGAAGAGTTCTTCGCGGGTTTTGACGAGAACAACCTTGCCTTTCTGTATCAGGAGCAAACCAAGGACGGGAGCGAAAGTCGCTTTTCGAAATTGATCAATCGCGACTCGGCAAACGAGAAGGCGCGGGGCGCGTCCAAAGGCTAAGAAGGAGACTGGTGTTATGGCGAAGTATGGCGAGAAGGCTTCTGAAAAAGTCGAGAAGGCTATGCACGAACGGAAGAAGGGTACGCTCAAGACCGGATCCGGCAAGAAGGTAACGAGCAAGAAGCAGGCGATCGCGATCGGATTGTCGGAAGCCAGGAAAGAAGGCGGCAAGGTCCCAAAAAAGAGATCAACAAAGAAGTCGTCGAAGAAAAAGTGATCAGGTGATGGTCACAGGTTTTCAGAGGTAGCAGCGGATGGATAAGGATGAAGCAGCGATCCGATCGCTCGTGGACGAATGGTTAGACGCAACTCGACGGGGTGATATCGACACGCTCAGCATTCTGCGAAAGAACGACCACAACGGCATTTTTTAGACTCCCTCTTCCGGTCGCCCTTTCAGGGCTAAACCGTCTTCTCATAACTTCACCAGGGGCAGTGCGCTACGCGCTTGCCCCTGGCTACCTTCTTCCGCGCCTTCGGCGCTCATTGAATCAATAACTCATACCGAATTGTTTTGGTCAGATTTATCCCGCCTTGACCCTTCATATCGCGCTTCCTACAATTCTTCTCATGTGTGGAAGATTTGTGATCGAAGTTGTCAGTCCCAAACGCCTGATCGAAGAGTTTAGTCTCACTCGACTGCCCTTTGATCCGGAGCCCTCTTACAACGTAGCGCCGACTCAGAAAGTTGTCGCCGTTCGCCAATCGCATGGCGAGCGTGAAGCTGTCCAAATGAAATGGGGTCTGCTGCCGTTTTGGGCGAAGGACGAATCGCAGGCAGCCAGGATGATTAATGCCCGGTGCGAGTCGATTGGAGAAAAACCGGCTTTTCGTTCTGCCTTCAGGAGCAGGCGATGTCTGATTCCGGCTTCCGGGTTTTACGAGTGGCAGAAACTGGGCGGCGAGAAACTTCCCTATCACTTCAGCCTAAAGGACAAAGACCTCTTTGCTTTCGCGGGGCTGTGGGAACAGTGGCGCAATGCGAATCGGGAAGTGGTTGAGACCTGCACGATCATTACGACCGAGCCGAACGAGCTACTCGCAAACTTTCACAACCGAATGCCTGTCATCCTTCACTCTGATTCTTACAGGGAATGGCTTGACGACGAAACCCGAGATGTTTCGTTGCTGAAGGAACTCCTGCGTCCCTATCCGGCGGAAGACATGATTCACTGGCCAGTGGGAAAAGCGGTCGGCTCGGTGCGAAACCAGGGGCCGGAGTTAATGAAGTCGATAGCTATTTAGAGATGTCAGATGCTGGATGTCAGATATTAGTAAAAACCCACATCTAACGTCTGACATCCAGCATCTGACATCTTTTACATAACAGCCGATTGAACTTCTCGTAATCGTTGTTCGAGAAATCTGCGCTCGCTTTCGTTCGTCACCAGCTCGAGCGCGTGAGCATAGCTCTTGGCCGCTTCTTCGTTATCGCCTTTTCGTCTCAACAAATCGGCGCGCGCGGCGTGTAGCAAGTGATAGTCGTCCAACTCCCCACCGGCTGATAGTTCGTCGATCAGTTCAAGCCCCTGCCCCGGACCATCGGCCATCGCCACAGCCACTGCGCGATTCAGAGACACAATCGGCGACGGCATAAGTTGTTCGAGTTGATCGTAAAGACTTACGATTCGCGGCCAGTCTGTGTCCTCAGCTTTTGTCGCCCGGCAATGTTCTGCCGCGATCGCCGCTTCCAGCGTGTACGGCACCGGCCCAACACGAAGCGCCTCTTCGACCAGCGGAAGCGCTTCGGCAATTTGTTCGCGGTTCCATCGACTGCGATCCTGTTCTTCCAGCACTACCAGATCGCCCGCTTCGTCCAACCTGGCGTCGCGGCGCGAATCATGAAGCAACATCAAAGCAAGCAGCGCGGTAACTTCGGCGGGCGGTTGGGGCGACAAAAGAATTCGAAGCAGGCGACCAAGACGAATCGCCTCGCTGCACAGATCGGCCCGCACCACGGGCGCACCGTGGGTCGGCGCGTATCCTTCGTTGAAGATCAAATAGATCGCGGTCAAAACTCCGTCGAGCCGATCCGGCATGTCGTTCGTGTCCGGAACGGAATACGGAATTCCCGCATCGCGAATTTTCCGTTTGGCACGCACGAGCCGTTGAGCCATGGTCGCGGTCGGAACCAGAAAAGCCCGCGCGATCTCGTCGGTCTGAAGCCCGCCCAGCGTGCGAAGCGTCAAGGCAACCTGAGCTTCGAGCGCCAGCGCCGGATGGCAACAAGTGAAAATCAAACGTAGTCGATCGTCGGGAATTTCGTCGGTCTCGAAGTTGGGTTCCTCTATAATCGGAGTGATTTCCGCAACCGCTTCGAGTTTTTGATTTAGCCGAGTCTGCCCGGCGAATCCGGTCGATGGCTTTGTGTCGCGCGGTCTGGATGATCCAGGCGCGTGGAAATTCGGGAACGCCGTCGGTTTGCCACTGAGCTACGGCGGCGGTAAATGCTTCCTGCGCGGATTCTTCGGCCACGTCAAAATCGCCAACCAGCCGAATCAAAGTGGCTACGATCCGGCCCCAATCTGAGCGATACAGGGAGTCAACAGTTGCGTAAGGGTTGGGGAGCATGGCTGATGATAAATTTTTTGTGACCGGGTGTCGATTCTGCGCACCGCCGTTCGATTTAGATGTGGAGGCCCAAATTATGAAATATATGTTGCTGGTTTATCTTGACGAGCAAGCGATGAGCGACGCCGAGCGCGAGCATTGTTATGTGGAATCAGCTCAGTTCGCCCAGGATTTAAGCGCGAGGGGAGTTTATCGCGACGCCAGCCCGCTGCATCCGGTTGCGACTGCGACCAGCGTTCGCGTGCGCGACGGCAAACGGCTGGTGACGGACGGCCCGTTCGCCGAAACACGCGAACAGCTGGGCGGGTACTACCTGATCGACGCGCGCGATTTGGACGAGGCACTGAAGATCGCTGAACGAGTTCCGCCGGCAAAGTTCGGCACGATCGAGATCCGGCCAGTGATGGATATCGGCGGGCTTCCGATGTCCGACAAGCTTTAGCTTGTCGATAACAGACGACAAACTCAAGTCAGAATTCCCGGGGTTCTCTCGCTTCACTGGGTAGAGCGACAAACTGAAGTTTATCGGATATTTCTTCGGAGGTCGACAAGGAACAGCATGACGACGATCAATTCATTGATAAAGGAATTCGAGCGAGAGGCGCACACTACGCGCAAACATTTGGAGCGATTGCCCGATGACAAATTGACATGGCGGCCGCACCAGAAGTCTTTCGCGGCCGGAATGCTGGCGTCGCACATCGTCGATTGCATTCGCTGGACCGATTCGATATTCAGCCAGGACGAGCTCGATATCGATCCGACCACCTACAGTCCATACCGTGCGACTTCTTCCGCCGAACTGCTGGCGATGTTTGACGCGGATGTTGCAGCGGCTAAACGCGCGATGGAACGCGCTTCTGATGCCGATCTCGTGTTACCGTGGCGGCTAAAAATTATGGGGCGGCAACGATTCGAGCGATCAAAAGAAGAGATCTTCCGCGATTTCACCTTGAGTCATCTGATTCATCATCGGGGTCAATTTTCGGTTTACCTGCGTCTGCTGGACATACCGGTGCCGGGATCGTACGGGCCAACTGCGGACGAAGCATTGTGAAATTTAGGTGAATTTCTAAGAAAGGAAGGACTGGTTCCCGCAAAGGCGCAAAGACGCAAAGGTGTTGAGCCACAACCTATCTCTAATGATTTCTTTGCGCCTTTGCGTCTTTGCGCCTTTGCGGGAACCTGTTTTCGACTTCAGCAGACGAGGACTTTCAGGAAATGTCAGCCAGTAAAACCGCAGATCAATTCATCAGGAAGCTCAAGACGTTTCGATCGCCCGACGAGCTGAAGAAGATCCTGCGGTACTTCAAATCCGGCGAAGGCGAGTACGGCGCCGGTGACGAGTTCATTGGTGTTCGGATGGGACATGTGTTCGCGCTGGCGAAAGAGTTTATCGAGATGCAGCCCAGTGAAATCGAAAAATTGCTCGAGAGTTCGATTCATGAAGCGCGAGCCGGCGCCCTCAGCATCATGGGCAAACAAGCGACCAGCAAGAAGACGCCCGAGTCCAGAGTGAAAGAGCTCTACGAGCTTTACATTCGGCGACATGATCGAGTCAACAACTGGGACCTGGTCGATCTGGGCGCGCTCTATGTGGTCGGTCGTTACCTGTTTGATAAACCGCGCGATGTTTTGTACAAGCTGGCTAAATCAAAGAACACTTTCGAACGCCGCACTGCGATCGTCAGCACCGGGCCATTCATAAAGCGCGGCGATGTCGACGACACATTCAAGATCGCCGAGATTCTGCTCCACGACGATCAGGATCTGGTCCACAAAGGAACCGGATGGATGTTGCGCGCGGCCGGCGGAATTGATCGGGACAAACTGATAAGCTTTTTGGATAAACACGCGGCGACAATGCCTCGGACAACCCTGAGGTATGCAATCGAGCATCTGGATAAGAAACAACGCGAACACTACATGGGTCTGAAGAAGAGCGGAAAGAGTCCCGTGGTGAAATCGAAGAGCGTCGATTCCAAAACGAAGACCGCCGCGAAGAAATCCGCGCGATCGAAACGCTGATGGAGAAGATGATGAACGAAGCTGGAGCGATGACGGCGAACCCGGAAACTGCAAAGGACGCGCACCGTCCGCGACAAATACTGCGAAGCACGCGATGATGATGGAATCGTGAACTGCAGGTAATTTGAGCATGCAAGAGCAGGTTCCCGCAAAGACGCAAAGGCGCAAAGAAATGGGTTCAGGAAATCATCGCGCGAGGTGCTTGTTCTTTGCGCCTTTGCTGGAAATAAGATGTGAAAGATCGATATCGCAACTCTGGGACACGCGTACGACGGTGAGTAGTTTCGACAGGTGGAAAATCCGACCAGGCCGGAGATTGACCTGGGTACTAATAAAATAAGAAGGAGCAAAGACAGATGGCTACGACTAACCCTTACTTGAGCTTCGATGGCAACGCCGAAGAAGCATTCAATTTTTACAAGTCGGTATTCGGCGGCGAATTTAGCGGCTTTATGCGATGGAAGGATAACCCGCAATGCAGCGAGTTCTCAGAAGCAGATAAGAACATGATCATGCACGTCGCGCTGCCGATGGGCGAAGGAAATTTCCTGCTGGGAAGCGACTCGCCGGAATCGATGGGCCAGAAGTTAACCAAGGGAAATAATTTCCAGATAGCATTGGGTCCCGATTCGAAGGAAGACACGGACAGAATTTTCAAAGCGCTGTCGGAAGGCGGAAAGGTCGTAATGCCGCCTGCCGATATGTTCTGGGGAGCGTACTTTGGAATGCTGGAAGACAAGTTTGGAATTCACTGGATGCTGAATACGAGTATCCCAAGTGAGAATAGGGCCGTTAGAGATTTGAGCCCGAAGGATTCGTAGGAGGAAGCCGCAGAGCGGCGAAATGTTTATAGCCCGATATTGTTCTTTGGAACCTGAAGCCTGTTTACGGGCGAAATAGCACATGTCGCTCCTGACGGAGCTGGAGAAATGAACTTTGGTCAACGTGCTATAAACATTTCGCCGCTCTGCGGCTTATTTCCTGACGTGGAGAAGTAATGAAAAGCGAAACTCTAAACGAGCCGGCAGCGAAACGAAGTGCGCGAACCGAAACGGTCGATCAATATCTCGCCGCGGTGCCGCAGAAAGCGCGAGTTGCGATCGAGCGCCTACGCGAAATTATCAGAGCAGCCGCGCCAAATGCGGTCGAGGTAATCAGCTATCAGGTGCCGATGTTCAGGCAGGACGGACCGCTCGTGAGTTTTGGCGCCGCTAAGGATCACTGCAGCTTCTACGTGATGAGCCCGGCGGTGATGGAGTGCACAAGGACGAACTGGCGAAATACGAGACATCAAAAGGCACGATACGCTTCGCTGCCGACCAGCCGCTTCCCGCAACGCTGGTCAAGAAGTTAGTCAAGACGCGTATCAAGGAAAATAAAGCGAAGAAGCGCAAATGACGATCGAGCTTATTAGCACTGTCACTAACGGAGAATTCATGCAACCAAATATTCAGTCAACTCCGATCTCGAACAAAGCAGTCTGGGCGGGCCGCATCGTCAGCGCACTGGCTGGACTTTTCCTTCTGTTGGACGGCGTGATGAAATTGTTCAAGCCCGCTCCGGTTGTCGAGGCGACGGTGGGGCTCGGCTATCCTGAAAATGTGATCGTCCCGCTTGGCATCGTCTTAACCGTCTGCACCATCCTTTATTTTGTTCCGCGCACGGCGGTGCTTGGCGCGATCCTGATCACGGGCTATTTAGGCGGCGCGGTCGCGACGCATGTTCGCGTGAACGGAGGCGCGTTTCCGATCGTGTTTGCAGTCGTCTTCGGAGTTTTGATTTGGGGCGGGCTATGGTTCCGCGATGATCGCGTGCGCGCGCTGATTCCGCTTCGCCGATAAGGTTGGTTTCGATCGTAGGGTTGTTCACTTCAAACTCAAACCAAAGGAATTCGAAAATGAATATTTTGCTGTGGATACTTCAAATCTTGCTGGGGCTTCTCTTTGTGTTTGCGGGAGGCATGAAGCTGGTTCTTTCGACCGAAGCCATGAGAGCGATGGGACCGCCGGACCAAATAGTGCTGCCGGGCCTGTTCATTAAATTCATCGGAATCTGCGAACTGCTCGGTGGGTTGGGATTGATTCTGCCCGGGCTGTTGCGCATCAAAACTCATCTTACTCCGCTGGCGGCCGCGGGTCTGGCAGTAATCATGCTCGGCGCGGTTGTAACCACAGTTATGGGTCTTGGCGCCGCGGCGGCATTGTCTCCATTGATCACTGGACTGCTGACTGCGTTTGTCGCGTACGGTCGCTGGAAGTTGGCGCCGCTCAAGTCGAGTTAAGGTATGCGCAGTTTATCAGCGAGCCAGGAGCAAGCCATATGCAAATCAATCCGTATCTGACTTTTGACGGAACGTGCGAAGCAGCGTTTAAGTTTTACGAGCAATGCCTGGGAGGCAAGATCCAGGGAATCAGTACGTTCGCAGGCACTCCCGCCGAGGAGCACGTGCCCGCCGAATGGCGCGACAAGATTTTGCATGCGTACATGACTGTCGGTGATCAGGAATTGATGGGCTCCGACGCGCCGCCGGGACAGTACGAAGCGCCCAGAGGCGTTCATGTGTCGCTGCAGATCAAAGACGCGGATGAAGCTGAACGCGTGTTTCATGCTCTGGCAGACGGGGGCACGATCCAGATGCCGATCGGCAAAACGTTTTGGGCCGAACGATTCGGCATGCTGGTGGATCAGTTCGGCATTCCATGGATGATTAACAGCGCGGGTGCGAAATAAGATGTTCGCTCGTCGCGTGGGGACGACAACCAAGCCTTATGATTGCACACCTATGAAATACCTACTGCTTGTGCACCACAACGAAGAAACCCTGGCCGCCGTCGGCGAAAGCAAACTTGGCGAGATGCTGGCCGAGTCTGTTCAACTTGCTAATAACCTTCACAGCACCGGGCAGTACTTTGACGCCGCGCCTTTGCACTCGACCGAAGGCGCGGCCAGGGTTACGGTTCGCGACGGCAAACGGCTGGTGACCGATGGCCCATTCGCCGAAACACGCGAACAGGTCGGCGGGTATTTCCTGATCGACGCGCGCGATCTTAACGAAGCGATCGAAATCGCCGGCCGGATACCCGGCGCACGCATCGGTACTGTCGAAGTCCGACCAGTAAAAGTTGTCGACGGATTGCCTGAAATGTAGGCGACGTCTTATTCCAACCTACTCAACCAACTAAAAGGAGACAAAATGCGCTACGTTGATGGATTTCTATTACCGGTACCCAAGAAGAACATCGAGGCCTACCAGAAGATCGCGAAGGCTGCAGGGAAAATCTGGAAAGAACACGGCGCCCTCGAATACATGGAAGCAGTTGGTGACGACCTGAACGTAAAATTCGGCTTGCCGTTCACTGAGATCCTGAAGCCCAAAGCGGGTGAGACGGTGGTGTTTTCATTCATCGTCTTCAAATCGCGAGCGCATCGCGACAAAGTTAACGCGAAGGTAATGAAAGATCCACGCATGAATAAAATTATGGAAGGCCAAAAGCCGCCGTTCGACTACAAGCGTATGGGATACGGCGGATTCAAGGCCATCGTTGACATGTAAGCGCAGGAGGTTTGGTGCCTAAGAAGAGCGCGGGGCTGTTGTTGTTTCGCCGGGGTGCCGACGACATCGAGGTGTTGTTGGTTCATCCCGGCGGACCATTTTGGGCCAAGAAAGACGACGGCGCGTGGTCGATTCCAAAAGGAGAGTTCGCGGACGACGAGGATGCGCTGGCCGCCGCCAAACGCGAGTTCGAAGAAGAAACCGGATGGAAAGCGGGCGCCGGCAATTGCGACGACGATTCAGAGTTCATCGAGCTGGAACCGGTCCGGCAACCCGGTGGCAAGATTGTCTATGCTTGGGCGCTGAATGGCGACCATGATTGTTCCACGCTTCGCAGCAATCTGTTTTCGATCGAGTGGCCGCCCCGGTCCGGCCGTCAGCAGGAATTTCCCGAGGTGGATAAAGCGGCCTGGTTCGCGATTGATGTTGCGATGCGAAAGATTTTGAAGGGGCAAACGCCTCTTCTTGACCAGTTGCGCGCTCTGTTGTCCGACACCGAAGGAGCGCAGGCGGCTCGCCCGCGCTCCTTCGACAAGCTAAAGCTTGTCGGACATTAAGACCCGTGATACAAACGAGTCTCACGTCCCCAGATCACTTCCCAAATAATCCAGAGGTCCATCATGAAGCGTCTTCTCTGCAGACTACTCTTATTTATCTACATCGTCCCTTCGATCGCATTCGCTCAAACATCATCATTGTTGCCATCATCGCAACCCCGCACTCCCGCAACCGTTCAGTCCGAAGTCGACGCGCGCATAAAGCGGGTCGAACAGGGATTGCTCCCTTCGGTGCTTATCAAAGGCGATCCGGCTTTCTCGCTCCAGGATCGCATGAAGCTATACAAAGTGCCGGGACTCAGCATCGCCGTCATCAAAGACTTCAAAATCGAATGGGCGCGTGCCTACGGCGTCAAGGATGTCGAGATCCACGATCCCGTCACCACCGAGACCTTGTTTCAGGCCGGATCGATTAGCAAATCGGTCAACTCGATGGTCGCGATGAAGAAGGTTGAGCAGGGGAAAATTTCGCTGGACGAGAACATCAACAACAAACTCACGACGTGGAAACTTCCCGACAACGAATTCACAGCTAATAAGAAAGTCACGCTCAGAAATCTGTTGAGCCACACCGCGGGTACGACCGTTCATGGCTTCCCTGGCTACGCGGTTACCGAAAAAGTCCCGACGCTACAGCAGGTGTTGGATGGAGTCGCGCCGGCGAACACGGCCGCGGTGCGGGTTAATCTGGCGCCGGGCACGCAGTTTCGCTATTCGGGCGGCGGCACCACGATCGCGCAGCTGGCGATCATGGACATCGAGAAGAAACCGTATCCGGACATCGCCCGGGAAACCGTACTGGCGCCGCTCGGCATGACGAACAGCACATACAGCCAGCCGCTGCCGGATGAATGGCGCAGGAAGGCAGCGTCTGGTCACCTGGCAAACGGCGAGACGGTCGAAGGCGAGATTCATGTGTATCCCGAGATGGCCGCCGCAGGTTTGTGGACCACGCCGACCGATTTGGCAAAGTTCGCAATAGAGATGCAGCTTTCGTTGGCCGGGCGTTCGAACAAGGTTTTGAGCAAGGCCACTGTCGAGATGATGACAACCGAAGTGATGTCGGAATCAGGTCTGGGTTTCTTTTTGGAGAAGCACGGCGCGGCTACCTATTTTGGCCACGGTGGGTCGGATGAAGGGTTCTTGTCGGAGTTGTTGGTTAGCCGCGATAAGGGCTACGGCATCGCTGTGATGGTGAATTCCAACAACGGCCAGATCTTGCGCGAAGTCATACGCAGCGTTGCGCGCGAGTACGGCTGGGATCAATTCCTGCCGGCTCCTTACGAGCTCGTCTCGATTGATCCCGCACGGCTTAATGACTATGTCGGCCGATTCCTATCTAATCCCGATCGAGTCCTGACGGTTACGCATCAGGATGGAAAACTGATTGCAAAGCCGACTGCCGAGCCGCCGTACGAGCTTCTTCCGATATCCGAAACGACCTTCATTCGTCGCGATGCAAGGAACAAGTATGAGTTTGTGCGCAGTACCGCTATGGATGGGAAGCAGGTTCAACCGAAGGGCGGCGGCGGAACAAACGGAGCGGGCGATGGAGCGGCTGCTGGTATTTCGACGAAGTCGACTGCGGGCTCGGCCCCTTTCGAAATGATCAGGATCGACTTAGGGGGCGGAACCTCAGAAGCAAAACGAATGGCAGCGGATGCGTTTGTGCCGTTCGAACTTCTGATGTCCGGCAAGATCGCTGAGGCGGTAGACGGATATCGCAGAATAAGAAAAGAGTCTCCGGCGAACGCGAGTTTAGCTGAGAGGCGATTGAACAATCTCGGCTACACGCTGCTGGGGGACAAGAAGCTGGCGGAGGCAATCGCGATTCTGAAGCTGAATACCGAGTTCTATCCGAACTCTTCGAACGTCTACGACAGCCTCGGCGAAGCGTATATGACGAATGGCGATAAGGAACTAGCGATTACGAACTACAAGAAGTCGCTCGAGCTTGATCCGTCGAATAAGAATGCCGAAGATACTTTGAAGAAGTTGATGGGTAAATAGCGAGGGCAGAAATAAGATCCATCAGCACCCAACTTTCTAGAGTCCATTCAAGGTTTGAAACGTGCAGTCAGGAAGGGGACCCTGTCCCCGCTTCAAGCGTCATTAGCAATCAAGCTTCAATTTGAGTCCTTTTGAAAGTTGACTAGCATTTACACCGGCAGGGGGGACAGGGTCCCCTTGCTGACTGCGTGTGAAAAGACTTTGTAGTGAGGCTTAATCTTGAGACCTTATGACTCATTTAGGAGACAGACATGAAACTTACTGAGTTTTTCCTTAGCGAACTGAATCGCGAAGTCGATCGTTCGCGCAAGGCCCTGAAGCAGGTTCCCGATGGTAAGTACGATTGGAAACCGCACGAGAAGTCCATGATATTTGGATACCTGGCGGACATGGTTGCGACCATTCCGACCTGGATCACGATGGAGATCAAACAGGACGAACTGGATATCGCACCGGCGGAAGGAGCCGGAACCAAGCAGGCGCAGAAAGAAACAAGCGACGATTTGGTGAAAGCGCTTGAGGAAGCCGCCACCGCCGCGCGTGCGGCGCTAAAGGAAACCACCGACGAACATCTGCTGACATCGTGGCGGTTGTTGGCTGGCGGCAATGTAGTCATGGAAGAGCCGCGCTATGTTTTTATCCAGGACACGATTAACCACTGGGCACACCATCGCGGGCAGATGACTGTGTATCTTCGACTGATGGGCGCGAAAGTTCCGGCGCTCTACGGACCATCGGCGGACGACCCCAACTTTTAATTAATGTCCGACAAACTTTAGTTTGTCGAATCCGAACGACAGACTGGTAGGCAAAGGAGCGCAGGCGGCCCGCCTGCGCTCCTTTGCGATACCTAAAAGATCAGTTCTTTTCAACTTGAGCGCGCAAGCGCTCTTCCTGCTCTCTCAACTCCGGCGTCAATTCATCGCCGAAGTCTTCCGCTTCAAATATCGGACGAATCTCGAGCGTGCCCTCTGCGCCCGTCGGGTTCGGACATCGCCTGGCCCATTCGACCGCGTCTTCCAGCGATTTCACTTTCCAGATCCAGAAGCCGGCGACCAGCTCTTTGGTTTCCGCGAACGGCCCGTCGGTCACGATACGCTCAGCGCCCTTAAAGTTCACACGTGCGCCTTTCGAGCTCGGATGAAGACCTTCTCCAGCCAGCATCACTCCCGCCTTAACCAATTCTTCATTGAATTGCATCATTTCGCTAAGCAATTTTTGGTCGGGCATCACTCCGTTTTCGGAATCCGCGTTGGCTTTGACAAATACTATGACTCGCATATGAATCTCTCCTTCTCAGATTTTCGATACCAGCCGCGGCCGAAATAACCGTGGCTCTCTATATGTATATCGAACAAGCCAACGCGAGATCGACAGGCTCGGAAACTTTTTTCGGGGTTCCCGCAAAGGCGCAAAGGTGTTGAGCCTTATCTTGTCTGTACTGACTTCTTTGCGCCTTTGCGGGAACCTATTTCACGGAATCGATTTCGCCGCTTCGATGAATTGCTCCGGCCTGGCCCGCACCCAATAGTTCTCAGTCATGTTCACCCAACGGACCGTGCCGGTCGAGTCGATCAGAAATTCGGCCGGTCTCGCTACGTCCTGCCCTTCGATTCCCTGCCCCGGGTGGAGCAGATCGTAGCGACGAATGACTTCGGCTTTCGGATCCGACAGAAACGTGTAGGTGTAGCCGACGTCGGTGCGCATCTTTCCGGAAACATCAGGAGCGTCTACGCTGATCGCGACCGGACGAATTCCAACTTCTTCGATCTGGGCCAGGCTCTTTTGAATACCCCGCAACTCGGAGTGGCATGCCGGTCACCAGTAGCCCCTGTAGAAAACCAGCAGAACTCCCTTCGGCGCTTTGCCGTTGATCGGAGTCGACATCAAGCTGGAAAGCGAAACCTGTTTGCCGTCAGTGTCCGAGAGCGTGAAGTCCGGCGCTTTCTGCCCGACCTGCGGCGCCCCGGACGAAGGCGGCAACCACCTCGGCATAATGAAGGTGGTAAAAATGAAACCGGCCAGGATCAGCACGCTCAGACTTGTGACGATCGCGCCCGCGATCTTCGACCGGCGCGGCCGGTCAGCAGAAAACGCGCGCTTCACTCCCAGAAACAACAGGACGGCGGAAAGAACAAATAGAAGCAGGTTCGCCCACGGAAAATCGCGTGTGACGGGAGACAAGGCAAATAGAAACGGATAACTGACAAACGCAAAGAGACATAGCAGGAACCCCAGCCAGAGTTGCCAATTAATTTTGCTGATCTTCATTGATCTTTACCCTCGCTTTGAATTGGCGGAAGAACGGATGACGGTCAAGGTAGTCTCTCGACTTCTTTTCCGTCAAATGGAAATTTTCGGTATGGAGGTCAGTATTGAGATTTGTCAGGCGGAGGTTTCACGCAAAGACGCAAAGAAGTGAAGATCAAAAGGCGCAAAGAAGAGATTGATGATTGTGCGATTCCTGGCACCTCTCACTGTCGCCCACACTTTGCGCCTTCACGCTTTCTGTTCTTTGCGTCTTTGCGTGAAACCTCCTCCTGATAGGTCCGCAATCAAATTACCCCTTGACGGCAATTCGGTTTCGTTGTAATTAACCATGTGGTTAATTAACCGAACGGTTGATTTCAAATGGCTGGCGGAGAGTGGAGTTTCCGCGCTGAAAAACTTATGGCACTCGATCAACTTAGCATGACCCTGGCCGCGATCGCGGATCCGACGCGACGAGCGATTCTGGCTCGGCTTTCTTCGGGCGAAATATCGGTGAAGGACCTGGCCCAGCCTTTCGAAATGAGCCTGCCGGCGATCTCGAAGCATCTGAAGGTGCTCGAGAATGCAGGCCTGATCGCGCGCGGGCGCGAGGCGCAGTGGCGTCCGTGCCGGCTCGAGGCAGTGCGGCTGAAAGAGGTGGCCGACTGGGTTGAGCATTATCGCGCTCACTGGGAAGCGAGCTTTGATCGACTGGACGGCTACCTGCGCAAGGTTCAGTCCAAGGTCCAGTCAAAGAGCAAGGCGAAACAGAGAAAACCAAAGCCGCGGAAAAGATGATGTTTGGCGAATGTCATTAACAGTTTGAAAGGAAGGAATAAATATGACTGCAATTGAAACTCAGGCAACTGCAACAACGGATCGCGAGGTAGTCATCTCGCGTGTCTTCGATGCGCCGCGCGAATTGGTGTTCAAGGCGTGGACTGACCCGGAACATTTGGCTCAGTGGTACGCGCCGCGCGGGTGCACAATCGAAATTAGAGAAATCGACGCTCGCACCGGTGGCGGGTTTCACCACTGCATTCGAAGTCCGGAATTTCACGATTGCTGGTGCAGAGGTACTTATCTCGAAGTAGTGCCGCCGGAGAAAATCGTGTTAACGATGGGTGTCTCGAACGAGAATGGCGATTTGATTAGCGCTGCGGACGCAGGCATGGATCCCGACTGGCCCGCCGAAACGACTTTGACGGTGGAGTTCAAAGAGAACGGCGGAAAGACAACGGTCACGCTGTATCAAACTGTGTCGGAGTCGCTGGCCAAGCGCACGGGTGCGTATCCGAGTTGGCTGAACATGCTGGATCGTCTCGACGAGGTTGTTCAGGGCATGAAGTGAGCGTGGTGCAATATTGATGATAATGTCTCCCGCAAAGGCGCAAGGGCGCAAAGAAAGACAAGTCAGTTTTTTGAAGGAGTTTCTTTGCGCCTTTGCGGGAACCCATCTTTCTTTTTCTAAGATCAATCGAGAGGAACTAACAATGCGAGCAACCGGAACTTTTGAAGTAAAAGTCACACCGCAGCAGGCGGATGGTGAAGACAGCGAACCAACGCTGGGCCGCATGTCTTTGGACAAAAGATTCAGCGGCGATTTGGAAGCGACCAGCAAAGGACAAATGCTTACCGCCGGAACCGCGGTGGAAGGCTCCGCTGCATACGTTGCTGTCGAGCGAGTGAATGGAAAGCTTGGCGATCGGTCGGGCAGTTTCGCGCTTCAACACAGCGGAACCATGAACCGCGGCACGCCGCAGCTCAGCATTCGTGTGGTTCCCGACTCGGGAACGGATCAGTTGGAAGGGATAGCCGGCGAGATGACGATCAACATCGTCGATGGCAAACATCTATACGAATTGGATTACACATTGCCGGAATGATCCGGATGTCCGACAAACTTCAGTTTGTCGCCCGGATTCGACCAGCACTCACCTAATCGAAAAACATGCAGTCAGGAAGGGGATTCTGTCCCCTTCCTGACTGCGTGTTACTAAGAAGGCATTCCAACGCCCGAGCTTTTCGATGCACGACTTATTCAGAGCTTCCTTCAGTTTGTCGCCCGAATTCCTTATCCCGCGATCGGCTCCGGCAATTCGCGTGCGGGTTTTCTTCTGCGCAGAATGATGATGCCGATTCCGATGAAGATCGCCAGGCCACCCGCGACAATGCGCCATGACAACTCCTCGTTCAGAAACGCAACTCCGATCAAAACCGCGATGACGGGCGTGATCAGCGAAATCAACTGAGTGTTCGTCACGTCCATATTTCGCACCAACCAGTAATAGAGCATGAACGCCACCACCGATCCGACCAGGGCCAGATACAGGATCGAAAAGAGCGCATTCAGCGTCCAACTCTGCTTCAGCGGATTCCCTTCCTTGATCAAACCGAAGATCAGCAGCGGCACCAACCCGCAAAGCATTTGTCCCGCGACCAGCACGGTCAGGTCAAAGCTGGCGGCGCGCGCTTTCACCAGAACGTTGCTGTAAGCGGCGCAAAAAGCCGCGACGATAATCGCCAGACTTCCCCAAAGCGACCAGATACTCCCGAAGGTCAATTGATCAGAAAAGATTATGCCGACGCCGATCAGGCCGAGCACGACGCCCGCGAGGCGCGCCATTGTCAGCGGTTCGTCGGGAAGATACGCATGCGCGATCAAGAGTCCGAACAGCGGAATGGTCGCCTGTAACAGAGCCGCCAGCCCGGAAGAGATCACGGTCTCGGCCCAGAAAACCAGTCCGTAGTTAATCGCGAACGCGAGCACGCCGCTGACGGCCAGCACTTTCCACTCTTCCAATGTTCGTGGAAGTTTGGCTCGTCGAAAATACGCGATGAGTAGAAGACAGGTTACGGCGATGATGAACCGGATGCTTGCGAAGGTGATGGGCGGCAGATCGCGCAAGCCGATTTTGATGACAGCCCAGGTCGAACCCCAGATACCGCAGAGCAGGATCCAGACGATGATGGTGCGTGCTCTGGTGGAGGTGGCGATGTTGGCTAGGCTCCTGGTTGGGATTTTTACTGCAAAACTTTTAGGTCAAAAAGCGGTTTCACGCAAAGGCGCAAAGAACAGAAAGACTCAAGGCGCCAAGATTTGACGTTTGCTTTGCGGCTTGGGTCTTTCTTTTCTCTGCGCCTTTGCGCGAAACTTTCTCTTCACAATTCTCAAACCGACCAATTGTCACGAATCAGTCGGCGAACCGCTATCCGCCGATCACACCCGCCAGCACTTTTACAAACCGATTCACGTCTTCGTCGCTGACAAAAAGATGCGGCGACACGCGCAGGTACGGACCGCGAACCGCGACGTAGACTCTTTCTTCCGCCAACACAGCCGCGACTTTCGTCAGCGAAGCTTCCGGCAACTTGATCCCAAGCATGTGCGGACATCTCCCTTCCGCGCTCAACGTCTCCAAACCAAGCCCGCGAACCTCTCGTTCAATACGTCCAGTCACCGTCGCCAACGTTTGCGCGATTTGTTCGACCTTCCATTCAAGCAGCTGTCGTAGCGCGGCCGTGGCCATTGGAGTAAGCGTGAAGTTGCTCCGCTGTCCGACGTCGAAGCGGCGCGCCCCCGGCTGATATTCATCGCGAGAATTGATCACGCTTGCAGAGCCCTCGGACCCGGCATGCGAGATCCAGTTCTGTTCGAGCGGAACACCGTCCTGGCTCGAAGCATCAACGTAAAGATAACCCAGGCTGAACGGTCCCAACAGCCATTTGTACCCCGCCCCTACCAAATAGTCCGGCCGCAAACGCGCGACATCGAGCGGCATCGCGCCCAACGATTGCGTCGCGTCGATAACGAATGCCGCGCCCACTTCGCGCGCTCGCTGACCGATCCGATCAAGATCTATCAGCGCTCCGTTCGTCCAATGCACGTTCGGCACGGAGACGATCTTCACTCGCTCGTCCAGCTTATCGAGAATCGCGTCGGTCCAACTTTGGCCCGCTTCGGTTTGCACCGTGAGCACTTCAGCGCCCGTGCGACGCGCGAAAGCTTGCCAGGTGTAAACGTTCGATGGAAAGTCTTCTGCAACAAGAAGCACACGATCATTCGGACCGGCGCTTAGATTTTGCGCCGCGACCGCGAGCCCGTAACTGGTCGCGGGAATTATCGCGATGTCGTCTCCGGTCGCACCGACGAGTTGGGCGAAGAGCGAACGAAGCTGGTCGACGGCTTCAAACCAGTCGGAGTCGCGCAGGGTCCACGGTTGCGCGGTTCGGGCCAGGGCTTGCTCCCCGGCTTCGCGAACCGAACGCATTTGCGGCGCGAAGCTGGCGCAATTCAAATAGACAACGTCGTCGGGGATCTCGAAAAGGTGGCGCTGGTTTGCAATCGGTCGGTCGTCGTTTTCCATGATCATTAGTAAAGAGAAAGAACGTTTCACGCAAAGGCGCAAAGAAAAGAAAAACCAGAGACGCAAAGACACCGCATTTGAATCCAACTCCTGGCGCCTTTGGATTTTCTTTTCTTTGCGCCTTTGTGTGAAACCGCCATGTTTAGAATATCTCAGCTCTAAGATTAACCCGCCACCGAATCCTACGCCGAGTTGTGCCGGCCCGCCTCCTTCCCACCACGTGCAAAAGCGATGTTGTAGCGTTTGATAATTCTGTCCAGCGTCTTTGGATCTATTCGAAGAAGTCTTGTCGCTGCCTTCTTGTTGCCGCCGGTGTGCTCGAGGACGCGCGCTACATAACGGGCTTCGATTTCGACCAGCGGCGGCCAGTCCGCGAAAAGTTCGGGAACTGCCTTTGTCGCAGCGCGCTGTGCATCCGGATGGCCCACGGTCTCCTGCCGCTGAATCTTTGCGGGCAAGTCTTCCGGGCGAACCGTGTGATCGCAAAGTGTAACGGCTCGAGCCACTGCATTTTCGAGTTCGCGAATATTGCCCGGCCACCCATAACTCTCGAGCAAGTGACTTGCTTCTCGTGAAAAGCGGAGGCGCGGATCGCCCGCGTTGCGAATGCGTGCGGCAAAATGTCGCGCCAACGGGAGAATGTCGGCGCGTCTCTCGCGCAACGGCGGCAGATGAATCGTTACCGCGTTGAGCCGGTAAAGCAGGTCCTGCCGAAACCGACCATGTTTCACTTCGTCGTCAACATCTCGATTCGAGGCGGCGATGACGCGAACGTCGACTTGAATTACCTGGTTCGATCCAACCCGCCTGATCTCGCCCTTTTGTAATGCTCGAAGCAGCTTCACCTGAAAAGAAAGCGGAGTTTCGGTTATTTCGTCCAGGAAGATGGTCCCGCTGTCGGCTTCTTCAAACAGCCCGCGGCGGTCGCGTTCAGCCCCGGTGAATGATCCGCGTACGTGGCCGAACAATTCGGCCTCGATCAGCTGGCTGGGCAACGCGCCGCAGTTAACCGCCACAAACGGCCGGCCCGCCCTGGGACTGTAGCGATGAATCGCAACCGCCACGACTTCTTTGCCGGTTCCCGACTCGCCAGTGATCAGCACCGGCAGTGTCGTATGCGATACACGTCCGACCAGCTTCATCACTTCGACAAAAGCCTCGCTCTTGCCGATCAGATCTACGTCGCGCGCGGCGATCTTCGTTCCCGGCTCGTCGTCACCCAGTTCGTGATAACGTTCTCGCGCTTCCAACCGCATACGCACTGAGTGCGAAAGCGCCAGCACTCCGTCAACGCTAAACGGCTTGAGCAGGTAATCGTATGCTCCCTGCGAAGTCGCATCCAGCGCGCCCGCGGCGGAACCGTCGCCTGTCATGAGCACGACCTGTGCTTGCGGTTGCTCCACGGTAAATCGACCCAGCACTTCAAAACCATCGGCGCCGCCAAGCAGCACGTCACAGAAAACCAATCCCCATTCTCGATCGCGAAGCCGGTCGAAAGCTTCCTCGGCTGTTTCGGCTTCGGTAACTTCCCACCCATCCGAACGCAAAACTTCCGCGACGAACTCGCGCACCTGTGGCTCGTCGTCTACAACCAATGCCTGAAGTGGTTTTTCCATGGATCCTCTGCCGGCTGCATCGCTAAGGGGAGGTCGGATGCGAGCCTGCAGTGCCGGTAGTACGTTTTTGCTGCCTACGCAGGAGAGGGTGGATCTCCGCTTAGCAGTATTTCTCTCACCTTGTTAGCCAACACCTCGGGCGCGAATGGTTTCTGAATAAAATTCGCGCCCGCATCCAACACCCCTTGATGAACGATCGCGTTGTCGGTGTAGCCGGACATGAAAAGCACCTTCACATCGGGTCGGAGTTGTTTTAGCCGATCGGCTAACTCGCGGCCGCTCATTTCCGGCATCACAACATCAGTAATAAGCAGATCGATAGAGTCCGCGTATCGCTCGCAAATTTGAAGAGCTTCCCTGCCGCCCGAGGCCTCAAGCACCGAATAGCCATAGAGCTGTAGAACTTCGCTGGTCAGGTTTCTAACAAGCTCTTCGTCTTCAGCCAGCAGAATGGTGCCGGTTCCACTCAGGTCTCCCATCCAGTCTTCCGGACGTCTATAGTTTTCGACAGGCGTATCGACTCGAGGAAGATAGATCTTGAAAGTCGTGCCAATACCGGCCTCGCTGTAAACCCAAATGCTGCCTCCGGATTGTTTGACGATTCCGTAAACGGTCGAGAGCCCCAGCCCCGTGCCTTTGCCAACGGCTTTGGTGGTGAAGAACGGTTCGAAGATACGAGTTCGAATCTCTTCATCCATTCCGATCCCGTCGTCGCTGACCGCCAGCAAAACGAAATGACCCGGTTCGACCGCGATATGCTGGCGCGCGTATTCTTCGTCCAGATAGACATTCGCGGTTTCGATCATCAGCTTGCCGCCTTCCACCATCGCGTCCCGCGAGTTGACCGCCAGGTTCAAAAGGACTTGCTCGATCTGTCCGGGATCCGCTTTTACACTTCCGAGGTCGGGACTCAGCGACGTTCGCAATTCGATGTTCTCTCCGATCAATCGGCCAAGCATATTTTCGACATTAGAGACGATCGAATTGAGGTTTAGAACTTTCGGCTGCAATACCTGTTTCCGGCTGAACGCAAGAAGCTGACGAGTCAGCGAGGCCGCTCGGTCACCGGCTTTCTTGATCTCCTCGAGGTTGTGGCGTAACGGATCATCGGCTTTCAATCTACGCAACGTCAGCTCGCTATATCCCGATATCGCGGTTAGCAGGTTGTTAAAGTCGTGCGCGATGCCGCCCGCCAGTTGTCCGACCGCATCCATTTTCTGCGACTGGCGAAGCTGCTCTTCGAGCTGTTTGCGCGCGGTCACATCGCGAGCTATTCCCTGAACGCCGACCGGAACCCCATCGTCATATTCAAGCTTTGTATTCACCTCGACAATGATCCGACCGCCGTCCTTGGCCATGATCTCCAACTCGTAGGCTGTGATTCGTTCACCCGTCAGTTTGCGCTCGAGCATCTCCTTCGCCTTCGGTCTGTACTCGGGCGCAACCGTTTTCAGAACGTTGAGCTTGAGCACCTCTTCCAGCGTGTAGCCGGTGATGACCTCGCCGGCCTTGTTCATCGAGGTGTAATTCCCCTCCAGGTCATGCGAGTAAATTATGTCGTGCGCGTTTTCGACCAGATCGCGATATCGCTCCTCGCTGACTCGCAGGGCTTCTTCCACCTCTCTTCGCCCTTGTCGATTTTTCACTTCCTCCAATTCGCGCTCGATGGTCGGAATCAAACGCGTCAGGTTGTCTTTCAACAGATAGTCGTTGGCGCCGGACAACATTGCCTTGACGGCGACGTCCTCTCCGACGGTGCCCGAGACAATGATGAAAGGAATGTCCAGTTTCAGCCCCTGCAAAAGCGCCAGGGCAGCGAGCGCGCTGAACTCAGGCATCGAGTAGTCACAGAGCACCACATCCCATTCTTTAGTTAGAAGCGCAGTCTTCATCGCGCTGGGAGTATCGACTCGCTCTGAAACCAGGGCGTAGCCAGAGCTCTCCAGGTGATGAGTCAGCAGCAGCGCGTCCAGCTCTGAATCCTCAACGTGTAAGATTCGTAAGGTCTTCTTCATCGTCTCAGTTCGATTAATGTTTGCCTGCTAGCATACATGTAAAGCGGTTCGCACGTGACAGCTCCGCCCCGTTCTTCACTCGAACAAATGAAGATGAGTATCGGCAGGATTGGGTTCGCTTGTCAGTTCGAATCCCACAGGACGAGCCGCGCTCTTATCCGGGGCGAGTTCAGGCTTTTCCATCGTGTCGTGATGTTATACAGGGACAGCGTGGGTCACTGCTTCTCGCGAGCGTATGTGAAGAACTCGCCGAGCAGATATGAGGCGCGAGGCGCGAGGTCCTCCGCAACAAATCTCTTTTTCTTAACCGGTTTGCTGGTTAGTTCGCGGCCTGTCCCCCGTACTTCTTCTATCAGCCACAAACGCCAGATAAAGATTACTTCAGATTGTGTTGTCGGAAAATTCGGTGCAAAAGTGAACTGTATGAGAAAGCTTTCTGTACGCGGCCAAGGTTAGTCGTGAAGCGAAACCTTGTCAAGAAACGGCAACTGATGGAGCGCAGGCGGCTCGCCTGCGCTCCAGCGGATTTTCTCCCTCCCGCTTTTCCACCCTCACCCTAATTTCCTATCGCGATCAACCCGACTCGCCACCCGCGGCAAGCGAGGCAATCAGACACTTCACATCAAATCTATTAACAGATCGCTACTCGTTTGAACCTAACTCGCGTCGACTTCTCCACCAGACCTTGCTGGCATAACGGTTGCCAAACTTCATCGCGACCGACGAGCGCGCCACGGCGACTCACTCGCATTCGGTTCCGTCACAAAAATTCCCCTAAGGAGAACTCAAAATAGATGTCTCGTAAATTTCTACCCCTCGTGCCGATCTTTGTCTTGTTGCTTCACCTTTTCGCGTTCGCATCCTCTTCATACGCGCAGGACGTCGGCGGCGACGCGCTTCAGATCGGAGATCAACGCACAAATGAATTCTCGTACGCGCCACTCGTCGGAGGCGCGGGCACAGTCGAAACGATCGCTACATTCTCGAAATCGATTTCGCGAACGACGATGGATTATCGTGTCGGCGTCTTCAATGACCTCGCGATCGATCCGGGCAACAGCAACTCTATATCCGGAAAATATCTGACGTTTGGGACCTTCAGCCGCGTCAGCATCCCTGTTGGAGCGACGGTTAACACCACCGGACCCAGCGAGATCTACGGTTCGTACTCGGCCGCACGCAACTCGGGCGTGGGTGAATTTAGCGGAAGAACTATCGGCGGCCGAATGGAAGCGGTGGACGACCATTCTGCCGGCTCGACCTGGGGCGTAATCGGCGCCGAAATCAGCGCCTACATCGAAGACGTCTTGCCGAAATACGGATCGATGGGTGCGGCGATCAACGTGGTGAACAACGCGACCGCGAATTCGCCGGAATCAAGCCCCTATCTGTTCGGCATCTCTACCAGCGTAACCAACAACGGTGATGCCGACGTGACTGAACAAGCGGTAATCAGTATCAAGAACCTGGGCGGCAGCGGCACCGGAATAATCCCCAACATGTACGGGATCAAGATCAATCAGCCATCGACCGCCTACGGATCGAAGGTTTACAACAACTACGGAATCTTCATCGCCGATCATTCGACGATCGGTGATTACCAACGCTACAACATCTACTCGAAGGGTCCGAGCAGTAAGAACTACTTTGAAGGCGAAGTGCAGGTGGCCGGCGAGTTGAGGCTTAACGATCAGTGTCGCGGAGTGGCGACGTTGGATAAAGGCGAGGTCATCGTGTCTTCGACGTGTGTTCACGATACCTCCGTCGTCGTGCTCACTCGGCGATCATCGAGCCGGGATAACGTGACGTACTCTTATGACGATATCGTGGACGGTACTTCCTTCAGTATCACATCGTCGTACGCTGATGATGAATGCCAGGTCTCGTGGCTTGTCATTAACTAGATGTCGGATGTTAGATGTTGGATGTTAGTAAGAACCGGTTCTTACTAACATCCAACATCCAGCATCTGACATCTGCTTTTGCCTTCCTCAAGTATTCCTCAAGTAGCAAAAACACTGAGCAAAATCCTCAAAATCCGCTATTCAGAGTCAATCAAAAACTCCCGCAAACCGCTCAAGTAAATCTCAAGCCGAATCCCTATTCTTCCAGCATGCGAAGTTTTCATTCAGTGCAGGAGGAAACAAAGATGAGGTCGGAAAATTTGAGCGCAACAGTAAAACGGTTCGTCGGCTTGATGTTCGTCGCAGCCCTGGTTTGTGTTTCGTTTGGCCAGGCGAGCGGCGCTGCGTCGCTAAGCACGACGCTGCAAAATCGTCTCAATGGTTTGTCGAACAGCGCGCCGGTCGGCGTTGTGATCATCAGCTTCAATACGTCCAACGGATTGAACAATGGTCACCTGGATATTCTGCGCGGGCTCGGCATTACGAAGGGCGTGACGTTTCCTACGCTCGGGATGGTAGGCGCCGCGCTCAACGCGGGACAGATTCGCGCTCTCGCCAGCAACGCCGCGGTTCGATCCATCTGGTCAAACGATCGTCAGCGCTACCTGATGAACCAGGCGCGGATGATGACCGGGGTCGACAAACTTCGTACTGACGCCGGCTTCACTTTTCGCAACGGTGGAATGCCGGTCTCAGGCTACGGCGACTTTTCAGTCTTTGTAATCGACTCCGGCATTGATGCCACGCACGCCGATCTTCCTCTCGGAAGCAAAGTAATCCAGAACACGCAGCGCATCGTTTCAACCGACACCGGCAATACGGGAATCACGATCGGCGGCGTTCCTTTGAACGGTCTGACTCCTTCGCTCTCGATCGAGAACGTCCCGAACACCGACACGGTGGGACACGGAACTCACTGCGCGGGAATCGTAGGCGGTCTTGGAGCTCGTTCGGGAAGTGTCTACGCGGGCGTAGCGCCGGGAGCAAAGATCGTCGGCTCCGGCGGCGGCGCGGTGATTCTTGTGCTTGACGCGTTGGCGGGTTGGGAATACGGCCTTGCGAATCAGGATCGTTACAAGATTCGTGTCATCACGAACTCGTACGGACCGCTTGGCGGCGGCTCATACGATCCGAATCATCCATTCGTTATCGCAAGCCGTCTCGCGTACGAACGAAATATCACGGTGCTCTTCGCCGCAGGTAACGACGGCGCTGCCAGGAACACGCTGAGCCCGTACGGCCAATCGCCGTGGGCTTTGGGAATCGCGGCCGGAACCAAAGAAGGAATGCTGGTCGACTTTTCATCGCGCGGAATTCCACGCGACGAGCGATTGAGCGACGGCGATCCGCTGAACGACAACGCCGCGCCGACGCTGGCTGCGCCCGGCACCGGACGTTTCTTCGCCGGAAGCCAGGGACGTTACGGATTCACCAGCGACATCATTTCTGTTCGAGCAATTACCAACCTGACTTCGAATGGTTTGACCGCCGACACCGAGATCGCGCCGGGAATGCTTCCCTTCTACACGCAGATTTCCGGCACGTCGATGGCGACGCCGTTCGCCGCGGGTGTGGTGGCGCTGATGCTCGACGCTGATCCCACTCTGACTCCGGACGAGATCCGTCAGATCCTTGTTCAGACGACGACCAGGATGCCCGGCTATCAGGAGTACGAAGTTGGCGCCGGCTACATAAACGCGTATGCCGCGGTCGACAAAGTAATGAATCGCGGAAAAGCGTACAGCAATTTCTCGGAGCCGACCTTTAACGTCCAGTTCAACGAAGAACGTCCCGCAGGCCAGTCTTTCCACGTCGATTTCAGCCCTGAAGTTTCCGGTCCCACTTCGGCCAACGCGCGCACATTCACGGTCGAACCGAACATGAATGTGCTGGACGTCACGGCCAACGTGGACAACGTGTTGGAAGAAGGCACCGGCAATTTCGTCGGCATCAGAATCACTTCGCCGAGCGGCGTGAATTACTCAACCGCGATCGAGAATCCAGTGTTGGGGAGCAGCGCCCGCGAAGTAGTCGTCCAAAATCCTGAAGCGGGAACCTGGACACTGGAGGTTCGCGGCGCTCGAGGATTGAACGCGCTTCCCGGTGTCGCGTCGCCGGTTCAGATCGCATCACCCGGACCGGTCGACGGAACCATTACCCAGGTCAAATTTATCCTGCCGGTCATTCCGGATATCGCAGGACATCCGCTGCAATCACAAATAGAGACCGCGCTTAAGAACCGCGTAATCGACACCTTTGCCGACGGAACGTTTCGTCCCGACGAGCCGGTTACGCGCGGAGAGCTTGCTCAGTCGCTCGCCCTGAATACGCCGCTGCGGCAAACGATCTCCGATGCTCCCAAATTTACCGACCTGTCCGGTGACCTTCTGCGAATTGCCGAAGCGGTTACCGCTCGCGGTTCGTCGTTACGCGGTTACGACTTCGTGGCCGACGGGATGGTGAGTTTTTCCGGCACAGCCTTTTCCGCTAACAGCAAAGTTCAACGACTGGCCGTGGCCGTAGCGCTGGTGCGCGCGCTCGGACGCGATGCCGAAGCGCGCGGCCTGGCGAATTCGACCGTGACTTACAACGGCCTTCCGCTTTCCGACAATGCTCAGATCCCGGCCGCGTTTCGCGGCCACGTTCAGATCGCTCTGAATACAGGTTTGTTCGAAGCATTCCCTGCTTCAGTGACGCAGGTCGGACCCGGCCAGTTCCAGATACTTCCCGGTCCGCGTTTCGAGCCAAACACGAATCTCTCGCGAGCGACGCTGGCTGAGAAACTGAATTCTTATCGCCAAATGTTTTGGACCGGTGCGTAACGCGACGCAACTGTGACGGCGGCCCGCTTGCGATTGCTACGCGATTGCTCTGGCCGCTGAAGACCTTGATCAAACAAATACATAACGGAGGCATGATGAAGCGCAGAACAACTCAGACAGGATGGATCAGGACAGTGTCGGCCGTCGCGTTGGTGATGGGACTATTTATGACGGCGGCTTACTTCCCTTTTCGGACGACAAACGCGGCGACAAATCAATATTCATCGAACGCGTTGACCACGATGAATAAACGGCTGGTGCCAAACTTCGATTTGAATTCGAGCCGAGCGATCGCGAACACGCGCGTTGCAACCGGCGGGCAGCTCCAGGCTTTGAACGAACTCAAGACGGCGACCAACGCCTCGCGAATGTCTGCGCGGTGGAACGACTTCGGCGGATCGCCCGACGTGATCTACGACTTTGCGAGCCAGGCTTATGCCGGAACCGCCGAAGAAGCCGGGCGAGCTTTCCTGCAACAGAACTCGGCTTTGTTCGGAATTTCCAACATTGCCGACTTGCGGCTGGTCAGTCACAAACAAGCCCTCGGCGGAGACTTGCTCCGCTTTCAACAGACGTTCGGCGGCATCGATGTGAAGAACGGCGGCGTCGGATTGGTGATGAAAGACAACCGCGTAGTCATGGCGTCTGGCCCGTACTTTCGAGGCATCAATGTAAACACACAGCCGACGATTTCCGCGGCCCAGGCTCGTCAATCTGTTGATAACGAACTCTCGCGCTTCAGAATTAATCTGCCGGCGAACATCGCGAACCTGCTTCAGCCGGCTCTGAATTTGTTGAGCCAACAGGTTTCGGCGGTCAGCAATTTAGAACCGCGTCTCGGAATCTATCCCACCGCGGACGGTTACAAGCTGGTTTGGAAAGTAGCAAAGTTCTCGACCAATCCATTCGGGCTTTTTCTGGTCGAGATCGACGCGCATACCGGCCAGATGGTTTCGCGACAGGACTTCATAAATTTTCAGAATCCGGTTCAGCCGATGACGGCTGACATCTATCCGCAATATCCGGCGATCACACAGGAGCTGAAGGACCAGTCGATCATTTCGGATTGCGACGGAACTCCCTGTGGCCAGCAACGTGTTTCGCTTCGTTCGTTTGATCCGCAGAATACAGTCACGGGATTGAACGGAACGCTGACCGGGACACACGCGCTGGTCAACAACGTGCTTCCGACGAAGCAACCCTTCGCGCAGGCCGCGCTCGGGACCTGGCATTTTCGCCAGGACAATCCGACCGGATTCGAAGCGCGCACGAACGAACAGGACCAGTTCGCCGAGCCGGCTGAACATCAGGACGAGATTAACGCGTTCTTTTTTGTCACCTACCTGTTGGAATACGTTGACCACTTGCACGTAGCGGGCGACCGACAAACCGCGGGTGGAAGCGAAGGCGACTTTCCAAACAGCTATCCCAACAAATCAATGCCGCTTCCCGCAACAGTTCACTTTCCCAATATGTATCTGGCTTTGAACGTGGTGCTGCGCAACCAGGTGCCGGATCCGGCCGATCCGAACCTGGCGTTCAAAGCGCTCGGAATGGACAACGCGTTTGCCGCGAACGTTACCGGGATCTATCAGAGCTTAACCGGCATGACCGCCCCGGAAGGCGTGGTCAACACCACGGCGTACGGACATGGGTTTTTGATGAACGATCTGGCGCTGGAAGGCACGGTTCCGTATCACGAAGGAATGCACGCGATCACATCGCCGATCGCGGGGCTGGAAGGCGGCGTCGAAGCCGGCGGCATGAACGAGGGCCAGGCCGACATGTGGGCGTTCACGATTACCGACAATCCTTCATTGGGCGAGTACGTGGTCAATTCAAAGGGGCTGCGCGATCGCGCCCGAAGCCGGGGACAAAATCCGGACTCGATCCTTTACATACGCTCCGCGAAATCCACGCTGAAGTTTTCCGACATCGGTACGCTGCATTGGCCGGCTGAACCGGAACTGATTCCGTTCGTGTTGCCGGCAAAGCCGGACCGGTACGATTTCGAAGAGCACTACGACGGCGAGATCTTCATGTCCACGATGTGGGACATCCGCGAGATGCTCAATCGAATCTATCCGGACAACTCTATCTACAAACGACCGCAGCCAAAGGATGGCTTGCCCGGTAAGAAGATCAGCAAGGGAACGGAGATTTTTGAACGTGATTTCCTGGGCGCCATGTACGTGCTGGGAACGACCGCGCCTGATTCGTTTGTTAAAGCGCGCGACGCGATGATCGTTGCTGACCAAATGCTCTACCCGACGGATTCGACCGATCTCGCTTCGCCTGGTAAACACCGCGCCGTTATCGAACAGGTTTTGGCTGCCAAGGAACTCGGCGTGAATGCGAAGGAAGTCGACGCATCCGGCAAAGCTACGATCTCGACACAAGTCACGCCTTTCGTAGGCGAACAAGCTGGACCAATAGTCCCGACAAATGTAAACGTCGAGTCCGCAACTCCGCGATCACTTCGCATCGGTTGGGAACCGGTCCGCGGAGCAGTTGCATACGAAGTTTTGAAACGGAAGATCGGTTTTGAAAATCGTCGCCTGCCGAACGGCAAACGCGAATACGCTGACGGCGACGCGTCGACCAGCGGTTTTCGTCACGTTGCGTACGTGGCGGGTAACGAATCGACTTACGTCGACGAAGGTCCAATTCACGAGATCTTCGCGCCTGAAGGATTGAACGATCTTTTCGATAGCGAGTACGTAGTGCGTTCGATCGGCGTCAACGCCACCGGACAAATCGGGCTTTCGGATTTCAGCGGCTCCAGCCGCGCAATCCGGGTCGAACAGGATTTAACTTCGCAAATCGATTCGGCAATCTCGAACATCACTTTCTCAAACGGCGTGATGGGGTTTGATAACAAGCTGACCAACGCACGCGGCGCATTCAGCTTTGACAGGACGGCTTACGGCGCGATCAAGTTCGAAATTACCAGTATCTCGAATCCGACCGTGTCGGTCAGGAACGCAGACCAGAACGGCAACACGTTCATCTACAACGAGACCTTGCCGCTGGGCGCGACTTCAAAAGCGCGCCGGCTGGAGTTCAACGCGCCGGCCGCGCAGCTTTTCACTTTCGACGCGAAGGTAACCGCGGGTGCTTTGTTTGGATCGACCCTGGGGAACGGCAGCCAGCCGCCGGACGGAACTTCGAATCCGCCGCCGCCGGTCGTCTACTCGATCTTCCGCGAACAGAAGTCCGGACAGTTACTGGCGGGCGAGCCTTCGAACCTTATTACCGGCAGTCCGTCGCCGACTTATGGCGATCCGCAGTTCCGCGGGATTACCTGGGACGATATCGAGGTGATGACAAAGCCAGACGCGTTGTATTTGGAAGCGACCTTGTCATCGACGCTGGCGCGCGATCTTGATTTCGAACTGCTGAGCGAAGACGGACAGGTGCTGGCATCTTCCGCCGGTGAAACTGCCGACGAACACTTCGTAGTCGCGGTCGAACCGAGCACGCGCTATTTCTTCCGAGTTAAAGGTTGGGCAAACGGTCCATGTCAATTCAATATTGTCAGCGACCAGCTTTTGCCAAGCGGTTCTCCGAACGAGAACGCCGGGACGCGAACAATCGGGGGCAGCGGCGCGTCGGGCGGCACAACCGGATCGCCGCTGACCAGACTGGTTCGGTTCACGGTCAATCCGATCCTGCGCAAGGTGACATTTCAGCTTCTGAGGTAATCAGGAGGTTCCCGCAAAGACGCAAAGGCGCAAAGAAGACTCGCAAAGTTGTGAATGCTAATTACTCTTTGCGAGTCTTCTTTGCGCCTTTGCGGGAACCAATGCTACGGCTTGGCGCTTGCCATGTAATCTTCAAGCAACTTTTGCGCGCTGCTTCCGGGGCTAATCAATCCCAACTTGTTCGACGGATCATAACCGCTGAACACGCCCACCACTTCCGCCCGATAGTTGTAGACCGGGCTGCCCGAATACCCGTCGCGCGAGTCGATCTTCGCCGACCAATACTGCATTCCCCGTGACATGTACGGACCATGGAAGACACCGCGTCTGACCATCTTCCCGCCGTGCGGGCGCGCGATCAGCAAGAGCTTTTCATCTTTATCAAGACTCGGTTGAAAAGTAACCGACGCATTTTCCCTCGACGATTGGCACACGCTCAGCAGCGCCAGATCAGCGGCCTCGTCAATCTTCACCACCTTCGCCTGACAGCCGTTCACATAGACCCTAACGTCCAAAGCATCCCGCGGACCGAAACCCAGCATTGCCTTCTTCGAGATGCTTACGTCGCCCGAGACAACGTGGTACGCGGTCATGACCAGACCGTCTGCGACGTGAAAGCCGGTGGCGAATCCGTTCGGACCGTAGTCAAGAGCCGAGACAAAGCGTTGGAACGACGTCGCCTGTTTTCGTACGAACTTCAATTCCAACGAAACGGTGTTGCCGCCGCGTTTGACTACCGAATCGGGGGCATCGTCTCCCAGACATGTCGGCGCGAATAGCGACGCGAGAATTAGGCCCAATGCGAAGCTGCGAGTATTCCTCTTCATGTGCGGTCTCCTTTGGACATTCAAGGGGTAGGCCGGTTTGAACGACACGCCAGGGCACCGTCGGTCGATTGTCTGAGTTGTGTGGCGATGGGCGATCTGTCCGGACGGGTCCGGAAGGTACGTCAATTTCCCGCGAGGGTGGCCATCGACACTGCTTCTGACTTTGCTTGAGCTTCGACGCCTGCGGCGAGTGGCTGAGATATTACCACCGCGCCTGTGAGTACGTACAGATTTAGCGGGAAGGGTAGGTGGTCAACCTGGATTAGGGGAAAGAAAAGACGTTTCGCGCAAAGGCGCAAAGAACAGAAAGCGGAGAGGCGCAAAGAAGTTCTGATGGATCATTCCAATCAAGAGTCATTCTCACCGTCGCTTCCCCTTTGCGTCTTTCCGCTTTCTGTTCTTTGCGCCTTTGCGTGAAATTTCTTCGTCTTGCTCGCAACATTCTGCTAATCTCACGCCTTCCCCGTTTTCGTCTCTTAAAAGAAAGACATTCCGATTTGAGGAGCTGCGTATGAAAAGAGCGTTAATCCTTGTTCTCCTGATCAACGTGAGCGCCGGAGTCTGCTTCGGACAGGCAAGCGGAAATATCTCGTACTCGCAAGGCGGCGGAAATGCAAAGGCCGAACAGAACGAGCGGAGTAAACGTGCCTACGACGTTCCGCAGTCGGCTACGTCGATATACGTAGACGCAAGCGTATTGATGAACGTGAAGGCCGACGAGTTCGTGGCCGTGTTCGGAATCAATAAAGAGTGCGCCACAATTCCGGAATGCAATCAGAAAATGGACGCGACCGTTAGCCAGTTCTCCGCAGACCTGAAGCAACTGGGAATCAACAGTGCGGATGTGTTCGTGGATTTCGCCGCGCAGAACAGAATTTACGGTTATCAGATCGCCGGCAATATCGCTAAAGAAAATCTGGTTGGTTTCGAGCTTAAGAAAAACATTGCGATTCATTACAGCGACAAGATGCTGTTGGACCGGTTGGTTATCGCGGCTTCGAAATCCGGCATCTTCGATCTGATTAAGGTCGACTACATTGTCAAAGACCATACGCCGATACAGAACCGTCTATTTGAAGAGGCGGCTAAGGTGATCGAACAAAAGCAGGGCAGATACGCGCGATTGCTCGGTGTAATTCGGCTTTTGCCGCCGGCCCAGGTAGTTGCCGAAAGACCCAGCATCTACTTCCCTACCGACATGTATGATTCGTACTCGGCCTACGAATCTGAAGAGATCGGTTCGGATTATTATCGCGACAAATACACGATTCAACGCGCTCGAAAGAGCCGGACTTTCTTCTTCAATCCGCTGAACGCGGATGGTTTCGACGTGGTCATCAATCCCGTGGTGATCGAGCCGGTTGTGCAGTTCACTTTGTATTTGAAGATGCGATACGAAATCAAACAGCCCGACAAGCCGGCGGAAAAAGCGAAATAGCTCCGATCGATGACACTAACTGAAAAGATTCCAATCGGCGCCGCGGCCAGCGAATCGGTCTTAGTCACGAGGGAAATGACCGTGGCGCATTTCCACGAGCATATGCCCGAAGTATACGGCACGCCGATGATGATCTACCTGATGGAGCTGGCGGCCGCTCGCGCCATTCAGCCTTTTCTTCCGGAGGGTTCCGTTTCTGTTGGCGCAATCGTAAACGTCAGGCACCTGGCAGCAACGCCGATCGGATTTACGGTCACCGCGCGCGCCGAAGTCACGTCGGTCAACGAAGGGACAGTGACCTTTTCGATCGAGGCGCACGACGATCTGCAAAAGATCGGCGAAGGAATGCACGTTCGCGCACCAATCAACATGGAAAAATTTATGGAGCGAATGAAAGTAAAAGCAGCGAAAAATAGATGTTAGATTTCAGATGTTAGATATTAGGTGCTTACCAACATCTGACATCTGACAATTTCAACCAGAGGAGAAAGCTTCAGATGTTGGGCGTTCGGTTCTGAGTAACATCTGACATCTGACATCTGCAAATGGTCCGTCTCGAAAACGAAAGCGACCTGCCGGCCATCCGCAAAGTAAACGAAGCAGCGTTTGGCCGCCGAGGCGAGGCAGACCTGATCGATGCGCTGCGTGCCGTTGCCGATCCGTTTGTTTCGCTTGTTGCAGAGCGCGACGGTGAAGTGGTCGGACACATCTCGTTCAGCCCCGTGTCGATCGAATCTGCGGAAGATAGTTTCACGGCGATTGGGCTGGCGCCGATGTCAGTGCTTCCCGAGTATCAGAATCAGGGCGTCGGTTCGCAGTTGGTCGAAGCAGGATTAGCAGAGTGCCGCCGGCTGGGTTACGAAGTCGTCGTCGTGCTCGGGCATCCGGCTTATTACCCGCGGTTTGGCTTTGTGCCGGCCAGCAAGCATGGTCTGACCTGCGAATATCCGGTACCGGATGACACGTTTATGGTAGTCGAGCTGACGCCGGGTGCGTTGAATGGTAAGCGCGGTCTGGTCAAATATCATCCGGCGTTTGCCGAGGTTTGAGATTGTTGCTAACACACCCTAACGCAGTCAGGAATGGGACCCTGTCCCCTTCCTGACTCAACGCGGGGAACTTAATACCTCTCGGGAGAAAATCAAAATGGTTCATAAAACGGTCGCGGCTTGCCTCTTACTTTTTTCACTGGTCTTTCCTGCCAGCCTTCTCGCACAAGAGACTTCAGACCAGCCCAGTCCATTCGTCCCGTCGCCCAGAAAAGGTAAAGGCGTAGTGGCGATCAAAGCCGCCCGGATGATCGACGGCACCGGACGGCCACCCGTACTCAACGCAGTGATTGTCGTAACCGATGACAGGATCACCGCAGTCGGCCCAGCCGATCGCGTCACCATCCCGGCCGGCGCGAAGACGATTGACTTGGGTGATACGACTCTCTTGCCGGGTTTCATAGACGCGCACACGCACATCATCGGTCGCGTGTTGGGCGATCCCAACAACGAATTCTCGATCGTGAAGGACTACGAATCGTTCGAAGCTATTTTGGGAGTCGGCAACGCCGAGAATACTTTGCTGGCCGGCTTCACCGGAATTCGAAACGTCGGCGCCGGGCGCTTTGACGACTTCGCGCTCCGCAAAGCGATTGCCGAAGGCTGGATCGCCGGGCCCCGGATGCAGGCGTCGGGTCACTCGTTGGGAATCACGGGTGGGCATTGCGACGAGAACGGATTCCGGCCGGGCTTGTTCGATGGCACGGTCAAAGACGGAATCGCGGATGGACCAGATCAGGTTCGCGCGGCGGTGCGATATCAGATCAAGTACGGCGCCGATCTGATCAAAACCTGCGCGACCGGCGGCGTCTTGTCGGAAGGCGACGCCGTCGGCGCTACGCAATACACGTATGAAGAATTGAAAGCGATGGTCGACGAAGCTGAGAAGCTGGAACGACGCGTCGCTGCCCATGCACACGGGACAGAAGGAATCAAGATCGCGGTCCGAGCCGGAGTGACCTCGATCGAACACGGTTCGTTTCTGGACACAGAGGGCGCACGGATGATGGCCCAACGCGGAACCTACCTGGTTCCGACGTTGATGGCCGGGGAAGCGGTGGAAAGACTTTCGAAGTCCGGAATTCTGAAAGGCTATCGCGGCGAAAAGGCGTTAGCCGCAGCGGCCGCGATGCGTCGTGGGATCAAGATTGCAGTTGCGAACAAAGTCACGATCGCGCTTGGCACGGACGCGGGAGTCATTCCGCACGGAACCAACGCGCACGAATTCACATTGCTGGTCGAATGGGGCGGGATGTCGCCGATGGACGCGATCGTTGCCGGCACAATGAACAGCGCAAAGCTGCTGGGTTGGGAAAAGGACGCGGGCTCGTTGACGGTCGGCAAATGGGCCGACATCGTGGCCGTGCCCGGCAACCCGTTGACCAATATTAGAAATATGGAGACGACCACGTTTGTGATGAAGGACGGGGTGATTTACAAGCAGTAGGGCACAGTAAGAATGGCCGGGGATGCGCGATCAATGAGCGCCGAAGGCGCGGCAGAAGGTAGCCAGGGGCAAGCGCGTAGCGCGCCGCCCCTGGAATAGCCACCAGGAAACAAAAGCCCTGAAACGGCGATAGAGAATCTCCTGAACAATTCCCTGTCACGCGCGTTTCTTGTCGCGCTTTCAGGGCGACGAACTCTTTTATGACCAATCCCGGGGCTGCGCACTCCGCTTCGCTACGCGCTTGCCCCTGGCTACCTTCTGCCGCGCCTTCGGCGCTCGGTAAGAGTTTTCACCCAGTCTCGTTAGCAACGAATTTCCCTCCAGCCGCATCAATCGGCAGTCACACACCTCTCCCGCTTGCCAAGTGTCCGCGTCTCTGCTAAACGTCGGATAGCACATTCGATTCGAGTTTTTTTGTCAGAGCGTTCGCGCTCGGAGGAATTTATGCTCAAGAGATTTATCGTTTCCCTTTTTGCGGTGACGCTCGTCCTCTCGCTCAGTTTCGCCGCGTTCGCCGATACGATCAGACTAAAAGACGGCAGCGTTATCCGAGGCGACGTGGTGGGATTCAAAGATCAGCAGTTCACGGTTTTGGTCGGTACGGGCTCTCGCGGGCGACGCAGCACCGTGACCCTCTACATGGAAGACGTCGAGTCGATCGAGTTCGATTCGACCGGAGGCGTGGTCAGTTCAAATCCGCCGGCGAGCGACGATAATTCGTCGGACAACAGCTCGACTCAGTCGTCAGCGCAACTGCCGCGGCCGCAGCCTTCGCGTCCTTCGAACACGCAGCCTTCCCCGGGTTCGCAACCGCCGACCACGCGCCCGACAAACACGACCGGCTCGTCCAGCCCACGCCCAACCACCTCTCAACCGGCGACGATTCAGATCAACACGCGCGTTCGCGCTGACAACAGCTCGAACGGATGGACGAATAGCGGATTAGTTGTGCGGCGTGGTCAACGACTTCGCATTACCGCGATGGGCCAGGTGTCGCTGGGAAACGGACGGTTTGCCACGCCCGCGGGCTTAAGCACTTTGACGGACCGCGAAAAGCTGATGCAGAACGAGCCGACCGGAGCATTGATCGCCGTGATCGGCGACGACAACAACGACTTTATCTTCATCGGACGTACGCGCGATTTCGTGGCGCAGCGAGACGGCGTGCTGTTTCTGGGAGTCAATGAAGGAAATCTCGGAGACAATACAGGAGCCTACGACGCTGTGATCGAAGCAGATGCCAGATAGAGAGCAACTTGATAAGAACTCGCAGTCAGGAAGGGGACCCTGTCCCCGCCTCAAGTTTTGTAGTTAGGCTGATTGTAAATCGATTTAAAGTTGTGGCGGGGACAGGGTCCCCTTCCTGACTGCATTAGGTTGAGCGAATACTTTTTCTCTAAGCCTTTGACTATTGCGAGTCGTCAATTTGCATCCCTCGCCCGCGATTTCACATCCAACTGCTGCTATTACTTGACCCTGCGCGGCGCTGCCGCATATAGTTTTGATATACAAATAAGAGCAAGTCTCCCCGACCGCGTTATTGTCAAAGGAAACAACCATGTACCGTGATTTCTTCCGCCGCTCGTGTGCCACGGCGCTCGTACTTGCTCTCTTCATCAGCGGGTTGGGCGCTTTTACTTCGCTCAACGGGCAGGCTCGCCGCCAGCCTCCGACCTCAACTCAAAAGAAGAACAAACGGCCGGACGGCACGCAGGGCAAGGACCAGGAAACGCCTACCGATGTTGAGGGGAAAGCGCAGGACGCCGAAACGATCAGCGTCTCGACCGCGTTGGTCAACATCGAGGCCGTCGTCTATCACAAGAAGACGGGCATAGCGCAGACCGGTTTGAAGAAAGAGAACTTTGCGATCTTTGAAGACGGTGTGCAGAAAGAGATATCAAACTTCGCTACACCCGAGGCGCCGATCACCGTCGCGATGCTGGTCGAGTACAGCAAGCTGACGGAAACATACGGAGGCGACGGGTGGGAGCCAGGCAAGTACGAAGTGCTTCGCCCGATGGCAATGTTTCTGACGCAGTTCATCAAGCCGCCTGACGATTACGCGTCCGTGATTGCGTTTGATATTCGGCCGACGCCGATAACGGACTTCACCAATGATCCGCAACGGATTCGTCACGTGATCGATCTGCTGCTGAAGAACAACCCGGCTTTCCGCGAGACTAACCTCTTCGACGCGCTGAAGTTTTCGCTTTTGGGCGGTGTCGGTGATTCGGTTGTGCTCGAGGATTCAAAGAAGCGTACGGCCGAGTATTCGGGTTTGGTGGACGTCAAGGGTCGGCGCAAAGCTATCATCCTGATCGCTTCGGGAATAGACACCTTCAGTAAGATCAACTACGACAAGGCGCGCAAAGTAGTACAGAATGCCGGAGTTCCGATTTACATTCTCGGCACCATGAACTTCTTTTTCAAGAAGTACGGAGATCAGATCGGCTCCCTCGATACGGGGCTGGGCGATCCCGGGCGTATGACTTTTCTTCAGGCTCAGAACGCGCTCAAGACTTTTGCGAAGGAGTCCGGCGGCGCGTACTACCCGTTAACCTTTGAAGGCGAGATTCCATCCGCGTTGCAGGGAATCAATGCGTTGATGCGCAGCCAATATAGTTTGGGATTCGATCCTGGCGAGCAGAAGCGAGATGGGAAGCAACGCAAGCTGGTAGTGAAGGTCGATGTCGATGGCGATGGACAGTACGATGATAAGGAATACGTGGTTACCCACCGACCGTTCTACAACGCACCCAAAGACGAACCCGTCAAGTAACATAAAATAAAGCTCAGACCGATGGAGCGCACGCAGCTCGCCTGCGCTCCATCGGCTTGCACTTCTTCGACCTGCTTTCTTTTTATCAAATCCCGTAAAGCCTCAACCGAAACTCATCATTAAACGCGTGCAGATCTGCTCGCTTTCCAGAGAAAAGACGCGATTGCTTGAGCAACATCGGCAGTCCTCCGCTGGCTAATTTCAAACCATACGCCGGACTTGAAAAGAGCGAAGCCACTTGCGGGTTGAGCCGCTGCTGAACTCCGTAGCGGATCGCTCGCTGCGCCGGCGGAGCGAATCCCAAAGTACGTCGCGGGTTTATCAGTTCGATCGTGTGGTCGAATACATAAAGACGAGTCGGAACATCTCGTAACGCCAGGTCGCGGTGCATCAACGAATTCGCAAGCGCCTCGCAGACAGCATCGTGCTGATAGTTCGCGCGTGCCTCTGCCGCTCGTAAATCGCTTTCACCCCGACCCGGAAACTGTCGCGGACGCGTTTCCCACAAATCGCAATAACGTTTGACGAACCGCAGCATCGATTCGTAAAGCGTGTGGAGGTTCCCCTCCATCTGGATCGTCTCAATCAGCGGTGACTGTGTCGTATCGCCAACGTAGCGCGCCGCGACAACCGCCGAGCGCGGCAGCAATTCAGAAACGCGATCGTCGCGTCCGAACAAAAGCAGACCCGCCACGGTTGGAATGACATCACCTGCGACGCCGGCGGCGAGCAACAGATCTCGCTTTAAAACATCGCCGGTCGGGTAATCGCCCTGCGACGACACGTCAAACGCATCTCCGCTGAACTCTCTTACGAAGCTCCACAAATGCGCCTCATCAATATCGGGAACAGCCGCGCCGATGACTGGCACGTTCTCGTAATGGAACGGCCGTGCCTCGTCCAAAAGCGAAGACAGTTCTTCGCGCGTCGCTTCGCGTTTTTCGGAACCGAACCGCAGATAGAACCTGCCGTCGCTGGTTCTGTACGGTCGCCGCCGTCCGTCCACATCCAGCGCAACTATGCGGCGTCCGTTGTCGAACGCGATGCGATCGATCAACGGAACCAGCGACGGAACCACGTCCTCGCGGCAAATGCGAACCAGCTCTTCCTGCACGGCTTCAGGATCGTCAACGCCTTCGACTCGTAACTGGTCATTGATGCCGAACACGATGACGCCGCCGCCCGTATTTGCGAGCGCGACGATTTCCTGCGCAATTTTTTCGGTATTTGAGAGCTTAACTTTAAGCTCGAGGTAGGTGTCTTCGCCCCCACGCACAAGCCTCATAAGCTCAGTGCGCGACGTTTGCGGCAGCGGAGTCGAGGAGTAGTACTCCTGAAAAGCGCGTTCCGTTACAGGTTCGTGCCGCTGGTTGCTGCGAAATTTTCTGCGAGCCATTTGTGTCTGGACGGGGCCCAGGTCTTCCCGCCCGGATGCGAACGCCGTAATCACCGGGGCGCGCCGCATCGCTGGAATAAAGTTAATGAAAAGACCGTATTGCCATTCGGGAACGAGCGAACGAAGTCGATTAATCGCTATGAATCATTCGTCGTCACCGCTTCAAGTATCTCGTGTTCCCGTTCGGCCAGCGCGCGTCCCTGCCCTGCGATCACCCATCTGTAAACGAACACCGACGCGGCTGCGAATAAGCCAAGTGTAGCATACTTCACACCCAGGCTCTGCGAGGCATAGCCGGCAACCGCGGCGAGAAACGGCGGCAACGCCATCAATCCTACCAGCGGCAAAAGTAGCAGCCCGGTCAGGCCGCCGACGTTCATGCGCTTTCCAAATTTCATTCGTTTTGGAAAGCGTATCGACAGCCAATTTCCCACCAACAACAGCGTCACGGCGTAGGTCGGGATACTTAAGAGCGCGAACACGATCGCGCGGATCGTCAGATCACCGAACACGAGTTGATTGACAATTAACAGGATCAGCGAGAACGCCGTCGCCATTAATGCGGTCACCAGATTCTTGCCGATCAATATCTTCTTCCGATTTATCGGAGACAAAATAAACGCGCGCATTCCTCCTTCTTCGAAGGCAAAGACATTGCACGCGACCGAAGCGAGTAGGAGAAAAACGTAGAGCACCCCGACCGCCGACAACAATCCCTCTCCATACAAAGCGATCTGCGAATATTCGCGATCCTGACTCCAGAATCGCTTGTGATCGTCGCCGGTGGGAAGCAGGCGAAACGCGATCAGCAGCAACGGCATCACTGCAAGCACACGCAGTTGCGCATTTCGCAAAGCGTAGCGCGACTCTTTTTCGATGATCGCGCTCATCTCTTCTGACACGAACGGCAGTTGCCATCCGCTGGCGGTGGTACGGGCTTTCTGTTTTGACTTTGGAGCGCGCCTCGATCCGGAGGATTGCAACGCCGACCTGCGCGCGATCTGGAATGTCAGCACCACGAAGAGAAGGGTGTATAGCGAGAGCGTCAACAGGCCTCGGAAATAATCCGCGGAGTTATCCGGAGTCAATCCCTGCATCAGCGCCAGCGCGGCCGCGCCGGAAGGCGTCCATTGCAATCCCGCAAAGCTGACGTCCGAATTACCTATGAAGTACGGCACCAACTGGCCAAGAAACGCTCCGCCCAATCCAATCACGACGCCGACGAGGGCGATCATTGTCTCGCCACGGGTTCGTCTTTTTCTAAGCAACGCGCTGAGCGAAGTCGTCACGAATTTTGAAAGCGACAATCCCGATGCGATGACCAACAACCCGACCGGCAACGCCATCAGAACGTTTTCGTGTCCGACTCCCGCGCCTAACGAAAATGCCAGCGCGGTAGGAATTCCAAAGAGCGCTGCGATCGATGTCAGATCGCTGACGAAATCAAAGACAAAAAGCTTGCTTAGCGAGATCGGGTACAGGACAAGACGACCGGGATCGAATTCCCTTCCGCTTCCCAGGCTCACCGGCAGCAGGATCCACAGCACATACACAAATGAAAGGATCAGGAACGAGACCCTGATGCTTTGTGAGGTTGGAAAAGTAGTCGCCGCCATCCACGCCAGCAAACCCAATCCGGCCGCGGTAACCAGGCCTAATCCCAAGGCCGCCATCGATACCAGAAACGCGGCTGCCTGTGTGACGCGCGCCTTTCGCGACCGCATCGCGTTGCGAAACAATTTCCACTTTAACCAGACCAGCGCGCTTAGTTGAGACATAACCTGTATTGCAAAGTATCATGAATGTCCGACAAACTTCAGTTTGTCGCTGAGTTGCGATGTGCCCAAGTAGGATCTTAATAAGTAGCTTCCCTGCCTTTGGGAAGAAAGCAGTTGCGATTTTTCAATCTGATCATGTTCAGCTGATATTCCGGTTCGTCGCACGAATTCGACAAACTAAAGTTTTTCGGACATCAAGAAATGTCATCCAATCTCATTCACGCTTACGTCAGCCTTGGTTCCAATATTGGAGACCGCGCGGGAAATTTATTGCTTGGCGTGCGCGGAATGATCGAAGCCGGGCTTCGCGCGTCGCGGTTGTCTTCTATTTATGAAACCGAGCCGGTCGACTTCGTGAAGCAGCCGCCGTTTCTGAACATGGTGGCCGAGATCGACCCCGGAATTTTTTCGCCCGAGCAGGTTCTCGCGAGGCTCTTGCGAGTGGAGTACGCGATGGGAAGACGCCGGGAAACGCTTCGAGGCCCGCGTAATATCGATCTGGATTTGTTGCTTTACGGCACGGAGCAACGCGAAAACGAGTTTCTGACGTTGCCGCATCCCAGACTTCACTTGCGACGGTTTGTGCTGGTTCCGCTGGCCGAGCTGGCGCCCGCGCTTGTTCATCCGGTTCTGAGAACGACGGTGACAGAAATTCTGGAGAAAGTTGCGGACGATTCCAGGGTCATTAGGTGGCAACCTTGACCAATGTCCGACAAACTTCAGTTTGTCGTTGGTATACGACCGGCTCAATATCCGGCGAACTCCAGGACGCTTTGAATAAGTCCGGAAATGAAGAGAAGAACCAGCAACGGTGACTCATTCCGGGCTTCCTTGCGTCCGTCGCATCAAGCGACAAACTGAAGTTTGTCGGACATTCTTTTAGTTGCAGGTTGCAACTGCGCTCGCCTATAATCTCAGCCTTGCGCAACCCAGATTCAATTGTTCGTGACGCCCCAGCGACCGAGAATAATTCGGTCGCTTTGGTTTCGTTTGGAGAAAGTGATTAGAAGATGGGCTATCTCAAACCGCAGCGTCCTGAAAAAGTTTCTGCGCCGAGTCTTCGCGCCAGCAAAGAACGCGGCGAACGCCTGGTCTGCCTGACCGCATACGACTACCCAACCGCCCGAATCGTCGACGAAGCCGGCATCGACATCATTCTTGTCGGTGACAGCCTGGGCAACGTCGTGCTGGGTTACGGAAACACTATCCCCGTCACCGTTGACGAGATCGTGTCGCACACACGCGCAGTACGTCGCGGGGTGCATCGAGCGTTGTTGGTAGCCGACATGCCGTACGGCTCGTACCATACCAGCGCCGATGATGCCGTTCGCGTCGCGCTGCGATTGGTTAAGGAAGGCGGAGCCGAGGCTGTAAAGTTGGAAGGCGGTCGGAAGCGCGCACATCTCGTCAAGCGTTTGGTCGAAGAAGAGATCGCCGTCATGGGTCACATCGGCTTGACCCCGCAATCGGTAAATAAGCTGGGAGGCTATCGTGTTCAGGGTAAGACGGCCGAAACTGCTCGTGCGTTGATCGAAGACGCGCGCGCGTTGGAAGATGCCGGCGCATTCGCCATCGTGCTCGAAGTGGTGCCGCGAGAGATCGCCAGAATCATCACCGAGAGCATCAGCATCCCGACAATCGGAATCGGCGCGGGCGAACACTGTGACATACAGGTGCTCGTGCTCCACGACATGCTGGGGATGACATTTGAAAAAACGGCTCGCTTTGTCCGCCCGTACGCCAACCTGCGCCAGTCTATGACAGAGGCGATCAGTCACTTCGCGGACGACGTGCGTACCGGCGCTTACCCCTCGGAAGCAGAATCGTACGGACTTCCGGCTGAAGCTGCGGCGGAACTCGAAATCAAATCAACAAGCAAGGACACTCAACCCAAAGAATCTTGAGACAGGTGCCGGATGCCTGTCTCGCGCCATCCGACATTCACTTCAAACCGCCACGCCCCTATGGAAATCATCAATCGTCGCCAGCGCATGAGTTCTGTTGCGCGCAAACTGCGACGCGACCAGGATCGAACCATCGGACTTGTGCCAACGATGGGAGCGCTCCATGACGGCCATCTGAGCCTGGTTCGCGAAGCAAGGCGCATGTGCGACGTGGTGGTCGTTTCGGTATTCGTAAACCCCACTCAGTTTTCGCCGGGAGAAGATTTCGAGCGGTATCCGCGTGATCTGACCAAGGACACGGCGCTGTTGACCGACTACAACGTTGACTACATTTTCGCGCCGTCGCCCGAAGAGATGTACCCGAAAGGGTTTTCGACTTATGTAACCGTCGAAGGGCTTTCCGAGCAGATGGAGGGCATCGCGCGACCCGGACATTTTCGCGGCGTCGCGACTGTGGTGACCGTATTGCTGAACATAGTCCATCCGGACTTTGCTTTCTTTGGACAAAAAGACGCACAGCAAACCCTGGTTGTCAGGCGATTGGTTCGCGACCTTTCTCTCGATTCGGAAATCGTAGTTCTGCCGACTGTGCGCGAAGCTTCGGGTCTTGCGCTGTCGTCGCGTAACGCTTACTTGAATGAAGAAGAGCGACAGTCGGCGGCGATAATTTACAAAGCGTTGACGCGAGCGGAATCCGCTTACGCCGAAGGCGAGCGCAACGCGACCAGGATCGGCGGCATCGTTCGTGCGACAATCGAGATGGAACCGCGTGCGACGATCGATTACATCAGCGTCACGGATGCCGACACGCTTGAAAAGGTGGAAAAGCTGAATGACCAGGCTGTGTTGATCGCGGTCGCGGTTCGATTTGGCAAGACGCGTTTGATAGACAACATCCTCCTCAATCGAAAAGATACCAAGGTCAAGGGCTAGCCGAAATTGGTCAGTGCGTCAGTTTGAGATCTTTCAAAAGAAGTTTCTCGCAGGCGCGAAGAGGGCATGGATGAGATACGTTCGAAATTCCAGTGATTTTGAGTGCTTTTCTTTGCGCCTTTCCGCTTTCTGTTCTTTGCGTCTTTGCGAGAAATCGTCTTTCTTTCGCTAAGTTGAAATTGACCCACTACTCGAAATTGGGCCGCATTGCCGACCGGCAATCTCCACGCTAAAATGAATTCATGCAGTTTTTGTTGATTATCTTTCTGTGCGCCGCCCTGTTTCCGCTTTCAAATCCGAAATCGAACCCAAGCGTCGCTTCTTCTGCCCGGATCGCAGCCGCACAGCAGCAGAGCATCTCGGTGACTACGGCCGAAGGCCGTGCGATGAAGACGCTTAGATTGCTTTTGTCGTCAGAAATGACTTTTCAGACAACAGTCGGCGCGGGTGAGTTTGGAGATCTCAGCCAGTTGCACGCGGCTTCGTTGATCGATAAGACGCTCGAGTCGGGGGTAAAAGACGGTTACCGCTTTACGGTTGCAGTGAAGAAAAGCACGCTCTCTTCGCCACCGTCGGTTGACTTGCTGGCTCGGCCGATCGAGTACGGCAAAAATTCGCGCCGCTCCTTTTATCTGAACGAATCGGCGGTGCTGCTTACTTCGGAAGCGAAAGATGCAGCCATCGCCGACATGCGCCCGTTCGCGAGTTCAGCCGGAGCGGCAAAGCCCGTCACGCCGGTAGCAACCGAAGCGCCTGCGGAAGGCGGCGAAGATGAACAGGCAATGATCATCGCCGCCCACGAAACTGAGGTCATGGCCAGCCTGCGTGCGATCCATTCGGCGCAAACCGCATTCAAGGCGAAACCGAACGCGGAGTTCGCTACGCTGGACCAGCTCGTAAAACTGAAATTGTTGCCGTCCGAACGCGCGGCTTTGTCGCAGCACGGATACAATTTCGAGATGGAGATCAGCGCGTCGAGTTCCAGGTCGCCGTCGTCTTATTCGATCACGGCCTTGCCCGAGCCGTACGGGTTGAACGGTCGCCGTTCTTTTTACATAGACCAAAGCGGCGTATTGCGTGGCGCGGATAAGGAAGGCGGCGCCGCCGATTCGAAAGATCCCGCGATCGTGGATTCAAACAAGTAAGCCGAAAGCTTAATTACCAGATGTCATCGAAAGCCAAACAGAAGGCGCATATTGAATTTGTGCTGAACGGCGAGCGAACCGAAGTCGCGTTTGCGCCGCATAAGACGTTGCTGGAATTGCTGCGCGAAGATCTCAATTTGATGGGAACCAAGCATGGTTGCGAACTCGGTGAATGCGGAACCTGTGCAGTTCTGATGGATGGCCGCTCGGTGTTGTCATGCCTGGTGCTGGGGCTGGACGTCGAGGATCGCGACGTTCGCACGGTTGAAGGAATGGCAGAGGACGGAGAGCTTCATCCGCTGCAGCTGACTTTTGCCGACACGGGCGCGGCCCAATGCGGATACTGCACACCGGGTTTTCTGCTGGTGGCTCAGGAACTGCTGGACAAAAACGCTTCGCCGAGCCGCGACGAAATCAAGGAAGCGCTCGCGGGGAATCTCTGTCGCTGTACCGGATACATCAAGATTTACGAAGCGGTTGAGCAGGCGGCCGCGCGCATGCGTGGAGAAGAGGCCGAGCTTCCCAGAGAATCTGTCTACGGTTACGAATAAGAATTCAGCCACGGATCAACGCGGATCGACACTGATCGGAAGGCAGAACGAAAAGCGGTTCAGTTTGAGATTGATCTTTGCTTGTGATTGGTGCAACGCGATCGAACGAACCACGAAATTGCACGAAACCGAAACAAATCAACACGAAGCTGGTTGATTTTTCGTGTGGTTTCGTGAATAGCTCGTTCGTGTTGTTTCGTGGTCAGTAGGTCTTGCCCGTCTACAAGGTAGCGTGAATCAAACTGAAACACTACCGAAAAAAGCACTCACGGTTTATTTGCTAATGACTAGATCCGCGTAGTTCCGCGTGTATCTGTGGCTAATATCTAAATGAGCAAAAACGGAAAAGATAAAAACGGTGCGCCACTCAGCGTAATCGGGAAACCATTTCGCAAAGTCGATGCGCGTGCCAAATGCACCGGTCAAACAAAGTTCGCGGACGACATAGTCTTGCCGCGAATGTTGTTCTGCAAAATTCTTCGTTCGCACGAGCCCCACGCGATCATCAAGAACATCGATGTCTCGAAAGCCGCGGCGCTGCCGGGCGTCTTTGCCATAATCACCGGAAAAGACCTGCCGATTTCCTACGGAATTCTTCCGGTAAGCCAGGACGAACATGCGCTCTGCATAGACAAGGTGCGATTCATTGGCGACCCGGTTGCGGCCGTAGCCGCGATTGATGAAGACGTAGCTTTCGACGCTATTAATCTGATCGAAGTCGAGTACGAAAAGCTGCAAACCATCACCAGCATAGACGAAGCAGTGATGATCGAAGAGCCGCGCATTCACGAATACGGCGACGGCGGCAACGTTCACAAGAAAGTACACCTCGAGTTCGGCGATTTGGACGAGGGCTTTGCGCAAGCGGACCTGGTGCGCGAAGACGTTTTTTTCTACGAAGGCAATACGCATCTGCCGATGGAGCAACACGCGGCTGTCGCGCATTTCGATGCCGACAAAAAAATGACGCTGTGGAGCTCGACCCAAACGCCCCACTACGTTCATCGCGCGCTGGCAAAAACTTTAGAGCTTCGGGCCAGTCACATTCGAGTTATCGCAACCCCGAACGGCGGCGGATTCGGCGGCAAGAGCGATCCGTTCAATCACGAGATCGCGGTCTGCAAGCTTTCGATGATCACCGGTCGGCCGGTCAAGGTAACGCTGACTCGCGAAGAGGTTTTCTACTGTCATCGCGGACGCCATCCGGTGTTGATGAAAGTCAAAACCGGTGTCACGAAAGACGGAGCGATCACAGCGATGGATTTTCAATCGTTTCTGGATGGCGGCGCGTATGGATCGTACGGCGTCGCATCGACGTTCTACACCGGCGCGCTTCAAACGGTGACTTACGATATTCCGCGTTATCGATTTCGCGGCGTGCGTTGCTTTACGAACAAACCGCCATGCGGGCCAAAGCGCGGACACGGAACTCCGCAGCCGCGTTTCGGAATGGAAGTCCAGTTGGACAAGATCGCCGACGAGCTGGGGCTCGATCCGGCGGAAATGCGAAAACAGCATTTGGCCCCGGCCGGCTCGGTCACCGCCAATTACCTGCGGATCGGCAGCATGGGATTGGGAAAGTGCATCGAGAAGGTCGTCGATGGATCGGACTGGAAAAACAAACACCGCAAACTTCCGTACGGCCGCGGCGTCGGCATAGCGTGCAGCTCGTACTTGTGCGGCGCCGGACTTCCCATCTACTGGAATAACATGCCGCACAGCGGCGTTCAGCTCAGATTGGATCGGCAGGGCGGCGTTTGTGTTCAGTGTGGCTCGACCGATATCGGCCAGGGATCGGATTCGATCCTGGCGTATATCGTTGCGGAAGTTCTTGGCATCGATCCGTTCGACATACGAGTCCTGACCGCGGACACGGACCTGACGCCGGTCGACCTGGGTAGCTACTCCAGCCGCGTTACCTTGATGACCGGCAACGCCGCATTGCAGGCGGCGGAACGCGCTCGCGAACTTTTGACAATGGCGGTGGCGGAAAAGCTTTCGCTGCCGATCGAAAATTTATCGTTCGCCGAGCGACGTGTTTTCGATGTCGAGAATCCTGAGGTCGGGATGTCGTTCGCCGAAGCGGTCGTGTTGGCCGAATCGAAGTTCGGCACTATCGGCACGGTCGGCTCGTACACGCCGCCGCGCTCGCCCGCGAAATTCAAAGGCGGGGGTGTTGGTCCATCGCCGGCCTACAGTTACTCCGCCGCCGTAGCCGAAGTCGATGTCGATCCCGAGACTGGAATCATCACCGTCCCGACGATCTGGATAGGACACGACATAGGCCGCAGCATCAATCCTATGCTTGTGATGGGCCAGGTCGAGGGATCTGTTTACATGGGTCTGGGCGAAGCGTTGATGGAAGAGATGACGTATCGCGCCAATCGCAACGCGGTGCACAAGTTTCCTTCGCTGTTGGAATACAAGAGTCCCACTACGCTGGAGATGTGCGACGTGTTTACTTATCTGGTCGAGGACCCGGATCCCAACGGCCCGTTCGGCGCGAAAGAAGTCGGGCAAGGACCGTTGTTGCCCGTCATGCCTGCGATCGCCAACGCCGTGTTCGACGCCGTCGGAGTGCGAATCGACGAAGTTCCGATCACGCCTGAAAAGGTTTTGACCGCGTTGCGCGACAAAGCGAAAGGCAAAGAAGGCAGGTTCGGACCAAAGGACGTTCCGGCGATCGAGTGGCCCGAGCCGTTGAAAGTACAGACACCGGCTGAAGGCGGGGACGGGCGCGAGATGCCGAGAGTGGCGATACATTCTTGAAAGTCCAAGTTAGACGAAGCGAACCAACCACGAAATACACCAAGCGAGCTACGAAAAGACACGAAACATGGTGAAGGGTAATTTTCTTGCTTCGTGTATTTCTTGGTTCTTAGTTAGTGTGATTCGTGGTCCGTTCACTTCCCCGCAACAGAGAAAATTTAGACTGCTATGATGAGACTTCCTAAATTTCTTTACCACGTTCCGCGAGAGATCGCGGACGCGGTGAAGATGATTGGTGATGCGGGTCCCGAGGCTCGGTTTGTCGCGGGGGGCACCGACCTCTATCCGAACATGAAGCGTCGCCAGCAAACGCCAACCACCGTGATCTCGGTAACGCGGCTGAAAGAGCTGAATCAGATTACGGGCGATGGCAAGAGCGGGCTGGTTATCGGCGCTTCGGTTTCGTTGACTGACATCTGCGAACACCCGGTCATCAATCGCGACTATCCGATGATCGCGCGCGCGGCGCAGGTGATCTCAACTCCCACGCTTCGCAATATGGGAACGATCGGCGGCAACCTGCTGCTCGATACGCGCTGCAATTACTACGACCAGAACTACGAATGGCGCAAAGGCATTAATTTTTGCATGAAGAAGGACGGCGATATCTGTTGGGTAGCGCCGGGCAGCGCGAAGTGCTGGGCCGTGCAGTCAGCCGACCTCGTCCCGTTGATGGTCGCGATCGGCGCGCGCGTGCGGCTGGTGTCCACATTAGGCGAGAGGATGGTTGACGCGGCCGGGCTCTACAACAACGACGGAATCGAATATCTGCACAAGCGACCGGACGAGCTTCTGGCGGACATTCATCTGCCGCCGCTGAACGGATGGCGGGCTACTTACAAGAAATTGCGACGACGCGGCGCGTTTGATTTTCCGGTTCTTGGAGTCGCGGCGCGAGTTGATTTTGGCCCGGACGGTGTCGTTCGTGCGGCGAAACTTATCCTGGGCGGGATCGCGCCTGCTCCGATCGAAGTAGGGGAGGCCGAACGGGCGCTGATTGGAGGCTCGCTCGATAACGAATCGATGCAAGCTGCGGCGGAAGCCTGTTACAACAAAGCGCGTCCGCTGGATAATACTGACTTCGTGATGAACTGGCGAAAGCAGATGGCGCGCCCGTACGTGTTGAGGGCGTTGGAGGAGATAAAGAAGGGCAGTTTTTAGTTTTCGGTTTTTAGATTTGTTTTTGAATCTTGAGTTCTGGGGCTAGGTTTTGGGTTTTGATTCGTTGCTTGAAGGTTGGGTCTTTTGACGTGACTCTGGTGGAATTTCAAATTTGAAATCTGATGTTTGCGATTCGAGGTTTGAGACTTTGGACCTTGGACATGGGACTTGGGGCTTGTGATCGCCGCAATCTTACTAGCCGCCGGCCGCTCGAGCCGTATGGGCGCATTCAAACCGCTGCTGCCCTTCGGCAACCAAACCGTCGTTGAAGCCTGCGTCAGAAATTTGCTGGACGGCGGTGTCGAATCGATCACAGTCGTAGTCGGTTCCCGCGAAGATGAAATTCGATCCGCGCTTTCCAACTTTCCGGTCTGCTTTGCCCGCAACAACGAACCCGACAGCGAGATGAGCGTTTCCATCTCAGCAGGCATCGAACAGATTCCGAGCCAGGCCGAAGCAGTTTTCATAGCACTGGTAGATCAACCCGCCATCCCGCCCGCTGGAATTAAGACCCTGATTGATAAATGGAATAGCGGCGGCGGTCGGCTGCTGATACCCGAACACAACGGTCGCGGCGGACATCCTGTTTTGATCGACGCATCGTTTCGCGATCAATTGCTGACGCTCGATCCCGAGCGCGGTCTCCGCGCTTTCTTCGAACTCCACAAAAACGAAGTTCTGCGGGTTCCCATCGATTCGCCTTACATTGCGCGTGATATGGATACATGGGAAGATTACGCGGCCTTGTACGGTGAGATTTTTGGGAAAGATCCGCCGTCGTGAGAAGGCGTCCGGTCGTTTACCCGCCAAAGAAAAAGTCCAACGGAAGCTCGTAAGCGTACATCTAATTGTTTGCCTGGACGCGACTCAGCCATCGCCCAGAGCGCGAAACCCGATGGCGATTTTGCCGGCGGGTCAAACAGTTGGGCTGAAGGAGAAGAGAATGGCATTGAAAAGTCGCAAGTCGGTTTCGGCTGTGACCTTGTCAATTTTGTTCGTGCTCTCAACACTTGTGCCGGCGTCGAACGGCGCTGCCGCGAAATCTGTCTCTGAAGATTTTTCGATGCGATCAATCGATGGTCGAACAATCGAGTCGGACGATTTACGCGGGCAGGTTGCGGTGCTTGTATTCGGCGCATCGTGGTTACCGCTTTCGCGCGATCAGGCGACCGGGCTGAAAAAGCTGGCTAACGAATATGCCAAACAGGGCGTAGTGGTTTATTTCGTCGCGGCTGATTCCGATTCACCGAAATCCAGGAATTACGCAACCGATGAACAATTGCGGTTGTACGCCAAACGGCATTTGATCGATCTTACCGTCCTGCGCGATCCAGAGGGCCAGGTCGCGAAACAGTTTGGAGTTGATCAACTCCCGGCATTCGTCGTGCTGGACAAGGAAGGACGAATAGTTGGATCGCCGATCGGCGGATTGGATTCGAAAGGTGAGTTGATCGAGCAGCTTGCTCCGGTTTTGAGCAAAGCGCTGTAAGACCAAGTCGGTTTCACGCAAAGACGCAGAGAAAAGAAAAACTCAAGTCGCTAAGAGTTAACATTCGCTTTGCGGCTTGGGTCTTTCTTTTCTCTGCGCCTTTGCGTGAACCTTCTTCCTGACAAACTCTCGAGCTTGACTACTTATCTCGTCACGTTTTTAACGCTATTTCCTTCATCAACCTGTAAACCAGCTGCAGCGGCAATCCGACGATATTGAAGTAATCGCCTTCGATCGCTTCGATGAAGAATGCCGCGCAACCCTGGATCGCGTAGGCTCCGGCCTTGTCCATCGGTTCGCCGGTTGCGACGTACCAATCGATTTCCTCGTCCGACAAGTCAGCGAAGCGAACGCGCGTCGATTCGTGCGCGACTCGATGGATGCCAGGTTCGCCCGCACGAATTCCCACTTCAATCAATGCTACACCGGTTAACACTTCGTGCCATCGACCACTCAGCAGACGGATCATTCGACGAGCGTCGTCGTTATCCACCGGCTTTCCCAGCTTCTGGCCATCCACCACAACGGTCGTATCACAACCCAAAACAACTCGCCCCGGAACTCTGGATGCGGCGGCTTCGGCCTTCTCGCGCGCCAGACGTTCGACGTATGGAACCGGTTCTTCACCGGGCGCTGGCGTTTCATCCAGGTCCACCGGCAGCGCTTCAAAGCTCCATCCGACCGTGCGAAGTAGGTCTGCCCGGCGCGGGCTTCCCGATGCAAGAACGATCGGTTTCAAAGGCAGCGGGCATGAACTTGCCGAAGCAGTCCCCGCTTGTGACACCCGGTTGTTATCCATTACACTCACCGCGATTTCGAGTTTTGATGTAGCGATTCCAGCTTAACTTTCTTGCGCGCGATCTACAAATTGTAAATCGGTATGGAAGAACTGATCCGCAGTCTGCCGAAGCTGATACGCGCCGCTGGTGAATCCGAAGAGGTTTGCGAAGCCGCAGCCATGGTCGCGTGGCGCAGAGCTGCGGGCGACGCGTTGCGTACGCACGCGGTTCCTTTCCGGCTCTATCGCAAAACTTTGGTCGTTTCGGTGGCCGATACCACGTGGAAAAAGCAGCTCGAGTCGATGAGCGGGCAATTGCTGTTTCGCATCAATTCGTTGCTGGGCCAGGCGGTGGTCACTTTCATTGAATTTCGTGTAGATCCCAAAACCGTTAACGAAGAACGCGCCGCCCACGCCAGCCGGAAGTCGGATCGTGCACAGGAAGAGTCGGTCGCATTGCAAAATGCGTCGGGGCCGTTGAGGGAAGCCGCCGACGCAATCCACGACGAGCAATTGCGGCATCGATTCCTGGTCGCCGCCGGAAGCTGTATTCAAAGGCGGGAGAAAGGCGGTTTTTAGTTTTCAGTTCGTTTGGATTTGTTCTTAGTGCTTTGTCCTCGGTTCTTCGTTCTTTGATCTTGTTCTTCTATCCTGGCTCTTCGAAAACTAAGAAGAGAGAACCAGTAGAAGATTTAACGATCGGACCCGGGGGAGTCAGTACCATCCGCCCTAGCGGATGGGGCAGTTAAATTGAGTTTCTGATCTTTTGACATTCGTTTTTGAAGCAAGTTCATGACATAAGACCCTAACGACCTAAAACCTAAAACCGAAGACCCAAGACAAAACGAAAACCGACAAACTGAAAACTAGAAACTAAAAACTGCTCTCATGCCAATCACAGAATCCGACATTGAGAAAATCGCGCAGCTCGCGCATCTGGAAATCACGGAAGCGGAAAAGCGTGCGTTTACTCCGCAGATCGCGGACATCGTCGCGTACGTCGAACAGCTAAACGAGCTCGACACCAGCAACGTCGAACCGGCCACCGGCGGATTGACGCGGGAGGGCGAAGCAACCGATTCGGCGCGAGACGACGTGGTTCGTCCATCGCTGGGGCAGAAACTTGCTCTCGATCAGGCGCCAGACGCTGCGGAAGGACACTTCCGGGTTCCGAAAGTACTCTGAAAGGACGAGCAAAGGTACGCCAGATCTCCATGCCCATTCTCGATACAGACATCGCCTCGCTTCAATCCAGTCTTGCCTCGGGCGAGACAACCGCGCGTGCCGTCACACAAGCCGCGCTGACGGCTGCGGAAAACCTGAACGAAGAACTCAACGCCTTTCTTGAGCTGAACCAAACCGGCGCACTGTCGCGGGCGGACGAGTTGGACTCTTCGCCCGACCCCCGGCAAACGCTCCGCGGCATCCCAATCGCAGTCAAAGACAACATCTGTACACGCGGTCTGCAGACTTCGTGCGGCTCGCGAATCCTCGGTCCGTATCACCCGCCGTACAACGCGACCGCGATCGACCGGCTGAATGCTGCCGGTGCGATCATCGTGGGCAAGACAAACTGCGATGAATTCGCCATGGGTTCCTCGAACGAAAACTCTGCTTTTGGTCCGGTGCGAAATCCGTGGGACACGACGCGAGTACCGGGCGGATCCTCGGGAGGATCTGCCGCGGCGGTTGCAGCCGGAATCGTTCCCGCTGCGTTGGGTTCGGAAACGGGCGGAAGCGTTCGCCAGCCGGCGGCGCTTTGCGGCGTTGTTGGTTTGAAGCCAACCTACGGACGGATCTCGCGCTACGGGCTGGTCGCGTTTGCGTCGTCGCTCGATCAGATCGGAGTACTCGGTCGCTCCGCCTTGGATGTCGCGTCTGTTCTGAGTGTGGTCGCCGGACGTGACGAGAACGACGCAACGACCGCGGCAGTGCCGGTCCCCGATTACGCGGGCGAGATCGGCAAAGACATCGCCGGAATGCGAATCGGCGTTCCGCGCGAATTGTTTGGCGAAGGTCTGGATCAGGAAGTCCGCGAGTCAGTCGAACGCGCGATCGATGCGTATCGCGAACTCGGCGCCGAGATCGTGGACGTAGAGCTGCCGCACTCGAAATACTGCATCGCGGTTTATTACATCATCGCCACGGCGGAAGCTTCTTCCAATCTGGCGCGTTTCGACGGCGTGCGTTATGGCTTTCGCGCGGAGGACGCGCCGGCACTGCGCGAAATGTATCGCAAGACTCGTGACGAGGGTTTCGGCGCCGAGGTGAAGCGTCGCATCATGCTTGGCACTTACGTTTTGTCGTCCGGCTATTACGAGGCGTATTACCGGAAAGCGCAGCAGGTTCGCACACTGATCAAACAGGATTTTCAGAAAGCGTTTGCGGTCTGCGATGCCATCGCGACTCCAACCACTCCGACGACCGCATTTCTGTTGGGCGAGAAAACCGACGATCCGCTGGCCATGTATCTGAACGACATCTACACCTGCACAGCGAACCTGGCGGGCATCCCGGGAATCTCTCTTCCGTGCGGTCTGTCTTCGGAAGGCCTGCCGATCGGATTTCAATTCATCGGCCCGCACTGGTCAGAAGCGGCGTTGCTGAGGCTCGCTCATGCCTACGAGCAAAAGCATCCGTTTACAGCTCGACCGAAAGTTCGAGCGACGTTAGCACTCAGTTAGCGAGAAACACGCAGTCGGGAAGGGGGCAGAGCGAAGCGCGCCCCCGCGAATTTGGCATTTTCAGTCTGCGGAAACTGGGTATTTGAGTTGGTAATTTTGTCTTGAACGCTGGCGTATCCATGGCGGGGGCGCGCTTCGCTCTGCCCCCTTCCCGACTGCGTGTCCTTTTGACAGTTGAACTCATCACGAGGCCGTATGAAGCGATTATTCCTTGCAGCATTGATAGCGGTTCTGCTCTTCTCTGCCACGAGTCAAACACAAAAACTCGCGCCGGAGATTCGTTCCGAGGCTTTCGACGCTGCACGGTTGCTCAGCGATTTAAAGACGCTCTCCGCCGACGACATGGAAGGCCGCAAGCCGAACACGCCCGGTAGCGCCAAAGCCCGCGCGTTTATCGAGAAGCGTTTCCAGGAGTCGGGGATCAAACAGTTCGGCGATACCTACCTGCAATCGTTCAGTTTGAAATCGTCCAAAGACAACGACGGACCGCAGGGCATTAACGTCGTAGGCTTCATCAAAGGCAAGCAACATCCCGATCAATACATTGTCATCACGGCGCACTACGATCATCTGGGAGTCAAGAACGGAAAGATCTACAACGGCACAAACGACAACGCATCCGGAGTTGCGGCGTTGTTTGCGCTGGCTTCGTATTTTCAAAAGCACGCGCCGTCGCATTCTTTGATCTTTGCCGCGCTGGATGCGGAAGAGGAAGGATTGAAGGGAGCACGAAAATTTGTTCGCGATCCACTTGTCGATCGTCAGGCCATCGTGCTCAACGTCAACGTAGACATGGTGTGTCGCGATAAGAAAAACACGCTTTATGCGGTCGGCACGCACCAGTATCCGTTTCTCAAGCCGTTCCTGGCTGATATCGGCAGAGCGCCGGTGACGTTTCTCTTAGGTCATGATGGAACGGCTGCGTCGGAGGACGATTGGACGAGAGACTCGGACCATTACGAATTTCACAAAGCGAAGATTCCGTTTATCTATTTCGGAACTGAGGATTCAAAGTACCATCACGAAGCTGACGACGATTTCGAAAATATCGAACCGGCGTTTTTTGTCAGCGCGGTCGAGACGGTGCTGGAAGCTGTGAAACGTATCGACGCGGGACTCAACTTTCCCAAGCCGCAAGTTTCAACGCTCATGACATCACTTCCGCCTACTAAGTCGCGGACACCGAGTTTAAAGTCTCAGACCCCACTGCCGCGGTTTCCGATTCCGGGGTCCCGGAGGAATTAACTCCAAGGTCCTGGATGTCCGACAAACTGAAGGAAGGTCTGAATAAATCAACGATCACCGAAGTATTAGCCGGCGAAGCTGGCGACAGAGTAAAGCCTGGGGTGGAGCGAAGCGGAACCCCAGGAATCGCCACCCAGGAATCAAGAGCCCGCGAAGCGGGCGACAGAGAGTTCTGAATCCGGAATAATTCAAATCAAATAAAGGTTCGCAGCCACAATTGTGTCGCCCGCTTCGCGGGCTTGCAATCGATCCGCACTGGGCTCCTGGGGTTCCGCTCGCTTTGCTCGCTCCACCCCAGGCTTTATTCTGCCACCCGCTTCGCGGGTTATTGACACTGGGAATCTACCTATTCAGACCTTCCTGAAGTTTGTCAGACATCTTTGGATCTGTGACTTTGGACTACTTAGTAATCCCGAACTGCCCCAGCACAAACGCGTAAGTGAACGCGGTCTCCTTCAGAAAATCGTAACGCCCCGACGCTCCGCCGTGTCCCGCTCCCATATTTGTCTTTAACAGCAGCACGTTGTTATCGGTCTTCATCGAGCGTAGCTTCGCCACATACTTGGCGGGTTCCCAGTACATGACCTGGCTGTCGTTCAGCGACGTCTCGACCAGAATCGTCGGATAATCCTTCGCCGCCAGATTGTCATACGGCGAATACGACTTCATGTATTCGTACGCAGGCTTCTCGTTCGGATTGCCCCATTCCTCGTACTCGCCGACCGTCAACGGCAGCGATGCGTCGAGCATCGAGTTTATGACGTCGACAAACGGAACCTGCGACACTACCGCCTTGAAGAGATCGGGTCGCATGTTTGTGACAGCACCCATCAAAAGCCCGCCCGCGCTTCCGCCCTGAATCACCAGACGATCCCTGGCCGTGTACTTTTCGTTTGTCAGGTACTCGGCGGCGGTGATGAAGTCGGTAAAGGTGTTCTTCTTCGACATCATCTTTCCCTGATCGTGCCACTCTTTTCCCATCTCGCCGCCGCCGCGTATGTGTGCCATCGCAATGACGACACCGCGATCGAGCAGGCTGAGACGAGCCGAGCTGAAGCTGATCGGGTACGGATAGCCGTACGAGCCATATCCGTAAAGCAGCATCGGACGCGTGGCGTCGCGCTTCAGATCCTTTTTGTAAACCAGCGAGATCGGAATCTTTGTGCCGTCCGAAGCGGTCGCATAGATTCGTTCCGACTGATACTTGTTTGCATCGTATCCGCCCAACACCGGTGTTTGCTTCATCAGCTCGCGCTTGCGAGTCTTCATATCGTAATCAAAGACCGACGACGGAGTGACCAGCGATTGATACCCGAAACGCAACACGCTGGTGTCGAACTCCTTATTGGTGCTGATCGACGCTGCATACACCGGCTCGGGAAACTCCAGGTAATGCGACTTTCCGCTCTGAATGTCGGTTATGCGCATCGTGGGCAACCCGTGGGTGCGTTCTGACGTAACGAAAAAGTTAGCGAAGAAATCCACCTCCTCGAGCATTACATCCTTGCGAAGCGGGATCACTTCTTTCCAATTCTTGCGCTGCACGTCATTGACCGGCATGGAAACCAGGCGGAAGTTCTTCCCAACGTCGTTGGTGCGTATGTAGAACATGTCCCCGTGATGCGTCGGGTAGTATTCGTGATTGGCTTCGCGCGCGAACATCAGCCTGGCCGGTTCGGTCGGTCTGTCCGCCGGGATGTAGCGGTATTCGGTCGACGTGAAACTCTGAGAACCGATCAGGATAAAAGCTTTGCTGCGCGTGCGGCTCACGCTCACGCCAAATAGCTCGTCCTTCTCTTCGTAAACCAGCACGTCCTTTTCTTTCGCGTCGCCGATCGTGTGCCGATAGATACGATACGCGCGCTTGGCCGCATCCTCGGTCACGTAGAAAAGCGTCTTGTTGTCGTTGGCCCAGACCGCCCGTTGAACCTTGCCGATGTTGTCGGGCAACAACTCGCCGGTGCGCAGGTCCTTGATGTGAAGGATGTATTCGCGAAAACCCGTGTTGTCGATCGAGTACGCCAGCAGGTTTCCGTCGTTGCTGACGGCATACGCGCTCAGCGCCGTGAACTTCTGGCCCTTCGCCAGTTCGTTCAGGTCAATCGTGATCTCTTCTTTGGCTTCCAGGTTTTCCCGCTTGCGCGCATAGATCGGGTATTGCTTTCCCTGCTCGGTTCGCGAGTAGTAAAAGTATTCGCCTTCGCGATACGGAACGTTTACATCGGTCTCTTTGATTCGGCCGACCATCTCTTTGTAGAGAGCTTCCTGAAAAGCCTGGGTCGGCTTCATTACAGCCTGAGTGTATTCGTTCTCGGCTTCGAGATAGGCAATCACGTCCTTGTTTGTCTTCTCGCGAAGCCAAAAATATTCATCGGTCAACTGTTCGCCGTGAATGGCGGTTGTTTTCGCCACGCGTTTTGCGACCGGCGGTTTGGGAGTTTCTGTTTGAGCGCTAATGCTTCCACCTCCGAAGATCAAAGCTAAGATAAAGACTAGTACGGGGAAAGATTTTTTCATTCTGAACCTCGTTGTGAAATAGGTGTGTCTAGATCAGGGCAAAGCCGCGTAGCGGCGAAATGTTTATAGACGTCATCCTTATCTGATGACCTCCAGCTCCAGAGGAGCGAAATGACAATTTCGCCCATAAACGGGCTCTGCGTTCGTACCAAAGATCCCGGGCTATAAACATTTCGCCGCTACGCGGCTCTTTGAAAGAAACCAAGCGGGGATAGGGTCCACTTCCTGACTGCATGGTGGGTATCTCGACGCTTTATCTACTCTTGAACGCCTGTGTAACCAGGCGGGATGGCCTATCTCTGCCCGACGCGCTTACGCTGACTCTTGTCGGGGATCAGGTCGCCGGTGAACAATTCCAATATTCCCTTTGCCGTGCCGATGACCGGAGTGGCGTCCAGACCAACATGAATGCCGCCCAGCAGCAAGCCCTTCTTCTTAATTTCATACCCGGCCAAACTTAGTGCGAAAGCCGTACCGACCACCGGAATCGGCTTGATCAACCGCTTTGCCAGTTGCCACCCGCCCGCCCGCATTGCTCTTCGTTTCAACGTTGCAGCCATTTCTAAATTTCCTCAAATCAATCGAAACTCTTCACGCATTCTGCGCCGATCATAGGGGGACAAGCTTTCTGCGGCGATCTCGAAACCAAACTCAGGCTTTCCAGCTCTCTCCAAATTCATCGCGAAACCCGTGCCGGCGCCGACTTCCGTCGGTTCGTCCGCTTCGAACTGAACCGCGCGCGAAAGTAACTTTCGCCGCGCCCGAGACGGGTCGCCACACGTAGACGTAGGAAATAGATTTTTCGTTGCCATCTTAGGTTGCTGATATTTGTGAACGGCAACATTCTACTTGCCCCGCGTCGCCGCGCCAAATGCATGAATGTCCGACAAACTTCAGTTTGTCGCCGACTTTCGATGGAGCACAAGCCGAAGGAGCGCAGGCGAGCCGCCTGCGCTCCTATTGTGTTAGCATACGGCGCGCTCGGCGATCCCAATATATTCAGAGTCCTCGACGGTTGGATGCTTACACTTTTTTCCCGGTTCATAACGATTTGCTGCGCGCTTTTCCTGCTTTTCACTCTCTCCGCGTGTAAGCCCTCGGCTTCCGACAACAAACGCTCACTGCTGATTTACACACCGCATGGCCAGGACATGCTGCGTGCTTTTGTCGAGCGCTACAAGAAGGTTCACCCGGAAGTCGACGTGCAGTTTTTTGACATGGGTTCGCAGGAAGTTCTCGCGCGGCTCACTGCCGAGCGCAATCGCCCGCAAGCCGATTTGTGGTGGGGCGCGGCGCACACTACGTTTCAAACTGCAGCGGACGAGAATCTGCTGGCACCGTATCGACCGACGTGGGCGGACAAAGTTCCCGCCGGCTCGCGCAGCGCGAACGATCTTTGGTACGGGACGTACGACACGCCGGAAGTGATCGTCTACAACAGCGAGGCTGTCTCGGCTGCGGACGCGCCGCGCGATTGGGATGACGTTCTGGATCCAAAGTGGCGCGACAAGATCTTGATTCGCAATCCGAATCCGTCGGATTCGATGCGAGCGATTTTCGGCGGAATGATCTGGCGTTTTTACAAGGACACCAATTCGCCGCAAGGCGGCTATGACTGGTTGCGAAAGCTCGATGCGAACGTTCACGAATACACCGCGGACGGAACTTTGCTGATGCAAAAACTGGCTCGCCGCGAAGGGCTGATCAGTCTTTGGAACATGCCGGACGCGCGGCTCTATCAGGACCAGAAGAAGCTTCCGATCGCTTACAACATCCCGTCGAGCGGAACGCCGGTCATAATCGATGCGATCGCAGTCGTCAGGGGGGCTCCGCACGAAGACGAAGCAAAGAGGTTTTATGAATTCGTCACTACGCCTGAAAGCCTCGAGTTTGCGGCGCAAACTTTTTATCGCATTCCAGCGCGCACCGATCTGGACCGGTCAAAACTGCCGGGGTGGATGAACGAGCCGTTCGTGCGAATGCCGGTCGATTGGGATTTGCTCAGGCGAGAAGGCGGCGAGTGGCTGCGTTACTGGGACACCGAGATTCGGGGAAGAAGTCAGAAGTGATATTGAAGGAACATCAGGTGAAATATAGGTGCGGCATCGACGGACCATGAAATACACGAACAAGAATAAAGACCAAACACACGAATAAAGAGAATAGTTCACGATCGCAGTTACTCATTCGTGTGATTTCGGCTTCGGTTTAGTGCTGGTTAGTGGTTCGTTCCCTGCTTTGTCCAAACTGCACCAGCGCCAAAGCAATCTATCTTTCGCGCCAACGGCGCTTAACCACAAGCGATTTTCGAGGAGAACAACAGTCGATGAAGAGAACGATGAAAAGTTTGACGATAACAATTGCGGTAATAGCCCTAGCCGCCGTTTCGGTGGCTGCTCAAGCAGGCAAGTGGACGCGGGTTGGTAAACCGGGCGAGTGGGCCGACACCCGCTTTATGGTCGCGCTGGACGGCGAGCTTTGGACGATCGAGAGAAGCGGCAACCTATATCGCACGGACAAACTCGGCGCGTGGAAACAGGTCGGCAAACCGGGCGCGTGGGTCAACACACGTTTGATAACTTCGCTGGACGGCGAAATCTGGACAGTCGAAGCCGACGGAACGCTTTATCGCACGGACAAGACCGGAAACTGGCGCGCGGTTGGAAAGCCGGGAGAGTGGGCCAACACACGTTCAATCGCGGGAATGGACGGCGAGATCTGGAGTATTGAAAAGAACGGCGACCTCTATCGCTCGGACAAGAACGGAAAGTATGTTCAGGTCGGCAAGAGCGGTGACATGCAGGACGCGCTCGCGCTGGTAGCCATCAACAGTGAACTCTGGACAGTCGAGCGCGACGGCAGTCTTTACCGAACCAGCAAGACCGGCGGTTGGCAGCGCGTGGGCAAGGCCGGCGATTGGGGCAACACTCGATTTATCGTCGGAACGACCGATGGGCTGTGGTCGATCGAAGCGAGTGGCAATCTTTTCAAGACCGATCGAATGGGAATGTGGACTCGCGTTGGCGGAGTTGGTGAATGGAAGAACACGGTGGGGATGGTTGCTTTGGACGGCGATCTCTGGACGATTGAAAGCGACGGAAGTCTCTACAAAACCGCGGCGAAATAGTTTTGACTCGCTGTGGACTGTTTAGTCCGCAAAGCGGACGTTGCGAAAATAGCCCAGCGATTTATCGCTGGGGTGTTGAGCCAGAACACAACCAGTCCGAGAAGCGGACGGCTGAAAAGACAGTGAGATTTTCTATTCGTAATTTTCAGTCGCCCGCTGCTCGGGCTTCGGCCCAATTATTTCTGGCTAACCCAGCACTGAAGTGCTGGGTTATTAACGGCCAGTCCGCTTCGCGGACGAGGCTCAGAACGCATATGCGAGCCTGCTAAACAGCCTTCATACAGTCTCGAACCTGGTCGGGTTTGTTCTTTCGCTCTGTATGCTACATTCTTGGAACACGAAACTTTTTCAGAGATCGAACAAATGGCCGCGGCTAGTTGCGCGGCTCTGGCAGTGAAGGATTTGGAACGATGAGTTTTAACGTAGACCGCATGAGCCCGGATGATTGGGAGCAAGTCGCCAACATCTACATCGAAGGAATCGCAACGGGCCATGCCACTTTCGAGACACAGGCGCCGACCTGGGAACAATGGGATGCGCGTCATCTGCCCTACAGCCGGCTGGTGGCGCGATCCGGCGACGTCATAAAGGGATGGGCTGCGCTCAGCGCAGTGTCCAGCCGATTCGTTTATGCGGGTGTGGCGGAGATCAGCGTTTACGTCGGCAAGAGTCACCGCGGAGAAGGAATCGGCAAGACCCTGCTCGAAGCGCTGATCGAAGATTCTGAGCGCAACGGGATTTGGTCGTTACAGGCCGGGATCTTTCCCGAGAACAGTCACAGCATCACCATGCATAAGCAATGCGGTTTTCGCGAAGTTGGGCGGCGCGAGCGGATCGGAAAGATGAATGGCCAATGGCGCGACACGGTGCTGTTGGAACGGCGGAGTGAAGTGGTTGGGGTTGATTGAGCAGGTTTGATACTGAGAACTGCCGGGACAACACGCGGTCGGGAAGGGGACCCTGTCCCCGCTGACGGTGCGAATTATTCAGTATCAGATAAAGCGAGTCATGTATTTGAGACTTGCGCGTAAAGTATCTTAAGCGGGGACAGGGTCCCCTTCCCGACTGCGTGTTTCTCGTTAGGTGAGTGCCGGCATCTCCAACAAGGCGACACCGGCGACAAACTGAAGTTTGCCGGACATTTTATTGAATGGCGTTTCTTTCCCTAAATAACATTTCGAAGAACTACGGCGAGACCCGCGCTGTCGAGGAATTGTCGCTCGATGTCGAGCGCGGCGAGTTCTTTGGCCTGTTGGGTCCGTCGGGCTGTGGAAAGACGACGACGCTCAGAATGATCGCCGGGTTGGAGACGCCCGACTCCGGCCGGTTGGAGTTCGACGGACGCGATTTGACCAGCTTGTCGCCCGAGCGACGCGGCTTCGGAATGGTCTTTCAGAACTACGCTCTCTTCCCACATTTGAACGTCTTCGAAAACGTAGCGTTCGGCCTGCGTGCTCGCCGCCGTCCGAAGGTTGAGCTTGATCGAAAAGTGACAGACGCGTTAGAGCTGGTTCAGTTGCCGGGCTACGAAACTCGACGAGTGGACGAACTCTCCGGCGGCCAACAGCAGCGAGTGGCGATCGCTCGTGCGATAGCGATCGAGCCCGCCTTGCTCCTCTTTGACGAACCGCTTTCAAACCTCGACGTGGCACTGCGCGAAGAGACACGCAGCGAGCTGCGCGAATTGGTCAAACGTCTGGGCCTGACCGCGATTTACGTGACGCACGATCAGGACGAAGCTTTTGCGCTTTGCGATCGCATCGGAGTGATGAATGACGGCAGGCTGTTGCAAACAGGGACGCCGCAAACTCTTTACGAGCAACCGGGGAACGTTACGGTGGCTCGGTTCCTGGGACGCAATAACTTCATAAAAGCGATGCGAGTCAGTAAGAATCACGACTCGAATGGCGAGTTCAGAACGCTGGATGGCGGCCACACGCTCTTCGTTCCGATCGACACCGAACGGCCGGGCCCGATCGACAAGCCGGTCATGCTGGCGGTTCGCCCGGAGTACATTTCGATTACACAAGGCGCGTCATTTCCCGCCGACAATGTCTTGCGCGCAACCGTGCGCGAAGTCGATTTCGCGGGAGCTACCACAAGCGTCAAGCTCGACGCCGGAGGATTGAAGCTCGAAGCGTTGGTGCTCCGGCTGGTCGGTTTGGCGCCCGGCGATTCGTGCATGGTCGGACTCCCGCCGAGTCGCATTCATCTTCTGAAGGAAGCATGACTCAAATCCAACGAACGGAAATACCTGAACGGGAAAATCGATTTCGGCTTTTCCCGTTTTTTCCGTTTCAACCTCTGCCGATTCTGCTTTTCCTGCTGGTCGCGGTCGTCCTGGTCTACGGCGTCATCTACCCGAATACACATGTGCTGATCGCGTCTCTTCAGCGCGGAGGCAATTGGACGCTGGCAAACTTCGCAGACGCGCTTTCGCAGCGCTCTACGCTTGAAGCGATTTGGACCAGCGTGCTTCTCTCGATCCTGACAGTTCTTTTCTGCGCACTGGTCGGCATTCCGCTGGCTTTTCTTTTCGAACGTTACGAGTTCCCTGCCCGCAAGCTCTTCGCAGTCATCGCGGCGTTGCCGTTGGTGCTTCCGCCTCTGGTGGGAACCGTGGCGTTCATATTTTTGTGCGGCGAATCGGGAATTCTGGCGCGGCTCGTTCAAAAGACGTTTGGGCTGGAGGCGAGTCCGTGGTCACTGCGCGGTTGGACAGCGCTGCTGCTTTTTCATACCTACACGATGTATCCGTTTTTCTACGTGTTGGCCGGCGCTGGTTTGCAGCGGATCGACGCCCGGCTGGCCGAAGCCGCGCGAAGTTTGGGAGCAGGTCGAGCCGCGGTGCTGTTTCGAATCGTGTTGCCGCAACTCACGCCCGCGCTCGTCGCGGCGGGTTTGCTGACCTTCATGACGTCGATGGCGTCGTTCAGCGCTCCACTTTTGTTCGGCGGCGACGTGCGTGTGTTGACGCTTGAAATTTACACGGCGCGGCAAAGGGGCGATGTCACCACCGCGTTGACCGAGACTGTAATTCTCGCGGCGATCTCGCTTTGCGCGCTCGTCTTCTTTCAGCGATACGAAGGCACGCGGCAATTCGTATCGGCGGCGATGAAGGGCTCCACCCGAAGACGCGAACCGATTCGGAGCGGCACTGCGCGGTTGCTGGCAGCGGTTTGCGGCGTGTCGTTGTCGATGATACTGGCGTTGCCGGTGATCACGCTGGTGATCATCAGCTTCGCGCGCGATGGTTTGTGGACAACCCAGACGCTGCCGCCTGTCTACACGCTCGAGAACTATCGACGAATTCTGACCGAAGAGGGCGCAGCCGGCGCAATCGGCAACAGCATGCTGATGTCTGCTATCGCCGCGGCGGCCGCGTTGCTCTGGAGCTTTTGTGTGACCGCGGTGGTTGCCGGAAAGCGGACCATTTCTCGCCGTGTAGTTTCGTTGCTGATCCTGGTTCCGTGGGCCCTGCCCGGAACTGTCGTCGCGGTTTCGATTGCCGAAGCGTACGGGAAAGCTAATCCGCTGACCGGTGCTTTTGTTCTGGTCGGGACGTTTTGGATTCTGCCGGTCATCTACTTTTTGAGGTTCATGCCGTTGGTGGTTCGTGCGGTTCAAGCCAGCGTGGAACAGATGGACCCTGCGTTGGAAGAGGCAGCCAGCAGTCTCGGCGCGCGTTGGTGGGAGCGATTTCGTCGTGTCCGGCTACCGCTGATCTGGCCGGGAGCTCTGGCGGGGACGTTGTTGGCGTTTGTAATCGGGCTGGGCGAGTACGTGGCGTCGGTGCTGGTCTTCGTTCCGCGAAACCGGCCGATCTCGATCGCGATCGCCGGCGCGATGCGAGACTTCAATCTCGGAACCGCCGCGGCGTACGGCGTTGTGCTGATCGCGGCGATCGCGTTGACGATGGTGGGGGCGGGAAAAGCAGGAGACAGGATGTAGGACTCAGAACTCAGGACTCAGGACTCAGGACTCAGAACTCAGGACTCAGGACTAGTACTTTGGAGCTCGGGACCTGAAAGCAAAACACAGAACACGGGAGTCTGTTGCTCCTGTGTCCTGTGTCCTGTGTCCTGACTTCTGACTCCTGACTCCTGTGTCCTGTCTCCTGCTTTACTTGATCTTATCCTTATTATCCGTTCGGATCTTGTCGGCCTTGGCTTCGAGATCTTTGCTCTCTTTGTCCAGCGCCTCGTACTTCGCTTTATTGGAGCTGATCGCCGCCATCAGGCTCGCCGCGTCTTCGCTGTTGAGCAGCGCCTGAGCGTTTCCTTTGCCGACGTCCATCAACTCAGCACGTTTGCTGAACTCCTGCGATTTGAGCGACAAATATTCTTTGAACTTGTCGTCAATCTTGAGCTTGCTCGCTTCGTCAAATTTCTTCGACGCATCGCGGTATTTCGCTGCGGCCTTGGTCAGCCCGTCAACCGCTTCTTTCGCTGCGGCGCTCTGGCTTGCCTTCGACCCTTCGAAATCCTCGGTATTCATCTGGTCAAAAACTTTGTCGTTCTTGGCGCCGGCTTCCGTAGCCAGCTTGTTGCCTTCGTCAATCGCTGCGTTGCCTTCGCTAACAAGCTTGTTGGCCTTGTCTGTTTCGTCGCCCATATTGCACGCGATCGTAAAGGTAAGAAGCAACATAAAGGCCAGTACGGCCGTGCGTTTGGTTTGTGAATGCATAAGCGGTTCCTAAGTCTGTTTGGTTAAGGTTGTGAAAGCGCCGGGAAATATAGCATGCGCGGTCTGTTTCGCCCACTCAATATGAGATTCGGGTAGTGGGTCAATTTCAACTTAGCGAAAAAAGACGGTTTCTCGCAAAGGCGCAAAGAACAGAAACCGGAAAGACGCGAAGAAAGTACTCAGAATCACTGGAATTTCAAACCTCTCATCCGCGCTCCGCTTTGCGCCTTCTGTCTTTTTGTTCTTTGCGCCTTTGCGAGAAACTTCTTCTGAAGGATTCTCAAACCAGTCGAAGCTGTATAATCACAACATGCGAGTTCCTTCAAAGCACAAACGAAATAGCCTGATCAGCCTGGCACTCGCCGTCCTGCTCATCGGTCAGCTTTTCAGCTTCACGGTTGCAAAACAACCAAAGTCAAGAACACCTGTCCGTAACCTGGAGCTCTACCAGGCGCTGCTTGATCTAACGAATCCGTGGACGGTGATGTGCGTAGCGGCGCATCCGGATGATGAAGACGGCGCTACGCTGACTGTGCTTCGGCGGAAATACGGCGCGCATACGGTGTCGCTGTTCTCTACTTACGGCGATGGCGGCCAGAACGCGATCGGACCTGAGCTGTACGTAGATCTCGGCGTGATACGCGCGCGCGAAACCATGAAGGCGGCGGCGATTCAGGGCTCGGAGCCGCACTTTCTAGCCCTCCCGGATTTCGGTTTTTCTAAATCGGCGGACGAGACTTTTCGTATGTGGGGACGCGAAGCCGCGTTGCGCGTGATGGTCGAGCAGATTCGCAAACAGCGCCCGGACGTGATCATCACGAATCATGATACGACCAGCGGTCACGGCCATCACCAGGCGACAGGACAATTGATCGAAGAAGCTTTTGACGCGGCGGGCGATCCAAAGAGATTTCCCGAGCAGTTGAGCGAAGTTCAGCTTTGGCGTCCGCTTCGTTTGTTTGTGCGGATGAATTACGAATCGAACGCGAAAACAAACGCCGAGACCGACGCCGAACGAGCTGGAAAAATTATCACCATCAACCCAAACGAAACGGATGCGATCCGAGGTTCGACCTACGCGGCACAGGCATTACATGCTTTGCAGCAACACGCTTCGCAGGGCCCGTGGCCATCAAAAGTTCCGCCGGGCGGAGCGCCTCTAATACGTTACAGGCTTGCGCGGGAAGCTGAAGAAGCCGGACCGTTACCGACTGGAGCACAGATGTTTTGGGACGGACTGGCACTTCCAGGAGGAGGCGCCGACCTGTTTAAGCCGACGACGATTGACGGCCGCCCGCTGACTCAATTTACGGATCGACCGCGGCTCGTTTACAAAGCGCTGGCGGAAGCGGAGCTGGCGCGAATGTTTAGAGTAGTAGAACCCGGTTCGCCCGAACCTGATCCCAAACTGAACGCACATTATCGACAGCATTCAACCGAAGAACACGCGGCGATGGCCGCCGCGCTTGGCATCTCGCTGACGCTGACACCGCACGATCCGACAGTCACGCCTGATTCCTCGATTAGATTTGAACTGACTATCAGAAATGAGGGTTGGACGCCTGTCACGGTTTATCAGGCCGGGTTCACCGGGTTGGGTCTGAATGAAAACGTGTTAGTGAACCCGCGTCTTGCGCCGGGAACTCAAACTCGGGTTGCGAAAGAGGTGCGTCTTCTTCCGGGCGCCGAGTTGTACGCGCCGCGATGGGACTGGCTTTACTCCGGTCGGTTCGTGGGAATGCCGTTCTCGGCGCATGTGATGCTCGACGTGACGGGCCACAAAGTCTATGTTCCAGTGACCACCACGAATATCAACATCATCCCTTCCGTCGAGGTAGCAGGCTTCTCAATCACACCGCTGATCATCACGCCCGCGATTCTTGAGAGCAAAGCGCCTTTGAAGATTCAGTTGGTCAACCACGAGTCGAAACCCTTTGAAGGGAGACTAATGGTTGGGGCTGAGGGTGTAGGCGGATTTCATGAGCAACCGTTTAGTCTTGGTTCGGCAGCGCGCGGCGAAGTCGAGGTAAAGCTTTCGGACATACCAGGCGTGGGTGACGATCCCGCAAAGCTGGCGAGCAAACCGATCAACGTTCACTTCCGGATCTACAAAGAACAGACCGATCACATCGTAGAAGTAAAGATAGCCAAGGTTAGTTACAGCGACGCGCAGGTCGCGGCGGGTTTGCGAGTGGGTTACGTTCCCAGCTTCGACAGCTCGTTGCGAAACGCGCTCAGCGCGTTGGGCGTCAACGCGCGCGAGCTAACCGTCGCCGATGTAGGAAAGATCGATCCAGGGGATTTCGACACGATCCTGATCGACAACCGCGGTTATCAGGCTCATCCAGGGTTGATCAAGACGAACGCGCGGCTGCTTGAGTTTGTCAGAAACGGCGGAACGCTGGTCGTTTTCTATCACAAAGCGAGCGAGTGGAATCCCGATCCGGCCAAGGGACGGCCGCAGCTTTCGCCTTACCCGATCGTGCTTGGAAGCGAGCGCGTAACAGACGAAACAGCGCCGGTTGTTTTCTCCGAACCAGACAATCGGCTTCTCAACTACCCAAACAAGATCGGGGGCGATGACTTCAAGGGTTGGATACAGGAACGTGGACTGTATTTTCCGAAATCGTGGGACGCTCGATACAGCGCGCCGTTAGCAACCGGCGATCCGGGGGAAACGCCGCTTCGCGGAGGGTTGTTGGTGGCGGATTACGGACGAGGGCGATACATCTACACGAGCATGGTTTGGTATCGGCAACTGCGCGGAGGCGTGCCGGGCGGATATCGTATGTTTGCGAATATGATTAGTCTTGGGCGTCCGGCACGATGACTTCTTTGCGCCTTAGGTTTTTTGGTTCGTTGCGCCTTTGCGAGAAACAAAAACGTCTCACGCAAAGACGCAAAGAAGTGAAAGATTCGTGGTGAAACAATATCGCAGCGTACGATTCGCATTGAACGGGATGCGGTCAGGGGTTTATTCGGCCACGGATTTCGGATACACACGGATCAGAAATAAGACAGGGCATAAAGCAAAAGAGCGGGTCAAATCCCGCTCTTTTCGTGTTTCTTCGCTTCGGATTCGTGTTATTTCGTGGTCCGTCGTGTTAATTCGTGGTTCGTCCCGCCGATTCGTCCAATTTCGATCCCCGTGTTTCCTTCTCTTCCCTCTGATCCGCGAGCATCCGCGTTCATCTGTGGCTTAAAGCTCAAACGCCTTGAGACCCGGTACTTGGACCTGGGACTTTGGACTATCCCTCCAGCTTCGCCCTCGCGCGTTCAAGAAACGTCTTTATCATTTCGGCAACTCGCTTCTGCATCTCGGCGCTGATTCGGCTTTCGCCGATCAAGCCCGCCAACAAATGCAACTCTCTCGCGTGCTGTCGCCGGAGCTCAACCTGCTGCGTGATTCTCACCAACGTCTGCGAAGCTCCGCGTTCGACGAAGCTGGCCGCGTATCGCAGGTAGTTCTTTCTCTCGATAGTCGCCGGCGACCACTCCACCCGATCCGGCCGGTTGTCGGTAAGCTCGACCGCGAACGCTGCGCGCATCGAACCAAGCGTCGGCACATCGGTCCTGACGGTCCAGCGAAGCAATCCGCTGGCTTCGGTGCGGATGCTCTCGATTCCCGGCATCAGCTCGACAAAATTCCGCCACTCCGTGAAAAATTCCCGCGCCCGATCGATGCCGGTCTTAACTTCCAGTTGTTCGGTGTATTCGGCCTTGATGCGAAACATATGTCTCCAGAAAAAGGGTAGAAGACAGGAGACAGAAGTCAGGAGTCAGGAGTCAGGAGTCAGAATAAAAACTTCCTTATGATTAGACCTCTGGATTCTCACTTTAGCCTCTCGACTTCTGACTTCTGACTTCTGTCTCCTGATTTCTGCCTTTCTTACGCAAAAATTATCGAATTAAAAAACAGCCTCGTCATACTGCGCCAGATTCCGCGGAAGTTCGGATCCTCTGCGTAAAGCACTACGTGTCCGCGTCCGGTTGGCTCGTCAATCACATAAGCAGTTCCGCGCAACAGCCGCTCGGTATTATCGGGCCAAACAAAACCGGAGATTCGCAGCGGCTGGCTAGCATCTTCACCGAACACTACGGCGTTGGTCCCTTCTTTGGATGGCCGAAAGAAGTAACCCGATGCCAACAGCACCGGCAAGTCCTTCTCTTCGTAACCAAACGTCAAATAGGTCGAACGATCGACAGTCGCGCGCATGATCGCGCCGGGCACGGCCTCGGGGACCTGGCCCGGCCGCGCCGACGGCGACGCGATCGGCGGTAAGTCCGGCGGCGCGTCCGCCAGCTTTTCCGACTGATTGGCTTCCTGACGACGTTGTTCGGTCGCGCTTCGTCGGCTCTGCCGCCGGTCGCCGTTGGCGGAAGTCGTCGTCGAACTTTCACCGGCCGCTGGACTTGCCACGGGTGATGGCGAAGGCGTCGGTTGCGCTTCTTTCTTCTCCGCCGGCTTTTGATCGTCGTCCTCGCTGCCGACCAACCTGGACGAAGTCAGATTCACGTCCTTCAAAGCCGCAAACACGGCAGCGCCTTTGATGCAGACAAGCGTTCCGCCGCGATTGATCCAGCCACGAAGAGTATCGATTCCGCCTTTTCCAAAGCTCGAAAAATACGCGTCGGCCGAACCGTCGGGAAGGACGATCACATTGTATCGATCAAGCTCGGCGCGTTTGATGTTGGCGATCGTCATCGGCGTGAATTCAACCCCGTAGCGATTGAACAGATGCCACAGCGAGCCGTAACTCGTTTGGCTGACCGCGTCATCCGCCGCAACGATTATCTGCGGCCGCCTCAGCGCAACGACATTCTCGGAACCGATTCCGGTTTCGCCGGTTTCGTTGAACCCGGAATTGACCGCTGTCACATCGACGCCGGTCAACTGAGCAAGCCGCGCGATCGCGTCATGCAGCGTCTCCGGATTTCGCGAGACGCGCGCGACCATAGTTCCGCGCGGCCAATCGCGCCCGCCCGCATTCAAAGTCCGCGTAGCAACGGCGAGTCGAAATCCTTCGCGTTGCAGTCGATAAGCAAGCGACGCAGCGCCGTCGGTTTCGTACGGAATGATATAAGCAATCGCCGCGCGGCCGCCGTTGATGGAACCCGCAGGAGAAGACAACCCCGATACTGCTGCAGAGCTAGTCAAACCGCCGGCGTCTTCCGTCCAAAACGCTTCCACGCCGAACGCGAGCGGCAACGACCAGGCAGTGATGTCGTAAAATCCGTAGTCTTCTTTCTCGGTATTGTCGCCGCGCCGTGCGTTGCGCTGAAAACGAGCCATCTGCTCGCGCAAAAATCCGGCGTCCTGCACCGTATCCGGTTCGAGCAAAGCCTTCGCCAAACGTTTTTGAGGTTGAGCCAGATCGATTACATAAGAATTGGCAGGAAAGACCAGCGGCGCCGCGGACGAACCATTTGTTCTGAACGTATGCGCGGTCTGCGAACGAAACGAATCCCGCGATTGGCTCACTTCAACCCCGGCGCGAGTCAGAACAGCAATCAGCTCGGCTGTCTTCGCAGGATCTTTGCCGGGCGGAATTATTATCCGTTTCATTCGATCGCCGCGTCCCTCGTCGATCGCGCTTTTCTTAAACTCGTAAAAGTCCGCAAGACGCGCCGCGCGATTTTTCGAAGCGGTGTCCAACGTGGTCAGCGACGCTACGAAATGTTTCGCGATGGCCGATCGCAGCGTGACGATCGTTTCGTCGTCGCGCTTCCAGTTAATTCCCTTGAAGCCGCCGCCATCGGTTTCGTAAGTCATCCCGGTCGCGCCATTCAGGCTGGGCCACGAATCCCAATAGCCCGGATAGAAAAGGTCGAAGATATCGCGGACGTAAAAGTCCCACTGCCTTTGATCGAACTGCGCGGCGTTCGCGCGGCCGAAAGTCGAAAGCCATTTCGCGGTTTGGTCCGCGGGAAGATTCGGATTGATCGGTTGAGCCGCGGGCGGGAAGAAGAACTGCGACGGCTGGCCGTGATGGTCTACGAAAATCTGCGGGTTCCATTCGAGAAAAGCTCGCTGAACGTTCCGCGTTTCGACTTGCGACGAGACTATGTTGTCGCGATTAAGATCGAAACGAAATCGATTGACGCGGCCGTACACCGACCACGGTTCACGATGTTCGTTGGCCAGCGGCTCAGGATTGCCGAGCGCTACGGAGTTGTACCACGAGACAAAACGCTCGTGACCGTCCGGGTTGTGACAGACATTGATAAGCGCAACGCTGTTCTTAAGCATCTCGAGCGTAGCCGGTTCGTTCGACGCCGCTAGCTGATACACGACCTGCATCATTGCTTCGAACGATGCCGACTCGTTTCCGTGAATCGTGTAGTTCAACCAAACGACGATCGGCATTTCATTGATAATCGTTTGCGCTTCGCTCGCGTTGAGCTTTCGCGGGTCAGCAAGACGCGCCATGTCGGCCTTGATCTGATCAAGACGCGCGATGTTTTCAGGCGAGCTTATGGCGACCAGATGCATCATTCGATGTTCATTGGTTTCGCCGATGTCCATCACGCGGACGCGGTCCGGCGCGGCTTGCGAGATCTTTTCGACCACGCGTTCCATCAATGCGTAGTTCGTGTGAAACTCGCCAACTTCGAATCGAAGAATGGACTGTGGTCTGGGAACGTTTTCGCGGAATGGCCCACGCGCGTAGAAATCAAAACGCGAATCATCGCGTTGAGCGGATGCGATCGGAAGCGGCGCGGAAAAAGCGAAAGCAAGAATTGTCAGGAATGCAGCGAGCGTGGCCAGGCGGCGAAGGTATGGCATCATCTGTCAGGGCAAGCTTTCTTTTAACGGGAGAGAATGCAGAACGCTGTTTAGAAAGCTTTCGTGAACGCTTTCCAGAACGCGTTTGATATTACCTTGCCCGGGCGCGGATTCTCAAACCAGGTAGCTTGATGAGAAGAGTGCTGTATCCGAATTGCTACGACTGCACATCGGGGCGGAAGCCCGGCCGTGAGGGAGGGCTTACCAACTTGTGACATGAACAGCTAAGGCTGTAAGGGCGCCCTCCCTCACGGTCGGGCTTCCGCCCCGTTATCGTGCGCCGCCTTCCTCGATTTACTATTTACCATTCACCATTTACTAAAAAGGCTTCCAACTTTCAAAAGAGACATCCCCAATGACCAAGCACTCACCCACCACCTGCCCCCGCTGCCACGAAGGCCAACTGCGCTCGTGGAAAGACCTAACCGAAGAAGAACAAATGATCGTCCGCCGCCTCCCCGCCTCGGCCGACTACCCGCTCGCGGAGCGTCAATCAACCCATCGCTGGTGCACGCGTTGCTGGTTTGAACTACTCGACGGCGAGTACGAAACCTAGATTGGAACGACGGTGACAGCTTCAAGCCCAATGGAGCGCAGGCGGCTCGCCTGCGCTCCATCGGCCACGCCACCGACACCTCAGCATAGCCCGGCTGGGGCCTCACTTTGCTATTCGACACTCTTACCAAGCCCGTCTAGATAATTTCATCGTATGCCGCTCGGATGTTGACCATGTCGCTTCGCACGTCGTCGGTCAATGCCGCGGCAGTTGGGTAGTTCATTAGCCTTGCGATGTCGTTGACCGCTGGGTGGTCGGCTGAGTGCACGTGGGTCGAGCGGCCCACGATCAGGCGAAGGTAGTGATCAAGATTGCGAAGCAGTGAGTACCCTTCGCGCATCGGTGCGTGCTCTTCGTCTTTCAACGAACCTCGTTCGTGCAATCGATCGAGCGTGTGAATCGTAGATCGATCGTCTTCGTCGTCTCGCAAGTCGTCACGGAGCTGCAGGTAGCGAGTTGCGAAGTACACATCAAGCATCCCGCCGCGGTCGTACTTGATATCCATTCCCACCCGACCGCGGCGGCGGGCTCGTTCACGTTCGAGCCGGTCGCGGACTCGGCGTGTTTCGCCGCGTAACTCATCGTCAGCCATCTGTCGCGCGGCGTCGTGAATTGCGGATCGGGCTAAGGTCTCTACCCGCCGGCCCAATGAAAGATCTCCCGCCACCGCGCGCAGCTTTACGTAGGCCAGCCATTCCCAGGCTTCGGCTCGCTCCGACAAATAGTTCAGAAACGAGGTCGCACCGCTGCACGTCGGACCATTGCGGCCGTCAGGGCGCAAACGGAGATCGACTCGATAGAGATGCCCTTCGCGCGTCAAACTTGATAAAGCCGCGACCAGCAATTCTGCCCAGCGCGAATAAAACTCCGCGTGGTTCATTGAAGAAATCGGCGGCGGCGTTTCATCTTCGTAAACCAACACCACGTCGAGATCCGATCCGTAATCCATTCCGCCGCCGCCCAACCGGCCCAGCCCGAGCACGGCCAGCTGCGGTTCCGAAGCGAACTCGCCGTAACGCCGTTCCATCTCGCGCCTGACGATTGTTAATGCGGCATCGATGCTGGCGGACGCCAACAAAGTCTGTCGTCGATTTGATTCGCGCATGGAGATCGCGCCGGCTGCGTCGAGCATTCCTATGCGAACGAAGCAAGCAGACCACTCGCGCCTGAGCGCGCCCAGGCCCGCGCGAAAACTCGCGGCAGACTCGACAGCACCTCGCAGTGACTCGTCATATTCGGGATCGCCGCTTCGCATGGGTCCCAGAACCGACAGCAGCGACGGCTGGCTGGCGATCATCTCGCCGAAATACTCCGAAGTGCCGCACAAGTGAACCAGCGATTCGATCTGCTGCAGCGAGTGCGTTACCTGCACATTCGACTTGTCGAGCGACGACGCGAAACGCGAAATCAATTTTGACGCGCGCCCTGGATTGAGCGAGCGAGTAGCAAAGACGCGCAGTTGCCCGGCGATAAATTTAATCGATTGCACGTCAGTCGATTGCACGTCAGTCGATTGCACGTCAGTCGATTGCACGTCAGTCGATTGCACGTCAGTTGAAACCGCCTCGTCCTGCTTTTCGAGCAGCGGTGCAAAAACAGTTGCAGCCGCGATGGCCCCGACCACTTCCGCGTCGACCGGTTCGCGCAAAGCGCTTTCGACATTCACGTGCGCCGGGATAGACGCGTCGCTAAAGCTCTCGCCACTTTCGTCGCCGATCAGCGGCTCGCCAAAAACGCGCTGGTACGCCGCACGGACGTGGTCGGTATGCGATCGCAAGAGCGCATCGAACTCTGGAATTGCGAGATTCATTCGTCGCGCAAACAGCGATCGCCGCTCGGGCTCATCCGGCGCGGCGTGCGTTTGCAGCCCGTGCTCCATCTGCAATCGATGCTCGAGCGTTCGGAGAAAATCGTACGCGTCGGAAAGCTGTACGCGCTCGCGCTCGGTAATTAGTTGCCGATCCGCCAGTCGTCCAAGGCTGATCAAAGTGTGCGATGCGCGCAGCCATTCGTCGTGGCCACCGAAAGCGAGCTGAAGAGCCTGAGCGATAAACTCGATCTCGCGAATTCCGCCGCGGCCGAGCTTTACGTTAAAGCCACGCGTGTCCTGCGCGTGATAGCGATCGATCTTGTGCTTGGCCAGCCGAACGCTGCTGAGCGCGTGCGTGACCGTTTCGTCCTTGGCAAAAACACTTGGCAGTACGCGCTGGTAGAAACGCGCGAACAGCTCGCCGCTGCCGGCGGCGGCTCGCGCGCGAATCAGAACCTGCTTTTCCCAGGTCTGCGCGGTTTGGCGATAGTAGCGAACCGCTTCTTCGAGCGACGACGCCAGCGCGCCGTCGCGCCCGTGCGGTCGCAAACGCAGATCTACACGATACGCGGCGCCCTCGCCCGACGGGTGGCCGACCATTCGCGCGACGGCCTCGGCAAGTTTGACGAAGTATTCGCGGTTCGAAATCTCGCCGCGAGTTCCCTTGCCCGACGTAGTGCCGTCTTCCGAATAAAGAAAAAGCAGATCGATGTCGGACGCGTAGTTCAGCTCGGCAGAACCCAGTTTGCCCAGAGCGACAATGCAGAATCCCGCATTCGTGATTCGGCCTTTCGCGTCGGTCAACAACGGCGCTCCGAAACGGTTTTCCAATTCCTGGTTCGCCAGGTTCAGAGCGTGTTCGAGAATCGCATCGGCCAGATTCGACAGCTCTTCGGTGACTTCGACCAGCGTGCTGACCTTGCGTATGTCGTGCAGATAGATTCGCAACAGCTCGCGCCGGCGGAAGCGCGAAAGCAGAACCTGCGGTTCGAGTTGTGAATTTGTCAGCGTGAAGCGAGCCAGCGATTCGCCCAACTCCTCGCGTGTCTTGACGCGCGTGTGTTCGCGTTCGCGCGCGAGCCACTGAACGTAGTCCGGATGCTGCGCGATCGTAGTCGCCAACAACGGACTCCAGGCGGCCAGCGTCAGAACGTCCGACAGCAGTCCTTCATTACGCACGAGACGCTCGGCCTCGCGCTGGTGCTCGGCGGCGAAGCGCTCGAAAAAAAGTCGCGCGCCAGACGGGTCAGGCAGGTCGCTCACGAGCAATGAAATCTTGTCGGTGTGGTTAAGCAAGCAAAGGAAGGATACGAGGTGGAAGTCTCAAGTCTCAAGTCCAAAGTCCAAAGCACGAAGGGTGAAAGCCTCCGAGCTATGCAACGTTTTTGATGGAGTCCGCTTCGCGGACTCGCGCCATGCCGTGCGCTTCCAGCCATCCGGTAATCGTGTCATAAAACGCCTGAGACTTCCTGGGCCAGATCCAAAAGTTGTCGGGCCATTTCCATTCCCCGCCCTTCAGCGTTCCGAAGTTCTCCATTCCATGACCGACGCCCGGAATGACACGAATCGTTACGTCCGTGTTTCCAGCCTCGCGCAGATAGCCTTCCATGCGGGCCAGGTTCTCCGCGGGCGGCACAAGCACATCCTTCTCGCCAAAAATCGAAAGCACGGGAATCGTAGTCTTCTTCAGCACCGGCGCTGGGTCGTACTTGATCAAACGCCAACCGTCCAGATCATTCTGTCCGTCAATCAACTGAACTTGTTCGGCCCATGGCTTACCACGCGAGCTTTTTGTCAACGCGTCCAGCTCGGCTTTGCCTTCCCCTGAATACGAAGTCCTGAAGACGAGCTTCGTGTAGGCGAGCGCATCGGTTATGTCCTGTGCGGAAAATTCTTCGGCCCGCATGGTGTATTCGACTCGATCGAGTTCCTGCTCTTCAACAGTCACCGACGGCCCAACATAAAGGATCAAAAATTTCGCTGCGCGTGTGCGCGATGCGGCCAGCGGCGCTATCCATCCGCCCTGGCTGATCCCCATCAATCCTATTTTCTGTTTGTCTATGTCCTTGCGCTTCGCTAACAAATCGACGGCGCCGACTACATCGCCGGCCAGGTCGTCAAAAGTAGACTTCTCGTAGTCGCCTGACGATTGTCCGACGCCTCGTTTGTCATAGATGAGCGCCGCCACGCCGCGGCTGGCGAAAAAGTTTCCCCAGAATTTGTAGTACCCGGCCTCGCGTCCCTGCGCGCCTGAGCCGTGAACCACAATCACGACAGGATATGGCGCGTACGTCGCCGGCTTGAACAACGTTCCGGCAAGCGTGACCGCTCCATTTCGGAAGCGGACTTCCTCTTGCGCATAGACAACCTCGGGCCGCCTGGACGTTCGCTTCAGGTGCAAAGACACAGGCGGTCCCCAGGCTTTGTTTTCGCCGGTCATCTCGCCAACGTCCGCGAACAACCGCATGGTGAACGTGCCGTACTTGGGTTTGAAGACGAGTTGTGGAGGCGTGAAACTGATTTCGGTGATTGGCTCGCCGAAGATGCTCAGGTCCGGCAAGTCGTATGTCGCGTTCAGCTTGCCTTGCTCGATCGTGAAATCGACGCTAACGGTTTGAATCGCGCCCAAGCGCGAGTACGCGCCCTCCCAATGCCCGACGATGGTTTCTTGTTGAGCAGCGGCGCCTAAGGGAAAAAGCAAACACAGAAGAAGTAGTATGAATAGCCTATGCATGATTAGTCTCCAGGAAAGGAAGAAGTCCAAGGTCTCTAGAGTCCCATGTCCCAAGTCCAAGGTCCAATGTCTGGGCGTTGGACTCTTCGGACTTTGTCCGCCAAACTTTAGTTTGTCGATGACTTTCGCGGCACATGATTCACAACATCGACGACAAACTGAAGTTTGTCGGACATTTTCTGAAAGCCTTCATGATGCAGATAACTTATCTTGCCGACCACCCGCAATTCATTCCCACGCTCGCGCGCTGGTTCTTTGACGAATCGCCCGATTACTTCAAAGACAAAACCTTGAGAAACGCAGCCGCGTTGTTGGAACCAAGGTTGAATCGCGATCGCATTCCTTTGGCGTTGGTTGCATTTGAAGGAGACGAGGCGATGGGAACCATCTCTTTAGCGGAAGAGTCGCTCCCCACGCATGCACATCTGACGCCCTGGCTGGCGGGGTTGCACGTCAACGAAGAACGTCGTCATCAGGGCATAGCGACAATGCTGGTTGAGGCTCTGGTCAAAGAGGCGAAGAGACTAAATGTCGAAACTTTGTATATTGGGATAAGCAGAGCCGAAGACTTTTATCTGGAACGTGGCTGGCAGTTGATTGAGCGTGTCGATTTCCACAATCGACTCGTTACGATCATGAAGCTGGAGATTGATGGAGCGCCGGCGGCTCGCCTGCACTGAGCGCCGCAGGCGCGAAAAGTGCACGGACATTATTCGCGCTTCGCGCTCGCTGCAGGCGAGCCGCCTGCGCTCCTTTGTCTTTCCTCCAGCCGCGCTTTTACCTCCGGCCATTCGTCGTCGATGATGCTGAAATAGACCGAATGACGTTTTCGCCCGCTCGACGTCGTCATGTGATTACGAAAGATCCCTTCCTCTTTCGCTCCCAAACGCAGGATAGCCGCGCGTGACCGGTCGTTAAGCGAATCAGTTTTGAGCTCGACTCGCATACAGCCGAGCGTTTCAAACGCGTGACGGAGCATCAGGTATTTTGCTTCGGTGTTGACCGCGGTTCTTTGCCAGTCACGCGCAATCCAGGTCCAGCCGATCTCGACGCGAAGATTCACGCGATCGATATTTCCGAAACGAGTAGACCCGACAACTTTGCCGGTCGTCGTTTCAATCGTCGCGAAAGGAAGGAATGTTCCCTCGGCCTGACCCTTGAGCGCGTCGTCAACGTACGCGCGCATTTCGTCGCGTGTGGTCACGGGCTGCGGGCTCAATCGCCAGATCTCGTCATCCAAGCCGGCTTCGCACAACCCATCCAGATGTGCAAATGACAACGGTTCGAGCCGCACGTGGCGGCCTTCGAGTGTTACAGGTTCTATCTTCATTTGGAATTCATTCAGAGATACCGACAAGTTCTCGGAAATGGTTGGGCTCCCGCAAAGGCGCAAAGAAAAAGAAAGCCGAAAGAAGCACCGATCGATTCGCAATCCTATTAAGTCCTGGAGAATACATCATGTCTGGACTCTTCGCGCCTTCCCGCTTTCTTTTTCTTTGCGCCTTTGCGTGAAACCTCTTCTAACGAGAATCAGAACTGGCCCAGTACCAAATTTTCCCACTATCGCGAGTTTGAAAGAGCTATTGCGCCGCAGAACAGAATCATGCCAAACTCCGCGGCACCTAATCGACGTAACAGCCCGGATCCGAAATCCATTTCTGCCTATCAAAGCAATCGGGAGCTAAAAGTGATCGAAGTAACTGATATCGTCAAACGATACGGCACGAACACAGTGCTCAATCACGCCACTTTTCAAATCAGCGAAGGCCAACTGACGACTATTCTTGGGCCATCGGGCTGCGGCAAATCAACCATGCTGCGCTGCATGAATCGTCTCGAGCGATTTCAGCACGGACGGCTCAAAATCGGCGAAGTTGAAGTGCTCGGTTCGGAAGACCAGCATTTGACGGCCGCGGAGGAAAAAGCTCTTACCAAACAATTGCGGCTGCGTGTCGGGATCGTGTTTCAGAACTTCAACTTGTTCCCGCATCTTACCGTGCTGGGGAACTGCATTGAAGCTCCGATCACCGTCAAGGGTTTGTCGCGCGCCGAGGCCGAGAAGATCACGCGTCATTATCTGAGCAAGGTCGGTTTGAGCGAGAAGGAAGATTTTTATCCGGCCCAGCTCTCCGGCGGGCAGCAACAGCGTGTAGCGATCGCTCGCGCGCTGGCGATGGAGCCGGAAGTGATTCTGTTCGACGAACCGACGTCGGCACTTGATCCTCAGTTGATCGTCGAGGTCGCGAAAATGCTGCGCGCGCTCGACGATTTGGGAAAGACGTTGGTCGTAGTTTCGCATGATATGAATTTCGCGCGGCGCATCTCGGACCAGGTGATTTATTTCGAAGGCGGGCACGCGGTCGAAGCCGGAACTGCCGACGAAGTCTTCAGCAATCCGCAGAAGGAAGAGACGCGCGCGTTTATGCGCAGCTTTCATGACGACGACGGCGAGGGCGGTGACGGCGCCTCGCAGCGTGATTCTGATTCGGACCTGAACATTCCCGGCGACGTCGGTACCCACGGACACTGAGAAAAGAGACCTATGACAGACAAACGCCTGCGGCCCGCGTCTCGGCAACGCCGCTCTTCCCGCTTCAATCTGCAACGGGTTTGCGCTGCACTTCTACTTTTTCTGTTTTGTCAGAGCCAGGTCCTGGCCCAAACGGGCTTGCAGCGTATTCGTCAAAGCGGCGAGCTGCGGATCGGAACCGACGCGACCTATCCGCCGCTCGAGTCGGTTGAAGGCGATCAGTTCACCGGCTTTGATATCGACCTGGGCAATGCAATCGCGCGCGAGCTGGGCGTGAAAGCCAAGTGGGTTAACGCGAGCTTCGATGGCATTTTTCCGGCGCTGCAGAACGGAACTTTCGACGCGGTCATCTCTTCGGTCACGATAACACCCGAACGAAGCGCGACGATGTTGTTCTCGGATCCTTATTACGATTCGGGACAGCTGATCGCTATCCGCAATGACAAGCAGGGCATCAATTCGCCCGAGGAACTCAAAGCCAAATCAGTCGGTGTGCAGATCAACACTACCGCCCAGTACGATCTGGAAAAACGCGAGGGTGTTCAGGTAGCGAAGTACAACACGATCGACCTTGCGATGGTGGATCTGGTTAACGGCCGGATCGACGCAGTGGTTGGCGATGCTCCGGTTTTGAAGTACATGATCCGGCAAAGCTTTCGCGATCTGAAAACCGTCGGCCGTCGCTTTACCGACGAGAAATTCGGAATGGCGATCGCGCAGGGAAACGAAGATCTTCTTCGCGCGGTCAATGCGGCTCTGAAGAAAATCAAAGAGACCGGTGAGTACGATCAAATTCACGAGAAGTGGTTTGGCGAAGCCGCCGAACGCGCGGCCGAGCAGGAAGCAAGCCGGACCAAGCCAAAAGTATTCGATTTCGATTTGGTGAAGCGGACGTTTCCGTTGTTTCTGCGCGGAGTTTGGCTGACGGCGCAATTGGCTTTCTTAAGTCTGTTGCTCGGCCTGCCGATTGGTTTGTTGCTAGCGCTGGCGCGCGTTCAGTCGTCCAGGTTGTTGCGAGCGCCGGCGGCAGTTTATGTCGAGGTCATGCGCGGCACCCCGCTGCTGGTCCAGATACTGTTTATCTATTTCGTCCTTCCTTACTTCAAGATTTATCTGCCGGCATTCACCAGCGGCGTGATTGCGTTGACGCTGAATTGCGCGGCCTATCTGGCGGAGATTTTCCGCGCGGGCATCCTGTCGATCGACGCGGGACAGATGGAAGCGGCGCGTTCGCTGGGAATGTCGCACGCGCAGGCTATGCGCCGGATAATTCTTCCGCAGACGTTTCGGCGAGTGGTGCCGCCGCTGACGAACGAAGGGATCGCGTTGTTGAAGGATTCGTCGCTGGTGTCGATCATCGGATTGACCGAGCTGGCGCGCAGCGGACAAGAGCTGGCGAGTCGCTACGCCGCGCCGCTGACGATCTGGCCGGTTGTCGCGATTTTGTATTTGTTGTTGACGTTCCCGTTGACACGCGTGGCGGAGTACCTTGAGCGAAGATGGAAGCCAGTGACGAGGGCGTAAAAGCGGGTTCCCGCAAAGGCGCTAAGGCGCAAAGAAGAGACGGGCTTTAGTTCGAACAATGCGCTTTCTTCGTCGCTTCTTTACGCCTTCATCTTTGCGTCTTCTTTGCGCCTTTGCGCCTTTGCGCCTTTGCGGGAACCATCTAACTTAGGTAACCATTCAACCATCAGACCAACCTGAAACTTAATGAAGATATTAATCTTGGGCTCGGGCCGTATGGGCCTCGGAGCTGCATATGACCTGGCGCATAATTCTCCAACCGACTCGGTGACGGTTGCCGACATCGATATCGGACGCGCACGTGCTGTCGTAGCGACTGTCAAGAGTCCCAAACTGACTGCCGCGCGGATCGACGTCGCGAATCATTCCGAGGTCGTCGACTTAATGCGCGGGCACGACGCGGCCATTAGTTGCGTCGTCTATCATCACAATCTTCAACTCGCAAAAGCCGCCATTGAAGCGCGGGTCAACTTCTGCGATCTCGGCGGAAACAATTCGGTTGTCGACTCCGAGCTCGCTCTTGACGAAGAAGCCCGCGCAGCCGGCCTCAACATAATCCCCGATTGCGGTCTGGCTCCCGGGATGGTCTCAGTACTGGCCGCGCACGGCGCCGCTCGTTTCTCAGAACTCGACGAGCTTCACATACGCGTCGGTGGCCTTCCGCAGAATCCGAAACCGCCGCTCAATTATCAGATCGTTTTTTCGGTCGAAGGATTGATCAACGAATATGTAGAACGCGCGCGCGTCATTCGCGATGGCAAGATCCTGGAGATCGATTCGATGATAGAACTCGAGCAACTGGGATTCGCCGCGCCGTTCGAGCGGATGGAAGCGTTTCAAACCTCCGGCGGGACATCGACGTTGCCTGAAACTTTCCTCGGTCGAGTGCGCGAGCTCGATTACAAAACGATTCGCTATCCGGGTCATTGCGAGAAGTTCAAGACGATGGTCGATCTTGGGCTCGCCAGCAGCGATGCGGTCGAGGTCGACGGCACCCGCGTTGTGCCGCGGCGTTTGCTGGGCGACCAGATCGTGAAGCATCTGCCGGCGGACGAGCCGGATGCGGTGCTGATCCGGTTGGAGTTTGTAGGAGAAATGGAAGGAACAAGGCAACGGTTGCGCTACGACATCATCGATTATTTCGACGAGCGAACCGGCATGAGCGCGATGATGCGAACGACCGCGTTTCCTGCGTCGATCATCGCGCAGACGATGGCCCGCGGCGAGACATTGATGAAGGGCGCGACGCCGCAGGAGCGATGCATCCCGCCTGGACCGTTTGTGAGCGCGTTAGCCGAGCGTGATATTAGGATTGCAGAGACGTTTGTAACGAATGACGTGTAGGTCAATGAGCGCCGAAGGCGCGGCAGAAGGTAGCCAGGGGCAAGCGCGAAGCAAAGCTGAGCGCGCCGCCCCTGGATTGGTCAACTAAGGCAGCGAGCCCTGAAGGGGCGATAGAACACTTGTTAACAATGGACGTGCGCAGGCTCTCAGCAATGCACGCATCTTCAGATCGCCCTTTCAGCTCCATCGGTCATCGGTCTCCTTTCCAGGGGCGGCGCTTCGCGCTCGCCCCTGGCTACCTTCTGCCGCGCCTTCGGCGCGCATTGACTTAGAGACTTCAGAGAACTCCAATCCATGCTCAAACAACTCAAACTAATTCTTCTCTTTCTCCTGATCGCAGTTGCCGGCAACTTTAACTTAACTGCCAGAACGGATCCGTCCGTCACTCAAACCAACCAATCCGTCGCTGACGAAATCATCGCTCGCGAGAAAGCCTCGTTCGCCGCGTGGCAACGCAAGGACAAGGCTTTCTATGCCGACTACTGGGCGGATGACTTCACCGAATTTCTTCCCTCCAACCCCTATCGCGATACAAAAGCGAACCTGATGTCGAAGTTCGACCAGATGGTCGAGGATTGGAAAATCGCAGACTTCCAATTTTACAATCCGCATGTACAGGTCTACGGCGATGTAGCCGTTCTGACTTACAATGAATCCATCAGCGGCAAATTCAAGGACCAACCGTCCAGCTACACCGGCAAGGTAACGATGGTTTACGTCAAGCAAGCCGGCAGGTGGCGCGGAGTTCACTATCACGAATCGACAAATCCCAGCGCCAAATAGCCGTCTCGCGCGTGTAAAGAGTCATGGGGGAGTAACACTATGAAAATCAAAAAACTTGTTTCGTGTATAGCGCTGATCATCGGTTGCGCGTGGGGAACTTACGCGCAGGACGGCACCGATTACGCGACGCCGGAAGCAAAAGCCGCCGCCAAAGCCGAGCAAAAGAAGTACGAAGAAGCGCTTAAGCCGCATCTGGAAGAAGCGAAGAAAACTTATCCCGACGCGAAGAAACGCTTTCTTGCCGGGCTACCGTCAGGAGAACGGTTTCTGATCACGGTTGAGTTGAAAGACGAGAAAGGAATTCCCGAGACGTTCTACGTCGAAGTCGGCAACATAAAGGACGGGGTTATCAAAGGAACGATCGCCAGCAACATCCGTCGCATTGCTAAGGTCAAGCGAGGCGACAAGTATTCCTTGCCGGAAGCCGAGTTGATTGACTGGATGATCGTCAAACCCGACGGAAGCGAAGAAGGAAACTTTGTAGGGAAGTTTTTGAATGAATATCGGCCGGGGGTCAGGTCATACTGACGAAAGCTGGTGAATGGTAAATAGTAAATGGAGAAAAGCACGACCGTGGGTTGTGGGCCAGTTTGGAATTTTTCTTGGGAAGTGATTCGTGCAGCCAGCGAACTACGACGAAACTACACGAGAGCGAAAGAAAGCGACACGAAACGAGTCGACTTTTCGTGTGAATTAGTGAATGGCTCGTTCGTGATGTTTCGTGGTTAATAAGTCTCGACCATTTACTCAGTAGCGAGAAATCAATTGATCCACGACCCGAGCCTGGCTCTAACTTGATAGTTTCTGGTTAGGAGCTACCACTCACTATTCACCAATCACCGTTCACTACACAGCAACCACCATTTACGATTCACTATTGACCATTTACCAACTATGAGCGCTCTTCCAATCATCATTGGCGCGTTGTGCGTGATCGCGATCTCGTATCGCTACTACTCGGCTTTTATCGCGGCGAAAGTGCTGGCGCTGGATGACACGAGGCCTGTCCCGTCAAATACCATGTACGACGGGCACAACTACTATCCGACAAATAAGTGGGTTCTGTTCGGACATCACTTTGCGGCGATCTCGGGCGCCGGGCCGTTGGTGGGTCCCGTGCTCGCGGCGCAGTTCGGATTTCTGCCGGGGCTTTTGTGGCTAGTTATCGGCGTCTGTCTCGGCGGAGCGGTTCACGACTTCATGATCCTCGTCGCCAGCGTTCGCCGTCGAGGAAAATCTCTGGCGGAGATAGCGCGAACGGAGATCAGTCCGTTGTCGGGCATCGTGGCGGGAATCGCGATCCTGTTTATCGTGGTGATCGCGTTGGCAGGGTTGGGCCTGGTCGTAGTCAACGCTTTGGCTGAATCGCCATGGGGCACGTTTACGGTCGGATTCACGATTCCACTTGCGCTGTTGATGGGCCTTTACATGTATCGCTTCCGCAAAGGCAAGATCGTCGAAGCGAGCATCATCGGTGTTGTCGGACTTCTCTTCGCCGTATGGCTGGGCGGTCGCATTCACGATTCTTCATTCGCTTCGGCGTTCACGCTTTCTCGAAACTCGATAATCATTCTGATGGCGGCCTACGGCTTCATCGCGTCGGTTCTGCCTGTCTGGATGCTCCTGTGTCCGCGCGATTATCTTTCGTCTTACCTCAAAATCGGTACCGTTGCCGTTCTGATCCTGGGAGTAATTTTCGTCGCGCCGCATTTGAACATGCCCGCAGTAACTCCGTTTGTTCACGGCGGCGGGCCGGTGATTCCCGGCAAGGTCTATCCGTTCGTCTTCATCACGATCGCGTGCGGCGCGATCAGCGGGTTTCATGCGCTGATCTCGTCAGGCACGACGCCGAAGATGATCGCGAAAGAGACCGACACGCGCATGATCGGTTACGGCGGGATGTTGATGGAAGGTGTAGTCGGTGTCGTCGCGCTGATCGCCGCGTCGTCACTTTTTCCGGGTGACTATTTCGCGATCAACACGCAACAGACGACCGAGGTGCAGAAGGCCGCGTACGTTCGATTGGTCGATACGCACACGTCCGAAGGATTCAATCTGAAGCCACAGGAGCTCGATCGGCTGGAAGCCGAATCGGGCGAAAAGGTGCGCGGACGCACCGGCGGAGCGGTGACGCTGGCGTTGGGAATCGCCAAGATTTTCGATTCGATACCGGGTCTGTCGGGATTGATGAAGTACTGGTATCACTTCGCGATCATGTTCGAAGCGCTGTTCATCCTGACTACGATTGATACCGGCACGCGCGTCGGTCGTTTTCTTGTCGGCGAGTTCGGTGGCCGGTTCTACAAAAAGTTTGAAGAGCCGAACTGGCTGCCCGGGTCGTTGATTACGACTTTGCTTGTCGTGACAGGATGGGCTGCTTTCATCTGGTCCGGATCTATCTCTACGATTTGGCCCATGTTCGGAATTGCTAACCAGTTGTTAGCGGCAGTCGCGCTGTGCGTCGCGACGACCGTCTTGATAAATATGGGCAAGGCGCGATACGCGTGGGTGACGATCGTGCCGCTGACGTTTGTTGCGACTACGACATTGGTAGCCGGATGGATGTCGATCACCGATAACTTCTGGCCCCTGTCGCAAAAGCCGGAGACGGCCGTGCGCGGATACGTCAATATTGTCCTCACCGCCGTTTTGATGACTGCGGCTCTGATAATTCTTTTCGATTCGATAAGAAAGTGGAGTGGGTTCGGTAAACGTCCAGCGGCTGTTCCCGGTCCTGAGCTAGCTGAGGCGGATTCGATCTAAATTCATCTTAGGTGCAACGCTTTGCGCCGTGAGTCTTTCATTTCTTTGCGCCTTTGCGAGAAACGTCGCTGTCTTACGCAAAGACGCAACGGGAAAAACAGAACTGCCGTGCCGACCCTGGGAGGTTTTGATGACCGATCAAATGCCCGCCATATTCTTCGGACATGGCAATCCGATGAACGCGTTGCTCAAAAACGCATACACGGATGGCTGGGCGGCGATCGGCAACTCGATAACTCGTCCCCGCGCTGTTCTTTCCATCTCTGCTCACTGGTACGTTCCCGAGACGGCGGTCACCGCGAGTTCAGCGCCTCGCACGATTCACGACTTCGGCGGGTTCCCACGCGAGCTTCATCAAGTCGAGTATCCCGCACCGGGAAGTGTCGACCTTGCGCATCGAGTTCGAGACCTCATCGCGCCGGTTCGCGTAAATCTCGACACTCGCTGGGGGCTGGATCACGGGACGTGGTCGGTGCTTTGCCACGTCTTTCCCAATGCAGACATTCCCGTAGTCCAACTTAGCCTGGACGAAACGCAACCACCTGACTTTCATTACCAGATCGCCAAGCGGCTCGCACCGCTGCGCGACGAGAGCGTGCTGATCATCGGCAGCGGCAACCTGGTTCACAACCTTCACACGTACGCATGGGGCGATCACCGAGTCGAGCCGTTCGACTGGGCCGTGCGTTTTGAAAAACAGGCGCGCGAATTTTTGGTCAACGGCGACCACGCGCCGCTGATCGCCTATGAAAAGTTGGGCCGCGACGCGTTGCTCTCGATTCCAACTCCCGAGCATTACTTGCCCCTGCTTTACGTCCTTGCGGTGCGAAACCCCGGCGAGCCGGTTACGTTCCCAATCGAAGGCGTCGACGGCGGATCGGTGTCGATGTTGACGGTGCAGGTGGGTTGAGGCTCCGGCACGGTTTAGGCGAGACAAAGAACTAACCACTAAACAGCACGAAACCGACGGCGAAATCACACGAATGAAGAGCGGCAAACTGAACGACACAATGTGATTCGTGTGATTTGTTCGTCCTTTATTAGTGTATTTCGTGGTTCATGTATTTCGTGGTTCATTGACGCGGCCGTCGGATTTTGTTTAGGCGATTCCTCCTTACGATGTAATATTCACCCGCCCTCGCTGGCATCCCAAGCCCAACTTGAAATTCGTCACTCACAAAGTTATGCCCCAACAAATCAAGAAAGTAATGATCAGCAGCACATCGCTCGACCTGCCCGAGCATCGCAAGCAGATCGTCGAAGCATGCCTGCGCCAGAACATGTTCCCTCTCCGGATGGAAGACCTGCCGGCCAACAGCGATGAAGCTGCCGAGGCGTCACTCAAGATGGTCGAAGAGGCAGACGTTTACATCGGAGTATTAGCGAATCGTTACGGTTATGTGCCTCAAGCGAATAACCCACAGCAGATCTCTGTCACTGAAATGGAATACGACCTCGCCGTTGCGCGAAAGATTGAACGCCTCGTTTTTGTCATGGACAAGTCGCATCCCATCACAGTTGATGATGTGGAAATCGAAAACTCGGCAAAGCTAAAGTCGTTCAAAGATCGAGTTCAAACTCAGAATATCGTCAATTACTTCAAATCGCCTGATGGTTTACGCGCAGAAGCGATCAACAGCCTGTCGAAGCTTCGTGAACCCGATCTTCAAACGTTTCATTACGTCAGCGAGATCCCCGCTCCACCCGAAGCGTTCATCGCGCATCCATACACGCTGCTGCAAACTCATCGTCTCGTGGGACGGCAGGCCGAACTCAACTTGTTAACCGATTGGGTCGCCAGACCAGATTCTGACGTTTACAAGGCACGCATCCTTAACATCGTCGCGATAGGCGGCCTGGGCAAAAGCGCATTGACTTGGAATTGGTTTAACGACATCGCTCCTCAGGAAATGAAGCCTCTGGCCGGGCGCATGTGGTGGAGTTTCTACGAGTCCGATGCAACATTTGAAAACTTTGTGTCGCGCGCACTGGCTTACGTAACACGGCGACCATTGGACGAGATCTTAAATATTCCAGCACCCGATCGAGAGACGCAATTGCTCGCCGCTCTCGATCGGGAACCGTTCTTGATCGTGCTCGATGGCCTGGAGCGGATGCTAATTGCGTATGCGCGGATGGACGCGGCGCATCTAAGCGATGATGACTATGACAAGCAAACGGCCAACGTCGTCGCAAATGCCATTGGCTTGCCAGCCAGCGCTGCACAGTCATTCACCGGTGAACATCGCTTACGCAAAACCGCAGACCCGCGTGCGGGCGCGTTTCTTCGAAAGCTGAGCAAGGTGAAAACCACGCGCATTCTCGTCAGCACGCGATTGTATCCCGCCGATTTGCAAATGGTGACTGGCGAGGCTCTGGGTAGTTGCTACGCGATCTTCCTGCCAGGTCTGGCTGATGACGACGCGCTTGAACTGTGGCGAGCACTCGGGGTGACCGGCGCACGTGATGTGCTGCTGCCGCTTTTCAAGACCGTGGACAAGCACCCGTTAGTGGTTCAGGCTTTGGCGAGTGAGGTAGCGCAGTATCGGCGCGCGCCGGGCAATTTTGAGCAATGGCGACACGACCATCCTGAATTCGATCCGTTCAGCCTACCGCTGATGCAAGTGAAATCGCATGTGCTGGAATTTGCCCTGCGCGGGCTGGACGACAAATCGCGCCAAGCGTTGCAAGTCATCGCCGCGTTTAGAATGCCCGCGCGCTACGACACGCTGGCCGCGTTGTTGATGGGCGAAGGAAAGGCATGCGCCGACGAGCATGAACTGGATAACGTATTGACCGAATTGGACGACCGAGGACTGATCGGCTGGGACAAACGCGCGAATCGCTACGACCTGCATCCGATTGTGCGCGGCGTTGTATGGAGCGGCTTGGGCGATGACACACGGCGTGGAGTCTATGAAATCCTTCACCTACACTTTGAAGTTTTGCCGGTGGTAGAGAATTATCTGAGGGTCAACAGTCTCGAAGACCTTACGCCTGCTATCGAATTGTACAATACACTAATTGGACTGGGACGTTATGATGATGCCTATGCTGTGTTTCATGACCAATTGAGCGATGCCACGCTCTGGCGTTTGAGTGCCAACCGCCAACGGGTTGAACTCCTAGAAATGCTCTTCCCCGATGGATTAGAGCAGCTGCCGCGTCTAAAAAGAGAAGGCCATCAAGCCTACACGCTCAATACGCTGGCGTTAGGATATCAGTTCAGCGGGCAGCCTGGGCGGGCAACCCCGCTGTTCCGCCGCCAAATCATGATTCATTCGGAGACGAAGAATGACCAAAACGTCGGCGTTGGCTTGGGCAATCTGTCATACACGTTGCGTCTATCGGGCGCGCTACGTGAATCGGAGTCCACAGTGCTTCGCGCGTTGGTCATTTCAAGGGAGCAGAAGGATCGTTTCTGGGAAAACATCACTCTATATTTGCTTGGGTTGGCGCTGGCAGCACGAGGTATTACGAACGAATCCGAGACGGCTCTCGCACGATCATTGCGAATGTTTATCGCGGGATCTAATAGACAAGGTGAAGGCGTGGTCAATGTTTATTTCGCGCAGCGAGCGTTATGGTTCGGGGAGCTCGCGGTCGCGCTTTCATTTGCCAATCGCGCATGGGAATTGGCGTACATTCAGAATCATGAGGGCGATTTTATCCGCGCGGCGCGAGTGCATGGTGAGGCGGCGTTGGGATTGAATGATTTCGACACGGCATACGAACGGCTTCATCATGCGCTGACTCGTGCACGCATGGTGAACTTGGTTGAAGAAGAACTCCCTGCGCTAGTTGCACTGGCCGAGTTGCGGCGACGGCAGGGAGATGTGAAAGCAGCGCGTGAATTCCTGGATGATGTCTGGGATGCGGCGGAGCGCGGGCCGTATCCGCTCATCCACGCCGATGCGTTCAATGTTCTGGCGCAGATCGAGCGCGACGAAGGTAATCAAGCGAAGGCGATTGAGGCTGCGACAAAGGCATATCAGCTAGCGTGGTGTGATGGGCCGCCGTTCGCGTACCACTGGGGATTGGAGAAGGCTCGGAAGCATTTGCAGGAGCTTGGCGCGCAGGAGCCGAAGATGCAGCCGTTTGATGAATCGAAGTTCGAGCCGATGCCGGAGGTCGAGATTGATCCCGATGATGAGTTTCATGCGGGGAAGAATACTGGAGACTAGAGATTTAGAACTAGCCGCGTAGCGGCGAAATGTTTATGGCCCACGATTGTTCTTTGGATTCAGAGCCCTCATCTTCCTCGCCGTTAGCGCTTGCGTGGCCATTCCTTTTTCGCGCTTCGCGCTCACTGCAGGCGGGCCGCCTGCGCTCCATCGGGCCGCCTGCGCTCCAACGTCGCCGCGTTCCCCCGACGCCTGCGTTCCATCGAACTCGATTTAGTAGGCTCGATTCCTCATAAAGATGTAAGATTCACCCGCTCTCGCTGGCATCTCAAGCCAATCATTGAAAATCGGTCTCTCACAACGATATGCCTCAAAAAACAAATAGAGTAATGATCAGCAGCACGGCTCGTGACCTGCCTGAACATCGCGAGCAGGTGATGCAGGCCTGCATGCGTCTCGGCATGCTTCATCCGGACATGATGGAGTTTCTGACTGCGACAGACGCGACGGCGCTGGAAGGTTCGCTCGACATGGTCAATCACGCAGACATATACGTCGGCGTCTTTGCGTTTCGCTATGGTTATGTCCCGGACGGTCAAACGACTTCGATCACCGAGGCGGAATACAATCGCGCAGTCGAACGTGAGATCCCGCGTTTGATTTTCCTGATGAGCGATGAGCATGACGTTAAGCCCGGAGATGTCGAAACAGGCGAGGGAGCGGAAAAACTTCAGAAGCTTAAGGAACGGCTGAAGAAGGAGCAGATCGTAGGTTTCTTTGATTCTGCCGATGACCTGAAAGCTCAGGTTATCCAGGCTCTGGTCGATTACCGCGAGCCTGACCTCACTGCTTTCCATTACGTGAGCGACATCCCGGCACCGCCCGAAGTCTATATCGCGCATCCGTACACGCTGCTACAAGCGCGCGGCCTGGTCGGGCGTCAGGACGAACTCAACATGTTGACCGACTGGGTGGCTAAACCGGATTCGGAGATTTACAAAGCCCGCATCCTCAACGTCATTGCTATCGGCGGCATGGGCAAGAGTGCGCTGACATGGAAATGGTTCAACGACATTGCCCCGCAAGCGATGAAGCCGCTCGCCGGTCGCGTCTGGTGGACCTTTTACGAATCGGACGCACGTTACGAAAACTTTATCTATCGAGCGCTAGCCTACGTCACAAAGCAGCAGCGAGAGGAGGTAGAGAAACTCCCGCTCCCTGAGTGTGAAGAGAAACTTCTCGCCGCACTCGACCGCGAACCGTTCCTCATCGTGCTCGACGGCATGGAACGCCTGCTCATTGCATACGCGCGCATGGATGCCGCACGTCTGTCCGACAGTGACCTCGACGAACAGACCGATAACACTACAACGCAGCAACGCGGGCAGCCGGAAAGCGCCAGGCAATCCTTTACAGGCCAGCGTCAATTGCGTAAGACCGCCGACCCACGTGCCGGAGCGTTCCTGCGCAAACTGACGAGCGTCCGCGCCTCGCGCATACTTGTCAGCACGCGTCTCTACCCGCGTGACTTGCAGGACCCGCAAACCGACGACCCGCTGCCCGGCAGTTATCCTTACTTCCTCCTCGAACTCAGCGACAACGATGCCGTCGATTTGTGGCGCAGCTTTGATGTCAGCGGCTCGCGCGCAGAACTGCTGAGCCTCTTTCATTCCTTCGACAATCACCCGCTCCTCATCAAAGCCCTTGCGGGCGAGGTCAAGCGTTACAAGCGAGCGCGCGGCAACTTCGACGAATGGAGAAAGAACAATCAGCAGTTTGACCCCTCGCGCTTTCCCGCACTGAAAGAGACTCAGGCTCACGTCCTCGATTACGCGTTGCGCGGCCTCGACGTGCGTGAACACGAAGTCCTGCACACTGCGGCCGGCTTCCGCATGCCCACAGACTACGACACGCTGCACGCGCTTTTGTGCGGTGAAGGGCACCTTTTCGCGAGCGATAGTGAACTCGACGCAGCGCTGACCGAGTTGGAAGACCGCGGCCTGCTTGGTTGGAACAAACGAGCAAACCGCTATGATTTGCATCCGATCGTGCGCGATGTAGTGTGGAGTGGCTTGGGTGAAGATACACGGCGCGGAGTCTACACGAACCTGCACGCGCACTTTGAAGCCCTTCCGATGATTAAGAAGGATCTTGATGTTAAGAGCCTCGAAGACTTGACGCCCGCCATTGAATTGTACGGCACGCTGGTTGGCCTGGGACTTTATGACGATGCCCTTAACGTGTTTCGGGACCGCTTGAACAGCGCCACGCTCTGGCGTCTCAGCGCCAGCCGCCAACGGGTCGAGTTCCTGGAAATGCTCTTTCCCGATGGCTTGGAACAGTTGCCTCCTTTGAATAATCAACAAGCTCAAGCCTACACCTTCAATGCACTGGCCCAGGGGCATCAACTGAGCGGGCAGCCGGGTCGCGCAACCCGCTTTTTCCGCCGGTCAAATTTGATTTATTCGGAGAAGAAGAGTGACGAGAACCTCAGCGTGGGATTACGCAATCTGTCATACGCGTTGCGGTTGTCAGGAGTGCTGAATGAGTCGGAATGTGCTGCGCGTCGCGCGTTGGTCATTACACGTCAGCAGAATGATCGTCATAAGGAACCGATCAGTCTGCAGTTGCTCGGGTTGACGTTGGCTCTGCGGGGAATTGTTCTGGAATCCGAGACAGCCCTCAACCGATCATTGCGGATGTATGCAACGCAGTATCGCGATCACTCCGTAGGCATGCTCAATTCCTATCACGCGCAGCGGGGGTTGTGGTTCGGCGAGTTCGCGGTCGCACTCTCATTTGCCGACCGGGCGTGGGAATTGGCTGGGGTTCTGAAACTCGAGCGCGATTTCATCCGGGCTGCGCGACTACAGGGTGAGGCGGCGTTGGGCACGGATGATTTCGCTACCACCTACGAACGATTGCACCACGCTCTAACTCGCGCGCGGACGGTGAACCTGGTTGAAGAAGAACTGCCTGCGCTGGTGGCGCTGGGTGAACTGCGGCGACGGCAAAAGGAGTTGAAAGCGGCGCGTGAGTTCCTGGATGATGTCTGGGAGATGGCAGAGCGCGGGCCGTTTCCGATTGTTCATGCCGATGCGTGCAATGTGTTGGCGCAGATCGAGCGCGACGAGGGCAATCACGAGAAGGCGGTCGAAGCCGCAACGAAAGCGTTTCAACTAGCGTGGTGTGATGGGCCGCCTTTCGCCTATCACTGGGGGTTGGAGGAGGCTCGGAAGCATTTGCAGGAACTTGGCGCGCAGGAGCCGAAGATGCCGCCGTTCGATGAATCGAAGTTCGAGCCGATGCCGGAGGTGGAGGTTGATCCGGAGGATGAGTTTCATGCAGGGAAGAATGCTGGAGATTAAAGATTCAGAACTAGCCGCGTAGCGGCGTAATGTTTATAGAACCACGCCAAAAGAATTTTTGCTCAGCTCCGTTAGGAGCGACATTCCGCCTTTCGCGCCTAAATGTGCGCTAAATTCTAAGAAGGACAAATTTGGGCCATGAACATGTCGCTCCTACGGAGCCAGGGGGTCATTTGGGCTCACGGGTCTATAAACATTTCGCCGCTCTGCGGCTCTCGCTAACAGAATCTTCTTTCGCAGGAAATCTCTTCTGTTGCTAACCGAGGCTGTTGGCCTGGGCTTTTGCCTTCCTCGCCGTTGGCGCTTGCGTGGCCATTCCTTTTTCGCGCTTCGCGCTCACTGCAGGCGGGCCGCCTGCGCTCCAACGGGCGGTTTAAGCCCTCCCCTGTGGACAGTTCACGCTCAAATCAGTAATAATCTCCGGCTTTAGCGCGACTGCTGGCGGGTTATAGGGACACGGGACGCGCTTCCTGTGTGTTTTCGTCTGTTCCGATGCCGTGGCCAGCAAACAGTTTGCAAGTTTGCAAAGTTACCTAGCCCCTTATCTATTCAAAGAACAGAAAGGAATCGTCTTCCCAACTTATCGACTTTACTGCGCCCGCGCGTCGTTATTTGCGCCGAAGCAGAAACAAGCCGATCCCGAGTGGAAGACGCAAAGAGAAGTTTTCATGAACCTTCAAAACAAGAATAAGCAGATTGACGCGGCGAGCGCTCGATCTTTCGGATCGCGCGTGCGACGCGCCGGTGTGGCATTCGCAGTAGCTACGGCAACCGTTCTTCTACAAACCGCAGCGGTCTTTGCTCAATCGAGCTCGGCGCCGCGCGGTGGTGGCGAAGCAAATCTTCGACTGCCTGACCTGTCGTCTGTTCAGTTTCTGGGATTCGACGGCCGCACACTTTTGATGATGGGATTAATTGTGTGCGTGCTCGGACTGTTGTTCGGCCTGGCGGTCTTCATGCAGTTAAAGAAGATGCCGGTCCATCGCAGCATGCGAGAAATTTCGGAACTGATTTACGAGACCTGCAAGACCTACCTGATCACACAGGGCAAGTTCATTCTGATTCTCTGGATATTTATCGGCGCGATCGTGACCGTGTATTTCGGTTGGCTGGCCGCGGCTGTAAATGAAGTTACAGGCGTGATCGAGCATGGTTTTCCGCCTTTGAAGGTCGCTACGATTCTTCTTTTCAGTTTGGTCGGCATCGCCGGCAGTTACGGCGTAGCGTGGTTCGGCATTCGCGTTAACACTTTCGCGAATTCACGCACGGCGTTCGCTGGCCTCGGAGGCAAGCCGTATCCGATCTACATGATTCCGCTTAAGGCGGGAATGAGCATCGGCATGATGCTGATCTCGGTCGAGCTGCTGATCATGCTGATCATTCTTCTCTTTGTCCCGCGCGACTACGCCGGGCCGTGCTTTATCGGTTTCGCCATCGGCGAATCGCTTGGCGCAGCGGCGCTCAGAATTGCGGGCGGAATCTTTACCAAGATCGCCGACATCGGTTCTGACCTGATGAAGATCGTCTTCAAAATTAAGGAAGACGATGCGCGCAATCCCGGCGTGATCGCAGACTGTACCGGCGACAATGCCGGCGATTCGGTTGGGCCAAGCGCAGACGGTTTCGAAACCTACGGCGTCACTGGCGTGGCATTGATCACGTTTATTCTGCTCGGCGTCCCGAACGAGACTGTGCAGGTTCAGCTACTGGTCTGGATCTTCGTAATGCGTGTGATGATGATCGTGGCCAGTGCGCTTTCGTACTTTATTAACGAAGCGGTCGCCAAAGCGCGTTACGCCAAAGCGGACAACATGAATTTTGAAAAGCCGCTGACTTCGCTGGTGTGGCTGACTTCGATTGTGTCAGTTGTGATCACTTTCGTCGTGTCGTTCCTTCTGATCCCGATTTTGGGGGGAGATAACACCCAGTGGTGGAAGCTGGCGGTGATTATTTCGTGCGGCACGCTGGCCGGCGCGATCATTCCTGAGCTGGTCAAGGTCTTCACGTCTACCGAATCAGCGCACGTAAAGGAAGTCGTCACTTCTTCGCAGGAAGGCGGTCCGTCGCTGAACATACTGTCGGGTCTGGTGGCCGGTAATTTCTCGGCCTACTGGCTTGGCATCAGCATTGTTGCGTTGATGGGCATCGCGTATTTGGTCAGCACCATGGGACTGGACGCGATGATGGCGTCGACCGCGCTGGTCCAGATCGCACCGGTCTTTGCTTTCGGACTTGTTGCGTTCGGCTTCCTGGGAATGGGACCCGTGACGATCGCGGTGGATTCTTACGGTCCAGTGACGGATAACGCACAGTCGGTGTACGAGCTTTCGCTGGTCGAACAGGTGCCGAATATCGCGGCAGAGCTCAAGCAGGATTTTGGAGTCGATGTAAATTTCGATCGAGCCAAACACTTGCTTGAAGAGAACGACGGCGCCGGCAACACGTTTAAGGCGACCGCCAAACCTGTGCTTATCGGAACCGCTGTAGTCGGAGCCACGACGATGATCTTCTCGATCATCATGGTCCTGACCGACAAGCTGACGAACAGCGCAGCGATGAACAGCCTTTCGCTGTTGCACGCGCCTTTTGTGTTGGGCTTGATCACCGGCGGCGCTGTGATTTACTGGTTCACCGGCGCGTCGATACAGGCGGTGACGACCGGCGCATATCGCGCTGTAGAATTTATCAAGGCGAACATCAATCTGAGCGCCGAAGTGGAAAAGGCCTCGGTCGAAGACAGCAAAAAGGTCGTTCAGATATGTACGCAGTATGCGCAGAAGGGCATGTTCAATATCTTTCTGACTGTGTTCTTTGCCACGCTTGCGTTTGCTTTTGTCGAGCCGTTCTTCTTTATCGGCTACCTGATCTCAATCGCTATCTTCGGTTTGTATCAGGCGATTTTTATGGCCAACGCGGGCGGCGCGTGGGACAACGCGAAGAAGATCGTCGAAGTCGAGCTGAAGCAGAAAGGCACGGCGCTTCACGATGCCACGGTTGTCGGCGACACGGTTGGCGATCCGTACAAGGATACGTCTTCGGTGGCGTTGAATCCGATCATTAAGTTCACCACGTTGTTCGGACTGCTCGCGGTTGAGCTGGCGGTGGAGACGACGCGATCGCAACAGTCGACGACACTTAGTCACTCGCTGGCGGCGGCGTTCTTTATCATTTCCATGATCTTCGTCTGGCGATCGTTCTATGGAATGCGTATCGGCTCGCAGAAGTAGAAGAACAGTGAAGGGTGAAAAATGCAGTGACAAGTGACAAGTGAATAGTGACAAGCTAAGATACGGTCACTTGTCACTATTTACCATTTACTATTCACCGAGGTACATCCGTGAATACTTCCGTTGCTAAAAATGAAACGCTGATTGGCGCGTTCCTCGCGCCGATGGATTGGACGCGGTCGCTGGGCCTGGTTCTGGGCTTCAGCTTGTTGACGGCGTTGGCGGCTCAAATCGTGATACCGCTTCCGTGGGGTCCGGTTCCGATTACCGGGCAGACCTTCGCGGTTCTCTTGACCGGTACGTTGCTCGGTTCGCGTCTCGGCGCGATGGCGATGCTCGTTTATCTGATCGAGGGAGCAGCCGGGCTTCCCTTCTTTGCGGCGGGCGGAAGCGGGATGGCGCGGTTGGTGTTCAGTCCAACCAGCGGATATTTGCTGGCCTACCCGGCGGCCGCGTTTCTAACCGGAACGCTGGCCGAACGCGGTTGGGACAAACGATTCCTGACGGCGGCTGCGGCGATGGCTTTAGGTTCGCTGGTCATTTTGTTGAGCGGTTGGTCGTGGCTGGCGATCTGGTTCAGGAATCCTTCATACGCGGTGAGTATCGGCGTGCTTCCGTTTCTTCCCGGCGATGCGATCAAGATCGCGCTGGCGGCCGCTGCTCTGCCATTCGGTTGGGCAATCCTGCGTCGCACAGGTCATGGGAAGAACTAGGTAAGAAGTTCAAGTCGGATTCTGCGAGGCTCACGTTTTTACGTGGGCCTCGTTTCTTTTGACCCTGTAGTCAGAAATGTCCGACAAACTTCAGTTTGTCGCCCGGTATGGAAACTCCAGGGCGTCGCTGATCATCGACAAACTGAAGTTTGTCGGGCATCCGCTGTTACAATACCTGCATGTACACACTCAAGGTTCGCTCGACCGAGCGCGAGCAGCTGGTCGAATTCACGGAACAGGTACGAACAAAGCTGCGCGAATCGGACGGTCGATCGGATGGCGTTTGTGTTTTGTATGTCCAGCACACTACTGCCGGGTTGACCGTTAACGAGAACGCCGATCCCGACGTCCCGCGAGACATGTTGCATGCTCTGCGCACATTGATTCCGCAACACGGGATGGATTTTCGGCATGGCGAGGAGAACTCGGACGCGCATATCAAAGCCAGCCTGGTTGGCTCGAGCGTGACAATTCCCTTCCATGATCGCGAACTCTTGCTCGGCCGCTGGCAGGGAATATTTCTCTGCGAATTCGACGGAGGACGAGAGCGACAGGTGATAATGACGTTGCTGTGAACTATTCGATGGAGCTTGTCCGTCTTCTCGACTTTGCGAGTTTAACTCCAATGCCAGTAACACCCGCGATCCCGAAAGCCAACTCCCCAACTCTTTACGACAAATTCGCTTCACGTTACGACGGGTTCATGCGACCGCTCGAGCGCCGATTGCTCGCTAAGCTACGCGCGCGAACATTCTCCGTCCTTCCCACGAATGCGCGTTTGCTGGAAGTCGGCGCCGGCACCGGAGCAAACTTCCCGCACTATCCGGAGCGCACGTCGGGCGCGGCCAGCGAATTCAGCTTCTCGATGATCCGGATCGCGCGCGAGAAACACCCACCGGCCAGTATCAACTTAATTCAAAGTTGCGCCGAGCAACTTCCTTTCGCAAATGCTTCGTTCGATGCTGCCGTAGCTACTCTGGTATTTTGTACCGTCAAATCACCGCGCGACGGTTTGTCCGAAATGCGACGTGTGGTCAAACCGGGCGGCAGAATAGTCTTGCTGGAGCACGTGCGGCCCGACGGTTTTCTGGGATATGTTTTCGACTTGCTGAACCTGGCGACCGCGGCCCTGGTGGATGACAATATCAATCGTCGCACCGCACGCGAGGCCGAACGCGCGGGCCTGATCGTCGAACGAGTCGAGCAACACGCGCTCGGAATCCTCAACATCATCGTTTGCAGAGCCTGAGCCGATGAGACAAGCGCCACTCAGAGATTTCCATGCGTTGCGTACCCGTTTCGGAAAGAAAACGCACGCTTTTATTGAATAATCATCAAAGTTCTTGATCCATGGCCCACTGATGCACTGGTATGAATTTCAGGCGGCGCCTGAGAATTCATCCACCCTGCTAACCCGCAGCTCTTGGCCGGCAGATGGAATAGCTCCGCCTTCGTCAGCCGCTATGAACCGGACGGCACGCTCGACATTAGTTTTGGAACGAATGGAACTGTGCTCCGTACCATTCCAGGGAGCAGAATTGAGACTTACTCTCTGTCGCTGCAGGCAGATGGAAAGAGCGTCATTGCGGGAAGGATTGGCGACCCGGTCTTCACCTCCAGCAATTTGTTCGCAGGACGGTTTACGGCCGATGGACTGCCGGACGAGACGTTCGGTACTGCAGGCATCGTTATCACCGACATCCCGGGAAACAAGGAAATCGCGGCAGATTCCCTAATACAGCCGGATGGCAAGATACTTCTCGGAGGATCTGCCCTCCGACGTCAGTACTATGAACATAGTGCGCTACCTTTTGAACGGGAGTCTGGACCAGGATTTCGGCACGTCCGGGGTGGCCTCTACTTATTTTCCTCCGACCTGTTTTGGAGGCAGCCTGGGTCTTTTTCCTGATGGGCGGATCGCGGTGGCCGGAGCGTCAGCCAGTCGCTTTGCCCTTGCGCGTTTTACTGCCGATGGGGACTTAAGATGTCCAACTACGAATCGACTCAATGGGGAATGACGGGCGACGTACCGCTTCCCGGAGATTTCGATGGCGACGGCAAAGCTGATCACGCTGTCTTTCGACCCAGCACTAATTACTGCTTCATACTGAGAAGCTCGGATGGCGGAGTTACTGCCAGGCAGTTTGGTATTGCTGTCGAGCAGCCGTTCGTGAGCGACTTAAACGCCGACGGCAGGTCTGAAATTGGCTACACCAGGACAATTGACGGGCAGCTTTATTGGCAAGCAGACTTTGGTAACGACACGTGGGCCCGCTCCGGTTCGGACTCCCGAGCGACGTGATTGGAATGATGGACTTTAGCGGCGACGGGGCATCGAATCCGACCGTCTTTCGTCCGACCACCGGTCGCTGGCTAATATTCGCCAGCGTCTTGCAGAATGATCCTCCGATTATTTTTGGTACGATCGGCGACATTCCAGCTTCGGCCGATTATGATGGCGATGAACGAGCTGATATCGCTTTATTCCGGCCGTCAGAAGGCATGTGGTATTACATCAGTAGTTCCACCGGACAGCAGGTCGGACAGCAGTGGGGAGTTGCGGGCGACATCCCGATTGCTTCAGCGTTTGTAAAACTTTCGAGCAGCATTCCAACCGGTACGCGGTGACTCAGACTCGACTCAGACTTGAGATAAACGACAGCGTTCGGCATCATCAACCGGCATAGCCGGAAGTTAAGAGCAAGCAGGACGAGTGTCGTTTATGGATTCTGAAGACTGCGTGGCGGTAGGATGCCAAGGATGGAATTACGAGGAGTGGGTAACGGGGCCTGTCGGTGTCGACAGAGTTTTCTATCCGCGCGGAACCCGTGCCGACGAAATGCTGTCAGCGTACGCGCGTGCGTTTCAGACGGTCGAAGTCGACTCCACCGTTTACGGTGTCCCACCCGCACCGACAGTTGAGGGTTGGTTTCGTCGCGCGCCGAACGATTTCACTTTTTCTCTCAAGACCCCACGCGAAGTTACGCACGAACGCGCGTTGCGCAGCGCCGGTTACAAGGTCTTCGAGGAATTCTGCGAGCGGGCTCGTCTTCTACAATCCAAACTCGCCGTAATTCTCATTCAGCTGCCGCCTTCGTTCGAGCCAGGTTCGCAGAACCGAGCTTCGCTCCGCGAATTTCTGGTACATCTTCCGAACGACCTCCGTTTCAGCATCGAGTTTCGGCATCGCGATTGGATGACGATCGAAACGATGGACGTGTTGCGGAAGCATTCTGTTTCGCTCGCGCTGGTCGAAGGAAAGTGGATCGCGCGAGACGTTATGGTCGAACTTGCGTCGACCGCGCCACAGGAGTTCGCTTACGTGCGATGGATGGGCGAACGGGACCTGACTCGTTTCGATCGGGTGCAACGAGCGCAGGACGCTAATCTGTCTGAATGGCGCGAAATTCTGACGGACGTCTGCGCACGGAGTCCGCGCGTCTACGCTTACTTCAGTAATTTCTATGAAGGCTATGCCGTGGCCAGCGCGAACAAACTTAAGAAACTACTGGGACAGCCAACCATCGACATAAACGATTTGGAACAACAGCCCTCGCTTTTCAGCTAAAGCGCGAAGCACAGATTCGATATGACCAGTGACTTCGCGAACGTCGAAAAGCTGAAAGACATAACTACACGCCTTCTTCACTCCAGGTTCGACAACGATCGTCGCCTGGCGGCAGCCGACCTGCATTCTCTGTTTTCGGATATCACGCAGATTTTCGATGACAGCGTGAAGCCGGATGAAGCAACCGAGACATTGCTTGGTGAAGGCACCGCGTTGTCTCCGAAAGACGCGGCCAGATGCATCTTCGACTATGTTCGAACAGTGAGTTTTCTAAGAGGAGTTCGTGGCGCAATCATCGATGCACGCAGGAGATTCCCGGGACAGACGATCCATGTTCTCTACGCCGGTTGCGGTCCGTTTGCTCCGTTGATGATTCCTTTGTTGACCGAGTTCACGCCCGATCAGGTCCAATTCACTCTGCTGGACATACACCAACGATCTCTCGACGCCGCGCGTGAAATTTTGGAGCGGCTGGGAATGTCCGGGTTCGTCCGGCAATTTGTACGAGCCGACGCTGCGTCGTACCGGCACCGTGGCGGCGACGAATTGCATATTGTCGTTACAGAAACCATGCAGCGGGCCCTGGCCAAAGAGCCACAGTTGGCGATCACTGCAAATCTGGCGGTCCAGCTCGTGAAAGGCGGAATACTTGTGCCGGAACGGATCGCACTGAATCTCTGCGTTGCGGACCTGAAACGTGAATTAGCTATGTCTGAAGCGACGGGTCAAGGCCCCGAAGGAACGCATACCGGTCGATCGCGAGTCGGCCTCGGAAAAGTGATTGAGTTGACCGCCGCCAACGCCGGCGACTTCAAATCGTGGCAACCGGCTAATGGAGACAACGGCGCGCGATTGTCGCCGCCCGTAACCATTTCTGTTCCGGAGACCAACGGCGGTAGCGGCGCGTTGATGATTACTACGGAGATCACTGTCTTCGGTGATGTAGTCATTTGCGATTACGAATGCGGGCTGACCTATCCGCTGGTGATTAGCGATTTGGGTCCGCTCGAAAGCGGCGCGAAGTTGGAATTTCGTTACGTGACCGGCGAACGCCCCGGAGTGCGGTACAGGTTGGTCTGAGTGTCCGACAAGCTTCAGCCGGTCGATGACAGGCGACAAACTCAACCGCTCGCAAAGAAGGTCGGCGAAGGAGCGCAGGCGGCCCGCCTGCGCTCCATCAGATCTTCAATCCGCGCGACAAACTGAAGTTTGTCGGACATATGTTAAGATGTCTTTACTTACATCGCGAGCACGCTCTCCGGCTTCTGCGATCAATGACTCCCCCAAAATGACGGATAAACGGCGCGTCCTTGTGTTCGCGCCGTTTCGATGAGGACAAAGCATGGGTGTTGAAGGAAAAGCACAGACGGTGAATACGCCATTGGTGGTCGATCTACTGGTAAGACGCCGCGACGAGATTCTGGACATGTGGATCAAGGATCGTCTCGAGTCCGGAGATTTTCGCGACGAGCTGATCCCGAAAAAGGAACTGCGGCGCCAGTCACAACAGGTCATCGACATGTTGATCCGCTCGATACGGGACTCCGGAGGCGACGAATTTGCTTCTCCGTCTTTCGATGACATGCGGGCGTTTCTAAATCAGATCTCGCGCGACCGTGCCGTCAAGGGATACACACCGATTGAAAGCGCAACTTACATTCTCAGTTTGCGCAATACATTGCTGGCGCTGTTGGCGGAAGAGCTCGAGGGAGACGCAGTCGCGCTGGTGCGCGAGATGGATTACTTCACGAACCTGCTCGACAAGATGGGGATCGTGATGATCGAGAACTTCATACGCTCGCGCGAGGAGACGATCCAACAGCAGCGAATCGACATGATGGAGCTGTCCACGCCGGTGATTAAAGTTTGGGACAAGATTCTGACCTTGCCGATTATCGGAACGCTGGATTCGCGCCGCGCGCAGATGATGACCGAAGCGTTGCTGCAGAAGATCGTTGAATCCGGATCCACCATCGCCATCCTGGACATCACGGGCGTTCGCACCATGGACACGTTGGTTGCCAATCATCTGATAAAGACGGTGACTGCTGCGCGGCTAATGGGCGCGCGCTGTATCCTGACCGGCGTCTCGCCGGCGATCGCGCAGACGATGGTCCAGCTCGGGATTGACCTGACGCAAATCACCACGCGAGCTCAAATGTCGGACGGGATTAAGCTGGCGCTCGAGATTTCGGGGCGGGCCGTGGTTTCCACAAAGGCTTTGGCCCGTCTTTCGGGCGGCGACAGCGGGAACGCTAATCCGAGATCGAGTTCGAGCACGCAGGGAACTCAGGATCTTTACGACGATCAGCGAAAACGAGATTAAGACGAACCCGCGGGAGAAGTCCGGTAGCGGGCTCAGTTGAAATCGGAATTAGTACCCATAAAGTGAATAGGGTTCCCGCAAAGACGCCAAGGCGTTGAGCGGTTCTTATCTTTCCTGATTTTCTTTGCGCCTTTGCGTCTTTGCGGGAACCTGTTTTTCCTTAGTTATGTCTCGTAAGCAAGTTACGTTTTCAGGAGCAGTCGATGTCACTTCAGCAACGCATCCCGATTTTGAAAGTTGGCCGCGTCCTGATCGTGCCGATTCAATTCGACATGGACGATCAGACGGTTATCAGCTTGCAGGAGAGTATCCTGGCTGAGTTGGAGCGCACCGGCGCGCGCGGTGTGTTGATCGACATCTCGCTGTTGGAGATAGTCGATTCGTTTATTGGCCGGGTACTTTCCGATATCGCCGCGATGGCGCGAATAATGGACGCGCGCACGGTCGTGGTCGGAATGCAGCCCGCGGTGGCGATTACGCTGGTCGAGCTGGGCCTGGAGTTGAAAGGCGTGGACACTGTTCTGAACGTCGAGGAAGGAATCAAACTTCTGCGCGGCGAGCTCGAGTTCAGCGAAGACGACGATGACGTTGTTTACAGGGAGACGTTGGCGATTGCAGAACAAATCAGTCGCACTTGAGAAGGAACACGATGTCGCAATTGCGCGAAACGAAGTGCGCGCTTTTGCAGCCGCTCTTGGATTTGGCCTGATTGACCAGACACGTCTCGCTACCGTCGCTTCCGAGCTCGCGCGCAATATCGTCAAGTACGGTTCGGAAGGACGGATGATCGCGCAATCAACCAGCGAGCCGGACGGCCGCGGCGGATTGAGGCTCATCTTTGAAGACAAGGGGCCGGGCATCGCAAATCTGGAACAAGCCATGCGCGATGGATTCTCGACCGGCAAGGGTTTGGGAAAGGGGTTGCCCGGATCGAAGAGACTCGTTCACGAGTTCAAGATCGAATCCGAAGTCGGTCGCGGTACAACCGTCACGGTCGTGCGATGGCTGAACGGCTAACCCCAGGATCGCGACTCCGAACTCAATTGAATTCAAGCCCCCGTTAAGACGTTAATGGTTCAGGTTGGAAGATCTTTGCTTGTGATCGGAGCAACGCGATCGAACGAATCACGAAGTCACACGACAGCGAAACAAATCAACACGAAACCAGTTAATTTTCGTGTGATTTCGAGAATGGCTCGTTAGTGTTGTTTCGTGGTTAGCGATTCGTCGTTTACAAATTTGCGTGAATTCAAACTGAGCCGCCGGCCTGGGGACGAGACCTCTTGATCGCCACACAAAGCAAATCTCATTGTCACAATCAACTGAAAACAATCTGATTCGAATGCGAGAGATTTCCTCTCTGGAAATACGTGACGAACCGCAGGTTGGCGTAGCGCGCCGGGCGGTTCACGATTTTGCCGAACGCAACGGGTTCGGCGAAACAGCGCTGGAACAAATCAAAATCGTGGTGCAGGAGATCGGAACCAACGCAGTCCGTTACGCCACGGATGGCGGCTGGCTTCATTACTCGGAGCCGGTTGGAACGAACAAGGGACTCGAACTCTTTTATTGGGACAAGGGGCCGGGAATCTACAACCTCGATCAGGCGATTAACGACGGGGTGTCCACCAGCGGAAGCCTCGGGTCCGGTTTGGGATCGATCCGTCGTTTGTTCGATGAATTCGAGGTTTACTCTACTGTGCGAACGACCTCGCGTCTTACCAGGCGTCGCAGTTCGCATGGAACTTCTCTGCTGGCTCGAAAGTGGCTCGGCGCTCCTCGACGCGTCACGCAGGGAGGCTCCGAGGTTGGCCGGCGCATAGGCGTTTGGAGCCGCCCGCACCAGGACGAAACCTTGAATGGCGACGGGTACTTCATGCAAACCCGCGACGACCGAACCCTGGTCGCTGTGATCGACGGTTTGGGTCACGGGGCGGGCGCGAAAGAGGCCACGGATGTAGCGATCGGAGTACTGGAAGAATGGAAAGGTGAAGGTGTTGACGAAGTCCTGATGGCTGTGCATGATGCACTCAGAGCTACACGCGGCGCGGTGATGGGAGCTGCTATTATCGATCGCGCCGACGAACTCATTCATTTCGCAGGAGTCGGTAACATCTCAGCCCGCGCCTTTGAAACGCCAATACGCTTTCAGCCTTTATCGACAAACGGAACTCTCGGGGCACGACTCGGTCGGCTTCGTGTTTGGTCCGAGCGTTGGGTAGACGGAGCCACCTTTGTTATGGCCAGCGACGGGATCAGCGAAACCTGGGAGATTCAATCCTACCCGGACCTGCTGAAGAAAAGTCCGCAGTTACTTGCCGGCGTCTTGATGCGCGATTACGGCCGCGAAACGGATGATGCGACGGTGCTGGTGGTGCGCTGAGCGATCTTATGACGGACATTCGAACAACCAGGCTTGGTGAAATTTATGTCCGCCGCGAGGCCGACATAATCAACGTGCGCGATCGTGTGCGCAGGTTGGCCAGGGAGATGGGCTTCGATCAAACGACGCAGATTAAGCTGACGACCGCGGTGTCCGAGATTACACGCAACATCTACGAATACGCGTCCGCCGGCTCCATCTCGTTGGCCGTGGCCGAGCGCGGACAGGATGTCGGATTGCGCGTGACGGCGCGGGACGATGGACCGGGAATCGAGGAAGCAACGCTGAGATCGATTTTGAGCGGCTCCTATCGATCGGCGTCGGGCATGGGCGTGGGCCTGTTGGGTACGCGAAAGTTGATGGATGAATTCGACATTCAGACTGCGCCGAATCAAGGCACGCGAGTCGGCGTAATCAAATGGCTGCCGCGAGCCGAGGCAGCCGATGCCAAAGTTCGGCTGAACAATCTGAAGGAACTGCTCGGCAGCGACGATTCTGATCCACTTATCTCAGAAATGCAGCGACAGAATCGGGACCTGGTTGCGGTCCTGGGCGAGCTGGAAGAGAAACGAGAAGAGCTGGAACAGCTGAACCTGCAACTGCAGGAGAACAATCGCGAGCTGAACGAAGCGAATGCGAAACTGCGCGAGCTGGCGGATATGAAGGAAGAGTTTCTCGCGCTGACTACGCATGATCTGCGCTCGCCGCTGACGGTCATCAGCGGCGTTATCAATTTTTTCACGTCCGGGCGGCTGGGCGAATTGTCGCCCGAGCAAAAAAACATGGTTGCGATGATGGAGCGCAACACGCAAAGCCTGATCGATTTGGTCAACGATCTGTTGGACACTTCGAAACTCGAGTCGGGAGTTATTCAGCTGGATGCGACTGCAATCGACTTGCGCGGAGTCGCCCAGGAGCTTCGCGAAACCATGGAGCCGCTGGTCCGGGACAAAGGGCTCGAGCTGGTTGAAACGTTGCCCGACAAACTTCCGCCGGTTGAGGCCGATCGGGCAAAGCTCCTGCGCATTCTGGTTAACCTGCTTTCCAACGCCGTGAAGTTTACGAATCGCGGCGGACGCGTCGAGTTCAAGGCGGAGCAGCAGGACGGAAAGATGCTGATCTCTGTTTCGGATAATGGAGTCGGGATAGCCGCGGAGGATCTGGAACGGCTCTTCGACAAATATGAACAGGCTCGCAGCCGCGCCACTCGCGGCGAAAAAGGCACCGGGCTGGGGCTTTACATTACTCGTCAGTTGGTCGAGATGCACGGCAGCACCATCAACGTGCAATCGCAACCCGGTCGTGGATCGACTTTTTCTTTCGCACTTTCAATTGCGCATAGCTGAAAATTTTGGAGGACAACATGAAACGCACTCTGATGCTTTCCTGCTTCTTGGTATCAATGCTGGCCCTGATTAATTGGGGCGATCGAACGACCGCGCAACAGGGAGCGCCGCTTTCGACATCTGCCGCGACCGGCAAGATTGCTGAAATCGAGAGCTACGTAAAAGAGGTAGATGCCTACGTCAAAGCGAACGCCCAGTCGCAACGCATTTTTGCCGACGTCTCTTCGGGAACCGAGGCGGGAGCTGCGAAATGGAGCGAGTTCAAGACCGATAAGGAACGCGAGGCAGCGGACACCGGCGACAACTTAAACGAAAACGCTTACGCGTGGACGCGCGACGGCAAACTGGTCGGAGCGAATTTCACTTTCCAAAGTCCTTCGCGCGACTGGGTCAATTACGTGATGTACTACTTTCGCCCGGATGGAACGTTGGCCAAATCTGATTCGACGCTGAATACGTTTCAGGGAGAAATCACGGTGATCCGGCAGGATTTTTACAGCGCGAAGGGGGTTGCGCTTAAGGGCACAACCCACTGTAAAGATCTCAAATCACAAAAACCAAAACCGTGTGGGAATTACAATGACCAACCCGCGCCGTTGTACAAGACGGTAAACGAAGTTCCCTTCTACGGTCTGTTGAAGAAGTAGTGGCCGCAAGCGCCTGCCGCGGTCCGATGAAGTCAGTACCACCTGCGGTAGCGGGTGGTACCGACTCCCCCCGGGACCGAAGCTTGACTCAACCGTCTATAGGATTGCCTTAATCACCGGCTCCTGAAACGCAACATGCATTTTCATCTGATCGGAATCTGCGGGACCGCAATGGCGTCGCTTGCCGGAATGCTGCAAGCGCGCGGGCATATCGTTTCGGGTTCGGACGAAAATGTTTACCCGCCAATGTCCACGATGCTCGAGTCGCTCGGCATCAGGGTGTTGCAGGGCTACGACGCGTCGCATCTTGAGCCGACTCCGGATTGCGTGATCATCGGCAACGCGATCCCGCGCGGTAACGCCGAAGTCGAAGCGACTCTGAATCGCAAGCTGCTCTATCGATCGCAGGCCGAGGTGGTGAAAGAAGAGTTCATACGCGGTCGCCGGTCGTTGGTTGTGGCGGGGACACACGGTAAGACGACTACGACAAGTATCGCCGCATGGGTGATGCAGTGCGGCGGGCTCGATCCCTCGTTTCTGGTTGGCGGCGTAGTGCAGAACTTCGGTTCGAGCTTTCGAGTAACCGACAGCAACTACTTCGTCATTGAAGGCGACGAATACGACACGGCCTACTTCGACAAGGGTCCGAAGTTCATGCATTACCTGCCGGAGCTGGCCATCGTCAACAACATCGAATTCGACCATGCGGACATTTACGCCGATCTGAACGCAGTGATGTTGGCGTTCCGTCGTCTGATGAATCTGATTCCCGGGAATGGCCGGCTGATCGCGGGATGGGACAGTCCGAACGTTCGCGAGGTCGTTGGTCAGCTCGGAAATAAACTTCATACGCAGGTCGACACGTTCGGGCTGGCTGAAGATGCGCGGTGGCAGGCGACCGACATAGATTATTCCGGCGACATGACCAGCTTTCGCGTGATGCGCGACGGCGCGGAATGGGGCCGGTTTCGCACGCCGCTGATCGGAGAGTTCAACGTTCGGAATTGTCTGGCGGTAATCATCGCGGCAGACGCGTGGGGTATCGAGCGGGATACGATCAAGGAAGCATTGGCGAGTTTCAAGAGCGTACGGCGACGGGCCGAAGTGCGTGGCGAAGCCGGGGGCGTGATCGTGATTGACGACTTCGCGCATCATCCGACCGCGGTTCGCGAGACGCTTCTGGCGCTGAAACAGAAATACGCCGGGCGGCGTTTGTTTGCGATATTCGAGCCACGGTCCTGGTCATCGCGGCTGGCCGTGTTTCAGGACGACTACGCCCGAGCATTTTCGTCCGCCGATTACGTTGTCATTGCGGCTGTGTTCGATAGCTCGAAAGCGAATGAAAAAGGAAGCGTGCTCGACACAAACCGATTGATCGAAGAGATCTGCGCGCAGGGAAAACCTGCGTTCAATGTTGACGGGGTTGACCAGATTGTGGCTCAAGTCGGAACCGAGCTTCGCCGAGGAGATGTCGTGGCGATCATGTCGAACGGAGGCTTCGGCGGCATTCATGAAAAGCTTCTGAACGCGCTTGGCGCGGAGTGAATGTCCGACAAACTTCAGTTTGTCGCTGGTGTTAGTTTAGCGAAAAGCTCAAAAACATTCTTCGCGCTTTGCGGTCTGTGCAGGCGAGCCGCCTGCGATCCACAACAATTAAGCAAAACATTTGTAACGCTGGCGAAGAGCGAGCTTAGTAGAACATTCGTACCTGCCTGCACCCCCGACTAATTCGTGCAGAAAGCTTACTTATGTTCGACCAGGCATTAGAAATTGCACAGGTCATCGGATTCCAGGACCTGGGATGTGTGCAGAACATCTCGCGTCGAGATTTTGACGAGCGGCGGACGTTCACGTTTTGTGCGGAGTTTCCTGTGCTGGAATACGCAAGTTTGCTGATTGAGAATAAGTTGCTGTTGGCTACAAATCGAAACGGCAGGGTGTACGCGGGATTCGAAAAACTTTCGCGGATGATACCGGTGGCTGAACGCTATCTGCGCATAGCCGATCTTTCCGAGCGAGTCTTTTTATTCGGCGAGCCCGATTGGACGCCGCCCAAACATCCGAACCTGAAGACTATAAGACTGGAAAGTAAGCACCGGTTGGCTTGTGAGTGTTTCGTAATTGCGGATTCGCCGGACCTTCGTGTCGCGCTGGTCGCCGCAGTGGAAAACAAGTCTGAATCGCACCATGCGGAAGCGCGCCGTTTCCGCGCCATCAAAACAAGCGATCCCGCGATCGTCACGCAACTTGCCGCCTACGCCGAGAGTCTGGTCGACGATTCGATGGCAACGTGACCAGCGCAGCCAAAGAAACTCAACTTCGCTTTCAGATGCTGGATGTCAGATGTTAGTAAGAGCACGACTACGGGTACGACCAACATCTAACATCCGGCATCTGACATCTACATTCTACGGCGTTCGCTTACGCTGCCACGGTGGTTGCGGCGACGGTTCCTTCCAAAGCCCACGCGCCTTCTTACGAGCATCCTTTTCAGCCTCGCCGTATGTATGGCGATCGCTCTCGGTCTGAAGAGTTGCGTAATCCTTGGAATACCAGGCAAGACCCGCGCGTATCTGTTCAAGCCCAACGTCGGTGCCGTCCAGATAAATCTTCGCTACGATCCGACCTGACTTATCCGGTTTTCCCCTCGGTTCGAATTCGACGTGGACCCAGTTTCCCTTCAACAGCTTCGCCAGGTTCTTTCGCGACTCAGCGTTGAATGACTGGTCGGTCTCGGGCGCATCGATGCCCTGAATACGAACCAGCACGGGCTGGCTGGCAGTGTTGTGAACGACGATCGTGTCGCCATCCGCAACGTCGAAAACCTGCAGCTCGACGATCGCGCGAATCGGCCCGCCTTTCAGAGTACCCGCTTCGGACGGCTTCATCCGCTCCCACTCTTCAATCTTAATGGGATTGTTGTCAGGGTTTTCGATTACGCGCTGCCGAGCTCGAAATCTGTCGCGCAATTCGATTGCGTCGGCTCTAATCTGCCCGGTAACCGACGCAGCCAAAGCCAAACCGAGAATGGTGGACGATAGTAAATAGCTGATAGCTCTCATTGAAACCTCCACCGGTTTTTAGAGCGCCCGCAGGCGCAGTACTGTCGATTAGTTGTTTAGAGCGCGCTCCTCCTGGTCCTCAGGAAACTCAACGAGCATTGCGCCCGGATTTAACTTTCCGCCCTTCCCGATGTTTGCAAGCGAAGCTCGCTTCCCTTTTGGCATGACTTCAACTCTTGACGAAAGAACTCGACGAATACGTTGCGGAAGAATCAGCGGCGCTACGCTGGCGATCGACTGCGCCAGTTGAATCACGTCACCACCGCCTCGCCAAAGTTCGCGAACAACCGTTACGTCGGTCCGATCGATTAATCGCAAAACAGTAAGCGCAATCAGATACACGTCATCCACTTGTCCGACGAATGGCAACATGTCAGGGATGAAGTCGAGCGGGATCAGAGCGTAAACGATCGCTCCCAGGACCAGCGCGCGTTCGACGCGAGGCACACGCGGGTCGGTCATCAATCGAAAACACAAAGCGAGCAAGGCAGGCAGAAACATGAGCAAGCCTTTCATGCGTTGCTTTGCTTTGAGCGCCGCCATTAATCTCTCCTTGAAGTGAACGTCAGTGCAGGGGAAGGTGGCCCTAGTATATGCCCACTGCACAATTCATTGCCAACAATTTTCTGGTGGAGCGCAGGCGGCTCGCCTGCAGTGAGCGCGAAGCGCGAATAATGGATTTGCGCTTTTCGCGCCTGCGGCGCTCAGTGCAGGCGAGCCGCCTGCGCTCCATCGGCCTGCGCTCCGTCAGAAGTTTGTCGGACATGGGTGCCTTGTTCGAACGCGGCGGCTTCGGTTAGACTCGCCCCGCAAATCAGCGCATCAACCAAAATCTGGAAAATGACTTCCCTACTATGATCCTGGAAAAACTGCGTCAGCGAGCTGCGGCCGAGCCACAGCACATTGTTCTGCCGGAAGGCGAAGATCCGCGTACGGTCGTCGCCGCCGGATTGTGCAGCGAACAACGAATAGCCCGGATCACGATTCTTGGTAACGAAGAAAAGATCCGCGCGCTGGCCCAGGCTAATAATGTTCGGATGGGCGGAGTCGAAGTGATCGATCATCGCCGCGCGCCGGACTTCGAGAAGATGGCCTCGCTCTTTCATGAAATGCGACGCGCGAAGGGATTGATGGCCGACGAAGCACGTGCAGCGATCGAAGACCCGCTGTACTACGGAAACCTGATGGTGCGGACCGGACGAGCCGACGGATCGGTTGCGGGTGCAACCAACACCACCGCACACACGGTTCGCGCGGCGATTCTCTGTATCGGATTGCGCGAAGGCTTCAAGTTGGTCTCGTCGTTTTTTGTGATGGCTTTGCGCGATCAAAGCTTCGGACACGAGGGAACTTTGATCTACGCGGATTGCGGCGTGGTGATCGAGCCGTCATCGACTGAGCTGGCCGAGATCGCGATTGCGTCGGCTGATTCGTGTAGGGCTTTGCTCGAAACCGAACCTCGTGTGGCGATGCTCTCGTTTTCGACCAAGGGCAGTGCCAAGCACAAGTTGATAGATAAAGTTGTCGAGGCGACAAAGACCGTGCGCGCGCGCAACCCGGCGCTCGAGATCGACGGTGAGTTGCAGGCGGACGCGGCGTTGGTGGCGTCGGTTGCACAATCGAAGGCCCCCGGCTCGACCGTTGCCGGCCGAGCAAACGTACTTATCTTCCCCGATTTGCAGGCCGGTAACATTGCGTACAAATTGACGGAGCGCCTTGCCGGAGCGACCGCAATCGGCCCGATCTTGCAGGGACTCGATAAGCCCGCGAACGACCTATCGCGGGGTTGTAAAGCAGAAGACATCGTCGATGCAATCGCGATAACCGCCGTTCAGGCACAGGCGCGAAAGCGAGCAAACTGAAGTACTGGCGCTTGAGCAACCCCCCGATCACATAATCCGCATCAAACTTCCCGGACCTTTCTGCAGATGAAATCTATTTGTTCCAGGCTTGCTGCCAGGTTTGAGAAGGTGGTGTCAGTGAATTCTCGTCTATCGTCTCTTTTTGTTGTTCTCGTAATCCTTGTGTTGCTGTCTCCCGGACAGCAAGCACAACAGAGTGCGACTCCGTCTGCCGCCCCTCGGCCTTCGGCAAGCCCTCGCGAAGATCAGGAGCCGGTACGAGTTTTCACTGAAGAAGTCCGTCTGCCGGTCATGGCCCGCGATGAGTACGGGAACTTCGATCCATCATTAACGGCGGGCGATCTGATCGTCTTTGAAGACGGCGTGCAGCAGGAGATCAAGAGCGTTCGACGAACGCCTGCCAGCGTGCTTCTTCTGCTCGAGACCGGCGGCGATTTGAATCCGGCCATGCGAGTCAACACCACGCGCGAAACCGCTCTCAGACTTGTATCGAATTTGCGCGAAGGCGATCAGGTGGCGGTGATGCAGTTCAACAACCGAATCGAAGTGTTGCAGGCATGGACCGAGGAATTCGATCAGGCTTCGCACGCGTTAAAAAACAAACTTCATTCGGGCAGCGGCTCGCGATTGATCGACGCCGTCAGCGCGGCGGCGGCTTTCTTCGTCAATCAACCGTTGGGTAATCGACATCTGGTTCTGATCACGGACGGCGTCGATATGCCGATCTCCAAAGCGAGCTACGAAGACGCGTTGAAAATTCTGAACGCCATCGGCGGCGCGCAAAACCGGGCGGCGTGGGACGCGGCGGTCAAACGTCTGGTCACCGCACAGGCCAGCGTCCACGTCATTAGCTACGTGGAATATGCGCGGCTCGCCTACAAAGGAAAGAACAAGAAATGGAAAGGCAGCAATGCTCCCGCCGGCAGCGTGTTGTCATCGGGAATTCAAAACGCGGGTATTGATCCGACGATGCCGCCCGGCGTTTTTCGCGGCGGTGGCGATCCCGCGTTCGGCGTCGGAATTAATTTTGATCCGCAGATGCGCCGGTTAAGAAAAGCATACGAGAGAGCCATGAAGACCGGCGAGCCATTGTTGGAATCGCTGGCGGACGAGTCTGGTGCGACAATAATGAAGCCCGAATCGGCAGAGGAGATGATTGATCGCGCGGTTGAGATTTCGCGAGACATCAGTTCGCAGTACGTCGTGACCTACGAGCCAAAACGTCCGCTGGCCGAAGCGCGGCCGGGTGAATACCGCCGAGTTCAGATCGCGCCGCGTCGTTCCGGATTGACCGTCCGCTCGCGCCGCGGATACATAGTGGCGGCTAAATAATTTCAGCCCCTCGCTGATACAAAAACAAAAAGACACGAAGATGAAGCGAGTCCTTCTTCGTGTCTTTCTTGTTTTTAGAAATGCCTAGCTTGCCAGCACCTGCAGTCTCGAGCGTACCGACTCGGTCATCGCCTGGAGCAATGGCTTTTCCTGCGCTCTGATCAGCGACCGGCGACGCAGGTCGTCCCAATCTTCTGTCGGTACTCGATGAAAAGCGGCGACGACGTTCGGGTCGAATTGCTGGCTCGAACACTTCTCCAACTCGGCCGCAGCCTCGTCATATGATCGGCCCGCGCGATAAACGCGATCGCTGATCATCGCGTCGAACGCGTCTGCCACAGCAAAGATCCTCGCGTTCAGATCGATCTCGTCACCGCGCAATCCCATCGGATATCCCGAACCGTCCCACTTTTCATGATGCTGCGCAACCACACGCGCGGCGCCTTCCAGGAATTTGATCTCGCGCAAAATTGCCTGTCCGTGCAACGGATGCTGGCGCATCTTTACCCACTCGTCGTCGGTTAGCTTGGCCGGTTTTCGCAGAATTGCGTCGGGAACTCCGATTTTACCTATATCGTGAAGAAGCGACCCGAACTCCAGCGACTTCATCTGTTCTTTGCTGAGTCCGAGCTCGCGGCCGAGTCGCAAGCTAAACGTGACGACGCGTTCCGAGTGTCCGTGCGTCTCCGCGTCGCGTGTTTCCAGCGCTTGCGCCAAGGCTTTCAATGTTGAACGGTAGGCGTCCTCGACCGATTCAAGTGCGTTGTCGAGCTCCGCCGTTCGCTTAACAACCAGCTCTTCAAGTTGGTTCTCGTATCTTCGTTTCGATGCGCGCAGCTCGTAATGTTCGAGCGCTCGTCTGACCGCCACTTCCACCTGGCGAAGGTCAAACGGCTTCATGATGTAATCGAATGCTCCGGCGCGCAGCGCTTTGATCGCGCTTTCGATCGTCTGCACGCCGCTGATCATCAGGACAACTGTTTCCGGCGAATCGGCCAGCACGTGCGGGATCATTTCCAGACCGCTCATCCCGCCCATCATGATGTCGCTGATAATCAGGTTGAAGTGCCCGCCGCGCAACGTACTCAATGCCTCTTCGGCCGAGGACGCAGACACGCAGACGTAGTCCATCTCCAGCAATTCGCAAAGCACATCTCTTATCTCGGGCTCGTCGTCGACGACGAGTATGCGCGCCCTGACGTTGCTAGTTTCACTCATGGCTTGAAACTCCAAAAAGTTTTAGTCGAAGGGATAGGGCTGGGAGAGTTCTTAACGCGATCGACCACTTCGTCAACAAATTTTCACATTCATCGCGAGAACCGGGAGCGGCGGCGCATCGCGCCGGTTCGAAGGGCGTGGTCATTATACAATTCTCGCAGCAATCGGGTAAACATCTTTTTCCGTGAGATATCGCGGCTCGCCAGTAGAAGGTATTGCTGCGCTTTTTCGTTATTTTGCAGGTGTTTACAGAATCTGTAGGCCGGTTGACGATTTTGACCGAACCCCCTATTATTGCTGCTCACCCAGGCCGGAGTGGCGAAATCGGTATACGCACTAGACTCAAAATCTAGCGTCTGTCATGGACATGTCGGTTCGAGTCCGACCTCCGGCACCATCAAATCTTCCGGCGATTAGCGCTGCCAGACCGTTTCCCCGCAGTTGTAAATTACGAAGTGCTGTCTTTCGGTTTTGGAAACGAGATAGCGAAACCATCTTGTGTGTGTCACTAAAGAATCAGAGCTTCATGAAAAATTTCTATTTCTCATTACTCCTGCTTTTCGCCTTCGCTTGGACACCCGCAGCGTTTGCGCAGAAGCGCACCAAGACATCAGCGCAGCAGGAGGCGCCACCGCCGCCGCCGCCTGCTGTCGAGTACAACGCCAGGGCGTGGAAAACATTTGTTTCGCCTGAAGGCGGCTTTTCAGTATCGATGCCGGGAACGCCGGTGAAGGCTGGCGAGTTGTTGACATCTGATTCGGGTCCGCTGGCGCACTACTCGCACACGCTCAAAACGTCGATGGCTGAATACGGAGTTTCGTATTCTGACTTCCCCTACGCGATTAACGAACCGGAGCAGATCAAGTCGTCATTCGACAGCGGCCGCGACGCGCTGCTGGCTGATATGAAACTGCGGCTTACTTCTGAGCGCGACATAACGATCGATGGTTTTCCCGGAAGGCAGATTGTCGCAGAGAGCGAGACCTACGCTTTTCACGATCGCTTTCTTGCGGTCAACAAGAGGCTTTACCAGGTAGTGATCGTGGTCCCGAAGGGAAAGCAGAAGCCAACCGAGCTGGCTCGCTTTTACGATTCGACCGTCGACAAGTTTTTCGGCTCGTTCAAGCTGATAAACACCGCAGAGGTGACAAACGGAAAGACTTCGCAGAAGTCCAGCGAGGTTACAGCTCTCGAGATGGGTCGGATCGAAAACTCCGTCTACATCAACGAATATTTCGGACTGCGAATGAACGTTCCGCCAAACTGGAATGTGGTCGCGCGCGAAGTCAATGAGGTTTCGCTCGACGTCGGCAAAGAGATTTTGAGAAGCGGAGACAAGTCACTCGACACCGCAGTTGATAAATCGATCGGGAAGACCGTAGTTCTCCTGGCCGCCGGCAAATATCCAATGAACTCACCGGGGCCCGACCCGGCCCTGCTTCAGTGCGGCGCAGAGAAACTGGCCGGGCCGCAGATGACCAGCGCTGCCTATTTGGAAGGTAACAAGAGAATTCTGCTGGCCTCTCCTCTTAAACTGAGGCTGACGAGGGATACCTATACCGAGACGATCGGCGGATTGACCTTCGCGGCGTTCGACCTGGAAAATCAGTACGCGATGATGCTCGTTAAGCAGAAGTATTACGCCACCATAACGAAGGGCTACGCGTTGTTCTTTGTAATTAGTTATGTCGCCGACGAAGATCATTTGACGCTCAGCGATGTTCTGAAGACAGTGAAGTTTGGTTCTGAAAAGCCTGCGAATTGAAGAAAAGAGGATGACCATGGAAGAAAGAGAAACCACGCCAGATGCAGTAGAGATCGACGAATCGGTGCGACAGCCGGAAGGCACGCAACCCGCGACGGTGCCCGGCGCTGAGAATCCGGAAAGCGACGAGATTAAGGAAGAGAAATCTCCAAACACGGAGTGAGGTTTGTTGTTACGGGATCAGTTTCGTTGCGGCCTTCATTTGGTCATAGCTAGCGATACGGACCACTAATCACACGAAGCCGTTGCGAACAACACGAAACAAGACCCGCAGTTGCTTTTTCGTGTGATTTTGATCTTAGATTCTTCGTGTATTTCGTGGTCCTTGTTTCCGAACTTATCACTCAGTGCCAGGAGAATCCTAAAACTGAGCTTGTGGCGATTCGAAGATTGACTTCGAACCTTCTAGAGTCTCGGGCTGGGTTCGGTAGTTCCGAAACGAATTAGCGCAGCGCGCAGCGCCGGAAGATTTTCCGCGACTACCTCGCCATCAGGAATATTGCGCAGTTCGATTGTAACGGTCGGTATTTTTAGATCTATGCCCGCGTAAGAACCCAGCGAGCCAGGCGTTTCGTAACCCAGGTAAGGACAAAGCTCGTAACCGTTTATTCCCGCCATGAAAGCGGCGATCTCTTCGCCGGGTCCGTCCCAATTCATACATCCGAGCGCCGCGTGAAGCGTGATCAAAACATCCGGCGGATTGCGTTTCAGCAGATCGATCAGGGCTCGCGTCTCTGGCTCAGACGCGGGCTCCTTTCCCGGAAACCGCGTCTCCTCGGTGAAGTCGCTTCGCCACGAGGCGGCGGGAAAATTTCGATTGATGTCCACCCGCGATGCGTTCACTCGAGTGAAGTCGACCAGTCCATCCGGATTCACTTCCGAGACGATTGTGACGGTTGGGCCATTCGGAATCGGATCGCGGCTCAGCGACGCCAGCAGCGCTTTGGCCAGCACAGCGGTTGCACGCTCATCACCGTGAATGCCGGCTAAAACCAAAACACGCTTCTTGCCTTTGCCGATTGAAGCCGAAAGTATGGTCCGGCCCCGCACGCTCTTCCCGACCTGTGCGTAACTGACGGTCTCGGCCTGGCTCTGCGGGCGAACGACGGCCGCGCCGATTAAACCCGCCAGAACCGATAACGCAACTGTGGTCAGGAACTTTCTCTTTAGTGAGTTCATCTGCAAATTGAGGCCGCAATCCAATCGATCAGTGTCAGACTATCAGGTGAAGGACGGAGCGGGTAGTCACAATTGCGTGGGAGCGCAGGCGGCCCGCCTGCGCTCCCACGGGTCTCAAATCGCTCGACCGTGCGCCTCAACCGGGTTTTATTGTATTCTCTCTTGCGACTTCCACATTCCGGATTCAACCCTACAAACGTCAGCCGAACGAGGCGAATGGAGAATTCGATGCGCTTAGCAACCCGTCTGTCAGTTACCTTTTTGATCATTATGTTCACGCTAGCTCCCGTACCACTAACCGCTCAATCCGATGATGCCGGCAAGGCTTTGAGTGACTTCCTCAAAGCCGAATGGGAGTACCAGATGGAGCAGAACCCGACGCAGGCTTCTGCGCTTGGCGACCGTCGATGGAACGATCGTTGGGGAGACGCCAGCCTGCCCGCGATCGAACGCCGGCAACAGCACCGCATCGACGCGATTGCTCGATTGAAGCGAATCGATCGCCAGAAACTCTCGGCAGCGGATCAGCTGAACTTCGACCTCTTTCAAAAGGAGGTCGAGTCGGACATAGAAGAATTCAAATACCGCACTTACCTTCTGCCGATGAATCAACGCGGAGGCGTCCAGACAGCCGATCAGCTGTCGGAGTTGTTGCGATTTCAATCCGTCAAAGATTTCGAAGATTGGATCGCGCGGATGAATGCTTTGCCGGCGTTGGTGGATCAGATTTCGGCGCTGATGCGCGAAGGAATGAAAGCGCGAATCGTTTGGCCAAAGGTCGTGATGGGTCGCGTTCCGTCGCAGATCGACAAACAGATAGTCGAGCGAGCCGAAGACAGTCCGTTCTACAAACCGTTCAAAGAGATGCCGGATACGATCTCGGCTGCCGATCGCGACAGGCTTTCGCAAAAAGCGCGCGAAGCAATCCTGACTAAAGTTGTTCCGTCTTACAAGCAATTCAAACAATTCTTCGTCGGCGAATATCTTCCCTCTTCGTTCGATAAAGTCGGAATCTGGCAGTTTCCCGACGGCGCTGAAGCATACGCATTTCACGCTCGCCGCTACACGACCACCGCGCTGACGCCGGAAGAGATCCACAGCAAAGGCCTGGTCGAGGTCGCGCGGATTCGCGCCGAGATGCAGGCGATCATGACCAGGGTAGGTTTCACCGGAACGCACAAGGAGTTCTTTCAAAAGCTGAGAACCGATCCGCAGTTCTACTACAAAACTCCTGACGAGCTGTTGAACGCGTATCGCGCGATGTCCAAACGCATCGATCCGAATTTGACCAAAGTTTTCAAGACGTTGCCGCGTATGCCGTACGGCGTCATTCCGATTCCGGATTCGACCGCGCCCGACACGACCACCGCTTATTACAACGAGCCGGCCGCTGACGGATCGCGCCCGGGGATGTACTACGTAAATCTTTACAAAGTTGAGACGCGTCCGAAGTACGAGATGATGGCGCTGTCGCTGCACGAAGCTGTTCCGGGGCATCATCTTCAAATCGCGCTGGCGCAGGAATTGGGCGACCTGCCGAACTTTCGACGGTTCGGCGGATACACGGCTTTTGTCGAAGGTTGGGGACTCTATGCCGAATCGCTCGGCGATGAGATGGGTCTCTACGACGATCCGTATTCGAAGTTCGGCCAGCTCACTTACGAAATGTGGCGTGCGGTTCGGTTAGTGGTCGACACCGGCATGCATTTCATGAAGTGGGAACGACAGAAAGCGATCGACTATTTCCTGGACAACGCAGCCAAGTCTGAGAACGACATCATCAACGAAATCGATCGTTACATAACCGACCCCGGCCAGGCGCTGGCGTACAAGATCGGCGAGCTGAAGATAAAAGAGCTTCGCGCACGATCGGCCCGCGAGCTTGGCGATGCGTTCGATGTTCGCGAATTCCACGACGTGGTTCTTTTATCTGGCGCAGTCCCGCTGGATGTGCTTGAACGAAATGTAGTCAGCTGGGTGGCAAAGAAGAAACAGAACGCGAAGAGTAAAGGAAACTCTGATTAAGTATGAATCGGAAAGATCGGGAATTATGTACCTTCGAGGAACACGCAGTCGGGAAGGGGACCCCGTCAGGTGAGTGCTACCGTCCCCAGGACTATTCAGACTTTCTTAAAGATTCCGAATGAGCCAGCAACCGAACGATTTGCGGGTTTACCTTCCTGACTTTGTCTACACCGGCGCGCGTTTCGAGCGTGAACAGGCGCTGGTCATCGAAAGTTCGGGCCGGACAACTCTGCGGAGCGAGAAGGATGAACACGCAAGCGAGGTTGTGCGACTCAAAGACCGCGCAATCCTTCCGGGTTTGGTGAACGCGCATTCGCATGCTTTTCAGCGAGTGATTCGCGGACGAACCGAACACCGCTCGATCGAATCGAAAGACTCGTTCTGGACCTGGCGCGAGATGATGTATTCGGCTGCGTCGCGGCTGAGTCCCAATGATGTTTATGACGCGTCGCGGATGGCTTTCATGGAGATGGCCCTGTGCGGCATCACCTCGGTTGGCGAGTTTCACTATCTTCATCGTGATCCGCATGGCCAGGCTTATCAGGATCCCAACCTTTTGGCGAAGCAGGTTATCCGCGCGGCGCGCGACGTCGGCTTACGCATCGCCCTGTTGCGTGTGGCCTATGCCCGATCGGGTTTCGAACTTCCCGCGAACGAAAGACAGAAGCGCTTCATCGAAGAAGATCCAACAACGTACCTTCGAAATTTGGAACAGCTGAAGACCGATTTGGAGCGCGATCACGAAGAAGGAACCGTGTGGGTCGGTGTCGCGCCGCACAGTGTTCGGGCAGTTCCGATTGATTACCTGCGCGAGGTTAGTGGATACGCCCGCGAGCAGAAGCTGTCGATCCACATGCACGTCGCGGAACAGCCAGCGGAGAATGACGCATCAATTGCCGAGTACGGGAAGTCGCCGGTGGCGTTGTTGGCGGCTCATGAAATTTTGAACGAAAGATTTACCGCCGTGCATGCGGTGCACGTGACCGGCGACGAGGCGAAAATGATCGGAGATTCTCGCGCTGTCGTTTGCGCCTGTCCGACGACGGAACGGAACCTTGGCGATGGAATCGTTCCGGCAGATATGTATTTCCAGAATGAGGTCCGCATCGCGTTTGGAACCGACGGCCATACGCAGATCGATCTGCTCGAAGACGCGCGCGAGCTCGAATATCATCTGCGGCTCGCGAGAATGGAGCGGAACGTGCTAGCGCCGGACAGCCAGGGGAAATCGGCGTTGGCGGCGAGGTTGTTTGAGGGCGCCACTGTTCATGGCTCGGCAAGTATCGGCGCCAAAAGCGATGTACTCGGCGCCGGCGGACCTGCCGATTTCTTCACGGTGGATTTGAACGACCCGTCCATCGCCGGTGCTTCGGAGGACGATTTGCTGTCGAACATCGTATTCTCGATGACGCGCTCGGCGGTGCGTGATGTGTTCGTCGGAGGCGAGCAACTGGTGAAAGACGGTCGCCATCGCGCGCAGGATGAGATTGTGGAAGCGTTTGTCGGGCTTCAAAAGAGATTGTGGGCGTGAGTCAGCAGCGCCGACGGCCCGAGTGATGATGGGGAAGTTCGAGTCGGATGTGCAAAAAAACGGGTTCCCGCAAAGACGCAAAGGCGCAAAGAAATCAGCCCAACAGGATCGCATCCCGAACGTCTTTGCGTCTTTGCGCCTTTGCGCCTTTGCGGGAAATAGTTTTTGTGGGGATATTCTGAACTAACCCATTATCTGAAAATCACATGACCTGATTGGGGATTTCTCAACTTGACAACAGTCCAACAAATTCTTTCCGAGCTCGTTGCGATCAACTCGATCTCGTCGCGCTCTAACTCCGAGGTCGTCGCTTATCTACAGCACCACGCGGAAGCCGCGGGATTCGCTGTGACTCGACATCCTTATGCGGACGAACGCGGCGAAGAGAAGGTGAACATGATCGCCATCGCGGGTCCGTCGGCCGCCGATTCGCCTACCGCCGAGCTCGCGCTGGTCGGACACACCGACACCGTTCCGTTTGCCAGCAGCTGGACCGACGCGTTGAAACTCACTGAGCGAGACGGCAAGCTCTACGGACGAGGTTCGTGCGACACGAAAGGATTTATCGCCGCGGTGCTGGCGTCGATCAACGCGCTGGACGTTACTCGTCTCAAACGTCCGTTGGCTCTCGTCTTCACCGCCGACGAGGAGATCGGATGTCTCGGCGCGAAGCGGCTGGCTGACGCGCGGGCCATAACCGTGCGAAACGCGATCGTAGGCGAACCAACGTCGCTGCAACCGATGCGGGCAGGCAAAGGTTACTCGCTGGCTGAAGTGATCGTCCGCGGGCGCGAGGGCCACAGCGCGTATCCCGGCGTCGGCGCGTCCGCGATCTTTGGCGCGGCGCGGTTGATAACTGAAATCGAGAAGATCGCCGAAACGTTGAAGGAAGACGTTCGCGATGGCTTCGACCCGCCCTACACAACTTTGAATGTAGGCTTGATCAACGGCGGGACGGCGAAAAATATCATCGCGGGTGAATGTCGATTCACGCTTGAATGGCGATCAGTTCCGGGGCAACCGGCACAACATGTCGTCGAGCTGGTCGAAGACGCGATCAAGTCACAGCGCCAACGCGACGGAAATTTCGAATGCGAACTCAAACCGTTGCGTCTGGACGAAGCGACCGAGACGGCGGCCGACGCTCCATTGGTACGTTTGCTCGAAGAAGCGACTGGTCGCAAGGCAGGAACCGTAGCGTTTGGGACCGAGGCGCCGCAAATGACGTCGCTGGGCGCCGACGCGGTGGTTCTGGGTCCGGGTGACATTCGTGTCGCGCATCGCACGGGCGAGTTCGTGCCGATTGAAGAGCTACAGGCATGTATCGGAATCATCACCCGCGCAATTGAGCATTTCTGCTTTTGACGAGTTTCACGAACTCAAGGATCGGACCCGGTGGGTCAATACCATTCGCAGTAGCGAATGGGGGTTTTCAGCCGTTCACGCAGAAATCTGCTCCATCCAATTACGCCGTTCGCTACCGCGAATGGTACTAACTTCACCGGGACCTAAAGATTGAGTACTGGCTAAGTCTGAAAGCAGAGGCAACCGAACTTAGCCTGTGACATCGAACCCTGTTGTCACCAAATTAATCGGTGGGGAGCCCGACCATCATGTTGAAAGCAAATGATCCATTAAGCCGTCTCAAGATCGCGTCGCCCTGCCCTGTCGGTTGGGAGCAGATGAAAGGCGATGACCGCGCGCGATTTTGCGATCACTGCGATCTTCACGTTTACAACATTTCAGAACTTACAACGCGACAGGCCGTGGCTTTGATCGAGAAGACCGAGGGGCGGCTTTGCGCCAGACTCTACCGGCGCACGGATGGTTCCGTTTTGACCCGCGACTGTCCGGTGGGCGTTCGCGCGATTCGAAAGCGCGTGGCTCGAATTGCCGGCGCGACGGCGACTGCGGTATTGAGTTTTTGCTTTGGCGTGATGGGCCAGAAACGCTCGCAGGAAGAACAGGCGTGCTCAGGTGCGCTGCAGATTACCGTCGAGCGAAAGGGCAAAGAACATATCCAACCGGGCGCACCCAAATTGGTAGGAGTTGTTAAGGACCAAAACGATGCCGTAATACCGGGGGCCAGCGTGGAAATCACGGGCGCCGACCAGAAAAAGTTGATCACCGTCGAAACAAACGATGAGGGCATCTTTCGGATTGGTTCGCTGGAGACGGGGACTTATAGTATTAAAGTTCATTCGCCGGGTTTTGCTGAGGCAGTCATAAAAGAGATTTCGATTAACACGGACGAGATTCTGAGCATGAACATAACGCTCAAAGTCGACGCCGAGGGCGTTGTATTGATCGGCGTGGTTGGAGAAGATCCGATGCTAGATTCGGGCATCGGAAACAGGACTACGGTTGAACCAAAAAAGATTACGAGGCTCCCTTTTTAGGCATTATGTTAAAGCGATATTTCCGGACTCATCTTTTCACTCTCTGCGTCAGCGGAGTGCTTTTGTTGCTCGCCTGCTCGCTGTCTTTTGCTCAATCGACCGAGACGCCGCTGACGAGCCAGGAGCTGGTAAAGCTTGTCTACCAACTTCCAAAACAACCTGGAAAACGCGATGCGGTGGTGGAAGAGATTCGGCGGCGCGGGCTGGGGTTTCCGCTGACCGATGGAATGCTGTCGTTAGTTGCTTCCAAGAGCGGCAACGATCCGCTGTTGCGGCGCACTTTGGAAGAGGCAGAGCGCAGAAGAGTCAATCCGTCGGGATCGATAAAGCTTTCGGTGATCGAATCGGGCGACCTTTTGAACAAAGCCCGCGACGCAGCCAAGGCGGCGCTGGAAGCGATGCCCGATTTTGTCGTCAAGCAACAAATCAATCGAACCTATTCGCGCGGCGGAATCGGAGCGTGGCTGTTTCGCGATCGGTTGTTGCTGGCGATCAGCTATCGAGTAAGCGGAGGCGAGGAATACAAACTCCTCGCGGTCAACGGGCTTCCGCCGCAGCGCGATTTGAAGCCGTTCGAAACCTATTCGGATGTGTTTGGCGGCACTTCGACATCGGGCGAATACGTGTCGATGCTCGCCGGTTTGTTTGCCGACGCTCAGCCTGAAACGTTTAAAGCGGTCGACACGGACGTTTTGAGAGGCCGGCGAACCGTCATTTTCGAATACTCAGTCCCGGCGGAGTCGTCGGGCGTTAATGCCAGGATATTGGATCAAAGGGTGCGACCCGGTTATCACGGCAAGATGTGGATCGATCGCGAAAACTATCGCGTGCTGCGCTTTGAACAGATCTTTGACTTTCCGTCGGACCTGCCCGCCAGCGCTACGATTTCGTATGACTACGAGTGGGCCGCGATCGGTGACCAGCAATACTTGTTACCGTCGCAGGCGGAAGTACGAGTCAGCACGTTTCCCGACGGCACGACTTTTACCAATCGAAGCGTGGTTCGATATCGCGGGTATCAGAAGTATGGAACGGAAGTGAAGGTCATCGAGGAAGACATCGTCGAAGATATGCCCGAACAGAAGCCGTAGCGAAATGTCCGACAAACTTCAGTTTGTCGAAAAGGTGTGGAGTAATCCTGGGTTGGGTGATTACAAGAAAGATTGGTTCCCGCAAAGGCGCAAGGGCGCAAAGGAAAGCCGCAAAGAGCGATTGGCATTCAACGACTTTGCGGTTTTCTTTGCGCCCTTGCGCCTTTGCGGGAATCTCTTTGTTCTTCTAGCTGCTAGTGCTGATTAAGACTTGCCCTCAAGTCGCACCAATTCTGCGATCGCGGCGATCAACTGGGTCGGCTCGATTGGTTTAGCCAGGTGAGCGTGAAAGCCGGCCTCGAGTGCTTTGACACGAGCACCCTCGCCCGCGTAAGCCGTAAGCGCCATGGCTGGAATCTTATGGCTTGTTCCGTTCTGCTCCTCAAGCACACGTACTTTTCGAATCAACGAATACCCATCTTCAAAAGGCATTCCTACATCGCTGATCAAGATCTGCGGTGGCTCTTTCCGGATGGCATTCAACGCTTCGGCGGCGGTAGCCACCGCCGTCGGATCAGCTCCGCTTTGTAAAAGAGTTGCTACAAGAAGCTCCCTCGTGTCGGAGTCGTCATCGACAATCAGAACACGGATACCGTCGAGCTTTGCGGTGGATGGAAGCGGGCGGCTGTCGCTTTCGGCTGCGTCTCCATTTTCGGACAACTGAACATTCGTCAGGGGAAGATTTACCAGGAAGGTCGTGCCCTGGCCGTCGGTTCGATTTCCAACCGTTACAGTGCCTCCATGAAGCTCTACCAGGTGGCGCACGATCGCTAGACCCAGTCCGAGCCCGCCGTGCAACCGCGTAGTTGAACTGTCCGCCTGCCGAAATCGATCGAAGACATATGGAATGAACTCCTCGGAGATTCCAGGCCCGGTGTCACTCACGCCGATTTCGACTTCAGAATCCTTGCGTTTTAACGAGACGGTCACCTGACCGTTCTTTGGAGTGAACTTCACGGCGTTGGACAACAAATTCCAGACGACCTGTTGCATTCGCGCGGGATCGCAAACAACGTTGCTGGCTGACGGCTCGAGTTCAGTATGTAACTGAATTCCCTTGGCCGCTGCTGCGGGTCGCGCGGTGTCGATTGCCGCTTCGATAACCGGCGTCAGATCTGCCGGCACGACCTCGAGCATCAGCTTGCCTGTAATGATGCGCGAGACATCCAGCAGATCGTCAATCAGCTGCGCCTGAGCGCGCACGTTTCTTTCGATCGTATCGACAGCTCGTACGTACGTTTCATTGTCGAGCTCGCGGGCCCGCAACATCCAGGTCCAGCCGAGCATTGCGGTCAGCGGCGTTCGCAGCTCGTGCGACACGGTCGCCAGAAACTCATCCTTGGTGCGGTTTGCTCGCTCGGCTTCGCTTCTCGCCGCTTGCTCTCTGGCCAACAGCTCGGCTTGTCGCTCTTCGACCATCTTTCGCTCAGTGATGTCACGCGCGATTCCGGTGAAATTCGGTTTGCCGTCTTTCATGAACTCGCTGAACGAAACCTCCAGCGGAATTTCGCGTCCGCTTTTGTGTTTGCCCGCAAGCCCGACGCTTTCCCACGACATTTTTCTAAGGCTGGCTTCCCAGTCGGCGGCCAGGCCCATCTGATCTCTGCTCCCCATGAAGTCGGGCATCAACATCGAGAGGTCGTCGCCCAGGATCTCGTCGAGCGAGTATCCGAAGATTCTCTCCGCCGCGCGATTGGCGAAAATAATTTTGCTTTCGTGATCGATCGTGATAATCGCTTCCGATGCGGTTTCAGCAACGATGCGATAACGCTCTTCGCTGTTGCGAAGCATTTCTTCAGATCGAATTCTCTCGGTAATGTCGCGCGCGATCGTCGAAGCTCCGGTTATCGTGCCGGCCGCGTTCTTGATTGGAGAAATGGTTACGGCGACATTGATCCGCGTGCCGTTCTTCTTTACACGTATCGTTTCGTAGTGATCGATTCGATGACCCGCGCGGATTTTGCGCAGAATGGCGTCCAGCTCGTTCAGGCGTTCAGGGGGAATGATTACAGACACAGACTTGCCGACGATCTCTTCCGCTTTGTAGCCGTAAACCTGTTCCGCTCCCGGGTTCCAACTGGTGATGATCCCTTCCAGAGTTTTTCCGAAAACGGCGTCGCTGGTTGACTCGACGATGGCAGCCCAACGCAAACGGATGTCTTCGATTCGTTTGCGTTCGGTAATGTCTTCCGAGCTGCCGACGATGCCGATCCGGTTCCCACGCTCGTCGTAAACCGGCGAGTCCGTGGTTCGTATTTCGAAAGTCGTTCCGTCTCGGTGCTGCGCCAAAATTTCGCCGGACCAGCTTTCGCCCTTTCGCAGTTGAGACATGATCTCTTCCGCCTGTTCCCTGGATTGCGAACTCGGTGTGATCTTTACAATGTCCTGTCCGATCACTTCTTCGGCTTTCCAGCCAAACAACTTCTCAGCAAATTGATTCCAGTAAGTGATCCGCCCGTCGTTGTCGGTCGCCATCACCGCTTGTTCGACTACGTCCAGCAGGTGCGCCTGGAATCGAAGCTTTTTGTTCGCCTTCACCAGATCAGAGATATCGCGAAAGACGAGAATTACGCCGGTGATGTTGCCCGCTCGATCTTTGATGGGTGCGCCGCTGTCATCAATCTGAATCTCCCGCCCGTTCTTGTTGATCAAAATCGTGTGATTGGCGAGTCCGACCACGACCCCCTCGGACAGTACTTTGGTCACCGGATTTTCAGCCGCCGCTCGGGTTTGCTCGTCGACGATATTAAAGACGTCCGTGATCTGTTTTCCGCGGGCTTCGTCCAGCGAATAGCCTGTCAACGTCTCGGCCACGCGGTTAGCCAAAGTAACTCGGCCCTGCGCGTCGGTTACGATGACCGCGTCGCCGATGCTCAGCAACGTAGCGGCCATCTGCTCTTCCCGCAGCCGCGCTGTCGTTTCAGCGCTCTTCACTTTCTGAATCATGAAGCTGAACAGAAGGGCCAGAAATGAGAACGACGCGACACGCGATATGCCTTCGAAACTCAGGTTCAGCGAGTACGGAGGAGGAAGGAAAAAGTAGGCGACGATCAGGGCCGATAGCACCGTGGCCATCAAGGATTCGGCCAGCCCGGTGTAAACACCAATAAGGATGATCGAAGCCAGGAAAAGCGCGAACGGCGACTGCCGTTGAATACCTGGGACAAGCCAAACCACCAGCGCTGCCGTCGCGATCAACAGCAAGGAAAAACCGTATCTGACCAATGGGGAACGCTTTGCCTGTAACATCCTTCGGTTCTCCACTTCCTTGTTATGGGTCAACCGCGCGGTTCGCGAAGCATACCCCGGCGCCTCGGGGAACAGAGTACATCTGGCACGACGATTCCGCTTCGACCTGGAGTTGCTCTAAAACTGAACATTACGCCGGCGTGAAAACTGGTTTTCCGCGTAATGAACCTCGCGGTTTGCCCGGTAAGTTCCAAGAGACTATGTGCAATCGCTGTAGGAGGCAAGTTGCCCTGAGTTTGTCGAATTGGACGGGCGAACTTAATGCAACCCGGTTTTTTTGATTATACCCCCTTCTGCATCCGAAAGCGGGTGAACCACGATAAAAGCAGAAGGATCGATCTCTCTGGCCTGAGTTTTCACGCGGCCGATTTCCAGCCGGGTTACGACACAAAAAAGTATGTCCTGTTCGGTATCGCTCATCCCGCCCCGTCCTTTGTAAACCGTGACGCCGCGCCTGAGCGTACCCAACAGTCTTTCTCGAATTTCAGCATTGCGTTCCGAAATGATAGTGATGGCGGTGTACTCTTCGATTCCATGAATCAGAAAATCGATCGTCTTTGACGCAGCGATGTAAGTCAGAATCGAATAGAGCGATGACTCGATTCCCAGCAGAAAAGCCGCCGCCGTAAAGATGAAGACGTTGAGTATGAGGATAACGTCGCCAACTCCGAAAAGATTGCTGCTCTTACTTATCAGCAGAGCCGCGATCTCGGTTCCATCCAAAACAGACCCGCCGCGAATCGCCAGCCCGATACCCGCTCCAAGGAAGAAGCCGCCAAAGACCGCAGTCAATAACTTGTCCGAAGTGACATCGGGAAAATTTATCAGCGCCAGACAAACCGATAAGCCGGCAATTGCCGCGGCGCTCTTGAGCGCGAATTTCTTTCCGATCTGTTTGTAGCCGAGCGCGATAAACGGCAGGTTAATAACCAGAATGAAGATCGACAAAGACACGCCCGAAACGCTCGAAGCCAGCATCGAGATACCCGTCACTCCGCCGTCGATGAAGTGACTCGACAGCAAAAAGCCCTTCAGGCCCAGGCCGGCCGAAAGAATGCCGAGCGCAATGAGCGCTACGTCAGACGCCACATGAAGGAAACGTTTCATGCGCGCAGAATAGCCGTTTGCGGAATAAAACGCGAGAAGGTCTTAATGTCTGACAAGCTTCAGCTTGTCGCAGACCTGGGTGGCATTGGACTCACGACGTCAACGACAAACTGTGAGTTAGTCGGACATTATTTTTCGAACAAGTTGAAGGTCAAACCGAAGGTAATGCCGAATGGATAGCCGGGCGTGGCGTGAATCCGTTCGAGCGCAGGATCGACGGGTCGCACTCGCGATTCGAAGAAATTCTGCGTCTCGAAGTAGCGTTTGTTGGTGAGGTTATCGATGCCCAGATTGAAGTCCAACCAGTGTTTGAGACGTTTGGTCAGATAGAAATCAAGCAGGTCGTGTCCCGCCGCGCGAATGTTGGGATCTATCCCATCCAGCCGGTAGTTACTGATGTGACGGTACCTCAGTGAGCCTGCCAAACCGCGGTACTCGTTCATTGTCAGCGAGGCGTTGGCAACCGTGCGAGGTGCGCTGTCGACGTAAACACGCGGCGCTGTCCCACGGAAGAAGGCGTTGAAAACCTGCGTGACGCCGCCATCCAAAGAGAGCCGGCGAGTGAGCCGGACAGACGTCTTTACTTCGCCACCATAAGCTCGGCTGGGTCCCAGGAATTCAATGCTGCCATCGTCGGGAATGTAGACTTGCTGATTCGATTGATCGATCAGGAAAAGATCCGTTGTGACTGAAAACCTTTTTAGGTTGTGCGAGGTTCCAACCTGGTAGAAATCTGTGGTGGAGACCTTGGGGCCGTCCGGCTGCTGCACCACTCCCCGAGCATCCTGGCTCGCTATTCCACGTCCGTAGTTTACGTAAACCGTCATCGGCAATCGCTTGGAAGGCGTGAAGGCCATATTGAATTTCGGCTGGAATCGCGCTGCGCTTTGATTACCCGACAGAGTTGGTACGACCTTGTCAACCACGCTGAAGTGAAAGTAGTCGTAGCGTAGTCCGCCCTCCAGATGTAATTTGCCCTCGAAGAAATCAATTCCCTGCTGAACGTATCCGCCAATGTTTGGAACGCTGGCGTGGGCCTGCGTAGTAACTTCGAAAGGTCTGCGCTCGACAGTACGAAACAAACCGACGTTGGTTTGATAAGCAAGCACGTTCATCCCGGTCATAAAAAGCGCTCGCCCGCCGAAAAGCGAGAATGGATGCAGGTACTGCGCGTTAATGCCTTCCTGCAAGCGAGAATCGCGCTGCTGAATTTCGTCGCCGTTGACCGGATCGTTCAGATAGAAAGTGAAGTTCGAATAGAGATCAAAAAGCGAGCGGGTTAGAAATCCGTCGATCTTAAACACGCTCCCGGAAGCCATCTCCCTTTTGTAGTAGGCGGCAATTGTTCCGCTACGAACTCTGCCGCCGTTGAATGGATCGATAGCTCCGAAACGATCGAGCTGTCCGGCGAACACTTCGTCAAGCGGAATCTGTCCGGACGAGAAAAAATCGTTGCGACCGAGATTGAGTTTGAAGCTCAGCGTGTTTTCCTGGTCAATCTTCCAGGTGTAATTGCCGGTCACGTTGTCTCGTTTGTACCGCAACGGGCTTATGAATGGTCCGTCCGTTCTCGATCCTTCATAAGCGATGAACGCGTCCGCGGTTGGCAGGTCGGGGCTGTAGGCGAGAAACGTTCGGAACGTGTTGAACGACCCGCCGTGAAATCGCAGCGTGAGTTGATCAGACAGCGATTCTTTTTGGCGAATGTGAACGACGCCCAAACCTGTGAAGTCGCCGTACTGCGCACTGAAGGGGCCGTTCAGGATGTCGACGCCGTCAACCAACTCGGGAGTCAGGCTTTTCAATTGGCCAAGATAACCCTGGCCATGCCCCTGCGTACCCTGGTTCTGCTGAACATTGTCGACAAGAACTTTCAGTCCACCGTTTACACCGCCGTGATCCGTATTGAATCCGAATCGCCGTATCTCAAGCGACTTGCCGCCACCTTCGTGCTGCCCGGCGTTGATTCCAGCGTTAAGAGTGAAAAGCAACTGGTCGTCGCGAGCAAAAAGCGTATTGCGGTAAACCGTTTCATCACGACGCTCGATGTCGGGTTCGGCTGACGACGCGACGATAACGACGCTCTCGTGAATCGGAGGAACTACGTACTCGATCGCGAGCTGAAGATTCTGAGTCGAGTCACCGGCTTGAAGAGAAAATTCCTTAGGAGTGATGTTGCGGCCTTCTAATCTAATCACCAGCGGCCCGCGCGGGACGTTCAAAGTGAAAGCACCGATCTTGTCGCTGGTTGTTTTCAGTTCGCCCGAAGGCGAGCGCACTGAGATAGAAACTTTCGGCGCCAATTCACCCTGTTGCGAGACGACTACGCCCGAAAACACGCGAGTGATGTCTGTAACAGGCGAGGACTGCGCCGTTGCGATAGAGGCCAGGAGAAAAATGCCGAGGATTAACTGCGAGAAGCGTTTGAACATTGCGATAGTGGTTTAATAAAAGGATGTTGAGTACGTGCGACAAAAGCCGGAGAGCTGTCAGCTCAACCCTGTCGCCTTGAACTTTTACCGGTCATCCGCTCATCATAAATACATCCAGGATTTGCGCGATGGCAAAGTATTCACGGCGTTTGCCGCAAAATGTTTCCGGCGATTTCTACGTTGACGATACATGCATTGACTGTGACGCATGCCGGCAAATTGCGCCCGCAACTTTTCGCGATCATGGCGAGCAATCCAGCGTCTATCGCCAGCCGGAAACCGAGAACGAGGTTAAGCTCGCGCTAATGTCTTTGGTCGCGTGTCCCACCGCGTCGATCGGAACCACCGAAAAACACGATCCACAGATCGGCATCGGAGCTTTTCCTACGCTGGTCTACGAGAATATTTACTTTTGTGGATTTACGGCAGAGGCTAGTTTTGGCGCGTGGAGTTATTTGATTGTCCGGCCGGCTGAAGAAGGCGGAAATGTGCTGATCGACAGCCCACGCTTCGCCAGCCAATTGGTAAAGCGAATTGAATCCGTCGGCGGTGTTCGCTTTATGTTTCTCACGCATAGCGATGACATAGCCGACCACGCCGCCTTCGCGAAAAAGTTTGGCTGCGAACGGATGATGCACGAAGCCGATGGTGCGAAGCGCCTCGGCATGGAGCGCGTCATAGAAGTAAGCGAACCCGTCGTAATCGATCGCGATCTGGTGGCGATTCCGGTCCCGGGCCATACGCGGGGTCACATGGTTCTGCTTTACAAGAACAAGTATCTATTTACGGGTGATCACCTGGCGTGGTCCCCAGTGAAGCAAACGCTGACGGCTTTTCGCAGCGTTGCGTGGTACTCGTGGGCCGAGCAGACACGTTCGATGGAAAGGCTTTTGGATTACGAGTTCGAGTGGGTCTTGCCCGGGCACGGTCGGATTCATCACGACACGGCCACGGCAATGCGAGAGCATCTTGGCAGGTGTATTGAGTGGATGAAGTCGGTCAGATGAGATTTCCCTTAACATGTTTGTAAAACGATCGTGTTATGACTTGAATTCGGGTTACTGCGTCGCCGCTGGAGCAAAAAAGCTTGCCATTTAGCGGCCCGCAGGTTTAGAATCCGCGTCACTCGATAAACCGGTATAAAAACTTCAGGGTAATTTGTACGTTTCACATTAGCTGTATCTAAGTAAAAGGAGACTCTTCATGGGTTCACAACGGCGCAACACACTTAAGCCCGTCGCTCTTCTTCTCGTCTTCGCCGTGTTGCAGGTTTGCATCTTGTCTACACCCGCCAGGGCGAGCGCGGCGACGAACACAACTTCAACCAACACCGAGCCGAGCAGTATGCGTTTTGGCCAATTGTTGATGAGCGAGAATCAATCGGCACTCGTCAACGGCACCAGCGCGACTACCGGCACGACCATTTTCTCAGGAACGCAGTTGCAGACTCTGGACGGAGTCGGAGCGACGGTGAGCCTGGGAGCGCTCGGCAGGATTAGTGTTGACCCGAACACTTTATTGACACTGACTTTTGACAAAGAGAATGTCGATGTAACGGTGAGTGCGGGAAATGCGGTTCTGACAACCAACGCCGGAGTAAAGGGAACATTGACCACAGCCGAAGGCACGAAGTTGGCAACCAACTCAGCCAGCCCAACCGCCGGCGGCAAAGCTCGTCGACTTTCCAAGGCAGGAGCCGGCGCGATCATTTTCGCGGGCGTCGTTGCGGTTGCTCTGATTGTTGTCGTTGCTTTGGACGATGACGACGAGAGCCCTTCCGGAAATTAAGAGAAAATCAGTCTACGGTTTTTCGCGTGCCCTTCGTTTCTCAAGACGGAGGGCACTCGCTTTTTGACCGAATCCGACCTTTGGTTTTCTCTAAAAGTGGAAAACCCTCGAATTTGCCGTAGCGGCTGGCGGAAAGCGGTTAAATGTCTAAAAAAGCTTGCCATACGAGACAGGCAGGGTTAGAATCCGCCTTGCCCGAAAGCAATAACACAACCGGGATGACTTGACCTTGGCGCTAAGTTTTTTGACTTAGCCTCTCTTCTGACCAGGCTGATCTGGGCAATCGTGTCAATACCAGTGGTTAGCCGTAGTTTCTTAAAAGGAGATTCTTTCATGGGTTCACAGCGGCGCATCGTGCTTAAGCCTGTCGCTCTTCTTCTCGTCTTCGCCGTGTTGCAGGTTTGCGTTTTAATCACACCCGCCAAGGCGAGCGCGGCGACGAACACAACTTCAACCAACACCGCGCCGAGCAGTGTGCGTTTTGGCCAACTGTTGATGAGCGAGAATCAATCGGCACTCGTCAACGGCACCAGCGCGACTACCGGCACGACCATTTTCTCAGGAACACAGTTGCAGACTCCGGACGGAGCAGCGGCGATGGTGAACCTTGGAGCGCTCGGCAGGATTAGTGTTGACCCGAACACTTTATTGACACTGACTTTTGATAAAGAGAATGTCGATGTAACGGTGAGTGCGGGAAATGCGGTTCTGACAACCAACGCCGGAGTAAAGGGAACATTGACGACAGCCGAAGGCATGAAGTTGGCCACCAACTCAGCCAACGCGACTGTCGGTCGTAAAGCCGCTGCCCGCAGATGGGGTGGCGATCATGTTCTCGGGTTTGTTATCACAGCAGCCGTCGTGGGTATCGCATTGATCGCCCTCGTGGTTGATGACGACAACGACAGCCCTTCCGGGAATTAAGAGAAAACAGTTAACGGTTTTTCACGTGCCCTTCGTTCTCTGAGCGAAGGGCACGCGTGTTTTTAGGCGGAGGTCGTTTCGGCCTCGCGTGCGGTTTCGCGTCTGTTTTGCTATAACAATTGTGATCAGGACTCAGAACTCATAAGAAATGTTTTCTCGCCGTTCTTCTTTTGAGATCTGAGTCCTGAATTCTAATAACTACGATATGAACCCTGAACGCATAAGAAATTTTTCCATCATCGCGCACATAGACCACGGCAAATCCACGCTGGCGGACCGGCTCCTTGAGATGACCGGCGCGTTGACTGAACGCGAGATGTCCGCACAGGTTCTGGACAACATGGATCTGGAGCGCGAACGCGGCATTACGATCAAATCACACGCGGTCCGGCTCGATTACAAGGCTAAAGACGGCACCGATTATGTGCTGAACCTGATCGACACGCCCGGTCACGTCGATTTCACTTACGAGGTTTCGCGTTCTCTTTCCGCCTGTGAAGGCGCGCTGCTTGTAGTTGACGCATCGCAGGGAGTCGAGGCCCAGACACTGGCCAACTCGTATCTCGCAATCGAAAACAATCTTGAGATGATCCCGGTCATCAACAAGATCGACCTGCCCGGCGCCGAACCGGACAAGGCGCTTGAACAGATCGAACATCTGGTGGGCCTGGATACTCACAACGCCATTCTGACGTCTGCAAAAACGGGAATGGGCGTCGACGAAGTTCTGGAAGCGATCGTTCGCGATGTTCCGTCACCAAAAGGCGATCCCGAGGCACCGCTTAAGGCGTTGATCTTTGATTCATGGTACGACTCGTACCGTGGCGTGATCGTGCTTTTCCGCGTCATCGACGGAACGATCAAGAAGGGAATGAAGATCCGCTTCTTCAACACCGGACGTGACTATCAGGTCGAAACTCTTGGCGTTAACCGCCCGCGGCCGACTCCGATCGACAGCCTGGGCGTTGGTGAAGTTGGCTTTTTAACGGCATCGATTAAGGAAGTGGCCGACGTTCAAATCGGAGACACGGTTACCGAAGCGGCGCGTCCGACCAAGGAACCCTTCCCCGGATTTCAGGAAATCAAACCGATGGTCTTTTCGGGGCTTTACCCGGTGGACACGAATCAGTATGAAGAACTGCGTGACGCGCTGAACAAACTGCGACTGAATGACGCGTCGTTTTTCTACGAGCCCGAATCATCGACGGCGTTGGGTTTCGGATTTCGCTGTGGATTTTTGGGGCTTCTTCACATGGAGATTGTGCAGGAACGACTCGAGCGTGAATTCAATCTGGACTTGATCACGACGGCGCCTGGTGTGCGCTACACCGTGACCACGACCGACGGTACAGTGACGGATATTGATTCGCCGGCCAAGATGCCCGATCCGGCGCGAATCACAAAGATTGAAGAACCGGTGATTCTGGCGACGATCCTGACTTCGGACGACTATTTGGGAGGCATCCTCCCGCTGCTGGAAGAAAAGCGCGGAGTTCAGAAGAAGTTCGAGTACATCACATCGAACCGCGTCATGCTGACTTACGAACTTCCGTTGAACGAAATCGTGCTGGATTTTTATGACCGGCTGAAATCGGTATCCCGCGGGTACGCGTCGCTTGATTATCACTTCGTCGGGCATTGGGAATCCGATCTGGTTAAGCTCGATGTGATGGTGGCGGGCGAACCGGTCGATGCGCTCTCGCTGATTCTTCACCGGAGCACTTCGCAGGCAAAGGGACGGGCGCTGGCTGAGAAAATGAAGCAGCTGATTCCCCGCCAGCTGTTCGAAGTCCCTATCCAGGCGGCGATCGGCAACAAAGTGGTAGCTCGTGAAACCGTCAAAGCAATGGGAAAGAACGTTATCGCCAAATGCTACGGCGGTGATATCTCGCGCAAACGAAAGCTGCTTGAAAAGCAGAAAGAAGGAAAGAAACGGATGAAGAAGGTCGGCCGCGTCGAGATCCCGCAGGAGGCGTTTTTGGCGGTTTTGAAAGTTAATGAATAGATCTTATCAATCGAGAGTCACGGGTTACTGAGAACCACTTAGCATCTTCGTGTTTTTTTTGCGAGTTAGTGTGATTAGTGGTCGAACACTAGCTTGAAAAATTTCACAACTAGGCGTATTTGAAAACCAACATGAACGATCCACGAAATCACGCGAAGACGAAGCGAAAAATACCACTAAGAAAAGCAAACAAGACTTCGCATCTTTGATGACTTGATCTTTAGGGAGATACCGAAATGCGAAACTCCACTTTTGTAGCACTTGTCATTTGTCTCGCTATCAGCCCCCTCACCCTCGCTCAACATCACTCTTCAGTTCCAAAACCGGCCCCAGAAAAGCCGGCCGCGCTGATGTCCGGACTTGGCTCGCACTCGCATCCAGTCACGACCACCAACCCCGAGGCGCAAAAATTCTTCGATCAGGGATTGACGCTCGTGTTCGCGTTCAATCACGAAGAGGCGATTCGCTCATTTCGTCGTGCCTCCCAGCTCGATCCTCAGCTGGCCATGGCGTATTGGGGAATGTCGCTCGCGCTGGGGCCAAACATAAATCGTGATATCGATCCGGAGCGTCTGAAGTCGGCCGTCGAAGCTGCGCAGAAGGCAGTCGCGCTCGCCGGCAAAGCATCCGAAAGCGAGCGAGGTTACATCGACGCGCTGGCAAAGCGATATTCGCTTGCGCCGGGAGCTGACCTTAAAAAGCTCGCGGTCGAATACAAGAACGCGATGGGCGAATTGTCCAAACGATATCCGGACGATCTGGATGCCGCGACGCTTTACGCCGAAAGCGCCATGAACCTGCGCCCCTGGCAGCTTTGGAGCAGCGACGGAAAACCGGCTGAAGGAACCGAAGAGATCGTCGCAGTGCTCGAATCGGTTCTGAAACGAGATCCGGATCACATCGGCGCGATTCATTACTACATTCACGCGGTCGAAGCGTCGCGCTCGCCCGAGCGCGCGCTGGCCTATGCACCAACGCTGACGACCGCAGTTCCCGCGGCCGGACATCTGGTGCACATGCCCGCGCACATTTATATGCGCACGGGCGATTACGAGGCCGCTGCGCAAAGCAACAAAGTCGCGGCAGAAGCCGACGAGAATTTTTTCAAACTCACCGGTCGAGAGGGCTTCTACCCTCTCATGTACTACAACCACAACTTGCATTTTCTGGCCGTGGCGTACGGGATGACCGGACAATACGCGGACGCACTTGCCTCCGCACAGAAACTCGGAGCGAACGTTGCACCTCATCTCAAAGGCATGCCGATGTTCGACGGCTTTGCTGGGACGCCGACGTTGATGATGGTGAAATTTCGCAAGTGGGATGACATTCTCAAACTCCCACAACCCGACGCCGGCTTGCCGGGAATGAACGCGCTGTGGCGATTCGCGCGCGGGATGGCGTTCGCGGGAACGAACCAGCCGGCCCAGGCCGATGCTGAACGCAAGCTGTTTTTGGTGGCAATCAAGACCGTGCCCGCTGAATCCGGTTACGGCTTGAACAGTTCAGCCAGCGTTATGAAGGTCGCCGAGAATGTCTTGAATGCGCAGATTGCCGTCGCCAAGCGCGACTTTCCAACCGCGATCGAGCTGCTTAAACAAGGCGTCGAAATGGAGGACGCGTTTCAGTACGACGAGCCGCCAGGATGGTTTCTTCCGCTGCGGGAAAGTTTGGGCGGAGTCTTGCTGCGAAGCGGCAAACCCGCGGAAGCCGAAAAAGTATTTCGTGCTGATTTGGAAAAGAATGCGCGCAACGGTCGGTCGCTGTTTGGCTTGATCGAAAGCCTGAAGGCGCAGGGGAGAAAAGATGCCGCGCAATTCGTCCAGCGCGAACTGGACGCCGCCTGGAAGAATGCCGACACCAAGTTGCGGGTCGAAGATCTCTGATAGTCCGCCGAAGTTGACACTTGAAACATCCGACGACGAAAATGTCTGTGCTATGAAACACCCCCCCTGGTAATTTTCTAATTCCGCAATAACGGGCTGCTTAGGACCGCGCGTAAAGCGCCGGTACAGGTATAACCTTGCCCGTTCGGTGATTCCTCCTCCTCGAAAGTGACGCTCACTTCACAACCAGAAGCGATCACAAAATTTTCGAGAATCCACGAGGAATCATTCAATGCTCAATCTCGAGAAGGTACGCCTATCTCTGCATCCAGCCAGAGCCGGGCGGAGATTTGTCCTTTCGTTTTCACTAACTCTCCTTGCAACAGAGTTTCTTGACGAGTTTGTATTCGGCGTGCGCGAAGCATCGTGGCCGCTGATCCGCGCTGATCTCAACCTCTCTTATACCGAGATCGGAATCCTGCTCAGCGTGCCCGGTATTTTCGCCAGCCTGATCGAACCGGTGCTGGGAATCCTGGGAGATGTTTGGAATCGACGATTCATAATTCTCGGCGGCGGAATCTGCTTCGCCCTCGCGTGTTTACTAACCGCGTCAGGTCAAAGTTTTACGCTCCTGCTCCTGGCTTTTATGCTTTTCTACCCGGCGTCGGGAGCATTCGTCAGTCTTTCGCAAGCTGCTCTGATGGATGCCGAGCCGCTGAGACGCGAACAGAATATGGCCCGTTGGGAACTCGCGGGCTCGCTTGGCAATGTCGTTGGTCCGCCGGTGCTGGGTCTCGCGCTGCTGATCGGTTACGGCTGGCGCGGCGTGCATCTGGTGCTGTTTGGGCTGACGGTGCTGTTGCTGATTGCGGCATGGCGCTTCTCTTTTTCTTCCCCTGTACTTCCCGCCTCGTTGTCAGAGTCACAGCGAAAATGCCGACCTGGATTTTGGAGCGGCTTGCGAGGGGCGCTGGGCGCGCTTCGCCGCCGCGAGGTTCTGCGCTGGTTAGTACTTTTGGAATTGGCCGATCTTATGATGGACGGTCTGCACAGTTATCTGGCGCTCTATTTCGTGGACGTGCTCGGCGTCAGCGAAGCGCTGGCCGGGATGACTCTTATCGTCTGGACCTTTGCTGGGCTTCCCGGAGATGTATTGTTGCTACCGTTGCTGGAACGCGTGCGCGGACTCAGTTACTTGCGCGTGAGCGCGCTTGTCATGCTGGTTCTCTTCCCCGCTTTTCTGCTCGTGCCGGGCGTCACTCTGAAACTGGTTATGCTCGGACTGATCGGGTTCGCCAACGCGGGATGGTACGCGATTCTCAAAGCGCAGCTTTACGCGTCGATGCCGGGACAAAGCGGCGCCGTAATGACGCTGGCCAACGTCAGCGGGCTCTTCAACAGTCTGATCCCGCTCGGAATAGCGCTGGTCGCGGAGCGTTTTGGTCTCGGCGCTGCGATGTGGCTTCTAATTTTTGGCCCTCTGGCGCTGTTGTTTGGCGTGCCAAGGGAAAGCAAGTAGAATTCGGGTAAGTTGAGAATCTTTCAAAGGACGTGTCTCGCAAAGGCGCCAAGAACAAAAAGCGGAGAGGCGCAAAGAAGGAACGCGTAGACACTGGAAATTCGGACATCTCTCGCCTTCGTTCCCTTTGCGCCTTTCGTCTTTATGTTCTTTGCGCCTTTGCGAGAAACGTTTTTTCCTAAGTTGAAATTGATCCACTAATCCAGATATGGCCAAACAGCTGAAGCCGGTGACGATTGTGTGCGACGGGTCGAGCCTCGGAAACGGGCGGGCGGAAACGCGCGCGGCCGCGGTCGCTCTGCTTGGTTACCGCGGACTCTGGCGCGCGGTCGGCCGTTATCTTGGATCGGCAACCAACCAGCAAGCCGAGATTGCGGCCGCCACAATCGGATTCGAAGCGTTGCGGGAACCGTGCCGCGTCCACGTAATCTCCGATTCGCGTTACGTGATCGAAACCATGTCGGGGCGATTCAAGCGCAAGACCAACCACGAGTGGTGGGAAAAGCTTGATCGCGCATCACGGTCTCACGAGGCCTCGTGGGAGTGGGCCAAAGGACACGCCGGCCACGTCGTGCAAGAGGCAGCGGACAAGTCGGCTCGAAAGATTGCAGAGCTTGGCACAGTTGATGAGCGAGTTCTGCGCGAGGCGGTCGAAAGTGTCGGAGACGTCGAGTTGAAGAGTTGAAAACCGCGCTGATAGTGAAACAGTTTAAGACACGTCTCTTATGATCATTTGCGGGCCACGAGCGAACGAATACGAAACCGCACGAAAGCGAACCAGAGCACCCGACACTAGTTGATTCTTCGTGTGATTTAGTGAAAGGCTCGTTCGTGTGGACTTCTCCTTTGCGTGATGAATTCTGCGAAAAGAAAGGCAGTTCCCGGTGCACCAGACAGCGTAAATTATTCCCTTGAAATTCGTGCGCACAATGACGCATGATGATTACTCCCCACATCACATAAAATTGAAAAACTCTCGGTCGGTGACTTGAGCCATGTTGCACTTGATTCGCTCGCTGGAAACCAATTTTCGCAATTTTGTACGTAATCTTCGGCAAGCTCCGCGATATGGCCCACGCCTTCGCTTCACCATGTCGATGGTGGACAAAGGTGCGAAGCCTGGCGATGGACCGACCGCCATGGTCAACGGGTTTACATGCAACCTAAGCGAGACGGGCCTTGCGTTGGCGGTGCCAACAATTCGAAATGGAGATCACCATTTCGCCGCCCGCAATCGCGGACTGATGATCGTTCTTGAATTGCCTACCGGACCGATTCGCGTGCATGCGGCGCCTGTTCGATATCAACGGCTGAGCCGGAATGGCCCGGGATATTTGATCGGGGCGAAGATAGTTTCGATGAATGACTCGGACAAGATCAAATTCCTCAGATATGTCTACAGACTCTCGCGCGGCGCGCAGATTTCTTCCAAACGAACTGGGACTTACAGCTAGAGAGCGCCAACGGCGCGAAATGTGATAGCCCAGGGCGTTCGCCCTGGAGCAGGATCATTAAGAGGTCTTTAGCGCCGAAAGCGCGAAAGGATGTTGGGTTGCCACCTTCACCCTTTCGCGCTTTCAGCGCTTTAGGGCTTTGGGGATCGATTACCCGGGACGATGCCCCGGGCTATCATCTTTCGCGCCTTTGGCGCTTACTAACGAATCTAGCCCGTTCGTTCGCTTTCCCACTCCTTCCCGCTTATAATCTTTTCTCCCTTTAACTTACCGCGCGGCTTTGAAAGAACGGCTGCGTACGTGCTTCATATATTTTCAGCAAGACTGTGTTCGTCTCAATCACCCTCTCAAAAATCGCACGCGCCTCTTGCCTCATTCGGCCAAATTCCGTCGCCTTTGCGATAGCCGTAGTCGCTTTGTCGATACTCTGCTCGTATGCCGGGCAAGCACAGTCTCCGGCCCAGCGCGGGTGGATGTGGCAGAACCCGCTGCCGCAAGGTAATCAGATTTACGCGCTCAGCTTTGCTTCCGATAAAGAGCACGGATGGGCCGTAGGCGCGGACGGGGTTCTTCTTTACACCAGGAACGGGGGATTTGAGTGGGAGCCGCAATACACTCCCGTTCGAACGACGCTCTACGGCGTATTTGTCCGGGGAAAGAAAAGCGCGATCGCGGTCGGCGCGCGCGGCGTCGTAATGGCGACGGAGAACGGCGGCGACAAATGGGTCCAAAGACCGACCGGCATATCGGACCATCTTTACTCGATCACGTTCGCGCCCAGGGACCATTCGCGCGGCTGGGCCGTCGGCACGTACGGTCGAATTCTTCATACGACCGACGGAGGCCTGACCTGGCAACAACAATTCAGCGACGCTCGTTCGCATCTTCTCGCCGTCTCGTTTGCAAACAAGCGGAGCGGAGCAATCGTCGGCGCAAACAGCACTCTGCTAGTCACCCATGACGGCGGCGAAACGTGGAAGCGGCATTCGATTGAAAGCGAGCTGCCGTTGACGGGCGTGGCTGTCTTGTCAGACACGCGCGCCGTCGCGGTCGGATACGGCGGGCGAGTAATGCGCACCGAAGATGGCGGCCAAACATGGCAAGCGGTAAACACTTTTACTCGATCCGATCTGTTGACGCTTTGCTTTGCGGATGAAACGCGCGGATGGGCGACCGGCGAAGACGGAATCGTCCTCATGACCGGCGACAGCGGAAAGACCTGGATTCCCATCAGCGTGCGAACCAACCCGCGGCTGGTAATGATCTACTTCGCTGACCCGTTCACAGGCTGGTCCGCCGGCAGCGACGGTTTGTTGATTCGAACTGATGACGGCGGATTTCAGTGGCGACGACTGACCGAAGGCGGGCGCGACGATCTTTCCGACATTTTCTTTCTGAACGGTTCACGCGGTTGGGCCGTTGGAGCGCGTGGCAGAGTTCTCGTTACCGATTCGGGCGGAAGATCGTGGTCGGCGGTGCAGTCGGGAATAACTACTCGACTAAACGCCGTGACTTTCGTGAACGAGCGCGAAGGATGGGCGGTCGGTGACAAAGGCGTAATCCTGCGATCGTTGAACGGCGGGTTGACCTGGGGCGCTGCGGTATCGGGTTCAACCGACGATCTGTACGGCGTTGATTTTCAATCGTCCGATCGGGGCTGGGCCGTCGGAGCGCGTGGCAGCGTGCTTCATACCACCGACGGCGGGGCGACGTGGAGCGCGCAACGCTCAAACACAAACGCTTGGCTGGAGGAAGTCAGCTTCACAGACAATCAACGTGGGGTCGCGGTCGGATCCAGTGGAACTGTGGTTCGTACCGAGAACGGTGGTGAAACCTGGCAGTCGGTGACGACGAATGTGAAGGAGTGGTTGTACAGCGTTGCATTTGCAGACATGCAGCGCGGTTACGCGGCAGGCGCCGGCGGAATAATCCTTCGCACTGATGACGGCGGATTGACCTGGAATGATCAGGAAAGCGGGATCAACGTAAATCTGTTTGAGATCGATGTAGCCGGGCGAGACGATGCGTTGATTTCGGGCGATCAGGGACGGGTTCTTCGCACGATCGACGGCGGCTTGAGCTGGGAACTGCAACCGACGATAACCAGCGTGCCGCTTTTCTCTGTGGCTTATCTCGGCGGAACGGATGCGTGGGTAGCGGGCCGCGGCGGGGCTATCCTTCGGCGGATCGGCGATGTCCCGACGGTCAAGATTCCCCGGCCGCGATTGCCGCCGGTGTTGCGCGGAACACCCAAAAATGGGAAAGAGCCGACCGACGTGCCGTTGGTGGTTGATGACGACGACCTGCCCCGAGCAGTGCCGCCGACGAAAAAGCAATGAACCTCGGTGCGGTGATTCGTTTACGGCTCGATCTCGATGTCTTCGGGGACAAATTCAATCGCGATGGCTTCGCCGTCAAAATTCGGCCGACGCGTGGTTGACGGTCGATAGGTCAGGACCACCAGGTTCTCAGGATTGCGAGCGCCGCACGTAACGCTGCGATCGAGCCCGGCAACGTAGGTCACAAAAAAGACTCCACGCAGTTCCTCTCGATGCAACCGCAACACGCGCCCGCCGACATCCACAGTCAGCGCAACTCCGCTTTCCAAACACTCTATCCGTTTCAGCACGCCGCGAACTCGCTCGCGTTTAAACCGCTTGGCTAATCTCTGACTGCCTGAATGCGCACGTTCGGTCGCCGGCGTTTCCGGTGGCGGCAAATTCTCAACAGTCTTCTGCTCGCTGGCTATAGCCGTGCGGTTGAAACGCGCTATCTGTTCCTCCGCGTACTTCATGTCCTCAACCAGGCCGAGCGCCTGCTCGCGTAGCTTCAGCTCATTTGGCCGGCGAAGGATTGCTTCAAGGGTCTCGCGCGCGCCTGCGAAATCAGATCGACGGAGGTGCACCTGCGCCAGGACGATCAACAGATCTTGTCTGTCAGGCGCAAGCGCGTGCGCGCGTTTCAGCAGCTCTTCAGCCTCATCCAGTCGCTGGTTCATCGCCAGATTCAGGAAAGCCTGAAGGCGATACGCTTCGACGAAGCCCGGCGCCAGCTGCCTCGCGCGTGTCAGCGCTTCGCGCATCATCGCGCCGGTCGACGTCGAATAGCCGGCGACGCGGCCGTCATCGCTCATGCCTTCGCGGCTGAGCGCGAAAGCGTAGTAGTACTGCGTCAGATAGTTGTTCGGATCGGTTGCGACCGCGCGTCGAAGGAGCTGAACCCCTTCGCTTGCGCGTTGTTGTTTGACGCGCAGCATGCCAAGCGAAGCCTGCGCCGATGCCAGGTCCGGATTTAGCGCCAAAGCGCCGCCCAACAATGTCTCGGCTTCATCGAGCCGGTTCAGGTGCAACAAAAGATCGCCCAGGTGTGCCTTCGACTCTGCCTCGCCTATTTCCGTGACCGCTTGTTCGCGAATCACGTTGAACTTTTCGGCATACTGCTCGACTTTGTCTGGAAACGGTCTCTGGTGCAGGTAAGCTTTCAACCCCGAATCGATACGCCGCGCGTCCGCTTGAAAGGCCCGCTTCACTGCGTCATCTATCGCAGTTCCGTTTGCCAGCAAACTCGAAAGCGACGCGAACTGGTCCAGACTCGATCCGCCGGATTTGTTCAAAAGAAAATGAACCAGCGCCCAGGACTGCGCATAGAAGACCGCCTGTTGTTCGCCATCGTTGTATTCAGGCGATTCGTAATTGATCGCCAGCAGAGTCTGCAACGGGAATAGTTGCCTTGCGCGAAGCAGCCGCACATGCTGCGGGTTCTCGACTCCAAATGTTATTCGTCGGCCGTCATTGTCCAGCCTCAACGTGCTGAAATATTCAGCCAACCCTTCGCTAAAGCAGAGCGGAACCCCGCGCATCCGGTTGTCTATGAAGAGATGAACCAGTTCGTGAAAGACTGTGCGGTAGGGGCTGGCGCCTTTTCGCGCCGCGGAAAAAGCTATGTAGTTCAGATCGCGACCGGGTTGAAAATATCCGGCGACCTGCGTCGGCTTGCCCTGATAAAGCGGCTTGAAAGGTTTGAAGGATTCATCGTTCCTGAAGACAAAGACGGTGGTCGGAACAGCGGATGGCTTTTCCACAAAGAGCCGGGCCAGAACGCTGTAGTACTGTTCCAACCGAATCGATGCTTCGCGCACGTCGCCATCGCTCGCGTTACCGATTACGGTGAAGTGCTCGGAGCGAACAGACACCCATTTCTCTTTGGCAACGCAGCGCAACTCAGACACGAAGAACGTGCAGATGAGCAAAGCAGCGACGCTAAAGAACGAGCGCTTCATTGTTTGTACCTGGAACCGGAAGTCAGGGGAGACTGGAGCGGTAGAACCTGATCGGAAAATAGCGCGTGCGGTGCGGTGCCGTCAATATTTTTGATTTGATGTCCGACAAGCTTTAGGAAACTCTGATCAAGTCGAGAAGACGGACAACCGACGGAGCGCAGGCGGCAGCTTATTCAGAGGTTTCTTTAGCTTGTCGCATCCGGGCGACAAACTGAAGTTTGTCGGACATAACCACTACCTGGAACCCACCAGGCTAGCCGCGCTTTCATCCACCAGCCATATCAGCTCGCCGTTTGCCGGGCGCACAAGCTTCGCCGGAAGTGAATCCGGCTCTACGCTTCGATCGTCAAGCACTTTACTAAGCGCTGCTGCTTTCGATTCGCCCGCAACCAGGAAGACTATCGTCTCCGCTGCGTTCAATGTCCGCAGCGTCATCGTCAACCGATGCTCTTTGAACTTCTCTACATAAGTTGCCGTCACGCTATTTTCAACATCGAGCAGCGCATCTGAACCCGGAAAGAGCGAAGCCGTGTGTCCGTCTTCGCCCATGCCGAGCAGAATCAACGGAAAGCGCGACCCACCCGAATCGAATTCGTTTTCAAGTTCCTTCGCGTAATCGCGGGCTGCCGATTCCGGATCGTCTTCACCATGCATTCGGTGAATGTTCTCTTCCAGCAACGACACGTGCGACAGCAAAGTTTCGTAGGCCATTCGGTAGTTACTGCGCGGGTCGTCAGGCAGCACGCAACGTTCGTCGCTCCAATAAATGTGCGTCCGTTGCCACGGAATACGGGCTGACTTCCCTTCGCTTGCGAGCAATTGGTAGAGCGCCTTAGGAGTCGACCCGCCCGACAGAGCCAGCTCGAACTTCCCACGCGTATCAACTGTCTGGCGCGCGATGCCGATCAGAAGCTCCGCCGCGCGCTCGCTGATCTCCGCGACATCGCGCCAAACCTCCACTCGCCCACCGCCGATTCGAAAACTGTTCACTGGTTCAAACGCTCCGCCGCGTATCTCGCCGCACCCATTAACGCGGTCTTGGGATTCATCACGATGAAGACCGGGCTCGCAGCCACCATCGGCGACAGGCGGCCCTTGGCTTTGAACGCTTCGAGAAAAGTCCCGTCGGTTAATTTATCCGCCAGCTTCGGCGCGATTCCTCCCCCGAGATAAATTCCACCTGTCGCGTTGAAAGTCAGGACGAGATTCCCCGCTTGCGCGCCGTACACCGCCGCGAAAATATCCAGCGCCGTTACGGCCAATTCGCTTCTCTTCTCCATTCCGGCCTTGGAGATCGTCTTCGCAGCGTCTTCAGAGTTTGCTAACTCGTCGTCCAACCCCTCGGCCTGCGCTCCTTCTCGAGACTTCAGAAAATTGTAGATGTTTACTAAGCCCGGTCCGGACAAGACGCGTTCGTAGCTAACTCGTTTATGTTTGGTTAGCAGGTAGTTAAGCAGCTCGATCTCGATTTCGTTGCGCGGCGCGTAATCGGTGTGGCCGCCTTCGGAGGCCAATACCTCATAACGCTGGCCGGTCCAGAGAAAAGCCGCTTCGCCCAGCCCTGTCCCCGCGGCGATCACGGCTTTGTTCCCGTGTTCGACCGCAGCGCCCTGGTTTAGCACCAGCAGTTGATCGTCGCTCAGTCCGAGTATCCCGTGGCCAGTTGCTTCCAGATCGTTGAGCAGATGAACCTGGCCCACACCGAATCGACGCCTCATGCCTTCTTCGTCAATCAGCCACGGCAGGTTGGTGGTCCGCGACATATCCTCGATCACCGGACCGGCAACACCGAAACACGCGGCAGCCAATTTCTCGTCTCGGCCCTCCAGAAATTTTTCGACCAGCGATTCCAGGCTGTCGAAGTCACGGCTGACGAATCGTTCTTCCTTGAGCAGGCCGGAGCCATCCGTACGCGCGGCGTCGAATAACGCCAGCACGGTCTTGGTTCCACCGATATCACCTGCGAGTATGAAGGTCATAGCATTCAAAGGCGGTGCGGAGTTTCAGCCGAGCTGGAGACGCTAGCACTCACCTAATGGGAAACACGCAGTCAGGAAGGGGACCCTGTCCCCGCTTAAGATGCGAAATGATTCGGCTAAAGATATCGAGCTGCATGTCTTAGGCGGGGACAGGGTCCCCTTCCCGACTGTGTGTTACTGGAAAGTACTCAATGCCCGGCGTTCCCGATTAATACTTAATCAGAGCTTCCTGAAGTTTGTCGGACATCACACGAACACGGCTAAAGCGAATCCAGAATCTCGATCGCCTTTGCTAAAGCTTCTTCGTACGCGTTGTCGTGCCCAAGTATCTCCAGCTCTTTCACCAGCAGCTCTGCTTCGGACTTATCACCTCCGGTGACGATGCGCGTCACGCGGGTCTGATCGCCAAACTGTTCGAGCGTCTCCAGGTTTCGACCGTCGTCTACGCGCATAACCACAAAACCCGACGCGGGCTCGGAGTCCGCGTGGAGTTCTATCCGAGCGATACCGCCCGGAGCGACGGCGCTGTGCTCGACGGGTACGAATTCCAATCGGAGCGAACTCCCGGCTTTCTCTAACAGAGTCACCCTTTCGTTTGCCGCCTGCTGGACCTGCTTCGTGTAGTCCGCTGCGGTCCAACCCAACCTGCCTGCCAACCATCCGGCGAGCACGAGCGCTTTCGGTGCGATCGAAGTCGCATTTGAGACCGGCGACACATACTCGACTCGAATCCTGCTCAGCCGACCGAGCGCGTCCCTGTGGCTCGCGGCGTCATAAAAGCTTGCCAGCAACCCGCGCCACGCAGTCAATCGTCCCCAGTTAAGATCGCTAACCGCAGGGTCCGTTCTTCGCCGGCGTTGTAGGAAATTCGCAAGCTCGCGCAATTCTTCCGCCGGATTTTCGCAGGCGGCAGAATCGATGACCAGCCTATCGGAAGCCCGCAACAGACTTTGAAATCGTTCGTCGGCGAAATCCAACCTGGCTCGCCACCACAGAAATACAGGAAGGTCCGCGACCAACAGCGGAACAGAAGCGCTCGGCAATTCGACCGTGAACCGCCCCGCCGCACGCAGCGTCACCTGTTCGCAACAGAGGTGTCGTCCGCTCGATTTCCCGCCCAGCAGGCAGCGCGATGACACCTGCATCTCAATATCTTTGTGCTCGCCTTCCTCGTCCGCCAGCAACAAAACCGCGCGACATGGATGCAGAGCGGCAACATCCATCAACATCGCGTCGACGTCACTCAGCGCGTCTTCGCTCGTAACAAACACCATCAGATTAAGAACGCGAGCGCGCAGCATCGCACCTTCCTCGCCGCCGCCACCGGCTCCGGCGTTCTGCATCCACAGTTCGTTTAGCTGACGCTCAATTGACTGAACGTCAAGCGTCCCGCCGGGCGGCAGTGGCTTTGAATTCGACTCTGATGACTTCTGCATTGATGTTCAATTGGAATTGTGTGGGTTCAAAAAACTATTTCGCGCAAAGGGCAAAGAAAAGAAAGCCGAAAGGCGCGATGACAATAACCATGTTCCCGTGAAATATTTTCAAGCGTCTCTCACCCGCCGCCTCCTCTTTGCGCCTTTGCGTGAAAATTTCTTTCCGACAACTGCACCAAACTAAATCCTTCGCCAATGCCGTCCGTCTTGTTCAATCAATTCGTTGGCCGCCGCCGAGCCCGGAGTTCCCGCCTCGTAATTCGGAAAATCTTTGGCGGCGGCTTTCCATGCTTCCAGAATCGGCGTGACGATTTCCCAACCGCGCTCTGTCATGTCGCGGCGAGCGTAAAGCGTCGAGTCGCCGAGCAGACAATCCAGCAGCAATCGTTCGTACGCTTCGGGCGGCTCGACGCCAAACGACGAGCCGTAGCGAAAATCCATATTCACCGACCTGATCCGAGTGCGCGTTCCGGGAAGCTTCGCAGCAAACCGCAGCGTGATTCCTTCGTTTGGCTGTATCCGGACAACCAGTACGTTTGGTTCGATCGGTTCGTCGGTTTGCGAAAAGAGGCGAAGCGGAGCCTCCTTAAATTGAATCGCAATCTCCGTCAAACGTTTTGGCATTCGCTTGCCGCTTCGCAGGTAGAACGGAACACCCGCCCAGCGCCAGTTATCGAAATAAAGTTTAAGCGCCGCGAACGTTTCCGTACTCGATTCCGGATTGACGCCGGGCTCCTCGCGATATCCCGGCACTTTGTCGCCCAACACATAACCCGGACCGTATTGTCCGCGTACCGCAAACTCGTCAACGCGATCGGGCGGAATCGGTCGTACCGCCATCATCGCTTTGATCTTTTCATCGCGCACGCTGTCTGCGCTGAGCGATGCCGGCGGCTCCATCGCTATCAGCGAAGCCACCTGGAATACGTGGTTCTGAATCATGTCGCGAACCACGCCGACCTCTTCGTAGTATGCGCCGCGACCTTCGACGCCGATCGCTTCCGCGTTGGTGATCTGCACGTGATCAATGTATTGCCGATTCCACAGCGGTTCGAAAATGCTATTCGCAAACCGAAAGACCAAAAGATTCTGGACGGTCTCTTTTCCAAGGTAGTGATCGATGCGATAAATCTGCGCTTCGTCGAAATTCGCGAGCAGCTCGGCGTTTAGCTTTCGCGCACTCTCCAGATCATGCCCGAATGGTTTCTCGACGATGATTCGCGTCCATGCCCCCTCGGTCGGTTTAGCCAAACCGACTTTGCCGAGCTGGTCTGCAATCAATCCGAAGTAGCTCGGGGCAGTGGCAAGATAAAAAAGATGGTTGCCCTGCGTGCCGCGGTCTTTGTCGACTTGCTCAAGCGTATCGCGCAAACTCTCAAACGAAGCTGTCTCTCGAAAATCACCCTGGTGATAGAAAAGCCCGCTGGCAAAGCTGTTCCAAACATCGTCGCTTATTTCGTCGTCGCTGTACTTTACGACGGCCTCGTGCATCTGCTCCCTGAACTCCTCGTTCGACATCTCCTGCCGCGCCGATCCGATGATCGCGAACTCGGCCGGGATCAGACGTTCCTGCGTAAGTCGATAAAGAGCGGGAATCAGTTTTCGTTTGGTCAGATCGCCGGAAGCGCCAAAAATTACGACGGAGAACGGCGGCGCGGTCGACTCAAGCCGAAAACCGGTGCGGAGCGGATTGTCAATTGTGATGATTTGCATCAAGAGCGATCCAGTTTCCTGCTATCGAACGGATTAAGTGCTAATGACAATGAGCGCCGGCGGCGCGGCAGAGGGTAGCCAGGGGCAAGCGCGAAGCGCGCCGCCCCTGGAACAGCCGCAAAAACGAGACAAGCCCTGAAAGGGCGACAGAGAAATATCCGATTTCCAAATAACAGACCTCAACTCTTTCCCTACGACGCGGTGATTTCTGGTTGCCCTTTCAGGGCTCAGGATCCTCTGATGCCAAATCCAGTGGCTGCGCGCTTCGCGCTTGCCACTGGCTACCTTCTGCCGCGCCGGCGGCGCTCCTCCCAAGTTCTTTCCACAATCTCAAATGCGACAAACTGAAGTTTGTCGGACATTTCCTCGCTTCCCTCACAAGCTCTCCCACTCGGTATGAACGTGGCCCAGCTCAGGCTTATCAACTCTTTCATAAGTATGCGCGCCGAAATAGTCGCGCTGGGCTTGCGTCAAATTCTGCGGCAAGTTCTCCGTGCGATAGCTGTCAAAGTACGCAAGGCTCGACGCCATCGCCGGAACCGCGACGCCATGTTGCTGCGCAACGCTGATCGCTGTGCGCCAGTTCTTCTGCGCGTCGCTCATCCACGCGCGAAAATCCTCGTCAAGCAGAAGATTCACCAACCCGGGTTCGCGTTTGTACGCGCGCTTGATGTTGTCCAAAAACTTGGCCCGAATAATGCAGCCGCCTTTCCAGATCCGGGCCATCTCGCTCAAATCCACATTCCACTTGTATTCATCCGAACCCGCGCGAATCAGGTTAAAGCCCTGCGCGTAGGAACAGATCTTTGAAGCATAGAGCGCATCGTGGACGGCTGAAATTAGAAACGAGCCATCGCCTTGCCACGCCGAAACCTGTGGCGGATTTATCACGCGGCTCGCTGCGACGCGTTCGGTCTTGAGCGAAGAAAGAAATCGCGCCTCGATCGCCGCGACGATCGTCGGAATCGGAACAGCGAGATCAAGCGCGACTTGCCCGGTCCATTTTCCAGTTCCCTTCTGTTCGGCTTTATCCAGAATCAAATCGACAAGAGCTTTGCCGGTCTCTTTGTCTTCGAAGCGCAGAATCTGAGAAGTGATCTCGATCAGGTAAGAATCGAGCGACCCCTGGTTCCATCGCGCAAAAATGTCCGCGAGCTCTGAAGCCTTCAGGCCCAACACACGTCGAAGAATGTCATAAGCTTCTGCGATCAACTGCATGTCACCGTACTCGATGCCGTTGTGCACCATCTTCACGAAGTGTCCCGAACCGTCCGGACCAACATATGTCGTACACGCTCCGTCTTCGGTCTTCGCTGCGATGTCTTCCCAAATCGGTCGTATCGCTTCATAGGCTTCGCGCGCGCCCCCCGGCATCAGCGACGGTCCGTTAAGCGCGCCTTCTTCACCGCCGGAAACTCCGGATCCGATGAAATTGAAGCCGTCTGCTTTCAGCGTTTTTTCCCGCAGCATCGTGTCTTTGAAAAGCGAATTGCCGCCGTCAATCACGATGTCGCCCGCTTCCAGATAAGGTCTGAATTGATCGATCGTCCAGTCGACCGGCGGACCGGCCTTGACCAGCATCACGATCTTGCGCGGTCGCTTGATGGCGCGTACGAATTCTTCCGCCGTTCGACCGGCGATCAAACGTCCATCGCCGCCGTACTTCGTCACGACTTCGTCGACATGCGAAGCCTCGCGATTCCACACGACCACCGGGTAACCGTGGCTCGCGATATTTCGCGCCAGGTTCAAACCCATCACTCCCAATCCGGCCATGCCCACGTCCGCTTCCGCCATCGCTTGTCTCCTGGTTGTAATTTGTGCGCCAAGGATATCACGCATTGTTGTCCGACAAACTTCAGTTTGTCGCTTAAATCCGGTTAGCACTCACCGATCGAGAACCTCGCGGTCAAGAAGCCCAGCTTGAGTACCTTGAGCACTCAACTCGTATTGCTATCTTCAAGCCACCCACCATGCAGTCAGGAAGCGGACCCTGTCCCCGCTTGAAATTGTCTCAATCGCACTTGAGATTATTACTACTTGAGGCGGGGGACAGGGTACCCTTCCTGACTGCGAGTTTTTTAGAATGTTTAGAATTATCTATCTAGAAAACCTCTCCTGAAACTCTTTCGATCGAAACCTCAATTCGAGCCAGTTTTCGAAAATTTCCGGTTGCTTAAGCCAAACGATAAACCACTCCGCAATCTCGCGCTTCTCTTCTCGCTCCATCGCTTCAACCGTTTGATTGGCCGCGATCGCCTGCATCCGCTGCTTGCTTTTCATGGCGCCCTCGCGCAGACGCCGAAGCGCGGTCGCATCACCTTCCAGCTCAAACTGCCGTCGCAGTCTTTCCAGCTCTCGAAACGAATTGACCGCCTGCTGCAGATCGGAAAGCTTCACCACTTCGCTGAACAGCGACTTGTATGGATCGCTCAAGCGCTGTCTGACGTCTAACTCGAGCACCTCGGCGTGCCGCAACTCGGCGCCTTCGTCTGCCAAAATCCGCGCGACCGACGCATGGCTCTGCACCGCGCCATCGCCAAACGTTTCGCGAACCGCATGCTCGATCTCCTCGAGCTCGGCCGCGCCGACCGATTCGCAGTCCAGAGCTTCCCAGACTTCTATCATCAGATCGCGCTTTGTTCGCGATTTCCATTTGCCGGTTGTCATTTCGTAACGAGCTTAAGTACTTCGCGGGCTGAAGCACAAGGCCGCAGCAGATGAAGCGCGCTTGAGACTTTCTCCTCACAACCTTAGACTTAACCGTTCGACTAGAGCGTTGAATACGTAAACCGATCCGCTTAATGGACTCCGCACTACTAGCACTTCGTCAACATTTCGGATTTGAAGACTTTCGCGAAGGTCAGCGCGAAGTGATCTCTGCAATCCTCGACGGTCACGACACGGTCGTTGTCATGCCGACCGGCGGCGGCAAGAGCCTTTGTTTCCAGCTTCCAGCGATGATGAAGCAGGGCGCGACCGTGGTCGTCTCGCCGTTGATTGCGTTGATGAAAGACCAGGTCGACGCGCTCAATCTGCGAAATCTTCCGGCGACATTCATCAACAGCTCGATCAGTTTTGAAGAACAGAAGACGCGAATAAACGCTGTCAGCCGCGGAATGTTTCGTCTTGTTTACGTCGCGCCTGAGCGCTTTCGCAGTGCTCATTTTGTCGAAGCGCTTCGCAACATCAAGATAGAGTTGTTTGCGATCGACGAAGCACATTGCATCTCCCAATGGGGTCACGATTTTCGTCCCGACTACCTGCGCCTGCGCGAGGCAATTGATGCGATCGGCCGGCCGCAGGTCGTCGCGCTGACTGCGACCGCCACGCCTTACGTTCGCTCCGACATAATCGAACAATTAAAGCTGGCCTCGCCACGGGCATTTGTAAGCGGATTCGATCGTCCGAATCTTTCGATCGACGTCGTGCACATCCAAAAAGAACGCGAGAAGGTCAATCACATAAAAGCTCTCGCGAAGAAGACCAACGGTTCGGGAATCGTCTATGCCTCGACCCGAAAAGCTGTCGAACAGGTGGCATTGAAGCTGAGGGCGGCCGGCCTGGGCGTCGTTGCTTATCACGCCGGAATGGACGAGGCGGAGCGAACCCGCGCGCAGGACCAATTCATGTCCGGTCAGATTCAGATGATCGCGGCAACCAACGCGTTCGGGATGGGAATCGACAAACCCGATATTCGCTTCGTTGCGCATTACCAGTTCCCGGGTTCGATCGAAGCTTATTACCAGGAGATCGGGCGCGCGGGACGCGACGGCCTTCCGGCGACTTGCGCGCTGCTTTTCAACTACGCAGACAAGAGAACACAGGACTATTTCATCGAAGGATCCTTTCCCCCGCCGAACCTGGTGGCAGACGTGTACCGTGCGCTGGTTGCTACCGGACAAAAACGAATCGAGCTTTCGGCCGGCGAGATCGCCGTGCGCGCGAACGTGCGGAATGAAATGGCCGTTCAGTCGGCATTGGTGATGTTGGAAAAGGCCGGGCACCTCGAGCGCGGCCACGCCGGTGACAATCGCGCCTCGGTTAGATTGCTGATGCCGCCGCAGATCGCGCGTGCGTCGGTTGGCGATCGCGACACGAACTTGCGAAAAGTGCTATTCGGACTTCTGGGAAATTTTGGGCTCAACGAGCGATTGGCGACCGAGATCGACGTATCGCAGTTCGCGCAGACACTCGGAATCGATCCGACGGCGGCCAGGCGTGGGTTTGGTTCGCTCGCTTCGGCCGGCGTCATCTCTTACCAGCCGTCGCGCCGCACGCGCGGGATAATAATGCTGGATGAAACCCCGCAAACTCAGTTGCGAATACGCCCGCAGGATGTCGCGCGCCGCGCCGCTTTGGAACAACGCAAGCTGCGCGAGATGATTAGCTTCTGTTACGCCAAAGATTGCTATCGCGCTTTTATACTGAACTATTTTGGCGATCGTCATGTTCGCGTCTGTGGCACATGCGGCAACTGCGCGCCGGAGCATTTCACGACGCGTGTCAGCGCGGGCAAAGCTCCGATCGACCCGCCATCCGCGCTCGATTCATTCATTTCTGACAGCGCCCCGGTCGGACTCGAACTCGATCAAGCCTTGGCCGAACAATCGAAGCGAGCTAAAGCAAATCGAGCCGCCGAAGCTGCTTTTCGCCCGCAGCCCAGTCAGGAGGTGGCTCAGCTCCGTTCGCTGTCGGAAGAAGAAGTCTTGATTGTTCGTAAGGTGCTTGCATGCGCCGCTCGCATGAAAGGAAAGTTTGGCAAAGGAATGCTGGCATCTACTTTGCGCGGTTCGCGTGCACGTAACGTTGTCAGCGCGGGCCTGGACCAGCTTTCGACCTACGGCATTCTTCGTGATCTGACGCAGGATGATCTTGTGCACTACATCGAAGAGCTGATCTCGGCCAAGTGTTTGAAGGTTTCCGCCGGCGCATACCCGACGATCTCGATCTCTTCGTTTGGCGAAGATGTGATGCGCCAGCGCGCGACGGTTGAATTGCTGAAGAAATGAATATTGGAGAATTTTCGTTGCGCCTGAACTGGCAATCGCTTACCTTTCATCAGCGCGAACCGTTAGCCGATTGGGCCTGCACAAAGTTCGCGCTGTGCTCGCTTCCAAGCTCTTAATTGCACACTCTATTTTTAGGAGGAACGAATGAACTATCCCCTTCAAGTTTCCTTTAAGCTGCTGGCCATCGCTCAGCAACTGTCGATCACGGATGCACAAGGGAACCTGATTTCCTACGTCAAGCAGAAGGCGTTTAAGCTGAAGGAAGCGGTGACGGTGTTCGCCGACGTCGAACAAACCCGGCCGCTTTACATGATTAACGCGGACAAGATGCTGGATTTTTCAGCACGCTACCGGTTTACCGACGCGAGCGGACAGCCGATAGGATCGGTGAAGCGCCAGGGAATGAAATCGATCTGGAAAGCTCGTTACGACATCCTCGACGGCGACACGCCGGTGATGATGATCAGCGAAGAGAACGGCTGGATAAAAGTAGCCGACGCGTTTTTGGGCGAGATCCCCATCATCGGGATGTTTACGGGTTACTTTTTTCATCCGGCGTATCGCGTCACCCATACGAACGGTGCGCTGTTGATGAGGCTGGTCAAACAGCCGGCATTCTTTGAAGGCAAGTTCATAATCGAGAAACACGTCGACATGCCGCCGATCGAGGAGACAAGAGCACTGCTTAGTTTGATTATGATGATCTTGCTCGAACGCAGGAGAGGATAGAGTTGGAAGCTGAGACTCCCCCCGGAGAGCGTCAAGACAGTTGACTCGCAGTCAGGAAGGGGACCCTGTCCCCGCTCTGAGATTAAGAATCTGAAATTTTGGAATTTAGTGGAAGTGTTGAAAGCTTGTGCTTCTTGAAGCGGGGACAGGGTCCCCTTCCTGACTGCGAGTTACCCGGCTAAAAAATTGCGGGACGCTTTTGAGAACCTTTGGTTCCTGAAATACTCAATCCGCAAACGCCACACTCAACTCGCCCAACGCTGCCGATTCCCGTCGATCCAGATCCGACGATTGTCCACGATCTACATGCCGGTAAAGTATGTCGCGTTGCTGCGGCACAAATCCCGCTTCGCTGATCAGGTAGCGAAGCATTTTCTCATCGGCGCAGTTATGAGCCCCCGCGGCGGACACCACGTTCTCTTCGATCATCACCGAGCCCATATCGTCAGCGCCAAATCGCAAAGCCACCTGTCCCAGCTTCAATCCCTGCGTTAGCCACGACGACTGTATGTGTTCGATGTTGTCGAGGAAGAGCCGCGACACCGAAAGCATTTTCAGATAATCGATTCCCGTCTCTTCTTCCTTGATTCGCCGACCGAGCGCGGTATTCTCGCGCTGGAAGGTCCACGGAATAAACGCCGTGAAGCCGCCGGTCTCGTCCTGCAATTGACGCACACGATCCAAATGACGAACGCGGTGAACTACGGTATCGCCGATACCGAACATCATCGTCGCGGTTGAACGCAGTCCGACTCGGTGAACAGCGCGCATCACGGCCAGCCACTCGTCGGTAGTGCACTTCGTCGAAACACGCTCGCGAACTTCGTCGTCCAGAATCTCGCCGCCGCCGCCAGGAAGACTGTAGAGTCCCGCTGCCTTCAACCGATTGAGAATCGTTTCGTAATCCAGGCCCGAGATCAAATGGATATTGTGGATCTCGGGTGGAGAAAAACAGTGGAGCTGAAAATCGGGATAACGCGCGTGCAGCGTGCGCAGAAGATCCTCGTACCACTCGAGTCCAAAATCCGGGTGAAGGCCACCCTGCATCAGAATTCCGGTTCCGCCCAAAGCGATCGTCTCGTCAATCTTTTCAAAAATCTCTTCCTTCGTCTTGACGTACGTGTCCAACGCGCCGGGTCGTCTGTAAAAAGCACAGAACGTGCAGACCACGTTACAAACATTCGTGTAGTTGATATTTCGGTCGATGATGTACGTGACGATCCCGGAAGGATGTTTTCGCTTTCTTATCTCGTCAGCGGCGAGGCCGATTCGAACAAAGTCGTCGGATTCGAGCAGGGCCGTACAGTCGTCGCTCGTCAGCCGAACTCCCGCCAGTGCGCGATCCAGAATGGGTTGAATGTCTGTTTGGTTGATCATCTCTCTTAAGATCGATTGTAGATTCGCGGTAACGTTTACGCAATTTCAAATCCCAGATCAGCCACGCCGCGGATCGACGTATTTCAGCGGCAGCGCAGCGTTGATAAACCCATGTCGTTCAGCCAGCTTGTAATAGAGATCGAGGCCCCGCTTCATCTCACGAGTCATCGCGAACGAGATGTTCCGGAGCAGGTATTCGCGAAGTTCCTCGCGCGGCAGACCAAGTTTTTCCAGATAGAGATCGATGATTTCATCGATCGCGGCAATCCCTTCGTCTCGCGCCCCCGCGAAATCAATCTTGCCCGCCTCGCCGACCATAGAATCGCGAGCCATCCACATCGCAAAAACAAACCCGAGGTCTGTGAATTCGTGCCAGAGTCCAGCGAGATCGTGCACGTACAATCCCTCCCGTGAAAACGTCATGGCCGGATCCCCGATCACCAGAGCAGCGTCGTTTGCTTCGAGCATCGCACCGACGTCGGGCACGGTCGGTCTGCAATCCGGCTCGATTGACAAAAACTCGCGGAAGATTATTTGGATCAGAATTGCAGACGTCCGCGACGAGCTATCAAGAGCGATCGTCCGTATATCTTTCAAGTTCTTGCATCGAGTTGCCAGAACCACGCTGCGCACACGCGAGGAGGAACCCACGCACACGTCCGGAACGACTGCGATTCCAGGAATGCGTTGGAATTCGATGACCGGAACCAGCGCTACGTCAGCCTCGCCGCGAGCAAGCATGTCCGCGCATCGCGCCGGCGCAGCGTCGGTCAGTAGATTCACACGATCCCGCATCGAACCCCGGCTGAAACTCCAGATCAACGGCGCGGAATTCAAATAGAACGACGCGGCAATTCGCGGCTTCGGTTGCTGATCTTCACTGTGATTCTCGTCCAGAACCTTCTTCATAAGTTTTAAAAGAATAGCGAGAATTCCCGCCAGGGCGCAAAGGCGCATTGCACGTTGTCCGAGTATGTTGTTCGACAAACTTCAGTTTGTCGTTACTCGCTGAAACGTCAACTCTGCGAAAGTCATCGACAAACTAAAGTTTGTCGGACACTTGCTTTCCCCGTATCATTACGCGCATGCAAATTTTCGATGTCAGCGTTGCGATCGGCCACGCTACGCCGACCTACCCGGGCGATCCGGGAATTCGGTTCGAGCAGTGGACCGCGCTCGACAAAGGCGACGCTGCGAACGTGACCATGCTTCATTTCGGCGCACACACCGGAACGCACGTCGACGCTCCGGCTCACTTCATCGCGGGCGCATCCGGCGTCGACAAGATGCCACTCGACGCGTTGATCGGCATCGCAACTGTCATCGAGATACCGCATGACGTGATTGCGATCGAGCCGCAACACATGCCGCTCGACAGTCTCCCCGAAGTAAGCCGAGTACTTTTCAAGACCCGCAATTCTGAATTTTGGTCCGATGCCTCCGACGGCTTTCGCACGGACTTCACCTACCTTTCACCCGCGGCGGCGCAAGTTCTGGTTGATGCAGAGTTGCGATTGGTGGGAATTGATTACTTGTCGGTCGAAAAATACAATTCAACCGATTTTCAAACTCATACGATCTTGTTGCAAAGCGGCGTGGTAATCATCGAAGGCCTCGACCTTAGAAACGTCGCACCGGGCGAGTACGAGCTCATGTGCTTGCCGTTGAAATTGGCCGCGGGAACCGGCGACGGCGCTCCGGCTCGTGCGGTGTTACGAACGTTGGACTAGTTCGAAAACGTGACCATGGCAAAAACCAGCAATTCGAAAGATCGCGCTGCCGACAAATCACCGCCCACGTCGCAGGACGTAAACAGCCAGGGCTATCGCGAGCGTGTCTTCGAAATCGTCCGCCAGATTCCCGCGGCGCGTGTGATGACGTATGGTCAGATCGCCAACATTCTGGGCGAGGGCTACACTCCGCGGACGGTCGGCTTCGTTATGCATTCGGCGAACAGCGAAGATGTGCCATGGCAACGCGTCATAAATTCGCAGGGCGCGTGCTCGACCGGACGCATCATCCTGCCGGAACACAAACAGCAGAGACTGCTCGAAGCCGAAGGCATCGAGTTCGACGCACGCGGCCGGTGTAACCTTGATCGCTATCGGTGGTCGCCGGTGAACACGGATCAAGAAAGCAACCAGGACGACGAACATCCCAGTCTCTTCGACGACTAGCTATTACTCTTGAACCGCTCACGCCTTTGTTTGAGGAATGACAATGAACAACGACCCCCTTGTCCCCAAAGCACCCTACGACATTAGCCCGCCCCGATACTCGGTCGCTCATCATATGGTGACGACTGCGTTTGAGTTGCCGAGCTTCACCGTCAAGCAAAATCTTGGCGTCGTTCGCGGAATCGTCGTCCGCTCGCGCAATGTTTTCGTCAACATCGGCGCTGCGTTGCAGACGCTGGTCGGCGGAAACATCGTCGCCTGGACACGATTGTGTGAACAGACGCGTGCGGACGCGTTTGAGATCATGGTCCAGCACGCGACCGAGCTCGGCGCCAACGCGATCGTCGGAGCGCGATACGATGCGACCGAGATCTCCAGCGGTGCTACGGAAGTTTTGGCGTATGGGACGGCGGTCATCGTCGAACCTGCCGAGGGCGGCGACACATATCGTTCATGAAGGATTCCCCGCTCACCCCACTCTCTGCTGCTGAGAGACAACGCATTGACGACGCGTTTGAGAAGGTCCCGTTCGCGCGATTGCTGGGGATCGAGGTCCAGGAACTTGAGCGAGGACGCGCCACACTCGCTCTGGATCTGCGGCCCGAGCTGTTGCAAAACCACGGTATCGTCCACGGCGGCGTGACTGCCTCGTTAATCGATACCGCGTCCGCTTTTGCTACCCTGACCGTGCTGGAACCGGACCAGGCGACCACCACTGTTGACCTCACGATCCATTACCTGCGCCCATTAAATCACGGCCGGATTACGGCAAACGCTAGTGTTTTGAAGGCCGGCCGACGAGTCATCGTAGCTTCGGTCGAGGTGCTGGATGCGGCGCAAACCCTTGCGGCAACGGCCATCACTACTTACCTCAGATTGAGCTGACCAGCTGAAATCGTTGGAAAATCAGCACTTTCCTCAATGTTATATAGACAAACTATGTTAATCCATGCCAAAATGAGTTTGCCATCGCTGCCATTAGCCGCAGCAAAGACACTAGCCTAACCGCGTTTCTCCCTCGGCTGACAAAGCCGCTTGACCCGATGCACTCGCTTTATCACGCTTTGCTTTTCCAACATGCACGCCAGCTGACTTCTGTGCGGTGTGCTGAGCAGACTATTGCCCAGCTTCATCGTTACTTTGAAGACGTGGTGATGGAGAACAATCTTTCCGCGTTGGTGATCGAGTGCTTGCCGCTGGTCAAGGATCGATCGATGCGTGAAATGGCGCAGGTGCGCGCGATCGGTCGTGTAGCCCACCGTGCGTTCTTTTTCGTATCGCCAAACGATGCTCTTTACAGCTCGCCGATTAGCATGACCGAGCTCGATCGAGAGCCATTCCTTCTCAAACGAACTCAACACGACAATCTGGAAGAGCGTTTCGTCGTCATCGCCGATTCGCGTTTCTCCGCGGTGCTGGCGTCTGTTCGCTGCGCGGGTGACGACAGCGGGCAAAGCCTGATTGGTGATGAAGTGATCTGGTCTTTCGAGCCGGACATCGTGTACTCCGCGCTCGAATACCTGATGGCACGCGTCACGGCCGAGCTTCCGTTTCAGGCAAGCACGTTTGCCGCGGCGGTCAACGCATCGATGCCAAAGGCAACGTCACTGCAGTTAACAGTCTCGGTCACAACCAAGCTTGCGCGGCTCTTGCAAGAACAGGCCGGACGCGAGGTCGCGGTCAACCGCATCGCGACTGCAATTCGAAATTCGTTTGAGCTCGGCGATCTATTACAAACTACAGTCAACGAAGTGGGAAGAGCTTTGAATGCTCAACACTGCGCGTTGCGGGTCGAGGCCGAAGCCGGCGGCGAAGGGCTGACGACGTGTTACTTCCGCGACGGTATCGACAGCGACACGGCCGAGGGTGTCGAGTTGTGCGGCGATCTGGATGCGTACAGCGTGCGGTTACGCAAGAGTTTGGGTAACTATGTACTGGATGGCCGCGGCAGTACCGAGACCCAGACGCAAGGCTCGCGTCCGCTGGCCGCGGTGCCGCTTATTTTTCAGGAACGCTACATGGGCACGCTGCTGATCCGCTCGGACGACTCAACGCGAATCTGGCAAGAGAATGAAGTGCTGCTGCTGCGAACTGTGGCGGACCAGGTTACGGTCGCCGTTAACCACGCACGTCTGTTTGCCCAAACTCAGCAACAGGCATTGACCGATGGATTGACCGGTTGCTTCAACCGCCGCTCGTTTGAGCTTCAACTGGAGAAAGACCTGCAGCTCGCCACACGAATGCGACAACCGCTCTCGCTTATCATGCTTGACGTCGATCACTTCAAAGAGGTCAACGACTCGCACGGTCACGATGCCGGCGACGTCGCGCTGCGCATGCTCGCGGATGCAATGCGAGAAGAGTTGCGCGGAGTCGATACCGCGGCGCGTTACGGCGGCGAAGAATTCGCGGTGATACTGCCGCAGGCAAACATCGATGGCGCGCTGGCCGTTGCCGAACGATTGCGTACGCGAATCGCGATGATGGATATCCCTGGCGTCGGCCAGATCACAGCGTCGCTTGGCGTGGCAACGTTCCCTCTTCACGCGTCTTCGCGCAATGGGCTTGTGACGACCGCGGACCGCGCTATGTACGCGGCCAAGGCCGCCGGCCGCAATCGTATTTCAAGTCCGAACGTCACACCGATTGACCTTTCCGACGACATGTTTGATTTGGAGAAAATTGACGGCGAAATGCCCGACGCCGCGATGCCGTTTTCCACTCTTCTGAATTAGTTTCGCTGTAGTCATTGCCTGAATAAGCTCAGTTCGAAGCTCCGTCATGGGGCTTTCTTTTTTTGTCTTTGAACATTCACCTCCGTTTGGCGTTCGACCTAAAAATCGCGCATGATAGCTCCAGACAGAATTCAACCGAACTAGCCCGGAGGTTCGCGAGACACGTTGTTTCGCCTGGTATATGCACGACCTTAGGAAATTCGCACGCTACTTTCGTCCGTACAAATTGCACCTTGTTACCGGCATTCTGTGCATCCTGGCGTCGGTAATCTTCGGTCTGTGGATTCCTCAAGCGGTTGGAGTGGCGATCGATGATTTGCGACAGGGCGTTACCTGGGCTTCGCTGACGTCCGCCAGTCTTAAGATCCTTGGGCTCAGCCTGACCAGCGGCATTTTTCTTTTTCTTCAAAGACGAATTCTGATCAACATGTCGCGCCATGTCGAGTACGACTTGCGCCGCGATTTCTATTCCCATCTGGTCGACCAGCCGCTGTCGTTTTTTCAGGAACATCGCACCGGCGATCTGATGGCGCGCGCGACCAACGACCTCGCCGCGGTCAGACAACTGGCCGGGCCGATGATCATGTACACGTTGCAAACCGTGTTCGTGGTTGTGCTGGTGATTCCGCTGATGCTCGGTATCAGCGTGCGGTTGACGTTGTTGCTATTCGTGACGATGCCGCTGGTTTCGCTCACGGTTAAATATTTTGGCCAGCAGGTGCATGTCAGGTTCGAGAAGATCCAGGATTTCTTTGCCCAGATGACTGCGCGCGCTCAGGAGAACTTCAGCGGTGTGCGCGTGGTGCGGGCGTACGCGCAGGAGGGCGCTGAAATCGCCGCGTTCGATCATTTGAATCGCGAATATGCCGAACGCAATCTCGGGCTGGTTCGAATCTCGGCGATGATGCGTCCGTTGCTTCAGTTCTTAATCGGACTTGGATTTGTCTTGATCATTTGGGTCGGCGTTCCGCTGACGGTTAGCGGCGCAATGACGGTTGGCGAATTCACAACTTTCAACCTTTATCTGACGCGGTTGATTTGGCCGCTGATCGCGTTGGGATATGTGGTGAATCTTTACCAGCGCGGCACCGCCAGCCTGAAGCGGTTGAATGCGATCCAAGCCATCGAGTCCACGATCACAGATGCTCCCGCAGTTCCAGAGCAGCCACCGATCCGTGGAAAAATTGAATTTCGCGACCTGACGTTTCGTTATCGCGAAAATGACGAACCCGTTCTGCGCGATATCAATCTGGTCATCGAAGCCGGACAGACTGTCGCATTCGTCGGGCGTACCGGCAGCGGAAAGTCGTCATTGGTGAATTTGATTCCGCGTCTGAGCGAAGTAGTGCGAGGCTCTGTGCTGATCGATGACGTGCCGGTTAACGACTACCCGCTTGCGCAGTTGCGCGAGAGCATCGGTTACGTACCACAGGAAACGTTTCTGTTTAGCGATTCGTTGGCTGACAACATCGCCTTTGGAGTCGAAAAGACCGAGCGCGCTGATGTTGAATGGGCCGCGGAAATCGCGGGTCTGTCGGAGGATGTAAGTGGTTTTCCGGATGGCTTTGACACGTTGGTTGGCGAACGCGGGATAACACTCTCCGGCGGACAGAAACAGCGCACGGCGATCGCGCGCGCGGTCGTACGCCAACCCAGAATTCTGATTCTCGACGACGCGCTGTCGTCCGTGGATACGTACACCGAAGAGAAGATTCTGGGCCAGTTGCGCGGAGTGATGCGCGAACGAACCAGCATCATTGTGTCGCATCGCATCTCAACCGTTCGCGACGCTGACCTGATTTGCGTTCTGGACGAAGGGAAGATCGTGGAGCGCGGTACGCACGCGGAACTTCTCGACCGCGGCGGCGAATACGCAGATTTGTACGAGCGGCAATTGCTGGAAGAAGAGTTGGCGGCGATATGAGGGGCTGGGATGTTGGGGTTTGGGACTTAGTGTTTAGGTCTTTGGTTTTGGGTTTTAGGTTTTTGCCGGCACCCAATCCTGAAGAGCTAACTCTAAGTTCCGTAGTAGGCCACGAAGAAAGGACACGACTAGATTCCATAGCGCCAAGACCAAAAACCTAAAACCCAAAACCGCTTTTAATTAACACATGTCGACCGCAGTAAAACAATTTCACGAAGAAGAAGCCATCGGCAAGACGTACGATTTCCGCGTTGCGCGAAGGCTGCTTGGCTATCTCAAACCGTACAAGTACGCGCTGATCCCGGCGCTGGTCCTTACGCTTTTGCAGGTAGGACTCGGAATCCTGCAACCGAAGTTCACGCAGTACGCGATCGATTGGTACATCATTCCGCGAACCACCAACGGGCTTTCGCTTTTCGTTTTGGTTTACTTCCTCGCGTGGCTTGTCCGCTTTGCTTTCTCGTACGTACAGGAGATCCTTCTCAATACAGTCGGGCAGCGAGTCATGTACGACCTCAGAAGCGAACTCTATGAAAAGCTGCAGCATCAGGAAGTCTCGTTTTACGATCGCAACCCGGTGGGCCGGATCATGACTCGATTGACGTCGGATGTTGACGCGCTGAACGAGCTGTTCACTTCCGGTGTTATCGACGTGCTCGGTGACTTGTTGATGATTCTTGCGATCATCATCGTGATGCTGCTTATGGATTGGCAGCTCACGTTGGTATCGCTGATCACCGTACCGATGTTGTTCGCCGCCACCACCTGGTTTCGAAGACACGCGCGTCGCGGATATGATCAGGTCCGCACTCGGCTGGCGCGGCTGAACGCTTTTCTGCAGGAACATTTGTCGGGTGCGCAAACGGTTCAGATCTTCAACGCGGAAAAGAAATCGCGGCAACAGTTTCATGAAATCAACGACGATCATCGCAAGGCCAACATCGATACGATCTTCTACTACTCGGTCTTCTTTCCACTGGTAGACATCATCGGCGCGATCGGCATCGCCGTCATTATCTGGTACGGCGGGTGGCGCATTATGGGTAACACCACCCAGGTAACCGTGCTTACCCTCGGCGCGCTGGTCGCGTTCATTCAATATTCGCAATTGCTGTTTCAACCGATCCGCGACATTTCGGACAAGTACAACGTGCTGCAGGCCGCGGTCGTAGCGTCGTATCGAATATTCAAGACGCTGGATAGACCTATCGAGATCACTACGCCTGACAAACCAAAGAAGGCGGGGCGAGCGGAGGGTCGTATCGAGTTCGAGAACGTCTGGTTCGCTTACAACGACGACGATTGGGTATTGAAAGACGTTTCGTTCCGCGTAACGCCGGGCCAATCCGTAGCGCTTGTCGGCCACACCGGATCCGGCAAGACGACGATCACGAATTTGTTGATGCGCTTTTACGATGTCCAGCGCGGACGGATTCTGCTGGATGGAGTCGATGTTCGCGATTGGGACTTGCAATCTCTCAGGCAGAACTTCGCAGTCGTCTTGCAGGACGTGTTTCTCTTCAGCGGCACGGTCGAAGGCAACATCAGATTGGGCCGCGAAGACATCACCACAGAGCGCGTCGAATGGGCGGCTGCTGATGTACGCGCGGACCGGTTCATCAAGCGATTGCCGGCCGGGTATCAATCGGAAGTGAAGGAACGCGGAGCCGGGCTTTCGGTGGGCCAGAAGCAACTGATCTCGTTCGCGCGCGCGTTGGCGTTTAATCCCGCGTTATTGGTCCTGGACGAAGCGACCAGTTCGATCGATACCGAAACCGAGCAACTGATTCAACAGGCGATCGAGCGAGTCATGATGAATCGGACTTCGATCGTCGTGGCTCATCGGTTGTCGACAATTCAGCGGGCGGACAGGATTATCGTTCTCCACCACGGCGAGATCCGCGAACAAGGCTCGCATCAGGAGTTGTTGGCATTACACGGGCTGTACTGGAAGCTTTACAGGCTGCAATACGCCGATGGAGCCCGCGAGATCGATTCAACCGCCGAGCTTGTAAAGAGCGAGTCTGAGAGTGATGAATCTCCGGAAGAGATGATCGACTCGTTTGCGGAATGAATTCTCCTCAGCGCGATTCAAGAAAAGCGCCAAGGGCGCGAAGGGTGATAGCCCAGGGCAACGCCCTGGGTAGTACGGCAGTAAGCGTGGAAGCGCTGAAAGCGCGAAAGGTTGATGGCTTGACCCGGTTGGAGTCTCCTTTCGCCTCAGCGCTGGAACAACCGAACCCATCCATCCGTCATTCTCACTTCGGTAACTCAAACCCCTTCTCATCGACCGGCACATTCGTTTTGATTTCACTGAACTTGCGCGTCCATCCAATCCACGGATCGACATACGACTGGCGGATCACAAACGGCATCTTGACGCCGTCCACATCTCTGTAATCCTCGTAATCGACTTGTGACGGAATCCAGCCCACTAATGAATCTTCCAAAGTGATCGCCCGCAGCAGCAACCCGTTCTGGGCATCGAAATAGAGCTTCTCTATCCGTGCCGGCGCCGCCAGCGCACCCACAACATAGACCTCGCGCTCGCCGATTTTCTCTTTGCTCATTACCGACATGTCCTTCGCCAATTCGCGAAGTTTGAGCATCCGGAAAAAGTCAGCGGTGTGTTTCATCCCCTCGAGTTCCTCGCCGGCTAACTCGCGTTGGCCCCTCGGCGTCTTCATCCACCCGACAACTCCGTTGTAGCCGCGCGAGATCGACGCCTGCTGCGGCGTGGTCATGACAGACAGGTACTTGTTCGGCGCCTGCTGCGAAATCACCAGCGGCATACTGCCTCCGGTCGATGACAAATGCGCGCCGCTCATCACCCGTGTCTTTGCCTTCTCAATCGCAGCTCTTCCTCCCAGCGCTTGAACATACTTATCAAGAACCTGATCGACCGTCGGAAGCGTGACGGTTGGTTTCACTCCGGCTGGACCACCTTCGGGCGGTGCTTGCGGCAAGGGAGGCGCGATGGCCGGTTCGGTGTCACCGCGGTGACACGTGTAGCACGAGACAGCATGCAATCCGTCGAAGTGTTGCTTATTGATCTCCATCACCATTCGGATCATCTGGCGGGCGGTCTGCTTGGCGGGCTTGTCGTCTTTCTCCCATTCCCATTTGTCGCCACCACTGTTGACGTGGCAATGCGCGCAGCTAACGCCGAGCGAAGCGCGCATGAAATTCATCACGATGTAGAGTTGAGACGCCGGCAATCCCTTCAGCACCTGAATGTTCTTTTGAGTTTGTTCGACCGTCTTTTCTTGCGAGGCGGATATGGCAGGAAATAACAGAGGAGAAAGCTGAACCGGTGTCGTGAAGTCATCGAGTTCAAAATCGTTGGAAAGCGCGACTGGCGCGGTGTTGTCCCTTTCCGCATTGATTTTAGCAGCGAGTAAATTTGCGAGAAGAAAAATTGCGGCCGCCAACACGATCGCGGTCTTGAAAAACTGCATCCGGGTAGCTTTCGGCATCTGGGAGCCTCCTCTGCGATTCAATCGGAGTTTGTTTATCACACTTGCACGCCGAACGAACGTGCGAAAGGTCATGGAGAGAGGTCACTAACCGGCATGACCTTCAGCGAAGGTAAACGATGGCCAATCCAGTTACCGTTCACGTTTTGATACACGCAGGTTGGGAAGGGGGCAAGCGCAGCGCGCCCCCGCAAACCCAGAAACAGGTTCAACCTTCGAGAAACTACCCATGCTGACTTAGGCTTTTTCTTGGGTGCTGACGAATCTGAAGCGGGGGCGCGCTGCGCTTGCCCCCTTCCCACCTGCGAGACCTGGAAACGTTTAGGATCTGGTCAAGCCAACCCCAACTCCCTCGCCTTAATCGCCGCCTGAGTCCTGTCCCGAACATCCAGTTTCCCGAGGATACTCGTCACGTGATTCTTCACAGTGCCTTCGGCAAGAAACAGACTGCCCGCAATCTCTTTGTTACTCGCTCCGGCCGCCACAAGCGAAAGCACTTCCAGCTCGCGTTCGGAAAGATTGTCTGGCAGGTGTTGAGGTCGCGGTTGATATTGAGTTGTTAGGCGAGCAAATTCCGCTACGACTTTAGCGGCGACCGATGGCTGCAAGAATGATTCGCCGCGCGCGGCCGCACGTATCGCGTCGAACAATTTATCGGACGGTGTATCTTTCAGCAGGTAGCCAACAGCACCCGCCCGCAAGCCCTCGAACACGTATTCATCGTCATCGAATGTCGTCAGCACGATGACGCGGCAGTTCGGCATTTCGACGCGAAGCCGTTTAGTAGCAGCGACCCCGTCAAGCACCGGCATACGCAGATCCATCAACACCACATCCGGCGAAAGCGACCGCGCAACCGACAGAGCTTCTTCGCCATTGCCCGCTTCGCCCACCACTTCCATGTCCGCCTGCACCGACAGCAACGTCCGCAAACCCTCTCGAAACAGCGCTTGATCGTCGACCAGCAAAATTCGGATCGGATTCATCCCGGCAGCTCCAGTTCAAGTCTGAATCCTTTTCCCGGCTCTGTTTCAATTCGCAAATCTCCGTTGAGGAGTTGCGCGCGCTCGCGCAAGCCCAGCAGTCCGAATCCGTTTCCGTTTACTTCGCCACCACGACCGTCGTCCGCTATGACGAGTCGAACCACCTTGCTGTCGCTAAAATCGAGGATCACGATCGCCCGCTGAGCCTGGGCATGCTTGCGAACGTAGCTTCGACGCTCGAGAGCCGACCAACCATCTCTGGATTGTTTAGGAAGAGGCAGGACTGAATTCTTTTCCGCGATATGGGGTTCCACTCAACGTATGCACTCCACTCAATTCGTTTCGTGTAAATTTCGCTGACGCTTCGTGTGATTCGTGGTCCGTATTCGTTCGCGTACTTCAGAACACTTGAACGAAATTTACGAACCGATGGCGAAACTCCACGACTCGGGCGACGCTAACTTCTCGCCTTCATCGGAACAAGACTTTCCAGTGACTTATAGATCTGCAAATACAGCTGAGTCTCACGCGGAATCAGCGTTCGCCAATCGGCGCCGCCGCGGCGAAGATAACCAGGCAGTCGCGCCGGATTCGAATTATATCCGGCAGCCAGCAACTCGGTTTGCGTCGCCAGCTTTTCGCTCAACGCATAGATCACTTCTTCGTTGGCAGACAAATCGTTCCACGTGTCCTGCATGTAAAGCAGCATCGCTTCGAGCGCGTTTCCGTGGTTACGCATCCCGACGACGAAATCCGGGTTTAGTCCGACACCCGGATGAGCGGTACGAACCATCTTGTAGGTAGAAGGAATCATCTGGACCATGCCGCCCGCGCCCGCCCAACTGACCGCGTATCGATACGTGTCGAGCTCGTTCAAAGCGAACAGAGCAAAGATCTCCTCGTAAAGCGCTATCCGATTCTCTCTGCGGAAGCGATCGTGATCCGTGTGCTCTACTACACAAAGTCGCTCGGCAACGTTGATGATCTCCGGCGAAATCTTCTTCCCTTTCAACTTCAGACGGTTCGCCGCGAGATCAAGCATCGTGCGTACATACGATTGTCCTGAGCGGACTACGTCCGATGAAAGCAGCGCCGGATGGACGGAAGTGTAATAAGCCATTTCGAGAAACCGTCCACCGCGCTCGATCGGATACTGGACCACCAACGGAGCCAGGCTGCGCCCGGTATTATCGAAAATCGTCAGAGCTGTGTTGACACCGTTGGCCCTGATAACTCGGATCTTCACCAACGTCCCTTCCGACGTAGTCACATTCGACTCCGCACCCTTCGTCAAAAACAGCGCCTTCGGCATGGTTATGAAATGGACTTTGGACGTCGACGTATCCAACGCAGCTACAGTCACAAAATCAATCGAAGGAGTTGAAGTAGAAGTCGCAATCGCCGGACCCGACGAAGTAATCGTGATTGAAGGTCTCGCCGCGTTTGGAAGCGGCGGTTTTGAACTCGCAGAAGCCGAACCACCGGGTTTGGCAGAACTGCCAGGAGACGTCGTAGCGCCAGGCGTAGTGGAAGCCGTTGCTCTTGATCCGCTCGATCCAGGCCGCACGGCTGAAACAATCGACGTCGGTACTGGACGAGACTTCAATAACCGCTCAGCCTCAGCAATCCGCGCCCGAATCTTGTCTATGCTCAGCGATCGAGCCGTAGTCTGATGCGCAGCATTCTGCATCGCCGCATTCTGCGCTGCGTGTTGCGCCGCCGCGCTCTCAGTTGTTGAGGTCGGCCCGGGCGCGTCACTGGACGTCTGAACTCCCGGCGCACTCGTAGTTACTGGAACTGCCGACGGAGCGGTTGTCGTCGTCGTCGGAGCAGTAGCGGAACTCGAACCATCTTGTTGCGAGCCCTGCGGGCTCACACCAGCCACGCGATCTGCGCCGGTAACCACCTTCCGCGGCCGCGTCGCCCGATCTGCAGGCGTCTGAGCTTGAACAGAAACCGTAGAAAGCAAAACAAACAGCAACAATAAAGTCGGGCAATTCATAATTCGAGACCTCAAATAAACGGAACGCCACCAACGGCAGCAGGTGTGGCTAAGATTCGCGCACGACCCTCTCGGTTGTCAACGAAACTTCCGCGGTCGGTTAGAAATGAGTTCCTCTCAAGCACAACTTGAACTTGAAATTCCTAAGCAGTTCCAATTTTGTCTTCCCAGTTTTGCCTACTTGTCGTATAGTGTGACGGTCAGCCTTGACTTCTGTACGAAACTTCACAGGCCCTTGGGGTCTTTTCGATCTGGGCCTAACGTCTTTTCACTCTCTGGCAGCTTCAACTCCTTAGTAGCGTGCGATTCTTCTAGCCCAAGTCCTTACTTTTAGAAGACGCTCAGCCTTCGCATCAGTTCAGCACTGCCAGAAATTTGGGCAAATTCAGCGAAAGTTTCAAATGGGGTAAGCCGGTTGCGGTTCCGTCGACCTCATGGTTTTCGCGTCTGCATACTTCAAGAATGTCAGCAACCCAACTTCCGTCTCAGATTGCGTTCCGGAAACAGTCGAATTTACTGACTCTGGTTTCCTTGTGCTTGTCGCTACTGATAGTGACAGGATTTTCCGCATGTTCAAAGAAGCGCGTCGCCCCGCCAGACATAGAATCTGATGGTTTGGGACCGATGTCAGAGGCTTTGGCCGTGGATCTCTTCTTCGACGCAACGCTCTCGATGAAAGGTTTCGTATCCACGTTGACGAATAGTTCCTACCAGGAAACTGTCCCTTTGTTGGAGAGAGTCGTCATCGAAGGATGGAACGGCGGACGAGCGACATTCTATAAGTTTGGAGATGACATCGCCTTACTTCCGGGGCGCGAATATTTGGAAGCCAGCAAGCCAAAGTTCTACAGCGACAGCAAATATAACAAGAAAACTCTTATCGAGCGGGTCATAGATCAAGCCAAGCCAAAGCACCTGACAGTTATCATTACGGATTTATTCCAGGACAACGCAGACGTCAATCAATTGAGTGAGAAACTCAAACAGAAGTTTATTGCTAATGATTTGGCAATCGGTATCTACGCCGTTCGAAGCCAGTTCGACGGCTCAGTTTACGACGTGGGCACAGACAATTATTCCTTCCCTTACACGAGCGACGACAAGCCGGCCAGTTATCGTCCTTTTTACATATTGGCTTTTGGCACGCACGCGGACATTGAACACTATTTCAAGATTCTCAGCAGCAGCGGCCTGAGTTCCTTACCGGAAAAGCATGTGCTGATTTTTTCGCGCCATCTGACCTCACGCCCCATGTCCTTCGCAAAGTCTAAACTCAAACTGGCAGACAAAATCAGCCTCATTGGTAACGATAATCTGCTAACCCGCGATGATATCGGAGACCGCATCAGAACTTTTAAAACCAGCAAGAGTAAATCGGCGGTCAAGTTCAGAATTGAATTGCCCTACGACACGCAGTTGGAGAACGGGTTGGCCTATGGTCATGAGTTGACGAGTGAAGTTACTGCCTGGAAGAGCGAAGACCGGGGAGCGAAAGAACTTGCTCTGGTCGAGAACGAGCAAGCGCAAAAGGCCTTCAGCCTGATCGCGAAGCTGTCGCCCGAGCAGGCCCCATTCAACACGCTGGAACTTCAATCGGATATTAACCTCACTGAACTCCCTGCCGCCGGCATCTATCGGTTTCGTGTCGTCTTACTTCCTAAGGACTATGTGCTACCGGATTGGGTTGCAAAGTGGAATATGCGTGACGACGAGATTAAGCGCTGGCATCAGAACCCCGGAGATTTCAACGGCGCAAAAACCTACAACCTGGAAAACTTTCTGGGAACTCTACAAGGCGCGGTTCTTAGTACCACCCGGCCCCGGGTCGGAGACCTTTACTTCTACATTCGTGTAGATAAATAAATCCGGAAGGAGTGAGTTATGGGGACTGGAAGGTTATTAATATTCATGGGAGTCATGTTGCTGATCTTTGCCGGCTTCTATTTCTTTATCATCCCAGGCGAAAGGCAGTTGCTGGATACGCTGGTGAGCACCGGGCCGGAGATCACCCTCGATGACTGGCTCTTTAGGTTCGAAACGTGGGCAATGTACGGATTGTTCTTCGCTTTGGGAGCGGGGGGCGTTTGGTATTGCTTAGGCCAATGGGTCTATCGGCCTAATCATTGGACCGAGGCGAACTCGAGAAAGCGATGGATCTGGTTGATCCTGCTTCTACTTTCGATGCTGGTGGCTGCGCCCGGAGACTGGCTGACGCCGCGGGTGCAGGAGTGGGGCAGATTGTCGACACTGCTCTATGCAGCAAATAACTTCTTCGCATTTTACATTTTGACCGTGTTCTTTTCGCCGGCCTCATTTAAGTACATGCCGATCGGCGCAGTTACCTTACGCCGCTGGTAGCTTCCAGTCGTAGAAAGGGTGAGTCCATGAGCTATTACGTGATCGGTATCGGTGGAACCGGCGCGAAGTGTGTTGAAGCCTTTATCCATCTTTGCGCCGCCGGCCTGATGCCGGACAACAAGTCGTTGTTCGCATTGTTTGTCGATCCTGACGGTTCAAACGGCAGTCTACAGCGCGCTGAGACATTGCTTCAAAGCTACTATGATTGCAAGCAGCTCAAGCTCGGCGACACGCCACTGTTCAAGACCAGTCTGCGCATCGCACAGCCGGACGTGTGGTCCCCGTTACGGGATAAGCCGGAACGTCTGGACCAGTTCTTCCACTACGAAACATTGCATGAGAAAGGGGCGGCTCACCTCTTCGATGTGCTTTACAGTCGCAAAGAAAAAGAGACCCCGCTTGATAAAGGCTTTCGTGGACATCCATCGATCGGCGCAGCGGTGATGGCAGCCGCCGTCAAGCTCGGCAGTGAGGAGCCATGGGCCAGTTTACGCAACCAAATTGGTCTTGATGTTAATGCGGGCGAAGGGGCGAAGGTGATGCTGTTTGGTTCGATTTTCGGCGGAACGGGTGCCTCAGGCGTGCCGACCATCGGGCGCCTCGTGAGCAACGAATTCCGTTCGCAAATACAGGGACATCCATTCAAACTCGGCAGCGTATTGATGTTGCCTTACTTTTCCTTCGACCCGGTCAGGCAGGAGCGTTTGCGGGTAGATGCTGAAACTTTCCTTCTAAGCACACAGACTGCGTTGGCTTATTACTACCATCAGGATGAGCTCAAGGTTTGCAATTCGGTATATCTTCTGGGCAATGAAACCTTGAAGCCAATGCGCACGTCCAGCATTGGCGGTCAGCAGCAGGAAAACGAGCCGCATCTTCTGGAAGTATATGCAGCGTTAGCTGCGTTAGATTTTTTCGGACATGACAAGATCGATGGTTATCCACATATCGCGCGAGGGGCGTCGGAGAAAACCGGCTGGTCCGACTTGCCCTTTGCTCCTGAGGGCTTCGCACAGCTCAAACAGAAGATCAATCAGTTGGCGCGGTTTGCGTTTGCCTATCTCTCGTCTTACTACCCCATGTTAGAAAGCATCAACAGTCGCGGCCACGAGTACAGGGCGCCGTGGTACATCAATTTCTTCAAGCGCGAGCGGCAGATTGACCTGAAGAGCAGCATGGAGAAAGAACTCAAACAGCTCAGGTCTTACTGCGAGAGTTTTCTGCTCTGGCTGGCAAATATCGAACAATCGCAGACTGGGGACAACGTCTCTGCTGCGGGACATCTGATCAACGACAACGCCTTTGCGGAAACGATCCTTGATGAAAACGGCAAGCAGACTGTCCAACTCAAACCTTCGGAGCGCTTCAAGCGCGAGGAGTTCGCCAACCTCCTGCTTCCTGTAACGAAAGAATATCCTTCAGCCTTGAGCGACCTGTGGGAGGAGATGAGCAACGCCAAAGTGACGGATACAAACGCCGAGGGAGTCGGTCGATTCGTCCACGCTCTTTACAGGGAGTGCGGCAAAGTGAAAACGGAGTAATTCTCGATCCGAACTATCACCCACTTGCGGAGGCCGAAATAACATGACACATCCTATCTTGCCAAAGCTGAAGGCAGATCATAACGTCGGCAATTTTAAGGAAGCTGGAAAATGGGACGTGCGTACGAGCGACGCACTCGAGAAACTGAGCAGCGGTTTAAAGGTTGATAAGATCGAGACCGAGATCAGCTCGATCCCGGACATGTGGGCTCGTCCAATGCTCTTTGAAATGGCCCTTTTCAATTCCCGGCACGCCCTGCATGAACGCACCCTGGGAGAGTGGCGTGGATTGCTTGCAATGCTGGCGCTCAAAGAAGTCATCAGCTTGGACCGTCTAACCGTAACTCCGGTAACGCTGCCGACGCTGCTCCCGCCCCAGACCGATGCGGAAGAGGACGGGAATGAAGCGGAACAGAGAGACTTTCTTCACACGCTCGCAAAGCTCTTGCCGAAGGCGACGCTGGCCGACGACACGTCCTGGCGCTCGCTTTACATCTTCCTCTTCAATGGTCAGCCCATCGGGATGACTTCGCCCACGACGCTGGTTGCGACGGCAGCTGATTATCTGAACCGCATAAGCAATCAGGATGTAAGCTGGTTCAACGGTACACACCTCAAAGACCCCGTCAAACTTTTGCCGCCGCGTCACAAGGAGATTCTCTCCGGTTGGCTCTCCCATCTTATCAAGCACGTGGGAGACCATCGGACTATTAAAATCGCGCGCTGGAACCTGGTGGCGGGGTTGCTCAGAAATTTCAGAAACCAGCTTGGCCCTGGAAACTGTGAGCTGAGCCAATCCGGCTATGGGATTGAAGGAAGAGAATCGGGCATCTTCAAGTATCTGGATAAGCCCGCCGACGGAAAGGCCATTCAGGACGCTTCGCATGTCCGACTGATTCCATCAACTGGTCGAATGCCCGCCAGACCGCTCCTCGTGTTCCACCGTGGCATAGCCGAACAATGGAACATGTCGACGCAGGACGTGACCGTCGACGGTGCGCAGACCCTGGCATCCGCAAACGTGAAAGTGGATAACGCGGATGTCTGGAAAGCGGAAGACTTTTTCACAAAGAAGCTGTTCGTTATCTATCAAGAAAACGCTTTCCCCGCGACGCTTGGCCCCGGCAGTCAATCGTTAACCCTGCCTGGCGGTAGCACCCTCATAACGCCGATATTGCCACTCAGGTCAGAATTGATGCAGCATCTGACCGCTGTAGACCTTGCTGAATGCGTCCGATGGGATCAGTCGCCAGACGGACTCAAAATCCGCCTCTTCCTGCATCTCTCAGGGCCTGACCCGGAAAAACCTGAGGGGCGCCTGGTGGAACTCGCAAAAACCTATTCGCGTGAAAATATACAGCCGCTCGATAACGTGCCGATTCTGGAAATCTGGCCTGACTTCAAAGATGATGCCTGGAAGGCTTACTACACATGTTATTCAGCGGATGATGTTTCAGTCACCTTTACCGCCAGTCCTTTCGCGATGGGGCAGGCTGTTGAAAGTGAAGCGGCACACCCCCGTGGTACTGGTAAACGCCGCTACTGGCGCACTGAAACCTATCCGGAAGCAATGACCTGCCGCGCTGTCGTCGCGAATACAGAAACTAAACAGATGGAACCCCACGACGCTGGTTTGTTGCTACTCAAAGCACCAAAGTCACTAAAAGCGCAGGGCAAGACCTATAGGATTGGTGTTGATTTCGGCGCGACCAGCACGACTATCTGCGCTCGCACAGGTGACCAGACCAGCCTCGTCAAATTTGAGAACCGAAAAGTAAGTGTGACTGCTTCCGGCGATATAGCACAGGCGCAGTTGTTCGACTTCTTCCTGCCTCGTAAAGAGAGCGAGATGCCGATTCTCAGTTTCTTTCATGATTTTTACAATACACCTGTGGGGCAGGACCTGAAGCATTTCTTGAATGGTCACGCGTATTTGCTTGAAGGGGCAGACGGATTTAACTCTTGCAGAGAGGGTCTTGCCTTCGACCTGAAATGGTCTTCTGAACAACGCGATCGAAAAATGGTAAGAGCGTTTTTAACTCAACTCAGTTTGCAGACGGCTGCCGAACTTCGAGATGCCGGTGCAAACGGAGCGAGTTGGGCCTTCTCCTACCCTACCGCTTTTAGCGATGAGCAGATGGAGGGCTTCCCCGGCATATGGAAACAGGTCACTGCCGATTGCAGCGCACAATCAGGATTGAAGCTGGTGTCTGACAATACGAAGCAAACGGAAAGCGTGGCCGCAGCTCTCTATTTTGTTAAATATGGCAAGGCCGCCCCAGCGGTTGGAAGCATCTTCATAGACATCGGTGGCAGCACTTCGGATATCTCAATCTGGCAAAACAATAGTCCTGTTTGGCAGACCTCAGTGCTACTGGCTGGTAGAGATATTTTCTCGAGTTATCTCTGGCATAACCCGGAGTTGCTTGAGCTATTTGATATCGACATCAAGCCGTTGCTCGAAGTTAAGAGCAGGAGTGGGGTCAACCGAAAACCTTACTACGCACAGACCGATGCGCTCCTCCGCTACAACAGCGAAAGAATCATGGAGCAGCTTCCGGAACGTGCGGGAACGCAACAAGTCAAAGACCTGCGGCAGCATTTGGCGCTGGGTGCTTCGGGGCTGTTCTATTACGTCGGGTCTTTACTCCAGTACCTGATTGACATTGAGGTTTATCGTCAAGAGGTACCGAATATCTACATCGGTGGAAATGGCTCGCGCATTTTTCGTTGGTTAGATATTGATGAGGACGGGCGTATCAATGGCTTGTATAGATCGGTCTTCTCGCAGGGCGCCGGTTGGACCGATGAGCAGGCTCTGAGAGTCATACTCAGTCGGGAGCCCAAAAAGGAGGCGGCTTACGGCCTCGTGTCGGACGGCAAACTGCAGGGCGGAAACTCTGAAAACAAGGTTTTGGCCGGTGAGAGTTTCATTGCCGAAGGAATGATTGACGAATGGCCGGAAATCGTCGCGACCATTGGCGAGGAGAAAGAGGAAGAGCGTACGTTTGCGTGGAACACGGTTCTGACTCCGGAGGCTTTTACCAAGAGACTACGTTCACCTGACAAGTTGGAGCGGCTGGCCGACTTCGTCGAGTCATTTAATCGATTTGGCAAAAACCGGGGGTTGGTATCGACTGTCAGCCTTAATAATGACCAAGTCGAAGAGGTCAAACAACAATTGGGCCAGAGCCTGAGCCATTATTACGAAACGGCTAAGATGGCGAACATCGTGGTCGAGCCGGTATTCATCATCGCCCTGCGCCATTGGCTCGAACTCAGGCTTGGCGGTTGAGGTTTGGCAAACAAGAAACTTTGCCTGTTTTACTCCGCGGCGCTTTGAATAAACTCTTCTGCGCGGCGGCAAGCGCGGATGAATGAGGCAGTATTTTGGAAACGCTGCAACGACTCTCGATAATATTGTTCAAGGCATACTTTGCCTCGTCAGTTATCAATCTAATATTTGCGGCTGGTTACCTTTTCGCGCGTCGCGGCCGGCGGAGTGATGTCCCGATTCAAGAATCGGACAAAGTGGAAGAAGAACTTGGATACGTAAGAGACGAAATCGAAAAAACAAGAAACGAAGTAACTAAATTGCTGAGGTTGGAGAATCTTGATTGGTCTCCCCCTCGCTTAAACTCAAGGCATCAGGAACCAGGCAGATGGGAAAGACTTAAGAAAAATTTCTCCAGGCCGTTCCATCGTAATCGTACCGCGGAAGAGACCCAAGAGATTAATACACTCGCAGCCTCTTTAAAGGAACTGAAGCAGGAAATAAAAGAGATCAGACGCAACATTGAGAACCTCGCCAGAAAACCAGGCCCCAAAAAAATCGTTACAGTATCTCCTCTTACTCCCCCAGAGATTATCCGAAACAAGCATATTGAGCCGTCTGTAGACTTAGGATGGTACCCAGGAGCACAGTATGGAGACACCGCACCTCCATTCGACGATTTTTCTCCGAGTGACTCAAAACCGGTACCGACCGAACCGATTTTGGGCCGCCCTCTTGCCCGGGACGACATCGCAGCGGAAATCATCGATCGATATAACCAGGCTGTGACTGATGCCTTTGAGCGGGAGAAATTCCGCGAGCAGTATCAACCTCTTAGAGTGGGAACGGTAAACGCCGTCGAGCGCAGGCAGAACCCAACCTTAGTCGCGGAATTCAGAGGTACCACGGACGGGGATTTCTTCGCCTTTCCCATCCCCGGAAAAAGCGAATACGCCGTCGTGCCGCGTTTAGGGTTGACGATTGAAGTCGTAAGCTATAGTGCCGGCGCTGTGGGGGAAGTTTTCGGTAAAACTCAGGATCACAATCCGGCGCTTTTCTACTCGCGCTACAGAGTTTTGCAGCCGGCTATATTCGAACGCAAAGGCGAACGCTGGGAACTTCGTGTGCCCGGCAAACTGGATTTGGGCCCCGGTGACTGAGGTCCTCCTCACCGCGCCGCATCGGCGGCTCCTTATGCTTCCACGCTTATTGGGCAACATCGTCTAATCATCATGAGAATTTTGGAATATTTAAAGCCGGACAATCAGATTGCGCTGTGGATCGTGTATGTCCTGTTGGGGCTGTTTGTTTTCTGGCTTTGTTTGCTGCTTCGGCGTTTTTGGCAACACAGCCGTCACAGACGACAAATCAAGGCTTCCGAGGATGTAGGCGTGTTACGTAATGCCATGAGTAGGGCGAGCGAGGCTCCGCTGTCTTTGCCCGAGGAAGGTGAGGAAGCTTTCCGAGACTTTCTACTAGCTCGAGGGTTTAGCGCTCACAATCCAATCAGTAGGCATCTGCGCGCCATATTTGATGCCGGGTGGAACGAGAGCCAACTTGACGTGCGCGGCCTGGTTAAAAACACAACTGACGCTTTGTTCCGCGGTAACGTATTCCATCGCTCGCTGCTATCCATTTTTATTGTTCTTGGTTTACTTGGGACACTTTTCGGGATCTCGGACACACTGGCTTCGTTAGACACGCTGTTGCACAGCAGCACTGAACTCAGCAATGACGCGCTGAGTAAGGGGTTGAGACAATTGCTCGGAACCCTCAAAGGCGCGTTTGCTCCCAGCATCTGGGGGGTTTCATTGACAGTAGTGGGCGTGCTTTTGTTCGCCGTTTACTTGCGCTTTGTCGCCTTCCCTCTAGGCAATCTACTCGAGCGTATGACGCTGACCGTGTGGGTCCCTCAACTCGTACATACCTCCGCGCAAAAACTACTGGACAAGCTCCAACTCAGCGAGCAGCAAATGCAACGCAGTTTCGCTGCGGCGCAAGACGTCGCGAAATTCGCGGAGAAGATCCAGCATAAGACCGGCAAGTTCAGCAGCACATTGACCGACGCCAACACTGCTCTTCTAAAAATGGAGGAGGTGGCCGACAATCTAACAACGTTCTCACAGAATTTTATTGCGGGCGTGGAGAACTTAGAGCCTTACCACAAGAGTCTTCAAAATATCCACCGGCAGATGCTGGACGAGTCAAGAGTCTTTCAGGAAAGCGTGAAAAGCAATATCGCCGGAACGCAGGACTTCCAACAGAACATCCAGCGGCAGATCAACAGCCAGCATGGGCAACTTGTGCAGGTTCTCAGCGCATTGCAAAGTTATGAAGCTGCTTACATCGTGAGTCGCGGCAAGATCGATGAACAGCTAAGTGCGGTTCTGGCTCAGGCTGAACTGGCTTTCAAGAATCTAAGCGTTCGGAACGAGGAGATCGTACAGTCGCTGGATCAGGCGCTGGGCCAGCCGTTGCGTCAAAATCTGGCACAAAGCCTGGGCGCCGTTGAGGAAGCTCTGCAGACGAGACTTAAGAACGTCGAAGGCGCATTAGAGGTGCATCTACGCAGCCTGGGCGATCGCCTGCACAATCTTGACGCGCCGCTCAACTCTGCGGCAACTAAGTTCACGGATACGTTTAGCAATTTCAACGAATACACTAACGAGTGGCGCACAACTCTGCAGCAGGAGTTCTTCAGGCAAAACGAGACCAACCAGCAACAGTTGAACCGTCTGGAAAGCTTGAGCGAACAGCTTCCCTCACTCCTGCTGCAACTCTCCGCCAGCACTGACAGCTTTTCAGCGAGCAGCAGCTCATTCGCCACTCACGGGCAACAGATTGGGCAGGACGTGAATGCCCTATCAAATAATATCGTCTCGTTGAGTCAAAGCGTGGATACGTTGGGCCAGCAGGTCAAGACACGTCCGGAAGGCGATGGGCCTCTCACCGAACTGCTCGCAAAGCAAACAAGTGTGTTGACTGCACTCATGAACAGAATTGAACGATTTGGTTCGACGCGATCACGAAGTCGACAGGCGCATACCCAGGACTCTGATAGTCCCGGACGCCAATCCGTTTACACGCCGACGAAAAAGAGCTGGCGAGATCGCTTAAGAAGCTGGGTTACATTTGGCAGGCGTTGATGGAAGACGAGAATCTTCTTAGCTTTAACTTTTGGCCGTCGTTCGCGGACATGATGCTGGCGTTGGTGCTGGTGTTGTGCCTGGCGTTGTTTCTCGTCGCGGTTGTGCAAACCCTCGGCACGGTCAACCTCAAAGAGGTTCAGGCCAACCAGATGAGCATGATTAATTCCCTCGCAGATGAATACAACGTGAAGCCGGTCAAAATTGCGGAAAACGTGTTTGGTATTTATTTCAACAAAACCGCGGACCCGGATATAGAAATCCACAATGATCTCAATTCCCAACGCATCACTTTCAGCGACAAACTGTTATTTGAACCGGATCATATAGATATAAAACCCCAAGGCGAACAAGTGTTGTTGATAGTCGGCGTCAAGCTACGAACGCAACTCTCGCTGATTAGAGAGATTCAGATCCAGGGTCACGCCGATACGGCTGTTAGCAAGCGATACGGGTCAAACGTCGAATTGGCTGCCAACCGGGCCATTGCTGTCTTCGATTTTTTGCGGAGCAATAAGAGGGTCGAGATCGATCCGGCATCCCATCTGATGTCCGTGACTTCGTTCGGTGAATATAAATCTGTGCAACGCGGCCCTGACGACACAGGCTACAACATGGAAAAACTACAAGCGGACAACGGGAACGACGACCTTCGCCGCCGCAACCGACGCATTGAGTTGGTTCTCATCTATCGCCGCTGACGTCCAGCCGCAGCCTTTCTGCCAAATCGCCGGCGGTGACTAATCCTTGCGGTTTGTCGCGCCAGTGAGTTAGTTCACACTTTGCCCTTCAAACAAGCAGGTCTATTGCATCATCTCACCAAGGAGCAAGAGACATTATGTCAGAGAACCTCTCGGCAAGTTTCCGCGAGAAATTGGTATACCTCTTCAAAAATACAATTACGGCGATTATCATTTTCCCTGTATTTATTTTTGTCTTGGTCGCGATCGGATGCGTCAGACATGCAGAAGGCGAATCCCATTTATGGATTACTTTACTCTTTGGCGTGCCTTGCGCTCTCCAAATGACTGGTTTGTGTGTACTCAGAAATAAGACCACTCTCGCCTTCTGGTGGTTCAATTGGTGGTCGACCTTTGTTTGCCAAGCCAGCTACCTATTGTTATGGATCATTTACTCTACTTCGTGGAAAACTCATCAAGTGTTTTCGTATGTCGCACTGTTCTTAGTTTTTGTGGTGCTTGGGTTTGTGACCCGAATGACATTTGCCATTATGGGAAAGAGGGACCAATTCGAACTTAAGGAATCTAAAGATGAGAATCCAGATCCGCCGGTGCCAGATGGGATAGGCACGGAGGAAAAGCATCCTACAGGTCTTCCGCCTCGAACGTTCTCGCAAAATATAAGCGCCGGAGTTGGCGATCATCCCTTCTGGGCTATCATGTTTTTCATGGCTCTTTTCTTAGGTGTGGCGTATCTTTTCGGCTTTTCCTTAGCCTTTCACGACAAGAATGTTCTTCAAAGGACGGAGAATGGAAAACCCGCCTTGCATATGACGTTTCTCAAAAGTTCTGATGATATCGATCTGCCCTCCGCATCCAATGCGGCTGTTAATGATGGTGACACTCCTCAAACTAGTGAATACGCGAACGCTAATAGCACCCCATTGAAGTCAGATCTAAATGGTATTTCGCCAGGTGAAGAGAGCGAAGAGTTCGGCTTCTATTTTGAAGAGGTGCGGGCAAACTTGCTTTACCGGAGCAAGGAAGATTGTGTATCCAAGCCAAAGCGGATTGACTCGCATCTACCAAGAGATCGTTTCAATCAGTGTAGCTTAAAGCACATCACCCGCACGCTACGAAAGAAGACTGATATGGGCCAACGCGTACGGGTGGTCCTGATTGGCCATACAGACAACGAGCCTATCAGAGTTCCGACGTCTACTTCAGTGCGCTACCTTTCGAATTACGAACTGTCAGATGCGAGAGCTCATAACGTCCAGTACGAGATCCTACAGATGCTTCGGCTTGAACAAGCTCGCAAACTCGAAAACATAGAATGGGTGATATTCCCGGCCGCCGATGAAGCACTGCTCCAATTAAATCGTGGGGCAATAAAGCAGGAGAGTTTTCGACCAGACGAGTTGAATGCTCTCGGAGTAACACCAAGCACAGGACGAGAGGAGTTTCTGGAGAAAATTGCGAGTTCCACCTTTTCGATAGAAGATATTGATCGCAAGCTACCTAAAGAACAAAAGAGAGTTGTCATCGCCACGCTCGAGACAATCCCGGAAAGCCCAATCGTATTGGACCCCGCCCAGCTTCTGACATTAACTGTCCAACAGCGTGAAGCGCTCATCAAGCTGAACACTCTAGCCACCACTCAGAGTGAGAGTATCGCCCAGACACGGGCCAAAGAATTAAGACTAATGGACTACCTGTACTTCTCGATTTATACAATCACAACCACTGGTTACGGCGATATTGTTCCGACAACTGCTTACGCCAAATTCATTACTTCCATCGCTAATATTTTTGAAGTGATTTTCTTGGTAGTGTTCTTCAACGCTTTGCTCTCGCTAAAGAAAAATTCAATCGATGACCCTCCAACCGCAAAAGGGACTTCACAGCACTCGCACGGTGGACCAAAAGCTTTGAACTACGGCCATCGAGGACCAACCCGTGTTGAAACTGGCACAAAGTCTGCCACCAAGGGTCGCCTCTCTTGACAGTAGAGGGTTCCCGGTACTACATGAAGTTTCAAACGGTACTGACGGTCTCTACATAAAGATATGATCTCTTGATTTTAAGTTGCGTTGTGATTTTGTGATACAGCGAGGCCTCACGCGGTCTTTACATTTTGAGAACCTGCATGGCGGCCCGTTATGATTGGCTAGCGCTGATAAGTGATAAGGACGGCGCGCCACCGATTACCGCAGAAGCTTGGAGTTCTCTCGAAAACTCCACGGGGGAATAGGAGAGGCATCTCGCCACAGGCCTAGCTTATTTGACCGGGCGCTTAATTCGGCGTCGTTATAGAGTTGACGATCATCAACAGATTGCTCGTTCTCGAAGCGCTTGAAGTGCCAGGCAAGACCCGCCTTGATTTGTTCCAGACATATGTCGCGATCATTCATTAGGACCTTTGCAATGATGCGATCGTTGCGGTCTCGTTTGTTGAATTCGATAGTGACTTGCTGGCCCGCTAAGAGTCTTGCTAAATATGCGCGAGATGCGTCGCCATATGCCTGCCGGCGCTCTGGTGCGTCGATACCTTGCAGACGAACGATATGAAACTCTTCCTGGTCGTCAAGTATCGTAATCGTATCTCCGTCCGTGATTTCAATTACCAGTCCCTGCTTTTTCTCCGAATCATCGAGTTCTTTTGTCAACGATCTGTTCGTGGGCCGAGAATCAGGCCTGTTCTCACTCGATGTATTCGTGGCGGGCGGCGGCGAGTTCCGACTGCGTGAACAGCCTGTGAACAACAACAGACATGCTGCGGATAAAGCGAGGATGGAGTGGCTTTTCATTTCTTACACCGCCGATAGAGGGTTTACTGAAAGAATGTTTGCGGGCACTTGCTTGAAGTTCCGTGCACAAAATCAACGCACGTCATCAGATTGAGGACTGGATACTATTCTTGTTTTGTTCAATTCACAATCGATGAGCGACGCTTATAAAGGAGTTATGAGGGTTAGATGCTTTTGGAACATATAGCGGTTTGTGCGGCTAATTGTACCTGCCCAAAACTTGATCGATAATATCTCTTAGTACCACAGTTTCACGTTCCTACCTCGGTTCAACTCATTTTTTGAGGGGCTAGCAGTTTTCCAATTTCAACAGCGCGAGGGCCTGGAGGGTGAAGCTGTCGGTGACTTCACCGCGGGGGATTTTTGCCCCTAGGTCCTCGACGGATATCAAGCGGACCTCCTCGATCGCTTCTTCGCGTTCGGGGGTTGGGTCGACCTTGGAGGTGATTTGCACGTGATAGAAGGAGACAAGCGCGTCCGTTACGCCGGTGTCGGTGTGCATTGTGCCGAGTAGCTGAGCGCTCGTTCCGACATATCCGGTTTCTTCAAGGAGTTCCTTCAACGCGTTTTGTTCGCCGTCCAAATTTACTTCTCCGAACCCACGCGGCAGTTCGAGATGAAATTCTCCGGTGGCATGGCGCTCCTGTTTGAGCATCACTACCGAACCGACCGGGCCAAGTTCAGGATTCGAAATGGTTCCGATGACGACGGTATTTACCCCGCCTTCTAATTGCTTGCGGTACACCAGGCGCAGGTATGGATATCGAAATGGCTGACTGTTCTGGTCGAGAGCTTCGACGAGGTCGACTATGAAATACATGTGCGGTGTTTCGGCTACGACTCCCAGGGCCACGCGGTTTTCCTCGGCGTAAGTTTCAAGCGCACTCCGGTCCAAAACGATGCGGCGCAATTTTCTTGGTTTGAAGAGTTGTGGGTAGGCCGTTGCGAACTCAAGGTAACGCTCGATTGCGTCATGCTGATGTTGGGTAAGCACTTCGAGTTAACCTGTTATCCTTGTTCCGCCAGATCGGACGCTGCCGAATAGTCAACTGGGTCTCCGCCAACATCACGAAAACTGTTGATTAAATCGATCAGCTTTTCGCCCTTCAGTCCAGCGTCGTCTCGCACGATTTCAATTCCGTAGCTTCGATCTCTGTCCAGCTTCTGCTTCTTCAGATCGATGACGTTGATCATTAACAACAGGTCGTAATCATTTACCTTCTTACCTGCAAGCGTCTCAGGATTATACAACTCCGCACTTCCCCCCACCTCCCGAGTTCGCGGATCGAGTCCCAATGCGATTAGCTGTCCGCCTGCTTGCAGGGCAAAAGTTGCGTAGCTCGCATAGATCTCCTTCTTTCGTCGGGTTGGATATTTCTCATAGTACCAATCCGACATTGCTTTTTGAAACTGTTCAAGTTTGTATTGAAAACTCTCGAGGCGATTTGCGATCTCCAGGGGCTCCTTCAACATCTCCTGCTGATAGCGAGCGAATTCGTGCCACTCGTCGAGCCGGCGGGCCTCGATCACGTCGGCGATCGACAACTCACCCAGAAAAGGCAGGTTCATACCCTTATGGGCGTTTGCCATAAACTTCCGTTGAATCTGCACGAAGTGATCTCGCAGGTCATCAAGCAACGCCACCGTTTTTCTTGATTCGATTTGTTGCGCTGCCTTCTGGCCATCCTGTAAGGCAAGTCGGCTGGGCATGTTGAGCGGCGTGAAGGTGTAGCGGCGAAGATAATCCGGAAGATTCGAGTTATACCGAAGGTCAACAAGCTTCTTTAGCTCATACAAAAACGGATCGGCCTTTGTCGGTTTGCGAAATTTGCCCAGAGCCGTATTCACTCCCTTTTGTTTCTCATTTCCAGCGATAAAGAGTTCCTTATAAAGTTCGCTTCGATAAAGCACAGGGTTGGCATCCAGACAACGATCAACCGCACTTCTTAGTTTCAGTAAGTGCGGTCGGAATTCCTCTGCGTTCGGCGTGTTGGAGCTGGAGCTAAAAAGCTCGCTCATCATCTGATTGATCTGACCTTCCTGAAATGCACGCAGGCCGAGGAAGTAGCTGCCAAAGCTGGTCTCCATATGCGCGGCCATCTGTAAATTCTCGCGATCGTCCACGCCATCCGCGTCTGCGTCGGGCAATGCCAGCCTGACGCAGGGAACGTGTTGCCCAATTTTTTCAACCAGCGTCCTGATAGCCTTTTCGCCTTCATCCCGGGTGTCGAACGTCGTCCGGTCTGTCAGCGAAAGTTCCTTATTGAGATACGGAACAATGACCTTGTTCTTCACCAACTCGGCAAACGCGGCCAGGTTCTTATTTCCGTTGCTGAAATTCTGATAAAGGAACTTGTTGTTCTTGAGAAACGCGCGATTGATAACGACCTGTGATGAATAGACCAGCGACCGGATGAACTCGGTGTTCGTATCCTTCTTGCGCCATGCGTTAACCTTGGGATCTGAATAGTCGGCGCCGTGTTTGATCATGTACCGAAAAACGCGTTCGGAAACATATTGATTGTCCAAACATTGGGGAACGGTCGCGTCGAACTGAAGCATCGCCGGGGTTAGAAGACCCGCATCCTGTTCCGATTCGACCGCTGGCCCTGCTTCAGTTAGCTGTATCGGCGAATTCACTTCGGCGCTCGGGCGCATCGACGGGTCGCTCTTCAGCGCCCGGGCTTTGGCTTTATTCGCTTCGTGTTTTGCTTTGAAAACTCCTTTCAAGGGTTGATCCGCTTGCAGGATTCGAGCAATTTCCTCCATCAGCTCAGTCTGAACCCGATCTCGATAACTGCGACCGGCGCTCCAAACAGGCTTAGCCTCATTCGGCCGCACCTGCAATTCATTCATCCACTCAAAGATTTTCCAGTTGCATTGACGCGTGATAAATGGAATGACAGTGAGCTTGTGTTCACTGGTTTCGGTCAAACGCTGAAGTAGCGCGGGCACTTCCTCGCTTTGAATGAACTTCGAGGCCAGGAAATTTTCAGTCACTATCAGGATTGCGATCCTGGCTTTTTCCAGCGCTTGTTCGATTGCTGCCAACCATCGATCACCTGCTTCGATCTTATCGTCGGTCCACGGATCAATTATCCCGAGGTGTTGAAGGGATCTGAGGTGAACTACTAATTCCTCTTTTTGATTCTTGTCTTTGTGACTGTATGAAACAAAGATCAGAGGCTCGCCCATTCCGCGTCTCCGTGATTCAGCAATGATAGGAATGAAGTAAGACTAAGAGTAATGACGATGCTTACAAGGTCTAGCCACTCGAGCGACGGCTGAGTTGAGAAAAGTCGCAGCGGCATAATAGCCGAGCGTTTTAACCCGTCGCAAGTAATATCCTGACGCAGTTCGAACGTGTTTCGAACAATCGCTTGCGATAAATGCTGAAGAGCGTGCCTCCCACTTGGGCGGCACGCTCTTGTTTGTCGTTGAGTAACTTTTGGTCGGTGTTAGTCAACCGCGAAGCTGACGTTCACTACCGCGGTGATGTCTTTCTCGAGCGATGACGTGTCGTTCATTCCCGAGTCGGAGACTTCGTTCGAATCCGCCGGCGTGATCTGCATAACTCCCATTCTTGCGGAGCGGACGTTGCCGATGCTGCTGCCGGTGCTCGAGGCGATCTGTTTGGCACGAACCTGCGCGTCCTTGGCGGCTTCGCCCAGCATTTCGATCTTCAAGTCGCCCAGCTTGGTGTAGTGATACTCAGGCGACATCGATTCCAACAGGATTCCCTGGTTGATCAACTCGGTTGCCTCGCGAGCGATCTTTGCTATCTTCTCCACTTCGTTTGAACGAACTTCAATTTCCTGTCGCAGTGAGTATCCGGTTATCGCTCCGGTGTCGTTACCGTCGCTGTCTTTTCCGGTCAGCGTGCTGGACGAGATCGCTGAGATCGTAATCTGATTCTCCGCGATGCCTTTCGACAGTAGGTACTGCTTCACGCGCGGAATGTTATCCGATAGTGATTTGTAGGCGTCCGATAGCTGTGGAGCCTGATACGAAACCGCGGCTCTCCAAATAACCAGGTCTGATTTGATTCGTTTGCGCGCCGAGCCGGTCACGGTCACGACTTGTTCTGCATTCTTGTTTCGGGTGTATGCCCATGCGCCGACGATCGACGAAAGCACCAGCGCTACCGCCAGCGCGAATCCCGCATTAAAAACATTGCCATTTCTTTCGCTGCTCATAATTGTCTGTGGCACCTCCTAATGCCGGGAAGGAGACGCCATGGAAGAGTTTTGTTTGCGGAGATTTGAGTGTGGGTAACCACAGCGGGAAGGCCGGGGGGTCTAAGGTCCAAAGTCCAATGTTTTGGCGTCCGATGTCCTATGTCCTATGTTCTGAGTCCTGTGTTCTGCTTTTCTAGAATTTCATCTCACTCATCAGCTCTTGAAAGCCCGGTTCATTTCGCAGGCTATCGAATCGTGGGTTTACCTTCAGCCAAACCATTCCCATAAAGCGATCGTCTCGCGCGGTTCTTAGCTGTCGAATGGCCTCTTCCTTTTCACCCAGGCCCACGTAGATCGTGGCCAGATAGTACGGCGCGATGTACCGGTCCGCGGAAAGCCTCTTCAACTCTTCGATGATCTTTCGCGCTTCGTCTTTGTTGCCCGAGAGCGCGTAGGAATAAGCAAGCATCGCGGCGGGAGCGGGACGGACTTCGTCGGGCTTCGTGCCGCCCCGCGCGGCCTTCAGCACTTCGACTGCTTCCGGCAACCTGCCGCTTTGCGCGTACGCCCACCCGAGCAAATAGCGCGGATACCACGTACCCTTCGCATCCTGCTTGATTGTCTTTTCAAGCTGCGCGATCGATTCATCGTAGCGTCGAGCGTAGAAGAGCGCCTCGCCGCCGAGGTCCGCGCTGATGACAGTCGAGAACGGATCGAGATTCAGCGCCTGTTCCATTTGCGCGCGACCTTCGTCGAACCGTCCCTGCGAGATGAGGAACTCGCCGTACAAGTGATGAGCAGCGGCGTAGCTTGGCCTGAGATTCAGCGCCTGCGTAAATTCCTTTTCAGCGCCGGCCCAATCCCATTCGTAGAATGCCTTGTTGCGTCCGAGCGTGGTGTGCGCTTCGGCCAGTTGATTGTCCAACTCGATAGCTTTACGCGCGTTCTTCATCGAATCGTCGTACGTGTCTTTCGGCTTTCGCTTGCCGTAAAAAGTAAGTAGCGCGTACGCGTCCGCCAGCCGCGCGTATGCGACCGCGAAGTTCGGATCTTCGCCAATCGCGCGTTTGAAATACTCTATGCTTTCGTTCAGCTCGGTTTCGTTTCCGCGGCTGTTCAAGCGTTTGCTCGCTTCGTAATAATAGTTAAGCGCCGCGGGACTGTTGGTGTATGGCTTCTCGAGTCGAGCCTGTTCGTCGTTGGTAACCTTCAGCGCAAGTTTCTTTGACACCTCCGTGGCTATCCGCGATGGAAGCAGGGGGTCGGCGTCGCGATAGACGAAATCATCGCCCCAGAGATGACGGCGATCTTTCACGTCTACGAGCTCGACCTGCAGAGAGGTTTGACCCTGCTGTTGCACGAACCGCCCCGTCAGCACTGCGCGAACGTTCAGCTTGCTTCCGATGTGTTGGAGATCGGTCTGTTCCTGAGGCTGTTTGAACAACGCTGCCGATTGCCGATCGGTCACTTTCAGGTCCGATAGATTTCCCAGCTTGATGATGATGTGCGCGGGAATCTCATCGCAAACCAGTTGCATGGCCGGGTCGGTACTGAGCGTCACAAACGGAAGGATCGCTACCGAGTTTACCGGCGGCGCGAAACCGGCGAGTTGAGCTCGTCGCCAAACAAAGAAATACAAAAGTATCGCGGCGACAAGAAACAGCGCGACGAACGAGGCAGCGCCCGCTATCATGAATTTCTTCTGGCGAGCTTTGGTAAGCTTAGCCGGTAATCGCGGATTCCCTACTTCGTTGTCATGAAGGCTGTAAAGATGAACGACTCGTTTGTGCTTTACTTCGACTTCGCCCAGGTCGTGCAACCGTTCGGCCCACTTTCCTGACGGCATCAAATAATCCGCGACCGTTTTGGACATCAGAATGTGGCCGCCATCGCCGGTGTCCATTACGCGCTGGGCCATGTTTATGCCGTCGCCGGTCGCGTCTTTCTGTTTGCTTACATCGTGTCGAACAACAAGCGGTCCGCTGTAGACTCCCATCCGCAATCCAATGTCAGGACATTGACGAAGCGCCTTGCTGATCTCGATCGCGCATTGAACCGGCGCCAGGTAGCTTTCAAAAAACACCAGCGCCATTCCATCGCCGGTTGAACGAGAAATCAGTTGTCCTTCGGCATGCGCTCTTTGAAACTCCGCGGTGCTGCTGACGATCTCCTGGAATTTCTCGATGCACTCAGTCTGGTCTTCGGTGCTGCGTTTCGAGAAATCTACGATGTCGGTGAAAAGGACGTAAGCGATGCGTGGCCCTTCGGGCTTAGTGCTGCCTGAAGGAGTTTGGTGGATGGGGTCGACTTGAGGGTCCGGTTGGGATTGCGTCGAAGATGAGGCCGCCGGAGCGGTCTCGGAGCCCTCGCGCGAATCCATTGGATCACTCTCGATTTCCATCACACGACCTTTCAGGAAGTTTGGAAGGCAGAAAAGCTTCCGGCGAATTGGTGAAATTGATCAACCAGGCAGAGCCATTTTCATATTTTTAGTTTGGTTGCGTCAACAAGCAGCATCGTCGCAATTCTCAAGGTTGAAGAAACTCGCAGTCAGGAAGGGGACCCTGTTCCCCGCTTCAATATGAAACTCTTCTCAAGTCTATTAATACTTGGCCAGACTTTTGAGCCATGAGACTGGAGGCGGGGACAGGGTCCCCTTCCTGACTGCAAGTTCTTAAACTTAAGTGCGATTTCCCAACTACATCGCCACTGTTTCTTTTACAAAGTGTCTAGGTTTAGGTCGCATTGTGACGGTGTTCATCGATATCACTGAACATTCGTCCGTTTTCGTCCTAGAGTCAAACACTACAGGTCAAATTGCTGGTTGTGACACTTTCGTGAATTGGTTAGACTCATTTTGCTTGCATCCTTCTGGCAAGCAGAAAGAAATAAACAAACAAGTAAATTGAGCACTGTCCCCTGAATGCCCCTGACGACTGTGCTTTTGCGCGAGGCATGACGCAATTCCCCTTGATCTACTTTTGCGTTGAAGGCTTGCCGGGAAAGTTTAATGACAAGAAAAAATAGTTTGTTCCCCTGCTCCCCCGGAATTTGTCCATCATCCAGCTACGGCTCTCTTTCCAGCTTCAATTTCACCGGTTCTATTCGGCTGCTGATTGTGATTGCGGTCGGTTTGCTGTGTGTCGCGCCTTCAGTGTCCGCACAGAACAAATCAAAGCGAACGCAAAGCAAGCGCGACGAGCGAGCACGTAAGGTCGAAACGAAAAAGCAGCCAAAGGTCAGGGAGATCTCAAAGCGGGTTGAGTCGAAGAATCATCCGAAGGCCAAAGAGGTCTCGAAGCGGGTGAATTGGACCAAGCCAATAGCGCCGCCTGCTATCAGAAAGACTGTCATCGTTTCTGCCAAGCCTGTGGACGGACACACCCCGGCGCGTGAATCGCTGGTGAATGACATTGTGATTATTTCGGAAGCACCGGTTTCCAGTCGCCTTCCATCGGCGCCGTCGCGGGTGTTGGGCGCGCGAGACATGCCATCGATCTGGCCCGTTGCAGGTGCGATGCGCGGTGGCTTTGGCTTTCGTCGAAATCCGTTTGGCGGGTCCGGATCCGAATTTCATAAGGGCCAGGACATCAGCGCTCCGATGGGAACTCCGGTTATCGCGACAGCGGACGGAGTGGTAACCAACGCTGGTTGGCTGCGCGGCTACGGCCGAGTCGTTTACGTGGATCACGGAAACGGATTGAGCACTCGATACGGACATCTTTCGAGGATAGACGTGATCGTTGGCCAGTCAGTTCAACGCGGCGGCCAGCTGGGCCTGGTCGGTTCCACCGGTCGTTCAACCGGTCCGCATCTTCATTACGAAGTACGTGTCGAAGGTCAGGCGACCAACCCGGTTCCTTATCTTCCGGCGGTTCCTCTGGAAGTAGCGCCTCAATAACAAAATCAATTTGCGCGAGAATGAATAAGCCGGTGCTTTTGTGAAGCACCGGCTTTTACTTTTGTGATTATCGAATCCTAAAGCGAGCTCGAGTCGCATTAATCATCAACCGGATTACTAACAGCCCGCATCGCATCTATTCTCGGCCGCTGACCCGCGACTTGAATCGCAAAACTCTTCACGTGCGAAACAACGTCCTTCGGTTCTGCATTCGGATTCACAGCGCGAATCAACGCGACCTCGCCTGCCACCAAAGGCGCGGCCATCGATGTGCCTGACCAATTGGCGTAATGGTTATACGGAACCGGACTTGTGATTCGTTCGCCGGGCGCCATTACGGAAACCCAGTTACCACGCGTGGAAAACGACGTTAAGAGATCGTTCTGATCACTCGCGGCCACGGCCAGTACTTCGCGTCCAGGTCGGCCGGTGTCTACGACTCCGGCTGGATATTGCTTGACCGACAGGCCAGAGTTTCCGGCTGCCACAACCGCGACGGCTCCCGGCATAGATCCCGCCGGAAAGTCTTCGGGTCCTTCCAACTCGTGATAAAAAACGTCCTGCACCACTTCCATTTCGTTCGGCGTGCTGACGCTCATGTTGATTACATCAGCTCCGTGATCAACCGCAAACTTCACGCCCAAAGCGAGCGTGAACGCGGTTCCGCGTCCATTCGTTCCCAGAACGCGAATCGGCATAATCTTCGCCGCGGGAGCTACCATGGCTATGATTCCCGCCACGTGCGTTCCGTGTCCGAAAGGTCCGATCTCCGGTCTTCCTTCTTCGCTCGGATTGTCATCGCCGTCGACAAAATCGTAGCCAGGCACAAGCCGCCCGGCGAACATCGGATGATTAAGATCAATACCGGTATCGAGTACCGCCACCACTACAGACACGGGCGGATTCGCCGCAGTCGCGCCTCGCGAGATCTGATGAGCTTCATCCAGCTTGATCGTTCTCCGCGACCATTGTCCGTTGTACGTCTTTCTTCCGGCCGCGACCTGGCCATATGAATCGCCGACACTCCAGGACGGCCGCGCTGCTTCGGGAGCGGAGTGGATGAAATGCGGTTCGACAAAAAGAATGCGCAACGTGTCGGCCGCCATCTGGGCCACCTTCTGCGGAACGGTCGAACCGTCGACTATGCGCATAAGGTAGTTTGTCACGGGCGGTTCAGGCGGATCAGCGCTCAGCGTCAACGCGCCGATCGGATTAGGATCAAGCCCGTACATTGTCGCCACCGTCGCAATCTGAAACCCGGGTTGGAGCTGGACGATTACCTGACCGTCGACATACTCCTCCTGCGACCCATCGTCACCTTCCAGAGCTCGCGCTGACCTGTACGCGTTGTCCTGCATGCGCGCCGGCGGCATTGCGATCAACCCGATCGCCAACGCCAGCAACAGGAACGAAATCGTTTTCAGCTTCGCGATTCGTCGGACGAGAGCCATCGCACTGTCAGTGGATCTGTTCTTCATTCGCTTCATAACGGTTTGGATCATGGGCAGCGGCGACCTCTGAACTTAGTTCGCCGCAACAAAAAGCAAGAGGGGGAATGACGCGAGTTACCAATCAGTTTCCAGTTTTCCGAGGTTCATTAGAAGCAACCACCATGCCTTTGGTATGTCCGACAAGCTTCAGCTTGTCGCTGACTTTCGCAGGTAATACCGATTGTTCTTAAACGACATAACTGAAGTTTGTCAGACATTTTCAGCAAATTGAGGTTTGGCCCAAAACCGCCGACTGATACATAGTGAAACACCTCGGCGCCAGGGTGTTACATTCCAAGTCACAGTGTCGCTCAGCGCGTCACCAGCGGCCGAACAGCACGAACGGGGACCAGAAAAACGGATGTGGTTGGGTCTTTAGCACTTCGAGCTGTGCTTGTCGCAAAGCCGACGCGGCCGAGTCTCCGTTCGTCAGCCGTCGATAGAAGTCTTTCATAAGATCGGCTGTCGCCTCGTCATCAACCGTCCACAAGCTCATCAAGAGCGACGGCGCACCAGCCGAAAAGAATCCGCGCGCCAGTCCGATCAGCTCATCCCCTGGCGAAACCGCGCTTACTCCGGTTTCGCACGCGCTGAGCGTCACAAGTTCGCACCGTTGCAGATCGAGCTCGTAAGCATCGCGTACCGTCAACCAACTGTTCGCGAGCTGGAGCGATGAAAAGAGCGGGTTGTCCGGACGGAACTGGCCATGACAAGCCAGATGGACCACATCCGCGTTTGAAGAAAGCTCGCGCACAGCGGAAAGAGTCGCATCCTGATTCAGCAACAGCCTGGCGTCCACGAAAAGCGATTCGAGGGCGTGGACTTCTTCCAACACGCGCGGCGTTTGCTCGTCTGGAACTCCCACCAGCAGTGCTCTCTTAACAGCCGTCGGTGACCGTCGCAAACAGTGGCGCAGAACCACGGCGCTCGGCGCGTACGTAACTTCTCGACGCTCGATCAGATAACCGTCGCCATCGTGCAAAGCATGAAAAGGAATGTAGTGAAGTTCGCGATGCGGAACGATGACAAGCCGCTTGTGCGGATCAATCGCTTTGTCGATCGGCGCCAGCACCAGGTCGTACAGCGCGTGCAGATGATGCGCGACTCGCTTGGTCAAATGCGGCAAATGCTTTCGCATCCGCTCAGCGCCGAAACGGAGAGCGTCTATTTGAAATCGGAACTGTTCCAGCTGCTCGCCGACTTCTCGCTCGTTACTCAACCCTCGAATTACCTGTACACCGACATCGGTGACGACGAAAGCCAGCAGCTCGCCGTCTATGCTCGTGTATTCGACCAGCGCGGTATCTTTCCCGAGGTCGCGCTGAAGTCCCGCGACGTCCAATCGTTCGAGCCCGGGAGTAATGAAGTTCGCGTCGCTTCGATGCTGCAGTTGACGCGTGATCTCGAGCATCCGGTGCTCGCGTTCGCGCACTTCCTCTTGCAAGACCGCGAGTTTCGCGGCCGGATCGTCACCCTCGATCTGAAGCGGACGGTTGATCTTGCTGTAGAGCCAGTTCAGTTGTTCGCGCAGCTCGCTGAGTTGTGCGATCAAGTCGGCCTCAAAATCGTCGCGCGGTTCGGGTAAAGATTTCGAGGCGCCGCCTAAAATATCGGCCAGCGCGCGTGATCGAGCGCGCTCGACAAACTCGAGCGCTTCTGCCGACCGATCGGTTTCAGCATCCGCCAAACACAGCCGAACTAACTCTTCATACGGAACGAGCTTGTCCGCGAAGAACGCCGTGCGAAACTCCTCGGCCGGCAGCGGCGCGCGGAGAGTTTCAATCAGCTCAATCGATCGCTCGAACGATGCCCGCGCCTGTTTGTCGTCACCTTCCATCGCCGCCAGAAGACCGAGCGATGTGTGACAACGCTGCGCGACCTGCGGCTGCGCGTGCTCCGCCGCGTCCACAAGAGTCTTCTCCAGAATCTCATGCGCGTCACCGGTTGAACCCAGAGCCCGCGCTGCTTCCCCACGGAGCCAACGCGCGATCAGCAAATGTCGCCAAACACCCGCCGACGCCAGAGGGCCTTCGGCTTCCTCGGCCGCCAAAATCGTCGCCGGGTAATTTCCAATCACCTGCTGCAACTGGGCCATGGTCAACGCCACCATGGCTTCTCCCAGCTTGTTTCCTTCGGTCGCGTAAAGACGTCGAGCCTCGGTCAACAATCGCCTGGCTTTCTCCATCTGGCCCAGAAGCACCGCCGCGCGGCCATGATGCGACAGAGCCACCGCCTGTTCGGCACGCATTGAAAGCTCTGCAAAGATCGGCGTAACTCGCTCGTAGTATTCGGCCGCTTCGGGAGCAAGATTCAGCTCGAGATACGCGTCAGCTATTTCCAATTCTGAAATCGCCGATTCATGCGGCATTCCCATCTCCGCGTACTTGCGCCGCGCGCGCTCGAGGTAATCCAAAGCGCGGTCGTACCGTCCCTGGAACAAAGCCAGGTTTCCCATGCTGGATTCGATCTCAGCCTGCGTCACCAGATTTCCGATCGATTCGGCGCGGTCCAACGCAGAATCGTAAAGCAATTCCGCTTCGCGAAAGTTGTGTTTGAGCGATTGAATGTAAGCCAGGCAGTTTTCGATCATGGCCAGCTGCCGGTCATCGTTCAACGCTTGAAAGCGTTTGTGCGCTGCGCTGAAGAACGTCTCGGCCTGATCGTAAAGATCGCGACGCCAGTAGATGTTTCCGATGTTGTGTTCGATTTTGCCGGCGGCCAGCGCGTCGCCATGTTGCTCGAAAACATTCAAAGCACGCAGACCGCATTCGACCGCTTCGTCATAACGGCCGATGTGCGCAAGCGCTATCAGTTTGCTGACTTGTGTTGTGGCGGCGGTGTGAACGAAGTCGAGTTTTAGAAATCGCGATTCTGCATTGTCAAGGTGAGTTACGGCGCGCTCCATCTGGCCCGCGACCAACGACGCAATTCCCGCGCTCCAAGCCGCGCAAGCCTGGACCTCGGCGTCGATCACCAGCCGTGCGAGCACTTGCAACGCCTCTGCCGCGGCGGTCGCTCGCGCGGGATCCGACGCCCAGGCTTCCAGGCAGATATCTTTTAGTGTGTAAGCAAGCGAGGTATCGGCGAGGCCGGAGTGCGAAACGAGCAGACCGTCGCGCGCAGCATCATCGGCCGCGATCAGGCGCGCTGCGAGATCCGCACATTCCATTCCTTGGTCATCCTCAAGTCCTTAACTCGAACTCCGGAACTTCGATCTCTGTTTCGCAGAATCTAATAAGAAGAGAGTATTTCCCCGATGGCACTTTTGGCAGAGTAAACTCGCTCAGCTCGTTCATCGCAGCCGTTTCCGCCAGCGTCTCGCCGCGCAACTCGACTTGTCCGCTTTCGCAATCGCCGAGCACCTGGCCCGTCACGATCCACGATCCGTCATCCGGCGTTACCCGCAAATCCAAATCGTGTTCGCCTGCGCTGAACAAAAGTTGTCGGGCAACCGATTGCCCGGAACGAACGCCGAACGCCGGCGACATCTGCTTGCTATCAAAACTGAGTTCTGCCACCAAACGCCGCATATTTGAAAGAATAGGTTGCCGGTTCATAATTTGTCTAGCGAGCGCTTTGGGCTACGAGTTTCCTTTTCCCTGATGAATTTTGCCGAATGTCGTGAGGTTTTCATGGAGTCCTCAAGCAAAGTATTTGGCAAGCAGTATGCCGCGAAAGACAATCGATGAAGAGGTCGAGGGTGGCGGGAGAATTTGGCAGGAGGAAATTTCACGCAAAGGCGTGGGCGACGGCGGTAATCGCTCGAAATCGGCAATGATCTCAAATGCTTTCTTCGCGCCTTTCGGCTTTCTTTTCTTTGCGCCTTTGCGAGAAAGCGTTTTTCGCTTCAGTTAGCTCAACCCTCGAAGATAGAAAAAGCCTGAAACGCGGCGCGAATCAGGCTGTTTCGAACATCGGATAGAACACTCCGCTTGGCGTGTGTTCTATTCTGAAATCGGCTCCTCGTCCTCGGCGCCATCGCCATTGCTGCTGCGAAAACCGAATTTCCGCAACTTTCGATACAGCGTTGGGCGATGCAGGTCCAGAATCTCGGCTGTCTTTTTTACGTTGCCGCTGGTCCGTTCCAACGTCTGCGCAATCGCTTCTCGCTCGATCTCGTCAAGAGTCATGAATGGCGGAATCACGCAGAGCGAAGGCGACATGCGATCGGTCTGCAACTGCTCGGGAAAATTTTCGGGCATTATCTTTTCGGTGTTGCAGAAGAGCACCGAACGCTCCATCACGCTTTCAAGCTCGCGCACATTTCCGGGCCAGTCGTATCGCGACAGCATCGCGAATGCCGCCTGCGAAATTCCGCGAATCGGCTTGTTGTATTTTTCGCTGAAGCGAATCAGAAAGCGCTCGGCCAACAACGCCAGGTCGTCATGCCGCTCGCGAAGCGGCGGCACTTTTAGCTTGATCGTGCTGATTCGAAAATAGAGATCCTGTCGCAGTCCGCCTTCCTCGGTGGCTTTCAGCGTGTCGCGGTTCGTCGCAGACACCAATCGGAAATCAACTTTGATCTCCTGCTCGTCGCCAACTCTGCGCAGTCTTCGTTCCTGCAGGACGCGCAGGAGTTTGGTCTGAAGGTGCGCGGGCATCTCGCCAATTTCATCCAGCAAAAGCGTTCCGCCGCCGGTGGCTTCGATCAACCCGCGTTTGTCTTTATCGGCTCCGGTGAACGCGCCTTTCTTGTAGCCGAAAAGCTCGGATTCGATCAAATCGTGCGGAATTGCCGCGCAATTTATGCGAATGAAGGGTCGATCGCTGCGATTGCTTTCGCTATGAAACGCGGAGGCGATCAACTCTTTTCCGGTACCGCTTTCGCCTTCGATCAGCACCGGCGCATCCGACTTGGCGGTCGCGCGAATCGTTTCATAGATCTCGAGCATCTTCGGATTGCGACCAATCATTCCGAAGGCTTCACTTTCGTCGGCCAGCGTTCGCTTGAGCTGCCGGTTCTCTTTTCTGACGTTGCTCAGCTCGAGCGCGCGCTCGGCTAACGTAATTACCTGGTCCGGAGTAAACGGCTTTTCGATGTAGTAGTACGCTCCACGCTTGATCGCCTCGATCGTAACTTCCAACGATCCATGCGCGGTCATTAGGATAACTTCCGTCTCCCGGCTCTCGGTTTTGATGTGCGATATCAAATCGTTCCCGCTCGTGTCTGGTAACCGCAGATCGGTGAAGACAAGATCAAACGGAGAGCCGTCGAGAAGCTCCATCGCGTCCGCGCCATTCGATGCTGTTTTCACATCACAACCGTGCTCGCTCAGGATCATCTCCAGCGCGCCGGTGATACTGCTTTCGTCGTCTACAACTAAAATTCTGCAACCTGATCGCATAGTCTTAAAAAATTCCTTCGAGGTTCGGATCAAGAGCTTCGAGCCTGACCTCTGGATTAACTTGGGATTAGTCAATCGCCTAGCGGCAATTCAATCTCGATGGTCGTTCCTTCGCCTTCGCGGCTTTCGACGCCGATTGTTCCGCGATGCTGTTCGATGATTTTCTTTGCATAGGGCATGCCAAGCCCCAATCCCTGCGCCCGAGTCGTGTAAAAAGGCTCGAATACGTTCTTGACCTGTTCGTTGCTCATTCCCTTTCCGGTGTCGCGGATGGTGACAAGGACAGCCTGTTCCCGCGCTTCTGTCGTGACCGAAAGCAAACCGCCACTCGGCATGGATTGTATGGCGTTCAGCATCAGGTTCATCAACGCCGCATGAATCGAGGCCTCGTCGAGCATGACGGCCGGCAGAGATTCAGCCAGGTTTAGCTCCACCTTGATCTGGTTGGCCAAGCTTTGTGGCTCGAGTAACTGCGACGCGTCGGTGACGATTCGATTCAGGTCGGCGCCGGTCAGATTCATGTTGATCGGCCGAGCGAAACTCAGAATCTGCTCGGTTGTTTCGGTCAGGCGACCAATTCCGTCCGCAATCTTGTTTACGATGTCGAGCTCGGCTTCGGAAAGTTTTCCCGCGACCTTGGTTTTCAGATGGAGCGAGTACAACCGAAGTCCGGCCAGCGGATTCTTTACCTCGTGCGCCACCTGGGCGGCCACCCGGCCGAGCGCGGCAATCTTTTCGTTGTGCATCAACCGGTCCTGCATTTGACGTAGCTGCACGGCGGAAGCCTTTCGTTCAGTAACGTCAGTCACCGATACCAGTCCCGCTTTCCGCCCGTCAAAATCGAGCGGATGCATCGTGACTTCAACGTCGATCAACGAGCCGTCTTTTCGTTTGTGTTTCCAGGGTCCGGATTTTTCGTTGTGGCCGCCATCGTTCGCCAGCGATTCGAGCAGCGCCGGAACGTCTTCGGGAAGACGAAGGTCGCGCAGAGTCATGCGCAGAAACTCGTCGCGCGCGTAACCGTAATGAAGAATTGCGGAATCGTTGACCGCCAGAAACGCCAGCGTCTCCTGGTCAAAAACCCACATCGGCTGAGGATTGTTCTCGAACAGCGAGCGATATCGAAGTTCGGACCGGCGCAGATCTTCCGTTCGCTCAGCTTCGTGCTGCCTTTCGCTTTCGCTCATTCTGCGTTGCTGTTTGCGAAGCACGGAGAGAAGAACCGTTACGACGATGCAATCAACTGTGACGGAGATGAAAAAGTGTTCGGTGCGTTGTTGAGTGAGTCGCCGTCTTTCGATGTTCTCGACGCCCGGGTAACGCGCGTCAACCCATTCGTAAAACGGTTTTAGGAGGACTTTTTCCCAGAAGAGGATGACTCCGATCGTGAGAGCCATCGTGAAGACAACGGTCACGAAGATAATCGCAAGATTATTCTTCTCGCTGACGATAACACCAGGTGTCATCTTCATCGAATTCATCCCCTCGCGCGACAACCGGAATCATTGATGGCCTGGACCGGCGAGACTTACCTGTTATTTACAGCGCCCGAGACAAACCCGGCACGATGCTCGTTCTCGCGCACTTCCCAAACGATGGCGATCTTGTCGATGGCAACAAAGGCCAGGTGTTGTTCCTCGTCGCGCAGGTGAAGAATGCCGGCCTCGACCTTTACGATTTCACCGCGCAGGCTCGCAGTTCCTACGCACGCGACGTCAACCTTTTTGCCAACCAACCTGGAAAGAAATTCTTGCATGGATACTCCTAAAAGAAGGAGACAGAAGTCAGGAGGAAGAACAATGGTGCGATTTCCTTTTTATTCTCGTCAATCGAGCGCGCATCGTTATTGTCCTCGGAGCCACAGTGTTGAGCTCCGCGTGTTCCCCGGCCCCCGACCTCCACCCCTTTCCCCGCGTCTCCTGTCTCTGACTCCTGACTTCTGACTCCTGTTTGTTACCCCTTCACTTCCTTCTTCCACTCCCAAATCTTTTCGCTTCCGTGGCCGTTGTGCACGACCGTCTTCTTAACCTCGCGGAAAGTAATCTGCACTAACGGAATTACGTTCGGATCGTCCTGCTGTCCGCGCTCAAATCGCAGAAGGTCATAGTACGCGCAACGCGATCGAGCCGGATATTCACGACAGACTTCCGGACGGCCGTGGTAAATCGTGCAGCCGCGTGTTTCAGGGTCGAGAAACTGACAGGCCTCTTTGAAGATAACGTCCTTCTTGCGCCGCAAAATTCTCTCTTTGCCGAAGAATTTTGTGTACTTCTTTGCAGTCGCTTCGACGCTTAGGTTGAAATACTTAGCCAGGCGGTTCAGGTCGCGCTTCGTTACTACCACCCGCTCGTAGATTGAACAGCAGTACGCAGGACATTTGGAACAGTCAAAATAAACCCGCGGCTGTTCGTCGGTTATTTTTTCTCTTCCCATCGCTCTCCTCTATGACTTGTTAATCTGACCTCCGCTCGTCATCGCCTCTTGGACTTCCGGTATTCCTCGACTAACAAATCCATGAATTCAGCTCGCCGATCGTAAAGTCGTTTCGGCTCGCGTGGTTCGTGCCGAGCCAACGCGTACGCCGTGATGATCGGCAACGCAACCGTCGAATCAACGTAACAAACGACCGCGTCGGGCAAACGATCGGGATCCACCTTGCCCCACGAAACTGCTTCGCCCGGCGTCGCTCCCGACAATCCGCCGGTGTCCGGGCGCGCGTCCGTGACTTGCAGAAAATAATCGTGACCGCGCTCGTCGATACCCAATACCTCCTGGATCTGCGGCTCGGTTTGAAGCATGAAGTTCTTTGGGCTTCCGCCGCCCAGAATGAATACAGCCGACTTGCCGCCGTGCTTCTTTCCTTTGTCGCCCTGCCCGTGAATCGCTCCGCGCTTTCCTGCCAGGACGATCGCCGCAGTCTCATTAACATCAAGAGACGGGTCGAAAGAAAGTTTATTTCCCTGCAACGCCTTCGCCGCCACGTTCATCCCGATTGAAGAGTCGCCCGGCGACGAAGTGTAGATCGGCACCGCGTATTCATAGGCCGCGGCCAACAGTGACTTGTTCTCGATCCCAAGCTTGCGTTCGCGCTCGCGCACATACCGCCCGCAGAGAAAGTGAAACTCGGCCGTCGACATCGGCTTTTGAAACTCTTCCGAAGTGATGATCTGACGAAAGAAAGCATCGGTGTCGAGCAGAACGCTGTAATCGAAAAAGATGTCGTAGATACGAACGACCTCTTCTTCGCGAAGCACGATGTCCGACACGGACGCGTTGCCCTGATGCATCGACAGGCCGATGCCAAAGTGCGTGTCATGGTAAAGATTGGCGCCGGTCGAGATTATCCAGTCGACAAATCCGGCTTGTATCAAAGGAATAAGAGCGGAAATTCCCAGGCCCGCGGGCGTCAAAGCGCCGGTGATCGAAAGACCCACCGTCACGTCGGGTTCGAGCATCTTCTGCGAAAAGAGCTGACAAGCCTCGCGCAACCGAGCGGCGTTGTATGCCATGAATGAATCATCGACAAGATCTGCCAATGCGGTTTGTCCGGTTATTGGCTTCGGATCAATTCGGCGGCCGTGAAGGAACTTGCTTTTCTTTTTCGTCATTCGATTAGGAACCCTGGTTCGAACGACCAACCCGCGAAGCGGGTGGCAGAATATAGCCTGGGGTGGAGCGAGCGCAGCGAGCGGAACCCCAGGAGGTCAGCTCATTTCGAGTAAAAGCCCGCGAAGCGGGCGACAGAAACAGTTCAACACTTCAATTCAAATAAGATTGGCCTGCTCGACTCTGTCGCCCGCTTTCGCGGGCTCTAGATTCTTTATCTGTCGTTGACCTGGGGTTCCGCTCGCTGTGCTCGCTCCACCCCAGGCTAAACTCTGCCGCCAGCTTCGCCGGCTGGTAATTCGAATCTTCCAAACTTGATTAGAGAGTTTCCTAAACATCATGCTGAGCAGCACTCTCAAGTTTCGTCAAACATGTAGGACACAGACAGCGATCGTATCGCTGTCCCAGATCAATTCGAACCACTTCGCTGAGTTGAATATCACTACACCAACAGCCCTCGAGGCGAGCTCCGCATCCGAACTCTGCTCCGCAGCCTTCGCAGATTTCTGTGTCCGATGTTTCAACCGTCTTAGCTCTTTCAGCATCCATAATCGAGTTTTTCGGTTCGCTCAATCCGCCCGTGCCGGACTGGCCTGGTCCTCGGCTCGTCGCAGCCGCAATCGCCCCAAACGACGACTGTCGGCTTCCAGCACCTCGACATCGAGTCCACGAAAGTTCAAACGTTCGCCGGGTTGCGGAACGTATCCCGATTCGCTGATGACGAGTCCGGCGATGGTTGTAAAGTCATCGGCTTCGATTTCCATATCGAAGAGACGTTCGATCTTTCCGATCTCGGTTGAACCCAGGACGTCGTAATATCCGTCGGTGCTTTCGACGATCTCGATGATCTCTTCGCCTTCGGTATCTTCGTCTTCTATCTCGCCGACTATCTCTTCCAGAATGTCTTCGACCGTCACCAGCCCGGCCACGCCGCCATATTCATCCACGACCATTGCCAGCTGGACCAGAGCCTTTTGCATCTCTTCCAGAAGGTTGGAAACCTGTTTGGTCTCAGGAACGAAATAGACCGGTCGAAGCAGCGACGCGATTGACTCGGCTTCTGAATCTTCGACCCAGCACTGCAACAAGTCGCGTACGTAAATGATGCCTTCGACGTTATCTATCTGATCGCGATAGACCGGAAGCCTGGAATATTTCGAATCAATAATAGCATCGCGCGCTTCGCGAACGGTCGCGGTTATCGGCAACGCGATGATTTCCGTTCGCGGCGTCATCACTTCGTTAACGCGTGTGTCGCCGAACTCGAGGATCGACTGAATCAACTCGCCTTCCTCTTCCTCGAGTATTCCCTCTTCCTCGCCCATGTCGATCAGCGCCTGGATGTCGTCGCCGCTGTCTTCGTCTTCATCGTCGGCGTTGTTATCCGGAATTTGTCGTTCACGTCGCATCCGATCAAACGAGCGATGCCACGGATCTGCCAGGAAAGTCAGCGCGCGATAGAAAGGACGCACAACCGGTAACAGCCAGAGCAGCGTCGCCTCGGGCTTGTGCAGCGTCAGCAGTCTCGGTATGAACTGGCGGAAGATGCCGGCCAGGACCAGACCGGCGATCAACGGAATGGCTATCAACCGCGTGTTGGGGACCCAGTGAAACGAGATGGTCGTAACGAGAACCGTGAAGGCGATCAGCAGAATCTGAATCGCGGCCGAGAGGGTAAAGCGAAACCGCGGTCGATTTTCCAGGATCTCTTTGAGGAATGGAGTCGATCGCGACGCCGGATGATCTTCGGCTTCGCTGATCAGCCGTCGCAAACCGACGTCGCTCAACTGGCCAAACGCCATGTCGATCGTGGCCAGAAACGTCAGCCCAATCAGAAGCAAGGTCGCTATGACTATCTCGATTTCCATAGGAGGGTGAATAGTAAATAGTGAATGGTAAATGGGAAAACGAACAGGTGAAAGCCTTCCTGACTCGCGTTCTCCCAGACACTACTCAATAATCGTCTATCTCAACTTCCGGCTCACTATCCTCAATTACCATCTGCCAACTACCATTTACCATTCACAATTTATTACTCGCTAATGCGAGGCTTTTTCAATTTGGGATCCGCCACTCGCGATTACCAGCAACTAACTATCATTTACTATTCACCATTTACTAAACACCCAGTTTACGCCGCAACCGCAATTCCAATCTATCCATCTCGCCGTTATCGCTTTCGTGGTCGTAGCCGCAAAGATGAAGAACTCCATGCAGAATCAATTGCGAAATTTCTTCCGTCAGAGTCATTCCATGCTCTTCCGCTTGCCGCGCGGCCTGCTCGACCGAAATCGCAATGTCCCCGAGGTTCAAGCCGTCCGGATTATCAAGCTCGTCCTGTCCTGATGGAAACGAAAGCACGTCGGTCGTTCCGCGCTTCTTTCGCCACATGCGATTCAGCTCGCGCATCGCGCGGTCTGAAACGAACGCGACTGTAACGTCCGCATCGCCCGACGGAGCCACTTTCAGCGCTTTTGCTGTGAACTCTTTCCAGAGTTCGCAATCGATCGGGATCTTTCGCTGTCGGTTGACGACTTCGATCATGGACAATGTCCGACAAGAAAAACGACGCTTATGTCCGACAAACTTCAGTTTGTCGCTCGCGTTCTATAACCAGAACGAGGATCGTGTTCGACAACTTCCCGGTTTGTCGCCGGTATACGACAAACTGAAGTTTGTCGGACATCAAATTCCGCCTTTTGTAGAATGCGCCTCGTAAGCTCGAATGATCATCTGGACCAGACGATGGCGAACGACGTCTTTGTCGCTGAAGTAAACGAACTCGATGTCTTCAACTTTTGACAGCACGCGTTCGGCTTCGACCAGACCGCTTCGCTTTCCTGTCGGAAGATCGATCTGCGTCACGTCGCCGGTGATGACCGCCTTTGACCCGTAACCAATTCGAGTCAGAAACATCTTCATCTGTTCGCTGGTTGTGTTCTGCGCTTCGTCCAGAATGATAAACGCATCAGCCAGCGTCCGCCCGCGCATGAAAGCCAGCGGCGCAACCTCTATCACTCTTCGCTCGAGCAGCTTCGTCACGCGTTCGTAATCGATCAAATCAAAAAGCGCGTCGTACAACGGTCGCAAGTACGGATCGACTTTGTCCTGAAGATCGCCGGGCAGAAAGCCAAGCTTCTCGCCGGCTTCGACCGCGGGCCGGGCCAGCACGATGCGATTCACCTGCTTCTGCATCAACGCCTGGACCGCCATTGCCACGGCAAGGTACGTCTTTCCGGTTCCGGCGACGCCGATGCCGAACACGACGTCCTTATTTTGAATCGCTTCGATGTAACGACGCTGGTTGGCGGACTTCGGCGCGACCTGTTTCTTTCCCGAAGGATTGAAACGCGCTTTAGTGAAGTAGTCGCGCAGCGAATACGCTCGATCCTCTGCGATCTGTGCGAATGCCTCGCGCAGCTCTTTGTCTGTGAAAGTTTTGCCCTCAGCGAATAGGTCCGAGAAATCTTCAAGGATTCGTTCGACGGTCGTGACGTCCTTCGGATCGCCGTCGACCGTCAGGTCCTGTCCGCGCGCGTTGATGCGCACATCAAGCAATGATTCCAGATATTTGATGTTTTGGTCGTGAACGCCGAAGAGCGTCTCCAGACCTCTGGGCGGGAGTTCGATCTTTTTCAACTGGTAGAGCAGTCTCCTTGCTGGGGTTGAAATTCACAGGCCGCGCATGCGAGCACATGGAGGTGTGGTAGGTCGTTGATCATAAAGCCGTCAAAAGCGACGCTACTACACGCCCGTATCAGTGTCAATGAACGTCTGTATGTCCGACAAACTTCAGTTTGTCGCACGGAATCGATGAGGGTAAGCTGGTCGGAATTCAATCTGTCCCGATACCTTGTCAAAGGGGTCGCCTTGACACCTCCATGTCGCCTCCCTATACTTTGACGCTTGCGCCAGGGCCTTAAATTATTGCCTGAGCGACCATTAGCCAGTGACCATATTTGATACCAGCTTTTGACGGAGATTTTGATGCCAAACCATAAATCAGCAGAAAAACGCGTGCGACAGAACGAAAAGCGCCGCGAGAATAACCGAAGCAACCGAACCCGGTTGCGCACCGCTATCAAGAAATTGCGGGCAACGCTCCCCGGCAATGCCGAGGAAGCCGCGACATTGTTGCCGCAGACGATTTCCACGATCGACAAAGCGGTTCAGAAAGGCGTGCTTCATCGCAACGCCGCGGCTCGGCACAAATCCAGATTGACGGCACGCGTCAATCAGGCGAGCGCAAAATAGAGACAGGGTCTCTCAAGACAATTCGACTACCGAGCGAGGCGGGCTGATGATCAGCTCGCCTCGCTCTTTTGTATAAGAGTGAGGTCGAGAATGATGGATGACAAAATGAAAAGCTTTGAGTTCGAATCGGAAATCGAGGCGGTTGTAAGAAGCTTTGAGCAATGCACGATTCAACCGTCAGACTTTCATCATCGGCAGCATCTGACGGTGGCGCTGTGGTACACGCTGGAGAGCGACGAAGAAACGGCGCTGGCGCGAATGCGCGAAGGGTTGTTTCGGTTTGTGGCTCATCACAAACTGAACCCGCTTTACCACGAAACGATTACGTTGTTTTGGCTAAAGCGCATTCGCCATTTGCTCGAAAGTCGCGATCGGGAGAAATCAATCGAGGTGCTGGCTAACGAAGTGATTCCGCAATGCGCAGACGCCGGCTTCATTAATTCTTATTTCAGCAAGGAATGTTTGGACAGTGATAAAGCGCGGCAGGAATGGGTGGAACCGGACCTACGGCCACTGTTTTGATGGCGGGTTCGAAATGCGAAAGAGTCGGAAGCAGGGCCGCTTTAAGGATAATGATGCGGAACAAGGTTCCCGCAAAGGCGCCAAGGCGCAAAGAATCGCGCTTAGAGAGCATTCACCTTTCATCGATCTGCCTGGTTTTCGTTGCGCCTTAGCGCCTTTGCGGGAACCTATCTTTGTTGTTCCCAACTCTCACCCAGCCAATTCACACACCAACAATTCCAACTGCAATCGCGGTGTTGCGAGAGAAGTCTTAATCGCGAGATCCGCCGCCGCGATCCGCTGGATACTTCGCGTCAACGAATTCGCCTCGGTTCGTCTGGCTGTCGCGAGAAACTCTTCGCGCATGTAGTAAGGCATACCCACCAGACGAAAGACCTCTTCTTTAGCCGCACCTCGGGCCATCAATTCTTTCGCCAGCGAGAGACGATGATAATTGCTTCCGATCAGTCCGATCAGCATTACCGGTTCCGCTCCGTCGTCCAGCAATCTGCGAAGCGTCTGCAACGCGCGGGGACGGTTACGAGCTATCAGATGATCGGTCAGTTCAAAATTGGAATGCTCGCGCGAGCGGCCGATCAATCGATCGACCATCTCCATCGTTATGCGCCCGCTCGGAAGCGCGGCGGCGCCAAGCTTCTCAAGCTCATTGGACAGAGTTTGAACGTCATTTCCCACCAACGCCACGATCTGCCCGATAGTCCTTTCGTCGGCATCCGCATTGAGCTCTTTCAACCGCTGCCTGGCCCACGAGATAAGTTCGGCGTCCTTAAGCGGCGCGAACTCGACTGCCGCGCAGATCTCCAAAAGCTTCTTGCTGACTTTCCGTCGCTTGTCCAGATCGTCCGCACAGAATATGACGATACTGGATTCGGCCGGCCGCAAGAGATAACGCATCAACACTTCTTCGTCAGCTTCGCGAAGCCTGGCGAAATCATTTATGCGAACGACGCGTCGCTGGGCCATCATCGGCAACTGCTCGGCCGTGGCGATCGCCTGCTGCACGTCGGTGCTATTCAGACTGTATTTGGTTTCGTTGAAATCGCGCAGAGGCGCATCGGCTAGCGCGGCGTCGGTTATCGCCTGGGCGGCGAGCGAGCGAAGGTAGGCTTCCGGTCCAAACAGAAGATACAGCGTTTCGATCTTGCCTTGCTTGAGCGCGCGTTTTAATGCGTCGCGCGTGAGCGTGCTCATTTCTCTTCGTTGACTCCAAAACCGTTGACCAAAGTAGAGACGACGGACTCAGCAAAGCCACGGGCGATTCGCTCGACCGCTGGATCCTCTTCGTTAAAGAACGACCGAGGGTCGTTGGTGAACTCGTACTCGCCGGTAAAGATGTAGTTCTGATTGTCGAACAGCACTCGATTCTCGGTTTGATCGCGGACCGTGACCGCCGCGGTTATGGTCACTTCGAAAATTCGCGCTCGGCCGCTGTCGTCTAGCAGCACACCGGAAAACGTGAAGCTCTTGATGACGCCGTCGATCACCGCGTCGGCGTCTTTCGCATCGCTTTGGACCCGAAGGCCACGGCCGCGTCGAACGATCTCCTTGATCACAGCCTCAGTGAAACGAGTATCGATCTTGTAGCGAAGAGCCTGGTTCTGAAACGCCGGCACCGCCACGGTTCGAATGCGTTTTGGCAGTCCGCTCCTGGTCACCGGCTTATAGCATTCGGTAAAGCCCGACACAAAAAGCAGCGTCAAAGCGAGCGGAAAGAGTCGCAGGAATTTCGGAAGTCGCGCCATCAGTCGTTCTCCATTTGAACCGGTAATTGAAGCCGAAGGATGAAGGATGGGTAACGATCTGTCAACACGGTCGAACTTTCGACAGCTATTCATTTTCGATCTTGTTAACGAAAGAACTGGTTCCCGCAAAGACGCAAAGGCGCAAAGAAATCAGTCGAGATTATGCATCGCTCAACTCCTTTGCGCCTTTGCGCCTTTGCGGGAGACTCTCCTTTTAGTGATGGGTTCACCCGATTCTCAAACAACCCACTACTGATCTTTCCTCTGTGCTTTGATCGCGTCGGCAACTCGCACCGTCTCGACCGCGGCGCGCACATCATGCACGCGAACGATATGCGCGCCATTTAGCACAGCCGCGGTCACCGTGGCCATCGTTCCATGCAGCCGTCCTTCAACCGGCGCATCATCGAGCAAACGCCCGATGAACGATTTTCGGGAGGTTCCAACCAGCACCGGAAAATCGCCGAAGTGCCGAGCGAACTCGGCCAGCCTGGCCAGCAACTCCACGTTCTGTTCCGGGGTCTTGCCGAATCCTATTCCCGGATCCAACGCGATCGATGGCGCCGCCACGCCCTGACGCTGGGCCATCGCGACGCTTCGTCGCAGGCTAACGTATATCTCCTGAAAAATGTCGGGCGAAGGCGGAAGCCGGTGAAGCGTCCCGGGCGTGCCTCTGGAGTGCATCAAGACAAGTCCCGCCCCTGCTCTCGCAACCTCGTCCGCTATGCGATAGTCGAATCGCAATCCGGAAATGTCATTGACGATCTCGGCTCCTGCTCTAAGAGCTTCGCGTGCGACTTCCGCCTTTGTGGTATCGACCGAGATCGGAATCGTGGTCATGGATGCGACTCGCTCGATGACAGGAATGACGCGTGCCAATTCGTCTTCGACCGATACCGCTTCCCCACCGGGACGCGTCGATTCGCCGCCGACATCGATCAGGTCCGCGCCTTCCGCGATCATCGTTTCGGCGCGACGGACCGCGTCGTCGGTGGTGTTGAATTGCCCGCCGTCGCTGAAACTATCCGGCGTTACGTTCAGAACACCCATCACGAGCGTCCGCTCGCCAACATCCAAACTCCGCTGTGCCAGCTTCCAAAACATAGAGCGAAACCAAAAGGAAAAAGGTAAAAGCAAAGAACGCGTCCTCACTTTTACCTTATTTTCCCGTTGCTATTAAGTTTGACTAGGCCGTGGCCGGATTGCTTCCAGTGATCGGAGGCAGAATCGGCTTCAGCGGGTTTGCCGCCGGCTCCTTCAGCTGCGGCCGCTCGTCGTCACCCGATGCGGGTGGTTGATCTTCATCGAGCGGCAAGCCTGCCACGATTCGGCGAATCTGAACTCCGTCCAGCGACTCGCGCTCCAGCAACGTCTCCGACAACCGCACCATTGTTTCGCGGTTCTCTTCGATAATGCCCTTCGCGCGTTCGTACTGGCCGGCGATGATCTTCTTCACTTCCTGATCAATCTTGATCGCGGTGTCTTCCGAAAAGTCACGGTGCTGTGCGATCTCGCGGCCGAGAAAGATCTGCTCTTCCTTCTTGCCAAACGTCAGCGGACCGAGCTCGGACATTCCGTACTCGCAAACCATCGCTCGCGCCAATTCAGTTGCGCGTTCGATGTCGTTCGAAGCGCCTGTAGTGATGCTGCTTAAGAACACCTCTTCGGCAATTCGTCCGCCCATCAGGATCGCGATCTGACCCAGCAAGTACTCTTTCGAGTAATTGTGACGATCGCCTTCCGGCAGTTGCTGTGTCACGCCAAGCGCCATTCCTCTGGGAATGATCGTCACCTTGTGAACCGGATCCGCGATCGGTACTTTCAATCCTACCAGCGTGTGGCCGGCTTCATGATAAGCAGTGATCCGTTTCTCGTCGTTCGAGATGACCATGCTCTTGCGTTCCGCGCCCATCAAAACCTTGTCTTTGGCCAATTCAAAATCCGGCATCGACACAGTCTTCTTGTTGTAACGCGCCGCGTTCAACGCAGCTTCGTTTACAAGATTGGCCAGGTCCGCTCCGGTAAATCCGGGCGTGCCGCGCGCGATCACGTTGATGTCGACATCGTCACCCAACGGAATCTTGCGAGTGTGTACTTTCAAAATGCCTTCGCGTCCGCGAACGTCCGGTCGAGAAACAACGACTCGACGATCAAACCGGCCGGGTCGAAGCAAAGCCGGATCAAGAACGTCAGGCCGGTTGGTCGAGGCGATCAAAATCACGCCGTCGTTGGATTCGAAGCCATCCATCTCGACCAGCAACTGATTAAGCGTCTGCTCGCGTTCGTCGTGTCCGCCGCCCAAACCTGCTCCACGATGACGGCCGACCGCATCGATTTCGTCGATAAAGATTATGCACGGCGCATTCTTCTTGCCTTGCTCGAAAAGATCTCGAACACGCGACGCACCGACGCCAACAAACATTTCCACGAAATCAGAACCCGATATCGAGAAGAACGGCACGTTGGCTTCGCCGGCAATCGCCCGCGCCAGCAAAGTCTTTCCGGTTCCCGGGGGGCCCATCATCAAAACGCCCTTCGGGATTCGCCCGCCGAGCTTTTGAAACTTCTGTGGCTCTTTCAGGAATTCGATAATTTCCTGCAGCTCTTCCTTTGCTTCTTCAACGCCCGCCACGTCCTTAAACGTGACGCGCTTTTGTTGATTGTTCAAAAGCTTCGCGCGCGATTTTCCAAAGCTGAGCGCTTTGTTCCCGCCCGACTGCATCTGGCGGAGCATGAAAATCCAGAAGCCGATCAAAAGAAGAAACGGCGCCCAGGTGATCAGCGCGGTCCAGAACAAGCTGTTACTGCCCGCTTCTTCATCGACCTTCTCGACCCTTGGTTTGCCGTTTTCGTCTTTCTCGGTGGCCGCCTTCATCAGGTCGGCTTTCCGGAATTCGTTGCTCAACTGAGCGCGAAATTCGTTGCCGCCTTTATCAGTTGCGACAACTTCCTGCTGCTTAAATGTCATTTGCTTCAGGTCGCCGCTCTGGATCTTGGCCAAAAGCGAGACCTGATCGATGTTCTGCGACCCTTTGCCGGGCGGATGTGCCAAAAACTTGTACAGCAACAATGCGCCAACGACGATGAATAACCAGAAAATTATTTGTCTAGCCGTAGAACTCAAAATCTTTCAATGCCTCCGATTACGGATAATACCCCAAAACAACGACGAGTGACGAGCCATAAGTGCCGTCCGCGGCAAGTTGAACTCAGCTGGTTAGTTATCGCTCGTCCCCATTGCGGCTTTTAGATGCCCTCACACTTGCTCGCGTTGCGCTTTCTGAATTCATGCATTGTCTCATGAAAGGCAGATGAGAGGCATTTGTGAAGTTTCGCTCCGGTCTCAAGTGCTGCTTAAAAGCGAAAACGAACCACGAAACAAACGAAACCGAGCCGAAATTACACGAAATACCGAGTTCGATGTTTCGTGTGATTTTGCCTTTTCCATTTCGTGCATTTCGTGGTTCCGTTGCCCGCAAGATTCTTCAATCGGTCGCGAAAAAATTCGAAGTGCCCACCAGTGCTCGAAAATATGCAGCCCTTAGGTCTCGTCGGCCTTTGCGAAGGTCGCCAGGAACGGCAGCTCGCGCCATTGCTCCTGAAATCCCAGCCCGTACCCGAACAAATAGCCGTCGTTCGCCTCAAATGCTCGCCAATCTGCCTGTACAGTGCAGCGCCGACGCTCCGGCTTGTCGAGCAGGACGCAGAGCTTAACACTGCTCGCGCCGCGCGCTTCCAGTTGCTTGATCAAATATTCCTGCGTCACGCCGGTGTCGAGCACGGCTTCGACCAGCAACACATCGCGACCGGTCAGATCCATCCCGGTGCTGAAGGAAAGGTCCTGCACTCCGGCGAGCGTTTGATGTTGATATCCAAGGAAAGCCGTGCGGACGGGAACCCGGAACGATCGAAGCAGATCGGCGAGAAAAACAAAGCCGTCTTCGAGCACGCCCAGCACAGCGAGCTCGCGCCCTTCGTAAGCTTGCGAGATTTCCGCAGCAAGTGCTTTTACGCGATCCGCGATCTCGGCTTCGCTGTAAACCTGTACGAACTTGTCGGCCATGTGCTTCTCATCTGAAAAAGGTCCAACAAATCGAAAAACCGCCTGGCTCAAAATAAGCGGCGGCTCGACTGTTTGATTGTAGACTCGGGCAAATGCTTTTTCAACTAATTTGCTTTGTGCGCATTACTTCTGTCTGATTTGTCTGAATGAAAGTAGAGAAGCCCCTTCCTTCGTTCGACTCGACTTCCGCCGGGAAGCTCAACTACCAGTCCGCCGCGCTCGCCGAATAGAAGCCTCTCAACCGCGACAAGGTGAACCATCTCGAGCCGGCGCGTGTCGCCTCGCATACGGGCCAGCCAGTTACGCAGCGCTCGCCGCCGAACCGAAACCGGCGCGTTTGCCAGCTCGGAAATTCGAAGAACGATGGAGACGGAAGTTGCGTCGTCGTCAGCGGATTCCAAAAGCTCGTCCGCAGCGGACTGTAGCGCGGCCGAGTCTTCGCGTAACAGACCCGCCGTCCGGGCCAACGCGTAATCGACTCGCGGATTGAATTCACGCATTAGCGGCAGGAGTTGCTTTCGCACCCGCACCCGCGCGAACGATTCGTCATCGTTCATTGCGTCGTTCCGAAAAGCGATCCCCGCGGCCGCGCAATATGCTTCGGTGTCCGCGCGACGCGCCCAGCGAACCAACGGTCTTGCCAACACTGGTCCTGTTTCCTTTTCCAGAAATCGCACAGGCTTGATCCCGCCCAATCCCTCCGGCCCGGTCCCTCGCATCAGCCGAAGCAGAACAGTTTCCGCCTGATCGTCGAGCGTGTGCCCCGTCAGAACAGCGACCGCTCCGCTGGTCGTCGCCAGTTGCGAGAGGAACCGGTATCGCGCGCGTCTGGCCGCCTGCTCTAAATTGTCTTTTTGTTCTTCGGCAAGTGCGCGAACGTTTACGGTTTCGATCACAACCTCGTGGCCCAACTCACCGGCCAGCTGCTCTACCCACCGCGCATCGTCCTCGGCAGTCTTACCGCGAAAGCCATGGTTGAGGTGCGCGACGGTCAGACTCAAGTCAAGGTATTCGCGCTCGATCAGTTCGTCCAAACCGAGTAGCAAAGCTGTCGAATCCGCTCCCCCCGAGACGCCCACCAGCACGCGACCGCCCGAGAGCGGAAGGTCCAGATGCTTCCACTCTGACAGGAGTTTCGTCGCAAAGCGGATTGGTCTCTGTTTCATCTCTGTTCCAGGCGCCAACGGCGAGAGGTAAGAGCTAAATTAAGGCTTAAGAATCTCGTCAACACCGAAGGTGTCGGCTAATTCCAACCCTGGGCTGAAACTAGCCAACGCCTTCGGCGTCAAAACGCGATTATCCCCATTAACTATCATCAACAATAGCGAAGGCCCGGACCGGAAACGTTCCAAACTTCTTAACCTTGACCGGGACCGCGAAGAACTTGAATCCACTGTCCGGCAGCGCCTGGAGATTGCAGAGGTGTTCGACGATGGGAATGTTGGCTTTGAGCAGCGCTGAATGCACCGGTCTGGTTCCGCCGCGAATGTCGTCGATGTTGAAGGAATCGATGCCGACCAGTGCCGCGCCGCCGGCGACCAGTGACTCGGCAGCATCGAGAGTTAAGAACGGATGGTTCTCGAAATAGCTTTCGCTGCGCCAATGTTTGGCCCATCCGGTATGGACGATGACCGCCTTGTCCTTAACCTCATGGCCGTCGAAAGCAGACGCCGTGATCGCTTTCGTCGTTTCGCCATTGATTCGAATCGTGATGCCGTCCAGATTCGCCAGCGATTCAAGCGGAAGGTCCGCCAAATCGGGACCGTCTTCGTATCGATGAAACGGCGAGTCGAGATACGTTCCGGTATTGGCCACCATCTCGATTCTGCCGATATGAAATTCGGTTCCGCTTGCATAGTGCTGCCTGGAATTCTCGCGCGAAAGATGATCCGAGATGGCCGGCGCGGGCAAACCTTTGTAGGTGATCATGCCATGCTCTACTGCATGACTGACATCAATCAACTGCGCCATAACTCAAGCTCCTTTTCACTCGCTCGCGTTCTTCAGAGTCTCTTGCCGGCTGCGTATCAGACCGGAGAGTCCGTCCAGCGCTTTGCGGGCCATTCCGGTCGGGTCCTTCGTCACTCCCAATTGTTCGTGAGCGTCACGCAGTATTCCCAACAGCTCGTCCTGCACCACAATCCGAATCGCCTTCTCTTCTGCTTCGGTCATTCCGTCACCTCTCTTCTCCAATCTTATTCCGTCGCGCCCTTTGCCAAATAGAAAAACACATCCTCGAAAGGTGCGTCCACAAGCCTCGAGCTCTCACGCAGTGATCGTGGCGAGCCTTCGGCCACGAGCAATCCATCGCGCATAACTCCGACTCGATCCGACACGCGTTCGACGAAACTCATCACGTGCGACGAAACCAGAACGGCCCGTCCGCGCGTGCGTTCATCTTCGATTCGCAAGCGAAGTTTTCGCATCATCTCGACATCAAGTCCGTTAAGCGGTTCGTCGAGCACCAGCACTTCCGGGGAGCCAGTCATCGCCGCGGCCAGCCCGAGTTTCTTTCGCATCCCAAGCGAGTAGCTGCTCACCCATTTATCCGCCACGGCGCCCAGCTCAAAAAACTGCAACTCTTCATCAGCGGATTCGGGCGGCGCGTCCTTCAAACCCGCGACCAGTTTCAAATATTCCCGACCAGTCAGCCGGTTGTAGAGAAAGAGTTCTTCCGGAAGATAGCCGATGTGTTTCTTCACAACCGGGCCGCGTCGCACCAGGTCTTCGCCGTTGATAAATATCTGGCCGCTGTCCGCAGTCGCGACGCCTGTGATGATGCGAATCAGCGTCGATTTGCCGGCGCCGTTCGCGCCCACCAACGCGTAAACCTCGCCCGCATTTACCGAGAGGCTTAGGTTGTTCACCGCCACCAAATCGCCGTACTTCTTAATTACTCCCTCGACTCGTATCCGTGTCTCGCTCAAACTTCCTCCATCAGTAAACAGTAGCTCGCGCGCGATTGCCCCCGCTCGGTCAATCCCCGAATCAGATTCAACGCATACAAGACAAAACCTATGGGCCAAAAGATCGAGACAAAGAGTCCGAAGGTGGTGCCGGCACTCAGCATCAAGACGATCGCAAGTTCCGGCCGGTCCGGAACTTCAAAAGCCAAAGCGCCGATCAGCGTGCTGGTGATCCACCACATCCAAAAGCACTCGACAAAAAGCGGAAGCGCATACCACAACGGCACCGTACCGGAGATGATTGCCAGCGTTGCCGTCAGCAAAGGCGCCGGAAGGCCGATCAAACGCGCGTACCAAAGTTTGGTTTCCCACATCTGACTGCCGGTCACACCAACAGCGCGCTCCAGCCAAAAATGCGGGATCTGATATTGAACGAGCACCGCGACAACGATCGAAAGCGATGTGGTCACCAGCACACAACCGATCTTGGCCGCCATCACTGTGGGTAACCACGTACCCGCGAACCAGCTTTCCTGTCCCGTAGCTGTAGGCAACAGGTCCGTCACCAGAAGCGTTGTCATTGCCAACAGAATCAACGCCGAGACAAAAACCGCCACGTACACCGCCGATGAAAATGCGCGCAGCGTCAATTGAAGATCTCGGCGAAGCTGCTCGGCAACCGCTCGCTGAAATCTCTTCCCGAGTCTAAGAAAAGTACCTCCACGATTGGCGGATTGAATTCGCTTCGCGTACTCAATATCAGATGTCCGCCAGCGTCTGTGCTGAGCGCGGGCAAGTGTGTAAAGCGCGATGCTCCAAAGGACAGCTACGGTCATCGCGCTAAGCGCGGAGATTGCCGGTAGCATCGAAGGCGAAAACACGATGAGCAACAACGAACCGCCAACAGCGGCCGATGCCAGCACCGCAACGCCCGCGACAATAGCGGAGAGCGCGCCCGGCTTTGAACCCGTATGCCCCACATGAATCCAATTGAGCGCCGCGAATATTTGCGTCTGCGCCACGACCAGAACAAACAGTAGAAGTGCCGCGACTGTAGTCGCATCGATCGAACTGCTTTGCGCGAACAAGACGCGTACGACGACGATCAGCAAACCCAGACCCGCGGTTCGCGCAATCCTCTTTGCCAGCGCCGCATGAAAATGTGTCGAGTAAGAGACGGGAAGCGCGTCGAGCACAGCTTCGGGACGCCGCAGGTGATAGATCTCAATCGCAGCGCGCGACAAGCTCAAAACTACCGCGGTGAAAACAAAAGCAGAGGATATGAAGAATGCTATTCGGAGTGATGGATTCCAACCGGGCGCCTCTTCGGCCAGGCGCGAGACCGTCAGATACGAGATACCCAAAACAAGCGGCGTCAATATCAGCAGTGTGTAGAGATGCTGTTTGGCCCAGCGAAGCTGTTCGCGAACGCTCGCGCCAATCACTAACCGGAGTTTCTTCACGCGGCAACAATTACCACAGTCGCGCTATTTTTGCATGGGAGGTAATGAGTGGGTGGTGGATCAATGTGGATGAAGTGGAAGAAAAGACGGTTTCACGCAAAGGCGCAAGGAAAAGAAAGCGTAAAGGCGCAAAGGCGAATCAATTTAGTAAGCATTCAACCTTTCACAGACTTAAGAATGCTTTCTTTGCGGCTCCTTCTTTCTTTTCTTTGCGCCTTTGCGTGAAAGCTCCTACCTGACAAATCTACAAACTGACCCAGCACCAATGAGCGCGGCGGTCTCAGAGACTCTTTCCCAACACCGATTGCAATTGCTCTCGATAGTTGCGACTCAGCGTCAGCTTCGTGCCGTTGTGAAGAATGATGTGATACTCGCCATGAAACCACGGCTGCAGCTCGCGAATACTATCCAGCTTCACGATCGTCGATCGATGAACCCGAAGGAACCGTTTCGGATCCAGTTGTTCCTCCAAACTTCCGATCGTCTCGCGCAGCATGTGCGATCTCTTTCCCGTATGCAGCCGGACGTAGTTTCCTTCGGCTTCGACCCAATCGATCTCGCTCGACTCCAAAAAGAAAACTCGCCCGCCGTTCTTGATCACCAACCGCTCGACGTACTTCGACTCGGACTTCAAGGCCTGCAGCAACGCCAGGATGCGTTTGTCCAGTTCGCCATTTCTATCGCGGCGTGTCTGCGCTTTGGCGCGTGACACGGCGTTATGAAATCGTTCGCTGTCGAACGGCTTTAAGAGGTAGTCAAGCGCGTGATACTCAAACGCGCGGACTGCGTATTGATCGTACGCGGTGACAAAAATCACGATCGGCATGTGATGGCCGTTCAACGCATCCAGCACTTCAAAGCCGGCGGTCTCGGGCATTTGTATATCAAGAAAGACGAGGTCGGGTTGGTGAGTCTGTATTGCTTCGATCGCATCGCTGCCGTTTACGCATTCGGCCACGATCGCAATCTCGGGATCATCGGAGAGCATCTCGCGGATAATCTGACGCGCCAGTAATTCGTCGTCAACGATTACCACTCGGAGGGGAGATGCTTCCGCCATACACTTTTCCTGTGAACCGAGGAAACTGCTATGCACACGTCCGCGAACTTTGTTCAGCGCTTAATCTCTAAACACCACGCCCTGGTTATCTGTGACAAAATTCTTAGAGAACAGCTAAGGAGGGAAGGCCTGCTGATAATGCGCCGGCTATTTGGCAGTTGACCTGATGTCGTGACCGTTGCTTCCTGCGGCAGGAACCTCGAGGGTAACGGTCAATCCGCCGGCCGGATTGTTTTCCAATTCAAATCGATGGGCATGACCGTAAAGCTGGTCGAGACGCGCGCGTGTGTTTGCAAGCCCAAGTCCCCCTTTGAACAGCTTGATGTGGTTATGATTCACAGGAAGGCCCGGGCCGTTGTCTCGCACTTCGATATGAAGCATGCCGTTTTCGCGTTTGGCCTGGATTTCGATCAAGCCCGGCGACGAACGAGGAGCGATGCCATGGCGGATCGCGTTTTCGACAATGGGTTGGAGAATGAGGTTGGGGACTCGGACGTCCAGAGTTTGAGGCTCGACATCTATGTTGATGGTCAGTCGATCCTGAAAACGAATCTGCTCGATTTCGAGATAGCCTTTTAGGAATTCCATCTCCTGCTGAAGGCTCACTTCCTGCGTTCCAGCGTTTTCAAGCGTCGAACGAAGAAAGTCCCCCAACCGTACCAGCATCCTTCGAGCCGCCTCGACGTCTGAATGGAGCAAAGCCGAAATTGAATGCAACGTGTTGAAGAGAAAGTGAGGGTGCAGTTGCATCTTTAGCGATTGAAGCTGTGCCTGGGCCAGCATCGATTCGAGTTGCGCCGCCTTCAGCTCGCCTTTGCGGTAGCGGTTGTAATAACCGAACGAGTGACAGAGCAGAACGATCAATCCGTAGATCGCGAAATTTTCGCTGGCGTTAACCGACACGCTCCTAAGCGTATTTGCAAAATTGTATGTCCGACCCGCGGCGAGCCCGTATTTGAGAAAGATGATGATGTGATGCGCGCTGGAAATCGCAACCAGGAGCAGAAGACCTGCCGCGAAGTGAATAAGCAGATGGCGTCGCCAGTGTTGTCGCTCGATTTGATATTTCGAAGATAGCCACAGGACCAGCGGAGTCGCCAGCGCCCACAGATAACCAAATGTGAACTGACCAAACGCCGCGCGCACTAACGGCATGGGTTGTTCGGAACGCAGCGCTCCGAAATAGAGTTGCAGAGTGAAGACAAGTCCGATTCCCGTCCAGATCAGCCAGATCAGAGCGAGTCGGAATAGCGGCCTTCGCCAGGGGCTTTGTTTGCTCGATCGAGCTTCGACATTTTCCGGGGTGTACTTCATCGTCTTGTCGCTTTTTGTATTCTGCGTGTTGAGGAGCCCGGGTGAACCGCAATTCTCTATCAGCATGAGATGCAGATTTGCGCGATGCGCATTTGAGAATTTCCGGCTGATCGAACTCGGGGCGAGGGTATTACAAAATCGAAGACTAGTGAAAGGAAGCTTGATCTGCTTCGAGTAATGCGAAACCACGAAACACACGAACGAACGGCGAAATTACACGAAAACTTCTACCTTCTACCTTCTCTCTACTGCATCAGAGCATGCTTTATTTCTGATACGCGCGGGCAACTTATGTGATGGACAGGCCGTCCGCTGTGATGAAGCGGACGTGACACGAGACGAAGCTTTTCCGCTTTACAAAATTTTTACTCGCCGGACTTTTCTCCGGCCCGAATTACGCCAAAATCTTCGATTTTCCGCCGAGAAAACCGCATCGGCCGTAACAAGTCGTTCGTCCCACCCACCGGCCAAGTCATACCAAAACACAGCCTGTTGGTCACAAAGATGTACCGCTTCTACGGTTCGGTTCGTACTATGTGATAGCCGCCATGCATCCATGTCCCTCCTGTTCAAATGCGTGACTGGCAACGGTTGGATAGCTTGATAATTTATCCATAACTCTCCGGGTCTCAAATTTTTGTTTTCTCCTAAGGGGCCCGGAGACGGCTTCATCAATCAAGGAGTACTGATATGGAAGAAATTAACCGATGGAAGCATCAGGACAGCTCGTTGTTGACAGCTTTGGAAATTCAGTCGGACGCCGGTTCGACCGAGATTGGTCAGCGTGCCCGGGTATTAAAGGATCTTGCGCTGGCCCTCTTGAATGAAGTGCAGACGCTCGGCGATCCGCAATCGCTTGACGTCGACGGGAGCATTGATTTTTACGATGAGGTTCGCAGGTTTGAAATCGAATTGATCAATCGAGCTCTGAAGAAAACGGGCGGACATCAAATGCGAGCAGCCCGGCTCTTGAACGTAAAGGTGACTACGTTGAACTCGATGATCAAACGTTACCAGATACGGCCGGACGCGCAGATCTTCAGTTACCCCGCGATCCAGTCAAGAGTCGAGGGCTTGCGGAAACGGGCGTAGCGGCAGGCACCCTCCCGCAACAACACCAAAGGCGCAGAGAAGAGATACTGGCTCAACTCTGCGCCTTTGGTACATCGGCACTCAAGTTCTAATACTGACACTCACGGTAGGCAACGCGCAGTCAGGAAGGGGACCCCGTCCCCGCTTCAACATTCAGCGCACCTCACTCTCCAGCCCAACACTTCAAGATCAATTACTAGCAGCCTGATAGAAGGTACTGCATTCTCTCTTCACCAAAATTCAACATTGCTCTAAACTCACTTCGGGGAGAAGAAAGACTGTGGGTGTTGAGGCGGGACAGGGTCCCCTTCCTGACTGCGTGTTACTCATCTTGAATGCAAGTTCTAAAAGCTTGACGGCTTATGAATCTCAAGCTCAAGTCGCTTTAACTTCATCCAATAATTCGGAAAATCACATCTCCTTTACATCCCTTCACCCGCACGAATTTCCAAACTGCTCAAGATTTAGTTACCAAAATCCAAATTCGTCAACGCCTCGAGTCCACTCATCCACCACTCCGACACTCGACCCCGAAATCATGCAACACCTTGCACTTCATCACACACCTAGGAACGGCTCTTGCGCTACTTCATCTCATTAGCGCAGCGCGTGCTCACTCGCTTTACGAAATCTCGGAAATCGAAATCATCCGCCGCGCTAACAGGCGCTGAAGTTCCCCGATGCGCCGCACATTGGGCCAGCCAGATTGGGGCCAGCCAGATTGGCCCGCATAACACGGAGGATTTTTTCATGAGTAAGTTTCGCATCCCAAATTGGATCTTGCGATATTCGTTCCTACTCGCAGCCTTGTTTCTGATCGCACCTTCCGGTGCGGCGCAGGTAACAACGGGTGCATTGCAGGGCGTAGTGCAGGATCAGAACAAAGCGGCAGTAGCAGGCGCTACTGTCAAAGTTACAAACGATGCCACCGGCATCAGCCGCGAGACGACCACAAACGAGGAAGGCTTTTATCGTGTCACTAACCTCGTTCCGGGCGACCGCTATTCAATCGAAGTATCGGTGCAGGGATTTTCGCCTGCTAAATTGGATAACGTGGCCGTTCGTCTCGCCACGGAAAACAGCGCCGACATTACGCTCACCGTCGGCGAAGTGGGGGGCGGTACCGTCGTAGTGACGGATGAACAACCGCTGATCGAAACTACGCAGAGCCAACTGTCGACCAGCTATTCGTCGCAACAGCTGACGCAGTTGCCGTTCAACGGCTTGATTGACAACATTGCCCTGCTGACGCCGGGCATAGTCACTCCCGGCGACACGGACTTTACCAACGGCGTGGGAATTTCAGCCAACGGTAACCGTGGCCGTTCAAACAATTTTCAGATTGACGGCCAGGACAACAACGATCTGTCGATCGGCGGCCCCAGCACTTTCATTTCCAACGCTGAAGCCATCGGTGAGTTTCAGGTCGTAACCAACAGCTTCTCCGCCGAGTTCGGACGCAACTCGGGCGCGCAGATCAATACCATCACCAAGTCCGGAACGAACGAGTTTCACGGAACTCTGTTCGAGTATCATCAGAACTCCGCTCTTAATGCTCCTGATAATATCGAGAAGAAGACCGGAGCGTCCTTCGACTTTTTGACTCGCAGTGGATTCAGCGAGTTCAGCGGCTTTGCCGCGCGCGAGGGTCGCGATCCGTTTCTTAACAATCGCTTCGGCGGTTCCATAGGCGGTCCGATCAAGAAGAACAAAGCGTTCTTCTTCGCAACGTACCAGGGCGACATTCAGCGTGGCGAGACAACTGTGCAGAACATGGCCAGCGCCACGGTGACTCCGACGCGCGAGAGCATCGCTTTTATCGCCAACCGCTTTGTAAATCCGGCGACGGCGCAACTGGCGATGACTTCGTTGGGCGGCGGTCCGGCAGTCGTAAACTACGGCAGCTTTCTGATCGCGCCACCGACCATCGATACGGATGGCGACAGCATTCCCGATACCTTCCAGTTTGGTCCGGGAAATCCTTTCGGCCAGCCAACGACTCCGGGCTTTCTCGCCCCACTGGCGGTGACAACCGACGGCGCCGGTCTTCGCACGATTTTTGGTGGCGAAGCAGTACGGTTGGTGCCGAACAACAACGCGCTTCATCAGCTGATCACGCGCGTCGACTTTAACCTTACCGACAAAGACACACTCCAGGCTCGCTACATTTACGACAATCAGGACTTTCCGAATGTCATCAGTCGTATCCTGGCGGGCGCGCCGATTGGAGTTCCTTCGACCACCAACAACCTGGGTGTCACCTACACGCGAACGTTGTCACCACGCTTTGTCAATGAAGTGCGTTTCAACTTCTCGCGTTTGAATGTGAGCTTTGGCGATCCTCAGGGACAGAACCTTCCGGATCTCGCATTTTCAACGAGCGGACAGCCGGACCTGTTCTTTAACTTCGGTTTGAACTTCGGAACAGACACCGCCAGCTTCCCGCAATCGCGCAAGGTGAAGGTTTACCAGATACAGGACACGATGTCGGGAACGATGGGCAACCACGCCCTGAAGTTCGGATTCGACATCAAGCGAAATGCCAGCGACGACTTCTTCCTGCCGGATTTTTTGGGTTCGTACACCTTCTTTGGTTCGACCAATAATCCGGCCGTCGCTGGCACCGTGCCTGCCGGAACTTTCTTTGAATTCGATGGAACTCCGCGTGATGGGCTACCTGCAACGGCGTTCGAGAACTTCCTCTTGAATCGTCCGCGCGACATCGACTTCGCGGTCGGCGCAGCAGCACGAAGCATCGTCCAGAACGATTTCTTCTTTTTCTTCCAGGACGATTGGCGAGTTCGCTCGAATCTGACTTTGAACCTCGGCGTGCGTTATGAAATTTCAACGCAGCCGCTCAACCCACTTATCGATGACCTGAGGGCTCGCGAAACAGATCCGAACACGGCGCTGTTCGACCCGAGTTTTCCGTTGTCGTCACGCACAACCAACAACCTTCCGCTGGACAAAAACAACATCGCACCGCGAGTTGGTTTTGCCTGGCAGCCCAACATTAAGTTCCTGGGCGATTATTTCAGCAACGGACGTACGGTCATCCGCGGTGGCTTTGGCATCGCCTATGATCCGGGCTTCTTTAACATCGTGAACAACGCAGTGCAGGGCGCGCCCTTCGCTGGTGTTGGTCGCGTTCGACAAACGCCCGGTTCGCCCGGCGCGCTTCAGTTCCCGTTCCTGCCGAACACACGGGCTCAGCTAAATGGAACGCCCGGCACGCTCGGTGGGAATCCGTTGCTCTTTGACCAGATTCGCGTTAGCCCGAATTTCTACAATCCCTACGCGATGTCGTACAACTTCGGCATCCAGCAGGAGCTGTTCAAGAATACGGTGTTCGAAGCGCGTTATGTCGGCACCCGCATCATCGGCCAGTTCCAGACGGTCAATGCCAATCCGCGTATTGATTTCCTGAACGCCGCCGGCGTAGCGGTTTCCGGCAATGCCGGTCAATTCACGAACGGAGCGATAGCCGGTCCGCCGAATGCCGCGTCGAACGGCAACGGCCGCCTGCTTCCAGGTCAGGGTTTCACCTTTATGGTGACCAACGGCGCTTCGTCAACTTACAACGGACTGCAGATGCGTCTTGATTCGCGCTTTACCGACGATCTGACGCTCAACGCAAACTACACGTTAAGCAAGACGCTTGATAACACCTCCGAGATTTTCTCCACGCTCGGTGGAGGCCAAACCATCTCGATTGCCCAAAATCCGTTTGACCTGAACGATGGCGAACGCGGTCTCTCCGCGTTTCACCAGAAGCATAACTTCACGGCCAGCTTCCTCTATGAACTACCGTTCTATAAGGAGCAACGTGGCTGGTCGGGCAAACTGTTGGGCGGTTATCAGCTGAACGGAATTATCCGCATGGGTTCAGGACGTCCGTACACACCGGCCGAGCTCTTTGGCCGTTACGACGCGCGCTTCCCGTCCCTGCGTCCGTTCTATGGCAATCCAAACGCACCCGAAGGCACGATCGCGTACGGCAGTTTCGCGGCCACAAACCTCTTGGGCGACACGACTGCCGCGCCTGGTAACTTTGTGCTTTACAACACGCTCAACCCGGGTTCACCCGGCGTTGAAGTGACTGCGGCACAGGCGCTCCAGCAATCTCGTTTGATCTATAACGACTTCGGCTCGGTGGCTGTCTTTAATACGACGGCGGTTCTTCCGTTGCTCGAAGCGTTCAATCTGTTCAATTCACCGTACGGCGATGTGGGACGGAGCACCTTCTCGGGACTTCCGTTCTATAACGTCAACATGTCGGTCTTTAAGACGACCAACATTACTGAGAACACCAAGCTGGAGTTCCGCGTGGAAGCATTCAATCTGCTGAACCGCAGAAACTTTGGCGTGCCTGATCCGGTAACGGAAGATGCGTTCGTCGGATTTACGGTGAACAGCTTCCAGAATCCTGGATTCAATCGCGGCGCGAGCCGCACGCTGCGCCTCGGTGTACGTTATATTTTCTGAGACCGATGCGTAATTAACCGGCAGGAGAACTGCCAGCAACATGAACCGGGGCGGAGGGGAGATCGCAAATCCTCTTCGCCCCGGTTTTTCGTGTGATTTGGATCCGGGCTTCATGCGTTAAAGAGACTACTCGGCACCGAATACCGGGGCGGAAGCCCGACCGTTAGGGAGGGCGTCGAGTGTCCCTGGCCTAAACAATAATGCGACTAGAACGCCCTCCCTAACGGTCGGGCTTCCGCCCCGTTTCCGTCACTTCTTATAGGATTGCAAATTGACACTCGTTATCCTATCCTGCCTTTCAGTTCAGATTCTCCGGTTTCAGCCAATCACAGCCTGTTTTTTTGACCCAAAGCGCGTGTGTGCGGCGATGTGTTTTTCTTCTAATCACGTCCTTCTATGATTGTTGGAACTGAATGGCTGGTGGATGCAACGGGGTGCAACGCAGACGCATTGCGAGACCTGAATACTTTGCGACGCGTTTTCGAGAGCATCATCGCTGAACTCAATCTGCAGGTAGTCGGCGCTCCCGTTTGGCATCAGTTCCCTTCGCCGGCAGGAATCACCGGGCTTGCGCTGCTGACCGAATCGCACCTTGCCTGTCACACCTATCCCGAATTTCAAACCGCAACTTTCAATCTTTATTGCTGTCGCGATCGGCCCGAATGGCCGTGGTCCAAACGGCTGGCGGAAATCCTCGAAGCACAAAGCGTCACCGTTCGCGTAACGCATCGCTTTGCCGCCGACCAACCACAGATCCAACCGAACACGTCCGTCCGTCCTGAGCAGTCTTCAACTTCGCTTGCCGGAGGCGAATGGTGATGGCGATGCTTCAGGGCAATTGCCCTGCCTGCGGTGCACCCGTTTCGTTCAAATCTGGTTCGTCCATTGTGGTCGTATGCGACTACTGCCACTCGGTAGTCGCGCGTACCGACCGCGCGCTCGAGGATTTGGGCAAAGTGGCGGAGCTGATGGAGACGAACTCGCCGCTCGAGGTGGGTTTGAGAGGAACCTACCAGGGTGTTCCGTTCGAGCTTACCGGCCGCGCGCAGTTGGGCCACGCAGCGGGCGGTGTTTGGGACGAATGGTACGCGACGTTTCAGAACGGATGGCTGGGTTGGCTGGCCGAAGCGCAGGGACGTTTCTACATGACGTTTGCCGCTCCGCTGCCGAATCCGCCTGAAGTTCCTCCGTTCGGCAAACTTCTGTTGGGACAACAAGCCTGGGGTTTACCGAGCAAGGTTCCGTTGATCGTAGCCGAGACCGGTCGCGCACGCGCGCTTGGCGCGAAAGGCGAAATCCCGTACAGACTTGTTCCGGGCGAGACAAACTTTTATGCGGACTTGTCGGGCGCGGGTGGAGTTTTCGGAACCCTCGATTACGGCCAATACCCGCCGCAGTTTTTCCTTGGCCGGGAAGTCACGCTCGCCGAACTGGGAATCACGGCGACCGGAAAAGAACGCGAACGCGAAGAGCGAAGAGTTGCAGCCGGTCACTTGAATTGTCCGCAGTGCGGTGGTGGTCTTGAGCTGCGCGCGCCGGACAGCGCTGAGCGCGTGACCTGTCCGAATTGCAATTCGCTTCTTGATGTCAATCAGGGCAAGCTCAAATATCTGAAGAGTCTTCAACCGGGACAGTTCGAACCGGCCATCCCGATCGGCACCATGGGCACGTTCGAAGGCGGGCTGCAGCTGATGGTGATCGGCTTTGTCGCCCGCAGCGTCTTGATCGACGGGACTCGCTATTTCTGGTTCGAATACCTCCTCTATAACCCGCAGGTCGGATTCCGCTGGCTGGTCCACAGCGACAACCACTGGAATTTCGTAGAGACCGTGCCGCCCGGCGAGGTTGGCGAATACATCAAGACAGCGCAGTTCGGCGGAAAGAAATTCAAGATTTTCCAGGACGCCGAAGCGCGTGTCGAATATGTAGCCGGCGAGTTCTACTGGAAAGTCGAAGTCGAAGAACGCGTGCGGGCCGTCGATTACGTCGCACCGCCGTTGATGCTGTCGAAAGAAGTGTCGACAATTTACGTCAGGACCGGCGGCAGTACCGATAACCCGGAGTTGGTAGCCACCGGCGAGATCAATTGGTCGCTGGGAAAATACGTTCCGGTAAAGGAAGTCGAAAAGGCGTTCAACGTCGCCAATCTTCCGAGCCCGTCCAACGTCGCGCCGAATCAACCATTCCGGCACAAGGCCGTCTACAAATATTGGCTGATCCTGTTGCCGGTTCTTCTGTTGGTCGGGCTGGCGATGACTATGTTCGGCGGAATCAGCCAGCGCGTTATGACTTCGACCTATGAATTGCCGCCGCTGCCAAACGCAGAAGGGACGCAGGTAGTCTTCAGCGAGCCATTCGATTTGCGCGGCATGCGCAACGTAAAGGTCACGGCACGGCCGGCGGGGATAGACAATTCATGGCTGTACATGGAAGGCGACCTGATAAACGAAGAGACGGGGCTGGTTCAGACTTTTCCGATCTCAGTCGAGTATTACCAGGGCGTAGAAGACGGCGAGAGCTGGACCGAGGGAAGCAAGGAAGACGACAAGACACTGTCGGCGTTGCCCGCGGGAAAATACACGCTTCGACTCGAAGCGCAGTGGGAAAAATGGCAACAGCCGATGCCCGTAACGGTAATTGTCGAACAGGGTGCGACGCGGGGAATCAATTTCATACTGGCTTTGATAGCGCTCTCGATCATTCCGGTTTTGGTTTTGATCTGGCACGCCATCTTCGAATCGCGTCGCTGGTCGGAGAGCATGTTCGGCGGCGGTTCGAGTGACGATTCGGAGTAGGAGATTGTGCACCATCGGACACACTGAGAAAACCACATGTTCAGAAAAATCTATCTCGCATTCGGTATTGGCGTAATCCTGTTTTACGGAACCGCGGCGATGTTGGGTTGGGAATTCGGAACACCCAGCCGGCAACAGTTGCCGCCGGACGCGCGCCAACAAGGATACAGGTCTTTCCATTTCTGGCACTTTGGATTTCGTGGAGGAAAGTGATGCTAAGTGAATCATTAACGACGTTGCCACTCGGTGCAGAGGGCACGAACATGCTGGCCATGATCGTGCCGATCGAAAATCTGACCTCAGTGCTGGTATCAACACTCGTCTTTGTGTTGCTGGGCATAATCATCTTTGCACTGGCGTTCATGGTCATCGTGAAGGCGTCGCCGTTCTCTGTGCGCAAAGAGATCGAGGAAGACCAGAACGTAGCGCTGGCGATCGTGATCGGCGCGGTCATCCTTGGGATCGCGTTGATTGTATCCGCCGCGATTCAAGGCTAGTCGATGAATCGTACTCCGCTGCTTTTCCTCAACGTGCTGGTGATCGCTACGTGCGGGCTGGTGTATGAACTGCTTGCAGGCACGCTTGCCAGCTACGTGCTCGGCGATTCCGTCACACAATTCTCGCTGATCATCGGCATTTACCTTTTTGCAATGGGTGTCGGCTCGTGGCTTTCGCGATTTATCGATAAAGCCCTGGCCCGTCGTTTCATAGATATCGAGCTGGGCGTAGCAATACTCGGCGGAGCTTCGGCTCCGCTTTTGTTTCTGACGTTTGCACAAGTCAGTTATTTCTATCTTGTTCTCTACCTGGTTGTCTTTTTGATTGGCACGCTGGTCGGTCTCGAGATTCCGCTGCTGATGCGGATATTGAAGGACAATCTTGATTTCAAAGAACTCGTATCGCGCGTCCTCGCGTTTGATTACATAGGCGCGCTGCTGGCTTCGCTTCTCTTCCCGATTCTTCTCGTTCCCAAACTCGGGCTGGTCCGCACTTCGCTTCTCTTCGGTATGTTCAATGCCGCCGTTGGGTTGTGGGGCACCTGGCTTATGCGTCCGTTGATCAAGGGAAGCGTGACGACGCTGCGAGTAAAAGCCGTCGTCGTGATGGCGCTTTTGTTGATCGGATTTATTAAAGCCGACAGGCTGACGTCGATGGCGGAAGACCAGTTGTTCGCCGACGACATAATCTACGCGAAGACGACGCCGTACCAGCGGATTGTGGTGACGCGTGGGCGAGCGGGCTTTCAGCTTTTTCTTAATGGAAATCTGCAGTTCAGCTCTACCGACGAATATCGATATCACGAAGCCCTGGTCCATCCGGCGATGATGTCATCCAATCAGGGCCAACCGCGCCGAGTATTGGTGATGGGTGGAGGCGACGGATTGGCGTTGCGCGAAGTTTTGAAATATCCGTCGGTTGAATCGGTGACGCTGGTTGATCTGGATCCCGAGATGACTCAGCTTTCGAAGAAGTTCCCGCCGCTGGCAGAGCTGAACAAGCGTGCGTTTGACGATCCGCGGGTTCACGTCGTTAACCAGGACGCGATGATTTGGTTGGAAGAGAGCGTTCCCCCGTTCGACGTGGGCATTATTGATTTTCCCGATCCGAACACTTACGCGCTGGGCAAGCTCTACACGACCCGTTTTTATCGGATGCTGAAGGAACGGCTGACGCCGGATGCGGCAATAGCAATTCAAAGCACTTCGCCGATGTTCGCGCGCGCGTCGTTTTGGTGCATCGTCAAGACGATCGAAGCGGCCGGCTTTAATGTGCATCCGTATCAAACCGCGGTGCCGTCGTTCGGTATCTGGGGCTTCACGCTCGCGCGTCGAGCGGCGTTCGACCCGCCGTCGCACGCGCCCGCCGGCCTTCGCTTTTTAGATGATGCCACCATGAAAGCGCTGTTCGTTCTGCCGTCTGATCTTGGTCCACTGCCGGTGGAGATAAATCGTTTGGATAATCAGATGCTGGTTCGGTATTACGAGGGCGAGTGGAAAAAATACGAGTAGGAGAATACAGAAGTCAGAAGAAGGATGGAGTCTTAGGCTGTTCTGACGTCAGAGCGCCAAACTTCTAGATTCGTAAGACTGGTCTTTCTCCTGACTTCTGACTCCTGACTCCTGACTCCTGACTCCTGACTCCTTTCTTATGCCCTTCTCCCGCCGCGAAATTCTTGCCGCCTTCCTTGGCCTGCCCGTGGCGATGGCCGCGTGCCGGTCGAGCGCCGAGCCGCGTTTGCCCGCCGGTGAAATCGTTGGCGCGTCCGATGTCTTCGGCCACCGGCTTCGCGATGGAGCTCGCGTCACTCCCTCAGCCGACGCCTGGGAAGATAAGAGAATTGTTATCGTGGGCGGCGGTGTAGCCGGTCTCACCGCCGCCTGGAAATTACTGAAATCCGGAATCGCCGATTTCGTTCTGCTCGAACTGGAGCCCGCGCCGGGCGGCACCTCGCGAAGCGGAACTTCCCCGCTCGTTTCATATCCATGGGGCGCGCACTACCTGCCCGCGCCGACAAAAGAGAATGTCGCGCTGGTCGAGCTGTTGGACGAAATGGGAATGCTCGAAGGTCAAGACACGTGGGGCGAGCCGATCGTGGCCGAGCAGTTCCTCTGTCGCGATCCGGAAGAGCGGGTCTTCTATAAAGGCCGTTGGTACGAAGGACTGTATCTTCACGCCGGTGAGACTCCGGACGAAGTGCGACAGCGCGAAGCGTTTGATGCCGAGATTCGCGGATGGATAGCGTGGCGCGACGCGAAAGGGCGAAGAGCTTTTACGATACCCGTCGCAGCAGGATCGGACGATGCGGAGGTTACGTCGCTCGATCGAATCTCGATGGGCGAGTGGATGCGCCAACGCGGCTACACGTCGTCGCGGCTTCGATGGCTGGTCGATTACGCCTGCCGAGACGATTACGGAATGACGATCGATCAAACCAGCGCCTGGGCCGGCCTCTTCTACTTCGCGTCGCGCGTGCTCAAGCCCGGCGATGAATCGCAGCCGTTGATGACGTGGCCGGAAGGAAACGGACGATTGGTCGCGCATCTTTTCGAAAAAGCGAAATCGCGTGTGCGACTGGGCCAGGCAGTTGCGGACATAGTTCCGACTGAAACGAAAGGTAAGGTTGGCGTTGACGTCGTAACGATCGACAGCTCAGGTCGTGCATCGGGGATTCATGCCGGGAACGTGATCTTCGCGGCGCCGCATTTTATGGCTCGGTATTTGGTCAGGCCGTTTCGCGAAAATCCGCCGGCGTATCTCCAGGAGTTTCAATACGGCGCATGGATGGTGGCCAATCTTTTTCTGAAGGACAGACCGCGCGATCGCGGATTTCAACTGGCCTGGGACAACGTGCTTTACGAGAGCCCGGCGTTGGGTTATGTCTGTGCCACGCATCAACGCGGGCTCGATCGCGGCCCGACGGTCTTTACGTATTACTATCCGTTATGCGACGACAACACGCGGGCGGCGCGAACAAGGCTTTTGGAAACGGACTGGCGCGGGTGGTGCGATGTGACGCTGACGGATTTGAGCCGCGCGCATCCCGACATTCGAAGTCTGACCGAGCGGCTGGATGTAATGCGTTGGGGGCATGCGATGATTCGTCCGCGGCCGGGGTTTATGTGGGGAGGGGCGCGGGCTGAGGCTATGAAGCCGTTTCGCGGGATTCATTTTGCGAATACTGATTTGAGCGGAGTGCCGCTGTTTGAAGAAGCGTTTTTTCATGGCATTCGAGCGGCGGAAGAAGTGGCTGCAAAAAAGGATGAATCAACTTAGCCAAACGCAGTCAGGAAGGGGACCCTGTCCCCGCTGACTTTGGAACTCTCTTGAGTGCCAATGAAACCTGAGGCGGGGACAGGGTCCCCTTCCTGACTGCGAGTTCTAAAACTTGATGAGCGTTCTCAAACTTGAAATAGATTCTTTCGCTACCCAATCTCGCCGCGGTTGGTGGCTCTTCTCTCCCACACTCGATCTAACCGTATTTCTCGGCAGCGCGGTTGTATCTCTCATTTTGTTATGGATCGGCGCTCGTGCAGGCGTGCTCGAAGGAGACTCTCCCGATTGGGCATGGGTGCCGGCCGTTCTCTTGATAGACGTCGCGCATGTCTACGCCACGGGCTTCCGCGTTTACTTCGATTCAACTGAACTGAAACGGCGGCCGTGGCTTTATGTTCTGGTTCCTCTGCTCGGTTATGCACTCGGCGTTGCTCTGTACACCGAGGGCGACATGTTGTTCTGGCGCGTGCTTGCGTACCTGGCTGTCTTTCATTTTGTCCGGCAACAATATGGCTGGGTCGCGCTTTATCGCGCGAAGCTGGGCGAGCGAGATCGCCGCGGCCGGGTCATCGACACGGCCGCGATCTATCTTGCGACTATCTATCCTTTGATTTTCTGGCACGCGAACTTGCCGAGGCATTTCTGGTGGTTTCTGCCCAACGACTTCGCTTCGCTTCCTCAATTGATTGTGAAGATCGTGGAGCCGATCTATTGGTTGTCGCTGGCGGCCTACGCCGCGCATTCGCTTTATCGTCGCTTCATCAAAGGCGAGACGAATCCCGGCAAGGACATCGTCGTGGTTACCACAGCGGTGTGCTGGTACGTAGGCATTGTCGCTTTCAATTCAGATTACGCATTCACCGTGACCAACGTGATCATCCACGGAGTTCCGTACCTGGCGCTGGTTTACTGGTACGCGCGCACGCGACGCGCAGAAACCGAGAGCAGGTCTTATCGGTTTCTCGCGCGCGGCCCGATCATGTTTCTGGCTACGCTGTGGCTGTTGGCTTACGCGGAAGAGTTGCTCTGGCACCGCGGCGTCTGGCACGAACGCGGTTGGCTCTTTGGCGCAGGCTGGGACATACAGGCGTGGAAGGCCTGGCTGATACCTTTGCTCGCGTTGCCGCAACTTACGCATTATCTCCTGGACGGATTTATCTGGCGAAGAAAGAGCAACCCGAACTTCCGCCTTATCGATTAACCCTTATCGATTAACCTCGCAGCGTGCTGGAAAGGAGTTTCCGATGGCAGACGGATATGTGCTGGCGATAGACCAGGGAACTACGGGCACGAAGGTCATCGTCTTCGATCACGATTGCACGATTCGTTCGCGCGCGTACGCGGAGTTCACTCAGTACTACCCGCAGCCCGGTTGGGTCGAACACGACGCCCAAGAGATCTGGCTTTCATGCATCAGCCTGGTCGAACAAGCTTTGAAGCAAGCAGGCGTAGCCGCCGGCGAATTGCGCGCGATCGGAATTACGAACCAGCGCGAGACTACGCTGATCTGGGACAGAGAAACCGGCCAGCCCGTCATGAAGGCAATCGTCTGGCAAGACCGACGAACGTCGTCGATGTGTAACGACCTGAAGTTGATCGGGATGGAGCGCGGCATTCGCGGCAAGACCGGACTGGTTATCGATCCATACTTTTCCGCCACCAAACTCAAATGGATATTCGACCACGCGCCGGGTTTGCGTGCGCGTGCAGAAACCGGCGCGCTGGCGTTTGGCACAATCGATTCATGGCTGGCCTGGAAACTGACCGGCGGGCGCGAACACATAACCGATTATTCAAACGCGTCGAGGACGTTGCTTTACAACATTCACGACCTCACCTGGGACGCGGAGCTGTTGGAAGTCTTTGGCGTGCCGCGGGCGATTTTGCCGGCGGTCAAATCATCTTCCGAACTCTACGGACGAACCGACCCGTCGGTCTTTTTCGGCGAAGAGATCCCGGTGTCAGGAATCGCAGGTGATCAGCAGGCCGCGCTTTTTGGCCAGGCTTGTTTCGACGCGGGCATGGCAAAAAACACATACGGCACCGGTTCGTTTCTGTTGATGCACACGGGCCAGGAGGTCGTAGAAAGCGATGAAGGGCTGTTGAGCACGATCGCGTGGCGCATCGGCGACGAGCCGGTCGAATACGCGCTGGAGGGCGCGATATTCATCACCGGCGCCGCCGTGCAATGGCTTCGCGATGGCTTGCAGATAATCGACTCAGCGGATGAGACCGAAGCGCTGGCCCAATCGATTGAATCGAACGACGGAGTCTATTTCGTTCCCGCGCTGGCCGGACTCGGCGCGCCGCATTGGGATCCGTTTGCGCGCGGAGCGCTGTTCGGAATAACTCGCGGCACAACCAGAGCGCATATCGCTCGTGCCACGCTGGAGAGCATCTGCTATCAAACCATAGACGTCGCCGATGCGATGAAACGCAATTCGGGCATTCCGCTCAAGGAGCTTCGGGTTGACGGCGGCGCGGTCAACAATAATTTTCTGATGCAGTTTCAGTCAGACATGCTCGGCGTGCCGGTCGAGGTCCCGCTGGTGACTGAAACGACTTCGCTGGGCGCCGCTTACCTGGCCGGACTCGCGGTCGGATTCTGGAAAAACCGGAAGGAATTGTCCGCGAGTTGGAAAGTCAAGAAGCGTTACGAACCGCAAATGGCGAAGCGCGAAAGAGACCGACTGTATCTTCGCTGGCTACGGGCGGTCGAGCGATCGAGAGAATGGGCTTGCGATGAATAAGGATCGACCGACAACCGATGGAGCGCAGGCGGCTCGCCTGCGCTCCATCGGCACTTCTTCGAACTTCCCCAGTGTTGCCATCTGACTTTCCATGCCGCGAACCATCCCCACAGACACTCCCTTCGACGTCATCATCATCGGTGGAGGCATCAACGGCGCCGGCATCGCGCGCGACGCAGCGATGCGCGGGTTACGCGTTCTCCTGCTGGAAAAAGGCGATCTCGGCAGCGGCACCACCGGTTGGTCTTCGCGGTTGATTCATGGGGGCCTGCGATACCTGGAATACGGCGAGCTTGGTTTGGTTCGAGAATCGCTGCGCGAACGCGAAACGCTTTTGAAGATCGCGCCGCATTTGATCAGGCCTCTGCCGATGCTGCTTCCGATCTATCACCAGAGCAAACGCGGGTTGTGGACGATTCGCGCGGGCATGATCGCTTACGATCTTCTCTCTTCGGGAAAATCGCTTCCTCGTCATCGGATGCTCACAGCGGACGACGCATTGAAGCTTGCGCCCGGATTGAATCGTGATGGATTGAAAGGCGCGGCGCTTTACCATGACGCACAGGTTGAGTTTCCTGAACGACTGGTGCTGGAAAATGCTTTATCGGCTCGCGAACACGGCGCGACGATAATGACCTACGCTCGGGTTGACCGTCTGATTCATCAGAACGATAGCGTCGCGGGCGTCGAGTTCACGGACCTGATGACGAACGAGCAACACGCGGCCCGCGGCATCGTCACGATCAACGTAGCAGGTCCGTGGGTTGACCAGGTGTTGGCTGGAGAACGGGTTTCGGAAGCGCCGTTGATCGGCGGAACAAAGGGCAGCCACCTGATCGTCGATAGGTTCGAGGGCGCACCCGACACCGCGCTTTATGTGGAAGCACAGGAGGACGGCCGCCCGTTCTTCATTCTTCCGTGGAATGAGAAGTTTCTGATCGGCACGACCGACATTCCGTTTGACGGCGATCTGGATCGGGTTGAAGCGACCGGGCAGGAGATCGAGTATCTGCTGAAGGAAACGAATCGCGTGGTCCCGTCGGCAAAGCTAGCGCGCGAATCGATTCTCTACACCTACGCCGGCGTGCGGCCGCTTCCGTTTGTCGGCAACGCCAAGTCCAGCGGAATTACCCGACGACACTTCATTCGCGAACACGAACCGCGGCTCAAGAATTTCATTTCGATCGTCGGTGGAAAGCTGACGACATATCGAAGTCTTTCGGAGCAGACCGTCGACCTAGTCTTCAAAAAGCTCGGGCGCGCAGTGCCGCGTTGCTCGAGCGCGCAAACACCATTGCCCGGAGCAGAAGGCCCGATCGTGAGCGAGTTTCAGTTCGACCTCGAACGTCACAATCCTGAACTTTCGGACAAGTCGGCGGAGCGGCTATTCAGGATTTACGGAATCCGAGCGTTCGAGATCGCCAGGCTGGTTGAAGCGAATCCGAAGTTGAAAGACGTGTTCGATCAGGAGACCGGCGCAATCGCCGCCGAAATCGTTTTCGCCTTTAGAACTGAGATGGCACAGACGCTTTCCGATTGTTTACTGCGACGAACGATGGTGGGACTAAATTCAAGTGCGGGACTCGATGCGGTTGAATCCGCGGCGCGGATCGCGGAAGAACATCTGGGATGGAGCGAAGTTCGGATGGCGCACGAGATCGAAACATATCGCGAATACGTTCGGCGATTCTATCCGTTAGTGGTGCGAAAAACGTCAACCACGAAATAAGACGAAACGCTATCGAAACAACATGAACCTGGCCAGAACTTCGGTTTCGTGTGATTTCGTTTTTTGTTTCGTGTTACTTCGTGGTTCGCTTTTTCAAGCAATCCTACTGCCCCGGGGTTGGATTTGTCGGCGTCGGAGGTGGCGGCTGATTCTCCTTCGGCGCAGTCAGCTTGTAATCGTCAAAGCTGCTGTCGAAACGGTGGTAGTTACTGAACTCCTGCATCAGGTTCACTTCAACTCCCTTGAACAGAAAAACCTTTGCCGAGATGTTGACCTGCGCCATCACCGGCAACCAGACGCCATCCTCCATTCGTTTCTGTTCAAACGTAAGCGCCGTCCCAGGTCGAATCGACGCCAGCAACCCGCCACCGACTTTGTAACTATCGACCAGCCTCGCTTCCAACCGCATGACCTGTTTGTCTACCGGATCGATCCACATGACGCCGGCCAGCTTGCTTATGATCGCTTCGACTCGTCCCTTCGGTTTGTATCCCACGCGAGGACGAAAGTCGAAAACGATTGCATCGCGATCGCGCAGACGTTCGCGCCTCGGTGAAATCAGTTCAGCCGCGCGCAAAAAATCCGCTATTCCGGGATCGTCTTCTTCTTTCGGAGGTTTGCCCTTCAGCTTATCGCGCTCGCGTTTCTCCATCCGTTTCTCGCGCTCGCGCTGGGCTTTCTCCAGTTCTTCGGTGACCCGCTTCTCTTCCTTCGCGAGCTTTTCGCCGGACAATGCGACGCCGTTCTCGCTGATCAGCTTCTCTACATCTCTTCCATCAGGAATCGGATAAATTTCAAACACCTTGACGGTTTCTTCCGTCAGTTCGCCGCGTCCGTTGATCTTCCGCTCGGTCCTTTTCTCTGTGTAGGTGTAATCGCCGACACGTTCGTCGACCTGCTCCTGATTGCGGTCGACTTCTCTTAAGAGCGCGCTGACATCTATGGCTTCTGCCGTCGGAGGGTCAAAGAAAGCGTCCGCAATGTCAGTGTTGTAACGAACCGATTGCAGGTGCAGCGTCAACGCTTCCGTCGAGCCGTTGCTGAACTGGATTCGATGCGGCTCGAGCAAGCCGCTTTCGGCGCGATAGTCGCTGAATCGAGTTTCGAGATTTCCACGTTCGTCGCGCGATTTCAAAAGCAGTTTGCTCGAAACGCCGAACCAGTATCTGAACCGCGCGCCGTTCCTGGACGAAAATTCGACGACGTACGCAGGCTCGCTTTCCGATTGATCCAAAGTTACGGTTCGGGCCAGTACATTTCGTTTTTTGTAATCAAGAAATCGACTAGCTTCCAGCGCGGCTTTCAACTTTGCGACATTCGCTTCGGCGTCGGTCAGCGTGCGGGTGATCGCAAGCACGCCGGCGGTCGCTTCCGATCTACGCATCCACGCGGAACGCGAGTTGGCTCCAGTGCTGGTTTCGCCGTCTCGCGCGAACATGATTTCGAGCGGCGCCTTTCGATTGCCTGATTCCGCGTCGACCAGACTCTTCGAAGCACCCGCTCGTGAGCTCAGAACAAAATCCCACCGAAGCGCAGACGGAGATTTCAGATAAGACTTCGCAGTTCCGGTCGCTTGCAACGGCGTTGAGCCGCTGCTGCCGTTCACCACCTGCCATTCGTACACAGCGGCTCGGATCGCGATAACACGTTTCTTTCCGCCGATCGCTTTCACGTATTCGCCGGCGATTTTGTCAGGCGACGGCAGCTTCTTTTGTCCCGAGGTTCGCGTGTACGTAGTTACAGGAAGGCAAGCAAGGAGGAGCAGAATCAAAAGGCCGATGGGGGAATTTCTCATAATTCGGTAGATGCTGTTAGGCATATGTCAGATGCTAGATGTCGGATGTTAGATGTTGGTCTCGGTAGTCGTTCATTTCGAACTGATATCTAACATCTAACATCCAACATCTGCTCCTGAATCGCCGTTCTACGTACTCTTTCCTTCCATTGTTTCAGACGCGTCCGGCGGTTGCGGGACGTCCGCATCCATAGCCGCGGCGGATTCCTGCTCAGCCTCGAGTTCGTTTTCCTGATTATCGCGGGCGGCGTCTACCGGCTCAGGTTTCTCCAGGGTTTCCCTGGTTTGTTGGGTCGCTGGTTTATTCATTATTCATCTCCTGACCTTGATTCCCTTTATTCCCTTTATTCCCTTTGTTCGTAGCATGGTTCTGATCTTCGCCCGCGGGTCCTTTCAGATGTCGCTCGCGTTCCTCCTGAGCGATCGCGGTCTGATTCTGTTGAAACTCAAACTCGTTTAGCTCTCCGCCTTTGATTTTGTATTGATTGATATTCTCTGCTGGATCTTTCGGCATCACGATTCCCCCTTAAGTTTTTTATGTCCGACAAACTTTAGTTTGTCGCGTGTCATCGACAAACTAAAGTTTGTCGGACATTTTTCGGAAATTCGTTTTTGTACGCTCGCTTGACAGTCTTAGCAGCGCGTCCGTATATTTTTCACCTCGCCCGAATGCCACCTTAGCTCAGTTGGTAGAGCGACTGATTCGTAATCAGTAGGTCTCCGGTTCGAATCCGGAAGGTGGCTCCAAAAAATTCTTATGTCCGACAAACTGAAGTTTGTCGGACACTGCTTGACTCACCCGCTAACACCCGTTCCGGTCGTCGGGCTCGCAGCCTTGACCTTACCTTTCCTCGCTCGCGCGTGATAAAGATCCGCCACCTCTTGTTCCTGTTCGGCGATGGCGACCTCCATCTTGTCAAAAATATCTACGGTGGCAGGATCAGTCAGCGAGTTGCGCAGCCTGTAAGTGTCGACAACTCCTGTTTGAAGATCGCCGAGTGCGCGCCTGAGCACGCTGACGTCATCACTCGACTGCAACCAACTCTTAAGCGTCGCCCACGCGCCGCTGGCCTCGGCCTGAAAAGTCTTTTCTCCACCAAGCGCCGACAGCCTTTCCTCCAACCGATGGATGTGCACGCGTTTGGTCGAGCAGATCTTATTGAACTCTCGCTTCAGATCGTCGTCGGAGACTTTTTCGGCGTAATGCTCGAAAGCGTGGAGCGCGTAATGCTCGCCGCGGATTGCGGTATTGATGGCTTCGACGATTTCGTCTTTCGTCGAACCGCCCCAGCCTTCAGCCAGTTTCCACCATTCAGCGCTGATGTCGTTCTCGTCAGGTAACACCGTACCTTTGATCGACAGTCCAAGCCGACGCAGAATCGCGGTAGTAAAGACAGCCAGATCGCCGGGCTGCCGCGACGTGATAAGTTTTCCATCCACAACAAGCGGCGCGTCGTCAAAGATTGCACCCGCGTTCTGCATGTCTTTGCGAATCGCGCGAAAGCCGGTCGCGTTAATGTTCTTCAAAAGATCGCCCTCGATCAGAACCTGCGGTCCGTGACAGACTGCGGCAACCAGTCTGTCCCGCTCTACTGCGTTCTGTACAAACCGGACAGTTTTCATGTTCGTTCGCATGGCGTCGGGCGCAGCGCCGCCGGGAATAATTACGGCGTCAAAGTCTTCGGCCAACATTTCGGTTGTGGTCGCGTCGGCTTTGATCGATACCTTACCGTTCTTGCCGACGTAGGTTTCGTTCACGCGTGAACCCAGAACGGTCACCTCGGCCAGCGTTTCCTGCAGCGCTGTGTAGGGAATCTGAAATTCTGAATCTTCAAAATGTTGTTCTACCAGGATAGCGACTCTTGTCTTTTGAACTTCGGCGGTCATTGCTAAATCTCCTTCTGCTCTCATCGACGATGAGAAGCCTGCAAGCGAAAACGGGTAATAAACAGCGATATCTAGACGAATAATCGCAACAGACGTGCCAGCAGGAATTAGTGGATTTGCGTAGAAATTCCGAGTGGAGAGCGGGAGACGTTGGCGAAAAGGCGTACAGGCGTGTACGGGCAGCGTGCAATAAGACTACGAAAGCAGATGTCAGATGTTGTCGGATGTCGGAACGGCAGATGTTTGATGCTGGATGTTAGATGTTGACGAAAGTAGGGGTCAGGTCCGGTTCTTCTTTTACTGACATCTAACATCTGACTTCCAACATCTACTTAGCTCGTTGGACGCAGCAATCCGCGGAAAATTCCCTGGACTGAAACCTGCGACGCGGGAAGGCGCATCGGCGCGAGGCGTGAGTTTGCCGGCCGCAGCTCAACGGTCGAACCAAACCGGAAAAGACGTTTCAACGTAGCGCGAGTACCATCAACCAAAGCGACAACGATCTCGCCGTCGCGAGCTTCGGTTCGATTCTCGATCAGCGCGATATCGCCGTCGCAAATATGTTCGTCGATCATCGAATCGCCGCTGACTCGCAACGCATAAACTCTTTCCGGACGTACTCGACCGAGCAGAAATCGCGGGACAGAGATCGGCTCGCTGTCCTCGATCGCCTCGATCGGAGCACCGGCGGCAATTCTTCCCAGCAACTGAACTTCACAGATCGCGTCTGAAGAAACTTCTTCGACTTTTACCGCCAGACCGAACGCACCATCCGCCCTGTGTCGCGAGAGCAATCCGCGTTTTTCCAACGCCGCAATATGTTTGGCGATCGTCGCTTTTGATTTGACGTTGAAGAAGCGAGCGATCTGGGCATACGAGGGTTCGTAGCCGTGACGTTCGATGAAACTCGATATGTAATCCAGAATCTCTTTCTGGCGTTGTGTGCGTGGAAGCATGTAACAACTCTCCAGTCTTGATGGAAGAGGCGGCGGGCGGGTGGCGCAAACCTCAAAATTTCAGGTGCGTCGAGATTCTAAGGGCGCGCAAGTTAAGCGTCAAGCACTTCGTTGCGCGCCCCGTAGATTTACATGGTTGAGAAAAAATTTACTTCGCCCTGCGGCTGGAATAGCGCGAGAGCGTTTGCGGAAAAATGCGAACACCGGCCGGCATGTTTCTCAACGTCATGCCGCTTCCGCTCTTCAGAACGTCGTTTGCTTTCTTTCCATAGACTGCTTCGTTCAGATCGTTGTCCGGATTGATGACCGCGCCTTCCAGCGACGCACCAATGAACGCGCCCTTGCTGCGCGAATATGAAAGAATTCCCGCGTCAAGCGTCACGTTCGTGGAAGCGGCGGCCGTTCTGCCAACCGGACCTGCCGAGATGCTGGCCTGCGCGCCGATTTCGAACTTGTCTTCGAGCAATCCGTTCAGTCCCTCGTCATTCATGATAAGCAGAACGTAGTCGGTTTTTTGCGCTCCGATCTGCGCACCAAAACTTCCGCCGCCCAGATTGAAGAATGCCGGTGCATCCCATCCGTTCTTTGTGCGACGACTGATCACGCCCTGTCCACCGCGCCCGCCAAAGATGAATGCGGCCTTTACCACGCCCGGGAAAACCATTATCGCTTCGGCTTTATCAAGCAGCTCTTTCGGAATCGCCTTATCAGGCACCGCCATTATTTCGTTGAATACCTTGGAAGCGTCGCGCGCATGCCGCTCGGCGTCCTTTAGTCTCTTGTTCTGCGCCGGAGCAACCGCCGCCGTCAAACACAGCACGGCGAAAATACTCAGCGCGCAAAACACCTTTCGTTTAATAAACCGGTTCATGCTTCTCCTCCTCGCATCCGATTGAAAATCGCTAAATGCCTCGCCCAAATCTCTCTTCTCAAGAACGCATCGAGAAAAATTTTAGGGGGTTGTACGTCGCGGATTCTATCACGTGTAACCACACCGCCAGCACCTTGACGCGTAAATGTCACAAGACCGAAAGCAATTCTTGACTTAAGGATGGCGGTGACCTCCGCCGCTGTGTGACATCCGGTTGGGTCTGATTCGAACAAAGAAACGATACGACGTCGGTCGATCGCCGTAGATCAAGTCGAGCACCGCAGGTTTTGAATAAAACGTAAAGTCCGAACCCAGCGCAACCGAAAACCTGTCATCTGTCCAAACATCGCGCGCGTAGCCAAAAGTGTAAGCGCTGATGCGAAACACCGGATGATCGGTGACAAAACCCAGGTCGTGCGCCTCGTCATGACTTAACAATCCATTTTTATCCACCAGCTCGAGCCTGGTGTAGACATAGTTTCTGTTAAGGAAGTTCAATGTCGACTCCGCTGTGTAGCCGTTAAGCGTTTGCGGCTCGTCGTGGTGTTCGCGGTTACGCCCCCAGATAAAAGCGCTGGCCCAATTGCCGCGATCGAATCGCTTGTTGTAGGTGATGGACGCGGTCATGCGGCGCACGTCGCCCGGCTGTAACTCCTCGGGATTCTTCAGCAATCCGTGGCTGTACTGCATGGCCCAGTTGTCATTCGGCGCAAACGAGATTCGAAACGATCGCGAGTTCCATGGATTGAATTCGAAGTCGTATCGATTTTCGTCCGGCTCGCGCCCGTTGAAAACCGACCCCTCGATTTTGAACCAGCGATATGTAAAGCCGGTGGTGAAGACGCCGAACGAGATATGCGACGAATCCTGCAAGTGATGAGTCAGCGGCGCCGATGGATTTTCCGAAGCAGACATCCGGTGCATGAATGCGGTCGGCCCTAACGCCGGCTCTCCCGGAAAGCCAAGGTATGCGAACCACGTCGCGCGTTCGCCGATTGGCAAGGTGTAGTTGGCGGACAGCTCCATGAAAAGATCGTGCGGGTGCTGCGCATCCACTATCGGCTGTCCGCGATAGGCTTCGCCGGTTTGGAAAAGTTGCGGCGAACCGCCGGGTGGAAAGGTAAACGGCTCTGCGCTGAACATTCCGCGAAGCTGAAGCGTTCCGGCGCCCACCCGGCGAATCGCCATCGGCATAAACCAGTTCTGCGATTCGAACTTCGCAACCCCGCGCGGTCCACCCTGAGCGTTAACTCCCATTTTCAAATCGCCATGAAAGAAGAGCAGCCATTTGCCGGCCGACTTGTACCACATGTACATAGGTGTGGTTGTCGGTTGCCATGACGTGCCGGAGCCCATCTGGCCCATCGCGATCGAATTGTTTTTGCTGGCCCCGATACGGATGTCCATCTTCTCTTCTGACATCGTCATGAGAGAATCGCTGGTTGGAATTCCTTCTACGGCTTTCACCGGCTCGTGCGTGTGCGGAGCAGCCGGCGTCTCACTCGTCTTCGTTTCGTCGGGCGTTGCGGACATCTTCGAATGGTCGTGCGGAGGATCAGCGCCTGGCGACGAAGGTGTCGATTCGGACTGGGTTGTTTTCGGCGTGACGTCGGATTGCTGAACAGGAGTTGTCGTGGCCCGTTCGGTTTGGTTAGTCGCTGGTACGTGTGTCTCGTGCTGCACAGGCGAAGAAGTCGGCGCATCGCTCGGCTTGGGTTCGTCGACAGGCGCTGCTTGATTTGTGTTCGGAGCGACAGATGGCGGCGCTTGCTGAACCGGCGTCGTCGTCGGAGCTTTCTTTACATTTTTCTTTGCGGGTTTCCTGGCCGGTTTCTTGGCAGGTTTGGGCTTGTTTGTCGCGGGCATGTTGTGCCCTTCGTGCTGCGCTCGAACTGAACGGACAAACGGCGCTGCGGCGACAAATAACAGGACGGCCAGCACCACGACATGTGCTCGGCGAATTAATCTGATCATGACTCCCCTCGAATGCTTGTCGATCACGCGCAGGCTCTTAACAAATCATCTGCGCGCGGTAGCGATTGATTACTACGATAGACACGACGACGCGCTTCACTCACCGCAATGAGTTGAAGCGGTTTGGAGGGAACTGTTAGATCAGAAATGTGCTATGGAGAATGAAGGCGCGAATCGAGTTGCCGGGTGGAGCGCCGCCGCGGCTGCACACTCGCGCGGGAACGATAGGTAACTGAATTTCGACGGAGCGAAAGTTATCGGGTTTCAAAAGGTCCGTGACTCGCTTCGCTGATTTATCGTTAGCCAGATTCAGCGGAGCAGGTACAGGGGTTGAAGGGGCCAGGCAATGTGTACAGGGTGTGCAGGGGGCGCCCAGCGGAGACACGCTTTCAGCGAACGCGGCCGGCTCGTTTTGCTCCGACTCGGCGTGATGTTGAGCGGGAGCCGGTTCCGCATCCTCGCTGCAATGCGACTCCATCTCAGGCTCTTCAGGTTGTGCCGGCTCTTCCTGCTTTGCATGCATCGTCTGCATTGTCTGCATTGCCGGGCAAGAAGCGTCTTCGTCTGCCGTGTCGACAAGAGGCTTTGATACGCCGGCCATGTGTGGACAGAACGCAGCAGCGAAGACAGTTCCCCACCCGCTCGCCAAAAGCGGAACGAGGAGGAAAAGCCAACCGAGCTTTGATCTAAGCCGCATAAATTGAGTTTGTGTCCGCGGTGAAGTTTAGCACGCGGCTTCGTAGAGGTGATAGAGGACCTGTGGTTTAGCGTGTTAGTTCAAAAACTCAGTTGAATACCCGTGAAAGGGATGGGGTCCCGCAAAGACGCAAAGGAGTTGAGCCGCTCTGTATCTCTATTGATTTATTCGCGCCTTTGCGGGAACCTGCTTTCCACCGCGACTGGTACTGACTGGTTCGTGTCGCTTCCTCGATCTCTCCGTCCCGCCTCACTTAAAATCGGTCCACCTGCCTTTATGCGCGCCCCATTGAAGTTTGCCTTCGAAAACCCTGATTCGGATTTTTCCCGGTTGAGTCGGGAGCTGGCCGCCCGGTTCTTCTTCCAGCTCGATGATCCCGTTGAAAGCGAATCCCTTGTGCGGGCTCCGTTGGTTGGCGGTGAATCGATGAATGCCGTTCCAGTCCCGAGAAGTTTCAAAGTAATTCGCCCGGGTCCCGAATCGCGCGGTCGGCTTCTCTACTAATTCGCTTTCATAAGCCACTATAGGCTGATCGGCTGGGTAAAAGTTTACGCCAGGGTCGCGATAAATATGTCTGGCCTGGAATTCATTTATCGCGGTGATGGGATTTTCACTGACCATGATGAGCGCGCCGTCGGTGCACGCGAACGGGCTGCGGCTATCCACTTCTTTATCGCAGTCGGTGACGTATTTTCCATTGGGCAGGCGATAGAGCATATCGCCGCGCGAATAGATTCGGCTATGTCCCGCCGCGTGAACCGACTGGACGCAATACTGATTGCCGCGCGATTCAAGGATCGTGGTGTTTTCCAGGACAACGCGGTCCTGAACCAAATTCCCCTTGAGATTAACAGCCGCGATGTGCGAACCGGCAACTACTCTTAGAAATTCCTGCATTCCCTCGGTCGCGCAGCTCTCAATATTGATTGGTCCCCGCTCTCCGCCCAAAAAGACAAACGTCTTTGCGTTGGCGGGGTTCGGCTTGCCGTTGATGCAGGGATCGTTCGTCTCGCCTACGCCGAGGCATCCATCCATTCTTAAAAGCCCGACCTTGTTAAATTCCAGAGCATTGTTGCCGATGCCCGGCTTGAAGTAGCAGTTATCCAGGACGAATTGCGAGTTGGTCGTATTGCACTTGATACCGGTTCCGCCGATAAACTGACAGTCAGCCAGGCGGAGCATATTGCACTCCCAATCTGAAACGCCCGGCAACGATCGCACTTCGAAACCGCAATCGAGATTTTGAGTGACGACGCGCTCGAACGTAGTCATAAACGCAGACTTGTCGTATGTGCCCTCCGCCAACACACCGACGTTCTTCGATCCTCTGGCGGCGTGAAGTTCGATGTCGCGGAAATTAACGCTACGGCTCAGGTCGCCGACTTTGAAGACATAGCCGTCTTGACCAGCAAGCGAGATGCGACATTGAGAATTATCACGGGCGCCGGTTCCCTCGATGGTGGTGCAGGGTGGAAGAACATGCTTGCCGCCTGTCTTCCAGATGCCGGCGGGAAACGAAATGACTCCTCCGCCAACACCAAGGGCCTCGTTAATCGTCTTTCTAATCGCTTCGGAGTTATCAAATGATCCATCGCCTCGTGCGCCGTGTTTCTCGACGCTGAACTTGGTGTCTTGCACAGGGGTTTTCTCCTTTACTGGATGATTGGAAGCTCGCGACGTTGCAGGTGATGAAGGTCGTTGCGAAATCCGGCCGGCAGGAACGGTTGAAGGTCCTTCTTGATCTTTAGTCGGAACCGGTTTTTTCCAGAAGGCTAATCACTCGCTCGGTGAAGTCGCGCCAGCCCAAAACGATCGTGAGCATCGCTGTAGTTGATGCGGCCCGCTTACAGAGATCGACGACTGGTAAATAGTGAATGGTAAATGGTAAATAGAAGGTTCAGTGATCGCTCGGCGCTATTTTCCATTTACCATTCACTATTTACGATTCACCATTTACCTCTTGAGTTTGTCGAATGATCTTAAGGGTCGCGGCGACATAATACACCCGCTCCGGGCTTACCCAAGCATAAATGTCGACCTGGCGGGGTGCTTGATTGCGAGTGATCGGCGCGCAAAAAAAAGACGCAAAGGAGAAACGTCGATTCTCCCTTGCGTCTTGAAGACGGCCGTTCGCGAGGCATTAATTTTCTCGAGTTGGGCAAATCAGAACAGCGGTGTTGAGGCGCAAAGGCGTGTCGATGTCCGGATCGACACAGAAAACGTGCGGCCGCGAATACGCAGAATTCAAAAACTTACGAACGATTGTTTAGGGGGCAATGAGAAAACTGGCTGACCACCAGCGCGAACCACAGATAGATGCTACGTATTTCGAAACTGTTGCTCTCTAAAACGTGGGTTGGCGACGGGGTTAAGTGAGGTCCAAACCGTGGCCGGAATCAGTGTAACTCAGGCCGAACGCGGCAAGCAAAGTTTTTGAGGGAGCGCAGGCGGCTCGCCTGCACTGAGCGCCGCAGGCGCGAAAAGCGCAAATGCATTATTCGCGCTTCGCGCTCACTGCAGGCGAGCCGCCTGCGCTCCTTCGTCGAATTTGACTGCTCCGGTCTTTGATGCGACCATCGGCGTCACTCAAACTTAAGCATTACTATCAGAACAACGGGAGGGTTTTATCGTGGAAGTGAACAAAGAGAACGTCGTATCACAGGAAGAAACCGGCGAAACCGCGCCGATGGACCAGGTCGAAAACCGCGTAGAGGCCGAGATGAAACGTATCGAGGGCCGAGCCAAAGAACGCGTGGCCCATGGATTACAGGATGAAGAGCTCGAACGAGACGCCCAGAAGTTGAAAGAAGAAGGCGAGCGCGAGAAGCCGGCGTAAGCGTGGAGGAACGAGTGACAAGACAGGCGGCTTATCACGCAATTTATCACCTGGGCTTCTTAACCGTTATCTTTGATAGCTTCTTCAAGAGCAGCGCGAAGCTTGGGCGGGGTTTCGGAAGCGCTAAAGCCGACGAAGCGCTTCAGCACCCTTCCGTCGCGAGAGATGATAAAGCTCTGCGGAATGTTGTTCCTCACCTGGCCCTGCATTAAACCCATCGCCAATTCCTGATCGGTCCAGCCAATCTTATAAGTTATCTTAAACTGGCTGACGAAGTCCTTGACCTTTTCGAGGTCCGCGACCGGGTCTTCGTTGGTTAATCCGACGACTTCAACGCCCCTGGGTCCGTACTCGTTCGCCACACGAATCAAATCCGGGATCTCGGATCGGCACGGCCCGCACCAGGTAGCCCACAAATTAACCAGCAGCACCTTGCCTTTGTAATCGCCCAGCTTAAACGATTTGCCGTCAATCGACTTTACTTCAGCCTCCATAACACTGGCCGGCAAAGGCTTGGCCGGCGCCGGAGGTGTATTCGGTTTTGCGCCTGGAACAGTCCCGTCGGGCGCTTTCGAATCAGGATTCGACGCCGTGCTCGGGTTGGCTGAATTCGGATCAGACGGAGTGCACGCCGCGACGGCAAAGAGCGTGACAAGAGTGAATATGAAAGCAGTTTGGATCAGGCGCGCCGGTGTCCAGAAAGTCCTGCGCGGTTCGTTTGAAGAAGTCATCTGATTGAATAATTCCTTTTGCCCTGGTTAATAAATAACGTCGAAAGTTGCGATGCGTTGCAGGTCCGATCCTACGATCGCAAAATTGGATCCTGTCAGCGGCTCACGCGGTCGAACTTCCATAAAGAGCATACCACCATCACGCGCCAGCACGCGATAATGCGGCTTTACGATTTGATCGGAATCGATCGCAAAACCCTTCTGGCCTTTCTGCGCCATTGCAGTGACTCGCCGATCGCCTCGTCTTTGCGTCAACTGCACAAGAAAAGGTGGATGCTGATTCGGCTCGTCCCGCACAAACATGTAGATGCGCGGGAGCGGGTCGTTCACTTTCGATGTTGAATTGGTTCCCTTCAGTTCAATGAAGCTGGTTTTGTCGCTACCGGCCACTTCCGAGGGCTTAAGCGAAGTGGCACCTCTTTCAAACGGCAAAGCGACGAGCGCGCCGGATTTGTCGGCTATGTAAACCAACGAGCGATCTGCGGGAGGCGATGGGATCGTTTCCTGAGTTGCAAAAGCAAGACGAACGGATGAGGTTTGAAAAGCGAATGATGTAGGAAGAACTACGAACAATAGCCCGGCTAACGCAATTCTCACTAGCCTAAGCAATTCTCCTGTCATCCGGTACCGGTGCAGTTTGGGAGAAGTTAAAGACGAACCACGAAATACACCAAACCGAAAACCAAAATCACACGAAGTAAATGACTTTTCTCGACGGGTTCCACTTGATTCGTGTAATTGGTTTTTCATTTTCTTCGTGCATTTCGTGGTTCGTCTTTAACTTCTCCCTAACTACCTCTGTACTGTCATCCTAACGCCCTGGCCCTTCATCCTCACCCAATGTCCTGCGAACGTAACGCGATGATCGTAGCGATGATCAAACCGAAAAACATTATGAGCAGGACGATCGGATTCAAAAGCGTGTGTCCCCACGGATGCAGGAAATTCACGTAATTGCTCAGATCTTCCGGGATCTTTACCGCCTCCTGAATCTTCGGCGCGGGCGCCAACTCCGGCGCAGCCGGTTTTTCCCCGCTGACGCCGCGCTGCATGTCCGTCAGATACGTTTCCATTTTGTCCTGATAGTCCCTGGACTCTTTGTCGGCGTCTGACCGGTATTTCTCGATATCGGCTTTGGCCTGTTCGATGTTGTCTTCGTTTTTCTTCTCGACGTACTTGTAGACACCGCGCCCTTCGTTCGGACCATTAGGGTCCGAGCCCTCTTCTTCCAACGTGTCGAGACCAGACAGTCGTTTCATTTCGTCAAACGACCAGGTGGCCGGCATTGTCAGTCCGACTAACTTCGAAACTCCGGTGGGAACTCCGACCAGTCCCGAAAACAGAATCTGCGGAATCAGGATGAGCGGGACCAGGCTGGTGGCCATCTCGGAAGTCTTTACGATCGCGGAGATGAAAAGGCCCAGCGCGATTCCGACCATGCCTGTAACGATCATGACCAGGAGTTGCGGGAAGCCGAATAACCACTCGGGCCAGGCCGGCAATTTCGTCAGGCCGGCTAGATCGAAAAGCTTCAGCGTGCCGAAAAGCAGAACGCATTGAACGCCGACGATCAACGAAAGCACGAGCAGCTTCGAGCCGACGTATGGCAACAAGCCAAGATTGACCATCCGTTCGCGGTTGTAGACAGCCCGCTCGCGTATGATTTCGCGCGCCGCCACCGACGTGCCGAACCAAACGGCGACCAGAGCCAGAACAAAGAACGGAAAGTCGCGGGGCGCGTCCGCCGCCACGACCAGATAGGTCAGTACCGCCACGATCGGCGCCTGGCCAAACAGGATCAGCAGGTTGAATTTGTCACGTCCGAGAACTTCCATGTATCGGCGCGCGAGCGTGGCCCATTGTCTGAGCGCGTCGGTCACACTTGGCCGGCGCTTGGCAGGCGCGTTGACCTGCATGTCGCGTTTGAGTCCGCTGAGCGGTTGGACGATGTTCTGCTGATACTGTGACGTCTGTTGGAATCTGCGTTTCCAATCGTTCGCGACCTCTTCCGAGATCTGTTCCTTGCGAAGCTTGAAATCCTTCTTCTGTTCGCCAGTAGAGTCGGGCGGAAGCGGCGGCATTTTCGCAACTTTATCGTCGATCGGCGCTTCCAGTTTGTCGTACAAGTCTTTGAAGCTGTCCGCCTTTACGTGGGCCAGCGCTTCCTGCGGCGCGCCGTAGAAAACAAGCTTGCCGCGCATCATGACCACGATCTTGTCGAACAGTTTCACGTTCTCCATCGCGTGCGTGGTCAGGATTACCGTGCGGCCACTCTCCGCGATCGTTCGGAACAGCCGCATGATCTTCTCTTCGGTAGCCGGATCAAGACCCGACGTCGGTTCGTCAAGAAAGATAACCGACGGTTTTGTGATGAGCTCGACAGCGATCGAAACGCGTTTTCGCTGGCCGCCGGACAATTGACCGACCGGAACATCGCGTCGTTCTGCCAGGCCTGTGACGTCCATCACCTCGCTGACGATCTGATCAATTTCCTGTTTCGAAACGTCGCTCGAGAGGCGCAGTCGCGCGACATAGTAAAGCGTGCGATAGACGGTCAACTCGCGGTGAATGATGTCGTCCTGCGGAACGTAGCCGATCGACTGCTTGATCGAATCCAGATGCTGATAGAGATCCAGGTTGTTGATCAGCACGTGGCCGCTGGAAGCAGGCCGCATCCCGTTGAGCGAATCCATCAGCGTCGACTTGCCGGCTCCCGACGGACCCAACAGTCCGACAAACTCGTTCGGCTGGATCGTCAGGTCGACATCGTCGAGCAGCTTTATCATCCCGCCGCCCGAGCGGTTTTTCACTTCTTTCGTAATGTCGATGCAATCGATTCGCGTTTTTGAACGCGTGTCAAAAATCGCTACGCCGCGCTGTGCATCCGCTTGAAGAACGAACGGACCGATCTGAACTACGTCCTGGTTTTGAACCGGACGACGGCCGGTTATGCGGGTTCCGTTTACGTAGACTCCGTTGGTCGAGCCGGCATCTTCGATAAAGACGCTGCTGCCCTGTTGCTTTACGGTGGCGTGGTGATTCGAGATCTGCAGTCCGTCGAGCCGGATATCGTTGTCAGGTGCGCGACCGATAGAAAGTTGCGCCCGTCCGTCAAACGCGAGCTGCATCAAGAGCTGAGGCTGCGCACCGCCCTGCGACGGATGCGGCATTTGCTGGCTGAGCGAACCTGAGCCCGGCTTGACCACCATCGTGCCCATGTGGACGCCCTGCCGGGGCGATACAGGAGCCGGGCCGCCACCGACCGCGGGGACTGCGCCGCTGACGTTGCGTTGCGCTGCGGGCTGTCCGGCCGCCAGAGCCGGATGGGCCGGATCGTTAAATCTGAGAATCGGACCGCCCATTCCCAACTGAAGTCGATCGCCGTCATACAAAGGCGTCGGCGCGGTTATGCGCTGGTCGTTGATCAGCGTTCCGTTAAAACTGCCCAGATCAAACAGAACGCATTGGCCGTCTCGTCGTCGGATTTCAGCGTGCTTGCGCGAGACCACCGCAGAGTCGGCATCGATGACAACGTCTGCGGCCGGGTCGCGGCCGAGGAGTATCACTTCCTTGTCACTGATCGTTACCCGCTCCATTTTGCCGGTCGCCGATCGCAGCAATTCGATCGTCGGTTGCGCCGCAGACGGCGCGGATTTTTTTGGCGGAGGCGGAGCAGCGGGGGGTGGTGGCGGAGGCGGAGCTACTGCAGCCGGTGGCGGCGCTGCGGGTGGTTTCGGGGCTGCTGGTTTTTGTGCCGGCGGAGGTGGCGGAGACGGGGCGGCCGGTTTGACGGGTTCCTGAACTGCCATACCCGACGGCAAGTCGCGATGCGTTTCCATATCGGCGCGAACCGGCGGGGGCTGCTGTAGCGGTGCCGCAGATTCAATTCGCGCGACACGCATCACGGGACCACCCGCGCCGAACTGAATACTGGCTCCGGATTTGATTTCGGTCGGCTCGCTGACTCGCTGGCCGTTGACGAAAGTTCCAAAGCTGGAATTCGTATCAACCAGCAAACACCGCTCGTCCTTCAAACGAAACTCGGCATGTCTGCGCGAGACCATGGGCCATTCTGTCTGGTCGAACACGATGTGACATTCAGAAGGGTCGCGTCCGACTTTGACGGTCTGTTGATCAAACGAGCGCTCGCCGCGCTGCTGTCCATTGCGTTCTTCGATTAGAACGATTTTCATAGGGGATGCTTTCTGTAAGAACTCAGGAGTCAGAAGTCAGGAGTCAGAATAAGAACTCTGGTAGGCTTGCCTCCTGTGTTCTGTCTCCTGACTTCTGTCTCCTGCCTTTCAGCTTTCTGTAAGAACTCAGGAGTCAGAAGTCAGGAATCAGAATAAGAACTCTGGTAGGCTTGCCTCCTGTGTTCTGTCTCCTGACTTCTGTCTCCTGACTTCTGTCTCCTGACTTCTGTCTCCTGCTTTTCAGCTTTCTGTAAGAACTCAGGAGTCAGAATAAGAACTCTGGTAGGCTTGCCTCCTGTGTTCTGTCTCCTGACTTCTGTCTCCTGCTTTTCAGCTTTCTGTAAGAACTCAGGAGTCAGGAGTCAGAATAAGAACTCTGGTAGGCTTGCCTCCTGTGTTCTGTCTCCTGACTTCTGTCTCCTGCTTTTCAGCTTTCTGTAAGAACTCAGGAGTCAGAAGTCAGGAATCAGAATAAGAACTCTGGTAGGCTTGCCTCCTGTGTTCTGCCTCCTGACTTCTGTCTCCTGTTTTTCAGCTTTCTGTAAGAACTCAGGAGTCAGGAATCAGAATAAGAACTCTGGTAGGCTTGCCTCCTGTGTTCTGTCTCCTGACTTCTGTCTCCTGCTTTTCAGCTTTCTGTAAGAACTCAGGAGTCAGGAATCAGAATAAGAACTCTGGTAGGCTTGCCTCCTGTGTTCTGTCTCCTGACTTCTGTCTCCTGCTTTTCAGCTTTCTGTAAGAACTCAGGAGTCAGGAATCAGAATAAGAACTCTCGTAGGCTTGCCTCCTGTGTTCTGTCTCCTGACTTCTGTCTCCTGCTTTTTCAGCTTTTTCCCAACGTGAACGAATTTAGAATCATCGGCAGCTCCCCTTTGACGCCGACATCGTCAACGCTTTGGAGTTCGGGAGCCAACGACGTGGTTAGCATGTAGAGCGTCACGCCTTTTGAATTGTTTTCATCTCCGGGAGGCAGGTAAACGACACGACCCCAAATGTTCATGTCACTCCCGTCCGGTCCCGCCGAGATTGCCTTGAAGCGAACTTCGTATCCTTCGATCCCGTTGATCGTGGTCTTGCCTTCCGAAACCTTCTGATATTCCGGTAACGTCTTCGAGTAATTCTCGTCCAATGCCTTGATCAGGTCCGGCAGTCGTCCGGCCAGGTCGGCTTCAATCGTGCCTTTGCTGTCGTACCAGCTAACGGCCAGATCTTCCTGCGTTTTATCTGGCGGAAGCCGTCGCTCGACTTCCACGAAATTGGCGGCGCCGGGCACTCCGGCTTTGGGACTTTTTTGCCACGACTGCGGATAGTAGAAATAGAAATCAACGTAGTGCTCGGCAAGTTTTCCGTCCAGCGTGTCCTTCGTGTTTTCAAACTTGATCGAACCCGGCGGAGCATCCGGCACTTTTACCGCTTGCGTCGGGGACGGGCTGGCGGCGACGTTCGCGTTGCGATTGTTATTAATAGTTGGATCGACGGTTACAACTCCGCCGTCGTCTTTCGGCGCCTTGTTACGAATAAAGATGAAGTACGCACCCACTCCTCCGGCGATCAAAAGCAAGAGAACGAGGACGCCGCCAACCGCCAGAACCAATCCGAGCTTCGATTTTTTTTGCGGCGCCGCGGGCGGCTGATTGATCGGGCCCGTCGTTGGCGTCGTTGGCGTCGTGGGCGTCGTGGGCGTCGTGGGCGTCGTTGGCGTCGTGGGCGCCGAGGGCTGTGCAGCGGATTGCGGACCCAGCTGCTGACTAAACTGGCTGTCAAAAGTCGGGGTTTCGCGGTGTGATTCGCGCGAAGCGTCCATCGGTCCCGTTTGGAACGGCGCTCCGGTGGTGGGTGGAAGCGGCGGTGGAGCAGGCGGAGTCGGCGGCGCCATCATCGTCGGAAATTGCTGCGGCGGCGGAGATTGCGGCGGTGGAGATTGCCTCGGCGGCTCGGCTGCCGGTGGCTCTTCCGAACGCAGTGGCGGCAATGGCTGCGAAAGCCTTGTTGTCTGTTGCTGCAGACCCTTGGTTTCTCCCGACGGACCAAAAGTGCTCGTGCCCAACAGCGTAGGCGCCGACGAAGGCGACACAGGAGGTTGTTGTTGTGAAGGCGGTTGTTGGGGCGGCTGAGCCTGTTGCGGAGGCGGAGGCGGTTGCTGTGGTGGCTGAGCCTGTTGCGGAGGCGCCGGTTGTTGCGGCTGCGGCGGCTGTGCTTGTTGCGGAGGCTGTGGTTGTGGCGGCTGCGGCTGTGGGGGCGTCGAGGGCAATGGTCCTGCAATCGTTGCGTTTAGGTCTTGCGGTCGCTCGGCCGGCTGTCGCGGAGCCGGCGGCGTTGTCGGAATATCCAAATTCGAGAGATGCCCCTGAACAGTAGCATTCGGATCAAAAACCTGCGGCCGTTCAAAATCCGGCACCAGCCTTCCGCCGTCGTGCGTACAGAACTTCTGCATGTCGTCCTGATAACTGCGATTACATTTCGGGCAACGAAGCATAAAAATCCTCGATTGATAACGGTGGCCTAGCTAATGTCTTATCAATTATTCCCACGTGCCGCAGCGATCTTGTTCGGCAGCTCGGCATTATTCGGATCCAGTTCAAGCGCCCGCAAATAAACACGCAGCGCGTCACGGCCGCGGCCCGTCTTCATGTATCCGTCGCCCACGCCGGTCAATCCAAACGAGCCTGCCAGACTCCTGCGATCGCCAGCCGATGCAATCAAAGCCGCGCGCTCGTAGGTCTTCTCCGCATCTTCAAACCGATCTGCGCGGAGATAAAGCGAGCCCAGCAACTGGTAAGGCGCAATGCTCTTCGGGCTGTTCTCGATCAAGTTGGTGAGCACGGGTTCGGCTTCATCATATCGTCGAAGTGCTACCAGGAGCTTACTCAGAAAATAGAGCGCGCTCAAATTCTTGCCGTCCAGTTGAAGCGCTCGGCGCAACAGTGGCTCGGCCTCGATATAACGCTGTTCCGACTCCAACGCCTCGGCGATCAATACCAGCGTCGGAGCATCGTTTGCGAGCTCGATCGCGCGCCGATAATAAGGCTCGGCGTCCTGCGCGCGTCCCATTTTTCTGAGCAGCCGGCCGAGGTGAACCTGCGCCACGGCAAACTGCGGATCTGCCTCAACCGCGCTGCGATACGCCTGTTCGGTCTCGCCGCTGAGAATTCCGCGTGCTTCCAGCGCGACGCCCAGCCGGTCGAAAGCGATTGCGTAAGTCGGCTGTAACTGGATCGCGCGTCTGGCGAATCGTTCCGCGTCAACCAAACGCCCGGCCATGCTGCCGCCGCTTCTCGGCTGAACCAGCACATAGCTGAGCGCGACATAAGCGTCTGTGCTCAGTTGATTGTATTGAACTGCCTGGCGGTAGGCCTTCTCGGCCTCTTCCCAACGATGCTGGTCCGTGTAGATATTTCCGAGGCCGTAATACGCGCGATGGTCGCGCGCCTTCAGGTCGATGGCCTCGCGGTAAGCCCGCTCAGCTCCGGAATAATTGCGTGCGTCGCGCGCTTCGTTTCCTTCGTCCAGCTTATCTTCGACCGCCTCTTCGATTTCTTCGGGCGATGGTCCAGTCGGTTTTCCTTTGGGCGCCTTTGGTTTCGGCCGAGGGCTTGAAACTCTGGCGCCGCTACCGCTCGCTCGTCGCTTGCTCTTAGTTTCGGGATTTCTCGGTCGGAAAATTCCCGCGCCGCCGCCTAGCTCGCCGCCGGCTTCCTGCGCGCCGACAACTGCGGCCATGGAAAGAAGCATCGCCGCGCAAACGACGAACATCATCGGCGCGCAAGCGATACGAATACGACTAACAAATCTCATTATTTCTCCTCACGGAAAATTCTTTAATCAGGCGGTCAAGTCAAAAGAGCAAATGATCAAGGTTCACGGACAAGACGAAATCCGAGCAGATCATTCTTCGTCGTCGGCACTATCCAATCCCGATACGTATTGGAAATCGGTTTATTGCCGCGCGAATCACTGGCCAACGAGCCGCCGCGTATGATTGCCCAGGTTCGGTGGGCCGGGATTATCGTCAGCTTGCTGCCCGGGTAGTACGAAGCTGTCGACGATGTCCACTCCCAAACATTGCCTATCATATCGAGGTGGCCCCACTTTGCCTTACCTTCCGGAAACGATCCAACCGGTTGGACCGAAGCGAATCCCGCGTCCTTGATAGCCGCCCGACCGCTGGCCCATGTATTTCCCCATGGATAAAGATTGCCTTCATCGCCGCCACGCGCGGCGTATTCCCATTCCTCTTCAGTCGGAAGCCGGTACTTAACTCCGTCGCGCTTTGAACGCCATTCAGCGAACGCATTCGCATCGGCCAGTGACACATCGGTAACCGGCCATCGCTCCTGGCCTTCAACTGGTTTTTTCCCGGCCCAGTTTGAAGGCGGGGTGCGCTCTGTGGCCGCTACAAACTCCGCGTACTCGCCGTTGGTGACTTCAGTCTTGTCCATGGAGAATTCGCCGACCTGAACCTGGTGCGGCGGACCTTCCTGCACCAGCTTGCCCGCGCGTCCCATTTGAAATGGACCGCCCGGAACGCTGATCAATTCGGACACGTAGTTTTCTACCACAGGAGGCTGCGAACGATTTTCACGGGGCCGGACCCGACCCGATGGATTGGCTACAACCGGAGGCTTCGTGACTACCGTTCCTCCTGATTGCCTGAATTTCAAATACGCCCCGACGCCACCGCCGACCAGTAACACTATACCGATTATCGCTGCCGCAATTCGAAATGAATTCGATTTCTTGCCCTGAACTTCAACCGCTTCATATCCAATCACCGATCTCCCCGCAACACCGCCCATAGTTTCCGACGCCCGCGCCGGAGTTTGTGCAGGAGGAACCTGGTCTTTTCCGTACATCGACTGCGTCACGACGCCTTGTCGCTGGTCCTGCGTCGATTCCAGGTTTAGAGGAACCACCAGCGTGTCATCTATCGAAGCAGCGACACTCTGCGGCTCGATAGGTTCGCGCTCTTTGCTGTCTTCGCGGACAAGCTTTTCTCGCTCGGACCTCTCGCGGGCTTCCTGCTCTTCAACGGCCAGAAGCGGCGCGCTGTCCTGCGCGCCCGTTATAGACTTAGACCTATCATCTTCCGCTACGCCACCGCGCGTTCTTGTTTCCGCTCGTTGGCGCTCACTAGCTTCGTGAAGCCGCGCCGCGTCGGTTTCGGCACGTTGGCGCTCGTCGGCTTCGACCTGGACCTTGGCGGCCTGCGCTTCTGCTTTGCGCCGCGTCTCTTCATCTGCTTTGCGTTGTGATTCTTCGTCAGCCAGTCGACGAGCTTCCTCGCGCTGTCGCGCCGCATCTTCTTCCTCACGCTGTCGCGCCGCATCTTCTTCCTCGCGCTGTCGCGCGGCTAGTTCGTCTGCCTTCTGCTTCGCTTCCGCTTGGGCCTTTAGCCGCGCTTCTTCTTCGCGCGCCAATTCCTCACGAGCAACACGGTCTTTCGCTTCCTGATCGAGCCGTTCCTGTTCGCGTCTTTGCGCTTCCGCCGCCTGCCGAGCCCGCTCTTCGAGTAAGTCGGCCTGAGCCCGCAATCGTTTGGCTTCCATCGACGCAGCGCTTTGTTCGTGAGCGTAATCCTCGAGCGAATTGGAAAGTCCGCCCAGACTCTGGAAACTGGTAGGCGGGATGGTCGGTGGCGCGGCTGACGTTACAAGCGTCGCCGAGTCCAAGCTGTACGGATCTTCGTAAGTAGTAGCCAGCGCGCGCGTAGCACTGCCAACCGCCTCGCGAAGCTCCTGAACAAAAACGTCGACCGACGCCGGTCGATCCGCGGCCTCTTTTTCCAACGCGTGACGAACAGCCGCTTCGATCTGCGCGGGAATTTGAACTCCCATTTCGCTGAACGTAGGCGGTTCCAATGTCAGGTGCTTTTTCATGATCGACGGAATCGACGTACCCTTGAACGGAACGTCGCCGCCGAGCATTTGATACATGATCACACCCAAACTGTAGATGTCGGCTTTTCCATCCGGCTCTTCATCCGACCATTGCTCCGGAGCCATGTAAAAAGGCGATCCCATCAGCCCGCTCGTCTTCGCCTGTACAAAAGAACCGAGCAGCTCGCCGGACTTTATCTTCGCCAAACCGAAGTCAAGAATCTTCAGTCCCTCGGCGATCGGAAGACCGTTCTGAATCATTATGTTCAGCGGCTTCAAGTCCCTGTGCACGATGTTCTGCCGATGCGCGGCGGCGACCCCGGCGCCGATCGCGGAGATCAGCTCCAGAGCTCGCGCGGGCGGCAGAGATTTTTCCGCGGCGAGAATGTCGTGCAGCGAACGACCCTCGACAAACTCCATCACCAGGAACGGCATGGTGCCGCGCACGACTCCAAAATCGGTTACGGAAATGATGTTTTGATGGCGAATCGCAGCGGCGGCCAACGCTTCCTGACGAAAACGCGTGACCAGCATCGGATCGTTGCCGACCAGGTCCGGAAGAATGACTTTTATCGCGTGTGAAGTTTTGAGGAAGATGTGCCGCGCCTTGAAAACAACACCCATTCCGCCGTGTCCCAAACGCGTTTCCAGTTGGTAACGACCGTCCAGCATCGGCTCGCCCGCGATCGAGTGCGTCGTAGCATCACCGTCATTCGGACAGTGATTCACGTGATCGGGATAACAACGCCTACAAGCCGGACATTCTTTCATGGGTTGGTTCGATCCAGAGGCACCCGCCCGTTACCTGCGCGGGCAACATTATGATCGGGGGGCAGCCTGAGTTTTTCACCAGCAAGCAAGTATTTGGGTTTGCCTGCCGAGAACTTTCCACGCGGTGTCAGGCGCTAGCCTTAAGCGACAGCGGCTGCCAGACGGTACGAAAGGAATTAGCATGAATCCGCGCGAAAACGATTTTAGCTACCTTCTCTCTGTCAATCAAGTAATAAGCCTTTCGCGGCCTTTAGTATCAGAAACATAGCGGGGGAAGGGGTCAGGGGTCGGGGGTCGGGGGCCGGGGGCCGGGGGTCGGGGGCCGGGGGACGGGGGCCGGGGGCCGGGGGCCGGGTTTTGGGTTTTGGGTTTTGGGTTTTGGGTTTTCAGATTTTGGTTCGATGTTCTGAAATCTCAAATTGGAATCTGGCCCTCCGACCCCCGACCCCCAGCCCCCGTCCCCCGGCCCCCGACCCCTGCCCCCCGTCCCCCGTCCCCCGTCCCCCTGCCCCCCGTCCCCCGACCCCCAGCCCCCCTCCCTCCCCTCTTCCCTCTTCTGCTATCCTTCCTCCATGACCGTACTCGAGGCCTATCGCGGGCGGGACTTTATCGGAGTGGAAGAGCTATCAACCACCGCGGCCGCGCTCGTCGAGGGTTATCAACGAGCCCCGATCCGCGGAAGCGTGCGTCTGGCAATCACCCCGCGAATTGTCCGCCACTACCTGGGAGAAGACCTGCTGGGTGAAACAACCGGATTGGCAGGAACTTCGATCGTCTTCAATTACGGAAACCTGCTCCGCCTTTTGGCCGTGAAGAAACTACTCGCGGACAACTGGTCGCTGGCAAAGATCCGTGGGTTCATGTCGACACTCGACATAACGGCCCTCGAGGAGCTCGTCAATAGCGCGTTGTCACCGGCTGCTGAAATCGAACTCGACAATGAAACGGAAACGGCAAACAGCCGTGAGCTGAACATCAAACCCGCGCAACGCCGGCTTCCGGATACTTCTCCAACAGTCGCGCCTCTGTTTGCTGCAAAGGCGTCCATGCCGTCGCCGCCCACGCCATTGGCTTCGCTTGTCATCGAATCAGCTCGCCGCGCCGAACGGTCGGCGGCGGAATGGGTCGAGATCGCGACCGGTTTGGAAGTGAAGGTGCGCCGCAGCTTTCGCCCGCCGCAAACCGAAGAAGAACTCGAGAAGATCCAGGCTCGCTTTTGGGCGGTGATAAGCAAGAAAGAAGAAGGCGAGTGAGAGCGCCAATGGTTGAGTAGTCTTCAGCGCCAACGGCGCGAAAGGTGATAGCCCAGGGCAACGCGCTGGGTAATAGACCCTTAAAAGACGGAGCGCTGAAAGCGCGAAAGGTTGCTCAGGGTGGCTCGACTCCTGAGCGTCACACAAGATCGGTCCTTCTTACTTCAGCCCCAGCGCTCTTCCCTCCGCGTCGTTCAACTTTAAGTTCAAAACACTCGCTATCGTAGGGCCGATGTCGATCATTCGAACGTCGCCCAGGTTGCCGCGTCTCGTAATGCCCGCGCCTGACACAATCAGCGAAGCTTTGTAATTCGGCCGGGTGGGAAGAAATCCGTGTTGGCCCTTACGCGAGTACGAGGTGATGAAGTCTCCGGAGTAATTTCCGCCAAACGTGTAGCCATCGGCTCCTTCCAGCATTAGCGTCGCGCGCGGATTGCCGCCCACCTTTCGCACTTCTGCTGCTTCGAGCACACGCAGAATTCCGCTGTCGCTTTTCCCCGCGAGCGGCTTGAAGATCTCCCGGACTTTCTTGATCATCTCCTTGTCATTCGGATCGCGAAGAATGATCGAACACGAACCGCTGGTCGGATAAGCAGCGGCGCGCCAATCGGTCGCTAGCGTGCCCGTGTCGTTACCTCTCCCTGTTGTGTCTTGCAGTTTAACCAGACCCGCCTTGACCAATAGAACGCCGGGATGCACCTGTTTTGTCACCGGCAAAAAGCCATGATCGCTGACGATGAAGATCGCCGATTCGTCGAGCGTTCCGGCTCGTTCGGCGGCGGCCAGAATACGGCCGACGTATCCGTCTACCTTTTCCAGGATCGCGAACACTTCAGGAGTGAACGGGCCGAAATCGTGTTCGAAGTGATCCAGATCGAAGAGATGGACCAGCACAACATCCGGACGCTTTCCCTCGACGATGTATTCGGCAAAGCGAGTCCGCAGATCGTCGCTTTCATCTCTGGTGACGCCACCAAAAAGCGAACCGCCGCGCTGTGTTAGCTCGGCGACCAATTCCTTTGGCCGCGTGTTTCCAGCAATCCGCAGCCAGGTTTGTTCCTGCGACAAGCCGCTTTGATAAATCTCCGGAAGGTTGAAGTCGCCGGTTCCCGCCGAAACAGGCCACGAAACCATGGCCGTCTTTAGATTCGCGCGCGTCGCTGCGTTCCACAACGTGTCGATCTTGATGTCATCAGCAAACCAATTCCATTTGCCGGTCCGCGGGGCATCGGGCGGTTCGAAGATTTCGTTACCGAGTATTCCGTGTTTAGCTGGATAAGCGCCCGTCACGATAGTCGTATGCGCCGGATAAGTGACAGACGGATACACCGACCAGACGCCGCGCGCAGTGGCGCCATCCGCCATCAGCCGTCGCAGGTTGGGAATTTTGAGTTTGTATTCGTCACGCTTTTCCAGATATCGCGCGTCAAGTCCGTCGAGCGAGATCACGATAATTCGCTTCGCCGGTTTCGAGTTTTGTGAAGCCCCCGCGCCCTGGGTTGCAGATCCGGGAAGCGTGATTGCGAAGAGCAGTATCGACGAAAGGAAGATCGCGATTCGTTGCTTGGACATGTTTTCAACTCCGGGCTAGTTGATGGAAAGGGTAAGTTTGGTTTTCTCGCAAAGACGCGAAGGAAAGTAAATACAAAAGGCGCAAAGAAATGCCGAAGAACTGGTTAGACGTACCGGATCATCCTGTTAAGGACTCTTCAGAACTCTTCGCGCCTTATGTATTTCCTTTGCGCCTTTGCGAGAAACGAATCCGCTGCAATACTTCAAGTCCCGATTCGCACGAACAACGTCACCGCACCACGATATTCACCAACCGCTGCGGCACGACGACGACCTTCACGACCTCGCGTCCGTCGATCCAGCCCTTCACCTTTTCATCGGCCAGCGCCGCGGATCGCAACTCTTCCTCCGACGTCTCGGGCTTTGCCAGGATTTTCGAGCGCAGCTTTCCGTTGACCTGCACTGGAATTTCCAGTTCGTCTTTACGCGCCAGCTCCTGGTTGGCTTTGGGCCACTGACCTTCGGCCAGCTGCAGTACTCCGCCTTCGTGGCCCAGGCCTTCCCACATCTCCTCGCCCGCGTGCGGCGCGAACGGAACGAGCATCACCACCAAAGCCTCCAGCGCTTCGCGAACCGCGAACACATCCGACGCAGTCGCATCGGCCGGAGCTACATCAAAATCACCCAGCTCGTTCGACAACTCCATTAACGCCGCTACGCTGGTATTGAAATGCAGTTGTTCGAAGTCATTCGTGATCCGCGCGATTGTCTGATGTGTCTTTCGACGCAGCGCGCGAGCTCTTTGCGAAAACTCGCCTACGCTTTGCTCGTCCTTCCGCTGCGCGGGATCGGCCAATCGCTCGTGCCATCGCCAGAGCATTCGGTAAACCCGTTGCAGAAACCTGACCGAGCCTTCGATACCGGTTTCCAACCAACGCAGCTCATTCTCGGGCGGCGCCGCGAACAGTACGAACAATCGTGCGGCATCCGCGCCGTAGGCCTCGACCATTTCGTCCGGGTCTACGCCGTTACCCAAACTCTTCGACATGGCCTTCCATTCGTCCGTGCCCTCAACACGATTTGTGACCATGCCTTGTGTCAACAAGCGTTTGACAGGCTCGTTGAACTTCACCAGCCCCAGATCGCGCATCATCTTGTTCCAGAACCGCGTGTAGATCAGGTGCATGACCGCATGCGAATCGCCGCCGATGTATTGATCTACCGGCGCCCAGTGCGCGGCGATCGCCGGATCGAACGGCATGCCGTCGTTTCGCGGGTCGGTGTATCGAAAGAAGTACCACGACGAGTCTACGAACGTGTCCATCGTATCGGTTTCGCGACGAGCGGGTCCGCCGCAGTTAGGACAAGTCGTGTTGACGAATTCGGCCACGCCCGCCAACGGCGATTCGCCCGTGCCGGTGAACTCCGCGTGGTCGGGCAACCGCACCGGCAAATCCGCTTCGGGGACAGCAACCGTGCCGCACTTCGCACAGTAGATGATCGGAATCGGCGCTCCCCAGAAACGCTGGCGGGAAATTCCCCAGTCGCGTATCCGATAGGTGACCGCGGCTTCGCCAAAGCCTTTGCTTTCGGCAAACGCGGTCATCTCCTTGATCGCTACTTCAGACAGTTTTCCGCCCCATTCGCCGCTGTTCACCAACATGCCGTAATCCGTTGTGGCGCCAGTTATCCGATCGATGCCATGTTCGGCCACGCTCGACTCTTTGCTATCAGTGACAGGCGCTATGACCTGCTTGATCGGCAGCGTGTACTTCTGCGCGAATTCGAAATCGCGTTCGTCATGCGCGGGCACGGCCATCACGGCTCCGCTGCCGTATTCCATCAAGACGTAGTTGGCCACCCAAATCGGAACGCGTTCTCCGCTGAAAGGATTGATCGCAGACACTCCCGTGTTGACGCCTTCCTTCTCCACCTCAGCGCCGGGATCCGCCGCGCGATCGCGCTCGGCGCGAACACGCTCGACGAACTTCGTAACATCGTCTTTCAGCCCCGAGCCTTCCATCAGCTCGGCCAACAGCAGATGTTCAGCGGCCAGCACGACGGCATTCGCTCCGAAGATCGTGTCGATTCGGGTGGTGAAGACGCGTATGAATTTGTCCGAGCCCTCGACTTGAAAGTTGACGTACGCGCCGACGCTCTTTCCGATCCAATCGCGCTGGCGCTTCAAGACTTTCTCGGGCCAGTCGGCTTCGATCTCCTTCATGTCTTCCAGCAACGCTTCGGCGTAATCGGTAATGCGTACGAACCACTGCTCCAGCTCTTTCTTGACCACGGCCGTACCGCAACGCCAGCAGACTCCGCCCGACGATTGTTCGTTCGACAGCACGGTCTGCTCTTTCGGACACCAATTGACCGCCGACTTTCGCTTGTAAGCCAACCCGCGTTCGTACATTTTCAAGAAGAACCATTGGTCCCACTTGTAATAATCGGGCCTGTGCGCGGCGATCTCCCGGCCCCAGTCATAGCTGATGCCCAGACGCTGCAATTGCCCGCGCATGTGCGCCAGGTTTTTCTCGGTCCATTCCAACGGCATGATGCCGCGCTTGATCGCCGCCTGCTCCGCCGGTTGTCCAAAGCTGTCCCAGCCGATCGGATGCAGGACATTGAAACCGCGCAAGCGTTTGTACCAGGCCAGCGCATCGCCGATCGAATAGTTGCGCACGTGGCCCATGTGCAGATAGCCGGATGGGTACGGCAACATTTCGAGCGCGTAGAACTTCGGTCGGGGGTCTGTTACCTCGGCCACGAACGCGCGGGTTTCGTTCCAGCGCTGTTGCCACTTCTTCTCGATCTTCTCGGGAAAATATTTTTCGTCCATTGTCTTTTGCCTTTACGGAGTTCCTACAATTAATCACGAAATCGCTGTCTGCACAAAGTGGTCAGATATCCGGCCGATGTCCGACAAGCTTTAGCTTGTCGACGACTTGCCCGGGCTTGAAGCCTCGTATGTCGACGACAAACTGAAGTTTGTCGGACATTCTTGTCGGACATTTTTGCGACTATTGGTTTTTGAAGAAGGAGTATCGCCGCGTCAACCGCCGCGCAAGACTACGCGCGGGCGCCGAGCGGCACCGTAAGGGCGAGACAGGACAGATTGTAGGTTCGTATCATGATTTTTCTTGAACTCAACTCTACTTAATCTGATCGTATCTTATCGTAGCGAATATCAGTTCGTCGAGTGGAAATAGGGTACTGGGTCAATTTGAAATCACGCCTTAAGAATCTCGTCAACGCCGAAGGCGTTACAATGCGAATTTCTTCAAACTGACCACTATCGGAAATAGACTGGTCTCTCAACCTAATGCAGTCAGGAAGGGGACCCTGTCCCCGCTTGAAATTTGTATTTGCCTTTGAAATTATCCTTACTAGCGGCGGGGACAGGGTCCCCTTCCTGACTGCGAGGTCCTTGAATCTTGAACGGCAACCCCTTTTGAGATCCCCTAATCACTCTCTCGGCACTATTCGTGCATAACCCTCTCTCACCCAGCCTAACCGGAGCCAAAACGTATCATGTCTATCCACAACACCTTCGTCGCCGTATCAAAATTTTTCATCTCAACCGGATTTATCTTCGCTGCGCTGCTGCTGGTGAGCCAGACCGCTCTAGCGCAGCCGACCGGTGAATGGACCATCGTCAACAGCCCTAACCCGGGACCCGGCGCCAGCCGGCTCAGCGGGGTCGCGCCCGTTTCCGCCAGTGATATCTGGGCAGTCGGGCATTACCTGCCAAGCGGAGGTTCCGATTTCGAGAACCTGGCGATGCGCTGGAACGGTTCGCAGTGGACCGTTGTTCCCACTCCGCACTCGAACGTGTCGCCGACAAACATTCTGAAAAAGGTGATTGCTCTGTCGACCAACGATGTCTGGGCGGTGGGCGGACATCAACACGCCTACACGCTGCACTGGAATGGATCTGCCTGGAGCTTAATCAACATTGGAGACATACCGGGCGGCATTACGCCTTCGCTCAACGACATCTCGGCCGTCGCGCCGAACGACATCTGGGCAGTGGGCCATTACGCCGCGGACACTGGACGTGTCAGCACCGTCATCATGCACTGGGACGGGAACGCCTGGACGCGCGTCCCGAGCCCCGATGCGACGGTGAGCGGCGGCCCGCCGCGCTCCAGCTTTCTTTGGAGCGTAAAAGCGATTTCGGCGAACAACGTTTGGGCCGTCGGTGAATATCTGGTCGGCAACGACTCGTTCACCTTGATCGAACACTGGAACGGAACTAACTGGAGCATCGTGCCGAGCCCGAACGGAGCAACCGGCGACGGGCGACTCTTTGGCATCGGCGCCAGCTCAGCTACCGACATTTGGGCAGTCGGCGAGCACAACATCACAGATTTCAATGGCTATGGAAGCTCGCTGGCGCTGCGTTGGAACGGTACGCAGTGGTCGGTTGTTCCAACACCGACATCCGGGATTCAGAACGATACCAGTCGTCTCTCCGCCGTGACAGCGTTATCAGCAACCGACGCCTGGGCGGTCGGCACGGCAATCAACGCGACCTCTGGACTCAGCACATTTATTGTTCATTGGAACGGAACGCAGTGGACTCGCGTTGCCAGCCCCAGCGTGCCACCCGCAGGAAGCACAGGCTGGAATCAGCTTCAGGACATCGCGGCCGTCTCGCCCGGAAATCTCTGGACGGTCGGTTACGGTCAGCCGTCTTTCGGAACGCCGCACATTACGATCACAGAGCATTTCACGAATGGTCTTTCCGGCCTTCAGAGCTTTGACATAGACGGCGATGGCCGTACCGACCCGGCTGTCTTTCGTCCTTCCAATGGCAACTGGTATTCGCTGGGAAGTACGAGCGGCGCGCAACAACAGTACTGGGGACTTGCCAGCGACAAATTCGTGCCGGGCGATTACGACGGCGACGGCAACTCGGACATCGCGGTCTTCCGTCCGACCGATGGCAATTGGTACGTCCTCAGAAGCAGCGGCGGAATGCTGAGCCAGGGATGGGGACAAGCCGGCGACATCCCGCTCAAAGGCGATTACGACGGCGATAATAAGAATGATTTTGCAGTCTTCCGTCCTTCCGAAAACAATTGGTACATCCTGAAGAGCAGCGGCGGCACGATCGGACAAAATTGGGGGGCCAGCGGCGATCAACCGGTCTCCGGGGACTTTGACGGCGACGGCAATACGGACATAGCCGTCTTTCGTCCATCGAACGGCAATTGGTACATCATGAAAAGCAGCGGCGGAGTGCTTTCGCAGAATTGGGGATTGAGCGGAGACAAGCTCGTTCCGGGAGACTACGACGCGGATGGAAAGACTGACATTGCCGTCTTCCGACCGTCGACTGCGGGCTGGTACGTTCTGAACAGTTCGGGTGGGACGACCAGTCTCAATTGGGGACTCAGCACCGACATACCCGCATCCGGAGACTACGACGGCGACAGCAAAACCGACGTCGCGGTCTGGCGTCCGTCAAACGGCAGCTGGTACATCCGGAAGAGCAGCGATGGAAACACCATGACCCATGCTCTCGGAACCAGCGGTGACGTTCCGGTTTCGTCGGACTACATTTCGCAGTAGAGCAGGGAATCTATGAATGAACCACGAAACACGCGAACAAATGAAAGACAAATCACACGAAACGCGAAGAGTAGCCGAGTTCGCAGTCATTTTCGTGTGATTTCGTCTTCGTTTGGTGTGTTTCGTGGTTCGTCCCTCACTTAGCCCAAACTGCACCCATTCTCGAAATTCCGCACGTAGTATGAAAGGTGTCGATCGCTAAGCTGTGTCGCTAATGCATTCGCGTGGTCGGCAACCCATTGATCCAAGTAACGATCCAAGTCCTGCAACCTTCTTTTCAGAATTCACTCCAGGCGTCAGAAAGAAAATTACGATGATTAGATATTTCCTCTTAGGATTTCTGGCATTCACTTTTTACCTGGCGGCTCAGCCTGTCCGGGCTCAGCCGGCAAGCTGCGATAAAGAGTGTGTGACCACGATCAGGTCGCTGCTCGAACAGCAGAAGCACGGTATTTCCGTCAGCTGGCTTGAAAGAGCGAACAGCCGCTTGGGCGACAGCGTTTCCGTGGGAGTGCAGAAGATTTTCGCGGGTCGAAATATCGCGAGTCCGAAAAACGTAAGGCCGAACCTTCCGATACTTGTTCAAGCTTTCCGGTCACCCGAGATGATCACGGACGCGGAAAATAAGTCGCCAACATCTACTATCAAACTTCTTGATACTTTGAGCCGTGATCTGCGAGACGCCTATTTGAGAGAGGAGATCATCCGGACACGGGATGCGATATTGAATCTGACGAAGCAGGCTACGAGTAAGACCCAGGCGCACAGCCGAAACATGACCGACGCTGAAGTGATCGAAGCGTTGGCGTCAGACGATAGAGACTTAGTTGAGCGTGCAGTGAGTGAGGTAATGCTGGGTGGCGAACGACTGATTCCATTATTCGTGAAACTCAAAGGCGATCGCCGCTGCTTCGCAGCAATAAGAAAGCTTGGAGAGTGGGGACCTGGAAACATTCGTTTTGATCCTCGCAATCGCGAGTTATGCGCGAAGGATCCAGACGCAATTACTGTCGAGGTCGCAGCGTTGTTCCTGATCTCAGCGATTTACTACAACGACCTGGAATTCGCCACGCCTCCATCGCTTTGCGACCGCGCCAGCCCGCACGACAACCGTGGATATCGTTGTGCTGGTGATAAAAGTAATACGAGAGAGCGGGTGGAGAAGGCGTGGATAGCAGTCGAGAAATGGATCAGCGAGATCGAGACAAACGGAATCGAATCGTTACGAGAGAGAAAACGCGACCCACTCGCAGGTTCCGAGATAGCTTTTTACTAAAGGAAGCTCTGATTAGATAATTCGATCAGTCTCTCGGGGCGGTAGCCCGACTGTGAAGGAGGGCTCGCTCGCAGAACTAGCCGGGCAGGAGCCCTCCTTAACAGTCGGGCTACTGCCCCGGTTAAATAGCCCAAATTCGAATCGCGCGATCCTTTCCAATACGTTTGCCAAACGACAATGGCGAATTTGCCGGAGTTGAAATCCTGCCGGTCTACGGTCGCGACAAGCTCGTCGTCCAATGCGCGTTTGATGTTCTCGGAGCGACGGGAACGACATGACACACTGGCTGGGAACTAACAGAAATGTCTGGGTTTGATCGTATTATCTTTCGCGGTAGAGATTGACAGGCGGGTGTCGGAATCAAGGATTTGAACTCTAAACGCCATCGATGCCATTTCTTCAAACAAGTATCAAGGCGAGTAGCACATTCCAGTGCATGGATATTGCCAAAGAGTGCCGCAGCCCGAGGTCGTACGTTTGCAGATGTTGCTGAAGCAGTCATAAGCCGCACACCAATCAGAATCATGTGAACATTGACACTTTTGATTAGGATCGGGCTCGGGCTCCAGGCCATCGAGCGAACCAGATTCTGGAGTACCCAGCGTTCCGAAAATTTCGCCTCCTTCATTTTTGGAAAACACGGCCACTGCTCGCTTGTTCAGCGCTTGCAACGGTATGTCTACCTGAGCTTTCCAAAGCGGATTCTCAGAAGATAAGCTGAAAAACTCCGGCGAGGCCAAAGACATCGCATTCACGAGCACCTCGCGTTGTGCTTCATTCAGACTCGATCGGAAAGCAAGATTGAGAGCCAGATGTACTCTCCAAAGGTCGCTTTTATCCGTACTACCGGCTTTCGCAAACAATTCTTTCCGATGTGACAAAGACTGTTCCGAGAAACCGATATACTTTCTAAGAAGTGATGATTCGACTTCATCATCACCGATGTTAGCGAGGATGCGAGCTGCTTCATTCCGGGGAAACGCTTTCAGAGCTCGCTGCCTGAGCAATTGCAGCGGTTCAGCCACCTTTACACGCCAGTTGGGATTCTCGCTAGTTATTGTAAACAGCTCAGGACTGGCCAAAGAGATACTATCTAAAATAATTCTTTGCTGTTCTGCTTGTAATTCAGGCAGCCTTGCGAGAGACAGTGCCAAATGAACGCGCCACAAGGCGCTTTTCTCAGCCGCCGTCGCCTGAACAAAAGCGTCTTGTCTCTCAGACAGAGCAAGCGCAGCAATGTCCAAATATTTCTGCAGATAACCTTGCTCTACAACGTTCGTTCCTTTATCCGCACCTTGTATCTGTATTGGTTTTTGTGATCGGACAATCGATGCGGTCGAACAAGCTAATACAACAGTGAGAAGAAGCATCAACGTGCGAGACTTGACACAAAACATTTTAGGATCTCCTTGTGTGGGTGGGTGAAAGAGGACCGAACAGATTGTAGGTGACCGCCCGCAGTGAAGTCAAGGAACTTTGTCCCCGGGTAGCGGGGTAGTTTGATCCGTCAGAGATTCTCAATCTCGACGGGCTCGACCTCATCCGCTAAATCAAACTTAAAAACTTTTGAGTAAAAGTAAAGCTCGCCGTCCAACGCGCGTTTGATGTTTTCAGAGCGACGGAATCCGTGTTGCTCGCCTTCGAACGGAACGTACGCGACCGGAAGGCCTTTGGCTTTCACCGCTTCGAACATCCGCTCGGCCTGGTCGGGCGGTACTACCTTGTCTTCCAATCCCTGGAACAGAATCATCGGACAGGCCAGCTGGTCTGTGAAGTTGATCGGCGAACGTTCGAGATACAGATCGCGTCGTTCGGGATACGGTCCGATCAAACCATCCAGATATCGCGATTCGAATTTGTGTGTGTCTTTCGCCAGCGCTTCGGCGTCGCTGACTCCGTAATGACTGGCGCCCGCGGCAAAAACTTTGCGAAACGTCAGCGCGGCGAGAGTTGTGTATCCGCCCGCGCTGCCGCCGCGAATCGCCAGCCGCTTTTTATCCGCGCGTCCCTGTTCCGCCAGAAACAGCGCGCCGCCGCCGCAATCGTCGACGTCGACTATTCCCCATTTGTCTCGCAACCTCTCGCGATACGCGCGGCCGTAGCCGGTGCTTCCTCCGTAGTTCATATCGAGCACGGCGATTCCGCGGCTGGTCCAATACTGGATCGAGAGCCGAAGCGCAGTCGTCGTAGCCGAAGTCGGCCCGCCGTGGCTGATGACCAGAAGCGGCGGACGTTCGCCTTCGGGAGCGACGAAGTCTTTGTTTCGCGGCGCATAATAGAATCCGTGCGCAGTAGCGCCGTCTTCGGCCGGGAATTCGATCGGCTCCGGGATCGCCAGGTAACCTTCATCCATCTTGATACTGCTGGAAGTTCGCAGCGTCTCGAACTTGCCTGAAGCGAGATCAAGCAGGACCACCGAATCCGCAATAGTCGGCGAGGCGGCGCACATGATGGCTTTGCCGGGCTGCACGCGAAGGTAAGCGATTTCGGTGTAGGGATTTTCGATCGGTGAAAGCCGGCGAGTGCCGGTGTCGAGGCTCGAAAGGTGCCAATCGCCGTTTTGGTTGTACGCACAAATTATTCGATCAGCCGATTCGAAATCGTAAACCGAAAGACCGAATACCCATTGCGGCTCGCCGAACTCGACGTCCAGGGCGGTTACCGTCTCCGCTTCGACAGTCGGGCCGTTCTCGCCCAGTCGGTAAAGGTTCCACCATCCGGTCGTGTCAGAAGCGAAGTAAAGCCGCCCGTCGGGTGACCATTCCGGCTGAAAGATCGATTCGCCCGCGCCGCCTGCACCACCTGCAATGTGGGCTGAGCTCTCTACCGTTCCGTCCGGATTGAGCTCGCCGATCCACAACTCCGATTCATCCCAGGGCATGTTCGGGTGATTCCATTGCAGCCAGGCGAGCCTGGCGCCATCGTGGCTTAACCGAGGCGTTGAAAAGAAGTCGCTGCCCGAGGCGAGCACCTTCTGCGCTGAACCGTCGTTAAGATCGATGCTGACGATCGTGTTGACCGCCTCTCGATCGCTTTGCGAATGATCTTCTCGGACGCAGATCAAACAATTGCGTCCGCGGTCAACCACCGCTTCTGCGTAACGCATCTCGGCGGCCGGAGTCAGTGGCTGCGGCGCTTCGCCGACGATTTGCCGGTAAAGACGCTGGTCGTCGAAGTTGGAAAAATAAACAGTGCCGTGCGAAACGGTGAAGGAGCCTCCGCCGTATTCGTGAACTCGCGTGCGCGCATTGAACGGCGCCGGATTGACGTCGGTAATTTTTCCGTCCGGCGATCGACGCACGATCACGTAGCGTCCGCCTTCGGAGGGCCGGCTTTCGAGCCAGTAAATATCGTCGCCGTCGAACAGAGGCTCGCTCAAACCGATCGTGCCCGAAATAATTAGGTCTGAGGTAATCGGCGATTTCCACGAGCCGTAAGGTTTAGTCTGTTTGTCCGTCATGAGTTTCCCTTGATCTTCTAACTTTAGAATTTGTCCAATTCAGTGGCTTGAGCATTCAACCCTCATCGCCACATCTCACCTCTCCCACCATGCAGTCAGGAAGGGGACCCTGTCTCCGCTTCTTAAGCTCTTTATTTCAGCTTTGAGATCTGTTTGTTAGGCGGGGACAGGGTCCCGTTCCTGACTGCGTTAGGTAGAGCAAATAGCTGACTCAGGCCGCCTGAGCTAAGTCAGCAGACTTCTCATGCACCGCATCCGCACCCAATCACATCGACCGCTTTATTGCCTTTGATTTCGTAAACGGTCTTCCAATTCCCTTCGTAATACTCGCCCGAGGTAATAACTTCCATTACACCGTCGCCGTTCAGGTCCAGAACCGCCACCAGCTTAAACTCATCCGGTGCAGTAAATCTTTCTGTCTTCTTATGGTATTCCTCGTCCAGCATAATGTTCTGGACCTTTCCGAGATTCATCTTCCTTAACATCACGAACGAGTAGTCGCCGGCGCTGGGGTCTGGCGTGATGGTATTGCTGTTGCCCCATCGATTGACGCGACTCGCTTGTATCAATACTTCTTCAACGCCATCGCCTTCCAAATCTATACGCACTATCTTCAATATCTTCACGTCAGGCCGGCCAATTCCCTTTGACCTGAGATGGGCCGCCACAACATTGCGATAGACCGGCGAGTTCGTATTCTCCGACTTCGGTATTCGCGGCATCGGATTCCATTTCCCGGGAAAACCGATGTACGGCTTCCCTTCCGACAACGATAAGAAAAACTCCTGCGGGATGTCGACGTAGAGCGTGTCTTCGCACGGAGGGCCCTGCGACTTCGGTTTGCCGCCGGTTACGTTTTTGTTGTCCTCGCCCTTCAAATCGAAGAGACGATACTTGTCGCCGCCGCTCATCCGCGTAGCCATCTCTTCCGCCTTTACCCACTTGCCGTCAACCGATCCGCCGAGCAGACAGCCGCCTTCCATGTCTACGATTGGGACAGCGGTGGTGGTGGATTGCTTAAGAGGCGCCGGAGATTTGCTGCCAACTGGTCCAGTCAAGCTCGCATATGCCATCGCCGTCGCAGCCAATAGCAACACAAGCGCAAAGATCGTCGATCGTCGGTTTATCAAATTGTTCTCCTGTTTGGCACTGGTTCAGCTTGATGTCCGACAAGCTTTAGCTCGTCGTTGACTTTCTTTCATGTTCAATTGGCGACGTCAGCGACAAACTAAAGTTTGTCGGACATTGGGACATTAACGAAAACGTCTCGGACTCGTTGGCTTCAACTTCCACCACGGATCTTTGCCCGGACTGACAAAATAAATTACGCCGGCAAAATCATCCGTGAAAAGAAATGAATCGGTGCCCACCCTCAACACGTCGACAGGCCGGCCGTACACTTTTCCGTTTTGAAGAAATCCGTTGATAAAATCCTGCGGCACTCCTTTGTCGCGCACCCGCATGATCGCGTAGCCGCGTTTCATTCCCAAATCGGATGAGCCGTGAAGTCCCACCAAAAAGCTGTTCTTCAATCGCTCGTCCGAAGTGGTCGCCGGAAAGTGCTCGAAACCAAGCGGCGAGCTGTGCGCACTGAATGCCGTGTAGCCGGTCGGCACGGTCGAACATTTTTTCCGGTCTTTCGTAAATTTCGGGTCGGGAAAAATTCGCCGGCGGTACTCGTAACAATACGGCCAACCATAATCCGTATTTCCGCGAATGGCGAACATCGTATCATCCGGCTTGTTTTTCCCCAGATGATCCGAGCCCATATTTGTCGCGAACAGCCGCCCGTTCACCCATCGCACTCCAACCGCGTTGCGCAAACCTTTGGCGAAGATTCGGCGATTCGATCCGTCCGGATCCATCTCGAGAATCGTGGCGCGCACGTCCTCTTTTTCTTCGCACGCGTTACAGCTGCTTCCAACCGACAGGTACAGTTTGCCGTTGTCGCCGAACGCGATCGTCCGAGTTAAGTGCCAACCGCCGTATTTGTAGCTCAAGCCGTAGTCGGGAAACGTCGCCAGAGTTTGCGGCAACCCCGACGGAGAATTCTCACCCGCTCGATATTTGTATCGCACCAGTTTGTCAGTCAGGGCGAGATAGAACCAGCTTTGTCCCGAATCGTCGGTGTAGAAAGCGCAGCTGTTCGGATTGCGCAATCCAGTCATGTACGGCGTGACTTTGGCGAAGCGGCCCGTTTCGGCGTTGAAGTCGTCGAGGATGTAAACCGCGCCGCGCGTGTTGTCGGCCAGGTTATACATGTCCGTCACGAAAATCCGCTTGTCCGGACTTCGGGACATAAAGCGAACTCGCTTGAGGCCCTCGGCGGCGACTCGGATGTCGTAGCCCTCGGGGACATTTAGCTTAAATGCTTTGCCGTTTTTGAGAGCGATGCTGTGCGGAACCAGCTTCAGGTTTTGGGCAAGTGACGATGACGGCAATATAAAAAGGATGATTGTTAATGTCGCGGTGAGTGCAGCGAGAAGACGGCGTTCCCGCAAAGGCGCCAAGGCGCCAAGAAGAACGGAAGGCCTGAAATTATCTGATGTCACGCTTTTGCTTTGCTCTTTCCTGGCGCCTTTGCGCCTTTGCCGGAACCAATCGTTTCAGAGCTTACAAACGAACGCAGCTCAGACAAATTCTTCGCATCGGCCTCTGGATCGTCCTGCGGAGTTTCGAGTAAGAACGCCGCGTGCGCAAGTTTTGGATGTTGCGCTACTCGCTCTAACGCGTCGCGTCCGATATGACCTTCTCCGATATGCCAGTGGCGATCTACGCGCGAATTGTATGCGGCACGCGAATCGTTAAAGTGAACTGCGCGGACATTCTTTGTCCCGACGTTTTTCGTCAACGATTGAATCGTCGATGCAAGCCCATCCTCGTCGCGTATGTCGTAGCCGGACGTGAACGCATGAGCAGTGTCAAAACAAACGCCAAGATTCAGCTCACGGCAGTCGGCCATAATTTCGCGCAGATGTTCGAACCGGTGACCGATGCACGCGCCTTGACCCGCTGTGTTCTCGATCAGGATACGAAACGAACCCATATTAATTCCGCGACAAGCGGTTTTCAGACTCGCGGAGCAGGTCCGAATTCCTTCCTCTTCTGTGTATCCCTTGCTGCTTCCGGGATGTACCACGAGATAGTCGGCTTTCAACAAAATTCCGCGTTCAACCTCTTCGCGAAATGACGCTATCGATTTTTCGCGCATTGCTTCGTCCGACGCGGCCAGGTTGATCAGGTAGTTCGCGTGTATCACGACCGGCGAAATTTTTGTCTTCACTCTTACTTCGCGAAAGGTCTCGATCTCCTCGATCGAAAGCGGTCGCGCCATCCAGCCGCGCGGGTTGCGCGAGAAGATCTGCACAGTGTTGCATCCACGCTCGCGTGCTTTGATCAGCGCGTTCTGAAGCCCGCCGGCGATGGGTGCGTGATAACCAATCTTTCGAACTTTAGTCATATCAGTACCGGAGCAAACTTTGACGAAAACCGGGACGAACCACTAAGCAACACTAACCGAAGACGAAATCACACGAAATTACGACCCCGATCGTAAACAGTTCTTTCTGATTCGTGTGATTGGTTTTTCGTTTCGTGTATTTCGTGGTTCATCGTGCCTCGCCTACTTTTCCACATTCTCCATAACGCGAAGCACGTTGCCGCCCAGGATCTTATGAATATCTTCTTCCTTGTACCCGCGTCGCACGAGTTCCTTAGTCAGATTCGGCAGATCGGCCACGCTCGAAAGATCCGAAGTCACAGCCATGATCCCGTCAAAGTCCGATCCCATTCCGACGTGATTTATCCCGACCAGCTTCACGATGTGATCGATATGATCGACGATCCGCGACACGGTCACGGGCGGCAGTCGCTTTTTGTACTCAACCAACCGAACACGGTCCCGCGCCATTTTTTTCTCAGCGACGGTTCCCTGCTGTTCATCCGAAGCTTTTTGAACCAGCGGAGCGATCTCGGCATCCACCTGTTTTTTCTTCTCGCTCCATCCCGGCTCAAGGAATTCCGGATAGAACACTACGCAAACAACCCCGCCGCTCCCGGCAATGGCGCGGATCATCTCGTCATCCAGATTGCGCGGCACGTTTGTAATCGCGCGCGCGTTCGAGTGCGACGCGATGATCGGCTTGGTCGATGCACTGACGATGTCCCAAAACGCCGCATCGGAAACATGCGAAACGTCCACCATGATACCCAGGCGATTCATCTCTCGAATCACGCTCTTTCCAAACTCGGTCAGCCCGCGCGTGCGTCCAATCTCGTCGCCGCTTGATCCGGCCCAGCTCGTGCTGACGCTCCAGGCCGGTGACATATAGCGAACACCCATCTTGTAATAGCGCTCGACGTTCTCGAGCTTTTCGTCGATCGCGTAACCGCCTTCCAGACCCATCAAGGCTGCCAGCTTTCCGGACTCGGCGATCCTGCGCACATCGCCGGCGGTGCTCGCTAACTCCCATGTATCCGGAAATTTCTCGGCCAGCCCGCGAACGGCTGCGATCTGGTCGTCCGCCCGCTTTGTCGCTCCGGCGCCGGTTACGCCGTAAAGTTGCGGCTCGACCCAGATCGAAAAGAACTGCGCATCGAGACCGCCCTCCTTCATTCGCACCGAATCCAAATGGCCGTCGGTCAGTCGCTGGCTCAGGTCAATATGCTCGTCAACCAGCCGTTGGGTGGTGTCGGCGTGCAAATCTATCGCGATGGCGCGTCGATGAAGCGTGTTCACATCGACGCCGTTATCCGAAGCTGGAGTAGGAGAAGGCATATCGTTCTTTGCGGTTTCGGGGGATTTTTGACAGTTTGTGAACGAAACGAGAAGCAAGATCAGCGAGGCCATTGCTGGAATTAGGGCCGACTTTGCACTATGTCTCATTTGAAAGATTGAAACGCGAGCAGAGGCATTTTTTGTAAAGCTTTGCGAGCTTTCATAGGTTACGCGAGAGATTAAGGTTGAATCAAGCTCGCCTTGCAATGCTATACGGCTTTACGGTATTGTGCGGTCTTAAACACAGGTCGCAATCGCTCTAAGAGGCTCATTTTTTCTATCTCAAAACGCAACGGCGATTTTGAAATTTTTTGCAATTGTACAGTCGCGCCCTTCATCTAATCACTCCCCGGAAGGAGCAATAAAAATGTTTTCAAAAGACGGTAAAGCAAAAGACGTTAAGGCCCCTAAGATCGCGGACGACGTGTGGTGCAACGGCGAGTTCATCAAGTGGAATGATGCGCGGGTTCATGTTATGTCGCACGTTCTGCACTACGGATCGAGCGTCTTTGAAGGCATTCGCTGTTACAAAACCAAGCGAGGCCCGGCCGTCTTTCGACTTCAGGAACACATGCAGCGGCTGTTGAATTCGGCCAAGATTTACCGGATGGAGAATGATTGGACGCGCGATCAGTTGTCCGATGCAGCGGTTGAATTGGTCCGTCGAAGCGGGATGGATCAGTGCTACCTTCGACCGATAATTTTCCGAAGCCTGGATGAAGAGAATCCTGCTTTCGGCGTTAACCCTTTTCCGAATCCGCTGGCCTGTTACATCGGCGCCTGGGATTGGGGCAAGTATTTAGGCGACGAAGCACTGGAGCAGGGTGTCGATGTTTGCGTGTCGACGTGGAATCGACTGACGCCGAATTCGATGCCGGCGATGGCAAAGGCCGGCGCGAACTACATGAATTCGCAGTTGATCAAGATGGAAGCCATCCTGAACGGCTTTGCTGAAGGAATCGCACTCGACGATCGCGGATATGTTTCCGAAGGTTCGGGCGAGAATATTTTCCTGGTCTACGAAGGCAAGCTGGTAACACCGCCGCTTTCGTCTTCGATCCTGCCGGGCATCACGCGCGACAGCGTGATTGAGATTTGCCGCGGACTCGGAATTCCCGTGATTGAGGGCGGAGTGCAGCGCGCCGCGTTATACGTCGCGGACGAAGTTTTCTTTACCGGCACCGCTGCCGAAGTGACGCCGATTCGTTCGGTGGATCGGATCACGGTCGGCAATGGACGACGCGGCGAGATAACCGGACAAATCCAGAAGCTGTATCTTGAGATCACCTCCGGCGAACGCGAAGCGCCGGGTCCGTGGTTGACGTACGTTAACGACGGCGCAGTTCCGGTTGAACGCAACGGCCACGGCAAGGTTCAGGTCAAGGAAGCCAGCGCATCGGCCAGCCCGAGCGAGCCGGCAGTGGATTTGGAAGCCGTGATGACTGAATAGCCGGTATTGACTTTAAGTTTTGCTGCTCCAGCAAAAACCAAACGACGCAGCGAAAGCACTATGCTTTTCTGCGTCGTTTTTGTATCTCGACCAACCTGCGTTTGCTTCAGCTCAGTAGTTGAGCGATGACGGAACCGGTATGTCTCCGGCAGTTCCCCACTGCTCCGCTCGCATTGAGTTCGAACCGCTCTGCAATATCAACCAGGTTCCGATCGACGGCCGAAAGACAGCGAAGTCGGTCTTGCCATCCGAATTGTAGTCGCCCGGTACCGGTACATCGCCGGCCGCTCCCCACAATTGTCCACGAAAAGTCTTGAGCGTGCTAAGAAGCACATACCATCCGCCGTCCGACGGGCGATAAACCGCGATGTCCCGCTGCGTGTCGCCGTCATAGTCTCCCGGAACCGGTACGTCACCATTTGCGCCCCAAACTTCAGAACGAACATTCCCGGAAAGACTCTGAAAGACATACCAGGTGTTCGTCGATGGCCGCATGACAGCTATATCGCTCTTTGAATCGCCATCGTAGTCGCCCGGAACCGGACGGTCGCCGTTTGCTCCGAACTGTAGCGAGCGAAAAATGTTGCCGGTCCCGACCGTGATGTACCACGTTCCTTCACTGGGCCTGAAAACCGCGACGTCGGTCAATCCGTTGCCGTCAAAATCTGCCGGAGTCGGTACGTCGGTCGCGACGCCAAAATTCTGCACGCGCAACAAACCGTTCGAGCTGTTCAGAATGAACCACGTTCCGATCGAAGGACGAAATACAGCGATATCGGTTCTGCCGTCTCCGTCGTAATCGCCGGGTGCCGGCAGATCGCCGGTGGTTCCGAACATGCGGACAAGCGTGCTGGTGTTACTACTCCGCAACGCGTACCAGGTATTGTCTGAGGGACGATAAACCGACAAGTCAGTCAGAGTGTCGCCGTCGAAATCTCCGATGTTGCGGTGGCTGGGGCGCGTGACATAAACGTTCGACGTACCGGGATTAAGCGCCGGCGCAGAATCACCAAACGGTGCTCCAACAAGAAATCCGTTGTCGCTCACACTCACGCTGGCTCCAAACGCATCACCCGCCGCAGCATTCTCGGCGAGAATAATCGTGCCGTTGTCCCAAACTTCACCGTAGCGTCTGAAGTAGTACGCAGCCCCGCTGTCTGTGCCGACCGAGTCGTGGAGCGGAGCTCCGACAACGATCGTGTCGCCGTTGATGGCCACGTCCCAACCGAAAGCGCCCGACGGTGCTTCAGGCGGGAACAATTTTCTGCTGAATGTCCACGAGCCACCGGCGCGTTGATAAACATACGCAGACCCGTCGTTTTTCGCACCAATGACCGCAGTATCACCGCTGATGCCCACACGCCATCCAAAGTAATCACCGGGCATGTTGTCGGTCGGTACAAGGTAAGTTTGTTCGGTCCACGCCGTACCGTTGAACCGGAAAATATAAGCCGACCCAGCATCCACGCCGACGGACGGGTCGTCAGCGTATGCGCCAACTACAACTGTGTCGCCGTTGATCCCCACGCTGTTGCCAAAGTTATCGAAGGGCTGGATCTGACTGCCGGTCAACTGAGTTTCGAATTCCCACGTCGTGCCGTTGAAGCGATAGATCGAGGCCGCGCCCGAACGGTATACACCTGGCGTGCTGGCGTTACTTTCACCAACCACAATTCTGTCCCCGGCGATCGCTACGCTGGTTCCGAAATAACTACCCTCTTTTTCGAATTTGGCCTGACGCGTCCAGGTAGTTCCATTTCGCTGGTAGACATAGAAGGCGCCAGTCAGCGTATAGGCGCTGTAAGGTCGACCGACCACTGCGGTGTCACCGCTGATAGCTACGGCTAATCCGTAATTCGTCATGACCGGTTCATCTTCGATCAGCGTTGCCTGCAAAACCCAGGTCGATCCCGTTCGTTGAAAAATGTATGCGACTCCCTGGCGCCAATTCGTTATCCGCTTTGTATATGCACCCACGATAGCCGTGTTGCCGCTGACCGCCAGGGTCCAGCCAAACCGATCACCGCCCGCGCCATCCGTCGCCGCCAGCCTCGCCTGAAAAAGTTGCGCCGGGCTGTCGGTTGTGTTGTTCTCCGCCCTAATCTTGCTTGAGAAACCTGCGGCATAAACTGCAACGGCGAACAAGAAAACAAAAATCACGTAGCGAACTGCACGAGAGCGGTTGGGAGTAGTTGTCATAGGCGAGACCTCTTGATCGAGTTTTGCGAGTATGTATCACAGCGCTGCAGTTATGACAACGACTTTCCGAAAGTGGTAGTGGTGCAGTTTGCATTCGAGAAAGATAAGACGGTTTCACGCAAAGGCGCGAAGAACCGAAAGCAGAAGACGCAAAGAAAATCATTCATTATCTTTGCAGTTCTGAGCGCTTGTAACATTGCTTCCCCTTTGCGCCTCTTGCTTTCGGTTCTTTGCGCCTTTGCGTGAAATTTCCTCCTGACAAAGTCCGAAACTGCGCCACAACTCCGAAAGTGATCTGGCCCTAAGTCTTTAATATTCAAGGGGCTTCAGGCCGTTCAACATGGGCCAAACTTAGTTATTGACGCCCAAAAGGCTGGCAGCCTATTATGTTCATGGCGTCTCCGGGCCTTTAATTCTCCGGATCGCCGCCCCAGAGCCCGCAAAAGAGACAGCCAGGAAAAGCGTTTCCAGCCCTGAAAACGCTAATAATCCCAACATTCCCAGTGTCACCCCTCACATACGGATCCGAGTCCGTGCGGAAAGGTAAACGGTTCTAAACCTCTTATGTCTCAGAAAATTGACGACCTGCTGCACGTCGCCTGCACGTTTGGCGCGTCCGATCTTCATGTCAAGGTCGGAAACTTTCCATTTATGCGCATCGGGGGCGAGTTGCGTCCGGTTGTCGACTCAATGCGGTTGACCCAGGAAGACACGCTCGACATGGCGTTTTCGATGATGTCGAATCGCCAGAAACAACGATTCAAGGAAGTCTGCGAAGTCGATATCGGATACGGCGTTTCCGGTCTGGGCCGTTTTCGCGCGAACATTTTTCAGCAGCGCGGAACTGTCGGCATAGTCATGCGCGTCATTCCCGATCAGATGCGCGCCATGTCCGAATTGATGTTGCCGCCGGTGATCGAAAAGATTTCAGACGAACAGCGCGGGTTGATTCTGGTGACCGGAACTACCGGCTCCGGAAAATCCACGACGCTCGCGTCGATGATCGATCGCATAAATTCGAACCGCAGCGGTCACATAGTAACCATCGAAGATCCGATCGAGTTTCTCCATCGCGACAAACGATCGTTCGTAACTCAACGTGAAGTCGACGTAGACACGCGTTCGTTCGCCGAAGCTTTGCGCGGCGCCTTGCGACAGGACCCGGACATAATTCTGGTCGGCGAAATGCGCGATCTGGAAACGATCTCAACCGCGATGACCGCGGCCGAGACCGGCCACCTGGTTCTTTCGACTTTGCACACGCTCGATGCGACTGAAACGATCACGCGAATCGTGTCGTCCTTCCCACCTCATCATCAGAAGTCAGTTCGGCTTCAGCTGGCAGGAATTCTAAAAGCGGTCATTTCCATGCGTCTGGTCCGAGCCGCCAAAGGCGGAGGCCGCGTGCCCGCCGTCGAAGTGATGGTATCGACCGGATTGATTCGCGACTGCATCGTTCACGAAGAGAAGACTTCGCAGATTCGCGACGCGATCGCCGCCGGAACATCGCAGTACGGCATGCAGACCTTCGATCAATCGCTGTTTCATCTTTATCAATCCGAACACATCACGCTGGGTGAAGCGCTGCGCGGTGCAAGCAACCCGGATGAATTTCGTCTGCGCATCGAAGGCATTCGTTCGACCGCGGACCAGGCCAAAGAAGAGATGGAACGCATCGGTAACGTCAGCAGTCCCGCCCCACGATCCAAACACTCCTCGACCACAGGTGAACTGCGATCGAGTTAGATTGAGAACGCATTCACCACATCTTCCCAAACTCGCCCTCGCTGCCCGGAGAGATTGAGACTATGAGTTCGCAGACGGTTGAAACCTGGCGCGTGATGACGCCGGAAGGGGTTTTCGAAGCAGACCTGGATACCTTGAAGCAGTGGATTGTCGAAGGTTGTGTTCTTCCGACCGACAAGGTAGCCAAAGGAAATCTGAACTGGATAGACGCCGGCCGCGCGCCCAGCCTGCGCCGCGCGTTTTCAGGCGAGGTCGATCTATCCGCGGTCCCCAGCGCATCGGCCGAATCCGTCTTCGTATCGGAGCCGGTTCCCGAAACGGCGTACGCTGAACCTGCGTACAGCGGCGGCTATGCTCAGGAAGCAAACTCTCAAGCGAGTTACACGCATTCGACTTCTTCACACTCTTTCGCTCAAACCGCGCTTCCCGACAACCCTGCCTGCCTGAACCACCCCGGGATCGCTCCCTTTTATCTTTGCCGCGCGTGCAGCGCTACGTTTTGCAAGTCTTGCCCGACCGTCGTTAACCAGATTCCGATCTGCCCGGCGTGCGGCGACCTGTGCAAGCCCTTTCAGGAAGTCAGAGAACGAGCGGTTCGTCGCGAATACCAGGCCGCCGGTTTCGGCTTTGCCGAATTCGGAAAGTCGCTGGCCTATCCATTCAAAAATATTTTCGGCGTGATCGGCATGGCGATTCTCTATGCCTTTCTCCTGTTCGGCGGTTTTAAGGGACAGCTGGTCGCGTGGGGCATACTCTTCGGATGCATGTCGAACGTCATTAGCCAGTTCGCGTGGGGTCGAACCGATCGCGGCATGTTTTCAAACTTCGATTCGTTTTCTTTCTATGAAGACGTTATTCGCCCGCTGTTTCTTAGCATAGGAATTTTCCTGGTCACGCTTGGGCCAACCATCGTCCTGATCATCGCCCTGTTTTTTGGATTGTTCAGCGGTACCAGTTCGTCGCGACCAGGCACGACTCCGATCCCGCAGCCTTCAGCGGCGGAAGAATCCGAGATCACCGATGAAGACATGGACGCCTTGATCGAAGGCAACGATCCGGAGAAAGAGGCTGCTGCTGCAAAGAAGGTCGAGAGACTTCATCCAGGCCAGCGGATGAGCGAAGAGATGGAGAAGCAGAAGGAATCTATCCCGCTCAGCTCGATGCTCGGGCTTTTGGGAATCTCAGGCGCGATCATCGGACTCTTTCTGCTCACGTTGGGATGGGCATTTTTCTATTACCCGATGGCTTTGGCCGTGGCCGGTTATACGGAAGACTTCAAATCCGTGATCAATCCGCTGGTCGGGTTGGACACGATGCGGCGAATGGGATGGACGTACGTCAAGGCTTTCTTCATGTATCTCGGAGTGCAGGGCGTCGGCATCATCCTGGCAGTTATTACCGGAATCCTCCTGGCTCCGTTTGATATGCCGTTCTTCGGAAACCTGCCGGCGCAGTTCGTCAATGGAATAATCACGTTCTACACCAGTCTTGTAGTCGCTTGCATTCTGGGCTTCGCGTTGTTCAAGTGCGCGGACAAGCTGGGCATCGATACGGATTAGTTCGTGCAGAGTTCGCAGTTGGTAGAATGGCCGAGAGTGTCGAGCTCTCGGCCATTTGCTTTGCATGTCCGACAAACTTCAGTTTGTCGCTCGTTGCTATTTCCAACTCAAGACGGAGCGCAAGCCGATGGAGCGCAGGCGGCTCGCCTGCAAAGCGTGCTTTAGCACGCTAATAGGCTTCGCTGTCACTCGACGCTACTGGTTCTTTATTTTCGCGCTTCGCTCACTGCAGGCGAGCCGCCTGCGCTCCTTCGGCCCTGTCCCGCTTGACACCCATACGGGAATTAGCGACCCTTTCTCGCTTGCTCCTAACGCGGTCTGCACCTACATGAAACGAATCGACGACGAAGATACGATCACACAAACTCGCGCATACGCTGCTGCGCGCGACGTAGCAATGCCCGAAATCTCTGTCTTCCTTCCTGTTTTCAACGAAGAGCCAAACCTGCGGCCGCTTCACGCAAAACTCGACGAGGCCTTAAGAGAGCTCGGTGTAACCGCCGAAATTATCTACGTGGATGACGGCTCGACCGACGGAAGCCTGGATGTGCTTCGCGGGCTTGCGCATCTGGACGGCCGTGTTCGCGTGGTGGCGCTGCGCCGCAACTACGGTCAGACCGCCGCGATGTCGGCGGGCATCGACGCTGCCAGTGGAAAAGTGTTGATCCCGATGGATGCTGACCTGCAAAACGATCCGGCGGATATCAAGCGATTGCTGGAAAAGCTGGACGAAGGATACGACGTCGTGTCGGGATGGCGCCTGAATCGACAGGACAAGATGATCACTCGGAAAATTCCTTCGATGCTGGCCAATCGATTGATCTCCTGGATCGGCGGGGTTCCGCTGCATGATTACGGTTGCTCGCTAAAGGCGTATCGCCGCGAGTCGATACAGGACGTGCGGCTTTACGGTGAAATGCATCGCTTCATTCCGATCTATGCCTCGTGGGTCGGCGCGCGTGTGACGGAGATTCCGGTCGAGCATCACCCGCGAACAATGGGCGAGTCAAAGTACGGTCTATCGCGTACGATCAAAGTGATCTTCGACCTGATGACGATTAAGTTTATGGCGTCGTATCAGACAAAGCCGATCTATGTCTTCGGCACGTTCGGCATGATTGCTTTTGGACTCTCGTTCATCGCGGGGCTTTGGGCCACGGTACTGAAATTCTGGAAAGGCGTCTCGTTTATCCTGACGCCGTTGCCGGTCATCACCGTGGTCATGCTGGCGATCGGAGTGCAATTTCTGATGATGGGTTTGCTGGCGGAGATGTTGGCCCGCACTTATCACGAGTCGCAGGCAAAACCGATTTATGCCGTGCGCGAGAAGCTCGGATTCAATGACGTGCGGTAGAATGCTCGAGAATAGACCCGGACCCCCAAAGAGTCTGTGGGAAAAGCAGCCGCTTAGCGGCGAAATGTTTATAGCTCGCAACAGAAGATCAATTCTCCAGCTCCGAAGAACAAGGGCAGTTTAGGTTACTGACATTTCTGCTTAGAAGAAGACATTAGGATTTGATCTGATGTGCGGAATTACCGGATGGGCAAATCTCGATGCGCGTAGACCGCCGCCGGACGGCGGACGGGAATTGCTGCATTCGATGTGCGAACGGATGACGCACCGCGGGCCGGACTCCGAAGGGCTGTTGGTGCAAACCGGCGTCGCGCTCGGGATGCGGCGGCTGGCGATTATCGACCTGCAAACCGGCGAGCAGCCTGTCTGGAACGAAAGTCAGTCCGTAGCAGCAATCCTCAACGGCGAGATTTACAACTACCGCGAACTGCGTGCCGACCTCGAAACGCGCGGACATCGTTTCAAATCAGCATCCGACACTGAAGTCCTTCCCCACCTTTACGAAGAATACGGCGCGAACATGGTCGAACATTTGAATGGGATGTTCGCGTTCGCGTTGTGGGACGAATCACGCCGAAGACTGCTTTTGGCGCGGGATCGCTTTGGCGAAAAGCCTTTGTACTGGGGTGTGTTCGACGGCGTGTTGCTGTTCGCTTCTGAGCCGAAAGTTCTTCTCGCGCATCCGTCCGTTCGCCCGAAGCTGAATCTAGCCGCGCTTCGTCAATACCTTTCGTTCGATTACGTGCCCGCGCCGCTTTCTATTTACGAAGGCATCCAGAAGCTGCCGGCCGCGCATGCGTTGACGCTGGAAAACGGCCAGATCGCGATCGAGAATTACTGGAAGCTGAGTTACAAGACCGAACAGCCGGTCCCGGATGTTGCCGAGGCTACCGAGCATTTGAAGCAACTGCTGGGTGATTCGGTTCGCATGCGATTGGTGTCTGACGTTCCGCTTGGCGTGCTCTTGTCAGGTGGAGTGGATTCTTCGACCATCGCGGCTTTGGCCGTCAAGGCCTCGTCCGAAACGGTGAAGACGTTCTCGATCTCTTTCGCGGAAAGCTCGTTTGACGAATCGGCGTATGCTCGGGCGGTGGCGAAGTTCCTCAGTACGGATCATCACGAAGAGCGATTGAGCGTGGACCTGGCCGCGAACCTCGTCGGCGAGATCGGCTCGTGGATGGACGAGCCGTTAAGCGATCCTTCGCTGGTACCGACTTACCTGCTCTCGCGCTTCACACGCAAACACGTGACGGTGGCGCTGGGCGGCGACGGTGGCGACGAATTGTTCGCGGGTTATCCGATGTATTTTGGGCACAAGCTCGCGCAAACCTACGACAAGATTCCGCGACCGTTGAAACGCGCGCTGATTGAACCGCTGATCAAATTGTTGCCGGTCAAGACCAAGAACATTTCATTCGACTACAAAGCGCGCAGGTTTATCGCGGGCGCCGATTACGATCAGGTCGCGCGTCATCATATTTGGTTCGGTTCGTTCATGCCGGCAGAGCACGAGTTGTTGTTAACCGACGATGTCTTGCGGTCGACCGACGGCGACGTTTACGCGAACGCGCGACGAATGGTTGAAGAGTCGGACGCCGAGACCACTCTCGAGCGGATGCAGAATCTGGATACGCGGCTCTATCTGGCTGAAGATATTTTGACGAAGGTCGACCGCGCCAGCATGGCTGTCTCGCTCGAGGTTCGCGCGCCGTTCCTGGATCCGCGCGTTGCCGAGTTCGCGGCGTCGCTTCCGGCGAATTACAAACTGCGCGGGCGCACAACCAAGTACATTTTGAAGAAAGCAGTTGCGCCGATGTTGCCGGAGTTCGTCACTCGTCGAGGCAAGAAAGGTTTTGGAGTTCCGGTCGCGGAGTGGATCAAAGGCCCCTTGCGCCCTCTGGTTCGCGACATGCTTTCGCCCGAGCGAATGCGGCGCAGCGGACTCTTTAACGCGGATTACGTTACGCGCTTGCTGGATGAACACGAGCGCGGAATCGCCAACCATCGCAAACCGCTCTGGACGCTCCTGATGTTCGAGCTTTGGCAGGAGAGCTTCGTCGAAACCGCTCGCCGAATCGAAACGTCCTTGAGCAGCTCGCTTTAGAATGTCCGACAAATGTCCGACAAGCTTTAGCTTGTCGCTGACTTGCCCAGCCTTTGAGCCGCAAAAGCCGACGACAAACTGAAGTTTGTCGGACATCAATATGGAACCACTGCTGGAACGTTCGTATGAAAGTCTCGCAGAGTGGTGTCGTTCACGCGATTACGCCGGACACGATCCGTTCGATGGCTTGAACAGCCGCTTGTTTCAGGCAACTCCCTTCGCAAATTCACGCCTGGCCCGCCTGGCGTGGACCCAACTCTTCAAACGCTCGCCAATCAATTTTCGCGGTCTCGCACGCGTCCCTGCTGAATCAAACTCGAAAGGCACGGCGCTCTTTGCGCTGGCCGCGTTATCGCAGTTTCGTCGCACCCGCACCAAGAAAGCCGAAACTGAAGCGCGGCGGTTGTTGAATGACCTGCTCGCCGCGCGGCTGGCCGGCTTCAGCGGGGACGCGTGGGGTTACAACTTTGATTGGCAAGGACGCGCGTTCTTTGCGCCGAAGGGGACGCCGACGATTGTTCCGACAGCATTCGCGGTTCGCGCATTGATTGAAGCGAGCGATGTTTTTCAGGAGAAGGAATTTCTGCAATCGGCTCGAAGCGCGTGCGATTTCATTCTGAAGGATTTGAATCGCAACGACGGGATGGAATCGGAGTTGTGTTTCAGCTACTCGCCGATAGATCGAACCCGAGTTTTCAATGCCAGCCTGCTCGCGGCGGAATCGCTTGCCGTCGTTTCTCAAAGAACAGGCGAAAAAGAATTGACTGCCGTTGCGATTCGCGCGGCGCGATACGTAGTGCATCGTCAACGCGCCGATGGTTCGTGGGCGTACGGCGGAGCGGATTTTCAGTCGTGGGCCGATAATTTTCACACCGCATTTGTGCTTTCGAGTCTGGTTCGAATCGCGGCGGCGTGTGACTCTCAGGACGAATTCGGTGATGCGATACAACGCGGTTACGAGTTCTGGCGGAAGAGCTTCTTTCTTGCTGAGGGTTGGCCGAAATACTACCATGACCGCCTTTATCCGGTTGATGCGCATTCCGCCGGGGCGGCCATCGCAACCTTGCTTGATTTGAAATCGATTGACAACGGCGCAATTGACTTCGCGCGAACCGTAACGACGTGGTCGATCAATCATCTACAGGACCCGGCCGGTTACTTCTACTATCAACGCCGTAGCTTTCACACCGTCCGCACGCCATACATGCGCTGGTCCCAGGCGTGGATGATGTACGCCATGTCCAGATTGCTTGAAGAGAGCAAGCAACTCTGAACGTGTCCGCCTCGCATTCACTGTGACAAGTCCGAAATTCGAAAGAAAACTTGACGAGTTGTCTCAGGACGTTTTGGCCGCCCTCGACTCTATTCGCGGTCACGCGACAGCCGGGAGTAAGAGAACTTACGTCTATCTCGTTACCACTTCTCCGGATATAACAGGTGAGCGCAGGAGAGTGATGCGGCCGATCAATGACTGGGGGATATTCGGTACTTCCGCAAACCGACAGCTGCGAATACGGCGAGTTTCTCAACCGCAAAGCGTTAACCGTTCATGTGTCCACGGTGCTTTGCCTCAAAAGTCCGCTTGTAACGCAGTTCTCAGAGAATCGGAAATGAATTTAACTCCGAAGGAGTTCGCTAATTTCAGCCCAGGGTTTCCTACCCCGGGTCAGTTTGCCAGCGCTGAACTCCTAACTCTGAAAGAGTTCCATCCGGTTCCTTAACTCTTTCAGAGTAAGCAGGACCTTAACCGCGTTGTTCCCCGGGGTAGGAAACCCTGGGCTGAAATTAGCCAACACCTTTGGTGTTAAATCTCTTCCAGACTTTTGAGGCAAAGCATCGCGGGGCAAACCGCTTACCCCCTCTCTGTTAGCCAATCTGAAAATCATCATAAAATGACACAGCATTTTGAAAGAGACTTCTCTTAAATAGTATCTTTCTGACGACAGGTCGAGTTAGAACGGAGTTAATCAAAAATGAGTAGCGCTGGTCAAAACGGTTCGCGTGTACAAGTTTGGTGGGTGATCGTCGTGATTACGCTCGCGGGGTTTCTCTTTCTAAGCCGCTCTGCACAATTGCAGCCAAACGCAACGCCTGACTCGCCTGCGCCGGACCAGAATCTCACGCTGGGGAAACTGGCTTATGCGAAATCTGTCTCATTTTTTATGGGCGGCGCCATTTACCTTTTCACCAGCAATGCCGACGGCACGGGCGAGACGGCTCGAACCGAATTCCCCCCGCACCTCCCGACTCAGCCCTCCTGGTCGCCGGATGGTAACAAGATTGCTTTTGCCAGTTTCAACGAGATCTTCGCGGTGAACATCAGCGGAGGCATCGTCAATCTCACCAACTCCATGTCGAGCGAAACCGATCCATCGTGGTCTTCGACTGACAAGATCGCCTACGAAAACCTCGGTCAGATTTGGACGATGAACGGCGACGGCACCAACCAGGCGCCGTTTAGCGCCATAACCCGGCCAACGCCGACAGATCCTGCGTGGTCACCGGACGGCTCTAAACTAGCTTTTGTCAGCGGCGGAGATATCTACGTCATCAACGCAAACGGGACGGGTGAGGTACCCGTCACAACCGGGACGGCGACCGACAGCGATCCGGCGTGGTCGCCCGACGGATTGCGGATCGCATTTGGCCGTGCCGGGTCGAGCATTTTTGTCATCAATCTGGATGGCTCGAACGAGCTGAACCTCTCCGGAGGTGCGGATGACAGAGAACCAGCCTGGTCCCTGGATAACGCAAAAATCGCTTTCGTCAAAAAAGGAACAAACGCCGACGGCATTTACCTGATGAACCCCGACGGCACCAACCAAGTTCGTGCCATCGCCGATGTGCAAACATCGCTGGGAAACCGGAACAACTCTCCGGCATGGCAGCCGGTGGCGATGACGCCCGGCACTTTCACGATTAGCGGTCGGATAACGCGCAGCGGCGCGAGCTCGAGCGGGGTGACTGTCAATCTCACCGGTTCCGCGGCGGCTTCGACAGTTACTGACGCGCTTGGCAATTATCAGTTCAGCAATCTTCCCGCAGGCGGCGATTACATGGTGCGCCCGGTTTTGGCCAACCACAATTTCTCTCCGATTAATCACATCTTTAATGGTCTCAACACCAATCGGATTGCCGACTTTGCCGCTGGAGAAATTTGTCTTGGCTCGAACTGCGGGGCCAACGGCAAGATTGCTTTTGTGCGTGACTTCGCAGAGATCTACATCATGAACCAGGACGGCACGAACCAGATCAACCTGACGAACAACGCCGCGACCGATACAGAGCCCGCGTTCTCGCCGGACGGATCGAAAATAGCTTTCACCAGCGACCGCGACGGCAATTCTGAGGTTTATGTGATGAATGCCAACGGCAGCGGCGTGACTCGGTTGACCTTTGAAACGGCGAATGACAGTTCGCCAACTTACTCGCCGGACGGAAGCAAAATCACGTTTGCCAGTTCGCGAGACGGCAACAGCGAGATCTACACGATGAATGCCGACGGCACCAATCAGGTCAGACGCACCAGCAACACTACGTTTGACGGGTCTCCGTCGTATTCGCCGGACGGCAACAAGATACTGTACGTCGGGACCTCGGCGCCGAACCGCGACCTGTTCACGATGAATTCCGATGGCTCAAGTCCAGCTAATTTGACCAACCAGCCGGGCTTTTACACCAGACCGTTCTACTCGCCGGACGCCAGCAAGATTATCTTTATCTACGGCGGTGACGTAACGGCGCAGACGAATTGGGTGATGAATGCGAACGGCACAAACCGAAGGACGCTGGCCAACGGAGGCGACGGCGGAGGAAAGTTCTCGCCGGATGGACGAAAGGTCGTTTGGTCCTGCTGTAACACAAGCCCGACGTTTAGCGGGCTCTTCATGGGAACCGCCAAGACGAGTGAGATGGTGCGTCTGACGACTGGACAGGACAGGCTGCCCGATTGGCAGCCCATTCGCCCGGTGCGACCAACCGCCTTTGATTTTGACGGCGACGGGCTGGCAGATGTCGGCGTTTACCGTCCTGGCGCAAACGCCAGCGCGCCGAGTTTTTGGTACGTCCTGCGCAGCTCTAACAACACGTTTATCGGCGAGCAGTTTGGTTCCGGTGAAGACAAGATCGTACCCGCTGATTTTAACGGCGACCTGGTGACGGAAATCGCGGTCTGGCGGCCTTCGACTGGGACCTGGTACACGTCTCTAAATCCAGCCATCAACTATGGCGCGTTTCAGTGGGGCACATCCGGAGACATTCCCGTGCCCGGCGATTTTGATGGTGATGGCCGCGCCGACTTTGCCGTCTTTCGTCCAAGCAACGGCCACTGGTACATCCTAAGAAGCTCGGAGGGATCCTTCGTATTCCAGCAATTCGGCCAAAACGGAGATAAGCCGCTGATCGGCGATTTCGACGGCGACGGCGCGTCTGATCTGGCTTACGTCAGAATCGGGGGGCCGGATCTATCCTGGAATATTCTGCAAAGCTCGAACGGAGCGGTCGTGTCACAACTCTTCGGACTCGCAAATGATAAAGCGACGACGATGGATTTTGACGGCGATGGCCGTGCCAACATCGCGGTCTTCCGTCCGTCGACCGGCCGCTGGTACACGTCGACTAATCCCGCAACCAATTACGGCGAAGTGCACTGGGGGCAGAATGGCGACACGCCCGCGGCAGCAGACTTTGACGGCGATGGCAGGGGCGACGTTTCTGTCTTTCGACCATCGATTGGCTCGTGGTTTATTTACAGGAGTTCGAATGGCGGGATTGTAAGCCAGCAGTGGGGCGCGAACGGGGACCTGCCGGTCGAGGCGGCGTATGTACCGTAGGTTTATTCTAAGTCTTATTTTTGAAGGCCATGTCCGTTGCTACCAAGTCGGAAGATGACAACGAAAAGGGACATTACCGGAGGCGTCGGACTGAATTGGGTGTCGGACAGTGCGCAAGAAAAGACAGGAAGGGCTTAGTTTCTATACTAACGGTGTGTAAACAAAAGCCGCCTTGTAAAGACGGCTTTCCTCGTTATTTTTCTGAGCGATTCTTACTACGGCGCCACAGGATAACTCGGCCCCTTGAGAAGAGTTTGATCAGGCTCTCCCCACTCTACTCGAACTCCTTCCGTAACATATATCGCCTGCCCTTCCGAGTAAATCACCAGCTTAAGCGGTGCGTTTCCGAATTCAGGAGCAAAATAAGCGTCCGATGAGGGCAGCCCGCTTGCCTCATCCATTACGCGGTGAACGTAGGTTGTGTATCCCAGAACCTTATCCGTTCTGACAAATTGAGGGTTTAAGCGCAGTCCTTCAGCAGTCGGCAAGGGAGCGTCTACACCAGCAGGCGACATGTTCTTATTTTGATACAACAATTTGTCTTTGGAACTGACAGTAAAGAACCCACGCCCGCGCTCAAAGAAAGATTCTCTTACGACGCCGTTGGCCTCGACGTGAACGGCACGAAAATTACCACTGGATGAGACATATCGGACTTCCTGTGACACAATTTCGCTGCTGTCCTTAGGATTGATGCGAGTGACCTGACTGTGCAACGTAAAGGCCACGGTGGATTTAGCATTAGCCACTGTCCCCAGTTTCCGTCTTGCAACGACACCTGCTCCGACGGCAAGTCCCATCAATAACATTATCGAAACAACAGATTTAGCTTTCATGCTTATCACTTGCCTCCTTTATTCTGTGGAGCTAAAAATTGCACGAAGGATTAGAGCAGTCACGCACAGTATAACCTCCGTATGTGGGACCATAGCAGGCATAGTAGACATAGTAACAGCAAAGTCCGCCTGGATACTCACTCTGGCAGGTACAGCCGCTGATACATGCCTCGTACATTATTTCAAGCGATTGGCAATTGCTATGGTTCCGCTCGGGCAACCCTGTGCCGATGCTCTTTGTGGAAACAGAAATCCTGCGACGAATGACGCTGAGATAAGCAATAGAGCCAAAGCTAAGTGTTTTCTAGTTCTCGTGAGGTGCATCTTATTCCTTCTGGCTAATTGTCAACAACTCGTATATTGGTGGGCGAATCTTAGCACAACGCCAAGACTATTCCCATAGAAGTTTGATCCGGGGCGAAGACAAAAAGGGGATGGTTGGAAAGTAGTGTACAGTGCGCTTTCGAGAATATTTCACGCACTCGACTGATCACTTCGTCGCTCGTCGCTGTCCTTACTATGCTTATCTGGATTGACCTGGCAAATTCACCGCACGTTCCCTTCTTTCGCGCGCTGATACCTGAGTTTGAAAAGCGCGGTCATCGGATTGAGGTCACGGCGCGGCGTTATGCCCAGACGGTTGAGCTGGCTGAAGCAGCTGGGTTGTCGCCTACGATAATCGGACAGCATGGCGGTGGGAAACTTGCCGGCAAGGCGTCGAACTTGATAGGCCGCACGGCCGCGCTTGCGCGATGGGCGCGTGGGCGCGGGATCGATCTCGCGGTGAGTCACAATTCCTACTCGCAAACATTGGCCGCGCGCGCGGTAGGCATCAAGTCCGTGACTTTGATGGATTACGAACACCAGCCCGCGAATCACCTGGCGTTTCGTTTTGCCTCGCGCGTGATCGTGCCGCGCGCATTTCCCGACGAAGCGCTGCGACGTTTCGGCGCAGGCCAGAAGCGAGTCCGCCGGTATGACGGAACTAAAGAAGATGTTTACCTGGCTGACTTCTCCGCCGACTCGGGCTTTTCGAAAATTTTAGACGATCTCGGAATCAGCAACGAAGATGTTCTGGTGATTGTGCGACCTCCCGCTCATCAAGCTCTCTATCATCGGTTTGAGAACGAGTTGTTTGACGAGCTTATCGAGAAACTGTGTGCGCGCGCAGATGTGAAGCTGATCCTGCTTGCTCGAGACGAAGCGCAGCGCGAGCTTTTTGCAAACCGAGATTGTGCCAATCTAATAATTCCTGATCGCGCGCTGGATGGAGCAAACCTGATTACCGCCGCCGATCTGGTCATCAGCGCTGGTGGCACCATGAATCGAGAAGCCGCCGCGCTCGGCGTGCCGGCCGCGACGATCTACGCGGGTAAATGGGCGGCGATCGATGAAATGCTTGTGACGGAAGGCAGGCTGCGACGCATAAACTCGCGGGAAGATTTGGCCCATCTCAAGGTGGCGAAGAAGAACGCCGCCGCAGTTGCCCGTCGTGCGGCGGGCGTTCGTGATCAAGTTGCAGATTTGATACTCAGCGCCTAAAGCGAATAGACTTGGCTCCTGGCTATTGAGCGCTCATGACAAGCCCGAGATGATCTGACGATTGAGAGCTGAACGAATCAAGAAGAGTTTGATTGATGCTCGAACGGTGCGTGTGCCCGCGCGCGCGCCGCAGTGGGTCATACCAACTGTCAAATTCGTGCTCGTGCTATCGGATGCTGCGATCGCGGTGTTCGCTTTTATCGCTGCCTTCTATCTTCGTGAAGGCGGATCGATCTTCCAAAGTTCAGGCTTTGCCTGGTCAGCTGAGTTCGCTCCGTACGGAGCGCTTCTGCTTTTCGTCCTGCCGATCCGTTTACTGACGCTGAAGTATTACTCGCTCTACAGACTTCGCGGCGAATTTTCGCTGGTCGAGGATGCGTTGCGTGTTTTCAAAGCCACCGCCATCGCATCTTTGTTGATCGTGTCCGTTGCGTTTCTGTATCGCGGCGGACTGGAGTTCCGCGCATTCTCCTATGCGCGAACTGTGTTCGTTCTCGACTTTGTTTTCGCGCTGGCCGGTTACGGCGCTTTGCGATTGCTGGCTCGTAGCGCGCAGATGTTCGCGCGGCGTCGTGACGTGAACCTGATCCCAACGCTGGTGGTCGGACGCGGACCGGAAGCCGCGATGTTTATGCGCGAGCTGCGCGAACGTCCAACCCTCGGCTATCGAGTGATTGGCGTAGTAGAAATCGGCTCGATCGCCAGAGATGTGCCGGACGTGTTCGAAGGCGTGCCGGTCGTTAGCGATTTGAAAGGCTTGCCCGAAGCCATTCGCGAATCAGGCGCCAACGAAGTCATCATCACGGATCCGCAAGTGTCGGGCGATGCGTTGTTCGATGTGATGATCCGATGCGGCCGGCGGCGAGGCGTCGAGTTTCGCATCGCGCCCAGCCTCTTTAACTGCCTCCCGCGAAAAACCGAAATCGATCAGATCGGCGCGCTGCCGATGATCAGGCTCTTTCGCGAACCGCTTACGAATGCTTCGCGAATCCTGAAGCGAGCTTCTGATATCGTAATTGCAGCGCTCGGAATAGCGGTGCTGTCACCGCTTTGGTTGATCGTAGCGATACTGATTAAGCTGGACTCGCGCGGCCCTGTTTTTTACAAACAAGAGCGCGTCGGAATGGATGGCCGGGTTTTTCTCTTCTACAAGTTTCGCACGATGAGCACCGGCGCCGACGATGCCGCGCATCGCGAATATTTGAAGCAGTACATAGCCGGCGATTCCGAAACCAATCTCGGTGACGGAGAGAAACCCGTCTATAAGCTGGTCGGCGACAAACGAATCACGCGTCTTGGTCGTGTGCTTCGTCGAATGAGTTTCGACGAGCTGCCACAGCTCTTGAATGTATTGCGAGGCGACATGAGCGTTGTCGGACCTCGCCCGCCGATTCCTTATGAAGTTGAAGCCTACGAACTCTGGCATCGTAAGCGATTGGACATGAAGCCGGGGCTGACTGGTCTTTGGCAGGTTTCAGGACGCAACCGTCTTCCGTTCGAAGAGATGGTTCGGCTCGATCTCTTCTACATTGAGAACTGGTCGTTGTTGCTCGATCTAAAAATCATCCTTCGCACATTGCCGGTGATGCTGCGGGGCGACGATGCTTACTGATGCCGTCCGAGGCTTTCACCTTCTTCTTGCTATCAACTTTTTCATTCATCACTTCGCCGTTGTATTCCCTGCCGACAGCCGCTAATTAGTCTTGTGAGGACAAACTTTTTATGACCAGTCGTGCTTCTCTGCCCACCGTGGCATTGCTGCTTTGCTTGCTCGCTGCTGCCGCTGTTGCCGCCGTCACTGTCGAAGCACAGGACAAAGCAGTTGAGCGAATCAGGAAAACTTATGAGCAGATGATCGAGAAAATCGATTGTTTGCTACTCGCGTACTCGCGACCAGCAACAGGATCAAGTTGTTTTTCGAGACAACGCTGAACCTTCCCGACAATTAAGCACGAGGCAGCGAATTGGGAAGGGCAGAATGACCAGCGAGATTATTAACAGAGAGCAGCGCACGGGATGAAAGAAGCCACGGAAGGCGACGTTTCAGGTTCGGGATCCACCACACTTCGCGCGCGAATTGTCGGTGGACTTGATCGCGCGATTGTCGCCTGGCTTTTTGTACTCGCCGCCGCCGCTCCGCATTCAATTGCCGCGACACAGACAGCGTGGACGTGCGGAATGCTGTTATGGATAGTTCGGCTTATCGTCCGACCGCGGTTTTCTCGCAGCCCGATCGACTACGCTCTCGCCGCTTTTATTCTTCTTACGACGATTTCTTCGTTCACTTCGTATGCTCCGGACATTTCCATCGCCAAGCTGCGCGCGGTAAGTCTGTTCACGATTGTCTATCTCGTCGCTCAAAATGTTCATTCGCGTCGACTGTTGCGTCTCCTGGCTCTAACGCTTATCGCATCGTGTACGGTCAACGTCGTCTTCACGATCGCCGAGCGAGCCGTCGGCCGCGGTATCCGATTGGAGGCCGTTGCTCCGGATAGTCCACTTGCCTCTGCGATCTTTCGCGGAGCAAACGGAGCGATTGCCCGCGACGTTCGCGCCGGGGACATTCTGTTGGAGGTCGACGGACAAAAGCTCCGCAACCCTGATCAGCTGGTCGTAGCGCTGGAGCAAACGACGGCGTCGGGTCCGGCGATGGTTAAGCTTTACCGAGCGGAGTGGATGGGAACGTACGAAGTTCCACGCGGACGATTGCTAAGCGGTTCGACACCGACTGAAAAAGTGGGAATCGCAGGTTGGGCGCGAGGCCGAGATTGGCGCGCGTCCGGGTTCTTCGGACATTACACTACGTACGCGGAAGCCCTTCAGTTGATCGCATCGCTGGCGATCGGTCTCTTCATAGCACTTCCGATAAAGCGTTCGTTAACCGGATTGCTGTTGCTGGTCGCAATCACTGGTTTCGGCGTTGCTCTGATGCTAACCGTCACACGCGCTTCGCAATTAAGCCTGCTGATTTCTGCTGCTGTGATTATCCTGATTGGCGTTCGAAGTCGACGCGCAATCATGATCGCGGCCGCGTGTGCGCTGCCGCTGGTGTTGGCCGGGCTGTTCGTGCTTCAACAAAAACGCCAGGTCGGTTTTTTCGACCGCAACGACGGATCGATCTCATGGCGCGAAACCGTTTGGCGCGAGGGTTACCAATTGTTGACCAGCAACCCGCGTCACATGATTGTTGGCGTCGGGATGGATTCCATCAAACGCTTTGCACAGGAGTGGAAGCTCTTCGACAACGGTCGTCTTCCGATGGGGCACATGCATTCGACCCCGCTGCAAGTCGCGTTGGAGCGAGGAATTCCCGCACTCCTCGCGTGGCTGGTGCTGTTGGGTTTCTATGCCCGCATGCTCTGGAGATTGACGCGAAGTGAGAGGGTGGTTGACGGAACGGTCGGAGGAATTGCGCTTGGGGCGCTGGGCGGGCTGGTGGGCTTCTTCACCAGCGGCCTGGTTCACTACAACCTGGGCGATTCAGAGGTAGTGATGATCTTCTACCTGATAATGGGATTGAGCCTGGCTGCCGAGCGGATCGTCATGCGGGATGTCGAACTGAACCGAGCGGAGCTGGTGAGAGATTGAAGGATGCCGGGTCCTTTGCATAATGAGGCCTTCAAAGCGACGAAAGCGAAGCCTCGACGACTTCGCTTTCGTATCCCACGATTCACTGGGGTGAGAATTTTTGTTTGCAGCTTCAGCCGTCGTCATCGCTAAGCAAAACACCGGTCCTCATAAAAACTACGATGATATTGATCGTCGAAAGGGTTTTGACGTCCTTGGTTGCTGATTTGCCGTCGTCGTCGCTAAGCAAAACGCCGTTTCGGTCGCTAAGCAACACTGTGGCAGATGCGGTCTGCGACCCTAAGATTGCCATCACCGCCAACATCATAATCGCCATCATTTTTTTGATTCTAAGCATTGTCGTATCTCCTTCTCAATTTGGGTTCATCAGGTCAATGGGTCGCCAGCTTCTCTCTCGCTTCCCCTCTTTAGCTCTGGGCTCTGTCCTGGTCTATTGCGACGATCGTGCCACAGTTGCGCGGGATGTTTTCGATTGACGTAAGTTTAGAAATAACACGACTTAAAGCTGATTGAAGGAGCATCGGCCTGAATACAGAAGGTGCTTGCAAGAATGCTTACCAAGTATCCACTTTTACGCAGAACCTGGGATTTCTTTAGGATTTTGCAGGAAAACGTGAGCTAAATTGGGATTTGTGCAGAAGTGGCTACCAAGTATACAGTGACAACCAGGTATACACCGGTTTGCTGGTTTGGGCTTTGCCCTAAAAGTCGAGGATCTAATATAAGTCTGCCCGCGCGGAGTAGCTCCGGGCGTTGACAAAGGTTCTGTCGACGAGCCAATACGCTAGATTTTTGATGAAATCGTCTCGTGAGAAAAGTAGAATTGGGATTCTGATGAATCCAATTAGCCAGAATTTCGACTTGGACTGATCGGAGAATGCTGGTTGCTCTGAGATTGCCTAATCGCCATGACTGGTGAGGTATTCCGCGCGCTACAAGTTTAAGACGACTCAATCGCCCAATTTCAACCTGCGCAATTGGCGCAGGAAGAACCGGCAATTTCACTTCTGCAGTAACTCTAGTCCTCGCTTACCCTCTAACCATAGGAGGAATTCGTCAGTGAAGAATGAGCCTATCAACCCACAACCCGTCGATCCTGGAACCATCAATCAAACCGTCGCCGAACGTCACAAGTTCAAGCCCATCGGATGCGACAGTAGGAAGCAGATATTTTCAAAACCTAACGGCGAGCCGCGCATAATCCACTGGCCCAGAAATGTGGGCGGATGCATACTTCATATTGTTTCGCTCGACAAAGCAGGCAACGAGATTCCTGACACTGGCGTGGTCCTGAAGGAAAAGGGGGACGAACTGGAGAGTTACACTGCGCCGAAGGGAGCCTACTCGATTGCCTATTATTGTGTAATTGATGATTTTGACGGCGACACCAAAAACCTGCACTGCATTTTGGAAATAGATCGTCGCTGACTCATGATTTCTGTGCACGGTTCTAATTCTGCGCACGCCAGCGGTTCAGGCCCTGCATAAATTCAAAAGTTATCGGCGGACCTAGCGGGACAGCCCGGCGGGCAGGTCGAGTTCGTCGTCGATCAGCACATCCGTCGAGATTCCCGCACAACGCGCGTATTCAAGCAAGACCGGTAGAGGAGGCTCGCGGTTTCCGAGTTCATACGCCGAGATCCGACTCCGGAAATACTCTTCGGCCAGACCTAATCGCTCCAGCATCCCGTCCTGCGATAAACCCAAAGCCACGCGAATCCCTTTTAGCTTTTCGGCGAGCCGTTCCGGCCTCAGTCGTGGTGCGCCCATCAGGAAAGTCCTCCTGAACGGGTGCCACCGACCAAACAAGCCTTGCTTTTAGACACAACAGTGTCTAAGATTTGCCTGCGCATTTGCTTCGCCGTGAGAATGAACCTTTCATACTCAACGGCGATGCTCATTACTCGACTTTGAGGCTGAGGTTTAAGCTACGCATTGGCCGTTGTTTAGTTTTCAAACAGAACTAGCGCGTCATTTCGGAGACGCGCAACCCTCATAAATCTACACAACCCGGAAACAGGGAGCGGCTCAGGGTGGAGTCGCCCCCTGTCGCACGCCGTTTCTTACCGCAAGAGATGTGCTTGTGCGACGAGGCCGCCGTCAGATACTTCCACGCAGGCGGCGGCCTCGATTTGATTGTGCCAAAAGTATCTAATCAGGAAAAGCCCTTTATTTAGAATCGTAGAGTCCGGTTAGTTATAGCTCAAACAAAAATCAGTCGGCAACCCGATGGCTGGCCAATCCGCCGCCTGATTTTGGAGCGATTCAAAAATATAGCCGCTGGTGGAGAGAATGAGCCCCAGACAGGTTCGTTTGTCGGCGGGTTCGGGTGGTGAGAGGAAGTGTTCGCGGTCCGACTGTTCCAGGTTGCTCAGAAGACAAAGGACCCGCTCGTTTCTTCAAGAATGGGCGCTGGGTCGAGACAGGCCGTAATTACCCGGGTTTGAAGGCGGAGTCTGCTGCTCGCGAGGTATACAACGCCGCGCCTCCCACGCTTCTGAGCCTCAGGTTTTCCGAGTTTCTGGAGGTTATTTTGCCCGGCAATTAGGACCACGGCAGGGGCCGGATTTTTTCTTGACGGGGAATGGGGCCAGGCGTATTGTGTCGAAACCCTCTTTATCCCAACTTAGGAATTTAGAGAGTGAAGGAGGCCGCTGAATTGCGAGGGTTCAGTGGCCTTCTTGCTTTTGGGACCAGTCTGGCTTGGGCCGGAATTAAGCGCTGGCGCTGAGCTGATAGCGTTCGAGTTTTAGGTAAAGTCCCCGGCGGGTCAATCCGAGCTCCCGCGCAGCCCGCGAAATATTTCCGTTATGCTTGCGCATTGCTTCGGCGATCATACGGCGCTCCAAATCCGCCATTGCATCCGCCAGAGTAACGCCTTCGGCTGAAATGCCGGCAGCGGAGGTGAACGGCGAGACTGAAGCTGCGGGTGCAGCTATGGGCGCTGACGTTCGTTTCAATTCCGGTGACAGATGATCGGGAGTGATCATCATCCCGTCTTCGGCCCGCGCTACGACGCGCTGCACTTCGTTGCAGAGCTGACGCACGTTGCCAGGCCAATCGCAAACCATCAGGAGATCGATTGTTTGCGGTGTGATCTGCAAATCGCGACGTCCAAACTTCGCCGAATAGTGATTGACGTAGTAGTTAACGATGGTAGGAATTTCAGAACGACGCTCGCGCAGCGGCGGTACTCGTAGCCGAATTACATTCAAGCGGTAGTAAAGATCTTCGCGAAAGCGCCCGTCCTTTACCATGTCTTCAAGGTCCGTATTCGTCGCCGCTATAATTCGCACATCGACCTTGATCGGGCGCTGTTCTCCGAGCGGTTGAATCTCGCCTTCCTGCAAAAAGCGCAGTATTTTCGGCTGCACATCCAGCGGAAGATCGCCTATCTCGTCCAGAAACAACGTGCCGCCGGCAGCAGATCGGATGACCCCGGGCGAGTCGGTCACGGCTCCGGTAAACGAACCACGCCGGTAACCGAAGAGATATCCTTCGGACAATTCTTTCGGCACCGCGGTGCAATTGAACGGCACAAAAACTTTCGATCGACGAGACGAGAGCGCGTGGATAGCTCGCGAAACAAGCTCTTTCCCAGTTCCGGACTCTCCTGTCACCAGGACCGTAACGTCCGAAGAGCGAATCTTGTGCACCTCTTCAACCAGCCGCGTCATCGCGGGGCTTGAGTGGATGAACCCGGGCAACAAGCTCTGATCTACATAAGCGGCCTGCTCCTGAGGACCGCGCCCGGCGCGTTCACGCTCGCGAAGTGCGCAAACGTCCATCCCAAGCTCTACAACGCGCAATAGTGGTTGGAGTGAAACTCCATTCGGAAGAGCGGCAGAGCCCGGCGTCATATAGAGCCAGGCCGGAGCCGAATTGGCGGTGTGAAGCCCGATGAGCGCCGAATCGTTCTTCAAAGCGAAACGTTCCTTCTCGCTATCGGTCGGCAGTGCGCCTATCTGTTCGGCAATTCGCTCGCCTTCGTTTGCATCGTATCCATGAGCAGCAACGACTTTGGCTCGGCGTTCTTCGCCGCTTTCGATTACTAATACTTGATGAGCTCTCGTTTCCTGATGAAGTACCGCGGCAAGCTCGCGAAGCAACAACTCGCGCGACGCGACGGCCTCCGCCAAACGAAGCGTTAGAAGTTGGGTTAGCGCGGAAGGCTCGTCACGTCGTTCAGGAGCGTTGCGATCCAGAGTTTCGAGCGCTTCCTGCGCATCCTTCAACGCCAGTCGTGCCCCCAGCGCGCCAAACGTTCGAATAGCCTGGGTCAAATGCTCTGCCGCGCGTTCGGGTTGAGACGAAGCGTACGCACGACCGAGTTCGTAGTGGCCCAACGCTGCGCGATAGCGATCGCCAAAAATCTCAAAATGAGAAATGCTACGGCCGAAGTGATGAACGGCCAGGGTTGCGTCACCCTGCGCCAGTGCTATCAAGCCGCTTACGCGCTGCGCGTCACCCGTCGCTGTTAGATCTTCAGTTTCATCGCTGTCTTCGGCTACCTGATGCAGTTGAGCCGCGGCTGCGGGAACATCGCCTTTCAATAACCACGATTCCGCCATTAGCAATCGCGAGCTGCATATTGCTTGCCGATCGCCAATGCGTTCACCAATGTCCACTGCCTGCCCGGCCAGCTCAAGAGCGCGATCGGCGTCGTGCATAGCCATATGACAGCGGCTGAGTGTGCGCGTGGCCTGGCCCACATACCACTTGTTGCCTTTCTCAATCGCCAGTTCGAGCGCGCGATCAAGGCACTTTCGCGCTTCGTCCAAGTCGCCACGGAGCAGATGCAGCTCGCCAAGCGAATCCAGGATCATTGAAACGCGAAACATCGAGACGCGAGCCCCTCGTCCATCCATCTCGAACGCCAGTGCCAAGGCCCGTCTTAGTGCATCGTGCGCCCGTTCCCATTCACCAATAACAACCAGGTTAACACCGAGGTTGTTGTAGCCGAGAGCAGCGTTTGCCTTGTGCTCAGTGCGCTCGAAGTAACTAATGGACTTCTCTAAACAGGCAATCCCTTCCTGAGGACGTTTGAGAAGACCTAACGTGCCAGCCATGTTCGTGTAAATCTTGCCGAGAAAATAAGGGGCTTGATTGTCGCCGACCAACTTAAGAGCTTGCTCGAAATTTTCGAGTCCGGCTTCGCAATTACCTTCGTACGTATCCGCCAGCGCCATAGCCATATATGCGTCGGCCAAACCACGCCATTCACCTGTATTGCGATAATGTTCGAGTGATTTTCGCGCGTGGTCGCGCGCAATCGGGCATTCGTTTATGCTGCGGTAAACGTGCGCGAGTGATACGTAGACGAGACCGAGTTGTGCGTCCGAACCATTATCGGTTGCTTCGCGCAACGCCGCGTTCAAAACGGCAATGGCTTTGGGATGATCGCCCGTGAAGTTGTAGGCCAGCCCAATACGCACGCGAACGCGTGTGTCTACTTCATCGTCGATCTTTGTACGCGCCTCGGGCGCTTCATACATCTGTACCGCTTCAAGCGATTCGCGATAACAGCCCTGCATGTCCAGCGCTTCGGAGAGAGCACATCGGGCCTCTGCCAACACCTGCGCGTCCTTTTGTGAAAGCTTAATGAGGGATTCGAGTCGTGCCTCAGCCGCAGTCGAAAGGCCCTGGTCAAGCAGCAGCCTTGCCGCTTCGAGCTCTTCCACCAACGCCTCGTGAGACACTACGCCGCCCGCGCGCGGGCGCAAACGCACACGCGCGTCGTTCAGGTTAATGATTCCTGATTCCGATTGAGGTTTCTCTTTGTTCAACTCGTTACGATCTGTGCCAGACAGGTGCTTACTAACGTTAGACTAAATAAAGACTACGAATCAGCCGTATTTTTCAAATAAGCCGTGGTGCTAAAGGATGGGAGGATGCTGGGCGCGGTTAAAAATCCTGAATGCCACCGCAAGCGTCAACCAGACTTGAACAGTGCAAAATCTAACATACGCATGCTGGATGCGTCCACAAATGCTAGGGAAAGACGGTGAACTGTGGGTGGGGTGGGATGATCAATTACAGCGAACGAGTCGCCAATTATAGGTTTAGTCGCCGGAGATTTGTCGGGTTGACTTGGCGATAAAGGGTGTGGCCGCCGTGATTCACCTCTGACACCCCGGCGGCCACGCAGCACACTCTGCCCCTCGCTGACAGATGTGCTGTTCTCGCAGAAAATCTGGGTGGTTTTACCGAGGCGGGACCGCGCCGCATCACACCCAATGAGGCGCGGCCGCCCCGCTGCACGATTCCCAGATGGGAGCGTGGGAACGTGCCGACGAGATGCGCGCGACCACCCCCCGCGCCCATCCCGTCCTGTAGGGTGTCGGCCGTAACTTCCCTTTCAGGAAGCCTAGCGCCGCCGGCACCACATGGAGAGCTCTTCACTGCATAGGGTTAGATATCTGTTTTGATTTCAGCTTACGAGCCAGCAGCCGCGCGATCGTTTCCGTGACGGCCATTACCTCGTCGGGCTTCTTCAAAAAAGCACTCACCCCTTGCTGCCGTGCTTCCTTTTCAACATCGCTCGCGGTGAGCATGATGAGAGGAATGTTCTGTCGATGTGCGAGGCATCGAAGGTGGTTGATTAAATCCAGCCCGGTTATCCCGGGTAAATCGTTGTCCAAAATGATGGCGTCGAACGGAACATCGCTCTCCAACAAGTGCTGAGCAGTGGCGCCGTCGCGGACGGTTTCGACTATCCAACCTTCCAAATCGAGGGTCTCTTTGACCGCGTCCGCTACCAGCAGGTTGTCTTCGACGTGAAGTATGGCGACCGGTCGCAGCTCAGCCTCGGCAGGAGCGTTGAGAAACATCAAGCTCTGACGCCGTTGCCTTATCGGCGCGCGCTCGGAGAGCAGGTCTTCGTGCCACGTATTGAGTTTCTTAATAAGACTGGTGTGGTTTCTAAATCCGAGCATGCGCGCCGCACGAGTTACGCTGCGGCCGGCGTCCTTGAGCGCTCGCTCGATAATGCGGGCTTCGTATCGGCGTAAAGCGTCTTTGAGCCGGAAATTCTCCCAGGACGGAGGTGTAGGAATAATGCCTGCGAGATATAAAACGCGGTGCGCGCAGTTCAGCAAACGCTCTTTCGTGGCGGGGTTTCGCGAACCTGACAGCAACTCCAACGCGCGTTCATATGTGACGCTTAGTTGATCGAGCGTGAGGTGAGGACCAAGTTCTTCAATAATCGAAAGCTCGGCCAGGCCGGCGTCCTCTAAGTCGCCTGCGACCTGCGCAACTTCCACGGCCCTTTGAAGCGCGACGCCGCTGTCTTTGTCACGTCCGAGGCGAGCCAGCGCAATTCCCAGAGTCGTTAGCGCTTCCGCGAACAATGCCTGCTGATCGCCACCATCGAGCGCCTGAACGGCCGAGTAGGCGCATTTCGCAGCTTCAGCAATACGTTCTTCTTCAAGAAGGACGCGCGCTCGCGTGTCATCGACCTGAGCAATGTGCGCCTTGTCTTTTAAGCTCGTAAACAAAGCCTGCGCCCGGTCGAGGTGTTCATGAGCGTCAGCGAATCGCTTAATAGTTCCGTAAAGAAATCCTATATTGTTTTCAACATAGGCTTGATATCTAGAGTGACCTGCTTGCTCAAAGTGGTAACTTGCTGCGGCGTACTCAATAAGGGCTCGATCTATGTAATCCAGTCTGCACTCGTCTCTCGCGAGGTTTTTTAGAACCGTTCCAAATTCATTGTGAAATCTGCCTTTGATACTGTAATTAATACTTACGTCAAATAACGGTGCAGCTTGAATAAGTAGTCTCAATGCGTCATTCAGTCGATTGCTAACCTTTTCGACGGCTGCACCCCGCAGAAGCAAAAGCGCCTTCAGGTCGTCCGCTTCATCCGATAACTGGTTCAGAGCATCTCTAAATATATCTCGTGCTTCATCGTAAGCGCCTTCGCGCCAGTAGCACTGGCCGAGCTCCATCTGACCCTCTACAACTTTGACATTTTCGTTCAGCTTGTCGAAACGCGAGATACTCTCGCTGATCAAGTCTTTAGCAGATTCCTGAGCGCCCTCGGTTTGGCGACATAACCCGATCCACCCCGTGAGCACCCCAGTCCGTAATAGCACTTCTGCGGCAGTACTCGCGTGCAGATCGTCTAAATGTGGAGTACTTCCAGGCCCCCGCCAAACATCACTCATGATCTCACTCGCTTGTTCGTAGTTACCCATATCTTCCAGCTGTTTAGAAAGCTGACATCTAACTAGGATACGATCGTCAAAAGAAAGCGACGGATCCGACAGTCTATGAAGGAATTCTCCTGTTAAGTTCATGTGAGGCTTGCCTTTCTCGAACTTAGATAAAAAAGTATCTACCATCCGTTTGCTATTGGCTTTGCCGGCTTCGTCTAGTGCTAATATGGACATTTGAAACTCACCTTGGTTCCTGTGGCTAGGAAATTGCCATGAACCACTGCAATGCCAGTACTCGCGTCACACAGCTTCACAAAAATAAGGAGAAGCAAATGATCAACTGCAGAAGACTACTTATTTCGTTCGTCCTGACTTGTGTGCTCACGACCTTCGCATCGGCGGGCGATATGACCACGATGCGCTCGGGTGACATTTCGACCGGTAAGTCTGGCGAAATGACGACAATCAAATCCGGCGAAATGCATACCGGCGTCACAGCGGCAGATATCGTTGTACGGACCGTAGGTCTGTATCAAAGCCTGTTGGCTGTGCTCTAAGCAGCGCGGACCCTCAACCTCACTTCCTCGAGCTGCCTTGAATCCGAATTACGGGTGGTTAAGTCTTGGTGTGTCTGGGACCAGTGCCGGAAAGTCGAGAATGCAAGGTGGTTCGACGAGGAGGCACTGCACTTACAGCGCGAGAGATTAACTGCTTGTCAACAACTTGGCAATAATTTATTTAGACTCTTTTTAGCGTCCCCATGCGTATTTATTGAGCTTACGACATGCTGTAACTTTTGGAACACCTTGCAAGAGTCATTACACCCCCTTTTATTCCCAGTTCGCCGTGCAGTTTGAACCAAGGCCGAACCGCTCGGCATCACCCGCTGCGCAAACAACTTCGATATGGCCAAGTCTTGCGGATGAGACGCGTTATTCGCGGTCGGGCGCATGTCGTCGTTAGATGTGGCGAATGGCGAAGCGGTTTAGCCAAACTCTCTATTCGATTCAACTGATGTGAGTTGTATCAAAACAGAGGCAGGAACTGATTCAGTTAAATTAAACCAGTTTCTGCCTCCGTTTTGATCTGATTGCCGAAAACTCTTAGGTTGTTGGTCCCGAGTCTGGTGTTTACCGTCCTTCCGAACCCAACTCATTATCCGCTGCAGCATCCAGGGAGTATGTCCATCAATTGCCTGACGCTACAACCTTCACAAGAAAAAGCGCAGTTTCCATCGCCATACGGTGAACAAACACAGGAACATGCGTAAGCTTTTCTCGCACCCACAACCCCAAGGATGCTTACGGCCATTAGAAGCGCCAGAGTTAGCCTCAACGATGTCTTTTTCATCTTAGCTCTCCTCCTTCCTTAAGAGTCCAGATGCTTCCATCCTCAAACTCAATTCTGGCGATGGTGACGTATAGATTAGACGGCACTCCCTTGTTGATCCACATTTCTTCAGAATCCATGCCGGGTGCGGCCAATGCTTTATGAATCCGGCTGTTTCCATCCGTGGTCGCTATTTTCTTCGGGTCGGCAAAGTACTCGCGTTTCACGTCGTAAGTTTCTCCGGGATTGATCACAAACTTTCGACCTACACCGCGAGTGAAGTTCGCTTCCGGGTTTCTAACGAGCAAGAAGAACTTTTTAATCGTCTGTCCCGATGCGTTTACCATTCTCACTTCCGGGACACTAGATACGGTTTCAAGGTCAGTCACCACTCCTGTCAGCTTTGTAAACAGATTGCCGGGAACATGTTTGGCTTTTGCTTCAACGATTCTAAGGGGACAGTCATCATTCCCAAGAATTCTTAACGGATTCTCCGGCGATGCCTCAATTTGTCGGAGCGCATCGGTCTGTGCCATGTGATTGGAAGTTTTTAATGATTGGCTTGTGGTCTTTACAGTCAATACTACTGCCGAAAGCAAAAACACCGAGATGCATCCGAACAAAATTAGTTTGCGGTTAACAGTGAGCAGGTTAGCCATTTCAACTTTCCTCCTTAGGATCGAGAGAATTAAAAGCGAGGTTGAGGCAACGGAGTATATAGAGGTGCAGTTAAATTGCAATACAGAATGTCATATATGTCAAACGTTCTTTCACGTTTTCCTCAAGAGACAATCGGTACAAACACGATAAGTCTTGCCCACAATTTTCACTGAATGAATCAATCCTTCGTCAATGTAGCGGTAAATAGTTCGGTTATGTACATCGACGAGCTTGGCGGCGTGTGCGACACGCAAAAGGTTCACTTGTTTTTTGCACATTGGGCACCAGACTGTGAGGGGTTGTAGATGAGAGTGAACCATGATCTTACTCCCTGAGGAAGCATCTAACGATTTGATACGCCAAAACCCGACTAGTGGAACCTCAGCATCGCTCGATGTTGCCGCAACCTTCACTTACTTCCCACGCGCACAGTTCCGCGCAACCCAGTTTTCGCACTTTTCCCGGGTGGCGGGACCGTAAGCCTGCCTGTACGTGGCGGCATATTGATCCCCGTGCGGGATCACCTCACAGCGTGTGGCGTCGCTCAGATCCTGAATTACTATGAACAGCTTTTCTTTTCTTCCCGAACTGGAAGACATGTGATGCTCCATGAGGTCGTGAGATTAAGGAATCGAATCGCAGCCTACCAGAAGAAAGGGAACAAGAGCAAGGATTTAACTCTGCTACTTTGTGGGCATCCCTGCCTCTCTGGTCGTCGCCTTGACACTCTGCAGGTGCCCCTTTATCATCCCTGTTTCCGTCTCCAGCGCGGATTTGTGTCTATTGCAGTATCAGCATGTTCGAGTCGTTATCAGATAAGCTAAAACGCACGTTAAAAAATCTGCGCGGTGAGGGCGTCCTTACGCCCGCGCATGTCGATGCAGCGTTGCGTGAAATTCGGCTGGCACTGCTTGAGGCGGATGTAAATTACAAGGTCGCGAAGGACTTCATCGCGTCGGTCAAAGAGAAGGCCGAGGGCCAGCAGGTCTGGCAGGAATTAAAGCCGTCCGAACAAGTCGTCAAGATTGTATTTGACGAGCTGGTCGAGCTGCTGGGTGGTCAGTCGTCGCGACTGGTCTTTACCAAGTCGATTCCGAACGTAGTCATGATCGTCGGCTTGCAGGGCTCCGGCAAGACGACATCGACCGGCAAGATCGCGCGATGGCTGGCGCAAAATCAGGAGCGCAAACCGCTGCTGCTCTCCGTCGACGTTTATCGTCCGGCTGCGCGCGAACAGCTAAAAGTCATAGCGAAAGCCACGGGGCAATCGATCTTTGAATTACCCGAAACGGATGATCCGTTGACGCTTGTGCGCGAGGCGCACAAGCACGCGCAACAGACCGGGTTCGACACGTTGATGATCGACACGGCGGGTCGTCTTCATATCGACGACGATTTGATGGTCGAGCTTGAGCGAATCAAGTCCGAGACAAAGCCGGTCGAGATTCTATTCGTAGCCGATGCGATGACCGGACAGGACGCCGTTCGATCTGCCGAAGAGTTTCATCGCCGGATCGGAATCACCGGAGTTGTTCTGACCAAGATGGATGGCGACGCGCGCGGAGGCGCTGCGCTGTCGATCAAACAGGTCATTGGACAACCGGTTAAGTTTGTCGGCGTAGGCGAGAAGTACGACGCGCTCGAACCGTTTTACCCGGATCGGATCGCGCAACGCATCCTCGGAATGGGTGATGTGCTTTCGCTGATCGAAGAGGTCCAGTCAAAGGTCGATCAGGACGAAGCTGAAGAGCAGATGAAGCGGCTTCAGCAGAACGCCTTCACGCTCGATGACTTTCGCAAACAGCTTCGCCAGGTAAAAAAGCTCGGTTCTTTCTCAAAGATAATAAAGTTGCTGCCGGACCAATTGCTGGGCGGAATCGGAATGCCGGATCTTTCCGATGAGCAAACGGAGCAGATGGAGAAAGAGCTGAAGCGAACCGAAGCGATCATCGATTCGATGACCGGCGAGGAGCGAAACGATCACAAGATCCTGAACGCAAACCGCAGACGAAGAATTGCTCGCGGTTCAGGAACAAACGTTGCCGAAGTCAACGCGTTGATCAAACAGTACACCGAAATGCGGCAGATGATGCGCCAGCTTTCCAGCTCGGGAATGTTCGGTGGTGGCGGCGGACTTAAAGGCAAAATGATGCGGCGCATGGCAGGAGCGATGGGTATGCCCGACATGAGCGGCATGCTGGGCGGAAACGGCGCCGATGATTTTGAGGGCGGCGTTCCGGCTCTTCCGGCGGGACCGTCGCGGAAAAAGTTGAAAAAGAAACGAAGAAAGAAACGAAGGTAAGAAGGTTGTCAGATGCTGGATTTTAGATGTCAGTAGCGTCGGACTTAATCACTAATATCTGACATCAAGTATCTGACATCTGACGGAGGAAATGAATTGTTAGCAATTAGATTGATGCGCATTGGCGCCAAGAAGCGACCGGCCTACAGAATCGTGGTCAAGGAAAAGTTGTCGAAACGCGATGGCGCGTATCTCGAAAACATTGGGACCTATGATCCGACGCGTGAGCCGGCTGCGGTCAGCGTGAATCTGGACCGTGCCAAATATTGGATGGGTCGGGGCGCACAGCCAACCGACACAGTTCGCCGCTTGATAAAGTCGAGCGCGAAGTCGCAAGAAGCTGCGCCGGTGGAATAAGTCCAGGTCCAACGTCCCCTGTTTTAAGGAGCACTGGACTTTCATACCTGCGACGTAAGACCGCTTACCCTTTATGAGAGACACCGTCGAAATGATCGTGAAGGCTCTGGTAGACGACGTCGAGGCGGTTGACGTCCGCGAGGTTGAAGGCGGATCCACGGTCCGAATCGAAGTTCGTGTGGCTGAATCGGACATGGGAAAAATTATCGGCCGACAGGGACGAACAGTGCGCGCTCTTCGTTCTTTGCTTCATGCGGCAAGCATGAAAGCGAACCGGCGTTTCGTCCTTGAAATAATCGAATGAGCGAAGAGGAAGTGCCGGACCTGGCTGCGTCCGATCCGGAAGCCCTTGTGGCGGTGGCCCAGGTCGTAAGAGTCCGAGGGTTGCGCGGTGAAGTGGTAGCAGATCTTTTGACAGATTTTCCGGAGCGGTTTGACGGGCTCGAGCGCGTGATTGCGCTTATGCCTGGCGGCAAGCGAGAGACGCTCATATTGGAAGATCATTGGATACAGGCTGAGCGAATAGTCCTGAAGTTCGAGGGGTTCGACACCATCGATGTGGCGAAGACGCTGGTGGGATCCGAGTTGACCGTGCCGGAATCCGAACGGGTCATCCTCGAAGACGATGAGTTTTACGATTGGGAGCTCGCCGGCTGTCGGGTCGAAGATCTCGCAGGGAACATGATTGGAGTGGTCCAAGAGGTTCTGCACACCGGGGCGAATGACGTGTTAGTGGTCCAGGGCGCGGAACGCGAACATTTGATTCCGCTGGCGGACGAGATTTGCACAGAGATTGACATAGCGCGCAAGTTGATACGCGTTGACGCACCCGACGGGCTGTTGGAACTGTAAAGAGGGCCTTAGGTTTTTGGCCTTAGGTCTTAGGACTTGTGTCTTGCATAGGTTGAGTCTCAAAGCTCAACCTCGAATAACGTGCAAAGACCAAACCTAAAGCCCGCGCTATGAAATTTGATATCGTCACTATCTTTCCCGACTTCTTTCGCGAAGCGTTTGATTACGGAATCATTCGCCGGGCGCGTGCAGCGGGATTGATAGAGACTGCGGCGCACGACCTGCGCCAGTGGGCCAGCGGTAAACACCGGCAAGTCGACGATCGCCCGTTTGGCGGCGGAGACGGAATGGTGATGATGCCGGAACCGCTCTTCGCCGCTGTAGAAAGTTTGACCGGCGCGCGCGAACACGGCTCGTTTGAAAAGAAGACTCGGGTAGTTCTGCTTTCACCGCAAGGCAAAGTTCTGACGCAATCGGTTGCGCAGGAACTTGCAACGGAAGCCGAACAAATAGTGCTCATCTGCGGTCGTTACGAAGGCGTGGACGAACGCGTTGCACAGAGTTTGGTGACAGATGAAATCTCGATCGGAGATTACATCTTGTCAGGCGGTGAACCAGCCGCGATCGTTTTGGTGGATGCGGTTACCCGGTTGATTCCGGGTGCTTTGGGAAACGAAACCTCGGCTGTGAACGAGTCGTTCTCAGAAGGATTGTTGGATTACCCGCATTACACGCGACCGCCGGAATTTCGCGGAATGCAGGTTCCGGAGATTTTGCTGAGCGGCAATCATCAGGAGATTGCACGCTGGCGTGAAGAACAAGCCAGGCGGAAGACACAGCGTAACCGCCCGGACCTTGTGAAATAGTTTTTGAGTTTGATTTGCGATCACGTAATCGCAAATCTGTAATCGCAGATTGTAAACGGAGTAAATTGAGATGAATCGCTTAGACGCAGTTGATAAGTCGCAGTTGCGCGAATCGATCCCGGACTTTCAGCCGGGCGACTCGGTGCGCGTTCACGTGCGCATCAAGGAATCAGAAACGAAAGAACGATTGCAGGTATTTGAAGGAATCGTAATTGCGCGCAAACACGGCGGCGTTCGCGAGACCATCACCGTTAGAAAGACCAGCTTTGGCGTAGGGGTCGAGAGGATCTTCCCGCTTCACGCGACGATCGTAGATCACATCGACGTGGTCAAGCGTGGTCGGGTTCGAAGAGCCAAGCTGTACTACCTGCGTGAGCTTCGTGGTAAGGCGGCGCGTGTGCGAGAGCGCGATACGCGCACACAAACTGCTACAAGCAAGAAGTAGCAAGCCGACAAAAGTTAGGAAACAGCAAAGGCAGCGCGACGAGTTGTAGTTAACTCAGTCGTGCTGCCTTTTTTGTTTATACCGACTAGTTGCTGCCGCCGCTTCTCACTCATTACTGCTCTGAAAATTTCGATCGCTGCCAGATCACTTCTCAAACTGCTTAGGCAAAAATAAAGCAGCATCTTGAAGTCGTCCTTCTTCAGGAAAGTTCGACTTCAAGATGCTGCGTTCTTGTCTTCAGATTCTAATCCGCGATTACGCGGTGAACGACGAACCGCAGCCGCAGCCGCCGGTCGCGTTCGGGTTTGTAAACGTAAAGCCCGAACCCATCACGCCCGTCACGTAATCGATCTTAACGCCGTTCAAATACTGGGCGCTGAACATATCAACAAACAGCGTTACGCCGTGCTCGTTGATGATATGGTCGCCCTGGCGCGATTCTTCTTCGATATTAAGGCTGTACTGAAAGCCGGAACACCCGCCCGGAACAACGCGAACGCGCAATCCCGAGGTTTCGGGCAATCCCTCTTCCGCCGACATAAAAGTCTTGATTTCAGCCGCCGCAGTCTCGGTAACTTCCAGTGTCATTGGCGGTGCAGTTGTTGTAGCAGACATCTTTTTATTTCCTTCTCCTGATCAATAACGATCGTAAGTTTTATGCCGAATTGCGATTCAATTAGGTCGGCAGCGCGTTTAGATGCCGTTCGCAACTCCAAAGTCACCTAAGTTTTACCACATTATCTGGCTCGGCCCAAGACTACAAGTTCGGGCTTCATCGCTTCAATCGAGACCTGCCTAGCAACTTCCTCGGCTACATGCCTGAATGCGGCCGCCTGTGGCGAATCCGGCTGGCTCACAACAATCGGAACGCCTTTGTCTCCGCCTTCGCGCACTTCAATTCCCATCGGAATTGCGCCAAGAAAAGGCACGCCGTACTGTTCAGCCAGTTTCTCGCCTCCGCCTTCGCCAAAAATGTTATAGCGAGTTCCGGTGTCAGGTGCTACGAAATAGCTCATATTTTCGACCACCCCGAGCACCGGCACCGAAACAGTTTCGAACATTCGCAGAGCTCGCCGTACATCCATTACCGCAACTTCCTGCGGAGTCGTGACCAGCACAGCGCCCTGAACCGGAACCAACTGAGCCAGACTTAACTGCACATCGCCGGTCCCAGGCGGCATGTCTACGATCAGATAGTCGAGCTCGCCCCAGATCACATCCGACAGAAACTGTTTGACCAGCCCGTGAAGAATCGGGCCACGGACTATCATCGGCTTGTCGCCAGGTTGCAACAGAGCCATAGACATCAATCGCACACCGTAAGCTTCGATCGGAATCAATCTGTTGCCATCAACTTCCGGCCGAGCATCGCCCGCGCCGAGCATCAATGGCACGTTTGGACCGTAAACATCTGCGTCCATCAGGCCAACACGCGCGCCATCCAACGCCAGCGAAACAGCAACGTTCACCGCCACAGTCGACTTGCCCACCCCGCCTTTTCCTGACGATACCGCGATGATATTTCTAACGCCGTCGACCGCGATCTTCTCGCCAAAGCCGCGACCCTTCGGCACCTCTGCATCCATCGTTACGTTGACCGCGGTCACGCCCGGGATCGCGCCGACCAGCTCGCGCGCCGCGCCTTCCATCTGTTCCTTGACCGGGCAAGCCGGCGTCGTAAGCACGATGCGAAACGAGACGTCACCGCCGCTTATTTGCAGGTCACGGATGAATCCCAGCGTCACAATATCTTTGTGTAAATCGGGATCCTGGATTTGTCTGAGCGCGTCAAGCACGCTCTGTTCGGACACTTCACTCATAATTTTTTAGTTAACTTGGTACAGCGATAAGTGGTTGGGCTTAAGTAGTAACAAAGTTATGATAGGTCCCGATAACCTATTCGTCAACCGAGTGCTTCTTTGGATCAACGGACTTACTAGTGTCTTACTACCCGCCGCTTATCAACCAGCTGTTTTTGCATCCGCCCAACGTTGGTGAAGTGCGCGAACCCGACGCGCAAAGTGACACCGGGGCGATTGTTTGCGGCGCGGCGCTTCGACTGACGCTTAAGGTGGACGCGGCTTCGCATCGCATAACCGAGGTGAAATTCAGAGCAGCGGGTTGCGGTTACCTGACCGCCGCTGCGGCGACCGCAACCGAGCTGATAACTGATATTACGATCGAGGAGGCGGCGAGTTTGACGCCAATGCTCGACGAGCTCTTTGCCGAACGGCTGGAAGAATTTCCACCTGAAAGGCGCCATTGCGCGGAGTTATGTCGAGACGCTTTGGGCTCGGCTCTTACCGGTTATCGAACCTCCGCGCAGACCGAATGGATTGGAGACGAGGCGTTGATCTGCACCTGTTTCGGAGTTGCCGAACGCGTGATAGAAGAGACGATTAAGTCGCGAGCGTTGCAGAGCGTGAACGAAGTGACGAGAGCTTGTAACGCAGGAGCGGGTTGCGGTTCATGCCATCCATTGATTGCGGATATACTCGATGATTATTGGAGAACGAGGGCCGTCGAACCTGGATGAGAGAATGTCCGACAAACTTCAGTTTGTCGCCGACTTGACCTTCATTCGACCGGAAGCGACAAACTGAAGTTTGTCGGACATTAAACTGATTGAAAAACCAATGACTGAGAAGAACATTTATCTTGATAACAACGCAACAACTCGCGTCGCGCCAGAAGTGTTTGAAGCGATGCAACCGTACCTGACTGAACACTACGGCAATTCGTCGTCTGCTCACTCGCTTGGGAAAAAGATGAAGAGCGCGATCGAGCGCGCTCGCGAACAGGTTGCAGAGTTGTTGGGCGCAGCAGACACAAGCGAAATCGTTTTCACCTCCTGCGGATCTGAATCCGACAACTGGGCGATTCGTGGCGTACTCGAACAGAATCCCGAAAAGCGTCACGTCATCACGACGCGCGTCGAACACGAAGCCGTGCGGGTGCTTTGCGAACGACTGGAAAAGAACGGGTACGAAGTAACGTGGCTGGACGTAGACGGCGACGGCAATCTGAACCTGGATCAGCTTCACGCGTCGCTTCGTCCGGATACGGCCTTAGTTTCGGTAATGCTTGCAAACAACGAGACCGGCGTTCTGTTTCCGATAGACGAAGTCGGGCGGATCGTCCGCGAAAATTCGGAAGCGATATTTCACGTCGATGCGGTTCAGGCCGCAGGAAAAATCGACATCAACGCAGGCGAGACGGCGGTGGATCTCCTGGCGATTTCGGGTCACAAGCTGCACGCGCCGGCCGGCATCGGAGCGCTGTATGTGCGACGCGGTGTGGAGCTGGCTCCGTTTATTATTGGTGGAAAGCAGGAAGAAGGAAGACGCGCCGGAACATCGCCGGTACCTTACATCGTTGCTTTAGGCGCAGCATGTGAACTGAGCAAAGACAAGGAAGCGCACGAGCGAGTTCGGCGACTTCGCGATCACTTCGAAGACACAATTCTGGATACCTTTTCCAACTCGCGATTGAATGGAACACGGGATCGCGATAAGCGTCTGCCGAACACTTCAAACATTTCGTTCGAGCATATCGACGGCGAAAGTATCCTGGCCCACCTGGATGAGCTGGGTATTTACGTTTCTACCGGGTCGGCGTGTAACTCGGGCGCGCATGTTTCTTCACCGACTTTGCGCGCGATGAATATTCCCTACACGGTGGCGCAGGGATCAGTCCGATTTTCGCTGGGGCGATACAACACGGATGAAGAGATCGAGTACACGTTGGATGTGCTGCCTGAGATAATCACGCGGCTGATGGAGATGTCGCCGTATGAACCGTCGAAAGGCGGAAGATAAGTCCTGACAGCGAGTCGGGCTATGATAAATTTACGCAATGAGTAAGTTGGAGAAACTGCTTGTAAAGATTCTGCGCGGTGCGTCGGATGCAAATATTTCTTTTGAATCGCTGTCAGTTAATGCGTAGTTTGGGTTTTAGCGAGCGGGTTCGCGGTGATCACCACATCTTCACCAGAAACGATGTGGAGGAAATTATCAATCTTCAGCCGTTGGGTTCTAAGGCCAAGGCTTACCAGGTTAAACAAGTTCGCGGAGTGACCGTAAAATACATGCTAGGAGGTGACGCGGATGAGCGATAGATACAAGTATGAACTGATTATTTATTGGAGCGCGAAGGACAAAATCTATATTGTCGAAGTGCCGGAACTGAGCGGGTGCATGGCAGATGGAGAAACATATTCCGAAGCCGTAGCGAATGCCGAAATTGTAATCGAAGAATGGATTGAAACGGCGAAAGAATTGGGACGCGAGATTCCAAAGCCAAAGGGACGACTTATGTTTGCTTAACCCAAGGCCAAAAGCGACGGACCACGAAATACACGAACAAAATGAAAAACCAATTACACGAATCGAGGAGAATGGTTGGGGATAAGTCATCACTTCGTGTGATTTTGTTTTTCGGTTTGGTGTGTTTCGTGGTTCGTCGCTAACTTCGCCCAAATCGCTTCAGTACCGCAGTTTGTCTCCTTTTCACTTTTCGTCTGCATGGGTATACAATTTCTTTGTAGCAAGTGATCGTGCTTTCGACACCACGACGTTCCGCGCCGGCGCAGGTTTTAACTCATCAGCAAGAGGTCAGCCATAGCATTGGGCACCACGAACCATCTTCATCGCTCTCATCAGCATCCCAAACAAAAAAAGGGGCAATTGATTAAATGAGTACAGTTACCGAACCGCCTGTAGAGCAGACACCGAAAAACTTTGAAGAGCTTGAGACCGTCACCATTCGCTTTGCCGGCGATTCCGGCGACGGCATGCAGTTGACCGGTACGCAGTTCACCAACACTTCCGCGGTAATCGGTAACGACATCTCCACGTTGCCGGACTTCCCTGCCGAGATTCGCGCTCCGGCCGGCAGCCTGCCCGGCGTCAGCGGCTTTCAGCTGAACTTCTCCAGCCAGGACATACGCACTCCGGGCGATCAGCCAAACGTATTGGTTGCGATGAATCCCGCGGCGTTGAAAGTGAACCTTCCCGATTTGGAAGAAGGCGGAACGCTGATCATCAATTCGGACGAGTTCACCAAAGAAAATCTGAAGAAGGCCGCGTATGAAACGAACCCGCTCGAGGATGGATCGCTTGCAGGCTATCGCGTTCACAAGTTGCCGATAACTACGCTGAACATGAACGCGCTCAAAGATCAGGTCCAGATGTCTCGCAAGGAGATGGATCGCTGCAAGAACTTCTTTGCGTTGGGCGTGCTTTACTGGTTGTACGATAGGCCGATGGACGGAACTCTTGGCTGGATTCGAAGCAAGTTCGCGAAGAAACCCGAGATCGCAAAGGCGAACGAGATCGTGCTCAAGACGGGTTACAACTTCGCCGATACGACCGAAGTTTTCACCACGCATTACACGGTCAGGAAAGCCGAGATCGCGCCGGGCAAGTATCGAAAGATCACCGGCAACGAAGCTACCGCGATCGGCTTTATCGCCGCTTCGCAGTTGTCCGGTCGTCCGCTTTTTTATGGCTCGTATCCGATTACACCTGCTTCCGACATTCTTCACGAGCTTTCGCGTCACAAAAATTTTGGCGTCAAGACATTCCAGGCTGAAGACGAGATCGCTGCAGTTTGCGCCGCGATCGGCGCCAGCTTTTCAGGACACATCGGTTTGACCGGAACGTCTGGCCCCGGCGTTGCTTTGAAGCAGGAAGCGATCGGGCTTGCGGTGATGACCGAATTGCCGCTGGTCATAATCAATGTCCAGCGCGGCGGCCCTTCGACCGGGCTACCGACAAAAACCGAACAGGCAGATTTGTTCCAGGCGGTTTGGGGACGAAACGGCGAATGCCCCGCGATCGTGGTCGCGCCTTCGACGCCAGGCGACTGTTTTCATATGGCGGTCGAATCGGTTCGGCTCGCATTCAAATTCATGAGCCCGGTCTTCTATCTTTCGGATGGCTACCTCGCAAACGGGGCCGAGCCGTGGCGAGTGCCAAATATGGAAGACCTGCCGGAGATCAAAGTGAGCTTCGCGACCGATCCGACCAATTTCCTGCCGTACGGACGCGACGAAGAGACTTTGGCCAGGCCATACGCGTTGCCGGGTACTCCGGGTTTGGAGCACCGTATCGGTGGAATCGAGAAGCAACACCTGACCGGCAACGTCAACTACGATCCGGAAAACCATCACTTTATGGTGAAGCTGCGGCAAGAGAAGATCGACCGAGTCGCAAACGATATCCCGCCGGTCGAGATCTTCGGCGAGAAGACAGGCAAAGTGCTGGTGCTCGGTTGGGGATCAACTTTTGGATCGATCACGTCGGCGGTCGAGAAACTGCAGCGCGAAGGGAAAGCAGTTTCATGCGCGCATCTTCGCTATCTGAATCCGTTTCCGAAGAATTTGGGAGAAGTGCTCAGCGGATTTGAAACAGTGATTATCCCCGAGATGAACCTGGGCCAGCTCGCCACAATGATTCGAGCGAAATATTTGGTCGACGCAGTTCCGTTTTCGAAAGTTAAGGGACGACCGTTCCAGATCCGCGAGATCGTGCAGAAGGTTGAAGAGTATTTGTGACCACCCTACAAGCAAAACTGATGACTGCTGACGAGCTCTTACGTCTGCCCCGTGGCAGGTATCGATATGAGCTTGTCAAAGGAGAACTGAAGCAGATGTCACCGGGTGGACACAATCATGGCCGTGTGGGAATGCGACTGGCAGCGCCGTTAGCGTCATACGTCACGAGTCAAAAGCTTGGCGAGGCGTATCTGGCTGAAACCGGATTTAAGCTTGAGAGCGATCCCGATACTGTTCGCGCCCCGGACATTGCTTTTGTAAGGCAAGAACGTGTCGAGCAGGTCGGGGAAGGCACGGGTTACTGGATTGGTGCTCCCGACCTCGCGGTCGAAGTCGTAAGTCCCGACGACACGGCTAAGAAGGTTGACCGGAAGGTAGCGGATTGGCTGGAAGCAGGCACGGGAATGGTTTGGGTCATTAACCCAAAACCAAGAACAGTCACAGTCTATCGTTCATTGACTGACATGGATGTCTTGACCGAGAAAGACACGCTCAGCGGCGGCGAGATCGTTCCGGGGTTTGAGATTGCCGTTTCCAGGATCTTTGCGAAATGAGCCCGGGCTATTCGCGCGCGAAATACTTCGTCGACGCAGTTCCCTTTTTCTGAAGTTAAGGGACGACCGTTCCAGATCCGCGAGATCGTGCAGAAGGTTGAAGAGTATTTGTGAGTTCGACTGAAACGAAATTGATGACCGCTGATGAGTTGTTGCGAATGCCGGATGACGGCTTTCGTTATGAGCTTGTCAAAGGAGAGTTGCAACGCATGTCGCCTGCGGGAGATGAACATGGTGATATCACCATGCAACTTGCCGCCTCGCTACTTCAGCATTGCAAACAGAATGGTCTGGGAAAAGTCTACTCCGCTGACACAGGTTTTAGGCTTGAAAGCGGTCCAGACACAGTGCGTGCGCCAGACATTGCGTTTGTGAGGATGGAACGCATAAAAGCGGCGCGTAGGATCGTCGGATACCGAGTTGGTGCGCCGGACCTCGCGGTGGAAGTTATCAGTCCAGGGAACACCAAGCGCGAAATGACTGAAAAGGTTTCTGCCTATTTCGCGGCGGGTGCGGGGATGGTTTGGTTAGTGAACCCGAAAGTTAAGAGCGTCCAAGTGTATCGATCGCTGAATGACGTAACGGAATTGACTGAGAACGACAATCTGGACGGCGGCGATGTAGTACCGGGATTTCGGATTGCAGTCGCTGAGATTTTTGCGTTATGAGCCCTACGACCTTAAATGCCAATGCGCGTTCGGTGCATGAGGTGTACGCGGAAGGGCTGCGCTATTTTATGGGCGAGGGAAAGCTGAATAAGACGCTGGCGCAAGTTTCCGCAGACTTGAACGAGCATGGCATTGACTACATGGTCATCGGCGCGGTCGCTTTGATGGCGCACGGTTATCCACGCTTCACTGAAGACATAGATTTAGTTTTGACGCCGGAAGGATTGGAAGCATTTCACCAAAACCTGATCGGGCTTGGATACGCGCCGGCGTTTGAGGGAGCGCGTAAGCGTCTGCGTTCGACGCGCGATGGAGTACCGATCGAGATAATCACCTCCGGCGGGTTTCCAGGCGACGGCAAGCCAAAGCCAGTGAGCTTTCCTATTCCCGCAGAGGCTTCGATCGATATCGATGGCGTGCGCATGGTGACGCTGGAAAAACTTGTCGAACTGAAATTGGCGTCTGGCATGACAGCGCCAGACAGGCTCAAGGATCTGGCTGATGTACAGGAATTGATCAAAACGCGTGGTCTTAGCTCTGATTTTGCAAACGAGCTGGATCCATATGTTCGGAACGAGTACTTACGTTTGTACAATGCGGTGAAGAACGCCGGGGAGAGTCCTTCTGAATAGGCCTGGTCCTGGAGTCAGACGCGAACATCATCTTAGACAGCAATCGGAAGAGGTAGAGAAACAGAATGGATAACAAAGGTAACGGAGCAAACGGAAACGGACACGCCGGCGACGAGATACTTGTCGACGGCAAGGCGATGCTGAACGATGGCGTAGAAGACGTCACCGGAAACGTCTCGGGCGCCGGGCCGTCACCGGAAAGCGAACCGGGCTCGGTTGTGGCCGGCGAAGTGGCGCCGCCGCCTGCGAAATTGACCAAAGCGGATTTCGTCTCGGGCCAGGAAGTCCGCTGGTGTCCGGGATGCGGCGACTACGCCATTTTGAACAACGTGCAGAAGGTCATGCCGGAGCTCGGCATTCCGCGCGAGAAGATAGTTTTCGTTTCGGGCATCGGATGTTCATCCCGCTTTCCCTACTACATGAACACCTACGGCTTTCATTCGATTCACGGACGAGCTCCCGCGGTCGCGACCGGCATTAAGGCTTCCAATCCGGAACTGAGTGTTTGGGTTATCACTGGTGATGGAGATGCTCTGTCGATTGGCGGCAATCATTTCATTCATGCGATTCGACGCAATCTGGATCTCAATTACATTCTCTTTAACAATCGCATTTATGGATTGACCAAGGGCCAGTACAGTCCCACGTCGGAGTTTGGCAAGAGCACCAAGTCTACGCCGATGGGTGTGATCGACTATCCGATCAATCCGCTGTCGGTCGCGATCGCCAGCGAAGCCACCTTCGTCGCACGAACGATCGATATCGACGTGAAGCATCTGGGCGCGATGGTCGAAGCGGCTGCGCGACACAAGGGCGTTTCGTTCGTCGAGGTATATCAGAACTGCAATATCTTCAACGACCACGCTTTCGACAGCTTTGCGGACCGGAACGTTCGTTCAGATCGCGTGCTTTATCTGGAGCACGGTAAGCCGATGATTTTTGGAAAGGATCGCAACAAAGGCATTCGAATGAATGGCGCGCATCCTGAGGTCGTACGGCTGGGCGAGAACGGAATTACGGAAGACGACCTGCTGGTCCACGACATCAACCTGGCAGATCCTTCGGTGGCGTTTATGCTGGCGCGCATGGAATATCGTGAAGGAACCGACTTCCCACAGCCGGTCGGAATTTTCCGCGCGGTCGAACGCAGTACTTACGAAGATTTGATGGAAGGCCAAATCGCCGCTTCGATCGCAAGTAAAGGAATCGGCAGTTTGGAAAAGCTCATCAATAGCGGTGATACCTGGGTCGTGGAATAGAGATGAATGTCCGACAAACTTCAGTTTGTCGCTCGGATGCGACAAGCTAAAGCTTGTCGGACATTCTGTTGAATTCACGCTTTGTTTACCTGCCTGACTTCCGGCTCGTCCAACATCCAACGACGCGCGATGGTGGTCGCTTCCCACTGGCGCCCTAATCTAAGCATCAACATTTTCAAATCGTGAGCTGGGCCGGAACGAGCACGTGTGAAATTAGCGCGTCGTTCCTGATCCGCGTTTCCAATCTGGTTACGGATCTCCTCGAGTAAATTTACCGAGCGTTGCAGTGCCGCCAGTGCCTTCTCATTCAGCGAAGGGCTATTCTTGCCTGCCACCGCATCGAGCGCGAGTCCGAGTACCTGATACCCTCGCCACCGTTCGCCGGACCCGGTCTGGTCAAGTAAATCGACTGCTCGTTTGGCTGATTCGTACGCCGTTTCAGATTGTTCGAGCGCCAAGCACGCGCGCGCCTTTGCCACCAACGCCACGCCGAGGCCATCTCGGTTACGCAACTCCTCAGCAATTCTGATCGCCTCGTCGATCGTGCCAAGTCCCTGTTGCGCGTCGCCCTTCAAAATCTGCAATCGAGCGATGTCGGTCAGAACGCGAAACTCGTCGTCGCGATCGCCGATGCTTTGAATCATCTTCAGCGAGCGATCCAGCAGCGGCGTCGCTTCGAGAAGTTGCCCTGCGTCCAAATGGGCCGCTCCCAAAGTCCACAACGTCTCTGCCTCGCAATGGGCATCGCGCGTAACTCGCAATGTTTCGAGCGTGCGATTGAGAAGCACGATGCCTTCATCGTAAAGACCCTGCGCCACGCGCGCCCTTCCGACACGCATCTGCGACTTCGTTTCGCCGTGAACGTCTTCGATACTCCGCGATTCGGTTCCCGCTCGGGTCGCAAGCTGAATCGCCTTTTCATATTGGCCCATGCAATGGCTGGCCCAATTCAGACACCGCAACACGACGGCGCGCTCGCGAACATCGCCAAGATCTGTGTGATGCGAAAGCGCTCGCTCGAGCAGCGGAACACCTTCCGAATAGTTCCCCTGCAGCACATGCGCCCAACCCAGGTCACCCAGTGCTTCGGCGGCTATGTAACTTTCAGAGCTGACGTGCTCCAACGATTGCTCGATTAGGTGCGCCGCCGACTCGTAATTGCCGAGCGCGATCTGACCACTGCCGAGTTGAAGCAGCGATTGAGCGATTCCGTCGGCATCGTTCATTTGACGATAGAGCTCCAACGCCTGTTCGGTCGGCTCGTCGACTTCCTTGTACATGCTGCAACTGTTACGCGTCTGTCCTTGTAAAAACAGCGCGGACGCCAACGCCGGTTTGTTGTCGAGGCGGCGAGCCAACTCGACAGCTTCGGACAAAACCGTTTCGGACTCCGTCAGCCGACCAACCGAGAAGTAACCTTCGCCCAATCCCAACAACAGACGGAGACGAGTCGCGTCGGCCAGCGAATTGACGCCATCTTCTTCAAGCTGGGCCGCGGCTCGTCCCGCTCGTTCGATTCCCGCGATCGCCTGGCTCCAATGCCGACGGCTGCTGGCCGCGTTCCAGGCGCGCATGCTCCAATCAAACGTCTTCTGCCAATCGCCCGCGGCTTCGGCGTGTACGCTGATGGCTTCGGCGGTTCTGTCGGCTTCGCGCGCGTAAACGACTTCCAGCGCGCTCGCGGCGCGGCCATGTAATCGTTTTCGCTTTCTGGGGCTGAGCCCGTCATACAACACTCGGCGCAGTATCGAATGATAGAAACGACAGTCCTCGCCCGCCAACAAACCACGTTCGGTCAAGACACCGCGCCGCACACCTTCCTCCAGCAATCGCTCGACTTCGTCTTCGGACCGATCGGACATTAGCGCGAGCGTCTCAACCCGAAACTCGTCGCCGATGACGGACGCTTGTTCAGCCAACTCGCGCACGTCCTTCGTCAGACGATCCAGCTTTGCGCCGGCCGCCATGACCAGCGTGTCCGGCAGACGCAGGTCTTTAACTCCATGCCATTGCCAGCCGGTGTTCTCTTTCGACGGATCGAAAATGATCGCGCCCTCGGCAATCAGCAACCGAATCGTCTCGTTTAGAAAATACGGATTTCCGCCCGTGCTGCGACAAATCGTCTGCAAAGCACGCTGCGGAATTTGCAGACTGTTGGGTCCACCGCCGAAGATGGCCCGGATCGCTGCATCGGTCGCTTCTTCTTTCAGTGGTTGCAGAGTAAGGCTTGTGTAGCTCTTGTAATCCGCCTGTCGCTTCAACCATTGCGAAACCGGATGAGACGGGTCCGACATTTCTTCGGTTCGAACCAGCGGGACGAGCATCAACGGTTCCTGCGATGCGGTTCGCATCAGATATCCGACGATCGCCAGGCTCGCTTCGTCCGCCCACTGTATGTCGTCCAGAAATATGACCAGCGGGCGTTCGCGGCTCAGCGACACGAAGCACCGGCTGATCGGCGCAACCGCGCGGAACTGGTCGCCGGCGGCTGCACCCATCGCGGATTGTGACTGCTCGGCGGTTCCCTTCGGTTCAGCAAACAGATCCTCCGGCAAGTTGACGCCGCACCGCGCCTTGGCCAAAACGCGCAAGCTTCGCAGGTCTCTCGAGTCTCGCCGCACCCGCGCCTCGAGCGCGTGCCCATCAAAAGCGTCGCGCAGCAGATCCAGAAAAACTTCGTAGGGCGCCAGATGGCTTCCCTTGTAATCGAAGAAGCGCGCGAAAAGACAGAGCGCGCCTTGTTCCTGCGCCCAGCGCGCGAAATGCCTCGCAAGCTGTGTCTTGCCAATTCCCGGCTCGCCCGTAACAAGTACCGGGCGCCCCGTCGCTTTCAAGGTTCTGCGAAACTCTCCTACCAGCGCGAGCAATTCTGCATCGCGACCTACCAATTGATCGTAATCAGGAGGAGATCCATCCGCGAGTCGATCGAGCGCCTGGACTGTCTCGTCCGGTCGCCGGTCGACAGGATGTAGCGAAGAACGTGATGCCCGTGAGGAGTGTGCGGCTCGCTCGCCCAAAACGACTGGAGCGTGACGAGCACCGGCTGCGTCCGAAGCGCGGCGTTCATCCGGCGACTCTCTGGTGACGGGCGCAATAAAACGATAACCGCGTCGATGATAGGTTTTGATGAAAGTGGGATTGTCAGAGTCGTCGCCCAACGCGCGTCTCGACTGTAGAACGGCTTTCTTAAGCACTCCGTCGGTAGTAAACACGTCGGGCCAAATGGCTTCCAGCAACTCTTCTTTCGGAACAACCCGGTCGGTATGTTCAGCCAGATAGCGAAGAACGCGGACAGCGCTCGGCTCAAGCGGCACTACTACGTCGCGGCAATAGAGCAAGTCTACGTCCGAAGTTATGTGAAACGAAAGAAAATGTAGATTCTGTCTGGACTGTTGCGACATTCGTTAGCCCATCGAAAACCGATGCGCACGGCTCCAATCAACCTTGACGGCCACGGGAAGGGCGTTTGCGAACTATGCGCGTTCCAGTTCCTGTTGGGGCTTTGTGGATTATAAGCTTGTTCCGTGTAAAACGCTCTATTTCAAATAGCGGTTGAGTGCCGGCGGGGGGAAGTCATGGGCCAGGAAGCACTCGCGTTCAGGAAAAGCTTCAACTCTAGTGACACGCAATCAGGAAGGGGACCCTGTCCCTGCTCAATTCATGGAATCTCAATTTCCAGAGAGACTACTCTATTTAATCCCCACGCAGTCAGGAAGGGGACCCTGTCCCCGCTTCAAGACTGTTTGAAATCCAGGTTCCAATTATGAAACTCAGCGGGGACAGGGTTCCCTTCCCGACTGCGTGGTTCTTTGAACTTGGGTTCGAACAAAAGCAGGAAGAGCGGTGGAGGAAACTTCCCTCCATCGCTCTTCCTGCTAAATAAACGACCCGAACTGTCAGTTACCGCTTACGTCGGCAACACAGGCGTAGGAGCGTCGCTGAGCGGGTTGCCGCGAATCATGTTATTGCCGTATGACTCGATGACTCCGAACACGAGCTCAATACCGTTCGTAGCATTGTTGCTTATATTGGAGTTAGACAGCCGAACCGCGGCGCCGTTTTCTATTCTAATTCCGCTGGTGTTGTTCGTCGCCGTGCAACGGTCCATATTCATTTGCGCGCCGTTGCCGTTTGCCAGGAAACCGTCGGTGGAATTGTGGGCCACTGTATCCGTTACGGTGACAACGGCATTTCCTCCGGCTCTAATTCCGAACGCTCCTCTATGAGTCGTGACCCCTTCGATCGACACGCGTCCAAATCCGGACGTATTGACGATCGAGATTCCGCCGCCTGTACACTGTTCGATCTTCACATTCTTGACAGTGAGAAATCCGTCGGCTGTTGTCGGCTGCCAGTCGATTCCCTTGTCGGTGAAGCCGAAGATCGAAACATTCTCGACAACCAGCGAACCAACTTGAAGCACACGAATCCCGTCGGTTCCGTTAGCAAAGCCGTCTATGGTCAGATTACGTATGGTGACATGCGCTCCCGCGGAGTTGACGATGAAGCCTGTTGTCAATGAAGCCAACGAGCCGGACAGCGACTCGCCGCCGTCGATCACGATTGATTTCGTGATGTTCAGTGTTCCAAAGCCACCCGGATCGATCGAGTTAATCTCGCCGCCTGCGGCGGTTTTGGAGAAGGCGCCGGCCCATGTCTTACATGGTGCTGTTCGGCTGCAGGGGTTGACATCATTGCCGACCCCCGACACCCAGGTGCGCGTAGCCTGCGCCTGGGCAAACGACGCGAAAGTCAAAGTGAAAACAAGAACTGCGAGAAGGTTTAAGCTAAAACGTACTTTATTCATCACGAATCTCCTTAAGATATGAATTAAATCCTGAAGCGACACATTCTGTTGGTCGCCAACTTCTCAAATCAGCGACTTAGCCTTCAGCGACTGGGGTCGGTGCGTCGCTCGACGGATTTCCTCGGATCATGTTCGTGCCATAGGATTCGATAACCCCCGACACAATGCTCAATCCTTTGGTGACGTTATTGCTGATCTGACATTTGGAGATTCGCATCGCGGCGCCGAGATCAACCTTCGCGCCGTTCGTATTGTGGGTCGATACGCAGCTATCAAGATTCATCTGCGCTGAACCACTGTTCGCCAGAAAACCATCGGTGGTGGCGGTTGCGATACTGTTGGTCACCGTCACGACGGACAAACCACCGGCACGAACGCCGAATGCGCCGCGGTGGAAGGTGGAGTCCTGGATCGATGCGCGTCCGAACCCGGCAATGTTGACTACGGAAATGCCGCCGCCGACACAACCGGTAAAGGTTCCATTTCTGACCGTCAGGGTTCCGTCCGCGGTCGATGGCGACCACTCGATTCCCTTATCGGTGAAGTTAATGATCTTGACGTTCGAGACATTAACCGAAGCGGCTTGTGCTATGCGAATGCCGTCTAATCCTGTGCCGGCGCCATTGATAAACAGATTACGCAGAGTGACGTGCCCGCCGGCGATGTTGACGATAATGCCGGTAGTTCCGGAGGCCAGAATCGACGAGTACCTTTCTCCGCCGTCAATAGTGATATTTTTGGTGATTGTCACAGCTCCATAACCGCCCGCGTCGAGAACATTAACCTCTCCGTTGGGTTGGGTGACTGTATGAGCTCTGGAAAAAGTTTTGCACGGCGCCGTGCGGCTGCAGGGGTTCAGGTCGTCGCCGACGCCCGAAACCCATGTGCGGCTCTGCGCCTGCGATATAGACGCACATGTGAATGTGAAAACAAGAAGGGCCAGAATGCTTAGGGTAGAACGAACTTTATTCATCACGAATCTCCTTACAAAAGTGTGGGTGGAAGTTGCGTTACTGGCGCAATTTTTAGGATTGTGACTCAATTTAGAAGTCTCGTCTGTCGATCTTCCGACAAATTTAAGGGCCGCGAAATCGGCTTTTCGTTAGTTCTTTTTAGCCGTCGCGACCGACAAGCAATCTTCGAACACTGGTATCGAATTGGTTGTTAGTCTAAGAGAAGGCCGGAAATCTGTCCTGACGATTTGGTGACGGTTTGGTGACTATGGAGGGAGGGGGGAGCGTGCGAAGCACGCGTACGAATAAAGCCTGGGGCGTCAGCCCCAGGTAATTGCGAACCCACGATTCCAGGAGCCTGCGGAGCAGGCGACACTACATAACCAATCAGATATATCGCGGGTCATGTTCAATTCCATTGGCTCTCAAGAACGCTATGAATTCGTCGCGAAAGGACACTTTTTTGTGATGTTCCACCTGATTCGCAATGTACGACTGAACCGATTCGACGTTTGAATGGCTGACCGTAAATGCGCCGTAGCCTCGCTGCCAATAAAAGTCATTTACCTTGGGAAATAGTTCGTGCATCCACCCGGTCGCGTTTGCTTTCAAGTCCCGTAGTACATCAGATAGCGCATGGTCAGGGCGCAACTTGACCAATATATGAACGTGGTCCTCGGTTCCACCCATGCTCAAAGGTATCCCGCCATATCTTTGAAAGATTCCGCCCATGTAGCCATAAAGGCGTGGCTGGTACGCAGTTGTGATGAGCGGCTGACGATCCTTCGTTGAGAAAACCAAATGGTAAAGCAAGTTTGTATAGCTCTGCGGCATTTGTTTGATCCTTTTTAGATGAAGCATGGGGCTACCGCCCCGAATCTGTTCGGGCGAGGCTTGGGTGCTGGTGTGTCGCCCGCTTACGCGGGCTGGCTGGGATGGGATTCGTCTGTTCCTGGGGCTTACGCCCCAGGCTTTATTCGGACGCGTGCTTCGCACGCTCGGGTTGGGTGCTGGTGTGTCGCCCGCTTACGCGGGCTGGCTGGGATGGGATTCGTCTGTTCCTTGGGGCTTACGCCCCAGGCTTTATTCGGACGCGTGCTTCGCACGCTCGGGTTGGGTGCTGGTGTGTCGCCCGCTTACGCGGGCTGGCTGGGTGGGGTTCGTCTGTTCCTGGGGCTTACGCCCCAGGCTTTATTCGGACGCGTGCTCCGCGCGCTTAGTTTCGACGCGTGCTTCGCACGCTGAGTTCCGACGCGTGCGGAGCACGCTCGTAAATCCCGCAAATCGCGTTGACGTCGAAAGCTGAATTCGGCGTAAATCGGCGACAAACTGAAGTTTGTCGGACATCATTTCAGCGCATGCTCACGACCGGCAACTCGACAAAACTCGCTCGGTCGCGCTCGTGGTAAATGCGCTGAGTCGCTTTTCGATAATCACCCGGCTTTGCCCAGAAGATGTTCGGAACAAACGTCTGCGGATTGCGATCGTAAAGCGGGAACCAACTCGATTGCACCTGCACCATGATCCTGTGTCCCGGCAGGAACACGTGATTCGCCGTGGGAAGCGCGAATCGATAACGCAACGGCGCGTTGGCGGTGATCGCTTTCGGCGTTGCAAAGCTCTCGCGAAAACGGCCGCGGAAAATGTCACCCGACACCATCAACTGATACCCACCCATCGCCGGTTGGCCCGCCACCTGGTCGGGATACACGTCGATCAACTTCACTACCCAATCCGAATCTGTCCCGCTGGTCGACGCGATCAGGTTCGCCAAAGGCTCTCCGCTGATCTTCATCGGAACGGTTAGCACATCCGAAACGAATGTCACGACGTCCGGCCGGCCCGACGCTTCGCGTTGATCGTCCACCAGCCATTGCCGCCACGTCGATCCGGTTGTGCCGATCGCAATGTTGGGCCGCGCGCGGTACGGCACGGGTTTGGCCGGATCGGAAACGTATTCTTCAAATGCCGAGTCGGAGGCCGGCGGCGCCGCCAAACTAAGTTTCGAGTCGGCGCGAAGAAAAAGCGGTGTGGCTTTGACAGCGCAACCGTTGGCACAGCCGGATGGCCACGCAGTCAAGTTTCGCCATTGGCTTGTTCCCGTCTCGAAAGCCACGACAGGCGCGATCTGCGCTTTGGGCGCGTCGTTTATCAGATACTGAGCCAAAAACGGAGCGAGTATTTCCCGACGAAACGTCATCGCCGTATCGCTGTTGAACTTCAAAGCTCCCAATGTGCTTCCATCGCGGATCATCTGGCCGTGATGCCACGGTCCCATCACCAGAAATACTTTGTCGTTCTTCTTATCGTTTGGTTCGATCGCTTTGTAGACTGCGGGCGCGCCGTAGATGTCCTCCTGGTCCCACAGGCTGTGGACCAACATCACCGGAACCTTCAACGGCTGAGCCGCCAAAATCTTATCGACTGCCTGTTCACTCCAAAACGAATCGTAGTTTGGATGCTCGAGCACTTTGCGCCAAAAACCAACCTGTTCCAGTCCCCTGCGCCGCCCCAGCTCGCCCGCCGATCCCGCCTCCATGAACATGTCGTAGTCGTCGTAATGACTGGTCCACCAGTCCTTTGTGCCACCGCGCGTCGCTTCCTGGTTGTACATGTACGCCATCATCTGCTGACGAAACGCGCCGTTGTGAAACCAGTCGTCGCCCATCCAACCATCGACCATCGGGTTCATCGGCACCGAAACTTTCAACGCCGGGTGCGGGTTGATCAGCGCCATCAAAGGAAGAAACCCATCGTACGAGATGCCGAGTATTCCTACTTTTCCGTTTGTCTCGGGAATGTTTTTTACCAGCCAGTCGATCGTGTCGTAAGTGTCGGTAGCATGATCAACTGCGGTGGGATTCAGCGGCCCTACCAGCGGGCGATTCATCACGTAATCGCCTTCGGAATCGTACTTCCCGCGAACGTCCTGGACTACGCGGATGTAGCCGCCTCCGATGATTACATCCACTGCGTTGTCGTATCCGGTCAGGACAGAATCCAGACGCGAGCTTTCCGCATGCGTCGTCAGGCCCGTCGCATCGTACGGAGTTCGAGTCAGAAGGATCGCGGCGTTCTTTGCGCCCTTTGGAACCAGGATGACTGTATGTAGTTTGACGCCGTCGCGCATCGGTATCATCACGTCTCGCCGGACATGATCGAAGCCGTCGTATGTCGGCTCAAACTTCGCCGGAGTTTCGCTGGGAAGATCGGGCGCTCGTTGCGGTGTTTGAGCTTCAAGTACCGCGGAAGACAGCACGGTCAAAAAAAGCGCTACGGCGAGCCGTAGCGACCAGCGAACGCAACTATTTTTCGTCATGAGATTCCCCATTTTTCGAAACGCAGACTATCGCCCAATCACCCCGGCTTGAATGGTTACCTGTCATTCCCAGCCCGTACGATCGCCTGCCGAAAACCGTATGAATCGGGAAGGTCGGGCATTGGAGTACTCTCCAGTAACACGCAGTCAGGAAGGGGACCCTGTCCCCGCTTAAGATACGAAACCATTCGGCTAAAGATATCGAGCTGTGTGTCTTAGGCGGGGACAGGGTCCCCTTCCTGACTGCGTGTTCCTATTAGGTGAGTGCTAGCGTATCCAGTGTTTTGGAACCGATCCGCTCCGCGAAAAACGCTACCGCCCAGCAAGCTAAACCGGCGGTACCGGTGTCGGAGCATCGGTGTTGGGATTTCCTCGAACAATGTTGGTGGTGTCCGATTCGAGGAATCCGTTTACCAGATCCAGTCCAAAACTGGTGTTGTTACTTATCTGGCTGTACGAAACGCGGACCGCCGCGCCGTTATTGACCTTAACACCCGTAGCGTTGTGACTTGCATTCACTCGCTGCAGGTTCATCTGTGCCTGCCCACCGTCGCCCAAAAATCCGTCAGTGCACGCGTTGGCTGTGCTGTCTGAGACGGAGACCCCGGTAAGAGCTCCGGCCTTCACTCCGAAAAGACTCTTGTGGAAGCTCGAGTTAAAGATCATGCCTCGACCGAATCCCGATGTGTTTACCATCGAAACCGCGCCCAACGTGCAGTGCGAGATGGTGGTGTTCTTCACCGTCAGCGTGCCATCGGCGGTCGACGGCGCCCACTTAATTCCGATTCCGGTGAAGTTCGCGATCGTCACGTTTTCGACCAGCAGAGAACTTCCCTGAAGAAACCTGATTCCGTCGATTCCGTTTCCCGCGCCGTTGATTGAAATATTTCTGATCGTCACATTCACTCCGGCTGCGTTAATAGTGAATCCGTTGGTCAAAGACGCCAAAGTTGATGCCATCGTTCCCGCCCCGTCAACCGTGATCGATTTGGTAACGGTCAGCGAACCATATCCGCCCGGATCGATGGCGTTGATTTCGCCGCCCGCGGCGGTTTTCGAGATCGCGCCTGCAAAGGTTTTGCATGGGGCGGTTCGGCTGCAGGGGTTTACGTCGTCGCCGACTCCGGATACCCAGGTTCGCGTCGCCTGGGCATTGGCAAACGAAGCGAAAGTTAATACGACGATTGAGATAACGAGGGATTTGAAGGTGTATCGGATCTTATTCATCTATGTTTCTCCTTAGAGGTAAGGTGGGTAGTGCGCGAGATCGAATGCCAAGTAGCTGTCGGGGCATTCAACGTAAAAGCCGAAACCAGGATAATTTGCCTGCTTATCGCGGGTCGGCGAGATGGTACTACTAGTCAAAGTGACAGAGCAACGCGAAACGATGGAGCGCAGGCGGCTCGCCTGCGCTCCCTTGCGTGCAAGCCCAAAACATTTCCGCCCAAATTCGCGTATTACGACTTTCGTTGCTGGGACTCGAAATCAGCGTTCTTTTGCTCAAAAATAACCAATTCCACTTTCGCGCGCTATTCCATACTCCAGGAGAAATGAACCCAATGCTTTCCAAACGTGTCGTGACCTTCTTTCTCAGCCTGATCCTAATTTTTGCTACCGCTTTGACGCCGGTAGCCGTATTTGCGCAGGCCCCGCCGGCGCCCGAAAAGGCTCAAGTCGGTTCCGCTGACCTCTCGGCCAAATTGGCACAGATTGAAAAGACGGTTGATGCGAGGCGACAAAAATACGGCGTCCCGGGTGCGGCGCTGGTCATCGTAAAAGACGATCAGATCATTTACATGAAGGGTCTCGGCTACAAAGACCTTGAAAAGAAGGTGCCTGTCACCGCGGACACTCTGTTTGCGATCGGCTCGTCGTCCAAAGCGTTTACGGCGCTGACCGTGTTGCTCAGCGCGGACGACGGCAAGCTGACGCTGGACGATTCGCCAAAGAAGTACCTGCCGTACTTCAAAATGAGCGACCCCGAAACCGATGCAAAAATCACTGTGCGCGATCTTCTCGCGCACAACTCGGGGCTAAACCGCACCGATCTGGCGTTCGGTGTCGGCACTCTGAATCGCGAGGAAGTCATACGCGTCGCCGGAATGGCCAAACCCACGGCCAAACTTCGCGAAAAGTTTCAGTATCAGAACGTTATGTACTCGGCCGCGGGCGAAGTCGTAGCCAGCGTCCAGGGCAAGCCCTGGGAAAAAGTCGTCGAAGACCGAATCTTCAAACCGCTCGAGATGAAGAACAGCGATCTTTCAACCAGGGACATGCAGAAGGCGTCGGATTTTTCGTACGGCTATACCTACAACACGGACACTAAAGAAAATCGGCGAGTCCCGATGCGCGACCTGCCGCAGATCGCCGCCGCGGGCGCCATCAATTCCAGCGCACGCGACATGGCGCAGTGGGTGCGCTTCATGCTGGCCGGTGGTCAATTCAATGGAAAAAGGATTGTGTCTGAGAAGGGCTTTACCGAATTCGTCTCGCCCAAAACGAAGATAAGCGGCACGGTCAACTATGGACTGGGCTGGTTTTTGCGCGACTGGCGCGGCCACAAGGTTGTGGAGCACGGTGGCAACATCGATGGATTTAACGCGCAGGTGGCGTTGATGCCCGACCAGAAATTGGGATTTGTCCTGCTAACGAATTTGACCGCTTCGCCGCTCGGGCAGGACACGATGCTGAGCGTTTGGAGCAATCTTGTTGGCTCGGGGGATGCGGCAACTCCGGAAAGCGCCGGGGCGCCGATCGATCCAAAGCTCGCGGTCGGGAATTACAAATTCACCGAAGCGGCCATGACCGTCGAAATTGCGATGATGGCCGGCAAGCCGACTCTTATTGTGCCGGGCCAGCCGCAGTACACGCTCGTAAACGTGAGCGGAAATCGGTACCAACTGACGACGCCGGCGGCTCCGCTGGAAGGATTTTTCGTCACTTTTCGCACTGCGAAAGACAAGCCGTCCGACCTCGAGATCTTTCTGGAACAGCCAAACGGAACTTTCACACTCATAAGACTATCACCTGAAGAACAGGCCAAGGCGGCCGCGGCAGCCGCCAGCTACGACGGTCCGCTTAAAGAGCTGATCGGAAGTTACAGAGTGGAAGGTGGAGCGGGATTGGTTGAAGTTGCGTTGAGAGACGGCAAGGTTTCGCTGGTGGTTCCCGGACAGCAACCCTACGAACTAATCCAAAAAGAGAAGGACATGTTTGAGCTCTCTCCGCTTCCGACTGACTCGTACAAAATGGACGTCCGTCGAGACGCGGCAGGCAAAGTCACCGCAATCGCGGTTACTCAACCCGAGGGCGTCTTCACTTTTACCCGCGAAGCGGCCGTGACCGTGGCGATGCCGATTGACGAGTTGATGGCAAAAATCATCGCGGCCTCGGGTGGCGAGGCCAACTGGCGCAAACACAAATCGATGGTTACGAAAATCCACATCGACTTTATCCACCAGGGAATTACCGGTGAAGGCACGGCCAGCACAAAGGCGCCTAATCTGCTGGCGTCGCACACAAATCTGATGGCTTTGGGGAAAAAGGTCGGATCGATCTTCGAATACTTTGACGGAACCATCGGCGGACAGGAAACAAGCTTTTCGCCGAGCGATACGTACACCGGCAAGCAGTTGGCTAACGCCAAAGCAGCTTCTGATTTTTATGGTTTGGCGAACTGGAAGACGCTGTTCAAGTCGGCAGAGATTAAGCGCATGGCCAAGGTTGGCGACGAAGATGTTTATGTCGTGGTATTAACGCCGCATGGCGGAACTCCGATGTCACTGTTCATTTCGACAAAGACGTTTTTTCCGCTGAAAAAGGAGTCGATCTACGCGCCGAGCGATTCGAGCGGAATGGAGATACCGATCACCGAAATCTACAGCGACTACAGGTCGGTGGGCGATGTGATGATTCCATTCAAGACTGTGGCCAACTCGATAGGCCAGGGCGATATCGTAATCGAAGTTAAGGACGTGAAGTTTGACGTTGATATTCCGGATTCGACGTTCAAGCCGGAGAAGAAGTGAGGTAGATAATCGTTCGAGTTCGCAATCGGATCGATTCCCGCAAAGGCGCAAAGGTGTTGAGCGATATCCTGTCTCGACCGGTTTTCTTTGCGTCTTTGCGGGAACCTGTTTTTCCTCGCGATATTTGAGACTGACTTACTCTTTAGCTCGCAGAATGTCCGAGCTGAAACCTACGACGGCAAATCCCTGCCTCGCGTTTCTCCGGCATCTTCGACGCGGCTTTTGGCTTTCCTGCCCGAATAGCTTCGTTCCGCGAAATGTGAATTATCAGAACTTTACCGTCGACAGTTTGAAAGAACTGAGTCCTGGTTCCATCGATCCACTGCTTTATCGGCAACGTCGTCAACCGCAACGCCCTTGTCGCGCGATCCCGCGTCAGCATTTGAAGATTCTTCCCGCACGCCGTGCAGTACCCGAGTCGACAGCCTCTCGCCGCAACCAACAATAGCCGCGTCTCCTTGCATTCTTCGCAACGGACCCATTCAACCTGTATCGCGCGAATGAAACTTATCCTGTCGAGGTTGTTCGATGAATTGTTTGGCTGAACATTGATCATTGGCTGAATCGCTCTCTTTCCTGTCTAAAAAATCGCCGCCGTGAAGAACACTTACTTAATACTCGAAGAGGCCGGCCCAACACACCACCTATTCAGGTAGTAACGAAGCGCGAAACCAAAAGGGGCAGAACCGAAGCTCTGCCCCAACCGATCGACTATTTACTAGCCTGTCAATTAGTGAACATTTGTCGAAGGCAGCGGAACATCGCCGTTGGTGCCAAAGTTCACTTGTCGCGGATTGCCGTCCTGGCTCTTTCGAACATGGAACGTACCCGTGCCTGGCCGGAAGATCGCGAAGTCCGTGCGACCGTCTGCGTCGTAATCACCGGGAACCGGGATATCGTTGACGCCGCCCCAGAAGCCGGAGAACAGCGCGCCATCCGAACTTCGTTGCACATACCACGCGCCCGTGCTTTGTCGGAACACAGCCACGTCGGTTTTGCCGTCTCGGTCGTAATCACCCGGGACGACCTGGTCAAACTCGTTGCCCCATTGAACCGCCATCAACGACGCGTCCGAGCTACGCCGAATGTAGAAGTAAGCCGTCGGCGATCCCGGATTTCGTCTGAACACGGCGATGTCGGTTTTGCCATCGCCGTCGTAGTCTCCGACTGCGGGCACGTCACCAGCCTGTCCCCATTGCACTGCGAAGAGCGATGCGCTTTCGCTCTGGTAGACATAGAAGGTCGAGTTGCTTTGACGAAAGACCGCAAAGTCCGCACGATCGTCGCCGTCGAAGTCTCCCTGCACCGGAAGGTCGCCGTTGACGCCCCACGGTCTGGCCATCAGCGAACCGTCGCTGCTCCTCCGGATATAGAACGAGCCGTTGGACGGGCGGAAAATACCTATGTCAGTTTCCAGGTCTCCGTCGTAATCGCCCGACACCGGAAGGTCACCGGCCTGGCCCCATTTGGTAGCTCGGAAGCAGCAGCTTGTTCCGTTGCTTGCCGACTGTTGCGTGTACCACGTGTTGTTGCTGGGTCGGTAAACGGTGAAGTCTGTCCAGCCGGGGATATAGAAGCTGAACTGATATCCGCTTTCGGCGAAGCTGACGTGCCAATTGAGCAAAATCGTTCCGATATTTGTACTAAATCCGTCGACCGCGAGGTAGTAGGTTGTTCCAGCAGTAGCGGCGAACGTCACCCGACTCGAGTTGGCGTTGGGCATGTCATCGTCTTCGGTAATCAGCGTCAGGCCATTGACGGCCGCGCCGGTGTAAACCGCTAAGGTCGTGTCGAACGTGCTGCCGACCGTGTCGAACGTCATGGTGATGTTTGACGGCGCAACCCAGCTATACCAAACCGAATTGATCGGAGTGGAGGCGCCGGCGTGATTTGGTTCGCCCGCTTCAGCGGTAGATCCGACGTTGGTATCGGAAATGTTCAAGTTAGATCCGGTGAAGTTGTAGATCGGTCGCGCGCTCGCGAAATTGTCGTTGGGCGACGCGGTCGTCAGCGCGTAATTTAGCGTGAAAGTTCCGGTCAAGCTTCCGAAGCCTTCGACTTTTATGTAATAGACCGTTCCGGACTGGACGCCGAAAGTCATACGGCTGTAACCGAACGGCACGAAGCCGCTGTTTTCAGTAACCTTGGTCAAAGAAACAAGCGAGGCTCCGACGAAAACCGCAATCGACGTATCGCTGGCGATCGATCCCGGACCGTTTGTATCGATATTCACGCTGCCAGTAATCGGGGCGGTCAACTTGTACCAAACTGAGTTGATCGCTCCACCCGAGACGATGTTCGGCTCGTTGGTTTCCGAAGTGGACTCTACGTTGGTGCCCGCGATTGAGGCGGACATGCCGGTGATGACTTCGGCGTTCGCGAAATTGTCGTTGGCCGGCGGCGCCAGAACGGCCTGGTCGCTGCGCGCCTGGATAGACGCCGGCGCCGCTATGAAAAGAAGGCTCAATACGATTGCCGCTATGTTGGTAATCGATTTCAAACGTTTGGCTGTCTCTCTCATTTTTCTCTCTCCTCAAAAAATTCGGTGGTGCGATTCGTTGGTTCGGGTGTGAATCGCGGGGCTTTCAATGACGAGAAGATAGCGAAGGGGGGTGGAGTGGGTCACCACCTGTTTAGGTAGGAAGTTTTAGGGGGCTTAGGTTTTGGGTTTTGGAAAGAAAACCGCTTCCGGTCGTGATCGAGAGAGAAGGATCACGCCCGGAAGCGGTTAGCTGAGAAAGATTCGATCAGAATAAATTAATACTGACGGGATCCTTCTCAATTCAAAAAGGAATGACTCGACCTGGGACAATGCAAAGCTCACAAACCAGGAGCAATGATTTTATTTCGATCAAACCAGCCGGTTGTGCAGCGCTTTTGCCACGGCTTCGCTCTTCGAATGCACCTGCAACTTTTCGTAAATCCGCTTCAGGTGAAACGAGATTGTGTTGACCGTAACTCCCAGCTCGGTCGCAGCGGTTTTGTAGCTATGACCTTCAACCAGCAGCTTCAGAATCCGCGTTTCATGCGGCGTTAATTCATAATCCGCGCGCTCGGGCGGGCGAAAATCGCGAAAGAGAGTTATGACCCGACGCGCGACTTCCGGCGACATCGGCGCTCCGCCGGTAGCCGCTTCTTTCAGACTTTCGATCAAACGAGCCGGCGGAGTTTTCTTCAGCAGATACCCGCACGCTCCGGCGCAAAGCGCGTCGAAGATGCGATCGTCATCGTCATAAACCGAAAGCATCAAGATCGTCATTTCGGGATAACGCTCTTTTAAAATGCGAATTCCCTGAATTCCATCCATCCCCGGCAGACCGATGTCGGAAAGAACCACGTCCGGAACTTCGTGTTTGATCCGGTCCAACGCTTCCTCCATCGAACGATAGCTGCCCGTGCAGGTATACCCTTCGGTTCCGCCGATCAGCATAGCCAGGCCTTCGCGTATCGGACGCAGGTCTTCGATGATGGCAACCTTTATCATGGCCGGTGGCGGTTTTAATTCCACGATCTCTAAACTCCCGGAAAATTCGCTCAACATAGTATTGTCCTTCCCTCTCTTAATCCGGGAAGGAGAATACCCAGCGGCGGCTAGCCGGTCACCACCTGTTTAGGTAGTGCAGCGGTGCTAGCCGATGGAGCGCAGGCGGCTCGCCTGCAAAAGCGCGCTTTAGCGCGCTAATAAAATTTAGCTAAGACTCAATGCGGGCAAACTACTCTTTCGCGCTGCGCGCTCACTGGAGGCGGGCCGCCTGCGCTCCATCAGCGATTCGTCACTTCCGCCTTAGCAATCTTACCCGACGACCGGAAACCGGCACGGTCAACTGGACCGTCGTACCAACACTCTTTTCAGACTCGATCACAAAACTTCCACCCAACGCTTCGGCGCGCTTTCGCATACTCGCCAATCCATGCCCGCCCATTCCGCTGTGATTACCACTTACCGCCTGCTCAACATCAAAGCCTTTGCCATTATCGACAATGCGAATCTTCAAATTGTCACCTTCGACTTTGAACTCGAGCTCGGCCGTGGTGCACTCGGAATACTTGACCAGGTTGTTGACGCTCTCTTTGAAGATCAGATAAACCTCGCGCCGCAGATCTGTCCCGAGCCGTATGTTCTTATCTTCGGCTACAGGCAGATGGAAACGAAAATCGATCTCGCGCGCGCTGAGAATATCGCTGGCAAATCTTCTCATGCGCTGGGTCAGATCGCTCAAGTGATCGCGCTTCGGGTTTATGGCCCAGACGATGTCGCTCATCGCGTCGACCATCTCGCGCGAAGTCCCTGCGATGATCTGAAGCGGCTCGTTGACTTTTGCATCGTCCTGATCGACACGCTGGCTTACAACCTCGCTCATGATCGCGATCTGCGAAAGACTCGCGCCGATGTCATCGTGAAGGTCCGTCGCGATGCGCGTGCGAACGCGTTCAAGTTCGATCGCGCGCGCGACGCGGTACCTTTCGATCAAGTAGACAGTCGAACCGATCGCGATCGCCGCCAGCGTCAGGAACCACCAGCGTTGCCAGATCGGCGGAAGAATCGTGAACGAGATTGTGGCCGGGCTGGCTGTGACGTTGCCATCGGGGCTAACCGCGCGAACGAGAAACCGATATCCGCCCGGTGACAAGCTGGCGGTCACCGTGCGCTGATCCGTCGGCGCGCTCCAATCATCGTCGGCGCCTTCAAACTTGTACTGGTAACGCAGCCCGCCTCCGGCGGAAAAACTGAGTCCGAAAAAATCGATCTCGATTTGATTTTCACCCGCACCGAACTCGAGTCCGCGAACTTCGCTCTCCCCCAGTTCCGAGATCGACCGCGCAAGGCCACCGACACGAAGCCCGCCGATCAAAACCGGAGGCGCCTGTTGTGGCTTTTCCGCTTCCGGAATCAGACGCGACAAGCCTTCACGTGTGCCGAACCACAGCGAGCCACCGCGATCACGGAATGCCGCCGTCACCTCGCTCTTTATCAGGCCGTCGGCGGTCGTGAAATGCTTGACGCGGGTCGATTGGGCTTCCAGCCGATCTACGCCGCGCGCTGTTCCGATGTAAATGTTTCCCCAGTTGTCTTCGGTAAACGCACGCATGTTATTGCTGGCAAGATTCTCGGCGGTCGTAATCGCGGTGATAATCGGGCGCTCCGCGTCGGCCTGCTCCACGCGCGCGGCGCCGCCGTTGCTGGTGGCGAACCACAGTCGATTGGCTCGGTCTCGATAGAAGCCCTGCATCAACCCGCTCGGCACTCCCTCCGCCGCTCCCAAAAGTTCCAGCCGCCCACGCCTGATTCGCGCCAACCCTCCGTTGTGCATTCCGATCCAAACATTGCCGGCCGCATCTTCACCGAACACGTTGGTCCAGTTCCCGGCGGGATGACCTTCCTTCTCTGTGTAGCGGTGAAAAGTGTTGGTCGATCGCTCCCAACGCGTCAGCATCACGGGCGGGTTGTACGAGCTGATCCACACGTCGCCGCGCGAATCTTCGAAAAGGCGCGAGATGTTGTCATCGGCTAGTCCGTCACGAGTCGTATAAACTTGCGGACTGACACGCGCCAGATCTTCGAGCCGCGCTACTTTCGGAAAGCGATAAAGCCCTACACCCGTTGCCACCCACCAACCGTTTTCGTGATCCTCGATCATCACCCACCGGCCGGAGCTGCTGTCCAAAATTTGTTTCGGCAGGTTCGGTCGAATGGCGGTGAATCTCTCGCCGTCAAACCGATTGATGGTCCATTTCGAACTAATAGCGCATAACTCGCCTGCGTTCGTCTCAAAGATGTTGATGATCTCCGGATTGCCGAGACCATCTGCTTCGCGATACGAGGTCAATCCGTTCCCTGTGATCTTGATCGCGCCGCTCGCCTGCGTCCCAATCCAAAGATTGCCCGCGCGATCGTCTGCCAGCGCGTTGATCCGGTTGTTCAATCCCTGTTGTGCGGCGTAGTTCACAAACCAACCGCCATCGAAAGCGCTTAAACCGCCTCCGCGCGTTCCAACCCAAACACGCCCATTAACCGTTTGATGCAATGCCTGAATGTTGTTGTGCGCGAGTCCATCCGCGGTTGTGATCCAGACGACTTTCTCCTTCTCTGCTGATATCGGTATCCGATCCTTCGGCAAACTCGCATATTCTTTTCTGGTTTCATTAGCGGCCTGTTCGAGATTCACTTCATTGGTCGTTAACCGCGAGGCCGGCTCCGGACGAAAGATCAGCAAACCCGCTTGATGGCCGAGCCACAATCGCTTGTCCTTATCCAGAAGCAACGCCCAGATAACGTCCGTCGGCTGCGAAGTCCAGACCGTGTAGTGGACCTGCCGGCCATCCGGGAAGCGACGCACCAATCCGTAATAGGTCGCGAGACAGAGCGCGCCCTCCGCGTCTTCAACCATCGCTTTGATCTCGGACTCGCGTTGCGGGACACCTGCGAACGGGCCCAGCTTGACCTGCTCGAACGTCACCGCGCCGGCCTCTGTTTCGTGAAGCAGGAAAAGCCCGCCGTCAGTTCCAACCCAGAGGCGCCCGCCGCTGTCTTCGAAAATCATGTTTACGAAATTCGAGAGCTCGGTATCGCTGATCCGATACGAAGTGAAAAGCCTCTGGTCGTCTGTCTTGCCGTCGCCGGCCGGTTTTCTCAAGGGGTTGAACCGGCTGACACCGCCGCCTTGTGTCGCTACCCAGTAAACGCCGTTACGGCTCTCGAACAGATATGAAACAGACGCGACGGCAAGTCCGTCCTTCAAGCCGTAAGTGGTAAAGCGATAGCCGTCGAAGCGGCTTAAGCCATCGTTAGTGCTGAACCAAAGAAAGCCGCGCGAGTCCTGCACGATGTGATTGATCTCGTCATGAGCAAGTCCGTCAGCGATCGAGTAGTGTTTGACAGGCAGTTGTTCGCCACGTAGAGCGATTGGCAGGAGAAGAAGTCCAGACAGCAAGCCTGCCAGCCGCAGATAGCCATAGAATTTCCGATTGTGATTGGACTTGTTCACGTGAATCGAACAGCGAAGAGACGGAAGCGGGAGCGAAAACAGAACGCGGGAAGCTTGGCACAGGCTCTGAAGAAAGGTCAATTGTCCGACTAACTTTGGTTTGTCGTTGACGTCGAAAGCTGAATACCGCTTAAGACGGCGACAAACTGAAGTTTGTCGGACATCATTTTCGCGCTTCGCGCGCTCACTGCAGGCGGGCCGCCTGCTCTCCATCGGCCCGCCTGCGCTCAAACAATCCATCAACCTCGCTTAATGAACATTGCTGAACGCCACGGCAATGTCATCAGCCTGTCCCCACTTCTGCACCACCAGCGCTCCGGTCCTGCTGCTCAAGACATAAAACGTGCCGGCGCTTTTTCTATAAACCGCGATATCCGTTCGGCCGTCACCATCGTAGTCTCCGGGCGCGGGATCATCTCCAAACGTGCCCCACTGAATCGCGTAGAGCGCTCCGTCCGAACTGCGCAGGACGTAGTACGTATTGTTAACTCCGCGACGTACTGCGATGTCGTTCTTTCCGTCTCCGTCATAATCGCCAGGCACGACCAGGTCCGGTCCCAGACCCCATCGCTGCGCCAAAAACGATCCGTTCGAGCTTCGCAGAACGAAGAACGTACCGGCATCCGGACCATCCCAACGGAAGACCGCGAAGTCAGTTTTGCCGTCGCCATCGTAATCGCCCGGCGTTGCGACGTCCGTGTTGCCGTTGCCCCAGTTCTGCGCCAACAGCGACCCGTTCGAGCTTCTCAAGACATAGAAAGTTCCGGTCGAACGTCGCCAGATCGCGTAGTCCGCTCGGTCGTCTCCGTCAAAATCACCCTGCACCGGTTCGTCGTTAGCCATGCCCCACTGCTTCGATTGCGCGCCGCCGAAAATGCCCGGCGCTTTGTAGAAGACTCCGGTGCCGGCGCGCCAGACGGCAATGTTCGTGCGGGTTCCGTCGTAAGCACCCGGCATAAGCCTGTCGGCGTTGTAGACGCCCCACTGCATCGCGGTCGTGTCGCCCATCTGGCTATTGCGGATTATCCAGGTGCTGTTGCTGGGTCGGAAAACCGCGTAGTCCGAGTTGAAGTCGCCGTCGAAGTCGAACTGGCTACCGCTTTCGGCTCGGTTGATTCGCCAGAAGATTCCTCCGGTAGAGCCTTTGTTTCCACCGGCGCCGTCGATGGCGATGTAATAAGTCGTGCCCGCGTTTGCGATGAACGTCGCGTTGCTGACGTATCCGTTCGGGATGTTATCGTTGGCTCCGACCTGGACCAGACTGTTGACAGAAGTTCCCGTGTAAACGCCGATGGTCGTATCCAAAATCCCGCCGTATGTGCCGAAGGTCATGCTCACGCTTGCCGGAGCGGTCCATCGAAACCAAACCGAATTCAGCGGCATAGAGTTGCCCGCGTGATTCGGTTCGCCGGTTTCTCCGGTCGCTTCCGTATTTGTAAATGTACTGACAGAGCCAATGGTTCCCGTGACTACCTGCGCCGATGCGAAGTTGTCGTTGGCGGGCGCGACGAGTTCGGCTTCGGTTTCCGGCTGCTCCGGCGTTTGTTGTGCGGCAAGTGATTGCGGCGCTGCGAAGTATGCCAGCAGGCCGATGAATAGTATGAACGAGGCTAATAATTTTTGCGGTGGGTTATGAAATATGCTCATGAAGCTTCTCCTTTTGATTCGTCAAAGCATTCCGCTCTCCATCAACTAACGCGAAATGTGCAAATCAAAAGGATCAGCGCCACGACCACGAAATACCCAAAGCGTGAAATTGAGAATCACACGAAAAAGGAACGCGCGTGTTTCGTGTGATTCGCAATAGCTTCGAGTGCTTCGTGGTTTGTACTTCTCGGGGTGCAGAAGTCTTCAGTGGGTGTTGGACTCGGCAACCGGACGATCACCTGACTGGCCCCAAAACTGGGCAAGCAATGAGCCGTCAATGCTCTTCAGAACGTAAAAGGCTCCAGTGCTCGGCCGCCATACCGCGATATCAGTTTTACCGTCGCCGTCGTAGTCACCCGGTGTTGCCCTGTCGCCGGCGATTCCCCATTGCGTGGACGTAAATGCTCCGTCAGAACTTCGAAGGATGTAGAAAGTATTGTTGGAACTCCGCCGAACGGCGAAGTCGCTTTTTCCATCGCCATCGTAATCACCAGCAACCACCAGATCCCCTCCAAGGCCCCAGCGTTGGGACAAGACCGACCCGTTCGAGCTACGCCGGACATAGAAGGTGCCCGCATCGGGTCCGCTGTAGCGAAACACGGCAAAGTCCGTTCTGCCGTCGCCGTCGTAATCGCCGGGCGTAGGCACATCAGTACTGCCTGTGCCCCAGGACATAGCCAGGAGGGTTCCGGTCGAACTTCTCATAACGTAAAAAACCGCTCCTGCGCTGCCGCGCCAGATCGCAAAATCATCACGGTCGTCTCCATCAAAATCGCCGTGAATTGGTAGGTCCCCGCTAGTTCCCCACGGCTGAAAGACATTTCCCGCGAATAGTCCTGCCGCCTTGAAAAAGGTGCCGGTGGCGGGTCGCCAAACAGCGATGTTCGCTCTGCCAATTCCCTCGTACCTTCCGGGTGACAGGAAGTCAGAACTGAATCCCCAGTTCATGGCGGTAAAGGTTCCCGTGCCGCTGTTTAGAATGAACCAAGTGTTATTGCTATTGCGAAAAATGGCGAAGTCAGACTTAAAGTCTCCATCGAAGTTCATCTCATGGCTGCTCTCCGCGCGATTAATGCTCCAGACCAGCCCTGGACTCATATTCCCGGTTTCCGATCCGGACCCGTCGATCGCAATGTGATAGGTCACGCCTGCCGAAGCAATGAAGGTTACTGACGAGACAGTGCCGAAGGGTATGTTGTCGTCCTCTGCGACGAGGGTTAGAGCATTGACCGCGGTTCCGGTGTAGACGGCCAAGGTGGTGTTGAAGCCCGCTCCCGCCGTGCCAAACGTCATGCTGAGATTCGAAGGCGCGACCCATCGGTACCAAACAGAATTTAACGGGGTGGACACGGCCGCATGATTCGGTTCTCCGGTTTCGGCGGTCGCTTCAACGTTTGAAATGGAGATCGAACCCGAGGTCCCGGTGACGAGTTGGCTGGACGCGAAGTTGTCATTTGCAGGCGGAACTAACGCGGAGTCTGCGGAAACCGCTGAAGCTATCCGTACATGCGACAACGGCTGGCAGACCATAAGAACAAGCAAAGTAAACGAGACCAGGCGCCATTTTCGAGTTTCGATCATTTTGTTTTTGTATCTTTCTCCAGAAAGCAGATTTCAAATCGATACGCAGTGTGGCACACGCACGCCAAATTACGCGTATTGTTGTGGCGGTGGTTGCGAGTTCCCGTCCGGACTGAGCGCGCACCGTCGCGTAGCGACGAATGACTTTAGGCAGGTCCTTTAGGGCCTGCAAATCTGTAAAGGATAACTTGGCGTCCCGAAGGGATGACTGAATTCGCCCGAAGCTTTGCCGAACATCACTTTCTCGTACGACTCTTCGCCTGTCGTCTCTTGAACACTCGCTCGCCGAGAGGCTCGCCCGGATGCCCGCCGTCTGTCTGTCCTGCTACCGAGGGAACGTTCGATCGCTCGCTCGCAGCGTCCGACGCCATCTGCTGCTTTGACTTATCTGCGGACATCTTGTTTGCCGACTTTCGATTGCCGCTAACTTCCGGCGTTTCGCTTTTGGCTTCGCGACCCTGGTCCGGTTGCCCACCCAGTCCGGTTTGCTGGCCGCGCTTCGTTGATCCGACCCCAGCGTTGCGCTGTGCTGCTTTGTCTGCCATAACAACTTCCTTTCCCTGGTTTCCGATTCTGCCACTGTTCGTTTTAGCGTTAAGCGTATCGTATCATCGCTGACAGTGTGAATACTCGCTAACTCAGATAAGGTTCCTCAGAAGCCTGGATAACACTTTTCAGGCGGTGCAGTGGGGAATGATTCGAGACCTCCCGCTGCCGGGCGATTTTGACGGCGACGGTCTGTCGGATTTCACCGTCATGCGCCGACAACAGGCGCTGGATGAGCCGGCACAGTTCTATACGCTGCAAAGCTCAGACAATACTCTCAGCGCACGTCAGTGGGGTTTTGGCTACGACACCTTTGTCGCGGGAGACTACGACGGCGATGGCCGGACTGACCTCGCCCTCTGGCGTTCGACTCCCTTCAGCGGCCCGAGCACCTTTTATATCCTGCAAAGCCGCGACGGTTTGATGAGCATGCAATGGGGTACGCTCGGCGACCGGCCAGTGCCGGGCGACTATGACGGTGACGGGCGCACAGACCTCGCCGTCTGGCGACCCACGGACGGCACGTTCTATGTGTTCAAGAGCAGCGACCGCAGCCTTCTTTCCCAGCATTGGGGTCAGAGCGGCGATGTGCCTGTCGCGGGCTACAAGATTTTCTAACTTGCGAGTTCGATTTTTCCCACAAAAGGCCGGAGAGAAACACGAAGGAAAGACATGTAGCGCCCCCCGTGTTTCTCTCCGGCCCTTTGTAGTTAAATCTTCCTTACGCTTCGCGAACTCGAATAGCTTCGGGTTCGACTTGCAACGCGTGTTCGCGCGTTCCATCCATTGGCGGAAGCGGCGGCGGCGGATTGGCAACCACGCGCTCCAGCGCGTTATCAATCACTTCGCTGATCCGCGCTGCCGGGACGATCTCCAGTTCGCTGCGAACGTCTTCCGGAATATCCTCGACATCCGCCAGGTTCCTCTCGGGAAGAACAATGCGCCGGATGCCCGCGCGGTACGCGGCCAGAACTTTTTCCTTGATCCCGCCAACCGGAAATACAAGCCCGGACAGAGTGATCTCGCCGGTCATCGCCGTGTCCGGCCGCACACGTCGGCCAGTGAAAAGCGATGCCAGCGCGGATGCCATGGTCACACCAGCGCTGGGTCCGTCTTTCGGAATAGCGCCGGCCGGAACATGCAAATGCACGCCGTAGCCCTTGAACATCTCGGGCTTGATGTCGAACTCCGCCGCATGCGCCCAAAGATAAGACAGCGCCGCACGAGCGGATTCCTGCATGACCGTTCCCAATTGACCAGTCAGTGTCAGCCCCGAACCGCCGGGCAAAAGCGTGGCTTCGATAAACAAAACTTCGCCGCCCATTTCGGTCCAGGCCATTCCCGTCGCGACACCGGCAGGCAATTCCTTGCGCGCTTCTTCCGGATAAAAGCGCGGCGGCCCCAGGTATTCCTTTATGTCGGCAACGTCGGCCACCACTTTAGCCGCTTCTCCTTGCGCGACCTTCAGCGCAACCTTGCGCGCGATGCTGCCAATAGTCCTCTCCAGCTGACGCACGCCGGCTTCGCGCGTGTAGCGCGCCGTGATCAATCCGATCGCGGCGTCGGTGATCTCGAACTGATCGGGCTTCAAACCGTTCTCGGCAATTTGTCGCGGGACAAGATACTGACGCGCGATGTGAAGCTTTTCGTGGTCCGAATAACCGGCCAGCTGGATGATCTCCATTCGATCTCGCAACGGCGACGGTATCGGGGCCAGCTGATTCGCCGTCGAGATAAAGAAAACGTTAGAAAGATCGAACGGCAAGTCAATGTAGTGATCGCGAAACGTGCTGTTCTGCTGCGGGTCCAGGATCTCCAGCAGCGCGGCCGCCGGATCGCCACGATAATCCGCGCCGAGTTTGTCTATCTCGTCGAGCATCATCACCGGGTTGTTCACAGCCGCTCGGCGAATCGATTGAATGATTCGGCCCGGCATCGCGCCGATGTACGTGCGGCGATGGCCGCGCAGTTCGGCTTCATCGCGAACTCCGCCCAGCGAAAGACGTTCGAACTGCCGGCCCAACGCTCGCGCGATCGATCGACCGAGCGAAGTCTTGCCGACTCCGGGTGGACCCACGAAACACAGGATCGGACTCTTCGCGTCCGGGCGCAGTTTGATGACTGCCAGGAATTCCAGGATTCGTTCCTTTATATCCTCCAAACCGTAATGGTCTTCATCCAGAATTCGACGCGCTTCCTTCAGATCCAGTTTGTCTTCGCTCGATTTTTTCCACGGCAGCTCGAGCACGAATTCGAGCCACGTGCGAATGACGTGAAAATCCGGAGCCGCGGCCGGAAGCTTCTCCATTCGTTTCAATTCACGCTCAGCTTCCTTTCGAACTTCGTCGGGAAGATCCGCGGCCTCCAGCCGTTCGCGCAATTGTTCGGCTTCTGCCTGTTCGCCGCCTTCGTCGTCGCCCAGCTCTTTCTGAATCGCTTTCAGCTGCTGCCGCAATATGTAATCGCGCTGGGCCTTGTTCATCTCGCCCTGCGCTTCGGTTGCGATCTTCGAACGGATCTCGAGTATCTCGACCTCACGAGCCAGGTTGTCGTGCGAAAGCCGCAGCAGTTCGTCAACCGTGCCTGCTTCCAGCATCTTCTGCTCGTTGTCGACTCCGAGTTGCAGAACCGAAGCCAAAAAGTAAGCCAGCTGAACGGGATCGTCTGCGTTCATAACCGCCGCGCGAATCTCCGGCGGAACCTGCGGCATCATCGCCAGCGCACGTTGAATCAACGCCTGCACATTGCGCTTCAGCGCCTCGACCTCTTCGGAATCAGCGACCGTCAACTCCGGAAGAATCTCAACTCGCGCGCGAAGGAAGGGCTGTTCCTGTATCCACTCCAAAACCCGAATGCGCTCGGTACCCTGCACGATGATGTGGACTGTATCCTCGTTACGCATCATCCGTTTGATCATCGCCAACGTTCCGATCTGATAAAGATCGGCGGGCGCTGCATCCTGCCCATTCGTGTCCGGCGAGCGAGCGCTAATGCATGCCAGCAGCTTTTCTTCGGTTGATAAAGATGCTTCGACAGCCGCGACCGAACGCGCCCGGCCAACCGAGAGCGGCACAATCGTTCCCGGAAAGAGCGTAGTGTTTTGCAGCGGAAGCACCGCGATCTCGAAAGGCGTCGGCGGGAGCCGAGTCACCGGCTCTTGATCCGTAGCAGGGCTTTCAGACTCCGTTACGAGCTCGGGCTCGGCAGCTTTCGCCGAGTCGAAACCGCCATCGGCGTCCGCCAAATCCAGCTTGCTTTGATTTTGAGATGATTCAGCCATTGTCGTATGTCAGATGAAGATCGCAGCGATCGCCCGCGCTCTGCGAAACGAGGATTTACTCCTCTTCACAGTCGTCAGCATCGCTACTGCGAAGATGCAGGATCAATAGTCCATCGCGATAGTCGCGAAGCACGGTTGCTCCTTCGATGGAACAGGGAAAACGCAGGGAACGCTCGAACCGGCTGTAGGTGATTTCGAGCTGATGATAGGAAACGCCTTCGCCAAAAAAAGTGTCGCGGCGACAGCCCGAAATGGTAAGAGTCGAACTGTCGACGATTATCTCGAGTTCGTTCGCGCTGACTCCGGCCAGATCAACCTTAACAATCCAACCGTCACCGGTCTTATAAACATCCGCGGCCGGCCGCCACACGCGTCCACCGAGCGTGGCCCTACGCATTCCGTGACCGTGTATTGCGCGAAAGTAACGCTCGACAGATTTAGCCATATGAAAGAGGGGAAAGTCTTAGCAGCGCGTTGTTCTCGAAACTACGCGAACAAATCAACTCGTTCGCGTTGATTTGTTCGCTTTCGTGTAATTCCGTGGTACGTTTCGATCGCGCTGCTCCGGTCACAAGCGAAGATCAAACTGAACCATTACCACATTCTTAACCAAACACTCGGTTCCAAAACGAGGCGCCGCTCGAGATTTCCTCGAGTGCGTCCGCCAGCTCGCGATCTGCTTCGGTCTCCAGCGCGATATCCGCCATCGAAATAATTCCGCGCAGGTTTCCGTTCTCGCTGATAACCGGAATTCGTCGTACCTGTTTGTCGCCCATCTTACGAATCACATCGATGACTCGATCGTTCGGATGCGCCGTGTGAATTTCGGTCGTCATAACTGCTTCGGCCGGCGTGGTCAGCACGTCTTTACCCTCGGCAATTGCGCGCATAACAATGTCTCGGTCCGTGATCAGTCCAACGAGCTTTCCGTTGCTGTGTACGCGCCCGCCGATTCGGGGTGTTTGCTCGACGCTCGCATTATCGTCCGTTGCGACCGGCGTATCTTCGCGCTCGACGACCGGAATAATGCCGGCATCTTCTTCGCGCATCATGATCGCCACGTCGCGGATCGGAGTAGCACGCGTTGCCACTGCTACGTCACGCGTCATGATGTCGCGACAACGCAAACGCGACCGCGCCACTCCTCGCCCCCGATCGCGATCACGTTCGCGACCTCTGTCACGTGGATGCGGACGATCTTCCATCCCGAATGTGCGACGCAAATAATCGCGTCCTTCTTCGAAAAGCGAGCGGCCGTTACCGCGTTCGTAATCGCGCTCGTAATCGCCTTCGTCGCCTTTGTCGCCTCTGTCGTATGCGCGGCCGTAACGCCCATCGTACCGTCGATAGCTGTCGCGATCTAGCGGGCGTTCATATTCACCGCCTCCGTAGCGCCCCCCCGATACCTCGCCACCACGACGTCGAGCGTATTCGTCCGCGCCCCGGTCGTATTCAGTCCTCCAGGTTTCAAAGCGGTCATCGTCCCGCCGCGGCCCGCGAGGCCTGTTTGAAAAATAAGTTTCATCATCATCGTCACGATATCTAGACATTCCCTGTCCTCCCCATACTTGTGCAAATAATCGAAACGCGCGCGTGCGAAAACCAGACGAGTCACGCGTCAAACGACGGGAAACCGCGCTCTTCAAAAAACGCGAGCCGCCATTTCATATAAGCTTCGAGGGAACTTTTTGAAAGTATAGTTCCTTCGAACACTATTCACAAAGCAAGACACGTTCCGGCAAAAGTGCGGGCTGAATGGAGGAAGACACGAGGACGGTTTCACGCAAAGGCGCAAAGAAAAGAAAGCAGAAAGACGCTAAGGAGCTCTAAAGCTCCCTGGCGTCCTCTTTGCGCCTTAACGCTTTCTTTTACTTTGCGCCTTTGCGTGAAACCCGGCCTTGCAAACTAGAAAGACAAGCGAAGTTTAGTTTGCCGTCTCGACCTCGGCGATCAGTTGAACCTTAGCAGACAGCTCAAGCGTCCCCACTTCTATCGGCGTCGACTTCGCCTGTGCGATCTCAGTCATACCCCGCTGATAAATCGGCCGAGGCATTCCGCCGTCTTCTTCGACAGCAACGATTCGCACAACTTTGCCGCCGAGAACGCGCGCGATTACGTTTGCTTTCGAGATCGCTTCGCGGGTCGCTTCCGACAGCGCCTGATTCCTGGCTGTCTCGTCCTTGCGCAGCGTGAACGACACGCTATCCACGTTGTTCGCTCCGGCGGTTGCCGCTGCGTCGATGACCGCGCCCACCTTTTGCAGTTCGCCCATCGTTACGGTGATGCTGTTACGCACCTCGTAACCACTGATGGTCGGCGGCTGGTTCTCTTTGTAGACGCGCTGTGGCGTCAGGACATAACCGCTGGTTTTGATCTCCGCGCCGGCGCCCGCTGCGGCCTTCACCGCCCGAATTACGGACTCGCTCAAACCCGCGTTCTGCTGCTGCGCTTCCAACGCGTCCTGGTTCTGTGTCACCACCGAGATCGATAGAATCGCGGTGTCCGGTTGCGCCTGAACCATCGAAGTCCCGCTAACCTGTACGCGAGTTGTTGATCGACCTTTGACTGCATTCCCGCCGCCTGTCGCGGCCTGCCCATCTGAGGTCTGCAAGGTGCGGACCTCGAACGGAATGCCTTCCATAAAAGTCGTGACCATGTCGGGCTTGGCAACACCCGTTGCCACCACCTCGGTCCCTTCAACAAACCAGGTTTCCTTTTCGTAGTTCTTTGCGTTCAGCAAAAGGTATTTGTCGTTTCCGGAAAGGATCAACCACCCACCCGGTTCGACGGTTCTGCCGAGCCGGCCACGAACAGATTTCTCCTGCGCGAACGCCGGAATCGATATAAAAGCAAGCAGGGCAAAGACGCCCAATATTGTTACTAGTGATCTCTTCATTTTCTTCATTTCTCCCCTCAAGTTTTCTTCGCCGCCGGTTGAGGAGAGCGCGATCGTAAACCGCGACGAATCGATAGAACGCATCGGCCCGCAAAATCTTGCATCGTTTACGCCTCGGTTGATGCCATACAGGCGCGTTTGTTACGATTCTTCATAATGCAACCCTTCAATCCGAGGTTTGGCAACTTCAAAAAACCGAAACGTGCCAACCAGACAATAACAGTCGGACGTGTCGAAGATGTCCCTCCCGGACGCGGCGCAACCGTTGAACTTCTGAATGGTACTGAATTGGCTCTCTTCAATATAGACGGCCAGTTCTTTGCGATCGAGAATTTCTGCCCACACAAGGGAGCGCCGCTCGCGGACGGCAATCTATGCGGTCACATAGTTGAATGCGATTGGCACGGCTGGCGATTCGACGTGCGTTCGGGACAGTGTTTGAGCGTGCCGAGCGAGAATGTGGATAGCTACGAAGTCTTGATAGAGGATGGCGTGATTAAGATCCTGATCTAGTCGTTCAGTACGCAGTCTTTGCGCCTGCGGGAATCTGTTCTTTTGTCACCATTTCAAAAATCCAACCACGAAGTAACACGAACAAAAGAAAAACCGAACACACGAAACGACGAACGAAATTCAAGGCACTTCGTGTGATTTCGCCTTCGGCTTCGTGTATTTCGTAGTCCGTTTGCTAATTTGAATAGGCAATTCAGCCGTCGTTGCCGATGGCTTCGACCGGGCAGGCGGAGAGAGCTTCTTCGCAAAGCGAGCTTTCGTCTTCGGACTCTGGTTGCTTGAAGACGTACGAGTAACCACCCGTATCCGAACGCGTGAAGTTATCCGGAGCGGTATCGCGACAAACGTCGCAATCGATGCACTGCATGTCAACGTAATAAGTGCCGGAGACGCTCTCCGGCACGCGATCATTCGGGTCAGCCATAATAAGTCAGTGAAAAGTGACGAGTGAAAAAGTGACAAGTGAAAGACAGAAGCTTGAAACTGCTTCCTGCTTGTCACTTGTCACTGGCCACTTGTCACCGTGTTAAGAGATTGCAAGCATGCGATCAAGCGCTATGCGAGCCCACCGCGCCGTCTCGTCCGGCACAACAATCTGGTTAACGACCTTACCGCTCACAAGCGATTCAAGCGCCCACGCAAGATTCTGCGGAGCGATGCGATACATGGTCGCGCACATGCAAAGGTCCGGAGCCAGCAGCTGAATGTGCTTGTCGGGAAATCGCTTCACCAGCCGATTTACCAAATTGACTTCCGTGCCCACCGCCCATTTCGATCCAGCCGGCGCAGCCTCGATCGTCTTGATGATAAATTCGGTCGAACCGCTCAGATCGCTGGCCTGCACTACTTCGTAAATGCATTCCGGGTGTACCAACACCTTAATGCCGGGAACCTCTTTGCGGACCTGGTCGACGTGCCAGACTTTGAAACGCCCGTGCACAGAGCAGTGCCCCTTCCACAAAATCAAACGAGCATGCCGCAGGTCTTCTTCCGTGTTTCCGCCCAGGTCTTTCGACGGATCCCAAACGACCATCTCGTCGAGCGCGATTCCAAACTTAGCGCCGGTGTTGCGACCCAAATGTTGATCCGGAAAGAAGAAAAGCTTATCGGCTTCCTTCAAATATTTGTCGAAAAGCGGAACCGCGTTGGTCGACGTGCAAACCACGCCGCCGTGTTCTCCGCAGAACGCTTTGATCGCCGCGGACGAATTCATGTAAGTGATCGGAGCTACTTTGAAATCGCCCAGAACTCCGATCGACTCCAATTGTTCCCAGGCGTCTTCGACCTGTTCCGCGGTCGCCATATCGGCCATCGAACATCCGGCGCCGAGGTCCGGCAGAATCACTTTTTGTCCGGGAGCAGAAAGTATGTCCGCCGATTCCGCCATAAAGTGCACGCCGCAGAAAACTATGAACTCGGCTTCGGGTCGTTCGGCGGCCATCCGGGAAAGCCGGAACGAATCGCCGGTAAAGTCGGCGTGCGAAATCACGTCGTCGCGCTGGTAATGATGGCCCAGAATCACCACACGCGATCCCAATTCTTTGCGCGCGGACTCGATACGCTCGTCGAGCTCTGCGTCCGACATACCGAAGTAATCTTCGATGGCGGGAGTCTTTATTGTGTCCAGTACAGCGCTCATCTCGTTCCTTCTTCCTTGATTCACCCCCGGAAAAGCCCCAGCCAGGCTGCAGTCGAGCCAAATCCCCTACGCCGAACGCGAAACTATCTCACTTAGAGAAACAAAGGGCAAGCGAGCAGATTTGGCTGCCGGCCTGCATAGATTTAGATGCCAACTCCATCCGCGAAGATGCGGGAAATCATGAAGTGGTTCATTTTGAGATCCTTCTTTGACTGTGATTCGGGCAGCCAGTGAACGAACCACTAAACAACACGAAAGCGAGACAAAACCACACCAAACGAGTTGAGTTTCGTGTGATTTCGTGAATGGCTCGTTCGTGTTGTTTCGTGGTTAGTAGGTCTAGACCGTCTACCCAGGAGTTTGAAATCATACTCAACCACTACCTGAAATCATGCGTTCTCCGTGTCCGAATCGCACCTGTCTACGGATGCGTCATTTCTTCCGGCTTTACGAACTCGTCAAATTGTTCGCCGGTCAGCAGCCCCAGCTCGATCGCCGACTCGCGCAACCCAATTCCCTTTTTATGCGCGTTCTTCGCGATCTTTGCCGCGTTGTCATAGCCGATGTGCGGATTCAACGCCGTCACCAACATCAGCGAATTGCAGAGGTGTTCGTTGATCCGCTCGCGATTCAGCTCGATTCCGCTTACGCAGTGTTCGACAAAACTGTGGCAGGCGTCTGTCAGCAATCGCACCGAGTGAAGAAAATTGTGAATCATCACCGGGTTGAAAACGTTCAGCTCGAAATTTCCCTGTGAACCCGCGAAACCGATCGCGACGTCGTTGCCGAACACCTGGACGCATACCATCGTCATCGCTTCGCTCTGCGTTGGATTTACCTTTCCCGGCATGATCGACGAACCGGGTTCGTTCTCGGGCAAAATCAGTTCTCCGAATCCGGCCCGCGGTCCGGACGCCAACCAGCGGATGTCGTTTGCGATCTTCATCAGCGAAGCGGCCAGAGTTTTCAAAGCGCCGCTCGCAAAGACAACTTCGTCGTGCGCCGAAAGAGCCGCGAATTTGTTCGGATGCGATTTGAAAGGCCGGCCAGTCAGTTCGGAGATTTCAGCTGCGGCGCGTTCGGCGAACTCCGGATGCGAATTGAGTCCGGTTCCGACCGCCGTGCCTCCGATCGCAAGTTCGTAAAGCCCGGGCAATACCATTCGCAACCGTTCGATGTCTCGCTCGATCAAGCTTGCCCAACCGCCCATCTCCTGTCCGACGGTCAAAGGCGTCGCGTCCTGCAAATGCGTGCGTCCGATTTTTACTACGTCAGCGAACTCGGTTGCTTTGGCGTGTATCGCGTCATGCAATCGCTGCACTTCGGGTATCAGCTTTTCCATCTCTTCGGCGGCGGCGATATGCATCGCCGTCGGGAAAGTGTCGTTGGACGATTGCGACATGTTGACGTGATCGTTCGGGTGAACCGGCTTCTTGCTTCCCATCTCGCCGCCGGCGATTTCGATTGCGCGGTTCGAGATCACCTCGTTGGCGTTCATGTTGGTTTGCGTTCCGCTTCCGGTTTGCCACACGCGCAGCGGAAAGTGCTCGTCTAGCTTGCCGTCGATGACTTCGTCGGCGGCTTGTTCGATCAAACGAGTGATGTCGGATGGCAGCTTGCCCAGGTCTTCGTTAACTGCGGCGGCCGCTTTTTTCAACACGCCAAGCGCGCGGATCATTGCACGCGGCATCGTGTCGCCGCCGATGTTGAAATGGATCAACGACCGAGCTGTTTGTGCTCCATAGTATTTGTCCGATGGGACCGGGACATCGCCCATCGAATCCGACTCGACACGCATTTCGAGGGTCGAATCGTCTTGTTTTCCGGCCGCTTCTTTTGACATTAATTGTTTATCCTCAATTCAATGGAGCGCAGGCGAGCCGCCTGCGCTCCTTCGTTACTTGCTCATAATCCCAATCCGACGCTTCGTTTCTCTCCGCCGTGCTCTTCGATGTATTCCCTGTACATCACTTCTTCATGCGACTCTTTCGGATTCAGCTCGTTCAAAGTCCGATCGGATTTGCCGAGCGGCGCGTAGAATCTAAGCTTAAAAGTCGGTTTGTGCTTCACGAAAAGATGGTGGCTGCCGAATTCGCGATCTCGATAAATCCCCAATATAAGCCAGGCTGCCAGGGATAACGCCAGCGACAATCCTGTGAAAATCAGCCGTCTTTTCTTCATCAGCCCTCACGCATCGACCATCATACAGGTTCCCCAATTACCGAGCTCGTGGGATTTTCAAACTAGCGCATTGCTCCAGCCCGGGCTTACTTCCTCCGCCGATGGCGCCCCATCGCGAGTTTCACAACCATCACTTTCTGATTAATGCCGTCGGTCAGCGACTTCCTTTCTTCGGCATCAGCGCAAACGCTCAGTTTCTCTCTCAATGAATCGATGTCTTTCAGCATCTGCACTTCCTCCGGAACAAAGTCGGCATTCTTGAGCATCGAATAACAAAGTCGCAAATCTTCCGGCGTCTGAAAATAAGCTTCAAGGTCGACAGGCTTTCCGCGGCCCGGAAGATTCTCAAATTCACCCGCTCGGACGGCCTTGGCGATTTGGTCTTCGACAAATTTCTCGATCGACATAACGCACCCCGCAGCTTTGCTCGACTACACTAAAACATACGCGTTCGAGGTGAATTTGTTCGCGCCCTCCAGATTCGCGAGGTCAGTCCCCGTCGACCGGCGCGCCCGCGTCCTTCCAGGCTTTCCACCCACCCGCCATCGAGAAAACGTTGGTGTAGCCCATCCGCTGAAGATTGTCCGCGGCCAGCGCTGATCGATAACCGCCGCCGCAGTAAAGAATGAGCTCTGCATCTTTGTCTGGAACTGCCTCTTCAATATCGCGCTCGATGATTCCGCGGCCAAAGTGTTCCGCGCCGGATGCATGTCCGGCCTCCCACTCGTTGTCTTCGCGAACGTCGATCAAACGAGCTCCCGAGTCTCCGGCCAATCGCTCGCGCGTCTCGTCGACGGTTACTTCGCGAACGCGGCTCTTCGCGTCATTCACCAGCATCAAAAATCCTTCAGAATGTTTCATTCACGTCTTTCCCTTCACCTTGACTTTCATTTTGGCGCTCTGTTAGATGATAGCGCTCTAGAACCCACTTGTGGAGGCCCCCAATGTTAAGAAAGTTTGCAGCTTTTTTCATTCTCACCGCCGCAATTTTGTCCGTCGCGGGATGCAAGAAAGACGACGAGATAAACTCTGTCATGGCGGACATTCATGCGGTTACGGACGAGATCGTAAAGAAGATCGACGCATCGCCAAACGCGGCCGGCGTCGACGAAGCACAGAAGATCTTTGACGCGAAGCGAAAAGATCTGCAGTCGAAGTGGGACGGGATTAAGGGGGCGCGTGGCTTTCAGGTGAGCAAAGAGACGCAGGAAAAGATGCAGTCCAGCTACCTGAAGGATTACACCGCGATGAACTCGCTCGAGCTAAAGCATATGAGCGTGCAGAACCCGGAATTCAAAACCAAGCTGGCGAAGCTGATCAAGGATTGGGAAGATACGTTTCAGATTCCGAAGAGTTAATGGTTCCTGGGCTCTAAGTGCATACGACGGAGCGCAGGCCGAGGGCGGTGTCCGACAAACTTTAGTTTGTCGTTGACGTCGAAAGCTGAATACAGCTTAAGGCGGCGACAAACTAAATTTGTCGGACATCGCTTTCGCGCCTTTGGCGCTCACTGCAGGCGAGCCGCCTGCGCTCCTTCTGCGCGCGTTGGCCGAAAATAGCCGAACCGACTATAATCCGCTATTCGCGCTTCAACTTTTTCGTGTGATTTCGCCCGCGGCTTAGTGTGTTTCGTGGTTAGTTTGACTTAAATTTAGTACCAACGCCGATGAAGAAGACCGAGATACAAGAACGTATTCGCAGCGCCCACGAAACTCTGCTTAAAGCGCTGGACGGTTTGACCGAAGAAGAGGCCACGCGCGTAGGTCTGACCTCTGAATGGTCGATCCGCGACGCGATCTCGCATATTGCGGCCTGGGAATTTGAAGGCGCCAGGATCGTCGACGAGATTCAGGCCGGGACATGGAAGCCGACGCGGCTTGAGCCTCAGCAGATAAACGACTTCAACGCGCGTGCAGTTGATGAGCGACGCGCTCGTACTTACGCAGAAGTGCAGGCCGAATTTGTCGCCGCACACGCGAAAATGGAATCGACGGTCGCGTCGCTTCCGGATGAAGTTAACGAGAAATCGCCGGCTTACAAATTCGTCGAAGGGGTTACCTTCCGGCATCACGCTCATCACGCTAAACAGATCGAAGAATTCAGAAACAGGTGACCGCTGGAGAAACCGAACGGTGATCAATCGGCGCTTGTAACTTTCTTAGGAGACTAAAATTGGCTACGGAACAATTTGACGTGACGGTTATCGGCAGCGGACCCGGCGGTTATGTGGCCGCGATTCGCGGATCTCAGTTGGGATTGAAAGTCGCGCTGGTCGAAAGAGATAAGCGGCTCGGCGGCACATGTACGCTTCGCGGTTGTATCCCGACAAAACAACTTCTGATGTCCGCGCACTATTACGAAAAAGCGCAGCACCTGGCTGAGTTCGGCGTGCAGATGTCCGAAGTCAAACTGGCTTTCGCCGATGTGCAGAAGCGCAAAGAAAAAGTCGTGATGAAGAACTCGAAGGGTATCGAGTTCCTCATGAAGAAGAACACGATCACTGTCTTCAAAGGCACCGGCAAGCTGCAGCTTCCCGGAAAAGTGGTGGTGACCGGCGCCGACGGCCAAGAGGAAACTATCGAGTCGAAAAACATCATCATCGCCACCGGTTCGGTAGTTAAGCCCATACCTGGGTTCGAGGCAGACGGTGAGCGCGTCGTCAACTCTGATCACATCCTCGAGCTGAAGGAAGTGCCCAAGTCGCTGATCGTGATGGGAGCCGGAGCAGTCGGCGTCGAGTTCGCGTCCGTCTATTCGCGCTTCGGCGCGGACACAACGATCGTCGAACTTCTGCCGCGTCTTCTTCCGATCGAAGACGAAGAAGTTTCCAGGGAGCTGGAGAAATCGTTCCGCAAACGCGGTATTAAAGCTCAGGTCGACACCAAGCTCGAAAAGTTGGAAAAGACCGAAACCGGAGTCAAGCTAACGGGCAAGACATCGAAGGGCGAAGCAGTCACGCTCGAAGCGGAGATGCTGTTGGTGGCCGTCGGACGCATGCCGTACCTGGAAGGCCTCGGACTGGAAGGCACCAAGATCAAGGTTGAGCGCGGTGCGATTCAGGTCGACGAGTTCTGTCGCACCGGCGAGCCGAACGTTTATGCCATCGGCGACGTCATTCCAACGCCGCAGCTCGCGCACCTCGCGTCAAAGGAAGGCATTCTGGCGGTTGAGCAGATCGCTGGTCAGCATGCTGAGCCGATCAACATGCGGTTGGTGCCGAATTGTACGTATTGCGATCCGGAAGTGGCCTCGGTTGGGTTGACCGAGAAGCGAGCCCGCGACGAAGGCTACGACGTAAAGGTAGCTAAGTTTCCGTTCTCGGCATCGGGCAAGGCGCGAATCCTGGGTGAAGAAGAAGGGTTCGTGAAGGTAGTCAGCGAATCCAAGTACGACGAGCTGCTTGGCGTGCACATCATCGGGCCACACGCGACCGACATCATCGCCGAAGCCTGCGTAGCCATGCAGCTTGAATCAACCGCCGAAGAGCTCGGTCGCACGATGCACGCGCACCCGACCATTTCGGAAGCAGTGATGGAAGCGGCCGAAGGAATTCATGGGTTGACGGTGCATATCTGAAGAGCAGGACGCAGGACACAGAACTCAGGACACAGGATAAAGAGCGGAGAATAGCGGTTAGAATGAGTCCTTGGTCATAAGTTCAGTGTCCGCAGCCGGTTGAGCGTTACCCCAAGTTCCTGTCCTGAGTCCTGTGTTCTGTGTCCTTATTTTTATGACCAAAGAGATCAAACAAGAGAGTTCCACTGACGGCTCTCCCCTTTCCTGCACCTCCGAAACATCGCTCACGCACGAGCAGATGCTGGAGATGTATCGCTATCTGAAGCTGACCCGGCTGGTGGAAGAGCGCCTGGTGAATCTCTATCGCCAGACGAAAGTCGTTGGCGGAGTTTTTCGCTCGCTCGGCCAGGAAGCCACGGCCGTCGGCACCGCGTTCGCGCTCGAGCCGCACGATTTTCTTTCGCCGTTAATTCGCGATCTGGGCGCGGTGCTGGTCAAAGGTATTCGCCCGCGCGACATTTTTGCGCAGTACATGGCAAAGGCATGGGGGCCGTCGGGCGGGCGCGATTTGAACATTCACTTCGGAGATATGGAGAAGGGTTTCATCGGACCTATCTCGCATCTCGGCGATATGATTCCGGTGATGACCGGCATCGCGCTGGGCGCACGGATGCAGAAAAAGAATCTCGTCGCCATGGCGTACATCGGCGACGGAGGAATGAGCACCGGCGCTTTTCACGAGGGTTTGAATTTCGCCGCAGTTCAGCGTCTACCGCTGATCGTGATCGCCGAATATAACCATTACGCGTATTCGACTCCGACATCGAAACAGACGGCGGTGAAAGATCTGGCGGAAAAAGCCGCGGGCTACGGCATCCCCGGTCACATCGTCGATGGCAACGACATAATCGCGTGTTACGAGGTTACGAAGAAGGCTGCGGATTACGCGCGCGACGGCGGCGGCGCGGTGCTGATCGAAGCCAAGACTTACCGCCGCAAAGGCCACGCCGAACACGACGACCAACGTTATGTTCCAACCGGCGAGATCGACGATTGGGAGAAGAACAACGACCCGGTGGATCGGTACGAACGATTCCTGACCGAGCAAAATGTCGCTACGAAAGAGAAGCTCGAAGAGATCACGGCAGATGTTCAGCGCGAGATCGACGAAGACGTCGAATGGGCCGAGTCGTCGCCGATGCCCGAAGCCGAGAACGCGGCTTTCGGAGTGTTTGATAACGACGTAGTGCCGCCTGCGTTTAGACCGAAGGTTTTGGAAAGTTAGTATGGTTAGACCGGCTGAGAATCATAACCGCCATAAAGACCCGCTTCTTGAGGCCAATTCTATTGGAGAGAAGAAGATGGGACTTGTTTATGCTGATATCGAGTTGATCAGCAGCGACGACGTGGCGCTACATCGGCATGGCGTTATCTCTGAAGATCAAATTAAGCGGATGATGGTGAACGTGCTTGTTGATAGCTGCGCGCTGATACTCACGGTTAATGAGCACATCAAGGCCCAGCTCGCTTTACCACACGTAGAGATAAGTACAGCACAGCTCGCAAACGGCGTTGTGATAGAGGTTGAGATTGTTGGGCCGGTGGAAGTCCGCTTTGAGAATCGTCGCGCGATTGTGGAAGCTATTGTTTTGCCTGGCAACAACGAGCCATTGCTTGGAGCGATCCCGATGGAAAATATGGATGTGCTGGTCGATCCGCAGCGTGGACGCTTGATTGTAAACCCGGAACACCCGGACATGGCGCAACATTCGTTGAAATAATTTTGATAACGTCCTATGTCATCAGCAACTCAAAAAGAACATAAATCAAACCGACCCGCGCGGGGCGGCAAAGCCACTTTGGTCGAAGCCATTCGCCAGGGGATTTGGGAAGAGATGGAGCGCGATCCGTCGGTCTTTGTTATCGGTGAAGACGTCGGCGCGTACGGTGGTGCGTTCAAAGTAACCGACGGATTGATCGACGAGTTCGGCGAGGAGCGCGTAATCGACACTCCAATCTCCGAAGCCGCGATCGTTGGCGCGGCCTGCGGCGCTGCGTTGATGGGAATGAAGCCGGTTGCCGAGTTTCAGTTCATCGATTTCATCAGCGCCGGTTTTGACATGCTGACCAACTACGCGGCCAAATGTCGCTATCGCTGGGGTGCCGGCATCCAGGCGGTCTTTCGCGGTCCGTGCGGTTCGGGAGTGCACTCCGGCCCGTTTCACTCGATCAACGCCGAGGCTTTTTTTCTCAACACCGCCGGTTTGAAGATCGTCGAACCCTCCACCGCATACGATGCCAAGGGTTTGATCAAAGCCGCGATTCGAGATCCGGATCCGGTGATCTATTTCGAGCACAAGAAACTCTATCGCCTGCCGCGACTTCGCGAAGAGCTTCCGGCGGACGATTATATCGTTGAGATCGGCAAAGCCCGCACCGCGCGCGAGGGTCGCGATCTTTCGATCATCACATTCGGCGCGCAGGTTTTGAACGCGCTCGACGCGGCGGAAGAGCTTGAGAAGGAAGGTCTGGATATCGAGGTTATCGACCTTCGCACGCTGGCGCCGATGGATAAGGAAGCGATTCTGGCGAGCGTGAAAAAGACCAGCAGGATTATGGTGCTGCACGAGGCGTCGCGTACGGGCGGAATCGGAGGCGAGATTGCCGCGACGATCGCCGAAGAGGCTTTCGAATGGCTCGATGCGCCGGTAATTCGCGTGGCGTCGATCGACACGCCGGTGCCTTATTCGCCGCCGCTTGAAGAATATTATTTGCCGCAAGTGAAGGACATCGTGGACGCCGCGCGCAAGCTGGCCGCGTACTAAAAAACAGTGAAGAGTGACAAGTGACCAGGCAGTCACGTGTCGTATTGGAGAACCTATGAGCACAGAAGTTGTCATGCCGCAGATGGGCGAATCCATTGCGGAGGGAACGATCACCAGGTGGTTGAAGAAGGTCGGCGATCACGTCGACCGCGACGAGCCGCTGTTCGAAATTTCTACCGACAAGGTCGACGCCGAAATTCCGTCGCCAGCCGCAGGGACGCTTTCTGAAATCAAGTACAACGAAGGCGATACGGTCGAGGTGAACACGGTGGTCGCCGTGCTCAACGGCGGCGATGGCGCAAGTGCGTCCGCGCCGGTCTCGAAAACCGATGCACCGCCGGCTCCAGCCGAACCGGTACAAGCTCCTTCCGCCCAGGCAGCGGTTGCTTCGGAACCTCCACCGGCTCCATCTGTTTTGTCGGCTCCAGCTCCGCAGCCGCCTCCCTCCAAACAAACCGAGCAAGCGCCGGCATCACCAGCACCGCAGGCTTCGACATCAAGTATCCCGACCGGAGAGCAGAGCGCGGAAGAGCTCAGGCGTTTGCGATCCAGCCCGCTCGTGCGAAACATCGCGAAAGAACACGGAATCGACATCTCGCGTTTGGAAGGAACCGGGATGAGCGGCCGCGTCACGAAAAACGACATTCTGAGCTTTATCGAATCGGGGGCTGCGTTGACACCGCAGCAAGCCATGAAAGCTGGCGCTCAGCCATCTTCCGGATCAACTGCGCAGCAGGCCCGCGACACCACCGTTCCACCACTACCGCCGGTGCAACCGGGTGTCGGCGATCGGGTAGAACCGATGAGCGTCATGCGCAAGAAGATCGCAGACCACATGATCATGTCGCGTCGCACGTCCGCGCACGTCACGACGGTCTACGAAATTGACATGACGCGGATAGCGAAGATCCGCGATAAGCACAAACGCGAGTTCTTCGAACGCACCGGAACCAAGCTCACCTACATGCCTTTTATTTTTCAGGCGATAACCACGGCTATTCGCAAGTTTCCGGTCTTGAACGCGCAGGTCAGTGGCGACCAGATCATCTACAAACGAGACATCAATCTGGGAATGGCCGTAGCGCTCGATTGGGGATTGATCGTGCCCGTAATCAAACGAGCGGACGAGCTTTCGATAGCGGGCCTGGCACGCGCGGCAAACGATCTGGCGGATCGAGCCCGCGCGAAACAGCTCAAGCCAGATGAAGTAGCCGGTGGCACGTTCACGATCACTAACCCGGGAGTCTTTGGCGGTCTGTTCGGCACACCGATCATCAACCAACCGCAGGTGGCAATCCTCGGCGTGGGTGCGATCGAGAAACGCGCGAAAGTCGTTACCAGCGAAGAAGGCGATGATCACATCGCCATACGACAGATGGCATTCTTCGCGCTGACGTTTGATCACCGAATCATCGACGGCTCGGACGCCGAGAAGTTTTTGGGTTATGTGAAGGAGCTGCTCGAGGCTGGTCAGTTCTCGGTTTGAGGAAACCAACCAGTTTCAAAAGCGAATTAAGTTCAATCCAGGAAGACGCCTGTCGGTTCAAACGGCAGGCGTTTTTGACTGCGAGCCTTGCTCAATCAACCGTGTCAGGATAGCGCGAGCTGCCGGGGCAGAAGCCCGACCGTGAGGGAGGGCGTTTCAAGTAACGAACCACGAAATACCCGAGCAAAGAAAAACCAATCACACGAATCGCGTAGAGTGGTTAGCAGCGATTTCGTGTGACTTTGGCTTCGGTTTTAGTGTGCTTAGTGGTTAGTCGCCGGCTTGACCGAATTGCACGATACCAACTGCGAAAGAAAGGGCCGTGACATTTAGTCACCGCCCTTTGCCTTACGTCCAATCCTGATTTGCCGATTAAGGGACGAAAGCCGAGGCGACAGGCACGTCCCCATCGATCCCCCACTGCTCTGCTCTCAGCGCACTGGTCGCGCTCTGCCAGACATAGAACACACCTGAGGAAGGTCGAAACACGGCTACGTCAGAAATGCCGTCGCCGTCGTAGTCTCCCGATGCCGGAATGTCGCCGTTCGAACCCCATGCGATTCCGCCAACGGAATTGTCCGAGCTTCGCAGGTAATACCATGCGCCGGCCGACGGCCTGAAAACCGCAAAGTCCGTTTTGCCATCGCCGTCAAAATCACCAGCGATCGGTTTGTCGCCGGTGGTCCCCCACTGCTGCCCTCGCACTGTTCCGTCCGAGCTCCGCAGAACATAGAAGCCGGAGGTTGAAGGCCGGAAGATCGCGAAATCGCTCTTGCCGTCTGCGTCGTAATCTCCTATGACAGGTTGATCTCCGGATTGGCCCCACTGAATAAACTGATAAAGGCCATCGCTGCTTCTTAAGTAATAGAAGTATCCGGTCGACGGACGATACACGCCGATATCCGTCTTGCCGTCTCCGTCGTACTCGCCCGGCGCGGTGATGTCTCCTGTTTGCCCGAACTGAATATACCGAAACGCGCCGGTCGAGCTATCGAGCAGGTACCAGTAACCGTTTGACGGCCTGAATACCGCCACGTCGGATTTTCCATCCCCATCGTAATCTCCAGGAACGAGCCGGTCGCCGGCTGTGCCGAAGTTCACCGCGCGGAATCCCGCCGAAGATTGCGACAGATACCAATATCCTGAAGTCGATCGGAAGACGGATATGTCTGTTCTTCCGTCCCCGTCAAAATCCGAGATTGCCGTGCTGGCTCTACGCTCGATTGTGATGGTGATCGGTGTCGAAGTAGCCGACGCTCCCAGATTGTCAAACGCGACGGCCGTCAATTGATGCGTTCCCTCGGGCGCGCCGAGCCACGTAGATTGGAAAGGCGCGGCCAGATCCGACGCCACCAGTGTCGTCCCGGCATAGAATTCGACCCGCGCGACTGTTCCATCGTTGTCGGTCGCATTCGCCGCCAACGCGATACCGACACCGGTGCGATAAGTCGCGCCCGCGGTTGGACTGGTAACGCTAACCGCCGGCGGTGCGTTCGGCGCCGACGTCACATTGATCGTCGCCGGGATAGCAAAGCTGGCCGCGGTTCTGCCATTCATGTCGCCTGTGACCCGAGCCGACACCGTGTGATTGCCGGTTTGAGCATTGGCCCAGACGAAGTTGTACGGCGCAGTCGTGTCGGTCGCGATCAGCGTTGCGCCGTCATAAAAGTCGACTTGAGAAATGACTCCGCTGTTGTTAAGCGCGTCGGCCGACACTGTTATCGGTCTGCCGTCGTAGACAGAGCCGTCTGCCGGACTGGTCAACGTTACGACCAACGGAACCGGCGTCGGTTGGTTGCCGGTGCGGTGATAGATACGGCCTTCCGTGCCTCCGGTGAATGACGAGCCGCTAACCCAACCGTTGTTCTCGTCAAGGAAGAAGCAGCTACCGAGCGATGCGTCCTGGTTCAAGTTGTCGCGGCTCCACCCCGTTCCGCCATTTGTTGTTTGAGCTACATAACTATTGACGAAGTTCCGCGTGCCGGCAATCCATCCGGTCGAAGATGAAATCGCCTGGACGGCGCCGAGCTCGACTCCCGGTTCGACGTTCTGCGCTACCCAGGTCTGTCCTCCGTTCGTGGTCCGAAGCAAATCGGAACCGCCTGCAGCCCAACCGTTATCGACGTCAGCAAACGAAACCGAGAGAAGGTTCGATAGCTGCTCCAAACCAGACGACTGCGCTGTCCATGTCTGACCACCGTTTGTCGTCTTCAGGATCCGGCGTCCGCCAACGATCCATCCGACGCTCGCGTTGACGAAATGAACGTCGTGTAGATTGCCGGCTCCGGGCGCCGACACCGAGCTCCAACTCGTGCCGCCGTTGGTGGAACGCAGAACGGTATTCGAATCACCGATCGCCACCAGCGTCTGGCTGTCGACTATTGCGATGCTACGCAGCGGCGAGCTTGCCGGCGCGCCTGCGTTCTGCCATGTCTGCCCGCCGTTGGTGGACTTGTAAATGAAACCCGGCGGTCCTTCGTTAACAGTGGCCCAGCCGTTTTGATTGTCTGCAAAAATTACGTCCGTGACGTTGCTTGTGTCGGTAGGAGTAAACAGCGTCGACTTGCTCCAGCGGAGCCCGCCGTCAACCGTATAGAGTACTTCCGACTTCGAATTCGCAGACCACGCGTGCATCGAATCCGTGGCAAAGACTTTGTTCGAGACGGTTCGATAGTTATTCAGCGGCTCGCCCCAAGTCGTTCCGCCGTCGCCGGTGGTCAACACCATGGAGTTGCCGGCAGTAAGTCCGTGCAGCGCGTCGCCGAAACTGACGCTCCACAATGGCTGAGTAAATCCTGAAGCCACCCCGCCACGTTGCGTCGTCCAGGTTTGCCCGCCGTTGCTGGTGTGAACGATGTTCTCTTCAGAACCGACCGCCCATCCGTTCTGCGAATCGAGAAAGTACACGGCATAGGCCCATGTGTTCGAGGGTACGGTTTGCTGCGTCCAGGTTTGGCCGCCGTTCGTCGTGTGAATAAAGTAATTCCCAGCAACCGCCCAACCTTCGTTCGCATTCACAAAACTGACGCCGGCCATAAATGCGGACGTGTTCGGATTTTGAATCGTCCAGCTTGCGCCGCCGTTCGTAGTCCCGATGACCGTGCCGCCCTGTCCGACTACCCAGCCTGTGTTCAGATCTACGAAGTCGAGCGAGACCAGATTGTGCGGCTGCAGGATGGGAGTCGCGATGATGCCCCAGTTCGCGCCGCCATCGGTTGTCTTCAGTACGACCCCGCCGCCGCCACACGCGTAGCCGGTGGTCGGCGTGACGAAATCCAGATCGTAGTAAGTTCCCAGCGCTCCGCTGCCCGGCAACCAGGTCTGACCTCCGTTGGTGGTGTAAAGCGCGACGTTGCCGATCGCCAGACCGTGCATCGAGTCAAAAAAGCTGACGGCGTGCAGCGGCTCGGTCGTCCCGCTGTTTTGAGCTGTCCATGTCAGCCCGCCGTCGGCAGTGTGGAAGATCGAGCCGCCGCCGTTGACTGCCCAGCCTTCCAAAGCTGAAATCATGTCGACGTCGTTGATGCCGGAGACTCCGGACGTGACCTGCGGAACCTGCAATCGCCAATTCCCGATATTGCCGGAAACCGTGACGTTCACCGGCGCGGACGTCGTCGTGGCTGAGTTGCGGTCCGACGCCACCGCAGTGATCGAATAAGTGCCGGCCGGAACGTTGCTCCAGGTGATGCTGTAAGGCGGAGTTGAAGAGAACCCCAGGTTCTGTGTTCCGACGTAGAAAGCGACGTACTGAATACTGTTCTCGCCGTCCGGCGGGACGCTCGCATTCGCGGTAACGGTAATGGTGGCGGGAGAAACGAAAGTCGCGCCCACCGCCGGCTCGATGATCGTTACGGTGGGAACGTTCGCGAACACTCGTATGTGAACATACGCTCCCCACGTCGTGGCGCCTTCGTTGTCGGTCACCCTTACCACCAAATCGTAGTTGCCCGCGGGGACGTTTTCCCACGTCGCGCTATACGGCGCCGAAGTGTCTGTGCTGATCAACGTACCGCCGGCGAAGAATTCAACCTGCGCCACTGAACCGTCCGGATCTCCCGCAATGGCGTTGATGGTGATGCTTGCCGGCGCCGTGTACTGCGAATTGCTCGACGGGCTTGTGATCACCGCAAAGGGCGCGCGGTTTCCGACTTGAACATCTACCGGGTTCGAATAGCTGACTCCGCCCTGGGCATCAACCGCGCGCGCGATCAAAGTGTGAAGGCCGGGCTGCGCGTTGTTCCACGTAGCCGCGTACGGCGCGGTCGTGTCTTCTCCTACCAGCGTACTTCCGGCGAAGAACTTGACGCTGACAACTGTCCCGTCGGGATCGCTCGCGTTTGCGGTCATGTCAATATTTGAATTGGCCGGGTAGGTCGAATTGTTCGGCGGACTGGTCAACGTCACTGTCGGAGATTGATTATCAACGACCGTGAGATTCACGGGACTGGATTGCGTCACGGCGCCTGTGCTGTCGTGCGCCACCGCAGTTAGCACGTACGTCCCTTCGTAAAGATAGTAATCGAGAAGATACGGCGGACCTGTTGTGTCCGAGCCAAGGCGTCGCGTCCCTTCATAGAAATCCACTTTGGTAATTGTGCCCGCGGAACTGCTCGCGTTGGCGCTGAGCAAGATGTAGCGGCCGCTGAACATGGTCGAGTTGTTCGCGGGATTCGTGATGGCCACAGTCGGACCGTTAGTGCTGTTAACGATGACCGAGATCGCACTCGACGTTTTGGTCGCGCCCGCGGCGTCCGTCGCCAGCGCGGTGAGCAAATAGACTCCGCCCGCTACGTTTGTCCAGTCGATCGAGTACGGCGCTACGTTGTCCGTCCCGATCAAGTTGCCGTTCGCGAAGAATTCGACGTGAGTGATGGTGCTATTGCTGCTCGACGCGTTTGCGCTGACGGTGATATCCGCGGGCGCCTGGTGGGTTGACCCGGCGGTCGGTCCGGTCAGGTTTATCGAAAGCCCGCTGTTGTTGGTGGCGGTAAAGTCTGTCGCTAACTGATTCGACGTCAAATTAAACGATCGACTTCGCGGAGCGAACGAGTAGGTGTTGTGAACGGGCGTAACCGTGTACTGACGGTTTGCTTCGACGTACGTCAGCAGGTACTTGCCGTCTGAGTCCGTGTAACGTTCGATCGGGTACAAATAACCCGAAATGTCGAGTTTTACATTGGGAATTGGATCGCCGTTGGTGTCGGTTACGCGTCCGCCGATGTGATAAGTCCGCGGCGCTTTCATGAAGTTCGCGGTTTGATTGGCCGCGAGATTCTCGAAACTCGCACCTGCGGGATCAAACGTTGACCCGGCCAGCGAAGGAGTAACCGTGTACGATCCTCCGGCCGTGAGTCCGTTGAAAGAGTAAGTTCCGATCGCGTCCGTTACTGTCGTCGCGGTTTGTGTCCCGCTCAACGTGACTGTAACTCCGGCCATGCGGTTGCCGACGTTGCTCTCGATAAATCCGCTGATCGTATAGAAGGTCTGATTCCCGCTCTCGTTGAGTCTAGAAAGAAACCCGCCGCGATAGTCGATCAGCACTGGCTGCAACGGATTCATGAGCGGGAAATCCGTCGCGTACGTCTCGCCGAAAACATACGCGTCGCCGCCAGGTCCCAACACGATAGCAGTTCCGTAATCAGGGCTTCCAGCCCCCGGCCCGCCGCCGAAACCCGCCGTGCCTCCCAGATATGTCGAGTACACCCACGCGCTACCGGCGGCATTCACTTTTGTGATGAACGCGTCGGTGCTGTTGCCGTTACTCGGCTGAAGCGGATTGACCAGGGGAAAGTTCGCCGAGGCCGTGAAACCCGTGACGTATGCTTCGCCGGCTGCATTCACGGCTATGTCGGCTGCTTCTTCCGCAAACGCGCCGCCCAGATAAGTTGAGTAAGCCAGCGACGAACCTGCCGCATTGATCTTCGAAATAAACGCGTCTCGTCCCGTACCGCCGTTCGAAGGCTGGATCGGATTCATGATCGGGAAATCCATTGAACGCGTAAAGCCGGTTACATAAATATTTCTCGTCGCGTCCAGCGCGATGCCCCAACCCATGTCCTCCAAGGCTCCGCCAAGGTAAGTCGAATACGACAGCGACGCTCCGTCGGGAGTAAACCGGGTGACGAACGCATCCGCGCCGCTGCCCGACCGAGTCGGCTGAAGTGGATTGACCGTCGGGAAATTCGCGGAAAGAGTTTGGCCAGTCAGGTACGCTGAACCCTCCGCGTCGACCGCCACGTCCAAAGCGAAGTCATAGTTGTCACCGCCGATGTACGTCGAGTAGACGATGCCGCCCGCGCCGGTGAACTTGGTCAAATAGCCGTCGACTCCACCCGACAAGGTAGACTGATAAGCATTGTGCGTCGGGAAAGGCAGACCCTCCGGCGGAGATCGAAATGGTGAAGCCGTGTAGCCGGTGAGATACACGTTCCCGGTTTGATCCAGCGCCATGCCAAAGTTTATGTCGTCATCGTCGCCGCCGAGGAAAGTCGAGAACAACAGATTCGTACCGGTCGGATCGAGCTTGAAAACGAAGGTGTCGGCGACATTGATCTCTTCGTTGCCGCGCGTCGGTTGAAACGCATTCACCACCGGAAATTCATTCGAGTACGCATTGCCGCTGACAAACACATTACCGAGCGAATCGACTGCGATGTTCGTGCCTTCGTCGCCGTTATCGCCTCCGACAGTCGTCGTGAATACAAAAGCGTTTCCCTGCGGATTGAGCTTGGCTACGTACACACTCTCTTCATCCGTGCCGGTGACATAGACATTGCCGAGCGCATCTACCGCCAATCCATTATTCACAGAGCTGACAAAGAAATTGAGATAGGTCGAGTAAGCCAGGATCGGATCGATCACCAGCGGCTTGCTCTTATCGTATTCGCCGATCTCGAAAGCGACCTCGTCGTTGCCTTTCAAAATGTACTGGCCCTTTACTTCTCGCCTGCCAGCCTCCGTCTCCTGATAAACGATCGGTTTGGATTGTCGGAGGGTCGAGCCGCCCAGGTGGAGCAAGAGATCACCGCTCTGATCGATCTCCATCTGTTGCGCGCCCCTAAATCCGAGACGGATGACGTTGGGATCCGATCCGGGCGCGACCACAAAGTCGTACTCGAGTTGATTTTGGTTGCCGTAGTACACGACGTCGATGCCCGGATAGACGTCGCTGTATCTGACCTGCGCGTAGGTTGCGATTCCCGTGCGCCACTTTTCCGGCACGTTGCCGACCAGGTAGTTGCTCTTTGTCTGCAGCTCGCCTTGCGGCACAGCCACGGCCGTGTCCGACGCGCCGATCAGATTTAGCTTTACTGTCTTCGAATCCGTCTGTCGTCGCTGCGTCTCGCGGGAACGCTTAACACTTCGCTCCTCCTGGTCGCGTCTTGCCGCAGAGCTTCGGCGAAGAGTCAGCTCCGCTTCCGTCGGTCCAAGCAGGAGTCGATAGCCGCTGCCGCGCGAGACGAATTGCGCGTCGGGATTGGCCTGACCCTGGTTGACTTCAAAAGCCAGAGGCAGCTTGCCGTAGTCTTCGTTCACGCGAACACGCGCGGCGTCCGCGCGCGAGGGTTCGGCGCCGGACTTCTGTGCGCCGGCGCGATTGAAATTAGCTACCACAAGAACAACGGCAGTTCCGATGATAAAGACCAGGAGCGAAAGAGCGTGCGGTCTGAAGATTCTGCGGGTTTGCGGACGGTTAGACGAGGAGTTCATACCTGGGCTCGTTTCTACCCCTTGATCGAGGGTCGTTGGAATTTAGGGCTTATGAAAGTGTTTCATTCCGTCTCACGGAAAGTGAGCTTTGGAATGTTTCGGTTCAACAATTACGCGAAAAGCGGCCGACATGCTGATGCTGCAATACGTGTGCAACAAAATCATTTTTGAAGGTGCTTGCCTACAAATGTATTGCTCGCGTCGGCAATCGGGGCAGAAGCCCGACCGTCAGGGAGGGCGCCCGCCCTTCTCCCCGCATTCAAGTACCGGGCGCTAATGTCCTTGCTTACATTGGCTCTCTATTACAGAATACCTCCACACACCCACCTTTTTGCGCTATGCCGCGAGACTTCGATGACAACGAGTTTCCTCTTGCTTATCTGATTACCATCAGAAGCTACGGCACTTGGCTGCATGGCGATGAACGTGGCTCAGTGGATCGTAGGCACAACGCTTATGGCACTTCAAGGATCCCGCCAAATCCAGGCCTCAAGAAATCAGACAGAAGACAACTGGCTCATCCGCCCGTACTCCTCGATGTCCGGCGACGCATGGTCATTGAGAACGCTGTGCGCGAAGTCTGCGCTAATCGTCATTACACGCTTCATGCCTTCAATGTTCGAACCAACCATGTTCATACAGTAGTTACTGCTGCGAGTAAGCCCGAGCCGGTGCGTGAGGCGTTCAAAGCTTATGCGACACGGGCGTTGCGGAAAAAGGGTCTGTTATCGCGCGTGTCGAGGACGTGGGTACGAGGAGGAAGCCGGAGATATCTGTGGAAAGAGTGGGACGTCAAAGAAGCCGTTGATTACGTTCTGTTCGGACAGGGAAACGAGCTATTTCGTTTGGATGAAGACGAGTAACAACGAAGTGCAGATTTTGGTGCCTTGCAGAGGAGCCCAGTTCATTCCCGCACCGCTAGTACTTAAGAACGCCCTCCCTAACGGTCGGGCTTCTGCCCCGTTCGCCGACGCGTCCTGTACGCGGAAGGGTTGAATTTCCTCACATTTATTGCATTGCCGTGGCGATTCGCTGCTGAATTGCTTGGGTGTGGTCATTTATGCCGACTTGCGAAAAAACTCGCTTGACTTCAATTCCGTCTTCGCTAAGAATTTCGACTTTGAGATCCATACTAAGATCGCTCGGTAGGTAGTTGGCGTGACGGCGAGACCGAAATCGCAATCACGCTGGTTTCTCGAATGTTACTCGCAAGGGTTCGTCAGCCAAACTGACGTTCGAGGTTTTTGAATATTAACCGCGCAACCCGACGACGCATTCCCGGGTCGTTCGTGTTGACAGCCACAACATGCGGCTGAGTCCCGCATCGCGCGAAAGCACGAACGGCGACAATCTCCGCAGAGATGGAGTTTAAATATCAATGAGTGTCAAACAGTTTCGAATTTCGCAAATCCTCGTACTTGCCGTCGCGCTGATTTTATCCAGCGCGTCTTTTGTGATGGCCCAGGATGGCACCAGCGCGCAAACACGCACGGTTGCTAACGGTCAAAAGATGAAGATCAAGGGCACCGTCACGCGCCGCGATGCCGATACGTTTACAGTTCGTGACTTGAATGGCGTGGACACGGTGGTTCGATTGACCGACCGCACCAGCGTTCGATCCAAAGGCGGATTTCTTCGCAGCGGAGATAATTATTCGGTGACGAACGTTCTCCGCGGCTTGAATGTCGAGGTCGAAGGACGTGGCGATGCCGCCGGTCAGTTGGCGGCCGAGAAGGTTCGCTTCAGCGAATCGGATCTGCGCGTAGCCCGTACCGTCGAGTCGCGCGTCGACCCGGTCGAAACACGTGTTGGAACTGCTGAAACTCGGATTGGACAGGTCGAACAGAATGCACAGCGTTTGTCCGGCCAGATCGATGAATTAGCCGCGGTTGCGAACGCAGCAGGCGGCGGTGCAAAAGCCGCGCAGGAAACTGCGGACGCAGCGGTTGCCGGCGTTACTGCCACCAACGAGCGCATTTCCGCGCTTGATGATTATGTGGTCCAGGACGTGACGGCGATTAATTTCCGCACCGGCAGCGCGACGCTTTCCACCGATTCCAAGCAGCAGCTGGACGACCTGGCCACCAAGGCCATGAACGCCAAAGGCTATGTCATCGAAATAACCGGCTACACGGATTCGTCCGGCAGCGTTCAACGCAATCGCGCGCTGAGCCAGCGCCGTGCGGATTCGGTGGTGCGTTACCTCGCCGAGAATCACAGGATTCCTCTGCGTCGTATCATCACTCCGTACGGTTACGGTGAAACGCAGGCCGTCGCGGATAATCGCACGCGTGACGGACGAGCACAGAACCGTCGTGTGGAAGTTAAGATTCTGGTGAGCCGAGGCCTGGTGCAACCCGCGCCGTCAATGCCCGAGCCGAACACCGGAAGCACTTCGAAGACGGAAAATCCGTTCTAGTTGTGCATGAAGAAGATGTCAAAGAAGATGTCAGATGTTTGATGTTAGGATGTTAGAAGGTGGACGATTATCCTCCGCACTTTATCGATGACCGCGGGCGGCTAAATCGAACCACCAACATCCGACATCCAGTATTTGACATCTTTTGAATTGCCAACCATCGTACCGTCAGGCGGCATCAATAATGCCGTGAGCCGAGGACCAGCAACACCCGGGACGCTGGCGGCATGAGGAGTTGGTTTTAATGAAACTTAATTCGACGACAAAGAATTGTCTTGCGCTGGCGCTGATCATAGCGGCGTCAGCGCTTTTTATATTCGGTGGTTACTCAGACGCGGCCGACGCGCAGACGACTTCACCGAACGCTGCTGTTCCTAAGCCCACAGCGTCGCCGTCACCAGACGAACTTATCGACGACGTAGAAACTTTTCGCGTCGAGTCGAACCTGGTGGTCGTTCCCGTGTCTGTCACCGATGGAACCGGCCAGCCGGTGCAGGGTTTGGTGGCAAAAGATTTTCAGCTGTGGGAAGAAGGCAAGCTACAGGAGATTACGCAGATCGGAGACCCTGAGCAGGTTCCGCTCGAGATCGCTCTTTTGCTCGACGTGTCCGGCAGCGTCGACTCTCGATTCGCATTTGAGCAACAAGCGGCCTCGCGTTTCTTCAAACAGGTTTTGAAGACCGGCGACAGAGCGACCGTCTTCGCTATCGACCAGACGCCTCGCCTCGAGCTTCCGCTCGGAACCGGCGAAGCTGCGGCGGCGAAAGTCATGAACATCGCTCCGGCTAAAGGCCCGACCGCGTTTTACGATACGGTGATCGCGGCTGCGAGGTATCTGGCCGAAAACACACCGGATCGTAACCGGCGCGTGATCGTGGTGGTTTCGGACGGCGAGGACAACTTCAGTCAGAAGGTAAAAAGCGTCCTGGGAACTTCTCGTGAAACACAGAACGCGGTGACGCCGCAGGCGAAGCAAGCGGTCTATGACAAAGTATTGGCCGAGGTCCAGCGCGAAGTTCAGAAAGCTGAGATCGCTTTCTATTCATTGAACCCGAGCGGCGAGTCGCTCAAGCTGAACATAATCAGCAAGCGCGCGCAGGACGGCATGGAACAGTTGGCATTGGCTACGGGAGGAACATCATTCGTCCCCGAGAAAGAGGAGAACTTCGAAGCAGTCTTTCGTCAGATCGCCGCTGAGCTTCGTTCGCAGTACCTGCTTCAATATTATTCGGCGGACGATTCGCCGAGTGGAAAGTTTTTGCGGGTGAAAGTAGCTGTTCCTGCGCGGCCGCAGGTTCGAATTCGATCGCGCCAGGGGTATTACGCGAAGCGGAAGTAAGAGTTGTGGCAATGAGCGGGAAGCATTCAAGCGATAAGAATTTTGTTCAAGTTTGAGAACGCTCAGTAGGGAAGGGGACCCTGTCCCCGCTTAAGACAGCCAGGCACTCAAGGAGCAGAATTACGTTCCAACATGGGCTTCTGCAATCAATAGAAATAGCAAGTGGTTCTTGAGAGCTAACTTAACTTAGGCGGGGACAGGGTCCCCTTCCTGACTGCGTGATAATCCAGCGGCTTTAGTAATCAAACGTTCAACTGCTCGAAGCTCTCGCCTTAACGCATCTCGACCAACACATCCGCCAACCGATTCACGACTGTTAACAGCGTCCTGCCCGCTTTGTCGAATTGTCCCGCCGCCGCTTCATCTTCCGCAGTCGCCGCGCCGTTCGCGACGCCGGCCAACTTCGTGTAGTACGGCTGCAACTCCGGCTTCAAACGAAAGTCGAGCTCGACCTGATCGAGTTGCTCGCGCAGGCTCATGATACTGTTTCGCACAGTCAGCTTGCTTCTCTGCGTCTGCTCGACAATTGTCGATGATGTTTCACCGGCCTGGATCGCGGCATCGGCACTCTCAATTCCCTTCGACACTCCGCCCAGCAGGAAAAGAAACTTCGTTAGCGTCTTGATATGTTCGGCCAACCGCTGAGCGCTCTCGCGCACTATGGGCAAGCTGCCGGCTTTGCCTGTTGAAGTGACAGTCGTTTTCCTGGCGGGCGTCTTTCGCTTTTGCGCATGTGCTGCGACTGGCAAAACGATCAGCGTTATCAGAATCAATAGGATTACGCGTTTCAATTTTCAGGCCTCCAACTCGATCTTAATAGAAACCCACTTCGGGTAACGATGCTTCAAACTATGCTGCGACGCCAAACCAGTCAAGTGCGTGCCGAGTGGATGGCGATGCGTCAGTTCGAGAATTTGCGGAGAGGACGGTTTCACTAATTTCCAACTAACGCCCCATTGCCGCGCCGAGCTTCGAAGTAGGCTGCCAGATCGTCATGCTACAATTACCTCATCAATCGATGTCTACGACAGTTACAAAAACTCTGCGTGTCTCGCGGCTTGGCCGCGTCGATTACGGCGATGCGCTCGCAGTGCAAAAGCAAACAGAGCGTGCGGTTTTGACTGGCAGCCAACCGGATACGTTGCTTTTGCTCGAGCACCAGCACGTATTGACGATCGGGCGGCGCTCTACCGAAGCGGGCATTTTGGTTTCGAAAGAGCTTCTGGCCGCTCGCGGTGTGTCGGTCTTCGAGTCCAACCGCGGCGGCAAAGTTACATATCACGGGCTGGGCCAGGTTGTTGGTTATCCAATCATCAACCTAAGTCCGGATCGCGAGGACGTCCACGCTTATGTGCGCGATCTGGAGGAGGTGTTGATGCGAACGCTGGCCGATTTCGACATCGAGAGTTTTCGCATCAAGGGATTGACCGGCGTGCATACAACCGAAGGAAAGGTCGCCGCCATCGGGGTTCACATCGCGCGTTGGGTAACTACCCACGGATTCGCGCTGAACGTCAACACCGCCTTGAGCTTTTACGATCTGATAATCGCGTGCGAAGGCGAACCGGTCACTTCGATGCACAAACTTCTCGGTCGCCAATTAGAATTGGCTGAAGTCGAAGATCGAATCGTTGCTCGCTTTGCAGAAGTATTCGGTTTGAAGCTGGAAGACTAACCCGTCACGTGTGCGTCGATGACTTCTCTAACTCTTGCCATCGCCTCCCGGTTCTGCTCAATCATGTCGCCGTGAGCCTGGAACACATGATTCATGTTTTCGCTCACTTCCACGACGACTTTGTCTCCACCCCTTGTGCCGAACTCCAAAATTTGATCGCGCAGAATTTCCGCGCTTCCCGTCTGAATGAAGATCGGCGCAAGACCGGCCAGGTCAGCTTGAGTCGGCGAGATACGCGGATCCAGCCTGTCGACGTTGCCCAACCAAAGCGCGCATTGCTCCAACATCTCTCGCGAGATCCAGTCAGACGCGGCATTTGATGTCATGCTCTGGCCCGAGTTCGTCAGGTCGACCCACGGAGCAAAGCAGATCGCCAGCGCAGGTTGATCAAGGTCGAGTGTGCGATCGTCTCGTAACGCCAACAGCAGTTCCAGCACCAGCGTGCCTCCCGCCGAATCCCCCATCACAACCAGCTTTCGCGGGTCGACCGCGAGATCACGGACCAGCCAGCGATAAGCCGCGATCGAGTCTTCCACTTGCGCCGGAGACGAGTTTTCGGGCGCGAGCCGATAATCAAGCGCGAACGTGCGCGCCTGTCCCGCCAGCGCAACCGACGCAATCAAGTTGCGATGTGCGGTTGCGTAAAATGCGAAGCCGCCCCCGTGCAGATACAGGATTGTCCGGTCTCGAAGGCCGGATATCGGCGTGTACCAAAGTCCGTTCAGCGGAGCGTCGACCGGCTCGATCCTTATCTTCTGAAGTTTCTTGATCTCGCGCGGAAAATTTAGAACGATAGCGTCGCCGTACTCGCGCGCTTCAGTGGCGCTCGGCAGGGAGAATGCAATCCGTGTCTGTCTCTTTAGAAATCTGGTGGCGAGTTCGAAATAGAATGACCAGCCCGGAAGATACGGACCGTGCAGCAGTCTGCGAAACGTCACGGCCAGGAGCGCGCTGCCCAGTACCAGCAGACTCCTGATCCGAAAGCTCCACCGCCCGCTAAACTCGATCAATCGCATTTGCTTTGCCTTTCGATTGTCCGACAAACTTCAGTTTGTCGATGTCGCGGTGAGTTGAGAGTTACCAGAGTCAGCGACAAACTGAAGTTTGTCGGACATAAGAACCACTCATAAGACAAACCCTGAATTTGAGTGATAGAATGAATTCATCCTAAACCTACGGAGTAATTGAGTTGACACGCGAGCTTCGAGTCATCAGCAACACTAAACCTTCCGGGCGAGAACGCAAACCCAAACCCGAATGGCTAAAGATTCGTTTGGGCGATCCGTCGAATCAAAACCACGTGCTCAAGCTGATCGAAGGCCTGAATCTGCACACCGTTTGCCAGGAAGCGCGCTGTCCGAACATCTTCGAATGCTGGTCCGATCGTACGGCGACATTCATGTTGGCCGGAGACATTTGCACCCGCCACTGCGGATTCTGCGCGGTGGGAAAAGGCCAGCCGGGCCTGTTGGATATCGACGAGCCGCGTCACGTAGCCGAGGCCGTACAACATCTGAACCTGGCGCACGCTGTTATCACTTCAGTCAATCGCGACGACCTGCCGGACGGCGGAGCTGCTCATTGGGCCCAAACCATTCGCGAAGTTCGCTCGCTGAACCCGACTTGCAAGGTAGAAGTGCTGATCCCGGATTTCAATGGAGATGAAGCCGCGCTTAACACTGTGCTCGATGCGCAGCCGGACGTGCTCAATCACAACACAGAAACGATCGCGCGACTGTATCGGCGCGTGCGGCCGGACGCCGACTACCAGCAGACGCTGACGTTACTGGAGCGCGCGGCCAGAAGGCGCGACGAAGAGAAACGCGGGATGTTCACCAAGAGCGGGATCATGGTCGGCCTCGGCGAAGAGTTCGATGAAGTGGTCGAGCTGATGAAGGACTTGCGTTCGGTCTCGTGCGACATCATGACGATCGGTCAGTACCTTCAGCCATACGAGCGGCGCCTGCCGGTCGAACGCTACGTAACTCCGGCCGAGTTCGACCAGTGGCGAGAGATCGGCATGCGGATGGGCTTCCACCACGTAGAGTCCAGCCCGCTCACTCGTTCTTCATATCACGCGCGCCAGCAAACAGAAGGCCCCAAAATCGAATCAGAGAAGGTGGAGCTTACTTCAGCGCGATAAGGCTGGGAAGCCTGTCGCTTTCAATGAGCTGGTTCCTCTTCGCGTCTTACGTCTTTCTTTTCTTGGCGACTTTGCGTGAAACCGTTTTTCTCGCAAAGACGCGAGGAAGTGAAAGACGGAAGGCGCAAAGACTTGAATCTTTTCTGGGCGAGACCCCAAACTCCAGAGGGCCGATATGACAAAAGGATCCGCACAAAGGTCAGCACAGCTCTTCTCGCTTGTCGTAATGTTGCTGCTCGTTACGAGCGTAGCGGGTTTGGCTCGCTTCAGTTCGCCGGCGCAGACGACGAAGTTGCCCAAATCCGCGTCGGACGCCACGCTGAAAGAGATCGTGAATTACAGACAATGGACTCGGGTGAATGAGACGCCTCGGCGGTCGAACACGTTCTTCATAGATGGCGCAGACGGTTGAGAAACCACCGTCGTAGGCACCAGTTTGGATGTCACAAAAATCAGCGTCTCGATGGGCACTACCAAAATAGTGGTGCCAGTCCCTGCACCCAAAGAGACCCCGCCCAAACGCCTGAGCGAACGTGATTCGCACGAGAACGACGCGTGGTCATACGGCGTTGTCTACGTTAACGAGGTTGGGCGAGATTCATCGCTTAATTGGAAAACGCCGCGGTTTCCCGCCGGCTCGATCATAGTAAGAGAGAAGCTTGCTACGCCTGATGCCACCGTTCCCGAACGCCTGGTCGTGATGATCAAGCGCGAGCCAGGCTTCAATCCGAAGGCGAACGACTGGGAATTTCTGGCGATGGATGGCGCGATGAGCAAGATCGATCGCCGCGAGAAGACCGGCAAGTGTAGCGACTGTCACACGCAATCAAAGAACACAGACTACGTGTTTCGCTCTTACCTATCGGACGCAATTCGTAGCGAGCAGAAATGATCCGTCTCCGAGGACGTCACCGGCAAACCCACTACGCCGGTTTTGAATCAGACCCTATAGAGCTTGCCTCGATGCGTTCTGACGTGCGGCTCATCCGTCGCGGCTAACAATCCAACAACACTCAGTTTCGAAAGGAAGCGCTATGAATGGACGCCGTGCGCGGCTTTTCTCACTCGCCGCATTGTCGCTCGTAACGTTGAGCACTCTCTGTCTCGCTCGCTTCACCTCGACCGCTCAGCAGACTGCAAGTCCTAACCTCTTCGCCGGCGATCCAGCGCTGAACGAGCTTGCTCAGTACCGCCAGTGGACGCGCGTGAACGAGAAGCCGTTTGACGTCTCTTCGATTTCATTGGCGCCTGGCGAGATTCGCGTGGTGGAGGGTGTTAACTTCCCGGCGGTTTGACTGGTGTTTCCTACTGACTTCGGTCCGAAGCCGGCACAAATTCAAACATCGCAGGGAACAACGAAGATTACGCTCGCCGCTCCGGCTCCGCGGTTGAGCGGAAAGTCGAAGGAACAGAGCAATCCCAAATCGCACGAGTTCGCGTCGAGCTCTCTCGGCGTAGTCTACGTCAACGCGGTTGCGCGCCACGCGTTGATGAATGAAAAGAAGCCGCAGTTTCCGGTGGGCTCGGTGATCGTTAGAGAGAAACTCTCAAGTGCCGATGCGGCCGCGGCCGACGTGATGGTGGTGATGGTCAAGCGCGAACGCGGGTTTAATCGCAAAGCTAATGATTGGGAGTTCCTGATGATTGACGGAGGGCTGAGCAAGATCATTCATCGCGAGAAGACCGGAAGTTGTCGCGATTGTCATGTTCGAGAGAAAGACAACGACTACGTCTTTCGAGCCTATATGCCTAAAGCGGCGCAGGTTGAGTTGAAAGCCGACGCGCCTTAGTTTGCGATCAATTTTCTCGCGACGGCCATGGCTTCCTCGGGATCGGTCGCGATGAAAACATCGTCTCCACCAAGCGATTTGAAAAACGCTTCGGCTTCCGCGGTGCAGTACAAGAGGATGACTGGCTTTCCGGCCTTCAGAGTCAGCGCTACCTCCGACGCGGTTCCTGTTCCCATTCCGCAGGCGAACACAACGCGACTCGATAACACGTTGATGTTATTTCGCGCCTGTCCCATTCCCGTGATGATCGGAATATCCACGGCTTCGGACAAACTGCCCGCATCCGAAGTCGGCAGGATGCCTATGGTTAAACCGCCGGCTTCTTTGGCTCCGCGACTCGCGGCGTCCATCACGCCTGCGCTTCGACCGCCGGTCAGCAGCACCCAATCTTCGAGCGCGATAAGCCGGCCAAGCTGAAACGCTCCGAGCAGCGCGTCATCGCCTGCCTGGTCTCCCGGTCCCATTACTCCAACGATTATCCTGATCATTTCTTAATGTCCGACAAGCTCTAGAAGAATCTGAACAAGTCTAGCAGATGGGCGTGTAGCGATGGGGCGCAGGCGGGTCGCCTGCGCTCCATCGGAAAAGGCGCTGCAGGTTGTCGTGCAGCGCCTTTTCGTATTCGGCTCGTGGGTCATTTCATGTCGAGGATACAACGCGGCCGCTCGCGTTGTGGTTTGGGCGTGGGGTTAGGAATCAAGACATAACGCTCTGTATTGCCATCTCGCATCAGTTACAATCGAAGTGAATTCGAGACAATCGGCATGCGTTCCGAGTCGCTGGTCACAGCCGGCGCCGACTCGAACCACTTTTATTTAGGTTTCTAAATAGCTATGCCGCAAACCGACAAAACGTTTCGTCGGTGTTACTTTAAGCACTGTTCAAAATATCAACAGCGGATTTGAAAGGCTGAAAATGAAGGCGACGATCATCAGACAGCACGGTGGGCCGGAAGTGTTGGAGTTCGCGGAAGTGCCCGATCCGCGCATCAACGCCAACCAGGTTTTAGTGGAAGTCCGCGCTTGCGCGTTGAATCATCTGGACGTTTGGGCCAGAAAAGGACTGCCCGGAATCGAGATCCCGCTTCCGCACATACTCGGCAACGATATCGCCGGTGTGGTGCGCGAAGTGGGCGAACGGGTCACCTGGGTAAAGCCCGGTGATGAAGTCATGCTGCAACCCGGAACGTCGTGCGGACACTGCATCGAATGTCTGCGCGGCAACGATAACCTTTGCGCGGAATACGACATGCTTGGTTACAGACAACACGGCGGGTACGCGGAGTTGGTCGCCGCGCCCGGTGTCAATGTCATTCCCAAGCCTGCGAATCTGAGTTGGGAAGAAGCGGCCGCGCTTCCGCTGGTGACGGTGACGGCGTGGCACATGCTGGTGACGCGCGCAAATGTCCAACCGGGCGAGACCGTCCTTGTCCATGCCGCAGGAAGCGGCGTCGGGTCGATTGGGATACAGGTCGCGAAGCTTCGCGGCGCGACGGTGATCGCAACTGCCGGATCGGATGAAAAGCTCGAGAAAGCGCGCGGGCTCGGCGCCGATGACGTGGTGAACTACACCAACCCGGGTTGGACGAAGGAAGTGAAACGTCTGACGGCTCGACAGGGAGTGGATGTGGTCTTCGAGCATACCGGGGCCGAAACCTGGCCCGGCTCGATCGCAGTATTGAAGAAGAACGGGCGGTTGGTGACCTGCGGCGCCACCAGCGGGTTCGACGCGCGGACCGACCTTCGCCAGCTTTTTTATCGACACCTGACGTTTTTGGGATCGTTTATGGGATCAAAAGCAGAGTTGCTCGACGCGATGAAGTTCATCGAGCGCGGTGCGATTCGAGCAGTGGTCGACCAAACGTTACCGCTTAGCGAAGCAAGACGAGCGCATGAACTGATGGAAGATCGCGCGCAGTTTGGGAAGTTGGTGCTGAAGCCGTAGATCGGGTCCAATGAGACTTGAGTCGTGGGACTTGGCTTCGGGATTTTGGTTTTGGGTCTTAGGTTTTGGGTTTTAGGTTTTAGGACTGGGGACGTTGAACTTTACTTCCCCGACAGGTTCTCGATGCTAAACCGCTTGCTCAGCGCATCCATCTGTTCCTGCTTGAACTCGAAGTTGGTCCCCGCGATTACTCGCTTCCCTTCGTCGGTGCGTATCCACTGGTTCGTCTCGGGCGGTGAATTCGCTTTTAGGAACTGAATGTCATCCGGCGTAAAGACTCCGCCGTCACTCTTCGCGAATACCAGCACGTAGGTGAACTGGCCCGTCCGCACATAATCCAAATCACGCTCGAACGCAGACTGCTGACCTGCCGGCTTAGCAGCAGGTGTTGACGCTGGCACCGACGACGTTGGCTCTGCCTGCTTGCCGCATCCCGCTGCCAACACAATCGACAGCGAAAGCAGACCAACGATTACTGCGCGAGTTGTTTGACTTAGTTGGTTCATAGACCAGCAAACACTGATTAAGTATGAATCGGGAAAGTCGGGCTTTGAATACCTTACAGAAACACGCGGTCAGGAAGGGGACCCTGTCCCCGCTTAAGATGCGACCCACTCGGCTCTAAAGATATCGAGCTATGTGTCTTAGGCGGGGACAAGGTCCCCTTCCCAACTGCGTGTTTCCCATTAGATGAGCTTCCTCTAGTTTGATACCAATCTGATCAGGGTTCAGCGTCGTCGTTGTCGGGCGGCAGATCACCGCCATCGTCCGGCTCGCCTTGTCCCGGCAACGGGACCGTGTCTTCCTGCGACTCCTGTGGCGGGTCGCCCTTCTGATCGCGAATGTGCAGAACGACGCTATCGTCGTCTTCATAAACTTTGTCGAACCATCCACTCGACATAGCCTTGGCGTAAAAATCGTCGTGGCCCTGCTCGACATCGGAAAAGACGTAACGCGCTCCAAACCGGTCTCGAATAATCGGTCCCGGATCATTCTCTCGACCCAGCGTGATCTCGACGTACAGATCCGACAACTCGCGGTTCTTGTTCAAAAGGTAGGTCGGGTCCAGACCCGAGATGTAGGAATGGGTCGTGTCGTAGAAAAACATTTTCGGGAAATCGTCCCAATCCGTATTGAAAATTCGCTCGCCCGGCGGAACGTTTTTGCGAATCCAATCCATCGAACCTCGGTACCGGTTCGGCCCGGCGCCGCCCGCGATGTCACCCGCTACACCATTCAGCTTCAGCTTTTCGATTCCCATGGTGTTCACCAGCATGGTGATAAAAAGCACTCCTGCTATGCATCCCGCGAAAACTGTCTTCCACAACTCGCGGCGAGCTTCATCCGTGTCGGTTGCCGCTTCCTCGTGACGGTCCAGGTAAGGTTGCAGCTCGTCAAGCACGTCGGCCGGCAAAGCTCCTACGACACCGCGCGGGCGTTCGAAATATTGCTGAAGACTGAAGGCGGCGAACAACACCGCGAACGGCGGCCAGTATTCGACGAATCGTTGCGAGCGAAACGTGGCGATCATCAACAGTGTCGAGAAAGCCAGGAAGAAGAGCGCGCGTGCCGAGCGCTTGCCTTCCTTCCCGTCAAACGAAATATAGCCGACCAGCATTGCTATGCACGCGATCAGGCAGTTGCCCAAAAACTCCCAACTCTTGTACGGGTACCATTCCTGGCCGACGTCGGTCGTAAACTCGCCCGGCGTCAATTTGATTCGCGCGTGTTCGATGAAAAGCCAGATATTTTTCGGAAAGTAAGGATTGATCAGAAGACCAGCGACCATTCCGCCCAGGGTCCAAACGATGGGTCGCCACTCGAACCGGCCTTCGGTCCACGCGATTACTCCGCTCCAAATCAGTGCGGCAAACAGCAGCGTCGGAAACAGGCTGTAGGTCCAGACGAACAGAAACATCAATGGTCCCAGCATCCAATACTTCTTCTCAAAAAGAAGATATATCCCCGCGATCATGAAGATGATCGCGAGCGCGGGAGCCTTGGTCATGTTCAGGCGATAGAGAAAAGGAGCCGAGCACGCAAGCAAACCCAGCAACCAAACCAGCGGATACTTAATCCGGTAGTGAATGATCAGCCAGTAGCACGAGAACACCGCCAGGCTGCCGAACAGCACCGCCGCGACCTTGGCTCCCATCGTCAGGTCGCTAAACCATGTGAACGGGATCAGAAGAAAGTGGAAGAGCAGGTGATGATCGACGTAGCCGTTTGGGTCGAGCGTGGTCAGCGGCAGCCATGTGAACGCCGGCGGGAAGTGTCCGCCCCTGATGCCTTCCCACAACAACTGGCTCCAGCGGACGTGATAGTAGCCGTCGAAATCTCCGCAGCAGATGCTGCCGGTCGCGAATTGCAGTTTTCGAAAGACAAGCGTTATGACGACAGCGCCCATCGCAAGATAGATAATCCGGCTCGCCGTTTCGGACGACATTATCTCCTGCCAACTGCGTGCAGCGCGCTTTTCTTTCTTTTCTACCGGCGGGTCCACAGCATCCTGCATAACTGAACTATTGCCCCTTCCAACAATTTGTCCGTAGCGTGAGTTTGCGGCCGGCTTTCCCCCGGCGGTTGTGGGCAAGCTTGAAAGAATTAATTGTCAGGATGAAATGCGTGATGTGTATGCGGCGGTCATTCATGAAACCATACTTCCACCATACCTCGAGCGGATTCAGTTTCGTTTACGCAGCTTTGCGAGTAGAGCGAGTAACGCTGCCGGATTGATTGGCTTGGTGAGGTGTGCGTCGAAGCCCGAGCTCTTCGCTCGATTGCGATCGTCATACATGGCATAGCCCGTGACCGCGACGAGCGGGACCGATTGGTAGGCCGGCATCTCCCGCAATGCTGTAGCGAACGAATAGCCGTCCATGCCCGGCATCCCGATGTCCGACACGACCACGTCGAACTGTTCACACTGTGCCGCTTCCAGCGCATCGATGGCTGACAGCGCGGTGACCACATCGTAACCGTCGTGCCTGAGAACAAACGCCAGCATCTGAAGCACATCCGGCGTGTCGTCAACTACCAGAGCGAACGGATGCTTTTCTCCACGTCCGACGTCGACCAGTCCGCTGGATTCCTTACCGTTTTTCTCGTTCGGTGACAGATAGGCTGAGTCGAAAAATATGCCCTTCGAAGCCGGCGTATCAAGCTGAACCGCGTCTGTAAAAATGTCTTTCATAACTTCTCTGCCCTGGAATGTCCTGCGAAGAGACCGACGGCAATTATCAAAGCATAGAATCCGTCATGTGCGCAAACGTTTGATCGTTCGCCTGGGCGGGACGTAAAAGATTGTCTACTCATTTGATCAAAATGCGTGACATACTGAATGCAAGTTGATTTTCGAATCTAATGTTTTGACGAGCATAAAATTAGGGAGGGTAAACATGGCAACTAAGAAAGCGAGTAAGAAGAGCTCAAGTAAGAAAAAAGGCGCTATCAAGGGTGCGTCCGCAGCCAGGCCGAAAGCAAAAAAAGCTGCAGCAAAGAAATCGAGTCCGGCTAAGACGAAGCCGAAGTCGACACCAGCTTCAAAGAAAGCCGCGAAGAAAACAACCAGGAAGGCCGCAAAGAAGACGACGAAGAAGTCGAGCCGGAAGCAATCGTCTCGCGGCATACTCACCAAAGTTAAAGATGTCATCAAGGACGCGTTCTCTGGAGCTATGACCGGGGCGGCGAAAGGCGCGGTCGAGGGAGCTGTTACAGCGGTGGACGCTGACGCTGCGGCAGAAGCGAAAGGCTCGGCTCAGGAAAAACCGTCAGCTAAAAAGAAGTAGTTAGTGCTGGTTCAGTTTGGTGTCCGACAAACTTTAGGACGCTGTGAATAAGCTAAGAAGACGGACAACCGATGGAGTGCAGGCGAGCCGCCTGCGCTCCATCGGACATTCTTTCGATAAGGCTTATGTATCCCGCAGGCAATCTCTTCGTTCCCGCATCACACGGCAACCTCGAAGCGATTTTGAAGGAACCGCGTGGAGCCGAACTGCGCGGCGTCGCGTTGGTGCTGCATCCGCATCCACTCGGCGGCGGGACGATGCATAACAAAGTCGTCTTTCGCGCCGCGGCTGCATTGAACGACGCGGGGTTAATTACGCTGCGTCTTAATTTTCGCGGCGTCGGACAAAGCGCCGGAACACACGACGAAGGCCGCGGAGAGCTGGATGACGTCAGGGCCGGTCTCGATTATCTTTCGACGCATTACCCAAATCATTCGATCACGCTTGCCGGATTTTCTTTTGGAGCATGGGTGGGACTTCGCGTGGGGATTCCGGATCCGCGAGTCGTTCGGCTGATCAGTATCGGGACGCCGGTTCAAAAGTATGATTTCGGGTTTCTGACGGAATGCCGCAAGCCGATCCTGTTTGTTCATGGCGATCGAGACGAGTTCGGTGCGGCGGATAGTCTGAAGCAACTGGTCGAGCGCCTGCCTGCCGAAGCCAATGCCCGGCTCGAGATCATCTCCAACGCCGGTCATTTTTTTGAAGGACGGTTGGACGAACTGAAGCGAATCATCACAGACTGGATTACCGACCAGCTCGGAAAGCAGACGGCGTCCGCGCCCTGACCATAAAATTACAGTTGAACTTATGAACACGTACACTGACCCGGCAATACGCATCGCGATGCTTCCGCGCGACACAAATCCGCAAGGCACGATCTTCGGCGGCATCATTCTCAGCTACATCGATATGGCCGGCGCGATCGAGGCGCATCGAAACACGCGCATCGATCGGTTTGTGACCGTGGCGATGCGCGAAGTGAAGTTCCACAAGCCCGTCTTCGTCGGCGACCTGGTAAGTTTTTATGCCGAGACCGTGCGGATCGGGAATACGTCGATCACGACACGAGTGATTGTCGAGGCGGAAAGATACGGCGGCACCGGTGAGCGAATTCGCGTTACAGAAGCTGAAGTGATTTACGTCGCTGTCGACGAGAACCGGAAGAAGATGAAGATTGTGAAGCGTCAGGGGTAAGGTCGCCGATGGAGCGCAGGCGGCTCGCCTGCACAGCGTGCTTTAGCACGCTAATGAGCTTCGCCTCCGCTCGACGCTAACCTGTGACCTCTTTTTTTTCGCTTCGCGCTCACTGCAGGCGGGCCGCCTGCGCTCCATCGGCTTTAGCTTCCTAAGGCACAAACGAGTTCGGTGTGGGCGCGTCCGTGCTATTTCCAAACGGAACCGACGTGATTCCCGCCGTAGACCGCAGCAAATACCAATACCCAGTCGACGGACGATAGACGGCTATGTCGGCTTTTCCATCTCCATCGTAATCCGCCGGCACCGGCTTATCCGACGACAATCCAAAATTTGTATACGAATACGATCCGTCGATGCTGGATCGTATGTACCAGAACCCCGTCGACGCGCGGTAAACAGCAGCGTCCGTTTTTCCATCGCCGTCGTAATCAGCCGGCACAGGAACGTCCGTGTTGTTCCCCCATTGAATAGCGCGGTGGACGCTGTCGATACTGCTCAGGTACCAGAACACGCCGGTCGCCGGACGGTAAATCGCCGGGTCGCCTTTCTTGTCTCCATCAAAATCGCCGACCAGCGGTTTGTCGCCTTCGGATCCAAAGAAACGATCCGATGACTGGTTTGTAGCGTTGCTCAGCCGGTACCACATGTTTGTGTTTGGTCTGAACACTACGAAGTCAGTCTTTCCATCTCCGTCGAAATCGGTCGGGCGCGGGATGTCGCCGCTGGCTCCCCAATGTCGTCCGGTGAAGACGCCTGTGACGCTGCTCTTGTACCACCAATCACCCGTAGACGGTCTGAAGATCGCCAGGTCGGTCTTTCCATCGCCGTCGTAATCGCCTGGCGCGGGGATGTCGCCCGCCGATCCGAAGAAATGATAGGTGAACTGATCATCGGAACTGCCGAGCAAGTACCAATAGTTATTCGAAGCTCGGAACACAGAGATGTCAGCTTTCCCGTCACCGTCGTAATCGAATTGCGCCGCGCGAACAAACCCCGAAACTGACAGCCGTGCGAGGCCCGCGCGAGGCGTCGTCTCTAAGACTGTAAACGACCCGCCGACAACCAACTTTCCGTCCGCCTGCGCAACGATGTCCTTCACTTCCGCGTTCGCGCCTTGCGAGAAGAACAACGCGTCGACTCCGCCGTTTGAAGTCAACCGAGCAAGGTTGGGCCGAACCGTGCCGTTTACACTGAAGAACGATCCGCCGATAACGAGCGAGCCATCCGGCTGAAGCAACATCGACCTAATACTTCCGGATCCGATCGTTATTTGGGCGAACGAGCTATCAAGTGTGCCGTCGTTATTAAGCCGCCTGATTGTGCTCAATGTGCCGACCAGGTATTTCCCGTCGGGCTGGGTCACTATGTTATAGACGCCTGTAATGCTTCCGGCGTTGAAAGTCAGGTCAACGGTTCCGTCCGAGTTGAGTCTCGCGATGTTCGACCGCGCCGCGCCACTGACTCCGTTGAATGATCCGCCAACCATCAACTTGCCGTTGCTCTGGAGAGTAATCGCCGAAATCGACGCGCCGTTTCCAAACAATGGGTTGAAGACGAAATCGAGCGTGCCGTTGGAATTGAGCCGGGCCAGCGCGCGTTGCGTCGATCCGTTGACTTCGCTGAACGAACCGCCGATCAAAATCTTCTGGTCCGCTAGTATCACCGCGGCAGAAGTCTGGCCATCCGTTGTCGGGGCAAAGCCGTTGTCGAGACTGCCGTCGGAATTTATTCGAGCAATCTGGGCACGCGGGACGCCGTTGTAGCTTTGGAAACCACCGACGGCGAGAATCTTATTGTCCGGCTGGAGGCGGAGAATACTCGCCGGATAATCGAATCCGAGCGCGGCTCCGAACAATGAATCGAGCGAGCCATTCGGATTCAATCTCACCAGGTTATTGCAGCCGATGCCGTTCATAAACGTGAAGTCGCCGGTCACCAGGATCTTGCCGTCCGGCTGAACCGCCAGCGCGGAGGCCTGGCCCGCCAGCCCCGCAGAGGTCTGGAAAGTCATGTCTACCGGCCCGTCAGCAGTAAGTCGTCCGTAGCGGAAATTATTCACGGAGTGTTCGAAGAACGCGCCGAAAAACACTACGCGATCCGTGCCGTCTATCTGGAAATTCTCGAGGAACAGATTGGTCGGCGGAGTGTAGGTGTTGTCCAAACTCCCATCCGGATTCAAACGTCTCAACCCGATGAATATCTTATCGGTCGAGAATACGCGGACTTTGTCGTTATAAGAGACCTGAGGAAATGACAGGTCCAAAGTTCCGTTGGCGTTCAACCGGGTCAGGCCCGTGCGATTGATTCCGTTAACGGAAACGTACGCGCCGGTGAAGAGCACCTTGCCGTCGGATTGCATCGCGATGCTGTCGACGATCGGCGGAAACTGCTGCGGCATTGAACTGGTCAGAAGCGGCGATTCAAACGCTGTGTCTTTACTTCCATCCGCATTCAATCTGAAGATCGCGCCGTTACTATGTCTACCACTGACGAGGACCTTGCCGGCGGGAAGGACAATCAAGTCTGTAAGGAAATATTTCGCATTCCATCCGTCGAAGCTGCTGGCACCGAACGAACTATCCACGCTACCGTCGGTGTTGAGACGATAGAGCGAAGTGGTAGCAATATGAAATCCGGAAAAATGACGCGCGGCGTATATGCGGCCATCGGGTGAAACCGCCAACACAGTGGCGCTTGAATTGAAACCGCCCAACCACGGATTCGCGAACGAGTTATCCAACGAACCATCGGAATTGAGTCTAATAAGTTGCGGTGTGTTTCCCGACGGCATGCCTGAGAGCAGGATCTTCCCGTCCGGCTGAACCGCCAGGGTGCTGATATCTGTAAACATATCAATGGCGGGGGCATTGAACGTCAAATCCAGCGATCCGTCTGTGTTAAGACGAGCGATCCTGGTCTTCGGCACGCCGTTCAGGATTTGAAACGAGCCGGCGACGATCAGTTTTCCATCCGGCTGCAACGCGAGCTCTCCTCTTGCGTTGTCGGTAATGCTCTTTGAAGGAATAGCATTGAAAGTCAGATCGACTTCATTACCCGCCGCTTTGGAAATGATGCTTGACGTAAAAATTATGGCAACGGCCAATATTGTTATGGTGCTTCTTTTAATTGAATAAAAGGTGGACATTGTTAACTCCTTGGGTGGGATACTTCTCACTTCGCGACAGGTATTAGTTATCGGGACTTCACCAGCTTCACAGAGCCCGTAGGGGGCTCGAGGAAATTCCGCTCATTTAAGGTCACAGGATAGATAAAGAGGAGGGTTGTCAGCGTGTTAGTTTTGGTTGTCAGCCGGTGATTTTGCCCTTCGATATTCGAGCCGCCGGCCCAATTACGTGCTGCGGTATCGGGGCAGAAGCCCGACCGTCAGGGAGGGCGTTCCCCTCATATTCGCAAGATGGGGAGCAACCGAATTGTTGCTTAAGTATGGCGCAATCAGAACGCCCTCCCTGACGGTCGGGCTTCTGCCCAGTTGCGCGACGCACCAACTGGAACATGACAGGCTCATGGCCCCTATCCGGCACTAATTCAACTTTCCCTGTATCCGCCGAATGGCAAGCGTCGCGTGTGTATATCCCGGCTCGTGTTCGAGCGCTCGCGTGTAATTATGCGCCGCATCCAGCAGACGTCCTCGAGTCTCATAAACACGCCCCAGATTAAAAAAAGGAAACGCGAACGACTCGTACCGCGGCGCGTGCAGCGCCCGTTTGAACCATCGAACGCATCCGTAGATGTCGCCCTTCGCTATCAGATATGAACCGATATCGTTGTACGGGTTGCCGAGAGTCTCATCGACTCGGATCGCCTCCAGACACTCGTTGATCGCATCGTCGTATCTTTCCTGAAAGCTATAAACCCAACCCAGAAAAGTGTGCGCTTCGGCGGTTGGAAACGTTGCGATCGATCGCTGGTAGAGCTCGATCGCCTCGTCATAGTCGTTGTTCTGCTGCGCATCGTACGCGCGCGCGAATAGATCCATAGCCTCTCGTTTCGGACCTGTCGCGGAATCGTCTATGAACATAACTTCTTAATGTTCTGCTTAATGTCCGACTTAATGTCCGACAAACTAAAGTTTGTCGGACATTTATTTCTTCGTGCCCCGCGCGGGATCGCACGGCTGTTTATCGCCGCCGCTCGATTGATCGATACGCTTTATCCGACCGTCCACCTGCGGTGAAATTGCCGGCACGCTGCTGATCGCTTTACTCAAAACATCGGGTGCCTTTGGACCCTGCTCGGCTGTTATCACGAGCCGCGCTCCCTTGAACATATCGTAACCATCGCCGCCGTCGATCGCCAGAAACGAGCTCGTCGCCAGCGTGTAGTTCTTCTTCTCGTCCAGAGGTTTTCCTCCGACCGTGACCTCCGTCACGCGCGATCCGACAGGCCGCGTAGCGTCGAACGTAAATCGCAAACCGGAAACCTGCGGGAACCTTCCGGGCTCGCCGCTCTCGGCACTTTGACTGACGCCGTGCTCCAAAACTTTCCTCAACGTCGCGCCCGTGATCTCGACTTTCACGACAGGGTTCGCGAACGGCAGGATCGACAGGACATCGCGTTTGGTCAGCTCGCCGGCCGGTATCACGTCGTCCGCGCGAACCGAGCCGCCGTTGATTAACGCTACGTCAGCCGCCGTCGCCGCTCGAAAAGCGTCCGCGATAAAGTCGCCGATGTTGGTTTCCACGGTACGGCTATCTTTCGATTTTGCATTGAGCGGAACCGTGGTCTTGCCGACGGGCACAGCCAGCTCTTTCAACAGCCCCTCGTACTTTTTCATCACTCCGGCGAATTGCGGATCGTCGGTCACGCCGCTGTTGACCGGAATGACTTCCCAATCGATGCTCTCCAGCTTTCCGGTCTTGCCGTTTATGTTGAGATCGATCTTGCTCATCTCGCGAGCGTCCGCGGTCATCTTAAAAATCGGAGTCCGTTCGGAGAGAGATTGAAGCAAAGTATGCTCGTGTCCACCCACGATCACGTCGATGCCCTGAACACATCGCGCCAGCGCTTTGTCCTCGTCCATGGATAGATGCGTTAACGCTACGATCACCTGCGCTCCGCTCTTTCTTAACTCGGCGACGGCTTGCTTCGCGGTTTCGCAGTTATCAAGAAAGTCCACGTCGGGTCCCGACCGCGAAGTAATTTTTGTCGCGGGCAGAGTCAAACCAAAGATACCGACCTTGACTCCCTGAAACTCGCGGATAATGAACGGCGGCGTCTGGCCAAAAGTCTTCCCGGTCTTCTTGTCGATTACATTCGTACCCAGCCAGGTGAATTTCGATTCGGCCATCCGTTTTCGCAGTTCGTCCGGTCCGAAATCGAATTCATGATTTCCGAAAACCGCATAATCCAGCCCGATCGCGTTCCACGCATCGATCATCTGTTGTCCCTTGTACGTGTTTGATTCGACCGACGGCGATATCGTGTCGCCCGCCAGCATAAAGATCGTGTTGGGTGATTCACTCTGAACCTGCTTGCGAAGCGTCGACAACCTGGCCAAGCCGCCGGCGGTTCCCCTGTCGACCGGAGCGAACTGGTAGACGTCATTCACGTGAAGCAGCGTGACTCGGACCTGACAATCGTCGGTCGCGGTTTGTGCGGCAGACGCGGCAGCAAATGAAAGGAGCAGTACGACGGCGAGAATCGCGCGACGTGGCCAGGTGAAACGGTTTGCGATCATGGGAAGCTTCCTCGCTTTTTCTCGCTTTTTGTTACTGGTGTCGAAAGACGTTACCGCGTCAGTTTTGATGTCCGACAAACTTCAGTTTGTCGAATCCGGCGACAAACTGAAGTTTGTCGGACATTCAGCACCGGAAAGACGTGCGACTCGCGTGTATGTCGAGGCTTGCATTATACTCAGGCGCAACCGACACGCAAATTCCGGATATTTTTGGCCTGAGTGGATGATCAGTGACGCCGAAGGTTCCCGCAAAGGCGCCAAGAATCGTCGGCAAACGACTCCTGGAATTCACTACCCTTGGATCGTTTTCATTGCGCCTTTGCGGGAACCAGTCTTTCGCTCGTTAACTCGAGACTTGATCCGAAATAGAACTCGAACGCCGAATAAACACTTTTCACTTTAACTTTATGAAGAATCCCGTTCATCTTGAAATCGACACGGCCACCGAAATTCCTCGCGCGGCTGCGGCAGAGGCCGTTGCGATCTGTGTTTTTAGCGACCGGCCCGAAACGACGCAGTCCGACACTTCATGGCTTTCACAGGACTTCGTCGCGGACGGTGAATTCAAGGGCGAAGAGGGAACATCGCTTCTCGTTCACACGCGCGACGCTTCAAGCGAGGAGCGAACCGTGCTTCTGGTAGGATGCGGCGCGTTCGACGACCTGGCGCCGGCAGTGCTCGGCCGCGCGGCGGGAATGGCCGTCCGTGACTCGCGCGCAGGTCATGTCAAACGATTGCACTTCGTCCTGCCGGCCGCCGAAAACGTTCCCCGCATGGCTCGTGCCGCCGCTGAAGGCGCGGTGATGGGAACGTACGACGGCGATTTTTATCAAAAACCGGACGAGGACGAAACGCAGTTGGAACGTTTTACGCTGGTGACCTCGCAAGGCGACGACAACATCGGCAGCGAGATCAATCGCGGCCGGATCGAAGCGGAATCGGCGAATTGGACGCGCTGGTTGTCGGACACTCCCGGACGCGATTTGCCGCCGCAGCAGTTCGCGGCGCGCGCAGCAGAAATGGCGAACGAGTTTGGTCTTGCCGTCGAAACCCTGGACGCTTCCGAAATCAAAGCGCGCGGTATGGGCGGCCTGCACGGTGTCGGCAAAGGATCGGACGAACCTCCCGCACTGATCGTGCTTCGGTACGAGCCGGAGGGGGCGTCGAGCGACGATGATCTCTGGGCTTTTATAGGAAAGGGCATCACGTTCGACACTGGCGGAATTTCTCTCAAGCACGGTTTGGATATGTACGAGATGAAAGCGGACATGGCGGGCGGCGCCGCGGTGCTCGGCGCGATGCGAGCGATCGCGCAGCTGAAACCGCGAAAGAGAATTGTGGCGATCGTGCCTGCCGCCGAGAACATGCCGTCGGGTCGCTCGCTCAAGCCCGGCGATATCGTTAAGACGCTGGCTGGGAAAACTATCGAAGTCGCCGACACGGACGCTGAAGGCCGTCTGGTTTTGGTCGATGGCATCGCTTATGCAAAGCAACTCGGCGCTAAGCGCATTGTGGACCTGGCGACATTGACGGGTTCCATCATCGTCGCGCTGGGCGATCATCACGCGGGCCTGTTCAGCAACGACGATGAATGGGCCAACGAAGTCGGCGCGGCGGCAGAACGCGCGGGCGAAAGCGCCTGGCGGATGCCGGTGAGCGATGACTATAAGAAAAGAATCGAAAGTGCGATTGCGGATTTCAGAAATTACGGCGGGCGTCCGGATGCTACTGCGGCCGCGTTGTTGTTGAGCAAGTTCGCGGATGGAACTCCGTGGGTTCACCTGGATATCGCCGGTACCGCGTGGTACGACGATCCACAGCCGTACGCGCCGAAAGGATCGTCGGGTGCGGGTGTGCGGACACTGGTTTCGCTGGTTTGCGATTAGTGTCCGACAAACTCAAGGAACCTGCGAACGACGTAAACCGATGGAGCGCAGGGGGCTCGCCTGCGCTCCGTCAGTTTACGCCGTCAACGACAAACTGAAGTTTGTCGGACATAATCAACATGCATGTCGCCGGACAACACAATCTTCCTGACAGGCTTTCCCGGGTTCATCGCCGCCAGATTGATAAAGCGGCTGGCGAAGGACGGCGCGAGCTTCCTGCTTTTGGTTCAACCCGAACTAATAAATCGCGCTAACGACGAAATCAAACAGATTGCCGGCGAAACAAACACGCCACTCGCCAACTTCCAAATCCTGCCCGGCGACATCACCAAACCAGACCTGGGGCTCTCGCCCGCGAACCTCGAGACAGCAAGCCGCGAAACAACGGCTCTCTATCATCTCGCGGCGATTTACGACCTGGCCGTTTCGCGCGACGTCGCTTTTCGCGTCAACGTAGACGGCACTCGAAACGTGAACCAGCTGGCTCGCGAAAGAATGAAGAGTCTGCGGCGCTATCATTACGTTTCGACCTGCTACGTGGCCGGCCTGCGCACAGGACTGATCCGCGAATCTGAATTGGAGCACGACAAAGGCTTTCGAAATTTTTATGAGGAGTCGAAGTACCTGGCCGAAACCGAGGTCGAGGCGCTCAAGTCCGAACTGCCGGTAACTATCTACCGGCCGTCCGTCGTCTGCGGCGATTCCCAAACCGGCGAGACGGCGAAGTACGACGGCGTCTATTACCTCATTCACTACGTGCGAAAACATCCCGCCTTGCTATCGATCGTTAACATCGGCAACTCGAATGTGCGACTCAATCTGGTGCCGGTGGATTTCGTAGTCGAAGCCATGGCCACGCTGGCGAACGACGATCGAGCGATCGGTGCAACAGTGCAGATCGCGGACCCTTCGCCGCTGACCTCCGCCCAGTTGTTCGACGCCATCGCGGTGGCAGCCGGTGGAAAGAAGTCGCGCGTGAAGATTCCGGCGGCATTGGTCTATCGCTCGCTGATGCTTCCCTTCTCGCCAAAGATCTCGGGCCTTCCGAGCTCCGCCGTACCATACTTTTTTCTGGATCAGACCTACGACACAGCGGTGGCGGAGGCGCTACTCGAACCGCACGGCGTGCGCTGTCCGGCTTTCCCGAGTTATGTGGATAAGCTGGTGGCGTTTGTAAACGAACATCCCAAGCTGTGACGCGATGCACGCGCGACGGTATCGGGCTGAAGCCGCGTAGCGGCGGCATGTTTAGTGTGATTTCGACTCGTCTTCGTGTGTTTCGTGGTTAGTTTGCTCTGTTTGGACTCAAGTAAAACCACAACTACGCAACCCGGCTTTTTCTCCGCTTGACAAACCTTTGATTTAGACTTATTCTAATTCTACTGAAGTCATGGTAAAGAGCGATACACAGCAGGGTGGTGGAGTTTTGACGCGGCAGCGCGAGGCCGTGCTGCAGGTTATTCGTGCGAGCGCGGAGCACATGACAGCCAGCGAGATTTACGAGCGGGCCCGCGGAATCCTTCCGTCGATCAGTTACGCGACGGTTTATAACTCGCTCAAATACTTAAAAGACACCGGCCTGGTACACGAAGTTCAGTTCGGCAACGGCGCGAGTCGTTACGATCGCGAGACCGAAAGACACGATCACGCGCTCTGCACGGCATGCGGAAAGCTGGTTGATTTTGATCTCGAGCTGACCGCAGACCTGATGCGTACGGCTGCGCGTCGTTCGCACTTCAAGCCGGAGTCGATTCATTTGACCCTGAGGGGAATTTGCCCGGGTTGTCGCTCGCAGGAGTAGTTCACGATTTTTGTAAATGGTGCGCGGTTCAGACTTGAAAAACCGTCCGCGCTTTTTGAAACAACGAATTTCTAGATTGGAGATGGAGGAGTAATGCAAGCAACAGGAACAGCAAGACAAACAGCTATGGTCGGACAGCCGGCGCCGGATTTTGATATGGCCTCGACCCGAAACATGGAAAAATTGAACGAGAACGTAAAGCTCGCGGACTACGCCGGCAAGTGGGTCGTTCTTTTGTTCTACCCGTTGGATTTCACTTTCGTATGTCCGACTGAACTGACCACGTTCAGCGATCGTTACGAAGACTTCGAAGCGATCGGCGCGGACATAATCGGCGTTTCGACCGACTCGGTCTTTTCGCATCGCGCGTGGGTCAACACGCCGCGTGACAAGGGCGGCGTTGCGGATCTGAAATACCCGCTCGCGTCGGACGTGACCAAACAGGTCGCCACCGATTACGGAGTGCTGATAGCCGACAAAGGCATCGCTCTTCGCGGTTTGTTTGTGATCGATCCGGAAGGCGTTCTGCGCTACAAGGTCGTGCATGATCTGAACGTCGGACGATCTGCGGAAGAGACGCTCAGAGTGATCCAGGCGCTTCAGACCGGCGGTCTTTGCCAGGCGGAGTGGAAGCCGGGTCAGCAAACGATCGGTGCGTAAAAAAGCAGTGACGGGTGACAAGTGACGAGTGAAAGGCATCAAGGCAGGCTTTGATTCGCCGCCTTTTCACTTGTCACTTGTTACTTGTCACTTTTCACTGAGGTACGATATGCCGATGAGAATTGGAACCCCCATGCCGAAGCTCGATGGAGCTACGGAGTGGTTCGGGACGACGCAGGCGGCTGCGGAAGAAGAGAGCAAGGGCCAACCGACGCTGGTGCATTTTTGGTCGGTTAGCTGCGGTACTTGTAAAGAGAACTTGCCGCAGGTTGCCGAGTGGCGCGAACAGCGGCGTGAGAGCGGGCTGCGGATCATCGCGGTGCATATGCCGCGATACGAAGCCGACACGGATGTCGAGCAAGTGCGCGATGCGATCGCGAAATACAACATCACAGAGCCATGCGCGGTTGATAACGAGCACAAGCTGCGTGACGCTTTTCAGAATGACCAGGGTTACGTGCCTGCTTATTACTTGTTCGATGCGGAAGGAAAGCTGAAGAGCTTTGCCGCGGGCGAGCGTGGCTTCAGCATGGTCTCGGCCGCTCTGGATCGAATGATGAAGGTGAAGGAAGCTGCTGTTTGAAGAATGTTCTTTAAAGTACGAACCAGCGGGTTACAGGCTGAGAACAAAAGACGCGGATCCAACAAAAGGGTTGGTCCGCGTCTTTTTACTACTCATGTAGACGGTTTATTCTTCGTCACACCTCAATTGCAGAGCAAGAGCAAATAACCACGAAACACACGAAGCGAAAACGAACCAACACGAAATACATTGTTCTTTTTCGTGTGATTTTGACTTTGTCGTTTCGTGTATTTCGTGGTTGTGATTTGCGTACTTGCTAAACGGCGCTGGACGAATCTCAAATCGACCGCTACCGTTTTTAGAAAAGCGAAGTCAACTTATCCGCCAGCCATGCCAGAATGAAGACGCTGCCCACGATCGAGGTAACCAGCAAAACAATCAGCAGCGCGATAATCAACGCAACGAACAACCAATCGCTGGTTCTTCCCTCTTTTCCTTCTTCGGCGGAAACAGTCGCGCGTTCACGTAACAGCTCGACGTTCTTCTGATTTGATTTCCAGACAAAATCGAACAGATCGCCTACGACCGGGATAACTCCGACCACATAGTCGATCGCGATATTGAGCCCCATTCGCACCAGCGTGATTTTTGGAACTCGATATCGCACTCCCTTGGCGAGAATGTAGAACGAAACCACCGAAGTGGCGGTATCGCCCACACCGGGAATCAAACCAATCAACGCGTCCAAACCGAATCGCCATCCGACTCCCGGAATTCGAAACAGGCCGTCCATCCAACGGCTGAGCTGATCCAAACTCTCCTCGACTTCGACGGCACGACGTTCGGGCTTGGAGCTCGCCATTTTTTCCAGGGCCTGTGGGATTTTGAATTGTCTCATTAAGATTAGAAGTCACTGCTTACTTTGAACAACGCAGTCGGGAAGGGACCCTGTCCCCGCTAAGCCGCATAATTTTGACTGCAGACAGTAATTGATAAGCGGGGACAGGGTTCCCTTCCTGACTGCGAGGCACCCCACTTAAGTATTCTCTTCAACGCCGAATCTCATCTCGATTTCGTTGGCTCAACGTCGAGCCCTCTTCGCACTCGACCACCGTCGCTAATCTTTACGATCAGCTTCGCAGATCGTTCACTCTCTTTTTCCTTACCCGCCTACCTCAACCGCGTCATCTGCTGCCAAAAGAACCGGCCCAGCCGCGAAAAGGCGTTGCGATCCCCGCTCTTCTGGATATTCGGATTGATCCCGAGCGCCTGTGCCAGTTGCGGATCGGGCGGAGCGATGTCTTCGTCGCCGCGCTTGCCGGACAGCCAGCGTTGAAAGATTCGCGCGACCGCGCGTCGTTGGGCCAGTGGCGCTTCGGCGATAAACGCTCCGCGCAGATCGTCCATCTCCGCGATCTCGAGCTGGTTCGTTTTGTAATAACTACGAAGCGCAGTGAAGAACTTTTCGTCTCCCAGCAGCGTGCGAAGCGAATTGAACATCAGCGCGCCCTTGCTGTTGACGATGGCGGCGTACTGAAAAAAGTTTCGGTACTCGCGGGCGCCGCGATCGGCAGCCATGTCCTCGCCGCCAAACGTTCGATAGATTTTGTAAACGCCGCGGAGTTGGTCTTCCATCGCCATGGCGGCCCGTTCTTCTCCGTGCGTCTCCTTGTAATAGAGCAACGCCGAGAAGTTCGAAAGCGCCTCGTCCATGACGGGCGATCGCTCGGGATCGTTACCCACGACCCCGCCCCACCATTGCTGCGCGACCGCGTGTGCGACGCTCCACTCCAGACTGTCTTCAACCGACTCGCGCTGTTGTCGCACCAACTCCGGCAGGTTGCGCACCGCCTGCGAATCAAAATCGACGTAGAAAGCGCTGGCCAGCGCGGCGATACCGGCAAACTCAACCCCGCCCAACCCCGCAACCAGCGGAACTTCCACAATGCTTATCTGTTTGTAGGGCAGTTCTCCGAAACGGTTGGTGAACGTCTGCGCGGCTTCCGACGCGATGGTCAGGACGCGACGTCCGACCGTTTCGTGTTCGGCGGCGTAAATCGAACGCACCTTCAGGCTGCCGACCATCTTTTCCTGCGCGCGAAGAGTTGGGCCGGCAACGATCGCAAAGTTGCGCAGATCGTTTCCCTCGAAGACGCGGCTATTTGAAGGTTGCTCCGATTTTCGCGCGGACTCTTCAATCGAAGTGAACAACGAAACTCCGGCGTCGGTCTCGACCGCAACGCGATAGTCCGCGACTTCGGTAAACAACGAATCGCCGATACTGGTTTCGACTCTGCGCTGCCAGTCATCGCCGTCCCGCGTGGCCAGCACAGGATAGGCTGCGCCGAGCAGCATCACATTTCGGCATCGAAAATTAATGTCACGCGCGCGGCGCGTTTCGCGCTCGCTGCGCAGGACGGCATCTACCTGCTGAATGATGTGGGCCAGGATGCCCGTCTCGTCAGACTCGATCTCGGGAACGTTTCCCTTGAAGCCGATTATGACTTCGGTTGAGTCGCCGACTGAGATGGGAACGCGCAGATTGATCCGGAGCGAAATTCCCTGATCATCGATCGCGAATGGCAAAGGCGATCCGGTGTCCGCCGCGCGAACCTCGGAAATCTCCAGCCGCGGTTCGTCAGTCGCGGGCGTCCCAGACGCCGGCGTTCGCATGTTTGCGTAGAGATGAAAATACAGGACCGAGCATGGGCGCTCGCCTCGATTGACCCATCGAACTCGTTCGACACCGGCAAAACTTCGATCGGCGAAATTGAGTTTGATGTCTATATCGTAGCGGTCCGTGATGAGTTCGGTTTCGGTTTGAGATGGTGAGTCGGAGGTTTGAGCGAATGCTTCGGTGGTGTATGGAGCCAGAATCGTCAGGAGCAAAACGAATCCCATAGCCAGGCGATGATCTGTTAGCCAGGGACTTCGCGCAAAAGCGATGAACGATGGCGAACAGAAACGCAGTACGTCTTTCCCATCACCTTTTTCTGAATCAGAACGTCTCCGCTGGAACATACTCACCACCTTGCTTGCACAGAAATTATCGATGACAGGTCCGTGTTAGCGGACCGGATGATAATTGCCCAGCAGTTCACTGCTGGGGCGAGGAGCGAAAGGTCTAATAGTCCGCAGAGCGGACGGCTGAACGGTAGCCGTAAGATATTGTTTCGTTTCAGTCGTCCGTTCCACGGACTTCCGCTCTGTTTCACGATATCCCCAGCGATAAATCGCTGGGCTACTGTCACGTCGTCCGCTGCGCGGACTAATACAAACCAATTATTGTGCAAAGCCTCACCACCTTGCTATTTCTTCCGCGGCTTTGCATCCTCGCCATTCTTCGTCTTCGCTGACCTGGTTGCGGCGCGCGGTCCTTCGCTGATCGTGATGCTGACGATTCGATCCCCCCGCGCTATCCCGTCAACCAAACGCGCGCCCGCCGCATCCACCGTCCCAAACACCGTGTAGCCTCCGTCCAAATGCGGCTGTGGTGCGTGCGTGACAAACCACTGCGAGCCACCGGTGTCCTTTCCCGACAAAGCCATTCCAACCGCGCCTCGTCCGTATTCGACTTCGTTAATCTCGCATCTAATCTGGTAACCGGGTCCGCCGTTCCCGTCGCCGCGCGGATCGCCGCCCTGGACCACGAAGTTCGGCACCACTCGGTGAAACGTGATCCCGTTGAAAAATCCGCGCCGGGCAAGCTGCACAAAGCTGTCAACAGTCAACGGTGCATCGTCCGGCAAAAGCTCGATAGTGAACTCGCCCTTGTCCGTCTTAACCAAAGCACGAACGCGACCGTTCCTGCGGCCAATCGCGCGAAGATAATCCTGCGGCGTATTGCGTGTAGCGACGTTTCCGATACGCACCGAGAAATCGCCTGCGTCGTTGGCTTTCAAAGCTGCGACGGCGCGACGGCGAACCAGATAATCGGGCGAATCGAGCGTGCTCCTGATCGCCTCATTAGCAGCCGCGCTCTTCTGTTTTCCCAACGCATCCACGATCGCAAGCACCGCGTCGTTCAATTCATCTTTCATTGCGTTGGGCAACGCGTCAGCCAGCACGGTCGTGTTCGCGTCCCTTGCTTCACTGTGGGGCAATCCGCCCAGGAGCTCGGCAGCGGTTGCTCGGACAAGCACGTCCTTCGCGTTCATCTGCAGACGCAGAGTCGCATCAAGATCCATCGGCTTCAGAGTCGCAAGCGCCCTTAAAACATCGGGCGTCGCCAGCGGCGGCAGCCGTTGGTCGTCCAAAAGCGCGCGTAGAATTATTTGGGCGTCTGCCTGCAGGCTAACCACGCCGTTTCCTGCGGCCTCCGCGGTAATGTTTGCGATTTCGTTCAGCCCCTGCGCCAGGCTTGCGACCCTTCGCCAATCCGCAAACATCCATGTCCGGATAACTTCGTCCGCCGTCTTATTGAACGGCCTTTCGCGCAGATATGCCGACGGTGCGACGCGCGCAAACGCGATCTCGGTTTCAGGATCGATGACTTCCTGCGCGTCGCGAAATTCGCGCAACCATTCGATCGTGCGTGCATCGCCGGTGTTTGCCAGTGTAAGACCAAGCGCCGTGGCAATTTCCAAAAGCTCGTTAAGTTCCGACGGACGCGACACGCCGCGAGCCTTCGCGGCTCGATAAGAAGTCATAAGCGCGCCGCCGCGCTGTAACAGCGGAGGAACTGCGCGCGCATCTTTCAATGCGCCGAGCGCTCGTATGGCACTGACACGAACGCGTTCGTCCGCGTCGCTGGTGCTGCGCGCCAGCAGGACCTCGAAAGCCTCCGTGTTCCTGGCCGCGCCCAACGCTCGCGCAGCGTTGGCGCGCGCGACGTCGTCGGTCTCGCCCATCAGCATTGCCCGCAATTGATCGCCGCCGTCCCTGGCGCGCATCCGCGACAACGCGTTTCCGGCATCAGCCCGAATGGCAGGATCGGGGTCGGTCAGAAACAGCGCTACGACCGGGCCGCCGTTCGCGGGTTTCAAACGAAGCGCGGCGGTCAAAGCTTCCAGCACTACTTCGCGCTGTCGTTTAATACCGGGTTGCGATTCGAGCGACAACGTATTGACGATCGCATCGTCAAGCAACTTCTTCTTCTCCGTCTCTTTCTCTGGTAAAGCTGCGCCGACTTTACCGATCGCTTCGACGACGCGCGCGCGAACTGCAGCGGCTTCCGATCCGCGCTTCAACGCCGACAAAAGCGGATCCGCGGCTGACGCAGCCTCGGTTTCACCCAGCGCGAACGCGGCCATCGCGCGCACCGCGACGCTCTTGTCGTTCTCGAGCAGGATTGCGAGCGACGAAACCGACCGTTCGTCTCCGATCCGACCTGCTGCCAGTGCGGCTCGCTCGCGAACCGCCGCGCGTTTGTCTGAAAAGAGCGACGCCTGTTCGGCTCCCCAACGTCGTTCGTCTTCTGCGCGGACAAGAGTCAAAAGAATCTCTTCAGGGATCGAAGCTCGCGCCGCCGTGCGGTTCGGCGCGGACTTGGCAGAGTTGTTCTGTTTGGCTTTTTGCCCGATGGCGATGGCAGTCGGCAGCGTCAACAAGAGGCAGACCAACGCGACGACGCGCCGAAACAACGGCGCACGGAGACAGGTTTCCGTTTGATATTGAAGTTTCATGAAGTTACAGGGAGACTTTAGAACAAGATACTTAATGTATCGGTGAGATGGCGTTCGATGTCAAGCCTGTTGAGCGGCGAGTTCGCTGCCAATATGAGGTCCTTCGGTTGAGTTCCCGCCTAATAAAAAAGCGTTTCGCGCAAAGGCGCAGAGAACGGAAAACTAAAGGCGCAAAGAAGATTGAGCAACTTCTTTGCGCCTTCTGTATTTCTGTGCTTCGCGCCTTTGCGAGAGATCTTACTTACTTCAATCTCCACTTCACCGGGAATTGCGAATGAAGGTGTTTGGGGCGCGGATCGCAGTACGAGTGTTGTCAAGCGATTCTAAGCTCGTATCGGATCGCGTCGTCAATTTCTTCTCCTTTACGGCCATAGTTGGCGGCGATTTGATGAATCGAGTCACCAGCTTTGAACCGTTCTGCGACCACACGGGTAGGGAGGCCCGTACCGGCTATGACTGGTTTTCCAAACGAGACGTATGGGTTGATAACAACATTTCGAGGCTGTTCCGTGTCACTGAGCCGAATGAATGGATAAAGACGCGCTGCTCGGCCTGATGGATCGTGCTCAACCCGCATTAGATAGTTTTCAAGGACGCTCCTCATTGCTAGTTGTCCGTCTCTCCCAACATTGATTAGCTGTCCGTACTTCTGCACAAAAAGATCCACTCCGTTCGTCTCGAACTGATGTTCAGCGAGTGGATGCTTGGAGTTGAACTCGCGTTTGAGAGCTCCTATTGCAATACGGATCTTATCCAACTTAATCCTGTGCTCTCTCCTTAGCCCGCTTAGAACAAACGCCTCAACCAGGTTCATGTAGGAAAGAAGCGGCATCTCCGAAGCGGTACACAGGCATTTCGCGAGGATCACGTCCACCGTAAATATCTACACTTGGCTTGGTGTTTTTCGACATTAGCCCCTCAAAACTTAGGTTGCATCTCTAAAAGAAGTAGCTGACAAGTTCTCAACCCGAACGAATCGAGGCCGACGGATCTCTCAGTAAGATGAGCGATGTATACACTCCAACTACTTGCCTGGCAATACTCAGACAACCCACAGGCCGGTCCCCCTTGCCCGTCAACTTAGACTCGAAAGGCGCCGGTGCTTTCTTCCATCTTTTCAACTTCGACCAGCGCGTCGTAAAACGTAGCGCCGCCGCCCATGTCGGTCAGGGCTTGCGATGTCAGTTGGTTGACATTCTTCAGCCCCGGCGAAAGTTTGTTCCACCAAACCGACGGTGACACCACTACGCCTTCGCGCGCACGGGTCGTGACGACAGCGAACAATTCGCACGAGCCGCGATCGTTGATAACGCGCACGCCGTCGCCGTCGCTGATTCCGCGGGCGGCGGCATCGCTCGGATGAATTTCAAGAAACGGGCGAAGCTCCTGCTTCACTTGCTTGGGAAGATTCGCAAAACTCGAATTCAAGAAAGCGTGCGCCGCGGGTGTGATCAGGGCCAGCGGAAATCGTTTCGCCAGTTCGGGCGAGCTGGTACGCGACTCGGCCGGCGGGACGTAATCGGGAACAAGCGGAAGGCCCAACGACTCCAATCTCTCAGAAACCAATTCGCATTTGCCGGACGGCGTCGGGAAATTTCCTTCCGCGAACGGAGCGAAATCCGCGGCGACATTCAATCGCATCCATCCCTTTTCGCGCAGCGCTTCGAACGTGATGCCCGCCAAAGACGGATGATCAGTTTCCAGCGCCTGGCGTGCGATGTCTTCATCTGAATCACGAAAGCAATCTTCCTCAAAACCCAGCCGGTCGGCCAACAGACGAAATACTTCTGTATTCGGCTTTGATTCGTGAAGCGGCTCGATCGCGCGTTCGTTCACAGCCAGGTAGAAATGGCCGTACGCCTTATGAAGATCGAAGTGTTCGAGCTGCGAGGTGGCGGGCAACACCACGTCTGCGTAGTCGCAGGTGTCCGTCATGAAAAGCTCGTGGACCACGGTAAACAAATCTTCACGCCTGAAACCTTCCAACACTTTCGCCTGATCAGGCGCCACCGCCGCCGGGTTCGAGTTGTAGACGTACAGCGCCCGAACCGGCGGATCATCTCTGCGGAGCAAGAGATCGCCCAGCTCTGACATGTTCAGAACGCGCGGAGTCGGAGAAGGCATAAGATCGGGGCGCTCGAGCTTCGTGTAATTGAGAGGAAACATTCCGCTGGTCGAAAGCACGATCCCGCCGGCTGCGTCGCGCCAGGCTCCAACAATCGCGGGCAGACACGCCACCGTTCGAACAGCCATGCCTCCGCCCGCGTGTCGCTGAATTCCGTAATTTATTCGAATCGCCGCAGGCCTTGTGCGCGCGTAGAGGCGAGCTAAGCGAACTACCGTTTCCACCGGCAAGCCACAAATCGCCGCGACTCGCTCGGGTGGATACTCCATCGCTCGCTGTCGCAATTCGTCAGCGCCGATCGTGTAATTGGTCAGGTAATCCTTGTCCTCCAACTCTTCCGCGAAAATTACGTGCATCATCCCGAGCGCAAGCGCTGCGTCCGATCCCGGCAGGAGCCCTATGTGTTCGTCGCATTGATCGGCGGTGCGCGTTCGACGCGGATCGATCGCGATAAGACGCGCGCCGTTCTTCTTAGCTTCAAGAATGTCGGGCCACATATGAACATTAGCGGTCAGCGTGTTCGTGCCCCACAACAGAATCAGTTTCGCATCCTTAAATTTCTCGGGATCGGTTCCGATCTTTGCTCCAATCGTCGCCTCGTATCCCGCGCCACCTGCCGTCGCACAAATTGTTCGATCCAGTTGCGAAGCGCCCAGCCGATGAAAGAAACGTCGGTCCATCGACTGCGATTGAACCAGGCCCATCGTGCCGCAGTAGCTGTAAGGCAGGATCGTTTCTGCGCCTTCCGGCGAATCTGCCAACTGACGAAACCGTGTCGCGATCAGATCGAGCGCTTCGTCCCAGCTAATCTCTTCAAACTTCCCTTCACCTTTCGCGCCGACCCGTCGCAAACAAGTTCGAATGCGGTCCGGGCTGTGGGTGCGCTGTTCGTAGTTATTGACTTTTGTACAAAGAAATCCACGCGTGACCGGATGATCCGGATCGCCCGCGACGCGAACCGCGCGACCGTTCTCGACCGTGACCAACATAGCGCAGGTGTCCGGACAATCGTGCGGGCAGGCGGCCCGCACGATTCTCGAAGCGCCGTTTGGTATTGGCTCGGTATTTACTGTTTCCATGATTAGTGCTGGGTCAGTTTCATTGCTACCGTCATTATGGAAGAGCTGTGTCAGTTGAACTCTTGCAAAAAAACTCGCAGTCAGGAAGGAGACCCTGTCCTGGCCTCAAGACTAAAGATCTTAATTTGAAAAAGCGGGGACAGGGTCCCCTTCCTGACTGCGTTATGCAGTGAAAACAGCTACTTTCAATGCTCCGCACTGAAGCAGGAATATTCGAGACTACTGGTACAATACCAAAAGACGTGCGACTTAGCTTACTTAAGTATCGAGATAACCGATCGCACAAACAAATGGCGCTCCGGTTTGATCCGGAGCGCCATAATCTTTTTGAAATGCTACGCGAGTCGTTAACTCGCTACATCCGAAACATCCGAATAGTCGGAAGTGGTTTCGTCCGATACCGGCTGCATCGAAGTCGCATCCAGCACATCAGAGCGCGAAGAACCGCGCATCATAGTTTCACGTGCTTGGTCGTGATCGGCTTTGGGCTGAACCATGCGGCAGCTACCTTCGAACAACGCGCCCTGCTCGATGACCAGCGACGGTGTTTGGATGTTGCCGTTGACCTTGGCCGCGCGTCCCAGCTCGAGTCGCTGGCTGGCGATGATGTCGCCGTTGACCGTGCCGTGAATCGTCGCGATCGCAACTTTTATGTCCGCATCAACGATGCCGTTGTTGCCGACCAGAAGCGTTCCGCCTTCCGAGCTGACGCTGCCCGACAGATGCCCGTCAACACGGAGCATTGCTTTGAATGAAGCCTCGCCCTTGAGGACCGTTCCGTTTCCGACATAGCCGCTCAGGATTCCGTCCTTGATATCGCGGGCGAGCGATTCGCTCTCGCTGACAGCGCGCGACGACATCGAGCTTTCAACCGCACCAGCTTGCTGGTACTGCGTGTTCTGATTCTGATAGGAGTTTGATGGATAAAGCGAGTTTGGTTGAGTTTCCGGACTTTCCGAATTCTGCTCATTGTCGGGTTCCGATTTCGAGCCTCGGCCCATTCTTATCATGGTTAAACCTCCGCAGTTTCTTTGCTATGGGGCGACTCGGCGACACTGAATGCTCCATGCGAGGCAGCACAGTCGATCACGAGTCGTTGTTATTTGGATGAAAGCTAGGTTTGAAGACTAGCGGATTTGATCATCCGTAATGCAATTGGGGCACCGCCTCCGGCGAGGCGTGCCACATGATAGATAAACCCAGCCCGTGTGTCTAGAGGAAAGTGGGCCGCGATGGGGCCCGTTTGCGGCCGCAATGGCATTGCAATTAATGGGTTGATAAGTAGCGAATCTGCCGAGTTACGCGAGGTGCATAAATCAACGAGCGCCGAAGGCGCGGCAGAAGGTAGTCAGGAGGCAAGCGCGAAGCGCGCCGCCCCTCGTACAGCCGCTAACCTGGCGGTTAGCCCTTGAAAGGGCGACAGATATACTCAATTTTCAAACAAGAACGCGTGGCTTTCGGGTCGCCCTTTCACGGCTCGACCACTTTGATGAGGCGGATCCAGGGGCTGCATGCTCCGCTTCGCTTCGCGCTTACCCCTGGCTAACTTCTGCCGCGCCTTCAGCGCTCCGCGCGAGTTCAAACGCCTGTCAGGGCTCAACGTAATCTGCTAAGCTTAGCCATCGCTTGGCTGGTTACTGGAACGCACCTGATGGAATCCGAAAAAGACGACGCAACCACTTTGCCGTCATTTGCCACGGTCGCTGTTCACGGCGAGCGCCGAACTGACGATCACGGGTTTGGCGCCGTCGTCCCTCCAGTCCATCACTCGACCGTCTTTCGCTTCAGGAATTTTGCGGAGTTGCGAAGTTACGCCCGCGGCGACATGCCGGGCAGTTATTTCTACTCGCGCTATGCCAATCCGACGGTCGCAGAAGTTGAACGTAAGCTCGCGCAATTGGAAGGAGCCGAAAGCGCCGTCGTTACTTCGTCCGGTTCAGCCGCGACATTTTGTGCACTGGCGGCGCTTTGCGAAGCCGGTGACGAGATCATCGCCTGCGAAACGATCTACGGCGGCACGACGCGGATCATCGAACAGGTGCTCGGTCGATTCGGAGTTCGCTCGCGGTTCATCAGCATCGAAGACATCGCGAATTTGCCCGAGATCGCGGGCGAACGAACACGCGCGTTTTGGTTCGAGACTCCGACCAACCCGATCAATCGTCTGGTTGATTTGGAGCTGGCGGCCGAGTCAGCTCGCGCCGCGAAACTCTTTTCGATCGTCGATAACACTTTCGCCACTCCGCTGCTGCAACGGCCGCTCGAACGCGGCATCGATGCGGTGATGCACAGCGCTACAAAATATCTTGGCGGGCATGCAGACTTGACCGCCGGCGGCGTGGCGGGATCGCGCGAGTACATCGATCGTGTTCGTCGTTACGCGGTGATGACCGGAGCCACGTTGGATCCCGCTGCCGCTTATCTGCTCGATCGCGGAATCAAGACGCTGGATGTGCGCGTCCGAGTTTGCTGCGAAAACGCAATGCGGTTGGCGGATGCGCTCAGCACACACGACAAGGTGGCGCGAGTTTATTATCCGGGGTTAGAGGGCGATCCGGGTCACGCGCTGGCACGGCGACAGATGTCGCTTTTCGGCGGCGTGGTGGCGTTTGATCTGGTTGGCGGTGAAGCGGAGGTCGAACGGTTTATCGACGCGCTGGAGCTGGCGCAATGCGCGCCGAGCCTGGGCGGCGTCGAGACGCTGATAAGTTATCCGCTCTATTCTTCGCATAATGGATTTACCGACCAGCAACTCAGAGCCGCGGGCGTCTCACCCGCGACGGTTCGAGTTTCTGTCGGCATCGAAGCCGCGGACGACATCATCGCCGATGTGAAGCAAGCGCTTGCGAGAGTGTGAGAACGGGTGAGGTTTAGCCGGCTTCGATTTCCGATATTGAGCAGAGTTAACGACGAACCACTAAACACACCAAACCGAAAGGACGAAATCACACGAAGTAATTGAGTCTTCTCAAAGTTCTACTCGATTCGTGTGATTGGTTTTTCATTTTGTTCGTGGATTTCGTGGTTTGTAGTTAACTTTGCCCAAAAGGCACCGATACAGGGTTTCCGAAAATAGCGATTTATGTCTCACGCACACGCGACAACCCACGGCCATCGTCACAGCGCCAAGCCTCACGCACATGGCCTGGCAGCACACAGCCATGACGAGGGGCCAACCGCGCGAAATCGCCGGCGGTTGAGCATCGTCCTGGTTTTGACCGCGCTGTACATGGTCGCCGAGGCGGTGGGCGGTTGGTGGACCGGATCGCTGGCGCTGCTTGCCGACGCGGGACACATGCTGACCGACGTCGCTGCGTTGGCGCTGGCGTTGACGGCTTTATGGTTTGGATCGCGTCCGGCCACACCCAGCAAAACTTTCGGCTACTACCGGCTCGAAATTCTCGCGGCGTTCGTGAACGGCGTAGCACTGGTACTTATCTCGGCATTGATTTTCTACGAAGCTTATCAACGTTGGGGCAATCCTCCCGTGGTCAAGAGCGGCGTAATGATGTTGGTTGCGATCGGCGGCCTGATCACTAACGTTGCTTGCGCGTGGATTCTGCACGGCGATCACAAAGATGATCTCAACGTGCGCGGCGCCTGGTTGCACATCATCGGCGACGCACTTGGTTCGCTGGGCGCAATCGTCGCGGGCGCGCTGATGATGTTGTACGGCTGGTATGCCGCGGATCCATTGTTCAGCGTGTTCATAAGTTTGCTGGTCGTTTGGAGCTCGTGGAATCTGATTCGCGAATCGGTGAACGTGTTGTTGGAAGGCACGCCGGCGCATATCAACCTTGCCGCGGTTGAAGAAGCGATCCTCGAAACCGAGGGCGTCCAGGCCGTTCACGATCTGCACGTCTGGACGATTACGTCCGGGCGCGAAGCATTGAGCGCTCATGTGATTCATACAGAGGTAATCGCGCAGCCTGAACTCCTGAACGAGCTCCGCAGGAAATTGCTGGCTCGGTTTGGCGTGGGGCACCTGACGATTCAAATGGAAACTGCGGACTTCGAGGACGAGGCGTTTCACTTCTGTCACTCGGGCACGGCCTGTTTTCGCTCAACCAGCGAATAGGAAAACGGGGTCCCGTAAAGACGCAAAGAAATCAAACAAGAGCGATGGAGATCAATCTTCTACTTACGCTTGATCTGCGAGAGCAAGCCGCGTTGCAAGCCGCGCTTGTGACGCACGGCGCTCCCGACTGTCTGGTTTCGCTTGCGCTGACCGGCGGATGCCGGATCGAAACTTTGGAAGAAGCGCGCAAATTGCGGCGGTGGTTGGGAGACGCGAGAGCTTCCGGAGAAACCGACGTGGCTTTGCTGAACACGATCGAGCGCGGGCTGATTCGCTTCGGAGTTTGACCCGGCGGTCTATGGCTGAAATCACTTTAGGCTACGGCGACGAGTCGCTCACGCTGGAGTACGACGACCAGCGCTTTCGCGTCCTGACCGCGGCCGATTCCGCCGCAGAACGTCCGCTCTCGGATTCAGAGATCGGAGCCGCGCTCGAAAACCCGATCGGATCCGCTCCGCTGGACGAGATAGTCTCCGCCGGCGACACAGTCCTGATCGTTGTTTCCGATGCGACGCGTGAAAGCGGCAGCGCACAGATCGTTCAGTTGCTCGTTCGACGATTGATAGCAGCCGGCGTCGCGCCGTTCGACATACGCATAATTTTTGCGACGGGCATTCATCGCGCCGTCACCGCCGAAGAGAAGAACGCTCTGTTGACGCCGTTCATAACGCAGCGGATTAAGACTCTCGATCACGATGCTTACGACCCGACGGGCCTCGTAAACCTTGGACTGACGGAGCTCGACATTCCGGTCCAGGTCAATCGAGCGCTGCGCGAACATTCGCACGTCATTCTTACGGGAGCGATTGGATTTCATTACTTCGCGGGATTCACCGGTGGTCGCAAGTCAATCTGTCCCGGCCTTGCCGGCGCCGCGACCGTCGAAGCCACGCATCTGCTCGCGCTTGATTTCGAACGAGGCGGACGGCGCGAAGGAGTCGGAACGGGATTGCTCGTTGGCAACGCGGTCCACGAAGAGTGCGAGCGCGTGGCTGCGTTGGTTGGGCCATCGTTCCTGATCAACTCCGTAGTCAACCAACGCGGACTTGTGCTGCGGCTATTTGCGGGTGATTGGCGCGAGGCCCACAGACGCGCTTGCGATGAGTATGCGTCAACACATTCGGTGAAGCTCGATGGCCGGCGCGAAATGGTTATCGTAAGCTGCGGCGGAAAGCCGTACGACTTGAACCTAATCCAGGCGCACAAGGCGTTGGACATGGCCGCGCTGGCATGCCTCGACGGCGGAACGATAATACTGGTGGCGAAGTGCTCAGAAGGTTTGGGCCGTGATGATTTTTTGAATTGGTTCGAAGCCGAGAACTCGCGCGTGCTCGAGCAACGATTGCGCGAAAGCTACAAGGTGAATGGGCAAACAGCATGGGCGCTGTTGACCAAGGCCGAGCGCTTTCGAATAATCCTCGTATCAGGTCTTGAAGACGAAGTAGTCAGATCGATGCGAATGACGCCGGCCCGTACTCTGGAAGAAGCGATGGCTGAGTACGACGCCGGAGGCCGAAGCGGTTACATAATGCCCCGCGGCGCGTCGGTGCTTCCGGTGGTTTGGTGAATTAATTGAGGTTTTGAATTTGCCGGGAGGAAGTTTCGCGCAAAGACGCAAAGGAAAGAAAGCGTGAAGGCGCGAAGCGGAGCGAAGCTGAAGCTTCTCAAGATCATACAGGATCATGAATGCCTTCTTTGCGTCTTGCGGCTTTTTGTTCTTTGCGCCTTTGCGAGAAACCGTCTTTTCAGTTAACTCAACCATTGAGATTCCCATGCGGGAGGAGAGAAAAATGAGATCGAATTCCATCCTTTTATTCCTGGCCTTCCTGCTGTTCAGCGCCACCTGTCTGGGCCAGCAAGGTGGCGAACAACGCGTCGGGTTGCAGGAGCAGGCCATAGCGTCCGACGCGGAAGGACGCGCCGCGCTGGCGGGCCGGCTTCGCACAACCGATTTGAGAGGAGCGGTCGATTCGCCGGTCACAAATGTTCGGCTTGTAATCGAGAACCGAAGCCCGTTCTTCTACAACTACGTTTCCGGATGGGCCACGTTCTACGATTCGGATGGAGTGCGATGCGGAGAAGGGCTTTTCAAATTGGACGCGCTGGCCGTGGGTGAAGCCGCCGAGACCGACACTCCGGGATTGCGTCTGCGATGTGCACCCGCAACATGGCGGGTGGTTGCCACGAATCTGCTGACGCGGACCAGCGACACAGCTAAGCCTTCCCAGCCGGAACCCGCAGTCGATTCGCCGGGAATGGCGATGTCGGTGCCGCCGCTCGAAATCAGTATTGATGGCGAGACTCTTCCGCTCCAGCTCGGCAATCCGATCGAGATCGGTACGAGCCAGAAGAGCTCTCTCCGCATCGTTGTCAACAGACGGCAGTAGCGGCCGAGTGTCCGACGAACTTCAGTTTGTCGCGCGTATTCGACAAACTGAAGTTTGTCGGACATTCGGTCGCTTGACCGACTCGTGGATGCGACCTAGCATGATCGAAAGAAAAAATTAGTACAGTATCGGCATACAACGACAACAATGCGCGTCACCATCGGGCAGATCAACACCACCAACGGCGATTACGAAGGCAACGTCCAGCGGGTTCTCCACGCGATCGAACAGGCAAAACGAGACCAATCAGACCTGGTCGTCTTGCCCGAGGTAGCGGTCCAGGGCTACATGTCCTGGGACTGGTTCCTCGATCGAGACGTCGCTCGATCTTCGCTCGTACCACTCGAAAAAATTATTGAAGCGACGGACGGATTGACCGCCGTTGTGGGCACTGTGCGTCCCGCGGAAAGCGGCGCCAGCCGCAGGCTCTACAACTCCGCCGCGGTCATCCGCGACAGAAAAGTGCTGGGCTTCGCGGACAAGTCACTGCTCCCCGAATACGATGTCTTCGACGACCCGCGTTACTTCGTGGCCGGACGCGAACGTCGCCTTTTTCCTTTGAAGGAAGGACGGCTCGGCGTCGCTGTTTGCGAGGACCTCTGGAACGACAAGACGTTCTGGCGCGAGAGCCTTTATGCGCACGATCCCGCCGACGAGTTGATCGAGTTGGGCGCCAGCGTGCTTGTCTCGCCGAACGCGTCGCCTTTCAACAAAGGGAAGATGGGCCAGCGGTGTTCGATGGTTTCGCACCGAGCCAAACTAGCGGGGTTGCCGATCGTTTACGTCAACCTGGTTGGCGGCAACGACGGGATCATTTTCGATGGCGCCAGCATGGTTGCTGATTGTCGCGGCGAAATAATTCTGCAGGCGCCGCCGTTCGAAGAATTCTGCGGCACGGTCGATCTGGATTGCGGGGTTCGTGATGGTCGTTGCTTACCGGGTACCGATCTCGAGGCCCTTCATCAGGCGCTGATTCTTGGAATCCGAGATTATGCGCGAAAGAATCGTTTCGAGAAAGCGGTGTTGGGTCTTTCCGGCGGTATCGACTCGGCCATAGTCGCCGCGCTGGCATGCGAGGCAATGGGTTCGCAGAACGTGTTGTCGGTGATGATGCCCTCGCCGTATTCATCGCGCGGCAGCGTGGATGATTCCGTCGAGCTTGGTCGCCGGCTCGGGATGGAGACGATCGAGCGCCCGATCTCCGAAGCGTTTAAGGTGCTGACGAATGAGCTCAGCCTTACCGCGCCTACGCGCGGCGGAGAATCGCTCGCCGCTGAAAACCTGCAATCGCGGCTTCGCGGAAATATCTTGATGACTATTTCCAACAAAGAAGGCCGGCTGTTGCTCTCGACCGGTAACAAATCAGAACTGGCGCTCGGTTACTGCACTTTGTATGGAGATACAAATGGCGGTCTCGCGGTTTTGGGTGATGTGCTTAAAACCGAGGTTTACCAGCTAGCCAATCACCTAAATCGTCAAAGCGAAATTATCCCTCGCGAAATTATCGACAAACGTCCGTCGGCCGAACTCGCGCCGGACCAGTTCGATGACCAGAGCCTGCCGCCATACGATCAGATCGATCCGATTCTCAAAATGTATTTTGAGGACAAGGCTATGCCCGAAGAGATAATCGCCGCCGGGCATGACGCGACGCAGGTCTACGATCTTTTGAATCGAGTAGAATCACCCGCCAATGAATTCAAACGCAGACAATTGCCGCCAACCTTGATCGTATCCCGACACGCGATCGGGATCGGTCGTCGACGGCCCATCACACACCGCTATCGCCGCCGTCCACCGACAGACGAAGAACGCGCGCTGCTCAAATAGTATTCATGGAAGAAGCTTCTAAGTTTCCCCGCATCGAAACCGCACGGCTTTTGCTGACCGTTCCCGAGGAAGATGCGGCAGCGCGAAGGCTCGCGTTTGCTCTGGAGAATCGCGGGCATCTAACGCGCTGGGAACCGACTCCGTCGTCCGGCTTTGACACCGAAGAGTACTGGCGGAATGCGCTGGCGGTCGCGCAAAAAGATTTTCTTCAGGGCCGTTCGATGAAGCTGGTGATGTTTGACCGGACCGATCCGTCCGGACCAGTGCTGGGCGAATGCAACTTCAACAACTTTGTTCGCGGTCCGTTTCACGCCTGTTACCTCGGCTACAAAATCGATTTTCGCTGGGAAGGCAAGGGCTTGATGTACGAAGCGCTGGTGGCGTCGATCGCCTACGCCTTTGGCCCAATCGGTCTTCATCGGATCATGGCGAATTATCTTCCGGTGAATGAGCGCAGTGGACGGCTGCTGAGACGACTGGGTTTCACGGTCGAGGGGTACGCGCGCGATTATCTTCGAATCGACGGCGAGTGGCGCGATCACATCATGACGTCGCTGACAAACCCGAATTGGCAGGGGTGAAAGAAATCGGGTTTCCGCAAAGACGCCAAGGCGCAAAGAAGACCTGAGAAATTAGCATTCAATAATTCCCTGGGTAGCAGAATGGTTTCGCAGAAGCGGCAACGAACCACGAATCAGCACGAAACAGAATACAAAAATCACACCAAACCGTGACTGCAATCTTGAGTCATCCAAGCTGATTCGTGTGATTGGTTTTTCATTTTGTTCGGATATTTCGTGGTTCGTATTTTCTTTGCGGGCGGTTCCCGTTCCCTTTTGAGGCGGAACAATGTACAAACGACGCGCACTGCTCTTGTTGATTTCGCTTATCGTTACCTTTGTCGTCGTGCGGATCTCGCTTCATATCTCGCCGAACTCCGATTTCAATGTCGGCTCTTACAATATCCATCATCTCTTCACCGGGCTGATATTGATTACGTTCTGCGGAATCGTCGCAGTGCTTTTTAAGCAGAACAGCAGGATAACCGACGCGGCTGTGATTGGGTTCGGAATCGGATTGAGCCTCGCCCTCGACGAGTGGGTTTATCTGATAACCACCGACGGCAGCAACGCGTCTTATCTGCTTCCGATTTCGCTTTGGGGCGGCGTCGTGATGATTGCGATCGCGTCGGCTTTTATCGGAGCTCTTTACTTTTTGAGTCGCCGGGACAAACAGGATGATTGAAGAACTATCGGACGGAGTGATAAGGCTGCGGCCTTTCCGCGAGGAAGACATCGATCTCGTCTACCATGCGGTTCGCGAATCGATAAACGAGCTGGCAACCTGGATGGCCTGGTGCACCGCAGACTATTCGCGCGTCGACGCTACGACACACGTTCGATCGCGTACCGACGCGTGGAAGAACGATGCCGAGTACAGCTTTGCGGTCTTCGACATCGCGACAAACGAATTCATGGGAAGCCTTGGCCTGAACTACATGCGTCGCGAATACCAAATGATCAACCTGGGATATTGGATTCGGACAAGCCATACGCGACGCGGTGCGGCTACACGAGCGACGAGGCTGGGTGCGCGGTTCGCGCTGGAGAACCTGGGCCTTCGCAGAGTTGAAATCATCGCCGCGGTAGGAAATCTTCCCAGCCAGCGCGTGGCCGAGAAGGCGGGCGCGCATCGGGAAGGCGTATTGCGCAAACGGCTAATCGTAAACGGCGAGCCGACCGACGCGGTGATGTACTCGCTTGTAGCCGAAGACTTCGGGCATTGAGTACTTTCTAGTAACACGCAGTCGGGAAGGGGACCCTGTCCCCGCTCAAGATGCGAACTCATTTGCTCTAAAGATATCGAGCTATGTGTCTTAGGCGGGACAGGGTCCACTTCCTGACTGCAAGTTTCCCGTTCGATGAGTGCTAGCGTAGGCAGAACTGGGCCGACACTCTGTACCGCTTAAACTGGCTCAACACCGCTAACTTCAATTTCCTTACTTTTCATGCAAGTCGCCCCGCCTCGGTTCGTTCCCTTATCGTTTGGCAATTCCGATTTGGGGAGAGATTCCGATGGCCAGCTACAAAAACCCGCTCGATCATGTACGCATCGCGTCACCTTGTTCGGCTGACTGGGAATCGATGTTGGGTGACGATCGCAGACGCTTTTGCGGTCAATGCGAACTCAATGTCTACAATCTTTCAGGAATGACAAAGGCGGAAGCCGAAGACCTGGTGAACCGCGCCGAGGGAAGACTCTGCGTGCGATTCTACCGAAGGACCGACGGGACGATTCTGACGAAGGATTGCCCGGTCGGCTTACGAGCGATAAAGCGTAGGATTTCGCGGATAAGAAATGCGGTCGTGTCGTCGGTGTTGAGCTTTTTCGCGGGCTTTGGCGTTTTTGCGGTCATGAGGGAAATCGAACCGACGCACAATATGGGAACGATCGCGATAAACGAGAGGGACTTCCCAATCGTGACGGTCGAGCGGGAGACGCCGCGCCCTCGCGAGACGGTAGCCGGCATGATGATATTAACCCCGCCGGAAAAGCAGACGTACGTGCCCGAGCAAAAGTCGAAGGGCAAGCGCAGGATACGGCCAAACACTGATCAGAAATAGCAACGAAGAATCGGCCTCGAAAGCTATCTACCGTCCAAAGGACAAAAACAAGGCAGAGGTCTCGCAGTCAGGAAGGGGACCTTGTCCCCGCTGTACAGGCCCTATCTTCAGTGTTGAGTACAAATGAAAAATCTTGAGAGATATTGGATCTAGAAGCGGGGACAGGGTCCCCTTCCTGACTGCAGAGCGGGTTAGTTGAATATTTGAGACCTAGCTTGAAAGCTCGCAGAAACCCGCTAACCCCTACCCCGCATACTTCGCGTACACGATTTTGACCTTCTCGAGAAAATCCCTGCGATCGACGATGTAGTAAAGCTTGACCGCGCCTTCGCCGCCCGCCAAATGCTCGACCATCTTTTCGAGCACTTCAAACTGATCGCGTTCGGTAATTCCCTGCGCATCCAGATGGCCGCTGTAACGCATCCGACGCACGAGTTCGATCAACGTCAATCGCCCTTCAAACGTGCGGCCGCCGTGTTTGTGCGACCGGCTGACCAGGTATTGGACCAACAGCGCGTCGTTATAGAGCGGCGGAGCCAGGAACAGCCGAGATCCGTCACGCTCCCATCCTTCTTCAATCCGTTGTGACCGCCGCACCGCGCGAACGCCGTCGAACACTTCTTCCCAGTTCGTCTTCGGCTCGACCCGTTCCAGGTAAGCGCGAGTCGCCTGGATCAGCCACTCGTCCGATTCAAAATCCAAATTGTGTCCGAGCGTGTCGAGCCATTCAAAGTAAAGCGCGCGCCGATCGGATTTGGTTTCTACCAGCTGAAACTGGTCCTCGGATTTTGGCAGCGACTTCACCAACGCTCTGCGATGCTGGTCCGTCGCTTTGCCGCCCTCTATCCGAAACGTGTCGATCCGAGCGTGCCAGCGACGTGCCGCGTTGCAATACGGACAATGCGGGTTCTTTTCGTCGCTGTCGAAATACGGCCTCGCCGCGGTCGACGCGGTCAGCTCAGCAATGCCAGGAGAATGACGTTTGATTTCGGAATAAGCGGTTCGCGGAGCGAGCCCGAGTTGTGCTGTGAAGATCTTGAAAATGCAGGAGAGGCAAAGGTAGGTGCCGTACTCAGTAACCGTGCCGGGCGGGAATTCATTCCAATCCAGCTCACGTCGCTTTGTAACACCGGCCATGATTTAAAGCAGAAGGCAGGAGTCAGGAGTCAGGAGACAGGAGTCAGGAGTCAGAATCTGACTTGTCTTAGGTTCGATTCTCGGTCTGTGGTCCGAATTATGAGGCCAGGCTCCGTTTTTCTTCTGAGTCCTGAGTCCTGACTCCTGAGTCCTGACTCCTGACTCCTACTCCTGACTTCTATCTCCTGCCTTTTGCTACATGATCGAAACCAGAGCCGGCCCGGCTGTCTCCTCAACGTGTCCGAGAGCCGAGTCGAGCTCGGCTTCGACGTCGCCAACTCCGGGCTTGAGGTTCTTGAAGTCGTAGAGTTTCGGGTCAAGCAAATGCGACGGAACCGAATTTCCAAGCGCGGTCAGCATGCAGGCCCGGATGTTAGGGATCTCTTTCTCCAACTCGGAGATCAGCCGGTTCACCCGCACTCGTTTCAAATTAGTTTGCGAGCCGCACAAATCGCACGGAATTATCGGGAACTCTTTTTCCGCAGCAAACGCAGCGATATCTTTCTCGCGACAATACGCGAGCGGCCGGATCACCGTGTTGCGTCCATCTCTCGCTTTCAAAACCGGCGGCATGGCTTTCAGAACGCCGGTGAAGAAGAGATTCAAAAGAAACGTCGTGATGATGTCGTCCGAATGATGGCCCAGTGCGATCTTTGTGCAATTCTCTTCGACCGCCACGTTGTAGAGAATGCCGCGTCGAATCCGCGAACAGACCGCGCAGTAGGTTTTCCCTGCGGGTACCAGACTCTTGACTATCGAATATGTGTCCTGCTGTATGACGCGATAAGGAACATTGATGCTCTCTAAATACTGCGGCAACACGTGCTCTGGAAAATTCGGCTGCTTCTGATCCAGATTTACCGCAAGAATGTCGAATCGCACCGGAGCGCGCTTTCGCACATCCAACAACAAATCCAACATCGTGTAGCTATCCTTGCCGCCGGACAGACAAACCATTACGCGATCGCCGTCTTTGATCATGCCAAAGTCTTTGATCGCCTCGCCCATACGCCTGAGCAACTTAGTCTTTATCTTACTTTCTGCGAACATTCTTCTCTTTCCGCTCCTGCAAAAATCTCGCTTTCAGAATGCCATGCTCAGCCGCTCCCTGACAACCAAGGAGACAATGGATTGCTACCGGGTCAATTGGCTTTATTGAAGGAAGGCGATTTCACGCAAAGACGCAAAGAACACATTCAGTCGCTGATACTTCGAACCTATCGTGACCAGCGCCTTCCCTTTGCGCCTCCTGCCTTTCTGTGCTTTGCGCCTTTGCGTGAAACTTCTCTTAAATGTTCTGGGACTGACCCACTCCCATGGCTTGTTCAGCTTGACACGCCGCCTGAGCCGCTTGAATAATTGGGCTTCTTCCGCCGCGCTCCCATCCAAGCTGGGAAGTTTATCCGAAACTGAATGCAGAGGTTTTCGGCCCACGCCTGATAAAAATGGGCATCGGTGGGATTGGCGTTGGCATCAGAATGTCTTGTTAATTCGCCCCCTTGCGAATCCTGGTCATTCCATCCGATGATTCTCTGGTAACGGTCCGTTCCAGATTTAGCATTCTTCTTTCAATTGAGGTCAAAATTGATGTTTTTTCGAAAAGTAATTTCACTCGCTCTGATTTTGATGATCATGGCGATGTCGTTGGCCGTGGCCTATGCCGCCGGCGGAGTCGTTTCCGGAACCGTTACGGATCCGAAAGGCGCGATTGTGGTCGGCGCTGCGATCTCCGTGGTTGATCCGGTTAGCAACCAGTCCTACAACGGCACCACCGATCAACAGGGCCGCTTCAAGATCGAAGGCCTGCCGGCCGGTGTTTATGTCGTGACGGTCGTAGCCAGGGGCTTCTCCGATGTTCGCGTCGAGAAGGTGGTTGTCGAAGACGGAAAAGTCGCCAACGTCACCGCCAGGATGGAAATCGCGCGGTTGGAGGAAGCTGTCAACGTTTCGGCGACGTCTACCAAAGCCAATTCAGATCCGACTTACAGGTCGCTGCGCGGCAAAGCGTCGGAGTCGGGCTCCTTCAGCGGAGATTACGCTTCGGTTAGCAACCTTGTGCTGAAACGCGATGCTGCGGTCTTCACGCTGCGAAGCGGTGAAATCTACTTTCTCGCCCCGGTCGAAGGGCGATACACGGGCGGTGTTTTCATCGGCGATGGCCAGTTGCAGCTGACGCCTCCGACCGAAATGGAGAAGAACGCTCTTGCAATCTTTGTCGATCAAAAATCGTTGACGGAGGATTTCACAACACTTGTCCTTCGGTTCACCGACAAGACTTTCGATGACATCAAGAGTTCGTCAAACGCGACCGTGAAATCGGGCGGACCGCAGGCCTCGCGAGCTCAGGGTCTCTACAAAGAGAACCAGGATTTGCTGCGCAAGCAGTTTCGCTACAACATTGACCTGCGATCTTTGATGGATATCTATTCGCCGCAGCGCGCCGGATACTTTGCGGCGTTCATCGGCGGCAAGAAGTACGGCAAGCTCATCTATCAGTTGGACCCGCTCGGTATTCCTGAAGTCGCGCCTGAGAAAGTTCTGCTTTACAGCTACGGCGAGACAGACGGGGGCTTGTGGACGGCGTTTTACCTCGACGAGGAATATAAAGCCGGCACCGCCAACAGCAACCAGGACAACCGGCTGGTTGATATCACCAGTCACGTGATCGACGGCACGATCAACGGTACGCAGATCACAGCCACTGATACTTTGTCGTTGCGTCCGCTTATTCCGCACACTCGAGTACTCCCGTTCGACTTGTTTGGCTCGCTTCGCGTTAGCAGCGTGGTTGATGAAACCGGGCGTCAATTGGACTTCATACAAGAGTCGAAGGACGAAGACGCGGACTTCGCAGTCATCCTGCCGCAGACTTTGGAGATGGGTAAGTCCTACAAGTACACGATTCAATACCAGGGCGGCGACGCGATTCGTGACACAGGCGGCGGCAACTTTATTCTTCTGCCGCGCGACACCTGGTATCCAAACGCCGCCAACAGCGGAGCGTTTGGCGATCGCGCGACCTTTGACCTGACCTTCCGCGTTCCTAAAGGCAACACGTTCATCGGAGTCGGCAAACTGGCCGAGCCGGAAAAGGTGGAAGAGAACGTGACGGTGACGCATTGGAGCAGCGGAGATGTTGAACTGGCGGTGGCCGGATTCAACTACGGAAAGTTCAAGAAGAAAGAGGCGATCGACAAAGAGAACGGAAACTTCCTGGTTGAATTTTATGCTAACCGCGAAGTGCCCGGGTTCATCCGCGCTTTCCAAAACCAGTTGAAGAGTATGTCCAGCGATCCGGCCGCTTTGGCGATTGCCGCAACCGACCTGGATCGTGACGCGGGAAGTATCGCCGGAGTCGAGAACATGTCGACGATGGGCAGCGCGGAAGCACAGTTGGCCGACTCGCAGAATTCGGTGCGTGTTTACAACAACTATTTCGGAGTGCCGCCGTATGGTCGAATCGCGATGACGCAACAGCCGGCGGGAAATTTCGGACAAGCCTGGCCGACGCTGGTCTATATGCCGTTCACGGCGTTTATCGACGACACAACTCGCGCTAGCTTGTTCGGTTCGCAGGGCGCTTCAAACGAATTTTGGCAATACGTCGGCCCGCACGAAATTGCGCATCAATGGTTTGGACACACGCTGGGCTGGACCAGTTATCACGACCAGTGGATGAGCGAAGGCTTTTCAGAGTTCGCGGCCTCGCTCTATGTCCAGCATGTGGTTAAGAAGTTCGACAAATTCACGACCTTCTGGGAAAACCAGCGAAAGCTGATCGTCGAACCGAATCCTGCTACCAAGGGAAAGAAACCGTACACGGTCGGTCCCGTCACGCAGGGTTACAGGATGAGCAACGGCAAAGTTGGAAACGCCACACGCTATTTGATCTATCCGAAAGGAGCTTACATCCTTCACATGCTGCGAATGATGATGTACGACCAGCGTGACAAGGGAGGCGATCCGGATCGCCGGCTGAAGGCCATGATGCACGACTTCACCAAGACTTACTTCAACAAGGATGTTTCGACCAACGACTTTAAGAAGATCGTCGAGAAACACATCACCCCCGACATGGACATGATGGGGAACGGGAAGATGGATTGGTTCTTTGATCAGTGGGTGAACGGGACCGAGGTTCCGGCCTACAAGTTCGAATACAGTGTTGGTTCCGCGAACGGAAAGGCGGTTCTTTCGGGACGCATCACGCAGTCCGGAGTCAGCGACGGGTTCCGAATGCGAATTCCGGTATGGGCCGATTTCGGAAAAGGCTGGGTACGGCTTGGAGCCGCTGAGATCATAGGCAATTCGTCTCAGGACCTGGGGAATCTGACCTTGCCGTCACAACCCAAGCGGGTGGCGATCTGCGCGTGGAACGACGTGCTGGCAACCAGCATCCAAAACGTGAAACAGTAAGAATCGAGACGCAAAGAAGCGGGGCAGAAGCCCGACCGTGAGGGAGGGCGTTATACGTTCCACGTGCTCAGTCTGGAACGTATAACGCCCTCCCTCACGGTCGGGCTTCTGCCCCGTTAGCATTTGACTTCAATTACAGCGACCGGGCTCCCGACGCGTCGTTGAATCCGCGATAGAGTTCGTTGTAATCGCGCATCGTGCGCTCAATCGCGCGCGGCATCTTTTCGATATCGCTCGGATTTACGATCAGGCTTACGTTGCTGATAAAAGCTGCGTGGGCGTCCTGCGTCCGTCCCATATCCGAGAGATGTACAAGAAATAGCCGGCGCCGCTCGGGCGGACGCATCGAATTCACTTCGCGCGTCATGAACGCCGCACCTTGATTTGGCACATCAAAATCGGGAGACAGGATCATCACGTCGATCCGCTCGTCACGCATTCGCTCCAGCGCGTCGTTCTTGTTTTCAGCAACGCACACCTGGTATTCGCATTGCGCAAGCACGCGAGCTACAGCTTCACGTTCTCCTTCTGCCACACAAACCAACACGTGTCGGGATTCCCAATCGAATCTGGAACCAACGCGAGATTTGTCCGCGGCCTGGCTTCCACGCTGCAGCAGCGTTGCGAGCATGCGCAGCAGGTCTTTGTTCTCGTTCGACTGCGTCGTGGAGATGGAGTCCGGCTGCGCCGCTCCGCGATCGACCGATGAATCGAGCTTGAAATGCTGCGACGTTCCAGGCGTGTCGATACGCGGATGTCCCGAGGCCGGCGAACTTCCCACCGTGAAAGCGCTTTCCTGTTCAGATCTGACCGGAGGCGGTTGGGCCTGGACGATGTTCTGGCACTTTGGACAACGCAGCGTGAATGGACGGGCCGGGACTTTTTCGTCGTCGACTTGCAGACGCATCGAGCAGTTGGTGCAGGTAATAATCATAGTCGTTATTCGATCATGCTGAGCATGGAATCATATTCGGCGGGGGCCGCGGTGGTGGCACTCTCGGCGCGTATGTAGTCTTCGGTCGACGAAAGACCCTTGAGCGCCAACTGCAGATTGTTCTGATTCGTAGCGAAAGCAAGGCCGTCTTCCAGCGTTATCATCTTTCGTTCGATCAGGTCCTTGATCACGTTGTCGAAGTTCTGCATGCCGTCGAGCACACCGTCGCGCATCGCGTCCAGCAAAGACTTGCCGTGTGCCTCGCCCTGCTCGATATACTCGCGCGTACGCGGGCTGGACTTCAGGATTTCGACTGCGGCAACACGACCGCGACCATCGGCGCGCGGTATCAGACGTTGCGAAACGATGTATCGAAATGTCTGGGCCAGGCGGGTGCGTATCACCTGTTCTTCGTTCTTCGGATAAAGACCGATGATACGATCTACGGTCTTTGACGCATCGATCGTGTGCAGGGTGGACAAAACCAGATGTCCTGTTTCGGCGGCTTCCAACGCTATCTCGGTCGTTTCGAAATCGCGCATTTCGCCGATCAGGATTACTTTCGGAGCCTGGCGAAGCGCGGCGCGCAACGCAGACGGAAAATCTTCGGTATCGGTCCCGATTTCGCGCTGATTGATGGTGGAGTTCTTGTGAGTGTGAAGAAATTCGAGCGGATCTTCGATCGTCACAACGTGGTAATGCTTGGTCTCGTTTATCTTGTCGATGATCGCCGCCAGCGTTGAACTCTTGCCCGAACCGGTCGGTCCCGTCAACAACACAATTCCGTTGCGGAGCTCGGCTACTTCAGCAAGCTGAGGCGGCAGCGACAGCGATTCGATGGTCGGAACGGTCGTAGGAATTACGCGCATGACTATGGCGTAGGTGCCGCGTTGCTGAAAAATATTTACGCGAAAACGCGTGCGCGATGGCAGGCTGTAGCTAAGATCTGCGGTGCCTGTGCGCGCCAACCGCTCGGCCGCTTCCGAATTTCCCTTCATCAGCGCCATCGCGATCACTTCGGTTTGATACGGCGAAAGCTTTTTCAATCCCAAGGGTTCGACGGGCGTGAGCTTACCGTTGATCTCAACCTGCGGAGGTTGGCCTACCGAAAAGTTCAGATCGCTGATCTTGTCGGAAACGAGCAACATGCGCTCGAGAATCGGCGGAAGGTCGAGAAAGCTCATTCCTGATGCTCCAGTTCGAAGAAGTTGATCGGGGGGCGCGCAAATAGCTAGGAGTGATTGTTACCGCGGCGCGCTGGTGGAGAGTCTTTGTGCACGCAGCGCGTTAAGACAGTGAAGATTGTCGCGTAAAACTAAGACTAACGCAAGTAAATTAAGTTGGCCATGGGGTTTTTGCTCCGTCTAATCGGACAAAATGCTTAGAAAATCCGGCACCGGGGCAGTTTGTGGGACTTGCCAGGTAGAACTTTCAGGCAAAGGCGCAAAGAAAAGAAAGCATAAAGGCGCGAAGGCGAAGCAATGTTTGTGACGCGGTCAAAATTGCAGAGATTTTGAATGTGCTCTTTGCGTCTTCTGCTTTCTTTTCTTTGCGCCTTTGCGTGAATCCGTCTTTTCTTTCACTTAATCCGAACTGACCCACCTCCGAAAATCGCGCGTCCGAGTCTCGATCGCAGACGGATCGGCAAGCAGATCGCTGATGACCGCAACCGAGCCGGCACCCGCGCTGACAACCTCTTTCGCGTTCGCCAAGGTTATTCCGCCGATGGCAACCAGCGGCATTGGCCCGACCGCGGCACGCACGCGGCGCAGTCCTTCCAGACCTACAACCGGATCGGGATTCTGTTTTGATGAAGTCGGGAAGATCGGACCGATCGCAAGGTAATCGATCGGAAGCGAGCTAGCTCGGACTGCTTGTTCGACATTATGCGTGGAGTAACCGATCAACGCTGACGGACCCAACAACCTCCGCGCCGCTTCGGGCGGAATATCATCCTGACCCAGGTGCACTCCGTCGGCTCCCAACGCCATGGCGAGATCGACCCGATCGTTCAGGATCAGTTTCGCGCCGTGCGAACGAGCGATCCGGATCGCCTGTTCGGCTTCATCAAATAGCTCTCGCGGGCTGGCGTGTTTGTCGCGCAGTTGTATGAAGGTCGCTCCGCCGGCGATCAATCGCGTTACCTGTATCGCGTGGGAAAGGCCTGAGAGGTAAGGATCGGTAATCGGGTAAAGCTTTGGCAGGACGATCGGCATCGAGTACACGAACGAAACGTTTCGAACTTTTACTTTAGAGCGCGCGCAGCTTTGGTGATCGGCGATGCGGCCGGCTGCTCCGTCTGTGCGACGATGACTCGCTCAATCGCTTGCGACATCTCGTGCTGGAAAAGCCGGCAAAGATAATTGACATCGAGCATCAAGTGGTCGCCATCCACTCCGTGATAAAGATTAAGGTAGCCCAACGATCCTGTATCCGTCGAAAGCGGTACACGGAGCGCCCAGAAGCGGTCGGAACCGATGACTTCGTCCGCCTCGATATCGCCGCGCTCCCAATCCCAGGCGATACACCCATTATCCATTCGCACCCGTCGCCATCGCGGCGCGTCATCTTCTGCCGACAGCGCGCGTTCATTCCGCTGCGCGTCCGCGCGCGTGCCGATCTCCGCGAGCGCGTAAATGAATTCACCGCAGTCGAGCATCATTTCAAGCGCGGCAAAAATTTCGCGAAGTGAATTCGCTTCCGACATGGCTCGCGCCGCGCGACGAACGTGCAGATTGTTGGCGGCGCGCAAACGCCTGTCTTTTACATTTCGTCTTACGCTGGCTTTGATCTCGTCGATTTCGTGATACTTCAATCGGCCGACAGCCAGGATCACTGCGGCGCCGATCACGAACAAGACCAAACCCGTCATGCGCCCGTGCTCGCCGACGAAAAGCATCGCCATCAATCCGAATATCGCGCAGGCGCCATAAAGCACGAAGGCCACTCGACGTTGTGACCAACCCCGCGCCAGCAGCATGTGATGAATGTGTTCGCGATCGCCTTCGAACAACGGTCGTCCACTGATAAACCTGCGCACGACCGTGAATCCGGTGTCGACCATCGGAACTCCGAAAGCCAAAAGCGGAATAGCGACGGCGACGACGGTCGAGGCTTTTTGAGTTCCCTGCACCGCCAGAGCGGCCAGCGTGAAGCCCAGAAACAACGCGCCGGAATCGCCAAGAAAAATCGACGCGGGGTTGAAGTTGTAGCGGAGAAATCCAATCAGCGCTCCAGCCAGCGCCAGCGAGATTACGGTGACGAACGGGTTATAAAGCGGAAGGCTGACGACCATCATCACGAACGCCGCGAAGAGCGCAGCACCCGCGGCCAGTCCATCCATACCGTCGATCAGATTAAAAGCGTTGCTGATTCCGATCGTCCAAATCACCGTCAAGACAAAACTGACGATCACCGGCAACTCGATAACTCCGATGAAAGGAATGGAAAGAACTTCGATCTTTCCACCCAGCATGAAGAGCAGGGCGCCCGCCAACGCTTGTACGGCAAACTTGAGAGGCGCCCTTGACCCTCGCAGATCGTCGTAAACTCCCAAAAGAAAAACCAGCGTGGCGGGAACGAGGATGGCAATGAATCGCCAACGAACCTGGCCCAGCGCTTGAGTCAGCGAGTTGTGAACAAACGGCAGCGCGGACAACGCGATCACCGCCGCAAAGAAGATGGCAACGCCGCCGAGCCGCGGCACCGACTGTCTGTGCACGCGTCGATCATCGCGCGGTTCGTCGAGCGCGCCGACTCGTTCGCATAACCGGCGAATGGTCGGCGTCAGGATCAGCGACGAAACCGCCGCCAGAACAAAAACTAAAAGGTAGGTATTCACGTTAGCGGGCCATCTTGCCGGAACCGGCCAATACCTCTGCGTAAAGTTTCAATGTCTGAGAAGTCATGCGTTCCAAACCGAATTCCTGATCAACACGCTTCATCCCTGCTTTTCCGTACTTCGCGCTGAGCGCCGGATCGTCCAGTAAAGAATTGATCGCCCTTGACAGCGCGTCTGAATCTGCCGGAGCGACGGTCAGTCCTGAATCTTCGTGGCGCGAAACAAAGGTAACGCCTGAGTCCAATTTCGTATTTATCACCGGCACGCCACAGGCCATCGCTTCAAGCTGGACGATGCCAAACGCTTCGCTCCTCGCAATCGACGGTAACACAAACACATTCGCGGCGTGGTAGTACGATTGGACTCTCTTTACGTCAGTTGCGATCTTGACCTTATCGGCCAGCCCGTGTTTCATCACTTCGGCCTGAAGTTCTTCGCGCAACGGTCCGTCACCGACGATTATAAGGTGCGCATCAACATCGCGCATCGCCCGAATCAAAAACTCAAATCCTTTGTAGTAAACCAATCGGCCGACACCGAGCACGATCCGATCACCGTATCGCTCGCGGATCTCGGCGACTTCATTTGAATCGACTTGTCGAAATTGATCGACGTCAATTCCGAACGGTATGACCCGACACTTCTTCTTGAAATTCGCGAGCGCCGGCGAACTCTCAACGTAATTCGGACTCGTCGCGATCACTGCGTCAGCTTTTTCAAGCGCGTAGCGAAGGAACGGCCAGAAAGCGCGGCCCAGCAGTTTCTGACGAATGATATCGCTGTGATAAGTCAGGATGAGACGGCCGCGATGACCGCTGGCCATGAACGCCAAAATGGCCGTGGGGTTTGGCAAATGAAGATGAACTATGTCGGCATCTGCTTCACGAATGGCGCGGATCATCGAAGGACAAATTTGAGCGGCCGCAAAGTTGAACGCGGTGCTCAGTCTGCTCACCTTTACACCCGACACAATCTCTTCGACCGTCTCGCGCTTGTCATTGGCCACAATGACTTCAACGTTCACGAACTTTTTCAAACGTTCGCAAAGCACCTGTATGTGCGATTCCATTCCGCCCATGTGCGGTGGATAGAACTTTCCCACGTGCAGAACCCGCCTGCCTCTCAGCGCTTCCTCGAACGCTGGAAACGTCAGGTGCGACGGAATATCAGCGATTGTATCCTCCGCGATCGCGTGTGAAGCCGACCTGATAATCAATGCCACCTCTCCCGGGCTATCCAGTAGGCGCGGTTTGCATTCTGGAATTCTGCGACCGAAAGGACTCCAGATCGGCATGAACCATCTCGGTCACCAGCTCCTGGAAGCTGTAAACCGGCGCCCATCCCAGGGCCTCGCGCGCCTTCGCCGAGTCGCCGATTAGCAAATCGACCTCAGCCGGCCGGTAGTACAACTCGTCGATCACCACATAGTCTTTGTAATCGAGATCGACTTCGGCGAAAGCCAGTTTGCAAAACTCCCTAACCGAATGCGTTTCACCCATCGCGACTACAAAATCGTCGGGCTCCGGGTGTTGTAACATCATGTGCATGGCCCGAACGTAATCCGATGCGTGGCCCCAGTCTCGCTTGGCCTCGAGGTTTCCGATACGCAGCTCGGTCGCCAGGCCCAATTTGATTCTCGCCACTGTGCTGGTGATTTTTCGTGTCACGAATTCATAACCGCGACGCGGGCTCTCGTGATTGAACAACATCCCGCTGACGCAGAACATCCCGTACGCTTCGCGATAATTTCTGGTCAAATCGAAGCCGGCAACTTTACTGATCCCATAAGGCGAGCGGGGGTGAAATCTGGTGGTTTCTCTCTGTGGGATCTCGTGCGCTTTGCCAAACATCTCGGAAGACCCGGCGAAATAGAAGCGGCAATCCGGACGCAACTCGCGCAGCGCGGCCAGCATGTAATGCGTGCCGTTTATGTTGACGTTCATCGTCGAGAAGCCGTCGGCAAAGCTCTCGGCGACAAAGCTCTGCGCCGCCAGGTGGTAACACTCGTCGAACTCGTTCTTGCTGATTACGCTGAAGATGCTCGGGTAGCTTTCGAGGCTCGCCGCGTGCAGGACAAGATCGTCAAGCAGATGCGAAATCCGCACGAACCTTCCCTCGGGATTTTCCAGCGCAACCCTCCGCACCAGCCCATGCACTTCGTATCCCAAACCCAGCAAGTACTCAGCCAGATAGCTTCCGTCCTGACCAGTGATGCCGGTGATCAATGCCTTCTTGGACAACTGGGATTCTCCTCGTGTGCGAGCTTCAAAAAGTCACGCAGGAAAGTTCGATTCGTACCATTCGATGGTGCGCTTGAGCCCATCTTCCAAACTCGTATGAGCGCGGAAGCCGAACTTCTCTGCCGCGCGTGTGACATCCAGTTGGCGCCTCGGCTGTCCATCGGGTTTCTCCGATTGCCATTTGATCTCGCCTTCGAACCCGCTCAGTTCCGCAATCATGCCGGCAACGTCTCGAATCTTAACTTCGCGTCCCGAGCCGATGTTGACCGGATCTTCTTCATCATAGAGCCGCGCGGCTTGCACGATCGCCTCAGCGCAGTCTCCCCCGTAAAGAAACTCGCGGGATACTTCGCCGGACCCCCAGGCCTCGATGTGCGGCATGTTTTTTCTGCGGGCATCGACGCATTTCCTGATAAGCGCCGGTATTACGTGAGAAGTTTCGAGGTCGAAGTTGTCCCATGGACCATAGAGATTCGTCGGTAACAGATAGATCGCGTTAAAGCCGTATTCGGCGCGGTAGCTCTGCGCTTGTACCAACATCGCCTTCTTCGCGATACCGTAAGGTGCGTTTGTATCTTCCGGATAACCGCTCCATAAATCGTCTTCGCGGAACGGCACCGGTGCATACTTAGGATAAGCGCAGACGGTACCCAGCGCAACGAACTTCCTGACTCCGCCCAATCTGGACTGCTCCATCAGCTGCACGCCCATCATCAGATTTTCATAGAAGAAACGACCCGGGCTTTTTTGATTCGCGCCAATTCCGCCGACCGTTGCTGCCAGGTGGATTACAAGATCGGGTCGCTGCGTTTCAATCAGACGTTCGACATCAGACATTTTCACGAGGTCGTAATCTCGGCGTCGAGGCGCGAATACTTCCACGCCATTCAACCGCGAGAGCTGTGCGACAACCTGCCGGCCAAGAAAGCCGCCGCCGCCGGTTACCGTAATGCGTGTGTAGGGAAAATTATTGTCGGTTGCATTCATAGATAAGGAGGGCCCGCTGTTCTGGGGTTCTACGTGTCGTCGCCACGCAGAAGACGCTGATTGCCCAAAGTAATGACATTCGTTATGGTATTAAAAGCAGGTCGGGTGATAGCGGACAAGTTTGACCGACGCCGATTTCTCGACTCAGATCCAACGAGCCAAAACAACTTAACCGCCTCAGAGGAAATAATCAAACCAATGGCCAAGCGCGCGCTGATCACCGGAATCACCGGACAGGATGGTTCGTTTCTAACGGAGTTACTGCTCGAGAAAGGTTACGAAGTATTCGGCATCATTCGACGCTCTTCGTCTTTTAATACAGCTCGCATCGATCATCTGTATCAGGATCCGCACAAACCCGACACGCGCTTGCGCCTGGTATACGGCGACCTGAACGATTCCAGCTCGCTCAACACGATCCTGCGTCAGACTCATCCCGACGAGATTTACAACCTCGGCTCGCAATCGCACGTCCGCGTAAGCTTCGAGATCCCGGAATACACTGCCGAGATCGCGGGAGTGGGAACCGTTCGTATTCTGGAAGCTATTCGCGAAGCCGGCATTCGCCCTAAATTCTATCAAGCTTCGTCGTCCGAATTATTCGGCAAGGTGGTTGAAACGCCGCAGACTGAGAAGACGCCGTTCTATCCGCGCTCGCCTTATGCCTGTGCGAAAGCATACGCGTATTGGATCACCGTTAACTATCGCGAGTCTTACGATCTCTTCGCTTGCAACGGCATCCTGTTCAATCACGAATCGGAGCGGCGCGGCGAGACATTCGTTTCGCGAAAGATCACGCGTGCCGCGACGCGTATCAAGCTCGGCCTGCAAAACAAATTGTACCTGGGCAATCTGGACGCCCGGCGAGATTGGGGCTACGCGCGGGATTACGTGGAGGCGATGTGGTTGATGCTGCAGATGGATACGCCCGATGACTATGTAATCGCCACCGGAGAAACCCATTCCGTGCGTGAATTTCTGGACGAAGCTTTCGGTTATCTGGATTTGGATTGGAACCAATTCGTCGAGATCGATCCGCGTTATCATCGACCCGCTGAAGTCGACCTGCTGCTCGGAGATGCTTCAAAAGCCCGCCGCGAACTCGGATGGGAACCCAAGGTGAATTTTAAGGAGCTTGTTCGATTGATGGTTGACCACGATTTGAAGCTGGCTGAGAAGGAACTCGGAAAATAAATCTGCGAGCCCGGGAACCTGCTGAGATTCAACTAGCCGGCTTCCCAAACATCCTGATACACCGCAACCGTCCTGGCTGCGTATTCTTCCCACGTGAATTTTGCGGCTTGAGCCAGAGCCGTCTCTTTTCGATCCGCCCATGCGGCTGGATCGACGCGCTGTTCATGCAAAAGATTTACGATCGCGTCGGTCCATCCGGAAATGTCACCAACCGAGCAATAGGCCGCCGCGGTCCCTCCAACTTCATGCAACACGTCCAGGTCACTGGCAACAACCGTAGTGCCGCACGCCATCGCTTCCACCACGGGAAGCCCAAATCCCTCGCGCTCGGACGGAAGTAAGACGAGAGCCGCGCGACGATAGACGGCTGCGAGCACCGGCCGCGACACAGCCGGCAAATCAACGATAGCGTCCGTCAGGTTCAATTGCTCCACGGTTCTGGCTTGCTGTTCAGTGAACGGACCGCCCACACGAACCAACCGAACTTCAGGCACGGCTTTTCTTACTTCAGCGAACACTTGCAGCAACACGTCGATCCGCTTGCGTGGAATCGTGCTGCTGACATGAAGCAGCTCCGGTGCTTCAGCACTGATTGGCCCCAATAACCGTGCCGCTTCTTCATCGGCGGTCGCATCAGGAAAAGGCGAACAGCTCGGATGGACACCGTTCGGAATAACCACCGTCCGTTCGGTGGGAACGATCTGAAATCGCAACAGCTCGTCCCGAGTCGCGTTGCTGTCGCATGTCACTCGCGCAGCCTTACCCAAGCCATCTAATATTCGCCGCGTCATTGCGACAAAGGCTCTGGAGCGCGGATGCGATTCGGGTTCGAGCACCGAGCGAAATGTGTCCAGGTCGTGACAGGTCACGATGGTGCGCTGCGCTGGAAGCTGATGCAGTAGCTGAGCGTAGCTATGATCGACCAGGTGAAACAGATCGAACTCCTGACGATGCTTTTTCAAATACCTGGGATAGTCGTAAAAGCGATTGATCGCTCGATCGGCATTGAATCGACGGGATCTCTTGCCGGGCGCCGGGAGGAGATCGAAACGGCGCTTCAGCGGCGGACAGATCCGCGTGGCTTGAACGACAGAAGAATGGTGTGCGCGCAAGTTCTGCAGAAGCATCTCTGCTACCAGATCCATGCTGTGCCACTTCTCTTCAATCAGATCGCAAATTACAGCCACGCGCGGAATGGTCATAGGGAGAATTAATCCGTCGCTACGCGACAATCGGAAAAACGTAAGCGGCGTTCAGCGTCCGCATCTCTCAACCAGCTCATCAAAAAACTCCAAATGCTCGCGCGCGACAACCGGCCACGCATAGATCTCCCGCGCTCTTTGAAGCCCTCGCGTCGCCAGCTCGGCGCGGTGTTGAGGATTACCCAGCAACTCGTCAAGCGCCCGCACCCAGCCCGCTTCGTCCTTTTCTCCTACGATCATCCCCGCGTCATGGACTACGAACGGAATCTCGCCGCTGTCGCTTGCTATGACGGGAACGCCGCACGCGAACGCTTCGAGCAGCATTCTTCCCAGTTGCTCGCGCCAGTTCGGCATCGTCTGGCTCGGCGCACATAGCACGTCCATCGCGTTCAAGTACGACGGCACATCATCGTGTTTGATACCAGTCAGAATTCTGACTTTGTCTCCGTGTCCTGCCGCCCATTGCTTCAACTCTTTTTCCATCGGACCGCTCCCAATGAAAAGCGCCCGCCATGGATTCGTCAGTCGATCCATGACCCTCATCAATAGATTGAGTCCTTTGTCGGAAACGAACCTGCCGAGAAAACCTATCACCGGCGGCCCGGCCTCGTGCCAGGACAACTCGCGCCGAACACGTTCGCGTTCATTCTGATCGGGCTTAAAGGCTTCGATGTCGACGCCGGGCGGGATCATGCGATGAGGCTTATCCGCATAACCGCCGCGCGAAGAAAGCGCCTGCTCGACCGTGTGACCAAACGCGATCCAACCGGCAGCGCGTTTCATCGCGAATCGCTCGATTGAACTGAACGGCCACGGATAGCTCTTTTGAATGTTTTGAAAGGTGGCGTAGACCAACGCCGCCCGATCCGGCGTCCACCGAGCAACCTGTCCGCCGGCGAAAATGTACGGCTCCTCCCAACAATGCACCACATCCCAATCACCGTCGCACAACAAGTCGCGCAAGCGACGGCCGTATAACATGACGTGTATGCGATTGCTAAAACGGACCGGCACGGGCTCCAACTCGCACAGCTCGCCCGGGTATCGCTCCAACGTCACCGGTCTTAAGTCGCCGAAGAAAAACTCAGGAGCTACCGCCGTTATTTCCCATCTGCCTTTTCCCTCCCTGGCCATTTCGTGGGCCAGCCTGCGATTAAGCGCAACGCAGTAAGAATGGGCAATGGTCAGTAGGCGTCGGGGACGAGTTGAATTAGGCACGAGCGACAAGTTGTTTGGATTACGAAGCTGTTCAATTGGCTTTCATAGCCGAAGAAGAATTCTTGTAAGTCGTCTACGGCACCTGGTAGCGGGGCCAGTCTTTTCGCAACCGTCGCCATTGCCGGATCGTAGACCACTTGACCGGGCGTCTTTCGCGCCAAACCCTGGGGAAACTCTCGTAAAGCTCTTTGAGAACCCAACGGAATCCATAAACGTCTCGCGACTTCAAACCGCGATTCATACGAAAGTATCCCAGGAGTCGGAATGGAACGGTCGCGAACATCATCAAAAATGGCTCGTCGTAGAACGACGTCCAGCATCCGTTTCGCACCGTGAGCCCGACGAACCTTCCCTGGTCACGCTCGGCGGAAACCGCCATGTGTCCGACTCTGCTCTCCGGAAGGTAGACGACTTTGTGGCCGGCATCCAACAAACGCAGACAGAGTTCCTTCTCTTCTCCCATGTAAAAATACTCGTCGCGAAAGCCACCAAGCGAGAGATATGTCTCGCGTCGGACCATGTAGCCATATCCCGTGAAGGTCGGTACCCAACATGGGTATTTCACGGGCGCAGGCTGTATGTAGTCCGCCCATAACATCCCATCCGCGTTTGCTTGTGCGAATGCAATCACAGCGACGCGATCGTCTTGCATCATTACTTCTGCCGCTCTTTGCACCCCACCCGTGTCCAGCACAAAAGCGTCGTCGTCGAGGTTCAAAACGAATTCGCTCGTCGCCGTCTTACAGATCAAGTTCCGGGCAATGGCCGGACCAGTGTTCTTGTCATGCCTTAGGACTCTAATCTTTACAGGGAAGTGTTCTCCCAAAAGCTGGCGCAGCGGAATTTCGACGGGTGAATCCGAGGCGTCGTCGATGATGACTATCTCGTCGACCGAGTCGGAAATGAGTGCGATCGAGCGAACGCATCTTGCCAGGGTCTCAAACCTGTTTCGAGTAGATATTCCCACGGTCAAGCGGGCCGGCGGATGCGATTCAATCATCAGTTCTGCACCAGGACTCCAATACCCATGCCGTACTGACCCGGCTCGTTCTGATCGATAAATTCATAGCCCTGATACTTCGGCTTAACTTCTTTCCAAAACTGCTCGACCTGCATATGTGGAATATCCGGATTGTCCTGTATGTCGTGAAATGCGATCAGCCCTCCCGGCCGAACAAGCGGACCGTAAAGTTCGAAATCCGATCGCACGCCTTCGTAACTATGGTCCCCATCGATGAAAAGAAAGTCGATTTTCCTTCCATCCAGAATCCGTGCAATTTCGTCGCGCGTTTCCAACAGATGTGAATCAGCTCGTACGCAGGTCAGGGTCTGGCTGCTCTTGACGTAACTTTGGAGTCTTCCGATCTGTTCATCACCATACGAGCCATCGTATTGAGCGCCCGGCAAATCGAGGCTGATAAATTCAGCGTCGTCCGCGACTACCTGAGGCCAACAGAAAAGCGTGCCTCCCTGGTACGAACCTATTTCCATCACAATCTTCGGGCGCAAAGATTTGACCAGCGCAAGCATGGACATCAATTCCCAGGTTCTCTGAACGGCCTGCTTTTCGGTAATCGCGACGCGCGCCAGCTTGAACAGGCTGAATCCGTTGGTAAGTATGCTGGCCGAGATTCTTGCCAGTTTCCGCCAACCGTAAGCACGAAGACTCTTTAAGCTCAGCGACATTAACAATATTTCCCGTGGCGCTTCCTCACGCGAATAAGACTCTATGCGGGCGCGGGGCTTTGATAAAGCTTCAGAGTTGCTTGCGCAGTGTTGGCCCAGGTCATCTCACGAACCAACTCGAATGCGTTCGATGCAAGCTTAAGCCGCAGTTCGCTGTCTTTCATCAAGCGACGTATTGCAGACGCCAGTGCCGCAGCGTCGTTGAGCGGAACCGACAAACCCGTTTCACCGTCTTTCACTAGTGTCAGGGCGCTCCCGACCGGCGTGGCGATGACCGGCAAACGTTGGCTCATCGCTTCGAGCAGTACCATGCCGAATCCCTCGTAGGTTGAAGGAAAAACCAGAACATCGTGTTTTCGATACTCGCGGATAACATCCTCCTCTGCGACTCTGGGAAGGATCGTCAGGTATGGAAGCACGCTTTTCGAGAATGACTGACGTATCACTTCGTCCGGCACCGCACCGCCCAGGATCGTCAGATTTATCTTGAAGCCATCGTCAATCAGCGACGAAAAAGCCTTCGCCAAAACATGCGAGCCTTTCACACTTATCCAGGTGCCACAAAACAGCAGCCCGCCGCCGCGCTGCTCATCAACCCCCGCCGGATCCGAAACGAATCGCTCAGAGACACCGTGCGGAATGACGGCGATGTCGTCTTCGCTCTTCCATCCTCGATCAACGGCAAACGTGCGATCGGCCTGATTTAGTAACAGGAGCTTGTCGGACAAACGCGCTGCGCCTGCAATTTGCGAGAGCCGCACCGCCGGGAACCAAATGCGACGACTCAACGGTTTGTGCATAGTGCCTGCGTTATGTTCGTCGATCATTCTTTGGTAGTTGAGGTGTTCCAGCCCGTTGGAGCGGCTGATGAAGACCGTGTTCTTGTAGGCGCCAAGCTTCCTCTGCAACCCAAAAACAAATCCTTCTGCTCCCGCAACATCTACCACATCATACGGCCCACGTTGTTTAAAGCTCCGCGCAATGGCGCGCGCGGCCATTACCGGCCCAAGCGCCTGACGGGCGTATGCGTTTTGCGGCCAGTCGCCGATCTCTTTGCTAAACAACACGTCGCATTCGTGGCCCAGCTTCTGAAGCTCCTCGCGCAGCTTGTGCAACACTTTGGCCGAACCCAGACGCGGATCATTCGGATAATCGCCCACCAGCAGGATTTTCATAGGCTATGCCGACCCGCGAGTTTCATCGTCCTGGAGCAATGTGTCCAACGTTCGCTCCAGCGAAAATTGCTGCCAGTAGAGCTTCGAGCCTTGCTCGCCCAGGCGATCGCGCAATCCCGCGTCCTCCAGATACTCCGTCGCAAGCGTCGTCATCGCTTTGGTATCTCCGGCTCGCGCGAGAGGAACGCTCCCATCGTTTCGCCAGACCTCTTCCGTCAGCGGACCGGCGGTTGTAATCGTCGGCGTCGCGTTCACCAGCGCCGCCATCAGCGACGTACGTCGACTGCTGGCGCCGTCCGGATATGGTTGAATCGCCAAATCGCATGCCTGGAGATGAAACGAAACCTCGTCACGGGAAAGGTAACCCGGCGCATGAATACGGCCGGCGAGCTCTGGCTCAGCCGCAGCAAGTCGATCCGCAAAAGCTTTCCCATTCGAACCAAGAAACAGCCCGCACGACTTTTCGTGCTTTCGAAGCAGATCGGCGAACACCTTTGCCAGATCCGGAGCGATGTGATCACCGTAAGTCCCAAAGTGTCCGATCAGAAGCAACCCGGACTGCCCGTTCAGGCACTTCGTTCGCACCGCGCTCACTGCCTCCGCGTTCTCAACCCGAGGTATGGTCGACGGAATCGGCAGCCACTTCATGATCGGTCGTCTGAACCACGCGTAACCTCGCAACATTTTCTCCCAGGCCGGTATCGAGATGTAGACGATCTTGCTGGCGGCAAGGAGCACGACTGCCATCAACCTGTTGACCACCGCTAGAAAATTCCGCTGCGGTCGTTGCCAGGCGAAATAGAAGAACGGCTCGTGGAACATTACCCGCACATCGTCCCGGCGAAATATCCTGCGCCAAAGAAGCCAAAGGCAAAAAATGATGTTGAGTCCGCGGAGACCGAAAGCGTTGGGTGCGTACTGAACAAGCAAAGTCCGTCCGGCGGCAAACGCATTTAATTGCTTCCCGAGTCGCGCGAGATTGATCGGCGTGAAGCTCCGACCGAAGCGATGCACCTCTACAGTCGAACTGGCTTCGCTTTCACTTCCCGGACACCAAACGTGGACCACGCACCCACGCCCCGCCAAACCAACCGCGACTTGTTCGGTGTAATCGCTTACTCCGCCGACCTGTGGAGGATACTCGCCGGTGATGATGTGCCATGTCGTCTTCAATCTATAAACCGGAGAGACTTGCAACAGGTTGGTGACGCGCCGTTGCGGCAGCGCCGAGGATTTGCTCGAGCCGATCCAGATGCTTGTCGAGTGAAAGCGCCACCGCTACTTTGCGCGCTTCACGACCCATTTCCAACAGGCGTTCGTCATCGGACAAAGCCTCGACCAGCCCTTTCGACAACGCGTGCCAACTGGGAAGCCGCCCCGGAACGACGATGCCATTCACGCCGTCACGCAACCATTCGCGCACGCCGCCGACATCGAATGCGATGGCGGGAACGCCAAACGCCGCGGCTTCTAATCCAACCAGCCCGAATGGCTCGGGCCAGACGCTGGGGACCGCCAGGATCGTGGCCTCGCCAAGCAACCGCTCGCGTTGATCGGCGGTTAGCCAACCGGGGAACGTCGCTGGCACTCCTAGTCGCGCGGCAAGTTGTTCCCAACGCGAGCGCTGTGGGCCATCGCCGGCCATCGTCAGATTGATCACGTTGCCCAATCGTCGCGACGCGTCGTTCACCGCTCGGATCAGCAGTTCGCCGCCCTTCAGCTTTGTCATTCGACCAAGAAAAACAACATGCCTGCAATTCGCGTCACGCGGCTGTGGATTTTCAGAAGGCAGCATCGGCGAACAAAAGAGCGGATCGACAACGACCTTCTTCTCATGGACACCGTTGCCAACGTATTCGCGCTTCATATGATCACTGGCAACAACAATCGAGATATAGCTCGACAACAACGCATGTTGTCGCTTAGCCCACTCGTACTGTTCCGCCATCTTACGAACGTCGAGCTGTCCGCAACGTCTGGGCAAATAGAGCGCAAGGCACGCCGCTCCAAAGCGACGATGACAGGGTTGTGATGTTGGAAAGAAGTGGGATTTTTGTCCACCGATACAGGTGCCGAAATAGCCATGCATGAACTTCACTACGGGAAGAGTTGTTAGCAGTTTGTCCTCGACATCCAAGCGGTGCATGTTATGGCTGAAGCAAACGTCCGGGCTCCATCTCTCCACCTCAACCATCGTTCGATCGAGGCCGCGTTCTTCTACTGCGAAATATGGAATGCCCGTCAACTTAGTCGAAACGGTTTTGCTGGTGTCCGTCGCGCAATGCAGGAAACTCAGTTCGTGGCCCCGCGCGGATAGTCCTTCCATCACCGTCTCGAGATAGGTCTGAACCCCGCCCGCGTCTCCGACTCCGTCATTGGCGAAGAGTATGCGCATGGCTACCGGGCGTTGATCCGTAAACACTCGCCTTCGACAGCCCACATGTCCTCTCTCGGTTTCAGCGGCGTCGCATACAATCCCTGCCGATCAAGCTCGTCCATCATCTCTTCCTTCGACGTTCCTATTTCGCGCCACGTCGTCGGATGCATCTCGATGAAAAGAGCCAGACGATTTCCCATCGCCTTGATCGTCTTTCGCGCTCCGCGAAGAACCGCGGTCTCGAATCCCTCTACATCGACCTTGATGAAATCCGGCGCTATTTTCTCGCGCGCGCAAAACTCATCGATGGTGATGGTTGGAACTCTGACGACTTCGCCCGCGTTCTGAGATTCGTTTTCCGCCACGAGCCGATTCATTCCCTGATGTTCGTGGGCCAGAAAAGCGGCGGTCGAGCAAGTGTCTGAGACCGCGGCGTTAACCGGCGTAACGACGTTCGAGAGTTTGTTGAGCTCCACGTGGCGAGTCAGTCCGGCGAAGGTCTCCGGCGCCGGTTCAAAAGCGTAAACTTTCCCGCCTTCGCCCGCCCACTGGCCCAAAAGCAAACTGTAGCAACCGGCATTCGCCCCCACATCCAGAGCAACACCGCCCGGCTTCATCGCACCTCGAAACGCGTCATATTCATCCATGTTCCACGATATGTGACGAAAGGCAGGCAGAACACGGATGACTTCGCCTTGTGGAAGTGTGCACGTCAAGCCACTGCCACGCGTCTGCAATTCCAGCGCACGGTGATAGACGGATTTAAGCCAACCACGCAGCGGCGTTCGCGCAAGCGCGCGCCCGACGGACGCGCCGGCCGCCTCGAGCCGTGTCGGACGTCGGCAGCTATTTGCTTCGGCTGTAGTCAGGTGATCCGTCATTGCTCCAGCGTTGATCAACTCTTACTTCGCGCAATTTGCTTTATCAGCGAGCCCAGTTTGAAGGAGTAGTCTTCCGGTGACCCAAACTCTTCAATTCGCTTTCGCGCCGCCGTTCCGAGCTTTCGGCGCAGCTCGGCTGATTGTACAAGCGTTCTCAACGCGATCACCAGTTGAGCGATATCAGCGAGCGGGACCAGCAGACCTGTGACCCCGTCTTCGATGATCTCAGGAATAGCATTGATAGACGTACCGATCGACGGAAGCCCGGCCGCCGCCGCTTCCTGGTAGACCATTCCGAACGCTTCGCTTCTGGTTGGCATCGCAAAAATATCCGCGAGCCGCCACAGCTCGCTCCACTCAGATGTGAACGACGAAACGTTGCTGATCAAGTTGACGCCGGGCGGCAAATCATCTTTGGCGACGGGCCAATCGGTAACAAGATCAAGGCGCGCATGGTCGGCAAACGAGCCCTCGCGCCAGGCAGCAAGCAATTCGCTGCCGCCTTTACGAATGAAATCGCCTCCCATGAAAAGAACTCTGACGGGAGGATTTTCAGAAGAGGTCGAACGTGTGTACCGCTCTGCGATCCACTCTTCGGCGAAACTCTCGAGCGCGACCGGATACGGCATCACACGTACTTTGTTTGCGACATCGGGATACATGCGAGCCAGATCATCTGCGGCCCACTGCGACGTCGACGTTATCGCGGCCGCCGCCCGAAAGACTGCTCCGTCGTGAGCGATACTTGGACGGTAGGTCTTCTTCGCAAGCTTAGAAACAGCTTCTTCGCGAGCAAGTCCCTGCGTGCAGTCGATCGAGACAATGCTGGGGGTTCTCTTCATACGCCCCAGGCTGGCGTAAGCTGTCGCCTGCGTGTGAAAGTGCAGCGCGTCGAAACGGGTTCCGTTGCGCTCGCAGGTTCGTATTCGTCTGGCTGCCAGAATTCCCGCGTGAAACTCCTGACGCCAGCGCGCCAAATCCAGGTTCAAGCGCGACAGACTCGTATTGCCGAAGCACTGGAAACAAAGCGCGCGACGAATGATCTTGTCCTTAATCGTCAGCCCGTCGCTCAGATTGATATGGACCGTTTCAAGCTCCGGGTCGCGTGCGGTCGATTCCTTGAGCAGGTTGAAGACTGATCTATGGCCCAGGATGCCTGAGTTGAGGAAGAGCGCTTTGTAGCGATTATCACCCACCGTGTTTTAGCCTGGCTCAGGATTGGATCGATCGCCGATACATTGTTCTTAAACGCGTTGCTCAACTCCGCATCACAGCGATCCTATTCGTCCATTCACTTCGCCGCTTTTTACCTTTTGAGCAAGTGCCCAGACGACGATCGGATATTCAGGCTCGTCCTTTAATGAATGAAGATAGCGGTTGAATAGTCTGAATTCACGCGTTAGCGTAGCCTTCACGCAATCACGATTTCCCCATGAACCTGTTAGGAAACGATCAAATCCGTAATCTGATAGTAACCGCTTCAAACCCTCAACTGTCCAACGCATCATGTCGATAGGCGCAGGGTGAACCCTGTAGAGAAAAGGTGTGACGATTAACGCATGCCCACCGTCTACCAGCATTCGGTGGATATTCTTAACAGCGGCCTCAGGTTGAAGTACGTGCTCTAAAATGTGCTCCGCTATTATCAAGTCAAACCGGTCCGCAAGAGTGTCGCGGCAGATATCAAATTCTGGAAACTGCACGCTCCTGTACGACTTGAAAGGTTGGTCAGCCCACAAGTGTCCCGAGATTTCCAGAACGTTCAGAGTTGTAGGGTTTAGTTGTTGGACAAGTTTGCGCGTCTCGAGGTCCTGAACTTTGCGAGTCCAAATGGTTTGCTCAAAGCCGAGCGCGCGGCGCAGACTTTCCGATCGAATGAGTGCGGCGAGCAGCTTGTACACGATTTCTGGACTGTGACAGAGGATATATGTCTGGTCAAGCGTGCTCCCGGTGAATCCTGGCCACAGCTTCAATGCGATCTAACGAACACCGCGTCGCCCCAGGCAAGCTGTCCGCTCGGCTCGTACGCGAATTCGTACAAATCAAACAGTTGATATCCGAAATCAGCCAGAAACTCACAAATACCGAAGAAGGTCGCCTGGTCTTCGTATAAACGAGCAAACAGGACTTCGGTGTAAATCAACGAAATGGATTTCTCTGCCAGCTTTCTTGAAGCGCCTTTCAACGCCATCAACTCGCCACCCTGGATATCCATCTTGAGAATTTGAATTTCGCCGATCGATTCCTGCACACAAAACTCGTCTATCGTGGTGACTGCCACATCGAGCGTCTCGATATTTTCGTACAGGTCGTCCTTCTGCACTGACGGCAAGAGCGAGTTCGTGTAACTGCTTCGGTTGAGAAAGAACTTCCTCGTACCGGCAGTATCAGAAACTGCAAGCTCAACCGGCTTAACCAGCTCATCCGTTGAAAAGGCGTCTCGTAGTTCATGCAGTGGCACTGCGAACGGTTCGAAGCTGTAGATGGTTGCGTTGGGAAACAACCGCCGGTACTTGAGAGTCGTCTGGCCGTTATTAGCTCCGATATCGAAAATCGTACTTACCTCTTGTCCGGCTAAAAGTGCTCTCTGGTCCTGAAAGGCATCCTTCCTGACGAGGCACGCCCGGTTCATGACCGGATGAATTTCATAACCCGCGCGTTTAATCAGGCGCCTGGTCAATCGCCGAAGCAGCATAAGGCTTACACTCGTGTATCAGGACCCGTTACATCGGCCACTCGTCTCGCTCTGACTACCAGGCGGACGCCGGTGGTGTTACTAAAGAACTTCGCTCCGCTTAACTTTATCATCCATTTAAGAACATTCAGCCGCCGCCCCGTGCTAGACCCATTGCCGGACGCGAGAGCGTCAATTCCGGCGAGGTGTGCGGCCGCGTCGAATAACTTAAACGGCTCGTAGGTAACCAAATCTACCTGCCAGCCGTGTCGCAACAGAAAAGACTTCAGCGCATGCGAAGTCCAACGCAACGTGTGTTGCGGCGGGTAGTCCCAAAAATCGCTAAGCTCGACGCGCTGCGCATGCCGTACGACTCTGGTGTAACGCAAACTTGATGGGCATCCAACAATGAGCGTGGCTTCGCGCTCAGCAATTTCGCCCAGCTGTTCGAAGAAATCGTCCGGCTGGTTGAGATGTTCGATGATCTGGAAGAGAGTAACGATTTGAAATTTGGGTTGTCCACGAAAAGTGGAGGCGAGCTGGTCTACGTCCGCTAATTCAGCCTTGAAACCACGTGCTTTAGCTACCTGAATATCTTCGGCCGCAAAATCGACGCCGCTAACATCATGGCCGAGCGCTGCTGCGAGTTCGAGAAACTGCCCGTCCGCGCAACCAATGTCGAGGATCCGCGCCGGCGAAATGGCGGTCAGCATCTCGAGCGCGACTTGATGATCGAAGCCAAGTGAATGCGGTTCGGTCGGGTAATGTTCGGCTGCCCACGATCGCATCGGGACCGAAACTTCGAGCCCGCAATCGGCGCATTGCCAGATCTCCACCTGCGAACTCTCAAGATCAGAAAGAAGAAACTGATAGATCGTCTCTTGCGTTACCGAGTCTCCGAAACTCTTTCCCCTGGCCCATGCATCCGACAGTGCCGCAATCGAAACCTGCTCTACTTTTTCAAGAACCTCGGAGTGGCAGGCTATGCAAGTCCCGAGGCCTCTATTGATGCGTTCGGATTGGATCGAGGTCGGCATACGATTTGTTAGCCCAGAACCAGGGATCAGATAGTGGGGCGATTGTGTGTTAAGTTCCTACCAGTAAGGTGCATTACGGGGCAGAAGCGCGACCGTAAGGGGAGGGCGTTCTATTCCCGCTACACTCAAGAAACGTGAAAGACGTAGTCCAATTCTTCCTCCCGGCGGTGCGCTCTGCCTGCATCGAATCCATCTGAACTTGAGCACGTGGCAAGCTTTAACGCCCTCCCTGACGGTCGGGCTTCTGCCCCTTTACCCCATCACAAATATAAGCTCAACAGGCAAGATCATTGTTCGTTGGTCGAGCTATAAAGTTAATTGCCTCACTTTCCAAAAATCCCCTCTCGTCCAGCGCTGGAGCTTTGCCTTTTTCCGGAAGCGGAAGGGACGCAACTGTGTAATCTACTTGTTCGAAAAAACTAAACAGGTCTTTGCGCGGACTCAATCCCTGCCAACTTTCGAATATCACGAGCGGACTATGTTCATTCAAAGTAAGGAGACTTCCCTTTAGCACATTCAGCTCGTTGCCCTCAGTATCAATCTTGATCAGTTCGGGAGGCCGTCCAGAACGTTTGACGAATTCATCCAGCGTGGTCTGCTCGACTTCGATTTGGTTGAGAGCTTCGCTAAGCCTGTCTCGCATAGAATGGTCCGTTGTGCCGAACCAGGTCAGATTCTCCGGATACCAAAGGCTTACGGCACCTTCGTGTTCGCCCAACGCGACTGGCTGAATATCACAAGTCAGCTCATTCATTGCCGAAAGCCTGCGTTGAAAAGCATGGCAATTCGGATTTGGCTCGAACGAAATCGTCTCGATCCCGTGAGCCAGAAACAGTAGCGAGTGCAATCCAAAATTCGCTCCCACGTCAAAAAACACTTTGACTCGGCCCGCCTTAATCAATTGCTCGTATGTTCGCTTCACATCGTAATCATGGCCCAGGATTGCGACGGCGGACGCCCATTCCAGCGAGATGTTCTGGTTAGTCAAAGGAAGGACCAGGCGCTTGCCGGCAAAGCGGATTTTCCAATCGCCTTCCTGAACTGACGCCGACGAGTCCTCGAATAGATTAGCAAAGAACCAATAAAACTCTTCCTGTTGACGCCCTGACATCGCGAGGTAAAGAGCGTTGACCAGTCTTCGAGTCGCTCGCGTCTTTATCAAACGACGAACCAGCGGCTGAATATCCGAGCGAGCCGTCGGTCTGACGGCCTTTACTGCTTTACGAATTGTCTGTGACATGGATATGCACTTAGGTGAGGTGCAAACGCTGCGCTCTTATCAAAAGTCTCTTCTCGACTCCTATTGCTGTGGAATCAATCTCATCCTGATCAGCCATGGTTTGACGCTGACTGGAAAAGGAAGGCCAACGTAGAGTGGCCGCATATGCCAGACGTAAACGAAACCCAGCAGAGGCGCCAGGCAAATCAATGCCAAGCGAGAGTTACGCGGCAAGAAAATGCCGATCGCGATGCTTAACACCAGCAGCGCAGACAATCGCCAGAGCCACGGCAGTAATGCTTCACTCAACAGCTCAACGGATGAAAGTCTGATTAGACTCTTCAGCGCTCGGGCGCCAAGCGGAAGCACCACAAGAAACGAGACGATGACGCCGGCCGCCGCTACCCCACGAAGCCCAAAGAAGTAGCCAAGTGCAAGAGCAAGGCTGATAGTTAAGCCGCCTTGAATAAGCGTGATCAGCCCGACCCGGAAACGATTTCCCATAACCCCCGTCGGCACCAAAATCCCATGGACGAGCGACAATCCGAGTACTCCCGCCGCCAACAGGGCCGTCAGCGCGAGCCCGCCGAATTTGTCCGGCCCAACCCACAAGCTAACGAATGTCGGGTTGAAAGCCAGCATCACGACTGCAACGCCGCCGGCGCCAATCAGCAGGATACGCAGCATGGCCAGAACGACTTCGCGCACTCTTTGAAGACTGCCTTCACCATAGAGCTGGGCCAAACCGACCAGGCCGCTGTCGGACAATTGCCATGATAACTGCATCAAAATCTCGCCGAGCTTTGCCGTGCAAGCGTAGACGACCACCATCTCGGGGCTGCCGACCATGAGAATGATTATGCTGTTGCTGGCGGCCGTCATGCGCCATCCAACCGAGCTTATCCAGACCGCGAGCCCCTGCCGAACGAGATAGAACATCTGCGTAAAGTCGGGGCGACGCCACCCGCTAAACAAATCCGGCGCCCGCGATCTGAGTCGGAACAAGCAGAGCACCCATACCAAAACAGTAGGGATTGCGGCAGCGGCGGCCAGCGCGTAGAGTCCGTGTCCACGCCACAGCAAAGTGAGAATAATGACGATGTTCAGCGCCCACTGTAACTGTGTCATCAAGCCGGTGAAAACAGCATCCTGTAATCCAAGTAGTGCAGCGTAAAAAGCGCGCAAAGGAAATCCGATTGCCGTGGCAACAATGACGATCAGGAGTGGGCCGGCGAGTATCTGCAGCTGGGCGTCGGTCAGTCCAACAATTCGTGAAGCGAATTTCCAAATTATTAAAGCTGCAAGAACGTAGATCGCGCCGATGAAGCAAGCGACGACCACGCCATTGCAGATCAGGTCTCTCATCGCCTGGCGATCCCGCTTACCATCCTTCTCGGCGATCAGCCACGGAAGGACGCCCAGCACGCCCGGATCAACCATCGCCGAGTAAGCCAACAGTTCGCCGCATGCCAGCCACAGTCCGTAGTTCGCGACTCCAATTCGACCGAGAATAAACGGCAGCAGGACGATGCCCGATATGAACGCCAGGGCGAACTGCAGATAGCTGAAGCTGGCTATGATTGCGGCTTTACGCGTCCTGCTCACAAATCTCCAGGGTGCGTCGTCTATTCAAAACGGTTCGGGCCATGTGTCGCATTGTCCACATCCAGCCTTTCGATGAAGCCCTTCGCAACCAGGTGCGACGCGAACGCGGATGCTCGCGACGAATCGTTTCGTCCCAACTCTGGTGGAACAACTGTCCATTTCGCAGAGCCTGCTGTTTGTGCTTTTCAGAAAACACAAGCGTTGTGCTTCCAAGATGATGAAACGCGCCGACGCGTTCGTATCCGTGCGCAGCAGTCTTCCAACCGGCTTGCCTGATTCGGTAGCAGAGGTCAGCCTCGTCCCATTCGGTCGGACGGTAGGCTTCGTCGAGGCTTCCGACTTTTTCGACACACTCGCGCCGGACCACCCACGGACGAATCACGATATCTACTTCCTGAAGTCGAAACCAGTTGAACGGGCGCGGACCAATCGTGCTTTGCAATCGCCGCGGATCGTACAGGTCTTCCCAGACATTAATTGGTTCATCAAAAGGAAAGCAGTCGAGACCGCGGCTCAAGCTAAGCAAGCCCAGATCCTGATGAGCAAAGTTCGCGATCAACTCCGGCACAAACCAATCGCACTGAAGAAACATGTCGTCTTGCCACGTCATCATCAGCGGTGCCCGCGCTTCGGCGAACCCGCGATTTGTGCACATCAGTTCGTGCTGGTCGTCTTCGTGAAACCAACGCAGGTACTGCCGGCCCCACGGTGTTGCAGCGAGTTCCTCGAGATAGGCGGGTGTGCCGTCGCGACATCCATCCTCAATCACGATCAGTTCGATCGGCAGCCCGGCGGCAAACTTCTGCCAGCCGGCCAGGTTGCGCTTGAGCACATCCAGGTTGTTGAAAGTCGGGATGACGACAGATAAAGACGGAGTGGTTGGATTATTCACTTGCCTGGAGTATTAAGTGGTTCAGTGTGTAACTGCATTTCAAAGTTGCGGCCGATTATGACGTTAACGAACCACGAAACAACACGAAAGCGATACCCACGAAGACCCACGAAACGCAGCATGCCTGGCCAGCTTCGTGTTGTTTCGTAGACGCTTCGTGTTGTTTCGTGGTCCGTGCACTGTCTTTTCTATCAACTCGATTCGATTTCATAAGAAGCCGGGGCCTAAAGTTCCGCAGCTCGACACTTATGGCCTACGCCTTTCGAGCGTAAGCCTGGAGATTCAAAGCCAGCGGTGTATGCACACCTGCGGGAAGTACGCGGCCAAAATAATAAACGCCAAGCCGCAGGGCATTCTGTCCGATCCCGCGGAGTTTGGTTGACGTATTTTGCGGTGACAGCTCGGGCGCGCCAATCAAAATCTCGATGTCCGAAAAGCCTGCCTTCTCCAGCGCCAACCGCAGCGAAGCCGGCGAAAAATGGTTCACGTGAACGAGATTCGACGCCACCGAAAATCTATAGTTCTTTCGCACGCGTGCTCTCAATCGCTCCTTGAGTATTTGATTCGGCCCGCACGGAACCTTGACCGCGAGCCAGCCATCGTCATCGAGCAGCTGCCGGACCGAGCGCAGCATGTCGACCGGATTCTCGATATGCTCAAGAACGTCGATCATCGTCACGACGTCGTAGTGTCTGCCCTCGGCTACAAGTTTCTGTGCGTTCACTTGATGTACCGGCAGCCCTGTTTGACGCGCGGCGAAGCTCGATGTACGCGGGTTGAATTCAACCCCTTCCGCCTGCCATCCGGCTTCCCGCGCCAGATGCATCAAGCGGCCCACGTGCGCACCAATGTCCAACAAACGGCGTTCGCGGGCCGGCGACCGACGTCGCAACTGTCCCAGCACTCGTTGAAAAATAAAATCCTTGCACCCGTTATGAAATTCCTGTTCGACCCATTCATCAGACCATCTCTGGTCGTACATCCGCTCAAAGAAGTTATCGAGACTCGGCAAACTGTCGGGCTGTATAAAGCCGCAATCGCGACAGCGCATAAGCCAGAACTTGACGTCCTTGTACTCGCTAAGCTCGCGGTCCTGCTCCGCATAATCCGAAAAATCCAGGAAGTCCTGAACCAGCTTCTCCAGATCTTTGCCGCCGCAAACCCAGCAAGCTTCAACCGCCGTGAATTCCGGCTTGAAGCTCGCTTGTTCGTCGACCGTGTCTTCGACGACATGCAATGTTTCAACCTTACCTTCCCTGCCCAGCATTTCGAAGCGTGCTTCCTTTTTTCGATTCCACCAGCTCAACAATCTTCCCGGCCATGTGATCCCAGGTTTGTAGGCGCAAGTCCTGCGAAAGTGAATGCGCGGCGTCGCGATACCTGTCAATGTTATCGTGCCAGTTCCACAAACGTTCCACCAATTCGTCGACGGCTTCCGGATCTGAAATCCAAAGCTCTCGCATACCCGGAGTAAATCGCTCGGCTACGCCCGCAGTCTTTGAAACTATCGCCGGCAAACCACAGCACAGCGCTTCGTGGACGGCCTGACCGTAGGCTTCATATCTGGTTGGAGATACCAGCGCGTCGCATGCCGCCAGAATCGTCGGGACGTCTTCACGAAATCCCAGAAAGCGAATTCGGGATTGCAATCCTGCGCCGGCCGCTCGCTTCTTCCATTTCTCCAGTTCCGCTCCGGCGCCGACCACGACCAGGTCGGCCGTCCAATTTCGATCGCGGCAAAGCGTCTCCCACGCTGCGAACAAAGTATCAAATCCTTTGCGCCGATCACCAAGCGCGCCTACGAACGCCACCATCGGTTTGCTGATCGGCCATTCGAAAACGGCGCGCGTTTTCGCTCGCTCGTCCGGTGACGCCGGGCGATAGCGTTCCGGATCGATTCCATAATAGACGACGTGAACACGTTCCGCCGGAACGCCGACCCGTTCGACTATATCGGCACGCGTGCGATTCGAGTTTGCGATCACAATTCGCGCTTGCTTGAGCGCCTCGCGCTCGCTAGCCAAAAACGCTCGGTGGGCATAGCGGTCTTTGACCGTTCTCAACGCGCCCTTGCCGCTTACCGGCTGAAACGCCGCGTGAACAAAGTGTACCCAATTCACATCGCCCCACATGCAGTTGCCGCCATTCACGACGACCGAGCCGTTGCGCGTCGCTATTGTCTCAGCCCAACGACGTCCTTCGCGAGCGAGCGCCGGCGCTGACAACAAATCGGAATTAGCGGTTTTTCTAACCTGGTGAAAGACAATGCGGGGATGACTCGCCAGCGGTTCCTCGACTCGGTAAGCGGCCAGGTGGACTTCGGCGTCCCGGTTTGCCAGGAACCGCGCCAACGCCAGGTTCGGCATATCCATGCCGTTGGTCGAAACGAAATTCCCATTGACCAGGAGATACGGATTCATCTTACCTGTGGACCGATTTTTCGAGTCTGCGGAACCGTGGTTCTGGCCGCCGCAAATAACAACGCGTTCAGAAGCCAAAATTCCATGCCTCCCTGGCCGATGAACAGCGCATAGTTAAAAGTAGTCGCAAGCGCGCCCGCGCTGTATGCCAGCAGAATCCCTCCCCATAAATACAGGTCGCCGTTATTTCGATCGAGCGCGATTTTCACCGCCGCTGAAATGGCGAAAGCCAATGCGGCGACGTAGGCGAGTATCAGGGGAACACCTCCATCCAACAACCAGCCGGTCCACTGAAGCTCGACATAGAGCCCGTCCCGCTCGGCTCCCTCGCCGTCGCCAAAGTACGAGCTGGTCATTCCCCAACGACCAAGGCCCGCTCCCAACGGATAACGCGGCAAAAGCTCGTTCACCGTCTCTTCCAAAAAGATTCCGCGATTCTTGTAGTAAACAGACCCCGGACGATCTTCGACCAGCGTAGACATTCTTCGCGTCACGCTCTTCCCGCCAATCGACACGGCATAGGTAAAGCTCAACGCAATCAACGCCAACAGCAACGTCCCGAGCACCAAAAACCTGGCAGTCCGCCTTTGCCAAAGCAGCATTCCACAAAACGCGAGCACACTGACGGCTGTGATTATCAAAACTGATCGCACTTGGGCCAGGTACAAGCAGACCATCCCGAGCGTGATGCTCGCCAGACACGCGATGCGCATCCACTTCTTTGGACTTGTCAGATAAAAGCCCATTCCGAAAAGCACCGTGTAGAGACCTGCGATCGCAGCTCCTCCTGGCACGTCGGTTAATCCCATTGGCCGAAAGACACGCTGACCGCTGGCCAGGGTGATCTTCAAACTCTCGACATAACCCCTTCCCTGACCGGAAATCGCGGTTGAAAGGCTGGGCTGGAACCTTCCCGGAAACCTCGCTTGCAGCACACCTGCCGTTGCGCTCAACGTATGAAAAATAAAGATAACCAGTAAGACACGTCGAAGCACGCTCAGATCAATTTGCAATCGCGGCACCCAGAACAGCGGCCCGAGGATAGCCAGATAGAGCATTATCTGCGCAACGGCTGCCAGCAAACTGTTTGTGTTCGGGTGAAAGAACGAAAGGCAAAGAATGGCGACGACCAGATACGCCGCCTGCGTAGACGGATGCGGACGGTTGCGGCCGCGCGGCAAGATGAAGAGCAAAAGCAGGCTGCTGGCGAATGCCGCGACGCGCACGTAAACGCGATAAGAGCCGAAGAGATCAAAAAGCAATGCCAGTTGACAGACGAACTGAAAGATCACGAAATTACGTACCCAATCGCCCGATGCCGCCTGCAAGCGGCTACCGGCGGGGGCAACCTCGTGCCTCGTCTCGTTGATCGTCTGTGTATTAGAAGTCACGCTGGCAAATTCACTCCCGGCGCTAACCATAGAACATGCGGCCAGTCATCGCGAGCATTTGATTCGCTAATCGGACGCAGAAATTCGCGGACGTTCACCCGACGAGTGTACGCAGCTCGGCGATTTGCAGCCGAAGAAAAGTCCAGATGCCAGCCCGTGTAACCGGCGTCAGTGAGCATCCGCTCTATCTCGACTGTAGTTCGGCCGCGCTCGGCCAGAAGCGCCGGATGAAGCTCGAGCAATATGCGTCGGTACTTATGTGTCGATAGCCCCTCGATCATCCCTTGAAGCGCCAGGTCTTCCGCTCCTTCGATATCCATCTTCAGCAGATCGACTTGCTCCACATCATGTTCATCCAGAACGTTATCAATCGTCCCGGTCTCAACTTCAAACATCGCGCTGCCGGCGCTCGGCTCGGTAACAAGTCTGGAGAGTCCGTAATTCCCGTTCTCTTCACTATAGCCGGCTAACGACAGCGAGCCTGGCTTGTCAGCCGCCGCAAGTTGAAGTGCAGTCACGTGGCCGAGCCGGTTGCGCGCCAGATTGTCACGCAGGTTTCGATACTGTCGCGGGTCGGGCTCAAGGCAAATGACGCGGCCATTCGGCCCAACAATGTGCGTGGCCAACAGCGTGTAGTATCCCCAATTCGCGCCGATGTCGATGAACGTCATTTCAGCGCCGAGCAAATGCTGAATCAGAGCTGTCTCCTGCGGCTCGTAACGCCCGGTGAAGCAAACCTCGCGCGCGATCGAATCACCCAGATCGCATCGAAAAGAAAACCCGCCCAGTTCATTCGCCATCGGCATCCAGAAAGGAGTTGCACCGCGGCGCGCCAACAGATTCATCAAACGAAACCTGCCGCGCGGCAAATGCTGAATGACTTTGGCCGCGGGTTGTACCCACGCAGGAGGCGTTGAAGGTTCGCGGTGATTCACTTCGGTTTTCTTCCGATCATCGCCAAATTGTCGGAGAGTCGCCGGGGAAAGAGCTTTGTCATGACCCTGGGAAAATGGAGCGCCGTCAAAGCCAGACGTCCTCGTAAACTATAATCGAAATGCACATCGATCAGTCCGCATTCATTTGCAATGCGCTTCAGGTCGAGTTCCAACAACGCAGTCAGATGCGCCGGATAATCCGCCTCGCCGAACGCCTGGAACCGATGCTTTGTAACAAGAGTCAGAATACTCAGCAGGCTCAACTGATTCGGCGTCGTAACAACAACCCAACCGCCCGGCCTGGCAATTCGCGTTAGCTCGCGCATGAACGCGCGCGGGTTCTCCAGATGCTCGATGGTTTCTACCGCGGTGACGACATCGGCGAAGTTGTCTGGAAGCGACGCCCGACCCGTGTCCAAATTTACCTGCTCGAACTCGGCGTCCGCGGGAAATCCCTCGTACCGAATCACGTCGACTCCGAGATAGCGCGGGAACCGTCGTTGCACAAAGGGCCGCAGCTCGCCGACACCGCAACCGACGTCCACCAGAATTTCGCCCTCAGCTTGTTCGGCATCCAGCACCCGCACGACCATTTCATAAATTGCGGAGTCGCTTTTACCGAGACTCTGGCGCGCCCGTTCTTCTACGCTAACGTTGCTGGTAATCAAAGTCGCGGTCATATAACCACTTCAACCTGCGCGACGGACGTCAGCGCCAGGCGCAAAGACGCGAGCTGTCTGGCCGGATCGGAAATCTCCCGAGCCCGTTCGACGCCCACCCGTCCCATTGCGACGCGTTTCTCACTATCCAGGATTAATTCGTGCAAAGCTCCGGCCAGCGCCGTTGCGTTTCCCGGCGAAACCAGAATCCCACATGTTTGGTTTAGCAATTCAAGCGTGCCGCCGCTCGAGCTGGCTACGGCCGGCAACCCGGCATAAAGCGATTCAATAAAAGAAATGCCGAAAGGCTCCGGCTGCGTATTTGGTTGGCAGAAAATGTCCGCGGCCTCGAGTAGATCCGGAACGTCTGCCCGCTCGCCCAGGAAGCGCACGCGTTCTGCAATGCCGAGCTGAGAAGCAAGCGACTTCAGTTCGTCGCAATACACTTCCTCCTCCGGACGCTGCGCTCCGCCAACAATCCAACAGGTCCAATCCGGAGCTTCGCGCAGTTCAGCCAAAGCCTGTAGATGAACTGCGTGGCCCTTCCATGGCTCCATTCGGCTGACCTGGATGATAACCGTCGCGTCTGGTGAAGTGTTGAGATTTGCTCGAACGGCTGTCCGATCAAAACCCTTGCTTACTGCTCCCGGCATCACCGGACAATAGATCACCCGAGACTGAACATCGCGATAAAGGTTTTTGAGTGTAGTCTCGGTAAACTTGCTATTACACAAAGCCAGGTCGGGACGCGTTCGTCTGGCCCATCGTTCCAGCCAGTGCTTCCCTTCCGTCACATCGTGCAACCAGAACACCAACGGCAAACCGGCGTCGCGCACCACCGGACCAAAGATGGCCAGCGACCATGCCGCGTGACAGATCACTGCGTCGACTCCGGTGTGCTGCAGAAGTTCCGAGAAGCTGCGCCGCGCACGCAACACAGTCGCAGGTCGTCTGGCGCGAACGTTTCCCAGCATGTGAACCGGGGACCCGGCCGCACGTAGCTCTTCGCTCAACCGACCTTCAAAACAGAGCGCGAAGTGCGATTCCATCTCGGGACACAGGTCTTGACAGCGCGCGATCGCGGCAAGCATCGTCTCGATGCCACCGTAAAGATTTCCGCTGTAAACATGAAGTACGCGCATTACTTTTGTGCCGACATGACTTCGTAGTAGATCGGCATTATCTCTGTCGCCAGTCTGGCTCGATCGAACTTTTCTTCCGCCGCGATTCGACCGCATCGCCCAAGCTCTTTGCGCAACTCAGAATCGTTGGCAAGCTGCGCTATCCGTTCCGCAAGCATCGCGGCGTCGCCGGGTGTGTGTGCCAGGGAATTGACACCTGCGTTCATGATCTCCGCAGCGCCACCGGCCTGACTTGCTATCAACGCGCGGCCGCACGCCATCGCTTCGGCAATCACAAGACCGAACGGCTCGGGCTGGGTGCTGGCGTGCACTACGATATCGAGCGAGCGCATCGCCGAAGCCGGGTCTTCGATGAAGCCTGTGAAGCCGACGCGATGCGAAATTCCCAGCCGCGCAGCCTCGGCCTTCAGCTCTTCCAAACTATGCTGGCTTCCTTCGGTCTGGTAAAGAGCGCCGCCGACGACGTAACCCCGTACTTTCGAGTCGTCCGGTAAAAGCGACAATGCGCGCAGGAAAGTCTTGTGTCCTTTCCACAGCGCCATCGTGCCGAGCAATCCAACACGAACCGTCCCCGTTTCCGGAACCGAGAGTCCGGCCAGCGAATCCAAATCGATCGTCGCTCCCGCGGGCGAAAACCGCTCGAGGTCGATTGCATCGTGGACCGGATTAATCTTGAGATCTTCACCGCACACTCGGCGAAGATCGTCCGCCACGCTTCGCGAATTCGTAATCGCCGCAGCACATCCCGACGAGTGCCAGCGGAGCAACCGCGCCATCACTGGCCGGGGCGAGACGTAATCGCGCACATGCCAGATGACCGGCGTCGTTTTTTTTGGACCAGCCCGAAGCCCCAGAACATGCATCTTGAAACCGTTGGTGTGGATGACGTGTGGATTTCTGCGGCTTAATTCAGTTCGCAATTTGCCGACGTACCTGAGTGCCGGCGAACCGGCTGCAAAGAGCCTGGTTATGAGATTGGTTCGGCCCGCGCGCAACGCTCCGCTTCTGTTTTGTCCGGCGTCTCCCAGTCGCGCCACCGATTGCGGAAAATGTAACACGTCCGCCTCTACGCCGATCGTTCGAGCACGTTCGATCAACGGTCCGTCGTCTCCGGCAATCAGTTCAAGTTGCCACTCCGGTTGCGCGGCGCGAATGCTCGACAACAAATCGAGCAACGCGATCTCGGCTCCACCCAATTGCCCCGACGGATTCAAGTAGACCACCCTCATAAATCCGTCAACGCGTTTCAGGCAGTATCCGACGCCGCCTTTTTGAGCTTTAAGATTTGGCTGAGCAAGCGCGACCGGCCGCGGGGTTGTCGCCGATGTCGCGGCTCCGCGCTAAGTGAGGCCGAAGAGTTCTTCAGAATGTCAGCGGGAGTGTCTTCGAAAAGAGATTGCGCACGTGCGCTGCCGAAATGGCGAGTCACGACGTTTCGAGCAAGCGCGAGCGACGGACGGCGCGCATTTGTTAAGCGTGTGTTCGACGCGACGACTACCCGATCAGCGTATCTGCGGATGCAGAACGCCGCGAACCGCTGAGCCTCCCGGCCATGTGCGCCGGTGATGCTGCCCGCGTTCAGCTGCAATCGCACACCGTCATCGATCCATTTCTGAATTCGATATTGATGTCGTCTGAGCAAGGGGCTGCATTCGGGTCCCGCCACGATGACGGAGAAGCCAGCTCGCTCCAGCCTCGCCCAGGTTTCGTCCACACCGTTTGGAATTCCCATCGCGGGCAACACCACAAGCAACGATCGCCCGCCGCCGAGCGTGACCGACTCGCCGTAGTGTTCGGCTATCTCGGCCAGGTCTTCGCGAAATCGAAAAAGGAATCCGAGTTTCAGCTGATGCGCAGGACCTATTTCAGCTTGAAGACGCGCAAGTCTCCGCTCGCATTCGACGAACGAAAGCGGCGGCTCGGCATCTCCGGCATTCCAGCGCACCGTAACAACCGAAGTGTGCACGCCGTCATTCGCGGCCTCACGACACAACTCGGCGGTTTCGACTGAGTGCCCCGGAACGCCGTCCGAATCTTCGAACAAGTGACACCTGAGATCGATCATGTTTGGTGAATGGTGAATAGTAAATGGTGGTCCGTTGCTGGTGAATAGCGAATGGTAAATCGTAAATGGTGGTTTAGTAATTCGAGACTGGTGAATCGTGACTCGCAAATGAGAAATGAGAAATCGAAAATTAGAAATGGAAATTGAAAAACTTTAACAATTACAATCCTTGCGAACGAACTTAGGAACCAGGAAGGAAATCAACTCGTTCGTCGATTCACCATTTACCATTCACCATTTACTCGCCAGCCGTCTATTCACCATTCAGCAGCCATTCACCCTGTCCCGGCGTACTCATCCGTATCGGAATCCGTCTTGTAGTACTTACTATAGTTACCGTAGTAGTACTTATAGTAATAGTCCTTCGTCGACAAATTGACATTGTTCAGAACAACGCCAAAAATCTTGGCTCCCACTTCCTGAAGGACCTGCCGCGAGCGTCGGACAACGCCGCGCGAAGAATGTCCGCCATGTACGACCAGCAGAACTCCGTCGACCATCGACGAAATCAAAACGCCATCCGTGAACGAAGCGATCGGTGGTGAGTCGATCACTATGTAATCGAAGCTGTTCGAGAGAACCTGGATCAGCTGCCGCATTTGATCGGAGCCGGTCAGCTCAGCCGGGTTGGGTGGAATCGGTCCCGATGTCAAAACATACAGACCGCTTTGTTCGTGCTGTTCGACCATCGAGAGCATTTCCGCTTCGGATAACCTGCTCGCCAGGATCGTGCTCAGCCCGCGATTGTTTTCGGCCTCGAGGATTGTGTGCAACCGAGGCCGTCGCATGTCCGCATCAACTACCACCACCGTAGCGCCGGTCTGGGCGAGGCTGATCGCAGTGTTTACTGCGGTCGTGGTTTTACCTTCGGCCGGTTGGCTGGAAGTTACAAGCAGAGTCTTTGGCGCACCGCCGGCGGACGACAGCAAGACGGAAGTGCGTAGCTGCCTATACGCTTCAGCCAACGGCGAGCGCGAATTCATATCGAGCAACAGTGGCGAAGCCCCGTTGTTGTTACGCCGCTGCAAAGCCGTCTTCGATCCAAGCAGTTTGCGGCGCGACAAGCTTCCGATCGCCGGTATTACAGCAAGCGCCGGTAGCCGCAACATCTTCTCGACTTCTTCCGCCGAATGGACCGTGTCGTCCAGGTAGTCCAGATAACGCGCCAACGCAACTCCAAAAACCAGCGATAGCAAACCGGCGAGCGCAATGCTCTGCATGCGCCTCGGACCGACCGGAGCTTTTGGAATGGGTGAATAGTCGACTACGTAAATGTTGTTAGGCGTGCCGGCCATCACAACGTCGTTCTCTTTCGACCGCTGTAACAAACCATCGAGCAATGCCTTCTTAACACTCAATTCCTGCTGAATGATCTTGTAGTTGACTGCGGCTTCGTTCTGCGTCAGCGTCTCGCCGCGCTGGCGATTGAATGACGCGCGCAACGAATCCTCTTTCGACTTTGCTTCCAGATACCGAGTCTCAAGATTTGTGACCACGGTCGTAGTCGCTCGTTTTTGCGTGTCCTTCAGTTGCTTTTCAAGCACCACGAGCTGCTGGTCGATTTCGACTACTTCCGGATATTTGTCGGTATACGAAACCAACAGCTGCGCCCGCTTCTGCTGTAGCTCGGCAATCTTATTTTCGACGTCGCCTGTTTGACCCGCCGTCGCCTCGTTCGCCTGCGCATCCGCTCTGTTAGCGTCGAGCGACGCGCGATATTTCGCCTCGGCTTCGGTCCGTTCCTTCTCGGCCTCCATCAATTGACGATTGAGACCCGCCAAACGATCGACCACGGTGTTTTGGCTGTCGTCGAGCGAAAGGATCTGATGGTTCTTGGCATAGTTGAGCAACTGCTCTTCGCCCATCCGGATCTCGACCTGAAGCTCGGCGATTCGCTTTTGAAGAAAGTCGCCGGCCGTCGCGCTCGTCTGAGTTTTGCGTTCGAGATTAGAAAGCGAAAACGCATCGGCAACTGCGTTGACTATCTTAAAAGCAATCTGCGGGTCAGGATGTCTGTAGCGAATTTCAATCAGACGCGTGTCGGTAATCTGTTTGACGACCAAACCGCCCTGTAGCATCCCAACAAACGGCGAAAGCCGATTGACCTCGACAAGGTCTTCGCGCGAAGTCGCGGGCGCCAGATTGCCCGCCAGAGGCACGCCTTCCTTGCCTTCACTGTTCGCAGATTCCGGTTTCGCGCCGCCGACACCCGCCATCCGTTTCAGGCTTTCCCAGGTCGAGCGATTTTGCACGCTCTGCGGACGTAGGAACGCCTGGTTATTTTCGAGATCGAGTGTCTTGATCACTCGTCCCAAAAGGCCGGCGCTGGTCAGGATCTGAATCTGAGTGTTGAAATAAATCGGATCGGTGTACGGACTGTTGACGATGATGTTGTTGCTCTTAAAAGCACCGAGCGCGGGGTTGGTATTCTCGGTATCGACCTGCACTTTCGACTGCGCTTCATAAATGTCAGGTTGCCGAGCCGCGTAGATCGCCGCCAGGGTCGTCACCAACACGGCAATCCCTACGATCAGCCAAATGTGTTTTCGCGCCGAACGCCAATAATCGTGCAACCGCCAGTGGATGCCATCTTCGTTTTCCGGTTCGATCGTGTCGTATCGGTAAGACGGAGGATGATGAAACGACTCGCCCGGTCGCTCGAGGTCGCGGATTCCACCGGTTGGTTTGATTAGTTCAGAGGGGTCTTTCATCTACTTCTCAAAAACTCGAAAAAGCGCTCGAAGGCCGATTCACAACACATTCATTCCCGTAGCAGTCTCAAGGCACCATCATAACCGGGAGCTGAGCTACGGATGGAACGATCGAGCCCAGGAACGATTTTAGCAGCCGCTTGCCGGAGGAAACCGGCACGTCGACGATATCGCCAGCCAGCAACACAACATCCGGCGCCAGTCGCTTATCAATCGCACCGAGATCGACAAATATTTCGGTCTTCTCGGTTGTTCCCGGCGTCTGTCTGACGATCCGTACTTTGTCTTTTTTTGTATCGGGCAGCGTCCCGCCGGACATCGCGATCGCGCGTGTGACCGTGATCGGTTCCTTCAACGCGATCGCTGACGGGCGAATAACATTTCCTACAACGAAAACCTGGTCCGCTTGGGGCACACTGATCACGTCCCCCGGTTGCAGAAACGGATTAGCCTGTTCCTCGCCTTTCAGAGTTGCGCTCAACAAGTAGTTGTCCAACCCGCTTGTCGCCGCGTTCTCTTTCGACGAATCGCACGAACTTCCGGTGCCGGTGTGAACAACCTGCACGCTGCGCCCCGCGTTGTCAGCCAGGCCGCCGGCAAAGGTTAGGAGTTCAAGCAACCGTACTCTGCGAGTAAGCTGAAAACGGCTGGGCAATCGCACTGCGCCGATAACCGCGACTGGCTGCGAATTGTATTCTTTAATAAAGACGTCGACCTGCGGACTTCGCAGGTATTCGAGATAACGTCTGGTGATTTCGGCCGCGAGTTCGCTTTCGGTGAGACACGCCGCGCGAATCTCTCCATCGATCAGCGGCATTCGAATCATTCCGCTCGAATCGACACGGACGCCGTCGCGCGAGAATTGCGGTCGATTGAAAACGCGTATGTCGAGCATGTCTCCGGGGCCAATCCGGTACCTGGTGTCGGCGGCCGAACCGGCGGAAGTCGGAGCGGCTTGAGACGGGCTGGCCATCGCTGCCTGTTGCGCGCGCGCGGGAATGGGCGCGGTCATGAGCAGCAAAGCAGCCAAGCCAAACGCTATGCAACTAAACCGCATTTCTCGCCAGCGCTCTCTCGAATCTTTCATAAAGCACCAAAACAAAAGCACGTTCGCAGGCTTAAACCAAAGCTCTTATACGGGGATTAGAACAGAAATTCTCCTGCATCTCTTTACTATGCAAAGGGAGACTTGCGACTTGAACAGAGATAACTCGCCTGTCGAATGTTGAAGAAGGCAGGTCGTGTAACAGATTACGAGCGATAGAAAATCTCCGAAACTATGGACCAATCAATGAAGGCTCGGAAACCGAAGCGCGGTCGGCCGTGTAGCTATTTAAACCCCAATCTTAGCCGCACTTAATGCGCCTGAGGTGAGTTCGTTATTAACATGCTGTGAACGGCGTTGTCAACGCACCCTGCAGGCGGATAGGGAGTGAGTTTGAGAATCTTTCAAAAGAAGTTTCTCGCAAAGGCGGAAAGAACCAAAAGACTGAAGGCGCAAAGGGAGCTAAGGTCGCAGACGTTCGAAATTGTAGTAATTACGAGAGTTTTCTTTGCGTCTTCCCGCCTTCTCTTCTTTGCGCCTTCGCGAGAAATCGTCTTTTGTTTCTAAGTGAAACTGTCCAACAGCCGAAAAGGCGACACAAGGCGAACGACGTAGAGGAAGAATTTCGTTGAAAACAACCCTGGTGATCAGACAAGCGCGCTCGTTCATCCTTTAACACCTTCAGTGCCCGCACGCTGGTCCAGGTGTTCCGAAAAGTACGCGATCGTCCGCTTTAGTCCTTCGCGCAACGGAATGGTGGGTTCCCAACCGAGCAGGTCACGAGCGCGCGAAATATCCGGACGTCGTTGCTTCGGATCGTCCTGCGGCAACGGCTCAAACCTGACCGCGGCCTCGATTCCACAAAGGCTCGCGATCTCGTTTGCCAGCTCGTTCATCGTAAACTCGCCCGGGTTACCCAGATTGATCGGTTCGTGCAATCCATCCGTATTCATCAGCCGAACCAACCCATCAACTAAATCGTCGACGTAACAGAACGAACGCGTCTGTTCGCCGGTGCCGTAAATGGTCAGCTCTTTTCCGCGCAGCGCCTGAACCACAAAGTTGGAAACTACCCGCCCGTCGTTCTCAACCATCCTGGTTCCGTAGGTGTTGAATATCCGCGCTATTCGGATATCCACCTTGTTCTGCCGGTGATAGTCCATCATCAAAGTTTCAGCCAGACGTTTTCCCTCGTCGTAACACGCGCGGAATCCGATCGGGTTGACGTTTCCCCAGTAGCCCTCTTCCTGCGGATGAATCTGCGGATCGCCGTACACTTCCGAGGTCGATGCCTGCAGAATGCGGGCCCGCACGCGTTTGGCCATTCCCAACATATTGATGACGCCCATAACGCTGGTCTTAACCGTCTTGACCGGATTGTATTGGTAATGGATCGGAGAAGCAGGGCAGGCCAGGTTATAGATCTGATCGACTTCGAGCAGGATCGGCTCGATCACGTCATGGCGAATCAACTCGAAACGCGGGTCGTCAAACAGATGTATGACGTTTTCGCGTCGCCCGGTAAAAAAGTTATCGAGGCAAATCACCTCGTGGCCTTCGCTAACCAGTCGTTCACACAAATGCGAACCGATAAACCCCGCGCCGCCCGTTACAAGTATTCTCATTGGGTATGTCTCTAGTTAGTAAATGGTAAATGGTGGATACGGATGTCCGACAAACTTCAGTTTGTCGCTTAACTCTGCCGTTCTTAACTCAAAATAAATTTCAAACGCGATGAATAAACTTCAGACGCGATATTCATAATCGCATGGGTTTCTGTCATGGCACATCGATCGCGCGCTACACTCTTGATCAATAAAGAACGATTGGCCTCGTAATTCTAATCACCATTCACTATTGACCATTCACTATTTACCCGCCAAATGTCTCTCGAAAAACCCCAATATCCGCTCGTACTCATCTGTCCAGCCCTCCGCCTTCGTAAAAGCGTGGTTCTCCGAAGGATAATACATCACTTCAAAATATTGCGTCTTTCCCAGCTTGATTAGCTTTTCCACCAGTTGCGCGCTGTCCTGAAAATGCACGTTGTCGTCGACCATTCCGTGAAGGATTAGCAACGGACGACCCAGGGACTCGGCGTATGTTATCGGTGAGCTGCGCTTGTACGCTTCAGGATTCTTGTCCGGAAATCCCAATCGCTCGGTCGTATACACCGGCGAGGACGCGTAGTAGTTCTTCCAGTCGGCAACCGGCCGAAGCGCCGCTGCACACGCTACTTTGGACGTTGCACGCATCACGGCCATTTCGGCGATAAATCCTCCGTAGCTTCCGCCGTACATTCCAACTCGCCGCGGATCCACCGAATAGTTCGCTACGATAAAGTCGATGCCATCCAAATGGTCCTGAAAATCCGGACCACCGAGAAAGTCATGTACGTCGGTTCGCCAGTCCCGTCCGTAGCCGGCTGAGCCCCGGTAATCAATATCCAGGACAACATAGCCTCGCTCAGTCAGTATGTGATGGAACATCGCTTCGCGGTAATAGCTGTTCGTTCCGTTAATCACATTTTGCAAATAGCCGGCCCCATGCACGAAAACCACCGCCGGATATTTCTTCTTCTTATTGAAATTCAAAGGGACATAAACGCGTGCGTTGACACTCTTGCCGTCTTTGGCTTTGAACTGCGTGAACTGCGGACGCGCCCAACCAATCTCTTTGAATTGTGCGGGCACTGTGTTAGTCAAACGCGCCGGTTGGGCAGCAGCAATTCCCGTTTCCGGAATCGCCAACGCGAACAGATCGGCAGGAAGGTTCCACTCCGAGTGCTCAAACAGCACCGCTTTCCCGTTTTCAGAAAGCTGCGGGTCGGTGTTCATTCCCGCGGTCGTCGGGAGACGCTCTGTCTTTCCGGACCGCAAGTCAGCAATAAAGAAATGCCGTTCGGCCGTTGATACTTCAGTCGATGAATAGATCATTCGCTCGCCGTCAGGAAGCCACCTGGCCCAACTGACTTCCCATTTTCCGCTCGTGATCTGCCTGGCTGCGGGCGGGCTGGTCTGGCCGGCGTCTTTGTTGGTGCGCAGGTCCTTAACGTAAATATGATTGAAACCATCGCGCTCTGAAGTAAAAAGGACTCGTCCGCCTTTCGGTGAAACCTCGACGAATCGCGAAAGCGCGGCTATCCATTTTGCATCGCCTTCTTCATCAATCAGAGTCGCGGTTCCGTCGTCCGGGCTAGCCAGGAAAAGCTGGCGATGTTTGGTGTCGCGGTCGATTCGATCGATCAGGAGCGCCGTGCTGTCTCGCGTCCACTGCAAACCGCGTATGTAGGCAACGCCTTCCTGCTTAGGAAGTTTAACCGCGACTGCCTCTTGCGAAGAGCCATCGCTGCGGACTACTTGCACACGTTGTTCGGACCAGCCGCGTCGCACCGTGCCGGCGGTGACAAACTCTCCCGTAAAGTTGGGAACGATCAGAGCCCGCTGTTTCGAAGTATCTGAAACGATGTAAGCGACGCGAGCGCCGTCGTACGATCCCTGCGCGCTCGACAGGGAAGAAGTTGAACCGGAACCAGAGCGTTGGTCCTGCGTGGATTCGTCCGTTCTCCGGACCGCAGCCGCGCCACCGTCGCGAGTCAGCTGGACCAGCGAAGTTCGATCGACATCGATCACGAAAAGATTTCCGCCCGACTGGTACAAAACTCGGCGCGAGTCCGCCAGCCATCGCGCACTGCTCTCGCCGGCTACTGTGTTTGTCAGACGACGCGGCAGCGTTTCGCGCAAATCAATGAGGTAGAGATCTCCGGCCTTGGAGAAAAGCAGACGCCTGGAATCAGGCGACCATTCGATCCCGCTCACGCTCCGCTCGCGCGCCTCTTGCGCAGCGTCTTTCTGCATCACTCGCTCTTCGCGCTGTTCGCTCGAACGGTTTTCATCGCGTGTCTCGGTCTTGTCGGGCCGCGCTTCCTTATCTTCATCCACCGCACGCACCAAGAGACGAGCATCGCCACCGGTCGTCGCAACCAGATAGAGATCCTTCGGGTCACGACCCGAGGCGCTCCACAGGTAAGCGACCCATTCGCCACTAGGCGAGATGCGCTCGCCTTCGGGGCGCAGGCCCGCAATCGACGGCTCGCTCATGATGTCGCGAACCGAAAGCACCCGCGATTGCGCTGCCAACGAGGCTGTTTGTCCAAAGAATAAGAAGAAAGCTAGTGCAAGGTGTGCTGGTTTGGTTTTCATTAATGCTTTATTGGCTCAAGCGCCACGCTGAAATCCGGAAGGACCGTAATGGTGTGATTGTCGGGAACGTCTTGCCAATCGGTTGGATCGTCCGTCAACATTTCACTCGCAACAATCACGCAGCCGGCGTTTTGATCCATCCCGACAGAGTCCATGTCACAAATCCCGTCGGGTAGAGTGATAAAGCGAGCTCCTCGGGAAAAGTGCAGCGAAGCCCCGGGCCTCCCCGCCGCCGAACAATACCGCGAGATCACTGTCGCGATGCCGTTGGAAACGGCGAAGTTGTAATAGCAAGGATCGGTGATCCCGGCGTCTCGCGTCAGCTCATTAAGTTGCGCAATCGTCTCGACCAACGCGCGCCGCATGTCGTTCTCGTCCGCCTCGACAAGAGGAACCGAAAGCGTGTTCAGAAAAAGCGCGAATGCGTGCTCGGAATCGGTGGTGCCCTGGATCATATTATAGAATTCATCACTGAGAGCTCTACGCAACGGCCGCTTTATCTTATGAAAACTCGCCACAGAACCGTTGTGCATCCATAGGAAACGGTCGTAGCCAAATGGATGTACGTTGGTGTCGGTTACTAACATACCAGGCGACGCGGCCCGAACATGTGCGAACAAATTGGATGACCGTGTCCTGAAGGCAAGACTTTGTAGATTCCGGTTGGACCAGGCGGGCGCGACTGAAAGTTGAATACACGGGATGGGGTCGATTTCAGGTACGTACCATCCCACGCCAAAACCATCTCCGTTCAGCGGCTCCTCGCGTTCGCGAGCATGATGACTCTGCATTATCAGCGAGTTGGCTGGACGATATAGCAAGTCGGAGAGCAGAATTGGAGCGCCAGCGTAAGTCAGAAAACGGCACATACCGGGTTGTCAGGGAGAGACGAGATGGGCGAACGAGCTGATGATACAACGGAACACGACGAATCGTCTGCACTCAAACGCGATCAGGAAGAGCGTCGTTACTACTACGACGACGACACAGGATACGAAGTTTACGATCCTGAGAAAGACGATGAGGATGACGATGAGGAGGAGTCGGAGAAGTCGGAATAGCACTCCTCGCAGCATTCGCATTTGCTCCCCTCGCTTTGGGAGAGGCCGGGGGGAGGGCTGCCAGGTGAGCTTCCTTAAGCCTCTTTCTTCTTTGGCCGCTCGTTCGCGCGCAGCACGCGTTTGCGAAGCCGTATAGTTTGCGGCGTAACCTCAACCAACTCGTCGTCCGCAATGAATTCCAACGCTTGTTCGAGCGACAGATCCTTGACCGGAACCAGACGCATCGCGTCGTCAGCGCTCGCAGCACGCATGTTGGTCAACTTCTTCTCTTTCACAGCGTTTACGTCGAGGTCAACCGCACGCGCGTTCTCGCCCACGATCATGCCCTCGTAAACCTTCGCGTTCGGACGCGCGAACATCGTTCCACGCTCCTGCAAATTGAAGAGCGCGTAGGTAGTCGTTTCGCCCATCCGATCCGCAACCAGCGAACCTGTTGAACGTCCGCGAATATCACCCTGCCACGGTCCGAATCTGAGAAAGAGCGTGTTCAAGAGTCCGGTGCCTTTGGTCTCGGTCAAAAACTCGTTACGAAATCCGATAAGGCCGCGCGACGGCGCTTCGAATTCCAATCGAACGCGGCCGGTTCCGTGATTCACCATCTTCATCATCTGGCCTTTGCGCCGTCCCATCGCTTCGGTGACGACTCCGATGAAATCATCCGGACAATCGACAACGACCTGCTCGATTGGCTCCAGCAACTGTCCATCGACCTTTCGCGTGATGACCTGTGGTTTTGATACCTGCAGCTCGTAGCCTTCGCGCCGCATCATTTCGATCAGGATCGCAAGTTGAAGCTCGCCGCGGCCGGAAACTCTGAACTGATCGGGCGTCTCTGTCTCCTCCACACGAATAGCGACATTGCCAAGCACTTCTTTGTCCAAACGCTCTCTGATTTGACGCGAAGTCACAAACTTGCCTTCGCGTCCGGCAAACGGCGAATTGTTAACGCCGAATATCATCGCAATCGTGGGCTCGTCCACCGCTATGACCGGGAGCGGTTGCGGATTGTCGGCGCTGGTGATCGTTTCGCCGATCTCGATTCCTTCCATGCCGGCCAGTGCGACGATCTCTCCCACGCTCGCGCGCTGTACGGATTCGCGTTTCAAACCTTCGAAAACATAAAGCTGAGTTATCTTCGTCTTCTGTACCGTCCGATCGCGCTTCACGATGGCGACCTGATCGCCTAAAGCGATTTCGCCGGAGAAGATTCTGCCAATAGCAAGGCGTCCAACGTAAGCATCGTAATCAAGATTAGCTACAAGCAATTGAAGCGAGTCGTCGCGCATCTGTCGCGGCGCGGGTATGGTCTTTACGATCTGATCAAACAGCGGTCGCAAATCGACGCCCTCGTCTTCCAAATTCTTTTTCGCAACTCCTTCACGAGAGATCGCATACAGAATTGGAAATTCGATCTGTTCATCGCTGGCATCCAGGTCCAGGAACAACTCATAAATTTCATCTACGACTTCGGCGGGACGAGCATCATGTCGATCGATCTTGTTCACTACCGCGATCGATGGAAGACGAGCTTCCAAAGCTTTGCGCAACACGAAACGCGTTTGCGGCAAGCATCCTTCCGCCGCATCGACCAGCAGCATCACACCGTCAACCATCTTTAGAACGCGTTCGACCTCGCCACCGAAATCAGCGTGACCCGGGGTGTCGACGATGTTGATCTTCACATCGCCGAAGCGAACCGCAGTGTTCTTGGCCATAATCGTAATTCCACGCTCGCGCTCAAGATCCATTGAATCCATAACCCGATCGCGAACTTGCTCGTTGTCACGAAACGTCCCTGATTGTCTGAGCATCGCATCAACCAATGTTGTCTTTCCGTGATCGACGTGCGCGATGATCGCTATGTTGCGAATGTCTTGTACCTTGTCTGTCATAGTGAAGTGCCTATAGATAAGTCCCGTCTCAAATTCAGTGTTCAATCAAAACGGTGATTCTAACACGTCAAGAGGATTCGTCCGAACGCAGAGCATGACAGGGAAAGTTTGGGGCAGAATTCTGATCAAAACATCGCGGGAAACGACGTGCCGACGTTCGTGTGTTGCGGAGCTTTCTATGGCTGATTCGTATTCGTGAGCGCGCCGGTTTGCCTTAACGCTTCATATAAAACTATCGCGACCGAAGTCGCTAAATTCAGACTGCGAATGTTCGGATTGAGCATCGGGATCGTGATGCATCTGTCCCAGTTCGCTTGGAGCAAAGATTCGGGCAAACCACGCGTTTCGCGCCCAAAAACGAGGCAATCGTGGGGTTGGAAGCGCCATTCTGTATAAGACTTTTGCGCCTTTGTGGTCAGATAAACAAGCCTTGATTCTGGTAGTGCAGTGCCGAGCGCATCCAGGTCCAGATGTCGATGGAGATCGACCTCGGGCCAGTAGTCCAGGCCAGCTCGACGAACTGCGCGATCATCAAGACGAAAGCCGGTTGCGCCGACTATGTGTAGTGGGACTCGAGTGGCCGCGCACAGACGCGCGATGTTTCCGGTGTTGGGAGGAATTTCGGGTTCGACGAGTGCGACACAAATCATGATGACGTGAATGATAGATGTCGAATCATGAAACGTAAATTCGCGATGGAAGGAATTGACTGAAACGTGATCACAAACAAAAAGAAAGGAACGGTTCGCTTCGCTTGAAGTCTAACCGTTCCTTTGAAATGGCCGCGAGGGCCGGTTTGCGTGCGCCTATGGAAAGTTGAAGTCGATCCCTCTGTACTTGACCTATCTCTTCTTTGCGGCTTTCTTCCCAGCCTTCTTTGCGGCCTTCTTTGCTGGTGCCTTCTTGGCTGCCTTCTTAGCTGTCTTTTTTGCTGCTTTCTTAGTTGCCATAGGTTGTTGCTGCTCCTTTTTAGTTTGTAGCTAAGACCACAAGATGCTGTGTTGATTTTATTCTTGTGGTCAAGAGTAAGCGGCGCACAACATCTTGGTATATAAACTTAATGCGCGCTCTTGTCAATAACTTATTACTTCCACATCAAATTTTTTTCGTCGCAAAAATTTTTCTTCGCGTGTTTTGAATTCAAAATTTTATTTCGAATTACAAATTTGAGTTCACTCCTTCTACTCGATCGCGCATTGCTGTCATAAATTTTTTCGCGATGAGCGACGGCGTTGTTCACATACCGATGCGAAAAACAAATCCGCGTCGTCGCCGATGGAGGTTGATAATCGAAGTGGAAAAGTTTTTGAGGATTTGAAGAGAAGAAAATCTGCGAACGTGTGGAAGTGAACTACTCACGAAAGAGAGGTGTGAAGATCCATCGATCGTGTCGATCAATGCTGTAGTAATGAATAACTGATTCCCGCCGGCTGCGACTGACAACTCCAATGAAAGGACCAGAGGAACTGGCCGACTCGTCCTCGCCGCCGGGAGCCGGATCTTCATCTTCCGACTTGGTGTTTTTTAGTCCTGCCAGTTCCTGAATAATATTGGAGTAGACCTCTTGAACCTGGCGTTGGTCTCTCGTATTCGGCTGTTTTCCGTTGAAATGGAGCATTACCTTACGCTGAAACTCGATCAGGTCTTTTTCGCGGGGCCGCACCAACTTCCATTCGCCAGAACTTGAAAGCGGATCAATTGCCGCGTACGGACGAAGTATCTGGATCTTCTTTGTTCCGCGAGGAAGTCCTTCCAGCAACTGATCCATCGAGGTGGGCAGCGTTCGCTTTTCCAAAATGTAAAGTCGGATTGCTTCTGCCACCTCTTCGCCACGCGCGATCGCTTCCAGCTCGCGCTCGCGTTGCGCCTGCTGTCGAACGTTGGGCGCCAGTGCAATCATCATCAATGCCAGCACCGCCATAAAAGCCATCAACGCGATGAGCGCATAGCCGTCATCACGTCGTCCTGTTATGACGTCATTGCGCAAATCAGCTGGCGATGATTGTTTGGTACGACTCTGCATCGCGTGTCGTGCGCTTATGGCTTGGATGGCCTGGATGGAATTCCAGGAATTTCTTCGCCTTCTTCTTCGTTGCCCTGTTGCTGTGGTGGCTGCTGATCAGGACGAACCGGCGGTTGGTACCGAGGAATGTTTGGAATGCCCGGAATAGAATCGCCTTCCAGCAGAGTAGCACCGCGCGAGTTTGATCGCGTGTTACCTGCTCCGCCCGAGCCCTTCTCTTCCACGAACGGCAATGTGTGTTTTATGCGAAGCGACGTGTCGGTCAAAACAATCTCACGATCAGAAATACTCGTCACACGAAAACGTCCGCCCAGCACATCTCCGCGTTGCACATTCAGCAGCTCTTTCGGATTGCCCTTGTCCTTTAATACAGCGGTATCGTTGTATCGCATCTTCCCGATGATCCCGATGTACAGATAATTCGGCAGCGGTGGCGGCGTTACCATCAACGGCATCGTATTTGAATAAAGCGCGCCGTCGGGGGTGCTTACTTTTATCTGTCTCGCGCCGTCATTAAATATGAGCCCTCCGGGCACGCTTGCGGATAGTTGCTGCGCGTTAACAAAGCGCGTCGGCACCGGACTTCCGTCAATAGTAATAGCAGTCTCGGCGGTGAACTTGTCGCCGGAAACTTCAAGCGTGAAGTCACCTGTCCGCGCATAAACACTGGCCGGCGTGATCCCCGCGAGTATCTGCGGTGGAGGCGGTGTCGGACTGGGCATCTGAATCGGTTGAGCCCTTGGCGCTATAACAGGGGGAACCCAGAACGCGAAAATGTTCCGTCCCGGTTCAGGACCTGAGAAGTTGCTGGGCCGATAAACAACCGGGATCGCGGGACTGATATCCGCCACCTCCGAGCGAAGCTCCGCCGGCGACGCTGGCGCGGTGCGCGTGTTGCCGATTTCCGTGGGCGTGGCGTTACGCGCGGCCGTGTTGGAATTCCCGTTCTGGTTCTTCTTCGGACTGGATGAGGAGGCGCCAAAGAGCATGTAAGAAAGCGACGCAACTGCTAACACTCCGAGCACGATCGCAAAGATCAGCTTGTTGCGTTCCGCTGGGGTTTTGCCTTCAAAGAGTTTCATAGAAATCTTGTGAGTTTAGCGCGACTCGGAATTGGTACCGGTGTCCGCTGCCGGCGTGCCTCGCTGAAAATAGGTCGCCATGTCCAGATGAAGGCTTACGAGATTTGCGCCCGTCGTCGAATCACCCTCAGTCACACCTTCCAGCTCCACCGCATTAATGATAACGAATTGTCGGCTCGCTTCGATCTCGCGCACAAATCGTCGAATGTTCGCGTATGGTCCTTCGACCGTGACGGCGATTCCAATCCCCGGATAAAGACTTTGCCAACGCGCATTGCCGGATCGAGTTGTCTTAGCTGCGCCTGCCGCTCCCAGTTCTTCCAGCGACGTGTAAACAGGCCCGGCTGTGTTGCGCAGACCGTTCTTGCGCATGGCGTCATTCAAATGGCCATAAAGGTCCATGCGGCCCTGGTTGCGTTGCATCAACGCATCACGCTCAAACGTCACAAGGCTCTGGTTGATTTCCTCAACCGTCGATTGCGCGCTGGCGTTTGGATCAAGTCCTTCTTCAGCAGAACGAATGCGATTCTGAAGTCTAACCTGTTCGGCCTGCGACGCCTTCAATCGCGCTCGAGCCGGAGTCAGGAAATAGAAGTACGCAAACGCAACGGCGAGGACCATGACGCCGCTGCCGATCAGCCCAACGATTTCAGGAACACCGATCATTCCGTGCTGTCGCGCTTGACGAAAATGATCCACTCGCAAACGAATCTGATCGCGCCGGTTCGGAGCGCCATTCTCAACAGGAAGCTGTTCGCTCATCGCGCACCTCCCGTGTCTGCCGCAGCGATGCTGGCGGGCTGATCATTATTCACCGGCGCACCCGCACGAGGCCGATAGAAGACGCGAAGTACCCACTCCATACCGCCGGCGCCGGATCCCTTTTGCAGGTTCTGCGCAATCGGCTCAGCCTGGAACACACCACCGCGATCCATATCAGCGATCATCGTAGTGACGTCCGTATGAACCTTACTTATTACTACCAGCTCAAGCTCCGCGGTTGGCGGATTACTTCTTAGAAAAACGTCCCGGACGTTGATGCGCACTACCCGCACGTTATTCGGCAATGCGGCTTCAAGATCCGTAAAGAGCCGCGTCCATGAAAACTGTTTGCGATCAACCAAAGTATGCGCCGCGTCCAACAGTCGACGTTGCTCGGGCGCCAATGCACGATTGATCTCTTCCTTCATCTTTACCAGCTGCAGTTCCCTTTGCCGGTAGCTCTCCAGGCTCGCGTTTATCTTGTCGGCTTCGCGGTTCGCTTCACGACTCTTGCTGATAATTGAAACCAGGGCAATTAAGGAAAAAATCGTAACGACAGCCGTTATGACCCACGGCAACGCGCGGTTTCGAAAAGGCTTGCTGGCGAAGTTGAGTTTATTAGTCACTGAGTAAAGCTATTCCGTTCTAACAATTTGCGATGAAGCTTGGTCGGAAAAAGCCCATCCGGGGGATTCAAAGCATACACGTCGAAACAACGGGCACGCAACCGCACTTAGATGCACCAACAGGCGATCCGTTGGTCCCCCGTCGTCTGTCACACGCGGGAAAAAGGCTTTAGTTGCGGAAATTTAGGCTGGATTTTGCGACTCGCGCGAGTTAGCCAAAACAGGAGAGAAACGACCGATAACCTGGAAGAGCAATGACTGCGTTCAGTCGCGGCGAGAGGGCAAGGCATCTGTGACGTCAGTCGCGGCTAACGGGCGATAGCCACAAACTCGATTTCGGCCGCTTCGTTTTGCGCGATAAAGCGCGGTATCCGCCAGCTCAATCAACTCAATCGGGTCGCGCGCATCCTGCGGAAAGGCGGCCACGCCAATGCTGATAGTAATGCGATGAGTGCGAAGATCACCCGACGAGTCGTGTTTCGTGGTAGTGAAAACATGCTCTTCGACCCCAACGCGAACACGCTCCGCGGCAACCAATCCCTGGGCGATGTCGGCGTCGAGCATGAACGCCGCAAACTCTTCACCGCCGAATCGCGCGGCCACATCTCCCGCTCTCAGCGCGCGTGTGATACAGGCGCCCACCTCTTCCAGCGTTTGGCTGCCGGTAAGGTGGCCGTAGGTATCGTTCACAGTCTTGAAGTGGTCCAGATCCATCATCAGTACGCAGAACGGCCGCGCTTCAAATTCAGCGCGAGCGGCCTCGCGTCGCAGTTCCGAGAAGAAAGACTTACTGGTCAGCAGCCCGGTCAACTCGTCGTGTGCAAGCAGTCGATGGATCTGTCTTTGAAACTCGCGATCGATCTCGTCGAGAAGTTCGAACCGCATCAAGTGTTCGCCGATCACGAGTTTGTCGCCGTCCTGCAGGTAGGCGTCTGAAATGACTTGACCGTTAACCGTCGTGCCGTTGGTCGAACCCAGGTCTCGGATTCGATAACGCACTTCTTCGGTTACCGTGTCGCGCTCAGTCGAGATGCGCGCGTGAAGCCTCGATGCACGCGCGTCGTTGACACGAACATCAGCCTCCAGCGCACGCCCGAGGATCACTTCGTTCCGCTCGAGCGGAATTGGCACGGCCAATAACTCACCGCGCAGAAAAACCAGGGCGGGACGTCGTTCGCGGGCAACCCGTCCGGAGTCGGAGGACCTGGAACCCGAAAGAGTTTCCAGCGGATCATTGTTCTTGGAGTTTGCGCTCACCAGAATTTGTTTAAATTCGCTCGGCCGATCTAAGCTAAACAACGGAAATGCAGCGGTATCTTAACGCGGCCTGCTGTTAAGCGGCAATAACCTCACGCGTAAAGTTGCAGCAGGATGGACAGCAGATGAAGAACAGTGCATTGGGCGCTGGTTGCCTCGCGCATTCAGCGGCTTGTATAATTCGCTCAAGCCCCGCCCAGTTGCTTTCCCTGATGAAATTCAGAAAGCGATCTTATTGTCTCAAGCGGGTTTCGTTTTGCCGGGGTGGCAAGACGGCGGTCATTAGGAGAACGTATTGAAGGAAGAAGCGGCATCCGCCAAATGCGAGAACTCACCACCGACGCTTTCAGTCGAATGCGCTGCGACGGCACAGCTTCCCACTGAAATCGGCGATTTCCGGATCGCTGCCTATCGTTCGTTGACGAGCACTGAGACCTTTGTCGCTTTGTATAAAGGAGAGATGCGACCTGACGTTGCGACGCTCGTGCGGATTCACTCGCAATGTTTGACCGGGGACGTGTTTGGCTCAACCAAGTGCGATTGCGGCCACCAACTGCGACGCGCGATGGAAATGATCGAAGAGGAAGGACGCGGCGCCATCGTCTATCAGCACCAGGAAGGCCGCGGCATCGGGATAATCAACAAAATCCGCGCGTATGCATTGCAAGACAAAGGCGCCGACACGGTCGAAGCCAATGAGCAACTTGGTTTCGCTGCGGACTTGCGCGAATACCGGCAGTGCGCTGAGATCCTGTTTGACCTGGGATTGTGTCAGGTGCGCGTAATGTCGAATAACCCGCTGAAGTTGCGCGCGCTGGAAGAAGCAGGGCTGAAGATAATCGAGCGAGTTTCTATCGAAGTCGACCCGCCCGAGTCCGCCGGAACCTACATGCGTACAAAGAAAGAAAAGATGGGACACCTTTTGGAATTCTAATCTTTCTGCTGGCAATGAAAACGAATCGAGGCCGCAATCAGAAATTTCTGGTTGCGGCCTCTTGCTTTGTCGTCTGCGGACTAGTTCTTCTTACTTCGAAGATCTTTGATGATTGTACGTACCTTTTCCGCATCCGAGGCCTTGGGCGACAGCTTCAAATACTTCTCGAGCGACTCAGCGGCTTTACGAAATTCGTTCCTTCGCCAGTAGAGACCGCCGAGATACCTGTGCGCCTGCGCCAGGTGTTCACCGCCCGGCAGACTGATCGCTCGTTGCAGCTCTAATTCAGCCTCCTCGTACTTGTTTTGCTTCAGCGTCGCCATTCCCAAATACATATGCGCAGTAGCCACCTGCTCGTTCTTGGTCAACACCCGTCGCAATTCCAGCTCGGCCCGCGCCAGATCGCCGTTGTTGAGCAACGCGACACCCAGATTGAGCCGCGTATCCAGATCATCGGGCGAGAGTCGTATCGCAGAAGCGAGGGCTTCAGCGGCCTTACCCGGCTCCGAGATTTTGAGGTACTGCACGCCAAGCTCCTTCAGGGCCAGGTCGAATTCCGGGTAGATGGCCAATGCGCTGTTTAGTAGCTCTATGCTTTTCTTTGCGTCGCCGCTTTGGGCCATCTCAGCCGCTTTGTAATAAAGGTCGACTGCTTTCTTCGGAACGTTAGCGAGCGCCGCGTTGAGCACTCCCGGTGGCCCGTCCGTGCCGCGCTTGGGTTGCAAGTGAATAGGAACGTTTATTACTCGCCGGGTGCTACGGCTGGCAGAAGAACCGCCGTCGTCGATAAATACCGATTCCCTGACCTGTTCATAGTACTCGTTGCCATCGATCACGATCGTGTACGATCCCCCGACGAGATTCCTAAAGCTAAACGAACCGTACGCATCGGCGAACACGGTGAGCGTCCCGGTGTTCATATTCTCAAGCCTTACTCTGATGGTTACATCGGTACGCCTACCGGAAGGAAAGAAGAGTCTGCCTTGGATTGAATGATTGCCGCCCGAACCCGTGTAATCGGTCCCGCCTTGCGCGGACGCAATCGAAGCGCTTACGAGCAAGACCAGCGCGGCTGAAACCAGTTGAAAAAAGCGGAAATAGAGATGCGTTGAAGCCCGACCTGAATGGAGAAACATGCTGACGACTCCTTTCTCAAAAGTCTGAAAGGTCGAGAGGTTGGAAATTTCCAAGGAGTTAAATGGACTGAAGAAATACTACTAAAAAAAACGGGAGAAGCGCAATTGTTGTTGCGCCTCTCCCGGTTATAAAGCTGTCGCGTGCTCGCGTTTTTACGCGCGAGCACTTGAGAGCAAGTCAGCTTAGAACTGGAACTTGACGCCCAGACGAAGAGCTGACGGGAACTGGAAGATCTGGCCAGTTCCGAAGAATGGATTCAGGAAGCGGCCTTCGCCGGCGCCCGGAATTCCGTTGCTCAAACGCACCGTCTTGTCCACCTGGACCGCACGCTGCGCATTGGTCACGTTGAACCAGTCAAGCTGCAAGCGCAACTGCTTGTTCTCACCAACCGAGATCGGATAGTAGAAACCGAGGTCAAGCTGATGAGTGGTAGGAGTGCGATTGCTGCCCGCGCTGATGCCGCCCGGAGCGTCGGCTGGGAAGAGCGCCGTGCCACGCGGCACGCCGAAGCCTTCGTTTTCGCCATACACCGGGTGCGGAACCAACGAGTCAAACGGAGTACCCGACTGAATGTAGAAGTTGCCCGAGAACATGAGCTTCCACGGTGTCTGGTAGCTGCCGTTGAATTTGAACTGGTGCGGACGATCATTCGGAAGTCGGCCATAAGTATTGCCGAGCAGTCCCGGAAGATCGAACAGCGACGTGATGTTCGGGTCAGACTGGCCGTTGTCGTTACGGAACAAGCCTTCGTAGTTACCGATCAGGCTGGAGAACACATACGAAGCGATGAACTGATAGTTCTTTGAGAAACGCTTCGTGGCGGTGAACTCAAGCGCGCGATAGTAACGACGAGCGCGTCCGAAACACTGAGCCGGAATGCCCAGAGTGGCGTCTCCCGCACAAGCTCTCTGCTCAGTCAGACTCTCGCCCGGATTGAACAGGAAGTAGGTGGTGCCATCGTCGAACGAACCGTCTTCGATGACCGAACCCTGATTGCGGTAGATTCCTCGGAAACCGAGAGCCAAATCCTGAACGATTTCGTACTCGATACCCGCTGTGGTTTCGTTGACCGTCTGCGGTCTGATATCAGGGTCAACCGGCGTAGCCGTGCAACCGAGACATCCGAGACCCGACGCTGCGCCGGCCAGGATGTTTGATCCGTTAGGCGCGTTCAACTCGCTGGCGTTGATATTCTTGTCCAACTGAATATCGTTGCCGCCGGCACGTACGTTGATGTCAAGCGGGATCGGGGTTTCCAGGTAACGGGCGTAGTTAACAAACAACTTGCCTTTACCCTTGCCCGTGAAGTCCCAAATGAGACCGACGCGCGGCTGGATGTTACGTCCAAACTTGTTCAGTTTGAGGTAATCCGTGGTGGTTCCTCTGGAAGTCTGGAAGTCCCAGCGCAATCCAGCATTGAACTGAAGGTTACGGGTGAGTTTCCAGTCATCCTGCATGTAGAAGCTCTGCACGGAGGTGGTGGTTTCACCGTCACCAGTGTTCAGGAAGAAGTCACGAGCACGAACCGAGTTCAAAACCAAAATCGGATTGACCGTCAACTGAGCATCGGTCAACGCCGCATTGGTCGCCACGGTCGTGATGCCCGCGGGTCCCTGACCAGCAGCCACGATGGCAGCCAGACGATTTGTCAAAGCAGCAACCGGGCACTGCACTGTGGTTGCGTTGACGGCCGAACAAACGCCGAAGCGATTGGTCGTACGAACGCCGCCAGCCATGAAGGTGGCTCGGTTAGCCGCCGGTACTGGGTTGCCAAAAATATCAACCAGCTCTTCGCCAGCAGGATCGAGGAACGCTCCGGCCGGGCCACTCGAAGTGGTCAGAATCGAGTAGATATTCTTGCTCCACTCAACTCCGTACTTGAATGTATGCGGGCCCCAGAGGTTTTGGAACTTGGCACTGATTTCCCAGCGATCGCGATCCTGGAACGAGACCAAGCCAAAGCCCTGACGTACGTAGTTGCGCTCGAGAATGCCGCCACGTCCGTCAACAAAAGCATTGCGCAAGCCGCCGGTTACGACCGTTGTATTGGTCACAGGACGAATCGCGTTGCCGCTGCGAATGGCAAACAAGTCAGTGATCTGGCTTGCAGCACCCGCCGTGTTGCCGTCGCCGGGGAAGGAATTGGCGCGCTGGTAGTGGAGACCAAACAAGAACTCCGCGATCCAGCTCTGGGTAATGGTTGAATTAAGACGTGCGGCATAGTTATGTCCGCCAGTCTCGATAATGCCTCGGAAGCTGTTCGGGTCGGCACCGAAGCCGTTATCCGGAACACGCGCGTTAAGACGGAAGAGGAACCCTTCCTGCTTGGTGAAGTCACCAAAGGTCGAAAGGTTCACTGCGTTCGATCCGTTAACCTGCCACGTCAATTTACCAGCGTAGAACGGCGTCGTGATCTTGTTCTCTTCCTCATTGAGGAAGGTCTGAGTCAGGAACGTGTTCTCGCGACGCTGCGGGTTGAAGGCGCCGAAGAAGGTGAGCTTGTCTTTGATGATCGGACCGCCGATGTCGAATCCAGCGTCGATTTCCGAGAAGCCGCTGGCAGCCGCGCCGGTGAACGGAAAGTTCTTGACGCTGCGAACCAGGCCCTTGGTCGTAAAGTAACCGAATGCATCACCGTGAAACTCGTTCGTACCGCTCTTGGTGATAACGTTAAAAATACCGCCGGTCGCTTTACCATACTCAGCGCCAAACGCGCCGGTTTTGATTTCAACTTCCTGCACAAACTCGAACGGCAGGTTCGCGCCCGATCCGCCAAACGCGGGGTCGGTAGCATTCACGCCATCAAGAATGTAATTGTTTTCCGGACCGGATGAACCGCCGACCGAAGGATCACGATCGCGGCCAGACGCATCGCGCAGGCCGGAACGGGTCGCGGTCGGTGCAATCGTGTATAGCGATTGAACCGTACGTCCAGTGGGGAAATTTGAAAACTGATCGGTCGAGACGTTCGAACCGGTCGTATTGTTAGCTGTATCTACGGTAGCGCCAGAGCTGGCCGTAACGTCGATAGTTACAGCAGTGCCCTTCGGCGCGAGTGTAACCGTGACGTTCGAAGTGGACGATAGATTCACGTCGACGTTGGCTTGCTCAAATTTACCGAAACCGCCCGACTCCTCAATCACAACCGAGTATTTGCCCGGAGGAAGATTAAGAATTCGGTACCGGCCTTCGCTATCAGTCACCGATGTCTGAGCGCGAAGCAACTGCGGGCTGGTCACCGTAACGGTAACGCCCGGCACTGCAGCGCCGTTCTGGTCGATGACCACGCCTTCAATATTGCCGGTCGAGGAGGTCTGCGCCATCACACTGGTAGCAAAAAGCGAAATGCAGATTGCTAACACTGTCATCGCGAAGACTCGCATGTTGATTTTCATGCTTTCCTTTCCTTTCTTTTGACTATTACTTCAGATCCCGAAATGCCGCGTCTTAAACTAAGGACTCTGTTAGATTCGATGGCCCCTCGACCTCAATCCAAGCTTCGCGACACGTTAATTTAAATGAGAACCGTCGAAACACATAAAATGTCAGGGCCGAACATTGCAACTCGTATGCCTTCTGGCCTGAATGGGGTAATTCCCCTTTAGGACATAGATTTAGCTTGCTAAGTTCGCGGTCAGAAACGGCGTTCAAAATCCAAAAAAATGGTCACAATCCAGAAATCACAACGGTCAGCGACCGCTCAATTGAACGTGGTGTAAGAGTGATTTCAACCGCATTGCAGATGAGCAATTTACCTCTGCCGCCTCTGCGTAAATAAAAGATGTTAGAATCCACTTTGCCGCCCCGATATCAAACGTCTACTCCGAAAGCAAACACGCGCGTGACGGAACGAATTTATCGCGATCCTGTTCACAACATAATTCGCCTTCGAACCGACACGGACGAAGGTCAGTTGATGGTGAGCTTGATCGACTCGCCTGAGTTTCAACGGCTGCGCCGCATCAAGCAATTGGGACTCGCGCTCTTTACCTATCAAGGCGCGGAGCACTCGCGGTTCACACACTCGCTCGGTGTCCTGCACCTGATGACTCGCGTGCTCGATCGCCTGGCCGAGCAATACGAGATCAGCGAAGCCGATCGGGCCGCAGCGCGCGCCGCCGCACTTCTTCATGATGTGGGCCACGGCTCTTTCTCGCACGTGATGGAAAAGGTTCTCGGGTTTCATCACGAAGCATGGACCGTTCGCGCCGTGCTTTCTGAAGAGACAGAAGTTGGACAAGTGCTGCGTTCGTATTCATCTGAACTTCCGAATCAAGTCGCGTCGATCATCGAAGGAAAGTTTCAGCCCGCTGCTTTGGCCCAGCTCGTGTCGTCGCAACTCGATGTGGACCGGATGGATTATCTACTGCGCGACTCGTTGATGACCGGAGCAAAGTACGGCATCTACGATCTTGAATGGATCATCAACGCACTTCAGATCGACGAAGAAGGTGATCGCATCTACGTGGCGGCGAGAGGACTCTACGCGGTTGAAGAGTATTTGCAGGCTCGCTACTACATGTTTCGTCAGGTCTATTTTCATCGCACGCTTCGTTCTGCCGAAGCCGTGTTGCGTTCGGTGCTTCGACGCGCGCTGGAGTTATTGGAAACCGGCAAGGATGTTTGGTGCGCGCCGGGAACTCCGTTTGAAAAAGTTCTGCGGCGAGTGACGTTGACGCTCGACGAGCATTTGGAGATAGACGATTCAGACGTACTGTTTCATGTTAAGCAATGGCAGCGAAGCGGCGACGCAATCCTGAGCGATCTGAGCAAGAGATTTATCGGGCGTCGGCTTTTCAAAGCGATTGACCTGGACATGCCGGAATCTGAGCGCGCCACTTTCCTGGCGGCCGCGCGACGCGCGATTGAGCGGGCGGGATTTGCTCCCGAATACTATTTCATCGAAGATCATGCCGGCGATATCCCGTACTACAATTACTACACGGCGCAGGGCGCGGAGCCAAAAGCGCGAATTTATGTGGAGGACGGGTACGCTCGCCCACGCATTCGCGAGATCAGCGAAGTCAGCGACGCGGTTCGCGGGCTACAACGCGGATACGAACTGCATCGGATTTGTTTCCCGCCGGAAGCGAAAGAGGAAGTCTACGCGCTTTATCACGGAGTTTCGCCGCATTCGGCCGCGGGCGCACACTTAGTGTGATTTCGCTTTCGGCTTCGTGTATTTCGTTTCTTGGGGGCACTCCGCTTCACTTGGTTCAGCGTCGCTTGCCACCCTTCCTGACTGCGCTTGGCATGGTTGAGCTTCTCATTGAAACTTGAATGGCTCTCTTAACTCCCCGATGTTCTCAAAAATCGATGATCTCAACTCAAATCGCAGTGCCTTCAAGTTTGCACAGCCGCCGAATTCTTTGTTATCTGGTCGTCCTGTTTGTTCTTCACGTCATTAGTTCGAACATAGCGGGGCAGTCGCCGGCACGTAAGATTAAGCTGGCGCTTCTTGATCCGGGAACCGCTGAAACTGCGGGGCGAGTCGCGGACGATCTTGAGCGACTTCTTAAGGGAACAACCGTCGATGTTTTGGATCGAACCGAAAGCCGTATGGCGGCGCGAGGCAACGGTTACGGCGGTTCGTTAAATCTGACACTCGAAGAAGCGCGCGACCTTGGCTCTGCCATCGACTGCGATTTTTACATCGTCGGAGATGCTCAAACGCTTCGCCGCTCGTCCTCGGCTCGCCCCGTCTTCTTTGAATCGTATGCATCGATCTTCATCGTCAGCTCGCGAACAGGCAGATTGATCCTTTGGGACAGACCGAGTTTCGAGGCGGCTTCCGCCGGCGATGCCGAGAAGCAATTGTTGGCTGAACTGCCGCCGCGCGCATCGCGCTACACGGCTGCGATCCTGGCCGCGGCGGAAAGCGAACGCAACGAGCGCGAGTTCGCAGTCACGCACGGAACGCCGATCATCGAAGAGGCACCGGACGAATCGAGTTCCGAAACAAAGGGATTGCGATTGCCCGCGCCGTACAAACGTATTCGTCCGCCGTATCCTGACACCGCCGCCCGCGCCGAAGCCGAAGCCGTTGTCGACGTGCTGGTTGATTTGGATTCGGCAGGGGAAGTCATTCGAGTCGAGATCGCTCGTTGGGGAGGATTCGGTCTGGACGAGGCTACAGTCAACACAGTTCGACAGATGCACTTTCGACCGGCAACGCGAGACGGAGTTGCGCAACCGGTGCGAGTTCTTCTTCGTTATAATTTTCTGAAGCCGAAGAAGACGGCTCCGGCGGAAGGCGGTGCAGTGAAATAAACATGAAGTTAGCTTTACCGACAACCCAACAGTCCACCCTCACTGTCTTTCTGCTTTTCTGTATCCATACTCTTCCTTTAGTTGCATCCAATTCTTTACTTCCGGCCGACGCTCGCGTCTCGACCGAATCTCGCGAGGGACGGCTGGCTGTCTTTGACGATGTTTGGGCCACGGTTCGCGAGCGCTATTACGACGCGTCGTTGAGCGGAGCAACCTGGGACGAGTCGCGCGATCGCATTCGCCCGCTCGCCGCCGATGCCGGGACGCCTGCAGAGTTCTATCGTGTTCTGCAACAGATGCTCGGCGAATTGCGCGACGTTCACACGCGAGTGTATGCGCCGGGTGAAAATTTCGATTGGCGACGTCGCGGTGCGGAATATTCGCTGACCGCAAAGCGCGTTGGCGATTTCGGAGTGGTCAGGTTCGACTCGTTTACGCCTGACATGGCGGTTAGTTTCTACCGGGCTCTTCAACGCGAGTTAAGAGATGTTCGCGGGCTGGTGATAGATCTCCGCAATAACGGCGGTGGCGATACGGAAGCGATGGTCGACATCGTGTCTGCGTTCCTGCCCCACGGAAAAAAGCTGGGTGGCTTCACAGCGCGGAATCGAACCGGACCCGAAGTTCAAACTCGTTCCAACTTGTACTATGTCGCCGAAAGGTCGCCCAGAACCGATGTAGATCTCGTGATTTTAGTTAGCAGCCGCACATCGAGTTCAGCAGAAATTTTCGCGGCGGCTTTGAAGGAAACGAACCGCGCCGTTATCATCGGCACGCAAACCTGCGGCTGCACCCTTGCCGTGTTTCGCAGACATGTATTGCCCGACGGCGGTGTGTTGGAAGTCAGCGAAATGGATTATCACACCGCCACGAACCGCCGGCTGGAAGGAACAGGCGTTACCCCGGATGAAAAAGTTGAGATCGAAAGAAAAGATCTTGCCGAAAACTTTGACCGAGCGCTCGATCGTGGCATTCGAATTCTGAAAGACAGGAAAGATAAGTTTGATTAGCCCGAGCCGAATCGTTTCCCCACGCCATAAACAATCACTATTGAAAACGGACATCAGAATGGATCTAAGGAAAACTGTCGCAACCCTCGCTCTCTTGATTGCCTGTTTCGCACAAACTCCGGCGCAGGAATCTCAATGCTCGCTCAAGATTGCGCAGCTCAAACCGGCGCCGGAGCTTTACGGACTGAGAATTGGAATGACCATCGATCAGGTCAGGGCCATCGTCCCCACTCTCCAAACCAGCGGTGAGGATGATATGGGTTTTTCCACGTCGAGCTTCTCGCCGGATTTCAATCCACAAATGGACAAGACCAGGTTCGCCGGAGTGCGAACTGTTTCGCTCGAATTTCTCGATGGCAATTTGCTGAACATCTGGATTGGGTTTAACGGCTCGTTCAAGTGGAAGACGCTTGAAGAGTTCGTTTCGGGCATTAGCGGATCGCTTGGTGTGCCGGCCGAGGCGTGGTCGGGAAGCACGACAAAGCCTTCGATGGATTGTGAGGAAATGGAGATAACCGTCTCGATGATCGCTGGAGGTCCGAGTATCAGGCTGGTCGACAAGGCGGCGAGAGAGCTTTGGGAACAGCGCCGGACGGAGAGGGAACAAAAACGTTCTGATCAGGGTTCCGAAGAGCCGTAATGTCCGACAAACTTTAGTTTGTCGACTTCACACAAAAATTGTAGCTGCCTGGTCTGTGCTAGTAACCAATTTTTGAAACTTCAGTTTGTCGCTCGTTTTCGACAAACTAAAGTTTGTCGGACACTACACCCGCTTCGCTTTTGTCCGAACTCTCGGTTATACTCCGCCTAGCTCGTCCTACCGAACCATCCAGTTTGGCATCACTTGCCAACCGGAGCGTTTGAAGATTCCGTTGCACAGGTAACAATCGAGTTTCCCGTGCGCCTGAAACAGAAGGCGAGTCACGGTTTTGTGGTCGCTTGCGAAGCGACCGATTGAATTTTTTGAATTTGTCGCCGCCGGTTAGCCGCTGACGTGAACGTCCCGTTTTCGGGAAGCACTACGTTGGCAGGCCGTGAGACCATTCCAAAACGGGTTCTGAGCTCTCGGAAAGTACGAGGTGATGCTCCCTGTTTTTGAGACCAGTTCTTGGACCGGGCTAAGCAGGCGGTTTGGGGATTCCTTTTGTCCACGCCATATTCCTCGCGCGCTATCGGGGAAGATTACTTTTCCGTAATTAAAACATCAGCGCGTAAAGCAGGAAACTGCACCATCTGCGTGCCTTCGCAGGCGCGTTTTGCTCCTCGGCCCGCCGCTCCGGCCGGCTACACCACTCCAGATTTTTCTTACGAGAATTTCAAACTCGTTCATCGTGTTCAGAATGCGCTCCTCGCCGCGAGGCTTGTAGGAGACGCGCCTCTGTCACTTCACAATTTCAATGATACGAATGCCACCATGGACGCGCACTTTCGCCCACGGGTTGAGAGCGCGGCGTTTCGGCTTATGCTGCCGGGGCAATCGTGACGGGAGACAATATTAGTCAAATGGCAAAAGAATTGATCGTCAGCGTGAATGGCCGCGAAAAAAGAATAGCCATCATCGAGAACGAACGCGTCACCGAGTTTTACATCGAGCGCGGCGAAGAGAATCAGGGAATCGTCGGGAATATTTACAAGGGACGCGTGATGCGCGTTTTGCCCGGCATGCAGTCGGCTTTTGTCGACATCGGGCTCGAGCGCGATGCCTTCCTTTACGTTTCCGACTTCTTCGACGAAGAAGAAGAGTTCGAACGTATTGTGATGGACAAGACCAAGAAGGGCGATGTCGCCGGCGCCGAACGCGCTGCGCACGAGCGAATCGAGCAGGCACGTATCGAGCGCGAGCACAAAATAGAAGCTACGCAAGAGAAGGCTGAGCCGCTGATCGAAGGCGAGCCTTCGGCTTTCGCAGAAGCTGCACCGACTACTGCTCCGGAAGTAGTTTCGGCTCAGATCGAAGCAGCCGACCAATCGGAAGCGCCGCAAGCTGAAACCGCCGAGGAAGCCGGACGACGACGCGGACGACGCGGACGACGCCGCGGCGGAAAGGGCGGCGCCGAAGCCGGCGACAGAGACGTACAGACCAAAGAGCAGGGCGGCCGCACCTCGCAAACAGAGGACATCGATACTCCGTTCGCGATTCCCGCCAGCTCGTTTCAACGCGTGGTCGATGAAGACGAACGCGCCGCGGCGGAAGGCGAGATGTTCAAAGACGCGCGGTTGCAGGAACGCCTCTTCGATCAGATACACGCCGTCGAGTTCGACATCGAAGACATGCCGACGGCCGAAGTCGGATCACTGCTTGGATCGGCAAACGCTCAGCGCGATCCTTCGTTCCAGCGAATTGAGGATGGCGACATATCAGGCGAGGAATCGTCAGGCACCGGCTACGTTCGGCAGACCGTGGCTGCGCATGTTGACGCGTTTATCGACGAGATCGCCGAAGAGACGGTGACCGCGACACGTTCGTTCGAACGAATCAGCGATGACGAAAAAGCGAGCGAGGAAGACGACTCGGGCGGCAAGCCTGCAAAGCGAGGACGCGCGAAGAAAGAGCCGGCGACCAAAGCCGATTCGGCCAAGCCCAGCCGCACGCGCGGAGCTACCAAGCAGGCCGCAACGAAGACGGCTGCGAAAAAAACCGCTGCTACTAAAGAAAAGGCCGGCACGAAAAAGCCTGCTTCCAAAACTGCATCGAAGGGAAAGAAAGGACGCGTGGCCCAAGCCCTGCCGAGCGATGAAGGCGATATGGACATCGCCGTGCTCGAAGCTGAAGCGGATCGCGTAGAACACGCCGACCTGGTGGCAACCCAGGCCGCCGACGGCGAGCATTTTGAAGCGGGTTCAGCCGGCGATGAAGGATTTGAAGATGCGGATGCGCGTGTTTCGACCGCGCCAACGCGCGGCGAATTCGCGACCAGACGCGGTGGACGTCGCCGTCGTCGCAAACCGAACGAAGGCAACGGCGATGAAGATCGTACAAACGGAAAAGACGAAGAAGTAATCCCCGAGGAAGTAGTCGCACCGCCGCCAGTGATCGAGCCGGTTGCGGCTGCTCCGATCGCTGCGCCGGCTCCACGTGAGCGCGAACGTCGTGACCGCCATCCAAGCGGACGAAGCAGCGGTCCCCGCGGAGGCGGTCGCCGCGAGCCCCGTCAACAATCGAGCATCACCGACCTTTTGCGCGAGGGACAAGAGATCCTGGTACAGATCGCCAAGGAACCCATCGCGAAGAAAGGCGCGCGCATCACTTCGCATATCGCGCTGCCCGGTCGCTATCTGGTTTACATGCCGACGGTCGAGCACGTCGGCGTTTCGCGCAAGATCGAATCCGACAGCGAGCGATTGCGTTTGCGAAAATTGATTCAGGCGATTCGAGCGGAAGAGGACGTTCCTTCGGGCGGCTTTATCGTTCGCACCGCAGGGATCGGAGTAAGCGAAGAATCGTTGCGCGAAGACGCGCGATACCTGGTCAGGACGTGGCTCGATATTCGTCGTTCAGCTGAAAAAGCTAAAGCTCCCTCGATGGCGCACCAGGATCTTGATCTGGTTCAGCGAATTTTGCGCGATCAGTTATCGGAAGAATACACAGCCATTCGGGTTGATTCCGAAGAGGAGTATTTGCGAATCGTAGAATTCGTCAATCGCATCCAGCCGCGCATGGTCAAGCGCGTAAAGTTGCACACGCGCGAAGAGCCGATCCTCGAAGCCTACGGAGTTCAGGCCGAAGTCGACAAAGCCATCAAGCCTCGGGTCTGGCTGAGGTCAGGCGGCTATCTTGTCATCAATCAAACCGAGGCGTTGGTCGCGATCGACGTCAACACCGGCAAGTTTGTGGGCCGCGGCGGGTCGCGTTTGGAAGACACGATCACGCGCACCAACCTCGAGGCGGTGGACGAGATCGTGCGACAGATTCGGCTGCGAGATCTTGGCGGAATTATCGTGCTGGATCTGATCGACATGGAAGATCGGCGCAATCGGAACCGAGTAATGCAGACGCTGCAGGACGCTTTGCAGGGAGACAAATCGCCGACCAAGGTGCTTTCGTTCAACGACTTCGGTTTGGTGATCATGACCAGAAAGCGCGTCAAGCAATCGCTCGAGAGAACCTTGTGCGCTCCGTGTCCATATTGCCAGGGAGCCGGGCTGGTGAAATCGCCGCAGACAATTTGTTACGAGATTCTTGAAGAAGCACGACGGCTTGGTCGCGGAATGAATGGCGATAAGGTGAAGCAAACAACGCTGCGGGTGAATCCGGAGGTAGCCAAAGCTCTGCGCAGTTCCGAACAGGACGTGCTGGTCGAGATCGAAGATTACCTGGGCGCGGTCGACATCACCAGCGACACACGCGTGCATCAGGAGCAGTTCGACTTCGCGTTTGTTTAAGTCGCGAATCGGTTAAAGCAAAAGGCGCATAGGACAAATCGTGGGAGGTCTTCCTCTACTTTTGTCCTATGCGCTCTTTTGCATATGGCTCGTGCTATATTCCCGCCGTCGGCAAAACAGTTGGTGAACACTGTCGAGAGAATGTCCGACCAACGCCAGGAAGCTCTGATCAAGTTTAGAAGACTCGAAGCGATAACCAGCGAAGCTGGTGACAGAATAAAGCCTGGGGTGGAGCGAAGCGGAACCCCAGGTCAACGACGGATCAAGACCGTGAGCCCGCGAAGGCGGGCGACAGAATTAAGCCGGGGGATATGAACTATCTGTTGAGATTCTCTACTCACAAAATGGTTCTTTCGCCCGTTTCACGGGCTCTGAAAAGGTTGGGATACGGATCCTGGGGTTACGCTCGCTTCGCTCGCTTCACCCCAGGCTTTATTCTGTCACCCGCTTCGCGGGTTGTTGAAGCTGAACTCACTTGTTCAGAGGGTCCTTTAGTTTGTCGCACGCATTCGACAAGCGGAAGCTTGTCGGACATCAAGAGAGGATTTCAAGGATTGGGAGCGCTCAGCAAAATTTGGAAGACCATGTTGGCGGGCGGAGCGGGTATCGCTGCGCTGGCCGCGGTCAACGCCTCGATAAGAAGACAAGCCGTCGAACCCGATGACAGCGCCTTGGGAGGCGAACCCGGCGTCTTCGAATGGAGACACGGGAACATTATTTACAGAATGGCCGGCGTCGAAAATTCGGATACGCCGGTCGTTTTTGTACACGGCATCGGTCCCGGGCTTTCCAGCTTCATGTGGCGAAAGAATTTCGATGCGCTGGCCGAAAGCTTTCGAGTCTATGCTCCCGATCTGATCGGCTTCGGACTTTCCGACAAACCCGCGAACATTTCGTACTCAGCAGATCTTTACGTAGAACTGCTGGCCGACTTCGTTCGCGATGTTTGTGGCAACTCCGCGCACTTGATCGCATCGTCGCTGGGCGCGGCATACTGCGCGCGTTTGGCTGACGAGCATCCCGAGTTGGTGGAATCGCTGGTTCTCGTTTCGCCAACCGGCGCGGATAATCTTCGCGCGCGTCCCGGCATGACCGGAGCGGCCTTCTACGGGTTGATGAATTCACCCGTGCTCGGTACGTCGTTCTATAACGTTGTAGCCAGCGAAAGAAGCATTCGCGATTACGCGCGCGATCAGCTGTTTTTCAATCCTGATCGAGTTACCGAACGACTCGTCGCTCATCATTACTCGACCAGCCACTTGCCAGGCGCGCAATACGCTATCTCTGCGTTCTTGTCCGGCTACCTGAACACCGATATTCGCGACGCGTTCGCCAGAATAAGCCAGCCGGTGACGTTGGTTTGGGGAAAACAGGATACGGCCAACCCGATCGACCAGGCGGCCGATCTGTTCCAATCAAATCCGACCGCGACGCTGCAGATTTTTGATCGCTGTCGATTGTCGCCGCCGGAAGAATATCCGGATCAGTTCAACTCGCTGGTGCGCAAAGCACTCGGAACGCGCGCCAACGCCGCGTGAACCATTGCGGTTTCGTTTTTGCATTGTTTGAAGCAACGCGAAGGGAACGGACCACAAAGTACACGAACCCGCGGCGAAAACACACGAAACAAGTTATCTAATGTTTCGTGTGTTTTCTGTTTTCGTTCGTGCATTTCGTGGTTCGTAGCTAGCAGTTTCAATTGGACAGACGCGCCAGAATCATTGGATCGCAACGGCAACTAACTGGTCATTTTACCGCTCCATTGCGATATGAAAGTCTTCGAAACACCACGACTAATCGTCAGACACTTGCGAGCCGACGACCTCGACGATCTGTATTCGATCTGCAGTGACGAAGAGCTGATGCGTTTCGTTGGGGACGGGAAACCGCTGTCGATCGAGCGGGTTCAGCTTTGGATCGAGAAGTCGCAGGACAATTATCGCAATTTGGGATTTGGATGTTTCGCCGTAATTGAAAAAGTCAGTGGTGAGTTGGCAGGTTACTGCGGCCTTGTTCGCGGGCCGGAAGGCGACGAAATAGAAATAATCTACGCGTTGAAAAAAGAGTATTGGGGCAATGGCCTCGCAACTGAAGTTGCCCGCGCGACGATGGAGTATGGATTGGACGAGCTTGGACTAAAACAGATCGTGGCAACGATCGATCCGGAGAACACAAGCTCGATCAGGATTGTCGAGAAGCTCGGGATGACGTTTCAGCAAAAGCGAGTCGATCAATACGGATTGCCGGAGTTGGTTTACGTGATTTCTCGCGAGCGTTCTAACCAACCGACATAACTGTGGCGAGATAATTGTGTTACTCCCATCCTAGCTGGGACGTCATCGTACGGGGCGGAAGCCCGACCGTCACGCCAACTCACTATTGCTCCGCCTGCACAAAAAAATGATGCGGCCCGTGCATGATTCGGGCCGCATCTCATTTAGGAGGAAAGCTAGTTACTTCGTTATTACTTTACTGCCTTACTGAGTTGCCACTTGTGTTCCAGCGTCGCTGACGACGATGTTCTGTTTCGCCCCGGGAAAAGTAATGCTGATCAGAACCTGCGTGTTGCCCTTGGTTGCCCAACGCATGTCCAACGAACCGGTGCTGCTGACGCGTTCTTCCAACTTGGCAGGCGCTTTCGCAATCACCGCCTTCGTTTTGCGATCGAGAATTGAAACTTCGTTCGTCTCGTCGTTAAAGGTGACTTTGTAAGTCCCGGCTTTGACTTCTGTACTGCCGACAACAAAATCACTACCGAACGTAATGGTTCGGCTCCGTTCCTTTGCCAATGCGACGACGCCTGTCATCGCGACCAGAATGAAAGCGATTGCAATTCGAGAAAGATTCTTCATAAGACCCGTACTCCTTAAGATATCCATGATTTCGGATGATTTAGATTTTTGCGTATTCGCAGATCTTAAAAAATAAGATCTGCGTCGCTCCTCGGTTTACGCTGTCAGTTTGGCAAGGTTTCATTTAAATCTCCGCATTTGTTAAATCCACGTAAATTGTCAATGACCTCGCCGACCTGCGTCCACGGAATGATTCTACTTATATAAACGCCGCCGACATCTGTTTTGTGACAACTCGATTTGAGAAAATGACAAATAGTATTGTTTTGGGTTCGACCGGTCACGTGGCCTCTGGATTTGTCATAAGAGAATCCGCGCCGTAGCCAACGGGGCGGAAGCCCGACCGTGAGGGAGGGCGTTCCAGCATCCCTGTTATTCAAGTGCGATAACAAAGGTGCGCGGTCAAACAAGGAAGCAAGTGTCGACCAATTGCAATTGTGCATTGGGAAACTCGGACGCCCTCCCTCACGGTCGGGCTTCCGCCCTGTTGTCCAACATCGAACTAAGCCAGGGACGTTGCGCTTCGTGTGAATTTCTCTTTTCACCAACTTTGCGCGACACTGCTTACGTTGTCAGAAATATCGTAAACATGAATCGATCCACCGAAACAAGGAGGGTGTTGCAATGATTACTAATCCCGAATCCGATCCGATGGAACCGAATGACCCGCTTCCGCAGCCCGGAGATCCCAGGACGCCACCGATCACGCCGCACGATCCCATCGAACCAGACCCCGGCGAACCGGAGCCGATACCCCTTCCACCGATACCACCGGACACGAACCCGTCCGCGCCTGTGCGCGAACCTGACCAGCCAATGCCGATCGGCGATCCGCCTCCGAGCGAGCCGACTCGAATGTAACTGATCGAGCGAGCACGGACGTTCCTCTCGAAGCGATGACGATGCAGGCCGAACTTCCGACACAGCCGACTGAAACAGACGCGGAAACAATCGCCGCGGTTGCAGAGATCGCGCGCGAGTTGCGCGCGAAACCGTTCGAGTCGTTTCGCTTTTTCAACGGCGGGCACGGGCAAACTCTAACCGGATATTTCTGGCCCAGACGATTTACCTTTCGCTCGCTTCGCAACGACGAATCGCGATTGTTCGAAATCGAACCGGGCGTTCAGCTGCTGGCGCGTTGCCATTGGCAAACAGAACGACAGAAGCATCCGACTGTCGTGATCGTTCATGGGTTGGAAGGATCAAGCGAAGCGCGTTATATGCTGGGCACCGCGGTCAAAGCCGTGCGCGCGGGGTTCAATACGGTCCGACTCAATCTTCGCAATTGCGGAAACACGGAACATCTGGCGCCGACGCTTTACAACAGCGGCATGAGCGGCGACGTGCATGCGGTCGTCAACGAACTTTATGAACACGATGGCTTGCGGAATATTTTTTTGGTCGGCTTTTCGATGAGCGGCAACATCGTGTTGAAGCTGGCCGGCGAAAACGGCCGGCGCATCGCAGAGAAAGTAGCGGGCGTTTGCGCTGTATCACCTTCGGCTGACTTGCATGCCTGCGCCGCGGCGATCGAACGACCGGAGAACTGGCTTTATCAGAAGAGTTTTATGCGCAGCCTGCATTCGCGGATCAGACAGAAGGCGAAGTTTTTTCCGGACAAGTACGACCCGACCAACATCGAACAGATTCGCACCATACGACAGTTCGATGATCGCTATACCGCCGCGGATGGCGGGTTCAAAGACGCCGACGATTATTACAACCGCTCGAGTTCGTTGCCGTTGATCCCTGACATACGCGTTCCCACGTTGATCGTTCATGCCGAGGACGATCCGTTCATTCCCTTCGATCCGCTGCGCGACCCTTCCGTTGCGGCAAACCCGTTTGTGATTCTGTTGTCGCCACAGCGTGGCGGCCACCTGGGCTTTGTCTCAAAAAAGTCGAGAACCGAGGACCGCTTCTGGTCAGAGAATCGGGTGGTGGAGTTTTGTAGGAGGGTAAAAGACAGGACGTAGGACTCAGGACTCAGGACTCAGGATGAATGATTTCGAGCTGAGTATTCAAGGGCCAAAAGGCCACCAACCGAAGCAAGGCGTCGAAAGACAAAATCAGACTAAGTAGCGACTCGCCTTTCATTCTGAGTCCTGAGTCCTGTGTCCTTCGTCCTGCGTTCCCCTTTTCTTGAACAATACCCCCGTTCCGAATACTATTCCTTCACAACTCCTTGTAATCAACACAGCGGCACCGCCTGATTGCTTAGCTCGTTGTATTGCTATCCACCTCTTTTGGGAATGGCGATAAGCCTGAGTACGCCGGAAAGGTGTTTTCCATGATTATGCTTCAACGTCTGATGATGCGGATGCTGATCTGCCTGGTTCTGTGCGCCGCATCCGTAGCGACCGCACGCGCGGGTTATGTTTACGTTCTTAACGATGACCCTGCCGCGCCAGGCTGCAGGATTTACGGATTCCGAGTTAACGAAGTCACCGGCGCGCTAACACTCTTGCCCGGATTTCCGGTCAACACCGGAGGACTTGGAGTCAACGCGCTGGTGTCCGAACGCATGACCATCGACGTGGCTCGAAGACGACTCTATGTCATTAACGATGGCGCGGACACTGTCTCGGCCTATTCCATAAATCCTTCGACCGGGGCTCTGACCGCGTTGCCGTTCAGTCCAATTTCGCTGGGCGCGGGAACATGGAATTCGATCGCGATCCACCCCAGCGGCTCGCCACTCGTTTTGGGCGACGGAAATACTACCGCGCCTCAGGTGTTGAGCTTTCAGATAACCGCTACGACAGCCACTCCGGCGGCGGGTAGCCCATACACCACCGGATCAGCGCCCGCGTTCTCCGCAGTCTTCAGTCCGGACGGCAACTATTATTACGGCGGTGGAAATATGGGCGCCGTTATAGGCGGGTTTAGCGTCAATCCATCGACCGGCGTGCTGACCGTGTTGCCCGGAGCGCCGTTCCCGACGGTGACCGGCAATCCGCTCGCGTACGCAATGGACCAGGCGGGACGACTGTTTACAGTTACCACAACGCCGGAGCTTCGTGCTTTCACATCTCCCAGCGGGATTCTGACGCCGGTCGCCGGCAATCCTTTTTCGCCGTCAGGGTTGACGCAACGACGCGACGGGCTGGTTCACCCGAACGGCTTTTATATGGTCGCCGGCAACTCCGGAAACAACGTAGGCGTTTATCAGATCGGCGGCAGCGGAGCGGGCACAACGCTCACCGCCGTCAGCGGATCGCCGTTCGCGAGCGGCGGGACAACAGCAAACGCGATCGCGCTGACAAAGCCAGGAACTTTTCTTTACCTGGCCAATCGGTTGAGCCGAAACCTGACAACATACGGTGTGAACACAGGGACCGGTGTCCTGACAAATTTGGGAGTACAGGCGAGTAATACGATGGGCACCGCAGGCTTTCTAAACGGCATAGCCTATCTTCCGCCTGTCGCGAACAAATCGCGCTCAGATTTTGACGGCGACGGGCGATCGGATATTTCTGTCTATCGCGCAGCCACCTGGCACTTGTTGCGTTCGACCGCAGGCTTAACTTCGATTCAGTGGGGCGTTGCCAACGACGTCCCGGTTCCTTCTGACTACGACGGAGACGGCAAAGCGGATATCGCCGTCCGCCGTCCAACCGGGCAAGGCGATCCGGCCCGATCCTATGTCTATATCCTGCAGAGTTCCAACAACACATTGCGCGCCGATCAATTCGGCAGCAACGGCGACCTGGCCTGGATAACTGGCGATTGGGACGGCGATGGCCTGGCTGACCCGGCCGTGTTTCGCGGCATCGCAGGTTCTCCGTGCGGCGGCAATGGCGTTTGGTACTTCCGTCCATCGGGTTCGCCGGGTGTCGACTTTCGATATATCTGTTGGGGATTGAACAGCGACAGACTTTTGAACGGAGACTTCGACGGCGACGGACAACAGGATGCGGCTGTCTTCCGTTCTTCGGATGGGGTCAACTACATTCGAAAAAGCTCTGACGGTCTATTGCGTGCGGTGCTGTGGGGTGCTGCTTCGGACAAGCTTGTGCCTGCTGACTACGACGGAGATGGAACTACGGATTTGGCGGTTTACCGTCCTTCCGCCAGCGCGTGGTTCATCCTGAATAGCTCGACCGGTCAGTCGACCGTGGTGACTTTCGGATTCAGCACCGACACTCCGGTTCCGGGCGATTACGATGGCGACGGGCGGGACGACATAGCAATCTTTCGTCCGATCGATGGCTCGTGGCATATCAGAAACAGCGGAAGCGGGACATTCTCGTCGCAACTCTTCGGGCAGAACGGAGACATCCCGATTCAGTCGACGTTCTATCAGCCGTGATGCTGAGTAAGCTTGGCCCTGCACGTACTTTGCGCCTTGTGTTTTTTAGTTCTTTGCGTCTTTGCGAGAAATAAAGACGTTTCACGCAAAGACGCCAGGAACTGAAATGCGCAAGGCGCAAAGGCTCGAGCTGATCTGCAGTTGAGGTTAGATTCACGGGCTGCCAGCATGAGCCCAGCATTTCAAGTCTGGAAACACGCAGTCAGGAAGGGGACCCTGTCCCCGCTTCAACGTTCCGAGGTCGCAAGACTGATACTTGATTGACAGGGAAAGTTGAGGCGGGGACAGGGTCCCCTTCCTGACTGCGAGTTATGAAACTTTATTTTGACGGCAATTGTTGAGAGGTGATTGAACTTGAAATCAGCGGCTGATTAAATCTTCGGTTTCTCTTCCGAGCTATCTGTTGGCTCGCCGCTTTCGCCAGCCTCCGCCTCGTCCTTCTTCTTAAAATCCTCAGCCGGGGCGTGGTAAGCGAAAACCGATTCCTCTTCCGAGCCCGGAAAAACTCGCGATGCCAGGTCGTCGAGGAGTCGCCGCATGCGTCCAGGTTCTTCCGCAGCCGCGGGCGAGATAACCTGGTTCTCGCCAACTTCAGAATCAAGCCGCACCAGTTGCGCGGTAATATTTCTACAGAATGAACACGCGACAAGATGTTTGACCACCGGCGACGATTCGTTTTCGCTCAGACGTCCTTCGACAAAAGCCGACAGCGCGTCCTCGTCCAGGTGCGTCGCGGCAACCATCGGTTGGGCGGCTTGCGCACGGTTACGCAGGTGCTCGTGAAGCATGCGACGTATTCCCATCGTCCCTTTGTTAATCTTCGGTCGCGGCACCTTTTCTCAAGCCTCCTTTCGATGGACGGTTAGTCGGACTGTCCTTTGCTCAAACTCTCAACCGGAACGTCCGACAAGTGTCGACGCACATCATTGCTGGCAAGATCGTCAGTCGCCATCTCGACACACATTTCAATTTCAGCCGGAGTCAATCCCGCTTCCTCGACCAGTTGGTTGCGAAAGCGATCCAGAATTTTGCCGTAAACTTTCTCGAGCCATCGCATCACGGTCGATTCGTGAACGCGGCTCTCGGGAGCGTTCGTACGGCGTTTGGATTGACGCTGGAACCACCGTCGCAGCGGTGAGGCCGGCTCTTCAACCAGGCGCGCGATTTCGCGCAATTTCAAATTCTCGACGTGGTAGTAAAGCAGCAGAAGCTTTTCATGGTCGTCCAATGTCGCAAACGATGTATCAAGCGCGGCAACCGTGGCTGCCTGGAATCGCTCGCGTGCGATCCTGTCCAACATCGCTCCTTCGCCTCCCAAAGCCTGTGCTCGCCAACCCGGGCGATCATGCGTTTCGCCGCCGCCTTCCGACCAATCGTCTATCGAAATCTCGTCGTGCCGCGCGCGGTGCATGTCGATCACGGCATGCCAAACCACTGTGCGCAGCCATCCGCGCAACGTCCCTCGTCCGGTGTAGGTCGCAAACTTTGATTGGCGAACATCGGCCACGACGCGGGTCCCGTAAAGCTCGACGTAAACCGAATCGATGACTTCTTCGGCGTCGGTCTCGACGCTCGACAAATGCCGCGCGATTCGTTCGATATATCGCCGGTAACCCTGATCGAACTCCCACCACGCATGCTCGTTTCCTTTTGCGCAAGCCAGCGCCAGATAAAGATCGGTCAACTGAAGCTCGCTGAGAAATGTTCGAATCTGATCCGCCGACGGTCCCACTCCGTTGGTCTGGTCGAGCAGGTACTTTTCGATCGCCATTCGCAGCGCGGCTGCAAAGTCTTCGAGCGATATTCCGTAGTTTGAAGCCGCTTCGGTACAACGCGCGTAATGCGACGCGATGTCGACTGAGCACTCGCCAAGCGCGAGTTCGAATTGTGCGAGAGACGGGGTTGTCACGTAACGTCGATTATAAATTATACGGCGCGCTTTCACCTACCGCTTTCGATTGGCAAAGATCAATCAAACGTTTCGTTTACACAATTTGCGCAACGAAACCTAACTTCATGCGCAAAAGACAGTATTTAAGGACACAATTCGGATTTGCCATCCACTGCGCGCACATAAAAGTTGTCTTATTTACTAAGCGAGTTGGGAGGAAAAGGACCCATCAATCGCTCATGTGGGGTTGGGACGGGCGGGTTTCGAAAAATTTGCGGAGGGGTGTTTGGTGTGATTGGATTTGGCTTTCTTTCGTGTGTTTCGTGGTTACATGACATACGAACTACGAAATGCACGAAATCAATGCGCAACTCACACGAACCCCTGTTGTCACTTCTCCACCTTCTTCAACAACCGCGTCGCATGATTTCGCGCCATTAACGGAATTCGCTCGTCGGTGCTCAGCTCCTTCAACAATGGAAGCAGCTCCTGTGGATCCGAAACCTCTCCGCGGCGCAGATAATCGTCCAACTGCTGCATTAGCTTCGGCGCCTCGAGCGGTTGGTTCTCGCGTGCGAGTGTGATGTCGAAAACGAATATCGCCTGGTTGGCAATCCGCTTGTATTCCGTCACCAGCTCGAACGCGTCTTTGTCGCTGGTCCAGTTGAACTCGCTGGTTCGCTGACGTGTTCCCTGTTTCATCTGCAAACGCATCGTGCCGAGATGCGGGTATTCTTTCTCAGCCTGATAACTCTTGTCCGAATCCAGGAAATGCAGCGCGTCCCACAACCCGCGAATCCGTGTGTTCGCAGCAGACGAAATTTCGATCGGATCGACGATCGGTTCGCCGTCCTTTCGCTCGAACGTGATTTGTCCACGACCGCCGGCGTCGTGTTCGATCAGAATGTGATTGACCAGGAATTTGGGTTGGCGAAATTCGTAGGAATACTGCGCGGGCACGTTGGCAGCTTCGACTGGTGGTTTCGACTTGGAGCTATCCTGGGCTTTTTCTCCGTCGCGCGTGTTGTGCTTCGGCGATTCAGGAGTCCCTGTCGGCACTTCGCGGGCGGCTTGTTTGCCCGCCTTTCCACTCTGAGCCGCAGCGAAAATCGCCGCGCTCGAAATCAGAAGCGCGGCAATCAGTGTCTTGCTCAACAATCTTAATGCTGCTGTCACTCGAACTTGACCGATACCAGTTTTGAAACGCCGACTTCTTCCATCGTGACGCCGTAAAGCGCGCGCGCCATTTCCATCGTCCGCTTATTGTGTGTGATGACGATGAACTGTGTGTCGGCTGCCATTTCGCGAATTTTTTCCGTGAAGCGTCCGACATTCGCTTCGTCGAGCGGCGCGTCGACTTCATCAAGCAAACAGAACGGCGACGGTCGATAATGAAAGATGCCAAGCACGAGCGCAAGCGCCGCCATGGCTTTTTCGCCACCCGAAAGTAACAGAACATTCTGCAGCCGTTTGCCCGGCGGCTGCGCAATGATGTCGATCCCCGATTCCAATACGTCGTCGGCGTCGATCAGGCTCATTTCGCCGCGACCGCCGCCGAATAGCTGCAGGAACAACTCGCCAAAGTTTTTGTTGATCTGTTCGAAAGCATGGCGGAATCGCTCGCGCGATCGTCGCTTGATCTCGCGCAACGCTTCTTCGGTTGAAGCAACGCCGTCGATGATGTCCTGCCGTTGCGTGGTTAAGAATTGCAACCGCTCTTCGTTTTCCGAAAGCTCGTCGAGCGCCATCATGTTGACCGCGCCGAACCCCTCGATTCGAGCGCGCATCTCTTCAACCCGGCTGCGACCGGCTTCCAGATCGAACTCTTCGTCCACCGGGTGCTCGCTTGCGATCTCTTCGAGCGACTGGTTTAGCTCGGTCATGCAGGCTTCGCGAACAAAGCTGAGTTTGGCGCTGGCTTCGGCGCGTTGCACTTCGAGCTCAGCTCGCACATCTCTGGCTGCGGCGGCACGGCGATGAAGCTCAGCCACGTCGGCAGACAACTCGTCGGCTTTCTCGCGAGCGGCTGCCAACCGGGCGGATGCGCTCGCTATCAACTGCTCTTCCTGGGCGCGCTCTTCCTCCACCGTCGCTTCGCTTCGTTCGATCTCGCTGATCGAACCGCGCAATTCTTCCAGTCGGGCAGTGGCCTGCTCCATTTCAGCTCGGTAGCGATCGAGCCGCGAATTGAGTTCGGTTTGTTCGGCTTCGGTCCGGCGCAACTCGGCAGTCGCGGCGCGGCGGCGTTCTGCGGCTGCTGCCGCGGCGGCGCGTTGTTCAGCCAAAAGTTCGTTTTCAGATTCGGCTTCGCGACGCGCGATCGCCAACAGGCCCGCAGCCTGTATCACTTTTTCGGAAGCGGCATCGCGCGCAGCCTCGGCCGTAGCGGCTTCGGACAACGAGTTGGCGCGGCGCTGTTGCACTTCGCTGATTTCCGCTGCGATGCGCGCCGCGTCATCCATCACGACGCGTTGGTGTCGCTCAGCCCGTTCGATTTCCTGCGCCAATGTTTGCGCGTTCATCTCGCGCGCCATCGCATCGCGCTCCTCGCGACCGATCACTTCGTTCAAAGTCACGACCGCGTCTTCCAGCCCGGCCAACCTCGCGCGTGCTTCGGAAACTTTCAGAGCATCGCGGGTCAACTGATTTTCCAGTTCACCGGCGCGCGTTTCCAACTCGCGCATCTCGCGTTTGAACGCCAGCAGGCCCGCGCCTTCTTCCGCGGCCCGAACTTCACCCGCGTTGACCAGCTGGCCGCCGGTAACCCAATCGCCTTCGATCGTCGCGCACATCTCGCCGGTCGAGAGCGAGGTCGCCAACGCCTGTTCCAGGCTGGTCGTCACATGCGCGTTCATTCGTTGCGGCAAGGTTCGGCGCAGCACTTCCAAAATCTCGGGTGGCGCGCCAAGCAGATCGCCGACGCGTAGCTTTTCAAGATTTTCGAGCGTATCAAACTCGATTGATGTCGATTTTGAGGTCGCGGCCAGATCGGCTTCTTTTATCTCTTCACTGCCGCCGTGCAATCCCAATACGATAAAGCTGGCCCGGCCCGCGTCGTTTGCGCGCATCCAGGCGGCGGCTCGAGCGGCGTCGTCCGGCGTCGGGACAATCACCGATTCCAATACAGCGCCGAACACGCCTTCGACCGTGCGTTCCCACTGCGGGCTGACATTGAGCATGTCCGCCAGAGTTCCGCGGAAGTGAAAGTCCGCCGTTGTTTCGCCGTTGGAAAAGAGACGTTGGACCGCAGGCGAGTAATAAGCGCGACGCTCGTCAAGCTCGCGCAAAGTGTCGAGCCGGTGACGCGTGGCGGAAAATTCTTCGCGTGTATGCGCCTGTTCCGCTTCGGCATCCGAAACCGCTTCGTGACCCTGAATAACACTTCCTACGGCGGTTTCTCGCTCTCGGATCAAACCGTTCAGGTGGGCGCGTGCGCCGGCTATCTCCGAGTTCAGTCGTTCGGCTTCGGTTGCTTTCTCGTTATGAATGGCGGTGGCGCGTTCGCCTTCTCGCGCCAGTCCTTCGGCCTGAAGCGAAAGACGTTCGAGCGCGGTTTCCAACTGCCGGCTGATCTCGAGCAGCCGTTCCGTCACCGCGGTGTGAGTCAAGAGCTCCGTTCGTGCGCTCTCGATCTCGGTCTCGGCGTCGCTGACTTCCAAAAGACGACGCGCATATTGCGACTCGGCGGATTGAAGGAGCTCTGCGCTCTCTTCGCTTTCGATTCGCTGTTGGCGATCTCGCTCGCGCAGTTGCTCGCATTCTTCGGCAGCTTTGGTCAGCCGCGCCTGTAGAGTTTCGACTTCATGTTCGAGCTCGATCCGACGTTTTTCCAGCGCAGTCACTTGTTCCTGCTGGTAGGTTCGTTCACGCGCGCGACGATCGCGATAAAGAGCGGCTTCGGCCGCCGCCGCCCGCGATGCGGAAAGCTCGTCTTCCAACGTGCGCGCTTGCTGGGTGGCGCCGTGCGCCTCTTCTTCACGTTCCGCCAGCGACTCGCTGATGCGGCTCTCTTCGCGCGCTGCTTCGTCGAGCTGCGTGCGCGTTTCTTCCAACAAGGCCGCGAGGCTGCGTTCCTCCGCCACATAAACGCGTCGCAAAAGTTCGCGCAGCTCTTCGCGCAGAACACGATAACGGCGCGCCTTGGCGGCCTGGCGACGAAGGCTGTTCACCAGCCTGTCTATTTCAGAAATGATGTCCGAGATACGCGAGAGATTCGTGCGCGCGGAGTCGAGCCTGGCCTCGGCCGCGCGTTGGCGGACTCGAAACTTTGTGATGCCGGCTGCTTCTTCGATCAGGGTGCGACGATCCATCGGCTTCGCCGAAAGTATCTGTCCGATTCTTCCCTGCTCGATGATCGCGTAATGCGCGCCAGCCAAACCCGTGCCGGAAAAAAGATCCTGAATGTCGCGCAAACGACAGAGACGACCGTTGAGCAAATATTCGCTTTCGCCGGAGCGATAAAGACGTCGAGTGACCGAGACGGCTTCGCCGGGTGCAAACTCCAAAGCCATACGGTTTCTGGGTCGCCAGTGGCGTTTGCCATGTGTGCCATGGACGCGAGTGGTCGCAGTCGCGGTTGCGTTTACTTCGCCCTCTTCAGATGCAGGTTGGCCCAGAGCGGAATCGCCGGTCTGCGCGTCAATCGACTCGACCGGGGCTTCGATCGATTCAAACGCCGCGAGTCCTGCCACTGAACTCAGCGAAGCCTCGGTCTTTGCATCGCTCTTTTCAGTTTGAGCTTCAGCGAATTTTTCCCCGCCCTCGGTTACTTCATCTGTCGGCTGTGTTTCGCTTTCTGAAGTTGGAGCTGCTGTCTCGCCGGCAATCGCCTCGACTTCGACAGGAACATCGAACGTGACCGCGCGCTCGTCTATCTCTTCCAACGTCGAATCGATGTCGTCTATGTCGGGTTCGTGCTCGACGGATTCGTCGCGAACCATGTGCAGGATGACTTCCGACATTCCGCTGGGCGGGCGGTTGCGCGATCCCTGAAAGATCACGTCCTTCATTTCGGCGCCACGCAAATGCTTAATGCGCTGCTCGCCGAGAACCCATGCGATCGCGTCGGCTACATTGCTTTTGCCGCACCCGTTCGGGCCGACGACGGCGGTAATTCCGTCTCCGGTAAAGACAAGTTCGGTATGGTCGGCAAAGGATTTGAAGCCGGTGATTTCGAGGCGTTGAAGTTTGAACATTCGTTTTGTTCTGCGGTTTCCCGGTAGCGATCAAATATTGGCTAAAGCACAGCAAATAGAGCTCCCGGGCGGAGAGGCACACTATATGTTGGAGCTACTGGACTTGTCAAACCTTAATATTGGAAGGCTTTGCCGTTCTCAAAGTCCGTAATCGCAAAGATTCTCCGGGCCGAGTTTGGAGTAATCGTGGGTATTCTCAGTCCGCTTCGTTTATCCTATAATCCTCCGAGTTTCGAGTCACCTCTTACCCTGGAATCGCTCACCTCTTCGTTGTTCACACCACGCGATTCATGCACTTCGATTCTACCTTCGCTTTTGATTGAGGAAATTAGTCGAGGAAGAGCGATGGAAAATCAATATCCAAAATCTCCCAGGAGAACGGCTTCCGATGCGACTCTGCTGCCGCCACACGGCGGTTATCGAAAGCTCAAGAGCTTTCAAGTCGCGCAGCTGGTTTATGACCTGACGGTGCGTTTCTGCGACAGATATATTGAGAGGCGTAGCCGAACGCACGATCAGATCCCGTCGTGCGCTTACCACCCCCTCCGACATCATTCCGGCTTGCAGATAACGGCGGATCAGCCGCAGCACTCGTTTATCTTTGATTCGCCGGGCCAGCCGTGACATTAAGACGTCATGGTTGACCCGGTCGAAGAACTTCTCCAGGTCGATGTACCACCCAGCGCCGCCCGTCGCGCACATACTCACGGGCTTTTAGCACCGCTTGTTGCGCGCTCCGGCCGGGCCGAAAGCCGTGGCTCGATTCCGAAAAGCTCACTTCAAAGAGTGGGCTCAAGACTTGATGCAGCGCCTGTTGGATCAGTCGATCTACCACCGTCGGGATGCCCAACATCCGCATCCCTTTGCCACCCGGCTTCGGTATCTCTACCTTTAGCACCGGCAGCGGTTGGTATTCGCCTGCCAACAGTTCCTCTTTGATCTTTAGCCAATGCTCGCGCAAGTAAGCTCGCAGTTGCTCGACGGTCATCTTATCGACTCCCGCTGCGCCTCTGTTTCGCTCCACCTGCTTGAGCGCTTGCCACATGTTCTCCCGTTCGACCACTGCTTCTAACAACTGCTCTGCTTCCGGTCCAGAGTCTTCTCTCGTTGCCGTGACCCTTGACGCACCCAAGCCTTCCTCTCGCCGATTCCGTCGGCTACCCTCCGGGTGGGATTCGAGCATCTCAGCTCTTCTGTCTGCCTCTCCTGTGATCATCGAAACTCGAGTCTCCGTTCCGTTGCTTCATGTTCGGGCCTTCGCTCCGGTCGAAGGAGCTACTATGCCCTCGGCTGACTTCTGCCAGCTCTTCCCGCCACCTCTCGATGACGGTAGTTCGTGACAAGCTGACAGATCTCCCCGGGTATTGCGCACCCACCTTCACGCTTATGTCCGCCGCATTTACGCACAAGCTTTCCGTACAGGTATCGGACTTTGAAGATAACGGCCTTCTCATCCAGCTGGCACGCCTCGTATGCGGTTTCTGTTCGTCGAACCAGCGCTTTGCCTGCGGCTTCCTTCAGATTCCACCTCGCGCTGGACACCCTTGCCGTCCGGCTAACGGTTCCCCCTGTCGGGTCCGTAGGAGACTTTCACTCCCTAGTGAGTGCGCCCTGCCGGGCGCACCACAAAAAAGCGAGGACCACTAGCATGATCCTCGCTTCTTTTTGGCCGCCGTCGCTGCGAGCTTGCGGCGGCGGCTGTTGGTCCGGCAGTCGGTTCAGGTCGGGCTTGTTCCTACTCCCCCCAGCTTGTTCGTCAGAACAAGTCTCCACTCAATCGGCTGCCAGAGCTCCGAGTCCCAGGTCCAGGGTCTCCAGGTCTTACCACCTATCGGACCTTGGACTTGGGACTCGATCTCTTACGGAACCACCGGTGTGTCGCCGGTCGTGCCGAAGTATTGAGACTGCATCGCTCCGTCGCTGCTTCGGAGGATGTACCACATGTTCGTACTCGGTCTGTAAACAGCGAAGTCAGTGCTGGTGTCTGCGTCGTACTTGTTCGCCACCGGCAAGTCGCCGTTGGTTCCCCAATATGCCGCTGACATTCCGCCATCCGTGCTGCGCAAGACGTACCAGAATCCAGTGCTCGGACGGAAGACCGTGAAGTCGTTCAATCCGTCGCCGTCGAAATCTCCGGAGACCGGATAGTCCTCGGCGATTCCCCACTGCTGTCCGACAAACGAGCCGTCAGAACTTCGCAGCGTGTACCACGTTCCCTGTGAAGGACGATAGACGCTGATATCGCTGCGGCCATCTCCGTCAAAGTCTCCGACCACCGGCCGGTCGCCATTGGTTCCCCATGGTTGACTGACAAGCTGATTGTCCGAGCTGCGGAGTATGTACCAACCGCCGGTGCTGGGACGGAAGACGCCGAGATCTGTCCGTCCATCGCCGTCGTAGTCGCCTGCGACAGGAACGTCTCCGTTCATTCCCCATTGTGCGTTGGTGACGGCTCCGGTTGATGTAGCGCGCACGTACCACGTGCCATCCGTCGGGCGGAAGACTGCTACGTCCGCTGCGCCGTCGCCGTCATAATCACCTGTGGCCGGCAGGTCACCAACAGTGCCGACCTGTCTGGTGGACATGGTGTTGTTTGAGCTGTTCATCACGTACCAGTTGCCACCCGCTTCGCGGAAGACCGCAATGTCGGCAAGACCGTCACCCTCGAAATCGCTGCTGCTGTGGTGAAGCTCGAGCTGACCGCGAATTTCTCCACCCGGAAAACTCGCGCTGGTGATAACTACGTAGAACTGTTCAGCGCGAAGCTGCTGAATCTGCAAAGCCGACACGCCGAACGTGCCTGTGAACTGTCCGGCCGTTCCGCTGACAGCTCCGAGGTTCGCGACCAGGGGTCCGTTGGCGTTCTCGGATGCAGGTCCATGGATGCGCACGGATGTGGCGTTGCTCGCCAATCTGTGGAACGACAGCGTTACCGAAACCTCAGTAAGCCCGTTGTTGACTCGTGCGAATGCTTCACCTCTTCCGTCCGTGTCGACACGCGGAACGATGTTGCGGCTGCGCATCTGCGCGCGGAAGGATCGCAGGTTTGCCGGCGAAGGAGATGCACTCGGTGAAGGCGACGCACTGGGCGATGCCGATGGAGACGGCGACGCACTGGGCGATGCCGATGGAGACGGCGACGCGCTTGGCGATGCCGAAGGAGACGGCGACGCACCTGGCGATGCCGATGGAGACGGCGACGCGCTGGGCGATGCCGATGGAGACGGCGACGCGCTGGGCGATGCCGATGGCGATGCAGACGCAGATGGTGACGCGCTCGGAGACGCCGAAGGCGAACCCGATGGCGATGGCAACGGCGTCGACGAGAATGTTCCGGACAACACTGTGTTGCCGGCGTTGGTTACGACGATGCTCGATCCGCTCGAGATGACAGGGACGTTCTGGCCATCGTTAGTGTCCAAATCAACTCCGCCGTTTTGAAACTGGCTAACCGCGAACTGTCCTACCCCTACTCCGTTGGCGGTGATGTTGAGAACTGTGCCGACGGGAAGATTCACATTGCTAACAAACACCTCCAACCGGCGGCGGTTGTCGCTGTCGGTCTCCTGGCGATACTCCGCGGTTCCTGACGGCGTCACACCATTAATCTGTGCGCCGGTGAGCGCGGCGTAAAGTCTGAAATCGCTGCTCAGGAGGCCAGTAAATCCGCTCAGTGAATACGCGGGCAGCGTGGCCCAAATGACCGCACCTATCAACGCAGGCAAGAACACGCGAAACCTGCGATTTCCATAAAGGTGACTTAGACGAAACATAAAACTGACTCCTTATTCAAACTTGTCGCGCCCCGGTTGGCGGCAACAAAAGAGATTCAAGATTGCTGGGGTAAGAAAAGATCGGCACGGACTGCTCGTTGTCCGGGATGAGCTAGTGCAACGAGCATGCCGAGTGAGTTTGTTAGGAAAAGCTGCGGGTTGGCCCAGAAGGCCGTGTCTCACGCCGCATCACGCGCGGCAGGGTGTGTTTCAGAATGAAATTGGGAAAGCGGAGGGCGAAGATCGAAACGGAGGCGCGATGGAGCGCAGGCGGCTCGCCTGCAGTGAGCGCAAAGCGCGAAGGGTCAGACACGGCAGCATTAAGATAATAGCGGAGCCCATTAGTGTGCTAAAGCACGCTTTGCAGGCGAGCCGCCTGCGCTCCTTCGTATTGAACTACAACGGCAGATCATTCCTCGCATACAGCACCAACATCACACCCGGTCTCAGCGGATACGAATTCACGCGTCGATACCTTCCTTCCAACGCCGCCCCGATATCGACTTCCTGCGTCGTGTTAACTATGACCAACTCGTTGGAGGTTGGCGCTACCTTTCCGAAATATCCGATCCGCTTATAGTCATTTAAGTACCACGGCAACGGCCAGTAGTCCGGCGAGAGCACGGCGATTCCGATCTCCTGGTTCAACCCCGTCTGCTTTGCGATTCGATTAATATCGTCCACCATCGGCAGGAATTCGCGATAAGTGTGGCCGTACACATAAACAAATTTCTCGTCGTCGTAATGGAAAAAGTTCAGCCTGATCATCTGATAGCCGCTGAGCGCAATCGCCGCCACCAACACGACCTGAACAAAACGCTGCTCGCCGGTTCGGCCCCAACTGTAAAGCTCGTTCACTCCATATCCGCTAATGACCGCCAGCGGGACAATGAAGTTAAGCGCGAGCCACGGCGTCTTGTACGGAACGATCGAGTACGCCGCGAGCAGACCGAAAGCCCATTGAGCCGCGAACAGCGCGAACCGATTCTTTACAGACACGACCGCCAGAAATGCCCCGAGCAGTCCAAGCAGGACAAGCGAACCTTCCATCTGAATAAGCCAATACGCGTGCTGATAGATCGGATGCACGTGTTCCTGCTTTCCGGTCTTGGCCCAGATCATGAAAGTTTGAAGCGAATCTGCCACGCCCTTCGCGTTTGTGAAGAATGACGAATAGAAGAGCACGTTGATGAAAACGAAGACCGCGAATGCAACCAGCGCTACGATTCCGATGTGCGAAAGCCCGCCCAGCTTTTCAATCGCCGTCTGTAGCCATCCTTCCTCCGTCGCAATCGCGTGTCTCTTGTTCTTTGAACCTCCCGTCGGCTTCTGTCTCAGTCTGAAATAGACCGTGGTGGTAGTCAGCGCAATGCCCAATACAATCACCGAAACTAATGCCGTCTCTTTCGAAGCGAACAACATTCCCGCCGAGATCGCAGCCAGCAGCAGATAGATCGATCGCTTGCCGTCGTATTTCCACAGTGCCTGAACGACGACGATCGCGCCCAGGATGATAAAGAGAAGAGCCATGCGAAAGGTTTGCGGCTTGTACACGGCGACCAGCGAGCTGCCTACCAACACCACGCCGGCGCTTAACGCGACCACGCCCGCGAAACTGTTCTCTTCTTCGCTTGCCACGCCGTCGTAATACTTCAACATAGCCACGATCAAGCCGAAGGTGAAAAACACGACCAGCGATTCGTGTATGAAGTAACGAGAAAGATAGACAGCTCCCGGCGAGATCGCGATCAAGGCGGCCGCGGCTAGGGCACCGACACTTCCGATGTAACGCCGCAAGCAGAGGGCAAGCAAAACAGTGGCGACGCCAAACACCACCGTCACAAGTCGAATCGCAAAAGTGTTCAGTCCCAGTCGATACGTTGCGGCAAGTCCGAAGTAGTAGATCGAAGGTCCATGGTAGTTGGCCGGATCGTATTGATAGATTCCTTCGCGGACCAGCCGAGTAAGAAAAAAACCGTTCACTCCTTCGTCGTGATGCAGCGGCTTCAGCGTCAGGTGATAGACCCGCAGCAGCGTTGCGACGGCCATGATCGATATGCCGGCGATGCGCCAAACGATCTGAGACACATCACCGCCCGGACTTTTGGATTCTTCGAGCGGGATTTGTTTCTGGGAAGCCAACGAAGGATTTTTACTGGAGATTGGCCTACTACCGATTTGTGATTTTGCCATCTAGTTAATTATTGCAGTGATATTTGAAGCCCAAGATTCGGTCCCGGCGAAGTCAGTACCGTTCGCGGTAGCGAATGGGGTACTTGGTTTGAGCAGGCTCATCATGAAAGGCAAAAGGCCCGATCCGCTACCGCGGACGGTACTGATGTTATGAAGCAAGCGCCTCCCCGCGAGTGATAAACTCGCGGCCCAGTGCACTCTGTGACATGAGACTGGAAGGAGGCGCTATGGAAACAATATATATCGGCGTTGACTTTCATGCACGACAACAAACGATCTGTTATTTGAAAACCGAAACTGGCGAACTCGTCATTACTGAGCTTCGGCACCAGGACAAACTGGCATTGCGTGCTTTCTATGAGCGATTCGAAGGGCACGTGATCGTGGGCCTGGAAGCCAGCGGCTACAGTCCATGGTTCGAAGCCCTGCTCGAGCAAATAGGCTGCGAAGTCTGGATCGGCGATGCCACCGAAATTCGGCGGCGGGCTCGTTGGCGACAGAAGAGCGATCGGCGAGATGCGGAACTCATCTTTGATTTGCTGGTACACGATGAGTTTCCTCGTTTGCATCGGCCGACCGCAGAGAGCCGGGAAGTCCTGCGCATGCTGCGTTACCGGCAAAAGCTGACCCAGATCCGGACCGTGATGAAGAACAGCCTGCATGCTTTGGCCATGCAATCTGGTTTGGCCAGGCGCAGTCAGTTATTCACCAAAGCCGGACAACAGGAGCTGGGCGCGCTGGTTATGTCTCCAGCCATGCAATGGCAACGCGACCATTGGTTGCAGTTGATGGAGCCACTCAATCAACAACTGCTGGAGACCATGAAATGGCTCAAGCTGAACGGGCAGGACGATCCATTAGTTAAGCGGCTGCGCACGCATCCGGGCATTGGCTTGCTGACCGGGCTCTGCATTGTGCACACCTTGCAACCCATTACTCGCTTTCGCAACCAGCGCAAGGTGACGGCTTATGGCGGCTTCGATCCCATGATCCGCAGCTCCGCCGATCGGGCCGTCCACTTGGGCATCAGCAAAGCCGGCTCCCGCCTGCTGCGCTACCTGATGGTGGAGGCCGCGCACGTGGCCATCAGATATGACGAGGATCTAAAGCGTTTCTACCAGCATCTGGTGGCGCGCCGAGGCCGCCCAAAGGCCAAAGTCGCAGTTGCCAGAAAACTTCTCATCCGAGCCTACATCATGTGGCGCGATGAGATCGACTATGCGGAGTTTCGACGTCGAGCCGTCGCAGCTCGGCTTGCCCGAAGGAGTCAGGGGCCGTCTAACGTGCCCGAGGTACTGATTGGGCAGCCAGCCTCTCCTTTGACCTAGCTGCAGGAGAGTGCGAACTCAACCTCATGGAAGGTGACCGCATAGATGATTGACCGTGGCTTGATGGCCTTGGTCAGCTGAGGACCGCAAACGGCGGTAAAAGCTAAAACTAAATCTATCAGTCTCATGTCAAAGAGCGAACTACAAAGCGATACACAAACACGGGCGCTCCGGCGTCGCGGTCAGAGTCTGTCTAAAAAAACTCTTGACTTCGAACCACGCTTCATAGATGACTCGCTTGCCGTTCGACGGCGTCATAGGTGCTCCGATTTAGCCACCACGACCTCTTCTGTTTCTTCACGGCTGGTCTCGAAACCAAGACGTTCCTGCAAGAAATAAAGCGGTCGTCGCTTCACTTCGCCGTAGATCCGGCCGATGTATTCGCCTATGAATCCGAGAAAAATCAACTGAACACCGCCAAGAAAAAGAATCGCCACGAATGTTGACGTCCATCCGCGCACCCAATGCGTCTCGGAAAAATAGAGTCGGATGATCAGCGCATAAATAATTCCGCCAAGTGCCATAAAGATCGCGATCACTCCGGCCCAGACAGCGAGCCTTAGAGGAACGATCGAGAACGAGATAACCCCGTCGGTTGCGAACTTCAGCATTTTGAAAAGCGGGTACTTGCTTTCGCCGGCGAAGCGCGGCTCGCGCCGATACATCACCGCGATCTGGCGAAAGCCAACCCAGCTAACCATCCCGCGAAGATAACGATCGCGCTCGGGCATGGCGCGCATGGCCGTAACTACCTGGCGATCCATCAAACGAAAGTCGCCTACATCAAGCGGAATTTCGACGTCGGCCAATCGATTTAGCAGGCGATAGAAAATCTTCGCTGTCCAAAGCTTGAATCGCGATTCGCCGGGCCGGTCGGTCCGCATCCCGTACACGACCTGATAGCCATCGTGCCAGCGGTCGACCATCTCAAGAATCACCGCGGGCGGATCCTGCAGGTCCGCATCAATCAGTACCACCGCGTCGCCGCTTGCGTTATCCAATCCGGCGGTGACTGCGATCTGGTGACCGAAATTTCGCGAGAAGGAAAGAACGCGAACGCGCTTGTCCGCGGATTGCAAAGATTCGAGGATCGATAGCGTTTGATCTCGACTGCCATCGTTGACGTAGATGATCTCAAACTCGTCGCGCTCAAGCTGGTCCAATACCTCGACCAGCCGGCGATGCGTCTCGCGTATCACCGGTTCTTCGTTGTAACAGGGAACAACTACTGAAACGAGCATTCCAACCCCAATCATCCCCAATTATTAATGCGGGAACTTAGCTTGTCGTCTTCAGGTCCGCGACAGCCGGAAAGAGCATCCGAATCGTGTCGACCATTACAACCACCATCATCGCCGCCATGAACATCGCCAAATAAGGTAAACCAAGAACGGTCTTGCCGAAAAGGAACGGGAAATAGCTGAACAGCGACGCCAGGCCCACGATCACCGGAACGTAAAAATGTTTCGGCGAATAGAATGCGTAAACGATCGCCAGCATATCGGCCACGAAGAAATATCGTTCATGCATCCGCGGAAGAAAGAAAGGAAGGATCAGCGCGGAAAGCAAAGCCAACCGCACGATCAACTCGCCATCCAGCTGCGCCTCGCTTTTCCAAACCAGATACGCGTACACGAACACGGCCGAGGCAGCAAGCACGATGCCAAACCGGCCGAAGAGATAGTAGTCCCCGGGCAGCCACTGATAAAAGTTTGGCGCGTTCATTGTCAGCTGCTTGAACGTTTCGGCCTGTTGCAAATGCATCGTCATCAAATCCATCAACGGCCGGCCGGCGAGCCACGACGGAAGTACAAACGCGAAATAGACTACGGGAGGAAGCGCCACCGTCCACCACGGCACGGCCTTCTTCAAATAAAGGACCAGGAGAAATGGAGCGAAAAACACGGCCTGTGTTTTGAACGCCAATGCGATTGAGAAAAGCACCACCGCAATTACGGGCTTCCTGCGAATAATGTAATAGACCGCGCCAACCAGAAACGCTGTGTACATTGCATCGCTTTGTCCCCAAAGTGCGCCATTGAAAATGACAGTGGGGGCGAACAGCGCAGCGAAGAACGCCAGCATCCGGATTGTCTTGTTTTGAAACTTCAGGCTGACAATCAGTAACGAAAAGAACGCGAGCAGAAAGTCGAACGGGATGGCGACCAACTTCAGCGCATACAGTTTCTGGATCGGCAGCCGGGTCGCGATCCACACCAGGTAAAGATACGGCGGCGTGTAATTCGAGAAGTTGTCTTTGAAACCCGCGAACCCGTTGGTTTGAAGGTGGTCGTACCAGATTCCCAGGTGCGAAACATAATCGCCGCTCTGGAAATGAAAGAGGCTGATACGCAGGCCGAAAGCCAGGGCCAGGCCAGCGGCCCAAAAAATAGAGTCTTCAAATGAATCAGGTTTTGAAAGGAATTTTGAAACGCCGTCCCGCGAAGTTGGCATGTAGGCTCCAGAAAAGCGCTTGCCTGCGTGTGATGGTGTAACGGGCGCATGATACTTCTTTTCGGGCCGTGGATGTAGGCGGTTGCAAAAAGCGTTTCACGCAAAGGCGCAAAGAACCGAAAAGCGGAAGACGCAAAGAGTGCTACAGAACCCCTTCTAAACTGCGGTTGTGGCTACTGCCTCCTTTGCGCCTCCTGGCTTTCGGTTCTTTGCGCCTTTGCGTGAAATTCGCTTTTCCGCACTCTTACGTGACCGACCCACTACCCGCCAAATCAATTTTATTGACACCCTTCAACCAAAACGCCTAGACTCGAATTGGCAGCTCCCGCCCTTCCTCCGTCCCCGCACGGCAATTTTCGCAAGGAGAATCCAAGAAGTGCCAATTCGTGAAAACAGGTTTGCGCGCAATGCCGGGCGAATCACAAAGAACATATCTCGTGACGAGGGCCTGACGGTCGATCAACAGTTAACTCGGCTCGAAGAAGACATCCGCCGGCTCAAAGTCGAGTTCGACATATTCATGTACGGCTCGGGGAAACGAGCTCCGTACGACACCAGAAACCGGGTCGAGTCACAGATCAAACGCATTGGCGATGACCGGAAGCTCTCGTTCGCTCAGCGCTATTTCTACAACACGCTGGTAGCCCGCTTCACCGCCTTTCGCGAAGTGTGGCGCCGCACCATGCAGGGACGCGAAGACGGTCGAGATGCGTTTTCCGCCGCTCGGGCAACTCAACGGGCCGAAGCCGCTGAAGCGGTCGAGCGATCGTTGTTCGTTTGCGATGACGCACACCGAGACGTAACAACCGTGCGCCAGCTCTACGACGCCTTGATCGAAGCCAAACAGCGATGCGGCGAAGCCACCAACGACCTTTCGTTCCCGCGCTTTCATCATTTGATCGCAACCAAAACCGACAAGCTGAAAGAGACGCTGGGCTGCGAACGCGTGCTGTTCTCGGTCGGAGTTGAAGAAGGCCGGGTGAACTTCAAAGCGAAAGCGGATAAGGACGAATAGCGCTTCTTCAACACATCTTGCCAGTCGAAACAGCGAGCCGAGGGAGCGCAGGCGGCCCGCCTGCAGTGAGCGCGAAGCGCGAATAATGCTTGCGCTTTTCGCGCCTCCGGCGCTCATTGCAGGCCAGCCGCCTGCGCTCCAACGACAAACTGAAGTTTTGTCGGACATCTGTTTACTCGGGACCGCTTCCCAATTACCATACGCCCATGCCCGATCAAGATCTGTCCGCGATACTGCGCGCGCTTCCGTCGGTTGATGCGTTGCTCCGCACCGACACCGCGCTGTCACTGCGCGATGCGGTCGGAGTTCAGCACCTGGCTGCATTAGCGCGCCTGGTCACCGACGATTTGCGTCTGGAACTACAGAAGCACGCCGCGGACTCGACGAACGTCAACGGCGAACATACACGCGAACGGTTGATGGACAGGGCCGAGCGAGAGCTCGAGCTGGCTTGCGCTCGCGAACTCGCGTCAGGGCTTCGACGTGTGATTAATGCCAGCGGAGTGATCATTCATACCAATCTCGGACGCGCGCCGTTGTCCGTCGCCGCACGGCGAGCGATTTCGCAAGAAGCCGCCGGCTACTGCACGCTCGAATACGATTTGGAAACCGGACAAAGAGGACGGCGCGGAGCTCGGGTAGAAAATCTGCTGGCGGAACTGACCGGCGCTGAAGATGCTTTGGTGGTTAACAACGGCGCCGCCGCCGCGCTGCTGGTTCTTTCAGTACTGGCCCGGGGCGGTGAAACGATCGTTTCGCGAGGCGAGTTGGTCGAGATCGGCGGAGACTTTCGAGTTCCGGATGTGATGGCGCAATCGGGAACGCGGCTGGTCGAAGTCGGAACGACAAACCGGACTCGGTTGTCCGATTACCGCGAAGCGATCACGGATCAGACACAGCTTTTGATGCGTGTGCATCCTTCGAACTTTCGGATAGTCGGGTTCACAGCTGCGCCAACGCTGGATGCGTTGGTCGAGCTTTCGCACTCAAGCGGACTGCTATTTTATGAGGACGCCGGATCAGGCGCGTTGATTGATCTGACTTCGTACGGGCTTGAAGGCGAGCACGTAATCGGGGATTCGATCAAGGTCGGAGTCGATTTGATTTCCTTCAGCGGCGACAAGCTGTTGGGCGCAGCGCAAGCAGGTGTCGTGGTCGGACGAAAAGATCTGGTGGATCAGCTGCGGCGCGCTTCGCTTTGTCGCGCTCTTCGCGCTGATAAGCTGGTGCTGGCCGCGCTCGAAGCGACGTTGGAAGCATATCGTCGCGGCACCGCGTTCGAAGATGTGCCGGTGTTGAAGATGTTGGCGATGCCGGAGGAGATGATCGCCGAACGAGCGGGAAACTTCGTCGAACGAATGCGAAGCGAAGGTGAGGCAACTGCGTTGGATGTCGAGCTCGTCGACGGTCATTCGGCGATCGGCGGCGGCGCGGCGCCGACTACGCATCCGAAGACAAAGCTGATTGCGTTAAGACATCGAGAGTTTTCGGCTGATGCGCTTGACCGCGCTTTAAGACAGGCAACGCCACCCGTGATCGCCCGAATTGCGAATGACCAGGTTTTGATCGATCTGCGGACTGTGTTTGAAGATGAAGAGGAAGAGTTGTTGCGGGTGCTAAACACCTTAGGAACCCGCGGAAGTTAAGAAAGCTCTGAATGAGATCGGAGACGGACAACCGATGGAGCGCAGGCGGCTCGCCTGCGCTCCATCGGCGCTCCATTGGCCTTCACCCTTCTCCATACCTCGACAAATCCAGCGCGAAGCAGACAATCTTGGTTTGCGACCCTGCCAGCAAAGCCGCGCCGAACAATAACGTCACTGCCGTCCCGTTTTTCCGAATAAACTGTCGTTTGAACGGAGTACACGCTCCGGTCTTACTCATCTCGGCGAAAGCGCTGTCGTCTATCGACAAATTCTCGGGGCGCGTCACCTGGTCCCAGCTGATCCTGCCTTCATCCAAATCTTCGCGCGTATACCCGAGCATCTGCAGAAACGCATCGTTGGCTTCGGTGATCCGTCCCTTCAAATCCCAAAACATGATTCCGATCATGTTCGACTCGGACAGTCGACGAAATCGCGATTCGCTTTCGCGCAAGGCGTCCTGCACACGGCGACGCTCAGCCAGCTCTTTCGTCAATTGAGCGTTGGTCATTGCCAGCTCGTTGGTTCGCTCTCTTACCTTCTGCTCCAAAATATTCTGCGCGTGATAGAGCACCTCTTCTTCTTTTTCCAGCGCCGCTACCTGCAAACTCAGATCGCTGGTCTTCTGCTGCATCCGCTGTCGTTTGGTCGCATCCGCGGTCGCGTCCAGCACCAAAACCCAGGTTCCTTCTTCCCGGCTGAAGACGTAGATGTCCGCGTACTGTCCCGCTTCGGTTTGAACGTAAGGAAGAAAGACGTTGCGCGTCTCCGGCGGAATCATTCCCGCCAGAAGCGGCATGTGTTCGATTACATCCGCGCCGGCCTGCAAGCCGCTGACTCCGTACGTTGCGAAGTCTCCACCCCACTGGGCAAGCTTGTTGTCGCCCGACACCAGCATGTACGCGGGCGAGCGGTTGTCCTCGGTCAACTCCAAAATAAATTCACGAATCGGAACGGGGAGTTCGGTCATTTGCCCTCCAACATTTTTCCGGCGAGCGTCAGAAATGACTCCTCAACACCGGTTCCGGATTTTGCGCTGGTCAGCGTGACTTCCCAACCTTTTTCCTTCAGCGCGTCTATCTCTCGTTGATCCAAATTCCATTCCCCCACGAGGTCGGATTTGTTGATCAGGAGAAGGTGCGGCACCGCGCCAACCGTCTCCTGCGCGCGGGTGTGAATCTCCAGCGCCGTGTAGAGCGTGTCGCGCCGGGTTCCATCAGCCACCAACAAATAACCGGCGGCGCCGCGCAGGTAGGAACTGCGAAGCTCCGCGGCTTTCTCTGCTCCCTCGATGTCCCAAAGCAGGAGCATCATTTCCTGATCGCCGACCTGAACCTGTTTCTTGTCAATCTTGACGCCGACCGTGGTGTGGTACTTGTCTGAATAGATGCTCTCGACAAACCGGCGGACCAGACTGGTCTTGCCGACGGCGAATGTCCCGAGCATGCAGATTTTTTTCTGAATCATAACGAACCCGATATTCTCCTACTTTGCGTCCTGCATAATTATTTTGAAAGTTACGCTGCGATTGGCCGCGCGGTCGGCGTCGGTAAGCTCGTCACGCAATTTCGCGGTGGTACCGGCCGGAGCAATCGTCAGATTGGATTTGGCCGGCAACCTTGAGTTCAATTCCGCCGCGACAAACTCGGCGCGGCCGCGACTGAGCTCGCTGTTTCGTTCTGCGGTGCCCGAACCGTCGGCATGTCCGGTAATCTCCAGCCGCACATTCTTGTTCATCTCCTGCGCCAGAACCTGCAGCCGTTGTATGTCCGCCATCAGCTGATTGAACTTCTCGTCCTGCCCGGCCACAAGCTGGGTTTTATCCAGTTCGAACGACAACAGCGGATTGACGATGCGGTCCAGGTCGAGCAGCCGATCTTCCTTAAACCGGCTAACTCCGGGAACGAATCTGACCATTGGTCGCACATTCGAAATCCACTCGCGAGTAGTAAACCCTTCGGCTTCCAACGTGTCGCCGTCGATTTTTAGATTCACGGTTTGTGGCGGCTGAAGCAGGTTTCTGGCGCGAGCCAACACGAATTCCGGACCCATGGACTGAAACGGTTGCCAGCGCCCGGCGACGTCTTCGGCGTCGACCTTCGCTTCAGAAAGAAAAACGGAAGGATCACGCGCCAGCGGATCGCGAAGTCCGTTGACGAAATATTTTCCATCGCGCGTACCCGTGTCTGTGACGACGATTCCGGGTTCGCTTTTGAGTCGGTCAACGTACGCCTCGAACCGGCGCGCGCCGCGCCAGGCGAAGAAAGCCCAGACGAGTAACGCTGCAATTACAATCCCGGCCAGAACAAAAAGCGGAATCAGTTTTCGCTTCGACGCGGGGACTTGCTTATCCGGATCAACCTGCGACTGAAGACAGTCTTCCAGTAACGGACGGGCCGCTTCGAACGGCGCCGCGTCTCCCTGGAATTCGACCAGCGCTTCGCGAAACTGGAGATGGATATTCTCGATTGTCGATTGGAAAACTTCGCGCAGCTCCTGCGGCGCGGTGCCGCGAATCACTCCGGCCAGAATGGCCTGCGGTCCCTGCTCGATCCAAACCGTCAATTCGCCGACTTGCAGAGTTTCGAGCTGATCTCCTTCGCGCGAGCTAAACGAATCGTGAACAAAATCCTGGATAGCAGTCAGCATGCCCGAGACCATGTCGGCATCCTGCGTGGCGATGTTTGGAGCAACCAGGTGCTGGAGCAAAAGCCCCGTCTCTTTGTGAATGAGAAAAACCTGTTCGACGCGATAGAGAAGTGTGTGAAGCAGAACTACTTCGGCAAACGACTTGCCGGTACGCCACGCTTCGAGACGCCACTTCAGCCCTTTCAACGAGAGGCTGTACGACATGCTCTGATTGAGCGACTGCGTCATTCCGCTCAACGCCGCGGCGATTGCTCTGCGAATCGCCGGCCCGATGACGGGAAAGATGGCGTCGACCAGCGGCTGCGGGTTTCTGCGGACAGATCGCTCTATCGCGTTGGTAACGGTCGGCGCGAGCGCTTCGCTCAGCTCGTTGTCCTGGCGTGTGCGAACTGAGATTGCAGCGGGGAGTACGCTCGAAACTTCTTTGACTTGTCGATGAGGATCGGAAAGGCGTTCGTGAATTTCCGCGATTTGGGCTTCGGCGGGGCCGAGCAGCAGACTGCGCAACTCAGCCATGCTTCCGTCATCGACGGGCGAAGCTTCATCCAGAACGCCGTGTCCAGAAGGCTTTGTCATAAGCTATGGCAGTCGCGGTGAAATCAGACGCGCAGCGATCGGGGCGATTCGGGATGGGGCTCTAGCTATCGCCCGGGATCTTGAATTCGTTGTTGAGCCTGAGTGCCACTTCGGTAAAGAGCGCGGCTAGCGATGCGCGATCGGTTTTGGCATCGGTAAGCTCTGCCACTTCGCGGTCCAGCGCGCTCGACAGCTCTGCGTTCTTCTGGCGTATCTCGTCGCTCAATGTCTTGGACTGATCCAGGATTTGCTGGCGCAGATCGCGCTGGCTGCGCGTGGTCTCTTCTTCAAACTGCGTCAGTTTCTTATCGAATGACTTGCCGGTGTTCTGCAGATCGCTGGTCAAGGCCTGGACAGACTCGTCGCGAGTTCGCTGTTCCGCCTGAAGACGCTGGGTCATCGCCTCGAACTCGCTCTTGACGAAAGTTTCCAGCGCGTCAAAGCGGCGGTGTGTTTCGTCGCGCAAATCCGCTGACTCTTTCAAAAGCCGTTCTTCCAGCCGGGTGAATCGCTTCTCGTAATCGCGCATCTGCACGCCGAACAGAATGTCCCGGATTTTGTCTATGTTTCCGCCCTCGGCCAACGACCCGCCGGTGCTGCCGTCGGTCTGAGATTTGTTGATGTCGTCGAGGATCTGTTCAGGAAAGTGCGGCGACGCTTGTTTCTTTTCTGCCATGCTCATAATTCACACTCATGTTCTGAAGTTACCGGCGAAACCGGCCAGCGAATAGCTAGATGCCAAACCCAAAACGGCGGAATGGCGTTGCGTAGTGTCTTAAGCTAGTGGCGAAGCTGTAATTGAATGAAACCTAACATAGGCACCTGTAGGCGTCAATAATTACAGGAAACAGGCATTGGTCCGGTTAAATTCTGTCTCGATTTACCAGTCCGATCGTCGTCAAAGTAAGTGAATCAGGGTAAGGAAGAACGACCACGAAATACACGAACAAAACAAAACCAATCACACGAATCACATTGATTGGTTCGGTGATAGCCGTTGTTTTCGTGTGTTTTTGTTTTCTTGTTTGGTGTGCTTCGTGGTTCTTAGCCCGTTTTGCCCCAGGCGCGCTAATGCCTAAGCTTCAGATCGAGACCGGCCGTGCATGCGCTGGCATAATCCGAGGCTTAAAGGTCTAAACCGACTACGGGCGGAAATGTTCAAGATCGCAATTGGCCGGTGCGTTGCACAGAGTGCTCTTCATCGAACATCTGCCTGATCGCTTCCACCAGCTTGTTGATCTCGGTAGGTTTGAGAAAGTAGGCGTCGGCGCCGGCTTCGATCGCTCGTTTCCGATCGTCCTCAAACGCCGCGGCGGAGTAGAAGACGATGGCGACCGATGGATTGTCGGCACGAATAGTTCGACAAATATCTATTCCCGATCCGCCGGGAAGCCAGTTGTCGATCAGATACAAATCGAACTTGCCCTCACGAATGGAGTTGAGGGCGTCCGATACTGTTTGAACAGTTGTTACCTGGTAACCGATGAAGCCCAGCAGGTTGGTAATCATCAAGCAGACATCTTCATCGTCGTCAACGCAAAGAATGCGTTTCTTGTGAGGTAGCATTTAGGATCTCCCACGCGCTCTGTGAGTAGAGCGAAAAACCTAAGTGATAACGACCTGGAGGGACTCTAGCTGGGCCTGAAAATATTGTCAATATAGATGTCCGACAAACTTCAGTTTGTCGAAACCGCATGACGGGGGGAGGTTTGTCGGAGAGGCTCTCGCCACCCGATGGCGGGTTTTTGTGCAGACTGAATATTTCTTCCGCCCCGATTAATGAAACCGCGGACAATGAACCACGAAATACACAAAGGGAGAAAAGCAAAATTACACGAAAGAGAAGACTTGCTCCTCCTTCGTGTGGTTTTGACGCGTTTTCGTGTATTTCGTGGTTCGTATGCTGTTTCGTCGATACTTAATGCCGACCTGGATTGTGCTGCCATCCAAAAACGAAAGTTGTAGCCGCCGCTGCGCGCTTCAGTATATAATTCCTTTGCCAGCGAGATTTGCAGGCTCGCGCATCTGGCCCCACTAGATTCCTCTTCAGTTTTACCTCGAAAATCCCTTGAAATACGCAACAACTTCGCTCAAGACGTTTATTTTCTCGACCATGCTGTCTCTACTGGCAGCCCTCTCGATCTGTCTGCTTTGGGACTCAGGATTCTTGGCGCCCATCCAAAGCGCCTTCCTGCTTCAAAAGCCGGACGAAGTAGCAAAGCTGATCGCGCCTCAATTCTGGATCGGGATGCTGCTGGTTTTGTCCGCCGGCGTGGTGGCTGGTTTTGCGGTCGAGCGCATGGGGGCTCGGCGCGCATTGGCTCTCATCGGCGGTGTGATGGCGATCGTCTGCGCCGGCAGCTTTCTCGCCTCGTACTTCCTTCAAATCGACATCATCTTTGCGCCGATCGCGCTGTCAGCGCTGGCCTCTTCCGTCTTGGTCCAGGCGTCGCGGCTTTGGCATGTCGACGTCATGCTGGCCGGCCGCACACGCCGATTCGCAGCGCAGACTCATGCAATCGAAGGCGGTGCCGCCAATGCTCGTTTGTTGAGCGGGTTGCGTCTGCTCGAAACCGTCCTCCCGCTCGACGAGGCGGTCATCTTCCATCGGGATGAGAACAGCCATCTAGCGCCGGCCGCGAGGCTCAGAGCGCAGGCCGGCGAGAAGCCAGAAGCCGATCCGAATTTTGCGTGGCGTGAAGGAGTGGAGTTGTGCGAACGCGCCGTGAAGGCCGGCAAAATGATGATGATGATGGCCGAGACCGGCGACGGACCAGCCACGATCGCGCTTCCGCTGCGCCACGAGGGATTGGCCGTCGGCGCGCTGCTGGTGCGGCTCTCCGAGGGTTTCGACGAGAACGATCGACCGTTGCTGGCCGCGGTCAGCGCACAGATGGCTCGGAACTTTCAACGCGATGAAGCGCGCAAGCAAGTTCTGGAAAAAGATTTCTACGACTACATTTCGGTCCAGGCAGCCGAACGCCGGCTGGCTTCGTTCGGAGTCATCAGCGGACTGATGATGGAACAGCGATTCGGCGCTCAGGCGCTGGCTGAAAACTCGGATGGACATGCGGTCGCATATCTGGACGGAACTTTGGCCCACGTCAATCCGGCCATGCTCAAGACAGCGCGTCTGACGGAAGACCTCGCGCGAAAAGTCGATCTGTTCGGGCTTCTGGACCTGTTTCGCACGGGTGTTTTTGACGAGCCGTCGATTGCCGTTCGTCGTGTGCTGCAGACCGGCGATCCTTACGAGCGCGAACTTTACTACGTCGATCGCAACGAGACGCTCGAGTTGCGAATCGCGCTTATCACCGAACGCGCAAAGCACGATGTCGACGAAGACAACCCGCCGCTGCCGCTTTGTCTGTCGATCACAGTGCGAGACGTTACGCGTCTGAAGGAATACGAAAAGCTGAAAAGCGACATGATCTCGCTGATGTCGCACGAGCTAAGAACTCCGATCACCAGCATAAACGGATTCGCGGAACTGCTGGCCGCGGATGAATCTATTCCCGAAGAGTCGCGAGAGTTTCTTACGATCATCTCGAACGAGTCGCAACGTCTTTCGCGCATGATCAATACGTTTCTGACCGTGACTCAGCTTGAGGCCGCGGACAAACAGGAAGTCCTGAAGATCCCGCTAAAGATGGACGACGTAGTGCGCGAAACGCTTTCCAGTCTGCAATCAACGGCGAAGCGAAAACGAATAAGGTTGGTCGAACAGCCGGCCTCGCGTATGCCGCCCGTCGCCGCCGACAAGAGCCTGATTACGCAGGTGCTGACTAACCTGGTTGGAAACGCGATCAAGTACAGTCCGGAGCGGACCACGGTAACGGTGTCGACTCTGCTGGAAGCCGATACGGTTCGCGTGCAGGTGGAAGACAGAGGCTACGGCATACCACCCGAATCGATCGATCGTGTTTGGGAAAAATTCTATCGCGTAGCGCGCGACGGTCAGGAGAAGGACGAAGAGTCTACGGGCCTGGGACTGGCGTTCGTGCGCGAAGTTGTCGAACAACACGGCGGCGAAGTCGAAGTCGAATCGGAAGTAGGCCGAGGATCGATTTTTAGTTTTACGCTTCCCAGATTGTGAAAAGCAGGAGTCAGAAGTCAGGAGTCAGGAGTCAGAATAAGAACGACGACTCCCAATTCGGTCTGGCTAATTCTCCGGCGCTCTTAGCGGGCCTACTCAGATACCTGATCCAGACTTCTAACTTCCGTCTTCCGTCTTCCGTCTTCTGACTTCTGACTCCTGTCTTCTGTCTCCTACGCCTTATTGATCCTCCCCCTACACGTCCCCGCTCCGCAAAAACATTTCTTCGAATCAGGATGCAGCGTGAAGCCGTAGTCGACAGTTATCTCTTCGCCCGGATGGATGTCGCGAAGCGCGAAGAAGAGGATGTGACCGCGCACGCTGGCCATGAACGCGTTCGGTTCACACGAGTGATTGATGTAGTGCGTTCCGTTCCCTCCCCGGCTCCCATCAAGGCTCCATCGTTCGTCTATTCCGCAAATTCGCAGTAGACGTCTGTGCGCGCGACGCCTGGCTTCGGTGTTCGTGATCCGCTCGCCTGTGTATTCTGCGATTTTCTTGCGTGAGCTGAATTGAATTGTGGCGAAGCAGCCCTTGCCATTTATCGGCGAAGGTTGGATGGAAAGCCCTGGAGCCAGCTTAAGCGAGGGCATAGGGGGAGTTCAGGGAGTTCAGGGAGTTTGGGGAGTTTGGGGAGTTTGGGGAGTTTGGAGTGTTTGGGGAGTTTGGGGAGTTTGGAGTGTTTGGGGAGTTTGGAGAGTTTGGAGAATTTGGAGAGTTCGGAGAGTTCAGGGAGTTTGGAGAATTTGGATAGTGAAGGGTCATAAGATTCGTCTCCCGGGCAAGTTCAAACACTCCGAACTCTCCAACTCTCTCAACTCCCTGAACTCTCCAAACTCTCCAAACTCCCTGAACTCTCCGAACTCTCTAAACTCTCTAAACTCCCTTAACCGTCAAACTGCGCGCGATCAGGTCGGTTTGATTTCGAATCCGGGCCAGCGATTCGCGCAGACCCGTGAAATGCAGAACGTAGATAGTTCGCTTGTCGGCCTGCAAGTAATAGATCCGGCCGACCATCGCTTTACCCGATTGCGTGAACTCGTACGACACAGTGAGTCCGCTCAACCGTCCCGCAAATCTTTCTTCCTTGCCGTCAACATAGCCCGGCTTAAAGCGCAACTTCTCTTCGCGGTAGCGGTGTGCCAGCTCAGTCGGCGTCACATCGGCGTCGACCATTTCCTTTCGCACTTGCAGGTAACCGTCCAGCCGGTCGCCGTAGATGATCTCGGCCTGCTGCTGCAGACCATCCGGGCGCGAAACGATTTTCCAGGTCGGCGACGGGAACTCGAGGGTGTAGTCGACCTTGTCATCGGAGAAAACCCAGGACTGGGCAAAAGCGGAAAACGAGAAAGCCGAAATAATAAGTAAGGCAGCGTTGAGAAGTTTGAAAGAAGCTCGCATTTCGAAGAACAACTCCTTTTGATTGGGGCTTCGGAGCATGATTGCGTACCTGAATTTCGAATCAAGGTGATTCGGGATCTGCCGGCCTTTTCGATGCCGGCACTGCACGGGCTCGTTGTCCATTCGAGCGCTTCGCGCTCATTCGCCATCCAAAACTTTGCGCTGGATCTTAATGAGCTGGTCGATGCCGCGGTGGGCCAGGTCGAGCAGGTCGTCCATCTCTTCGCGTGAGAATGGTTCGCGTTCGGCCGTGCCCTGGATTTCTATGAACCTGCCATCGCCCGCGCAGACGATATTCATGTCGACTTCCGCGCGCGAATCCTCGACGTAATTAAGATCCAGCAGCGGAGTCTTGTCCAGGATACCAACACTGACAGCCGCGACCTGGTTCCTGAACGGAACGCGCGAGATTTTCCCCGATCGCAACAGCTGCTGGCAAGCAAGCGCAAACGCGACGTAGGCGCCGGTGATGGCCGCGGTTCGCGTTCCTCCGTCGGCCTGCAGCACATCACAATCGAGCGTGATTGTTCGCTCGCCGATCAGAGACATATCCGCCACGGCGCGCAAAGATCGACCGATCAATCGCTGGATCTCATGCGTACGACCCGACGGACCACCGCGACCTGTTTCTCGCGGAGTACGTTGCAAGGTCGCTCGTGGCAGCATCGCATATTCTGCCGTCACCCAACCCTGCCCTCGCCCTCGAAGAAAAGGCGGGACCCGATCTTCAACCGACGCAGTGCAGATGACACGTGTCTGGCCGACTTCGATCAGCGCTGACCCTTCGGCATGCGGTTGAAATCCCGCAGTGATGTTTACCGGACGCAGCTCGTCAGGCTGTCGCCCGTCACTTCGCACAAAGCTCATCTTGTCCCCAAATCTCCACCGCTTCCAAAATTGTCGGCGCACTTCCCAAAAATCTCTCGGCGACGCGCGCGAATCGCGCGGCAGCGTCGGTTACATAAAAGTGGTCAAGGTCGTCGCATAATTCGCGATCGCGTGTGCGCGTATCGAGCGAAGTACGCGTTAACTGTTCGTCGTGTAGCGCCGCAGCAACGTCGAGCGCCGCTGCTTCACCCGAATCGATCAGCCGCACCGAATTGCCCATCGTTTGCTGGATAACGTCTCGCAAGATCGGGTAGTGCGTACAGCCCAGCACGAGCGTATCGACTTCGGCGCTCTTGATCTCGTTCAAATATTTCGTTGCGATCGAACGTGCTTCATCCGAATCGGCCCAGCCTTCTTCGGCCAACGAGACGAACAGCGGACACGGTCGTTCGATCACTTCGGCGGATGGCGCCAGCCGAGCGATGGCGTCGCTGTACGCGCCGCTTTGCACGGTAGCTTCGGTCGCGATGACTCCGATTCGAAGAGTGTGAGAAGCAGAAACAGCGGCTTTTGCACCGGGCTCGATAACGCCGATTACGCCTACGCCGACAGCGTGTCGAATCGCGGGCAGAGCCAAAGCGGATGCGGTGTTGCAAGCGACAACCAGCAGCTTGATACCGTGCGCATCCAGAAACCGGGAATTCTCGACAGCGTAGCGCTCGACTGTGGCAAGCGATTTCGTCCCATACGGAATGCGCGCGGTGTCGCCCAGGTAGACGAAATGTTCGTCGGGCAGGGCCGCGTGCAGCGCGCGATAGACGGTTAAGCCGCCAACACCGCTGTCAAAAATTCCTATGGGTAGATTGGTTTGCGAACTCATTTTGTTAACTTGAAATTGGTCGGGTGCGTGCCGGCGCGAGTATCGCAAGAAATCGAACTAGTGTCACGCATGCCGTCAGCGCCATTGTCCTACCCTGGCGAGTATGGGTATTTGATTCGGTGAGCGCCGAAGCCGTGTCCAGGGGCTGCGCGCTCCGCTTCGCTTCGCGCTTACCCCTGGCTATCCTCTGCCGCGCCTTCGGCGCTACGCACTAGTTCACCTCCGGGTTCCGCACGCCCGCCGATCACACCCTCCCATAAATCTCAGTCAATTCCCGAAGTCGTGAGCTGTGCTCCTCCGTCAATGCATTCTCGCGAAATCGCCAATTCCAATTTCCGTCGCTGGTGGCCGGCAGGTTCATACGCCCTTCGGAGCCGAGTCCCAACACGTCCTGAAGCGGCACGATTGAAGTATCTGCCACCGAAGCGGACGCCGCGCGAATCATATCCCAATGAATTTCGCTACCGTCGACGCCGAGGTACTTCAGACAATACTCTCGGGTTCGCTTCAAATGTTCCTCGACCCCAGCCGACAGCGAATCGAACCAGCCTTTTGTCGTGTCGTTATCGTGCGTGCCGGTGTAGACGACCGCGTCGTTGATGTACTGATGCGGCAGGTGCGTATTATTGGCGTCTCCGCCAAACGCGAATTGGAGCACGCGCATTCCCGGAAAGCCGAACTCGTCGCGCAACGTTTCGACGTCGGGCGTGATGACACCCAGGTCTTCCGCAATCACCGGAAGCTCGCCCAGCGCGTTCGACAAAGCTCGGAACAGCTCGTGCCCGGGCGAATGCACCCACTGACCATGCTCCGCAGTCTGGTCCTTTCCAGGAACTTCCCACGCCGCCGCGAATCCACGAAAGTGGTCCAGCCTTACTATGTCGAACATCTGAAGCATGGCCCGCATACGCTGTGTCCACCAGCGAAAACCGTCTGCTGGCATCCGATCCCAATCGTAAATCGGATTGCCCCAGAGCTGTCCGGTCTTGCTGAAGTAGTCCGGCGGGACGCCCGCGACTACACGCGCTTCGCCGTTCTCGTTCAGCTTGAACAGCTGTTGGTTCGACCAAACATCCGCCGAATCGTGCGCGACAAAGATCGGCATATCGCCAATGACGGCGACTCCGGTTTCGCGGCAACGCTCTTTGACGTCGCGCCATTGTTTGAAAAAGAGAAGCTGATAAAACTTCTGGGCCTCGACCTCGTCGTGCAGTTCTTTACGCGCGCGCTCGAGCGCTGCCGGATCACGACGGACCAATTCCGGCTCCCATGTATTCCACGAACGGCCATCGTGCTTGTCCTTCAGAGCTCGAAACAGCGCGTAGTCGTCCAGCCAGAATGCAGTCGCCGAACAGAACTCGTTGAAAATCTTCTTCAGCTCTTTGTCGTCGGATTTCTGAAAATTGAGAAACGCGGTCTTCAGCAACGCGCTTTTGAATTCGTAGACGGCGCCGTATTGCACGCGATCCTGGTTGAAGGAGGGATGGGAATCGATGTCCTTTTTCGAAAGAAGCGATTCTTCGACCAACCGTTGCGGACTGATTAGCAGCGCGTTGCCGGCAAACGCCGAATAGCATTGATACGGCGAATCGCCGTAACCGGTTGGACCCAGCGGCAGAACTTGCCAGAGCCGCTGTCCCGCCTTCTGCAGGAAATCCAAAAATTGCGTCGACGCATCGCCTAAGTCGCCAATGCCGAACTCTCCCGGCAGCGACGTGGGATGCAGAAGGATTCCGGCTCTTCGTGGAAATCTCACGTTTGTTCCTCAGACCAATGTCCGACAAACTTCAGTTTGTCGGACATTAAACTGCAAAATGATTCTTTTTGAAGCTGAAGAAGGAAAATGTTGGTGGAGGCGCCGAGAGTTGAACTCGGATCCAAAAGTCGTCGCCGATGACGTCTACATGCTTAGTCGATTCTCTTTTCACGAAACTTGCGCTCCGTGACTTTCGCTCCTAACCGAGTAAGTGAACCGACAAGACCTCGGAAGAAGCTAGTCCGACTTTATCTTACCCGCTTCCACGGACCGAAGAAGCGAGCCAGCTCATCTGAGTGACATCTCCCTCCACGCGCATGAGCAACTTGTGGCGAGACGCTCGGTGCTTAATTAGGCAGCGAGAGCCAATTCTTGATTATTGGCAATTGTTTTTTCTCCACACTTTTTAACGAGCTGTATGAAGGAGCCCGGCATGCATTCAGTCGACGTACATGACTCCTGTCGAAGCCTGTCGCCCCCAAAGCGTTTCAAGTATAGCTTTCGATGCGATAAGGGGTCAAAAGGGTTGGAGTTCAAGCCGATGGAGCGCAGGCGGCCCGCCTGCAGTGAGCGCGAAGCGCGAAAGCTAATGTGCCAGGGCGTCGAGTAGCAATAGAACTCATTAGCGTGCTAAAGCACGCTCTGCCGGCGGGCCGCCTGCGCTCCATCGGTCGCAGCCGCTCCGGCGTTTCGACCACCCATTCAGATTGCGTTATAATTCCTCCCGCGTTAGCGATTTCTAGTCTCCTATGTCGCATTTCCATAAAACTCTGGCCCGAGAAATTACATCTCATCGTCCGCAGTCTACGCTTTTAAAGAGGAATTGCTTCCATGTCATCTAAAGTATCGCGCACTCGCCCGGTCTCTTCGACCTCCGCGCCGCCGCCGGCCCGTCGCAAACTTCTGCGTCGTTTCTGGCTTCCGGCTGTTTTGCTGCTGGCAATCGCGGCCGGCGGTTTGACCGGAATCGTAGCCGCGTACCAGCTCAACTATTCGCAGGCCGCGGCGGAGGTGGCCTCGCTCGCGACTTACCGGCCCAGCGTCGTGACACGAGTCTATGCTGACGACGGCAAGACGGTCATCGGCGAGTTCGCGCTGGAGAAGCGAATCCCGCTCAAGTACGACGAGATACCGGCTGTGATGAAGAACGCGATCCTGGCGATCGAAGACGCGCGTTTTCACGAACACATCGGGATCGACCCCATTCGCATTGTCGGCGCCGGGTGGAAGAACGTCGTCACCGGTTCACGCGAAGGCGGATCGACGCTTACGCAACAGCTGGCCAAAAACCTGTTCCTCTCACGCGAGCAAACGCTCCAGCGAAAGATGAACGAATGGCTGGTCGCGCTCCAGATCGAACGCTACTACACCAAGCAGCAGATCATGGAGATGTACGCCAACCACATTTTCCTCGGAGCGGGAGCGTACGGCGTTGAAGCCGGAGCACAGACCTTCTTCAACAAACCGGCCAAGGACATGACGCTGGAAGAGGCAGCGTTGCTGGCCGCAATTCCGAAGGCACCCGGGCAATATTCACCTACCGTGAATCCCGAGGCAGCCAAAGAGCGTCGTAATCTTGTGCTGGACCAGATGGCGAAGTACGGATTTGCGTCGGAGAGCGAAGTTGCTGCCGCGAAAGCCAAACCAATCGTTCTGGCCGACACCGCGCACTATCAGCAACAACAGCGTTCAGCTCCGACTGATTATCCGGTCGAACAGATCCGGCAGGAGCTGGAAGACAGATATACCACCCGAGTCGCACAAGGCGGATTGTCGGTCTACACCACGATCAACGTAGATGCGCAGAAGAAGGCCATGGAAGTCGTACGGGACGGCCTCAGGAAATACGATCGTTCGCACGCAGGATGGCGCGGGGCCTACACCAACATCGCGTCGGTGACGAACGGCGTCAGCGCAGTCACGAAGGAACAGCTCGACAACTACAAGCATCCGGACTGGTACGGGAACAGATACGAGACCGGCGAATTCATCATGGGCCTGATCGTGAAGATCGATCAGAACAGGAACGAAGCCACAGCGCGGTTCGGTAACTACACCGCCACGGTGACTGGGGCCAACATGGGGTGGGGCCGCCGTATGCCGCGAAGCGAATTCAAGCTGGGCGACCTCTGCGAATTCGAGATCAAAGAGATCGACAAAGACAAGCGACGCCTGGAAGTGGAACTGTCGCAGATCCCCGCTGTGCAGGGCGCGATGATGACGCTGAACGCCAAGACCGGCGAGATCATCACGATGGTCGGCGGCTACGACTTCAACACAAACAAGTTCAATAACGCGACACAGGCTTACCGGCAAACCGGCTCCGCTTTTAAACCTTACGTTTACGCGGCAGCAATCGAATGGGGGATGACTCCGGATTCGGTCGTCAGCGGAGCGCAGATCACACGCGGTCCGTGGACACCGCATAACTACGACGGATCGACCAGCAACGGCGATGTTCCGATGAAAGTAGCGCTGGCGAAATCTCTGAACGTTCCGGCTGTTCATCTGCTCGACATGGTCGGAATCCAAACCGGTGCGCAGATGGTTCGCCGCTTCGGCATAACGGTTCCGATGGCGCCGTATCTTCCGTCCGCGCTTGGCGCTACCGAAGTTCCGCTTGATCAGATGGTGTCGGCTTATTCGGCGTTTCCGAACAAGGGCGTGCGTGTTCAACCGCACTTGATCCGCAAAGTTCTGGACCGCGACGGAAACGTATTGGAAGAGTGGGAAAAGACCACTTACAAAGTTGTGAACGAGTACGTGGCGTTGACGATGGTTTCGATGATGCGTGGCGTGATTGAAAACGGCACCGCGACCGGCGGGCGTGTTCTGGGAGTTCCGCTGGCAGGAAAGACGGGAACGGTCAACGATCACACGGACGTTTGGTTTATCGGATACACGCCGACCTATGTGACAGGCGTTTGGATGGGCTACCCGGGGCGAAAGAAACCGCTCGGCAATGACATGACCGGCGGCCACGGCGCGCTTCCCTTCTTCGTTGATTTTATGAAGGACTTCTTGAAGGGCAAACCAAAAGAGGACTTCGACAAGGCGCCGAAAATCCCGGAAGACATGAAGGAGCTGAACCGCCAGCGATCCCGCGAGATGTCTGACGAGCGAGCCAAGCTCGCCGCTGCGGCGAAAGCCAAAGCGGAAGAGAACGGCGAACTGCCGCCGATCACGGATCCCAAGCTCGAGCAGGTGACATTACCGCCCGCGCCGCGCGGTTCGGATGATCCGTCGCCGTCGACGCCGAAGTCCGGAGACTCACTGCCGAGGCCGGACAGCTCATCTCCCAAGAGCAACGAAGGCGCCACGCGGCCCCGGGAAGTCGATACGAATAAGAAAAAAGGAAAGAAGGGTTCAGATGAACCGTGAAAAGCAGGAGAGAGAAGACAGAAGACAGGAGTCAGGAGTCAGGAGACAGAATTTGGAAATTATCTCGGGGAAGAAAGAACTGCCCGAGAGTAGCTAGTGAGCAGCCGACTTACTTCTTCAAGTCGTTGCATGAGCTCTTGAGTGTCACCGTATTTCAGATCGCGCGCCAAAATTAGGTAGTATCGGCATTCTTCAAGTGAGCCTTGGGCGATATTGAAGAATCGAGCCTTGTCGCTCTGGCCCTTCTTCCTAAACCCTTCCGCTATATTCGCTGGAACAGAAACGGCGGCGCGTCTAAGTTGCGAGGTCAAACCGTACAGTTCTTCTCGTGGAAAGTTACGACTCAATGCGTACGCGTCCAGGACAAAGCCGTGCGCCTTCCGCCAAACCACCAGTTCTTGAAAATTCTTTGCAGGCAGGCGACTCATATCCATCCCCTTCAAAAGCTGCACAGACTTCTAACCATACATTTTCGTTGGGGTGGTTTTTCATTCTGACTCCTGTCTTCTGACTTCTGACTCCTAACCGTTAATCCGACCTAAGTAATAGGGCAACATCCTCCTCCACCAGGGCCAGTCATGATTGACGTCATGCCCCCACAACTCGAGCGAATGAGGAATACCCTTGGAGCTCAGGATTCCCGATAACTCTCGGCTGCGATCGGGAGCTTCGTACGCTCCCTGTCCCGAAACTATGTAAATCGAATCCGCTCGTCTCAGGCGGGGAAGGTAATAATCATCTTCGAGATTTCGCAGGTACTGCGCAGGATTGTTGAAGTAGACATTGTCGTCAGCGTAGCCCTTCAGATACGAACGAATGTCGTAGCTGCCGCTCATCGCGATCATTCCGCGAAAGAGATCCGGATGACGAAAATATGCGTTGGCCGAGAGAAACGCGCCAAGGCTTGCCCCGGTCGTGATCGGTCGAGCGTCGTCGCCGCATTCATTACGAATCAGCGGAAGAACTTCGTCGGTTACGTACCGATCGTAACGAGTTAACAACTCGGCCTTCAGTTGCGGCGATGCCTCGTCGTTCAGCAGACTGTAACGGTTCACACTGTTGATCGAATACGCTCGCACTCTTCCCGCATCGATGTGGTCCTTGATCGCATCAACCAGAAGGAACCGCTCGTATTCGAGGTAGTCGGCGGCGGCGGTGGGAAACATAAGAAGCGGAAACCCTGCGTATCCGTAAGCGACAAGCGGCATTTCTCTTCCAAGATGGTGACTGTACCAGGCGGTTGTGCGGCGATCCATGCGTACTCTCTCCCGTACCTCTTGACGAGGCTAAAGATCCACGAACTAAATTTTCCGGTGTAGCGGTGCAAGATAATCCAACATTTACCCTCGAACGCGCAAGAGGTGAATGTCCGACAAGCTTCAGCTTGTCGTATACATGCGAGAAATCTGAGCGACCTCGGAACGACGAGTGGAGATCTAACGCGGGAACACAAGGGCAAAGCCAGCGGAGCTGGCGACAGAATTTAGCCTGGGGTGAAGCGAAGCGGAACCCCAGGTCAACGCCGGAACAAATCCTGAGCCCGCGAAGACGGGCGACAGTCCCTAAGGTGCAATGTTGAACGCGGAACCGCCCTGATGTTCTCTCGAACGGTGGTTTCTGTCGCCCGCGCCGCGGGCTCAAGTTCTCTCTTAATCACATACCTGGGGTTCCGCTCGCTTTGCTCGCTCCACCCCAGGCTAAATTCTGCCACCCGCTACGCGGGTTGCTATCGTGGACTGTCCCTCTCGCTCTGAAGTACCATTCTGCCAATGGTCTTTCTGTTTCGCCCGGACCCTTCGATCGCGTCGACGCTTCCTGATCCATAATGCTGGAGTATGAAATGACAAGAGCAATTCACTTGAAACCTGCACTCGCGCTGCTTCTCGTGCTGGTCGGCTTGGCGTCCGCAGCTTTGGCCCAAACATCGAACCCGCAACTGCCTTCCACTCCGATTAAGTTCGGCGCATTCGTAGCGCGATTCGATCCCGGCGGAACATTCACCCTACAGGGAGGCGGGTGGCCGGCATTGAGCGGCAATTGGAAAAGTACGGGTGATGAGATCGAACTGACGATGTCCGGTGGACCCGGTGGTTGCGATGGAACCGGGCGCTATCAGTTTCGTGTCGACGGCAACCGTGTGATCTTTTCGCTGGTCGCTGACACTTGCAGACCGCGCCAGATGATCATCGATCGCAGCACATGGGTGCCGGCGGACGAAGCGGCCACTCGACCGCCGCGCAACATCGTCAGGACCGCCGGTGCGACCTTGTCTTCGCGTCAGAAACCGATGGCCGGCAAGGCCAACTGGCCGTCGTTTCGTGGACCGCAGGCGTCCGGCGTCGCGGAGCGCCAGGACCTGCCGGATCGATGGGACGTCAAGACCGGCGAAAACATTTTGTGGCGTACGCCGATTCCCGGGCTGGCGCATTCCAGTCCGATCGTTTGGGGTAATCGTGTTTTTGTAACCAGCGCCGTCAGCACCGACCCGAAGGCTACCTTTCGCCCCGGGCTTTACGGCGACGGCGATGCTTCGAAAGACATATCGCGTCATCGCTGGATGATTTACGCGCTCGATAAGAACAGCGGAAAGATCGTGTGGGAACGAATCGCGCATCAGGGTGAACCGCTGGAGAAGCGTCACATCAAATCGACCTATGCCAACTCGACTCCGGCAACGGACGGTCGCATCGTGGTCGCGTGGTTCGGGTCTCAGGGCATCCATGCTTACGACGTCAACGGTCGGTTTCTCTGGAAGGTAGATCTGGGACGATTGGATGTCGGAGCTTACGATATTCCGACTTTTGAATGGGGGCCTGCCAGCTCGCCGATCATCTGGAACAATCTCGTGATTGTTCAGTGCGACACACAGACCGATTCTTTCCTTCTGGCGCTGGACGCCGTGACCGGCAAGACTGTTTGGAAGACGGAACGCGAAGAGCTTCCCTCATGGGGAACACCGACGGTTGTTTCAACTTCCTCGGGTCCGCAACTGGTAACCAATGCTTCGAACTATATCCGCGGCTACGACCCGCGCACCGGAAAAGAGTTGTGGCGGCTTGGGCGTAGTTCGAAGATAACCGCGCCGACACCGATCTTCGCCGACGGACTATTCGTAGTCGCCAGCGGCCGTGGGCCAGAGCGTCCGATTTTTGTAGTTCGGCCCGACTCGCGCGGTGATCTCACTTTGTCCGAGGGCAAAACGACGAGCGACGCGATTGTCTGGAGTCGAACAGGCCGCGGGTCGTACATGCCGACGCCGCTGGCGTACAACGGAATTCTGTACGTGCTCGGAAATAATGGCCTGTTCGATGCGTACGATTTGAAGAGCGGTGAAGAAGTTTATCGCCAGCGATTGCCGTTGGTCGGAAGCGGATTCAGCGCGTCGCCGATCGCGGCCGACGGCAAGATCTATCTTTCAAATGAGGATGGAGAAATCCTGGTCATCGGCGCAGGGCAAAAGTTCAATCACGTCGGCACGAATTCAATGGGAGAGATGCTGATGGCAACCCCGGCTATCGCGGATGGAGTTTTGTACGTGCGCTCGTCCGCCAGCCTGTTCGCGATCGGCCGGAAACGATAAGAATTTCCGACAAACTCTGGGGCGCAGGCGGCTCGCCAGCGCTCCATCGTCAGTTTGTTGGGGAGATCCTTTAAATCGTTGAACGGAAACGACAAACTGAAGTTTGTCGGACAACTAACATGAAATCCACCTCGTCGCCTAAACTTGCCTGGACTCTGCCCATCGTCTTTTCGCTTTTGTTTCTGACCGCTTCGGCGCAGTCGGGCCGGGTGGCGCCAACTCCGTCACCTGCCGAAACTCCAGCGCCCGAAGCCGTCGCATCCCCAGAACCGGCAGAAACGAAACCGAAGTTCGCTGCGGATCCGGCGGCTCCGAAATACAAACTCGTCTTCTCGCCAAAGTACAAATGGCAATACAACGTCACCGCGGCGAACGATGTCATCGATCTCAAGAAGACGGAAGCGGCGCGAATCGTGGGCCTCATTGACCAGTTCAACGAGGCGGGCGCGGAAGGCTACCGAGTGGTGTCGGTAATCGACGACAACCTGGCCCTGGTCAAAATCGACGAGGTCCAATACGAGTACGTCGGGTACGAAACCGACAGCAGCGGCGATGGCACCAGGGGTTTCGGCGGACTCTACTCGCGACTGTCGAAACAAGGTTTTCGGCTCGTGTCGGTATCGCATCTCTACTTCGGTTGTGAGGCAGTGGATTCCGAAAATCTCCTGATGGGCGCAGTGTGTTCCTTCAAAGATTTCTTTTTGTTTGAAAGACAGAAAGGCGCCACCAAGCCGATCGAACACAAACTGCTTTACCCGCGATCATACGATAAGTGGGAGGTCGAGATGACGGCCGAAGTCAAAGCGAATCTGGAGAAAGGTTTCCACCCGGTCAGCGTTTTATCCAAAGAGGAATTGCTGCTCGAGCAAATCACAAACAGCGACGCCCGCGCGGCAGCACTCGGTTCCGATGTTCAGGTAGTAAAGGCGTCGCACTCGTACTGGGGCCGCGATGACTTGGCCAAAAAGGTCAATCTGCTGGCGAAGCAGGGTTATCGTCTCGCGTTGATTAACTATCAACTTGCAGTGATGTATCGCGCGAAGGAAAGCACGACGCCCACGAGCTACGTTTTTCTGCAAGTTGGCCACCGGGACTGGATGCTGCGAAGGAAGCCGAAAGAGTTTGAGAAAGAGCTGGCGAGGCTTCAGCAGAGCGGAGCGGTTTATAGCATGACCTACCCGAATGTGCAGGGCGACGAACACCGGCTGGTCTTCGAAGAGAACGCCAGCACGAACGGCAAGCGACGTGAATACAGACTGTTGAGATTCGAACTTGTCACGGTAGATGACAAGCAAGCGAAAGAGACCACGACGGACATGACACCGGAAGCAAAAACGAGTTGGGCGGAATTCAATCGCCTGGTCAACGAGGGATTCGAGGCGCGAGACCTGTTCATGACTGACGTACCCTGTGTGCTGTTAGAGCGGACGCGATAGCTACTAGAATGTCCGACAAACTTCAGTTTGTCGCCCGGATTCGCCAAACTAAAGTTAGTCGGACATTAAGACCGAACCAATATCCACCAATCCGCCAACCCAATGAAGAAATTCGAAATTTTTCTCGGTCTTATGATTGCCGCTTCCCTTCTGGTCGTTGTGGGATGCGGAAGCCGTGCGAAAGAACCTCAATGGACAAAGGCGCGTAAGCTTGCCGGCAAAGAACAGGGGCTGTCGCATATCTCGGGTCTGGTGCTGGATGACAAGTTTGCTTACGTGACGATCGGGGGAACCGTCGCCGATCAAAACGAAGGAACCAGCGGTCTGCGCAAAGTCGATTTGGAGACTGGCGCTGTGACCAGCCTCGACGGCGGCGAAAAAACTCCGCAATCTGACTACGGTGGTTTGGCGATCGACCAAGACTTTATCTATTGGAACGCGGGCGGCAGCATTCTTCGAATTTCCAAAGCCGGAGGAAAGCCCGAAGCCATAGCCTCTGAACACGTAGGCATCGGTGCAGATATTGCCGTGGATGACAAACGAGTCTATTGGGCCAATCACGGTTACTACTCGCCGAACAGTCCCACCAAACCGAGTCCGGTTTACTCGGTTTCAAAGCTCGGAGGCGCGGTGGAAATTTTCGCGGACCAACAACATGTACCGAGCAGCATTGTGCTGGATGAAGAATTTGTTTACTGGGTGACGCCGAGCAGCATTCTGAAGCAGGCCAAATCTGGCGGTGCGTCTGAGGTCATTTATCAAGCCAGTGACAAAGAGGGTGTCGATCAGTTGGCGCAGGACGGCGGAGATCTCTACTTTGGTTTTCGTGGAGCGGGAGAATCGCGCTGGGCTTTGCGAAAAGTTTCCAAGCAAGGCGGCGAACCGCAAACGGTTGTTAAGAGGTACTCGCTAAAACCGATTGTGATGGATGAAGCGAACATCTATTTCTTCGATGAAGAAGGCATGAGCAAAGACGTCCTTTGTCGAATGCCGAAGACGAGTGGGGAGGTCACGAAACTAGATTTCGGCTACGCCAGCGGAGTGATTGCTCAAAGCAAGTCGACGATCTATTTCGCGACGCAGTTTGATCTTTATGGAATTCCAAAGTAGCCAGAGCATTTCACAGCTGACGTCCTGGCTTGAGCGTCGCCTCACGGCGGAAGCCGACCGTTAGGGAGGGCGTTCTATTCGCGCAGAGCTCAAGCTTGAGTACATGGGACGCTGGAACACGACGGGAACCGCGAAACACACGAACAAAATGAAGGCTCAATCACACGAATCGTCTTGAATGATTCAAGATCACGGTCATTTTTTTCGCGCGATTTCGCTTTCGGTTTAGTGCGGTTTAGTGGTTCGTTGCCAGTTTCGTCCAAACCGAGTCAATGCCCGCGAAATGCCTCGCTTGACGCTCGCATGCCCGTCTGTTATAAAAATTCCCGCGCTTATCTTGAAGATTTAGCGCATATTCCGCAGTAGCTCAATGGCAGAGCATCCGGCTGTTAACCGGAGGGTTGTAAGTTCGAGTCTTACCTGCGGAGCCAGATCGGACGAAGGTCGCTGGAACTAGCTCCAGCGACCTTTTCGTTTTGCCACACAGTGTTCGTACCGGCGAGAAAATCCACGGGTTGGGGAATGTAGCGGTCAGCTAGTCATTCGTCATAATGACTCAGATACAGCTTGCCTTCGTAATCAACCAGACCGAGAGTTATTTGCTCAATAAACCCACGGCGGCCTAATACATTGCGCTGAAATTCCTGGTCCTCAGCAAAGCCAATCAAGCCGTTAAACCCAAAAGAAGCGAGCGATAGCCGTACTTCGTGCAGATAAGCCACGAAGTTGCCGGTTACCGTACCAACCAGCAGACGCAAGCCGCCCTCGATCTCGAGTCCCAATTCTTCGCCAACGTTGCGAGCGAAGATGCAATAAGAAGAACCGGTATCTACCTTCGCGTTGCAGTTAACTCGCGCCTGGCTCACGCTGAGAGTAACTGGAACCGTGATACCAGGCTGGCCAATGTCATAGTTAACCAACTCGGTGAAAGAAAGTTGATGCCTCACGCCCAACCTCCCATCTCAGCTACCTCATCGTCCCTGGACAAGTAGGCGACAAATGCGTTCGGCTTGCCGGCCGCCAGCGCTTTCTCTCTCGCGATACGATAGTTTGAACCAACGGCGAGAAGTTGATCACCGTCTAGCGCGACGTATTGCCCGCCAAGCTCTTCACGATGCGATTTCAACCACTCCATGCGCAGTTGCCGAATTCCATCGTCACCATTGTTGACGTCCACGGATTGTGGTTTCTGAGGTGAAAGCACTTGGCTAGCGGGCTGCGCTTCGCCGTCCGAGTCAAGTGAATCGAGGGCGGCGCGTAATCGGCGCTGATCTTCGACTGGGAGTCTCCTGGCCTCTTCGATTATTTGCTCTAGTGTTGCCATATACCGCCTCTACGGTTACATGAAACGAAAATGAACGACAACAGTTTACCATCTCAGCAATTGGCATATCTATCTCGACCCAGAAGTTCAAGAATTATCTTCATGTCCACTGTAGGCACGTAGAAAAGGTCGCGAAGAGTATCCGCTGTTGGCAGTCAGATCGGACCAAGCTCGCTGGAATTAGATCCAGCGGCCTTTTCTTTTTGCCGGGTGGAGTTCGTTGAAGCAATTCGGGACAAGCAATCCACTTCAATCAAGGCCGAGTTGCCAGAAAAAGAACGTCCAGATATCGGCATAGCGGTCAATGGCTCTGCTCGCTGCGGGGTTACCGCGGTGTCCCGCGTGCTCTTCGCTGCGCAGGAGAATTGGATTCTCGGACACGTTAGCAGCACGCCAAGCTGCGTGCATTTTGTAGCTATGCCACGGAGCGACGCGGTCGTCATTGTCCGAAACCAAAGTCAGTATCGCGGGCGCCGCGACCTTCTCCGGCAGCGTGTGATAAGGGCTGTATTTCATCAGAAAGTCGAGGTCGTCTGAATCTTCGGGTGAACCGTAGTCGGCGACCCAGTGCTTACCGCCGTGCGCCGTGTGAAAGCGCGCCATGTCGGTGACCGCTGCGCCGGCCGCCACCGCTTTCCAAAGATCCGGACGCTGTACCGCGACAGCGTTGACCGTCAAACCTCCGTTACTCCAGCCAAAACAACCCAGCCGGGATGCCTGCGTATAACCTTGTGCAATCAGCCACTCGCCCGCGGCGATGAAGTCGTCGAACACCTTCTGTTTATTCTCGCGCATGCCGGCGCGATGCCACGCTTCGCCAAACTCTCCACCTCCTCTCGCGTTGACGATTGCATAGACTCCGCCTCGTTCGAGAAATGGAATCACGTGTGCAGAAAACGCCGGCAAGAGGCTGACGCCAAAGCCGCCGTATCCATGAACTACCGCAGGATTTTTGCCATCGAGCTCGATCCCCTTTTTGTGAAGAAGGAACATCGGTATCCGGGTCTGGTCGAGCGATTCAAACCACACCTGTTCGATCTCAAACGCCTCAGGGTCAAATGCTACGTCGTGTTGATGAACGAGCGAGTATTCGAGCGTTTCAAGATCCATGCGATACACGGCGCTGGGTCTCAAGAAGGATGAAAACGAAATTAGCAAATCTTCCGACTCCGGCTCCGCGCTCAGCGCTTTGATACTGCCGATGCCCGGTAATTCGATTTGCTTGAGAAGCTTTCCCTCCAGGTCATAAGCGCACAGCCGTGACGAAACGTTCTCGATCGTCTCGACAAAGAGATAGTCGCCAACCGTCTTCCATGCTCCAAGAGGATACAGTCCCTCGGAGATTACCGTTGTGGCAGCCAAATCCCCCGTGGCGATGTCCGCGAGTTTTATCGCAGTGAGTTTGCCCAACGGCGCCTGGTGATTCGTCTGGATGTAGAGCCTGTCTCGATGGAACGCGACGGACATAAACGCAGCGATTCCTCGAACGATGGGGACCAAGCCGTGTCGCGGATCCTCGCGATCCAGAAGGTAAAGTTCCGAGCAAGGCACCGCGCCCGATACATCCTGTACCACGACGACCAAATAGCGACCATCGGACGATAGCTGAGGATACGGCGTTTGCTCTCGCTTAAGCGACTCGCCAAACACCATCGCGTCGTCGCGCCAATCATCGCCAAGCTGATGGAAGTAGAGTTTGTGATGGAATCGCTCGTCTCCGGCGGGCGCGGCGTGCGAACAACGTGTGTAGAAGTAGCCGCTGTTATCAGGTAACCACGCAACCTGGTTTCTGGTGTGCCACGCATGCGCGACCGGATTTACGTCGCCCGGAATGATATCCGGCAGCACTTCTTTGCTGTCGACGTCCATCACGTAGAGCGACATGCGCGAGCTCCCGGCTGAAGATAAGCGGTACGCGACCAGCGAGCCGTCGCGTGATGGGTGCGTATCCGCCAGCGTGATTGTGCCGTCCGAACTAAGCGCGCTCGGGTCAAGCAAAAGTTGCGGTGAGCCTTGCAGTGCATCCTGACAATAAAGCGCCGAGAGCTCCTTGCCCTTGAACCGCGCGCGAAAGAAGTATCGGCTCCCGGCTTTGGTGAAGGTGCCCATCGCCGACCCGCGCATCAACTCTTCAAGACGCCTGCGGATACCTTCGCGTGCCGGCAAAGACGCGAGTTGAGCCATCGTGTATTCGTGCTGCGCCTGCACCCACGCTCGCAATTCCGGCGTGTCCTCTTCCATCCAGCGATAAGGATCGCTGACCAGCCGTCCGGCCAGTTGGTCCTGGCGGTCGATCCTGCGCGCCTCGGTCGGTTTTGGTTCTTCACGCATGTCCATTCAAGAAGCTGCGGATCCACTGCACAACTTTTTCCGTGGTTTCATCTATTGTAAGTTTCGAGGTGTCCAGAATAGTCATCGGCGGTTCTGTTTTCTGCGCATTATTTTGCAGCCAGCGATTGAATGCGATCTGTTCTTTAAGCTGTTCGTCTTTGAAAGAGCTGCGCAACGTAGGAAGCGTTCGCAACCGTGCGGCAAGGATCTGATCGTCGCAAACCAGCGCCAGGTAATGAAGCTCCGAAAAATAACGACGCTCTACACATTGCTCAAACTGAGCAGGCTCTCCAACTCCACATAAGACGACAGGCTTACCAGCCTGAGAAATATTCTTGCACACGCGCAACCACGTCTCTCGATACTCGCGGTAATTGGTTTCGGGTTGATTGAATTCTTTCCGCCACAGAATATCGCTTTCCATGGCCACTATGTCTTTCATCTTGGCTGCGAGTTCCAGACAAACGGTTGACTTACCAACACCGCTGGCCCCGGTCAGAATAAATAACGGCAATCGGATAAACTCATATCGAAACTGACAGCTTGGGCAGACCGCGTACGGTCCTTCGGGAACAATCGTTTTGTCGGGACGATAGTCTCCACAGTTGTAACAAATATTGAACATCGTTCTTTACATTACGCGTCAGTTTCATCAAAGGCGCAAGATCTAAGTTGGTCACGATTGCGATTGCAATAGTTTGCGCACCGGCCAATGGAAACCTACAATAACCGCCGCCACCGAGGCGGTGGTCATTACTCAACAGTGCGTTGCTCACCAGCCAGCGACAACGACGGAGGGCCTCATGACGCGAAGCAGGATGCGTGTTGATCATCAAGTCCCGATCACCTCGCTGCAAATGTTTTCCAGCCCGTACCTGGAAATTCCGATCGATACGAGTGACCCGCGCGGCCGCGAGCCGCTGATCGCGTTGGAGTCGGTTGGCGTCGCGTTCGAAAGTTACTACGCAAAGACGGACGGCAAGAATCCGCCGTTTGGCGTTTCGATCGAAGGCAGCCGGCAGGACATTTGGCTGCGAAAGTCGGTAGCCGAAAAACTGGCGCGTGTGAACGAACTGCTCCGGCCGTTCGATGCGGAGTTGTTCGTGCTTGATGGTCATCGTTCTGTCGCATGCCAGCAAGGTTTGTGGAACTTCTTCTACTCAAGAGCGAAACAGCAGAACCCGGGTGGCAGCGAGCAGGAACATCGAGCCAACGCGATGCAGTACATTGTCGATCCAGTGGCTTTCGACGAAACGGACTCGCGGACCTGGCCGGCGCATACCAACGGAGCGGCGATCGACCTGACTCTGCGAGATTCAGTAACCAAAGAACTGCTAAACATGGGCGCGAACTTTGAAGAGGACATTGAAGCAAACGTCGGCGACTATTTTGAACGACAGTTGTTGGCCGGACAGATTGACGAAAATGATGAGAGGCTGCAAAACCGGCGTTTGTTGAATTGGGCCATGACGCGGGAGGGGCTGCTTAACGAAACGGCAAAGGTCTTCTGGCATTACGACTGGGGCAACCAGATATACGTGCGAGCCAGTCGAGCGCTTTTACCGGATCCTCCACAAGCTGCCTGGTACGGATACATTGCACCGCCCAAGTGAACCTGCGTGTCGAGCGCTTTTTGCTGCGAATGATGAAAGGCAAAGTTCCAAATGCGAATCCCCAACATTATTTGCATGCACCCGCGGCTGGACGAGCGGCGCTAAAGAAACTCAGTTTGAATTATCCGGACCCGGTGAAGTGGATTCATCAGGAACAAAAACTCAACGATCGTACGCAGGGCAAAGGCGACTACCCGATCCTACCTACTTCAGTTCCACCTGAGTTCTGGCCGGAACAGCAACCCGTATTTTGGTTGCCGGAATTCGAAGCACCGATAGATCAATTCCGCTTATTTCAAAATCCGACGCGCGAGTTACCCTGGTACCTTTCGGGATCCAGTTCGGGATACTACTCCCACCTTGTTCATCCTTTGTCCGTGCCGTATTTCCTCGGTCGTGATTTGACGGACGCGAAGTGGAAAAATCCCAGGTTCCTGGCAACGCCCATGGCATCCCACCGAACTCTCCTGGCTTGGAATCCGCGCTCCCGTACCCCGCCTTTTACATTAAAGACGTCGCTGAATGTTTGGGTTGGTGGGCTGAATCGAAACGTCAAGCTTCTCGAACTAAGGCGAAGCGTGGGTATGTCGTCACTGCTTGCCGGGATTCCCCGAGCCGAGTTGGATCGGCAGGGAATTTTTTTGCTCGATGATCCGGTAGGCCTGATGCACAAGCAAACCAATGCCGGGCTTTTGGCACGAGATGCGCCATGGAAACTTGGCCCTGGCGAGGAAATCGTACCGCTGTTCAGCTTGCTTGCTTCCTCGCGTTGTGGACGCCCACGGATTGCTGATTTGATCGCATCGAGCCGGCTCAAACCCGCGGCCTGGGTTGACGAGTTTATTTTCACGCCACTGATCTACCAGGCCTATTTCCTCGGAACGACGGAAGGCCTCGTCGGCGAAATGCACGAGCAGAACATTCTGATGGAACTGCGGGATGGAATTCCGACAAAGCGGTTTTGGCACCGCGACCTCGGCGGGTTCTTATTGGATCGGGATCTGCGTCGTCTGGCCGGTAAAGGTTTTGAAGCGCTTCCCACCGGCGTTCATCAGCGGCACCTGGGACCGGATTCCGCGGTATTTCATTTGGTGCTTCGCATGTACCTGCAAGAGTCGATGGGTTACGCGATTTGTGACGCATTGCGAAATCATTTTGAAATACCCGCCGATGACTTCGCCGCAATCTACAACGATCGGGCACGCTCGCTTCAAAATGCCATCCTTTCGGTAAACGGTTTCCGCACGACCAGGAATTTCGAGAAGGATCTGGATCGATATCGAAAGCGAAAGAAACCCGGCCACGCCTGGCGATGGAAAAGCTTGAAGCAGGCACTTCGTGATTGGTGATTGAGTGACTTCGCAACCAGCCGCAATGCTGTCCTGAGTGATCACTTTCGCGCCTGGACCAGGCCGGCTCCTCACTTTTACCGCCACCAGATCGCCACCAAATCGACACTTGTATTCCCATCGAGGCTGGGGAAAAATGGAAAAATGAACACAAAACTAAACACACTCGTGGCTCTCGGATTGTTTGGCGCCGCCGGATTATTTGTAGCCGTTGTGGCGATGTCCAGCAATGCAACGTCCTCTGCCCCTCCTCCACCGCCTTCGGCGCTGATCCGGGCCAACATCGTGGCGATGCTTCAAAGGACGCCAAGCACGCCGATCAAGGTTTTACCCGACATTCCGGGCGGCGCTCGCACTGCGACCAACAAGGACGCCGCATACTACGCGTGGCAGGAGTTCATCGCGCTTAGTTGGGCCAATGTCCCCGTCTCGGGCAAAGCCGCGACATCGAGCGATCCCGGTGCGCGCGAAGTGGCCGACAAGACGCGCCTGTTCGGACAACCTCCGCTTGCGAGTCCGGCCAATTATGGCGCTCTGGTCTGGGAATCCACTCGTCATCGCTCCGAGATCTACACGGGTACCAGTACTCCTCCAAACGGATACACGAACAACGCCAAGGTCTCGTGGGGATACAACTCGTCGCCGGGATACGTTTACCCCGGAGTGACAATTACTCCGGCGTCGGGCCAGTCGAATTGCAAAGCCATCAAACCGGGATTGACTCCGTTCATTAATCTTGACGAAGGCAGCCAGATCGGCTTGTGCAAAATGTACACGGGCACTCCCTACTCTAATTCGTCTCCCGGCAACTTCGTGCTCTTTCTGGCAAGAGGCAATTACATGGAGTACGGGTACATTGCATCGCGCGGTTGGTACAACACTTCGGTCCTTAAGACTCCTGCTTCGCCGGGCACGCCGACAAAGCCCGTCGCGAGCTTCGCCAACACCTCCGGATATATTGTCACGCAAGGCGAGTTTCCCACGCCTGGAACGCTCGATGGATCGACAACGCCGGGCAGCTATGTGAGCTTCCCGAGCGGAACGCTCGAGTTCAAAGCGGCCTTTCGCGTTGCGACCGACGCGGAACGGCAAGCCTACGAACAAGGCCTTCCCGTTCCGGGCGGATATCACGTCGCGCCAATCCGTTACTATCAGGAGGTAGGGACGAATTCGTTCCAGTACGTGGACACGTGTGGCGTGCTGCTTTCGCTTCACATCATTCACAAAACACCGACCGCGCCCTATTTCATCTTCGCGACGTTCGAGCACAAAAACAACATCATTGGAATCGACGGCAAGCCGGTCGAGGACGCCGATGGCAATCTGAACCCCAACGCATACACTTCGACCAAGCCGGCGCCGCCCCCGCCGCCGTTTGTGTATCCGTCAGCGGGCAATCCGCCTGCCGGAAAATACCTCGTGAACGCGACGTCACCGAACGTCTTCGAAACGCCATCGCAGTATATTTCGGCTACGAAGACTGTAACGGTTCAAAATTTCATTCCGTCGCCAAGCTCGAACGCGTTGAATATTTCGACTACACAGAGTTCTTACCAGAACACCAGAAACGGGAGCGACTCGACCAATCCCGCCGCAAATTCCCCGTCGGAGCCGATGTCGTACCTAACCGTCAACCGGCGCCGATTCAGTATTCCTTCGACTCCGATCATCCAGGTCAATCAGGACATTCACAGTTTGATCGCGCAGTATGGGTTCAATAAGACGAATAACGTCTGGCTCAACTACAAACTGGTCAACGTTCAGTGGGTCCCCGCCGGCAACAAAATCCAGAAGACGCCGGGGAAGATTTATGGGGACACATCAGGTGGCGCGAAACCGTCAATCGCGGTCGAGTCGTTCTACTTGTCGAACAGCCTGGTTGAAACGAACATGGTGCTGTCGGCCTTCAGCGGACAGTTCGGTCCGTTCGGTAATTATGATGGATTCAGCATCACCGACTACTACTTTTCCCAGACCAAGTACACCAACAACAATATGAGTGGGCCGTCGGTCACGAAAAACGTGGGTGATCCCTTCTACAACGTCTACACGAAGGGTGGCCCTTACAACATGGGCGGCTGCATGGGCTGCCACGGCAACGCCGCCGTCTTCGGATCCGACTCCAGCTTCATCCTCAAGGGCGCACCGTTCGTAATCGACGGAGTCGAGCCCAGTACGAAGACCATGATCCAGAGGCACGCAAGCTACTTCAAGAATTAGCGAGCCGGCCGGCGAGCGGGCCTCTCTTCGGTCCGCTCGTCTTGCCGCCCCTGGGGCCGCCGAAAAAAGCACTGACAAATCGCTGTGCAGAAGATGTTCGTCCAAAGCACCTTTCGGAGCACGCAACAAGTTGTTGCTCCGGGGGTGCTTTGTGGTCCAACATACAAGCGAATCGCGCCAGCCCAACTTCCACAATGATGAGTGACTCTGAAATCACGTCGTTGCATCGCATTAACCAGCTGCCGCTTGATGCGGACGCAGAGATCTTTCGTCAGTATCCTGCCTTCAAGCTCGGCGTCGCCGACGGCGTTCGCCACTACGCCCAGTTGCTGTTGCCATTGGTGAAGAGTCTGATCGCAAGTGAGCCGGAACATACCGACTGGGTGTTTACGGCGCCGGCGATCGCGGCCCGCACACCTGCTGCCGCCAACTTGTTGTGCTGGGAGTTGTTTGATTTGTACATGAGGGAACCAGGCGCAGGCGCTTCCCAGAAATCTTCCTTGATCGATCTCCAGTACGACAGCGAGTCCGCCACAACGATAGATTGGAAAGATCCAGCCAAGTCGCAGGACTATGCGAAACTGGAATTTGCAGACCGCGTGGCGGAGCGCGAGAAATCAAGCCGGCGACTGGTTCGTAACTCCGATTTTCGCGGACGCTCGATTTTGTTCGTCAACGACATGTGCGTCACCGGCGCGCAACAGCACACGATGCAGCAGTACTTTGAAAGCGTCGAGGTTGCGTGCGTCAGGTGGCTGTATGCAATCGTAGTCGATCCGGCAATCGGCAGGACGAATCCCACGATTGAATCGCAAATCAATTTCGCTCCGTTCGAGGATCTCTTGCGAATGGTATCGCGCGAACAGATTCAGTTCACCGGCAAATGCGTGCAAAGGCTGATGCACCTGAACGCCGCGGAACTTGAGCAGGTGTTGCGGGCGCTTAACGCGGAACGCCGGGCACGATTGCTGGAACTGGCTACGCTGAATGGCTTTCAAAATCTGGACGGCTTCCAGGAACAGATGCAATTGGTCAGATCATACGCAACAGAACCAATCTCTTTGGCCAGCCATGATTGAAATGATGCCCCAACAAACCTCGCTCAGTTCGCTTCGCGTAATCGAGAAGTTGCCAATCGACATTAGCGATCCCTTTTTCGGTCATTACCCTCGTCTAAAATTGGGTGTCACTGATAGCGTAGACTACTTTGGCGCTCAACTATCACGACTGGCGGAGGACATCATCACGCAATCTCGACCGGGGCACGCTGACTGGGTGCTGACAGGTCCGGCCTATAACGTTCTGCCGGGGGCGCCCAATTTGTTGTGCTCGTATATTTACGGAGATCTTAAAAACAAGCTACCGGATTCGATCACGCTGTCACTCGTTCACCTTGGTGTCGAGACAGACGATCTGGAGATAAAAGATTCGGAGTCGTTGAACAGGTACCACAATTACAGCAGGCTTTCGCAGGAGGAAAGAAGCAAGCTCTATGAGCAGATGCACGAGCCGCTGATCGAACCGCGCGACTTTCGCGGACGATCAATTCTTTTCGTGAACGACATCAAAGTTACCGGCTCGCAGCAGCGCTACATGCAGCAAGCCTTTGCTAAAGTCGAACCGTCACAAATTTGCTGGCTGTATGTTCTGGCGATCGACCAGGAAATTGCTGAAGTTGAACCGGAAGTTGAACACGCGATTAATCACATCTGCGTCGCAAGCTTTGAAGAGTTTGCCGACCTGCTTGCAACGCACAAACTCGAATACACATCACGGTGCATCACCCGCTTGTTGTCCTATGACTTGTCTCAGCTGGCAAAGCTTTTTCAGTTGCTCGACGTCGGCCGGAAGAAGACGATCCTTGAGCTGGCGACCGCCGACGGGCGATTTAGCGGGGACTATTTTAGAGAGAAGATCGATTTGCTAAAGAGATGTGTAGGCTAGAAGAACTTTCAACGGGGAATGTCCTCAGATTACGAAGCTATGAACGCAACCACTATCGCTTCCGAGCCGGCCACTCTGTCTTTAAGCGCCCATGAGGCTCGCTTGTTGTTTCGCACCGGTGAGTATGCGGGATATACATCCGGTTTTTCTCAGGGGCATGTCCAGGGAAACCTGTGTATTCTGCCGCAGAAATATGCGCTCGACTTCGCAACGTACTGCCATCGCAATCCGAAACCCTGTCCGCTTATCGCGATCGGCGGTGTGGGCGATCCTTATCTTCCGATGTTGGGCGAAGATCTGGACATTCGTACAGACGTTCCGCGCTACTCTGTGTTTCGCGATGGCGAGAAGGTCGAGGAACCGACCGATATCAAACACCTGTGGCGCGACGATCTTGTCGCTTTTGTTTGGGGTTGTTCATTTTCATTTGAACATGCGTTGATGGAGGCGGGTGTTTCGCTGCGCGACGCGGCTCGCGGCGACAACGTGGTCATGTACCAAACCAACATCGACACATCGCCGGTCGGCCCGTTCGAGGGAAAGATAGTCGTCACGATGCGGCCGCTTGTTCCCGCCCAGGCCATTCTGGCGATCCAGATCACGTCGCGATATCCCAGCGTCCATGGCGCGCCCATCCACATTGGTGCGCCCGAGATGATAGGAATAGGCGACCTGGAAAAGCCAATGTTCAATCTGAAGCCACCCGAGATGCGCCCGGACGAGCTTCCTGTGTTCTGGGCCTGTGGAGTTACGCCGCGGCTCGCGATAGAACGTGCCCGCCTGCCGTTCTGCATCACTCACAAACCCGGCTCGATGGTAATTTCGGATCAGCTAAACTCGAGCCTGGCTATTCTTTGATTTTTGGGAGGATCAATGAGGAGTAGATCGATATGAATAGTACTAAGATCGTAGGCGATTCCTCGTATGCGGCTTGCCGCTTGATGTGCGGAAAGCCTGCGGCCTTCCGGCTAATGTTTTTATTCACTCGGCGGCGAGGCTAAGCCTCGCCGCGGGGAAATCAAAATAAGCACTCCGGAAAGGCAGAGCCTTTCCGCACATCAAACGGCGGAGCCGCACGAAGGGTGTCAAGCCGCTACGATTCGCAAAGCTAGGTTTGGGCCCGCTATCCTGAAAGCTGACCGACTAGTGAATCACAAATGAACCGCACCACTTACCGCGACCGCTCAGCAATCCGAATGGAGTCTCCGAAGACGGTGGCAGACGTCCGCTTGCTGGTACTCGATATTGACGGCACGATCGCGGACGAATCGAATCGCATCCGTCATTCCGTCACGCGGGCTATCCGCTCGGCCGAGCGCTGCGGAGTTGCGGTTGCGATCGCTACCGGTCGGCTTTATCAGTCTTCCCTGCCCGCATATCACTCCATCGGTTCAACCTCGCCACTGATTTGCTACGAGGGCGCGCTCATCCGAGAACCCGACACTGGGTACGTTCACCGTCACTGGCCCTTGGATCCCCGAGTTGCCGCACAAATTCTGGATCATGTGGAAAGGCTAAATCGGAGCAGCAGCGTGTCTGTTCACTTCTATATTCAGGAGAATCTCTACGTCTCGAATTTGAATGACGCGGCGATGAGGTATTTTGACGGGTCGCAGGTTGAGCCAATCGTCGTAGGCGACTTACGGCCGCTGCTAAACCAGGCAATCACGAAAGTGATAGTGCTGAGCGAAGATGGTCGAATCATTTCACGGCTTTCAAGCGAGCTGAAAAATCCGAACATCCGAACCCAGGTAAAGCCGCATAGATCGCTAACGCTGCTAGAGGCATTCGATCCAACAGTCAACAAGCGATTGGCCGTGCGTTATCTGGCCGAAGAAGTCATGGCGTTGCAACCGGAAAATGTGATGGTAATTGGAGACGATTTCAACGATATCGAAATGCTCCGATACGCGGGAATTGGGATCGCCATGGGAAATGCGCCGGGGCCGGTGAAGGCGTCCGCTGATTGGGTGACTACAACTATCGAGAAAGATGGTGTGGCCCGAGCAGTCGAAAGGTGGATTCTTCGTGCGAAATTCGCGTTCTTATTCCGTCAGGAATCCTTCAGAGATCAACAAGTCAATTGTCGCTCGCATATATCTTGAGTTAGTTCGATTAATTGCGTTGAAGTTCGACCAGAGCGAAGTCTGTTGATTCGTATTGTCTTTCGTCATGTACGAGATGTTGTCGGAATGACAACTAATTCCGTTCGCAATCCTCATAAGATTGAACCAAACATCGTCCGCCGAAAGGCAAGTATCCTTAATCATGTCATCATCGAACATGATGTTCCTGGTCTTGTTGAAAAACGAAGGATGGTAAGCGACGCCCCCTTTGCCAAGATGAAAGTTGTATAAGTAATTGGAAATCGGATAAGCAAAGTTCTCATAATTCAGCGAGCGAATGTCACCAGTGTGGCGGAGTGTTAACGCCCAATTGCTTGTGCAGCATTTGTATCTGTTGAAGTCACCCACAGTTTTCTCCAACAACGTCTTGGTATAGACGGTATCGTCATCAATCGTGACGATCAGGCAATCCTCGTCAAACTTCTCCTCAAGAAGCGGCAGCAATTTACGAAAGGGTCCCGTGTTCGGACACCAGCGAAGCTCAAATAGCGGATTAGATTCGATGAAATCTGAAAGCTGCGAGGCAATCTTTCCGTTTGCGAAACCTGGGTCCAATAGGTAGGGAGTCTCTGACAGGAAGATAAAACACTTGTCAGGTAATTGCGTTTGCGCCGCTATGCTTTGCAACGTTTCAACGACCCTTGTTTCATTTTGCTTTACGGTTGTGAGCGATACGTAGACGTTCATACGCTGGCTTCACGCAGGCTCTTCCTGCATCGCCGACTGAGTCTTCCAACATTCCTCGACGATCTGCAGGTATTCCGAGCGCCGCACGCCTTTCGCTCTCGAAACTTGACTGGGATGTAATCGATAGTGCAATTCGACGGTCGGCAGATTGTGGATCTTCAGCCCCGCCTTCACCACTTTCAACCAGAGACCAAGATCCTGAGCGACCCGATACGTGGGATAGCCGCCCAGATTCATAACTTCTTGACGGCGTAGCATTGCCGTGGGGTGGTTGAGAAACCAGATTTCCGAAGTGTTCCGCTGGTGTTTGATGAACTCGTCCGTGACTTGTTCAGGATGCGCGGTCGGTCGGTGCAGCTTACCGGTTTCCCAATCGATCGCCTGCAGTTGAGTACCGAGCACGATCACGTCAGATTGAGCCCGCAAGTAATCAAACTGCCGCTCTAACCGCGTCGGCATCATCTTGTCATCGGCGTCCATCCGCGCGACCAGCTTTCCGCGACATCGGCCAAGCCCTTCATTCAGGGCGGGAGCAATTCCCTGGTTTTCATCGAGTCGGATGACGACGACTCGGGGATCACGAGCGATGCGATCAATCTCTGCGATCGTTTCGGTCGCTCGAGATCCGTCATCGACCAGCACGAGCTCCCATTCGCGAAATGTTTGCGCCCGGATCGACTCCCAACATTCCGCCAGGAACTCCGCCGGCGTGTCGAACACGGGCATCAAAATCGAAATCTCGCAGCGAAGGGCTGCAGAGAAGGCCGCACTATGAGAAGCCGAATGTCTGCGCGCATCGTGACTGTTAACAGCCGACTTTCCCCCAGCCTCAGTACGTGCGTCCGCGCTGTCTAACTCACGAAGCCGGGCCAGAAGTTCGGCATCTTCGTTTGCATACAAGGGCGCATCCCCACAGTTGTACCTGAGCCCGGGCAGGTCTCTGGCAACCACCGGCACCCCCGTCGCCATCGCTTCCAATGCGGTGTAGGAGCCGGTCTCGCCGTGCGCGGCGTCCGTGGGAATCAGCACTGCGTCGATGCGGCGCAAGGCCGACGGCATTTTGTTCGGCTTCACGTCGCCCGAAAATTCGACCCACGGCAACGTCGCCAGCTTCTCTTTTACGAATCGCTGATAGCCGATCTCGAGTCCGTGCCCGATAAAACGAATCCGCCACGGACCCGGTTGCCACGTCAGAAGCGCGTCGACGAAAGAGCGTGGAACCTTATCCTCGTGCAGCCGGCCTACGATGCCGCAGACCAGCCCAACATACTTTTGTTTGGATGGACGTTTGGTTGGGCGAAACTCCGCAGGATCGATTTGCAACGGCAATACCTCGAGCGACAACTCGCGCCAGCCCGGATGAATTTCATGTGAGTCGAAATTCGAGAACACCGTTACCGGTGTCGCATGTTTTGGCGGCGGCTGTCGCAGAGAGCTCGCGCAATGCAGGATCCAGACTTGAGGACAATTGGAACTTATCCCGTTCTTCTCAGTCGGCTCGTGATGCACCAGCAAATCCGGCTGCAGAGTTTCAATCAAACTCGTGACTTGCGAACGTTCCAATTCGGAATGGATCGTTGCTCCGGCGAACTCAAACGGCCCTCGCTCGCCGATCGTGAGGATGTGCGTATCCCAACGATGAGCTTCGTGCGAACACCACACATCGAGCATGCGTTGAGCGCCACCAACCGTAAGGTCCCACGGCATCAGATGAATCAATCGTGGACGGCCGTCTCGTGGCCAAAGTTCTGCGCGATGTTCTTCCGACCCTGCCATTCGTCCTGGCTCCTAAACGTTTGCGCCCACTTCAATCCGACGACGAAGCTTATTTCCCCACTGCTCTTCCGCCGGGCGTTCCGGCAGATGGATGTTCTCAATCTCCGTTCTGCCACCGTCTGCGCGATACACGACCGATCTGATGGTTTCGACCCATTTGTCGACCAACCGTCGCAGCGAGATTTCATGCCGGTTCCAAACGCGCCACGGGTCATAGGGATTGACCATCAGTTCTGACCAAAGATCATAAAGCTGCGACCGCTCGCCCTCCGTTAGCGGTACCGGCAACGCGCTTGGAAGCGCCTCCAAACCGTGGTGACCGCCAACCTGATGATACAGAGTCGTGACACCCTGGCTGATCGATTCGGCAGCGGCTAAACCAAAGCCTTCGGTAATGCTCGGCAGAACCGTGCAAGCCGCGTTTCGCATCGCGACGACCAGATCATCCTGGGCCAGCCACGGCAGCCAGTAAATAAGCGCGTTCCGAGACGGATTCTCAGACTTTCGCCACTCCGCGGGTCCCCGCATCGCCACACACGCGATGTTGTCATCTCGCAATCGCTCCGCAATCGCCGCGAAAAATCCGAGACCCTTGTCGACCGACGGTCGGCCGGGAAAAAGAACGTAAGGTGAAGGAACGTTTTTTAGATTCTCCAGGTTTGAACTCGCAATCAGTTCGTTCTGGGAAAAGCCTGGCGCCGCCGGAAGACATCCCAGCGATTCGACGGTCAGCACTCGATTTTCGACTGACGCAATCTTGAGTGCGTTCTGCAGTTCTTTGAGTCGGTCAGGCCATTCGAACTCTCCCGCGTCCTTCAAAACGCCCGAGCTCGTTACGACGATATCAGCCATCATGACGGCGGAGGCGAGCAGGGACTGGGTAGGAAGGAGTTGGCGTTGATCTTCTGAAAAATCGGTGATCGGTGGATCGTAAAGACTGTGAAGCCAAAAGACTGACGGCTCGCCGGATCGCTTTCCATTTCGCAGGATTATGAACATCGCGCCTTCGTCGCTATGAGCAATGACGGCGTCTGAACCTGCACTGGTCCTGATCTGTTCGACCGCCTCGAGCGCGGCGCGACAAAACTCGCTGCATCGCAGCACCGCAGGAGCCCTGCGGAGTTCGGCTCGCATCTTCACAAGGATCGGCATCAGCAAAGGCGTGAGGTCGTTCCCCGGTCGAGTGTCCAGCCAATCCGGCAACAGAACTCTGGTTTCAATCCCAAGCCCGGTTAACTGGTCTGCCAAACGACGAATTGCGTACGCTGTACCGCCCCGCGTGTAATACGGGTCCAACTCCCAGGAGACCATGGTCAGCGATTTCACAATCATCCCTCGTCAATGATGCCCGCTCGGCGGGAATCCGGCCGATGAACCGACAGGCCAGTCTGAAACAAAAATCAAAACCCGGCGGGACATGGAAACTGCTATTGCGAGAATATTATTCAGTCAGGTTGCTGAAGTTTAGCATGATCCAGATTCTTTAATTGAACGGCTCTCCGGTTTGGTTCTGGGTCAGTTCGTAAATTTGTCAGGTAGGAACTTTCACGCAAAGGCGCAAAGAAAAGAAAGCGTAAAGGCGCGAAGGCGAAGCAATGTTGGGACGCGGTCAAAATTCCAGAGATTTTGAATGCTCTCTTTGCGTCTTCTGCTTTCTTTTCTTTGCGCCTTTGCGTGAAACCGTCTTTTCTTTATTTAATCCAGATCGATCCACCACGTCCGGTTCTTAAGGTACTGGCGTGCTTTGGTGTCGTTCGACTTGGTTCGTGTGATTAGTGGTTCGTCGTCTTACGACTACCTGCCGCGAATTGAGTCGAGTGAATGAACTGTGGCAACCTGTCAGGGCTAACTTTAAGAGAGAACGCACGCAATTCGAACTCCTTCTTTTCAGCGCCGCACCATGTCAAAGACTGAAGACGTACTGACCAACTACTGCGACGGCGACATCACGTTTTTCGCGTTGACCTACAAAGACTACGACGCGACGGCAGAGTGCCTCAGCGACCTGCGCAAGCATTATCCAACCAGCCGCGTCATACTGCGCTCCGATGGAGATCCGGATCCTCGTTTTCCGATTCTCGCGGAGCGTTACCAGGTCGACTTCTTCGCAGAGTCGCGATTATTCGGGATCGAAAATGGCGGAGCGGTCATCGAGCGCATGCTCGAACTTTTCGTTGAAAGGCCAACTCGATACTTGTTTAAGATCGATCCCGACACGGTGATTCATCGGCGATTCCATTATCTGCCGCTTCGTAGCGGATTGTTTGGAACGATGCAATGCGAGCCGGACACTCCTTCCGTTCAGGGCGGATGTATGGGGTTCACTCGGGATGCTGCGGAGCAGATCCTGGAATCGAAGATGTTGCGAGACAGTCGCTTGAGAGAACCGGCAAAATTCATCGATGACTCGCCTTATTTCTTTCGAATGGCGCACCGTGCGAACCGTTGTGGACTGGCTAGTTTTGACTGGATGGTACCGTGGGTCGCCGGCGAGTTGGGAATTCCGATGTTTGGCTTTGACGAAGTCAACAGCGGCTGGCAACAGGCGCCGCCGAATCCAGACCGGCGTTACGCGATGAGCCATCCCCGCGGTTCAATTCGATCGAGGGGTTAGGCGTTTGGGCCAGATCTCTCTCTGCGATTAGTCCGCGCAGCGGACTCTATTAACTTCTGTCCGTCATGCACTACGCTATCGCCACCGGATCGCCACCAGATCGCCGCTTGTGGTAATCGACTGAATTTCAGAGAATGGGCGCCTACTTGCTAATCTACGCGTTTAGCACATCGACCGGCGAAACTTACCTCCTCGATCGGCAAAATCTTTTACTCAATTGAAGGGAGTTCCACCCATGGCAAAGGCAGCTATAGCACCAGTCACCAACTACACCTGGCAATTACTTCAGAATTCTCCGGTGGCAAATTCACGAACGGACGATATTTGGTTTTTTGACGAGCTGACCGGCTGGCTGGTCAACAGCAGCGGATATGTTTGCAAGACAGAAGACGGAGGAAACAACTGGACGCCGAAGTTTTTCCTCGCGCCCAATCTTCCCAGCTTCCCCTACTTGCGATGCATGTCGTGGGCCAATCGGAAGATCGGCTGGTTCGGCGCGGTGACGGGAGTCGGAGGCGGAGATCTCCAACATCCGCCCATCACTTCTCCAAGCCAGTACATTAATACGCTGTTGCACCAGACGACCGACGGCGGCGAGACATGGCGCCCGGTCAAAAATCTGCCGGAGGGTTCGCCCGGCGGCATCTGCGGCTTCCACGCTGTCAACGAGCGCGTCGCTTACGGCTCCGGGACCAACGACCCCGGTCTCCCGGGTCCGGGCATCATAAAGACGACGGACAACGGCGCCAGCTGGGAACTGATCGACATGCGGGAGTACGCCTCGAATCTAATCGATATTTACTTCTTCGATGAGAACAACGGGTTCGTGGTCGGCGGACTGGATGACCCGAAGGCCAGGATCGACCAAAACGCCTATCCCTCGCCGCGGCTGAGCCGTTACGGCAAAGTAAAGCCCGTAATACTTCGCACGCGGGACGGCGGAAAGTCCTGGACCAACACGAGCGCCAACATCAAGGACTTCGAGGCCGGCGAATGGGGCTGGAAGATCCAGTTCCTCAACGAGACTCATGGCTTCATCGCGCTCGAGAACTTCCGCAATGCATCGATCCTGGTGACAAAGAACGGGGGCAAATCGTGGGTGAAAAAGCACGTTGCCAGCAACCAGAAGCCGGGATCTAAGGCCATCAACAACGACCTTGAGGGAATCGGATTTATCAACGAACGTCAGGGCTGGGTCGGCGGCTGGGGCTTCGAGGATCTCAGCGCAGCTGTCGGCGGTCTCGAAAACAGCTACACCGAAGACGGTGGCGAAACCTGGATTCCACAGAATCATTTGCCCAATCCCAACATCCAGGAGCCGAGGAGCGATCCGCGCTACCGCATCAATCGCTATCGGTTTGTGAAGGATTTTGCCGGGAACGTAACCACCGCATACTGTTCGGGCCAACAGGTGTTCAAGCTGAGCATCGGCGGCGGCAAGAAGACGGCCTTCGCAGCGCGCACTCACAAATTGAGCGCGGCTATGGAACGCGTCGAGCCGGCAAATTCCACGCAAGTTTCCATGCTTGCAGCCGACGTTGGGGCTGACAACTCTTCGGCGTACACAAAGCAAACGCCGATAGTCGGCGAGTTGGGTGAGCGCTTCGAGTTGGCCCAGGTTCCGAACGACGATGGCACGGTCCGGATCAGCTACACCTTGCCGGACGACGCCGAGAACGTTTTCGTCGGACTCTGGAACAAGTTCGCTTTCCACGTCCGAACACTGGTCAGCGAGAAAACGCAGACGCGAGGAAGTCGAACCATCGTTTGGGACGGAAAAGACGATCAGGGAAATCCGGTTGGGCCGGGCGTCTTTGTCTGCCGGATGTGCACGGATGGAGACAAGGGAGCCAGCCAACTGATCGAGTTACAGGCTGCGATCTGATCCAGCTCGCACAAACTCCGTGTCTCGCGCGATAATCTTGCCTGATGGTAATCGCTGACGAAGTTTTCGATCAAAAGCCGTCTGCCGGCGCCGAGTTACCTTTGGTGCAGGCAGGCGGCACAGTCGCAGTTTTGGAGTGGCAAGCATGGGGTGGTTTCCTGCTTGCCCACGTCCTGGGCGACGAGGCTGTGCGGATCGAAACGGATCCGTTCCGCGAATTTCCATTCGAGCAATTCGGGCGCGTTTGCGATTCAGTCAATACAGTCTGCTTCCAAATCAACCTGTCGGTTCGTAGTCGACTGCCCTTGGGAATCCGCGACCTCACTGATCGCTTCGTCGAACGCGGTCTCTATGTCGTCAACGGACTCATCCAGGACATTCGCAAATCAACCCTGCACGCACACCTTGACGCGATCGGACTTTCTTCACCAAAGGCGACGCCATCCGGTTCGCCAGACGAGATTCTTTTCGTTAAGACAGATCTGAACTATGGTGGCGATTTGGAAAGGTGGCTGCCACCAGAGAGCATGGCAGCCGGAGGCTTTGAGCATTTGGTCTCGCCAGATATCGGCGCATATCGCTACAAGGCCATGGAGCGCGGAATGATTCAGGAGAGTGTCTGGAGCGACCCGGCAATGGTGGTTGAAAAGTATATAGCCAACACTGAGAACTCGTTCTACCGCGTTTATTTCTCCGGGCAACGAGTCATCATCGTCAAAGCTTTTGCTCCAAACATAATCAAGAAACTGTCAAACGATCCGCGTGACACGAACTTCGTATCCGATCTCGAACACCTTAAGGCGGGTACAGACGAATTACCGATTAGCGCGACGCTGAAACGGGACGTCGCCACTTTCGTGGAGAACACGCCGGTCGAGTTTGGCTGTATCGACATCGTGCATGACGGTCACGAGAATTATTGCATTATCGACCTGAACCTGACGCCTTACGCCGGAAGAGGTGTGTCCGATGCGTACTTGAATGAATTCCTGCGCGCGGGGATTACGGATCCGCCTCAACGAAAGGTGAAGCGTTTCTTCGATTCACCGCTGGCTGCTTAGATCGCTTCGGTTAGGAGATGTGAACCATGCCGGTAAGCATTGAAAGAGCCTCTCTGTACGAGAAGTACCGGCTGCCATATTCGAGCCAGGCCCCCGCCGATCTCCTGGACTACATCGGTCCGGTCCAGATCATGGCCGACATCGGCGCCGGCAACGGTCAGCTCACACGCCTGTTTGCAGATCGATGCGCTCGGATCTACGCGGTCGAGCCCGAGCCCGCCATGCGCCAAGTGGCCTCCACCGCTTTGGCCGACTGGTCCGGCATCCAGGTTCTCGCCGGTTCTGCCGAACAGACGACCCTGGCCGATGACAGCCTCGATCTCATCGTGGTCGGAAATGCCTATCATCGCTTCAGGCCCGAAGCCTGTGACGAACTCCGGCGAATACTTAAGCCTTCCGGATGGATCGCTCTGTTTAGTTATGCCTCGACCAACGACGCGCTTGAAGACATGCTTTCTGACAAGCTGGCCGCGCTTAAAGATGCTGCCAGACGTGTAGAGCGGGTGTGGCATGGAATGCCGATGGAGTCGCTATTTGGGAAGGGTAAGATTCACAAGCGGAGCTATCGCCAATCGCGCACCGACGATTGGGCCGCGTTTTTTGGCGCCGCTCGTGCCTGGCTGGAAGCTCCCGAGCCTGGGGATCAGGAGTTTAAGCCATTTGAGACGCTCTATCGCGAAGTGTTTGAGAAGTTTGCGGTGAACGGCGCGATCAAGCTTGAGTATGAGACTCAAGTCGCATTTGGGCAGCCGCTGGTCCCGTGACCGTCGTGCGAAGTCCAAACGTGTTAGGTGATCGGCAAGCGCTTGTTGCCGGAATTGGAAGCGACCAAATTACAAAGGCGAGCACCGTTGGATATTCATATCCTCAGGGTCGCTCGCCTTCCTGCTGCGCTAACTATGTTAGCTAACTAACCTGGCGGCTAGTCCAGATCAAAATAGTCCTTCGCCTTCGCAGCTTCAGGCAGTTCTCCCGGCTGAAGCGGCTGATCGACGACCTCAACTCGGAAGCTCTCTTCCAACGGCGCATTCCAGATACGCGTGGACAGGTTCACCTTGAAGATGCGGAACGCTTTGATATCTTCCTTGGTAGTCTCGTTGGTTTCGAGGCGGTCGGTGAGTTCGTAGAATTCACGCGGCACGAAATCCGGACGCAGGTTGATGTTCGCAGTCTTCTCACCGTCGCTGACCCACCATTCATATTTCATCTTGCTGTTGCACTGCATTCCGCAGCCCTCGGCGACGATAACGTTGTAGCGATCACGGCTGGCAGCGCCAGTCACATAATCGATGGTGTCTTTCACGCCGGGACCGGGATGGCCGCTGACGATGTAGAGTTGTTCGCGATCCCACAGATCGTCCTTCGAAAGAGCCTGGGCGGCAACCTGCATTGCGCGGAAGCCAACCGCGGTGCCCCACCAAAGCGATCCCGGATGCTGACAGATGGCGCCGTCATAATCCAATTCCAAAACTTCGCCCTGGTCCTTGATGCGAATCTTAACGCCTTCGGCCGCTTTGACACTTCCATTGTCTGACATTCGATATTCCTCCGGTTATGGATCTGTGGATTCCTCTGGCCAAACTAACTTAACAGCCGCCTGTTCTTCGGCGTTCTAACAAATGCGCGGCAATTGTTCGCCGACAAGCATATCGACGATGCGGCGTCCGCCGAAGACGGTCTGCATCACCACACGGCCCGGGCGGTGGTCGGTCACGTCGCCGATCCTCGCGGCTCCTTCGCCCAGCGGATGCGACTTCAGCGCCGCCAGTGCAGTGTCAGCATCTTCCTTCGGAACGACGCAGACGATCTTGCCTTCGTTTGCTAGATAGAGCGGATCGAGACCCAAAATTTCGCAGAAGCCTTTGACTTCGCTGCGCAGCGGCGTGCGGTCCTCGTAAATCTCGATACCAACCTGCGAGGCATCGGCGATTTCATTCAAGACTGTTGCGAGGCCTCCGCGCGTGGCATCTCGCAGAAAGCGGGTGTTAGGAACGGCCGTCAACAGCGTATCGATCAGTCCGTGAAGCGAAGCACAATCACTCTCGATGAGTGTAGTCAATGCCATGTCGCCACGGGCATTGAGGATTGCCGCGCCGTGGTCGCCCAACAGCCCGTTGACGAGGATAACGTCGCCGGGTTGGGCCTTGTCGACCCCCAGATCGAGACCCTCGCGAATGACACCTACACCGGCAGTATTGATAAACAGCTTGTCACAGGCGCCCCGTTCGACAACCTTGGTGTCGCCGGTCACAACTTTCACGCCGGCCTCAAGTGCCGTCGCCGCCATGGTCCTGGCCACCATCCGCATTGTCTCGACCGGCAGACCTTCTTCAATGATAACCGAGCAGCTCAAGTAGAGTGGTTTCGCGCCACCCACTGCCAGGTCGTTTACCGTACCGCAGATCGCCAGCTTTCCGATGTTGCCGCCGGGAAATTCGATTGGCTTGACCACATATGAATCGGTGGTGAAAGCAAGTCGATCTCCAAACGCCGCAAGATCCGAGAGAGTGAGCCGCGCCTGGTCCTCAAGCGGCGAGTCAGACTCGTTATCAAACGCCTCGAGGAAAACGTCGTCGATCAAGTCGTGCATCGCCTTGCCGCCGCCGCCGTGGGCCAGCGTGATAGTTGGAACACGCACCTTGCCACGGCGTCGGGGCTTGCTGTTCTTTGCGGTCGCCTCTAAAACGCTACTCATGCCATCTCCTCGACCAGGGTCTTGGTTTCGTGAATCTTCTCTATATCACCGTATTGATAGTAAGCGGCACAGGCGCCTTCCGACGAAACCATCAGGGCGCCCAGCGGCGTCTCTGGCGTACAGTCTCTACCGAAAACTTTGCAATCCCATGGCTTGATGACGCCCTTGAGCACTTCGCCGCATTGGCAGGATTTGGGATCGGCAATCTTGAGCGCCGGCACGGAGAATCTGCGTTCTGCGTCGAACTCCGCGTACTCCTCGGTGATGCGAACTCCCGAGTGATCGATCGAGCCGAGGCCGCGCCATTCAAAAAACTCTCTCAATTCGAAGACCTTGCCGATCGCATCCAGAGCCACTGTGTTGCCGCCGTCGGGAACCACGCGGTTGTATTGGTTCTCGATCTCGGTGCGACCTTCGGCGATCTGTTTGAGCACCATCCAGATGCCGTGCAGGATATCGAGCGGCTCGAAACCCGCGATCACCAACGGCTTCTTGTAATGTTCGGCGATGAATCGGTATGACGAATTGCCGATAACCATGCTGACATGGCCCGGGCCGAGGAATCCGTCGAGTTGCAAATCCGGCGAATCCAGAATCGCCTTGATCGTAGGAATGATCGTAATGTGATTGCAAAACAGCGTGAAATTCTTAACGCCCTCGTTTTTCGCCCTCAGCACAGTGAGAGCGGTGCTGGGCATGGTTGTCTCGAAGCCCAGGGCAAAAAAGACGACCTGCCTGTCCGGGTTCTCTTTGGCAATCCGTAGAGAGTCGAGCGGCGAGTACACCATGCGCACGTCGGCTCCATTAGCTTTGGCCTGTAGCAAGCTCTCTTTCGATCCAGGCACCCGCATCGCGTCGCCGAAGGTGGTGAAGATCATGCCCGGCATGTGGGCCAGCGCCACGCAGTCGTCAACGCGCCCCATTGGCAACACACAAACCGGGCAGCCGGGGCCGTGGATCAACTCGATCCCGTCCGGCAGCATCGTCTCCACACCGTATCTGAAGATGGCGTGAGTGTGGCCTCCGCAAACTTCCATGATGTATATCGGGCTAGTTCGTCCGTTCTGGATTTGCGGCACGAGTGCGCGGATTTCCTTCAACAGAAACTGCGCTTTCTCGGGATCTCGGAATTCATCGACGTATTTCATTTTGTTCTCTTTCCTGTGTACCGTCGTTAAGCGATCATCCCGTAACGGCCAATGAACCGCGATCGTCAGCCAATAGTGTGTGAACCAGGTCCCAAAGAATGTGGTAGATGATTACGTGGCATTCCTGCACTCGATGAATGCTGTCGGTTTCAACCACCAGGCAGTGATCCAATCCGATCTTTGCCATCTCGCCGCCGCTCATTCCAGCCAAGCCGACGGTTGTTACACCCATCTCTTTTGCTTTCACAAAAGCCTTCACGAGATTGTCCGAATTTCCGCTGGTCGAGATGCCTATCAAACCGTCCCCGGCGCGCGCCTGGGCAATCATCTGGCGAACAAAGACGTGCTGGAAGCCGACGTCGTTGGCAACCGCGGTCATCATCGTCCGGTCGGCGGTCAGGTCGATTGCGGTGAGCGCGACACGACCGGCCGTAACCGGATGCAGAAACTCGACGGCCACGTGGGCCGCATCGCAGCTGGAGCCGCCGTTGCCCATAGTAAAGAGTCGGCCGTTGCCACGATAAACATCCGCGATAGCTCCAGCAGCAGCGACGACTTCCTGTCCATTCCTGGCAAAGAAGGCATCAATCACCTGGTGATGATGAGCCGACTTTTGGGCCACGGACTCAAGCAAAGCCGAGTTCATCGACAGCGGGTCTTGCTTCTTGCCGTGCAGAAACGGGTAAAGCCCCGCGAGGTTTGGGTTTTCTGCCAGAGTCATTACGTTTGAACCACGAGTTCAGGCACCGAGTTCGCGGAAACACTTGAGGGCGGACTTGACGCCGATTCCTGCATCGCGAGAAGTTCCGCCTGCACCTCGCCAAGCTCCCTCAGGACCTTCAGCGTGGCCTCAGCCTCCTCCTCGTTGATCAGGCTCATGGCAAAGCCAACATGCACCAATACCCAGTGGCCGACACATCTCTCGAGCGGATGATAATCGTCAACCACGCACTCCAGACTAACTTCACGTTGGACGCCGCTAACGTCGACGAGCGCCATTTGCCGCGGAACGTCGGTGATCTCTACTATCTGGCCAGGGATTCCAAGACACATTGCTCACTCCTTACATTGGTTGAGGCGCTCGACCGCATTTCCGCGGGGTTCGAACGCTCGATATGGCGCGCTGCCGCGATAGCAGCCTGTCCCAGCGCCAGCCCTCCGTCGTTGCTCGGTACTTTGGCGTGGAAGAGACAACGTAAACCGTCCGCGTCGAGTAACCGCACTAGTTCTTCTAACAAGAGTTTGTTCTGGAAGCAGCCGCCGCTGAGCGCGATTGTGTTCGGCGAACCGCCGGCTTCGCTCATGCCTCGGATGCGTTCGACCATGTCGCGAATCGCCCTCGCAAGTCCGTAGTGGAAGCGAGCAGACATTCGAGCAACCGGCGTCTGCCGGGCAAGATCTTCCAGCAGACCTTCCCACATCGGTAACGATTCAAGATAGAGCAGACCGCTGTTACCTTGTTCGGTGATCGCGAAGCTGTAAGGCGGCTCGGCCGCCGATGGTCGCCACTGCGGCTCGGCTAAAGCTTCCAGCTCCATAGCGCCCTGGCCTTCGAAGAGAGCTTGATCGGCGCAAAGGCCCAAGGCCGACGCGACCGCATCGAAAAGTCTGCCGCACGAACTTGCCAACGGTACGTTCAGTCCAGTTGCAAGCATACGATCGATCGTCGGCAGCGGCTTGGCAATCAAATAACGATAGAGCTCGAGATCGGAAAACCGTTCGACAAACTGTGTCCAGCCCATCCCGGCGACCAGATGCGCATAGGTGTTGCGCCAGGGTTCGCGAATGGCTTTGAAGCCGCCAATCATTGCCACGGGCTTGAACGTCGCAACCCGCTGATAGCCGCGATAGTCGGCCAGCAAGAACTCACCGCCCCAGATCGTGCCGTCGTCGCCAAAGCCAAGACCGTCAATCGCGATACCAAGCACCGGCGAAGCATCGAGCGCAACCCCGTTCTCAACCATACAACTGGCGATATGCGCATGGTGATGCTGAATTTCGAGAATCGGCAATCCGTCTTCCGCCGCGCGCTGTTTGGCGAGTTTGGAAGAAAGATATTCCGGGTGCAGGTCAGCAACCAACAAGCGCGGCCGATGATCGTAGATCTTTGAATAGAGTCGCAGATTCTTTTGGTAGTCTTCGAACGTCGAGACGTCCTCCAGATCACCCTGATGCTGCGAGAGAATCGCAGCCCCGTCCTTCAAGACGCAGAAAGTGGATTTCAGCTCGCCGCCAAAAGCCAGCAGGTCGGGCGCGCCATCAAAGCCGGGCGGTAACGGCACAGCACTCGGCGCATAACCGCGGGCTCGGCGCAGCAACGATGGTTTGCCGGCCACGATCCGAACAACCGAATCGTCGATTCGATTGGCGATCTCACGATCGTGCATCAACATCGCATCGGCGATTCCACGCAGACCGCTGCGCGCTGTGTCGAGACTCGTGACCTGTGGTTCGTCCGAGATATTTCCGCTGGTCATGACAAGTGGCCGATCGATCTGCCGCGTGATCAACAAGTGGAGCGGCGTGTAAGGCAGCATGAAGCCGACCGTATTCAGACCGGGCGCGATGCCCTCCGGCAACTTCTCGGGCCCGTTGGCTGAGAGCAATACGATTGGGGCTTCCGGACTCTGTAACAGGTCCGCTTCTGTTGAAGTCAAGTTCGAGTAACGGCGAACCGTCTCGAGGTCCCTTGCCATTAGCGCAAACGGTTTGCCGTACCGATGCTTGCGCTGGCGCAACCGTTGAACTGCTTCTGCGTTGGTTGCATCACAAGCCAGGTGGAATCCGCCCAATCCGCGAACGGCTACTACTCCTCCACTCTTTAGTAACTCGATAGCGGAATCCAGAGACGCGCTCGCGCTGGGATTAGCCGACGTCGCGCTCTCGTCTATTCGTTCCAGCCAGATCGATGGGCCGCAGGTAGGGCAGGCGATCGGTTGCGCATGAAACCGACGGTCCGCAGGCTGCAAATATTCTGCCGTGCAGGATTCGCACATCGGAAAGTCCGCCATCGTCGTGTTGGCACGATCGTAGGGGACCTCCTTCACGATCGAAAAGCGGGGTCCGCAGTGTGTGCAGTTCGCAAAGGGATAACCATAACGGCGCTCCTTCGGATCCAGCACTTCCTCGCGGCAGGCAAGACAAATCGCAGCATCGGGAGTGACGCGTGTGCAGTTCTCGCCACTCACACTTTCGGCAATCCGAAAGTCTTCAAAGTCCTGCAGGTTCAAAACCTGCGTTTCGACCTTCTCGATCTGTGAAAGCGGCGGCGCCTCGGTGTGCAGTCGGTTAAGAAACTGAGAGATAGCGCCAGAATTTCCGGTGGTTCGGATCAACACTCCAAAGCCGTCATTAAAGACCTCGCCAACCAGCCCCTCGTCGCAGGCCAAGCGCCACACGGTTGGCCGAAAGCCAACGCCTTGAACTGTCCCTCGGACACGGATTTCGACGGTTTGCCGAATCTCCATTGCGCCTAACCCCTGTTACCCACTGGTCTTGAGAATTTTCCGGGCTAAAACTTTTCCATTCATGCTGCCTGAGCACCGACGGCCTCGATGGTCGCCTTTAAGCGGCGTCCCAATCGAACTCGGTTCTCTTTAAGATTCTCCATCAGCGGAACGACCAATCGCACCACTTGCAGCGGCGATTCTTCCGGCGTCAACACAACTCGGTAAATTGGTTCCTGCACTACACGGCGTAGTCGCTCAATGATCGCACCGAGCTTCTGCTGAAGAGAGCCTTCTACTGTTACGTCGAGAACGTCACTCAGCAACACCTGCTGCTGCGCATCGCTTACGCCCTGCATATGTTGCCGCACGAGTTTCGCTTCCTGTTCCTGAGCATTCGATTCCAATCCTTCCGCGCGCGGCTTTGGTACTTTCCGACCGCCGTCAATAAAAGCCACTCGGCTTTGCGCTGCCTCGGTGACTGCCCGCACCAGCGCCCTGTCACGGTCAAGATCGCACGCCCAACCCCCGTTGAATGTCTTGCGGCTTGGATTGTTCAAATCGAACACGAAAGCGGCGAAGAACGGGATTCCGTAGTCGTTAGGAATTGTACGAACTTTTATTTGAAGGCCGTTCCGCTCGGCGCGGTCGACGATTTCCCGTATGTGGTCCGGCAGGCTTGCCGACTCGACTAGCTTCGACCCGCTGCGAACGAATTCAAACGACCAGATGTCGCGCTCGATCAGCTCCAACAATGCCTGAATGCTTGCCTCGAGTACCGAATTGCCCGATGCAAGGCCATTAGTCGAAGACCCAAAGAGCGACTGCCCAACGTCCGGCGCCGGATAGTAAACGAGCTCTGCGGGGATTGAGCACTCGGCTCCGCTCTCGAGGTCTCGAACCGAAGCGAGCAACAACGGACCATCGAGGTCAACTTCGCGATGAAGGAGCGGAACGAAATCAAGAATCGCGTCGTCTGCACGTTCGTGGCCGGCAACTTCCCGTGCGGAGCCCCAACGCGTCGAAACACGGCCATTCCCAGGTTCAGCGAAAAAAAACTCGAGGGCCTCCATATAGGCCCCAACTTCGGCATCAACTCGGTGCAGGCCTTTCCCAAAGGTGTAGGCCTCTCCGCGCGCCTGTGGTCGCACACTTACAAATACCGGTACGCCCAGAACATCCAGGTCTGTGATGTCCCTCACCTCGCTGATGCCAGCAGTTGAAGACAACTGCTTGGCATACAGCAAGGTCGTTTCGGGCGCTAAACTGCGCATGCTTCGAGCACTACTTGAAACCATGCGTCTAATCGCTACAACAAGGACCCCAACTTTTTTGGGAAAGGCGACTTTGAGAATTCTGTCAACTCGAAAGCGGTCTCAACGGCTATCCGAAGAAACGGGCACAAACACGAGCCGCGATTTCTTGTCTCCTCGAGTCAGTCCGCCTTGTTAGTCTAATCGAATCGCTTTTGGCATGGTGAGACGCCTAAGGCGATTGATACTTGAAGGTAGAGATCGCCGGTCCTATTCGCCGTCGTCATCTCCGCAGTGAGCTCCCAACGCGACTGCTCCGCAGGTCACGCCTTCATCTCCATCGTCATCGCCACAATGGACGCCGGTTGCCATGGAATGATCGCCGATGAGGCGAGCGAAGCGGGCCAGAGACTCGCGATCCAATTCGATTGATACTGTGTTTTTCGTCATGTCTTCTCCTTCTAGTCAAGATAATAGGTAGGCTTCAGGGTTAACACCAGAAATGCAGGCGAGTCGGCACTATCTTTCATGGATTGGAAAGATGCAAGCGTCGATCTAGTGTCGATCTGGTGTCGATTGGCGAACAAACGAGCAATCATTGCAGTAATCATAAGTTGTCACAACAGACAACGCCAAAGCTATCAAAACACGAAGCTAATTCTCGAGTCGGCTTACCTATTCCAACACATTCGGCTGGCTAAGCTCCCAGAAAACCCCAGTTCCCTTTCCGTCGCCGTGGAAGCGAATGAGCGGGTTGACCTGGCACCTGTTCAGCCGATTTATTGCATCGTGCAGCCGCGTAGGAGCGTCGATCTCATGGTTGACGGGAAGTGGATCATGTATGTGTTCGGCCCAGCCTTCCTCTTCAAACACGCCCAAAATCGTTTCCTGATTTCGCGCCGGCACGCGGAACCGTTTGACGATCTGCCCGGCTAACGTTAGCTCCCGCCGGGTCGCATGCCAGCAAGGTTTCAGGGCGACCTTCGCAGGCGTGTTTGTTTCGTAGCCCGCGGACCGCGCGTTTGCTAGGGCAATCGTTTCGCCCGCAACCGCAGCAAATGCAGATAACGTTGCTTGCGGCGATCGAGCAGTTTCCCGAAAAACATGTTCTGCCAGCGCGGCGCCGCTGGGCGTTAGAATCAGACAGGTGTGATTGTTGAAAAAGTAGCCATTGCTCCGGCGAAACGAGCGATGCGGGTCGTCGTAACCTGAAGTTTCCTGGCCGTGCTCGGCGAACCCCTTGGCTACCATCCAACGGAGATCGCTGCTGGTCACTCCCGCCTCATACAGGCTGCTCGTTCGCAGAGCGAAGTCCCACAAGTTCGCACCGGTATCTTCAGCGCAGATATAGGCTCTCCAAAGAAGAGCAAGTCCCGCGCGTAGACTTTCATCAATCAGTGAGGACGTTGATTTCCCGGCCCGTTCGGCCCAAAGTTTTTCGTTGGCTGACATCGGCTCCCACGCTTAACGATGACAAATCCCACTCTCGTCGGGTTGAGAGGGTTGTCGGTTACCCGACAGCCTTCGGATTAAGAATTTTCAGCAAGAGATAACTGACTTACTTGTGCGTCATGACCGTGCCGCCGGGGCTGACGTTGACCATCTGCATCATGCCGCGGTCTTCGTGGCCCAGAATATGGCAGTGGAAAACGTATGTCCCGGTGAAATCTACGAACCTGGTCCACATCTTTGCCCAGCCTCCGGGAGGAATCGCGAAATTATCCCACCAAATCCAAGGCTGCCTCAGCTCGACGCCCGTCTTGGGCATCGAGGGGTTCGACGGGTCAAAGAGTGCGATAACCTGAAACGGATTGATGTGGATGTGGAAAGGATGCGCCGGCCCTGTGAGCGGAGTGTCATTAAACAGGGTCCACTCTTCGGTTGCACCGAGTTTCATGTATTGATCGATTTCGCCGCTAAATTGTATGCCGTTGATCGTGTGTCTCGGAGGCGCGTTGGGCATCAAAGGCGGGGCGGCGTTACCAGCATTCCGCCCGCCAATACTTCCCGTTGGCGTTGGGGTTGGGCTCGGGGACGGCAACTGTGTATTGGTTGTGTTGAAACGAATGTCCCGCTTCACCATACCTACGGGTGGGACGATGTCCCAGAGGAATCCCGGCATTTTGGGAAATTCATCGCGGCTCGGAAACGGCGTCGTGTTTACTGCCGTACCGGTCACTCTTACCGTGAGCAGCAAAATATTCTTTGGGCCAAAGGTCACCTTATAGTCGCCTTTGGTGCTCGGAGCTTGTACTAGTAGATCGATCCGGTTACCAGGCGCGAGACTGCCGCTTGAAAGCCAGTCTCCGTCTTTCAAAATAGCCTTTGCCGGAACTGGAAATTCTACGTTGGTCGGTGCACTTGGATCCGGATCATAGTTCCTCGGATCGAGCTGAACGCCGTCCTGAGCAGTTTGCACCCACTTGAGGCCCGCCGGCGCTTTGTTAATCGGTACGGCGGCCTGGTGGCAGGCATTAACGAAACGCCACATCTGCGTTTCGTTCGGTTTCATTTCCAGGACAGGGATGTATTGCCCATTCACGGAAACCAGGTCCTTTGTTCCCACCGGGCGAAGCAGGCCGAGCACCGCCGAGAACTGCTGCAATACCAACACCTGTTCGTTGAGCACGGCCCCTTTGTCTTTATAATAGGCCTTCAGCGTAGCGTCGTAATCACCCTCGATGATCAGCGCGCCGGCCATTCCATTGGCCAGGTTCAAGGCAGTCGATCCATGTTTGTGCGCGTGATACCAGTGCGTTCCCGGCGCCTGACCCATGCTATTTGACTGACCATTCCATTTCGGAAGCGTAAAGCAATTGGGGAACGCGCCGACGTAGAACTGCGGCAACTGGGGTTGCGGAGGGTTGCTCATTTGTTGCTGATCGGTCCACCATAACTGATCATGTTGTGGCAACACCGGCTGCGGATTAACAGGCGGAAGCGGCCAAAGTGGCTGAGGTGGCGGACTCTTTCCCATCCAGGTGGCGGTGTTGTCATAATATTCCAGCAAGCTCTGTTGGAACTTTTGCCACTTAACGGGCCAGGAGCCGCTTTGATCCGTAACGGAAGGCCAATCTTTCCACGCCAGGGGCCAAGGGGACTTGGTTGAGCAATTTGCGAATATCTCCTTGAAGAGATCGCTTACAGTTTGCTCAGTCACTAACGGTTTACTGTTAGGCCCAGGCGTCCTTGGCGAAGGCCGAACGGTTATCAGGACGTTGTCGGCGATCCCGCTGGGACTGACGTGGGTACCGTGAAAATGCAAATTCGTCGAGCTTGAACCGTGGAAGCAGTTTGGTGGGTTTTCAAAAGTTGGAACCCCTGGATAATTCTTGCCCGCACCAGAACCAAAAGTCGTATCTTGATCGCAGTTCCCAACCCCCCTTTCAACAATGTCCAGTGTTCCTGGGAAATTATTGACATCCACGTGGTTCAGGAGCGTGATTTGAACTGTGTCTCCCACGCTCGCCCGAAGCGTGGGCGCTGGAGTCGGGACGCCCAATGTCTTGGGCCAGACGTTGCTCGGGTTATTCATATCGTAGCCGGCAATGTAACGCATCCGTCCGCTCTGGCAGGAAGGAAGCGTTTGCCCCTTGTCCGGCTGTCCCCAATAGGTCTTGTCTTCGTCGAGAACCTTTAAAACCGCCTCTAGCGTTTTGGTGGCGCCGGTACCCGCACTCTTGATCTCCATTATTGACTGAAGCATCTGGCCCGCGGCCATGCACTTTGGTGCCTGCGCCCCTACGATCCATGGCTCCGACGCGAGGCTCGGCAGTATCGCACCTATCGCGAGGCCCCCCGCCATTGCCCGTAGGAGGAAATCCCGCCGAGTCACCTCTGACTGCTGCTTAATGTTGGATGACTCGTTGCGATCTTCTTCGCCCGCTTGTTCCGTAACGATTCTCTCTTCTGACATGGGGACACTCCTCACTTAGGGTGGTGGTTGCACAGCGGCTTTACGAGGTTCCGGCTAGCGCTTCTTCGTGGTACTGCCATACGCGCCCGACTTCGTGTTGCCCGCGAACGCACCTTTCTTCGTCTTGCCGGCGTACGCGCCTTTCTTGGTGTTGTCGGCGAATGCGCTCTTCTTAGGAGTCTTTACAATTATTTGTCCGCTTTCGCCCGGGTGATTGATGCAAATGTAGCGGATGGTTTGCGCCGCGGCAAAACCAACCTGACTGGACGACGAGTTGGGCGCTACCTGGTTCGCCATAAACCCGGTCGGATTTGTTGTGCTGGGCGCTGGCCAATGGGCCTCCTTGGGGTCCCCATTGAACCAAAAGACGCTATCGTTCACGTACACCGTCTGTGGAGTAGGGTTGTACGTAGCTGGGTTGCCCGCTTTGATCTGGATTCGGAATATGGACATCGAAGGCCTCCTGATGTCTTCTGTAAAGGTTATGCAGTTAAGGAACGGTAAGGAAAAGTTTAATGCGAGCGGGAGTTTATCACACTCCACAGTAGTTGCAAGAAATTTAGCAACGAACGAGCGAAAGAAGAAATAAGTCTCTGTGTTAACAGATTGGTCCAATCATTTCTTGTCACAGTTCCAAATACATATCGCGACGCAGCTTTACCCCGGAAACTCAAAACGCAATTAGCGGTGACGACGCAATCCGCTCAGAGCAGTTTGGCTCGAGCAGCGATTCAACGAGCCCGCAAGCGAGTGAGTCTCAATAGGCGAGGTATCAGTTGTTTGAAGTTAAGAAGGCCGACATTTTGATTGTCGCCTTCTTCTTTTGAGAACTCGGGAGTAACACTAACGCTACAGCTTAGAAAAGAGTTATCACTCTCCAATCTGAACTACGTCGCCGGCGTTGATGGTCTCAAGTGCGGTCAAGGCATCCGGTACAAGTGTGCACGTCGTGCCCTGCCAAATCGTGTTTGAGGTTGCGAGTTACACACTCATCAAGCAGCAACTTCACTTTCGAGCAACCTTTCCCTCGAGAGTTCCAAAATTCCGTTAACCTGTTCGCTTGAGACGGTCGGAAACTGATCAAGAAACTGATCAATCGTTTAGCCCGCTTCGATACAATCGAACAGGTTCTTAATCGGAACCCGGGTGTTGCGAAAAGCTGGGGTGCCGCTCATCTTGTTTGGATTCACTTCAATCAAGTCTTGCCGATTCATTTGGTGATTCCCCACAACAGCGTGAAAATGGATGACTTCAGTTTACCACTTCAGCAAATGGCGTATCTATTCGCGTTGGACGCAGGATGAATCACAACCAACCCGCACCGCTCATCACATTGGCCGCGATGCCGGATGGCACGCCGGAAATCTTCACGTCCATCCAGGGCGAAGGGCCCAAGACCGGATTGCTATCCGTCTTCGTGCGACTGTCCGAATGCAATCTGTATTGTTGTTGGTGCGACACTGCTTACACCTGGCGATGGAGCGACAGACACGATCACGAGGACGGAAAGATTTTCAGCAGGCCCGAGTGGCAAGTAAAAATGTCCGTCAATGAGCTGGTCGAAAACATCTCGCATCGCGGAATCGACAGAGTGATCTTCACAGGCGGCGAACCGTTGTTACAGCACAGGGCGTTGCTCCCTGTCTTGAAAGCCTTGCTCGCAACTTCGCCGCGAATCGAATTAGAGTTGGAGACGAACGGGACCATCGCGCCGCCGCAAGAGTTTATCGAGTTGTGCTCGCTGATCGTCGTTTCGCCAAAACTCGAAAACTCCGGGATGGAACCGTCGGTTCGGATCGTCGATGCATTGGACGCGTTGGCGCGTACGCCGCAGGTTGTTCTGAAGTTTGTAGTCGAGTCAGATCAGGACTTTGAGGAAGTTCATTCACTGCAAGAGCGACTCGGTATTGCTGCTGACAGGATTTGGATAATGCCTCGCGGGAGAACAGCGGAAGAGGTAGCAAGGGTCGGCGAATCGATCATCGGTCGTGTAATCGAGCTTGGCTACAACTATTCTCCCAGGCTGCATCTCGCGCTGTTTGGAGAGGTTCAGGGGACATGAAACGAGGCAGAGGCCCGACCATGAGGGAGGGGCGTTGCTTTTTGGGTACATAGTCAGCATGGGTCATATCAACGCCCTCCCTCACGGTCGGGCTTCTGCCCCGCTGCGGAGAGGCCTGTTAATAATGACAGTACACACGATCGCCTGCAGCGCCTAAAATCTACGAAATAACTACCGGATTATGGATTGGTGATCTCTACACAGCGACATAATTTGCTGTCAGCGTGTCTGATTGATGTGCTGGCATTCCGCCTCGTCTTCGTTTGATCCGACGATGATGTACGTATCGTCACAACCAGGGAGACAAACAAATGAACAAGTATTTGGCCGAGCTCGTGGGGACATTCGTTCTTGTTTTCGCCAGTTGCGGAAGCGCCGTTTTGGCCGGGGACAAAATAGGTTTTCTTGGCGTGTCGCTGGCGTTTGGTCTTTCTCTGCTGGCGATGGCGTACGCGATCGGACCGATCTCCGGTTGTCACATCAATCCGGCGGTGACCGTCGGCTTGCTCGTCAGCAAGAAGATGGATGCCAAGCTCGCGCCGGGTTACATCATCGCGCAGATAATCGGTGCGATCGCGGCGTCCGCGATTCTCCTGCTGATCGCGAAGGGCATACCGGCGGGCTACGATCCGACCGTTGCGGGTTTCGCTGCCAACGGCTACGGCGATCACTCGCCGGGTGGATACAGTTTGCAGTCAGCTTTTTTGGTTGAGGTAATTCTGACTTTCTTTTTGGTCTTCACGGTTTTGGGAACAACCGACATCAAGGCGCCGGTCGGCTTCGCCGGAATCGCAATCGGGCTTGTCCTGACGCTGATTCACCTGGTCGGCATTCCTGTGACAAACACTTCGGTGAATCCCGCGCGCAGCATTGGTCCAGCAGTCTTTGTCGGCGGATGGGCCTTGAGCCAGCTGTGGTTGTTTATCGTTGCTCCTATCGTCGGAGCGCTCGTCGCGGCTGGAGTCTATGCGGTCACGCACAAGCCGGTCGACGTGATCACGGCGACTGAGGCGGAACGAGCATTGGAAAGCGAACAGAGCGAAAGGCGCGCGTCGTGAACTGGTCACCATTCCGAACGGGGCAGAAGCCCGACCGTGAGGGAGGGCGTTCCAGAAGCCCTGTTGATCGGCCGCGGGGAACGGACTAATACGCCCTCCCTCACGGTCGGGCTTCGCCCCGTTGTCCGAACTTGAACAAACTCACGTCGTCTTAAGCTCGCAATCGACCTCTCGACCGAGGGCCAATTGCACCGCCAGATCCGACAGGGTGTACGCATCCGCGACCCTGCGTTCCCAACCTGCGATCATCAGCCCGAGGTTTTCGGCGTGCTGAATACGAACGCCCGAACGCGGTTCGGTTAGATAGTGAAAATACTCGTGCGTCATAATCAGAGCCGGGCACCAGGTGTCCGAGTACTCTTTTCCGATATCAAAGAACCGCCGGCAAAGAAGCATGGGCGTCTCGGCCCGGGCCATGGTGGTTCTCGTATTACAAACATCCGCGTCCTTGACTACGTGCGACCTCTGCATATTTCGGTTTTGGATGTAGAGAATATTTAAGATTCGAAGCACATCGAAAAACCGACTGGCCGATGTATCGTTAAGCCAGTCGAGTGAATTCGGATATACCTCCATCGATCGGCTGATGGTTCGAATCATTTTGCCGTCTTCGGCACCAAGTCCCGCGCTTGGTTTTCCAAAATCGTAGCCTTTCAAACTCTCATCCTTGTTCAAAATCCTGTTCTGCAAATTCATCAGCTTTGCGATGGCCGCGTCGAGTATTTTCTTGCGACCTTCTTCGGACATTTGCACCAACGGGTGATCATCTATCGATGCGCCGGAAGGAGTTTTCTTATCGAGCGGCAGGAGCCGGCTATCGGGACTGAAGCTGAACACTATGTCCTGGGCCGGAATGAAGATCGCGAAGCGCCCGCGAGGAGTTGCCAGATAAGACGTGAAAGTTTTCGGGTCGAGAATTGCCGGGCGTGTCTCAATATCTTTACGCGCGCCGCCGATATCGGCTCTTTCTCGAAGCGATAACGACATCATGGAAATGGGATCGGGATGCTGGCCGGAAAAATCCTCTCCCTCGCCGATGTATTCGCCTTTTTCGTTCTTGCCGTTCCCGTGCGCGTGATAGTCGCCGACGATCGAAGTGCGTGCTTCGGCCGGCACCAAACTTAGCGCGTCCCAAACTTCCACACGCTTTTCTTCACCCTGGATCGGTTCGGTGAAATGGTACTTGTCTCCGAGTTTGAAGATCAGCCCACCGTATTCGAATCCAGTGGGGCTTCCAGGGAGATCGCCGGACATGATCGACTTCGGATTGGCTATTGTGAGAGCGGTGAACGCGGCTTCGCGCGGTGTGGCGAACCCGCCTGAAAGAGTTACAGGGGCAGTTGTTGGGCCAGGCGGAGTTGCAGGGCCAGGCGGAGTCGCAGGCGGCGTTGCGACTGGCTGTCTTTGGACAACGCCTTCGGAATTTCCTCCCTGCTGCAAAACATGCGTGAGCTCGTGGGCCAGCAGTTGTTTTCCCTGCGGAGTCGCCGGCGCGTACTGTCCGGCCCCGAATACAATGTCGCGGCCGAGCGTGTATGCATGCGCGCCAAGCTTGTGCGCGGATCGCGCGGCCTGCGAATCGGAATGTATCCTCACATTGCTGAAATCTGCGCCGCCAAATCGCGACTCCATAAATCCGCGTGTGGTTGATTCGATGGCGTGACCTCCGGTGTTAAGAACACTGCCGACGCTGTGATCGGCGTCCGGGCCGGAGATCGTTGGATGGGTCGAAGCAGCGCGTGCAATTGTTGGACTTTGCGCGTTGGCGCTGGGGCCGACGTTTGATGATGGATTGAGCATCACCTCGGTGGCGACTCGGTCCGCTTCTTGTTCCAGCGCATCGCTCGGCGAGCTGACGCGCAACTTCGTCTGGATCTTTTCGCCTTCGCCGCAACCAGGACAGCCTCCGCCGCATGCGCACGAAGCTTTGCGTTGAAGAACCGGACCGTCCGGAACCGCCCATTGAGGCTGAGGCTGTCGCGCGGCGTGCGCCGGCCGTGCTCTGTGTGCATCGTGCGATTCGTTTTGAGTTGTTGATTTCAGGAACCGATCATTCATCGAAGCGAACTCCAATCCATCGGGATCCGCGAAAGAGAAAAAGGTAAAGAGGAGTCCAACCGGGCAAATTTCATGAGCCCCGAAGCGGGCGACCGAATAAAGCCTGGGGCGTGAGCACCAGGTAACCGTCGGCATTAATCGAGCGAGCGCGTGAAACGCGCGACACTCCGAGGCTCGGTGCTTCGCCCGCGTCGCGGGCTCGGAATTGATGTCGTGCGTTTTCCTGGGGCTCACGCCCCAGGCTTTATTCGTTCGTCCGCTTCGCGGACTCTAAGAACCGACTTTCTGCCCATCCTACCACCGCCACGACGTCTTCCCACCAGGCGATCGCATGAACAAACCCTTCGATCATCAACGGCTCTTCGCCCGGAATTACAGACGGAGTGACGAGTTGCGGACGGACGCGCTGTCTGCGGCGAGTCGCTTTGGTTGCGACTTCGCCGAAGTGGCTTTCTGGTCTTTTGTTGACGTAGCGAACATCTAAATCTAAGGAGCGCAGGCGGGCCGCCGGCGCTCCATCGCCGACTCATTCTGTTTTCGCAGCCGCTTCTTTCCTTGCCTTTTCCCGGGCCTCAATATTCTTCAGTTCCAGGTCGGTTTTGATCTTGTCTTCATTCGCTGTCACTGCCTTCGCGTCGGCCCCGCAGCAGTTTTGTATTCCGAGCGCGCTGATGACATCCGAGATGAGCTGGTAATTCGATTTTCGCTCAGCATCGGTTTGTTCAGAGAACGCAAATCCCGGTGTTTCTATGTTGGTAAAGCGAAGCTTGGCGGTATCAAGTGCCGGCGTCGCCTGAACGCCCGCCAATATGGCTTCGGTCAACAACCTGTGTTTCAGTTCCCCCAACAGATCCCATCGAGCCTTCATTCGCTCTCTAAAAGTCGAGGTGCCAGACTGGATCATCGTATCGAGGTTCTTTCTGATACCGTCAATCACCAAAGTCGTTGCCGCAACTTCGTCAGTCAGTTCGTCAATCCGTTCAGTGCGCGAGAGGGTCAGCTCCTTCAGAACGATGAAGAGCGTGGACAAATCGCCCACCGATTCGCCGCCGCTCGATGCCTGGTTCTGGAGCACGACGTTTACGTCCTTCGTGTTCAACCTCGTAAAGTCATCTTCGTTTGTTACCCAAATTACGTGATCCGGTTTGTCCGGATCGCCGATGTGACACTTGATGATATCGGGCGACGAGCACCAGCGGAAGATGTTTGTTTTTCCGGAAGTCTCGGTCATGTCTGTCCGGACTTTCGGCGTAAACTTTTTCTGGACCAGTTCCTTTAGTTCCTTGACCTGCTGTTTGCCGGACTTGATTTCCGGTTTGTCCTTGTCCGGCACGACGGTCTTGTCGATGTCGCGTTTCAAATCCTTGACGACCGCCGGAGTTTTCGCGGCAAGGTACTCCCTTGTGTCATTGAGGTCGTTGTTGTGTAGCGCGATGACCGGCAAACTGAATCCCGCCGAGCATTCCTTGACGGCGAGGAAGAACTTCATCTGCACGAACTTCATCACCTTGTCGGTTTCCTTCGCGCCGGCATTCTGTGTGATGAAGTCTTTGCAAGACTGTTCGTTGTTCAGGCATTGTTCGGCGATGCCGGGTGCGAAGAGCGCGTTCGGGTCGCAGCCTTCAGTGATTTTCTCGCGTTTTTCTGAATGTCCCGGAATCAGCATATTGCGCGACGCATTCTCGGGCTCGAGCGTTGTCAGGTTGTAGGCACAATTCTCGTGCATGACTTCGGCTGTTTCGTGTGCGTTCTGTTCCTTGTTATGAACCACCACCAAACAGGCGCACGGTGGGCCATTTTTGGAAGGCTTATTGATCAGCGTCGGGACTTTATCCGCAGTGGTCGATGTCTTCGCCTCAATTCGATGACACTTCTTTCGCTGGACCAAGCTTCCAGCTGTTTGCCCGAATCCACGCTGTTGCACGACGTGGGCGAGTTCGTGCGCAAGCAATCGCTTCCCGTCGTCGGTGCGCGAGGCGTACTCGCCGGCGCCGAAGACAATGTTTCGTCCGCTGGTGTACGCCCGCGCATCCACCGCTCGCGCAGACTCCGCCGCCGTCGCGCCGGTATGGATTCGTACATCACTGAAGTCCCGGCCAAATCGAGGCTCGAAGTACGATCGTGTCTCGTCGTCCAGCGCGTGTCCTGGAGAGCGCAGTACGTTGCTAAAAACGTCGGGCCCAGGCGCCGGGTCGGGACTCAGATACGACGAAGCCTCTTTCCTTGATAGCTTCGTTTCTTCGTCGTTTGTGCACGAAGCGCACTTGCGCTGAAGCATTCCCGGCGATGCAGGAATAGCAACAACCGGTTCGTAGCCCGCGGCAGGCATTCGCATGACCTGATCGGCCACACGATCTGCTTCCTGTTCGAGGTGATCGCCCGGGCTGCTGATTTGAAGTTTGGTTTGGAAAGCGATGCTCTGCTTGCTCTCGCATCGCGGGCATCCGCCGCCGCAAGCGCACGATTCTTTACGCTGAATCAACGTGTCGGGGCCGAACGAAAAAGGATTTGCCGGTTGGAGAGTGGATTGAACGGGAGCAGCTGCGGCGACCTTGTGTTTCTTTGAAGGCGTGCTGCTCTCTCTTTTTGACTGCGTGGCAATAGTAGCTAGGGCCTTCATGTATGGACGATGGATTTTGAGAAGGTCAGGAATTGAATAGCTTCCAGTGACTCGCAGTCGGGAAGGGGACCCTGTCCCCGCCTAAGATGCGAATCCATTCGGCTCTAATGATATCGAGCTGTGTGTCTTAGGCGGGGACAGGGTCCCCTTCCCGACTGCACGTTTCCCATCCGCTGAGTGCCAGCGTCCCCACGACTTATTCAGAGCTTCCTGAAGCCTCTTTAGTCCGTCAACTCCTAACTGTCAATCCGTATGTTTATGATCTCGACGCGTCCGCTTTCGTACCTAACCTCGCTCTTCGAACTGTGCAGCGTCTCGCCCTGTCGATTCAAAACTTTTATGAAGAGGTCGGGTTTCTTTTCGATCAGATCGCGAAAGTCCGAAGTCTTGTAAGTGAAGCTGTAATTTCCCTGAGCATCCGTCTCCGCCTGTCCCAGCCGGTCGTGAAAGAACAGATCTTTGTCGTAAAGCGTGACCGTCAAGCCCTCCAGGCCCTGTCCGCGGGGATCAGTCACGCGCCCGCGAACTACCCACGCGTGCGGGTCCGGCGGCGGGTCCTTTGGACTCTGCGTGGGCGGCGCGCAGATCTCGACATCGCCATCCAAAACGATCTCGCGATAATCGACCCGGCCCGGCTTTGGTTTAAGCGGGTCTTTGGCCGCGTACAAATGCTGCGCCTGGTTATTGAGCACGCGAATGAAAACCGAAATATCGCGACGGAGAAGATCGCCGGTCGTTTCAATTTTGAAATAGCCGTTTACAGCGGTGCAGGCGTGGCCCATTTCCTGTAGCCAGTCGCCGCTTCGATCGTAGAGCGCCACCGTCAGGTGCGAGAGGCCCGCGCCGTCCTTGTCTCGCACGTAACCGTGCAGGACCCACGTCTGCGCATCGACGACCGGAATTTCGGTTTTCGCGCGGATGGTTTCCGCAACTACATCACGCAGAAAGTCGAGGTTCGCCACTGACTTGTTCGCCAGCTCCGCAACGCGTGGATGTTCGTTGTCGTATTTTTCGCTGAGCCGCTTGTGTTCGCGCTGAAGGCTGGTGGCCTTGGCGTTACGCACGAACTGCAGCCGCTCGAATTGGACCACGCGTTCTTCGTCGCCGCGCGTTAGGCCCTGCGCAATTCCTCTGGAGATGTCGTCGAGTTTGAATTTTCTGTCTTGCGGCATAGTTGCTCCTAAACTTTTTCAGCGCCAAGGGCGCGGGAGGTGATAGCCCTGGGCAAGGCCCTGGGTTGGAAGTCAGAAAAGGATATTGAGCGCTGAAAGCGCGATAGGACCAGTCATCGTCAGCCAACCCTTTCGCGCCTTCAGCGCTCCGGCGATTTGGCATAACCAATTCCCAGGGCGTTGCCCTGGGCTATCACCTCTCGCGCCGTTGGCGCTATTTCTTACTTATTCACCCTCACCGTAAACACTTCGTCTTGCGTACTCGCTGTCTGTCCCGGCGCGACTGTTGTTGATCCCGGCGCCGCCTGGTTCGGGCTTTGAGCGAAGTCGGTTCCTACCCGCTCGAACGGAACACACGCGCGACGATTGAACGCCGACATCAGGACCTGGTTGGGCTTGTCCTCGACCATCGATCCGCGAATCATCAAGCAGTGCGTCGACTGGTTATCCACAGTTATGTTCATCAGTCCAAACGTCATCGCCGACAACAACGCGCCCAGAAGTCCTTCCTTGAATCGGTTATCCGTAACTCGCAATGAGATCCCGAACAGAACCGCGTTGGTAAATATGATGTCGCCGAAAAATTCATCACAGTCGCATTGGTTACCGTGGAAACTGATGTCGTCGAGACTGAAGATCAGGATCGAGGCCAGCGCCAAGTCGGTGGTCTGGTTCATCGTATTCAACGTGACCTGGTTGTTGCTGAAGAGCACATTGCCGTTTGCCAGATATTGACCGAGCACGCGGTCGTCCAACCCGGGCCGTGGCACCACCAGGGTGTCGCCGTCGGCCAGGTAGACCTTGTCGTTCTGTATCTGGCCCAATGCGAGCACCCAGAAAGCGAGCAACTGAAAATAGAGCTCGTTCGAGAAACCAAGATTGAAGATGTATATCGTGGTGAAGAACGCAGTCGGCGAAGTGCGGAACGGCATCACGCCGAGGCTGGTGAATTGATTGCCCTCGATCGAGACCGGCCCCAACGCACCCAGCACCAGCGCCTGGCCGAGCGGTGTGCTTACGATGTTGTTGTGCGCCTTGAATGCGGGCACGCCGTTCTGCGCGGGAATGAACGATTCCTGCTGAGGCAAAATGGGTATGCGCGGAGCGATCGCAAACACAACGTAGATACCCCCGCGCGCCCCTCGGCGAGCGCCTTCGACGGGTTGGCCGTTGTTGGCGCCGTTGTTGAGAATCCTGTTCCGCGACATCTCGATGCCTTCGCCGTGCAGAATGAAGACTCCGCAGATCGGCAGCAGATGATTCGGCCCGTTGTCCTCGATCAGGTTGTCGTCGATCGTAAGATACTCAACATCGGCCAGCGCGATGCCGCCGTAGCCCATGCCGTTGAACATCTTCGTCGGAATCTCCGCGATATCCCGGTTAAGACACATGCGAATTTCATTGCCGCTGATATTTAGACGCTCGACGGTGATGAATTCGTCCTGTGCTTCCAGGTCAAAGAAGGCGACCACGCTGATGCCGTTCTTGCCCATGTTGTAAATCAGATTGCGCTTGATGTAGATATCGAACAGCGCACCCGCGGACCGGATCGTCGTCTCGCCGGTCGGATCGGGTGGTTGATGCGTGTCGCCCGGCTTGCATGGATCGCAGGGATCTTTCACGCCGCCCGAGCCGGGAATATCGACTTCCGAGTCTTCGTTAATGACGAGCGAGCCCAGTGTTATTCCGTTTCCGATTCCTCCCTGAATCAAATTGTGGATGATAAATACGCGTTCGGACGTGCCGCCGATTTGAATCCCGCCTTTGCCGGCCGATGCAGGTCGGAACAATTTCGTGTCGAGCGTGTGGCCTGTTAAGAGATTGCTGTCGAGGAACGGAGCATTCGGCGACGGAGCATTCGGCGACGGAGCGCTGGGCACCGGAGTCCTGAATCTCGCCGATATCACTCGGACGATGTTGTCCTCGATGATGCAGTCGTCGCCGGTTAGAAAAATTCCAACTGCGTCGGTCGGCTCGTCGCTCATCTCTATGTCGCATCCGCGAATGACGATCTCGTAGCCAATGTGCGCCTGGATTCCACAACGCTGCGCGGCTTCGATGTAGAGCTTCTCGAGCTTTATCTCGCGCAACGTCGCGCCGATCCGGCCTTTGATCTCCGTACCTTCCAATTGAACGCCGATGCCGGTTTTGTGAGCAAAGATCGCCAGCGATTCGATTTTGATCGAACGCGAATGCTTGATGTGAATTACGGGATCGGCGTTTGTCTCGTTGGGACCGGCGTCGCTGATGACTCGACTTCGAATTCCGCAACCCTTAACAGTGATGTTTCGCTTTCCGAAAATCTGCACGCTCTCGCGATAGGTGCCGGGCAGCACGCAGACTTCACCGCCTTCTTTCGGCAAAGCGTCGATCGCGTCCTGAATTTTTTCGAAGTCACCCCAACTGTCGATACCATCGCCGACCCGGTACGTGCAGCACGTCGCCAACCGGGTAAGCGGCGGAAAGATGTGCCGGCAATCTTCGATCGGCTGCTCGACGTCTTCCGTGTCGACCCAGGTCAGGACGGCCAACGGAACGCGGTGATAATGAATTCCCTGCGGCGCCTTGTTATCGATCAGGACGTCTTCGTTGATTATCTCGCCCGCGCGGACGGGGAACGTCCAGTAATCGCCCGGCACATAGTTGCTGCCGGCCGGTGCTTCAAAGTCGAGATTGATGCCGACGTTGTTGGGCAGTTCGTCGTCGCTGGTGAAGTTCTGGATCTCTTCGATCCCGTTCCAAAGGCGGAAGAACGATGTGTCGGTGTCGTTCGGGTTATTTGGAATCGTGCCGAACCGCTCGGCCCCGATAATCAGGATGTTGTTGTTCAGCGTGGCGTCGGCGCCGTAAGTGACTCGCCAATGACCCAGCAGTTTGTCGTACTCGACCGCTTCCAAATAGAAAGAGGACAAGCCGGAGTTAAGGATCGCTTGTGTGTTGGCTTTGATCGCCACCTCTTTTGTCGCCGCGTCGAAATGGCCGCGGCCAACCAACCCACCGGCGTACTGCGACCACTTGAACATAGCGGGGCCGCTGTCGACGTTCGCGATCTCAATTCTGTAAAGATTGTGTTCGAAGCCTGTGTAGCCGCCTCCGGCCGCGGTCGGACAATCACCAGCGCCGGGGTTGGGCGGGTTAAGAGTTACAGTAAGTTTTCCCTTCTTACTGAAATCGTCCTGCAGCTTGCCGCGTATGTTTTCACAGGTGTCGCCGGCCTCCATCCGAAACAGGCGAAACGCCATCGCGGTGTGTACTCGTTCGGTGGTGTCCGGACCTCCCAGCGCGGGCTCGATCAAAGCCGCCGGCATCTGAAATCCGTTTATCTCTTCTCGCCAAACTTCCAGCACGACGGCGTCGCGAACGCCGGTCGCGATGGTCGTTTCGTCGAATGGAGGTTCCTGAATCGGAGGCTGCAAATATGTCGCGACCCGATCGACGTCGGATGTCGAATCGGGATCAGGTTCGCCGAACAATTGCGCCAACAAACCGTCGGCCCAAACGCGGCCCGGCGTAACTTCGAGCTGGACGTTGTTGTCGGCCAGACTGTGAATCGCCGAAGTGATCTTGAAGCTTTTTGGTTTGTCGGAAGGAACCGCCGCGACGCCCGCGCCGATGATGTCTCGACCTGCTGTGTCTTGCCAGTCGTTGAAAATCTCGGTTTGCGCGTTCCAATCGGCATCCAACAGCACACGACCTTGCTGATGCAGCACTCCTGCAAAGTTGCGCCGGCGCTCGTCGCGCCAATTAGAAAAATCGCCTTTCATAACGCTCTCCTCAAGTGGCTGGTATCAGCAAAGGCCGGATCCCCACCGGCATGAATTCACGGAAACGAATCTGAAGGTTGCGCCATTTGTGCGCTTCGGTCAGAAATCCGAATGCGCCCATCTCGTCCGAATCGGGTCCTTGTTCTCGAATGCGATGGTCGGCGCTGTGAGCTAATTGGCAATAGGCAGGATTGCCGAAAAATTCGCTGGTGAAGCGAAGCGCTGCGTCGGTTCCTTTTACGCAGGCATGGTTCTGAGGTAGCCGGTCCTGTATTTCGCCGGAGAAGTAACTGAACTTGATACAGCCCTTTTGGTTGTCGAGGACTTCAAGCGCATGCACCCAAATTCCGCCGCGTCCTTCGATACTCTCGACGCGCATGCGGCCCAGGATCGTGACCGCGTTTACAACTGTCGGCGGTCCCCACCCGCCCGATGGATCGGTCGCACTCGTCACAGCGAAACTGCTGGTCGTGTTTCCGACGCCTTGTCCGGCATCGATGATCGATTCGGTAACGTCGAGGCGGTAAAGGCTGTCGATCAGGACAGGGCCTGAAATAGTGCGGCGCAAAACTATGTTCGGAATTTGATTGAACGCCGATTGTTCATCCGCATCGACAAAGCCGTACGAATCGTCGAGCTTTATCGAATCCAGAATCGGCGCGCGGACGTTTGGATCGATCGCCTGATAGCCACCCGGGTCCAACGTGCAGTTGACGATCTCCAAACTGTTGATCGCGGCGCGTGTTATCAGCGGATCGTCGTGATTCGGATTTGGCGGGAAGGTTTCGCCGCGCGTCAGGTACAGCCCTTCGAGTCGCACGGTCAGCTCGGACATCACCCCGTTGAATTCGTTCTGTTGCGCGGGCGTGGTCCCTGCCACGTTTACCGGACGAAAACGAAGCGGTTGCGCGAGCTGGATGATCGGGCGCTGGTTGTTGGCTGCGCGAATCGCGACCGACCGATTCAGCAACAAGGTGAGCAATCCGCCTTCGGTCGCTTTTTCGTTGTTCAGGAAGGGATCGCTCAAATCCAGCGTGTGCGTCAGGCTGTCGTTTATCTCGATTACGATCGGATCGCCGGTGATGTGAACGTCCTGCAGCGCCTTTAGCAATCCCAGCGGGTCGACGTTCGCGTTGACATGACGCACACTCGCGGCCGGGACGTCCCATTTGTCCTTCGGCAACGGCGGCCGCGACGTCGGATGCGCGCCGACTGGCCCGACCGCGCCGTAGGTATAAGTCAGCAACAGATCATCAACCAGCGCCGTGGCCCGCGCCGGCTTTCCGACGCCGATGATCATGCGGCCGATGACCGGGTCAATCGCGATCTCCTGCTCTTCAAGCGGAAGCTGCAATCCGTTTTCCCAATCGCACAAATTCGCGCCGCGAATCTTCCAACTAACCGGTTGGCCGGGAGCCGGCGGGAAAACTTCTCCGGTGAAAACCGGCTCGGGTAAATGAAGCTGAAGACCGACGTCGGAAAGGTCCAGCGTGTTCAGGTCGGTAACAGTCGCGTCGTAGGTCTCGACCGAAACGTAAGCTTCGGGAACTCCCGCTGACGAATTCTGCGTCAACCGTTCGACCGGAATCGGCCCGGGTGTCTCGTCGATTAACGAGATCGACGGCGCCAGCCGGCTGTTGTCGAGCGAATCCGTCCCGGTTCGCGCGGTATTCGTAATCGACACCAGGTTGGTGTTGAAAAGCCGCACGGGCTCTTTGTCTTTCTCCGCAGCAATGGAAGGGATGTAAGGACGATCGACCGGATTGATGCTGAAGCGAACTACTTGCGCGGCCAGCGGCGCAATAAAACCAGTGTTTACGATCGGGCCTTTTGCGATCGGGCGAATGACGCGGACTCGGTAGGCTGCCAGTCGCCACAGAAAGATCGCCAGGTTCGGCAGGTTGTATCGAATGCTGCCGTTGGCCGGCGGCTTAACGTCGGCGGTGTGCGCGAACGGATCGAACGGCGTGCCGAGCAATGACAACAACGCCGGATCGCGCAGCGTGATCGTGCCGCCGCGAATCGGTGTTTGTCGTTTGATTGCCGGATTCGGATCGCGATAAGGCGGCGGGCCACCGTCGTCGGGCCGTTGATGATTCAGGTGCTGGTTCCAAACCATGTTCTCCAGCAGCTCGACGCAGTGCACTCCCCAACCGGTCAGGTTAAAAGTCAACAACTCGATCGCGCCGAGCGTTCCCTTTCTTCTGCGAAGCGCGATCGTGTCGGCGACGTCTGCTCGTAGAGTCCATGGATCGCCGCTCAGATGAGTTGTGCCGAGCAAGTCGCCGATGTACGGAATGGCCCACTCGTCACAAGTCTCTATGAAGAGATCGTGGTACAGCGATTCGATATTTTCGTGAATCGCGCCGAACGCTCGTTCAACCAGCGCCAGGTAGTCGCGCAATTGATCCGGCGGAAACAGTCCGGCGTCCTTGGTCCGGTAAATCTCCGGCAAGCGTTGGAAGAGAGGCACCCGTTGTTCGCTCATTTCGAGTCACCTCCCACAACTATCTCTGAAACCGCGGTCAACTTCAGGTGGCCCGAAAACAGGCTCAGGATTTTCTGATCGTTCAGACAATCAACCGTATCGTTCGCGATTTCCGTAGTCACCGGGAACGGAACGATCGTGGGGTCGTCCTGTACGCCGAGCGACTCAAACCTCTTGACTTGAACCCAGATCACGCCTTCGACTTGCTGGATCATTCCGGCGATCGTCGTCGCATATTCGGTTCTTCCAAACTTCTGGCGCCGCAAACCGAACAATCCCGATTGGTCGTCGGTCCCACCGGGCTTTCCGCTGTTAACGCCCAGCGCTTTCTCGACGGCGCTTCTGACGTCTTCCTCCAAGTAAGTCGAGTCGTATCCAAACGTCGCGCTGACCGCAAGGTACTGGCGCCGGCCTTCGAGTGCTGTGACGGGAAATCGATTCGGGCCTCGGCTTCGGTTGTAGCCGTCCAGGGTTTCCTGCACCGCCTTCAGCTCCGCGTTGCGGCCGGTATCCATCAGCACGATCAAGACGACTTCGGGAATGCTGTCGATCAATTTCCACGCCGCCGCAACTTTGGTGACGCCCGCCATGGCCAGAGTTTCGCTTTCGAAATCCTTCAGGCTGACCAGCCTTCCCAAACTCTGAATCTTGCCGGGCGCGGCCTCCCTTGCCTTTTCACCATCTTCAGGCTGGGACCCCCCCGTGGCCACGTCCGGCATCTGGAGCTTGTCGAACCCATCCAACTTTGCGCCCGCTTGAACCTTTGTATTCAATTTCTGAGCGCCGAACGCGCCGGTGCCGGTGCGATATTTCGCGACGACGTTCTTCACTCCCGAAGGAAGCCGCGCGCCGGTTTTGCCATCGCCGAACTGAACCCAGCTGTTGTCTTCGGTGTCTTCTCGAACGATGTAGACTTCGTCGTCCGGAGCTTTTCCGAACAAAGACGAGACGCGTTTCCACAGCCGGTTGTTGACATAAATCTGAAGCTCGGGCACTTCGGGAGGCGTTTCGCTGTTCGAGACCAGATAGGTCAACGGCGCTTTAGGAATTTGAAAGTTCTGAAAAACCAGACGGCTGTCGCCGTTGCCGAGCTCGGCTTCGGATTCAGTTTTTCCTTGCGTGGCGTCGACGATGTTGCCGTACGCGGTGTAGACGAACGGCGCGGCGTTGGGAAAATCCGCGTAGGCCAGATCGTTACGATCGATCTCGATTTTGTGAAGCTTCGGATGGCGCCCGTCGGTCGCGGAGGCGGCATCGACAGCTTTGACAACCACCGTCAGCGGCGGGCTTCCCGCTTTGACCAGATAAAGCCGGCGCTCGAGCAGGTTCTGCGCCTGCTCGGCAGTGCCAAAGAAATTGAGCACGTTCTTGTCGGTGGGAAACGCGGATTCCATCGCCGCACGAATCGTCAACAACGGACTTACTGTCTCGTGAAACAAAACCTGACGGATATCCATGTTGTTCAATCCGTCGGAGTTCGTGTCCAGCGCCTCGTTCAAAGTGAGCATGCTGGTCGATCCGGTCGTCAGTCCCCACGTCACCGATGTTGTTTTGATATCCGCGATCGTACGGACCATGGCGAACTCGGTTGCCGTTCCGCCCGCGGTGCTGCTGTAGAGCTGTGTCTGGATCACCAGCGTTGTTCCCGCCGGCAGGTCCTGCATCTCGGCATCGATCGGGTATTCGAGTTTGTCGAGCGAAGGCTCGGCAATCCGGACCGTTGGTTTCGCTTGCGAAATCGAGAGCCCGGTCGTCGAGCCTACCGAAGTGATGCCGGTCGAAATCACGCTGCCGAGCGCGCTCAGACTTGTTAGAAAGGCCGAGGCAGCACTGCCCGTGGAAAAGACGTTGCCGTCGCCGGTGCTGCCGGTCGTTCCGCTGATACTTCTGAAGAACGAGATGTTCTGTTCGATCGGCAGCTCGCTGGTCACTTCGGTCTCGGTCGCCGAAATTACTTTTACCTTCGAAGAAACTTTCTTCGGAGGTTTGACTTGAGTACGCGGACCGCTGTGACCGAAGTGATGAAACGAACGGCCGAGTTTGTAAGCCGCGAGCTTTGTCGCGCTGCCGCTTCGTTTCATCTTCCCTTTGATCTTGAAGATCGTGATCCCGTGCAGTTCTCGAACCGAATCGATGATCACGATCTCCGGTTTGTTCAATCGTTTTGGATTCGAATACGAATTCGCTTCGCCCACCATCAATCGATCGCCGGCCTTCAGTTCGACGCGGCTCGACGCGGTTAGCTGGTCCGGCGTCTCGATGTAGAACTCCTTCTTCGAAGCTGAAATGCCCGGTGTGGCCAGCGGACAGAAGAGATTGAATTTGCTCAGCCATGGATAGGCGATGGTTTGCTCGGACGTTTCGAAGTCCGCTGGTTTGTCCAGGCCGTCGACTTCAGCCTTAATCGGAAATCCCGCCGGAATCGTGACCGCGACATCGCCTTTGATCTCGAAAGCAAAAGTCGCGCGACCGCCGACGCCCGGCGAAAGCCTGTAGCCAGGCAACCGCACAAGATCGGCGATGCTCTCGCGCCACTGCGCCGTTCTGAGGTATGCCTCGTTGGCGTAGAGCTCCTGATAAAAAGTCAAAATGTCGCCGAGGATCGACGCGCCTTCCAACAGCGCGATGCCCGGATCGTCAGCCCCGCGATGTGTCCACGCGGACAGTCCCGGCGTTTTGTCCAGATTGCGAAGCAGGTATTCGCGAATGTCGGCGTAGGTTCCTATGCGATAGCCGATATGCGAAAGCGCCGGGCGATTGTCCGGTCGTGCCGGAAAACGCAGCGATTCGAGGCAATCGTTTCGACAATCCTTTTTCACTGGCGGCCTCCCTTGATCTGAAAATCAATGAAGCCCTTTTCCATATGATCCGGATCATCAAGAACCTGCACGATCTCGTTAAAAGCCAGCTCGACCGGCGATTCAGACGGCGGCGCCGGATTGTTAAAGCGTTTCATCGTCACGCTGATGACGTGCTCGACGCCTTCGACCGACAAGACGCGTCCGATGATCTGGCTTGTCTCGATCTTCTGTCCGAACGTCCACAGGTCCGGATGAAAAAATCCTTTTCGGCCATCGGGTGTCCAGCCATCCGAAAATTCCTGTTCCAGAATCGAGCTCAAATCTTCGGGCCAGAAATCCGGTTTGGCGCAGATGACGACGTGAATCTCGATCGGGACGAAACACGGCGGGCGAATTTCCAGATCTTCTCCGATCAGGCGGACCGCGTTCAGATACCGTTCGATCTTTCGTCGCACGTCTTCTTCCAAAACGATCGTCCCGACCGGATCGATCGTGACCTGAACGGTTCGCCAGCTTCCGGTCCACGCATAACGCGCGGCCGCACGCGAAACTTCCGGCAGTTCCTCGGCACGGTTGATGTAATCCTGAAGCGTGATCGCTCGAAGTTGACGTTCGCGATAAGCCTCGGGCGCTCGCCGAATTATTTCCGCCGCCGGTTCGGGCGATCTTCCGTTGGTGATGTCGAATGGATTCCAGCAGCGAACGACTCGGCTGTCTGCGACCGGGGCCAGCACGCCGGCTTCGAGCTTTAGAATGTGATTTGTCGCAGGGTCGAAGTTAATCAGCTTGCCCAGGCCGATATTCCCGTCCAGGCCATTGCCGATCTGATAACCACATCCCACGACAGCGTTGGTGGGAAGCGCTTTTCCGTTTCGTCCGTTGCCGAATCGTATGTAGCTAATCCCGTCTTCGTCCGTCTCGACGATGAAGTGATCGCCGTTCTCGTCGCTGTCGTCGCTGTGAATCAGGCTGGGAACTTCATCCCACGGGTCCGTGCCGCCGCCGGGTTGCGACACGACAACTTCGAGCGTCGAAAGCGGTGGGACATCGCCGCCCGGTTCGGTGTTGCGATACGCAAGCGGATGTTCCGGCAGAACGCACAAGGTTCCCCAGCGGCCGCTTACCTCGTCGTCCGAATCTCCGCTGCCGCCCGTGCGCTCGAAGTGAAACTCCTGCGCGTTATTCAGCTTGGCGCCCGGCTCTTTGAAGAAAGTCAGCTGGCGACTGCCGTGATTCAGTTCGGCCAGATTTCCGTGAAAAAGCGAAACGTTTTCGACTTTTCCGAGCGGAAGTCCGCAGTCCACCGTGAAACAGTAATTACTCCGCAGCTTGTCTTTGTCCGACCAGCGAACCCGCACGAACCATTCGGCCGAGGCGGGCGGACCGGTGGTGGGATCAAACATCGCTTCGGCTCCGGCGTCGCCCGGCAACAGTTTCAAAATCTGTCGCTTGCGCGGGTCGAATCCGTTAACCGTACCCGTGGCGGGATTCAGGTGTTCCTCGATCAGCAAGTGCTTGATGGCGCCGGACCGGATCAGCGTTTCCACCACTCGCGCGGATGCTTCGTCGGTCGCGGGCGTTATGTCGTTCAGAAATAGTTTCAGATCGGCCGTGGTGTCGCCCGCCATCAACGACGGAATCGCGTCGCCCCAGGTGTACAGGCCCATTCGATTGACCAGTTGATGCGCGCGCTGTCTTTGTCCGGTTAAGAAAATGACGGATGACTTATCTTCTTTGGCCGGCCCCGACCAGACTTTGAAATTGTTGGCGAGAAAATATTGTCGAGCCGCGCCAGCCTGCGGCTCCGAAGGAAGCGCGAGCGAGACTTCGAACGCGAGCCACGTGCTGGCCTGGTTGCCCTGATGAATGTGGTAATCCATCAGCCGCGCATGCCGCGCCAACGAAACGCGTTTGCGAACCGAAGCCAGGTAGGCTTCGTTCATCACGCGATCCTGGTAATCGCTCAGCTCGTCGGCCGCGGCGCTGAACAACTCGAGCAGCACCTGATCCAGATCCGCTTCGCTGCTGGCTTCCCAATTGGGAACGCGCTGCATCATCGCGGCGATCATCGTGTGGCGGAACGACTCGTAGTCTTTGGCCAGGTAATCGATAACCGGTTCGTCCTGCGGTCGCGGCGCGGCGTCCCAATCGGGCGCGCAATTTATGTTGAAACAACCGGGACGAAACTTGAAATCGATTTCGTTGAAGACCGGATCGATCACGACCGGGTCGGCCGCCGGAAAGACGCTGGTGTTTAGACTCAGTTTGTAAGTCGAATAATCCCCGATCGGCTTGACGGTCAAAACCAGAGTCGTCGGCTGCGTCGAAGTGGGGATGTCAAAGTCGGCTGACTTCGCGATGGTTCGCACGTGGACCTGACCGGACTCTGGCCCGGCCGGCAGACGATGCCCGCCCGAGATCGAGAAGATGCGGCGCGCGACGGTTGGATCTGTCGGTGACTCGGCGTCGTATTTGTCTACGATCTCCTGCAGGTAGTTGCGATTGAAAAACTGAACTTCTAAACGCGCTTCGTCGCCGACGATCGACACGAATACCAGCTTGATCCCGTTCGCCAGATTTAAACATTCGAGAATGCGAAATCGTTCAGTAAGCGAAAGCGTCGAAACGGGCTTTTGCAGAACGAAGCGCGGGCCGACCAGCGAATAGAGCGGAGTTCCGCCGGTCGTCAGATCGTTCTGACACGGCACGCCCATAGCAGCAACTCTAGCCTGCGACAACTCAGTCGGAACCAGGAAGAGTTTGCGCGCGCGTTCCGCCAGCGCTTCTTCGTCCGTGGCCCGGCTCCTGAGTGTTTTGTATTCGGCGATTGCCATCGCGGGCGGCTAGCCTCCGTTGCGTTGGAACCTGAGGACACGCGTGTCTTCGGTTCCGGCGATGCGATATTTCAGGTCGACTTCGATCTTTTCGTTTTCGATTTCGACGGTCAGGTTTTCGAGTACGACGCGGTGACCGAGCCAGCGCGAGATCGCTCTGGTCAGAATCGCTTTGGTCATCGCGCCGGTAGTCTCGTCGATGTTTTCAAACACCAGCCGGCGCACGCCGCCTCCGAATTCAGGAACGAACAATCGTTCGGCCGGGTTGGTCAGGATCAGTTGCATCAGCTCGTCGCGGATGTGGTCTTCGAGCGTCGTGACCTGAACCGCGCGTCCGTCGGTTCCGATACGAAACGGGAAAGCCAGATGTCGTCCGTTGTTTGGGTTCATGTCGCGCTGAGCCTCGGTTGCGCTCCCGAAATAATTGCTATTCCCTGCATCGCTCCTTCGGGGCTGTAACACTTGCCGATGCTGCTCTGCACCAGCAACCCGACTCCGTTGGCCTTCGCCTGAGCCGATCCGCCCGACCACTCGATGCGGATACACGGCGAAGGCTTGGTGCCGGACGGCGCCGGAATTTGAAACGGACAACCGACCACCGAGTGCACGTCGGTTTCCAACAACGCCGGTCCGGTGGCCGTCGTCACCTTTGCATTTGAAGTCGTCAGGATCGCCATGCCTCCGTGCATGCACATGACAACGCTGCTGGTTGTTAGAACTCCTCCCGGCATAGTCGTTACATCACCGTGATGACACCGTTGTTTATGCTGACACCGGCCGGCGACAGCTTGACCTGAGCGCTGGGTCCGCCTTTCAAAGTCAGATCAGCCATTGTCATTTTGATCTCGGCGAGTCCGACCTTGAGCGTGATGTCCGAGCTGGTCATGCTCAGCTCAGCCTGTCCGATGGTCAGCGTGATCGCACTACCGCTCATCTTCATCTCGGGACCGCTGGCGTGATGAAGCAGGATCTCCTGCGCGTCGTCGTCCATCACAAGCTGATGGCCCAGGGTCGTTACGATCGCGCGAACCTTTGGCGCGCCAGGGTCGGGAAGGTTGCCCTTCCCCCACCAGCAGCCGGTCCAGATCGGACGCGACGGATCGCCCGCCTCGAACTCGATCCAAACTCCGTCGTTCTTCTCCGGCAGAAAAATGAAACCGTGGCCGTCACCGGCAAACGGAACTGCGGGCAAGCACCACGGCGAGGTCTGGTCCCCGAGTACCTCCGGCACCTGTGCAGTAATACGGCCGAGCTTTTCCGGGTCGTCGGCGTCGACAACCAGTCCGCGATACTTCCCGTAAAAGCGAGAACGCATCTTCTCGACCGTGTCGACCAACAGCTCTTCGATTTCGAGTGCCATCAGAATATGCTCGCTTGAATATTGAAACTGACGCTGACGCCCGCGCTTGGCTGTGGCGCTGAACTCGCGCCGGCGGCGGCAACCGTCACTCCGTTGCCCTTCATGCTGAAGGCCTGCTTGTACAGCGATCGCGTCAGTGTGTGTGTCACCTGAGTGATCAGGTATTTTGTGCTGAACTTGCTATCCGAAATTCGGACCAGCACCCATCGATACGGCGACAACGCGGCGTTGTAGCAGAACGGAACGATGCTTCCGCTGGCTTCGAGCGTGAAGCCCGAGTTGTTCGCCGCGCCTTTCAAAGCAGTGTCCAGATCAACCCGATCGTTCTGGCCCGGCGGAAGAAAACAGTTCGCCTCGTTTTTGTTGGCAGCATCCGGCGTTTGATCTGCCAGCAGCGTCGCATCGCGATAGCTGGCGGTGGCCGTCTTGATGGTCTTGTCGGAAATCGAAAGCGTCGACGCCTGCATCACGCAAGCGTTCTGGGCCTTGTTATTGACATTGAAAGTGGTGATGTTGCGGTCGGCGCCGAGCAAAAGCATCTCGGGCAAACCGTCGACGTCGTCCGGATATTTCCGGAAGCAGCCGATACTCTTTCCTTTGATTTTGCTGGGCAGAACGTATGCGTGCCATTCCTGATTTCGTCTGGCCAGCTCGCGCAGATACTGCATGGGAGTTCCGCGCTGAACGGACGCGTCCGTAATGCTGTCCGGTTGCGGCGGTGTGTTTGTGATCTGCGGCGGCTCGAGAAAACCCGCGGCCTTGAAAATCTGAGCGGCAAGATCGCTGTCCTTTTGTCCGGTGACGACTTCGACCTTGGCTTTGCGATTTAGCAACGCGCTGTCGTCATGCACGACTACTGTGACGACACTCTTGCCCGGTTGCGCGCTTCGTTCGCTGTCGAATCCAACGATCGGCCCGTCAATCAACGGAACAAGTTTGCCGTCGCCCGCATTGACCTCGACGCGTACGCGCGCGAACGCTTTCATCCACGCTTCGGATTCGCCTTCCCACTTTCCATCGTTGTTCACACAGACGGGTATCTTGATCCTGGCTTCACAGGCTTTATCGACCGCCTGTTCGACCGTGATCTCGTCGATCTTGTCGAGTTCTTCCTGAGTGGCGCTCTTGCCATCGAAGAACACTTTGAATTCGACTGCACCCATCACTTCTCCGGGACGTTAATTTCTCGTGCTTCTTTTTGGTTCGGACGTTTCTTCATCAGATCCGTGGCTTCCAATTCCGTGTTTGCGTCGGCGATGTGCCAGAACAGAGTCGGGTCGCTGAACCTGCGTTGCGACATAACATCGAGCCGATCGTTGCCTTTGACTACGACCGGCGTGCCCGCGACGTACGGCAACCTGCGGAGCGTGACCGCAACCACCGCGCGGCCATCGCTTGATTTGGTCTCGGCGGTTTTGACTGCGAAGTATCTTGAGTTCTCGAGGAACATGAAGAGCCTCCTAAAACGGAATCAACTCGGTAACCTGCTCGATGGTGTTCGCGAGGTTCAGAATCGCCTGCGCTTCTTTTGCGAGGTTCGAATATTCGAGCGCGCCTTTGCCGACCACGTCGTTCGAACACGCGTCGATGTTGTTGACGGCAAGCCCGATGCTGACGTCGGCTTGAATCGGGTTGAGCAGGAAGTCGTATTGAAGTTCGGTGATGCTCATCGACTCGATCACGACCGGCAACACGCGGAACGGGCCCCAGATAAAAAGAATGCGCGGGTAGTTTTCGCGCGGAACGACCTGTCGCGGTTCGGTGTCGCCGCCGATTGCCTTTCCGATGGCGTCGATCGCCTCGCCGATCAGCCCGCCAATCTTTCCCGCCGGATGAACCATCTTTTCCAGCGCGGCAAGGCGCGGACCTACTCCCATTGTTCGCGCCAGTATGTTGCCGGTGCCCATTCCATCGGCTGCGCTGAACTGTGCCTTCAGAGTTATCTTTTCGATCGAAGGCTCGCCGGCCTGCGTGGTCTCGCGCGCGGCGGCGCCCGACGGGCGCGGAGGGATCTGTATCGTCCGCGTCAACGACTCGGGATTGAATTGAAAGATGATGACGTTTGGCAACGGCCCCAGAAAATCCGAGCCGTATTCGATCATCGCGCCGCGCATTAAGTAAGGCATAAGTTAAAGTTCTCGAGGGCCAGAGGCCGTGTTGGGCGAACCTCGTGCTTAGCGCCGAAGGCGCGGCAGAGGGTAGCCAGGGGCAAGCGCGTAGCGCGCAGCCCCTGGGTTCAGTACAACCAAGGTTCGAGCCCTGAAAGGGCGACCCAATGAACATCGCCCTCTTGTAAGAGAAAGCAACGGCAGTTGTTTGGAATCGAGCATCTCTCTATCGCCCTTTCAGGGCTAGCCGCCTTCTTATGACTATCCCAGGGGCTGTGCGCTACGCGCTTGCCCCTGGCTACCTTCTGCCGCGCCGCTGGCGCTCATTTCAATTTCGACCGAATCGAACGCACCACTCGTCGCGCCATCCTCTGACGCAATTCGGTCGGACCGGTCGTGCCATCCACCTTCAAATGTCCTGCGTCCACTCTTCCAATCCGCCCGCCGCGTTTCGATCCATTCGCGATCGACCCAAGCCTCTCCAGCACTTCGCCGCCCAGCCCGTTGGCGGACGCGCGTGCCGCTTCCGGCGAAATCCCTTTCATGCGGATCTCAAGCCGGTCAATGTGTACGTTTTTCTTGTTCATGCTCCAATCCTTCGACCAGCGATGCATGCGCGCCGTATTGCTCCAGGCTTAGCGTGCGGTTCAGTTTGTCGTACTCGCGCTTGATGGCGACGATGACCTCGTCCATCGATAACGTGCCCGCCGTGCCATTCGCCGACGAGCCGTTCGCCGATTGCAGACACGCGTTGAAGACGATCGAGCGAATATTGCCGCCCGCCAGCGGGAACTGGTGGGCCAGAAAATCGAGATCGAGTTGCGAACTGTCGGCTCGTTCAGGAATTACCTGGCGCCAGATTCGTTTTCGCTCCGCCACGTCGGGCAACGGGAAATCGACTACGTAACGCAGGCGTCGTAAGAAAGCTTCATCCAGATCTTTCTTTCGGTTGGTGGCCAGGATCGCCAATCCCTTGAATCGCTCCATCCGCTCGAGCAGGTAGCTGATCTCCAAATTGGCGTAGCGATCGTGCGCGTCGCTCACTTCTGTCCGGCGACCGAATAGCGAATCGGCTTCGTCGAAAAAAAGGATGATGTCCGACACGTCGGCTGCGTCGAACACGCGCTTCAGGTTCTTCTCCGTTTCGCCGATGTATTTGTTGACAACCTGCGAAAGATCGATCCGGTACATCGGCAGGTCCAGTTTGACCGCCAGGATCTCCGCAGCCATGGTCTTGCCCGTTCCCGGCGGACCTGCGAACAGCACGGAGATTCCGGCTTCGTTCCAAACCTTGCCCGTGCCCCACGAGTAATGAACCTCGGTCAACGCGCGCATCGCGCTGAGAATTTCTTCGAATTGAAGATGCTGTTTGTGCGGAAGCACCAGGTCTTCTTTGTCGAATCGAGGAGAGACGCGACCCGCCAGCTCGCCGATGTCCGACTCGACTTCGGCCCGGCACGCAGCGACGAATTCCTCTTCGCTGACCTTCCCCGGCAGCTGCTTCAGCTCTTCACAAATCGCCAGGATCGTCGCTTTCTCAAATCGGAATCGGCGCGCGCATTCGGCAATCAGCTTGTCCAGGCCGCGTGCCTTTGCACCCAAATTCTGTTTCCAGAAATCGCGTCGCTCCAGATAAGTAGAAGGCGGGACATTCACCGCGGGCAGCGTCAGGTGTTGTGAAAGCGACGCGAGTTGGTTGCGTTCTTCCGCGGCCAAAAACACGATGGCCGGGATCGTATGCGAAGGAAGGGTCAACGCGTCCGTTCGCGGCTTTTCTCCGGCGGCAGCTGAAGGCAGGTCGGAACTGAAGAACAGATACGAATCGCGAAGCCAGCAGATCGTCGCAAGCGAGTTCAGATATTGCTGATCAGATAAAAGCGCGGCGTCGCCTTTGAATTCGCATAGCTGTTTTTGGTTTGCGCTTGCGATCGCCTGAACCGCTTCGCGTCGCGACGATCCGCGCGCGCCCACAACCGGCACAACTCGCAAACCGTCGGATCCTTCGGTTCGCAATCTGAGCGAGACGATATGTTCCGTCTCGGACAGTTTGTCGTTTCCATTTTCGGTAACGAGCGACACCAGCCCCTGCGGCAATTGCTTCGTCGGGTAAAGCAGTTGCGACGCTACCAGCGATGGCGTGGAAAACGGAGCATCCCAACCGGTTTCGGTTTGGTAGTGACCGCTGCGATTTACATACGCGACCAGTCCGTTGCGAAACAGCGGATGGAAGGGATCCGCGACGCGCAGGACGTCGTTCGGCTCGTCCCACAACTTCTGGGCCAGCGCGAGTGTCGGATAGATTTTCGCAGGGTCGTTCGAGCAGGTTGCGATCACGCTTCCCATGCTTCCATCCAGCGCTACGGTCAACGCCAGCGCCAGCACGAACTGCGAAACATCAGCGAGGTCCAACGAGTTTGCTACCCAACCAAACGAGCCCTGCGCGCTTCGTTCGTATGCCTCCTTCGGCGATTTTGTTTCGAGCTTTTCCGTCAGGTAGCGCGCGGTCGGATCCGTCAGATAGAAGTTTTGTTTCTCGGCCCAGAAACGGCTCATGTCCAGCGTGGTCGAAACTCTGTCCGAGAACGGCGGAAGCGGCGCCGGTCCTTCCGATTGCTTAACACCACGTTCCTGCCAGATCCATGCGACCTCGCGTCTGAGCCGAAGCGTCACTTGATGCAACCAGTAGTTCGCACACGGATCGTCGGCTCGCAGCTCTGGCGAGAAGGTCACGAACTCGGTTTTCTTTCGTTGCGCCGACATCAAATCATCTCGATCTCAAAACTCTGTATCGCCTGCTGTCCGTTGACTCGATAAAGAACCAAATATTTTCCGGGCGGGACCGCGTCATCTCTCAACATCACGGTCTGTCGCGCCGTCTGCGGAGCTCCCACCGGCGACGTGTCTCTCAAGTGATCGAGCGGAGGATCGTTCTCGAATACACGCAGCGTGGTGCCGCTCTGAAAGAGCGCCAGGTAGAAATCGTCCAGATCATTTCGGCCCAGAAGTTTGCCGGTCACGTCTATGGTCGCGAATTTCCAACCTGCGGGCGGAGGAGGCGGCGGCGGATTGACAACTGTTTGCATCGAGCCGCCCAAAATGGTCACGCTCGTCAGCGTGGGCAACAGATTTCCGACCAGCAGATTGCTGAAGCGGCGACGCCCGCTGGGAAGAAGCTGGCCCACAGAGATGGGATGGCTGCCGGCGGATATCACGTCGGGCGTGGCGATAGCTTCGCTGACAAGGAATTGCAGCCGGTCGGGTTGCTGCATCGTCACCGGCAAAGTCACCGGTCCCATTCGCACGTCCAGGTTCGAGAGATGCAGGTCTTCGCCCAGAATCGTGACGGTGTCTCCCAACTGAAACCCGAGCGGATCGATCTCTGTGATCGTCGGTCCCATCGAAGGAAGCACTACGTTCTTCACTCCAGCTTCACCGATCGTCGTGGCCGGGCTGGTGGTGTAATCGACGCCCACCAGCAACGAATACGAAGGCAGCTCGGCCGGCGCGATCATCACCGGACGCACCTGGAACGCGATCGACATTCGGTACTTCTCGTCCGTGCCCTGCATGACTTTCGAAAGAAGATCTGTCGGAGCGTCGTCAAACGTGATGTGTAGATTTTCGGGATTGGGCGTCAACGGTTTGATCACATTTGCCGGAAGTCCCGGTGTCAGCGAAAGGATGCTCAGCTCCTGAAGCGCGCGCATGCCCAGGCCCAAACTTTCGTAAGCCTTGATCGAATCGCTTGTCTTGCCGTCGTCATCAAACGCAGTCAACAAATATTTCAGTACCAGCCAGAGCGGCGGCGGCTGGCCGTCTTCGAGCGGGATGTTCTTCAGACTCGCGTCTAACTGCGCTTCGTAAAGAAAGAGGTTCAATCGCCGTCCGACGCCGATGTTGTCCGGCGGCTCGGGCCTGCCGACGGTTACGTCCATGCCCGTCTTCGTTTTCAGACGTTCGTGGATCGCGTCGCTTACCGCGCCAATCGCTCTTCCTGTATCGGCAAGTGACATTGGAAATTCCCTACCAGCTTCTGAGGTAATAGCGGCTGAGATTTGTCGGTTCGTGTGACGCGGCGCTCGACGGCGCTGATTGAGTTTGAATGGGGGCAGCGGGCAGTGCCGGCGCCAGCGACTCATGCCCGGAAGGGTCTTCGACAACGATGCTGATGGTGCCGATCGAGAGATTCAGATCCTGAATGTCCGGATCACGCGTCTGGTCGGATCGAGAAGCGATGTACGTTTCGTTCGTCTGATCTAATCCCCAGGTGTTTGTTATCGCTGTGTATGCATCGCTGATTTGCGAGGTTGTGTCGTCTTCGTCCGTATCAGGACGTGCGGCGATCCACTCCATCACTTCCTTCAGGTAACTTCCGACTTCTTCGTTGCGACGGCCTTGCGTCTGGTCCGAACTTTGAAGCTGCTCGCTTAGGTTCGCCCGTTCAGTTCGGTTCTGGTCCCACACGATCGTGTCTTCGACAGCATCCGCGCCATTGGAAAGAGCCGGACGTTGCGATGAATTACGATTTAACGAGTCGAGATTGGAAGCGAATTGGCTTTCGGATGGCTGGCGCAGGCTTATGACGTCCGATTCGATTTCATCTACGCGAAAAGCTTGTGCGGCATCTGGAGCCGAGAAGCCGGCGCTCTCTGAATCGAAACGCGTTGGCTCCGATCGATCCGAAAGAGTTTGCGAATCACCGACCAAAGTTACCGGTCTGATCTCAACGATCGAATCATGTGACTGCGATCGATCTTCAATTTCAGCGACGCCGCCCGCGTTTGTATCAACAGCAACGTTGTCGGCATACGAGCCAAACAAATTTTGATCCCGGTGCGGATTCGTAACCGAATCTGAACCGATTGATTCGCCGCCGGCTTCAGACGGCTGCGAAGTGAAGCTGACGGTCTCGACCGCGAACGGCGCGGGTCCTGATGTAGCAGCGACATTCGAACTCTGCGTTGAAGATGGCGCCACTGGATCCGCAGACGGCGACATGCCGCGGGGCGAAAGGTTCAGCCCGGTCTGCGTTGCGAGTGTTTGGAAATATCCTTTCAATTGCCTCTCTCTTTATCGATGAGGTTTAGGTAAGAAACTCGCCGCCAAAACGGCACGGCGAAAATTTCTTCTTCGCTCCAGTGATAATGTCTGGCCAGCTTATGAACCGATGCGAGCAGACGCAGTTGCGCCCGTCGCAAACTCGTTAACGAAAGTTCCTCCAGGTCAATTTCGTATTGGTTCTCCTCTTCGCAGTACGGACAACTTGTTTGCACCGAGAAGTCGACCAGCGGGTCGTGTTCCTGCATCGCCTGATCGACAACCGCCCACGAATCGGTGGAACTCAACGCGGTGGCAATCGCGGATGACTCCGCCGGGTCAGCGAGTAATGCGCGAACCATCGCTCGTTGCGCTTCCGATTGATCGGCGAAGCGGCTTTTCAACCACGCCGCCTGATCGCCGCCCGTGGGTCTGCGCAACGACAGGGTTGTTTGCTCGAGCTCGATCGAAACATGCTCGGCTCGATATGCGCGCTCTTGCAGTGCCGCAATTTCAGCGATCGAAATTTCCAGCTCGAGATCCTGGCCGCACTCCCGGTTGAGACAGCAAAACGTAATCGAAAGATCGGCGGTCGATCCGGAGGCGAGTACGTTCAGCAGACATTCGATCCTCTTGCCTACCGTCAGGTTCCAGAAGAAGCTGTCCGAAAGTTCGCCCTCGCTTGTTTTCCTGGTGCAGCACTCCAGGATCTGTGTCACCAAAAACGGCCGCGGCGTTCGATGAAAATCAACACTCAGATCGCTCTGATAAAGACCGAACGGCCTTAGTGCCAGATCACTAACGTTACTAGCGGCCCGACCGGCCTTGTCCGTCTCCGGAAGATTGGGGAATGGCACGAGAGGCTCATGTCTTTCCGAAATGAACATCCGAGATCTACCTCAATCCTTGTTAAGCAGCCGGCACGGCGTCGTTCTCGTTCGGTTCCTTCGTATCCGGATCGCGGTTCCAGCCTTCCAGCTCGATCTTTAAAGATTCGATCGCGAGCGCGTTGGCGTTGGAGTTGAGCTCCGGCAGCGACGTGAACTCGCTGACCCAGCAGTCGTGCAGGAAATAGCGAAAGACGACGTGGCCCTTCTCGTTCATCATTTCCAGCGTGAGTTCTTTCTTGTAGTTGGCCAGGTCCATTGCGGCATCGCCGGCATAGTCGTGAACCTTGTTCGCCCACTTCTCGAACTCGGGATCGTGCGTCAGACCGCGCTCCATCGTGATCGCGTCGTACGTGGTCCTGCCCGGCGATTTGTGATCGGTGCTGTTGTCGCCACCGTCGCGGTGTTTGACTACCTCGGTGGTTCGCTTCAGCGCGCTGACTTTGCTGACACCGAGCACAGTCTTGCCGTCCCACTTGACGCGGAATTTGAAGCTCTTGTACGGGTCAACCCGTTTTGCATTCTTGATGAAACCTTTAGCCATAGCGATTCCCTCTCAATCAAGTAAGATCACCGGCAATCTGCTGGATCTTGATGATGACAAATTCGGCGGGTTTGAGCGGAGCGAAGCCCACTTCGATGTTGACGATGCCCAGGTTGCGATCGTTCTGCGTGGTCGTTTCGCCGTCGCACTTCACGTAGAAGGCTTTGTCGGGCGTGCTTCCCTGGAATGCTCCCTGACGGAAAAGGCTGAGCATGAACGCGTTGAGATTTAGCCTGATGCTGGCCCAAAGCGGTTCGTCGTTGGGCTCGAAGACTACCCACTTGGTGCCGCGAAAGAGCGACTCTTCGAGGAACAGGGCCAGCCGGCGAATCGGAATGTATTTCCATTCGGACCCGATATCGTCAGAGCCGTCGAGAGTTCGAGCGCCCCAATTGACGATGCCGCTCGGGAACTTGCGTATGCAATTGACGCCGAGCTTGTTCAGCACGCCGTTCTCGAGATCGGTCAGGTTCACTTCGAGATCCAAAACCCCGCGCAAGTCGGCTTCGGTACCCGCCGGAGCTTTCCAAACTCCACGCTCGGAATCGATCCGGGCCATCAGCCCCGCGATCATCCCCGTAGCTCCGATCAACTTCTTGATCCCGTTGTCGCTGTATTGCACTTTGGGATAGAAGACGGCGGAGTGATCTTTGACGACGAGCGCGCGAAGTGAATTGACTGCGGTGGCGTCGGCGATCGGAACGTCGACGTTGGTCCAGCTGTTCGGAGCATCGACCAGCAGGAAGGCTCGCTTCTGATTGCAGTAGATACTGGCTGGGCCAATGATCTGCAGGTACGTCGCTTCGTTCACTTCCCGGTCACCGGGCAGCACCATCAGATTGAAAAGATCGACCTTGTCCAGCGCATAAAAGCCCGTATGCAGTGCGGGATTTCCGCTGTAAGCCGCCACGCCCGGAGGTGTGATGCCGTCGTTACCGGCAGTTCCTCCCGATTGAAATGTGCTGGTTCCGGTTGTGCCCAAACTGTATTGACGCGTGTTGCGGATGAAGCCCGCGCCCAATGTGCTGGCGTTCGCGCCGCCGGTTGTTGCCACAGTCAGGGTGTCGTTTATCGTTCCCGACTTTCGTTTGAGCGCGATGTGATAACCCCAGATTTCAGCCCGCGCCGCTACATTCGGATCCGCGTTTATTTGCTGAGCGATGATTCGAAGTTTTTCTCGGACGCCGTCGTTACCAGGACCGGCCGAAACGAAGTTCCGATCGCCCGGAGCGCCGGTGGTTACAAGACTCAACGGGATCGCGACGCCATTGATTGTGACTCCGGTGACGGTTCCCTGCGTCAACCCGGCAAGGTTATTGAGGCCGTTTGCAGCCGCTGCAATATCCGTCCCGTCTGTGAAGTCGCTGTAACCCGGCCCGCCGACAAAGACCGAGCCGTTGTACACGGGTCGCATGTTGCTGTATCGAACAACTTCGACTCCGCCCTGATCCAACCCGAGCATCATCGGACCTGCGAAGTCGCTGGTGGTGGCGCGGCGTATGCGAACGCTGCTTATGTTTCCACCCACTGCTGTAATTCGAAGCACCTTCGCGTTGATACCCGCTGGACCAACCTGGTCAAACCTGCAAGCGACGGAGACACCCGGAACCGCGGCGCTGATACTCGGATTGACCAGCGCGGCGAACGAATCAGCGACCAGTTGAGCGGTCGCGCCGGCTACGACCTGGCCGGTGAGGTTGACGTTCACGTCCTTGGTGCCGTTGACGTTGATCACAAACTGATTGTTGGTGGCGAGAATGCCGTTGATGTCGGTTATCAATTGAGCGACGGTGCCGACGAAAACGCGGCGGCTCTGGCTGTAACCGGCAGGTGATTCCGAGTGAATCGTTGCGCCTGGTAACGAGGAGTCGCCCATCTCCGCGTGTAATATCAGGTCGATCAACTTCGAAGACTGCGTTACGAATGGCGGAGCAAATCGCGGCGAAGTCGGCATCATCGAGAGACCGGTGAAGTCTTCACGGTTTACGACGGTTCCGTCGACTTCGTGAATAACTGTCAGGTTGAAGGTCTCGTCCGGGCTCGGCGTGTTGTAATCGACCTCGAGCTTTATGTCCTGTCCCCACAACCCGGGCTGTTTCGCCCGCGCGGTTAAGACATTGTGCGAAAGAGCAAGCGTGCCGATGTTTCGCAGGTTAACCGAGGCCGCGGCGGCGCCCGGCGCCAGACGTATGACGTAACAATCTGTTCCGCCGTTATCGAAAAACTGTTTGACGCTCGTGGCCAGGTCGCTCAGCGGATGCGGACCGCCGAACTCGCGCAGGAAGTCGGCAAAGCTTAAGCACCGCACAGCTTTGTCGATCGGCCCCCGGGCCGTCCTGCCCAGAAACGCCGCGATCGATGTCGAGACTCCGGTGATGGTGTGAACACCACTCGGGACCTCCTGAATGTAGACGCCCGGAAAGCTGACCTGTACTGGCATTATCTATTCCTCCGTCACCCGCCGGCGTTCGGCGGTCTGAAGCTGTGTGGTAAGCGCTAAGTCTTTAGCAGCGCGATCAGTGTTTCGACTCGCGCACCTCGCGCACCTCGCGTACCTCGCGCACATAGCCGCGTGGGTCGCTCAATTAATCTTTGGACTTCAATAAAGCGACGATCTCTTTTTCTTTTCGGCGATTAATTCGGTAATGAGTTCGCGAGTCACGGGCCGTGTGCTCGAGAATAATTTCCTGCGCGGCGAGTTCATCCAGGACTTCTTTTACTTCTGCGGTCTGGCGCTTGATCTTCTGCTCGAACATCCACCAGTCAACGATTCCTTCCAGCGTGTCCTGGGCGGCGGCGTTTTCGAACAGATATGACAATACGTCTTGTGTGATTTGAGCTTTGTCCGACACACACATAGGTTTTCGATCCACGGTTTCAAGTGAAGAGCAATTACAAGACCAGAGTTTTGAGTGCGATTTTGTTAAGAAGTGGCAGGGCGGTGGAGCTTATTTTGTCCTGCCGGTGAGAGCGGGAAATGAGGAATAGCGACGAAGGGTTAGAAAAATTGCATGGACAAATTTGTCCGATCAGCGGTGGGAAAATGTCCAGGTCAGAATGTCCGACAAACTTCAGTTTGTCGCTGAGCAAGCGAATTCGCCACAGATGAACGCTGAGGACGACAGATCAGGAAAGGAGGTTCCCGCAAAGACGCAAAAGGTGTTGAGCTTCACTAGCCCTCACCTAATACGAAACGCGCAGTCGGGAAGGGAACCCTTTCAAGATTCATAGTTAATCAGAGCTGAAGTTAGTCGGAACCTACAGGAGCGTGGAAGGCAGGCGACAAACCGAAGTTTGTCGGACACTACGACGTGCCGGTTCTGAACTTCCCGACATCAATCTCGTGCTTGCGGATCAGCTCCCAAAACGCGCGGCGGTTCTTGTGCGCAGCCTGGGCCGATTGGCTGATATTTCCGTGATGAGACATCAATAACTTTTGTATGTAGTCCTTCTCAAACTGCTCGACGATTTTTGCTTTGGCCTGCTGAAAACTCTCTTCACGAGCCGCGGGCGCAGCGTCAGGCAAATTCGGCAGCGGGATATCCGACCCGGTCAGCGATCCGTTTTCGCAGAACATCACCGCGCGTTCGATCGTGTGTTCGAGTTCCCGCACGTTACCGGGCCACGAATACGATGCGAGCTTTCGAATGACTTCCGGCGACAACGGCGAAACAAGCTCCTTATCAAATTCCGACGCGTAAGTTTCCGCAAAATGGTTGGCCAAAAACGAAATGTCTTCAGCGCGCTCGCGCAGCGGGGGAAGAACGAGCGACACGACATTCAATCGGTAGAAGAGATCCTGTCGCAACCGTCCGTCTTTCACGGCAGTTTCCAAGGGAGCGTTCGAAGCTGCGATAACGCGAACGTCTGCGCGATGCACCCTGGTCGACCCGAGCCGCCTGTATTCTTTCTCCTGCAAAAAACGCAGCAGTTTTGTTTGCGCCATCAACGGCAAACAATCGATCTCGTCCAGAAAGAGCGTCCCGCCTTCGGCCTCCTGAATCAAACCCGGTTGCATCGTATTTGCACCGGTAAAGGCTCCGCGTTCGTGGCCGAATAACTCGTTCTCGACCAAATCAACCGGTATCGCGCCGCAGTTGACCGGGACGAAAGGCATTCCCATGCGCGGGCTCAGGTAATGAATCGAGCGGGCGCACATTTCCTTGCCGGTCCCTGTCTCGCCCGAAATCAAAACCCGGTTATCGCACTTCGCGATCAACGGAATTTTCCTGATCTCGGCCACAAAATTCGCAGCTTTGCCGACCAGAAGTTTTAGCCCGAACTTCTCTTTCAGGTTCTGTGTCGCGGCCGATTGTTTACTGGCCTTTTCGAGCAAACGCCAGACACGCGGAAGCGTATCAATCGCCTTCAGCGGTGGCGTGATGAAATCCGATGCGCCCTTTTTCAGCAGCGTAAGTGTCTCGCCGGCGTCGCATTCCTCAGTCACAACAATGATAGAAATTTCGGGTCGCCTTTGCTTGATCGATTCGATCAACAGACCGCCGCGTTGCAGTTGGTCAGGCAATAGGACCAGGAAAAGCAGTACCGGATCGAAATCTACCTGATCGTCAAACCAACGTGGGTCGAATTTCATCTGCACCGGATCGACGATGACTTCGTGACGGATCTTTCCATCCGATCTGGAGGTGGCGAGGATGGACTCTAACGTACTGCCTGTGGCTCGTTTTGGATTGCAGTTAATCAATAAAATGTCGGACCGCTTCATGACTCTGATTCCTTATGACGTTGAGGTGTGGACGCTCAGGAACCAACCGGGCTCGTTCTGATCGCTAAGATGGTTTCGCTCGAATTCGACACATCGACGGACACGGCGATAACATTTGCGCGCGCAAATTTATCGGCAATGAGATTGTCCTGAAGCTCGCGCTAACAGGTCTAAAGTCAACTGGAATTTTCAATCAAGCGAGGGATTCGATACGAGGTAAGCGTGAGAAAAAGCACAGGGCAAGGACACTTTTCCAAGTGTCAAAGTTTATGAGAGCACCTTTTACCGTCCCGGGATTTTTAAGCAGCGACACTCTAAGCCTCATCAATATTCCTGTCAAGGTTTTGTTAAGCGCAGGGTGCGATTGGCCCAAACAGGAAAACTCGCAGTCGGGAAGGGTGGCAAGCTGCGCTGAACGAAGTGAAGCGAAGCGCGCCCCCGCCTCAAGAAACCAAATGCTCAATCTTGAATAGCATTGGATCTTGATGCGGGGGCGCGCTTCGCTTGTCACCCTTCCTGACTGCGTTGTTGCAGTCTCGTATTTTTGGCCCAGGATTTCGTTAGGCTGAAGCGACCATGCTCTTCATCGCGTACTGGATCAGCTCGGCACTGCTTCGCACATGAAGCTGTTCCATCATCGAATACTTATGAAAAGCGACCGTTCTGGGGGTGACGTTAAGGATATACGCAACTTCCTTCATCGAACGTCCTTCGGCCAGAAGCTGCAGCACTTCCTTTTGCCGCAAGGTCAATTTGTGCGGGCTCTTCCTGCGCTTTAAGTTTTGCAGGAACGAACCAACCATTCCCTTTGTCAGCAAAGGCGTGATGTACGGCCTTCCCAGCAACGCCTCCCGAATCGCGTGAACGAGTTCAGATGCGGCGGAAGTTTTGAGTACGAATCCCGAAGCGCCCAGACGAAAAGCCTCTGCCGCGACGTCCGGATCCTGGCTCACAGTCAGATAGATCAGCTTCACTCGCGGCAGCTCGAGCTTGATACGCTGGCCGGCGCTCAATCCATTCATCGTGGGCATTCCCACATCAAGCACGATAACGTCGGGATTTAGTCCGGACACCGCTTCAACCAGCGCGTGGCCATCCGCGAACGTGCCTACAACTTCAAACTCCGGCTCGAGCAGGTTTCGCAAAGTGTCCAGTAATAAGATGTGATCGTCCGCTAGTATGATACGTGTCCGTTTCATGGGGGTCTCCGTTTCGTTATTCACTTTCGTTATTCAACAGCCGAGCAATCTCGCAACTAAAACAGGGGAGAGACTGCGGAGAATCGCTTGCCGAAAAGCGGCGATCTGCGCCTGGCAAGCTATTGTTTTATCGGAACCGTCACTTCGATCTGCGTCCCTTCCGACGGTTTCGAGTGAATCGAGACTTCACCTCCAACCAGGCGAAGTCTTTCCCTCATGCTGATAAACCCAAGCCCTTGTTTCGCGCTCTCAGCGTCCGGTTCAAATCCGCATCCGTTGTCCGAAACCGAAAGGCGAATGGCCGTCTCAGTCTTCTCGAGCGTCACTTGTGCCCTTGAAGCTTTGCTGTGTCGCATCACGTTGCGCAGCGATTCCTGAGCAATACGAAAAACGCAGAGCGTGACGTCGTTCGGCAGCGTCGCGGGAAATCCTGTTTGGTGGAATTCGATTTTGAGATCCTGATGTCCGGTTAACTCGATACAGCTGCTCTTTACCGCGGCGGCCAGCCCCAGGTGATCCAGCTTTGAAGGATGTAGTTGATACGACAGTCGATGAATCTCGCCTGAAATATCCTGCGCTCTTACCCAAAGCGCTCGTATCTGGCCTCGAAGACCGGCCTGCTGTGCGGGAAGCTTCTGTGCAAGCTGCTCGAGCTCGATCGACAACAACGCCATTTGTTGATTCAGGTCATCGTGAAGCTCGCGCGCGATTCGGCTTCGTTCTTCCTCCTGCGCGTTGATAAGACGACCGCCCAAATCGCGCAGCTCCTTTTCAGCCTGTTTACGCTCGGTGATGTCGATCATGAAACCGCGCAGAGTCTTCGGTTTGCCATCCACGCGGAGCACGTTAACCAAATCATGGATCCAGACAGTGCGGCCGTCGGTCGTCAGCATGCGGTATTCGAAGTCGTAACGATCAAGGGCCTCCGCGTTTTTTAGACGGAACGCAATCGCCTGGTCTCTGTCATCCGGATGAATGTTGGCGGACCAAAAGTCCGCTTCGTACCACTGCTCGAGTTTGTGGCCCAGCAACTTGACCGCCTGGTCACCGACAAACGTAAATCGCCAGCTCTCTGCATCCGCTTCCCACGGCAGAATTTTGGTCGCGTCCAGCAACTGGGTAAGACGTTCGTCGCCGCCCGCCCAGGCCTCTGACACTCGCTGGCTGGAAACTGACGGATTCATTAGTGGACCACCCTCTCTTTAGTCACTGTCTCGTTGCCGGCTAATTGCGAAAGCAACTTGAAATCGATATCCGAGCGGATGCTCAAGATCATTATCGAGCCAAGCAGGACGGCGAAATTATCCGAGCGGAAGTGTTGAACCCAATCTGCCTGAGATTCCCATTCACCGATCAGAACGAACGAATAGTCGTCGCCTCGTTCCTGGTAAAAGCGATAGGCCACACAACCCTTCTCTCCCTTTATTTGATTGAGCAGCGTCGAAATTGTCTGGGAAAACTCCTTCAGGTTTTCGGCGCGCACAGTAATTCTGGTCGTGTTGACGATCACGTTGCCTCCGTCTAAAGCAATTTGAGCTTCCCAGGTTCTGTGCTTGATCGACGTGTTCTGATTTGAGAATCAGAACCGCTTAATGCTGGCTGAAATGCGAAGGGCTGAGTTTTTTTGTTTGGAAAATCTGAAAATGTACGTGGAGGGTAAGTGCAAGTCGCGTGCACATTGCAGGTCGGACTCAGTGCGTTTCGATAAACAACTTTCTTTCAATCAGTTGAGTGTCGAAATCTCGACATTTCGGAAACGCGGGATTTCGGTGAGTTTTTGTGGAATACCGCAGAATCCGTGGTATTCCGTGGATTTGAGGTTTTTGTAACGTCGTATTCCCTCTCGCTTTCGGAAAGGTTAGGGGCGAGTATCTGCTCTTTTCAAAACGTTCCATCCCGCGCTGCTCAAAAAATCACCTCCAGCCGCGCGCCAGGCACGACGGCGGTATTCACTTCGCTTCTGACTGGACGAATAACCTGAAGATCGCCGGTCAGCCGCAGCCATGGCGTAATGTGAATGTTGTAGAACATTTCGACCTGGTGCTCTGCAACCAATCGACGGTTTCCCAATGGGATCAGATCGATTCTGTCTTTGATAATGCTGCTTAGGTCTGTATATGCGTAGCCGATGCCGAACTCATCCCTTCGCCGGCTCTTGATTAATCCGTTGCCGCCAAGGCCTATGTTGAAAATTTTCGTGATCGGGCTTGTATCTTTGTTAGCAAATGCCAGCTGGGTAAACAGGCCCCAACCGTCCTTTGCCGCCCTCTCAACAATGTATTGCCGGAACACGTAACTGACCGACCACGAACCTCTCTTCGGCTCGAGCGGAGTAGTCGGAGTGCCGGGTATCGTAATCTTTGGCGAAGGATCGAACGGCGTATATTTCTTGGTTGTTACTGCGCCACTGAAAGTATGCTTTCCAGACTTGCCCCAGTACTTCGTGGGAAAGTTTATCCCCGGCGAGAAAGTCACGCCGTCCTTAAACAGATCGTCCAGGCCCCAGTCGAGCGAGTGATCATTCGGGTCAATCACAGAAAACGTAATGAACGGTTCCCCACCTTTAATGTAAACAAAGTTCACCGCGTTGGTGATTAGCGGGACCTCGCGCAACACGGTCAAAGGTCCGATCTGGGCCATGTTGAAGAACCGCTCGGTGCCGCTGCCGGCGAAGAAGTCCTCTTCAATAAGGTCCACCAGGTTATATCGCCCAAACGAAATAGCGAACAAATTCCCCTTCTTCAAGTCCCTCGGAATCAGCCGGGTGAAATTGACCGCGGAAATAGAGGCGACGCTGCCGTCCGCTCGCGGAATGAACGTGCCCGTGTTGACCGGATTAATCGCGCCCGTGCCTCCCAGCACCGGGCCTCCGAATCGCCATTCAAACTTGATCTCGGATGACCACCACTGCCATTTGGGTGACATCTTTCCGAAATCAAGTTTCATCACGAACTCGAACTTGCCGTTGTATTCGTTGTCATGTCGCACACCACCCGAGGCGACGCCTTGATAGAACTGCGTGAGCTTGACGTCCATCTCGAGGCCTTCGTTCTTCAGACGCTCTCGATCACCGCTCCAATCGCCGGTCATCTTTTCGCGATGCCAAAAATCGGGTTCGGGTGTCGGATCGGGTTTCGCGGGTTCGGGTTTTGCGGCTTCAGGCTTTGCGGGTGCCGGCGTCTCTTGTTCGCTCGTCACGTTATCGGTGGTCGTAATCTTCGACACGGCCGTGACCGACAGCGGCGGATCCTGACCATAAATATCCGAATCCGAAAACAACAGGGCTATCAGAACGATTCCAGCGGCGACAAACGCTCTTCTCGCGACTTGCATTTCAGTTCCTCCCAACGCGGGCGAAAATTGAAGCGATCCTGTTTCGAGACTAGCAGCATCCGCGGGGTCGGATAACTGTCAATTCTGACAGTCGGCGGGCGGCGGGAGTTCACTCAAACGGCCCAACCCGGCTCACGATGCTGAAGATCGCGACCAGGCCGATCAGCAACAACAGAATCGCGCCGATCAGTGTAAGCGAGATCGGGTAGCTCAACTGTCCGTGGACCAGTTTCTGTTGGATCATCTCTTTTAGTTCTTCACGCAGCTGTTTCATGAATTGAACGTGGTAAAGGATGCCAAAGAAGAGCGGGCCCACGCCGAGGATTATCAACGCCAGTCCAAAGTTGCGCGCGGCGTTTATGGGCGCCGCCGACGGCGCGCTGGTTTGCAGCGAACGAAAAACGTTGTAGATCGTAAAGCCAAAGCCGATCAGCGCCAGCGACGTGGATCACCGACATCAAAGTGCGATCGGCGCTCATACGCGTGCGCTGGAAAGAGAGCCCGGTTCGCCGCGAGGAGAGTTCAGAGGACATCAGATCGAGATTCATTCCGGCGAATTGCTCACCGGGTACGGTTGGCTCGCGATCGTTTTGGTCTGGTGACATGTGCTTCAACCTCGGAGAGCCTGCGGAGCAGGCGTACGTATAAAGCCTGGGGCGTGAGCCCCAGGAAGATTGGCGAATTTGATCGCAAGCCCACGAAGTGGGCGACACGGAAAATCGGATGGTCGCGTGTCATCAGTGTCGCCCGCGTTCGCGGGCTGTATCGATTACTCGTTGACTTCGTCCTGGGGCTTACGCCCCAGGCTTTATACGTACGCCTGCTTCGCCGGCTCAGGCTCCCGTTCCGCAATTTCAGAACTTCGGCACGCTATTTCAGAATTCCGCCTTGCTATTTCAGAACTCCGCCTTGCTATTTCAGAACTCCGCCTTGCTATTTCAGAACTCCGCCTTGCTATTTCAGAACTCCGCCTTGCTATTTCAGAACTTCGGCGCGCTATTTCAGAACTTCGGCGCGCTATTTCAGAGCGTCGGCTCGTCATTTCAGAACTCTGCCTCGCGATTTCAGACTCCTGCCTCGCCATTTCAGGCTTCCGTTTCGCCATCTCAGAAAGGCGTGGGCGGATAACTAGCTTCTAGGACTCGAAAACTCCAACCCGCTGATCTGCTGATACTGCGGCGAGTCGGCGCCGTAGACCGATTTGACGTACTTTTTGACCAGCCCGGCGAGGCCAACGAGGCCAGTGCCGCCGGCATAAAGTGCCTCGTCACGCGCGATGCGCGAAGTGCTCAAAGGCGTGGTCGCGTTGATCACCGCGGTATTCGCGCTCTTTAGCGAGGTCGAGTAGGTATTGAGCGTCGACAGCTTCAGTTCCGTCTCGTTCGGCGCGTAAGCTCCGCTGCTTTCCAGCAGCTGGATGAGATTGTCCAGATGCTCGGTAAGCTGCGTGTAGCTTTGCTGCGAAACAGAGTTTGACTTGGCATCTTCATCGGGCGTGCCGGCGCCGTCTTTCGGGAGGGTCTTGGCCTTGGCGCCATCAAGCTTTCGCTTCAAAGTTTTCGCATCGTCGACAGCATTCTTCGGCGCTCCCGACGCCGCGAAGCTGTTTACCACGCGAGTAGTAAGAGGTCGCAGGTCCGCGAACGCGTTCTGCCGGTCGTTGACGGCAACCGTCCAGGGCGCCCGCGCCGAGCTGACGCCGTCAATACCGGCTTGCGACGCAGTCAGTTTGGCCTGCAAATTTGCTAACGTGATAGCCGTATTGCTGGGGGCATATTTCGCACCGTAACTCTGCACAAATGAAATGAGTTGTGAGAAGCGCTCGACATTGCGAGCATGTCCTGTTTCCGCCATGAGAGGTTCCTCCAGAGTAAGGTTTAGAGAGATCGTTTGCGGCAATTTATCGAAGGCTGCGCGATGAGGTAACTGTCAGTTTTGACAGGGAATGGGCAATGGGTAGTTTTGTGTGGCCGGTTCCGAGTAGCGGGGTAGTCGGGTGGTGCGGTAACGGGGCGGAAGCCCGACCGTAAGGGAGGGCGTTCTATTTCCGTTGCGCGTCGAGTCACGATTCAGCCACAGTTCTAGTTCTAATGTTGCGATCTGTTCATTGCGCAGCCATCTCATGTTTGAGCATCCGGCCCGCTGGAACGCCCTCCCTTACGGTCGGGCTTCCGCCCCGTTACCGCATCACGCACCTTTACTGTCAGTTCCCGGAGCTGCCGGTGCTTGTCTCGTTTCTTTGCTAAATCGTAGCCTCCTTCTCATCGCCGATTCCATTCAATCAAGTTTCCTAATTCACCTTCTCGATCGCCGGTGGAAAATAAGTCCCGTCGGCAACGCCGCCTCGAGGGCCGGCTCAATATCGACTTAGCCCTGAAACGGGCGATTCGCTGGGAGCCATCCCGGTCACGAAGGACCATTCAACGGTTGAGGAAAAACGAAAACCTGGTTTTCGTTGAAAGTTTTAGATGGGTGGCGATTACTTTTGTGGCGGCTACAGTCTAGGAAAGGTTGGAGGTTGAGATAACTGTCAAAATTGACAGGGTCGGCAACTATGTCCGACAAACTTCAGTTTGTCGTCGACTTACGGAGTGTTCAGTTTTCGTAATCAACGGCAAACTGAAGTTTGTCGGACACCGCTCGCTAAGAACGATCCTGAATGTTCACCAACTTCCAGGGGTTCTGGAAAGTTTCGATTTCTATGTGGTTCTCTTTGTTTAGCTTGAACTGGCAAGCCGGCAGCAGAACACCAGTGTCTTTGCCTTTCTCAGTAGTCAAGTCCAGCTCGATCGCCGATAGGTTGTAATCCGTCGAGCGACTGTCGGCCCACACTTCGCCAAACCTGAGAACGCGATCGGTGACGATGCGAATCTTTCGTCCCGTGTCTGTCGTAATCAGGCGCACGTATGCGATGTCGTAGCCGAGCGTGCCGGTTACCGCCAGGTGTCCCTTCGCTTTCATCTTGCTTAAGGCGTTGGTCAAGCCTTTCATTCCCTTTGCCTGAAACGCCTGCAGCAATGCCTGCTGATCGTCGGCCGTCGAAAACTCTTCAATGATGATGGTGACGTTGGCGGTGCGTCCCATCTGCGTCCCCTGTCCCATTGCCGTCGCTTGAAATACCTGCTTTTTTGGCTTCTCGTCCTGAGCCGAAAGACTGCTGCTACTCGCAAACATCAAAACACCGAGCATGACTAAAGCCGAGATCGTAAAACCAGTCTTAGCTATTCTTCGCATATCTACTCCTTCACTGCGTTGTGGATTCGAGACGTGCGCGGGTACTTGCGCCGCTCACTATCCAGATGGCCAGATGGCCAGATGGCCATATAGAAATGTCTAAAAGATTCGTCTTTCGCGCCAGAGTGTAGCCCTGCGCGATTTCGAGCGTAACTGTCACTTTTAACAGTCTGCGGTTGGAGCCTCCGTAAAAATCCCCCCTGTACTTTTTGACAGTAGTTTCGGCCCCGGCTGGTTGTTAGCATGCCTCTCGGATCCCGGCTCGCCCTGCCTGAGAAGACGCCCGCCGGTCTGATTCTAACTTTTCAAATGAGGAAAAATGCCGTGAGGAAAACGCCACTTCCGACACAAGGCACGAATTCTCGGCCCGGCGCGGGCCGAAAGAGAACGGTGGTAATTGCCGCCGTCGTTGTCTCTTTGGCGATCGCCGGTTCGCTTTACGCCTTTAACCGATCTCGCACAAGTCCGAAAACCAGCACCACAACAGAGACCGCCGAGCTGTGCGACACCGGAATTTCGAGTGCTCGTAAGAACCACGCTTCCACCGAAGCTGTGAACGCCGGCGACAATTCCGTGGATGCGTCCGCCATGGGCGAGCCGCCGCGGATAAACGAGACGGCCGCGCCCGCGAACGCTCCAGACGGAATGGTCTGGATTCCCGGCGGAGAGTTTTCGATGGGCTGCGAAGACGAATCCATGCCCGACGCCCGACCGTTTCATCGCGTGGCTGTCGACGGATTCTGGATGGACAAGACGGAAGTGACCAACGAAGAGTTCGCGCGATTTGTCAAAGCTACGAATTACGTGACTATCGCCGAACGCACTCCGAGAGCTGAAGACTATCCCGGCGCCCCTCCGGAGAATCTGGTGGCCGGCTCGGTCGTGTTCACGCCTCCGCCGACGGCGGTGCCGCTTAACGATCACTTCCGTTGGTGGAATTATGTTAAGGGCGCGAACTGGCGTCATCCGGACGGGCCCTCGAGTGATCTGAAGGGGAAAGAAAAGTATCCGGTTGTTCACATCGCTTATGACGATGCTCAGGCGTATGCGAAGTGGGCCGGAAAGCGATTGCCTACCGAAGCCGAATGGGAGTTCGCTGCACGCGGCGCGCTGGACCGCAAACGCTATGTTTGGGGCCAGGAATTTCGGCCCAACGGAAAGATCATGGCCAACACTTATCAGGGCCACTTCCCTGAAAAGAACACGGGCGAAGACGGCTACATGGCAACAGCGCCGGTGGCGAGCTTTGCCGCGAACGGATTCGGGCTGTTCGACATGGCCGGCAACACCTGGGAATGGGTAGCGGATTGGTACCGGCCGGATTACTACCAGACGCTGGCAAACACAAAACAGCTCGTGCGAAATCCGCAGGGTCCGGCTGACAGCTTTGATCCGTCAGAGCCGGGAGTAAGCAAACGTGTACAGAAAGGCGGATCTTATCTTTGTACCGATCAATACTGCGCGCGGTACATGCCCGGCGCACGTGGCAAGGGTGTAGCGGATACAGGAACCAACCACGTTGGATTTCGCTGTGTGCGATCGTTGAGTTAGCCACGAGAGGAATAATTAGAGACGGGCCAACTCTATTGGGGTCCGCTCAAGTGGCGGGGCGGGCCCGGGAGGAAAAGAGTAGAGCGGGCCTGTAGGTGTTCCGGCTTTGTTCAGAGGAACACCAACATCCCGACCGCATTCATTGAACCGTCAGGTCGTTAAGACCTGGTTGGTTAAGTGAAGCGGTCGGGATTTTTTTGACTGCGATTCCTACGATCTGTAGACGCCCTCCCTGACGGTCGGGCTTCCGCCCCGTTCGCGGCAGTACGCAGTTCCGGCAAGAGGGCAGAAGCCCGACCGTCAGGAAGGGCGTATTAGTGTGGGATTTCGACACTGACAGTATCTTCCTGAAAGGTCAGAACGAAAGAACCAGCGTCGCCCCGGCTGCATTTACATGATTCGGCGACGAGCGGCTGTCATTCTGGCGGGTGTAGTAGAGATCGAGGCTCGCGCTCTTGCGCGGCAAGTGAGGTACATGGTCACGGAAAGGTTGCAAACGCTTGAATATCGGAAACTGTATGCCGGCGGTCATTCGGTTTCGATTGAAAACATCAAACCGCGTGTCGTAGAAAAGTTCACCCGCTACATACGGAGTTAACTTGATGAACTTCGCGTTAAATTCGCGTTCGAGCGTCACTCGATTGCGATATCGAAACGAACCGTCTCCGTTGATGATTCGAAGCTCTTCTCGATTCCGATCGCTCAATAAGATCTTTGCCGGAAGCGGCAATCGCAGCGTCTGTTCGATCAGGATCCGATGCTCTTTGTGGCTACCGTTGTCGAGCGAGAACACATAACGATATCCGCCGCGGAAATGTAATGTTGAATTCCAAAGATAATCGACGTGCACGCCGGCTTGGGCTTCGGTCCTGGCTCTTGTTTCCCGGGCGCCGGTCACGTTTGCCAGAAACATCAATCGCCATTTTGGTTTGAGCCCGACATAGACGTTTATCTCGGGCCAGAACTCTTTCTTGGCAGGTTCGCTCTGCCCAGGCGTTTGCTGAGCTAAACAAGCGATCAACGCACAGGCAAGCACGAGCAGATGTCTTGTGCGGCCAATAATAAAAGCACTCGCGCGGCCTTTTGCGTCAGATGATGAATTGCGAGACAAATAGCTGGGGAGTGGGTCAGTTTGAATTCCCGTGAGTTCAATGAAGCGGAAAAGAGGGTTCCCGCAAATGCGCAAAGACGCGAAGGCGTTGAGATCTACTTTATCTTTGCGGATTTCTTTGCGCCTTTGCGTCTTTGCGGACACCTGTATTCCTCGCCACATTTGAAACTGATGACACATTACCAATAGCTGCGATACCTCTCACTTAGTTTCCAACTCTGCGAGATTGTCCAACGCATCGAGCCGACCTCGGATCAGACGCTTCTGCGCCGCTCGATTTGAACCAACGGCACGGCTTGCCAACTCGCGATGTCTGCTAAAGCCGGATCGTCACCGAGCGACATTCCGTCGCTTGAGTCGCAACCCATTCGAGTTCTGCGAATCGGAGCCCGCCCGCCGGCAAGTCTCGTCGCCACTTCTTCGGTATGTCGAAATAGATTCTTGTAGAGCCCGCAGTACGGATCTTTTTCGAAGAGGGTGTGCTTGATTGTGTACGTCCGGACCGGACACCCCCCGTGGCAAAGCGAAAGATAGTCGCACTGGATACAGTCCTGATCGATGATCGCGAGCGGTCGATCGACGAACTGTTTTCGCGCGGGACTGTTTCTGAGCAATTCAGAGAGCGTCTCGGGTTCGAAGATGTTGCCGAAGAAATACTCGGGATAGCTGGTCACCCAACAATCGCATTGCGCCACGTGCCCGCGAGCATCGATCGAAATAAACTCGTCAGTACAATTCGATTGCCAGATGCAGGGTAGCGAATGTTGTTCGCCCGAGAATTTCGCGATGAGCTGATCGATCGGTCCCAGCTTGATTCCGGCATTCATTCCGCGTTCGACCCAAATGTCGGTAAGGTCTATGAAGAATCGGCTGAGCTCTTCGTTCTCGAGCGCCAGGTCTCGCTTGGCGTCGTTCTGCTCGCCGCCGGGGAACGGCGTATTGACCTGGAAGTCCGTAATTCCCAGTTCGTCAACAAAGAATGAATAAAACTTCTCCGCGCCCACTTGAAGCGTTGCCTTGTTCGGAACCGAAATAACGCCGACGCCTATCCCCGCGTCACGCGCCGCCCGGACATTTCGAACCCAGATTCGGTTGTAATCTTCGGGACCGCCTCGAAAAAGTTTTCGATACAAGTTCGGATAGTCCATCGACGTTCCCACGCTTCCGCCGAACATGTTCTTGATCACTCCGTCCCACTGCGGCGAGTATCCGATCATGTTCGTTTGCAGACCGTGGTCGATCTTCTTGTTGCGCGCCAAGCCCAGCTCCTGAATCCGGTCGTGCGCCTCTTCAAAATACCGGACCGGCATGGTCATTATCTCGCCGCCCTGCCAGTGGAAAGTCAGCGACCCGACATTGCTTTCATCCATGAAGTCCAGGATCTTCGTCACGACCGTCGTCAGTTGATCGGGCGTCAGACGATCGTCGGTCTTGTCTTCAAAACAGTATTCGCAATTGACGTTGCATTTATTTGTTGGTAGCAGGATTACCGACAAGTGACTTCCCATCATGGCTGCACTACTCCTTGCGACGATTCAAATCTTTCCATGTCGATTCTCAGTTCCTGCGCCGCTCCGCTCAGCGTCGAGAACAACGACTTCACGCCTGCGCAACTGAACTCTTTATCCGGCCATTTGAAATAACCGCCGCATCGATCCAGAAATTCGCAGGTATCGCACTCGCTTTCAGAGCCCGCCTGTGCGTTGCGAAGCCCGTCGTTACTCTGAAAACCAGTTGGGCCAAAGCGAGACGAAACCGTCTCCTTACCGTCATCCGTTACGAAGCGGAACTGTTCCGGATCCTCCTCCTGCACAAGCCACAGGCTGGTTTGCTCCTCGGTGTAAAAGCTCTGAAAGACGCTATGAAAGAATTCGACGGGTCGCGAAACGTTCGGACGATGCAGATAGCGCTCGAGCATTTCCTTCAGTTCACCGATCACGGCGTCATCGGGTTGACCGACGTCCAGCTTGACGGCGAAGTTCAGAGCGAGAGCGAGAATGACGGCCTTGCTGAAACCCGGATCGGTGGAGACAGAAGCTCGTACCGGATGTTTGTCGAGAAGCTTTGCGAAATTGTAGAGAAGCGGAAACTGCTGAACCGGATCGTGTACGAGTATGTCTATCGGAACGGAATCGCCCCAGTGAGTTAGAGGCTCGACATCCACGTTCGGAGAAAGCAGTTGCAGATAGACGACATTCTTTAGATCCGATTGGGCTAGTCGCTGCACCAGCTCGGACGGTTCGTGCACGCGAACGATTACGTTTCGATCGCGATAAGCGTCAAACAACTGAACGGGAATGTTGTAGACGACAGGGTTCATTGGCCCACGCTTGTTCCTGGAATAGAGTGAAATGGCGAGCCGACAAAGCTCCTAAGCTCTTTGCCCCTATCAGCATCGGTGCTTTGGCGGCTCGCCTACCCGCTGGAGGCGGGATTCAAATGCGCAATCGCCGCAATCAATGTCGATTGATCCAGCTTCCTCGTCGATTTACCCAACCCGCGCCGCCGCCATTTATCCAGCCGCCTCCGCGGTTAACCCAACTCCCTCCGCCACCGCCGCCGTTTATCCACCCCGCGCCGCCACCGCCTCGGTTGACCCAGCTTCCGCCTCCGCCACCGTGTGCGTTCACCCAACCGCCGCGTGAGTTTACCCAGCCGGCCGCATCCTGCGGGTCAGCGAATCCGCCCGCTACTACGCCGCCAATAATGATCGCCGACCATCGCCCCAGACTGCGTAGAAAGTCTCTACGAGATTTCGTCTTATCCTCATCCGGCTCGGCCACTTCGTTTTCGATTTTCGCGTCGTCACTCATAACTCGCCTCCGATTCAGACTTCAGAAAATTGAATTGGCTGACTTGTTCACTTCCCATTCTCGGTCGGTGAAGCGCCGGTTGCGGGCGGTGGGCTGTTGGTCGTTGCGTTCGACATGTGAAGCATTACGAAGCGCCACTGGCCGCCCTGTTTTTCGACCGCCGCGGATACGTTCAGCAGGTACTCTCGTTTGACGCCCTTCATCGAGTCGCTGATCTGGCAGGTTGCCGCCAACCAGGCCATCTCGCCCGCGCCATCCGCGCCGCCTGTTTTCCAATCGCAATTGCTGACCATCGTCCCCGCGTCGTAGTCCTTAAAGATTTCGTTATACGCGTCCTTGATTGCCTGGGTGCCGAGGAAGCGCTCGCCTTGCCCGGTGCCGAGCACGACCGTGTTCGGGTTGGTCGAGAAAGTAGCCATCACCGCGTCGATACTCTTGTCGCTTAGCGCCTTGTCGTGTTTCGCCAGCAGTTCTTTGACCTCTTCGACAACCTTTGGATCCGGCTTTGCGGTCGTGGCGCTCGGTGAACCGGCGGTTTGAGAGTTGGCATTCGTAGCGGGCTGTGGCGCCTGACATCCATATAAGGACAACAGGAGCAACGTTGCGAGCGCGAGGCCGATCGGCTTTCGGTTCTGTTTCATTACTGGATCTCCTTTAATAAACCTGATGTCTGGTTTGCTCTCCTTGAAGGAGTAGCTTTGATTGCCACGTGTTATGAGACCTTTATGTCATCCGTTTCCGGAGTTCGATCCCCGCCGATACGAGCGCCTGTCGACGCCTGACGCTAAACCAACCCGTTAGCTGATCCTACTGTCTCATTTGGATAATTAGAACTGTCAGAATTGACAGTATTAAGAGCGGTACACGGTCAATACAATTCGGCTGTGTCCTTCATCCGCAGGTCAGAGATTCGGCGCTGCTCGGCGTCATTTGGTAGCGCCGGGTCAGACCTTCGTGCTATATCTCCGACAGTTTAGGAGAGAAATCATATGAAAAAGCTTTGTCTCATCTTGCTGCTCCTGGGAACCGTGTTCTTTGGCATTTCTTTAGGAACACCTGGAAAGCAACAGGAAAATACAGCGGGTGGAGTCGGACCAGTCGATCCGAGTTCGGTCAAGATAGCCATTACCACCGGAGGCGGATTGTTCGGACCAGCGAAAACTGTTTACAAGGTCAACGAGGAAATCCCGATCACGATCTCCTTAACCAACAACGGAACGAAGCCGGCTAAGTATTGTCTCTCGACGGCGGTTTTTCAGAACAAACCGCAGTTGAGAAAAGACGGCCAGTTGCTGCCATACACGACAAATCTGGTCCGGGAGGCCGAAACGAAAGAGTTTATTCAGCGGTGCGAAATGAGTCAGTCGAGGCGTTTCTATGACTTGCAACCCAAAGAGACGAAGGACATCGATTGGTTCACTTTGAACACCGGGGCGATTAATTGGTACGGCGACCTCAAGGCCGGGCGATACGAGCTGGTGCTGGAACGGCGGGTGGAATGCTGCCAGGGAACGGCGTTGGAATCGAACAAGATTTCGTTTGAGATTGTGCCTTAGATTGTTGTGAGGTCCAGAAGTCCAAAGAAAGTATTCTGTTGGGGATAGATGCAGTCAGGAAGGGGACCCTGTCCCCGCCTCAAGTCTAATCCCTCATCAAGTTGTGGTTTTTGGAAGCAGGCGGGGACAGGGTCCCCTTCCTGACTGCGAGGTGGGGTGCTTAAACTGGCTATTCAATATTGAGAGCCTATGAGCCCCAAAATGTCCCTTTTCTCACCTCCCAATAGCCAGAACGCTACCAGCTCGGCCTAATATTTCGCGGCCTTTCAATGACTTAGCTCCGCTTAACCCTGCCGCGAGCTTGCAACTGATGGCCATTCTGGGGCATCATAGCCCCGGTAATTCCTTCTCTCTGGCATCAACGGTGATGCGCTTCGCGATAATTTGCATTTGCGGCGGCGTTCTGGATAGTTCGAGAGTAGGCTGGTTCTTAACTTTAGAAGCCGCTCGTCAAAGAGCACCCGAACACGAAAGCCTTCGCTGCCTACCGTTACACCGAAGCCACTTAGATTCGCAGCTTCTCAGATGCTCCCGACCTTTGGGAGAGGTACATACTTTTATGTCTATTAAACTTTACGTCGGCAATCTCGCGTTTCAGACCTCGAGCGAAGATTTGCAGCAGTTGTTCGCGCAGGCGGGCACAGTCGAGTCTGCTTCGGTCGTCGAAGACCGCGAGACCGGACGTTCGCGTGGCTTTGGCTTCGTCGAAATGTCCACAGCCGAGGAAGGCCAGGCGGCTATCCAGCAGTTCAACGGAACTGAATTTGGTGGCCGTAGCCTGACCGTCAACGAAGCGCGTCCGCGCGAAGATCGTGGCGGCGGCGGTGGTCGTGGCGGATTCGGTGGCCGTAACGGCGGCGGTGGCAATCGTGGCGGCGGCGGTGGCCGTGGCGGCTACGGTGGTGGTGGCGGTGGAAACCGCGATTCACGCTGGTAATCACCTGCTAATTTGTATTTGCGTTCCTGCGTGGAGCGTTGTGCTTCACGCAGGAACGCAAATACGGTCATAGGCGCGACGGGCTGAAACCAAACCCCGCGGGCCATTTATAAAATCGAAAGATAGAAAGAGGCGAGCTCCCGTAAGTACGGTTTGAGCCGCACAAAGGAAATTCATGGATTTTTCGCAATTGGGACTTCTGCCAGCGCAAGTGCGCGCGTGCGAGTCTCTTGGATACACTGAACCTACACCAATTCAAAAACAGGCTATACCGATAGTTCTAACGGGTTCCGATCTGATCGGCTGTGCCGAAACCGGAACCGGCAAGACGGCCGCATTTCTTCTTCCAATTATTCAGCGCATGTCGGAACGCGAGCGACCCGGAATCAGAGTCCTGGTTCTGGCTCCCACGCGCGAACTGGCGTTACAAATCGAAGCCAGTTATCGATCGCTAATCGGAAAGAAGAAAAGGCTGGGTTGCGTGACATTGATTGGCGGCGCCGGAATAGGGCGACAAACCGAGGCACTTCGACGCGGAGTTAGTTTGTTGGTCGCTACGCCCGGTCGTTTGCTCGATCACATGGAACGAGGCGCGGTCGATTTTTCGTATTTAGAAACATTGGTGCTTGACGAAGCGGATCGCATGCTGGACATGGGATTCTTGCCCGCGATTCAACGGATTCTGGCCGCGTTGCCGAAGGAACGGCAGACGCTGTTGTTTTCAGCAACCATGTCGAGCGCGATCGAAAAAATCGCGCGTTCAACCATGCGGTCGCCCAAACTGGTTGAGGTAAACCAGCGTGGACGGGCTGCTGAAATGGTCGAGCAATCTGCTTACCCGGTTTCGATGGAATCGAAGACAGCGCTCTTGCTGAATTTGCTTGAGAAGGAACGGTTCGAACGAGTGCTGGTGTTTACCCGAACTCGTCGCGGAGCCGAGCGACTTTCGCACATTCTCGAAGCGCGCGATCACAAAGTTAACCGGATTCATGCCGACCGAACTCAACCGCAACGCGAAGCCGCGCTGCGTTCGTTCAAAAATGGTCAGACGCGAGTTTTGGTTGCAACCGACATCGCGGCCCGCGGAATCGACGTGGATTCGATTTCGCACGTGATCAACTACGACGTTCCGCACGTGCCGGAAGATTACGTTCATCGCATCGGTCGAACCGGACGCGCAGGCAACGCCGGACGCGCAATCACTTTGGTGACGCCGGTGGAAGAACTGAACATGCGTGCGATCGAACGGTTGACCGGACAAGCGGTTGAACGCGTCACCTTACCGGGATTTGGCGGGACCGTTCCCGCATCAACTCCGCCGAAACCGTTTGCTTCGGTTCGGCATAGCGCCAGCGTCGGCCGTCGCTCGTTTCGACCGCGTCGCGCCAGATAACGTCGCTTAATTTTGCTCGAGGCTCTTTTGCCTCGGCTTGATTACGATCAACTTAAGAGGAGAGAGAATTTGTCTAAAGAAGATTTGATTCCGGCGGAGGGCGTCGTCATCGACAAACTGCCCAACGCCTTTTTCAAAGTTCGTCTGGATGGGTCGGAGCATATGGTTCTGGCCCAGATTTCCGGCAAGATGCGGAAGAACTACATTCGCATTTTGGAAGGCGATCGCGTCAGCGTCGAGATGTCCCCATACGATTTGACACGAGGCCGGATTACGTACCGATACAAATAAGTTTCGGAGCCTGGTCAGAGCTATCGGTTCCGAACTCTCTTCAGCAGTAACGATGAGGATTTATGGAAAAACAAGTATTCGCAATTGGTGATCGCGTAGAGAAACTTTGCGCGGTATGCGGCGAAGAGCGAGGCCACGTGGTGGCTACGCTGACTAAGCTGGGTCGTGTCTCGCGCGTGAGTTGCTCGGTCTGCGGCACGAAGAGTTCGTTAAAGGGCGGTACCAAGGGTTCGGGCCGATCGGCGCTGAAACCTGGCGCGCCTTACGATCAATCGACGGTTTACAAGACCGGTCAAACGCTGATGCATCCGGTATTCGGTCTGGGCGAAGTGACTGCGGTCATCGAGCCGCAAAAGATCGACGTGCTATTCGCGGATCGGCTGCGTCGCATGATCCACGCGCGAGCGAAAGAAGTGGCGGCTTAGCCTTTGTGACTTAAACGGTGGCTGCCGCTGCATCGCTGCACTAAACCATCGACTTACACAAATCCGACCCTGAAGGGACTGCAAATTCTGCCGTCTCTCCAGGGTCGATTTTTGTCGGACGGAGCGCAGGCGAGCCGCCCTGCGCTCCTTTTACTCATATCTCAACGCTTCGATCGGATGCAGTCGCGCGGCCTTCCATGCCGGCCAAAGTCCAAAGCTGAGTCCGAGAAATACCGAGAGTCCAAATCCAACCACCGGCGCCCATAGCGGAATGTATGTAGGCATGATCAGCTGCACCAACTTCGCGATCACAGTTCCGCAGATTATCCCCAGCACTCCGCCCAGGCCTGTCAACGTGGCAGCCTCGATCAAAAACTGAAGAATGATATCGCGTCGTTTCGCTCCGATAGCCTTGCGAACGCCGATCTCTTTTGTTCGCTCTGTCACGGAGACCAGCATGATGTTCATCACGCCGATACCTCCGATCAAAAGGCCGACCGATGAAATCGCTACCATCAAGGCAAAGACGCCGCTGGTGATCGCTCCGAACTGCTCGATGATCTGTTCGCCGGTTGAAATTCCAAAGTTGTCGGGTGCGTTGAACGGCACTTTTCTTCGTTTGCGCAACAACTCGCGCATCTCTTCGACCGCTTGCTTCATACGGCCCGGATGCGCAGTCGCCATGATGAAATTGTCTTCGACATTCGGGTACATCTGCTGAAGCGTCTTGTAAGGCATGTACACGGCTTTGTTTTCGTTGTTCGGATCTTCAGCGCCGACCAGAAACGTATCGCGCTCGGTTAGCACGCCGACAACACGATAGCTGCGGCCGTTGATCTGCACTTCTTTATCGACAGCCACGAAACTGGGGAAAAGCGTGTTCGCAACGTCGCGTCCGATCACTACAACGTTAGCGCGGCGTTCGTTCTCTTCGTCGGTGAAATAGCGTCCTTCCTCGACGTCGGTCACACCCATTTTGAAATATCCGGCGACGGTTCCCTGCACAGTCGCGTTCGTCATCTCGATATCGCGAAAGCGCACGAAGACGCGTTGAGTGAACGGTCCGCCGATGAAATCAACCGGCGACATGAACGGAGCGACGTACGCTATCGATGGACACTCGGCTTCGATGGCGAGCGCGTCTTCGTAGCTAAGCGGCTTGCGCATTCGCTCTTCGGCCGATGGATTAAAGTTAAAGCCCGGATCAAACCTGTAGGCGTAAATCGAATTGGTTCCGAACGACTCGATCTCTTTTGAAACTCGAGCCTCGATCCCGCCGACGAACGCCGCGATCACGATCACGGTCATCGTTCCGATTACCACTCCGAGGATCGTCAGAAACGAGCGCAGCTTGTGCTGCCAGAGCGTGTCCAGACCCATTAGGAGGTTTTCGTAGATGTCGGTGCGTAGAAGGGGCATAAAAAAGGAGTCAGAAGTCAGGAGTCAGAAGGAAAAGCGTAGAAACTCTTCCTTCTGACTTCTGTCTCCTGTCTTCTGACTTCTCCACGTCATTCTGTCCTCAATGCTTCAATCGGATCGAGTCCCGCGGCTTTCCATGCCGGATAGACTCCCGAGATAAGTCCTACGCCGCCCGAGACCAACAGCGCCGCTGCCACCGCAAACATGGGTAGCGAGGTGGGGACCGGAGTCAGAGTCGCAACCAGCTTCGCAAGCGTGTAGGCGATCAACACTCCAATCGCTCCTCCACAAAGTGCCAGCAGAGTCGATTCGGCCAGGAACTGTTTCAAAATATCCTGTCGCCTGGCGCCGATGCTTTTTCGGATTCCGATCTCCTTTGTTCGTTCGGTCACGCTAACCAGCATGATGTTCATGATCACGATCCCGCCGACAACTAACGAAATGGAAGTGACGCCGATTGCCGCTGTTTGAATCGTGCCGAAAATGCTATCGCGCAACTCGTTGATCGCGCTCGGCGTGATGATTCCGAAATTGTCGGGTTCGTTTGGCTCCAGCTTTCTTCGCGCTCGCAGCAGGACTCGCGCTTCGTCGATTGCGTCCAGATATGCCGCGTCACTCACCGCCGTCACGCTTATGTTGATCGAGCGGCGCGATCCGTAACTGGCAAGAAAAGTAGAAAGCGGGATCGATACATACATATCGCGCGGCTGGCCAAAAACCGTGCCGAGTGCTTTTCCTACTCCGATCACTTCGTACGGCCGGCCGTCAACTTTTATCGTCTGCCCGATCGGGCTGCTTACCGGAAAAAGCTTTTCCGCCACGTCGGCGCCGATAAAGCAGACGTTGCGTCGCGTGTCTTCGTCGGAGTTTATGAAATAACGACCGTCGCCTACTTCCAAATGTTCTATGTCGGCGATGTTCGGCGTCGTCGCAGTGATGCCGACGCGAAACAGAGTAGTCGAGCCGAATTTCACATCGCCGGCCGTTCCCGCTTTGCCGCCGGCGTCCTTAATCGCGCCGCCGCGAGTTCGCAAGGCCTCGAGATCGTCCAACGTGATGTCTTTGTTCCGTCTGCGGGCAGCGTTCAGGGCTTCGACACTCGAAAAATCTTCGATCGAATATTTCTGCACACCGAATGCGTTTGTTCCGATGTTGGCGATCTTTTCGTCGACGTAGGAATTGAACCCTTCGACCAGCGACACGACTACGATCACCGTCGCAACGCCGAAGATCACACCAAGCAGCGTCAGAAAAGACCGCAGCTTGTTAGCCGCGATCGATGAAATTGCGAGTTTTAGCGCTTCGAAAAACGACATTGCTTGAAAGAGTATTTGAGTTTCCGGCCATCAAACAGAAACAGCGCGACTTCAGACGGGTTTTGGTTTTTGTCCGTGCACGGGCAAAGCTACTAAGCAGCTACTACGCACGAGCGAGTGATGAGTTTCGCGATTGTTCCGATTCGAGCTTACTCAAGACAAGAAGGGCGAGTCAATTTTCGTGTGACTGGTTTTTGTGTTTCTTCGTGTGATTCGTGGTCCGCATCGCTCGTTGAATTTCTGGTCGCTTGCCAGATTTGAATAAGGACACCTCGTTTCTAAACGACGAAACACACGAACTCTGGAAGAAATTACACCAAGAAAGGTCTTGGCGGAATGCTGGATGGGGCGATGCCATGTGATAGACGAGGCGTGAACGGAATTGCGCGAGTATATATGTCCGATATCGTACAGACGATTGCCTAACTCGGCGAGTATGATTTCCGCATATCTGGTCAGGGCAGCCGCCGCGTCGATTCCTAAAACTCTAAATTCGAGTCAAGTCGTTACTCGACAGGCCGCTCCGACTTTCACTCCATCGAACCAGTGTGTCACGGAGGCCAGGAATATTATGGCAGCAGCTCCAACTCGATGTCAGATCAACTCACCCTCGTCGGCTACCAGCCGTGTGAATATGAAATACGAAAAAGAATCTCCGCCTTCAATCATGCTGGTGGAAGATGATGACGACAGCCGCTTTATGATGCGGACGTTACTTGAGATGAAGGGCTATCGCGTAGTGGAAGCGTCCGATGGCGATCAGGCAGTGAACGTATTTGAGATCGAAATGCCGGATCTGATCATGATGGACCTGCAGCTCCCAAGACAAGACGGTTTCGCGGTAGCACGTCGAGTCCGTCAGCACAAATCCCTGCATCAAACGCCGATCATCATCTGCTCCGGTCATGAGCCGGTCCAACATAGAAAGCTTGCGATGGCGGCGGGCTGCAATGAATATTTGCAAAAGCCGCTCGACTTCCTCCACCTGGAGGAAACGCTGCAACGCTTAGTGCCGCTGCGCCGGAAATCCGGAACAGGATCAGCCGCCCAGCGCGGTACCGGACAAGTACGGGAAGAACAGAACGCGGACTGACGGTCCGCCAGTGCTTCTCTTCTGTTACATTTGTTACATCCGGCTATTTTGAAGTTCGCCGCTTTTGATCGCCCTTATCTCCCTGACCAGGCTTAACCACCGTCTTGGCCTTTTTTCTAACGTCCTGCGATAGCGATCGGCCGACATCATCAACTTCATCAAACCGACCCTTCTCATCACGCCGAACATAACGTTTGTCATTGCCGGTATCGATCAGCTCTCGTTTGGTACTCGCCTTTTTTGCTGTCGCCATTGGAAACCCCTTTGCTGAATTTTTTTCGCCGCGCGTCAATTCTCGTACATCCACCAACACGCGTGTGTACACATATGGCACGATCCGAGCCATCTTTCTTAATACTCCGCGTTATGAGCAAGATGAATGCCGAGGGAGCGCAGCATCGAGGTCTCGGCGTATCGATTAAGGGGCAGAAGCCCGACCGTAAGGGAGGGCGTTCTACCCTCCTTAAGCTGAGCCAAAGGATAGCAAAACGCCCTCCCTTACGGTCGGGCTTCTGCCCCGTTAGCGAATCTTGAGTTGAATTACGGGCGGAAGCTTAGAACTGGAACTTGAATCCAAATTGAAATCCGCGCGGTCCGCCGGTCTGGAACAGCGGGTTGAAGCCGGTATTGTTCGTCGCGGTTTGAGTTCGACTGAGCATGGATGTCGAGCGGCCAAACTGGGTGCTGTCGAGATCACCGACCGGGCTGGCGAAATTTGGATGGTTGAAGAGATTGAAAACTTCCATGCGAACCTGCATGGCGAACCGCTCAGTTAACTTGAAGCGCCGATTCAATCCTATGTCGACCTGCGCCATTGGGAATCCACGCAGTGCGTTGCGAGAAAGAGTGCCCTGGCGTTCGTCGGTTGGAATGGCGAAGGCAGCAGGGTTGAAACGCCGGCCACCGGGCGCGGTATCGTCCGCGAGATACATCGGAACACCGGGAACCAAATCCGGGCGCAGGTAGTACGGACCATACGGTGAATTTCTCAGCGAGAATATTTCGACCGGCGGCGCGCTGCGCATGCTGATCAGCGAGTCAATCGTCCAGTCACGAAGCAAAGAATTTCCAAATCCACTTTCAAAAAACGACGGCAGCTCGTACGAGATCGCAGCGCTGAATGAATGTCGAACATCAAAGTCCGACGGCCCCAGATCGCGCAATGCATCGTAGCCCGACAAAGCCGGAAGATTTACGGACGAATCATTTGAAGCGATGTCGTTCGAATGCGCATACGTGTAACCCCCAAACAACTGGAACCCTTTGGTCAGTCTCGACTGAAACTGAACCTGCAACGCGTTGTAATCTGAAGTGGCGTTGTTCGTGGTGACGTACACCTGCCCGAAATTCGGGTTGGGATCCAACAACATCTCGGTGCGAAGTAGACGCCGCCCGCTGGCCCGGACGTATGACGCAGTTACCACGTTGTTCGACCCAAAAGATTGTTCGAGTCCGAAGTTCCACTGCATGACTCGGGGAAGCTTAAGATCGGGCTCCGCCACGCGGATCAAACTAACCGGCAGCTCGGTTGTATACGGCAGCGGCGTGTTGAGAATTCCATCCAGCGGGTAGGTGTAGTTGGTGTAGACACGGCGTCGCTGGTACGGAAACGAGCTGGCCGAATTGCCGAGCGGCCCTGTACCGAGATCATAAAAAACGCCGAAGCCGCCGCGAATGACCGACTCCCAACCAGCTTTGTCCGAAAGCTGATAAGCAAATCCGATGCGCGGCGCGAAGTTGTTGAAGGTCGCGTTGTAGAGCGCGGTTCCCGCCGGCGCCAGATCAAGATCGTCCGGACTGTCCAGCTGTTGGACGGTGAATAAACTCTGCGCGCTGTCGCCGCTCGGCGCGGGGTTGTAATCCCAACGCAGTCCGTAAGTCAGACTCAATCACAGGCGGACTCGCCATGTATCCTGCGCGTACGCTGAAATGTTGGTGAACTTAACCGTCGTTCGATCCTGTACACTCAACGCGACCGCCGACGCATAGCCATACTGCAATTCAAGCAGGTCCGCATTGAAGTGCGCGTTCTCGCGGTATTTCCATTCGTCGTAAACCGAATTCAATTGCCGGTAGTCGAATCCGACCTTAACCTGGTGCGTGCCAAAGGTGTACGAAAGGCTTTCGACAAAATTCAGTTGGTCCTGAAAGCTGGCCGCGTCTTTCCCCATTAAGATCGCCGTGTTGCCGGCGCCAATGGTCAGAGCGTAAAAGGAGTTTTCGCGCATGGCCCAAGAGGGAAACACTCGCGAGTCGGCCAGCGGAACCGCGCCGCCAAAGTTGTCCAGTTCGAAAAACTTCTCCGCGTTGCTGCGACTGTAATTAGCCCGAAAGTCGTTTATCAGGTTGGGCGTGATGACGGTGGTTGCTCCCAAAGTCGCGGTCTGCGTCTCGAACGACATCCGCATGGGATTGTTAAGACTGCTGACAGCGCCGCGCTGAACAATTTCGGATGGCGCGTAGTTGTAGCGACCGAAGAGGGTGGTCTTCTCACCAAGCTTGTGATCGACTCGAACGCTGCCGGCGCCGAATCGCGCGGTATCGGTATAACCTGATGCGAACTCTGCCAGCGCAGGATTGATCCGCGAAGTTGGGCCGTTGGGAACCGGGAACGAATTCAGATACGGCTGCATTACCGGGAAGGCCAGTTGACGCGCGGCCAGCGACGGCACTTCGGTAACCGCGAATTGCGGGACACGCGCGCTCAATCCTTCGAACGAGAGAAAAAAGTTTGTGCGATCTTTGAAAATTGGTCCGCTAAAGATTCCGCCAAAATTATGCGTCTGTGACGCGCTGCGATCCGACGGAACCGGCTTCGCAAACCAGTCGCGCGCGTCCAAAGCGCTGCTGCGGAAATTCCAAAACACGTTTCCACGAAACTGGTTTGTCCCGGCGCGGGTCGTCATCAGGATCTGCCCGCCGGGTGTTCGCCCGTACTCAGGAGCGAACGGACTGGTCAAAACTCTGAGCTCCTGCAACGCATCGAGCGACACCAGCGTGTTCGTACTTCCCATCACGCTCAGACCCGGCAGCGAACCTGCGCCCGACTGTCCGGTTCCGGTTGCGCCCGCGGCGACGCCGATGTTCGCGCTGACACCGTCGACCATGAAATAGTTCGCGTTCGCGCGTTGGCCGTTGACGCTGATCTGTCCCTGCTCCGCGAAAGTCGCGCGAGTCGCCACCGTGCCAGGAGCAAGCAGGATAGCGTTCTGCAGACTGCGGCCGCTGAGCGGGAGATCTTCGATCATCGAACGATCGAGCGAGATGCCGAGTCCCGCAGATTGTTTCACTACCGGCGGTTCGGCTGTGATCGTAACTGTCTCGTCTACGTTTCCGACGCGCAGCTTAACTTTCAATGGCGCCAGCTCGTTCGGGCTAACCGTGACGTTCAGAACTTCGGCGGTCGAGAATCCTTTGCTTTGGACCGTGACGACGTAAGTTCCTGGAACCAGGTCGTTGAACGAAAAGCTGCCGTCGCCGGCCGTCGTGGTTTCCTGTTGGAATTTGTTTCCCGGGTTCTTGAGCGACACCGAAGCGCCGGCCACAACCGCGCTGTTTTCATCTGTCACCACGCCATAAAGCATCGCCGACAACGCAGGTACGCTGGAGGTCGCCAGGCCAGACGCCGCGGACGAATCCGCTGCCGACTGGGCAAAAGTCATCGGGGCCGCATACAGTAGAATTCCGAATGCGAGCCAAAAAACTTTACCTGTGTATTTTAGCGAGATGGGTGACATAGCTTTTCTCCGAATCCGGCGGTAGCGGTCCCAGCGTGAATGTGGCCGGTTTAGAAGAAGAACACTTCAAGGCCTGGGCAATTTAGGTACGTATTCTACACCGCAACGGTCGTATCTGCCTAGCTTTAGGTTGACAAGGTGGGGCCAGAAACCGAGATAATATTGAACCTATTTCGAGGCAAACTTCTCCCCTGCCCCTTTATTAAAGTATGAGTAGCCGCAGTATTCCCGCGACAACCGAAAGAAGCCCGAATCGCTTGCCCCGGCGTCTGGCCGGTGGCGTGTCTTTGCGCGGAATTCTCGCCGAGTTACTTGCAATTCTCTTGGTGCTGATCTCGTGCTCGATTCCTGTGTTGCCCCAGCAGAAGAATGATGCCAAACGAGCTTCCGAGCTTTTTGCCGAGGGACGGCGGCTGCTCGACGAAGTGCAGGGCGGGACGCCGGCCGCATTAGCTAAATTCCAGGAGGCGCTGCCGCTCTGGCAACGCTCGGGCGATAGACGATCCCAGGGTCTGACGCTGAATTACATCGGGACGATTCAGGATGGGCTGGGCGAAAAGCAGAACGCGCTCAACTCGTTTAACCGGGCGTTGTTGTTGTTCCGAGCGCTCGGCGATGCCTCTGTCGAGGCCGCGACACTGAACAACATCGGTCTGGTTTACGACGGAATGGGCCAGAAGAAAAATGCGCTTCAATTTTACACCCAGGCCTTGTCCACAGCGCGAAAAGCCGGAGACAAGCGGACCGAAGCGGCCTCGCTGGTAAACATCGGTTTGAATCTGGACAGCCGGGGAGAAAAGCAGAAGACGCTTACCAATTACCAGATGGCTTTGCAGATTTTTCGCGCGCTGGAGGATCGCAACGCCGAAGCAGTTACGCTGAATAACATCGGCCGCGTCTATCACAGTATCGGTGAAACTCAGCAGGCGCTGGATTACTACCTTCGAGCGCTACCAATGCTCAGGGCCGTGAGGAACGACCGAGTCGTTGCGATCACACTCAACAACATGGGGTTCGTACTAAGCGAACAGGGTAAGTCCAGGGAGGCGCTTGATTTCTACGAACTGGCTCTTTCTGAGTTGCGGCGCGCGGGCGACCGATCGATGGAAGCGTACACGTTGAATAACATTGGACTGGTTCACCACTCGCGTGGGGAATACCAGAAAGCGCTTGAGTATTTCACGCGGGCATTGAGACTGCGACAGGCAGTTGGCGATTTGAGCGGCAAGGCCGAGACTCTGGGCGATGCCGGAAGGACCTACGCGGCACTCGGCGAAACCACAAAGGCGATTGAGTCCTACAATGAATCGCTGAGGCTGAGTCGCATAATCGAAAATCCTGCTACCGAAGCGACGACTCTTCGCCGAATCGCTCTGCTTGAACAGAAGCGCGGTAACCTCGCCGAAGCGCTTGAGCGAATTACCTTGGCGATCTCGATCGTCGAATCGCTGCGCGCCAAACTCACCGGCCGGGAACTTCGCGCTTCTTATTTCGCCACGGTGCAGGAACACTTCGAAGCATATATTTCCGTGCTTATGGCGCTCCACACGCAGCAGCCCGGCAAGGGTTTCGACGTGCTCGCGCTCCAGGCAAGCGAACGCGCACGCGCGCGTACATTGCTTGAAATGCTGAGCGAGGCTCATGCCGACATAAGACAAGGCATCAGTCCTGCGCTGCTCGAACGCGAGCAAAATCTTGAGAAAAAACTGGCATCGCTGGGGGAGAAGAAGCAGATCAGCCTTTTGACCAAAGGCCCAAACGACGAACAAACGCATCAGCTGAATCGAGAGACCGAGGCCGCGCTTTTTCAATTTCAGGAGGTCGAAGCCGAGATTCGGGTTGCCAGTCCCCGATACGCTGCGCTGACTCAACCGGCTCCGTTGTCGTTAGGCGAAATTCAGCGGCAGGCTTTGGATCCGGATACGATATTGCTCGAGTACTCGCTCGGCGACGAGAAGAGCTACCTTTGGATGGTCACACCGGATTCGCTGAAGAGTTATGAGTTGCCATCGCGGGCCGAGATCGAAGAAGCGGCAACTGGGGTTCTCGATCTTCTCATCGCACGCAACCAGAAGATCAGATTTGAGACACCGGAAGAACGCCAGGAACGAGTTGCGCGCGCCGATCGCGATTACCCACGGGCCGCGGCGCGACTGAGCCGTATGCTGCTCAGGCCGGTAGCCGCGCAACTTTCGACAAAGCGATTGATCATCGTCGGTGATGGAGCCCTTCACTACATACCTTTCGCTGCTCTGCCGGCGCCTGAAACCGAGGGCGATGCAGCTTCGATCGTTTCGCTCTCTCATCCGATGATCGTCGATCACGAGATCGTTACATTGCCTTCGGCGTCGACGCTCGTCGCTTTGCGAAAAGAGATTCAAGGACGTCAACCTGCGCCACGAACTCTGGTAATGATTGCCGATCCGGTATTTGATAAGACTGACGAGCGTATAAAGCACTCAAGCGAAGACAGGCGCCAGGCCAACCGCCAGGTCTCTTCAGCCCAACGCGCTCATGGCTACCAGGAAGGCGCACCTCAAACACAACCTCTAATTGCCGCGCTTGATGGAGTACCGATCGAGCGGCTGCCGTTCACACGACTTGAGGCCAATAAGATTCTTGCGCAGGTGCCGCCGACTCAAAGCAAAAAGGCTTTGGATTTCGATGCCAGCCGCGCGACTGCGACCAGCGCCGATCTGGGCCGCTACCGCTATGTTCACTTCGCCACGCACGGTTTTCTGGACGGCACTCATCCCGAGCTTTCGAGCATGGTTCTTTCGCTGGTTGATCGACGCGGTGTGGATCAGGATGGATTTCTGTGGGCGCACGAGGTTTTCAATTTGCGGTTGTCCGCGGATTTGGTTGTGCTCAGCGGATGCCGCACCGGTCTGGGAAGAGACATCAAAGGCGAAGGACTGGTTGGGTTTACACGTGGCTTCATGTACGCAGGCGCGGCGCGTGTGATCGTCAGTCTTTGGAATGTTTCCGACGAAGCGTCGGCAGATTTAATGGCGGAACTTTACAAAGGAATGCTCGGTCGCGAGCAACTACGGCCGGCCGCAGCCCTGCGCAACGCGCAACTCGCGGTTTGGAAAGAGAAGCGTTGGCAAGCTCCTTACTTCTGGGCCGGGTTTGTGCTTCAAGGCGAAATAAAATAAAAAGCCGGGCCAACAGAACAAGCAGTTAGCAACTCAAACCGGTGAAAGCTGCTGACTTTCGTCTGTTGGCCCGATGTGGCTGACAGTCTCCCCCTGCGCTGCTCTAACGCCGCCGTTCCAATTTCTTCGCTTCGTCGAGCAGACCCTTAATGACACCGGCAGCCACAATCTCTACCGAATCCGATTCCCACGCGCCTTCCACGACGCGTTGGCTACTCCAGAGCATCTCACTGATCTCGTTGAACATTCGCGCGCTGATCGCAATCTTTCCGGGCTCGCCTTTTATACGCGAGACGTTAACTATAAGCCGCGCGTCCGCAGAATCTTTCGACTCCGCTGTTTGGAATCGTCCGCTGGTTCCTAACTTTTCGACCAACCGTCCGCGCAAACTTTCGGTTAACGATTCATCTCCGGTCATTTCCAGATAAATGTTCCTGACTTCAGACAACGACAACGATCGCACCGTCTTGGGCGCGCGCGTGGAATCATCTGGACGGGTTGAAGGATCAACCGTGTCGCGCGTTTCATCCGACTCCGGAATTTGAGCGACGGATGTCTGGTTAGGTTGAGGTACGTCGCTACTGCGGCGAGATGGATCGGCAGTAGCGACCTCAGGCCTTCCCGGGGCAGGAGAGACCGATCGAGGCATAGATTTCGTTGTACCGCTTCTCTGCTCCGGAATATACGCAGCACGTGGAGCCTCAGCAGGAATATTTGTTGGCGCTGATTGCGTAACATTCGCGACATTCGCAGCGGGCTGATTCTGCGGCTTCTCGACCGCTTCCGGTTGCGGATTGGTAGTTACAACTTGCGAAGGTGAGTTTGAAGAACCTCTCTGTCGCAAAAACTGAATCACGCCAAAAGCCAGAACCATCAGAAGCACTGCTGCAACCGCGAGGGCTCCCGCGCGCAACGGATTCCAACCAATGACCGACGCTCGCTGGTCGCCGGACTGCGTTAACCTCCAGAGAAAACGCGAAGCAGCTCTCAACGGATTTGTCTCGCTGTAGGCAACATCGACCAATGCGCCCTGGGCGTGGGTTGACGGCGCAACGCTGATTGCGAGTTTTTGCCCTCCTTCGAGCACGATCGAGGCGGCCAATGTTTCGTCGCTGTCCGAATCCTGATGGGCAAAAAGATGTGAAGCCAATAACAGATCGTCGCCATCAACCGTAGCGCGAACTTCCAACAGCTCTGCGTCTTCATCCAAAGCGAACTTGGCTCGGCTTGCATGCGCCAGATCGATGCGGGCGCGCTCGTCTCCATCAACCAAAACGCGAAGGAGACCGGCAAATGCTTTCCTGCGTCGTCCGGACTGAACGTCAAGGTGTCCCTTTATCTCGTCGAGCTCGCTCTGATCGAGCCCCGATGAAAACCTGCGAAAGTCGCGTCGACCTTCTCCTCGACCGTTGTCTTCCGCCAGAAAGAAATGGGGAACCTCAAGACGCTGGGCCGGTGATTCATAGCCCAGCGAATCGATCAGGCGTTCATGACAAGTGGGGTGAAGGATAGCGTGAATGCGGTCGACCTCGACCTTGTCTTCCTGTTGCTGACCGTGCGACGAGAGGCTATCAATTCCGTCAATAATGGGGTTGACTCCGGCCGGGACCAGACACGGCGTATACCAGGGGGTAAAAAACGAGAGACATTCGGCAACCAGGTCTTTGAATCGAGACTGCTGGTCCGAAGCTCGGAACCGTTCTTCTCCGCGAGGCCCACGTGCAACTTCGACAAAATCTCCGAAGCGTTTCTTCAATTCCTGCATCAGGACTCCTTTACGTGAGCGATAGTAGTAATCGTCCTTTACGCGCTCCGGGTCTTGAATCACCGCGTTGTAAACCTCCATCGTCTCAGCCGTTGTGTAGTTGTACAGCAGGCGACTCAAGCCGAGCGTTACATAGAATGAGTTTCGCCGCGTGGTGACTCTGACCAAATGCTTAATAAAGTGTATGAGCAACGTCTCTTCGCCTGATGCATTGCCTTTCGATTTCTGTTCCTGCTTTTGCTCGTAGGGCTCCGACGTTATGTAAACCAGTCGTTGAAGCAAATGCAGCTCGCTGAAGAGAACTTTGTTTCGGTACCTGTCCACCTTTTCCTGGCCCAGCCACGATGACGATGAAGACTTGTAATAAAGCCGCTTTCCCTGCGCCACGGTGGTTACCGTGAGCCGCGCCATGGCTTCTTCCACGGTGCGCACGGCGTCTTCCCGGCTGCCCAAAATAAAGCAGGCCAGCGAGAAGGCTTTGTTCAGCAGCTCGTCAATCGACAGGTTTTTCATTCAGTCACTGGTTAGGCCATTCATTCGTCGTTCTTACCCAATCGGTAAGATGTCGAATACGGTGACACTGTGTACATACGGCGCACACCTTGGTGCGACGGGAGCTAATATAGTTCTGATGTTTTCGTAACAGCGTGTCAATCTCAGAATTCGGTATTGGGGTAGTTTCAAACACATACTTGAGGAAACCCTGATTAAATCAGGGAAGACCAAGAGTGACGGCAATTGCAGGTCGCTGTCCGATGAGGTCAGTACCACCTGCGGTAGCGGGTGGGTCCAACGAACCTGATGGAATCAGCGAAAGACCCACCCGCTACCGCAGGTGGTACTGAGTCCCTCGGGACCGAAGCTTGACTCAACTGCTTACCCTCCCAAAGGGAGGGATCAAACCCACTACTCAGAATTCCAATAATGACACGCTGGTAATAATTCGCTGGCTATATAAAGAAGACTCGCATACTTTCTAACCTCGCGTTCGGCATCGGCGGCAAGGCCGTCTCGTCCCCAGTCTCTTTTGATAAAAGACCAGGGCAGAGGCGCAGCCGGCAAACCTTGTCGCCTTTAGCCGGAGTTGTAACATTCGTTTGTCACCGAGATCCTCTCAGTCGACGGCGAATCCGAAAAGTGGGAGACACCTAAACTAATCATCACGTAAACCGTCTAATAACTTAAGGAGAAGTATCATGCGTTCTCGTCGTCAGCTCAGTATCGCAACAGCTACAGTCCTCCTCATCTCTCTGGTTTTTTCGATCTCCCCTGGCGCCCCATCGCTTGACAGTAATAACTCCTCACATCCCGACGGTCACACGACTGCCGGCGAGAATCATGATGCCCCGAAACTTGACGCAAAGAAGCGCGATCCAAAGGCCGAGATAATTCATACCGGAAACGTCGGCCCGTTTCAGATGAATTTTACGCGAGTACCCGACGGCTCGAACCATTCCATGAAGAAGAAGATGAAGATGGAAATGGCGCCGCCGGTTCTGGGCCGCACAACCACTTCGAATCTTGATTCGTTTCTCAAATCCGGCCCGTATGTGTCCAACACCATTGCGACCTCCGCGGCCCGTATATCCGCCAGCGCTGTTGTTCCGTCTTCGGTGACCTCGGCTCGACCGGCGCAGATCGTGGATGTCGCGGTGGCGCCGGGCGCGTCGCTCAGCTTCGTTCCCGATCAGGTAACCATCAACGTCGGCGACACTGTCCGTTGGACTTTCATAGACGTCGGTCACAACGTCGTCAGCGGCAATCCGTGCCAGGAGAACAACATGTTCTGCTCGCCGAATAACACGAATTGCGGTCTGACACCGTCGTCACCGCAAGGCGCTGTCTATTCATTTACATTCACGCAGGCTGGAACTTTCAATTATTTCTGTAGCCCGCACTGCTTCAACGACATGATCGGTGTGGTTGTCGTGAACGCAGTCACTCCGACAGACGTGGTGAACGCCGATTTTGACGGCGATGCCAAAACTGACGCATCCGTCTTTCGACCGTTGGACGGAGGCTGGTACATCTCGCAAACGTCGAACGGCGGTTTCCGTTCACAGGCGTTCGGAACAAACGGTGACCGGATCGCTCCAGCAGATTACGACGGCGACTTGAAAGTCGACATCGCGGTCTTTCGACCTTCCCAGGGCACCTTCTATATTTTTCAAAGCAGTGACAACGGATTTCGCGCGGTCCAGTTCGGAGTTAGCGAAGATATTCCCGTCCCTGGAGACTACGATAACGACAATAAAGCGGACATCGCGGTTTTTCGTCCGTCGAGCGGCGCATGGTACAGGTTGAATAGCTCGAACGGGGCTTTTGTCGCGCAGAACTGGGGAGTCGGTACAGACAAACCCGTCCTGGAAGACTTCGACGGCGACGGCAAAACCGATCTGGTCGTGTTCAGGCCATCGGCGGGAACCTGGTACATACTGAAAAGCAGTGATGGCGGAATTCGTGCGGAACAATTCGGCGCCGACGGCGACATCCCGGTGGCGGCGGATTACGACAATGACGGCAAAGCGGACCTGGCTGTCTACAGGCCATCGGCCGGCGCGTGGTTCATTCTACAAAGTTCGAACGGCCTGTTTCGTTCGCATCAATTTGGAAACAGCACTGATCGCCCCGTGCCAGGCGATTACGAAGGCGACGGCAAAGCAGACGTAGCCGTGTATCGCTCGTCTGAAGGCACCTTCTACAAACTGCTAAGCAGCAACGGCGCGTTCAGCGCGCAACAATGGGGCACAAACGGCGATCTCCCCGCACCGGGTGCTTTTATTCCTCAGTAGGATTGACAAGGGAGGCCTTACATAGTGAAGAGAGCAACTGTTCTACTAACCGGAGTTGTCTTTGTTCTTTGCATATTTGGTTTTGTAAAGGCCCGGATGGAAACCGTGGAACCGAGGATTGCTGAGTTCCGCGTCACCATGCGGAAATTCAAATTCACGCCCACACGGTTGACCGTTCAAAAGGGGCAACAGGTAAGAATCACCGTAACCTCCGCCGATGTCGATCATGGTTTCGGCATCAGGGAGCTGAAGATCAAGGAGAAGGTTGCGGCCAGACAGACAAAGGTTATCAATTTCAAACCGGAGACTGCCGGCCGCTATCGCATCTACTGTTCGGTCTTTTGCGGCGACGGACACGACGACATGGACGGCGAACTCGTCGTCACCGACGGACCGGTCTCCGCAGCGATCGAACCCCAGGAAGAGACTCCTGAATCCGAACCGTCGAACATGAAAGTCACGTTTGACGAGACCGCACCGGGAGTTGTTTACGTCGAAGCAAACGGCGAGAAAATCAGGATCGATACAGCGGCAAAGGCGGTCGCCAAAGTAGAGATGCCTCTCGAGGCTGCTTCGGCACAAACAGAAGAGCAGGCCGCCGAAACCGAAACAAGCGAGGACACGGTCTACGAGCCTTACGACTATCGCTTAATCAATATCCCCACGCCGAAGCGTGTTGTGAAGGGAAGCCTCAACCTTTCCTTCACGCATCGCTTCGCTCAACCGGTCAGGCCGATCAACACCAGCAGCGACGATTTGCTCGGACTCGACAGCTTTTCTGTCTCGGGGCTGGGATTGTCTTACGGAATTACCGACAGGTTATACGTCAATGCCTATCGCTCTCCGGTTTGCCAGTTGGGAATGTGCAAGGTGATCGAGATCGGCCTGGGATATCACTGGCTGGACGAGAAGGGACGATCGCCGATTGCGTTGTCGACCTACGCGAGTATCGAAGGCAACGATAATTTCAGCGAGGAATTCACGTACAACATCCAGGCCATGGTTTCGCGCAGCATTACGAAATACGCGCACGCTTTTTTTTCTCCGGCGGGACACTTTAACGCCAACGGACAGAAACGATTTGACCCTCGCGCATTTAATTTTTTTCCGCAGCAACCCTTTGCCGACCAGTTCAGTCAACCCAAGCACACGCTTTCGTTGGGCTTCGGATTCAGCGGACACATACGGCCCAGCGTTTCGATCCTGTTTGAATACACTCCGCGTTTTGGATTTAAGCAGGGACGACTGATACCCGTCTTTCGTCCGGGAACAAATCAGCTCGTGAATTTCAGAAACGTGACCGAAGCCGAGATCGGATTCGGAATTGAAAAGCGAGTTGGCCGTCACTCGTTCGCGCTTACGTTCTCGAATACACAGACGACGACTACCGCGCGATACAACTCGAGCAATCTTCAGCTCCCGCCGCGAAAGTTTACGATCGGGTTTAATCTGTATCGGAGACTGTTGAAGTAAAGAAAAAGACGTTTCACGCGAAGGCGCAAAGAAGTGAAAGACGAAAGGCGCGAAGAGATCATTGAAAGGCCTTGGCTATCTTGAACTCATCAAACCGTTGCTTGCCCTTTGCGCCTTCTCGCTTTCTTTTCCCTGCGTCTTTGCGTGAAACTCCCTCCTGACAAACACTCAAGCTAACAAAAAAATCCCCTGCCCGTTTCCAGGCAGGGGATTTTGTTAATCGCGTCGGCTTGCCGGTTATGGCGCAGCCGTCACCGGTATTTGAAACCTCGGAATCGCTAGGTCAGTTGGATCTCCCCAACTATCCGTTCTCAACGCCGCCGCTCCTGGCGGTGTTCCGCTGTTGAGCAAGTACCAGGCTCCGTTTGCCGATCTCCACACAGCTACGTCTGTGCGAGAATCGCCATCGTAGTCGCCCGGGACTGGCACGTCTCCCGTAGCTCCCCAATGTATTCCGGAAAGCGTCGAGGTCCCGCTGTTGAATATGAAGAAGTCGCCCGACGAGCCTCGGAAAACCGCTGCGTCCGTCTTGCCATCTCCATCGTAATCGCCCGGCGTCAAGATGTCGTTCGGAGATCCCAGCGCGATCGTGCGAGACGATGCCAGGGCGTTCTCGAGGATGTACCAGGTACCTGCACGGAAGACCGTAAAGTCTGCACCGTTAGTTCCCTCGAAGTGGCCTGCTACCGGTATGTCACCAGCAGCTCCCCAAACTACGCCACGGCCCTGACCGTTCCCACTTTGCAGGACGAACCAATTGCCTGCGCCGCGATAAACGGCTCGGTCAGCTTTTCCGTCTCCGTCGTAGTCCGCCGGGACCGGAGTATCGCCGTTATTACCCCATGCGACCTGGCTTATCGTACTGGTTGAGCTTTGCACTACGTACCAAACGCCGGTCGAAGGACGCCATACAGCGATGTCCGTCTTGTTGTCTCCGTCGTAGTCAGCCGGTACCAAAGTATCACCAGCCGAACCAAACGCCGCGTAGGCGCGATTCGCATAGGCGGTGCTCTCGCGCCAGTACCAGTCACGCGTCCCAGGACGCTGTACCGCCACGTCGGTGCGACCGTCACCGTCAAAATCGCTGGCCGTGAAGCGCGAAGCTCCGTAGTTTCCACCCGCCGTGATGTCGATGCTCCAACCGCCCGCTAGAGTGCCCGTGCTGGTCGTCGCGTCGTCGCAAATGTACAGCGACCAGGTTCCGTTGCCCTCGGTTCCGTTAAAGACCGATGCCAAAGTAGCCGATCCCGCCGTGGCCGAATTCGGATATGGCGCTGTTATGTCCGGCATCGTATCGCCGGTGCCGAAATTAGTTGGCCGAACCGTAGCCGTCACCAATGGACCGGCGTCCGGCACCACAGCGGCTCCGGCGTCGTCAAAGGTAACGGTGGCGCCAGCCACGTCGGTCGTTCCGCCTGCATCGGACAGCAACAAAATGCGCTTTCCGGTCGGGCCGACCAAAAGGATGTCAATATCGTCAGGATTCAGGTGACTGAGATTGGTCAGCGTGACGTTGATGTCCGTGATCGCTCCGGTCAAACCGGAGGCAACGATGGTCGAAGCATAAGCCGATGCTCTTCCTCTCGCGCCGTCTCCACCATGTATTGCAGCCCCATTCGTAAACGTGGTGGCAGAAGTTCCCGTCGTGGTAACGGTGATGCTCCAGCCATTACCGAGCGAACCCATATCGACGCCGAGATCGTCCACCACGTACAGGCTCCACGATCCGTTCGGATCGTCGCCATTGAAGGCTGCGGCAAAGGTTGTGTTGGCGCTCGGCGCAGGCGCGGGAGCCGGCCAGGTGTCACCGGTGCCGATATTGGTTGGCTTGAAAGTTCCGGCGTTAAGTTTAGTGCCGTCCGGAATTGTTGGGCCCGCCGCGTCGTCCAGTGTAATTGTTATGTTCGTCGCATCGTCGCTGCCTCCGACATCGGATATCAGGATCAAATTATCCGCGGTCGGCGAAACAAGCAGCATGTCAAAATCGTCCGGGAAGGTGTGATTGACGTTATTCAACGTCACCGTCACGTTTGTCGTCGTTCCCGTCATGCCGCTGACAGCGATGTTCGCAGGATAGGAATTGCCAACGCCAATGGTGGTGGCATCGTTAAGTGTAATCGAGGCCGGATTGGTAAAGACTACCGCCCACGCTGGGACGGCCATCGTCAAAGTTAAGAGGAGCGCAACAATGCTGGCGAATGGCTTGCTGACGAGTCCTCTTCTCGAAATCTTTCTACTCATAATTCTCTTGTCTCCTTGGAAATGGGTCCTGCCTTTGGAGCATTCCACAATGATGTGGTTTGCGTTAGTTCGTCGCGTGCAACCGCCGATCGTCGACTTGTGGCATTAGCACCAGCAGGGAATTAACGCATGGTTGTCCACAAAGTGCTGGCTGATTCGTCACTGGAATTGCCCTAGTTGCTAACCCAAGTGGTGAAATCGTGGTCCAACTTTATTTTTGTGGGATGACTGAGAGAATAGAAGCCGTGCGCACAACCTGTCAATGGAAATCTTCTCTCCGGCCCAACACGCGCGGAGACAGAAAAGCTCCCCTGCTCTTGCCGAGCAGGGGAGCGAAAAGTGACCGGCTGTCATGCTTTACGGCACAACCGGCACGACTTGCTCAGGCACGTAAAATCTGGGTATGGGATTGTCTCGGCTCGGAGGGAGCAGGGATTCATCAGATGGCGCGAACGGAACGTCCGTAATCTGGCCCCAATTGTCGATTCTCAAAGCGGTTAATCCCGGAGTCGTGCCGCTGTTGAGGATGTACCAGCTACCGGTACTCGGTCTCCACACCGCCACATCCGTGCGCGAGTCGCCGTCGTAATCTCCCGGGACAGGAACATCGCCGGACGCACCCAAGTGAATTCCGAAGCCGGTTCCCGTCGAGCTGCGGAGAATGTACCAGTCGCCTGTGTCACGATAGATGGCCACATCGGTCTTGCCATCCGCGTCGTAATCACCCGGCACAAGCACGTCGCCACTCGCTCCAAACGTAACCACGCGATTCGAAGAGCCAAGGTTGTTCAAGATGTACCAGGACTTATCAGCCGGCCGGAAGACCGTGAAGTCCGCTCCGTTGGTTCCCTCAAAATGGCCCTGCACCGGAATATCACCGGTTGTGCCCCAGAGAACGCCGCGGCCGGTACCGGTAGTGCTCTGCAACACAAACCAGCTTCCGTTGCGGAACACCGCGGGATCGTACTGGCCGTCGCCGTCGTAGTCCGCCGGAACCGGAACGTCTCCGCTTGTTCCCCAGACTACTTGTCTAAGCGTGTTGGTCGCGCTTTGTACGATGTACCACTTGCCTTCCGAAGGGCGAAAGACTGAGATATCGACTTTGCGATCCCCGTCATAGTCGCCCGGCACGATTATGTCGGTAGTCAAACCGAAAGCGGTATACGCACGATTCGAGTAAGCAGTGCTCTCGCGCCAGAACCAGTCACGAGTCGAAGGACGTTGTACCGCCACGTCGGTTTTGCCATCTCCATCGAAATCGCCGTTGGTAAACCGTTTCGCACCGAAGCTGCCGCCGGCAGTGATGTCCACGCTCCAACCGCCCGTGATCGAGCCGGGATCCGGAGTGAACGCGTCTACCACGTAAAGACTCCAAATGCCGTTCGGGTCTGTTCCGTTGAAGACAGAAGCCAGCGTTGCCGCGTTAGCAGCTCCAGCGGCCGTGGCCGGATTGGGATAGGTCGGAAGCTGATCGGGGAAGATGTCGCCGGCGCCAATGTTTGTTGGCCGGAAACTCCCCGAAGCAATAATTGTCCCATCCGGGAACGCGGTCGCGGCCTGGTCGTCTATCGTGATGTTTACTCCGATAAGGTCCGGATCGCCGCCGACGTCGGCCATCAGGATAATCCGTTTTCCGGTCGGACCGACCAACAGAATGTCGATGTCATCCGGGAATGAATGATTGACGTTCGTCAGCGTTACGTTGATGTCGGTGATCGCGCCCGTCAGGCCGCTGACCGTAATCGGCGATGGATACAGCGACGCTTTGCCTTTGCCGGCGTCGTTGATAATGATGGCCGCGCCGTTTGTAAACGAAGTAGCTGACGACATGGTGGTGGTGATGGTCAGACTCCACCCGTTTCCGATCGTAGTTATGTCCGCGGCTACGTCGTCTGTGGAATACAGGCTCCATGTCCCGTTCGGGTTTATTCCGTTGAAAGCAGCCGCCAAAGTCGTGTTTGCCGAAGCCGCCGGCGCGGGCGCCGGGAATACATCGGCAGCGCCGACATTGGTCGGTTTGAAACTGCCCGAAGGCAGGTTGCCCGCAGCGGGAATTGTGGCCGCCGCGGCATCGTTAAACGTAATCGTCACATTGGTGACATCGTTAGCACTGCTCGCGTCAGACATCACAATTAAATTTTGGGCGCCGCCGCCGGGGCCGACCAGCAGTAAATCTGCATCGGGCGGAAACGTGCTGCTGATGTTAAGGATCGTTACCGTTACGCTGGTGACTGTGCCCATCATTCCGCTGACCGCGATGTTTGATGGATATGAACTTCCGACGCCGATAGCAATCGGATCGTTAATTGTGATGGCGGCAGGGTTGGTAAATACGACCGCCCAGACCGGAACGGTCATTGCCATAGTCAAGAGGAGAGCGAGGCTGCTGGCCAGCGGCCTGCTAACGAGTCCTCTCCGGTGAGTCTTCGTGTTCATGGTCTTGGGTCTCCTTTGGTTAAAGAACTGTTAGCTGTCTTGCAGTTCTGGGGCAAGGTGAGTGCAAAGCGCCATTCTGCGCTGAGTCGATCCAGCGACTGTAGCTGGCATTCTTTAGCAGCTTCACAAGATGACCTTTCGAAGGCGAGGGAAAATATAATGCCGGGTCACCATTCAACGATGGTGGTCAGTCTGAGATGGATTATGAAACCAGTAATTGGGTCAGGTTAGCGCCCGAGTGCTCTGCGGATGCGTGCAGGATAGGAGCCTGTCTGCGGAACTGTCAATGAATTCCGGTGACTGAAGGTCTGGACGAGTGCAGTTTACTTCTGCTTTATGTAGTGGTGAACAGAGCGCGCGATCCGCGAAGCAAGCGACGACGCAAGACACATAAACTAGATTCTCCCGTCGCTGAATGCAGTTCGTTGGCGGTCACTAGAAGAGAATACGGTCCGCCTTCGCGTTCTTGAGTTTTTCTTTTTTTGCGTCTTTGCGTGAAACGTATTTCTTCACGCAAAGACGCAAAGAAAGGAAATACAAAAGAGGCGAAGGCTTGAACTCAACCCGCGATGGCTCTCTCCGCGCTCGCGAACTGCGACGCCCTGCCAACCAGCGCAGTCGACCGAAAGCAAAGCGGGAAAGCAGAAGTTCAATCTGCTTTCCCGCTTTTTGTAACGAGCTATTTCTGACTTATTACTGCGCCTGCAGGCTCTCGAGAAACGGCTTCAGAATCCTCGATCGCGACGGATGTCGAAGCTTGCGCAAAGCCTTGGCTTCGATCTGACGGATACGTTCACGAGTCACCGTGAAGTTCTGTCCCACTTCTTCGAGCGTATGCTCTTCGCCGCCGGTGTTGAGTCCGAATCGCATCTTGATGACTTTCTCTTCGCGTGGGCTCAGAGTCGCCAGGACGTCCTCGGTAACATCGCGCAGGTTTTGCGAAACGACCCGGTCAGCCGGGCTGACAAACGTCTTGTCTTCGATAAAGTCTCCGAGAAACGAGTTAGCGTCCTCGCCGATCGGAGTTTCGAGCGAGATCGGTTCCTGCGCCATCTTGAAGATCTTGCGAACTTTCGAGATGGGCATGTCGACTCGCTTGGCTATCTCTTCCGTGCTTGGTTCGCGTCCCAGTTCGCGGGTCAGTTCACGCGATGCGGTCCTGAGCTTGTTGATCGTCTCGATCATGTGAACAGGAATTCGAATCGTTCGTGCCTGGTCAGCGATCGCACGCGTTATAGCTTGTCGAATCCACCACGTTGCGTAAGTCGAGAATTTGTATCCCCGACGCCACTCAAACTTGTCGACCGCTTTCATCAAACCGATGTTGCCTTCCTGGATCAGATCCAAAAACTGCAAACCGCGGTTCTTGTACTTCTTCGCGATCGAAACGACCAGGCGCAAATTCGCCTCGGTCAGTTCGCTCTTGGCCTGCATCGCCTGGGCTTCGCCTATGACGATGGCTTGATGCGATCGTTTGATGTCGACCAACGACAGCTTCGTGTCTTTCTCAACCTGCTGCAAACGACGCTTCAACGCATTGATGTGTCGCTTGTATTCTTTGGCATCGTCGGGCTTGACGCGCTTGTTTGCCAATTTCTCGGTATATTTTTCGATCTCGCGCTCGACCTGACGAACCTCTTTGTGAACTGCTCCGATGGCGTTAATCAAACGACGCTCCGAGCCTTCCTTCAAAGAAAACTGACGGATCTCCGTTGCGATATCGAGCCGCGCACGAGCAACCCTGCCCTGCAGACGCAAAAGCTTTTTCGTCTTCTTGCCGCGGGTCAAACGCTGTTCGGCGTGTAGCTTGTCGTAATCTTTAAGCCCAGCCTTGTAGAGCCTGCGGATGTTCTCGATTCCCTCGAGCGTCCAGCGCAGGTACTCCTCCGCCTTGTCCTCTTCTTCGCTGACTTCCGCCTGGTCCGAGAAATTCACAACTTCGCGAATGTTCAGCTTTCCGGCTTCGAGGTCCTCGCCGATCCTGAGCATCTCTTCAATTGCGATTGGCGAACGCGACAGAGATTTCCGAGCTTTTCGCTGACCTCGCTCGATGCGCTTGGCGATCGAAACTTCGCTCTCGCGCGTCAACAGAGGAACAGTGCCCATCTCGCGCAGGTAAAGCCGGACGGGATCGCTTCCCTTTTCCAGCTCGCCCGCAGAAAGATCCAATTCGACGTCATCCAGTGATTCTTCGGTGTCATCAGAGGCCGACACTGCAGCATCTTCGTCGATCAAGAGCGCAGGCGGCACATCTTCATTTAGTCCAACGCCTTCAATAATCTGAAGAACTTCCTCGAGGTCGGCCGTCGAGATATCGTCTTCGGGCGTTTCCTGTTCGAGCGCGTCAAAAGGCGCGTACTTCTCTGCGCCCATCTCCAACAGCTCAACTCCGCCTTGCTCTTTGTTTTTCATTGCCAATGTAGATTCCCCTCTACGCGAGAAAATCTGTTAACGGGGAGTGCGGCTCGCGACCTGCATCTCCATCATTTGTTACCGGTGGCTTAATGCGTTCAAATCAAAAATCTGTAATAACCCAGGCTCAAAATAACGTCTAAAGATCAATACGAACGAAACCGTTGATTGTACGAATATTTCGTTGCTGAGAGCATATCATTTAGCTGGTAAAAGTTTGTCATATATATCGGATACTAAAGACAACTTAGCGGGCCAAAAGGTTGCCCGCCGGGACATTGACGGCAACCTGAAAAGCTATCGCCTGAAGATACTCCCTTCGTCAATCCGAAAAACTCCTGACTTTTGATCGCAGCCGGGAACGCTTTCCGCAAATTACTTAAGCATTCTTCGTTTTCCTCGTCGGCGAGTTGTGGTTTGGCGGAGGTTCGACCACGCTCGTCCTGGCTTCAAGATCTTCCAGCGCGTTTACCACCTTTACCAGCGTCTCCACGATCTGCTGCTGTTCGTCTTCGTCCAAATGCTCCAAAGCGCTGCTGAATATTTCCCGGCGTCTTTTCCGAAACTGATCAACCAGGTCACGGCCTTCGTCCGACAACGTCACGATAACGCAGCGCCGGTCGTCCAAATCCGCCTGTCGTTGGATAAGTCCTTTACGGACAAGCCTGTCAGTTAGTTGCGTGATGGCTGGTGCGGAAATCCGGAGATGTCCCCCCAATTGCCCTGTAGGAACGGGCCCTCGGCGAAGAATCCGCAAAGCCTGAGCCTGCGGTAGGGTTAAATCCAGCTCTGCAATCTGCTTCTGATATTGGTCGATCATTAAAGCCGACATTAATTCAGCGAAACTATTCAACACTTCTTCTATTCTCAAATGCGTGCCATTGCTCATAACTTAGTGATTTTTTTATCCGACTGAGGTGATTCACAAATTGTTACTTAATCCACTTGAATATTTAAGACGCGTTAAGTATAATATCGGTTGTCCAAAAGAGTCAATAGGGACTTTTTATAAATCTGCCTGGTAAGGAAGGCAGTGGACGAGCGTTCTTAATATTATGACGACGGAAACATATCCAAATTGGGTAAAAGACGGGGTGGCAGGTGCCGCCAACGAATTGGAACTGTCGCAGGCTTCCGATTTGATCCTCGCGCAAAACAGCGCTAGCGGAAATATGGAGGCGTTTGAAGAGATTTACCGCCGGCATAGCCGCCGGGTCTATTCGCTCTGTTTGCGGATGACGGCCAACGTCGAGAAGGCCGAAGACCTGGCGCAGGATGTGTTTGTGCACCTCTTTCGCAAGATAGGGAGCTTTCGAGGACAGTCGGCTTTCACGACCTGGCTGCACCGGGTCACGGTAAATCAGGTGCTGATGCACTTTCGTAAACGCAGCACCAAGACCGAGCAGACCAGCGAAGATGGCGAAACACCGGTTCAAATCGTGACCGGCACCGCCGATCCGAACTCGATGCCGATAATCGATCGAATCGCGCTGGACCGGGCGATTGAACAGTTGCCGCCAGGCTATAAGTCTGTGTTTGTGCTCCACGATGTGGAAGGTCGCGAGCATTCTGAGGTCGCGAAGATCCTGGGTTGCTCTGTTGGTACTTCAAAGTCGCAGCTGCACAAAGCGCGAATGAAGCTGCGCGGACTGCTTAAGCAGGTAAACACCGCGGCCGAATAACAACGGCTGGGTGGGCGGCAAAAATTGTAAACGGGCAGGTTGGGGTCTGAGGTTACTGGACCATCTCCTGCCCTTTTGTTTTTGTAGATTCCCCTCCCAAAGAGAGGGAGCGGATTACGCGGCTCGCGTTCGAGCCGGTATTGCCTCGTCGACATCGCCGGTCTCCGATTGAATACCAAGAGCTGAAGCCATCAGCAGGACCAGTGCGAGCCAAACGAAATCCGCCAGGAGCAAGTGAACAAGCTGTATCCAAATCGGAGCCAGCAACGAGACATTTAGTAATCCGACCAGGATCTGAACGACCACAAGCAAATTCACAGCAGACATCCAGCGCTGAACCCACTTTCCCGGTTTAAGAAATTTCGCGAGCCCCGCGACTAGCACCACGATTGCTCCGACCGTAATTGCCAGCAGGGGGTGAAGCAGTCGCAGTCGAATTAACAGATGTGTTGTCGATGAAAAATCGTCGCTCAATCCCTGGGCCAACGAGCCTGACGGGAACAGCGTGTCTCCCAAGGCTGCAACCGCGCCGCTGACTGCAAGCAGAACAGTTCCCACCACGGTCAACGCAAACAGCCACACGATGATTCCCTGGTTTCTCAATCGAACCGGCGGGCCGCCCGATCCCCACCAAGCCGTCAGCGTCAGAAAAGCTATCAGCGTAAAAGTGTTGACCAGGTGAACCGACATGAACATCGCTCGGGCAATCGACGCGTTGTCGGCAACCAGTTCAAACAGCACCAGCCCGGCGCCTATCAACGCCTCGGTAACGATAAAAATAAGTGACAGCACAGCGCCGATCCGGACTTGATGTTTCTTCGGAAACGAGCGAAAGGCCCAAACGACCAATCCCACGACCATCAACAGCGCGACTCCGCTGGTCAGCCGGTGAGTCAGTTCGATCAGCGTCGCTGTTTCCGGAGCACGTGGCAGGACCTCGCCGTTACACAAAGGCCAGTGGCTTCCGCAACCGGCGCCTGAACCGGACGCGCGCACGTAGGCTCCCCACAAAATCACGAAGAGATTTACAGCGACCACCAGCCAGGCGTAATAAGCAAAGCGATTCGATTTTGTCATCGATGTTAGTAGGGCTACTGGCGGCTAAGGGAAATGAGACCCGCCGTTGATCCGACGGCGATGAGCCATCGTCTCCTGCTCTAAGCTCAGACAGCACCCAAGCCTGTTTCCCACTCTTGAAGTTACGTAGTTCGCAGTTAGGAAGGGGACCCTGTCCCCGCCTCAACTTTCATAATCACTCAAAGCTTCTCCGCACAATTCAATTCATCTAACTATAAAGATAAAGCCCCTTATCTCCCCACCAAGCGGGGACAGGGTCCCCTTCCTGACTGCGTAATGCTACGCTGAATAGTCAAACGACGCGTTGCTTCCAGCGTCCTTTTCTAAAGATATAAGCGCTGACCACCGCCAGCATCGAAAAGGCTATCGTCACCGCCAGAAAAACGCCACGCGGTCCAAACCCCAGCACGATCGCCAAAACGTAAGCCAGCGGAATTTCCCACAACCAAAAAACGAAAAGGTTGATCACCGTCGGTGTGAATGTATCACCGGCGCCGTTGAACGATTGCGTAATGACCATTCCGTAGGCGTAGAAAAGAAATCCGCAGGCGATCGTTCTCAGCGCGCTGACTCCAATTGGAACCACGTTTGGATCCGACGTGAAGAGACCGACGATCGGCCCGGCCAGAACTACAAAAATTAGGCCGACGCTGCCGAGAAAGCACATGTTGTAAAAGCCTGCCTTCCAAACCGCCTGCTCGGCACGGTCCGGCTTTCCGGCCCCCAACGCTTGTCCGACCATTGTCGCCGCCGCGTTGCTCAGTCCCAACGAAGGCAACAACGCGAAGATGATTATCCGAATACCGATCGTCCATCCCGCGACCGCGTTGCTTCCGAAGCTGGAGATAATCAGCATCAGTCCGATCCAGCTGGCCATCCCGATGAATACCTGGAAAGCCCCGGAGGCGGACAAACGAACCAGTCGCAACATCAGATGGACGTTGGGCACCAGATGTCTGGGTTCAATTCGAACGCGGCGGCCCGGTCGCAGCAACAGCGAAATAGCGTAGATCACGCCTACGCTCCGACCAATCGTCGTCGCAACAGCCGCACCCGTAACTCCCAACTCTGGAAATGGCCCAAGTCCAAAGATCAAACATGGCCCCAGCGCGATGTTGATAATATTCGCGAGCCAGAGCACTCGCATTGCGATTGCCGCATCACCGGAACCACGAAACACTGCGTTGAGCAGAAAAAGCAGAACCACGGACGCGTTGCCGCCCAGCATCACGCGAGTGAAGTTCGATCCCTGGCTGATCACACCGGGCGAACCGCCCATGAACGCCAGGAGTTTGGGAGCCAGCACTACGCCCGTCACGCCCAGGGCTGCTGAGAAAAGTAGCCCAAGGATTATCGCCTGAACGGCCGCGCGAGCGGCTCCATCCGGGTTTTGTTCGCCGATGCGACGCGCGACCGTCGCGGTCACGCCAATGCTCAAGCCGATCGCCAGCGTATAGATCAACGTCAGCAGTGATTCGGTCAGCCCAACCGTTGCGATCGCATCCGCGCCGAGCTTGGCGACGAAGAAAACGTCCACCACCGCGAAGATGCTTTCCATCAGCATCTCCAAAACCATCGGCACGGCAAGCACGAAGATCGAACGCCCGAGCGAGCCCTTCGTGAAATCTCTATGCGAGCCTCGGATCGCTTCTTTGACGGCCGCGAAAACGCCGGTTGGTAAATCGTCGGCTTCGTGGCCGGCGCTGGAGAGCGGCCCAACTGTTTCTACTGAATCGTGCATAACGAGTTCTCAGATTAACGATGCCGAGTAAGTGATAGCAAGTGAGTGTCAGCTGAAGGAGCGCAGGCTCGCCTGCGCTCCTTCACTTCACCCAAAACAACCGCGGGGAGGTAATTACTTCTCACCTCCCCGCGGCAGGTTCCTAAACGACCTTTCACTGCTCCCACTACCCGCGCTTTTCCAGCGCCACGTAGTCTCTCTCCTCCGGCCCCAAATAAACCTGCCGGGGCCTTGCGATCTTTTGATCCGTATCCAACAGCATCTCTTCCCACTGCGCGATCCATCCCGACGTCCGCGGGATGGCAAACAGAACCGGGAACATATCGACCGGAAACTTCATCGCCTGGTAGATGATCCCCGAATAGAAATCCACATTCGGATAGAGTTTTCGCTTGATGAAATACTCGTCTTCAAGCGCGATTCTTTCGAGCTCGAGCGCGATATCGAGCAGCGGATCTTTTCCCGTAATTTCAAACACTTCGTAAGCGACCTGCTTGATGATGCGCGCCCGCGGATCGTAATTCTTGTAGACGCGATGACCGAATCCCATCAAACGAAACTCGCCTTCCTTCGCGCGCTTCACGTATTCAGGCACTCGATCGATCGAGCCGATCTCGTTCAGCATCCTCAAGACGGCCTCGTTCGCGCCACCATGAAGTGGGCCATAAAGCGCCGCGGCGGCGCCCGCCAGCGACGAAAACGGATCGGTGTGTGCGCTGCCAATCGAGCGCATCGTGTTGGTCGAGCAGTTCTGTTCGTGGTCCGCGTGGAGAATGAACAGCACACTGAGCGCGCGTTCCAGCACCGGATTTGGTTCGTACTTGAGCTCGGTCGTCTTGAACATCATATTCAGGAAATTGCCTTCGTAGCTCAAATCGTTATCCGGATACGCATACCGCATCCCGACTCTGTGGCGATAAGCGAACGCAGCGATGGTCGGGGCCTTGGCGATCATCCGGTAAATCTGTTTCCGCCGCGATTCGGCGTCGAAGATATCTTTTGCGTCGGGATAAAAAGTCGAGAGCGCGCTGGTCATGCTCTCGAACATTCCCATCGGATGAGCGTCATAATGAAAGCCGTCGAGCACCTTCTTAATGTTCTCGTTAATAAATGTGTGATGCGTGATGTTCCAGGTCCAGTCGGCAAGCTGTTCGCTGGTCGGAAGCTCTCCATTGACCAACAAGTACGCGACCTCCAGATAGGTACTGTGTTCAGCCAGTTGATCGATCGGATAACCGCGATAGCGCAGAATTCCTTTATCGCCGTCTATGAAAGTGATGCGGCTCTTGCACGACGCCGTGTTCATAAACGCCGGATCGTACGTCATCAATCCAAAATCATCATCGGCGACTTTGATCTGTCTCAGGTCCATGGCCCGAATCGTATTGAACTCAATTGGAAGCTCGTACTGCTTTCCGGTTCGATTGTCGGTGATGGTCAAAGTTTCTGCGCTCATGTTTCCTCCACATCCGCGTCTGTTGCGGTTGCAGTTTAGCACTGTCTAATAGATGTTAGATTTCGGAGGTTAGATATTGGTACAAAGCCAAAACCAGCATCTGACATCTAACATCTACCTCACTTGGCCTTCCAATACGAAAAATCCCGTCTCGCCACCGCCCGACGTCACGTTGACGATCGGCGAATCCGACAAACGCACCAACGCGCCTTCGACCTTTCCGCGGAAAAGAAATGGATTGGTGTCGATGAACATCGGCTCGATACTCCATTGCTGGTCGGTGAAAATCGGGAACTCTTCGGTGTGCAACTCGATGATTTCCTGAACTACGAAATCGCCGTCCAGCGCGGTCGAGATCGCGGAATCCCACTGCGATTCGGTTGAGCGATGGCCAAGAAAAATCCCCACTCCACCATAATCGTCGTTCGGCTTGATAACAAAATCTCCGCGATTCGCGCGTATGTGTTCGATCAAGTCAACGCTTCGATCTTGGCGAGTCGTGTTTGATTCTCGAACTCGCCGCGTCCACGGAACGCATGCGCTGAGAACGTTCTGTTCCGCCTTACTGAACAAGTGTTGATGTGCTTCGTCGGTCAGCAAAGCGAAGCAGGCCTTCTTGTGCAGCAATTTACATCGGAATGGGTTGACCAGACACACGTCACCTTTTATGTAGGCGCGGACGAGCGGATGTGTTTCGTCATACCGCGACAAAAATTCATGGATGATGATTCGTTTGTAAACCAGGTCGATCCGAAAATCCGCGCGGTGCAGTTTGCCGTGCGTGTATTCGAGCTCGTCGGGCGTGCAGACAACAGTCGGAACTCCGCGCGCCGCGAAATAATTTCTCAACAGAATGAATTCGTTCGATGTCGGCAGGTCCGCCCAGTCCAGAATCGCGATCTGCGGTTGGCCCGCGCCTCCCCACTCGCGAAACGTCTCCAGCAGCGTCGTCAACAATTCCATCGGAGGATCGAACTGTTGCAAACGATACCGTCCGCCAAAGATCTGCATCGCTTCGAGCTCGAACAGTACGTCATTCAATCCGCCCTGGTCGCTCAAGCTGGACGGATTCTCCGCGTTGTATTCGACGAACTTCACTTCGTCGTTATGAATAAATGCATCGAGCCGCGACGTCACAGCAGAGTAGCGAAACCCGGGCTCGACCAAAGCCAAACGCCGTTCCTGCTCAAGCAAACCAATGTCTTCCAACATAGCGGGATTCTCGAGCAGCGCAGCTCCAAGCTTCTCAAAAGCGCCGTACAGCGTCTCGGATGCGGTGGCCAATTTGTCGAACTGCGGGCGAGTTAGAAAGTGCGGACGGAGTGCGACGCCCAGAGGACGGTCGCCGTACGAGAGAAGGTTCAGCTTCATTCTCTCGTGCAGACGAGCAAAGAGCTCCGGAGTCAAACCCGGGTCGTTTTTGAGAAGCTCGTGATATTCGGCGATTGCGTGGTTGCGCATTTCGCGACAGTATGTCCGACAAACTTCAGTTTGTCGCCGATTTTCGGCAAGCTCAAGCGAAGGAGCTCCATCGCTACCAACGACTACTCAATTGGAAGTATCATTACACCGAGGCAAAATTAATGGATACAAATCAGAATCTTGAAACTGCTACCCTCGCGGGCGGGTGTTTTTGGTGTTTGGAAGCCGTCTACGACAACCTGCGCGGTGTCGAACGGGTTGAGTCCGGCTACGCCGGCGGCGAGATTCCCAACCCTACTTACCAACAGGTCTGCAGCGGGACAACCGGTCACGCGGAGGTCGTGCAAGTGACCTTTGATCCGACGGTAGCATCGTTCAGGGATCTGCTCGGTGTCTTTTTTACCATTCACGATCCGACCACGTTGAATCGTCAGGGCGCTGACGTAGGATCTCAATATCGATCGGCAATTTTCTATCACTCGCCCGAACAGAAACGAATTGCGGAAGAGGTTGTAAGCGAGTTAACCGACGAGAAGGTTTGGGACGCGCCGATTGTGACGGAGATTGTTCCGCTCGAGGACTATTACAAAGCGGAGGAATATCACCAGCGATACTTTGAAAACAATCCGAACCAGCCTTACTGCCAGGCGGTTGTCGAGCCGAAGGTATCTAAATTTCGAAAGAAGTATTTGGACAAACTCAAACGATAACTGCGACTACGTCTCTCGTTGATTCCGATAGCGACGAATAAGAGCATTCGTCGAGCTATCATGCTTGAGCTCCACTTCTGCTTCGCTCTCCAATTCCGGCACGATCCGTTGGGCCAACGCTTTCCCCAATTCCACGCCCCATTGATCAAATGAATCGACGTTCCAGATTGCGCCCTGCGTGAAGACGCTGTGCTCGTACAACGCCACCAGGCGGCCGAGCGTTTCGGGCGTCAACTCCTCCGCCAAAATCGTAGTCGACGGTCGATTGCCTTCGAATGTTCGGTGCGGTACCAGCGCTTCGGGAACTCCTTCCGCCGAAACTTCCTCCGAAGTTTTTCCGAACGCCAGCGCCTCGGATTGCGCGAAAAGATTCGCCATCAGCAGATCGTGATGACGCACCAGCGGATTCAACGTACGGCAAAATCCGATGAAGTCGCAGGCCACAATTCGGGTTCCCTGATGGATCAGCTGATAAAACGAGTGCTGGCCGTTCGTACCGGGCTCGCCCCAAAAAACCTGGCCGGTTTGGTAATCGACGCGGTGGCCGTCGACCGCGACACTCTTGCCGTTCGATTCCATCGTCATCTGTTGAAGATACGCCGGAAATCTTTTGAGATATTGATCGTACGGCAACACAGCGACTGTCTCGAACTCAAAAAAGTCGCTATACCAAACACAAAGCAAACCCATCAGCACCGGCAGATTTTTGTCGAACGGCGCGGTGCGAAAATGCTCGTCCATCTGATGAAACCCGTCGAGCATCGCGCGAAAATTTTCAGGGCCGATCGCGATCATGGTCGAAAGCCCGATCGCCGAACACATCGAATAACGACCGCCAACCCAGTCCCAAAACTCGAACATGTTTTCGGTGTCGATTCCGAATTTCGCTACCTCCGCGGAATTGGTCGACACCGCCACGAAATGTTTTGCAATCGCTTTTTCGTCAGCCAACGATTCCAGCGCCCAACGCCGTGCCGTCTGTGCGTTGGTCATCGTCTCGAGAGTCGTAAAAGTTTTCGAAGCGATCATGAAAAGCGTTTCTTCCGGATTCAGGTCTCGCGTTGCCTCCGCGAAATCCGTCCCGTCCACGTTCGAGACAAAGCGAAAAGTCAGATCGCGCATGCTGTAATGACGCAGCGCTTCATAGGCCATCACAGGCCCCAGGTCCGAGCCACCGATGCCGATGTTGACTACATTACGAATGCGTTTGCCGGTATGTCCTTTCCATTCGCCGCTGCGGATACGGTTCGTGAAGTTCTCCATCCGATCAAGTACGGCGTGCACCAACGGCACCACGTCGACTTCATCGACGACGATCTGTTGATCGCGCGGCGCGCGCAACGCCACATGAAGGACCGGGCGGTTTTCGGTGGTGTTGATTTTCTCGCCGCGAAACATCGCTGCGATGCGTTTGTCCAACTTGCACTCTGCAGCGAGTCGGATCAGCAAAGCGATCGTCTCGCTGGTGACGCGATGTTTTGAGTAGTCGAAGTAGAGTCCGAGCGCTTCGACAGCCAATCGACCGCCGCGCGAAGGGTCGTCCTGAAAAAGAGTTCGCAGGTGAACATCGCGAATCTGCGTATGATGATCCTTAAGTGCGGACCAGGACTCAAGCCTGGTTAATTTGTGGGTTAAGGAAGCTGGCTTCAACATTTCAGGCATTGAGCTCCAGATGCGATCTCTTCAACTGCAATGAAATCCGTTACGTGATCAGTTCATTGCGGGCGTCATTATGGCTGAACCAGGGGAATTTGAATTTAGCTTCACACTCATCATTGCGAAACGTGCCCCCTCTCTGCGGCTTCTGTTTTTCTCTCCTTTGCGCCTTTGCGTGAAAACGCTTTTCTCGCAAAGACGCAAAGAAAAGAAATACGAAAGCCGCGAAGAAAGACCCGATGGAGATCTATGAATTGGTCCTAAACTTTCAAAACCAGCTTACCGAAGTTCTCGCCGCTGAACAGCTTTAACAAAGTCTCGGGAAATGTTTCCAATCCGTCGACCACATCTTCACGCGCTTTGATTTTGCCTTCGGAAAGCCACTGCGCCAGCGCCCTGATGCCTTCGGCGTATCGGTCGGCGAAGTTAAATATTACAAACCCTTCCATGCGCGCCGAGCAGACCAGCAGAGAAAGATAGTTGGCCGGCCCCGCAACGGGCGTCGTGTTGTTGTATTGCGAAATTGCTCCGCAGATCACCACCCGCGCTTTCTGCGCCAGCATCCCCAGGACCGCATCCAGAATTTCGCCGCCCACGTTATCGAAGTAAACATCAACGCCCTTCGGACAATGTTGTTTTAGCGATTGCGGAACATCTTCGCTTTTGTAATCGATCGCGGCGTCAAAACCCAGTTCGTCAATCAAGTATCGACACTTTTCAGGCCCGCCCGCGATGCCAACGACTCTACAGCCCTTGATCTTTGCTATCTGGCCGACGATCGCGCCAACCGCGCCCGCCGCACCGGACACCACAACCGTATCGCCTTCCTTTGGTTCTCCTATTTCAAGCAGGCCAAAGTAAGCCGTCAAACCCGGCATGCCGAGCACACCCAGATAGCGCGGCAGCGGCGCAAACCGGGGATCGATTTTGACAAAGCCGCTCGCGTTACCGACGACGTAGTCCTGAACACCGGTTCTTCCGGTCACCGTATCGCCGACCGAAAGCGATGAATCGTTCGAAGCGACCACCGTGCCTACGCCGCCGGCCCGAATCACTTCGCCAAGACCGATTGGCGCGATGTAAGACTTGCGATCGTTCATCCAACCGCGCATCGCTGGATCAAGAGAGATGTACTGAACCTGAACCAGCACTTCGCCCGCCCCGGGTTCGGGGACCGGGACGGTGGAAAAATCGAAGTCGCTGCGTTTGACCATTCCGACCGGTCTGGCGATTAGTTTGAATTGGCGATTCTGAAGAGCAGACATCCGGGAGCTCCTGGCTGAGTTTTGCGAGCGGGGGAATGATACATGAGTTTTAGCGCCAAGGGCGCGAGAGGTGATAGCCGAGGGCAGCGCCCTGGGTAATCAAGCCTTTAAAGGTGGAAGCGCGAGAGGGGCGGTTTCGTTCATCTGGAATACGCCTTTCGCGCTTTCAGCGCTAACGATTCCCACCTCTATTACCCAGGGCGTTGCCATGGGCTATCACCTTTCGCGCCGTTGGCGCTGTTAACGAATCGCGCGGCGTCCACAAACACCACGGCGCAAAGGAAAGAACCGAATCTCTCCTTTGCGCCGTGATCCCCCCGCCCTGCTTGCCTAATCGTGATTTACTTTCCCGGTTCGGCTAACTGCGCCACTTCTGCCGGCGTGTCGGTGTACGACCGCACAAGCAAGTCGTTCTCAAACTCGGTAACCAGGAACCGTCCTTCGCCTCGCGCATAGGTGTAAAGAATAACGCGCGTGTCGCCATTCATTCGCTCCGAAACGGATTCGGGTTTACCCAACACCCTGACCACATCGTCTGGAGTCAATCCGCTGCGAAGGTACGTCGACGACGGACCTACTCTCAAAACACGCGGATCGTTTTTCTGGCCCGAACGCGTTTGCGCTTTTTCAATCCTGGCGTCGTTTGAACTCGACTTGCTCTTGTCTTGCCCGGTCTGGGCCGAGCCCGCGATCGCGGACAAAATGATAATTGCAAATAAGCTGATAACTCTCTTCATGACTTAACTCCGTTACTTCTTAGAGCCGCCCGCTTCAAACGGCCGGTTCCACGAACAGGCTGGCAAAGCTACGTCGCGGGTCGGGTCGGCGTCGCTGCTGAAAATCCTTGACCCAATTGGCGACATTCCCTGCAATCTCTCGCGTGGTTTCACGCAGGTTGGGACTTGCCGGAGCGGGGATTTTTGCGGTGCCGGCCGGAACTCCTCTTTGCCCGTTCTTAATGATGCGAATTGTGTGTTTTTGGTTCATAGTCGACACCTACTGCTTAACGATTTTTTTCGAGCGATCCCTGAATTTCCTCTATTTGCTAAAGCGTAAAGCGAGGCGAAAAGGTATCAACCGGTGGAGAAAAAAGATTGATCAGTGAAATTACTGAGCAAAAGTAGCTGTTTGCTGAGCCGAACGAATCCCTTTGTAGGCGGTAGGTTAGTTTTAGAGTCTTTAAGAGATGTTTCTCGCAAAGGCGCAGGGAAAAGAAAGACTAAAGGCGCGAAGACGGGAGGCGCTCGAAATTCCTATGAACTGAGTGTTTTCTTTGCGCCTTTCCGCTTTCTTTTCCCTGCGCCTTTGCGAGAAATCGTCTTTCTTCCACTCTGGGCCGAAAGAACCACTTCACAGCGCTTTACAAGTTTTTACACCGGATTTCTGTTCGCGCGGCTATAATCGCCGCACTCAGAAGCCATTCGAGTCGGAATGATCGCCGCTTTTAGGCGTTCTTAGCGGCCGCCGGGCCGGGTCGTTTCCCCTGAACCTGCTGAAAAAGTTGGAGGTACCTATCATGACCAGATCAAATTCAAAGTCATTTCTATTAATTATTGCCTTGGTTCTTGGCCTTGGTGTTGAAGCCGCGAGGGCGCAATCCGGTGGAGAATGGCCGCAATGGCGTGGAGCAAACCGGGATGGGATTTCGAAAGAGACGGGGCTGTTGAAGCAGTGGCCCGAAGGCGGCCCGCCGTTGGTTTGGAAAGCGAACGGAGCGGGCGCCGGCTATTCGTCGTTCTCGATCTCGAAGGGAAAACTGTACACGCTGGGGTTGCGCAAAGATCGCGAGTTCGTGATCGCTTTTGATATCAAGTCGGGCAAAGAACTTTGGTCGACTGCTTTCGGCAACGCGTTTCGTAATGACCGCGGCGATGGTCCACGCGGGACGCCCACGCTCGACGGCGATCGCATCTACGCGCTGGGCGGCGGCGGCGACCTGTCCGCGCTCGACCTGAACACCGGCAAGCTGATCTGGCAGATGAATATCTTCGAGAAGTTCGGTGGGACGAACATCACATGGGGTATCAGCGAATCGCCGCTCGTCATCGGCGAAAAACTTTTGGTGAACGCCGGCGGACCCGACGCATCGATCGTCGCTCTTAATAAGAAGGACGGATCGGTGATTTGGAAAAGCCAAAGCGATCGCGCCGGCTACTCTTCCGCTATTCCGGTCCAGACGCCGAGCGGAACACAGGTCATTTTCTTCACACACACGCGCGCGCTCGGGCTCGACCTCAACACCGGAAAGCTTCTTTGGGATTATCCGAAGGCCGCGAACAACGTCGCCAACGCTGCGACGCCGATCGCAAGAGGCAATCGGGTTTTCATTTCATCCGACTACGGAAATGGCGGCGGACTGGTAGAGATCAAGGCCGACGGCAAAGGCGTCTCGGCGGCCGAGGTCTATTTCACCAAGGACATGCGAACGCATCACAGCACCGCAGTGCTGATCGGCGATCATCTTTATGGGTTTTCCGGAAGCATTCTGACCGCGATGAAGTTCGACACCGGCCAGATCGCGTGGAAGGATCGCAGCGTCGGAAAGGGATCGCTGGTTTTCGCCGACGGACATCTTTATTGCCTGAGCGAGAACGGCGTGGTGGGATTGGTCGAGGCCTCGCCCGAAGGCTATCGTGAAAAAGGCCGGTTCCGCATCGCGCAGGATTCATTGCCGACATGGGCGCATCCGGTGGTAGCAGGCGGACGACTGTATCTTCGCGACCAGGATACGATCTACGCGTACGATGTGCGCGAGAAGAAGTAAGCATGACGCAACTTGCGGTAACGCAGTCGGGAAGGGGGCAAGCGCAGCGCGCCCCCGCTCAAGTTGCAACAGAGTCAGGTTTCAATGGCCTGAAATCTGGAAAGCCAATTTATCCGCTTGCGGGGGCGCGCTGCGCTTGCCCCCTTCCCAACTTGCGTTTTGATCAGTTGACGGGTATCTCAGACCAACATGCCTTCCGTCGTTGCAGCAGTAATTCCAAAACCAAACTCCAAAGTAGAACTTCGCGAATTTCCGGAACCAACTCTCGAACCCGATTCAGCCCTTCTTGACGTAGAACTCAGCGAGGTCTGCGGCACAGATCTGTCGCTGCAGCGCGGGCTGCTCGCCGGCGTTCCGTATCCGCTGATCCCCGGACACGTTTCGGTTGGAAGACTCGGCAAGATACGCGGCCGTATGTCTGACGTTTTCGGAAAAGATTTCGCCGAAGGCGATCGCGTCACATTCCTGGATGTACACGGAACCTGCAATAACTGTTGGTATTGTCTGGTTGCGAAAACGACCACGCGATGCCCGCATCGAAAGGTCTACGGAATTACATACGGAGCAGACGACGGCCTCTGTGGCGGATGGGCGCAGAAGATCTATTTGAAGCCCGGAACAAAATGCATTCGTTTGGAGAACGTCGAGCCGAAGCGATTCATGGCAGGTGGCTGCGCTTTGCCGACTTCGCTTCACGCGATCGAGCGTGCGGGTATTTCGATCGGCGATATCGTTTTGATTCTGGGAAGCGGACCCGTCGGGTTGTCTTGCATTGTCTTTGCGCGGATGCGCGGCGCGCGGAGAGTTCTCTGTATCGGTGCGCCGGCGAATCGACTCGCTGCTGCTCAATCCGTCGGCGCGGAATCTACGCTGAACATCGAAACATCCGACGAGACTGCTCGCCATGATTGGGTGTTGGAACAGACAAATGGACGCGGCGCCGATGTGACGATCGAAGCGACCGGTTCACCCGACGCCGTAGTGCAGGCGATGCGATACACGCGAGACGCCGGGCGTGTAGTTGTCGTCGGACAGTACACGGACCACGGCGAAGTCGCTTTCAATCCTCATAGCGATCTGAACAAGAAACATCTTGAAGTGTTTGGTTGTTGGGGATCGGATTTCTCGCACTTCTTCCGAGGCGCGGCAGTGATGGCGGATCCCGAACAGTCGAAACCGTGGTCGCTTTTGGAGTTGAAGACGTATGGGCTCGGTCAGGCTAACGAAGCGCTGGCTGACATCGCTTCGGGAAAAGCGATCAAGGCATTGATCGATCCGCAGGTTGGGTAGCTTTGAGTGGTTCCGACCCAGCGTGCGAAGCAGGCTCTACTTACTCACAACTTCAATCGCTTTCTCCAACTGTTCATCTCTTCCTTCCGCCACTCCTTTGATTGTTCGCGATGACGGGACTGTAGGTCGAATTCCGACGCCGTGATGTTGCGAGCCGTCGTGCTTCAGAACTTTCATCCCGGTCCAGGCCATCGTGTAACCGCCCGGCAAGATTACCCCATTGACATTGCCGTTGGTCCCGGCCGTAGTCTCGCCGACGATGCTCGCCAACTTATAGGCTTCGATTATTCCCATGTACGACTCGGCATAGCTTATTGCGCGCCCATCGATGATGAAGGCGATCCTTGCCCGGAATCTCGGTGCGATCGGTTCGAGGTTCCACCGTCCGTTTGTGTTGTATTCAACAAGGCCTTTCCGATCCGGCTGGGTAATAATCGGAACCATCCATCGTGCAGACTCGACCGGCTTGTCGATCAGGTGCCGAATCACAACCGGTGACACGTTGCGGGGGTAACCACGCAGGTCGAGTATGATCCCCGTCGCTTTTTCGAGCTTCGGCACCACGGCGTTGAAGTCTTCATCCTTTATGCGATCAAGGTCCAGATAAAAGATACCCGGCCTGATTTCACTGACTTTGTCAGGTCGCGTTTCCTTCAGGGCAAGCGATTGCGCGTCGGGTCGGAGCTCAACCAATCGAGGGCTTCCGCCGGCAGACTTAACCTCGAGCTTTACTACTTCGTCCTTTGAACCCCTTCTTAACCCCCTCAAGGCCATGTACCGTTGCCATTGCGGTGTCGCTCCTGAGATCAACATCTCCGCATCGGCCAATGTCTTCGCGGCGTCCTTTCCGTCGATCTTCAATACAACGTCGCCCGGCTTCAAACCGGCGGCGCGATCGGCGGCCACAGCCGTGATCACCAGTCTCTTCTCAACCCACTCGAAAACCACCGGCAGAGCGTGCGTCATGTTTTCACCGGAACGATAGACACCGCCGTGCCCGTCATGAAGCGCCGCAACCATTCGCTTGAGCGTCTTGTGAAACGCAATTTCATCCGTGTCGGAGGCCGCCGCGGTTAGCGATTCAGTCAGGACCTTTGGCCAGTCTGTTTTGACTACATCGAAGTACGGGTAGAAATGCTGAAAGACATTCCATGCAAGTGCCACGTCGGCCAAACGGGTGGCGCGATCGTTGGCGGAATACTTAACCGGCGCGTTTGCGGTCTCCTTTTGCGCAGCCGCAGCACGAGGCAACGTGCCTTCCGCGTCTGCGTAAAGCGCAATAGGCATAAGAAACGAAACGCCTCCGGGCAGATCACCCAGGAGCGGCTTGGTCGGATCGGGCAAGCTTGTATCTTTCCGGGCCGTTACCGAGTCCAGACGCACGCGTTCAGTTCTGTAAATAGACTGTGGTCCGCTCTTTTGTCCGAATCCGTTGTGGCGGTAGAAGACTATCTTCATCTCGTCCGCAAGCTTTGGCTGAAGATACTCGCGAGAAAGATCCGGACGTTTCGCGGTGGGGAAAACGCGCAGGCTCGGAGCAATCGGCGCAAAGAACGCCTGCAGTTTTTGTGCGAGCTCTGCCGAGTTCTTTGCGTCTTCGATTGCGCGAACTCCTTCGACAGCCAGCGCATTCCAGTCGGCGGCTTCCGCCTGATCGCTGGGATGAAAATGACGCACGTACCCCAGCAGCCGCGCGAAGGCGGTCAAGTTTGCAAGGCCGCGGCCTTTCAGGGCTCGAGCTGGTTCGTTCAGTGTCGCCACCTTCCTATCTTCGACCTGAACACTCTGTTGAGACAGAAGCGTCAGACAGAACAACGACACGCAAAAGCATAGAGCGAAAAAACGAATTGTAGAAGTGAACATTGGGTTTCCTCTCGCTATCCCCGATTAAGGCAATCGGATAAGGTGAAGTCAGCGGTGAATACCGGGTCTTGCGAAGGCGAGACTATCTTAAGCCGAACGTGATGGGAAGGAAACAAATTTGATGTCCGATGGGCTTAGGAAACACTGAACAAGTTGAGAAGATGGACAACCGATGGAGCGCAGGCGGCTTTGAAGTTTGTCGGACAATCTATGTGGTAAATTTGTCGACACAGAACACATTCAACTCTCAGGGAGCTCAATCATCAATGTCACGAACCAAAATCATTTTCCTGTTCGCTATTGCAATTGTCTTCACGGCGTTCTCATCTACAAGTGCCGGCGCGCAAACGCGGCGACGCAGACCGGCGCGGAGCGCTGCGGTAACGACTCGATCGGGTCTCACATACTTAATCACTAAACGCGGAACAGGCCGCGTCCCCGTCGCGGGCGAGATGGTAGTAGTCCATTACACGGGCACTTTGACGAACGGCGTGAAGTTCGACAGCTCGCGCGATCGGAATGCACCGATTGCGTTCAAACTCGGCATTGGCCGGGTGATCAAAGGTTGGGATGAAGGCCTGGCGAAAATGCGCGTAGGCGATCACGCGATCCTGGTGATACCGCCCACGCTCGGTTACGGAAAGAAAGGTGCCGGGAACGTTATTCCTCCCGATTCAACGCTGATATTTGTTCTCGAGCTGGTAGACATCAAAGGAAAATCGATTACGGATACTCTTTCGAAAACTCTCGCCAGTAGCGGCATCGATGCGATGGTCGCGCAGTTTCGCCAGATGCGGGCCGCGGCCGATCCGAATGTCTATATCAGCGAGTCCGACATCAACGGTTGGGGTTATCTGCTGCTCAACAAGAAACAGCTGAACGAAGCAATCGCGGTTTTCAAATTGAACGCCGAGGCTTATCCGAAGTCCGCGAACGTCTACGACAGCCTGGGCGAGGCGTACAGGATCCTGGGCGACAGGCAACTTGCGATCGAGAATTACCGGAAGGCACTCACACTCGATCCCACGAGCGAAAGCGCCATGAAGGCTCTCCAGGAGTTGACCGGAAATTGAGATCGCTTTCGGCGCAGCATGATCCCCAATTCCAAGATCAAGATCGTCGAGTTTGATGACAAGTACGCGCGCGAAACCGTGAAGATGTGGCGCGAAAGCAAAGAAAGAGCGCTCGGGATCAAAGACGCGCATGGATTCGACGAACAGCTGGACTTTCTTCGCAATCGGTTGATCGCGAACAATAAAGTCTTTCTTGCGATCGACGAAACCACCGATATCGTCGTCGGATTCCTGGCGCTGGATGGAAGCGAAGTGAATCAGCTTTACATTCACAACGACTTTCAAAGGGCGGGGATCGGCACCAGGCTTTTGAAACTGGCTAAGCAACTCTCACCGTCGAAACTTCAGCTCTACACGTTCGAAACTAACCGAACCGCGCAGGCGTTTTATGAAAAGCACGGGTTTCGAATCATCGGCCGCGGCCACGAAAACGAAGAGGGGCTGCCGGACATCAGGTATCAGTGGCTGCCGGAATGACAATCACCTGTCTTGACGACACACAACGGCCCGCGAAGTCGTCGACTTAGCGGGCCGTTAAAGCAGATTTGATTCGCCGGTAATCGCGGTCGTCAACTACTGCGGATTTGAAAACCGCGCGCCGTCCTGCTCTTCATAGCAGATGTTGTCAGCACGCAAACCGCCGTTGGCGCCTTGCTCTACTCGAATGTAGTTGAGCTGATACGGAAAGTCTGTTTCATTCTCCAAATCCTTCAGCTTCAGATTTGGCATCGCCGAAACATCCACGTAGCGAGTCCACGAGCCCGGATTGAAATACCCGCCGTCGGACTTCCCGTCGTTTCCTCGCCACTGATCGGGTTGGTGCGTATGCCCGAAGACGACGACCTCTGGTCCACCGTCTCTGAAGATATACTTCCTGGCCGCGGCATTCAGCTCTTCCTTATCTTTCGCCATCCCCGCCCGAATGATCCCAAGCGAGTGCTTATCAGTGCCCAAAGTCGACGCCCCCAGCACATCGAATGCGGGTTGCCACTTCTCCGGCGAGATCTTGACCATTACCTCTACGAGAAATTCGAGCACGTCAGCTTCGCTAACCAGCTTCTTGTCCATGATCTCAGCCGTGGCGTTTGCGTCACGTGCCTCTCGATAGAGCTCGAGCATCGTGTCCTTGAACTTCTCGTTGGTGGCGAGCTTAAGGCGTACCTGCTTGCCGATGTCGTTCATCTCCGCGTCGGTACCCTTTTTTGTGCCGAGCGCCGCCAGCGGACTTGAACCGGCAAACAGGAAGAGAATTTTTGCCGCCGCGACAAAACTGGATCGCTGTTCGTTCCAAAGCAAGCGACCGAGCGCTGTGATCGGCTTAAGGTTGTCGGAAAACGGATAATCTTTCTCGAGCCAGTTGACGAACTTGACCATGAACAAAGTACCCGGACACATTTCCAACCGCTTTACCCCGTCCGATCCGTCCAAAATTGGGTTGGCCCAATTGGAAAACTTGTTGGCCGGATCGATCGCGTGTCCGTGACCGATCATCAGGCGATTGTCGTAGCGAAAATAATTATCGCTTCCAATGGCGAATTCAATCGGTCCACCGGCATCGCGCAACTCCTTCTGCACCGCGGGCCAGTAGAGATCAACGTCGTGGTTACCCGCGCCAAGTGTCACGCGATTTCCGTTAGCCTGAAAGCGCTTCATCGCTTCGAACACATCCTGATGGCCACTCAGGATCGCCCTCAGCTTTTCCAGCGATTCGGCTTCGGAGCACCAGTAACTTGACGAACCCAGCGTGTATACATCAGGAAGCACCTGCGCGAATTCCAGAAAGTCGCCGTTGACGAAAAGCTCTACCTTTCCATCCTTAGCCTCAGGAATTCCGTCGATAAACTTGCTGAACTGATTGTTGTTATAAACGTGGTCATCGCCCGGGTCGCTTGCGCCGCCGCCCAGATGAAGGTCGCTGACCACGATGGTAATTGGTTTGTCGCTCATAAAGTGGCTTTCTCCGCTGAGGGTGCGGTGATGTCGTATGGGCATTGCAGGGAATAGAACAACCCCAGGGGGTTGTCGTTCATGATGAGTTCTCTGCGAAGCTGGTGGATTGCGATACCGATCGCAACGCCGTCGAGATACATTTCGATTAGTCTCTTGCCAAAAGCCGCCGCGAAGGTAGCCGGTATTTGAATCGTGGTTCCGATGATTCCCATCGCCCGTTTGCTTCTGAAGGTCGAGTGAAATGACGAGAAGGAGAGCGGTGATTGCGAAGCGCTGCTGCAGGAATTCAGGATCACGATCGGGCCACGCGCATACGTGTTGTCGTATTCCAGCGACTGCGGCCTGATGGTGACCTCCTTGTCCAGCTCGAGTGCTTCGACTATTTCGGGGTTGAACGGCTCGTTGCTGCTTCCATGACAATAGAGATAAATAATTGTCGCATGGTTGTCATCTGAAAGGAGCTGAGACCTGATTTCGTCTCCGGTCTTCCGAATTTCGCCGCCGCCGTTGACGAAGCGATCATTGTAGAAGTCCTGATGAAACGCGATCGGCTTGAACGGCTCTTCCTTAAACGCTTCATCGATCGTCGGATTCAAGTTCAAACTGACGAACGCCTGCCCGTTCTGGTGTTCGTCCACGGGTGATTCCCATCCCTCCTCACTTTCCGGCAGCAGGTTGTAGTGGATAACGTATCGATATCCCCACAACAACTTCGGCTGAAGCGGATTCTTTTCCTTGAGCTCCTTTGAGTAGTCTTTACTGTATTTCAACGGGTAAAGAATCTCCCACGGAAAAAATGCGGTGTCGGTGCTGATCTTCAGGACGCTTCCTTCGGGCATTTCGTCGATCTTCCGCAAAATCACCTCCAGCCCGATTTTCGAGAGCTGAGTAAACAGCGCAGATCCGGCGCTGATGGTCAGTTCCATACAATTCTTGAACTCGTCAGCGACTTCCTTTTTCTTCGGGGCCGCGAGCGGGTCAGACAGCGATGTCCAAACTGTGGTCGCAGTCGTCGGCATTACGCTTTTGGTCTGCGCAATCGTGGGCCCGAGCATTGATCGCTCACCTTTCAAAGTCGCCGATCCATCCCAAACAGCGCCGTTCGCTTTTGTGATTTGGCAAGTCGCATGAAGCTCGCCGCCATGCGCCCACATAGTAAGGTGCGCAATGCTCTTCCTTGGAACTTTTTCAGTAACAGTGCTCATTTGGAATTACCCTTCCGAATTCTCATAAAGTCGCTGACCCGGGTTTGTCGTCCGAATCAGCAGGTCCAAACTGACTGGGCATTTCCGTCGCTTCTTCGATCAACCGACGAGCCTTCTGCGCGCGTTCCACCGATTTGTCGAGGTTGAGAACAATCGGTGGACCAGGTCGTTTGGATTTCTCTACGTCAGCAATTGAACGAACCAATCTGATCGCAAGCGCGAATTGATATAGCGTGACTCCATCCAATTCGAAAATGATTTGAACACCGGTTTTCAGACGCGGCGGTGCGTCCTTACTTGCGGGTTGAGGATCAACCGTTTTTGCCGTCAGATCTTCGCTCGCCGCTCGCAATTTGAATCTTACGGGCTCTTCCATTCTGCCACCGCGAAAGCGAGCGACCTTGTACCACTTGGGATCTTCTTCGCGAAAAGTGAATCCCCTGGGGATCACCGTGATTCCAAGATCAGCACTCGTTGTTCGTGCCAGTTCCAATCCCCCGCCTTCTAAAACGGCGATCACTTCTCGTTCCACCCGCGCATAATTGAAGATGAGATCGACATCCGACCCGTATTCCACTGCGTTGCCTTTGGCCTTGTCTCCCTCGAGCGCGAAGTAGAACTGCTCGGCCTGCGCGGCCGCTTCGTACCCGGAAGATGGGGGCTCAGCAGTAGTTGTCTGCTGTGAACGTGGAGCAGGGCCTTCCACACTTTCGAAGCCTTCGAGACCCTCGAAGCTACCTCCGCCCGGTGATGGGTCGTATGAACGACTGCCCCGTTCCCACTCACCGCCGACGTCTGGCGGGTCGGGTGGGCCACTGGCTGTGTCCCAACCACTGCCGCCTCGTGGGACGGCTTCAAAGCCACCGCCGCCTGGTGGGTCTCCCAAAGTCTCTTCGAAACCACGGCCCCGAAACCTGGGCTTGCTCGATTTCGGTTTCGGCTCAAACTTTGGCTTGTCCAGCGCGGGCACAGACAGACCCTCGAGCCCCACATCTTCCGGACGCAAACTTCCCAACGACTTCGCCGCCGCGATCGGCATCGCGCCCAGCATTAGGTCCCCCAGACTGGGAACGCCCGTGCTCGGAAAAGCCTCGAAGCCCAGTTGCTCTTTGGCTTCCTCATAAGACTTCTGGATTTGAAGTACGACCCGGCGTTGATCCACATTGCGCGTCAGCTCGTTAGCCAGAAACGCAGCCGCTTTCGCGGATCGGATATACGCGTCCGCCTGCTCCGTGTTACCTACCCTGAGCATTTCAATCGCCTTGTCATACGGGTCCTGTATCGCCTTTAGAGAATCCCAATCGTCGCGTTCATCGCGGCGTTCCAGTCGAAAGAGCATGTAGTTGAGACCCGTGAGCGGTTTGGCGCTCGCCGACGTGTCGCCGTGTTTCAGCCGCCCGTTATCAACCCACAATTTGTCGTCGGCGAACTTCGAGTCGTCCGACAGGATCACCGCAAAGTAACCCGCACGTAATGAAGCGGCGCCACCGGTTCCGGCCGTCCAGGTTTGATGAAGACCCAACATCAGTTGATTTTCAGTTGCGCCAACCAACTCAGACAATCCATTTGCGAGCGGGGTGGCGATCGCGAGCGCGGCGGTAAGCTGCGGCACCATCAAAAGGTTGCTGAAGTCACCCAGGACTTTGAGAAAGCTCTTGACGTCATTTCGGCCCGCGATGGCTAACAGGCCAGCGCTGAGCTCGATGGTTCCGCCGTTAAACGGCATCAGCGGCGTGAGCGCGTAATTGAGCGAGACTACTCGATTCAATTTTTCGTTGCTCAAGTCCGGCAACAGACTCGCCCCCGCGACCCGCGTGATCAGTTCTTCCTTGTCGCCGAAATTAAAGCGAACCGCGGCGTGCACCGCCGGGTGCCATTCGGTAAACCACTTGCGATCGTTGGCCAGAAACATCTCCACCAGCCAAAGCCGGAAATAGTGGTCCCCCGCCGCAAACGGCTCCGGCGATTTCGGACCCTCGCCGGCGCTCACAACATTTGCGCCGGGTATCTGAGCGTACTTGTACATTTTGGATTCGCTTTTCCAGCGTGATTCAAACCAATCGAGTAGTCCCATTACAAATCATCCTTTTCGAAGTGTGTCAGCTCTCGTTCGATTGAGACCTTGGGCTTATCGATGCAATCAATTTCAACTTTCCATCCGGTTGCGGACGGTGTTGTGACGATAGCGAATCTCATAGAACCGATGCTTGCTTAAGGCCCGAATGACCGAACTATCGATGCTTTTCTTAAGACTGTGAGACTCTGGCAGTAGTTCTGCAGCCGGGCGATTAACGAAAGCGGCCTAAGCTGGAGCACTAAGCTTTGCTCCAATCCGAGCCGTTAAGACACCCGGAATCCCGGGGTAGCGAGAGTGAGCTCTCGGGATGTCAAACGCAGGCGCATCCTACAACATCGTGAACAAAATCTAAAGAGTTTGACCGTGGGCTGGTACCATTCTTAATGCATTTGAAAGGGAAATGGTTTCGGCTCCGCGCGGCAAGCAGGTCACTCGCGGCAACCTGGAAAGCTTCGGCCTGAGCCGTCTCACCCGGCATCTAAGCAGACCTCGCGTAGCGGCACTGGATAAATAAATCTTGACAACAAGACTAATCAGAATAAAATACGAGCGTTCGTTTTTTGTACCTTACTCCTGCGACTCATGCCCAAACTAACCCAAGAAGTTATCGACGTTAAGAAAGGTCGCATTGAAGAATCGGCCAAGCAGCTTTTTATCAAACAGGGATTTCACGCGACTTCAATGCGTGACATCGCGGGCCGCACCGGCACGTCTCTGGGTAATCTTTATAACTACTATCGGACCAAGGAAGAGATACTCGAATCCATAATCCGTAGGTATCAAAAGGTTATCGACGTACGGCTGCGGGCGATGTTCGATCATATCGAGGAGCCGTTTCAGCCTGCCAGCCTGATCCAGTTCGGCCAGTTGGTCAAAGAGATGGTCAACGACCATCACGACTTCTGGCTGTTGATGTACATAGACGTCCTGGAATTTGAGAACCTTCACTTTCGAAAGATGTTCGAAGGCCTGACGCATAATCTCAGGCGGCGGTTTGGCGGGTACTTTGCGGAGTTGAAGGCGAGCGGCGCCCTTTACGACGGCATTGATCCGGCGGTTGGATTTACTGCCGCCTACATGCAGTTCTTCAATTACTTCCTGGTGGAAAAGCTATTTGGCGGTAACAGCCACTTCGGCATAAGCGATGACGAAGTGATCGTAGAGCTGACGAACATCTTTTGTCGCGGGGTGATGCATCCGGAAGCCATACACTGGCCGAAGAGCGCAAAGACCAAACCGGCAGCACGAACCCGCGCAGCGCGGCGGACCAAAACAAAAAAGAGATAGACGTTTTCAATGAGCGTGCTCGCGGCGCTCTTAACATTCGCAGAAACTAAAAACGGACGTTCGTTTTTATCCCCGGCTTGTTGATTTAACCTGAACCGACCGCAGGAGGCCCTGAAATGATTCAGAAGAGAATATTCGTGATGTTGATATCGATCGGCATCCTGGTCTTTGGTGCCGTGCAATCCCCGGCACAGAACGCGTCCGGTCAAATAACCGGCACCGTCGCAGACGTCAACGGCGCACGAGTTCCCGGCGCGTCCGTAACCGTTACCAGCGCCGACACCGGTTTCCAACGACAAGCTGTCACAAACGAAGAAGGCAACTTTGCGGTTCAGTTATTGCCGCCGGGTCGATATCGTGCCGAGATCAGCGCGCAGGGCTTCCGCTCGACTGTGGTCGAGAACGTAGACGTCAACATCACCCAGACCACGACCGTCGATGTAAAGATGGAAGCCGGCGGAGTCGAAGGCGGCGTGGTTACAGTCACTGCGGAGCCGCCGTTGGTTCAGCAGGAAAGCTCGCAAGTTGGTCGTGTGATCGAAGAGACGCAGATCCGACAGTTGCCGTTGCCGACGCGCAACTTTCAACAGCTGTTGACGCTGTCACCCGGCACCTACGCAAACGTTTCGAATAACACCGAGCTTGGCCGCGGCGATTCGATCGTCACGGTGAACGGCCAGCGCCCCACCAGCAACAATGTGCGGATCAACGGAATCGATGCCAATTCGATCGGCACAAACTCGACGCCGAATCTGGCCGTGCCCGCCACCGACAGCTTGCAGGAATTTATTGTCCAGACCAGCCTCTACGACGCGTCGCAGGGACGCAATGCAGGCGGGAATATAGAAGCGATCACGAAATCGGGATCGAGCGAATTTCACGGCAATGCATACGAGTTTTTCCGCAATCGATCGCTCAATTCGAACGAAGCGTTTCTGACGGCCAGCGGTGTGCAAAAGCCCGTTCTGTCGCGCAATCAGTTCGGCGGAACCATCGGCGGCCCGATCATTCACGACCGGCTCTTCTTCTTCGCTTCGTACCAGGGAACGCGCGAACGAAACGGCGCGTCGCTGTCCAACAGTCTGATGTTTCCTTCGATTCCGCTGCAGCTTCGTGATGACAATCGGACTGCGGCGGGACTCGCAGCCGCATTCGGAATTCCGGTTGGGACGATCAATCCGATCGCCGTTGCGCTTCTGCAGGCAAGGCTGCCAAACGGACAGTTTGCGATTCCGACCGCGTCGGCTGGTTTGGGTGGGCTGACACCGATCTCGGATATCTCCACCTTCCGCGAAGATCAGTTCAACGCTAATTTTGACCTCAAGCTGAACGATGTCCACTCGTTATCGTTCAAGGGATTTACCGCCAGCAATCCGACCCGACAAGCGAATTTCAACTTTGCGGGGTTGGGAAATGGTCCAAGCCAGCTTCCCGGATTCGGCGCCGACCTGGCGATCAAGCAGACGCTTGTTTCGATCACAGACAACTATGTATTTAGTCCGAACGTAGTCAACCAGGCGCGGTTCGGCTTCAGCCGTTTACGCGTCACTTCGATTCCCGAGGAACCGTTCACTGCTGGGCAGTTCGGGATAAGCAGCCCGCTCAGCGCAGCGTTCCCTGGACTGCCGACGATCGTTCTGCCGGGCCTGTTTACGCTTGGTTCTTCTTCATTCGCCGACCAGTCGTCGCGAATAAACGCGTGGAGCTTTAACGACACGTTGTCTTACGTGGTCGGCAATCACCGTCTGCGCATCGGTGGCGAGTATCGCTATTCGCAGGTCAACTTTTATTTCAACGCATTCTCGCGCGGCTTCCTCCAGTTCTCGCCGACGACGTCTTCGGCCTTCGTCAACTTTTTGCAGGGCAATGGAATTTCGATCATCGGCTCGGGAGTTTACGACCGCGCGCTTCGCACCAACGACCTGGCCGGTTACGTGGTGGACGATTGGAAGATCAACAGCCGGCTGACGCTGAATCTGGGGTTGCGTTATGACTTCTACGGCTACCCGACGGACATTCGCGGTCGCCTGGTTAACTTCGTCCCTGAACAATTCCGATTTGGCACGACGCTTCTTCCGGCCGGCCCTCCGAACGGTTTTGTCCAGGCAGGCAATGCTACGAATCCGATTCCGAATGTACCGCTTGTCGAAGACACGTTGGTCCCGAACGATCGTAATAACTTCGCCCCACGATTTGGCTTTGCTTATCTTTTGTCCGAAGCAAACCGGCTGGTAGTTCGCGGCGGATACGGGATTTATTACGATCGTCTTTCCACTCGGTACGCGAACACGCAGCTTTTGAACTTCCCGTATCTGGCTTTGGCGGTAGGTTTGGTCAACCCGCTTGGACCACCGACTTTCCGACCTTTCTCGAGTCCATTCATTCCGGTTCCGCAGCCAACCCAGTTTCCAGTTCAGGCGACGATTCCTTCGCCGCTCAGTCCGCTGGCGCCGGTGGTCGGTGTGCCTATCAGCGGTCTGTTCATCGACCCGGGACTGCGAACGCCGTACGTTCAGCAGTACAACGTGAACGTGCAGTGGGAATTCTATAAAGACTACTTGTTGGAAGCCGGATACGTCGGTTCAGCCGGAAGAAAGCTGTTGCAGGTGATCACGCTGAATCAGCCGGTTTACAATCGAGCGACGAATAGCTTCTTCGCGCCGTTCACGACCGCTCTTTCCACACAAAAGAATTTGTCGGGCGGTGTCCAGCAGGTTCAGTCGACATCGAATTCTGAATACAACTCGCTACAGATCAGCGTCACGAAACGCTTCAGCCAGGGTCTGCAATTCCTGTCGGCGTACACGTTCGGCAAATCGGAGGATTACTATTCCGGCGGCGGCGGTGGCGGCGTAAACGAGTTGGTTGCGGTTGCGGGCGACCAACAGGATTGGCGAACCAATCGCGGACCGTCCGACTTCGACCGGCGACACAGGTTTGTTACCAGCTTTGTTTACGACTTGCCGAAGTTCGAGGCGGAATCGGGCGCCGCCAAGTGGCTGCTTAACGATTGGGAGCTCGCAGGAATTTTGACTCTGCAAAGCGGACTGCCCTTCTCGGTTGTCGACGCTCCGAACAACAACATAATTCAGCGCGCGAACTTCAATCCGTCGTTCACCGGTTCGATTTACGGAGACGGGACGCCCGGCAACTTTTTCAACCCGGCGGCGTTCGTGATCTCGCGCCCGATCATCGCGGGCGGCGCGGTGGGCGCAGTCAATAATCCCGCGTTTGATCCGAACGCGCCGTTCGGAAATACGCCGCGCAATTTCTTCCGCGGGCCGGGGCAAAAGAACATGGACTTCTCGATCGTGAAGTTCATTCCCTTCACCGAAAGCGTTCGTGGCGAGTTCCGAACCGAGTTCTTCAACATCTTTAACTGGGTAAACCTGGCCAATCCGCAGAGCAATATCGCGCTGCCGAATTTCGGAAAGATCACTTCGACCAGCACCGGTCCGCGTGTGATTCAGTTTGCCTTCAAAGTGAATTTCTAGAGATTAATGTCCGACAAACTTCAGTTTGTCGCGTTACCTCGTGAATCGAAAGTCACGAAGTCAGCGACAAACTGAAGTTTGTCGGACATTCGAGCCATCACTTAAACTCAAAAGCATGCCGAAAATTCAAACGGGAGATGTCGAGCTCTACTTCGAAGAACAAGGCGAAGGCGAGCCGCTGGTTTTGATTCCCGGGTTCGGTAACGGTCTTTGGATTTGGTTCAAGCAGGTTCCGGATCTTTCAAAAAGATTTCGCGTCGTGACATTTGATCCGCGCGGCATTGCTCGTTCCGAGGCGCCGGACAAACCCGTCTCGGTTCGAACGCTGGCCGATGATGTCGCAACGCTTCTTGATGAATTGAAAATCGAAAGCGCGCATATGCTCGGCGCTTCGTTCGGCGGATTCGTGGCCCAGGAATTCGCGTTGGCCTACCCGCAGAAGACACGCAGCCTGATTCTTTGCTGCACAAGTTTTGGCGGGATCAATCACGTGCCGCCGCCGATATCGACGCTGGAGGCGATTGCTTCTACAAAAGGGCTGAACACCGAGGAACGCGTTCGCGAAAATCTGCTGCTGGCTTTTTCACAGGATTATTTGGAGCGGCAGCAGGATGAAGTGCAAAGCGTGATTCGCATGCGAGCGAACAGTCACGTGCCGGAGCACGCCTACCTGCGACAGTTGCAGGCCGCGCGCGAATTCAACACCGAAGCGCGTGTAGCCGAGATCGCGGTGCCCACGCTGGTGATCACAGGCGACAGCGACATCATCGTACCGGCCGAGAACTCGCGAAATCTCGCGGCGAAGATTCCGGCGGCCGAGCTTTGCGTAATTGAGAATGGCAGTCACACGTTTTTTATCGAACAAGCGGATGAGTTCAATCGAGTGGTGATGAATTTTATTTTTAGTTTGCAGGCAGATCGGTAGAAGTCAATTTCGAATACGGCGAGGGGAAAGCTGGTTCCCGCAAAGGCGCAAAGGCGTTGAGCGACGCTCTATCTCTGGTGATTTCTTTGCGCCTTTGCGGGAACCAGTCTTTTGATGGTCGTTAACAGACTCCCACCGGCAACCGAAGCAATTATCAAAACCCTTATGCGAAACGCGCGAATTATCGGAACCGGCTTGTATGTTCCCGACAAGGTCCTCACCAACGACGATCTCAGCCGTTTGGTTGGCGAAGACGTAAACGAATTTGTGTCGCAGGTGCTCGGCATCGAAGAACGCCACGTGTGCGCCGACGATCAAAGCACTGCCGATCTCGCCACCGCCGCCGCGTTAAAAGCACTCGAGTCCGCCGGTGTCGGTCCCGAAGACCTGGACCTGATCGTCCTTGCGACCGACACGCCCGAATACATTTCTCCTGCAACATCCGTCGTAGTCCAGCACCGCCTCGGCGCCACGAACGCCGGCACGTTCGATGTGAACAGCGCGTGCGCCGGTTTCGTCACCGCACTCGACGCTGCTGCGAAATACATCATTGCCGACGCTTCGTACAAGAACGTGCTGGTCATCGGCGCCTACGCCATGAGCAAGTTTGTCGATTGGTCCGAAAAGAAAACCGCTACCATCTTTGCCGACGGCGCCGGCGCGGTTGTCGTGCGGGCGACAGACGACGGTCCGGGCTTTCTCGCTTCGAAACTGGTGGCGGATGGCAGCTATCACGATCACATGGGAATTTACGCGGGCGGCACGCGAATGCCGATCACCGAAGAAGTCCTGCGCGAAGGAGTCTGGGCCCGGCTTCGCTTTGCAAAAAAATATCCGGCGGCGGTGAACACAGAAGGCTGGCCCGCGATCGTCAACGATGTGCTGCACAAATGCGATCTCACGTTGGATGACGTGGGCCTCTTCCTTTTCACGCAGGTGAACCTGAGCACGATCAAGGAAGTGATGGCCGGCCTGAACCTGCCGATGACACGCACCCACACGGTGATGGGCAAGTGGGGATACACGGGCTCCGCCTGTATTCCGATGGTGCTGGACGACGCGGTTAAGGAAGGAAAGCTGAAGCCGGGCGACACATTCGTCATGTGCGCATCTGGCGGCGGACTGAATATGGCCTGCGCTGCTTTTAAGTTCTGAGTTGTCCGACAAACTTCAGTTCGTCGTTGATATGCGGCGAGCTGAGGCTTGTCGAACATTCGATGGTGGCGCAGTTTTGACTAACTGAAAACGAACCACGAAGCAGCACTAAACCGAAGACAAAACCAGACGAAAAAAACCGCAGCTTTACCGAACCACCTGCATGAAATTTCCGAACATCTATTCACTGTTTCGCGATCGAGTCGAACACTACGGCGCGCGTGATGGTGAAAACGCTCGCGATGTTTTTTACTTTCGGCGAAACGGGATTTGGGAGGGCGTCTCGTGGGATCGATTTAATCGCGAGGCGCACGACTTCGGCTCGGCGCTGTTGGCGTCGGGGCTGGCGCGCGGCGCGGCGGTTTGCGTGTTGATGGGGAACGTTCCTGAATGGCCGATCAGCGACATCGGGACAATCAGCGCGGGCGGCATCGGCGTCGGACTTTATCCCACCAGCTCGGCGGAGCAATGCCAATACATCATCGATCACTCGGACGCGGAGTTCGTCCTGGTCGATTCTGCACAGCAGCTCGACAAAGTGCTGCGCGTTCGAGATTCTCTGCCGAAAGTTAAGTTGATTATCGCGCTCGACGAGAATGCAGCGCGATCGGACGAGAACGTAATCGCCTACAGCGACTTTCTGAAGCTGGGAAGAGAGAACAGCGACCGCGTCTCTGCGCTTTTGAAAGAGCGAGCCGAGACCGCGCATGCGGACGACACGGCCATCATGGTCTACACCTCAGGCACAACCGGCGCGCCGAAGGGCGCGTGTCTGAGCCATCGCTACATCATCAACAGCGTCGAATCGCTTCGTCAGACGATTCCGGTTTTCGACAGCGACGTTTCGTTCTCGTATCTTCCGTATTGCCACGTGGCTGAGCGGATCTCGGGTCTTTACAACCGGCTCTACGCGGGCGCTTCGGCGTATTTCGTGGATGATCTGTCGAAACTCTGGGCATACATGTTGGAGGTCAAGCCAACCGTTTTCGCCAGCTTGCCGCGGTTCTTCGAAAAGATTCACGCGCGCGTGATGGCCGATCTCGAAAGCGCGCCCGTTGCCGACCGGCAACGTTTTGATGAAGCTCTTAAGGTCGGACGCGAAGTGAGTCGTCTGAGGCAACTCGGGCAAATCGCTCCGGCCGAGTTGCAGACGGAGTACGAACAAAAAGCTCTGCCGATTTTGAAGCGAGTCAACGATTACTTCGGCGGAAGAATGCGTTTGGCAACATCCGGTGGCGCGCCGCTTCCGGTCGAGATCGCAGAATTTTTTGATGCGACGGGAATTCCGGTTCTGCAAGCTTACGGGCTGACCGAAAACATCTGCGTCGCTTTCAATCGCCCGGACAATTACAGGTTTGGAACGGTGGGAGTCACGATGCCGGGATGCGAAGTGCGTCTCGCCGCGGACGGCGAGATTCTTGTCAGAAGCGAAATGATGTTCAGCGGTTATTACAAACAGCCGGACGAGACGGACCAGGTCATGCAGGACGGATGGTTGTTGACCGGCGACCTTGGCGAGATGGACGACGACGGATTTCTGAAGATCACAGGACGGAAGAAAGAATTAATCGTGATGTCTACGGGCAAAAACATTGCGCCCGCGCTGATCGAGAATCTTTTGAAAGAACATCACCTGATCAGCCACGCGTTGGTCTACGGCGAGGGGAAAAGCTACCTGGTTGCTCTGTTGACTCTGAACGCGGAGGAAGCGAAAGAGTACGCGGCTTCGCGCGGCCTCGAGTACGAGGACTTTGCCGACCTGACGCGGAATAAAGAGATCGTGGCGCTGGTACAGAAAATCGTCGACCGATCGAACAGCAGAGTTTCTTCCAGCGAAGCCGTCAAGCGTTTCGTCATTCTCGACCGCGACTTTCAAATCGAAGCCGATGAAGTGACGCCGACGATGAAGGTCAGACGCAACGTAGTGTCGGAGCGTTACGGCGAGCTTTTGCTGAGTTTGTATTCGTGATGGCATTGCACGAAAGTCATTGCGAGTCGGCGAAGCCGACGCTTGAAAATAGCCCAGCACTTTAGTGCTGGGACACGGCCTACGAAAGTTATCAGTCCGCGCAGCGGACGGCTGAAACCTTACAAAAGTCCAGGCGTCTCCAGTCGTCCGCTTCTCGGACTAGATGCCGTTGACGAATATTCCAGCACTGAAGTCTGGGCTATTTTCGAAAGTCCGCTGCGCGGACGGAAATCGCGGTCTGGCGCAAAGCCATTCGTGATTCGCATGCTCGTTGTCATCGATACGAGCGGAACCGAAAAGCTGAGGAGCTATGAATATGTTCACTTTGATCACAGCCAGATGGCGCAGGTTTCTAAAGTTGGCGGTGGGTTCGGGCCTGCTGTTGGTTTTGAGTTTCGCCCCTGTGGCGGCGCAACAGCCAGCCGCCGCGCCGGTTGATAAAGAGGTGGTCCTGTTCGGACAAAAGATTCACTATCAGGAAGCCGGAAGCGGTCCGGTTGTGATCCTGCTACACGGAATGGGCGGCAACACGTCGGCATGGGGATTTAATGTCGCGGCGCTGGCTTCAAAGTTTCGCGTCATCATTCCGGACCAGGTCGGATTTGGCCGCTCGGACAAACCGCTTATCAATTATCGCATCGGCACCTACGTTGATTTTCTGGACAAGCTGTATCAGGAGCTTAAGATCGAACGCGCAACGCTGGTCGGCAATTCGATGGGAGGTTGGATCGCAGCTGCTTACACGATCGAACATCCCGATCGAGTCGAACGGTTGGTGCTGGTTGACGCGGCGGGATTCTCGCCGCCGAAGGATTTTGATGCGAGCATTCTCAGCGACATAAATCCAACAACCCGCGCCAGCATGAAGCGTTTGCTCGCGCTCAACTTCTCGAACAAACAACTCTTTGCCAGCGACGCCGCGATCGACCTGGCGCTGACGGCGCGTTTTGCCGCCAACGACGGATTTGCGATCAAGTGTCTGGTTGAAACCATCCTTCGCAATGAAGACGTGCTCGACAATCGGCTTTCAGCCATCAAGAAACCAACCCTGATTATTTGGGGACGCGACGACGGGCTGCTTACGCTGGCAGACTTTGGCGAGCGTTTTCATAAAGAGATCGCGGGCTCGCAACTGGTAGTGATAGAAAAGGCAGGCCATGTTCCGCAGGTTGAGCAAGCCGCCGAATTCAACACCGCGTTACTGAAATTTCTCGCGGCGCCTGGTCCTTAAGAGAAGTGTAAATCTTATGTAGCGTATAAAGCAGAGAACGGGACCACGAAACACACGAAACGGGCCGGATCAACGGAGCGAGAGACCAGGAACGAATTATGATTTTAAGAGTGGGCGACACAGCTTCGCTGTCAAAGACGATCACCGATGCGGATATCAAAGCGTTCGCGGATCTGACTGGCGATCACAACCCGGTTCACCTGGATGACAGCTTCGCGGCAACGACCAGGTTTGGCCGCCGCATCGCGCATGGAATGTTGAGCGCATCGCTGATCTCGTCATTGCTGGCCAACAAACTTCCGGGTCGCGGAACAGTTTATTTGAATCAGACTTTGAAGTTTGTGGCGCCGGTTTTTCCGAACGACACGGTTACGGCCAGAGTCACGGTCACAAAGATCCGCGAAGATCGCTCGATCGCTACGCTGGAAACGAATTGTGTGAATCAAGCCGGCAAAACAGTCATCACCGGCGAAGCGGTGGTGTTGTTTGGATAGATTAGCGCTGGGCGGGTGGTCAGCCTGTTTCGTGTGATTTCGTTCCTGGCTTCGTGTGTTTAGTGGTAAAGAAGCGAACGAACCACCAAACACACGAAGAAAAGAAAAGCCATCACGAATACAATAGCCGCGTAGCGGCGAAATGTTTATAGACAGGCAACAGGAGATCGTTCACCCAGCTCCGTAGGAGCGACATGTTCCTTCTTTAGCGATTTGCAGGCGAGACAGGGGAAATTTCGCTCCTACGGAGCTTCAGTCGACTTGTTCGAACTGATTCTATAAACATTTCGCCGCTACGCGGCTTCTTCCGACAAATCCTATTTGGCTCGAGCGCACCGCATAACAACTTCATGGCAACTCGATCAACCACAACGCAACCATCCGACGTCGCCGCTTACTCCTGGTACGCGCTCGGGCTGCTCACGATTATTTACGTCCTTAACTTCCTTGATCGAACTTTGATCTTCATTCTCTTCACTCCAATCAAACAGGAGATGCATTTTTCGGATTTTCAACTGGCTGTGCTCGGCCCGGCCGCGTTCGCAGTCTTTTACACAGTTCTTGGAATTCCGTTTGGCCGAATGGCCGATCGGACAACCAGAAAGTATTTGATCGCTGGAGGTCTGGCTGTCTGGTGCATCTTTTCCGGATTGACCGGTTTCGCAAATAGCTTTTGGACCATGTTCGGTTGCCGGGTGATGGTCGGCGTCGGCGAAGCAACGCTTGGGCCCGCCGCGCTTTCACTCTTGAGCGATTACTTTCCGCCGCGAATGCGCGCGACGGTCCAGGCGATCTATTCGTCGGGTATCGCGATCGGCGGAGGGCTTGCCTATTTTCTGGGCGGGTGGATCGGCCAGCATCCCAACCTCGGATGGCGATGGGCGTTTTACCTGCTCGGCTTTCCGGGGTTGATCCTGGTCGTCTTCGTGCTCTTTCTGCGGGAACAGCCGCGGGGTCTGACGGAAACCGGAACCGTACGCTACAGCAGCAAAGACTGGAAGATACTTTTTCGTTCGGTGCCGCTCAGATATTTGTACGTTGGTTATGCTCTGTTCGGGCTGGCGGCGAACAATTTGGGAATCTGGGGGCCGTCGTTTTTCGCGCGCGTGCACGGCATGAGCCTGGCGATGATCGGATTGTTGGCGGGAATTCTGTCGGTCGCGGCCGGCGTTCCGGGAACAGTTCTGGGCGGTTATCTGTCGGATCGATTTCGCAGAATGGGGCGCGGCGGGCGTATGTATTTCACCGCATGCGCGGCGTTGATCTCGGCAGTGCTCTGGCTGGTTCTGCTCTTCAGCAACAACGCGCCGTTGCTGTTGATTGCAAACTTCGTCCTGCTCGGATTGGCGCTGATGTGGCTTGGGCCAGCCGCGGCGGACGTGCATGATGTTGCCGGTCCGCAACTACGCGGGCTCGGAATCGGCGTCTACTTTTTCACAGTGATCATCGTGGCTTATGGGATCGGCTCGCCGATCATCGGAAAGCTAAACGATCTGTTGGGTGTTGCTTCAGATCCGGGTCGAATGCGTTATTCGCTTTTGGTTTGCCCGCTGGCATGCGTGCTCGGCGCACTGATGTTGTGGAGAGGAAGTCGCGCGATGAAGGCGGAGGGAGAAAGCGGTTTTTAGTTTTTAGTTCGTGTGTTGTTTCGTGGTTCGTATTTCTAAGACAGTTAGACCACGAATCATGTTTCGTGTGGTTTCGTGGTTCGTGTGGCTGAACTATCCAAACCACGAAACCCACGAACGAGCGACGAACTCACACGAATCATGCTTAGAGTCGTTTCGTGGTTGAAATTCCCTCCCGACTTTCTTCTTCGCGCCTTTGTGCCTTTGCGGGAACCCTCTTGCTCGTTTGTTCGATTTCGTGGATAGTCTCTTCGCATAATGTATGACCTGATCATCATCGGCGCGGGCCCCGGCGGAATCGCACTCGCAGCAGAAGCGCAGGCGTCCGGCATCGACACAAAACGCACCCTCGTTCTGGAAAAATCTTCGACCCACAACTCGGCCATCCGGCAGTTTTATCCCGAACAGAAACTTACCACCGCGAACTACAAAGGCTTCCACGCCGTCTGCGAAGGATTGCTGTGCATAACTGACATGACCAAGTCGGAAACGATCGAGTACTTTGATCGGATCATCACAGACTACAATTTGAATCTTCAGTACGGAACCGAGGTCTACGCGATGCGGCCGATCGAGGCCGAGTCAGGATCGCGATTTCGCGTCGAAACTTCGAAAGGCTCGTACGACACAAAAGTGCTGGCGATCGCGATCGGAATACTCGGCCGCCCCAACAAGCCTAAAGAATATCGTCTCCCTCATACGCTCAAAGACCGGTTGCTGTTTGATATCACGTCGCAAACAATCCAGAACGAAGAGGTGTTGGTGGTGGGCGGCGGCGACAGCGCGGCCGAATACGTCGACAATCTTTTCAAGCAGGGAAACCGCGTCACGCAATCGTATCGAGGTGCCGACTTTCCCAGACTCAACGATCTGAACCGGTCGATGCTGATGGCTATGGAAGAGCGCGGCGAGGTGGAGATTTGCCGCAGCTCGAATCTGAAGGAGATCACGGACGTCGAGGGTCGCCCGCACGTAGCCTTTCAGGAAGAGCAGTTCGCCGCGCGTTCGTTCGATCGAGTCGTTTACGCGCTGGGCGGAACTACGCCGTCAAATTTTCTGCGGATGCTCGGCATTAACTTTGACGACAAAGGCGCGGTGTTTGACGAGACGGGCGAGACGAACGTGCCGGGACTGTTTCTGCTGGGCGATTTGATCGTAGGAAAATCCGGCGGGTCGATCATCACGGCGTTTAATTCGGCCGTATCTGTTATTGAACGTATCTGCTCCCACCATCTTCCCTGCAAAAAATAAATATTAGCCACAAATACTCGCGGATTTAAAAAAGCCGTTTTCAGGCTTTTCAGAATCCGCGAGTATCCGCGTTCCTCTGTGGCCCGTTATCTTGGTATTAATTCGGTCGTGGTTGCGCGCGATTTCGCGCGGCCCAGGTCCTTCGCATATTTGACCGAGCCTGGCGTGTGGTACTTTTCCAGATAGGCTCGGCTGACCGCGTCTTTCAATCGCTCGCTTCTGGTTTGTACGGCACGCACCGGGATCTCTCGGCCCTCGACATTGATCGTGCCGAGCGGTTCTTCCAAAAAAGTGCGATACCAGCTTTCCGGTTTAAGGCTCCACGAACGCACGAAGACCCGCCCCTCAACCACGACTACCCAAATTCCGATGAAGCGGTGAAGCCCCGTGCCGGCGCGCAGGCCCAGGATTTTTTCGGTTCGCAGAGTGTCTACGATGTCGCGATCGAGTCGTCGAGTGGTGGTCATGCGTCAGTGATTAGCCAGAAATCAACAATTCAAGGTTAGGTAATTCGCAGGTTGGGAAGGGGGCAGTCGATAGCTTCAAGTTTAGCTATGCACACGGCGCCCCCGCGCAGATTTGGGTAGACTCAAGAGTTATTGATTGTGATCATTGAGCGGGGGCGCATTGAGCTAGAGGAAAGATGAATCTACCGACTGCCCCCTTCCCTACCTGCATCTTGCCACAGTTGAGCTATCGACTGCCTCTTTCCCAACCTGCGTCTTGCTATGGTTGAACGAACGCCGACGCCACCGGCACATCCGTAGCCGTGCCGAACTGCTCCCACCGCAACCCGTTCGTCGTGCTTAACTGGATATAGAACGTTCCCGTCGACGGACGATACACGGCGACGTCCCATCGACCGTCACCGTCGTAATCGGCTGTGACCGGGATGTCACCGGTTGTTCCCCAGGCGACGGCTTTGAACGCGCCATCCGAACTTTGCAGGTAGTACCAGGCGTTGTTTGACGGACGGTAAACGGCTATGTCCGTCTTACCATCGCCGTCGAAGTCCCCGGCAATCGGTTTGTCTCCCGTACTTCCCCAGGCCTGGCCAACGAAACCGCCGTTCGAGCTTTTAAGAACGTAGAACGAACTGGTCGAAGGACGGAAGACTGCAAAGTCTGTCTTCGCGTCGCCATCGTAATCGCCGATGAGCGGGACGTCGCCGTCGACTCCCCACTGCTGGCCCGTGACCGCTCCGTCGCTGCTTCGAATGAGATAGAAGCCGCCCAGACTCGGCCGGTAAATACAGATGTCGGCTTTTGCGTCGCCGTCGTAATCGCCCGGCACCGGAATGTCGCCGGCCTGGCCAAACTGCACCGACGCGAATCCGGCGATCGATCGCAACAGGTACCATGCACCGTTGCGGAATACCGCCACGTCCGTCTTCCCATCGCCGTCGTAATCCGCCGGCACCAGCTTGTCGGTGGCCAAACCAAAGTTCTGCGCAGTAAAGCCGGTCAGCGATCCGGAGATGTACCAGTTCCCTTCCGACGGGCGATAAACCGAGACATCCGCCCTGGCATCGCCGTCGAAATCGAAGGCGGCACCGAGCCGGTCAACGTCATCGCTTTGTCGTTCGTAAGCGCCGATGTCTGAACCATCGCCACCGACCGCGTTCGGTCTAAGTGGAAAATCAAAGGGACGTGTGCGGCCGCGCTGATCGATTATCAGCGGCTCGGCGCTCGCTGCGCCGGCGTCGATGGCGGGACTGAGCAAACGCAGAGCATGTGTTTTAGTCGGGCCTCCGTTGTTCGCCAGCGCGCCCAACAGCGGATCTACGTTTAGAAGATTGCCGGTTGTCGTCCCGTTGATGATCGTACCCGCGGTCGAGCCGATCAGGTTATAGCCCTGCGACTCGAGCGTTCCATCGAAGTCAGAAAGCGTCGAGGGATTTCCCCTGCTGTTGCGAGCAAAGATGCTGTTTTCTGCGTTAACCGTACTGGCCAGGTTTCGAATTCCACCGCCTGACGACTCGCCACGGTTGTTTGCAACCGTTACGTTGGTCAAATTCAGTGTCGCGCCCAGCGTCAACAAAACCCCACCGCCGGTTCCGAACGCCGAATTAGCACTGACGGTCGAATTGACCATGACGACGACGCCGGTTTGGTTCTGCACACCTCCTCCACTGGCGTTGCTGCGATTTCCGCTTATGGTCGAATTGACCAGCACTGCAATCGCGGGGACCGCGCTTACCTGAATATTTCCCAGTCCGCCGCCCGCGTTGGTCGATAAGTTATTGCTGATGGTTGTCTCGCTTATCGACAGAATGTCGCGATTGGCAATGCCTCCGCCAAAACCATTGGAGCAGGAATTCCCCGAGATAATGGAAGTCGCGATCGAGGTCGAAGGAAAGCCGGTCGGACCAGCGGACAAGTTATGAATTCCGCCGCCCGATCCGCCGGTAGCCGTGTTGCCCGAGACTGTGGTTCCGGTCATCGTCAATCCGCCCGATGTCGAGATCCCGCCGCCGGTCGCCGAAGTATTGTTCCGTATGAAACTGTTGTTAACGGTCAACCTGCCGAAATTGAAAATTCCACCAGCGCTCCCGGTCGCAGCCGTGTTGGATTCCACTGTCGTGGAGGTCAATGTCAGCATGCCGTTTTCGTTGTAGATCGCGCCGCCGCCGGAAACCAAAGCGTGGTTGTTCGTGAAGGTCGAGCCGGTGATCGTCGAAGTACCGCTGTTGTAGACGCCGCCGCCAAACCTTGCGTCATTACCAGTGACCATGCAGTTGGTCATCGTCATCAAAGCACCGCTGATGGCGATTCCGCCGCCGTGAATGTTGTTAGCTGTGTTGTTACTGATCGTCGAATTCGAAATGGTGAGCGAGCCATTATTCAAAAAGATTCCGCCCGACGAAACGTTGTTCGTGCTCGAGCTGTTACCAGTAATAGTCGAGTTGTTAACTATGATAGTGACGGTCCCGAAGTGACTGATGCCGCCGGGGCCAGTGGCCGAATTGTTACTGACCGTCGCGTTGGATAAAGTGAAGGTCGAGTCGGTATCCAGAAAAATCCCACCGCCGTTTCCGCTGTTTGAAGAGCTGACGCCGTTGCCGTTCGAGATCGTAACGTTCTCGACAGTCACGATTGATTCTCGACCGACGAGTAGAACTCGACTCAGATTGCTGCCGGAAATCGTGACAAGGTTTGCTCCGGTTCCGCTGATCGTCACCAGGCGATCCATCGCGATAACAATTTCGCCGTTGGTCAGCGCGACGGTCTGCGGAGTGCTGAACAGAACCGGATCAAAGTTAACCAGGCTCGGGTCGGCGTTCGCGTTTGCGACCGCGACAGCTTCGCGCAGCGAACAGTCTGCATCACAAACACCGTCGTTCGTGTCCGCCGTCTTAGTCACCGTCAGAGTTATGGGCGGGGGAAGATCGAGCGTGCCGTTCGCTTTGACCCGCGCGACCTTTTTGCGGACGGTGTTGCCGAAATCCTGAAAGTCACCGCCCAACACGACCTTTCCGTCAGGCTGCGCCAAAATCGCGAGGACCGAATCGAAAGGCCCGGATATGCCCGAGTTCTGGAAAGAAGTATCCAGCGTTCCATTTGAATTCAGCCGAGCAATATCTTTCCGAGCCATGCCGGCGATACTTTCGATCCTGCCGCCAACCAGAATCTTGCCGTCTGGTTGAAGCGCGACCGCAAACAGGAAAGTCGTGTTATTGAATCCAGGTTCCTGAAGCGACGTGTCGATGCTTCCATCTGAATTGAGCCGCACCAGACGAAATCTCAATTGTCCATTTACAGTGGTGAACTCGCCCGCGACCACGATCTTGCCATCGCTTTGAATGGCTATGTCGTTTACGAAATTGTCCATGTTCGCGTTGAAGGTTGAATCGAGCGAGCCGTCTGCGTTCAAGCGTGCGATACGTTGATGAGGCTGGCCGGCTACCGTCGTAAACGCACCGCCGATCAGGATTTTTCCATCCGCTTGTACTGCCATCACACGCACGTGATCACTCACGTTCGGATCCTGGAATGTCGTATCTAGCAAGCCGTTCGAGAGCAATCTGGCAACACGACTGCGCGGTTGGCCATCGACCGATGTGAAGAAACCACCCGCCAGAATTTTTCCGTCCGCTAAGGTGGCCACGTCCATGACGGAGGAGCTAACCGAAGGAACGAAGCCCAGATCAAGAAACCCATCTGGGTGTAGGCGCGCGATGCCGACTCGAGTCTGTCCTCCAATGTTATCGAAGATGCCGCCGATGACTACTTTCCCGTCGGTCTGGCGCGCGATTGCAAAAACGTCGTCGTTCCCGCCTGCGCCGGTAATATTCGGATTCTGAAAAGAAGCATCCCGCGTCCCATTCGAGTTGAGCCGCGCGACCCCTGTCTGCGGCTGACCGCCTACGTTGCCGAAATTGCCGCCGATCAGGATTTGCCCATTGGGCTGCAGCTCCAGGTCCTGGACCGCAAAATCGACGTTTGGATTAACAAAGCCGGGCGATCCTGCTCCCGCGCGGGTGCCCAGGAGGAAAGCGAAAAGGGAGAAGGAAGCGAGAATAAGCACACTTAACCTAATTGAGTTCTTATTTAGCATTTTATGAAAGTACCTTTTTGGACGAAATATGTTGTCGACAGGAAATGCCCGCAGGGGAGGGACAAACCAAATACGCCGACAGCTTATCCCATAATTCAGGCGAAACCTCAAACACACAAGGCGGGTCCAGACAAAATGTGCTGATGGAGTGCAGGCGGCTCGCCCGCGCTCCATCGTCTACTCGTTCAGAGGACCAAAGCCTGTCCGACACTAGGAAGCGGAACGGCGTCGACCCTGCCCGGTACGATCATGAAATCGAAGGGGATAGGCTGAACCAGACGCCGTGTCCGTATTTGAAGGCAGAAACTTTTCCGCCCTCGTGGGATGGAGGTGAGATTTGAAGGAGGGGAGGTGAGGAATGAAAGAGTTCGCTTCCCGCTCGCGAAGCGAACAAAGGAAGTGAATTTTTGAATCAGGAACGAGCATCGATAGCTTCTCAAACATGAATTGCAGGAATCGCGCATGAGGTGATCGCAAGCCGCGGACCCGGTGGGCGGAGGGTCCAGCCAAGCGACCAGCGATCACCATACGCGCGAGTGGAGATAATCGCCTCGCGCCGAAAGCCGCAGAACCGGCCAATTTGCTCTTCTAATTGTTAATGCGGATATAAACCAAAACGTTTCAATCGATGGGAAACAAATGGACGGGAGTACGACGCAGTCTCGATTAGCACGCAGTCAGGAAGGGGACCCTGTCCCCGCTTCAAGATGGAGCATTGCCAGGTTTTGTTTAGGCTTATTGGTTGAGTGGTAAGAAACAGGCTCGAAGGGTTCTGAGACTTGAAGCGGGGACAGGGTCCCCTTCCTGACTGCGAGTTCTACAACTGGAATTTGATTTCTAAAACTTGAGGGCTTTGTGACTAGAGCAAGGTTTGATTCAAAATCCAAAACACTCAATTCTTAATCAACCGGAAATAATAACTACTCACACTTTCAACCTCACCCGTCGACGACCGTCCCGTCAACTTCACCTGATAATCACCGGACTCAAGCCTTCCCGCCGGCAGCGTCAGCGAAACCTCCGGACCATTTTTTCCATTTCGGCTATTGATTCGTCCGGCGGTGTGAACATCCGAGCCTCCGACCTGCACTACAACTGCGCGATAGTCTCTGTACTCGTCTGAATCAAGCACCAACCGCAGTTGAATGTTACGAGTGTTCGAAGGAACGGTGACGGTATTTGACGGCCCCTCCGAACCTCGGACCAGGTTTGAGCTGAGCACGAAAGAAAGGACGGGCGTGTTGGTTGGTGACGGCGTCACTGGCGGCGGATGAGGTTTTTGCTCGCCTTTAACTTCAGCCAGTTGCTGCTCGACCTGCGCTTTTTCGTTTTGAGCGCGCGCGAGCTCACTCGCCAGTTCGTTATTCCGATCGCGCTCGCGCGCAAGCTCTTTCTGTAACTCTTCGTTCTTAGCTGGAACTTCCGACTGATCGCTACTCGGACCGCGTCTCCACATCCACACATTACCGGCTGCCAAAAGCAGGAGCGCCGCTATCAACGAAAAAGCGACCGCGGGATTCTGCAAACGCAAAATCAAAGGAAGCCGCTGCCACCATGAAGGCTCTTTTACGGGAATTGGTTGCGGGGTAACGATCGGAGTTGGATTCGAATCAACGTGCCTCTGAAAAGCTTTCGCGAAGCGAAGACTTTGTTGCCGCTCGGGCGACGCGAGGAAATGTTTCTCTACAAGCTGTCTTTCTTCGCTGTTCAGTCCGCCGCGAACGTATTGATCCATCAAATCATCTTCGACCAGCAAGAGCGTTTCGAAAGAAGCATCGTCGGACATCACCCGCTTTTCGATGCGTTCCCGCTCCTCCGGGCTCAGTTCGCCCAGTAAATACTGCCTGATCAAGGTTTCGTTCATGAAATTGCCCAAATGCGGGGGATTTCAGATTTCGCCAGGTGCCCCTCTACAAACTATGAAAAAATCGCGCTTCTATTTCACAAATCGTTACTCCTGCAGGCATTCGACCATGCACGAATGCAGCTCCGCACGAATGCGGAACGCGCGTATCCTCAACGCGTTGAGCGCGATCCCCATCCGCTCGGCCAATCGCTTGCGATGGTTTATCGCGCCGTTCTCTTCTCGATAATATTCCAGCGCCAGCTCTCGATTCTCTTTCGGGAGTTTCTGCAGGCACTCTTCCAAACAATCGAATGCTCTTTCGTCGGCATCAGGTTCTGCAGCGATGGCCGGCGGAAGAGTAGAAGTTACCGTCGGCTTTTTTCGCAGGTATTCGAGATAGAGTTTGTTTGCGACGCCGTAAAAGTACAAAGCGTGATCGCCATGATAGCCATCTTCGATGTCGGGCAATCTGCGGCTGACTCGATTGAATGTTTCGTCGGTAAGCTCTTCCGCCTGAGTGCAGCCACGCGATGACAGGATCTTTATCAACCGCTGGCGAATCTCTTCGTATCGCTTGCCCGCCGCATCGCGATCCGCATCGAGCCACGACAGCAGCTTGTCGAAAGACTCCTGATCTAAATCCCATTTCTTTTTGGGTGTGGAGGGGCGTTTCAAATCGCTCTGTTCCCTAAGAAGAAAGACAACGAATAACACACATCCGCATATACGAACGACCCCGTGACAAATCCCGCCGAAGTTCTTTCCGCGACGACGGTACCATTTGGAATTGAATGGAGAGGGTGACCGTGATTTCGGTCATTCGCGAAAAGCGCCAGTACCGGCGCGATTATGACAAAGGCGAATGCGGTTGACTAGACGCCGCGAGGGGTTCACGGACAGAACAGTTCGAGATAAGAGCAAGCTATTTCGTGTGATTTAGTCTTCGGTTTAGTGTGTTTCGTGGCTCGTCCTCAACTTCGCCCGCCAGGGGTTTGAGCTGTAAGACTTCGAAGTAGTAACTGGTTGCAACAAGTGGTGACTGACAACAAACTAATGACTGACCAGAAACGGACCCGTTCTTCGATTCACCATTTACCATTTACTATTCACCATCTAATGCATCCGGAAAGGCCCGCCCGGCGTCTCTGCTTCCAGGTCAGGTCGCGCCGAGTCCTGAACGACTTCGTGCATCTCCAGAACATTCGACTGTGTGAAAGCCTCCTTGGGCAAAGTCCCCGACTGCGCATGTCCCTTCACAAACTCATCCGACCGCACCCAATTCAAAAAATCCGCGCGGCTGTTCCAGAGAGTAAAGACAACATACGGATCGCCTTCGTTGACGGGACGCAGCACCTGGTTAGAGATAAACCCCGGCATCTTGTCTACAAGGCCCGCGCGATCCTTGAACCTCTGTTCAAATGCTTCCCCAAATTCCGGATTTACATAAATGCGATTGGCTACTGTGATCATCAAATATCTCCGCTTGTTTGATTCAGGCTGTTTGTATCTTGCGGTGATCTTAACCTATTTGTGCAACGACGGCCCTCGCGGCGAGCGCAACCGATGGAGCGCAGGCGGCCCGCCTGCAGTGAGCGCGCAGCGCGAAAACCACCGCCGCGCAACTCTTACTCATCCGACGCCGGCTTCTCGCCCAACGACGGCTCTCGCGACGAGCGCAACCGATGGAGCGCAGGCGGCTCGCCTGCAGTGAGCGCGCAGCGCGAAAACCACCGCCGCGCAACTCTTACTCATCCGACGACGGCTTCTCGTCCAACGACGGCTCTCGCGACGAGCGCAACCGATGGAGCGCAGGCGGCTCGCCTGCAGTGAGCGCGCAGCGCGAAAACCACCGCCGCGCAATTCTTACTCATCCGACGACGGCCTCCCACGCAACCGCTTCACCTGCGACCGCCGCACCTTCTCCACCCTGGCCTTCGCGCGCGCCGCCTTCGAAACCTTAGTCGGAACCCGCTTGGCCGGCCGATAATTGAGCCGCTCAATCCGCTTACGAAGCTTCTCCAGCGCAACAGCCTTATTCCGATGCTGACTGCGCTCCTCACGAGAAACCACAACCACCCCCGAAGGCCCATGAGTCAACCTCACAGCACTCTCAGTCTTATTAACATGCTGCCCACCCGGCCCACTCGCACGAAAAGTCTCGACCACACACTCGCGCAACAGCGCTTCATCGGTTTCAGGCAAATCGATCATGGCAAACTAACTCGATACAAGAAGACCCTCCGACAACGAGCGCACGTCTTCAACTTGGGACTTGAGACCTTGGATTTTAGACCCTAGCTTTCCCCATAAACCCAACGATCCATCTCCTCGGCAAACCTACTCCAGGAGATGGCCTTCGCCCTTCGCCTGCGTCCACCTCTCCAAATCAGCGAGCCCCGTCCAATCGTTATCGTCCCGATCTTCTCTCCACTAGCAGAGATTTGAAACTCGATAGACGTCCCGGCCTTCGAAAGCTCCTGGACATGTATCGTAGCTTTGACGATATGCTTTCTAACCACACGCTTCTTCTTCATTTTGCCGCTCCGTTCTAAACAGAGATCGAATAGCACCCACTTAACGGCGGGAATCTGGATCAGGTGTGACGTTATTGCCGTGCGGTGCCTTCAAGTCAGATTCAACTTAAGCGAGGTGAGAGGTTGTCGTCTTCATCACAACAGCGCAGTCGCTATCGGCTAGACACCAGGATTCAGAGTTGCGGGGTTAGAAATTAGGGAGGATTCAACTACCAAGGTCAAGTCATACCTAAGACAGCGGGTCATCCCAAGGAATTCAAACCACCTGAATGGCTAAAGCAATGCTACGGCAAACCTAGCGCCTTGGTAAGCCCCTTGTGAATGCGCAACATCTGAGTAAGATTAGGAGTCGCTCGCCGGTTACTATATTTGTAAACCACCGTAGTCTCACCGTTCTCATTAGTGAATACGTTTCCAATGGCGCCGCATTCGAACAACGCATCTACAATCGCGGATAAATCGAGTTTAGTGTATCTCGAATGGTTGTTCGCCTCCGAAACCAACTGATCAAAGCTAAAAGTCTTTTGACGCAGGTTTCTGATCAGCATCATTGTGCCCTCGATATCCTTTCGGTCGAAGTAGCCTGACAACTCGTTCTCGATCTCGGTGAGAAAGAAATCTGTTGAATAACTTTCGAGAGCGCTATTAATTTGCTCTATTGTGATTTTCCCCGGGGTCTTGGCCACGTCCTGTATTTTTTTCAACAGTTGAATAAAATCTCGTGGCGTATGTCTAGTTTGTTCAAGAAGGAATCTCTTGATCTCCTTGCGCTCTTTAGTCTTAAAAACATACGCCGCAGGAAAGAATGTGTCGAACAATCCCTCTACCTCGGGGTGATTTACCTTGGATTTCTGGTTTACGAGCTTAATCAGATTTGACATGTCGGGAAGTTCGGCATCGTGGTACCAATTCAAGGTTATTGCGGAGTCCTGTCGCAACTTGTTGGTGTTGGCACCTGGTAACTTCTCGTAAAGGTCGGTCCTGCAAAGTAATATTATTTTGGCCGGTGTTCGATTGCTATAGAAGTCCTCGTTCATTCGGCTCGCAGCTAGTACTAAAGACGCCAAGGATACATACTGCACCTCCTTGTCCTTCTCTTTGCTCATCAACACATCATCCAACCCATCTATTATTAGAAGATGTTGTTTCTCACTCCTGAACGCGCAGGCTACCTTCTTCATCTTATCAATAAAAAAGGGTAGCTGAAGATTCTGCCCTTGCACGTTTCGTTCAAATTCGGTTTCAAAGAGAGGGGGCAATCTGACCTTGAATGACTTACGTGCAGATGCAGAAACCAGCCGACTCAAGTCAGGGTGTATCAACTCTCTCGGTTCGGAACGAGCGAGGTCAAAGAGCGATTTGCCGTTCTCATTAGCAGTTCTCTGGTGAGTGGCGCTAATTAGCCCCATGTCAACTAAGGCTTCAAATGTAGAATAAAAGTGCGGATCGGAGAAACTCGGCGATTCGGTATCACTGAGAAACGATGAATAAAGCATAACCAGCAGCAGCCAACTCCATGCCGTCGGATGCCGTACCTCGGCCGCTCCCTCTGTCCTGATGATATTATTAAGCTCAGCATAATTGAGATCTGAGAGAAAGACAGAATTTACGAAGTATTCCCTTTCAAGTTTTGAGGTTAGATCGAGATGCTGACCAATAGCAGACTTGCCGGAGCCTTTATATCCAAGTACGAGAAACTTCTCGCCAAACAGCAGTTCTTTCACAAGATTGTCAGCATCTAAGTAGCCTTCTAGAAGAAGTCTTGGCTCGCGTTTTCCTTCTGTAGTTGCATCGGTATATCCCAGCTTTAGATCGCTAAATGATAAGGTCATCAAATTGATCGCTCCTTCGACTTCTTAGAGTTCCAGATTTGAAAATCGCATTATGTGTTAATGAGCGTATGGCAACAATGATCAAGTCCCATGAACAAACAGCTTTCACGGACTCGCAGACTTATTATCACTTCCTTTACTCTTTGTTAGTTCTTCGTTTAGTTTGCTGATCGTCTCCTCATACTTCCTCCGCTGAGCTTCAAAGTCGTTTCTCATTCCTGTAATTTGGGCCTCGTACTTGTTAGTAAGACCTTTCTCGCTCTCCCCATGAACCCAAGTCATCACCAGAACGACCACGGTGATGCAGCCGACACAGAGTGTCGCAGCCACTCCAACTGGATTGCTCTCCAGCCGTTCCTTAAGCGTTGGTTTAGCGTCACGTGCGCGACCATCAAAAGGTGCTCCGGGGTGTGCCTCCGGCGTAGCAACATCACGATCGCGCTCAACGGGACTCGGTATGAGTGCTAACACATTTTCCAAAATGCTAATCTGAGTCTTAGTAATATCGCGAAATGAGTCAATTTCACTTTCAAAATCTCCGCCGGTATGGGTGTTATCAAGTCCTACGGGCTGTAAGAATTTATTCTTGATCTTCTCTGAAAGTGGACTAGCTCGAATTATCTCTACGTTCTTCTCAACCCAGAGACTTCTTCTTGCAGATGCGCGGTGTAGCTCGGTGGGGTTGTGAAATCCTAGCTCCAATAAGCGACGGCCTTCGGCAAGTTGCGTTTCGATATCCTGCAACAAAGCATTTTTAGGTGCGGTTGCTTGGTTATTGATCATGAAGAGCTCCGTATGAGGGAATTGAGACTAACCAATGGGCTTCAGTAGCCACACATTTCAACTGGTGGCCGGATTTCTTCAAGCTGCGGCTATCCATCGCTCTTTTTATCGCTCAGCCGTGCGATTTCTTGGTCCAATACTTGGGGATTCCGACAAACATAAAAATCCCACAAACCAAGCTGCCTCCAGTTGTTCACTGCTGACACCCAGCGCTTCGCCGCAGTATGCTTTGCCTTATCCTGATTGTCCTCGTAGCCCTTGATCTCGAGAATTAGCGTGACCTCGTTTCTAAGTCGAACTAAATAATCTGGTTCGTAATTGTGATCGAGGCTTTGATATTCATAAGGAATTCGAAAGCCGAGATGATCGTTACGTGCATAGAACTTAACGTCGCGACTTTGCTCCAGCCTGTAAGCTGCACTTGATTCCCAAGTTGAAGTATCCGCCACAACAACATTAATGTGGCTTCGCCCTGTGGCGAAAACGGGCCGTTTCGTTAAGAACTGCACGTTGACAGTACTGGCTGTCGGTTGATAGCGGTAGAGCACCGGCAATAGCGGAGGCTCGCCCTCGTTCTCATTGGGCTCGATGCCGTCCCGAAGTCTCTCAACTACTCGCTCGACATATTTCGATAACCCCAATTCCGAAGGATGGCTACCTTGAAAATCAATCTTCGCATTCACATATTCCTGCACAAATTTATAGACCTGCGGAAATAGTTGGTGTCTTGACTGCAACCGTAAGACCCTTCGCTTTTCGTCAGATGCCCCGCCGTTATCGCTAATCAGCTGCTCCAACACCAAACGCGCAATTTCGAACTCTATTGTTTGTAGATGATTCTGTTCGTAGTAGACCTCGCGATTCTGTTCAACGCCAAAGAACTCACTTCCAAACCGAGACTGGCTCCCTGTCTTAATCCCCACCTGTGGAACAAGATATGTTGCCGTCGGCTCTCGATTGGGCTCGATCGCGAAACCATCCATCTTCTCAACATCACATCGAATCAAATTCCTTTTGAGAGCGAAGGTATAACCTTCCACTATTGGAAACTTGATCTCCATTGCAGCGCGGTTCTCAAGTGCACGAACATTATTCAGTGGCTTGTCGTCGGGCTCGGGCTTTCGCGTCGGCCTCCCTTTGAAAGGAATCACGGAGAATGGAATCCCGTAGACATCCACATACTCTTCCGGCAATAGACCTGTTTCCTTATCGGGTATGTAATTGATACGTCGAAGGCCCCGTCCCACAACCTGTTCGCATAAGAGCTGACTACCAAAAGCACGTATGCCGAGAACATGCGTCACGTTGTTAGCGTCCCAGCCTTCGGTCAGCATTGAAACCGAGACTACACACCGAACATGTTCACCTGGCTCGCCCTTCTTTCCCACAGTCGCAACAACTCTACGCAATTCCTCAGCTACATCTGACTTCTTCTTGGTGGGGTCGTCACTTTCAGCTTCCGACAGTAGCTTACTGTCAATTCGGATGGTCCGCTTTTCAGTCGGTGTATTTGAAAACTCCGGGAGAATTTTGCTCTCTTCGTAAATTGTTCGGGTCTTCTTCTTTTTCATCCCCTTGGTCTTCTTTGGCACAGCGCCATTCCGAGTGAGCACCGTCTCTACATCAGCCTCTGTTGCGATTTCTTCTTCTCTCTCACCGCTAATTTGCTCATAGAAGATCTCCGCAATATCCGTATTGTCGCAAACCAGGATCAGAACTGGCGGCACGCGGACTTGACCCGACGCAGCCTCTTCGTTGTACCTGAAGCGTTCCAGCCACTGTCCTGCAATTTGAATCAGCGCGCCCTGTGCTTCGCGGTATACAACGTCCGGCCGCGGCTTCTTTGATTTTCCCGCCAAGAACTCGGCCGGCTCAAGGTTCTCCTTAATTGATTCCCACAGCTTGAAGTACTTCGGATCGGGACGACCGGTCGTGTCGGAAACAGGCAAGCGTGGGATCTTAACAATCCCCGACTCGATGGCATCAACTAGACCAAAGTCACTAACAAGCCATGGAAAAGGCCGTCCCTCTGGATGCCCACTGCCTTTTATATAAAAAGGTGTAGCGGATAAATCGACGCAGAAGGAAATGCCTCTCTCACCTTTGCCTGATGCATTGTTTATTTGATCCAACCCATCAATCCAAACTGTAGCTTCGGCCGCTTCGTCCTGGAGTTCTTTCCTTTCCTCAGCGCTCAATCCCTCGGCTTCGGGTGTCGTAGCCGGCCGCCAAGCGTGGTGTCCTTCGTCGTTGAGAACCATAATTGGCATTCGATCGTACAACTCCCCTAACACACGTCGAGCGAGAGTCTCGGGTGTTTCGGGCCCTTTGTTGACTACTGCATAAGTCGAATCACCTTCTTTGTGCTCCGATTCTTCTGCCAGACGATGCCAGTTCTCTATCAGTACTTTCCCCGTTTGCATTAGCGGTCGATACTTCTCAGGGACGATGTCGAATTCAACATAATAATTCTTCGGATTCTCGGGCCGTAGCACTTGCAGTCTTTCCTTGACCGTCAGATTTGGACAGCAAACCAAAACCGCATTAGGAAATTCTTTGCTCTGCGGATTCCGACCGCGATTGCAGAAGGCCCACGCAATTAGCATCGCCATTACTACGGTCTTTCCCGAGCCGGTTGCCATTTTGCAGCCTAAGCGCCGTAGAGGAACCAATGACGAATCAGAAGGAAGATCGAGTAAGGTCGGAAAGTAAGCATCAGTCGGTGTGTGAAATGATGGCCTTTGACCGACCAGCAATTCTTGCAGATCCTCATCGTTCAGACTGAAGTTCTGGAAGCCTGTGCGTGATGATTTTCTGGGGATGCGCAATTCGGCAAGATAGATTAGCGTCTCTACGGACTCGCGCTGACAAAAAAAGAGCCGACGCTCACGGTCGCTTCTTGCCCAATGTCGAAGTAAGTCCTTCGTCACATTCGAAGCGCCACGATAGTCGGCATCACGCCATCGCTTCACATCTTTCCGTAGCAGATTCACCAGTGTTAACAAGTCATGGTCTTCTTCGAGAAAAAGGGCTTTCTGTCCAGTACCAACTCGCTCGGTCTTGTACCAGTAGCCTGCATCTCTGCGAGAGCCCGCGCGCGTTGCTACGCCCGTTTCCTTATCGTAGAACCAGTGATCGTGCGGCTCATCGTACGGCGAGCAGATCACCGGGCTATCGACTGGTTGGATTGGAATTTCTTGCTGAGTTGTCATGAGGGAAGCTTGTGCACTTTCATGACTTCGTTCCCGCGCGGATCGATAACTTTTATCGCGACAGTCTTGTTCTTACCGGCCGGAAACGGGAGCGAAACCGTTCCACTCAATGCGGCGAATCGTTCCTCATCGATAACTCCGCCCGGGCCATTCAATGCACGGCTCAGTTTGTCCCACGCAGAGCGGTCGGGAAAGAATGCCTGCGTAATGCAGAACGTCCAACCATCGTAATCGCTATCGAGGAACCAGGCAGCAACTTTGTCCGCACCCGTGGGCGTGATGGAATTGTCCACCGGATTGTAAATATCTACGCCCTCCATCGTTACGGTGTAATTGCCTTCATCGTCCGGATTGCTGATCGATGTGCGCGGTTGGCCAAACACCGTGAACAGTTGGCTGCCGGGCTGTTCCTTCAACAGACCCGCCATCCCCGGATTCACGTCTGGTCGAATGTGCGCCATGTGTACGCGCAGCTTTGGATGTTGTGCTTCTGCTATGACGGCCTGGGCTGGTCCGTCGAAACTAAATCCACCAATTACCAAATCGTCATAGCCACGGCGATTAGCCGAGCGCACCAAATCTTCGACCTGTTTTGCTGTCACGGGCCCATACTGAGGTCCGAATCCAACGGACACCAGTGCTTTCCCGTCCGGATCAACATCCTCGCTTCCCTTTGGCATCCAACGCCCTTCCGCGTGCAGACCACTGTCTGTCCCTGTAATCCGCTCGAGTCGTGCGAAGTGCATCTCTTTATTGTTTGGGAACCTCACGCCATCAGTGCGCAGTAAACGAATCATTTGATCGAGGTAAGCTTCGACATTCTTCACTTCGAGATCGCCTATTGGCTCGACGAAGCTTAGCTTGACCGGCGGAGGAGTGTCGTCACCGCTCTCAAATGTTTCGTCGAGCGACTCAGGCGCACCACCAAACTCGACAATCGCAGGTTCGGAGAGGGACATCTCTGGCGGCTGCACGGCTTCGACAGTGAAGGGTCCGCTGACCCGTACAACACCGGGAACCTTGACGGGCAGATCCACTAATTCTTCTTGCTCGGCGTTGGTTTCAATGCAAGCGTTTACTTCACTCATTTTCGCACGCCACGCTTGCCGATACTCACTCACGGCTGATTGCAATTGTTCGGGCCAATCTTCGTCGGTGTCGAACGGAACTTGCCAGTGTTCCCACTTCTTGAGCAACTCCCAACGGCGTCGATCTGCCTCCGTTATCGATCTCTTGCCTTCGACTTTTTGCTTTGCTGCAAGCTTGGTCGTTAGCTTTCGCCTAAGGTCATGAGTAACCGTCACGAGCGCTGAATTACAAGCAGCAAGCTTTTCATTAAGTATTGATAGGTGCTTGGCAAATATCGGATCGAGGTTGGTGTTCTGTGCAATGCTCTTGAGTGTTATATGTGGAACCGTTTTGTACTCAAAGCCCCCCTCAACGCTATTCGCATCAACCTTGAATCTATAGAAATCAAATTTCGATGTTAGCAACCGTTGGCGAGCAATCGCGATCGCCACGCGGCTCGTGTCCATTGTAATCCACCGCCTTCCCCACTGCTCCGCAACGTAGGCTGTAGTTCCACTCCCACAAGTCGGATCAAGTACTAGATCCCCTGGGTCGGTGCACATAAGCATGCAGCGCTGCACAACCTTCGGTATTGTTTGGACAACAAACATACGTTGCATAAACGTTGTCGTGTCCACCCATAGGCTTGAAATGGGCGAGGCTACAAAATCCTTAAGATAGCGCTTATATCTCAAGGTATTGCCTGATACTATGATTCTTTCAGCGAGCGAAAGCCTTCTCAATCCCTCATGTGAGGTTTTCCAGTTATTCTTGACGCCGGGATCCCATAGTTTCTCTTGAAATGTAAATGACTCGCGATTTCCCCCTCGTTCGGCTGTCATTAAACTATCAACCGCTACAAGCTCAATCTCATCTGGCGGATTGAGAACATCATCCTCGGCGCTTACTCGCGAAATCTCACCAGTGAGTTGCTTTTCAATCAGATTGTAGTGCTCAGTTGATTCGCTGCCGCTTATCTTAAGATCGTAGGGTTGGCGATACTTCAGCGCTTTGTAATCCCGCGCGTACCACAATAGATAGTCGCTCACCTCACCCAAGTAATCTGAGGTTGCACTTGTACGCTTGCGAAAAGTGATTACGCATACAAAGTTTGAAGGGGAAAATACTTCATCAAGCAAATCTCTAACGCGATGCAAGTTATCATCACTAATTTGAACGAAGAGACTTCCAGAGTCAGAGAGCAGATCTCTAGCAACGATCAGACGTTCTCGTAGGTAGCTTAAATAAGAATGGACACCGAGTGTCCATGTGTCTCGATAAGCTTTGACCATCTCAGGCTCACGAGTAAGGTTCTTTTCATTATCCTTAACTTCCCGACTTCCGATTTCCGCTTGGAAGTTGCTCGCGAACTTAATCCCGTAGGGCGGGTCGATGTAAATCATCTGGACCTTACCAGCGAGGTCTTCTCGCTTAGCTAGAGATGCCATCACTTGCAGACTGTCCCCGAGGATCAATCTATTGGCCCAATCAACGTCGTGCTGATAGAACTGCACTGCCTCGTGATACTGCTGCTGTGGATCGGCAAACAAATCGCGCTGCACGTCTTCGCGCGCAGCAATACGCAAAATCGCCTGCGCGCTCACACGCTCGTGAATGTGCAATGCTACCGGATCGACTGCAAACGAAGGCAACTCACGCTTCCCTGCCCACTCCAGCCACGGCTCATCCTTGCGCAAAGCCTCAGCCAGTAAACGCAACTCATCGTCAGTCAGCTTACGCTCACGCGCTTGTTCTAAGAGCTCTGGCAACCTGTCCGGCGCGCCAGTCGGATCGAATCGCAACACCGGAGGCAACCGAGGGCTGTACGCGTACTCGATCTTCGGCATGAGCGGAATTGCACCTTCAGCCGCGATCTTCGCCGGCGGATTGTTCTTCCGTTTTGCCTCGTCGTGACGGTAATCCGCCATCGCCTCCCTAGCAGTTTTTGTCTTCGTCTTTCTTGGCATCGATGTGTCTTATCCAATGGTTTCCGCAGTGTATACAGCAGTTGGCGTCCGAGCTTGCGCACGAATCACAGGCCAATAGAAAGGTGTTCCGCGCCAACCTTTGTCTTCGTTGCCTTCTTGACGTAACAGGAAAAGGATCGGATGGTCTACCGCGTATGCCTTTGCCAGCTTTCCTTCTGTTTTCTCGGAATCGGGTGTTTCTATGTACGTTGCATGCGAACTCTCGCCAGCGAGACGGGCCGAGTTGCGACTTTCGGCCGCCCACAACAGTACCATTCCACGCTGTGCGGAGTCGGAATGCTGTTGACTCAAATGCGTGAGAGCTGCCCGGGCCCCATCCCAATCGAACGGCGGCGCATCGTCTTCCGGAAAAAGCATTGTTGGCTCGATTAAGGTTAGCAACTCAAGCGCGGTGTCAAGGGGCACGGGTATGGGCTCAGCAGATTCAAATCCGCAAAGCTCACCAACCTTCTCATCAATCTCCTCAACGATTTTGCCGATCGCATTTGCCCCAGTTTTGTATCCCGTCTGAAATCCGATAGGCAGAATTCGCTTGTATGGACGTAGCGTCTGCGTTGTACCCACGAGGATCTTGTTCGGGCTGCACGGCACAATCGATCCGTCCGCAGCCTTGCGGATGAATTGGACCGCCTTATCTCCGCCTGCTTCGATTGCGGCTCGCAGTGATGCATCAAACTCTTCCATTTGAGACATCGCGTACCTGATCGCTCGCGAGGTATAGAAGCGAGTGACGGCCAAATCAGCTCGCCGGTAACCATACATTCGGGAATGTTGAAGTACAGTATCTTGCTGGAACCTGCCTGGTCTTCTACCGTAGTAGAATCCAATTAGATTCGCTAGGGTAACGCCACGATCAAGCACCTGGCCTCCGATGAATATGTTGAGCGGGCTTCGCAGCTTCAATTGTCCAGTGCTATCAAGAAGGTCAGCCACGTCCTCGTCTGAGTTCACTTTCGTAATGGTTACGTGTTCTTCGGCTAAGGCAACTGCAACGCTGTCCTGGACCTCACTCAGATCCGGAACTGGCTGAGATGCGAGTTTAAGAGAGCGAGCCAAGTCCTCGTAAGACATGGACACAAGCTCCAAGAAAAGAGAACTCTTCGCGTTCGCCTCGGCTTCAAGCTTCGTTACTATCTCCGATGTCAGTTTCTCCTGCCATTTGTGCGCGTCTCGGCCTGATTCGGAATGGAGCAGAAAAGAATAGCGCAGCTTCTTAGGCTTCCTGCCTGCTTTAATCCCATTTATTCGCTGAATGCATCCTCCGACAATGAAATTCAAAATTGCAATACGATACCCCTCAATTTGCGGTGCTGTTAGCACATCATCTAATTTGAAGGAACGTCGGTCCTGTTTCTTCAGCCGGTCGAACTCTCTGGGATCGATTGTGTGGTGAATCAGACTTTCGAGCGTATCAGTCTCACTCCGGGCGGACTCGCCAAAGTAAGTCTCCCCACCAACATAGTCTGCTGGAACCGGAACCAGCTTGGTAAAAGCAGGGCGGGTCGGCTTAAACTCAAGTACATTTGCGACCTCAATCTCAGTGGGCTGTAGGTATAAGGAATACGGCGTTGCCGTTACTTGCAAGTACGACGACTTATTGATAACTGTTCGAAGATTGGTGATTTGCGTCGCGATCTTTTGTGCTTCGAGCAGTCCTTCCTTTTTAGTATAGCCAATCGATGCATTGTCGGCTTCGTCATCGATAATAAGGATCCGTTTTGTGGCCATTGCGGGATGGTTCTTGAACAAATCGATCAGCCGTCGAAGATTGTCTTTCTGCTTCTTCGCTACGAAAATTAACTTCGAGTCCAATTCAAATGCTCCAAACGTCGCGGGGGCGTGCATTATGTCGTAAATTTCGAGTTCACCGTCATCGGTAAACATACTGAACTCGCTGTTAAGTCGCTTTGCTGTCTGCTCGATCAGCGCCTTCGAGTTTTTGCTTAAGACGATTGCAATATCAAAGCCGCTATCGAAGGCAAGCGCAAGGATGCTTATGAAAGTGCGTGTCTTTCCGCTCTGAACTTTGCCTAGCAACATCCCTGGATGGTCGGATGTTGTTGCTTGACTTAATAGTTCAGCGGTTGTTGCCTCCGCGCAGGAGAACGTGTCGGAGCTGAATGATTCGTTGGCGGCTTTGTAAGCTGGGTAGAATTCGTCGGAGAGGTTGGGTGTGTTCGACATATGGGTGGACCTTCGGGTTAGTAGGAGAATGGCAGAGCTTTGCTTCAAGAACCGCAGGATCAGACCGACTCATGATTGAGAAATAGGTGGTACGTCCCAAACGGGCTGAGGTGGGCGTAATATAGCATCAACCGCAAAAAAACCTAAAACAGCAAGCTCCTGCGACAGCGGAGTCCATTGCCTATGCTAGCTTTTTGACTTTTGCATGGCCAAATCAACTGACGGTTGATCGCAAACAAACAGATCGTGTTATGAATCCGGCTCTCCTTAAGGAATGCTCGCCCTCCTACGACGTTTTCGCGCTGCGCGCTCATTGCAGGCGGGCCGCCTGCGCTCTTCGGTCTGCGCTCCATCGGCTCGACGGGCTCCATCGGCTCGATCTCTTCTGCCTTCTGCCTTCTGCCTCCTGCCTTCTGTCTCCTGCTTTCAGGACAGCCGGCGCAGCACGTTCTGTTTGTGATGATCGTAGTGATAGATCGAAAAGAAGAGCATTTCCCGGACGGTGAGTTTTCCCAGTAACGGATGCGGAAGTCTGTAGCGGTCGAGGTCCTCTTCGCTCCATCGTCGCGCTGCGTTCTCGAGCTCGGCCACCGAGGTTCTGAATGTGGCTACGACCTTCTTTTGAAATTCGAGCGCGTCGTTGGGAGGCGCTGTGGGTTTCGGCGCGAACTTTCCCGCGGTAGCGCCGCCAGCCAGGATCGATTGGTATCTGGACCGGAGTTCTTCGAACGAGACTGATGGTTGTTTTGACTGGCCGAAGAGAGTGCGAAGCAGAAGCTTTGGAAGTTTAAGAGCCCTGGTGACCGGCACGGTTGACTTGATCAGGTGGCGCACGTTGTCGGCCGGGGACCAGGCTTCGCCGAGTGGAGCCGAGAACTTTACCGGGTCAAAGTCGGACCAGAAGTCAGCTCCGGTTTGATGCAATGTATTTAAGGATTCGAGAATGTCGGCTCGGGATTGCGGCATTGGGTTTGGCCTCGTCGCCGGCAAGATATCAGAGTTTGGAGGGTTGTGGATAGGAGGGTTTTCAAGAACAGTTCAAGCGTAGCGCGCGTGGGGAAAAGCGGTGCGACAATATTTGCGTAGATGTCTGCGACAACCAGCGCCTTCGGCGCTAATTGACGCTAACCTTCAAAGCAGATGTACTCCGACTGTACCCTTGCGGAATCTGGCCGCGAATCGAAGTTTAAGAAGACAAAGGATCGAAGTAACTAGATCGCATCAGTTGTCCGTGGCCATCGTCAAACGAACATTTATTGACAATCCGGCCAAACGAATATACCGTTCGCTGCAATTCCGAAAGCAACAGGCTGATCCGCCCCTGCTGAATCCGATCCAGCCTTCGCTCTTAGTCAGCGGAAAAGGTAGATGGTCTATCGCGCTTGCCCCGCTTACCGCCAGTCCTACCTAAACGAATTCAATTGGATGGCCAGCACCGGTGATGCTCGCCTACGAGACCGGGATCTCGTACGCAGAATCTGTGCTCGCGTCAATCTGTTGTTGCCTTAGGTCCAGGCGACTAAGAAACCGAATTGAGTCTTTCGCGCCAGGCGTTGACGACAGCCGTCGCGCGCTAACCATTCAGAATTGTCTCTACGAGGGAGCCCCAAAAAATGAGTACATCCAATACTTGCAGCTACAATCAATCTTCAGCCTTCAAAAAGAATAACTCGAAAAATCCAGGCGGAAAGCGTCTTTTCGGCTTTCGTCGAGCTGTGTCGACCGTCGCTTTTCTTCTTCTGATTGTATCGATTGGAATTTCCGCAGTGTTGGTGCGCAACGCTGGGGCTTCGAACGGACTGGCTCGGGTCATGCCCGAGATAGAGGGTGTTCAGCCGGTAACGGTAACGGCATCAGCCGGTACGCCGGGGCCCACAGCTTACCTGACTCTGGGGTTGGCGGTTGACGCGATCAACGCCGGAACACATCAGGGCGCGATCACCGTGAACATCAACGCAAATACGGTCGAGGCCGGAGCCATCGTGCTGAACAGCAGCGGCGCCGGATCGGCTTCGTACACTTCGATTTTGATTCGTCCGACCAACGACGGATTGGCCGTTGCGGGGCCGACCGTTGCCGGACGCGGTCTGATTGAACTGAACGGCGCGGACAATGTCACCATTGACGGCGACAATCCGAACACCGCCGGGACCAACAGAAATCTGACGATTCAAAACACAGCCGCGAGCACGATAGCCTTCACGTCTGTGATTCGAATCGCGTTGGCCACAACGGTTGTCACCAGCGCGGACAATTGCACGATCAGAAATTCCAATCTGATTGGAAACGCGACCGGACGGAACATAGCGGCGGCAACGTCGACCACCGGAAGCGAGAATTCGACTTATGGTGTGCTGGCCACGGGCGGAGCCTCAACCGTCAGCGCGACCAACGCTCCGGCCGCGATCGCTTCAGTTGCCACACTTATCGGAACGGGCGCAACCGCGAATAACCTGGCAATCGATAACAACAACATCCAGACCGTGGCGCGCGGTGTTGCTGTCCAGGGCAGCGCGACGACGGTTTTCCCGGGCCTCGCGATAACCAGTAACGTGATTGGAAACGCAACTCCGAATGTGGTGGACCAGGTCTATTCGGTAGGCATAACTGCGCAGGGTTCTGCCAATGGCTCGATTGCTCTGAACACTGTTTATATCGAAGGCTTTCTGCCATCCAGCACGAGCTCCGCCAACCGCGCGATCGACGTAGGCGGCCTCAGCGCGACCGGTACGTTTACGATCGAACGCAACCAGGTAAACCGAGCCAAGAACAACAACACCGGATTCTGGCTGGCGCATGGAATCAACCTCGGCGGCGGCAACAATCACGTTGTGCGAAACAACTTTGTCAGCAACATAACGGTAGATACGACGACTGCCGGCTTTTACAGCACAACATTCAATGCGGTCGGGATTCGCGTCGCATTGGGTACGGGTCATCAGATCCATCACAACAGCGTAAACATGAACGGCACGATCGTGGGCGCGACTCCGACGATCACCGCGGCGTTTATGCTTGCCTCCGCTACGTCGACCGGAGTTGACGCTCGCAACAATATTTTGGTCAACACTCTGTCGGGCGCCGGGCCGACTTCGGCGCACGTCTCGGTTTGGTTGCCCTCTGCCGCGAGCGCGACCTTGAATCTCACGTTGAATAACAACGACTACTTCAACGGCGCCGCTCCGGGAGCAACCAACGGCGTCGGTCAGGTAGGAACCGCCGCCGGAACGGGTTTTTTCACTCAAGCGAATTTTGATCCGACGATGACGACGCCCGGAACGAATTTCCGTTCATACACAAGCACGCTATCGCCGGGTGGAACGAACGACGCTTTATCGCTGAAGGTGGACCCGCAGTTTGTCTCGGCTACGGATCTGCACATAGCTGTCGCGTCGCCGATGGTGAATCAGGGTGCAAACGTCGGCGTGTTCAATGACATTGACGGACAGGCGCGCGTTCCTCCGCCGGACATCGGCGCAGACGAGCCATCCGGAATAACGCCTCCGCCGAATGACATCGCCGCGCTCGCAGTAATCACTCCAGCGCCAAGCGCGTTGCTCGCAACCGGCACGGTAGTTTCGCCGCAGGCAAGCTTCAGCAACGCCGGCAGCGCAGCTCAAACAAACGTCATGGTCCAGTTCGACATCACCGGACCGGGCGGCTACAACTACACCAATACTCAAGTCATCGCCGCGATCAATCCAAACCAAACGCAGATCGTTACTTTTACTTCGGCTCCTGCCTTCACAACGGTCGGCACCTACAACACGACCGCGACTGTCGTAACGCCAGACGCAAACGCGGGCAACGACGTAACCATGGCGACGTTCCAGGTGGCAGCACCGGTGGGCGGCGCTATCAACGTGGGCACGGGCGAGACGTTCACTTCTCTGACAAACCCGGGCGGCATTTTCGACGCGCTTAACGGATTGGGTGCTTCCGGCAACGTGACCGTGAACATCACGACAGACTTGCTTGCTGAGACTGGTACGATCTCGCTCAATCCTGTCGCGGGTGGTTTCACAGTCACCATTCAGCCAACAGGCGTGCGAACCATTTCGGGAAGTAACGCGACTGCGCTTATCAATCTTAACGGCGCAGACAACGTGACGATCAATGGTCTGGATACAGGCGGCAACGGGCTGATCATCCGAAATACCGGAGCCGGCTCCGCGATTCGCCTGATCAACGATGCGTCAAATAACTCGATCCAAAACTCGGTCATTGAAGGAGCGGGCACTGCGGTCATTCTTCTCAGCACCGGAACCGCGACCGGCAACGACAACAACACGATCAGCGGAAACGACGTTCGCGATCGCACGGCTCCGGCCGCAGTTCCCGCGAATCTGATCTCGTCCATTGCCACGGCCGCAATTTCCAACGGCGGAACGATAATCAGTAACAACAACCTGCTCAACTTCACGACGAATGGCATAAACCTGGGTCTTGGTAACGACAACGTCACCATAACCAACAACGAGATCTCGCAAACGGCCAACAGGACAACTGTGATCGTTGGAATCAACGTCACGTCTGCCCTGGGCGCTGCAAACACGATCTCGCAAAACTCTATTCACGACCTTCGCACGTCGGCGCTGGGAGGCACGTTCCTTAACACGGGCGGCATCTTCATCCTGGACTCGCGCAACATGACCGTGTCGCGCAACCGGATTTACAACTTCCCCGCACTGGCTGGAGCTACCGGCCGCATAATCGGAATTGAATTCGAAGGAGACGCGGCACTTCCGTCGTCTTGTGTGGTCGTCAACAACATGGTGTCGATCATCACTCAGGTTGCGACGGCCCAATCCGTCTTTGGTATTTTCGACTTTGCCTTTGGCGGGAACACTTTCACGGCCGACTACAACACGGTCTACCTCGGCGGCACCGCTTCGGGAGCCTCGAACAGCTGGGCCATAAACCGAGGAGCCGAAGCGCCGACGTTCTACACCGCGCGAAACAACATTGCCTTTAACGATCGCACAGGCGGCACTGGCAATCACTTCGGTGGCGGCGATCAATCCGCCAACACCGGAACTTATGTTTCCAACTTCAACTTCTTCGCCGGCACCGGTGCAACAACCGCGGCGAATTTCATGGATTACGGACTAAGCGGCGCCGGAACGCCGGTGCCGTTCGCAACATGGCAAGCCGGACCTCCTGCGCGCGATTCAAACTCGATCGCGGGTGTGGCTTCGACTTTCAACGCTGCTAATTTCTTTGTTGATCGCGCCAACGGCAACCTGCATCTGCTTGCAACGGCGACGCCGGTGCTAAACGCAGGAACACCGTTGGGCACAGTCACGACCGACTTCGATGGTGAAGCGCGATCCGCCACCACGCCAGACATAGGTGCGGATGAATTTTCGGTCGGCAATCCGGGTACGTTGCAATTCAGCTCGGCGACTTACTCGGTCAATGAAGGAGGCGGAACCGCGTCGATCACGGTCACTCGCGTCGAAGGAACGAGCGGAACCGTGATGGTCGATTACGCAACGACGGCGGGTGGTTCTGCCACGGGCGGCGCCGCGTGCACGGCGGGCGTGGATTACATCAACGCGTCGGGAACGTTAACGTTTGGAGATGGAGTTGCCAGCCAATCGTTCAACGTCACAATCTGCGAAGATGCGCTGACCGAGCTGGACGAGACAGTTAACCTCGCGCTCTCGAACGTGCAGGGCGGGGCCACTCTGGGCAGTCCGAACACAGCGGTGCTAACGATTGTCGATAACGACTTCGTCCGCTCGCTTTCCATAAACAATGCAAGCCTGATCGAAGGAAACTCTGGAAACACCCAGATGGTTTTCACCGTGACCTTGACCGGTCAGCTTGGACCGCCGGTCTCGGTACATTATTCGACTGCTGACGGGACTGCCACCGGCGGAGTCGATTACGTTTCGATCCCGGATACGATTCTTAACTTCAATCCCACATCGCCGGATGGTTCGACCTTAACCGCACAGATCTCGGTCTCGATCATCGGCGACGTCGAACGAAGGGAGGCCAACGAGACTTTCTTCGTCAATCTCAGCATGCCGACCAACGCGACCATCGTCGATCCACAGGGAGTTGGAATTATCATCGACGACGATCGCGCGTACGCCAGTGACATAGATCACGATCGCATCAGCGACTTCGTGGTGTTCCGTCCAAGCCAAGGCATCTGGTATCGCTTGCAGTCGAGCAACGGATTCACCAGCTACAGGTTCTTTGGAACCAACGGTGATCGACCGGTGCCGGGCGACTACGATGGCGATGGCACGATGGATCTGGCGGTCTTCCGTCCCTCGAATGCTACCTGGTACATCGAACGAAGTTCGGATTTCGGTTTCGTGAAAACACAGTGGGGTCTTCCAACCGACGTCGCCGTTCAGGGAGATTATGACGGTGACGGCAAGACAGACATCGCAGTTTTCCGAGATGGAAACTGGTACTCGATCCAAAGCTCGAAAGGAACGATCAGCACGGCGACGTTCGGAACGACCGGCGACAAAGCGGTCCCGGGCGATTACGACGGCGATGCGAGAACCGACCTGGCCGTCTATCGAAACGGCGCCTGGTATGTTCGCGAAAGCAGGAGTGGACAGATTGTCGCCTACACATGGGGCAACGCGACCGACCAACCTGTGCCGGCGGACTACGACGGCGATGGTTCGTACGACATCGCAGTGTTCCGCAACGGCGAGTGGTACATCATTGAAAGTCTGACCGGTAACACACGCGCACATGCCTGGGGAATGGCGGGTGATGTTCCTGTGATGGCCGACTACGATGGCAACGGCACTACCGACATCGCCGTATTCCGCAATGGTGACTGGTATGTCTTCACCTCGGACTTTACGGACGCAGGTGTCATCACACAGCATTGGGGCCAGGCCGGCGATCTTCCGGCCGCCCGTGCGTACGTACCGGAACAGTAATTCGAAATCAGCGCCAACGGCGCGCAAGGCGATAGCCTGGGGCAACGCCCTGGGTTAGAGTCAGGTTTTAAATTAAGTAAGCGCTGAAGGCGCGAAAGGACTTTCGAACTCCTTTCGCGCCTTCAGCTCTTACACTCTGCTGTAACAGCGCCGGCATTCGTGTTGATGGCTTTCTTTTCTTCGTGTGTTTCGTGGTTCGTTCGCTTCTTAACCACTAAACACACGAAGCCAGGAACGAAATCACACGAAAGAGGATGTCCGCCCGCCCAACGCTATCACCCTTGCAACCTCGCGCTTACCTCTCAATCGCGTCTACGCAATCTCGAACTCCATCTTAAGCCGTGAAAAAATCTCCTGCGCTTCGTTGCTCAATTCGCGATAGCGCGTTTCATCTCCGCTTGCTCGTTCGAAGTTCGCCCACGCGCGCAATGTCCGCGCTCGCTCGGCCTGCGCATCAACCTGAGTCCAAACACGCAGGCTCTCTGAAAAGCACGAACGCGCGTCGTAAGTCTTGTGATTGATGACCAGCTCTTCCGGCGATCGCGCCGCGACCAGCCCGAGCGTGCGCCACATCCCGCCGATGTATTCTGGATTTTCGGTCGCCAAAGCCAATTCCAACGAAACCTCTATCGCCTGCTTCGCTTCATCCAACCTGTCCTGGCCCAGACACGCCTCAGCCAGAAAGCCGTAAGTCTCCGAAAGCGCATAAAACCTGTCGCTGCCGACACGCGCAATAACATCGCGCAGGTCTGTTTCAGCTCGGCGCCAATCTTTCAACCCGACACGCGCCCCACCGAGGTTGCTCAAGTAGGTCATCTCGTTTCCTCGGTCGCCTATTTCGCGCGTGATGACAAGCGCCTCTTCGTACCATCGAACCGCCGCCTGGTAATCACCACGAAGCCGAGCAGCTTCACCCAAACTGTTTAGCAAGTTGCCGACGCCGCGTCGGTTTCCGAGTTCGCGATGAAGTTCCATCGCCTGTTCAAAACAGATTTCGGCCTCGGCGAATTGGCCGAGCATCAAGTAAACCACTCCAAGCGATTTCAAACTGTGTCCGCGTTCTCGACTCGCGCTCGCGCCGAGTTCGACCGCGAGGTTCAGAGCCTGGTCGCACAAACGGATCGCCTCCGCTGCGTCGCCCAATCGATACGCCGCCCATCCCTGGCGATCCATCGCGCGCGCCAACTCCTTAACGGCTCTCGCGGAAGTCCCCGCCGCCCGCGCCAACCGGCCTGCGGACTTCGCGCTTTCGAGCATGGCGCGATAATCACCGACCCTGTCCTGCACCGAAGCCAATCCGTTGCAGGCTCGAGCCTGAGCCAGATGATCGCCGGCGTCTTCGGCCAGTTCGTGCATGGTCTTGTACGCTTCGACCGCATCCGGAAAACGCGCCTGCATCCAAAGCGCTTCGCCCAGGCCTTCGTGCCACAGGATTTCCCGAGCGCGGGTTTCGGGCGATGCATCCGCGGCGGTCGCGCCGAAACTCAGCGCTTTGCGATAAAAACCGATCGCGGCTTCCGGTGCGTAGGCATCGCGGGCCTGTTCTCCGGCGCGTCCGTACCACTCCGCTGCATTCGCCGCGACGCGTGCGTGCTCGTAATGCTCCGCGATGGTGGCGGCAAACTGGTCCACGCGTTCTCCGCTTCGTTCGATCAACCAATCGGCGGCCAGTTTATGCAGCTTGCGTCTTTCGCGTTTAAGCACGCTCTCGTAGGTCACGTCGCGCAGGATCGCATGCTTGAAGAGATATTCTTTTGCGCCGATGAAGGTCGAAGCCTCGCGCCGGTAGATCAATTCCTTTCGCCGCAGCTTCTCCAGCGCCGCGCGGGTATCGGCGGACGACGGATCGTGCAAACCCTCTCCGAGTTGTGCGCCAAGGAACTCGACCGCCTGGTCCCAAAACTCTCGCCCGATGATCGAGGCGCGCTGGACCACGATCTTTTCCCACGCGGACAATCCGTCCAGCCTCGCCTGCAACACGCCGGTCAACGTCGACGGAACGCGCACTTCGACCAACCGGCTGGCGTCGACGCGCCATTGGCTGCCGCCGGGAAGGATCACACGCTGATCGATCAGCATCTTGATCAGCTCTTCAACATAGAACGGATTGCCTTCCGCTCCGCCGACGACCAACTCTCGCAATGCCTGCGGAATGCTCTGCGCATGTCGCAGGATTTCCTCGACCAGTTGCCGGCTTTCGCGTTTGGTCAGCAATTCCAGAGTCAGCCGATCGTGCGCCGTTTCGCCTTCGCCCCACGAAGGACGCCTTTCCAGCAACGCCGGGCGAGCGAGCGAAAAAATCATCAGCGGGACCGCGCGACATGAACGCATCAGGTGATTGACGAAATCCAGCGACCCGTCATCGGCCCAATGAATGTCATCCAGATAAAGTATGACCGGCATTTTCGCAGCCACGGTTGTGAAGAATTGCGTCGCGTAATGAAACGCGCGGTCGCGTATCTGTCGCGCGTCGTCGATGATTCCCGCAAGGAAAGGACTGGCTGAGAAATCGAGCCCGATCAGCTGGCCTATGAAGTGCGCGCGCATCAACGCGCCGTCGTCCGCGACATCCAGAGCCAGCATTCCGCGCTCGAGCTTTTCGCGCGCGACCATCGGAGAATCGCTGTCCTGAATCTCAAAGCGAAATGCAAAGACATCGCGCACCAGAGAGAACGGCTGACCCCGAACAGCCTGGTTCGCACGTCCGTTGAAAATACGAAATCTCTGCGGCATCAATTCCACTTCGTTGCTGAACTCGTAAAGCAAACGCGACTTGCCGATGCCGGCCTCGCCAATCACCGTGACGGCGCGCAATTCTCGATCTTCCATCACGGTGCTGAGCGCATCCATCAAACGTTCGAGCTCCCTGCGCCGCCCGATCATCCGCGTCTCTATCCCCTCGACACCGCGCGTGCGCAGACGAAAAGCGCGTGGCTTGACCCGCTCGACCACGTAGGTGTGGACCGGTTCGGCCTCTCCCTTTACGTTCGACAACTCCAACTCGTGTACGTCAAAGACGCCGCGAACATGTCGGTATGTGTCGTGTGAAATCAGAATGCTCCCGGCGGGCGCGGCCTGTTCCAGACGACTGGCGACATTGACGCTCGCGCCGGCCGCCGTGAATTCGCCGCGCGCGCCAACTGCTGTCAGCAACACCGGCCCGGTATTGATTCCGACGCGTACGAGCGCCGACGATTTTTCACGCGGCATGCGTTCCCCCAAATAGGCTGCCAGCACATCTGCGGCTTCCGCTTGCATCAACAGCGCGGCACGAATCGCGCGCTCGGGATCGTCTTCGTGCGCTGACTGCGCTCCCCACAAAGCCATCACCAGATCGCCCATGTGTTTATCGATCATGCCGCCGTGATCCATGATTGCGGTGTCTATCCGCTGCCACAGCGCGTTCATGATTTCATTCATCTCTTCCGCGTCGAAGTTTTCCGAGATCGCGGTCAGTCCCGAAATATCCGCGCAGAGAATCGTGATCTGTTTGCGCTGCTCGCTGGAAAACTGGGTCGAGATAGATGGCGGCGGTGTGACAAGAGCGTCGCTGGGCGGCGGCGACGTCTCGACCGCTTCTGAACGAGATTCTGAAGAGCGTCGCATCTCCGCTTCGAACTCCAGACGTTGTTTGTGTCGTCTGAGATCGACCAGCAGGTCTTTGATCGCCTGATAACGCTCCTCCGGATCCTTCGCCAGCGTCTTCAAAACTATTCGTTCCAACTCCGCCGAGACAGCCGGCGAGGGCTGAGTCAACGGAAGCGGTTCGCGGTTGAGCACCGACGCCAGAACATCGCTATTCGTGTGGCCTTCAAAAGGAGGGCGACCGGCGATCATTTCGTACAGCACGACTCCCAGACTCCAGATGTCGGTGCGCGCGTCCACCTCGAAGCCGCGCGCCTGTTCGGGCGACATGTACACGATCGTGCCCATCAGCATTCCGGGTGTTGTGGTGACCGGCGCAAACGCGAGCGAGTCCGAATCGTTTGCGGTTGCCGGAGTCGCGGGAGCAAGTTTGGCCAGACCGAAGTCCAGAACTTTCACATAACCGTCGGGCCGTACAATCAGATTTTCCGGCTTGATGTCCCGATGTACGATCCCGGCCGCGTGCGCGGCAGAGAGCGCCGCTGCGATTTGAATCGCGAGGTCGAGCGACTCGGTTAGCTTCAAGCGAAACCGTTTGAGATGCTCGCGCAAGGTGATGCCTTCGACGAATTCGGTGGCGATATAGCGTGTGTTGCCTTCAGCGCCGATTTCGTGAATGGTCAAAATGTTCGGGTGATTGAGCGCGGACGCCGCGCGCGCTTCCTGTTCGAACCTGCGCACGCGGTCATGATCAGTGACGAAAGATTGAGGCAGGAGTTTGAGCGCGACCTTGCGGCCCAACGTCGCATCCTGAGCGAGATAGACTTTCCCCATCCCTCCTTCGCCGAGCGTGCGCGTGATTTTGTAGCGCCCCAACACGCTTCCCGGTTCGAGGTCCTGACGCTGCTCCGCTCCTGAATCGGTCGCAACCTCCGCAATGTCCAGAAAGCTGCCCGGGCGTTCGTGGGCCGCGATGAGCGATTCGATTTCGGCTCGCAACTCGACATCGCCGCCGCACGCCTGCGCCAGAAACTCCGCGCGAGAGGCCGGGTCTTTCTCGAGCGCAGCGTGGAAAAGCTCTTTCAGAAGTTGCCAACGTAGGGAAGTCATCGAGGATGTTAGATATCAGATTTTGGTTTTGGGTCTTGGGCTTTAGGTTTTGGGTTTTGGGTTTTAGGTTTTGGGTTTTGGGTTTTGGGTTTTTGCACGTTAGCTGTAACTTGAGTCGTCAAAGTTCAAGCCAGGGAAGACAAGCAAAAACCTAAAACCCAAAACCTAAAACCCAAAAAAGAAAACCCAAGTCCCATAACTTACGCTCCAACCACTTACGCTCCCAACCCCTTACGCCCCCAGCTCCCGTCTCAGCCATGCCCTTGCCATCTTCCAATCCCGCTCGACGGTCGCGTGCGACACCTTAAGTACTTCGGCTGTCTCTTCAATCGTCAGCCCGCCAAAGAAACGCAGCTCGACGATTCGGCTCTGCTGTTCATCGAGCGAAGCCAGTTGGTTCAGCGCATCGTGGATGGCCAGCAGGCCTGCCTCCGGTTGTCCGGCAAACCGATCTGCTTCACTGAGCGCGACGTTTATCTGCGCGCCGCCGCGTTTGGCGGCTTGATGCGCGCGAGCATGGTCCACCAACAATCGACGCATCATCTGCGCGGCGACTCCTATGAACTGCGCGCGGTTCTGCCACCTCGCCTGGTGCTGATCGACCAATAACAGGTAGGCCTCGTTGACCAGCGCGGTCGGTTGCAGCGTGTGATCCGCGCGTTCACGGCGAAGATAGCCTCCCGCCAGACGACGCAGTTCGTCGTAAACCAGCGGCATCAATTCATCAAGAGCCGCGCGGTCGCCGTTGCTCCACTTTTCGAGTAACTGCGTTATGCCTGGGGCTGGATGCGTCGCCATGAATAGGTGGATTTCCCGCGCTTGCTGAAAATTCGCAGACTTCCGGAAACTGTTTGATACGGCTTTGCTGGGATCAAGAGGGCGGCCATCTTAACATTTTTTCATTCGGCTGAGGGAATTTGCGATTCGAATCCGCGTTACTAGATAGGAAGGAAAAATGAAGACCAGAGCACAACTTAACCGGCCTTAGGCCAAAGAGAATGGGCCAATGGAAGGAGCCTGGCGCAGACTTTGGTGCTGTGCTAGATTTCCATTCCCCCATCAAATTTCCATCTCCCCCGTGCTTCAGATTCGTTCTTCATAATTTTTCCGCAAAGCTTTTATAGCAATCGAACAAAGGGATACTTCCATGCATCGTCAATTATCTTCCGGCGCCATTTTTCATACGTTGGGCGGCATTCTGCTTGTTTTATTTGCAGGCATCGCGCTCGTGACTCTTCACGGTCTTTACCGAACTCGTCCGAGTCAAAACGCGACCGCTACACAAAAGCCCGTCGCGACTGATCAAGAAGAGACGGCCCGCCTGACTGAAGCCTACGGCAAGTTGCCTTTGAGTTTTGAAGCCAACCAGGGCCAGACCGACGAACGCGTGAAGTTCATCTCGCGCGGCCAGGGCTACGGCTTGTTTCTCACCGCTGACGAAGCGGTGTTGACACTGCGGGCGCAGGATGAAGGAAAGAGGGATCAAGCGCATGTGGGGCCTTCATCCTCGACCGCAGTCGTGCTCAGAACGAAACTGGTCGGCGCAAACAAAGATCCGAAAGTAAGCGGACAAGACGAGCTGGCAGGACGGAGCAACTACTTCATCGGAAACGATCCGCAGAAGTGGCGAACAAGCGTTCCGAACTTTTCAAAAGTCAGGTACGAAGCCGTGTATCCCGGCATCGATCTTATCTACTACGGCAAGGGCCGCCAGCTCGAATACGATTTCACGGTCGCGCCGGGTATGGACCCGGGCCTGATCAAACTTGCTTTCGAGGGCGCTGAGAATTTGAGCCTCGACGAACAAGGCGATCTGTTGATTAGTTTGAAAGGCGGAGTGGTGCGACATCACGCGCCGGTCGTCTACCAGGAAATCGACGGACAACGCGTTGCCGTGGCCGGCAACTATCGATTACACAGCGATCGCGAAGTCGGTTTTGCGTTGGGCCAGTACGATCGAACCAGGCCGTTAGTGATCGACCCGGTGCTGGTTTATTCGACGTATCTTGGCGGCACCAGTGGAGACAGCGGCAACGGCATCGCGATCGACGCGGCTGGCAATGCATACATTTCCGGCTCGACCGGCTCGCTAAACTTCCCCACCACCGCGGGAGTTTTCCAACCAACATTTCAGCCGTTACCCGGGAACGGTCCGTACTACGGCGATGCTTTTGTTACCAAGCTCAATCCGTCGGGCACGGCGCTGGTCTACTCGACCTATCTTGGCGGAACAGTCGCGGGCGAAGTCGGCAAAAGCATAGCAGTCGATAATCAGGGTAACGCCTACATCGCAGGCACCACGGGCGGCGGCGCAGTCCTAACCCGTCAGAACGATTTCCCAACCGTCAACGCGTATCAAAGCACGTTTGGCGGCACCGATGATGGCTTTGTCACAAAGCTGAATCCGACCGGCTCCGCGCTTGTCTTCTCGACCTATCTCGGCGGCAACGATTCGGACTCTGCCAACCGGCTCGCGCTTAATCCTGCGACCGGCGAGTCGTATGTAGTCGGTTTCGCCTTCTCGACGAATTTCCCGACCACGCCTGGTGTCTTTCTTCCCGCGCCTTGTCCCGTGACGCCGTGTACCACGATTACCGTCAAGGCCTTCGTGACGAAATTTAATTCAAGCGGAGGAACCGCGCAGTTCTCTACGCTGTTAGGTAACGGCTATGCCGAAGGAGCAGACATTGATTCAAGCGGCAACACGTACATAACGGGAACCGCAAGCAGCAACTATCCGGTAACGCCCGGCGTGTTTCAGCCCGTGAGCGGCGGAAGTGACGCGTTTCTCACCAAGCTGAACTCGAACGGTACCGCTTTGATCTACTCCACTTTTCTTGGCGGCGGTCCGCAATCAGATCGCGGATTCGATGTCGACGTCGACGGCGCCGGGAACGCGTACGTGGCCGGGCAAACCCAGTCATCCGGATTTCCGACGACGCCCGGTGCGTTCGACATAAGTTACAACGGCGGCGAAGACGCGTTTGTGACGAAGTTCAACACGACGGCCAGCGCGCTAATCTACTCCACATTTCTGGGCGGTTCTGCCGAAGACAGAGCGCGAAGTATCGCAGTCGACAACAGCGGCAACGCATTTGTGACCGGCCAAACCCGCGCGACGAATTTTCCCACGGTGAATTCTCTTCAACTCAGATCGACCTCGCTAACGGACATTTTTTTGACCAAGCTGAATCCCAACGGCAGCGCGCTCGTTTACTCGACTTATCTTGGCGCCGGCGAAGGGGCCGACGTCGCATTGGATGCAGCGGGAGCGAATGCTTACCTGACCGGAACGGCAAAGCAGCAAATCCCTGTCACGCCGGGCGCATTCCAAACGCAACCCAACATGGGGGTGAACACCTTTGAGCAGGATGCGTTTGTGATGAAGATCTCGTCGACGAACGAATCGTCGCAGACCTATAGCATCAGCGGTCACATCACGGATCAGAACTCGAGCGACCCGTCGACCCCGATAACCGTTACGCTGTCGGGCGCGCAGAATCGAACTACCGTACTCAATGGTGGCAACAACTTTTCGTTCGGCGCGTTGCCGACCGGAAATTACACGGTGACGGTAACGAGGCCCGGCTTCGCGGTTGATCCCGAAAGCGTCAGCTTTCCCAATCTGAGCGCGAACCAGAACGCTGATTTCACTATTCTTCTGAACAACGCTCCGTCGGCTACGATCACAAGTCCGGCCAACAACGCGACATTCAACTCGCCTGGTCCCGTGACCATCACCGCAAATGCATCCGATCCCGACGGAACGATCAGCAGTGTTGAGTTCAGCGCATTCGCCAGCTCGATGGGAAACGTGATCATCGGTTCGGACACCACGGCGCCGTACAGCATCGATTGGATTAACGTTCCGACCGGACAATGGTCGCTGAAAGCGACGCCGGTGGATAACCTGGGGCGGCGCGGGACATCGACACCGGTCGTGTTCATCACGGTCAACGGCGGCGCCGGGCCGGTCGTCAATGTCACGCAGCCATTGGAAGGCGCAGTCGTAACCGCCGGCAGTTCGTTTACCATCGCGGGAACCGCGACTCCGGAAGGCGCGTCGACTATCAATCTGGTCCAGTTCTTTGCCGGCTCGACATTGTTGGGCCAGACCAGCAACGCCAACTTCAATTTCAGTTTCGCCAACATCGATACGCCCGGAAGCTACTCGCTGACAGTAAGAGCGACCGACAGCATCGGACGAGTCGGAATTTCAGCGCCGATCGGGATCACCGTCATTCAGCGGCAGGTCAGAATCTACGGTCGCATCATGACCAGTCACGGCGAGTTCCTCAGCGGCGCAACCGTCGCATTGGGAGGCGCGCAAACGGCTACCGCAGTCACCAACGCGACGGGCCAGTACGCGTTTGACAACTTAACTGTAGGGGCTTCTTACACGGTAACTCCGTCGCTCGCCGGATACAGCTTCGCGCCCGCGTCGACAAATATTCCTGAGCTAACTTTCGACCAGACGGCTGACTTTACCGCGACGCAGATCACTCCGGTAACTACCGAAATCACCAGCCCGTTTTTCAACGAGCACTTCCCTGCTCCCGCAAACGTAACGATTGCGGCGACGGCAAGCAGCACCGCCGGCGCAATTTCACGCGTAGACTTTTACGATCAAACCGATGCCGGTGCAGACCTGATCGGAACCGACAGCACCGCTCCGTACAGCTTCACATGGAATAACGTTTCGCCCGGACGACACTATTTGTACGTAGTCGCTACCGACAGCACGGGCGCGACCGGCAGATCCGACAACGTTCCGATCACGATCGATGTAAATACCTCGACGACTGCGCAGATAACAGGTCAGGTGCGGAACACGTTCGGAACGGCGATGCCCGGCGTGCGGGTTACGCTGAGCGGGTCGCAAACCGCGACGTCGACGACGAACCTTCTCGGCTACTATTTCTTCATAGTTCCGAAAGGCGGCAATTACACTGTGACGCCGCCGCCGCAGTACACCTTCACCCCGGCGCAATACACTTTCAATAATCTGACGACAGATGTTGACGCGGATTTCGTAACGGCGCAGAACAATGCGCCGCCCAGTGTGACGATAACCGATCCGCCCAACGGCGCTACGTTCACGATGCCGGTTGACGTTCACGTCAGCGCAAACGCGGTAGACAGTGACGGCACGATCGTCCATGTCACTTTCTATGCTCGCCGTTTGAGCGACAACCAAACTCTGAACCTCGGCGTAGTCAATATCCCGCCTTACCAGGTGAATTGGACAGTGAACACGCCCGGCACCTACGAAGTGTTTGCGGTCGCGCGGGACAACGGAACGTTTCAGACGACATCGAGCGCGTCAACAATCACTGTCAATCAACCGGTCGCGGGATCAATCTCCGGACGCATCGTGGACCGCAGCAGCGTCGGTATTCCGGACGTGCTCGTCACGTTGGGCGGCGCACAAACGGCTACGACCATGACCGACATTAACGGTAATTATTCCTTTGCCGGATTGCCTTCGCTGGTTGATTACACCGTAACTCCTTCGAAGTTGAACTACGTCTTCAGTCCGCAGACCAGAACGATCACGCATCTGGTAGGAGCGCAGATCGCGGACTTCACCGGCACACTGACGTTGCAGCCGTCCGACTTTGACGGAGACGGCAAGACAGACGTAGCCGTCTATCGCCCATCAACCGGCTATTGGTACATCCTGCGCGCGAGTGACGGCGTGATTCTGACCAGGTATTTGGGTTCGCAGAGTCACGGCGATCGAGCGGTGCCCGGTAATTACGACGGCGACCAGATGACCGACATAGCAGTCTTTGCCGCAGGCAACTGGTCCATACAGTTAAGCAGTACGAGCTTGGTGAAACACGAGACGTTTGGTACCAGCGGAGACAAAGCCGTGGCAGCGGATTACGACGGCGACGGCAAAACCGACCTGGCTGTGTTCCGACCCGAGGGTTCGCTCTGGTACGTTCAATACAGTTCGAACGGCTCGATGTACTCGCTGCAGTGGGGATCGGCGGGAGATGTGCCGGCGCCCGGCGATTACGACGGTGATGGACGAGCTGACCTCGCCGTCTTCCGACCATCGAACGGTTACTGGTACGTATTGCGAAGCACCGATGGCGGATTGATCGCGACTCATTGGGGAATGAGCGGCGACGAACCCGTCGCGGGAGATTACGACGGAGACGATCGCAGGGATATGGCCGTGTTTCGTCCAGCGAATTCCACCTGGTACGTCTTGCTCAGTAGCAATAACACGATCGTAGCGGAACACTGGGGAACGACCGGCGACAAACCTGTGCCGGGCGATTACGACCTCGACGGCAAGACCGACATCGCGGTGTTTCGACCCGACAACGGCAGTTGGTATATCCGGCGAAGCTCGAACCAATCGTTGCAGACGCAGGTTTGGGGAATGACCGGCGACGTGCCGATACCGTTCGCGTATCTGCCTCAGTAAATCCGGGCTGTCTTAGAGTGAACCAGGCTCGACATCTTTTCAGATGTCGAGCCTGATTTATTTATGTGGTTCGCTATTAATTTGACCGAAGTCGCTCGTTCAACCAAACGCAGTCAGGAAGGGGACCCTATCCCCGCTTCAAGTTTCAAAAGACTTCAAGCCTTGGCCAACGGGGCTTCTGCCCCGTTAGCCAACGCCCTTATGTATAATCACCAGCCATACATATCCCGGAGGAATCAATGATCACTCAAAAAGAGAAAGCAGCGAAATTCAAAGCGCTGCATGAACGCGACGGCGCCTTTATCATCCCTAATCCCTGGGACATCGGATCGGCGCGACTTCTGGCGGGTTTAGGATTCGAAGCGCTTGCGACGACCAGCGCCGGATTCGCTAATTCGATCGGACGTGGCGATGGGAAGATCACGCGTGACGAAGCGATCGAGCATTGCCGCGCCATCTGCGCATCAACCGATTTACCCGTCAGCGCGGATTTGGAGAACTGCTTTGCGGATGATCCAGCGAGGGCAGCCGAAACAATTCTGGCGGGAGCCGCGGCGGGATTGGTCGGCGGCTCGATCGAAGACTACAGCGGCAACATTACTGACGCGATTTATGATTTTGAGCTTGCGGTCGAGCGCGTTCATGCGGCAGCCGAAGCGGCGCACTCGCTCGACTATCCGTTCATGCTCACCGCTCGTGCCGAGAACCTGCTCCACGGAAGCGATGACATTGACGATACGATCCGCCGTTTGCAAGCGTACGAATCGGCCGGAGCGGATGTACTGTACGCACCGGGTTTGAAGACGCTTGATGAAGTGAAATTGGTGACAAGTGCGGTTAGCAGACCTGTCAACGTTCTGGCGACTTTTATTAAGGGAGTTACGGTTTCGCAATTGGCGGAAGCGGGAGCGAAGCGACTCAGCGTCGGTTCGTCGTTATCGCGCGCGGCGATCACAGCGATGCTAAGTGCGGGAGTTGAAATGCGGGATCACGGAAGTTTTGGTTGGACCCGGAACCTGACATCTTCGACTGAAGTAGAGAAGTTAATGGCCGGTTGGTAGTGATTCGGTTTTGGTTTTTTTTTCGCGTGTGAATTGCACAGCCGGCGAACGAACCACGAACCACACGAAAACGAATGAAAGCCCCACGAAACTTGTCTCCTTTTTCGTGTGATTTCGTAAATGGCTCGTTCGTGTTGTTTAGTGGTCAGCATTTCCTTCGTCTATTCCGTCGGGCATGTCGCCCAAATATTTGATCCGAATTGTCGAATAGCGTTTATCGCGCTGACTTTCGTTTCCGGGTAGCGCTAATCGTCTGGCCCGTCTTTTTCAAACTCCCTGCCTTACCAGTGGAGCTGACCGTCACTTCCAGCTCGAACTCGCCGCCGATGTCTTCGCTGCATTTCACGCAAACCAACGTGTCGGGAATAACTCGCAGCCGCGCAGGCGGAATCGCAGCATCGCAAATTCTGCAGAATCTTTCTTCGGGTTGCATTTCATGCTCTCCTTAATATGAAGGTTTAACTTGCAATGACTTCACTTTATCGCGTGGCCGTGCAGAATTACAAACGAGCGAACTGAAGCGCAGCCAGGTATTGGTATGCTGCGGCAACGGGGCAGAAGCCCGACCGTAAGGAAGGGCGGTCTAGTTACGCTGCGCTCAAGTAAGGAGGCGGCTGGTTGCCATTCTCCCTCAATTAATCTTGAGCACCCGGAATCTAGAACGCCCTCCCTTACGGTCGGGCTTCTGCCCCGTCGCGTAACGCACGAACAAAAAACAGCGAGTTCGATGCTTCCAAATACAGCGCTCGATTTGAGGTTGATGTATAGTCGCACCAAGCGGGGGCGGCGCTGCGCTCTGCCCCCTTCCCAACCTGCATTTTATTTAGTTGTAGATCCCCCCCCAGCAAGTTATTAATTGACTACGTACGAGAGGATCCCCCGATTGAAAATCCTAATCGCCGAAGACGAGACCGTCACTCGTCGCATTCTGAAAACTACGCTCGAGTCGTGGGGCCATGAGGTGATCGAAACCTCCAACGGCGCGGATGCATGGCGGTTGTTGCAGACCGCCGATGCGCCGAAGCTCGCGATCCTCGACCGGACCATGCCCGAGATGGACGGCATCGCTGTTTGTCGAAAGGCGCGTCAACAACAAACCGCGACGCCGATCTACATAATTCTGCTGACTGCGCAGAGCGGCAAGCAGGACATCGTGGAAGGATTCGAAGCCGGCGCCGACGACTACGTGACGAAACCATTCGACCGGGACGAGCTGCACGCGCGCGTCGACGTCGGTACTCGGATCGTGGGACTGCAACGCAGTCTGGCCCAACGCGTGGCCGAACTCGAAACGGCGCTCGGCGAACTGAAGCAGGCGCAGGAAACGCTGCGCAATCTTTCGGTAACGGACGACCTGACCGGGCTCTATAACCGGCGCGGATTTTTCACGCTGGCCGAACAGTACCTGAAGAACCTGCGCCGGGGTGCGAAAGAGGCGTCGCTGATTTACGCAGACATGGATGGTTTGAAGTCGATCAACGACACGCACGGACATGACGAGGGTTCAAAAGCGCTCGTGCAGATTGCTGAAATTCTGCGTTCCACTTTTCGCCAGTCTGACATCATCGCCCGCATCGGCGGCGACGAGTTTGTGATCTTAGAAACTGATGCGGAGCGGACAGACGGACGAGTCAGCCTTGCGCGTCTGCGCGAAAATCTTCGCGCACACAACCATACACGGCGCAGTGACTACGAACTTGCGTTAAGTATAGGAATTGTTCGCGGCGGGCTGGACGAATATCCGACCGTTGAGGCGCTTCTGATGCGGGGTGACGAATTGATGTACGAAGAAAAGCGAGGCAAGCAGGTTGAGCGAACAGAAACTGCGCCGTCTGCTTAGCTTTCTATCACCGGCGACAACCGCTCGGCTTCAAGCGCCCGGCGCACACAATCAAACTCGTGTTCGATACTTGAAATCATTTCACTAACAGCCGCCGTCGGCGTCATACCATTCGAACCGCTGATCTTCTCCAACTCTTCACAAAGCTGCGCTATCCGCCGCGCGCCGAAATTGAGACACGCGCCGCGTTGCGTGTGCGCGAGCTGATGGACAGATTCCATGTCGCCCTGCTTCGCCGTTGCCCTCATGCGATCCAGCCGCTCGACGCTTTCCAAAACAAAAACATCAACCATTTCGGAAAAGAAATTCTGATTCTTCCCTCCGAGCTGGCGTAGTTCGCTGAGTGCTTCAGGCTGTAGCAAACTCTGCTCAGAACTAATCGCGTGTGGTGGGTTAACAACTGAAGTATTAGCCTGGTTCGATGCATGCAGCCATCGATCAAGCACCGCGCGAAGCTCGTGCCGGTGCAACGGCTTGGTCAGGTAATCATTCATCCCCGCGTCCAGACAGCGCGCGCGATCTCCGGGCAACGCGCTGGCCGTCATCGCTATGATCGGCAGGCGCGGCGTGGCCCAATCGCTGCGACGGATTTCGGCGGTCGCTTCGAACCCGTCCATCAACGGCATGTGACAATCCATGAAAACCAGATCGTATTTGTTCCTCTTGAGAGCGCCGATGGCTTCGCGCCCGTTGTTGACAGTCTCGATTTGATATCCCATCTGCGCGAGCGTGCTGACCACGACTTGCTGGTTAGTTTGATTGTCTTCGACCACGAGTATGCGAAAGTTCGGGAGCGAATTTACCGGACCCTGGCCCGAGCTGACGCTGGTAACAGCGACGGGCGAGATAGTTCGCTGCCACTGCGTATCAACCGGGCCGGGGACGGAGCTGGGCGAGCTTGAGGCTCTACCAAATCTCGCCGTAAACCAAAACTTGCTGCCCTGGCCCTCCGCGCTCTCTGCACCGATCTCGCCGTTCATCAATTCGACGATCTGTTTGGCAATTGCCAGTCCCAGTCCGGTGCCGCCATATTTCCTCGTGGTTGAGCTGTCGGCTTGCGTAAAAGGAGTGAAGAGATTGCCCAGAACGTCCGGCTTGATACCGATACCTTGATCGCGTACCTCGACGCGCAGGACCACGTCATCGGAAGTCTGCCCGACACTTTCGACGCGTACCGAAATTTCTCCGCGCTCTGTGAACTTGATCGCGTTGTCGACCAGATTAATAAGAATCTGGCGAAAGCGAACCGGATCACCGGACAAAATCTGAGGGACTTCCGGCGCGATGAATGACGCCAACTCCAAACCCTTAGCCTGCGCGTTCCGCGCGACGAGCTCCAGCACGTCTTCGATCGCAGTGGTCAAATCGAAGTCGATAGTTTCCAGCTCCAGCTTCCCGGCTTCGATCTTCGAAAAATCCAGAATGTCGTTGATGATCGTCAACAGCATGTCGCCTGAACGCTTGACGACCTCCGCGCGCTCACGCTGTTCCGCATTGAGCGGCGTGTCCAGCAGAAGGCTCGTCATCCCGATCACGCCGTTGATCGGAGTGCGAATCTCGTGCGACATGTTTGCCAGAAACTGACTTTTTGCCTGTGCGTAAAGATAAGCGCGTTGCTCCGACTCTTTTAGCTGGTCGACCTTTTCGTCCAGCTCGCGCGTGCGCTCGTCGACCTTAGCCTGAAGCAAAGCGTTGCGCCGTCGCAGAGATTGCGTGCGATATCGCACGCCGACGAAAGCTAACCCCACAAACATTCCCGAGTAAATCAGGTACGCCCACCACGTCCGCCACCACGCCGGTTTGATCGTGAAAGCGATCGTCGCCGGATCAGCCAAATTGCCCGCGTAGTCACGGCCCCAGACTTTAAAGACATAATCGCCGGCCGGTAGCGCCGAGTAGTCTTTCTTGGCATCGCTGGTCCACGCCGACGGCTCTTTTTCAAACCCGACCAACTGAGTTCGATAACGCGTCCCTTCCTCGTGCGCGTACGAGAGCAGCGAGTATTCGAAGACCAGGTGATTCTCGTCATGGGCCAGCGTCTGCGCCGCGGAAAAAGTACGCGGCTTGTCGTTGATCAAAATGTTCTCGACATAAAGCGACTTGGCGGCGCGGTCGGGCAGTTCCTGCGCCGGGTCAAAAACGGCTGCGCCGCCTACGGTTCCAACCCAAATGCGTCCCGCCGAATCACGCAGCGAGACGCCGCCGTTGCCCTCGTTGCTGGGCAATCCGTCCTCGGTCGTGAAGGTGTAGACATCGTACTCGCGAGCGTTTTCATTGCTCGCCGAATCAGTCGGCGCCAAACGGCTGACGCCTTTGTTGTGACTTAGATAGATTCGTCCGCGCGCATCTTCGCGAATCTGATAGATCGTATTGTTCGGCAACGCCGGCGTGGTCGTATCGCTATACGTCACCAGGTTCGCGACGTCGTCGTTCGGGTTGAGTTCCAGACGCGACACACCGCCGCCTTCTGTTCCGGCCCACAAATACTCACGTCCATCCCTTGTCCGACTGACGTGCAGACTCAGCACGGAGTTGGTCGGGAGCCCCGCCGTGACGTCGTATATCTTCCATTGATTTTTCGCGAATCGCGCGATACCGCCGCCGCCCGTCGCCACCCACAGCACGCGCCCGCCGTCTGAAGTAACCGTTTCGGCCAACTCAAAAACACTCTTGTGCGGCAGACCGTTCGAGGTGTCAAAGAAGGTCCAGACGTTTTTGTGAAGCCGGCCCAGACCGCGGCCGCCGCTCGCCACCCAGACAACACGCGCGCCTGACTCGTCGGTCGTGGCCAGCATGTTTCGCACGGTCGATTCGCCGAACGCTTTTTCGATCTCGCCTTTTGTCCAGCGTCCATTCTCAAACCGCGCCAACCCTCCGCCTTTCATGCCGGCCCACAGCACGCGTTGACCGTCATCGAACGTCGTCTCCAACATTTCGAAGACAGTGTCGTCGGGCATTCCCGACGATTTGTCGAAGATGGTCCAGACTCCGTTTTGAAGACGGGCCAGCCCGCTTCCGTACGTCCCGAACCACATCGAGCTGCCGTTTGCATCCCCCGTCTCAAAAATGCAGTAGATCGAATTTGCCGGAAGACCATTTGCCGTGGTGAAGCTTCGCCAGCCGCCCATCTGCAAACGTTCCAACCCGCCGCCGTCCGTGCCTATCCACAAAGTTTTCGTTCCGCCCGTGCCTTCGCTCGGCAGCAGGCTGAAGACGCTGTTGCTCGACAGCCCCTGGCGCGTGCCGTATCGCGTCCAGGTTCCGGCTTTGTAACTGGCCAGCCCGCCGCCATCCATTCCCACCCACAAGACACTCTCGCCGTCGGGTCCGAGGGTTTGAGCCAGGCAAACAACAGTATTCGTTGGAAGCTCCGCGCTCTTTTCCAACGGCGTCCAGCGGCTCTCGTCGATCGCGAATCGTTCGGGTCCGTTCGAAGTTCCGGTCCAAAGAAAGCTTCGTCCGTCCGCTTCCTTCGTTGCCAGCAGGCTGGTGACTTGCTCTTCGTGCAAGCCGTTGCGTTGATCAAACGTCGTCCATTCGCCGCGCGAGAATCTGCTTAGGCCCTTGTCGGTTCCAACCCAAACGACCGACGAGCCGTCCGCCGCTTTTGTCTCGACCAAACTCGTCACGCGGTCATCCGGCAAACCATTGCGCGAGTCGAACTGCGACCAGCGATCGCCTGCGAGCTGGGCCAATCCCCTGTCGGTTCCGATCCAGATAATTTGCGCGCCGTCCGGATTGCGTGTTTCGAGCAACGCGTTGACGCGCTTATCCGGCAACACGCTCCTGTCTTCGTATGTCGTCCAGCTTCCGTCTTTCAAACGCGAGACGCCGCCCTCCTGCCGGCCGAACCAGATGCTCCCGTCGCCGGCGACCAGAATACTGCGAACGAAATTGGACACCGTTCGGTTGGGCATGTTCACAACGGTCCAAACACGCCCGTTGTAAAAAGCCGCGCCGTCCTGTGTGCCGACCCACAGGTATCCTTTGTGATCGAACGCCATGGCCTGGATGGCGTTTTGTGGCAAGCCGTCGCGATCTGTGAAGTGGTTAAAGCCCACGCGTCCGGAGAGCACCGGATCGAGCGGCGGATCGAGCGCAGATCCAACCTTGCGAGCTTCGGTCGGGCGCACGTTCTGCGGCTCAGTAGAAACCTGGACCGCCGCTCGAGGCGGAAACAAGATCGCCCAGATCAGCACGCCCAGCGCGGTCAGAACCACCACAGTGTTTCTGATACGCGACGGCGTCGGGCTTTTACACTGCATATGAAATCAGGAGTAGAAGAAACAGTCCAACCAGGCGTGCAAGAAATTGATTTGTGGACCATGAAGTCGACGGACTTCATTGCTAGCTGCCATTCGTAAGATAAACGGGCGGAGTTGAAATATCAACGATTAAGAAAGTGAGCCTGAGCGATTTTGAAGAGTGACGCAACGCTAGTCACTGAGCCTAAAGAAACATCATTGACGCAACGGGGCGTCGACGAGATGTCGTTTAATGAAAATTCCGTGGAAGTGGTTGATTCAATGAGCGCCAAAGGCGCTCCGTAGTGAGTTTCACGAAAGCTCTAGACCATTAATATTGCTGAAATGATTGGTTTCAACCGTCCGGGCATTCCACGAACCTTGCTCTTTACTAGCAGCTATGACCGAGCCGTGTTTTCGACATTCCGACCACTTAGTGGGTTTTCACCTTATGGTACTCGGGGGAAAGGGCGGGAGCGTCGCGTGCAGTCGCACGTGGAAGCGTTGGCTCAAGTTTTGTCATTCGAATCGAGCTCTCCGCGTTATGCTAAATTTACTCTCAATCTTAGGGTCCTACTGAACATACGCCGAAGCAACCGGAACATCGCCGTTCGTCCCGAACTGCTCAGCTCTCAGCGCTCCATTAATACTTTGCAGGACATAGAACGTCCCCGTCGACGGTCGGAAAATCGCTACATCCCATTTGCCGTCTCCGTCATATTCGCCTGCCACGGGAATATCACCGCTCGTGCCCCACGCTATTCCTCTGAATCCGTTGTCCGAGCTTTGCAGGTAATACCACGCTCCGGCCGACGGTCTGTAAACGGCTATGTCCGTCTTGCCGTCGCCGTCAAAGTCTGCGGCTAAAGGCCTGTCTCCGCTGGTTCCCCATTGCTGTCCGGTTATGCCGCCGTCTGAACTTCGCAAAACATAAAACGCACTTATCGAAGGACGATAGATAGCAAAGTCGGATTTGCTGTCTCCGTCAAAATCGCCGGTCACGGGCACATCCCCGTTTGTTCCCCATTGCTGGTAATGGAACGATCCATCCGAACTGTACAAGAGATAGAAGGTCCCCGTGGATGGACGAAAGACACAGACGTCAGACTTGCCGTCTCCCTCAAAATCTCCTGTCGCGGGAATGTCGCCCGCTTGTCCAAACTGCGTAAATCGAAAACCTCCGGTAGAGCTGTCCAGGAAATACCAATAACCGTTTGACGGTCTGAACACTGCCGTATCAGTCTTGCCGTCACCGTCGTAATCTCCCGGCGCGATCAGATCGCCGTTGGCGCCAAATTGGTCGGCACGAAAAGCGTTGTTGGAGCTTTGCGAGATGTACCAGTAGCCGCCCGACGGTCGAAAGACCGAGACATCTGTTTTCCCGTCACCATCAAAGTCAAACGGCGCACTGCCCAGGACCAGGCGGACAATGGGAGTGCTGGGCGTGATGCGATAGCCTCCCAGCAATACTTTTCCATCAACCTGCGTACGGATAACCTCGACTCCACCGCTGATACTGATATTCACGGAGTTATCCAGACTGCCATCAGGATTCAATCTGGCGATACCTGTACGCGGCACGCCGTTAATATTGTTGAAGTAGCCGCCGATGAAAATCTTACCATCGGCAAGCGGCTCGATGGTCCATACGGTGCTGTTTGCGCCTGTGCCCGTGAACGAATCGTCAACACTTCCATCCGGTTTAAGGCGCGCGATTCGATTACGGCTGACCCCATTGACACTGGTGAATTGGCCGCCGATCAGGACTTTGCCATCCGGCTGGACTGCCGTTGAGAGCACAAAATTGTTCGCACCTGTACCAACATTGAAAGAAGCATCCAGAGTACCGTTTGCATTGAGGCGCGCGATGTTCCACTGGGCCAACGACGAGCTAAAGACCAATCCGCCGATTATTATCTTCCCATCCGGTTGAATCGTAAGGTCATACAACAAGGCAGCCGCAATGTCCGAAGTCTGCTGAAACGACATATCCAGATTGCCGTCTGAACTTAATCTCGCAATCCCAATGCAGGACGCCCCATTCACCTCCGTGAAGACACCTCCGATAACGAGCTTGCCATCCGGCTGTAACTTCATATCGTTGACGTCCTCATCAGTGCCGGCATTGAACGAGCTGTCCACGGTGCCGTTGGCATTGAGCCGCGCGATGTTGTTATGGCTGGCATAATTCACATCTGTAAAAAGACCGCCGATCACTAATTTTCCATCCGTCTGGACCACAAGTGAGTACACCCAGTAAGCATCGGTCCCGTAGAGCGGATCGAAGGTATTGTCTCTGCTCCCATCTGCGTTCAACCGCGCCACGTTATGTTGTCGCTCGCCATTGATCTCGATGAAATCGCCCGCGATGACGGTCTTGCCGTTCGGCAGGACAGCCAGATCGTAAACAACCCCCGGCGTTCGTGTACTAAACGAGAGAGACGAGTCTCCCGACCCGTCTGCGTTCAACCTCACAACACTGACGACGTCATTTGTATTACCGTTAAAGTGATAGAAATCTCCGCCGATCAGAATTTTTCCATCCGCTTGTAATGCTAATGCGAGGACCCCCGCATTTGCCCCGGCCCCCGGTGAAAAAGACTGGTCCACACTGCCGTCGGCGATAAAGCGAGCGACGTTTCTCCGTCCACTCATGTTATTGAAAACACCGCCGGCCAGGATTTTTCCGTCCGGCTGGAGTCTAAGCACTCGAACCCCCGCCACACTTGGCCAGATCCCGGAATCGAAAGTACTGTCTACACTTCCATCCTGTAAAAGCCGCACCATCCCTTTTGAATTAAAGCCCGGGTCGCGGAGGTAGCCTCCGACAATGATCCGTCCGTCTATCTGCAAAGCCAGCGCATAAGCGGTTTGGCTGTTAGAACTGATGCCGGATACAAATAGCCCATCAACACTGCCATTCGGTAGGAGGCGCGCCACCCTCCTGCGAGCCAGGCCATTGACGGTGGAGAAAGAGCCACAGATAACGACGGCGCCGTCCGGCTGAAGCTTAACGTCGTAGACCGGCGCACTGGCGCCCGTCCCCGGATTGAAGTCTGGGTCAACGCTTCCGTTTTCGTTTAGACGGACGATACGGCCACGAGCGAATCCGTTGAAGCCTGTAAACAACCCGCCGACATACAGATCGTTATCCGGCGCCTGAGCTATCGCGTGTATATTGCCTGTGGCTCCCGTGCCCGGATCGAATGAAGTGTCAACACTGCCATCCGAATTAAGGCGGGCGATTCGGTTACGCCCCACGCCGTTGAAAAAGGTAAAAGAACCACCGATGAGGATTTTGCCGTCCGCACGTAGGGTGATCACCTCAACAAACGAATTGGGGCCGGAGCCTGTATTGAAAGTGTTATCGAGACTGCCGTCAGCATTTACCCGCACGAGGCTGTTGCGAACGGAACCGTTGGCCAATGTGTAAAAGCCGCCGATGATTATCTTGCCGTCCGGTTGCACAGCCATCGAGCGAATGAAACCTCGGCTCAACAGCGTCCCTGTATTGAATGTCGGATCCAGGCGCACGCCCGCGGCATTTACATTAATTATCAAGCCCGACAAAAACACGATCGAAATGAAGGCAGTAATTTTGAGCGCCCACGAAAATAGAGTGGAGGTGGAATAGTTCTTCATGAGTGATACCTTTTCTGTCTTAAAAAGAGATAGCGTGGTTGTATAGGTTTGATTAGTCAGGCCGCCAACTCCGACAGAATCTGCGATTCTATCGATGAGACGTGAGTGCATTGGCGCATAGCGAAGATTGGCTTACGTTTGGCTTGGAATCCGGCGAACAAATGCCACCGGAGATGCTTGTCTCAATCAATTGGAGTTTATAACCTCAAGAGCTTTTTCTTTGAACGCGTCTCTTAAGGCTACTTCGCTCCAAATGTTTGCGTGCGTGTCATAGAGACGGCCGATTAGCGACCACATTGCCATTTTGTATTCAGTTTCATTCGCCGCGTTGTAAAAGCGGGGGACGTACTCGGTCATCACGCTGTTCCAGTTCTCGCCCATCAGATGCCTGTTGGGAAAGAAGTACTGGATCATGCTCCAGTAGCGGAAGAGCGCCAATAGTTGATAGTTCGGACTTGGGTAAGTTAACGACGAGTACGAATCTTCGTTCTGGAAAAGCGGATTGCCGATACCCCCGACGAGCGAAACATACCGACTTCCGTCGCGGTACGCATATCTTACCAGCGTCAGATATTTTGAATACAAGTACGATTATCTTTTCCTTTTTTAAGCGGTGGTTTTCAATTTACCGCATGATTCTGTTGGTAGCGGGGGGGAGACTTGAACTCCCGACCTCGGGGTTATGAATCCCGCGCTCTTACCAGCTGAGCTACCCCGCCACGTGCTGGAGAGACTTGATTATAAAGCTGGAGGTCGAAAGGTCAAGCTAGGTGTTAGGAGCACCAATTGGTTGAAAAGCCACGCGCAGTTATACAGCGTCACCTAACGCGGTCAGGAGGGGACCCTGTCCCCGCCTCGAGCTAGTCATCCGTCAAGATGTTCATAAAGGAAAGTAAGCGGGGACAGGGTCCCTTCCTGACTGCGTTAGGTGACGTTAACAATTACTTCGAACATTTGGGTCAACTGTGCATGCTGGTAGGGCAGGTTTGCTCCACTCAACCCTGCCGGGTATCATTCGCTGCGGTTAGATTCTACAAGCAAAAGGAGCCACAAAAGTGGCAGATTTGATTCACAGACCCAGGCGTTTGCGACGCAGCGCAACCTTGCGCTTGATGGTGCGGGAAACTCGGTTGGCGCGCGAGAATTTGGTCCTGCCGCTTTTCGCATGCGGCGGCGAGAACGTGCGCCGGGAGATTCCGTCGATGCCGGGCGTTCATAATCTCTCGGTCGACGAAGCGGTGCGCGAGGCTGAATCAGCGTACGAGATGGGCGTCGGCAGCGTGATCCTTTTTGGACTTCCCGAATCGAAAGACGAGACTGCGTCGGGCGCATTCGCACAAAACGGAGTCGTCCAACGCGCCGCCCGCGGGATTCGAGACGCGGTGCCCGACATGATAATCATCGCCGACACATGTCTCTGCGAATACACGTCACACGGTCATTGCGGCGTAGTCCGCGACGGCGAGGTTCTCAACGACGAATCGCTTGAGCTACTGGCGCGTACAGCTGTCAGCCAAGCTGAAGCAGGCGCCGACATCGTTGCGCCTTCCGCGATGATGGATGGACAGGTTGGAGCTATCCGCGAAGCGCTCGATCAATCGGGTTACGATCAGGTCGCGATCATGTCTTATGCGGTGAAGTACGCGTCGGCTTTTTATGGTCCGTTCCGCGAGGCAGCCGACAGCGCGCCCGCGTTTGGCGATCGCAGGGCTTATCAGATGGACGCCGCCAACGCTCGCGAAGCTTTGCGCGAAGCGGAGCTGGACTACACGGAGGGCGCGGACATCATGATGGTCAAACCCGCGACTGCGTATTTGGATATTGTTCGGCGGTTGCGAGAGCGGTTTGATCTGCCGCTCGCGGCCTATCACGTCTCCGGCGAGTACGCGATGATCAAAGCGGCGGCAGCGAAAGGCTGGATCGACGAAGAGCGTGTGATGATGGAAACGTTGACGAGCATCAAACGAGCCGGGGCGGATATCGTGATTACGTACTACGCGAGGGAAGCAGCGCGAGTGATTGCAAAGCAGAACACAGGACACAGGACTCAGAACACAGAATAAGAGCGTCGGGTTCCGAAAGGGCCTTCCTGCTTTTCATCCTGAGTCTTGAGTCCTGAGTCCTGAGTCCTGTGTCCTATCCTTCCCTTCTCACTTCCACTTCCACCGGCTTTGTTCCCTTCGAATCATATCCCTCTGGCCAGTTTGAGATGTTGATTCCGAACGGTTGATCCGCGTTCACTTCTACGGCGAAGCGTATCGACAGCGGCTTGCCTCGCCAGGCGTCGAACCTCGAACCCCAGCTGTCGATTCTCCATTCTTCAACATGGGCGTTGGGTGCCTGCTCCAATGGAACCAGACGCGCGCCGCAATTTTTCCCGTTCACAAAAAGCGTAACTCGAGTCGACTTGATGCGATCGCGAGCGTCGTGCGGAATCACCGGCTGCAGGTGCGCGCGCACGATTACGCTGGCGACTCGCCTGTAATCTTCACGCTCGGGCAAACGATACTCGACATAGCCGACGCCCGCTCCCCAAATATAGCCATCGCCTCCGCCTACTTTTTCGAACCGCTGGCTGATCGCCTGCTCCGGCTTAAAGCGATAAAGAATCGTCTTGTCTTCCTTCACAATCACTTCGGGCTTGACCGCCGGGTCGTCGATCGCGCGGACAAACGCGAACTGACGCGGTGTCAAATGCCGCCCGTCGTCTCGCAGTTGTTTCGGAGGCCACTCGTTCTGAAGTGAAGCCATCAGCGCGGCGCCGGTGCGGACTTCCGCGCGGACAGCGTCGTCACGCGGCGAAGTGTAATTAATCCCGTAACCGCGTTTCGGATCCGGAGTCAGAATCCAAAACATCGCACCCGACGCGCCCGTCTGGGCCGCGCCTGTCACAAACGCCCGGTACCAATCCGCCGCCGAAAATCCGTTATGTCCGTCCGGGCCCATGCCGAATTCACCAAAGACCAACGGCTTCCGAATGGAATAAGCAGCGGCTACGCGGTTCTCCATGAACTCGCGCAGCGCAGTCGGCGAATCAACCCAACTGTCCTGGTCGTCTCGTGGATAGTTGTGAACGTCTACGAAATCCACGTTGGGCAACAGATGCTCTTCCTTCCACTCACGACGCTCGAACGCGGTGCGATATCCCCACGTGCCCGGCGTTATCAAGTGACCCGCGTCCAGCGAACGAATGTAGTCGCTCATTTCGGCGACCCACGCGCGTCGTTCATGCCTTCGGCCGGTCGGCGCCTGTGCCTCGTTCATCAACTCGTAACCCATGATGGTCGGGTCGTCGCGGTACAGCACTCCGGTGATCGAATTCCGTCGTGTAACTATTCGTTCGACGTGCTGGCGATACATGCGGCGCGTGATTTCGTTGGTGTAGAACAGCATCGCGCGTTCAACGTTGATTCCGAACGGCTGTTTATCGTCGGCCGCGTCCTCGATGCCCGCCCATCGCAGGTACTGCGTAACTCCACCGGTGTCACGCCACCAGTTTGTCAGGCAAAGCTGGACATAAAGTTTGTTGCGCGCGGCCTCGGCGATCACGCGATCGAGATGAACGAACGCCTCTTCGTTCCACTGATCAGGTGCAAAACGGAACGGATGTTGGCGCGGCCAATCTTCTCGATCGCTGCCCACGGACTTGACCGGCGAATCTGTTCCGCCTTCGCCGTACGCCCAAACCCGCACCACACGAATGCCGTCATCAGCCGCAACGCGCAGCGTCTCGGGCATGCGCGCGCGGTCTTCGTTGCGGTACATGACCGCGACGTTGGCGCCGATGAAACGAAACGGTTTCCCGTCGATTTCAAATCGACCGCCACGCGTCGTGACAAAGCCGGACGGCGCGCTCTTGCGGTTACCGTCGTTGCGACCCGATTGCGCCGCAAAGAAAATCGCCGCGCCCACAAGTACTGCGAACGCGGCGACAAGGAAATGCTTCTTTCTCATTTAATCAAGCGTTCAGATAAGCCTCGAGTAAAGCCAGTCTGTTAGTCCTCGGTCGAAGTCGGTGGTGGCGCGGGCACCGGCAGTTTCATTCTCATGAATCCCACCATCGCGCAAAACCCGCCCAGCACTACGAACATATTAAAAAACGCGCCGACGTTCAGCATCATGCCAAAGTCCTCCTGGCCCTGTTTGAACGCGACGGCGCCGATGATGCCAATTACCAAAAAATGCAGGTGGTAAAGTAGCAAGCAGACGGCAGAGAGAGCAAACCAGCGAGCCGATGCTCCGATCGTACGCGCTCTGCCAAATCCGAGCACGGCCGCCATCAACCACACGATCGCACCGACAACAAACAGCGTCAGCGCCACCGGAACAAAATAAGTTGGTTGGGTCGCGCGCGTCCCGCTCTCCTGAAACAAAAGCATAAGCGATGTTGCGATCATCGGCGTTTATCTCCTCTGCCAAACATAAACTCAAATTCCGGGACCCGAAAATCAAAGCGCCGTTTGCGCACGCGCAGACGACTGCTGCGGCTGCTGCGCAAACGGCGTCAAAGGTTAAAGGCTCAAGCAGACTGTTTTCGGTCTCAACGCAATCGACTCTCGTCTGATCGAGCGTAACCAACACCGGGCAATTCACGTCACTGAGTAATGTGGATCTCTTCTTCTTTGTTAACGTGGCGCACGAAAAAGATAATTCCACAGGCGAGCGCCACGACGGTTGCACCGATAGCCATCCACAGATAGTTCCGGCCACCCTGCATGTCAAATGCGCCGGTCGTACTCTTAAATGTGGCGAACAAGTAATACTCGTAGATGGCAAAGATCGCCGCAGCCAGGCCTATGACCCACATCAAAATATCCAGCATGCTCTTCATGTCGCACCTCCAGCGTCCGTTTAAGTTAGGAAAGATGGCCTGCTAAGATCAAGCTCATCACCTTCATAATTACTGCTTAAGAAGAGAACGGTCGGGTTTTGGTCCTGCCGCCAAGAGACTGCTTTGGAGTTGGTACGCCGTTATGTTACAGCGACCGCACTTGCCAGTGCAAGGCAAAACGAATTGCGGCGGGGAGTCAGTTTGAGATTCCACCAGTTTAATCATAAGGAAAAGAAGGTTTCCGCAAGGGCGCAAAGACGCAAAGGTGTTGAGCTTAACTGATTTCTTTTGCGCCTTTGCGTCTTTGCCGGAGCCTGTATTTCGTCAAATCGATTAGAGAATCAACCGTTTGTCGCCGGCGCGGCGGGTTATCCGCTCGCGGTCAAAGTACTCGAGCAACGGAATGGCGAACTTGCGAGAGATGCCCGCCAGTTGTTTGAAAGCCCGAACGTCGATTAAACGCTCTGGTTCGTGCGCCGCTCCGTAGACGCGAAGGTCGGCAACCAGCTTTTCCAAAGCGGTGCGATGAAAGAAGAGCTCGTTCGCGACTCGAACCAAGGTTCCCGCGTCAATCAGCAGTTGAAGCAACTCGCGCGCGTTCTCGACTGAACCTCCGGCGCAGTTCGCGCGTTCCAACGCTTCATCAAAAGTGGGCGCCTCCAGCCCGGCATCAAGATAAGCTATCTCAAGATTCTCTTTCAGCGCGGCGTCGGCAACGGACAACGACAAACTATGCGAAGCGGCGCGCACAACCTCTCTGTCGGACGAGAGCACGCCGGAAGTCTCCAACGCGGCCAGCACGCCGCGAAATATTTCCGGCGGCGTGTGTGCGAAGTGCCTTTCGCGCAAAGTCTCTCGCGGCAAACCGCGTGATAGCGGATGCCGATCGTGATGCTTCATCACTTCTTTTTGCGCAGCATCCTCCAGCGAACCGAACGCGGACTGTCCAACAAAAAACCCCTCCGCATCTACAACTTTTTCCGAAGCGATGGCTTCCTTCAACGCAGTGAACAGAACCGCATCTCGCCACCCGGTCCGCGCGACCAGGTCAGCTCTCGACAGGCCGCCTGTTCCGGCCGTTCGGACAAACACTGCAACCTGCGCCGCCTTGTCCGCGGCAAACAGCACGTTCAGTCGCTCTCGAACGTCTGCCATCTCGCGACCACGATGCTTTCCCGCCATCGCGTCGAGCACACTTCCACCGGCGATCGTCACTGACGGCGAATATGACCGGAGGATAAAATGCTCGGAAGGAAGCGCGACGACCGGCGATTCAAGTCGCAATTGAACAAATCCGGAGCCGCCCGGTGCGATCTCTTCGCCTGCTTCCAGCACTCGAATACGCGCCAACAATTCGGCCGCGCCCAGATGAAGCCGCACGCGCGCGCGCGAACGAAGCGGCCTCGGCGCGCCGGCCAGAACATTCACGTGCGCATCAATGATCTGCGTCGGACGAAGACGTTCTGCTTCGGCAAGGACCATTCCGCGTTCGATCGACTCAGCGTCGATCCCACCCAGATTGATTGCAGTGCGCTGGCCGGCCTCGGCCTGCTTAACGGATTTGCCATGAACCTGAACTCCGCGAACACGAACCCGTTTCCCGGCGGGCCACAGATCCATCTCGTCACCTTCCGCGATGCTGCCGGCGACGAGTGTTCCGGTCACCACCGCTCCGAATCCTCGCATGCTGAAGGCCCGATCGACGGGCAATCGCGCGATCGTTTCCGATGACCGTTCGCCGACTCCGCTCGCTATTCGCGCCAGTGTTTGTTTCAGCTCCTCGATTCCCTCGCCTGTTCGCGCACTGACCGAAACAATCGGCGCTCCTTCCAGAAACGAGCCGGCCACGAGGTCTTCGGCTTCATCGCGCACCAGCGCGAGCAGCTCGTCATCAACCGTGTCGCGTTTGGTGATCACAACCACGCCGTTCTTGATTTCCAGCAAACGGCAGATATCGAAATGTTCGCGCGTTTGCGGCATCACGCCTTCGTCAGCGGCGATCACCAGTGCAACCAAATCGATCCCGTGCGCACCGGCCAGCATGTTCTTTACAAATCTTTCGTGTCCCGGAACGTCGACGAATCCGAGATGGATATCGCCCAAAGTTAGTTCGGCAAAACCCAGATCGATTGTGATCCCGCGCCGTTTCTCTTCGGGCAGACGGTCGGCATCGATGCCCGTCAACGCCCTGACCAGCGCGGTCTTCCCGTGATCGATATGTCCGGCGGTGCCTACGATGATTGAGCGCATGATTAGTAAAGATAGCAGATGTTCGAAACGAGGGAGCGCAGGCGGCTCGCCTGCGCTCCCTCGACTAATTTTTGTCGGACACTGGTCTTTCAATCCCCTATGTGCGAAGCTTCGACCAGCAGCCAACATTTCGAGAGCGGGTGAGATTATGTCAGACCAGGCAAAGCAGGGCGACACGGTTCGTGTTCATTACGAGGGGCGGTTAACGAATGGAAAAGTTTTTGATTCATCCGACGGCGGTGACCCGCTGGAATTTCTGGTGGGATCGGGTCAGGTAATCGCCGGCTTCGATCAGGGCGTTCGCGGAATGGGTGTGGGCGACAAGAAGACCATTGAGATAGAAGCCGACGACGCGTACGGTCAACGTAGCGACGCTCTTAAAAATACGGTTCCGCGCGACAGCATCAATCTGGACGTAGAGCCGCAGCCAGGCTCAAATCTGGTTCTGCAGCTGCCGGATGGAAATGAAATTCCGATAGCAATCACCGAAGTAACCGACGAATCGATCACGCTTGATGCTAACCATCCGCTGGCCGGCGAAAAGCTGATCTTCGATATCGAGATGGTGGAGATAGCGAGTTGTTAGGTTTTGGGTTTTAGGGTTTTGGTTTTAGTTCTTTGTTCTTGGATCTCACTTCTACCTTCTTCCTCCGCCTCTACTCAAGCTGAAAATCTATCCACTGCGTGGCCACGCGGTACTTATCTTTTGCAAGAAGATCCGTAACGATGATCTGCACCACGTACTCGCCAGGCATCATCTCGCTTCCAAGTTGCAAACGCGCGCCGGATGCCAGCCGCTTCAAATCCGTTTGAGTTCCGGCATCGAATGGCTGCGCGTTTCCGCTGAAGACCTCTCGCCCTTCTCTGAACAATCGAATCTGAGTTTGAAGCTGCGGACGCCCGGTGGCTTTATCCAGCTTGGCGTTGTAGATCATATAGCCGACTTGCAAAACCATTCCTCGTCGCAGCCGTCGCACCGCCGGACCGGCCTGCGGATCAGCCTCGAAGCTGAAAGTCTCAGCATCCGTGCCTCGCGTAGCGGCGTCCAGAGCCAGCGGATTTGCTTTCACTCGATCGTAGCCGTCAACGATCAGCCCGGAAAGCGTCAATCGATTTTTCCCGATGTCGGGAACTTCAATGAACTGGGTTGCGGATCCGACTCGCTCTGACACGGTGTCGCGAAGCGCCGCGCGAAGCTGATACGACCCGGGCTTCTTCACCGGCACTGTCATCGTGTAGTCAAACCCGTTCTTCATGATCCGATCCAGCGTATTTCCGCGAATACGAATCGTGTGCGTGCGGCTAACTTCATCGACCACGACTCCGTTATCTCCGAAAGTGACGGCCATCACATCAAACGTAAGCTTGTTCCAACCGTCGGGTTCCGGCGTAAAGGTAAGACGTTGCGGATCAACGTGCAGAATTGAGCGCATATAGGACCCGGCCGCAGGATCGTTCGCAAATAGCGAGGTCAAGCGCAGATCAACGGCGCCGGATGAAAAAGGTGATGCCACGGCGCTCACCAACTGATCAACTCGTGTGCGCGGCACCGGCGGCTTGGCGTTTTCGTCGGTGATGTTGATGAAGCCATTGCGATACCGGACATTCAAGCCGGACCGTTTGACCTTGACCTTCAGATTATTGAATCGCACCTTCCTGGGATCGAACGTGCCTTCGTCGGGTCGATAGCCAATCAGGTAATAGCCCTGCTGGTCTTCCAGCATTCGTTTGATTCCGTCGCTTAGATCGTTATTGTTTCGAATTGCCAAGCCGCCCGTCTGCTGCGCCAGGTAGTTCAGCCCGTTCTGTGATTCGAAGAAATCTTCGCGCCGCTGCAACATCTTTGCCTGTATCTGGTTCTGGCCAAGACCTCGGACGTTGTCCTCCGCCGTCAGATCAAGCACCTGCAAACCCCTGGCATCCATCGTGTAGATGACAACGGACGCACGATTTGCGAGATCAGTCAGACGTCGAATCCTGTCGATGATTCGATCGCTTTGGCCCGCTCGGTCGAAAATCTTGACGCCATCCGACACCATCATTACCGATTTGCGTCCGGGCAGCTCTCTCAAGCCGCGGACGATGTAATTGAGCGCGCCCAAAGTTCCGACGGTGTAAAGCTCGTCTCGGAATTCGTCCAGCTCTTCACCGATGTTGTTCGGGTCATCCGGACGTCCCTCAAGACCTCCTCCAGCTTCGTCCGCGATTGTGTTGCCGGTTAACGGTGCGATAGGTGTTATGCCTGATCGGCCAATCGGATTCCATTTTATCCTGTCGATCGCTGCATGCAGCTGTCGTTTGTCGTTGGTGAATTGTTGAAGCGCACCCATCCCGCCTTTTGTTCGAATGATGGCGACCAAATCACCCGGCTGCATCTGCTCGTCGACAAATTTCCTCAGCGCTTTTCGCGCGTAATTCATGCTTTGGAAAGAGAGGCCCAGATCGTCGACTACCATGGCGATCGTGCGACGAACCTGTTCGGGAGCGAGAGGTTTTGGAGGTCCCGGCGCATTTGCATCAGCCGTGGCTGCGACCGGATCGGGTTGTGTAGATGCGACGGGAACAAACGAGAAGTTGGTGATCTTCTGCGTCTTACCGTTTTCCTGAATCTCAAAATCGTCGGCCGTCAGATCGGTTACGGCTTTTCCATCCTTGTCCGTCACAGTCGCATCGACCTGGATCAAATTGGTCGTGATGCGTACAACATCATCGTCCTGTGATTGCTGAGCGGGAGCCGGATTCTGGGCGAAACCGGGAGCGATCAGCGAGAAAAGCAGGATAAGTGAAAGCAGTGATGATCTTTTCATTTGAAACTCCTCGGTAGATGTCGGATGCTAGATGTTAGATGTTAGTGATTGTCGATGTCGGATCTAAGATACCGGCTTTGGACTTACACTAACATCTAGCATCTGACATCCATCATTCCTCTTCTTCATCCACGCCAAAATACCGCATCCATTCCGGAACCTCTTCATCAGAAACCTCTGGCTCGTTATCGAGGCTCGGTTTCTGTCTGACTGTTTCATCCAAAAGCGTTCGAAATTCGCCGGACCGCACGATCTTCACTCCGTTTCGTCGAACATACGACGCCAGCTCGCGATCAGAAGTGACCACGGTCAGCGACTTCTTTTCGCGCGCGGTGTCGACCATGCGTTTGATTCGTTCGTCGGCATTCGAACCGGGCTCAGCGTAGAAAACCTTGATGCCTTTGTAGCTCGATCCATCCGGGAAAAACTCTTCCGGCTTTCCGTCAAACACAACCGCGATGGTCGCACTTTTCTCTTTCGCGAATCGCGCCAACTCGTCCATCATTCGGCGTCTGGCTGCTTTCTTGTCGCGGTGCCAACCGACGCGTTGCGCCATCACGTTATTGCCGTCGACAAGATAGGCCATGCAGTTTCATGTCCGACAAACTTCAGTTTGTCGTTCGCATTCGACAAACTAAAGTTTGTCGGACATTCTCACTTCGAAACTCATTCCTCGAACGAGAATTCGTAAGTCAAAGTACCGCTGAGACGAACCGGTTTACCCGCCACGAATGTCTTTTCAAATCGGGCCTGCCGAGCCGCGGCGACAGCGGATGCGCGAAGTAACGCATGACCGCTGGTAGCCGTCGCCGCGATCACCTTTCCTTCTTCGTCAACCAAAACCTGGACCGTAACTTTACCCTCGGCTCGGGCGGCTTTCGCAACCGGCGGATAGGTCGGTTCCGGTTTGCTTGTCAGACGGCTCTCGAGAGTATCGCCGGGCATGATCAAAGGTTTCTGTTTGGAAGATTGGTTCGCGTTCGCTTCGTTCGCGTTCAAGTTCGTATTGGCGTTCGCTGTATTGTCATTCTCGTTACGCGGCCGGGTACTTCCGTTGTTCGTCGAGTCGACGACCCACAACATGTCGCCGTCGGCTAGCTGAAGATAAGCACGTTCCACTCGCCATTTGGACCTTTCGCGCTCCATCGTCACGATGTAACGCCCGTTCGCTTTTTCGCCTTCGACAGAAACCGTGAATGCGGCATTTCCGCTTCCATCTGAGTGCTGGGAGAAATTGCCGAGCGGAAAACCCGTGCTCCTGATCGCTCCGATCCTGGCTTTTACTACTTCGCTTTCTTTCAGACGCGCCTCGGCAATCTGATACGCCTCGGAATTCTTCATCGTCCGCTCGAAGTACTTATAGCCGTAATAGCCAGCCACACCCGCGCCCGCAACCAACAACATCAGAATCACGCCGATGATCAGCAGTACCTTCCCGACGCGCGACTTGCGCTTTGGTTGCGCCGGCGTGACGGCATACTCCGGATTTTGCGACCACGACGAAATTGCCGGTTCAGCAGGAGGCGAGTACGGGGCAGCACTTGCGGGCGTTCCGCACTTCGGACAGAAGTTCAGATTGGCGGCAACCTGGTTACCGCAATTTTGGCAAGTCATTGTCGGGCCTCCGAAGGGGGATGAAGACTCAATTTAGAGATGTCAGATGCTGGATGTTAGATGTTAGTGTAAGACCAAAACGGCATCTGTCATCCGACAACTACTAACACCTAACATTCAATCTACTGACATCTAGCATCCAGCATCTGACATCTCGAAGAGGTATACGAAAATTAGAACCGCGAGTTTCCGAAGTCGCAGTATTCCACAATCGGACAGCGGTCGCATAGCGGTTCGCGCGGGCGGCAAATCTTGCGGCCATGGCGGATAAGGTTGACGTGAAACGAATAGAATTTCCCCGGCGGCACGATCGCGTTCATCAGTTCATGCGCGCGCGCGTCCGTGCACTTTTGCGGGATCAAACCCACCCGCCGGAGAACGCGAAAGATATGCGTATCCAGCGGAAATACGTTCTTTTGACAGGCGAAAAGCAGAGTGCAAGCGATCGTCTTGGGTCCGATCCCGCGAAATCCTTTTAGAAAGTCAGCCGCAGCCTCGGCGGGAAGATCGTGCAGGAAATTCAGATCAAGCGAACCGCGTTGGTCTTTTAGCTGGCGAAGCAGCGCTTTGATTACCGCGGCCTTCTGATTCGCCAACCCGCCGGTCCGGATCGTCGCTGCAATGGTTGATTCGCGAGCTTTCAGCGCCTGATCCCAGGTCGGGAAGCGCTGCTTCAGTGCCGCGAACGTTCGATGGCTGTTTACGTCGCTGGTGGATTGAGACAGGATCGTCGCGATCAACATGTCGAGTGGATCGGACGGCCGCTCGTTCTCTGGGATTCCGTAGGTGCGTTCGAGGTTCTGAATGATGTGACGAATAGGTTTTTCGTCTGAAGATGTTTCAGCCGGCGAAATTGTTTTATGCGGCGAGGATGCGCTCATAAAAGTCTATGTACTTCGGAATCACCAGGTCTGTGCTGTAGTTGGCTAAAGCCGATTCGCGTGCGCGTCTTCCCATCTCGCGTCGAAACCCGTCGTCTTCAAGCAATCGCACTGCGTGCCGGCTCATTTCTTCTATGTCGCCGACTTCGCTCAAATATCCGGTTTCGCCATCGGTGACGACTTCGGGCAGTCCCCCGACGCGCGAAGCGATCACGGGAACTTCGCAAGCCATCGCTTCCAACGCCGCCAGTCCAAAAGACTCTTGTTCGGAAGGGAGCAGCAGGACATCGGCAGCGCTCAGGTAATCGACGATGTTCGGCTGCTTACCGACAAACGAACAGTATTCATAAATCCCCAAACAGCGCGCGCGGTGTTCGGCGTTCGTCCGCTCGCTGCCGTCGCCGACCATCACCAATCGCGCTTTCGTCTTCTTCAAAACTCGCGCAAAAATTTCCACGCAGTCGACCGGACGTTTGACCGGACGAAAATTCGAGACATGAACCAGGAGCGGCAGTCCATCGGGAGAAAGCTGGCTGCGAAGCTCAGGCACTTCGTGTCGTTGATAGTCAGTTCCGCAGATGAAGTTGGGTATCACTTCGATCTTGTCGAACTGAAAAGTTTCGATCGTGGCTTGTTTAAGGTATTTCGAAATAGCCGTCACTCCATCCGATTGAACTATTCCGTAGCGAGTGATCGGCAAGTAAGATCGGTCGGCGCCGACCAGGGTGATGTCGGTGCCATGAAGCGTGGTGATAACCGGAAGTCGTCTGCCAGGTTTTAGCGATTCGCGTGCAAGAATCGCGCTGATAGAGTGCGGAATGGCGTAGTGCACGTGCAGCAGATCGAGGTTTTCCGTCTCTGCTACCTTGGCCATCTTGGTTGCCAGCGCGAGCGTGTACGGCTGATGCTCGAATAGCGGATACGACATCATCTCGACTTCGTGAAATCGCACTCGCTCGTTCAGTTCAGTCAGACGAGTCGGCAACGCGGATGCTATGAAATGAACCGTGTGCCCGCGGGCCGCAAGCTCTTTTCCCAGCTCGGAACCGACGATTCCGCTACCGCCATACGTGGGATAAACCGTAATGCCAATATTCATAAGACAGATGTTGGATGTCAGATGTCGGATCAGATGTTAGATTTCAGATGTTAGATTTCAGTATAAATCCAAAACCAGTCTCTGGCATCTAACACCCGACAACTACCAGCATCCAACATCCAGCATCTGACATCTACTCGCTTCTAGCATCTTCTCTTCAAACGAGAAAGCAGGCGACCCTCGCAATCGCCTGCTTCTCGTCTCAACTTGTCTCACCTGTAAACAGGGGGGTCAAGTGAGGCCCGAGAGTATATACCCCGCGAATAGGCATTAGCAACGCATTCCTTGCAAGAGAACAAGCAACGCAGGTTAACGTTAAACCTTCGGTACACTTGTAATCGCTGCGTCGTTTCGAATTCGACTCCCCATGACTCGCCGGCTGCGCCGTAGAGCAAATGCCTGTATACTTTGAAGCATCAAAGTAGAGTAACGAGAAAGATTATTTGATTGATTATCATCAAAATTAGCTGAAAGTAGTCGGAGTTTAAAGATGCCAAAAATTAGTGATATTGAAGAAACACCCAATCCAAACGCGGTGAAGTTCATCCTTAAAGAACCCGTCAGCAACGGGACTGCCCATCAGTTCGCCTCCAGCGACACCGCCCAGAATGATCCGTTGGCGAAGTCCCTGTTCGACGTTGGCCAGGTGGTCTCGGTCTTTTATATGGACCGCATGATTACCGTGGAGAAAGAGGAGTTCGCGGATTGGGATGATTTGCTGCCGGTGCTGGCGGTGCCCATCCGCGCGGCTGAATCAACAGGTAACGGCGCGAGCGCGGCTGCCGCCGCGGTGGGTGGCTCGATCGCCGCTGCGGTCGAGAGTTCGGATCCGCGTATCGTACGAATCAACGAAATACTTGACGAAAAGGTACGTCCTGCGCTGGCCGGTGATGGCGGATGGCTCGAGGTGATGGGCCTTACCGATCACACACTTTCGATCCGCTATCAGGGCGCCTGCGGCAGCTGTCCCAGCTCGTTGTCGGGAACACTTATGGCGATCGAAGGAATGCTCCGTCAGGAGATCGACCCCGACCTTGAAGTCGTGGCAGTCTAGATGACATTGGGAAGCCTGCCGCCTCCGGAAATAGCGCCACCCAAGTTTCAAACAATAGCTCATGCAGAGACCCTCGCAGGTCAGGAAGGGTGGCAAGCTACGCTGAACGTAGTGAAGCGAAGCGCGCCCCCGCTTCAAGAGACCACATGCTCAATCTTGAATACTACGGGGTATTGAGGCGGGGGCGCGCTTCGCTTGCCGCCCTTCCTGACTGCGTTTTCCAAAGTTGGTTACTTCCAGCCAAAGTTTCAGCAAAGTGAGCCGTCTGCTTCGCTTTCACCGCTCCCACAGAACTAAACGGCGACTTGGTAGGGATCGATCTGCTTCACGCCGGCGCTCGATAGTTAAGGAGCGGACTACCGATTGTTACCCACAATTTTGCAACCGTACGAGTTTACCGGCGTATATTTCATCGTAATCGTTTCAGCCCCGCTTTTGATTCCGGAGAAAACTATGACCCGTCCGACCCAATTGCTCCTCGGCGCAGTTTTGTTAATTGCTTTTACTTTGGCTGCCAACGCGCAGTCACCGTCTCCGGCGAAGAATCCGCAACCGCCGGCGAAAACCGCGGCTGTTGAAAAGAACGGTGCGGACAAAGATCGAGCTGCACTCGAAGAAGCGAAGCGGATCGAAGAGCAACGACGCGCAACCGCGATCACACTTCTTCTTTCTGTTGCCGAGGAGGCGCGAAGTTATCGCAATCAACTTTTGCGCGCGCGTGTCCAGTCGCGCGCGGCGGACATTCTTTGGGACACGGATGTCGAGAAAGCCCGGACGCTCTTTCGACGCGGGTGGGATGCGGCAGAGATTGCAGACGCGGATAGCCAGCGCCGTTTTGACGAAGAACGCCGCGCAGCGGAGAAGCAAGGTAAGGGCTGGAGTGGATCAGCACCTCCGAGCCTTCGTACAGAAGTCCTGCGTATGGCAGCCAAGCGCGACCGCGCGCTGGGCGAAGAGTTTCTCGGCAAGCTGGACGAAGCCAGAAAGCAGGATGCCGACAACGTATCGGCCCAGCCGGTAGACAAATCGATCGCCGACGACCCGCACGAGCTTCCTTCGGCACTGCGACTTCGTTTGCGGCTTGCGCGTCAACTGCTGGACAGCGACGTGCCCCGCGCTATCGAATTCGCAGATCCGGCGCTCGTCCGCGTCAGCGTCGATGGTTTGGTTTTTCTTTGCTACCTTCGTGAAAAAAATGCAGCGGCGGCGGACCAGCGATACGCGGCCATGCTGGCACGTGCTGGCGCGGATCTGCTGTCGGACGCGAACACTGTCTCGCTTCTTTCCGCCTACGCATTCACGCCGTTCTTATTCGTTAGATTCAGTACGGACGGCGGCACCAATACCAACCAGTACGATCAGGGACGACCTGCGCCCGATCTTTCTCCGGAACTTCGCACGGCGTTCTTTCGCGTAGCAGCGGACATATTCCTTCGACCGCTTCCTCCGCCTGATCAGGATCGAACCACTTCTGGAAGAGTCGGAAAGTACATGGTCATGGCGCGACTGATACCGCTGTTTGAACAATACGCGCCCGAAGAAACTACCCGTTTGGTGAAAGCGCAGATGACCGCGCTCGCTCCGGAAGCGCGCGGGACATCCGTTAACGCTCCCGAAAGTCCTACCATGGTGGGACTCTCTTCCGAAGAATCAGAAACCGATTCGATCGAATCCATACTCAAGCAGGCCGAGCGCGCCGAGAATCAGGAAAGACGCGATGATCTTTACGCGCAAGCCGCGCTGGTCGCGGCCGGAAAGGGCGATCCGCGGGCCACGGAGTTTGCGGACAAGATCGACGAAACAGAGATGCGAAAGAGTGTTCGCGCCTACGTTGATTTCAATCTGGTGCTGGATGCGATCGAGAAAAAGAAGTTTGAGGAGGCTATCCCGCTGACGCGCAAAGGAGCGCTGAGTAACATGCAGCGCATCTGGGCGCTGACTCAAATCGCGAAGGCATATGTTAAGACCGACAAAGAAACTGCCAACGAATTGCTCGACGAAGCCAACGCCGAAGCGCGGCGCATAAGTGGATCGAGCGCGGAACGTCCAAGAGCGATGGTCGCAGTCGCCACCGTGCTCTATGAGCTCGACCGGCAAAGAGCATGGGATGCGATGAGTGAAGTCGCCAGGGCGGCCAACAACGTGGCGGAAGAGTTTTCAGGCGAAGACAGCCGGATTACGGCTACGCTTCATATCAGAAATCAGAATTCGGTGCAGACGCATACGGCCGACGGATTTGACCTGCCAGGAATTTTCAGATTGTTGGCGAAGGAGAATCTCGATCGCTCGATTCTGCTGGCCAAGGATTTTAACGGTGAAGCTCCGCGGGCCACGGCGTCGATTGCAATTGCGCGGGCGACTCTGGAGAAGAAGCCGGAGAAACCAGGGGCGAAGAAATAGCGATCGGCATTGGCTTTCAACAGTGAATCAGTTTGAAGTTCTGATGCGATTGCTTCTAAAGCGGTTCCCGCAAAGGCGCAAAGTTCTTGAGTGTCAATTTATCTTTGCGGATTTCTTCGCGCCTTTGCGCCTTCGCGGGAAACTGATTTCAACGTCATTTCTCAAACCGACCCACTGCCCGGCTTTCCTACGCTGGACATGCACTTTTCATTAATCAACCCGCCAATCGATCTCCGCTTTCCCCGCAGCCTTCAGAGCATTATTAATCGCCGAAAACGGTCTGGACCCGAAAAAGCCCCGGCCCGCCGACAAAGGCGACGGATGTGCACTCTTAACGATTACGTGTCGCTCTCGATCGATCAAATTCATTTTCTTCTGCGCGGGCGCTCCCCACAGTACAAACACGATCGGATCTTTCCTTGAACTGACCCGCTTTATTATCGTATCCGTAAAAGTCTCCCATCCGCGTTTTTTATGCGAATTCGGACTCGCTCTGCGAACCGTCAGAACTGTATTCAACATAAGTACGCCTTGCTTGGCCCAGCTAGTCAGATTCCCATGAGTCGGCGGCGCAACACCCAGATCATTTCTCAGCTCGATAAAAATATTTCTCAGCGAAGGTGGGATGCGCACGCCCTGCTGAACCGAAAAGCAGAGACCGTGCGCCTGGCCCGGTCCGTGATACGGATCCTGCCCGAGCAGCAGAACCTTCACCTGGTTGAAAGGCGTCAGTTCGAGCGCTCGAAATGTGTCGTTCTCAGCTGGAAAGATTTCGTGCGACCGGCGTTCCTGGTCGATGAACTGTTCGAGGAGTTTGAAGTAAGGCTTTTGCGTTTCGTCTGAAAGTTGTTCGCGCCACGAGGTGGGGATCTCTGGAAGCATGACTCTGTTTTCGGAACAGCCGAAGCTATTCCACGTAGACCTCTGTCAGTTTGCGAAAGTGATAACCCATCGCCGCCAACGTGACAGCATGCGCGAAATTGCGTCGGTGAATGATCGTAGCCTGTCGAATGTAACGCCAGAACTCTCGTCGATCGGGATCGCGCACGCCGAGCGCCAACACGATGCGAGCAAATGCTTTCACGTCCTCAAACACACTGCTGCGACGCGGTTCGGGCTTTTCGGTTAAGTACGAAAGACAGTCCAGCGCTCGCTTGTAATATTCGGCAGGACTGTAGATCGTGTTCAAAACTTTCTTATAGCCGGCGAGCAAAAGGCTCTTGTCCATTCGAGGGACAAAGTTCATCGAGCCCTCGGTGTTGTCGCCGGAACTCTCTTTCAACAACCTGCCTTCGCTCTTCAAACGTCGCCAAAGTTGGGTGTCCGGAAGCGCCGTCAGCAACCCTACCATCGCCAGCGGAATTCCGCTCTCGCGTATAAAGTTTATCTGCAGATCAAAAATATCATCGGGATCGCTGTCAAACCCGACGATAAATCCGGCCATGACTTCCATTCCGTACGATTGGATTTTCCGCACCGAGTCCAGTAGATCGCGCTTGGTGTTCTGCCCCTTCTGCGCTTCTTTGAGGCTCTCTTCGACCGGCGTCTCGATGCCCAGGAACACGCGGCGAAAATTTGCCAACCGCATCATCTCGAGCAGCGCATCGTCTTCGGCCAGGTTAACGCTGGCCTCGGTGATGAAGGAGAAAGGCTGTCCATGGCGATCCGACCATTCAATCAAAGCTGGCAGCAGCAGCCTGACATTTTTCTTATTGCCGATGAAGTTGTCGTCGACGATAAAGACCAGACCGCGCCATCCGAGTTCGTTCAGCGCGTCCAGCTCAGCAATCACCTGTTCGTTTGTCTTGGTTCGCGGGACGCGTCCGTAGATTTCGATGATGTCGCAGAACTCGCATTGAAACGGACATCCGCGCGAGTACTGAACGCTCATCGCGCTGTACTGTCCGATGTCGGCTAGTTGAAAGTCAGGAACAGGAGTGAATGTTAACGCGGGACGTTCGTCGGCTTTGTAAATCGGGAGGGGTACTCCCATTTCCAGGTCGCGCAGAAATTCCGGAAAGGTTGTTTCGACTTCTCCGATGAAAATATGATCGGCTTCGGGCAGGTGTTCGGCGCTGGTTGAAACATAAGGACCGCCGACAACGACTCGTTTTCCAGCCGCCTTACAAAGATTGACGATCTCTTCCAGCGAATCTCTCTGAACGATCATCGCGCTGGTGAAGACGATGTCGGCCCACTCGATGTCTGACGGTTTCAGTTCGGTTACGTTTGTGTCGACCAGACGCCGCTCCCACGATTTAGGCATCATGGCCGAGACGGTCAAAAGCCCGAGCGGTGGGAACGCCGATCGTTTGCCTTCAAAGGAAAGAGCGTGGCGGAAACTCCAATACGTATCGGGAAATTCCGGATAGATTAACAAAGCCTTCATTTCATACCTCGGACAAAACCTCTTACCTTGAAGGCTGAGTCATCATTTCCACTGCCGTACCACGCTTGCGTGCCGAGCGCCAGGTAACGGCGCCAGCCTTTACTAATTTTAGAATCGCTCGGCGGTTTTGAAATATTACCTTAAGCCATGCACGCGTGCCCATCTGCGGGAAGTAGATTCCCCGGAAAAAGAGACGCGCGACCAAATGGCTGATGCGATATTGAAGCGGTTGATCTTCGATCGCGGCGACAGCTTCAGCATTTCTCTCGGGGCTGTACGATAAAGACCACGCGTGGTCGGTTTCGGCGCGCGCTTCGACAATCGACATCCTGAGCGGCGTGTGCGCCATCTCGAACGGCGCAAACTCCAGCCAGTGCTTTGGTCGTGCGAGCCGTCCTTCTTTCGCCAGCCGATCATAGAGCGGCGTAGCTGGGAACGGCGTCAGTTGTCCGAAGACGGGCAAACCCGGCGGCCAGTTTCGAATCTCCTTCAGCGTGCGATCGGCTGCACCGACCGTGTCGTTGTCCATTCCAAAAATGAACGACGTGATCGCGTAAATATTTCGTCTCGCCAATCGATCCAGCACTACGCCGTACTCGCCGGGCTTGCTGAAATTTTTGTTTACGTCGGCCATGTTGACTGGATCGATCGATTCCATTCCGATGAAGATCCACCGACCGCCAGACTCGGCGATCAAATCAACCAGCTCTTCATCACGCAGAAGATTGGCGCTGATCTGTGCTACCCACGGCAACTGCGCCCCGGCTTCGATAATGTCCTTCAGCAGCGACTTGGTACGTTTGATATTGATCGCGAGATTGTCGTCGATAAAGAAGACCGCGATCTGTCCGCGCTCTTCGCGCGCACGAGCTTTCAATTGAAGCAACTCGGCGACTACGCTTTCGTTCGTGCGAAAGCGAATCGAATCGCCAAAGAAACCCGTGACCGTGCAGAACTCGCAACCGTACGGACAACCACGTCCCGTTTCGATCGGAATCACGTGAAAGGTTCCCCAACCTGCTCCCATGCGACCCATGAAGGGACGCAAAAAGGAAGGGATGAGACTGAACTGATCGAGCGCCATCGACTGCCACGGTATCGTTGGGTACGGCTGCAAGCTCGGTTTACGGCTGGCCCCGTGCGCATCGTGCTCGGGCTCGTAAATTTCTTTCAGCGTCCCGCGCGCGGCGTCTTCCACAATCAAAGGCCACGTCTCGTCCGCTTCGCCCAGCGCGATCGCATCCGCGTGACGAGGTCCGCCGTTTCGGCCGAGAGGTTCGTCCGGCACTTCAGTCACGTGCGGACCGCCCATCACAACTCGAATTCCGGCAGCGCGCAGTGCATCCGCCACTCGGTACGCTTTTGCGACCATTCGCGTCATTGCGCCGATACCGACCAGCTCGATCTTGTTTTCTTGCGCAAAAACCACGATTTCGTCGTCGGTCATCGCCTTGGCGTTGCCGTCGATCAGCAGCACTTCGTGTTCGGGCGGTGTCAACGCCTGAAGCAGGAACATCCACAAATGCGGCATGAAATTGCGGGTAATTCCGTTATCGGGATTGTAAAGTAGAATTCTCATAGTCTTCCTGCCAACTGCTTCTTTACTTTGCTGGGGGTTTCCTTCGCACGCTCAACCGGAGAACAAACAACAATTGGCAAAAGGAAGAAGTTTGGGGAACTCGATCCAAATGTCGAGAGGTGAGTTGGAGTATACCACCTATGTACGTTACCGCACACAGCCGGCACGTGGGGTGTCGTGGAAATTTTTATGGGCCTCAATGTCGGTGGAGTCAAGTACGAGAACTAGCTTTCAAACGCTCTATAACATCCGCAGGAATATTCTACAAGAGTTGCCCGCTCAAGAATGTTGCCGTCACCTATCGAATCGCGCATGTTTACAAGTCCCCACTTCGCCGTGGAGACGTAGCGACGTAGCGCGATTAATCGAGGTAATGCTCACCCAGCCGAGCCTTCAGCGCGGCCGGCACATCGCGCCAGCTGGCAGTCGAAAGCGTCCGCGGTAAAAATTCGGAATTCGTCGCGCGACGTACTCGCCACAGATCGAGACTCTCCTCGTATCTCCAGCGGTAATACGGCCCCTCGCCACGCCGGCTGTAGAAAACGCCGGCTGCGGCTACCCCGGTGGTTGCTTCCGGAGCGAAATATACTTTCAGTCCATTCATCGACAGATTATTTGAAATGGTTGTAGACATTTTTGAGATAAAGCTCCACTACTTGCCTGTGTGACGCTGGTAAAGAAAACGAGCGACAAAATTCGCGTCCTGTTTCTTTCTGATGCCCATCGTCTCGACAGTGCTTCAACTTCCCTCCGAGTCATCGGTTCCTGCTTCCGCTGGTGTCGCAACGTTAGAGCCGATCGTAAATTCAACCAGGCCTTGTTTGACCTCTTCGAGCGCGATGCTTGTGTTCCTGCGCTTCAACGGATCGGCAACGATTCGTGGAAGCGCGCCGCGCACCAGCTGTTTGCTTCTGAGCGCCGCGACCACTATCAAGCGATAACGCGAATCGATACCCGGCGAAAGCGGGACGTCTTCAAACTTGGGCGTGCTGCTCGCAAATGCCTTGTTAACTTTGCTCATAATTTATTTCCACCCCGAATTTATGACCGCCCTGTTCGCGATGGATTTAGTCCTATTCGAAGGCTTAAGTCCGAGCGAAGACCCGACAGACTCAGCCAAGTCCATTTATTCAAATGGAAATCAAAAACAAATTTCGCTGTCCGGATTGAACCCATCGCCCGGGTTCGAATGGCGGGGCAATCGTCGACATCCGGATCTCCTCAAACTAGTCGCGTGTTTTAAACACAACAGACGGCAAAAGGAGAATGGTCATGAACCTGAATCCCGATGTCGAGTGTATTGTCTAAAGAACGGTCGGTAACTACGAGTTGGAGTATAACACAGAGGGGAGTGATAGCCGGGGTCGGCCCAGCAGGGTCGGCGAGGCAGGTTCCTCAGGATGGCGGCGATATTTGTTCGTTTTGTGTTCCCCTTGTGGTGCGTCTTCATCACACAGATTCCTTTGAACGGGACGAGCTTTGGCGATACGCCGCTGACTTCAAGACACTTACAGGGAAACAGCTGGGCGTGAAACTAACTCGCCGCGCAGAAGGCGCGGGCGAACTGGAAGTGTATTTTGATCCTGCGATCGAAGTTGGCGAAAAGATCATTTTCAGCAAATACGTGCACGAACATTTGCTACAAAACGGTATAGACGTTGTTCGTTTGCGACACTACGTATGTCCACATTGCTCAACGCCGGTAGGTAATCGCGAAGTCGCGATGAGGAAGTTGAACGAAGGCAGGAAGGACGTTCTCTGCATTAACTGCGAAAAACGCGTGCCGCTTTGGGATCAAATGGAAGAGCTCTTCGCCAGCCCGGAGACCAGGCAGCGTGTGCGCGAACTTCAAGAGCAGTCTGCCATTGTGCTCGACAGCGAGAGCAAGGAACGCGTGCTCGTCGGCGAGGTGATTTCTGCCGTATCACTCGCGGGCCAAATCAGTCGCGAGCTCACCGTGAGCGATCACGGAATCGATATGGAAGTCGAGTTCAAATCCGATGAGGGCAAAGCGACCGGACGAAAAGTGTATTTGCAATTGAAGTCCGGCGATTCTTACTTAAGGAAACGCAAGTCCGACGGCGCGGAGATTTTTAGGATCGACGAGCCTCGCCACGCGGACTATTGGAGAGAGCAGGCGTTTCCAGTCTTGTCGGTAGTTCGAACATCCGGCGGCCAGGTCCGTTGGATGGAAATCAGTAGCTACTTAAAGCGCGAGAGGGACAACGGCAAGATACCAGTGAAGCAGATCGTCTTCAAAGGCGAGCGCCTCGACGTGATGAGCGTTCGACGCTGGCGTGACAAAGCGCTTAGCTGAAAGCTGGAGAATAATTCAGCTGCGTCATTTAGAGGCTTTGCACAGTGATCACGCTACCCTTGAGAAGTCTTTTCAGAAAATGAATAACGCTGAAAGCGTTCGCCAATTCCAGCCCGGGGTTGCGCTTTGGCAACCCCGGGAAACGGCATTTCATTTATAGAGGACGCAACTCTGAAGGAGTTGCGTCGGCGTTTTTTGCCCGCGAAGCCGCGCAACCCATCCAGGGTTGCGAGCGATTTCCTCGAGCAATTCTAAACCCAGGGTTTCAAAGCAAACCCTGGGCTGACATTCGCCAACGCTTTCAGCGTTATTCGATTTTTGTACGCACCCTTGATTTTTCAACTTGTTGTGCAAAGCCTCATCTAGACGTAGGAAGATACGCCGCCGGCACCGGCCCATCCGTCTTTCCATCTCCGTCAAAGTCTCCTGCTATGGGTTTGTCACCGTCAGTGTCCCATTGCTGTCCGGCAAATCCTCCCGCCGACTCAATCCAATTACCCCATTCGCTACCGCGAATGGTACCGACTCCTTCGGGTCCCTTCCCTGGAGTCCCTTCGAAGTCTCCGCGCATTTATTTTCTAGCCAAGCTCGCCAAACCATCCGCGTCGCTCGACCCACTTTGCCAATTCCAACACGGGTGAGATGGTGAGAGCCGCCGCAATGATGATCACCCAATCGATCAACGTCAGTCCATACGTGCCGAAGGTCCGTTCGAGGATTGGTACGTATACAATCAAGCCGAGCAACAACAATTCCCAAACGATGGCTATGTTGAGCCACTTGTTAGCGAACGGACGGCGCAACACCGAATGGCGATCAGAGCGGAAGTTGTAGGCCTTGAAGAACTGGATCAGTACGAGAGAGACGAACGTCATCGTCATGGCTTCCTGTACTCCTCGTCCTGAGTTCAGAGCCCATACGAAGAGACCCAGGTTAACGATAGTGGACCAAATTCCTCCGACCAGCATTAGCATGACCACCGGTCGCGTGAAGATTCCCGTGCGCGGATCACGCGGTGGCCGCCGCATCAGGTCATCCTCTGGCGGGTCAACGGCAAGCGCCAGTGCCGGCAACCCGTCGGTTGCGAGGTTGACGTAGAGGATCTGCACCGCTGAGAGCGGCAGCGGCAACCCAGCCAGCGTGGCACCGGCCATCAATCCTATCTCCCCGATGTTCGACGAGAGCAGGTACATCAGATACTTCTTGACGTTGCTAAAGATGCCGCGTCCTTCCTCCACGGCCGCCACGATGGAGGCGAAGTTGTCGTCGAGGAGCGTCATCGCCGCAGCCTCCTTCGAGACGTCTGTTCCGGTGATGCCCATGGCAATGCCAATGTCCGCCTTCTTCAGAGCGGGAGCGTCGTTGACGCCGTCTCCGGTCATGGCGACAACATGTCGCTTCGCCTGAAGCGCCGTGACGACGCGCAGCTTGTGCGCGGGCGAGACCCGCGCGCACACCTCGAATGATTCCACCGCTTGCTCGAATTCTGCATCGTTCATCGCCTCCAGCTCCGGACCGGTGATGACGTGCCCGTCTTTGCTCAGGCCTAACTCATTGGCGACGGCCTTCGCCGTCAGCGGGTGATCGCCGGTGATCATGATGACCTTGATCCCAGCCTCCTCACATTCGCCGATAGCGGCTTTCGCTTCCGGCCTCGGCGGATCAATCATTCCGATTAGTCCAAGAAGCGTCATCTCCTTCTCAGCGTTTTCAAGCGTGGCGTCTCGCTTATGAGCGACCGCCAGAACTCTGAGCGCCTCAGCCGCCATCCGCCGCGCGACTTCCAGGACCTCGGTCCTGCGCCCGTCGTCCAACGTTTCTTCTCCACGATCTGTTGAGTGCCGCACGCACGACTGGACGATTATTTCCGGAGCACCTTTGGCGTATGCCGTCACACCTTTGGGCGTTTCGTGCAGAGTAAGCATGCGCTTGGTCTCTGCCGTAAATGGAATTTCAGCAACACGCGGGAATTGCGTTTCGAGTTCAGCCTTCTCCAGACCGGCCTTGGCCGCTACTACTACCAATGCGCCTTCCGTCGGGTCGCCTTTGACCTCCCACTTATCGCCGGCTTCGCTCCGCTCGATGCGTGCGTCCGACGCGAGCGCCGCCGCGCGCAACACGTGCAAAATCGGCTCAGTTACATCGACGTCTTTTCCGTCTATAGCAAACTTCCCCTGCGGCTCATAACCAGTGCCTGAGACTTCCAAATTCTGACCAGCGACAAACAAGCGGCGAACCGTCATCTCGTCTTTTGTCAGCGTGCCCGTCTTGTCTGAGCAGATAACGGACGTGCTGCCGAGCGTCTCGACGGCAGGTAAGCGGCGCACGAGCGCGTTCCGCTTAACCATCCTTTTGACGCCGAGGGCGAGCGAAATTGTGACGACCGCGGGTAGAGCTTCCGGCACAACCGCCACTGCCAGCGCAACGCCAAAGATGAGCATCTCGACGAATGGCTGCCCGCGAAACATCCCGAGTGCAACGATGATGATGACCACTACGAAGGCAGCGCGGGCCAGCGTCTTGCCGACACGATCGAGGTTTCCCTGCAACGGCGTCTTCCCGACTTCGACCGAATCGAGCATCGTCGCGATCTTGCCAAACTCCGTATTCATGCCCGTCGCAGCGACAAGCGCGCGACCACGCCCGTACGTCACGGCCGTTCCCGCGTAGGCCATGTTCTTCCGGTCCCCGATGGGCAGTTGCATGTCGTCAAGCGGGCGGGTGTGCTTTTGGACGGGGGACGACTCGCCTGTCAATGGGGCCTCCACCGTTTGCAGGTTAACGGCTTCAATCAACCTCACGTCGGCGGGCACTCTATCCCCAGTCGCGAGGAGGACTATGTCACCGGGGACCAGGTCGCGCGCCGGAACCCGTTTCTCCCGGCCTTCGCGTAAAACGGTCGCCGCAGGTGCGGCCATTTCGCGAAGAGCTTCGATCGCGCGCTCTGCGCGATACTCCTGAACGAAGCCGAGGACGACCGCGAACAGCACGATGACCGTGATAGCGATCGCCTCGATCCCGTGGCCCAGGAATGCCGAGAGGGCGGTCGCGCAGAGAAGGATGATGATCAGCACGTTCTTGAACTGCTCGAAAAGGATGGCCCACGCCGAAACGCGCGCGGCGACTCGAAGCTCGTTCGGACCGAAATCATCCAGGCGGTGTGCGATCTCGGCAACGGTCAAGCCAAGCGGCGTTGACTTCAGCCGCTTGAGAGTCTCTTCGACCGCCAACGTGTGCCAGGGCGTATCCGGCCCGGCTTCGATGTTTGTCTTGAACGAATCATCAATCGACATTTAGTTGAATTCCTTTTATTAGACTTTAGGAAGCTCTGAATGAGGTCCGGTTGAAAATCGCATTTGCTCGCTTACACTCGAGTTACACAAAAACATGCAGTCAGGAAGGGGACCCTGTCCCCGCCTCAATATTCAGCAGGAGTCAATTCCCAATCCCACAACTCAGTTCACGCACATGTAGGTTCTTCTGACTTGAATGACAGCACAACTTGAAGCGGGGACAGGGCCCCCTTCCTGACTGCGTGGTTCTCGATAGTTGAGCTATAACCAGCCCCTCCCAGAGGGAGGGGAGCAAATATTCAGGCAATGTTTCTCGCCGCGCGCACAACTTCGACGGAGCACTGCGCACGTGCTGCGACCGCCGAAGACACGCTGCCATGCAGAAGGTGTTGGAACCCGTGAATGTCTCTGGTGCCGACGAAGATGGAATCGGCGTCCCACTCCTCAGCCTCCCTAATGAGGACATGCGCCGGGTCGCCTTCGCTGCTTATCTCTGAAGTCGTCAAACCCGCCGCACGTAACTTCTCCACTGCAACATCGCTCGGCGGCGGCTCCGATCTATCTCGTGAGGTGATTACGCGAGCCTCGCTCCCATCCGGCCATGCACGCGACGCAACCGCATTCACCGCTAGTTCCGAATCCGGCGAACCGTTAAACCCGACGACAATTCGTACCGGTCCTTCGTGTCGCAAGTCTCGACACCGACTAACTCGCACAGCGCACGGCGCCTCGTAGAGAACCCGCTGAGACACACTGCCCAAAATCAGACGGCCACCGACTAACGAATGTCTGTGCGATCCAACCACGATGAGCCCCGGGTTGATCCGGTCAGCCAGCTTGATCACCGCCCAGCATGGCGAATCGCAGCTCACTTCGGCCCTCACATTCCAGTTTGGGAAATCCGCTTTAACTCGTTTTGCGGCTCGCTCCGCGAGAGTCTGCGCGTACTTAATGACCTCTTCCGCATGTGCTTGAGCGTGGCGTTCAACTTCGCGTATTCGAATCGCGGGCACGTCATCAGCCGGCAACGCGTCGTCCTGCGGAGGGGCGACGATGTCAGCCACTGTTAGGATCACCGCGTCCAGCGTGTTCGGCAGCCCCGCCCTTCCCAAATCGTTCAGCGCAGCATCGGAGCAGGCAGAACCGTCGTAAGCGATTAATAATTTCGAGAGCTCTTTCATCGTTCACCTCCTCGTTGACGAGTAGCGCTCATCCTGGAATGCAGCGCCGTGATTCCTCGCGCTGTGTTCGAAGTATTAATGTGGGTGCGAGAGTTGGAGTCAGGGAGAACAGCTAACGCGGCCGGAGACGCCGGAATTAATCTGTCTTTCTTCGGCAAGCGGTCGAGCTCGTACATAGCCAATCCTTTCGCGCGTTGGGCCAGGGGGCCGAGTAACCTGCAGTCGCGCAAAAGAAAAAACCTCTTGCGCGCCGCATGAGCCGCAAAAGGTCTTGGTCGTCGAGCTGGATTTGCTCTTCCCGATGCGCCGGATGCCCTCACTGGGACATCGTGTTGACGGCTTCACCGGACCACTAAGGAGGCAACCTACTCCCCTTTTGATTGATGTAATTCTACAACTGACTGGACGAGGATTTCAACGGTGAGAGCCATGAAAGTTCTATTAACTCAAAATCGAGACCGTCAAAGTCGCGAATACGTCAATCCGGTCTGGCCCTGATATTTCCCGCCGCGGTCCTGGTAGGAGGTGTCGCAGTCTTCGTTTGATTCGAAGAAGAGGACCTGGCCGATTCCTTCGTTGACATAAACACGTAACGGCAGCGCGGCGAGGTTGCCGAGCTCAATCACCAAGCGACCCATCCAACCCGCTTCGAGCGGTGTCGTATTCACGATCAAGCCGGCTCGCGCGTAGGTCGATTTTCCCATGCAGATGCCGGTCACGTTGCGCGGCATGCGAAATGTCTCGACCGTAACTCCGAGCGCGTACGATTGCGGCGGCATGAGGTAATACTTCGATCCGTCGTCGCTCGTGCGCAGTGGCGGTTCCACCAGCGATTCTTCATCAAACTTCTTTGGATCGATCTCGCGTCCGTGAATCGGCGAGAAAACGCGAAAGCCATCATCAGCCAATCGCATGTCGTAGCCGTAGCTGGACGCGCCGGCCGAAATAATCCGTCGTCCATCGACCTCGCGGACGAGCCGCGTGTCGAATGGTTGAATCAACTGCTCTTCTTCGGACATGCGCCGAATCCAGCGATCTGATTTGACTGACATTTGAAGAAATTCCGTTCGATGAAGTTGATAGAGAGTGGATATTAAAGCAGCGAAGGAGGATGCGTGACAAGTCGCTATCGGATGAAGTTAAGACAGGCCTTCTTCGTGTGCTTGGTGGTTCGAGAGAATGTCCGACAAACTTCAGTTTGTCGCACGGATTCGACAAGCTAAAGCTTGTCGGACACAAAACGCCTCCGCTCCATCATTTGTCAGCGCCCTTGATATTGATGTTCCCGTCTCCCACTGTGAAGATCAACACGACGCCGCCCGCGCCGGTTCTGCCTTTGAGAGACTTTGGAGTTGAAACAGTATCTTCGCGACCCTCGAGCGAAGCGTACGAGTTTTCGACTTTGCCCACACGAAGGACGTCCGCGTTGATGTCCGCGCTGAAGCCCGGTGGCAACTGAACCGTCATGTCGCCCAGCGCGAGCCGGACTTCGGCTCCGCGTCCACGCCAGCTACGCGTAGGAATGTTCAGATTTACTTTCCCGGTTGCGATCGTTGCCATCAGAATGCCGCCGCTCAGCGACAATTGTGCGTCGCTTTGAATCGCTTTCAAACTTATCGCGCCTTCCACTGCGGACAGATTGATCGGCCCGTTTCCGGCATCGATCGAAAGATCGCACATCAGCGGAACGCGAATCTTGTAATCGATCTTCCACGGCAGTCCCAGCAAAGCCTTGGGAAAATCCTTCGCCGCCTTCTTCATATATTTCTTGTCGTGCATGCCGGTGGTAATGACCCGCACGTGGTTGCCGTCCTTTTCGACAGTAAAGCCATTGACCAGCGCCAGACGGGCCAGGTCTTCTTCGGTGTTTGCCTGGAGCTCTATGTCCGCGGTGACGTCGATCTCGCTCTTGTTCCAGCCTTCGATCGTGATCGAACCGAACGGCGCACCAAGAATTGTCACGGCGCTTCCGTATCCCAAACGCCTTGATTCATGTCGAGTCGTTGTGCGCTTGAGCGCAGGCGGTGCCGCGATTGTCTGGGTCTTCTTGTCGTTCTTCTGCGAAAAAGCCATCGTCGGGAAAATACAGATGAGCAGAAGAGTAATGGCAACTATCGCCTTACTGCGGCGCTGAAAATTCGTTTGGAGTGTTGTCATAGGTATTATCACGGACGTGAACGGAACCATTCTCATTTGAGAACAGAAGCGGCTCAACGTCAAGCGAAGTTTTATGTCCGACAAACTTTAGTTTGTCGAATGCGAGCGACAAACTAAAGTTTGTCGGACATTGTTTCGTTTTCTTGGACGTTGTGACGTGGTGCAGGGCTAAGTAAGGAGAGAGACCAACGCTACCGGCGGATAAACGAAATATTGCCGCGCTGATTCATGATGCTGAGCGATGCTTTTCCATCACCCACGTTACCAACCACCTTGCGGCCGCCGATAAAGCTCAAACCGGAGTTGGCAAACGAACCGAGCGCGATATTCCCAGCGGCGGGCGCCGTGGCAACCAATCGAAAAGCGGAATTTTCCGGGATGCGTATGTTGATATTCCCGGTCGTGGATTGAAAAGTGTAAATGCCTTCGCCCAGCAACTCGCCATCAAAAAGAATGTCGCCGGAAACGTTGCGCGCCATCACGGTGGTCGAACGAATCCCGGTCAACGCGATGTCGCCTTCGAGCGAAACGTGCGCGCGAACCAAACTGCCCTGGACGTTGGTCACCGTCAGATCACCAAACCGCGTCTCGATATCGACGGTAGAGTTGATCGGAACGTAAATCTTGAAATTGATGCTTCCGACATCGCTGCGTCCCGCGTTGTCACGCACTACGTCGATCACCAACCCGTTGTCGCCGATCTGCGGCGTGAACTTGGCGGCCGGTGCTTCCATGTACGCGCTGATCTTGATCTGATCTTTATGCCATCCTTCGACAGAAATCGGGCCCGAAAGGTTGTTAAGTCGAATCTTTATGTTTTTGCTGGCCGGATAAGTTCGGGAGAACTTCTGTTGAGCGAGGACGCTGGAGGCGAAAGAGAAAGTAAGAATCGACAAAGCCGCCATGATAAGGATGGAGCTTTTCTTTTTACACTTGCTTCGCGCGTGCCAGGAAAGAGTCTTTATCTCTGCTGTCGTAGTCATCAATACCTTGAAACAACGCAATTCATCAGTAGGAGAACTTGGGGAAATCGGCCGCCCCGTATCGCCCTGGAATTACCATGTGGGCGGTGATGGGCATCACAAATCCGAGAACTCTCTCAAGAGATCCATCTTTTCATTAAGCGCTGAGTTCAGCATCTCTTCAGAGACTTCGTCGTGAGGATTCCGGCGCAGCTCTTCACTATGAGCGTAGACGGCCTGGTCAAGCGCCTGCAGGTTTCGGTCAAACGCTTCGCGCATTTGAGCGTTCCACTGCGCCTTGCGCTGTTCGATGCGACGATTCCAATAATCAATCTTCTGTTGCTGCTGCTTCATCCGGTCGTCGATACTGCCCGGATAACTCGCCAATGTCGTCGGCCGATTCGCTTCGCGCGATGAAGAAGCAGTTTCATCGCTGCTCGAAGGCGCATAGCGAATTCCCAAAACTGTAATCAAAGAAACTGAGACGGCGATCGCGACCACGGCTGCGGCCATTTGAGCGAAAGAAAGCTCCCACTGTCGATTCCACAAACTCGACAACCATCCGATTGATTTACCCGAAGTAGAAGACCCCGACGCGAACGCGCGAGCCGCAGCAGGTTGGCTCTCAAGCGTGTTGCGGATTCGAAGCCACAACGCACGTTCGTTCGGCGGGGCTTCGTATTCGCCGCGATGATCGCGACAGTAGCTGATAATCGAATCAAGTTCGCGTTGTACGCCGTAGCAGGAGAGACATTCCTCAAGATGCGAGCTCAACGTACGGTGATCGTCGTCGCTTAGCACGCCATCGAGAAAGTCACTGAGCAGTTCCTGGCACTTCTCGCAATTCATCTTACCTGTAACCTCAAAGCCGTCGCGTACGTCTTTATCAAATGTGGAGAGTTTGCACGCGCGTTGTTCTTTCAAATCATTTCAAGCAATTCATGGGGAGCATGCTCTTCCAGAAACTTAAGGACGTGGTTGGAAGCTATTGTGCCACGTTCTGTTGCCTGAGCAGGTCGCGCAATTTCATGCGCGCTTTGTGCAATTGCGACTTCGAAGTACCGACCGAACATCCGAGCATTCGAGCTATCTCTTCATGCTCGTGTCCTTCGATGTCGTGCAGGATGAAGACCGTTCGATAGCCGGGCGGTAACTGCTTGATCGCCTTATCCAAAGCGATCCGATCCACAACCGGCATCGAGTTTGGATTTTCGGTGCCGCGAACTATCTGAATCGGCGTGTCGCCTTCATCAGTAGTTTGCTCGAGCTTCACACTGCGCTTGCGAAAATGCATCAGGACCTGATTCACCGTCAGACGATGAAGCCAGGTAGTGAATGCTGACTCGCCGCGAAAGCTGCCGATCTTGCGAAAGAGCTGAATGAAAACTTCCTGCGTCAGGTCTTCCGCTTCCGAGATATTGCCTGTCATTCGGAGGCAAAGTGAATAAACGCGGCGGCTATGGCGCTGATAAAGCTGCTCAAAGGCCTGCATATCTCCAGCAGCGGCAGCTTGAGCCAGCCCGTAATCCGGCGTGTTGTTTGTCTCGGTTTCGGCTGCGGTCACGTGTCCGTCTGTTCGGGCGAGCAGCAGAAGATTGTTGACAGCGGTTTTCGCTTCCATACTGCTGATTACCGACACGAGAGCGCCTTTTAGACCTTCTGCTGAGAATGAACGCCGCCGACTAGCATAACTTCTTGAGCATATGCGGTTTCCGCGACGAGCGATCTCACGTGCCTTGTGATGCAAAGGGTTAGGCGCGTCGTTGCCTTGCCCGGGCAGATGTTAAGCTTTTTCCTGCGCTACTTCAACGATTTCCGCGGTCGTCGGCCAATCGTTCGTGTCCTTCAGCCAGCCAGGTCTGATTCTGATACGACGGTTTCACGCAAGGGCGCAAAGAACCAAAAGCAAAAGGCGCGAACGGAAAGCACTGTTCCAAAGCTCTTAAGACTGCGCCTAATCTGATCGCTCCTTTGCGCCTCCTGCTTTTGGTTCTTTGCGCCTTTGCGTGAAACCGTCGCTTCTCATTTAACTCAAGCTGACTCGGGCTGATGGCATTTTCTCGTCACTTAAGCCCAATACGTCCGGTCCAGCGAGCGATATGCGACAGCTTCCGAAAGATGCGTGGAATCAATCTCGGGCTTGTCGTCGAGATCGGCGATGGTACGACTGACCTTCAAAATCCGATCATACGCGCGGGCCGAAAGACCCTGACGCGCCATGGCGCCTTCCAATAGCTTCTCGCTTTCCACATCGATACGGCAGTACTTGCGAATCATGCGCGGCATCATCTGCGAGTTTGAGAAAATTCCTTCCGGTTGAAGCCGCGCGCGTTGACGTTGCCGAGCGCTGACTACGCGTTCGCGAATAGCTGCTGAAAGATCGCCTTCGGGACTTCCGTGTCCGCGCAGTTCTTTGAATCGCACCGCCGGTACGTCGATGTGAATGTCTATGCGATCCAGCAACGGCCCGGATATGCGGCCGACGTATCGTTGAATTTGCAAAGGAGAGCAACGACACTCGCGGGTCGGATCGTTCCAAAATCCACAAGGACACGGGTTCATCGCCGCGGCAAGCATGAACGAGGCCGGAAAGGTCAGCGTCATCGCGGCGCGACTGATCGTGACTTGCTGATCTTCCAACGGCTGACGCAGAACCTCGAGCACGCTGCGGTCGAACTCCGGCAGCTCGTCCAGGAACAATACGCCGTGATGCGCCAGGCTGACTTCACCGGGCCGCGGGATTGCACCGCCTCCTATCAAACCGGCGTCGCTGATCGTGTGATGCGGCGAACGAAATGGTCGCTCGGTGACAAGTCCCGCTCGACCCGTTAGGCCGGCGACCGAATGAATCTTCGTCAGCTCAAGCGCTGCGTCGAATTCCAATGGAGGCAGAATTGTCGGCAATCGTTTCGCCAGCATGGTTTTGCCAGAACCCGGCGGACCGATCAGCAAGATGTTATGGCTTCCCGCGCTGGCGACTTCCAAAGCGCGTTTGGTAGCAATCTGTCCACGCACTTCGCGAAAGTCGACGTGGTATTTGTCTTTGCACGAAAGCAGTTCGGACAGCTCGACCGTCAACGGAGCCGGGCGTCTGCTTTCAGGTCCGCAGAGCGATGCGATCAGATCGACTGCTCCACGCAGATCAGAAACCGGAAACACGTCGACGCCCCCGACTACCGCAGCCTCCTTGGCGTTCTGTTCCGGCAACAGCAAATGTTTGATTCCCGCATCACGCGCGCGGATCGCGATCGATAACGCACCGCGGATCGGGCGCACGCGTCCGTCAAGCGAAAGCTCGCCGACGCTTAACGTCTGTGTCAGGTCTTCGGCATTTTCCAGATCTCCGTTTGCTCCCAGGATTCCCAGCGCGATCGGCAAATCAAAGCTAGCGCCTTCCTTTCGCACGTCTGCGGGCGCAAGGTTGATCGTCGTCTTGTGAAATGGAAAGAAAAATCCGCAGTTGTTTATCGCCGCGCGGATGCGTTCTTTCGACTCGCGCACAGCGGCGTCGGGTAATCCAACCATCGTTACGGAGGGCTGCGTATCCGTTTCGCCGCGCATCGGCGTCAAGTCCACTTCGATATCGACCAGGTCGGCATCGATCCCGTAAACCGCGGCGGATTGTGTGCGAAAGAGCATGGCTCTGCTTTCTCCTAAAAATTTGGAAAGGAGTAAAAGCGAGCGAGGTTATTGTTTGGAGAAAATCAGAGGTGAAAGTTAGAGGTGAAAAACTTGAGCGCGCTCTCGAATGATCGAAAGCGCGCTCATGTTATATCAGGTTCACTTGAATGTGAACGATTTGTTTGTAGACTAACGACCCCGACGAGACGAACGTGACGAACCGCCGGTGGCAGTTGCCGGAATTCTGATCTCGCGACCGGCCGTAAGTTCGGCGTCCACCATCACACCATTCAATTTCGCCAGCTCGTCGGCGGAAACGTTATAGCGTGAAGCGATCTTGGCAACCGTGTCGCCTTTGCCGGCTTTAACCGACTTCAAGCTCGACGTGGAGGTTGACTTCGCTCGAACCAAAGCTACGTTTCGAACCGAACCGTTTGGAACAACCAGCTTGTTGGTAGTGCTCAGGTCGGCCCCGCCGTTCATTGACTGGATCTGAGCGACGCTCAATCCGGTGCGATTTGCAACCGCCTGAATGTCTTCACCCGGCGTGATCGTGATCACACGCGCGGCTTCGCGTCGTTCGACCGGAACTCGCTTCAAGACCGCGACAAACTGCTTCGCTTTACCAGCCGGAATACGAACCTGATAAGCCTCGCCACGAGGTGTAATGTCGCGACGCAGTTCCGGGTTCAGCGTGCGCAGGTAATCCACGCTGGTGTCGGTGGAATCGGCGATCAACTGCAAACTGGTTGCCGAAGGCACCTGAACCACATCGTAGGAAAGCGGCGCATCCGGGCGAATATTCTTGAAGCCGTACTTTTCAGGATTCTTCGCAATCAGGATCGTGGCCAGAATGTTCGGCACGTAATTGCGAGTTTCCTGAACGATGTATGGATAGATAGTCCAGAAATTTGACGACCCGGCCCGCGCGATTGCACGGTCGATGTTTCCTTCACCGGTGTTGTACGCGGCCATCGCCAGTTCCCAATTGCCGTTGTAACGATTGGCCAGGAACTTCAGGTACTTGGCAGACGCGCGCGTGGCTTTCTCGTAGCTGTTCCGCTCGTCAACCCATGCGGTTTGACGAAGCCCGAATCGAGTACCGGTACCAGGGATGAACTGCCAAAGGCCGGACGCAGCTGCCCAACTTTGAGCTCGCGCACGCCATGCGCTTTCGACCTGGCCCAGCCAGGTAATATCAACCGGCACGCCTTCCTCGCGGAAGATCTTGCGCGCCATCTTCATAAACTGACCAGAGCGACGCAGTCCCGACTCCATCGTCGAACGACCGCGACCCTGATAATAATTGATGTATTGCTGAATTAGCGGGTTAGTAGTAAAGGCAAAATCAACCGAGCCCTTGGCCAGCTCCAGCTCGCTCATTTCGCCCGACGAGACATTCTGCTCTTCAGGATTGAGAACGAGTTTGCTCAGCTCATCAAGCGGCGACGGCTCGAATTTCTGTTCACGAAAACCGATCTGCGGAGTTTCCTGCGCCGCTCCATCCTGCACCCGTCCGTTGCCGGTGGTGGACGCGGAATTCTGCGCAACCAACGCAAACGGCGACGACTGTTGCGGAGCAACGTGCGGCTGAGGTACTTCCAGCCGGTAAATTCTCTCGATCAGCTCCAAATAGAAGGTTTGCAGACGATGGTTGGCACGGACATCCATGCCCGACTCGAGGACCGAATCAACCGCTTTATCGAACTCGTCGCGAGCCTGCTCTCGCTTGTTATCGTCCAGATTTAACTGGCCCTTGCGGAAATGGTCTTCGGATTTATTAATGACTTGCGAGACTCTTCCTTCCAGCTTTTCGACCTCGGTCGGAATATAGCGGGCGGAAGAACCTGAAGTCTGTGCGTTGGAAACTGCAGCAGGTGCGATTAGCGCTAGAAAAAAAGCTGCGCTGGCGATATAGCGGGGGAAGCTCGTTATCTTCAAACGTCGTTCTCCTTTTGATACGAGGTTCAGGCAAATCCACGACGGCGGCTTCTTCCCGGGAAGTCGCACGAGCGGTACCGTTACTAACAACGCGAGGTGCTTGTAAAAGTTCCTAATTGAACTTGGCTCCGTCAGGAGGGCTCTTTCTAATGGGAGCCAACAGGCCGCGGAGGTTATCACACGCCCCTGGGAGTGTCAAACTTCTCCCCCTCACAGAAACTATAAGGCGAAGCGGTTAGAAATTCCACCGAAAACCGCTTCGCCGGTCATAAAGATGCTTCTCAAGAGGGATGGGTTGCGCCCTATTTTGCGAAAACAAGGAAGCCGCTAATTTGTTGAGCTAATTAGAGAAGTGCCTCCTTAGCACCTCGACCTGCTGCCGCCTGCGGAACCCGCGTCGGCCTCGGGCCGGCGGAAGCCGGCGGAGCGACCTTCTCCTTCAACGCCTCGCGGAAAACCTGCCTGACATTGTCCACAAAGACGAACCGGATGTCCTTAAATGGCTCCTTTGGCACCTCGTCAAGATCGCGCCGATTCTGCGCCGGCAGGATAATCGTATTGACCCGAGCCCGCCGGGCCGCCAGCACCTTTTCCTTCACTCCCCCGACCGGCAGGACGTTCCCGCGCAGGGTAATTTCCCCTGTCATCGCCACATCCTTCCGGATGGCGCGCTGCGATAAAGCGGAAACCATGGCCGTGGCCAGCGTAATGCCCGCGGATGGCCCGTCCTTTGGAATAGCTCCCTCAGGGATGTGGATGTGAAGGTCGTAGTTATTGAAGTCCTCTTCGTCAATATCCAGCTCTTTGGCGCGGGATTTGGCGTAGGAATACGCCGCCTGGGCGGATTCGCGCATCACTTCGCCGAGCTGTCCAGTCAAAACCAGACCGCCCTTACCCTTCATCCGAAGCGCTTCTATAAAAAGGACGTCGCCGCCGGCAGCCGTCCAGGCCAACCCCGTAGCCACACCAACCTGATCTTTCTTAAGGATTTCATCGGGCAGAATCTTGGGCGCTCTTAAGTACTCATGAAGGTTCTTGAGCGTGACCCGAGCCGTTCCGGTATGCCCCTCGGCGATTCGTCGAGCAACTTTGCGGCAGATCGTACCGATCTCGCGTTCAAGCTGACGCAGACCGGCTTCCTGCGTGTATTGCTGAATTATCGCCGTCATCGCCGTCTTGGAGATGTTCACATGTCGGGCGGTGATCCCGTTCTCTTCCATCTGCTTCGGAAACAGATGGCGACGAGCGATCTGAAACTTCTCTTCTTCCGTGTAGCCCGCCAGCCTGATCACTTCCATGCGATCGCGCAACGCCGGCTGCACCGTTTCCAGCACATTCGCCGTCGTCATGAAGATTACGTTTGAAAGATCGAACGTAATTCCGAGGTAGTTATCCCGAAAAGCATTGTTCTGTTCGGGGTCCAAAACCTCGAGCAGCGCTGAAGACGGATCGCCGCGGAAATCCGCGCCTACCTTATCGATCTCGTCCAACATGATCAGCGGATTATTGGTTCCCGCCTGCTGAACCGCCTGCACAATACGGCCGGGCATCGCACCGACGTATGTTCGACGATGGCCGCGAATCTCAGCTTCGTCGTGGACACCGCCCAATGAAAGCCGCACAAATTTGCGGTCAAGCGCGCGTGCAACCGATCGGCCAAGCGAAGTCTTGCCGACGCCCGGAGGTCCAACCAGACACAGGATGGGACCCTTCGGCGTTTTCTTCAGCTTGCGAACCGCGAGCGCTTCGATAATGCGCTCTTTGACACGATCCAACCCGTAATGATCCTCGTTCAAAATCCGCTCGGCCTTGATCAAATCCAGATTGTCGGTCGAAGCCTTTGACCACGGAAGATCGGTCATGATCTCCATCCAATTGCGCAGGGTCGCCGTTTCGGCCGCGTCAGGATGCATGCGCTCGAGCTTTTTCAGCTGGCGTAACGCTTCTTCCTCGGCGGGCTTCGGCATCTTCGAAGCTTCGATCTTTTCGCGAAATTGAGCGATCTCTTCCGCCAGTTCGTTGCCTTCGCCAAGTTCGGTCTGGATAGCTTTTAACTGCTGTCGCAGATAAAACTCGCGTTGCGAACGATCGATATCGGCACGAGCCTGCGTGTTGATTTCCTGCTGGACGGTCAAAACTTCGATCTCTTTGTTCAAGAGTTCGTTCACACGGCGCAGACGCGCGGTCGTGTCCGCGATGTCCAAAACACTCTGTGCGTCCTCGACTTTCAATTCCAGATTCGAAGCCGAAAGATCAGCCAGCCGACCGGCGTCATCCAGGTTCGCAATAATCGCCATGACTTCGGGCGAAATGTTCTTTCCCAAATTCGCGGCTTTTTCCATCGAGGCGCGAACGTTTCTTATCAGCGCTTCGACTTCGAGCGAACGCTCCGGCGCGGGAGATTCCTGAACCACGGTCAGTTGCGCGCGCAGGTATTCGCCCCCAGGGTCGACCGAATCGAGCCGAGCGCGGGCCAACCCCTGAACCAAAATTCGAATTCTGCCATCCGGAAGCTTGAGCATCCGCATGATGACCGCGACTGTGCCGACGTCGTAAAGGTCGTGGCTAGCCGGTTCTTCTTTGTCCAAATCTATCTGAGAGGCAAGCAAAATCATCCGATTTTCGCCCAGCGCTTCGTCAACCGCGCGGATCGACTTCTCGCGCGAGACAAAGAGCGGCACGATCATGAACGGATAAATCACAATGTCGCGCAGCGGCAGAACCGGCAAATTGCCGGGGATCTGAAGCTGCTGATCGGTTGGATCCGGTGCTTCGACGCCTTCAATAATGTCTTCGTTATTAATAGCCATAAATTAAAGTGATGAGGACGAGTAATGAGTGATGAGCGAAGCCAAAGAGCGTGCCTCTCATCACTCATTACTCATCACTCATCACTGCTCTCCCTTATCGCCACCCTAAACTCCGCGCCACGCCGGTCCTTGATTTTCGGTAAACGCACAACTAATACACCGTTTCTCAACTCTGCCGTAGCCTCCGCGATACTCACTGTCCATCGCAACGTAACCACTCGGCTGAATCTTCCGTAGCTACGTTCGGAACATAGATGCGAAATCACCCGCTGGCGTGGTTTGCGTCTTCGCTTTTCGCCACAAACGCGTAATTGCGAGTTGGTCAAACCGATTTTGATTTCGGAAGCACGAACGCCTGGCATTTCAATACAGACATGAACTGCGCCTTCCGCTTCGTAAACATCAACCGACGGCGTCCACTCGCCCGGAGCAGGCGGAGTGTCGGTTTCGGTCGCTTCCTGCAAGGCTAAATACAGCTTTCCCACGCGGTCGCGCAACCGCTCCAGCTCAATGCGTTCGAGGCCGGTGGCGTGAACCAGCTTGATCATCCTGACCGTGACCTCTCGAGGGAGGGAATACTTTCGCTCGCTCATCGATTAGCAATCTCAGACTGCGCGTGGCTTTCCGCTTCTTTTTCGGCGGGCGAACGCGCCGAGCGCTTCAAACTCTTTCAGAAATTCCGAAACATCTTCAAATTCGAGATAAACCGACGCAAAACGCACGTATGCGACTTTATCCAGCTCTTTCAATCGACGCATTATCATCTCGCCGATCTTGCTGGTTGGCCGTTCACGCTCCGCCGATTCCTGCACGTATTTTTCAATCGAGTGAACAATCGCGTCGAGCTTTGCGGGCGGCACCGGACGTTTTTCGCATGCCCGCAACAAACCGGCCATTATCTTATTTCGATCGAAAACTTCGCGCCGCCCGTCCTTCTTAACGACCATGTACGGGATTTCGTCGATTCGCTCGTACGACGTGAACCGGCGTTCACAGCGCAGGCATTCTCGACGCCGGCGGATCGAATCGCCCTCGCGCGATTCGCGCGAATCAACCACCTTGTCTTCGATAAAACCACAGAAGGGACACTTCATGGAGAGCTCCTTGTGATTCGGTTGCCAAACTCTTTAGGCTTGTCTGGAAACGGGTGCTACCACCAGCGGCTCATCTTCAACTACGTTTCTACCGCCTCGGGTGCGGCCAGCTCACGCAGTCGCGCAATGCTGATGTCACTGCGCAGGAAATAGTAGAAACCGAAAATAACCGCGGGTGCGAAATACGAAAGATGCATGACGATGGCGATTGCTGCGGCCTGATTCGGTTCGACTCCGAGGAAAGTTGTCAGTCCGTACTTTGTAGTGGCGTGAAAGCCGCCCGCCGCACCACCCGGCGTTGGAACCAGCGAACCGACCAAAGCCCATCCCATAATGAAAAGTGCGTCTCGAAAATCTGGATTCAGGCCAAATGCCTGCATAACAAGCCACGTCGTTGCCGCTACCGCCAACCAAAGTGACGCCGTCCAACCGATCGTCGCGGCCAGTTCGCGCACATTTACAAAGACGCTCAGCGCTCTTGCCAGATTCTCCAACAGGCCGGTTATCGTGGTTTTGACTCGAACCGGCACAAACCGCCAACGACTCAAAACGCGATCGATCCAGGGAACGATCGTCTGCCAATGTCGCTTGTAAAGTCCAAGTATCAGGATCCCGACCGCGATTACGACCAACAACACCAGGCCGGCCTTGCGAACGTAAGCAGTGTCGGTTTCGCTTCCAGCGGGCGGTCGAAACCAGAGAAGATTGACCGCGAAAACCAACGCCACCGCCACCATGTCGCAAAGCCGTTCGACCATGATGGTCACGAACGACGCCGACGGACGCACCCGCGGATCGCGCAACGGCAGGACTACCGGACGAACGATTTCGCCCGCGCGACCGAGCAGGAAGATCGCGCTAAAGCCCATGGTCGTGGCCGCGAACAATTCACGGAGACTGGCCGGAGTGATCGGCGCCAGCAGTGTGCGCCAACGGAATGCGCGAACCATGTATCCGAGGCAAATGATCGCTGCGCCCAGAGCGAGCAATCGCCAATCTGCGCTGCTGAGGCTTTCGCCGACTTCGGCCCAGTTCAGATTGCGTCCAAACCACCACAGAATCAGCCCAGCCAGAATCAGAAGCGCTATGAATTTCAGATATTTACGCAAAGCGGCGTCGCCTCGACACGTTCACAGACGGCACAAATGGCACAAACGGCATAAACGGCATAAACGGGCATCCACGAGTTTGATGGTTTCTACCGTAAATTTGACTCGCGGGAATTTGCAGACACAAGATATGGTGTAGCGAGCCAAGGCTACAATAGATTACTGTAGGGGCGCAAGAAGGTGGTGTCCGACAAGCTTTAGCTTGTCGAATCCGCGCGACAAACTGAAGTTTGTCGGACATTCTCGATTATTCGTAATTTGCGCAGTGTTTTGCGCGTTTTCTTGAGGGGAACTTTAGCTCTCCGCGTGTCGTAACCCGTCTTGTCACGGGAGTTTTCCCTCCTGCGCCAGGGCTTTACCAGGCAGGACGAAACGTTTCGGAGAAGCAATCAGGTGGGAGCTGCACAGACTTTGGCTGCCAGCGAAGGAGCCGAATTAGTACGAAGGTGTCGGGCGGGTGACGGCGCGGCGTGGGAGGAGATTGTTCAGACATACTCCCGCCGCATCTACAATTTGGCCTACCGGTTCACCTCGCGCGCGGACGCCGCCGAAGATTTGACACAGGATGTTTTCATTCGCGTGTACCGATCGCTGGACCAGTACGATCCCAGGCAAGGAGATCTGCAAAACTGGTTGATGCGGCTGGCGCGTAATTTGGTGATAGACGATTATCGCCGGCGCCAACGGACTCCGCAGGACACGCACGCAGATGATTTGGAAGATCATACCTATCATCTGCGAACCGGCGGCAACTCGGTGCAGCGAGAGATAGAGCGCCGCGAGCTCGGCGTTCAGGTGCAGGCGGGGATTGATAAACTTTCGCCGGATCTGCGTACATGCGTGATCCTGCGTGACATCGAAGAATTGAGTTACCAGGAGATCGTCGATCTTCTGCAGATACCGGAAGGCACGGTCAAGTCGCGGATCAATCGCGGCCGTATCGAGTTAGCGAAGATACTTCGCAGGATGCGTGTCGTTGCCATGACCTGAAAAGGGACCTGAAGGATGGACCTGAAGCTAAACAAAAGTAACTGGCCTCTGCGTCTAAGGGCTGGAGGAAGACCGGAGTGAGCTTTGAATGAATTTGGAATTAGGGGATAGAAACGAGTAATAGAGATGCTGTGCGCAGATTTTGAGGATCGATTAACAGATTACCTGGACGGAGCGCTTGATATTTCAGCCGGCAGCGCATTCGCCGAACACGCGATGCGTTGCCCTGTTTGTCACGAACTGTTGAGCGAGGTGAAGAATACAGTTCAGGCGTGCCGCGTGGCGGAGACGCCGGCTCCGCCCGCTGAGATGGAAGCTCGAATCTTGATGCAGACCATGCCGGAAGCGGCGATGACCTGCGAAGACTTTGAAGAATACTTAACCGACTATTTGGATGGATTTCTTCCGGCTCCGCTATTTCACAGGTGGGAACGTCACGCCGCGCTTTGCGAGCAGTGCACCGAATTGCCCGGCCAGGTAGTGCGCTCGATCGGAGCTTGCTACACCTACATCAGCGAAGAACGTCCGCTTCCTGTTGGCCTTCACGACAGAATTCTCCAGGCGACATTGGGAACGACCGAAGCGGAAACGATTCAGGCTCCGATTGGCGCGCGCATCGCCGCGTGGCTGCGCGACCTTCTGGATCCTGTGGTCTCGCCGCAACTCGCGACGGTCGCAATGATGTTGTTGCTGGCGGTGCTGGTATTGACCAACACAGTTTCAGCCGATGGCTCGATCAGCGGAATGTACCTGGCGAGCGTGAAGCTGGCGGAACAGAGTTACTCGCAAGGCGCCAGTAAAGCGGTTCAGCCTTCCAAGCTGACAAACGACATCGACCGCATCACTGACGGAATCACGACTGTTCTGATGGAGAATCAGAGCGATTCGCAGAAGAAGAACGACGAGCAGAACACCGGGCAAAAGCCGGAGCAAAAGAAACAGCAAGAGTAAGCGAACGGGAACTGTATTAATTCAATGATCTGCGCATATCACCCAAGGAATCCGGCGGTAGTCCAATGTAACGGTTGCACCCGGCCGCTTTGCCCGGCTTGCGACCATCGGATTCGGGGATTTCCCTTTTGCCAGGACTGCATCGTGAGCGGGGTCGAGATGCTCAGACTTCAGCAGTCGCAATCTTCCGCCGTTCCAATCATTCGTCGAAAGAGTTCTCCGCTCGTGGCTACTCTGCTTTCGTTGATGTGTCCGGGCCTGGGCGCCGCGTACAATGGACAGACATCCAAGGCGATTGTTCAGTTCGCGATCTTCGCAAGCTTTTTCCAGATGTCCATCATCACTGATGGAATTCTCTTCTTTATTTTGGGATTCGCGGGAACGTGGTTGTTCGCCGCCGTCGACGCGTGCCGAACGGCTCAATTGCTCCGCGCGGGACTGGCGCCGGATGCCGCTGAAGACGTCGTCGCCCGCAGGCTTTATGGAAACCCGTTGGCGTGGAGTTTGACTCTGCTGGTACTCGGAACGGTTTTCCTGCTTCACACGATGCTGGGGATTCGCCTGCCGGTGCGTGAATTTCTCCCCGTGCTGCTTGTCGCGTTAGGCGTTTATATGTTGGTTGACTGGCTGCGGCGCCGTGCGAATCGCGAGCGATCGGCAAGCTCTTTCGATTCGCATCATCCACCGCCGTCGGTTGTAAGCGCGCCGTTGGATTCGGCGCGGTTTCGAACCGGTGAATTGATAACTCACGTTGCGGCGCGTGAAGCAAAGCAATTGCCGTTTGAACCGAGACCGTAAAAATTTTCGAACGCCGGGCTTTGCCGATTCGAGCTTTGCATCTAATATTGATTCGAACGTAAGAGCGTTCAAACGGATTCATAACTAAGGGAGTAAGTCATGAATGGTTTTCTTTATGCGGCGGGACGATGGGGCGGAATCCTGACCATCATTGCACTGATCATTACTCTGTTGACCACGCTGATAAAGTTCGTCACGTTCCTGATGGCGGCGATTAAGATCGCGATTGTGATCGTATTCGTGGCGTTGTTGCTGCTGATTATTCTTTCGATTCTGCGTGGTCGACGGTCTCGGCGGCGAGAAGCGGAAGATTTCTAACAGCGGGCTAGATTCCTAAACATCAGAGCCGGAGTGCGTTGCATCGACGCTCCGGCTCTTTTGTTTTTTGTCCGACAAGCTTTAGCTTGTCGAATACCGGCGACAGTCCTGAACTTATCGGATCAGCGACAAACTGAAGTTCGTCGGACATTTCAGTTTGGCCCATTTCGGCCGTTTGCATTCAACACCCTCGTGTGATAGTTTGCGCACCTTCTGCAAAGTAAGTGGCTCTTCCGCTTTCGAAAATAGGCCGAAAGTTAAGAGCTTTATTTTGCAACTCTTCAAGCAGGTCACAAAGAAATAGCAAAGTAATTCGTTGGTTTTGCACCAGTCGGTTACGTCCGGCCGACTGTGCCTTTTGCGTCGCTCCGCGCCGCCATTATTTGCTTTATTCGCGCGCAAAGACGCTCAAAGGAGCTTTATGATTAGAGACGATCGGTTTTACGCCTTTATAGTTGCCCATACCTCCCGTTCCCGCTCGAGAATCCGAAGAATCGCAATCCACAAAAGTTGGCTCAAGTTGACCGTAGTCGCTGCGGTCATCGCGTTCGGCGCCGCACTGTACGGTTTTTATGGATTGGCCCAGACGGCGATTCATCTACAGACGCAAAGTGAAAATGCGCGTCTGCGTGAAGAGAACGAAAAGCAGCGACAACAGCTGCAGAAATTGAATAACCGGGTCGAAGCGGTGGAAGACGCCTCCCGCCGTTTGGTCGAGATGTCAGGTGCCGAAAACGGAGCTCAGGCGCCGGTCAGCGGCGGAACCGGCGGACCGGCTTTGCCTTTTGACGACATGACGGTGAACTTCGTCGAATCCAAAGCGAAGTTTGTTGAGCAGGAGCTCAGAGCTTACGAAGTCTTGTTGAAGCAACAAGCCGTTGTTCCCTCGATCTGGCCGGTCAAAGGAACTCTTGAAAGCGGCTTCGGCGGACGCAGCAATCCCTTCGGCGGTTCGTCGTTCGAATATCACGAAGGCCAGGACATCGACGCTGAGATGGGCCAGCCGGTATCTGCCGCCGCCAGTGGAAAAGTTTTGGTCGCGGGTTGGCAGAACGGATACGGCCAGGTTGTTTACGTCGATCATGGCAGCGGCTTGACCACTCGCTACGGCCACCTATCGCATATCGATGTGCAGGTCGGACAGACGATCGCCCGTGGCGAACTGATTGGTCTGGTGGGATCGACTGGACGTTCAACCGGTCCGCATCTCCATTACGAAGTCCGCATCAACAACGAACCGGTAAATCCTCGAAGATATCTGCCGGGCGCGAATTAATTCGGCGACAAACAATCCTGCAAAAGGGGAAACGATAACGAGGTGCCAATCACCTTTCTCGTTTCCCCTTTTTGCGTTTCCCACTTATGATTCGGCTACTCGTCGTACGCAACCAATAAGAAGGAACCTACGAATATGAAGTCTTTTAGACGTTCAAGTCTGCTGGCCCTGCTGGGCCTGCGGGCCTGTGTCCTGGCATTTCTGACTATCGCATCCTCTCTTCCGCTCTGGACCGCAAGAGCGGACGAAGGAATGTTTCTGCCCGACGCGATCAGCTCGCTTCCGATCGACAAGCTGGCGAAGCGCGGAATGAAGATCAAGCCGAAAGATCTTTACGATCCGGCCGGCGTCAGCATTAAAGATGCGATCGTAATCGTAGGCGGCGGGACCGGCGAGTTCGTCTCGCCCGAAGGTTTGTTGCTGACAAATCATCACGTCGCGTTCGATTCGCTGGTGGACGCGTCGACGGCGGAAAAGAATTACGGCGAATTGGGTTACACGGCGAAGTCGCGTAGCGAAGAATTGCCGGCGCAGGATTACACCGTCTCGATTACGCAGGAGCTGAAAAACGTCACGAGCGAAATCCTGGCCGAGGGCGTAGCGGAGATGGCCCAGCCTGACCGCGCGAAGGCGATCCAAACCAAGATTCGTGCGTTGGAAGCCGCAGGAACAAAAGACTCCGAAGGAATCAGAGTTCGTGTACAGGCGTTGAATGACGGGCTTTGGTATTACAAATTCACCTACCTGGTTCTGCAGGACGTTCGCGTCGTCTATGCCCCGCCAAAGATGATCGGTTTCTACGGCGGCGACGATGACAACTTTGAATGGCCCCGTCACTGCGGCGATTTCACGTTCATGCGCGCGTACGTTGGGCCGGATGGCAAACCCGCCGAATATTCTCCCGACAACGTTCCGTACAAGCCGAAGAAGTTTCTACCGATCTCGATGGCCGGAATTAAAGAAGGCGATTTCGCGATGGTGATGGGCTATCCCGGATCGACGCGCCGGTACCGGGAAAGCTATTCGGTCGCTTACAACCAGGACGTGGCGCTTCCCTTCCAGGTCGACATCTTCGCACACGAAATTGAACTCATGGAGAAAGAAAGCAAACGCGATCCGGCGTTGGCTGTAAAGCTTCAAACCCCGCTGGCAGATTTGAACAACACGATGAAAAATTTCGCCGGATCGGTTCTGGCAATGCGGCGAGAAGGAATTGTCGAAAAGAAAAGAGCGGATGAAGCGGAACTGACACGTTGGATCAATGCCGATCCGGCACGAAAGACGAAGTACGGCGACGTTCTTCCGAGCCTCGAGAAGGCTTACGTCGAACTGAACAAGACTTCGCTACACGACTTGTTGCTCAACCAAATGTTTACCGCCAGCGATCTGCTGGGCATCGCTTACTTTGCGCAACAAGTCGCAGCCGACAAAGAAAAGCCTGAGACCGAACGCAACCAGGCGCTTGGCCGCGCGGGCGTCGAACGCGCTCGCGGACAAATTGCAGGGACGCTGGCAAAGCGGAACCCGACGATCGAGCGCGAGATACTTACCTTCCTTTTAAGAAAAGCGGACGAGCTTTCGCCAAACCAAAAGATCGCGACGATCGAAAAGCGGTTTGGGCAATTACAAGGCGAAGCCAGGCGAAGAGCCGAAGAAGATTTCGCGCGCGCAGTGGTTGATAGCAAAACATATTCGACCGTCGAATCGCTGTCAGGTTTGTTCGATCTATCGCAGGCGCAATTGCGCGAAGTTCGTGAACCGCTGGTCGAGTTTGCGGTGGAGCTCGGAACCGAAGTACAGAAATCACAGGTTCGAACTCAAGCCTTCAATTCCACAGTGCAACGCTTGCGCCCGCTTTTGACGGAAGCGATCAGCCAGATGCGCAACGCCACTTTATATCCGGATGCGAATCGGACGCTGCGTTTCACTTATGGCGAAATAAAGGGATACGTGCCGCGCGAAGCGATTTCGTATTCTTATCTGACCACGCTTTCGGGAGTAATCGAGAAAGACACCGGTCGTTTTCCTTTCGACGCGCCGGCGAAGCTGAAGGAGCTTCACCGCGCTCGTGACTTTGGTCCTTACGCGCTGCCGGGTGGCCGCGACGTGCCGTTGGCATTTATTTCGACCACCGACATCATCGGCGGAAACTCCGGCAGTCCCGTGCTGAACGGAAAAGGCGAACAGATCGGAATTGTGTTCGACGGAAATTACGAAGGCCTCGGGAATGATTTCTTCTACCAGCCGGAAAGGAACCGCACAATCTCGGTCGACATTCGTTACGTGCTTTTCGTAACGGACAAGTTCGGCGGTGCGGGTTGGATTCTGAAAGAGATGGATATCAGAACAAAGAAATAGTCAGGCTGATTGACGATTGCAAACAATCCGCGAAAAGACACGAAGCCGCACTGGATCTAATTCGTGTTATTTCGTGGATCGTGACTTGCAGCTTTAGAACGAGGACGACCCACAAAGCCGGATCGGGTCACTTGAGGTTTCACGCAAAGGCGCTAAGAAAAACAGAAGTCGCAAAGAGATCATCAACTCTTAGCGACTTGGGTATTTCTTTTCTTAGCGCCTTTGCGTGAAACTTCCCCTTTCAACAAAGTCATCTCTGATCATTACGTCCTTGGCGACGCAAGTTTCGCGGACACATCCCAAACATAGACCTCATGATTCACAGTCAAACTAAAAGCCGTTTACCTGATGCCGCGCTTTCAGCTTTTGCTCGGCGACGCTCCACACCTCGACCAGCGCAGACGAATTATGGAAAACGATCGACTGCGAATCGGGTGCGAATTGCGCGAGAGAAACTTTTACCGCCGGGATGCGAAAGAGCACTGCGAATGGTTCGCGCGACAGCACGAGTATGCCCCAGTTGTCCTGAGCAAGGATGTACTTGCCGTTCGGACTAAAGCGCAGGCGCTTGAGGTCTTCGCGCAACGGCGGATCGAGCGCCTTCTTCATCAAGAGACCGGGCAGAGACTCAGCGGGCTCTTCACCGGCGCGGACGCTATTGGCCGCGCTTGAGAAGGACATTCCAAACAGGCCGAACGCCAGGAGACACAGGCAAAGGCAATTACAATTTCGAAACTTCATAATTCTTATCTTGGGGATTGATTTCTAAGGAAAGCCAATGGGGACGAGCGATAAGATAAAGCCACCGCGGTAATTTTGCAAAGACACCAACCGATGGAGCGCAGGCGGCTCGCCTGCGCTCCGTCGTCGACAAAACGAAGCCAACCGAACGCCGCGGGCACGTGGAAGTTCGGCCGCGCGGTCATCGTAGGTTGCCACGCCAGGTAACCGCGCTCGTCTCCGCTTCCAACACAACGAAACAAGTTCGCGCGCCACTCATCGCCCTCACGAGGCTCGCGGCCAAACGCCGACCACGGAATCCGCATCACGATCGTGAAGGCATGCTCAGCGACGCGAGCCGCGACCGTCATCCCGGACGAATACTCCCCGTCGGTTTCGCGCTCGTCTGGCATTTGCCTGATCGCCAGATCGAGCCACTCGCCGGTCGGCGCTGCTTCGAATTCAAAATAACGCTCGGGTTCGTCGGGATCAGGGGCGATGAATATTTCGCAGACATCGCGTTCCCACAATCCAATCGTCTTCCTGATCAGAACCGGATCGGAACTAACAACCAACGGTTCGCTCTGCCGGCAATCAAATCGGACGTACAGATCCGTGGGCGTCCATATCGCGCGCACATCCGCGTGTCGTTCGACGGGCGCATCAGCCCCGGACCAATATCGGGTCAATGAAACGGAGGAAGCAGCCGCCCACGCGCGCGCATCAGGCTCCAAATCACTCGACTCCGAGCGAAGCACTTCAATCAATTGTTCAGCGCGTGATTCCAGTTACCAACCTCCAGATGCGACGCCAAAGGACCAGTTGATTCGAACCTTCGACTTTGGACCTGGGACTACAGCAGTCCCTTCACCCATCCGCCATCAACCTGCAGCGTCACTCCCGTGATGTACGACGCGCGTTCGGACGCCAGGAACGCCACGGCCGCGGCGATCTCTTCAGCCGAAGCGAGACGTCGCATCGGAATCTGCGCCGCCCAGCCTTCGATCATTTCCTCTTTCGATTTACCCGTAGTACGACTTCGCGCTTCGGCCAATTCAGATTGGCGCTCGGTCAGCGTGTAGCCCGGCGCGACGTTGTTAACCGTGACGTTGTCCGCGGCGACTTCGTTGGATAGTGTCTTCGCCCATCCGGTAAGCCCGGCGCGAATTGTGTTCGATAACAGCAATCCGTCGATCGGCTGCTTCACTGAGATCGACGTTATGTTGATAAGCCGCCCCCACTTCTGTTCGCGCATTCCGGGAATGACAAGCCGCGCCAGCCTGATCGCTGAGAGCGCGTTCAGCTCGAACGCCTTTCGATACATTTCCAAATCGGTCGCGTCGAAGCCCGTTGCGGGCGGACCACCCGCGTTGGTGACGCAGATGTCTACGCGACCGTTTACGCCGCGCGCTGCGGTTACGAATCGCTCAATGTCTTCGTCGCTGGTCACGTCGGCGCCGAGGCCGGTGACTTCCGATCCGGTTTCTTTGCTTATCTTCTCGGCGGCTTCGCGTGCGCGTTCTTCATCGCGCGAACAAATGAAGACGCGCGCTCCTTCTCGAGACAGCTCGCGCGCGGCGGCTAAGCCGATTCCTCGACTGGCCGCAGCGACGATGGCAACGCGATTGGTTAATCCAAGTTCCATTAGTAGGCTCCTCTGGTTTGCGAAACTTGCTGGGATTACGTGCTTGGGTTTTCACGCAAAAGCGCTAAGGAAAAACAGAAAGCGCAAAAGAGATCTTCAGCTCCTGGCGGCTTGGGTATTTCTTTTCTTAGCGCCTTTGCGAGAAACCACACTCTTCAAATAACAGCACCTTAACTAGACAGACAAATCGCCATCCCGATCCCACCACCTCCGTGTTGCGAACCATATCACAGCCGGAAGAATGAAAAGCGCCCCGATTCCGACCGCGACCGCGCGCGGCGAATAGCCAAACCGATCCAACATTTCTCCGGTTGCGTAATTCGACGCGGCCATCGTTAACGTCAACAGCATGAACTCCGCCGCAAAGACCCGTCCGCGAAAATTATCTTCGACGACTTTCTGCAAGAGGACAGTCGAGTTCACCCAAACTATGCTCCCGCCCGCGTGCGCGATCAGCAACATCACCAGCGCCAGCGTAAAGTTCGTCGCAACGCCGAAGGCTATATAAAAGATGCCGCCGATGATGAACGAAACGCCAATTCCCTTCTGCATGCTCTTAACCGTTTCGCCGGCAAACCGGCGCATCGCGAATGGACCAATCGCCGTCCCGATCCCGCGCGCCGCGTAAAGCACCCCGATGCCGGTCGCGCCACTTCCCGCGACGGGAAATATCCTCTCGCCGAAAACCGCCAGCAACGCCAGAATTCCGCCGCCCAGTCCCCAGGCCGGTTTCACCAATAACAGAGCCAGCACGCGCGGTCGTCGCACGACGTAACGCGCGCCGTCGATCGTATCGGCGATGCCGAGCGCTTTGCTGATCGTAAGTTTGCTTTTGACGCGGATCGGACGTGGCGGCAATCGCACGCTGGCGATCAACAACGCCGACGCGATGTAAGAAGCCGAATCGATGACAAACGCGGCGTCCGTGCCGAAGGCGCCGGTTATCGCGCCGCCGATCGCCGCACCCAGCGTAAGCATCGCCGACCAGGTCGCGGACGAGATCGCGTTTGCCGCTACCAACTCGCGATCCGAGACGATCGAAGGAATCGCAGCGGTGCGCGCCGGTTCGAAAAAGCTGGAGCAAACCAGCTGTAGCACGGTCAGAACATAAACAAGCCAAACCTGGTCGGGTCGCCTTATGAAGAGAAAGCCAAGCACGACGACCGCGCGCAGACCGTCCGACACGATCATTATCGTTCTGCGGCTGAAACGATCCGCGATTACACCGGACAGCGGTCCGACCACGACCGTTGGAAGAAACCGTGCAACCAGAACCAGACCGACTGCTCGGCCCGAACCGGTCAGGTTCAGAACGATGCTGTAAAGGGCGATCGTGTTGAACCAATCGCCCAGCTGGCTCACAACCTGACCGAGCCAAAGTTGCCGGAAATCTTTGTTTCGGCGAAGAAGCTCCAGGTAGCCCACCGGCGGCTCGGGTTTTGAATTTGTTATGACCGCCTCGTTCAATCGTCCGGCTCCTCTGGTAAGAATGTCCGACAAACTTAGTTTGTCGCATCCATTCGACAAACTGAAGTTTGTCGGACATTGATTCTAGTTGGGGAACACGCAGTCCGGAAGGGGACCCTGTCCCCGCCTCAACTTTGAATCCTCATCAAGATGGGCATTAGAAAAGGCAAGCGGGGACAGGGTCCCCTTCCCGACTGCGAAGTTCTGGAGAGTTGTGTAATACCGTACCTTCCGGACATCGCAACCGCCCCGTTGGTGTCGCGCGACTGTATCGTTCGGTCAAACCAGACCGAGCTTCTTCTCAACTTGACCTGTCAGATTGACGATGAACGCGATGACCGAACTCGTCGTTACCTTCGCTCATTCGATAAACCCGAACAATTTCCGCATTCCGCCTCTTCGCACGACCCCTGGCAGACACGGCACATGACTTGTAATGCATGTTGGCGCGGCTGGAGCGTTCTAAAAAGGCGCTCATCGAACTCTCCGCACGGAGTTCGAAGGCCGCGCAGATTTGAAAATTAGGTTTGCGTCCCGGATGCGGCGGAACGCGTTAAGGAATCTCACCCCGAGAATGGCGGACGAGTGCCACCTGTCCGCCACTTGCCCTGTCCGGCGCCGTAGATGGAAGTGGATTTGCCCTGAAGCTTTCATCTTCGGCCCGGACGTTTACTACTAAGGGGTCGGCAGATTTTAGAGCAAGGAATTAGGAAACCCGTTACGCATAAGAGCGAGGAAGTTGTGAAAACTCACGTTTCAAGGAACAACCCGCAGGCGATTAGAACAAGCAGAAACAGGTCATTGCATCGAGTGGCACAAACCGGCGCGCTGTTATTGCAGATCGCGCTTGTTTTCAATGTAATCGTTCTCGTTTCCGCCAAAGCTCCCGCCAACAGCCAGGAGACGACTGTTTCTCTGGCCCAACGAAAAATCTCCCCCGAAGTAAAAGCACTCGTACGCCACTATCAATCGAACGGTGAAAAAGACCGCCTGAACATTCTTCTCAGCACCCGGAACGAAATTTCCGCTGAGCTGCGAGACGAACTGATCTCGGTGGATGACACCTATGTCCCGGCGAAGAGTTCGCGGGGCGTTCGCAAGACTGCCGGCGAAATTGCGATAGCCGACATCGAGCGCGTGGCTTCACGCGAAGATGTCGTTCGAATCTCGTTGGACACGAGAAAGCGCGAGTGGGAGACGGGATTGCAGGACTCGGAAGTTGCGCAATCGATCATCGCGCAAAAGCTGGCGCCCGAGATTCAGGAACTCATCGAAGGCCAAGCCGAAGAAGATCTGACCCGCAATGTTCGCGTGATCATTCAAACCAACGACGCGCCGCAGGACGATTTGAAATCCGAGGCGCGCATCATCGGTGAAGAGTTCAAAGCCTTCGACGGCGTGCTCGCCGAACTTCCATTGAGACAAGTCAGCGAGCTCGCGATTCGCGATGACATCGCGCAGGTCTCGCTCGACAACGAGACGAGCGCCGAGTGGCTGAAGCTAAAGAATATTACCGGCAAGGGCGAGATGACTGCTCGCGAGCCCGGCCTTACCGGAGCCGGAGTGGGAATCGCGATCCTCGATAGCGGAATTGATCGCAACCTGTTTCCGAACCGAGTCTCGGCCGAAATCAATTTCGTTACGGGCGAATCGACCACAAAAGATTTGAACGGGCATGGAACCATGGTGGCTTCGCTGGCCGCCGGCGATGCGGAAAGCGGAAGCGGCGGAATCGCGCCTGGAGCCAACATCATAAATGTTCGTGTACTCGGCAAAGAAGGTTCCGGACTGACCAGCGATGCGATTCGCGGCCTGGAATGGGCGATTCAAAAGAAGAACGACTACAACATTCGAGTCATGAACTTGTCGTTCGGCGCACGATCGACCGCTTCGTTCTTCAATGACCCGCTCTGCCGCGCCGTTCGCAAAGCGGTAGCAGCTGGAATCGTCGTTGTGGCCTCCGCCGGTAATCAGGGTCAGGACGCATTCGGTCGACGAGTTTACGGCAGCATCACCGCGCCGGGTAACGAACCTCTGGCGATAACGGTCGGCGCGATCAACATGCACGGCTCCAACAAGCGATCGGACGACACGGTGGCCGGATTCAGCTCTCGTGGTCCAACACTTAGTTGGAGAACCAATTCGTCGGGTCAGAAGGTTTACGATTTCGTTATCAAGCCGGACCTGGTTGCGCCGGGAAATCGGCTGGTGGGTAAAGGCCCCGGCAGCGGCAGCCAGCTCAAAACCAAGTACCCGCAGATCGAAGTCGAGCCAGGCCTGATGCAGCTCAGCGGAACATCCATGTCGGCTCCGGTTGTTGCCGGCAGCGCGGCTCTGATCATTCAACGCAACCCGGGTCTGACGGCGCCGATGGTTCGCGCGATTCTTCAGTTCACGGCCCAGCCGCTTCGCAATACTGATGTGGTTTCGCAGGGCGCGGGGCTTTTGAATATCGACGCCGCGATTAGATTGGCCGGCGCGATCAGCCAGAATGCGGGATGGGCCGCGGTGGGCTCGAACATACTGAGCGGTTCGTTGCCGCCGGCTACGATTACGGTAGGCGGCGAGAGCGTCAAACGCAGCGGCTTAATCTTCTTTAACGGTTGGAACGTGTACGGCGGCGACGAGCTCTTCCGCAAGATGCAGTTGCCGTATCAGGGAAAGACGCTTTGGTATTCGTACCGTCTCTACAACCCGGTCGAGATGTCGAAATTCCAGGGCAGCGCGCCGGTGGTTCTGACCAGCGAGGTACGGCTTCTGACCTACACGATTCTGCAAAACTCCGGCACGCTCAATAACACGACCGGCGGAATCATCCTGCCGCAGGGCATCACGCTAAGCGAAGGAATAACGCTGAGCGAAGGAATCATTATTCCAACCGGAATTACGCTGAGCGAAGGAATCACGATGAGCGAGGGCTTTGTCTTCCTCAACGGAATTACCATGAGCGAAGGTATCACCATGAGCGAAGGTGTCATCTTCGGCAATTCCCTAAACGTCGTCCTCAACGGCGAAAACGAATAACAGAACAGGTATTCACGATCGAAGCTCTCTTGCCCCCAACTGAGACCAGAGACTTTCGCAGCGATCGGAGAAGCGTCGAGTGAAATTCATAGACATGTCAGATTACAACCGCGCGGCTAAGGTCTACTGGTCTGTGATGGTCTTCTTCGGAGTGTTGACGGCCGCGTGGGCTGTCTACAACTGTCTCGCGTTTACGACTACACAGTGGGGCCAGTTTGTCGCGCTGCTTGTCCTGGTCCTGATCACCAGCTCATATCCGATTCGAATTCCCAACACCACCGCCAGCGTTACCGCGGGCGATGCCTTTACCTTCTTGAGCGTAATGATGCTGGGTGTCCCGTCGGCAATTATGCTCGGCGTGGTTGATTCGTTTGTCAGCTCGCATCGAACCACTAAGCGAGTCACAAGCTGGATCGGCGCGCCCGCGATGATGGCAATCTCGGTCCTGGTATCCGGACACTTCTTTTACTTTGCGATGTCCGCCTACGCACACGTTGAAACCGTGCCGCTTGGCGCTAATAGCCTTGTTGTCTACACCGAGTTGCTGATCCCGCTCTCGCTGATGGCGCTTCTTCAGTACCTGCTGAACGGTTTGACGGTCGCCACCATGTGCGCGCTCAAGAACCGCCGTTCGATCTGGAGATTCTGGCGCGACGGTTATCTTTGGACCAGCTGGACTTTCTTCGCCGCAGCAATAGCCGCCGCGGTGATCTTTATCTCGATCACAAATATCGGGTTCCTTTACGTGCTGTTGGGCATCCCGGTAATCGCCGCCACTTACGCAACCTACAAAATCTATTTCGATCGAGTTAGCGAAAAGACACGCGAAGCGTCCGAGATGAGCCGCATACACCTGGCCACCGTCGAGGCGCTGGCCACGGCGATCGATGCCAAGGACCAGACAACGCACTGTCACGTCCGTCGCGTGCAGATCTACGCAGCGGGCATGGGAAAAATCTACGGGTTGTCGGACAGCGAGATCGAAGCGCTGACCGCAGGCGCGTTGCTTCACGACGTGGGCAAGCTGGCAGTTCCCGATCATATTCTTAACAAGCCGGGCCGGCTGACTGCCGCCGAGTTTGAAAAGATGAAGGTGCACACGACGGTCGGTGCGGAGATTTTGAGTCGCGTCGATTTTCCGTATCCGGTTGTTCCGATCGTGCGCCACCATCACGAACAATGGAACGGGCTGGGTTATCCGGATGGTTTGAAGGGCGAAGAGATTCCGCTCACCGCGCGAATATTGGCCGTGGTCGACAGTTTTGACTCGGTTCGAGAAGACCGTCCGTATCGTCCCGGAATGACGCGCGAAGAAGCCGGCGCACTGTTGTTGCGCGGAGCCGGGACCACGTTTGATCCGAGTGTGGTCGATTCGTTTCTCAAGAATCTTCCTCGATTCGAAGCGAAGATAAAGCTCGAAGGGCTCGATCATCACGGCGAGCGGGAACTCGGCTTAAGCCTGTCCGCGGACACTGAAAACAGTCTCTCGCCGAACCGGCAAAATGCGCCGGCCTATCTCGACCAGATCAAGAATGCGCACAGAGAGGTCTACGCGCTTTACGAAATCGCGCGCACGTTCGGTTCGTCGCTCGACGTCAAGGACACGTTGGCGATCATCGTCAACAAGATCGGTCACATCATTCCGTTCGACACCTGCGTCGTCTACATGCACGACGAGATGAAAGGCTTCGCCGAAGCGGCGCACGTCGCCGGAAAGAACGCGGACATTTTGCTCGGCCGCTGTGTCGCTCCGGGAGAAGGCGTGACCGGCTTTACCCTCGCCAACCGTCGTCCGATAAATCGAATCGATCCGGGTCTGGATTTTGCCGGGATGCATTTGACGCCCGGAACAAATTACCGAGCCATGGCAGCGCTGCCGCTGGTTAAGGACGAGCGACTGCTGGGAGCGATCTCGGTCTATTCAACCGAGCTCGAGAACTACACAGACGATCACATGCGTTTGCTCGACACAGTGGTGCGTCTGGCAGCGGATGCGTTGGCCAACGCCATGCATCACGCCGTAGCTGAATCAAATGCGTTGACAGATCCGCTGACCGGATTGCCGAACGCGCGTTGTATGTATTTGCGATTCGAGCAGGAAGTTTCGCGCGCCAACCGAATCAAACGTCCGTTCCAGGTGGTAATGCTGGACCTGGATGACTTCAAACAGGTGAACGACAACTTCGGGCACAAGGTCGGAGATCAGATGTTGCGGGAAGTGGCTCGATTGCTCCAGGCGCAGCTTCGCGAGTACGACTTCCTGGCGCGTTACGCCGGTGACGAGTTCGTAGCAATCGTGCAGGAGCTGGTCGGTGATCAGGTCGAAGAGCTTCGCGAGCGTATCGAGAAAACGATCTCGAATTTCCTTCTGCCGGTGCGCGCGGACATGTTTGCGACCGTCGGCATCAGCGTCGGCTCGGCCACGTACGGCGTACATGGCGAAACGCTGGATCAGCTTTTGATCGCGGCCGACCAGGCGATGTATTCATCCAAGTCCGAACACAAACAACGCCGCAGCCGGCTACGCCTCGGCGGCGATACGGAGAGACTTCCGGACCTGGCGACCGGCAAGCTGACGTCCTCGGCAATCAATTAATTTACGAACGCAGCAAAGGGCCGCTTAACCATCACCCTAACTCTCTGCCCCCCAGGAGTTATTTATGAGCTATCACATTCTTCATCAATTCGACGAACAATGGTTCGCCGACAGCGGTCAGGACCAGCATAAAGTGCGAAGACAATTCCTCGCCGACCATCCCGACAGCGCGAAGTCGCGACAGTGCCGTCATTGGACCATAGTTATCGCCTCGCTCGTGATCGCGACTACTGCTCTGTATTTCGCCCTCGATGCACGACGCAACGCGTCAGAGCTACAGCGGCGTTTGGCCGAGGTTGAGAACACGGCGAAGAGATAAGAAATGTCGACCTTTGAACCCTTTTTGAAAAATTAGCGGGTTCGTCAAATCTCAATAAATAACTGAAAATATGGAAATTCGGCCTGTTTTTTGGCCAAAGGCAAATGCAGCCCGCAAAAATTGTTGCAATGCTGTGATTTTATGAGTATTGTCTGCGCCAGCCTCGTACCCAGTTATTGTCCAACAAGCTTTTAGATCCTTTTCTCGCGAAGTCTCAGGCAAGCGTCACCCTCAACGCCATGAACGATTCGCCTTACATCGCAATGTATTGCCGGCCACCAATAGCGGAGAGAAGCATAGTAGTAAGTACCAAGGTTCCCAGATAAAACTTCGAGCCCCGTCGACCCATACCCGGGTTACGGGGCTCAATCGTTTTATAACACCTTCGGTCAATGAGGATTCACAAAAGATGCCCCACAACCAATCCCGCATCATTGTCACCTCACGGCTGAGGCTCAACTCACAGGAGCCCTCCATCAATGAAGGATTCGCAACCCCTGGCCCTTAGCGGGTCGTATCGTGTAGTCGCGGTTTTATGGATTGCTTGTTTGATGTTGTCTTTACTTCCATCCATCCCACACGTGGGGGCAGTCTCGACGCCGGGTGGCGACGGGTTCAAAGACTACGGCAAAGCCGGGAATCTCGCCCCGGCATCGAGTCCGAGTCCAGAACCATCACCAGAGCCTTCGATTGAACCGACGCCGCAACCCGAACCGTCACCGCTGGAGCCGCCACCGTCGCCGCCGAGCTTGCCGGCAGTAAGTCTTCCAAATCTTGACGCCTTGCGAGCCACGCCGCCGGTAGAACCCGAACCTCCTGATGCCGACCCTTCCACCCGCTGCTCGCCGGCCGAGCCCGATTGCAATCCCAACACCGGAACAACCACTACGACACCGGCGCAGGCATTTCGCCAGCGAAGGCTTTCACCGCCGTCACGGCAGCGTAGGCTGCTGCGTGCGTCGCTGGGCCAGATGCTGGCGATGGCCGCTCATCACTTTCGCCGCGAGCTGACGGACGCCTCCTATCCGCTTCTGGAACCTGAGCCACAATCGGGCGGGACGTACGATGATTTCGTAATGGCCAGGCTGGATCCCGATAACCGAATTGGCAGCTCGGGTGAAGATCCGCTATCGCGCAACTTCAACTGGAGTCTGCCGCTGGTCGGTTTGAAAGGCCGCTCGGGGCTCAATCTCGGGTTGTCGCTCTCTTACAACTCGTTGGTCTGGACTCGAGCCGGTTCCTACGTGGCGTTCGACGCGGACAATGGTTTTCCTACGCCGGGATTTCGGCTTGGGTTTCCGGTGATCTATGGCCGGCACTTCAACTCGCAGACCGGAACCTACGGGTATCTGGTGCTGATGCCGTCTGGCGCCCGAGCCGAAGTGCGGCAGATCGGTTCGACCAATACTTATGAAGCTGCCGACTCGTCCTATCTTTTCCTGGTCGACAACGGAACAACTCTGCTTCTAAGCAGCACTGATGGCACACAGCTCTCTTACACCTCAACCGAGAACGGATACCGCTGCACGCAGGTGAAAGACAGGAACGGCAACTACCTCACCGTCAGCCACAACGTAAAAGGCCGACTCACCTCAATCACCGATACGCTGGGACGGGTCTTTAACTTTAACTATGACTCAAACCTGAATCTCTCGACCATCACCCAGATGCGCGGCGGAACGGCTTACGAATGGGCCAGGTTCGGTTACGCGAATCTAACGCTTCAAACTAACTTCACCAACCTCAGCATCGTTGGTTTGCAGAACGGCGCGACGCTGCCGGTGCTGGCACAGGTTAGTCTTCCGGGCGGCACCTACTACAAGTTCAGTTACACAACATGGGGGCAGGTCCACAAGATTACCCGGTATGCGGCCGACAGCAATCCGAACTACGACAATCATCCGCTCAACTACGTCGCCTACAACCTGCCGCTAAATGCCACCACCGCACAAACCGATTGCCCGCGACTCACCCAACGAAAAGACTGGGCCGAGAACTGGAACAACTTTGCCGAAGCGGTCACCAACTACGCCGTGCCGAACACGGTCGGCCAGCCGACAAATACTGTCTTTTCCCAGATTCAGACAGCGGACGGAACCTACTACAACATCTATTCCCACTCCTCGGGTTGGAATGAGGGGTTGCCGTTTCAGGAAGATACCTGGGCCGATGCCGGACAGGGCCTTGCTTTACAACGACGCAGCACCACCTCGTACACGCAGGACAACACGGGCGTTTCTTACCGGCTCAATCCGCGTGTCACTGAAACCAATATCAGCGACAGTGCCAATAACAGAAGGCGTAACGCGCTTAGCTATTCGACTTTCACATTGAGTTGCGGAGCCGGATGTAATCTCAATTACTACCTGCCGTCGGAGGTCAGGGAATACGCTGCGGACGCAACCAGTGTCCTGCGGACAACCCAGACCGATTACAACCTGGATCCCAATTACACCAGCCGCCGCATCTTCGGACTGGCAAGCCAGAAGCGTGTTTACGACAGCGCCAACGGCAACGCATTGGTTTCAAAGGTTGAGTACGTCTATGACGAGAACGGGGAATTCCTCGTCCAGCAGGGCGCTCCGATTCAGCACGACACCAGCAATTTTGGAAGCAGCTTCGTATGGCGCGGCAATCTCACCAAAGTAAGGAAGTGGGACGTCATCAATACTGCGCAGTTCCTTGATTCGAAGACCGGGTATAACACCACCGGCTCGCCCATCTTTGCTCGCGATCCGCTTAATCGACAGGCTTCTATTTCGTACTCCGATTCTTTCTCGGACGCGGGAGCGATGAACACGTATGCGTTCCCGTCAACCACGACCGATGCCGAGGGAAACCAGGCGGCTTCGCAGTACAGCTATCACCTGGGCGCTGTGACCCGAGTTCAGGGACCTCCCACCAATGTTCCGTCTCCGGCCACGGCAACCGGAGCATACGTAACCACCAGCTATGACTCCGCCGGCAGGATTTCGCAGACAGTCAATTCGTTTAGTGCTGCTACAGTCACCTACATCTACCCAACCAGCTCGAACGTCCTCCAGACATACGTAACCGTCAACAGCACATCCACCCCGACAGTTTCGGCCAAACTGTTAGACGGCGCCGGAAGGGTTCGGGCCATCGCAAGCGAGCATCCCGGCAGTACCGGCGGCTACATTGGACAGCTAACCGTGTTTGATGTGATGGGGCGCGCGGTGATGGTTTCGAATCCCACCGAAATCAACGGCGGATGGGGCGCCGTTGGCGACGACGCGGCCGGATGGGTTTGGAGCGCACAGACTTATGACTGGAAGGGGCGACCGCGGATTTCGACCAACCAGGACGGATCCACCAGGCACGCGACATACGGCGGATGCGGATGTGCCGGCGGCGAGGTCGTAACTTTGCGCGACGAAGTAAACCGAAAGCAGAGGATTACTCACGACGCGCTGGGTCGAGCGATCAAGTCAGAAGACTTGAATGCAGATCAGTCGGTGTATCGCACGACCACAAACACATATGATGCCCGTGATCAGATAACTCAAATAGTTCAACGGGCCGGTACTGCGGGTGCCGCGCAGCAGACGACCCTAACCTATGACGGTTATGGGCGCCTTGCGAGCAGCAGGAAGCCTATTCAATCCAGCCCGTCCATATTTTCATACAACGATGATGGTACGCTTCACCATTCAACAGACGCCCGAGGCGCAACAACAACTTACAGCTACAGCAACCGGCGGCAGGTAACCGGCATCTCTTATTCCGCACCCTCCCCAATTTCTGCGCATGGCCCCACCGCTTTCGGATACGATGCGGCCGGCAACAGGGTCTGGATGACTGACGCGACGGGCCGTTTGGACTATTATTATGACGCTCTCTCGCAACTGGTATCGGAGACCAGGCAATTTACGGCGATCACATCGCGCACTTTTACACTCAATTACACATACAACCCGGGTGGCGAGCTAACCAGCTTAACAGATCCATTCGGCGCCGCTACCGGCTATCAATATGACGTCGCCGGACGGCTTAAGCGTGTTACCGGCTCAGGCTCCGGTGTGTCAGAATTTATTTCGCAAATTGATTACAGGGCATGGGGAGGGCGCAAGCGAGTTGTCTATAGCAACGCTCTTAATCTTAAGTGGAGCTTTGACTCAAGGCTGAGCGTCTCGCGGTTCGAAGGATTGCAGGGTGCGAACATCAAATTCGGAGCCGAGTACCAGACCAACGCCGACGGAAGTGTCCGTTTTTCAGATGACTTGACGGAGCCGAAGCTCGACCGCTCGTATGCGTTCGATCAAGTAGGACGCATCAGTCAGGCGAGGAGCGGTGCGGAGGCTCGCATCCCCGGCACTACTACCGATGATCGTCCGTATCGCCAGAACTATGAGTATGATGTTTGGGATAACACCGTGCTGCGCACTGCCAATCATTGGGATCAGGATGTTTCATCGGGAGGTGTTTTCGTAAATGACCGCGACATTGCTTTCCACTATGACGCCGATGGACGTTACGAGGGCTACGGTCCGCTGAGCGACGTCGAAATCGGTTACGACGCGGCTGGCCAGCGGTACGGGGAAACCGACAGGACGATCACAGAAGAAACCTCATCGGCTCTCTTCACCTCTCGCAAGTTCGATGGCGATGGCCAAATGCTGATTGAGGATCCGGTGTTCTCATGCAGCAACTGCCCTGCGCCTACGCCCAATCCAACTTACTACATTCGGTCAACCGTGCTGGAGGGAGCGCCGGTGGCCACTGTAAACCGGCAGGCGCAACCTTTATTGCGATACGTTTACGCCAACCGTGAATTGATTGGGAGCATCGTCGACGACGCCGGCACCCCGGTATTTGAGTGGCGTCACAGCGCACCTTCGGGCAGCAGTGTCTGGAAGACTTACGCGAATTTCGGCAACGAAGGCGGTGTCAGCCGTACGGAGATAGATCCGGTTGGCGCGGATGTAGGTACGGATAATCCGTATCGAGGTGGAAGCAGCGCGGGCGGCAATCCCAGTTCGGGCGACATCACCTCACGACTGGCGGATGCGTCAGATTTCAGCCGCTGTTCGATTAACGGGATGCGCGCGCTTTGCAGCGTTGCGCTTAAAGGCGCCGCTGCCGGCGCCCTCGATAGAGACCCGGGTCGAGAGGTTTCTGTTATTCGCTTAAAGGGCGAAGAATACGGAGAGTATAGGTACATGCTCGGTATTAACGCCGCTCTTGGTGATGGCTCGCGTGGATGGGTACCGTTAGGGGCGTCAATAGTAGAAGGCAATCGTGTTTGGTTTCAGTTCGACGGTGGGGCTATCGGACGGGGGCTTGCTCAACTGATTCCAGAAGTAGCAAGAATTGGATTTCAAACTGGAGAGAGAAATGGCTATCCGTTTTTGGGGGACAATCCGTTTCCTAAGCTAACGGATTCCAATTACAAAACTGCTGATCAGGCGCTTAAATACGCAGTTGCCGTGGCAAAACAGGGGAGTGACTGTGATGAAGCCCTAAAGGAATTTGGTGTCCCGAGTCTCGCTGCTCTGATAGGACAGCTTCAAATAAACGTCAATGTTTTCGACGGCAGGTCGTCTACCATTGGGTTACCTTCAGAGCGGGGCGTTCCACGTCCTACCATTGCAAGTAAATTCAAAGAAACCAGGAATTCAGCCGGAGCTGAAGTATTTGGAACCGTACTAACCGGGCGCTCTGAGAAAACCACCTTTCTGAACGACTATTTTTTCAACCCAAAAGCGACCGCTTTCGATACCCAGCAACGGGCCTTAATTTTGTTGCACGAGGCTGTGCACCAATTCGGAGACAAATCCGATTCTGATTTTCGCGGTAGTTCAAAGTTAACTAACCACATTGCCGAAAAGTGCTTCCCAGCCTTAAATGCTGCGAAGTTACTCGGCAACCTCTCATTGTAACCTCGGGGAGACTAGAATGATTGCAGCCGTCAATTCCTTCATATTCTTGCTGGCAACCTTCCTGCCCGCCTCACTTCAGGATCCAAATGTCTTCGCGATCGAGAGCTGGAAGAGAGGAACCCGACAAATCCAGGAGCAGACTTTTGGTATTCGTCTGGACACAGCAAGGCCGGAATTCGAGAAGGTGATTAATGATGTTTCCGGCAAACCTAAATACAAACTTGTTCTTTGGCCAGGTAGAGTGAGTGAAGACGATTCCGACATTGTTGAGTGGATAGTCGAGTTAACCGACATTACACGCAAAGATGAACGCGACTTGCTTAAGCCGTCAAACGACCCTGAGCAGGACTACTTCTCTGCAAAAGATCGTGTTGGGTGGCTGTACCCGATGCGCAACGCTCGAAGTACCGATGCGTCCGATGTGGTGCCTATTTTTACAAAACGCCAGGTAAGAATCGAAGGGTTTTACTTACTATTTGAAGTTAAGGACTTTCGGTTTAAGTCCGACACAAAAGGTTTAAGTTCCATTGCTGTGGAGTTTCAGTTTATTAACAGTCAGGAATACGCGAAGAGGGGAGCGAAGTAATCTGGAGTCTTATACGCTCCTACTTCACGAATTAGGACGTCAACTGGTCATCTTCAAAGCAGACTCCGGCGATCACGAGTTAATGCATTTTGGAGTTGCAAGTAATGGTGAAAATCGGAACCCGGAGACATTTCTCAATTCACCGTGCCCTTAGAAGCACAAGGACGGCATAAAGAAGATCATGAGTAATCTACTAATGCTCTGCGTTTTTCTAGTTCAGTCACTATTTGTATCTGGAAAACTCTTCGAAGGAAGACGTGATCCGACACTTTGGCGATGATTACGTGGTAACCCGCAACAGATTCTTTCATTATCAACTTCCTCCTTACATTCCTGCTTAGGAGAAATTAGTCCGGTTCAAAGTAGCGTATTCCTGAAGACGCTAATTTCTAATTAGGTTCAGTGTGTCCTTTATCGCGATTTCCTGGACTCACCGACTCAAACGACTTTCTTGACAAACTGCCTCCCTTCCGCTTTCATCGACAAGGGAATGCCTGATCCATCCACCAACGACCAAACCAAAACTTCTCTTCTCATCGTCGATGACGAGGAGGCCATGCGCGCCCGTCTGCAGGAAATCTTCGCCGAAGCCAACTACAACGTACTGACAGCACCCGACGCTCCTACCGCGTTGCGGATTTTGCATCAGCAACCGTGCGACCTGGTCTTGCTCGATGTCGAAATGCCGGAAGTGAGCGGGCTTGCTCTGTGCCGGCTTCTTCGTGCGCGTCCAAACACGCGGCAACTCTCTTTGGTAGTCCTCTCCGCCAGCGACGATGTACAGCGAAAGGTCGAAGCATTCGAAGCCGGCGCCGATGACTACATAGTCAAACCATCCAACCCGAGCGAACTTCTTTCGCGCGTCAGCGCGCGGCTCGAAGCAGCCCAACGGACACAGGCGCTGGTCGGAAGCAATCGCGAGCTGATGTTTCTGGCGGACCTGGGTCGCAGTCTTCTGCGCACGCTTGAACCCGAACAAGTTGTCCGGCGCGTCGCGGGCGCGACATACGAGGGAACCGACGCGGTGCTTTGCGCGGTCGCAGCCAACCTGTACGAAACCGGCTCGGCGGTTTGCGTCTTCGACCGCGAAGGCAGCGCCGAGGGACCACAAAGCCTGAACATGAAGAGACTGGAAAGTTGGCTCTCAACTCCCTACTCGCTGTCATCCATTTTCATCGACAATCGCGACGACTTCTTTCTTCGCGACGAAAAGCATGCGGTCGAATACGTCTCGCCGCTCTATTTCGGCGGGCGAGCGCAGGGCGCATTGATCGTCGGCTTTGACCGAGCCGAGGCTTGCACCGAATCAGTCCGGCGTTTGGTTGACGCTGCTGCGCAACAGACCGCGATGGCCGCGCACATCTCTTCGCTTTACGACGCGGCGCGCGACGCCTCGATCTCGCTGGCGACCGAAGAGCAGCGGCGCTTCACCGAAGCGATCATCGACACATTGCCGCTTTCGCTTTATGCGGTCGATCGCGACTATCGGATTGTGGCGTGGAACCGAAATCGTGAACTGGGTGGCCAGGGAATCCCGCGCGATGACGCGTTGGGAAGAAATATCTTCGAAGTTCTGACCCGTCAGCGGCGTGACGTGCTCGAGGCCGAGTTCAAGCGCGCATTCGAGAACGGCGAGATAGAACGATTCGAGCAGGAAACCGCGGACCCGAATGGCGCGAGCCAGCATTGGCTGATAAGCAAGATTCCGATGCGAGACGAAAACGGCGCGGTGACACACGTGATCACGCTGGGTGAAGACATCAGCGCGCGGGTCGAAGCCAACCGCGCGATCGGACGGGCCGAAAAGCTGGCCGCGGTCGGTCGCCTGGCCGCCGGCGTTGTTCACGAAATAAACAATCCGCTCGCGACAATTGCTGCCTGTGCCGAAGCACTTGAATCGCGCGTAGAAGAGGGTGTGTTCGGCGCTTCGACCGAAGTCGACGACTTAAGAGAATATCTCGGGCTCATTCGCAGCGAAGCCTTTCGTTGCAAGTCGATCACCAACGGGTTGTTGGATTTCAGCCGCACCCGCGCCAGCCAGCAGATGCCGGTCAGCGTTTCGGACGTAGTCGATTCGGCCGCGCGTTTGCTTTCGCACCAGCGACGCGGCGAGTCGGTCGAGATTCGCGTCGAGGCTGAAAAAGATGTCGCGTTGATTTCCGGCGATGAAGGACAGTTGCAACAAGCTGTAATCGCTTTGTCGACAAACGCGATCGACGCGATGCCGAACGGCGGCCGCCTGACCTTGCGAACTCGCAACGACGAAGGCTCGGTGATGGTCGAGGTCAGCGACACCGGGGTGGGAATCGCGCCCGAATATCTGACCAGAATTTTCGATCCGTTCTTTACAACCAAAGAGGTCGGCCACGGAACGGGTCTCGGTCTCGCCGTTTGTTATGGTATTGTAACTGAGCACGGCGGACGTTTAGACGTTCAATCAACGGTCGGTGTCGGCACCACCTTCACGATTTCGCTCCCTGCCGCAAGGACCGCACCAGACGGAGACTAAGAGAGCTTGAGCGAAACTACTCCGACGCGAATTCTTGTTGCCGAAGACGAAGCCAACCTTCGGCTTGTCATTCAAAAAGAACTACAGAGGCTGGGTTATCGAGTACAGGCTGCGCCTGACGGCGAAGCAGCGTTGCGTCTGTTGGAAGAGAGCAACGTCGACGTACTTCTGTGCGATATCAACATGCCGCGAATGGACGGGATGGAGTTGCTGCGACGGGTTCGCGAGCGGCCCAATCCTCCGGAAGCAATCATGCTAACCGGCCACGCGACGGTCGAAACCGCGATCGAGGCGATGAAGCTCGGCGCGTACGACTATCTTTCAAAACCGTATCGCATTACCGAGCTGGACGCGCTGGTCAAACAGGCGGCCGACAAACGGCGCTTGCGAGTCGATAACCAACGCCTTCGCGCGCAACTTGCCCGGCAGTCCGCGATGCCGGAAGTCATTTCGGTTTCGGATCAAATGCGTGAAGCGGTCCGCCTGGTGGAACGCGTTGCGCCGTCCGAAGCGTCCGTCCTGATCACCGGAGAAAGCGGAACCGGAAAAGAACTGATCGCACATGCGATCCATCGGTTGTCGAACCGGGCCGACGCGTCCTTCATCGATCTGAACTGCGCCGCTTTTCAGGAATCGCTGCTTGAGTCCGAATTGTTCGGATACGAGGCCGGCGCTTTTTCCGGCGCCAAGGGACGCAAGCTCGGCTTGATCGAGCTGGCCGACGGCGGCACGTTGTTCCTGGACGAAATCACAGAACTTCCGATGCAGCTTCAGGCGAAACTTTTGCGCGCGATCGAAACACGATCGTTCTATCGCGTGGGGGCAGTACGCAAGGTTGAAGTGAACGTTCGCATCGTCGCCGCTACCAATCGGAACCCTGACGACGTAGTTGCCGCAGGAACTTTCCGCGCTGACCTGCTTTATCGCATCAACGGATTTCAGATCAGCCTGACGCCGCTGCGCGAGAGGCCGGCGGACATCGAAGCGTTGACCAAGCACTTGCTTAAACACCTTAGCGGCCCGACGCCGCCTGAGTTGACTCCGGAAGTCCTCGACGCGTTGCGTACGTATCACTGGCCGGGAAATGTTCGACAGCTTCGAAATTGTCTTGAGCGCGCGGTGCTGTTGGCCGATAACGACCGAATCACCTTGTCCGAGCTTCCGCCGGAAGTTACCCGGCCCGTTTCGCATCCTTCGCAAACCATCGGAGGCCTGCCGGCAAGCACCAGTCCCGTGTTCTCGCCAGACGGTCCCGCGACCTCGTCGTTGCGCGAAGTCGAGCGACAACAGATCCTGGCTGCGCTGGAGCAGACCGGTTGGCACCGCGGAAAGACCGCGGAGATCCTGGGCATCTCGCCATCCACGCTTTATCGCCGCCTGCGCGACTACAACCTCGAACGACGGAATTAATTGATGGAGCGCAGGCGGGCCACCTGCGCTCCTTCGTACGCTCTTGCAACCGTCACAGCCACAAACACCGCAAGAAAATACTGCACCGCGATCACGTACCGGTACTCCGTGTGCAGCAGCGACTGAATGGTTAGGTAGTAGACCGGCACAACTAGCAGGATCAACAGCTCGCGCCATCTCCTTCGCGGCCACGCGAACAAAACCAACCCGACAATACCCACCGGCAGCATCACCGCCGTGATGAAGAGTTTTTGAACGCTCTTCAAAACCATTCCGGGAAATCTCAGAAATCCCGTCGTGGCTCCGCGTCCCGCTCGAAGCGGGCTGCCATCAATTACCGGAACTCTCTCCAACCTGAGCATTGAAGCCGCGCGGCGCACCATGACGCCGGCGAACCAGATCGGCCGTTCACCAACGATCGCCACCGCTCGCCGTGTACGCGCACGTTCGCGATCCACCCCATCCGGCGTGTAAAGCGAACCGGCGTACTCGGGTCGGCCGGACTGCTGCGCTTCCGACTGCAGGACTTCCATATCGGTCTTTTGCGCGCCGGTAGTTCCATCGCGGTCGTAATCCGCGATGCCTTCGACCAATGTGACGCCGGAGCCCAACGACAACGGAACGAAACTTCGGAACACGACCGCGTTTCGAATCGTGATCGGCGCGATGACCAGAACCGCCCCCACGGCCAGCAACGCTGCTTTGCGCCATCGCTGACCCGCAGGCATCAGGAACGGAACCGCCGCGGCGAAATAGAGCGGCAAGAGCAAACCGTTCGGCCGCAACCAACACGAAACTCCTATCAACGCGCCGGCAATCGGCCACGCAAAGCTGGGCAACGAACCCTGCGACGCGCGCGCGATCAAATAAACCGAAGCCAGGATCGGCAACACGGAAAGCGAATCCGGCAGGAGCAGCGACGAGGTGTACGCGAGCTGCGGTGAAAGTGCGGCCAGAATTCCAGCTGTGGTTGCTATCTTTCTCGACGCGGTCAGCTCCGCCGCTATCAGGAAGACAAAGATTGCCGAAAGCGAATCGCAAACGATTTGAAAGAAACGAAGCGCGGCATCCGATTCGCCAAATAGCTTGAAGACGATCGCCATCACGATCGGGTAACCGGGCGGATGAGCCATCACCGATGCATCGGAAGGAGGATCGGGTCCCGCTAAGAATAGCCTCAGATCGCCGTTCATCAGCGCGCGGGCTTCGCTCTTGTAACCGGCTGTCAATCCCGACATCACACCGTCAACGTCTTGGCGGTAGAGTTGCCAGACCAGAAGTCTGACTCCCATCGCGATACAAAAAATAATCAGAATAGTTGCGAGAAGTTTGGGACGGGTGGATGGATCGGGCGAATGGAGTTCGCTGGACTGTGGCAGTGGTCGCGGGGCCTTCATTGTCGGCGATACTAAATCAAAGTCAGTCGGATTGGTATGGGTATGTTACAGCGCCAACGGCGCGAAAGGTGATGGCCCAGGGCAACGCCCTGGGTAAGTTCAGTAATTAAGAACGGAGCGCTGAAAGCGCGAAAGGACGCTCACCCGGACTTCTCGCGCCTTCAGCGCTTGCACACTCAAGGCGCTGACTACCCAGGGCGCTGCCCTGGGCCATCACCTCCCGCACCGTTGGCGCTATAAGCCCGCTTGTGTCGCCAACTCTCTCTAACTACACTGGCAAGGCAAGTCTATTCCATCACTTCGTCAAGCTCGTGTAGTAAAAGTCCAGAACTCCAGGAGCTGGAAAGTACCCATGGCTGTTGCCTCGCCGAGGCCACCTTCGACACCGACTGGCACGTCCTTGCCGGTAGCGGGCAAATCACAAGCGAAATCCGACAACGAATGGTGGGTCGAGCCCGTCCGTTGGGCCGCGCTCGTCGTCTTCATCGCCGTTCCGATCTTCACCTACCTGGTTCAGGCGCTGGCCGGTCGCGTTGTCTGGACCATTGTGGTCGCCGCGCTTCCGCTTTTCATTGTCCTGGTCGGCTATCACCGCTGGCGACGCATCTGCCCGCTGGCTTTCTTTTCACAGATAGCCGTGCGGTTGCGACGGCCGGGCACCAGCCGAGCTTCAGAGTGGCTCGAGAAGAACTACTACTACCTGACCTTCACGATTTTCTTTGTCTCGCTTTGGATACGTCTGATCGCAACCAACGGCGACGGACACGCGATCGCGACTTTCTTTGTCCTGATCTCGCTGGCGGCGCTGGCCTGCGGCGCGTTCTTCACGGGAAAGACCTGGTGCAACTACGTCTGCCCGCTCTCCTTTATCGAAAAGATCTACACGGAGCCGCATGGTTTGCGCGAGACGGAGAATTCGCAGTGCACCAAATGCACGGCTTGTAAGAAATTCTGTCCCGACATCAACGAAGAAAACGGATATTGGAAGGAAATCGAGTCGCGGCCAAAGCGATTCGCATACTTCGTTTTTCCCGGCCTCGTGTTTGGGTTTTATTTCTACTACTTCCTGCAGGCGGGAACGTGGAGTTACTACTTCGGCGGAAGTTGGACGAACGAACCGATGATGGTTCACACGGCTTTTCTGCCTGGCTTCGATGCAAAGACGGCGGGTTTCTTCTTTCTTCCGGCGGTTCCGCGCGCGGTGGCCGCGATCCTGACGCTGGCCGTGTGCGGGCTCGGCACGTTTCTTTTGTTCTCGTTGATTGAACGGCTGGTTGGCGACTGGCTCAAACGCAGGGATGCCGACACCGACGCAGTCCGCGTGCGCCACGTGATTTTCACCCTGGCCGCGTTCACAGCGTTCGTGACGTTCTACACGTTCGCGGGCGCGCCGAGCTTGTGGAAATTGCCGTGGGTCTTTCCGCATCTTTTCCTCATAACGGTCGTGTTAACGGCCACGCTATTTCTTGTGCGACGCATGCGCCGATCGCAAAAATCATTCGCCGAGGAAGCGCTGGCCCGCAATATCATAAAGCGCTGGGCCTGGACCGACATTCAACCGCCCAAAGACCTGCGCGAGGCTTTTCTGATTCATACCATTCGCTCGCGCGAAAACGCGCGCGGCGAAGCGCAGGTGCTCGAAGTCTACAAAGACGCCGTTCGAGAAACTCTCGCCAACGGTTTCGTCACGCGCGAAGAGGTGCAGTTGCTGGAATCGTTGCGCCAGCAACTTCAGATCAAGAAGGCGGATCACGAAAAAGTTATGGCCGCGCTGGCGGAAGAAGAGCGCGCGATCATGATCGATCCGTCAAAGCAAATTTCGGTCGAGAAGCGATTGCAGCTCGAAACTTACGAGCGAGCGTTGGCCGGCTATTTAGAGCGAGTACTTGCCACGGATGGCGATCCCGACGACAGCTTTATCAGACAGTTGCGTTCGGAATATCGAGTCACGAAAGACGAGCATGCGATCGTGCTCGACGCTTTGCTCGGAGGCGAAAAGGGTTTGGCCACTCGCGTCGGCCAGGAGGTCGGCGCCATCGAACGCGCGGCTTTGACCATACAGGCACTGGAAGGATCGCCGTCGCCTACGCACGATTTTATGGCGGTGTTGCTGCGGCGCCGGCGAGCTCGTTCGATTGAGCGGTTGATGCGCGGGCTGAGCTTTACTCTGGAAGATCAGGACGAACAATTTCTGCGCGAGGGTCTTTCTTCCAACGACGATGCCGAGCGTGAATCCGTTATTGAGCGGTTGCGATTGCTGGTGACGCCGTCGATCGCCGAACAATTAGTAGCCGCGTATCGCGAGACGGTTTCAATGAAGGCCACGTTGCCGACGCTGACTGACATGCTGATCGCGCGCACGAACAGCGCCGATGCTTATGTTCGCGCGGTCTCGATTTATGCTTTGAACGAACGTGGCGCCGCCGATAACGAGATGTTGAGCCGCTTGATCGAAGACGAACACGAACTCGTGCGCGAGACCGCAATTACGATTACCGTGCGGTCAACCGATCACGAAGCGAATGTTTCGTCGCCGCTGATGACCGTCGAGAAAATGATCGCATTGCGCGCCGTGCCGTTTTTCGCGCACCTCGAACCTGAAGAGCTGGCTGAGCTGGCACGCGCCAGCCGCGACAATTCGTACGCGCCGGCTGAGGCGTTGTGCATCGAAGGCGAACCGGGAAACGAAGTGTTCGTAATCATGGCAGGAAGTGTGAACGTCATTCGCAAGGACGACGACAATGGCGAAGATGAGATCGTAAACACCGAAGGACCCGGCGGATTGATCGGCGAGATGGCGGTGCTGGATCCCGCGCCGCGGGCAGCAACTGTTCTGGCGGGAGAAGGTGGGGCCCAGGTATTGCGACTTGACGGCGAAGCTTTCCGCGATGCGCTTCAGGATGATCCGGCGATTGCGTCCGGGGTGATTCGAACGCTGGCCCAGCGGCTGCGCGCCGTAACTTAAAGACAGGACACAGGACTCAGGACACAGAACACAGGAGAAAACCTTGGACCGGTAGATCCGGCCTCGACGACCTGCGGCAATCGTTTTGGGTTTTCGGGTTTGGGTTTTTGGGCTTTGGGTTTTTGGGCTTGGGTTTTAGCTTTTGAGATTTGAATCTCAGATTCTGTGTCCTGAGTCCTGTGTCCTGTGTTCTACTCCTTAGCTTTCGCTTCCCCAAACATCCCGCGGTACTTCTCCGGAATCGCCACCGCTCGCCGCGTGTCCAGATTCATTGCTACGTGAACCTGCACGGACCGGGCGCATAAGGCGCCGTCGCTGGCCCTCTTTGCTTCGTATTCGAATGTAGCGGAGCTGTTGCCGATCCTGGAGACTCGGATCTCAACATCGACTTCGTCGCTGTAGACAAGCGGAATCAGGAACTCGGTCTCGGCACGAACAGTGGGAAAGCCGATCCGTTCTTCCTCCATCAGTTTGTGATAAGTGATTCCGCAGCAAGCCGGGAAGAATTCTTCCAACGCAATGTGAAAGTAGTGAAAGATGACAGGGTAGTAGACCAGCCCTGCCGGATCGGCATCACCAAAGCGAACGGGGAGGCGGAAGGAAGTCATAAAAGAAGGAGACAGAAGTCAGGAGACAGAAGTCAGAAGGTTGGCCGAAGCTTGGGCGTTTAGGTTCAAGGGCTTTGTCCTAAATTCTGTCTCCTGACTTCTGACTCCTGTCTCCTGCTTTTTTCACCATCCCAATGGCGTGATCTCCGGACCCACCACGTGATTGCCCGAAATGACGAACTGGCCGGTGCGGCTTGGGTTGAAGTCGGTTGGCTCGCCCGCGTGGACAAAATGCCCGCCGTACCAAACCACGATGTCCTGGTTGTCTATCGATTCGCCGTTCATATACATCGTGCCGACCTTGATGAACGCATTCTGGCTGGTCGTCGTATTGAAGCCGTCGTCGAGCTCGAGCTGGACCGGCGTCGTGCCAGTCCCTTTGTATTGCAGCACCCAAAAGTCTCCCACGCCAAACGTGTCTGCGCTTCCATCCGTCACGTTCGGAGTGATGGCGTATCCTTCATTCCCGCTGCCGTTCTTAATAACAAGCCGGCGAGTAGTGCCGTAATTCCTCAGCATAGCGAACTCCGTCGTTCGCTGTTGCAGAAAGCGTTTGCCGCGTTCGGACGTGAAGACTCGATTGTTTGTGCCGACCACATCGAAATCCAATCGCCAGTAAACGTGGTGGTGATGCGTGCTGCAGATGCAGCTGTCGCGAACCGCGCCAAAACCAAATCGCGGACGTATCGTGCCGTCGTTGCCGAGCCGCCATTCCATGATGTAGCGATACCACCCGGCTTCCAGTTCGGTCACCAGCACCGTTTCGTTGCCCTGCGTGTAGATCGCAACCCCGCGGAAATTGCCGGTGTCGGAGCCGTTCTCAAGCGAAGTTGTCGCCGCACTGGGACACATGCGAATACCGGGAGCCAGATCCGTCGAACCGGCGGGTGTCATGAACTGGCCCTCCTGGTACTGCCAGTCGCGATACGGACCGCACTCGTCTTGTCCGTACTTCACGTTCAAAACCGGCGCGTGGCCGCGTTTCAACACAGACTTTCCACGATACTTCACGTCTCGCAATTCGATTCCAGAGGCACGTGTGCCCGACGATCGATTGGCCGGACGAACCACGGTAAAGTTCCAGAGTTCAGTCGGCCCCTGGGTAACGGTTAGCGTGTACGTCCCGGCCGCGTTCGAAGTAGTGGACTGGCCCGCGTTGTTGACGGTGCCGCACTCTCCTCCGTCGGCTCGCGATGCCGGCGGCGCATTTCCCTTAAATCGCACGATCCCGCCTCGGCTCAGATTCACACCAACAATCTCGTTTGTGACGTCCCCTTGCCCATCACCCATCACGCCCACCGTAACGATCCGATCGCCACGCGAGACTGCTGAATCTTCGATGACCGGCGGCATCGGTGCATAGGTAATCAAGCTGCCGTTCGCCAAACCCGGCCCCAGGCGCGAATCGGCTTTCACCGCCTGCAAAGCAAGTTCGTATTCCTCTTCGTTTGGACTGGGTTGATAAAAAGCTTCCCGTACATTGTCGACCACTGATCCGGCGTAAAGCCCGTCGGCTTCGATTACACGATTGTTGGTGTAGTCGTAGAACGTTGCGATGAAGCGTTTGGGAGGCAGACTCGCCTGACCTTTGTTGTCAGGATCAAGCGTCAGAAAGGAGATAAGCCGGTGGTTGGCGCCGTTCAGGAGCTTCTGGACCCGCGCACTTTGCGACACGGCGTTCATGGTCGCTTCATACTCGGCTTGAGTCGGGCCCGACGACACGAGTCTGATCTGAACGGGTTCCTGCGAAATCTCTTTTGCTGCGTCTGCGCTGGTTCGGAAAACGCTCGTCATCGCGATCGCCAGCAGCAGGAAAACAAAAACGGCCGTTGATAAATAGAGTCTTCGCATCTGATCTCCTTTTCGGTTAACCATGTCTCCGCCATGAACAGCGCACGGGTCGGTTCCTGGCGTCCTGCCAATTCGTGTCGGTTCAAGAAAATGCCGGTAGTAGCGACTGAGGCTACTACCGGCACGGGGTGGCGGTCAACGACCGCGACGTACAAAGCCTCTTACCAGTTGATCGGCCTGATCTCCGGACCTGGCGTGTAGATCCCGTTTAGCCGGTCGCTGCTGTAACCCGGGCGGCTCGTATCGTCGTCACGTCGCAGGTGGATGCCGTACCAAAGAACGATGTCCTGGTTGACGGTCGACTCGGGCGAACTGAAATACGGCGCCAAATTAATGCCGCTGTTATTTCCGCTTGTGTCGCTGACTTCGGTCGGAAATGTTTTGTATCTCAAAACCCAGACATCGCTTTGGGCGAACACCGACTGGTTTTCCAGCGATGCCGTTCCATCTTTGCCTTCCGGATTCTGAGATAACAGAACCGCGTCGTTGGTGGTCGGATTGACGATCATCCAAGTACGCGCGGTCTGGGTGTTTCGAAGCTGGGTGTACTCGTTCTGAATCAGCTTCTGTCCCTTTCGCCCGAGGTTGAATTCGTAGAACGGCATTCGGAAACCAAGGTTCAGTTCGTAGACCGAATTGGCCGCGCCGTTGACGTCAAAGTCGAACCGCCAGTAAGCATGATGTACACGCGGGCTGCAGGTGCAGCTATTCGTAGTCGAGCCGAAACCATAACGCGGTCGGATCGTACCGTCTTCGTCAAAGCTGTATTCGTTCAGATAGCGATACCAGCCGGCGCTCATTTCAGTAACCAGAACGATCTGGGTGCCTTCCTGATAGATTGCCACGCCGTTGAAGTTGCCGGCGTCGCTCCTGGTTTCGACAATCGTCGTTGCCGGCGTATTGCAACCCTGCGCTGGCATGCACACGCGAATGCCGCTGCCCGGCGCAGGATTCGAAACGACGTCCGTTCCCGACGCGGTGAACTTGCTTTCGTTGTATTGCCAATCGCGAAACTCGCTGCAATTGCCACCCGGCAAGTACTTCACGTTCAGCACTGGGATGTGCGCGCGCTTCAGCATCATCTTGCCTTTGTACTTGACGTCAATCAGCTCGATGCCCGAACCCTGATTCCCGGAAGAAGACGAAGGCCGGTTAACCATGAAATCCCACAGCGCGTCTCCGTCTTTCATGATCTGGATCTGATGCGAGCCCGCCAGATTGCGCGCCGACGAACTGCCTGACGAAGTAACTCCGCATGCGTCCGGCGAAACAACAACCGAAGGCGGAGCGTTGTTTGGAAAATGAACCACGCCTCGTCGAACCATGTTGACGCCGACGATCTCGTGTTCAGCGCCACCACCGTTGGTTGGCATCAATCCCACATTGACTGTTCGCTCGATGGAACGATCGTCGGTTGCGTGGCCGAGCACCGGCGGCATGGGTCGATAAATCTCGAGCGTCTTGTTGCGAAGGCTGGCACCCAGGTTTGGATCTCGCTCTATGATCTGGACCGCCTCGGCAAACTCTTCGTTGCTCGGCTCCATTTGATAATGCGATTCCGTCACCGTGACTGGGCCAGACTTATCAAAGCGGCCTTCGGCCGCAATCGCGCGATTGTTTGTGTAGTCGTAAAACGTCACCAGGTAACGGCTCGGTGGAACGCGTGCTTCGTCGTTCTTACTTTCGTTCTCGAGCATTTGAACCGCGATCATTCGATACCGCGTTCCATTCAGAAATCGCCGTACCTCGCTATTGGCTGACGCCGTTTGGACCGCTTCGTCAAACGCGCTCTGATCCGGTCCCCATGGCGTAACCCTTACGTCGTATGAAGGACGTTGGCCAGCCGCTCCTTTCTTCGCACTGGCGTCGCTGGAACGAATAATGCTGGTTGTAAGAATCGCTGCCAGCAGAAATACAAAAGCGGTTAACGAGAAAAATAATCGGCGCATTTCAGTCTCCTCCTACACTCAATCGGTCAGCACTTTTCTGCACGAGACGACGCAGGCTACGCGGACAAATCTCATCGATTCGCCATTGAAAGCCGGCATTAGAAACCGTCTGTAAGTTCATGAACTGTTGTCTTCGTTCGCTCGAAAATAATTGCGGAGTACGAATCCCGATACTCGTTTAAGTTCAAAACCCCGAACACGTCTATGGAGGAAGTTATTACTTAGTAGCGAAGAGAAAGTGGCTTCAAAGAAATTATCCGATGCTTCTGAGCCGTGGCAGCAAATGGATAACACATCAAACAGGACAATTCAAGGTGAAGGGATTTGGGGGCAGTTTGAAGGTCAGTTGGATACGTGTGAAAGGATGGGATCTCCCGCAAAGGCGCCAAGGCGCAAAGAAACCCAGCCAGGTTATCGAACCCTCTTTTCTCTTGTCGTAGTTCTTGCGCCTTTGCGCCTTTGCGGGAACCAGTTTTTTCGGATTTCGGTAGCGGTGCAGACTCAAAACTTCTTCGCGACCGATTAATGAAAGCAAACACGACGGACCACGAAATGCACGAAAGGAAAGCAAAATCGCACCAAACATCGACCGTGCCTGTTTCGTGTGATTTCGATTCGTCTTCGTGTGTTTCGTGGTCAATCGCCCCTTTACCACAAAAGTTCTCTTGTCGTGGTTCTTTGCGCCCGTGCGCCTTTGCGAGAACCCTTTTTTCGGATTTTCGGAATCCGATCTCATCTATACTGTTCCCTCAATGTCGAAACCATTCAATCAATCGCCTCCCGAACTCGGCAATCAATTTCTGGACGACCGTGTCCTGCGCTCTTACTTAACCCGCGTTCTTCCGGTCGAAATGTTCCGCGAGATTGAGTCTACTTTGCTCGAGTTGGGTGACCTCGCGGGCGGCAAGCTTTACCAGATGCAGCTGTCCGGCAGGCTCAACGAACCGACGTTGACGCAATGGAATGCCTGGGGCGAGCGCATTGATCGAATCGATATCACTCCGCTTTGGCATGTAGCCGAACGGATCGCCGCGGAACGTGGCATCGTAGCGACCGCGTACGAACGCAAACACGGACGCCATTCGCGGATACACCAATCCGCGCTGGCGTATCTGTTCACTCCCTCGACGGACATCTACAGTTGCCCGCTGGCGATGACCGACGGGGCCGCGCAAACACTTCTTCGATCCGGAAACAAAAGCCTGATCGATCGCGCCGTCCCGCGTTTGACCAGCCGCGATCCAGAGAAGTTCTGGACCAGCGGTCAGTGGATGACCGAATCGACCGGCGGCTCGGACGTAGGTCTTTCGGAAACCGTAGCGCGTCTCGGTGACGACGACGTTTGGCGGCTGTACGGGCGAAAGTGGTTCACGTCGGCCACGACCGCGCAGATGGCGCTGACGCTGGCACGACCCGAAGGCAACGGACCGGGCGGACAGGGGCTCGCGCTTTTCTTCGTCGAAACACGCGATGATCGCGGACGGCTGCGAAATATTCTGGTCAACCGGTTGAAGGACAAACTCGGAACGCGCAAAGTTCCGACTGCAGAGCTGATGCTTGATGGAACTCCGGCCGAGCCGGTGATGGGGACGACCGACGGCGTGCGAAACATCGCGCCGATGCTGAATATCACGCGGCTTTGGAATGGAATAAGCGCAGTCGCGTTGATGCGTCGCGGGCTCGCGCTGGCATTCGATTATTCGAACAAGCGCTTTGCTTTCGGATCGACTCTGTCTGAAAAGCCGCTGCACATGGACACGCTCGCGGGCCTGCAGGCGGAGATGGAAGCCGCGTTTCACCTGGCGTTCTTCGCTGCCGAACTAGTGGGGCGCGATGAAGCCGGCGAGATTACCGACGAGCAATCAAGGCTGCTGCGCCTTCTTACGCCGGTGATGAAACTGGTGACCGCAAGACAGGCCGTGATGGTGACGAGCGAAGTGCTTGAAGCATTCGGCGGCGCGGGTTACGTCGAAGACACTGGCTTGCCAATGTTGCTGCGCGACGCGCAGGTGCTGTCGATTTGGGAGGGCACGACGAATGTACTTTCGCTGGATGCACTGCGTGCGTTGGGAACGGATCGCAGCGGTCTCAGGGTTTTGAGAAGCGAAGTTGAAAGGCTGGTTGGCGAGATCAGCGATGGCGATCTGAGTCTGACCGGTCGAAAAGCGATCGACGCTCTCGATCATGCGTCAGCGTGGTTGGTTGAAGCCGAGAAAGCCGGACAACCGGCAGTCGAAGCAGGCGCGCGTCGTTTCGCGATGACGCTGGGGCGAGCGTTGGCATTGGCGCTGTTGTCGAATCATGCCGCGTGGTCTTTGCAGCACGAAGGCAGTGCAGGTGAATCGGCCCATCGGTTTGCTCGAAATGGAATTGATCTGATTTGGCATAAACTACGGCGACAATAGTTCGGACTTAGAGAACAGAATGTCAGGATTTGAACGGATTACGGTCTGGACAACCTTCGCAATATGTTCTCTTGAACGCAGTGAATAAAGTCCGCCAGTCTGGATCAATGAAAATCGAACGATAACCGTGAAGTTTGCAGACGCAAGCACGCGGCGGATCAACTCTATACATTGTGGCACGTTGCATCTCATGTCGTTTGTCTTCAAGTAGCTCAATGTGCTTACACCAAGCAACTTGTTCGCGTGCGCAGTCTCGCCGTGAAGCACATGCGCGCTCCACAACAGGAAGCCTTTCGGCAGGCAGCTCTGATAGTCGAAAGAGTTGCGCAGCGTCGGTTCTGAGCTGTTCATCACTTTTAGCTGCTAGGCTAACAGCCATCTGCTCCTCGGACTTTTGCGCCGAAATGGATTCCAAAGTATTTAGTATTCCTTGTCCTGCGATATGTTCCTCGGCCCGGTCTACTATTTGGGTATAGCCCATTGCCTTTGCTCTTGGTAAAACGGATTCGGCAACTCCTTGCGCATCACTGATTCGACCGGCCAGTTCCAGAAAATCTGCCATGAGCATTTCGCTGCGAAGTTCACCTTCTAAATGGTCAGCTTGTGAATAGATAGCGAGCACCCTTTCCAGGTAATGGAGAAATCCGTCAATCATCTTTGAAGGAATGTCCTTATTTATATCGAAAAGGCGATGAATCGACTTCTGGTTTAGAAGATGATGAAAAGTAACCGTTGCCCTTATTAAGTTTGCTGTCGCATTTAGGATGGGATGTCCTACTTTCGCGGCGTCGGCAATCAAGACGATTATCCTGTCCTCCCAGTCACTAAAGCCGGATAAATGATGTTGCTGCATTGCCGGAACGTCGGGCGCTTGTCCTAATCCAATTTTTATTCGGGCTTCACCTAATTCAATCAATTCTGATCGAGTACGATGAAACCCGTCGGCTTCAAGGAGAGAACATCTACAAAATAGCTTTATGGCATCCGAGAGGTCATTAGCCTTCGTGACTTTCTCGACGAAAAGACGCAGTTCGTCAAGTGTCTCAGTTTGAGAAACAGGATCAGGATTCAATATGACCTTGTAACGAAGTTGTTCAGCGCGGTAAGAAATGGCAAAACCGCCGGTGTGACTCTGTTCCTTTCTATCGATTCTCGCAGCAAGTTCGTGAATGGAGATTTTGCCAGCTCGGTAATCACAACCGTCACTTAGAAAGTCCAAAAACTGCTGGTCGTCGTCAGATAACGTGGTGCGCGAAAGCTTCGCTTCTGACAAAAGTGCATCAGCGCTCTTAAACCGACCTAGCATATATTCCGCGTATGCTCTCACCAGTAAGATTCGTGGCAATTGGGCCGTTTTCACGTCGAGCAATCTAACCAGATTTCGTACCTGTTCAGGATACCCAGCGCTGACAATAAGCGAGCCACTCGTTAACAGTGCCTGCTGAGCTTCGATGGGATCCGTAATTTTCAACGTCTCAGGATTTATCGCAATTATTACTGACTCTGTATTACTTGCCCGACTTAGCGTATCTGTAATCTTTCTTTGTAAGCGTGATTCTCTTTGAATTCGCTCGTGAATTTGCCCCACAGCTTCTACGTCAAGAATCTCACTGAAGCGGATGGATATTTCCTTCTGTGTTGCCCATCCCGGGTTGATTTTACTAATCCTCATTCGTTCGTCGGCAGCCCATGCAAAACGTAGTTCGTTTCGTGGGGCAATAAAGAGAACGTATAACGGACTTCTTGCGCCAGCCAGTAGATAATTCAGATTTGCCACGGGAACTTGAACCGAGACGCTTCCGTCTTTATTCGTGGCCTCAGAGTCGGTACTCTTCAGTTGAACCTGCGAACGGAGATTTGCGTAGCGCGAGTCAATCTTCAGTTCAAGAGAGCCATCAACTCCAACGTCATTTATTCGCTCGTCACGAAAAACAAATAGGTCCACAGGAAGAGCAGAATTGAGCGCATTCATGCTCAAAGTTTCAAGCTCAGAGTTGCGATCTGCCCTCGGCAGTTGCTCGGAATATCTCGCTCCATCCATCGTTGACCGCTCCAAGGTCGATCGGCGCGGGACATATCGGTATTGGCCCGCAAATGACAAAATTTTCATCTGTTCTAAGGCGATATCAAACTCTTCAATAACAAATACGTCGCTTCGACATCCCGGCGCGCGCGGTGGTTTCCGCCTTCCAATCCGTAGTGCGCGCAGGCTTCCTCCAGCGTCAGCGATCGCTTTGTCCCAATCGCCTGCCGAACAAATTGCATCGCGCATCGCCAACCTCGCTCGCGGCTGGTATGTCGATGCCGCGCGTACATCGCAGACATCGCGCGCCGGTCGAATGCAGCGTTGTATGCGATCAGCAACTTGCTATCCAGCATCGGTTCGATCTGTGCCCAAACAGTCATCCAATCCGGCGCATCATCAAACTCCGCTTTTTCGAATCTCTGCAGTTTGCTCGATCGGGGGATACGGTTGAAGACGGGATGGACCAGCGAATGAAATATGATATTGCCTTCGGTGTCACCCAAAGCGATCTCGACTATCTCGACCAGCGGTCCGGATCCAACCGTCTCGGTATCGATGATCAGCGAATGACGTGTGAACTCGTGGCGCTCGAGCGGGAGGGTGTAGGACTGTTTGGTGTTGTACAGCATTGGTGGAACCGGTAAATGGTAAATGGTGAATAGTAAATGAGAAGAACGCGTGAATGGTAAATAGTAAATGGTAAGAAAGAGACCGACGCCCAAGTCCCGACACGTCGGAACTTCCATTTACTATTTACCATTCACCATTTACCCGTTCTTTCCATTTACCATTTACCTCCGGAGTAGCTCCCTGTTCAGAGGCGACCCAGCTTCCCATTCTGTTCGCCGCCTCGCCGATCACGCCCAGCGGAGCGCCCCGCCAATAATAATGCGCGAGCCCCGCGCCAAACGCATCGCCCGCACCGATCGTGTCCCTGACCTCGACCTGAAAACCCGGATGGTCGCTCGTGTCCTCGGCGGTGATCAACAAACTTCCGTGTTCGGCGCGCGTGACCGCCACAAGATCGACATCGAATCTTTCAATCAACTGCCGCGACATCGAAAGCTCGTCGCCCGCCTCGAGCGTCAGTAACTCTGCCGCAATCGCAAGCTCTTCCTGATTGAGCTTTACAACCTTAGCCAGCTCCAGCGACTTTGCCAAACATTCCGAATTGAAAAACGAGTGGCGAAGGTTGATATCGAACAAGCGCAATGCATCCGCTCGAGTGCTTTCGACGAACCGAATTATCGTCTCTCTGGCCTTGTCGTGTCGCTGGCCCAGGGTGCCAAAGCTTACGATATCGACCAGCGCCGCCAACTCTTCCCACGACTCGGTCCATTCAAGATAGTCCCATGCGGAATTCTGATTGACGCAAAATATCGCTTCGCCTCGCTCGCCGATTTCGACACCGACCGTTCCGGTCGGATGATCGCGGTCCGACTGGACGTACTCAGTCGAAATGCCCATTCTTTCAAGCCGCCGCAACGCTTCGGAAGCCAGGTCGTCGCTGCCTACTCGCGACGCCACGATCGATTCGTTGCCGAGCAGATGAGCGATGTACGCGAAATTTGCGGGAGCGCCGCCCAGTTGTTTTCCGTCGGGCAGCAGGTCCCAGGTCAGTTCTCCCAGACCCACAACCAACGGAACAGAGCGACCTTCAGATTCATCCAAAGCGGTATTCACGGTGACTAACTTTCGAGCCCGGCGTCCATTTCGTCTGCGGTGCGTTTGGCAACTCGCTCGCCGGCCACGTCTGGCAGGTCGCGCACGAGCAGAGTCAATTTCTCCACCGCCTCTCTCGCTTCTTTGAACGACGTTCGATACTGGCTTCGCATCGTTTGTGGCGAGTCCCAACTGTAATCTTCCATCTTCGGCACGTGCGACCACCTGGCCAGAAGCCTTCGCGCTTTCGCCAACTGCGAATTTGCGCGACGGCGCGCGGCAGGTTGCGTTCGCCGGGGCTGGCTCAAAGCGGAGATCACGGTCGCCATGAAATCTTCGCGGTCGGCGTATGCGCTGACGCTCGCCAAACCATACATCGTTCCTCCGCCGGCCGAGATGTACGCCATGTCCCAGGTTGCGTTGCCGAGCTTCTGCAGTTCGTCTCGAATTGAATTCACCAGCTTTCGATCGGCTTCGGACAAACTCGCCGCCCGCGCGTCGTTCGCGGGCCGCTTGCATTCGGCGTAGCGAGCCAGCGCCTGCTTCATTCCGTAGGTCGAATAGTCCTGCGTTTTCTCGCCATAAAGATCCGTGAACTTTTCAAGACCGAGCTTTACCACTTCCGAGCACGGCATCGTGAACTCCGGCCGTTCGTCGTCCTGCGAATAGACGAGCTGAAACGACGAAAGCGCGAGCAAGAGCGCGAGCGAAAAAATTAGTTTGGGCATTTACCGGATCCTCGCAAGCGGAACAAGCTGGAGTCGATCGAGGATCGGATTATACATGCATCGGGTGAGTGGAGAGGCAGGAGGGAGACGAAGCGAATGTTTCACTAGCGCCAACGGCGCGCGAGGTGAAAGCCCAGGGCAAACCCCTGGGTTAGATCAGGACAAATGTCATTAGCGCTGAAGGCGCGAGAGGACGCGGATTCCTACTTGATCCCGTGTCACTCTTTCGCGCTTTCAGCGCTCCCACACCTTTCGGGACTGACGACCCAGGGCCGTGCCCTGGGCTATCTCCTTTCGCGCCGTTGGCGCTCGTATAACTTTACTTCGGCGCCTCGTTCGTTTTCGACGCGGTGTTCTCTTTCAATTTCGCGTCGACGCGTTCGAAGTTTGTCTTGAACACGGCCACGTTCTGATCGTTAGTCTGCTTTCCAAGCTCGTACGCCTTTTCATAATTCGGCTTGGCGAGGTCGAGCCGGCCGCTGAGCTCGTACGCTTCTGCCAGGCTGTCGTAAACATTCGCCGATCCGGGATAACGCTCGACATTTGATTTAAACGCCGCGATCGCTTCCTCCATTTTTCCGGCGGCCATCAATTGGTACCCCAGAGCATTCACCATCGCCTCAGGAGGCACCAGCGTATAGCCGTACTTCTGCGAGATCTGTTTGTAGTGCTCCTCTGCCGCAGGCAAGCCACCGGCGACAGCACCCGAATTCGGATCCCGCGGGAGCACCCATCCCGACCAGGCTTTGCGAAGTCCGTTGTAGTGGCTTAGCAGAACCACCGACCCGTGGTCCTCGGCGTCCATTACCTTTGCTTCCCATTCGAAATCCTTGATGGGATATTTCTCGAGCAACCCGCGAAACATATGGTAGGAATCTGTTATGTCGGCCGGCTCAGTCCCGAGCGTGACATAGAGAGTTTTCTTGAAATCCTTACGCGACTTTAGAAACGCTTCGACACGTTCGAGCATAATGTCGCCGTCCCATTGCAGGGATGGGCTAACGGCGATGTACGCATTGAACATGTCAGGGCGCGAGATCATCGCGTGAATCGCGAACATCCCGCCCAGCGAGTGGCCCGCGAAAACCCTGTAGGGATGGACTCGATACTTGCTCTCGATGTTCGGTATCAGCTCGGTCTCGATGAACTTCAGAAACTTGTCCGCGCCGCCGCTGGTCGGAAACTGCCCGGGCCGTCCGCCAGGCATCGTGCCGTTCGTCGGCGTCAGATCGCGCGTGCGGTCGGTGTTGCTGATTCCGACCACTATCATTTCCGGAATTCGTCCTTCGCGGGCGAGAAACGATATCGTCGCAATGCTATGAGCAATCTGCGCATCGCCGTCCGTCATATAAAGTACAGGGTAGCGCTGTTGATTGCGCGCATAGGCCGCGGGCGTTCGCACAAGGACAACGCGCTCTTCGCCCAGGACGTCGGACTTAATTGATATGCGGGTGGGTACATCGTTTGGCTGCTCTTGTCCAAACGCGCGTGGCGCCAGGATGAGCACACTTAAAACTAAAGCAAAGCCGAGAAGGGTGTTGCGATGGGAGAGTCTGTTCATGATTGCCTCCAGATTTAGCTCGAAAGCGAAAGGGTTGGTCGAAACGATTCTACAGTATGATGCGCAGGCGAAGGATCCATCGGAGTATTATTTACATCGGTGAAATAACTTTTTACCATTATTTACAATCGTGATGTCCGACAAGCTTTAGCTTGTCGTTGTCCTTCTTCAGGTTCAATTTGCGACGTCTGCGACAAACTGAAGTTTGTCGGACACCGCGGTACGATCAATAAATACTATGTCAATTCCTTTCAAGTGCTCTTCATGCGGCGGCCCGCTTCAATACGACGGCGGCGATATCACAGTGCGTTGCGAATTTTGCTCGAACACGGTGATCGTGCCCGAAGAGCTGCGACAGAGCTACGGGCGCCCGCCATCGGCCGTTCCATTTATGGACCAGATGCGAAATTTGAAGCAGATGGGCCAACTGATTCGCGCCGGGAACGAGATCGAAGCGATTAAGTTGTATCGGGAAACATTTGGCGTGGGTCTTAGGGAAGCCAAAGACGCTATCGAGAAATTGTCGTCGGGGCATCCGGTCGAGGTCGCGCACGCGTACGAAGTCGCCGGCCAGCAATACCAGGCGGCCCAGCAACCATACGGAACCTTTCCGCAACCGACCGGGTCGACGATGAAAGGGTGCTCGCCGGTTGTGATTATTATCGCGGTGATCATCCTCGCCGCGCTGGTAGTGGTCGGCGCGTCCTTTGCCGTAATGATGGGATTGAGGCGAACCAGCCCGCCGCCTGTCACACGCACGGATAAGCCGGGCTCAGTCCGGAGAAGTCAGCCCGGCGCAGATTACTCGGCCGGCTTTGCTCAGCCCGTTTTGACGTTCGGAACCGACGGCATCGGACCGGGACAGTTCAAAGATGTACGTACGGTCGCGGTCGATGGTGAAGGACGAATTTATGCCGCGGACTACACAGGCGGTCGTGTGCAGGTTTTCGACGCCGAGGGAAAATTTCTGACGCAGTGGATGGTCGATCCAAAGATGCCGCTGTTAAAGCTGGCGGCCGATCGCAAGGGAACGGTCTACATAGTTCAGAGCGGAGACATAAACCGATACGAAGGAATGACGGGAACGCCGCTCGGAAAAGTTGCGGTGGGCGGAAGAGGTTTCGATGACGTAATCACGACAGCCGACGGCGGGCTCGTCGCGGTGCAGGACAGCGAAGATCTGGTTCGCATCAACGCCAGCGGTGAAGTCGTCAGCATTATTAAAGACTCTGTCAGCGGCCAGTCGGGCGATTCCGAATTGGACTCCAAAGTCGCGGCCGACGGACTGGGCAACCTGTACTCGATGGGAAGATTCAACGACGCGGTTTTCAAGTATTCAGCCAACGGCAAGTTCCTGACGCGGATGGGCGGCGAAGGCAACGAGCCGGGATTGTTTCGAGCCCTCGGCGCAATCGCGGTCGACGGCCAGGGCCGCGTGTACGTCACCGACATTAAAGGCATTCAGGTTTTCGACAGCAACGGCCGGTACATAGATGTGTTCAAGCCTGAGAAAGGCGGAGCGTTTGGTTTGGTGTTCAATGACAAGAACGAGCTCTTCGTGGCGGCGCGAACACAGATCATCAAGTACGAGCTGAATAAATAGGTCAGAAGTCAGGAGTCAGGAGTCAGGAGTCAGGAGTCAGGAGCAGAAGTCAAATTAAGAACGAAATAGCAACATTTCCTGGTTAAGCTCATCGTCTCAGGACCAAACCAAAGACGTCGAAGTCTTCTACTTCTGACTCCTGACTTCTGATTCCTGACTCCTGCCTTTCAACCTTTTCCGATCGATCTTTCCTCGATCGTTTTTCGGAAGCGAGTCGACAAACTCGATCCAGCGCGGATACTTGTAAAGAGCCATCTTCGCTTTCGCAAATTCTTTGATGCTCTGATCCAGTTCGTCGCCCGGCGCGAATCCTTCGCGAACGACTACGAACGCTTTGGGCTTGACCAGGTGATCGCCCGCGTCGTGGCCGATGACCGCGCATTCCATCACGGCCTCGTGCTGCAACAGACAGTTCTCGATCTCGGCCGGCGCTACGTACACACCTGAAACCTTCAGCATGTCGTCGGTGCGTCCGTGATACCAGTAATACCCGGCTTCATCGACATGGAACTGATCGCCGGTGGTGCACCAATCTCCCGCAAAAACTTCTTTCGATTTTTCGTGGGCCTGCCAGTAACAAAGCGACGCTGAATCGCCTTTCACGCGCAGCGTTCCCATTTCACCCGTTGCTACCTGCTTCCCTTCGGCATCCACGATTCGAGCTTCGTAACCATCCACGATTCGTCCAAGGCTGCCGGGCTTTACGTCATTCGGCCGGTTCGAGATGTAGATATGAAACATCTCTGCGGAGCCGATGCCGTCATAAATTTCCACACCGAACGTCGCCGTCCATCGTTTGTAAAGCTCGATCGGCAACGCTTCGCCGGCCGAGTAACAGAACTTGAGGCTGGATAAATCACGCTCTCCGCCCTCGGCATTCAGCATCGAGTTGATCATCGTCGGAACGGTCGTTAGAACCGTAGGACGATAACGCTTTATCACTTCGAAGAGCTTTTCCGGAGTCGAGCGTTCGGAGAACAACGCCGTTGCCCCTCCCACAGAAAATGGGAAAAGCAAATTCGTTCCGGTCGCGTAACCGAAAAACAGTTTGGGAACCGATACAGTCAAATCGTTCTCGCTGACCCCGATTGTTCGTTTGGCAAATACCTCGGTGTTGAAAGGCAGGTCGTGTTGTAAATGGACCGCGCCTTTCGGGTGTCCGGTTGAGCCGGAAGTGAATAACCAAATAGCTATGTCATCACGATGCGTGTCGGCCGGCGTCAGCTCGTCGGACATCTCGCCGGTGATCCGGTCGAATGATAGAAACTCGCCTTGCTCTTTACCAACCACCAGCACTTTGCGCAGATGCCGCGCGTCGTGGGCGGCTTCGGCAAAAGTCTGGAGCAACGATTCGTGAATGACGGCCACCGGAGCGCGCGTGTATTCGAGGTAGTATTTGTAATCCTCTGCCGGCAACAGCGGATTCACCATCGTGATCACAGCGCCGATGCGCGCGGCGCCAAACCAGGTCCAGACAAACTCGGGCACGTCAGGCAAGACGATTAAGACGCGATCTTCCTGTCGCACGCCTAGCTCGCGCAGAGCATTGCCGGCACGGTTCGACAGCCGCACCGCGTCCCGGTAAGCGTAGGTCTCGTCTTCGAAAAAGAGACAGGTCTTGTTCTCGCGCCCTTTCTCTACGTTGTGATAGAGAAAGTACTCGGACATGTTGAAGCGTTCGGGAAATTCGATGTTCATTGCCGGACTAAGCTACTCAACTTAACCTGATGCAGTCAGGAAGGGACCCTGTCCCCGCCTACATACTTGTCAAAACAACTTTGATGACCGCTCGAACCAGAGGCGGGGACAGGGTCCCCTTCCTAACTGCATCAGGGTTTGCGAGTTGTGGTCCCCACGAGTCAGGACCGTAACCGCCATCACGACTTACCCGAGAACGGACACCCGGCCTCGCCGTGCTTTGTATCAAGGTACGTGCGCGCTTCCCAAATTTCCGGAAAGAACTTTTTCTGCAACGTCGTGCGCAGATAGCCCACGCCTTCCGATCCGCCGGTCCCGCGCTTGGTTCCTACCATTCGTTCGACCATGGCTATGTGGTGTGCGCGCCAAAGCAGAAATTGTTCGTCGTGTTCGATCAGACTTTCGGCCAGCTGGAATTCTTCGTACCGCTGCTCGAAGTGCGTCAGGATCTCCAACACCGCGCGGGTTCGTCGTCCGTAACGCTTACGGGTTTCCTCTTCAGAATCGCCGGCTTCGTCCGCCGGCGCATCGAAGCCGCGTCGACGCAAAAGCGAAAAGAACGCATCAGCCAGATTCGGCGATTGAAATCTCTGCGCAATACGCTTCTGCGCAAATTCGTCATCGCGAAATTCGTTCAAAAGCGTTTCGTCTTTCGCGCCCGACGAAAATTCGATCTCGCGAAACTGCATCGACTGAAATCCGCTGGCGGGATTCAGTTCGTCACGAAAGCCCAGGAAACTGATCGGCGTCATTGTCTCGAGGATGTGAATCTGGCTGACCAGGACTTTTTCGATCTCGGCAATTCGATTCAGCGTGCGCGCAGCGGCGGCGGCTCGATCTTCGTTCATCTGAACAATCGCGGCGTCGATTTCATGGAGGATCTGCTTGAACCAGAGTTCGTACGTTTGGTGAATCGTAATAAAGAGCAGCTCGTCGTGATGCGCCGGATCGGACCGACAGTCCTGCAACCCGATCAAATCGGACACACGCAAATATTTGTTATATGAAAGCAGGGCCTTTTGGCCGTAGTCGTTAGGCATAAATAACTCAAGGAGTCAGAAGTCAGAAGTTGTAAATCAGAAGTTGAGAGTGGCTTCTAACATTCTGACTCCTGTCTCCTGACTCCTGTGTCCTGCCTTTCAGAATTTCGCCCCCGCCGCTTCGTGCGCTGCGTAGGCCTTCGTGTCTCGAATCGCTTTCATCTCGTTTATCACCAGCTCGAGCTCTTCGTCTTTAGTATAGAAATGCGGCGACACGCGCACGCCCGCGCCGGGGCGATAGTCGACAACAAACTCCCTACTAACCAGTTCCCTGGTCACCGCTCCCGCATGTTCGGCCGCGATCGTCACCGTACCGCCGCGCCGCTCGGGATCGCGCGGGCTGGTCACTTGAAACCCGGCTTCCTCCGCCTGCTCGATCAGCAGAGCCGTTTGTCGCATGTTCTTGGCTCGAATCCTGTCGACGCCGATCTCGTTTATGATCTTGTAACCGCTCTGCGCCGCGTAGAGCGCCGGGATCGCGGGCGAGCCGTGCAGAAACCGCGTGATGTTCGGCGCGTACCGCATCTCGCTCTCGAACGCGAACGGCGATTCGTGCGCCATCCAACCCGTAGTCTTCGGCTCCAGCTTCAGCTGCAGATCCGGTCGAACGTACAGATACCCGGCGCCTGGCCCACCGCAAAGCCACTTGACCGAACCTCCGGTTACGAAATCCACGTTCAGCTCGGCGACATTGAACGGCACCGTGCCGGCGGATTGATATGTATCCAGCACCACGTACGCGCCGACTTCGTGCGCTCGTTCGATGATCGCGCGCGCGTCCTGGACGAAACCGCTTTTGAAAAGTATGTGCGATATCGGAACCAGCAGCGTCTCTTCATCAATCGCCGCCAGCATCCGTTCGAGCGGGATCGTGATTCCATCATCCGACTTGATCGTCTCCAAACGCAGTCGCCCTTCGCGTGCGTGCGCTTCGTAAACGTAAAGCACGGATGGAAAGTTAAGCTCTTCGCAGACGATTTTGTTTCGCGGCGGTGCGGGTTCGAAGCAAGACAGGATCAGCGATTGACAGATCGAAACATTCTGATGCATCGCAACCGAGTCCGGCGCGGCGCCGATAATCCGAGCTACGTCGTTCCCGACAGTGACGGGCATATCCCACCAGCCCTCTGCCCACGCGCGAACACCGCGCGAGGCCCACGTGTCCGCGTAGTCCTGCAGCCGTGCGTACGTCGCTCGAGGCATTGCGCCGAGGCTGTGCGAAATCAAATAGACGCACTGGTCCAAAATTGGAAACTCGCCGCGCCATTCCAAAAGTTCGTCGGTCAAATATTGTGTTCCTCCCGAAGTGTTCACAATATAACTTTCGACACTGCGCCCGTCTAGCCGATGGAGCGCAGGCGGCTCGCCTGCGCTCCATCGATTGCCAGACACCAGCGCTGAAACTGACTCCCTCCTCACAAACCTGATAGACTCGTCTCCTCCAAACTATGTGGAAATTTGCTCATCCGATCCGACACAGCATTCCCGAAACCCGCTGGCCCACTGCCGAAGAAGCCGCGCGATCGCTCCTGTTCGCGCCGATTCGAATCGGAAAGATTGAGCTGGAAAATCGCACCTGGGTTCCGGCCATGGTCCCCTGGCGTGCCACCGACGACGGTCTGGTAACCACCGACAACCTCGATTGGTACAGGCGATTCGCCGAAGGACAGCCGGGCGCGTTGGTGGTCGAAGCCACCGGCGTTCGCGATGTCCCGAGCGGTCCGCTCCTCAGGATCGGACATGACAGATTTATCCCCGGTCTGCGACAGCTGGTCAACGTCGTCCGTGAATCAAGTCAGGGACAGACGAAACTCTTTATTCAGATCATCGACTTCCTTTCGGTCAAGAGGCGTCCGGAAAAAGCGAAGTTCTTTGATCGCTTTCTTCTGATCGAAGAACGCCATCGCCATGCTCTGGCTGAATCGCTGGAAGACGAAGACTGGCTTAGACGAAGCGAACCGGATGTCCGCGCGTTTTTGAAAGAAGCGCCGGAAGAACTTCTCGATCGAATCCTGGATGAACGCGAGTTGGAATCGCTTCGATTCGGTTACCGCGAGCGAGTCACCGACGTGGACTTGCCGCACGTGCGCGAACTTCCGCAAACGTTGCCGGAGATCTTCGCCGCCGCCGCCGAGCGTGCGCGCGAGGCCGGCTTCGACGGCGTCGAGCTTCATTACGCGCACGCCTACACGATGGCCTCGTTCCTCAGCGCGCTAAACGACCGCGCGGACGGCTACGGCGGCGCGCGTGAAAATCGAGTACGTCTGCCGCTCGAAGTCTATCGTGCGGTGCGCGAACGCGTCGGTGACGATTACGTGGTCGGCGCGCGCTATCTCGGCGATGAAGTAATTTCCGGCGGCAACCGAATCGATGACGCGATGTATTTCGGAGTCGAGTTCGCTCGCGCGGGCTTCGACTACTTATCGATCTCGAAAGGCGGAAAGTTCGAAGACGCCTCGCAGCCGAAAGTCGGACAGGCGGTCTATCCGTACACAGGCCGGAGCGGTTACGAATGCATGCCTACCACTTTGTCGGACCAGCGCGGGCCGTTCTCGCGCAGCGTCCCTCTCGTAGCTGCGATCAAACAAGCGGTGAACGGCGCCGGTTTCGAGGTTCCGATCGTCGCGGCGGGCGGTATCACTACATTCGAGCAGGCCGAAGGAATTTTGCAGCGACGCGAAGCCGACATCGCGGCGTTTGCGCGACAAGCGCTGGCCGACCCCGATTGGTTTATCAAGGTCAAGCTCGGTCGCGGCGACGAAATTCGCAGATGTACGTACACGAACTACTGCGAAGCGCTGGACCAGGCGCACAAGAAAGTGACGTGCAAATTGTGGGATCGAACGGAACTCGACGAAGCTGAGATTGCGTTAAGCGAAGACGGGCGCCGGCGTTTGCTCCCGCCGCGGTGGAAGAGGGGGTAGGGCTGGAGCTAGTGGATGGGATGATGAATGGCTGGAGAAAAGATTGAAGGCGAAAGCCTGATGCGCGGAAAGAAGGTAGAAAAAGCTCAGACCATGACAATTCCGTGTCGTGACAGGTAGGCACCAGGCTGATTTCTGATAACGCCGGACGTCGCTATTTGTGTGAATTAATGCAGTCAGGAAGGGGACCCTATCCCCGCCTCGAGCCGCGGAGCTGATCCGTCTCAAATGTAGTAACACCGCTCTCGAATGCCAATGTCCCTGAGGCGGGGACAGGTCCCCTTCCTGACTGCATCTGCGTAAGATGAGCGGCTGGTACTAAGTAGAAATCAATTGGAGGCGACGAAAAAGTGACTCAACACATTGGCATCGTAGCCGGCAGCGCAGAGGGCGCGGCGCTGTGTTACCGCACGATCTGTTTGGAAGCACCGGCCTTTATGGGTGAACACAATCACCCCGAGATCACCATGAACTCGATGCCGATGGCCGAACACATGCCGCACATCCGCGCGAACGATTGGGAGGCCGTGGCCAATCTTATGGCAGCATCCGCGCATAGGCTCGCGGCGGCCGGGGCCGACTTCGCCATCTGTCCTGACAACACCTACCACCAGTCTTTCAAATACCTGATCCCTCAATCCCCTATCCCGTGGCTTCATATCGCCGGAGCGGTCGCCGAAGAAGCACACCGATCGGGCTACGCGCGGCTCGGGATTTTGGGAACGAAATATCTGATGGAAGGGCCGGTGTATCCGGAGCAGCTCGAAGCTTTCGGAATCGAAAGAGAAATTCCGGACGAGGCAGATAGAGAAAGGATCAACCAGATCATCTTCAAAGAGTTGGTGAACGGATTGTTCCCCGAAACGTCCCGGCTGTTCTTCAATAAAGTTACGGAGGAACTTAAGAACCGTGGTTGTGATGCTGTCGTGCTGGGCTGCACCGAAATTCCGCTGATCGTGCGCCCGGACGACTGTCCGCTGCCGACACTGGATTCGACGCGGTTGCTGGCGAGAGCGGCGTTGAAAAGGGCGCTGGAGCAATGACGGCCGCCGCCACCGGCTTGCTCTGGTTAACCTTTGCTGGTACATCTCAGTTAGTCGCAATTGTCGATTGACTGTTCAATTCGGGAGCTAACGATTCCCATACTTCAAGGATAAAAATATGAAGCGAAAGATTCTATTCTTCATACTTCTCCCACTCGTCTTAAGCTTGTCAGGCTGTTCCATGAGTTTCACCTACGTACTTGTGAATGAGACGGATCAGCCCATTGAAGTCATATACAAACTAAAGCGTACATCACCTGACGCCCCGGCCCAGTACGTTAGTAATGAAAAACCGGCAGTGTTAACCGTTAAAGAACTCGAGAAGTCGAGGCACGAGTGGCGTGACCTGACGAGTAATCAGTATGAATTTGATGGCGCCACCGGAACCTACAAGGTAAGTCTGGGTCCCGACGAGGTCCTGCGCATAACCTCAAACAGGGGAGGCGATGACGATTTTGATATCGCCAGCATCTCGATACGAGGTGCGAAAGGCTCCGTCGATTTGAAAGGCGACCAGACGCGGGCGCAATTCAAGGGCGAATCGGATACCAGATACGTTTTGAGATACCGGTGAAGTCGAATAGCCGGCTAATGAGCGTTTGCCACAAACAACAAATCTTGCGTGTGTTATGATTTTTAGCCGGAGGCAATTATGAATCTCGCTGAACGGATTACCACTGACCCCGATATCTGCCACGGCAAGCCGTGTATTCGTGGGTTACGTTATCCAGTGGAAATGATTCTTGAATTGCTTGGTTCAGGAATGACGACTGAAGAAATCCTTGCTGATTATGACGACCTTGAGCGTGAGGATATTCTGGCAGCGCTCTCTTATGCTGCGCGACTGAGCCAAATCAAACGCCTTGAGCCAGTTTCGGCATGAAGTTTCTGGTTGATGCCCAGCTTCCACGTCGCCTGGTTGTTCGGATGCAAGAAGTGGGGCATGAAGCAATCCATACTCTTGATTTGACGACCGGCAAGCGCACGTCTGATTCTTTTATCAACGACCTTTCCATCCGCGAAGAATACATTGTCGTTACTAAAGATGCCGATTTCGTAACGACTTTCCATTTACATCGAAGACCTCACAAGCTGCTATTGATCTCAACTGGAAACATTCGAAATGCGGAGTAGGAATTGCTATTAATATCAAATTTGGAGAGGATAGCAGCTAACTTCGATCAGTTCTCTTTTATCGAAATAAATCTGACGTCGCTTATCTTTCACCTGTGAAGGCGCGCCTGGCAACTAATTCGAACCGACGCCTGGGTGGCTCTTCTATAATTACCGTGTGATACCTTTTGGCTCGGATGCTGCGGGCTAAAATGACAAATCAACCTCAAAGAATCGTTTTCATTTCCTACTCACACGTTGACACAGCCTTCGTCAATATCTTCAGCAGCCTGCTCCTTAATCTCAACATACAGATTTGGAAGGACTCGAAAGACCTTGAGATAGGGAGCGAAATTCTGGACCGCCTTAATGAAGCCGTAAAGAATGCATCGCACTTCTGCTGCATCATCTCTTCCTCGCCGGTTGAATCGCTCTGGGTTAAACGGGAACTAAACTTCGTCAGGGAACTGGCAGCCCATGAACTTCACCTGCCGGTTGAGCGTATGTTTTAAGAAATCGAACGATGTGTTAGCTGGAGGTTCCGATGTTTTGCCCACAATGCGGTCATCGCCAGGCTTCTAACGATATGCGCTTCTGTTCGCGCTGCGGCCTTTCGCTCGGTCTTGTGACAGACGTCCTCGCAAACAGCACAGATCAAATCCAGCGCGAAAAGCGAGAGATCACGGGTATCAGCTTGATGATGGCGACCGTATTCATCCTGCTGAACTTCATGATTGTCTTCGGCCTGGTCGCCCTGCCGCATTTGGCGAACCCGGTGTTCTGGTGGATATGGCTTTCCTTTGTCGTCACTTCGTTAATCGTTGGCGGGTTCGCATTGACGAATTTGATTCGCGGCGGCTACTTCAAGAGACTGAAGGAGCGTGAATCGAGGCTGCATCTTTTGAAAGTTGCGGAGGAGCGTCATGTGTCGTCGAAGGACGCGATAACCGCGAGCATCGCTGCGGAAGCAACGCCGCTCCTGGCCGAACCGGCCAGTATTACTGAAACGACCACGCGCGAACTGGAAACAGTTCCCAGGCGAACAGCCGACATGTCGCATGGCCAGAATACGATGAGGAAAGAATAGCCACTCACCCAACACGGCGCCTCGATAGCGTGCTTCATAAAGCTTCCTTGGATTTACCTTGCGTGCGGCCCAGCCGCGGCGGATAAACCGAGCGTAAGATTCTCCAGGCTTCAACTCTTAAACGAATTTGATAAGCGCGCGGTGCTCAAGGAGTATGTTTGCCGTAGCTGATTTTCTATAGAGTGGATCACGGATTGTATATTAAGCTCCGTTTGTAGATAGGCTAATACACGGTTGGAGTTCCTCCAGGCTCATATGCTTTCACCTCAAACCATTCTGCAAGATCGCTATTTGATTCTCCGACAACTGGGACAAGGAGGAATGGGAACGGTTTATGAAGCCGCTGACAAGAGGCTTAATATCAATGTTGCGCTAAAAGAGACGCGCTTCTCGGATTCCCGTTTACGAAAACAGTTCGAACGCGAAGCTCATTTACTGGCCAGGTTGCACCATCCGGCGTTGCCGAAAGTCAGCGATCATTTTGTTGAAGACGATGGTCAATTTCTGGTGATGCACTTTATCCCCGGCGACGATCTCGGGCAGATGCTTAAAACCCGTAGGGAACCCTTCAGCCTGGACAAAGTGCTGAGCTGGGCGGATCAACTGCTTGATGTTCTGAATTACCTGCACACGCAGGAACCGCCAATCCTTCATCGGGACATCAAACCGCAAAATCTAAAGCTCAATAACGAGCAGATTATTTTGCTGGATTTCGGACTGGCTAAGGGTTTAGCCGAACACATTTCGCAAGTTACCCTCTCCGGCAGCATCTACGGCTACACACCCAATTACGCTCCGCTCGAACAAATACAAGGCGAGGGTACTGATCCGCGAAGCGATTTGTACTCACTGGCGGCGACACTCTATCACCTGGTTACGGGGAAGGTGCCCACCGATGTACTTAGGCGAGTAACCGCTTTGTCGGACGGAGAGGCCGATCCGCTGCGGCCTGCCCATCAAGTAAATCCGCAAGTGCCGGAAGCTATCAGCCGTGTCATTTCCAGTGCCCTGACGATTAGCCGCAATCAGCGTCCGGCATCTGCGATTGACATGCGTCAAGCATTACAAAAGGCAGTGCATTTTTGGAAATATGGAGTTGCCGACCAGGCGGAGGCAGACCTTGATACCATACCGCCGACTTATGTCTCAAAGCTCACGTTCGAGCAGGAAATTGATTCTTTGCCGGCAACAGATGTAGATCAAGTATCTACGCCTCAGCTATCAGAGAAGGGCTCCGCAGTGACCCCATCGAAAGCGGCGGAGTCGGGGGAGCACCGATCAGTTACCACCTTGGCGAAAAAGTTTAGCGCCCGTCCGTGGCTCGTCTGGAGTTGTATCGCCGGGCTTGGAATTGCTGTCGCTGTTCTTGCCATTTTATTTGTATCTCGGAGAGCCCGTAACAGTGAGGTAAATAACGGCTCGTATTTCGGCATTATTGCGCCGCCGGAAGGTCAGACTTTACGGTACGCTTCAGGCTATGAACCTCGAACACTTGACCCACAGTTAGTGTCCGGACAATCAGACGCCCGTATAGTTGTAGCCTTGTTCGACGGGCTGGTTGAGTACAACGAAACAACTACTGCTCCGCGACCCTCTTTGGCCACGAGTTGGAACGTTAATGCCGATCATACTATCTGGACATTTCATCTGCGTCGCGATGCCAAATGGTCAGATAACGAACCGCTCACCGCTAAGGATTTCATATATTCATGGCGTAGGATAATTGCGCCGGATTTTTCTGCCCCCAGTAATATTCTGTTGCACTACATCAAAAATGCGCGTCAATACATGAAGCGATTAGCGTATGTCTATGACCCGATCAGAGGTAAGTATGCAACCGATGCCGATCTGGAACGTGCCGGCAAAAGCAGCGAGATTACTTTTACCGGCGGAGAACCTGCATCCTCGACGAGCAAAGAAAAATATCTATTTGTTCCGATAGATGATGAAGAACGGGAAAAGATCTTTGTTAAGAAACCCTCGCTCAGGCAACTAACAAAAAATAGAGAGCTATTGCCTGTGAAGAGAGATGAGGTTGGGTTGCGTGCCCTGGACGATTACACGATCGAAGTGACTCTGGAGGACCCAGCACCCTTTTTTCTTAAAGTAGTTCTTAATCCAATCTTCCGTCCAGTGCCGCGCCAATCAGTTGAAAAATGGGGCGATTCGCAATGGGCCATGCCGGGACATATCGTTACTTCCGGCGCCTTCAAACTTGCCGAGTGGGTACCGGACCAGAGAGTCGTTGTCGAGAGGAACACTTCATTTTGGGATAATTCGAATACGAAGCTCGACAGAATAATTTTTCTTTCGTTCAGAGAATTTTCAACAGGTGAGGATTTGTATAAAGCAGGCGAGGTGGATGCAACAGCAGCAGGTCTGCACACAGCGGAATTCTACAATCAACTTAAAGTTAAAAAGGATCTCGTGGCTGCTCCGTATATGAATATTACGTATTTGACAATTAGAGCGACGATGCCTCCGCTCAATGATTTACGTGTGCGCCGTGCACTGAGCATGGCAATCAATCGCCAGGCGATTGCTGACCAATCACCTTTTCGCCAGCCCTTGACCGGATTTGTGCCGCTAATGGTGGGATATCAAGTGGCGAAAGGAACAGATTACAATCCGGACGAAGCGCGGCGTTTGCTCAGCGAAGCAGGTTTTCCCGGTGGGCGCGGTTTTCCTGAAATCGAAATTTTGACTCCGCCATATACCAAACAGCTTTTAGAAACTGTACAAATAATGCTCCAACGTGAACTCGGCATTAAGGCTACACTGATTGAATCGAGTGGGCTCGCGTTCTTTGGCAAAAGAAGTGCGCTCAATTTCAAAGGGTTGGCTTATGGCATCTGGTTGGGTGACTATGCCGATCCGAATTCTTACTTCAATCTTTTCACTTCAAATGCAGAACCCAGCGGGATTGATTGGCAAGACTCGAAGTTCGATGAAATGCTGCGGGACGCGAACGCTGAAGCTGATCCTGATAAGCGTGCAATGCTGCTGCACGACGTTGAAAAATATTTATTGGAAGCACAACCGATTATTCCTCTCTTCCGCACAATGAACTCATTTCTGCGTAAACCATACGTACGAAATTTCGAGTCAAACCTATTAGACCTGCACGATTGGCGCGGAGTATACATCGACCATTCAGCCCAGCCGTAAGATGCCGGCTTGCGACATTACGAGTGTGATGACTGAAAGCAGCACATCTTCGAACATCGTTATTTTGACGGGGGCTGGCATCTCCCGTGAATCGGGGCTCGACACTTTCCGAGATGCCGAGGGGATATGGGCTAATGTCGATATCGAGGATGTGGCTACTCCACAAGGCTTTGCCCGAAATCCGGAAAAGGTTCATCAGTTCTATAACTCACGTCGCAATCGGCTACAGTCCGATACGGTTCGTCCTAACGCCGCTCATGTTGCTCTGGCCAGGCTTGAGCAAGAGTGGAATGGCAAAGTGCTTTTGGTTACCCAGAATGTTGATGATCTTCATGAACGCGCAGGTGGCACGAACGTGATTCACATGCATGGGGAACTCTTAAAGGCTCGTTGTAATAGTTGCTTGCGGGTTACTCCTTGCTATCAGGATCTCAGCGTTAAGACAATCTGCACGGGATGTGGTTCATCAGGTTCGATGCGCCCTGCCGTAGTCTGGTTTGGAGAGATCCCGATGGCTGGCTTTGAAATCAATCAAGCGTTAGATGAGTGCGACATCTTTATCTCAATCGGTACATCGGGTAACGTCTATCCGGCTGCGGGTTTTGTCGAAGTGGCGCGACTAGCGCGCGCTCACACAGTCGAACTGAGTTTAGAACCATCAGTTGGAGCATCAAGATTCCATGAAAGAATATATGGGCCGGCAACTGAAGTCGTCACAGAATATGTTGAGTCCTTGCTGCGAAACTGTAGAAAAGCCGAAGGCGATGCCTAACATGCGCTTGTCGTCGACGCCTCGACGGCGTAACTCTTAATTCGAACGTCGTTCGCGCGGCGGCTCAGGTTCAGGATTATGCGTCGGTATCGTGGGGAGTAAACCACTAACGAGTGACACGATGTGAGCACAGGAGAAACTTATGGATTGGCTGGCCGACCCGCAGGCATGGATTGCCTTTGCTACCTTGCTGGGATTGGAGATTGTTCTCGGGATCGACAATGTAGTTTTCATTTCAATCCTGGCGGGCAAGCTTCGCGCGGCGGAGCAGGCGAAGGCGCGTTACGTTGGCCTGGGTTTGGCGATGCTCATGCGCATCGGATTGCTGTTCTCGATAACCTGGGTTATCCGTCTGACTGCCCCGCTCTTTGCTATTTGGGGTCATCAACTATCAGGACGCGACCTGATCCTTATCATCGGCGGACTGTTTCTGTTGGCGAAAGCCACGCGAGAGATTCATCAGAAACTCGAAGGGGAACACGGCCAGGCATCTGCGCGAGTGAAGCCTTCCTTCAGCAGCGTCATCATTCAAATTCTGTTGCTTGATCTTGTGTTCTCGCTCGACTCGGTGATCACGGCGGTGGGGATGGTGGATGAGATCACGATCATGATTGCAGCGGTCGTAATAGCAGTTGCGTTCATGATGGTCTTTGCCGCTCCGATTAGTAATTTCGTCGAACGGCATCCGACATTCAAGATGCTGGCTTTGAGTTTTCTCCTGCTCATCGGATTCACACTGATTGCTGAAGGATGGGACAGACACATCCCGAAAGGCTATATTTATTTCGCCATGGCATTTTCCTTATTTGTTGAAGTGTTGAATTTGAAACTCCGGAAACCCAGCGCCGAGCCTGTTAAGTTGCACGAGCCGTACGTCAGAGAATCGGAAATAAACACAGTCAAGTAAGGAACGATCGCGAGCATACTGCCCTACATGGTAAGCAAGTGTTTAGTTCCTTCAAAATGCGGCACGTTTGACCCTTCGGCATTCAATTGAAGTGCACTTCTCACCTCAGCCTGATGCGGTCAGGAAGGGGACCCTGTCCCGCCACAACATGAATCTCCATTCAACCCAGCTATTTAAGATCCTTGAAGCAAGGTAAATTTCAGGCGGGGACAGGGTCCCCTTCCTGACTGCATTTGGGTGAGATGAATGATGAACCCGACCTGCTCAGCCCCAATCGCTCAACCGAACGAGGCTGTATCGCTACGACTAGTTCGCGTGTAGGCGATCACCCTGCCTTGGTCCACATCGCTATTGACTCATAATTCGATTTTCCTTATCGTCTGGCGAGATTAATGGCTGAATCCTCTGAGCCAGCGCTTACCTCGCACCTCACCTGTTCAGCCTTCCGATTTTATCTTCGTAAGTTGACTGAGCGTTGCTGCTGAACTTTGCCGAAGTCAACTTCTTCCAAAAGGAGATTCCCGATGAAGCGGATAATTCCCTCACTATGTATCCTCGCAATGTTGTTTTGTGCCGGTGTTACCCAGGCGCAAACTTATCAGATCATCAGCACGACAAGCTCAAGCGTAGCGAACAATGTCACCAAAACCGTAACCACGGTGCAGGTCGGGAGCAATCCCCTCAATCGCTTTTTGATGACGCGGGTTCGCAAGAACATTCCGAACCACGCGCTGAAGGAGACACTCCTGTTGTTGCCACCGCTGGGAAGCGGGTTTCAAAACTATGAAGTGGGAGACAACGGCAACTACGACAAGTCGTTTGCGGGCTTTTTGGCCCAACGCAATTACGACATCTGGGGATACTCGCAACGCGTGCAGGGGCTGGTGGCGGGTTCGTGCGAGAGCAACGCGATTGATTGCTCGGTTATGGCCGATTGGGGAATGCAGACCATTCTGAACGATGTCGCATTTATCCGTCAGCAAATAGAGGCGGTGCATCCGGGCCAGAAGCCGGTGGTGGGTGGGCTCTCGCTGGGCAGCATTGCTGGGGTTGCGACGATCAATGCGCATCCGAACGATTACGCAGGCGCAATCCTGATTGAAGGAACGCTCTATGACGAGGATCCGATCGTCCGCAACATCAACGCCAATTTCTGCGCAGTCTTCGATAATCTTCTGGCTAACGGGATATATTTCGACGGTCAGGCGTTACCGGGTTTCAAGTTGATTAGCCATCTGGCCGACATTGACCCGAACGGGCTTTCGCCGCTCCCGGGCTTTCCTCCGGGATTTTCGAATCATCGAGCTTTCGTGGCTGCGATGTCGGCGCCGCCGCTCTCGCCTACGACGCCTCGCCCCGGCTACAACTTCCTGGCCGGCAGCGTAGCCGAAGACAGGTTCTTCTTTGTGAACGAACCGTTGATTCACGATAACATCGCGGGGTTTGTCGACTATGTAGCTAATCGGACTATCCGGGACGTGAACTGCGGCCTTGCCGGCGAGCGAACCTTCTCGAACAACCTGCACAACTTCACAGGTTCAGTTATCGTCTTTGCCGGGGGAACCGGATTTAGCACCGGCATGACCGACACTGCGAATCTGATGACCTCGGCCGAGGTCGATGTCAACTTCAGGCAGGAATATGGTCACGTCGATCATGTCTTTTCAGAGGATCATTTGAAAGAGGTCGAGCACGTCGTATTGAAATGGCTGAAGAAGTTGTAGGCAGGAAGGAGCGGAAGAAAGAGACTGGCTCGTGAAACAGTTCAGCGGCCGCTCCGTCGCCTGGCTCTCCGCCAGGAAAACTCTCTGCTGTTGACGCAAGTTGAAGGTCAACAGCGGCGTTCGAGCGGCTGGTTGCCATAGCATGCGGTCTAGCAACTCTTTCAACCCGACTAAAGTTAGCTTGACTTGCATCGACAACTTGTCGGTATCGGCGTTGAATATATCTGACGTAGTCGTAGCCGAGTCGAGATGGCGTCAGAGTATTCGCCGCACACGACTCTGCGGTTGGCGAACGATCTTTCAGGTTGATGACTCACGTCTTGTTTATGATGAGCCCTGTGCGTCCTGAGTTAGACGAGCTTCTTCCACTCTGATTATCTCGCGTTAGGCGCTTCGCGGTGTGAGAAAGCTAAATAGTATGTCAATTTCACTATTGAACAAAGAAGACGATTTTTCGCTATGTGCGTTAACGCACAGACGAATGCGCGCCCAATTGCTAATTCACCTTTGAATTCAGCTGTCTGAGATGCGAAGATATGAGTTTCAAACACTCGCCGACTACAATAACTATTCAGTGGTGCGACCGCCTTGTAAAGAGGCGTCTAACACAGCCTATCCTCTAGATCGGGCGTGTTGACAACTAAGGCTACCGACAAGACAACTCGGAGGTCCTTTAAATGAGCGACGTGGAAACTAGGGTGCCGCTGGCAGCATCAACGATCAAGCTGGAAGATAACGCGTCGGCCGCTCCAGAGCCCACGCACGTGGAATCGGACGCCCTCGGCCTTGCTCTCTCCGGAGGGGGAGTGCGCGCAGCCCTGTTCTCACTCGGTGTGGTCATCGGTCTAATCGAAACGAAATGTCACCGGCGAGTGCGTTGTGTGGCCTCGGTGTCCGGTGGATCGATATTAAACTCGGCACTAGCGCACCCGCCGGGCCTACACAGCTTTTCGACTGTTGAGGAGTTCGAACCGCTGGCTAAGAGCCTCGCAACGAGCTTGGCTTGGCGGGGTGCCTTTTTCGTCGACTGGCGAAGCATTCCTGCAGGTTTTTGGTATCTCACTCGTGTCGTGGCAAGGGCCCTCGTGCCGCTCTTGTTCCTGTTGGGGGTTCTCGCCGACATGCTGGAGAACAAGTGGAACATCAAATTGGGCGACCTCGATTACAGCATGGTCCCTTGGCAAACTGTCGGCTATATCGCCGTAGCCTCGTTGTTGGTGTCAGGCCTGTTGTCGCGTGGACTGTTCCAGGAAGCAAGGTACGCCTCGATTCTCCGGACCGTCGCCGCCGCGAGTGCTGAGGGCACTTACCAGAAGTTGGTCAAAGAATGGAGCCTGACATCCGCCAAGGGTGGACCTGGCGTCATGCACGTCCTCGTTGCGACAGATTTGTTATCTGGGGAGCCGATGTATTTCTCGACCCAGTTCGTGCATTGCAGACCATATGGATGGAGCACTCCCAACAACATTAGCACCGCGGAGGCTCTCTACAGCTCGGCGGCCTTCCCAGCGGTATTTCCGCCCAAAAAATTGAAGCTGAAACGACTCAAATTTCAGAACGGAGAAATGACTGGGGCCTTGCCGAGTTTAGTGCGACTTGCGGACGGCGGTATCTACAACAATCTCGGAACGGATTGGTTTGAGGTCCTCGATAAGCAGTCGGAGGCGTCGCCCCCCGTTCTCTGGCCCTTTGGCGAGATCAAGGTAAATCCGCTGAAGATCAAGACTGAGAACATAATCGTGATCAATGCAAGCGCCCCCAGTCGCAGGGTTCAAAGGCTCGCACCGTTTCCACTTTCCCTGTCTCGCATCATGTCCGTGCTCTATGACAATACAGTAAAGCCGCGGTTGCTCGCGATTTCGGACAAGGGTCATCCATTGATCGACATCGCCGAGTCACCCCTCAAACTGGCAAGGCGTCTAGAGAAGCTAGATGGAGAGGCTGGGCTGCGCGCAAAGTCTATCGCAACGACCTTAAAGGGAAGAGACGATGTCTTTTGGGCTGACTTCAGCCGCGATACCGCCGGCACAAAGACCAAGCTATCAGGAGCCGGACGTCGGACCGGCGCGCGGCTTATGCTTGATGGGTACCTTCTAAGTCTCGTCCTGCTTCACGTCATATTCAAAGCAAAGCTGCCGGAAAAGATCAAAGGTGAGGAGTACTTCCTCTCCCTTGTCTACGGCGACCAAAACCGCTCGGCGGGCCGTGAGACTGCCGCGGCTGAATCCGCCCTGGTAGAGCCTGCTCAGCCGGGAACTCCGATCTGAGAAAGCTGAAGCCAGAGGCGTAGCGAGAGTTGGGCTTCTAACATTCTGCGTCAGAATTCGTACGAGTTTGAATTTCGAGAGTCGTAGGATAAGGTGAGGCAATCCCTTGAGCAACCCTCGCTATCTCTTCTTAAGATCCCGCGATAATCCGCCGTCAATCTCCTTTCACTGCAACAAGACGCTTCCCGCTTGACTGCTAGCAGCACGCGCGCGCTTTGTAGGAATGCGCAATAATCCGACAGACTTAGCAGTTTTGTGACAGTATGCGCGGATCGTTAATGCTAACTTTGCTATACAACAAGACCGCGCTGCGCTGCGCAGGCGAAACCAGCAAGTTTGCTCGGCGCGCGGCAGTTCTGATGTTGACCCTATCGGAGCAAAAGCGAGGCAGTGTGGAAGTGACGGAATATGACACGCTGCTCAGCCACCTGCTGGTCTTTAATGATCGTGAAGTATCAGAGACCTTTTTGTATCAGAACAGTGGATGTTTCCGTTGAAAAGTGGCTTTCTCAGTGAAAATTTGCGTTTGAGCCGCCGGCACTGACTTTCTGGTCCAACCATCTTTCACCCGGACAATTTGTGTAAGACTTGAGGGAAAATCATGACATCGAACAAACTCCCAGCAAACTTCCTTTTGTTTCTAATGCTCTTTTTGGGAACAGCGGCCGGAACTTTCGCGGCCGACGGCGATTTGGATCCGTCGTTCGACTTCGACGGACAGGTCCTTACCGACAATGGCCAGATATCGGAAGGTATCGAGGATTTAGTCATTCAACCGGATGGAAAAATTGTTGCGATAGGCGATGGCCTGGATAGCGGGGCAACAAATCGGAAAGTCGTTATCGTGCGCTACAACGTAGATGGAAGCATCGATACGAACTTCGGCACGATGGGCAAAGTAACTATTACGGCATTCTCACCCGGAAAAATAGCTTTGCAGCCGGACGGGAAAATAGTTTTTGTCGCACTGCTTGCAAACTCCGCTACCTCGGATTTTTACATTTCAAGACTAAATCCCAACGGAAGCCTCGACACGACATTCAACATGACGGGCGAGCTCAACGTGGACTTGCGTGGGACTGCCGACAACGCACGTGCGGTTAAGATTCAACCGGACGGCAAGATCGTCGTGGGTGGTACGTCTGGTCGTCCTTCTCCTGCCACCGGGTTCGATCCGGCGATAATTCGTCTTAATCCGGACGGCTCGCTCGACACGACTTTCGACGGCGATGGCAAAGCTTTCTCGACGCCGACACCTGACCGTCGAGACGGCTTGAACGACATCGCGGTTCAGTACGACGGGAAAATCGTCACGGCCGGGATTTCATCCACAACCGACGGTACGACTTATACATTTCTTGCTATTCGATTCAATTCCGACGGCACGATCGATACTACATTCGATGGAGATGGCAAGGCTTTCACTCAGGTCGCGACGGGATTCGCCACAGCCGGCTCCGTCGCCGTCCAATGCGATGGAAAGGTTGTCCTCGCCGGAAGCCCGTCGGTGAGCAGTTTCACAAGGGCTGCTCTGGTGCGCTACAACCACAACGGCTCGCTCGATTCGACTTTCGCAAATGGCGGAATCATGATCACCGCTTTTGAGGCGAGCGCACGCGATTTAACGATCCAGGCCGATAATAAGATCGTTGTCAGCGGCACCCGGGGGACTATCAAAATGCCCGGCCACGCTGTCGGTCGTTACCATCTCAACGGCTCGGCTGACTTAAATTTCGGTGGCAGCGGTTGGAACTCTATTCCGATGCCGTTCCTTTCTTTTTCGGATGCAAGCGCGGTTGCCATTCAGCCGGACGGAAAAGTTGTCGCGGGCGGCGGGACAAGCCAGGGCAGCAACGGGAGCGACTTTATCCTCGCGCGCTGGGACGCTTCGAGTGGTCCCGCGAATTGCACGGACAAGGTGGCGGATTTTGACGGCGACGGCAGAAGCGATTACAGCATTTACCGTAACGGATTGTGGGCGGTCAGGCCTTCGAACAATATCGACACCTTTTATGCCGTGGAATTTGGTTTAGCTTCCGACAGAATAACTCCGGCGGACTTTGACGGAGACGGCAGAACCGATATTGCGGTTTTCCGCAACGGTATCTGGTACCTGCAACGCTCGCTGCTTGGATTTACTGCGATTCAGTTTGGCCAGGTTGAGGATATTCCGATCCCGGCCGATTACGACGGCGACGGTCGTGCTGACGTAGCTGTTTTCCGAGGCGGGGCATGGCATATCCTGGGTTCGCAAGCCGGCTATTACGCCTTCTTCTTCGGCCTCTCAACCGACAAACCCGTACCGGGCAATTTCGATTCAGACGGCAAGACCGACCCGGCTGTTTATCGTAATGGAGCCTGGTACATGCTGCGATCGCAGGGCGGGTTTGCGGCCGTGTCATTTGGTCTGGCTGCGGACAGGCCGGTGGCCCGGGATTACGACGGAGACGGAATAGCCGATCCGGCTGTCTTCCGTTTGGGCACCTGGTATGTGCTGGGCAGCACACAGGGCTTCTACGCTTTCCAGTTTGGTTTATCCAGCGACGATCCGATCCCGGCGGACTACGACGGCGACAGCAAAACCGACATATCGGTGTTTAGAGACGGAACCTGGTACCTGCAGCGATCGACGTTGGGCTTCACGGCAGCGACGCTGGGAGTTCCGGGAGACAGACCGATTCCAGCTGCCTATATACCGTGGTCGGCGCCCGGACCATGGTAAAGCGGTGGTAGTCCAGCTTCGATAGAATGTCCGAAGAATGTCCGACAAACTGAAGTTTGTCGGACATTTCTCGTGCAGCGTAAAATGACTCCCATGAACGACATCACGATCTATCCCAACAAACGTTACCTGATAACAATGACCATAGGTTGTCTGGCTATGGTCTGCGCCTGCGTTCTTCCGCTCATTTACGGATTCGAACTATCCGGCAGAGACTCGATGGGACGATTCTTCAGAGCGATCACGCCGGAAATCTTCTATATCGGCGCTCCACTGTTCAGCTTGCTCCTCATTTATGCCTGCTACCGGCTGCTGGTGCCCACGCCTTCCGTGATCATAAATCGCGAAGGAATTGTTGATAACGCTTCTGTCTTTAGCGCAGGCTTGATTCGATGGGAAGAGATCGAGCGTGTGTTCGTCTATAGGATTGGAAACAACCCATTCCTCGGAATCGTTCCCGTAGACATCGAAACCGTCCTTGCTCGCCAATCAGCGATTAAGAGATTCATGTTCAGGATGAACAAGGGAATGACGGAAGCGCCGTTCGCTATCCCAAGCGGTACTTTGTCGATAACAGCCGACGAGCTGCTGGCGAAGATCGAATCGTATCGGAAAGACATCTCGCCGGATCGCACCTGACAACTTCTTCAATCAAAGCGGCCGCCCGAAACTCATTGGTGAACTTCCCAATAGCCGGTATCGTAATGCCCTCAGAGGAGGCGAAAGAGAATGTACTGCTCAGCATGCGGCGTCGCCGTCGCGCAGGGTCTGACCTACTGCAATTTCTGCGGCGAAAAATTGAGGGGAGCTAAAGACGATTCCGCAGACAAATCTGCAGAGCTCAAACCAGAAACGCTGGTGTCTTCGATTGTGGCACTCTTCATCTTTGGCCTCGGAGCGATGGCTATTTTGCTTGGAGTGTTGAAACAGGTAGTCGGCTTTGACATTCCTATCCTGCTCGCCGTCACGGTGTTCTGCTCGCTGCTTTTGCTCCTGGTCGAAGGCGTGCTGATCCGGCTGCTATTGAAAGGCAGGAGCGTTACTAAGGAAGAAGGCGGTGCCGAACGGATGACCGAGCGAAAGACGAAGGAGATCGGAGAAGCGCAGCCGAAAGCGCTGGCTGAACCCGCGTCGAGCGTTACTGAACACACGACCCGCACGTTCGATCCGATCTACAGCGAACGAAAATCGAAGTGAACGACGTTTCATGCTTAAGGTGCGAAACCCATTTGGCTAAAGATATCGAGCTATGTCTTAGGCGGGGACAGGGTCCCCTTCCCGACTGCGTGTTACTGGAAAGTACCCAATGCCCAACTTTCCCGATTCATACTTAATCAGAGCTTCCTCCAGTGTCGCTGGTCGAATGAAGGTCACGTTTGCGACAAACTAAAGTTTGTCGGACATTGTCTAAACGTTCGCGGCTTCGTACGCTGCGATGAACTGCGGATCGCGTTTCTTCAGATTGTCATAGTCGATCCGCTTACTTCGCGTCATCAATTTGTATGCAAATCGCAGCGGGTCAAGATGCATGTAGTCTTTTGCATTCTCGAACCAAACCAAACTTTCCTGCGCCGCGTCCTGGTACTCTTCAATAATCGGCTTTCGTACTCTTTCAAACTCAGCCAACACTTCCTCAACCGATCTGTCGTCTCGAAAACAATTGTGTAGCGCGATCGAATCCTCCAGCGCCAGCTTTGTCCCCGACCCGATCGAAAAATGCGCGGTGTGCAGCGCGTCTCCCAGGAGAACTATGTTTCGATGACTCCAGTTCGCGTTCTTCACTGTGACGAAATTGATCCACTTCGAATTGTTGGATAACAGCTCGTGTCCACCAAGATCGTTGGCAAACACGCGTTCCAGATAGGCGCCCGTTTCTTCTTCTGTCATCGTTTCAAAACCAGCGCGCTGCCATGTTTCCGGATCGCACTCGACGATGAACGTGCTGGTGGTTTGGTTGAACTTGTACGAATGCGCCGCGAATACGCCGGCGTCGTTTTCGTGAAAAGTCAGCGTCAGCCCGTGAAATAGCTGGCGCGTGCCGTACCAGATGTACTTGTTGGCAGCCAGTTTTAAGTCCGGCTCAAAGAACCGGCGATAGGCTTGTCTGACCGAGCTGTTGATCCCGTCACTTCCCACCAGCAGATCGCAGTCATGTGCCAGCGTTTCGATGTCCGCCACTTCAGTGCGAAACCGCAGGTCGACTCCCAGATCCGCACAACGCTGCTGAAGAATATTCAGAAGTTCGATTCGCGCTATGCCCGAGAATTTGTTTCCGCGGATGGTCACCTTCTGATCGCGATGAACCACGTCTACGTTGTCCCAAAGTGCAAAGCTATCGGTGATGCTGCGATGCGTCTCTTCGTCGTTCTCTTTTAAGTACGAAAGCGTCTTGTCGGAGAAGACCACGCCCCAACCGAACGTGTCATCGGGCGCGTTGCGTTCCCAGACAGTGATGTCGTGCGCGGAGTCGGACTTTTTCATCAGGAGCGCGAAGTACAGCCCCGCCGGTCCGCCGCCGATTACGTTAATCTTCATGGGTTAAGGGGAAATGGTTTAGCGGGTCATTTTCGAAGATAGCGGGGAAAAAGAGGTTCCCGCAAAGATGCCAAGGCGCAAAGAAGTCCGCAAAGTTAGCGCAATGCTCAACACCTTTGCGCCTTTGCGCCCGTCCGGGAACCGAGTTCGTTTCATGGATACTCACCTGATTTTCAAACTAGCTCACTACCAATTGCCGCGATGCTTTTCAGACGTGCTAAATCTCATTCCTTCAAAAGCTGGCCCGCGATTACGAGCTTCTGGATTTCCGACGTACCTTCGTAAATCCGCAGCGCACGAACGTCCCGATACAGTCGTTCGATGACCGATCCGCGGACCAAACCAATGCCGCCGTGTATCTGAAGCGAAGCATCGATGATTCTTCCCGCCGCCTCGGTCGCATAAAGCTTAGCCTGGCTCGCCTCGCGAGTGATGTTCGACACGCCCGCGTCCTTTAAATACGCCGCGCGATAAACCAGCAGGCGGGCCGCGTCGAGTTCGGTCGCCATGTCGGCCAGCTTTTCCTGGACCAACTGGTGCTCTGCGATCGGTCGTCCGAATTGATGCCGCGACTTTGCGTAAGCGAGCGCCTCGTCAAGCGCGCGTCCGGCCATTCCGCATGCCGCCGCGCCCACGCTGGAACGAAACGTGTCGAGCGTCTGCAGCGCCAGGCGAAATCCGTCGCCGTCGCGTCCGACCATATCTTCCGCCGGAACCCGGCACCCGGAAAATTCGATTTCGCCGATCGGATGCGGCGAGATCATCTTCGTTTGTTCGACCACACGGAAGCCCTGCATCCGCGCGCCGACGACAAACGCCGAAACCTCCGGACGCCCGTCCGCGCGCTCGCCGGTCTTTGCGAAGACAGTGTAGAAGTCCGCCAAACCAGCGTTCGAGATAAACCGTTTGCGACCGTCGATGACGTAAAACTCTTCGCCGCTTTCGCGGTCGCGTTCGCGTCGCGCAGTCGTCTTGATGGCGGCGATGTCCGAGCCGGCGTCGGGTTCGGTCAAAGCAAATGCCGCAATCGATTTTCCAGCGGACGCGCGGTCAAGCCAGAAATCGCGAACGTGGTCGGGCGCCGCCAGGCTGATCGCGTAGGTGCCCAGCCCCTGCATCACAAAGGCAAGATCGGCCAGCGATGATGAATACGAAAGCGCTTCGCGAACCAGACAGAGACTGCGAGTGTCGAGCGGCACGCCCGGCTCGGCCACCGCGAAGCGGAGCAGATTCGCGTCCGCCAGCAGTCCCAGCAGTTCGCGAAAGTGTATGTCTTCGTCTTCGCGCTCGGCGGAGCGTGGCTCGATCTCGCGAGCTATGAAGTCAGCTACGCTCGCCACCAGCGTTCGCTGCGTGGTTGTGAAGAACGGAGTGTCTTCGATGAAGCTGTCAGTCATATTAAGGCGGTTTTTAGTTCTTTGTTTTTAGCTTTTAGTTCCTGGCTCTTAGGTTTTAGGTTTTAGGTTTTAGGTTTTGGGTTTTGGGTTTTTGTTCGCGACTCGATCTTGAATTTAAAAACGAGACTTGAGTAAACATCAAAAAACCCAAAACCTAAAACTCAGGTTCGCGCTTCTCAACAAACGCCTGGTACGCTTCGCGGTAATCGGGATGCTGCATGCAAATGGCCTGCGCCTGGGCTTCCATCTCGAGCGCCGTGTCGAGGCTCACATCCAGTTCGCGATTCAGCATCTCCTTGGTGATCGCAAGAGCGAACGACGGACCGCGTGCCAGCCTTTCAGCCAACTCGCGGCTCGCGGACGCCAATTCCTCCGCGGCGACCACGCGATTGTAAAGACCAATTCGCTCGGCTTCTTCAGCCGAAACAAAATCACCGGTGTAAAGCATCTCGGTCGCTTTCGCTAATCCGATCAAACGAGGAAGCAGGTACGCCGCTCCCATGTCGGCGCCGGACAACCCGACCTTAACGAAAAGAAAAGCTATCTTTGCGGTCGGAGCAGCAATCCGTATGTCCGACGCCAATGCGATGCACGCACCGGCGCCGGCAGTTGTTCCGTTTAGCGATGCGATGATCGGCTTTCCCAGCGCTCGCATGTTGGCGATCAGCTCGCACGTCATCCGCGTGAATTCCAAAAGGCCCAACATGTCGCGTTCAAACAGCGGCCCGATGATGTCGAGCACGTCGCCGCCCGAACAGAACGCGCGGCCGGATCCGGTGATGATCACCGCGCCGACATCTTTTTCGTTACGCAACGCTGCGAACGTGTCGGTAAGCTCGCGATAGACCTCGAACGTCAACGCGTTAAGTCGCTCGGGACGATTCAGCGTGATCGTCGCTACGCGATCGCGAACTTCGTAGAGAAAGCTCCTGGGTTCAAGCATGGATGAAATGGTACTCGTTCATTCAAGACGAAACGACAGTGAACCACGAAACACACCAAGCACGAGTCTAAGTCTCACTAAATGTGATTAATGTTCGCGTGAACCAATCTTCTCGATTCGTGTGAATTGTCTTTCATTTGTTTGGTGTAATTCGTGTTGGATTGCTGCTGGCCCTGAATCTCAATTTGAATGAAATCTCTCACAACACTGCGATTGCTTCGATCTCCACCTTGGCATCGGTTTCGACCAAAGCTTTGACTTCGACCAATGCCATCGCAGGGTAGTGTCGGCCCATAAGCGCACGCCAACGTTCTCCGATTTCGCCGGTTCGATCGAGATATTCGTTCTTGTCAGTCACGTACACGACCAGTCGAGCAATCTGTGCGGGAGATCCACCGGCTTCGGCCACGACCACGATGACGTTCTGCAATGCGCGATCGAACTGCTTTACGAAGTCAGAAGACGCAATCTTATGTTCGGAATCCCAGGCGATCTGTCCCGCGACGAAGAGCAATCGGCCTCCCGCATCAGCCAGCACTCCGTTGGAGTAGCCGCGCGGCGCGCCAAGCGAGGAAGGATTTATGAAGGTGAAAGACATTCGAAGTCAGCTAAGTACGCTGCCGCCGTCAACGTTGATGGCTTGCCCGTTGATGCCGCGACCTTCCTCGCTGGCCAACAGCAGCGCCACCGCGGCGACTTCCTCGGGAGTAATAAGCCGGTTCTGCGGGCTCATGCGATTTAGAATGTCGCGCGCCTCGTCCGAACTCTTTCCGGTCTTTGTCGTGATGTTGTCAATCGCATTGGCCGCCATCAACGTCTCGACGTAGCCCGGGCAGATCGCGTTGACCGTCACTCCACGCGTAGCGACTTCAAGCGCAAGCGATCGAGTCAACCCGACTACGCCATGTTTCGACGCGGTGTATGCGGAGATGTAAGGCGCACCGGTCTTTCCAGCCACCGAAGCTATGTTGATGATTCGTCCCCAACCGTTTTCGATCATCGACGGCAACGCCGCGCGCGAACAAAAGAAAGTTCCGTTGAGATTGACACCCAAAATGCGGTCCCACATCTCGTCGCTGGTCCGAGCCAGCGGAGCGCTTTCAGCTACGCCCGCATTGTTGACCAGCAAGTCAATGCGGCCGAATCGCTCTCGAACCTGTCCAAAAGCATGTTCGACGCTTTCTTTGATCGAAACGTCACAGATCTCGTGCATGGCGGGATTGCCAAATTCACTTTCGATCTCCGCGGCAACCGATTCCACCTGATGCGAAGTACGCGCAAGCACAGCAACGCGCGCACCCTCGCGCGCAAACGCGAAAGCGATCGCGCGGCCGATTCCACGCCCGCCGCCGGTCACAATCGCTACTCTCTCTTTCAGCTTCATGGCTTGGTAAGTCCCAGGTCCAAAGTCTCAAGATGTCCGACATTGGACTTTGGACCAACGATTCTTTCGCGGTTCGCGTTTCTCTACGAACGCCCTCACGCGCTCGCGTGCTTCTTCGGACTGAAAGCACTGTAGCTGCGCTTCGGTTTCGTACTGCAGCATACGCTCCAGGCTCGATTCTTCGCTCATATAAACAGCGTGTTTCGCAGCCGCGATCGATTTGTACGGGGCATCGCGCAAACGCATCGCCAGCTTCATGGCTTCGTCTTCGAGCTGTGCATCCGGCACGACACGATTGACGATCCCCAACTGCAACGCCTTGGCTGAATCGATCGCATCGCCAAGAAAAAACATTTCGCATGCGAGATTGGTCGGAACTACTCGCGGAAGAAAATAGGTTCCGCCCCAGTCCGGATGCAGCCCGACTTTGACAAAAGATTGGCTGAAGGAAGCTGACTCAGCCGCGATCCGCAGGTCGCACGCCAGCGCGAGATTGAAACCCGCGCCGTAGGCCGCGCCGTTGATCGAGGCGATTACGGGCTTCTGCATTTGACGAATCGTCGTCAGCACGCGGCGGCCCGCGCCGAGTAATCGCGTGAACTCGTCGACGTCCTGCCGCTCCATCAATTCGTCCATGTAAGCAACGTCGGCCCCGGCACAAAAGCCGCGTCCGGCGCCGGTGACGACGATCACGCGCACGTTTCGGTCGCCCGCGGCGCGCTCGAGTGCTTCGGCCAGATCACGTCGCATGTGACCGACAAACGCGTTGAGCTTTTCGGGGCGATCAAGCGTGATGGTGGCGATGCCGGAGTCCTGCGTAACTTTGATGTTGTCGTACATGGGGTAGATGTTAGATTTCAGATGCTGGATGTTGGTCCGGCGTTCAATGTCCCGGGTCCAAAGTCCGAGGTCTCAGGTTTTTGGTTTTTGGTTTGTGCTTTGATCTCTGCTTAAAGGTCAATCAAAGTTCGCTGCTCAACATCGATCGCCACATGCAAAAACCTAAAACCTAAAACCAAAACACTCACCTTCCCTTAAATACCGCCTTGCGCTTCTGCACATATGCCTCAAGCCCTTCCTTGGCATCCTCCGATTGGAAAAGCTGTTGCTGCATCTCGCGCTCGAGCGCGAGGCCGTACTCAAACGGAATCTCGGCTCCCGACTGCACGCTTCGCTTTATGCGACCCACCGCCCGCGCAGCTTTTCCCGGCAGAGTGAATTGGCCGGCGTACTTCATCACCTGATCCATAAACTCATTGCCGGTCTCTGCTTCGAAAATGTGATTTAGAAGTCCCAGCTCGAGGCCTTTCTCGAAATCGAAAAGCTCGCCCGTCGACATCAGCTCGATCGCGCGCGACTTTCCAACCATACGGACCATGCGCTGGGTTCCGCCGGTGCCCGGCAGGACTCCGAGCGAAACTTCGGGCAGTCCCATCTTGCCCGCGCCTTTGCGCGCGAGGCGTATGTCGGCGGCCATGGCTACTTCGAGCCCACCACCGACCGTGTGGCCATTTAGCGCGGCGATCACGAGTTTTGGAGTTTGTTCGAGCCGCGACAGAGTTTCGTTCGCATGAAGACAGAAATAGTATTTGTACTCGGGAGTAACCGTCGACAACATCTGAATATTCGCGCCGGCGCAGAAAAACTTTTCGCCCTGACCGGTCAGGACTATGACATGGACGCCCTCGTCCATTCGCGCGGCCAGAATCGCGCGGTCAAGCTCCTGCATCATCTCGTATGAATAGGTATTGGCCGGCGGATCGTTCAAAGTCAGGATCGCTATTCCATCCTGTGCGCGGTATTCCACCAGCTTGCCGGTTGCGTTGTCGTGAGCTCGTGCTTCAGCTTCGGCCATCTCTAAATTGCTCCATCGGGAAATTGTTTGAATCCGAATATACTCTATTGCCAATGTCCGACAAACTTCAGTTTGTCGTTTGTGTTCAACCAGCTCACGCTGGTCGGAAAATCTAAAACTCTCGTCGGCCGCTTTTCAGTCTCCGATAAAGTTGAGTTTGTCGTATGTCATCGACAAGCTAAAGCTTGTCGGACACCCTAAGTCTCCCGCCAAACGCTCAATCGTTCGGTCTGCGGCGGCTTTGGAGTTACCGGAAGCGATTCAAATCCCGCGTTCGCCACGAGCCCGCCCAGAAAGAGCCTGCTCACGTTGTCCACCAGATCGGTCACGCTCAGTTTGCCCTGCGGATCGTACCAGTTGTAAATCCAGTTCATCATTCCGAACAATGCATAAGTCGCGACGGTCAAATCAATCCGCGCGCGGCTGTCTGTCTGCGACGCCTGAACCTCGGCCAGAATCTGTCGCACAACTTTTGTGTACTGCTGCTTCTTTCCGGAAACGTGCTCGTGCATCTCACCCGCCAGCGAATCGGCTTCGTGCGAAAGCACTTTCATCTCCGCCATGTTGGCGGCAAAAAACGAAAGATGGTTTTCGATGACGAAGCGAAGTTTTTCGATCGGATCGGGCGCCTCTTTCAGTCGCAACTGGAGCCGTTCGAGCACGTGACCGAAACAGTTGTCCTGTATCAGGTAGAGCAGCTCTTCTTTCGATTTGCAGTAGTAATAGAGGCCGGCGAGGCTGACGCTGGTTTCGCGCGAGATGTCGCGCATGGAGGTGGAGTGATAGCCCTTCTCCGCGAAAATGCGCGCGGCATTACGCAGGATGAATTCGAGCTTTTGGTCGTAGCGCGTGAAGGCGGCTGGCATAAAGCGGTTTTGCGTTTTGGGTTTTGGGTTTTAGGTTTTTGGACTTAGGTCTTACCTTTTGTTCTTTGCTGGTTCGCGCACCAAGCTCGAGCTCACTACTCTACGCCGAACGCCACATGCAAAAACCTAAAACCTAAAACCAAAAACCCAAATCAAAACCCAAAGAAGAAAAGTCAAAGTCGCACATATTCAAACTCAAACGGCTTTCCCTTAATCCCCGCATTCGGCGGTGCGATCCAGTTAGCGATCTTCCCGAGCTCCGTCACCGGCTTCATCAGGCTTCGCACAAACTCGCGGTCCCGCAGCGTAGGAAGCCACTCATCCCGCTTCAATTCGAATTCATCTTTGCTGATCAGGTTTCCTTCGATGTCGAACGAATGGCCGGCGAATTCGCCTACATGACGATGGAAACGCGTGCTCGGAAGATAGAGTTGCGCGTCGGCGCCCTCGTCTTTCAAATATTTATTCCAACGCGTCATCGCGCGTTCGCAGTCTTTCACGTATTCGCCGCGAAGCACTTCGTTGAGCGCATTTCTGAGCGGCACCTCGCGTGTTGCGAGTCTACCGTCCTCGATTACCGTCAAGGTCAGGTTTTCGTTCGCCGCGATGTGATCGGTGTACTGGTCCTGCTCCTTGAACCGGCCCTTGAGTCCGGCCGCAAAGAAGTCCGCGCTGTTCGAGCTGATCTCGCCGCCGAACAGGTCCAGCGAATAGCTGAACCAAAAATTGATATAGCGCTGGATGATGTCGAGCGGAATTCCATCCAGCTCGCGCACATCGCCGCCGTTTGCTTCGCGCATCAACTGCGCCGTTCGTTTGACGACGCGGCCGACCCCGGTTTCGCCTACGAACAGGTGATGCGCTTCCTCCGTCAACATAAACTGGCAGGTTCGCGCCAGCGGCTCGAAACCCGATTCGGCCAGCGCCGCCAGCTGATACTTGCCGTCGCGATCGGTAAACATCGTGAAGCAATAAAAGTTCAGCCAGTCGTCGCACGGCTGATTAAAGGCTTCGAGGATTCGCGGCTTGTCCGGATTGCCGCTTCGTCGCTGCAACAGTTCGTCCGCCTCGTCGCGCCCATCGCGACCGAAGTAACGCTGCAGCAGATAGACCATCGCCCACAGGTGGCGTCCCTCCTCTACGTTCACCTGAAACAGATTGCGCATGTCGTAAAGCGACGGACACGTCTTTCCAAGCTCGCGCTGTTGTTCGACCGAAGCCGGTTCCGTGTCTCCCTGCGTGACGATGATCCGTCGCAACGAATTTCGAAACTCGCCGGGCACTTCCTGATAGGCGGGCATGCCGAAGTTGTCGCCGAAACCCACGCGCGCATCCGGATCGGCGGGTTTTAGAAAGATGCCCCAGCGATAATCCGGCATCTTGATGTAATCGAAGTGAGCCCAGCCCTCGGGCTCGACGCTGATCGCGGTGCGCAGGTAAACATCCTTCTGCTGAAAACCGTCCGGTCCCATTTCCCGCCACCAATCAAGATAGTTCGGCAACCACTTCTCGAGCGCGCGCTGAAGCTTCTTGTCTTCCGATAAGTTGACGTTGTTGGGAATGCGTTCGTAAAGATTCATGGTGGTTAGATTTCAGATGTCAGATGCTGGTTGTTGGAGGTTTGGCCCCATGGTCTTGAATGTCCGACAGAATTTAGGAAACCTCTGATTAAGTTTCATGACCTGAATCGGTAGCCAGCGAAGCTGGCTTTTGCTTCACCCCAATTTTGACTTGTTCAGCGCTGCAAAAGTACCGTTAACGAGCTATTTGATTGCGTCGAAACCGCTGCAAAATTGATCGAATTCTTTGACACCCTTGCCCGAGCCATCGAGAAATTTGCCGTTGTCGCCTTTGCCATCCAAAGTTGCGAAGCCAAGCCGCTTCAGCGAGGCGGCGTTTGATTCAATCAGTGAGTGACAACTGAACTTCATTTCAAGTTCCTCCTCAAACCAAATGTCCGACTAAAGTTTGTCGGACACTAAAAACTAAAAACCGCTCTTATGTTCTCTTGAAGTCGAACTGCGCTTGCGTAGGCTTTCCATAATTCGTCAAAGCGCCATTCGGTCCAACCGCGTTGGGTCGCTGAAAGATCCAGTTCTGCCATGCCGTCAGCCGTCCGAAGATTTTCGTGTCAACCGATTCCTGTCCGGCAAAGCGAAGCGACGCTTCCATTCCAGTCAGCGCGTCGGGCGATAGCGATGTGCGTTCCTCGATCGCTACGCGAATTTCATCGTCCCAATCCAGATCGTCCGGCGCGAAAGTCACCAGGCCCGCAGCGTCCGCCTGCGCTGTATCAAACGATCCGGCGTGCGCGAACGTTTCATCGACCTTCCCCGGTTCCGCCAGAAAGCGCGACTGCAGACGCGTTAACCCGTTGCTCATCGGAAAGGCATCGCGGTTCAGCGCGCTGGCGGCGACTTCGACTTTGTCGTCAGACGAATTGAGCATGAATGTGCGATCAGCCGAAAGAGCCAGCTCGAGCAAATTGCCTGCGAAGCAACTGTCCGGTTCGACAAAAGCAAAGAAGCTCTTGGCGGTCAGATCCAGCCGGCGAAGCACACGCGCCATGTAAAGCAGGATCTCTCGAACCAGCCAATGGTCTTTGTTCGCCGACAGAGTCTGGTCCACCGCCAGCACGTCTTCGATCTTTCCTTCGGTTCGCAAACACACGAGCCCGGTATCAAGTTCGTTAACTCGCAGGTTGAGCAACGCGTCGTCCAGCTCGCGATACGCCTGCAACGGCCAGTAGGCATCGCCCAGCTTCTCGATTTCTTCAATTGTGCTCGGCAACGCACCCTCCGGTGCGCGAACGGTCAGATCGGCGTAACGCTTCTCGCGGTTCAGCTTGAGACTCACGTACTTGTATTCACGGCCATCCGCCGTAACCTCTACCTCAAGCGGATTCAGCTCGATGCCGGTTGCGGGCCGCGGACTGCTTTCGTTGTCGACGATGTCGCGGAGTCGCGCGGCCACTTCATCCTGAAACTTGCTGGTCGGGAAATAGTCGTTTATCAGTCCCCACTCTTTCGCTCGCTTGCCCCTGAGTCCTTCCGCCAGCGTCGAGAAAACGTCCGCACGATCGCGGCGGATCTTTCGTTTATCCACCAGCCGGGTCAGACCGCCGGTGCCGGGCAACACGCCCAGGAGCGGAACCTCCGGCAGCGACACCGCCGAATTTCCGTCGTCCACCAGGTAGATCTCGTCGCACGCGATTGCCAGCTCGTACCCGCCGCCCGACGCAGTTCCGTTCAATGCCGCTACGTACTTCTGCCCGGAATTTGACGACGCATCTTCAATCGCACACCGCGTTTCGTTGGTGAATTTACAGAAGTTGACTTTGAAAGCGTGCGAAGAAGTGCCGAGCATGTAGATGTTCGCACCCGCACAGAAAATGCGCGGTTTTAGGCTGGTAATCGCGACCACCTTAACTTCGGGATGTTCGAAACGAAGTCGCTGAACCGCGTCCGCCAGCTCAATATCCACCCCGAGGTCGTATGAATTGAGCTTGAGTTTGTACCCGTCCGCGAGAGTCACGTCCTCCTGCACATCCATCGAAAGCGTGGCGACCGCGCCGTCAATCGTTAGCCGCCAATGTTTGTACTGATCCGGACTGGTTGCGAAATCAATCATCTACCGTCTCCATAATAGTTAGAAGCTGACGAGCGACCGATGTAGGGCTCGTTCGAACGTCCGTTCGAAAACAAACAGTAGCGAATGGCGAAAATAGAGTCAAGTGGAGAGACCGCAGGCCGATGGAGCGCAGGCGGCTCGCCTGAGCTCCATCGGCCTGCGCTCCATCGTATCTAAACTATTTGTTAGTGTTATCAGGATAGGAGTTATAATTCAGTCTGATTGTCAGTTTTCGTCGATCTCGACGATTCTCACCATCGCTCATGGTTTTTTTTGAGCGCTTCTGCGAGGTTCCCGTCAATCTTTCGGGCCACCCAATTCCCAGGTCATGAATGGCCTGCAGATCTCCGGACGATTGACTTCAGGAGGACAGAAAATGGGATACGTTCCAGGGTTCGTCAGCGATCTCTTTATCAGCTACTCGCATGTCGACAACGATCCGTTGTTGGAAGGCAAAGCGGGATGGGTTGATTTCTTCGAGGATCTTCTGCTCAAGCGAGTGCGGGTTCGACTCGGAGCAGAGATAACCGTCTTTCGCGATCCGCAGTTGCGACAGTTCGGAAAATTCTCGGATCAGCTGGCGGAGAAGCTTTCGTCCAGCGCCACCTTTCTTTGTGTCCTGTCGCCGCGCTATTTGGATTCCGAATGGTGCGCGCACGAGCTGAGCCAGTTCTACCGCCAGGCGGGCAGCGGTCGAATCATCAAGGTGGCAAAGACTGCTGTCGATGAAGAGAGTGCGCGAGAAGAGATCAGACCGCTGCTGGCCGAAATACGAGAAGTCCTGGAAACACGTTTTTATGAGAAGGAGCAATCCGGATTGCTCAAAGACCTTCAGCCCGAAGTCATTCCAGCCGACATCCCAGCCTGTCTGGAGAAGATCGACACGATTGCTCAGAACCTGGTCGAGTTGCTGAAGTCGCTGCGCAACGCGCCTCCGAACAACCAGGCTTCCAAATCCGATCCGGCTGCGCCGCTGAGTACCAGCATTACAGGTCCCGGTGCTGTCGCGCCCAATCAAATCGCAGTCTATCTCGCCGAGACAACTAAAGACCTGGTGGAAGATCGAAACCGAATCAAGACCGAGTTGCTGCAATTCAACTACAGAGTGTTCCCTGAGCAGCCTCTTCCGCAGGATGCCGAAAGTCTTGTCAGCACGGTTCGCAATTACATGCTGCAAGCAAAGCTCTCTGTACACCTGATCGGCGCGGGTTACGGCGCCAGGCCCGAATCGGAAGATCGCTCAATTCCCCATATCCAATACGATGTCGCGGCCGATCTCAGCCGCGAGAATGGTTTGATACAAGTCGCCTGGATGCCGGACGGACTCGAACCAAAGGAAGAAAGCCAGAACCGTTTTCTTACTCAGGTCAAGAACAGTTCGACCGAGTTTCTACGAGCAAAACTTGAAGACGTGAAGACCGAAATTCTGAAAAAGCTCAAACCGGACACTCCCGACGGTTGGGAGGACGACGGCACCGAAAACCCCATCAACGTTTGTCTGTTCTGCCACGAGAAGGATGTGAAATCGGTCGGGCCGCTTTACAGCCACATGACCGTCAACGAGCTGTTCAAGGTCAAACTCCCTTTGAAGGATGCCGAATCATTTCAGCGACACAAGCAACTCCTGCAGGCCAGCGACGCAGTCCTTCTTTATTACGGCACCGGCGACGAGGATTGGTTCGCGAATATCTGGCGGCTGATCCAGCGACACGTCTCCGCCGGCAGGACGAAGCCGGTGTTGGCCAAAGCAATTTACGCAGGCGACCCGTCGACGATGGAAAAGGACCTGCTTGAATCCAAAGACCTGGTGATCATAAAGAACTACGGTCAGTTCACCGCGCAATCGCTTAGTCCGTTCATACAGAAAATTCGTGAAGCGAAAGGAGCAAACTGATGACTTCCAGAGGCGCAAGTCTGTCAGACGCGATCAAAGCTCCCTCAAGTCCGTTCCCGGGATTACGCCCGTTCGAGTTCCATGAGAGCGATCTATTTTTCGGACGCGACGGGCAAGTCGAAAAACTTATAGGCAAGCTTAGTGGCACGCGCTTCACCGCGGTGGTTGGAACATCCGGCAGCGGCAAATCTTCACTGGTGCGCGCTGGTCTTGTGCCCGCGTTGGTCGGCGGAATGATGAGCTCTGCCGGATCCAACTGGCGAATCGCGATCATGCGTCCCGGCAATGATCCGATCGGAAGCCTGGCCCTGTCGCTCAATCAACCGAATGTGTTCGGATCGGACGATCCGGACAGCGCTGCGATTCAGAATGAGATAGCCAAGGCCACCTTGCGACGCGGAAGCCGAGGGCTGGTCGAAACCGTTCGCCAGAATGTAATGGCCGGCGACGAGAACCTTCTGGTGGTCGTCGACCAATTCGAAGAGCTGTTTAGATTCGCACGCGAGGCTTCGCGAAAAACTAAAGACGAGAGCGACCGTTATCGAAACGAGGCAGCGGCATTCGTGAAGCTTCTGCTCGACGCCAGCGCCGAAGAGGGCGTCAACATCTACGTCGTGATAACGATGCGTTCGGATTTCCTGGGCGATTGCGCGCAGTTCTGGAACCTGCCTGAAGCGATCAACGAGAGCCAGTACCTGATTCCGCGTCTGACCCGCGATCAGCTTCGCGAAGTAATCAGCGGACCGGTTGCACTCGCGGAAGGCGAGATTGCGCCTCGGCTGGTCACTCAATTGCTGAATGACATCGGTGACAACCAGGACGAGCTGCCTGTACTCCAGCACCTGATGATGCGCATCTGGAACGAATCGAAAGAACCGCAGCTCAGCATAAAGGTCGAGACCGGAGAAGAATCCGTCGTCACTCCCCACCGTGAAATCCACAAAGGAAAAGCGGTCGACATTTGCTGTTATCAGGCGGTTGGCGGCATGTCGGATGCGCTTTCGCATCACGCGGACGAAGCCTTTGGCGAACTGCCGGACGATCGCCACCGCGAAGTCGCTGAGAAGCTCTTCAAAGCTCTTACCGAAAAAGGTTTTGACAATCGCGAGATTCGACGTCCGATCACTTTGTGCGAGATCTGCGAAATCACGGCGTCGACCGAAAGCGAAGTGAAGACGGTTGTAGAAACGTTTCGCCAACCCGGGCGCTCGTTTCTGATGCCGCCCTTTGGTGTTCCGTTGAATTCCGATTCGCTGATCGATATCTCGCACGAGAGCCTGATCAGAGGTTGGGGGCGGTTGCGCGAATGGGTGGACGAGGAAGCGCGCTCGGCGCGAATTTATCGTCGCCTGGCGGAAACAGCTGTGCTGTACCAGACCGGCGCCGCCGGACTCTGGCGTGATCCTGATCTTCAGATCGCACTCGAGTGGCGCGAGAAGGGTAACCCCAACGAGGTTTGGGCCCGCCGGTATCACCCGGAATTTCAGTTGGCGCAAACGTTTCTGGATACGAGTGTCGAGGTTCGCGACAAGGAACTGGAATTCGAGCAGACGCGACAACGGCGAGAAATAAAACGTGCGCGGACCACCGCGGGGGTCATGCTGGCGGCGTTTCTGGTTTCGCTTGGCCTCGGAGGTTATGCACTAGCTCAAAAACGCAAGGCGGATGTTGCGAAGGAAGACGCGTTTGCTCAGAGAGAATTGGCCAACAGCGCTAAGGAAGAAGCATTCAGAGGAAAGCAATTCGCCGAGGCGGCCGCGAACGATGCGCTCAAGCAAAAAAAGGTAGCTGACGATGCTAAGGATGACGCGTTCGCTCAGAAAAAACTGGCTGACGAGGCAAAAGATGATGCGCTCAAGCAGCAGAAGCTGGCAGACGCTGCGAAGAACGACGCGCTCGAGCAGAAGAAGGCGGCCGATGCCGCGACGATTAAGGCAAACGAGCAGAAAGCTTTCGCCGAGGAGCAAGCAGAACTCGCTAAGGCCGAAGCATTGAACGGCCAGGCCCTGAGTGCGTTGCGCGAAGATAAGCCGGATGCGGCCAAGGACCTTTTCAAGACGCTGAACGAACGATACACGAGAATGAACGACCCGTCGGGCCAGACGTATGCCCTGGCGAGTATCGGCGACATCCACAAAGACCGGATTCCACTTATGTTGGTTGACTCGCCGTTTAGCACCGGTGGCGATTTGAGCGAAGCCGAAGAAGCAGAAACAGATATATATGCCCAGCAATTGAGGCAATACATGCAAATGTACCGGGTCGCCGCTTTGCAAGGCACGGGCAAAACCGAAGAGGAGATTTATGCCGGCCTCTTGAAAGAGGCGGAGGAAGCGCAGTCGTTTTATCAGCAAGCGCTCGTCACCAATCGGTCCAACAAGCTGCCGGACAAACCGATGCGAGACGGCAGGACTCTGGAGGACCTGGGTGATCTGAAGTTGTTTTCGATTTGGCTTGAGATGGAAAACGAAACGAAACGCGTCAGCCGGAAACTTCCGAAGAAGCTGGTTGAATTCGAGCCGGATCTGGATCAGGCAATCGAGTATTTCACGGACGCGAGCATGGCCTACGGTCAGGCGAACCTTCCGCGGGCGCAGGGTGATGTGCTGCGCAAGAAGGGGAATCTACTTTGGAATTTCATAGCAAAGCCAGTTCCGGGCGCCGTCGATGGCCAGTCGAAACAAGCCTCGAGCCAGGAGGAAAAAACCAAGTATGCGAATGGCCAGGTGAAGTTGATCGAGATTTACCAGCAAGCCCAGAAAGCTTATCAACAAGCGCGTCGACCAATCGAGGAGGTTTTGATACTGGACCGTATCGCCGAGGTCTACTTGAGTTTCCCCGAAGAGTCCCCCACGCGGATGGGGAAGGCAATCGAATACTTGATACAAGCGCGGGACCTGGCCGCGAAGGCGAAGCTCTATCGAAAGGAAGCGGCCTTCGATGAGGAGCTCGCGGCGATTTACAAGCAGGAATCTGATAAGGATCAAGAGGTCGCGAGTTACATAAGTGCCTATTACGCGTATCGCAAGGCGTCGATTAATCAATCGAACTCTGCTAACTCGGACGCGAAGGCGGATCAAATGTTCAAGAAGGTGGGCGAGCTGCTTTTCGAGGCAGGTAAGAAGAACGAAGTCAAAGCCTTTTTCGAAGAGGTCGTAAACAGCGCCGGTGCCGACCCAAAGGAGAGAGCAGACACTCTTACAATGGCCGGCGACTTTTATAAGGAAAGCGATACAGACGAAGCCGTTCGCTACTACCAACTGAAACGAGAAACCTGGAAGAAGGCGAAAAACCTGCTCCAGGAAGGGGATACTCTTGTTGAGATCGGTTTTTTGTACAACGAAGCGGGACGTGTTCCTGCAGCTCTTCAGTCGTTCGACGCTGCTCAGGCCGTTTACCGCCAGGTTGAGCCGGACGCTGCGCCAGTCCCGGGAACCCCGGATCGAAGAGTTGAGAATTTGGTCAAGATGGCCGAGGTCTATGAAGGCCAGGATAAGCAGAAGGCCATCGCGGTTTATGACGAGGCGCTTCGTCTGGAGTTGAGAACGAAAGGCAGTTACCGAGTTTCGCAGATCGGCGAAGCAGAAGGACGGATCCTCCTGGAGATGAAGACCAGCGACGCAAATACACAAGCCGCGCAGCTGTTCCAACGAGTCATTGAATATTATCGCGAGCTCACGAGTATTGACCGCAAGAGTGCGGCGCTCATTACCTTCGGCGACTTGTACAAATCTGTCGATCAAAAGGACGAGGCACGAAGGGCTTACGATCAAGCGCTCGTGCTCGTGTTGGAAATGAAGGCTATTTATGGTGTAACCAACGTGCTTAAAAAGATCGGCGAGCTTGAAGCAGAACGCGTTCCGGGTAAAACACCTGTGGACTACTACCTCGACCAGGCCGAGACAGCCGGTCGAACCGCGAATCCGTTTCTAAAAGGCGCAGCCTTGACGGCGGCGGCATCCTTCTATCGCGAAGCGAAAGACAAGCCAAAAGCGATCGAGTATTTCGAACAGGCGCGGGTTGTTTTTCACGAAGCCGGCTTGAAATCAGACGAGATCTCCACGCTCCGTTCGATGAGTTACCTCTATGACGAAATGGGCAACAAGACAAAAGCAGCCGAGCTAAGAAAGCAAGCAGACAACCTCGGCCGCACGCCGAACTGAGAGGATGTCCGACAAACTTCAGTTTGTCGCTGACTCTCGTGGGGTTCATTTCGCGAAGGCTGGCGCATTGCGCTGATGCACCCCGGCAACGATCCATTGGGAAGACTGGCAGCAGCGATCAATGCCCCGGACGTGTTCGGCTCGGACCAGGAGTTGAACAAGTCTTTGCAGATCGCCGTCACGGAAGCAACTCTCAGACGCGGTGGGCGCGGCTTGATTGATGCAGTTAGCCAGAACGCGATGCCTTCGAATGAAAACTTGCTTGTAGTAGTAGATCAATTCGAGGAGCTGTTTCGATTTGCTCGGCAGGATGCGCGCATCGACCTTAATCTAAAGGAACGTTCCCACGATGACGCGGCGGCTTTTGTGAAACTGCTGCTGGAAGCCAGTGCCGAGCGCGACTCAAACATCTACGTTGTGCTGACCATGCGTTCGGACTTTTTGGGCGATTGCTCGCAGTTTTGGGGCTTGCCCGAAGCTGTCAACGAAGGCCAGTACCTGACTCCGCGACTCACTCGGGATCAACTCCGCGAGGCCATTACTGGACCGGTGGCAGTTGCCGGCGGCGAGATCACCCCGCGGCTTGTCAATCGTTTGCTCAACGATGTCGGTGACGATCAGGATCAGCTACCGGTCCTGCAACACCTGTTGATGCGCGTTTGGGACGAATGGAAGGAGATGCGCTTCACGTTGAGACGCAGTTCGCGCTCGACGTGATCGTGAGAAAGCCGCACAGAGAAGTGCATCAGGGTGAAGCGATCGACGTGTGCTGTTATGACGCTGTAGGGGGGAATGGGGGAAGCTCTTTCGCGTCATGCGGACGAAGCGTTCGCATTGCTGCCTGACAATCGTTACCAGGAAATTGCGGAAAAGCTTTTCAAGGCTTTGACGGAAATCGGCGACGACAATCGCGAGGTTCGCCGGCCAGTTACACTCAGACCAGACTATCAGGCTCTGGTCCGCTGCTACAGAGGAAGAAGTCCGGGCCCAGCGGACCAATTAGCGAAGGAGATTATTGCTCGGCCCTGCCAGCGATCGAACCTCGCTCAATTCATACCCTGCTTGACACCACAGCCAATCGGCGCGTAGGGTTTCAGCCTTTGACAAGCCTTCCGCCATCTATTGTTCGAACGAATGACCACCAATCGGAGGGCGTGGTCGCTTTGGAGGCGCATCTGTTCTGGTGAATGGCGCGGTCTTCAAAACCGTTAGTGAGACTGTGAGAGCAGGCTCAGGTGGGTTCGATTCCCACACGCCTCCGCCAAAGCAGTTGGGTTACGCAGGATTTTTGATTTCGATTGAAGGGCCCACACCCGCCAGTTTTTTCTCTTCCAATCTGCAGGTCGAAAATCGCCGGGATAAGACGATGCGAAACTGGATTGCGTTGAATATGACGCCGGGTGTGGGCCCGCGCGCTGCCGCGAAGCTGTTGGAAAGGTTCGGGTCGGTTGAAGGAGTTTTTGGGGCCCGGCGGGCCGAGTTGGAAAGGCTGCGATTGCGGCCCGAGGCCATCGAAAGCATCATGTCCCGCGACCAGGAAACGGCCGCCGCGAGAGAGATAGATCGGGTCAGAGAAATCGGCGCGGACATCCTTTTGCTCGACGATGGCGTCTATCCGTCCCTGTTGAGGGAAATTTCCGACCCGCCCATCACGCTTTATGTTCGCGGAGATTGGTCGGCATGTTTGGACCAGCCCTGCGTGGCGATAGTGGGCTCCAGGCGCTGTTCGACGTACGGACAGAACACGGCGTTGATGCTGGCGCGGGATCTGGCCCGCCGGGGGATTACGGTCGTTTCGGGTTTTGCTCGCGGGATTGACGCAGCAGCGCATCGAGGAGCGCTGGAAGCCGGAGGCCGAACGGTGGCGGTGCTGGGAACAGGCATCGAAGAAATTTACCCGCGCGACCATCGACGACTTGCCAATGACATACTCGCCGCCGGGGGCGCGCTGGTTTCCGAGTTCCCGCTGGCGACTCCGCCCGCGCCGCAGAATTTCCCGTATCGCAATCGCGTCATCAGCGGATTGAGTTTGGGAGTCGTGCTGGTCGAAGCTGCAGAGAATTCCGGATCTTTGATTACCGCGCGGCTGGCGATGGAACAGAACCGGGAAGTGTTCGCAGTTCCAGGCAACATCACTTCGCGGAATTCGTTCGGCACGAACTATTTGATAAAGGGCTCGGGCGCAAAGCTGGTCCAGCAATGGCAGGACATCGCGTCGGAACTGCCGCCCGAAATCGCGGCCGGCATTCTGCCGCCGCCACTTGAAAAGCCCGGAGAGCGAAGCCTGGTTGATCAGTTGGACATGGTCCCGGGAGACCTGTCGCCGACCGAACATAGCGTTTGGAAATTGCTTTCGGCGGACGACCCGGCGCATATTGACGTGCTTGCAACGGAAACGAAACTCTCGATGCCGGAGTTGACCGGAGCGCTGTTGTCGCTGGAAATGAGAGAGTTGGTCAGACAACTGCCGGGCAAGTGTTTTGTGAGGAAGATGTGAGAATGGCAGTGAATGGTGAATGGTAAATAGTGATGAGTGATGAATTGGTCTTTGGGTTTTGGTTTTAGATGGTAATTCAAACTGGAGTTTCAAAGTCCAAGATGGATCTGATGAACAAAAACCTAAAACCAAAAGCCAACTGTTCACCATTTACTGACTTAGAAGGAGCAATGCGATAGGTGGCAAAGAACCTGGTCATAGTCGAATCGCCCGCAAAGGCGAAGACGATCAATAAATATCTGGGAAGCGATTATCTCGTGATGGCCTCGATCGGCCACATCAAGGACCTGCCTTCAAAAGGCCTGGGCGTTGATGTCGATCATGATTTCGAACCGACCTATGAAGTAATTCCGGATACCAAAAAAAGAAATAACAAGAAGATCGTGGCGGATCTTAAGAAGGCGGCGAAGGAAGCCGAATCGATCTTTCTGGCGGCTGACCCTGATCGCGAAGGCGAAGCCATCTGCCAGCATCTGGCCGAGGAGATCGTCCCCAAGAAACCCAGGAAGCCGACGTTTCGTGTGATGTTCAACGAAATCACGAAGCGAGCCGTGCAGGACGCATTCAAGGAACCGAAGCAGATCGACGTCAACCTGGTCGACGCTCAGCAGGCTCGACGCGTGCTCGATCGCCTTGTGGGCTATAAAGTTTCACCGCTCTTGTGCAAGACCATCGGCGGCCGTCTGAGCGCCGGACGCGTGCAGTCGGTTGCGCTCAGGATGGTGGTCGAACGCGAACGCGAAATCGAGAAGTTCATCAAGACCGAATACTGGACCGTCACCGCAAACCTGGCGGCTAAACTTCCGCCGGCTTTCGATGCGCGCCTGTGGCGCGTCGGCGAACAGACAGTAAAGACATCCGGGTTCGATCAGGACATCAAGAAGAACGAGATCCTGATCTCGGGCGGCGAGCAAGCGAAAGAGATCGTCGCTGAAGCTGAGAGCCAAAGCTACGTCGTCAGCGAAGTGACGACCAAAGAACGGAAGCGCAATCCGGTCCCGCCATTCGTCACTTCAAAATTGCAGCAGGAAGCTTCGCGCAAACTCGGGTTCGCAGTGAAGAAGACGATGATGCTGGCGCAGAAACTTTATGAAGGTGTCGAGGTCGGCTCGGAAGGCGCGGTCGGTTTGATCACCTACATGCGTACAGATTCGACCCGTGTCTCGGACACCGCGCTGAACGAAGTCCGCGACTTTATCCGCGGACAATACGGGGACAATTACCTTCCCGAGAAACCGGTCCATTACCGATCCAAGAAAGACGCGCAGGACGCGCACGAAGCGATCCGCCCAACCGATGTTGCGCGCACGCCGGACGCGGTGGCGAACTTTCTAAACAAAGAAGAGCTGAAACTCTATCGCTTGATCTGGCAGCGATTCGTCGCTTCACAAATGATGGCGGCGCTTTTTGATCAAACCACGATCGACATCGGCGCCGGACGGTTTACGTTCCGCGCCACCGGCTCGGTACAGAAGTTCGATGGATTTCTGAAGCTCTATCAGGAAGGTCGCGACGAAAAGACAGAGGACGATGACGAAGCCGAGCGCAAGCTGCCCTTGGTCGAAAAAGGCGAAGAGCTGAAACTCAATTCGATCGCCCCGGACCAGCACTTCACCGAACCTCCGCCGCGATACACCGAAGCGACGCTGGTGAAGGCGCTGGAAGAAAAAGGAATCGGACGCCCGTCGACGTACGCCGCGATCATGACCACGATTCTGGATCGCGAGTATGTCGAGAAGCTGGAAGCGCGTTTTCATCCGACGGGTTTGGGCACGACCGTCAACGATCTGCTGGTCGCAAGCTTTAACGATCTCTTTAACGAGACCTATACCGCGCGGATGGAAGAAGAGCTGGACGAGATTGAAGAAGGCAAACTGAAATGGACCGCGGCGCTGCACGAGTTTTATGACAAGTTTGCCAGGGACCTGAAGACTGCGGAAGCCACCATGCGCGCCGCGAAACAGCAGGCGATCCCGACCGACGAAATCTGCGAGAACTGTGGTTCACCGATGGTGATCAAGTTCGGTCGGTTCGGCCAGTTCCTGGCTTGCTCGAAATATCCGGAATGCAAGACCACGCGAGAGATCGCGAAGCCGGGTAAAGCTGATGGCGATGCTGATGGGTCAACCAGGACGGCCGAGAACGGCGCTACCGAAGCTGCCGAGCCGGAGGAATGCGAGCTTTGCGGAAAGCCGATGGCGTTGAAACGCGGACGGTTTGGACAGTTCCTGGGCTGCACCGGTTATCCGGAATGCCGCAACATACGCAAGATCGCGCGAAGCGGCGCGGTCGCGCCCGCGCCGGTCCAGCTTGACGAGATTTGTCCGGTCGACGGAGCTCATCTGGTCAGGCGGCATGGACGATTCGGCGAATTCGTTTCCTGCTCGAACTACCCGAAGTGCACTTATATCAAACGCGAAACCACAGGCGTCGCTTGTCCGCGTCCGGGATGTAAGGGCGAGATCGTGGTCAAGAAATCAAAGCGCGGAAAAGCGTTTTATGGCTGTTCGGAATATCCGAAATGCGATGCGGTTTTTTGGGACAAGCCGGTCGGCGAGCCTTGTCCGAAATGCCACGCGCCGTTTGTGCTTGAGAAGACTACCAAGAAGGACGGGACGGTTCGCATCTGCGCGCAGGAGAATTGCGATTACAAGGCGGAAGTCACCGCCGACGCCCCGCCGGTGAAGACGTCGGGTGATGAAACGCGTGTAGCGTCGTAAGAAAGTGATGGATGGAGAGTTATGAGTAGGTCTTAGATTTTTGGCTTTAGGTTTTAGGTTTTAGGTCTTTGATGGTAATTCAAACTGGAGTTTTCAAAGTTCAAGATGGATCTGATGAACAAAAACCAAAAGCCAAAAACCTAAAACCTACTCATCACTTGTCACTTATGACGATATCCGCCGCCGCTTCGTCCGGCACCCGCTTCCAACCGTTCTCTTCGTGCGCGAAATATTCCATGGTTCCGGCAATGAATGCATTGCGTTCGGCTTGCCAGGCGAATCGCTCTACAAAAATGTAAGGATGCTTGATCCGCAGAAGGTTGAATGAATTTGCTGCGCCGCGCGCCCGCGTGGACGTTGCGGTCCCAGCGGAAATTATCAGCGCGTTATGTCCGGCTATCTGATAACGCGTGAACGATTGTCCGGTGTGGCCCACGTGCAGATGCCCCGCCAGCAGAACATCCGCGCCACAACTCGCCATCGCCTCCATCGCCATCGATGCGCGATCCACCAGATCGTCCTCATCATGACCTTCGGGCAGATCGAATGGATGGTGCGTAACCACGATCTTCGTAATTCGATCATCCAGATCACAAAGTCGCTCGCGGATTTTTGCGGCCTGTTCTTCGTTTACTCGTCCGTCTTTGATGGTCAACGAACGCGCTGTGTTGATGCCGAGGATAGCGATCTCTTCATCTTCGTAAAACGGTTCGAGATCGTCCGTGATGTAGTGTTTGTATTTTTCCAGCGGTTGAAGAAACCGTGCGAAAACGTTGTAGAGCGGAACGTCATGGTTACCAGGCACAATGATCTGCGGCGATGGCAGCTCGTCCAGAAACTCGCGAGCCTCCTGAAACTCGTGGCTCCGCGCGCGTTGGGTCAGGTCGCCTGAGACGACGACGACATGCGGAGCGGCCTGTCGGATAGTTTCAACCAACGGCTCGATCAATTCATGATTGACCCGACCAAAGTGTAAGTCTGAAAGATGAACGATAGTTCGCATAACTGAATCCATAAGTGCGGACCGATGGAGCGCAGGCGGCTCGCCTGCAGTGAGCGCCGCAGGCGCGAAAAGCGCAAACGCATTCTTCGCGCTTCGCGCTCACTGCAGGCGAGCCGCCTGCGCTCCCGCCGGCACTATCACGCGCAGCGCTCTAGCTCGGATTCGATAGCGCAGCGGCGTCTCCATCACATTCACTTCGCCGTCGGTTGCTACCTGCAATCGCTTACGTTTCGTCTCGATCGTGATTTCCTTCGCGGTCAATGCGTCAAAATCGACTTCTTCGCGAAGTCGTCCCCACAACGCTCGCCACGCAAGGCGGATCAGTCCCCACCGTCCGGTCCGATGCGCAACGTACAAGCTCAACATACCGGCGTCGAGCCGCTCGCGCTTGTCGATATCAAAACCCTCCATACGGTACTCATTATTTCCTATGAATACGAACGGAGTCCGCCGTTTCAGCTCTTCGCCATTCATGTGCAGACGAACATCCATAAACGGATAACGTCGCAGCACCGAAAGCGCGGCCCACACAAACGCCGGCCATTTGCCGCGGCCCAAACGTTCCTGCTGTTTCTCGCGTTGCCGAACTATGCGCGGATACAGTCCCAAGCTGGAGTTGTTGAGAAAGATCGTTTCGTTAACTTCGCCGACGTCTACCTGCGCTACGTTACCATCGAGCAGAACGCGAGCCGACTCTTCAAGCGTAGTCGGGATTCCAAGATCTTTGGCGAAATGGTTCAGCGTTCCGAGCGGCAAAACGCCGAGCCTGCGATCTGTCTCGACCAGCAGCGACGCGACGGCATTGATCGTTCCGTCACCGCCGCCGGCCACGATCGGATCGCGATCATCAGCGATGGCTTTTTTCGTCAACTCGAGAATTTCCGCGCCGCTTTTGGCGAGCGAAATCCGTGCGTCAAGTCCGTGGTCGTCGAACAGTTTCTCAAGCAACGCCACCGCGTCTTCCTTGTCGTCTGCACCGGACGAAGCATTGATTATGACTGCCGGACCCGCCGAAATGATGATCACCACCCTCTCGTTTGAACTAAGTTGAAGGTGAGAAGAGTAGCACAACGGATGGGGAGGTTCCCGCAAAGACGCAAAGGCGCAAAGGAAGCGCAAAGATCTTGATGGGTTGTTGAGTACCAGATCATTTCCTCGCCGTTCTTTGCGCCTTTGCGGGAACCTCCTTCTTCCATCTACCAATCGGCCGGCAAAGCCCGCGTTTGGGTATGCGCGCGGCGAAGACGTAGAATCAGAATCATGAGCGACACGGGCCGGCCTTCCGACAAATCGCACACAAACGGCGAGGCCGAACATGTTCACGCGCAATCACCCGACGACTCCGGCGCAATCGCGGTTAGCCCGGCCGGTGAAATCGCCGGTGGCGTAGCCGCGGTCGTGTCATCTCTCAAACACGCCTGGCGCGAGATGGGCGCCGTCCGAAGCGTAAAAACCCTGCTCGCACTAAATCAAAAAACCGGATTTGATTGCCCCGGATGTGCCTGGCCCGATCCGGACGGCGATCGCGCGCATGTGGAATTCTGCGAAAACGGCGCCAAAGCGGTCGCCGAAGAAGCCACCTTGAAGCGCGTGCCGCCGGAGTTTTTCCAACAACATTCAGTAGCAGAACTCTCGACCCGTTCTGATTTTTGGCTGGGCAAACAGGGACGGCTGACGCATCCGATGTGGCTACGCGAAGGCGGGACGCACTACGAACCCGTGTCGTGGGACCAGGCTTTTCAAATCATCGCAGAGGAATTGAACGCGCTTTCGTCGCCCGACGAAGCGCTCTTCTACACCTCGGGGCGTACCAGCAACGAAGCCGCATTTCTCTACCAGCTTTTCGTTCGCCAGTTCGGCACAAACAACCTGCCTGACTGCTCGAACATGTGTCACGAATCGAGCGGCTCCGCGCTGACCGAAACAATCGGAGTCGGAAAAGGAACCGTGACGCTGGAGGATTTCGAGTTGGCCCAGGCCATCTTCGTGATCGGACAAAATCCCGGAACCAATCATCCGCGCATGCTAACGTCGCTGCAGTCAGCGAAGCGAAACGGCTGCACGATCGTTCACATCAACCCGCTTCCCGAAGTCGGTCTGCGCCGGTTCAAACATCCGCAGGAGATCAGCGGCGTGCTCGGCAAGGGGACCACGCTTGCAGATCTCTTTTTGCAGGTTCGTATCAACGGCGACGTGCCGCTGCTCAAAGGAATCGCAAAAGAGATGTTGGCGGAAGAAGAAAAGCGTCCGGGCCAAGTGCTGGACCGCCAATTTATCGAAGCGAGAACAAATGGATTCGAGGCGTTCGCTTCGGCGCTAGCCGAAATCGCCTGGGACGACATAGTCGAGCAAAGCGGAATCGATCGCGAACAGATCCGCGCCGCCACCGAGATCATGATGCGCTCAGAGCGCACCATCTTCTGCTGGGCCATGGGCCTGACTCAACACAAAAACGCGGTCGCGAATATCCAGGAGATCGTCAACCTGCTGTTGTGCCGTGGGCAGATCGGAAAGCCCGGCGCCGGTGCGTGCCCCGTGCGCGGACACAGCAACGTGCAAGGCGATCGTACGATGGGAATTTGGGAGCGACCGACAGCAGCTTTCCTGGATGCGCTGGGCCGCGAGTTTTCGTTCGAGCCCCCGAGCGATCACGGACTGGATACGGTCGACTCGATAAAGGCGATGCACACGGGCAAGGCGAAAGTCTTCTTTGCGATGGGCGGCAATTTTCTTTCTGCGACTCCGGATACCGAGTTTACCGCGGACGCGCTGAGCCGCTGTCGACTGACCGCGCACGTTTCGACCAAGATGAATCGCGCTCATTTGATCACCGGGCGGCAGGCTTTGATCCTTCCCTGTCTCGGTCGAACCGAATTGGACGTGCAAGCCGGCGGACCGCAATTCGTCAGCGTCGAAAATTCGATGGGAGTCGTGCATTCGTCGCGCGGATCGCTCGAGCCTGCGTCCGACCAGTTGTTGAGCGAGCCGTTGATAGTGGCCCGGCTGGCGCGCGCGGTTCTGGCAGACCGGACAAACGTCGATTGGGAATGGTTGGTCGAGGACTACGATCGAGTACGCGAGCGAATCGAGCGGGTGATTCCAGGATTTGAGAATTACAACCAGCGGGTAAGAAAGCCGGGCGGATTCTATTTGCCGAATTCAGCGCGCGACGGAGTCTTTAAAACCGCAAGTGGACGGGCCGAGTTCACTGTTCATCCCTTACCGCGACACGAGCTGGCACCGGGACAGTTCATGATGATGACCATGCGAAGCCATGATCAGTACAACACCACGATCTACGGTCTTGACGATCGCTACAGAGGGATTCACGGCGGGCGACGCGTTGTCCTGCTGAACGCCGATGACATCCGCGAGCAGGGATTTTCAGAGGGACAAGTCGTCGATTTGATCAGCCATTTCGATGGCGAAGAACGCATCGGCTATCGCTTTCTCGTCGTTCCGTACAGCATTCCGCGTCGTTGCGCCGCGACCTATTTTCCGGAAGCAAATGTGTTGGTGCCGATCGGGAGCGTGGCGGAGAAGAGCAATACGCCGGCTTCCAAGTCCGTGGTTATCAGCATCCGCCCCGCGAGCCAGCCCAGCGCTGCGTTCGATCATGATCGTTGGAGCGCAGGCGGCTCGCCTGCCGTGCCTGTAGTAAAGGCGAAGCGCGAATAATCGTTTAGAGCTTTTCGCGCCTGAGGCGCTCACGGCAGGCGAGCCGCCTGCGCGCCATCGGGTTGCGCTCCTCCCGCCTGCGCTCCATCGGGTTGCGCTCCTCCCGCCTGCACTCCTTCGCATTCCTTCACATCCCGTGAATCCAGTTTTCCGCATCACTCCGTAGTGCTAATCAGTTCGATTTAGCACGCGTTACCGGGATTCGAGTCCCCCCAATAGAAAGGAAATATTGATGCGAAAACTTTTAACTGCTCTGGCGTTGATTGCGCTGGGAGCCTCACTGCTCATGATCGATCTGGCGCCGCCTTCGCAGGCTTCCAGCCACCGCGAAGCTCCGCTGATCGTAGGCGATCCGCTGGCCGACAACACTGACGTCTACGCTTTCCGCAGTACCGAGCGCGGACGTGAAAACTTTGTCACCCTGATTGCGAACTTCATCCCGTTCGAAGCGCCGTCGGGTGGCCCACACTTCTACAAATTCGACGATACCGTCCTTTACGAGATCAAAATCGACAACACCGGCGACGGAATCGAAGACGTATTCTATCAATTCCAATTCACAAACCAGGTCACCAACCCCGACATCGTTTTGGGCATGGCCGCGCCGAACGAGGCGCTGCAGGGCAAGGGCGGAATACAGCCGCTGATCACTTCGCTCAACGATCCGGACTTTAACGAGATGCAGACCTACACGGTCACGCGCGTTGATCGTATGAGCCGCGGCAAAGGAAAGATGCTGGCGCACGGTCTCAGCACGCCGCCGTGCAACGTCGGCAACCGGACCACGCCCGAATACGAGAACCTTGCCAATCATTCGATTCATCATTTGCCCAACGGCGGACGCGTTTTCGCCGGGCAACGCGATGAAGGATTTTATGTCGACGTAGCCTCGATCTTCGACACACTTAATCTACGTTCGATCACGTCAAACGGAAGCAGCGATACGACTGCGGGATTCAATGTTCACAGCATCGCCATCGAGGTTCCGATCAGCGAATTGACGCGCACCGCCAAGGCGCCGTCGGACCCGACTGCGCACGATGCGGTGATCGGAGTCTGGTCGACCGCCAGCCGAAAAGCGATGAATGTGTTTAGAGGAATGCAGGCCAAGGGCGCGCACAACCCTCAGCACTGGGTGCAAATTTCTCGACTCGGAAATCCGTTGGTGAACGAAGTCGTGATCCCGCTCAAACTCAAGGACACCTTTAACGGCCTGGCGCCAAAGGATGATGCGGCCGCGGCTCCCTTCGTGCTCGATCCGCAGCTTCCGAAACTGCTGCAAGCGGTATTTAAGATCGACATTCCACCAGCACCCAGAAACGATCTGGTGGCGATCTTTGCAACCGGAATAAAAGCCGGATCGGTGCCCGGTGCGCCAACCTTCAACACGTTTCTGTCGGATGGCAAACCGCACGAGATGCTGCGGCTGAACGTGGCGATTCCGCCGAGCGAGAAACCCAATCGTCTTGGCCTGCTCGGTGGCGACCCGGCCGGCTTTCCCAACGGCCGACGCGTAGGCGATGACGTTACCGATATCGCACTGCGGGCCATGGCGGGAGGAACGCCGTTCACTCCAGCCACCAACAAACCGCCGAATAACGAACTCGGCGATGGCGTCAGCAAGAACGACGTGGCGTACCTGGATCGATTCCCCTACCTGGGAACGCCGCAGTCGGGCAACCCTAAGTAGGGTGAGTGCTCAATGGTGGATGGTTGGTGAATAGTAAATGGTGAAAAGCACGAGCAGACCCATTTACCGGCCGCTGATTACTAACCTCCATTCACCATTCACTATTTACCCTTTACCAGCCTTTAAGGAGTGTGTCGTGAAAATCTTAAGAGAGAGAAAAGCCATTGCGTTGCTGGCGTTGGTGGTGGGGCTGGTTGTCGCCGGAGCCATCGCAAGAAAGTCTGGTTTGAGACAGACAGCATCGCTTGACAACAATGCGTCGGCGAACGGCGTGAACCCGCGGACCAGCCCAGCTGCCGCGCGCATCCGCGCAGCCGAGGAAAAGATTCGACAGTCGCCGAATTCACCGGACGGCTACAACCTGCTGGCGGCTGCATATGCAGCGAAAGCCAGGGAGACCGGCGATTTCAGCCTCAACGCTAAAGCCGAAGAAGCTCTGACGCGTTCATTTGAAATCGAACCGGACAACTACGACGCTTTGAAGTTGCGGGCGAGGCTGTTGCTTACCTTTCACCGTTTCGCCGAAGCGCGTGACGTCGCCCGCCGAGCCCAGGCCATGCGACCAAAGGACCACGATGTTTACGGCGCGCTGACCGACGCGTTGGTCGAGCTGGGTGACTACGAAGCAGCCACGGTCGCGGCGCAGACGATGATGAATTTGCGGCCGGACGCCGCGTCGTATGCGCGCGTTTCCTACCTGCGCGAGCTGCATGGCGATTTGGAGGGAGCAATCGAAGCCATGCGCACGGCAGTGCGGGCAACCAGCCTTCAGGACGCCGAGCATGCGGCATGGGCCCGAGTGCAGCTGGGCAAGTTGCTGCTGAACATCGACGACGTTGCCGGCGCCGAAAGAGAATTCGACAATGCGTTGAAGCTGGTTCCGGATTACTACATGGCGCTGGACGGCAAAGCGCAAACGGGGATTGCCATGAAGGATTTTGATCAGGCGGTTGAGATCTACAAGCAGGAACAAATCCGCAATCCGTCGTCTGCCGATGCAGCGCTTTCGCTGGCCGATCTGTATACAAAGATGGGGCGTACAACCGAAGCCGCCGGGCTCTACGAACAGTTTGAATCGTTGGAGCGAGACAACGCTGTCGCGGAAAACGACTGGCATCACCTTGTCTATTTCTGGACCGATCAGAACAGGAATCTGGATGACGCGTTGACCCTGGCGCAACGTGCGCGCGCCGAACGATCCGACGTGCATACTTGCGACGCGCTGGCGTGGGCTCTGTTCAGAAAGGGTCGTCTGGAGGAAGCCAACGCGATGATGAAAGAGGCGCTGCGTCTGGGCTCGCGTGACCCGCGAATTTTGTATCACGCGGGATTGATAAATCGAGCGCTAAATCAGACGTCGTAGAGCGAGCGCAGACCGATGGAGCGCAGGCGGCTCGCCTGCAGTGAGCGCGAAGCGCGAAAAAATGGGCGAACTTAGAATAAAGCTCGCCCATAATAATTTTCGAATGAAATGTCCGACAAACTTTAGTTTGTCGTGTACGTGCGACAAACTAAAGTTAATCGGACACAGGCGGCGTATCGCTCCGACCGGTTCCAACAGAGTCCGCTGTTCCGCCCTTGTTCTCAGGCTTTGCCTGCGGGTTGAAAGCACGGTTCTCGCTTCGCGCGTACAACTGCGATTCGCGTTCGTAACGATCGTCATAACCGAAACCAGAGCCACTATCGCCGCTCTGTCCCGTCGAAGGTGGCGGAAGAGAGCTTTCATCCGCCAATCGATCAAACTTGCTTCGGGAGTCGCTTCCGCGCGACAAATTCTGCGGGCTCTCTGGAGCCCGGGTGCTTCCCGAAGCGGATGCGGCCGCCGCGCGAGTGTTATCCGGTGCCGCTCTCCTTCCGGATCCAGTTCCTACACCGCCACCACCCTGCGGCCCCTTGTCTTCCGGCAACTGCTTTCTGGACAGATCGACGCCAACCAGCTCTTTGATCTTATTGAAGAGCGCCGGCAACACGATCGTGCGCGCAGCATTCGACAATTCATCCATAAACCGATTGCCGAGATCCGAGACCTCTTCCTGCAGACGATCGTACGCGCGGGTCTCTTTGAAGCGGCTGATCAATCCCGGCTTGTCGGATTCTTCGGCTTCCCCCGCTTCTGTGGCTGCCTCCTGATATCCGCTGCTGTAAGACGGTCGCCCCACCGACGCATCAGCCATCACTGGCGCAAATGCGGGGCGAGCCTTTCCGGCCGGTTCCGCGTATTCCGACGAACCGTATGCGCCGCCTGCAACCGACTCCTTGCCTGTCGATAGATCGAATGCAGATGACGACGCCTGACCGACCGCGTTGTCGTCGTCGGCATCGGTATAATCGTAATCGTCGCGTCGATCTCCAACGATCGCGCCGCCAAGGCTGTATCCGACAATCGCGCCGACGCCAAGCGCGCCGGCCGTCCAGGCCACCGGGTGTTTGCGATATTGTTCGCGCCAATCGAGCGCTTCCTTATAACTTTGATATTGAGTTGCCACTGTGTCCTTGATCTCCGTAACTGTTTGCGTAATAGATTCGCGCGCCTCTTCCATCCGACGTTGAAGCTCTGCCTTTGTGTAATCCTCGTCAGAGTCGAGCGCGCGGGCCACGCCTAAATATCCTTCTTCAGCCATTGCTTATCCTTTCTCAGTTCTTCAACGCTGCGATGAGGGACGGGGTCTACTCGTGATAAACGGCTCTTCATCACCAAAACAATTATTCCGCCGATCAGCATGTAGACGGCGCCGGTAGTTACAAAACCAAGCGCGTAGTTGAGCGCCGGGCTAAAATTGAAAAGCGTCGACACCAGAAACGCAACCGCTACATTCACGAGCGCGAAGCCAATCGACGCAATTACGCCGCCGATGCCGATCATGACGCCGTTGTGAATATACGCGTCTGCGTCTTCCTTGACCTCGACCTTTAGGAGGCTGAGCTTAGTATCGAGCAGCGTTACTACGTCGTCGCCAAGTCGGCCAAAAAGCGCCGGCAAATTCTCTGCACCAGCCGGTTCCTCTACGATCCTGGCGGGCGCTGTTCCTGTCGTTCTTTCCAAGTCGGCCATCGCCCCTCCTTTCCAAAAACAGTGACAAGTGAAGAGTGACAAGCACTGGTGATGAGTGATGAGTTATGAGTGATGAGCGCGATGGCACTTTCTGTCACCTGCGCTACTCGCCCCATTTCATCACTCATCACTCATTACTCATCACTCATTACTTTCGTGTGCCGCGAATCAAAAGACCGAGCACGAGTCCCGCTGCGGCGGAGATCAAAATCGCCTGGCCCGGATTCTTACGAGCATAGTCTTTCGCTTCGTTAGCCACTTCGCTGAAGTCCCTGTTTGAAAGATCTTTGATCTTATCTGTTACGACCGAAGCTTTGTCGCTGACGTAGTCTTTAGCGGTCGTAGCGGCGTCGGCAATCTTCCCGCCGTACTCTTTGGCGGTTGCGGCCAAACCCGTCGCAGTCGCTGCGCCGGTTCCTGTGCCGGAGCCGAAACCCGAACTTCCGGTTGTAAGTCCCTGGTTGCCGCCAGCGCCCTGTCCGTAGTTCCCGCTGTCACCTGAGCCACTGCCGGTTCCGCCTGTGTTTCTGTTTTCTGACATTTCCAATTTCTCCTTCTTAAATTAGTTCGTATCCGCATCCGGATACGGATGCGAGACTCCGTTTATCAAATACATCTCACTAGTAAATAACGAGCAATCAATGTGCCGACGTATCCAAATTTACGCCGATGACACCCGCGCCCGCCTGGTTAAAGACGAAAGCGCGCGCGAGCACCCTGAGCGTGTCTCTTCGGTCCCGCATATCTTGTTGCGAAAAGGTACGTATAAAGATACTGCAAGGTCGGGAACAGTACAACCTCGGTTATTTACGGTTCAGTCGTTTGGTGGACGAAAGACGGTTTCTCGCAAAGACGCAAAGAACAGAAAGCGGAAGACGCAAAGACAACACTAAGAATCACCGAAATTTCGAGCGTCTCTCACTCCCGCCTTCCTCTGCGCCCTTAGTCTTTTTGTTCTTTGCGCCTCTGCGAGAAACTTCTTTTGAAAGATTCTCAAACTGACTCACCGGAGGACCTGGAGCCGCTTGACAGCAGTTTCCCGAGATGGTAAGTAAGTACTTACTTTGACCAGCTGAGAAACGGAAATCTATCTAATTGAGCAAGCAACCAGCCGTCACAAACCCTGCTTCTCCCGTAACCGCCGGACTTCGAATGGCCGGCGACGAGCGCCGGCTACAGATTCTGAGAATTGCAGTTTCGCTCTTCTCGCACAGAGGTTTTCGCGGAACCACGACCAAAGAGATCGCCCAGGCCGCCGGGGTTTCCGAGGCCATGGTCTTTCGCCACTTTGCGACCAAGGAAGAGCTCTACAAAGCCATTCTCGACCATAAAGCCTGCGCGGGTGGGAAGCTCGAGGATCCGCGCGAGATGTTGGCGGATGCCATCCAGCGCAAAGACGATCGCGCGGTTTTCGAGACGCTGGCCTTTGAAGCGCTCCAGCATCATGAACACGACACCGAGTTTCAGCGCTTGCTTCTTTATTCGGCGCTCGAGGAACACGAGCTGGCCGAGATGTTTTGGGAGCGAACCGTTTTGCAGGTCTACGGTTTGCTCGGTTCGTACATCAGCGATCGACAACGCGACGGCGTCTTTCGCGAAGTCAAACCGATGGTAGTTGTGCGCGCTTTGCTCGGCATGATCATTCATCATTCACTGAACAATAACCTGTGGGACAAGCAGCGAAACCTACTCAACATTTCCAACGAAGAGGCGGCGCGCGAGTTCACCACCATTCTGTTGAACGGCATTTTGGCCCCTCTGACGCCGCCGGCGGCTGCGTCCTCCGTCTCCGGAAAATCTTCAGCGGTTCGCACGAACACGGTAAAGAAAAAGCGATGATTTCGAGTCAGCAACTAAAACTAATAGCACTTGCGCTCGCGCTTCTTGCGATCAGTACTTTCGCGGTCGCGTGTAACCGGGGCTCCAACGCGCAGGCGAATCAACAGAAGGAAGCAACTGCCGCCCAACCGGCCGCTGTGGATGTCACGACTGCGGCAGCGATCTCGCGACAGTTGCCGAGATATTTCGAAGCGACCGGAAGCCTGGCCGCGGACGAGCAAACCGACGTCGCGCCCACGGTCGCCGGAAAAGTAGTTGCGATCGGAGTCGATTTGGGCAGCTTTGTTCAGAAGGGCGCGATGCTGGTTCGACTTGACGATCGCGACGCGCGCATTCGGCTTGAACAAGCACAGGCCCAGGTAGCGCAGGCGCTGGCGACGGTTCGTCAGGCAGAAGCGCGAATCGGGCTGCGTTCAGGACAGAACTTTGATCCGACTAACGTGCCCGAAGTCCGGGCTGCGCGGGTGAATCTGGAACTGGCTGAGAAAAATCTGCAACGCCATGAGCGATTGATCGAGTCGGGCGACGTCTCGCGTTCGGCCTATGACCTGCAGAAAGCGCAGCGAGATCAATTAGCGCAGATGTACGAGGTCGCTGTATCGCAGGCGCGGCAAAATTACGCTGCGGTTCTGACGGCTCGTGCCGCGATGGACGCCGCGCAGACGCAGATCGCGCAGTCCCGCAAAGCCATCGCCGACGCGGTCGTCATCGCTCCGATGAGCGGGTTCGTTTCGGATCGTCCGGTCGCGCTCGGCGAATACGTAGCGACTACAAACAAGGTAGCCACAATTGTTCGCACCAATCCGCTGCGAATGAAAATCGATATTCCGGAGCAGTCGATACCGGAAGTCCAGGTTGGCCAGAATATCTCGCTGACGGTAAGCGCGTTTTCTGATCGAACTTTTAACGGTCGCGTTGCGCGCGTGTCACCCAGCGTCACCGCCACTTCTCGAACGCTTTCGGTTGAAGCCGAGGTTGAGAACGGCAGCAATGTTTTGAAGCCCGGACAATTTGCCACGGTCAGAATTTTGTTGCCGCAATCCGCGCCGGCGGTGCTAGTCCCGGCTCGCGCGGTGCGAACCGACAGCGGAACCAGCCGCGTGTTTGTCATCAAGGACGGTCGCGCGTACGAGCGAATCATCCAGCCGGGTCAAACCGAAGGCGACCTGGTCGAAATCAGGAACGGAGTTTCTGCCGACGAGCTGGTGGCGACGAGCAATCTTGAGAAGTTGAGTGAAGGGATGGCGGTGAGGCAGTAGGACTTGGGACCTGGGACTTGGGTCTTGGGCCTTCGGTTTTGGGTTTTGGGTTTTTGTTTGTGGAATCGGCGTTGAACTTTAAGACTCAAGTTTGAGTAACGATCAAAAACCTAAAACCAAAGACCCAAACCTAAAAAAGAACTGATAACCAATCGTATATGCAAAAACTCGCCGAAATTTGTGTCCGCCGTCCGGTCTTCGCGACGATGCTGATTCTGGCTTTGTCGGTGGTCGGTGTCTTTTCGTACTTCTCGCTTGGCGTCGATCTCTTTCCGAAAATCGACTTGCCGACGATCACCGTGACGGTGGTAAACCCCGGCGCGTCGCCGCAGGAGATCGAAACCGAAATCACCGACAAGATCGAGGGCGCGGTCAACACCATCAGCGGCATCGACGAGCTTCGCTCGACTTCGGTCGAAGGTGTTTCGCAGGTCTTCATCACTTTTCTTCTGGACAAAAACGCGGATGTAGCCGCGCAGGAAGTTCGAGGCAAAGTCGATCTGGCCCTGCCGGACTTGCCTGAAACCGCCGAGAAACCAGTGGTGCAAAAGTTGGACACGGACGCTGCTCCGGTTCTGCGAATCGCTGTGTCTGCTTCGCGATCGCTTCGCGAAGTTACCGAGATCGCCGACAAACAGATCAAGCAACGGATTGAAGCCATCAACGGCGTAGGACAGGTCGAGATCGTCGGCGGTCGCGAACGCGAAATCCATGTATGGGTTGATCCCGACAAGATGCGCGCGTTCAACGTCACGTCGGCCGAGATCGCGGCTGCGATTCGCATGCAGAACATGGAAGTGCCCGGCGGCCGCGTTGATGAAGGCACGCGTGAATTGACAGTGCGTACGATGGGCCGCATCACCAACCCGTCGGATTTTAATAATCTGATAGTCACGACACGCGGCGAATACGCCGTCAAGGTCAGCGACATCGGTTATGCGGAAGACGGCGCCGAAGAGCAGCGCACGCAAGCCACGCTGAACGGCGAGCCTGCGGTGACGCTGATCGTTTCGAAACAGTCCGGACAGAACACGGTCGCGGTTGCCGATGAAGTTAAGGCCCGTCTGAAGGAAATCGAGCAGACGTTGCCGGGCGGATTCAAAATGGAGATCGTTGGCGATCAATCGACCTACATCAAGGCTTCGCTGAAATCCATCCAAACGCACTTGATCGAAGGCGGCATCCTGGCTGCGATTGTCGTGTTCGTTTTCCTCTGGAACTTTCGTGCAACTTTTATCGCGGCGATCGCGATTCCGACTTCAATCGTGGCCACGTTCGGTTTGATGTTGTGGATGGGCTTTACGCTAAACAACATCACGATGCTGGCGCTGACGCTGATGGTGGGAATCGTTATCGACGATGCCATCGTGGTGTTGGAAAACATTTTCCGGTTCATAGAAGAGAAAGGCATGCCTCCGTTTCAGGCGGCGATCGAAGGCACCCGCGAGATCGGATTGGCGGTCATGGCGACAACGCTGTCGCTGCTGGCAGTCTTTCTTCCGGTCGGTTTCATGGGCGGCATCGTTGGTCGCTTTATGTCTTCGTTCGGTCTTACTTCCAGCTTTGCCGTAGCGGTGAGTCTGTTGGTTTCCTTCACCTTGACGCCGATGCTGGCGGCGCGGCTGATCAAACGAAAAGAAGATCCGCTACCCGCCGCGAGTGGAAGCGAACCCTCGGAAGGCGAGTCGTCCGTTCTGTTGGCAAACGAATCTCGCGTCGTTGCGGGAGGAACCGAACTCGAAAAGCTGGACGACAACCGGCAAGCCGAGGTTACGGACGGAGCGCCTCCTTCGCGGGAAGAGTCGCGGGAAGAAAAGCATTCCGCATCGCACAGTTCGAAAGAAGGTCGATTCTATCGGCCGATCGATCGCACTTATACATGGATGCTGCGTTGGTCGATGACTCATCGATGGGCAATCGTTCTGATGTGCATCGGTGTGATCATCAGCATCGTGCCGCTCTTCATGTTTGTCGGAAAGAATTTTCTTCCGGTCGACGATCAATCGCAGTTTGAGATCAGCGTGCGCGCGCCCGAGGGTTACACGCTTGCCGCAACCGATGCGATCGTTCAGCGAATCGCCGAAGACCTGCGGAACAAGCAGAAATTCCCGGGCGTCACCGACACGCTGGTGACCATCGGCGGCGGACAGCAGGAGCAGGTCAACAACGCTTCGATTTACGTCAAGCTGGTGGACATACACGATCGGGACGCGTCGCAGGAAAAGTACATGGTTATGGCGCGCGAGCTGCTCAAGAATTATCCGCAGGAATTGCGGACCAGCGTTCAGCAGGTAGCGGCAATTTCCGGCGGCGGTTTCCGCAACGCGGATATTCAGTACGTCATCGGCGGCCCCGATCTGGACAAGCTGACGAAATATTCGGATCAGCTCCTGGCCAAAATGAAGACGATTCCGGACGTCGTCGATGCGGACTCGACGCTGATCAACGGCAAACCCGAATTGCGTGTTGTGATCGATCGCGCGCGCGCCGGCGACCTTGGCGTAAAGGTGGGCGACATCGCGCAGGCGCTCAACACGTTGGTTGCGGGCCAGCAGGTGTCGACCTTTAACGAAGGCACGGATCAACGCGAAGTACGCTTGCGGGCTATCGGCGAGTTTCGCGCGAGTACCGATGGCCTCAAACGCATGATCGTAGCCTCCACCAAAATTGGTTGGGTGAGTTTGGACAATCTCGTGCGGATTGAAGAAAGCACGGGACCGTCGGCTATCGATCGAATCAATCGCGAGCGGCAGGTGACGCTTTTGGGCAACGTGCGCCCGGGCGGCTCGCAGGCGGCTGTCATCGATCAGATGAACAAGTACGTCAAAGAGCTGAATGTCGAGAGCACGTACAAAACCGGTCTGGCTGGGCGTTCGAAAGAGCTGGGTCGCGCGGGTTACTACTTTGGTCTGGCGTTCTTTCTTTCGTTTGTATTCATGTACATGGTGCTGGCGGCGCAGTTCGAATCGTTCATTCACCCGATTACGATTTTGCTGACTCTGCCACTCGCAATTCCATTCGGTATCGTCTCGTTACTTGTAGCGGGCCAGACCGTGAATATTTTTTCCGGGCTTGGACTCTTGCTCCTGTTCGGCGTGGTTAAGAAGAACGCAATTCTGCAGATCGATCATACGAACGAGCTCCGCTCGCAGGGAATGGAACGTTACGAAGCGATTGTTCAGGCGAATCGCGATCGGCTCCGTCCGATTCTGATGACGACCATCGCGCTGGTGGCGGGCATGATGCCGCTGGTGGTTTCGTCCGGCCCGGGCGCGGGAACCAGTCGATCGATCGGGGTGTTGGTTGTGGGCGGCCAGTCGCTCTGCTTGCTTCTGACCTTGTTGGCGGTGCCGGTCTTCTATTCGCTGTTTGACGATCTTGCGCGGAGCCGGGTTTGGGCGCGGATCGGTTCGCGCGTGACGGGTACGTTCGCATGGGCGCGTCGGAAGGTCGGCACGGCCACGGCATCGTTGTTTGGATTGGTGAATAGGAATTAATGTCCGACAAGCTTTAGCTTGTCGATGACTTTCGCTAGTGTCGAGATGCAGCGTCAACGACAAACTGAAGTTTGTCGGACATCAAGTTATGAGAACACAGGACAGACAATTTATTTTTCGAATCGTGCTGAGCGCAGCGCTGTTCTGCCTGCCCGCTTTTGTGAATTCAGCATCAGCGCAGGAACCGCCTGCGCCGCAGGCAACTCCAACTAATGTGCCTCAAGCAATCCCGTCTAGCCAGCCCCCGGCTACTCCGACCAGCACGCCAATGCCGGACGAGCTTCCGACCTTACCGGCGGTCGCTCCGAACTACGAAGCTCCGACGCGGCCTTTGCCGGACCTGGGGCGCGTGGGCGTCGATATGAATGAACAGCGCCCGCTCACTTTGCGCGAAGCGCTCGAGATGGCGTTGGTCAACAACAAAGACATCGAGGTCGCGCGCTCGAACGTGAAGATCGCCGAATTCGATTTGAAAGGAGCGCGTGGAATTTACGATCCGCGGGTCAGCTCGCTCGCTTATTACGAGCGGCTGGTGACGCCGGTGGCGAACTTCCTCAGCGGCGGCGGCTCCAACGCTACAGTCACGCAATCTGATTTCACCGGGACGTTTCGCTTTGAAGGGCTGACGCCAAAATACGGAGGCAGTTATCGCGCGGACTTCTCCACTGTCCGGCTGGTTACCGACAATCAGCTGGCCGTGCTCAATCCTCAGTTCCCTTCTGCCTTGACCTTCAGCTACACCCAGCCTTTGCTGCGCGGCCTGAGCTTCGACGGCAATCGTCGCCAGATAGAAGTGGCGAAGAAAAATCTTTCGCTCACCGATGCGCAGTTTCGTCAGCGCACTATCGAAACGATTGCGTCGGTCCAGCGCGCGTACTGGGACCTGGTTTACGCGCTGCGAAATCTGCAAATACAGCGCGACGCGGTCAGGGACGCTCGCACGCAGCTCGAGCACAACAAACGCATGGTCGAACAGGGCATGCTGGCTCCGATCGACGTGGTTGCGGCCGAAGCGCAGGTGACGACTTTTGAACAGAGTGTGTACCTGGCGCTGGAAGAGATCTCGCGCGCGGAAAACGGTTTGAAGAATCTGATAGCGGAAAATCGTAATGCCGCGATCTGGAAAGATTCGATCGTACCAACCGACGCGGTTGACCTGACGCCGCCGGTAATCGCTTTGGAAGAAGCCATGCAGGCGGCGCTGGAAAATCGTCCCGAGCTGAAACAGTCCGACGCTGCGCGAGAGATAAACCAGATCGACCAGCGGTTCTTTCGTGAACAGACGAAACCGCAGCTTGATTTGGTCGGCAGCTACGGTGCTGTCGGATTGGCCGGAACCCTGAGCCCGAACGCGGGAAACAGCATACTTTTCGGTTCTTCTGAACTCACTCGTCAAAAGATAAACGAGATTGTCGCGGCGTTGCCGAATTCGGGAATTCAACCGATTCCGCCGCCGAACCAGGCATCGTTGCCGCCGGAGCTTTTGGGTGGTTACGGATCGTCGCTGGCAAACCTGGCTGCCAATCGATACAACAACTTTCGCGTCGGAGTTCAGCTTAACTTGCCGCTGCGAAATCGAACTGCCGAAGCTCAGCTCGGTCGATCGTTGGTCGAAGGCCAGCGAATCGGAACGCAGCGCGAACAGCTCGAGCAGTTGATTCAGGTCGATGTGCGAAACGCGTTGCAGTTGGTTCGCACGGCCGAAGCGCGGCTGCGAGCCGCCGCCGCTACGCGAAACTCGTCCGAACAGCAATACCAGAGCGAGCAGCGACGGTTCGACGTTGGACAGTCAACTCTTTTTCTTGTGCTTGAGAGACAGACGACGCTGACCACGGCCAGGGGAAACGAGCTTCGCGCGCAGACGGATTTGAATAAAGCGATCGCGGATTTACAACGAGCTACGGGAAATTCGTTACAGGCGAACAACGTTGTCGTGAGCGTGCGCTGAGGCCTCTTTCGAGAGCCGGCGGCAGCACCCCGACAAAGAAGGCGGTGAGACGTGGGGCGAAACTCACCGCCTTCAGCTTTTCAATTCGAGCTAGTGGGTCAGGGTTTGAAATCATGCGCCGAGAATCGCATGAACCGCTAAGAATCGTATGAACGCCGAAGGCGTTAGAGTGCGAATATCTTCAAGCGGACCCACTACTCAATTCGAGTTCAGTTTGACGACCGCCCATAGCGGCCAGTGATCCGACAGACTAACCTGCTTGTCGATTCCGAAAGCTTTCGCTTCCAATCCCTTCAACCACATCCAGTCCAGCTTGAGAGATATAATGAATGTCTTCCACGTCGATTCGTCATTCGAGAACGGCGTGCGAAACCCCTCGCCTAAAAAGAGCTTGCTGGTTGCGTCGACGTCCTTCCCCATCATTGTATTGAAATCGCCGAGCACGACCGCGGCATCTACTTTTGATTTCTGAGATTGAAGGTCGTCGATCACCGCCTTGAACTGCTCAAGCCGTCGTTCGTTCGACATACGAATTTCCGCGTGAAGCGAGTAACACCTTAGCGTCTTTCCGCCGATGTTGACCGTGGCGCCGATCGCGGCGCGTCGACGACCGCCGGGTCCTTGGTTCGGCAGGACGATTCGTTGAACCTCTGTCAACGGATACACGCTTAAGATAGCAACTCCGGTTTCTTCTTCCTGAATCGGTTTGCCTTTCGCAGGCGGAGATGGCGGAGCGGCCCACGCATAATTCATTCGAAGCTCTTCGGCCATCACCTTTGCAGTGTTCGTTTTGTTTGTCCGCTTCTTGTTTCTATCGACTTCCTGCAATCCTATGATCGCTGCGCCGCCGATCTCTTTGTCCTCTTTCAGCAGCTTGATCAACTTGCGCAGGTCTTCGCCGCCGCGCCAACGCATGTTGTACGACACCAGCTTGATTTCATTCGAAAGTGATGGAGGCGATGCGCTGTTGGCGACTGCAACCGCGGCGCCGGTCTCGAGCAGCTTTTCGTCCGAAGTAAGACGGGCCGACAAAGGCAGGGTCGAGACAAGGAACACCCCGCAGACGAGCAATCCCAGCAGAAACGATTTACGTGCAGATGAAATTTTCATTGGTGACTTTCTAGCCGCTGGGGGCGCCGGCGGTACTAGCGTGTATCGCTCCTACTTTCAAGCGCAATCCATCTGAAGCCGCCATGATCTCGCAACCCGGGTCATGCTTGCCGGCTTCTTCTACGATGTTTACTCCGTCCCATTCCGGATAAAGATGCGAAAGCACTACTCGCCCCGGCGCGGCGCGACGCGCGATCCGCATCGCGTCGGCAAGATCGAGATGCGTATCGACAGGCTTGTCGCGGTGAAACGAGCATTCAATCAAGAGCAGATCAGCGCCGGCTGAAAATGAGCTGAGCGCTTCTGCGTATCCGGTGTCGGACGTGTAAACCAGCGAGGTTCCTTCTTCGTCGGTGAACCTGATCGCCAGACTTTCGCGCGTGTGCGGCGTGGAAAAAGTCTGTGCCGCGAGACCTGGCAATAACTCGAATTTTGAGCGCGGCGCGACTTCGCGAATTTCGACCGGAAACGGCTGTTCAAACAGCCGGTATCCGTTTGCTTCGTCAAAAGCCCGCAACAGCTTCTTCAATCCGTAGCCACCGTAAATAACCAGCGGCTTTCGCCGAGCGATCGTCTGCGGCGCGTGCTTCGTCCCGAACAGGAACGGCGCCAATCCGCCGACATGGTCCAGATGAAAGTGGCTTATCCATACGGCATCCAAATTTGCCCAATCGAGATTCTCCTGGGCCATCTTGTGAATCACGGAAGCGCCGGCGTCCAGCAGGACAGATCCGCCGGACGTTTGCAACCAGTACCCGCTTGACGCTCGAGACGCGTGCGGTACGGAAGTGCCGGAGCCCAGGACTATCAGTTCCATGATTTAGGTTTGATTCAGTTACGGGGGAAAGCTGCGGAGAGGCTAGCAACACTGGCGCTTATCGTCAATTAAGGAGCGCAGGCGGCTCGCCTGCGCTCCTTCGTTAGTTTGTCGGACATCGGCTTCCCTTGACCGATGCGGGCCTGTTAGGCTAAACCTCAGACTAATCAGACCGAAGTCAATTGTTTGGAGAGAGCATGGAGTCGACCGAGACGATGCTTGACGCGCTGGCAATTTTCTCGCATCCGGATGATGCGGAGCTGACGGCCGCAGGCACGCTGTTGAAGCTGAAGTCGCAGGGCTATCGCACGGGCGTGCTGGACATGACTCGCGGCGAAATGGGTACGCGAGGCACACCCGAAATTCGCGCGGCAGAGGCAACCGAAGCTGCTCGGTTACTGAAACTGGACGCGCGGCTTAACCTGGATCAACCCGACGGACATGTCTGGGCCACTGAAGAATCACGCCGCGCGATGGTCCGCGTTCTTCGCACGCACAGGCCAAAAGTTATCTTCACGTCGCACTGGGACGATCCGCACCCGGACCATGCCAACACATCGCGAATTGTTCGAGAGGCTGCGCGCCTTGCGAGCATGCGACGCTACGACGAAGAGGCCGGTCAGCCGGCGACGTCGGTTCCGGTGGTCGCCTACGCCGTCTATTCTAGGCACGTCGTGCCATCGTTCATTGTCGATGTTTCCGCGTTTTGGGAAGAGAAGATGAAAGCAATCCGCGCGCATGCGTCGCAGTTCTACCGCCCCGAAGCGAACGAGCCCGAAACGCGTATCTCGAGCGAAGGGTTTCTCCAGCAGATCGAATGGCGAATGCGTTACTACGGATCGTTGATCGGCTCGATCGCCGGCGAAGCGTTCTACGTGCGCGAAGCGCTGAATGTCGACGACCCTGTCGCGCTGCTGACGAGGCCGATGAATATTTATTCGTGAGATGGCGAACGGCGTCGAAAAGCTCCAAACTGCCAAAGTCGTTGTAAGAGCGCCTTATTCGTGTTGATGATTTTTCTTTTCTTCGTGTGTTTCGTGGTTCGTTCGCTTCTTTACCACTAATCACACGAAGCCAGGAACGAAATCACACGAAACAGCGAATTCCCCCTTCCTTGCCAGCACGCTCTTCAATGGTGCATCATACCGCTGTCTATACTCCTTCTCTCGCGCATCAACGGTGATGCGCCCCGCGCCTCAAATTAGCTGGCGGCGGCGTTCGGATAGTACGAGAGCAGGCTGGGAATCAACTGACAGAAGCCGCTCACCGTGAGCATCCGAACCGGAAGCCTTCGCTGATACCGTTACACCGAAGCAACTTTGATTCGAAGCTTCTTCTTTAGCTGAAGGAAGGTACCCTTTAATGTCTATGAAACTTTACGTTGGAAACCTCGCTTTTCAAACAACCAGCGAAGATTTGCAGCAACTGTTCTCGCAGGCGGGGACGGTGGAATCGGCTTCTGTGGTAGAGGATCGCGAAACGGGTCGTTCGCGCGGTTTCGGATTTGTCGAGATGGCTTCCAAAGAAGAAGGCGAAGCGGCCATCACTCAGTTCAATGGCAAGGAAGTTAACGGTCGTAATTTGAATGTCAACGAAGCCAGACCGCGTGAAGATCGCGGAGGTCGCGGCGGCGGTGGCGGTCGCGGCGGTGGCTACGGCGGCAATCGCGGCGGCGGTGGTGGTGGTGGCGGCTACGGACGCGGAGGCGGACGCAGCGGCGGTGGCAATCGCGGCGGTGGCGGCGGCGGACGTGGTGACTTTGGTAGTGGCGGAGGAAATGACCGCGCGCCTCGCTGGTAATTCACGGACTGTTCAGTGACACTTTACTTCGCGCCCCTGGCAGAACGTGAGTTTTTGCCGGGGGCGTGTAGTTTGGTGAAGGCTGTAAGCGCACTTGCATTCGGAGACTGAACCTATGGAAGTAGTTACATACAACGTCGGCGATCGCGTGGAGAAGCTCTGCGCTGTTTGCGATGAAGAGCGCGGGCATGTAGTAGCAACCATCACAAAGCGCGGGGCAATTTCGCGGGTCGATTGTCCGAAGTGCGGAACGCGCAGCACCTTTAAGAGTAAGGGACAGAAAACCTCGACCAGCTCATCGACTCAGACCGGAGCACCTTACGATCGCACGCGGACATATAAGCCCGGGCAAACCATGATGCATCCGGTCTACGGAATGGGCGAAGTGACGGCGCTGATCGAGCCGCAAAAAATCGACGTTCTGTTTTCAGATCGGCTGCGCCGGCTGATTCACGCTCGCAGCGCGTGAATGACAAAGAGTGTCCGACAAACTTTAGTTTGTCGTTGATTCGCAGAAGAATTGACCTGGCGAAGTCAGCGACAAACTGAAGCTTGTCGGACATTTGTCGCCGGGATTGTGCAAACGCTCTCTTTCCGCTTATCATCCGCGCTGAACTTAGCAAAACTCTTATTTAAGTAACACAATGCGAGCGAATCCGGACCCGAAGTCCGAATTTGTGCGCCTGACCACAGTGTCGTCCCATGAGTGAACAAAAGGCGCCAGGCCTGACCGTGCTAGTTGTCGAAGACGACGAAGACATCCGACTATTCATGCGGCTGTCGCTGGAGGAACTTGGTTACAGAGTTGTCGAGGCGAGCAACGGCGAGGAAGCCGTCGACATGGCGTGGCGAACCTGTCCAAACGCGATCCTGATGGATTTGAGCTTGCCGCAAGTTGACGGTCTCACCGCCACTCGTCGCATACGCGAAGACCCGCAGATGAAGGAAGTGCCGATCGTCGCCGTAACCGCTCATCACGAAGCGCAGTTTCGCGCCAACGCGCTCGCCGCGGGCTGCAGCGCCTACACGACAAAACCCGTCGACATTAATTGGCTGGATGACTTGCTGCGGCAGCTTTTGCCCGTAGACGGCGGCGGGGTCTAGGCGCGCTCATTCAAACAGAAACTTCTGCTTTGTCGGTCGACGAAAAGTGCTCTTCTTCGGGATCTTATCTATCCGCTCTTTGTTCAATCCCAAACGACGGCAATGCACTTTGAATGTTTGATCGGTCAGCTTCCACTGCTCGCTGGTTCCCTTCATACGCGAACCGAACTCGCTTGAATTCAATCGACCGCCGCGCTCTTCGCGAATGTGATTCATGACGCGATCGGCTTTTGTCGGTAAGCGCTCGCGCAGACGCTTTTCGAAATACGGCGCGACGCTTCCCGGAAGCCGGAGCATGGTTATGAAAGCGATCTTCGCGCCCGCATCCTTTGCTCGTTTGAGCAGATCTGGAATGTGCGAATCGTTAAGACCCGGAATCACCGGTGCGATGCCGATCCCGACTCGTATGCCGGCTTCCGCCAGTTCTCTCATCGCGGCGAATCGCGCATCGGGCGATGGCGCGAACGGTTCAAGCGCCCGCGACGTTTCGTAATCTCTAAACGGAATGGTGAAGCATACCGAGCAGTCAGCTTCGCGCGAAAGCTCTGCGAGCAAATCCTTGTCGCGTCGAACCAGCGCGGATTTAGTAATGACGCCGATCGGCTGGCGGAACTCCAAACAGACTTCGAAACATCTTTGCGTCAGCCTGTAATGCGTTTCGATCGGAATATACGGATCGGAGGTGAACGAGAAAGTCAGATCATCGCCTTTCCATGACGGCTTCATGAGCTCTTGTCTTAGAAGCTCGGGCGCTCTGACTTTCGCCACGATCTTTCGCTCGAAATCGGTTCCGGCGCCAAAACCCAAATATTCATGCGTGGGTCTGGAGAAGCAGTAGGTGCAGGCGTGTATGCAACCGCGATAACAGTTGATCGAGTAATCAAAGCCGACATCTGGGCTGGTGTTGTGGGTGATGATCGAGCGAGTGGCGGTCTCTTCAAAGACTTCGAGTTTCGATTCGGGCGGTTCGCCGATCCATTCGACGCTGGTGCTTAGCCAGGGATTGGGAGGATTTTCGATATAACGCATCTGGTTTGTGCCTTGAAAGTGAAAGCTGTGAGTAGTATAGCAGGCAAGCATGCGTAGGCCAATGTCGCATGTATGAAACAAGGGGCAGCGCAGGCGGCTCGCCTGCAACGAGCGCGAAGCGCGAACAATGCGTGGCGGCTTTTTGCGCCTGCGGCGCTCATTGCAGGCGAGCCGCCTGCGCTCCATCGGTGCACATCCTTGACGCGTGACTACGTCTGCGCGATGCTGACGCCGTGACGACTCAAGCCCTATCCCCGACTCCCCTGCGCGAAGCGGTCCGCCCCACAACAGTCTTTCAATCTCCGCGGCTATCAAAGCTCCTGGGCGTCGACATAACCGTCGCGACTGAAACTCTGCAACACACGGGCAGTTTCAAATTCCGAGCCGCTTACAACGTCGCTTCGACGGTTCCGCAGACTAAAATCCTGACAGCTTCATCGGGAAATTTTGGACAGGCGGTGGCTTACGCCTGCAGGTTGATCGGGAAATCCTGCGTCATTGTCATGCCCGACACGTCCGCGCGGGTCAAGATCGACGCGATCCGCGAATACGGCGGCGAAGTTGATCTGACAGACGTTCGGGTCAAGGGACGCAACGAGCGCGTGGCCGAACTGACATCGAGCCATCCCGACGCGTACATCGCGAGCGCGTACGATGACCCGCTTGTCATCCAAGGCAACGCGACGTTGGGACACGAGCTGGCGGGGTTGAATAAAAACTTCGACGTCGTCATAGCGCCGGTTGGCGGCGGTGGTCTGACATCCGGGTTGATAACCGGGCTTCGAGAGGCCGGGTCATCGACCAAGGTCTTTGGCGCCGAACCGCTGATTGCCAACGACGCTGCGCGATCTTTGCGCGCCGGAAAAATCATCGTGAATGAGGTCGAACCGCAAACAATCGCAGACGGCGCACGCACGCCCAGCCTTGGTGCGAATAACTGGAAAATACTCGAGCACGGTCTGGCAGGCATCGTCGAAGTTCCTGAGGATCGGATTATCGAAGCCGTGAAGCTTTACTTCACGTTGGCTAATTTGAAAGTCGAGCCAACCGGCGCGCTGGGATTGGGAGCGCTGCTGACCGCGCCTGAACAGTTTCGCGGTTTGTCTGTTTGCTGCGTCGTCAGCGGGGGCAACGTAGACCCGGACGTCTATCGCCGCATCCTGGCATGACGTGAATGAAAGACGTTTCACGCAAAGGCGCTAAGAACAGAAAGACCAAAGGCGCAAAGGGAAAGCAACCATGACCGCGGCTCAGACGGAATGGACATGAACGCCTCTTTGCGCCTTTCCGCTTTCTTTTCTTTGCGCCTTTGCGTGAGACTTCTTCCCGCCACTACATCGCACGCGCGGCTGTGGTAAAAGTTATCCATGACGACGCCCAATGAACAAATCCGAGACTCCGTAGCTAAAACGATTCTCGAAATCGCGCACGGGCGCGAAGATCTAAACCAGGCTGAAGCGTTTGGTTTGAAGGTGCTTCCAATCCTCGCCGAGCATCTCTCGCAAGACTTGCCAATCGACGTCCTCGAGCGATTCGAAGCGATTCTGAAATCCGTCCTTCGCTCAAATCTCAGTGGCCAGGTATCCGGCCCGGCGGCTCGTCTGGTGGCTGAATTTCAAAAACAGATCGGGCTGTTGACCAAGTACAAATCCTACGCAATAAAGGCCGCCAGCCCGCTCGGCTACTCGATATTCCTGCAAACGCCTCGCGAAGGTTTCAGCTTTCAGCGCCACATCACGCACAAGACCGAGGTGTTTCATATCCTGGAGGTGATGCCGGGCGGGTATGTCTTCATCTGCGACTACGCGGACTGGGAAGCCGCTTACGATCCGGACTCGTTCGCCGCGTGGCTTGCGGGCAAAGCCGACGATCGTTACGAGCGATTTCGTTACCGGCCGAAGCCCGGTGACGTGATCACTATCGACAAGCTCGGCGTAGTGCACACGGTAATCGGCTGCGTGCTCGAAGAGTTTGCGACGGTCTCGACCGATATGGTCGACCGGCTTCACGATCAGAATCAGGGGCGAGAGATCCCGCCGCATTTCAATCGCGAGTACGTTCGCGAACAACTGACACGCATCTCGTTTCCCGCGACCAGTCGAAAAGTGGATCTCGCTTCCGACCACCCAACGATCGAAGAAATTCCCGCGCAGGAAATCAACGGCGGGCATATGATTCCGCTGGCGCGCACAGCCATCACCGCGTCGAGATATGTTATTGAAGAAGGGAAATTCAGCGACGTGCTTCGCGATGATACGGACGCAGCGTCGCTTTACGTAGCCGCCGGAGCGGGACGTGTGGTAATCGCGGATGACGACGAACTCCGCCAAACGCCGCCTCCGTCGATCCAGGTTTCGGCTAGTGACGTGTTGATGATTCCCGCGAGGATCAACTACGTGTTTGTTAACGAGAGCTCGGAACAGCTCGTGATTTCAGAACAAAGGATTTCACTCGAGGTAGCATTCCTCTAACTATCTGCCAGGAGATGCCCATGCCTATTTCCAGCAAGATCGAGCAACTCGAAGCGAGCGTCGCGGCAACCGTCGACGACACCGCCACCACCGATCAGATCGACGCACTCAACGAACTGTCCTGGGAACACAAATACGCCGACGCAAAACGCGCGCTCGATTTAAGCCGGCGCGCTTATCAATTGTCCGAAGAAAGACTCTACGTAAAAGGCATGGCCTACGCGCTCCGAGCCGGAGCTGCCTGCCACTGGCTCTTTGCGAATTACGACGAAGCGTTGTCGGATGCGCTCGAATCGCTGCGGCTTTATGAAGGGATGGGCGATGACTTTGGCCGCGCACATGCAATGAACATTGTCGGGAATGTTCATGAACGCCTGGGCAATCATTCGATCGCGCTCGAATTCCATCGAAAGAGTTTGCAGATTCGGCAGGAACTCGGCGACGCGGAGGGCGCGGCGACTTCGCTGAACAATCTGGGCAACGTCTATAACAGCTTCGGCGAATACGCTACGGCGCTGAACAACTATCTCGAAAGTCTGCGGATGTATGAAAGCGTCGAGAGCGCAATCGGGATAAGCCGCGCGCTGAACAACATCGGTTACATCTACATTCGGCTGGAAGATTGGGACAAGGCGCTTGATCATCTACAGCGCGCCCTTCAGCTAAAGCAGCAGATCGGCGACCGGCAGAATGAAGGGCTGGTGCTGATTCATCTTGGCAACGTACACGAGTGTCGCGGTGACTACGCAAACGCGCTCGAGTTCTATTCGCGGGGTCTGAAGATTACGCAGGACGTGGGCGATCGCCAGAACGAAGCGGCTGCGCTAAACGACATCGGCAATGTCTATCAGGAGCTTCGCGATTTCCACAAAGCGGTCAGTTACTACGGGCAGAGTCTGACGATCGCGCAGGAAGTCGGGATCAAGTATTACGAAGTCAAAGCGCTGATCAATCTCGGCGCCACGCTCATCAAACTCAATCAGATCGACGAAGCGGTTACGCATCTGAGAAAGTCGCTGGCCATCTCGGAAGAGATCAACTCGAACGATCTGGTTTACAAGGCCCACCAAACTCTTTCAAATGCCTTCGAGCTGAAGCGAGATTTTGCGCAGGCGCTCCAGCATCACAAAGCTTTTCACAATTCGCGTGAACAGGTCTTTAGCGAAGACTCAGCCAATAAGATCAAGACTGTCGTAATTCAATCCGAGATCGAGCGATCGCAACGCGAAGCGGAGATTTACCGGCTAAAGAATGTCGAGCTGGCGCGAGCCTACGAAGAACTTCACAAAGCCGGCGAACAAAAGAGCGAGCTGGTCGAGAAGCTTCGCCAGCAGGCAGATACGCTGGACCGCCAAACGAAGGAAGACAGCCTGACCGGGCTCTTCAATCGTCGTTATCTGGATGGCGAGCTGGCACTCGAGTTCAGCCGCGCGCGACGTTTCGATCGGCAACTCAGCGTGGTGATGGCGGATGTCGATTACTTCAAAAAGATTAATGACCGATTCTCGCATCAGGTCGGCGATGAGGTGATCAAGCGAGTCGGGCGGATTCTCCACGACAGTTGTCGAATGATAGACGTCGCAGCCCGATACGGCGGAGAGGAGTTCGTGCTTCTGTTGGTCGAAACACCGGCGATGAGAGCTGCTGTGTTGTGCGAGAAGATCAGAATTGCTGTGGAGAGTTACGATTGGACCGAGCTGCATCCGGCTCTGAAGGTTTCGATCAGCATGGGCGTTTCGGACATTCTGGCGGTTGCGAATCCGGAAGGGATGCTGGCCGCCGCCGACGCGAAACTCTACGAAGCAAAACGCGGGGGCAGAAATCGGGTGGTGTGGTAGGAACGCGATGGAGCGCAGGCGGCCCGCCTGCAGTGAGCGCGAAGCGCGAAAAAGGAGTTACGCTAACGTAGAGCGCTAACAAACCTATTAGCGTGCTAAAGCACGCTTTGCAGGCGAGCCGCCTGCGCTCCATCGGCTCGCGCTTCTTTCCTCAAAAATCATCTGCTTGACTGAACTATGACCGTAGGTTAGAGTCCCCGGGGTCTTTTGATCTCAACAAATAGCTCATCTAATTTTCCTGACCAAAGATCGACTGCCATTGTCCATTTTTCCCGGATGTTTCGCCGACATTGTTAGCTTACCGTTGAGCCAGGACTCAATTTGAATTTCGATGCTCGGCTTGTTCACTATCAACCCTCTTTAAGGAGATTAACTCATTGATTAAAAGCAGAATCTTGATCGCGTTCGTTGTGTGCGCGACTTTCGTTGCAGGTGCGTGTTCCAAGGCCGAGAATACAAACACCAATTCCAACACAGCCAATAAGAACAGCGCGACTGCCAGCCCGAGTCCATCGGCCCGTCCCTCTGCCAATCCCCAGGCAGACGCTACTACCGGCGAAGGAAAACAGGATTTCACAGTTCACAACAAAACAGGCGTAATAATTAATAAGCTGTTTGTGGCGCCGAGCGATACGGATGATTGGCAGGAAGACATACTTGGTAAAGACACGCTGCCGAACGGAGAAAGCCTCGAGATTGTCTTCAGTCCGAAAGAGAAAGCCGCTAAATGGGATCTTAAAATCGAAGACAGCGAGGGCAACAGCATCGAGTGGCACGATCTTAATTTGATGGAAATCTCAGAAGTCACGCTGCATTACGACGGCAAAAACGGCACTGCCGAAGTTAAGTAAATTTGCGACTGCCGGCAAAGGCGCTCCCCCGTCTTCCGCAGTTATGTATGGCGGTTACGGTCGCCAATTCACTTTTTTCAAAGGAGCTCTACAAGCGATGAAAAGAATCCCTCTAACGCTCAGACGTTATGTTCCGAAGTTTTTGGTGTTGTGCGCGCTGGCCATGACGCTGGCCGTAACAGCCTCCGCACAGGGCGATCAGGATTTCACGGTGGTGAACGCTACCGGCGTCGAAATCCACGAGCTTTATGTCTCGCCGCACAGCGCAGACGATTGGCAGGAAGATATTCTCGGCCGCGACACGTTGGCGAGCGGCGAATTCGTCGACATCGTGTTTAGCCGCAAAGAGAAAATCAAGATGTGGGACCTGAGAATTGTCGATGGCGAAGGTAACGCGATCGAGTGGGAGAACCTGAACCTGCTCGAGATTTCAAAAGTTACGCTGCACTACAACAAGAAGACCGGAAAAGCCTGGGCCGACATTGAATAGGCCTGTCGGTTCGAAGTTAAAAAGCGAAACGCGCAAAATAGTGTCCGACAAACTTCAGTTTGTCGTTGATTCCCGGAAGAATTGATCCGGCGAACTCATCGACAAACTGAAGTTTGTCGGACATTTGCTCGGATTAGTTCAATCGAACCTCAAACGGCGGAGCGGGTTTCTCTATCTTAAGAATGAGACCGCTCGGGCTGGCGACCGGCTCTTTCTTCGGAGTTTGAAAAAAGATCAAGCCTCCGCGTTGCTCACCTGGCGCGAGCGGTGCTTCCGTTGCCAGCGCGTGGGCCCGAAAGTCCTCTTCAAACTTCTTTCGCGAGCTGGGTTGGTAGGCGTATACCGCATAGTACTCGAGGATCCTGCCGATCGCCTGTTTCGGCGCCAGCGTCTTCCAACCGCGTTCCTGCGAATCTCGCAACACGAATCGAGCTTTCTTCAACTCAATCGGGGCCTGGGTTTGATTGCCGATCTCAATGCGAACCGGAAGTATTCCCGCCAGCAGCAGATTCGCCTCAAACAACTCCTGGACTTCTTCATCGCTCAAGAGCGGAACCGCGCGGAAGCGGATTCCACCGGCTTCAGCGCCGGCCGCATCGTTGGCGATCGGCGCCTGGACGACCGGCTTAACTTTGTAGAGCGAACCGCCACACGCGGCTGTGAACAGTAGTCCAAAGAGAGCAACAAAAGACGCCGTTCGGCGGATGAATGCGAGTTTCGGAGGCTGCTTCATAACGATGGCGAATCTCTCATGCGGCTTGAACGCTGTCAATATGTTCAGATGGCCTGGAACTCAACTTCCCAGAATCTCGCAGTCAGGAAGGGGACCCTGTCCCCGCTCCAGAAATCATAATTCAAATCTAACTAAGAAAATTCCAAGAGCGGGGACAGGGTCCCCTTCCTGACTGCATGTTGACTAACTTGAGTGGTTTCTCTGGGCTTGATTTTCAAGGAAAGCAGGCGACAAACTGAAGTTTGTCGGACACTGCTTCCTTGCCCCTCAACGTGGCTCATGCTACCGTTTTCGCTTTCGTCATCACCACTAAAATCCGTCGTTGGCTACAATAGACAGTGACTCTATGATTCGACCGTTTCGCGGCGTTCATCCGCAAATTCACCCGACCGCCTTCATTGAAGAAAGCGCGCAAATTATCGGCGATGTTCATATCGGCGAAGAGTCGTCGGTTTGGTTCAATTCGGTGATTCGCGGCGACGTGTTCTTCATACGCATCGGCGACCGTTCGAACGTGCAGGATGGCAGCGTCATCCACGTAACCAACGGTACACATCCGACAATTTTGGAAGACGAAGTTACAGTTGGGCACAATGTTACACTGCACGGCTGTCATATACAGCGCGGATGTTTGATCGGAATGGGATCGATAGTCATGGATGATGTGGTGATCGGCGAACAGTCGATTGTCGCTGCGGGCGCGCTGGTTTCGCCCGGAACAAAGGTCCCGCCCCGGTCGCTGGTGATCGGCGTTCCGGCCCGCGTCAAGCGGCCGCTAACGGACGAAGAGGTCGCCGGGCTGGATCAATACTGGCAGAACTACGTGGAGTACACGGGGAAATACAAGGAAGAGAAGACAGGAGACAGAAGTCAGGAGTCAGAATAAAAACATCGCTATGCCTCTTTTGATAACTGCATGTTCCAAATCGCTTATTTGGACACCTGACCGCTCCCTTCTGACTTCTGACTCCTGACTTCTGTCTCCTGCTTTTTCATGCTTACCAATCCTGCGCGCGGGATGCGCGACTTCCTTCCAGCCGACGTGCGGCGCCGCGAATTCGTGATCGGCGTCATAAAGGAAGTGTACGAGCGATACGGGTTCGAGCCGCTGGAGACGCCTGCGGTCGAGAACATAGAAACGCTGTTGGGGAAGTACGGTGAAGAAGGCAATCAGCTCATCTTCAAAATCCTGAAACGCGGCGAACATGAAAAGTCCGGCGAAGCGGACCTGGCGCTTCGATACGATCTGACCGTTCCACTGGCTCGCGTGGTTGCCCAGTACAGATCGCAGCTTCCGAAGTTCTTCAAGCGTTACCAGATTCAACCGGTGTGGCGCGCGGACAGACCGGCGCGCGGTCGATACCGCGAGTTTTACCAATGCGATGTCGATGCGCTGGGCTCGCGCTCGATGGTGGTTGAAGCCGAGTTGTGCGCCGCCGTAAGCGAAGTACTGGTCAAGTTGGGTTTCCGCGATTTCTCAATCCGATTGAATCATAGGAAATTGTTGGATGGAATGATGTATCTCGCAATGATCGAAAAACCGTTGCATGGCAAGGTTCTCGTAGCGATAGATAAACTTGAAAAGATTGGCGAGCACGGGGTAAGGCTTGAATTGCTGAAACTAGGATTGGTTGAGTCTAGCGTGGATACAATTATCCACCTCTCAACAAACCTATCGTTCTGGGCACCGACGCACCAAATACAACCGATGACTTTTTCAACAGACGCCTATACGTCAAATTGCCAAAAGCTCGACGGCATTTATGAGTATGTTAAAGGATTTGATTACCAAAGCGAGAGTGTAAAGACCTTCAGTTCGGGGTGGAAAGAACTTAGAGACATTGTTGAATTGACTAAGGATCTAGATTGCAGTCGGCGCATGCGGATTGATCCGAGTTTAGCGCGAGGACTCTCCTATTACACCGGAGCAATTATGGAAATTAGTGCTCCTGGTCTTTCAAGCAGTTTGGGAGGGGGCGGACGCTATGACAATCTGGTTGGGAGCTTCTCGGGAGAGGAGATTCCTGCTTGCGGTTTCTCGTTAGGACTTGAACGCATCATTACGCTCATGGCCGAGAATACCATGTTTCCGCCCGATCTATCGGATTCTCCAGCAGACGTAATGGTCACGGTGTGGCCAGATTCTGAGTTAAACAGTGCGAAGAATTCACTAGCGTTGGCGCAGTATCTTCGCAATGAAGGCTTGAGAGTTGATCTTTATCCTGTGCGTAACGTCAAGCTCGATACTCAAACAAAGTACGCTAAGAAACGGGGATATCCGTTCGTTGTGATAATGGGCGACACCGAAGAAGCGAATGATGTGGTGAAGATTAGAGACATGCAAACATGGGAGGAAACGTTACTCCGCCGCGGCGAGGTTCGACCGTTTATTGAAAAGCGATTGCAGCGCAACGGTTAATTATGAGCGAATCTTTGGCAAAACATTACCTGGACGAATCACTCCACAGCTTTCGCAACTACAAAAAACTGGCGGAGAAGGCTTTTGATCAAGTAAGCGACGACGAGTTCTTTGTCGCGATCGATGAAGAGTCGAACAGCATCGCGGTCATCATCAAGCACATGACCGGCAATATGTTTTCGCGCTGGACCGACTTTCTGACAACCGATGGCGAGAAACCCACGCGGCATCGCGATATGGAGTTTGTGATTAGGCCGGAGACAACCCGGGCCGAGATGGTCGACCGTTGGGAAAAAGGCTGGCAGGTCGTATTCGACGCGATCGAACCGTTGACCCCGGAAGATTTGACTCGAAAAGTATTCATACGCGGCGAGGAGCATTCGGTGCTTGAAGCCATCAGCCGCCAGCAAACGCATTATGCGTCGCACATCGGCCAGATAATTTTCCTGGCCAAGCATCTGCGGTCGAAGGATTGGAAGACGTTGAGCATCGCGCGCAACAGGTCGGCGGAGTTTAATGCTCACATGGACGAAAAAGCGAAAATATCCGACCAACTTTAGTTTGTCGCTGATGCTGTAAATCGAACCATGCGAAAGTCAGCGACAAACTGAAGTTTGTCGGACATGGTCGGACATTTATTAACATGCTGGACAATTTAGGAAATCTTGAACGAACACATTCCTGCGGAGTTTTGCGCGTGGAGGACGTCGGTAAGACCGTCACCCTGATGGGATGGGTGGCGCGCCGTAGAGACTTTGGCCCGTTGACTTTCGTAGACCTGCGCGATCGCGATGGCGTGACGCAGGTTGTTTTTAACGAAGAGACCGCGCCCGCCGCTCACGCAAAAGCAAAAGACATCCGCGGCGAATTCGTCATCGCAGTTACCGGCGAGGTTGTGTTGCGCGAAGAGGGACGACGCAACCCCAAACTGAACACCGGCGAGGTTGAAGTCAGCGCTCGCGAAATCCTGATTCTTAACGACGCGCGAACAACTCCTTTTCAGCTCGAGCAGACTTCATCAGATGCATTGGCCAGCGAAGACCTGCGCTTGAAATATCGTTATCTGGATCTGCGCCGGCCGCAGCTCCAGGCGAACCTTCGTTTGCGTCATCGTGTCGTTGCGGAGATTCGCCGCTACATGGATGAACAGGGTTTCACCGAAATCGAAACTCCGATTCTGATCAAGTCCACGCCCGAGGGCGCGCGCGATTACATCGTTCCGTCCCGGATTCAGCCCGGAAAGTTTTTCGCTCTGCCGCAGTCGCCGCAGTTGTTCAAACAGCTCTGCATGATCGCGGGATTGGACAAGTACTACCAAATCGCTCGTTGCTTTCGCGATGAAGATTTGCGCGCCGATCGCCAGCCGGAATTCACCCAGCTCGATTTGGAGATGAGCTTCGCCAACGCTGAACAGATTTATGCGCTGGTCGAAGGACTGCTGGCGCAAGTCTTCAAAAACGTTCGCGGCATAGATTTGCCGATTCCCTTCCCGCGTTTCACATACGCCGACGCGATCCGGCGATTCGGTTCCGACAAACCGGATCTGCGGTTTGGTATGGAGTTGCAGGACGTTTCGTCGCTGCTTCGCGAAACGGACTTCGCGCCTTACAAGGCCGCGCTCGAAGGCGGCGGCGAGATCAAAGCGATCGTGGTTGAAGGCGGAGCCAGTTTGCCGCGCAAGGCTTTGGACGAACTGCAGGAGCACGCGAAACGATACGGAGCCACGGCGCTGGCCTGGATAAAACTTGGCGATGAAGTCTCGTCTTCGCTTTTGAAGGTGCTCGGGCAGGAGATGGTCGAGCGTTTGGCGGAGTCGGCGGGAGCAAAGAAGAACGACGCGGTATTGATCGTCGCAGGCAGACCGAAGACCGTAGCCGCCGGCCTCGGCGCGCTGCGGAACGAAGTCGCCAAGCGCAACAAGTTGATCGGCGAAGACGTTTACAAGCCGCTTTGGGTAACAGAATTTCCGATGTTCGAGCTGAACGATGACGACGGACGCTATTACGCGATGCATCATCCGTTCACTTCGCCGCTGGATGAAGACCTGCCGTTCCTGCAACGCGCGATCGATGGCGGCGAAACGGAATTGCTCGGTCGGCTTCGCGCAAAGGCGTACGACCCGGTCATCAACGGAGTCGAATTGGCCAGCGGCTCCATTCGTATTCATCGAAGAGATGTGCAGCGGCTGATCTTCAAAGCTCTCGGCATGAGCGAAGAGGAAGCGCGAGCGCGTTTTGGTTTCTTCCTGGACGCGCTGGAGTACGGCACGCCTCCGCACGGCGGAATCGCTCCGGGTATCGATCGCTTGATCATGATCCTGGCCGGCACCGATAACATTCGCGATGTGATTGCATTTCCCAAGACGGCGTCGGCCGCGGATCTGATGATCGACGCACCGGGCGAAGTAGACGCAAAGCAGTTGGAAGAACTGAAGCTGAAGATAGTAGAAGTCGAAAGTCCCAGGTCCAAAGGCCAGGGTTAAGAAAGAACTATTCTTTGCGCTCTTCTGGTTTCTGTTCTTTGCGACTTTGCGTGAAAACGCTTTCTCTTTTATCTAATTCAGAATGAATCCAGCAAAATTTTAAGGAGAATCTAAGACGTGGACGAATTGCTAACTAAAGATAATCTTGAATACCGCGGCATGGCGCGCGAGATCGCCGAAAAGTATGTTCGCCCGGTAGCGGCGGAACTTGATCGCACGGCGGAGTATCCGTGGTCGGTTGTGCGCGCTCTGCAGGACGCGGGATTGATGGGCGTGTGGATTCCGAAAGAGTTCGGCGGGCGCGGCGGCGGCGTTATGAACCTTTGCATCGTGGTCGAAGAACTGTCGCGCGCGTGCGGCGGCGTGGGTGTTACGTACGCAGTGAACGCGTTGGCGTCCTTCCCCATCATCGTCGGCGGAACGGACGAGCAGAAACAGAAATATCTGCCGGACATAGCGCAGGGAAAAACGTTGATGGCGTTCGGTCTGTCCGAAAAGGCTTCCGGCTCGGACGCGGGAAGCCTGAAAGCGCGCGCCGAGAAACGCGACGGCTTCTATGTTTTGAACGGCGACAAGAAATGGAACACGAATGGAAACGCAGCCACGCTTTACTCGATCTTTTGTTCGACCAATCCGGATCGCGGCGGACGCGGCGTATCGGCCATTCTGGTTGAGAAAGGCACGGCGGGTTTCGAGATAGGCAAGAAGGAAGACTTGATGGGAATTCGTTGCGTGCCGGTGCACGAACTTCACTTCAACGATTGCTTCGTGCCCGAAGAAAATCTGTTGGGCGGCAAAGAGGGTTACGGGTTCAAACACGCGATGATGACGTTGGACCTGGCGCGACCGGGCGTTGCCGCGCAGGCGCTTGGTTTAGCGCAGGGCGCGCTCGATCTTGCGGTCGATTACACGACCAAGCGCGAACAGTTCGGCCAGTCGGTCGCCTCGTTCCAGGGAATTCAATGGATGCTGGCGGACATGGCTACGCGGATCGAGGCCGCGCGTCAGCTCGTCTATGCGGCAGCGCGTGCGATCGATGCCGGCGCAAAAAATGTTTCGAAGATGGCGGCGATGGCGAAGGTCTTTGCTACGGACACGGCTATGTCGGTGACGACGGATGCGGTGCAGCTCTTTGGCGGATACGGATACTGCAAAGACTATCCGATTGAAAAGTACATGCGCGATGCAAAGATCACGCAGATCTACGAAGGCACTAATCAAATTCAGCGGCTTGTGATCGGAAGGAGCCTGATCAAAGAGGCTGCGGCCGGGCAACCACGAACTCAAAGCGCCGAGGCTTAGATGTTGCTGGTTGTCAGTGGAACTGGCAGTCAGGAAGGGGACCCTGTTCCCGCTTCAAGAATGAAGTTTCACATCTGAAGAAAATAATCTCAAAAGCGGGGACAGGGTCCCCTTCCTGACTGCATGCTGATTAACTTGAACACTTTCTCTGGAAATTGATTTTCCATGAAAGTCGAATGATCACACTCAGTCGCGCACAAGTTGACCAGATGTACGCACACGCGCGCGAAGTCGAACCGAACGAATGCTGCGGTTTGATTGGAGGCGTGGAACGGACAGCGCGCTCGGTCTATCGCATGCGCAACGTCTCGCGCGAAGCGTTGGTCGCTTACGAAGCCGCTCCCGAAGACATCTTCGACGCACAGCGGCAGATGCGTTTTCGCGGCGAAGAACTGTTGGCGATCTATCATTCGCATCCTCGCTCGTCCGATCCGACACCTTCGGAGACGGACGTTCGGCTGGCCTATTATCCGTCCGCAATTTACTTTATTATTGGCCTCGAAACAGACGAGCCAACGATGCGCGCGTTCCGAATTAGCGAGCAGGAACAGCGCTGGGAACAAGTGGAGTTCGCAATCGGCGATTCCTGAAGAACAATCTTTGCTCGCGCTTCGTAACATCACTCCAGGCCATGGAGAAAAAGACCAAGTACGATACAAATCCGCTCGATCCGGATTTTCCGCGACGAACTGAGGACGTCGGCGGCGCGACTCAAAACGTGTCGCGCGATGCCGAAGGTCGTACCCAGACGCTGGAATCCGAAGCCCCGACTCGGCGAATCGACGGCGGTGCGTATTCCGCGCCCACCGCGTATCCGTCTGTTTTCGTTCCGCCTCAGCATCAACCGCCGCCGATGCAGGCAGCGCAGGCCGCGCCGTTTCGTCCCCCGGTCAGCGTGCAGCAACCGACATCGCGCAATATTCCCGGGATCGGCCTGCCGGAAAATTTGGTGATGATCCTGCCGTATCTTCCGTTCTTTATTTTGAGCATCGCCGTTGCCGCGATTGAACTTTATCTGGTTCCGCGCAACGAGACCCGAGTTCGTTTTCACGCCGCGCAGGGTCTGGCTCTTCAGCTGGCGGTCGCTGCGGTTCAGTTTGTACTCGGCATCATGAGCAACGCGTTTTTCGGAGCTCGTCTGGCAAATATTTTCTTCTCCATCGCGGCGTTCGTGTTCTTCATCATCTCGATGATTCGCGTTTGGAAAGGCGAACCTCATCACATCGCCCCGCTCGACGACGCTACCAAGTGGCTGAACGAAGCGATCGAGCCGCGAAAGTAAGCTCTCGCCCACTCTTTCTGTGTTAAGCTTTCCCTGTAAGGACTCTCCTCATTCAGTCATGGTACTGCCAACATTTTTTAGGACAGGTCTTCTGATTTGATGAAGAGGAAGCTACCCGCGCTACCAGCTTTGTTAGTTGCGATCACAGTTACGGTGTTCGCGTTTCAACCGCTTGAAATCTTCTCGCAAAAGCGCCGGCCGTCGGGCCGGTCGCGTCGCCCCGTCGCGGTAAGCGGCCAATACGTACAAGACCGATTCAACAAGATAGCCGATGCGTACCTGCGCGGTTATTACGAGTTCAATCCAACCGAAGCGACCGCGCTTGGCCTGCATGAATATGACTCGCGTCTGGAATCGCGAAGCCGCGAGAGCATCGCTGCGGAAGTCAAAAGGTTGAAGGCTGCGCTTGCCGAGCTGGCTCGGATCAATCCGAACGTGTTGCCGGCTGAATCGCGCTACGACTATCTGACCATGGCGTCGCATGCGCGCGCGCAATTGCTCGAATTGGAAGACGTGCGGATGTGGCAACGCGATCCGAACGTCTATAACCGTTTGGCCGCGGCCGGCATCGACAACATCCTTAAGCGAAATTTCGCGCCGATCGAACAACGGCTCGACGCGGTGCTGGCGCGCGACCGCGAAATCGGACGGTTGTTGAACGAAGCGCGGTTCAATCTCGAAAACCCGCCGCGTATTTACACTGAAACTGCGATCGCGCAGGTGCGCGGCAGCCTTGATTTCTTCACACGCGTCGCGCCGCAGATGATCGAACGCGCTGGTGGCGGGCGTCTGACCGCTGCGCGTCGCGCGCAGATCGACGCTTCAAATCAAAGTGTTATCAGCGCGCTCAATTCGTTTGCCGCCTGGCTTTCAAGCGATCTGTTGCCACGATCGAACGGCGATTTCGCCATCGGCGAAGAGAACTACCGTCGCAAACTGCTTTACGACGAGATGGTCGAGACACCGATCGCGGAGTTGATCCGCGATGGCGATCGCGAGCTGCGCCGAACTCAGGAAGAGATGCGAGCGTTGGCGGAAGAAGTAACGCCCGGACGCGATGTTGTTTTTGCTCTGCAGTCGCTCGGTCGAGATCATCCGACCGCGGATGGGTTGGTGGGTGATACGCGTTCCGAGCTGGATCGCATTCGCGCGTTTGTGCGCCAGCAGAATATCGTGACGCCGCCGGCTCGCGAGGATCTGCAGGTTCGCGAAACGCCGGAGTACGCGCGCTCGACCAGCTTTGCTTCGATGGATTCGCCGGGTCCGTTCGAACGCGCGGCGACCGAAGCTTTTTATTACGTCACGCCGCCGGATCCGCAATGGGATGCGCGTCGGAAGGAAGAGCATCTCAGCTTCTACAATCGCTATTCGCTTCCGGTGATTTCGATCCACGAAGTCTATCCCGGGCATTACTATCAGTATCTGGCTTTGAAGCGACAGCCGAGTCGCATCCGCACCGCGCTGGGCAGCGCGAGCTTCGTTGAAGGCTGGGGACACTACTGCGAACAGATGATGCTGGACGAAGGCTTCGGCGGTAATAATCCGAAGCTGCGGCTGGCCCAGCTCAATCTGGCTTTGCTACGGCTTTGTCGTTATCTGGTCGGCTTGCGGATGCACACCGCCGGAATGACGTACGACCAGGGCGTGGAGTTCTTCGTTCGCCAGGGATATCAGGAACGGGTCAACGCCGAACGCGAAGCGCGTCGCGGCACGATGGACCCGACCTACCTGGTATACACGCTGGGCAAGATGGAGATAATAAAGCTGCGTGAAGAATGGAAGACGCGGCTGGGAGCATCTTTTCAACTCGGAGAATTTCACGATCGCTTGCTTAGCTTTGGAATGCCGCCGATAAAAGTAATTCGTCTGGCGATGCTCGGCCAAGCCGACGTGAACAACGCATCGCACGGCGCCACGGACGAAGATATGCACGAAGTCGAATTTTCAGTACTGGCCACAGGAGCGAACAGCGGCTATCAAGGCGGGCGGCGGCTCGAGCTCGTATCGACCGAAGCGGATTGGCGGCGCGTCTGGGGAATGGTCGCAAACGGAACTCCGGCTCCGGAAGTTAATTTCCAAACTCGCGCGGTCGTAGTCGCTTATCAGGGAGAAAAACGCACCGGTGGTTACAGCATTTCGATCGCCGGTGTGCGACGCGTCGGAACGACTCTGCTGATAAATGCAAAGGAGCAAGTGCCGGGTCCGAATGACATCACGACGGATGCGCTGACTTCGCCTTACGTCCTGGTCTCGATTCCGCGACCGCCCGGAGGGCTTTTGGTAAAGTTTGAAGACGACGTTATAAAAGAAGAACAGAATCGTAACGTAAATCAGGGAAATACTAAGCAACGCAAACGTTATCGGCGAGGAACACGTCGATGAGCGTAGAATGAGGCCAACGATATTTGAAATACGGTTCATCAAAGTGTTCGACAAACTTTAGTTTGTCGTTGACATGATGATTTTGGCTTTAGAAAAAGTTAGCGACAAATTGAAGTTTGTCGGACATGTATTTGAGCGATGCGCCCTCCCGCAAGATACTGGGTGCATCGCTTTCATTCTTTGAATTGACTTAAGCTATCAAGTTCAAGAGGGTGTTAAGCGGTTGAGGAGGAATCTAAAATGTTAAGAAAAAATTATCGCCATTCACAGAAGCTGGTGGTGTGGTTGATGGCGGTTGCCGTCTTCACCATGCCGATCGGTGTGTTTGGCCAGACACGTATTAAAGCGCCGAGCAATCGTTACAGCGTTGCCGACGACGTGCAGGCCGGGCGACAGGCGGCACAGGAGGTCGAACGCCAACTTCCGATTTTGCGCGACCAGGTTGTGCAGAGTTATGTCGAGAGCGTTGGACGCCGGCTGGTCAACGCGATTCCTGCCGAGTTCCAGCACCCGCAGTTTCGCTACACGTTTAAGGTAGTCAACGCACGCGACATCAACGCGTTCGCATTGCCCGGCGGGCCGATGTACGTCAACCGCGGCATGATCGAAGCCGCCGACACGGAAGGCGAAATGGCGGGCGTGATGGCGCACGAAATTTCGCACGTCGCGTTGCGACACGGAACTGCCCAAGCCACCAAAGCGCAGAAGTTTCAGTGGGGCGCGATCGCAGGTGCGATCGCCGGCGCCGTTATCGGCGGACCGGCTGGAGCCATTGTGGGCCAGGGCTCGCAGATCGCGATCGGAACTTACTTTTTGAAATACAGCCGAGACTACGAACGACAAGCGGATATTTTGGGCGCGCAGATAATGGCGCGAGCCGGGTATGAACCGCGCGATTTGGCCAACATGTTTCGCAAGATCCAGGAGCGTGGCGGTGGACGCGGCGGCCCGGAATGGCTGAGCAGTCACCCGGACCCGGGTAATCGATACAACCTGATCATGCAGGAGTCGCAGATGTTGCGAGTGTCGAACCCGATTCAGGACACGCGACAGTTTCGAAGCATCAAGGAGCGTTTGACCGGGATGTCGGCGGCGCCTTCGATGCAGGAGATTGGGCAAAGCGGCCAGCAGTATCCAAGTGATGGCTCGACGAACAATGGCGGCACTTATTCCGGAAGCGTGGAATATCCGTCGTCGCGCTATCGCACCTACACCGGCGGGAATCTGTTTCGCGTAAGCGTGCCGTCCAACTGGCGCGAGCTTCCGGGAAGCGACAGCAACTCGATCATGTTTGCGCCCGAGGGTGGATACGGCCAGCAGGGGATTACGCACGGCATAATGGTCGGCGCCGCGCGTGCATCAAGCAGAGGCCTGCAGCAGGCAACCGAGGAGTACGTTGAAAGCCTGTTGCAGAACAACCCGTACCTGCGCCGGCAAAGCGGCTACACGCGCGGAACGCTGGGCGGAAGAACGGCGCTGGCTTCGCAATTTTCGGGACGCTCGAGCATAACCGGACGGAACGAAATCGTGACTGTGTACACTGCTCAGTTGAGAGATGGGAATCTGATTTACTTCATCACCGTGGTACCGCAAACAGAGACGAGCCGGTATGGCGGAGTTTTCAATAACATCATGCGGACGTTTCAGATTAGCGGGTGATGTTTGGACTGAGTGATGTTGGTGCGAAAAGAGGGATGCTGATTCAGCATCCCTCTTCTTATTGGGTCCGACCAGACAATTAAATATGAGGTACTTGATCAGACGGTTTACCTCGTAAACGTGTGATTTTCTTTACCTTGATTTGAAGCTGGCCGTAACTAAACAGGAATTCGGAGCGAGTCTTTCGTGCAGAGAAATTAAGAATTCCTCGCTCATAAGTTTCAGTCAACCAGAAGGATCTTCAAGTTCTATTTGAGTCAATGCTCATAATCGCAATTTTAGCCTCGCGAGTGCTAAAGTGTTCTAAAGCACTTCTAGCAACGTGAAAAAGTTCGCCTCTAGAGTTATTTAGGACGCGTATGAGCATCGGTACAGCAGAAGGGTCCTTAATACGCATCAACGCGTTGACGACAAGTATTCTGCGCGCCTGTTCGTAATACGTCATGTCTGGGGACACGTCTTCTAAGAGCTTACTTAATTCTGGAACCGCGTTGCTGCTCCGTAAATTAGCTAACGCTGTCACTGCGTTGTCCCGTACAACAACGTCCGCATCCTTTAGTGCCTCGACTAACACCTCTGCAGCAGCTTTGTCTCCAAGTTTCCCAAGCGCCCTCGCTGCGTTGCGACGTAGTTCAGGATCCTTATCTTGTAATGCATTAACCAACAACTTGCCAGCGGATTGATCGCTTATCCTTCCAAGTGCTTCGGCGGCATTTCTGCGCACGTTAATATCTGAATCCTCCAAGGCCTTGAGTAATGAAACTGCAGCGCGAGACTTAATTACATACTTTCTTAATCTCCCAAACTTAGACTGTTGGGACCGTGCGTTTGGCGATTTATCACCTAATTCTCCCAACTCCTTTGCGGCGAGACTACGAACATCTGTAAAGGAACTCTCTAGCGCACTTACCAATATGGGAATAACGGAATCGTGGAAAATGTGCCCTAATGAAGCCACCGCATGCCGACGAACTCCTGGGTCCTTGTCTCCTAGAGCCTCGGTTAGGGCTGAAATTGACGACGGATCTGCTATAGCCCCTAATGCTTCAGCAGCATTTTTTCTTACCTGCTTGTCCTTATCCCGAAGGGTCGCTATCAGTCCCAAATATGCGGGAGACGAGGCAATCACATCGCGCAGTTTTCCCTGCGCCTTAAACAAAGCTTCGTCAAGTAGTTCATAGGAATGCTCAAACTCACTCAAGTACGCAAATAACCTCCGGCTCACATATGAATAGTGGTTTCGAGGCGCACGCTCGGCGGCGCTTCCGAGAACGCCGAGAAGGTAGGCAACTAATGCTCGTACTTCCTTGTCAAGGCTTTCGAGCGACTTGCTCAACCCTCTGAGTATCTCCCGAGTGCCGAAGCTAGCTAATTGGATTGCTGAAAACTTACGAACTCCCGGATCTTTATCGGAAAATGCTCGTATCAAAGGTTCAATCGCCGCTAGATCCCCAAGATTACCTAGCGCGAGGGTCGCATGCCGTCGTACATACACGTCTATGTCGTCCAACGCACTAATAAGTACGCCAACAGCTCTCTTGTCACTGACTCTGCTAAGTGCCTCGGTCGCTCCGCGACGAAGTTCGATATTCTCTGAGCCGCAGGATTGAATGAGTATAGGAATAGAGTGTTTACTAAAGTTGGACAATATCTGATAAATATCTCTCTTGGATGACTTAACAACTGCGTATTGCAGCGATTGAATAAGGGCGGGGATGGATGTTGGGCCAATCTGTGCAAGTCGCTCTATGAGCGGTCGTTGGCGGAAGTACTGACGATGAGACTTTATTTCGTCAAGTAGTCGTTCAGCTTCTGGTCGCACGAATTCTTGAACCGCGGGCTCAAATTCTACTTGCAATCGTTCCCGCATTGCATACACAGGCTCCAGTCGTTCCTGTGACCACAAGAAGTCGTCCCGACGACCGACCCGGTCCCAATCCTCAGCAGCCGTTCGCACTTGGCGCAACAAACGTAGGTCATCTTGCGTATCCCTGATCCATGCAGCCAAGCGTTCCCAACTGCGTAACAGCGCTTCATGTGCAACTTCGATGTATGGCGCGTTCTGATCGTCCTTACTTTGAACGAGCAAGCGAGCATTAGTAAATGCATCTACAAATCTCAGCGAATCCTCGTTCAGATCAACTCGATGCAGCGAGGCTCGCTGTCGTGTCGCAGTTCCGCGTTCGTCGACTTCAACAAGCTCTCGGAAAACGTGTGGGAGAGATGCCTGTTCATTGTCATGGAGCTGCATAAAGATCGTCTCCGACCGTTTACCGATTGCACCTTGAACGCCACCAATTTCCTCATACGCTTCGTGCGTCAATCGTTTGCTTTCTCCTGACAAACGGTACAGCTCATCAAGCGTATATGCCATCAGCGCGAGCGAACCGGGCTCGTTGCCAGTGTCGTTCAGAATACGTTGGGCCAACCCTTCATCAAACACTAAATCAGCGCGCGCGGCGGGCCGCGTGATCATTTCGTAAAGTGCTGCCATTCCAGGGATTGGGAGCGGATAAGTACTATCTTCGAGTAGCTTTGCTAGCTTTGGAACTTCGACACATTTACCGTAAAAATCGCCTCGCAATGTAGCAACGATTCTAATTTGTTCACATTCCGTCGCTCTTGCAATCATTTCCATGAATGGCTCTCGGAACCGGGAGTTAACAGTTGCAAAGAGCTCTTCGAACTGATCTATGAACAATAAGAATCGTTGATCATTGGGACTGTCTAGCAATGCGTTCTGGCCAATTTCACCAAGCAGCCCAGAATCCTCTCGTAACGCTTGCGCTAATTGAGCGATCTTTAGCCCAGTAAGGTCTCTTAGCAGAGAAGCAGCAAGAGCAGCGAACGGATCACCCGACCCCAAATAGTCTGGCGTCATTTGCACCACAACGTAACCATGATAATTCGTCGTAAGATTTAATCGCGGTATCAGACCAGCACCAACAAGCGATGACTTGCCGCTTCCGCTCGCACCTACAACCGCTACAAAAGAATTGTGCTCTATACGATCAACTAGAATATCGGTTTCGTGTTCCCGTCCGAAGAAAATCGGCGCATCGTCTGACGTAAAAGCTCTAAGGCCGGGAAATGGAGAGGTCGGCCAAATAGGGGGTAATTCGTGTTCCTTTGCGTTTTCCAATTGTGATTGGGGGGATCTTAGAAGCCTCTCGACAATCGACTTCAAATGATGATCTAACTGTTCTCTAAACTCGCTAGGTACCTTGTAAGAGTTGTACCCAGTCGTAATCGAACCATCCAAATCTACGAATGAATCGAAAAACGTTCGCACCGAAGAATACTGCCGATAGTTTTCGTCAAACTTCGGATCGTCCGGGTCTAGCAACACCGACTCGATGCGTCTGTATAACAGAACCTCTGGTCGGCCCGTTTGTTCATTAGCCGAGATCGCATCTTCATATTCCCATTCCGTTCCCGATTGGTATCGGCTACCGTCTTTCTTTCGATACTGTGCTGGGAGCGGTGTCCCCATCCTTGACCAAAATATTACAACGACAATGTCGCACTCAGATGGTTTAGGGAGACCTAGCTGAATAGAGTCCTGCGGCGTCAGATTAGCTAGGATTGGTGCGCCCGCACCTTTTTTGTCCCAGGCGACCTCTTCGATCGTTATTCTGCTTCGGAAAGAAGGCTCGTATGGAAGCTGGTCCAGAACTGCTAGTGCTAATTCCCTTTCGTGTGTGACATCGCCGGGAGACGCCATGAATATTCGAAGGTGTTGAGGATTCTTCATCGGTTCTAGGGCAACAGTAAACAAGATGGTCAAGGCACTACATTAATGGCAAAAAATTCCGTATAAGGCAAGGTAGCCATTTATGTAACATCCACCAAACGTGGTCGCACCTGCAAACTATCCAGCATCAAAGCATTCCATTGTTGAAATTGCGCGACTCGGTAGAGACTATGAGCCAAATCACAGGTGTTCCTTTGGCTAAGCTAGGGGCACTCTCAAATCAGAGTGTGACCAGATCTAACAGCCCTCAATCAACGACACTATCTTTCAAGCCTATGGAATTGAAACGAGAGAGAGTTATGGGGCTGGCAACAGGAGAAAAGCGATGCGGATTGTAGTCCGCATCGCCCTTCTTACTTCTCTCTCCTGACTTCTGACTCCTGCTTTTCAGCGCACTCGAACGCGGCTGATCAGCGTTGTCTGAGTCCGTCCATTCGGCAGGTACCGAATCTGGTATGTCTCGCGAAAGACTCGTCTGCCTACGCGGACCAATCGAGTTTGCGTGACTACTCGCACGCGGTGATTGCCGCGCCAATCATTATTTCCCCATCTGCCCGGGCCGCGTCGTTGCTGTAATACAACCGAGCTCGCGATGGGCGCAACCGCCGCTCCTGATTCTTTTGCCTTGGCCTCCGCCGAAGAGGCGACAAAACCCAGGGCAGCCACTGACAACGCAAATGACAATAACTTCTTCATGATTCTTCCTTTCCCGATTTCGGCCGCGGCAAAAGCCGCTGGGCCGGTTTAAAGATCTACGGGAGAGATTGCTATGAATGGAGAGACTTTATTTGGCGGGAGAGTGCTGTCTATTAAGTTAGACACGCGAGGCGGCCGAATGGTTACAGCCATTTCAGAAGAGATTTCTAGTAGTGGCGTCACTGTGCATTGCCGCGGCACACGCGACTCTCCGCACTCCATCTGAGATGTTGCCTTACGGGGCAGAAGCCCGACCGTGAGGGAGGGCGTTCCAAGTATCGTTACTTGATCGCAGCGGATGTATGACGCCCTCCCTTACGGTCGGGCTTCTGCCCCGTTGCCGCGCCATACAAAATTACTCCTACTCGAGATCTTTGATTGAACGGGCGTTCGAACGAGGACGCATTATGTGTTGGCTTTTGGCTTCCTGCCAGAGGGTTTCCATTTCTTCGAGAGTCGCCGAGTCGAGGGTGCGCCCTTGCTCGCTCAATGCTTTTTCGATGTAGCGGAATCGTTTGCGGAATTTTCTGTTTGTTACTTTCAGCGCGGCTTCGGGTTCGACTTTGAGATGGCGCGCGATGTTGGTAACTGCGAAGAGAACGTCACCGAGCTCTTCGCGGATCTGCGGTTGCTCTGACTCAGCAGAAGCTTTGTGTTCCTTGATCGCTACACGAAGCTCGTCTATTTCTTCGTGGAGTTTGTCGAAGATGTCTTCCAGGTTTTGCCAATCGAAGCCGACCCGCGCGGCTTTGGTCGAAAGCTGATGCGCTTCCATCAACGCCGGCGCCCTGGTCGAAACGCCGTCGAGCAACGACGAGTCGCGCGCGGCGTCGCTCTTTCCCGCGGCGCGTTTCTCTTCCGCCTTGATCGCTTCCCAGTTGCGCAGCACTTCGGCTGAATCGTCCGCCCGCGCGTCTGCGAAGACGTGCGGATGCCGGCGAACCATCTTCGAATGGATAGCGTCGGTCACGTCGTTGATCGAAAAGTCGCCGCGCTCGGCGGCTACCTGAGCGTAAAAGACTATTTGAAAAAGCAGATCGCCCAGTTCGTCGCGAAGTTCGGAGGCTCGGCCTTCGCGAGCTTCCTCGACAGCTTCGAATGCCTCGTAGGCTTCTTCGAGCAGCATCGGAGCCAGCGATTCGTATGTTTGTTCCCGGTCCCAGGGGCAGCCGTCCGGCGATCGCAGGCGGGACATGAGTTCTACCAGGTCGTTAAAGTTTGCGGGCATTGTTTACGTTGGAGCGCAAGCGATGGAGCGCAGGCGGCTCGCCTGCAGTGAGCGCGAAGCGCGAAAATCAAAGTTTGGATAACCAAAGTAGTCTAAGGCTTTGGTCCGTGTCTTCCAAGCGCACGAGTAGATAAAGGCAAACTACGCTTTCGCGCTTCGCGCTCACTGCAGGCGAGCCGCCTGCGCTCCACCGGTTGCGCTCTATGGGTTTTGGACTTAAGTCTTTGACCTGTTACCATCTTTCCGAAATCTTAATAAAAGGACAAAAACAAGCGGCTGCTCACCAAAGTCTGAAAAGCTGCCGCGCGTTTCGAACTCTAAATGAGCGAAGAAGAATCGAATTTCAAAGTTACTGACCGCCGCCTCTTCAATGCCGACGGATCACCGCGCGAAATTGAGCCGGAACCGGAAGCGAAAGCGCCGGCCGCGGCAACGGAAGGCCAAACTAATACGCCGCCGGCGGAGCCAGGCCCTGCGACGGCCGCTTCAACCGCGCCTGAACCTCCGGTCGAAACCACGGCAACCGAGCCCGCCGCAACCGAGAAGAGCGACGACACGGCCGCGCCGCCGGAAGACGAAGAGGCATCCGCTGATGGTGGAGTTCCGGGGGCGGATGATCCTGCCAGCTTCATAAACTTCCTGATGTCGATCGCATCGAACGCAGCGTCGGCGCTCGGCATGATGGAGCATCCGGTCACTGGCGAACGCGCGGTCGATCTTGAGCTCGGCAAACATTGGATCGACATCCTCGGCATGCTGGAAGAAAAGACGCGTGGCAACCTGCATCCGAAGGAAGAACAGATTTTCAAAGGATTGCTGTCTGACTTGAGGATGCAGTTCGTGGCTCTTACCAAAAACCCGCCACGCTCGCCGGGCGCGAAGGGTGGCTTTACCGGCCGCGATATCATCGGAGGGTAAAGTCAGTTTTTAGTTTTTGGTTTTTAGTTTTCAGAGCGGGACAATGGGAGTGGCTTGAGTATATTTATGCACCTGACTTTCAAAGCGACGATGCTGAGCTCCAGAAACTGAAAACCAAAAACTAAGAACTGAAAACTGCTTTTATGCGACTTACCCTCCTCGGCACGGGCACATCCACCGGCGTGCCATCTATCGGCTGCGAATGCGAGACGTGCAGGTCCGACGACGTGCGCGACAAACGGCTGCGCGTTTCGATTCTGATCGAGCACGGCGGCCAGACGGTTTTAGTCGATACCTCTTCCGACTTTCGGCAGCAAGCATTGCGACATCAGATCAAATGGCTGGATGCGATACTGGTCACGCATTGTCATGTAGATCACATCTTCGGCCTGGACGACATTCGCCCGATTAACTTTCGCCACGGTCCGCTCGGTCTATACGCGAATCAAATCGCCTGGCGCGACATTCGTCGCATCTTCAAATACATTTTCGAGCCCTCGCATTTTGGAGGCGGATTACCGCAGATCGTTCCGCACACCGTCGAGCCGGGCGCTTCGTTCTGCATCGGCCGCGACATGGTTGTGACGCCGCTGGAAGTGATTCACGGACGGCTGCCGGTCATCGCCTATCGCTTTAACGATTTTGCTTATGCCACGGACCTGAGCGAGATTCCGGCGGCGACGTTGGATGGTTTGCGCGATCTGGATGTGCTGGTGCTCGACTGCCTGCGTCTGAAACCGCACGCGACACACCTTTCACTTGAAAGCGCGTTGTCGTATGTCGAGGAACTAAAACCACGACGCACCTACTTCACGCACATAGCGCACGACATCAAACACGCGCGCGATTCCAAGCTGCTGCCGCCGGGCGTCGAGTTTGGATACGATGGCCTAAAAATCAGTGATGAGTGATGAGTGATGAGTAATGAGTTAGAACATAGCATCGACGACTCATCACTCATCACTCATCACTAAATGTGTTGAAAATGCGTTTATTTCACGGAACTGACAACGCGAATATATCGCGGCCCACGGTGTTGACGCTCGGCGTTTTCGACGGGCTTCACCAGGGGCATCAGCTGATTATGAAAACGGTGGTCGAACGCGCGCGCGCGACCAACGCGATTCCCACCGTCATCACTTTCGATCCGCACCCGCGCGCGGTCCTGCATCCGGAATCAGCGCCGCCGTTACTGCAAACGTTCGATCAAAAAGTCGAGGCGCTGGGTCTGCTCGGAATAGAGCAGACGATCGTAATTGCATTCAATCAGGAGTTCGCACAGATTAGGGCCGGCGAATTTTTGCGCGACGTCGTTTACGAACGGCTACAAGCGCGCGAAGTTTATCTTGGTCTCGGTTTCGCTTTCGGCAAAGGCCGAGAAGGCAACATTGAGCTGTTAAGGAAAGTCAGCGAAGATCTTGGCTTTTTCGCGGCGGAGGTTCCGGAAGTCAGATTGCGTGGAAAGCGAATCAGTTCGAGCCGGATTCGGGAGCTGTTGACTGAAGGGCGCGTGAATCTCGTCCGGCGCATGCTGGCCCGCCCGTACGGCGTAGAAGGTCGCGTAATCCGCGGTCAGCAACGCGGCCGCATGTTGGGCTTTCCGACGGCGAACCTCTCGCCACAGAATCGCGTCATACCCCGCGGCGGTGTTTACATCACCGCCACATTGATCGAGGGCGCGTGGCGGCGCAGCATTACGAACGTCGGCACGCGCCCGACTTTTGCAACCACGACGGATCCTTCGGTTGAGACTTTCGTGATGGGCTGGGAAGGCGATCTTTACGGCGATGTAGTTCGGGTTCGCTTTCTGCGTCGTTTGCGCGATGAGCAGAAATTCGCGTCGCTCGACGATCTGAAGGCCCAAATTGCGAAGGATCAGGATCGCGCGCAAAATTATTTTGAACGAAGCGGTGTACGCCGCTCGTTATCAATTGTATGAATTTAGGGAGAAAGAGGTTTCACGCAAAGGCGCTAAGAAAATAAAGCGGAAAGGCGCAAAGGGAAACGACAGCGGGTGGCGCTGAGTTTCTACAGAATAGTGTTTTCTTTGCGCCTTTCGTATTTCAGTTCTTAGCGCCTCTGCGAGAAATCGCTTTTTTCTTTAGCTTGATCTGATACGTTTCATTTAGAGTTAAGTAATGCCGGTTTTGGAAAGCAATCAATCAATGGTGCTTGCGCCGAAGGTCGAGCGAACCAACGGCCATCACGGTCCTAACGGAAACGGACGCGGAAATGGGAACGGCCGCCTGGCATTGCCTTCTGGACCGCCCGCGCCGAGCCGCACAGTCGATGAACCTGCGACCGAGGCTCGCTATGGCCTTCGCGGATGGTTTCGTGCCGCGAACATAGCTCGCGTGCTCGGGCTGCTGGCGTTCTATCTTTACCTCGACAGCTACGATATTCGCGCGGACTTTAACCGGCGAATGGCGATCAGAAAACGCGCTGAAGCACGCGCGCGCGGTCGCGTCGCGTTGTTTCAGGAATGGAGCCGCGATGTTGATCGACGAGCGTTTGAAAAACTCATTCGTGTAATTCGCTATTTCGTCTTTCGTGGAGCGAGCGAAAGCGCTTCCAAAGAGAAGCAGATCGAGAAGCAGGCGAACTGGTTACGCGAAAGTCTGATCGCTCTCGGGCCCACGTTCATCAAGATAGGTCAGTCGTTGGGTACTCGCGCGGATCTGCTGCCGCTCGCTTATGTGAAGGAGCTGTCAAAGCTTCAGGATCAGGTTCCCGCCTTTCCCACCGCAGACGCGTTTGCGCGTATCGAATCCGAGTTGGGCCGTTCGATCAGTGACGCCTATGCCGAGATCGACACCGAGCCGATAGCTGCGGCTTCTTTGGGCCAGGTGTACCGGGCTCGGTTGCACACGGGCGAAGAGGTCGCGATCAAGGTTCAGCGCCCGAACCTGGAAGCGACGATCAGTTTTGACATAGCCATTCTTCGTCGCATTACTGACTTCCTGAATCGCATTCCCCAGGTGAGCGATAACGCAGATTGGTCGGGCATGCTGCGCGAGTTCAACCAGACGATTCATGAAGAGATGGATTACGTGCAGGAGGGTCAGAACGCGGACCGGTTCCGCCAGAACTTCCGTGGCTGGCGCGTCATCTACGTGCCGAAAATTCATTGGGGCCACTCAACTCGTCGCGTGCTCACGATGGATTTCGTGCGCGGTACCAAGGTCGTGGATCTGGATGGATTGCGCGAACGTCGCATCTCGGCCGTAAAGGTCAACCGGCTTTTGATTCGCACGTACTTGAAACAACTGCTGGAGGACGGGTTCTTTCACGCAGATCCGCATCCGGGGAATTTGCTGGTGATGGACAACGGGCGGTTGGCATTTTTTGATTTTGGAATGACCGGCCAGATCACTCCGCGGCTTCAGTCGCAGATGATTGACTCGTTCTTTCACGTGGTTGGGCGCGATGTGCCGGGTTTGGCTCAGGACTTAATTAACCTGAACTTCCTGAAGCCCAGCGTTGATCCCGAAACCGTGCGACCGGTCATCGAAGGGCTGTTTCAGCACTACCTGAATCTGAAGTTGGGCGAAGTCAATTTCAAAGAACTGACTTACGATTTGGCCGATGTCATGTACGAATATCCGTTCCGCTTGCCCGCGAATTTTACGTACATAATGCGAGCGCTGATGACGTTGGAAGGTATCGGAATCGTGACCGACCCCGGCTTTAACTTTTTTGACACCGCCAAGCCGTACGCGAAAGAGTTTATGCTGCGACGCGAAGGCAAACAGTTCCGCAAATTGCTGTTGGATAAGTTTACCGGGCGAGATGCCGACGGCCGGATTGAGTGGGGCAAGATGTGGAAGCTGGCGAAAATGGCGGCGAAGATGTATTTGGAGCAGAAGTGAATAACTTCTTTCCCAAAGTGCGGCGAATAACTCACCAGCGATGATACGCAGGATGCCCGGGCTTTACCGCCACGAAAGTCCCTCGACACGTCGCGCAAACTTTGTCGTGTGCGATCAGTTCCGCTTCAACCACCGCACGATCGTCCTTTGATTCAATAACCCTTGCCACTAATTTGATCGGCGCATCCGTCGGCGTCGGCCGCAACAACTTGATGGCGTAGTCTGCCGTCACTGTACACGGCGGAGTTGTCGCGCCGGTGCGATTCATCAAATGCCAGGTCGCTGCCCAGTTTGAATGACAATCAAGCAGCGCGCCGATGATTCCTCCGTTTAGCATTCCCGGAAACGCTTCGTACTTAGTTTCCGGCGTCCACTCTGCTACTACTTCGTCGCCCTGCGCGAAGCTTCGTATGTGCAGCCCGTCTTTATTCGCAGGGCCACAGCCGAAACAAGCGTTATTCGGCGCGTATTTTTCCTGAAGGCTTTGTTGGGACATGCGACGAATTATCGCAGATTGAGGGCGAATACAAAATTTCGGGCAAAGCCGCGGGCGGCGCGGATCGGCGAAGAAGCCCCGGTCCCGGTGAGCTCAGTATCTCGACGCTCGGGGTACCGACTCCCTCGGGTCCCTTCCTTCACATAAAACAAAAAAGGCACAGCGAAACAATTGCTCGCTGTGCCTTCTCTAACTGAAAACTAAAAACTGAAAACTGCCTTTACTGAACTGCGGCCTTCTGCGGATGCTGTTGATTCAGCAGCTTGCGCAGTTTCATTCGCGCTTTGTGCAGCTGCGATTTTGATGTACCCACCGAACAACCCAACACGCGCGCAACCTCTTCGTGCTCGTGTCCTTCGACGTCGTGCAGAATAAAGACCGACCGGTATCCCGGCGGTAATTGCTTGATCGCGTTATCGAGCGCAATCCGATCGACCACAGGCATCGATCGATGGTTCTCAGTTCCGTGCACGATCTGAACCGGCGTTTCGCCTTCCTGTGTGGTCTTTTCCATCTTCACGCTGCGCTTGCGAAAGTGCATCAACACCTGGTTCACCGTCAGACGGTGCAGCCAGGTCGTAAATGCAGAGTCTCCGCGAAAGCTTCCGATCTTTCGATAGAGCTGTATGAACGCTTCCTGGGTCAGGTCTTCCGCTTCCTGTACGTTCTGTGTCATTCGCAAACACAGGCTGTAAACGCGGCGATGATGGCGCTGGTACAATTCCTCAAACGCCTCCATTTCGCCTTTGGCGGCACGAAAAGCCAGCGCGTGGTCGGAGCTACGCGGCGTTTCGTCGGCCCCAACTAAGTTTGCGTTTGCGACCTTTTGCCAAACTGGATATGTAGCGACATCTGTGTTCATAGCCATAGGATTTAGCAATCACGATGCCACGCCCGGAAAGTTCCTAAATGACGTATCAGAACCAGTTTTTTAAGGACGCGGAACGCGATTTCCACCATTTCAGCTTGCATCGAAACGAAACGGTGTACTGTCTATATCATCAAATAAGACAGATTTTTGCGGCAGTATTTGCGGTTGGTTGGGCGGGAGGAGAGCGAGCCGAGTTCGGCTGAAGCAAATTCGTCACTTGCGGCTGACGTGTGGATTATCCTTAACCCAGAATCGCCACGGTTTCGTCACGTATTCTTCGGCATAGTCGATTCCAACTCGCGGTCCGGACGCGATTCGCCGCGGCGCCAGGTTTCTGGCCATTTCTATCCAGACTTTCGAGCCGAGCAAATCAGCGCCATCAAGCGATCGATCGATTCCCATCGCCAGACAAAGCTTGCCCGGACCGTTTGTCAGCTGGGTATCGCTTCGACCGGCGCGTCTTTCTCGCATCACGTCGATCCCTTCGCTCGGCTCAAGCGCGCGGATCAGAATCGCGTGCGGAACACCTTCGACATTACTCACTACGTTGAACTGGTGATACATGCCGTAAACAAAGAAGACGTACGCGGTGCCGCCGACGGAGTACATCGGTTTTGTCCGCGACGAACGCCGATGGCCATACGCATGCGAAGCCCTGTCGAGCGGGCCCAGGTATGCTTCTGTTTCTACGATGATTCCGGATACGCGCGTTCCGTCGGATGAAGCGACGACCAATTTCTTTCCCAGCAATTCGCGCGCGACTCGAAGCGTGTTCTGGCGAGTGTAAAATTCTCTCGGCAATTTTTCGGGAGCCGGCTGTGGATTCTCGCTACGAGCTTTTGCCTTCGCCATAGTCGGGTGGGTAATAGATGACTTCGACAGCCTGGCCGCTCACGCCTTTGGTATAGAACGAGACTGAACGGTCACGATGCTCCTTGATTGAACGTCCTTCGCTGGCAGCAGCAGCTTCCAATTCTTCGCGAGTGTCGACGCGTAATCCCAGATGCGGCGGATGTTTTGAGCCGTGGAGTAGCGCAATGCCAAACCCTTTCGAATCGCGCATCATGGCCCAATCGTCGTAGAGCGTCTCCAGACAAAATCCGATCCGTTGGTATTCGGCCACGTCGCGCTTCAGATCTTCCGAGTTGATCGCGATGTGATCCATCACTCCGGAAAAGCGTGCTTCAGACTGCTCGGGCATTGTCTCCTCCCTGATTTGCTCTTCATGAAGTTCGATCGCCGTCGACTAGCCTTTCCATGGTTCGCCAAAACGTTCGCTGGAAACGATTCGATCCAATTCGAATCGTCCGGAGTATGCCTTCTCGGGTTCCGCGCCGCGGCCGATCGCCAGAAGACAAACAACCTCGCCTTCGTCTGGAATACCGAACTCCGCTTTGACAGCGGCGGGGTCGAAGCCTTCCATCGGTGCTGTGTCGAATCCATAAGATTCCGCGACCAGCATCATCGTCGTCACCGCGATCATAGTGTGCCGGTTAACCCAGACATCCATCTTCTGCATTCCCGTCAGAAATTTCAGAGCGCCGTCTTTCGCTTTTTCCCAGGTAGCAACGTCACCCGCGCCTCGCTTCGCGCCTTCTTCAAACACCTCGGCGGCCAGCTCCCTCCATTCGTCTTTCATTCCGACGGCGATGATTACGACCGGCGCTTCCGCAACTTTAGGTTGATTGAAGGCGGCTTTTTGCAAGCGCTTGCGGTTCTCTTCATCGCGGACGACGATAAATCGCCAAGGTTGCAGATTGTATCCTGACGGCGCCTGTGCCCCGAGCAGGAGGATCGAGTTCAGGATATCGTCCGGCACCGGCTCGTCGGTGAAATGATTGGTAGATCTCCGTTCCAGAACTACCTGCGGGAGCCGTTTCAGTGGTTTTCCATCCGGCGCCGTAGTCGAAACGTTGGCTGGCTTATCCTGCATCTTGTTCCCTGCTTTCTAACTGGTTGATGAGAAGATTGTAGCAGCATATCGACAACCGCACATGGTTTGAGGGTTTCTTGACAGGTAAGACACTCTCGCGCCAACCTGTCCGTAGATGCTGAATGTCGATTGCAAATGAGGTTCACGAATTTGTCGAGCAAATCCAAACCGCGAATAGCTTCGCTGCTTCCTTCCGCGACCGAGATTGTGTGCGCGCTTGGTCTGGAAGACGCGCTGATCGGCGTAACCCACGAATGTGATTTTCCGCCGTCCGTTAGCAGCAAGCCGAAACTGACGGCCAGCCGTATTTCGCACGAGACAATGTCGAGCGCGGAGATCGATCACGCCGTTCGAAGTCAGCTGGACGGGCATGGATCTATCTATGATCTGTTCGAGGAAGAGATGCGCGCGCTGGAACCGGATTTGATTTTGACGCAGGAGCTTTGCGACGTCTGCGCGGTTAGCTACAAGACGGTGGAGCGAGCCGCGCGTATGTTCGAAACCGATGTGCGCGTCGTTTCGCTTGAACCGAACACAATCGCCGATATCTTCAGTAACATTCTTACCGTCGGCCAACTGACTGACACGGAAGCGCAGGCCAGAAAGGTCGTGGCTGATCTCGAAGTTCGTCTGAAAGCGGTTTCTTCGGTTTCAAGCAAGCTTCCCGGCCGGCCGCGCACGTTGATGCTCGAATGGCTCGAGCCGGCCTTCGCGCCGGGACATTGGGTGCCGGAGCAGGTTGCGATGGCGGGTGGCGATCACGCGTTCGGACGCGCCGGCCAGCCGTCCGTCACAACGACTGCGCAGGAAATATCGGCATACGCGCCGGAGGTGATCGTGCTGATTCCGTGCGGCTATTACAAAGAAGATATTCTGCGACAGCTTCCGCAGTCGCATCTGCCCGAAGGCTGGTCCGATCTGCCGGCCGTGCGCGATGGCCAGGTTTGGGCGGTGGATGCGACTTCGTATTTCAGCCGGCCAGGGCCTCGCGTAGGGCGGGGCGTTGAAATCCTCGCCAGCATTTTGCATCCCGAAACCTTTGGCGAACCAGGCAAAGAAGACGCCGTCCGCGTTGATGGCGAGTTGATGAAAGCCTGGGCAGCAGCCAGTTAGGAATTCTACGAACATGGGGCAAATCGACAAATCCAAAAGCGGTCTGATGGAGCACTTCGCCGAAACCGCCGAGCGGGTAGCAGCTACTACGAAAAAGCTGGAGAAGGCCGCGTTGCTCGGCGAGCGGTTTCGCGAGTTGAATGACGAAGATCTGGCTCGTGCGGCTCGGTATTTCGCGGGACAGCAGTTCGCGCTAAGCGACGCCAGAACAACTAACGTCGGATCCAGAGTCCTGGCAGATGCTTTGAGCAAGGCCACGAATCTCGACATGGAGAATCTCCGACCGCGTTATGTTCGGCTGGGAGATTCCGGCGAAGTTGCTTTCGAAGTGATTCTGGAAGTGACACGAGGAATCTTTACGCCGTCGATTACACTGGCTGAAGTCGAAGCGTTAATCGCACAACTGAGCGAAACGCGAGGGACGATCAAGAAGAAAGCCATATTGACCGAAGTGCTGGCTCGCGCAACTCCGCTCGAAGCAAAATATCTGATTAAGCTCCTGGTGGGAGATTTGCGAATAGGATTGAAAGAAGGGCTGGTCGAAGACGCCCTCGCGCGCGCGTTCGAGCGGCCATTGGCGGATGTATCGGCCGCCAACATGATGCTTGGCGATGTCGGCGAAACCGCCGTTCGGGCCCGGCACGGCGAGCTCCAAAGCGTGTCGATGCGGTTGTTCCACCCGCTGAAGTTCATGCTGGCAACCGCAGCCGCCGATCTTTCAGACATCGCGAAGACAATGCCCGACGAGTTCTACGTCGAAGACAAATTCGACGGGATACGCGCGCAAGCGCACACCAAAGAAGGACGGGTGGCGCTTTATTCGCGAACGATGGACGAAATTACGCATCGGTTTCCCGAGTTGATCCCGTCGTTGGCGGCGCTTTCAACCGACGCGATCATCGACGGCGAGATCGTTACCGCCCGTGGCGATCAGATTCTGCCGTTCGCGGAATTGCAGAAACGGCTAGGTCGGAAGATCATCAGCGACGAAATAATGTCGACGAATCCGGTCGTTTTCGTCGCCTACGACCTGTTTCACGCCGACGGTCGCGTTTTGATCGATGACCCACTGAGCGAGCGCCGGCGGATGCTCGAGCAGCTTGTACCGAACAGCGAAGTGCTCCGACTGTCCGGCGCTAAGCGAATGACGGATGTTGCTGAGCTGGACGACGAGTTCGACGCGGCCAGAGCTCGCGGCAACGAAGGTTTGATGATTAAAGACCCGCGCTCGAAGTACAAACCGGGCAGACGCGGGCGGAAATGGCTCAAACTCAAACGCGCGATTGCAACTCTGGATGTTGTCGTAACCTCGGTTGAGGTCGGACACGGCAAACGGCGAAATCTTTTGTCTGACTACACATTTGCGGTGCGCCGCTCGGCAGAAGATCCTGAGCTTTTAAACGTCGGCAAGGCGTATTCGGGGTTAACGGACGTTAAGCTCACTGAGATGACCGAGTGGTTCCGGGCTCACACAATCCAGGAATTTGCGCATGGGCGAGTTCGTACGGTCGAACCAAAAATCGTTCTCGAAGTAACCTTCGACCGTGTACAGGAATCCAAGCGTCACAAGGGCGGCTATTCCTTGCGGTTTCCACGGATCGTCCGGCTCCGCCCGGACAAAACGCCGGAGGAGATCGACACGCTCGAGACCGTCAGTCGCCTGGTTGAACCCGCCTAATCAGCTCTAAAAACGGGTCACAACCACGCCTGTCGTACACTAGCTCAAAGGGAACTTATTTATTGCTTTTGGTCATCCAGACAGGTTAGGATGCAGCGCTGTCATGGCTTCCTCGACGGGCTTTTTTAATGACATCGTCCAACGATTCTCCCCGTGCGAACAAAGTTACCCGCGCCAGCTGCTTTAGCCGGTGGCTGCATTGTAAGTTTATCTGGGATTACACTTACAGCGCGGTCGCTATGCTTTTGTGGAAGAACAGCGCAACGTGGATAAGCAGGTCACGTGTGTTGCCGCCTTCGCGTGGTGAGTTACCCTTTGCTTTTGGGTGTGAATCGCTCGTTGAAACTGTCGGATGCACGGCCATTCTTGCCGGGTTGTGCATGTCACCGGCGACGGCCGAGGCGGAAAGCAAGCAGGTAAACAGGACACAAACTAACAGGTTTTGGGCGGTTTTCATCGTTTTCTCCTAAGGGTGTATTTGTTCAACCAAATTGATCGGGTAGAACTTCCGTGGGGGCACCATAATATCATCCCGAACAGGGTTTGCAAGGAGTACTGCAACGTCTAAGAAAGGCTTTCCTCACATGACTTTAATGACTGAGCTATCTGAGAAGCGGAACGAAAAGGGTCTTGAGCCAAGCGAGCTTGCGATACAACGCTGCCGAATCGCCGCAGGTTTGGAGAGAGACGGCGATTACGAGGGCGCACGAGCCTCGCTAAGCGGGTTTTGGAACCGAATTGGTGAGCGTCCGGACGTGGCCGGGCTGCAGCCGGAAGCGGTCGCGGAATTGCTGTTGCGATCCGGATCGCTTTCAAGTTCGATCGGCAGCGCCAGACAAATTCAGGACTCGCAGGACATAGCCAAAGACCTTTTGTCTGAAAGCGCAGCGCTCTTCACCGACCTGGAGAATCCTTTGAAAGTCGCCGAGGCGTATAACGCGCTCGGCGCCTGCTATTTTCGTGAAGGCGCATTGAATGAAGCGCGCGTCACTCTTCAGCAGTCCGTTTCCCTCCTGGCAAACGAAAACAGCGAGCTAAAAGCGCGGGTGATGTTCAATAGCGCGATGGTGGAATCGGTAGCCGGACGGCTGTCCACTGCGTTGGAACTTTTGATCGCCGCTGCGCCGTTGTTTGAGTCGGGCGACAATCACGCGCTAAATGGAAACTACTACAACACGCTCGCCATCACTCTGAAGAATCTCGGCGCAGCCGAGAACCGACAGGACTACATCGATCGCGCGTTGATCGAGTTCGCAGCTTCCAGCTATCACTACGAAAAGGCCGGCCATCCGCGCAACGTCGCCAGAGTTGAAAACAATCTCGGCTTTCTCTACCTGACTGCGGGCAAGATACAACAGGCGCATGAACACCTGGACATCGCGCGACAGATTTTCTTCGACCTGAAGGATAGCGGAAACGTAGTGCAGGTCGACGAGACACGCGCGCGCGCGTTCCTGGCCGAGCGTCGTGCGGCTGAAGCCGAACGCCTGATTCGTACGGTGATACAAACGCTCGACAGTGCGGGCCAGCAGGGATTGTTGGCTGAAGCGTTGACGACGCACGGAACTGCGTTGGCGCGGCTGGGGCGGTTTGAGCACGCGCGGCCCGCGTTTGAACGCGCGATCGAAATCGAGTTACAGGCCGGACAGAGCGACAACGCAGGCGTGACCGCGTTGACGATGCTGGAAGAGTTGGGACCTCAGCTCTCTGACGACCAGCGCCGGACTGAATATCAACGTGCCGACGGGTGGATCACGAATTCGGCGAGGCCCGAGACCGTTCAGCGACTGCGTGTTTGCGCTCGTCGTATTTTCGCCGCGCAAGCGCGTCCGTCAGAAACGGCCACCGGCTTCGTTTATTCGGCGGACGAAACAGCGGCATTGCTGCGAGTCGCACGACGAGTCTCGACGGTTAACGCTCCGATTCTGATCTCTGGCCAGTCGGGTACAGGCAAGGAAGAGTTGGCGCGACTGATCCACGGATGGAGCGGGCGTAAAGGCGAGTTTGTTGTCGTGGATTGCCTTTCGCTTGCCGGTCAACAAGTCGAGGCGCAAATTTTCGGTTATCGACAGACTGGGAATGATTCAGCCAATGGCGCGATTGGTGAAGCACGCCGAGCGCAGGGCGGCACGTTGGTGCTGGACGAGATCACCGGGCTGAGCCTTGCCGAGCAGGGAAAGCTGGTGCGGTTTATCGAGCACGCCGAAATTCATCCGATCGGCGCAGCGCATCCCGAGCGAATTGATATTCGCGTCATCGTCACAACCAGTCGCAATCTTAAAGATGAAGTCGATGCCGGGAATTTTAGAAGCGACCTTTTCTACCGGTTGGACGCGTTCAAGCTGGTGATCCCGCCGTTGCGAGATCGTGCCAAAGACATCCCAACGCTGGCCGAGCATTTCCTCAGGATGCAAAGCCGGGCACAGAACAAGAGTGTTTCGATCACGCCCAGCGGGTTCGAAGCGCTTACGCGTATGCCGCTCGAGGGAAATGCTCGAGAGCTGCGCGCGTTGATCGATTACACGGTTTCAAATGTTCCGGATAAAAGCGTGCTGGGCGCCGAGGCGATCGAGGCGATTGCTCGTCGACGAACCGAGCCGACTGGAACGAGCGAACCCTGGGCTGGTTGTTCGCTGGATGAAGAAGTGCTGCGATACGAAGGCGGCCTGATTCAACGGGCGCTTGAGACTTCGGACGGCAGCGTGACTCGCGCAGCACGGCTTCTGGGCATCACTCACCAGGGCCTGGCCTTTATCCTCCAGGGCCGGCAGAAAAATCTTCTCGCTTCACGTACACCGGCAAAGCCGCGTCGCCGCAGTTTGATGCGACCGCAGAACCGCTGAGAAGCATCAAATAATCCAAAGTTTGCACCGATACGCCGGATAGACAGGACATTATGAAAGTCAGATAATTGTCCTGTTTTTCGCAATCGTGCATGTATCGTCGTCTTAAATTCTTTTCGAAACATCCGATGAACTTCAGAAAACTTCTAATCGGCGTGGCTGCATCTTTGCTCGCCTTGCCCTCACACACATTTGCGCTTCACGCCGGCCGAAACTACGTCGGCGGAGGATCGGTATCGAACCATTCCCCACAACAATCTGGCGTGCTGGCTGTCGTCAATAACCAACCGATCACACTCGCGGACCTCGATCCTCAAGTGCAACAACTGGTCGCAAACCTGGAAAACGAAATCGCAGAAGCCAGGCGACGTGTTTTACAGGAACAGATCGACGAACTGCTCTGGGATGCCGAGGCTAAACGGCGCCGGATATCTGTTGACCGTTTATTGGATCTTGAAGTTGGCTCACGGCTAGCCGATCCGACCGCCGCGCAAATCGAAGCGCTCTACCAGGCGAATCGCGCGCAGTTCGGCGCGATGGATTTGAACACTGCTCGTCCGCAGATCGTGGCATTCGTTCGACTTGATCAGGAGAAAAAGCTCCTGGCCGACCTCGCCGCGCGTCTTCGCAAGCGGCTGACTGTCGTGATGGGCGTTGATGTTAATTCGCCGACGCTTTCGCCCAACGCGACACTGGCGACGGTCGCGGGACGTGTTCTATCCGCTGGACCAGTGATCGAGCGTTTGAAGCAGATCGTCTTCGAACTTCGCATGCATGCGTACGAAGACACGAAGCGCGCGATCGATCAGACGATTTACAACCTGCTGGTGGTCGAGGAAGCGCGCCGCAAGAACATCGGCCCCGAAGTCATCATCCGAACCGAGATCACAGACAAGCTGCGAAGCCCTACCGAAGACCAGGTTGCAAAGTTTTATGCCGAGAACAAAGACCGAATCGCGGGTGATCTGGCTTCGACTCGCACGATGATCGTCAATTACATGGAGCAGGAACAGCAGAAGTCGCTCGAACTAGCGTTGAGCGAAAGGCTGCGGTCACGCTCGACCATAAGCTTCATGCTGAAGGAACCCGAAGCGCCGGTCGTCGCTGTCAGCGCAGACGACGATCCATCGCGCGGAGACCCGAACGCGCCCGTCTCGCTTGTCGTCTTCACTGACTTTCAATGTCCGTCGTGCGCGTTCAACCATCCGATTATCGACGAGGTTACCGGCACGTACGGAAATAACGTTCGACTGGTAGTGCGGGATTTTCCTTTGACGATGCACGAGAACGCGCGCATGGCTGCCGAGGCTGCAAATGCCGCGTTTGCGCAGGGGAAATTCTTTGAATACATCCAGGTGCTTTTCAAGAATCAGAAGGCATTGGACGTAGCTTCACTGAAGAAATATGCCGGCGAGGTTGGCCTGAATCGCGTCAAGTTTGATGCGGCGCTCGATCGACGAACTTATGCCGCTGAGGTCGACAAAGACATCGACGACGGCAGGTTGTACGGAGTTCTCGGGACGCCGACAGTTTTTGTAAACGGCGTTAAGGTTCGCAATCTCTCTGCGGAAACACTTCGCGAAGCGATCGATCGCGCGCTCGCGCAGAAGAAGCAATCGGCTTCATCCGTTGCGCCTCCGAAGTAGAGAGCGTTGCCAATGGCTTCAAAAAAAAGCGATGAGCGAATTCGAACGTGTTCAGTCAGGCGGAAAGCTCTGACCGCGTCGTTCGTCCGTGTTCTCTTCCGTTGGCCAATTGTCTCTCTAATCATCGCGCTGCTGGTTTCGCCGTTTGCGGCCTGCGGTCAAGATCGGGCAATGCAGATCGCATCGAAACCACCTCAGGCTTCGCCGTCGTCGGCTCAGAACTCTTCGCCGGAAATTCAGCCCTGCTCCAACAATGCGCAGCAGCCTGCCGTGCCTGTTTACACTTACGAAATCGTCAACACCTGGCCGCACGACTCGAAAGCGTTTACCCAGGGACTCGTGTTTTATCACGGGTGGTTTTACGAAAGCGCCGGGCGGTACGGATCGTCAAGCCTTCGAAAAGTTGAACCGGTAACGGGCAAGATCGCAAAGAAGGTCAACCTCGACTCGCAGTATTTCGCTGAAGGGATGACGATTCTGAAGGAAAAGATTTACCAACTAACCTGGATGGAGCACAAAGGCTTTATTTATGATTTAAAAAATCTTCGGCGGGAAGGCGAGTTCGCTGTCGATGGCGAAGGCTGGGGACTCGCCGACGACGAGCAGTCGCTGGTCATGAGCGACGGCACCAACCAACTTCGGTTTATCGATCCATCGACTTTCAAAGTCTCTCGTTCAGTTATGGTTTGCGATCACGGTGCGCCCTTGATGCACCTCAACGAGCTCGAGTTTGTGAAGGGCGAGATCTTCGCGAATATTTGGAAATCGGATCGCATCGTTCGGATCGACCCCCATGATGGCCACATAACAGGCTGGATTGATCTCACCAACCTTTTGCCGGCGGACCAGCGGGCCAACCCTGAAGAAGACGTGCTGAATGGAATTGCCTACGATGAAAAGGACGATCGGCTATTCGTAACTGGTAAGCGCTGGCCGAAGATCTTCGAGATTCGGTTAAAGAAAACGTCCTAATCTGGACAGGCATGAACTAAAGAAAAGGCGGTTTCACGCAAAGGCGCAAAGAAAAGAAAGACTGAAGCCGCTAAGAAAGCATTTGTTGGCATGTGAACTTGAGTGCCCTTCGCGCCGGCCGCTTACCCTTTGCGTCTTTCCGCTTTCTTTTCTTTGCGCCTTTGCGTGAAAACTTCTTTCGGGCAAGTTCTTAAGCTCACCCACTCTTCCCGACTACAAACAGAAATCGTTGCTCAGATTCAGAAATACGCCCGTCAGATCCTGATTACAACTTTTTGACGGTGATCGTTATCAGCGGATCATTTCCGGCGGTGCGGCTGTACGAAATCCAGCAACCGGCTTTTGGGAATCGCACCAGCTTGTGTATCGACCCGTCCGGTTTGATTTCTACGTCGGTGCCGAGCACGGCTTTCGGTTTGGGCACGTCGCTCGTTTCACCCACGTAATTGATCGAGATCGCGTCAACGTGTTTGTTCTTGTCGTAATAAATTTGCGCGGATTCTTTGTCCGAGAAAACGTAGAAATCCTGTTCATCGCCCTTGTCTTCCGGCGTGCCAAGTTTCTTTCGCGCTTCGTCTGTGGTCATTCCCAAACTGACGCCTTTGTATTCGCGAAAGGATGGCTCGAGCTTGGCGGTCGGGTCGCCGGTTTGCGATCGAACGGGGATCTGTTCAGCGGTGATCAATAATCCACAGCCAATTGCAAGCAGGAGAACTAACAATCGTGTGCGCGAAGAATTTCTATCCGATGTGTTTGAATAACGCATTGGAATTCCTCTCTAGATTTGGAATGGCTGCGGCCAGGTTTTCCGCAGCGGGGGAAGCTATCAAGTGGTGATTCCCGAAAGCGACCAGGCAGCCCTTTGATGATCGGAAAATCGGCCTGTAGACCCGTCAGGCGACAGAAAAATATTCCAAATATCGCGTCAAGTCAACATTTCTGGCTCCGCCGACGTACAGACTAATGGTTGCGAGGGGTTATCTCGTCTTAATCCTGATGGGCGTACTCAGATGCTATTTACAAAGTCCGCTCTCGCGGAGTAAATTTACGCTACGCTTACGATCCTCAGCGGACAGTAAAGCCCCTTGTTATTTCTCAACACCAAGGCTGGAGGCTAAACATGAAAAGTATGGTTGACATTCTCTGTTTGGTCGCGGGGGTTGGCGCTATTGGAGTAGCGTTTTGGCAATTTATGCTGTTCGTCACGGCCAAGGACCCAAAAACCGGTCTGACTGATATGACGTTCGGTACGACGCATCTATGGTTTGCCATAGTAGCTGCAGTTTTGGCATGTGCGTGCATTGTCTACTACTTCATTCGCCATCCACGCGTAGAAGAAGAGATACACGTTACCAAGTAACCCGCTTGATCCGGCGAGCAATCAATCGCTGGAAGTAGTTTGAAAAGATTCTTAAGCCCGTCGAGGTGGTCGAGCGCAAAGCGTGCTTCCACCGCCCCGGCGGGCCTTTCTTTTGGTAGGTTCCGCGCAACACCAATCGAATCTCAGTCCAGCACAGCAATTAACCCAAACGCAGTCAGGAAGGGGACCCTGTCCCCGCTTTTGAAATCAAATATTACTTTTCAATTCTTTAAGTCAGCGGGGACAGGGTCCCCTTCCTGACTGCATGCTGATTAACTTGAATAATTTCTCAGAAAATGGATTTTCCATGAGGGTCGAGTGGGAACTCCTCTCAACTACTCAATTTGCCAATCGACTACGAAGACTTCATTTAGAACCTCTAAAGCGGAAGGCCCACGCGTCGCATCAGATCGATGAACTGCGGGGTAGTGCGAAGAGGATCGAGTCGCGGATCGACTTTTAGCCATACCAGCGCTTCGCTTCTATCTTCAAACGCGCGCTCGAGATACTCAAACGCCTTCTCCGGCTCGTCGAGCGCCGTGTGGATAATCGCAAAGTCGTATGGCGATACATGCTTGGTCTCAGCCAGACGTTCGAACTCGGCTAGAATCGCGCGCGCTTCGCCGGTTCGTCCGCCGACCGCGTACGCGTGGCCGAGCGCGGCTTTGATCAGCAAAGCGTCTTCGACCTCGGCCGCTCGTTTGTATTCTTCGATAGCGCTGTCGATGCGGCCCTGTTGCTCAGCCGCCCATCCGATGAAAAACTGCGCCCAGATAAAGTGCTGATCAAGTTCGAGCGCCTTTCGAAACTGTTCGATTGCGCGATCGTACTGGCGTGCGAAGAAGAACGAGAGACCGAGGTCGGCCGTGATTTCGAGCGAAAGCGGATCCAGTTCCTGTGCGCGATTCATCTCAGCGGTTGCCTGATCCAGGCGGCCCATCAGCGCCAGATACCAACCGTACCAGTGATGCGCCGACGCGTAACCCACGTTCAATGCGATCGCACGGCGGTACTCGGCCTCGGCGCCGGCCCAATCCCAATCGAAGAAAACCTTGACCAGCGCCAGCGACGCGTGCGCTTCGGCCAACGTGTCGTCGATCTCGAGCGCTTTCATTGCCGCGGCCCGCGCTTTTGGCATCGCCTCGCGCGGCGGGATGTGCGCAGATGAAAGTCCGTAGTGCGCTTCTGCCAAACCGCTGTAAGCAAGCGCGTAGGTGGGATCGGTTTCAATCGCCTGATTGAAATAGCTTATGCCCTTCTCCAATCCGTCGCGCGTCGCCTTGCTCGTGTGATAGCGGCCTTTCAAGTAGAGCTGGTACGCCTCGGTGTTATCCGTGTAGCGTTTGATCAAGCGCTTTTTGTAATCTTCCCCGGTCAAACGCAGTCGCAGTTTCTCGTAAATTTCGCCGGAGATTTCATCCTGCACCGCCAGGATGTCTTCCGGCTTTCGATTGTACTGAGCGCCCCATAACTGCGAACCATCCGCCACGTCGACCAGCTCGGTCTTTATCACCAACTGATCGCCCAGCTGCAACACGCGGCCCAGCATCACCGCTCTCACTCCGAGCGAGTTGCCCACTTCGATCGGATCGACTTCCTGACCCTTGTAACGAAAGACCGTGCTCCGCGCCATCACGCTCAACTGCGGCAACTGCGAAAGACTGTTGATGATGCTCTCTGTGATTCCGTCCGAAAGATATTCCGCGTTGGGATCCTGGCTGCCGTTAACCAGCGGAAGCACCGCCAGCGAGTCGATGGGTTCGAGTCGACTCATTCGTCGAGCCGCCTGCGAAAATCGTGGTTGAGTCGAAGGATAAGCGGTGTACGCCTCCGATTCGCGAACGGTGTCGGCCGGACGTCCGATCAGCGTAGCGCCGCCGCCCCCTCCAACAATGCCGCCTGCGTCAGGCACTCCGCCCCTGTGTGGCTCAGTTTGAGTTTCCAGCTTGAGCTGAAAATCCCAATCCTGCTTTAGCGCTTTCAGATCGACAAAGAGATCGCGGATCGTTTGATAGCGCTCGTCTCTGTTCTTAGCCAGCGAGCGAGTCGTGATTCGCTGAAGCTCAGACGGAACGTTTTGAAGATAGCGAGATAACGGCGGCGGGTCGCGTTCGAGTATCGACACCAGCACGCTGCTGGTCGAGTTGCCGGGAAATGGCGACCGCCCGGTCAGCATCTCGTAAAGCACCACACCCATGCTGAAAATATCCGAGCGATTGTCGACCGTCGCGCCGCGCGCCTGTTCCGGCGACATGTAACCGACGGTTCCCATCACCACGCCGGGATCCGTTTCGGCCAGAGTCACGGCGTCGGAAGACGCTTTCGATTGTTCCCCCAGCTTGGCCAAACCAAAGTCCAATATCTTGACGTAGCCGTCCTGACGCAGCATCGCGTTTTCGGGTTTGATGTCACGATGAATTATGCCGGCGCGATGCGCGGCGTCGAGCGCGCTGGTCATCTGGATCGCGATATCCAACGCCTCCGCGATCTTCAGCGAGTTGCGCGCCAGGTGTGTGCGCAAGGTCACCCCGTCGATAAACTCTGTGGCGATGAAGTGCGCGCCTTCGTTCTCGCCGACTTCGTAAATGGTCAGGATGTTTGGATGGTTTAGCGCCGAGGTGGCCCGCGCTTCCTGTCTGAACCGGCGGAGCCGTTCGGTGTTCGCGGTGAAGTCGGGCGGCAGCATTTTCAGCGCGACCGGCCGGTCAAGCTGGAGATCCTGGGCCAGAAAGACCTGGCCCATTCCGCCCGTGCCGAGCAGCGAACGAATCTGATAGCGACCAATCTGATCACCGGAAGAAATGGACATGGGGTGGTTCCGTCAATTGCTCGAATGCTGTGAGAGATTCTGACTGACGCGGAAGAAAAGTCAAGAGGAGTGGAAACCCGGTGGTGACGGAGTCTGGTGTCTTTTCAATTGTCGCTTAGGGACAGTTGAACATCAGGTTTTCCTGCGGTCCGAAATGAAGTATAGTAGAGCAGCGATCCCACCCTGAATCAGAAGCGGTAGAACCTCAGAGATGAAGTTCTACCGCTTTCGAGCGCGAGGGGCGGTCTGGGCGACGGCTATGTTAACTAAGAACCTGAACTGCGCAACATCTAATTTGAACCTGGGATTGTTTGATAAGCCAATACAAACGGCTTAGCGGTATTAGATACTAACGAAACATCGCAACGCCGCCGTCAAAGCGTGGGAGCCGATAGCGACAGCAGGAAGCTATCCCACCCTGAATAGCTCCCTGATTTTATCCTAAAAGCCCTATGAGATTCGGGTGTGTCTGCCAAAGACGCGCCCGTTTCGACCTGCGCAACAAGTAGCGAACAAACCCATACCACATGGCGGCCCCCATCCAGCAGCCGCGGCTATGGCGCGCTCCGTAGAAACACGTCCCATGCCCACCGCCCAACCTGCGCGCCCTGCGCGTCTTTGACCTTCGCACGATACCTGAACCAGTTCCCATGCTCATCTCGCCTTCTCGATTCCTGGTAATCGAGGTCTAGTCTTTTGACGTTCAGCGACGGAAGTGTGTACAGCTCTCCCGGCTCTGAAATGCCGTTGTGATTCGTATCCTGCCACAACCGCAGGCTGGCAAAAATGGCGTCCTGTGGGCCAAGCCATCCGTTGTTGTTGCCCCCGCGCGTGGGCTTGTCATACTCGGCTAGCGCAAGAAAACCGTTAGGCGATGACGAAGGCGGCTGCGGCGTGAAGTTGCCGAAGAGTTCTGCGCCATTGTCAATCGTGCCGTTGGAGTTGCGGTCAAGCGCGAGCCAGGCATCGTCCGAACCGGCTGCCGTCCAGGACAGGGTTTCCCTGGTACCGTCCCGGTTGAGGTCGAATGAGACTCCATTTGCGGCATTGGTGAGGTTAAAGCCGTTGCCGTTGATGTCGAGCATGATCGGTGAATTATACTCGCTGAAACAACAGCAGTTTCCCACTCGATTCAGGTCATCCGGACAGCCGTTATTCTGTGGCCAAAAACACTCGTCGGCGTTCTGTATACAGACCTCACCGGTTGGCATCTCAACGCCTAAACACTGCTCCGGGCACTGTTGTATCGGGCATGTATAGTTACCAGCCTCTTGAGTCTTTGCGAGGTCACATGCCTTCGGGTGAGTGGCGCCCGAAACTGCGTCATTGAAATCGCCCGTTTGATAGTTGACCATGACTGAACTAGTCCGGCCACATTCCTCACATTCACCTAGCCCAAACGAATGCCCGATTTCATGAGCCATCGTCTTTGTAAGAACGGTGAGATTTGTGACGCGATCATCTACCGTAATCACTGCTTTAATAAGGCGTCCCGAGATACTGCCAGTAAAAGGCTGAATATCACCGCGAGGCTGGTTCCCATTGCCTGGTGTGAGTCTGTACTTATTAACTTGCACAGAGTTATTGGCCGTTGCAGCTTGAGCATTAGTTGTGAATCCGATGAAGGTGACTCCAGAGCAAGCTACATTATTTCAGGCTTGAAAAGCACTTATCACAGCTTGTCTTTCTGCCTCATTGGTAATGAATGCGACGACGGCCAAATATCGGAGGGAAGAGAGGGTGAGTTTCATTTGTCCTCATCTTTCTTTGCCGTTTAGAGTTTTGGGAGGATGCTTGATGGCTTCGCGCAATTCGTTCAGGAAGGATTTTTCGTCCATGCCCTCGTAGGCCTTAAAAGGCGGGCTGACAGTTTTTCGGTAATTGCTGTATCCGTCGAGCGGATACACTCGCCCGTCTTTCAACTCGTACGCCGTCACGATTGAGTAGTCGTCTTCCATCTCAGAGGATTTGAGAAAGAAGGCGTACCTTACGCCGACGCGCGGCATGCCGCGTTCATTGGTTCCATAAAGATTGACGATGCCTGAGGGGAATCGCACGCGCCCTCCTTCTCGCGTGCCGATTGTTGTGGGATGAGAATCCGTCAGAGATTTGTTTGCATCCTTGAGCACTTCGTCGAGGCGAATGGTAAATTCCGAATAGACGCCCGTCTTGTCAGTGGATAGGTAAGCGCGAGCATCGGTGACTTCGCCGATGACGAGAGTATCGCTATAGGATAAGGGAAAAGCCTTCACTGAATTGGTCGGGGCTTCGACGAATCTTAAGGATTCAAGCGGTATGGATGATTCCATCACTCCACCACCTGTCTCAGCGCTTCCGCGTCCGTTAAAACGACTTCCCTTAGCTAGCCTTCTAGCCCGCTCATCAGGAGCAACAGGTTCAGGCGCCGCGTAATCAGCGACCGGGAATTGGCCCTTGTCGGCTCGGTCATGAGTCGACTGCGGCTGAAGATTTTGACCTCTGCCGAATAATGCAGTGAGGATAAGCAGCCCGCTAGTTGAAAATACTACGAGCAGAAACAGGATGGGTTTTTTGGAAATCGGCATATAGAAATTCTCCTTTAATCTGAGAACAAATCTTAGATGAAAGCATCACGGTTTGGGTTACACACTGCCCTGAGCATCTTGCCTCGGGATGAGTTTATCGGGATCATTTGGGTCACGATCAAACCATGTTCCCGTAGCCCAAGCTGTACCATCGCCAAAAATCACGTCCTCGATATTTATCTCTATTGCGTTAATACTGGAAGGATAACCAACATTCTTCAGCATGGTTTTGATTGAATCGTAATTCTGCTCGGACAGTTTGATGTCTATGCTTGCATATTTGAATTCAATCGGCTTGGCGGACCTTTTCAAAGCTGCGACTCTGTTCCCATACATTATGGAATGTCCCAACGGGAGTTCTTTGGCTTGGTTTTCAGGTCTCACCAATGTCAATCCGATACTGATATATGTGATTTCCTTCCCCGAAATATTCTCTACGCTGACGGTTAATTCCTTGTACCAGTCGTCACTGTCAGAGAACTTCTTGCCCAGTTCAATGATGCCTCTTTGATTTCTTACGGTAGTTATTCTGAGCGGTTCATTGGGGTACGAGTACCGCTTCTTTATGATTCTGTCCTGCTCTTGAGTCGCTGTCTGAGCAAGGGGGAGCAAACTATATAGGAGTAACACTGCCAGAATGACTAAGATTGAGGTTGTTCTGGCTTGAATGAGGGTAGATATCTGTTGAAAGACGGAGGACATCTCATTACTCCTTTACCGGAAAGGCCAGCGAGGAGGATTCATCAGGATGCTCGTGAGAACAGCGATCCAGTAAGCCCGTGTACAATGACTGTCAAGATTACTCCTTAAAGTCCTTGATGCAGAGAGCATATACGCTCCCGCAATTCGGTTGTCAATTTTTTGAGAAGGTTGCAAGTTACTGTTTTCTCTAGCAGGGATAGATTTCCTTGTTAAGAGAAAACGCTTGTTGGAGATGTGCCAAACGTCAGATACTTGAAATCTGGAATTCACTTGAAAGCGCTTCGAGTTATGTCTTCGAGCGAGTTTGGCAGCGCCACCCGCCGCCGACTGGTATGCTCCGAGAAGTTCGGACGGCCCTCCCGGGTTTTATTGTCTGCGCATTTGGAACGATACTATGGGCTCGGCCACTGACTCGCTGTACTGGCGAACGTCCTCAGGAGCGGACAGGCCAGCGCCGCCGGCATACTACGATCTATTGGGCTTCAGCGCCTGGCGGCTTTTTCGAAGACCTCAAATTTTCCGCTTCGCTCGCCTTGCGCAGAAACGGTAACGTTCCGGTCACAACTCCGTATATGATTGAGTGAAGCAAAATTGTTTACCCGCTTTGAGGAGATTTTTCAGATGGCCCGCAACATTGAGAGAAAATCGAACGCATATATTCTGTTTGTCTTCGTGTTGATGCTTGCCGCATCCAACTTCGGAGAAAGTGTCCAGGCACAGTGTCCGAGGCCGGGGTTCAAGCTGGCCCTCGGAGACTTTTCGTACCCCGCCGGGCAGTTCATCGCGCGCGACTTCAACGGGGATGGCAAGATGGACCTCGCCGCCTCCAGCTATTACGGCCCGCTGGTCATCGCGCTTGGCGATGGCACTGGCCATTTCGCTCCGCCGAGTTTTTACCCGGTGGGGTTTAATGCGCTGTACCTCATATCGGGCGATATCAACGGCGACGGCAAGCCCGATCTGCTGGTCGCGCCCGGCTCGGGATCCTATTCGCTGTGGCTAAATGATGGATCGGGTGGGTTCAGCTCCGTTGGTGGCACACAGTTCTTTCCGTATTATGACCGGCCAAAACTCACAGATTTCAACGGCGACGGCAAAGCGGATTTCTTATCTCTTAATTACACTTCCCTGCCACACATCGTTATTCGCATGGGCGACGGGGCGGGTAACTTTGCTGCTCCGGTCTCCTATCCGATTAACAACCTACAGAGTTTTGTCGTCGGCGACTTTAGCGGTGACGGCCAAAAAGACATAGTCGTGGCGATTAACGATGCTGCGAACCGCTCGTTGATTCTCTACCTCAATGATGGCACCGGGGCGCTTGTGCCCGGCTCGCCCATCAGTCTGGGCACAGACACGATAGTCCACGATGCCAGAGACATAAACGGCGATGGCAAAGACGACATCATCGCTACGACGGCGCGTAACTCGCTGACGGTTCTGTTGAGTAACGGAAGCGGCGGATTTACACGAGGCGATTTCCCGCTCCTGCCGACTATCTACTACTTAAAGCTCGCAGATTTTAACGGCGACGGTAAGGTCGATGTGATGGTGCCCTACTACGAGTCGCCCCAGCATACCGTCAACGGTTCGATTCTAATGGGCGACGGGCAAGGCGGTTTCACGCGTCAGGATTACGCGAACACAGCTGCCTTCGGCGCGGTCTATTACGGCGATGCGGCAGATTTTAACGGTGATCAGATGGCGGACGCTGTGATGTCGGGATCTGCTCCGGACACGTCGACAGGCGGCCTCCGCCTTTGGCAGAGAACCTGCAACCAGAATATCAACACTAAGGTAATTGATTACACGGGCGACGGGCTGGGAGATTTCGCCGTCTGGCGCCCATCGACCGGCCAGTGGATTATACGAATAAGACCGGGCACTCTTAACTCCCCGGTTTACTGGGGATTGGGAAGCCTCGGCGACGTGCCCGTACCGGGAGATTACGACGGCGACGGCATCAGTGATTTGGCAGTCTTTCGTGCTCCCTCCGGCGGCTGGTATGTGTTGAGAAGTTCCGATGGCAGCGGCTACGGCATTCAGTGGGGAACCAATGGAGACAAGCCAGCGCCAGGAGATTATGATGGGGACGGCAGGACGGACTTCGCTGTCTTTCGTCCCTCGACCGGAGCATGGTACATCCTCAGAAGCTCTGATTTCTCGCTGGCCTCCAACTTTTTCGGTATGGAGGGGGATAAGCCAGTGCAGCTCGATTATGACGGCGATGATAAAACGGATGTAGCGGTCTTTCGTCCCTCGAACGGATACTGGTATGTCCTCAGAAGCACGGATGGCAATTACACCGCGCAGCATTTCGGGCAGAACGGCGACCGGCCCGTTCCCGGCGATTATGACGGGGATAGTAAGGCAGACCTGGGCGTTTATCGCTCGGATATCGGGTTCTATTACCTGCGAAGCTCGAACAATTCGCAGTTCGCTTCTCCCGATCAGAATTTCTTTGGGACGCGTTCGGCGTCAGACAGGCCCGCGCCGCTGTCCGGCCTCATTTCTCCCGAGATGAGAGTCTGGCGTCCCGCGAACGGTTGGTTCGGCTGGTTCCCGAATTCTCATTCGGGCGTGATAGGCACGATAGGCGACATCCCGGTTACCGCGCCCTACGTGATCGAGTAAGTAAAAGAGGGTGTAGGGTATAGATCTGACTGATGCGGAAGAAGAGTCAAGAGGCAAGAATTCGCAGAATAGATCTTAGTAAGCGCCAAGGGCGCGTTAGGTGATAGCCCAGGGCAACGCCCTGGGTATTCGGAGTCTTTAGCGTCGAAGCGCTGAAAGCGCGCAAGGTTTCTGGGGTCGGCCCAGCTTCCTCTCGCGCCTTCAGCGCTTTATTTCTTTTCTTGTTCCTACCCAGGGCGTTGCCCTGGGCTATCACCTAACGCGCCCCTTGGCGCTGTCATCCTACAGCTCTTAACAATCTAATAAGCATAAGGAACAGGCACATCCCCGCTCACTCCAAATTGCTCGGCTTTCAAAGCATTGGTCGCGCTTTGCAGGATGAAGAACGTTCCGATCGACGGTCTGAAGACGGCTACGTCCCATTTGTGGTCGCCATCATAATCGCCGGTCACCGGCAGATCACCGTTTGTGCCCCAGGCGATTCCTCTGAAGCCGATGTCCGAGCTTTGCAGGTAATACCATGCGCCTGTCGATGGTCTGTAGACCGCGATGTCCGTCTTTGTATCGCCGTCAAAGTCAGCCGAAATCGGCTTGTCGCCAGCTGATCCCCATTGCAGCCCTACCACTGTCCCGCTAGCGCTCTGAAGAATATAGAAGGTGCTGATCGAGGGACGGAAGATGGCGAAGTCTGTCTTGCTATCTCCATCGTAGTCGCCCATCACCGGCAGGTCACCGTTGGTTCCCCATTGCTGGTAATGGAAACTACCGTCCGAGCTGTAAAGCAAATAGAAGAAACCGGTCGTGGGTCGAAAGACCGCGATGTCTGATTTTCCATCTGCGTCGTAGTCACCCGTGGCCGGGATGTCTCCAGCCTGTCCGAATTGTGCGTAGCGGAACAGGCTATTGGAGCTCTGCCTGATGTACCAGAAATTATCCGATGGTCTGAAGACAGCCGTATCAGTCTTGCCGTCACCATCAAAGTCACCGGGTACAATCAAGTCTCCGTTTGTCCCGAACTGGTCGGCGCGGAACGACGCGTCCGAGCTGTTTCGGATGTACCAGTTACCATCTGACGGACGAAAGACCGAGACATCTGTTTTTCCATCGCCGTCGAAATCAAATGGCGCGCGTGCAGCGACGTCACTGTTCAAATCTATTTCGTAAGCACCGCGTCCGTAGGTTCCGGCCTGCATCAGTCCGTTCGGCAACGCGTCGAGCTCGCTGACTATCGTCGGTGGCATTCCGTTATTGAACGTGGCCCAGGAAGCGCCATCGTCGGTGGAGCGGAAAACTCCGATATCAGTACCGACGTAGAGCGTGTTCGAGTGGCCGGCTCGCGGGTCGAGCAACATAGTGTTGGTCGGGATGTCCGGCAGATTGGTGCTGACGTCCGTCCAGTTCACTCCATAGTTTACCGTCTTGAAAACATGCGGCGAGCCGAAGCCCGAGAGCGTTACGTAGGCTGTCTTTGGATCGGTTGGATTGACGGTAATGCTGGTGATGAATCGCGACGGAAGCCCCGTCGTGCGGTCATCCCAATTTGCGCCGCCGTTGGTGCTGACCATCAGCCGGCCGTCACTTGAACCTGTGTAGATAACATCGGTATTTGAACGCGAGACAGCGATAGCAGACAAAACGCCGCCGAAGGTCAGATCGGTCGTTCCGCCGGGCGGCGACCAGCTTGAGCCCTGCGTTGTGCTTACCCACAAGCGATACGTTCCAAAATACAGGTTTGAATTAACCTGGTTGCCGACAAACGGTGGATAGAAATCGACGCGGTCACCTGCAAAAGTTGAACTGTTGCTGATGGTCGCGGAGAAAGTATCGCCGTTATTTATGTAGCGGAATGCCGTGTGAAAAACGTAAGTCGAATAGACGATGGATGGGTTGAGCGGGTCGACGAAGGTTTGCCCGCCATCGCCGGAGACAAACTCGCGCCAGCTTTGACCGCTGAGACGTTTCTGTGTGCCGTTGTCCTGTGTCCCGCCGTAGCTGCGCGCAGCATCTGTCGGATGCATTTCGTAACTGACGAACATCGTCAACGCAAGGCTGGTATTCAACGACGAAAATGTACTCGCGCCATCCGTCGATCGCCATAGTCCACCGTCATTGGCGACGTACATCGTGTTTGGGTTGGACGGCGAAATATAGAAGTGATGCTGGTCCGGATGCGCTTTCGAGAGACTTGGCGTGTAGCTGCCTCCGAGCGTGAAGTTGCTGGTGATGTTGCTATACGACGTGCCGCCGTTGATCGAGCGCCATAGATCTCTTGTGCCGACGAAAATCGTGTTCGGATCGGTCGGGTGGACGAACAGGTAGCAGTTGTATCCGAACTGGCCTGTGTCGAAGTTCGATGCCATGTTGGTCCACATACCGCCTTCGTTAGTGCTCACTTCCACGCGGGCGGTCCCGGTGGCCCCGCCGGTTCCGACCAGGACGTATAAATTTGTCGGCGCCGCAGGAGTCACGGCGATCTTGATATTCGAGTTGCTGGTTCCGAAAGGCGATGTGTAAACCCGAGTCCAGTTTTGACCGCCATTGACCGACTTGAAGACACCGCCGCTCGTGCCCTGGGATCCGCTGGCAAAGCCAAGCGAAAGATAGAGCGTATCCGGTTGCGACGGGTGGCGCACCAGGTCACGCGCCGTCCCCGTAAAGGTCTTGGTCCAGTTCACTCCGCCATCGGTCGAATAATAAAATCCGCCGACAAGCAGACCGCCAACGAACGAATCAAAATACGCATACTGAGCCAGGTAAACGCGGTTCGGGTCGGCAGAGTCAACCAGGATTTGTGATGTGACTCCGGACGAAGGCAGCGTGCCGTTATTCACGCGCGTCCAGGATTGCCCGCCATCGGTCGAACGCAAAATGCCCGTGCCGAGATAGCTTTGGGCTTTGTCGCCCATGCCGGCGTAGACAATCGAGCTGTTGCTGGGCGCGAAAGCAATCGAACCGACTGCCAGATCAACCTGGTTATCCGAAGTCGATGTAAACGTAGCGCCGCCATCCGCCGATCGCCAGACTCCTCCGGTTGCTGCTCCAACCAGGACAATATTCGGATCGGATGGCGAGACCGCAATCGCGTTGATCCGGCCGCTGGTCAATCCCCAGTTGGACGGGAAGGCGGATGTGGTTGGTCGCGGGCCAACCGGTTGCCATTGCGCAATCGCCAGCGCATCGCCGTCTCGCGCGTCGGCAGGTCGCGATTCCCAGGCCTTGCGTCGCGCTTCGTCAGGAAGCTTGTCGAACGGGAATGTTCTCTGTCGCAGAAACCACTCGCGACGCTTCTCGACATCTGCTTCAAACTCTTCGCCTTCCTCTTCGACCCGCGGTTCCGGGATGACGACTTGAGGAAACGTAAATGCGATTTCTCTGCCTCGTACTCCTTTGACATATTCGCCTTCGGAGTAGACGGCGCTGAGCTTTGACGTCGCGTCCGGAGACTCGTTTCGATCGGCAGTCTGAGCGGAGTTGAGCGCAGATCCCTCGTCAATGCGACCGCTGTCATCTGCATGACCGATTTCGAGCGAGGGTGAGATCGATAAGAGCAAAACTACTCCTACTAGCATGATTGGAAAACTGACGTTTCTCATCGTTTACTCCGTTGGTCATTCTTCATACAGCATCAGGTTGGAGGCCTACCAAGTTAACGTAATTGCCAGCACAACATTAACGCGCTACGCCGTTTTTGCTTCTACAAGCCCGTGTAACCCCGGGCCGGCCGGCGGTTTAGAAACTGAAAAAGCCGCGTAGCGGCGAAATGTTTATAGCAACTTCCTTGAATAATCTGTACGAGCTCCAGAAGAGCGAAATGATCGTCGTTTCGCCCATAAATGGGCTCCGAGTCTAATGATGAGCTGGAGCTATAAACATGTCGCCGCTACGCGGCTTCTTCCAGAGTTACCTTCTGGGACCGATAAACCGAGACGGCCGGAAACGATTCGTTCCCGGCCGTCCTCGTGTTTCCAAAGCCGATCCTACTGTTCAGGCACGTACGCCGCGGGCGCAGGCTTGTCGCCTCCTAACCCCCAGTTACCGCCACCGTCCGGAGATGCCGTTCGGAACGGCGCTCCCGGTGCTGAGCTGTCCAGCGTGAACCAGTTCCCGTCACGGAAGATCGCGATGTCGGCCTGGCCGTCTCCATCGTAGTCCGCCGGAACCAGTATGTCTGTCGCGTTGCCGAACTGCGCGGCGCGGAATCCATCGATACTTCCCTGGATGTACCATGTGCCGGAACCCGGTCGGTAAACCGCGAAGTCCGTCTTGCCGTCGCCGTCGTAGTCGCCTTGGACAGGTTTGTCTCCGACCGTTCCAAAGAGCGCCGAAGAGAAGCCGTCGTTGACGAGGTTCAGGACGTACCAAGCGCCGGTCTCGGGCCGATAAACAGCAAGGTCAGCCCTGCCGTCACCGCTGTAGTCTCCCTGAACCGGCTTGTCTCCATTCAGACCAAACAGCCGTGTCGTTAGCCCACTGTCACTGCTTCGCAGGATGTACCAGGCTCCTTCAGACGGTCTGAAAACGGCTACGTCTGTTTTGCCGTCTCCGTCGTAATCTGCCGGTACGGGGATGTCGCCCGCCGCACCAAAGAAGTGCGATCGGAACGAAACGTTCGAGCTTTGCAGAATGAACCAGGCATTCGCCGACGCGCGGAACGTCGCGATGTCGGTCAGACCGTCGCCGTCGTAATCTCCCGGAACGATCCTGTCAGTACCCTGACCAAACTGAACGGAGTTAACCGCACCGTTACCGCTTCGCAGGATATGCCAGAAACCTTCGCTGCTTGGACGGAAGACCGAAAGGTCTGCCCTGCCGTCACCGTCGAAGTCGGCCGGATCATTTCGCACGGCCAGGCGGAAATACGCGACCGGCATATCGTGATCCGAAAGTCGCTCGGGCCGATTTCCGTCTTCGTAATACTTGGCCGGGAAGTCGCCGTTGTTCCGAGCATAGGCGTGGCGATTAAGACGGCCCAGCAGGTTATTGTTGACCATTATGTAGTCAAGCGCCTGCGCGTTGCCGTCGAACGTGAACGAGTACCTCTGATCGGCGGGAAGCGTATCGATCAAGTTGGTCAGGTTTGGATTGACCAGATCGCTCGAGGCTAAAACCACCTGATCGGCCGGTGTCGGCGCTCCTGCGATCGTGCCCTCGACATCGACGTAGCCGTCGTTGAATGGGAAAGCGTTGAAGTCACCAATCACGGCAAGGTTTTCATTCGGGTTAGCAACCTGTCGCGCCTGAATCAAGTTAGCCAGGAACTCTGCCTGCGCTTTTCGCTTGAAGCGAATGCGCCCGCCTTCGGTTCCCGAACCGTTGACCGCAGTGCTGTCGATGCCACTGAGCGATCGCGAGTGGTTCACGATCACCGTAAATGGTAATCCACTCTTCTCGCCCCGGAGAATAAGCGGCGGACGATCGTTCAGTAGTTCGGTAGCGCCAGTGTTGGGATTGACGTAGTTGTAGCAGGTTGCAGCGTTTTGCATACATCCCGCCAACTCCGCCTGTACCACGTCGGTGACTGCAACTTGTGTCGCCTTGACCAGGAATCCGACATCGATAAGTCCGACGTCGTTACCTTCGACCAAATATGCAAAATAGTTCGGGTTCGGCTGGCCTGCGGCGACTGCATCTGCATTTATCTTATTAGCCACGTCCTGCAAAGTCGAAAGGTTTTCCATTTCGACTACACCGATAACATCCGGGCTTCGCATGACGTTGCGCACTGCAAGCGACGCTTTGTTCAGTCGTTTGTTGTAAGCCGCCAGAGTCAGCACAACATCGCCGCCCGCGTCATCGACGTTGTTGTAAAACCGCTGCATGTTGAATGAAGCGATCGACAGCTCGTTAAAGGTGGCGGGCGCCACAGGCTTGGCCGACTGCAAGTTGGTAACCGTCGGCGGTGTCGCTGCGTCGGGATAAATCGACCACGTGGTGAACGCGTAATCGAGCGGTCCAATGATGTTCGAGACGGTCGAGCCGGCTGTGACATCGATAATAGCCGCGCCCGGTTGAGCGTTGCTGTCGATCTCGAGCCGTTCCGGATTCGTGTCGAATCGCGGAACGTTCGGCGGAGAGCCTGCCGGAACATTGAGCGTGACTTCGATTCCAGGTTCGCGGAACGGACGGGGTATGCCGGGTATCACACCAAAAAAGAAACCGCTGGATGAAACTGTCGCGCTCGATTCGGTGATGCTGCCCGAGGTCGGAGCAACGACCGTTAGCGTCGCAACATGTACGCGCATGCCTTCCAAGCGCTCGAGATTCCCCAGAATGTTCGGTGACATGTCGCCGGCTGTAATCGTGGTGGGCGCCGGCAATGGATTGCCCGACGAATTCACGCTCACCGACGGCGAGCCGGAGATTTCAGTCAAAGATAGCCCGTTGGGTTCCGCAGCCGGAAGGAACTCGACAACCGTGCCAGTCACGGTGACGCTGTTTCCGATCGCTGCAGATCCCGGCGGTGTGGACGAGGTGAAGACGAACACGCCTTCCGACGTATTCGGATCTGCGTCAGGCGTCGGCTCCTGAATAAAGAATCCGTTGCTCTTGGTTCCGGTCACGATGCCGGATGTGGTGACTACCTGTCCTACCAGAGGCGATGTCGAACCGTTGCCCTGAATGTCATGGATGGAGACCGGGGGAAGCTGAACGTTAAGCGTAATAGTTCCGTTGCTGCTGCGCATTTCAGCGTCCGCAACGGTGAATGGCAACAACTTCTGGCCGGCGGTCGTCGCGGGAGCAACGGTTGCATTGTAGGAGTAGATGCCATCGCCGATCATCGCGTCGCCGTTCATTCCGTCGTCGAGAAACGCCTGAGTCGACGAGAGTCCGATCAACGACAAGTTGCCGACGACAGTAATGCCTGTGCTCGGCGGATTCGTTCCCGGCGTTACAGTGACGGTCAAAAGCGTAACGCCGCCAGCCAACACTGTGTTCGGCGTGGCCAGGCCAACTCCGGTCGGAGGCGTCGGTCCACCACCGCCACAGGGATTCGCGGTTGTCGCGCTGTTTCGCGGAGTCGGCGCGCCCGTAGCAAAGTCGGTGGAGTTCTGATCAGTCTCGGTACAACCCGCAGCGCCGCGAATATCCGCAGTCGTGTTGCTCGGAGCAGGCGCAGCAGCCGTGCCTTCGAAACAATTAGCGGTGGCGCCAAAGCCAACCAGGTCGATTATCGTTGCGCTGACCGGACACGCTCCGGTTAGTGCGGTAGTAGAATTCACCAGCGCTACTTTTCCAGCCGTCGCGCTCATCGCGATCGTGCCGGTTGCGTCGGGCGTCGGCAACGGAGTCGTTCCGCCTGCGCCCTGCGCCTCCTGCACCAGGTAATACTTGCCCGGGGCGATCGTTCCTGATAAAGCAGTCGTTTGCCACGTAGTGCCGGTGGCGGACGCGTACTGAACCGACCAGCCGGTTACGTCTACCGGCGCGTTCCCACGATTAAAGAGCTCGATAAAGTCATGTGTAAAAGTAGAACCGGCGTTTCCGCCGCCACCATATAACTGACTAATAACGATAGTATTTGAAACGGCCTCGACGGATGGAACGAGCGGGGCTGACTTGAACAGCAGGGCCGTAGATATCAGAACAGCGATCGCAAAAAATGCGAACATCTGACGGCGGACAGCTGTGACGTTGCGTCCGCGACGCTTGAGATTAGACACTTTGGTGGATTTCCTTTCGTGGTAAATGACTGTTGGGGACTACGCCTGCGGCTGCGCTCAGAGACGTTCCGGGAAGAAGTACGAAGGAGCTTTTTACCGGATAATGCAGGGCGAGTCAAGCTAGTCAGGTCTGCGAATTTAGCGTTGCGATGCGGGGTAGCGGGCCGGATTGAAATCCAGGTGAGTATCCATGAAACGAATGGATCTCCCGCAAAGGCGCAAAGACGCAAAGGCGTTGACCGATGGCCTATTCTTACTGACTTCTTTGTGCCCTTGCGCCTTTGCGGGAACCTGGTTTTCTTCACTTTGTTCGAAGCTGACACACTACCCAGCACGGCGTGGTCTTGCCTGCTTTGGCGATGCCATGCAAAATACAAACGCTACCTGAACCAGTTTCGCTACGTTAGCCAACACACTTCCATTCAGACAAGGAACCCGTACAGACATGAGCGTGTCAATGCAGCAGGAAAACAGCGACGCCACCACCGATCTCGATCAACTTTGCATCAACACAATCCGGACTCTTTCGCTTGACGCGGTACAGAAGGCCGAGTCCGGGCATCCGGGGCTTCCGTTGGGTTGCGCCCCGCTGGCGTACGTACTCTGGACGCGCTTTCTTCGGCACAACCCGAGCAATCCGAAATGGGCAAACCGCGATCGCTTTCTGCTTTCAGCCGGACACGGATCGATGCTGCTTTACTCGCTGCTGCATCTGACGGGCTACGACCTTCCGCTCGACGAGCTGAAGAGCTTTCGCCAGTGGGGATCCAAAACTCCCGGCCATCCGGAAAACGTTCTGACGCCCGGAGTCGAAATCACAACCGGCCCGTTGGGACAGGGATTCGCCAACGGCGTTGGGATGGCGATGGGCGCCGCGCATCTGGCAGCGAAATTCAACCAGCCCGAGTTCCCGGTTCTTGACCATTACGTTTACGCGATCGTGTCGGACGGAGATTTGATGGAGGGCGTCGCGTCCGAGGCCGCGTCGATGGCGGGGCATTTGAAACTCGGAAAGCTGATCTATCTTTACGACGATAACCACGTCACGATCGAAGGTTTCACCGATCTGGCTTTCAGCGAAAACGTTCCCGCGCGATTCGGTTCTTACGGATGGCATACGTCGGTGGTCCAAGACGGAAATGACCTGGCCGCGATCGAAAACGCCATTCGCGAAGCCCAATCGGTCACGGACCAACCGTCGCTGATTTCCGTCAAGACCACGATCGGTTTCGGCATGCCAACCGCCGGCACGCGCAAAGCTCATTCGGATGCGCCCGGCGAAGAAGCGGTACGCGAAACCAAACGACACCTTGGCTGGCCGGAAGACAAGACGTTCTATATTCCCGACGAAGTGGTTTCGCATTTTCGGAAGGCGATTGAGAACGGCGAGCGTTACGAAAGCGAATGGAACACGCTGGTCGAGAAGTACGAGCGCGAGCACGAAGAGCTTGGCCGCCTCTGGAACGTAACGATGAGCGGAGAGTTGCCGGAAGGCTGGGAAGATCACCTGCCGTCTTTTGAAAACGCGAAACCGGCCGCGACTCGCGTTGCGAGCGGCGAAGTTATCAACGCGTTGGCGCCGCACATGCCGATGCTGATCGGCGGATCCGCCGACCTGGGCCCATCCAACAACACCGACATTAAAGAAGGCGGAAGTTTTCAGGTGACTTCTTACGACGGACGCATTCTGCATTTCGGAGTACGCGAACACGCGATGGGATCGACGCTGACCGGCATCAGCTTGAATGGCGGATTGATTCCGTTCGGCGGTACGTTCCTGACTTTTTCGGATTACATGAAGCCCGCCATTCGATTGGCGGCGCTTTCCGAAGTCCAGGCGATCTATGTGTTCACGCATGATTCAATCGGACTGGGCGAAGACGGCCCGACGCATCAGCCGGTCGAACACCTGGCCGGACTTCGGGCCATTCCACACCTGTACGTAATTCGTCCCGCCGACGCGCATGAAACTCGCGAGGCATGGCGGATAGCGATTCTTCGACGAAAGGCTCCGACCGCGCTGGCGCTCACTCGCCAAAAAGTTCCCGTCATCGATCGCACGCGTTACCGGTCGGCCGAAGGAGCGCGGCGCGGCGGTTACGTTTTGGCCGAGGCTGAGCAGGACGGCAACGTAGCGATGATGAAACTGATTCTGATCGCGACCGGTTCGGAGGTTTCGCTCGCGCTGGAAGCGCGCGAGGCGTTGCAAGCTGAGGGAACGCCGACTCGGGTCGTGTCGATGCCGTGCTGCGAGCTGTTTCAGGAACAGTCTGAAGATTATCGAAACGAAGTGTTGCCGCCGTCGATCACCGCACGACTGGCCATCGAAGCTGGGGTGCGACTGGGTTGGGATCGATATGTAGGCGCGCAGGGCGACGTGCTCAGCCTCGATCGCTTCGGAGCATCTGCGCCGGGCGATGTGGTAATGCGCGAACTTGGTTTCAATGTCGAGAACGTGCTGACACGCGCGAGAGCGTTGGTGGAGTGAGGGAGCGCGGGACCGACGGAGCGCAGGCGGCCGATGGAGCGCAGGCGAGCCGCCTGCGCTCCATCGCTTGCGCTCCTTCGAAGCTTCAATCCTAAAATCCATGCGAGGTGAATGCCTTGAAACCACTAGGTGATTTCTGCGCGCGAGCTGCCTTCTCGATGCTTCTCATCACTGTTGCTGCATCGGGCGTCAGTGCCCAACAACCCTCGACCAGCAAACCGCCGCAACCAACGGCGCCGGAATCTTCCCAACCGTCCGCGGCTCCCACTCCACCAAACACCCCGCCCGATCACGACTCCCGCCGTGTCGAGCGACCGCCGGCCGGATTCGATCAAGCGCAAGGCCCAGCCAAACCGATGACCGTTGACGAAGCGATTAAACTGTCGCTGACGCAAGCGTCGATTTTCCAACAATCCGAAATCGACGAACGCATCGCGGCCCAGGACGTAACCCAATCGCGCGCGGCCTTCTTTCCGCAGTTCAGTGTCCCGCTCACGTACTTCGGCACCACGCCGTCGCGTTATCGAATCGAAGGCGAGCCGCCAACGTTCAGTTACGTTTCATCCAGCGCGATAAACGAGACGATCGCGTTGTTCCAGGCATCGGGCGAAGTAGACATCTCCGGTCGTCTTCGCGCACAACTGCGCCGCAGCCGTCACCTGCTTGAAGCCGCCCAGGCTGGAACGTTGATCGCCCGTCGCGCACTTGTGCTGACGACCATCGACGCCTACTACAACCTCGTGCTGGCGCGACAACGCCGGCGGTTGGCTGAAGAGACGCTTTCGCTCGCCGAGGGCTTTATCAAAGTTGTCGAAGGAAGAGTGCAACGCGGCGAGGATGAAAGCGAGGGCGCCGATATTCTGCGAGCCAGATCGCAGCGCGCGACGCGTCGCGACGAGCTCGAGCAGGCGCGCGTAGCAGAATCGGCCGCGACAGATGTTCTTCGCGTTTTGACCGGCGTCGGATTCACAACCTCGATCGATGTTTCGCGTATCTCAGTCGACTTGCCGACGGTGAGCGACTTTTCGAACTACACCGAAGAAATTTTGAAAGCCAGGCCCGAGTTGCTTCAGATCGACGCACAAAAGCGTGCCGCCGAACAGGAGGCGCGTGCTGCGCGCGGCGAACGTCTTCCGCAAATCGGCTACACGGTCAACGGAGGTTTTGACGCTGGAGACTTTCGGCCGCTGACAAAGTATTCGGGCGGCTCGGCGCTGGTCACGCTTTCGATTCCGGTCTTTGATTTTGGAGCGAGCAAGAGCCGCGAGACGCAGGCGAAGTTGCGCGCGCAGTCGTTGGATGTTCAGCGCGAAGCGACGATCGGGTTGTTGCGGCAGGAATTTTATACGGCGCGGGCAACGGCGTTGTCAGCGCTGGTTCGCATCCGCGAAGCCGAAGCCGGGTCCAACGAAGCGCAGAGGAACATGATTCTCGTGTTGGCGCATTACCGGGCCAAGAAAGCCTCGATAACCGACGTGGTCGACGCGCAGGCCGCGTTTGCCGACGCACGCCTGGCGTATTTCCAGGCGATCATCGATTACCGAACGGCGAGGTACAGGCTCGAGCAGGATTTGGGTAAGTAGATCGAGCGCAGGCGCTTCCATCGACGTGCGCTCCGTCAAACCAAAATCCTCAACGCCGCCGGCACGATCCGAAACGCCGCCGGCGTCGAACCGCGCACGTTTCCATCCGCCTCGACCGGAAGCGCACCCGCGCTCGTTTCGATCGTCACCTTCTTCCCTTTCAACACACGCACATTCGGATTCGACAAATGCAGGCCCGTTCGAATACGCGGAAGCTCTCGCAGAATCGTAGCGCGCGACAGATCTCGTGACACAAGCAAATCAAAAAAACCGTCATCCACCTTTGCCTCCGGTGCAAACATCATCCCGCCGCCCGCGAAAACGCCATTCGCCACCGCCATCAAATTCGAATCGCACTCGATCACTTCGTCTTCATCAATCACTATCCTGACCGGCTGCTCTTTCCATGCGGCCAGCGCGCTGAGCGCAGCTGCGACAAACCGCGCTTCTCCGGGCAGCTTCTGCATCACACGCCCGTGTGCCCCGACCCGTCCGGCGACTTCGGCTCCCAAGCCAATCGTGACGACATTCAGCGCGATAAACTGATTCAAGTCGGATGCGCCATTCGCTGTTCCGTAAAGCACGTCAAGCACCCGCGGAGAAACGGTCGCAGGTTCTTTGCAATACCGAACCAGCGTCTCAATCCATTCGTTCAACGGCTCGCGCCGGCCCGCCAACCCACGCGCAAAGTCATCACCGGTACCTGCGGGAAGCACCGCCATAACCGCGTTGCTATTGATCGGCGAAGGCAATCCGTCGTTCTTGTCATTCGAATCAATCGCGAAAAAGCCGGCCGCGGCCTCGCTAATGGTGCCGTCGCCACCTACAACCGCGATCAAGTCAAAGCCTTCGTCCAGCGCAGCACGCACGGCCCTGGTCGCATCGCCCGCTTCCGTCGTTTCGTGAAGTTCGAATTCGACGTTTGCCTGCTTCAGCGAGTCCGTAATCGTGGGCCATACTCGCCGAGCTTTCGCGGCAGTTTTGTTTACAACAACAAGTGTTCGCGGTTCTGCATGCATCGGATCAAACTCTAACACAGCCATCGGGCCCGCTTCGCAGTGCTCCGCAGATTGATCGAGCAGATCTGTTACCTCGGTACCGATCCAGCTTCAATTTAAACTTGTCATAGTGCCGTGCAAGGAGGGACGGACCACGAAACAACACGAACAACATACGAACTCACACGAAATATGTAGTTTCGCGTTTCGTGTGAGTTCGTATGTTGTTCGTGTTGTTTCGTGGTTCGTTTCACCGCAATGTGGGCAAGTTCATCGTGAGTTTCAACCGACCCAGCACCGGACATCGAATAGCTCGCCTCGCAAGATTTGGTGATAAGCTATCTCGAAATGCAAAACGAATTGATGCGTGCCGTGACTATCGCAAAAGACGGAGTTCTCCAGGTCCGATTGGTGCCCCGACCTTCGGCCCCGACCGCCGATCGGGTACTTGTTCGAGTCCGTGCCGCCGGGCTGAATCGCGCTGATGTTCTTCAACGAAAGGGTCTCTACCCCGCGCCGCCGGGCGCCGTGCAGGACATTCCCGGGCTCGAGTTTGCCGGCGAGGTCGAGCAGATCGGCGACGAGGTGCGCCGGCTGCGACTGGGCCAACGCGTTTTCGGCATCACTGCGGGTGGCGCGCAAGCGGAATACGTTCGCGTTCCCGAAAGCACGCTGGTCGAAATTCCTTCGAATCTGGATTGGAGCGGGGCCGCCGCTGTGCCGGAAGTATTCATCACCGCGCACGACGCGCTTTTTACTCAAGCCGGTTTGCGAATGGGCGAGCGAGTGCTGGTCCACGCGGCCGGCTCAGGCGTAGGAACCGCAGCGGTTCAGCTTGCTCACGCTGCCGGCGCGATCGTTTACGGCACTTCTCGAACAGAGGAAAAGCTGGAACGCGTTCGTGAATTCGGACTTGATGAATCGGTCAGCGTCGGCGATGACCCGGCGAAATTCGCGGAAGCAATCCGTGAATGGACCGGCGGAGAAGGCGTCCACGTCATTCTCGATTTGGTTGGCGGGAAGTATTTCGAATCGAACCTGGAATCGCTGGCGATCGGCGGCCGCATGATGCTGGTTGGAACCACATCCGGAGCGCAAGCGCAGTTTGATATTGGAAAAGCGATGGGAAAACGGCTGCGAATAACCGGAACGGTTCTGCGCGCTCGTTCGACCGAAGAGAAAGCCGAAGCGACGCGTCGATTTGCGAGTCAGGTGGTTCCGCTTTTGTCGAAGGGCATTCTGCGTCCGGTCATCGACACAGTTTTTCCGATGAGCGAAGTAACGGCGGCGTACGATCGCCTGGAATCGAACGAGAGCTTCGGAAAAGTTGTGCTTAGGATTTGACTTGATGATTGCGCGTGTCGGTTTTCACGCAAAGGCGCAAGGTAAAGAAAGACGAAAGGCGCAAAGAAGAACGTTGAGCGCTTTGGTGAAGAGTCAGGTTACCTTTTGATTGATACCGCTTTGCGCCTTGGGTTTTTCTTTTCTCTGCGCCTTTGCGAGAAACCGCTTTTTAGATAACTCATGATGAAACCAATTCTATTCGCACTTCTCATGCTCTTAACCGCCATTGCTTCAAACGCGCAAACCACTGACCCCGGCGCCGGCGTTCCGCGCGAACTCGCTCGCTGGCGCGCGGCGAACTACAGCAACGTTTCGTACAGAATGGAAATCCGGCTTGCGCCCGGCGCGGCGATGCTCCAGGGCCAGGAAACGATCCGCGTCACTCTGAACAAGAACGCGGACCGGATCATTCTCGACTGGCGCGTCAATCCGGTTAAGGAGGGCCAACCGCGGCCGCGAGTTTGGGACATTAAGCTCAACGGCCAGCCCGCAACCGATGCTCGAGAGGTAAACGAACACATCATTATCCCGAACGTGAAGCCGGGGACGAACGAAGTTTCGCTGAACTTCGAATCGCCCATTGCCACCTCCGGAAGCGCGGTAACTCGCTATCTCGATCGCGAAGACAACTCGGAATATATCTACACGCTTTTCGTTCCCTCCGACGCCAGCACTGCTTTTCCGTGCTTTGACCAGCCCGACTTGAAAGCCAGCTTCACACTCGCCCTAAACGTGCCGACGGATTGGAACGCTGTCTCGAACACAAAAGTTATGTTCTACGCGAACCCGCTTCCGGCGGACACCGGCGGCGGCGGTAGTAGCGGTAGCGGAAGTATTGTTCCGCCGGGCACACGCACGGCCTTGTTTCAACCGACCGAACCGATCAGCACTTACTTGTTCGCGTTCGCCGCTGGACCATTCATTCAGATCCAGGAGTTTGCGGGCGAGACAGCGGAGGCTTCCATCTATCCTGCGCGGAAAGCCGAGCGCAAACCACCGCGAGTCATGGCCGACGATCTTGCGCCGATGAATCTTTACGTTCGCAAATCCCGCCACGCGCAGGCCATGAAAGAGGCGGCGGAAGTCTTTCGCTTGAACCGCGAATGCGTTGGCTATCTTGCCGACTACTTCGACTACAAATTCCCGTTCCCGAAATACGATCTGGTCATCATCCCCGAATTCGCCTACCGCGGAATGGAACACGCGGGCGCTACGTTCCTGCGCGAAGAATCGATTCTGTTTCCAACTACTCCGACCGCGAACGATTATCTCTCGCGCGCGAACGTGATCTTTCACGAGGCCGCGCATCAATGGTTCGGCGATCTGGTGACGATGCGTTGGTTCGACGATCTTTGGTTGAAGGAAGGCTTCGCCGAGTTCATGTCGTTCAAAGCTCTGGAAGCGATCATGCCCGAGTTCGATGCCTGGAAAGCATTTTACGAACGAACCAAGCCGACTGCTTATCTGACGGACGGAACCAAAGGCACCACGCCGATCTTCCAGGTGATCCCAAATCTGTCGGCGGCGAAATCGGCTTACGGAAATATCGTGTATCGCAAAGCTCCGTCGATTCTGCGCCAGGCAGAGTTCTATCTGGAGCCGGCGAAGTTTCAGAAAGCGATCAGACGGTTTGTTCGCAAACACGCTTACGCAAACGCAGAATGGGCCGACCTTGTCGTCGCATTCGAAAACGCATCCGGCAACAAACTTACCGATTGGGCCAGCGCCTGGGTCATACGTCGCGGAATGCCAAACGTTCGCGTGACTCATACCAAAAACGCGGCCACCGGCAATATCCTTTTGTCGGCGACTCAGAATGATGTCCTGGGGGAAGGCGGTTCGTGGCCCATGCGTCTAAAGATCGCGGCGGTTTACGAAGGCGCATCAACCGAAGTGCATAACCTGGTTTTGGACAAAGACGGCTTCAAAGATTTGAACATCACCAGGGCCTCGAGCCGCGGTCATCGGTTGCTTTACGTCTTTGCCAACTTTCAGGACTACGGATACGGGCGATTCCTTCTGGACGACGAAAGTCGCGCGTACGTGTTGGCGCACCTGGCCGAAGAGAAGGACGCGTTTCAGCGCGCGCTGTTGTGGGGATCGCTGTGGGACAGCGTGCGCGAAGCCGAACTCGCGCCGGCGGAATATATCGATCTGGCCATCAGGTCCATCGGAGCCGAACGAGATGAAGTTACGGTGCAGAGCATTCTCAACCGCGTATCGATTGCGCTGAACGCGTTTCTGACGAAGGAACAAGCCGCGCAGGTTGCGCCGCGGCTGGAGCGAATGCTGCTTGATGGGATGCTGAAGTCGGAAACCGTCGGACTTCGAATTACATTCTTCCGTGCGTTTCAAACAATGGCGTTGACCGACTCGGCTCGTGCCGAGCTGAAGAAGATTTTGAATGGATCGCTGGTTGTGCCCGGGCTTCAACTGCGTCCGCGCGATCGGTTCGACATCGTCACTCAGTTACTCGCGCGTGGGGATCGCGAAGCGCCTTCACTTCTGGAAACACTGCAAAGAACCGAGACTTCGGATGACGCCAAGCGCTACGCTTACGCCGCCGCGGCGGCCATCGCAACCCAAGAGAATAAGCGAAAGTATTTCGACGCGTATTTGAATGATCCGAAGCTGGCCGAGAGCTGGATCGAAGCCAGCGTCAATCCGTTCAATACGGTCCTGCAATCCGAATTGACGCTTCCCTATCTGCAACCGGCATTGGCCGAATTGCCGAAGCTCAAACGCACCCGCAAGATTTTCTTTGTCAATCAATGGCTAAGCGCGTTCGTAGGGGGCCAATGCGACCCGCGCGCGCTCGAGACAGTTCAGCAATTTCTTAAAACGAACGAACAGACCCTTGACCGCGATCTGCGTCTGAAGGTCCTGGAAGCGATGGATCCGCTGGAGCGGTGCGTGAAAATCAGGAGACAGAAGTCAGAAGACAGAAATCAGAATGTCGGTCAGCAACGTTGAGCCCGACGTTGGACATGGAGCTGACTTTGGACGTTTGATCTGGGACTTTGGACTTGAGACCTGGACTTGAGACCCGGGACTTGTCTTTCTTCTGACTTCTGTCTCCTGTCTTCTGTCTCCTGCTTTTTATGCGCCTCGTCACCTACAACATCCACAAATGCCGCGGCCTCGACCGCCGCGTCCGCCCGGGCCGAATCGCCGAAGTTCTGCGCGAGACAAACGCCGACGTGATCGCTTTGCAGGAAGTTCTTAGCATTGAAAACGCCGGTGCTGAAAAGCACCAGGCGCGTTACATCGCCCAGGAGCTGGGAATGGATTACCGCGTCGCCGAGAACCGGCGCCTGAACGGCGGCGCCTACGGCAACGTAATTCTAAGCCGCCTGCCGATCGAAGCGGATCACAATCACGACATCACATGGCGCGGCCGCGAACAGCGCGGCTGCCAACAAGTGGATGTACGGTGGAGCACAGGCGGCCCGCCTGCAGTGAGCGCCAAGCGCGAAAACGACGAAGCCAAAGTTCCAACCACGCTCCACATCTTCAATGTCCACCTTGGCACCGCATTCATCGAACGCCGTCACCAGGCTCGCCAACTCATCAGCAAAGAAGTTCTAAACAACAAATCTCTACACGGCCCCAGAATAATCGTAGGCGACTTCAACGAATGGACACGCGGCCTGGCCACGCGCCTGCTCGCCGAAAATTTCCAGAGCGCGGACCTCCGCCATCATCTGCAGCGAGCCCGAACCTACCCCGGCGTCCTGCCATTCCTTCACCTCGATCACGTCTATCACGACAACAAATTGGAATTAAGAAAGCTCGTACTCCATCGCAGCCGCACAGCCCTAATCGCCTCCGACCACCTGCCATTGGTTGCTGATTTTGAATTGGAAGAGGGGTTGCTGTAGCCCGAAGTGCCGGCTAAGCTCGAAGACGGCCTCAGTCGCCAGGTCAAGATACGCGCTGGCCAAGCAGAATCTTCATGCGGCAGTCGAAGGAAGCAATGCACGTTCAGAACATTCCAACACTTGACGCGCTAAATCGCGGGTTACAGAAGGAAAGCAATCGATGAATTCTTCGAGGGAATGATCGTTCTCCAGGTACTCAAACAAGGTCTTGATCGGCACACGCGTACCTTTGAAAACGGGCGCGCCGCCAAAGATCTCGGGGTCAATTGTAATGAGGTCTGCGACATCCATGACTTAAGTCTAGACCATGTCCGGTTCTCGCGTAAATCTGTAGCGGTACCGAGCGAGCAGTATTCACAGCACTGAAGTCCCGCCCGGCGAGAAGTGCAGATAGCCGAACATGCTTGTCGCAAATACAGTGGACGAGTCGGACGATCGGCTGCGGCGAAAGGGCTGGATGAAGTTGCGGTGCGATTGGCGGTGGCTGCACATATTCGGCATCAGGAAACGGATTACGACAAACTGCTGGCGAGAGGCCGGGGCGTGGCCAGGGCAAAGGTTAGAGACAAGGTGGATGAAATTTTGGAGAGATGGCGGGGTTAGGTTCCGGTCAGCGCTTCCGCGTCACGCTTGGCGGCTTCGTCGGTGACCAGGCAGAGGCCGTGGATTTTGTCTTTGGTTAGGTGGCGCAGGAGGGTTAACGCGTCGTCGTAGGTCATGCCGGAGGCTTCGACGCCGCGTTCGCTGATGATGGCCCAGCGTTGTTGGTGGAGTTCGGTCATTTCGCTTAGTCGCTTAACATCAATCGAGCAGGATTCTGATGTGGACAAGCCCTCCTTGACAGTCGGGCTACTGCCCCGTGGTTATTTTCGCTGCGCTTCCGTCGATCGGTTGGCTCATCAGATTGGAAATCCCGCCTCGAGTTTCCACGTATAACAACGCGCGGCCGTCCGGTGACCACTTCACTGCTGCCGTACTCAACCGCGCGGTTCGCATTCGCTGGCGCAGAGTTTCGCCGTCAATAAATTCGGTAGCGATAAAGTGCGTGGCGTCGCTGCTCCCGATCTCGTGAATCGTGATTATGTTTGGATGATTTAGCGCAGAGGCGGCGCGAGCTTCCTGCACGAATCGCTGCATGCGTTGCTGGTCGGCCGCGAATTCCTGAAGCAGGATTTTCAGAGCAACCATGCGTTCGAGCTGAGTATCATGCGCGAGATAGACCTCGCCCATCCCGCCGCTGCCGAGGTGCGAGCGGATTTCATAGCGACCGAGTAATGTGCCTGGATCTAGAGCCATCAAAAATGTAGCTTGAAACAACGCAGTCGGGAAGGGGGCAAGCGCAGCGCGCCCCCGCTTAAGAGATGCCGGCATTCAAGACAAGGCTGCATGCTCAGGTCTTCGGGAGCTGAGTAGGTTTGAATCTTCAGCGGGGGCGCGCTGCGCTTGCCCCCTTCTGACTGCCTATACTCATGAACGCCCTCAGTGCTTCGAACTAGATATCCTCCGCCAACCGTATCCCGGCAAATCCAATACGAAACTGCCTACGGAAAAAGTTTCTGAACGACGTTCTCAAAACCGGCGCGCGCGTCGCCAAAGACCCACCCTTGAGGATACGATGATCTCCATCAAACCAGATTTTTGAGTATTCGGGATACGGAAACGGCTCGAATCCCGGAAAGCCGTCGAAATTGTCGCTGGTCCACTCCCAAACGTTGCCGGTCATGTCCAAACATCCGTATGCACTCGCGCCGGCCGGAAAAGTTCCGACGCGCGTAGTGCCGTGGAAATGCCCGTGGAAATTGGTCAATTCCGCTGACGGCGGTTGATCGCCCCAAGCGAATCGGTGTTTACGGTTCGAGACAGGATCGAACGAAGCGGCCTTCTCCCACTCGGCCTCGGTCGGAAGCCGTCGCTTCATGAATCGCGCGTAGGCTTCGGCCTCGTACCAACTGATCCCGGTCACGGGATGCTGCGACTGCCACACGCCGTCGTCGAATAGCGTGCGCATGGTCCAACCGTTATTTCCGGGCGTCCAATAGAGCGGATGGGCCCACTCTTCCTTCTCTTTCCATTGCCACCCTTCGTCGCTCCACAACTCGCGCCGCCGGTAGCCGCCTTCGTCGACAAAGCGCGCAAACTCTTCGTTGGTGGTTAGCAGCCGGGCGATCTTAAAAGCTGGAAGATCGACGACGTGTGCCGGACGTTCGTTGTCATACGCGAAGGCTGGCCCGGTTGCGCCCATTTCGAACGGGCCTCCGCTGACGGTAATCATCTCCGGATCTGGAGAAGTCGAAATAGCGATCCTCTCATCAACGTTTGGCGTAACCGGTCGAGACTTCAAAGCGGGATCGAGCAGGTGGAGCAAGTAGGCGAGCGTTTCCTGATGCTGGTATTCATGCTCCAGAACCAGGTTGAAGACGTATGCGTCGCGGAGCATCGGATTGGTTTCATCAAGCTCGACTCGTTCAAGGTATTCCATCGAGCGGTTGCGGACGTCGTTGAGGAAACTTTCCATCTCGCGACGCGTTGGAAGGTCCTTCGAATCTTCACGTGGCGTGTTGATCGGATCGAAGATCCGCTCGTATCGGTCGTCCAGCGGCGCCAGGCCCTGCATTTTCTGAAGCAGCCAGTACGCTTCGAACACGCCAATGTGCGCCAGATGCCAGATGATCGGTCGAAATCCAAAACCGGGGCTCTCGTGCAGGTGCTTTTCGTCGGCGAGATCAAACAGACGCAGAGTGTCCGCCCGCGCAGCGGTGAACTGATCCGCCATCTGTTGTCTGATTTCGTCGGACACGTATCTGTTATTCCCCTCGTTGAGATACAAAGTTGGAGTCGCGTCAATCCATCGCAGAAGAACCGGTTCCCGCAAAGCACCCTAGCCCGTCTGGGCGACGGGCAGATGTCAAATAGGAACTTTTTTGCCTCTAATAGAATCAATCACTTACAGGCAAGTTCCTAAGAAGGCGCAAAGGTGTTGAGCGACGTTTTATCTTTGCCGGTTTTCTTTGCGCCTTTGCGCCTTTGCGGGAATCAGTTTTCATGTGCGACAAACTAAAGTTTGTCGGACATTACAGCCCTTGTTGCTATTGATTCGCGATGGGCTATCATAGCATCGGAGAAAATCAATGTCCCAAACTTCGAGCAGCTCCTCCTCTCCGGGGCGTCTGCGTCTTTACGACGTCGGCCGCGTCGAGCAAAGCAATGACTTTGCCGAAGACGTACGCACCGGCCTGACGTCTGACGCGAAGAAGTTACCGCCGAAATATCTTTACGACGAACTTGGTTCACAGTTGTTCGAAGCCATCTGTCTTGTGCCCGAGTACTACCCCACCCGCGCTGAAAACGAGATTCTCGAAGTTCATTCGGACGAGATCGTCGCGTCGATCGAAGGACCCAAAACCCTTCTGGAGATGGGAAGCGGCAGCGCATCAAAAACGCGCTGCATCATCGAAGCGATTCTGAAGCAACAACCCGAGCTGTTGTTCGTTCCGGTCGACATCTCCGTCACAGCGCTCGAAAACAGCTCGCGAGTTCTGTTGCAGTCATATCCCGCGCTTCGCATCGAAGGATACGCCGGCGATTATTACGACGGGTTGGAAGCGCTGCACGACCGGCCGGAAGGGACGCGAACTCTGGCGCTTTTCCTCGGCTCGAACATCGGGAATTTCGACGAAGATGAATCGCACAGGTTTCTACGAGCCATGCGCCGCATTCTGCGCGCTGGAGACGGATTGTTGCTCGGCGCTGATTTGAAGAAAGATCCGGCTGTACTCGAGGCAGCGTACGACGACGCGCTGGGCGTGACCGCCGCTTTCAATCTCAATCTGTTAGTGCGAATCAACCGCGAGCTCGACGCGAACTTTGACGTTCACCAGTTTCGTCACTACACGGTTTTCAATCAGGACGCCGGTCGGATAGAGAGTTACATCGAGTCGCTGCGCGAGCAGACCGTCCGAATCGAAAAGCTGGATCTGAATGTTCAGTTCGCAGAAGGCGAACGAGTTCATACCGAGAATTCCTACAAGTATGATTTGGAAGGGCTGGCGCGGATGGCGACGGAGAACGGATTTAGGCTGACGCGGACGTGGCTGGACCGGCGCGAGCAGTTCAGCAGCAACCTTTTTGTTGCTGGGAACGCAGGCGGCTCGCCTGCGCTCCAATCGAGCGAATGTGATGACGAAGTCGAGCTTTACGATCGAACCGTTGACGAGCGCGGACCAGTCCTTTCTTTGGGAGATGCTTTATCAGGCTTTGTACGTACCTCCGGGTAATCCTCCGTTCGCACGCGAGGTTGTCAACGAACCGGCGATTGCGCGCTATGTAAAAGACTGGGGAGGCCGACCCGGAGATTTTGGATTCAAGCTTAAGGTTGACGGCGTTCCAATCGGAGCGCTCTGGCTTCGCATCCTAACAGGCGACGAAAAGGATTTGGTTACGTAGACGATGACACTCCGGAACTTGGGATGGCGCTTATGCCGAATTACCGCAGTCAGGGATTTGGAACAGAGCTTCTCTCCAGAGCTTTGAAGGAAACGGACGCCAAACGCCCGTGCATTTCGCTCAGCGTCGCGCGCATCAATCCGGCGCGACGGCTTTATGAACGATTCGGATTTGAAATTGTAGAAGAAGATCGTGATTCATTGACTATGAAGAGAGCGCCGGTGCTGACTTAAGCGAGCCTTCTTCACCTCATTCAAGCGGGTAACAGATTTATGGCTAACAAGACATACGACGAGACAAGCGCAACGCTCGCCGCGGCACAGCGGCAGGCGCGGCGCGACGTCTTTCCACTTCTCACCGATCCCGTCTCGCGTGTGTCGGCACCGCGCTTTGAAGAAAATCTGCGGCGCGGAGCGAAACCCGAAACCGCGTGGATGTGTGGCGTCGAGTTCGAACTCTTCGGATACGACACCGCGCGCGACTACGCGCGTCTGGAACCCGCTCAGGTTCAGCGAGTGCTGGCCGGGTTCGCGCCTTCGTCGAATGATCTGGTTTACGAAAGCCGCGTTTTGATCGAAGTCGATGCCGGACAGATGAACCGCTTGACGGTTGAACCGGGCGGGCAAGTGGAATTTTCCGGCGCGCCGCAACGCGGGCTGCGAGACATCGAGCGCGAGGTAAAAGGCTTCCTGACACGTCTCGGCGAAATCGCGGACGGCGGAGGATGGACGTTTCTGGCGGTCGGATTCGATCCGCTGCGAACTTTGGAAGAACAGCGATGGTTCCCCAAGGCCCGTTACGAAGTCATGCGCCCCTACCTTGCGACGCGAGGCGCGCGCGCGTGGGACATGATGACGCGGACTTGCGCCGTGCAAACCAATCTCGATTACGGTTCGGTTGAAGACCTGGCCAGGAAATTTTTTCTCGGCAATCGATTGGCGCCGATCGTAACCGCGATCTTTGCTAACTCGCCGTTTCAGGAAGGAAAACTTTCGGGATATAAATCGACTCGGGCAGCGGTTTGGCTCGAAACCGATTCGGACCGATGTGGCATCGCCCGGGCGGCGCTGCGCGAGACTTTCACGCCCGCTGACTTTGTCTCGTACGCTCTGGATGTGCCGATGATCTTTGCGCAGCGCGACGGAATTTACCTGGACGCGCCGACCGGAATGAAGTTCGGCGAATTTTTGGATGGCGGCTGCGATGGAGTGCAACCGGTCTTTGGCGATTGGGCCGATCACCTGACCACGCTTTTCACGGACGCTCGGCTCAAACAGCACATCGAGCTGCGCAGCGCGGACTGCGGCGATTTGTCGCACACGCTGGCGCTGCAGGCTTTGTGGAAAGGTTTGATGTACGACGACGCCACGCTTGACGAAGCATTGCGGCTTGCGCCGAAGCTGGACCAGGACGGTGCGCATCGATTGAGAGAAGAAGTAGCCCGGCATGCGTTGGCCGCAAGTTGGGCCGGAGTCAACGTCCTCGATTTGGCAAGCGAGATTGTGAAGCTGGCATCAGAGGGTCTTGGTAGAATCGCGCCGGACGAGGTCAGGTACCTGGACGTACTGAAGCAGAACGTCATCGATGACGGCATTTCGCCGGCGGATATATTGATGCAAAACTGGGCTGGTTCGTGGCGGGAGTCGATGGACGAGGTTATTGAGTATTTGCGGGTGGTGTGAGCGGCGGCGGAAGTGAACATCGGAATCCGACAACGGGTTGGTGATGTTTGGATAAAGCCGACGACGAACCACGAAGCAACACGAAACCGAAGACAAATCACACGAAAATCTGACTGCGATCTTGAGCCGTTCAAATATGATTCGTGTGATTGGTTCTTCATTCTGTTCGTGCATTTCGTGGTTAATGTAGGCCTTGACCCGAGCCAGGGCGTTGCCCTGGGCCATCACCTCTCGCACCTTTGGCGCTCATGAACAATCGAACCGCGCCTATTCAAATCTGACATCTTTACAACAATCAACATGACACTTCGCAACTTCCTCCTCGTTCTTCTCGCCGTATGCCTGCTCGCTTCGATCGTGACGGCACAGCAGCAACCCGAACTCTACGTTCGAACAAACCACTCTGACGTCATCCGGACAGTCGCGATGAGCCCGGACGGAAAACTCGCGGCAAGCGGAAGCTCGGATGGAACGGTCAGGCTCTGGGACGTTCAAAACGGAAACGTAGTTCGAACGCTGAGCGGCCATTCCGGCATCGTCTTTTCTTTGCTCTTCATTTCGAATACAGCACTTTTGAGCGGGTCAGCCAGAGAAATCAAGGCATGGGATCTGGCCAGCGGCAAATTAATCCGCGAGATTCCAACGCACAGATCCGTCACGTCGATGTCGATGACTCCGGACCAGAAGATCCTGGCCTACGCGGCGATCGATCGCGTAATGTTAATCGACAAGTCCGCGGGGAAACCTCGCGAGCTGACCGTTCCAGGCAAAAACCCTTCGCGTGTGGCGTTTCGGCCGACCGCGACCGGCGATCCGATGTTGGCAGCATCGTTCGACAACGTGGTCGTGCTGTGGAACGTGAAAACCGGCGAACAGCTCGGCGTGGCGGAACACATGGCCACCGCTGACGTCAAAGCGATTGCATTCAGTCCTGACGGCAAAATGCTTGCGACCTGCGGCACCGATTACTGGTACATCTGGGATGTCGAAACGAAGAACTCTTTGTATCGAGGTCGCGCGCTCGGGTACGGCGTTGCGTTCAGTCCGGACAGCAAGTCCATTGCTATCGCGGGAAACGATATCGAGTTTTGGAACCTTGAAACCGGGAAACGAATTCAAACTCTCGAGATCAAAAACAACCTGATCGAATCCATCGCCTACAGCCCCGACGGCAAGCTACTTATCGGCGGCGGGTATCAATCCATTCCGCAGACGAACGGGCTTGAAGCCAGCTTTAAGATCTGGGATACGAAGTCGTTTCAGGAACGCCCGATCAGTGCGGTTTATACGACCAGCCTGGCTTCGATCGCGCTTAGCCCGGACGGAAAAATCCTGGCCTCGGGCAGCGGAGATAAAAAGATTCGTCTGTGGAACCTCGCGTCCGGACAGGTCGATCGTCCGCTCGGCGACATGGAATCGACTGTTGTTGATCTGGCTTTCAGCGCGGACAATCAGCTGCTTGCCAGTACGGGCCTTCAGGATGCGGTTCGATTCTGGGACATGACGACTCGACGCGAGTTCTTTCCCGGCGATGACAAGCTGGATGCTTCGGGAGCACCGACGCCGACGCCGACGCCGAAACCTACGCCAAAGCCTTCGCCTAAATCTTCACCTAAAAAAGATGCCGGCGAAGAGATGGTTGACCAACTGACTTCTGCGTTCGAAAAGCTCGCCGACAATTTGCGTCGCGCGAATTGGGGCACTCCGGTCTTCAGCTCGGATGGGAAGAAATTCGCCACACTCGAGAACGGTCATCGGATCGCGCTCCGCGATGTGAAATCCTGGAAAGCCCTTCACACGCTGACCGGGCATCAATCAGAAGTCTATACGGTCGCGTTCAGCCGTGATGGAAAGTTATTGGCCAGCGGCAGCGACGACGGCCTGACGAAAATTTGGGACACGTCGACCGGGCAGGAAGTCCGCACGCTCTCGAAACATCGAATGTCGGTTCGATCGCTTTCGTTTAGCCCCGACGGCGCCATCATCGCCAGCGGAAGCAACGACGGAACTATAAGGCTTTGGGATGTTGCGTCGGGTCAATTGCTTCGAACGCTGTCGGGCTATGGAAACTACGTCCGTTCGGTTGTCTTCAGCGCGGACGGGAAGAAGTTGGTAAACGGCGGCATGCGTGACCGCGCAAACGTCTGGGACGTCGCGTCGGGTCGATTGCTGCGAACTCTGACCGGTCACGCGACCGATGTTCTGGTCGTGATTTACTCGGCTGACGGAAAATTTCTGTTCACCTGTAGCAAGGACGGTACGACAAAAGTTTGGCGCGAGGCGGACGGAAAAGAGATGGCCACGTTGATTCTGCTGGGCGATGGAGATTGGCTGGTGGTGACGCCGGACGGATTGTTCGACGGCTCGCCGGTAGCCTGGCGACAGATCGTCTGGCGATTCGGCGACACGTTCAATACGGCGCCGGTCGAAGCGTTCTTCGCGGATTTTTTCTATCCCGGGTTGCTGGCGGACATCCTGACCGGGAAAGAACCGAAGGCCGCTTCAAACATAGCGCAGAAGGACGTTCGGCAACCGCAGATCAAACTGACTGAGATGGAGCCGATTCCGACACGTTCAGCCGGACCAGCCCGCGAAATCGCGGTTCGAATCGAAGTGAGCGAAGCTCCGGCGGATGCCGCGCGTGCGGGCGGCAGCGGAGCGCAGGACGTAAGGCTGTTTCGCAACGGATCGCTGGTTCGAGTTTTTCGCGGCGACGTCCTGAAGGGTCGGTCCAGCGCGACGATCGAAACGACTTTGCCGATTACTGCAGGCGAAAATAAGCTGACCGCTTACGCTTTTAATCGCGACAATATTAAGAGCGCGGACGCAACGCTTGTGGTAACCGGCGCCGAAGAATTGCGCCGCAATGGAACCCTTTACCTGCTAGCGATCGGCGTGAACGCTTACGCGAATTCACAGTACAATCTGAAATACGCGGTCGCCGACGCGAATGAATTTGCCGCCGAACTTCGGCGACAACAACAACGCATGAAGGGTTACGACCGGGTCGAGATTATTTCTTTGAAAGACAGAGAGGCTACGAAGGCAAACATATCCACGCAACTCGCTCGTCTCGCTGCGCTGGCTCAGCCGGAGGATGCAGTAGTGGTTTACTTCGCGGGTCACGGCACCGCGCAGCAAAACCAATTCTTTCTGATTCCGCACGACCTGGGTTATCGCGGCGACCGCAATGCGTTGACGAAGGACGGACTGCAGTCGATCATTTCGCACAGCATTTCGGACAGAGACCTCGAACAGGCTTTCACCCTGATCGACGCCGGTCAGTTGCTTCTGGTGATTGACGCCTGCAACAGCGGGCAGGCGCTTGAGGCGGAAGAAAAGCGGCGTGGCCCGATGAACTCGAAGGGGCTTGCTCAGTTGGCGTACGAAAAAGGAATGTACATTCTGACCGCGGCGCAGAGCTATCAGGCGGCAATGGAAGCGTCGCGGCTGGGCCATGGCTATCTGACATACGCTTTGGTCGAAGAAGGATTGCGGAAGGGAGCGGCCGACAAGGATCCGAAGGACGGCAACGTAGCCGTGCGCGAGTGGCTGGACTATGCTACGGATCGCGTTCCGCAGATGCAGGAAGAAAATCTGCAGGGTCGCATCGTAAAGCAGGAGGACGTTTCCTTTGTCGAAGGCGAAGAGAAAATCGCGGACCCAAAGAAACGAAGCGTGCAAAGGCCTCGCGTTTTCTATCGCAGAGAGCTAGACGCGCAGCCGTTGGTGATCGCACGGACGCCGCAGGCTGCACCGACCAAGTAATGAGCACAGCTGAAGCAGGCTTCAAGTAGCAAGAAACTCGCAGTCAGGAAGGGGACCCTGTCCCCGCTTTGTTCAGAAATTCAAAGCTTGGCCGCAAGTTAGTAATTCAGCTGGAACAAATGTGAAGACAGACTTCAAAGCGGGGACAGGGTCCCCTTCCTGACTGCGAGTACCTGGACTTGAATCCAATGTCCCTACCTACTGCTTCAGAGCGGCGGTCAAACGGCGACGGTCCGGTCGTAGCGTTCCACGGCGTAGGCTACAGCGCGCCAAACCTCGCTACACCGATCTTGTCGGACCTCAATCTTGAGGTTCGTCGCGGCGAGACGTTGGTCCTGTTGGGAGAATCGGGCTGCGGAAAAACGACTACGCTGCGGTTGGTAAATCGGATGCTTCTTCCGACCAAAGGCGAAGTGTTGGTTGAAGGCGAGCCGACGACAACGTGGGACCCGATCCGATTACGCCGCCGGACCGGATACGTAATTCAGGAAGCGGGGCTGTTTCCGCATTTCACCGTCGCGCGTAACGTCGCGCTGGTGCCGGAATTGGAAGGATGGGACGCCGACAGGGTAGAGCATCGCGTCAATGAGCTTTTGAATCTGGTCGGGCTCAGTCCTGCGAGTTTCGCCGACCGATACCCGAGCGAATTATCCGGAGGACAGCGACAGCGCGTGGGAGTCGCGCGCGCGTTGGCCGCCGAACCTCCTTTGCTTTTGCTGGACGAGCCGTTCGGCGCGCTGGATCCGTTGACCAGAGCAGGATTGCAACGCGAGTTTCGCGAGCTGATTTCAAGGTTGAGTAAGACGGTGATCTTTGTAACGCATGATGTTCGCGAGGCGCTGTTGTTGGGGACGCGAATCGGATTGATGCGCGCGGGCAAGCTGTTGCTGTTGGAGACTCCGGAGAACTTTTTGCGATCCGAGAACGACTATGCGCGAGCGTATGTTGAGACGATTCAGTTGAGCCACGCGGGACAGCTCAAGGTGGGCTAATTCGCAGGTCGGGAAGAGGCAGTCGGTAAGCTCAAGAATCCTTAAGCTCAATGCGCCCCCGCTGAGTTTCAGAAAGCTGACTGTGGAATCAATTATGACCGGGCTTGAGTAGCAGGAATTCTTGAGCGGGGGCGCATTGAGCTTTCCGATCCTTGAATTTTGTGACTGCCCCTTCCCAACCTGCGAATTGCTCGAACTTGAATCATCCCGGCTGACTCCCAGACCTTTGCGCCCTGGGTTTTTCTTTCCTCCGCGCCTTTGCGAGAAACGCTTTTTGCCTTTGCCTGAGTCCAATTTATGAAACTCTGGCAGTTTTTTCTCCAGAATAGATCCGAGATGCTCACGCTTATCGCCGAGCATCTCTGGCTCGTCTTTGTCTCGACTTCCATCGCCGTCGCAATCGGCATTCCGGTTGGCATCCTCCTAACACGCAACCCGAAGTTTCGCAGCCCCGTGCTGGCGATCGCCAACATCATGCAGACGATCCCGAGCCTGGCCCTCTTCGGCTTTCTGATCCCGCTTCCCTTCATCGGCGGCATCGGCGCTCGAACTGCGATCGTGGCGTTGGTTCTCTACGCATTCCTTCCGATCATCCGCAACACGGTGACCGGAATTTTGGGCGTCGACGCCAACGTACGCGAGGCCGCCGTTGCGATGGGAATGACGGATCGCCAGATTCTCTGGAAGGTGGAGCTTCCGCTTGCGATGAGCGTGATTTTGACCGGTGTGCGTGTCGCCGTCGTGATCAACGTCGGCGTCGCCACAATCGCTGCGGTAGTTGGCGCGGGCGGCCTCGGGACTTACATTTTTCGCGGGCTGCGCCAGTATGACAACATTCTGATTCTGGCGGGCGCGTTGCCGGCGGCGCTGATGGCGTTGGCGGCGGACTTCGGGCTCGGGCTTTTGGAAAAGCGATTCGATACGAAATCAAAACGCGCGTCTAAGACAAGCAACGCGCTTACGCGCCGACTGGTTTGGACTTCGCTCGTGGTGCTGCTGGTGGCGGCAGGAATTTTCGCGGTGTGGCGTGGAAGAGGTTCGAACGGCAACCAGACCAATTCGCAAAGCGGCGGTCGCGTCGTAGTTGGCTCAAAGGATTTCACCGAAAGCGTAATCCTCGGAGAGATCCTGGCGCAGGCACTCGAAAAGCGCGGCGTCACGGTTCAGCGTGAGTTCGAGCTCGGCGGCAACCTAACGCATGACGGGGTTGTCTCGGGACGAATCGACACGTATCCGGAATACACGGGCACGGCCTACACGGCGATCCTGAAGCACTCGCCGATCACCGACACCAAGGCCGTTTACGATCAGGTCAAACGCGAGTACGCCGAGAAATTCAATGTAGAGGTCAGTCCCTCGCTCGGCTTCAGCAACGACTTTGCAATTCTGGTTCGCGGCGCAGACGCGCGACGATTGAACCTGAAAACAATTTCAGACGCGATCCCGCACGCGCGAAAATGGCGAGCGGGCTTCGGACAGGATTTCATTTCGCGTCAGGATGGTTACCCGGGTTTCGTCCGCGCTTATGATTTGCAGTTCAACTCGCCGCCGCGCGAGATGGATTTGTCGCTCACGTATCGAGCGCTGGCCGCGGGTCAGGTCGATCTGATCGCTGGAAATTCTACCGACGGGTTGATCGCGGCGCTTGACCTGGTGCAGCTCGAAGACGACCGGCATTACTTTCCGCCGTACGAAGCGGTGTTCCTGACACGACACGACGCGCTCCAGCGAACACCGATTTTGGCGGAGACACTCGCGTCGCTGGCCAACTCGATAAGCACCGACGAGATGCGGCGGCTTAACTACGAAGTCGATGGAAATAAGAGAGCGGTCAAGGACGTCGTCAGCGAGTGGCTCGGAAAAAGAGGCAAGTGAAGGTGGCGAGTCGAGGTTCGCTCCCGATCAAATTTTTTGGAGTTTGAAATGGCGCTATCAGAACACGAGGTAGAAATTCCTGTCGGCCGACGCGCGATGGACGGTCATGTTCGCGTCTCGGTTTTCGCGCGTGACATGCTCGCGCTGAGGATTGAAGGAACAAGCGAACGATCGCCGACTTGCTTGTTAACTTTGGAGCAGGCGCGGAGCCTGAGACACGCACTCGAGCGGCTGATACCTTTGGTTGAGTCCTCACAAGAGAAGAACGAAAGCCATTTGCAAGCAGGTGGATGGCAGGGCGAAGAGCGTAGAACGCGAGCTGAAAGCTAGTCGCCGATCGCAACGGGGCAGAAGCCCGACCGTGAGGGAGGGCGTTCGCTCGTCGGCGCTCAATAACCAGTAGGTGGACTGCCTTGGTTAACCGAGAATTCCGCCCGACTTGAGCTCTTGGATAGTAGAACGCCCTCCCTCACGGTCGGGCTTCTGCCCCATTGATCGTCGCGAGTTGTACAGGTAGACGCGCTCCAACACAAAGAAATGGCGAGATGCGACGCCAAAACGGACCGCATCTCGCCACTCGTGTTTTGACCAATACTACTTTCGGGCAATCGTGACTCGCACAGGCTGTGACAACGAACTTGCCCGTACTTCCACCGCAGCGGTCTCGAATCCCTTCGCCTTCACCACCAGCTTAAGCGCGCCCATGTGAATCGGAAGCAACGCAATCGCACCCTCGCGATTGGTCGAACCGAATGATTCACAAAAGCGATCGCCGCCGTACCGCGATTCCAGAGTCGCGTGCGCGTCCGGCACCGGTTCGCCGTTTTCGTCCGAGACGAAAACAACAGCGCGGCCGACGCCCTCGGACTCGATTGGGGCGCGGGCGAGCTTGGCCAAATCATCCCGGCTGGCTGACGCGCTTTTTTCCTGGCTGACGCCGATGGCGAAAATCGCTGCGATTATCAATGCGGACACGAAAACTTTACGCATTTCCAAAAAATCTCCAATCTGATGGTCTGTTGGATGAGGTGAGCGGATTTTCCCGGGGGCTGCTGCGGTAGCACGGCCAAATCCGGCATCGGCTACGAGGTTCATTATACGTGCGGCGGCGCGGTTTTTGGAAGCGGGAATTTTGAAGATGGTTAAGCGAATGAGCACTCGAACGGAGACTCAGCGGCTTTTGCAGGAAGAGATTTCACGCAAAGGCGCAGAGAACAGAAAGCGGAAAGGCGCGAAGTAGGCATCAATGATCTGACTATTCGAATTAACTCGGATCGTCGCCTTGCCTTTGCGCCTTTCGGTCTTCCGTTCTTTGCGCCTTTGCGTGAAACCGCTTTTTCTCTCCCTTTAAGACACCGGCCTCAAACGGGCTCGCCTTACGTTGCCCGGGTCGGCTATAACATCTCTTCAAACGGACATTTCACGGAGGTGCACAAGATGGGTTTGATCGACTTACTAATTCTCTTGCTGATCGCCGGTATCTGCGGAGCAATCGGACAAGCCATCAGCGGGTTTTCGCGCGGCGGTTGTCTGGTTTCAATTGCGATTGGATTTATCGGCGCGCTCCTGGGGGTCTGGTTGTCGCGTGCTCTTGGTCTGCCTGAATTATTCGCGGTGAATATCGGCGGCACCAACTTTCCGATTATCTGGTCGATCATAGGATCGGCGCTGTTCGTCGCGGTGATCAGTTTGCTGACGCGTGGCCGGGCATGATGCAGGTCCAAAATCCAAAGATGTCCGACAAACTGAAGTTCGTCGTATGCTCGCGACAAACTGAAGTTTGCCGGACATCTTGAGACCTTGGACTTTGAACCCTGGTCGGATACACTTCCTCAAAACTCCCCAAGTTTTCGTCGAGTGGTTTTGAATCGATTGCGCGCCGGCACACAGCTTTCCGTACGGTGCGTTCGGGAATACCTTTCTTTATGAGTGCCTCCGCCGCCAAAGCTCGCAGCAAAAACTCGTCACCGGACTTGAGCGATTTTCGCAAGCGCTATCCGCTTACGGTGGCTGGATTCGCATCGATCGCGAATCGCGAGCAGTGGCTTCGTCGCATCTGGGAATCCGACCGGGAATGGCTGACGAATTCCGAACGCCGAAGCGATCGCGAATGCGTCGTAAGAACCGCGCCTCCGTCGTCGCTTCGCGTCGACGGCGAATTTGAAGTCATCTACGCCGGCGGTGTGTTGGGCCTGCTTCACGGCGCGGTGCTGAGCGCGACTTATCACCGTCGCGTTCTGATCTTTGACGAGCAGATCGGAATTGCCGGGCGCGTATTGAATCTCTCGAAAGAAACGCTAAGCGATCTGGAAAGCTCGGGGCTTTTTACCAGGGCGGAATTGGATGCGGTCATCATGAATCGCTATCGCACCGGGTTCGTGAAGTTTCACGACGCGGCGTCGCGAATCAAAGCCCCGCCGCTTGAGATGAACGAACTGTTTGACGCGTCGGTCGACGCCGATCGTCTGCTCTCGCTGGCTGTAGAAAAGGTTAGAAAGAGCCAGACAAATTCCGAAGTGCTCGAGCACGCGCGGTTCATCCGCTGCTATCTGCGTTCCAACAAAGTCTCGGTCGAAGTCGAAGACACGCGTACGGGTAAACATCGATTGTTCAGCGCTCGTTTGTTGGTTGATTCCACCGGCGCGTCGAGTCCGGTTTCGCAACAGCTCAACGGCGGAACAACGGTCCTCCGCCCGACTGTCGGCACGATCGCAAAGGGTTTTGTACGCGGGTCTGAGCCGGACCAGACCGATTTCGATAAGGCGGAGATTCTGGTCAGCAACGGCGACGCGAGCGATCATCGACAGATGCTCTGGGAAGGGTTCGGCGGGAATGCACAGACGGGCGAATTTGCTACTTCGCTTTTCTTCTATGACTCGGTTGATTCACGAGCCGACAAATCACTGTTCTCGCTTTTCGAGAGGTACTTTGAAACTCTTCCTAATTACAAGAGAGCCGGTGCGCAGTGGCGTGTTTTGAAACCGTATTTCGGACATCATCCTGGGCTTCGGCCGGGCGGAAAGGGCAATCGTCGCCGAACGGCCGCCGACAATCTGCTTTTGATCGGCGACGCAGCTTCTGCGGCGGGCACCTTCAGCTCGGGCGGACTGGTCGACGCGCATGCGCGAAGTCTTGGTCGAGTAACGCATCTGACTGAGCTGGCTTTGAAGGCGAATTTGTTGGAAGCAGAATCGCTGGCGCAGATCAACGAAGGCGAACGAAGCGTCTCGCAGCTCGCCGGTTTTCGAGCGTTGATGAGCCCCGCGGTTCGCTCGGCGCCTTCCGCCGTCAACGAGAGTATGAACGCCGTGATGGCGGCGCTGCATGAATCGGACGACAGCGTTAGACAGGATTTTTTTCGGGATCGATTGTCGACCAGCGGATTCAAGAATCTGTTCGTTCGTACGTTGAAGCTCTATCCGAGAATTCTTCAGCAGGTCCGCGAACACTTTGGAACGCGCGGGACCTTGTGGTGGCTGGCCGGTATTGCGGAGACGATGTTCAACGAACGGCGAAATAAGAATCGATCGGAAGGAAATGAGATCGCGCCGGACGCAAACGCCCGCGACGAGTTTGCTCGGTATGTAACTCTCTATCAAAACAAACATCACGCGGATAAACCGTAGAGGCCCATCCGCGTGATGCTTTTCTCAGCCGATTTCGCGCTCGTAATATGAAGCGCTTGCGGCGAATCGAATCAAAGAACTAACAACTCAAAAGCCAAACCGTTAGGGCAAGAGTTTAGCTCAAAGACAAACTAGGGCGTCGTCTCACCACCACCGGTTCCCGGGGGGTCGCCTTGGTCGCCGCCTCCGGTTCCTGGAGGATCTCCGAGAGTTTCGTCGGGCGCTATCCGTTGCGCACCCGGCTTTTCGGAAAACGGTTTCTCGCCGCCACCGGTTCCTGGAGGATCGCCTTCCGGCGGATCGACTGTAGTTTCGTCTGTTTGCATGGTTATTTCTCCTTGTTGATCGTGAGAGTTTTACTACTGGGCAGCGGTTAATGCTTCGCTGAGTTGCTTGTGAAGGAATTGTATGTCAGGGCGCGATTGATAGGTTGGGAAATCTGCACCCCACTGCTGCTCGAGTTTCTTCAAAGAGGATTGAGCCTGCGACAATCGCTCGTGCGCTGCGCCTTTATCGTTCAACCGCAAAGTAGCCTGGCCCGCGATTAGCCACGCGCGCCAATCTGATTCCTGTTCGCCAGAGAGCGCGAGTTTTCGCTGCGCCTCAAGCGCGCGCGACAACGCGCCAGCATAGTCGCCGCCCAGGTACAACGCTTCAGAAAGCGCCAACATCGCATCGACGACCAGCGCTCGGTCTGGGGACTGCTCGGCCTTTTGGAGTGCATCCTCGCACGTACGCTTTCCTTCTTTGGCAGCGCCCGAATATGCCTGGGTTAAGCCGAGCACGATCTTTGCTCCGATTGCAACATCAGGATACCCCGTCCCGGCTTTCTCGATCGCAAGCAAGCTCTCCTTTTCGGCTTCGGGAAAGCGACGTTCGCTCAACATCAAATGAGCGCGGATCATCGGGATTTCGGCTAATACCTGCTTGTAACTGTCTCCCGGCTGGTTGGCCCGCGCGAATGCGTCTGCGAGTGAACCTTGGGCGTCACTGTACCTTCCCAATTGGCCGAGAACGTACGCCCGGTTCATCCGATTGAAGACAAAATTCTGTTGACTACTGCTGCCCTGCGAGATTTCGTAACTCTTGTCGTAGCTCTTGAGCGCTTCGGGAAACCGTTCCTGCTTTGAGAGCGCGGTTGCAATCTCGGCATGTGAATATGCGATTTCCGAGCTGACCCCGGACGCCTCCGCCAGCTCCAATCTTTCCTTAAACGCCCGCAGCGCTGTTTCGAACTCTCCCTTTCGTCTATGTGCTCTGCCCACATATGTCAGCGACTGAATAATCTTCCTTTGGTAATTGCCCTGTTTGAAAAACGTCATCGCCTCCTCGACCAGCGGTAAGCCTTCATCGTCACGAAGCCGTTGCATAAGGTTTCCGCCCAGATTGAACTTGGCAAAAGCTTCGGAACGGCGCGCGCGATTTAGCTGAGCCAGACCAAGCGCGCGGCGAAATTGATCCTCGCCTTTCTCGTAATCGCCTGCGACATTGAAAGCATTTCCAAGATCAAGAAGAGCGAGGATCGCCAGGTTCGAAAGGCCGCGCTGTTCCGCGAACGTAAGTGCGTAGTTTGCATACTCCTGGGCCTTCGCGGCCGAGCCTTCGTTGTACGAAAGCCGGCTCAGCTGCAACAGCACCTTGATCTTCTGCGAGTCGTTGCCGGTCGACTCGGCCAACTCCCTGGCCCGCTGCAAAGAGGCTCGCGCTGCCGGCAATTTCCCCTCGTCGGTCTGCATCACACCGCGCCAGTAGAGAACCTCGGTGCGACCTTCGATGTTGCCAAGCCCGTCGTAAAGCCAATCCGCTTTGTCCAGCGGGCTTACCGCCGCAGCAAAATTCTGTTTCCTGATACTGACAATTGCGGCGCGCAGAAAGCCGGGGGCGTAGTTCGGGCCGTTCTTCGTGGCTGCAAGATAGCTGTCGTTTGCTTTATCAACGTCTTCGCTTTTTTCATACGCGCGCCCGAGATCGACGTAACCCTGCGGTTGGTCGGGAGTCAGTTCGACAATCTCTTTGTACAGCGACACGGCATCCGCGTTTTTGTTTACGACGCTCGCATTGATCGCGTCGAGGTAGCGTCCCTCGACCTCGTCCAGCACCGAGCGATCGGGAACCAGCGCATTGGCTCGAAGCAGTTCCTCCTTCGACTTCTCGCCGTAATCCAGCTCGTAATAGGCTTCGGCTAGCCGTGCGTGCGCCAGTGCAAACTCATCATCGATGCTGACCGCCTTTTCCAGCGCTTTGCTGGCTTGATAGTAAGCGCCTTCGCGCAAGGCAGTGATTCCGATGTCGTAATAGTCTTGCGCTTGACGTGGAGGTACGTGCCGCTTCGGGCGATACATGTACAACAACCCGCCGATCACCGCCCCAAGCGCAATCACACCCAGCACCAGGGTGAAAACCGAGATTCGCGGCTGTCGCAGCGAAACGGAAATCGTAGTCAGCGCGCTCTTGCGCATCGAACCTTTGCGCGCCTGTTTGACCCGCCGCACCTTTTCCCCGCCGCTGCTGAGCGATGCGCGCACGGCGGCCAGATCGTCGCGCATCTCCGCAGCGGTCTGGTAACGATCGATGGTCTTCTTCGAAAGAGCTTTGAGCGTTATGCGATCGAGCTCGTCAGGAACGTGTGGGTTTACCGTCGACGGCGGCGGCGGATTTATATGCAGCACCTGCGCGCCAATTTCAATCACGCTGCTTCCCGAGAAAGCCGGCTTTCCAGTAATGCATTCGTAAAGCAGCGCGCCCAGCGCAAAGAGATCGCTGCGGCCATCAACCGTTCCGCCGGTCGCCTGCTCGGGAGAAAGATAGAGCGGAGTTCCGACCACGATGCCTTCGCGTGTGCGCGTGGCCAGCAGAGTCTTCGCGTTCTGATCTGTCTGATCGTGGCTCTCTTCGATCATTCGCTTTGCGAGTCCGAAGTCGAGCACCTTTACCTGGCCGCGATCGGTGACAATAACGTTCGAAGGTTTGATATCGCGGTGGACAATCCCCCGGTGATGAGCTTCGTCCAACGCGTCGGCGACGTACTCAATTATCTCGACCGCTTCCCACAAACTCAGCGCGCTCGCTTCCAACAGCTCGCCCAGAGTTTCACCGTCGATCAGCTCCATCACCAGAAACGGCTGTCCGTCGTCGGTTTCGCCGTAGTCGTAGACAGTTGCGATGTGCGGGTGACTGAGCGACGAGATGGCGCGGGCTTCGCGAAGAAAGCGCGCTCGATAGTGATGATCGCTACTTGTGGTGTGAAGAAACTTGATAGCGACCTTGCGGCCGAGATGCATGTCCTCCGCCGCATAGACCATGCCCATTCCGCCCTCGCCGAGCAGACTCAGGATACGGTAATGAGAGACGGTCTGACCGATCATCGTTCGAGTGACAAATTCTTCGCAGGTGCCGACATCCGATGGGAAAGGTGAAAAGCTTTTTTTGCCGCGCAACCGGGGCGACCGCGATAGGCTTCAAAGTGGAACTAAAAACGCACTTCTATTCTGCGGCAAAACGCTGAGTTTTCCAAGAGCAGACACTTGAATCGGTTTTAGGGAATGTCCGACAAATTTCAGTTGGCCGGGCACAACCCTGATTCAACACCCGTCAGGCTTTTAGTCTTGCGCTGACTTTCGAATAGCGGCATACTATTTCCCGTTCGTTCCTGCTCTCGTGCATCGAAGGTGATGTGCCTGTCGTGACCGTGAAGCGACCCGAGTTCGGCTGAGGAGAGAGTGAGGCTAGTTGTTAACCTGTTTGAAGCCGCTCTCGCATTTTAGTCAGAGCACCGGGCACGTCGCGTTTCGCCAGTAGAAGAAGAAGTTGTCGTCCCCCTTCTCTCACGTCTCTGGAAAAATTCCCGCCCGCGCTTCCTTTGACCTTGAAGGAAAAGTTATGTCTACGAAACTCTATGTTGGAAATCTGTCGTTCCGCACAACCAGCGAGGATCTAAAGGAAGCATTCTCGGCAGCGGGTACGGTCGAATCAGCGTCGGTGATAGAAGACCGCGAGACAGGACGCTCGCGCGGTTTTGGGTTTGTCGAGATGGCCACGCCGGAAGAAGCCGCCGCGGCTATCGAGCAGTTTAACGGCAAGGACCTGGGCGGACGCAATCTTACAGTAAATGAAGCCAAGCCGAAGGCGGATCGAGGCGGCGGCGGTGGTCGCGGAGGCCGCGGTGGGTACGGCGGAGACCGTGATCGCGACCGTGGAGGCGATCGAGGCGGTTACAGCGGTGGTCGCAACGACCGCGAACCGCGCTGGTAGCTGAAAAGCAGTGACAAGTGGCGAGTGACAGGTTTGTAGAAATTCTTAACCTGTTACTCGCCACTTTTGTTTTGGAGAGCGGATACCGATGACGCGTCAACTTGAAGTCTGGTCACGAGAAGTATTTTCTTGACGCCGTAAGGTAACGGAGGTAATTTCCCCCGCATAGCGCCTTGGAAGCCCTGCTTCCCAACCCTCAATCAGGTGTCTACCTCATGAAACCTCTTCGTACTTGCTTACCTTCATTCATTAATATCAGGCTGCTTGTTACAAACTGTGTGATGGGATTAGCTCTGGCTGCTTTTATTCTCGGCGGGAGAACTGCCCAGGCAGAGACGGAATCCGTTCAGGGCTTCGAAGGGTTCATAACCAACACAATAATTTACGATCAGTACTATCAGAACTTTGGAGTCGTTTTTCTGGGTAGCCCGTTCGTAAGAGACGACTCAACTTGTTTCTGCGTTACCTCGTCCCGGCCCAAATACATTTGTACTGGTAACTGCAACAATGAATTCAGTATTAATTTTGTAACGCCCGTAAAGAACTTCTCGTTTTGGATGGTTGGCTGTCAAACGTATGGAGTGGTCGCTAAGGTTGATATATACGAAAACGGAATTTTCTCAAAAACGTTGAGTTTGCTTGGAGCAAACTCCTACTATCCCGGCTTTTTTGACTTGAGCGCGCATGGAACAAAAATAACGAGAGTTCGATTTTATGCTATTACAGATACGGACGGACTTGGCTGGGACGATTTCAGTTCTACGCCAAATCCGAATGCGAGCCCCACACCAACTCCAACGCCGACGCCTACTCCCACGCCTAGTCCGACACCATGCAATCTAACCTTAACCTTGAATTCAACTACTTCTCAGGTGGCGACCAATCTTAATAATACGAATCAAAATGCGTTGATTGGCGCATTTGTCGGAGTCCAAGCGTTGGTAAAAACGTCAACCGGACAGGTTGTCGAAGGTGGAGTATATAACTGGTCAACCACGGGAGGCGCGAGAACAACACTTCACACGCTGCTGCCTAATATCAGAGATTTCTATTGGATGACCGAAAGTGGAGCACAACCATACGAAATACGGGTTAACTACACTTCTGCTGACGGGCTCTGTCAACTTTCCGGCGTCGTCCGGGTAAAGGTTGTGACTCCCAATCAATTTACCTTCACGGCTTCACAGGTAGCGCCGCGAATAATCGCTTGTTCTACACCAGACTATCGCGGGATGGTTTTTGGCGACGGGTGCGGCCTGGATAATCCCGGAGTAATCTTCAATGCAAGTTTGGCGGTCCAGGGCATCACGAATTTTATCTCTTCAATGAACGATGCCAAGATAATGTTCATTCAGTTAGCCAATCCTTATGCGGTCGGAACCTTTGCAAATGGGCCCGAATGCACTACGCGGCGAAACCCCGCACAGAATTTTGACTCCGGCTGGTATCGGGATGGATTTGAGCCTTACTACGGCTATGATTCATTCAATGTGAACGGAACAGCAAACCTGTTCGCTTTTGATGCCCCCTATATAGTTATTCAGGACCTGTATTATCTTTACAATGAACGCTTCTACGAAATGTATCTTGTATATGCCACTGGGAACGAAAACCAGCCTCGGTTTACTAAACCAATTGCAAAAATTCCATGGAATTGGGGCGGTGAAGTTACTTTCACCACTATGGGTACTGTAGGGACATATACCCGGTTCCCCGTCGCTGATATTAGCAATACAGGAATAGCCACAAACAATATCCGACCGTATAGCCATGAGTACATCCAAGTTCAATGGGCTCCATGCCCTCCTAATGGTGATAGTGAACCACCGGATACAAATATTTATGTTGAGGGAGTAGGATGGGGATGGCCCTGATGCCGTGGCTAGATTAGATTGGTTGCTGTCCGTGAATTGCAGCTTAATGGAGGAACCATGCGAAAGATAACGATCATACTTGCGGTGACTTTCCTGGGGTCTCTCATCGTAGGCAATAGTCAGGTCAAACAAACTCAGGAAGAGAGTTTTGACCTTCGCGAGCAACTTGAGCCCGTGCGAGAACGCAATATTGAACTAACGATTGCTCTGGTAGGCTACGACGAACGCGCAAGCCACTATGTCGGTCAGAATACCTTTAACGTTGGAGAACAAGTTCAGTTTGCTATGACGATGACTAACCGGATGGCCGAGCGAACAGTCATCGGCTGGGGTAACGTTTTATTTCAAACCCGGGTCAACCTACAAAGGGATGGTCAAGACGTAGCGTATCTTCCAGACATCTCAGACGAATTGAACAGGGTAGACAGGCATGGCTACCAAGGCAACTCCAAGTTCATTGAACTATTTCCTAACGAGCCAAAACGAGTGAGTGTCCTTCTTTTGAAAAACTGGTATCCATCTCTTGAGGCAGGGCAGTACCGGCTGAAAGTCAAATACATTTTCTTCGGGCAAGGGAAGCCAATCCACTCAAACGAAGCTACCTTTGATGTCGTTCCTCAGAGCAACCCCTGAGCCTTGCAATGGACCCAAAGTATCTAATGTCTCTAAGTGCTGTGTTCACGATACTAGGATCGCTCATTGTAGGCAACAGTCAGGTCAAACAAGCTCAGGAACATAAAGTTGAAATTCAAGAGCGCCCCGAGCCCATGCGTGAGCGGAATATTGAATTGACCATCACTCCAGTTGGTTATGATGTCCGTGAAGGTGACTATGTGCCTCAAGCCAGTTTCCCAGTTGGAGAACAAATTAATATAGCCCTGACGATGACAAACGGAATGGAACATGGAACTGCTGTGGGATGGGGTAACAGTATGTTCCAAAATCGTTTGAAACTGGAAAAGGATGGTGAGGAAGTAGCGTACCTTCCCGGGCTTGCCAACAAGATATCTAAGATGGAAAAGTACGGTTACGTGGGCGACATGCAATCCACTCGTTTACCGCCGAACGTGCCTGTGCGAGTTGGACTCGTTTACTTAAAGGAGTGGTATCCGCCTCTTGAAGCAGGACACTATCGGCTGAAAGTCAAACACATATTCTTCGGTGAAGAGAGACCAATACACTCAAACGAAGCTACCTTTGATGTGGTTCCTCGGAGCAATCCTTGAGTCTTGCGATGTGCCAAAAGTATCTAATGCCCCTAAGTGCTTTATTTGGAGTCAAAAAAAATTATTGAGTAGAGACTTTTTTATTGATTCGCGTTTGAGGTAAAGGTATAAAGCGCTCACTCGGCGTTATGTTTGCTGGGGTGAGGACAGTAAACTAACGAGGCTGAATGCCTCTCGCCAACCTTGAAAGCCCGGCTTCCCACAGCTGGGCTTTCGGTTTGTCGGACATCACTTTCTCACTTCCTGGCCGCCGGAATTATCTTCAACTTCAACCGTTCGCTGCCGCGCAGCAATTCCACTTCGTACTCTTCCCCGGCCTTCATCTCGCCCAAAGCGTAGGTGTAATCGTAAACGTTCCGAATCTCCCGGCCCGCCATCCCGACAATCTTGTCGCCCGCTTTCAGCCCGGCCTTTGCCGCAGGCGAATCCTCGCGCACCCCGTCGAGCAACAGCCCGTCCGACGATTCCGCGTAGTTTGGAATCGTGCCGAGCGAAACCTTGAATCCCATGGTTCGTCCCTGGCTCTCGCTTTTGGCCACGGTGTAGACAGGACGCTGCGATTGCCCGTCCAGATTTCTCACGACGCGCATCACCATCGCGAGAATTCCGGCTTCGCCTTCGTAGTTGATTTTGTCCGCCGTGTCTGATGGTTTGTGATAATCGCTGTGCGTACCGGTCCAAAAGAAAAGCACCGGAACTTTCTTCGCGTAGAACGACGCGTGATCGCTGGGGCCGTATCCATCTTCATTCAAAGTCAGATCGAACTTACGCGACGACGGATTTCCAACTCGTTCCATGCCGGCGCCGTTGATCCCAGCGCCGTTAAGCGAATTCAAGCTATCGCGCCATCCCTCCGCGGTCCCAACACCGCCGATCACGAGTTTGTCATCCTTCAGCCGACCGATCATGTCCATATTGATCATGGCCGCCGTGTCGGCCAGTGGAACTGCGGGATGGTTAACGTAGTAGTTCGAGCCGAGCAGGCCTTCTTCTTCGCCGCTGAAAGCGATGAAGACTACGGATCGTTTGAGCCGCGGTCGTTGTGCCGCGAAAAGCCGAGCCAGTTCCAGGACACCTGCCACCCCCGACGCGTTGTCATCGGCTCCGTGATGAATGTCTCCTTCACGTGGCGCGAGGCTGCCGCTGCCGCCGCGTCCCAGATGATCGTAGTGCGCACCGATAACGATCGCCTCTTTCTTCAGCACCGGATCGGCGCCTTCCAAAATTCCGATCACGTTCGACGCGGGCGCATCTCGACGCACGATGTCCGTGGCCAGGGTGATTCTGGTTTGCTCCATGAACGAAGCTTTGTTGACGGCTTCCGAAACGGGATTTGGGGTCGCGCTTCCGTCTCGCCTGGCGATGGCGGCGCTGGCTCTTTGCTCCAGCTCGGCCACTTGCGCGCTGCCGCCAAGGCCCAGCATCTGTGCGGCCGCCTGCCGAGAAACGACAACCACCGGAAGGCCTGCGTCACCCGCGCTGTTGTCATACGTCATCCTCGACAACTTGTCCTCGGCGAACTTCTCTTCGTTGGCGATAAGCACCAGGGCTTTGGCTCCGTGATCGCGCGCAGCAACGGCCTTCCAACGCACATCCGCGTACCGTGCGAATTCACCATGCGGGTCGTTTTGGTTTGGTGTTCCGCCAAACGCGATTGCCACGCGATCGCGCGCGTCGAGTCCTGCATAGCTGTCGTGTTTCAAATCCGAGGCTGTAATACCGAATCCAACAAATGTCACCGGCAAGGTGTAGAGCATCGCGTTCGACGAAAACCCGAGCGGCATCCAATCTTCATTCAGACGCATGTCGATGGTGGTAATGCCGCCGCCTACCGGTTCACCCTCGATCGCCGGCGCGCGACGCGCCAATGACATCGCGTTGGTTTTACCGAGCTCGATCCCGGCGACGTATGGAAAGTTTTGAAGGTAGGAAGAGCGGTTGGATTTCGTAGCGCTCGGGTCACCGCCGGGTTTGAGTTTGAGCCGCGAAAACTCTCGAGAGATATATTCCGCCGCGGCTCGCGCTCCATCGGTGCCGGTTCTGCGCCCATCTAGTTTCTCCGAAGCCAGATACGTCACATGCGAGCGCAGCCTTCCGATGTCCGGCTCGCCGGGCCGAGCGCTTTTCGTTTGCGCGGACGCACCGAGAACGAAAGTCAGGATAAGTAAGAGCGATAGTATTTTTTGAAGCATAGAGTTGAAATTGGTTTTGGGGCTTGGGTCTTCGGCCTTGGGTTTTAGGTTTTGGGTTTTGGGTTTCGGGTTTCGGGTTTTTGAGATTGGTCGACTGCTCAGGTCCGGAAACAAGTTCGAAATCCAAAGGCCCAAGACCTAAGACCAAAAACCTAAAACCCAAACCCCACCCTCCTACTCAACCCAATCCGCAACAAACACATTCGTATCCCCGCGCTTTTCGGCTTCGCGGTTCGACGCGAACACCAGTCGTTTTCCGTCGGGCGAGAACATCGGAAATCCATCGAACGTGTCACTGAATGTTATCCGCTCCAGACCCGTTCCGTCCGAGTTCACTACATAAAGATCAAAGTCACGCCCGCGCGGATCGTTTACGTTGGAAGCAAAGATGATCCGCTTCCCGTCCGGGAAAAAGTACGGCGCGAAGCTGGCTTTTCCGAGCTTCGTCACTTGCCGTTTGTTCGAACCGTCAGCGTTCATGACCCAAATCTCGAAGTTGTTCGGCTCGATCAGATTCTCCGCCAATCGCGCTTTGTACTTTTCGACCGCTTCCGGTGTTTGCGGCTGATACGAGCGATAAACGATCTGCTTGCCATCATTCGAAAAGAACGGGCCGCCGTCGTAACCCAGTTCGCTGGTCAGACGCTTCACGTTCCTGCCATCGATATCCATCGTGTAAATATCCAGATCTCCGTCGCGCATCGACGTGAACACGATCTTCCTGCCGTCGGTCGAGATGGTGGCTTCGGCGTCGTAGCCGGGCGTTTTGGTCAACTGCTTCACATCGGAGCCGTCCGGCTTCGCGGTGAAAATATCGAAAGTCGGATAGATGGCCCAGACGTAGCCCTGCGAAAAATCCGGCCGCGGCGGGCATTCCTTATCGCCGAGATGCGTCGACGAATAGAGAATTCGATTTCCTTTTGGAAAGAAATATGAACAGGTCGTTTTCCCCATGCCGGTCGAAACCATCTCTTGTTTCGAACCGTCTACGTTCATCGTGTAGATCTGATCGCAATTGCGCGTGCCGCGTTTCGATTGAAAAATAAGTTGCCGCCCGTCGCCCGAGAAATACGCCTCGGCGTTCTCGCCGCCGAATGTCAGCTGTTTGATATTTCGCAGGTGCTTCTCTTGCGCTCGGAGCTTATCAGCGGGAGATTCGGACTGCGTGTTTGTCTGCGCCTGAATCACAAAAGCAAAAACAACGAGCAGCAGGAGAAAGAGTAGATGTTTGATTTTCATTTTCTGAGACTTAATAGCACTAAGGATGTTTGGTCAGTTTCGAACAATGTCCGACAAACTTTAGTTTGTCATCCGGATTCGACAAACTGAAGTTTGTCGGACATCAATAAACCGATGCGCCTTTACGGGACCATTATTTCCCGCAAAGGCGCAAACACGCAAAGGTGGAGTCGGATTTTACCGGGCGACGTAGGTTTTGTACGAGTACCGCAGCGATTTCTCGCCCGGCGGCAGCGCAAATTCCCATCGCACAATCGACAGCGGGTTGTTGGCTTGAAGTTCGGAACCCTCGCGGGAAATGTTCGCCTCGTCCGTTGCCTGCAAAACGGTGCCCGACAGCCGGCGCGTGATTATCACAGTCACCGGATGGTTCTTTACGTTTCGAAGTTTGATAGTGCCTTCGATTGTGATGATGTCGAATTGTTCGGGATCGTCGTCATTCGGTTTTCGTGGCCGCACTTCGCGCACACGCGATTTCTCCTGCAGCTTATGCGTTCCCACCACTTCGGTGGCCGGCGTTACCCGCACAGTCGTCTCTGTCTTCACAGGCGTGAACGCGAGGATGTCCTGGCCCAGAGGTTTCCAGTCGCGAAAAGTAAGCGCGGGTCCGGTGGTCCAGGGCATACCGGTTTCGTTTCTCAGCTTGATCGAGCGCCAGAACCCCTGCTTCAGATTGGTCAAAGTTCGCGCGCTGTATTCGTCATCGGGCGTCGACGCGTCGGGGACTGCCCACTCGTACACCTCGCGGGCCGGAACAGTTAAAGAGAAAAGGCGCAGACTGGCGCGTTCGCCTTTCTTCAGAGCCACCTGGTCCGAGCGATAGAGGTACAGCTCGTCTGCAGACATCGCCGGCAAGCTGTCCTCTTCCGGCACGGTTGCCGATGCGTCGCCTCCGATTCGTGCTCCGCTTGAAGGTCGCATTTCGCCCGCGCGACTTTGCGTCATGATCGCGTTCGAATACTGGCTTTGGCTGACGCTGAAGTAACTGGAGACTCCAGCGAACGTCTGGCTGAGCGAAAGCGGCGAGACCAGATCCTGGTAAAGAAAATGCGGAACGCCAACGACGAAATAGAATTCCGCGTCGCCGATATCGGCCAGCTCGTTTATGACCATCGCTTCAAGTTCGAGCTTGGCTTCGGTAACCGGATCGCCCTTTGGCTCGATGCGATAAGCCGGAATCCATCGAATTCCGCGTTCGAGCGCGGCGATGCCGAGCCCCACGGACTGACCGTCGGGAACGCCTTCGACCTTCAAGCCGAGACGGTTCTCCGTACCAGCCACCAGCTTGTCCCAACGCGGCTGTCCTGAAAATTCCAGAAACGCGATGTTCGATGTTCGCATTACCGTCACGCCGGTTTCGGTCGTGATGGCTATGTCGGATTCACCGTTCTGAATCTGCTCGCCGCTGGTAGTACGCAGGACCTCGGTATCAGCGCCGATAGCAAATCTGCGTCGCGGATTCAGAATCACATATTTTCCTTCGAGGATCTTGTCCGAGTACTGCGACCTGACCCGCACGCGCGATCCTTCGTTAATAAACAGGAGCTCTTCCAGATTGGCTACGCGGGCCGGGTCCTTCTTTCCCGCTTCAGTGGCAAGAAGCTGTGTCACACGCGCTTGCGTAGAAGCGCTGTATCCCCAGACCGTTCCCATCACGCCGATCGGGACTTCGCTTGAATAAACCCAACCATTCACCGGCGTCGCCTGGCCCTCGCGGTAGGTGAAAACATATCCGTTCTTAAAAACTGCTACACGTTTTACCGCAGGCTTGAAGGTGGGCGGCTGCGCGATCTGTTGCGCGTTGGCAAGCGGAAGATTCAGAAACGAAACAAGCAATGACAGAATGCAGGCTCGGAACAGTTGTTTAGGCACTTCGGGGTACGACCTCCAGTTTCGACGATGACTTAGAAGGGAGACTGTATTGGATGAACGGGTAAAAGGAGAATTTTTGCATGTCCGACAAACTTCAGTTTGTCGCCCGGAAGAAAGCTCTGAACAAGGTTAGATTGAAAATCGCATTTGCTCCCCTCCCAGAGGGAGGGGAATTTATTAACTCAGAGCTTCCTAAACCTTACTGCGGGTAAAGTGTGTTGTATTCTTTGACGAAATCTTCCGTGACATCGATGCTCTTATCTGACAGAAACTGGATGTTCTTGAAAACGTTGCGATCCAGGATTATCGCAAATCCGCGTTTCTTCGCGTACGCATCCAGCGCGTTCCCAATTTCACTGGAAACTTTTCCGCAACCTTCTGGAAACGCTTTTCATAAGCCGAGTTGTAGTCCTTTTTCTTCTTTTCGAGCTCTCGTTCAAGCTTCGCTCGCTGGTCTTGCTTTGACTTAATAGCGGTCGCGTCCTTCGCCGCTTCCAAACCTAAGATCTCGATATTGATCGCTTCGATCTGCTTTTCAATACCCGTGAGCACGTTCTTGCGTTCCTCGAACTCGGCCGTCACACTTTGGACGGCTGCCAGATAACGTTTGATTCCAACTTGCTCCTGGCCGAAGACATTGGTATCGACAAAGACGAGCCGCCCGTTTTTCATGGATCAGGTGAATCACAAGGAGCGATACGATGTTTTGCGTCTCGATGAGCCGCTTCACCTGGGCCATCACCTCTTCAGATTTTCCCTGCTTATCCAGCGCGACCGCCAAACAGACGACCCAAACCGGATTGACCGGATTGTGAATCGCGGCGCGGAAATGCGCTTCAGCCGCCGTCCAATCGCCGCGATGCAACATCTGCTCGCCTTTGCGCAGATACTCCTCGGCCGCATTCCCACCGATGGGTTTCGGGGCGAGTTGGGCAAACGCGGTTGAATTGCAGATGCCAACAAGCGTCAGAAGCAGAAGCAAATGCAAAAGTGGTTTCATGAGGAATTCTACCTTCGTGGCCTTCGAGCGCGAGCTAACCGTTCGTGCGCTCGAATTCATTCATGAAGTTAACCAACGCGACAACACCTTCGCGCGGAAACGCGTTATAGATCGACGCGCGAATTCCGCCGACCGAGCGATGGCCCTTCAGTCCATCCAGGCCCGCAGCCGTAGCCTCGTTGGCAAACTTCTTTTCCAGCTCTTCCGACGGCAATCGGAACGTTACGTTCATCTGCGACCGCGAATCCTGGTCCGCGTGGCCGCGATAAAACTCGGTCGCATCGATCGCGTCGTAAAGCAGTTTGGCTTTGGCTTCGTTCTCGCGCTGCATCGCCTCGAGCCCGCCCTTTTCGCGCAGCAGGTCGCAGACCAGTGCAATTATGTAAATGCCGAATGTGTTGGGCGTGTTGTAGAGAGAATTGTTTTCGACGTGCGTGCGATAGTCCAACATCGTATGCATGCCGTCCGGAATCCGCGGCAGCAGATCATCGCGGATGATGACCAGCGTGACGCCGCTTGGGCCAATGTTTTTCTGCGCACCGGCGTAGATCAATCCGTATTTTTCGGTTGCGATCGGTCGGGACAGGATGTCGGACGACGAGTCGCAAACCAGCGGCACGCTTCCGAGCTCGGGCTCGCTCTTGAACTCGACGCCCTCGATCGTTTCGTTCGAAGTGAAGTGAACGTATGCCGCGTTCGGATCAAGATTGAGTTCGTCCTGAGCCGGGACGCGCGTGAATCCGCCGTCGGCGGTGGTGGCGGCGATGTTGACCGCGCCCTCGCGCTTGGCCTCTTTGATCGCCTTCTTGCCCCAGCTTCCGGTCAGGATGTAATCGGCGCTGCCGCCTTTCGGCAACAGATTCATCGGAATCATCGAGAATTGCAGGCTCGCGCCACCCTGCAAAAACAGCACGTGATAGTTGTCGGGCACGCCCATCAATTCGCGTATGCCCTTCTCGGCACGTCCGTGAATCTCGTCGAACGTCTTCGAGCGATGGCTGATCTCCATCACGCTCATGCCGACGCCGGGCAGACTCACCAGTTCGGCCTGCGCCTTTTCCAAAACGGGAAGCGGAAGCACGGCCGGCCCCGCGCTGAAGTTAAAAATTCTCTCGGACATTAGGACTCTCCTCTAAATGAAACTGTATCTCGATGGAGCGCAGGCGGCCCGCCTGCGCTCCACTTGTCACTTCCAACATCTAGCATCTGACATCCAACATCTCACTCATCACTGCTTTTCCGTCTTCCCCGGCCTCAGCGCCTTCCCAACCACGCGCGCAACCAGCGAACGCGGCACCAGCCGTTCGCTCTCTGCCAGGAAATAATTGGCCCAACCCGAAATGATATGGCCGCGTCCGCGCTTCAATCCCTTCAATGCTGTCTCGACCACCTGTTCGGGTGTTTGCGCGATCCGCATCGGCGGGCGCTCCATCTCTGACGCGGCGAAAAAGTTTGTATCCGTCACACCCGGACAAAGCGCCATCACAGTAATCCCGTGCTCGCGATTCTCTTCCCAAAGCGCGTCGGAAAAGGAAAGCACGAAAGCTTTGGTCGCGGCATAGGTCGTCATGTACGGCAGCGGTTGGAATCCCGCGGTCGAAGCTACATTGATGATCGAACCACGTTCGCGCTCGCGCATCGGCTTCAGGAAAAGATGAGTCAGAGCGACCAGCGCCTTGATGTTCAAATCGATCATCTCGAGTTCGCGCTCCAGCTCGAGCGTAATAAAGTCGCCCATCGAACCAAAGCCGGCGTTGTTGATCAACATCTCGACTTCCAATTCGCGCGCGTTCGTCTCTTCAAACAACTTCGCCGGCGCATCGTTTTCCGTCAGATCAAGCGCAACAAATTGCGCGTTGATGTTGTAGGCGCGTCCAAGTTCGCTGCACAAGGTCGCGAGCTTCTGCTCAGTGCGCGCGACCAGCGTGACATTCTCGCCCTGCGAGGCCAGCTTGCGTGAGAAGGCTTCGCCGATTCCGCTGGATGCGCCTGTGATGAGCGTGGTTTTCATTCAGGTAAATCTAGCTTTTGGCCGCTGGTTCAGTTTGAATTCGAACTCTGGGGAAGACCGTCGAACCTACTAACCACGAAACAACCCGAACGAGCCATGCACGAAATCACGAAAAAACAACTTGTTTCGTGTGGCTTGGTCTCGTCTTGGTGTTGTTTAGCGGTTCGTTCGCTGGCTGCAAGAATCACACTCAACAAAAGACTCAATCTAAACCACTCCTAGCTCTTAATCTCGATCAGATTCAGCTCAAGAATCTCCGCGTTCTCGTTACGCAGTTTTTCCAGTGTCGCTGCTGACGGCGTGCTTTCCAGATTGATTCGCGCGACTGCGGCTTCCGAGCCTTCAAAAATTATGTTCTCCATCTCCTGAACATTTATGTTCGCGGTTCGAATCGCGTCGAGCACCTGGGCCAGCACTCCCGGCCGATCTCGATGGCGAACCACCAGCATGTGCGTTGCCGGCGTGCGCTTCGCCAGGTTTACTACATTGGGCACTCTGCCCGTCTCTTTGAACGTCTCGATGATTCGAACTGTTTCGGCCGCGATTGCTTCCTGCGCCTGTTCGGTCGAAGCGCCGATGTGATGCGTGCCGTAGAGGTTCTCTTCCTTCGCGATTTCGTCGGTGAACTCTCCGGTGCCGCCCGCCGGTTCCGCGGCATAGACATCGAGCCCCGCACGAATGCCGCGCATCTTCATCGTGTGAACCAGCGCTGCCTGATCGACCACCTCGCCGCGCGAAGTGTTGATGAAGTACGCGCCGTCTTTCATCGAGCCCAACACGTCGGCGCCGACCAGCGAAAGCGTCTCGGGCTTCAACGCGAGATGTACGCTGACAACGTCAGCCTCGCGCGCTACTTCCTGCGGTGTTTCCTTGTAATCCACGCCCAGCACCATCGCCCGCTCGGGCGTCAGGCTTCGGCTCCATGCGACCACGGGCATGCCAAAAGCGCGCGCACGCGGAATCATCTCCTGACCGATCTTGCCTACACCGATAAGTCCCAGCGTACGTCCGTAAAGACCGCGCGCTTTGGAAAACTCTTTCTTGTTCCATTGACCTTGTCTAAGCTGGATAACGTTGTCGGCGATGCGGCGATCAAGCGCGAGGATCAGCGCAAACGCGAGCTCGGCAACCGCGATCGAGTTTTTCCCCGGACAATTCGAAACATAGATCCCGCGTTTCGATGCCGCCGCGACGTCGATCGTGTTGTAGCCCGCCCCCGCGCGCACGATAAGCTTCAGCGCTCCGGCATCCATCATCGCTTCGGTGACTTTGGTCGAGCGCACAACCAGCACGTCCGGCTTCGTCTCGCCGATAGCGGCTACCAACGCGTCGTCTTTCAGATCCGGTTGAAAAGACACGTTGCACCCGATCGCCACCAGGCCATCTTGTCCGGACTGTTCGAACTTGTCTGCCAACAAAACTTTCATTCGCTTAGCCTCAAGAAAATGTCCGACAAACTTCAGTTTGTCGCCGGCGTCCGACGAGCTGAAGTTGGAGCGCAGGCGGCTCGCCTCACTCGTGCACAACATAAACCGATCGCTCGTCCGGATAGAACTCGTCGCGATCCATCGCGTAATACACCACATCAACCCCGTAATGCCTCGCGTTTCGCTCGTACCTCATCCCGAGTTTTTCCATCACTCGCCTGGAACCGATGTTCTCGGGCATCGCAATCGCAACTATTCGCTTCAGCCCGATGTGCTCAAAACCATACCTTAGCCACGCCGCAGCCACTTCCGTCGCGAATCCCTGGCCCCAATACGGCTTGTCGAAACCGTAGCCGACTTCGATTTCACCAGTGTCCTCGAGCGTACCCAGCCCGCTCCAACCGATCAACGGCCGCTGTCCCTTCAGAGATACGCCGCACATGCCGAAGCCGAATTTTTCATACCACGACATGTAAACCTGCAATCGCTGCGAAACCCTTTCGCGCGATTGCTCGCCGATGAATCGCATGATTTCAGCGTCCGACCTCAACGCGGCCAACTCATCCAGGTCGCGTTCGGTAAGCCGTCGCATGTGTAGTCGAGCGGTTTCGAGCATAAGATGAACGCGGCACGAAAAGCACAAGCTGCTTTTCGTCCGGCGCGAAATTCAAATCTTATGAATCAGCAGAGCGTCGCGTAACTTCGGTTCGAACCAGGTTGATTTCGGCGGCATGATGCTGCCGGCATCGGAAACTTTCAACAGGTCTTCGAGAGTTGTCGGCGAAAGAGAGAACGCGACTGCGGCTTTCCCTTCCTGCACCAGCCGCTCGAGCTCTTCAGTGCCGCGAATTCCGCCGACGAAGTCTATCCGCTTATCAGTTCGCACGTCCTTGATGCCGAGGATCGGATCAAGCAGGTTCTCCTGCAAAATGCTGACATCAAGCGACGCTACCGGATCGTCGGATTGAATGCTTCCGCTGTCTTTGAGTTTCAGGCCGTACCACTTTCCGTCCAGGTACATGCTCCAGTGGCCACGTGATGGCGGTGAAGCGGGAGCGTCTTCCGTTACATCGAAAGTCTTTTCGACTTCTGTCAGAAATTCGTCGGACGACATTCCGTTGAGGTCGCGGACGATGCGGTTGTACGGAAGGATCCGAAGTTGCTCCGCGGGAAACAACACCGTCAGGAAAAAGTTGTACTCCTCTTCGCCGGTATGTTTGTCGCCGTGCTGTTCCTTCATGTACGCCCGAGCTCGTGAGGCCGACGCAGCGCGGTGATGTCCGTCGGCGATATAGAGTTTTGGAATATCGCGAAAGGCCTGGACGAATCGAATCGGATCCGGCGCCTGCCAGACTGTGTGCTGTACGCCGTCGGGCGCGGTGAAATCATAGATCGCATCGGTCAGGGTAACGTCCATGACCATCGTGTCGATGTCCTGGTTTCCTCGATAGGTTAAGAAAACCGGACCGGTCTGCGCGTGCAGCGCCAACATATGCCGCGTGCGATCGTCCTCTTTGTCGCGCCGCGTCTTTTCATGTTTGAGAATCGTGTCGTTGTCGTATTCATCAACCGAGCAACAAGCTACCAGCCCGATCTGCTCCTGTTCGCCCATGATCAAACGGTAAAGATAAAGACTCGGTTCGGGGTCAACCTTAAGCGGGCAACGTTCGATCAACTCAGTGAAATTGTCCGACGCTTTTTTATAGACTTCATCGCTGTGAATATCCGTACCGACGGGCAAGTCGATTTCCGGGCGCGAGACATGCAAAAAGCTCCACGGATTTCCCGCGGCCAGTGCACGTGCTTCGTCGCTGTTAACGACGTCATAAGGGACGCTCGCTACCTGCGAAGCCAGATCAGCGGGCGGTCTAAGAGCGCGGAAGGGATGTACGACAGCCATCGGCTTATCTCCTCAATTCGAAGCGGGCAAACTTGTATTGCTGGAACAGCTTAAGACTATCCGGTCAGCGGTCGTTTGCCAAGTCCGACGTTGCGGGCGATCGAGAGAACTCGGAACGTTTGCATGAAACAGCTTTCGGTTACAAACATCTCAGCCTTAGAACTCTGATAGAACGCCTCTCTTACGGCCGGGCTTCCGCCCCGTTGGCCAACTTTAGTGTGCTATGTTATCCAGAATACTGAGTGAGCCGAATTAGTTTTAGAAGGACACGCCATTATGAGTGACTTAGCGAGCCGCGATTGCGTTCCCTGCCGAGGCGGAATCCCGCCTATGCGCGGCGATGAGATAAAGGAATTCCTGAAAGAGTTGGGAAGCGATTGGAAGGTCGTCGAAGACCATCACCTGACGAAACGATACGAGTTCAAGAACTTTCGCGAAGCGCAGCAGTTCGTCACGCGAGTCGGCGATCTGTCCGAACAACAGGGCCATCATCCGGATATCTGTTTTGGTTGGGGCTACGTCGAATTAACGATCTACACGCACAAGATCGCCGGCCTAAGCGAGAGCGACTTCGTCCTCGCCGCCAAGATCGAGGCGCTTTAGAGTTCAGAGCCCCGGTCCGAGCAAGTTGTTCGTGTGATTTCGTTAACGGCTTCGTGTGATTAGTGGTAAAGAAGCGAACAAACCACGAAACACCCGAAGAAAAGTAGAGCCATCAACACCAATTTCGGCGCTCCTACAAGGTTGATACAAAGGCGCAAAGGTGTTGAGCCTTACTTTATCTTTGCGGATTTCTTTGCGTCTTGAGCCTTTGCGGGAACCCTCTTTTCCTTATCGCTAAACTCGTGAGGAATTTCAAACTGACCAACCCTCAAACACAACCGTCCTTTGACATAACTTGCTTCGTCCCATTAAGCTTTCGCTCGCAAAGCGAGTCACTCGAAAGGCAAAATCACTCAGCATCATGTCGAATAATGTTCCTATCACTGTCGCTCACGGCGACGGCATCGGCCCTGAAATCATGGCCGCGACCCTGCATATTCTTAAGGAAGCCGGGGCGCGGATCGAGATCGAAACGATCGAGATCGGCGAGAAAGTTTACCTGGCCGGAAACAGCGCGGGCATCGCTCCGGAGGCCTGGGAGTCGCTGCGTCGCACAAAGGTTTTCTTAAAAGCTCCGATCACGACTCCGCAGGGCGGCGGCTACAAAAGCTTGAACGTCGCGGTGCGAAAAACGTTGGGCCTCTACGCCAATGTTCGTCCGTGCGTTTCTTACCATCCGTTTGTCGCCACCAAACATCCTGTCATGGATGTGGTGATCGTGCGCGAAAACGAAGAAGACCTATACGCCGGAATCGAATATCGCCAAACGGACCAGGTCGAAGAGTGTTTGAAGCTCATCTCTCGTCCGGGCTGCGAAAAAATCGTTCGATACGCTTTCAATTACGCTGAGCGGAACAATCGAAAGAAAGTAACTTGCTTTATCAAAGACAACATCATGAAGCAGACCGACGGTCTCTTTCACCGAGTCTTTGACGAAATCGCAACCGAATATCCAAACATCACCGCGGACCATTGGATCGTGGATATCGGCGCGGCCAAGCTGGCCGACACGCCCGAGAATTTTGACGTGGTCGTGATGCCCAATTTGTACGGCGACATTCTGTCGGACGTAGCCGCGCAGATCGCCGGTTCGGTCGGGCTGGCGGGATCCGCCAACATCGGCGAGAACGTCTCTATGTTCGAAGCGATCCACGGCAGCGCGCCGCGTCGCGCGGGACAGAACCTGGCCAACCCAACCGGCTTGCTGTTGGGCGCCGTGATGATGCTGGTCCACATCAACCAGACCGACGTGGCGGAACGAGTTCATAACGCGTGGCTTCGAACCATCGAAGACGGCGTCCATACCTACGACGTGTACGACGAACGAGTCAGCAAAGAGAAAGTCGGTACGAAAGAATTTGCAGACGCAGTAGTCCAGCGGATGGGTCAAAAGCCCGAGACGCTTAAGCCGGTCGCGTACAAGTCCGGCGAAGAAGCGGTGGCATCGAAACCGCTCATCTCAAATCGCGCTCCTGCCAAAAAGGATTTGGTCGGCGTGGATGTATTCCTGGATTGGAACAAAGGCAGCGCGGATGAACTGGGCCAGGCGTTGCAGGCGATCGAGACCGAAGGCGTGCGGCTGGCTCTTATCAGCAATCGCGGCGTTGAAGTTTGGCCGGCGGGACAGCCGGACACTTTCTGCACCGACCACTGGCGATGTCGTTACTTCGCTGAAAACGGCGCAGTGACGCACGAGCAGATCGCGTCGTTGCTGACAAGAATATCCGGCGCTGGACTGGACTTCATAAAGATCGAAAACCTCTACGACTTCGACGGCAAGGCCGGTTATTCCGGCGCGACCAAGTAGGACAAGTTAATGAGCCAAGCTGAAAACACATCACAAACTTCGCCGCTGGTGGCGGTCGTAATGGGCAGCAAGACCGACTGGGAAACCATGCGACACGCGGACGAGATGCTCGAGAAGTTCGGCGTGCCGCACGAGAGCCGAGTAATGTCCGCGCACCGCACACCCGCGTTGGCGCTTGAATATGCTTCGGGCGCGGAAGAACGCGGAGTCGAAGTGATCATCGCAGCCGCCGGCGGCGCGGCGCATCTGGCCGGCGTTGTTGCCGCGCACACCTTGCTGCCGGTGTTGGGTGTACCGATGAAAAGCGCTCTGTTGGGATTGGACTCGCTTTTGTCGACGGTTCAAATGCCCGGGGGAATTCCGGTCGGCACACTTGCGATCGGCGAAGCCGGAGCCAAGAACGCAGCGCTTCTGGCGATCGCGATTCTTGCCAACACGCGTCCAGAGCTGAGAGAAAAGCTGCGCGAGTTTCGTAGAGAGCAGGAGCGAAAGGTGCTCGAAACAACGCTGCCGTAAATATTCAACATGACCTGACGCAGTCAGGAAGGGGACCCTGTCCCCGCCTAGCTCCGAATAAGTTGACGACTGGTAAGAAAGAGATTTCTCGCAAAGGCGCAAAGAAAAGAAAGCCGGAAGTCGCAGACTCCGGCTGAAGGTGAGAGACTCTCGACGAAGTTGCACAGGATCAAGCCTATTCTCCTTTGCGGCTTTCGGCTTTCTTTTCTTTGCGCCTTTGCGAGAAATGCTTTTCTTTCCGTCACTCTTAGCAGCTATCTTTCAAGCAACAGCCTCTCAACCCAGGCGAGAACAGAGGCTCCTCCAGTATGAAAAGCTGTCCCACCTGCAATCGTACGTTTCCGGATACACTCAGTTTTTGTCTGGTCGACGGCGCGATCCTGTCGGCCCCGTTTGAGACCCAGACGGACCCGCCTCCTTCTCCCAAACAATCCGAACCGCCGTGGTCGGGCACGATCAAAGGACCTGCGCCGACGTAAGAAAGTACGAACCACGAAATAACACGAAGTCGATCGAAATCACACGAAACGAAACCAGGTAGCTGTTTCATGTGATTTCGCTTTTCTTTTTTCGTGTTATTTCGTGGTTCGTACGCTTTGCAGACTGGCTAATATCACGTTCAGCTAGCTCGATCCTCTGGCCTCAACATACAAGCCTTCAGTAGCCTCAATCATCTTCTGCAAACCGAATCGATCCCTGACGTTCTCCCGCGCGTTTGTCCCAAGCAGCTTTCGCCGTTCGTCGTCATCCAGCAACGATCCGATCGCCTCCGCCAGACTTGCGGCGTTCGCAGTCGGCGTCAGCATCCCGATCGTGCCGTCTTCGATAATCTCCTCGGCGCCCTCGGTTGCCGTAGCGACCACGGCTTTTCCGCTGGCCATCGCTTCGACGATCGACAATCCGAACGCCTCGGTGTGCGAAGCGGAAACGTATACATCCAGCGCTGCATAGAACTTCGCTAAATCTTCGGTCCAATGAATCAATCGCACGCGATCGTTTAGGTTCAGTTCCGCGATCATACGCTCGAGCAGCACCCGATAGTCGCGATTACGCGGTTCATCATCACCGACGATGACAAAATCCACGTCGTCGCGGCTCACCGCAAGCAATGCTGCCGCGCGGATGAAGTCCTCGTGCCCTTTCATCGGCAAGAGGCTTCCAACAGTTCCCACCAAAAACCGACGATCCGTTCGCAGCAAGCCACGCGCTGCCTTTAGAAATTCGGCCGATGGCTCGCCTGCGAATCGTTCTATATCAATTCCATTGTGAATGACGCGTATCCGGCGCTCTTCGACGATCCGCTGCTTTCGCAATCCGTTCGCGACCGCGTCGGAGACGGCGATAATCTGCGCCGCTTTTGAAAGCGTCAGCGAATGAAGCCGGTTGAGAGGAAATAGCACATGCCTCGTAACCACCAGCCGCGCGTAACGGCGAACCGCCAGCGACGCAAGCGGGTAATCGCGCGCAAGGTGCGCGTGCACGATGTCTATCTTCCGTTCTCGAATTACGCGGGCAAGCTTCAACGCGCTGGTGATATCCAACGCGTTTCGCATCCGTATTGTGAAGAGATTTTCGGCGGGCAGTGGCGCGAGCATGTCGGTCAACGGCGAGTGCGGGGACAACGCCGCAAACACTTCATGGCCGCGTTCAGCCAATCCGTTTGCCAGGGCGGCCACGTGGCGTTCGCCGCCGCCGAGCGTACGCGCTGAACAAACTTGCAGGATTCTCATTGCGAAGAATGTCCGACAAACTTTAGTTTGTCGTTGACGTCGTAAATTGAACTCCGGAAAAGTCATCGACAAGCTAAAGCTTGTCGGACATCACCGTACAATAAAAATCCAGGATGCTCGAAGTGTGCGACTTCTCGAACAACTGTCGTTGCAAACCTTCGACGATCGCGCTCTGTCCTTCTTTTTTATAGATGGGGGTTTCCCACAGCAGCACTCGCAATCCCGCGCGCTCCATCAATCGCTGAAGCGTCTTTGGCGTGAAGAACCAGAGATGGTGCAGCGCCGCATAATGTCTCCAACGACGCTTCTTCAAATGGAGACGGCTCTGCAGGTTCTTCATGTGTGTGCTGATGCCTCCGATATTCGGAACGCTGACATACAGGATGCCGCCCGGTTTGAGCAGGTCACGGCAGCGCACCAATTCGGCAAGCGGATCCTGTGTATGCTCGAGCACGTGGTTGAATCGTATCGCGTCAAATCTCTCTTCGCCGAAATCGATCTTCAACAGCGGGCCTTCCCACAGCGGAAACTTGTTCAAGTCGCGTACGAAGGGCGACAACCAGATGTCGCTGCCAAAAGCCTCCCAACCGCGAGTCTGACCTAGCTGCAAAAAAGTTCCGTTACCGCAACCGACGTCCAGAATTCTTCCCTTGCGACCGAGCAACTTCTCGATCGTTCCAAACTGTCTTTCGAATTGATATCGCTTTGCGTCGCTCAGAACTCCGGACGGCTCGGCGTGATAGGTTTCGTTGTAAACGCTGACAGAGAGTTGGTCGAAGGTCGGTCGCGGACTAAGAAATTGCAGGTCACACTTCGGACAGCGACAAAGTTGAAAGCCCTGGTAGTCGACCGCGAACGGCTTCGGGGGAATGCCGCAAACGGGGCATTCCACCTCTTCCAGGTTCTTCATCTCGGCTTCGATTACCGAGCGGTCACTGCCGAACAGGCTTGACGGTGCGCGTGACGACATCAGAAAAGTAGTTGTTAGAGTGAAAATCGCTTGTGCTAGCAATCTCCGGAAACATTCGGGACGGACTTCTTAATTACCGACTGCCGAGTCGGCCTTGCGTTCTCCAAGAGGCGATTGATCGTAATTCCCAAGCAGGTCCGCGGGATCTTCAAAAATTCTGCTTGCTCCCGACGATTCCAATTCCGATTCAGGAAACCCGCCGGACAGAAGCCCGATGGTGCGTATGCCGAGTTTTCCGGCGGCCTCTGCATCGTACGGAGTGTCGCCCACAACCATCACTTCATCCGGACTAATATCGCCCAGGCGTTCCAACGCAGCTTTGAAAATATCCGGATGCGGTTTCGATTTTTCCGCATCGTCCGACGAAGTCTCTTCTTCGATTAGATCTTCGATGTTCGCGATCTTCTTATACGCTTCGATCTCGTCTTCCTTGGCTGATGAAGCGAGCACGATAAGCTTTCCGTCCAGCTTAATGCGCTCGAACAGCTCGCGCACTTTCGGAAAAGCGCGAACGCGCGACAGGTATTCTCGTTTGAAAATGTCGCTGCGGTACTGCTCGATCTCGTCGCCGAGCTCTTCCAGCTCTTCTCGCGAAAAGAAGACAGGCAGCAATTGGTCCGCGCCTTTGCCGATCTGATGTCGCACCTGTTCATAAGGTACGTCCTTACCGAACTGCTTGAACGTGTCTTTCCAGGCCTGTGCATGCAGGTCCACTGAATCGACCAGCGTTCCGTCTATGTCAAAAATTACCGCCGTGATCATGATTTCATCCCCTCGTTGAAGCTTCGATTATTACCTTACACTAGAGCCTGCCAGAAGGCGAAAGCGCCATGTCCGACAAACTTCAGTTTGTCGAACAGTTCTCCTGAACTCCAACATCTGGTTCGTTCGAATCTGCGGCTGGCCCAATGCCCGACAAGCTTTCGCTTATGGAGTCTCGGCGACAAACTTGAAGTTAGTCGGACATTTCTCGAAGCTCCACGGTCTGTTCGAATCTGCGGTCAGCTTGTTTGCCTTTGATACGCTCGAATCGCGGCGAATGCCATCAGACACGCGCATGCTTTTCTCAAAATCCCCGAATTGCTCCGTTTTGACCGCACTTGCATGTTGCGCGTTCCTCCGGCTTATCACCTCGCGAATCGGCATAGGCGTTGCACCTACATCGGGTTGGTTCTTTATACAAACCACCATTCTGGTCAATCAAACGAGTTAAAGGAGACTATCAATGTCGAAAGCAAAATTGGTTACAGGGTTATTTAAGACACGGGTAGCAGCCGAATCGGCTGTCGACGCGATTATCAAACGAGGCTACACGCGAGACGACATCAGCGTGCTGATGTCCGACGCGACCAAGACTAAAGAGTTCGCGGTTCAGACACGAACGCACGCAGCCGATGGCGCCGGAATCGGCGGGGCCGTTGGCGGAGCCGTCGGCGCAGCCGCACTGACGGCGATCGTTGCACTGGGCGCTCCCATCGTTCTGCCGGGAATCGTCATCGCTGGTCCAATCGTAGCGGCGCTGGCCGGCGCCGGAGCGGGCGGAGCTACAGGGGGCATAATCGGCGCGCTGATTGGCGCCGGCATTCCAGAGCATCGCGCGAAGGTTTACGACGCGGGTCTGCGCGGCGGTGGCATCTTGCTTGGCGTCGAATCCAAGTCCGATGAAGACGCTGAGAAGTTGGAAGAGTTGTTGGAAGACATAGGAGCCGAACACGTACGACAGGAGTAAAGGGAGCTCTGGATAAGTCGTTTCTGCGGAAAGTGAGTGGGACTGAGATGTTCCAGTGCAGAAGAGAGGAGTAAACCACGAAAACACGAAGCCGAAGGCGAAATAACACTAAGTGAGAGGAAACTCGTTCGTCGATTCGTGTGATTGGCTCTTCATTTTGTTCGTGCATTTCGTGGTTCGCTTTTAACTCCAGCTCGTAGGGGCTGGCTTTCCAGCTGATTGGAAAAACCGTTATGCAATTCAAAGAAAGATTCATCGAGATCGACGCGCCTGTCGAGCGCGTTTTTGATCTCTTCAGCAACTTCGAAAATTTTCCCCGCTGGATGCGTAACATCAAGGACGTTCACTACAGCGGACGTCATTTCACGCGATGGACGGCGGCGGCGCCACTGGGAACGACGGTCGAATGGGAAGCCGAAACGATCGTCTTCCAACCCGATCGAAAAATTTCGTGGCGTTCGGTGCGCGGCGACATAGACACTGAAGGCGAAGTCCTCTTCGAAGAAACAAGACGCGGGACTACGCGTTTACATGTCGTGTTGGGATACGAGCCTCCCGCCGGTCGGATGGGGGAAATTGTTGCCGATCTGTTCGGAGTGGATCCCGGTGAACAACTTGAAGACGACCTGGAGAGGTTTGCAGCGGTGGCTGAAGGGCGAAGATCGATAGCGCCATACCGCGACGAGCGTCGCTTAGGAGAGAGTTCGAACAGATCGGACGCCGATTCCCGCGAACGTCACAGAGCTCGGCTTGTACTTGAGCGTCAAGGGCACTTTCGGACTGGTCGAACTGATGCCCGGTACTCTGATCGTGACGCCGGCTACGAACGCGAAGCTCCGACTCGTGACCGGCGCGACGCGTTTGATCGAGAGCTTAGCGCGGCGCGTCGGAGTCAGATAGCAAATCGCTTAAGCCGTTCGGTCGAAAGCCGCAACGATCATCGACAGCGATATCTGGAACGCGATGCAGAGTTGCGAGCCGAAGCTGAGCTGGACCGACGCGAGCGACACGAACGGAGTGATAATCGACGACGCGGTGACGCTTCGGATGATCGACATCCGCGGTATCGATTCGCAATGACTCCGCGCGAACGCGAGCACGAAATTCGCGATCTTGATCGAACGTATCCAGAACGAGCTTTCAGTCGCGGCGTGGATAAATTGCTGAACGATCCGCCCAGCAGTCGCTGGCGAAGATAGACTCAAACTCAGATGTCAGATGTTAGTTTTTCTCTTACTAAAATCTAGCATCTGACATCTGGTATCTGCTAACGAAAAGGCAGGCGCGAATAACTCGCTCCTGCCTTTGCTTTTTGTTTACGTACGAGCTTATCGTTTGATAGCTTCGCCGATGTCTTCGACCGCCTCACCCACTTTGCGTTTGGCAGTTCCGAGTCCTTCCTGCACGTTTCCACTGGCGCGGTCCGCCTGTCCTTCGGCTTCCAGTTCGCGATCATCTATCGCGCGGCCGACATTTTCCTTAACCGCTCCCTTTGCCTGGTCCCACTTGCCTTCGACTTCGTCCTTATTTGGTAAACCCATGATGATTTCCCCTCCCTAAAGTTTCGTACCGTTCGTGGATTCTTTGGCAAGCGATGTTCCAGCCGTTCTGTAGGGACCAGCGCACGGTTGCTGACCCGCAAACCCATTGCAGTTGGAGCGAGATAGCCGGTTCAGAGAGGAGAAGAAGCTTGGAAGCTGCCTAGCGTGTTTCCATACATAAAAACGCGCACGATGGCTCAACTTCGAACAACCGTGCGCTAGTTAAGAATTGCGACGAAATAGCTCAATCGGCGTTTGCCGTCTCGATCGGTTCCAGTGTCGACAACAACTTGTTTGCCTCCAGCAACACATCCGAGCCCGAAAACGGTTTCTTCATAACCAGGTCAAGCCGAGCCTTTTCGTAATCATCGGACGCGACCATGTCAGGCCAGCCGGTTACCAGGATAAAGAACGTGTCCGGGCTGTGCTCCTTCACCCAGCGGGCAACGTGCAGCCCGCTTACCTCGGGCAAACCGAGATCCGAGATCACAATGTCGAACTTTTCGTCGCGGGCTTCTTCCAACCGAGCGATTGCCTGCGATCCGGTCGAAGCTTCGGTCACGAAGTGGCCGGCTGACTCAAACGTGTCGAGCAAGATCGCGCGCACACCGTCTTCGTCCTCGACCACCAATACCCGCGCGGGCTCGCCCACCATCGGCATCACCGTGATCTCTTCGCGGATCATGGACGAGCGCGACTTTTCGTAAATCGGCAGTCGCACTTCAAATCTGGTGCCCATCCCTGGCTCGCTGACCACCATTATGCGTCCGCCATGGCGCTCGATTATTCCGTGCGAAGCCGCCAGCCCCAGCCCCGTTCCCCGTTCACCCTTGGTGGTATAAAACGGTTCGAAGATGCGTGCGACAGTTTCGGGCGAAATGCCGCATCCGTTATCTGCCACCCAGAAACAAGCTCCGTCCAGTTCTGCTCTGGTGCCTGTTTCAATGATGCCGCCGTCCGGCATCGCATCCACCGCGTTGAAAATCATGTTGAGCACGACTTCGCGAAGTTCTGCTGCCTCGCCCAAAACATACACGGTGCCCTGGTTCATGGTGGTGACTTCGATACGACCCGATCGGGTTGCGCTTCGGCTCTGCCACTTGGGCCGCGCGATCTCGACGCTCGAGGTAATCAGCTCGGCCAAATCGACCGGCGCAAAATCCTGCGCGCGATCGCGTCGCGCGAAGTCCAGAATTCTGCGCAAAGTCTGCGAACCATCAGCAACGGCTCGGGTGATGACCTCGAGACTCTTGCGCGTCGCTTCGTCTTCGGTTCGCATCATCAATAGCTGAGCGCGACCCTGTATCACCGTCAAGGCGTTGTTCAGGTTGTGTGCGACTCCGGCCGCGAGTTCGCCAACCGCACGAAGCTTGTCCGATTGGGCCATTCTTTCCTGCGCGCGCTTTCGTTCTGTCTGATCGCGGAAGAATACGAGCGCCCCGTTGACGTTGCCCTCTTTCCATAACGGCGAAGTGTGCGCTTCGACATAGCGAACAGTCGCGTCGGCGCGGATGACCTGAACTTCGCATCGAGTCGATTCGCCCGCGAATGTTCTGGCCAGGTTATCGTTCACGCGTTCTCTTGATTCGGCCGCGACCATTTCAATCAGCTGCCGACCCATCAGCCCGCTGGGAATCACCTCGTTTGAAACGATAGCGCGCTCGTTCATCCAGGTGAATCGGCCGCTCAAATCGAGTGTGTAGATTTCGTCCGGAGCCAGATCCGCCAAACTCGCCATGATCGACTTTTGTTCGAGCGCTTCAGATTCCGCTCGCCGCAACTCCGTCACGTCATGCGCGATCACAACAACGCTACCAGCAGGTGCGCGTTCTGTCTCTTTTAGAGGAATGACCGTAAGCAGCGTGGGCCGGTCGCCCTGCATGCCCGCCAATATCTCGACCTCGACGGTCTCGCCGTTTCGGATAGCTCGGTCGACCACACATTCGGTGGCTTCGGGCACGCGCCAGAACATATCGCAACAGCGATTGCCCTCGAGCGGTCCGGATTGAGAGAACTCGAGCTGCGCGCCGGCGGGATTGATCCGGGCCAGACGGCGGTATGAATCGAACAGGTAAAAGCCGTCCGGAAGCGAATCCAACGCCTCGTCGAGCAAGGGCACAGGCTCGATCAACATCACCGGCACTGGGCGATCGTCATCGATGATGTGGGCAGATAGATCCAGGATTTCCATGTGTTTTTGCGCTGGAGCGGATGATCGGCGGCCGCGAGGACACTCAGCCACCAAGGGCAAAACTATGTTAGCAGATGTTGGCCAAATTCAGCCAGCGAAAATTCCTTTCGATTTCATGAGGTTTTCGGCTATTTCGCATTGGAGACCGGGGAGGCCGGCGCAAGATATGGAGATCCGGGGCAAAGAAATAGCCGGGCGCCTCGAAAGCTCGCCCGGCTATGACTTCAATTAAGACCCCGCTTAGAAGTGGAATCTCAAAGCAAACTGGATCTGACGTTCGCGGTAGATCGAGTTTCCGGTTGAATTCGGAACTCCGAAGGTCGGTCCGTTTGGATTAAAGTTCAGGTTCGAGCCGGAGAAAGTGTACTGCGTTGTGCTTACGCCGGTGACCTGATAACGGTTGAAGAGGTTGAATGCCTCGGCCAAAAACTCGAAGTTCATGGTTTCGGTAATGCGGAATCGACGCGAAACTCTCAAGTCCACGTTGACCAGTTTCGGGAAGCGGAATGCGTTGCGCTCGTAAACCAGAGGAATGCGGCCAAGTGCGCCCGATCCGGTAATACCACCGGCGATCGCGCTGGGGCCAAATCCGCTAACGTTCGCTGAATACGGCACGCCCGATTGGGCTACCACGATCGGCGAAATTGTGAACCCGCCAAAGATCGCCTTTCCGACTTTGCTGTTCTCGAGACCGAACGGCAACCCCGGGCTCCACACCGCGCTTGCAACGAAGCGGTGCGGAATGTCCAGATTGGATCGGCCTGTTTCCAAACTAAGGTCGGCCGGATTGAGCGGACCGTTGGCAAACGTAAACGTCGCCGAGTTCTGTCCGGTGTCCGTGGCCTTCGAGTAGGTGTAGTTCACCTGGAACTGAAGTCCCTTCGAAAGGCGACGATTCGCCTGCAACACCAGCGCCTGATACTGAGTCTTGATACCACCGGTAATTTCGGTGATAGCGCCGAAACGTGTATCGGGCCTGGGTGTAGCAAAGAACGGCACCGTAATACTCGTTCCACCCAGCGGACCGCCTACGAACGCGAATGTACGCGGGACCGGCGCCGACAGATTTCGATCGGTAAACGTCGGGAGCCTGCGTCCCGCACTGATGAGGAACGAAGCAGAAACCACCGTATTCGGGAGAATCTGTCGTTCGAAAACGATGTCCGCCTGATGAATCTGCGGAGCCGCCATGTTATCCGAAAAGACTACGATCGCCGGAGCTGCAGTAGTAACTGCAGGAGCGCTGGCGAAAACGTTCGGGAACACCGGCGCACCAGTGGCCGTCGCTGACAGCGAGAATGTTCGTTGCGCAGCCGCAACACCGGTATTGCTGATGGCGTTGATGATTGTCGAATTGATGATTCGACCGTAGTAGATTCCGTAGCCGCCACGAATCGAAGTCTTGCCATCGCCTGTGATGTCGTAGGCAAAACCAAATCGCGGACCGAAGTTATTCTTGTCAGACGGAATGTTATTGGTCTGCTGTGGTCCGACCGGTTGATTCGCCAGATTCAGCAATGGATTTGGAATCTGCGCATCCGGCAATTGCTCGTACTCATAGCGCATGCCCAGATTGATCGTCAGCTTCGGACTGACACGAATATCATCCTGGAAGAACAGGTTGTAGTCAGTTGTCGCGATCCTGAAAGCCGTGGGGCCGAAAGCCTGCTGGTAGTTGCTGGTGTAGCAACGTCCGGCTTTTCTCGGGAGCGGGACCGTGCCGAGCGTAAAGCAGTCGACATTCGCTGTTCGCAAATCTCCGCTTCCGGTCACGTTGAGGTAGTCAACGATAAAGTCGTTGATGTTGCTGTAAGTATATCCGCCGCTCTCGAGTCGGAGGTTGTCCAGCAGATCGTTGACGCGATTAATGTCGCCGCCGAATTTGAATGTGTGACGACCGCTCGACCACGTCATCGTGTCGGCATACTGCCAACGCTTTTCATCCGGATTCGCGTTGCGCTCGAGGAAATCCTGCTTACCAAAAGTAAAGCCGTTCACGTTGATGGTTGGTGGCCGACCATTCGAGGTCGCCAGGATCTGTTCACCGGCCGACGGCGGGTTGCTGAATGCGAAAAGGTTATCGCGTCCGTACTGGAACCGCGCTTCATTCAACAGCGTGGGGGTGATGGTCGAAGTCAACCGAAGGTTGAAACTATCGGTCTCGACGAAGTCGTCGCCAAACGTTGCGATACCTTTGAACGTAGTCGGCTGCGTTTCGATACCCGATGGTGATTGCGAACGCATGCGGTTATACGAAGCGGTAAAGGTATTGCTGTTGTTGATGACCCAGTCGATCTTGGGGAAGAAAATGCGCTGGTCCTGCGTACGCGGTACCGAGCCGGTCAATCCAGCCAGAAACGCCACGGCCGAATCAATGCGCGCATTGGTGATAAGCGGCGAACGTGCAAGCAGCGTCGCTCTGTTCAGCGTCTGCAGATAAGTGGCTGTCGGGAAGACCGCTGCGCCCGGGAAATCTCTTTGCTGTTCGTCATAAGCAAAGAAGAAGAACAGTTTGTCCTTCATGATCGGTCCGCCGATCGCGCCACCAAACTGATAGCGCTTGTCTTCAGGTTTGAATGTCTGCTGAAACGGCGCTCCGCCGACCAAAACAGTGCGTGTTGTGGTGGGGTTGGTAGCGCCGAATTTGTTATCGCGAATGTAAAAAAAGACGTCGCCGTGAAATTCGTTGGTTCCGCTCTTGGTTACCGTGTTGACCACGCCGCCCGCCGCGCGTCCGTATTCAGACGAGTAGTTCGACGTATTAACCTGAAACTCGCGAACCGACGCCTGGCTGACAACATAACTGATGCGGGTGCGCCCGCGCTCTTCTGCGTAGAAGGCGTTGTTGTTGTCGCCACCATCCACCGTATTGTTGTTCAGAAGTCCGGAGATGCCGCGGAAACTGAGCAGACCGAAGTTGCCATCCGGTACAACGCCCGGCGTCAACAACACAAAGTTGGAAGCGCGCCGTCCGTTGATCGGAAGCTCGTTGATCGAGGTCTGGTTTACGTTGGTTGAGAAGTCCTGCTGAGAAGTGTTGATGACGGGGGCTTCACCGGTTACTTCTACCTGGTCGCTGGTAACGCCGCCGACTGAAAGGGGAATGTCGAGCGACGTAACGCGTCCGACTTCCACCACGATCTTCGGTTGCGTGAACGCGCTGAAACCGGAAGCGTTGATGGAAACCGTGTAATTGCCGGGGGGAAGTTGAACCACGCGGAAGCGACCTTCGCTGTCTGTCGTGCCTGACGCTTCCTTATTAGTTTCTTCATTCTTCACTAAGACCGATGCGTTCGGCACAACGGCACCATTGGGGTCTTTAACCGTGCCGCCGATAGCGCCATCGAGTGTTGATTGGGCCGAAGCTACAACGCTCATCAGCGAGAGGACAAGCGCGACGAGAGAGAGCCGGAGAAATTTGGACATTAGGGAACTCCTTACTAAAATCAGTTGAGAATCGAAAAATTAACGCGCTTCACCGGAGCGACGCAGAGAGACCTGAAGTTTTTTCGTGTTCAATCAGAATTGCAATACCGTTTACAGAAGGCGTGATCTACCGCGTGTAGACAAGAGCTTCTACCATGCGGGAAGCAGTTTTAGCAAGCGAAATGCTCCCAAAGTTCGTTGAATTCGGCGGCGAAATATTTTCGTTTTTGTTATGAAACAGCTTGTCATTGTCGAGTTCAGACGCGCTCAACAATCATGGCAATTCCCTGGCCTCCGCCGATGCACGCCGCAGCCAATCCGTACCGTTTGTTTCGACGCCGCAATTCGTGCAAAACCGTCAAGACCAGGCGTGTGCCGGATGCGGCCAACGGATGGCCAAGCGCAATTGCGCCGCCGTTAACGTTGGTTTTTGAGCGATCAAGCCCGAGCTCTTTTTCCACAGCCAGATATTGCGCGGCGAATGCTTCGTTGACTTCAATCAAATCGATGTCGTCCAGCGTCAATCCGGCCTTCTCCAGCACGTTTCGCGTGGCAGGGACCGGACCTATACCCATGATTTCCGGTTCGACGCCGGCGTACGCCCAACTGACGATTCGCCCGAGCGGCTTGGCGTCCTTCGCTTTGACAAAATCCTCGCCGGCGATAATCAGAGCCGCCGCTCCGTCGACGATACCCGACGCGTTACCGGCCGTGACAAAACCGTCTTTGTTGAATGCAGGTCGAAGTTTGGCCAATCCCTCCAGCGTAGTGTCCGGACGCATGTGGTCGTCCTGAGAAAAGATCGTCACGCCTTTGCGCGTTTTCACTTCAACCGGAGTGATCTCTTCCGCTAAATATCCCGCGTCAAGCGCTCGCTTTGCTTCCTGCTGCGACCGAAGAGCGTACTTGTCCTGCTCTTCTCTCGAGATTTCATGACGACGAGCCAGATTCTCGGCGGTTCCAGCCATCGGCGTATTGCAATACGTGTCCAGCAACGCAACCATCAAACTGTCTTCCAGCTTGCCTTGGCCCAAAGCGAATCCGGACCGCGCGCCGTAAATCACGTGCGGCGCCTGCGACATCGATTCCATACCGCCAACCAGCGCCGTCTTTGCTTCGCCGAGCTGGATCATTTGCGCGCCTGAGATGATCGACTGGATGCCGCTTCCGCAGAGCCGATTGACGGTCAGCGCCGGACGATCGAAAGGAACACCAGCTTTCAGCGCTACGTGTCGAGCTCCGTAAATCGCATCGCCGGAAGTTTGCAAAGCGTTTCCGATAACAGTGTGATCGATCTCTCCGGGAGAGACGTTCGTGGCCTCCAGCGCGCCACGGGCAGCGACTGCGCCGAGTTCGATCGCTGAAATGTCCTTCAAAGCACCTACGTACTGACCCATCGGCGTGCGCTTGCCGCCCAGAATAAAAACATCGCGTGACATAAAACTTGATTGACCTTTCTATAGTGGAAGTAATGCCGGTAATCCGAACAGAGGAGAGTAACAAACGGTCTAGAAGGGCGTCAATTTGGGGATTGAAGATAGTAGGTCAGGTCGTCCTGGTGTGTAAGAGTTTCTCGCAAAGACGCAAAGAAGTGAAAGACCCAAGACGCAAAGAACGACCAGGACCATTCAGCCTGGAGTAGTCGCGACCACCCTTGGCGCCTTACGGTTTTCACTTCTTTGCGCCTTTGCGAGAAATGTCTTTTCTTTCACTCAGGCGAAACGAACCTACTCTCGGCGTTATTTCGGGCCAACCGAGAGGATACGTCCGATGATTTTCTTGTCGTCAGGCAGAAGCCCGGAAGCAGGAAGGCGCGGAGTTAGTATCATCCAGTTCTTGTCCATGGCGAACACTCTGCGGAATAGCGGCAGGGACTCTTCAACGCGGTTCATATTTACGAGGGCGACTGCGTGCCAGTAAACCATCTCGGCATTTTCGGGCACCAACTTCCCCGCCGCCGAGTATTCACGCAGCGCGCCTTCGTTGTCTTTCTTCTCCATAGCAAGATCGCCCGCGTTCATGTGATTGTAAGCACGCTGCAGTGTGATCAAACGACGCAATTCCTTTAACGGCTCGGCGTGGTCATCGACTCGCAAATCGAAAAGTCGATCGACCCACTGCTTGCCCGATGATTTCGCCTTCACGACGATTATCGCAGCCGACTGACGACCGCGAATGTCGCCTCCGGCAGCTTGCGCGGCATCCAGCGCGGCCATCATGCGGTCGGCCAGATCGCCCTTGGTCGTTTCAAATGCCTTAGCCATCGCCGGCCAAATCTTGTCGTTGGCCATCATGTTGGCCTGAACGGAAAAGTTGTTGCCGATGATGTGCCCCGCCGCTTGAATGTCTTTGGCGCCGGTCCATGCGTCGACGCGTCCCTGCGAGTCGATCATCGCGACCTGGCGGACATCGCTCGCTTCGTCCTTCGCGACCAGCATCTTCAAAGCTTCGGGCGCGGACTTGCCCGAACGCATCAATTCCAGACCCTGACTCCCGTACGACGGATCGACGAATGATTGTGTCGCGACCGCACCGACTCCGGCTTCGGCCCACGGAACAATCGCGCCGACCGAGAACCAATGCGATTGAACAGCCACGCCCATCTCGCCTGTTACGGGATCGCGCGCGACTATGGAAAAAGTGTGTACCGGACGTTTTGTACGAAAGGTGTTTGAGTGAGGGCGCTGGGCCACGATCGGAATAGCGGTCAAAAGAAAGAAAAGTGCGATAGCAGTTCGCATGCGCTTTGTCTCGTGTTTACGAATCGACTCCATCGACATTTACGCGTGCATCCGTCTCTTTGCTCCAGGTCTTTGCTTTTACTTTGCGCCCTTACGAGAATCTTAACGTCTCGCAAGGGCGCAAAGTAATCGCGCTCAGTTCTCGAAGAGAGCCTTAGGCTCCGGTGCCGTAGCCTGCACCACCGCCCGGTGTAAAGCCACCCGGCTGATCTCCACCGTAAGCCGGTGGCGGAGGCGGAGCGTCTCCACCGCCTTTGCGCTTTTCAAAGATTGGAACGCCGATCAAACCGCCGATCGTCGATAGAACCGTCAGGACCACCGCTCCCATAAACGCGGCGAGAATAACCAGAGCGACGCCACTGACCGGAACGCTTCCGCCATATTGGCGCATCTGCGCTTCATACGCCGCCGCACCGATTATGAGACCAATGATGCTCATCAGCACGAAATAGATCACACCGCCGATGGCGCCGGCCATTGCTCCCAGCATCGCGCCTTCGCCGATGGTCATGGGTGTCGGCGATTTCTTGACGTACATCATGACAGCCAGAACACCGCCGCCAATTCCCACCAGGCAGCAACACAAACTCACAATGGGAATGTTGCCAAGAATTGAGCAAAGTACTCCAATAATGGCTCCGCCGATCAGTGCCGGCACCATTTTGTTATTCATCGGATACGGTCCTTTCGTTGCTGGTAATCGAAGCGGTAAGAAACTGAAACTCGTCCCTTGCTTCAGTGGCGTTGATCAAAAAGCCACGAACAATTAGCTTCACGCGAAGTTGCGATGTAAACGTGGAGCATAACTAACAAAGCATCGGAGACTTGTCAATAAAATTGGGTTTTGGGTCTTAGGTTTTTGGTTTTTGGTTTTTGGTTTTTGGTTTTTCAACAATGCAGAAAGCTGAAACTCAAACTTGATTCAACTACAAAAACCTAAAACCCAAAACCTAAGACCTAATTATCCATAAACCTCCGCTGCCAAAGCTCGAGCGTCAGCAGCTGAAACACCTGCAAGCTGTAGTCTTCACGACCCGAAAGATTCGCTTCTACTATTCGCGTCACCTCGGCTGCGTCAAATAGCCCACGTCGTTTCACTTCTGCTTCCGATAATAAATCCCTGACCAACGGCAACAATGGACCACGCAGCCACGCGCGTATCGGCGCTCCGAATCCCGCTTTCTTTCGCCACACGACATCACGCGGCAGCAGCCTCTCCGCGGCTCGCTTCAGAATGTATTTTCGCTTCAGCCCTCGGAGTTTCAAATTCGGCGGCATGCGCGCGGCCAACTCAACCATCTCGACATTCAGAAACGGGACCCGAACTTCCAAATTAGCCGCCATCGAAGTCTTGTCCGTGTACGCCAAATTAAGACACGGCAAGAACGTTTTGAGATCGACGTAAAGCAAACGGTTGAGCGGCGCGGCGTTCTTTACTCGCCCGAAATAACGTCGATGTTCTTTGTAGGGGTCAAGGCCGCGAACGCGCTCGCTCAATGTATCGGAATAGAGTCGCTCTTTGTCGCGCTCGGTGAAGTACGTGCCGAATCCCAAATAGCGATCCTCGAAATCCATCGCCGCGCTCCGCGCGAACTTTTTCGCGTTACGAAGCGGCGCCGTCAACTTTCCCGGCATCCCCCCGGGCAGGATGTCCGACACGGCTTTCATCAACGGCCCGCGCAAGAGTTGCGGTATCGGGTCGAGCGCGCCCGCCAGTTTCATCGCGAGCTGTCGTGGATATCCCGCAAAGACTTCGTCGCCTCCGACGCCCGACAAAAGCACGGTTAACGTCTCGCGCGCCGCACGCGAAACCAGATAGCTGGTCATCACCGCCGGATCGGCAACCGGCTCGTCCATGTGATAAACGAGTTTCGGTAGAAGCTCGGCCACGTTCGGCTTGAGCATGATCTCGTGGTAATCCGTGTCGAGAAGTTTTCCGACTTTCCTGGCCCACGAAGCGTCGTCGGGAATAATGTCGTAATGCAGATCCTCCGGTTCGATTCCGATCGTGTAGGTCGAGATGCGTCTGCCGCCGCTGTGGTTCTTCATCATCGCGACGATCGACGACGAATCGACGCCGCCGGAAAGAAACGATCCCAGCGGAACGTCCGCCACCATCTCGAGCCCAACCACACGATCCAGCGTTTCGCTCACGCGATCCTGCCACCACGCTTCGTCGTGTCCTTCGTCGATTTCGTCGAACGAAACGTCCCACCACTCGCGAATGGTAACAACGCCCTCTTGCCACGAAAGCACGTGCGCCGGCGGCAACTTACTAACTCCGCTAAAAAGCGTGTGCGGATCCGGCGTCCAGAGGAAAGTGAAGTATTGATTGAGGGCCTCGTAGTTGATCTCGCGTTCGACCAGCTGGCTGGCAAGTATCGCCTTGATCTCTGAAGCGAAGACGAACGACGCGCTTGGGCCTTCTGTTTGAGCAAAGTAAAGCGGCTTGATTCCTAATCGATCGCGAGCGATGGTCAATCGACGTTCCTGCTCGTCCCAGATCGCGAACGCAAACATGCCGTTAAGATATTTCAGGCATCCTTCGCCCCACTCGGCGAACGCCGCGATCAAAACTTCGGTGTCCGTGTCGGTGCGGAATCGATGGCCTTTGCTTTCGAGTTGTTTCTTTAGCTCGAGGTAGTTGTAGATTTCGCCGTTGAAAGTAATGACATATCGTCCGTCGGCGGACAGCATCGGTTGGTGTCCGGCGATGCTGGTATCGATGATGGAAAGCCTGCGGTGACCGAGACAAACCTTGCGTCCATCGGAATCGATCGACGACGAAGTCCACACACCTTCGTCATCGCGCCCGCGATGCTCGATGCTCTTCAGCATCGCATCAATGCGCGTTTGGGGATCGAGACTGATTAGACCGGCGATGCCACACATAAGAGGTACGGAATTTGGTCTTAGGCCTTGGGTCTTAGGCTTTTGGTTTTAGGTTTTAGGTTTTCGGAAGACCCTCAACCTATGCCCTAATCCCCGCCCTTTCGATCCAACGCTTCCTGCATCAACCCACTCACCCACTCAGCCCTTGCGTCCCACGTCCCATCCGCAACCGCCGCCTGCCGCGCCTTAGCCGCATCCGGATCATTTTCATCAAGCGCGTCCTGTATCAGGCTCAAAAACTCATCGCGACTTCGCGCAATCCGCAGCACGTGGCTCAGCAATTCATACTCGGGCAGCGGCGCGATGACCACCGGTTTTCCTGTCGCAAGATACTCGCGCACCTTTATCGCGGAGCCATAACTTGTAAACGCCTGCTCCGTCTCCCACGGCAGAACGCAGACATCAAAACCCGCGGCATAGCTCGGCAACTCTTCGTACTTAACCGGAGGCAGGAAATGAACGTTCGGAAGATTCTCAATCTCCATTCCACGTGATTTGTTTCCGATGAAGATCCAATTCCATTCCGGACGTTCGCGCGCAGCTCGTTTGATCAACTCCTGATCCACCAACCACGGTTCGATCGCGCCGAAGTAACCGATGCGCGGCCGTGGAATCGCTGATACAGCATCCGCTATTTCCAGTTCTCCGCTTCCGACTCGTTTCCAGTGATCGAAATCAACCGCCTGCTCCAGCAGATACGATCGCTCCAGCCCGCGTGTCGCTTCTTCAAGAAGTTTTCGACCCGAATACAAGATGATATCGGCAGCATCCAGCGCGCGTTCATGCAATCGCCGGATCGTAGCGGGATCGGTCGCATGGTCCATGGTGTTCGCGTCGTATTTGTCGGAGACCTGATAGACGACCAGCGATTCATTCAAACGCCCGATCATCTCGACGGCCGTAGGAATCGCGATCCAAAGTATTGGTCGCGTCAGCCCGCGGCTCTGAGCCAACCGGCTGATCTGCGCTCGGATCAATCGTCGATTCGCATCGCGCGACGCGCGGCTTCCGAAGAATGGCAACGCAGCGGGCGACACGACCGTGATGCCTTCTTCGGTCTCGCGCGCCAGCTTTGAGTAGCTGCGCATCTTTCGCATGACGCGTGGCAACAGGTCTTTGTTTTTGATCGACGGCAATCCCATCGAGATCGAGTTAACGAAGATGACCTTGTTACCCGCGCGCGCGAATCTTCGCATCAGGTGATTTTTCGAATGCGGATGGTGATACCACCAATCCTCGCCACCAAAACAGATGATGCTTTTTCCGGAAATCATTAGTTACTTCATCGCGGTAACAATCACGTTCCAGCCGATCGAGCGGCAGAGTCGATTGAAAATGTTGTCAGGCACCAGCGACGAAAGAAATCGAAGTTCGTCGCGTGTCATCTGCTCGACTTCGGTTCGCACGTTGCCGAACATTTCGAAGAGCTTTGCCGCTTGCTTTCGACTGTAGGCTTTTACCAGCGGACGGGCATCGTGCTCGGAGTACTCCACCCAGCGGCTCATTATCTCTTCCGGCGAGCGGCCGCGCAGAAGCTCGCCGCCGAACACTCCTCGCCTGACAATCATCTCGCCCCAATACGCGAACGAGTTCTTGTGATAGAGCATCACCTTGGCCGTTCCACCCGGCCTGAGAACTCTGTGCAGTTCCTTTACCGCGCCGGCTGTGTCGGGCGTGTGATGCAGCACTCCATTCGAATAGACGACGTCGAAGGCTTCGTCCCGGAAAGGCAGACGCTCGCCATCCGAGAGCACGAAGTCTCCGCGCTCGCCGTAAAGCTCGAACCGATGCCGCGTAATTTCAATCGAACGAGGTGTCAGATCGATGCCGGTGCACTTCGCTCCGCCGCGCGCGAACTGAAGCAGGTCCGAACCCATGCCGCAACCGATCTCGAGCAATCGCGATCCGGCGAAATCATTGAACCCCATGACAGAAGGCATCCACGGCGCGTATTCGGTGTAGCGATGCCGCTCGACTTCGTCGAAGAACTCGCGCGTGCCTAGCTCGTGCGCGCTACCGTGCTCCGCGCCGCACGGGTCCTGGCCCCACTGCTCGCGTGCTCGTCTCTTTTCTTCGGCGAGCGTGGCGGGTGTTTGTGAATCTACGATTTCCTTCATTAAAAATTGACCCATTCAACCCGGAAAACACGCAGCCCGGAAGGGGACCCTGTCCCCGCCTAAGATAGATTTCCGCACAAGATTCCAGGACACGACTCGCTTCTCCTAATGTCGAATGTCTTCGGCTCTAAAGCGGGGACAGGGTTCCCTTCCTGACTGCGAGGTTCACCAGAGTTGAACTCGCTACATTGCTGCAAGCAATTCATTCCTTACAACAACGACCGGTACGCATCCAAAACCCGCCGAGCGTTGTGCCCCCACGTGTGCCTTTCCATGGCCGTTGTTCTGGCCGCCGCGCCGAGGGCGTCTCGCAACGATCGCGATCCCGCCAATCGCTGAATCGCACGACTCAACTCTTCCTCATTACCCGGCTCGACCAACAACGCGGTCTTCTCATCTTCCAGAACATCGCCGATCTGGCCCAGCCGGCTCGCAACAATTCCTTTGCCCATCGCCATGTACTCAAAGAGCTTGGTCGGCGAACCAAAGAACGCGCTCCCGTCCGCCAACGGCACATGCGGAGACGCAAGCACGTCGCACGCATCAAGCATCGCGGGCACTCGTTCGTGTTCGACGACTCCGGCGAAAATCACGCGCGAGGCGACGCCGGCGTCGTTCAGGATGCGCTCGACTTCTCCCTTCAAGGTGCCGCCGCCGATCAGCAGAAACTTTATCCGGGCACTTTCGGGCAACAGCGTGATCGCTTTCGCCAGCGCCATCACGCCGTGCCATGGGCCAAACGTGCCGACAAAGCCAACCAGCGTTTCATCCGCCGCTATGCCGAGTCTTTGCCGCTCATCGTCCCCACCGGTACCGGGTTTGAATTTATCTGTATCAACTCCGTTTGGGTTGACTACGATCTTCTCTTCCGCGATCCCGGCGCGAAGCAAATTCTGTCGCTCGACTTCAGAGACCACGAAGATACGCGCCGCCGCATTCAGGTTCAAACGCTCGTATCGTTCGAGCAATCCCAGCATTCCGACCTTGTCCCAATGCTGCCCGACCCACACCTCTGAACCGTTGTATTCGAGAAAGAGCGGGCGATCAGTTTGCAAACTCGCCTGTACTCCCGCCCATCCAAACCGTCCGTAGCGCTGATAGATAAAATCAGGCGGGTCGCGCTCGATCTGCTTTACCGCTTCACGAGAGAAGACGTGGTTGTTATGCATGTCAAAAATCGCGCGGGTCGAGCCGACCGGCTCCGGCCAGATTATCTGAAGCGATGTCCTGGTTTGATCGAGCCCGGCAATTTCGTCGTTGCTGATGAATCGAATGCGCGCGCCTTGCTTGAGCGCGGCATCGACAAATCCGTTGATGTGGCTGGACGCGCCGCCGACCTGAGTCCCGGCGCCCGGCGTCGCGCGCAGATAAACTATCTCCGGCGCATCCGCGCTGTTCGAACTCGGCTTCGCTCGCTCTTGCTTCGCATCGACCGAGTGCTCCAGGCGCTTCAGTTCTTTTCGCGCTCGCGCCAGCGTGACGCCGCTCAGCGCGGCTTCCCAGGCCAGCCGCGGCGTCGCGTTTGCCAGGATGCCCGTCCGGCTCTCTTCACGAAAACTTCCGTGCGCATCCAGCAGAACAGACTTGCTCGCGCCGGTCATGGCGCCGAAAAGAAGAAACGCATTCTGGCCGCGTTGCCATGCCAATCGTTCATTCGACACCGCGAAAATGTCCGGACGATGCGCGCGAAGATTCGAAAGACGCGATGTCATGCTCGCGCTCTCAAACTCGTTTCGCGGAATGTTTGTGATTGAAGCTTGCGGGAAGTGTTCCTGAAGAATTTTCCGAGCGCGGTTTACTTCGCCATCCAGGGCGACGAGGACGATCTTCACGGATTTGATTACGAGGCCGCCGCTTCCGCATCCGGCGTGATGATGCGAAGGTTTGGCGATTCCTGCAGCACGCGCGTGCCCGGCGGTACGGAATGCGTCAACCAAACGTTGCCGCCGATCACGGAACCGCGACCGATGATTGTGTCGCCGCCCAGAATTGTGGCGCCGGCATAAATCACTACGCCGTCTTCGATGGTCGGATGCCGTTTTGTCCCGCGCACAAGTTCGCCGCCAATGTCTTTGTCGAACGAAAAAGCGCCGAGCGTAACGCCCTGGTAGAGCTTTACGTGATTGCCTATGACCGCCGTGCCGCCGATGACTACGCCGGTTCCATGATCGATAAAGAAGTGCGTGCCGATCTGCGTACCCGGATGAATATCGATTCCGGTTCGATGATGCGCGTGCTCGGTCATGATGCGCGGCAAAAGCGGGATCTTGAGTTTGAACAACTCGTGCGCCAACCGATAGACCATGACCGCGTAGATACTCGGATAGCTGAAGATGATCTCGTCTTTGCAAGTCGCAGCCGGATCGCCGTCAAACGCAGCGTTGACGTCGCTCGCCAACATCTCGCGAAGCGAAACGAACCTGGACAAAAACTGCGCGGCAACGTCGGCCGCCTCCTGCGCTATTAAGTCGCACGACTCGCCGATCTTTCGACTGTGTCCGATCGCGCGACGAATCTGTTCGGTCAGCGTTTCATAAAGCCACGTCATGCGTGATTCGACGTGAAGACGAAGGCCATCGCCGGTCAAGCCCTGCGCCCCGATGTAACCGGGAAAGAAAAGCTCGTGGGCGGTCACCAGCACGCGAATGATCTCGGCGTGCGACGGCAGCGGTTGCCGGTCGAGGTGATGAATCTTCATCCCCTCGACCGAGTAGGACTCAAGCAATTCGCTGGCAGCTTTTAGGATTTTGTCGGACATAAAAAAACAGGAGTCAGAAGTCAGAAGTCAGAAGTCAGAAGTCAGAAGTCAGAAGTCAGATGCTAGTTAACGAAGATTGAAAGTCAAGAATCAGAGAGACCGCAGCAGAAGCTCAAGGAGTTTCTTATTCTTACTCCTGACTTCTGACTTCTGTCTCCTGACTTGGTTCATAACCGAGGTCCCGAATGGTGTCGATTATCTTCGCCTCCGGGACGGTTTCTGCTTCGAATTCGACGATAGCCGTCTTGCGTTCGAAAGTCACGTCGACGCTGCGAACGCCTTCGATTTCCTCCAGGGTTTCGCGGATATCGATCGCGCACGACCCGCAATGCATTCCTTCAATTCTGATTTCGCTTTTCAAACTCACTGTCCTTATTGATGCGTCCGGCCCCGCGAAATTGCAAGGGCCGTCCTCGAGCATTCCTGATTGGCTCGTATTATATAAGCCAATCCGGGGAAAAGTGAAAAGCAATGGGGGGCGACCAGGACGGTAAAAGCTCTGCTTTTCGGGCGGAGCCCGAGATTTCGACCGTCAGCAACGCAAAGCTTCTCCGCGCATCGACGGGCAGAGCCCGAGAAGCCGCACTTGCCGATCTCCCCGTCTTACTTTTACCCTTGGCTCCACATGACCAACTTTACGATTGCACAGGCACTGGTCGAAGCGACGCAAATCCTTCGACGCGAAGGCGTGACGGATGCGCGCCGAGACGCGGCAACGCTGTTGGCGCATCTGCTCGGGCGCGACCAGACGTATCTGATCGCGCACGCCGAGCGCGAATTGTCAGGACGCGATGTCGCCCGATACCGCTCGTACGTTGAGCGCCGTTCCGTGGGTGAACCGCTGCAGTACATCGTCGGACACCAGGAATTTTTCAATCTGGATTTCGAAGTTTCGCCGGACGTGCTGATCCCGCGGCCCGAAACCGAATTGCTGGTGGAAACCGCGCTCGAACTGCTTGAAGACAGCCCCGGTCCTCCGTCGATCTGCGACGTCGGAACCGGGTCCGGATGCATCGCTATTTCGATATTGCACGAACGTCCTGAACTGCGCGCTGTCGGCGTTGACATCTCCGCAGCGGCGCTGGCCGTAGCCGCGCGCAACGCTGAGCGTCACGGCGTGGCCGACCGGCTTTCGCTGATTGAGTCCGACTGCTTTAACCAAATTAAGCCGGCAGATCACTCGTTTTCGTTGATTGCGGCTAACCCGCCGTACGTTGCGGCGGAGGCGTACGATGGTTTGCAACGCGAAGTGCGCGAACACGAACCCCGCATCGCGTTGTCGCCGGGAGGCGACGGATTGGACGTTGTCCGCCGCGTGATTCGGGATGCGCCGCCTTATCTTGTTTCAGGCGGACATCTTTTGATCGAGATCGGATTTGACCAGCACGAAGCGGTGCATTCGATGATCGAAGCGGACGTGTGGGAGCTGCTGGACATTCATCGGGACCTGCAGGGAATTCCGCGCACAGTGGCTCTGCGGAAGCACTAGAAGTCTAATACCGGGGTCGGTGCTGTTTTGGTGAAGCTAGCCGACGAACCACGAAACACACTAAACAGAAAGACAAAATCACACGAAGAAAATGCCGCTCACCGCGAAGCATTCACTCGATTCGTGTGATTTATTTTCGTTTTGTTCGTGTATTTCGTGGTTCGTCGGCTAACTTCACCAAATGACGCCTGCACCTGGTTCCGGCATCAGCCTTTCTGACTTTTGTCGCTCATGGTAATATCCGCGAGAATTTTCTGCCCCAAGAAACCCGAATCAAACCTTGCACTGCTCCTGATGTTGTCGGGGCATTTTTGTCGGCGTCGAGTCGGATGTTTCTGAATTCGGGCGGCGGCGTTTAGAAGTTAAGGAGTTAGCCTTATGGAAAAACTGCGGATCAGAGGCGGACGCCCGCTAAGCGGTCGCGTTGCAATCAGCGGCGCGAAGAACTCCGCGTTGCCTTGCATGGCCGCGAGTCTGCTTACGGCTGACACCGTTACGTTGCATAACATTCCGTACGTTCGCGACATCATCACTCAACGACGCTTGTTGGAAGATCTTGGCGCCACGGTATTAACACCCGAACTTCGAACTCACAAAATCTCCGCCTCAAAAATCGAGCTCTTCGAAGCTCCATACGAGTTGGTCAAGACAATGCGGGCTAGTGTTCTGGCGCTCGGTCCGTTGCTGGCTCGCTTCGGAAAAGCGAAGGTGTCGCTGCCCGGCGGTTGCGCGATCGGGTCGCGTCCGATCGATCTTACCTTGAGCGCGTTTAAGGCGCTTGGCGCCGAGGTAAAGCTGGAGTCGGGCGACGTCGTCGCGCGGGCTCCCAAGGGCGGCCGACTTCGTGGCAGCGAAGTTAACTTCGAGAAAGTCACCGTTACCGGGACCGAGAATTTGATCATGGCCGCCACGCTGGCCGAAGGAACGACGACTCTGAATAATGCCGCGCGCGAGCCGGAGATCGTCGATCTGGCGGAACTTTTGAACAAGATGGGCGCTCGTGTTCGCGGTGCTGGAACACCCACGATAACGATCGATGGAGTTGAAGCACTGGGCGGCGCGGAACATACGATCATCCCGGATCGAATTGAAACTGGAACGTTTCTTTGCGCGGCTGCGATTACCAAAGGCGAGCTCGAGATTTACAACTGCCGTCCGGAACATTCCGCCATCGTCATCGCGAAGATGCGCGACGCCGGCGTGCAAATCGAAGAGATCAACCAAAGCACGTTGCACGTTAGTTGTTGCTCGAAGGGCTTGACCGCGCAGGACATCACTACCGAACCGCATCCGCGTTTCCCGACCGACATGCAGGCTCAGTACATGACCCTGATGACGCAGGCCGACGGGCGATCGGTTATCACCGAAACGATTTTCGAGAATCGATTCATGCACGCATCCGAAATTCAGCGAATGGGTGCGCGAATTCAGATCGACGGTCACACCGCGGCGGTCGACGGCCCGACTCGATTGACCGGAGCGCGGGTACAGGCGTCGGACCTGCGCGCTTCAGCGTCGCTGGTCCTGGCCGCGCTCGCGGCGGACGGAGAAACAACGATCGATCGGGTTTATCATATCGATCGGGGCTACGAAAAAATCGAAGACAAACTTCGCAAGGTAGGAGCTGATATAGAAAGGCTGCGAGAATCAATCACCGCACCGCTGCAAGCGGCGGCAGTAGCGGAGAAAATTTGAAGGAAGAACTCAGGACACAGAACAAAAGGACACAGGATGGGGACCGAGGGGCGAGTTCTATGAAGCAAGCATTACTGGCCAGTCATCGACGAAGGCTAATTTCCGGAAGCAAGCAGCGAGCTCTTTATTCCAAATTCAGCGTTCTGAATCCCGTGTCCTGTGTCCTGTGTTCTGTCTCCTGTGTCCTTATCCCCGAATCCAACTATGCCGAACACCAACTGCATCTTCTGTAAAGTCGCCGAGGGCGAGATCCCGGCCGTAATCGTTCACAGCGACGAGCGGTGTATAGCCTTCGAAGATATTAATCCGCAGGCTCCCGTTCACGTGCTCGTCGTCCCGCGCGAGCATATAGAATCGCTCGACGATGCTTCGCAGCGCGACGAAGGATTGCTCGGCCATCTGCTGCGTGTCGCAGCGCGAGTCGCCAACGAGCGCGGGCTCTCTGAATCGGGATATCGCACCGTAATTAATACCGGTGCAGGAGCCGGACAATCGGTTTTTCATCTGCACGCCCACTTGCTGGGAGGTCGCCCGTTGGGCTGGCCGCCGGGATAGGGGAGATGTCAGATGTTAGATATTGGATGTTAGAGTATTACGACGAGTGTTAAAGCCAGCATCTAACATTTAGCAGATGTTAGATGTCAGAAATTAGATGTTAGAAAATCGGAACCCAGGACAAAGTAATACCAGCATCTAACATCCAGCATCTGACATCTATTTAGACTCCGCATGTCGCGAAGATTTCCAACGCCACTTATTTCAATCACACTACTTTGCCTATTCGTCTGCCTGCCTGGCTGTAGAAGAGGCGATCCAAACTCAAATCAATCCGCGGGGTCCAGTTCGGCAAACTCAAACAGCTCCTCGGTCTCGGTTCCCACGCAGGCCGACGCGCGAGGTTACTTCGATCAGGGTAACGAGTTTCTGAAGAACGATCAGGACAAGGAAGCAGCGGAATCATTCCGCCGCGCAGTCGAGATGGACAAGGACATGGCCGAGGCGCAATTTAAACTCGGTCTCGCTTACGACGCGCTGAATCAGGATGAAGAGTCCGACAAGGCTTACAAGGAAGCCGTACGCGCTTATCAAAAACGGATTGATCAGAATCCGGACGACTCGAAGGCGCATTTCGAAATGGGCCAGGCTTCATACCGCCTGACAAGATACGACGACGCGGCCAGGGCTTTTAAGCAAGTAACTAAACTTGAGCCGGAAAACGGCGATGCCTTTTACGAGCTCGGCATGGCCCAGACGAGGTTAGCGCGGTACGGCGAAGCGGTTGGAAGTTTGAAGAAAGCGGCCGAGCTCGATCCCGATAATTACCGCGCGGTCGAGGCCCTGGAACGAGCTGAAGACGATAGAAAACGCGTCGCCGAAATGGTCAAGCATCAGGAAAAAGAACTAAAGAAACAGCTGGAAGAAGAGAAGAAAAAAGCCGAAGAAGCCAACGCCAACGGCAATGCAAACGCCAACAGCACTCCCGCCAAAAAACCCACCCCGAAGCCTGATTGATAACGAACAAGATAAGATCGCATCCCGGTTCGCGCTCCGTGCGAGCTTCTTGTCCGTGGGGATAGTAAAGCCCTTCTTAACAATCGGGCGCTACTGCCTCGGTGCTCGCCGCGCCGTTCGGGCTAACGACGCCCTCCCTGACGGTCGGGCTTCTGCCCCGTTGGCAACGCTGAGCTGGGCGACGATTCACCCGTGCGTCGCTTAATCAATCAGTCGCGCTGACGATCAGCAGGATGATCAATATCGCCAACAGAATCGCTATCGCCAACGCAGCGATCTTAAATGCGCTGTAGGGCCGGTCGCCCTGGATCTCTCCGGTGCGGCCGTTGACTACGATTTGGTAGACCTTCTGATTGAATCGATACGCGCCGGCGTATACCGGCAGCAGCAGGTGTTTGAATGTGATCCCCGAATAGTGCGTTTGGATTTCATCAATTCGCTGCACGTCGCCGCCGATGTCGCTGCGCACATCATTCTGGATTGGACTCGCGGTCAGTTGCCGAGCGCGCTCGAATCCCTGGGCCAGCTCGACCTGATAACGCTGAGCCTTGTAGCCAGACAGAAACGCCGGATCGTAAGGTCTCAAGTCTTCCAAATCCCACGGCTCGAGCGCTTCCAAGTGAGCTTGCGAGAGCGACACGGTGGCCGGCACCAGAATATCGTCAAACCAACGCGCCACAGTTCCCGACGCTGGATACCATCTGGTCCTCTGAACCTGCCGTGTGCGCTGAACCGAACCGCCTTTGCCATCGCTTTCGTAGTAGGTCTCGGTCTCGTAATAGTGTTCGCCACGCGCGCCCGTGTAATAGCTGGTTGTGTGCGTGTCGTAGGTCCAGAAAGGAAGATACACACCGTCGATCGCATCGGGCTGGGCAAAATGTTTCAGCGCGTTCGGCGCGAACCAACGCGACGCCAACCATTGGCGCAAAGCTGTGCTGGCCTGTGGTTGAGTTAATCGAAAAGGCAGCACGCCCTCGGGCGCCAACATCGGGTCGGCCGACTTTGGTTGGGCCACGATCTGTGCACCGCAAAAATCGCACTGGCGGGCAACTTCGGGTGGCGTGAATGTGACAGTGGCACCGCAAGTCTGGCATTGAACTTCCAACGCGTTCGCGGCTATCCGTTCCAGTTGCTCGGGACGAACCTGCAGATACTGCTCGTATGAACGCTCTTCGATCTGGTCCGCGCTCTCAGGGATCTGTTCCTTGTGTCCGCAGTACGGGCAGGTCAGAACTCCATCCTTCGGCTCGAACAGCAGGTTGGCGCCGCATGATTGGCACGGGTAACGATGAACTTTGTCGGGCGAAGTTTGTGAAGGGTTTGTTTGCATTTTCAGCGTCGATGAACCGGAGATCACGTAGAAGAAATAGTTCCGATCGTCTCAAGAACAAGATTAAGAATAGCAGATTCCGCGGAGCACGCGCGTCGACGGAGCTCGGGCCGATGGAGCGCAGGCGGCTCGCCTGCATTGAGCGCGAAGCGCGAATAATTCGCTTGCGCTTTTCGCGCCTGTGGCGCTCACTGCAGGCGAGCCGCCTGCGCTCCAACTTCCTTTCAATTTCGCCATCGTTCTGATATGTCTATCGGCGGTCGCATATGAATAATCCCACCCGCTATTTTCTGATCGCACTCGTGGCCGCATTGATGCTGAACGCGCCGCGCCCCGGCGTAGTTCCATCCGCCGCCGGGCACCCGGACAACCGCGAAATCGTTGCGAGGATAACTGTCGCGACTTCTGCCGAGCGCATGCGTTTGGTGACGCTCGGGCTCGACTTGCTCGAATCGAACGACGGCGATGACCGCTTCATCCTGACCACGCCGGCCGAGCTCGATAAGCTTCGCAGCGACGGATGGAAAGTCAATATCGACGAAGAGCGAACAGCGCTTTTGCGCCAACAATCAACAGACAGCTTCATGGGCGGCTACCGCACCGTTCCGGAAATGCGCACCTTTGTCGACGGCCTGGCGGCGCGTTTCCCGAACCTGGCAGACGTAGTTGTATACGGCCAAAGCTGGGAAAAGATTAGCAGCGGGGGAACCGCCGGGCATGATCTGTTCGCGATGCGGCTGACGAACGAACAGATCGCGGGGCCCAAGCCCACGATTCTGATCACGGCATCGGTTCACGCGCGCGAGTTGGTCCCACCCGAGATCGCTTTGCGATTGATCGAATATCTGCTCAACAACTACGGAGCGGACGGCGATGCGACGTGGCTGCTTGACGAGCACTTGATCGTCATTGTCCCGGTCACGAATCCCGACGGACGCCGTTTGGCCGAGCAGGGATTGATGCAGCGCAAGAACATGAACACCAGTTACGGAGGAGGCTGTCCGGTTCCTCCCACCTCAACCAGCCAGTACGGCGTCGACATCAATCGCAATTTCAATTTCAAGTGGGGAACCGTCAACACACCGAGCGAGCCAAAGTGCGGGCAAACATATCCTGGCCCAACGGCGGCGTCCGAACCGGAAGCCTCCGGAATTCAAAACATGGAGGCGACACTGTTTGCGGACCAGCGCGGGCCGCTCGATACCGATCCCGCGCCGCTTAGTACGACCGGAGTGTTCATCGATCTTCATTCGACCGGTGATTTAGTGATGTGGCCGTGGGCGCACAACGCTACGATTCCGCCGAACGATGCGGATCTGGAGTTGATAGCCCGAAAGTTCGCATCCTTCAACGGCCATACTCCGCAACAGGCGATCGATCTTTACCCGTCGTCGGGATCGACGCGCGATTACGCTTACGGCGCGTTGGGGATCGCGGGATTCACTTTCGAGATCGGACAGGACTTTGGAACGTGCGGCGGCTTCATGCCGCCGTTCGGATGTTTGAATGGAGGCGCGGGCGGCAACTTTTGGGCGCGCAACTTTCCCGCTTTGATTCACGCAGCGCGATTGGCGCGCACGCCGTATCAACTCGCGCGTGGGCCGGTAGTCGATTCGTTGACCAGTGCTCGCGCGACCGGACCGGGCGTTCTGAATCTTCGCGCTGAGATCAACGAACAGTTAAGCGGCGGACAAGCGATCAGCGCGGCGGAGTATTACATCGACGTCCCGCCGTGGCGGGGCGGAACGCCGTTGGCGATGACTGCGCTCGACGGCGGATTCAACAGCGTAAGCGAGATTGCGATCGCGACAACCTCGCGGTTGACTGGACGCCATCTATTGTTCGTTCGAGCGCAAGACGCGAACGGAAACTGGGGCCCAGTGCGCGCGGTCTTTACTCCGGGAATCATCGCCCCGAACACCACCGATTTTGATGGCGATGGAAAGACGGATGTAGCGGTTTTCAGACCATCGGATTGCGGTTGGTACATTTCGCAAAGCTCTGACAACGGTTTTCGCGCACAGCCGTGGGGGCTTAGCAGCGACCGACTCGCGCCCGGCGATTATGACGGCGACGGAAAAGCCGACTTAACCGTCTTCCGTCCTTCAAACGGGTATTGGTACTTGCTGGAAAGCCAGTCCAACACATTGCGCGCAGTCGCCTGGGGTGTCAGCGAAGATCTACCCGCGCCGGGCGATTACGACGGCGACGGCAAAGTCGACGTCGCTGTGTTTCGACCTTCGCAAGGCGCCTGGTACATTCTTTTGAGCGCATCGAACGAATTGATGGCCAGACAGTTTGGCATCGCGAGCGATCGTCCGGTCCAGGGTGACTACGACAGAGACGGCAAGACCGACATTGCGGTTTATCGAAACGGACAGACTGTCGGCGCTTCCAGCGCGTGGTACATCCTTCAAAGTTCGGACAGCGGTTTCCGCGCGCACGCATTCGGAGTCAGTGGAGATAGACCTGTGCCTGGCGATTACGACGGAGACGGCAAACATGACGTCGCGGTGTTTCGCACTTCGAACAACAACTGGTACGTGATGCAGAGCTCGAGCAATATTCTGAAGGGACAGACATGGGGAGCGGCGGGTGATGTTCCGGCGCCGGGTGATTACGACGGCGATGGGCGAACCGACCTGGCGGTGTTTAGATCGACCAGCGGTAGTTGGTATGTTTTGAAGAGCGCGAACGGCGCGCTGCTTTCAAGGGCCTGGGGAACCGGCGGAGACATCGCCGTGCCGTCTGTGAGTGTGCCGTAGGATTGGTCGCCTGCTACGCCTCGGCGCCAACGGCGCTGAAGCGGTTCAGTCCTCTACTTCATCCGCTTAAAATAATAGACCTCTTGCGCGCCGCCCATTTCTACCGTAACCAATTCCCAACCTTGAGCGCCCAGATCATTCAGCGAAATTTTGTCTGTCTCGGAAACCACTTTGTATTCCCACGCGATTTTCGGCAGAGGCGTCGGCTTCTGCCCGTAGACAGTCCAACCGATCAAAATTGTTAGGGCCAATGAAATAACCACTGCAAAAAGTTTTCTGTTCGTTTTCATCCCTCAACTCCTCTTTCAAATCCATGAATAGCAAGGTGGTGGGTCACGTTCGAACACGGTGTGGGAAATAGGCTCCCGCAAAGGCGCAAAGGCGTTGCGCGATGATCAATCTTCACTGATTTCTTGACACCTTTGCGCCTTTGCATCTTTGCGGGAACCTGTCTTTTGCTTTCAATACTCGAAAACTGATCTGCTACCCGTTTTTGTATTAATGCGATTTGGCGAGAATCTCAAGCAGAATAATAATGCCCGCGAGGAACCCGATCGCCAGCAACCCTAAAAAGATCAGATGCGGCCATCTTGGAACAAACCGGCGACAAATGCGACAGCTCAAGCTAAATGTTCGCATGCCTCTTTCGCAATACGGACATTTCATTTATTTCTCTCCCTGGCTTTCATGGCTCTACGTGATTTAGTACTGCACCGGTTTATGCTTCAGCAGATCTACTGAGGCGGCCAACGACTATCCGATCTTTGGTCGGGTTGGTGGAAGTCATTAGCTGATTCAGCCGAAGTTAAGTATAAGATTATCTCATTGCAGTGGAGGGGACAACCGGCATAACGTCAGCGGAAAATAAATGTCCGACAAACTTTAGTTTGTCGTGTATTCGAAAAACTCCGAGTACTTCAGAATCGGCCGGCGCCGAACGTTCCTGGTTCAAAACTCCATGAGTGTGACGCGCGCACTCGACAAACTGAAGTTTTTCGGACAAAAGGCTTTCGGCATGAATCCTGAATCATTAAATTGTCCGATGTGCGGCGCAGCGGTTTCGACCGACGCGCCGCAATGTCTGTTTTGTAACGCGCGGCTTGCTACTGTTGCTTGCCCGGAATGCTTCGGAATGATGTTCATCGGAAGCAGGCATTGTCCGCGCTGTGGAGCAAAAGCGGCGCGCGCAGATAGCGGCGGAGAAGCTGAACGACGTGATTGCCCGCGCTGTCGCACGGCGTTGGACAGCGTAAAGGTTGGCGAGAGCACTTTGCGCGAGTGCGCACGCTGTGGCGGATTATGGGTCGACGTCGCGGCGTTTGAGGAGATTTGCGCCGACCGCGCCCAACAATCTGCGGTGTTGGGCGTGGCCACGCCGGTCCCGAAATCCATCTCGGAATACGATGGCGGCAAACGCGTTAAGTACGTACCCTGCCCCGTTTGTTCGCAGTTGATGAATCGCGTCAATTTCGCACGCTGTTCGGGAGTGGTGGTCGACGTTTGTAAGGGCCATGGCACATGGTTCGACCGCGACGAGCTGCAGCAGATCGTGGAGTTCATCCGCGGTGGCGGGCTTGAAGCGGCGCGAACGAAAGAGAAGCAGCAGCTGGCGGAAGAATGGCAACGGCTTCGCGATCAACAACAGGCGCTTAGCCGCAGCGAAGCGGGTCTGTTGCGACCGATGGATCTAAACACCGATCGCTCCAGCGTGGTTGTTGCGGCCAGGGAAATCCTGAAGTTGCTCGTCGATTGATGTCCGACAAACTTCAGTTTGTCGCTGACGGTCGCTGTACTCAATTTCCAACGTTAACGACAAACTGAAGTTTGTCGGACATTTTCTTCCCGCATTTTTACTCCACGCATTTTGCGGTTACAGTATTTGAATACGGAAACGATTAGTTAGGAATTGATTCAACAATGGCGAAGAAGGGTTCAGTTCTTGTTGTCGACGACGAAGAGATAATGCGAGATGTGCTGGAGACGCTTCTGTCTTCGGAAGGATATCGCGTCGATCTGGCCAAGACCGGCGAAGATGGTTTGGAAGCCTACGGCCGTCGCACTTACGACGTAGTTTTGCTTGACGTGTCCATGCCGGGAATGGGCGGCCTGCGTGCGCTCGAAGAATTTTTGAAGATGGATGCGGACGCGGCGGTCATCATGATCACGGCCTATGCGACGTACGACACCGCGATCTCGGCGTGGGAAAAAGGCGCGCTGGGTTGCATTCGAAAGCCTTTCCAAAACGAGCAGATCACCGCAACGGTAGCGAGCGGAATAAAGCGTCGTCGCAAGGAAGAAGAACGACAGACGCTGCGTCGCGCGATGAGCCGCGCGGTCGATCGCGGCGGAATCGTGGGCCGCTCGGATGTAATGCAACAGGTCTTCAGCATGGTCGACCAGGTAGCTCCGGCTCGATCAACTGTTCTGATCACAGGCGAAAGCGGAACCGGAAAAGAACTGATCGCGAAAGCGATTCACGAAGCCAGCCCGCGCGCGCAGATGCCGTTCGTCACGGTCAACTCGTCAAACATTCCCACAGAGCTTTTGGAGTCTGAACTTTTTGGCCACACGCGCGGAGCTTTCACAGGAGCCGTGGCAGCCAAAAAAGGATTGTTCGAAGTTGCGGACGGCGGCTCGATCTTTCTTGACGAGATCGGAGACATCCCGCCGGAAACACAGGTCAGGTTGCTGCGCGTTATTCAGGAACGCGAATTTACACCGCTGGGCGATACGACTCCGCGCCGGGTCGATGTTCGTATCGTCGCCGCAACAAACATCGATCTGAAAGAAGCTGTGAAGCAGGGAGCGTTTCGCGAAGATCTTTACTATCGCCTGTCGGTTGTGCCGATCGAGTTGCCTCCGTTACGAGACAGACGCGAAGACATTCTTCCGCTGGCTCAGCACTTCATTCGCAAATACAACGAAGAGAACGGGCGGAAGGTATCGGAGCAAATAGCGCCGGAGGTCCTGGCGTTAATGGAAGCGCATTCGTGGCCGGGTAACGTGCGGGAATTGGAGAACGCGATCGAACGCGCGGTGGTCATCGCGCCGGGTAACGACATAACCCGAGAATGTTTGCGATCGGAGATCAGCGATCCGCAGTCAGTTCGCGCTGCTCAACGAGATGGCGGGAGTGCTCTTTCAATTCCGGAGATCGGACGCGGGATAAACTTTTACGACGAAGTCCGCCGATTTGAAATCGACATCATTCGTCGAGCGTTGGAGCAAACCAGCGGCCATCAGTCACGCGCGGCAAGGCTGCTGGGGATGAACGCCACGACTCTTAATTCGAAGATCAAGACTTACAATATCGATCCACGGCAGTGACGAAACCGATGGAGCGCAGGCTCGTTGGAGCGGCTGCGCTCCATCAGTACCCACTCGCGCGCACTTCCGCCCGCGCGACACGATTCCGCCCCTGCTCCTTTGCGTGATAGAGAGCCAGGTCTGCACGAGCAATCATGTCGTTGCCTGATTCACCATTGTAAAGATTTGCCGCTCCGACACTCAGCGTAAGCGAAAACACATACTGGCCATCGCCGAAGAAACGCGACGACGCTGATTCGCGAATCTTTTCCGCCAGCGCCACCGCGCCATCCAAATCAGTTTCCGGCAACAGCGCCAGGAACTCTTCGCCACCGTAACGAAAAACCATATCGGAACGTCGAACCGCTTCGATCAGTATGGTCGCCACTTGCTGAAGAGCCGTGTCTCCGGCCGAGTGACCGTATGTATCGTTAACGCTCTTAAAGTTGTCCAGGTCGATCATCAAACAGGCCAGCTGCCGGCTGTATCGTCTAGCCTCTGCGTGTTCGCGCGCCAGCGCTCGTTGAAGCCCGTAACGATTCAACAACCCGGTCAGCGCATCCGTCACCGCGCGCTCTTGCGCCTGTTCGGCATTCGCGCGTGCTTCCTCGACTCGTTCACGCAAACGATCGCGCTCGTGCTTCAAACGCATCGCCACGTCCACCCGGGCCAGAAGTTCTTCCGCCTTGAACGGCTTGCTGATGTAGTCGTTTGCTCCGAGCGAAAGTCCGTTGACTTTTACTTCCGTCTCGTCACGAGCAGATAGAAATATGATCGGAATGTCGCGTGTCGTTTCGCCATCCTTGATGCGTCGGCATGCCTCCAGCCCGTCCATCACCGGCATCATGATGTCCAAAATCACCAGGTCGGGTAAGGCCGAAATCGTTCGTTCGACTGCTTCGCTTCCATTCTCGGCAGTCAAGACACTGTAGCCCGCGCGTTCAAGCCGGCGCTGAATCAACGAGCGATTTATCGGCTCGTCGTCAGCGACAAGAATCGTTGAGAGAGAGTAGTTCTGTTCCATAATTCTGAGACTTGTAGGATGAGGGCTGTGCCTTGAATGGTTGGGCGGCCGATTCGTCAGGGGCTGGTTTGGTTGAAAATGCTAAGTTTTTAGACCTCCGCTCCGGGAATTTCAGCGGGAAGACGAAACCAAAATGTAGATCCTTCTCCCGGCGTCGAGTCGACGCCGATCTCGCCACCCAGTCGCTGGACCAGGCGTTTGGAGACAGCCAGGCCGAGTCCGCTGCCGCCGTGTATGCGTGTGGTGGAGGCATCCAGTTGACGAAAGTCGTCAAAGATATGAGGGAAGGCTGCGGAGTCGAATCCAATGCCGGTGTCTGTCACATTAAATCGCACGCCACCGATGTCGTCGCGAACAACGTTAACACGGATAAAGCCTCGGTCGGTGAATTTGACTGCGTTCGAAAGCAGGTTGGAGAGGATCTGCCGAACTCGTTCGGGGTCGGTGCGTACTGGTTCTACGTCGTCGGAAATGCCCGACTGAATCTTCAATCCCTTCTTGTCTGCATCGGAGGTTACACTGGCGACCGCTCGTCGAAGCACTTCATCCAACGCAACCGTGTCCATAAAGATCGGGAAACGGTGTTCGTCCATCCGCGCCAGATCGAGCGCGTCTTCAACCATGATCGACAATCGATCGGCATTCTCCGCGATGGTTTGTACGTCGACACGCTGCCCATCGCTGAGCTCGCCTGAAAAACCTTCGATCAACATGTGCGCGTAGCCTATGATCGCGTTCAGCGGTGTTCGAAGCTCGTGCGAAATGATGGCCATGAACTCCGCTTTGTATTGCTCGGCACGGCGAAGGTTCTCTTCCAGACGCCGGCTTTGATGCGAAAGGCTTCGCTGCTTTTGAGCGGAGTCCAGATTCTGTATAGCCAACGCAGCCGGCCGCGCGAATAGATCGGCGAGCCGTTGCTCTTCGGGCGAAACTTCGACTGCTACTCTTGAGAACGACAAGAGCATCCCGAGAACCTGATTCGCTCTTCCTGTAATCGGGGTGGCCCACATTCCTCGCAACCCCGACCATCGCACTGCGGCATAAAGAGTTTCGAAACGTCGATCGCCCGCCAGATCCGCGACGACGCCCGCGCGCCGCGACGCTGCCAGGCCGCAGACAGGGTCGTCTAAACTCACGCCGGCGTTGTACCGCTCGAGCAAACCGGTAGGTAGATGTTCGGCCACCGCCAACCTGAAAACCTTTGCGTCGGCATCCCATCTGAGGATCGCTATTGAATCTGTCCCGGCTATTTTCCCCCACGACGCAATCACCGCTCGTAACGCATGATCGAGACTCGCTCCATCCAATACTTCACCGGCCAAGCGCATGAGCAACAGCAAGTCTTCGATATAAGCTCGGGACCGCGTGTGGAGCTGCGCGTTCAGGATTAGCGGCGCGATTGTCTCCGCCACTCGGGTCAGCATGAGTTGCTCGTCAGGAGTCCAGGTTCGTTGTTTGTCGGATTCGATCAGGCCCAGCGCGGCCAGCGTTTGCCCGCCGTAGATGACAGGAGTAAACCGCATCGACCGGGCGCCCAAACGCTCGACCAGCGGTCGCAACTCGCCGCCGGCTCCCTCGGCGCGGGCGTCCTTGATAAAAACCGTGCGTTGCTCTGTGTAAACCGGTCGTTCTTCCTTGGAAGGCACGGCGTGAAGTTCCAACGGCGGACGATCGTCGCCGGGTGTCCATGCCCGCATGACTGGCGAAGGCCGTCCGAACGAAACTGTTCGAAGAACGACAAAGCTGGCTGGAAGAGCACGCGCCAGCGCGTCGATCGCGTGCTGGATTATCTGGTCCACATCAAAAGATGAACGCGCAGCCGAGCCCAGCCGCTGGACCAGCGCCTCTTCGCGTTGGCGCAGACTTTCGCGTTCCTCCGCGCCGCTGACATGAGCAGATATCTTTAGCCGCCACAGCGCCGAAGCCAACAGATTGGCAATCACCGCGGCCGCGTCGATGTGGAGCGTGCTGAAGGCCGAAGGTAGCACGGTGCTGGCCGCCAGCATCCCGAGCAGATCGTCTCCCAATGAAAGCGGCGCAAACAAAACTGATCGAGCATCGGCGCAGATCAGCGAGTTCAGTAACAGGTCGTTGAAATGTTCACTGAGCGTGAGACCAAAAATCGAAGGCGCACCCGATTCGAGCGCAGCGGCTATCCTGCCGTTGCCGACGCGTTCCATCTCGCTATCGTCAACGAACGTTACTTCTCCATTTTCAAACGCCGCGCATAGACGTTGTCGGCCTTCTCCCATAGCAACGGTTGCGCGCACGACATCGCACGGCATAGCCGCGGCCATGCTTCGCAGTGCTAACTCGAAGGCTTCATTTTCAGTTGTGGCGGAATTCAGTTTCCGGGCGAGCGCGGCGACGATCGACAGGAGGTCTGTGTCGCTGGGACTGCGAAATGACGGAGGGTCTTCGTCCGCGCGTGGGTGTGTGTCGGGTCGGGCCATATGTTTGAAAACGGCTGGGCGGCGTCGGCGCAACATCCGTTGACGTCGCCGGAACGGGGCTTCAGTTATCACACAGGCTTTGTGAGGACAATCGAGGCGCAAGCCTCACGGGTCACGGCATATTAGAACAGTTTAGTTGAACGCCGCAATGTTAAGAAAGTTGTAAGACCAGCAAGGTCCGACAAACTTCAGTTTGTGATTGACTTTCGATGTATTCAATCTTCGAAGTCAACGACAAACTGAAGTTTGTCGGACACTGTGTGATAAGCTCTGTTTGCTTAGTGTCCCACGCTTCCATATCCCGGCCGGTTCCCGGCGACTTTGGGGTCCAGATTATTTCCAGGAGGCCAGCGTAAGGTGCGACGACGTGAAGGCGACGGATGTCCGGTAGCAGGCGCTTTACAAGTAGTCGGCGACAAATGGACGATGCTGGTGGTGCGCGATCTGTCCAGCGGGCCGAAACGGACGACCGAGTTGCTTAACATGCTCCATCCGATCAGCAGCCGCACTCTGCTCGGACGCTTGCGCGACATGGAACGCGACGAATTTGTTGAACGAATTGACTACGGCGGAAATCCTCCGCACGTGGAGTACTTGTTGACCGATCGCGGACGACTGTTGCTGCCATTTCTTGATGCGTTGAAGCGACTGGGAGAAAATCTGGATTGCAATGAATGTGGTGATCGAAAAGAAATGCGCGGCAGTTACTGCGAAGCGTGTCCGCATCGAAACGAGCATCGCGTACAAGCACCCTCCCCTTCGCGCAGACGTGAAATGGATGATTCGATTGTGCTGCTGTAAGCAGAAGTCCAAAGTCTCAGGTCTAAAGTTATCGCGAATTGAGACTTTGGACCTGGGACTTTGGACTTTCTCAATTCCCTCTCGCCGCTTCGCTCTCGTCCGCTTTGTTTGAAATCACTTCGCCGTCCGGCATGATGATCTGCTTGTGATCCGCAGTAACGTGCTCGCCTTCGATCGTCACTTCATCCCCGCTCGGCATCGGCACCGGCAGATTGTCCAGAAAGCGCTCAGCATCAATCGCCGCCATGCAACCCGTGCCCGCCGCGGTCACGGCCTGGCGATAAAATGAATCCTGCACATCGCCGCACGCGAAGACTCCCGGAATTTTCGTAGCCATCGAATGCCCGGACGTCTTCAAATACCCAACCTCGTCCATATCCAGTTGGCCCTTGAACAAATCCGTATTCGGTTTATGTCCGATGGCGACGAAAACACCTTCGACCTCGAGCGTACGTTCTTCGCCGGTCTTCGTGTCGCGCAGTCGAACGCCGGTGACTCCATGCTCCTGCGTACCCAGAATTTCCTTCAGCTCGCTGTTCCAGAGGAACTTGATCTTTTCATTTGCAAGGGCTTTGTCCTGCATGATCTTCGAAGCACGAAGCTGGTCGCGCCGATGAACGACGTTAACGATCGAGGCATATCGGGTCAGAAACGTAGCTTCTTCCATGGCGGTGTCGCCGCCGCCAACGACAACCAGTCGCTTATTGCGAAACGCGGGCAATGGCCCGTCGCAAGTCGCGCAAGCCGAGACTCCATTTCCGCCGAGTCCGTCAGGCACCTTGGCTTCTCCCGGGATGCCTAACCACTGCGCGGATGCTCCCGAAGCGATGATCAAGGTCTCGGCCTTGATCTCGCCAGCGTCTGTGTAGAGAGTAAACGGACGCTGTTGCAGGTCGACTCGAGTAATCCAGGTCTCCAAAATTTCAGCACCAAACCGCAGCGCCTGTTCGCGAAATTGGTGCATTAACTCGGGACCGTCTATCCCTTGTGCGAACCCCGGATAATTTTCTACGTCGGTAGTGATCATCAGCTGTCCGCCCGGGATCGTCTGCTTTACTGTGTCCGCAGGCGCGTCGATCACCAACGGTTTTAGGCTGGCCCGGCCCGAATAAATGGCGGCCGTCAAGCCGGCCGGTCCGGTACCGATAATGACTACTTCTCTATGCATCGCGTCTTTTGACATTGTGGCTTTGCTCGCTCTCTCCTGGTTGAGGGGAAGTACCGGAGGGCATCCTCGCCCCAACTTCTAAAAAGTTTTTCGTTAGGAGGCCAGTATAACAACGCGCCGAAATTACTGCGAGTTGTCGGTTTGAGGAAGAGCTACAACAAGATCCGGCAAATTACCGGTAGCTAGCCCAGGCGAGGAGTGGCACAAGTCGCGGACCGATGAAGTCAGTACCACCTGCGGTAGCGGGTGGGGCTTTTGTCTTTTTGTGCTGAGTCTGCTCAATTCACTACCGCATTCGCTACCGCGAATGGTACTGACTACTCCGGGCCCGGTCCTTGAGTCTTCAAAAGTCTAGTTCTGCACCTTGCCATAAAACGAACGTTCGTGCTATATCCAGAACCAGCATGCCCGAACCAACAACGATTACCGCAGGAAATAGCGCCCGAGGCGGCCGCACACGACAGGCAATCCTGGAGGTGGCGGTCGACATCGCTTCGGCGGAAGGCCTGGAGGGTTTGACGATAGGCCGGCTCGCTCTGCAACTCTCGATGAGCAAGAGCGGTCTCTTCGCTCACTTCGGGTCGAAGGAAGATCTGCAACTCGCAACCGTCGAAACGGCGCGGGCCAACTTCATCAATAATGTTATCCGTCCCGCGCTCGAGGCTGAGCGCGGATTGCAGCGGCTTTGGAAACTCTGTGACGTTTGGCTCGACCACGTACAGGGCGGCGCTTGCAGCGGCGGATGTTTTTTTGCTGCTGCCGCCGCCGAGTTCGACGGCCGGCCCGGGCAGGTGCGTGATCGAATCGCTGAGATCATGAAGGAATGGCTCGGCCTGCTTCGACGGGAAATCGCCGAATCGCAGGAAGCCGGACAGCTAAGCAGCGCCGTCGATCCGACACAACTCGCTTTCGAATTCAACTCCTTCGAATTGGGCGCCAACTGGGCCTTTCAACTTTACAACGACAAGCAGGCGTTCTCGCGCGCTCGCGAAGCGATCCTTGAACGCTTGCGGCGCCATTCAACCAAAACCGGTTCCTCGCTGTTGCCGCCAATCAAAACGAATCGCCGTCGAGTTCGTGCCAGGAGGTAGCTTGCAATTATGAACACCGCGGAAATGAATCACGCGTCGCCACTGGTACTAAAGAGAGACGCCAGTTGGGAAGGGATCAAGCTTTCGCATTACCGTTTCGACGCAGGTGATTTGCCGGAGCATCACCACCCGGATCACATGATCACGCTCGCATTGGGCCAGGGCTGTGGCGGCGAGTTAAGAACCGCAGGCGGACTCCGCGCGCGTGGCCAGACCAAAGGCAGCGTCTGCGTGATTCCATCCGGACATCCGTTCTCGGCTACGCTCAAGAGTCCGTCTGAGCATCTCGCAATCTACCTGGACCCGTCCCTGGTTATGCGAGCCGGTTTTGAGTTCAGGACAAAAGGTGAAATTGAAGTCGTAGAGAGATGTTCGCCCAACGATGCGGTTATTAGGAGCATTGGATTGGCGCTTCTGGCCGAGCTTAATTCCGAAGGTCCCGGCGGTCGGCTTTATGCCGAGTCTCTGGCGAATGTCCTGGCGGTTCATCTCTTGCGGCATTACACAAGTTCGGGAGCCGACTTGCAGAAATTCGCCGGAGGCTTGTCTGGACAGAAACTGCGGCGAGTGATGGCGCTGATCGCGGATGACTACGAAAGCGATCTCAGCCTAGCCGATTTGGCGCGAGAAGCCGGGATGAGCACTTTTCATTTCGCGCGTGAGTTCAAACGAACCACCGGCTCGACGCCGCATCAGTACCTGATAAAGTTCCGCATCGATCGGGCCAAATCGCTGTTGAGCGAAAGCGAGATGCCGCTGGTCGAAGTCAGCTCGCGATCGGGATTCAGCCATCAGAGCCATTTCACAAGGCTCTTTCGCAAGCTGACGGGCACGACACCGCAATCGTACCGGCTCAGGTTTCAAACGTAAGAAAGCTCCGATTGAGTCAATCTTAAGAAACGGTTGAGTCAAGCTTCGGTCCCGGGGGAGTCGGTACCACCTGCGGTAGCGGGTGGTCTTCACCGATCTCTCGGCACCTGTGTAGTAATTACGGAGCGTTTCGATAAGGTTGGTTGGACCCACCCGCTACCGCAGGTGGTACTGACTTCATCGGACCGCGACTGGTGAGAGCTCCATAACTCTCGGACAACCGGTAGCAAGATTCGTCAACCATCAGCAATAACGGGAAAGACCAATCGCTTCTGTCATCTGTAACCTCACTTCATCAACTGGAGGTGACTACGATGAAGCAGAAGCGATTATTACTTTCTACCGTGCTTGTGATTTTGATAAGCGGCGTGAGCTTAGCTCAAACCCGCACTGAAAAAACGAAAACGCTGATTGAGCTCGGAAACGAGAACTTCGCAAAGGCGCGTTACCAACTCGCGATCGAGCAATACCGGCTTGTTCCACCGAGCGCAGGCGATTCGTACTCGACGGCGCTCTACAACATCGGCGTCTGTTATTACGAGCTCTGGAAGACGGAAGAAACCGTCGTCTATTACCGGAAGGCCGTCCGCGCGAGGGATGGTCGATATCCCGCCGCGTCGCATGCGCTCGGAGTGGCGTTAAGAGATCTAAAACGATTTTCGGAAGCGAAGGAGGCTCTTAACCAATCCATCGCTGCGTCTCGCGATGGATTTGCACCGGCTCATTACGTCCTTGGCCTGCTTGCAATCGACGAGGGCGAGTTCGAATCGGCCGCGGCTTCCTTTAGCAAAGCCATTGCGTTCTCCAACGGCAGTTTTCCTGCAAGTCGAAACAACCTTGGCGTGGCGTTGGCGAGGATGGGCCGGTTTGATGAAGCTCAGCGGGAGTTCACCACGGCGATCGAAGAGGCCGATGGCAGGTTTGAAGAGGCTTCACATAATTTGGAACTGTGTAGGTCTCTAATAGCCAGGGACGGGATCCGCGAGCATGCGGTTTTGAGAACGTCGACAACCGCGCCATCGATGAAATGAGACGAACCAGAAAGAAAGCCGCGTAGCGGCTTGCCCGACAAACTCGCTAACGGCGGCTGAATCTCCCTTACCGCTAAAGCGAGTTCAATTGCAATAACGATTCACTGGAATTGGTTGTGGAGCCTTTTACCGACTGCGCAAAATTGGGCAGACGCCTTGTTTGCACCGGCCCCGAAGGCGACAAGCAGCAGCATAACGCTGAGGATTCTCTTGGCTATTTTCATGGAACCTCCTAACGGACATTGCGAGGCGCGTCCATTGAATTGTGAAGGTAGACGCAGAGGGCGTCTACTTGTTGGAGGGTATCGCTGTTTATGGGGAACGAAATTAAGAATATTCCCGAGCCAACTGTAGTGTCAATATAATTCCAGCTAAACGCTCCTAAAGTAATAAGCGGTCATTTTTTAACTCGCAGCATGGGCAGATCGCCTGTGTCCGTTGCTAGTTCTGTGTGCGCGTGGGAGTGCAATCACGGCAGCCCTCCGCTACAAGCGCTCCTTGTCAGTTTAGTTCCAGCTCTCGCCACTTGCTGCACTTTGTCGCTTCTCGAATAGCTGTGTTTTTGCTAAATGCTAGTTGCTGCTCGCCTCTTCCCACTGGTGCGCGTCGGCCAAGCTGTTGTATAACTACCTATGAATTAGGTAGTCAAAAATGACCAAATGAAATTGCCGGAAGTCGCCCGGCCTCTCTCTTTTGCAAGCTTCGCCCGACACAGCCAGAGACATAGAAATAGCCTTGAGCGCTTCGGAAAGTAATCAGATCAGGCCGCTCGCGATCGAAACAATTTCCGTGCTGGGCGCGGGTACGATGGGCCATGGAATCGCGCAGGTGGCCGCATCGGCCGGCTATCCGGTCATTCTCCGCGAAGTAAATAAAGAGATGCTGGCGCGCGGAGTCCAGGCGATCGAGCGCAACCTGGCCAAGGGAATTCGGCTCGGAAAATTGACCGAAGCAGACAGCGACCTGACGCTTCAGCGCATTCGCGGCACAACGCACATCGAGGAGGCCGCAGCCGCGGATCTGATCATCGAAGCTGCGCCCGAGATCCTTGAACTAAAGCAGGAAATATTGCGCGAAGTGGACGCAAGCGCCAGTCGCCCGTTTGTTTTTGCTACCAACACGTCGTCGCTTTCGATCACCGAAATAGCGCGCGAGGCCAAACATCCGGACAATGTGGTCGGCATGCATTTCTTCAATCCTGTTCACTTGATGCGTTTGGTTGAAATTGTCGTCGGCGAACAAACAAGCGATGAAACCGTACAGACGATTTTGGGCGTGACACGTAAGATGCGGAAAGAACCGATTACAGTTAAGGACGTGCCTGGGTTTGCTTCCAGCCGCTTGGGAATTGCCCTCGGGCTCGAGGCGATGCGCATGGTCGAACAGGGCGTAGCGAGTGCGAAAGATATAGACACCGCGATGGAGCTCGGTTACAACCATCCGATGGGGCCACTGAAACTGACGGATGTTGTGGGCCTGGACGTACGGTTGAAAATTGCTGAATACCTGCATGCTGAACTGGGCGCCGAGAGTTTTCGCCCGCCCGAAATTCTTCGCCGCATGGTCGGCGAAGGAAAGCTGGGCAAGAAAAGCGGGCAAGGGTTTTATGAGTGGAAAGAAGAGTAGATTTAGATTTTAGAAAACGAATGAGTGTCGAGCTGGAAAGTCGCAAATCTTTCTCGAAGGAACAAACTAATAACTGACTACTAAATGGCGCCCTTTCGGTTTCACCAATGCTTATACGCAGATACCAACTAAGAATTAGAAACTAATAACTACTTCCAACGAGAACCGACGAACTGAAGTTGCTCGTATGGAATAACGAACTAAAAACCAGAAACTGAAAACTAAGAACTGCCTTCCCATGAGTTCCCCTCCTAACAACCACGAACGACGGTTTGCATTGCGCATGGCTTTGCGCTTGCCAATCGTGGTTTCGGGACGGGCCGAAGATGGCGCGGCTTGGAGCGAGCCGACTGAGACCGATGACATCTCGACCAGCGGTGCTCTTTTTCATCTCAATCAAAAGGTCCAATCCGGCGAGCGGCTCTATCTCCGCGCGCATCGCCCCGACGGAGCGCCGATCGAGGTAACCGCAATCGTAGTCCGAGTCGCACCCGCGATCTACGGCACCGCCAGAATCGGCGTTTCGATCAGCCCGCCGGTGGAAAACTGGTTGCGTCTTTTTGTCTCTTGGGTAGCCGACGAACAACCGACCCCGCCGGAATCTGAAAACGAAGCCGCCTCGGAATAGCACCTCTGTCATTCGTCGAAAGAATTTCTGAAATTACGTTTCTGGAGTAATCAAATCGCATGTCCCAATCGCAAGAAAGCTTATCGAAAACATACGAGACCCTGTTGGTCGAGCGACGCGACCGCGTTGCTATCGTAACTATCAATCGGCCTGAAAAACGAAACGCGCTTAACATCAAGACTCGAGAAGAGGGCGCGCAGGTGTTGGAAGCGCTGGCCGAGGACGACTCGGTCGGAGTTGTTGTTTTCACCGGCGCGGGTGACAAGGCCTTCATCGCCGGCGCCGACATAGCGGAGTTTGCCGGTCGAACATCTTTAACCCAGCGCGCTGTGATGCTCGGCCGCTCGCTTTTCACGGCGATCGATTCTTTTCCAAAACCGGTTATCGCGATGGTCAACGGATATTGTTTGGGCGGCGGCTGCGAGCTCGCGCTGGCCTGCGATATTCGCATCGCCAGCGACAACGCCAGCTTCGGTCAGCCCGAAATCAATCTGGGCATCATCCCCGGCGGCGGCGGCACGCAGCGTCTTACTCGATTGGTCGGTGAGGGCAAAGCGATGGAGCTGATCCTGACTGGCGACATCATCGACGCGCAGACCGCTTTTAGTATCGGCCTGGTCAACACTGTCGTGCCGGCTGCGGATCTCGAAGCGAAGACGATGGAGATGGCTAATCGAATTTCACAGAAGAGCCCGATCGCACTTCGCATGGCCAAGGAAGCGGTGAAGTTGGCGTCGCGTTCGAACCTCGACGAAGGACTGCGCCGAGAGGTGGATCTGTTTGCGCTCTGTTTCTCGAGCGAAGATAAGGACGAAGGCGTCAGCGCATTTTTGGAAAAGCGCAAACCGCAGTTCAAAGGGAAGTAGCGGGAAAGCGGCAGAGGCACGACCGTCGATCGCTCAATCGCACGACGCTTCCTGGCACGACTCTGATTTCGATTGCTAGCGCTACAAATGGGCGGAAGCCCGACCGTCAGGGAGGGCGTACTACTTCAGAGGCATAGCAACCCAAGTCCGTAAGGCGGCTCCCTAAATGAGGCCGAGCGCATGAACTTAACCGCACTGCGACTCAAGTCCGCGGAGCGGACGTCCGAATAAAGCCTGGGGCGTAGAACTTAACTGCACTGCAACCCGAGTCCGCGAAGCGAACGTCCGAATAAAGCCTGGGGCGTAAGTGACAAGTGCCACGTAAGCCCCAGGAACTGAAGTTTCCCAATTTCGTGCGGGAGCCCGCGAGAGCGGGCGACACTCATTACCTGGATTTGTTTTTTGATCGCTGGCCATCCTTAGTTACCGCATCATTCAACGAAAACATGCGCATCCTGAGCATCATTATCGGCATAGTCGTCGCAGCCATCGGCGGCGTAATCGCCTATCGCGCGTACTTCATTGAACCCTCCGCTGCGGTCGTAGTCACTAACACCGACGTCCGCGAACTTCCCAACATGGTGCGCATAGCCAGCGGCGTAATACTCGTCTTCATCGGCGCCGCCATGGCAATCTTCGCAGCCCGCCGCAAACCGATGTAACGTTAATTCCACCCCATTTAGCCTCGCTTGACGCTCTTTAAACCCTACGCTACTCTCTAACCCTCGTCCGAGACGCTGCACAAAAGGGGCCGTAGCTCAGCTGGGAGAGCGCATGACTGGCAGTCATGAGGTCAGGGGTTCGATCCCCCTCGGCTCCACCAATTCTTTCAATAGGTTAGGGGCGGCTCAATAGCCGCCCCTAACCTGCTTGGGTCACTATGGTGTCACGCTTTAGTGAAAGAAAATTTGAAGGGTTCTGGGCTGCACCTGACTACGTGAGCATGAAACGTTGACGCAACCAGGTTATCTGACTTCTTCTGTCTTGCCCAGTACATCAACCTAAAACAATACGATGTCACTCTGGTCTTGAGATGATTAGATAATTAGTCTTCGGAAGTAATTCTTTCCAGCAGTTTATTTGGAAACTCAACATCAGTATGAGCCGCCTGAAAAACTCATCTCAACGCTACTCGGGCAACCGCTGTTGGGCTGTTACCGCGAACTTCAACCTATGCAAACGTCGAGGATCATGGAAATTCCTCTGTCACGAGCATAGACGTACAAAGTATCTGGTCCGACTATTTGTTGCGTTCGCATTGGCTCTCGGTGTTGTAGGAAGTATTGCTTCTATTCAAAGTGGTTGGTTCAGCCATGTCGCCAATCCTAATGCACCTAGCACAGACGTTGATGGAAATAGGAAGGTCGCATTAAAAATGATCCCCGACAAGTTTGGCGTCCTGGTTGCGGAATTTGAAGGCCCAGATCCCCAGAAATACGGTGTTACTAACATTATTTTGGAGCAGTTAATCGATGCCACACAAGACTACCAATATGTTGAGATTAAGCGCTTGAATCAGAACATAGATACGAGCGAGGTCGCGCAGGCTAAGGGTCGAGAGGCTCAGGCAGATATTGTCCTCTGGGGAACCTATGTAACCAATACATCTCACACAAGGGTTACCACCCATTTTGAAGTAATTGATAAGTCCTTTGATTTACCTTTACGTAAAGAAAAAGAGATCATAACTGCGAGAACCGCAGAGTTAGAGAGTTTTACTATGCAAGAACAGCTCTCTAAAGGAATGACTTATCTTGTTTTACTTACAGTTGGCATCATACAGCTAGAGAGTCTTCATTTTGATGAGGCGGTTGCGAGTTTCACTAAAGCGCTGTCACTCCTTACAGTCCCGGAACAAATTATTGAGCCTCACCACCTCTACGACTACCGAGCAATCTGTTACTTAATGAAAGGGATGCCGGAGGAAGCAGTTGCTGACTATTCCAAGGCAATCAGTTTCAAACGCGACGCAGATCTGTTTTACATGCGCGGATTTATTTATGTACGTCAAGCTAAATTGACCCAAGCTCTTGTTGACCTAAATATTTCGCTGAGCTTAGAGCCTCGAGAGGCAGTCTATGCTATGCGGGGGTTTGCCTATTTGTACTTGGCCCATGACCTTCGACATGCAATGTTAGATTTTAACAAAGCGATTGAACTCAATCCCAATAGTATTGGTGGTCGCGTTAATCGGAGCATGCTTTATTCGCAAGAAGGTAATTTTGAAGCTGCGTTAGCTGACGTGAACGTTGTAATTGGTCTTCAACCTAGTTCAGGTGCGTATGGAAATCGCGGAACCATATTCAGTGCGAAGGGAGACACCGAAAAAGCATTAGCTGACTACTCGATAGCCATAGAACTTGATCCGAACAATGCGACGAACTATTACAATCGAGGAAATCTCAATTCTCGACTCCACAATTTAGATGAAGCCTTGGCTGACTTGAATTCTGCTATTAGGATATATCCACAATTTGCCAGTGCATACTCTGAAAGGGGGAATATTTACCGGGACAGGGGGATGCTTGACGAAGCGATTCTGGACTACTCAACAGCCATTGAACGTCCTGATGACGAGGCTTATGGGACTTATTACAATCGCGGGGCAGTCTTTCATTTAAAGGGAGAATTTGATCGTGCCATACAAGATTATGACCAATCCATTAGACTAAATTCTCAATTCGCGGATTCTTATGGAAATCGTTGCAATACCTATCTGCGTAAGAAAAACTTTGATCGAGCAATTTCTGACTGCAATAGAGCGATAAAGCTGAATCCAAATAACCACATGTATTATACCTCTCGCGGTGCAGCATTGGCATCAATGAGGCATTTCACACGAGCAATCGAAGACTTCGAAAGAGCTATAGAGCTAGACGGCAAGGATATAAAAGCTTACTCGAACAGAGGCAATGTTTATTTTGAGCAAGGGAAAAAGAGTGACGCAGTTGCAGACCTTAGGAAGGTTATCGAAATAGGGGGAGACGATTCTCTCGTACTACTAGCAAAGCGCAACTTATGTGCGTTAGGAGTTGCCAGTTGCTAATTGTAATTTGTTATCGGGAAATTCCGCTAACACCTATTCGTTGATTGCCACGAGAATTGAAGGTCTCAACATCGAAATCGAGAACTGTTCTTCCTCGTCACCTTAAAAGAGTTGCGCCAGCATTGAATAAATAGCAAAGGAACCGCCTACGCTTAAATTTGATTCGGACAGAATACTGCTTGTCTGTTCGGTTCAATAGCCTTTCTTATTTCTCTTTGTTCTTGCAGGATTGGTGCTTGCTTTTTTCAGATGCCACGTCCTTCGCAAATCACGCTGTAAATAACATTTTCTCCAGTTTCTCGGTGGCGGCCTGTTGCATAGACGGCAAGACGTGAGAGTAGGTGTCGAGAGTTAAAACGACTGAGGCGTGACCCAACCGCTCAGCTACCACCTTCGGATTCTCGCCTGCTACCAAGAGAAGAGTCGCGCAACTGTGACGCAAATCGTAAAGCCGGAAGTTTATTGGCAGCTCAGCGCTCTTGAGAATTGCCAGGAAGTGCCTCTGCGCGAGGTTCCGAGAATTGTGCGGCGTGCCTTCACCCGTTGCGAACACAAGATCGTTGTTTTGATAGGCCACACCTGCTTTCAATCGAGTCTCCATTTGCTTGCGTCTGTGCGCTAAGAGCATTTGCACGAGAGTGGTTGGCAACGGGATAGTTCGTCTCGACCGTGATGTCTTTGGTTCGCCAAAATACCAACCGCCACCACTTCGCCGAATGAGTGCACGGCGCACAACCGCCGTCCCTGTCTCTAAATCTACATCAGACCATTTCAATCCAAGATACTCTTCGGGACGCATCCCAGTGGCCAGCGCAAACGCGAAGATCACGCCGTGCTCATTCGCCTTTGCTGCTCTTAAGAAACTATCTGCCTCCTGCGGAGTTAGAGCCTTCATTTCTCGCCGTTCCGCGCGTGGCAGTCCAACGGCATCACATGGATTATTAGTAAGCATGCGCCACCGGATGGCTTGTTTTAAAGCTGATGAAAGGATGGCGTGCGTGTAGCGAACCGTTCGTGCTGATAATCCCCGTCCCGTCATATCGGCATAAAGATTTTGAATGTCGAGCGGGCGCACATCACATAGTCTCTTCGATCCTAAAACTGGGTGAACGTATCTCGCTAGCAGTTGTGAATAATCTTCATGAGTTCGCTCTCGCAATCGCGGGCGCGCGGAAGTCTTGAGCCACTTATCGAGATATTCCTTAACTGACAAAACCGCAGGTTCGATGAAAGTGCCAGTATCTCGCTCTCGCGCAACTTTGTTTCGATAAGTTTCGGCATCCTTCTTCGTGCCGTGAATAGTCTTGCGGTGAAAGAGCTGCTTTCCCTTTTCATCTCGCCCTAAGAAGACTCGCACAAGCCACGTGCGCTCGCCGCGTTTGATTACTTGTCCTGCCATTGTTTTTGAAATCCCCTTTCGACTTAAATCCTACGTCATGACGTAGGATTAGTCAAGACTAAATCTACGTCTTGACGTGAATTATCACGCGGCGTATATATGAGCGCATGGCGATAGGGAATAAATTAACGACCGCAGAGGTTGCGGCTGAGTTGGGCAAGTCAATTCGGCATGTTCAGTGGCTAATAACAGAAGGTAAATTGCCTGCGGAAAAGGCTGGCCGTGATTATTTCATCGAGGCGGAAGACTTGAACTTGGTCAGGAATTTGAAGCGCGGTCGACCCCCTGGTATGAAAACCGTAACTGACTTCAAGGGAAATAAGAAAAAGGGGAGGAGCGAGTAAGAATGGTTCCGAAGGTTGGTAGGAACGAGTCATGCCAATGCGGAAGCGGTAAGAAATATAAGAAGTGTTGCGGCGCACCGACGCGGACTGTGCCCTCGAATTACACCGGAGCAGTCCAAGAGAAAGCGCGCCCATTGGTCGGAACCTGGGGATTGCCAGGAATTGAAATAAACATGGTTCTTACACGCCGATCTAGTACTAACCCGGACTATCCTGGAAACTTTGCTACAACGGGCGGCGCTCCAGGGAAATATAAAGTATCTTTCATTTTGAGTCGGCCAGAACACGCACCTTTGAGAGAAAATCACGTCACTTTCTCAGATCAAGACATTGTAGGGGATTCTCATCTACGTATAAGTGAAACCGACGATACAAGGGTGGATATACTTTGGGATCTACCGGAGGGACGAATCACTTTTTACTGTTATCCAAATCAAAAGGGCTATTTAAGCAGAATGGAGATGCTTGATATTGAAGCTCTGAATTTTGTAGATGCAGGTTTGCAGGCATACAACAAGATTTCTCCATTTCTGAGCCGCCTTTCGTTGGCTCTCGACATTCCATTTCACGTTCACAAGTTGACTACGAAAGAAGAATCGACTCAGAACTACATCACTAGCTTCAAACTTCCATTTCTCGAGAGAGCAGGCATTCCCCAATCTGAATACTTACCGGAAAAAGAATCGTCGAAGTTTGCGAGCTTATATCGTGAAGCGCTAAACAGTAACAGCCCCAACTATCAGTACCTTTGTTACTACAAAATTATCGAAGGAATCAGACGAATCAGAGACCACCGCACCGCACTCGAAAACCAAGATGCATTAGCGAGAGGCGAGAAACCACCAGTCAGAAAACGAGAGTTTATTCCGGCAACTGGAAGCGAACAAGCTGCTTGGCTTAGCTCCTTATACCAGATTCAGTCTTGGAGTGAGATGGCGATTGCTCAAGCCTTTCCGCCAGAAGCGAGTGGTCGGAAACTAAATGATGTTATCAAGACCAGTGGCGTACTAGACACCGTTCGGAACAGAATAGCGCACGCTGTTATGCGTGATGAGTCACAAGAGACAATAAGCATCGATGATGGATTACACATGAGCGAAGTCGCAAAGTGGTTGCCACTTTGTAAATGCATTGCACGGCATCTGCTAAAGGCCGAGTATCCAAAGCTATTTGATACCTAAGACCGAGCTCCCCCCGTCTACGGTGGCAGACTAAATACTGGAGCATCGCCGATGGCGAGTACCATAACCGAAATCGAAAAGCGCCTATGGAGCGCCGCAGACCAGATGTGGGCGAACACGGGCCTCCGCCCAAACGAGTATGCTGCGCCGGTGCTTGGACTGCTGTTCCTCCGTTACTCTGAAAAGCGGTTTGTTGACACGCAAAAGCAGCTGCAAGGAAAGGGAAGCGGGAGGCGAACCATCACGCCGCAATCGTACCAACGGCTGGGTGTGCCTTACCTTCCGGATGACGCTCGATTCTCGCATCTCCTGGATCTACCCGAGGGCGAGAATATCGGAAAAGCCATTAACGACGCGATGGAGGCGATCGAGGAGGAGAACGCCGAGCTCAAGGGCGTGTTGCCTCGGACGTATCAACGGATTCCAAACTCAGTCCTGGTGGAGATGTTGAAGTTGCTTTCGCCGCTTGAGATCGAGGGCGATGCGTTCGGGCGGATTTACGAATACTTCATGGGCAACTTTGCCATCAAGACGATGCAGAAGGGCGGCGAGTTCTACACGCCTTCGAGTATCGTGCGTCTGATTGTCGAGATCATCGAGCCGTTTCACGGACGGATTTTCGATCCCGCGTGCGGTTCGGGCGGAATGTTTGTCCATAGCGCCAACTTCGTGCGCAATCATCAAAAGAACCCGAGTCAGGAAATAACAATTTTCGGGACCGAAAAGACGGGCGAGACTCTGCGCATGGCAAAACTCAATCTGGCCATGCACGGTCTGTCGGGCGACATACGCGAAGCGAACACCTACTACGAAGATCCGCACAAATCGGTGGGCCGTTTCGACTTTGTCATGGCGAATCCGCCGTTCAACCAGAGCGGCGTTGATAAAGAGCGAATCGAAGACGACCCGCGTTTTCCGTTCGGCGTTCCGTCAAACGACAACGCGAATTATTTGTGGATTCAGCTTTTCTACTCGACGCTGAACGAGCGGGGCCGTGCGGGTTTCGTGATGGCGAACTCAGCCGGCGACGCGCGGGGTTCCGAGCTTGAGATAAGAAAGAAGCTGATCCAGGAACGAGTGATTGATGTGGTGGTGGCGACAAGCCCAAATATGTTCTACACAGTCGTCTTACCTTGCACGCTTTGGTTTTATGACAAGGGCAAAGTCGACACTGATCGACGTAAAAAGGTTTTGTTCATTGATGCGCGGCACGTTTACAGACAGGTTGACAGGGCACATAGAGATTTCACGGAAGAACAATTAGAGTTTTTGGCAAACATCGTGCGGCTGTATCGAGGCGAAGGTGTGGAAACGAACGCGGGCAGTGATGCGATGCTCAAAGAAAAGTTTCCCAAACGTCGATATCAAGACGTGGCGGGCTTATGCAAGGTCGCGACTATTGCAGAGATCGAAGCTCAGGGATGGAGTTTGAATCCGGGCAGATATGTTGGTGTAGAAGAACGCTCGGCGGATGAATTTGATTACTTCGAACGCTTGGAAGAGCTTCAGGAGGAGCTTGAGGTCCTGAATACTGAGGCGCGAGAGCTTGAAGGCAAAATTGCTGAAGGCGTATTGGGGCTATTAGAGAGTGCGGCATGAACAGTGGCAAACCGGGTCTAAAGAGAGTGGGATTGAAAGACGTTTGCTTGCTAATAGTTGATTGCGTCAATAAGACCGCGCCTGTAGTTGAAAGCCCTACCCCATACAAGATGATACGAACTTCCAACGTCAAGAGAGGCTGGGTAAATCTATCCTCTGTTAAGTTTGTAACTGAAGAGGTCTTTAAGAAATGGACACGAAGAGCAGAGGTAAGAAAGGGTGACGTGATTTTGACGAGGGAAGCACCGCTTGGCGAGGTGGGCATGATCCGACAGAACGACTCGCTGTTTCTTGGACAACGCTTAATGCAATACAGAGCTGACCCCGATAAGCTAGACCGCAAATTCCTTTTGTATTCGTTCCAAGCAGATGACATGCAAGCTCAAATTAGAGCTACAGGCTCAGGCGCAACGGTTGAGCACATGCGAGTTCCCGATGCAGAGAATCTCACAATTCTTATACCGTCACTATCTATTCAAAGGTTAATCGGGGCAATTCTCTCTGCCTACGACGACCTCATTGAAAACAACAATCGTCGGATTCAGATTTTGGAAGAGATGGCACGGCGGATTTATGAAGAGTGGTTTGTGCGGTTTCGCTTTCCGGGACATGAAAACGTCGAGATGGTTGGGAGCGAGCTTGGGGCTAGTCCCACGGGATGGAAAGTTCAAAGCGTCACTAGTTTGATTGCGTTTGATCCCAGAACGGTAGTTCCACGGGAAGGGGCGAAGCCGTTTGTTCCAATGTCTAGCCTAGCTGAAAACTCGATGTTAATAAGCAAAATTGAAAGTAGAGAAGGAAATAGCGGTTCAAAGTTTAAGAATGGAGATACTCTCTTTGCTCGAATCACGCCGTGTCTCGAAAACGGCAAGACGGGATTCGTCGATTTCCTACAAACCGATCAAGCAGTCGCATTCGGCTCAACTGAATATATTGTCTTACGATCAAAGACCGTTACGCCTGAATTTGTTTATTTGACCTCACGGTCAGAAAAATTCAGGCAGCACGCAATTAAGAGTATGTCAGGTGCAACAGGCCGCCAAAGAGTTCGAGTTGAGTCTTTCAATGAGTACCTGTCCGTTCAGCCGGATAGCCAAACGCTCAATAACTTCTCCGAAATCATTTCTCCAATATTCAAAAACGTAAGTTGTCTTGCACGAAAGAACGCTGTTCTCCGTCAAACACGCAATTTGCTCTTACCCAAACTGATCTCCGGCGAACTAGATGTTTCCAACTTCCCCGAACCCATGAGTGACTAAGTATGACGCCACCGCGAACACCCGCGCGGGAGTACACCGAAGACGCACTCATCGAACAGCCTGCTATCGAGTTGATGCAGGAGCTTGGCTGGACGCCTGCAAACCTCTTCAAGGAAACGCTCGGATCGGGTGGTACAGAAGGTCGCAAGAATCACCACGAAGTAATTCTCACTCGCCGGCTGCTGGCAAAACTCAAAGAGCTCAATCCGAACCTGCCCGATGATGCTTACGAACAAGCCGTGGAACAACTGATGCGCGATCGCTCGTTGATGATTCCCGTCAATGCCAACCAGGAGTTCTACCGGTTGATAAAAGACGGAGTGAAGGTGTCGGTCAAGCGCAATGACGGCAGCACCAGTTTCGAGTCGCTGAAGGTCATCGATTGGTCGAACCCATCAAACAATGATTTCACTCTGGCCTCGCAATGTTGGATACAGGGCGAGCTTTATCTGCGTCGCTCTGACCTGATCGGATTCGTCAACGGCTTGCCGCTGCTTTTCGTCGAACTGAAAGCATCGCACCGCAGCATCGAGAACGCCTACAACGACAACCTGCGCGATTACAAAACCACTATCCCGCAGCTTTTCGTCCCCAACGCGCTCATCATTCTTTCAAACGGCAGCGAGACGCGCATCGGCACACTTACCGCGGAGTGGGAACACTTCTCGGAATGGAAAAAGATTTCCGATGAAGAAGAGCCGGGCGTCATCTCGCTCGAAACAGTGTTGCGCGGAGTGTGCGAACCGTCGCGGTTCCTGGACATGGTCGAGAATTTCACCGTCTTTGAAGAAGTGCGGGGCGGGCTCGCCAAGAAGGTCGCCAGGAATCATCAATACCTGGGCGTGAACAAAGCCATCAAAGCCGTTGTTGAGCTGGAAGACAATCACGGCAAGCTGGGCGTGTTCTGGCATACGCAGGGAAGCGGCAAGAGCCTTTCTATGGTTTTCTTTACGCAGAAGATTCTGCGCAAGATAAAAGGCAATTGGACCTTCGCCATCGTCACGGACCGGAACGAGCTAGACGAGCAGATCTACAAGACATTCGTTGCGACCGGGGCGATCAGCGAGGCCGAAGCGCAAGCTGGAAGCGGCGAACATCTCAAACAACTTTTGCAGGAGGACCATCGTTACGTTTTCACGCTGATTCAGAAATTCAGAGCAGAACCGGGCGAACCTTATGAAAAGCTTTCGGATCGTGAAGACATCATCGTTATTACGGACGAGGCGCACCGCAGCCAGTACGACGCGCTGGCTTTGAACATGCGAAACGCGCTGCCTAATGCGGCGTTTATCGGCTTCACCGGCACGCCGTTGATTTCGGGTGAAGAGGAACGCACACGCGAGGTCTTTGGCGATTACGTTTCGGTCTACAACTTTCGCCAATCAATTCAGGACGGTGCGACGGTTCCGCTCTATTACGAAAACCGCATTCCTGAATTGCAATTGACGAATGAAAACCTGAACGAAGACATGGCGCAGTTGCTTGAGGAGGCCGAGCTTAACGACGAACAGGAGAAGAAGGTCGAACGACAATTTTCGCAGCAGTACCAGTTGATCACGCGCGAGGCTCGGTTGGAAACCATAGCCGCAGACGTGGTCGAGCATTTCCTCGGGCGCGGACACAAAGGCAAGGCGATGATGATCTGCATCGACAAGGCTACTGCCGTGAAGATGTACGACAAGGTGCGAGCTCATTGGCAAGCTAAGCTCGCGAGTTTGAAATCTCAGCCGCAAGGCGCGACCGGCGAAGAACGCGCGCGAAATGAATCGTTGATCAAAGAGATGGAAGAGACGGACATGGCGGTGATCGTTTCGCAGTCTCAAAACGAAATTGAAGACCTGAAGAAGAAGGGCGTTGACATTACTCTGCATCGCAAGCGAATGGTAAGAGAGAACCTGGATGAGATTTTCAAGGACCCGGAGAGTGAGCTGCGTTTTGTCTTTGTCTGCGCCATGTGGATAACGGGCTTTGACGTACCCAGTTGCTCGACGATCTATCTGGACAAGCCCATGCGGAATCACACGCTGATGCAGACGATCGCCAGAGCTAACCGCGTCGCGCCGGGGAAAGTCGCCGGTCTGATCGTGGATTACGTCGGTGTGTTTCGCGACTTACAGAGGGCGCTCGCCATCTACGCCGCGCCGTCCGTTGGTTCTGCAAGCGGAATAGACAACCCGATTGAAGATAAACAGGCGCTGGTTGACGCGCTCAAGGTTCTGATCGCAGGTGCGCGCAGCTATTGCGAAAGCAGGGGCGTCGATGTGGGCGCGATTCAGAGAGCGACTAAGTTTGAGCGGGTCAAGCTGCTCGGTGACGGAGTGGAAGCGTTAATCGCAACCAAAGAGGAAAAGAAAAGCTTTCTGCTCATGGCGGGTCAGGTTGTTCGTATCTACAAAGCAATCCTGCCGGACAAAGCGGCCAACGACGTGGCGCACGATGCGGTGGTGCTCGGCATTCTTGCTCAGAAGATCCGCTCGTTGACAGCGCCGCCCGACATTGCGGCGCTAATGGGCGAAGTGGAAGAGCTGTTGGACGAATCGATAGCAACCGAGGGATACATCATCAACGCCCCCGTAGGACAGGAGCTGGAATCTGCCGGATTGGTCAATCTAAGCGAACTCGATTTTGAAGCGCTCACTTCACAATTCGCTAAATCGCCGCACAAACGAACTGAAATCGAAAAGTTGACCGGATCGCTTGAGAGAAAGCTCAAGCAACTTATCCAACTGAATCATTCGCGGATGGACTTTCTGAAAAGATTTCAGGAGATGATCGAGGAGTACAATTCCGGCAGCCAAAACATCGAGAACTTTTTTGTTGAGTTGAAGGAGTTCGCTCGAAGCCTTTCGGTAGAAGAGCAGCGACATATCGCCGAAGGGTTGAGTGAAGAAGAACTCGCTATCTTTGACATACTTACAAAACCCGAGCCAAGGCTTTCGAAGACTGAAGAGGCGGAAGTGAAGCTGGTGGCGAAATCATTACTACAGACCTTAAAGTGGGAGAAGCTGGTCCTCGATTGGCGATCGAAACAACAAGCCCGCGCAGAAGTCCAGGAATCCATTGCCGAAGTATTTGACAACCTTCCCGAAGCCTATACGAAGGAGATTTTCGACGAGAAGCGCGACTTGGCCTACAAGCACATCTATTCTGCTTACACTGGGGCCGGGGAGAGTATTTATGAGCACGCCGCATAGGGGCGCAGGTAATTATTAGAGAGATTTTGACCTGGTATGAGCGAGCAGCCTACAGCAGAATTGTTGGAAGCAGAAGCCTTTGCAAATGGGATGTTTGCCGGAATTCAACTCGTTACGGCCTATATGAAAGAATGTCTCCCAATGATTCAGGGTGTGCTAACGAGTGCCAACACCACTGACCGCGACTTAGGACTACAGTCGCTCTACTATCGCTCATACGCATGGATGCAAAGTCTCGAAAGGCTTAACCAGGTCAAGCACATCCAAGCCATATCGGTGGGCACAAGGGCCTTACTTGAGCTACTGGTAGACACTTTCCTGGTGTATGACGACAAGACAAATAACATTGGAGCGAAGATGTACGCGTGGACTCAATCTGAACACATGCGCTTTTGCGAACTTCTGGTCGAGTATTATCAGAAGCGTGGTGTTCCTATTCCTGAAGAGCATAAGTTATTGGAGCAATTCCACGATAGAAACAAAGCATCAATAGAAATCACGAGAAGGGCGACTTGGCCTACCGGAAAGAACGCGATAAAGGCTAGACATCCCGAGCATTGGACCGGTAGGAACCTTCTTGAAGACATAGAAGAAGTGGACCGGCTTTATGGGCCACAAATAGAGGATGAGCTTGGATATTCGCTGCATGAGTTCTATCGAACGCGTTTTCGCAAACTCAACTGGTATATTCACTCGGGCAGTGCGGGTATAGCTGGGGTGCCGGCCCCTTCGCTCTCTATTGCTTGCGGCTTTTCGCTTAGGTGGTCTGCCAAGTTTGCTCTCTTGTGCACGAAAGTTACTCTACTGGCATTTGGATTTAGCACGGCAATCGACCATTTACAAGAGAAGTGGGACGAGATCGGGACATCTATGGACCTTGCTTTTGCTCAACTTCATGGAAAACACCGGGACGCATTTTAGGCCTGTGGGGTGAAAACCGAGAGTGCCATGTAATCGAGACTCGGATGTTGATCTCACTAGCCAGTAATAATTATTTTCAGTTTGGGAGGCTAATCGGTGACAGGCTCAGCTAGAAAGCGAAAGCTCTTAGCGGTTATGTTCACCGATATGAAAGGCTTCAGCGATTTGGCCGCTTCAGATGAAGATGCTGCCTTGGAGATTCTTCGCCACCACAACCAAATCATGAAACCGCTAGTACCCGCTCACAACGGGATCATTCTTAAAACAATCGGCGACGCGATAATGGGGAAATTTACTGCTGCTTCAGACGCTCTTGATTGTGCACTAGAAATGCAGCTTCGACTTAAGAAATGGAACATTGGAAGAAAACGGTCTGAACAGCTGCATGTTCGTATAGGCGTGCATGTTGGTGATGTAGTTGTTGTGAAAAACGACATTCTTGGAGTTGTTACAAATCTTGCTAAGAGACTCGAAACTGTAGCTCCAGTTGGCCAAGTTTGCTGCACAGATGCGGCACGATTGATGGTTCTTCATCTTCCTCGTTATAACTTTCTCCGTGGAGGAAGCTGGAAACCAAAGGGATCAAAGAGTGATATCGATTTTTATTCAGTAGCATTGCGTAATACATATCGGAAGACTTAAGAAAATGAAAGCGAAACATCCAATCGAGTGGGAGATGGGAACGGTTGTACTTGTGGACGTTGTCAGCTCTACGAACTTGGAATCAACTGGACTCCTTGAACTAATGGAGATGGTCGCGGCATCTGCAAGAGCAAGGAACAGCGATGTCGTTAAGATATTAGGGGATTGCGTCATATCAGTTTTCTCATCTCCCTCTCAGGCCATAGAGTTTGCAATTAGCATCCATGAAGATTTCCAAAACTTCGACTTGGAAAGCGTTCTACTTTCTGAAACTAAGTTAAGGGTTGGTGTGGCCACGGGAGAACTTGTTGTTGTTGACGCAGATGTTTTTGGCTCCGCGATTAATATTGCTTTGCGACTTAGGCAAAGGGCAGGGGTGGGTCAAACACTTTGTGATGAAGCCACAGCAACACTGGCCGGAGAATTAAGTGGTCTTCAAAAAACGTTAGAAGGAAGATGGAGTTTGAAGGGGTTCTCCGGGCGACTCCAAGTTTATTCACTTTCCCCAAGTCTTGGAACAAACGAACCACATATTGAGATTCTAAAGCAAGGAGTTGATGTCTGGAATCAATGGAGAGAAAGGAACTTTACAGTTGAGCCAAACCTCGCTAGAGCAAATCTTAGCGGTTTGTTACTTATCGGAGCGGATCTTCGTAAAACTAATCTGACTAAAGCGAATCTTACAGAAACCAATCTAAGTGAGGCAAATTTAACCAGGGCAAACCTCACAGGGGCGACTTTAACACGTGCGAACCTAGTAGATTCAAATCTGACTGGAGCAATACTTCAGAATACCGATGTTAGCAAGGCTCTAATAGGCGGAACTACATTCAGTGGGAATGACCTCAGCGGTGTTAAAGGACTCAGCTCGGTTAGACATATTGGCCCTTCAAACGTGAGCATTGACACTTTATACACGTCAGGAAAGCTCTCAGCAGTATTTCTTCGCGGTTGTGGTTTACCTGAGAGCATTATTTCCAACCTTCCAGTGCTCATTAGCTCCGAATCAGCAATCCAGTTTTATTCTTGCTTTCTTAGCTATAGCCACAAGGACGAGGAGTTTGCTAGACGTTTATATACGCGAATGCGCGAAGCGCATATCAGGGTTTGGTTTGCCCCAGAAGAAATAAGAGGAGGCGAAACGCTTTCCAAGCAGATTGATAGAGCGATCCAATTACACGACAGGCTCTTGGTTGTTCTCTCAAGCAATAGTCTGAAAAGTGAATGGATGATGACGGAAATTCGAAAAGCCCGCACTGCTGAGTACAAAGAAAAGCGACGAAAGCTATTTCCGATTAGACTCGTTAATATTGAGACAATTTTAGAATGGGAATGCTATGACCGCGAAAGTGGAAAGGATTTTGCGGTAGAATTACGTGAGTATTTCATACCCGATTTTTCTAATTGGAGAGATGCTGACGCCTTCGAGACTGCCTTCAATAAACTATTGATAGACTTAAAAGCAGCTGAAATTGCTGATGAGTAGGTAAAACCCCCAGGTTCGTAGCTTTTGAAGCGATCGCTCATCGTTGAAAGCAAACTGAACACCTCCATTGCCTTATAATCATTCCTTAGTCTTGAGTTACGTTCACCTGTTGTCCACCGTCTGCCGCGATATTGACTTGCTGCGGATTGTTGATCGTGACCGGCACGGAGTAGCGACGTAGATCACGCAAGTTTCTAAGCGTTCGCATATATATTCTATTCCACCTGTCTGCCATCTGTGCCGCATGTTCAATGGCGGTTAGTTCGCTGACAAAGGGTCGATACCAATATCCGTCAAGAAACCCAAACACTTTCTCTTTCGGCTTCTTCATTCTCTGCCAGTGTACGTAATCAGGGTGAAGCTGGCGCTCACTTGTTTGTGAGCGGAGAACAGACTCTTTGAGCCAATGCTGAAACTGCAAATAGGCTTGTGCCATCATATCAATCAAAGAAAGCTCAATCCCGCCGCGTGGTTGCCATTCATGTTTTAGAGATGCCCTCAATCCTAAGTAACAGGCTGCATTCCACGCTGTTCGCATGTAGGAAACAGGCATTAGCGCTTTGCTTGCCAGGTGGCCGCTCTCAAACTCCATCAATGCATCGACCTTCATGTTGTCCCAAAACTCTTCAGCCATGCGCGGCGCAATTGTCATTAGCGGCAGCAAATCGACAAACCCAATTATGTTGAGCGGATAGCTTCTAAGTTTGTCGAGTTCAAGCTTTGCCTCTTCAACGTCTTTGCACTGGTGATAAGCCGCCGCACGTGCGTCCTCAAGTGAATACGAGCCCCCCGCCGTCGAACGATAGTAGGCGACACGTTCCAGGTACGCGTGCTGCATCTCACGCAACAGCGAGCCGAACTCTACCGCTGCTTCTAATGAATCGATAGGGACTTCGGTTTGCGGGTTACTGAGCGACTCCTCGATTGCCCGTTGCAATGCTTCCTCATCATCACGATCCGCTAACGGCCTATCTGTCTGATCTTTTGAACTTAAGTCACTCGGAGCAGTCGGTGAAGATTCTTGCTGATTCTTGTCTTTGGTCTTCTTTGCTCTGGGCATTGCGTTAACTCTCTCCCGCTCGATCAAAATTCCCATTGGATATCGCGTAGCTTGGCAACCACCACTCTTACGCTTTGCAACGCTTGGCGCGTTTGGGTGCGCTTTGCTCTTTCATCAGTACGTCTCGCAATACACGCGGCACGTACGGCTTCGACCTCATCGGGCTTGAGATAGCGCTTTCTGAGCCGTCCTCCGACACGCATAAAGTGGTAATAATATGTACCGTGTAATTCCCCTCTCGAACATTTACAGGTTGGCTTTCCGCAGCGAATCATTTGGGCGCAGACCGTGCCGGGCAGAATCTTAGGTAACAAATTCTCTTGTTTTGTTTTCGCGCCGTTGCTCCTCGCGCTTTTGCTGCGCAACATCCTTTTTTCGGCTTCTGTCATTTGCTTTCCAGAATAGCGAGTAAAAGTATCGTCATCATCGTCACCTGCGTCATCAGGCAATGTATATTGGCCTTTGAGAGTGGCGATTAAGATCATTGGTCGTCATCAAGATCGTCACTTGTATCGTCACCCTTTCGCCGATAAGCAAAAGGGCTTTCTGGTGAAGGTGACGACGATGACGATGGTGACGATGTTTTGCCCTTATATTCTAGTGTGATTGAACTACCCGCTTTTGTTCTCGCCATATTGCACTCAATCCCAATTGCTCTGAGATTCGGTGCAATTCTCTTCAACGATCCGCTGAGGGAGTTAGGACGCCTCGGCCAGCCCTGTTGTTTCTTCAATTCTTCGCCGGCACGTTGATTCAGTTCTCTTAGGAGTTCCGAAGACTTGCCATTCCAGCTTTTTTGCTCTTGAACAAATTCGATGAGTGCTGATGCTATTGGAGAAGCGTCAAGTGCCAGTTCGTTTGCGCTTTCACGGTTGCCCATCAAAGCGGAAATGAACGCCCCGCTTTCCAGCTCTAAACCTTCTTCGGCCGCCGTCGCCCAATGTGCAAAGTCCGCCATGCGCGGTTTCTCCGCAAGTTGCACCTTGTCTAAGTTTCGCAAAGCGTGACTAACGCTATCCAGCAATCCACCAAGAATGTACGGACGGTTAGCCTCAAACTCTCGCCATACTTGCGCTTCGGTTTTTCGCTTATCCGGCGGAATTACCGGAAGGTGAATAATCAGCGAGCGGTCAATCAAGTCGCTCCGCGTCGCAAGCTCTTCGATGCCATTCAAGATAATCGGGCGCATTGCCGTGAACAGCATCTCTTCGTCATTTTCGTAAAGCTTACGTGTCCCGAATCCGCCACCGGTCGAGAGTCTGCAAAGAGCATCCGAAAGCCAGGTAGGAATCCGTGAGACATTATCAAGCGCTACGATCCATCCGTTCGTGGCCGCGAGAATCAAATCTCTTTCATCTCGCTGCTCGCTTCTGAGTGAGGCAATGTTCGGATCAATTAAGTTACGCAGCATTTTTGAGTTGACGATGCGTAAGTCGCCGAGCCTGAGTCACCAGCTCCAGACCATTGATGCCCGGCAATTCGTAATCAATAATCAAAACGTCGAAATGAGTTTCGCTTTGGAGAGCCTCTAAGGCCGCAGCCCCGTCCATTAACGTTTCTACAGTCCAGCCTTCCATCTCAAGCGTCGCCTTCAAAGTATCAGCGACCATTTGATTGTCTTCGACGTGAAGGATAGAGACTGGTCGCGTTTCCTTCTCACTCTCGTCGATGAACATCAAGCTGAACCGTCGTGGGACAACCGGCGAGCGGTTCGACAGCAAATGCTTGTGCGACCTGTTGAGCTTATTGACCAACGTTCCATGATGTTTTAGACCGAGCAGGCGAGCGGCACGCGTGACGCTTCCTTTGGCATCCCGTAATGCACGTTCGATGATGCGGCCCTCATAGCGACGTACGGCGCGTTCCAGCGAGAAACCCTTCCAGAACGTAGGCGAAGGGATTGCGCTGACGAGGAATAAGACGCGCCGGGCACAGGAAAGCAGCCGGTCTTTATTACTGGGTTGTTGAGAGATAGAAAGTAGCTCTACAGCGTGCTCCCAAATCGCGCCCAACTCTTCATCAGTACAATACTCGCCCAATTCTTCGATAAAAGTGAGCGCGGCATGTCCCGCGCTTTCGCTGTCGCCTGCATCTTCGGCCACTTCAACCGCTCTCTGTAAAGCACGCCGTGCGGACGGATGATTGCCCATACGCGCGAGCGCGATACCATGCGTTGTCAGAGCTTCTGCCAGGAGTGAATTCTGGCCGCCCGTTTCAAGCGTACTCACGGCCAGACGTGCGAGCTTTTCGGCTTCCGAGATTCGTCCCTCAGCCAGCAGTACTCCGGCGCGAGTGTCATCTACTTGAGCAATATGAGATTTGTCTTTGAGGCTAGTAAAAAGAGCCTGCGCTCTATCAAGATGTCCATGTGCTTCGCGGAATTTATTGATCTTCCCAAAAAGGAATCCAAGATTATTTTCAACGCGAGCTTGATAGCGCGAATTTCCAGCCTGCGCAAAATGAATGCTTGCCGCGGTATATTCTATGAGAGCGCGATCAATATAATCCTCCCTCTCTTTTGCTATACCGAGATTTTCTAAAACGTTAGCAAAGCTATTGTGGAACTTACCTCTAAGTACATAGTTGTTGCTCACCTCGACTAACGGGGCAGCTTCTGTGTGTATCCTAAAGGCGGCGTCATAATTTCCTGACGACTTCTCAACGATCGCGCTACGGAGCAAAGCCAAAATTTTTATCTCGGAATCTTTATCGGTGAGACGACTCAAAGCTCCATTCAGCAGCACACGAGCATTATCGTATGTGCCCTCGCGCCAGTAACAAATTGCCAAGTCAGTCTCTGCCTCTGCAATTTTCTCTATATCTTGAATCCTCTCAAATGACCTGATGCTTTCACTAATCAAATTCTTAGCGACCTCTTGCGCGCCTTCAATTTGTTTGCAGCTACCTATCCATCCCGTCAGAACACCAGCGCGCAAAAGCACATCTCCCGCCGCCGCTTTATCCAAGTCCTGTATCACGGGGCTATGGCCAACGCCGCGCCATAGCTCGCTCATAGCCTCGCGCGCGGCTTCGTAGTTCCCCGCCTCTTCTAATTGCTTTGCAAGTTGGCAGCGGACTCGCGCCCGTTCGCTATACGAGAGTGTGGAATCCGCTATGCGGTGAAGTAGCTCGGTCGTCTGGTTCATGTGAGGAACGCCCTTCTATTTGTTGATTAAAAAGTGACAAGGTAGGTTAAGTCTAATCATACCAACACACGCGTGAGTGTTAAGATATCGTGTGAGACGCACCTTGGGCGGTCTGGTCATATCCGCATCCTCACCGCTCACCAAACAAAGCACTTAACTCTTAGTTCAAGCAGAAGACAGTTACAGGAGAATAAATGAAACACCTTAAACGACTCTGTGCTGCGTTCGTGTTGACGCTCTTGCTTACGCTTTCCGCCGCCGCCGGTGAAATACCCAACCCTGTCTCAGGCCAGATGGAAACGCCTAGAATGAGCCAGATAGATAACACGAAAGTGGGCGAAATCCAGACTACTGTGTCGGGACAAATGGAGACCCCACGTTCAGCCCCGACAATGGAGGTGGTGCTGAATCTGATATTCGGCGCGCTGTCACTCGTCTAAGCCGCACGCTCAGATTTACGCATTTATGCTGAAGCTGCTGTCAGCCACTCTTACTGGCAGCGTAGTTGTAGTGTGTCTGGACTAGCGCCGAAAGGCCGATTGGGTGGTCAGGAGGCTCGACAACGAGGCGCTACACGTTACAGAAGCAGAGAATAACTCCGCCGTAATGTTCAAATCAATAGAATATCTGTTGGTGATCGACGGTCGGTTGGCAGATTTATTAGACTTAGCCGACGTTGCGCTATTTTTGCGGACGCATGGCTTCGCAAAAGCCGGAGCTTACATCATCGAAAATTCACTTTCCTAATCCGTCCGGCGTGGGGTCACTATAGGGTCACAACTCAGCCAGACTGGACAAAAATTACCTTACCTGGACTGAGTACAGTTACACCAAATATCAATAAAGCCGCACTCTTCTACATTCATGTAAACTCAGGAGAACAAACCTTTAAGACTGGCAGTCATGAGGTCAGGGGTTCGATCCCCCTCGGCTCCACCAATAACCCAATAATTTACAGCTTCCGCAACAGAAAGCGGTTTTGTTTGTGTGCGTGTGGTGTTGCCAACTCGCTATCCCGTTATCTCTTGAGCGCCTTGAAAGGGAGACTAAGATCTTGAGATTCAAGCGATGCCGATTCCTATGGAGGGTTCCGTCGCGTGGAAAAGGATTAGCAAGAGCAAGGGAGCTATTCTATTTCCAGTTTAAGTATGAATCGCAGTTCGGCATAAGTCATAACTTGCGCCTTTAGCCGGCATCACACAACTATGTCGAAGATCACAGAGCCGAGAGTTGAGTGGCAGTTTGCCCAGGTATTGTGCTGAGGACAGCATTCAGCAGTACCAAGTTTCATCGCGTTTATCGTTGTCTAATTTTCACACTGAGCTTTCCCACCACAATGGTATTGAGTCTCTCGTACAGCAGCCCCCTTAAATTACTCGGATCCTCGTCTTTTCCAGGTTTTCTCAATAATCCTGAAATGTCGGTTACGTATCCGAATCCGACATCGATCGGCCAGAAATCATCTTGGGAATAAATATGGCTCGGAATGATTATCTTGCCGGTGCGTACTTTTCCGCGTTCAACTTTCTCGAACTTAAAATCATATGCTCCGTGCCCGACGGGGATGGGAAGTGGCACCTCTACCAAAATGCTGTCCCCGTCAGTGTTGAATTTGGTTTCGTTTCTACTGACAAGATAGATGGCCCTCGTACTGTTATTACGCACACTAAACAACAGGACAATGTTCTTTCCAGCCGTTACTACTTGTGGCTCGACCCTGACCGCAAAAATCAATCCATCTGATGTTTCGGCCCTGGCGCGATTTACCAGGCTATATTGACCACATACCGGCGCGGGCCATAACAAGACAAACGCGAGCGCACCAGCAAGAGCAAACCATTTGTAAGTACACACCATTAACGAGCTCCTTTCCTTTGAACTCCGCTTTTGAGTTCCGCTCCCGCGAATCCCCCAGGCAGTTGCAAAGCGCGTCGAACGGCGCCCTCACGTCTCATCGCGTATCTATGCGCCTGACCATAATTAAGTGGGCCACCCGCGCGCGCCTGCTTTGCGAATTCCTGATTCTCCGCAGATTCATGAATGAAGAACCTCACCGGAGCAATTCGTTGACCTCTTCCCAACCACTGTTCCTGAAATTCAACTATCGTTGTTCCCTCACGAGCGTCTGGCCCTCGAGCAATACCGTGGGGGTTTTTATTGGCATCTCCAGTTTGCACCTGAACGGTATCGGTATTGTAGGCAATAATCGCAAATGCGGTTGAGCCATCCTGCAAGACCACGCCGGGCTGTATGACGGCGTTTCCTCTTCCTCTTGTCCCGACGACAAAGCCGGGTGCGCTTCCGCCTGTGGATTTGCCGTTAAACTCGTCTCGTGGCCGTTTTTGGTTCTTATCCGCAAACAACGTCGCAGCCACTTCTCCGTCGTCACCGGCGAAGTAAATGAAGTGCTCTGAAAGCGCAACATATCCCGCCAATTCACGCACCCCTTCGTTCGCTTCTGAAAGATTCACGCCCGAACGAAGACGAACCTCGCCATCGATAATCTCAAAATACCGGTTGAACTGTCCCGCTCCTCCGACCATTTCATAAAGAACATTTGAAATCAGCCAGGCCTCGTTTCCATATAGGTGTACTCGCTCCCCGTCCGGATCTACGAATTTCAGCGGATTGTTCCTTGCGTAGGTATACAAACTGAAGAGTTGGGGATCGAATGCCATCGCGGACTGGAAGAAAATTGGATCGGTTGAGTTAAATCTCCCATGCGCGCTCGAATAGTATCTTGCCTGTGCGAAGTCCAGTTTGGTCTCACCATCGCGTTCGTACTGCGCGAACGCCTGCCGAACGCTGTCGACCGCCAGGTAATCGGGATGGCTATTCCTTCCTCCAAACTGTGTAGGTATCTCTTCGCCAAATGGTAAATAGTCGTGACGCGCCTTTACACTCCCGTCGGCCCCGGTGACTATTCGCGGACTCCCGATTGTGTCGCTGGTTAAATAACTCGTCCCCACATTGCCAATGATCCCGTTGACTGTGTATTCCGCAACCAACTGGCCGACCACGTTGTAGACAAAGAGCGTCTCTACGGTGCCGACGGTCTTCTTCACTCGCCGGCCGTCCCCATCATAATCGTAGCTAGCACCGCCGTTGCTCGCTCCACCGTCGTATTGCACCATACGGTTCTCTGCGTCGAACGCATACGTGTGGCTCTGAGTATCTTGCGTAACATTGCCCGCCGGATCATACCCATAATTCTCAAGCCGGTTGTTACTCTGACTGGCGCTCGGGTTGTTAGTCATATTTAGCGGGTAGGGATAATTCGTGACGGCAGACAAGTATTGTCGGTTGCCAAATGGATCGTACTGGAAGTGTTGTTGCCAGCCGCTCCCGCCGCTGGTTTCGGCCGCAGTCAGTAACCGATTCAGCGCGTCATAGGTGTACGTCTGGGTTAACTGACCCAAGCCGGGAACGGTTATCTTCTGTGTTAGCACATTGCCATTGTTGTTCGTTGCGCCATAGTCGAGTTCCAACTTCAGCACATTAGAGCTGGCCGCGTTAGAGCCCAACCCAATTTCTGTTGGCTGTAGGCGGGAATTAAATAGCATGTGCTCAAAGCGGCCGTTACCTAGTCTCATTCTCACAACCGCGCCATGCGACGAATAAGCGAATGCGTTGACATACGTTACTGGTGTTCCACCCGCCGGTTGACCGCTGAGGGCAGCGAGCTTTCCTGCATTGTCGAAACTCTGTGTAACGGCTCTCCCTGACGGATAGACCTGGCTGGTCATATTGCCGGCCAAATCATAGAGATAACTCATCGAGTAAGTTTGCCCGCCGGTAATCTGTTGACTGGCGGTTGCTCTTCCCAACGCATCAAATGCCGTGTGCTTATTAGACGACACACTACTACTTACGGACGTCAGTAGCCCCTTCGAATAGGCCACCGCCGGATCGTCATAAACGTGAGTGACCGTTGGCGTTGCCACGGCGGTGCCGCCGGTATGACTGATTTGAGTAACCCGGCCGAGAGAATCATATTGATAGGCTGTGGTCGAACCCCGCGCATCGGTCCTACTTAAGGGATTCCCATTACTGTCATAGACATAAGCTGTCGTCCAACCGTTGTTATTGTCAGTCAGGGTATCGCTCGACAGGTTGAGACCCGTGTCGATCGCGTGCTCGGGGGTTCGCACTCTAATCAATTGCGAGAGTGAGTCATAAAGAAAGTATCGAGCCTGTTGGCCTTGCACTACTTTCCTCAAATTATCAGTTGCGTCGTAAGTATAGCTGGTCGATTGCACGGGTGAATCCACCGCGCCAAGCGCGTTGCTGGAATTTGGTTCATCTACTCTAATTAGACGACCGAGCGAGTCAGTAACGCTACGGCGAACCTTCCCTCCCTGATCGGTAACGGTCACTGTGTTGCCACTGTAAGTTGTCGAAACCACCGAATTATCAGGTGTTGTAATCGACTCTATTCTGCCGAGGGAATCCGTTATGGTAGTGGACCAAAGAGGTTCCTCGCCACGCTGCGGACGAAAAGGACTTGAGGCTTTAGAAATCACTTTAGCAGGGCTGGTTGAACTTTCTTGATGGACATTGAAAGGGATTTGTAAAGTTGAGATGTAATCGGTTGCGTTCTCAAACCTGCGCGTCTCGACGGTGCGTCCTAGGCCGTCATAAAACATTTGACTCTTTATGAGCTTGTCGCAATGGGAACGCAAATCGCTCGTTACTGTGGTGATCCGATAAGTGTCATCGTACGTGAACGATTTTTGCTGACGGAGTGCCGTAATGTTGTTGGCGATAATTACCTTTGTTGGACGATCCAAACCCTCGTTGTAAAAAGTGCTGGCCGTCACTCCATTCGCGTCCATCGTATCGACGAGTTTTCCGAGGTAGTAGTCGTACTGGGTATGTGCCGTGTGGCCCAGGCTATTAATAATGCTGGTAGGAAAGGCGTAACTGTTAAATTGGTACAGCTCAGTAGGATCGGTGTTAGTCACGGCGTTTCCATCAGGTGTGCCAAAGTTATCGGTATAGCAAACAGTAGTGGCATGCCCCAAAGCGTCAAACGTTATCACCGCGTTGCCGACGATATCGAACTGGGTGTTGGTGTCGACGGAAGTATTGTTTGATAACAGCCATTTCTTAATCCCTGTCGCGTTCCCTCTTGTCTGGTACGCGGTTGGGCCAGGGTTGGAGCACTCGCCGGTAAGCGTGAAATTGGTACAAAGCCCGATCACGTCTTGTCGATCCACTAATGCGGCATGACGACTATCGCTGGTGTAGTTATCGTATTCATAAGTTGTGCGTGCAACCTTGTTGTCGCCCGCGCTGTCTGTTGACACCCACTGCTCGGATGGCAGGTTGCGAATATGAATACTAGTTGAATCTGTTCCACTGGCGTAGTCCGCTCCATTTTGTGCCGAGTTGGTTGTTAAATACTCTGTGTGGGTGCGACGCAAAAGAACGGTGCCCGGCTCACTCTCGCCAAAGCCATATTCATAAACGTCGGTCAGGTTATTGTGGTCGTCATAAGTAAACTGCTGTTTGGAAAACAGCGGTGTGGAGCCGTTTGCCAGCATTGTCACAGTCTCGGCGATATATGGTCCTTTCCAGTAGGCCGGGCCGGAGTTCCAGGAATTAGCTGCTCTGCGCAGGAGCGAACCGCTGCCGCTTAGTAATTCCACCTTCTCCTCTTTGCCATCAATCAAGTGGATCGGCTCGTACCAGATAGAGGGTTCGTAGAAAGGTGCAGCGTTACCAACAAAATAATGCCGCTGTTTAGAGAACGGCGCAGTGGCGCATCCTCCAAATTGATTGACCTCGACATAAGCTGTCCCTCCCGCCCCTGTGTTATCGTCAGGCACGCTGTATGTCATACGGCTTTCCGGTACCTGATCGGTCTTATTCACATAAACTCGACGTTCCAAAACTCGGCGATAGATCTGCCACACGTATTCGCTGCCTTGACCATACATTCCCCGCAACCCGTTTACGTATTGAGGATTGACCCAACCCGATCCGTGGTCATACTCAATTGCCCCGCCCGTGGGCAATTCGACACGGGCCAATTCACCATAGATGTTGTAGTAAAGCTGATACTTCATGATTTGGCCGGGTAACTCTATGTACGACACAACCCGCGGGTTGAAAGTAAGCGTGGGACTGTATGATTGGGTTGGAAAGAGGTCTTCATATGGAATCGCGCCTGCTTCAACCGGATCACCCGTGCGGGTCATGCGCAGTGTGTCGCCCAGGCAGGCATATCCCACTCGAACGCGTCGCGGAACGCCGTCAAATCCGCTGTAGATAAAGTCGTCAAATCCTCCGCAGGCTGAACCTGAGCTTTGTATTTCAACCGTCCGCCCGATGGAATCATTTATGAATTGAAGGACACCTCCGTTATAGGTGAAGGTCATTAAGTTCCCGTTGCTATCGCGCACCCACCGCACATAGCCCTCGTCAATCCAGTACCTTGTTCCGTTCTTTAACAGCAAATAACCGGTGGCTTGACTTGGAAACGAAGAATCGCCGGTGCCTACAACTTTGAGGTCATAGATATTCTGATCTGAAATGAACGTCATACCCGAACCGTCAGTTGATCTGAAAATCTTTCCGCGGTTGAACCCGTAGTTTGTGAAGTCACAGAAATATACATTAGCCGAGCCACCTGATCCTGAACCCTGAGTGCCCTGGAATTCGTACTCGGTGCCGTCGGATGTCGTGAAGATCAGCTTGGTCATCGTCTGTTCGTAATAATGCGGAGGGTTGGGATCGCCGTAGACCTCACAAGCAAGGTCGCCGAACCCGCTGCGGTAGATTTGCATGACACCTGGACTATAACCGGGCTTAACGCCAGGACGGATCGACTCGCTTGGGTACCAATAGACTCCCGGTTCAGGGACAGTTATCGTCCCCGCAAGAGTAGTCCACTTTCGCTCGATCTTGAGCGGTATCGTGTAGCCGGCTGATCCACGTCCACCGATACTTAGAATAGGAAGGCCAAAATTGAGGCCGCCGTTGAAGAGATTAGCGGTATCAAATTCGCTGAGCGGAAAGGAGCCTGCGGGCGCGCCTTGAGTCTGCGCCAGAGTAGCGGATCCACCAGCGGATCGCTGTGCAGAGGCCGCACTGAACATCAAGAATAAATTCACCGATATTGATACAACGAGCGCCAGGAAAGTTCGCGCCACAGTTGAATCACAGCGCCTAATCGTTTGACGAATGAATTTCATTTTTATGGTCCTATATCTATCAAGTGAAATGATGGGAATTAGTTTTGCGCATTCTTTCGCGGGCAAGACACCTTCAACGTCTAAACGGTGCCGGCACGGGCGTGTCTCCGGTCGTGCCCCAAAGTTCTTGTCTCGTCGCTCCCGTGGAGCTATTCAGGATGGTCCACGTACCCACCGTCGAGCCGCTTCGGCACCATACGGCGACATCCGTCCTGCCATCCGCATCGTAATCGCCTTGTACTGGGTCGTCCGTTGTTTGAACGCCCCAAATCTTCGTTGAAGTTGTGCCGGTTGAGCTGTTCAGAATACGCCACGTGTTATCGCCCGGTCGCCACCCAGCCACATCTGTTCTGCCATCTCCGTCATAGTCTCCGATAACCGGAATGTCACCGCTTTGACCCCATCCCTGGCTTCTCATCGAACTGGTTGTGCTTTGCCAAATGTAAAAGGCGCCCGCGCTCGCTCGCCAAACGGCTCGATCAGCCAGACCATCGCCGTCATAGTCAGAAGGCACGGGTGCGTCACCGCCGCTGCCGAATGCATGTGTAGTTGTCGTACCGTTTGAGCTGTTCGAGATGTACCAGGTCGAATTGGAAGGCCGGAATACCGCAACGTCGCAGTTGCCGTCGCCGTCATAATCGGCTTGCGCAACAGTATCGCCACTGGCTCCCCAGGTAGCACACTGAAGCACGCCGGTGGAACTCTTCAGGACATACCACGCGGCGGTTGACGGACGAAAGACGGCAAAGTCGGTTTTCGTATCGCCGTCGTAATCTCCGAAAGCAGGTACGTCGCCAGACATACCCCACGCCTGTGTAGAATACCCGCCGGTAGTGCCGTTCATGACATACCAGGTTCCGCTCGACATCCTCCAGACCGCCAGGTCGGTACCGGTCGGAGCAGTCGCGCCAGGCTCCTCTGTAGCGATCAGTTTTGAACCCGCGTAGATGTATTCGTTTGCCAGTACCGGCACTGGACTGGGCATCGGCGCCGGTGGCAACGGTGTACTGACGGCCGGTGCCGTATTCCAACGGGCCATGATTCCACCACCCACAAAAATTACGACGGCAAGACAAATAACCGCCCCCCGCTTTTCGTTTGTCTTACTTACTTTTCTAAGCGAAATAACAGGTTCTTTTTGATTGGGCTTCGATCTTTGTCTTGAATTTCTGGGCATGGGCTTTGTCCTTAAATGTAAGACTGAGGATTTCGTTCTCAAAACCTCAGATGTACTGATCGGCCAAGGATCGTAAGGCTTCCGCAGATCTGAGCCAACAGTCATGCTCTGAGCACACAGTCATATGCGAGAGCATGAAAAGCCAGTCTCGGATAAACGCGGTGTCGCACGAGAATGACTACATCCTTTTTGTTTGCTCTTTAATCCTGTAGTCCAACGGTTACTTGCGGGAGTAACAAATGCGAGACTCAGATCCTGTGTGCAGAGAGTCTGGGAGGTGCACACTTTTTGCGGCGCGCGGAACGGGCGGTTGAGAAATTTCCCCTCTGATTTCTCTCGTTGCTATGGAGACAACGTACTTAGGGATACTTAGACGCTTTTGGATTGATGAATGTTCCGCGATTTGAGTTGTATCGCGTACCATAGATACGGACCACTTGCGAGGTTCCTTGCAATGCCGCGAAAGCAACTGTCGATCTTGATGCTACTACCAACTAATCTGGGCGTGGTTTATTTGTGTCCACTTGGGCGGGCCGGTTCTATCGCAGTCTTTCGCTCTACCACAAAGCCACCGCGTGCTGTCGATGCTCGGGACTCTAGCGTCGACTCGAGCACATCGGTGCCGACGCCGAATCGCTGGTAGATTCTCGGATGTTTACTCCGCGTCCGACGCAAAGCTGCCCGATCATCTCCTTAAAATTGAACGCAGCCCAAAAGGTCTCGAAGGCAGAGACATAATCGTTTCTTGCGTTAGCGTCGAAACCCGGAGTCTAAGCCTTTGATGGGTTTTGGCTTTCTACTTCTCCGACGCGTTTTCAGTTAGCTCAACACAGATTTAGATCTTCACGATAAACCCCATTCTAGTGTGCCAATTGTGTGCCAACTGATCCAAACTAGGCCAAACCTAGCCGCGCAGGACAGTATGGTCAGGCGACGAAGTCTAACGATTTAGCACTAATCAGCACTCAACCAAACGGGGAGAAACTTCGCAAAGTTACGCAGGGCGGTCAGCAACGTTACTTTATGTATGACTCCCTCTCTCGACCAATTCGCAATCGGATACCAGAGCAACAGGTAAATACAGGCCTCAACCTTACCGACCCGATCACCGGCAATAGCGGCTGGTCCAATGGTTACACGTACGACGACGGCGGCAATGTTCTCACGCGAACGGACGCGCGCAATATTACGTCGACCTACGAATATGATTCGCTCAAACGTAACACCACCGTCCGTTACTCGGATTCGACACCCGGTACGAATCACTACTATGACGGCGCGACGAATGGAAAAGGCCTGGGATGGAAGAGCGAGAGGCTGGGGGATTCCGGATCGCTAACTACTATCGAATCCTACGACGCGCTCGGGCGTCCGCTTACTCAACGCCAGCAATTCAAATCGAGCGGTGGATGGAGTCAACCTTACACGGTGCAACAGAGCTACGGATTGGCCAGCCAGGTGCCTGCACAAATTTATCCCTCTGGTCATGCGACCGCCTATCTCTATGACGACGCCGGAAGACCGTTGAGTTTCACAGGGAATCTTGGCGATGGGATGCAGCGCGCCTATGCGTCGGCAACAGATTATGACAACGCTGGGCGGATGCAGGAGGAGAAGTATGGAACCCTCACGCCGCTATATCACAAGCTTCGTTACAACGTTCGCGGCCAGCTATACGAGGTTCGACTGAGCACAATGTCGCGCGCAAGCTCCGAGACCGATTGGAACCGAGGGTGTCTGGCTTTCTATTACAGCAATTTGAATCAAGCCTTGGGCCAAAGCGCTTCGGATAACAACGGCAATCTATTGAAGAGCGAGAACTACGTGCCAAATGCGAACGGCAGCTACAACCTGTCGCAGGACCGCTACGAATACGATTCCGTGAATCGCCTTCTTTCGATGACCGAATATCAGCATGGAACCGGTCCGGTGGTTTTCAAGCAGGCCTACTCGTATGACCAGTTTGGTAATCGATCGATTGATCAGTCCGCTTCGTCGAACACACCGGGCATCAACCGGATGGCAGTGACAGTGGATAGTTCGACGAATCGCTTAGGGGTGCCTGGTGGATTGTCCGGAACGATTGGCTATGACGCTTCCGGAAATCTCGTGACTGACACCTACAGCGGTGGTGGATCACGCAGCTACGATGCTGAGAATCGAATGATTTCGGCGGCCCAGGGCGGTCAAGCGAGTACCTATACCTATGATGGAGACGGCAGGCGCGTTCGGCGCAACACTCGGCGGACGGTGAAATCTGGCAAGTGTATGGGATGGGAGGAGAGTTACTGGCGGAATATTCGGCCGGAACAGTGTCGTTCATTCCGACAAAGGAGTACGGCTATCGCGCCGGCAAGTTACTGGTTACGGCAAGTAATGGCGACGAGCAACGTTTGAATCGGTTCATCAATCAACTGTACCGCGGGACAGTGCGACGAGACGCAGAACCGACAGAGTTGCAAAGCGCGATGAATAGCTTGGGAAAGGCCGGAGTGCAGGGTCAAGGCCAGTTGCTGGTTGAGGCCAGGAGCATCGTCGCAGGCCTTTTTTCCTCCAGTGAATACACGTCACTTGGTCGCAGCGACGAAGAGTACGTCCAGGATCTTTATTGGACCTACTTCGACAGATCCCCCGATGCCTATTCGGTCAACATGTGGGCAGGCCAACTTCAAAACGGGACAATTTCGCGTGAAGGACTAAGGCAGGTGTGTGAGAACTGGGGAGAGTTTGCAACCTTAGTCACTGCGCTATGGGGCGGAAATACCCTTGGCGAAAACGAACGGACGGAGCATTTTCTTTGGAACATCTACCTGGGAGCGGTAGGAGCTGTGCCTTCCCAGACACAAATGCAACCGCATATCGATGCCATCAACGCCGCAACGGCCGAGGGCGAGGAAACTCTAATCGCAAGGATCAGCGAGATCTCCAGTGGACTTATCGCAGACTCTGCCTACGTCCATAGAAACAGGACGGACAGCGAATTCGTCTCAGACCTCTACCAGGTTTTCTGGCAACGACTGCCGGATCAGTCCGGAATGGAATATTGGATTAGAGAGGTTGAAAGCAGTGGCCGCGCTGATGTCCTGTCACAATTCGCGAACTCGACCGCGTTCAGAGAAGTGGCGAGCACTTTGTACCGCGAGACTCTTTGGTTGATTCCAGACCAATTGGGAACGCCACGCATGATCGCCGAAAAAACGGGGTCGCTTGCCGGCATCAAGCGGCACGACTATCTGCCGTTTGGCGAAGAGATAATGGCCGGCATCGGTGGTCGGTCGGCGCAGCAGGGCTACGTCTCTGACAACGTGCGGCAACAATTTACCGGGCAGGAGAGAGATGACGAAACTGGATTGGACTATTTCAATGCCCGATACCATTCGCCCACCCAGGGTCGATTCACCTCAGTCGACCCCTTGATGGCCTCCGCACGTACCACCAATCCGCAGACGTGGAATCGCTATGCATACACGATGAACAATCCCTTGCGGTATGTTGATCCAACCGGGCTGCGGTCGACCCTGCCAAGTGCGGGAGGTACCCGCGAGGATGAGTTGCGTGAAGAATATGAAATGACGGCGCATGCTCAGGAAACACCACAGGCGGATCAGCAAGGTGCAACAGCTACCAATCCTGGAAATGTCGTTACTGCGGAAGAAATAGAGGCAATGGGCCCGCCGCCACAGATGCCCGCCAGCTTAATGGTGATTGGTGTGTCAACAGTGCCGTTACGACCAGTTGGCGGACCAGGTTGCACAAGTAGCAGCAACATGGGTCTTCAAGTCGGCATTACCTACCAGGTTATGGATCAAAGCGGCAATCCAATTGAGGAAGCGGGAATGATACCCCAGGAGATTGTAATGAACGAGGTGGTAACTACCGCACATAACACAATTGATCGAGGGGATCCCGTTACAACTCCAGAGGATATGGCTGGCCCGGACAATCCTTTTGTTCCCGGCCAGTCGAGGTCGACGGATGCAAGGGGAAGATTCCAGGATATTCCGTTGGGAGTTTGCTATCCAATACCTCATACCACGACATTCGACCAGACGATCAACATAGTCAGGAATAATTACAGCTATACTGTAAGAGTACAAACTCTTACGATTAGCTCAACAACGGCTGGCACCGGGAGCATTACCAATGGCACAGACATTAATCATAGAAGACCCTGACAAAGGAGATAAACCTTGACACGAGCGATTTTGCACTTGTAGACTCCGCTAACCTCGCGATTTGAAAAGCTCTTTCTCTGGAACTCTTCCTGGTGACTTCTCGAACGGTTACTCACATCCTGTGCCGTCCGTTTGTTGAGAACAAATTAATGCAGCTAGCCCATCCTGCGCCCCACCGACTGATTAGAACTCTACCTCGACTTCAGCAACGTGCGGGTAAGGAAAATCTTATGAGTCTTATGATAGTCACCAAGCCGCGACTTCTCTCGTCTCTGGTCCTGATTCTTGTGCTTGCAGGTATTGGATTAAGTCAGCAAGCAAGCAAGGACGTTTTAGGACAAAGCCTGGTGACTTACAGTTTAGCCGGCTCCCCCATTCCTCCGCAGGCGGTCGAGGATACGGAATGTGACTATGTTCGTGTTGTTACGAGAGCTTTGGAAGAAAGAAAGATCAATCTCGTTGCTGGGATTACAGAGAAACAAAACGCTCGACTGGGTGATAATGTCGCGGTGGCTCTCCTCAAATTATATAGTCGAGAGGAACTTGTAAATCCTGACAACGTGAGATTGTATCTGCCCGTAATACGCAACTCGTTTCCTCATTTTCGTACGGGCGAGAAATCCTGTCATCGAAACCCGAAAGTAACTCTTTTTCTTCTGCACTGGCTGAAAGGCGAATTAGAGGACCGGCAGTTGAAAGAAGAGGTTTCGCAACTTATCGCAAATTTGGAAATTGGTTAGCACGCGGTGAATACGAAAGGTTCGGCATTTAACAAGAGAGCAAGACGAGTCGCACCGCTGCGACTTCGGCGCCGTGCAGGTAAGGAGAAATTTGTGATTATGGGCGTAACTAACAAACCGCGACTTCTTTCTTCTCTGATCCTGGTTCTAGTGCTTGCAGGTACCGGATTAAGTCAGGAAGCAAAAAAAGACGTCTTAGGACGAAGAATAGCGTTGTTTGAAAAGACTGCAACGGTTCATGTGATCTTGCAGCATTTAGCTCAGACGTATCGAATACCTATTGGCTTCGAGAACTTGCCTGAAGGAATGAGTCCCTCGGTTATCCATGTCAAAGTGCAAGACGGCTCTTTACGCGAAGTGCTGAACGAGATTACCCGCGTGGATCCAAGATACTCGTGGGAAGAAGTTGACGGCGTCGTTAACGTTCTACCCACAGACACGAGGGAAACGCTTTCGCTAATTCTCGTACCGCAATTTCGCATTGAAGGTAAGAACCGAGAGGATCTCAGTCGCGCCATAACTGATATACCCGCGGTTAGAACTTTTCTTATCAATAACCGAATTCGTCGTTATGACATCGATGACTCATTGACTGATCCAGCAAAATTACGTCGTTTCTCTCTGGCTCTGGAAAAGGCTACGGTACGTGAGATATTGAACTCGACTTTGAATAGGAGCGGAAGTCACTATTGGGTGGTCGAGAGATATGGAAAAGAGAATAATTGGGTCACGATCAATATAGGCTTCTGATTGTAAAGTCCGTTAGTTTGCGTGTTATCCATGATCGCACTGATTCGTTAGACATGGCTCAGAAGAGGCTTAGAGCTTAATTGCCACCAGGGAGACCGGGTATGCGAAGTCTATGCTTGTTGATTCTGATTATTTGCATGGGCAGTATCGTCTCGATCTCTGCCCAACAATCAAACGAGTGTGATAAGAGGTGTCTGGATTCTGTCAGGTATCTGTTATCCGACAGCAAACTTGCGGGAGGTCAGCCGTATTTTTCAACCTGGTCCGAAAAGGCCGCACATCGATTAGGAGACGGGGTGACCGTAGGCATTCTTAAAATCTATAGAAAGAGGGATCTAACTAAACCCCAAACCATAAGAATATTCTTACCGGTGATACGTGAATCGTTTCTTTATCCTGATATTATTGAACGACAGGAAGACAAGAAAGCAGAAGTCAGCTTAACTTTCTTGCGCGAACTGGAGAATGAAGTGAAGGACGATTTGCTGAGAAGAGATATCTCCGAGTTGCGGAAATTGATTCTTGAAAAGACAGCATCGTTATCAACAGTCTCGTCCAACTAATCTTCACCCAAGTACCGACTTATTCCTCGATCCAGACCCTAAGCTCGCGTGCTTGCTTACTAATAAGTTCCGTCTGTTAACCCGTCGCGGGTATCCCTCGGGCAATTTCTTTCGTGCGAGCCAAAACCAAACTCACTACAGCTGATAGTTCAATTGTTACGTCTCAAGGGACGCTTTTTCGACTCAACTACTGTGATCGCCATCGTCAGCTCCGGTTCGAGTGCAAGCAAAACCCGCAACGTCTCACGGGGCGAAAGATGGTTCGAGTCCGCGAGATCCCTCTGTACACAATTCTTCCCTAAGGCCCTTGCCAGACGCCGCGTCGTACCCTTACCTAAAGCCCGACCTGTATGCGCACGCATGGCCTCCAGGCCCACCGCCTCGCACGTCAACTCCGCTGCCATGCTCTCACTGATGGATAGTTTCCCCAATCTTGACGCTCTCGTCTCGACTCGCGCGAACAATGGATTCAAAGATTGATCTGTACCGTTGATGGCGTGCGTCAGTTCGTGCGCCAGGACTGTAATCATCGCTTCGTCTGACCTAATTCCGGCGAGGAAGATGGTTCCGAAGACAATTGCGGAGGGATCGCTCGGTCGCCAATAGGCATTGTCGTGCGCGTCCACCTCCGGCTTGATAACGTTGATGGTCTTCACCCGCTCGTAGATCCAGTTAAGGCTGATGGCTTCTAAATTGTAGTCGGCTGCCAGACGGCTCAAGACCGACGGCACAAGTCTCTTCGCTACGGGCAGCAAGCGTTCGGCGCGCTTCCTGCCAGCAATGACCTTCGAGTCGGTGAGTGGCAGCGCAGGTTGTGCTGCCATCTGATCTATTGGAATGCTCCCCTGCGGGTCTCTCACCCGCTCTTCGCAGATCGAAATGGCAGCGCGATCAATGATGTCGTGTTCCTCCCAGCGAGAAGGATCCGGTGGCACTCCGAGTTCGCCGGTCCCGCTCTGCTTTCGCTCCCGAGTCTGTGCGCTGGTCGGTAATGGTGGCATTGACTGGACACATAGGAGGATAAATGCGGTAACAAGAACTACGCCGCGTAGAGAAAATTTTCTTCTTTGTACTAAAGTCACGTCAGACCTCCCTTGTAAGCCTTCTTAGCGAATAGTTGACCGGGTTCTTAAGCTGCAAAGTACCCAAGTGGCCTCTTCATATCCTGTGGAACATCAGTTGGCCTGATTCCCGTGGGTCATCACCTTTCCAGGAACCTTCCATCCTGCGCCCGTCAGTCGAGAGCATTAACTTAAGTCGAGCCTTCCTATTTTTAGGTGTCGAGAGGATCTCAGCCTCTACCTTGCTCCCTTCGGTCAGCTTCCCGGATCCATTCTTATTTATCCCCTGGTCACTGACTTCATATATCTCGAAGGAGTCTCCACCTTGGCAGACAAAATCGTACCGCTTTTGAGAGGTCGAAGAGACCCATATCCCGCAAACGTTTGGCCGGTTTTGAATGGGGGTAGCAGCGGGAGTGGGTGAAGTCTGAGCGCGGGGCTCTTCAGCCGGCCATAACTTCCAAGCCGGCGGAACTACCAAAGTTTGAGATATCGCGCTTATGATTGCTACAAGCAGAATAGCTAACGCATATTTCTTATTCTTAGTTATATCGTCTGGTGGCTGTTGACCGTTCATCGCTTAACCTCCACAGGGACAGGCTTACACTTGCCAAGTCCTTTGCCGCAAGTAAATTTGGCCTTGCACTGAACACGCCAAAATCAATCTTGATGTCAGAGCGTGATGAGAGGCAGGAATCTAATTCCTGCCTTTCTCACACCTACTGCCTATGCGGGTACAAGCTCAAATGTCATTTGAGTCCAGAATTACTGTTTTGGCAGGTTTGCCATTCGCGCCTACCTGTGTTTTATGAGCAATCTGATATCCGCGGACGGTGTGGCCGTTCCCTCTAAAAACCCTTCCATACTCGGGCTCAAATTCATCGGGGTCGAGGTTATAGCTCCTGGAAGCTATCCGGCGGTAGTTAGCGTGGTCGGCGTGCTCGACCGGCCTCCGTTTCCCGTGAGGTGCCAGTACGCAGCCGTACTCCGCGACTTCACTGGGATTAGTAACGCTTCGGATTTCAAACGCATTAAGGTCGTTGATGGATTCGCAAGGGCATCGTGCGTCGTAGAAAGGGAACTGATTCACCTCAAAGCCGTTCCCGCAGATGACCTCCTCGGAGATTATTGCCCCTCCTGCGAAAATAATCGGCGACGCATAATAGTAGTGGAAATCTGTAGTCGGCGCTCTCCACTGAAGGCGCGTGCTATCGAGTCGCGAGATGAGGTAACGCGCCCGTCTATCGTCTTTACAGACGGAATACACAAAACCATTCACACGGTCGCGCCAACGAGTGATATCGCTGTTTTGCGCCAACGCGATATTCGGGAGCAGGGCAAGGCCCGCCACCGCGACGCCAACTGTCTTTAGGAACTGCCGACGCATGACATGTGGAGCATTCTCCAATTCAGTCAAATTAGCGGGGCTAGAGAAACTATCTTCAAGAAGCGGTTTACGCATAATTCTGTCCTCCAGTGAAAGCCAAAACGATTGAAGCTGTTTTGTTCGCCTCATTACGATCTGCCATCAGAAATAGCTTAGCATGTTACCAGGTGCACATACCATCAAATATTTGTAGGATTATACACCTAGACATCTGTATGTGAATATGCAAATACTGTTCCACCAGAGTGTTGTGGTGTTAAAGCCAATGAACTCAATGATTCGACAGCGCGATCATTGGGTTTTTCTCCGATTTTTTGGAAAACAGACCTATTTTTTCGGATTTAATCGATAACGGCGGCGAGAGGGGTTGTGTGACAGCTATCACATTTAGCATTGACATCTGCTGACACACATACTACTGTGAATACCTGTGCCGAGTAGTCAAGGCGCAGCCAAGTAGAATCCTAAACTCACAGAGGAGGTCAGATGTAACGCAATGTCGACACCTAAACGCGCTTTGGCGCCGAAACAACTCGCACGAGAAAAGAATCAATCTGTTGGAGAGAAGATAAGAACCACTCTTATTCTTACCGAACAGGTAGATATAGCGGTAGAAGTCTGTGCTGCTATAGAGCGTAAACAAAAAAGTGACGTGGTAAATGAGGCTTTAACCGAATTCTTAAAGAAGCGTGGCCATTTGTGATTTATCGGTTTTTATTTTGAGAGAGTTGGAAATGTGAATGCTCCCTTAAATCGGGAGCATTTCCAATTCATGGAGTGAAGATTCAGGCAATAGCTTTGCTATCTCTTTCGTGCGCGGCGGGTGCTGGGAGCGCAAGCGATATTATTTAGATTGTCTCGGTCGAGAATCGTAATTTCACAGCCGTGCCTGCTACTGGTATAGGAGATTAAGTTGTGGTTTTTGAACTTACACAGAATCCTATTAATGGTCTCTCGCTCGGCACCGATGTATGCCCCTATTTCGTCCTGATGGATGACTCCTGGAATCTTAAGTGCGCTCCACTCAGCGGCTAAAATCGTCCTGTACCGATCCTCAGCCAGGTACAGGAGCGTCTGCGCTACCTTCTTCTGTGCAGTGGTAATCTGTATGACTTCTGCTCGATGTCTCTCCTGGTGCAGCTTCTCCATAAGCAGCCGTGCCACGTTACGGTAAATCCGTGGCGTAGCCTCTGCTACTTCCGCCAGAATCTCGCTCTTAATCTCTATGAATTCGCAAGGCTCGCATGTGGTTATCCTTGCTTCCGATGTCTTATCTCCTATTGACCGCATCTCGCCGATGATTTGCTCAGGTCCACGCCACGCAAGAAAGTTCTCGCCCATATGAATCAAGCGTGAAGTCAGCCATATCGCCACGTAACCACTGATAATGACGTAGAAATAATCCAGACCATCCCTCGTTGGCGAAAGATTTTTATGGGCATTGAGCCTACAGATCATGCTATGCCCTAACAGATACTTCAGACTATTCTCGTTTACTTCTTCAAATAACTCTTTGCTTTTGAAATCATCTATCGTGGCAGGTCTGACATACTCGGGGCTTGAGGCCGGGAAGTTGTTGTGTAATGACATTACAGTCTCGCCTTCGAATGGACGTTCTGATTATGACCAGGTATACCAAGGCCAAAGTCGAGTCCAAGTGAGTGTGTTTCAGAAGGCCGGAGAGCAAGGCTAGAGGTAACGAGTAAGCCAACACAGCCCGTTGCGCTATGGAATCCCAACATAAAGCGCATCGTCAGGCATGTCAAATAGTGGCATTAGGTTTGGGCGCTAGATTAGCAAACCGTCTTTGCCTCTACGGCAAACTAAATTGGTATGGCACACAAATCAGACCCGCGTTGAACGAGCGGACCGCCCGTGCCAACAGAGGAATAGTCACAGTATGCATGTGGAAAAATATTGGAGTTTTGTTCCCGGCGGCTACTTGTTTGCAGAACTCTTACCACCGACGGGCGAGTGCGATTCAAGCGTTAGGTAACCAGCTTACGAGACCTCTGTCTAATCACTGGCAGGTTCGAACTTCATCCTTTAGGCACCGAAAGGAATTCTGAGTGATCTGTTCTGCTTGCTTGACCGTGGGCGAAAGGCCATTCTGTCTAACACCTTAGTAAACGCCGTCCTTGAGCAACGAGCACCCTGACGTACTCGATCCGCGTCATTGGTTGGGTGGTCTCGTAGATGCTATTTGGCTAGTTTGAACAATTCGCGAGTCTGATTTAGCTGGAAATTCGGAAAGATGAAAAACGAGTACATTGCCAACTGATGCTGAATCCTCAAAAGCCAAGCAAGGCTGAGTCGTACCTGACATGGTTTGCAAATAGATTTATCAAAGACGCGGACGGGCAAACTTAGACACGCTCAGCCGCAGTCCGATAAGCACCCCAACTACTGTAAAGTTAGCGTCTCAGCTGATGTCAACGCGTTACGGTCCCTTGCTCGACCGTCCTTCCCTTCTGAATAATCGCCACCTCGATGCTGAAGTAGAATGGACAAACTTCACTGATGCGTGATTCATGTCCCCTAATCAAGCCCCGAATCGATTTTTTAGGGATAAATATCACGCGTGTGACGTCAGACCCAAAAGGAATCTCTTCGATTTCTTTCATTGCCTGCGAAACAATGTTCTGACGCTGTTGCTCTTTTAGGCTGGGAAACAGTTTATCTATGCCTGGCAAAAACAGATTTCTGTATTTTTCCAAGCCTAGCGGCAAATCACTGCCCTTAGAAGGAACGGCAATCGACGTTACAAATGAAGTTGACATGCCGATGCCCTCCAGGATTTTAAACACGATGCTCCGAGTGCTTCTGTTATCACGCCTGTCAACAGTATTGACCATCATTTCGAATGTGAGAGGTCTATACTTGATCGCGCCGGTGCAAGGTGGCTCAGGTTGGGGCAACTCTTCCACCATCTGGCTTGCAGGAGCAGGCAAGGGCCCCGCCCTAAACGCTTCTTCGATACTCAGTGGAATGTCTTCAAACAAGTTACTCTCCAGTATGTCTACCGGCATGGGGGCGATGCGATCCAGATCGACTCTAGTTACGGGATGCCACTTTCCATCATCCACTGCGGTTGAAGGGTCTCCCGGCATCAAATCCTCGGCGATAACAATACGGCGAGAGACCGCTCTGGCAATTTCGGCGCGGACCTGATTGGTATTGTCCTCGGCATTTCGAGCCTCCGCGTTAGCGTCATTCAGTTTCCGGATTGCGGCAAGGGCCTCGTCAGTATCCGTCTGGTTCCGGCTGTTCCTCGCCTTTGCAATTAGCTTTTCGGCGACGGTTCGCTGTTCAAGTGCCTTGCGTTGCGCAACGTACTGCGCGTCGAATGCTGCCTGAAGGAGGGCCCGCGCGTTATTCGCAGTAGTAATCAGAGTGTCGGCGTCACCTTCGGCTAACTTAGCCGCTGCCCTCGCTCGTTTTTCAGCAATCCTCTTCGCGTCGCCGCCGCGAATAATATTGGGAAAGTAGCTGCCAGTCTCGTTATCGAATTTCTTTTCCAGCTGCACTGCTACTTCAATTGATGAGCTGTAAGCCAAAATTGAAGAGCCGATATACTCCTTGGTGTCCTGATCCTTGAGATTGTTGAAGAGCCTTACGGTAAGCGCATAGTACTCATCGTTAGTGACGGCGCCGTAGAGATCGTTCACCGTGCGGCTGTCCATCAAATTCAGCTTAACTCTTAAGGGCGCAAACTTATCTACTCGTCCCATCCGTACGATCATTGTGCTCCTGGTTGGCTTGTTCTCTACAGTGGCAGTAGCCTCAATGACAACCTCGGAAGGTCTTTTCTCCAGTTGGCCTCCGTATGCATTCTTTATCTCCGTCTCAGTGGGCTCTCTCCATGAAACCGTGGCGACATTACTAGATGTTGTTAGGTTGACCCAGACCTTCGCCTTGTCCTGCTCCGCCTGCGAGCCAGCGAAGTTAAAGGCAGGAATGTAGGTCGGCAATGGATCGTGAGACCTTTTTTTCTTTACCGTGCCGGTAATTGAGATTTTCGAATTCGGCATCAAAAAGGTGTTCGAAGGCACCAGTTCGATGTAGTGACTTTTTGGTGTCACTGTTACATTGATAACTCTCTCCAGCGACTGGACAACTCCATCTACAGCTTTTCTGTTGGGTATACTAAGGGTGATCGTGTCATTTACTGGCAGATCTTCCGGTAAGTCCTTCGTAGTTAATACAAGCTTGTTGTCGGCGACTGTGGCTTTTACGCGAGGGTCGCGGTTGGGTGATTGGATGACCCACTCAGGTTTAAGATTGATTGTTGAGCCTTTGGCACCTACTACTTTTATGGCGAGTTCCCTGGTCTCAGTCTCGGGAATGGAAACGTTCACGGTGCCGATTTGAGGCGTGCCGGCATCATCCACTTCGATACTCTCAACGCTCTCTTCCACCGTAACTGGAATCTCCTGATACACCTTATCGTTAACTTTCACGGTTATTGTCGAATCCTGTGAATTTGCGACGGGTTGCGCACTTAGTTTGGTTGGAGTCGTGCTCTTCTCGAGTCTCACAACGTCGTTATTCGCGGTCACCTCAGCCGTTAAGGCGACCGCTCCACCTTTGATATCGATCCCCTCAGCTCTAACATCGAGGGTCTGACCTGATACGAGGCTGACTTTCCTGTTCGTGCTGCCAGCACCACCAGAATTTACCGTTCGCTCGACGGGCTCAAGCAGGTACACCGTCTTATAAAAGATGTTCACCACCACCTCGCCTGAAATTGAAGATGTCTCACTTTCCTTATATTTTATTTTCAGCGTCGTTCGACCGCTAGCCAACGGCGTAACCGTCAAAGTCAATGGGTCGAATTTGAGAAGCTTGTTCTGGCCGACGATTTCAAATTTCGTACTTCCTTCAAGCACAGTTCCTGACGACGTCTTGATCGTTAGGATTTGGGGTTTATCATCTGAAAATTCAAGTGTGGCAGGCTCGAATATCAATTTTTCTTGCGCACTTACAGTGTGTAAGAAAATCGACCCGAAGGTCAGAACAAGAAACGCAAATTGAAGCGCAAAAGATCTTAGTGATCCGAGCGTTGTTTTAAACATTGATTGGCAGCTTTTCATGAGGTACTCCGTTGTCGGCCATTCATATGAATAGGGCCGAGAAGAATTTGGTGGAACTGGCCACTAGAGCCACGTTGGGATGTCGGTGGACATTACTTTGAATTTGGTCTCGCCTTTCTCCAGGCGGAGGCGAGAAGAGATCTGCCGAACAAATTTCGGGTTCGCGACCTCATTGGTTCCCTTCCTTTAGGGACAATTTGTGTCTTCAACTCTTAGTGTCTGGAACTCGCAAAAGCTAACGAAATAATTTGATGGGTGCTGCTAACTTTTTGCGTAGAGGTGATCGTTATGCGGAGGGGTTACGCCTGGCCCCGTTCGTGACGAGTCGCTGCGGATCCGACCGGCGCGAAATGCTTGCTTACAACCGGCAATGTTATACAATCCGATCTGTTCGTCACACGTCCTTATACAACGCTCAACTTTCGTCGTGCTTTCTTTAGAAGCTTCTCTTGAGTTTGCTCTCCGTTCAAATTAAGAGAGATTTCCGCAACAGCCGTTTGGCAAAACTCCCGGCAACTTTCGATTCCTTCAATATGCCGCGGACGCAGGACCAAGTCATCCCGATCGCTAGAGACCCTGAAACCCGGCGAAATTTACTCTCGGAAAATTTCGATCAGTGATAATTGCTGAATTCAATTCAGTAGCTTTGTGTTCCAGTTCCCTGGCTTGCTACCGCCGGACCTCTTTCTAAACGAGCTGAAGCCTGAAATGACAGATTCGACCCGAGAAAGTGTAAAAGCGCCGCGTAGCGTGAGTAAGGAGGCTTTGGCCGAGTTTTTGAAGATTCTCTCTATCGAGTCGACGGACCCTAACAGTCGCTATTTGTCGCTTCAAAACAAACTCGAGGGGTTTTTTAATCTTAAAGGCACCTCAGACCCGGTCAGCGCTGCTCAGGAAAGTCTTGATCGCGCCATAATTAAGATCACGACTGGAACGCCGGTATCTGATATCGACAAATACTGCCTGGGAATTGCTCGCTATGTGGCTAAAGAAAGGTTCCGGCGAGAACAACGAGAAACCTCGGCCTTCCTAAACTTTGTCGAGATCCTTGCCGACACCTCAGACGAGCAGGTGGAAAGAATCAATCGCATATTGAAACCTTGTTTTGAGGAGCTGGAAGTTAAAGACCAGGAATTGCTTCTTTCCTATTGTCAGGTTATGAAGGGACAAGCCCGTGCCAGGTTTCGTCGCGATTTGGCAGCGACATTGAATATCACTCTTTTGGCGTTAAGGATGCGCGTGACGCGCCTTCGCAGCGATTTGACCGATTGTGTTAAGAAGCGCTCAGATGGAGATTCTAGTGTGGAACAAATCCAGGATTTTGAGCATTAAATATGTAGGAACTGCGCGGAGTCAACTTTGCTCCAGTTTCCTACATACTTTACTCTCCCCAACGTAATGACAGACGAACGTATAATCGCTTATCTGCTAAAAGAGCTGCCGGAAGAAAATTCAGAGCAGGTCGAGGACGAGTGCTTTGCTGAGGAACTCCCGCCGGACCTCATAAGATCGGTGGAAGACGACCTGATCGATGACTATCTTCGAGGCGAACTTATCGGAGAGCGCCGGCAACGCTTCGAGCAGTACTATTTGACGACGAAAGACCGTCGGAGGCGCTTCGAAGCAGCAGCAACATTCTTGCGTCATATAGACGGACACAACAATAACGCTGAGCCAGAGGTCGTTCGGCCACTAACTCCGGCTACCTGGGCCACACGATGTCGTGCATTTTGGAATAGTCAGACCTGGGCGCTTCGCGCGGCTATGGCTTTTGGAGTAATAGTCATTGCCGTTGGGATATTATGGTTAACCGTCCGCGGGCCGCGATCGCCGCAGACCTTTATCGCAATCAGCTTAACGATCAGTGACAATCCTCGTGCTGAAGGCGTTCAAGCTGGCACCGTGTCACTTCCTCTTAAAGCCGATGCGCTTCGGATTTCTCTAGCGATACCTGAGCGAGCGGCCTCGGCTGCGGAATACCAGGTTCAACTTGTGAATGATCGCCAGGAGACTCAGCCATTGAAGATAGCCGAACGGGACGGCCAAACCCTGTCGGTCGTAATTCCCGCAGCGCAACTCGAACGCGGACTGTTTACGTTAAGGCTGTTTAAGTCAGATGCGGCGGGTAACCTGCAGCGCGTCAATGGCAGCTATTTCCTTAAGGTCGAGTAGCCGGTGCGCTTTTGCGAACAGTTCTTAGTCCACGCTTACGGCGATACCACCATACCAACCCCACTAATAACGCCAGCACGGTTGTTCCAAAAATTACCCTGGTAAACACAGGCGAAGTAGCTGCCGGTGTAGACTTAATCACCTGGCGATACTCGCCCTGCAAAGTAAATGCGGCCCAGTAATAAGGAGAGCGCCATTGCGGTTCCTGCCGGATGCTGTTCTGGGCCGCGCGCAGAGCCGCCGCGGGCGGCATCCCGTCTTGCAGCATGTTGGTGTAGAAACGCTTCATCAACTCGGCAGTCGCCTCGTCGTCTACCTTCCACAGGCTAGCCACCACGCTCGACGCACCTGCGTACATAAAGCCTCGCGTTAGTCCGATCAATCCTTCACCGCGCATGTCCTTTCCCAGCGCCGTGTGGCAGGCGCTCAGGACCACCAAGTCGACCGGAGCGCGTAAGTTATAGATGTCGGACAGCCCGACGAATCCGCTAACTGGCTGTTTGTTTCGGTCGACCAGCGATAAAACGAGTCCGGAGAGCTCCGGCTGTTTGGCATTCAGGAGGCCATGCGTGGCAACGTGCAGAATCCTGTATTGCTGCAAATCCAGTTTGCGGAGATTCTCACGCGTGGCATCAAAGCTCGAGTAAATTGATAGTTGATCTGATGACACTAATTTGCGCAGTGTATTCAATTCCGATTTCGCAAAGTAAAGCGGCTGCACCTTGGTTGGCACCAGGGTCTCGTCTTTTTCGGATGCTAAACCGCGCTGGAGGTTTCGTGCCGCAATAGCTCGTTGCAGATCATCTGTCTCTCCGGTGCGGGACGTGGAAGCTTGCAGGGTGTAGTTAGAGGAAAATGCCGGATCGCCAAACCCTGCTATCAACTTAGTAGGACGCGCACGGTCGGCTGCTTCGCGCTGCACAGCTATTAAGGTAGAGGCAGAAGGCGCGTTGACGATCTCATAATGAGCAAGCAAGGAATCGTTTTTATTGGGGGGACCGGTCAAAACCTGAAATGGAATGTATTGCAAAATTCCATCAGGAACAATGATCAAACGACGGGAGTGAAGCTTCTCGGCTGCAGGAGCAAACACGAGGCGAGTTACCTCTGCGATCGCCGCTTGCAATTCAGTTTCTTGCGCCTGATCAGTCTGTGGCTTGAGCAGCAAATTCGCCAGGTTGAGGGCAGCTTTCTCAATAGTATTCTTATCAGCTAGTTCGTAGGTCGAAAACCCATCCGGATTTACTACCCATAAATAACTCTTCTGGCTTCCAAGCGAGTACTCCAATAACGATGTGTCGCTGTCTGTAATCTGTTGTCTGATGTCCGCGAGTTTAAGCGGCGTGGAACGCATTAAGTCATTGAATTTGTCAGTGCTATTAATCTGAGCTGCGAGCGTTTCGTTCTTTGCGCGAACCTGCGTCAGTTCATTTTCAACCTCCTTTCTGGCTTCAAGCGTACCTCCTTCGCTTTGCAGTTGTGCCTGCTTGTCCAAAAGTCGTTGTTCTTTTTTTTGCAACTGCTCTTCTTCGATCAGAAGTGACGGATCGGCGGTTTGTCGCAGTTCTCTTTGATAGCTCTTAATGGAGTCCAGGAGAGAACGTGCGCGGCCCAATTCGCTTGCCTCGAAGGCGGCGACGTCAAACCCTTCGTTCGGTTGCTGACTGTGAAGTTGCATGAGCCACTCCACATAAGTTTCATACCGGTCGTGAACTGAGGCCAGGAAAGAACTGCGCAAGTCTTTGCTGGCTGCGTTTTCGCGTAACTGCTCTGTCAGCGCGATCGACCGTTTCAAGTAGTTTCCGGCCTGGTCCAGATTGTGTCGTTCCAGTTCAAGTTTGCCTAACCCAAAGCAGAGCGCTGCCTCATTCGTATAGTCCTCGATTTTTTGGAAGACTCTCAATGCCTTGAGGTAGGACTGTGTGGCACGGACCCAATCGCCTTGAGAATATTCGGCTTGCCCCAGGAAGGTTTGAGTCCGCGCCCATTCGCGGCGATTTCCGGTTTGCTGATACAAGGCAAGCGCTTCCTGAAGCTCGTGTCTTGCCGGCGCGTAAAGTCCCGCTGCGAGATGGACTCTTCCCAAATCCTCGTGACAGAGGGCTTGCTTAAATCGGTTTTTGATCTGAATTGCTAACTGAAGTCCCTGGGTGATCTGTTGAACGGCTGCTTGGTAATCACCGAGCTGTGCTTTCACCCTTCCGACTTTACTACCGAGATCAATAGCCGCCAACGTATCGCGCGCATAATCGCGATAGAGGATTAACGCTTCTTCAAAGTAAGCGAGCGCGGTCTCTAACTGCCCATAGACTTCGTAAACCTCGCCAAGTCCGGTGGCAATCTGTCCCGCCATGTAAGGTTCAGCCTCTTTGTCGATGGCTAGCGACTGGGCTTCGTTGAGCAGCGAGAGGGCCTTCTGCCACTGCCCCTGTCGGATCGCGAGGAAGTTTTGATCTATTAGCGTGCTCGCAAATTCGGTTCGGTTGCCGAGTGCGCGCCAGATGGTTGCCGATTCTTCCAATGCCGCCGCGGCTTCTCGCAGTTTTCCATCCTGCATGTAGGGAGCGCCCAGGTTGGAGAGCGCCCGCGCTTCGCCTCGCTTGTCTTGCAACTCTCGCCAAATTTGCAGCGCCTTGTTCTGACAGTCTTCGGCTTTCGTCAGTTCAGTTTGTTGATAGTAAATTGTGCCCAATTCCATGAGGGCCTGAGCTTCGCCTCTCCGGTACTTCAAACGAAGGCTCAGCGCGTGGGCCTCTTCGAGGGATCGCCGGGCCGGTTCGTTATCCTGACGCGAACGGTGCACGACGCCTGAAATCGTCAGCGTATCAGCCAGCAGCGGCTCATCTCTTGATTGTCTGGCTAAGGCGACAGCCTCTCGCATCACTGCCAGGGCAGAGTCGAAGTCGTTCAGCTTGAGATGTACTTCGGCGGTTTGATTGAGTGTACCCACCAGCGCGGGAACATCAGCCCCCTGCCGCCCGCGAGCTGCCGCTTCCTTCAACTCAGCTAAAGCCAGCCGGCGCGACTCGACCGTGGTGAGCGCGTCGACGTTGAAAGTTTGGGCCTCAGAATTCTGCGCCGTTGCGGGTTGAAACTGGGTGACGACGAGGACCACTGTCAGGCCGAAAGCCGGCCAGAGAAGAGATAGGCGGCAAGAGAGACGCGAAAGACGATTCATTGTGCTTTCCCGTAGCTGACTGTGCCGCCCGCCTCACATCGAGTCGAATCTATTGAAGGAACGGCGGCTTACGGCTCCGACGACTTAGTGTCCGGCTCTGTTTCATAGTTCTGGTGATCCAGCCCGGGAGAGTCGGGTGGTGTGGCCGCCAGAGGCGGTTGGATTATCTTCCTTAGAAGTCCTCTGATATTCCACCCCAAATATGAGACACACGTCGGATCGTCTGTGTTCTTTTCGTCAGTTGGACATTCACATTCGTGGTCGCATCGGCGCAGGCAATCGGCTGGTGACACGTAAAAACGGCGAGGATAGTTTTTTATTGTGGGAAAGAGACCGTCCTCTTCATTACCACTATCTGAACTTGATTTTTGCAGATCGACTATGGGGGAGCGCTCTTCTTTTATCGGTTCGAAGTGGAAGAACTCTGTGCGATCGTTATCTAAATATTCGTGCTCAACGCGTCGCACATCTCTGAGCGTTGCTCGGAAGTATCTTTCCAAAAACGCAGTCCAATCGGTGATATTTGGTTTACCGAAGTCATACTCCCGGTACACATCGAACGGCATTCTCAATAGAAAGTTGTTAGGCAGTGGGTTCATTCGGTTGAATCTGACTATCGACGATCGGGAATTATTTCTGAATGCCCTGCCATAACTGTAGGGTGGTCTGCCATAGCTTCCATCAGATCCATAGCCGGGATATCCATCCACCGGCTCAAAGATGACCGGGTCTTGCGGTAAAGTCCACGGAAAGTAGATGGAAACGCCATTCGAATATTGCAAATCCGCGCCGACGTAATAGTGATCGAGCACGAACTTGTCGTCTTGCTTCTTACCATCCTTCTCTTCGTACTTCTTAATCTCTTCTAACACGGCTTTGCAGGCATAGGCAATTTTCTCAAATAATCCCCCTACTTCCGTTTTCAGAAACTCCGTTCTGAACATCTTTTCGGGGGCGTGTTCCTTGCCGCTTCGCTCACCGCTGAGCAACGGCATCAGATCGAAACTCCGCGTCAAATCTTTCCCGAAGAGGGATTTTACGACCAATTCCTCTGCAAGAAATATTAGCTCGCGGAGGACTTTATTACATTTTGCCAACAGCAATTTGCAGAAATCGTAGAGATCGACGAAGGTCTCGCTCCAATAGCTCTGCGCTTCAAGGCGTGCCAACCTTATCGCATCGCAGATGAGGGGATAACGCAGCTTTCCGTCTGAATCGAAATCCAGCCCTTCCTGTAAGATGATTGATAATCGCTTAATAGCGGTTGTCAACTTTGAATGAAGAGCAGCCACACCGTTGCAGTAACGGAGCTTTTTCAGGTCTAAGACAGCCTGCTCTGATGAGCGATCCATTAGGGAGAAATCCAGCAAGTCGCGGGCACATACTTTGAGCACTCTACGAGCGATTTCGGCTGGCTGAACAGGTTTAGTTGGAACAGGCGGTTTGGGATGAACCGCTTTCTGCACCGCATTGATTATTTTCCGAAAAGGCCATCCGACGGTGAGCATCAACCCCTGCGAGCCAATCATGTAGTCAACCTGTTCTCTGATCTCATAGGCGACTTCCATGCTGTTCATAACACAATTGTCGCAGGCCAAAATATCAAGCGTCTTCGGATACTCCTCGTTGCCGAAAAACTGTGACAAGACATCGGCGAACTCCTTGAGGCCAAGAAAACTTGGCGGATTGCTGTCGGCGAGAAACGTGTTGCCTGCGACGGCTGTGCCGTGCCCGAACAGAATGAGCATGTATCGCTTCGCAGGGTGGTTGTCTAATGCAAATTTGAGAAAACGTGCCAATCCCTCGTGCGGCACCGGCTCGTCAGGAAGTTTGACGCTTGATGGATCGGGGTTGCAAAAGTCCGGCGCGACGACCGCGTGGTCTCCCCTCTCCTCTGATGGGACGAGATCATTATGTAATCCCCAATCAAAAGGCTTGGGGAGAGGGTACAAAGTACGGCGGTGGTTTATCTCAAGATATCGCGCGCCTTTGGGCCGCGGGGTGTTCGAATCAAAGCAAGCGAGCAAGCGAACGTCCTTATAAGACTTGGCGGCTTCCAGTTCCTGCATAATATCGACAGAATTGGAGCTTAGGTTGTTGTCGCCGGCCAGATAAATCATGATGGTCCATTCGAGCTTCTTAATGTGTGTCTGCTCCTGCTTGTAATCAACGTCACTTCCATATCGCGTCATAACGATCCTCCTTAAGTCTAGTAAGACTTGGTTGCTTACTGCTCAATAATTTGAACTCAGAAATATTCAGGCGAAACCGATCCATACAAATGGAGTCGTAAGCGCGCTAATGAGCCAAGCACCCAAAACCAAGCGGATGCGCCTCGATTGTGCTTCTAACAAGTAATGCGCGAATTTCTTCAAGTGTTTCACAACAATTACTGAGCGGACCGACTTTGGAACCACTAATTGCGCAACGCTCTGGAGTAACACAGAGAGTTAATAACCTAATTGTCGTGGAGGAGGCTCAAACTCGACAGGCAGCCCAGGAGCTGAAGATCTCGCTCCCGCTCCTCGATGTTCGATGTTCGATGAGGACAACTGATTGGCTGTCCCCAAGTCGTTTGAGTTACTATAGAGCTCCTCCCGTCGGATACGCAGTTCTTAAGTAGTTCCTCAGCCACATTACGAGCAAGACAGGATCGAGGAATTAAGCGAATAGGAAAGTCGTTTTCCCGCTTTCACTGGCTGCAATTTTAGAAATCATTCATGAGGATTTTAGAGATGAGAGACTTCGGCAAATTATCCCTGGCATTATTCGCAGTCTTATCTACTGCAGCGTTCTTCATGTTTACACTCACTGCATCATCTCAATCCCATCAGGAGACATTGACAGGCAACTCGCTGAAAAACGCTGCGATGCCACCCCCGCCGCGATATCAGATTTTCGATATTGGCGTTGTGCAGATGGGTGACTCAGCATCACAGGGGTTCGGTGTGTCTACGAACGGAATCGCGGTCGGCCGCTCCGTTCGCACCGGCGGGGCGCAGGCCTTTTCGTGGACGCAGGGCGGCGGAATCTTAGGCTTGCCCAATCTCGCGGCGCGACCCTTTTGTGTCTCGAACAGCGCAAATAGCAGCGGCGTCGTAGCGGGGACGTGTGCCACCACGCTGTTCGGCACGAGTCGTTTGCCCGTGATCTGGCAGAGCGGTGTCGTGTCTCAGCTTCCGCTTCCTGCGGGGCAAACACTCGGTGACGCGAACGACATCAACGCGTCGGGCGTAGCGGTCGGTTCTGTCAACGGCGGTTCGTTACAGCGAGGCGTTGTTTACAGCGGCGCCAATGCAACTGTCATCACCCAGACAACCGTGGACGGATGCTTTTTTGTAACGGCCTTTGGCGTTAACGATTCCGGCAGAGTGGTCGGTACTGGTATTGATCCGAACAACGCCGCGCGCAATGTCGGTATGGTTTATGACATCGGCGGCAGCTCTGCAATCGAAGTCGGCGCGCTGCCCGGCGCGAACGGCGCTCTGGCTTTCGGTATCAGCAACAGCGGTTACGTCGTCGGTTCGAGCATGATGAACCAGGGATCTGGCTTGCCCTTCCGTTGGACTCAGGCTGGAGGAATGGTGGCGGTCCCGCTCCCGTCGGGCACGTCGCAAGGCTCTGCGCGAGCGGTTAATTCGGCCGGTTGGGTTGTCGGTACTGCCTCTTCCGCGTTCGCCATCCCGTTCGTCTACGATGGCACGTCGACCTATCGGCTGGCTGACCTTATTCCTTCCGGCACGGGTTGGGATCTGTCGATGAACACGTCGTCGTCGGCTCTGGGAATCAGCGAGGACAACGTCATCGTCGGGACAGGAGTTTTCAACGGACAGGTTCACGCTTACGCAATGGTCCAGCAGCCACGACCTGTTCAATACGATTTCTACGGTTCGGGACGCAGTTCGTTTGCCACCACCACCATTGGTCAGAACGGAAATTTTGGTTGGCGTTTGCGCAATAACGGAGGCGCGGGAGCAGATTTCGTGATTTGGGGACTAGACACGGATTTGCGAGCGGCTGCCGACTACGACGGTGATGGAAGAACAGACGTTGGCGTTTTCCGCAACGGATCCTGGTATCTGCTGCGTTCGGAACTTGGATTTACCTCCGTTCAATTCGGACAAGCGGGCGATATTCCCGTTCCTTTTGATTACACCGGAGACGGACAAGCGGAAGTGGCAGTTTATCGCTCAGGCAGTTGGTACACGCTCGATCTTTCCAACAATCAATTTCAAAGCGCGCTGTTCGGCCTGGCCGGGGATAAACCTGTGCCGGCTGATTATGATGGTGACGGCAAAACCGATTTGGCGGTTTTTCGCGATGGGGTTTGGTACTGGCTGAGAAGTTCGGACAACGGTTTTGTCGGCGTTCAGTTTGGCCTGACTTCGGACATACCGGTTACTGGCGATTACGACGGCGACGGACGAGCCGACCAGACCGTTTTTCGTTCGGGCGTCTGGTATCTTCTCGGAAGCACACAGGGCTTTTATGCGGTGCAGTTTGGTCTCGCCAACGACATTCCATTGGTGGGTGACTATAGTGGCGACGGCGCTAGCGACATCGCAGTCTACCGTTTCTCAGACAAGACATTCTACTGGCTCGACAGCCCGACCAACGCGACCTTCCACTTTCAACCGCACGGAGGGCCAATCGACCTCCCGGTCGCCGGGCAACAGTGAATCGGATATTTTGGTGTAGATGAGTTTCAGATTATTTATCCGACGTCGTTGCTATAGGCAACTGTTCAATGAGAAGGGCATCCACTGCGGGTGCCCTTCTTTGTTGTGTGCCGAAACTTGAACCGGAAGATTCTGGGCGATTTTTTGATGTTCATTTCGTCTGTGGTCTTAGACGAGAGAAAGTTGCCTCCATCGCGGGCGGACCGAACGGTCACTCGCCCGCTTTCCAAATTGGCCCAGGTAGTTCCTCCCCTGAGCTCTCAATCCCTGGGGACCTGGTAATACAAAGGCGCGGTAAGGGTAGATTGTTCTAACCCATCCTACTTCCTCGGCTCATCTGGTCCATATTTTCATGAAACGTATTGGTCATATTTCGCATACCATATGAAGAGTACAAATGTATTGCCCCGAGGTAGAGGTTCCTCGGGCCAATATTTAGCCTAGCCTGGCTGTCTGACGTTTGATCGCGAGATCACTACTCAATCGGGCCTCACGTACTCTGTCGTACCTACAAGGCGTCAACCGTTGCCGCCTAACCTCATCGTTTGGCCGAATTTCGGCCCAGGCAAATTACCTTAAGAGCCGGCAAATCGTTTAGGTAGCCTGTGCAGTAAGATCCAGGCACTGCACAGGCCGTGATCAGCTAGCTTTCTGAAAAGGAGAATCAATGAGCACGAATATTAAGCAGCAGAATGCGTTGCCGGACGGTCCGAAAGTGGAAAACCGCTCGATTCCCCGACCGGTCTACCGCAAGTTGCGCGGCTACGCTTTCGACCCGAGTTTGTCCATGCATCTCGACACCGCGGTCATAAACGAGATTACCTACAAGATCGCGTGGGAAGAGGAGTCCAGGCAAGAGGGCGAAGGGCTAAGTCCGGGACCCATCGGCAGGTACCTTGAAGTGGTGGACTATGACCCGGCCAGCGGGTGCTTTTATGACCCGGTTAATCTCAACGATCCGCATCTCCTGGCTCAGGACGGATTGCCGCCCTCAGAAGGCAATCCGCAGTTTCATCAGCAGATGGTCTACGCGGTCGCCATGACGACTATCCGCAACTTCGAGCGAGCGCTTGGCAGACCCGCGCTATGGGCAGCGCGCTTTCGCCGCGAACCCAAAATGAAGTATGAGTTTGTCGAGCGGTTGCGTGTTTACCCGCACGCACTGCGCGAAGCCAACGCCTACTACAGCCCCGATAAGAAGGCCCTCCTGTTCGGCTACTTCCCGGCGGGGTATGACAGTCCCGACCGCTACCTTCCCGGCGGCATAGTATTCAGTTGCCTGTCGCATGACATCATTGCGCATGAAACAACCCACGCGCTGCTCGACGGAATGCACAGCCGATTTAACGAGGCGAACCACCGCGACACCTACGCTTTTCACGAAGCATTCGCCGACATCGTCGCGCTCTTTCAGCACTTCAGCTTCCCGGATGTTTTGCGACACCAAATTGCGCGCACGCGCGGCGATCTAGCGTCGCACAATTTGCTGGGCGAGTTAGCTCAGCAGTTCGGCGAAGCTATCGGCAACTACGGCGCGTTGCGCGACGCCATCGGCGAGGTTGATCCGAAGACAAAGAAGTGGGTGCCGCACGATCCGAAGCCCGAAGATTACGAAAACACCACCGAGCCGCACGCGCGTGGCGCAATCCTCGTGGCCGCTGTTTTCGACGCTTTCCTCAGCATCTACAAAAGCCGCGTCGGCGACCTCCTTCGCATCGCCAGCAGCGGCACAGGGATCCTGGAAGAAGGCGAGCTCCATCCCGATCTCGTCAATCGCCTGGCTTCAGAAGCATCCAAATCGGCGCAACACGTACTGAACGCCTGCATCCGGGCGCTCGACTATTGTCCGCCCGTTGACATCAACTTCGGCGACTACCTGCGCGCTATCATCACTGCGGACGTCGACTTGGTCGCGGACGACGACAGGGGCTACCGCATTGCCTTCATCGAAGCCTTCCGTCGCCGGGGCATCTATCCGCGCGATGTGCGAACGCTGTCGGTCGAGAGCCTGCAATGGCCGCGAGTCAGCGCCAGCCAGGACTTCTTCGAGCCTTTGGCCGAGCGGCTCAGGCAGGTCGCCGACCAGTTCAGCTATTTCAAAAGCCGCCGGGAGATTTATGAAAAGACGGAGAAGATCGGCTTTGAGCTTAACCAGTGGATCAGTAAATACGGCCACCAGGAAATGAAGGAGTTCGGCAAGCTGGCCGGCATCACCTTCGAGTTTAATCTGGAGGGCTTGCGCGGTGACTCAACCTCCGGCGAAGACATTTCCTCTACCGGCACGGAACCTGAAACCGAAGGGAAAGTGTCCGGAAAGAAAAAACAGAAGCGTAGCGGTTGGGGCGTGCCCAAGTTTCAAATCCACTCGATTCGCCCGGCGCGTCGTGTCGGCCCGGACGGAAATGCACTGAACCAGCTGATCATCTCCATCATCCAGAGCCGCGACATCGAGCCCAGGCCGAAAGACGGCAGCGAGAGACCCGGCTTTATCTTCCGTGGCGGCAGCACGCTGATTCTTAATCTTGATACCATGCGCCTGCGCTACGCCGTCACAAAAGACATAGCCGATAAATCTCGCCTCGAGCGCCATATCCAATACCGGCGTGGCGTGATGATGGACGGTTCTCCGCACGCCACTTATTTCAGGCATCTACGTAATACAGAAGAACCTTTTGCGCTGCTGCACCGCAGCTTTGACAGTGAGGAGCCATAATCATGCCAGCCAAAAAAAGCGGAAAAGCGACAGCAAGAAGGCCTTTGGCCAGGAAGCCCGCTGTGAAGAGAGCGCCGGCTAAGAAAGCGACGATAAGGAGCGCGGCCAGAGGCGGGAGTGGCCGTGAAGTACGAGTCCGAATGTACAAGCAAGGACTCGGCGACTGCTTTCTTCTCACGTTCCCTCGCACGCCGGAGCCTTTTCACATGCTCATCGACTGCGGCGCGCTTAAGAGCAGACACTACGGCAGCAAGGAGATGAACGAAGCCGTAGACCACATTCGGAAGACGCTCGCAGCGGAAGGGCCGAAGAGAGCGCCCAAGAATGCGCGTGCCCGCCTCGACGTGGTGGCCTGTACGCACGAACACTGGGATCACATTTCAGGTTTTTGGCAAGCCAGGGAGATCTTCAAGTCGCTGGACGTGAAAAAAGTATGGGTCGCCTGGACAGAAGAACCCGACAACAAAGTGGCGCAGCAATTCAAGAAAGAGTTCAAGAAAAAGAAAAAAGCGATCGCGCAGGCGATGGCTCTTATTCCCGATAATGCGGACGGCGAGAAATCGCTGGGTCTCTACAAACACGCTATTGCCGAACTATTCGGCTTCGCTGGCGGATTCGGCGCCAACGCCGCCGCGCCGGGCGGAACCGAGGAGGCCTGGGATTACATGTTGAGCCTGGGCAAGAACGAGTATTGCGATCCGAAAAAGAGGCCGCTGGAAATCGAGGGCGTCGAAGGTGCGCGCGTATACATGCTGGGCCCGCCTGAAGACGCGGATTACATCAGGAGGAAGCTCTCAAGAACAGAGACGTACGACGAAGGCAGGCACAGCTTGTCTTTGTTCGACAGCTTTATGGCTGCGGTCGCCGGCGATGACGATGACGATTTCCCCGACGCCGGAAAACGCGCTCATCCTTTCGACGAGAGTTACCGCGTAGAGACGGAAGATGCGAAGAGCGTAGCGTTCTTCCAGAAACAATACGGCTTTGCCAAAGACGGCGAGGATGAATGGCGCCGCATCGATCACGATTGGCTGAACATGGCTGGGCAGTTAGCGCTGCATCTCGACAGCTATACAAATAACACCTGCTTAGCCTTCGCGATCGAGTTGGGCGAGCCGGGCAAAGGCAAGGTGCTGCTCTTCCCGGGAGATGCCCAGGTAGGCAATTGGCTCTCGTGGGGAAACCTGAAGTGGGAGGTCGAGGACGCAAAGGGAGAAAAAAAGGAGGTTAGCGCCCTGGATTTGCTCAAACGCACTGTCCTCTATAAGGTCGGCCATCACGGCAGTCACAATGCTACGTTGCGAGCCAAGGGGCTTCAGCTGATGGAGAGTCCCGACCTTGTGGCGATGATTCCGGTCCACCGCGAAACTGCCAAAGATCAAAAGTGGGAGTTTCCTTATCCTCCTTTGTGGGAGGCACTGAAGAAACAGACGCGCGGGCGGGTGCTGCTCGCCGACGCTCCGGGCATCTCAGAAATCGAGCCGGATGTCGACAGTATGTTGTCGGAAGCTGAGCGGCAGAGTTTTGAGAAAGCGATCACGTTCGACGATCTATTCGTTGAATACCGTGTCCGATACTAAGAGGGGAAATCAGATTCGAAAACAGACGTAACGCCTCCTTTTGCGTCAAGCCGGCGGCACGAATCACTCACCTCCCTGCCGCCCGGCCCCGGTGTAGCCGCACCATTTTGAAGTCGAACCCCGAGTCCCAGACCAATCACCCCGAGAACTCCGGAGCCCGAGATTCTTACCTCGGGCTCCGCGTTCCTACCGATTGAAATACGCCGCAACCCCCTGTTTGACAATCCACTTCGATGTCGCTAAAGTTCGCCTTTCCGCTCCCCGTCCGCGTGGGCATTACTTCGGCGCAGTCGTCTTAAATAGCCCCATCAACCTCGAAACCCTGAAAAGCAATAAGGAGTTCCTCCCACAATGATTCGTATTTCCCTCGCTGATGTTCGCTCGTCCATATTCCTGTTACTTCTCCTTTGCAGCCTAATCTTTTCGCTACTTGCACCTCTCGGTGCAGCCGGTAAGGGAACCTCTGCGTCAGTTGGCTTGACGTCGCGTTCGGGAGCCCTGGACGCCGAATTTGCGACGGTCCTTTCGAAAACCAACTCTGCGCCGGGCCTTAGCCAGGTGTGCCCGTTGGCCGACGGTAAGTTCCTGGTCGCCGGTGGGTTCGAAGTCGCAAACGGCGTTGTCCGGATAGCTCTCGTGCGTTTGAATGCGAACGGAACACTGGACAATTCGTTTAGCGTGGCGATCAGAGACACCAGCACTAACTTTCCCGCCGCCAACGTTCGCAAGGTTGTGGTTCAGCCGGATGGAAAGATCCTGATTGCTGGGAGATTCAATCTGGTAAACAACTTCTCAGTCGGAAACATCGCGCGCTTAAATCAGGACGGAACTCTAGATACTGCGTTTAATACCGGCACCGGGTTTGACACGTCCGTGAGCGCACTCGCGCTGCAATCCGATGGAAAAATTCTGGTCGGAGGAGACTTCAACCAGTTCAACGGGATGAGCCTGACCAAACTGATTCGGCTTAATGCGGACGGCTCGCACGATTCCAGCTTTACCTCGAACATCTCCACCTTCCTCGTCCCCACCATGAACTCGATCTTGCCGCTGGCCAATGGCCAAATTCTTATTCAGGGCAATTTCAATTCGGTTAATGGCCTCACCCGGCGGGGTCTGGCGAGATTGAATTCCAACGGGAGCGTTGACCCGACGTTTGTCGAACCGGGCACCTACTCGATCTTTAACGGCATGAACGCGTTTGCTCTAAGACCCGACGGGAAAATCTATATCGGCGGAGCTTTTGAGATTCGTGTCAGCAACCAACTGGTCTGTCAGAACCTTTGTCGTCTCAATGGTGATGGTACTTTCGACAATTCCTACTTCGTTTCTTTCGGCGTCAACAGCGCCGTCAGGACAATGTATTTGCAGCCGGACGGACGATTGCTGATTCACGGCAGTTTGAACACAGTCAACGGGGCGCCGCGCACCGGCGGGACACGCTTAAATGACAACGGCACACTTGATTTGACGTTCAATCCAAGCTTCGATGTTGGCAATTCCGGAGGGAGCTTCACCGAGTTCGTACCCGTTTCTAATGGCGGCTTCCTGCTTCCGGGAACCTTCGACGTTATCAACGGAGCGTCCGTCGAAAATATCGCGAGGATCGATGCGAATGGCTTTCACGACGCTACCTTCGCATCGACTTTTGCGGGCCTGTCCCCTCTTACGACTGCTTCAGCGATTCAGCCGGATGGGAAAATTCTTGTGGCTGGAGACTTCAACCGAGCGAATGGAGTCCAGCGCGGAGGGCTTGCCCGGTTCAATCCAAACGGTACGCTCGACACAACATTCAACGCGACGATAGGCTCGCAACCTGTTAAGAACATTTTTTTGCAGCCTGATGGGAAGATCGTAGTCAGCGGAAACTTCACACAGGTAAACGGCGAGACACGTCGCTTCCTGGCGCGCCTGAACTCGAACGGTTCGACCGATTCCGGATTCAATCCAAACATAACCTCCGGATTTAGCGGAGACGTCATCTACTCGCTCACAGTTCAGGGTGATAACAAAGTGATTATCGGCGGGTCGTTTCACGCAATCGACGGCGTCCCTCGGCGTGGAGTTGTTCGCCTGAACACGGACGGCAGTCTTGATAGCGGATTTGTCACTCCGATTGACGAGACGACTTCCCCACAGGTGTACGCTCTTACGGTGAAGCCTGACGGAAAAATCCTGATCGGCGGCGACTACAAATTTACCGGAGACACAGATGCGCGGAGCATCGCTCAGCTGAATTCAGACGGCAGCGCCGACGCGTCTTTTACTCCCCCATCAGATCCGACCGCAAGGCCGTTTTTTGTCCGTTCGATCGCCAGACAGCCGGACGGGAAAATTCTCCTCGGTGGCTCGCACAATGCAATCGGCCGCCCGTTGCTCGCGAGACTGAATGCGAACGGCAGTGTCGACCCCACTTTTGCGCTCGGAATAATAGTAGAGAACTTTGCGGCTGACGGAGTGAGTTCAATAATCGTTCAACCGAACGGCGAGATATTGATCGGCGGTTTGTTCTCGATTGCTAATGGAAGTCTTCGCGCCCAACTCGCACTCTTGTTTGAAAACGGCCAGTTGGATTCGTCGATCCAGTTTCCAGAGTTTCGCTTCGAGAACTCTATTTTTGCGCCGTCGGTCTCGTCTCTTAATCAGGCCGCGAACGGCAGCCTGATTGTCACGGGACATTTTGACCAGATTGACGGCAACATAGTTTCGGCGTTCGCGCGTTTGCGCTGGCGTAGCCTGCCCATATTTGATTTTGACGGCGACGGGAAAACCGACATCGCTGTCTTTCGACCTTCTGAGAGTAACTGGTACATCACCAACAGCTCGAACGGCGTTTTCAGAGCCGAGAACTTTGGCGCCCCCGGCGATAAGATCGTGCCCGGAGATTATGACGGAGACGGCAAGACGGACATTGCTGTCTTTCGCGGATCGACAGGCACCTGGTATCTGATTGAAAGCTCCAGCTCAACTTTTCGTGCAACGCAGTTCGGACAAGCGGGCGATATTCCGACTCCGGGGGATTACGACGGAGACAGAAAATCTGACATCGCGGTATTCCGGCGCGCGACCGGCACGTTTTATCTTCTTCATAGTTCGGATGGTTCGTTCCATTATCAGCAGTGGGGAGCCAGCGGTGATTCTCCGCTGATTGGAGATTATGACGGAGACGCCAGGACCGACTTCGCGGTCTTTCGCCAGGCCGGTAGCGGCTTCTATGTCCTGAGAAGTTCTGACGGCGCTTTTACCGGACAACGGTGGGGAACGGCCGGAGACAAACCGATTACCGCCGACTTCGACGGAGACAGCAAGACCGACATCTGCGTCTTCAGACCATCCAACGGCGAGTGGTATTACCTGCAGAGTACGGACAACGTATTCAGAGCCATCGCCTGGGGCACCGACGGCGACATACCCGTAGCAGGTGACTACGACCTCGACGAGAAGTGGGACATCGCCATCTTCCGACCATCTACCGGGGTTTTCTATATCCTGCAGAGCACGACGAACTCATTGCGCGCTGAGCAGTTTGGTACCCACGGCGACGTGCCGGTGCCAGCTGCGTATGTCAATTAACAATGACGGGACGGCATACCGCCATCAACATTGGGCCATGAGATCAAAGTGTGTGAGAGGCGAAATCAAACAGAATCTGAAGCTAAGCCACGAGGGCGAGAACCCGCCGAAATTGGATAATTGGTCCCAAGATTTAAGCTCAGCATTAATATCGGGTGTTCGGTTCTATTCACATTCAATCTCTTCGATCTACACAATAGTTTGCTGCTTCGCCCATGTACTAGACGCAAATGTTCTGAGAAAGTCTTATGTAGGTTTCTGTCGTTATCTATAGGTTTCTATTGTTTTTTGTGCAAAGTCATGCTATACCCCGGTTGTTTGTGATTGTATACTTTTGCTTATGAATGTAGACTGAGAACAACATCAGATGGCGAAAAACAGAGCCCCGCGAGTAGATGAAACTCACATTTACACAGTGCAGGAAGCGAGCCCTTTGCTTGAGCTTACTGCCGAAACAATTAAGAAGAAATGCCGCGAACGGGAAATCAACTGTAGGCAAAAGGGAGCAAAGGGGAAGTGGCATATCAAGGGAAAGGAAATTCTACGACTTAGAGAACTGTGGAATCTTGATGACGATGAAGATGACGATGAAGGTTAGTGATCTATCAAAAGATTTGACGCCCAGATGGATAATTGGTAGGGTTTCAACCTTCTAGCTATTCACAGTTTACAATCTGGATCACTCAGAGGAATTGCAACTAATCCCTCCACAATTCCGTACCCCTAAGGCTACACGTAGAAGGGAATGCCAATGCGAAAGTCTCAAAAACAGCGTAACAATAAGAGCCGCGCTGTGACACCGGTAAAAGCCCACGTGGTTCTCACCGGCGAAGCGCGAGAGCTATACAGAAAGTCTCGCGAAAGGTCGGAGAGAAAGCATCAGCTACTGACTGAGTCCATACGTGCATCTCAGTGCCTCAGCAAAGAAGACTTCGATATCCGAATAAATACCCGCGATTGATAGTACAGCTGTTATGGTAGGTAGAATCAGCTCGCGTCTGATACTTAGAGATGTATCTTGGCGCAACTGTCCTTTGCGGTCTCACTATGAATGCTCAAACTCTTGCCCTCAAGCTTCCTCAACAGAGAATTGATTTTCTAGCATTTTCTCAGCTTTCAAAATTGCTAGGTTTATCAAGTCCTCCTTTCGGACGGGATCATTTTCGTCAACTGCAATTCATCCAAAGGCATCTTGCTAACGCCGAACCGAGGTGCTTGTCCGTTGTTGTCGAGAGATATTACATCGACCGAGACTTCATGGATGATTACAGTGTCTTCTATTCTTCAAACTTCTATCCATATCCCAATTGGTGTCAGCGGATACACTTTTTCTCTTTGGATAAGAATCAAGTCCGGAAGAGAATTAGAGAACTTACTCGTATCGGGGCTGCGACTGAGTTAAGCGACAATCTGGAGTTTAAACAGGCTTGTCAGAAATTTAGTCGCGAAGCCTATATGGGATTTAGTGTGATAAAGCCTTTGCAGGGTTCGCCCGTTGGGCGCACCGTTATTCGCCACTATGATGAAGACACCGGAAAAGGACTTCTGCGAAAATTCAATTGTACTCGCTACTACACAGTTCATCTTCTAGGAATCGAACTGAATATCTGTGGCTTGGTTTTTCAACAACAAGATGTCGGAGTCAGTGCCTGCGCAACCACCGCGCTCTGGTCTTCGTTGAGTAAGACGAAGGATTTTGAAGATATTAGTACTCCAACGCCGGCCCAGATTACGCGCCTAGCCTCTCAGTACTTGTTGTCATCTGGGAGACCTATGCCATCCGAAGGACTTACGTTGGAACAGATGTGTCAAGCTGTTCAATCGGTGCAAGCTTCATCAAATGTGCTGAAAGTAGAGACTTTGACGGAGGGCCGAGGATATCTGCACTCAGCCATCTCGTCTGGTTTCGCTCCGGTACTACTTCTAGAAAAGGTTTCTTCCAAACCCTCGTGGCATGCAGTAGCTGTCGCGGGGATGAAAGTTCGCAGCGTTCATATACCAAGTATGATTAGCGATAAGATTGACGATGAAGCTGGCGATTTAATGTCGCTTTATATCAATGATGACCGCACCAGTCCCTATTTTAGAGTCGACCTTCCTCGTCGAGGTAACAAACCCATTCTGAATTTTCGATTCATTAATGACCGTGGACAAGTTGAGGACATGGAACGCTGGCGCTTGAGTCACATCCTCATTCCGATGCATGGGAAAATAAGGTTATCGTTTGCAGCGCTGCGAGAACTAGCAGTAGAAGTAGTTGACTTAATTGACGGATATCGTGGCTTTTATTCACATAGCGTTGAAAAACTATTTATCGAAGCTATTCAACTTCGAACGTCCATCTTGCGGGCCCCGACCTATGTTCGTCATTTGTTTTACGGAAATCAAAAAATTCAAGAAAAGCAGCGAGACGTTTTCAATAAGAAGATCATACTAGCCCGGTATGTTGGAGTCGTACGGCTGACATCTAAGAGCTTTGGCACGCTGGACGTTTTGTTTGACACCACAAGCACAAAGAAAAATCCGCATGTTCTCGGAATTGTCGCGCGAATTCCGAGACAGTATTTTGCAAGCGCGTTGGTGCAGTTCTTGAGTTTCGAATTGAAATGCACACTGGTTAGCGACTTTCGATAGTCCAACGTAGTCAACAAAGCACTAACTTGAAAGTGCTCTCACCAGCAACTCGCAGTTATTTACTTCAACGAAATCAGCCGTCGCCCTCGATTTTTTTGGAACCTCTACGTTTGAAATACCGGAATCAATTCCGAAGTCAGCGTCTCCTCTGATTCTTTTGCCTTCCCCCATCGTCCAGTGATCCGGGTTATTGAAGTGCTTATGAAATAAATACGTGAAGTCCAAGAGAAAGGGTTCGATTAGCTCGGGCCGTTTTACTTCAGAATCAAAGTATTCTGTTGGTAGTGTGTAGTCGGTGTGGTAGTAACCTAAATAAGAGCAATAGTCTTTATCCGATAGCGAATTCGGGAGATTTGTAGGACAAGTGGGAATACCATCGTCGTTGGCCCTCCTAGAAAGCGGCAGCAGTTCTGTCGCGCTTCCGGAAACTGTATCGGAGGCTTGAGAAATCGTCTGCATAGCTAATACAAGGGCTTTCTCAAGCGAGTCCATCTTTGAATCCTGCCAACCTTCTTCATCTGGTACCCCAAGCATATTGTTTAGATCGATCATAGCTCGTGAGATTTTCTCGGACTTAACAAAGTGCCCGACAGAGTTTACCGAGAAGCCCAAGCCCCCAGGGATTCGGTGATCTTGCCACCAGCGCTTGTCACCTTGCGCACAGAAATAATTCACTCCTGCAAACCACTTCCAAGTCATTCCAGCGGATCCCGGTTTCTCAAGAAATATCTGTTCAAGATGTATCTCGTCGAAATTTACGTCTTCTTCTAAGTATAGAGAACATAACCTTTGAGCGAGTTCAGCAACGTTTGCATCAGGCTTAGCTTTCGAAACGGTTGGCGAAATTACCAGAATGATAAAGTTGCTGGTCTTACCCTGAAAAGCCTGCTTCAACCAGCGAAGACGAGCTCGTTGGAGTTTCTCGTGGATTTGCTCATCCCCTAGCAGTAGGTCAGACTCGCTTAGCAAGCAAAAATTAATAAGATCGAATTTTGCTGCCATCCTCCCAAACACACAAGGCTGATTCTTCTGGATCCACTGACGTAGAACTTCGATAGAGGCCGCTTCCGATATATCGGGACGAAAGAGCTCCTGATTGGCATCTTCAATGTCGCGGCTAAATCCCGCTTCCGTCCGCCATGCATCGTTAGTCAAGGCTTGAAAGAGTGATGCCACAGTTTTGTGCATAAGGTTTCCAATTCTATGAGCCCGGAAAGAGTTCTATCTTCCGCATTATGTCGCAGTGTGTACCCCCTTGGAATGACGCCCCAAAATAATATTACACTTTTCGCTCTGCGATTAACCAACAGCGGCATTACCAGTTGAGGAGTAATGAGCCGTTTTGCAATTTGGCTGCGCTCAGGCTCCCAATAGCGGAATAATGCAAGAACCCCGCTTCGACAATCGAGTTTCTACACACAGCAAAAAGCGAGACGCGACCGGAATCGCGCGTCTCGCTTTTTGTCTCACTCCGGTTTGAGTTACGGATAGTACGCGTTCAGCGTCGGCGTGTCGCCGCTGGCTCCAAACGCATACGTTTGTCCGCTCAGCATGTACCAGCCGCCGTTGCTCGGACGCCAGAGTGCTACTTCCGCCCGGAAGTCGCCGTTGTAGTCACCGGGCGCGACGATGTCTCCGGCTGTTCCCCATCTAATGTATGTCGGTGTCCCCATCGAGGTCGGCAATAGATACCAGCGCCCCTCGCTGGGCCGGAACACCGCGAGGTCGAATTTCCCGTCGCCGTCGTAGTCAGCCGCGGCGGGTTGGTCGCCGGCTACGCCCCAACTCCAAACCACCAACGAGTTGTTAGAGCTATGAAGCTGGTACCATTTCGCTTCGCTCTCGCGAAAGACGGCGATGTCGACTTTGTTGTCGGTATCGTAATAGCCCGGAACAGGACGATCCGTGCTGACTCCGAAATGCTCGGCCTGAAACCCGTTGTCCGAACTGCGAAGGATGTACCAAACCCCTTCCGAAGGACGATACAACGCAATATCTGTCTTGCTGTCTCCATCGTAATCCGCGGGTACTGGGATGTCTCCCGTTGCGCCGAACAGCACCGAACGGAACGACCCATCCGAGCTGTTGAGGAAATACCACGCGCCGTTCGATGGACGAAACACTGCGTAATCAGTCATGCCTCCGTCGCCGTCGTAATCTCCGGGCGCCGCTATGTCTCCATTTGTTCCGAACGGTTGCGCCTGGAACCCCCCGTCAGAACTTCTCAAAACATACCAGGTGCCATCAGAAGGACGAAAGACAGAAACGTCGGATCGTCCGTCGCCGTCAAAATCAGAGCGAACGGGTACCGATGTCGGGTTGGCGGTGTGGCGAACTATCTCAAAATTGCTGAATTCAGGCGAATTGTAAGTCCTTTGTCCCGCGACCAGGAGCTTTCCATCGGCCTGAATAGCCGCGGCATACGCGCGCGGCGGGCCCAGCCCCATGTAGGTGAAGAATTTGCCTCGTGAGCCGAAATTCAAATCAGGATCACCATTGGCGAGGTACCGAGATATAACGAACTGTCCCGTATCGTTAGATCCCACCATTACAATTTTTCCGTCCGGAGTCAGGGCCACGTCAGCGGCGATTTCTGACCAGTTACGGGGCGGCGTCATCACTCTACCGTCGCCGTTGAAAGTTGTATCGAGGCTGCCGTCGGGATTGATTCGATTCACGGCGAAGCCGAGGGTCGAACCTCCGATGGGAATATAGTTTCCGCCGGCCACGATCTTGCCGTCAGGTTGCAGGACCATGCCCTTAATGGCCGGGAACTCCAGCAGGAGCTTGCCATCCGAGTCGAACGAAGTGTCTAAACTTCCATTGGGGTTAAATAGCGCTGCCGCGAAACTGCTAAAACCAGAGGACGAACCTCCCGTCAGAATTCTCCCATCCGCGTATAGCAGCATCGAAGTCAATTCATCGTTCACAAATCCTCCCCCGTTCGGGAAGGTCGTATTGACTTTGCCGTCGCCGTCGAAAGTTGTATCGAGAGTCCCGTTGCTGTTCAAACGAGCCAATCCGAAGTCGGTGTCGTGGCCAGTCGGGTGGACCACACGTACCGTCCCGCCGACCAAAATCTTGCCGTCGGACTGGACGACGACCGCTCTTGCAAAGTCATCTATGGTTTCGAAATCGACCGTCGTCTTACCTCCACTCCCAAAAGTGGAATCAAGCGTCCCGTTACTGTTGTAACGCGCGACGGCAAAATCGACTTGAGAGGACCCCCAAACCGCTACGGTCGAGCCGACAACCACGATCTTGCCGTCAGGCTGCAATGCAGCGGCGTAGGCTTTGTCATCTACATTGAAATTCGTAAAGACTTTGCCGCCGTTGCCAAAAGTGTTATCGAGAGTGCCGTCGGTGTTGTAGCGGGCAAGCGCAAAGTCGTACCAGTCGGTGAAGTCGGTGTGTACCATGCCGATCACCACGATCTTGCCGTCCGGCTGAACTAACATGTCGTAGGCGATGTCGGCCTTACCGAAAAAATCCGTAGATGCCACCCCTCTGAAGCCGAACGTCAGATCGAGTTCGCCAGTGGCCCGTGCGGATTCCGTCCACGCCATCGGTGCAAAAAGCACAGCGACCATCAACGCAGCTGATTTACTCACGCGAAGAAAGGTGTGGGAACGTTGTTTGTGCATGGAAGACCCCTTAATAGATTTGAGTGGGAAGAAGAAGGTATCGGCTTTCGCTCAACAGCGCTTGAAGAAGCCAGATGAGTTTGGAACTGCTTCTGGTCCAAGTCGCGACGGGCGTAAGACTAACCCAAGTTTGTGGCGGAGACAAGAATTCTCGGCAAGATGGCGGAAGGTAAGTCAGACGTGCGCCGGTTAGCCACGGAGGCGGGGTTAAAGAGGGCAGAGGCCCGAGCCGGCGTCCCCCAGCTCGGCTGCCGCGCTCCGAAGGGGCCGTGAAGGAGGGCGTTCCTTGGAATAATGAACTTCTTTCGTCGCGTAGCGACGATTGAATTTAGGCAGGTCGTTCACGGCCTGCAATTGATTGCGTTGTGGGTGTTATGTGCAGGCCGTAGACGACCTGCCTAAATTCAAACGTCCCCACGGGACGCATGTGACTGTAGCCGCCGTGATCGCCATCACGGCGGCTACAGTCGTTAAGTGAGATCAAACCGATCGAGCATCGACTTCAACTTTGGCGACAGCTTCAGTTAACGCCGCATCGGTTCGTTCACGAGCGCTAATTCAACGGTCACGGCACCATCAGGTGACTGTTGAACTTCGCTGGAAAGACCTCGACGTCGATGCTTACGCCCTGGCTAAAGGGCGAACCAAAGTACGTGTAGATTCCTTCAACGTCGAGCGGATCGCGCGGCAACGGTTGAGGAAACGGCTGATTGAAATAGACTTCGAAGATCACGAAGCCCTCGATATACGGCGGCGGCTGATTCGGGCCGATTACGATGCCGAGATGGCCGTAGATGTCCTTGCAAACAACCTCCATCGCATAATCCGGCTTCAGCGCCTCGAACTTCCTGAAGGCAGGCTCGGTCGGGTTCTGTCCGCCCTTGAGCGGGATGACCTTTTTGCGAAACGCAATGTCGATCCCGGTGTTGTTATGGACGTTGATCTTCGACGCATAACGACCTGGCTGAGCATCAACTACCGCGTTGATGCCGAGTTCAGGATGCACGCCGCAAATAAACTTCGCCGCATAGTTATTGATAACCGTCGGCGGAGCCGGGGCTTGGGCCAGGACCGGTGAGGCCGCGAAAAGCATGCCCACCGCCCAGGCAAAAGCCATGAGGAGTACTTTCTTAACTAGCTGATTCATTTCTTCTCCTTTGCTTAACGTTTGAAAGGAAAACGCAACGTGAGGCTCTCAATCGGGCGAGCCAAACGAAAGCGCAACGAAAGCGAGATTCAGGAGTTCTGCTGGCGAATCATTGAGGTGAGACAGTAAGGTCGAGGTGTCTCTTTCTATTCACCCTCTGGTTTGTCGGCAGTTCCGTCGGGAATCACGCTGTGAGTGCTACAGCTAAGCGTGACCTACGTTCGACATCCCCTGTGTCGAGAATTGCAATTGATTGCTCCCTCACTGACGGAGGCGTCTCCACCAAACTCTCCCACGGCAGAGACAGAGGTCCTCAGCGAAGGTCGATCACTACGCAATCAATTACAAAGGGCTAAAGGGATGTCCAAATGATATGCCCGTCGAAAAAACATGTCAATGATGTTGGATTGATGCGGTCTTTGGCTTCAGCCGGAATGCGGGAGCGCAGGCGGCTCGCCTGCAAAGCGTGCTTTAGCACGCTAGCCGGCTTGGCTTCGCTCGACGTTGAAGTAACTTTCCTTTTGCGCTTCGCGCTCACTGCAGGCGAGCCGCCTGCGCTCCATCGCCGGCTCGTTGGACCTCAGCTCGACTGATGCGATAATCCACCGCATGAAACGTCAACTGGCTTTTGTCGCCACTGTTTTGTTTCTCTTCACTGCGCCTCTCGCGGCTCAACAGGAATCGCCGTCGATCAGAGCGTTTCTCCGAATCGATAAGGAGTTCTGTACCGGCGCGCAACCCAGGAATGAACACCTGGCCGAGCTGAAGGCGCAGGGGATCAAGACGATTCTAAATTTAAGACCGCCCAGCGAGCATCGCGCGGCTGAAGAAGAGGCTAAGGCCAAAGAGTTGGGTCTGCGCTATTTCAACATCCCGGTCGTGTTCACGGACCCGAAGGACGAGCAGGTGGCGGAGTTTCTTCGCATCACTGACGATGTTGAGAATCGGCCGATGTTCATCCACTGCGCCGGCGCGATCCGCGTGGGCGCGTTCTGGATGATACGGCGCGTGCTTCGCGATGGATGGACGATTGAAAAGGCGGAAGAGGAAGCGGAGAAAGTCGGATTGCGAGAAAGCCCTCACCTGAACGCGTTCGCGCGTTCTTACATCGAGCGACATCGAAAGAAATGAAATCCGGGTGCATCAATACTCAAGTGATAAGAACCTCGCAGTCAGGAAGGGGACCCTGTCCCCGCTTACTCACTTAAACAACATCTTGATGCGGATTCAAACTTGAGGCGGGGACAGCGTCCCCTTCCTGACTGCGAGTTCCTTGTAACTTGAATGCTGACGCGCTACAAGCTACGCGTGTTGAATGTATCGCCCTGTCGCATGTCGCCGGATTCAAATCCCTTGCGAAACCACCGCACGCGTTGCTCCGAACTGCCGTGCGTGAATGAATCGGGGACCGCGTAGCCCTGTGCTTCCTTCTGCAACCGGTCGTCGCCGATCGCCGTCGCCGCGCGCAACGCTTCCTCCAGGTCACCCGCATCGAGCAATCCCTTCTTTTGAGCGTAGTTGGCCCAAACGCCGGCATAAAAGTCAGCCTGCAACTCCAACCGTACCGAAAGCTGGTTCGCGCCCGCCTTATCCATTCGTTGCTGCATAGCGCTGACCTTGTCCATCGTCCCAAGCAGGTTCTGAATATGATGCCCGACTTCGTGGGCGATGACGTAAGCCTGCGCAAAGTCGCCGGGCGCGCCAAACCGCGTTCTCAGTTCCCGGAAGAATGAAAGGTCAAGATAGATGCGCTCGTCGCCAGGGCAATAGAATGGCCCAACGGAAGCGCCGGCTACGCCGCAGGCAGATCGCACTTCATCGGTAAACAATGTCAGCTTCGGCTCTCGATACTGTCGTCCGTTTTGTCGGAAGAGATCGTTCCAGACATCCTCGGTGCTTGCGAGCACAGCGCCGGTGAATTGTCTGAGCTCGTCTTCCTCATTATTAACCGGCCGGCTGGTTTGCGAGCCAGGATTCGGGTCGGTCGGCGGCTCCGGATTCAGAAACTGGCTCGGGTCCGCGCCGAACAAAACGGCCAACAGCGCAATCACGATGGCGCCCAGTCCACCACCAACGGCCAAACCCTTTCGCGATCCGCGACGATCTTCAACGTTCGTGCTTTGTCTTTGATCTCTCCAGCGCATTTTTGTTACCTCTTCAGTTCCGCGTTAACAAATACGACAGGGGGACCACTTATCCGCGACTGGAAGCCATCTCGCCATTCAATTTGAGAATCTCCAGCGTCATCTCAGCCGAAGCGTACATGTCCTTTACGTCCAGCCACTCGTTGACGGTATGGATCGCGCGCATGCCGGTGCCCAGATTCGCGCACTCGATGCCTCGCTTATTAAAAATATTCGCGTCGCATCCTCCGCCCGAGGCCATGGTCTTGACTTCAAGTCCCATACGCGAGGCGGCCTGGATAACAAGTTGGACCACGTGCGAATCGTCGGGAACATCCATCGCATAATATTCCGGCGTGACGGACGATTCGACCGACGCCTTCGTCGTCTTGCCGCCGACGGTGACTTCGTACTTTGCGGCCGCGTCGTCGAAACACTTCACCATATGATCGCACTGCGCCTTCAGCTTCTCTTCGCTGAGCGATCGCGCCTCGCCCTTGAGCGTAACCAGATTGGTTACGATATTCGTCGCCTTGCCTCCTTCAATCACTCCGATGTTCGCAGTCGTCTCGTGATCTATGCGTCCGAGCTTCATGGCGCTGATGGCTTCGGCGGCAATCTTTATCGCGCTGATTCCTTCTTCCGGCGCTACGCCGGCGTGCGATTCCAAACCGTGAACCGCGAATTCGAGATGATTGGCCGAAGGACCTTTGGTGAAAAGAAAGCCGGGATCGTCGGAATCGAAAACTATCCCGTACTTTGATCTGATTTTCGATACATCCACGTTCTTTGCGCCCAGCAACCCGACCTCTTCGCAGATCGAAAAGATGGCTTCGATGTCGGTATGCGGAATGTTCTGCTCTTTCAGGCAACGGATTGTTTCGATGATAACCGCGCAGCCGGACTTGTCGTCTCCACCAAGAACGGTGGTTCCGTCGGATCTGATTATGTCGCCTTCGATGATCGGCTTGACGCCTTCGCCCGGAACGACCGTATCCATATGCGCGCTCATCATTATGGGTTCGGCGCCGTCGATCGTCCCCTTGAAACGCGCGATGACGTTGCCGGAGTCTCCGCCGACCTTTTCGCCGGCGTCGTCTATCTCGACTTCAGCACCCATCTCCTCACAATATTTCTTAATTCGTTCGGCAACTTTGCGCTCCTTGCGCGAATGGCTGTCGATCTGAACCAGCTCGAGCAAGAGATTCTTGATGCGTTCCTGATTAATCATCTGTTCTCCAAAGGCAGTAAATGGTAAATGGTGAATGGTAAATAGAAGTGCGGTGAATAGTGAATGGTAATTCGTGAATAGTAAATGGTGAATAGTAAATAGAAGAACGGTAGATCGATTTGACGGGCGAATAGTCCAACCTCGTCTTTCTATTCACTATTTACCATTCACCATTTACCAGTCCTTTCCATTTACTATTCACTATTTACCAGTTGATCTCCACGCGTCGCCGCGCCGGTTCAATTCATCCAGCGCTTCCTGCAATTCATCTCGCTTTGCCTGCAACTGTTCCTCGCTGGCATCCGACGGGACACGAATCGGCGGAGCCACGTAAACACGCGCGCGTGTAAACGGTTTCGGTATTTGAAACGAATCCCAGCTGGGAAGCGTCCAGAACCGCGCCAGCGTCATGGTAACCGGCATGATCGGATGCCCCGACTTTTTCGCCAGCAGGACCGCGCCCATCTTCGCTACATTCGGCGGGCCCTTCGGTCCGTCGATCGTGAACGCCGTAGTACATCCGGCGCGCATCAACCGCGCCATCTCGACTACAGCGCCGACGGCGCCTCGCGTGCTCGATCCGCGCACAGCGCCGTATCCGAATCTTTGAATGAACCGCGCGATGTACTCGCCATCGAAACTCTGCGAAGTCATAACCACGATCTTGCGTCGCCGCCACCAGTAGGTGGTCAGGAAAATACGATCGTGCCAAAACGTGTAGATCGGAAGACCGCCATTCTCGACAGCGCGATCGTGATTTTCCCAGTCGATGACTTCAAACCGAGCCAGACGACCGAGGATTCCGATCAGAGCATAAAATGCCAGGTCGGCGATTCGAATCAGCAATCGCTTCTTAAATGGATAGCCGGAGATGTCGGCGAAGGCGTACGCACGCTGGACGCTGTCTTCAACCTTGTCGGCCGCACGTTTCGCCAGACGCTGATTTTCTTGTTCGACGGAAGCCTGCATTGGTTGGCAAAGGTTAAAAGGAAAAGTCGAAAAAGTGAAGTTGGGTTCTGACGAGTCCGCGAAGCCCCCGGCCCTGCCCCCCGGGCCCCCGTCCCCACCCTCCCCTCTTCCCGTGCTAAACTCTCCACCCTTTGACCTTTCGTTGTCTTTGGATATTATTTGAAACGGAGAGCGCGGCTTTTTCGTACTGCGGTTTACGGAAAGCGTTTTGCGCTCTCTTCCCTTCCTAAGTTCAATAAGGTCGTTTCAGAAAGAGGATGATGGACAAACGACGGATCCTCATCGTAGATGACAATGATGAACTGCGCACCTCGCTCGAGCTGGTTCTTCGCGAGCTGGGCCACGAAGTGGTTGCCACGGGCGATCGCCAGGAGGCTTTGTCGCGCGAGGACATAGACGAATTCGACCTGATCATCTCCGACCTGACCGACGACGCAGATTCCGGCGTTCAACTCCTGAGCGAGATCAAGCGCAAGCGACTTCTGGTTCCCGTCGTTATTTCTTCAGACGAAGCGCAACAGCCCGGCGTAGTCAAAGCGTTCAAGATGGGCGCGATAAATTATCTGCGCAAGCCATACGACAAAGCCGAGCTTTGTGAGATCGTCGACAAAACTCTCGCCTATAAACTGCGCTTCGTTGAAGACCTAAAGGTCCTGGCGCACGTTCACGAAAAAATCGAATTCGAGCTACCCAGCGATGTTGCGCTGATGAACGGCGTGCTGCACTTCCTGATCGAACGCGTGGCCCAGCTCGGAGTGATCAAGCCGGAAAGGTCGAATCTCTTCATCGCCCTGGACGAAGCTTTCGTAAACGCGGTGAAGCACGGCAACAAGTACGACCAATCCAAACTGGTTCGAATCACTGCCGAGCTTTCAGCTAAAGAAGCGCGCTTCACGGTTGAAGACGAAGGCGACGGATTCGACCTGCACGCGATCCCGGATCCACGCGATCCGGAAAATCTCTTCAAGACTTCCGGCCGAGGAGTGCTGCTGATCTACAACATCATGGACGAAGTCCAGTACAATGAGCGCGGCAATCGCTTGACGATGGTCAAACGCCCCGAAGATTCGCTTGACGCTGAACTCATTGACGCCCTCGGCAAAGACGATAACGACCACGCACACAATCGTTGAGACGGCCCGAAAGCCGTCCGACAGCCTCCTCGCCGCATGGCGCTGGTGGCTTCCCCCCGCCATCATCGGGTTAGTTCTCGCACTCTTTTTCATCGATCCATTCATCGGCGACTGGGACGGTCTGGACTACACGATCCTGTCTCTCCGCGGCGAACCGTCATCGATGGCGCTCGGCCGCACGCTGTTCATCTTCGCGAATCACATAATCTGGCGCATCGCTCGCGCGCTGTTTCAACTCCCGCCCGAACAGGCTTATCTGGTTTTCAAGTACGTGGTCCTGGCCCAGTGTCCGCTGGCCGTGATCGCGTGTTGGACATTGGCCCGCGATCTGACGCAGTCGAAGCCGGCCGCTACGATCGCGGCGTTGCTGGTTGCCGCGTCGCCTATCTTCGTCATTTACAGCGGACAAGTAATGACTGACGTGCCGTCGGTTTTGCTGGTGGCCGTCGCATTAATCATTCACTTGCGCGGATTGAAAAGCAGACGCGTCTGGCTTGTGCTGGCCGGCGCGGTGGTGCTCGGCGCGGGAGTGAACATGCGCGAGACCGTAGCGTTTTATGCTCCATGGCTGGCGTTCGCGCCGCTGGTCTACGGTTGGAAGCTTCGCGGAAAAGATCTGATGTGGACGCTGGTCGCGTGCGCGATCTTTCTGTTGTTCGCGTTTGCGCCGTGGGCGCTTTTGTATGCGTCGGACGTCAATAACTACCGCGCGGCGTGGCAGGGCTGGCGCGAAACCATGAACGCGGAAATCGCCAGGCATCCGGTCCAGCTTCGAAACCTGGGTCCGTTCATGCTCTTCTTCTTCGCTTTGTCGCCGATGACGTTGGTCGCGCTTCCGGTCGCTGCGTGGAGAGAATGGCGCGAGAACGGATTGTCTCCGCTTTTACTGATGGCCGTGGTTGGATTTTTCGCCACCGTGCTTTTGATCTTTAACTACAGCACGGCGATCAACTGGCGATACTTTCTAACCGGCTTTCCTGCGCTGGCGCCGCTGGTGGCAAACTATTTTCTAAAAGAGCAGACGGCAAAGTGGGGGAGCTCGACGCGTGCGTTTTGGGCCGTCGTCAGCCGGCATCGCATTCATCGCATTCATCTGTGGGATCTATCTAAAGCCGATCAGCTCCGAACACATTCTCAAACGGTCTGAGACGAAAAACTATCGCGCGAGGTTGATGTTGGTTCCCGACGATGCCGTGATTATCGCCGGCGGCCAAACGATTGCAGTGAACTACTGGCGAGGAATCGGCGCGGGACGTTGGGACACTATCGGAACGGGAAGCGGTTGGCCCGCAGATAAGCTCGATTCCGTGATCGAGTCGTACTTGACGTCGGGTCGCCGAGTTTTTCTCGACGCGGATCCGCGCTGGTGGTCACCATGCGGTTGGCAGCGCGACGAAACCACGGCGTTGCTTTCTTTGGAATCCCGCTTTCGTTTCCGTCGAGCCGGCGACATGCTCTACGAGATACGGCCACAGAACGACGACACCGCGCGCGATCAACCGGAACTGCGCACGCTACTCCCCGAAAACAGAACCGTCGAAACAGCGAAGTGCCCGAAATAGACGGCATCAATGAACCACGAAATAGCCGAACAAGATGAAAACCGAACCACACGAAACACGAAGAGTGGCTCCAGCGACGCAGACTTTTTTGTGTGATTTCGTCTTCGGTTTAGTGTTGATTCGTGGTTCGTTGTCCAGCTATCCCGTCGGGCAGCGTCGATGCAGGTCGGTGCGGAAGCAGCAACGCGCTTTCCAAACTGCCACGCTAACTCTTTCAACCGAACTGTATCGTCCAGGCGATCGTTGACTGGGATCCCTTATTTGAGTAGTGTGCGAACGCATCACGGAAACTCCCTTTTCCGAAGCCTATCCGATCTCAAAAAAGAAACGCTCGCCATGAACTCCACAACTCCCTGCATTCGCAAATTTCCTAACTTCGTTTTGCGGGCGCGTTCGGTACCTGGACTACTTTTCCGACGGGCAGCTTTTCCTCCGGCGTCGCCGCAGGAGATCTACGACGCCGTTACAGATTTGGCGGTGACGAACAACAACGGCGTCTTCATATTTCTCGGAAACGGAACGGGAGGTTTCGCCTCCGTCAGTAACTTCGCGGTTGGTGGAGTCGGCCCCAGCAGCGCGGTTGCACTGGCAGACCTCAACAACGATACAAAGCTGGACGTGATCGTAGGCAAAGATCAGCAGACGTTGTTCTACGTCCTGCTCAACGACGGAACCGGCACACTGGGAGCAGCCACGTCATTTGCTTCAGGTTTGGGTGCGAACTCAATTGCAGTTGGAAATTTCAATAACGACGGCCAGCCCGATATAGCGATCGCAAACTCGTTGTCTGACAGTGTGACCGTAAGCCTGGGCGACGGCAAAATGGACTTGGCGGTTTTTCGCCCCACCACCGGAGCCTGGTACATCCTTCAAAGCTCGAATGGATTGCTCGCTTCATATTTCTGGGGACTCGAAGGCGACGTGCCGACTCAAGCCGATTTCGATGCCGATGGTAAAACCGATGTCGCAGTTTTTCGCAAACCGGGGGGCATCTGGTACGTGCTTAGAAGTTCGGACAATTCGTTGACAACCCAGTTCTGGGGGCAAACTGGAGACAGGCCTTTGCCGGGCGACTATGACGGCGATGACAAAGCGGACTTTGTCGTGTACCGGCCCAGCCAGGGCGCCTGGTATGTTCGACGGAGCAGCGGCGGGTCATTCATGACCGTGATACTGACCACCCACACGCCCAGCCATCAAACTGCGCCGGGCGACTTCGACGGCGACGGATCGATCGATGTTGCAGAGTGGCTGCCATCGAGCGGGTTCTGGAATATTAGAAAGAGATCAAATACTTCGATCTCAAACGTCGTTTTGGGAATAAGCGGAGACGCCCCGGTGGTGGGAGTTTATTCAAACCAGTAACGGAGCGCAGGCGGCTCGCCTGCAGTGAGCGCGAAGCGCGAAGGATGTTCTGGCGCTTTTCGCGCCTGCGGCGCTCAGTGCAGGCGAGCCGCCTGCGCTCCATCGTTGACTTCATGCCCTACGAACTGTTCCTGGCACTTCGATATCTATACTCGCGCCGTCGCAGACCTATGGCGCGTGTGACTGCGCTTGTCGCGATTGCTGGCATCGCGGTCGGAGTCGCTGCTTTGATCGTGGCGATGGCGCTCGCCAACGGCTTTCGCGATGAAATGCGCGAAAAGATCCTGCGCGGTACCGCGCATGTGTCGTTGATGCGCAAGGACGGCGAACCGATGACGGATTGGGCCACCGTCGCCAAACAGGTGCAGGAAACCGACGGAGTTGCCGGCGCGACCGCAACGACGTACGACGGCGCGTTGTTGAGCGGGAATGCCGGTTCCGCATACGCCGTCGTTCGCGGAATAGATCAAAACTCCATCGCTGCGGTCGAAGAAGTCCGTCGCACTTTGATTGAGGGGAAACTCGACGATCTCTTCAAGAACCAGCCTGCCGTCGTTCAGAACGAAATCAAAACACCGCCTTCAAATCCTGATCAAGCCGGTCCGGACCTTTCTTATTCTGAAGCGCCAGCCGAGGCCGCAACAACCGAAGCGATTATTGGTAGCGAGCTGGCGGCGCGTACCGGCCTGAAATTCGGCGACATTGCGCAGATAATCTCGGGCGATTCGCAACTGACGCCGCTTGGACTCGCGCCGCGTTTTCGGCGTTTGCGCATCGCGGGAATATTCCGCTCGGATCTTTACGAATACGACGCGAGCTGGATCTACGTCTCGCTTTCCGACGCCGCCAGCCTTGCCGGAGCACCCGCCGGTTCGGCCGCGATGCTCAGCGTGAGCGTTCGCGACATCTACGCGGCGAACGAAGTCGCCGGACGAATTCGACAAAGATTGGGCGGAGAGTACACGACTGTAGATTGGCAGGAAGCGAACCGGCCGTTGTTCGCGGCGCTGGCGCTCGAGCGACGGATGGGACTTGTGATTATTGGACTGATAATTTTCATCGCTACGCTGAATATCACCGCGACTCTGGTGCTGGTTGTAGTCGAGCGACGAATCGACATCGCAATCCTGACCGCGATGGGGGCGCGCGCGCGAAACATCATGCTCGTGTTTATGATCGAGGGCGCGTTGGTTGGATTGATCGGCGCAGCGACGGGCGTGGTAGTCGGTCTGGTCGCGTGCATGGTCGGCGATCGCTTCAAGCTGGTTAGCCTTCCGGCGGATGTGTATTCGCTGAGTAACGTTCCTTTTCACAGCCGAGCGCAGGACGTTGCTCTGGCGGCGGCGGTCGCGTTCGTTCTGAGCCTGATTGCGACGATCTACCCCGCGCAGGCCGCCGCGCGCGTTCGCCCCGCCGAGGCGTTGCGGGATAGTTAGGTGGAGGTTGGATCAGTTAAAGCGAACCACGAAACACACGAAGCCGAAAGCGAAATCACACTAAGTTTGATAAAGCTCGTACTTCGATTCGTGTGATTGGTTTTTCAGTTTTGTTCGTGCATTTCGTGGTTCGCTTTAGTTTTCTCCAATATGCGTCGGTTTCTAGTCTTCAAGAGCATCGGATCTTGAGGCGGGGACAGGGTCCCCTTCCTGACTGCGTTGTGAAACGTTGCGTGCTTCCTGCTAAAGGCGTCAGCAAAGCAAGCACAACTATTCCACCTTCACCGCCTCCACAATACTCAGCGGCGACCTGGTAGGAATCACTCGCGTCAGTTTGAATCCCGCGTCGGCCAAAAGCCGGCGATACTCTTCTTCGGTTCGTTCAATTCCGCCGGGTGAAACCAGCATTTCCATGTCCTGAATCTTTCCGAAGTGCGGCTCGTTGCCGGGAGCGATGACCATCTCCACAATCAGCACTCGACCGTCCGCCGGAATCACCTTATGAATGTTTTTCAGAATGGTGGTACTCCGCTCGTCATCCCAATCATGAATGATGTGTTTCATCATGTAGGTGTCCGCACCGGCAGGAACCGAATCGAAAAAGCTTCCCTGCTCCAGTTTCACGCGTTCGGCTACGCCTTCGTTCTGCAAAAGTTGGGATGCGCCTTCGATCACTGCGGGCATGTCGAACAACAGACCATTCACGTTTGGATTCGCTTTTAGAATTCCCGCCAGCAGAAGCCCGTGTCCGCCCGCGATGTCTGCCAGGGTTTTGACTCCGCTGAAATCGTAAGCTTCAACCACGGCCGGTCCAGCCATCATCGACAGATTCGTCATGGCTCGATTGAAAATCTCCGCTTCCGCCGGATGATCGCCGAAGTAGTCAAAGACCTCCGCGCCGTGAACGCGTCCCCACGCAGGCTTGCCGGTTTGCACGCTGTAGTTCATTTCGCCATAGACGCGCCAGTGCCATTCCTCGCCCATAAAGATCAACAGGTCACGGACGCTGTTTGGCGCGTCCGAGCGAAGCGGTTCCGCCAACGGCGTCAAAGAGAAGACGTTCGGATCGGTCTCGGCAAAAACGCCGATGCTGGCCAGACAGCGCAAAAAGCGATAGAGCGATCGCTCGTGTGTGTTCGTGGCTGTGGCAAGGTCGGCGACCGACCTGGGCCCGTCCGCCAAAAGGTCCGCGATGCCGATCCTGGCGGCGAGCGATACTGCCTGCGAAGTAAAAGCTCCGCCCGCGATCTGCATCAGAACGGCCTCGGGCGGGAGTTGTTGTGCTGGAGCGGTGGCGGCGTTGTTATTTGAAGTCATGATTCCCTCTCGATTGATTAGAAGAGTGCGATTTGATGTTTCTCAACAAGCTAACGCGAAATCGAAATGCGAATGGTATCAGGGATTCGAGAGACTGAGCTATTCAAGTTTCAATGAAAAACCCAACCGGGCCAAACGCAGTCAGGAAGGGTGGCAAGCTCTGCTGAACGAAGTGAAGCGGAGCGCGCCCCCGCCTCAAGCTCCGATGCTCTTGAAGACTGGAAACCGATGCTTTTGGATAGAACTAAAGCGAACCACGAAATGCACGAACAAAACTGAAAAACCAATCACACGAATCGAAGTACGAGCTTCATCAAACTTAGTGTGATTTCGCTTTCGGCTTCGTGTGTTTCGTGGTTCGTTTGCCATCTTGATCCAAACTGCAATCATACCGATCTTGAATTCCCTTGCCGCTTGATGCGGGGGCGCGCTCCGCTTGCCACCCTTCCTGACTGCGCTTGGCTTGGTTGCGTTTTTCATCCGTCGCCATTGTGTTTATAATCTCTCTCGTAAACGCCATCCTGAATTACTGGTAACTTCAATAAGTGAACGAGGTCGGGTCGGAAAACGTTACAAAGCTGCTGATTGAGCTGACGAACGGCAATCGCGGCGCCGTTGAAGTGTTATTACAGGTCGTTTACGACGAGCTGAGAAAGCTTGCGTCGAATTATCTTCGCCGCGAGCGCGTCGATCACACGCTGCAACCAACCGCTCTGGTTCACGAAGCTTACCTGCGATTGATCGACCAAACGCAGGTCAACTGGCAAAACCGCGCGCACTTTTTTGGCGTAGCCGCTCAGATGATGCGGCGAATTTTGGTTGATCACGCTCGCCAACACAACGCGGAAAAGCGCGGAGCCGATTTTCAAAAGCTCGCTTTGGATGAAAATGTAGACAAAGCCGTCGAGCGAAGCACAGAGCTTTTGATGCTCGACGACGCGTTGAAAGAGCTGGCTGAGGTTGACGAACAGAAGAGCCGCATAGTGGAATTGAGATACTTTGGCGGTTTGACCGTAGAAGAAACGGCAGAAGTCCTTGGTGTTACGCCCATCACCATAAAGCGCCACTGGCGTATGGCCAAAGCCTGGCTGTACGGGCAAATGCAAAAGACATAATTGAGAATGCGAGCGATAACAAGCTCCTGGTAGTTAAACGGACGCAAAGAAATACAATCCGGTTCCGCTCTTTTGTTGTCCTGATCGCATAATTTACAATCAAGCATAAAGTGTCAAGGGTCCGCTTGTCGGAGTGGTCCGCCGGTATTTTCAAAGGACGCTCTATCTAACCACTCGAGGACTTGTCACTCGTCCCCTGTCACTTGTCACTGTTTTTATGACCCCCGAACGCTGGCAGCATATCGAAGAAATTTTTCAGACCGCGTTGGACCTCGCGCCCGAAGAGCGCGAGCGTTTCATCACCGCCGCGTGTACTGGAGACGATGCGCTTCAGCGCGAAGTGCAAACGCTGCTGACACAGTATGAAGCTGCCGGCGACTTTATTGACGCGCCTCTCTACGAACAAAGCGGCGTCCGTGTGCTGGCATCGCTGATCACCGACGAAGGCGATCCGATGCTGGGCCTGATGGTGGGCGCGTACAAGATCGAACGCGAAATCGGGCGCGGCGGAATGGGCGCTGTTTACCTGGCAACTCGCGCCGACAACGTCTTCCAGAAATTGGTCGCCATCAAAGTCGTCAAACGCGGGATGGATACCGACTTCATCCTCCGCCGATTTCGTCGCGAACGACAGATCGTGGCGTCGCTGGACCACGTCAACATCGCCCGGTTGCTGGACGGCGGCGCGACCGAAGACGGCCGCCCGTACTTCGTGATGGAGTACATCGAAGGCGAACCGATCTATCAATACTGCGATTCGCGTCGACTGAGCGTGCGCGATCGTCTGCGCCTCTTCTGCCAGGTTTGCGACGCGGTTCATTACGCGCATCAGAACCAGGTTATCCATCGCGACATCAAGCCCTCGAACATTCTGGTCAACTCCGGCGGCACGCCGAAGCTTTTCGACTTCGGTATCGCCAAACTTTTGAATCCGGATATCGATTCGGACACCGCCGCGCAAACAGCCACCGCGATGCGGTTGATGACGGTCGAATACGCCAGCCCGGAACAGGTCCAGGGACTGCCGGTGACATTCCTGAGCGACCTCTACAGCCTAGGAGTTCTGCTTTACGAGATGCTGACCGGACATCGTCCGTACCGGTTCCGCAATCGCATGCTGCACGAGATGGCGCGGGTGATCTCCGAGGAAGAGCCGGAGTTCCCCAGCGTCGCGGTCAATCGCGCCGAAAGTCTATTGCCCGTCGCGCACGTCGATCAGGAAGCAATGACCATCGGGCATCTCTGCGAAATGCGCAGCGAGACGCCGGACAGTTTGCGACGAGAACTGGCGGGAAGCCTGGACAACATCACTCTTAAAGCGCTTCGGAAACAACCGGAGGATCGCTACCAGTCGGCCCTCGCGCTGCGCGAAGACATCGAGCGTTACCTGGAAGGCAAACCGGTTTCAGCGCCGCTGTATGTGCGTTCGGCTGAAAAGCGAGCTCGCGCGGCGCGCGAAGCCAGATCGGACGAAGTGTCGATCGCCGTGTTGCCGTTCAAGCTGATGGGCGCGCAACAAACCGGCGAGAGCGATGACGAATATCTCGGCGTGGGGTTGGCGGACGCGTTGATCACTCGTCTGTCAAAAGTGCGCCGGCTGGTGGTTCGTCCCACCGGCAGCATCCTGCCTTACGGCTCGCGCGAGTCCGACGCGTTCGCGGCGGGCAACGAGCTCGGCGTTGGGTTCGTGTTGGACGGTTACGTTCAACGTGCCGGAGACCGGTTGCGAGTTTCGGTTCAACTGTTGAATGTGCAGGAGCGCACTACGGTTTGGGCCGAAGCGTTTCATGCAAACTTCACCGACGTCTTCAGTATTCAGGACACGATCTCGACCCAGGTGGCTGAAGCGTTGGTACCGCGCATCTCGGGCTTCGAACGCAGGCAGCTGGCGAAGCACGGAACCGACAACCCGGATGCGTTCGAAGCGTATCTGCGCGGCCGTTACTTCCTGAACCTCGTCACTCCCGAAGGATTCGAAAAAGCGATCTCGCATTTCGAGCAGGCGGTCGCGCTCGACCCATCCTACGCGCTGGCGTATTCCGCGATGGCGGATTGCTACTTCTACATGGGAGCGCTGTCGGGCGATCCGCCGAGCGAGTGCGCGATGGCCTCGCGTCGAATGTCGGAACGCGCGCTGGCGTTGGACGATGTGCTGGGCGAGGCATACACCATGCTCGGCTACATCACGTATCACCACGATCACAAACCGGCGGAAGCGGAACGAGCGATGCTGCACGGACTTCAGCTCAATCCGAACTACGCGGCCGGACATCTTTGGTATTCGGTTCCGGTGGTGGCGCGCGGCGATTTCGATTTAGCGGTAAGCGAAGCGCGGCGAGCGATGGATCTCGACCCGGCTTCGCCGTTCATCCAGCAACACCTCGGTTGGATCCTCTATCACTCGCGCCGTTTCGACGAGGCGCTGGCGCAGGTTAAGAACGCGGTCGAGAGCGCTCCGGACTTCAATCACTCGCACGGAACTTACGGATGGCTGTTGCGACACGCGGGGCGTTTCGACGAAGCGATCGAAGTGGGCCGGCGCGCGGTCGAGTTATCAAACGGAACTCCGTGGCTGGTCGCGAGTCTGGCCGCCAGCTACGCCATGGCCGGCCGAACCAGCGAAGCCAACGAGCTTTTGCAAAAGCTCGAACAGATCGCGGCCGAAGACCGTTATATCTCGCCTTTCAACCTGGCGTTGGCTTATCTCCATTTGGGCAAACACGATCGCGCGCTCGCGCTGTTGGAAGAGGCGTGGGAGACGAAGGACGTTTGGCTGGCCTGGCTTCCGACCGAACCGCAGCTTGATCCGTTGCGCGCGGACCCGCGTTTCAAAGAGATCGAGCGGCGCATGAATATGCACCAGGCTCGCGCGTTGCGCGCGACCACCATTCCGATCGGCGACGAGCGAGAGACCGCAGCCAAATCCATCGCGATCCTGCCGTTCAATGTGGTCAGCACTTCGGCGACCGGCGAAACCGGCGACGATTATCTCGGATTGGGATTGGCCGACGCGTTGATAACGCGGCTTTCAAATGTCAGACGTCTGGTCCTGCGTCCCACCAGCAGCGTGCTGCAGCACAAGAAGAGCGACGACCCGCTCGAGATCGGCAGGAGCCTGTCTGTCGATTTCGTGGTCGAGGGAAACATACGACGAGTCGGCGACACGTTGCGGGTTACGGTCCAGTTGCTCAGCGTCGAAGACGCCGCGGCGCGTTGGGCGGGTAAGTTTGACGAGAAGTCGACCGACGTTCTGTTGCTGGAAGATCTGATCTCGGAACAGATCGCATCGGCGCTGATTCCGCAGTTGACTGGTGAAGAACAACTGCGTCTTTCAAAGCGCGGTACGAACAGCGCTGAAGCGTTCGACGCCTACTTGCGCGGGCGGTTTCACTGGAATACGCCGAACGAAGAGAGCAGCGCAAAGTCGATTGCTTTTTACAACCGGGCGGTTGCGCTTGATCCCGATTATGCGTTGGCCTACGCAGGGATAGCGGATTACTACAATATGCTTGGTGTTTACGGCGTGATGCCTTTCGCCGAAGCATCGTCGCGAGCGAAAGACGCTGCTTTCAAAGCCGTAGCGCTGGACGACACGCTGTCGGCGGGTTTCGCCGCGCTGGGCTTCGCCATGTTGATGCACGATTTTGACTGGGAAGCCGCCGAAGAATATTTGCGCCGCGCGGTCAGTCTCAATCCAAACTATGCCGTCGGGCGTTTGTGGTACGGCTACTTTTTTGCCCTGGCCGGCCGCACAGACGAAGCGCTGCAACATGCACGCGCCGCGGTGGAGCTCGACCCGACGACGCCGATGATCCAGCATTCCGTGAACTGGATTCACTACCTTTTGCGGCGATACGACGAAGCGATCGGAGCAGCGCGCAGCACCGCCGCCAATGATCCTCAGTACGGGCTTTCTTTTGTGTTTCTCTGTTTAGTGATGATGCACACCGGCCGCTACGCCGAGGCGATCGAAGCCGGTCACAAGGCAGTCGAACTTCTGGGACGAACGCCGTACATGTTGACCCGTCTGGCTTCGGCTTATGCGGAAGCGGGACAACGCGAGCAGGCGGTCGAGTTGCTGGGAGAGATCATGGGAATGTCGGCGACGCGTTACGTTTCGCCGAACATGATTGCCACCGTTCATCTGCACCTGGGCGATCATGAAAGCGCGCTGGCCGAATTGGAACGCGCTCTGGAAATTCGCGACGCGCGAATCGTTTGGCTCGGCGTCGATCCGCAATTCGATGTTCTGCGCCACAACCCTCGCTTCATAAAACTGCTCAAGAGCACCAACAACCCAGCGCCGCAACCCGCAGACGTTTCGGAGGAAGTGGTGTCGCAGAGCGGAAGTCGCGGTGCGGTATTCCGCGCGTCGGGCGAATCAAAGACCGGCGAAAAATCGGTAGCCGTTCTGCCTTTCAAAATGATCGGCGCAAACAAATCGCCCGAAACCGGCGATGAATACCTGGGCATCGGTTTGGCGGATGCGCTGATCACTCGATTGAGTAGCGTGCAGCGCTTCATCGTGCGGCCGACCAGCAGCGTTCTGCAGTACGCCGAATCCGCGGAAACCCTTAACGCCGGACACGAACTCGCGGTCGACTACATCATCGACGGAAACATACGGCGCATCGGCGACACGCTGCGCGTCTCCGCGCAGCTCTTCAGCACCAGCGACGGCGCTACCCGCTGGTCCGAACGATTCGATGAAAAATCCGCTGACGTGCTCCAGCTTGAAGACACACTCTCCGCGCACATAGCCAACGCGCTGATCCCGCAATTGACCGGCGAAGAACAGCAGCGATTGGCAAAGCGAGGCACCGACAATCCGCAGGCGTTCGAAGCATATCTGCGCGGTCGTTATCACTGGCATAGCTTGACCGAGGCTGGATTCGCAAAAGCGATCCAAAGCTATCAGCGCGCGATCGAACTGGATCCTAACTACGCGCTGGCCCATGCGGCGATCTCGGATTATTACAATTTCCTGGGCATCTATTGCATCGTGCCGTTCGCGGATAGCGCACCTGCTTCGAAAAAAGCAGCGGAACGTGCCGTAGAATCGGATGACACGCTGGCGGAGGCGCACGCCTCGCTCGCCTTTGCGGTTGTTTGCAATGAGCTCGACTGGGCCCGGGCCGAGATTCATTACCATCGCGCGCTCGAACTCAATCCTAATAGCTCGATAGCGCACAATTGGTACGGCTTTATGCTGCTGCAGTCTGGTCGATTGGAAGAGTCGCTGGCCCAAATCACGCGAGCCAAAGAGCTTGATCCGGTTACTCCGATCGTCAGCCAATCGCTGGCGTGGTGCCACTATCATTCGCGGCGCTTCAACGAGGCGATTTCCGTTCACGAACAGATAATCGAATCCGAACCCGAGTTCGCGTGGGGCCGGCTTACTTTTAGTTGGGCGTTGATCTGCGCGGGACGAAAAGACGAGGCCGTAAGCCAGGCTCGGCAAGCGAACGAGCTCGGCGGCAAATCGTTGCTCTACTTGTCCGGTCTGGGCATCGCTCTGGCGGCAGCCGGCAAAATCAAAGAAGCTCGCGAAGTGTTGGTCCGATTGAAAGAGGCTTCGCTGACCCGCTATGTCTCGCCGTACTTTTTGGGAATGATCTATTGCCATTTGGGTGACACCGAGCAAGCGCTGGCGCATTTGGCGGAAGCGATCGCGATCGGCGATTCGTGGGACACGTGGTTGGCGGTCGAGCCGCAGTTCGATCCGCTCAGAGCCGATCCGCGGTTCGATGAACTGGTTCGTCGAACCAACAATCCGGCCTTGGCGAAACGCGAACGCGAAACAAGCAGGAAGCTCGAGAGCAATAATGAAGAACACTCGATCGCAGTTCTGCCTTTCAAACTTTTCAACGTCATGTCCGCGGGCGATACCGACGACAAGTACCTCAGTATCGGTTTGGCCGATGCGCTTATCACACGATTAAGCAACGTGCGCCGCATCAATGTTCGACCGACCAGTTCGGTCGCGCATTTTTCGCAGGAAGACAGCAACCCGCTCGACGCGGGTCGGCTGCTAAACGTCAGGCACGTTTTAGAAGGTCGCATCCAGCGCGCCGGCGAACGCATTCGTGTCACCGTCCAACTGATCAACATTCCGAACAACAAACCGATCTGGGCCGGACAGTTTCACGAGAATTTTACCGACGTGCTTAGCATCCAGGATTCGATTTCCGAGCAGGTCGCTCACGTGCTCGTGCCGCAGTTGACCGGGCACGAGCGAAAACAGTTGGCCAAGCGCGAGACGGATGATGCCGCCGCGTTCGAAGCCTACATGCGCGGACGTTACTACTGGAACACGTTTACGATGGAGGGCTTCGCCAAGGCCCTGCTCTGCTACAACCGCGCGGTTGCGTTCGCGCCGGATTACGCGCTCGCGTACACGGGCATCGCGGACTACTACACGTTCCTGGGTGTGTATGCGGTGCTTCCGTTCTCTGAAACGTCTGCCGCCGCGAAAGAGGCCGCGCTGAAAGCAGTCGCGCTCGATAACGATTTGGCCGAAGCGTATTCGTCACTTGGGATGGCCACGCTGCTTCACGACTTCGACTGGAAGACGACAGAACGCCATCTGAATCGCGCGATCGAATTGAATCCGAACTTTGCGATCGGCAGATCGTGGTACTCCTATTTTCTGGGGATGACCGGGCGGTTCGACGAAGCCTTCGAGCAGGTCCGGCGCGCGATGGAGATTGATCCGCTGACGCCGATCATCCATCACACGCTGAACTGGAATTATTATTACAGCCGGCGATACCAGGAATCTGCGGCGTCGATTGAAAGGCTCATCGCCAGCGAACCGCATTATGGGTTGGCGTATGTTTTGCTCTGCCCGGTGCTTTCCAAAATCGGTAGACACGATGAAGCCATTGCCGCCGGGTTGCGCGGGGTCGAGATGATCGGGCGCAGTCCCTACACTCTTTCGTGGCTGGCCGCGGCATACGCAGCCGCCGGTCAAACCGATAATACCCGCGAGTTGGTCGGCGAAATTGAACGGATGTCCGAAACTCGTTACGTGTCGCCGTATCTGCTGGCGATGGTCTATTGCAACCTGGGCGAGAACGAGCAGGCGATAGCGGAGCTGGAACGCGCGTGGGCCATCCGCGATGGACGGCTGGCGTGGATGGGCGTCGATCCGCAATTCGACCCGCTTCGCGAAGACCCGCGTTTCGTCTCGATACTGGCGCTGACCAACAATCCCTCGTTCGAATCTTCAACCAAGGCTGACGTGCCCGTCGGCAGCGAAACGCTGGTTTGAGAGTCGAGTGAATCCACCGCGAAAAGAAATCTCCCGCAAAGGCGCAAAGGTATTGAGCAATGCTCTGTTCTAACCGATTTCTTTGCGCCTTTGCGCCTTTGCGTCTTTGCGGGAACCATGTTTTTCGTCAGAGACCAAGCCCACTGACTATTTCTGTGACTCCATCTCTTCTGATTGTTTCGGATCTGCATAAATCATTTCGTACGCCGGCTGGTGCGCGACTGGAAGTCCTGCGCGGAATTTCATTCGAGGCCCGGGCGAGCGAAATGTTGGCGATCACCGGAGCGTCCGGCGCAGGAAAGTCTACGCTGTTGCACTTGCTGGGCGGTCTTGATCAGGCAGACAGCGGGAGCATCAGCTTTTCGGAAAAGGACCGACAGAATCATGAGTCGTTAAGTTCACGCAAACAGTCGATCGGTTTCGTTTTTCAATTTCACCATCTGCTCTTTGACCTCACCGCGGCTGAGAACATTGCGCTTCCGCTTTTGATCAGCCGCATTTCGCGGCGCGACGCGATGAAGCGCGCGGACGAATTTCTGGAAGAGATGGGCCTTGCCGAGTTCGGAGCGAATCCGATTTCGCACCTCTCGGGCGGCGAACAGCAGCGCGTAGCCGTCGCCCGAGCGCTGGTGAACCGACCGCGATTGGTGTTAGCGGATGAACCGACCGGGAATCTGGACGCGGCTACCGGCGATGAAATCGGCAGGATGGTGGCGTCATATTGCCGGTCGCACACCGCCGCGATAGTGATAGCCACGCACAATGAAAGGCTCGCGAGCGTGTGCGACCGCGTGCTGCATTTGCGCGAAGGCCGGTTGGAATAAACGCTCGGCTGTTAGCCATCGGGGGCGGAAGCCCGACCGTAAGGGAGGGCGTTCTGGTGTCGACAATGCGGCAAACGACGTAACCGCGCCCTCCCTTACGGTCGGGCCTCCACCCCTTTAACTATGACCGAACCAATTACATCTGAAGCACAAATCACGCCGGCGTGGCTAACCGCAACCCTCAAACTAAATAGACTTCTGCTCCGGGGCGAAGTCGTTCGGATCAAGTTCACCACATCAAAGACTTTCTTTTGTCACATCCACTGGCTGGACGTCGTTTATTCTCCTGACAGCACGCCGCAGCTCCCCACTAAACTCCTCTTAAAGATTCCGTTCTCAGATAACGACGCCGCGCTCAACATGGGACGTGACGAAGTTGCGGCTTACCAAACGCTGCTGGAAGCGATGGACGATCCCCCGGTCGCGCGTTGCTTTGATGCTGTCTATTCGCCTGCGACCCGCGCTTCGCATCTGTTACTCGAAGACTTGTCCGACACGCATTTCCAACCCGAGCTTCCCTTGCCGCCTTCGCAGCGTCACTGCGAATTGTGCGTTGAGACGTTGGCCCGGTTTCACGCGTTCTGGTGGGAACATCCCGATCTGGGAAAAGGGGTGGGCCAGCTCTTTGATGAGGCGGCGCAGGCGAAGTTGTTGGAGCTTCTGCTTCCCGCGCTGACACGATTCGTGGAGTTTCTGGGTGATCGGCTTTCACCGACTCGACGGAAAGCTCTGGAACAGTCGATCTCGACCCTACCGCAGTTTTGGAAAAGCCGATTGATGTCGGCGCAGAGGAATACTCTGATCCACGGCGACGCTCATCTTTGGAACTTCATGCATCCGAAGGATACGGAACACGGTCGTGCATATTTGATTGACCTTGCGACAAGCAATCGAGTTCGCCCGCCGACCAATGATTTGGCCTATATGATGGCGCTTCAGTGGTTCCCGGACAGAAGGGTGCAAATGGAAGAACCGCTTTTGCGGCACTATCACAAACGACTGACGGTGGATGGGGTCAGGAACTATTCATGGCAGGATTGTTTGCTGGATTATCGATATTCGGTGGTGACCCACTTGTTCACGCCGGTTATGCAATGGGACAGCAAACAGGTCCCGGCGTTCGTTTGGTGGAACAATTTCGAGCGAATATCCGAAGCTTACAGGGATTTGCGGTGTGAAGAGTTGGAGTAACGACGCCGAAGGAGCGCAGGCGGCTCGCCTGCGCTCCTTCAAACTGAAGTTTGTCGGACAACACCCTATTTTTATTCACTCTTCCGGCAATTCTCTTTAATGGGTTATACTACGAGCGGCTCAGGCGAATTGTCGCGACTCCCCATCTGATGTTCGCCGGCACGGCAATCATAAAAGCATTTCGACGGTCACGATTTCTTATGTTCGAACGCTATACGGAAAAGGCTCGACGTGTCATCTTCTTCGCGCGTTACGAAGCGTCGCAGTTCGGCGCGCCGGCAATCGAGCCCGAACACCTCCTGCTTGGGCTGATGCGCGAAGACAAAACCTTGACGGGTCGTTTCTTCCCTCGGGCTCAGGTTTCAATCGAAGCCATCCGCAAAGAAATTGAAGGTCGCACGCTCCTTCGCGAAAAAATCTCGACATCCGTTGAGCTTCCGCTTGCTCCTGAGACCAAGCGCGTCCTGGCCTATGCGCACGAGGAGAGCGACCGGCTTCAGCATCGTCACATCGGCACTGAACACCTGCTGCTTGGATTGTTGCGAGAAGAGCGGTCGATGGCGGCCGAGATTCTTTACGAGCGCGGACTCAGGCTGAATGCCGTTCGCGATGAGATTGCGCGACAGTCCGGAACCGATTCGCGGTCGACGGCCAAGAAAGACACGCCGCATTTGGTTGAGTTCTCTCGCGATCTGACGGATGACGCCGCGAGTGACAAGCTGGATCCGCTGGTCGGCCGCGAGACTGAAATCGAACGCGTGGTTCAGATCCTTTGCCGCCGTACAAAAAACAATCCCGTTTTGATTGGCGAACCCGGCGTTGGCAAGACAGCGATTGTCGAAGGGTTGGCTCAAAGAATAATTCGCGGCGAAGTCCCGTCGTTCCTCGAGAACAAACGAATTCTCTCGCTCGACCTGTCGCTGATCGTGGCGGGAACAAAATATCGCGGCCAGTTTGAAGAACGGCTCAAGCAGATCATGCGCGAGCTGGTCGAAAATCCGCATTACATCGTTTTCATAGACGAACTGCACACGCTGGTCGGAGCCGGCAGCGCAGAAGGCTCGCTGGATGCAGCCAACATTCTGAAACCCGCGCTTTCTCGCGGCGAGATTCAATGTATCGGCGCAACTACGCCGGCGGAATTTCGCAAGTCGATCGAGAAAGACAGGTCATTGGAACGCCGTTTTCAAGCGGTCAAGGTTCCGCCGCCGTCGGAGTCCGAAGCTATTCAGATACTGGACGGTGTCCGCGAGCGCTACGAGACTTTCCACCAGGTTCGGTACACCGATGACGCCCTCGAAGCCGCGGTTTATCAATCAAATCGTTATATTCCCGATCGTTTCCTTCCGGACAAAGCCATCGACGTAATCGATGAAGCAGGCGCGCGTGTGAAACTTCGCGTTCGCCGCGAGAACACCAATCTCGACGAGACTTGGAATCAGCCCCTCGCTGATTGGCCTCGTACTCCTTACGGGATGGACAGGCCGATAGGCCTGCGCCTCCCGGAGGAGGAGGCCGAAACATTGACGGCGGTCGAGGTAACCAAGGACGACATCGAAGAAGTGATCGCGCGCTGGACCGGAATTCCGATTACCTCTTTGAAGGAAGAAGAGACCAAAAAGCTTCTTCGGATCGAAACTGACCTGCATCGCCGCGTCGTTTCGCAACGTCCAGCCATCTCGGCGCTGGCACGCGCGATTCGTCGTTCGCGTGCGGGTTTGAAAAATCCGCAACGACCGGTTGGGTCGTTCCTTTTCCTGGGCCCAACCGGCGTTGGGAAAACCGAAGTTGCAAGGTCGCTGGCTGAATGCCTGTTCGGCTCGGAACGGTCGATGATCCGTTTCGATATGTCGGAATTTATGGAAAAGCATTCGGTCTCGAAGATGATCGGCAGCCCTCCCGGTTATGTCGGTCACGAAGAAGGCGGACAGTTGACCGAGCGCATACGGCGTTCGCCGTACTCGGTGTTGCTTTTCGATGAAATCGAAAAGGCTCATCCGGATATCTTCAATGTTCTGTTGCAGGTTTTTGAGGACGGCATCCTGACAGACGCCTTAGGCAACGCGGTCGATTTCAAGAATGTCATCATTATTATGACATCCAACATCGGCGCCCGCTTCATTCAGAAGAAAGGCACGCTGGGGTTCCAGGGAACGGCCGACGCTTCGCGCGAAAAGCTGGAAGAGATGGTCATGTCGGCGGTTCGCCAGACCTTCAATCCGGAATTTATCAATCGTCTTGACGAAATTATTATTTTTGACGAACTGCATGACGACGATTTATTGGAAGTCGTCCAACTGCAGATCGACCAGATGAACCGTACGCTGAACAATCACGGACTGGAGGTGCGGGTCACCGACGAAGCCAAACGCTGGCTGGTGACCAAGACCTGCGCCGACCGTTCGTATGGTGCGCGCCCGCTAAGACGCGCCCTGCAAAAGCATGTCGAAGACAGATTATCTGAGGCTTTGATACAGGGACATCTGGACGAAGCGTCATTAATTGAGGTTTTCCTGGATGACAACGAGTTGAATTACCGTTCGGCTGGGGTCGAAGAGCCGGGCGACGCGCTTTTAATTCACTGAGCGCGAATCGGGGCAAAAGTGGATATTGGTTGAGGGGAAGCGGTCAATCTGCTTCCCCATTTTGGTAGTGGGCCATTTGAGAATTGTCAGGGGATATTTCACGCAAAGGCGCAAAGAACAGAAAACCGGGGGCGCAAAGGGTCGACGATAGTGCAAGGCGCTCGAAATTGTCGTGAATATCAGTGTTTTCTTTGCGACTTTCCGCTTTCTCTCCTTTGCGCCTTTGCGAGAAATTGTCTTGTCTCTTACTAAATTCAGACTGACCCAGCATTCCCCATTTCGGCCTTTTCCCCTTTTCCCCGTTTCCTTGTATAATGCGCAACTTTGTTGGAGACCGATCTGGCAACGGGGCATGTATACCCTGAATCCAAGAGTCTCCAGTAGTTTCAGAAGACAAACCAAAAGGGCTTATTTTCGCCTTTTATTACCTTTTTTCTTTTACCTTAATTTAGCGCTCCCTACAGTCTTTTCAAGGAACCTCTGAGGGAAAAGCACTTATGCGAATCCGCCGGGTATCTCTGCTCATTAGCTTGGGCGCCATTCTGGGTCTCTTCATACCGTTGTTTTCATACACGGTCGTCGATGCCCAAAACCCTCAGCAACAACTAGTTGAATCAGTAGACATTCAGGGAAATCGCCGTCTGCGTGATGAGGACATTCTTTATTACGTTCAGACCAGGCCGGGTGATGTCTTTAATCAGACGCAGGTAGAACGCGATCTACAGGCCATTCTCGCTTTGGGCTTTTTTGATAAGACGGCGACTCGTGTCTTGACCGAAGAAGGACCGCGCGGCGGCGTAAACGTCATCTTTGAAGTCAAAGAGCTGCCGATTATTCGAGATATCCAGTTTGAAGGACTCAAGAGCGTTCCCGAATCCGACGTGCTCAAAGCGTTCCGCGAGCAGCGTGTCGGAATTTCGAAAGAGTCGATTTACGATCCGGTCAAGGCGCGCAACGCGGTCCGTGTAATTAAAGAGCTGTTGGCCTCGAGCGGTCGCCCGAACGCATCGGTTGATATCCGCGAAGACGAAGTATCCGCGACTTCGACCGCAATTACCTTTGTGGTCGCCGAAGGCGACAAGGTTCGCATCGTCGAGATCGATTTCGAAGGCAATAAGATTTTTGGCGACGGCACGCTGCGTTCGCAGCTGAAGCTGGTTAAAGAGTCCGGATTGATTGCCCGCTTCCGCGGACAGGACATTTTGGATAGAGCCAAACTCGACTACGACCTGAACAACGTTCGCAACTACATGCGCTCGAAGGGCTATCTTCAGGCACGTACCGGCGAACCGCGGGTCGAGGGTTTAGGAAAACGCCGCACCGGTTTCTTTCTTCCGATTCCGTTTTTGTCATCGACTGACGAAGCGTTGCGCGTGATCGTGCCCATCACCGAAGGCAAGCTTTATCGCATCGGCGATCTCAAGATCGAAGGTAACTCGATCTTTTCTGAACAGGCGATTCAGTCGGTTATCGGACTTAGAAAAGGCGACGTCGCCGACGGCAAGAGGATTTCGGATGCGTTGTTCGAGAATTTGAAGAAGCTCTACGGTTCGCAGGGATTCATTCAGTATTCGGCCGAACCCGATCCCACTTTCAAAGACAACCCCGCAAGTCCCGACGAAGGCATAGTCGATTTCAACATCGTGATCGACGAAGGAAAGCAGTTCACGCTTCGCCGGCTCGAGTTTCTGGGCAACACGTTTACCCGCGATAACGTTCTTCGTCGCGAAGTTCTGATTAACGAAGGCGAGATCTACAGCCAGACAACGTTTGAATATTCCGTGCTGCGTCTTAACCAGCTCGGCTACTTCGATCCGATCGACAAAGACAAAGACGTCGACTATCGCACGGATGAAGAAAGCGGAAACGTTGACGTTAACTTGAAAGTGGTCGAGCGCGGACGCCAGCAGATTTCCTTTAACGGCGGTGTTTCCGGTGTGGGCGGTTCGTTCTTCGGACTCGAGTACTCGACCAATAACCTGCTCGGCCGCGGTGAAACGCTTTCGTTTAATCTGGCTTACGGCAATCGCCAGCGATCGTTCCAGTTCTCGTTCACCGAGCCATACTTCCGCGATCGTCCCATAACCGTCGGCTTCTCGATATTTGCCTTTACGCAGAAGTTCTTCGGCGAAGGCACCAGTCTTTCGCAGAACCAGGACATTCAGCTCGCGCCATTCACTCCGCTGGGATTTGAAGGCGTCAGCGATCAAAACCTGTTCACTCGAAATTCGTACGGCGTGTCGCTGTTTGCCAGCGCGCCGCTTTCCGAGTTCTATCGCAAACGTCGCTTTACCCAGTTCTCGCGCGTGGGCCTTTCGTATTCATTCTCGACTACCAGCGTCGAGGATCCGGAAGTTAACGAGTTAAACGATCAGACCTCGTTTATCCCGGTCATCTATACGCAGCCGAACATCATCACCAGCCGGGTAACGCCCACGTTTGTTTACGACACGCGCGCGTTTACGCGGGACGCGAACGATCCGACGAGCGGAAAACAGATCACTGCGTCGCTGGCAGTTGCAGGCCTCGGCGGCGACGTGCGCACGTATCAACCCAGCATCTCGTACACACACTTCATTCCGGTTCGTAAGAAAGGAACCGATCGGGTCGAGGTATTCGGTTTTCGAATCGTGGCAGGAAACGTCGGCAGCTTTGCTACTTCGCAAAAAGTAAGAGACGCCAACTCGCTTTCGTTCGTGAACGGCGTTCCGATCTTTGAGCGATACTTCCTGGGAGACGAGTTCACCATTCGTGGTTATAACGTCCGCTCGATCAGCCCGATCGCACCGGTTGACGTCTTTGTAACTTCGCGCAATGTTTCGGTCGCGACTACTCCATTTGACCCGGTAACTCCGATTGCAGGATTGCCGGCAGGGTTTCTCAACGCATTGAAGCAGGTGGGAACGTTTACCGGACCCGGAGGATCGAATCCGGCCAAACTCGGCAACACCACGTTTACTTCGATCGGCGGCGACACGCAGATCCTTGGTAACTTTGAATATCGCATTCCGCTTTTTGGCCCAGCCAGTATGGCGGCTTTCGTTGACGTAGGAACGGTCTTTAACCTGCGCAAGGGTAATATTCAGACCATCAACACTAACTTTTTGGCCGACCAGCCTTTCCTGTCGCCGTTCTCGCTGAGCTTGTTGGCGCTGCTGAACAATCCGCAGTTGCAGGGTTCTCCGCTGGGTGGACTGATAATTCGCGATACGCGGCTGGTGACTCGTGAAGAGTTTGCGCAGGCGCTGGAAGTCGGCCCGGTTGATCCAACTACCGGATTGCCGTTTGGCATGCAGCAGATTTTCTTCCGTGGCGAGGCACAGACCAACACGCTGGTCAGTGTCAACCAAAGCCAGTTTGCCAAATTCACAGATATTCGATCGAGTGTCGGACTTGAATTACGCGTGCAGGTGCCGATCGTCAACGTACCGTTTCGCTTGATTTACGCATATAACCCGAATGCGCGGAACGGCTTTTACGAGTCCGTGCCTAACTTCTTCTTTAACGAAAAGAAGAGCGTCTTTAGATTTAGTGTAGGACGAACATTCTAGGATCGTCCGCAATCAACCACTTGGGCGGCGCCATTTGAAAGAGAGGTAAATAGTGAATAGTTAATAGTAAATGGAATCTTCCTATCTGCTATTTACTATTCACCATTCACTATTCACTACCGAGTCGCCTTTTACTGTAAGGAGTATTACAAGAAAGTCATGAGAATATTTCGCCTGTTCGCCGCGACCATGTTTATCGCGGCCATCGCCGCAGCCCTTCCCGCCTTCGCACAACAGCGCGGAGCTACACCAGCGACGACTCCCGCTTCGCCGCCAGCAGCACAGGCTACTGGACCAGTGCCGACCACGAAGATTGCCTTTGTCAACACTCAGCAATTCGGCGATGAGAAGACCGGTATCAATAAATACGTCGCCGCGGTCAAGAATCTCCAGCGTGAATTTGATCCGCGTCAGAAAGAGCTTCAGACTCTGGCCACCCGCATTAAGACTCTTGCCGATGAACTTTCCAAGACCGGCTCGGTCCAGGATCCGAAAGTGACCCAGGCCAAGCAGGAAGAAGGCGAACGTCTCCAGCGCGAGTTGGAATACAAGAAGAAAGACGCCGAAGCTGCTTTCCAAAAACGGTATGAAGAAGTAGTTGGGCCGATTTCCACCGATATCGGAAAGGCGCTCGATGGTTTCGCCAAACAGCGCGGCATCACCATAATTCTGGATATCAGCAAGCAGGCGATCCTCGAGTCGGTGCTTACGCTGGATATGACGGCGGATGTGACCACGGCCTTCATCACCGAATACAACAGCAAGAATCCGGCAACGGCGTCAACCGCGGCTCCAGGACGATAAGGCTGGTAAATTGTAAATGGTGAATAGTGAATGGATGCCCTCGATTGGCGTTCCGCTATTCACCATTTGCTGTTTACTGGTAAATAGTAAATGGTGAATAGTAAATGGATGATTGGTTTCGTTTTGCTATTCACGATTGCTATTAGTGGTGAAAAGTAATTGAAAAGACTTCGTCGTCTTTTTATTAACCATTTACCATTTACTAATTATGATTCTCGACGTAAGCGCCATCCAGGAATTCCTGCCACATCGCTATCCGTTCCTGCTCGTTGATCGAATAATCGAACTGGTTCCGATGGAAAGGATCGTCGGGATCAAGCAAGTCACGATCAACGAACCTTTTTTTCAGGGTCACTTTCCGGGAGCGCCGGTAATGCCCGGCGTGCTGGTGGTGGAAGCGCTGGCGCAGTGCGGCGCGGTTCTGGCGCTGCGCGAGATCGAAGATCGCGACAAGAAGCTGGTGCTCTTCAGCGGAATCGATAACGCGCGATTTCGACGGCCGATCGTGCCCGGCGACACTTTAACCCTCGAAGTAACGGCGCTCAGGTTTCGCCAGCGCGCGCAACGTATGCGAGGCGAAGCGAAGGTCGATGGCCAGCTTGTGGCCGAAGCCGAGATCATGAGTATTGTTGCCGATCGAGAACCAGTTCAGAAATAAGAGGGGAAAGGTTAAAAGGGAAAAGACGGGAACGAGAAACCGGGTGTTCGTGCCTGGTAGTCTTGTCCCTTTTCCTTTTAACCTTTTCCCTTTTCCTCGCTTGCGTTCTATGCAAACCATTCATCCATCCGCAGTCATCGCATCCGGCGCCACGATCGGCGCGGACTGCTTTGTCGGACCATTCACGATCATCGGCGGTGAAGTGACGCTCGGCGACGGCGTTCGGATTGAATCGCACGCAGTCATCGACGGACATACCTCGATCGGCGAAGGTAGTCACATTTTTCCTTTTGTCTCGATCGGCCTGGCATCGCAGGATCTAAAGTATCGGGGCGAGCCGTCCGAAACCCGGATCGGTGCGCGAAATACTATTCGCGAGTTCGTCACGATTCACCGTGGCACCGAGGGCGGCGGGATGCTGACCCAAACCGGCGAAGATTGCCTGATCATGGCGCAGGCCCATGTTGCGCACGATTGCATTTTGGGTGACGGCGTTATTATGGCTAACGGAGCCACACTGGCGGGCCATGTCACCGTCGAAGATCGCGCCAACATCGGAGCGTACTCGGGCGTGCATCAATTCTGCCGAGTCGGACGCGAAGCATACGTCGGCGGTTATTCGGTGGTGGTGAAAGACGCGTTGCCTTTTGCTTTGTCGGTCGGCAACCATGCGAAGTGTTACGGATTGAATGTGACAGGGATGAAGCGTCGAGGTCATTCGCGAGAGACCATGGACGCGCTTCATCACGCGTTTCGGTTGTTGTTGAGTTCGCGGCTAAATACTTCGCAGGCGATCGAGGCGATCCGAAAAGAGATAACAGAATCAGCCGAAGTCGACGAATTGGTTCGGTTTATCGAAGCGTCGGAGCGTGGGGTGATTAAGTAGGGTCCCAGGGCTTGGGTTTGGGAGGTGGTCAAGATCCGGACCCGGCGAAGTCAGTACCATCTGCGGTAGCGGATGGGTCCTTGATTCAAGTCGGATGGTACCGACTTCTCCGGGCCCGCCTCTTGAGCATTCGTAATGTTCAGACCAAAAGCCCAAGTCCCTAGGCCTAAGACCTAAAGCCAAAGACCAAAAAACTAAGAACTAAGAACCAACGAAATGAAATACGGCTTGATAGCAGGTAACGGTCGATTCCCTTTCCTCGTCCTCGACGGTGCGCGGCGAGCGGGTGCGGACGTGGCCGTTGCTGCGATCAAGGAAGAGACCGATTCGGAAATCGAACGTGTGGCCGAAAGTCTGACCTGGGTAGGGATCGGTCAACTGAACAAGATGATTCGCTTCTTCAAACGCGAGGGTGTGGAGAAAGCGATCATGGCGGGACAGGTTAAGCACGTGCAGATCTTCAGCAGCGCTATTCCCGATCTTCGCATGCTGAAGATGCTGCTGCGATTGCCTCGCCGAAATACCGACGCGTTGATAGGCGCCGTGGCGGGCGAACTGGCCAGCGAAGGAATCGAGCTGATCGACTCGACCTACTTTCTTCAGCACCTGCTTCCACAACCCGGCAACCTGACAAAACGAAAACCCGACTCGCGCGAACAGGGCGATATCGATTACGGTCTCGAAGTCGCTCAGGAGATTGCCAGGCTCGACCTGGGCCAGACGATCGTCGTTCGCGCTAAGGCCTGCGTCGCGATCGAGGCAATGGAAGGAACCGACGCAACCGTCAGGCGCGCGGGCGGGCTGGCTCGCGGCCGGCTGACGGTAGTCAAAGTTGCCAAGCCCGATCAGGACATGCGTTTTGATGTTCCGGTGGTTGGGATTCCCACGATCGAGACTATGATCGAAGCGGGAGCAACCTGCCTTTGCATCGCGGCGGGAAAGACGCTGATGTTCGATCGTGAAGAGATGATTCGGCTGGCTGAGAAAAGTGACATCGCCGTGGTAGCTGTCTAAAGGCGAGTCACTGCAGACTGTAACCGGTTTTGGGTTTTGGGTTTTGGGTTTTGGGTTTTGGGTTTTGGGTTTTGGGTTTTGGGTTTTGGGTTTTGGGTTTTGGGTTTTGGTAAGTGGCAAAACAGATACTCGTCGTCCCCTTCCAATTTTGAAGCACTAATCACCACTCACCATGACCCGTTCTTTCCATTTACCATTTACCATTCACAATTCACTCGCTTTTTCCATTCACCATTTACCGCCCTTCACGGCTCCACGATGAACGCTGTTCCCACTGGGATGTCGCCGGCCGCGCCCCATTGCTGAGTGTGCATGAAGCCCCCAAATTCGTTCACGTACCAGGTGCGGTTGCTCGGACGATAAACAACCATCGCGGCTCCGACGTTTCCGGCCACCCGTGAAGGCTGAGGAATGTCTCCGCTCGCTCCCCAGAATCTTGGGACGACTGCGCCGAAACTGCTTTCCACGATCCACCACGATCCGTTCGAAGGACGATAGATCGCTATGTCCGACCTGCCATCCGCAAAGATCGAGTAGTCTGCGGGCACGGGGATGTCGCCGCCTGATCCCCAGAAACGAGAAACGTTCGCGCCCGTCCGACTGTGAATCAGGTACCAGGCGCCGCTGGATGGACGATAGACCGCAATGTCAGTTCTGCCGTCGCCGTCGTAATCGCGTTGCACGGGTGTATCTCCGGTTTGTCCCCAAACCTGGAACACCTCGGTACCCTGGACCGGATCGCGCAAGTACCATGTCCCATTCGAAGGACGAAAGACCGCTACATCGGCTCGTCCATCTCCAAAGTAATCACCGGGGACGGGTCGGTCTCCGCCTACTCCCCAAAACTGCGCATTCAAAGTTCCGGTAGCGCTTTGCAGGATGTACCACGCGCCGCTGCGATACACGGCGAAGTCTGTCGTGTCGTCTCCGTCGTAGTCTGCTGGAACTGGAATGTCGCCGTTGGCGCCCCACTGTTGCGCGATGGTGGGAGAGCCAAGAACGTTCGACGTGTACCAGGTTCCTGTCGAAGGGCGGAACACTGCCACCACGTCCTGGCCCTGCGTACCGTCAAAGTCGACACCGTCTGCGGGCAATTGGTTTAGCGTCCAGTTGAGCCTCGCGTTTCCGGACGCCGCATCGAACCCGTCGATCGCGATGTAGTAAACCCCATTTGCCGTGGCTAAAAAGGTGGTTCTACTTAGGTTTTCGTTGCCGAAATCGTTATTGCTGGCGACCGGCGTCAGCAGGTTGACGCTGATTCCCGTGTAGACCCCTATCGTCGTATTGAAATTGGTTGAAGTGTTCTGGGTGTGAAACGAGACGCTGTTGTTCGAATTAGGCGCCGTCCATCGAAACCAAATCGATCTTCCGCCAGGATTGCCGGCGTGGTTCGGCTCGCCTGCTTCTTTCGTAGCCTCGCCGGTCTGGAAAAGAGCCGACTGGCCGGAGGTTCCATTGATCGCCGTCGCGTTGGCAAAATTGTCGTTCACCGGCGGTGCTGCGCCGGCGTTCACAGCAAAGCAAGCGATGAAGAGAAGAAGCGCAATGATAGAGAGAGATTTTGAGAGACGCCTATCCGTTTGTTTCATACCAAACTCCTGGTTACTGAGAAGCTTTTTCAGTTCTACGGAGCGACGATGTTGAAAGAGGAGCGGTATTACCAGCTTGATGGTTTTTTTGCCTTGTGAGTGTCCGGCAAGATTTGTGAGCCTCTGAACAATTAGATTTCCAGCTTCAACAAACCCGCGGAGCGGGTGACAGAATTTAGCCTGGGGTGGAGCGAAGCGGAACCCCAGGAATTCGGAAAGTAACGGACTTCGAGCCCGCGAAGCGGGCGACTGAAATACCGTTTGATTAGGTAGTGCAATTCAAAAACTCTGCGCTGGTCTGTCGCCCGCTTTCGCGGGCTCGGGTTATCAACCGTTATTGACCTGGGGTTCCACTCGCTTCGCTCGCTCCACCCCAGGCTTTATTCTGTCGCCAGCTTCGCTGGCTAGAGCTTCGGCTCCTCCTCTTAGCCGCGAGGTCCTTTTAACTTGTCTGGCCCACTACCTTTCCATCAAAACCTTTGCGAACTCCTGACCACGAGATTAGAATCGTCGAGTTCCCGCAGAGCTCTCCGACAGACTCTTTCCATTCGCCGTTCCCAACAAGGAGGCCGCAACGTGTCAACCACCATCCGGCGCCCGTTACTTCTCGCAGTTCTAACCCTGGCATTTATTTCCTCCGGCGCGGCGCAGGAGAAGTCTCCGGAAGACGAGTTGGCGGCGAGTCTGGTGGCGGCTACATCCGAACCAGAACGCACTGCATTGCTCGATCAGAAGAAAGAGCTGGTCACAGCCAGGCTGGCAAACGCATTGATAGCTCAAGCCGACCGCATGAAAGTGCGCGGCAATCCCGCCGGCTCTTTGACTGTTTATGACCTGGCTGAATCGGTTGCTGCTCGCGTAAACGACAATGCGTTGGTTTCAAACATCCTGAGTGCGAAAAGCGATGCCTATCTCACGATGAGCGATTTTCCCAACGGCCTTCAAAGCGCCGAGCTCGCTTTAAAGGCTGGACTGGCGAGCGGAGATCGTGCCGCCGAAGCGCGAGCGCTCACCGTTCAGGGCAGCGGATATTACTTAATGGGTGAACGCGCTCGCGCGCTAACGTTGATCGAAAAAAGCCTGGCGCTGCGCCGCGAGCTGAAGGACACAACCGCGCTTTCGCAATCGCTGATCCGTCTCGGCGGTTTCTATAACGAGCAGGGTGATTACAGCCGTGCGATGGAATATTTCCAGGAAGCGCTGCAGATCCTCGAAGAAACAAAGAACAAACGAGGACTGGCCGCCGTGTTCAATAGCATCGGATTGACGCATTACAACCAGGGCAACTATGTGCTCGCGCGCGACCTGCTTCAAAAGAGCCTGGCCATAAGCCGCGAGCTGGGTGACAAAGAAGGCATCGGCCGCTCGCTCTATAACATAGGCATCACATACGGCGCCGAGGGAAACAACGAGGAGTTGGCGCTCAAGTATTTTCTGGAGGTCCTGGAAATTGCGGAATCGATCGGAGCGCGCGGCCCCAAGGCGTTTGTTCTTCTCAGCATCGGAAATCGATATGTGAACATGGGCCGATATGATTTGGCCCTCGATCACTTTAATAAGAGCCTCGAGATAGGCCAGGCGATCGGCGATCTGCCAACCGTCCTCGACACACAGAGTTTTATCGCGCTGGTTTATCTCAAGCGAAAGGAGTACCAAAAGGTCCTCGAGATAACCGATCGTGCTATTCCGCAAATACGCGAACTGAACGATCTGGAAAGACTCTGGAATCTTCTCTACAAAGCGGGACAGGCGCATCGAGCCTTGAACCAGACCGAGCCCGCGCGCCGGATGTTTGACCAGGCAATCGAAGTGCTCGAGGTCATGCGGTCCAAAGTCGCGGGCGGCGCACAGGACACCCAACGTTTCATACAGGATCGAATCGGACCGTACTACGCGATGACCGAACTCCTGATCGCGCAGAACAAATCCGCGGAGGCGCTGGACTTCGCGGAGCGAGCGAAGGGACGCGTTCTCCTCGACATACTTCAGAGCGGCAAGATCAACGTCAACAAGTCCATGACCGCAGCCGAGCAAGCGCGCGAAAGGAAGCTGGCCGCCGATTTGTCATCGCTGAACTCGCAACTGACAGCGTTGAGTCGTCAGACGCAGCCCGACGCAAAACGAATTTCGGAGTTGGAAAAACAGGTTCAAGGCCTTCGGCTCGAGATCGAATCGTTTGAAACCGGACTTTATGTTTCGCATCCCGAGCTGAGGCTTAGGCGCGGAATGACTAAGACCGTCGACCTGAAGCAGGTCGGAGACTTGATGCCCGATTCGCGGTCTGCGCTGGTCGAATACGTCGTAACCAGCGATCGCACGTTTCTTTTTGTACTGACACGGAAAGCCGAAAACAGCGCGGATCTGAAAGTCTATTCGGTAGAGATCAAGCGCGAAGAGCTCCTCAATAGCATCGAGAGTTTTCGCGCTAAGCTGGCGGATCGCGATCCCGCTTTTAAGGAACCGGCTCGTAAGCTATTCGAGCTTTTGCTGTCTCCTGCTCAAACACAGCTTGCCGGAATAAATAACCTGGTCATTATTCCTGACGACGCGCTCTGGGAGCTTCCCTTCCAGGCACTGCTGTCGGCGCCGAATCGATTCCTGCTCGAAGACACCGCCGTTTCGTACGCGCCGTCGTTGTCGGTGCTTTATCAGATGGCAAAGCATCAGCCGCGCAACACTCTGAACAGAAATCCGACATTGCTCGCGTTTGGAAATCCTGCTTTTGGCGAAGCTGCCGCCGAACGCACCAAGCTCGCGCTTCGAGGCAGCACCCGGCCAGTTCCTTTGCCCGAAGCTGAGCGCGAAGTAAAAGCAATCGCGACGATCTACGGACCGGAACGCAGCCGAGTTTACGTCGGATCGGAAGCTCGCGAAGACAGGGCCAAGACGGAAGCAGCCGACTTTCGCATCCTGCATTTCGCCACCCACGGCGTTCTGATCAATTCGAATCCCATGTATTCAAATTTGCTGTTGTCGCAAACCGATGGAGGTGATGATGGTTTGCTCGAGGCATGGGAGATTATGAAGCTGGACCTGAATGCAGACCTGGTGGTTCTATCCGCGTGCGAGACGGCACGGGGACGTATCGGCGCGGGCGAAGGAATGATCGGATTGACGTGGGCCATGTTCGTGGCGGGAAGCCCCGCGACCGTAGTCAGCCAGTGGAAAGTCGATTCGGCAGCCACTAATCAATTGATGGTCGATTTTCATAAGAACCTGCGCGGCGGTTCCGCGAGTTCGAAACGACGGATGACCAAGTCTGAAGCTCTGCGACAAGCGGCGCTAAAAGTGATGCGATCAAGTTCGTACCGCCATCCGTTCAATTGGGCCGCGTTTGTGGTGGTGGGGGACGGAAGATAAGCGCAAACGAGTCAGTACCACCCGCGGTAGAGACTCGCTGACAAAGCCTCCATTTACTATTTACCATTTACCCGCCCCGTCTCTTCGCTGCGCGAACGGTCCGAAGCAACTTCTTCGCGATCTCTGATTTCGGATTCGCTACCGAGAGCATATAGAACTCGTGCTCGGCCTCGTCCAGTAAACCTGCCCGCGCATAAAGAACTCCCATCGCCAATCTCGATTCGGAGAAATTCTTCCTCGCCATCGTTATCTCACCCGTCGCTTTCGCATCCAGTATCTTGAACTTTGCTTCCCCGGCCGGAGCTACCGGCGTCTTTATCTCCGATCCATTCTTTGTTGCCGCAATCTGCCATGTATAGATCTCGCCCCGTTTGAGCGCGGGATCAACAACCCAGGAATTCTCTTGCAACGGCGGACTGACCGCGACCGGATTGAAATTCTGATCGTAGATCGTGATTTTATATTCAGAAGCTACGCTCAAACTCGTCCACTGTAGCGTTGGCTTGATCGACCACACTACTTTTCCTACCGGAGTGATCGGCGCGAACTTCGCGTCCGGTGACGGAGCGCCTCTCAATTCCGACGGTCTTCCGGTGACTCCCGCCAGAGCGTTTGAATTGATCACATCCTGTGTTGTCAGCGCGGTCTTCACCATCTCGCGAACGCCGGGCGGCAAGTCTTCTGCTCCGGTCAAGTTTCCGTCCCGGTCGATTCCAAATTGTCGCGATCCGTCACTGAGCGCCAGCAATATTTCGGGAGACGGAGACGGTTCTGCGGATGGGCTTGTCGTTATTTGCGGCGACGCAGAAGGTGTCGGCGACGAAGTTCGAACAACCTCCGGTTCGCTTGTTGGCAGGGGGCCGGTCCGCATAGCCAGCCATACAAAAACACCGATCACTAACAGAGCCAGCGCTCCGGCGCCTATCGTCAACGCGGGCGAATCAAATCCGAAAATGGATCCAGCGAAACCCGACAATTTTTCTCGCCACGATGTCGAGGCAACTTTGACTGCGGTCTTGATGGCGGTTTTGCCTGGCGGCGCGTATTCGCGCTCGACATTACCGGCTATCTCGTCTTTGAACATCACGAGATCGCTGGCCAGCAACTCGCACCTTGAACAAACGCTCAAGTGACTCGTCGCGATCTCGGCATCCACTTCGCTCAAAGTTCCATCCGCATACGCAGCCAAACGAGCGTCGTCGAGATGCTCTGTCGCTTCGACGGTCGCCAGATCTTCTCTCAACGAAAGCACCCTGGATTTATCCGCTGCCTCGGCGAGACTTCGCCGGCAGTCCGAACACGCCTCGAGGTGGGCATCCATCGCCAGCAGTTCGGATGGAGCGATCGTTGAGGCGAGGTACTGTTCGATCAGAATTTTTGAGAGATGCTCAGACATATAGGGCTTTGCGATTAAAGCCTCTTCCCCTGTTACTTATTTAGATATTCAAAACTACGAATTATTACCGCTACCGTTTATGGCGCTTATTTATCGCGGCGATTCATTCTGCGCGACAAACGCTCGCGCGCCGACTTGCGCAGATTTATGACTTGCTGTCGAGTCAAACCCAACCGTTCGGCAATCGTCAGATCGTCCAACGGCAACGCGTTCCAAAGCCGCGCGAATTCGTCCGCCGTCATTTCCAGCGACTTCGCTAACTGTCGTATCGAAGCGATTCCGGCTATATGGAAAAGTTCGATGCACCCGCGGCCTTCGGCGTCTTTCAGATTGAGCAGGAGCGCGGTTCGCTGCCTTAGCGGCAAAGTCACGATCTCGTTCCAAAGCCAAACGAGATATTCGCGACGGTCCAGATCATCGGCAAAGTCAGAACGATGATCGGCGAGCTCAGCGGTTCCCTGGTCGGGTTCATCCAGCGACGAAGTTTGATCCGTAACTCCCCAAAGCTTCGCAACGACATTAACCACGTCATCAAACTTCATCGGTGATAACACGTAGTTGAAGACGGCTGCCAACACATCGGCCGGGTTGTCTCTCTGCGAAGAGCTCGAAAGCGAACCGGACGACAAAACGAGTTTTGGCTCGGCGCAAACCCGTCGCGCCCGTTCGCTGTCGATCTTTCGTCTTTCCGTCTGCCAAACGTCGTAACCGCAAACCAGCTCTTTGTCATCGTTTTCCCAAAGAGCAGATCCGCGCTGATGAGTCAGCAGATAGCGGAGCCGTGTCTTCAGAATGTGTCGTTGGGGATAAACCAGCCGCAGATGGCGATAGCAGGTGTTATAGGCGATCACCGCAACATAGCTGCGAAGGTTTCCGATCGCTTTCTCTTGCGGGTCCGCGCGAAATTCCTTCAGTCGCTTTAACAGCTGGACGATGGCGTCGTTGCAGATGTCTTCGGAATCAAAGACGTGGCCGTGATTGCCGTCTGGTCCAGTTGTGTTCAGCTTGAAGCGAACGATGTCTTTGATAAGAGGCTCGGCATGTTGCGAGACGATTTGCGCGAGCAAGCGCTCGGCATCCGGCTCCTCTGAAGCTTGAAGCAGAGGAAGCAGGACTTCATCGACCTCTCGCTGTGCCTCGCGCATCGACTCCTCCATTAGCTTTTCAAATCTAAGCCGAGAAGTATTTATTGTCTATGTGTTATTCAGCCGCAGCTATGGATCGATGCGGTGAGGCGCATTGCGACTCAACTCAAAAGAACCTCGCAGTCAGGAAGGGTGGCAAGCGACGCTGAACGAAGTGAAGCGGCGCGCGCCCCCGCCTCGAGTTAATCAATATTCGCGGCCGGGTTTGGTTGCTGTTTTGGATCAAACAAAACCCAGTTGAGGCGGGGGCGCGCTTCGCTTGCCACCCTTCCTGACTGCGTACTTATCGTTATTTGAGTGCTACTGTTTCCCCATAAAAAACAAATGGCCCCCAAACGGGAGCCATCGGTCTTAACCAGCTACTCTTTCAATCTCACTGTCCGCCGGTTGGCGAAGTCGATTGCGCTGTCTTCGGATCGTAAGCGGTCGACATGAATCGCCTCGTTACCGCCTGGGCGTTGTCGTAATCTTCACCCGTCTCCTGAGCCTTCGCGTACTCGTCGCGAGCCCGGGTCCGTTCCCCACGCGCGTCGTAGGCGTTGCCGCGTTTGATGTGCGACCAAACCACAACCCACGACGGCCGCTGGTTTCCGTCGATCGCTGCCTGAAAGTTATCGAGCGCCAGTTGGTAATTTCGCTGCTCCAGATAAAGCAACCCGGTGTTGTAGTAAACCCACGAGTTCGACTTATCCAGCTTGAGCGCAGCTTCGAACTGCTGTTGCGCTTCGGCGTACTGCCCTTCCTTGAACTGTTCAATTCCACGACGCGCTATAACCGAAATGCGCAACTCGTCGGACATACGAAGGATCTTGTTGTTCGGATCAACCAGTACCTCGATCGGCGGACCGTTCGATTCGAAGTTGAAATCTTCGCTCTTCTCTTCCATCCGCACGGTCGAAACCTGAACCGTGCCGCCTTCGCTGCGGAGCGCGAGCTCGACGGGCAATCGCAATGTCTCGAAAGTCTGTCGCACCGTGCCGCGTGTCAAGAACTTGCCCGAACGCGTTCGGATGATTTGGTAATCGACATGGAATTCGGGAACGCCGGTTCCTTCGATCCACTGCGCGAAAAAGTAGCGAAGGTTGTCGCCGTTGGTCTGTGTCGCCAAACGCTCGAAGTCATCGATTGAAGCATTCTTGCCGCGATACTGCGTAAGAAAGTCGCGCAGCAAGCGATTGAACTTCTCCTGCCCCATCGTCTGACGCAGCATCCGAAACGCCATCGCGCCTTTGTAGAAAACTATCGATTGAAATGCCGCCGACTGATCGTCAAGCGCGGCCGGTGCACGCGCGATCGACGCAGTCTGTTCGAAGGTCAACGCGCGCTCCTGCATCTCGCGTTGCGCAGCATCGAGCGACCCTCCGCTCAGCGCCGATTCGCGCAAAGCAAACGCGCTCCACTCAGCCAATCCCTGCGAGAGCCACGCATCGTCGAACGACTTGAGCCCGACCGTTTGTCCCCACCATTGATATGCAACTTCTCTTTGCAGACGCTCTTCGGGAACGGCTCGCAACGAACTGAAAAGTTTCGATGCGAAGAAATGCATGCCCGGCGCCGTGTACGCGTCCAGACTGTCGTCGTCAATCTGCGCGACCACCAGTCGCGTTCCGAAATCCGGCGCACCGTAAGTTTGCGTGTAATTCTCCAACGCTTTTCCCATCAATTCGGCATAGCTCTCGACGCGGCCTTCGCTTCCCGGCTTCGTGAAAAACTGAATTTCGTAATTGCCAAATTTTAGAGTGCGAGTGATGTACTGCCCGGCCGCAAAGTTTCCGATCAGGGCCGGCTTGGTCCGCACGAATCGAAATCGCACGTTACCGTCTTTGCCCGGAGCCGACGCGACCACTGGTTCGTCGCTGTTTCCAGCCACCTGAATTCCCGGCGGAACCAAAATTGTGATTTCAGATGTTGCGCGATCCGCGGCGTAATCGTGAAAAGGAAACCAACGGGCCGGATACATTAAGTACGAGCCTTCGTTTCCGACGTACGCCAATCGCTTTGTCGCAAGCGGTCCGCCTTCCGGCGATACCAGCGCGCCGCTCCATCGAATTCGCAAGGTAACCGGAGTTCCGGCCTGCACCACCTCGCCCAGATCGATTCTGACGCTCGGCCCCAACACGTCTGCTCCGATCGGGTCCTGCACAAAGTTCGTCAACGGTTTGCCGTTTCGATCGATGCCGTCGACCTTGAGCGATCCATTCAATTCGAAGATCACCGATCGCGTTGCGTCGAGCGGCGTAAACGAAACCTCGGCCGCCGCGCGAAGCAGGTGCTGATCGGGAATGAGCTGCGCTTCGATTCGGTAATGCGTGACATCAAAGCGAGCCCGTCCAGGTTGCTGAGCGTACGCAGACAGACTGAGCAGAAATAAAGAGGCCACAAGCGCGGCCGTACGGCTAAAACTAAATCGAAATTGGCTCATAAAGAATTCCGTTTAAAAGGTAGTGCGTTTTATCTTGCGGTTAAATACCAGCCAGCGTCAAGAGCATGCGCTTCTTCGCGTCGGGCTCATCCGATTGATCCAGACCCTCGATCTTTGCGAAGCAATTCGTGCCCCGGCGAGGTTTCGTTCAATCTTCCTGTGCGGTCTTGTTTTCGATGATTACACTGGCTTTTCGGTTGGCTGGCGTGGGCGGGGGCCGAATGATTTCACATTTGCATTTCCTCGCGGTTTACATAAGCATTCAGGCACTAGAGCTCTATTCCAGGGGGGCAAATTCGCAGGTCGAGAAGGGGGCCCTGTCCCCGCCTAAGATAGAAAGGCAGTCAAGGTTTCGAATCTCCAATGAGGTTGAATAGTTGCGCAGCTTCAGCGGGGACAGGTCCCCTTCCCAACCTACGAATTTATGCAGCTTGACGTCTTACTATGTCTGTTGAGCAGATTCTGAGTCCTGAGTGCTGACTTCTGCCTCCTTTCTTCTGCCTCCTGCCTTTTCTTTGACTGCCCTGCCCCCATTTCGCTAAGCTCGCTTCAAAAGTACTTGTTATGGAAGAAAAGCAACCACGCCGACTGACCATAAAACGCATCCACGAACAGGGCGCCGAGATCCGCGCGTTCGATATGACGCTGGACGACGGGTCGAGTCCCTTTTCATTTCGTCCCGGCCAGGTAGCCGTTTTGAAAGCGGGTGACGAACCGCCGGGCTACTTCGCTTTCGCAAGCGCACCCGAAGATGACCAGATCGAATTCCTGATCAAGCGCGGCAACAGAGCCAGCGGAGTAATCTTTGAGATGCAGCCCGGCGATCAGGTCGAGCTGGTTGATATTGTCGGACACGGATTCGCGTTGGACGAGCAGAAGGGCAAAGATCTTGTCTTCGTAGCAATGGGCACGGGCGTAGCACCGTTGCGTTCGGCGCTGCGTCAGGTGTTCAGGCACCGCAGCGATTACGGTCACCTGGTGGTGCTCTACGGAGCCAGAACGCCGGCGCACTTTTGTTACGTGGACGAGACTGCGGCATGGGAGGCTGGACGAGTCGAGCTGCGCCAGGTCATCTCGCGCCCCGACGGCCACGACTGGTCGGGACCTACGGGATACGTCCAGTCGCTTCTCGATAACATCGTGCCGGAGTTGAAATCTCCGGTAGCCCTGGTCTGCGGCTCACCCGAAATGATCGCGCAAACCCGCGGCCGACTGCTGCAGATGGGATTTAGTAAGGAAGCGATACTGACCAATTATTAGTGTTAAGGAAGGTCTCTCGACGCACGCGATTGAGTTATGTCTCTCTCTCTTCGAGCCACACGCGAGAAATCTTCACGAAGTCCCCGAAGGTTAACTTTTTCATATTCAGTCTTGCCGTTCCACAAAGGGTTGGCAATTCGAACTGAAACCTCTTGTATCGCTTGTGCATATAGTCACCGCCGGGCAAGGTGCCGATATGGGATTCGATTGAAAGCCAGTCTCTTACATGTCCTATGACACGCATGGTGCTTCTACCATGACCTTTGACATCCTGTCCCTTTATATCTGAAATAAATTTCTCATATCTGTGCTCGGTAATGTCCTTAACTAAGTAGCTCTTCTTACGCTGGTATGGCTTTCCAAATTCCTGACATCCAAAATCAATGCCCAACTCAAGCGGCATATTAAACCGCGGTAGACGGTTGGAACCTAACTCAGTACGGGAAAGATCGTGTATGCCATATTTGCACTGGGCAATGATATTCTTGATCTTCTGAAGACGGAAAGAACCTGAGTTGAAATTGTCCTTGAATACTCTTCGGGGAAATAACATCACCTAATTCAGTGTCAAAAACGTCATTTGAACCAATAACAATATTTCCCGCCTGCTCAAGCATGTCGCCAACTTTTATTACAACCTTAGTATCCGAAAGGGGTAAGCGCCTTGTAAGCGAATTCCTAGGCCATGCCCAAAGAAGCGAAATAGCAATACTTGTCGCAGTCAGTGCAAGATAACCTCGAAAGCCCCACCGCAACTCTTCAGGTCGCCAAAGCGCCAGAGGCTCGAGTAACAGCCAGCAAATACCAAACACCCCAAGAAACCTTCGAAGTAGTCTCTTGATAGCGGCTGTGGAGCGCCACGCGCCAAAAGAACCTAGTGTCACAACCCTAACCTGTCGTAAACGGGCTTGAGGTAGTGAAACGGACCGGTTTTTCGCTTGCCGATCTGCAGCGCAAGATTCGCCTGATACGCTTTCGGGAAGTTATCGAGTACAAAACGCAGGATCGTTGGCCCAAAAGAAGTTGACATGGTGTATGGTTCGAGCAACATCTGCGGAATTCGATGGACTTGTGCTTCTCGCGATCTATTTACGTTAGCGAACACGACTGGCAATCCCAGCCTTAAGATGTTATGCGACTCGTAGTAAACAAATGTATTAGGATCAGACGCTTTTCTCCTTGTCACGTCTCCGACTAACATAACCACCTGTTTGGTATTAACAGTCTTTCTCTTAAACGACGATTGATCGTCTCCGCCTGGCTGCTATCACGTGCCACGTTTATATCGTGGGCATTATGAAAATCGAAAGCGATCTTCTCGTTCTCCTTCCAAGCACACATAAGCCGGTAAAAATGTATATCTTCACTCGCGAAACTGACGAAGGTCTTATTCTTGTATCCCATGTTATCTCTTCTTAATACGTTAAGTAACTGAAATTTGAACACAGCTTAATTGAGGAATCAAGACTCATCATCTCTTAGAGTAGGCTTGAAAGTTACTTGCTGAATGAATACTCATTCAGTTATCATGGCGCTTCGCTTTGACCCCGATTACGAAAGGTTTTTACTGTTTATGGCTCGGATCGAAAAGGCTGCGGTTTTGGGTGCAGGTACTATGGGGGCGCAGATCGCCGCTCATCTCGCCAATGCCGGCATTCCTACTCTTTTGCTCGACATAGCCCCGCGCGAGTTATCTTCCCAAGACGAAGCAAAGGGACTGACGCTTGAATCCAAAGCCGTGCGCGATCGCATCGCGCAGGGCGGTCTCGATGCGGCGAAGAAAGCAAAGCCTGCCGCCTTCTTTACTCCTGAAAAAGCCGCGTTGATTTTGGTCGGCAACTTTGACGACGATCTCGCGCAGCTGAAAGACTGCGACCTGGTGATCGAAGCCGTAGTCGAAAATCTGGAGATCAAACGCAGTTTGTTTGAGCGAGTCGAGAAACATCGCAAGCCCGGATCGATCATCGCTTCGAACACCAGCGGCATTCCGATCAAGTCGATTGCAGAAGGATTCTCAGAAGACTTCCGTGCTCACTTTCTCGGCGTCCACTTTTTCAACCCGCCGCGCTACATGAAATTGGTCGAGCTGATCCGAACTGAATGGACCAAGCCGGAAGTCTCGTGCTTCATGTTCGGATTTTTGGATCAACGGCTCGGCAAAGGCGTAGTCACTGCTAAAGACCGTCCTAACTTTATCGCGAATCGCATCGGCACATTCGGCGCGCTGGTCACGATGAAGACGATGCTCGAAGACGGCTACTCGATCGAAGAGATCGACAAGATTACCGGCCAGGCCGTCGGTCGTCCCAAAACCGCTACGTTCCGAACTTTCGATTTGGTCGGGCTGGATGTTTTTGGACACGTCATCAAAAACCTTTTCGAGAATTTACCCGAAGACGAAGAACGGGACGTTTTTGTCGCGCCGGAATTTCTGACGCAGATGATTGCTCGCGGAATTCTCGGCAATAAGACAAAGGGCGGTTTCTATCAGCGACAAAAGGGTGGCGGCGACAAGAAAGAGATTTGGACGCTGGATGTGGCGACGCTGGAATACAGGCCGGCGGAAAAGGTGAAGTTGCCGTCGCTGGAAGTAGCAAAGAATATCGAGAACACCGCCGAACGCATCAAGTCGCTGGTTTGGGGCAAAGACCGCGCCGGCGCGTTTTTGTGGAAGACGCTCTCGCGAACATTGCGATACGCGGCCAACCGAATTCCAGAGATCGCCGACACCCTGGTCGAAGTCGATCGGGCGATGAAGTGGGGATTCAGTTGGGAGCTGGGAGTTTTCGAAACCTGGGATGCGATCGGCGTCGAAAAATCCGTCGAGCGCATGAAGGAAGAAGGGCAACCGGTCCCTGAAAACATCCAGCGAATGCTCGAGGGCGGCGCGAAGTCTTTCTACAAAGAGGAAAACGGACAGAAGTTCTACTACGACTTTGCGTCGGGACAATACACGGCGCTGGCCGAAGCGCCCGGCGTGCTCATCCTCAAATCGATCAAGGACCGCAGCGGCGTGGTGAAGAAGAACGCGGGCGCGTCGCTGATAGATCTGGGTGACGGCGTGGCCTGTCTCGAGTTTCATTCCAAGATGAACGCGATCGGCGGCGACACTCTGCAGATGGTCAAGCAATCGCTGGCCGAAGTTGAAAAGAACTTTGTCGGATTGGTGGTCGGCAACCAGAGCGTGAACTTTTCAGTCGGCGCAAACCTGATGCTGTTGCTGTTGGAAGCGCAGGAGGAGAACTGGGAAGACATCGACATGATCGTCCGCGCGTTTCAGAACGCGACGATGAGTTTGCGTTACTCGCCCAAGCCGGTTGTGGTCGCTCCGTTTCAGATGACGTTTGGCGGCGGTTGCGAGATGGTGCTTCACGCGGATCGAGTTCGAGCGGCGGCGGAAACTTACATGGGCCTGGTCGAGGTCGGCGTGGGACTGATTCCCGCCGGCGGCGGAACAAAGGAGATGGTCGTGCGCGTGTTGGATTCAATTCCAAAAGGCGTGGACGATGCGGATCCCTTCCCGTTTATCAAACGCGCGTTTGAAACGATTGCTCTGGCGAAAGTAGCAACGTCTGCCGAAGAAGCGCGCCGCCTGGGATTTTTGTCTGACGACGATTCGATTTCGATGAACAGTGATCGGTTGATCGCGGATGCGAAACAGGAAGTGCTGTCATTGGCCGCGACCGGATACGTTCAGCCGCAACAACGCAAAGATGTTTTGGCGTTGGGCATGCCGGCGCTTTCTACTTTAAAACTTGGTATTCATCAAATGGTCCGCGGCGGTTTCATTTCAGAATACGACGCGCTGATTGGGACTAAGCTGGCGCGCATCCTGACCGGCGGCGACGTGAACCACACAACACATGTCAGCGAACAGTACTTGCTCGATCTCGAGCGCGAAGCCTTTCTTTCGTTGTGCGGTGAGCGGAAAACGCAGGAGCGAATAGGCCACATGCTGAAGACCGGCAAGCCGCTTCGCAATTAGAAGGGAGCAACCCCGATGTCCACCATTGATGCCTCTGAAGTGACGGAGCAGGCAGCTTTGTCGAATGCAGACGTCGGTAATTTGCTGCGCGAAGCGAAGGCGGTTACCTCGGAAACCGAAATCGAGTTTGCTCAACTGTCGGTGGAGCAACTCAACTGGAAACCGAGCGACGGCGAATGGAGCGTGGGCCAGTGTTTCGACCACTTGATCACAACCAATTTGGCGATGTTCCCGCAGATTGACGAAGTTATCCGCGGAGAAAAGGGTCAGTCGTTTTGGGAAAATTTGCCGGTAGTTCCCGGGCTGTGGGGAAAGTTCATCATCAGTCGAGCTCGACCCGAGACCGTCGCGAAATCAAAAGCTCCGAGAGTTTTTGAACCGTCGCAAAGCGAGATTGGCGGCGACATAATCGCGCGGTTCATCGAACATCAAGCGACGTTTGCCGAGAAGCTGGAGGCTACCGCGAAGGTGGAGCTTTCCGAAACGCGAGTGACATCGCCGGTGGCTAAGTTTGTTACCTATAGTTTGCTCGACGCGTTGCGGATTTTGGTTTTTCACGAGCGACGACACTTTAATCAGGCGGAGAGAGTTTTACAGAGCGAAGGATTTCCGGGGTCGTAAGCTCTTCGTTGCGCCTTCTGTTTTTCTTTTCTTTGCGTCTTTGCGTGAAACGGTTTTCTCGCAAAGACGCAAAGAAAAGAAAAACAGAAGGCGCAGAGAGGCCGTACTCAGCATTCTCGGTTGTTTCTAGTCAGCGAGAACGTGACATGCCCGAGTCATTGAAAACCAGGTTTCTGCGTTGGCGGTTCAACTTTTTTCCGGCTTATCGCGGAACGGGCGCGCGCTTAACCTATATCGCCGATGACTTTCACGAGATTCGCACAAAGCTCCCGCTGAACTGGCGAACTCGCAATTACGTCGGCACTACGTTTGGCGGAAGTTTGTACGGCGCGGTCGATCCGCTTTACATGGTCATGCTGATCAAGATCCTGGGAAGGGATTATGTTGTTTGGGACAAGGCGGCGACGATTCGCTTCAAACGACCCGGGCGCGAAACGCTGTTTGCGACTTTCGTAGTCACGCCCGAAGAGGTCGAACAGATTAAGCAGGATTTGAAGCAAAGCAAGTCTATCGATCGCATTTTTTACGTAGATCTGGTGGATAAGAACGGAAAGGTCCACGCGCAAATTGAAAAGACGCTCTACTTCGCATCTAAAGTTCAAGCCGAAGCGAATGCCCAGAGCAAACAATTCGCGGTGACGCATTAGACAGGCCTGGTCGAAACTTCGACAAAACGATTAATGGTCAAGGGGTCAAATCTTAAGAGGGAAATGAAATGAGAGACGCAGTAATAGTTTCAGCCGTGCGAACGGCGGTGGGAAAAGCGCCGAAGGGAACGTTGAAGGACACCCGGCCGGATGAGATGGGCGCGGCGGTGATCAAGGAAGCGATCGCGCGCGCGGAAGGGTTGGCGCCGGCTGAGATCGAAGACGTGATCATGGGATGCGCTATGCCCGAGGCCGAGCAGGGCATGAACGTAGCCCGCGCGGCGGCGATTCGCGCAGGACTTCCGGTCGAAACTTCCGCCATGACGATCAATCGTTTCTGCTCGTCCGGGCTGCAGTCGATCGCGATGGCGGCGGACCGCATCAAGGCCGGCGGAGCGAACGTCATCGTCGCGGGCGGGCTCGAGACGATGTCGATGATCCCGATGGGCGGTCACATCATTCGCCCAAACCCGTACCTGGTCGAACACTACCCGGACTTTTATTTGAACATGGGATTGGCGACCGAGAATGTTGCGCGAAAATACGAGATCTCGAGAGAAGAGCAGGATGCGTTTGCTTTGAGGTCGCATCAACGCGCGGCGGCTGCGCTGGACCAGGATAAATTCAAAGACGAAGTGGTTCCCTTAACAGTCACGTTTGAGGAGCTGGACGAAAAAGGTCGAAAGCAAAAACGCGAAGTTGTGTTCGATCAGGACGAAGGCGTGCGGCGCGATTCGTCAGCGGAAGGTCTGGCCAAGCTTCGACCGGCTTTTCATATGAAAGGCACGATCACCGCTGGCAATGCGTCGCAAATGTCTGACGGCGCGGCGGCGGTCGTGATCATGTCCGGCGAACGTGCGAACCAGCTCGGTCTTAAACCGCTGGCTCGATTCGTAGCGTACGCGACTGCGGGTTGTCCGCCGGAGGAGATGGGAATCGGTCCGGTCTTCGCAATACCGAAAGCTCTGAAACTCGCCGACCTGACGTTGGCCGATATCGATGTGATCGAACTGAACGAAGCATTCGCGGCGCAATCGCTCGCGGTCATAAAAGAGCTCGGTTTGGATTCCGAGAAGGTCAACGTCAACGGCGGCGCGATCGCGCTGGGCCATCCGCTCGGCTGCACCGGCGCGAAATTGACCGCAACAATCCTGCGCGAGCTCGAACGACGCGACGGACGGTACGGCATGGTCACCATGTGCGTCGGCGGCGGGATGGGGGCGGCGGGAATAATTGAGCGATTAAGTTAGTCTAAAGACGGTCTTTGGTCTTAGGGTTTTGGGTTTTGGGTTTTGGGTTTTGATCGCTACTCGATCTTGAATTAGGACTCAACGTCTGCAACACGAACAAAAACCTAAGACCCAAAACCAAAAACCGACTTCTTTAAGAACCAGATTCAAGAAAGGACACCTGTTATGTCAGCAGTAGCCGAAGAGAGGAAGTCTATTAAAGGCGGAAGTTTTCTGATTGAGAACCCCGCGCCCGAAGACGTTTTTACGCCCGAGGATTTTACCGAAGAGCACCAGATGATCGGGCAGACGACGCGCGAGTTTCTGGACACCGAAGTTCGCCCGCGTATTGACGAGCTGGAGAATCACGATTGGAAGCTTTCGCGCGAGCTGCTGGTGAAATGTGCTGAGCTTGGTCTGTTGGGCGTGAACATTCCGGAGGAGTTGGGCGGACTCGATCTGGATCAAACCAGCGGTGTGATCGTGTCTGAAAACCTGGGGCGTGCCGCATCGTTCGCGGTTACGTTTGGCGCGCAGACCAGCATCGGCACGCTGCCGATTCTCTACTTCGGAAGCGAAGAGACGAAAAAGAAATACCTTCCGCGGATCGCGACCGGCGAGATCGTTTCGGCCTACGCGCTTACGGAAGCGGGATCGGGATCGGATGCGCTCGGCGCGAAAGCGACAGCCCGGTTGAGCGAAGACGGCAAACACTACATTCTCAACGGCGAGAAGATGTGGATCACCAACGGCGGCTTTGCGGATATTTTCATAGTCTTCGCCAAAGTCGATGGCGACAAGTTCAGCGGGTTTGTGGTCGAACGCGGCGAAGGCGTCACCAACGGCGAAGACGAACACAAAATGGGGATCAAGGGATCCAGCACGACTGCGATTATTTTGTCGGATGCGAAGGTGCCGGTCGAAAACCTGCTCGGCGAAGTCGGCAAGGGCGCCAAGATCGCTTTTAACATTCTGAACATCGGTCGCTTCAAACTCGGCGCGTCGTGCGCGGGCGGAATGAAGCTGATGCTTCATGAAGCGGTTCGTTACGCGAACGAGCGGCATCAGTTCGGCAAACCGATTTCATCATTTGGCGCGATCAAAGCCAAACTGGCTGAGATGGCGATTCGCGCCTGGGTCGGCGAAGCGATGACGTATCGCACGGTCGGGCTGATCGAATCTGCGATCGAAGACACCAGGGACCCGAACGCAAAGCTGAAAGCTATCGAGGAATACGCAGCGGAATGTTCGATCATCAAGGTTGCGTTGTCTGAATGGTGCGACTTTGTCGCCGACGAGATGGTCCAGATTTACGGTGGATACGGTTATTCGGCGGACTACCCGGCCGAGCGTGCTTATCGTGATTCGCGCATCAATCGAATTTTCGAGGGAACGAATGAAATCAACCGCATGCTGATTCCAGGCATGTTGATGAAGAAGGCGATGACCGGCCAGCTGGCTTTGTTGCCCGCGGCGCAGGCCTTGATGGATGAAGTGTTGTCGCCGTCGATGCCGAGCTTTGATGAAGACGAAGCGGTGCTGGCGGAGCAGATGAAGCTGGCTCAGAACGCGAAGAAGGTCGCGTTGATGACGCTCGGCACGGCCGCGCAGAAATACATGATGGCGTTGTCCGATCAGCAGGAGATCCTGATGGGCGTGGCCGATATCATCACCGATGCATTCGCGATGGAGTCGGCGATCCTGCGCGCGCAAAAGCTGGCGGCGTCGAAGGGCGAAGACACTGCCGCGCGATATCTGGACATGACACGTGTGTTTTGCAACGACGCGATCGAGCGAATCGACGCCAGCGCGAAGAACACACTGGCGGCCATGAGCGAAGGCGATGAGCTGCGAACGCTGCTGGCGGCGCTGAGACGGTTCACCAAGCTGACGCCGATGAACACAGTCGCAGCACGACAACGAATAGCCGATGTGCTGATCAAGGCGAATCGATATGTTTACTGAAAAGCAGAAGACAGGAGTCAGAAGCGTGTAGGTAGAGGTAAGAGCGATGGCAAGGGTTCTTTTATTCTTCGGCCTTCAATTTTGCTGGAGGGGTCCAGGCCAGGTCGTGACGAAGCGCTTCTGACTCCTGACTCCTGACTTCTGACTCCTGACTCCTGTCTCCTGAATTCCGTTTCCTGACTTTTCATGAAAATCATTCCCATCTCCGTCCCCACGCCATTCTACGTCGGGCCCGTAAACTGCTATCTGATCGCCGAAGATCCAATCACGCTGATCGACACCGGGCCAAAGACGAAGGAAGCGTCGACCGCGCTACGCGATGGTTTGCGCCGGGCCGGGGTTCGTGTCGCGGATATACGCCGCATTGTGCTGACTCATGCTCATGAAGATCACTGCGGATTGGCGAAATCGCTGCGTGACGAGGCGAAGGACGCGGATGTTTTGGTGCACGGGTGGGAAACCGGACATCGGGTCGGCCGGTTGGAGTACGAAGAACACAGACACTTGCTGGTTCGCGCGGGCGTGCCCGATGACGAGATAGCAGGAATGCGCCGCATGTACGAAGGCGTGCGCGCGCTGGCGGACGCGCTGGAAGATGACGAGCATCACGAGCTTCATGACGAACAGGAATTGGAGTTCAGCTCGGGCTCGTTACGCGTGGTCCACACACCGGGTCATACGCCGGGATCGTGTTCGTTCATACGTGAAGCGGACCGGACCCTGATCGCAGGCGACTGCGTCCTCAAACGCATCACTCCGAATCCTATTCTTTCGCCGGACCCGATCGACGCATCGCGGCGTTTTCGTTCGCTGGAAGAGTATCTGGTAAGCCTCGCTCGAATACGCGCGTTGTCGCCGACGCTGGTCTTTGGTGGGCACGGCGAGCCGGTGCATGATTTCGAAGAGCTCTTCAATCGCTACCTGCGCGCGATGCGCGAGCGACAAGCGGAGGTGATTCGTTTGATTCCGAAATCCGGCGCTACCGCCTGGGACATAGCGCAGGAACTCTTTCCCGGCGCTGACGACGTTCACCGCTTCCTGGCGGTTTCCGAATCCGTCGCGCATCTGGATCTGGCCCAGTCCGAAAGCAAACTGGTCGTGGAGTTCAGCGGCGATCGCGAGATCTATCGAAAAGCTTAAGAGCGTTGTCAACCCGTCTTGCCTCATCTCAAAACTTTGTAGCTAACTACTTGCTCACTCTAATGCAGTCCGGAAGGGGACCCTGTCCCCGCCTCAAATTTGAATTCTCATCAAGTTAGTGGAAGCAGGCGGGGACAGGGTCCCTTCCGGACTGCATGTGCCGGTTCTTGAATGCTGGTACTGAAAGTCGGTTGGTGATGTTTCTCAACCGGGACCGTTCAGCAGCTCTTTCGGCTCCAGGCTATTTTTGTGATAGATTCTCTCCATTAATTCGTCCCATCAATCTGCCGGATTTCGGGAACTCTTCCCACAACTCGGCGTGCAAGCGTGCAAACCTACCTTGTATCTGGAGGATTTCTACTTATGAGCTTGAGAAAAATGTTTCTTCCCGCAATCGCTCTGTTGTTAATCCCATATGGCTTCGTTAAGGCACAGGAAAAACCGGCTCCCGTTCCGGACGCGCCTGGCGAATTTACTTTTCATTTCAGCGGCGGGAGTTTTCTTGGAATCTACACGGAAGAGATCACGCGCGAAAATATGGCTCGCTTTAGTTTAAGCGAACCACGCGGCGTGGCGGTCTCGAAAGTCGTCGAAGGCAGTCCGGCCGATAAAGCCGGACTGAAGAAAGACGACGTCATCCTTCGCTTCAACGGCGAAGAAGTGACCAGCACGCGAAAGCTGCAACGTCAGATCAATGAAGTTGCGCCTGAGCATACTGCTCGAGTGACGATCAGCCGCGGCGGAGCCGAACAGGAACTCGCGGTGACGGTCGGCAAAGGAAAAGGATTCGACGGTTTGTTCGGCTGGAAGCAGGATCCCGGCGCGCTCAAGCAGCTTAAGGAGCTTTATGGCAAGGATGGATTTACCACAGTGCTTGGTTCGCGGCGTCGCATCGGAGTCAGCACGTCAACCTTGAGCAAACAACTGGCGGACTTCTTCGGAGTCGCCGGCGGCGAGGGCGTGCTTCTGACCAGCGTTACCGAAAACGGACCGGCGGCCAAAGCCGGATTGAAGGCGGGTGATGTGATTACGGACGTCGACGGCGAGCATGTCGAGAACTCCGGCGATTTGTCGCGCGCGATCAATCGCAAAACCGAAGGCGAGATTACGCTGACCGTGATCCGTGACAAGTCTCAACGCACCATAAAAGTGGTTCCTGAGAAATCCGACACGATGCGGTTCTTCAATCCGGAAATGAACATCACGGTGCCGCCGATTGGAAAACTGAATATCCCGGAAATCCGCGTGATTCCCCGGATCCAGAACATTAACGTCAACGTGCCCGGCATTGAAGTTAAGCCGCGCATCAGATTGCGACTCCGCAACCAACCGATCTAACGAAAGCCAAAACCTGCAGCAAAGAAAAAAGCGAGGAATGCTATTAAGGCTTCCTCGCTTTTTTCTCTTAAGGATCTCTGAATCAGGCGCGTAGCAGAAACTCGCAGTCAGGAAGGGTGGCAAGCGACGCTGAACGAAGTGAAGCGGCGCGCGCCCCCGCTCTTAACCAGGTCAAAACGCACGCGAGGCTGCCGAACTCAGGTTTTCCTGGATGTTGAATATTTCTGCACTTGAGCGGGGGGCGCGCTGCGCTTGCCCCCTTCCCGACTGCGAGTATTTACAACAGGGTCTTCCGCCGCCTCGCTGTCATTTGTATGACCTACTTCGGTGGCGTCACGCGCGCCTTCCCCTTCATCGCTTCATCAAACGCGCTACGGTCGATCGGTCCAAGCTTGATCGCGGCGTCGAAAGCCTTGAGCGCTTCTGGTGTGTTTTCAAAGAACTCGAGGATTCGTCCGATCGCCGCATAGGCGCGCTGTGTTAGCGCCTTGTCAACTTCCGGATCCGCAGCCCGAACAGCGTTGCTGTAATGAGTCAGCGCGCGCTGAAGGCGTTCACCCTGAACGTTCTCGTCCGTAGCATCTTCCGCAGAAAGACTCGCCGCCTGGCCCAACGCGAAGAAGATGCGCGGCTCGCCCTGGTACTCCTGCATCAATGCGCGGAGTCGAACTTCCGCTTCCGAATAATTCTTAACACGCAACAAGTCATCGACAGCGGAGATGCTCTTTATCAATTGAGAACGCCGCATTGCCTCGGGCGACTCGCTTTCGCTCGCGCTGACCAAACGTCGAGCTTGCCGAAGCTTGCGTGCGTCGACTGCTCGCTTGCGCGCATCGGCATTATCCGTCAACCGTTTCGCTTCGCGGACCGGATCGAACGAAGCCATCATGTCCGCGAAAAAATTCGTGATATCGAACCCGGACGTCTCAATTCCCTTTAACTGTTCGGCGAAATAGAAAGCCAGCACCGCGCCGCGCTCGTATGCTTCCGAAAGCTGCGCGATCGATTCGTCGGCGACTGCAGCATGCTGATCCTTTAACTCCTGGGCTATGCTTTCGCGCACTTTCGTGTCGGTTGTTGCTTCTATCTTTTGACGGGCCGTCTGTGAAAGTGTCGCGCGTCGCTCAAGTTCTTCCATTCTCACTTCGGTCGCCGAGACAACGGATCGAACAACCGCCAAAAATACATCGGGCGAAACTTCCGCCCCCGCAGCGATTCGCTCGTCCAGCAAAGGTCTGATCTGCGCTCTTCGCGCCGCGACATCGCGGCTGAAGCGCAAGACGATCGGGTCGACTATGTATTGAACATATGCCCGTCGCATTTCGGACGACGCGGGATTGGTGTCGAACGGAGTCGTGACGTAATAGTCATCGGCGATCACACGCAGATTAATCGCGCCCGGCGCGGCCAGCAGATCAGGCACGATGAAGAACCGCCGTTCGCGCTCGCGTCGCGATGTATACGTCGGCGAGCTCTTCTTCGAATTACCGGTGTTCGGATTCTTTACCTGTACGCTCTCGATAACGGTGGTAACGGGCTTGGCGTTCAAATAGGCGAGAACACTTCGCACCATATCAATCGTCGCCGGACGGAGCCGATCGCCTTCGGCCTGGTACTTTCTCTGGTAATCGGGCAGCCGTTCGTCGATACCCGACTTGTGATAGAACTCGCGCACCAGCGGAGCAAAATCAAGAACCTCTAAAAGACTTCCGGGCAAATCAACCGTACGAACCGGAGCTTCGAAATTCGGAGCCGGGCCCAGCGCGTACGCCAACGAAACGTACCGCGCGGCCTGCTCGGCGGGCGTGGCATTGACCAATTCGCGATTGGTGCGTTCAAAAAAAGTGCGCATGCGCAATTTCAAATCGCCGTCGAGTTCCGATTGCTCTCGTCTGACCTGCACGCGAAACGGCGACGGCTCCTGGCCCTTCGGCGTCGGATCAAATCCGGCAGCGTCCAGCGCGGCCATCACGACAATCAAACGCGGATCGGCCTGGATCCGCACCCCGGCTTCGCTCAGATCGAATCCTGTCTGGGGTCGTGTCTGCGCAGCTACTCCTGGTGCACTGGCGGCGCTGGGACGAGGCGTTGGTTGAGACGCGGGCTGCGCCGTGGGAGTCTGTGAAACGACGGTGGCAGTACCGAGCGAAACAAATAACAGAACTGCAAATAGCTTAATTCTCATGATCTGGCTTTATAGCAAACGAATTATGGTAATCGCGGCGTCCGTACGCACCGCCGCAAATGATTTTCAAACTTCGAAGAAGAAGAGATGCCTTGAACTAACTGTCGGATGCCAAAACGGGGAGGAAAGCGGGGTGAAAACATCTCGCGGAAAAACGTTATCGCCGGCCGCTCCCGAAATTTCCGGATCGAGAAAACGAAGCGGGCGGATCGGCGACACGAAAGAGGGCGCAGGAATGCGAAAGCATGCTGCTTCCGGTACACCCTGCGCCCTCTTCCCTGCACCGTTACTTGAAACTATTGAGCGCGTCTGCTTCGTTATCGTAAACGTCGAAGACGGTCAGGAGCTTTGTGATCGCAAGCAAGTCCTGGAGTTTCTGCGTCAGGTTGAGAAGCTTGAGTTGTCCGCCTTCTTTATTGATAGCGGTAAAGCTCGAAACGAGCTCGCCAATGCCGCTCGAATCGATGTAGCCGACGCCGGCAAGATTTAAGAGGATCTTTTTCTTGCTTTCTTCGAGCAGGCGGCGAATCGCGGTACGCAGCGCCACTGAGCCTTCACCGATCGTTATCTTTCCGTCCATGTCGAGCACAGTGACATCGCCAGCCTGTCGCTCTTTGATTTCAAGTTCAGCCATAACGGGAAATCTCCTCAGATTGTTTTAGAATTCTGGATTGGGAATTTTAGATTGGCTCTAACTTATCTGAAGCTGGATTTGGCTAATTCAAACACCCTCGATTAATCCAAAATCCGAATCTAAAACTCAATTTAAAGTTATCTTTTCTTCATCATCCGAACTAGCGTGCCGCCTTCCGGATGACGCGACCATTCGACCGCATCCATAAAAGTACGGATGAAAAAGATACCGCGACCCGATGTCTTCAAAAGGTTCTGCTCGTTCGTCGGATCCGGTACTTCCTGGAGATCAAACCCGAGCCCGCGGTCACGCACGCTGATTTCAATTCCCTCGGACGAAGTGCTAAACGTTACTTCCACGGTCTTGGTTTCATCCTGAAGATTACCGTGCAACACGGCATTAGTCACGGCTTCGCGCACGGCCATGTCAATTCCAAACATAGCGTCATCGCCAAGCTCCGCGCGACTCACGACTTCCGCCGCCGCGACGGCCGCGTCGGCAACAGCTTCAATGCGGCTCGGCAAAACGAGTTCAGTCGTCTCTTCGGTCACTACTATGGGCGTGGCCTTTCCATTAGCCGTCCGGCGGGGCTTGGCTAAAAAACGTATTTCGGAAAGCGAACCGGAAGAATTGAGGGTGTAACATGCGCGCCGCCCGCGTGTCAAGAACGGGCAAGAATGGCGATAAGTGCCGAAAATAAAGGACTGTATGGGTCGCAAACGGAGCGGAAGGATAAGGTTCGGCCTTGTGAGCGTTCTAATGAACTCGCAGTCAGGAAGGGGGCCCTGTCCCCGCCTCAAGTCTCAATTCTTATCATGTTGTTGATTAAGAAAGCGGCGGGGACAGGGTCCCCTTCCTGACTGCATGCTGATTAACTTGAGCGATTATTGAAAATTGGCCTACTACGAACGGCAGCCGGAGCGATCGCGCTCTTTCTGACTGCGGATAACTCACATCTGAGCGCTTCTGCCTCAAATGCCGATTCTCACGTTTACATGCTTGCGCTTTATCCCGTTTCGCCGTCATGCTTGTTTTCATGAGGATTGAGCCGGCCCGACATCTACGTGGAGCCATACAAATGCCGGGTGACAAATCCATCTCGCATCGTGCGGCAATTTTGGCGGCAATGGCTGAAGGAACTTCGCAAATCGATAACTTTTCGACCAGCCGCGATTGCCAGGCGACGCTGGCGTGTTTGAGGCATTTGAGTGTCCGGATCGAGCAATCCGGAACTCGTTTGACCATCGAAGGCGGAGGCGTTAACGGTCTGCGGCGATCCGTCGAACCGCTCGATTGCGGTAACAGCGGCTCCACCATGCGCATGCTGGCGGGCGCGCTCGCCGCCCGGGATTTCGTTTCGGAATTAACCGGAGACGAGTCGCTCAGAACACGCCCGATGCGCAGAATCATCGAGCCGCTCGAAAAAATGGGAGCCCTAGTCGAATCGCGCGACGGTCGAGCTCCATTGATTATCCGAGGGCGCCGTCCGCTGCAAAGTGAGTCGTTTAGAATGGCGACCCCGAGCGCTCAAGTTAAGTCCTGCATTTTGTTAGCGGCACTCGGCGCCGAGGGTCGAACAGAAGTTGTCGAGCAAGCCGGGTCGACTCGCGATCATACCGAACGCATGCTGCGATGGTTTGGCGTCGAAGTTGAAAGCAAAACGGGTGATGACGGGTGGCAGACTATTTCGTTGGATGGTCCTGCAATGCTTCAGTCGCGTGACTTTGAAGTTCCGGGCGATCTCTCGTCGGCTTCGTTCTTTCTCGTCGCCGCGGCCGCGTTGTCGGGTTCAGAGCTGGTCGTTTCCGATGTCGGCCTCAATCCGACGCGCGATGAAATCCTGCAAACGCTGCGAACGATCGGATTTGATATTCAAGTGACTAATGCTCGCGAGCGATGTAACGAACCGGTGGCCGACCTTCTCGCTCGATCAGGCGATCGATCAACGTTCACGCGCGATCGTGTCGTTCTTGACGGACCCATCGTCGCCCGGCTGATAGATGAACTTCCGGTTATCGCGGTTTTGGGAACACAGTTGGAGGGCGGACTCGAGATACGCGACGCGAAGGAGTTGCGCGTAAAAGAGTCGGATCGTATCAGCGCGACTGTGCAGAACCTTCGAGCCATGGGAGCGGAGGTCGAGGAGTTCAACGATGGACTCGCCGTCGGCAGAGCAACGATGCTGCGCGGCGCTGCGCTGAAATCTTACGGCGATCACCGCATCGCCATGGCTTTTACGGTGGCGGCTCTACTCGCCGAAGGCGAATCGGAGATCGAAGGCGCCGAATCCGTCGACGTTTCCTTTCCCGAATTTTTTCAAACGCTCGATTCGGTCACTGTGCGATGAGTATGGCCTCCAGACGAATAGCCTTAACCGGATTTATGGGTTCGGGGAAAACCACGGTCGCCGCTGCGCTCGCGGCACGTCTGAATTGCGAGATGATCGATCTGGACCAGTTCATAGAGTTGCACGAAGGTCGCAGCATTCACTCAATTATCAATGGCGACGGAGAGCCACGGTTTAGAGAGATCGAGTCTCAGGCGTTGCTGGAAGCGCTGGACGTCGAACCTGCGGGGGTTGTCGCCCTTGGCGGCGGCACATGGACAATCGCTGAAAACCGCAATCAACTAAAAACTAAAAACTGCATTATCGTCTGGCTCGATGTTCCGTTCGAAGTTTGTTGGCGGCGAATCGAGAAAGGCAACCCGCGCCCGCTGGCGCGCGACAAAGCTGAAGCTCAAAAGCTTTATCTGAATCGAGTGAGCGATTATTCGCAGGCTTCGATTCGAGTTGTCATTTCTGAGCATCAAAGCGCCGATGACGTTGCCGACCAGATCATAGCCGCCCTTCCGAAACGCAACGTTGAATAATCATCCTAAGAATTTCGAAAGCGCCGGACTCATGATATTCACGAGAAAATTTATTTCTTTTTGTCTGCTGATAACTTTGTGTTGCTGCTCAATGGATACACTGGCGCAGGCACCTCAGGACCCGTTGCTGGTTCGGAAAAACGGAAAATGGGGATTCGCAGATCGAAACGGGCGCATCGTCATCAAGCCTCAGTTTAAGCACGCAAACTTGTTCATCAAAGGCTACGCGCTTGTGAGCAAAGATAACGATAACGGTTACTTGATCAACCGAGACGGAGCGAGAGTATTTGTACCTAACGCTGCGAAGGATTACTTCTCCGAAGGGCTTATGCCGATCAAGATTGACGACAAGCATGGCTTCGTTGACGAATCGTTACAGTGAATATTATTCGTCACGGCACGACGGGGTATATTGACCGGTCTGGAAAATTCGTCTCTCCCAAGCTCAGTTGGCGAAGCTGAGCATTTGATTCAAGGACCGCCAATGGTGCATTAGTGTTGATGGTTTCTTTTCTTCGTGTGTTTCGTGGTTCGTTCGCTTCTTTACACTAATCACACGAAGCGAGGAAACGAAATCACACGAAACGGCCAGGCGCTGGAACAACTAAATGATCCATAAACCTGCACACTCAAACACTCCAACCGCCACTCTCCGCAACGCGGACAACTGGAAGCACCTGGCGCGCTGGCACGGCGACGGCTACTACGAGCTTAAGACCGATGACATAGGCGATGTGCCCGTCCGTCTTTTTCTCACGCCGTCGTTACTTCATGACACTGAGCTGACTCTCTATCGCCAGATCGTCAACGCCACTCGTTTCCCAGGCGTCAAGATCGTCGTGATCACGCCCGACACGCATTACGGCTACGGCGTGCCGGTCGGTTGCGTGTTGATAACCGATGCCGAGACCGGTGCGGTTGCGATGGGGCCGGTTGGTTACGACATCGGATGCGGGATGATGTCCGCGCGGTCCGAAGTGCCGGTCGATGCTGCTACGCCGGAAAGAAAGATGGCGTTCAATCGCGCGGTGATGGAGCGCGTTGAGATGGGCGCGGGCGGCAAGAGTCACAAGCTCGGCAAGGTTTTAGAATCCGAGTTCAACAACCTGGTTCGCGGCGGAGCTGAGTATTACGTCGAGAAGTACGGAGCGAACTTCGATCGCAGCCGTGCCGAGCGACATCGCATTCCGGTCGACGACGATTGGCAGATTCCGTTTGGTGGGAAAGGAAAACCCGAGCGCGGAATGAACCAGCTCGGAAGCCTCGGCGGCGGCAATCATTTCATAGAGCTTCAGCGCGCGGTCGAAACCGGGACTCTGTTTCTGCAGGTTCATACCGGCAGTCGCGGGTTCGGCCACGGGCTCGCCACCAACTATTTCGAACTGGCGCGCGAAGAAAAACCGACTGTGACGGACATCGATCTTGGCTACTTCACTCCCGACTCGCCGCACTTCAAGAGCTATCTCAATGCGGTCGCCGCCGGCGGCAACTTCGCGATCCTGAACCGCCTGATTATCTTCGAACAGATCGCCGAAGCCTTTCGCGAGGTCTTTGGCAGCGAGCTCGAACTCATTTACGAGATCAGCCACAACCTTGTCCAAAGCGAATGGCACCCTCAGTTCGGCGACGTGCTGGTTCATAGGAAAGGCGCGACGCGCGCGTTCCCGGCGGGCCATCCGGCTCTCGAGGGAACGGTTTGGGAAACGACCGGCCATCCGGTTTTGATTCCGGGAAGCAACAAGGACTTCAGCTACATTCTGCGACCGCTGGCGGGAGCCGAACGAAGCGGCTATTCAGTCAATCACGGCGCCGGCCGTCGCCTCTCGCGCAGCGCCGCGAATAAGACTCTGTCGCAACGCGCGATCGATGATGAATATGCAGCTGCGGGAATTTTGGTCAACACAGACGGCCGCGTTCCACTCGACGAAGCCGCGCCGGCATACAAGTCTTCGGAAGAAGTGATCAAAGCAGTGGTTGGAGCGAACCTGGCCGAAGTCGAGTACACGCTCTGGCCGCTCGCGTCATTGAAGGGAACCGAAGGCGGCCGCGGAAAACGTGGAAAGGGACGGGACAAGAAAACGAGCAAGCATTTTTGAATCAGTGCCTGTCGAACAGCGATAAGGCGCGATGGAGCGCAGGCGGCCCGCCTGCAGTGAGCGCGCAAGCGCGAAGAAGTTTACGCCGCTTACTCTGCCTTCGCAGGACTAATTTCGAGCCAACACTTCTTCTTTCTTTCGCGCATCCCTAAAATGACTCCATGAAATCCACGGACCTGAAGCAATATCTAAGCACCCGTTCACGCGAACAACTGATCGCTGAAATCAGCGAGATGTTTTCAAAACTAGATGCTGTAAACGACTACTACCAGGGCAAACTCAATCTCGGCTATAGCGAAGAGGTAAGCCAGAAATACAAGTCCATTATCAAACATGAGTTCTTCCCCGCGCGCGGTTTTGGACGTGCGCAGCTTTCGGTGGCCAGGAAGGCCGTTAGTGATTACAAGAAAGTATCAGAATCGAAGTTCGGCATAGCGGACATAATGATTTACTACGTTGAGATAGGAGTGGAATACACGAATGAATATGGCGACATCGATGGACCCTTCTACGACAGCATGGCAGGCATGTTCGAAAGAGCAGTGGAATTCATAGTGAAACATGAGATGAAAGGACAGTTTGAGGATCGGTGCAGCGAAATTGCAGATGACTCGGCAGATATCGGCTGGGGATTTTCCGCTCGGATGCGCGATATCTATTGTGAGAGTTTTGAGGATGAAGCCGACGAAGGCGAAGCATAAAGCGAAGAGCTAAGAGGACTATCTCGCGGCTAGTGGAAAGAAATTATGGTACGTATCCTCGTTGTCTGCGGCATACACAGATGTCCGCGTTCCACTGGACGAAGCTCACCGCATACATGTCATCGTAAGACGTACTCAAAGCAGTTATCGCCGCCCTCCTGCCCGTAGTCGAGTACACCCTCTGGACATTTCTAAGTTGAGTTCACGCGGAATGCGCCGCCCTCCTAATGATCGGACTAAACTGGATTGAAATGACGCTGGGTGGACCGTCGGATAGGAACTCTGGGGTGGAGCGAATTTAAAATATGAATCAGAAGCTGAATGAAGAAACCGATTCGGACATGTTGGATGAGTACGACTTCAGCAATGGGGTTCGAGGCAAGTATGTGGAGCGCTTTGCAAAGGGCTGCAATGTCATTGTTCTTGATCCGGATGTTGCGCAAATCTTTCCAGATTCGGAATCGGTGAATCAAGTGTTACGTGCGTTGGCTGAGATCATTCGAAACCGGGCCGAGAAAGCGCGGTCGTGATGTCATCCACGGCACGCAGAACAAAGGCAGGCAGCGGACGCGCAATTAGCGGAATTAGGATTCTCTAATTGACTGCTGGCAACGATCTTAAATCAGAATAAGCTTGGCGCTCGGAGGTGCTTATTTCGATGCGCTTAAGAGAGCAGCTTGTGGTGGATGAAAGCGGCAATCGCACAGCGTGCTCGCTACGGCGATGGATCAGTCAACCGGTACTTTGCGTCTTAGTTTTTCTTTATTTGCGTCTTTGCGTGAGAGTGAACGTTTCTCGCAAAGGCGCAAAGAAAAAACTTAAGACGCAGACGGTTTGAGTCGCGCGAGCGGTGTACCCGACAAAACTTAGAACCGAAAGATGCCCGAGTCATTGAAACCAGGTTCCTGCGTTGGCGGTTCAACCTCCTAATCATACATTCATTGAATTCAAACCTTTCAAATCACTTCCTACGGTCCGTCGCAGACGTAACCGTCAGATATTTCGCACAGAATGACGTCGTAGCTTTCAAGCAGCGACATCGCTAGCGCCTCGAGCTCATTCTTCCACAACTCGCTTCCGTAAAACGCGTTTCTCATTCGCTCCCGTTCTTCCAACGAAGGAAAACTACGCAGCCAGACAAACTTGTTCGGATTCTCGAGGTCAAGCATTGGGCCAAGCACTTTCATGCCGAATGAACGGAGCGCCGGTATGGCGCGCGTTTCAAATAACTCGATAAACTCAGCGCGGTGTCCCGGCTTGATTCTGTAGCTGCGGACTTCGACGATCATGCGTAACCTCCTTAAGATGCGAATGCTGTTGAATCGATTTCCGGGTAGTGGTGCAGTTCGAAATTTCGCTGAGTTTAATGATTGAAAAGAGAGACTCCCGCAAAGACGCAAAGATGTTGAGAGTTACTCTATCTTTGCTGATTTCTTTGCGCCTTTGCGTCTTTGCGGGAACCTGTTTCCCTCGTCACATATGAACCTGCACCCTACCGACTCTTCGCACTCAGTCTTTCACTCGTGTGTCCGTGGCGATCCAGTTTACTTCCCAGGTCTTGCCGCCATCATCTGAAAATGCCTGTTCAAATCGGCAAGAGTTCGGAGTTATGTCCGAGATGACAAATCGAACAAGAATGGCTCTGTCATTGAGTGTTTCCTGGCTGAAAAATTCCCCTCGCCCGTTTTTGAACTCGCCGATTGTGGGTTGAGTCATAACACCGCCGTTGACGCTGGCAAAGTTGAGGCTCCATTGTCTCGATTTGGGATTGTATAGCCGCAGGCTGAGACCTTCGAAATGACCCGCCGGTCCATCCGCAACCAGCTCGACCAGATTCGCGCGGCCGTTCCAAACCTTTCGCACGACGGTTGTACCCTGATATTCAACCCACGTATTCGAGCCGGTTAGTGGATTCACCAGACGCCTCAGGTGAGTTTTCCAGGTACCAATCTCGAAATCAAAATCGTGTTGCCCATCGCGTTCCGCTGGAGTTTGTTGATGGTTTGTTCCTGGTGCGGCTGATTTCTTCTGAGCAACGGCATCAACCGAGAGCAAGATGAGAGCGAGACAACAGAGCAGGAGAAGAGCTCGCAACCGAACAAACGGTTCGCGATGACTCGATATCATCCGATAACGACGGCCTTCGACGATCATGGTTTATCTCCTAACTCATGGTGGAGTATTCTGTTTTCCTGATAGAACATAGTTTGATTTATGAGCTCCAGCAAGAAGGCACTTTCAGGTAACCATGCTCGCCCGCGGCGTCCCAATCCGGTCAGCGGGTGTCCGTTGACGGCTGCGTTGGCGGCGGTCGGCGGCAAATGGAAATTAATCATTGTGTACTGGTTGGCAGAGTCGCCGAAGCACTTCGCGGCTTTGCGACGGGAGATGTCCGGCATCTCAAAAAAAGTGCTCACTCAACAACTGCGCGAGCTGGTTGGCGACGGCATCGTACAACGACAACCGCAGGGAGCGATTCCGGCTCCGGTTGAATATTCGCTGACTGACTATGGCCAATCAGTGTTGCCATTGGTCGAAGACATTCGCCTTTGGGGTAGAAATCATATCGAGCGAGTGAGCTCTGAGACGGGCGAACATTCGGAAGGTTAAAGAGCGAGCAACTGATGTCCGACAAGCTTCAGCTTGTCGACGGGTCGCGACAAACCGGACGCACCTGTGGTTTAGCGGACAGCAAACCTCCTTAACAGTCAGACGAGCGACGGCTCGCGACAAACTCAAGTTTGTCGGACATTGCGCGAGAGTGAACAGCGAAAGAATGGAAATTCCGCAGCAACAAAAAACAACCCTTGAAATTCGTCGTGCTGCTAACGATGATGCAAGTCTGTTGGCAGAACTTGGCGCACAAACATTTCTCGAGACATTCGTCGACACGACCACGCCCGAAGACATGGCGGCATACCTGGCGGCGGCGTTCACTACGGAAAAGCTGACGGAGGAATTGAATGATCCGCTATCCATCTTTTTCATCGCTGATGCGGACGGTGAGGCAGCGGGTTACGCAAAGATTCATTCAGGCGAAGCGCTGGAGGGCGTTGATGGTAATAGGCCGATTGAGCTGGTGCGACTGTATGTTTGCAAGGAATGGTTTGGGCGCGGAGTCGCTCATGCGTTGATGCAGGCGTGCATCGACGAGGCGAGTAAGCTTGGGTTTCAAACCATGTGGCTTGGAGTTTGGGAGAATAACAATCGAGCTCAGGCGTTTTATCGAAAATGGAATTTCCAGGAAGTCGGTGAGCATATCTTTCAACTCGGTTCTGACGCACAACGCGATTTGCTGATGCAGCGAGATATTTGATCGAACGGATTGTGTCCGACAAGCTTCAGCTTGTCGACGAGATGCGACAAACTGAAGTTTGTCGGACATTAACTCGAGGAAAAACAATTTGCCGATAGAAGGATTACAGATACGTCGTGCTGAGCCGGAAGACTCGTCGGCTATCTACGACATGTTTACTTCCCCGAACGTTTATGCGGGGACACTCCAGCTACCGTATCCGTCTCGTGAACAATGGCGGAAACGGCTGGCCGAGCCCGACGACGGTACATACAACATCGTCGCAGTCGTGGGCGACCGCGTGGTGGGTATGGTCAGCGTAATCACTTTCCCGAATCGTCCACGCCGGCGGCACGCCGGATCAATCGGTATCAGCGTGCATTTCGAGTGGCAGGGCAAAGGAGTCGGGGCGGCGCTGATGCAAGCGGGTTTGGACCTGGCCGATAACTGGCTGAACTTAACTCGGGTGGAGCTGGAGGTCTATGCGGATAACGAGTCGGCGATAAAGCTCTACGAGCGATGCGGGTTCGAGCTGGAAGGGACATTGCGACAACACGCTTTCCGCGATGGACGCTATGTTGATTCGCTCATGATGGCTCGTTTGCGACCTTCCAATACGACGACATAACAAGATGGACACTGCGGCGACGAAACGAAATGTCTATCACATCAGCCCGCTGCGTCTATGGATCGTTCCGGGATTGTGCGTAGTCTTTGCCGTACTGTTGGGCCAATTCCGTGATGACCTGCAGGCACGGGCGCCCGACCTCGCTAACGTGTAGCGGCTGATTGTTTGAGAAGTTTCAGCTTGTCAAAGACTCGCGACAAACTAAAGTTTGTCGGACATTTATTGAATCCCCCAAAGGAGAAATGATTAATGGGAATACCCACACAGATCGATGTTCGCGTTATCGCGAAGGATGGCAAGTACCTGGGCGACGACATTGGCGGAGCACTCGTAATGATTCACGATGTTTATTCGGGCGAGTTGCTGGCCAGCGGGACAACATCCGGAGGATCGGGCCAGCAGAACCTGATGGAGATCTGCGTGACTCGATCGGAAGTCTTGCCGGTTGACGGTGCATCGGTTTTCACCGCAACTCTTGATTTGGACCAGCCGCGTTTGTTGAGGATAACTGCGCGCGGGCCGCTTGCTGCGCAACAGTCCGCCAACACGGTAACTCAAACTCAATGGGTCTATCCGGGAAAGAACATCACCGGCGGCGCGAACGGCGGCGGATTCCTGCTCGAGATCCCGGGTCTGGTGGTCCAGATTTTGAACCCGCCGACGCACTTCCTGCCAAAGACTGCTCCGGATGAACTCGAGATCAGAGCGAACGTAACGATGATGTGCGGTTGCCCAATCGGAGTAAATCCGTGGACGCCCGATCAGTTCGAAGTGATGGCGGTGATCAAGCAGGGGGAATACGATTCGATCGAGCTGCCACTCGCGTTCGATGAGAATGCGCAATTGGGAGCTCCAAGCCAGTTCTCGACGAAGTGGTCGGTGCCAAAAAATTCGACCGCGCAGTCTGTGATTTACCAGATAACGGTTTCGGCTTTTCAGCAGAAGACGGGAAACACCGGGATCGATATGGCTACGACCATAATCCCGGCGGAGGTTCCCGCGACCGGTTCCTGAGGCAGCAATGTCCGACAAGCTTCAGCTTGTCGACGACGTCAGACAAATTAGGCCAACCTCCAAAAGAGTAAGTAGCTCTATTGCTCCTTTGCTTGAGTCTGTCGACGCCTCGCGACAAACTAAAGTGGTAACAACATACTAGACGCATCATCAACGCCAAAGGCGTTGATGCGTCAAGTATGATCGCCACTAAAGCTTGTCGGACACCCTATGACTCTTTCGGCCAAACAACTTTCCCAATCTGACGAACGACGCGAGAAGCTGGTCGAATTGTGCAGCGCACTTCTGGAAATCACTTACGAAGTTGTCGGCGACGGCCACATCGCCTTTCGTGTGCGCAAAAAGATTTTCGCTTACTACCTGTTTGATCATCACGGCGATGGGGTGATCGCGTTCTGCTGCAAGTCGAGCCTTAGCGAACAGCGTCGTTTGATCAGATACGATGCCGAGAGTTTCTTTGCGCCGGCTTATCTTGGCGCGCGCGGTTGGATCGCGATTCGGCTTGATCTCGATGAAGTCGACTGGGAAATGGTAAGCGAGTTGGCTCGCATAGCTTTTCAAGCAACCGCGCCGCGAAACCCGGCCGCGCAATTAGATTGAGAGAATGTTGAATGCTTCTCTACCTTTGGGAGAGGAAGTCAGAAGTGTGTTGGGCCTCAGGCTTCAAACTCTATGTGGGACGAACAAAGAGGAATTATCCAGTCTCAAGTCAGCAGCAGATAGCGCTACCAGTCGACTCACCGCCGTGCCCTGGCTACTTGAGCGCGGTCGCTACCGCTCTCGGTTCTGTATGACTCTGACACGGAGCCGCCAGAATACCGTTGATTCATCGCCGTCCCCTGGCTACCTTTTACATTCCTTTTTTCAAAACCACCTTCTTCGGTCTGTTAAGATGCGGCGCGCTCTGCGTTAGCTCGTACCAGCGTTGGACGTGCAGGAAATCTACGCGTTGACTCCAGGAGAAAATCAATGCCTAAACAATTCTTTTGGACCGTCGTGTTCTCATTACTATTTTCATCCGCGGCGATCGCGCAAGCGCCGGCGGCTGATGCCGCGACCTGGGCGGTAGACATCGGCTCGCGCTATTACGCGGTTCCGAACGTCGCATATGCCGGGGCCAACAACCCCGCGGCCAAACTCGACGTTTATGTTCCGCGCCCCATCAGTGGTGCCGCCGCCACTCCGCCGGTCCCGGCCGTCATTTATATTCACGGCGGCGGTTGGGAGGGCGGCGATAAGAACAGTTCGGTGTTGAGGTTGTTGCCATACTTGGAGATGGGCTGGGCCGCGGTAAATGTGGATTACAGGGCGGGACCGGGAACGGCGCCGGGCGCGGTGGAGGATAGTCGTTGCGCGTTGCGCTGGGTCATCCGCAATGCCAGGAAGTACAACATCGACGTTAACAAGCTGGTCGTGACCGGCGAGTCGGCGGGCGCCCATTTGGCGCTGACCACCGGCATGTTGCCGTCGTCGGCAGGATTGGATGGGAACTGCTCCGGCACTGAAGAGCTAAAGGTCGCGGCTATCGTCAGCTGGAATGGCATCATGGATGTCGTCGACCTTTTCGAAGGCCCCAATCAGGAAGGCTTTGCGGTTCGCTGGCTGAGCGGCGTGCCTAACAGCAAAGATGTCGCGCGTAGGGTTTCGCCGTTGCAGTACGTGCGCGCTGGATTGCCCGCGATCCTGACCATTCACGGCGACGCCGATAGCGTTGCGCCTTACAACCAGGCCGTACGTCTGCACAAAGCGCTGGACGAAGCGAAAGTTCCGAATCAGTTGCTGACGATTCCCGGTGGGACTCACGGCGGTTTCAATCGCGACGAGGTACTGCGGAGTTACGCGGCGATCAGAGAGTTTTTGAAGAAGCACGGAACTGCTAAATAGCCAGGGGTCCTGGGTTCCATTCACGGTACAATTCTCACCGTGACCACAAACAAAATTTTTAATGTCGCGGTTATCGGCGCCGGAGTGTTTGGCGCGTGGACGGCGTATCAACTGCGTCGTGCGGGGGTCGAGGTCGTCCTAATCGACGCGTACGGAGCCGGAAACAGTCGAGCCAGTTCGGGCGGTGAGTCGCGCATGATTCGGATGGGTTACGGTCCGGATCAGATCTATACCGAGATGGCGCAGCGCTCGCTTGCTTTGTGGCAAGAATTATTCGGACAGGTGGATCAGGGTCGACTTTTTCGGCCGACAGGTATCCTTTGGCTGGCGCGGGATAACGATGCTTACTGCGAGGCTACGCTCAAAACGTTCGATCGTTTCGGTATCGAGTATGAACGGCTTGACCGTGCGGAACTCAAGCGGCGCTACCCGCAGATCGAAGTGGGTTCCGAAGGAGACGAGATCAGCTGGGCAATCCTTGAACCGGCCGGCGGCGTTTTGATGGCGCGGCAGGCAGTACAGGCCGTGGTCGAACAAGCGCAATCGATCGGAGTTACCTACAAGCAAGAAGCGGTTGTCCCACCAAGCGAAGAAAGCGGAGTGCACGCTTCGCGCAGCGAGCTTCAATCGCTTCGCACCATCGCCGGCGAAGATATCTTCGCCCGGCAATTCGTTTTTGCCTGTGGGCCATGGTTGCCAAAGATCTTTCCTGGATTGCTGGGAGAGCTGTTTCAGATCACCAGACAGGAAGTCTTTTTCTTCGGCGTGCCCTTGGGAGACGGTCGCTTCGGTCCCGAGCAGATGCCGGCATGGATCGACTTCGGTGATCTGGTTTATGCGCTCCCAAATCTGGACAACCGCGGCGTGAAGATAGCAATCGATCAGCATGGGCCGCAGTTCGATCCCGACACCGGCGATCGCGTCGTGTCGCCAGAGAGCCTGACCGCTATTCGCAAGCAGCTTGCCCGGCGCATTCCCGCGCTGGCAGATGCGCCGGTGACTGAAACACGCGTGTGCCAATACGAAAACACCTCGAACGGTGACTTCCTGATCGACCGGCACTCCGGATTCGGAAATGTCTGGTTGGTGGGTGGAGGTTCGGGCCACGGATTCAAGCACGGACCCGCTGTCGGTGATCATGTGGTGGCGTTGTTATCGGGCGATGCGGCGGTAGAGCCGAGATTCTCGCTGGCAAGCAAGGAACGAGTTCACCTTCGAAAGGTTTTCTAAGTTTGGTACGAAGCGCAGGCGAGCCGCCTGCGCTCCATCGGTGCATTTCGCTTCTGCGGTGTAATATGTACGCATGAAGTACCGAAAGATGAAAAGTTTCTGGATAATGGTTGCGTGTGCTTTGACGCTTCTGGCCGGTTTTGCGCCGATTTCAAAAGCGCAGACCGCGGCGCCGACCTCGCGACTGGTCGTCTCGTTCTATAGCATCTGCTGCGGAATCGATAACGAGGCGAAAGAAAGTTTCGATAAGTTCATCAAGCAGTATGAAAAAACCAAGCGCAAGAAGTTGGCAAAGGCGGAATCTCACTGGGGCCGGGAAGGTGAGATAGACTACTGCTTCCAACTTTCTGAACTCTCGCGAAGCGAGAAGAAGAAGTTCATATCGAAGGTAAGAATGCTTCTCAAAAGCTCAAAGCTGGTTCATATCAACGAGAATGCGACGTGTCAGTCAGGGCAATAGAGCGAGCGCACGGATCGATTCGAGCGTTCGATCTCCGTCTCTTAATTGCAAGGATCCACATCATCTCGGCATCATTCTCGATGAGCGCCGGGTTTTCGCGCATTCTTTTCCACAGCCGCTACTCACTCGTTTGATTGGCGGCTTGTCAGCGTTACACACCTAACATGGAGGTCTCAGCATGTCCTTAAATGTCGTCATTGATCTTTCTCACTTCAACGCTGTTTCAGATTTCAACACCGTCAAGGGCGCGGGCATTGTCGGTGTCATCCACAAGGCAACCGAGGGCCTCGGCTATGTCGATCCCGCTTACCTTAGCGCTCGCAGCCAGGCGCTGGCAGCCGGGCTCTGGTGGGGCGCTTATCATTTCGCTACCGGCGATGATGCGTCTGCGCAGGCGAAACACTTTCTCTCGACTGTGAACCCGGGGCCAAATGACTTGCTGGTGCTCGACTTCGAACAGAACCCGACAGGCAGCAGTATGTCGCTTGCCGGCGCCGAGCAGTTTGTCACGCAGGTGCAGGCCGCGACAGGGCGATGGCCCGGACTCTACTCAGGCTCGTACATGAATCAGTTGTTGGGCAGTGGGCAGAATTCTACGCTGGCTAATTGCTGGTACTGGCTTTCCGAATATGGTCCAACGCCGCACGTTCCATCGAACTGGCCGACCTGGACCATGTGGCAATATACGGATGGATCGGTCGGCCCGGAGCCGCACAGCGTGGCCGGAGTCGGCAACTGTGACAGAGATCAATTCAACGGAGACATGGACGCGTTGTCGAAGCTGTGGGGATACACGAGCTGATTCGAATGGGTCGCTTTGAATCGAGTTAAGAAGAGACGATTTCTCGCAAAGACGCAAAGAAGTGAAAAGCCGGAAGGCGCAAAGAGCGCTTTTAGGATAATGAGCAGTTTCGACCACCGCTAGCTGTCGCGTCCCCTTTGCGCCTTTGCGCTTTCTTTTCTTTGCGCCTTTGCGTGAAACCTTTTTCTGACTGACTCAAACGACGGATCTGATTATCCGGTCGATGGATTAAGGAGAACCTTTAATGTCAAAACGTATTAACTTGTTCGGCGGAGCAATCGCTGCTCTTCTGCTGGTCTGTGTTCAAGTCGGCTCTGCACAAACTTCACAGACTTTGAACACCGACGAAGCCGCGCTACGCCAGATCGTCAAACAGGTCGAGGACGCGTGGAATGCGCACGATGGTAAGGCATTCGCTGCGCCCTTCGCCGCCGACGCCGACTACGTAATAGTGAACGGCATGTACATCAAAGGCAGGGACACGATCGAAAAGGGACATGTCTCGCTATTTGCGACGACGTACAAGGAAAGCCGTAACGCCGCCACTATCAAGAGCATTCGTTTTCTGCGTCCTGACGTAGCGGCTGTTCACGTCGAATGGAATTTGGAGTACAGCGCAGGCGGCGAGACCAGAAAAGGTCACGCCATGAACACGATGGTGATGACCAAAGACGGCGGCAAGTGGAGCATCAGCGTCTTTCAGAACACGCCGATCCAACCGCCGGGACGTTAAGCACTCGAACTCCGCTAAAGATAATTCGGGGGGCGTGTTTCGACGTTCTAAGTCATGAGTGACATCGACATTCATTTAGACGGTTTGTTCGCTTTCCTCCTGGCGAGCGCGTTGGGCCTTCTGTTCATCCTTGGAATTCTGGTCGCCGTAATTTATTGCCTGATTAGGGCTCGTCGAATGCACGAACCATTCAGTCGCCAACGCTTATTCCCGCACGCGATTGGAATGGCCGTAAGCCTTTTTTGCTGCGTGCTAATCCTGGTTCTTTTTTTCGTGGATTTTGAAACGCCACCGCCTCGCCCGATACATATCTGGTTGGACAAATGGTTCTGGGCCTGGGCGGTATTTGCGTTCGCATTGTGGCCTATCAGTGCTTTTGTCTTGAAAATATTGCGGCGATAGACGCGACCTTTGTTAAGTTCCCGCCGGTAATACTCGATGGGGATTAATTCCAGCGTTAGAAACTCGCCGTTCCTGACTGCCAAACGTATAATCGGAGTATGAAGATTAAGGTCATAGTTCACGAGGCCGAAGAGGGTGGTTATTGGGCAGAGGTTCCCGCGATTCCCGGTTGTGCCACCCAGGGCGAGACGTTCGAGGAACTGCTTAGAAATCTTTACGAGGCCGTCGAAGGCTGCTTATCTGTTGACGTGTCTCCGACGCAGATCGTCGGCAGCGATCGGGTGTTGGAAATTGCCGTATGACGTCGGTTTCGGGTACCGAGCTCGCGAGATTACTTAAGCAACACGGCTGGACATTGCTACGTGTGCAGGGAAGTCACCACATCTACGGAAAGGCTGGGAGTGATGTCCGGCTGTCCGTTCCTCCACGGAAATCACGCACTAAAGACGGGCCTACTCCGGCACCTGATGAAGTTGGCAGGCCTAACTGAAGATGATTTGTGAACGATGAAAGTATTTCTTGCATTTGTTCTTTGCCTTGTCGCGTCGACCACCTACGCCCAGAAGAACTGCCTTGAAATTGCACGCGAAGTATCGCCACGGCTTTCCGCAGAAGCCCAGAGCGATTTCGAATCAAAACTCACCCAAGCTCGTGCGGATTTCGAGAAAGCTCCGAACGACGTCGAGCGTGTAATCTGGCTCGGAAGACGCACGGCATATCTGGGCCGCTACAAAGACGCGATCAGGATTTACACCGAAGGCATAGCGAAACATCCGCTCGACGCGAGGCTCTATCGGCATCGCGGGCATCGTTTCATAACGCTGCGTTGTTTCGAAGCGGCGATCGCCGATCTCGACGGAGCGGCTAAACTCGTTAAGGGCAAACCCGACGAAATCGAACCGGATGGTTTACCGAACGCCCGCAATATTCCGACCGGCACGCTGCAGTCAAACATCTGGTATCACCTGGGGCTGGCGCATTATTTGAAAGGCGATTTCCGGCGCGCCTTCAAGGCATATCGTGAAGCCGAGAAGGTGTCGAAGAACGCAGACATGCTCGTCGCCACAACGCACTGGCTGTACATGACCCTGCGGCGGTTAGGCCGAGAGAAAGAAGCGAGCCGTGTGCTGGCGCCGATTAAAGACGACCTCGAACTAATTGAGAATGCGGATTACTACAAGCTGGTAAAGATCTATCAAGGCAAGCTCAGTTCGGCAGACCTAATGAGCGAACTCGGCAAGAGTGACGATACTCTGAGCAACGCGACACTCGGTTACGGATTGGGAAACTGGTTTTTCTACAACGGACAACGGGGCGAAGCCGAACGGATTTTCCGAAGAGTTACGGCCGGGGCACAGTGGGCAAGTTTTGGCTACATCGCAGCAGAAGCAGAATTGAAGCGCTGAACAGGGTACCGAGGGAACGCAGGCGAGCCGCCTGCGCTCCTTCGGCGTAAGTCTTCACAACCTGTTCAGGCTTCTAATCCACCAGCCGACAAATGAATCCCCATCCGCCGCCGAGCTCGCTTACCGCCAGCATCAGTTCATTGCTTCCCTTCTTCAGCGGAAGATAGACAGCGTCGTTTTCCGGGTTGATGATTCCAAGGAAGGCCGGGTCGCGGAAGTACTGCGCGCTGCGGCCTCGAAAAAGCATCTTGCCGTTCAGAAACACGCTGACGTCGTCGCTGTATCCGATGTAAAGCTTCTTCACTTGCTCGCGATCTGAATCGATGATCGTTCGCGCGTAGACGACCTTCATCCCGGGCTGCGGATCCAGACGCTTTGAAAAATCGTTCGCGAAAGTTACCCGCGGATGCGGCGCCTCTCGATAGCGATAGAGCACGACGAACCCGGGCGGTTCCGCTTCCACATCCTGCCATCGTATTGCATCGCTTTCGGCCGACGTCAACGGACGCTCCAAATTTCGCGCGAGTGCGTCATACCAAGGCGACAAACTCCATTTGGTCAAGGTACCTTCCGGCATCGCCGGCAGACGTCGTTCCCACGGCGCATCGGCCGTCGTCCGTACTTCAAAATTCGAGAAGTACGTCGCGCCGGTCAAGACAGCCAGCGCCACCTGACCTTTCTGAACGCCGCTCTTCAGATCGTTTATCACCAACGCCGGCTTTTCCATGTCTTTGACGTAGAGCCTTGCCTGCGCACCCGTCATCTCCAGGCGCAAGTGGAACCAAACATCTTTCGGAACATCGACCGCGCCTGTGAATCCTGGTCCATTGTAGATTTGCCAGTTAAGACCGGTGTTGAGAACCGGCGTGTATTGCATAGCGTCAGGAGCGCCGGACTTGTGTTGGCGAAGATAGACCCATTCGGCGTTAGCGTTATCACTCGAGATTCGAAACTGAATTCCGAAGAACCCGCGGCTTGCGGGTGTCGCGACATCCACATCGATTACGCCGTCGCGCATTTCAAAATCCTTCAAAGTCGCGCCGCCACCATCGAGCAGGAGACACTTGCGGCCCTGGTACTCGGTCGGTTTGGCCTGGCCCTCAAGAATCCAACGCGGCGAGTCAGCGGAAACGGAAAGCGTCTGTTGTGTCTGGGTAAGCGGTGCGGACTCAAACAGCGCGGCAGTCATCTGCACTGATGCCTGTAGCGGTTCAGAAAAATTGAAAGCCATCAGCGCCACCGCAACGCACGATCCAATCCATGCGGAACGCACACGACTGGCTACGTCCATTCGCGTCTTCATTTTCATAATAGAGTCCTTCCGCGGAGATTCGAGGGAGATCGAGAGACTGTAGCGAACTTACTGCATTTCTCTCGCCGGCGGTGGCGTTATGTGATTAAGCGACCGGAGCAGTGACGAACCGAGCGGCCATGTTGTTGGTTCCGAGTAATCGAAGCACGCGCTGTTCGGGTAGATGGATCGCACTCAAGTCGCGGCCCCGGTGGAGTCAGTACCACCTGCGGTAGCGGGTGGGTCCAACATCCAATGGCGACCTGTTGATGATTTGGGCTCAAGCTAAGAGTGCGGCTGGCTTGGCCCACCCGCTACCGCAGGTGGTACCGCGGCTTAAGTCAAACTGCGCCCCTGCCCATCCACGTCTATGGAATTTGGACTGAATGTTCTATGCTCCCGCACGGTTAAGCTGCGCGCCTGCGGCTACTTGCCCAGCACTTCAAACAAGTCCTGAGAAGCTATGTCCGAAGAAAACAAAGCAGTCGTCCGGCGATTTTACGAAGAACTTTGGAACAATCGTGATCTCAGCGTCGCGGATGAAATCATCTCTCCCGATTGCTTAACGCATCAACTTCAATCGGGTGCCGTCTCTGTCGGAGTTCCGCGAAACCCCCGCGCCGTAAAGGCACATATTCGAGACTGGCTGATTGGTTTCCCGGACTTGCATTTTGATGTTGAGCAGATGATCGCGGAAGGAGATCGCGTGATGAGCCAGAGTGTGATGCACGGTACGCATCGGGGCGTTTGGCTCGGCATACAACCAACCGGCAAGAAAGTATCGATACGCCTGGCCGTTTCTCATCGCATCGTAAACGGAAAGATAGTCGAAGATTGGGTTCTGGTTGAGGCCCTGGGATTTTTCCAGCAACTCGGACTCTTGCCGGCGACCGAGGTGATTTTGGGCGGAGCCGCATGAATAAACTAGAAACTTACGAGGAGCGTATCCGCCAGATCGCTCCTGAAGTCGCTCGAATGGATACCAAATGAAAATAATTCTTGTCCCGGCGTTAATGTTTGTCTCGAGTTGCTTAATGGCACTGGCGTGGTTAGGACATCTGCGATTTCGAAACAGCATTGGTTTCTGGACCGCCCTGGCCGCAAGCTGGCTTCTGGTCCTTCCCGAATACGTCCTCAACGTCGCGGCCACCCGGTTTGGATACGGAACATACAGCGGAGCTCAGATGGCTTCTTTCCATTTGGCTTTCGGTGTGGTCTGTGTCGCGCTGGTCTCCCGCTTTGTGCTTCGCGAACGCTTAGGTCTCTCTCAGATGCTTGGGTTTGTGATGTTGGCGGGGGCAATCGTGCTTATTACTCGCAATCCCTAGAAGACAGCGGCTACCTCTCAACCTGGAAAGAGAACAGGGTTTTGCTATCATTCGCGCATGGACTACCGAGACATCATAACTATTGAGCCTGGCAAGCGTAGCGGAAAACCGTGTATTCGCGGAACGCGCATGACTGTGACGGATGTTTTGGAATATCTCGCTGGTGGAATGACTGAAGAAGAGATTTGGCGGACTTTCCTGATCTGACTGCGGAAGATATTCGCGCGTGTTTGGCATTTGCCGCAGACCGTGAGCGTCGGTTAGCGACGTTGCCCTAATAAACAATCGCAATTGATACTGCCGTGGATTTCTCCGAAAACTTTACACCTCTTTCTATCGTCGCCTTAACAGAAGCTTTCGCAAGAATGTCCGACAAACTTCAGTTTGTCGTGTGTGTTCGAAAAGCAAAATGAAGCTCTGAATAACTCGTTCCCGGTAAATGAGCAAATGAGATTGAGATGATATGAGCGCCGAAGGCGCGGCAGAAGGTAGCCAGGGGCAAGGGGATCCAGGGGCGACGCGCTTCGCGCTTGCCCCTGGCTACTTTCTGCCGCGCCTTCGGCGCTAGGCACGAATTTTCAGACAGCCTCGACCGCGGGAGGCGCCGCTAGTGCGGTTCATACGAGTATCTAAATCATGAAAAGCTTTGCCGAAATAGGCAGCTCGAAGTTTTGTTACGAGATGGCTGGAGAAGGTCGTCCGCTCGTCCTGGTTCATGCGGGAATCACCGATCGCAGGATGTGGGACGATCAGTTTCAGGCCTTCGCTCAGCATTACAGGGTGGTGCGTTACGACCGGCGCGGCTTCGGAGACACCACGACTGACTCTGATCCCTATTCTCATCATCAAGATCTCAGTGACCTGCTGACGTTCCTCGACATCGAGCGCGCGTTTCTGGTGGGCTGCTCGCAAGGCGGGAAGACGATCATCGATTTTTCGCTCGAACATCCTGAAAAGACGAGCGCGCTCGTTCTTGTCGCTTCAGCTTTGAGCGGCTTCACTTTCCCCGAGCCGACATCTGAAATATGGCAAGAGTTAGAGCTTGCCGACCAGGCGGGTGACATCGCGCGTGTTAACGAGCTCGAGATGCAGATCTGGGTTGACGGCCCGCATCGCGGGCCTGACCAGATAAGTCACGAGCTGCGCGAACGCGTGCGTGAAATGAATTCCATTGCGTTAGCGAAGTCCGCGGATTCCGGCGAAGAGCGACCGCTTACGCCTCCTGCGGCCGAGCGGCTCGGCGAGATTCACGCGCCGGTACTTATCATCATCGGAGACCTCGACACGCCGAAGACGATAGCGGCGGCAGATTATCTGGCGAGCAATATCGACGGAGCGCAAAAGGTCGTCATATCAGGAACAGCACACCTGCCAAATATGGAACAACCCGAAGAGTTCAATCGCCACGTCTTGTTGTTTTTGGATAGCCACAAGAGCGAGTGAGTTCCAGCCACAGATGAGCGCGGACGAACACGCATCAGAACAGATGAAACGAAGCTAAAACATTCTGCCTGGTTTTTCTAATCCGCGCTTACCTGCGTTAATCTGTGGCCAGGTCATTATTAAAGTAAATCTCCGACAAACTGAAGTTTGTCGGACAATCGTAAAGAAAGAGTCTGGCGAATGGAAAAACGCTTGCCGCTGCCGGCCGGAACTGTTCTGCAGGGACGTTACCGTATCATGCGCCAACTGGGGCACGGCGGGTTCGGCGCGGTTTATGAAGCGGTCGACGACGAGATCGGCAAATCGTTCGCTCTTAAGGAGACGTTCTACGCCGCCAACGAAGAACTGCGACAAGCTTTCAAACGCGAAGCAAGAATGTTGGCGAGCCTGGAACACGAAGCCTTTCCGGATGTCTCGCATTACTTCACCGAAGGCGATGGCTGCTTTCTGGTGATGGAGTTGATTCGCGGCGACGATCTGGACAAGCTTTTGTCGCAACGTCCCGCGCCGTTTGAACAGCAGCAGGTTTTGACCTGGGCCGATCAGATCCTGGACGCGCTCGGAGATTTGCATTCGGGCGGCATCATCCATCGCGATCTAAAACCCTCGAATCTGAAACTAACGCCGAAGGGCAGAATCAAGCTGCTCGATTTCGGGATTGCCAAAGGCGCGCTCGAAGGCGAGACGACGGTATTGACCACGGTTGGCAGCCTGGCGGCGGCGACGTTGCAATACGCGCCGCTCGAACAGGTGTTAAAGGCATCGACGCAATATCAAATGATGTTGTCGGTCGTCTCTCCTGACAAAGTGATTGAGATACTCAAGCAGGGAACGAATGCCGCGAGCGACCTGTACGCGCTGGCAGCGACGCTTTATCAGTTGCTGACCAAGACGTTGCCGGCAGATGCGGCGACGCGCGCCATCTCCATCTGGTCCGAAAAGCCGGACCCGCTTGTCCCGGCGCAGGTAGCCAATCCACAAATCTCGACGGGAGTATCCGAAGTTCTTCAGAAGGCTTTGCGGCTGGATCGTAACGAGCGTTATCAAACGGCGTCGGAAATGCAGAGCGGGTTACGAGCGGCGGTGACGGATGTTACAGCGCCGACACAGCGCGCGGTGATTGAGCCATTGCCGACTGTGGAAATCACGGACGCGCAAGTAACACTTCCGAGCCCGCGTTCTTCCGAAGCAGAGACGATAAAGATCGTCCCGGCGACAACTGACGTTCTGTCACCTCTCGCGCAACCAAAGGCGAAAGAGAAAACAGCAGGCCGTAAATGGATCTACGCAGGCGCGGGCGGACTGTGTCTGCTCCTGATAGCCGGATTCTTAGTCTATTTCGCCGCGATCAAAACCCGCCCGAGCGCCAACATCTCCACCGCAAACAAGAATGCAGGCGCGACGTCCGGCAAGCCCCTGAGTGATGGACCGTTTGAATTGGCGCAAACGATTACCGGAAATGGTCACGTAATTTATGCGGTCGCGTTTTCGCCCGACGGAAAATCGGTTGCCAGCAACGCCGCGTCGGACACAGTCAATTTGTGGGACCCGAGCACCGGCGCGCTTCAACAAACACTGGTGGGACACTCTGGCTCGGTTTACGAGATCGCGTTCTCGCCGGATGGCACGCTGATCGCCACCGGAAGCGAAGACAAGACCATCAAGCTGTGGAATGCGAAGAGCGGCATTCTTGTGCGGACGCTGACGGGGCATTCTGATGCCGTGATTGCGGTCGTATTTTCGCCGGACGGCAAAACGCTCGCCAGCGGGAATAGAGGCTTGGAAGTGAAGCTATGGGATGTGGCAAGCGGCACGCTAAAGCAATCTCTTACGGGGCACACCCACTATGTCACTTCGGTCGCTTTCTCCCCGGACGGCCGAACGATTGCCAGTGGAAGTCTGGACGACACAATAAAGTTGTGGGATGTAACCAGCGGCGCTCTCAAACAAACCCTCACTGGAAGCAGCAGCTCGGTGTCCTCGGCAGTGTTCTCGCCGGATGGCAGAACAATCGCCAACGGAAGAAACGACACCATCGAGTTATGGGAAACGGCGAGCGGCAGTCTCAAACAAACTCTTACCGGCAAAGGCGGCTCGGTAAATTCGGTGGTGTTCTCGCCAGACGGTAAGATCATCGCCGGCAACTTTGACCGCACAATCAAGTTGTTTGATCTGGCTGGCGGCAAGCTTAGACAAACACTCAGTGGCCATACCGGTGTCGTATATGCGTTAGCCTTTTCACCCGACGGTCGAACGATCGCCAGCGGAAGTTACGACCTGACCGTAAAGCTTTGGCGTGTGAAGGAATGATCGGGTTGCGGTGAAATCGCTTAAGCCGAATTGAGTCGGTACCGAAGCAAGGGCACGGACCACGAAGCCACACGAAGCGCTTGCGAAATTCTCCTTGGAAAAATTTCAAGTTGATTGTAGTCTTCCGGCGAGCGGTGATCACCGATCCAAATACCGGCTTTAGAGGTCTCGTGCCGGGGCGTCAGGATTCAGGCCTAGAGCCTTTCAATCCTGTTATCAGGAGCGCCTACCTCCATTGTGACGCCGCTCGCTTTTTGTTTGGGGACACACCAACCAGCTGCGGCTTCCTGGAATTTCAAATCATGAGAACGTCTTATCGAAACGGCGCCATCGGAGCGCTAATGGATGAATACGAACGCGCAGCGTCGGAGCTCACGCGCCTTGTCGAACAGATCCCTGACGATGATTTCGTGCGCATTGTTGATTCGGAGACGAAGGATGATGACTGCCGCTCGGTCCAGACGATCATGTCGCACGTGGTCAGGGCCGCGTACGGTTACGCCGATTACATCCGAGAACAACTCTCAATTACATCAACGCGCCCGCAACCCAAACTTCTCGCCCGGCAGGAATCATTGGAGCAACTCGAAGCAGCGCTCCAATACACCATTGAGACGTTAGACGGCAGATGGGAGATGAGCGGCGAAGAGATTTCGGCAATAGTCATCCAAACTCGTTGGGGACCGATTTATGACATGGAAGGATTGCTGGAGCACGCGGTCGTGCATCTTCTGCGGCATCGACGACAGATAGAGAAATTCATGTGGCAGGGGAAGATTGCAACGGTTTGAGATCGTGTCTATCTGAATCCTGGATAGCTGCAGCGAAGATCTAGCTCCCGCAAAGGCGCAAGGGAAGACCGCAAAGTTGTTGGATGCTGATTGCTCCTTGCGAGCTTTTCTTTGCGCCTTTGCTCCTTTGCGGGAATCAATCTCTAATCCCTTTACTTCCATTCCCAGCGCTTATCGTCTTACCCACTCACGTAGTAAGAAGTAGAGTCCACCCCAAAACCAGGGAACAAACAGCGTGTTGAGGAGCGTATTGCTGTTATGCCCATACAACCTGATAAGCCCATCGAAGCTGACGCGCCGATCACCCCTGATAGCCCCCTCGAACAGCCCAACCAACCGACTTCAGAAGACAACGAGCAGAAACCAGGGAAACCGCTCCGGCTTTGGCCGGGCGTGGCCGCGGCGGTGCTGATCTTACTCGCCTGGTTTCTCATCCCGTTCATCTTACCTTCGTTGGGTATTTACGGGTTGATGGGAGGCGCGCTGGGGGTTTTGGCGGTCCTTGTTTGGTGGGTCTTCTTTAGCAGGGCTCCCTGGTTGGAACGTCTGGGCGCGCTGGCCCTGATCGTCGTAGCCCTCATTGCGACCAAGCGCGTCGTGCACATTTCGATTTCGAATGGGGCGATGGGGATGTTGATTTACGGCCTGGCTATCCCCTTCTTGAGCATCGGCCTGGTCGTTTGGGCGGCGACCATCAACCGCATTGCCGGGAAACGACGTCTCTCAAATGGACTTCGGCGCGGATCGCTGGTGATCATCGTCGTTTTGATATGCTGCGGCTTTCTGCTCATTCGCACCGGCGGCTTTAGCGCGACCGGCGACCACGATCTGCGCTGGCGATGGACGGAGACTCCCGAGGACAGGTTGCTGGCCCAATCGCGCAACGAAGCCCCCGCACGCCGGTCAACGTTGCCGGCATCTGACTCGAAAGTCATCTGGCCCGGCTTTCGCGGACCCGATCGAGACGGAATTGTTCACGGCGTCAAGATCGAAACCGACTGGTCTCGCTCCAAGCCGGTCGAGTTGTGGCGACGTCCGATCGGACCGGGCTGGTCGTCATTCGCGGTCCGCGGCAATGTTCTCTACACGCAGGAACAGCGCGGTGAAGACGAGATGGTCTCGAGTTATGACCTGACCACAGGCGAGCCTGTTTGGACGCATCGAGACGCGGCGCGATTTTGGGAATCGAACGCCGGCGCCGGCCCGCGCGGGACACCGACGCTCAGCGACGGCCGGGTCTACACATTGGGAGCTACGGGAATTTTGAACGCGCTCAACGCCGACGATGGCTCAGTCGTTTGGTCGCGCAACGCTGCGTCCGACGCTCAGACGAAATTGCCGACCTGGGGTTACTCCGGTTCGCCGTTGGTGATCGGCGACATGGTCGTCGTCGCCGCGGGAGGCACGCTCGCCGCTTATGACCTGGCCAGTGGACAACCGCGATGGACCGGTCCGAAAGCCAACTGCTGTTACAGCTCGCCGCACAAAGTGACCAAGGATGGAGTTACGCAGATCGTGCTGATGAATGGGCCAGGGACAATCAGCGTAGCGCCCGACGACGGCAGGCTGCTATGGGAGCATGCTATGCCGACCGGCGGCCGAATCGTGCAGCCGGGTGTAACTGCGGACGGCGATCTGCTGCTGGGCATCGGCGAGAGCAGCGATCTTCAACGCGTCTCGCTCACGAACGGAGCAAACGGATGGACAGTCTCGGAGCGATGGACTTCCGAAGGGCTGAAACCGTACTTCAGCGATTTCGTCGTTCATAAGGGATATGCGTACGGATTTGATGGGACTGAGATCGCCTGCATCGATCTGGAAAACGGCGAGCGCAAATGGTCGGGCGGAGACTACGGAGCCGGCCAACTCGTTCTGTTGGCAGATCAGGACGTGCTGTTGATAGTGTCAGAGGTAGGAAATCTGGCGCTGGTAAGCGCAGTTCCCAACGGATACAAAGAGCTCGCGCAGTATCCCGCGATCAAAGGCAAGACCTGGAACCATCCAGTGCTGGCCGGCGACGTGCTGCTGGTCCGCAACGGCGAAGAGATGGCAGCGTTCCGGTTGGCGAAGAGCCGCTGACTAGTCATTGATCGAGCGCCAAAGGCGCGTAAGGTGAAAGCCCGGGCCAACGGCCTGGGAGTCAAAGCGCAAAACTTGTCAAAGCCCTGAAAGAGCGAAACAACCTCTCGGCCCTTCAGGCCTCAAACGTAATTGACGTATCGAACACCCGGCCCGTTGGGCCGGGCTTTCACCTTTCCGCCCTTCAGGCGGAATCAGGGCGCACGACGACTCGCCGATTCAAGCCTCTCCGAATAGAATAACGAACATTAATTTGGCTTCTGACTGAGGATTATTTATGAAAAATAGAATTTTGATTTCGTTGATCCTGAGTGTTTTGTTTCTCAATCACGAAATTAGTTCCGTCGCGCAAGTTCCCGCGAAGCCTGGAAGTTCCTCGGCAACAGTTTTCTTCACCGCGATTGACGACAATAAGAAGGCTGTCGCGACGCTTACGAAGGAAGACATTCGCATCCTGGAAGACAACGTGTCGCAGGAAATTCTGAGTCTCGAGCGGCGAGTTGACGTTCCTGTCTCGGTGGCATTTCTCATAGATATGAGCTTTTCACAGGAGCGGGTAATGCCGGCCACAAGGATCATGGCTATCAACATTGCTAATTCCGGCCTTAGGTCAGGGAAAGACAATGCAGCCGTCGTTACATTCACGAGTGAGATGTCGATCCTGCAACCTTTGACGGATAATTTACTGGAGGTGCAATCGGCGATAAGCGGCGTGAAATTCGTGCCACCTCCGAGCAATCTTGTCCGCAGTGCCCCTAAATCATCGCAGGGTCAATCGAGTTATGGTTCATCGATCTGGGATGCTCTTTGGTTTACTTGTGACGAGGTTCTGGCTGGTCCGGCGCTGCATTCACGACGAGTGATGATTCTATTTTCGGATGGCACGGACACACTAAGCTTAAAGAAGATGAATGAGGCGATTGAACGCGTGGCAAAGAACGGTGCGATCATCTATGCCGTAGGTATTAACGACGTGGTATGGCGGGCCCAACAAAGGCATCTTGGAAAAACTGGCGGAGAGAACCGGAGGTCGAGCCTTTTTCCCTAAGAAAAAGAGCTGGAAGCAACCTTAGTGGAGATCGAACAGGAACTAAGCGCTCAGTATGTTCTCAAATATTCATCCACGAACAAAAAGCTCGAGGGTTCATTCAGAAAGACACGGATTGAAGTAGTTAATCCTGAAAAAAAGAGGGACAAGTTAAGACTTGCTTACCGGCCGGGGTACTTTGCGCAATGAACACCCGGCCCGCTGGGTCGGACTTGTTTAGTATCCAACACCCAGCCAGTTGGGCCGGGCTATCGCCTTTCCACCCTTCAGGCGGAATGAGAACGATGTACGACTCGACGATTCAAGCCTCACAGAATAGAATTACCCAAAACTCGCGAAGGAACATTCACGGCTCCCAATGAAGAATACAGGCTTTACTTAATGCGCCACCTCACAACTCACATTGCGCCCGGTCTTGAATGATCTTCGATCGTAGCGAATTTATTCAAGCCCTGGCCCCAGCCCCTAAGGAGAAACCACATGATTACAGTAGAAACACTTCGCAAATTTGCTCCCAGAATCAAAGACCCGGAGAAACACGCCAAGGCCCTGGAGGATGCACGAAAAACCAGCTCGGTAACGACACCGCGCAGGCTCGGTCATTTTATGGGTCAAATCTTCGTCGAAACAGGCGGGTTTGCGAGCATGATAGAGAATATGAATTACAGAGATCCGAAACGCCTCGACGCGCTTTTCAAAGCGGTGCGCGGGCTTGAGGATGCTCGCGCTTTGATTAAGCTTGGAGGAGAGGCAATTGCTAATCGCGTCTACGCCAACCGCCTGGGCAACGGCAACGAAGCAAGCGGGGATGGATGGCGGTATCGTGGTTCGGGTTATAAACAGCTTACTGGTCGAACAAACTACCGGGATATCGGTGGTATTGTGGGCCTGGATATCGAAAGCAACCCTGGACTCGCTCGTGAGCCCGAGTCCGCAGCTCGAATCGCGTTCGCATTTTGGGACGCGCGCAATTGTTCGCCTTTGGCAGATGCCGGCGATGTGGAAGGCGTGACCGCAAAGGTCAATGGCCCTGCCAAAGTCGCTCTTGCAGATCGGCGTGCCGCGACGTTCCGAGCGCTCGGTATATGGAAGCCTTAAGGCCGGGCCGGCAAGGCGACGTAACGAAAAGCTTTCGTGGCAAAGATAAATAATTCTCGGCAGGATCAGGAAACCGTAACAGTAACGCTTTCCTGGTCCTTTTCCTCGCCCGCTTCGTTCTTCATCAGAACTTCCAGCTTATACTTCCCCTTCGGCCAGCCGTTCGCGCCGCCTGTGAAGTTGAACTTCGCCGTTCCGGCGCCCTGCATATCGAGCGTCTTCTCCGCGCCGGGGATCGGCCCGCTGTCCATGCCTTCGACGCTCTCGGCGCTCAAGCGCCCCGTCACTTTAAGATTTTCCGAAGCATTCGAAATCACCGCGACCGCGTAGATCGTATCGTTGGGGCCGAAGCTGTCGGACTCTTTGCCGACGTTCGCATCCTTGCCGACTTTCAGACTGCTGATGTTCGCAGTCGTTGCGCTGAAGTTGCACGCGATGGCTGCGACAAAAATGAAGCCCAGACCTAACGCAACATTCCATCGATTCTTTCTCATTCTCTCTTGTCTCCTATTCTTCCACTCATACAAAGATGTGGTAAAAGGTTTGGATAAGGCGGCGCAATATTACATCAGACGAGACAAGTTACGGATGTCAATCAATCAACTCGAGGTGCGTCGAATAACCATGCGACAAACTGTCTGGATTTTGATCCTGCTTTTCTGTGGTGGGGATTTTGTCTTAGGGCAAACAGCCAAGAGGCCGGTCACTCGCCGAAATCGCGATGGGTCGACCGTGAAGCTGGTGACCAGGCAATGCCCGGACAAAGGGCCATGCTTCGCGGTCACGGTTCAACGCCCCGGAAAACGAACCCAACAAACTGCGTTCGACGTCGCTCGTGACGAAGAAGACCGCGCCAGCTTGTCCGACTTTGACAAGGATGGCTACCTTGATCTGATCGTCAGAGGACAGTGCGGAGCCGGGCCGAATTGCGAGGGAAACATTTATCGTTTCGATCCTGCTACGCGAAGCTTCTATCACTTCTTCTCGGGCGGTTATTCCGAATTGGAGGTGAGCGACGGTTACATAGTTGAAAACGGACGCGCAAGTTGTTGCGCGTGGGAGTCGCATGTTTACAAAATCCCGACAGACCAAAAGCTGATCGAGTATGACCGAATGGATTTTGGAATTTTGATAACCGCCCCGGAGGATGACAAAGGACCGGCACGCTGCAAGTTCTTCCGTCCCAACGGTGAGGGCGAAGAGATAATCAAGCCGCCTGCCAAACGATGGCTCACGTACTGTCAGCAGTACGGCAACAGCTATGTGATCGAGCCCCCATCGCAACCGTGAATCCCGAATCAAACAAAATCAGAACCGTGAATGTCACGCGCTATGTCACGCCGCTGCGCGAAGGCGGTTCGCTTCCGGCCATAGTCGAGGCAGACGACGACGGTTTATACGTGCTGAAATTTCGCGGCGCGGGACAGGGCCCGAAAGCGCTAATCGCCGAACTGGTCTCAGGCGAGATCGCGCGCGCGCTCGGATTGCCGGTGCCCGAGATCGTGTTTGCCAATCTCGATCCGGTTTTAAGTCGCACCGAACCTGATCCCGAGATTCAGGATCTGCTGCGCGCCAGCGCTGGTCTGAACCTGGCGCTCGATTATCTGCCCGGCTCGATCACGTTTGACCCGCTGGTGGAAACCGTCGACGCAAAGCTCGCGTCGCAGATTGTGTGGTTCGATTGCTTTGTGACGAACGTCGATCGCACACCGCGCAATCTGAATCTGCTCAGTTGGCACAGAAAGCTGTGGCTGATTGACCACGGCGCTTCGCTTTACTTTCATCACGCGTGGCAAAACTGGGAAGCGCAAAGCCGCAAACCATTCGAGCAGGTCAAAGATCACGTCCTGCTAACGGGAGCCACCGACCTGGAAGCCGTAGACGCGGAGTTTCGCCGGCTTCTCACCGCTGAAAAAATAGATGCGATCGCGGCTTTGATTCCCGACGAATGGCTGGATGGCGAATCGCCGGACGAACAGCGAAAAGTCTACGTTGAATTTCTGCAGGCGAGGTTGGCAGGTTCGAATATCTTTCTCGAGGAGGCGCAGCGTGCGAGAGAAAGACCTGTTTGAGTATGCCGTTATACGCGTGATCCCGCGGGTGGAACGCGAAGAATTTCTGAACGTCGGCGTGATTCTCTATTGCGCGGCGCAGGACTTTCTGCAAACTGCATTTGAGCTTAACGAAGAACGGCTGCGCGCTTTCAATTGTGATTTGAGCGTCTCGGAAATGCGAGACCATCTTCAAGCCATCGAACAAATTTGCGCGGGCGGGGAGAAAGCCGGAGCAATCGGCAAGCTCTCGCCGGGCGAGCGTTTTCGCTGGCTGACCGCCCCGCGCAGCACGGTTGTGCAAACATCTCCGGTTCACACGGGGCTTTGTGCTGACGCAAGAGAAACGCTCGCGGATCTGCTGACGAAACTGGTTCGGTAGGCAGCAGAGCACTGCGCGAAGTCTTACAACTCTGGCTCTCGAACCGCGCGAAATCAGCGATGTTATACTGTGAGGGAAGCTCGGATTCACTTGCTTCAGTTTTGGAATCGCGGCTTTGCCGCTTGATGTGGGGAAAAGCTTTGCTTTTCCTTTTCGCGTCGCCCGATTTCCAGCGGCTTCGCCGCCTATCTGAAATTGAGAACAAATCGGCGGCGTAGCCGCCTGTAGGGGTCAGGAGACAGTCGGAAAAGCGAAGCTTTTCCGCACATCGACGGGCAAAGCCCGGTACGAGCCTCCGCAAATTGACTTAATTAGAGGTTCCTGAAGAGGTTGAAACAGACATGGATGATGAGCTTCGTCCCGAATACGACTTGCAAAATCTTCGCGTAAGGAAACTGGGTAGAGAGCGAAGCGTTTCGCTGGTGCAGTACGGCTGGAACCGGATATAGCGGAGGTATTCCCAGACGCGGAAGCCGTAAACGAAGCGTTGCGTTTTTTGATCGGAGTTACCAAAGAGAGTCAGCCTCTTGCTACGTCTGAAGAATGATTTCGTAGGGAGGTAATGAGCTATGACTGAACTCATAAGTCGTTCGGATGACATTCTCGGTGGCACACCGGTTTTCGCCGGTACTCGGGTGCCTGTTCAAACCTTGTTCGATTACCTCGAAGAAGGCGATGGTCTTAATGAGTTCCTGGACAATTTCCCCTCCGTAAGTAGACAGCACGCCATTAATGTTCTTGAGAAAATGAAAGAAGTTTTCCTGGCACAAGAACACGAGAGTGCTGCTTTCCAAACACGCCCATGAAATCCTGCCCTACCTGCAAACGCACATACTCTGACGAAACGCTGACCTTCTGTCTGGTTGACGGCTCGATTCTTTCGGCTCCGTATAACTCGCACCAGACGCTTCAAATACCTGCTGCGCGAGCGACAGAACCGGCTACGGAAATATTGAAAACTATTCCGAGCCCGTCTGACTCGCCGCTGCTTTCAACCATTCAATCGCCGCACGCGCCGGCTTCATTTCCAGAGAGACCTCGTCAGCAGCCGAGGGATAAACGGAGTGCGATCCCGTGGATAGTGATCGGCATTGTGATCGGGCTTGCGGGCGTCGTCGTGTTGGCGGCGGTCGTAGGTTTAATAGCGCTGCGCCCGGATGAGGCAACCGACACTCGTCCGAATTCGAACGTAGGAAACATCAACGCGTTGCCGTCTCCGACACCATCTGCCACCGTGGCGAAAGGTACGTGGGGACCGAGGAACGACAATGCCGGAATCAACGAAGGCGAGCGGATCACATACTATCCCGGGACTACTCCGGAAAAATGCCAGGCTGACTGTGATGCAACCGCGCGCTGCATAGCGTACACGTACATACGCGCCGGGGCTTACAATCCAAACGACCCGCCGATGTGTTATCTGATGTCGGAAGCGAAAGAATTTTCGCCATCGCCCTGTTGTATTTCCGCAATGAAGAATTAATCGCCCGGCTAGTTCTTTCGACTCTGATGGAACAGGAAGTCCGAATACGATTGGCTACAACCGAAGACGCGTCGTCAATCTCTTCGGTGCTGCAAGAGTCTTTCGTCGAATACAAGCCTCTCTACACAGAAGAAGGTTACGCGGCTACCGCGCTGGCGCCCGAACAAGTGCAGGACCGAATTGCGGAAGGTCCAATCTGGGTTGCCGTGCGAAACGATATCGTCGTCGGCACGGCGTCCGCAGTTCCTAAAGCCGACGGGGTATACGTTCGCGGCATGGATATTCTGCCGTCGGCCCGGGGAATGCGAATCGAAGAGATGCTATTGAATCAGATTGAGAGTTACGCGGCTGAGCGAGGCTTCAAGCGGTTGTATCTAAGCACCACTCCTTTCCTTGATCGGGCAATCAAGTTGTACGGACGTTACGGGTTTCGGCGAAGCAGCGAAGGTCCGGATAATCTCCATGGAACACCGCTGTTCTCGATGGAGAAGTTTTTGGAAGGTTCGGGCGAGAAGAACGACAACCGATGGAGCGCAGTCGGCTCGCCTGCAGTGAGCGCGAAGCTCGAATAATGCATCTGCGCTTTTCGCGCCTGCGGCGCTCACTGCAGGCGAGCCGCCTGCGCTCCATCAAGCCACTTGTGTTCCAGCGGTGCATTGCAATCAAAGTCAGCGACAAGCTGAAGCTTGTCGGACATCAGGCTTGTCGGACATCAGAAAGGATAGACTTCCGATATGAAACGGCTGTTCATCCGAATCACGATCGCGACGTTGATCGCGGCTTTTTCCTGCTCATACAGCTACGCGCAGAAGTTGTCGGCCGACGAACAGAAGATCGCCGCTTACGTTGACGCTCATGCGGACGAAGCCATGGCGCTGTTTGAAAAGGTCGTCAACATCGAGAGCCCAACCGAAAATCTCTCTGGCGTGAAGCAAGTCGGAGATGTCTTCAAGAAAGAGTTCGAGTCGATTGGCCTGACAGCCAAATGGATCGACATGCCGGCCGAAATGAAACGCGCCGGCCATTTGATAGCTGAGACGGCCGGCGCGAAAGGCAAGCGGCTTCTTCTGCTCGGCCACATCGACACGGTGTTGACGGGTGAAAAGTTTCGCCGCGAAGGAACAAAAGTTTTCGGTAACGGCACGTCGGACATGAAGGGCGGCGACGTCGTTTTGCTCTACGCATTGAAAGCGCTGCACGCGACGGGCACTCTGCGCGACACGCGCGTCAAGGTGATGTTAACGGGGGATGAAGAGAGCGTAGGTACTCCGGTGGAAACGAGCCGCGGCGATTTGGTTGCGGCCGCTAAACAAAGCGATCTGGCTTTGAGCTTTGAAGCTGCGGTTCGCAACACCGCTACAGTCGGCCGGCGCGGCTCCAGTTTCTGGACGCTCGAGGTCGAAGCGAAGACCGGGCATTCGTCGCAGATATTCAAAGACGACATGGGCGCCGGCGCGATTTTTGAAACGGCGCGGATCCTCAATCAGTTTTACGAGACGCTGCGCAACGAAAGGTACCTGACCTTCAACCCGAGCGTGATCGTGGGTGGAACTCAAGCGCGACTGGATATCGTCACGGGAACAGCGACCGGCAAACATAATGTGGTTCCCGCGAAAGTCGTGGTCACCGGCGACCTGCGTTTCATAAGCGAGGAGCAGAAAGAAGCAGCCCGCGCCAAAATGCGCGAGATCGTCTCGAAGAATCTGCCCGGCGCTTCCGCAAAGATTTCTTTTCGAGATAGCTATCCGGCGATGACGCCGACCGAAGGCAATCACGCGCTGCTCAAACAGCTGGATCAGGTCAGTCAGGATATGGGATTCGGCACAGTCGAGACGCTCGACCCGGGAGAGCGTGGTGCGGGCGACATAGGTTTCATTACGCATCTAGTTCCGGGTCTGGATGGCATCGGTGTCGGACAAGGCGACAACGCGCACGCGCCGGGCGAGTGGGCAGAGATTGAGTCAATGCCGAAGCAGATCAAACGAGCAGCGGTGCTGATTTACCGGCTCACGCGCTAAGCGGAGTAACTCTTCACACGGTTTGCGGGCTTTGGAAGTAGACATGTATGCCTCGAAAGATTCACCTGATTGAGAGGATGGGCCACATTCAGAAAACTGAAGGCCGAATTCACGAGAGTGGATTTTGGGATGTTTCTCCCACGACGGCCCAGGCGCTGATTGGCGGTTACATCTACTTTCACAAGAAACAGAAAGAACCATCCTTCTTTGGTGGCAGGATTCTTGGCTACCGAACACATGACGATGATGACGAATATCGAGGACGCATAATATTCCGCTTCGAATACTCGGCCGAATACAGGAACGTATCTGCTGGAAATGGCGGATGGTCGAACGAAAAGAAGATTGTTTAGCCGAATGCTTTGCTGGTCACTGCGACACTCTCAAACTCTGGAGGCACATATGGCGGAGAACAATGCGAAGGTTCGAAGTTGGGGATCGATCATCGTAATCATGATCGTGGTGGGATTGGTCGTGGGTTTAGTACTCGGGCTGCTTAGCAGCGTGCTGGGACTCTCTGCGCGAGCCACTGGAAGCGGCGTCGGTGCATCTATCGGTGTGGTGGGCGCGATGTTGATCGCACAAAGACGCGCCGCGCTAAATCAAAACAAGAATTGATGTCGAAAAAATCAGGACGCTTGGCTTGCCCAGGCTGGTCGAGCAAGACAAGTCTTTTCCGTTCATCGTCGTGTCACCGCTCTGTCCGGCTGGTGAAATCTGGACGGACACGGACTTATTGGTGGGCGTGCTTGATGAAGTAATCTCGAATTATTCGGTTGATGCGGACCGGGTTTATTTGACCGGGCATAGCATGGGCGGGCGCGGTACATGGTATCTCGCGTACAAATTTCCTGATCGGTTCGCGGCAATCGCACCGATTAGCGCCCTTTCCACCATACCGGCCTGGGCAGGCCGTTTGAAGGGCGTGCCGATCTGGGTATTTCATGGAGCAGCCGACAATGTTGTAGGCGCGGAAGAATCTGAAGCAATGGTCAATGCAGCGAAGGCGGCGGGTGGGAGTGTAAAGTACTCACTGCTTTCGGGTCGCGATCACTTTATCCTTGATATCTTCGAGAACAAACTGCTTTATGAATGGTTCTTGCAGCACAAGAGAACAAGCAAGTAATTCATCGTTCGAAAAAAAGTGGAGGTAATTCAAGTGCGTACATTTCTCTCTTTTGCATTGATCTTGTCGCTGGCTGCCGGATCGCCAGCGGCTCACGCTCAAACCGGCGCATCATCAAACGACAAAACTGAAGTGATTGACGCGGCTGCCGGCAAACAGTTGCTCGGCCGACACAAATTCCAACTTCATTGGATCAGCTGGAACGAATGGAAAGACTTCGCCGATCTCACGGTCATCAATAGGAACGGGGTTTACTCCATCAAGGCGCGCCAATCGAAAGGCGGCGACTGGGTGGAGATAGACGGCAAAGTGCTAAGCGTGGCGGCAAAGGAATTCACTTTCAGCGGAAAGATCGTTACGCGCGTGAGTTACAAGAACGAAGGAAAACCCTGTGAGCGAGACGGTGTAATGACTTTTAAGATAACCGGCAAGCGAAAATACTGGCGGCTGCAGGAGATGCAAAGCCCCTGCGACGAGACGACGGATTACGTTGATATTTTCTTGCGGTGAGTGCGGCTGCGCCAACAAGTCTGACGATATCTTAATCGCCTATGTGCTCAACCTGGCCTTTCTCGAGCGTGGGAAGCGTTGAGAGTATTTTAGGGACGAACGGCTTCAAATCTGCCAAGCGATTCGAAGTTGCGAATAGGACTAAGACCCGGATTTTGAGTTTGGGCAGGTTCTGTTGGAAGGAGAGGTTTCGATCGACTGTAATGAAAGCGTCGAATTCTTTTCTCGCAAGCGAAAGAAGAGCACTGTTGGCAATGCCTGCCCATCCCATTTGAGGGACGGTTTTGACATCATGCCCAACTAACTCTCTTCCTAGTCGCCGGTCTACACACTCGTCCAGAAGAACCTTCACCTAAGCCACCATCTTCGAAATTTGTTCTTCCGCTTCTTCTAAAAAGGCGATTACTTGCCTTTTAGTGACGCTGGGAAATCCTTCCAAAAATTCGTCGATCGATTCTCCGCCCTTAAGATAGTCGACCAGCGTTTGGACAGGCACTCTGGTTCCGGCAAACACCGGAGTTCCGCCCATTACCTCCGGCGACGACGTAATGATTTGCTCTTTCATAGCGCAATGGTATCCAAGGGGTACCATCTTAATCAAGAGTTACTCTTAATTCACACTCAGCATGAGTGCGCCACCCCATTTGACATCGCCGCTGGCTTTAGCATAAAAGCACACCAACCGACGCGCCGTTGCCAGTACATTTACCCGATCTCTTCCATCACTCGTTTCATGCGAAAGGAGGCGAACCCGTGAAGCTAACTTCTTTGGTCGTCAAACTATTATTCGTGACTTTTCTCGTGGTCCTGATCGGCGACCCGCGCTCCACAAAAGCACAGGAGATGCATCCGCACAAACACGACCCTTCAGAAAAACTCGGGCAGGTAAACTTCACCGTCTCGTGTACACCACAGGCGCAGACTCAGTTCAACCGCGCAGTCGCGTGGCTACATTCGTTCGAATACGAAGAGGCGGAGAAGGCGTTCACCGAAGTTACCGTCACCGACCCGAAATGCGGTATGGGATTCTGGGGCGTTGCGATGAGCAGCTATCATCCGCTCTGGGCGCCGCCGACCGCGGACGAGCTTAAGAAGGGATGGGGCGCGATCGAAAAAGCCAAAGCCGCCGGCGCACAGACCGAACGCGAGCGAGACTATATCGCCGCGATAGAAGTTTTCTACAAGGACGCTGCGACCGTCGATCATCGGACCCGCTCTTTCGCTTACAGCAAAGCGATGGACCAGCTTTATCAGCGCACTCCGTCGGACAATGAAGCCGGCGTCTTCTATGCCTTGACGCTAATCGCGACCGGTGCGATGTCGAATGACAAAAGCTACGTCAACGAAAAGAAGGCCGCTCAGATTTTGAACGCCGTATTGGCGCGCGAGCCGCAACATCCGGGAGTCACACACTACCTGATTCACAGTTACGACTATCCGGCGTTGGCGGAGCTTGCGCTGCCCGCTGCGCACAGCTATGCGAAGATCGCGCCCGCTTCCGCCCACGCGCGTCACATGCCTTCGCACATTTTCATTCGGCTGGGTTTGTGGCAGGAGGCGATACGATCAAACCTGGACGCCAAGGCCGCGGCGAAAGAGTTTGCTGTCAGAAACAAGATGGCGGGTGTGTGGGACGAGCAGTTTCACGCGATGGACTATCTGGCTTACGCCTACCTGCAGGGCGCGCAGGACAAACAGGCCTGGGCCGTGCTCGACGAATTGAACAAGATGCCGAAAGCCGAGCCCGAGACTTTCAAGGTGGCCTACGCGTTCACCGCCGTGCCCGCGCGATACGCGCTCGAACGGCGGCAATGGGACGAGGCGGCCAAACTGACGTTAGCGCCGAGCGCGTTGGGGAACTTCCCATGGCAGCGTTTTCGGTGGGCCGAAGCCCAGATTCATTTCGCGCGAGCGATCGGCGCTGCGCGCAGCGGCGATGCCGACTCGGCGCGACAGGATGTCGAGAAGCTGGCGGCGATCCGCAAGGAGTTGGTCGCGGTAAAGGGCGGCTACGATTGGGCCAGGCAGGTCGAGATCGAGCGTTTGATCGCCTCCGCCTGGCTGGCGCACGCCGAAGGCAAGAATGAGGAATCGCTGCGGCTGATGCGCGAAGCGGCGGACCTGGATGACGCAACCGACAAACATCCAGTGACGCCGGGCTCGATTCTTCCGGCGCGCGAACAGCTCGGCGAGCTGTTGCTGGAGATGAAGCAGGCGGCGGTGGCTTTGCAGGAATTCGAGACCTCGCTGCGAACCGCGCCGAAGCGATTCAATGGAGTTTATGGCGCGGCCCGCGCGGCAAGGTTGGTGGCGGAGCAAAGCAAGCTCGCGGCCGATCGGGAGAAGGCGAAGAGTTACTACGCGAAGCTGCTGGAGTTAAGCCGTTGGGCCGATGGCAACCGGCCGGAGATCGCGGAAGCGAAGGCGTTCATCGGCAAATCGAATGCAAAAGATTCCGCCAGCATCAAACGAGATCGCTGATCGATGTCCGACAAACTTTAGTTTGTCGCCGACTTGATCTGGATTCAACCAGCGACAAACTGAAGTTTGTTGGACGTCAACCAGCCTACGCGACGACAGTACACGCACTCTTTTTGACTGTTGAGTTCGCCGGGATGTGTAACCCAACCGCTATTTGGATTGAAAGCGATGAAACGAGCAAAATCGGCAGGCAAAAAATTTGTCATCTGCATTCGAAATGAGGAGTGCGAGGATCTAGAGTTGAGGAAGCTCTATCGCGCTCTGCCGGATGAGGCGGCCGCTGCTGACGGTTACATTCGGGTCATTGACGAATCGGGCGAAGACTACCTTTATCCCCAGGAAAACTTTCTTCCTATAGAACTGCCTAAAGATGCAGAGAAAGCTGTTTTGTCTGCGGCATAGATATCTAAAATAATGGCCAGAGAAATCAAAGAATCAGATTGGAAGGTGTGTCGGCGGCTTCAGACTGTCGCTCTAGAGCGATTCTGCAAACGAGTGTTAGAGGACGTCCGAGCGGCTACGGCTGAAAGTTCAAATGGTTATCACGAGAGCTACCTTAAGGTCTATGACCTAATCCAGGACCGAAACAGTAGGATGGCCGACGCGTTCGATAACATGAAGCGCTCAAATGCTTTCATCCTTCTAGCCAACATCAAAGCAGAAGGCCTCTTGACCGAGGACGAACTGAACCAGTTCAGCCCCGAAGCGCGTGACGCGATCGAAGCCATCGAGTACGTACGCAACTTGTAGGTGCCGATGAAGTGCAAGTGCTTAGCCGCTCGCCCGAATTCTGGCAGTGGGTCAGTTTGAAGAAATTCGCATTGTAACGCCGAAGGCGTTCGCTAATTTCAGCCCAAGGTTGGAGCGCAGCGAGAACCTTGGGTAGCAAGTCCATTCGTGCGCTTCAACGCTGAAAGCGTTGTGAATCGAAGTCGAGCCGACTACGCAACGCTTTCAGCGTTGCGCCAGATTGATTTCACCCTTGCCCCCAGGGTTGTCGCTGCGCTCCAATCCTGGGCTTGAATTAGCCAACGCCTTCGGCGTTGACGAGATTCTTAAGGCGTGATTTCAAATTGACCCAGTACCCGAATTCTCATTGAGGAACTTGATCCTTTTTCAGACAGTGAGGTTTAGAATTTATTGATCGCCGAGTCGCAACGTCGCTATGACACTTATCGCAAAGGCGAGTTAGAGTCTGTTCCTGGTGAAGAGGTCATTTCCAACGTGCGCAACGTCCTCAAGTGAATTTACAAGACCCTCATGAGTGGTCACATTAAGCATCTTGCGGCTATATTCCTAACATGCAGTTCGCCTGGGACAGAAACAAAGCCTCGAGCAATCTCATAAAACATGAAGTAAGTTTCGAGGAAGCATCTTCGGTTTTCGGCGACCCTCTCTCCGGGACCTTTTCAGACCCGGATCACTCAGTCACAGAACAGAGATTCGTTATCATCGGGTTATCAGATAGAGGTAAAATCCTGGTGGTGGCTCATACTGATGATGGAGAACAGGTGCGGATCATCAGCGCCCGCGAGGCAACACACAGTGAAAGAAAAGCTTATGAACAAGAGTGAATTAGAAGATGGGGATGACTTGCGGCCCGAGTATGACTTTGCGCAGATGAAAGACGGAGTGCGCGGCAAATACTTGGAGCGGTATCGGCAGGGAACAAACCTGATTCTGCTTGACCCCGATGTGGCAGCGGCCTTTCCTGACGCGGAGGCAGTGAACACTGCGCTGCGTCAGTTGATCGAGGAAAAGGATACTCCGCGGCCGCGTTAGTCTTCCGAAGCCTTCGAGCCTCAAAACAGGCGAGTGTCTGAATGTTGAAAGAGAACCTGGCTGATCGAATGAACCTCTTCATACCTAAGGGAGCGTGCCGACGAGTGCGCTCCCGGAAAGAACAGAGTTATGAAGAGATATCATTTGGAACTGGGCCGAACCGTACGCGCTCACGGGCTGCATATTCATTTAGCCCACGACCGGCGTCCGATTGATTGTATTTGTGAACTTCAAGTCGGTCGTTTCCGAAAACAAAAAGCTCTTGGGTGTAGTCGGCCGCGCTGTTTGCTTTGCCATTTCGAGAAGATCTTTGGCAGACCATCAGTCGGTGATCGAATACGACATGATCGCTTCATCGAATCAGTGGGAGATTCTTACGCCGAAGAATAATTTCAATCGCCGTTGACCGAATAAGGCCAGGGCGAAACGTCCAGCAGACTTGCCGGGTTTGATTCATGGAAACAACACGAACTGACGTAATCATCTGTGGCGCGGGGCCGACCGGCCTGGCCCTGGCGTGTCAGCTAATCAGGCACGGCGTTGATTTTGTAATTTTCGACAAGAACGAAACGACTACGCCGCATTCAAAAGCGATCGGAGTGCAGGCGCGGACGCTCGAGATCTACGAGCAGATCGATCTGGCGGAAAATCTGATCTCGCTGGGCGCGATCGCCGCAAAAGCGCGGATGGTTGTCGGCGGCGAAGTCCGCGGCGAAATGGAGTTCGCCGAAATCGGCAAAGGCCTCAGTCCGTATCCGTACGTGCTGATCGTCGAACAGGGACGGCACGAAAAGCTCCTCTATGACTTTATCAAAGCAAACGACAAAGACGTTCGCTGGAGGACCGACCTTGAATCATTCACGCAGGACGAATCGGGCGTAGGAGTAGAAGTTAAGAACGCGGCCGGCGAGACCGAAATCATCGAGGCGAAGTTTCTGGTCGGGTGCGACGGTGCGAAGAGCTTGATTCGTCAATCGCTCGGGTTGAAATTCGAAGGAAGCACTTTCGAGCGGATGTTCTACGTGGCCGACGTAGAGATTGACTGGGAGTTTTCACACGACGCGTTGATGGCCTTCTTGATGCGACATAACCTGCTCGCGTTTTTCCCGATGATAGGCGAGAAGCGTTGGCGCATAGTCGGAACTTTTCCAGAAGAATTCGCAAAGGACGAAGGCGAGGTTTTGTATGAAGAGATCGAAGAGCAGATCAAGCGAGACACGCAGCTTGCTCTCGACATAACAAACGTGAATTGGTTTTCAACTTACAAAGTTCACTCGCGCCACGTTAATAAATTCTCGATGGGCCGGGGCTTTCTGGCAGGCGACGCAGCGCACATTCACACGCCGGCCGGAGCACAGGGAATGAACACCGGGATTCAGGATGGATACAACCTCGCGTGGAAAATGGCGTTGGTATTGAAGGGCAACGCGAGCGAGAAAATTCTCGATACCTACAACGAGGAACGGCTCGAGAACGCCCACAACCTGATAAATACGACCGACCGATTTTTCAATCTGGTCGCCAGCCCCGAACCGGTTCTGGCCTACCTGCGGACACACGTTTTTCCGTACATCGCCGGTGTTGCGTTTAGCATCGACGCGGTCAAGAAGTTTGTATTCCCGCGCATCTCGCAAATCGGCATCAATTATCGCGACAAGTCTTTGAGCGAGAACCGTGGCAACAACTTCAGGGTTAAAGCCGGAGACCGCATGCCGTATTTTTTGATCGATGAGAGAAGCGTTTATGACAGCCTGCGCCAACCGAAATTTCACTGGCTCCTTTTCTCAAACGATCAGATCGACTTTCAGACAAGAGAGACTGAGCTCGAAAGCGAGTTCGCTGAATTGGTCGACTTCACCGGCCTCCGTCTTACTCCGCGGGTGGTGGAAATTTTCGGCGAGGACCGGCCTTTTAGTTTATTGCTGAGACCGGATAACTATATCGGCTACATTTCCGATCAGACTTCGTTGGACGAACTACGAGACTATCTGAACAGGTTGGCCGAATGAACATTCTAATGCTGCATTTGTACGATCTTCGAAGGGCTTTTGGTGCAAAGGACGCTGAATAAAATTATTCTCGCGGCGGGGACAGGGTCCCCTTCCTGACTGTGTCAGGGTTAGTTGAAAGGCTTCGAGGAAAGTCCCAAATGAACACCCACTTCGTATTTGTTTATGGCACGTTGCGACGCGGCGGCATTCGCGCGATGCCTCAGATCTTTCCTGGTTCAAAGTTTGTCGGCACCGCAAACGTGGGCGGCCGTCTCTATGACTTTGGTGAGTATCCCGGCTTAATGCTTGATGCATCGAGCTCGATGGTTACAGGCGAGGTCTATGAAATCGATGATGAGACTTTGAATAGTTTGGATGAGATAGAGGCTCCGGCCCGTTATCTGCGCAAGCAGGTTGAGATCGACGTTGATGACCGCAAAGTGACCAGTTGGATCTACGAACCCGATCCTGCATTCTATTCGCTCAGCACAGTGATCGAGTCAGGCGATTGGATCGAGTATGCGCGGACTAATCCCGAGCCGACCGAAGAATCATAACCTGACAATTCCCACCCATCACACCGGCTCCTTCAGTTTCCTTGTCACACAATTCCAGTCCACGGTGTTTCTCTATTTGAGAGGATAGCTATGCCCGGTGCTGCCGTCTGCTGGAGGAGGCCGATTATGCGGTTTGTCTCGATCGTTTTGTTAGTCTGTTTGGCTTTCAGTCTTTGTTTAGCTCAGGGTCGGGTCGAGAAGATCGATTCGATTCTGAGCAAGCTTAATCAGGAAGACGGCTTCAGCGGTAACGTTCTGGTTTACCAAAAGGGAAAAATAATTTACGAGCATTCATTCGGCTATGCCAACGCCGAGGACAAAACGCCTCTGTCGGAAAACTCGATCTTTCTTATCGGCTCGGTGGCCAAGTCTTTCACTGCCGTTGCTGTTTTGAAACTAAAAGAACAGGGCGCGCTAAAGCTGGACGACAGCATTACGAAGTACGTACCAGAGCTGTCATACAAGAACATAACCTTGCGCCATTTGCTGACGCACACCTCCGGTTTGCTGGAATATCAAACTCCTCAGATCCTGTACGAGATCGAAGGCAAGAGCGTGAGCAACGCCGAATTGATTCAGGTCTTTGCCCGGCTCAATCCAAAACTGGAATTCGAGCCCGGCAGCCAATGGGGATACAGCAATACAAACTACATTTTGCTGGCCCTCGTCGTAGAGAAAGTATCGGGCAAGAGTTTTTCTCAGTTCGTCAAAGAAAATATTTTTGTTCCCGCAGGGATGACGCGATCGTTTGTGTCGATCGGCGATATCACCGAGCCGCTGAAGAAAGAGGTCGCCGCCGGTTACAGATTTACAAACCCGTTGGCGACGGCTCCGGTCAATGTTCAAACGCTCGAGGGAGCGCGAAAAGCATACGCGACAAAACAAAACCTGTACGGCGCTGGAAATCTGTACAGCACGACGAGAGATCTGCTGAAGTTTCACCGGGCATTGCAGCGCGGAAAAATTCTGAACAAACAAAGCCTCTCGGAAATGTATTCGCCGACAAAGCTCACGACCGGCGACGAGTACAAACCGTTCGCGAGAACTAACTATCCATCAAAAGACGCGCTGGGTTGGTTTGTGGCTGATGATGAATCACGCGGCAAAATCGTGTATCACCCGGGCGGCGACATTGGTTACGTCAGCTACTTTCTCAGGAACACGGCGGGCGATCAGGCGGTCGTCATTCTCTCGAACATCGAATGGCTGCGTCACTACACGCCCACCAGCTTGATGCGAATTTTGAACGACGAGCCTTACAAGCTCGACCTCAAGTCGCTGGCCACGGCGATGGGAAGGGCTTTCAACAAGAGCGGCGCGAAAGCGATGCTGGGTGTCTTCCAACAGTTGAAAGCCAGCGACGAATACAACTTCAGTGAAGACGAAATAAACGAACTCGGCTACCGGCTTTTGTACGACAGGAAGGATGCGGCGGCAGCCATTGAAGTCTTCAAGCTCAACGCCGAACAGTTTCCGGGATCGTTCAATGTTTGGGACAGCCTCGGCGAAGCTTATTACAGAGCGGGTAATCTGAAAGAGGCCGAAAAGAATTACGAGAAGTCTTTGTTACTCAATCCTGAAAGCAAAGACGGTAAGCGGATGCTGGAAGAGATCCGGCGTGAGATGAATAAGCAGTAGTCGAAGTCCGACAAACTTCAGTTTGTCGCTGATTAGCGAGGCTATTGAGTTTCGAATCCAGACGACAAACTGAAGTTTGTCGGACATACCTTCAAGCTTTTCCATTTCCCTGCGCCCGCAGCATTCCCAGCAGAGCTTTCTCCTCAGGCTCGTACTCGGGTTCGATGCGTTGTATGTATCGCTCGTTCTTCTTCCGGTACTCTTCCAGCGTGGTTCCTCGCTGATACAGCTCGAGCACGGTCGGATGAATGTACGAACCTCTGCAAACCGTCGGCGTGTTACCCAAACGTTCCGCAACTCGTTTGACGGCGCTGACCACATTCTTCTTCGCCTGCTTCTCATCCTCGGCCAATCCCATCTCCGCCAGCTCGACCGCCGCCAATAGCGTTCCGCCCCAGGTGCGAAAATCCTTAGCCGAAAATTCAGCCGAGGTCGCGGCCTTGATATAGTCGTTCACGTCGCGCGGCTTTATCGGTCGCAGGCGGCCATCTTCATCGCGATAGCCAAACAGCCGAGCCCCTCCGGTTGCTTTAAGCTCCTGCATCAACACGGCGAGTTCTTTGTCGACGATCACGCGTCTGTGTTGCACGCTGTGCTTTCCCTTGAAACTGAAAACAAGCTGTCCGTTGCGTTTGATCTCCAGATGCCGATTGCGCAAAGTCGTCACGCCGTACGTACGATAACGTTTGACGCTGGCCTCTGAACCAACGCGAAAATACAGCTCATTGATCAAGCGGATGACGACGGCCAACACGCGCTCGCGCGAAAGTTCGTTTCTTGCGATGTCTTCGTTGGTCTTTCGCCGCAACATCCCCAGGAGTTCGCCGAAGCGTTCGACTTTGGCAAACTTTTTTCGTTGCTGTCGAACGGAATGCTGCGGATGATATAGATATTGGACGCGTCCGCTCAGATCCAATCCGACGGCCTGAAGCTGCGTTCGATGACCGGGCGCTATGCGCACTTCGGTCCACGCGGGAGGTATCACCAGCGACTTTATTCGCTCGAGGTGGTCCTTATCCGTGATCCGATTTCCGTTCGCGTCTTCGTACCAGAACCGTCGTTTCGCGCCGCGCCTGCGCCACCAGCGCTTGCGCGCACCGTGCCCGACGATTTCAGCGGGGCTTTTTGCAGGCTTTTCAAGTGCGGGTGTCGGGTTACTGCTCATCTATTAGTTCCACCGAAGATTGACTAGCTCGCGGTCTTCCCAGTTTGCACCGGCTCAAGATCGCTGTTGGCCGGACCCATCGTTACTTTGCCGGTCGCATCAAATCGCGAGCCGTGACACGGGCAATCCCAGGTCTTTTCGGAACTGTTCCAGTCGACGATACAGCCAAGATGCGGACAGACAGCGGATAGACGATGAAGCCCGCCCGACTCGTCGCGATAGGCCGCAATCTTCGTCAAGCCGTGACGAACGATTGCGCCTTCGCCCGCGACGATCTGTTCTTCTGAATCGACGTCGCCAGGCGTCAGATAATCCGCGAATTGCGCGGCGACGTTCAGGTTCTCCTTCGCAAACTCCTTAATCGCCTTGAGCGGTTTTCGCGACGGATCGTAAAGACTGGTCCACGGATTTTCCCTGCCCTGGATTAGATCGGTAATGAGCATTCCCGCGATCGTTCCGTGCGTCATTCCATTGCCCGAATCGCCGGTGGCTATGAATACGTTTTCGGCATCGAGCGGATTCCGGCCGATGAATGCGAGGCCGTCAATCGGTTCCAATACCTGTCCCGACCAGCGATATTCAACCTCTTCGGCCATCGGGAAGCGTTCGCGCGTCCATTGCTCCAGGCGTTGGTATCTCTCCTCGAAATCCTGGGCTTGACCGGTCTTGTGATCTTCGCCGCCGACAATCAGTACGTCGCCGTCGTCTTGCGCGCTTTCGACTCGAACATAGTGATAGGGATCCGGCGTGTCCCAATAAAGCGCTCGCCCGACTGATCCTTTTGGCACGCGAACTCCGATCACATAGGTAATGTACGGAGCTTGTTTGGTGTGAATGGCTACCAGGTCGTTAACCGGAGTGTTGGTGGCGACGACTACGAACCCGGCCGTAACCACCGCGCCGTTTTCAGTTTCGATTCGAGCGGAATCACCGCCTTCAATTTTGCTCGCGTGCGTACCGGTATGAATTCGGCCGCCGAGTTTTTTGATCGCCGACGCAAGTCCGGACAAATATTTCAAAGGATGAAACTGAGCCTGGTCGGGAAAGCGCAGAGCCTGGCCGGTATCGAACGATTCGAGCGGGGCCCGCGTGACAAGCTCGGTCGCCAGTCCCGCGCGATGCGTTGCCTTTAGCTCTCGATCCAGAATCTCTTTCGATTCGCCGGGCGGAACAAAAAGATAACCGTCCAGCCGCTCGAACTCGCAATCGATGTTTTCAGCTTTGACGATCGATTCAACCCGATCGATCGCAGCGGAGTGGCTTTGCGCGGCCAGGCGCGCTTGCGCTTCGCCGTGATAACTCTCCAGATCGAAATAGCGATCATCAAGCGCGTTGACCAGATGCGCGGTGGTGCGGCCAGTCATGCCGCCGCCGACCGGGCCATCGTCGAGGACAATCACCGATCGACCCGCGTGCGCCAGTAAGTACGCGGTGGTCATGCCGGCGATTCCAGCTCCCACAATACATACGTCACATACGTCGCCGTTCGCATCGCCGGACAATGGCCCATCGGAAGCGATCTCTTTGGATGTCGCGGTCCAAATCGAGGTCGTACCGCCTGAATCGTCTTTCATCTTCTTAACCTTTTCTATGACAGCGAACTTTAGTGCCCGGCAGTCGCGCTTCGTCCGCTTTGAAACGATTCAAACGATTCACCGGAAGACGTGTCGCCAACTTCCATCAAACGCTTGAATCGATTGAGATCGTCTTCGACCTGTTGGTCCGGCGCCTCACCAAAAAGTTTGGCTACGATTTTTCCGAGCCTGCCGCCGGGCGGATCGTACTTCAAAGCAACGCGCACTACAGTTCCGCGTCCGGACGGGTCGGCTTCAAATCGAACGCTGCCGGCGTTGTCTACGTCGGCGCCTTCCAACGAACGCCATGCGATTAACTCGTTCTCTTTTTCGTTGTAGATTTCGGCTTCCCATTGGACGGTCGTTCCCGCCGGCGCTTTGGCCACCCAATGCGAGCGATTGTCGCCCGTGATTCGCACGTCCGCGAGGTGTTTCATAAAGCGTGGCAGGTTTCGGAAGTTTCGCCAGAAGCCGTAGAGTTCCTCCGGCGTACGATTAATCGTCACGCTCTTTTCCACTTTGAAGCCGTGACCGGCACGCACGCTGACGTTCGGATTGTCACTGGAATCGGCAGTGCTGAATCCGAGCGCCTGGTACATTTCGCAATGGCCGGTCATACCGCGATAGACAAGCGCGCCTCCGACCAGTGCGATAACCGCGCCAGCCACCGAGCCGTGCGACAACAGTCGTGACACTCCGTAAACCGCCAGAGCACCGCCGCCCAGAGCAGATCCCCATCGCTCGACTTCGCTTATGTTGATTTCGTTGCCGGCGTTGTCGCCGCCCGGATGCCAGGTAATTTCGCCATTAGACATTAGCCCGGCCTCTTCCGCCGCTAATCGTATCGATTCCGCCATTGTTCGAATCTCCCTCTGTAATGATGCTAGGCGGTTTGCGGACACCTCGCCCCGTCGAAAGTGTGGGAACTGTCCGAAAACACCTCGTCTGAATTATGACAAGAGGGTAGTAAACAAACGGCGTGCCCGAGGGTGATGGTCGGTGCGAGAGTTGATTGTGAGGAGGGCGTGACGGTCAGTCAGACCGCTAACACTGTAGAAATTGGTAGCGGGTCTGTCTCACGCAAAGGCGCAAAGCACAGAAATACGTAAGGCGCAAAGAGTTGAATTCAAACGCGGTGAAGGGAACATCGTTTCGTAAATCACCCGACGTTCAGTTCTTCAACACATAGAAGTTCACGCAACGGCAGGAGGTTCAATTCTTTGCGCCTTACGTATTTCTGTACTTTGCGCCTTTGCGTGAAACTGCCTTCGGTTCCCTTTTACCCTGAATAACCATGCGTATACGCCTGCATCCACGCCCAGGCCGACTCGATGATGACACGCAGGTCCTGGAACGCTGGCCGCCAATCGAGCTCTTCCTTGATTCGTTCCGACGAAGCAATCAGAACCGCAGGATCGCCCGGCCGTCGCGGGCCAACCTTAACCGGAATCTCGCGGCCGGTTACCGCCTCGGCGGTTTCGATCACTTCACGCACGCTGTATCCGTCGCCGCCGCAACCCAGGTTATAGATCGCGCTTCTTTCATCCAGGATGCTAAGCGCAAGAACGTGCGCACGCGCCAGATCGACCACGTGAATGTAATCGCGCACGCAGGTACCGTCGCGCGTCGGATAGTCATCGCCGTAGATCGTCACGTTGTCGCGTCGACCAGCGGCGGCTTGTAGAACGATCGGAATCAAGTGAGTTTCAGGATCGTGCTGTTCGCCGCATCTCTTCGTCGCACCCGCGGCGTTGAAATATCGGAGACTTGCGTATCGAAGCCCGTACGCGTTTTCGTACCAATGAAGCGACCGCTCAAAAGCCAGCTTGCTCTCGCCGTACGGATTGGTTGGCTGGGTGGGATCAAGCTCCTCGATCGGCTGTTTCGCGGGTTCGCCGTAGGTCGCAGCGGTGGAAGAAAAGACAAATCGACTGACGCCTGTGTCGCGCATCACGTCCAGCAGATTCAAGCCGGCGACTACGTTGTTGCGAAAATATTTGGCGGGATGCTCGACCGACTCTCCGACTAGTGAATCGGCTGCCATGTGAATCACAGCTTCGATTCCATTTTGTTCGAGCGTGCTGCGCAGCGTCGCCGTGTCCATCAAATCGCCGTGGACAAAGTGCGCTCCGTCCGCGACAGCGTCGCGATGTCCCTTGGATAGATTGTCATAGACGACTGCCTGGTGGCCGTCATTGACCAGCTCTTCCGTCACCACGCTGCCGATGTAGCCCGCGCCACCCGTTACCAGGACTCGCATAATTATCGTTGAGAATTAGAAGCAGGTAAGAAGTTGCTCCCCTCTCTTTGGGAGGGGCTGGGGGAGGGAGCGTAGCTACGGAAAAGAGAAAAGCAAAATATCCTGTGCGCGGGCTTTCAGCCCGCGCGGGGTCTTCCTTTTGGGTGGCGCCCGTAGCTTCGCCCCGCCCCAACCCCTCCCAGGAGGGAGGGGAATCTACGGCGCAGCAACCTCTGACGTCGCGCGAGAGCGCGAGTTGCTCAGATCGCCGGTCTCGTCTTTCGATACGTAGTAAAGAATGCGATTGCAATTCTCGCATGTAATAATCTCGTTACCGCGTCGAATTTCCGCCATCACCTGCGGCCGGAGAGCCATGAAGCACGCGCTGCACGACCGGTTGCGAGCCTCGGCCACAGCAAGGCCATCCTTAATTCGCGTTGAGATGCGGTTGTACATCGAGCTCATCTGTTTCGGCAGCACTGTCAACAGACGCTCGCGTTCGTTGCGCATGGCTGCAAGCTGCTCGGTCTGCGCTCGGGTCAGTTCATCAAACTCCTTGAACCGCTCTTCCATCTCACCCTGAAGTTTGGCAACTTCCGGTTGGCGCTCGCCCAGCGTTGCCTCGGCCTGTTCGACGACTTCCATCTTTTCCAGAATTTGTGTCTCGAGCTGCGCGATATGTTTTCTGGCTGCGTCCGCCTCGCGAATTGCCGACGTGTACTCGTGCTCGTTCTGTGAAGACATCAAATTTCGTTCGGCGCGTTCGAGCCTCGTGCGCTGTTCAACCACTTCGGCTTCCAGCCGGGCTCGCTCGCTTCGTCCGTCATCGCGCTGTTTTTCCAACTCCCTAATTTCAAAAGCGCGCTGATCGAACTCTCTTTCGATCTCAGCGCGCCTTTCGGGAATGGCTTCTATGTCCGCCTGTAATTTACGTAAATTCGTATCCGTATTCTGCAAAGCGATCAACTGCTCTAATTCCGCTTTCACTCGATTCATCTCCTCAAAAGATCATGGCCAACCATTATCAACGACACCTATTATCTGGTAATGAATATCACATATCCCCGGCCCTGCATGCAAGTGAGGGGAAGTCTGGGATTCAGGAAGACGGCAAGTCTCATAACGTCTCAGCACAAGCCGACGGCAATTAAGTCTTGGAACACGCAGTCAGGAAGGGGACCCTGTCCCCGCTTAAGCTGGGAACCTATTCGACATCAATGACAGCGAGTCGTGCCGGAGTGTTGTGCCTACTCAAACTTGAAGCGGGGACAGGGTCCCCTTCCTGACTGCGTGATTCTCGATAGATGAGTATGAGGTACGCAGAAAAAGGAGAAGACCCGCGCCTTCTCCTTCGAATGAACTCCAAGATCCGAAATCTCTTTATTCAGCTCCCACAGCTCGCGCTGCGTTGAGCCTCCCCCCGCTCGAAACCTTACCGCTCAGCACCGGCAGTTTGTCCACGGACTTGAACAGCCGCTCTCGCACTTCTTCCATCGAAAGCTTCGGTTCCGCGGCGAGTATCAACGCCGCCACTCCCGCTACTTCCGGTGTAGCCATCGACGTGCCGGATGCTTCGCGGAAATCGCCACCCAACCAGGTGCTCAGGATCTCTGCGCCCGGCGCGGCGATGTGAACTCGCTTCGCACCGTAGTTCGAAAACGACGCCAACTCGTCGTTACGGTTCAGCGCTGCAACGCTTATCACGTTCGGCAGATCGTAGCTGGCCGGATAGTGCGGCGAACGGTCAGCATTGGCGCTGGCGTTACCGCTGGCGGCGATAAACAAAATTCCTTCGTCTCCTGCTTTTCGAATCACGTCCTCCAGCGCTTTCGACTTCATGGTCGACCCCCAGCTCGCGCTAATGATCCGGACTTTCACACCCGCCTTCCTGCGCTCGATCACATAGTTGATCGCTTCGATCGCATCCTTGGTCGAACCGAATCCGCCTTTAGACATGAACTTCAACGGCAGGATCTTTACGCGCCAGTTGATTCCGGCGATGCCGATTCCATTGTCTCCGTCTGCACCGATAATGCCGGCGCAGTGAGTGCCGTGACCATTCTCGTCCATCGGGTCGCCGGTGTTCGTAGTCGCGTCGTATCCGTGCTCGTCATCGATGTATCCGTACTGTTCGTCGTAATACTGTTCGATGTTGAAGGGACGCACCCAAACGTTCCGTGCCAGGTCGGGATGGGTGTAATCAACGCCGCTATCAAGCACCGCGACCACGACCTCTTCGCTGCCGGTGGTCTTTTTTTCCCAAGCCAACAGCGCGTTGATGTCGGCTTTAGCCTTGCCGCTTCGCTGGCCGGTATTCTGGAGCGACCACTGCTCAGCGAACATCGGATCATCGGGAAGATTACCAGCCGACTCGTCGCTCGATTCTTCCGTAGGCGCCGGAGCATTACTGAACTTTCCAAATTCAGGATCGAGCTTGATTTCGTTATTCACTTCCGCGTACTCGACCAGCTCAGACGCTTGATAAGCGTCCGCCACCAATTGCGGGTCGGCATTGTCCAAATCATCGATCGCGACGAGGCCGCTTACGCTCTCGATCTCGTCTTCGACGTTATCGTTGAGCCGTTCGGTGATCTCCCTGATCGTCGCTTCGCTGGTACCTTCGCGGAATCGGACGAGAACTTCGGGTCCGCGTAATTCGCGAATGGTTCCCACATCCACCGATCTGTTCGGAGTGACCGCGGTCTTGCGCGGGAGATAATCGCGTTGGCGTTCCCAGCGCCGCAGCTGCCCCGCGAACGCTGCTACCAAAATGATCGTCAATGCCAATGTCAGATGTCCGAGAAAATTCTGCCGGTTCATTACATCACCTCAGAAAAGCAGTTTTGAGTTTTTAGTTTTCAGTTTTCAGTTTTTAGAGATCGTACTAGTTCCCGAGCTACCCAACTCTCCAAACTCTCCAAACTCTCCAAACTCTCCAAACTCTCAAATACGATAGTTCGACCCCTTGTAGTTGTAAAGCCTGAGCTGATCTTCATTCGCGCGGTATTCGAAATCGCCGCTATTTCCCGCGCTGAGCCGTATCCGCCAGCCGGATGTCATCATCTGACCGCTCATTTCTTCGGCTTCGGCGGCTCCCAGCGCCATGTCCGGAAACTCCGTGCTTTCGACCGCCGCTTCGCTGATTTCACTCTCGGCCACGCCCAAACGTTCGGCCAAATCACGCCTGGCCTGGCTAACCGCGTCATCTTTGCTCAAACCCATGTTGATCGACTCTCCTTGTGCGGCAATTATGAGCCTAGTTGGAAATTCCCACAAGCACCACATGCAACAGCTACGCGCGATCGTCCCCGGGCTCGAATCGTCGCTTGAAAGCGCCAAAGCCGGCGACTATTCTCTCAAGGCAATCGCGCTAAGAAAGATCGGAAACTTACCGAATTGGAATCTTCAATCCGAGATTTAGTTGTCGAAGCCGACGCACTATATTCATTACGCTCTGAGATCGAGAATGTTCGAAAGAGCGTTCGAATCTTAGAACGGGTTGGCGGGGAAGATTTTGCGTCCGCCTGGCGATTGGGAAGAGCGTTTTTCTTTCTTGGCCAGGAGGCGCCAACCAAAGCTGAAGCGAAGCAATTTTTCAAACGAGGCGTGGCGGCGGCGTCAAGTGCGATTCGGTTGGAGCCGGCAAGCGTAGAAGGTCAATTTTGGCTCGGCGTGAATCTGGCGTTGTTGGCGGGGTCGGAGAATGTGTTGTCCGCGATGATGGATGCGGTTCGTGCGAAGAGAGTTCTGCGGCGTGCGGTTGATATCGATCCGGGGTTTCACGGCGCGGGGCCGCTGCGAGTTCTCGGGCGATTACAACATCGGTTGCCGAAATGGTTGGGCGGAGGATATGAACCGGCCCGCGCCAATTTTGAAAGAGCAGTGGAGATCGGTCCTGATAACACAGTGACGAGGATTTATTTCGCGGAGCTGTTGAGCGATATCGGAGACGTGAGCGGAGCGCGAGCACAGTGGGAAGCGATCCTCGCTTCTTCAGCGAATCCCGACTGGGCGTTCGAGACCGAACGCGATCGCAAACTGGCAATAGCGAAATTGAGTGAGCCTAAGAGTTCCTGACAGCGGGCGACAAAACCCGTTATATTGGTAGCAGATCAATTTAAAAATTCGGTGAACTATCGTCAAAAAAGAGTCTCCCGCAAAGGCGCAAAGGTGTTGAGCGATATTGTCTCTTTGCCGATTTCTTTGCGCCTTTGCGGGAACCCGTTCTTTCGTGCTCCAAATTTTGAGCGTCCCCGGCTTTCATCTCAAATCGCCGTACAGGTGCTGGAGCAGAGCCACGATCGTTATCGCCGCGGTCTCAGCCCGCACGATTCTTCCGCCGAGGGTAACGATCGTCCAACCGGATTTCGCCGCCAGCGAAATTTCGTCATCGTCCCATCCGCCTTCGGGTCCGACCAGCGCGATTACAGCGTTCGGTCGCACCTCCCCTGCAATCGCGGCCAGCCCGCGCCCATCTCTTTCGGAAAACATCAGCCGAATTTCGTCGCTCGCGAACTCACGTTGCACCAACTCTGAAAATTCAACCGGTGAATGGATCTGAGGAATACGTGCTCGGCCCGATTGCTTGCATGCTTCAAGCGCCAATCGCTGCCAGCGCGCGACTCTCTTTTCGACATCTCTTGCGTCGCGCACGCGTACGTCGCTTCGCGCAGCCGAGACCGGAACTATCGCATGAACGCCCAGCTCTGTTGCCTTCTGCATCACGAGGTCGAACTTCTCTCCTTTGAGCAAGCTCACAGCCAACGTCAGGACAAGCGGCGATTCGGGGCTGGCCGGAGTTACTTCCTCGCGGATTTCCAGCATGGCGCCGCCGTTACCACGGCCGGCGTCTTTTACAAGACAGGAAAACTCGCGGCCCTGTCCGTCGAATACGAAGGCTTCATCGCCGTCTCGCAGTCGCAGGACTTCGCGCAAGTGCCGCGATTCTTCGATGGAGAGAATGACCGAATTGTCAGAAAAGGACTCGGGCGGTGCGTGGAACCTTCGGCGGGTCATATGACAGCTACTTCGTGTCGTTTCGTCTTTCGGTTTAGTGCGTTTCGCGGTTCATCGTTAACTTCGCCCAAACCGCACCAGAGATCAGGCGTCAGATCTCAAACCACAATCGCTATCCATTCGCCGTCGGCTTCGAGCTCGAAATCGCCGATGCCAAGCTCGTTTAGTCGCGCTTCGATCATGTTCGATTGTTCGGCCAGAATCCCCGACAACACCAACCGTCCGCATGTCGCTCCGGTCAATTGGGGCAGTAGCGGCGCGATTACGTCGGCCGTCAGATTCGCGCAGACCAAATCCGCGGAAGCCGTCGACGTCTCGTTAACCGATCCGACGCGAAAAGCGATTTGTTCGTCGACGTGATTAAGCTGCGCGTTTTCCCGCGCGATTCGTACGGCTTCGGGGTCCGTGTCGCAGGCTTCGATCCGCGCGTCGGGCGAAAGCTTTGCCGCAGCAATCGCAAGAATCCCGGTTCCCGTACCGACGTCCAGAAAAGTTCCGCCCGCGAAATATTTCTCGATCGCCTTCAGACAGAGACGGGTTGTCTCGTGCGTGCCTGTGCCGAACGCCATGCCGGGCTCGATGCGAATTACCAATCGCCCGGGCACATCCGAAACCTCGCTCCACGGCGGCGCGATTACGAAGCGACCATGTTCGACCGGCTGCCAATTCTTCTTCCACTCGCCCAACCAATCGCGATCCGCAATCTCTTTGAACTGCATGTCGCGGACAGACGACGACGGGAGCGAATAGAGCTGAAGCGCGTCGAAAAGAGCTGAACGGATCTTCTCGCGTTCCGGTGCGGTCTCGAAGTAACCGATCACACGTTCTGTCGAATCGTCATCATTTACTTGCTCGGTTCCGATCGAACCGGCCTCCATTAATGCGTATTCAACCGCCTCGCGCGCCGCGGGCTCGATCGACACATCGAGCGCGAACCAGGTGCGAACCTGCGAATCCGTGGCCGCCGCGACTTTGTTGGATTGACTCGCGGTCACTGGCCTTTCATCCCCCGGTTGACGCCCATGTCGTCGAGCAGATGCTCTTTATCGCGCCATCCGCTTTCGACCTTTACGAAGAGCTCCAGGTGACATCGATGACCAAGCAGTTGTTCGATGTCTCGCCGCGCGGCGATGCCTGTTTCTTTCAGACGCGCCGCGCCTTTGCCGATAATGATTTTTTTCTGAGTCGGGCGTTCGACAAAGATCGCGCAATGAATTCGCGTGAAGTCCGGCCGCTCTTCGTCGTACTTTTCCGTCACCACAGCGGTTACATAAGGAAGCTCCTCGCCGGTTGTTTGCAGAATCTTCTCGCGGACGATCTCGGCGACCATTTGACGGATGGGCTGGTCGGTCAATTCATCCGCTTCAAAAATCGGTTCGGCTTCGGGCAAGTTTTTGATTATCTCGCCCAACAGAACTTCGATCATGTCTCCCTTCAAAGCGGAAAGAGGAACCACCGCTTTCCAATCGTGCTCGCCGCCGTAAAACTCCATCAATGAAAGTAGCTTCGTCTTGTTCGGCATCTTGTCGGTCTTGTTCAGCAACAGCATCGCGGGCTTGTTCGATTGTTTGACCAGGTCCAGAACGAACCGGTCGCCGTTCCCCGTCGAGACCGACGCATCGCGAATCAGACAAACCAGATCGACGCCTTCGAGAGCGTCGTGCACCGCCGACATCATGCGCCGGTTCAGCAGGTATCCGGGCTTATGAACTCCGGGCGTGTCCACCAGAACGATCTGGCCATCGTCTCGAGTGATGACGCCCTGGATTCTGTGACGAGTGGTCTGCGGCTTGTTGGAAACGGCGGCGATTTTTTCGCCCACCAGACGGTTTAAGAGCGTCGACTTGCCGGCGTTGGGACGGCCGATCAAGGCAACGTATCCGGTGTGAAAGTTCGGTTGCTTCTGGGGATCAGTGGACATGCGGCCAAACGATAACATAAAGACGAGGAGAGTTATCAGATAGGAATGCAAACGCTCCACACTCCAGGACCTCGCAATCAGGAAGGGGACCTTTCCTGAGCTGCGAATTAGCCAGCGCTGAACAGATCTTTGGACGTGTGTGCATTGAACGCAGAAAAAACCTGCAACCTTTTCCTCCCGCGTGCCACTTACTCAGTTGAAAGGCTCAAGTCGGCATCGACTTCATCAGAAATCTTGTAGAACCTTTTCGCCGCGTGTGACACTTAAGCTGAAAGACCATGATGAAGCGGCTGGCAATTGAAGCGATCACGCAAGCGCGTTCGGCCGACCGCGTTACCGGAACACTGATGAACAGTGCAGCGGACCTGATAGCGCGCGTGCGAAGCGGCGACGAAGAAGCCTTTCGTCTGATTTTTGAACGATACGCGCGCCCGATCATCAGCTTCATTTACGACATGGTCGGCGAACGCGGGTTGGCCGAAGAGCTGACGCAGGAGACATTCGTGCGCGCATACAAAAGCATTAACACGATCCGCGACGAAACGAAGCTCTCGACCTGGCTGTTCGGTATCGGGCGAAACGTCGCGCGTGAATCGCTTCGGTCACGCAAGCTGACGAATCGAAAAGTCGAGATGGATGATCCCGCAGTCAAACAGATACACGATGGCCGGATGTCGCCCGACGACGATCTGGTCAACCGAGAGATCAACCAGGCAATGCACGACGCTTTGCGGAAACTGGATGAAGACAAGCGGCTGGTGTTCACGCTGAAAGTTTTTCAGCAACAGAGTTACGAGGAAATCGCAGTGATAACAGGATTTTCGATGTCGAAGCTGAAAACGGATCTGCACCGCGCGCGCGCGGAAATGCGTCGCTTGCTTCGCCCTTATCTGGAGGTGCCGCGATGAAATGCGATGAATTCACTTCCCTGGTCGAGGAATACGCGGACGGAAATCTCAAGCTGCAAGTTGCGGAGCGTGTTCGGTTGCATATGTCGAGTTGTACTTCCTGCGCGAGTGAATACGACGAGCTGGTGCGAGAGAACGAGATGTATGCGAGCTACAGCCGCGAAGTCGATGTAACTCCGGACATGTGGCAAGCAGTTCGAGCTCGAATCAACGAAAGCGAGGCTTCGTCTTCGGACGGAATGCTGGCGCGTCGGCGAGGTTGGCTGACTGATCTTGCTTATTTGTTGGGGCCGAAGCTTCGCCCAGCTTACGGCGCTGCGCTCGCCGTCCTGGTCCTGGTCGCGGGCTCTTTCGCCGTGATCAGTTATCTGAGAGAGAAATCCCCAGAGGGTCTGACTGCTATAGGCTCATCGCCGGTGAACTTGAATCTAAGTACGGAAGCCCTCCTTGACAGTCGGGCTACTGCCCCGGCGATCGTCGAGCAACCCCGGAGCAGTAGCCCGACTATTAAGGAGGACTCGTCCACGACTCTAGCAAATTCAAAGGCTCCGCGGTTCACGCCGCCCAAGCGCGACGATTCGACCGACGGAGCCACGCCGTTGATAAGCGCGCCGTCCCCCGAAGACAACGTTTTCGCGTACATTCCGCCGACCGCCAACGACGGGTCGCTGGAAATCGTTCGGCATGTTGAAAAGGCGCAGATGCTTTTGCGGTCGTTCAGGAACGTGCGGCTGGCTGAAACAAGCCATGCCCCGGATGTCAGCTATGAACGAGAGCAATCGCGAAAGCTGCTTTATCAAAACATAGCCTTGCGCCGTGAAGCCGCGTCGCAGGGGAACGAGTCGGCGGAGAAGATGCTCAACGCGCTGGAACCGATCCTGCTCGACATCGCAAACCTTCCCAAGCGCACGACCGCGCGCGACATCCGCTCAATCGAACAACACATGCGCAAGAAAGAGATCGTGGCTGCGCTTCAACTGCATTCGTTACAAGCTTCGAATTCATACTAATTCAGAGAGACATCATGCAAAGAATCCAAACACTCATACACAAAATAAGTCCCCCCATAAATCGCCGCACGATGATTGCTGCAATGGCGATCACGGCGTTGACGATCGTCGGTCTGATCGGCGTCGCGTTTTCCACCGCTTCGGCCGAACAGGACATAGACAAGCTGAATCGGTTTCTTCAAACGCAGAAGAGCTCCGAGGCTTCCGCCAAGGCGTTTCGCGAAGGCAGAGACTTGATCGGCGATGAAAATTGGAAGGGAGCCGCGGATAAATTCAACGGCTTCATCGAATCCTTTCCGAAAGATCCCAACGTCGACGCGGCGCTGTATTGGCTGGCTTTTGCTCAGGCCAAACAGGAAAAGTACGCGGACGCGGACAGCCGAATCAGGCTTTTGCTCAAGAAGTTTCCGCGTTCGAATTGGGCCGACGACGCGCGCGCGTTGCAGGTTCAGATCGCGCCCAACCTGGGAAAGACGGTCGAGGTTGCCAACGATGACGACGAAGAGATCAAGATCCTGGCGCTGGAAAGCCTGTTTCGATCCAACCCCGAACGCGGCATGGCCTATGTGCGAAAACTGCTGACGCCCGGCTCGACCGACAGCCGCCGTATGAAAGAGGCCGGAATCGAATTGATCCGTCGATTCGGCGGCGAACAGACGGTCCCGCTTCTTATCGAAGTGATTCGCAGTCAAAGCGACCCGGAGCTTCGCAAAGCCGCGATTCATACTCTGGGCCGAACTGAAGACGAGCGTGCATTCGACGTTCTGCTCGAGTTGGTCAACACGTCAACGGATGACGAGATAGCCAAAGCGGCCGTATTCGCCATCTCGCGTTTCGATGGAGACAAAGCTCGTAACACGCTGGTCGGCATGGCGCGCAACGCCAAATCTCGAGAAGTGCGCAAAGACGCGATCTTCTGGCTCAGCCGAAACTCGGACGATGCCACGCTCGACGAGCTGATGAAGATTTTTCAGTCTGAGACAGACGTCGAGGTCAAAAAGCAGATTGTGTTTGCGCTGAAGCGTATGGGCAGTCCGGGCGCGTTGGCCAAGCTCTATGAAATTGCGCGAGGAAACGGCGAAGTCGAAGTACGCAAAGACGCGCTTCATTGGATAGGGCAACGCGGCGGCGCGGAAGCCGTAAATTATTTGATCCAGCTCTACGATCAGGAGAGCAATGACGAGATCAAGAACCAGATCATCTTTGCGCTGAGCCGCGCGAACGATAAGAGCGCGCTGAGAAAGCTGATCGACATCGCCAAGCGAGACAAATCGATCGAGCTGCGAAAGCAGGCCGTGTTCTGGCTCGGCCGCAGCGACGATCCGGAAGCCGCAAAGTTCCTGGAAGACCTCCTTCAATAAACAGTCCACGACGAATCACCTGGAGACAATTGCAACGAGACGGACCCGGTGAGGTCGGTACCACCTGCAACAAGTGACGGACCCGGTTAGGTCAGTACCACCTGCGGTAGCGGGTGGGTCTTGGATTGAACGTTCATTGTCCAGAATTAATTTTGACAAGGTGAGCTAACCACGCGTTAGACCTATCCGCTACCGCAGGTGGTACTGACCTCGCCGGGACCGCCACGAGAGTCTGATTAGCGTCTTCTCTGCTCGAAACACTTGAAAGGTCATCAATATGTTCTTCCTTAATTCAGTTCTTTCGTTTGTGTTGATGTCTACATCGTTGTATGGCTCTGGTTTGTCACCCGAGTTCCTGCCGCAGCAGAACACTCGATTTATCAACGTCGAAGGCCCCGACCTCCGCACAAAGATCGATTCCGCGACTCGCATGGGACGCGGACTGTCTCCGCAAACGCGTTTTTGGGTGGCTTATTCGTTCGATGTGCGTCCGGGAATTGCCGTCGATCCGCAGGGAAATACTTTCCATGGAAACATGAACGACTACGACGGCATCACTGTCTTTCGCGGCAAGTCGGAGGGAATTACGGTCGAGACCCGGAACCTCGGAATCTTTCTGATGTACGAACCAGACGGGCAATCCCTGGTGCGATTGGAGATTTACAACCTGGACAAGAAACGCGAGTACAGCACCTATCCGGTTTACTGGCTCGGCCGTGGCGGCAATGAAGAGAGTCTGAATCTGCTCAAGCAGATCGCGACGTCGACTACGCGCACGCGAAAGCTGAACGAGCGCGGAGTTCTGGCGATCGCGATGCATGACGATCCACGCGTGGCTCCGATGTTAAAGAGTTTCGTGGCTTCGCAGATGGAGTTGCAGTTGCGCAAGACCGCGGTCTACTGGCTCGGACACAGCGCAACCGAAACCGCTTTCCTGGCGGATTTGGTTCGCAACGAACAGGAGAGCGAAGGTCTGCGCGAAACCGCCGCCTACGCGATCGGCATCAGCGGCGATGCTTCGGCGCTTAGCACGCTGGTCGAACTCTATCGCACGGTGCCGCGCCGCGAGATGAAACGAAAACTGATCCACTCAATATCGATGAACGACAGCCAGGAGCCTGCCATCGATTTTCTGATTCGGGTCGCCAAGACTGATCCGGACATCGAAGCCAGAAAACAGGCGATGTTTTGGCTGGGCCATAAAGCCGGGGAACGCGCGCTCGGTGTTTTGAAGGACGCGGTCGAAGCGCCCGATGGCGACACCGAAGTGCAAAAGCAGGCCGTGTTCGTCCTGAGCCGGCGGCCAAAAGACGAAGCCGTTCCGCTCTTAATCAAGGTGGCGCGCACGCATCCGAAGCCCGAAGTGCGAAAGGACGCGATCTTCTGGCTCGGTCGAACCGGCGACGAACGCGCGCTGGCTTTCTTCGAAGAGATTTTGGGTAAGTGAATCGAGGGAGAAATATCATGAGAACGAAAAGTGCACTCGTCCTGACAGCCCTCTTTTTGCTGTCGAGCTTTTCCAGCGAAGTGTTGGCCCAGAAAAACAAGCACAAGGAGAAGCGATACGAACCGGTCGCGCTCAGAAACGTGCAGGACTACGAGGGCAGGTACGTCGGCATCGAAGACTCGTATTTCATGGATGTACAGGTCGAGCCGGACGGCGCGATGAACGTCACCATTTACGAAGCCGGGCGACGCGCAACGCTGAAGGACATCAGGCTGGAAGGCGCGATTATTTCAGCCAGCAAGGTTTTTGAGAACGGCGAGACCGGCAGCTTCTCAGGTGTTTTCGCAAACCGAATTCTGAATGGCCGCAGCGCGTTTGGAATCATCGTGGACAATCTTCATATCGAACTCGACGGCATCACGCTGAGTGGGCTCTTCTACAAACTGAGCGAACCTCGGTCGGCTGTTGGTGAAACAAACGTAGTCCTCGCTCGAAGCGAAATCGAAGCCCGTCACGCAGAACTTGCGGCGGCGATCGAGACGGGCAATTTCGATTTAGTAGGAGCTCTTCGAACCGAGAACTTCCTGGCCGTTATGCCTGACGGAGAGATTCGCACCGGCGAGCAATCAAACCTGCAGCTGCGAGCCATGCTGGAGAAAACCCAACCGCCGATTCAAATCAGCAGCACGATCGAACGGTTGATTGTGATCGACGACGAAGCGATCGCGGTTGTTCGCAAAGAGTTTTCCGGGACACAGGATTTCCTCGGCCGTCTTTCTGTGATTCGAACCTCGATGTCGCTGCGCGAGATTTGGACGCGAACGTACGACGGATGGAAGCTGAAGATGGTTGATAACATTCGATACCAGCCCACGCTGGTTGACGGCCAACCGTTGGAGGAAAGCGCGGAAGCGTCGATACAGGCGCCAGTGTTCGAAGTGCTTTGAATAATGTAACGAGAGATTTTGACTGCGATACTGGGATAAGTCGGCGATTATCAACGCTATTTTCAGTTTGGAATTTGTTAGGAAAAAGTTTCACGCAAAGACGCAAAGAAGTGAAAGACCGAAGACGCAAAGGGTACTGAACTACGATATCTAACGCTTGATTTGGAGAGAATATGAATTCAGCCTTTGCGCCTTCCCGCTTTTAGTTCTTTGCGCCTTTGCGCGAAACGCTCTTGTTCTTCACTTGATTGCACCTGTCCCACTAGCCTTTCACCTGAGTTTTTCCGGTTCGTCACGCATGGCTGCGTCTCACACCAACGCCAATCAACTTTTCGAAACTGTTCCGCATCACTCTGCGTTTTAATTGCCGCTAAGCCGGCTTTAGCCGAGCCATGCGTGCAGTGAATCGGCTATCCTACGCTCGTCTCAAATTTTCAAATCGAGGTGTATTTCATGAGGATCCGACGTCTATCCACGACCTTCTTGTTCGTTCTTCTCCTGGCCGTGCCCGCGCTGGGCCAAACCCAGGGCGTCGCCGAAGCGATCGACAAGTACTTGTCTGTGCGAACCGAGTTGGGACGGTTCAGCGGCGCGGTGCTGGTCGCGAAAGACGGCAACATAATTTTTCGCAAAGGCTACGGCTATGCGGACGTCGAACGAAGAATTCCTTACACGCCCGAAACGCAACAGGAAGTCGCGTCGATCACGAAAATGTTCACGTCGATGGCCGCGCTGAAATTGCGAGACCAGGGAAAGCTGAAATTGACGGACTCGATCTGCAATTACCTGGACGATTGTCCGGACACATGGAAGCCGGTCACGGTTCAGCACCTGATGCGACATACCTCGGGCATTCCGGATTATGAAGAGAAGCTGGAGCTGGGTTCTGAAAAACACGTCGAGTTCATGCGGAAGCCGGATTCGACCGCCATCATATTTGCCGACGCGAAGAAACTGCCGCTCGACTTCAAACCCGGCGAGAAGTTTCATTACAGCAATTCGGCATACGTGGTTCTCAGCTATTTGGTCGAGAAGGTCGCGAAGAAACCCTTCAACGAATTTGTAACCAAGACGCTTCTCAAGCCCGCCGGGATGAAAGGGTCCGGACTGTTTGGACGAAACTCTTTCCCAAAGAAATTGGCGGCGGGTTATACGCATGGTGATCTTGGCTGGGACGTAATTCTCGCAGGCGCACCGCTGACGGCCGGGCATTTGAAGAAGCTTCCGCAGATCGCGTTGACGCCGCCGGCCGGTGACGCGGCGCTCTACAGCACCGTGGATGACCTCTATCGCTGGAGCGTGGTGATGGACGGAGGCAGATTGGTTTCGGCTGAGGAAGTGGCGGAAGTGTTCACGCCGGGGTTGGACGGTTATGGCTACGGCTGGTTCATCGACCGCGGATTTGAACGCAAACGGATGTCGCACACCGGAGGATTGCCGGGCTACGCGTCCGACTTCATTAAGTTCCCCGACGACAAAGTCACCGTCGTGCTTTTTTCAAATGTAGAGCGAACGCGGCTGAGTCGAATCAGACGAGACATCTCGGCGATAGTCTTCGGTTTGCCGTACGACATGCCCGTGCGTGGAAACGTGGTCAAGCTCACCGTCGATCAGCGCGCGAAGTTTGTAGGCGATTACAAAATGACGGACGGCGCGATTCTTACGATTGGCAGCGAGCCGGAAAACCTGTCAGCGAGGATCAAGGACCGCTTCTTTGCCGGCTTGATTCCGATGTCGGAAACCGAATTCTATTTTCCGCTGGCGGAGGGCAGGGCGATTTTCACTTTGGGTGAAACGGGACGCGTAGTGAAAGTTAACCTGAGATACAGCGGGGAAGATCATTGGGGCGAGCGGGTTGTTCAGTAGGAATGAGTTGAAAGGACAACAACAAGCGTTGTTTGATTGGCTCGAGGGCCAATCAAGTCGCGGTCCCGACGGAGTCAGTACCACACCTCACTCAAACTGCTTCTTAAATTCATCAAACTGCTCGCGCAGTTGCGTGACTTCGCTGCGCAGTTCCGCCATTTCCGATTCCAGCTGCGCGATCTTTTCATTCTCGGCGCGCACTTCCCTGACGGCGGCTTCGGCGCGAGGCACGCGGGCCGGCGGTTCGTCCGCGACCACAACTTCGCCCGCCAGCAGCTGCACATAACGTGAATCTTTTTGCCCGGATTGTCTCGGCAGCTTTGCAACCAGCGGTTGTTCATCCCGCGTCCGCAATCCTTCCAGGGTAGATTCGACCTCCGCCAGATCAGCAAATTCGAAGAGCCGTCCGGTGCGGCCGCGCAGCTCGCCAATCGTCTGCGGACCGCGCAGCATCAATACGCACATGACCGCAAGCTCGGCCGGTGAGAGCTTGAAGATCTCGGTCATGATGTGCTTGTACTTCGGCACGCGGCTGTCCGCGCCGTAGAAAACATAGACCAGATTTTTTTCGCGCAGGCTTTCGATGGCTCGCGCGACAGTCTTTTCGTCGAACGATACAACCGGATCGCGATTTGAAATCTGGTTGCACGCATTGATAAGCGCGTTCAGCGTGAGCGGATAGTATTCCGGCGTCGTTACCTGTTTCTCGATCAAGGCGCCGACGACGCGAACTTCAACTTCGTTTAGTAGTGGATCCACAATCTTTATCTCGATTTCAATCCTCGGCCTTGCAGCTCAAGTTCATTTACACGCGATCAGGAAGGAGACCCAGTCCCCGCCTCAAGTTTCTCCATACCTCAACTCTCAGCTTCTGTTGCCTTAACTTAAGAATCATGAAACTGAGCGGGGACAGGGTCCCCTTCCTGACTGCGTTAGGTGAAGTTGAGTCTATCTCTGTGACTTGAAAGTCTAAAACAGCTTCAACCCGCGCGACAAAGCGTCTTCCAGCTTTCTCAAATATTCAGAGCGGCTGATGTTCTTCGCGCCGTACCGCTTCATATGCGTACTCATCACCTCGACATCTAACCAGCCGAGCCCCATTTTCTGCAAATGGTCGATTAAGAAAAGCAGCGCCAGCCTGGACGCATTGGGACGCCGAAAGAACATGCTTTCGGCCGCGAACGCACCGCCCGGGTCAACACCGTAAATCCCACCCACCAGCTCTTCGCTTTCCCATGCCTCGACGCTGTGCGCATGCCCATTTCTGTGAAGGTCGCAGTACGCGTCATTCATTTCGGGCGTAATCCAGGTTCCATGCTCGTCGGGACGCTCAGCATCGGCGCACGCCTGGATCACGGCCGGGAAGTCGCGATCAATCGTGAATGTCAGTTGGGTTTGCTTTTGCTCTCGAAGAAGACTGCGAGCGATGTGCAGCTCGTCGAATTCGAGGATCGCCCGTTCATCCGGACAGAACCACGGGAGCGGCCATCCTTCGATCGGCCAGGGAAAAATTCCTCGGCGGTATGCGTGCAGAAGATTGTCGGCGTTCAGTTCGCCGCCGATGGCTACGATGCCTTCAACCGTTGCGTACTCGGGGTCGGGAAAACGAATCAATGCCATAGGGAGAGATGTTAGATGCTGGATGTTAGATGTTAGTCATCCATCTCCGGCACCTGATCTACACCATTCAACCTCGAACTCTACTAACATCTAACATCTGACATCTGACATCTCATTGCGGCGGATACTTCAACACCAATTCTCCGTCCACTTCTTCAACCAAAACTTCCGCGGCGTTTTTCAGCGTGCCGAACAACAATTCCTCGGCCAGCGGCTCTTTGATCTTCTGCTGAATCAGCCGGGCCATCGGACGCGCGCCGTACAGTCGATCAAAACCGTTTCTGGCCAGCCACGCCCGCGCCGGCTCGCTCAGCCGAACGTTGATCTGTCTTTCGTCGAGTTGCTTATTCAGCTCGCGGATCAACTTGTCGACGACCAGCTCGGTAGTTTCAAAGCTAAGCGAATCGAACGATATCCACGCGTCAAGCCGATTGCGAAATTCGGGACTGAACGTTCGCTCGATCGCGCCGCGGCCGATTCCCTTGCCGGTGGTGTTGCCCTGAAAACCGATCCCGCCTTCGCTCATCTCGCGCGCTCCGGCGTTCGTAGTCATGATGAGAATCACGTTATGAAAGTCTGCTTTCTTTCCGTTGTTGTCGGTCAGCGTCGCGTGATCCATCACCTGCAACAGAATGTTAAAGAGGTTCGGATGCGCTTTCTCGATCTCGTCCAGGACCAGCACCGCGTACGGCGTCTTGTTCACCGCGTCGGTAAGAAGCCCGCCCTGATCGAATCCGACATAGCCCGGCGGCGCGCCGATCAAACGCGAGACGGTGTGCGGCTCAGCGTACTCGCTCATATCAAAGCGAAGAAACTCGACGCCCAGCGCGACCGCCAGCTGTTTGGCCAGCTCGGTCTTGCCAACGCCGGTCGGACCGGAGAAAAGAAACGATCCGACGGGTTTGTCCGGATGGCCCAGCCCGGAGCGCGATAACTTGATGGCTTTAACGAGCTGCGCAATCGCGTGGTCCTGACCGTAGATCACCGAACTCAGCGCGCTGTCCAAATCACGCAAACGCGGCTTCTCCGAACTGGAAACGGTCTTTGGCGGAACCTTGGCGATTCGCGCGACAACGATTTCGACGTCGTGCGGTTCGATAGTGGTTGGTCGCTCGTCCGGCGGAAGAAGCTTGACCGCGGCGCCCGCTTCGTCCATCACATCGATCGCTTTGTCAGGCAGAAAGCGGTCGTGAATGTGCTTGGCAGCCAGCTCGGCGGCAGCCCTCAGGGCTTCGTCGGTGAACTTCACCTGGTGATGTTCTTCGTAATAGCCTCTCAAGCCGATCAGAATATCTACAGTCTCTTCAACCGACGGCTCGCCGATCTCGATCTTCTGAAACCGTCTGGCCAAAGCACGATCGCGTTCGAACGAACTCTTGTATTCCGAGTACGTCGTCGAGCCGATGCAGCGGAGCTCGCCGGTGGCAAGCGCGGGTTTCAAAATGTTCGACGCATCCATCGATCCACCGCTGACCGCGCCGGCGCCGACCAGAGTATGGATCTCGTCGATGAACAAAATCGCGCCCGGAATTTTGATCAGCGCGTTGATGACGCTCTTGAATCTCTGTTCGAACTGACCGCGATATTTCGTTCCCGCCAAAACGCCGCCCATGTCGAGCGCGTAAACTTTCGCATCGCGCAGCACTTCGGGAACTTCGCCAAGATGAATCTTCAGCGCGAGCCCTTCGGCGATCGCGGTCTTGCCGACGCCGGATTCACCCACGTAGATCGGATTGTTCTTTCGCCGCCGGCAAAGAATCTGAATCGTTCGGTGGAGCTCCGGAAGCCGGCCGATCAATGGATCGATATGTCCGCCGGCCGCGCGCGCCACCAAATCAACTGTGAACGCCTCGAGCGGATCGCGCGACGTTTGCGCGTCGCTTTCCGCGCCCGCGTCCGCCTCGTCGCCATCGAAAATCGGTTCGAACTCGTCGCCCAATTTTGAAATGCCGTGTGCCAGGTAGTTCAGAACATCGATCCGCGCTATGCCGTGTTGCTTCAAAAGGTAGACCGCGTGCGACTGCTCGACCTGATAAAGCGCGGCCAAAATATTGCCGCCGTCGATCTCGGTTTGCTCGGCGCCTTGCGCTTGCAACACCGCGTATTGCAGGACGCGCTGGAACGCAGCCGTATGCTCCGGAAGTTCATCGGATGTTTCCGGTAACTGGCTGAGATATTCTGTAAAGTATGTTTCGAGTTCCTCGCGCAGCTTTTTCAGATCACCACCGCAATGAATGATCGCCTTGCCTGCGGTCGGATCGTCCAGCAATGCCAGCAACAGGTGTTCGAGCGTGACAAATTCGTGCCGTCGCTGGACGGCCTCGTTCAACGCGAAACTCAATGTGGCCTGTAATTCTCTGGTAATCATTTCGTTGATCTTACGGCTGTCTTAACTCTCTTCAATCGTGCACAGGAGGGGAAACTCGTTGGCCTGCGCCAGGCTGGTAACCTTGGCGACTTTCATCTCGGCGATCTCGAACGGGTAGATACCGGCGATCCCGACTCCCTGGACATGCACGTTCAACATGATCCGCACTGAGTCGCTCTCGGAATGCTGAAAGACATTTTGCAGCACGTGTATGACGAATTCCATCGTCGTAAAGTTGTCATTGTGAATCAAGACCCGGTAGAGCGAAGGTTTCTCCAGGTTCGTTTCGTCCTCGGTCAGGACTAGCTCATCTTGTTCAAGGTCACTTTCCGGCATTGGGACAAACGATTTATCAAAGCCAAGTCTGCTAAGCTGCCGGTAAAAAGTATAAGCGAGACGGTGGTAAAAGACGATACGGGCGGATGCTGGCATGAATGGGAGTGAGGGAAGGAACAGGTAACCAGACATAACGCAGTCAGGAAGGGCGGCAAGCGAAGCGCGCCCCCGCAGAAGATACGAGTGATCAAAACCCGGACATGGTTTCGTCCCGAAGGGCCGATTGAGTTTAGGCAGGTCGTTTACGGCCTGCAGGAAACGGAAAATTCTTTTCTCGTCCGACAAGCTTCAGCTTGTCGACGGCGAGCGACGAACTAAAGTTTGTCGGACACTTTGATGAAGACCGATGTAATCATTATCGGCGGTGGCGCGGCCGGCCTCATGTGCGCGATCGAGGCCGGCAAGCGCCGCCGTCGCGTGATTGTGATCGAACATGCCGACCGAATCGGAAAGAAGATTGCTATCTCGGGTGGCGGTCGCTGCAACTTTACAAATCTCTACACCAGCCCCGACAACTTTCTTTCAACCAACCCGAACTTCTGCAAATCTGCGTTGGCGCGCTACACGCCCGCCGACTTCATCGCGCTGGTCGAAAAGCACGGCATTCGCTATCACGAGAAAAAGCTCGGCCAGCTGTTCTGCGATGGAAGTTCGCGCGAGATAATCGCCATGCTCCTGGCCGAGTGCGAATCAGCCAGAGTCGAGATTCGCGTTAACTGCGCGGTTCGTGAGATACGCAAAGACGATGCGTTTGTGTTGGAAACGAACCAGGGCGAGTTTGAATGCCAATCGCTGGTGATTGCGACCGGCGGATTGTCGATTCCGCCGATGGGCGCAACCGACTTTGGGTATCGCGTTGCGCGTCAGTTTGGTTTGGCCATTCGCGAGACTCGGCCGGCGTTGGTCCCTTTGACCCTCGGCGGCGACAAATTGGACGAGCTGCGCGAGTTGAGCGGAGTCTCAATTGACTCGATCGTCAGTTGCAACGGCGAAGAGTTCCGCGAAAATATTCTGTTTACCCATCGCGGATTGAGCGGACCCGCGATCCTGCAGGCTTCTTCGTATTGGAACAAAGGCGATTCGATCTCGATCAACTTGTTTCCGGAACACGACGCCGGCGAAATTCTGACGGCAGAACATCGCGGCAATATCGAGCTCGTTAACTTGCTCGCTCGCTACCTGCCACGGCGGTTTGCAAACGCGTGGTGCGATCTGTTCGCTCCGTCGCGTCCGCTCAGTTCGTATTCGCAGAAGGAACTGGAAGCCGTCGCACGTACGCTTCACGATTGGCGACTCGCACCAAACGGATCCGAAGGATATAAGAAAGCCGAGGTCACGGTCGGCGGCGTGGACACTGACGAACTGTCTTCAAAAACCATGGAGTCACGACGAATGCCCGGGCTCTACTTCATTGGTGAAGTGGTTGATGTGACCGGGCATTTGGGAGGCTTCAATTTCCAATGGGCATGGGCGTCGGGCCACGCGGCCGGGACGTATGTGTAACCGAACACCATTCCCAACCGGAGCAGTAGTGATACAATCTCGGGCAAACGAAGCCAGACCAGTACAATTAAGCGGCTGACTAAAGCCCAATTTTTCGACCAGACTAGAACGGAGAATCAAAGCATGAGACGCACGGCTATTAAACAATCTTCACGCATCGCGGCAAGCATTCTGATTTTGCTGACAATGATGGCGGGCTCGACGCTTCCCGCTGTCGCGCAAAAGCGACGACCGGCTCCCAAACGCTACACGGTTCGCGCAAACACCGTCATTCGCGTTCGGATGAACAATAAGCTCACTTCCAAAACTGCCAACGTCGGTGATCGTTTCACCACCACGGTAGTCGACCCGGTTTACGTTGGCGGTATCGAGGTCGTTCCGGCCGGCAGCACCTTGACCGGACGAGTGACGATGGTCAAACGCGCCGCGCGCAAGAGCAAAGCCGGCGAGATTGGCGCCGATTTTATTTCGATTCGCACGCCTGCCGGTCGTACTTATCCGATCAGCGGATCGCTTGCCAGTTCGGAAGACGGAGATGTAAACACGGATAACGAAGGCGGCGTAAAAGGTAAGTCCTCGAAGAAGCGCAATATCGGATTCATCGGCGGCGGAGCTGCCGGTGGAGCGTTGATCGGCGCGATCGCAGGCGGTGGTTCGGGCGCAGCGATCGGCGCGGGCGTGGGCGCGGGTTTGGGAATCGCAGGCTCGCTTTTGTCGAAAGGCAAAGAAGCGGAGGTCAAGTCCGGAACGGAATTCGGAGTGATCCTCAATCGCAACGTTTTGATGTACGCGTCACGGTAACGATCGAGCGGATGGAGCGCAGGCTCGTTGGAGCGCAGGCGGCCCGCTGCAGTGAGCGCGAAGCGCGAAAAGGTTTTCCTCTTCGCGCTTCGCTCCTGGTCTTTACAAAACTCCCAACCTCGCAGTTTTCACACCCCGAAGCGATGGCAGCATTTCCGTCTCTTCATCCCCCACGAAAGGACAACAACATGAAACCCAGATTCGTAAGTTTGTTCTTAACCGTCTTAACCTGCCTGGCTTTTCTGGCCGTCACAGCAGCAACAACCCCGACTCAAACAAGCCGCCCACTTCCCAATCCAGTGATTTACTTCGCCGGCGCGGAGCCTTTCAAAACCGGCGGCAAGGATTGGGTACGATATTCTTATATTGTCGACAACCAATCAGCCTACCCAAACGGGTTGTTCGAACCATCGCCGGCGCTGCCACCGTGCGGCACGAACACGAAGGCGTCGCGAACATGGGTAGATGTCTTCGACCAAAGTGGGAAAAGGCTACAAGGGTTCTGCGCGTTTGGAGCCAGCAAGGACCTTGAAAAAATCTGGTTCGCGCTCGAGAGCGACACGATCCCGCCGAGTTGGATCTACATAGAAATGACTGACCGTAAGACGAATACCAAGTACAAATCCAACCTGGCCGAAACGACGTTGTGAAGTAGTATTCGATCGTTTATCGGTTGTCTCCCTGGCTTCGATCCGCCCACCGACTACCTGGAGATTTTCGTCCGGGGGTCGAAGCCCTGGTCCCGCGAGACCGTAGATAGCCGCGATGATACTATTTGCGACCGGAGGGCAACGTATGGATTTTGGGATTCGTAAGTTCAGAGGCGCGATCTCGCTCGTGCTAATGGTCGGGCTCGGTATCGGTATTGTGTCCGCGGTGTCGCCGCGTTGGGTCAACTGGCTGAGTGTGCAGGCTGCCGGCGCACAAGACGACGACGAGGCCTTTGATCTGGAGACGCTGAAGGCTGCGGAACTTATGCGCATCGGCGAGCACGAAACTGCACTTAAGAGCTTTAAGCGCGCCAACGACATGCGTGGAAAGAAATGCGCTCGGTGTCTTTACGGAATGGCGCAGGCTTACCTGGGGCTTGAGGCATACAAAAGCGTAGTCGAAACGAGCGACAAGGTGATCGAGCTTGCGGGCAGCGACAAGAAGCTTTTGCTGCAAGCCCACAACGTGAAAGGCGTCGCTTTACAGGCTCAGGCCGAAGGCAAAAACGAAAAGAAACTGATGGAGGCGGAAGCCGTGCTTCGCCAGGGGCTGGCCCTGGACAAAGACGATGAGGTGCCAAAGCTCCATTTCAATCTTGGGTACGTCCTTATGCAGCTCAATCGCGACGCCGACGGTGTCGCGGAGATGAAGAAGTATGTCGAGCTCGAGGGAACGAATGTCGATTCCGAGCGGGCCACGAAAATGATCGAGAACCCGCGCCGTGCGCGCGAGCCTTACGCACCGGATTTTTCCATCACTACGTCCGAAGGCGAACACATCACGCTCGAAGATCTTCGTGGAAAAGTGGTGGTACTGGATTTTTGGGGCACCTGGTGCCCGCCGTGCGTCGAGTCGGTTCCGTCGTTGCGATCGCTTCACAAGAAATTCGCAAAAGAGCCGTCGTTCGTCTTGATAGGCATCAGCTCGGATTCAGACAAGCAGGAATGGAAGGCTTTCACTGAGAAAGAGAAAATGATCTGGCCGCAATTCCTGGATAGCAACCACGAAGTCCAAATGGCATTTGGTGTACGCGCGTTTCCCACCTACATCGTGATTGACCACGAGGGAATCATTCGCTTTCGCAGTATCGGAACAAGTTGGGAGCGGTCGGGCAACCTGAACGACGCGATCAAGAAACAGGTAAAGCTGGTCGCAAAGACGGACGCCGCGAATTAGTAGGAACGCAGGCGAGCCGCCTGCGCTCCATCAAGATTTAACCTCAATATCATAATCACTTCACTCTGAATTAACCCGCCTGCTTTATCTACTGTCTTTACACTTGGTGCGAAAAAAGCGTTTTCCCAACTGGAACGATTTTTGTTTCCTCGTTTCATAGGAACGAACACTATTCCTGATTCGTACATCTTAAGTTAGGGGAGCTTGATCAATTGAGGTGCAATGATGATGGCAGAACAGATAGTCTTACCGTTCAGGCTGATGCGCCGAACAAAGCCCGCCAAATCGCAGGCCGGAAATCAGGACCTGGTTGGCGTCGAGTATTTTGACGGCGTTTCAGACGTGGTGGTGACCGGGGTCTCGCAGTCGAACCCAAAGCACGTGTTTGTCGAGCGCGAATCGGACGGTAAGTCGTGGACAGTACCGGCCGGTTTGATTCGCTTGATCGTGGGCCACAAGAAACGGCGCCGCAAGATCGCTTAATAATCATTATCTATCATGAAAGATATCAGGAGAGGCAGGGGATGCCTCTCCTTTTTTGTCGTCCGCAAGCTACTGGAAGGAATTGATTGAGGGGATTTGAACATAACGCAAAGCTGCTAATTCAGAGTTACGAGGGGGTTAATGTTGAGTTAAGTTCCAGAACGGTGGCGATAGTGCGGGTGCTGGCGAAACCCAGGGGGAAAAGCGACGGACCACGAAATACACGAACAAAACGGAAAGCCAATTACACGAAATCGATGAGAACAGTTCGAGATAAGAGTCTTTATTTCGTGTTATTTCGTCTTTCGGTTTAGTGTGTTTCGTGGTTCGTCGCCAACTTTTCCCAACTCACCACTCCAATATTGAAAGCTCCATCGTGTGCTCAACGTTTCCTGACGTATAATCACCAACCAAGCCTATTTCAATAAGACTTCCGGAGATCACATGCTTCTTTCCAAATTCTCAGAACAGACCAAACGCACCTGGGCCGCGAGCTTTTTGGTACTCGTCCTATTGACGTCCACCGCCTTCGGTCAACAGGGCGTTGCGACTGCTCCTGGAACAACCTCGACGCTTTCAAAGACCGAGCGCGACGTATCCGCGCTGTTGAAAGTCGAGACCATACGCGAAGTTACTACCGCACTTTCGGACAAAGCCATGGAAGGCCGCGGCACCGGCCAGCCCGGAGGCGAGCGGGCCGCGAAGTACATCGCCGATAAATTTTCAAAGTTAGGATTGAAGCCGTTGGGTGACGCGGGCGGCTATCTGCAGGCGGTCAAATTCCGAACCACCGAACTCTCGTCCACCTCGTCGGCAAAGGTTGGCGATGTCCCGCTAAAGTTCGGTGAAGAGTTTGTTCCGATCCCTCCCTATTCTTCGGACAAGCTCAATGCCGCGGGAGGCATGGTGTTTGTCGGATACGGCGTCACCTCTCCTGATCTGAAGCGCGACGAATTGGCCGGGCTCGACTTGAAGGGAAAGATCGCGGTGGTGCTGGGCGGACGTCCCGGAAACGTCGACGCGAATACGTGGGCCGCCGAGACGCGCGAACGCCCGATTGCGATGGGCTTAATCAAGGCCGGCGCGACCGGTTTGATTTTCATAAACAACCGAGCCGAAGGTCGTCCGTTCGCGACGGTGGCAAAGTACGCGACCTTCCGCCGTGTTGCGCTGACGACCGCGCCCGAAACGCCCATCGCGCTGCCTCCGATCGTGGTGGTAACCGATACTGCCGGTGAGAAGATTCTGGCGGGATCGGGCATCACTTATACAGAGGCCCTGGCAAAAGCCGGCGGCGGCGAAATGGTCTCCAGAGATTTGAAGAAGACGGGCGCGCTGGAAGTGCTGATCAAACGCGGTGAGGTACCGTCGTACAACGTGGCGGGAGTGTTGGAAGGCGCGGACGCCGTTCTTAAGGGCGAAGCCGTTGTCTACACAGCGCACTACGACGCCTTTGGCATAAACGCCGCCGGCGACATTTTTCCCGGCGCCGTTGACAACGCGCTGGGTGTCGCGGAGATGATCTCGATCGCCGAGGCATTTACCAAAGCTCCAAAGCGGCCGCGCCGGTCGATCATCTTTTTGGCGGTGACCGGTGAAGAGTACGGGCTGCTCGGCGCGGAACACTGGGTCCGGAATCCAACCTGGCCAATCGAAAAGATCGCTGCCGATCTTAACTTCGACGGAATTGGTACCGAGACATACGGCCCGGTCAAACGCGTGGTCGGCTTTGGCGCAGAGCACTCGGAATTGGGCAAGGTGCTGGAAGAAGTTCTGTCTGCCATGGGAATGATCCTGACGCCGGACCCGGTACCTTCGGAAGGCGCCTTCTATCGTTCGGACCACTACGCGTTCGTAAAGAAGGGTGTGCCGGCGCTGATGTTCCTGGGCGCGCCAGAGGCTGACATGGCCGGCTCGATCGCGCGAGCGATGAAGTGGATGTCGACCGATTATCATCAACCGGGAGACATCATCCGACCGGATTGGCATTGGGATGGTCCACGCGAACTCGCGGTAGTCGGGCTGGTCATGGGCATGCGCGTCGCCAACGCCGACGCAGCACCGCGTTGGCTCGCGTCATCGCCGTACAACCGAGCCCGCGGAACCGGCGAGCCTCCGCCTGCAGAGAAGTAATGTAAAATGTCCGACAAACTTCAGTTTGTCGTTGACTTAGGGCGAATTTCAATTTTCGCCGTCAGCGACAAACTGAAGTTTGTCGGACATCGTTTAGTGCCCGTCTAACGTAACGTGCAAACTGAGCCACTAGTGGGTTTCAGTCGCCGACAGCAGCTTTCAGTTGCTGCGTGGCCTCTACGGTAGGAAGTGTGATTCGGAAAGTAGTTCCGCGGCCGGGCGCACTTTCGACCGAAATATGTCCGGCGTGTTCCTGCATGATGCCGTAAGAAATTGCCAACCCGAGCCCGGTGCCGCGCCCCACACCTTTGGTGGTAAAAAACGGATCGTAAATCTTGGCAACGTTCTCGCTCGCGATTCCGATCCCGTCATCAGCCACTTCGATCGAAACCGAATCGCCGTCTCCCGCCGAACTTGTAATCAGGCTGATCTGCCCGCCATCGACAATCGCGTCGCGCGAGTTGAGCAACAGGTTGGTGAAAACCTGCTGTAGCTTTCCTGCGTTTCCAAAAGCCTTCGGCAGATCGGTTTCGTACTTGCGCACAACCTCGATCTGGTTACGACGGAACTGCGGTTCGAGCAATTGCAGCGTGTCGTCGAGCACGCGATGAATGTCGACTTCGGTGAATTCCGAAACGCCGCCGGTGCGCGAAAAGTTCAAAAGGTTGTTGACGATGTTCGAAGCGCGATCGGCCTGCCGGCGCACCTTCTGCAAAAGCGCGTGCTTCGGATCGGACTCGGGCATCATTCCCAGCAGCATCTGCGTGTACGACGAAACTCCCGTCAGCGGTGTGTTGACTTCGTGCGCGACGCCGGCGGCCAGCAAACCTATGCTGGAGAGCTTCTCGCGCTGTTGAAGCTGCTCTTCCAGACGCACGCGCGAAGTGACGTCTTCGATCACAACCAACGCTCCGGTTCTTCCGGCGGCTTCAGACTGTAGCGGCGCAACGGCGAGGTTAAGAATCAACGGGCGCCCGTCGCGAGCCGCCGTGTGCATCTTGTAAATATTCCGAAGCTCGGTCAGTCGCCATCGCTCGCCGCCTAAAACCTGCTGGAGCGTTTCGCTGAAATCCTCTATGAACAGTTCCTCGACGTGCTTTCCGATTACTTCTTGGCGCTCGATCCCGAGCATCTCTTCAAGCGAAGAGTTGCAGCTGGTAACCTGCCCTTCCAGATCAACCGCCAGGAGGCCGATGTTCACCGACTCGACGATCGACTCGTTGAATTCCTTCAAAAGCTCGAGCTCGGCAGCGCGTTCCTGCTGCTCCTGATAAAGCACGCTGTTCTCGATCGCCACCGCAACGTAACCCGAAACAGTCCGCAGAATCTCGACATCCTCGGAAGAAAGCAGAGCGCCGTCCGCCGACCGTCCCAATCCGATCACAGCGACCATCCGACCACGCACAACGCAGGGCACGTAGTAATGCAGCGCACGTCTTACGAATTCCGTCGTCTCGGGCGAAAGGTCGAGATCGTCGGCGCGAACTACGCCGGTCTCGGCCGAACGTCTGCGGATCATTTCGCGGAAATCGGGCGGCACGATCATCTCTGAAGAAAGGCCTGCCGCTCGCGCTATGCTGTAGCCCGAAGCGGTTTTCTTATCTTCAATAAAGATAGCGATCCGTTCGACGCTCAGCACCTGCTGCAACCGGCTGACAAGCGCGTTCAGCAACGGTTCGAGCGCGGTAGTGGCGGAAAGAGTCCTGCCGAAGTCCATCAACCCATGACGCATGTCATAGATCTCGCCATAGAAGAAGCGATCGGCTCGTTCCTGCAGAAAGTTCTTGATCGGCGCCGCGATCATCACGATCACTGCCATTGCGACCACCGCGATGATGACCGGCAAAGTTACTTCGCCGACCAACGCGTTACCGCTGAAAACCCACGCTCCGATCGCCAGCACCACGCCGCCGATCAACAGAGCAATCGCCAGCGTCGTCAACGCATAAACAACAGCACGGCGGACCACGATGTCGACGTCCATCAAACGGTAGCGCACCACCGAATGCCCAAACGCCAGCGGGATCAGGATCAACGGCAGAATGGCGACGCCGGTCAGCCATTGCTCGCTTTCCAGATTGAAAAGATGGTTGACGCCGTAGAGCAAAGTCAGCGGTGTCACCGCAATGATCGCTCCCCACATCACCCACTTCAATTGCTGTCTTACGACCGTCGACGTGCTGTTAGCGAACCGCCAGATCAGAATCACGGTGCCGATCGCAAGCGCCGCGCAAAAGTGCACGAAGCCAGCTTTCTCGAGCAGCCCAAGCAGGTCGACGTTCTCTGAAACTCCAAAGCGGGAAAGCGTTGACGGCGAGACAAAGTATGCAATCGCTGCCACCGCCAACAGCACGAAAGCAGGCAGATAGAACAGCACAGCGATCCATTGCCGCTTACTGTTCAGTTGGTAGCGGGTCGGATAAATTGCACAGAAGTGGACAAACAACGGCGCGAACAGAATGAACGCAGCGTCATCCAAAAACGCGATCGCCAGATCCAGGTCTTCGAACGTGCCGATCGGTTTATAGAAATGAAAGATGAATGCGGTGATACAAACAGCCGCGAAGTGGGAGACAAACGGAGCCCGCCCGCCCTGCTTGAAAAGCACGAACAGCCCGACCAACAGATAGATGACGCCGACAAAATTTAGATAGAGATCTGCTTCGGACCACCTGGGGTTCGAATCAATAGCGTAAAGCGAAGCGTAGTAAAGCCGTGTTTCGGCAGGATTGGATGGCCGTTCGTAGAAGTAGGTTAAGTGTCCGCCAGCGCCGGCTTCTTCAAGGAAGATCTGTACATCGGACGCGTTGGTAATTTCTTCAAAATTCGTTTCGTCCCGGCTAATGCCGAGCAATCGATCGCCCGCGATCAGACCGGCGCGTCCTCCCGCATGATTCGGATCGACCTTCTGGGCAAAAATTCCCTGCGGGGTCTGCACCCAAACAACTCCGTCGGTGGGCGGGAACTTGTGAACGGCGCGCTCTCTGAAATTAAGGACTCCGGCCGCGACGAAAAGAGCCGCCACTAACAGCAGCACCCAGGTACGCGTTGTCAGCACCGAGCCCTTCACCGAACCGTTATCCTTTCCCTTGCAGCGTGCAAACCTCTACATCGAACAAATTTAGGCAAGCTATGTTCCAACCGGATTCCATCGAGTGCTGTTTGAGCGGCGTTTGAGCGAAAGCCTGATGCCGTGCCAACCAAGGGGTATTAGGGCTTCCTTATCCGGTTTAAAGCACTATTCACGGTGAATTCCCCGGGAGGCGAGGGTTTGAGCTAATCCGAGTTTTTGGAATTTTCCGAGATTTTGGAAAGAATAAGGGAAGAGGAAGAAAGCCTGCCCGTTTCATCCTCTTCCCTATTAGTTTCTTTCACTGTCCTAAAACCTAACTGAGATTCCCCCGCGCAACGAACGCCGCATGGCATTGACGAACATCTGCGTCTCGCCGTCATCCACGCCAATCTGTGTGTCGAGCAGGTTGCGGGCGTCAATAACTGCCTCGGCTCGAACCGGCAATCCGAATGTGGGAAGCTCCTGGGTAATCAAAATACTGAGCGACGGGTCAAACACGGCGAGCCGGCCGGCGAACGGATCGATCGCAAACACGGTCGCCTTTGGCGAGAACCGAAATACCGTGCGGACGTGCATCCCGTTACCGACATCGGCGTTAAGCTGAGCCGCCACTGTCTGGAAAAATCCGCTGTCAAAAAGTTCAGCCGGATCTGTCAAACCGGCCTCGGACAAAGTCTGCCCTCGTCCAAATGAATAGCCTGCCGATGCGCTGAAGACACCGCTGATTCGACGTGAATAGACTACGCGGATACCGCGCGACGTGCCCTGCTGATTCGTAACACTCATCATCGCTTCGCCGGGTTCGCCGCTGAAGGCCGACAAAGGAGTGCTTAACAAACCGACACCGCGATTGCTTGTCATGTCAAAGAACGCTGTCGCTTCAACGCTTGATTCGTTGTCGAGCACGCGTTCTATCCCGAACTCGAAGCGACGGCTCTTCTCCATCACTGCCTGGCCTTCGACAAACGCGACGGCTTCAACCTCGGGTTCTTTGAATACGACGTTATTGTTTTCGAACGCGACTACGCTTTGAACAGAATCTTCGTCACCGCCCGGCGCATATGCGGCGTGGAAGCGCGTTCGCGCGCTGGCGTCGTACTGCAAACCAAAGCGGGGGCTCAACGACGCCGAGTTGCTGGCGCCAACGTACCGCGAGTAATCCAATCCCAGCACGATCACCACACCGTCGCGGACCGTCCACTCGTCAACCGCGTGCAACGAGAGTTGGCCGAGCGACGTCGTTTGGTTGTCTTCAGTCATAGCGCTCACGCGCATGCCGCCGGCGCCGACATTCAATCGATGGCGATCGTTAACGCGCCAACGGGCCATTGTCTGAAGCCGTTGCGGCGCTCCAGCGCCACCTGCTCCAAACTGCCCCGCGTAGATCAACTCGAGATTTTTCCGAGCCGGCTGCGCGATCGCAAAATTCAGACCTACGTGGCCGGGCGAAAAGCTGTTTGCCGAAGCCACTGCGTATGTTTCGAGCACGCCTTGCATACGGGTCGAACGTTTCCAACTCGATCGCGACGATTCGGCTCCGACGTCGGCCGGCTCGTCCGTCGATTCGCTGGCCTCTATCGCACCCGCGATTGCTGCGTCTTCACCTTCCTGCGCGTGGAAAATCGAACGGCGTCCCTGAGCGGATCGCAAGCGCCATTTCGTGCTATCGCGATCGACGCGCCTTTCGGGCGACGTGCGACCTGCACCCGCGGGAATCAGATTGAAGCTGTAGATCAGTTCGTCGGCTCGACGAATTTGGACGGCTGGAAACGAAGCGGTGTTAAAGCCGGAAGCCTCTGCGCGCAAACTATATCGCCCCGGAATAATCTTGGCGGTAAAGCTGCCATCCGGAGCAGTACGCGTCTGCTTGATGATCTCGCCGGCGCCTTCACGCAGCAGCGCAATGACGGCACCAGCCAGCGGATTGCCTTTGTTGTCTCTGACTGTGCCCGTGATTGTTCCAAGCGTCGCCCCGCCATTGCCGTAAACGGCCGGCATTCCGACGCCGCAAAGGGAGACTACAGCTATGATCAATGTCAGCTTAATTCGCACGGCTTTTCTGAGTTGAGTGCCCACTGGCATCATGGAATCTCACCTCCGCTTAAAAAACAACAGACCAAAAGTCGGAGTGATGCGCGAGGCCGAACTGCTCGGCAGGGTTGGAATCTTTGGAATACCCCGTAACGCCGGGCATTTTCCGCCATTCTTACAAAATGTGTCAAGTATTCAACCGGATAAGATGCTGACTGTCTGATGTACGTTTTTGGATTTGAGATGCCGCGAGTGGCTGTGGGAAGCAGGTAGACGGGTATTTGTAAGGTGCGGCAACGGGGCGGAAGCCCGACCGTAAGGGAGGGCGCCTCAATTTCCCAAGTGCTCAAGCTTGAAAGGGCATTGCCCGGCCAGAGCGGTGTATGACAAGTAGTGATAGAACCTTTGTGTCTCGTTACTTGAGCTCAGCAAATCGAACGCCCTCCCTTACGGTCGGCTTCTGCCCCGTTTAGCCTCGCGACCTCGTACACCTCGCGTTTGCCGCGTTTTTTGGAGCGTGCTACGATGGAATTTCGAAATTATTCCCGTTTTTGCGGCTCTTCAGAGGTAATTCTCAACCACGCTATGACAGATCAGATCAAGACCACCAGGCTCGAGAGCGGGCTAACGATTTTGTCCGAGCACATGCCCGGACTTCGCTCGGTGACTGTAGGAATTTGGGTTCGACGCGGTTCGCGTCATGAATCGCGACAGCTTAACGGCATCTGCCATTTTATCGAGCATGCGGTTTTCAAGGGCACCCGCACCCGTTCGGCGCTCGACATCGCGATCGAATCGGACCGGCTGGGGGGACACTTCGACGCGTTTACGACGCACGAGGTGACCGGTTTTACGATGAAGGTGGCAGACACCGCGCTTCCGCAGGCGTTCGATCTTTTGGCTGACATGATTGCCCGCCCCCGCTTCGACCAGGAAGATATCAAGCGCGAACAAAAGGTCATCATCGAAGAGATGAAGATGGTCGAAGACACGCCCGACGAATTTCTGGGCGAGCTTTTCAACGCCGCTTATTTTCCGGACCATCCGCTCGGTCTGCCGATCGAGGGCACCGAAGAGACGGTCTCGTCTTTCGATCACCAGCTGACCGCGGACTTTCATGCTCGCGAATATTCTCCGCGAAATTTGGTCATCGTCGCCGCCGGAAATGTCGAGCACGACCGATTGGTTGAATTGGCCACCCGCGCTTTTGCGGAAAATGGGGCCGGTGAAGATTCTATCGAATCTTCAATCGCGCCTACGCCCGCGGCTCCGATCCTGATTGAAAGAAAGAAGGAGCTCGAGCAGGCGCACTTGATCATCGGCGCACCGTGGCCGGACGCGAAAAGCGACGAACGCTACACGGCCAGCCTGCTTGCTTCGATTCTTGGTGGCGGAACATCCAGCCGTCTTTGGCAATCGATTCGCGAAGAACGCGGGTTGGCGTATTCGGTCGGCGCAGGCGGCAGCGCCTACACCGACGCTGGAGTGTTTACGATCTACGCCGGGACATCGCCGCAATATCTGGATGAAGTGATCGACCTCTCGCTGACCGAGCTTAGACGTGCGGTGAACGAAACAGTTGAGGCGGACGAGCTGCGGCTGGTTAAGGATCAGGCCGTGTCGTCGATTCTGCTTGGGCTGGAATCTTCGAGTATGCGCGCGGGTGCTTTGGCGCGGCAGGAAATCGTTCACGGCCGCAGAGTTTCCCCGGACGAAATTATCGAACGGCTCGAAGCGGTAACTCCGGATGATATCCAACGTCTCGCTCGGCGTTCCTTCAGGTCGGACGGTTTGTCGCTGGCAGCGCTCGGCGATCTTAATGGTTTCCGAATTGATCGATCCAGACTTCAGATCTAGGAGCTTTCCCATTTGAAAGCTTTTGCCTGTCCACAATGCGGAGGATCACTGGAGTCCGGGCCGGTCAAGAGCTCGACGATTGAATGTCCCTACTGTCATTCCGCGGTTATCGTTCCGATTGACCTTCGCCCGCCTCCACCTACAAATTACGCGCGTTACGATCAACCGGTTGCCGTCAGCAGGTCGACGCCGACGTTCGGTACTGTTTTGGCGATTTGCTGCGTCGGTGTCGTAGTTTTTCTGATCATCATTGGCGTTGCTATGAAGGCGAGGCGGGGCGCTGCGGGTGCGGACCCGAGACCTACTTACGCGCCACCGCCGGCCAAACCTTCCCCTACTCCTTTTCTTTTGACGTTCGGCGGCGAAGGCACCGGCCCGGGGCTTTTTCAGGACGCGCAAGCGGTCGCAGTCGACCCGGCCGGAAACATTTACGTTTCGGACGAGACGCTTCGCATTCAAAAATTTGACGCCGACGGAAAGTTCATAAGCCTTTGGACGATTCCTGCCTCGACAAAGTATTTCTCAAAAGTTCGAGGCGGACCAGACACGTTGTTCGTAGACCGCGATGGAAACGTCAACGTAGTAATCGGCGGCGTGGTGCTGAAGTACGACGGCGCTGGCGAACTGCTCGGAGCAGCGCAGACGTCGGACTCCATCCAGGACGCTACGCCAAAAGCCGACGGCGGCATGGTCGTAATTTCGGCGAACGGCGGCGATGACGAACTCGTCGTGCTGGATCAAAAAGGCAAGGCGGTTCAGCGCGTTCATCGGTTCCTGAGTTCGCAACTCGAAAAAGACATTCCGGTTGATGCGTTGAAGGTAGCGGTTGACGGTTTGGGAAATATTTTTGCGATGTACGCATTGGGTAGCGTTTATGGCGAGCACTGGTATGATGACGGCGATCTGGCGGTTTTTCGTTTTACTGCGGACGGCAAGTACGTAAACAGGTTCGGCGGCGGCGGAAGTGCTCCGGGCCAATTCCAACTTCCAAACGGGTTGGCGGTCGATGCTCAAAGCAAGGTTTACGTTTGCGACCAGCACAAGGGAATACATGTTTTCACGTCGGACGGTCGCTTTCTGGAAACTCTTTCGACTCCGTTCTGGGTTTCGGGTGTGGCGTTCGACAAATCGGGTGATCTCTTTATCGTGGGCAACAACACGGTTTCCAGGCTTTCCTTAAACAAGTAACTTCTGGCTGAGAATCTCAGATGAAATTTTGTGTACTTGGAAGCGGCTCGACGGGTAACGCTGTGCTGATCGTCGCCGGCGACACGCGGGTGCTGGTTGATGCGGGGATGAGCGCGCGCGAAACCATCAGGCGGTTGGCGCTGATGGGTGAAGACGTGTCGCGATTGGACGGCGTCATCATCACGCATGAACACGGCGATCACGCGGGCGGTTTGCGCGTGCTGCTTCGAAGCGTGCAGTGTCCGGTGTACGTTTCGGGTCCGACGCGAGACGCATACATCGGCGAACGTCGCGGCGTCGCCAACGACGAACCGCGCAAGCGCACCGACGTTCTACGCGACCGGGTTGAAGAGATCGAGTCGAGCAAGGATTTTCGAATCGGAGCGATAGATTTCCATCCCTTCACAGTTCCGCACGACGCGGTCGATAACTTCGGATTCACGGCGAGTCATGCCGGAACCAAGATCGCGACCCTGATGGACTTCGGCTGCATCACCACCCTGATCACCGAGCGATTGCGCGGGTGTGCGGCCATCGTCATCGAGTCGAATCACAGCCGCGACATGCTGAAGGCCTGTGATGTTTATCCATGGGAATTGAAGCAACGAATTCTGTCGCGAACAGGACATATTTCGAACGAGGATGTAGCCGATTGGCTTCGCGATGGATTCGACGGCACGGCTCGTCACATCGTGCTCGCGCATCTTTCGCAGCGCGCGAACAACCCTTTTCTGGCGAAGCTGACTGCTGAAACTGCTTTGATGGAACGCGCGCCGCTGTTCCCCGCCGAGACCGAAATAACGTTGTCGCATCCGAAAGAACCTACGCGGTGGATCGAGTTTTGAGGCCTGTAACGCAGAACGAAAAAGGCTCGCGCGGAAGCGCAGAGTTGCGGAAAATCGCGGTCTTTCCTTTGGCGATCGTGTTTCTGCTTGTCGCCTTTGCGTCCTGTAGCCCGGAGCAAAAGCAGGTCGGCCTTCCGCCCGGAGCGCAGGCTGCCATCGACTCTATTGGCGCGGACATCGCGGCGGGTAATGACGAAAAGATTTACAACGAAGCCTCGGACGAATGGCGCGAGGCTTCAAAACTCGATCAGACAAAAGAGTTTTTCAAGACCCTTCGAACCAGGCTCGGCGCTCTCAAGACGCGAACGTTTCACACCGCGCGCTCCGAGCCGTTTCGCGAAGGCAAAAGCCCTGGCCAGGCTCTGACCGTTCAATATTTGACGGCATACGAGCGCGGAACGGGAATGGAGACATTCACCTTGATCGAGCGTGATGGGCGTTGGCAGCTGGCGCGGTATTTCGTCAACTCAGAGGCACTAAAGCAGTGACGAGTGAAAAGTGACAAGTGACTGGGTGGAATGCCATCCACCATGAACTCATCACTTTCTCGTCACTTGTCACTCGTCACTTGTCACTCGTCACTTGTCACTCGTCACTGTCTTTATGATTTCACGTTACACATTGCCCGAAATGGGTGCGCTCTGGTCCGAGCAGAACAAGTTCCAGAAATGGCTCGATGTTGAGATCGCCGTGTGCGAAGTGCACGCCGAAATGGGCGTGATTCCCGCCGAGGCATTGGAAGAGATCAAGAGCCGCGCTGCGTTTTCGGTCGAACGTATCAACGAGATCGAGAAGACGACCGACCACGACGTCATAGCTTTCACCACTAACCTGGCGGAATCGATCGGTCCTTCATCGCGGTTTGTCCATTACGGACTTACTTCATCCGACGTGGTCGACACGGCCAACGCGCTGCTTCTTCGCGATGCCTGCGATCTGTTGTTGGGCAGGATCGACGCCTTGCTTGAAGTTCTGAAGCGACGCGCTTTTGAATTCAAAGACACGCCGCAGATAGGTCGTACACACGGCATCCACGCCGAACCGACTTCGTTTGGATTGGTGTTCGCGCTTTGGTTTGCCGAAAGTCGTAGAAATCGCGAGCGACTGGTTCAGGCGCGCGAAAGAATCGCGGTCGGCAAAATCAGCGGAGCGGTCGGAGCGTTTGCGCATCTGGATCCCGTTGTCGAAGAGAAGGTCTGCGCCAAGCTCGGTTTGCGTCCGGCGCCGGTCTCGACCCAAATCATCCAACGCGATCGTTACGCGGAGTACCTTTGCACGCTTGCGATCATCGCGTCGTCGCTGGACAAGTTCGCGCTGCAGGTGCGGCATTGGCAGCGCACCGAGGTACGTGAAGCGCAGGAGAAGTTCAAGCGCGGCCAAAAAGGTTCGAGCGCGATGCCGCATAAACGCAATCCGATTTTGTCGGAGCGTATTTGTGGAATGGCGCGGACGGTTCGCGCCAACAGCATAGTCGGACTTGAGAACGTAGCGCTTTGGCACGAACGCGATATTTCGCATTCGTCAGCCGAACGGATCGTGTTGCCTGACTCGTCCGCTACGCTCGACTACATGCTTGCGAAAATGGAATCGCTGTTGGATGGATTGGTGGTCTACCCCGAGCGGATGCTGGAAAATTTGAATGCGACGCGTGGCCTTGTGTTCAGCGGCCAGCTTCTTCTCGCGCTGACGCAAAAAGGAGTGTCGCGCGAGGAGGCTTACGAAATGGCGCAGCGCAACGCCATGAAAGTCTGGGACGAAGGCGGTGACTTCAAGAGTCTGCTGGCTGACGACCCTGACATACAAATGCACCTGACCGCGGACGAGCTCGCGCGCATCTTTTCTTGGACGACGTATTTGAAGAATGTCGATGCTGTGTTTGAGAGGGTGTTTAAGGAAGGTGATTGATTGTTCGGGGTTCGGCTCGAGTATTGTCAGTAAGAAGTTTCACGCAAAGGCGCAAAGGAAGAATTCACAAACCTCATAATTTCAAACGCCTCGCTCCGGCTTTCGCCCTTTGCGTCTTCACTCTTTTTGTTCTTTGCGTCTTTGCGAGAAACCCACTTTTCTTCACCCGGGCTTTGCGACGCGCACGACCGACTCGCCAAACTCACTTCGTAAACTTCTCGGCCAACGCTCCGACAATCGGCAATCTGTACATCTCGCCCTGGTAGGCTTTGACAGCTCCCAGCACCAACCCGCCCAGGATCAACAGCGGCACCAAAGTAATCGCAGCGATCCAAACCAACATCGCGATAACAGCCGCAATCGCCGCAAATCCGCCCTCGGCCCCGCTCCCGATCGCCGCGCCTATTATCATCAAGACAAGACTCAGAATCCAAATAGCTATGAGCACGACTCCAAGCAACGCGCTCATGCCTACGCCGTAGAGCAGCGACTGCATCGCATGAAATCGAACAAAGCGATTCTCTTTTTCGATGATCACCAGAATCAGCCCGACGATTCCGATGTATGCCAGGGCTCCCGCCGCGTTGGCCTCCATATTTCCCAGAGCCGACCTGCCCAGATGCGCGAAACGTGACGGTTGCGGCGGCCCGCCGTAGCCGCCGTATCCTGGTTGATTGGGCGGGGGATTTTGCATAATCAGTTCTCCTTTAGCGTCGGAACTTCGATAGTTAGGATTACATTCTGAAGGTAACAACCTGAATCTTATGGTACCGACTACGCATCCCGCAAGATTTTGCTTTATCATCCATTCACGAAGGAGCCATCATCCAGATGAAAGCTAAAGTTTACGTGACGCTCAAATCGGGCGTCCTTGATCCGCAGGGCAAGGCCATACAGCATTCGGTCGAGCTGCTTGGTTACGACGGCATCGCAGATATCCGTCAGGGAAAATATTTCGAGATAGCGCTGGACGGCGGCGTGGCCGAGCCGGCAGCGCAGGAAACCGCGTCCCGCATGGCCCGCGAGGTTTTGTCGAACCCGGTCATCGAAGACTATCGCGTGGAGATAGAAGCGTGAAATTTGGCGTAATCGTTTTTCCAGGCTCGAACTGCGATCACGATGCTTATCACGTGATTTCCAAACACGTGGGTCAGCCGGTTGATTTTGTCTGGCATCGTGAAACGAGCCTCGCCGGCTTTGACGCGGTGATTATTCCGGGCGGGTTTTCGTACGGCGACTACTTGCGCGCCGGCGCGTTGGCCAGATTTTCTCCGGTGATGAATTCTATAAAAGAGTTTGCCGCTGGGGGCGGGTTGGTGCTGGGAATCTGCAACGGCTTTCAGATTCTCTGTGAAGCAGGATTGCTGCCGGGCGCGTTGATTCGCAATCGCGATCTTCACTTCATCTGCGAACATGTCCAGGTCCGAGTCGAAACCACCGAGACGCCGTTTACAAATCAGATGACCGGCGGGCGCGTCTTGAGCATTCCGATCGCTCATGCCGAAGGCAACTATGTTTGCGACGATGCGACATTCGACGAGCTGCAGCGCGAAGACCGGATCGTGTTTCGTTATTGTGATGAGGAAGGCCGAGCGACGGCCGAATCGAACCCGAACGGATCTCGCGACAACATTGCCGGCATCTGCAATCGCGAGCGAAACGTGCTGGGTCTGATGCCGCATCCCGAGCGCGCGTGTGAAGATTTGCTCGGATCAAGTGACGGCCGCGATGTGTTTCGTTCGCTGGCGGCTACGCTGGCAGCGATGGCTTAACCAAATGTCAGACAAACTTCAGTTTGTCGCCGCTGACGCGGGGAGTTGAGTGTCACGGCAATCAGCGACAAGCTAAAGCTTGTCGGACATAAAACTCCCCGCTCCTATTTGTTGACATCGCTCGACAATCTCGCTAGTGTTTCGAACAGATTTTCCGCCGAAAGTCTAACCCCTGCGCAGTCCGTATTTTTCAACTTAATTCTCGTTTCGTATCCGCGTTGCTGAATGCATCTACCTTCAGTACTTGGGCCAAGCCCTCTTCGCCAGGAGAATTTTTCATGAAGCAAGCTCGATTGGTACTTCCTGTCTTCCTGATTCTATTTGTCTTCTCGCTTTTATTTACTTCGATCACTTCGGGGCCTTCTCAGGCTCGAATAACCGACATGCCGACCGGTCAGGATCAGGGTCTGCGCACGGTTTTTCGCCGGCATGATTTGATAAAACTCGATACCGCGTCAGTAGCAGCACAGGTTCGCCAAACCGGGCGGGTTTCGTTATCCACCGGCGCGAAGACTTTCGATTTGGTTTTGGTGCCGAACGATTTAAGGGCCAAAAATTATCACGCCGAAGTGACGGGGAAAGATGGCGTGCGACGTCCGTTTGCGAGTGGCCCGGTTCGAACTTTCAAAGGCTATGTGCGCGGGATGAATGATGCGCATGCTCGTTTCGCGATAGACGATACGACTTTCCAGGGAATGATTCTGACGCCCGATGCGCGCTACTTCATCGAGCCGGCGCAAAAGTTTTCGGCTGCTGCCGGCGCGCAGGACTTTGTGTTCTACGACGAACGCGATGTGATTGGCGGCGCCAATCTTTCGTGCGAAACAACCCTCGGTGAAAAGGTCAACGCCACGGTCGAACAGTTTGCTCCGCGAGCCAAAGACAGCCGAGTTGCGGCGCTCAGGGTGATTGAAATTGCGACCGAAGCCGATTTTCCGTTTGTCTCGACGTTTACCAATGGCGCGATGGGCGCGAACCAATACATCATCGAAGTCATCAACGCCATCGATGCCGTTTACCAACTCCAGCTTGGTTTGACCTTTCAGATTACTTTCCAGCACGCCTGGGAAGGACAGGACCCGTACGGCAACCCGACTTCGCAGGCTCAGTTTTTGATAAACACTACCAATGGTTTCAGGGGTATCTGGAACACGCAATTTCCACTCACTAATCCGCTGTACAAACGCGACGTTGCGCACATGTGGACAAGTCGGTTTCCGGGCTTCGGCCTCGCCGTGCTGCGCGCTATTTGTCGTGTCCCGACAGACGCATATTCGTTTTCAGGAATACTCACGGTGCCGCCGGCGGTGATCAGCCAGAGATACATTTTGAGCGCGCACGAGATCGGCCACAATTTGGGCGCGGACCATTTCCCGGATCCGCAAACTGTTCCCACGACTCCGGCCGGATGCGAAGAGACGATCATGATTACTCCGGGTACTCCGACGACTGCGCTGAGGTTCTGTCAATTTACGTTGGGCCAGATCAACACGTACCTGACCGTGAATTCCGGATGTCTTAGCGAGCTGGCCACGAAAACTCGATTCGATTTTGACTTGGACGCAAAAGCGGACGTGGCTGTTTTCCGGCAGGTGGGCGGGTTCTGGTACATCACCAGCAGCCAGACCGGCGGATTCTCCGGGCAGGCATTCGGCACCCAGGGCGACGCGATCGCGCCGGAAGATTTCGACGGCGACGGACGTACGGATCTGGCAGTTTTTCGTCCTTCGACCGGCAGTTGGTATCTGATGCAATCGCGCGCGGGCTTTCTTGGAATGCAGTTCGGCGCGCAGGGGGATTTGCCCGTCTCAACCGACTACGACGGCGACGGGAAAGCCGACATAGCGGTTTATCGACCGTCGACCGGCGCCTGGTACATTTCGAACAGCAGCAACGGCTCGGTCAGTTCTTATTTCTTCGGAGTGCCGGGCGATCTTCCCGCTCCCGGAGATTTTGACGGCGATGCGCGAGCCGACATAGCGGTCTTCAGGCCCTCGACCGGGACCTGGTACATACAACAAAGCCGCGACGGATTCCGCGCGGACCCGTTTGGAACTGCCGGCGACAAAGCCGTGCCGGCAGATTATGACGGCGACGATAAAGCCGACGTAGCAGTGTTCCGCGCGTCGAACGGCGGTTGGTACATACAACAAAGCACGGCGGGATTCCGCGGCCAGATTTTCGGCAACAATCAGGACCTTCCGGTTGCAGCCGACTACGATGGTGACGGGAAAGCAGATGTAGCAGTTTGGCGAGATACAACGGGCAGTTGGTACATCTTGCTAAGCACGGACGGATCGTTCAGAGCGCAGAACTTTGGCATCGCCGGAGACGTCCCGATTCCGGCTGCGTACGTGCGGTAGAGTCCGAAGCTCCACGAGGAGCGCGAGCCGATGGAGCGCAGGCGGCTCGCCTGCAAAGCGTGCTTTAGCACGCTAAGAGGCTTCGCTTCCGCTCGACGCTGACGTAACTTTCTTTTCGCGCTTCGCGCTCACTGCAGGCGAGCCGCCTGCGCTCCATCGGCTTGCGCTCCCTTTGCCGCACGCTTGTCAGGGTTGTTCTCTGGCTGTTAATCTGAACTCGCCGCTATACATTTTTTGAAGGAGTTGAAAAAGAATGAAGAAGTATCAGTTATACGCGATCGCCTTGACCCTGTTCATCGGCGGTGTCTTGTTGGTTCCAACCACGATTATCAAAGGCGAGGAAAGCAAATCCGGTCCCGCCATTGGCTCGACCATCGCCAACTTCACGCTGGCCGATGCGAACGGCGTGGAAAAATCGCTTGGTTTGTTAAAGGGATCGAACGGAACGGTGATCATTTTCATCTCCGCGAAATGCCCTGTGGTCAAAGCCTACAACGAACGAATGGGCAAGCTCGCGACGGATTATGCAGCGCGCGGGATCAACGTTATCGGAATCAATTCGAATTCGACCGAGTCCGCCGACGATATGAAGGCCCATGCGGCGGATAACAAGCTCAGCTTCGTTATGTTGCAGGACAAAGGCAACAAGATCGCGGACAAGCTTAACGCTTCGGTTACACCGGAAGTTTTCCTGCTTGACGCGAACAATAAGCTGGTCTACCACGGCCGCATAGACAACTCGCGCTCAGGAAACAACATTGAAAGCAACGATCTGCGCGATGCCATGGATGCGATGCTGAGCGGTAAGCCGATCACGAAGACCGAGGCAGATGCATTTGGTTGCTCGATCAAGAGGGCGTAGATTTTTAACATGAAGCGGGTCCTGTTGTTCGCGCTCGGCGCGTTGTTGTTCAGTTCGATAATAGTTGAAAGGCGTGCGTCAATCGCGCACGCCTTTCTCAATGTGCAAGGGCAGACGGCGGAAGCCGCCAAGGCCGCTAAGACTGACGCGTCGTTTGTGCGCGAGCTGGATCTGGAAGGGTTGAAGAAACTCTTGCAGCCAGGCGAAGGCAAGGAAGCGCGTCCGGTCCTGATTAACTTCTGGGCCACCTGGTGCGAACCGTGCAAGGAAGAGTTCCCGGACCTGATTCGAATCGACGCCGATTATCAAAAGCGCGGTCTGAAGATGGTCTTTATCTCGCTGGACGACCCGAGCGACGTCAAGACGACGGTTCCTCAATTTCTGCGCGAGATGCGCGCTGACAAACTCACTTCGTTCCTGCTCAACGTCCCCGATCCCGAACCTGCCATCAAGATGGTGGATGTGGAATGGCACGGAGCGCTGCCGGCCACTTTTCTGTTCGACGCGCAGGGCAAGCTGGTTTTCAAACACACCGGACGAATCAAACCCGCAGAACTCCGCACGGCAATCGATAAGTTGGTTAAGAATCAGTAGATCGTTCAACGAAGGAGCGCAGGCGAGCCGCCTGCGCTCCTTCGCCAAGTGACAACCAGCCACTGACAGGCTAGAATCCTCAGTTCTCTTTCGCCCGTTTTTAGCCGCTATCTGTCACTATCGTATGATCACTCCGGAAATCATCAGCACCCACAACCTGACCCAGGAAGAATACGACCGGATTTGCCAGCTTTTGAATCGCGAACCGACGTTTGCCGAACTCGGCATCTTTTCCGTGATGTGGTCCGAGCACTGCTCGTACAAATCCTCCCGCGTTCATTTGAAGAGACTGCCGACCACCGGCGATCGTGTGATTGTTCCTCCCGGTGAAAACGCGGGCGTAGTCGATCTGGGTGACGGCTGGTGCGCAGCCTTCAAAGTCGAATCGCACAATCATCCATCCTTCATCGAACCGTTTCAGGGCGCAGCCACGGGTGTCGGCGGAATTCTTCGAGACGTTTTCACAATGGGGGCGCGACCGATCGCGGCCATGAACTCGCTTCGGTTTGGCTCGCTCGAACACGAAAAGCACGGACGCCGCAATCGCGCGTTGCTGGCCGGCGTCGTGGCGGGCATCGCGCATTACGGAAACGCGTTCGGAGTTCCAACCATCGGCGGCGAAGTCGCGTTCGACGATGCATACGGTTTGAATCCGCTGGTAAACGCATTCGCGCTGGGGCTTGTTCGTCACGACCAGATCTTTTTCGGCAAAGCCACCGGCATAGGCAATCCGGTTCTGTACGTCGGCGCAAAGACCGGTCGAGACGGAATTCACGGCGCAACCATGGCCTCGGCGGAGTTTGACGAAGAGGCTTTGGAAAAGCGCCCGACCGTTCAGGTGGGCGATCCGTTTCTTGAAAAGCTTTTGTTGGAGGCTTGCCTCGAAGCAATGCGCAGCGGAGCGGTCGCCGGAATCCAGGACATGGGCGCGGCGGGTTTGACGTCGTCGTCGTGCGAAATGGCCGCGCGGGCCGGAACCGGTATCGAGCTTGATCTTTCGCTGGTCCCGCAGCGTGAAGAAGGCATGACCGCATACGAGATGCTGCTTTCTGAATCGCAGGAGCGAATGCTGATCGTTGCGCACGTCGGACGGGAACGAGAGGTCGTTGACATCTTCCGCAAGTGGGACCTGGACGCGGTGGTGATCGGGCGCGTGCGCGAAGGCTCGCGCATGACCGTGATCCACGACGGCGAAACTGTTGCAGACATCCCCGTCGCCGCGCTTACGGACGAGGCGCCGCTGTACCACCGGCCCATGAAGCCGAGGAGTTTGGGGAGTTTGGGGAGTTCGGAGAGTTTGGGGAGTTCAGAGAGTTTGGAGAGTCTGGAGAGTTCGGGGAGTTTGGAGAGTTCGGGGAGTTCGAGGAGTTTGGAGAGTTCGGGGAGTTCGAGGAGTTCAGAGAGTTCGGTAAGTGAGAAGCTTGGTTTCGATGCCGGCAATCAGTCTGACTCATCAACCGTTTCGCCCGCACTTAACTCTCCAAACTCCCCAGACTCTCCGAACTCCCCAAACTCCCCAAACTCCCCAAACTCTCTTAACTCCCCAAACTCGCTACTTCTCCGTCTCATCAGTACGCCGAACATCGCTTCGAAGGAATGGGTCTATCGCCAGTACGATCATATGGTGCGGACGAACACGGCGGTTCTGCCCGGCGCAGACGCAGCGGTGGTGCGAATCAAGGAAACCCGGAAAGCGCTTGCGATGACGCTTGACGGTAACGGTCTTTACTGCGCGGTCGATCCACGAATGGGTGCGAAGCTGGTCGTAGCCGAAGCCGCTCGAAACGTTGTTTGCGTCGGCGCGCGTCCGCTGGCGATCACGAACTGTTTGAACTTCGCTTCGCCGGAAAAGCCGGAAGTGATGTGGTCGTTCTCAGAAACTATCGACGGAATGGCCGAAGCCTGTCGCGCATTCGACACTCCAGTCATTTCGGGCAACGTCTCTTTTTACAACGAGACCGACGGGCGAGGCATCTTGCCGACTCCGGTCATCGGAATGGTTGGTTTGATCGAAGACGTTCGAAGAATTATTCAACCGGGCTTCAAGAACGCCGGCGACGTAATCGCTTTGCTGGGCACGACGAACGACGATTTGTCGGTCAGCCAGTACGCCGCGTCTATCGAAGGACGCACAACCGCCGATTTGGTTGCGAGCGGCAAAGTGCCCGTGCTCGATCTCTCGGTCGAACGCGCCGTGCAGGAAACGTGTTTGCTCGCGGCTGAAGAAGGTCTGCTGGTGTCCGCGCACGATTGTTCGGACGGTGGGCTGGCGGTTGCGATCGCTGAGGCATGCTTTTCTTCTATCAATCGAAACGCGATCGGCGCGGTGGTTGATCTTCCAGGAGAACTTTCAACAACAGTTCAACTTTTCAGCGAATCGCCGTCGCGGATTGTCGTCAGCTTTAATGAATCATCGCTTGAACAGATGCGGAAGCTGGCCGAGGGTCAGCAATGCGTGTTGAAGGTATTGGGACGAACGGGCGGCGAGAGATTGATATTCAACTCGAACGGCGTCGAAGTCATCAATCTCGAGATGAGCGAGATCGAAAACGCGTGGCGCGCCACGTTGGCTGACAAGCTGCAAGCTGAGGTCCTGGTCGCCGCCGCGGAATAATCGGATAACCGAAGGAGCGCAGGCGGGTGGGGTCCCCAGCGGGGCAGCCCCGCTGGGGTGCTTGACTCGCCTGCAGTGAGCGCCGCAGGCGCGAAAAGCGTAAATGCATTATTCGCGCTTCGCGCTCACTGCAGGCGAGCCGCCTGCGCTCCCTCGGCCTGCGACGCTTTCCAGGCCTTCCCTTCGTAACTTACCAGGTTCTTCGCCCACAGCATCGAAACAGCTACCGCAACCAAACATCCAATTCCGCCGGTCGCTACGGCCAACGGCGCGCCGATCAACGCGGCTAGCGCGCCGGCCTCGAGCTCGCCTAACTGCGGGCCTCCCATAAAAAAGATCATATTCACCGAAGTCATCCGCCCTCTTAAATAATTCGGCGTAACCAACTGTCGAATGGTTTGCCGGATGACGGTGCTGACGGTATCCGCCGCTCCCACGATCGAAAGCATAAGCACGGACAACCAGAACACGCGCGACAGACCAAACCCGACGGTCGCGATTCCGTAAACGGCGATCGATCCGATTATGACCGCGCCCTCTTTGCGTATATTTCCCAAGCGCGCCATCACCAGGCCGGCGACGACCGCGCCAGCTGCAGGCGCCGCTCCGAGAATGCCGAACCCACGCGCGCCCACGCGCAAAATATCCGCGGCGAAAACAGGCAGGAGCGCGGTCGCCGAAGCAAAGAACGTCGCGATGAAATCGAGCGTCATTGTCTGGACGATAATCGGCGTGCGCCAAACAAATCGCAGTCCTTCTCGCAGCGCTTCGAAACTGACCTGCGGCGTCTCGCTCGGCTCGCTTTCAACCCGACCGCTCGTTCTTATCAAGAGCAGAGTAATGACGTAGACGATGAACGAAGCTGCATTGATCACGTAAACGACTGCGGGACTGTATTCGCTGAGGATCAAGCCTGCCAGCGCCGGCCCGCCGATCATGCTGATCTGAAAAAACACCAGGCCAAGACTGACGGCGTTGGGAAAATGCGCGGCCGGGACAAGCATCGGAACCAGCGCTTGCCGAGCCGGATTCTCGAAAGCGACAGCAGCAGACGAAACAGCGGTCAAGAGATAGATGGGCCAGACGCTTGTCAGACCCGACACGGTCCAGAGCGCGAGCGCAGTTGCACTCAATAGCATGGAGGTCTGCGTCGCCATCATCAGCCGCTTGCGATCAAACACATCCGCCAGCACGCCGCCAATCAACGAACACAGAACGATCGGAACGACTCGGACCAATCCGATCGCGCCGAGCGCGAGTTTGGAATGCGTCAGTACATAGATATGCCAGTTGATCGCGGCGAGCTGCATCTGCGACCCCGTCAACGAAACGAACTGGCCGAGTGAGAGTAAGCGAAAATCGCGGTAACGCAGCGCGGTGAAGGAAGAGTGTGGCCCTTGCGGCTGGGGCGATGGAGCGTCAGTCGAATCGGGCATCGAGAGGAGATTACAACCCGACCTCGTAGTCCGCAAAGCGGCGCCAATGTACGACAAGCTTCAGAAAAGCGGTTTTAGATTTTTTGTCTTAGGTCTTGGCAGACAGCACCTCACGGCCCGGGTTCCAAGAGCGAAGGCCAAAAACCAGATACCAAACCGAAGCCGCTCAACACCCGTCACCCTTGTCGATGACGTGCGACAAACTGAAGTTTGTCGGACATTCTGTTCGCATCCCCGGTTTTCCTGTATCCTCGACTCGATCCGAAAATCCCAAACCAAGCCGCTTCACGCCGGCAAGTCCTGAGGCGAAGATGCATTCCCGCATTATTCTCAACCACCGTTTGACCGACTCAGCGCGAGCCAGGCTCGACGCGGTCACATCCGCCACGCTGTACGGACGCGGTGTTTTCACTACGCTGGGAATTCACGGCGGCAGGCCGTTTCTTTGGCCGCAGCATTGGGAACGACTGGCTTCGCATGCCGACCACTTGGGTGTCGACCGCAGCGGCGTGGATGAAGCGGCGGTGCACGAATCTCTTCTGCGTTTGATCGAAGCGAACGACGCGTTGGAAGCACGCGCGCGCGTAACGCTTCTTTCGAATGTCGAAAGCGGGTTTTGGAATTCGCCGGCCGGCGACACTAAAACCACGCTGATGATCATGACCGGCGAGCCGCGCGATGACCTGGCGGACGAGGGGATGGCTGTGACCCTCTCTCCATTTCGATTGAACACGCATTCGCCGTTGGTCGGGATTAAGAGCGTTAACTATCTCGAAAATATTCTGGCGATCGAGGAAGCGCACGCGCGGGACTTTGACGAAGCCATCCGGCTAAACGAACGCGGCGAGATCGTTTCGGCTTCGATGGCAAACCTGTTCTGGGTGACCGACGGCAAGATCCACACGCCCGCGCTGACCACGGGTGCGCTGGCTGGAACGACTCGCGCCTGCATAATCACGCTGGCGTCCGAGTTGTCGATACCGGTTGTCGAAGGAGTTTACGAGATGGCGCAGTTGTCGGATGCGGACGAGATTTTTCTGACTTCGGCGGGGCTGGGCGTCGGCATCGCAACCACGTTTGATTTTCATCGATACACGGTCCCGGTTGGCAGCATCGCGCTTAGGCTGCATGAAGCGTTGCGACAACTGGCGTTGAAGTAGATGCTGGATGTCAGATGTTAGATGTCGGTCTCGTGGCTCTAACTAACATCTAGCATCTAACATCTGACATCTTATGAAAGACGCGCTGGAAGAATTTCGTCGAACCCTTGAGTCGGCTTACGATCGTCTGCAACGAATGTCGGAAGCCGACAGTGAAAAACGCCGGGCGGAAGGAAAGTGGTCACCCAAAGAGATCATCGGTCATTTGATCGACTCCGCGGCGAATAACCACGGACGGTTCGTCTCGGCGCAGTTCAAAGACGATCTGGTTTTCCCGGGATACGAGCAGGAGAAATGGGTCACCGCACAGCATTATCAGGAAGCGTCGTGGAGCTCGCTGCTAGAATTATGGAAATCTTATAACCAGCACTTGCTGCATCTGTCGTCGTTCGTTCCGCCCGAAATACTCACGCGGGAGGTCCACCGCCACAGTCTTCACAAGATCGCCTGGAAGCCGGTGGACGAAAACTCGCCTACTACTCTTGAGTATTTGATTCGAGACTATGTCGATCATTTGAATCATCATCTCGGGCAGATCTTCGGCGCATAATCAAAGTCTCGGATCGCGGGTCAGTTTGAGAATTTGTCATATAGAAATTTCACGCAAAGGCGCAAAGAAAAGAAAGTCTGAAGACGCAAAGGCCACGCGACGCTGCGAGGGGCTCGAAATTACGGCGATTGTGCCCGTGTCCTTTGCGCCTTTGCGTGAAATCTCAGCTAAACCAAAAGCAAAGCGCAAAGAAAGCACGAATGACTTTCCTTGCGCTTGAACTCTTTTTGCGGACCGTTTCTTACTTCGCAGTCCCGCGCTTTACTTCCTCGACAACACAACCGGCGATTGCTCGGCGGCGCGAATGCCTGCGAAGAACTGTCTTACCTTCGCATAATCCTCGACCGGAACCGTCATCGCATGTTGCACGAGTTTCCGTGTGAACAGCAGATGGCCGTCCTTTACTTCGTAGGTGGCCGAGAACGTTCCGAAACTCGCATCCAGTTTCATATTGTCCGGCATCTCGTCGACTTCGAATCCACCGGGCAGTTTGATCCGCACAGTTTCGTTGTAAGCCTGCGATTCCAGCACGACCGGATGTTTGCGTTTCGCTTCAACCAGCGAAATCGAGTTCCTTCGATCGATGATCGCCGGGCGAAATACCAGCAGACGTTCCTGCATGACCTGCGCATAAGCTCCGGCCATGAACTCCAGATTAAGGTCGAAACGGCCTTCCACGTTGTTATCCGTCGGAGTGATCTTACTTACCTTGGCGCCATTCGCGCTGCGGCTGATCCATCGCTCGACGACTTCGGTGTATTCCGGTCGAGAGAGCCTGCGAAACGCGCGTCTGTAGTCGGCGGCTATTTGTCCGACTGCGTTCTCACGAACAGTAGCCGTGATCGCGCCTTCCGGACTGAGCTCAACTTCGGATTGACGGTCGACGCGATTGAAATCCGGCGGTGTAGTTGGCATCCGGACCAGCGAGCCGTTCTCGCCGGCGGCGATCAAGGCGAAACTTCCCTGCTCGTACTCCGGCAAATCTCCTACCGGCGTCATCTCGTCGGTCGGGTCAAAGATCAATAAGCGACCGAGCGACGGATGTGTAAGGACGGTAGCAGTCTGTGTTTCGTCGCTGACTTTGACAGCGATGATGCAGTGATTGAACCATCTGGGCGACGCCCACTCCTCTCGCACGTAGGTCGAATCGCCTGAATAGATCAGCACGAGATAGGAAGTGATGTTGATTGACTTCAACATTGCGCGCATCAGATTGGCTTTGTCTTTACAGTCGCCGTAGGACTTAGTGAAAACGTCCGTCGCACTGTGCGCGCGATGCCGACCGGTACCGATCTGGATCGAGATGTATTGCAGGTCCTGCGCGTACTTTGCGATCGCACGAATCTTCTCCAGCTCGGTCTTCGCACTCGCCGTCAGTTGCTTCGCCTTGGCCACCATCGCCTCGCTCGGCGCGTCCTGCCCATCATTGAGATCGGTGTACCAGCGCGATACTTCGGACCAGTTATCGAACGTCCTCGACCCATTCGCGCGCGCGCCTTCGCTCGGATAGTAACTAACGGCGATACGCGGAGCCAGATTCGAGACTTCCGGGCTGGAGGGCTCGGGTTCGATCGGCGCCATGTTGCGCAGCTCCCACATGTACGTCGAGCCAGTCACAACCGGCTCGACCTTCGCGTGGTTGAACGTGACGCTCGAGGCTTTCCAGTTCGCGGGGAGCGTCAGCGTATAGCGCGATGTGACCACAGGCAAACGTACCTGGAATGACCAGAAAGCCTGATTAAAGTTGGAACGCTCTTCGGTTATCGTCTGATATCCAAAAACCGCGCCCGCGTCGGCGTCGTCGTTGGCATTGATCAACTTGTAACGGGCTTCGTTGTAGACGTCGTTGCCCACCGATGCGAAATCGAGCGTTTCGTCTTTCCCGTATTTCTTGACCTCGCCGGTGGGACGAATCAACCACGCCTTCATCTCGCGAACTTTGCCCGAATCGGTCTGGTAGTCCTCGCGAGCATCGGCCAGGTATCGTCCTTCGCGCGTCAGAATGCGAATCGCAAAAGTCGTAACGGTGGTGATCTTTCCGTCTTCTCCGATGGTCACGGTTGCTTCATCATGCAGCACGACCCCCGGCACGTCTTTGTCATAAACAGGGCTTTTTGAAGCGGCTACCTGTTGCAGCCACGCCGGGACATCGTCTCCGGCTGCAAAAGCGGGCGCAGCCAGAACCAGGAGGAGGAAGCACAAAAGGGTAAATCTATAAAGCATCTTTATAATCCTTCATGCGCCAATTTCTTTGGCGCGTCAAATCGACAATAATTAAGCCGACTGTAAGCCGGGACTTAATTTGGTGAAGACTGGGCCGTGGCCGCTCCCTGCTTCAGAGTGATCGCGTGCTGGTCGGACTTGTAGACGCGGTCGAAAAACACTCTCAGCAAGTCGTAATTTTGAGACGGGAAAAGGATCGATCCATTGCCGCCGAAGAAGAACTTGCGCTTGTAAACAAGCGTTCGCTGGTCCTGGGAGACTCCGATCGTTGCTTTGTATTCGCTAATACTCTGAGCAGTGATCGGTTGCGGTGCGTCCGGGCTCTCAAGCACAAAACCGGTGGGCAATGTGAATGTCACTTCATCCTCTTCCGACCAGGGATAGTGGAAGTAGACGTCATGTTGTCGCGTGCTGGTGGCGAAAAGCGCTGACACGCCATGCTGGAAGAACGCGGGCTGCAGGAAAACTCGCTTGCCGGTTCGCTGAGCATAAGCCGGAATGCGAATGTGGTATTCGTACACGAAAGGCTTCGACGGGTCCTGCACATTCTCGATACGAATGTTGGTGACTTCGGCGGTGTCCATCCGACGCTTAACCAAATTACGCAGAGTTTCTTCTCGTTCGGCGGGAGTGTCGTCGTCGTTGTACTCCTTATGCTCCATCGCCAGCTGGCCGGTATACTCGATTCTGATATCGCCTTCGAGCGCGCCGTCTTCACTTAGCGAAAGCTTCGCGGTTCGCTTCTCGAGCGATTTCCCCGGGGGCGAAAGCGGAGTCTTGACCCACATCGGCGCCTTCGGATCCGTGATCAAAGCCTGCTGGCCTTCCTCCTGCCAGCGCAACATGCCTGCCGTGGCATAGCTGGAACCCGGATTGAAGAACCGCCATTGTTCGCCAACGCGTATCGCAATGCTGGATGGTTCGATGAAAAGGGCGTTAGCAAAGCTCGGATCGAAAAAGATCTCGCTGCGATCGCCGGTAAGAGCCAGTCGCGCGTCGAAACCCGCGGCCGACGCCAGTCCAGCAAACAAGAGATCGATATCGGCGGCGCTACCGACCCCGCGTTTCAGCGTATCGGACGGCGACTTGTTGTCCTTTATCTTTTCTCGTGCCTCTTCCGTCAGTCCGGACGCATCGTCCGAGACGTTCTTGATCTTCGTGCGGCAATATTCAAACAGACGCTCGAGCTTCTGTTCGTCGGTCGAAGCGTCGCCGATTATCTCCACGGACGCTTTGCGCACATCGTCGTTAACCTTGATCAGGGACTTCACTGCCTCGTGAAACCTTTTGCCCAGGTCTTTCCAATATGCGTCCGGCGATGACTGGGTATCAGCGGTGTAGTAGATCAAAATCCAGGGACGAACCTGGTCCTCGGGCGGCATGCGAGGCTCCTCGCGAAAGGCCGGCACGTTGTTCATCGAGACTTTGTGAAACCCGTTCTTGTCTTTCGCAAATCTTACCGACTCGGGAACGTGAAAAGGCAGGTAGCGCATCCCGTACATCGATCCGCTCCACGGCTTCACATAGTAAGTGACTGACTGCACCGGAATGTCGCGCTGAAGATTAAGACGAACGCGGTTGGCCCAGGCCCCACTCGACGCCTCGCGCCAACGGTATTCGATGATGACTCCGACGTCGATTCCGGGCACCGCAAACGACTTGGCCTTTAGTTTCAAGCCGCTGGCTTTAACGATCGTACGCTCGAAAATATCTTCCTTCTTCAGTTCGATAATCGATCCATCCGGTCGAATGGTTCGCGCCGCGATGTCTTTGATCTTGGTGCGATTGAGATACGGGATGTCGATCCTGCTTTGGGAGTCCTTGCCGCGCTCGGTGAAAATCTTGATACGGACGTAGTGATTTTCAATCATCTCGCCCTGGGCGGCATCGTCAATCCGAACTTCCCAGAAGATGACTTCGGCGTCGGCGTCCTTTTCCACAATGGGAGTCTTCATGGACAAATGCGCCGGGTCGACCGGTGTCCAGTCATCCCCACCTGCCAGCGCCGTGGGAACAGCCAAAAATGTAATAACCAGCAGGGGAGCAAGATTACGGAGGATGGAACGAAGAAAATTCATGACCGACAAAAACCTTTCAATTTAGTTTGGAGTTACGCTCGGAACAAACTGTTGGAAAACGACGTGGAATTGGAAATCCCGCAGCGGGTACTCTGGGCTTCGCCACGGGGGTGTGAGCGACGCGGGATGGTACGTTAGGAAGCGTCTAAATGCAAGCCGGGATGAAACCTTTGACGAGACGATTTGCAAAAGCGCTGTATGCAGGAAGTAATAAAACGACAAGCGCGTCAGTTTCTGCCTGAATCTATCTACCCGCTCTTTTCCCATGATATAATTCGCACCTCAGCAAAAAAGCCGCTAGTATCAAACTATCAGTATTTTAGCAGTATTTAGAACCATTATTCCGCAGCAGGAGGACTAGACAGGAAATGGCCACCGAACTTGAACGGGAATCGACATCATTGGGTCGAATTGAAGAGCTACTTGGCGAGAACGCGCGACAGCTCCTGGAGCACAAAACCACCACTATTCCCAAAGAACTCATCCAGACGCCGGGTCCCGATTTCGTGGATCGTGTGTGGAGCCAGTCGGATCGCAACCCATCCGTTCTTCGTTCAATGCAAACGCTTTACGATAACGGGCGACTTGCTGGAACCGGCTATCTCTCCATTCTTCCGGTCGATCAGGGCATTGAACATTCGGCGGGGGCTTCCTTTGCTCCAAATCCACAGTATTTTGACCCGGAGAATATTGTTCGGCTGGCGATGGAGGGCGGTTGCAACGCCGTGGCGTCCACCTTCGGCGTGTTAGGAATCGTAGCTCGAAAGTTCGCGCACAAGATCCCCTTCATCGTTAAGATCAACCACAATGAGTTGTTAACGTATCCCAACAAGTTCGATCAAGTTCTGTTCGGAACCATCGACCAGGCGCGCGACATGGGCGCGACTGCGGTGGGTGCGACCATCTATTTCGGTTCCGACGAATCGACTCGCCAAATTACCGAGATCAGCCAGTCATTTGCCTACGCGCACGAACTCGGAATGATGACGATACTCTGGTGCTACCTGCGCAACTCAAAGTTCAAGACAGCGGATGGTGACATGCACGCGGCCGCCGACCTGACCGGCCAGGCCAATCACCTCGGCGTTACGATCGAGGCGGACATCATCAAGCAAAAACTTCCCGAGCGAAACGGCGGCTACAACGCGCTGAACAAGGAAGGCTCGTACGGAAAGACGCACAAGAAAGTCTACGACGAACTCTCCAGCGACAACCCGATTGACCTGGTTCGTTATCAGGTAGCGAACTGTTACATGGGTCGTTGCGGGTTAATCAACTCAGGCGGTGAATCGAAAGGCGCATCGGACATGGCCGAGGCGGTTCGCACTGCCGTCATCAATAAACGCGGTGGCGGAATGGGATTGATTTCGGGTCGAAAAGCATTCCAGCGTCCGATGAACGAAGGCGTAGCTTTGTTGAACGCGATCCAGGATGTGTACTTGTCTGACGAAATAACCATCGCTTAAGACAGTTATGAGTTTGGAGAGTTCGGAGAGTACGAAGCAGGAATCGGGCTTTTCTCTCTGAACTCTCCAAATTCCAGAAACTCTAGAAACTTCTTCACTTTGCACCCCGAACAGGCACAAACGACTGATGCGGAACTCCTTGCCGCGATGGCGCGAGGCGACGAGCAGGCGCTGGCCTCGTTATACGACCGCTATCGGTTAATCCTATTTGCGCTTATCCAACGTATATTACACAGCCGCGCCGAAGCGGAGGATGTTCTGCAGGACGTTTTCCTGCAAGCCTGGCAGAAATCGTCCGACTTCGACGAAAGCCGCGGCCGGCCGTTTACATGGCTGGTGACTCTGGCCAGGAGCCGCGCAATTGACCGATTGCGGTCGCTGGGGGCTCGCGAGCGTTTGGCCACGGCGTCGGCCCGTGAGGCCACGGACGACGTTGCAGATGCGGCAGACGACGCGATCCTCTCCGAACAGAGCGAGATCGTCCGTCACGCGCTGGCAGAGTTGCCGGAGGAACAGCGACAGGTACTGCTGCTGGCTTACTTTGAAGGATTTACTCAGTCTGAAATCGCAGGGCGATTGAGCACGCCGCTTGGAACAGTCAAGACGCGGATGCGAACGGGGATGATGAAACTTCGCGATCTGTTGGGAGAAAGAGTCGCATTGATTAGATAAAGCCTGTGGTGGTGGAAGCGATCTGCGACGTTTCTGCATCAAACTTCTCGTTTTTGCGCCGGATTGAATAGAACGGTTCGATAGAGAGTTAAGACATTGTCCAGTCACGAAGAATACAAAGAGTTGCTGGTCCCGCATGCGCTCGACGCGCTCGAGACGGCGGAAGCACGCACACTCGAAGACCACCTGCGTACGTGCGTTGAATGTCGTGACGAGTTGGAAGAATGGCGACGAACTTCGGCAAGTTTGGCATTGGCGGCTGCTTCGACCGCGGAACCAGGCCCGGAAGTACGCAGCCGCATACTCGCGGGCGCGCGGGCTATGAAACGTTCGACGGTTCCGCAGAATGGCGAGGCGGATACGGTTGCTTATCAGGCGCCAGCGGCCGTAGCAGTAGCCGGCAACGTGATCCCGATCCGCACGCGTAGCGCCACCCCAACTGTTATGCGACTCGTCGGAACGATCGCAGCTTGTCTGGTAATTGCGCTTTTGCTGGTTGGGTACGTTTTGCAGGTTCAGCGCAACCGCGCGATCGAAAACGATCTGAATTCGGCAAAGGCCAAATTGGAAGAACGCGATCGAGAGTTGGCAAAGTTGCGCGATGACAAGGGCTTTATCACCGGCCCCGATGCAAACATGGCTTCGTTGTCTGGCACCGAAATGGCGCGTGACGCGCGTGCGAAAATCGCGTTTGACCGGAAGACCGGACGCGCGATGCTGATGGCGGAAAATCTGCCCCCGGCGCCGGCGGGCAAGGCCTATCAGCTCTGGTTTATCGTCGAAGGCAAACCACCAATGCCTGGCGGAGTCTTTACTCCGGATCAGGGCGGCCACGCAGAACTGCGCGATCAGATGCCGCTCGAAGGACGCGAAGCTGGTGTTTTCGCGGTCACATTGGAAAAAGCCGGTGGCGTTCCCGCGCCCGAAGGCAAAGCCTACCTGCAGGGAAAAGCCGCGTCGTAGGTTGATGTCCGACGAGCTTTAGCTTGTCGCTGACCTTCGTCGGGTTCGACTTGCGACGCATACGACAAACTGAAGTTTGTCGGACATTCTCACTCTTGAATCCGACCGTTTTCCTCGCTCCGTATAATGTTTGCGCGCTTACATAACCCGAAAGAGTCGCGTACTCAGAGTGTTCACTTCCAAAAAAGGAGCCAAACCATGCTTAAGAAAAATCTACTCGTGAAAGCGATCCTCCCGTTATTCGCTTTCTTCGCGATTTCCGCGACTGTCACCTTGAGCGCGCCGTCGGCCATGGCGCAGGAAAAATCGCTTTACGACAGGCTGGGCGGCTACGACGCCGTAGCAAAAGTCGTGGATGAATTCATCGCTCAACTTGGAAAAGACAAACAGCTGTCTCGTTTCCTGGTTGGGCTAAGCGACGACTCGAAGAAGAAGCTGCGGCAGCACGTGGTGGACCAGTTCTGCCAGGCGACCGGCGGCCCGTGCATTTACAACGGACGCGACATGAAAACCGCGCACACGGGTTTGAAAATCAGCGAGTCGGACTGGGACATCGGAGCCAAAGCACTCGTCTCCGCGCTTGATAAGTACAAAGTCCCGCAGAAAGAGAAGGACGAAGTTGTCGCGTTTGTGATGGGGTTGAAGAAAGATATTGTTGGGTTGTGAGTTGAGAAAGTCGGCCAGCCCAAACGCCGGATACCGAAGAGGGGCGGAAGCCCGACCGTCAGGGAGGGCGTTGTAACTTAACGAGTACACAGCTAATGAATTAACTGCGCCCTTGCTAACGCGCGGGCTTCTGCCCCTTTTGCTTATAGTCACAATTCTGTCTTTTCTCTCCCGCCGAAAAAATTGCTACACTGAACCCGACACGAATCCAGATTGTTTAGATTGCGGGGAATTGCTTGTGGCAGAGAAAAAGCCGGCCATACCTAACGAAATATCAGACGAGACCGGACAGTTTGACGCTCGATTTCTGCTGTGGCGCCAGTTCTGTGCGGATCACGGCGTGCCAGTGGAAACTTTGCCCGGCGACTTGAAAGGTGAAGTTCGCGAGAAGTGGGAAGCGCTGAAAGAAAGCCGGTTGAAAAGGAATACCGGAGTCAAATAATGTCCGACAAACTTTAGTTTGTCGTTGATGTCGTAAATCGAACGCGGCGAAAGTAACGACAAACTAAAGTTTGTCGGACACGACGCTCTTCAGAAGTACCTTCCGATATTGTAAGCACCTGTCAGAAACGGATTCGAAGCTCGTTCCTCGCCGATCGTAGTCACCGGTCCGTGGCCCGAATGAACCTCTACATCATCGCCCAACGGAACGATCTTGTTTTGAATCGAATCCATCAGTTGCTCGCTCGAACCACCGGGCAGGTCCGTCCTTCCGATTGATCCCGCGAACAAACAATCTCCGACGAATACTTTCTTTTCATTTGGCTCAAAGAGAACTACGTGGCCGGGCGTGTGGCCCGGACAATGAAGAATTCTGAACGTGAGATTTCCGACCGCGTAGTCCTCGCCATCAACCCAGCCGCGATCGACTTTCGGCGGCGGTTCAAACACAAATCCAAGTTCGGCCCACTGGCTGCGCGGAACGCCGATCCAGGCCGGCTGCTCCGGCAATCCGTAATACATAAACTCGTCGGCCTGATGCAGAATGATGTCCGCGTTGGGTCGCAACCTCTTAAGCGCCGTCACACCTCCCACGTGATCAAGATGCGCGTGAGTCAGCGCGATTCCCTGCAACTCCAACCCATGTTTGTCCAGCGTAGCCGCAATCCGTTCGGCTTCGTCGCCGGGATCGATACAAATCGCACGGCGCGTCTCTTCGCACCCGAGTATTCGCGTGTGTTGCTGGAATGCGGTTACGGTCAATTCTTCTATGATCATTAGTTTTTCGGTCCAAATGTCCGACAAACTTCAGTTTGTCGAATCCGCACGACAACCGAAGGAGCGCAGGCGAGCCGCCTGCGCTCCTTCGGAGTATAATTGCACACCGTAGAATCCGCTATTTAACCAAAGGTGTACCAAATGCCGATGTCTGCAAAGTCGGTGTCGCTCGCTGACGTTCTGGATGATCTGACCGCCGAAGCCGCGGTGGAACTCACCGAACGCTTCGAGAACAAATCGCTTCGCTGTTACGCGTGCGGCCATCGCTGTTTGATCGGCGAAGGCAAACGCGGAATCTGCAAAGTTCGGTTCAACCAGGACGGGCGATTATTAGTCCCGATGAATTACGTGGCCGCGCTTCAGTGCGACCCGACCGAGAAGAAACCGTTCTTTCACGCGCTGCCGGGATCGGACACACTGACCTTTGGCATGCTCGGCTGCGATTTGCATTGTGCCTACTGCCAAAACTGGCTGACTTCGCAGGCACTCCGCGATGATTCGGCGGGTACGAATCCAAAAGTGGTGACGCCCGAGCGATTGGTTTCGATGGCAAAAGCTTACGGAGCAAAGCTGGTCGGCACCAGTTACAACGAGCCTCTGATCACGGCCGAATGGGCCATCGAGGTTTTCAAGCAGGCAAAGCCGGCCGGGTTCAAAACAGCATTCATCTCAAACGGCAACGCGACGCCGCAGGTGCTCGATTACATTCGACCGTGGACGGATTGCTACAAGATAGATTTGAAGTCGATGTCGGATCGTAACTATCGCCAGCTCGGCGGCGTGGTGGACAACATTCTTGACACGGTCAGGATGGTTCACGAACGCGAGTTCTGGGAAGAGATCGTCACGCTGGTCATTCCGGGCTTTAACGATTCGGAAGACGAATTAAGAAGAGCGGCGGATTTTATCGCGTCTGTCTCGCCGGATATTCCGTGGCATGTAACCGCGTTTCATCAGGACTATCACATGACCGAGAACGCGAACACGACCGCCGAGCAGTTGATACAAGCATGCGAGATCGGTCGCGACGCGGGATTGCGATACGTCTACGCCGGCAACCTGCCCGGCCGAGTCGGAAGGTGGGAAAACACGTACTGTCCAAACTGTGACGAATTGTTGATTGAGCGATACGGTTACGTGATCCGTCAAATGAAAGTCACGAGCGACGGTCGATGTCCGAAGTGCTCGACAGCGATTCCGGGAATCTGGAGACAGGAGTCAGAAGACGGAAGTCAGGAGGCAGAATAAGAAATCCGTTCCAAGGTTACTCCTTCATCCAGTGTTGACGACTCCTGTCTCCTGACTCCTGTCTCCTGACTTCTGACTCCTGCTCTTCAAAAATTCGTCGACCTCCGCTCCTCGCCTTCCGCCACGCCGTACTTTGGAGCGTACTCTTCGTCGTTCTCGGCCGCATGCAGCGCGCGTTTGAGCTCGGCAATATCACGCGAAGCAGTTTCGAATTCGTCATCGTCAAAAAGTTCGCTCGGCGCCGCCGCGCTCAGAACTCGATCAATCCTGGCTCCCGCATCCTCGACCGCTTTCGCAGTAAGTTGCCCGCTCTTCAACGCGTCGACGATCGCGTCGCGAGCGGCCACTACGTTCGCTGCGCTCTCGCAAATCAGGATCATGTCCGAGCCCGCGTGAATCGCCTGCAGCGAAGCGTCTGCGACCGACAGCGACTGCACGACCGCTCCCATCTCCATATCATCCGTGATCACCAGTCCCTCGAACTTGAGGACCTGTCGAAGCAGCCGCATCACGACGTTTCCGCTGACGGTTGCCGGTAGTTGATGAATCGATTCGAGCGCGGGAAGCTGTCCGGTTCTTCGAAACCACGCCTGAAGAAATTCCGAAACCTCCGGGAAAGCCCCGTGGCTGACCATCAGCGAATGCAGTCTTTCCCCGGGTCGATGGAACATCAAATCCATAAACGGCACCATGTCGCGTTCGAAAATCTCGTCCCACGAATGACTAACGACCGGCATACGCCTGTGCGAATCGACGCTGGAGCCGCCCAGCCCCGGAAAATGTTTGCCGCAGCCGACTATTCCGCCCGACTGCAATCCATCCAGATAGGCTCCGGCCAGTCTTGAGACTTGCGCAGGGGTTGCGCCGAACGTTCTTCCCTTCAGTCCGTTTTCCTGATTGTCTCCGGAAAGATCAAGCACCGGCGCGAAGTTCATATTGAACCCCATCAACCGCATAATTCGCGCGGTCAGCGCACCGAACTTTTTCGCGAGCTGCGTTTGTCCGGCGTCTCTCACGGCCCGGGCCGACGGCATCGGTTCGCAGATCGAGCGAAAGCGATCGACGAGCCCTCCCTCCTGATCGATCCCGATCAGCACACTACGGCCCAGCGCCTCGTTAATCTGCGTGTTGAGCTGCGCGACTTGCCGTGGCGATTCGATGTTTCGTTTGAACAGAACCACGCCGCCCGGCTGAACTTCCTGCAACAGTTCGCGGGTTGCCGCATCGACGCTCGTGCCGGGCACACCAACAAAAAGCAGCCGCGCAATACTCTCCGCGTTTGGAGCTGTCATGTGATCGGAGTTGGTTGCCATTGGAAAAACTTGGGAGAACAGGAGAGGCAGCTAAGAGATTAGCCGTCAGCAACCGCTTTGGCAACAGGAGCAATTGTCCGACAAAGGAGCGCAGGCGGCTCGCCTGCAGTGAGTGCGGAGCGCAAAGAATGTTTTTGCGCTTTTCGCGCCTGCGGCGCTCAGTGCAGGCGAGCCGCCTGCGCTCATTCGTTGCTTCTCCCGCTTGACTCCGCATCATTGCGTAATGGATCGTTTACGCTATGAATGACGCGCCTGCTCCCAGCCCAGCTCTCAGTTCCGCCATGATCAAGGAGCGAGCGCGTGTCGAGGGCTTTGACAAGGTCGGGATCGTGGCGGCCGATGCGCTGATAAAAGAGCGCGCGCAGCTTAACGAGTGGTTGCGGCGAGGCTACCACGGCGAAATGAGCTGGATGGCGCGCGATCCGGAAAAGCGAACCGATCCGCGCGAGCTATTGCCGTCTGCGCGTTCGGTTGTTGTAGTAGCTCTCAATTACTTCACCCCACATGATCACAATTCGGACTTCGAGAGCGGCAAGATCTCGCGCTATGCCTGGGGTGATGATTACCATGCCGTCGTCGGCGAGAAGTTAAAGTCGCTGCTTGCCTGGATCAAAGAGCAGTGGCCCGAGGCCGAGGGAAAGGCTTGCGTTGATATTCAACCGATGATGGACAAGGCGTGGGCCGTGCGCGCGGGGTTGGGTTGGATCGGTAAGCACACGAACGTCATAACCCAGGATTACGGATCGTGGGTATTCATCGGCGAGCTGCTTCTGAATCTCGAATTACAGTACGACCTGGAACGCGTCGAGGACCACTGCGGTAGCTGCACTCTTTGCATCGAAGCCTGCCCCACCGACGCGATCACCGAACCATACGTGTTGGATTCGAACAAGTGCATCTCTTACGCAACGATTGAACTGCGCGATCCGGAGTTGCCGCCCGACGTTGCGACGAAGCTGGAAGGATGGATCTACGGCTGCGACATTTGCCAGGACGTTTGTCCGTGGAACAGGTTCGAGCAACCAACCGACGAGCCGGGTTTTCAGCCCCGGAACGGAAGTGTGGCGCTGTCGCTTTCCGAAGTGCTTAACCTGACACCGGAAACCTACGCCGCGCGCTTTCGCAACAGCGCAATTAAACGAGCGAAACTTCCGGGGCTTCAAAGAAACGCTCGAGCGCTTTTGACCGCCGAATGCGTAGGCGAACGAGCTTCTGAAGCTTAGATCTCCGTCCGCTCTCCGGCGCAAATGGACCACATTTCCGTAATTGACATTGGCAAAAATTCCGCGTTCAGCGCGTCCGAAAAGATTGAAGCCCAAATCTCCCGGTATTAAACCCAAAAAGGTTGACAACGTGTCCCGAACAGGCGTAAAAGCCTCTTTGCCAACTATGCGTTCAGAGTTGTGGCCCTATCCGCTCGATCGCCGCGGTACCACCCTAAGGTTTTGACGAGATCGAAATAATCGTCCTCAAAACTTAACTACCCAGTCTTAGAAGGAGACTCACGATGAAGAATTTTCGGTTTACTTTACAAGCCCTCGCAATCGCTTTATTCACACTCGCGTTTGCGTCAATGGCCCAGGCGCAGGCGACCCGTACCTGGGTATCCGGCGTTGGCGACGACGTTAACCCCTGCAGCCGCACCGCTCCCTGCAAAACTTTTGCCGGCGCGATTTCGAAGACGGCCGCCGGCGGCGAAATCGATGCGCTCGATCCGGGAGGTTTCGGAGCAATCAATATCACGAAGTCGATTACAATTGACGGCGCGGGAACGAACGCTTCGATTCTGGCTGCTGGAACAACGGGCGTGATCGTTAATGCTCCCTCGACATCACATGTGATTATTAGAAATCTCTCGATCAACGGAGCGGGCACAGGCACCTTCGGCGTGCGCATGCTTGCAGGCGGATCGTTGTCCATGGAGCACATTACGATCTCCGGCTTCACCAATCACGGTGTCCAGATCAACATGGCGAACGGCACCAACAGCGCCGTGTACATCAAAGATTGCTACATCCGCACGGGCGAGACCACGGTTAGCCGCGGCATCAACGTCCAGCCGGTTTCGGGCACGGCCAATGTGAACCTGGCTGTCGACAACACTCGTTTGGAGAGAATGTTTGTCGGTATGTACATTGGTGAAGGCGGTCGAGCAACGATTCGCAACTCCACGGCCCACGGCATGTCGTACGCCGGAATCGTGACGGAAGCTGTTAGCGGAAATGCGCAGACGAATATCATCAACTGTGCGTTAACCAACAACGGTATCGGCCTCCAGGCCGGTGCGGGTAATACGATTACGCGCATCAACAACGTGACCATCTCCAACAACTCGACGCAGGGAATCATAGGAGCCGGACAGGTCATCTCGTTCGGCAACAACAACGTCTTTGGCAACGGGACTGACGGAGCACCAACGTCAACCACCCCGCAAGTCTAGTTTCAGTATCGGAAGTAGATTCCTTCTGGTTCCCTCCCATTCCGCGTTGGATGGGAGGGAACTTTTTTCGGTCTGCGCTGTTTCACTATCGATGCCGAGGGAGCGCAGGCGGCTCGCCTGCAATGAGCGCGAAGCGCGAAAAGTACGACGGCAGCGGTGAGTAACAGCGAAGCCCTTTAGCGTGCTTAAGCACGCTTTGCAGGCGAGCCGCCTGCGCTCCATCGGCTTGCGTTTTGGATAGCATTTGGCCCCTGGCATCGGCGCGGCGTATTATGGAAACCGTTGGCCTGATCAATGACCGGGGAAAACTTTTGAAGTGAATAGGCAGTTAACAGATTCATACGGCCGGGCGATTCGCGACCTCCGCGTGTCGTTGACCGATCGTTGCAATTTCCGCTGTTTTTACTGCCTTCCGCACGGCGAGCCGCCTATCGCTCCGAAAGAACAGATGCTGTCTTTCGAAGAGATCGAGTACGTTTCCGAGATCTTCGTTTCGATGGGAATTGAGAAAATCCGGCTGACCGGCGGCGAGCCAATGATGCGTCGCGACATCGAGACCATCATTCAGAAGATATCCGCGCTGAAACCGCGTCTTCATGATCTGGCGCTGACAACGAATGGTTACTTTTTGCCCGGACGCGCCGAAGCGCTGAAGGCAGCGGGGCTGGATCGTATAACGATCAGCATCGATAGCCTGAAACCCGAAGTTTTTAAGAGCATGACCGGCGTCGATGTTCTGGATCGCGTGCTCGAAGGTATCGAGGCGGCTAAAACAGCGGCGCTCACGCCGATAAAGGTGAACGCAGTTATCGTGCGCGGACACAACGAAGACGAAGTGGCCGACTTTGCCGGCTTCGCGCGCGAACACGACGTTCGAATGCGCTTCATCGAATTCATGCCGCTCGATTCCGGTCACGAATGGTCGCGCGAAATGGTCGTCTCCGGCCGAGAGATTTTTGATCGCATCAACCAACGGTTTCCGCTCGTCCCCTTGAAAGTACCGCGCGGAGCCGAGACCTCGTCTCGCTACAGCTTTGCCGACAACGCGCCGGGCGAGATCGGTATCATCGCTCCGGTGAGCGAACCGTTCTGCGGCGCGTGCTCGCGGATTCGCCTGACCGCCGACGGCCAGATCAGGACTTGTCTTTTTTCAACCGTCGAACACTCGTTGCGTGATGTCGTCCGCAGCGGCGCAACCCGCGCCGAGATCGTCGAATACATCGAAGGCGTCGTGTTAAAGAAAGAACCGCGGCACTACATCAACGATCCGGAATTCATGCAACCTGCCCGGACCATGAGCTTCATTGGCGGATAAGAATTTCGTTCCGATCTAACCCCACGCCCCCAGATCCCTAATCTGAAATCAACAGTAGACTGAATTATGCACAGAATGTCTCGACGCAGATTGCTTTCATTTTTGTTTCTCCTGGCCTTTCCGATTATCGGATTGGCCCAATCCGCGGACGAGCTCGCCAATCAGGCATTCGACGAAGCGGTCAAACTTCATGGAGACAAGGCGACACTCCGCCAGGCGATTCCGAAATACGAGACCGCGATTAGCCAGTGGGGGAAGGTACCGGGCAAGGAGTTAGAGCAGGCACGCGCGATGAACAATGTCGCCGCGATCTATTTTCAACTTGGCGAGCTGGACCGCGCTATCTCGACTTTTCAAAACGTGCTCAAAGTATTCGAGCGAAAACACGGACCTGAGCATATTGAGATCGGGAAGACATTGAACAACCTGGCCATGGTTTATTCGGCCCGGGGCGATATCGAGAAAGCCGATGCGATGTACGACCGAGCGTTTCCGATTTTCGAAAAATCGTTGGGGCCCGAAAGCCCCGTTTACCTGGACTCGTTGTACGAACTGGGCCAGTACTATCGCCGTGAACAACGATTTGATCGGGCGGTTAAGATTTATGAAAGGCTGCTGGCTGCGCAGGAAAAGCCACTCGCCGACAAACCTGAGTTGGCGATCGTTCTAACCGAACTTGCGGTTAGCCACCTGGAGATGCGCTTGTTCGACAAGGCGGAGCCGCTTTACCGGCGAGCATTGGCGCTGCGTGAAAAGGCTTTTGGTCCGGACTCGCCGGAAGCAGCCCTCACTCTGAATAACTTCGGAGCTTTTTATTCTGCTAAAGGCGATCTGGCGCGGGCGGAAGAGTACGACAAGCGCGCACTGGAAATTTTTGAGAAGAAGCTCGGGCCGGAACACGCCGTCGTCGGAAGCAGTCTTGCCGACCTCGGGATGATCTACGCCCGGCAAAAAAAGTTCGACCTTGCCGAGGATCACTTTAAGCGTGCTCTCGGCGTTTTGGAAAAAACGCTCGGGAAGAACGCGTTCGAGCTGATTGGGATTTTACATAACTATGAATTGATGCTCCGCGACGCCGGTCGAGCAAGCGACGCCGATAAGATCCAGGCGCGGATAAAGCTAATTCGGCAACCATAGCTTCGGCAGGTAGTGGGTCACTTTGAAATTCCCGCGAGTTAAATGATAAGGAAAAGGAGGTTCCCGCAAAGACGCAAAGGTGTCGAGCTTTACTGTTTGCCGAAGGCAAGCGATTATTCGTTTTGATCGCGAATCAAACCGCTTACCTTTTTGACCTTTCGGCGCAGAAAGCGACGTAGTAAACTAACTTTGCCATAAAGAATTGAGTTTTCGGGGGAGCCGCGCCAGAACGAGGCTGAGAGTCACATCGATGTGAGACCCCTTGAACCTGATACGGGTAATACCGTCGAAGGGAGAAACAACGGAAGGACCGTTCCCGGAATTTTCAGGTGGAACGGTTTTTCTTTTTCCGGCTTTGAATGCAGCCAGAAAGTTTTGAAAAGTCATGAGCACCGGAATCGAACCAACCGAGAAGACAAGCGACGAAGTTCTGCTGCCGAATTCGCGGAAGATATTTGTGACTGGCGCGCAGTCAGGTGTGCGAGTTCCGTTTCGCGAGATCGGGTTGAATCCCACCAGGAACTTCGACGGCCAGTTGGAAGAGAACGAGCCTGTCCGTGTCTACGATACCAGCGGGCCATGGGACGACCCGTCGATTCGGTGCGACGTGCGCGAAGGCCTGTCCGGCGTGCGACGCGACTGGATCGTCGCGCGCGGTGACGTAGAGGAATACGTTGGGCGCGAGATCAAGCCGGAAGACAACGGCTACTTAACCGCCGGCGCCGAGCAATACGCTCGCGGAAAAGATAAAGGACGACTGGAAGAGTTTCCCGGGTTGCGTCGTGCGCCGCTGCGCGCGAAGCCCGGTCATCGCGTGACTCAAATGCATTACGCACGGCGCGGCATTGTCACGCCCGAGATGGAGTTCATAGCGATCCGCGAAAACCTGGGACGCGCCTGTCCGACAAACTTCAGTTTGTCGAATCCGGCAACGCGAGACTCACTTCTCCACCAACATCGCGGCGAATCTTTTGGCGCTGCTATCCCGCCTTTTGTAACGCCCGAATTCGTTCGCGATGAAGTTGCGCGCGGCCGCGCGATCATTCCAGCAAATATCAACCATCCCGAGTCGGAGCCGATGATCATCGGCCGCAACTTCCTGGTGAAGATAAACGCCAACATCGGTAATTCGGCGGTGGCTTCCTCGATCGAAGAAGAGGTCGAAAAGATGCGCTGGGCCACAAAGTGGGGCGCCGACACCGTGATGGATCTTTCGACCGGCAAGAACATACACGCCACACGCGAATGGATAATCCGCAATTCGGCGGTGCCGATCGGAACTGTGCCGATCTATCAGGCGCTCGAAAAAGTCGGCGGAAAGGCCGAAGAGCTTACCTGGGAAATTTATCGCGACACGTTGATCGAACAAGCCGAACAGGGAGTCGATTACTTCACCATCCACGCCGGCGTGCGGCTGCCATACATTCCTATGACCGCCAAACGCACAACCGGAATCGTCTCGCGCGGCGGATCGATCATGGCCAAGTGGTGCCTGGCCCATCACGAAGAGAGTTTTCTCTACACGCGTTTTCGTGAGATTTGCGAAATCATGGCCGCGTACGACGTGTCGTTCAGCCTCGGCGATGGGCTGCGTCCCGGCTCGATCGCGGATGCGAACGACGAAGCGCAGTTCGCGGAGCTCGACACTCTTGGCGAGCTCACGAAGATCGCGTGGGAAAACGATTGCCAGGTAATGATCGAAGGACCGGGCCACGTGCCCATGCACTTGATCAAAGAGAACGTCGACAAACAGCTCGAGATTTGTCAGGACGCGCCGTTCTATACCCTTGGACCGCTGACCACCGACATTGCGCCCGGTTACGATCACATCACATCGGCAATCGGCGCCGCGATGATCGGCTGGTTTGGAACCGCCATGCTTTGCTACGTCACGCCGAAGGAGCATTTGGGGCTGCCGAACAAGAAGGACGTGAAGGAAGGCGTAATCACATACAAGCTGGCTGCGCACGCGGCGGATCTGGCCAAAGGCCATCCGGGCGCGCAGTACCGCGACAACGCTTTGTCGAAAGCGCGATTCGAATTTCGCTGGGAAGACCAGTTCAACCTCTCGCTCGATCCCGAAGTCGCGCGCGAATATCACGACGAAACGCTTCCGCAGGAGGGAGCCAAGCTCGCGCACTTTTGTTCGATGTGCGGACCGCATTTCTGTTCGATGAAGATCACGCAGGACGTGCGCGAGTACGCTGCGCAGAAAGAGATCGACGAGCAGGCCGCGCTTGGAGCGGGCATGAAAGAGAAGGCCGAGGAGTTTGCCGCCGCAGGCGGAGAGATTTATCAACAAGTGCGGTAGAAGAATCCGTATGTCGGCTTGCGGCAGAGATTTTTTTGGTTCTTAGAGAAGACTTCTGTTATGACCACGCTAACCCGCAATGATGTGATTGAAATGGTTAGCACGTACATACCGACTCTTATCTGCGGTTGCGCACGGACACCCTTGGGCATTGACGCAGTTGGGGTTTCGATTGATGGATGAGAGTCAGGAACAGAACAGTGGCTGGACACAACTAACTGACGCCACGCACGCTCTAGAAAAGAGCCTTGAACCAAACTTGGCCGGCTATGTATGTCTTAAGGCTGTAATTGCATTTACGAAATCATTTTGGTGCATGTGTAGATATTGCGGATGGTGGAATGAGAGCGCTGACAAGATGTTCGATCAAGCATATGATCGCATGAATATTCGCGCAGAGCTTAGATGCTGGAGACGGCAACGAGCTAGGCTGTGACCATTCAATTACTGTATCCTTTCAACCATGATCGACGAAGAAGCACTCGTGGCCAAAGTCTCAAGTTTGAGCCCATCCGATCGACTCGAACTTATTGGCGTCGTTTGGGACACTCTGTCGCCCGACGAACTTCCGGTGACTGATGCTGAAAGAACTCTGCTCGACGTACGATTGGCTGATATGGAAGCACATCCCGAAGATCAAAGTCCCTGGTCCGAAGTGAAAGCCCGCCTCGAACAGCTAACCCGGTGAGTTACGAAGTACAAGTACGCCGCGCAGCAGAACCGGACATTGCCGAGGCGCAAGTCTGGTACGAAGCTCGGTAGTAATTCAGTTTGAAACTATTCTTTGCTTGTGATTCGCGCAGCCAGCGAACGAACCACTAAACAGCCGAAACCGAAACAAATCCACACGAAACGAGTTGATTTTTCGTGTGATTTCGTAAATGGCGCGTTCGTGTTGTTTCGTGGTTAGTAGATCTCGACGGTCTGCCCAGGAGCCGGAATTCAAACAGAACCACTACTCGAAGCTCAGCAGACTAGACTTGGCGCTAAACTCCGTTCAGAAGTCTCACAGGTAATCGATCGACTAGCCGCGTCGCCGCATACTTATCATATTGTGTATCGCGACATTCGCCGAGCAATCGTTCGTCGCCTGCAAGCGCTAAAGGACACTCTGTCCAAGCGGGCGGGGAATCTAACAAGTCGGCGAAGAAGCGCGAACATTGCATCAGGCAACGCCAACAGCAGGTGCGCATCACTATCTTTGATCGCTTTGCTGAGCTTGCATCGCTGGTGGGATTTCCATAACGTCGAATTGAAGGAGTAGTAATGTCCTACAAAATCTGTTTTCGGTTTCTTTTGCTGATCTTCGTCGGTTTGATCTTCCACGCGCCTGAGGCGCTCGCGTGTTCCTGCGGTCCCAAATCTACAGTTCTGGACTCCTACAATGGCTCTGACGTCGTTGTCGTCACGAGGGTGGTGTCCGTCGAGAAAACTGAGAATGCCGCTCCGAACGGCATGATGTCGGACGGCACGAATTACGTACATGGGGTTAAGTCAACCACCATGATTGTCGAAAAGGTTTTCAAAGGCGGAGTGAAGGCCGGCGATGAGATGACATTCGGACAGGGCGGGGGCGCGGATTGCATCTGGACTTTCTCGGAAGCGGACATCGGGCGCCGGTACCTTTTCTATCTCGACCGGTTCAAGGATTCGACCGTGTGGGTTGCTGTGACTTGCGGAAGGTCCCGCGGCGTGGATTACGCAAACGACGACCTGCTGTATCTGGACAACCTCAGCAAGGTGCGCGGCAAAACGCGGATCTCGGGTACGCTCACTTTTGATGGAGCAAACAATCCCGGCGTCAGCGGGCGTGACATTCGCATAGTCGGCGCAGGCAAAACTTACGAGGTCAAAACGGACGAGAACGGAGTTTACGAACTTTACGATGTTCCCGCCGGAAAGTATTCGGTAGAGCCAGAGACGATCCCCGGCTGGAGGGTCGGGAGGTTTTGGCTGCGCTATTCACCCAGCTTCGCCGGGAGCGAGGACGATAAGTCGCCGAGGAAGATTCCTATCGTGCTGGAAGCCAAAAAGCACGCCGGCCTCGACATCCATTTCGAAATAGACAACGCCGTTCGCGGCAAGATCTTTGATGCAGAGAGCAAGCCGATGAATGGCGTCTGCCTAAACCTGGTTCCGGCGGACGGCAGCAAAGGGCCCTACCTTGCCGACTGCACGGAGCAAGAGGGAACCTTTGAAATCGATGAGATTCCACCGGGTCGCTACGTCATTGTCGTCAACAACGATGGCGAGGTGACGAGTAACGAGCCGTTCGGAACCTTCTATTATCCAAATGTGGCCAAGCGCGAAGAGGCCACGGTCTTCCAAATCGCGGCGGGCGAGTTCGTTGAAGATCTGCAAATTTACGCGCCCGTCGCGGCGGAGATAATCACGGTCGAAGGATTCCTGCTTTATTCAGACGGAAAGCCTGTGGCCGGCGAATCGGTTTCTTTCAAATCGCCAAAGACCGCGAATAGCAAATACGAAGTAGACGCGCGGGCAGAAACGGATGCGAAGGGTCGCTTTTCAATCAAGATTCTGAAGGACGCGCGCGGCCAGCTCTACGGAGAGATGTACTCGTACCTCGGCAAGTTTGAAAACTGCCCGAAGCACGATCGCATCCTCAAACAGTTGGGCGGGACAGTCCCTGAACTAAAAACGCCGGCCGTCGAGATTCACGCTCAGACTAACATCTACGCGGTCGAGCTAAGGTTTCCGTTCCCCGGATGCAAGAAGGCCAAGATCGACTAGACGAGAAAATTGTGACAACCGCTAACGAAGGACAAAAACCCGATAAGGGCCAAAGGCTGCTTGAACGCGTTCGGCGTATTTGCATCAGCTTGCCCGAAGTTACCGAGAAGATCTCGCACGGCGAGCCGACGTTTTTTGTGCGCAAGAAGGTGTTTGCGATGTGCTCGAACAATCATCACAACGATGGCCACATCGCTGTCGTGATTCCCGCGGCGATCGGCGTGCAAGAGGCTTTGATCGCATCCTCGCCGAAGAAGTTTTACCGCCCCCCGTATGTCGGCATTAAGGGTTGGGTTGGCGTTGAGCTGGATAAAGTATCGGATCGCGAGCTCGGTCTGCACCTGAAGGAAGCATGGCGGTTGATCGCGCCGGAGCGAATTCATCCGCTGCTCGAGGAGTCCGCCAGTGGTACCAGCGCTGGAACCGATGAATACGTTGTCGACAAGAGACCGAAGAAGCTAGGCGGGAAGTAACTGTGTTGTTCAAGAGTGGAAAGCGGGGAGAGAAATTATCGCCTTTCCCCGCTGATGATCATTGAAATTCAATCCTGGCGACCAAAATTCAAGTCAACAGAGTCGCAGTCGGGAAGGAGACCCTGTCCCCGCTCTCTTTAACTCACCAAGTCCTTAATTACAAATCTAAGAAGCGGGGACAGGGTCACCTTCCTGACTGCGCGACTCAATTAGGGTTGAGCACATCTTAGCCACTTCTCTATTCCAATTCGAAACTATAAGTAATCAGGCCCGTCACTTTTGTCGGCTGACCATTCATAATCATCGGTCTGAACTTCGCTTGCCGTGCCGCCGCGACCGCAGATTCCTGCAACATCGGATTTCCGGAAACTGCTTTGGCTGAAGTCACATTCCCGTCTTCATCGACCGTGACCTGCACCGTAACCGCGCCGGACACACCCGCGTCGCGAGCTTCGCGCGGATATGTTGGTTGCGGCAGCGACGTCGCGCGTCCGTTCAAGACGCCTGCCGAGATCGGTTGACCGGGATCGTCCACGCGCACGATCGATCCGTCAAAGACGGTCGCTGAAGCCGACGATCGCCTGGGCCGAGCTCGTATGTAGCCTTCTCCGCGCTGTGTAAGTCCAGCCTTGCCGGCCAAGGTGGCCAACACCGAAGCAAGCGTCTCTTTGCTCTCGAGCTTGAAACTCGTCAAACCAGAAAGTTGCGTGTCCGGATCTTCGAACTGCAAAGTCAGGTAGCGATACTTTTTCTTTATCAGCAACGCCGGAAGCCCCAGACCGTACGGAACCGCGCTGCCGATGATGGTGGCCGCAGTCGGCCGGCGCGATTGCGTGTCGGCCGCCGCCGAGATCACCGCCGCGTAAGGAACAAACAGCACTTCTTTTCCGGTCTTGTTCCGAAACAGAAGCCGTTGGTTGGCGTCGTCAAAACTGAGCATCCCGTCCTGCTTTTGGTTGTAGCCAACGATGCCGCCTTCGTACTTGGCCTTTACGCTGGGCGGAGCAGCCGGGACTGGCTGGTCATTATCTGTCTTTGAAACTTCCGTCATGCGCGGTCGCTGTGGAACGGCGACGCTCGCAGTCATTACTGCGAGCAGACCCGCGCAAACAAGTCTGATATAGCCTTTCATTCAATTCATCCTCTCAAAAATAGAAAGCTAAAAACGATAGGGAGCCCGAGGTTCAATCCGTTGTTCTAAAGACGCGCAACCGACGTTTCGAGTTGCCAAAGCGGTTGATTCCCGTCCCTCTGGGAGGGGAGCAAATCGAATACAAGCGACTAACTGAAGTTTGTCGGACATTCTAGAACGCGTTGCGCTGCGCCCACTGCGGCACTTTGTAGAGAATCCACCAGAGAAAGATCTGCACGCCCAGGATCATCACACCGCACACTACGCCGGTATACGAAGCGCGGCGGCCACCCATCGCGGGCGCGCGCAACGACCGCACCAGGCCGACTCCGCCCATCACGACCGCGCCCGGACAAAATAGAATCCCCAGATAGGGCACCAGCGCGTACGTCACGAACGCCATCGCGGTGGTGGAAGCACCATTACGATTGGCGGTCGGCATGTTGGCCGAGAACGAGCGAATTCTCTTCTTGATATTCAAGTCGGTTCGATCTTTCGATTGCCTAGTGCGTGTACTGCTGAATCCTGTTGCGAATGTCGCGTGGGAGCTCCGTATGTTTGCCGCGGCTGCTAAACCACTCTACCTTTCCGTCGCGCGCAAAGGCAACGTGCATGGTTCCGTCGGACAATCTCACGGCCAAAACCGCGTGCTCTTCGACGGGCGAAACATGCAGGTTTGCCGCACCTTCCAAAACCAGATAACCGCTGATCAGATCGATCGGCTGAACCAACCCAAAGCTGTTCATCAACCGGTCGAATCCCTGCTTGCCAAGAAGTTTTAGTAGCGGCTCGCGAATCTCTCGAAGCTGAAAAAAGTTCCGGCGCGGTTTACTCGCGTTATCGATCGGATATTCGTTCGCCCACGATTTGAGATGGTTCAGCCTGACCTGGGCCAATCCGGATGACGCGAAAAGAAATACAAAAAGCGTTAACGCAGTCCAAAGAGCCGGTTTTCGCTTCATCCGGGTTTTCATACAGAGAATGAGATGCAGTTAACGGTCTGCGAATACGCTCGGTCGAGCTGTCCCGGGCGCTACTCCATGCGAAATCTGCGCGGGCCATGGCTGTATAGCGCAGCAGCGCGATGACGTGCCCTGGAGCCGAACCGTATTGTCGTCGGCGGTGGTTGGGGGGAGACTGCGAAACGGATCCGGAACTTAACTAGCCACGGCGCGCGCGCGACCACTGGTCTGACGACGGCGTAAAGTACGTCGTCTTGAGCCTGCCGCCGATGAAGGTGTAGACCATTCCATCCTTCAGATTGGTGTATTTGATTACGTTCTGCGCTTCGTCGCGCTTGAAGTCCGATTTCTCGGCGAGCCCCATCGATTCCGGCGTATCGGTCGAGTTCTCGTGTTGCAGAACGACCTGCAGGACCGTGCCTTCAAGCTCGGGCGCCAGTTTCTTTGAAGCAATGAACCGCGCGTCGACGAAGGCAACGGCAACTGTTCCACCGGCTACCTTGAAATGCAGAGCCCCGGTGGCGCCGGGCTGGTTCTTGATCGGCGGACCGAGCGCTTTCTCGACATCGGCGCGTCTGGACTTAAGCGGTTCGATGCCGTTCCAGTTCCCAGCCGACGCGAATTCTGCGCAGACTACCAGGGCGGCGAAAATTACGACAAGAGCGGCAAACACGCGCCGCGCATGATTGCCTAAAATGCTGTTGTTCATCATAGCTTTGAATGCTAGCGCGTGGGCGCGCAGGATTCAAGAACAAAACCGCTTGAGGCTGGTCAAGCCGAAGGAGCGCAGGCGGCCCGCCTGCGCTCCTTCGGTGATTACCGCAGCGAAGTCTTCAAGATCACCGGCGGCGGCAGCTTATTCGCCGGAGCCAGCTCGCCCTTTTCGCTCACGCTTCCCCACTGGCTGTTGGCTATGAAATAGAACTCCGATCCCACGATCGTCCCCAGCGTCGGCTCGTCAAACAACGGATTGTTTGCCTCGATCACTTCAACACCGGTCACACGGTCCAGGGCCGAATTCAATGTCGCCTGAACGACACGATTTGGCCGAATTCCGTTCTGGATCGCGATCAATCGATTGTTGTGAAAATACAGTCCATCGACGCCCAAAAGAGTTACGTTGTCAGGATGCGCGAGCTTAACGAAACTCTTGGATCCAACGTCAAATACAAAAATTCCACGGCCGTAGTCTGCGATAAAGAGCCGCTTTCCGTCGGATGAAAAATCCAAACCCTGTGGCGAGCCGAACCGATCGGCGCCTGCCACCAGTTCGAGCGATTCGCTTCCGCTTCTGATGACGTAAAGAGCCGGTGTCACACTGTCAGTGACATAGACGTCTCCGTTCGGGTGAATCGCCAAATCACCAAACGAATGTCCCTTCGTCGTATCGGGAAGCAAATATTTCTTGAGCAGCTTTCCGGTTTTCAAATCGTACGTGAATACTCCCGTCTGGTTCTTCACCGCTTCGGTGAAATTCTGCATCTGCGGAAGAGCAGCGGTCGTAACCCACAAGTGCCTGCGGCGCGCGTCTACACGCATCCCGAGCACGCTCCACAAACCATCCTGCCCATTTGAAAACTCGCGTATCTCGCCCGCCGTGTTTCGACTTAAGATCTTTCGTTTGTGAACGCTGCTGATGAAGATAGTCCTGCCGACAGGATCGTACGCCACGCCTTCGGTCACGAGTCCCTTCTCTTCGAGCCTAAACGCTTCGCGGCTGTGACTGATCGGCGCTTTGTTGGTTTCAAAGATTCGCAGGATCTCCTTGAACTCTCCAGAGTCTTTGATAGTTGCGAAGTCGTCGTCCGCCGTCGCCGGATAAATCAAACCCATTCGAGCCACAAGGCGAAGCGCGCCAATCGCTTGATCCTTCTTTCCGTTCAAAGCATATGCGCCGGCGAGATTGTATAGAACGGTGGGATGATCGGGCCGCAGCTTGAACGCTTGCTCGAGGTTCTCCAGATACCGCACGTAGTCCTTGTCGCGATAGGCCATTAACGCTTGTTGAGAGAAATATCTGACGTCTTTAGGCTCGCTGTCTTGAGCGCGTCCGACGCCAGGCAACATCAAAAAAAGCAAAAGACCGATTACGGTCAAAGCTCTCCACGAATTCATCGTGTTCTTTTCTCGTTTCCTGAAGGCTGGATTGACTGAAGGTTAGTAGCAGAGGGCGCAAGGTGGGATGCCTTGCGCCCTCTGGGTTTTACTGTTCGGTGTTTACTGTTTTGCGAAGGGTCGCACGCGCTCGGCCGATTCCTTAAAGTCTGTATCGCCCGGAGCTATCTGCGAGCCTTTTTCATAAACGGCAAGTGCTTTCGCATACTGCTTCGAAATCTCGTACGCATACCCCAGTTCGCGATAGACATTCACATCGCTCGGCGAAACCGTGGCCGCGCGTTCCAGCGCCGCGATCGCTTTGGGGAAATTGCTGGCGCGCGAATGCGCAACTCCGAGCAGGTATAACGTGACGCCCTTGGCATCCGGCGCTGCGGCCACACGTTCCAGCGCGGTGGCGGCTCGCGCGAACTGCTTCGCACCGATCAGCGCCTGGGCAAACAACGTCGCCGCTTCAGCGTCGTTGCGAATGCGGGTCAGATTCTCTCCGGCACGTACGGCGCTGAGATAGTCAGCATCACCGGTTGCGCCGGCTGCTCCAGCGGCGCGTCGCAGATACGCGGTCGTCAGTAACGACCACGCCGGCGCAAATTTGAGATCCGCGGTTGTCGCTCGATTAAGCGCGCTGATGGCGGCGGTCAGATCGTTTCGCTCGAACGCCATCCGGCCGAGAAAGAACAGCGAGGCCGCGTCCTTCGGATTAGCTTTGATCGCGGCGTTAAATGAACGCTCGGCATCCTGTTGTTTGCCGGTTCGGTATTCCGCGATCCCGCGGTAGTAGAACAACTCGGCATCGGGCTTCGCACCGGTTCTGGATGTCGCCTTGACCAGCAACGGCAGCGCCCGCTCAAAATTTTCTGTACGCGCGTAAGCCTGGGCCAGCGCATCCAGAGTGTTCGCATCCTCGGAGCCCGCCGCTCGCTGAAGGTCGAGCGCCTTTTGTAAATCAACGGCTGCTTCAGGGTATTGCTTCAGATTGAACTCGGCGAAACCCGCAATTTTCCAGGCTTCTGAGTTGTTAGGTTCGTTGGCTGCGATCTGCTTCGCTTCTCGGGCGGCTTCGTCGTACTTCTTCTGCTGGAGAAGACTGTACGCACGCGCAGTGCTGCTGGACGTCGTTACGGGCGCTGCGGTGCTGGAATTGGTGCTGGTGCTGCTATTGGACGTGGTCGGCGTCGGAACCAGCAGCGGTTCGTCGACTTTCTGCGGCGTGGGTTTCGGCGAAGCCTGTGGCTGCGGAACCCGGCGCGGGCGGCTCGACCCCGCCTGCCCCTGCGCCGTGATGCTAAAGACAAAAACGACGCTAGTTAGCGTGAGAGCTAGTCGAAAACTTTTACTCATCATACTGGCTGATTCTTTCACGTTCGAGACGGATTTCCAAACAGCGCGTGGACAGCGCTCCGGCGCATCTGCTCCGATGCCGCGGCGGGCGTGAAAGGTTCGCTCTCCTATGTTAATGACGCCCTCTGGCTTTTGTACCCACGAATGCACTGAGCTCTGGAAGAGCAGAGAAGAAGCTTCAACTCCATCACATCGCAGTCAGGAAGGGGACCCTGTCCCCGCCTCAAGGTTCAGTACCAGACCGCCTAAACTATTGGGCCTGGGTAATTTCCTTTGCTCAAAAGAAAACCGGGAAGAGCTGCTGTTCAAGGCAGATCTTCCCGGTTGTTGTTTGATCGAACTGTCTGTTCGAACAGTGGCTTTATCAGAAGCTCAGCTTGATGCCGAACTGGAACTGCCGCGGGTCGAACGACGCGGTCGGACGGCTGTAGTAAAGACCGTTGCTCTTGCGCACGCCAAACGTGTTGACGTCCGTAAAGAACGGAGACGCCGCCGCTTCGTTGAACTTGTTGAAGAGGTTGAAGCCCTCGGCGATCAAGTCCAACCGTACGTTTTCGCTAAACCGGATCGCGCGGGCCAAACGCATATCGAATGATGCGTACCCGTGTGTGATACCGGCGTTGCGTCGCAAGTTTCCGGTCGTAAGTGCTCCGGGAAGGAACAACGTCCCGTCGGCCGCCACGCTGGGGCGATCGTTCGAGCTCTGCAAGTCGCCGTTCGTGTCGGTGCCCGTAATAATATTGAATGGGCGACCCGACGAAATCTCGACGATCGGCGCCAGCGTAAAGTCCGCCATCACGCGCTCCCAGAAACTGTCCGATCCTCTCCATGACACCGGCGAAGTAAGCACACCGCTAAAGACAAAACGATGTCGTTGGTCGAACAACGAGTCGGATCGCTCTGCCGCGAAGTTGCGGTTGTCCTGTGGTTTGAGCAGCGTCTGCAAGTCCGAAGAATCGTCGATCGAGTGCGACCAGGTGTACGACGCCAGGAACTGGAAGTTCTTCGAGAATCGTTTCCTGAGTTCCAGATTCATCGCGTTGTAGTTCGAATTTCCATCCGAGAGTTGCGCGCTTACGTCGCCGAACGGCGAGATCGGTCCCGGTGTGCGAACCGTATTGTTCGCGGCCAACAAAGCATTGAACGTCGCCTGCGATACACCGCCGCCGGTCAAAGCACGCAACAGGAAATAGTTCGGCGCGCTGGGACGGAAGAAGTTTGCGACGACCGGTGAAACGACTCCCTGACCCAGAGCGTTGCGACCGAGGATTCCGGGAATCACCAACGTGAATCCCGGAGGACAAGTTGGTCCCGGGCAGGCCGTCGGCAACGAAAAGAAGAGAGCTTCAGAGTTGCTCGCCGGATTGCGGCCGGCAAAGCGTCTGAAGTTCTCGATCAAGAGATCGGTTCGCGGCGCATTCACGTCCTGCGGGTGCGGCAAGTGCTGCGCTCCGACAAACAGATAGCTGGCCGAGAACGACATGTCGTTGGTGATCTGCCGCTCGATCGTGAAGTTCGCCTGTTTGGTAGAGGCGTACTCGAAATCTTTCCCCACCGCCAGAGTGAAAGGAAGCACCGGTCCAAAGCCGACGAACGTCTGATCGTTAAATCGAATCTGCCCGGGCAGGTACTGCGAACTGGCGGCGACGCCGGGCGTTGTAAATCCTGCTGGAAGCGCCGCGCAAAGCGGATTGGCCGAGGCAGCCGAACAAACCGTGCCCTGGAAAATCTGCAGAAGATTCAACGACGCTGTGGGCGAAGGGCTGCCCGGAATAACCGTCGTGAATTGCTGTTGCTGTGCTGCATCGGCGATGTCCGAGTTGAAAGCGACCGCCAGCAACGGGTGATCGTAATAGAGTCCAAAGGCCGCGCGAATAACAGTTTTGCCGTTGTTACCGATGTCCCATGCGACTCCGAGGCGAGGCGCGAAATTATTCTTGTCGCGCGGAAATCCCTGCTGAACATTCATCACGTCCTGCGCTGTTAACAGATCCTGCGGAGAAAGCACGATACCGGTGAGCGGGTCGGTGAAGTTTGTCGGCGCGATCGTATCCGTAAGCTCCACGTCGTAACGAAGGCCGTAATTGAGAGTGACGTTCGGACGAATCTTCCATGAGTCCTGCGCGTATAAAGCGATCGGTCGGTTCGTCAGTTTGCTGTTCGGATTGCCGAACCCTTCGATAAATACGCCGGGTGCACCGGCGCCGTACGATTGCACCGGCGTCAATGCCGGCGCGGGAGGCGTACACAACGGCGGTGCTGGCGCCCCGGTCGTGCCGCAGGTCGCGGGCTGTCCGGCGACCGCCACAAATGGATTGGCGTCGAAGTTGCCGAAGTTGAAGAGGCCCGGGAAGTTCAGGTCGAATCGAGCGTCGACATTGATCAAGTTAAAGTCGCCGCCGAACTTGAAACTGTGGTTGCCGACTATCCAATTCACATTGTCGACGAATTGGAATCGTCGTTCTTTTCGATTGACCGGCGAAAATGGATTCGATCCGATGAAGGCGGTTCCCGCGATCTGAATCGCGGTGCCCGGTGTTTGCGAGTCAAACGTAGCGTTGCGATGCCCGAATTGGAACCGCGCTTCGTTCACAATGTTGTTTGCCAGAGTCGTGGTCAGCGAGGCCGTCAACGAGTGATCGCGCAGGTCCTGAATACCGGTTCGCGAAAAGTCGTTTTGTCCTAACGTCTGGTTTTGCGATTCATCCTGAATTCCCGAAAGCTCGCTCGGGTTGTATCCGAAGCGAATTGAGAACTGATTGTCCTGGTTGAATTGATGATCGCCGCGGATCGAGAAGTAGGTCGTGTCTTCTGAAATCGGGAAGATACGCGCCAACTGATTCAACGGACGAAACGCGATTGGCAGGCCCTGGTCGTTAACTGTTCTGAAACCGGGGAGCGCGTTGTTGTTCGCCAGCGTCGGAATCGGCGCGCCGGATAAGAAGAATCGCGGCCCGATGATCGTGCCCCCGGGGATCGCGCCGCCCGGGCTTCGAACCGTGCTAAAACCGTTGAGCGCGCTCTGGCCGCCGGCGGATGCGAACGTAGCGTAAGTAATCGCGCGAGTGATACGCGGTACGTTGCCGCTGGCAAACTCGCCTGTAATAAAAGCAACCTGCTGCGGCGTCAAGTTTGTGTAAGTCGTATTAAACGGCAGCACCGGGAACGGGGTGCCCGGTCCGACCGCCAGCGACGAGTTCAAACCGGTCGCGACATCAGAAGTGAAAAAGCCCGACTCCTGTCGCTTTCGCTGTTCAAACGAAACGAAGAAAAACGTGCGGTCTTTCTTGATCGGTCCGCCAAAGGTTCCGCCGTACTGGCCGCGCGTGAACGGAGGAGCTTTATCAGGATCGCCGTCGATGACCGGAGCAAAAGCGTTACGCGCCTGGAAACTCTTGTGACGCAAAAAGCCGAACACGTTTCCACGAAACTCGTTCGTTCCGCCTTTGGTGACCACGTTGACGATACCGCCCGTCGCTCGTCCAAACTCAGGAGCATACGAGTTGGTCGCAACCTGGTATTCCTGCACCGCCTCTTGCGAAACAGTAGACCGCGCCGCGTTGACCGAGTTGTCGGTGTAGTCAGCGCCGTCTACCTGGACCAGCGTCGAGCGCCCGCGTTGCCCGCCGATGTTCAATCCGGAACTGGGCGCTGGTCCGATCGGACGTCCGTTGTCTCGGCCTACAGTCGAAATAGTCAGCGCAAATCCGGTGGCGCTTCGTTCATTGATCGGGAGATTCTCGATGCGCACCTGTTCGATGGTATTTGCAACGGCGGTCCGCGAAGTTTCGATCACATCGCCCGTGGTGCCTGAGACGGTTACGGATTCGCCGATCTGTCCGACTTCCAGCGGAATGTCTATGTCGGCTTTCTGTCCTACCGTAAGTTTGACGTTAGGTAGCACGGCTCGCTTAAAGTTAGCAGCCTCGACTGTCACTTCGTAATCACCCGGCGGCAAGTTGACGATCTGATAGAAGCCATCGTCGTTGGTGGTCGTGTTGCGTGAAAAATTGGTGCCGGTGTTGCGCGCCGTTACGACCGCACCCGCTACGACTGCGCCGGCCGGATCACGGACAAATCCGCCCATGTCGGCGGCGGAAGATTGTGACTGTGCCACCGCTGTGCCGGCGCATGCGAAAACCATGACTGCAAATAAAACCATCAGGCGGGGGAGGGCTGAAAACAATCGCGGAGGGAACGCACGCATGAGAATCATCTCCTTAAAAGTAGTTCGACGTAGAAAACGTGGCACTTCGACCAGGACCAAATACCGCCGAAGTTGCGCGACAGTGGACGAACGGCGCGAAACGCGTCTTAAGACCAGTTGAATCTGTGTAAATTTAGAACAAAACTCCGGAAGCTGCGGGAGTGACGTCGTTGCGTATTGAGTCACAACGATGTCTACAAAACGCCGGAGCTATCAATTAGTGCGACCTGTTTTGTACCCTAAAACACGGCCACTGGCAAGGAGATTGTTCAGACGGTTGTGAAGCAACTGCGATCCGAACTTTACAATTTGTTCGAAAAAAGCTCGAAACGAGGGAGCGCAGGCGGGCGGGGTCCCCAGCGGGGCAGCCCCGCTGGGGTGCTTGACTCGCCTGCAGTGAGCGCAAAGCGCGAAGAAGACGCGTACGTCTTTCGCGCCTGCGGCGCTCACTGCAGGCGAGCCGCCTGCGCTCCATCGTTCCGTGAATCCGGCCGCGTCGCGCGAGCAAGCCGCCGCCGAAAACGCTCGTTTGCACTGAGCAGAATGATCGTGGTTTCCGCTAACCGCGGAACAAACGCCGCGCGCCGCAGCAAGGAGCAAACACGTAAACGCGGAGTGAATCTCTTCTGATAAGCCGTGCGGTACTCGTCCGCCAAAACCGAGAACGGCCGGTTGTTTTTCAGCCCGGGTAGGTTTTTGACAACGCTCTCGGCCGCCAGTTCCCCGCTTTCCAGCGCCATCAACATGCCGCTGCCGGTAAACGGATCGATGAACGATGCAGCGTCTCCGATTGTAAGCAGGCCGTTGGCAGGCACGAGCTCGTTCCGACCAAAGCTGTCGAGCGAAACCGCGAGCCACGGAGTCACCGCGCGCGCGTCGCCCAGAGTCGAGGCAGCGCGTTTGTTACGGACGACGACTTCCTTGATTACACGTTCAGCATCGCCACCGCATGCACGAACATCGCGTGCGGCTGCGATGAAGCAAAGGTTGGCAACGCCGTTCTCGACAGAATTCAAGCCTCCGTATCCGCCGGAGTAAAAATAAATTTCGCAAACTCCCGTTTCTCCGCGACTGTTTTCCAGATGCGCTTTGAATGCCACCAGCTGCGTTCTGTTCTCGGTCCGCGGCAGGTTGCCGCGAAGTTTTTCCAATCGTCGCGAGAGAGCTCGCGATCGTCCGGTGGCGTCGATGGTGATCGTGCTTCGAATCAAACGCGGCTCGCTTTCGCCCTTGCTGATGAAGACGCCGCTAACATTCCCATTCTCGATCGCAGGGTTGCCGGCGTGCGTGTCCTCCAGAACATCTACACCCACAGCACGCGCGCGTTCCAACAATCGAAAGTCCATTTCGGCCCGGCTCAAACCGAGCGCGCTGCTCCCGCCGAACCAGCGACTAGGGACGGACGCGCATCTTCCGCCGCGAGTGTAAAAGCTGGTCGTGGCCAGCTCGGCGCCACCGGCTTCGAACATCTCCTGCCGCACTCCGAGCCGCTCGAAATGGACGATGCATTCAGGTGAGATGAATTCGCCGCAGAGCTTCGCGCGCGGGAATTTTTTCTGTTCGACGAGCAACACGCGCACGCCTTGCTGCGCCAGCCGAATCGCGGCACTCGAACCCGCCGGCCCACCGCCGACTATGACCACGTCGTATCTGGTTGATTGTTCAGTCATGACCGCTTAAGACAAGCCGAAACGGAAACCGCCGCTCCACCCGAGCGTTTCTCAACCCAGCCTGCTTCGCCAGCTCGCCCAGCTCGTCCGGGCGAAAACTGCGAAGGATCGAGAGCGCTCCGTCTTCGCGCAGCAGTCTGTTGTACAAGACGAGTCGTCCGACAGTCGTGTAAAGGTAATAAGCCACCGGATGGCGGTGAAGATCTATGACAAACATACGGCGACGCGCGACCCGACCCATTTCGCGTAAAACGGTCACGACATCTTCGTCGGTCAGGTGATGGGTAAAGAGCGACGATATGACAAAGTCGAAGCTCGAATCTTCGAACGGAAGTCGTAACGCATTGGCGCGCACCGCACGAATCTCAGGAATCTCGCGCGACTCTTCCAGGATCGATTCGGCTGATCGCGGATTCAGCTCGAGGCCGACCAGCTCGTTTGTCTTTCCGCTCTTACGCGACCAATCGGCTACGACGCGCAACAGCTCGCCAGAACCAGCGCCAACATCCAGAACAGAAAATTGATTCAATCCAAGCCGATCGATCTCGGCCAGCAACGAATGGCGTAAAGCCAGCGCGTCGCCCATGAACCGATTCACACGCCGCAGCTCGACCAAACAGCCTTCGTACTCTTTGGCCGTGTAATCGCCAATGTCTATGTGTTCGAGCTCGTTACTGCGTTCGCGGAATGCAGGAAAGATGCGGGGGGGACGAATCGAAGAAAAGGCGACCCTGTCCGTTTCATCCTTCATCCTTGCTCTTCATCCTTTCGATCACCAGCGCGCTGTTCTTCGATCCGAAACCAATGCAGTTGCACAAAGCGACGTCGACTGTAGCTTCGCGCGATTCATTGGGCACGTAATCAAGATCGCAATCGGGATCGGGTTTGTCCAGGTTGATAGTTGGAGGGATGACATTCGTTTGGATCGCGCAAAGCGCGGCGCCCAAGCCGGCCGCGCCGCTCGCGCCCTGCGGGTGACCGACCTGCGATTTGGTGGCGGACATCGGAATCGACTTCGCGTGTTCGCCGAGCGCAAACTTCATCGCATGCGTTTCGATCCGATCGTTCAGCAGCGTCGATGTCCCGTGCAGATTTACATAATCGACGTCTGCGGCCTCGCGGCCTGCGTCAGCAAGCGCAAGCGACATCGCTCGCGCAGGTTCTTCACCGGATTCCTCGAGCCTGACGCGGTGATACGCGTCGCAGGTCGCGCCGTAACCGGTAATTTCGGCGTAGATCTTCGCGCCGCGACGCTGCGCGCGATCCGCTTCTTCCAAAACGTAGATCCATGCGCCTTCACCCAGCACGATGCCGGATCGGTCGGCGGAAAAAGGCCGCGAAGCTCGCGCTGGTTCGTCGTTCCATTGGTTGGTCAAAACCGTCATCAGATTGAAGCCGGCCAGAATTCCAGGCGCGATCGGAGCATCGACGCCACCCGCCAACATCGCTTCCTGCCGACCCAACGCGATGTGTTGCGAAGCATATGCGATCGCGTCGGTCGAGCTGGTGCACCCGGTCGAGATGATGTGCGAAAGTCCGCGCAAGCCAAAAGCCATCGAAAGTTCGGACGACAACCCCCCGTGCGTTGATGATGGAATCGTGTACACGCTGGCCTGATGTCGCTGGCCTACGAACCAGTAACTGTACTGCTTCTCGGTGAAAGCCAACCCGCCGCCGCCGGTACCGAGGACAACGCCGGTCTCGCGCCGTTCAGCCAGGCTGAAATCTTCGTGATGGAGTCCGGAATCGCCCAGCGCTTCGCGCGCAGCCGCCAACGCAAGCGGCACTGTTCGCGGTACATGTTTTCGATCCTTCGGATTGAGTTGCGCTTCCCAATCAAAGTCGCGCACTTGAGCAGCGATCTTGACGGGCGAGTCCGAGACATCAAAGCCCTCGATACGTCGCACGCCGCTTTCGCCGTTCTTCAGCGCGTTCCAGAATGCTTCGCGTCCGATGCCGATCGGCGTCACGCATCCCATGCCCGTGATGACGACTCGGCGAGGTCTCTTTAGATTTCTGAGCATGAAGAGTTTGGTCCTAAATACCGTCGACTCATCGATTCCAAAGGAATGATATTCGGGCGAAGTAAGACAAAGCTGGAAGCAGGTTCACGCAAAGGCGCAAAGAGGTGGCGATTGCAGTCATACGTTCAAAATGTCAGCGGTCTTGGTGAAGTTCTTTGCGCCTTTTGTCTTTCGGTTCTTTGCGCCTTTGAGCGAAACCGTCTTCTCCCACTAAATTCAATTCAAAAAGTAACGCTTCCCGCCGGCAATCTGCTCAAACAGAAAAACCGGATACAGCGACCAGCGCTGTCTCCGGTTTCTGTTATCAAGTGAGGGTTGGTAAACGTCAGCCCGCGGTCTCAATCTTCGTCCCGCATTCGTTACAAAACTTCGCGCCGGGCGAAACCTGAGCCTCGCAATTGGGACACTTTGGTTTCTCCTGCGTCGAGCCGCATTCGCCGCAAAACTTCGCGCCCTCCCTCAGCTCAGCGCCGCACTTAACGCAAGGCACCATTGCGGTCTGCATCTGTGCACCGCACTCGTTGCAGAACTTCGACGAACCCGAGTTGGCTGCGCCGCACTTCGGACACTTGCTTGTCGCAGACGCTGCTGCGCCCCCGCCCTGTTGCGGATTCGTGGCGCCCGCCATCGCGTTTGCCATCGCACCGCCGACGGCGAAACCTGCGCCGAGCCCTGCGCCCAATCCAGCACCGCCCGACGGATTCTGCGCCGCGTCGCGCATCGCATCCGCTGCCTGGAACTGCGCGTAACGTTGCGCGTCGCCGAGCACGCCCATCGACGTGCGCTTGTCCATGGCCGCTTCGACCTCGGGCGGCAATGAAATGTTTTCGACAAAGAACTTCGTCAGCTCGATTCCAAACGTGGCGAACTCTTCGCGCAGCTTGTCGCGTGCAATCTTGCTCAGCTCGTCATAATTCGACGCCAGATCGAGCGCCGGGATCTTCGATTCGCCCAGCGCATCGGTAAAGCCGCTGACCAGCGAACGCTTCAACTGGCCTTCGATGTCCTCGGTTTGAAAATGAGCATTCGTGCCCGCGACTTCTTTAATGAACGCGCGCGGGTCTGCCACTCGAATCGTGTAGATGCCGAACGCGCGCAGCCGCACCATTCCAAAATCGGTATCGCGCATCATCACCGGGTTCATCGTTCCCCACTTAAGATCGGTGAACTGTTTGGTGTTGACGAAATAGACTTCGGATTTGAAAGGCGAGTTGAAGCCATATTTCCACGCGCCGATTTTTGAAAGGATCGGAGTGTTGCCTCCATCGATCGTGTACATTCCCGGTCCGAATACGTCGGCAACCTGGCCCTGGAAAACGAAGACGGCCGCCTGCGATTCACGCACGGTCAGTTTGGCGCCGTTCTTGATCTCCTGATCTTTAACGGGAAATCGATACAGCATCGTGTTGCTCGAATCGTCGAGCCACTCGATGACTTCAATAAACTGATTAAAGGGGTTAACGCGATCAAGAATTCCCATTTTTGTTTCAATCTCCTTTTGCTCGCTTTAAGGCACCATGCCCTTTCAGCAGCCCAACTTTATACGATTTAGTACGCCGCTATGTTCTCCAGATTAAATAGTCCGTTCGGTTGTTGGCATAAACAAACTATGACACAAAACTCGCGCGCGAGGGAAGAGCAGAGGAAATCTCGCTTTTAGGCCAGCGGGGCGGAAGCCCGATCGTGAGGGAGGGCGCCGTTACGTCGTTTGCAGCAATACAAGGAACAAGAACGCCCTCCCTAACGGTCGGGCTTCTGCCCCGTTGTCCAACCTTGAACATATACGCAAACGGCGCGCAAAGGCGTCATTGGCATGTTGTATAATCTCCTGCCTTTCCAACCCGGCCGTGTTGTTCAGAAACCTATTTGCTGGAGACGAAACGATCATGCGATTGCCGAAAGTAACTCGTTATCTTGTGCTCTGCCTGCTTTCACTTTTCTGTACGACGTTGTTTTTCTATTCCGCTCAAGCCCAGGGCAAAATCGAACTACAGGCTTGCGAAGATATTAAGATCACCCGAAAGCAGTACGGAGGCTCGGTGGTTGAAACCGCTGCATGCATTAATCCCACGAAGACGTTTCAGCCCAAAGGCAATTTGCGTAACGTCCACCTGGTCTCGACTTTTCCGTCGGTTCCTACTGGCGCCGGAATCACGTTCCTGATCACCCAGAATGATGCCAACGGCGAGCATGTTCAGTACGTCGACTATTCGGCCACGGCGCATCACACGACGGCGTACGCGCAGTTGACTATCAACACTCCCGGAAAATATTTCGTGCGCATGGTGAACTACTACGACAAGTCACAAGTCTGGGCCACAGCCGATTTCAGCGTCGGTCAGGATACAGTCGGTCCGCGTGCGGCGGGCAACACCGCCGCAGGCCAGGGCAAGGTCAGCGTCTGCAAAGAAATCGACGATGATTGGAAATGCGTAGGACAGTCGAATCAATGGGCGGCCAACACGCCGTTCAATGTCTTGTTTGAAAATCCGACGCCCTCCGGAGTGGACTTTATCGGAATCGTCATTCACAAACAGGGCCCCGACGGCAAAGACGTCGAATTCATAAACGAGTACCAGCAGCAGATAGGCGAGACTAACCGAAAGTACGCGACAGTGGGCGATAACTTCAGACTGCCGGCCGGGACGTACAGCATTTACATAATCGCGTGGGGGAAACGCGAGCTGATGGTGCACAACGGAAACTTGACGGAGATTTTTGCGAAGACGACGCTGACCGTGAAGTGAATGACGACTTGGTGAGGTCCTGGGGCATTTAGTTCTTGACCTACAGATCAAGTTCATCCCCACACAGTACAGGACGGGACCCTGGCCCCGCCTCTAGACACACAAGCATTCAGTTCGATCCGAGCTAAATGCCTTTTGACTTGAGGCGGGGACAGGGTCCCCTTCCTGACTGCGACCGGATTGTGTGGAGTTTCTTTCTTAACCCTCAGAGCTTTGATTCTTAGCGTTTTTCCTTCTTCGCCACAACGCATAAAGCACCAGCGCGGTCAGCCCTCCCGCGGTGTCGATCGCGCTATCGTAAATGGAACCGGTGCGCGACCCGTTTAGCGATTGAAAGCCTTCGTCAAGCAGCGCGTAAATCACAACCAACGAAAGCGCGATCGCGAAGTACTTGCGACACAAGACGTCGCGCGACGATGTCGCGAACGCACGCGCGGCCAGAAACGCGAAGACCGCATATTCAAGGAAATGCGCGGATTTCCGTACATAGAAATGCGTGAGTCGTAGCTGGGCTTCGGTTATTTCAGGAAAGAGCCAGCGCAACAACGGGCGAATAAAGCGCGAGGTATTCGCGGCTGAGAATTCGCCAGTCGAAGCGAACGAAATAACCAGCATCCACGCGACCAGCGGCGCATAGCGCCAAAACCGGCTGGGGCTGTCTTTTCGATCAGGCGCCGTGGGTCGCGACGGGTTTTCGTTGCTAACCTCGGGCTGAAGATTTTCGCTGCTGGCAATCACAAACAAACCTTACAAAGAAAGCCACAGGAATCACAGCGTTTCAGCTCGCGATCTCAAAATCCGAATCTGAAATTTGAAATTGCGATGTCTTCGTCGCTGTGATCCCTGTGGCCCACGTCTTCGCTAACAAATCCTATTGAATAAACGCGCCCGGAACCGGCCGATCGCCGTTCGTTCCGAACTGTTGAGCGCGAAAACCGTTCGCGCTTTGCTGAAGGTACCAGACGCCTTCGCCCGGACGAAAGACCGCCAAGTCCGTTTTTCCATCTCCATCAAAATCGCCCGGCGCTACCATATCAGTCGAAAGACCAAACGTTTGAGCACGGAACCCACCGCCCGAGCTTTCGAGGATATACCAGTTACCTTCGATCGGCCGGAAGACCGCAAGATCGCTCTTTCCATCTCCGTCGTAATCGCCAACAACCGGTAGATCGGTATTGATCCCGAACTGCTGTCCAAAGAAAGACCCATCCGAGCTGCGCGATACGTACCACGCGCCGTCGCTCGGACGATAAACAGCGATGTCTGCTTTGCTATCGCCGTCATAGTCGGCAGGAACCGGCTTGTCTCCGCCAACTCCGAAAGACTGGCTGCGGACAATTCCGTTAGCACTTTGAAGTACATACCACGCGCCTGATCGGAAGACAGCGATATCAGCTTTGCCGTCACCGTCGTAGTCCGCCGGCACGGGTGTATCGGTGCTGACGCCGAATTGCAATGCGCGAAACGTGCTCGTGAAGCTTTCCAAAATGTACCAGGCGCCTTCGCTTGGACGAAAAACTGCGAAGTCGGTTTTGCCGTCGCCGTCGTAATCTGCCGGCGCGATCCGATCAGAGCTCAAACCGAATTCCTGCGATCTGAATTCGCCGTTCGAGCTTTGCGAAACATACCATCCGCCGTTCGGCGGCCGGAACACCGCGACGTCTGTCTTTCCATCGCCGTCAAAATCGAATGGCTTGGATTGATTGCCGTTGAAGTTGTACGCGACCAGCGCGAAGTGTTGGTCCGTGGCGTCTGCATTTCCCAGGATGCCGTTACCGTTGATCGCGGTTGCGGTGACTTGAATTGTGACAGGTGTCCCCGCCGAAATTCCCGCCGGGAGATACACGTTCTCTACATTATTCCGATTGTCGGCGACGCCCCCGGTAGTCGAATTGCCGCCGGCGAAAACGTTTCCGCGATAAACATTTGCTCCGACTGTCACAGTCAAATCGAGGTCGTTGACCAGCGCGGGATTGCCAATCCCCGGCGGATCGGTCCAGACCAGCGACACGCGCACTCGTTTGGTCGCGTCCGCCACCTTGCCGGTGAATGTCGCGCCATCACCCGCGTTGGCGAATTGGGCGGACTGGTCCAGATACTTGATCGGGACACCTGCATTGAGCAGGAACTTCATGTTGATGCGTCCCCAACCTTCGTCGCCGTTCGGCACGGGATTGGCCGAGCCGACTCCGTTCATCTCCTGAGTAGAATTCAACAGCGCTGCTTTAGCCAGAGCCGGACTCGGGTTCGAGCCGCCGTGGCCGTTCTTCCAAAACTGCGTGAACAGCGCGGCCGCGCCCGCGATCTGTGGCGCGGCGTGTGACGTTCCGGTGCTCCAGCGATGGAAGGTATCTATGTTGCCGCTCAGCGCGCTGGTTCCGGATCGACCCCCGGAAATCGCTGTTCCCGGCGCGGTGATGTCCGGTTTGATTCGTCCGTCGCTGGCTGGACCACGACTCGACGTGCTGCGCATGTCTTCCATGTTGTTCGCGCTTGTGCCAAACAGCTCGGTGCGCAGGTTTTCAGAGTTCGCAACTGCGATCAAATTCTTCGCAGCCTTCGGCCTGGTCAAACCAGAAGTCCCGGAGTTTCCGGCCGAGAAGACAATCAGGATCGGGTCGATTGTCAGTGCCGTGGAGCCGTCCTGAACAAATCCGTCGTATTGCGCTGCGTACGAATCGTACGAGTTGCTGTTGGTGCCGTTGCCCCAGCTGTTGTTGGTGATGAATCCCTTGACGCCGTTCGGTCCGGCCGCACCCAACGTGTCATTGATCGTGCTTGCTTCAGTACCCGTCGGGCCATAACCGCTACGCAGGAATGCGATGTTGATGATGTGTGACTTTGGGGCAATGCCGGAACCGTAGTTGTAGCCGGTCGGGTCCAGAGTCGAGAACGGCGTCGTACCGGCGATGATGCTGGCGTTCAAGTGTCCGTGTCCCGACGCGCCCGCCGTCGCCGAATACAGCGGTCCGTTAACCGTGTTCGCCGCCGTGACATAGAAGCCGCCGTCGCCGGGTATTCCTACACCGTCGTCTACGACCGAGACGGTAACTCCGTCGCCGTCGACTCCGAACTGCGCGAGCGGGTTGTATCCCGGCGGGTTGATCGCAGTCGAGCTGGTGAAGTTGCCCGCAACGATTTGTGCGGCTCGTTCGTCTTCGGCAGTCGGTGTGTAGTACGGATCGATTCTGACGACGTCCGGCAACTGCGCCACGCGCTCGACCTGATCAAGCCGAATCTCGATTCGCAAAACGTTGAAAAAGTTATGAGACAGCCGGAGTGCATTTCGTATCCGCGCAGACGAAATGTCTCGAACCGCGGTCGTAACCTGTTCCAGATTCGCTCGTGCGAAAATCGCAACATCGAAGACTGCTGTTAAGTTTTCGGTCGTCTCCAGAGACTGAATCTTGCCGCGACCCTCTTGACCGCGCAGTTGCGCTTCGATCTGGTCTCGCAAATCGCGATCGATCTTTTTCTCTGCGGTGTAACGTCCGACCCATCGCACGCGAGAATGATGCTCGATCTTCTGAATCGCCGCGTCGTCCGCGTAGACGAAGAAAGCCTGGTGCGGAACGTACTGCAGCACCTCTGCTCCAACCGATCGTAAACTGTCTAGCCACTCGTCTCGAACCGGACCGGCGAATTGAACGATGTAGTAGTCCTTTCCGCCCCGGCCATCCGATCGACCAGTTTCCGCGGGCGGATTTTGAATCGGTTCGAACGACGCGCCCGGCAAGTTGACCGTCGTTTCAAGTGCGACGGTTTCCAGCTGCGATCGACCCGGATTGTTTTCTTTCGTCGACGCGACGACCAAAAATTTTCCGTAATCTCCAACCAGCATTCCCATCCGTTTCGCAACCTCACGATCGGCAGCATTTGCTACCGGAACACGAATAATTGACGTGTTCTTATCGCGAACAGCGCGCGTGATTTCATCCGCGATGAATAGTTGGTCATGCGCGCCGCTGGGCTTCGCCTGTTCCTGCAGCGACGCCCGCGGAGCTCGGCCAATACCAAACAAAAGGACGAGTGTCACAAGAATGAGCAGAAACGCTCTTACGAACTTTGTTGTCGATTCAAGTGTGTTTGGGTTTCGCATAATTCATTCCTGGTTGAAGTCAAGACGCGCGGGCGATCAAGAAAGTTCTGGACCCGCATTCGAGATCGAGATGGCTTTGTAGAAGCGAGAAGTTTATAGCGCCCGCGACGAACAAATATCAAGAGCAGGTTGTCGAAGGCGGCTGCGGTTCGTAGAACAATCAGGAAAGCCGCGTAGCGGCGAAATGTTTATAGCCCGAGATTGTTTCTTAGAATCTGGAGCCCGTTTACGGGCGAAATGCCGATCATTTCGCTCCTAACGGAACTCGTGAATTCTTTTCGTGTTAAAGCTATAAACATTCCGCCGCTACGCGGCTTTTTCCAGCAGGCTCTAAAGGGTGTTTGGAGAAGGCTCCGCGGGGAACCCGAGGTCGGTATTGAAGAAGTATAAATAGTGCGATCAAGCGGCGAATCGGCGCTGGTTTTGTCGGGTACGACAATAGTTACTGCGCGGCAGCGCCCGAGACGATCTCGATAATTTCGTTGGTGATCGCGGCCTGTCGAATACGATTCATGTTAAGCGTCAGCGAGTCGATGAGCTCGGTGGCGTTTCTTGAGGCTGCGTCCATCGCAGTCATCCGCGCTCCCTGTTCCGACGCAACCGACTCGAGCAGCGCGCGAAAGATCTGTGTCTCGATCAATCGCGGAAGCAGTCGACTGAAAATCTCTTCCGGCGGTTGTTCGTAAATGTAATCGGTGAGGTCAACCGGACGCTGGGATTCATCGGCAGCTTCGGTCTCAGTTACGCGAGAAACCGGCAAAAGCTGTTCGATGACTACGCGCTGCGAAAGTACGGATTTGAATTCGTTGTAGATGATGAAGACTTTGTCGAGCTCGGTGTCTTCCAGGTAGCGCCCGATAACCTCGCGGGCAATCTCGGCTGCTTCAAAGAAATCGACTCGGCCTTTTCCCGTAAGCCCGATGTACTCTTTCAAAAAGGTCGTGCCTCGACGACGGAAGAGATCGCGTCCCTTCCGGCCGATCGGGATCATATCTATCTGCTTGCCCTGGTGCTCTTTGATGAATGCCAGCGCCGCCTTGTTGAGGTTCGTATTAAACGCACCGCACAGGCCTCGATCGGCTGTCACGTGCAGGATCAGGTAACGCTCGTCGCCGCGCGCATCCAGAAGCGGGTGATGAAAATTCTCGTCGGTTCGCGACGCGAGCTCGCCCAACACCTCGGTCATCTTGTTAGCAAACGGACGCGCCGCTACAACATGATCCTGCGCGCGCTTCAATCGCGCGGCAGACATCATTTTCATTGCCTTGGTAATCTGTTGAGTATTCTTAACAGACTTGATGCGGCGTCGAATGTCTAAAAGATTTGCCATTCTGCTTCCCTAAGCAAGTAACTAACAGTTAGCCCTCAAGCTCGTTTTATTCAGCGCAGTCTTGCGACGAGCGATCAAGCAACCGCCGGAGCTGTAGCCGAAGGTTGCGCGGTTGCTGACGCCGCGATCACCGCTTCTTCTTTCCAGCGATCTTTGAAATCTGAAAGTACCGTTTTAAGCTCGGCCTTAATTTCGTCGTTGAGCGTTTTCTTTTCACGGATCGCCTGTAGAACCGACGGATGTGCGTTTTCTACAAAACGAAGCAGCTCGCCTTCGAAACGTCGCACGTCCTCAACCGGAATATCGTCGACGTGGCCGTTGGTGGCGGCCCAAATCACCAACACTTGCTTCTCTACATCCATCGGTTGGTACTGCGGCTGCTTCAAAATTTCCATCAAGCGCTGGCCGCGCGCCAACTGCGCCTGCGTCGCTTTGTCCAGGTCGGATCCGAACTGTGCGAATGCCGCGAGTTCGCGAAACTGCGCCAGGTCGATACGCAACGTTCCTGCGATCTGCTTCATCGCTTTGATCTGCGCCGCACCGCCGACTCGTGAAACAGAGTTGCCGACGTTGATCGCGGGACGAATGCCGGAGTTGAAGAGGTCAGCTTCCAAAAAGATCTGTCCGTCGGTGATCGAAATCACGTTCGTTGGAATGTATGCCGAGATGTCGCCCGCCTGAGTTTCGATGATCGGCAAACTGGTCAGCGAGCCGCCGCCGCGCAGGTCCGACATCTTCGCCGCGCGCTCGAGCAATCGCGAGTGAAGGTAGAACACGTCACCCGGATAAGCTTCGCGACCCGGAGGACGGCGCAGCAGCAAAGAGATTTCGCGATAAGCAGCAGCCTGCTTAGACAGGTCATCGTAAATGGTCAACGCATGCTTTCCGTTATCGCGGAAGTATTCGCCGATTGCGACTCCGGAATATGGCGCGAGAAACTGCATCGCCGCAGGGTCCGACGCGGTTGCCTTGACTACGATGGTGTATTCCATCGCGCCGAAGTCCTGCAAAGTTTTTACGACCTGCGCTACCGTCGAGGCCTTCTGGCCGATGGCAACATAGATACAGATTACGTCTTTGCCTTTTTGGTTGATGATCGTGTCGACCGCAACCGCAGTCTTTCCAGTCTGACGATCACCGATGATCAGCTCGCGTTGCCCGCGACCGATGGGCACCATCGCGTCAATAGCTTTTAATCCGGTCTGCAGCGGTTCCTTAACCGGCTGCCGATCGATAATGCCCGGCGCAATTCGTTCGATCGAGTTGAATTCATCTGTGATGATCGGACCTCGGTCATCAATCGGATTGCCTAACGCATCAACGACTCGACCGATCATCGCGTCTCCGACCGGCACGCGCATGATGCTGCCGGTTCGTTTGACCAAATCGCCTTCTTTGATCGCTTGAAAATCGCCGAAGAGCACCGCACCGACTTTGTCTTCTTCTAAGTTCAACGCGAGGCCGCGGACGTCGTGTGGAAATTCCAACAACTCGCCGGCCATGACTTTTTCAAGTCCGTGAATTTCCGCGATGCCGTCGCCGACTTTGATAACCGTGCCGACTTCAGTCACGGTGATGCCAGTATCGAAGTTCTCAATCTGTTGGCGGATGATCTCGTTAATTTCGTTAGCTTTGATCGGTTCCATATAATTCCTTCTTCGCGAGTCTCGACTCCACTTGGTCCACTATCGTTTCACGATCTTCCAGTAAGCTGTGCCCTGGCCCGTTCCAACTGATTGCGCACCGAACCATCGTAGATAGTCGAGCCAATCCGCGTCACAATTCCGCCAATCAATTCCTGATCGGTTTGGAAAGACAAGCGAACGTTTTTTCCCGTCATGGCTGAAAGCTTTGCGCGCAAAACGTCCTGGGTCTGGGTCGGGACCGGACGGGCCGTCGTTACATTTGCCAGTACGACGCCCGCGCGTTCGTCTAGAACATATGCGAACAGCTTGTTGACCTCGTGAAGTTCCGCTAATCGTTGGTTCTGTAAAAGGACTTGCAGGAAGTTCGCCGTCGTCGGACGTACCTTCGTCCGAGATATAAGCGAGTTGAGGACGCTGCGTTTCTGATCGTAGGGAATCGTCGGATTACTAAAGACTTCAAGAAGCTGTCTGTTGGATAGCATCATCTGCTCCCAAAGATTCAGCTCCTCTTGAACTTCGCGTGCCTCGCCGCGAGCGATCACGACATCCGCCAGGGCCGCCGCATAACGGCGCGCCACCGTCTGTATGCTCAACGCCTGCTCCCCCCTAACTCTTCAATGCTGCTGTTAACCAGGCGAGCATCGTCTTCAGGACGAATGTCGCGACGAATCATTTCTTCAGCCATTCGAACGCTCTGATCAGCTGCGTACCGGCGGAGTTCCTGCCGCGCGGCTTTCCCTGCGCTTTCGATCTCTCGAATAGACTGCTCGCGCAATTTACGCGCGTCGTCTTCCGAACTCTTAGCAATTCTCTCCGTCTCGGCTTGCGCGTCGCGCACTGCCTGTTCTCGAACCTGAGTAACTTCCTGATCAAGCCTGGCAAGGCGTTCTTCAACGTCGGCAAGTTTTGCCAACGCCGCGTTTCGTTCTTCCTGTGCCCGCATCAATTCGCGGCGAATTCCTTCCCGACGGGCGCGCATCGCTTCCCCGATCGGCCTACGTAAAACGTAGACCAGCGCCCCCACAAAAATAAACAGGTTCAGAAACTTCCAGGCTTCGAATCCGGGATAGTTCCACCACGGTGTGTCGCCCGCCAGGATTAGAAAACTCAGTGATGCAAAACCAGCAATGATCATTACGTTTGAAATTTAGGCGATACTGGAAACGGTTTCATCGCTAAGCCGACGGTGAAGGACATGCGCCCCGATTTCCTCGGCGAGCCGCCGCGCTTCTTTTTGCAGAACCTGGCGGGCTTCTTCGGTTTGTTGATGAATCGCTTCTTTCTGCTCGCCGAGAAGGGCCTCGATTTCCGCACGAACCGAGTTCAGGCGAGCTTGACGCTCTGCCACTGCCTTCGCGCGTTCCTGCTCCATCAATCGATAGCCTTCCGCTCGTGCGTCACGCAGCGTGCGCTCGTACCGTGAAAGACCATCATCAACCCGGCGCAGAATTTCATTTGCTTCCCCAGAACGTCCCTTGGTCCTCTTTTCTCGCTCCTCGAGAATCCGGTTGATCGGCTTGAACATCGTCGCGTTCAGCACATAAATCATCAAGAGAATGATCGCGATATGAAGCAGGAGCGTGCCGTCAGGCACCAATTGGATAGAATTTTCCGCAAAGCCTAGAAAAATCATTTGATTCGAAGGCCCATTCGGCACAAATATGCGAACGAGGAGTGTTTAGGATGAAAATGCATGCCTGTCAAAAGCTTGCGAGTCTAGCATGCGATTTTGCGGGTCGTCAAGGAAGGCTAAAGCCGGGATTGTGTTATCGCTGCGGGCTAAATTACCTCAATCAAATGGTCCGAGCGGGGGTGAACGGTACCTATAATGACTGCATTCTCGATCCGCGCCGCGAGTGCTTCTGCCTTAGACGTCGGAACACTAATAAGAAGTCCTCCGGCCGTTTGTGGATCGAAAAGAGCCTTCTGCACTTCTGATCTAACTGAAGCATCGATATGAACGGTGTCGCCCACGTACTGGCGGTTGTTCTTGTCTCCCCGAGTCACCATTCCCTTTCCAATCAAGTCCAGTACACCCGGCAAGAGCGGAACGCTGGCCGATTCGATTCGAAAGCACACGTCACTTGCGCGCGCCATTTCAAATGCATGTCCCAGCAGTCCGAACCCAGTGATATCCGTACATGAATTGGCGCCTGCCTCACACATCGCTGCCGAGGCTGCAGACGCGGATGTCGTCATAACTCTGGTTACAGCATCTATAGATTCTTTACTTGCTGCCCCGCGCTTAATCCCAGTACTGATTATGCCGGTCCCTATTGGCTTTGTTAAAATGAGGGAGTCGCCCGCTTGAGAATTGGCGTTCGTCAAGATCAATTTAGGGTTAATAATCCCGGTGACGGCGTAGCCAAACTTGATTTCCGGATCGTCGATCGAGTGACCTCCCAGTACCGTAACTCCAGCCTCATTCATCGCATCCTGGCCCCCGCGAAGGATCTGACCCAGAACGTCCAAGTCCTCTTTCCCCGGGTAGCAAACTATCGAAAGCGCTGTGAGTGGACGCCCGCCCATTGCATAAATGTCGTTTAGAGCATTGATGGCCGCAATTCGCCCATAAACAAGCGGATCGTCCGCAATAGGAGTAAAGAAGTCAACGGTTTGCACTAATGCCACGTCGTCCTGTATGCGAAACACTCCTGCGTCGTCGGCCGTGTCGTACCCAACCAGGACCCTTTCATCAAGTGGCTGCGGCGGGAGGGTTCCCAGAACCTTCGCAAGTGCGCTTGGGGCCAGCTTCGCAGCGCACCCCGCGCACGAAACCATTTCAGTTAATCGCTGTTTCATTTTACTTTGTGTATGTGGTTAGAATTTAGCGCGAATGGCGCAGTCCAAAGTTAGTAGAATTAGAGTATTCCTGCCCAAATCATGCCGTCGCTGTCGATTCTTGCGAACCGTTCAAAAGCTGATATAGCCGATCTAAATCCGTCTCGCTGTAGTATTCAATTTCTATCTTACCGCCTTCGCCCTTTTGGTTTGGAACAATTCGAACCTGGGTGGCGAGTCGTCTGCGAAGTTTCGTCTCAGCATTTCTCACATTTGGATCTTCAAGTCTTACGGACCGAGCCGAGACGGGATTGACGCGCTTCTCGGAATTGAGATTCTTAATCGTGCGCTCAGTTTCACGAACCGACAGAACTCGCTCCACTATGCTCCTGGCAATCCTTCGTTGAGTCTCCACATCTTCGATCCCTAACAATGCTCGAGCGTGACCAGCTGAGATTTTTTCATCCTCCACGAGACTTTGGATGTCCTCCGGAAGTCGCAAGAGCCGCAGATAATTTGTGATAAATGTGCGGTCCCTGCCCACCCGCTGGGCCACCATTTCCTGAGTCAGACCCAACGTCTCGATAAGTCGTTTGTAAGCGTGCGCTTCCTCGATCGCGTTGAGCTCCTGTCGCTGAATGTTCTCGATCAAGGCCAATTCAAGAAGCTTTTCGTCCGGGATCTCTCGAATGACCGCCGGAACTCTCTTAAGGCCAGCGCGCTGCGCTGCTCGCCAACGTCGTTCGCCCGCAACAAGTTGGTACCGTTGGCCCCGCCGGCGAACCAATAGTGGTTGCACGATGCCGTTAGATCGAATCGATTGAGCAAGCTCCTCGAGTCGGTTCTCGTCGAAACGCGTGCGTGGCTGCGCCGCGCTCGGATCAATCAAATCGATGTCGACATCAACCAGGTCTTCACCCGAGGTCCCCGGCGCCGTGTCCGGCAGCAACGCGCTCAACCCCCGGCCCAGCGGTTTCCTTGTCATGACTCATTATCTCCTGTGCTAGCTGAATATAGCTCTCGGCCCCGCGGGAACGAATATCATAGAGAACAATTGGCTGGCCATAGCTTGGTGCTTCAGCCAATCGCACGTTTCGAGGAATCAGCGTGGCCAGAACTTGTTGGCCGTAAAAATCTCTTAAGTCTTTTGCCACTGCAGCTGACAGATTCGTGCGTTCGTCGTACATCGTTAAGAGTAGTCCCTCGATCGTTAGTCCTGGATTCAGTGCGCGCCGAATCCGCGCCAGTGTATCGAATAACTCTGTCACACCCTCGAGAGCAAAGTATTCACATTGAATAGGAACCAGTAACGAATGCGCGGCGGTCAGCGCATTCAAAGTGAGCAATCCGAGTGACGGTGGGCAATCGATAATAATAAAGTCGTAGAATTGCTCGATGCTGGGCAAAACATCCCGAAGCTTGTATTCACGTCGTTCAGTTTCAACCAACTCGACCTCCGCTCCAATCAGATTTTTATCGGAAGGAAGAACATGCAAAAGCGGAAGGTCCGTGGTCAGGATGAGATTTTGAAGCGGTTCGTTCAGGATCAGCCCGTGGTAAAGACTTCGACGAAAACTGCCCCGCCGAATTCCAACTCCAGAAGTCGCGTTAGCCTGAGGATCCCCATCGACCAAAAGGACTCGTTTCTCTACCAAAGATAAGGCAGCAGCAAGGTTTACAGCAGTAGTTGTTTTGCCAACCCCGCCTTTTTGGTTTGCCACAGCAATAATTCTAATCATCTTTGTAGATTCAATCGCCGAAATCAATGAATTAGCTCAAGACGCGCGCAAAAGTACCACAACGAAATGGAACGCGCTACGGCTTTACGCACTAAACTCCGGTCCCGAGTGTTTCACGTGAAACGAATGACTCGAACTTGATTTTTGCCAGTTTGACTGCTTCTTACGCCGCGCGGGGTGTATTAAGTGCTACAAGCAGGGTGGATAGGACTACAGGTGTCAATCCCGGAATCTGTCGAGCTTGACCAAAACTCTGTGGTCGAGCGCGCTCTAATCGCTCGATCATTTCGTGCGAAAGCCCGCCAATCACGCGAAAATCAAAATTTTCCGGGATGTCGAGACTGTCATTGTGGTGAATGCGATTAAATACCGATTTCTGAGATTCTAAATAACCACTGTAAAGCGAATCCGCGAGGGCAGATTCCACTTCAGTCAAACTAGCTACCTTTCCAATCTCAGTTGGCAGAAGTCCTTGAATCATCGCCGGCGTGATGCCCGGACGTTGCGCCAAATTCGCCAGAGTTATCGAGTCTCCGAGGTCTTCAATGCCAAGAGTTCGACTAATCGCGGTGTACGCGGCATCGGTTCGCTTTATTCGAGTGAGCTCCAAGGCGGTTCGCACTTGGTTTAACCGGTCCTGTCGACCATTAAAACGCTCCCAGCAGGAGTCGCCAACGAGCCCCAATTCGCGACCAATCGGCGACAGTCGCGCGTCGGCCGTGTCGTGTCGCAACGCAAGCCGGTATTCAGCTCGGGACGTGAAAATTCGGTAAGGTTCGTCGACGCCGTGTGTAATCAAGTCGTCTATTAATACACCGATATAGGCCTCGTCTCTCCTTAGTCGCAAAGGCTTTCGACCCTGTACAGTTAATGCCGCGTTCACTCCCGCGACGAGACCCTGGCAAGCGGCTTCTTCGTAACCCGTGGTTCCGTTGATCTGTCCTGCGTGAAACAAGCCTTTGATATTTTGTGTTTCCAGAAATGGGGTCAATTCGCGCGGATCTACAAAATCATACTCGATCGCATAACCCGGCCGAATAATGTTGGCGCACTCCAATCCTAAAATCATTCTAACCAACTCTTGCTGAAGCTCCGGCGGCAGAGAGGTCGAAAATCCATTCATGTAAACTTCATTCGTGTCGTGACCCTCTGGCTCGAGAAAGAGTTGGTGTCGATCCTTGTCCGCGAACTTCACCACTTTGTCTTCGATTGATGGGCAGTATCGCGGACCAATTCCCTTAATTTGCCCGGAATACAGCGGAGATTCCTGCAGATTTTTGCGAATTGAGTTATGAACAGCGTCGGTGGTGTATCCAACGTGGCAAGTAATCTGTGGCTGATGAATGCTATCGGTCGAAAACGAAAACGGAGTTGGCCGCTCATCGGCTAACTGAGGTTCAAACGCATCCCAGTCAATGCTTCTCCCATCCAGTCTTGGTGGAGTCCCCGTCTTTAACCTTCCAACCGAAAATCCCAGCCGCTTTAGACTCTCCGCAAGCTCAATCGACGCCGGCTCTCCCGCGCGACCGGCTGCGTGCGTCTTTCTTCCGGTATGGATAAGCCCATTCAAAAATGTTCCGGTCGCCACGACTACGGCAGGTGCCCCGAACTGTCTCGAATCCTGCATTGTCAACCCCCGAATAATGCCGTTCTCAACAATCAGATCGACGACATGTCCCTGGCGCAAGTGCAGATTCGGCGTCGCTTCAAGGGCTCGACGCATCTCTCGGCGGTACAAAGCGCGATCTGCCTGTGCACGAGGCGATCGAACCGCGGGTCCGCGTGATCGATTCAGCAATCGAAACTGTATTCCGGCTCGATCAATTATTCTTCCCATTATTCCGCCGAGAGCATCAATCTCCCGTACTAGATGTCCCTTTGCGATGCCGCCAACGGCCGGGTTACAAGACATCTGACCAATCAGATCCAGGTTGAGAGTCACGAGTGCGGTTTCAGCGCCTAGACGCGCCGACGCCGACGCGGCTTCGCAACCTGCGTGGCCGGCGCCAATGACAATCACATCGAATGTCTCGTCAAAACCCTTCATTACTATTTTCCGATACAGAAAGTGCTAAATATTCGCGACAGAATATCTTCTGGTGTCGTCTCTCCGGTAATTTCTCCCAGGAATCTCAATCCGTCGTGCAATCCAACTAATACAAGCTCTTCGCTAGCTCGTTTTCTCAAAAGTGAAAGAGACGATTCAAGCGAGTCCTGCGTCCTTCGAAGCAAATCGAAGTGTCGCGCGTCAGTAATAAGAATCCCGCTGTGATCGTTTTCACCTGTTTCGAATGGAGCAATTATAGCACTCAACAAAGTCTCGAGCCCTTCTCCAGTCTTTGCAGACAATCTAACGACTCCATTGTGAGCAGCACCGTTAATATCTCGAGAGTGATCGAGCGAAGCAAGATCCAACTTGTTCAGAACAAGAACGTACTTTCGATCTTTGATCTCATCGAGAATCTTCTTATCTTCTTCAGTCAATTCCCTCGAACCATCCAATACGGCGATTATCAAATCGGCATCGGCAATAGAACGCCTTGTTCGCTCAACCCCGAGGCTTTCAATTTCGTCGGCCGATGACCGCACGCCAGCGGTGTCAGTCAGCAAAACTGGTATCCCTCTTATACTGATCGATTCGCTCAAGCTGTCCCGCGTCGTCCCGGGGATGTCAGTCACAATAGCACGGTCTGCTGCCAGTAACTTGTTGAATATACTGGACTTACCGACATTTGGCTTTCCAGCCAGAGTTATTTTTAAGCCATCCCTAATCAGTCTGCCGCTATGGTAAGTCGACGACAAAAGCCTGAGATCTTTGACCACCTCCAAGATCCTGCTTTCGACCTGGGCAATAGCCACAGCCGGCAAATCGTCCTCAACAAATTCGATCGACGATTCGAGTAACACGATCACTTCCAACAGCAGATCTTTGGAGGTTTGAAGCCGAGTCGCCAACTCGCCTCTCAGTTGTCTTGCCGCTTGTTGGACTGCTGCGTCGGTCTGCGCATTAATGAGATCGCGCACGGCTTCTGCCTGGGCAAGATTAAGTTTGCCATTCGCCATCGCGCGAAGCGTAAATTCGCCTGGACCAGCGGCTCGTCCATCGTTGCGCAGGATCACATCAACAACACTTCGCAAGATCACGGGCGAACCATGACAACTCAATTCAACCACGTCTTCGCCGGTGAATGAATGCGGAGCTTTGAAGTAAGTAACGAGCGCCTGGTCCAATATCCGACCAGTTTCCGGATTGTGCAGATTCTTTAGCGAGGCCTGATTCGGTTGAGGTGTAAAATCCGGATCGTGGACCAGAAGTCGCGCGAGTTCGAGCGCATCACTTCCGCTCAAACGAATGACGCCGATACCGCTTCGACCTGGTGGAGTGGATAACGCAACGATGGTGTCAGTTGCTGCCATGAGCTACCGGAGATTCTTGATAGAAGATGCTGAAACGACCGGCGAGCAACAGTGCGTTTAGGAGGGATCTTTCAAACTTACTTTGAGTCGACGTGCGACGCCTTCTCCTATCGATTCTGTCTGAAGATCACTTTCCGCAGCCAGAGTCAGATGGATCACGCGACGTTCGTTGGGGATCATCGCACCAAATGTAAATGGCGAGCCTGTTTTTCGAACGCGCTCGGCCGCGTGCCTCGCCATGGCTCGCAATTCAGCTTCACGCGTCGCACGAAAGTTCTCGACGTCACAAACGATACGTTCGCCTGGCGGGAGCGCGCGGCCAAATGCCTGGTTGGCTAAATGCTGAATAGCTTCCAAAAGCTCTCCGCCTTCATTCAATAACAAAGATGCGTCACTTCCATCGATGTTCTGAAGACAACCGCTTTCACTCTCGACCGTCTGGGCGCGCAGGTCCATGTGCGCGCCAGCGAAAATGGCATTCAAAAACTCTTGAGATTGATTACAGATATCGCTCATTGCTAGTCGTCTTCAATCCTCATTCAATACTGATCAAGATGCGCGTGCGGCCTTTAGCTTTTTCGGCGATCGTAATTCTGGTTTCTTTTCGCCGGGCGGCTCTGGATCATCTTCCGACTTCGTCAAGCGGTTAATCAAGACCTGTTGTGCGAACCCTACAATATTTCCTACCAACCAATAAAGCAGTAGACCTGAAGGCGCGCTCCACAGAATATACAGCATGAAGAGCGGCATCCCAATCGCCATCATCTTGCGTTGCAGCGGATCCGCGGAAGGCGCCGGAGTGATCAGCTGTAGAACTATCATAGAGCCGGCCATTAGCAGCGGCAGTATGTGAATCATATACGGCTCTGCCGACGACAGGTCTGGGATCCAGAGAAAAGACGCCTGGCGAAAATCTATCGAAATAGTAATTGCCCGGTACAGCGCGAACAGAAACGGCATCTGGATTAAGAGTGGAAGACATCCACCGAGCGGATTTCCTTCCTTCATCAATCGCAGCTGCTCCATCTGGAGCTCTTTCAATCGGGGATCATTCTGCTTCATCCCCTTAATTTTTTCCTGCAGCTCCTTCATGCGCGGCGCAAGCTTCTGCGCCTTCTTCATGGATTTTGATGAGCGCCACTTCAACGGGAAAAATAGCGAGTAGATAACGACCGTGAAAAGCATGATCGCGATCCCATAACTACCGGTAATTTTGTATAGCCATTTTATGGCCTTGAGGATTGGAACTGCCAAAGGCCGCGAAACCGTGCTGAACAAGCCATAGTCGATCGCTTCGTCTAAGTCGACGGGCCGTCCAATAGCCGCCGCTATTACATCACTCGCTTTCGTCAGGACGAAGTGATCTTTGGGCCCGACATAAACCTCGTTACGACTTCCATCGACAGGGATCGGAATAAAAGCATTCAGCGAATATCTATCTTCTTTAACTCCACCAGCTTCGTGTTGGTATTTACTAGTGCGGAACTCGAGCCCTTTTGTACGCATGGACGGAAGCACGATCATGGCGAAATAAGTGTCGCCGACGCCGGCCCAATCTGTCTCTCCATTTAGAGCGTAATAGTGTGGTCCTCCAGGCCGTTTAGATTTAAACAGCCAGCCCTCTTCATCATTCTCGATCGCCGTCGCCAGGAGTCGGTGAGCCGTGCCGTCAACGACTGCGATGCCTTCCGGAGCAACCGAATAGAAGCTGTACTGTGCGACCCCTTGATCGCCAATGCTTGGTCCCACCACCAATTGCGCTTGTGGAAGAAGTTGTCCACCGCGCGATGCTTTTACTTCAATCGAGAAGTTATAGGTATCAGCCCGAAAGGTAATTGCTTTTATGACTTCAAGCCCGGTGCCTTCATCACGCAAAACAAACTCGAGTCGCTTTTCACCAGTCGAAACATCAACTGTCCCATCGCCGGCGCCGCTTTCCAAGCCGTTGACGAGATAATTTCTTGAATCAATAACGCCGTCGAGGTTTGCGTCGCCCGTGGTCATACGCAGCGGTGCCTCGCGCGGTTGGCGCTGCAGGCCTTCCTGGGAAATCAGCTGCAGCGGCCGTCGATCGTTTTTACCGCCCCCAACAGAATAAAGCGGACCGCCCGTCTCTTTGTTCTGCTTAATGATCCAACTCGTCGCAACAGCACCGCGAGTATCAAACGTCGCGTCGTACAGAGGCGTGCTAATGACTATCTGTCGCTGTGGAACAGAATCGGGAGTTGGATTAGTTGGCGGTGACTGCGGCGATTGCTGTACCGTCGGGGAAGTGGCGGCTTGCGGTTCTGTAGGGGACGGTTTTTGTTCAGCCGTGGCGGCGGGATTTTCAGGAGTCGGCGGCTTAGCTGGAAAAAAATAATTCCAACCAAACAATATCACCGTAGAAATTAGAAGTGCGAGAACGAAACGCTTTTGCTGCATCAGAAAATATCAGGACCGCTAATTTGATAACTTAAAAATATTCGTCTATCCAATAATTCAAAAAACTATTTCACCGGATCGTATCCGCCCTCGTGAAATGGGTGACAACGCAGAAGTCGCCGCGTGCCCATCCACGAACCTCGCAATGCGCCGTACTTCTCAATTGATTCCCGTGCATAAACCGAACACGTAGGAACAAATCGGCAGGACGGCGGCAGCAACCGCGATATCGTCGCCTTGTAAAGCCTCAAAATCGATACAAGAAGAAATCGCATCGTGCTTTGATGCCAAATTACAAAGCGCCCGTGCGCTCGTCTCGAGCCACGGCGCCTATAATCCGGCCGAACTCACTCAAGGAATCTGGTGCCTTCATCTCCAACAAAGCCCTCTTCGCATTAAACACCCAGTCGTATCGCGAATTTAATGACTCCAGGTGCAGAGAACTCTGCCGGAACATCTCGCGCAGTAACCTTTTCGCTCGATTGCGCTGAACGGCATTTCCTATGGCTTTACGAGACGCCGTGATCCCTATACGGTGCCGAGGCAAATCGTTAGGGATTACGAACGCCGACATTAAGCGCCCATCGTACCGCCTGCCATTCGCGTAAACACGGCGGAACTCGGAAGAGGTCCGTATATGTGTTTGCCGGGACAAAAAGCTGAAAAGTGGATTAGTAATGCGACGGGGTCAGGCGCCTGCGCCCCTTGGCGCGGCGTCGTTTAATAACCAGGCGCCCGTTCTTTGTTGCCATGCGAGCACGGAATCCGTGAGTCTTTGCACGACGACGATTGTTTGGCTGAAAAGTGCGTTTCGACATAGTTAGCAATTCTCCGGTAAAAAGAAAAGTGTAAGACTAGCTGTACAAATGGTTTCTGTCAAGAAAGGTGCGCACCGACTGGCAATTCCGACTCCGGTGGTTCTTTGAGATTTGGAAGGGGTCCAACCTCTCCTCAAAGTCACGTGCGCCGACGTCTGCTACGGGAGACAGAATGCGCGAGTTCGAGCTCAGACGATCCCAACAATAAGCAAAATCAGATCAGTTGCATTGTGTTCTATAATAGTACCACTGCCCTTTTCCAACTGGCTGCGGGCCAGCGCAAATCGAAAATGTCACCGATTCCGGAACAACTCGAGCAACTGTATCTTCCTGTGGATTTTTTCTTGCTAAGCAAAAGCGATTATGCTAGGCTCCGCCCCGTTTCAGCAGTAACCCGGCCTCGTAAGTAATTGATAAACAGCAACTTGAAGCGATACTTTAAGCCGCAGCTCTTTTCCACAGCCCTGTGGAAAAGACTGTGGAAAAGCCCGGGCACGGGTGGCTTCCGGCGATCAAGTCAGTTGGTTTTCAATAGCTTCCAACGGCTTTCTCAAAGAAGTGCTTTAGTTTTCTGTTCTGAGAATTGTATCAATCTTAAACACCTGGCTTGCTTCGGACGATTCCGAGATGGAAGCCTAAGAATAGGACGGACCACCCCAAAATGAGCACCGCGATTCAGAGCACTGTCTGGACGAATCTGCTTTCTTCCGTTGAAAAGCGTCTTAACCGACAGAGCTTTGAAACTTGGTTCCATCCGATCGAATTCGAGGGTTGTGATGACACCGAGCGCGTTCTGCATCTCTGTGTTCCTAACAAAGTTGTGCGGGACTGGGTGAGCAGTAATTACTCGGAAGTATTGGATGCCTCGTTGCGAGAGGCGAATCTTGTTCAATACACGATCAGCTGGAGGGTAGAAGAGGGCGATACGCAGTCCACTGGTTCTTTATCGCCTGCCGATGAAGAAAACGACTCGTTCGACTCAATTTTCCAGAATCCTAGTGCAAAAAGTAAAAAATCCAGTCTTTTTAGCCTTTTGGAGGCCGCTGAATCCGATGGATTGACTCCCGCAGCGACGAACTTCGTCGACATTGAGCCAATCGAACTATCGCTAAATCCGAAGTATACCTTTCAAACGTTCGTTGTCGGGTCATGTAACCAGTTCGCTCACGCCGCATCGCTGGCGGTTGCTGAAGCCCCTGGTAAAACGTACAATCCGCTTTATATTTACGGTGGAGTTGGTCTCGGAAAGACGCATTTGATGCACGCAGCTGGGCACGACATCAAGGAACGCAACAGGCACCTTCGTCTTTCTTATATCTCGGCTGAGCGTTTCATGAACGAATTGATCAACGCCATTCGATACGACAAGACACAGACTTTCAGGGAAAAATATCGATCAATTGACGTGCTCTTGATGGACGACATTCAGTTTATGGCGGGCAAGGAGCGCACCCAGGAAGAATTTTTTCACACTTTTAATGCGCTTTACGATCGACAGAAACAGATCGTGATTTCTTCAGACTGTCCACCACGTGAAATCCCTACGCTCGAGGAGAGACTTCACTCCCGCTTCGAATGGGGACTGATTGCCGACATGGAGCCGCCGGATCTTGAAACGAAGGTTGCGATTCTTAAAAGGAAAGCTGACCTGGACGGCGTGATGCTGCCCGACGATGTTGCGTTCTTTATCGCTGGCAAGGTCAAGAGCAACATTCGCGAGCTCGAAGGCTCGCTGGTTAGGCTGGTGGCGATTTCTTCTCTGCGTGGACTTCCGATTTCGAAATTGCTCGCGCAGGACGCCATCCGAACGATCGCCGAAGATAGCCGGCCGGCCGGAATTTCAATCGAGCAAATTCAACAAGTCGTCGCCGGCCATTATCGACTTCGTGTTGACGAACTAAAATCCAAGAATAACGCTCGTCAGATCGCGGTCCCGCGTCAGGTCGCGATGTATCTTTGTAAACGGTTGACCAAGCACAGCTTTCCTGAAATCGGCCGTGAATTTGGTGGCAAGCACCATACGACAGTTATTCACTCAGTTGATAAGATCGAGGGATTGGTTTTGAAGGATCAGAATTTCCACAGGGTAGTAAGTGATCTTATGGACAATCTTTGCAAGTAGTTAAGGCGGTTTTGGGCTTTAAGTTTTCAACAGAGGGCAATTGCACTAAGCTCTTACTTGACAGTATTTAACTCTACTTTTTCCACATTTCCACAGGAAGCGATTGGCAGGGGGTTGTGGAAATCTTGAAACCGATAGCCCCTAAAGAGATTTCCACAGATTCGGTCTGATTTCCACAGGATTTTCCACAACGCCTGTGTAAATTAACTGGTTTCTTTACAGCAATTAAGTGTGTTATTAACATTTCCACACGCCATACTACTAATACTAGAGAAAGTAAGTTCTTTTTTAAGATAGTAGTATTAGGAAAAGACCATTCGGATCATAAAATACTTTCAAGCCTAACCCAGTGAGGAGCTCAGTAGATGGAATTCAGCATTAGTCGAGGTGCGCTACAAAAAGAACTCAGTTTTGTCCAAGGTGTTGTTGAGAAGAAGAACACGATTCCGGTTCTTTCAAATATCTTAATCGAGTCGGTGGGTGAATCGACAATTCGTATTATCGGGACGGATTTGGACGTCACGATTCGTTGCGAAGCGGACGCCGAGGAAATCAAGACTCCGGGTTCGATCTGCGTGCAGGCTGGAAAGTTATTCGATATTTCGCGGCTGCTGCCCGATTCCAAAATATTTTTCAAGAAGGAAGAGAACGACTGGGTATCGGTAAAGTGCGAGAATTTTCGATCAAGAATTCCAGGAATTCCTCGCGAACAATTTCCCGACGTGCAGACCTTCAAGTCGGCGCCGACAAAGCTTCCGGCAAGTGTCTTCAAATCATTTATCGATCGAACAATTTTTGCGATTACTCAAGAGGAATCACGATATCAATTGTCTGGCGCCAAATTCATGCTCGACAAGTCGGGAGCGAAGATGGTTACGACCGACGGGCATCGGTTGGCTTACATCGAACGTAGTGATTTGGGAAAGAATGCGTCAGACGAAGTTCTCGATGCGTTGATTCCGCGAAAGACGCTGGTGGAGTTAACCAAATTAACTGCGTCGTTCGACGGCGACATAAGTTTGGGCGCGGATGAGAATCACATTTATTTTGAGGTGGGGACACGTCTCTTAATTTCAAGAAGATTGTCGGGCCAGTTCCCCAACTACGAGATGGTCATGCCGAAGGGCAACGACAAGTCAATCGTGTTCGATACAGCTGCGCTCAACCAGGCGATTCGTCGTGTTGCATTGATGGCAGATGACCGGTCCCACACAATCCGATTCCAGCTTGGACCGAATCAACTTCAAATCACTTCGCAGAATCCTGAGGAAGGTGAGGCCGGCGAAACGATCGCTGCGGAATACAGTGGCGACGTTACAGAAATCGGATTCAACGCTCAATATCTTCAGGAATTTCTCTCTGTACTTTCAGACGGCCAAGTGGCTTTCGAATTCAAAGACGGTAACTCGCAAGCGCAGCTTCGCCCCGCCGCCGAGAGCGAATACGACTACAAATACATAGTCATGCCGATGCGTATTTGATCGAAATTCCAATCGCTCAACCAGGGTAAAACTCAAAATACAATCGCTTTCTTAGGGATCGGTAGCGAGCACTCCGCTTTGTCGAAGTGTGCTAAAATTCAATAATGCTGCTCGATTTTATTGAGGCTCACAACTTTAGAAATCTGAGTGGCAAAGTCGCTTGGGGACCCGGCCTCAACATCATTTACGGGCACAATGCGCAGGGCAAGACAAACTGGCTCGAGGCTATCTACACCCTCGCCACTACCAAGTCCTTTCGTACTCAACGACTCCAGGAGACGCTTCGCTTCAGCACTGACCTCGCCGTTATTCGTGGGCAGGTAACGCAAAGCGAAGATGTCCATCGCGACCTTCAGATCACCCTCAACGGCAATAACAAAGCAACGCTAATAAACGGCAAGCGCGAGACACTATCGCGTTATTTGGGGAAGCTCCACGCCGTCGCCTTTACCGCGGACGAACTCGAGATTGTTCGAGGCGGTCCGGACGCGCGCCGACGATTTATCGATCGCGGTGTCGTCTCGCTTCACCCTCCTTACGTGCAAACACTTGCCGACTACAATCGAGTAATTAAGCAGAAGAATCGACTGCTTCAAAACGCTGCCGAGTCGCAGATGAAAATGGAGCAGATCGAGAATATTCTCGCGCCGTGGAACGATCAGTTGGCAACTTTGGCAACGTCGATTCATCGCGCGCGGATCGACTATGTTGAACAGCTAAATAAGCGACTGGATCCCAGGTTTTTTGGTCGCGAAGATCTTTCGATTCGCTATGTCTCAGCATTAGAAGACAAAGGAGATTTGAGCGATTACGACGGACTAATTCGCGAGCGGTTGAAGTTCAGGTTGCCGGCTGAAATCGCATCCGGATATTCGCTGGTGGGACCGCATCGAGACGAGTTGGAAATGCTGTTCGACGGCAAGGAAATGCGCGCCTTTGGAAGCTCGGGGCAACAGCGTAGCGCATTGATAATACTTGACTTAGCGGCGATTTCGCTGTATCATTTATGGCACAACGAGTATCCACTTTTCCTCATTGATGACGTGGATGCCGAGCTCGATTGGAAACGAATTGGACATCTGCTCGAGTATCTGGAAGGACGTACTCAGACGTTCATCACGACGTCAAAAGAGAGCCTGGTGGAGCAGTTTGTGGCGAAGGCAAGTGTGTATAGAATTAGCGAAGGCAGGGTGACAGATGACGACGTGGAAATGCTGGTTTCTTCCTCCGCCGCGAGCGCAGAAAGCATCTAAATATTTCGCCATTTGATCGTGCAATTATTAGCTTTTGATTGAGAAGAAAAACGGGGATGGAAGATAAAGAGGAGAACGGTTTGGCAACACCTACGTCGACATTATCAAAGAAGAAGAATGCTGCTTACGATTCAAGTTCGATAACGGTTCTTGAGGGCCGCGAGGCTGTGCGAAAGCGCCCTGCCATGTATATCGGTTCAACCGGAGACATGGGGCTGCACCACCTTGTCTATGAAGTAGTAGATAACTCGATTGACGAAGCCCTGGCTGGTTACTGCGACACGGTCGAAGTCTCAATCCATCTGGACAACTCGATCACGGTGGTAGACAACGGTCGAGGCATCCCGGTTGACTTTCATAAGCAGGAAAAGAAGTCGGCCGCCGAAGTCGTTATGACAAAGCTGCACGCCGGCGGAAAGTTTGATTCGAACGCTTATAAAGTCTCTGGCGGTCTTCACGGAGTCGGTGTGTCGTGCGTCAACTTTCTTTCTGAAACATTGCGACTGGAGATTTGGCGAGACGGAAAGACCTACGAACAGGAATACGTTCGTGGCATCTCTGTAGCTAAACTCGATCAGACCGGAAAGACACGCAAGCGCGGAACCAAGATAACGTTTAAGCCCGATTCAGAGATCTTCACAGTTACTGAGTTCAGCTTTGACAAACTGTCTGAGCGTTTGCGGGAAAAGGCATTTCTAAACAAGGGCATTCGAATAACGATCAAGGACGAACGTGAAGAGGTCGAGAGAACACACGAGTTCTATTACAAAGGCGGCATTGCGGAATTCGTCAAGCATCTCAATAAGAACAAGACGACGCTTCACGACAAACCGCTGTACTTCGAGCGAGTGAATGACGCGTTGTCGATCGAGGTGGCGATTCAATACAACGATGGCTACGACGAAAAGGTCTATTCGTTCGCCAATAACATAAACACAGTCGACGGCGGCTCGCACCTTTCCGGTTTTAGATCGGCGTTCACGCGAACGATTAATTCCTACGCGCAATCGTCCGGACTGGCCAAGAACTTTAAGGGCTCGTTGACCGGCGACGACGTGCGCGAGGGCTTGGTCGCGGTGATATCGGTGAAGCTGCCTCAGCCTCAGTTCGAAGGACAAACCAAGGGTAAGCTCAATTCGGACGTCAAGGGAGCTGTAGAGTCTTTTCTCAACGACCGACTGACTGAGTTTTTTGAACAGAACCCTGCGGTCGCGAAGAGGATTGTGGGAAAGGCTGTCGATGCCGCGAGAGCGCGCGAAGCTGCGAGAAAGGCTCGCGAGATCGTTCGAAAAGGCGCGATAGGCTCGACCATGTTGCCGGGCAAACTGGCTGATTGCCAGGAGCGCGATCCTTCTTTATGCGAGATTTATATCGTCGAGGGCGACTCGGCCGGTGGATCTGCCAAGCAGGGTCGCGACCGTAAGAACCAGGCGATTCTTCCGCTTAAAGGAAAGATCCTGAATGTCGAAAAAGCGCGGTTCGACAAGATGCTTGGTCACGGCGAAATAAGAACTTTGATCACGGCGCTGGGCACGGGCATCGGCAAGGATGACTTCGATGTAGCGAAGCTTCGTTATCACAAAATTATTTTGATGACGGACGCTGACGTCGATGGATCGCACATACGAACATTGCTTCTTACTTTCTTTTATCGACAGATGCGCGAGTTGGTCGACGGCGGTTTTGTTTACATCGCCCAACCGCCTTTGTTCAAGGTAAAGCGCGGTAAGAAGGAAGAGTACATCAAAGACGAGCGATCGATGGTCCGATACATGATGCGGCAAGCGACCAGCGACATGAAGGTCACGTCGGTGCCGGCCAAATCGGCAATCGAGGGGCGCGATCTTGCACAAACGCTCGAACAGATGGTTGAGTTCAATCGCTATTGCGAGAAGGCTGCGCGACGTTTGGGCGGCGATCGAACGCTTCTAAACACTTTGCTCGAAGCGATGGGTGGAAAGAAGGGCGTCTTGAGCGGCGAGGGCGCGAACCTGCGTAATATTTTTGAGAGCCAGGACCTGATCGCGCATATCGAAGGGCTTTTGGCGAAGAAGGGTTATAAGACCGATCTCACTGAGGATGAAGAGCACGGTTTGTGGGAGATCGAAACGGTTTCGGAATCTGGCTCGAATGTCAGTGTCGATTGGAATCTTGCCAGCTACGTTGAGTTCCAGAAGGCCGTAGAGTTTTACACAATGCTGGAAACCGTTCTGCCGCCGCCGTTCGTTGTCGGCGAGAACGGATCAAGCGAACAGATACCTACCCGCGAAGCGCTGTTGGATCGCGTCTTGACCGCGGCGAAAAAGGACTTAACGGTTCAGCGCTACAAAGGTCTGGGAGAGATGAACCCGGAACAACTGTGGGAAACCACCATGAATCCGGAAAAGCGAACGCTGTTGCAGGTAACGGTGGACGACGCAGTTGAAACCGACGAAATTTTCACGGTCTTGATGGGCGACACGGTCGAGCCGCGACGGCGGTTTATTGAAGAGAATGCGCTGGACGTGAAGAACCTGGACGTTTAATCAAGATGGAGAGAATGTTCGACAAGCTTTAGCTTGTCGAAGCAAAGCGACAAACTGAAGTTTGTCGGACATTTAAGAAACCGAGCATTTAGCGGGATATTTGACACTCTTGGCCGGTTTTGCCTAAAATGTGATCTCTTCCTCCTGTGGATCTTTCCGCTGCATACTCTCGCGTATGCAGCGGCTTTTTATCTCCAAAACCTGGCTGGCCGTGAATCAGGTTCAACAGTCTCAATCGGCAGGCACCGTCTTCTCGCGATAGCGGGTGACGCGAAATCGAGAATACTTCAGCGGAGTTCCCGGCGGAATCCCGGCCTTTCTCGACGCGATATCCACCTGCTGAGTCACCGTCTCAACGCTTTCGATATCCGGCAAGAGTAGTCCGCGACGAGTGCCCGTCTCGTCTTCTACCACGATTCCATAGACCTTCGGATCAAGACCTTCGATTGTGGTTGGCTCAATGCCGGACAAGACATCCACCGAATAGCGAAGTTCCGGCAGCTCGGCTTTAGTTACGGGCGGGAAGCGCGGGTCACGCGTCGCCGCATGAATCGCGTTCATGACCAATTCCTCGCCCAATGAATTCTTGACCGGTTCAATCGTGCCGATGCATCCGCGCAGGTCGCCGTCCGAAGTCTTGATCGACACGAAGCAGGCCGCGAGTTGATTTAACAAGTCAGAGGCAGGCGATCGTATCTGCTTTCCTTCGATCGTGAACGTCTCGACCGCTCGCCGAGCCAGCGCAGGCAAGCTCGTACCAATCGTTTCTTTTTCTTCGCTCAGATTTGTATTCGTTTCTTCCGCGGCGGATTCGCTGTTTACAAGTTGCGCGACCAGATATCCAACTCCAAACGGCGCTTCGTAACTGAGAACATCGCAACGAAGCGGCAAGTCCGACGTCGCTCCGATCGCCACCAACATCGAGCGATAACCGCATTCGCCTGCCGTCCGGCGGAGCCCCTGATCGATATCGACAATTCGTTGGGGCTCGCACGACGAGATTGCCGAGACCACTTCTTCGTCGAACAAGTGTGCATCCCTGTTGTAGCCGGCGGGCGCGCCCTGCTTCAACCTATGACTTAGGTCGCCGCTTGCTACGAATGCGATCGGCCTGGCTATCTCGTCCGCAGCTTCTTTGATGGACCGACCGAAATTCAAATGATCCTGGTTTGAAAGAAAGGAGTAGCCGAGCGCGACGACTCGCCCGCGCCAGCCGTTTCGTTGCAGGAAGTAGAGCGGAACAGCCGTGCCATGATCGAGGTCGTATCCATCGATGCCTTTTATTTGATAGCCGCGCTTGCCGGCGGAGCGAGCGATCGAATCCAGAGCGACCTGATCGAGCTCAGCTTCAACTGTTGTCTCCGGAGCGCTAAAGTTGGCAAAGCTTCCGTACAAAGTTTCGCCCTGATACGCGACAAACTTTTCAGCTTCCAGAGGAGCGTGCGGTGAGATGAGGATTACTGTTTCGGCTCCGCTCGCGATCAGCCGGTTTGTGAATTCGCGCATCGCGTCGATCGAAGCGCGCACTTGCTCTGCGCCGCTGCCACCGACTTCAGGAACCATTATCGGTGGATGCGGTGCGATGCCGGCAAACACTAGCGAGCTTCCAATCATCGCCCTCCTTGAAACAAGCAAAGGGGACTTCGTGATCTGAGCAATTTGGAAGGAGTACGGGCGGCATTCTATCACAAGCAATGTCCGACAAACTTCAGTTTGTCGTTCGGATTCGCCGTTACTCAGCTTCAGCACAACTCGCTATCTCTAACGAGCCGACCAGCGCGTCTCAACGACAAGCTGAAGCTTGTCGGGCACTTGGCTCAATTGCGTCATCTGTCGAAAGCCAACTATGATTGAGTGCGATCCATCATGGAAAGATTCGATCTCATAATTGTAGGAGCGGGACCAGCCGGTTCGTTCGCGGCAGAAAGATTGGCGCGAGCCGGAAAACGCGTCGCGCTTTTTGACGGGCGTCCCGCGGGCGAGCCGAAGGCGTGCGGCGGCGGCGTGACATCAAAAGCGCTGAAGGCCTGGCCGCATCTTCTCGAAGCAGTCGGTCGTACGGTTGATGATTTAGAGATGTACTCGCCCGGCGGAAAGCGGCTTTATCTCAAACTGGACGAGCCGTTCGCGATCTACTCACGTCTCGCTTTCGATTCTTTCCTCCGCGATCGTGCCGGCGAAGCGGGCGCGCATATTTTTTCCGAGAGAGTTTCGTTTCAACCCCGCAAGGATGAAAGCGAAGATTGGACCGTACGCGCGTCCGATGGCGGCGAATGGTCGGCGCCGCTGTTGGTAGCAGCTGACGGCGCCAATAGCCGTATCGCCAAAGTCCTGGCCGGCCCGCTGTCAAAAGCTGAGATGGAAGTCGCGTTCGGTTATCGCGCTCCGTTGCCAAAGGAAGGCGACGCGCCAACCGTGGTAGCTTTTCTGCCCGGCTGGGTTGGTTACGCGTGGTCATTTCCGCGACCCGATCACATCTCGTTCGGCATCGCTACGTCGCAGGATGCGTTCGATCACAAATCGCTGGACGAACTTCTTTGGAAGTTCATGATCGGTTACTACCGAATGCGCGACGATCCGAGTGCTCGGCTTTGGACAGCGCGAAAAAAAGACGTTGCGCGTGACATGAAGATTCGCGAAGAGCTGACCGCAACCGCTGAACGCTACGCAGCGAGGATACCTGGCTTGAGCGCTGAAACCTGGGACACTCGTCGTGCGTGCGGCAATGGCTGGGCGCTGTTGGGTGACGCCGCGGGGTTTGCCGATCCGGTGACCGGTGAAGGGATTTTTTACGCGCTCCGTTCCGCGGAGCTCTTTGCCGACGCATATCTAGCCGACAAACCGTTGGAGTACGAATCACGTTGGCGAGAGGATTTTGGCGGCGAATTGCGTCGAGCGTCGGAAATGCGTCGTCGTTTCTATGGACATTTTTGGGGAGCGCCGTTCACGGAACGCATGATTGAATTCGCGCGTGCGCATCGCGGGATTCGCAAAGTTCTCGGCGCGCTCGTCGCGGGCGATCAGGGTTACGTTGGCTTGAAGCGAACACTGGCGCGTCGTGCGGTCTGGCCGATTTGAAAGCGTGGGAAGTTAGGACTATTCCGGCGTGGAATCGAAGCTCAGCATAATCGCGCGGGCTTTGTCGAAGGCCTTGGTGCTCTCCAACATATTTCGAAGCGCCGATAAAATCTTGCGGGATTCTGACTCGTCGGAGTGAGCGACTTGTGTAATCAGCCTCGACACATCGCGCATACCTTCGACGACATAAAGCGCGACCTTCTCAGCTTTGAGCTCCTCGAACCCTTCTTCGATCAGCGCGTCGACCAGCACGCGACGAACGTCCTCGAATCTGTTGAATTCCAAACTCCCAGTCGAATCTTTGCTCATCACTTCTTCTTTGGCGCTCTGGTGTGTTTCTTTCGGATAGTGAACTGACCGCCGTTGTTTTCAGGCGCGTTGTCGTTGACGCGGAACTCGAGCATACCGCGTTCGTCCGGTAGATTTTTCCACGAGCCGGTCGCGCGACCCGCCGCCACCGCCATGGTGTTTGAGAAGCGGCCATCCGCATAGCGTGTTCGCATCAGCAGCGCGCCGGTGGGCCATTCGGGAAAAAGCCTGCGCGATTTGGTTTCCGCGCTATTCGTACCGCCCGGTCGCACGCCGGCTTTCAATCCCGCCAAATCAACTATGCCTTCCACGGTCGTTGTGTACTCTTCTTCGGGAACGACAGCGATTGAAGAAAGCTGCCAATCGCCGTTCGCATAAACAGTAAAGCTTCCGTCCCTGGTTGGCTCGGTCGGTGGTTCGAACGACTGCGCGTTGGTTGGCGACGGTTTTGGCTTGGGCTTCGAATCGTCTTTTGCGGCGCCGCCGCCATCGTCAGTTGTCGATGGATCGAAAACACCCCGCTTGTTGCCGTCGTCCTTAGCCTCGCCGCCGGTTTTTGAATAGAAGTAATATCCAGCGCCTCCGGCGAGCGCGAGGAGCCCGACCAAAGCCACCGTCACGACGACACTGATGATCATCCCAGTGTTGCTTTTCTTCGCCTGGGGGATCTGCGGCGGTGCTTTGTAAGGGTCTGCGAAATTCGGCCAGTTGGTTGGCGTGGTCTGCCGGTTACCTTCAAGGATGAGCGTGTCCGCGGATGACGAGTAGGGATCGTTGGGCAACGGCGAGCTGTCAGGAATAGTAGCTCCGCAGCTGGTGCAAAACCGCATTCCCGCAGGATTTTCGTTATTGCATCTCGCGCACCGTGCCATTGGTCACTCCTCTTCCGAGATCCAAAACCGGTAGATTCGGGCGCATTCTAACACAATCGATTCGCGAAAAAGTGAGAAGAGAAAGAAGGGGTTCCCGCAAAGAAAACCAGGCAGGTTGCTGAATGGGCCTTACTTGCGATCTCTTTGCGTCTTTGCGGGAATCCTTGTTTTCGCGATCAGAAACTACTTGATCGTCAGTTCGAACGGCATCAACGCCATCATCTCGCCGCGCTTCATGCGATCCATAATCGATGCGTATCGAAGCGCTCGTCTGGCATCTTCCGGCAGAGCCTCAAACGCAGCGCGCTGTTGACGAACTTTCATGGCAGCTTCGCCCTCGTCACTCCCAAACAGCTCCTGCAGGAACGGACGCGGGAAGGGAAGGATCACCCGCTGAATACCCTTCTCAGCCGGAATTCCAGCCAGGCCCTTTGCGATCTCGATGGCTTTATCCAGCCCGCCGAATTCGTCCACCAACCCGCGCTCCTTCGCCTGATCGCCCATCCACACGCGGCCCTGCCCGACCGAGTCTATGTACTCTGCATCTTTGCCGCGACCCTTGGCTACCTTGGGGACGAACTCGTCGTAGTAAGTGCTCTTAATCATCTCTTCAAACTTCGCGCGCTCTTCCGGCGTGAACTTTTCGGTCTCGCGGAACATACCCGCAAGCTTTCCGCGCAGCACGTACTCGTTTGTGATTCCGAGCCAGTCGTAGAATCCCTTCATCACAGGCTTGCCGGCGAAGATGCCGATCGAACCGGTAATGGTCGAGGGTTCCGCGACGATCTTGTGCGCGTTGCACGCGATGTAATAACCGCCCGACGCAGCCACGTCGCTCATCGAAATCACGACCGGCTTTTTCTGTTTCGCGTTCTCGGTCGCATGCCAAATGATGTCCGACGCATACGAAGATCCGCCGGGACTGTCGACTCGGATTACGATCGCTTTGATGGACTTGTCTTCGGCGGCGTCGTTGATGGCTTTCGAAACCGTGTCCGATCCCACCGACGCATCGCCAAACGGCCCGTCGTTCGAGCTGCCAGAGCCGATCGTGCCCGAAGCGTAAATTACCGCTATCTTCTCGCCGGTATTTAGGCCGACCGACTCCGCTGAAATCTCGCTGTAAGTTCCGCCCGCAATCTTGGGAAGTTTGTCGCCGTCCTTGTGGCCCAACCTCTTCTTCAGCTCGTTTTCGACTTCGTCACGATAGTTGGCGCCGTCGATCAGTCCGTTGTCTTTCGCTTGCTGAGCGCTGATCGGTGAATTGTCGATGATCGCGCGTACGTCGTCTGGAGACTTCTTGCGCGCAGTTGCGATCGCATTGACGATGCGGCCAAAAATGTTATCGAGCATCGAATTGATAACTTCGCGTTGAGCTTCGGACATCTCTTTGCGAGTGAACGTGTCGGGCGCGTTCTTATACTTGCCGATTTGGAAAACATCGGGTTCGACGCCGAGCTTGTCCAGAGATCCGCGGAAGAACATCGCTTCGGCCGCGAGACCGTTAATGAAAAGATCGCCCGGCGGCGCTACGAAAATCTTTTCGCAGGACGTGGCGATGTAATATTCCTTGTTCGCGCCGTATTCCATGTACGCGTATGCAGGCTTGCCCGAGGTGCGAAAATCCGCGATCGCATCTCGAATCTCGTCAGCCTTTCCCCAGCCGGCGCCTGAAAACTCGACCTCGAGCAGGATCGCGCCGATTCGTTTGTCGACCTTCGCCTTCTTTATCTGCAACACAAGATTTGTCAGCGACGAGTCATCCTCGCCAAACAACCGGCGCATGGGATCTTCCGGCACGTAGTCCGGCATCACTCCCTGCACCTTGAGAACAAGAACGCTGTTGTCCGCGACGCGCGGCTCGCTTCCGCGAAAAGCAGAAATCAGAAGAGCTATTAAGATGAATGCGATAACGGCCAGGCCGAGCACCAGGCCACCAATAATAAGTAAGACTTTTCGTGTTCGTGACATTGCCATAGTTGTTTCCTGTACTTTGTTGATTTAGCCACGCCGGTCCGCGGGGAAAGCGTTGAACGGCGCGTAGTTTTGTACGCGATTTAAGCGCAAAAGGTTTATCGCGCTTCCGCCCACGTTTGAACCGGGAAATTGCGAGGCGGTGACCGCTTTATTTGCTCAAGGGCCGACCGAATACGACACATTCGAAGCGTTGCGCAGGACCAGCTCGGACTTATTTGTAGTCACCGAGATCTTGTAAATATCGGAACGGCTGCGCCCGTGCCTCAACACAGTCAGGGCGCTGAAGAGAATGTCGTCCGGCGTCGGTAACGGCAGCGGATCCATGGCTTGAAATCGCTGTGGCGTGATCCGATTTACGACATTGTTCACCAGATCGACCGTAAAGATCCCAACGTTTTCATCAGCCGGTTCGCCGTCGTGCGGAAGATTTGTGTCGAACAAAATCATACCGTTCGAAAGCACGGAAAATTTTGTCGAGCTGGAAATGTATTCGGCCGGGATCATGTCCTGAATCGGCAGCGTGCGTATCACCCGGCCGTCTAAACCCACTTCGTAGACATCGCGAAGATCATGACAAATAATTGAAGCGCCGCCGGGAGTCCACGAACTCAAGTAGACGCCACCGTCGCTCTTGATTCCCGCTGTCAGGTTCTTCCATGTTCCGGTCGCGGTATCCAGAAGACCTGCATCCCATCGCGCCGATGGCGCCAGGCTGAAAACGTGAAGCGCGATAAGACCTTTATCTTTCGGCGACCAAAGCGGACCATAATGCGTATTCTTCGCCAGCGACGGAAACGCGCGCACTTTTCCTGTCGACAGATTCTTGATCTGGATTATGCGGTTTACGTCGGGGTCGCTGTTGCGCGACACGGTAAACGCAACCTCGCTGCCGTCGCGCGAAATGTTCGGATCGAATCCCACCGCAATCCGTTTGATCGCGCCGGTCTTCAGATTCATCGTATAGATCGCGTTACCCCGAGTGAAGCAGAGCGAAGCGACGCCGGGTAAAGACGGTGTGGCGTTTGAGACCGAGCCCAACAACAAGAGAAGGATAAGGCTGCGAATGAAGATGAGTTTCGTCATTTGCTTTTTACGATCCAGCCACCGCCAACAACTTCATCGCCGCGGTAAAAAACCGTAGCTTGACCCGGCGTGATCGCTCGCTGCGGTTCGTCAAACTTCACCCGAACACGAGCCGGCGAAATCGGCGTGATCGTAGCCGGCGCCGGCATATGACGATAACGAACGCGGACGTCCGCACGCACCGGTTCCAGCGGGTTATCAATCGAAATCCAGTTGACACCCGCTGCTGTGAATTCGCTGCTTAGCAGTTCTTCCTGCTCGCCTACGGTCACGCGGTCGAGCTCTGCATCGATCGAAAGCACGTAGAGCGGTCGTTCGTTTGAAACTCCAATGCCGCGTCTTTGTCCGACCGTATATCGATGAATGCCCTGATGCTCGCCCAAACGTTCGCCGCTGGTGTTTACGATCTCACCCGCCTTGGGCCGCCGGTCCGACTGGCCTTCCGCATCCAAATAGCGATCGATAAAGCCGGCGTAGTCGCCGTCGGGTACAAAACAGATTTCCTGCGACTCGGCTTTTTCGGCGACGGCGAGTCGGGAACCACGCGCAACATCGCGAACTTCAGGTTTGGACATCTCGCCCAGCGGGAACAGCGATCGCGAAAGCTGTTCCTCCGTCAGCTCCCAAAGAAAATAGGACTGGTCTTTCTGAATATTCCGCCCGCGAAAAAGTTTGAAGCGTTTCGCCTCGTCGTCGTACTCGACCCGTGCATAGTGTCCGGTCGCGACTTTGTCGCAGCCAAGGCTCGTCGCAAGTCGATCCAGCGATTCGAATTTCAAACGGCTATTGCACGCGACGCAGGGAATCGGCGTCTCGCCTTCCAGGTAACTGGTGATGAATGGCTCGACCACGTCGCGTTCAAATTCGCGTTCGAGGTTGAGCACATAAAAAGGAAAGCCAAGCTCTTCCGCCACACGACGAGCGTCGTACACGTCATCCAGCGAACAACATCGCGACGGCAACGGTTCGCCGTTCTCGTCTACACTGATCCCGCGCCGCTGGTTCCACAACTGCATGGTAAAACCGACCAGCTCGTGCCCCTGGTCCTTCAAAATCGCCGCCGCCGCGCTGGAATCAACGCCGCCGCTCATTGCTACTGCTATCTTCATAAAAAAGCGGTCAGTGGTCAGAAAACAAGTACCGAGGGCGTTCATGCAAACGGCAGCGGGTCACTTTGAAATGGGGCCGGATGAATCCATGAACGCCGAAGGCGTTATAATTCGAATCTCTTCAAACCGACTCACCACCAACCTGCCTGCTTGCTCGTCACTCGTCACTTTCTCCCGTGTTTGCCGCCCGTTTGGGGCCGATGCTAAGATGCTCCCTCTGTCGACGCCAACGGGTTAAGCCTAAACGTCTTAGGATAACCTAAACTGGTCGAATCGTCAGCCAGCCGTGCCGCGACCGAATTCGCATTCGATGACAGAAACTGAGTTTATGGAACGCGCAATCGAAGAGTATCGGGTTACCGACGAGCCTTATTATTTGGCGGTAGCGCGCGAAGTCGAGCTCTTCGAAGCCGCTCACGCCGCGCATTTGCCGGTGATGCTGAAGGGCCCGACCGGCTGCGGCAAAACTCGCTTTGTCGAGCACATGGCGTGGCGATTGAATCGACCTCTGATAACGGTTGCCTGCCACGAAGACCTGTCCGCGACTGATCTGGTGGGGCGATTCCTGCTCGAAGGCGATGAGACGATTTGGCACGACGGGCCGCTGACTTCGGCCGTGCGCAACGGCGCGATCTGTTATTTGGACGAAGTAGTCGAAGCCCGCAAAGACACGGTCGTCATCATCCATCCGTTGACCGACGATCGCCGCCGACTTCCGATTGAAAAGCGCGGGACAATCCTGGATGCGCCGCCTGAGTTCATGCTGGTCGTTTCGTACAATCCCGGTTATCAATCGATTCTGAAGGACCTGAAGCAATCAACACGACAACGTTTCGTCGCGCTTGAATTCGATTACCCGCCCGCCGAGCTCGAAGTCGAAATCGTCGCGCGCGAAGGCGGCGTAGACGAAGGAACGGCCAGAGATCTGGTTCTGATCGGACAGAAGGTAAGAAATCTTCGCGGACATGGTTTAGAAGAAGGCGTATCGACGCGACTGTTGATTTACGCGGCGCAGTTGATATCGCTCGGTATTCAACCTGTCGCCGCTGCAGACGTGGCGTTGTGCTCGCCGATAACCGACGATCGTGAATTGCAACGCAGCATACGCGAGATCATTACTACGGTGATTTAGAATCCAGGGAGGAATTCCAATCAAGTTTTGTGGCTGACTTTCCTAATCATATTCATTGTCATTTCGGCGGCCCTCGCGATCTCCGGTGAACATCGCGGGCCACAACGTCTCACCTACATTTTCAAACCGCTGACGCTGGTTCTGATAATCCTGCTTGCGGCAGTTCCCAAATATCCGGTAACGCATCTTTACAGATATCTGATCATTGGCGGCCTTGTGTGTTCGCTGGTGGGCGACACGTTTCTTTTGAAGAAGAGCCGCTTTGTCCAGGGCCTGCTCAGTTTTCTGGTCGCGCATATTTTGTACATCGTCGCTTTCGTGAATGCGTCCGGAGGAAAGTTTTCATCGTGGGCAGCGTGGCTGTTTGTGATTCACGGCGGCGCGATGCTGCGATGGTTGTGGCCTGGCTTAGGCAAGATGAAGGTCCCGGTAGTCGTTTATATGTTGGCGTTGCTGTTTATGGCGGTGGCTGGAACGAGTTGGTCGTTGCAATCTGGCGGGTGGCGCGGCAACGGAGCGTATCTGGTCGGAATCGGTGCAATTCTGTTCGTAATTTCCGATTCGATTCTGGCCGTTGATAAATTCAGACAGAGTTTCCGCAGCGCGCAGTTGCTTATTCTGATCACCTACTTCGCCGCACAACTGCTGATTGCCCTTTCCACTTGAGTTGCCTAAGCTGGTTCCATTGGTAGAGGTTCGAAAATCGGTTCGTGTGATTGATTATGTTTTAGTGTGTTTCGTGGTTCCGTAAGACCCCCGCTTGTGAAAGAGGACGGCGACGGGACCGCGAAACACACGAAGCGACGACGAAATCACACGAATTGAAACTACTGGTTTCGCTTAAATTGGATGACGGATAAACGCGACGAGAATTCAGCCGAAACGCCTCAGCGCGATGACGTTGCGCTTGAGCCGGTTGAGCGTGCGTTTGAGGAACGACTCGGCGCGGTCAAGGAAACCGCGCATCGTCAATCGATCACCGCGCTGGCGCGCGAGCTTGCGCGGTTGCCGGTCGAGACTTCGCGTGCTGCGCTCGAAACCAGCGCAATCGTCGCCGGTGTAAACCTGCGCGCCAGCATCGAGTTTCTTCGTGCGACACCAGCGGCGGCAAACGTGCTGCAACCCGACGAGCTGCGCGCCTGGGGAGAAATGGGCCGGCGGCTCGCGATGGGAGACGCCGAAACCGCGTCAGCTTTTTTCAGCCACGGAGTCGCGGAGCTGGCGTCCGTACCCGCCATCGCGCGCCCGCTGATCTTCCAGGTTTGCGCGCGGCAGATGACGCTTTCCAGTTCCGTCGCGCTCGAAACTTTTCGGCGCGCGCCTCACCTCGCGCGCAGCCTCGAGGACCCTGAACTTCTACGATCTGTCTTCGAAACTGCGTCTGAGATTTCTCGTCGCTCGGCCAAACACAGCGCGGACTTCCTCGAAAACACGCCGCGGATCGCCGCGCGTCTGAAAGAATTCGGCGAAGCAGAGCCGCGAGTTACACGCGCGGCGGTAGACCTGGCCGCTGCGTTTGCGGCCCGCGCCGGCGGCATCGCAGCCGACGCCTGGTCTTCGCTTCCCGAAGCAACCGAACGATTGAGCGCCGAAGAAGCGCTCGCGCTTATGCAACGCACCAGCGAGTTTTTGGAGCGGGGCGGCGGCGCAGCCTTGCACGTCATGACCGCGGGCGGCCAGGTTCTGCGCGCGGTCCCGCAGGCGTTCGAATCGTGGATAGAGCTTCTATGGACAGTCGCCGAGCACGGCAACGCCGGATTGATCGCATTCGTACGCGTCAGCCCTTCCTTCTTTCAATCGTTGGCCGGAGAGCCGAGCCGCCGAGCGACCGAGCTGGCAAAGCGCGCGATCGAAGTCACTCGCGAAGTCGCAGTGGTCGACGGCGAAGCTGCGCTGGCCTGTTTTCGTTCCAGCCTGCGAGCGTTGCGCAGCGTTTCCATCGAGCAGTTCGAAGAATGGGCTCGAGAAGGTTTGTGGTCCGAGCGGGCAGCAGATCCGCGAGCGCGTCGCAGCTATTTCGCGCTGGAGACACGACGCAGCACTGATGCGCTACACAGCGGCGGCAAAGGCCTGTCGCTCGAAGACGTGCAGCACACGCTGAAACTTTACGTGGAAGCGTTGACCGGTCGAGTCGTGGAAGTAGCGCCGCTCGCAGCCGTACCCGACGAAGCCCGGATCGGCGACGGCCGGGTGATTCATCTTCCTTCTGTCGTGGCGGAGTTCGGTGACGAGGATCTGGACTTTCGTCTTTACAAAGTGCTGGCCGCGCATGCGGCTGGTCAAATCGAGTTCGGCACGTACGAGCGTGACAGCTCGGATCTTCGCGCGGCCTATTCTTCGTTGGCCGAGCTTTACTCGAAGGAAAACGTAGACGCACGCGACGCGTTCGCGCTCGATGGATACATCAACCGCATCGACGAGAGCGAACCGGCGTTGTCGCCCGAAGAGGAATCGCGCCGTGCGTCCGGTGAACAGCGACGGCTTCCGCCGGATAGCGACTACCGCGCGGTCCTGGCGTTGTTCCCGCTAAGCGGGTTGGCGCGGCGTATCTTCGGAACGCTTGAGAACGGAAGAATCGATCGCCGGCTTCGCGGAATTTATCGGGGCCTGGCGCGCGATCTGGATTTGACGCGCGAACATCTGCGAATCAATCGACCGCGCATCATCGAACTTCCCGTCACGCTAATACCGTTCGAGCTGTTGTTTCAGATAACGCTTTGCGGCGGTGCGTTGGATGACGCTCGCCATTACTACAACCAAATCGTCAGCGAGCTCGAAGGAATCGTCGCCGACTATCTCAGTGGCCCAACCGCATCGGTGGCTGATACGTTGATGGCGACCAGCCGCGTTTATTCGCTCTTTCAATCGATCACGCCCGATCAGGTCGAACAGCAGGTAGAGCCCCAGGACGACGACGCCGAAGAGGGAGACGAGAGCGGCTCGCAAAGCAAATCGCTCGAAGCCGACGGAGGAAAAGATCCGGTCCGCACCGGGCAGCGTGATGCGCGCGACTTGTTCAATGCCTGGGCCAATGCGGACCCACAAGGCGACCCGGACGAATTGGATGGAGCCGAAGTATGGATGCGAACCGAGACTCCGGAACAGGATCTCGAGCCGGGCGAAGTCGCGTTCAACTATGACGAATGGGACCGCGACCTGACCGATCATCGTCTCGGCTGGTGCCGCGTAGTCGAGAAGCGCGTCAAGCGTGGTGATCGATCTTTTGTCGAGAGCACACGCGATCGGCACAAGGGAGTAATCTCGTCCATTCGTTATCAGTTTCAGTTGATGAAGCCCGAAAACCTGAAGCGTGTGACCAACGAACTCGATGGCGATGATTATGATCTGAATGCCGTCATCGATTACGTGATCGACCGCCGGGCCGACGGCCAACAATCCGAACGGCTTTACACCAGACGATTGCGGCGCCAGCGTGACGTGGCGGTGTCGTTCCTGCTCGATCAATCTTCCTCGACCGCGCGAACGATCGGTCGCCATCCGCTTCAACCGTACACGCACCCCGGCCGCCGCATCATCGAAGTTGAAAAGGAAGGCCTGGTGTTGATGAGCGAAGCGCTCGAAGCCGTCGGCGACGTCTATTCGATAAACGGGTTTACCTCCGAAGGACGACGCAACGTGAAGTTTTATGTGGTGAAGGATTTTGACGAGCGCTATTCCGAAGAAGTCGAGCGAAGGATAGGCGGAATTACTTATCAGAACAATACGCGGCTGGGCGCCGCGATCCGGCACGCGGCCGCTCGGCTATCAAAGCAGGACGCGCGTACGCGGTTGCTGATCGTGCTTTCGGACGGGCGGCCTTACGATCACGACTACGGCGACGCCCGGTATGCGCGCGAAGACACGCGCGAAGCTTTGCGACAAGCCAAGCAACAGGGGATCACGCCGTTCTGCATCACGATCGATCGCGAATCCGAAGCGGAGCTTCGCGACCTGTACGGCGATATCGGCTACACGATTATTGACGACGTGTTGTCACTGCCGGAAAGAATGCCGGGGATTTATCGACGGCTGACGACGTGATGGAGTGTCCGACAAAACTTCAGTTTGTCGTTCGAGTTGGAAAGGATAAGAACTGAAGGACTGACATGCATCCGTTGGAGCGCAGGCGGCGAGCCGCCTGCGCTCCATCGTTGAGCGACCCGCTCCAGTGCGGTATATTCATCTCCGCCAACGCGGAGGGGTAGCATAATTGGTAATGCAGCGGTCTTGAAAACCGCCGCCCTTGCGGGCTTGCAGGTTCGAGTCCTGTCCCCTCCGCCACCTCCATCGCCAGTTTCGCGTTGGCCACGCGCCACCAAACCTGCCATCACCGGGACCTCTTAATCACATCATTGAACTGAGCTTCGTGTTGGTTGACTGCGATCATCACGCCGGCGTCGTTTTTGAACTTCGCCTTTAACAATTCGAACATTTCCTTTCCGCGCGGCTCAGCAAGCGTTGTGATCAGCAGAACGTGATAGAAGATACCGTGCAGGTCGTCTTCATCCATTGCCTTCTTGAATCCCGTACGCAGCAACGGATACGTCATCGCTCTTTCCTAAAGCCGCGATCGTTTGTGCGGCGGTGAGTCGATAATCCCAGGTCGGCGTCGCCAGAGTCCAATGCGGTGAATTCAGATCCGACAACGCCTGAAATGCCGTCTTGTAACCGCGTCTTAAGGTAATGCCTGATCGCTTTCCACCACTTCTCGTCTCCCAGATGCTTGTGGAGCATATGCAGCACCAATGCGCCACGCTGGGTGGAATAGTCGCCGGATAACTCGCGCAAAGAAAAAGGCCGATCAGAATCGTCGTGCAGGAGTTCGTCCAATTTGGTTACCCAAAGCGGTGTGCCGACGCAGAGGGTTTCAAAACCGCGTATCGTTTCAAACGTCTCGAGCAGCAGGGAGTCGATGGTGAAAGTTGCGGTGGCATCGGAGATCTTCGACTCTTTGTAGATGTTGTAGAAAAGCAATCGAATATTCGGACGCGTAATTTTCGCTACGGCCGGCAGAACGTGCGGATCGACTTCAAACTTCCTGTACCAGGCAGCGTCAACATCAATCTCAAACTGCAGCATTACCGAAAGGAGGTGCCGCATTGGGAGAAGAACCTCGGGAGCGATTCGAAATATCGAGTACCTTAGAGATACTATAGGAAGCTCTGAACAAGTTGAATCCCGAAGTTTCGACTCTGAGAACTTTCTCGTAAGCTCGCAGTCAGGAAGGGGACCCGGTCCCCGCCTGAGACGCGCAGTTCGATATTTTTAGACCAGAATAGGCTCGCATCTTGAGCGGGGAAAGGGTCCCCTTCCCAACTGCGTGTTTCCCGTTAGCTGAGTGCCAGCATTTCCATGACTTAATTAGAGGTTCCTATACTTGGTTTCACTTAGCCAGTTGTAAACGAGTACACTTTGATACCCGGATATCAGCGCCGTTAGGAGCAACGTTTTGATGTCGATTATCAGGTTTTGCGACCCCCATCTCTTATTTTCCTTCGTCCTGCAAGAGGGCGTCGGAAGTTGGCTCAAGAGGCTTTGGTCGTACCTCGATCACAAATTCACGATTGGCAATTTCAGTATCTCCGTTACGACGCTGGCGATCGGGCTGGCGATACTGCTTGGTTCGTTTATCGTCTCGCGAACTCTGCGTAGTTTTCTCCAGGGCCGTTTTGAAGGACGCAAACGGATAGATGCAAGCTTGCTCTACACGCTGCTGCGTTTGCTGCATTACTTCATCGTCGGCATCGGCGTGCTCTTTGCTTTTCGAACTGCGTTCAATGCGGATCTCACTACACTGGCGGTTGTCTTCACGGCGCTCTCGGTGGGAATCGGCTTCGGGCTTCAATACATCGCTGGCGATATCGCGTCGGGTTTTATCCTGCTGTTCGAACGCCCGGTTCGTGTGGGTGACTTCATAACCGTCACTGGTCCCGACAATAAACTGACCGAGGGCCGCGTCCACGGCATCAACTTACGAACGACGATAGTCGTTAATAACGATCACGTCACAGTGATCGTGCCGAACTCGAAGTTGGTAAACCAGGCGCTGATCAACTGGACCTATCTGGAGAGACGATCGCGAATTTCCATTCCCATCAATGTCGTTCCGGGTTCGGATGTCGAGCTGGTAACGGCAACCCTGCTTAGCGCGGCGGAAGGCGTGAAGTTTACTTTGGAAGAGCCAAAGCCGAGCGTGCAGTTACTGGGATTCGAAGACGCCGCGGTGAGTTTCAGATTGCTGGTCTGGACCGATCGACCGCGTAGGCATCCGACAATCAAGAGCGATATCAATTACCGAATCGAAAAGCTTTTCAGAGAAGCAAAAATCAGGATGCCGGTTCCGCAGACTGAATACAAGGTCAGTCTTACTCCGCCAAATGATGAGACCGAACGGCGGATTTGATGTCCGACAAGCTTTAGGAACCTCTGATTAACTTACGGACGCTCGTATCGGGCTTTGCCCGTCGATTTGCGGAAAAGCTTCGCTTTTCCGTTACGCACCTCTTCACTGCAGCGGCTCCGCCGCCGATTCAGAGCAAGCGGGCGGCAGAGCCGCGTTAGTTTTGTTCATGCTAATCGGAAAAGCAGAGCTTTTCCGCACATCGAGCGGCGAAGCCGCCAGCCAAGACAACTGCTGACTTAATCAGAGCTTCATTTAGCTCGCCGAGCGACAAACTGAAGTTTGTCGGACATTTGGAGATGATTGGACAACCACTGCGCTTTGAGGTTAGGCTAAAGCACTTCTGAATGGCTATTCATTCAGCAATTAACCCAAGCCATAATCGAACCGATGCGTGCAGCCCGATCTATTACAAACGTACGTCCCGCCGTTCCGGACAAACGCGAAGCAATTCTGCGCGCGGCCACATGCGTCTTTGCGCGCAATGGCTACTTCAACTCGAAAGTTGCGGACATAGCCAGCGCTGCCGGCGTAGCCGACGGTACCGTCTATCTTTACTTCAAAAGCAAAGAAGAGATCCTTCATTCGATCTTCGATCGTACCGTCGACGAAGCGATTTCGGACGCGCGTCAACAGATGGAAGAGATCACCGACCCGCGCGAAAAATTGCGCCGGCTGGCGCATCTACATCTCGAACGGCTCGGGGCCGATCGCGATCTGGCTGTGGTCTTTCAGGTGGAACTACGCGGCTCGACAAAATTTATGGAGGAGTTTTCCGCCGCCGGGTTTGCGAACTATCTGGGTTTGATCCGCGCGACGTTGGAGGAAGGCCAGCAGGCCGGCGTCTTTCGCGCGGATTTGAATGCTAAAGTAGTTTCCAAAATTCTGTTCGGAGCGCTGGACGAGATGGCGACAAATTGGATTCTGTCAAAAAGGCGATACAAACTCGCGCCGATGGCCGACCAGGTGTTGGATATTCTTCTGAATGGGGTGAGCGTTTGATGCAGCAGACGATTCCAGCAGCGACCGTTGTTCGCGACCAGCGCCCGCGCGTTCCGCTGAATGAAGGCGAGCCGCAGACGCTTGCCGGAATGTTCGAACGCACCGTGCAAGCCCATAACAAACCGGATGCGCTCAACTACAAAAAGGACGGCGAGTGGCGTCACATCTCGTCCGACGAGATGCTTGCGCGCGCGCGTCGCATCGCGGCAGGTCTTTACTCGCTTGGATTGCGCAAAGGCGACCGAGTCGCGCTGTTGTCGGCGAATTGTCCCGAATGGACATTGACCGACGCGGGTTGCCAGTTCGCCGGATTGATCGACGTTCCTATTTACACCACACAGGCGCCGGGCCAGGTCTGTTACATCCTGAAGGATTCCGGCGCGCGGGTTTTCGTCTTACAAAATCGCGAAGCGTTCGAGCGAATCAGCGACGCGATCAAGGAATGCGACACCGTCGAACACTTTGTCTTTTTCGACAAGACCGGTGTCGACAAGCCAAACGCACTTTCGCTGGCCGAAGTTGAAGAGCGCGGACGCACGGTTAACGAAGAGCAACCCGCGCTGGTCGGCGAACTCGCAAACGCGGTTAAGCCGGAAGACCTCGCGACGATCATTTACACCTCTGGGACAACGGGCGAGCCGAAGGGCGTAATGCTGACGCAATCGAACCTCGTCTCGAACCTGATCGATTCGTCCAGCCATCTCTCGTTCGGACAGAGCGACATGACGCTGTCGGTGCTGCCGCTTTCGCATGTGTTCGAGCGATCTGCGATGTACATGTACATCCATCACGGGATGAGCGTCTATTACGCAGAATCGTTGGAGAAAGTCGGCGAGAATATTCGTGAAGTCCGGCCATCGATTTTTGTCGGCGTGCCGCGGCTGTTTGAAAAGATTTATGGGCGGATGAAGGAAAAGGCGGCTGCGGAAGGAAAAGCAAAGGCTGCGATCCTGGCCTGGGCCGTGAATGTCGGAAAGTCTTATGCTCAGCACGTGCTGAATCACAAGAAAGTTCCGCTGATGCTGGCTCTCAAACACAAACTCGCGACTCGTCTGGTGTTTTCGAAGTTGCATGCGAGCCTTGGTGGTCGACTGCGCTTGTTTATCTCCGGCGGAGCGGCGTTGTCGGAAGACATCGGATACCTTTTCTGCGGCGCGGGTATTCCGATCGTACAGGGCTACGGCCTGACCGAAACCTCGCCGGTAATAACCGCAGGCAAAGTGGAAGAAAATCGCATCGGCACGGTCGGCAAACCTATCCGCAACGTCGAGGTCCGTATCGCGGCGGATGGGGAAATCGAAGCGCGTGGGCCAAATATCATGGTTGGGTATTACAACAAGCCCGAAGCGACCCGCGCTGTTTTCACCGACGACGGTTGGTTCAGGACCGGAGACATAGGCGAGCTCGACAGCGACGGATTCCTTCGCATCACAGATCGCAAGAAAGAATTGTTCAAGACGTCGGGCGGCAAATACATCGCGCCGCAAGTGATCGAGGGATTGATCAAAGGCTCGCGTTTCGTCAATCAGGTAGTCCTAATCGGCAACGAACGAAAGTTTCCGTCCGCGCTGATCGTGCCCGATTGGGAACAGGTCAAGTCGTACGTGGAATTGAAGGGCATCGCGGAACGAAACCCGGCGGAACTTTGCAAACACCCGCGCGTAGTCGATCTGTTCCAAAGACAGGTGGACTCGTTAACCGCCGGCCTGGCGCAGTTCGAAAAGGTCAAACGAGTAGCGCTGCTGGAAAAAGAGCTCTCGATCGACGGAGGCGAGCTGACACCGACAATGAAGGTCAAACGCCGAGTCGTGGATGAAAAGTATCGAGACGTAATCGACAGGCTTTACGACGACGCCGAGGCGACGAGGGGTTAAGAATGTCCGACAAATTTCAGTTTGTCGCGTGCTAGACAAGTTAAGCCTCGTCGGACATCAGACTGACCCACTACCGATATTCTTTGTGCGATTGCGAGGAACGAAAGCGTTTCTCGCAAAGGCGCAAAAGAGTGAAAGACTCAAGACGCGAAGGGTTGATTATTCACCGACCTGAATTGACAGCGCGCCACTTGTTCGCGATCAGCACGAGGCAATAACTGACCTCTAATATCTAATCTCTAGTCAAAGCTGGAACATTCCCCGCCTTCCAGCGTCTAATAAATCGCTCCAACGAATGTCCGACAAACTTCAGTTTGTCGCCCGTCTTCGACAAGCTAAAGCTTGTCGGACAAAAAACACATGCTACGCATCTCTGCACTCAACAAGACCTACCCGGGTGGCATTCACGCGCTCAAGGGAATTTCGTTCGATGCTCCACCGGGAATGTTCGGGCTGCTTGGGCCAAACGGGTCGGGTAAGACCACGCTGATGAAGATCATCGCGACGTTGCTCGAGCCCGATTCGGGAACGGCCGCGACGATCGCCGCCGACTTCCGATTGAAAAGCGCGGGACAATCCTGGCTGCGCCGCCTGAGTTCATGCTGGTTGTTTCGTACAATCCCGGTTATCAATCGATTCTGAAGGACCTGAAGCAATCAACACGACAACGTTTCGTCGCACTTGAATTCGATTACCCGCCCGCCGAGCTCGAAGTCGAAATCGTCGCGCGCGAAGGCGGCGTAGACGAAGGAACGGCCAGAGATCTGGTTCTGATCGGACAGAAGGTAAGAAATCTTCGCGGACATGGTTTAGAAGAAGGCGTATCGACGCGACTGTTGATTTACGCGGCGCAGTTGATATCGCTCGGTATTCAACCTGTCGCCGCCGCAGACGTGGCGTTGTGCTCGCCGATAACCGACGATCGTGAATTGCTACGCAATTCGACAAGCTGAAGCTTGTCGGACATTAATTACTTCACCGTCACCATCACATCCTTCTCACCGCACGGGGACTTGAATGTGATCGTGAACAGACCCGTCTTCTTACTAATCGGAGCCACTGAAAAGACGAGCGTATTGCTAGCGGTCGTGCTGGACTTTGGTTCGGGAAAAACGGCTACCGCGGACCAATCGCTGGTGCTAGCCATTGTCTCTTCTGCGCTGTCTCTTCCTTCGAGGGTCACCGTGACGAGCGCCGAGCCGTTGGTTTGAAGCGACAGCGAGCTCTCGCTCAGCGACATCGAACACTTACCTTCGCTCACGCGTCGCTGGCGCTGCTTTTGAGCAACCGCCTGGTCCGAGGCCGGCGCGCTTTCCGTATTCGCAGGAGCAGGGCTAGGCTCGGCACTCGCGGGCGGCTCGTCGTTATCCGCAGGCTGCGGTGGGCCAAGAGGCACTTCGGTTGGCGCGCGCGAAGGAGTCGATTCGGGAGATGGTTCAGGAGAGGGTTCGGGAGTCGGCGACGGTGTTGCCGTTGCTTCGGTCGGAGGTTTTATCTCGGCAGAAGGCGCCGGAATTAGTTCGGATGTCGGTACAGAAGCCGGTTCCGAAGCAGGTTGCGTTGCCGTTGGCTTCGCTTCAGTCACAACGGCCATTTCGCTGGGCGCCGGTTCGGCCGACGGACTCGGGGTGGGCTCGGACGCCTGCGTCGTTACGGTAGAAGGCGGAGGCGTACTCTCCGCAGCGACCGGCGGCGGTTCTTTACTTCCTTCGCTCGCCGGTTTTGTTTCCGCAGAGGCGTCCGACTTCGCGGGAGAATCGGTTGCGCTTCGTTCGGGCGTTGTCGCAGCGCTACTTCCCGAGAAGGAACTCGCGGGCGGCGATGTAGTGTTGAGCGCGATCACAGGCGCCGGACCGATCTTCGCATCAAGTCCATCCAGCGATCCGTTCACGGTTCGATACAGCGACTCGATCACCGCGCGCCGCGTCGGGTCCGCAGTTCCGGCGCGGTAACTTCGATAGTAGGCTTCCAGCGCTTCCTGCTGCTTTCCAGCAGCGCTGAGCGATGCTCCCAACCGCCACATTGAAGTACGCCACCAAATACTTCGCTCCGGCAGAACGCTTGTCGCGCGGCGGAGCCTCACGACTGCCTCGGCCGGCTTTCCTTCATTGAACAGAATCCAGCCCGCCAGATCTTCGATCCGTCCGCGCAGAATGTTTGCCAGGGTCATACGCGGAATCGCCGGAACATTCAGTGTCGAGCCCTGAAGATTCGCGGTCGCTCTGTCGCTCTTAAGCTCTTCCGCCATAACCGCAGTCGCAGCGTTGGCTACGCCAAGCGCGGCTTCGACTTCGCTGGTAACAAGATCAGTCTGCTCCAACGCTTTTGGCAGAGCGATATTTAGTTCGAGCAACCGCCCAGCCACGTACAGCCGTCGGAACGCGCGCATCTCGTCGCTTCCGTTAATGAACTTCTCCGCAGCCGCGACAACGTCGGTTTCCTTGATAGCGCTGCGGCCGGCCGCAGGATTGAGCGCAGCAGAAAACTCGAGCAGCTGTTTCAGATCGTTTGCTCGTTTCGCGTTGTCCGCTGCGGTGAACTGAAAAATGCTGGCGCGTCGTTCAGGCGCGAGAAGCTCCATGAAGTCGGGCGCTCGCGCCAACGTGCGCCCGGCCAGATAGGTTTCGATCTGATCTTCCTTAATCGCGAACGAGCCGGACAGGATCGAAGCCGCTTCGCCGTAAAGACCCACGTCGATCAGCACGGCTGCCATCTCGTAATCAAGCGTGGGAAACCGTCCGTATTGCCGCGCCACCAGCAAAGTTCGCTCGGCGTCCATCGGCAGTTGCTGCGCGAGCAATCCGCGCGCGAGCGCAACGTGGGCCCAGGTGTAACGCGGCTCGATCTCAACCGCTTTCCGCGCCAGCTCGATCGCACGCGTGCTTTCGTTGTGCGCGGCAAACCAATAGGCCGCGCCGGTCAACAATGCCAGGTTGTTCGGCATCTCCTTCAACGCGGCTTCGAGTTCGCGCTCGGCTTCTTCCTTCCGGCCAAGTTCGAAGAGCGAAACCACCACGCCCGTACGCGCGAACTCATCCATCCCATCGGTCTTCAGTCGTTCGCGATAGAGTGCGAGCGCCTCTTCGGTCTTTCCGGTAGCGCGGCGAAGATCGGCAAGGCTTCTGCGCGCGCCCTCGGATTTTGGATCGAGCTCGAGCGCGCGAGCGTAATCAGCCGCGGACTCTTCCAACTTAAGCGCGATGCGATTAGCAGCAGCGCGCGCCTGGTAAGCGGCGGACATTTCGGGCGAGAGTTTGATCGCGTTGTCGGCTACGCGCCGCGCTTCGTCAGGCGCTTCGATCGCCAGATAAAACGCAGCGACTTGCAACAACCGTCTTGCATCGTCCTTGACGCGGTCTTCGATCAAGCGTGCAATGTCGATCGAAGCGGCGCGCTCTCCGCGTAGGAAAACGTTCGAGGGAATCTGAGCCAGCACATCTGTGAAGAGCTTGTCCGACATATTCGGCGGGGCTTCGGTGATCGCCAAACGAAACTGCTGGATCCCGCCGGCCGCGTCGCCGTCCTGAAGCTTTTCGTCTCCCAGAACCGCGTGCGAGCTGACGATCAGCTCCAGCGCCCGCGACTTCAGCGGCGATTTCGGATAAGTCGCGACAAATGCTTTGAGTCTCATGATTCGCGCGGCCGGCGGAAGCGCAACCGCAGCGTCGAAGTCTTCCTTGTCGTTCTTAACCAGCGAAGCGGACGAGCTGTCGGGTTTGCTGGGGCGACGTTGCCGCGCCGAGGCGACGCTGTCGAAGCCGCAAAGCGAAAACAGAATTAGAAGTAGGATTGTTAATTTGTGCATATTAAAAGTTGTGTGTGAAGGAGCACAGGCGGCTCGCCTGCGCTCCTTCGCTACCGCTTTAGTCCTTCGTTCAAAATTCGACCCGTCGCGTTGCTTGGCGCCTGAACACCTAACACAAACGCCAGCGTTGGCGCTATGTCCGCCGGCGATGCCGCTTCACCGTATCGGCCCCGTCGAAACGCGTTACCCATGATTATCAACGGAACATGCGTGTCGTACGAATACGGCGACCCGTGCGTAGCGGCGTCCCTGGGATCGGCCGGATCGTCAGGCTCGCTGAAGAGAATACAGTACGGTTGATAGACAAGCAGCAAATCCCCGCTACGCGTTGGATGAAATCCATGAAGCATTCGCCTGCCCACAATATCGGTTGGCGAGATCGCGCCGGTCTCAAGCTGCGCGCGCGTGTAGTATCGCGACGTCCCGGGTACCGACAACGCAGCGTCGCCCATCGTGCGAGCGAACTCGTCCGAATCGATTCGATCCCGCCTTAACGCATCCCGATTGAGATAGAAATTGCCGTTGATGAACCCAACGCGATCCTGGTTGTTGACCTTGAAAGTCTGAATGTAGCTCTCGGCTTTGTTTCGCCCGTAACGAGCGTTGATCGCATCGGTCACGGCTTTCAAAACATCGTCTCTTCGAATTCGCATTCCGGGGAGCTTGATTGCCGCGGCATGTTCGGGGATCGGTGCGACACCGTGGTCGGCAGTAAAAACAACGACTGTATTTCCGAGCCCCACGCGCGTGTTCACTTCATCCAACAACTCTGCTATCTGGCGATCGACGCGCAGACTCAGGTCCATTGCTTCCTGGCTGTATGGTCCAAATCTGTGCCCGACGTAATCGTTGGCAGAAAAGCTGACAGTCAGAACGTCTGTGGCTTCATCGGCGCCCAAACCTTCGTTCTCAATAGCATGCCTGGCAAAGGCCAGCACCAGGTCGTTTGTGAATGGCGAATAATCAAGCGCGTCATAAAAGACTTTGCCGGGTGCGGCGGCCCCGCCGGTAATTATGTGCGGAAACTTGTTGGTATCTTTCGCGGTGTCGATGTCTTCCCACGCAGGCGCGTCCCCGCCGGCTCGCTTCTGATATTCAGATTCGGCCAACAATCGATCCCAACGCGCGCGAAAAAACTTGTCCGCCGGCCGCGTGGCGTTGAAACGCTCAACCCAGGCCGGAAGGCGTTCGAAGTAATAAGTGCTCGAGACGAAATTGCCCGTGTAGTTGCTGAACCAATACGCTGCATTTGCGCGTCGGCCCGCCGGCAAAATCGCCGAGCGACCCTTATGCGAGATGCCGATGACCTTTGATCGATCGTTGGTAGCCAGTCGTAGCTCGTCGCCGAATGTGGAAGCGAGGAGACGCCGCGGACTCGAGCCGCGTTCGCCCTCGCGTCCACCGAGCAGCGAAGTATCGACGTCGGTAACGCTCGAGACTCGTTTGCCGGTTTCGCGCTCGAACCAGTTGTTGGCGACGATGCCGTTTTCGCTGCCCCACGTTCCGGTCATCATGGTGGCGTGGCCGGGCGCGGTGTACGTCGGCGCGTGATCGTAATTCGCTTCGGACCACGACGCTCCGTCGCGCATCAGACGCTTGATCCCATTGTTTACGAACAGATCGCCAAAGCGCTCGAGGAAATCATAACGGAATTGGTCGACGACGATTAGCAGTACCAGCTTCGGGCGAGCTGACGGACGGCTGTATGAATTGGAAACACCGGGCCGGTTGCGTCTTTGTGCGTCCGATCGCTGCGCGACAAGTGCGATGGATGCCGCACAAATCAGCAACAGCGTGAGACCAAGAGCAGCTAAGCGTCGTTGGTTGAGTTTTGGCATAACTGACAATCGATGGAGCGCAGGCGAGCCGCCTGCGCTCCATCGGCTACTGCCCGGTGCTAACAGTTGAGCTCGTCGTTTGCCGGCGACAAACTAAAGTTTGTCGGACATTAAAGCCGATCAAAAATCCTTCAGAATCCCTCGTCTCCGCGCGGCCTTCTCCTGATCCGAAAGGTTCTTGTACTCGTAAACCGCGCCTTCCCATTCTCCATACATCGCGTTCGGAAGAACGATAAATCGCGAGCCAAAGTCTTTCTTCATCGCATCAACCGCGGCGAAGCGCTCCGCGATCGGTTTCTTCTCAAAGACTTTCGCCAGGTCATTCAAGTTGTCGCCCATCAACAAAACGATCCGATGTTTCTTAGCAATGCCTTGCCGCCGCGCTTCCTTGCTCGAGGTGTCGGTGCGGAAGAGCAGCGTCTCTTCGCTAACGTCTGGGAAGCCCAGCTTTTTCAGATTCTCGGACGTGCAGGCGATATCCGCCTGGCCGCGATTCGAAACATAAAAGACGCGCGCGCCCTTCGAGTGAACGTATTTGAGAAACTCGATTGCGCCCGGTGTTTCCGGAGCAGCCGCGATCTTGCACCATTCCGTGAAAGCGGAAGAACCATAGTTTTTGCGATTGAGAATCAACGAAGCCTGGTACTGGCTGTTGTCGAGCACCGTGTCGTCCACGTCGACGACCACCGCGCGCTTCGTGCGATCGCGACGCCTGGTTTTAAGATCCTGGTCAAACAGCAGCCGCGCGTAGTTGAAAGATTGATAAGTGAGCGCGCGAAACTCTGCCGCGGTTTGTGTCCAAAGCGTCGAGCCGACCATGTATTCATTGTCGGGAGCCGGCGCGGTTTGTTGCGCGGTCGAGTGGCCCAGAAATGTTGCGCCGGAATAAGCGGCCATCACCATCGCCAAAACAAACCCGGCCCCTCTTAGACCGCGATTTTTCGTAAGTTTCATAGATTGCCTCGAGCGTGAATTTACCGGGGAGAAGATCGTCGGAATCATAACAAAGGAAAGCGCAAAAGCGTAAAAGGGCGGCTTGATGTCCGACTAACTTCAGTTTGTCGGACATTCTCTCGAACTTTCCCTTTTCTACTTTCATCTTTATTCTTAAATCGTGAGCGAACTTGATGAAGCATGGGAGCTGGCCCTGGCCGAAGCCCAACAACGAGCGCGTGCGTCCGGCCGAGCAGATGTCGCTGAGTACATCGCGTTGCGCGCTTCGAATGACCTAATGCGCCGCACCGCGATCGATTGGTTATTGTCGACTTTGACGATTCTGGCCGGAGAAGCGAACCGCGCGGGCAACGGGATTCGGATCGAGACAGAAGACGCGCATCGTTTTCGCGTGGGGAGCTCCACCATGGTCGGTACGCGTCTGACGTTGCGGTTGGGCGTGCGCGCTCTGTATGTCGAGGCCGGATGGCCGCGCCGGCCCGGTGACGGAATTGTTCGCGGTGGCGGCCTGGCGTGCGGCCGTATCGGACATTTCGGCAAGCGCGCAGATGATGAAGAAGTCCTGCTGGTGGGCTCGGCGGATGGCGCTCCGCAGTGGGCCGTCCTCGGAAAGAACGGCGAGCGAGTTCCGCTGGCCGAAGCCCGTCTGAAAAATCACTTCTCGATTTTCATTTCAAGCAAGTAATGCCACAAACTCGTGTCCGTCTCACGATATGGGCCAGCCCGTGCACGATATGGGCGGACATCGCCAACAACACAACCTCTCATCGTAAGATCTGAACTACCGGTCTAGTTACCTTTCATCCTCAGTCACTTAACCCGCACTCAGACCCGCACAAACTTTCGATTTCATCTCAGCGGCACATTGGTTGCGATTGCGCACGGCGTCTAAAGCCGCATCCAGTTGCGTCGCCCCCGGACGGTGCGGCTTGGAAGCAAGGCACAATCGAGTACCGACACCTACCCACATAGCTCGCGCATCGTGTGCCTAATAAAAATTCAAGGAGATGGAATTCGATGAATAAACGACGCACACTTCTTCCGACAGTTTTCACAGTCGTACTAATCTCCCTAATAGCTCCGATCATGGCTTCAGCGCAGGGAAGATATGATCCGTGGCTCAGCTATGTTGCAATTGACCGCCGAGACACCCGTCGAGAAGCGGACTATCGAGATCAACAGCGATTTCTGCGCGACGCGATCAAACGGGTCAAGAATCACAGCGACGATTTTCAAAGCCATTTGGACAGAGCGCTCGACCGTAGCCGTTTGGACGACAGCCAACGCGAAGATCGAATAAACGATACGGCCAAGGAATTCCGCCAGGCAGCCGTCACGCTGGACAATCGTTTTGATGCAGGTCGAAACCTAAACCGCAGCGCCAGCGAAGCTCGCCGCCTGCTTCAAATCGGATCCAGAATAGACAGGTTGATGGGCCACAACCGATTCGACGTTCGAGCTGAATCGAACTGGATTCGCATTCGACAGGATCTGAAGACAATCGCAAACGCATACGGATTCAATTGGGCGGACTTTGACGATCGGTTCTATCAACGCGACGACAATCGCCCCGGTCGAAACGATCGGCGAAATAATTACCCGTGGTAAACACGTAATGTCCGACAAGCTTTAGCTTGTCGTTGACTCTCGCGACACTCGACTTGCGACGTCAACGACAAACTGAAGTTTGTCGGACATTGCCGCAGTCCATCCCTCCTATTTACCATTTCGCGTTTACCATCTAGGATTCAACGCGCTATGGCAGGCACGCTTTTTCTGGTCGCAACTCCGATCGGCAATCTGGAAGACATAACCCCGCGCGCGTTACGCACGCTGGGCGAGGTGGATCTGATTGCGTGCGAAGACACACGACACTCGCAACGGCTGTTGCTTCACTACGACATCAAGACAAAACTGATTAGTTATCACGAGCACAACGAACGCGAACGCGCGATCGAGCTCGGCGCGATGCTCGAGGCCGGTAAAAACATCGCGTTAATTTCAGACGCGGGCACCCCGGGAATAAGCGACCCGGGCTTTCGTTTGGTAAATGTCGCGCGTGAAGTCGGCGCTCGAGTTGTTCCGATTCCCGGCGCGTCGGCGTTTATTGTTGCGCTGGTAGCGTCGGGATTGCCGACCGATCAATTCTTCTTCGGCGGTTTTCTGCCGGCGCGTGCCGCGCAACGTCGCGCGCGATTCGACGCGGTCAGCGCGATACCGGCCACGCTGGTTTTTTACGAAGCTCCGCATCGAATCGCGAATGCGCTAAGGGATGCTCGCGAAATCCTGGGCGATCGCGAAGCCGTCGTCGCGCGCGAGCTGACAAAGCTTCATGAGGAAATTCTGCGCGGGCGATTGAGCGAGCTGATCGAAAAGTATGAGTCGACGGACGCAGCGCCCAGAGGCGAGATGGTGCTGATCATCGATCGAACGGTGATCGACAAACCGTTGGGCCAGCAGTCAGAGGCGAACATCGCATCGCGCGTCGAAGCGTTCGAGAGCGAAGGATTGGACCCGCGCGCGGCTCTGAAGAAAGTCGCGCGCGAAATGGGACTGACTCGGGCCGAGGCATATCGCCGTCTGACCGCGGCGCGCGCTCGCGATCGGAGCTGACTTGCAGAAACCGGTAAATTGGCTAAACTTGCTTTCGATTGAACCGCGGAAGAAATGTCCGACAAACTTCAGTTTGTCGCTCGGATTCGGCCGGCTAAAGCTTGTCAGACAATTCAATCAAAGGGAAGGAATATTGATGACCAGACAATCTCGAAATTTTCTAATTTGCACACTTACTGCTCTGTTTTTACTTTCCGCGGCAGTTGTCGCGAGCGCAAAACCGGTGCTGGAAGACGAGCACTTCAGCGTGAAGGAGTACAACCATTTTCACGAAGTGTTGCACATGCTTCAGCACGAAGCACTGCCGAAAAAGGACTTTGCGACGATCCGTGCGCAGGCCGGCGAATTGACTACGCGCGGCGACGCGATCGTTAAGCTCGGAGTGCCTGCCAAGGTGCAGTCGATGGCAAAGTTTGAAGTGGAGCTAAAGAGGTTCGCGGAGGCTTTGGCGAAATATAAGAGCGATGCGGCCGACGCGCCTGATGCTCAATTGGAAGTGTCCTACCTGGCGGTTCACGATACGTTTGAGAATCTCGCCGCGATGCTTCCGAGGAAGTAGCGACCGGCCGGGTCAATTCTGTAAAGCAAAAAGCGGGAAATACGAAGGGCCGTTCCTTCTGTATTTCCCGCTTTGATATTTAGAAGATTCGAGCTTTTCCTCACTCGAAAATTCTTTGCGCCTTTCGTTTTTCTTTAGCTTGCGTCTTTGCGCGAAGCGGTTTTCTCGCAAAGGCGCGAGGTAAAGAAAAACTGACGACGCAAAGAGTTGTTCGCTATTGCTCGATCAATTCCGCCGGTAGCTTCTTGTCCACCACAGGCCGGTTTTTCAAGTCAGCCGTCTCCCACATGGTCAAAAAAATCGTGCGCGCGACTTTTTGCATTTTCTCGTAATCGATCTTTTGCACTTCGTCATCAGGACGATGATAGTCTTCGTGCACACCATCGAAATAGAAGATAATCGGAATCCCCTTCTGCGCATAGTTGAAGTGGTCGGAGCGGAAAAAGAACCGATTGGGATCCTTGGGATCGTCATACTTGTAGTTAAAACTCAAATTCAAATACGACTGATTAACCCGCTCGCTCAACTCTCCCAACTCAGTGCTCATCATCTTTGATCCGATCACATAGACCTCGTCGGGACCGGTCAGCTCGCGATTCGGCGCACTCGTATCGCCGGCTTTTTTGCTGCGGCCGATCATGTCTATGTTGAATTGCGCAACGACTCGATCCAGCGGCACGGTCGGAAATTTAACGAAGTACTCGGAACCCCACAGTCCCTTCTCTTCGCCGGTGTGCCAGACCAAAAGCACGGAGCGTTTCGGCCGACGAGGCGCCTTCATGATCGCCTCCGCCATCGCCAACACAGAAACCGTACCCGAACCATCGTCATCTGCGCCGTTATAGATCATGTCGCTTCGATCGCCGCCCGGACGTTGTGCGCCCCGGCTGTTACTGCCCGCCGGGCCGGTGCCGACGTGGTCGTAGTGCGCGCCGATCGCTACGTACTCGTTCTTAAGAACCGGATCGCTGCCTTCGATGACGCCGACTACGTTTTGTGTGGTAAGCGTGGCGGCGGAGCCTGAGACGCCGAACTCCACTTTCTTGTTGGCTCCCAGCTCGAAAGGCGCCAGCGCCTCGCCGGCTGTCGAGCTCTGAAAAATCTGCGCGGCTGTGTGTTTCTCGTTCTGAAACAGCGCGTTCGCCATCCGAGGCGATAACGTAATCGTCGGCAAAGCAGATCCGTTCTGCGGCTCTAGCTTCGAGACAGCGATGGCGCCGCCGGCTTGCTGATTTCGTAACGCGCGGTCCCAGTTTGCCAGCGTCTGAAATTCCGGCATCTCGATCACACCCACCGCGCCCATCTTTTTCGCGTACGCGTCGGGTCGCATCCAATCCTGATCGCGCGTGCTTTCGGTCAAGTCCGTGTAGCTGGTCCCCTTCGGAAGTCCGCCCGATACGACCACGATCTTGTTCTTCACATCCACGCCGCTAAAAGCATCGACGTTTTTCGACTTAACCAACCATCCGTGACCGACATAAACCAATGGTCCGGTGGCGCTGCCAGACGTAGCATCCGCCAGAAAATCTTCGCCGTATGTGTAGGCCTGCCCGTTTATCTCGGCGTGTGTCGTTACCGCGTCCACGCGCGCGCGATGCAACGCGATGATCTGGAAATAGGTGCCGTTGTCGCCGGCCGGTTTGACACCCCACCGGGCCAGCAAAGTAGCGATGAACTTTGCGGTCGTGTCCAAACCGCGAGAAGGAGTATCGCGGCCTTCCATCTCGTCCGAGGCTACGAAATTCAGATAGTCGCTGAGTTGCGCGGCGGTGATGCCTTCGGCGGCTTTGCGCGAAGCGGAACTCGCAACCGCGCTGGCTGAAGCAGCGGAACCGCCGCGGCTTTGTGCGTAACTCGCCGGAATCGGCGCCAGGAGTGAAACTAAAATTACGAGAGCAAAAAAGTATCTGCGCATGTCACCTCCAGACAGCATTGTGTATCCGTAGAAATAAGATCGTATGTTCAGATGTTAACAGGTAGTACAGAAGTTTGCCTTGTCTGCTGACGCTATAGCTGGCCAGTCTGAATTCCAGTGAATACTCATGAAAAGAATGGATCTCCCGCATAGGCGCAAAGACGCAAGGGAGTTGAGCAACGAACCCGCTTCACTGATTTCTTTGCGCCTTTGCGTCTTTGCGGGAGCCTGTTTTTCCCGCGCGTATTCGAAATTGACCCACCATTCCTAACCCATCTTCGTAAAGAGCGCAGCGTCACGCGTGATAAGATTCGCGGCCGCGAAGCGAGTACGAAAGGAGAAGATTGTGAAAGCAAAGAGGGTGATCTATTGGATAGCGACGGGGCTGCTCTGTTTACTTATGCTGTTCGCCGCGACAAATTATTTCTTTAAGTATGAAGCGATCAAATCCGTATTCGTTTCGCTCGGTTATCCCACTTACATAATCCGCCCATTGGCGGTCGCGAAACTGCTTGGCGTCATCGCGATACTGACCGGCAAATCCAGGATTTTGAAACAATGGGCGTATGCCGGATTTTTCTTCAACTTTGTGCTGGCGTTCGCTGCGCACATAGCTGTAGGAGATGGGCAGTTCGCGCCGGCGTTGGTGTGTTTGATACTTCTGTTTATTTCGTATGCGCTGGATGACAGGTAGGTGTGCAGCGAGCAACGTTCCAAACGGGGCGGAAGCCCGACCGTAAGGGAGGGCGTTCCAGAATCCATATCATTCAGGTTCGAGAACAACCCCAACCTAAACGCCCTCCCTTACGGTCGGGCTTCTGCCCCGTTGTGCGACTTGAACAATCCAGGAATGTGCTCGTTTCTCCTCCCATCCCTCACACGCGTTCGATCTCAGCTTCGCGGAATAACTTATCAAGCCACAGGTTGGCCTGCTTCTCCTGCACTGTGTTCGCTCGAAGCCGCGCGTTCAGGTTTTTGAAATCAACTTCGTCCAGCGGCTGGTCCTGATTAAAGCACGAGAACACAAACGACTCTTTGCCGGTTATCGGATCGACGTGTCTCTGCAGGCATTGGGCGCAGACCTCTTTCATCATGCATTGCATGGGGCTGTTGATGGAGCCGATGCCGACGTGATGCGGTTTTAGATATGGCGCTAACACCGTGTGACGCGCGTCCTTGACCGCGCTCATCATGCGATCCGAGCCGATCGCGATTACTCGATCGACATCCGAAAGCCGGACCAGCGCTTCGCCCAACTCTCCTTTGGCATAGGCCAGCATCGCCTGGACTATGTTCCCTCGGAAGTGACTGTCCTGCGCGCGGTGCGGCTCGATCACAACCCCGGTGTCCGTCGCCCACACGACCTGGTCGGTGGCGGCCTCGATCTCTTCGCGTTTGAAAAGATCTTCGCCGCGCTTGTACCCGGCGAAATACACGACGCGATTCCCGCTTTCGCGCAACGCGCGGGCGATCGAGAACAACACAGCATTGCCGAGTCCGCCGCCTGCCAACAACACGGTCTCGTTTTCGGGAATCTCGGTCGGCGTGCCGGTGGGGCCCATCACCACCACTCGCTGGCCCGGCTTCAGTGTCGCGCAGAGTCGGGACGAGACGCCCATTTCGAGCACAATCAAACTCAACAAGCCGCGCTCGACGTCGACCCAGGCTCCGGTCAACGCGATGCCTTCCATCATCAACTTTGTATCGTGTACCAGCCGCGAGTCGGTCTCGTAATTCTGCAACCGATAGAACTGTCCCGGATGAAATTTGCGCGCCTGCATCGGCGCGTGAACGATTACATCCACGATGGTTTCGGTAAGACGATCGACGCGCACCACGCGAACACTCAGCTGTTCGTCCAGATAATCGATCAAGCGCGAAAACGCTCGCTCGCGCTTCGGCTGATCCACAGAATCGAGCGTCGCCAGCTCGTTCGCAAAAAGCGCGGTGACATGCTCGTAACCATCCTTGGCCGACGCCATTGCCTTGACCACGTTACCGGCATAAATCGGATGGTTGTCGCCGTAGTAGGAAATGAAGCGCCCGTCTTTTTGATACGAGGTGAAAAAACCGGGCGAGCCTTTGGCGGCCGGCGCGAGTTGCGGCAGGTCGTCGACCCCGCGTTCGATCGTGTGCGGAGCGAAAAACTCGTTCCATTCATCCAGAGCAAACGTGCCCGGCTTTTCCTTCTCGTAAATAATGTTCGGGCTGGTACCGGCCGCGACACAGACTGTGCGCGCCGGCAACGTGACGAACTCGCCCGCGCACTCCCACTTGTGCGTCTCGTCGTCATGCAGCCAACGCTCGAAGACGATCTCTTTCACCGCCCCGTGTTCATCCGGCACGGCTTCGTACGGGCTCAGCTTCTCGATGTAGGTGATGCCTTCTTCCAGCGATTTGACGACCTCTTCATGATTCAAACGATACGCGGGCGAGTCCTGCAATCGCTTTCGATAGACGATCGACACGCCGCCCCAATTTCGCACAAGCGAGACAAAGTCCGGAGGCTCGCCCACGCCCGCCGCGCGTTCACGCTCGGCGCGAATCGCTTTTCCGTGTTCAAGAAATTCGTCGTAGGTATTCTGCTCTTCAGGATCAAGCCGCCGGCGCACTTCTTCTTCACCGAATTGCGCGACCAGCTCTTCGTGCCGCGTCAGCATCTTTTCAACCTGCACGGGATAGTAAGCGAACAACTCGGTCGCGGTGTCGATCGCGGTCAATCCGCCGCCGATCACGATCGCGGGCAAACGCACCTGAAGATTCGCGAGCGCGTCGCGCTTGAACGCACCGGTCAATTGCAGCGCCATCAAAAAGTCCGACGCCTTGCGTATCCCGCGGATCAGGTTGTTCTTCATCGAAACGATGGTTGGCTTTCCCGCGCCGGTGGCGATCGCGATGTGGTCAAAGCCCATCGACCATGCGTCGTCGATAGTCAACGTTCCGCCAAACCGCACGCCGCCGTAAAAACGAAACCGGTCGCGGCGCGCCAGCGTCAGATGAATCAGCGTCAGAAAGTTTTTGTCCCAGCGAACCGTTATGCCGTATTCGGAAACGCCGCCAAAGCCGGCCAGTACTCGCTGGTCGAGCCTGGTCTCGATGCTCGCAACATCGCGGACAGGCTTAGGCGCCTCGCCTTCCTCGCCGGTCAAAGCATGTGTCAGAGGTTCGATCTTCAGGCCATCGATACCGACAACTCCGAATCCTTCATTCAAGAGGAAGTGGGCCAGCGTGTAGCCTGCCGGGCCGAGCCCGACAACCAAAATATTCTTGCCGTTGTAAGGCAGCGCGAAAGGACGTTTGGCGTTAATCGGATTCCAACGCGTCAAGAGCGAAAAGATCTCGAACCCGTACGGCATTTCGAGAACGTCGGTAAGCACGCCTGTCTCGGCTTGAGGGATGTTGACCGGCTCCTGCTTTTGAAAAATGCACGACTTCATACAGTCGTTGCAGATGCGATGACCGGTGCCGGGACACATCGGATTGTCGATCATCACCATCGCCAACGCGGCGATCGAATCTCCGTGCTTCTTCAGCACATGCATCTCGGAGATCTTCTCGTTCAGCGGACAGCCTTCGAGCTTGATCCCGAGCGGATTGCGCTTTAAGGATCCGTCGCGTTCAAACAGCCCTGTTGAGCAGGAGTCTTTGTTGCGCTCGTGGCAATAGAGGCAGTAGTCGACTTCGGCCAGCACTTCGCGTTTGGACGCGCGCGGATCGGTCAATCCAAAGCCGTCGCGTCGCCTGAGATTCTGCGGCAGGCCCTGCATCAATTCCGGCAGGTCAGCACGCGGCCTCTCGATCTGAACCAGGTTTTGATAGTCGAGTTGATGCGGGACGTGGAAACTGATCCAGCCTCGCACACGCGTGCGCGCGTCGGGTTGGGTTGAGTGCGCTGCCGCCCAGGCTTCGATCAGGCGCAACGCAGCTCGAACATTCGACAGATCGTCGTTCGCGTCGTCGTCGATTTCTTTTCTGAACCCCGCCAGCAAGTCGCTGGCACGGCTACTCTGCATTTTGGCGAAGGCGTCGCGGAGCGATTCGATGTTTGTCGTACACGCGTCTGAAAGTTGCTCGGAATTCTTATCGAGCTGCTTTTCGCATTCCAGCAGCAACGATGTCATGTGCGCGATTCCCAACTCATCGTCGTCAGCCAGAGTGTCGGGAAAAGCAGCGCGACGAAACGCCTCGAGCGCCGCATTCAAAGCTTCGGCGTCCAGCTTCGCCGCTGCGTCCGGCGGAAATTTCTTCAATGCGCGGCGCGCGATGAATGTCTTGAATGTCCAAACCGGTTCCTGATTCAGAACGCTTTCGATCTGGCGTTCTTGTTCGAGCTCTACGTGAAAAAGCCGCGCGACAAATCTGGAAAGATGCGGGGCGGCGGCAATCAACAACTCGGACTCGACTTTAGATTCGTAACCGACGCCGCGCTTCGACAGATACTCCATCAACGACTGGTGAATCTCCGGCTCGGCGAGTTCGAGTTCTGAGTAAAACGCGTTCGCCAGATCGCGCAGACCGTCGGGCAGGTACAGATCGGCATAAGAGAATCCATCAATGCCAAGTTGAAAATTTGTGCTTGCCGTTCCGGAGGAGTTTGGGTTGTCGTGGGATTCGTCGGTGATGAGCTCTGTCATAGCTTCCGGTTAAGATTCAAGCCTGTAATCGGCGATTATTAACGGGGAGTATCACCGGCCTTGCGCGAGCGCAGGATAAATTCGATAAGAGCCTTAAATTGACGAACGTGCCGGCGATGGAAGTATAGCATCACGGTTGGATGCGTCTCAAAAAGAAGACGGGTGCAGAATGTCCGACAAACTTCAGTTTGTCGTATGCGTCGCAAATTGAATGTGGCAAGAGTCAGCGACAAACTGAAGTTTGTCGGACACCGGAGCCGCTTGCCATTGGCGAATGGCAGCTTCTATAATCCTGACCTCGATTGAGGCGCATTGGTGTAGTTGGTTAACACGCCGCCCTCTCAAGGCGGAGATCACGAGTTCGAGTCTCGTATGCGCTAAGTCATCATTTAATTCAGTACAGAAAAAGGCCCGGCAGTCGATAACGATTGCCGGGCCCTTTTCTTTAGAGTCATCGTGATCAGACTCGGTTACGTCCGTTTTTAGAAAACGAACTTGATTTGATAACGGATAACGCGTCCGCCACCATCCGCGAACTTCGGATCGAGGAAGCGTCCCGCAGCCGTACCTGACAACAGTGTTCCGGCAGCATTGGCAGTACCGACACTGCCGCCGAAGCCCTGCTCGCCGGGCGAGAAGGGACTGACACTCGGGTTCGTGTACTGCGGGTGATTGAACACGTTATAGAGCTCAACCCGGAACTGAAGGCTCCTGCTCTCGTCGATGTTGACGCGCTTCAAGAGATTCATGTTCCAGTTGTTGATTCCAGGCGTGCGCAAAGTGCCGCGTCCTGTGCTGCCGAAGCGTTGACGGCTGTCTACCTGCGCCGTATTGAAAGCCGGATTGCCGATCCACATTGCAGTGTTCGGATCGATGGGTTGCGAAACAAACGTTCCGGGAACGGGGCCCGGGACGTCAGGATTGAAGTATCCGGTGATCGCACCTGTCGCGTTGACGACCGGCACAGCGCGGACACCCGGCGTTCCGTTCGGATTGAACAGCGGACGATCGAGGTTGCCGCCCACGCCGTCTGCGTCCACACCGTTAACTACGGTAAAAGGCGCTCCGGATTCAAACGTAGTCACACCAGCGATTTCGAAACCGCCAAACACGCGGCCGACGAAACCGTTCTGCTCTTTGTACCAGGGCAGTTGGTAAACATACGTGATCGAAGCGCGGTGCGTACGATCGAATAACGAGAGTCCTCGCTCAAATCGCTGTCCGCCGAAGATCGACGGAAACGAGGCCTGCTGTGGCAAGTTGTTTCCAGCCACACCGAACACCTCGGAACCATTGTCGATGAACTTCGACCAGGTATATGCGCCGGTGACGGTCAGACCGTCGGAGAAACGACGCGTCAAACTGAACTGGCCCGAGTGGTAGTTCGAGCTTCCGCTGTTGGTTCGGATCAAACGCGAGCCCTGGAGGTTATCCAGGCGGCCCGAGATAAGACACGGCGGCGGCCCCAGGGATCCCGGCGTGCAGGTCAACGATCCGGTAAACGCCGTGGGAGTAATACGCGTCGGCGTCACGAGAGGAATGATTCGACCCGGAAACGGCGCCGGAACCGTCGGGTTCAGGTCCTCATTGATAAACAAGTGAGTTCCCTTTGAACCGACGTAAGAAGCATCGAGCACCAGGTTGAACGGCAGAGTGCGCTGGAATCCGGCCGACCATCGCTGATAGTACGGATTGACCAAGTCACTCGTGACCAGTGTCTGGCCATCGAGCGGGGAAAGCGGGCGGGCGACCGTCGGCAAATTGCCCGAAAGGAGCGCGAGCCCACGCGGACCGTTATTGGTGTTCGAAGGAATGTTCGTCGCAACTACGTTGGGCGAAGATGTCGCCGCGTTGGAAGCGATATTGTTAAAGAACGAATCGTAGCCGATCTGATAACCGGCACGGAACACAGTCTTCTTGTCGCCGATCAACGAGCCGAGAAAACCGCTCGTGTACGAAGGCGACCAGGCGATACCAAAGGTCGGAGCAAAGTTATTACCGTCGTTCTCGACCTGATTCGGTTGCGAGTAGGGTCCGGCGAAAGTCGTCGGGTTGACATTAAAGAGACCGGTGAAAGCCGCCGTACGCAAGGTGCGGGTCGGGTTTCCGAAGTTCTCGTAACGAACACCAAGCGTCATCGTCAACGACTCGGTTACGGTCCAACGATCCTGCAGGAAGTAAGCCTGCCTGAACAGGAACGGATAGTAGACCGGGCTGCCAAAGTCTATACGAGCACCACCCGCGCCGCCGCCAAAGTTATCAACGTAATTGGCGAAGGCCGTATGTGCGGCACTGGATGAGTAGGTAAGCAAACCGCGCTCGACGATCGGCGCGAACTGCTTCGAACGCTGCGAGAGCAAGTCAACACCAAAACGGAAGGTGTGATTGCCGCGCAGGTAGGTCATCGTATCCTGGATACCATAGTTATTCGCGATACGACCTTGCGGGATGTTGGTGGCCACGCCAAACGAGCTGATCTGGCCGATGTCATGTCGCGGAAGCGAGAAGGCCTGTACATCTGGTCCCACGATCGGGAAGTCGAACAGGATGCGGTTGTAAGCCACACGCACTTCATTCGTCAGGCTTGGCGAAAAGACGTGCGTTTCGGTGAACAGCAAGTTGTTGAAAGTTCCACGGAAGTCAGCTATGAAATTCGGGAACGTCGCGTCGGCTCCGGCGGGCTGAATCTGATCATCCCAGAGGTAGCGGACCGCGAGCTGATCGCTGTCGCTGATCTTGTGGTCGATACGAGCCTGGATCTGCTGGTCGAAGAACTTTGTCGGAACCACAAAGGCGCCGGTGGCGAACTGGATCGCAGGTCGGGCCGGACCAGTCGGAACACCCAGAGCGTTCGTCGGTTGGCCAAGTCCGATATTAATTGGATTCGTCGTGCCAATGATGGTCGACGTGATGGCCAGGTACTGATCTACTCGCGGGTTTACTCCAACCGGGAACAACGCGCGCAACTGATCGCGGCCGGCTTGTGTCGGCACTACGCGGTTCAGCGTGGAGCTGGCTCTCAATCGCTGTTCCTGATACGACAAAAAGAAGAACGTGCGATTGTGTCCGTTGTAAATAGCTCTGCGGCCGCCTTCGCCGAATCGCGGCAAGAGAACGGGACCACCGATGGTGGCCGAGTACCATTGCTCGATACCGAAGGGCGGATAGCCGCGGGCTAAGGTGCTGAGAACCTGGCCCTGTGTATTTGTGATTGCATCGTCACGCGTCGAATCAAGCAGATAAGAGAGCGTTCCGTGAAACTCGTTGGTGCCGGATTTAGTGATGACGTTGACGACCGCGCCACCGGCACGACCGAACTCCGCGTCATAGTTCGAAGTCTGAACCGAAACTTCCTGCACCGCGTCGGGGTTGGTGATCTGGAAGCCCTGGCCGGCTACGGAAATGTCATTGTTCTCCGTGCCGTCGATCAGGAAGTTGTTCGAGCGACCGCGACCGCCGTTCACCGAGAACGTGCCGACGCCGAAGCCGAATCGGTTTGTGGAAACGCCAGGCAACGTCAACGCCAGCGAGACCGGGTTGCGTCCTGCGAAAGGAAGCTCCGTGATCTTGCGCTCGTCGATGTTGCCGCCGCGGACAGGGGTTTCAGTCTGCAGCAATGCAGCGGCGTCCGTGGTGACGTCGACAATGACCGACTGTCCGGCTGGTGCCAGCTGGGCGCTGCCGTCTGTACTCTGGTTAGCGCTGACCAACAGACCGGTCTTAGTCGCCTGGCCAAAGTTAGTGGCGGACACCTGGACCGAATAGTTGCCAAGGTCGACCGCGTCAAATCGATAATTACCTTCGTCGTTCGTTGTGGTTGTGCGGGTGATGGTCGTATCCAGGTTTGTCAGAGTAACCGTCGCTCCTGGAATGACTGCTCCGTTTGCATCAGTGATAGTACCGACGACGGTACCACGACTGGTCTGGGCAACGGCCACTAGCGAAAAACTCAGTAGCGCCGCTATCAGCAGGAAAAGCCTAATCTTCATATACTCTCCTTAAAATGGGACGTCCCAAGATGGGGGGGCCGAGTGCTGTACTTCTAAACCTGACCTCGGCAAAGAACCGGCATTGCGTTTTGGAGGTTCGCTAGCGCTATTTGGAGACTTGCGGTTGCGACCGTCCGAATTGACCTAAGAATTGAAAAGAAACCAACAAATGAAGGAATAAGACCAATTGCAAGCAGCCTAATTTAAGCAATGATCATACCAACACGGCACGGAGACATGCCGGGCGAGAGAATTGTTTGAGTTACATACGGTTAATAAGCAATTAAGAGGTGGGCTGAACCGTTCGTCCCAGTCTTCCTTCCGAATTTTTGGATAGAACTCCAAATAGTTGTAGGCGGCGGGACAAGGCTGGAAGCTATAGATTCAAGAAAGCTTTACGAACTTGACGGCCGCCGGGAAGGGTGGCCGTCAGCATTCGCAAAGTTAGTAGCAGCGAAAGACTAGTTAGTGCTTCCCGAATTCTTCAAATAGCGGTCGAGAAAATCCAGAACAGCTTTGTATCCCCGGATTTCGTTTGCCTTCTTGGTAAACCCGTGACCTTCGTTATCGAAGACAACGTATTCGACAACGCCATTGTTCTTTTTCACGGCCTCGACGATCTCGTCCGACTCGGGCTTGATGACGCGCGGATCGTTCGCGCCCTGTAAGACAATCAACGGCTTGCGAATCTTGTCAGCGTGGAACAGAGGGGATATCGCTCGCAAGTTGTCCTTGTCGCTCTCGGGATTTCCCATCTCTTTGTAGAGCGCCTTGCGAAACGATTCCCAGTAAGGCGGAATCGACTCGAGCGTTCTCAACCAATTCGACACGCCGAAGATGTCAACACCCACCCCGAACTCGTCGGGTTTAAAGGCGAGCGCGGCCAGCACCATGTAGCCCCCGTAACTTCCTCCGATGATTCCGATCTTGCTTTCGTCGACGTACCCGAGCGAAGCCAAATACTTTTTCGCTTCGACACAATCCCACAGCGGTTCGCGTCCGTGCTTTTGATCATCGGCCGCAAAAAAAGTTTTGCCGTATCCCGAGCTTCCGCGATTGTTGACGCCGAGTATCACGTAGCCGTGGTTGACCAGATACTGCATGAACGCGCTGTACGTCGTTCGAGTCTGACCGCCTGGACCGCCGTGAACCCAGACCAGCGCTGGAACTTTATTCTGAGGACTCGCCTGATGCGGCTTGTAGAGAATCGATGGAATCTCCATCCCGTCGAAAGACTTGTAGCGAATCACTTCGGCCTGAACCAGGTCACTCGACTTTATCTCGGGGTTGAGACTTGTGGTCAGCTTGATCGCCTTGCGGGTGGAAAAATCATAGACGTAGAGATCGTTTGGCGAGCTCGATCCATTCAGATAGAAGCTCATCAGTTTTTCACTTCTGGAAATGCTGATCGCGGTGATGTCGCCCGATGGAAGTTTCGGCAATGCGACAAGTTTGCCGGTGGCTACTTCGTAAAGCTTCACCTGTGTTCGCGCGTCGGCGTTGATCGTCACGATGCGGTACTTGCCGTTTCTTGAAAACGAGACTCCCGAAATATCCCACTGCGCTTTTTCGACCGTCTCTTTCTTTCCGCTGGCGAGATCGTAACGGGCCACGTATTGAACCTCGCTGCCTTCGTCCGTCAGATAGTAGAAGTAGCGCGACGCAAGATCGAACGTCTCCGGACTGTGGTTGATGTCGCCCTGATGTTGCGTGATGTTCTTCAGCGACTTGCCGGCGACGTTGTAAATATAGATGTCCGAGTCAACCGTCGTGTTTGGTTTGTTAAAGGCGAGGTTGGCTTTGTCCGGCGAGATCGCCTGGAAATCAAGTCCGGTCGTGTCCTGGTAGAGAAGAGTCCGTTTGAAATCGGCGATCGTCATTTCATAGATGTCGAAAAAACGCGGATCGCGTTCGTTGGTGGAGAAGAAGAACGACTGTTTGTCGCGGCTCCAGCCGTAGAACCAGGCTTTGGTTTTTTCGCCGGGCGTAAGATCGGTTGCGACTCCGTCCAGACCCATCACGTGCAGGTGGCTATTTTCGTTGCCACCCTGATCAAACTGAAAAAGAAATCGCGAGTCGGTCGGGAAGTATGAAACCGCGAACGTACTTTCCTTCGTTGAATTCGTTAACTGACGCGGTTCGCCGCCGGAGATCGGCATCGAGTAAACGTTGAAGATGCCGCTCTTGTTGCTCGAGAAGAGAATCGACTTCTCGTCCTGAGAAAAAGAGCTGTCCTGGATTTTCACCGTGTCCATGAACTGCTCGATGCTGTACTGCTTGACCGTGCGATGCGCCGACTCTTTACGCTTCTGTGCTGGCGCATTGGTGGCCAACAGGAGGAGAATAATGATGCTAACGAAAGCTCCAAATCGGTTGACGAACTTGCCCGGCGAACGGTCGGAAGTAGGGGTTGAACTCATGACTTCTCCTTTAGCGTAAAAGCAGTTTTTAGTTTTCGGTTTTTGGTTTTCAGTTCTGTGTTCTTAGCTCTGGTTGAAAATGAAAGCGAGACTCGTATCCGCCTGTAGGCATTCGGTTGTCGTTGCGACTGAAACTAAAAACTGAAAACTAAAAACTGCAATATTGGCGGACTTGGATATTAACACCTGGGCGGCCTAACCACGAAAGCCCGCACGATATGGTGCCAGTGTCGCACCATCTGACGCACGGCGGACGGCAGAACATGATAATTTCAATACAAATCACGGTTGTAAGCCGGGGCCATCGGCGCCCGACCCATGCGGGCACGCGCATTGCTCTGGGTGCTGGCAAAAGCAACCCTCGCGAGATGCTTTTTAAGTACGCTCTCCCTTCCCAATTGTAGAGCGTACGGTTGAGTTTTTGCTTGCCCTGCTGATTCAACAAAAGGAGCCACGCATCATGCGTTACACAAGACATCTGTCTCTCTTGATCCCGGTCCTGCTCATCTCCTTGTTTGTAGCCGATAACGCCAGAGCGAACACCGAAGACGATCAAAGTATTTATCACGCTCAAGCCCGCGTAGCCCGTATCACTCTGTCCAGCGGAGATGTTCAACTTCGCCGCGCGGAGAGTAGGGAATGGGAACCTGTTACGGTCAACGTGCCGCTGGTAGAAGGCGACCAGCTCGCGACTGGCCGCAGCTCAAAATTCGAAATTCAAATCGACGCGTATAACTTTGTCCGAGTCGACGAAGACGCAATTTTGACGATCGTCACTTTGCGAGATGAAGGTATTGCGTTGAGTTTAGCGGAAGGAACCGCAACGGTTCGACTCGCGCGGTTTGATCGCGATCGCGAGTACTTCGAAATCGATGCTCCGAAGTCGACGATGGCGGCCGAGAAGAAAGGACTTTATCGCATCGACGCGGGCCGCAGAATCGAGAATCAGCAAAGCGACATTCGGATCACCGTGCGCGATGGCGGACAGGCTCGGATTTATTCTGAAACGTCCGGCTTCACTTTGCGCGATGGACGAACGGCCCGGCTTTTCTTCAACACAGCGGATGATAGTGGCGATTGGGATTTGGCTTCCGCTGCGACTTATGACGGTTGGGATATTTGGGTGGTTGAGCGCGAAGCGTATCTTGCGAAGCGGCTCCAATACGAGAGACGCGATCGTTATTACGACAGCGGAGTGTGGGGCGCCGAAGAGCTTGACGCGTACGGAGAATGGATCAACGCCGGAAGTTACGGATGGGTTTGGAGCCCGAACGTAACCGTCATCAACAACTATAACAACTGGGCGCCGTATCGATACGGCCATTGGCGATGGTGTTCGCCGTTCGGCTGGGTCTGGATCGGCGACGAGCCGTGGGGATGGGCGCCGTACCATTACGGTCGCTGGGTTTATTACAGCGGTCGCTGGTGTTGGACGCCACGCTATTACGGATATTCGCATAGCTGGTGGCATCCCGCGCTGGTCGTATTTGTAAGCTTCGGCAGTTCGTACGGCCACCAGGTTTGCTGGTATCCGGTTCCGCATCACTATCCGAACCCGGGCTATTCAGGTCCAGTCAAAACGCCGAGCACGGTGCCGCCGCGCGGGAAGTCCCCGCAGGGTGATCCAACTTATCTGACGGTTGTGACGGCTGTGCCGGCCAGCGACTTTGGCCAGATCAGACCGATCAAGAACGGCCCGGCGCCATTACCGCTGGCCCAGGCAGCTTTGGCCGCGGAGCCTACGCCGGTTGAATCGTTGCCGGTAAAGCGACCGACGGTAAGCGACAACATGAGTATCGCGGGGAGCACAACCGCGCCGGTAGCTCTACCGCGAGGAAATCGCGGAGACACGACTGCAATACTGAAGCGTCCGACTGGCGCCGCAGTCCGAACGCCAGGCAAAGCGCTTGATGGCGAGCTTCGCAGTACGCGCGTGTACAACGGACGCGAGCCGGTCAAACGCTCCGATTCCGGCAGCTCGTCGGTTCCGACGGGTGGTACCGGAGCAGTTGCTCGACCGGCGCGACCGCTCGGAGATGCGGGCGGCGGCACTCTCAACGCTCCGGTCAGACCTCCCGCTCGTCCGAGTTCGCCGAGCGTCTCGTCCGATCCGGATAACAGCGGCCAAACCGTGACGCCGGTTCGTCCGGTTCCCGAGCCGCGCCCGCGCAGGACTGAGGAGTCTCAGCCGACGGTACCGACTCGGCCGGAAAGGTCCCCCGATACAGTCACGCCGGAACCTGTCCGCCCGTCGCGGCCACCGCGAGACGATCCACCACAGCCGAGATATGATCCACCGCCGCCGAGATACGACCCGCCGCCGCGAAACGATCCGCCGCCGCGAAACGATCCGCCACCGCGGAATGATCCACCGCCGAAGAGCGATCCACCACCGTCAAAACCGGCTGATGGAAACGACGGAGGTGGAGGTAAGAAGCGCGGAGGCTGAGGCCAAGTAAATCGGGCGAGTTCCCCCAACCCAGGCCGATGGAGCGCAGGCGAGCCGCCTGCGCTCCAACGAGCCTGCGCTCCATCCCTGCGGACTCATTCTTTAACTTCCCCGCCGTTTCGTTGTATTTTGTTCGCGTTTCCATTCAACCAGAAAGCGCGCGACTGTATGCAGCGAATAGTCTTCTTAGATCGCGATGCGCTGATAGCAAACGTAAGGTCTCCTTCGATCGAACACGTCTGGCAGGAGTACCCCGAAAGCGCTCCTGATCAAGTGGTCGAAAGGCTTCGCGATGCGACCATCGCCATCGTCAACAAGGTATCGCTTCGCGAAGCCGAGCTGGCAGAGCTACCACAACTCAAACTGATTGCCGTCGCAGCAACCGGTGTCGATATCGTTGACCTCGAGAGTTGTCGCCGGCGCGGCATTGCGGTGTCGAACGTGCGCGGTTACGCGAGCCATGCGGTGCCCGAACACGCGTTGATGTTGATGCTCGCGCTCAGCCGTAACCTCATAAATCACCGCATCGACATTGAGCAGGGCGCATGGCAAGAGTCGAAGCACTTCTGCCTTTTCAATCATTCCATTCGCGATTTGCATGGAATGACGCTCGGTATCGTTGGTTACGGTCGATTGGGGCAGGCCGTCGAAAAACTGGCTTCCGCATTTGGAATGAAGGTTCTGATTTCCGAGCGCAAAGGTGTGAAGGATGTCAGGACGGGTCGCGCGTCTTTTGATCAGATTATTTCCAGCTCGGACATCATCACTCTTCATTGTCCGTTGACGGACGAGACCAGAAACTTGATCGGCGAGCCGGAACTGAAGGCGATGCGATCCGACGCTCTTCTGATCAACACCGCACGAGGCGGACTGGTTAACGAATCTGCGCTGGCTCGCGCGCTTGAAGGCGGTTTGATCGGCGGAGCCGGCTTTGACGTGCTGAGCGAAGAACCGCCGCGCGACGGAAATCCGCTATTGGATCTTCGGCTTCCTAACTTCATCCTGACTCCGCACGTCGCATGGGCCAGCGTTGAAGCGATGCAGGCGCTGGCCGATCAATTGATCGACAACATCGATGCGTTTGTTCGCGGCGAGCCCGCCAACCTTGTGGTCGGCGGCGCTTGAGAAGGCTTCGCAGGGCGGGCCCGGTATACAATTCCGACTCGGCGTATTGGTGGTAAGTAATATTGAAAATGAAGCCCTAAGAGTTGCCTAAACGCCGAAGGCGTTTAGGCGCGAAAGACTTTTAGACCGCCACGGCGAATCTAATGACCAACCTGAATTTCAAACCGGCGATCACACTTTCGTTCGACGAACTGGCAGCGGCCTTCAACGCGTCGTTCGCGGGGTACTTCTATCCTCAGCAATCGACAGGCGCTTCGTTTGCGCGCCGCACGCGATTGGAGCAGATCGATGTGGAACACTCGCTGCTCGCCTACGACGGCGACACGTTTGTCGGGCTGGCGCTCCTTGGAATTCGGGGCAGTCGCGGCTGGTGCGCGGGATTTGGCATTGTGCCCGAGCGCCGCGGGCGCGGGCACGCCGGCGAGCTGATGAACGAGTTTGTAGCCGAAGCCAGGAATTGCGGATTGAAGCAACTGAGCCTGGAAGTCCTGTCGCGGAACACGCCCGCAATTCGTTTGTACGAACGCGCGGGAATGCGTGTGACTCGTGATCTGCTTATTCTCGAGCGAGCTGGGTTGGTTAACGAACCGGACCAGCCAAACCAGTTGAGTGAAGCCGATCCGGCCACGCTGCTGCGACACTTTCACCGGCTTCATCAGACTACGAGCGCGTGGCAACGCGATCTGCCTACGCTTTTGATAACTGAGGGCGCTCGCGGATTTCACCTGGGCGAATCGACCGAGCCGAGCGCGTATGCGATCGCGGTGACATGGAGCGAAGGACGAACACACTTAATCGATCTGGCCGCGTCGAACGCAGAACATGCGGAAGCGCTTTGCGCGCGGCTATCGGAGATTCGCGACGTAGTTCGAATCGTCAACGAACCCGAAGACAGTATTTTCGTGTCCGCTTTGACGAGGCACGGATTTGTCGAGATCGACCGCCAGCTTGAAATGCACTGCGAACTTTGAGACCAGTCGAAATCCAAAGGGCCGCACAACCGTGCAGCCCTTCAAGCAACGACATCCAAAAAATAGTTGTTCAAATACTAGTTTGAAACAGCTTCACCGGTTTCCTGCGGCACCGGCTCGTCGTGATGATCCGAAGTGTAGAGACGAAGGATCTCCTGGCCTTGTCGTGAACGCGGATCGATCGTGCGCACGTGTTTGCGTCCCTGCATTTCCCAAATCGCCGTCACCTGGCCGTCCTTTTCAACCGCGTGGTACGTGATCTCCTCGGCTGGAACCTGTTCGGCCGGAGCCTGCTCAGAAGCCTGCTCCGCTGTAACCTGCTCGGCTGGAGCCTGCTCGGCGCCCTCCTGCGCGGGTGCGCTTTCGGCGGGCGTGTTTTCAATATCTGACATGTGAGTTTTTGAACTCTCCTCTCCTGTTGATTGCTCTTTGTGTTTTAGGAATTGTGGCACACGCGATTCGCAAGTGTCTAGCGAGTGGGTGAAAACACGATACGACTGTTTTGCTGCAGCACAAATATTTCTTCAAGTTTGCTTAGTGGAAACTGCGGACAACTAACCACGAAACAAACGAAGACGAATCGAAATCACAAGAAAGAAAACCAAGCTATTTCGTGTGGTTTCGATTCGTCTTCGGCTATTTCGTGGTTCGTACGATGTCCCCACCCTTTGTACTTGAACAGGTCAGTCTTTGACAGATCGCAACGACAGCGCCAGCTCGACAGCGCGACGAGGCGCAACGACTCCCCAGCCCTGTCGGTCGACTTCGATGTGCGGCAGACGTTCGGCGGTGTCGATCAGAATTCGTTTCACCTGTTGCGGAGTCAGCGCCGGGTTCGCTTCGAGCATACACGCGATAACCGATGCCACAATCGGAGCGGCGAACGAAGTCCCGTCGACGTACTTATAATGTTCGGTGATCACGTTCTCTTCGCGACGCTTGATCGTAATCAATTGTCGAAGAAGGTAGGCGGGCAATCCTTTCGCTTCGTCCAAATCTTTATCGACTCCGGCGTGCGAAGCCAGGAGCGAATGGAGTTGGTCATCCGGCGCGTCATCCAACAAAGCAAGCAACAGCGCTTGTTCGGAAGTCGGCGTGTTTGGAAGGATCGGCGCCGGAACCCAAATGCCAGGCGCTATCAACTCAGGTTTCTGCAATCCGTCGATGGTCGGGCCGTACGACGAACGATACATGCCGCGTCGCGCTCGATTCAGCGAGTTGTTGTCGTCCAGTCCACCGACTGCGATGCACGAAGGCGAACTCGCCGGCGGCAGCACCGGATGACCGGGCATGTGCCCCGCGTTGCCAACCGCGCAAACTACGATCAAGCCCTCACGCACAGCTCGCTCGACAGTCTTCGACAAAGCGTTGTGCAGATACGATGCTTCATAATCTCCGCCGGCCGAGATGTTGACCACGCGCACTCCGTACTCTTCGCGATGCGCCATCACCCATTCAAGGCCGTGTTTGATATTGGTTTCGCTGATCCGACCCGTCCGGGCCAGCTTTACCAGAACGACGTTCGACTCCGGAGCAATCCCGCGATAGAAACCGTTCGAGAGCGAGCCGTTGCCAGCCGCAACGACCGACGTCATCATCCCGTGCCAGCTGGAAACGTCCGGCGTGGCGAGCGAAGTTTTGTCGCCCTGCGTCGCCGCCAGACTGTGATAGGCCAGAATGCGATTGCGCGGCGTAGTCAGATCAACATGCGGATAAAAGCCGGAGTCCAAAAAAGCGATCGTTATGCCGCGTCCGGTGAATCGATCGTCGGCATCGAGCCGCAACGGAGTCGAGAGAACGTGTCCGCCCTGCTCGAAAATAGCGGCGTCGCTTTGGATTTGAAGTTTTGCTCGCTCGAACAGTTCTACGCATCGAGGACAGACCTCGGCAACGATCGCATCTGCAGGAGCGTTGGCGGCGATAATTGTCTGGAGATCGTCTTCCAGCATCGCCATCGGCACGCGTCCGTCGGGCGTTTCGCGCCCGCAAACCGGACAGGTCGCGTTGCCCGCCGCCAAATCGGCATGCAGTTCGGTTGGTTCGTTCGAGATCATCGCGTCAGACATATGCAAGGAAATACCCCCTTTTTCGGACGGCTATGATTAACGCATGGGACGCATTAACGCAAGAGGTGTGTCCGACAAACTTCAGTTTGTCGTTTGTATCGTAAGTCGAATCTGGCGAAAGTCAGCGACAAGCTGAAGCTTGTCGGACATAAATCGACCCAGTTGAGATTCATGCTCACCGCGTGTAAGGTATTGCCAAACACTTTCCCGTTTATTGCCGAGGTAGGAGGTCCAAAGTAGACCCTGATGTCAACTGAAGAGCAAACATCCGTTGCCGGTATGTTCAGACGCGCGCAGGAGCTTCGCTTACAGAATCCGCGGGCCAGCTATAAAGATATCCGTTCAATGCTGGTAACCGCGTACGCCGGAAAACCGTTTCCGTCGGCCGACAGATTGGCGATCCCCGAACAGGACGAGCGCGCGCCGGAAGAAGATTGGACAGCCGGACTTCCCGTTTCTCTTCGCGGCATACAGCAAGAGGACTGGGACGAGATCGCATTGGGCGTCGTCATCTGTTTGGAACAGACCGAAAACTTCGAACGCGAACGCGGGCGACCGGGAGCTGTGGATGAATGGCACGACCGCACGGCCGGTATCGAAAAGTCGACAGCGCAGGCCATTGGAAAGTGGCTGCCGCCTGAATTGCTCGAACTGGCCGAGAAGAAATCGTTGAAGTAGTTCCTGCGACCTGATCAGGAAAGAGCCATACCAGACAAATCAACATGAGTTTCCTCGGACGACTAATCAAAGACCCTCTCTATCAGCAAGGTGACCCACGAAAACCGGAAGAGCTCGACCAGGCTGACATAATTATCAGTCCGGATACCGAGCGCGCGAATCGAATTCCGCCTGGTCAGACGCGTACTCGCAAGTGGCCGGTGCTGGATGCGCACGGAACTCCCGACATTGATCTGGACGCGTGGAAATTTTCCGTGGATGGGTTGGTCGAACGCGCGCGCGAGTGGTCGCTCGACGAATTCATGCAGCTGCCGGCGGTTCGTGTCTACGCGGACTTTCATTGCGTCACTCGCTGGTCGCGGTTGGACAACGTTTGGAGCGGTCTGTCTACGCGCGAATTCGCGCGCATCGTGGGAATTAAGCCCGAAGCGAAATTCGTGCTCGCGTTTGGTTACGACAACGGCTGGACAACGAACATCCCGATCGAGAATTTTCTTGCCGAGGATTCTCTCTTCGCGTGGTCGCACGACGGCCAACCGATAGCGCCGGATCACGGTGGACCAGTTCGGCTGATCGTGCCGCAGCTTTATGCATGGAAGTCCGCGAAGTGGATCAAGGGCGTGCGATTCATGGAAAGCGACCAGGCTGGATTTTGGGAAGAAGGCGGCTATCACATGCGCGGCAATCCATGGAACGGCGGCGACGGCGAACGGTTTCGTTATTCAGAATAAGCGCCGTTGCGCAAAGGCGGTTTCACGCAAAGGCGCAAAGAAAAGAAAGCGGGAAGGCGCTAAGAATTGATGAGGAACCCGACGGCAGAGGTTACGATGCATTTTGTTTGAGCTTACCTTTGCGCCTTTGCGTGAAACGCTTTTTGCCTTAGGAAGCTAATTTCGTACTCATGACTGTTTCAAATTTCACTGTCGAAAAGCCAAAAAAAACCGGCGCCGTAACTCCAAAAGACGCAGCCGCCGTGATCCTGCTTCGTCAACCGACTGACCCCGCTGACCCGGAAGTCTTCTGGGTGCGAAGGAGCGAAAAACTCGCTTTTCTGGGCGGTTTTCATGCTTTTCCCGGTGGCCAGCTTGATGAATCGGACGCAGAGACACGCGTCGAAAACTGTTCAGATCCCGAAAAGGCCGCGATGATTTCGTGCGCCGCGCGAGAGTTGTTCGAAGAACTGGGCGTGCTGGCCGCACGTGGAGCGGAACGCCTGACAGTAGGGCAACGCGCTTCGCTGCTCGACGATCTGGAGTCGGGGCGAACGCCGTTTCCGAAACTGCTCGAACACTTCGATCTTTTTCTGGACGCAGACGATTTCACTTTCGTCGGACGATGGGTGACACCGCCTTTCAGCCCGCGCCGGTTCGACACGTGGTTCTTCCTGGTTAATTGTCCCGCGAAACAACGGCCCGCGGTTATGCCCGGCGAGCTGGAGTCAGGCGAGTGGATTCGCGCGCGTGATGCGCATGCAAGCTGGGAACGTTCGGAAGTTCTTTGCGTTCCTCCCGTGCTTCATGCGCTATCGACGCTGGCGGTTGGAATCGACGAAGGACTGATCGAAAGATTTCTCTCGAATCCGAATGCTCATAGAACTCCGGTGCGGCGCATTGAATTTCGTCCGGGCTTTATTTGTTTTCCTGTTCGCACACCGACGAAGCCGCCGGCGACGCATACTAACTGTTACATCGTCGGATCGCGCGAGATCGTAATTTTGGATCCGGCTTCGCCGTACGAAGACGAGCAACAAACACTGGCCCAGTTCGTGGACGAACTGATCAAGGAAGGACGCGTCGTACGCGAGATCATACTGACGCATCTTCATCCCGATCACGTCGGCGGCGTGAATGCCCTGGTCGAACATCTTGGCGGAGAAGTAAATGTCGCGGCGCATCGGCTGACAGCGGAAGCACTCCGTCCTTCGATTAAGGTCAACCGCTTTATCGAGGACGGAGACGTGATCGAACTCTCCGGCGATCCGACTATCTCTTTGCTGGCCATGCACACGCCCGGCCACGCGCGCGGGCACCTTTGCTTTTACGAACAGCGCAGCGGCGCGTTGATAACCGGTGACAATGTAGTCGGCCTGGGCTCGGTCTTGATCGATCCGCCGGAAGGCAACATGCGCGATTACTTCGAATCGCTGCGGCGTATGAGTGAACTGCCAAATCTCAGCGTGCTGTTCGGAGCGCACGGTCCGGCCATCGGAAGTCCGTGTGCAAAGATTGACGAGTACATTTCGCATCGACTCGAGCGCGAAGCTAATATTCTGGCCGCGGTTCGCGACGGTGCGAGCCGGCCTCGTGAAATCGTCGAACACGTCTATACCGACGTGAACCCGAAGGCGCACGACATGGCCGAGCGCGCGGTGCTGGCGCATTTGGAGAAGCTGGAAGCCGAAAATCTGGTCACGCGTTTGAGCGATGGCCGCTTTGTCGGTGCCAATTAACCCAGGGATTTTTGTGATGTCACAACCGAAAACATTAGGCGAGTTAAAAGAGTCCGGCTATCAAGTTCGGTCGGTAAAGGACGAGATGCGCTCGAACCTTATTCGAAAGCTTCGTTCAGGCGAGCGGCTATTTTCCGGCATCCTGGGATACGACGAAACAGTCGTACCGCAGATCGTCAACGCCGTTCTGTCCAGGCACAACATAATTCTGCTGGGGCTGCGCGGGCAGGCAAAGAGCCGAATCATTCGCCAACTGACTGACCTGCTCGACACCGAGATCCCGGCGATTGCGGGTTCCGAAGTCAACGACAATCCATTCAATCCGATCTCTGCACATGGACGACAGACGATCGAGCTGCACGCGGACGCGACGCCGATCGTTTGGATCGAAAGAGATGCGCGCTTTGTTGAAAAGCTGGCCACGCCCGACGTCACCATCGCTGACATACTGGGTGATGTCGATCCGATCAAGGCGGCCAAGGGCGGACATCTTTTGAGCGACGAGCTGACGATTCATTACGGATTGCTGCCGCGCGCCAATCGCGGAATTTTCGCAATCAACGAACTGCCCGACCTCGCAGGCAAGATTCAGGTTGGGCTCTTTAACATCATGCAGGAAGGCGACGTGCAGATTAAGGGATACCCGGTTCGGTTGCCGTTGGACGTGATGCTCGTCTTCTCGGCGAATCCCGAAGACTACACGGCGCGCGGCAAGATCATCACGCCGTTGAAAGACCGAATCGGAGCGGAGATTTCCACGCATTACCCCGCGGATTTGCAGCTCGGCGTTGAGATCACGAAACAGGAAGCGTGGACAGCGCGCCCCGAGATTGTGGGCCAATTGAGCATCCCGGAATTCATCCGCGATCTTGTCGAACAGATTGCGTTCGAAGCTCGAGACGACGAGCGGGTTGATAAACGTTCGGGGGTTTCCCAGCGTCTGCCGATCACCGTGATGGAGTCCGTTGTTTCGAACGCCGAACGACGGGCGCTCCTGACTGAGTCGGATCAGATCGTGCCGCGAATTTCGGACGTGTACGCCGCGATTCCCTCGATCACAGGAAAGATGGAGCTGGAATACGAAGGCGAGCAGATCGGCGCGCCCAAGCTCGCGCGGGAGCTGATCAAACGCGCGGCGGGCGAGGTCTTCGAAGGTTTTTTCGTGGGGATCGAATTCGCCGACACGGTTCGTTGGTTCGATGAAGGAAACAATCTCAGGTTGGCGGACTCAGCGGATGCGGCGGAGTGCATGGGGTTGTTAGAAGCGGCGCCGGAGCTGATCGACACCGCGCTGATCCCTTTCGATTTCAAACGCGCGGATGAAGCGTCGACTGTCTCGGCCTGCGAATTCGTGCTGGAAGGTCTTTTCGCGCAGAACAAAATCAGTCGCAACGAAGAAGGCGGATATACGGCTGTGACCAAAGCGAAGAAGGATCGCCGCGGGATGATCTATGATGATTTGACTGAGACGGGGCGGTATAGCTGAGGAGAATAAAATGCAGATGATATTAAGTGCTGTCTATCGCAAAGTTCCTGAAGGATACATCGGCTTCGTCGAAGAGCTGCCTGGGGCTAACACGCAAGGCGACACGTTGGAAGAAGCCCGAGAAAACTTGAAAGAAGCGATCGAACTAGTGATGGAAGCCAATCGGGAACTCGCTAAAGAATCGATTGGCGAAGAAGAAGTTATTCGAGAGCAATTGCTTGTGGAAAAATGATTCTCCACAAGCGGTTTGATGAACTTACAACCACCTGATGAAAGACAAGTCCTTTTGCCGTAGGTAATGCGGCACTTAACCTCTATCGCACCCAACTTAGTAAGTACGTCTCTGCTGTCAATTTTGAGGTAGCGTGCGGTAGGTGGAATGATGAAACTAGTGGATCTTATTCGCCATTTGGGCAATACGGTTGTGAGTTTTTCCGTGAAGGAAGTAAACATTCTATTTACGTTAATCGCTCCGCCCAAAGATCATCGGCCGTACCGCGACATCGCGAAATAAACAACTTTCTGGCAAACAAGATATGTCGCGACTTGCAAGTTCCCGAACCGGGAAAGAATAAGTAAGTGAAGTTCACTCGCTACTCAAAATTCAAAGGCCTCGACGTCTCGTCGCTCAACCTGGGCGATTTGATGGAGGCGTTGTCGGACTCGATTCTCAATTCCGGTTACGACGACGATTACTACTGGACACGCCAGCGACGCGACCCGGACACATCGCTCGACGCGTTGCGAAGAGCTTTGCTCCAGGCGCTGCTCGACCAGGACTTGATTGACGAACGACAGATCCAGGAGATGCTGGCCGACAACAATGGCCAGTTCAAAGGCTCGCTGCTCGAAGAGATGCTCAATCAGCTTATCGAGCGACTGGTCGAAGAAGGCTATCTGAACTTAAAAGAGCAACAGCCGTCCGAACGAATGCACGATCGCATACGCGGAGGGCAAGGCGAAGTTGGCGAGCCGCTTCCGCGAAATATTCAGTTCGAAGTCACCGAAAAGGGTTTGGATTTTCTTGGCTTCAAATCGCTGCGCAATTTGCTTGGAAGCCTGGGCAAGAGCGCCATCGGACGACACGACACTCAGCATCTTTCCACCGGCGTAGAGGCGGCGGCGGCCAGCAAGCCTTACGAATTTGGCGACACGGTAAATCTGGATGTGAACACGACATTGCTGTCCGCGATCAAGCGCGAAGGTTTGTCGGTTCCGCTCAATTTGGAATACGGCGATCTTCACGTGCATCAATGCGATTACCAATCGTCGTGTGCGACCGTGGTTATGCTGGATTGCTCGCACTCGATGATTCTGTACGGCGAAGATCGGTTCACGCCCGCCAAGAAAGTCGCGCTCGCGCTTTCGCATTTGATTCGCACGGAGTTTCCGGGCGACTCGCTCAAGCTGGTTCTCTTTCACGACTCGGCCGAAGAGCTTCCGATGGCAAAGCTGGCTACCACGCAAGTCGGTCCGTATCACACGAACACCGCCGAAGGATTGCGTCTCTCTCGCAGGCTCCTACAGGCGCAGCGCAAAGAGATGAAGCAGATCGTGATGATCACCGACGGAAAGCCGACCGCGTGTTTTATTGAACCGAACACCGCGACTTCGGCATTTTTCGCGCGGCCGTCAAATATGGGCCAAAGCGGGCGGCAACTTTACCAGAACCCGATGGGTCTGGATCCGTTTGTGATGGATGCAACTTTCAGAGAAGTTCAAGCCTGCCGCCGAGCCGGGATCATGATCAATACATTCATGCTCGCGTCGGATTACTACCTGGTAGATTTCGTGAAGCAGATGACCGCGATGACAAACGGCAAAGCGTACTTCGCCAATCCTGAAAACCTGTCGCAGTTCGTGCTGATGGATTTTTTGAAGCGACGGACGAGCAGAGGGAAGTAGAGGAAGCGAGCGCCGAAGGCGCGGCAGAAGGTAGCCAGGGGTGAAACACAGAGCGGAGCGATGTGTGTAACCCCTGGATCGAAATTCAAATAGAGACCGCGCCCTGAAAGGGCGAAAGATCGCCGCGCACCTCCCAGACAAAACGTCCAACCCAACATTATTTCAGCCATTCCCGAGCGCTCTCGTCCCGCAATCTCTACCAACTTCCTATCGCCCTTTCAGGGCTAGAAACCTTGTTGCGATTGGTCCAGGGGCGGCGCGCTCCGCTTCGCTACGCGCTTACCCCTGGCTACCTTCTGTCGCGCCTTCGGCGCTTCTGCACACCGGCTTCCAACCTCTCGCAGACGCGGCTAAGTTAACCCTTAATTAATCTCCGCTTCACTCGCCTGTAACTTCCATCCGATAGATTCCGCGTTTGATTCATCACGCTACATTCCCGCTTCTAACTTTGATCTCGTGCGCCAACAAAGCGTCCATCGCTTTCTTAGCAATAATAATTCGGCGGACTTCACGTCCGCTCATACAGACTACCTCCCTCAAAACTTTACAGGAGAAACTTATGACTAACCGGCTATCAAGGCTGTTCGGCGGTCCCGTGTTTTTGGTGCTTGTGATGTTGCTGCTGGCGGCGACAACGGCACATGCGCAGACGGACACCGGTCGCATCGTCGGCACGGTTGCCGATCAGAACGGCGGAATCGTCCCCGGCGCAACCGTCATTATCAAAAACAATGCTACCGGCGAAGAGCGCACTGTGATTTCCTCGGCCGAAGGCATTTACATGGCGGCCGCCCTCAGGGCGTCTGACTACACGATTACAGCCAGCGCGTTGGGTCTTACCGCAACGATCGAAAACGCAAAGGTTTCCGTGGGGCAGGAATTAAACCTGCCTCTCACGCTTCAACCGGCGGGCGTAGCGGCCGTGATCGACGTTAGCGCCGGAACATCCGAGGCCGCGATCGATACCAGCTCAGCCAAACTCGGCGCAACCGTCAATCAGCGCGAGGTGGTGGGGTTGCCAATCAACGGTCGCCAACTTTCACAGCTCTATCTGCAGGCGCCAGGTTCGCTCAACAGCGGTTCGGGCACCTTTGGCGACATACGATTTTCGGGACGAGCGGTTGAGCAGAACGCGGTCCGTTATGACGGGATCGAGGGCTCGGCCATCATCGACGCCTCGCCGGGCAATCTTAACGGCGAAGTCGCTTCGCCATTTCGTCTGCAATCAAGTTTGGAGAACGTGCAGGAGTTCCGAGTCGATTCGAGCAACTATCCGGCCGAGTACGGCACCGGCACCGGTGGCCAGATTAACGTCGTCACCAAATCCGGTTCGAACGGTTTTCACGGATCGCTGTTTGAATATTTTCGAAACGACGCGCTCGACGCCGCTAATTTTTTCGACAACATAATCGGACAAAAATCGCCGCTCAGGCTCAACCAGTTCGGTGGCTCGCTCGGCGGTCCGATCATCAAAGACAAAGCATTCTTCTTCGTCTCTTACGAAGGCTACCGGCTGCGAGCCGGCGTGAACAGCATCGAGCAAGTGCCCGGGCAAACCGCGCGGATTTGCGGCGCGCCCTTCGGCACCGGCACAGTCAATTGCAACGCGGCAATCGTCCCGTTGATCCCGGCTTTCAGAGCTCCTGGCGTGGTCACGCTTCGGACCGGAACCGGAAATGATCTCTTCGACGTAGTTCAGCTCCAGGCAAACAATGTCGTCGACGAAAATTCGATCGCGGCGCGCTTTGACTTTCGCTTTAACGACAAGCATTCGATGTACGTGCGTTACTTCCGCGATCAGGGAACCAACGAACAACCGGAAGGCGTCACCGGCCGGCGGGTCTCGTACATTGCCAATCCGCAAAACGGCGTGATCGCGTTTCAATCCATCATCAAGCCGACGCTGCTTAACGAATTTAAGTTCGGATTCAACGGAGCCTACACTCGAATCAACGGCACCGCGCCGACCGTGAACGGGCTAGACCTCTCGAGCATCATCCTGAACATCTCTGGCAGCGTTGCGGCTTTTAACCTTCCCGGCCAGGGAACCGGCGCGGGCACGGCCGTCGCCGGCGGTCTGGTGCGCGCCAACAGTTCCACCAACGGACGCGCGCAACCGTACACGCCTTACTCACTCTCTTTCATCGATAACCTGAACTGGACGCGCGGCAATCACAACTTCAAGTTGGGCGGCGAAGTGCGCGCGATTCGTCTTTACACGGATCGGTTGGGAGGCACCACCTATACCTACTCGAACATCAACAGTTTTCTCACTAACACTCCGCAGTCGATCAATTTCGTCGGCGATCTGAGCGATCCCAGTCCATTCAACCCGGGTGTTTCCGGCCAGCGATATGCCAAGCAGGAATACTTCATCGCCTACGCGCAGGATGAATGGAAGATACGACAGAACCTGACGTTCAATTATGGATTGCGTTACGAGTACTACACGCCGCTGCGCGAAGCTTCAGACGGACAGGTGCTCTTCAATATCAATGACGGCACGCTTCGTCCGTCGAGCGAAGATGCTTTCAGGACATCCAAAACCAATTTTGCTCCTCGTGTTGCAGTCGCGTGGTCGCCAAACTTTCAGAGCCGGGGCTTCTTCGGCGGCGGTCGTACGACCCTGCGAGCTGGTTTCGGAATCTACTACGGACCCGGCCAAACAGAAGACCAGATTCAACCGATCGAGAGCGATCGCGTGAGCGCTACCTTTACCGGAAACCCGATCTTCGGTGGTGGACCAGCGTTGCAGTTTCCGCTTAACACCGCGGTGGTGGGAACATTCTTCAACGCCAATCCGAACACGCGCAGCTATCAGCCACGCGCGTACTCGCTTGATTACGAAGTGCCGGAGAAGGTTTACCAGTACAGCGTGTCGCTTCAGCAGGAACTCTTCTACGACATGGTCGGAACGATTGCCTATGTCGGAAGCCAGGGGCGCAATCTCTTCTTGCGCAGCGTAGCCAACCGGCTGCTGCCCGGCCAAGTCTCCATCGCCAACGGGACAACGCTCCCATTCGGCGTCGGCGTCATCAACCGGACGGACGCATCGGGCCGCGTTATCGCGGTCAACCAGGTTCGCGAGTTCTCGCTGGTTTCCGGCACCAGCACGGTGCAAAACCCGTTCGCGGAAGTTGACTACAAAACCAGCGGAGGCACGGACAGCTACAACGCGTTGCAGATGACCCTGGCCCGACGGTTTTCAGCCGGCTTGACGCTCAACGCTCAATATACGTTTGGACGAAGCGTGGGCAACACGGCGGGATCAAATGAAGCACGCACCGCCGCGAACAACGCGCGGTCGATCGCCGAGTTTGATTACGATCGCGGCTACAACAATTTCGACGTTCGTCACACCTTCAATGTTAGCGCGCTGTATGTGCTTCCGTTCGGCAAGGGAGAGCGATTTGATATGGGGAGCGTGGGGAACGCGCTGTTGGGCGATTTCGAAGTCGGCGCCATCATCAACGCCCGCAGCGGGCTGCCGGTCGAAGTCGGAATCGTCCGACCCGACGTTGTAATTCAATGCGCCAACACTGCGGGTTGCGTGGTTCCAATCAATGCAGCGGGCGCGACCACTACGTTTGCGAATGGGTTTGTTGCGCAGCTGCCAGGAACGATCAGCGCTGCGCAGCCGCTACCGCCCGGCTTTATCGCGGTGGTCAACACGCCCGGCGGCGGCGCTTCGCGAAACGTGCGGCGGCCGAATCTCATGCCGGGAGTCAGTCCCTATCTCAACAACGACCGGCAATTGCTCAATCCGGCCGCCTTCTCGATTCCGACGCCGGGAAGCTTTGGCGATCTTTCGAGAAATGCGTTGCGCGGACCGAACTTCAAACAGGTGGATCTGGTCCTGAACAAGCGAGTTCACTTGAGCGAAAAAGTCCGCATGGAGTTTCGCGCCGAAGTCTTCAATATCTTTAACTTCACAAATTTTGCAGTGCCGTCATCGACATTGAATAACGCGCTTCCGAGCGTGACGTTCACTTCGGGAACGGGCGGTGGCGGGTCGTTCTACACGATTCCAACCGGAACACAGCCCGGTGCGGCATTCACGCAAACCGCGGCCGGCGGGACGTTCGGATTGGCGCGGCAGACGGTCGAGAGGACTGTGGGGTTGGGTACGAATAGACAGGTTCAATTCGCGTTGCGATTGACGTTTTGATCGGGGCCAAAGCCCGGATATTCAAGGTTTATCAGCGGGGCAGAAGCCCGACCGTTAGGGAGGGCGTTCATACCTGTCGCTCGATGAGGAAGCATGGAAACGCCCACCCCGACGGTTGTCAGGGTGGGCGTACTCATCCTTGCGACGCTCAATTATCGAAACCGACGCCCTCCCTAACGGTCGGGCTTCTGCCCAGTTATCGCCCGTTCCGTGTTACAGAACCCGCAGGAACGCGACCAGATCATTCTTCTCCGCCGCCGTCAGATTCAGCTCCAGCACCAGATTGAAAAACTCTACCGTGTCTTCCAGCGTCAGCAACCGCCCGTCATGAAGATACGGAGGCGACTCCTTTATCCCTCGCAGCGGAAACGTCTTGATCACTCCCTGCTTGGTGATCATCATTCCGCCTTCCATTCGCGGTTTGAAGAAACGCTCCACCATCAGGTCGTGCATGTTGTTGTCCGTGTAGTAAGGCGGCATGTGGCACGTCGCGCAGTTGGCTTTTCCGAAGAACAGATCTTCGCCACGCACTTCTGCTTCCGTCGCTTTTTTCCTGTCCAGTCTTCCATACACGTTTAGCTTTGGCGCCGGTGGAAAGTCCAAAAGCTCCTGCAGCTCGGCCATGTTGTGGATCTGATGGCCGCGATCCAGAATATTCAGTCCCTTCTTGGCAGCAATCACCGGATCGCCGTCGAAGTAAGCCGCGCGCTGCTCGAATTCGGTGAAGTCTTCAACCGACTTCAGTGCGCGTTGTGAACCGAACAGCCTCTGAATATTAACGCCACGAAGCGAAGGCGTTTCGATCCGGCGGCGATTTGCCTGCGGACGAATGTCGCCAACCAGGTGCGCCGCGCCCAACGTGTGGCCATTCACGTGGCAATCGAAACACGCCACGCCCTGCATTCCATCCGGCCGTTCTGTTTTTCGATCGGCGGTGGCATTGAACTGCTGTTGCGGAAATTGAGTTACCAACAAACGAAGCCCGTCCAACTGCTTGGGATTCAGAATTCCATTGAACAACTCGTAAAAGTTGTTGACCGTGACCAGTTGTCCTTTGGAGACATCGCCCAGGTCTGAACGTGTGGTCAGAAAAATCGCAGGCGGGAATTCCGGCAAAAACTGATCGGGGATGTCGAATTCCATGTCGAAGCGTTCCAATCGCGGCTGCGCTTTTACATGGACCTGCGGAAATATCATTCCGCCGACCGGATGGCTGACATGCGGCAGCGGCAGGTAGGGAAAGAGCCCCTTCTCGCGAATCTCGTCGGGAGACATGCTGCCGAGTTGTTCCCACGTCACGCCACCACGCAGTTTTGCAGTTGGCCCAACCGGAATCGGTTTGCCGCGAGTCATCTTGACGTTTTGATCGACGCGTCGCGTCAGGTTGTAACGATCCTCCAAAAGCTTTTTCGCAGCCGCCATCACGCGCGCGCGATTAGCTTTGTCGCGCGCCAGCACTACCTCGAACGGCTCTTCGATCACCGGCGAGAAGGACGAGTCCTGTCCCTTCTGCGCGCCGGCCCGTGGTCCGGCGAACAAAGCCAAACCGACGGCGACGACAAACGCAAAAATCACCACGAGCTTTATGCGGGACGTGGAGTTCATGATGCTTTTCCTCTCTGGTCTTTGCTCATGCATTCAAAAACCGGTTAAAGACAAAGCTTGCCGAATTTTCGGGGGTTGAATTGGAAAACAATCATACTCATCGTGATACGAATTGCAATATTTTCTTGGCAGTCGACTTGAACGCCAACGGAGCGCAGACCGATGGAGCGCAGGCGGCCCGCCTGCAGTGAGCGCGAAGCGCGAAAAGGACCGTCCCCTTGCTCAACCCAATCCCATCTGCGACGATACTATTCGAATGTCCGACAAACTTTAGTTGTCGGACATCAATCACCATGACCATCGCAAAAATTAACGGCATCGACATCGCCTACGACGACACAGGATCGGGTTCTCCTGTCGTCTTTCTCCACGGCTACCCTTTCAACCGTTCATTGTGGAATGCTCAAATCAGTGCTTTGAGTAACACCTACCGCCTAATCACGCCCGACCTCCGCGGCCACGGCGACTCGGCAGTCACCGACTCCGTCACAATCAACGAAATGGCCACCGACGTAGCCGGTTTGCTCGACACGCTTGGGATCGAGCGCGCAGTCGTGGGTGGGCTGTCGATGGGCGGGTACGTCACGCTCGCATTCGAAAAGCAATTCCCCGATCGCGTTCGCGCGTTGGTTTTGGCGGACACTCGAGCGCAAGCCGACACAGCCGAAGCGAAAGCTGGTCGAGAACAGCAGGCACAGACTGCGATTCGTGAAGGCATGGCGCCGATCGCCGAAGGAATGCTGGCAAAGCTCTTCGCGCCCGAAACCCATGCTACGAACTCTGCGGTCGTTTCACGCGTGCGCGAGATGATGCTTAAGACCAATCCGAAAGGTGCCGCCGCCGCCCTTCGCGCGATGGCGATTCGCGACGACCACACTGGACGTCTCAGCGAAATTCGGATTCCGGCTTTGATCCTCGTCGGAGATCAGGACGCCATAACGCCGCCGTCGCTTTCCGAAGAGATGCACCAGCTAATCCCTGGATCGCGTCTAGTGAAAATCGCAGGCGCCGGCCACGTTTCGAATCTCGAACGGCCGGACGAATTCAATCAAGCCCTGAAAACATTTCTCGACGCTTTGCCGGAAGACAAATGAGCGAATTTCAAAAGTACTGTATCGAAGAACGCGTTCGTTGGGGTGACGTCGACGCCGCGCGAATAATTTTCTACGGCGCGTACATACGCTTCTTCGAATTCGCGGAGACAGAGTTATTCCGTGCGGTCGGATTGCCGTACACGGTGATGTTCGATGAGCTGGATGTGTGGCTGCCGCGCGCTCATTTGGAATGCAATTTTCGCAAAGCGGCGAAGCTGGATGACTTGCTCGAGGTCTGTGCCTTTGTCGGACACGTCGGAACAAAATCGCTGCGTTTGAATTTCGAGGTCCGGCGAAAGGGCGAAGAGGATTTGATAGCCGACGCACATTTTGTTCTGGTGGCAGTGCGCCGCGACACGTTCGAAACGGTTCCGATTCCGGTCGAGCTCAAACAACGGCTCGCGCCGTACACAAAATCGGATTAAGTTCGCGGTTATTTTGGTTGGAGGCGTTTGAGAAGTTGTATCTGTCCGGCGTGATAAAGATCGTGCGAGGCTATGCCCATGATGATCGACAGGTTGCTGACTGTGCTTCCCTCAGGCGTGACTTTTATTGCTTTAGGGCTCAACTGCTCGATCGCTGCTCGTAATGATTTGTGAGTCGCTATCAAAAGCGCGACATCGGCCTTCCAGGCTGCTTCGGTCGCTTCGCCATCCACCGGTCGATTGAACCAGTTCGAACCCTTGAGCTGAAACGAGCCTTTCGTTTCTGAAAGAATCCGCCGTCGAACTATGTATTTCCAATAAGCCGCATGGACCACCGTTTCCCAAATGTTATGCCGGTTGGAAGCCGGACGCCACGCCGCTTTCGCCGCGCTTAATCCTCTGATTGACCCGCGTAAATTCGTTCCATGCCAGGCGTGATGATCAAAAGCCTGGTCAATCAAGGCCAGCAGTATCGAAAGCTCTCCCTGGGCCATCTGTCAGTCTCCTGCTCGAATTCTCTCCATTCCGTTCATGAACGGGCGCAGCACGTCTGGGACGATCACCGATCCATCTGCCTGCTGATAATTCTCGAGGACAGCTATCCACGTCCGGCCCACGGCCAGCCCCGAGCCGTTCAGAGTGTGGACGAATTCCGGTTTGGCTCCGCCTGCTCGACGAAAACGAATCTGCGCCCGACGCGCCTGGAAATCTTCGTAGTTCGAACACGAAGAGATTTCGCGAAACGTATTTTGCGACGGCAGCCAAACTTCAATGTCGTAAGTTTTGGCAGCCCCGAATCCCACATCGCCAGTCGCCAGAGTTACCACACGATAATGAAGCCCGAGCCTTTGCAGTATCGATTCGGCGTTACGAGTCAGCGCTTCGAGCTCTTCATACGAATTTTCCGGCAGAGTAAGTTTCACCAACTCGACCTTTTCAAACTGATGCTGCCGGATTACTCCGCGCGTATCGCGGCCGTAACTTCCGGCCTCCGAACGAAAACACGGCGTGTACGCGACCATGTGCATCGGCAATTGCGATATGTCCAGAATCTCTTCGCGGTGGTAGTTAGTGACCGGCACTTCCGCCGTCGGAATCAAATAGAGATCGCGGTCGTCACGCAGCTTGAACAAATCGCCTTCGAATTTCGGAAGCTGCGTAGTACCAAACAGCGCGTCTTTATTCACGATGAACGGCGGTAGCGTCTCTTTGTAACCATGTTCGCGCGTGTGCACGTCGAGCATGAAATTGACCAGCGCGCGTTCAAGCCGGGCGCCTGCGCCATTCAGAATGGCGAACCGCGCCGCGGCGATTTTCGCAGCGCGTTCCAGGTCCAGAATTCCCAGCGAGGTGCCAAGGTCAACGTGATCCAGCGGCTCAAAATCGAAAGTCGGGGCGTTGCCCCAGCGACGTTCCTCGCGGTTGTCGGCTTCGTCGCCAACAGGAACGCTGGAATGAACGATATTGGGGATGGTCGACAAAATCTCGTACATTCGCGCTTCGGCTCCGTCGCGTTCCTTGTCGAGCGCGGAAATGCGCTCCTTTAGCTCGCCCACCTCGATTCGCCGGGCGTCCGCTTCATCCTTCTTTCCTTCCTTAATCAAACCGCCGATTTCCTTGCTGGCGGCGTTTCGCTCGGCGTTCAATTTGTCCGATTCGGCGATCACTCGACGTCTTTCGGCGTCTGCGCGGGCGAAGTCATCGAGCGCGTCGGTAGGGAAACGTCTCGCTTCAAACGCAGCACGAACACGTTCAAGATTCTCGCGAACAAAGGTCAGGTCGAGCATTTGGTGGAGCCCTTCAATCTATGGTATGAGTTACGCCTTTCAGCGTGACAAGACGAAAAACGTCAAGCTAACGGACGCTTTGTTGCGTGTCAAGCAACAGAGCAATTCAGGTTTGACGTGCTCGGGCCGCGCAAATTCTTATCTCATATCAAACCCAGGGCGATACGCATTGATGACGAAGAAAGTCCGTACAGCAGTCTTTCCAGCCGCAGGCTTGGGCACCCGTTTTTTGCCGGCCACCAAAGCATCTCCGAAGGAAATGCTTCCGCTCGTCGATAAACCGCTGATTCAGTACGTAGTCGAAGAAGCGGTCGCGGCAGGAATCGAGTCCATCGTCATCGTTACCGGCCGCAACAAAAGCGCGATCGAAGATCATTTCGATATTTCGTTCGAGCTTGAACATCTGCTTCGCACACGTGGCAAAGAAGCAGTGCTGAACGAAGTGCGCGCCGTCTCCGAGATGGCTCGGATCGGATACGTCAGGCAGCGCGAGGCTTTGGGTCTGGGCCATGCAGTCCTGCAGGCGCGTGATTTCGTCGGCGACGAGCCGTTTGCCGTAATGCTCAGCGACGACATCATCGACGCGGAGAAACCCGCGTTGCGACAGATGCTCGATGTTTATGAGAAGTACGACGCGCCCGTGATCGGAACGATGCAGGTAGCCGGCGAGGCGATTTCGCGGTTCGGCGTGATCGATGCCGAGGAAGTCAGCGACGGCGTTTTCAAAATCAACGGCATGGTAGAAAAGCCCGCATTCGCCGACGCGCCGTCCGATCTGGCGATAATCGGTCGGTATATTTTGACGCCCGATATTTTCGACGAGATAGAAAAGACTCGGCCGGGTGCGGGCGGAGAGATTCAGATAACAGATGCGATGAGTTCGCTGTTGAAGAAGCGGCCGTTCTACGCTGTTCGACTGGAAGGAAGCCGACACGATGCCGGCGACAAGCTGGGATTTCTGATCGCCACGGTCGAATTCGCATTGAAGCGAGAAGATCTGGCGCCGGACTTTAAGGATTATTTGAGATCACTGAAATTTTGAACGAGCGGGTTCGTCCGCTGGTTGCGAAACATTTGACAAGGAGAGATCGATTTTGAGCGATTCAGACGAACCCTTTTCTGGAAAGAGCGCTATCGTTACCGGCGCTACACGCGGCATCGGCCGAGCCATCGCAGTGGAACTCGCCAGGCGCGGCGCGAACGTGGCGTTCAATTACGCACAGAGCGTCGACGCGGCGGATACGCTGAAGGCGGAACTCGAAGAACTCGGTGTCACCGCGCTGGCAACTCAATGCGACGTTGCGCAAACCGACGCCGCTGCCGAGATGGTCAAACAGACCAAGGACGCTTTCGGTCGGATCGATTTTTTGGTCAACAACGCGGGAATAGTCCGCGACACACTCATCCTTAGAATGAAGGAAGATGACTGGGATGCTGTGCTCGATACAAACCTGAAGGGAGCCTGGAATTTCGCCAAGGCGGCGTTGCGCGTGATGCTGCGTCAGGATGGCGGCGGCTCGATTCTGAATATCACTTCGATCAGCGGCGTCGTGGGAATGGCAGGTCAGTCAAACTATTCGTCTTCAAAAGCCGGGATGATCGGATTGACCAAGGCGCTTGCCAAAGAGGTCGCCAGCCGCAAGGTGACAGTAAACGCTCTTGCGCTGGGTATGGTTTCTACGGATATGGCCGGAAGTTTGAATGACGAGTACCAGGCAAAGCTTTTGGAGCTAATCCCGTTGGGCCGTTTCGCTGAAGCAAACGAAGTTGCGCGGATCGCGTGCTTTTTGCTCTCAGACGACGCTCGCTACATTACCGGCCAGGTTATCCAGGCCGACGGCGGACTGGCGATGTAGAGATTTTGAGAGCTATATAAAGGAGGAAGCCCCGCTGATCTTTTCAGATCAGCGGGGCTCAAAACTTTCGGGGCAGGCGTCGGAAATTCAGGGTGGCGAATTATTGAACTGAAGATCGTCGCATATGTTCGATCCCGTGATAAATGGGGGTGCGTGTGTACGGGCGAGATAATTCCTTGCGGGTTCGCGGCGTATCTGCTTCAAACCCAACGCACCATTTAACTGGGCCTTGCAACTACGCCAACCTCTGGTTTTCAATCATCGGGGTTAACCGAAGCCTTTCCTCAAGGATCATCGAACTTCAGTATGTGCGAAATTATACCGAAGTTTTGTGAGATGTCAAGCACAAACTTAACTCAATCTCAACAATTTTGTAACAGAATCGCTTGGTCGAATCGTGCAGTAGGCGAAATTGTGGAATTTCTCGCCGCAATAGATATTCTTGACCCGGAGTCTTTGTCCGTTATTTGTGTCCGTGTCCGCCTCCACCGGGAGTTCGAACTCTGATGCTCTGGCTTGATTTGAGTGCCCAGGAGCCTTTCGCACCAACCTTAACCTCCTGCTTTTTCGCTCGAATCTCCTGCTGCCCGGACTTTCCTGCTGTTCCGCCGTCAAGCCCGTACGGCGCATTTGTTCGGCGATCGGCGAGCAGAGTCACCTGTGCCGGAGCCAGCGTTTCGATTTCTCTGATGACGCCGTCGCCGCCTTTTCGTTTTCCGATTCCGCCGGAACCGCGCCGGATGCTGTACTCGCGAACTCGCAGAGGGTATTCGTATTCCAACGCTTCGGCCGGAGTGTTCAGGCTGTTCGTCATGTGCGTGTGAACAGCATTCATCCCATCAAGCGTCGGACGGGCACCCATCCCGCCGGCGATGGTTTCGTAGTAAGCAAACTCACGATTGTTCCTCGGATTGATTCCGCCGATAGTCAGGTTATTCATCGTGCCCTGACTCGCGGCGGGGATTCGATCCGGAAGTGCTTTGGCCAACGCTTTGAATAGCACGTCAACTATGCGTTGTGACGTTTCGACGTTGCCGCCGGCAACGGAGGCGGGATGAGCAGCGTTTACGACCGTGCCGCGCGGCGCGATCACTTGGATAGGTTCCATCAGTCCCGCGCTTGCCGGAACGTCCGTGTCGATGAGACAGCGGAAGACGTACGCGACTGCAGAAACTGTAATAGCCTCGACAGCGTTGACCGCGCCGGCGACTTGCAATGCGGTTCCGGCAAAATCAACCCGAGCTCGTTCGTCGTTGATATTTATGCACACGCGAATTGGTATTTCGTCGCTGGTGATGCCGTCGTCGTCCAACACGTCCTCGGCGGAGTAATTTCCATCAGGAATAGCCGCGATCGTGCTTCTCATGATCCGAGATGAGTAGTCGATCAGATGAGAAGAATACTCGATGGCCTCGCTTGTTCCGCGTCTGGAAATTATCTCGAGCAAACGAGCGGTACCGGTTCGCAACGAACCTATCTGTGCCTCGAAGTCAGCTCGCCGTTCGTCAGCGCCGCGAACGTTTGCCAACACCAGCTTCATCACATCGCTGCAAATATTTCCGTTACGAACCAGATGTACCGGCGGGATTCGCAGGCCTTCGCCATACACATCTGTGGCCGTGCCCATCGAACCCGGTGTTGCGCCACCGATATCTGCGTGATGTGCGCGATTGGCTACATAAAAGAGCGGTGCAGTTCCAGCAGAGGCCTGAATGCCCGGCTTTCCAAGTTCAGTTCGGCTTAACTTTGCCTTCTTAAGTTTCTCCAAATCACCCGACGCGAACACGCCTGCTACCAGCGTTACATCTGGAAGATGAGTTCCTCCCGCGAATGGATCGTTCAACGCCACGATATCGCCAGGCGCGATGTGAACTTCGCCCAAAGCGGCAGCGACCGCCATCGGCATCGAGCCCAAATGGACCGGCATATGATCGCCCTGCGCGATGACTCTGCCACTCGAATCAAATACGGCGCACGAGTAGTCGCGACGTTCCTTTATGTTTGGCGAGAAGGCCGTTCGTCGCAAAGCAATACCCATCTCTTCCGCCACCGAGGTGTAAAGCGCCCGATAAATCTCGAGCGTGGTCGGATCGAACTTTCCAATTGAGGTTCTCAGTTTCATAAATCGATTTTGATGTTGCCGTAACCATCTACCGCCGCGCGCGCATCGCGTGGAATCAAGGTAGTGCCGGAGTATTCCGTCACGATGCACGGCGTTTCAAGCTTCGCACCTCGCCTAAGTTCGCCGCGTTCGTAAATAGCGACACGGCTCTTTCCCTCGGAAAGATAGACGATCGCATATCTCGCCGGCTTCACTACTGTCACTCTTCCTACATACGATTTCTTCACCGACGGCTTTGCTACCAGGCCGGTTGAGCGCACGCGCGCACTTACGATCTCAACTACATTCGATTCCTGCGCGTAGCCGTATCGCGCGTGGTGCGCTCGGTGAAATGTTTGGGCGATGTCTGTCTGGCGCGTCCACGGCACGTCAAGTTCGAACGATTGTCCCTTGTATCGAAGCGCGAGTGTTCGTTCATGTCGCTGCTCGGAAGGCCCGAATCCTTCACGTCTCAAAACGGCTTGAGCGTCATGTTCCATCTCGGCAAACGCTCTGCCGATCAGCGCCAAATTCTTCCCTCCCGCTTCGACCATGACGGTTCGGCTGACGTCCTTAACCACATCAGAAGCCAGCGCGCCGAGTGCCGACAGAGCGCCGGGAGTTGTCGGAATAATGACTTGAGGAATGCGAAGAGCACGGGCCAGATCGACTGCATGAAGGCCGCCCGCGCCGCCGAACGGAACAAGCGTGAAATCGCGCGGGTCGTGTCCGCGCTCGACCGAAATGCTGCGCAGCGCCCGTTCCATGTTAATGCTGACAACGCGCAAAACTCCCAATGCGGCTTCACGCATTCCGATCGACTTACTCGCGACCGTGCTCATTTCATCAGCTAACTTTGCTATCGCGGCGCGAGCGCGTTCTTCATCCAGCATCCATTCTCCGCCGAGCAATCCTGCGCCGCCAAAATGGCCCAGAACCAAATGAGCATCGGTAACGGTCGGAAGCATCGATCGTCCATAACAAGCCGGTCCAGGATCTGCGCCAGCGGATTCCGGTCCGACCCGCAACGATCCGCCCGGATCAACACGAGCGATCGAGCCTCCTCCGGCGCCTACGGTTTGAATGTCCATCATCGGAACAGCCACGGGAACGCCGGCGACGATCGCTTCGCGTGTCATTCGCATTCCGTGCTGATCACAAAGCGCGACATCGGTTGAGGTACCGCCCATGTCGAAAGTGATGATGTTCTTAACGCCGCACAATTCGGCGATGCGCAGAGCGCCAACGACTCCGCCGGCGGGCCCGGAGAGAATCGTTCGGACGGGTTCATCACCCGCAACCGTCGCGGAAATACTACCGCCCGACGATTGCATTACCTGCAAATTCGGTGCGTGCGACTGCAAGCGTTTGAGGTAACGGCCCATGAGCGGCTGCAAGTACGCGTTGACCGTTACCGTTGATGTGCGTTCGTATTCTCGGTACTCAGGAAGAATCTGATGCGAGACGGATAGCGGAATATTTAGCGCGGCGCAGGCCGCAGCAATCAGCTTTTCATGATCCGGATGGATGAAGGAAAAGAGCAGGCAGATGGCGACGGATTCGACCCGCTCCTTCTTGAGCTTTCGAATCAGCGCAGGCAGCGCGCGTTCGTCCAGCTTCTCGAGAATTTCGCCGAAAGCTGACACGCGCTCGCGAATTTCAAAGCGAAGATCGGAAGGAACAAGCGGCGCCGGTCGCTGTGCGTTCAGATCGTATAGCGCGGGCCGAGCCTGCCTGCCGATCTCGAGCACATCCTTGAAACCAGCAGTTGTGATGAGCGCAGTCTTCGCCCCGCGCCGTTGAAGCAACGCGTTTGTTCCCACCGTCGTTCCGTGCACGATCTCGCAATTGGATACTCCGGTCTCTGCCGCGACGCGCTTCAATCCTTCGACGATTGCGAGCGATGGATCGGAAGGAGTCGAGGCAAGCTTAAAGATGCGAATTCCGTTTTTGTCTTCGAAGACAAAGTCAGTGAAGGTCCCGCCGGTGTCCACGCCAACGTGAGTTGTCGGAGATTGCGGCCGTGACTTGGAACCGCGGGTTGTAGATCGAGACATCGAATTGGAATAGAAGAGAGCGAAGGGATTTCGAAGACGCAGATCAATTTGGAGAAACCAGGTCGATCAATCCACGCGACGATCCGCGAACACAAACTCAAAAATCAGGAGACGGGTTGCCAACAACCGCTCGAGTGCGAAACGCGTGCGGCATCAAGCACGAGCTGTGTTTGATGACCGTCTTCAAACGTGGCAGCGCCGTCAACCGTGGCGCGGCCCTCGCGCAGCGCGGCGATTATTTCCCTCGAAAAAATAGTAAACCCGCGAGACCACTCGTTGTCGCGCATTCCTTCTGCGACGGCCACGTTTTCGACCCCTACTCGCCGCCACTCGCCGCCTCCGACATAGGCCCTGGAGAGCTCGTCGCCTTCCAACATCAATGCCCCGCTCGCGCCGAAAACTTCCAGCCGATGCTCCGCAGATCCCGCATCAACCATCGTGATCGCAACAGTGGCGATCGCATTCTTTGCGACCTGGTTATCAACAAAATGAAGAAATATGTTTGCCTCGTCGTCCGAGGTAACCTGACGCAAAGCTCCGCCCGCCTTGGGATCCATCCGCTCGGCGACTCGAGTAGCAAGCGACGCGGACATCCGATCGACTTCGGTTTCAAGCAACCAACGAAATCCGTCGACAACGTGCGAGCCGATCGCGCCCAGCGCACCGCCGCCCGCGTCCTGATCCGACCACCAATTCCACGGACGATTCGGATCCAATCTTGAATCGGAACGGAACAGCAGGTTGGCATGATGGACCTGCCCGATCGCGCCGTCTCGGATCAGGTCGCGCATCTTTCGACGCCCGGGAAGAAATCTCAATTCATGATCAACCAGCGAAAGTAACCCGACCTCGCGCGCTCGCGCGCGCATCTGGTCCGTTTCATCGGCGTTCATCGCCATGGGTTTTTCGCAGAGCACAGCTTTGCCGGCATCGAAAGCGGCCAATGTCATTTCCCGGTGTGTGACCGGCGGAGTCGCAATACTGACGAGGTCAACGTCGTCACGAGCGACAAGTTCGCGCCAATCGGAAGTGAAAAACTCGATCCCGAAGTCACGAGCGACACGTTCAGCGTTTTCGAGGTGAGCGCTTGCGATCGCAACTACGCGCGTGCCTTCGCAAGCGCGAAAAGCTGGAATCTGCGTCGAGCGCGCAAATCCAGTCCCGATGATTCCTACGCCGATGAAGTCTTTCATTTGATTAACCAGGCTATGAAAATTGACGCTCTGCGAAACAGAGAGAGCAGTCTGCTATTAACGAGTGGAGACATCCGATCGATCGCCGCCGTACTTGAACTGGCCGCCGGCGACCTGTTTTCCGTCGGCCAGGCACTTCCATGTATACGACGTGAACGCGTGGTCCGGATACGAATCAAAATCGCCGGGGAATGAAACATACGCCCATTCCTCGCTTGCCGGCCCGGCTTTTTCGGCTTTGTACTGTTTTCCGTTGGGCGCGGTCACGACAAAAACCAATCGATCAGCGGCGGTTGTGGCCGCCTTGTCCCAAGCTCCGAGTTGGACAAACGTCGCCTGGGAAGAGAGCCACCCCTGGGCCTGACGGTTGCGAGGCCGCTGCGCGTAACCACCCAGGACATATCCGACAAACAAAATCGAGGCCGCGACACAAAGACAAAGCAGGAATTTTGAAGACGACCTCGTCATAATAATCGCCACCTTACTATTGAATTTCGCTAAAGCGTTGAGACATGTAATCTATCAACTTCCGAAGCCGTTGGTCCAGAAACTGTTTCCGGCGCTCTCTTTTACCCAAGGATCACCGAACGTCACGCCTGCATCAGCGCTTGAACTTCGGGCGGCTCTTCTCCAAGCCACTCGGGATTCTGCGCGGTTCCGTCAAAGATTGACGTTGTCTTGAACGGCTCGAATTTTCCTGTGTTAGCGGCGGCGACGGTTTTCGCCAACAGCGCGTCGCGTTCGTCTTTGCTCAACGGACTAAACGTGTCGACAGCTTCGAACGCCTGCTCGAGGATTTCTAAACTATCGATGCCGGTGATCACCACGGACGTAGGCAGACTCAGCGCATATTGCAGACATTCGATTGGCGTTACGGTCTTCGATTTCAACAGAATCCCGTTTGCCATGCTTTTCATTCCAAGCACGCCGATCCCCTGTTTCACCAACTCAGGCACTACCAGCTTTTCGAAACTGCGGTAATGCGCATCCATTACATTCAGGGGCATCTGGGCGCTATCGAACTTGAAGCCATGCTCGGTTGCTACCTCAAGCATATGCAGATGCACGGACGGATCCTTGTGTCCGGTGAATCCAATATACCGGAGCTTTCCGGCTTCGCGAGCCTCGACCAACGCTTCGTTGGCTCCGCCTTCGGCGAATATGCGGTGCGGATCTTCGTAGCGAATGATTTCGTGATGCTGCACCAGGTCAATGCAATCTACCTTGAGCCGCTTCAGCGATTCGTTCAGTTGCCGGGCCGCTTCTTTCTTCGTCCGGCCATCGATCTTGGTCATTAGGAAAGCGCGTTCGCGATAGCCATCTGCGAGCGCTTTGCCCATTCGGCGTTCGCTTTCGCCGTCGTTGTAGTCCCAGCAGTTGTCCATGAAGTTGATGCCGCGATCAATCGCAGTGCGGACAATGCGCAAACTGAGATCTTCGTCGACGTGCTTTAGGCTCAAGTGCCAGCCGCCGACTCCGATGGCCGAGACTTTTTCGCCAGTGCTTCCCAGTGTTCGATAGATCATCTTATCGACCTCGTGTCCGACAAACTTCAGTTTGTCGCTGACTTTGTTTGAACTGAATGTAGCGCGGTAACGAATGCTGTTCGTTACTTATTTCTAAAGTACCGAATAACGCAAGGTAACGACAAACTGAAGTTTGTCGAACACTTTATGCTTGGCGCCACCTCAGATAATTCGCAAGAATGTTGAGGCGGGTAATTTAGCAACTTAATAGAGCTTGGTCCAGAAAATGAATTTTACTTGTTCGGTTGCGTACTCGACAGTTCTCTTACCCGCCAACCGTTATATTGATTTTGCAACAAAGAAGAGCCACGATCCGATGGGCGTCACAGTTTCGGCATAAACAAGACAAAGTTTATTTAGTTGACGGCGCGATGTTGTGAATTTATTATGGCGCCGCAATCAGCCCACAGTAATTTTGCAAGAAGATTGCAAGAACAAGCGGCCCCCGCAATTCAAACCACTTACCGGGTTTTTAAACCAAAATGGGCCCAGAAGATGATATCCGTCTCGCTGCTGCCATCGACCTTAACTCCAACACGTTTCGGATCCGAACGAAACTGCGCTTCACTGCGTCGCACCACCGTGTCAGTTGAAGCGCTATAAAGACTAATCCCGTTACCACCGGTAAGTGATAACGGGACTACTTGAATTTACAACCTCTACCCGGCTCGGGCAGAGATGCAAGTCCTAGCAGGCCGCATCTTAGCGTAGATCGTGGTAGCGGTTCAATCCAAAGGAGCCACCCATGAATCGCGCACACCCTTCCTTTGCATCACTTAGGCATGTCGTTTATGGCCTTGCGTGTTGCGTTCTGCTCCTTGTGTTCCAGAGCGTTACAGTGGGCCAGATCTTGTCTGATGGGCCTAATGATGTTCTGAACATAGGTCTGACGGAAAGTACCGAATCATCAACCGCGCCGACTGAATCACCAGTCGTCGAAACCGAACTACCGGCTGCAGATAACCCGCAACCACAACCTACTCCTCTGCCACCACCGGCTACTCCAGATCCGCAGCCTCCGATCGAATTAATTGAACCCGAGGTGGAAGAAGAAGAGCCCTACAGCAGTGAAGCGAATTTTCCTGCTCCTCCATTACCTGGTCCACGAGTATGCGCTCGGACAATTACCGCGAATGTCGTCGCGTTTGATCAGGTCTATACATACAACCGATTCGGCGCATTCAATCCCGCGGGAATGATGTTTGCGCTGGCCAGGGATGTAGTAGGAAACACTCCGGGGAATGTTCATCTTAGAAAAAACAAACGACCCCGTCCGATAGTGTTGCGGGTCAATGAAGGAGACTGTTTACAGGTCAACTTCACCAACATGCTTTCTCCAAATCAGCCGGACAATTCGACCTTTACGCGTTCAGCATCGGTCCACGTTGACGGGCTTGACTACGTAAATGGTCCAAATATCGACGATGGAGCGAACGTCGGAAGGAACACTTCGTCGCTGGCCGCGCCGGGCGCATCCAGGACTTATAAATGGTTCGCCGCCAAGGAAGGACAGTACCTGCTCTATTCGATGGGTGCGCCCGCCGGCGGCGAAGGCGATGGCGGACAGCTCGATCTGGGTTTATTCGGATCGGTGAACGTCGAGCCGAAAGGCTCGATATGGTATCGATCGCAAGTTACCGCCGACGAGCTCAAGCTTGTTTCGCACATGAACCCGACGAATCCGAACGGCACACCGATCATTAGTTACAACGAAGTCGATGAGAACGGACGACCGATCCTCGCCATCCTTCAGGGGAACGAGATCGCGCACACCGACGTTAATGCGATCATCACGAAGTTCGACGAAGACTGCAGCAAGGCACCGCCATCAAGCACATGCGGTCAGCCTTTCCGCGAGTTCACGGTGATCTTCCATGATGAGATTAAGGCCGTTCAGGCTTTTGAAGAGCTGGACCAGGAGGTCTTTCACGGCATACGCGATGGCTTTGCCATTAACTACGGATCGGGAGGAATGGGAGCCATTCTTCTTGCGAATCGTAAGGGCGTTGGTCCATCCGCTAAGTGTACCGAATGTAAGTACGAAGAGTTTTTCCTGGAGTCGCATCCGAACGGCGATCCGGCGTTGATTCTTTCTAGGGACATCAACGGAAATCCTACTGGTGCGCGGTTCCCGGACGATCCGGCCAACGTGCACCATTCCTACCTTGGTGACCCAGTACGTTTTCGTAATCTCCATGCTGGGCCGAAAGAAACACACGTTTTCCACTTGCACGCGCACCAGTGGTTACAAAGTCCGCGTGACGAGAACTCGACCTACCTTGATTCGCAAACGATTTCGCCGGGCGCAGCCTTTACCTACGAGATAAATTACGGTGGAGGCGGCAATCGCAACTTCACCCCAGGCGATGCGATCTTTCACTGCCACTTGTACCCGCACTTCGCACAGGGAATGTGGGAATTGTGGCGCAACCACGATGTTTTCGAAGCGGGTACGCCGGACCGCAATTTACCGGACGGTGAAGTTGCCGCCGGCATTGCGACCCCAGCCGTGATACCGATTCCCGACAAAGCCATGCCGCCAATGCCGAACGATGTTTTTAAGGGATACCCATTCTACATCGCGGCATTGATCGGCCATCGTGCACCACAGCCACCGCTCGATTTCGATTGGGACGGCGGTCTGCAACGTCACCTTATCGAAGAAGCCGAAATCGTAGACGGACGCCCGGCAGTAGATCCGGCATTCTTCCTCGATCCGGTGGCATCGCGTGTCGACTCGACTGGTGTGGATCCTACCTGGCATTTCTTCTTTGCCCGCAAGTTGAAATCAGCAAAACTCTTGTTGCTTGATCCGACTGGCGAGCCTGATGAAAAAGCCGCGATGAGGTTCCATGAAGGAGTGGATGACGGTTTGGGCAACGCGGGAGTCACTTTCATTACGCGATATGATTGGCCCGCCAAAGGCTATCAATCCTGGACCGCAAACGGAGACCCTCAACTCTTTCTGGTCAATGGCCAGCCACGAGTAACAGGTGCGCCATATGCGGAACCCTGCTTGCCGGGCTCGCCGCTACGCCCGTATCGCGCGGCGTACATCCAGTTTGATATGAAGGTTAACCGTGCCGGATGGCACGATCGACAGGCAAGAATCACGACCCTCGAGTTCGATGCGCTGCCAACTTTGAACGGTACGCGCAAACCCGAACCGCTTTTCTTCCGCGCCAACTCTGGCGATTGCGTCAGATTCGCAGCGACAAACTTGTTGCCAAGCGTGCTCAATCTGGATGACTTCCAGATCTTTACACCGACCGATATAGTGGGCCAGCACATTCACCTCGTTAAATTCGATGTTACTTCATCGGACGGCGCGGGCAATGGCTGGAATTACGAGGACGGTGGGTTTTCTCCTGATGAAGTACGAGAACGCATTAATGCCAACAATAAGTTTCAGGAAGCGAGCGGCGGGAGTCAAATCCTAACCGCGCTGCCGCATCCGTTTTTTGGAACCGGTCCTGGCGGTAAATACGTCGGGGCGCAGACCACCGTTCAGCGATGGTGGGCGGATCAGCTTCGCAACACTGAAGGCGTGGACCGCACGATCAGGACAGTCTTTACGCACGATCACTTTAGCCCCAGCTCGCACCAGCATCATGGAATGTACGGAGCGTTGGTAATCGAGCCGGAGGGATCTTCGTGGACTACGCTCGATGGGACGCCCATGGGTACTCAAAGAGATGGGGGCCCGACGTCGTTCGCCGCCAACATAAATGCAGGTTCGACTCCTTACCGCGAATTCAACCTGGCCTTCGCCGATTTCGCGATCGTGTACACGCCCGAACTAAAACCCATCAATCCGCCGGGATTCATGGAAGCCAACAATGTATTCATCGCCATCGAACAGCCGGCGAGGCCTATGCCGGAGTCCATTTCGGCCGGCGATCCGGGAACGCAGTTGATCAACTATCGCAACGAACCGATTCCGCACAGAATCGCGAATGATGACGGCTATGGGAACTTCACCCAAAAGACGGGTCCGGCCGGTGATATGGCGAACGTCTTCAGCTCAGTTGTTCACGGCGATCCGTTCACACCTCTTCTTTACGCGTTTGAAAAGGAACGCGTCCAGGTGCGTTTGGTTCAAGGCGCGCAGGAAGAGCAACACGTGTTCAGCATTCACAATGCGAAGTGGTTATTCGAACCTTCGTCTCCAAACTCCGGTTTTCGAAATGGACAACAGATTGGTATTTCGGAACACTTCGAGTTTGAGATCAATCCTTCGCCGCTGACAGGCAATGGACGCAAGGATCGTCTCTATCAATCGGGTGCGACCGACAATCTTTGGGATGGCCAGTGGGGCATCATGCGCACCTTCCAGGGATTCAGTGCCAACGTCGAAAATCAAACGACCGGGCAAACGATGGCGATTCAACGCATTTCGCCAGAGCCGATACATCCGCCCAGCGTTTGTCCTGCGGGTGCGCCGCTTCGGCCTTACAACGTGAGCGCGTGGTTGTCGCGCGACCTCGTGCCGCACGGCAAGCTGTTCTATAGCAAGCGCTTCAATATTTACGATCCGAACGCGATCGTCTTTATTGACAACAACCACTTCAATGCATTCAACAGCGGTGCTGCCCGGCTGGAGCCTTTGGTCCTCCGTGCTGCCGCCGGCGACTGCATTCAGGTTACGTTAACCAACAGGTTGCCGACGATCATTCCGGAGATCGATAGCTGGAATCACATGCCGGCGCTGATCAACCACTTCAACTTCAATCAGGTGAAGACGTCCAACCGCGTCGGGTTGCATCCGCAACTGGTCGAGTATGATCTGAACGCATCGGATGGAGCTCGGGTCGGATTCAATAACGACACTACGGTTGGCCCAAACCAGACAATCACGTACACGTGGTACGCCGGCCAACTGTTCCGCAACCAACAGGGCCAACTTGTCGGCAAGCCGATAGAGTTCGGTTCGACCGGACTGCGCGATTTGGGCGATGTCATCAAGCACGCTTCGCATGGAGCGGGCGGAATGCTGATCATCGAACCATTCGGGCGAGATTGGTCGACCGACTTCACCGGCACTCTCGGAACCGGACCGAATGCTTCGGCGTCGATCTTTGATCCGACCGGGCCGGCCGATGTCCTGTTATTCCGCGAACACGCTGTTATGTATCAGGACGATTTAAGCGTGCTGCAGAACGGCGTACCGCTGAAGAACATCGGCGGCGAAGACGATTCGGAAGATACCGGATTCAAAGCATTCAACTACCGGAGTGAACCACTCTGGGCACGTAGAGACCTCGAGGTGACAGACGTTCCGGACGTGCTGAACGACGAAGAACTCAAGGACGTGCTTAGCTCAACCCAGCCGAATCCCGGTTGCGGGGGACCGTGCAAAGATCCGGAGACAATGGTCTTTAACACCTTCGCGGGAACGCCCGTTCGGTTCCGCATTGCTCAACCGGCGGGGCATCCACGTCAACACGGCTTTACGATCTTCGGCCATCACTGGCAATTCGAACCATGGACTGCTTCTTCTACTGTCCAGGGTGTGAATCCGTTCAGCTTCGAGGTCGGATCGTATAGCGGCATCGGCCCAGCGCGTCACGAAAACATTCTGACGACGGCTGGCGGTTTACTTAGCAGGCCTGGCGACTATCTGTACAGAACGCAGGAGAGCTTCCAATTCACCAACGGATTGTGGGGAATCTTCCGCGTCAAAGCCAGAAGGCAACAATAGGAGGTGCACCGGGCCGGTCGTGTTCGCACATCGGCCCGGTACTTTTAATGAAACAACACATCACTTCGCTTTGCGCGCAAATCTTAATCGCAGCAGTTCTAATGACCGGATCGACGATTCGGACCAACGCGCAAAGCGAAATTCCAAGACCCGGAGCACGGGCCACCGTTGGAAAACCTGCAGCGTCGCGTTCAAAAGCTCCCGTCTCGTATGCGCGGAAGTACGAAAAGGAAGGTGTGGCAATCAACCTCACCGTCGAAGCGTTGCCGAACGAGATGGGCAGGAATAACGGCTTGGTTCACTCTGCGGATGCGATCGTAACGATCCGGCTTACAGATATTCGAACGGGCCAACCTTTAACCGGCCTCCATCCGGCAGCCTGGCTGGACATGAACGAGAGCGGGCGAGCTCCCATCGAAACCGAATGCAAAGACAAGATTCGCACCTTCTCGGGAGGATTGTTGAGCGCCCGGCCCGATGTCGATCTGAATAGCTATTTGATGCTCACGCTCAACCACGACAACACCATCACGTTTATCAATCCGCAAGTTTCGTTCAGCAAGACCAAGCTCGAGAGCATCGTTGAGCTTCCCGGGCGAGGAATGGATTGGGTCCTTTCTCAAAACAAGAATTCCCTTTACGTCACCTTGCCCGACAAGTCAGCGGTTGGAGTCATCAGCACCATTACCAAGAAGCTGACCGCGACTCTGCCGATGGGTGAGAAAACAAAACCCGTGCGCATCGCGCTCGAACCCGGTGGGCGCAATGTTTGGGTAGGACTCGACGGTACCGAAACAGTCGTCGCAATTGATACCGCGAGTAACAAAGTTTCAGGGATAGTTCCGGCAGGCGCGGGACTTCATAACATTGCGTTTGCACCCGAGGGCGGCTTCGCATACGTGACAAACAGCGGGGCCGACACGGTTTCGGTCATCAATACAAAGACGTTCGAAAAAATCACCGATATTAAGGTTGGCAAGACCCCGGTTCCCGTCGCCTACAGCAGCGCAAGCCGCATGATTTATGTAGCGGCTATCAACGGAGAATCGATTTCCGTTATCGACCCTTCGAAGCAGACGGTGGTCGCGACGATTCCATCTAAACGCGGAGTCGTCGCCCTCCGGTTTGAGCCGAAAGGCCGGTTCGGATTCGTTGTCAATCAGGTCGACAGCACGGTGTCGATCCTGGATGCCGCGACCAACACAATTATCAGTAGCAGCGCTGTAGTTACACAGCCCGATCAGGTGATATTCACGCCAGGCTATGCATACATTCGCGGCACGGCTTCGGAAAAGATCACGTTGCTCGATCTAACCCTGGCCGGCAAAGAAAAAATCTCGCCGGTTGAAATCACGGCTGGTCGTCTTCCGCCTAATAATTTGCCGCAGGAGATTGGCGTTTCGGACATGATCATTCCCACGCCGGAAGGCAACGCCGTGATGATCGCCAACGGCCCGGACCAGATGATCTACTATTACGTTGAAGGCATGATGGCGCCGATGGGAACGTTCACCAATTATAAAAGGCGCCCGCAGGCGTTGCTTTTGTTGGATCGAAGCCTTTCGGAAAAAGAGCCGGGCGTCTATTCCACTCTTGTCAGGCTCCCGCCGGCGGGCCTCTACGACATCCCGTTCTTTTTGAACCAGCCTCAGGTCATCAATTGTTTTCAAATGGAGATCGCCGAATCGCCTGAGGACGTCAAGAAAGTTCAGGATGCGATCGCGGTTGAATTTCTTTTCAAAGACAAGCAGCTTGTGACGACCGAATCGAGCTCGCTGAGAATCAAGATCACTGACTCAACCACGAAAAAACCGATCGCGGGTTTGAAGGACGTGCAGGTGCTTGTTTTCGAACCGCCCGGCATTTGGCAGCAACGCCAATTCGCCAGCGAAGTTGAACCGGGAGTTTATGAAATCATGCAAACGTTTCCGGAGAGCGCAGCCTATCGCGTCATGTTGAGTATCGCTTCGCGCGGCAAATCTTTCGCCGACCTGCCATCCGCCGCAGTGTCCGTCAGGGACAGCGCTCCGATACAAGAGAAGAATCCCGATCAATAAAGAGGTGAAGAATGAGCAGCCGCTTTTCCCGACTCATGATGATTTTCTGTCTCTCCTTGTTTGCGCCGCTGGCGGTCGTTCTGGTCGCTTCGACACCGGCCCAGGCTCAGCAGAAGAAGAAAGCACGCGCGGTCAAATACTCTTGCCCGATGCATCCGGAAGTCACTTCGACCAGGCGCGGAAAATGTCCCAAGTGCGGCATGAATCTGAAAGTCGCCAGCCCTCCGGCAGAGACGGCACAAGCCGAAGCAATGGTTCCGTTGCCCGCTGGAAGTAGCGATCAGAACAAAGGCGAGATTCGGTCCGAGATGAAAATTCCGGACACCGTTGTCTATGACCAGGACGGTCGCAAACTCAATTTCTATTCTGATCTGGTCAAAGGAAAGACGGTCGCGATCAATTTCATCTTCACGACCTGCACAACGATTTGCCCGCCGATGACCGCCACGTTTCGGCGCGTGCAGCAGACGTTGGAGGAAGCCGGCGCCCAGGATGTTCAGTTGATATCGATCAGCGTTGATCCCACTACCGACGTGCCCGAAAGGCTGAAGACGTTTTCGTCCAAGTTCAAAACCGGTCCAAATTGGAAATTCATCACAGGCGGCCAACCCGAGATAGACGAGCTTCTGCGCGCTCTGGGTGGTTATGTGGCTGATAAAAATGATCACACGCCGATGATTCTTGTCGGCAACGATACGGCGAAATTCTGGACCCGCACCTACGGACTCGCGCCTGCGTCGCAGATAGCCGGTTTGGTTAAGGAAGCCGCGGGCAAGGGCGAAACATCTGCGTCGCACGTCAAAGCAGAGAGCAAGAAGCCGGAGAGCGACACAGCGGCCGCGTACTTTCCTAATAATGAGTTGCTGACGCAGGACAACAAAACGGTTCGGTTCTACGACGACTTGCTCAAAGACAAAGTGGTGCTGATAAATTTCCTGTTCACGACCTGCAAAGGCGTCTGTTCGCCGATGACTGCGAATTTGGCGAAGGTGCAAAAGTATTTGGGCGAGCGAGTGGGCAAGGAAGTTTTGATGCTGTCGATCAGCGTAGATCCGGAAACAGACGTACCGCCGGTCTTGAAGAAGTACTCCGACAGTTTTCATGCGCAGCCCGGTTGGTATTTTTTGACCGGCGACAAGAAGAATGTCGATGGGGTATTGGCCAAGCTGGGCGGTTACGTAGCGGACAAGCAACAGCACTCGAGCGTGTTGCTGATCGGCAACGTTCCAACCGGCGAGTGGCAGAAGGTGTCGGCAATGTCGAGTCCATCGGAAATTGCGGATGCGGTCGTGAAGATGACTGATAAAAAGTGAAGGGTGAATGGTAAATGGATGCCCGACTTTCTTAGACCATTCACCTTAGCTGCTCGCCAACTACTATTCACCATTCACTATTCACCGTTGGACCCACCCGCTACCGCGAGTGGTACTGACTTCATCGGACCGTGACAGGCAATTGCCGTACTCGTGACCACCGTAACTTGATCGAGGCTTCCATTTAGTTTGACGCTCTTATTCGACAGCTAAGTCTTTCTACCATTCACCATTTACTATTCACCCATCACCAATTACTTCGTGAAAACTCGAATCAAACTCGCGCTTACGCTCCTGATGCTTGCCGTTTTTCTGGGCGTGGCTCAGAGCGCGTCTACCCAAAGCAAAGACGATATCGCTGCTCAGGAAAAACGCGGCCGGCTGATCTATCTCAAGGGCGAGGCGGCAACCGAAATCACAGCTTTGCTCGGCAGCGATGCGCTCGAGATTCCTGCCACTTCGTTCGCCTGCACAAACTGTCACGGATTGCGTGGCGAGGGAACCAGCGAAGGTGGGCTTGAACCGCCGCCGATCGATTGGCAGACGCTTACTCAAAAACACACTTCCGCGCTTACCCGCCGCGAACGCCAACCCTACGACGAGACGACACTCGCCCGAGCCATCATCAAGGGACTTTCTCCGGACGGAACCCCGATGCACCCCGGCATGCCGCGCTATTTGATGACGCGCGAGCAGGTCGCTGATCTGATCGCATATCTCAAAAAGCTCGGCAAAGAATCAACCCTCGATCCGGGATTGACGGACGGCGCCATAAAAGTTGGAGCCGCGTTACCACTCAGTGGGCCACTCGCGCAGGTTGGCGAAGACATCAAAGCAACCCTCAACGCATCTTTCGCGCAGACCAACACGCAGGGAGGACTCTACGGTCGTCGGATAGAACTGGTGGTACAGGATTCCAAGGGCGAGCCGGCGCAGACGATAGAAGCAACACGCCGATTGATCGAGCAGGAAAATGTATTTGCTCTGGTCGGTAGTTTTGAGATCGGAGACAGCGGCGCGGTCAACGCGTATATCAAGAGCCGCGAAGTTCCGCTTGTCGGTCCAATTACGCTCACGCCGAAAAACGAAGTGCCGCCCAACCAATACATTTTCTACCTGCTTCCGACATTCGCCGATCAGGCACGCACGCTGGTCGACTTCATCAGCGAAAAGAACGCCGGCAAGCAAACGCGCGCAGCCGTCGTTTACGCAAACAACGATTTCAATCTGGACGCGCTGGTCGGTTTGAAGGCGCAGGTGAAATTGTATTCGATCGAATTGGCGAGCGAACAAAACTACCCTTCCGGACACATCGATGCCGCGACGGCTGTGAAGGGCTTGCTCGCGGCAAAGCCCGACTACCTCTTCTTCTTTGGTCCCGCGGATGAAGCAAAGGCATTGGCGAGCGAGATGGAGCGTACCGGATTGAAGATTCCGATTCTCAGCTCGGTTGTAATGCTGGGCCGCGGCGCTTTCGATTTGCCGGCGTCGATCGCGGCGCAGACTTTCCTGACTTATCCCTCGTCGATTCCGAACCAGGATGATTTCGCGGAGTTTCTCGCGACGTTGAAAACTTCGAATGTTGCGCTTCGCACTCCCGCATTTCAATCAATCGCTTTTGCTGCGACGAAAGTCCTGCTGGAGGCCGTGAAGTTAAGCGGCAAGCGATTGGATCGAGCCACGCTCATCAGCTCGCTCGAACAAATGCAGGACTTCAGAACCGGCGTCGCACCTCCCGTCACCTTCACTCCAAATCGCCGAGTCGGCTCAAGAGCGTCATACATAGTCGGAATTGACATGACCAAAATGCAGTACCAACCGCTAACCGATCGCCGCACGCCAAAAGAAAAGCCGTAGTGCGAAGGAGCGGGTTTTCGCGGCACCGACTAACAAGATCGCAACCCGCAACCACGAAATGCACGAAATGTGAAAATCAAAATCACACGAAAAAGCGAACCCGTTCCCAGTTTCGTGTTGTTCGCAATGGCTTCGTGTGTTTCGTGGTTTGTATTTCTCGCTCAGCCTTAATAACGGTGACAATGAAACTGGCCCACTACCGAAAAAACTCGATTATTGACATCCACTCGATTCGGCACTAGATTATCGCCGCTCCATAATTCAGTTCCGAGAATTACCGCACAAGAGACTCGGCTTCTGCCGATCCTACGCAGCACGACTTAACTCGATACAGAAAATCTCAAACACGCGTTTCAGTCTGGAGGACTGCAAAGGAGAGACAATGGACAACTCACAGTCACCGTTGGATACGTTCGATCACGTTGTTGTCTTGATGCTTGAGAATCGATCGTTCGACAACATACTTGGCAATCTTTACCCCAATGGGCCGAACTTTGCCGGAGTCGACGGAAACAACCTAGCGAACCCCGACGAGAACGGCAATCCGGTTCCGGTCTCGGTCGGAACCGACTTTCATCAGCCCTATCCAGATCCGGGTGAGGAATTCGATCACATCACTGCGCAACTCTTCTCCGGCGCTGATCCTTCCGGCGTTCCTACAATGCAGGGATTCGTAAAGGACTATTTCAATACTCTGACAGCGACGCCGAAATGGACTGGGTCCGCGGCCGATCAGAGCAAAGTCATCATGGAATGTTTCGCTCCGAGCTCGATCCCCGTCCTAAGCGCCCTGGCCCAGCAGTTCGCGGTCTTTGATCATTGGTTCTGCGCAGTGCCGAGCCAGACCTGGTGCAACCGCGCGTTCTGGCACGCCGCCACTTCGTGGGGGTGGGTCAACAATCCACCAATAAGCGGCGATGCTCCGTGGGACCTGGACAGCTGGGCCGAATCGAGCAAAGGACCAACGCTCTTTGATTTGCTCGAGGCGCAGTTTGGGGCAGGCAGCTGGCATGTTTACGAGGACCTCGCCGTGGGTTTGACCAAGCTGGTTCACTGGGGAGATTTGAAGGACAAGACCGGCGAAGACTACTTCCGCTATCTGGAGGGCGGCCGGCCGTTCTTTACGAATTTTTTCCACGACTGCGCAGAAGGAAAGCTGCCGAAGTATTCATTCGTCGAACCGCACTTCATCAACTTCTTCGAAGACGTCATGTGGCACGACGACATGCACCCGTCGTCGTTCGACTCGTTGCTCTATTCGGATGGCGGCCCCGGCAGTGTGTTGCTCGGCGACCGGATCATTTGGAAAGTTTATCAGGCGATTCGCAATTCCCAATCGGTCAACGGAAACAACTGGCAGAATACTTTGCTGATCATCACTTTCGACGAACACGGCGGCGGATTCGATCACATTCCGCCGCCGCCGGTCACCTCGCCGAACCCGGCTGATTTCAACACCGGAGCAGGACAGGAGGGATTCAACTTCGAACGGCTTGGCGTCCGCGTGCCGATGGTGATGGTGTCCGCAAACATCGCGGCGAACACGATCGTGAACAGCCCCATGCATCACTGCTCGTTCTTGAAAACTATGCAACAGAAATGGGGCCTGACGTCTTTGGGGCCTCGGCAGGACTGCGCGCCGGAATTTACGGAGGTCTTTGCTTCAACCTCACGCAGCCTCGAGACGTGGCCTGACTGGAAAGATTACCCGGGACCGTCGTCGACGCTGGTTGAAGGACTGATGGGAAGCGTCGATCCGCGCGACGTTCCGCTAAACGAGCTGCAAAAATCCATCGTTGATGCGATTGCTTACTTTTACGCACACGATCCCGTGTTGGGCAGCATGGTCGTCAACACGGCCGCGGACGCGAAGAAGTTTCTCGAGAAGGCCGCGAAGCTTCGCCACATCGGCGCACCAATTAAGCCTTAAACCGGCGCGGCGACCGGTCGATGCAGTTGTTAAGCGTCGAAGGCGAGATGTGTGTTTAGCCAGGCGAGTGTGTTGTCGATGCTGGGTATGAATCATGAAGTGGATATCGTTCAAGGGCAATTGTATTGCCTGCAGTGCTGGCACTTCGCGGACTCAACAGTAAAGAAGACATCAAGGTGGGTTATGTATCCTTTGGTGCTCTCGCGAAAGTTTTCGAACCTCCCATCCAGTTCATAAGTCGGTTCTAGTGATATCGAATGGAACAGTCGAAACAAGATGTAGCAAGATCAATGGAATCCGTCGGTCAAAGGATCTCACAACCTCCTACGCTACAACACGTCATTGCGTCATAATCGCGCCAACTCAGATTGGGCAGTCATCCTTCGGTTCCAAAGATTTCATTGAGGCCGTAATTAATGGCTCGGCAAACGTTCTCCGGTTGAAGGATCCGGTCTGCCGGTATCAGGGCAGCAGTTCGAATCGTGTCGGTCACATTTTCGAAAAGATCCCTCGCAGTAGTTACTGCTCTCTTAGCTGTCTTACCTGGCATAGTAGGCCTGATTCTGCCTTCCCAGATACTCTTCAACTCGTCCAGTGACGCGCCGAACACCTCCAACGTATCGTGAATGTACAAAACGTCTTGGGCTTTCTTATCAGCCAGACGATTTTTATGGATTAACAGCTTCTGAACAATAAAACTGGCCGGGTTAGGCAAAACAATTTCGGTCGACTGTTCAACTGGCACTCCATTTTCGACCCCAATTTGAACGCTCCCACGTCGCTTCCAAAAGCAGTTCAAGATGCCTGAGCTTTTGCGCCGTAATGCCGGCTTTCAAAAGAGTCGAGTCAGGTTTGCCATCGCGCTTCTCGCCGCTTCCTCGCTTTACGGTTAGAAATTCGGCATAGAACCCAGCTTCTTCTTCTCCGAGATAGTACTGTGTATTCGGAGACATAGGCTCTCCCAAGAGCTCTTCTTTAAAGCCGGCTTTATTAAGTGCGTTCTTCAGATCGCCCTCCAGCGGTGCATTGAGTGAGAATGCAAAGTCAACGTCACGAGTACGAAGTGATTGATAATCCTGAGACGTTGCAAGCGGATGGAATCGATGTAGCCGATGTGCCCAGCCGCCCACAATCACAAGGTGGGCAAGCCAAGGTCGAACGGCTTCAATAAGCCGCGCAAAGTTCACGAGATCCTCCATCACGTCGTTCCCTCAATGATCTTATTAAGGACTCTTCTTCGTATCAGATCTGCTTGTTCGCGACCTCGCGAGGGATGTGATGACACGTCGACCCAAATTTGTAGGATATCGCATGACGCCAAGCCGTCTGGTCGGACCAAGCCGCGAAAGACGGATTGCGGTGCGGGAGCCTGACGAAGGACAACGTCGGGACGTTCGCTGAACTCACAAGGTCTAAGATTCTTCCATAACACCAGGTTTGCCGGCTCAAAGCGTTCGACGTATACGTATGGTGGAACACCTTCAATGAATCCAAGCTTTAGCGCTTCGGCTGCGGCAAACAGAGCCAGACATACGCGGCCGCTGCTGAGCATTTTGTGGAGTTGCGCACGCGGGTCTCCTTTTAGCAGAAACCGCATCGGCACTTCCTTGACTGACCGGACCGCGGAGGCTTGCCATCGGCGAAACAACTCGTCACGTCGTACCAAGCCCAGGTATGGAACAGAGTCCGACAGAAACCCACCTTCACGGAGTTGTTGCACGAAGCGAAATGCGCTCATGACCGAAGCGTCTGCGGCGCGCGCAAGTTGGGATGCGTTTCTGTACTGGTCTCGCGGAGCGGAAAGTAATTCAACGGGAACTTCCGGGGCTAACAGTACCTTGAGCATCCACTGATTCAGATCGGAGAATAAGTGTCCGGAAACGCGCGGCGATTTCCGCGACATTGAATTCTTGTGCGGAGCTTGCGCGTTGAGTTCCTCCAGTTGCGGTCCTCGAAACAAGCGGAGTCCTTCGAAATCGATAACACCGGCGGCCGCGTCGGGAGCGTATTGCTCTGCGAACTTTAGGACTTGTTCCGCTGCGCGTTGGCTTATCTTAGGCGCAGCCACTACCGCGAGAGGGGCCGCATTCTGGCCGGCACCGCGTAGAGACTGGAGGACGGCTTGGGAAAATAGGGGCACTAAGCGGTCACCTCGCCCCTCAACTGCGGCTTTTACCTCGACAGCGTATACAGCTCCGTCAGGACGCCGGACTATCATGTCCAGCGGGGATCCGTGGCGATGACGTTTACGCTCGACACTCCATCCGGCTTGCTCGAATATTTGGGCCAGCAAGTCTTCGGCACGGTGTCCTCGTTCGATGGCCGCGGGTTTCTCGGGCTTTTCTGAATTTTCCATTGCCTTCTCTATTCTCTCGGACGATATCAGGGCGTTGTTAACTAACACGGCCATGATAATTAACACGACCATGTTAACATCGCGCCCGACGACGTTGCAAACCATATCTTGCCGGACCCCACCAACTGAAAAAAGTGGTTTGACGCACGCGGTCAGTAAACTCAGGACAGGAGAGAAGATAGTCGCTTAGCACCGCCATAGCCTCCGAAGCCTCGCACACAAAAAATTCAGGTCGGCGACGAAGTCAGGTTGGCTCAAGATAAATGTTGCGCGGATTCAGCGATTTCTCTGATATTCAGCGCATCAAAGAAACGTCGTACACACCAACACTGACCGCGGTCAACCCACGCGCATGCATCGAAACTTAAGAAAGACCGGACGAAACGTATTGCTGACTTTGGCATGGTCGCTCGCTCTGCTTAGTCAGATCGCCGCTCAAAGCGAAGATGCCCTGCAGCTACCCCTTCAACCGGGACACACCAACGCGATTCTGGAAGTAAGGTGGAGTCCGAACGATAAGCTCCTGCTTACTTATTCCGCCGCCGATGGTTTCCTGAACATTTGGCAGATACCTCAGGGCAGACTGATTGCAACCATTGAAGACTCAACCGCGAAAGTAAGAGGCAGCGACAAGCTTGCGTTACGGGCGTTCGCATGGAGCGATGACAGCAGTCTGATTGTAACCGGAAGCGAAAACGGGACTGCGCAGGTTTGGGAAGCGGAGACCGGAAAGCTGGTATGGAGCACTCGCATCGCCGATGAATATGTCACGACCGTAGGTTTCAGCCACGATGCAAAATATGTCGCTGCCGTCGCTGCGCCGGAAGACGAAGAGCACAAGTTCGTGTTGCTCGATGCGACGAACGGTCAAATCATCAAAGAGCTGGGAACCGTCGAGGCCAGATTTCTCGCTTACTACCATGATTCCAAGGTTGTCTTCAGTGATGATAACAAGCAGCTTCTGGTAGGAGGTATCAGCGGAATCGTTACTCGTTGGGATTTGGAGACTGGTTCGCTGCTAAGCAAGAAGGTCCTGAATCTCTGTAGCCCCAGAGGTCGGATGCTGAAGAGTTTCGCATACAGCGACGATCTTGCTCTGCTGGCAGCTCGGTGTGGACTCAAAACCGAAGTAATAGATACGAACACGGGTTCGATTCTGCGAGAAAGCGACGCCAGCGTCGATTACGACAGTTCAGTTGTTCTGAGCCGAGACACGCAACTAATGGCCGTGGGTGACTCTAGCTCAATAAAGCTTCTCAATCTGAAGAATGGTGACGAGATTAAGATTGACGCCGAACTACCGAACACCTGTGGGTGCGACTTTAGTAAGGATAATACCTTGCTGGCTTTCGATGATTACGACGACACCGTGAAACTATTCGACCTGGCGACTAAAACGACTGTAGCTCGCCTCGAAGCTCATCCAGGAAAGATCAAAGCACTTGCATTCAGTCCAGACGGAAGATTCCTTGCTTCGGGTAGTGAAGATCGAATCGTACGCCTGTGGGATGCGCAGACGGGTTCGCTTGTGCAGGCTTGGACGGGTCATACAAAAAGCGTCGACGTCGTCGCATTTACACCCGACGGCAAACTTTTCATTTCAGCCAGTGACGATCAGACCCTGAAAGTTTGGGATGTTGCGACCAAACAATTGCTGCGTTCCATTCAAGTCACAACCGAAGGGATCGATGGGCTGTCGTCGGTTGCCTTCAGTCCCGACGGCAAGCAGATGGTCGGCACTCTCGGCACAACGGTCGGTCTTTGGGAAGTAAGCGATTGGAGATTGATCGGAGAGTTCACGACAAACGAGCCTCACACAATGGGAGAATTTACGTACTGCTGCGGCAGTAAAGCCCACTCGGCCCGGTTTGATGCCCGCGGTCGACTGATCATCTCGGGACATGAAGACGGGACGATCAAGGTCTGGAATCAACACTTGCCTGCGGGCAGTCAATTGATTCGAGTTTTGAAGACGAACAAGAGCGGAGAAAGCTTTGCGCTGAGTCCGGACGAGAGAGTTCTGATTGCCAATAGTGGCGGCGAGAATCCGCCGAGGTTATTGAACTGGTCCACTGGCAAACCTCTGCGGCGGTTAGGTGACCAGGCCAGCTATGTACACAGTGTCGTCTTCAGCCCTGATGGTAGCCTCGTTGCGACGTCCGACATCGGAGGAGAGATTCTATTGTGGAATCTCACGACCGGAAAGTTGGTCAGAGAATTTGACGGCGGATATTCCAGCGATGATGCTTTGGCATTCAGCCCCGACGGCACCCGGCTCGTGTCCGGGGGCGACAATCAAAACATCATCATGTGGGACGTGAAGAGTGGCGCCCGTCTTTGGCATATCGTGCCGATTAGGGAAAGGCATCGGCCGACAGCAGAAGAGATAGCGGACGAAAAGAACGAGGCGGCGCTTAAAGCCACAAAAGAAAGACAAGCGGAACTAGATACGCAGGTATTGAAGAAAAATGTCTTCGTAACGTTCAGCCATTTTGGCGATTTCGCCGACCTGGCCGCAAAACGTCTGGTTGAAACCGGACAACCCGACACGAGCCTGGTCCGGCGAAACGAAGCAGACGCGAGCGCCATCTGGCTGCGCTTGCATAACAACTCGCGGTTACCGATCAACTTTTCAACTGAAAGTATTTATCTGACCGGCAAGAAGGAATGCGGTTATCGAACCAGCATGGGCAAGTTCTCTTACGGGCTCTGTGAAGGCGCTGAGATCGGGATTCGATTTTCTGTTTTTGACGCGAAAGGTAAGCCGGTGCGCTACGGCTACGACTTCGGCGGTATCTCGATGCTACCGCCAAATACGTCCGTGCTTTTCAGCGTCCCGCGTGAACTTTTGAGCGACGGACGATCGATCGTCATTAGATACAAGTTCCTGAATGAAAACGCTAAAGGGAAGAGGCTGGAAGCATACGGCAAGGAACGCGAGATAAAATTATCGAAAGCAAACATCACCAGACCGACGCAACGGATCAAGAACACTAAACTTAAATCCACTCGGAATCCCAAATAGCTCAAAGGCTCTCTTCGGTTCTCAACGACAATTCGACCATGCGTTCAAGCAGTTGATCCGGGGGCAGGCCTACGAAATTCCTCAACACCAGCTCTTTGGAATAAAGCCGTACCAGGTAACGCAGCTTGAGCGCCTTGTTGCGGGCGGCGTAGACGAAATCGCGATGACCGTTGTTCACGACAATCACATTTCGAGCCGCGTCGAATTTTGATCGCCACGATTCGCCGGGCGCGCTTTCGAACGTATAGCCCGGTAATCCGGACGATTCAGTTGTCGCAGGCCCGACCTGCGGAAGCAGTTCGTGCGTCACTGTAATCAGCGCCTCGCCGGAACGCTCGATCTCGCCCTGACGAACAGTGGCGTTTACGCGCGTCAGGCCGGGCTCGGCTGGTGCAAGGAACGTGGCTGCCTGATCGTGGCTGCGTTCAAACGTGCCGTTTCCTTCGACTACCTCCCAGGCGAATGTGAGATCGGTTTCGACGCGGCGACGAGACCGATCATAAGGAAGCGCACGCAACGACCTTCGTTCCCCAACGCGCACGACGCTCGATGCCGGCGAGACAGCTACGCTAAAAAGCGGACCGGCGAATTCAAAAAACTTCCGCTGCTTTGTCCTGTCTGAGTCAGGCTCGGTTGCTCCCAGAGTAATTTCTTCTCCGGATTCAAACTCGCGATTGCCGGTTCCCGAACCACGTTTTGTGCGAGCTCGGATATCGAACCAGTCGTACTCTTCCGCGGGCAGCGCGAGGAATGCTTCTCGAAACGCGCGTTGGATTGTTTGCAGGAGCTCGCGGCTGGCCTGTTCTTCTTCAGCTCGACGCTGCGCTTCGAGCATCTCGACCAACTTTTCTTCCAACGGAAGCAGGGCGTCCAAAAGTGCGGAATAAGCTTCGTCGTGGACTAGTCCGGTACGAGTGCCCGGCGTCAGATTGATGAAAGGCGCATCGACAAGTCCCTGGAGATACCGGGTGCTCCAGGGCGGCTTGGCCAGCTCGTTCGCAACCGAGATGTCCTCAAACACGCGCGTCCCCCGTCGAAAGAGCGCGACTTGATTTCCTTCTTTCGGTTCGTTCATGTACAGCTCAACGTAAACGTCCCCAAGGACGGAGCGAATGGCGGGCAACTGATGCAGCAGCCGCCCTTCGTATTGCCGCGGCTCGACCGCGTACTGCTTCCGAGAGATCTTATCGATCACGGTAATGCGCACGCCCGTGTGACGGATACGGTCGCGCAATTCTGCGGCGAGGTACCACTGGATCTTCTCGCCGGACAAGGATCGAAGTCCATCGAGTAATTTCGATATTCGCAGTTGAGTTCCCGGTTCAGAAAAAAGCGCGCGTTTGGCTTTGACCGCATAACTCGGATCGCCCTTTCGCATCACCATCTGCCAAACCCGATCTTCCGCGCCTGTCGACGTCAGCGTGAGCTCCTCGCCAAGCGTCCAAAATGAAAGAAGCCCGATTCCAAATTCACCCTGAAGTCCGGCCGCGCCTTCGACTTTTAGCCGGCGCTTTACCGAGTCGCAGATATGCGTAGCGACGTAACGAAAGTCCGGTCGACCATCGGCATCGCGCGGGATCCCCTGACCATTATCGCGGACCTCAAGAAAGTGGCGCCCTTCGCTGCGGCCGCGAATGATCGTGACGATTGTTGCGCGGGCGTCGATAGAATTTTCGACCAGCTCTGCGATTGCCTTCAGCGGATTCGACTGCGAAAGCGCGATGATGGTGATCGCGTTCCAGTCGTTGCCGATACGGAGTTTGCCCCTCTGGTCGGAACCAGCGGATGACGTTGATTTGCGAGACATAACTGTTGAAAGCCGAATTCGGTGCCTAACCACGAACTAACAGATGAATGATCTCTTTGCGTCTTCTGCTTTCGGTTCTTCGCGCCTTTGCGTGAGACCGTCTTATCTCTCTCTTGATGCAGACCGCACCAGTACCACGAATTGAAGCGAGTTTTGAAATACGTCGAGGCGCATCGCTGACTTTAGTTTCACAGACGCGGATCGACGGGCTCGCTCTCCAGCGCCAGCACTCCGAAGACGCATTCGTGCACACGGCGCAGCGGCTCGTGCTGGACAAATCGTTCCAGACCTTCCATCCCCAACGCAAATTCTCGTAGAGCCAACGAGCGCTTGGCAGACAGCCCGCGTTGGCGTAGGCGTTCCAAATTTTCCGGGGCGGTGTATTCCGGTCCGTAGATGATGCGCAGGTACTCGGGCCCTCGACATTTCACAGCCGGCTGAACCAGACCGCGCGACCCTCGTGCGATGAATTCGAGCGGCTTCACCACCATTCCTTCGCCACCGCGCCCCGTCAATTCCTCCCACCATCGAATGCCCGCTTCCTGGCTTGCCGGATCAGTTACGTCAACAACCATATGCGCAGTCGCCAGCAACAATCCATCGTCCGCATCACAGAGTCGCTTGAGCGTCGCCATGTGCCAGACATGATCTTTGTCCGCATGGACTTTTCCTTCGGTCGCCAGCAAATGAAACGGCGCCAGTTTCAAATCAGCCAGCGAGTGAACCGGCCAACAATATTGGCGATATGCGTCGGTGTACTTTTCCGTCGCTTTCTCTCTTGCTCGATACCGGTCCAGCAGTGGCCGGACTTCGCCGACTGCTACCGCAGATTGTTCAAGCGCGGCGACGGCGTCGGGCAGAGACGCGCGCGATGCAGCGCCAACGGCCGCGTACTGCAATCTCAGGAGCTCCTGCGCTTTCGCCGACCATGGCATCAGCTCGCAGTCGAGGCAAACCCAATCAGTCTGGAATTCGTCCCAAAGCCCGGCGCCTGTAATCGCGCTTTGAATTCTTCGGATGAACTCAGTTTCCAGTTGCTTGTCATCGAAGAAGCGCCGACCGGTTCGAGTGAAGCAGATGCCTGGACCATCTCCGACGACTCCGAACCGTTGTCGCGCGGCGTCTTCATCCCGGCAAACCACAATAACCGCGCGCGAGCCCATGTGCTTCTCTTCGCAGACAACTTTAGCGACGCCCTGATGCCGGTAGTAAGAAAATGTTTCGGCCGGATGCTCAAGTAAGCCGGGCGCCTGGCTCGTCTCAGACGGAGACATGGTCGGCGGCAGATAGATCAGCCACTTGGGATTCGACGCGAAACGGCTCATTACCTCCAGCGCTGCGATGCTGATCTCTTCTCGAATCGTAACGGTGCGATGCAATCGCGTCGAGATAATCCGCTTCCCGATAACGTCCTCGATATCGAGCACGTCATCGTACTTTTGTTGAGCCGAAAGCGCGGGCGCTTGTTCGTCTTCTGAAAGAAAAGGTTTGGCCGGTTCGTAGTAAGTCTGCAGCGCCGGAACAGAAACCAATTCCTTTTCAGGGTAACGAAGCGCCGTCAGCTTTCCGCCAAAGACGCATCCGGTATCGATGCAAATCGTGCGATTCAGCCATTCAGGTTCCGGCACCGGCGTGTGTCCGTAGACGACCATCGCTTTGCCGCGATACTCGGCGGCCCAGTTGTAACGCACGGGCAGGCCGAACTCGTCGGTTTCGCCGGTCGTCTCTCCGTACAGCGCAAAGTCACGAACTTTGCCGGAGCCGCGACCCTGCAACTCCTCTCTTAGTCCGGCGTGGGCCACCACCAAACGTCCGTCATCCAGCACGTAATGGCTGACAAGCTTATCGACGAACGCAGCGACTTTCGCTTTGAGTTCATCCGGCTCCCGCTCGAGCTGTTCCAGCGATTCTGCCAAGCCGTGTGTGATGCGCACGTCTTTGCCGTTCAGCTTTCGCATCAGCTTGATGTCGTGATTGCCCGGCACGCAGAGCGCTGCGCCGCTTTCAACCATGCTCATCGTCAATCGCAGCACGTCGGGAATTTTTGGTCCACGGTCAACCAGATCTCCGAGGAAGACTGCCTTTCGGCCTTCGGGATGTTGAGCTTCGTAACGCCGAGACCCTGCGTCTCCGTTCACCTCGGTGATCTGATATCCGAGCTTTGCCAGGAGCGCATGGAGCTCGTCAAAACACCCGTGAATGTCGCCGATGATATCGAACGGCCCATGCTCGTTCTTCAGATTGTTCCAGAGCGGCTGGCGTTCGATCGTCACGTCCTCGATCTCTTCCGGCGTCGAGAATTCGAAGATGTGCCGAAAGCCTTCTCGTTTCAGGTTGCGGATTGAGCGGCGCAACTGCTGGCTCTGTTGTCGGATCACATGCGATCCAAAGTTGCGATCTGGTCGGTCCCGGTTTCGATCCTGGCAAAGTCTCTCGGAAAGATTGAAGACGATAGCTACGGGCAATACGTGATACTCGCGCGCCAAAGCCACCAGTGGCTTACGCGCTTCCGGTTGAACGTTGGTCGCATCAACGACCGTGAGCTTCCCGGCTTTGAGCCGCTTTGAAGCGATGAAGTGCAGTACCTCAAAAGCTGCGTTGGTTGCAGCCTGATCATTCTCGTCGTCGGAAACCAATCCTCGGCAAAAATCCGATGACAGGACTTCGGTTGATTTGAAGTGCGCTCGAGCAAACGTAGACTTCCCCGCACCGGACGGACCGATGAGGACGACGACGGCGAGTTCTGGAATTGTTATGGTCTTGCTCAAACGTCTGTTCCTCTATGAGTGAAAAAACGCTGAAAGCGTTCGCTAATTGCAGCCCAGGGTTTGCCTTGAAACCCTGGGACTAAAGTCACGTTTGCTTTGTCGCAACTCTGAAAGAGTTGCGGGGCTTGCGATCAACCTGCGTCACACAACTCCTTCAGAGTTGCGCCTTCAAGAAACGAGCCGCCTTTCGCAGGGTTTCAAAGCAAACCCTGGGCTGGAATTAACCAACGCTTTCAGCGTTTTCCAAGCCGCTACCGCGTATCGGTACTGACCTCATTTTCACGACGAAAGACTGCCATCTGCGTCGGAGCGCCAAGCAACGCATCTTCAGGCCCGACTGGTAAAAACCTGACATCATAACCATGCTGCTCGGCGATTCCTTCCGACCAGTCTTTGAATTGCTCCCGCGTCCACTCAAAGCGATGGTCTTTGTGCCGCAGCTTTCCCGCCGGCAGAGTTTCGAACCGAGCGTTGTATTCGACGTTGGGTGTCGTCACCACCACGGCTGCGGGCTTCGCAAACTCGAACAGAACTCGTTCGAACGCGCTCAGACGCGGCTGATCCAAATGCTCTATCACTTCGACCACTGTCGCGGCATCGTAACCGGCAAGCCGTTTGTCTCGGTACATCAACGAACCCTGCACGAGCTTCAGTCGTTCTCGCTGCCGAGTCGGCATTCGATCCAGTCGCAAGCGATCGTGGGCGATCTGAAGAGCCCGGTACGAAACGTCCAGCCCGACGATTTCGTCGATGCTTCGATCTTCCAGCAACGAACGCAGCAGCTTGCCCTCACCACAACCGAGATCGACGACGCGCCTGGCGCTGCAACTCTTGAGCGCCGCCATGACCGCGTTGATCCGCTGCTCGTTCAGGTTCAAAGGCTTTTCGATCGCCGCTTCCTCGGTGTTATGAACTCGCTCAGTCAGATCTGGGTCAGGAGATTCTTCATCGACAAGACGAGCCAGAGCTTCACGCGCCAGGTCGCGCCTGTATTTCAGATAGCGCTTGGTGATCTCCTCTTTTTCGGGATGCGCGGAAAGCCAGCCGCTTCCGTGTCGCAGCAGCATCTCAACTTCGTCATCGCCGACCCAGTAATGCTTTTCGTTGTCGAGCACCGGAATAAGCACATAGATGTGCGTGAGCAAATCCTGCAATCGAACGTTACCGCGAAGTTGTACCGTGTAATAAGAGCTCGAGCCCCACTCGGGAAACTTCTCGTCCAACTCATGGCCTTTTGCGACTACTTCATAACCCAATGGTTCAAACAAGCGTCGAAGAAATCCTTCACCACCGCGACAAGGAAGAACAGAAATTTTTGCTTCAAGCGGCATCGGAGTATCCGCGAGTTCCTGCCGGCCCTTGCTTTTGCCTGCAAGCGCGCTTCCCAGTACGCGCGCGATGGCTACGCTAAGGAACGACGACGCGACGTATGGCCGGTCGTTGACGTACTGGTCCAGCGTTCCACCTTCGCCAGATGGTCCACGGCGATTGCGCACCAACGCGACCGGATCAACATCCAGAAGTAGAGCGGCAGTACAACGCTCGTTGGTCGCTTCCGGATAGAAGACATGCGCCTGTCCAAATGAAAGCGGAAACGACTGTAGCCTGGACGGGTTTTTGTGAAGCAAATAACCCAGGTCCGTGGCCGGAACGTTTGTGCTGGTGATTGTTAGTAACAACTATCTTGACCCTTCGTTTCAAAAGCGCTCTCTGTCCGAGACCAGACAAAGAGCGCCATGTTCGAAGTAATTGTAGCGGGTGCTTTTGAGTTTACCAACAGGAGCCAGTCTGATGAGGCTTAGAGCGTACGGAGCACGTGACCGAATAAAGCCTGGGGCGTGAGCCCCAGGAACAAATCCATAAATGAGATTGGAGCCTGCGGAGCGGGCGACACATACCTCGCGGCGACGCGCGATGAATTTGATGAAAGAAAAAGCGTTTTCACGCAAAGACGCAAAGGACAGAATGCAAAAGGCGCTAAGAGAGCATTCATAATTCTCTCAATTTCACGGCACCATCATTCCCTCGTTGCGTCTCTACGCCTTCTGTTCTTTGCGCCTTTGCGTGAGACTTATTCCTGACAGATTCTCACACTGACCCAGTGCTGCTTTGCCTGTTCGAGGCCGGTCTCGATTGCCAAGGCCAGCGGCCCTCCATTTCGACAGTCAACGACCAACTCAGGAACGTGCGGATGAGCACCAACAGACCAAGCAGCGCGACATTCTTCAGCGTGGGTTCCAGCGCCACGGTTCTGACTACATCGGCCGCCACCAGTAGTTCGAGTCCCAACAAGAGCGCCTTACCCAGCTGGTGCTTATAGCTTTCGTACGCGCCGGGAGCGTGCTCCTTAAAGATGTAACGGACGGTGCCGCGCTTGACCGCGAGTACGAGCACCGCGGCCACGATGACCGCCACCGCCAGCAGTTCGATAACCGGCGCGGACCACTCGATCACTTTGTGGATGACTTCGATAACTTCACGCTCTGACATACAACCTCCACCTATTCGCTTTTGTGGCAAAGACACTTCACCGCCGAGTACACACCGCGCACTGGTTGCAACGCGTGTTTCATAAAACGATGGCAACCGGAAAACTAAGCAAGTCGGGCAGCGAACGCTCACCGAACCGCCATCCAGGATGTCTACACTATCGGGATGAACGAATTAAAAGGAGTACGGTGGAATCTAGTGTCCTGACTCTAAAGTTCGTATAACAAATGGTCGGCTGTTTACGTATCAGTTATAAAGGAGAAACTGATGCGAACAGGACGACCGATACCACCGCTGAGCTTGAGCGACGATGAACGCGAGACGCTGAAGCAATGGGCGCGGCGACCGAAGACGAGCCAGGCACTGGCGCAACGGGCGCGTATTATTCTGGAGTGCGCGGCCGGGGAGAGTAATACGACAGTGGCGGAGCGCTTGCGCGTGACCAAGCAGACGATTGGCAAATGGCGCACGCGCTTTCTGAACAAAGGGCTCGATGGTTTGTTGGATGAACCGCGACCTGGTACGCCGCGGCGACTCAGTGATGCTGAGGTGGAGCGAGTATTGACCATGACGCTGGAGTCTACGCCAAAGAATGCTACACACTGGAGCAACCGCTCGCTGGCCGCAGCTTGTGGCCTGAGTCGTAGCAGTGTGCAACGAGTGTGGCGGGCTTTCTCTTTGGCCCCGCACCGCAGCGAGAGCTTCAAACTTTCTCGGGATCCGCTCTTCATCGATAAAGTACGAGATATAGTTGGGCTTTACATGGATCCTCCAGATAAGGCGTTGGTGCTGTGCGTTGACGAGAAGTCTCAGATTCAAGCTCTGGATCGCTCGCAACCAACTTTGCCCATGCGGCCTGGACAAGTGGAACGCCGGGCTCATGACTACAAACGCAACGGCACCACTTCGCTCTTCGCAGCCTTGGACACTAAGACCGGCAAGATCATCGGTCAGCTTCATCGCCGGCACCGTTCTCTTGAGTTTCGCAAGTTCCTCGACAAGATCGATGCGGAGGTGCCGCCAGAGCTCGATGTCCATCTGATCCTCGACAACTACGGTACTCATAAGACCGCCACTATTAAGCGCTGGTTGATCAAGCGCCCACGCTTTCACCTGCACTTCACGCCAACCAGCGCCTCTTGGCTCAATCTCGTCGAGCGCTGGTTTGGACTCTTGACCGCACAGCAACTGCGCCGTGGTGTCTTTCGCAGCACGCGCAGCCTTGAAACAACCATTCGCAATTACATCGACATTCATAACCAAGCACCAAAACCGTTCATCTGGACCAAATCCGCTGATGAGATCCTCGCCAGTGTCGCTCGATTTTGTCAGCGAACTTTAGAGTCAGGACACTAGCAGGGTGCTGAAAAACTGAACGTTACAATTGATATTCTGTTTTGCAATCAGTTTTGGTTATCAGTAATGAGTAGTTTTCGTCGAATTATCGATCTTCCGAGTGGCTCATTTGCCACTTTCTTTCGCTTTCCTGAGCGAGCGGGGACAGTTTGGCCCGGATCCTCAGGTTACTGCCGACAGGTTTCTGATTCTCACCAGATTGTAAGCGGCGCTAGCGAACTTGAAGATCCAATCTACCAACTGCAAGCCTCGGTGGCGGGTCTTGCGCAACAGTCCGACGGTCTTCAGCCAACCGAAAATCTCTTCCACTCGTTTGCGTTTCCGTTGACTGACTTGATAACCAGGATGGCGAGTCGTTCGTTGATCGATGGCGCTGCCGCCGCGTCGTTTGTCGTTTTGCGCTACGTGCGGCGTCACTCGTCGTTGCCGCAAGTCGCTGACGAAGCCTTTCGTGTCATAAGCCTTGTCCGCCGCCAACGTCACCCGCTTGTTTCGTTTACCCAACAACACCAGCGCCGTTTCGCGTTCCGCCGTACCGCTGGCCCTCGTCAGTTGCGCATTGATCACCAGGCCGTTGCGATTTTCCATCAGTACGTGTCCCTGATAAGCCAGTTTTGCTTCGCTCCCCTTGGTCTTCTTAAACAATCTCAGATCGCTGTCGGTAGTCGATTGATGCGTCTCATTCGAGCGCTTTTGACCGCGAAAGTTCACCGTCGGGTTGCCGGGATCATCCGGCTTGTCGTCGTGGCCGCTCCCCGACTGCTCCTTCGGCCGGAAGCTTTTCAGGCTGGCCCAGCCTTCCACCATCGTGCCGTCTACCGTGAAGTGTTCGTCCGAAAGCAACTCCTTTGTGCGAGCCAGTTCCAGCACCGCGGCGAAGAACTCTTCGGCGATTTCTCCCCGCAGCAACCGATCCCGGTTCTTGCTGAAGGTCGTAGCATCCCAGACCGCATCGTCCATATTCAATCCGACGAACCAGCGAAACAACAGGTTGTACTCCAACTGCTCCATCAGCATTCGCTCGCTGCGCACCGAGTAGAGCACCTGCAACAACAGTGCCCGCAGCAACCGCTCCGGCGCGATCGAAGGTCGCCCCGTGCGCGAGTACAACTGCGAAAAGCGCGGCGACAGTTGTTTGAAGATTTCATCCGTCATCTGGCGCAGCGGTCGCAGCGGGTGATCCGCTGGCACTCGTTGCTCCGGCGAAATGTAACTGTACATCGCCGCTTGTTGTTCGTTCTCTCCCCGCATCCTGTTCCTCCATCCTCGACGTTGGAACAGATTATAGTTGACCAAGATCAACTCGCGGGAGGAATGTTTAGTTTTTCAGCAGCCTGCTAGATTCTTACTCGTTTTCCATTGGGGAGTTAACTGAGCATTCGGCACGAGGAAGAGTCTATCAGGCGGGGAACATCGGCGGGGACTGTCAATTCTGACAGGGTAAGTGTTGGTGTCCCTGCGAGGATTCGAACCTCGAACCAACAGCGGTTCTTAAAGTCGGATCGACGGGCCCTTTCGATCGAGTGAATCCCTGGTTTGAAGACAGGTTCAAGGAGGAGAGCCCGTTCTTATCCGGTAAGCTGCGAAGACTAAGGCAACTTGCCACCCCACTTCAGGACAGTGAGCGAATTTGAGTTAACGGCGCAGGGCTACTGCGCCGGAACAACTCAAGAATCCTCAGGCCACTATTCCAGATTTTGTGGCATAGGCCGTCAAAGCATAGGTCAGAAGCATTGCCAACATGATCGTAACTTTTATCAACACATTCCGTTTCATGATGTTTTTCCTTTCGCGTAGCATCAGGCTAGATAAAGCGGTTAGTTTTCCGGCAGGTCATCGTCGTCATCGGCATACCAAACGGGAAATAAAAGTGGGTACAACCACTCAGATTCCGGCAACTGACGAAGAATTTGATGACCCAGATAGCCTCTGTTTTCGGTTTCGTAGCGAAGCGCTTTGAGAAATCCTCGGTAATTCAGCGATTGCATCAACAGCGTGCTGGCCTCAGGCAATTCTCCGAGTAAGACCTTGCACTGGATAAGAGAGGCGCGGGTATGAATCATTGAATGGAGGGCGGCTAAAGCTGCTTCATAATAGGACTCTTCTTCGCGTAGCGCTTCCATGTCACGAGGGTTTCCAGCTCTCTTTACCTGCACAAGCCAACCGAGGTTGTGAAAGGCTATCGCCTGTGCTTGTGCATTATCGTCGAAGGTTTTCACAACATCTAAGAAAGCCTGGTTCGCTGGAATAAACCGGCCCTGCTTCACAAGGGCTACGCCGATGTTGATAGCGGCTCTCCAAGCAGATGGGTCAAGCTCATATGCTTCCTGAGAGAATGCCAGCATACTTTCGTAATCGCCTTTAGCTGCGCTCTTCCGGGCTTTCATGATAAGCCGGAACACAGCGTCGCTCAGATCCTCATCTTCCGGTAATTCCGGCGTGATGACCAGATTATTGAATAAGGCCGCTACTTGATTGACGACGCGTTCCAGCGTGCCGGCAAAATCTCCGGGCGCAAAGTGAATCAACTCCAGATCGCCCACCAGACCTCTCTCAAACTCGACGCCGTCTTCCACCAGGAGGATGCAAGGCACCCCATGCGCGCTGGCCCAGGTAATCTCTTGCTGCGTCCATTGCGACGACTGAAATCTGCCTTCGCCAATTTCAACATCACGCGTCAGCACAGCGACGACGACACGGGCTGCCTCAATACGAGCGCGCACTTCATCCGGCACCGGCCTGCCACCGAGATCCTCACCGAACATGCTCGGAATGTTGTTACACTTTAAGACCCACGCAAGTAGAGCTGCATTCTTTCGGCAGATCTCGTTGAAGTGGTGGATGATAAAAACGTATTTCATGGTCTGTGACATACGCTCTCTCCCTAAGCGAATGCTTTCAAGAAGCGCCGGGTCTCGAAAGGCGATGTTGAGTCGTGCGAGAGCAGTCACTCAATCAGGAGGAGACGAAAAGCGCTGGTAGCTCAGTCTCTCAACCTGGTTCGCAGAACAAGACGGCGTGCTGTTGTTGTGTAAAGAAATGTGATCCTGACTTTGATCACTCGTGCCCGAAGAAACTAAATCCAACGCTTGAAATCTTACACAAAACCAGGGAACTACGTTCGTCTTGTTTGGACATAAACATCGTCACTTGTTGTCTCTTTGAGACAACGAGATTACAATCCACCGCAAATGTTGGAACGGAGCCTCACATGTCCTCTCAGCAAAATACTCTCACGAAAACCTACGTCGAACTCTCGAGCCTTTATAAAAACCCAACACGGTCTTTCAGAGGGATGGCCGCTTCTAATCAAGATACGAGGTTGGATACGGAATTGGTCGAGAGACACAAGAGACTGCTCAGTCTCTTCAAAAAAGAACTCAATCACGAAAAATGGGATGAAAAAGCCAGGAAGCCCGCGCTTTATTTCAAAGTCCTTTCGTTGCTCTACGAGGTGGACGATTATCGCGGGGTCTCGCCGTCGGTCAAAGATTTGATTCTTAGGGAACACTCAGTTTTGATTAGGCAATTCGATCTGAGTTCGAAGCGGCGCGACTCTGTCGCACATCGGAAGGGAGACTTCAAAGATAGAGAGGAACGCTCTCTATGGAAGGCTAAAGCCCTGTGCTGCGTTGCCGCCATTGAAAGCAGAAGAGGGAACGACCAGTCGAATGTACTGTTGGGCGAACTCAACATCATTGAAGAATTTATCAAGAAGAAACTTCATCAACCGGAAGGGAACCTTCCGGCCTGGACAACGCTCGCGTTCGTCTGCGCTGCTCAGGCTCGAATCGCAAGACAGAGCGAGATGTATTCCTACATGCGCGATAGGCTGCAAAGCGTGGTTCAATTCCTGGATGAGCGCTCGGAGCAAATTATCGAGAGGTTGGCCGTTCTGAAACCGCAAAAGAAACATGCGAAAGAGACGGAGGACGAGATTGAGAAATTGAGTAACGACCTCATCTTCATCAGACGAAAGCAAACCCTCTCCACTTCTTTTAATGTTGGCCTGGCCGAACTTCAGCGCGGCACTCTGCGTTTCGCTGCTTATGCCTGTCAGGCCGCGCAACTGGAATTTCGTCTACACGGGCAATTGTTCAATCGGTTGTTCAACGAGCTGCTAATGCTCTCAGTCAAAAGAGGTCTAGTATCCAGAGACGACAAGGACGAGTTTCGCAAACTGAAAGAGGAACTTGAACGGGACATCCTTCCCTTGTTAAAGCCGGAAGGCCATGCCGGAAATCCCAAACTTTACCTGTATGGTTTGAGAGAAAAGGCAGTCATTCAATATCGCGGCGGCGAGTATGACGAGATGCTGAAGACTTTGGATGAGATGGAAGAGAGAGTGTCATCGAGCCCGCAGTGGACATCGCGCATCAACAATCAACGCGCGCGCGCACACTGGCGTCGTTGGGCAGAAGGTGAGACTGTGCAGGGGCAGCTTCAGACCGCTCTGGATTTCAGCGCGGATGCATTTCACCATGCGTCAGGCCTGGATAAAAAGATTGAGACATATCCGGACACGAAAAGCCTGCTTGTCGAAATCGAAGGTTCAAGTAGTAACATGCTGATTGACACGCTTGAGAGTTTGATTACGTACGGCGATGTCCAGATAGGTCTTCGGAATTTCTTTGAAGCGACTAAAAGCGCGGCCGCTGTGATAAGGCTCTGTAAAGAGAACAATCCGAGATTATCGGCGATGGGCCATCTGGTGATGGCCGAGGCGTACAGTGAAAGCGGCCATTCCGCGGAAGCGAATCAGCATCTAGCCAGCGCCAAGATCCTGGAGAAGCAAATTGACCACCAGTATGTCGCTGATAGAATTAGAGCAGTTGAGAAGTTGAAGTCGATGAAATTTCTGGATTTAAGCAGCTGCACAGAGGGAAGATATTACGATGCTGAGAGGTTGCTGATAGTCTGGTGCATAGAGCATTGGTCAAACATGAACTCGGTGCTCAATACAGCCAACGCCATCGGCATAAGTAGAACTAAGCTTGAAGGGTTTCTGAACGGACTAACTAAAGATTCTCCTCATCATTACCTGCGGCGAAAGCTCAAGGACAAACCCCAGCGCAAACGGCGAAAACGACATCCAAAAGCAGATAATGACGATCAAGTTTGAGAGTCAGACTATGCCGACTTTCTACGATCGTCGTTGAAGTGCACTCGCTTGATAGCTGTTGATGGCCCGGTGACCTATTCCATCTGTGGAGCCCTCTGCGAATTACCCCCGGATAACGAAGAATCAATGGTTCGTTCATTCTCGAGATCTGTTCCCTATTTCAGCACCATTCCAAGAATTCCTGGTCAATTATCATCGTCTGCGGTTGGCGCACTATAGGCGCAAGAACAGAAAGGGCATCCACTTTGGATGCCTAAGTTATTGACATTGTTGGTGCCCCCGCGAGGATTCGAACCTCGAACCAACAGATTATGAGTCTCACATAATAGTCTTGGTGAGTGTGCTTGAGTTTGTCAGAGTACCTTTTTCACTGATCCTGTAGGCAAACGAGAAGTGCTCGCTGCGGCTCCGATTGGTTCAGATTTGATGAGTTGGCACACAAGTTGGCACACAAACTCACACCTTTTTCGCCCGGCCGGCATGAACCGGACTTATTCATTCTTGCAAGAAATGAAACGCCAACTAGAAGGAAAGGCCATTTCCAGGTCGTCCATCTGTCGATGAGAGGCTACAGTCTTTCCTATCTTCCAAATCTCAAATAACTGGTCGAACTGTAATTGTGAACAATGCTTTTCCCAGGCAGCTAAAAAGATGTTGGAAGTTCCGATCAGGTGTATCGCGCTCGTCGTACCCTTCGCTGTCGAAAACTGAAATTTACGGATCTTCGCATCCCATTTGTTCGAAACCTTTTTTCCGGCTCTTTCCAATTTACTTTCAAATGAAAGCCGGCCTTCCTGTTGCGTGGACTTGACCCGGTCCATGAGTTCCACAATCCAACTCGATGTCACAAGTCCGGCGGACGCCATCCGAGGGAGGTTATAAGAGACGGCACTCCATATCGTCTCAGGTATACGATCGCTCCCTCGGTAGCAAAACACCTCTCGAACCCAGCAATTCAGCTTAGACAAGGCTTTTTGCCCGTAGGAATTTTCGAACCATTCCGTTAGAGCATAATTGAACGGCCCTTGCTCGTGGTAGTACCTCTCAGCCTCAAACCACGGACTAATGGTCGAACGAAGTTCTCGTTGAAATTCGCCCGGGTTATCGATTGGTATCCACAGGTCTTCGAAAAAATCCTCGATTTTACTCAGACTCAAAAACGCCCAAGCAGCCTGCCATCTTGCTTCGTCGATTTTCATAGCTCGTTCATGAACCTATGAGGTCAAATCTGTAGAGATCGCCATCAAAACGTGAACCCGGAGTAAACTAAAAAGACGCCGTCATACTACTTCAAAGACGAGCTCTGACGCAGTCTTCAACTAAATACCAACCATGCTATTCCCAGGATTATCATGATAATCGTAGCTCCTGCTGCGGCAGCTGGAACTGCGGGAGGGTTAGGCAGTGGTTGAGGCACCGGCCCATTTATCGGCTCATTTACTACTCTTCTTTGAGGACCAATACCAGTACTTGCCGGAGCAGGCTGCGGTGCGTCTTTAGTAGCCAACTTCCAAATCCTCTTCGGCAAACCACCGCCACAACCCTGGGAATTCCATTCATCTAAGGCGTTTCTGAGAGTGGTTTGCGTTTCTCGGAATCGCTGTTGATGACTCGCTATGGAATTAGGGCCTGTTGCCCTAAGGTTACCCCGATTCTCTCTAATTTGCCTCTCTCTTCTCGACAACTGATTCTTCAGGCGCGTTATCTCTTTCTGCAATTCATCACAGGTGCGAGGGGGTTTTTGCGGATCAACCCCCGGTATATTTGGCACGACCGAGCTGCCTGCAGAGATATTTACCCATGTATAAACGCACCCCTCGTTGCCGGTAAAGTTTATACGACCCTCGTTGTCTATTTTTACCTCCATGTAGCAATACGAAAGCTGCCAAAAGAGCCCGGAGGGATCGACGAAATTCAAAGGATCGTTTCTTACATAGACATACCGGTTGAAGCTCTGCGGATCATCCAAACTCATGCTGCCGTGATACGGATCCGGGCTTGTCCATCTACCCGATCTGATCTCCAGCTTCCTGAACAACGCGTGGTCCAAACCGGTTGAGTCTCTCTCGGTCAGAGAAAAGCGAGGTCTTACCGGATCGGCCGCTCCATATCCCTGGGCCGGCGCTCTCAAACCAACGGCGGAAGAGATTTCTTCTCCGAATGGTTTGTAATCATGTCGTTCAACGATCTGCGTGCTGTCAGCTACTGCACGAGCTGAGCCCTGATGATCCAAGAGCACATAGCGAGTGGACCCGGTCACGGGTACCGTGGCGATCAATACCCCGCCGTTATAGACATAGTCACGTTTCCAGGAGCCGTTTTCATAGTCCGCGATGATCTGCCCCTGAAGGTCGTAAACCACGTGTCGTGTCAAATTCTGGACAGCTTCAAATGTTTGGACCCTCTGCCCGGAACCATCATACGCGGCGGTCGAATAGCCGGTGGTGGAATCGGTCCTGCGCATCCTTCCGTTGGAGTCGTAGCCGTATTGAAGACCGCGAAACTTTTGATCGATAGTGAGATTGCCCGCCGCGTCATAAATCATTAGCGTCGAGCCGACGGTAACGAACCGATTACGCGTCTTATCTATGTCACCGTCTACGACGGGAGTTCCGTCTTGCCCTGCGGCCTGATAGCGGTTGCCCCAACGATCGTAAGTGTAATCCGATCGCCATGCCTGGGAACCGGTTTGGTCATTATTCAGTTCTTTAGCCGTAGATAGCCGGCCGAGCTTGTCGTATGCATAGCGCTGTTGCCACTGCTTGACCCCATTAATCCAACCGTCGACGACCGCCACCTGGCCGGTGTTCTTACTGGTATCCAATGCCGCAGTGTCCACATTGACTGCGCCGTAAGCATAATCAAAGCGTTGCTTCTCCACGCTTCCGAAGGCGAGCTTAATTTGAGAGATCTGTAATCGCGAGTTGTACGAGATTGTGTGAGTTGCGCCATTCCCCCATGTCTCACTCGCTAACCCACCGTGTGGCGCGTACACGTAATTGTTAACATATGTTTGCCCCGCATCCGAGATGCCCGATAAACGCGCCGCCGCGTCATAAGTATTCGTCACTTCTCGCCCCGAAGGATAAGTTTGAGACCGAAGCTGTCCGAGAAGGTTGTAGGAATAACCGACAGTGTAGGTGGTCGCGCCGATCGTCTGCCGCTGGCTTTGCACCCTTCCCATCCGATCATAGTCGAATGCTTTTATTGTCTGCGGAACGTCGGAGGTCGCGCCGGTGACAGCCGACGTGGCAATCGTGGTCAGGGCTCCGCGATTGAAGTAGCCCGCTCGCTGTTCGTCATATGTGTACGTGACGGTCGGCGTTATGGGCGACGTCTCGCCTGTGTATGTGATTTGTGAGAGACGGTTCAACCCGTCGTAGCTGGCGCTTGTGCGAACGTTGCGGGCATCCCAGCTATTTGTAACCAGACCGTCGGAGTTGTATTCAATCCTCTTCGACCAATAATTGTTCCCCGTAAGAGTGTCGGCCTGAAAGTGTGGTGCGTCCTGTTCGACTTGCCGCTCGTATGTAAGGCGAGACAGCGAATCGTACTTGAAGGATCTTTGTTGCTCGGTGCCCTGAGTGATTTTGACGAGATTGTCCAACGCATCATATTGGTAAAACGTCGCTTGATCTAAAGTGCCCGCGCTGTTTGGCTCGTCCAGTTCAACGACGCGACCGAGCGCGTCCAGTATTTGACGCCGCTGGTTGTTCGCCTGATTGGTCACTGTCGTTGCCGTATCCGAATAAGTTGTTTGGATGACATTGCTGTCCGCCAGCGTGACCTGATTGACGCGTCCCAGCGGATCGTAGGCGTAGCTGGTCCAGTAGCCCGTAGGATTTATCGCTGTCGCAGTGCTGTATGGAGCATAGTAGGGATTGCTGACGCGCGAGACGCGGCCCATCGCATCATATTCATAAAAACGCGCGCCCGTATGCCCCTGACCGACGGCTTCGCCAAATGTTCGCACCATCTGGCCCGCTCCATCCGAAAAACGCCAGCTTCTGACCGTACGCTGTTCGTCCAGAGTAGTGACGCTCATTACGGCGCTGTGCTGGTGTTCGGCATCCGGATCGGCAAATAATTGATCCCCAAAGTAAATGATATCGGTTATGCCGCCATCCGGTCTGACCGTCTCGTATAGCCGCAACGATTCCGGATAGTAATGCAAGGTGGTCGTTTGATTGTTCTGATCAGTGGACGAGCGTATTGCCCCCGTGTCGAAATCATAAATGGCAGAATTAGCTAGTTGTGTGGAACCGCTTCCGCTGGTAATGATTTCGGGATAAGCGAACTGGTATTCCGACGTGTAAGTGTAGTTTCGCAGTTGGCAGCAACTTGACGATTCCGTTACGACGTTGCCGGTGATGTCGTAGGTCAACGTGTCCGTAATGGCGCCCGTCCCGTTTTCCGCCTTTGCATATGAAGTAACACTCGTCACGTTGCCACGTTTACCTGTGGCAGGGTTATAGACCGGTACTTGATAGCTCCCCCAATAGGCGGGACAACAAGGATAATGATTGTCAGGTGGGCAGCTCGCGGCGAACTCACACTCCGGATCGTACTGTATCCAATCGAAGACCGTCTCGGTGGTTGGTGGGGATCGTAGGACACATCGTAGTTCTGTATGAACTCCGGCCCTGTACCTAAATAGCCGGAATAACCAACAGGGGTTGCCCCATCGTGGCCATAGTCAACGCGCCAAATCGGCTCTGTCGACGATCCGGCGAATACTCGAACACTGGTCTGTAAGTCGACCAGATTTCGATTAATGTAAGCCTGTCGATCTGGGAATGTTGGATCCGTCACATAGGTAGTCTTGGTTCGCCGAAGAATTGAGCCAGGGGTATCGGGCGCGGTGTTGAAGTCATACTCGATGACTTCATCGATATTGTTGTAGTCGTTGTAGGTGTAACCGATAGTCCTGGTCTTCGCTGTCGGCAGATAAGCATCCGTGGTCGTTTGCACACGCTTAACACGCCGGTTGCGTCCGTTGCTGTCTGTCTCCCATTCGATCTTCGTACGCGCATAGGTAGTTGTATTAGACAGTACCGTATGCTTCACCTCAGTTACATCGCTGCCGTCGTCGAAGGAAGTCTCACTGAACGAGCCGTCGGGCGCGGTAATCTTTATGGTTCCGCCGACCTCAAAGGTGGTCGTCGCCGCGCCCGTCGTGCTTCCGGCCCAATTGTCCGTCCGGAAAGTAAAAGTCGGTGCCGTCGATAATCCCGTCGGTGGCGTAGTCTGCGGATAACCGTAAGTCGTCGTCGCTGCCACTTGTCCTTCATTCAGGACGGTTCCGATTTGATTAAGTGAAGCAGTGCTGACTACCATCCCTCGCAACTGAACTATCTCTCGAATCATGCCGTACGGTGAATAGTCATAACGGTAGCCCCGCTGCGTGCCCGGGTAATAGATGTACTTGATGACTTGTATAGATTCCGGGCGATTGGTGACGGTAACGCCCGAGGCAAACTTTGCCTTGTTGGTGAAGTCGGTGATGGTCTCGTAATACAACCTGATCTCCTGCCGGTCCTTGTTGTTCGCATATCCAGGAGCAGTGACCGTTACGAGATTATTGTTCGAATCGTACTTAAAGCTTATGTATCGCCCAAGTGTATCGACAATCGACGTAATACGCGGGCCGGACTGAACCCCGTAAGAATCGGTCACATAATTAATGATCAGATAGTTTCCGTGACGATCCGTTATCTTCGTGGGCCAATTGGTTGTGGTTCCCGAAGCGTACTTAATCGCGCCGTAGAAAACCTTCGTACCGTCGGTGTGTGTGAGAACCGGATAGAGTTCTCCATTCGAACGAATGAAGGTCCCGTCAGTTGTAATGTAGGGAGCCGGGTAAGGGTACGGATACGGGCTGTCGATGACCATCGGATGGCGCGTGCCGTCTGCGTCCACGAGTAAGAAGCTGCCGTTGGTTTGACTTTCCAAATACCCATAGCCCAGGCGAAAGCCGGGCGCCGGCCAGCTTTTCCCTACATCGAATTGCAAACGATGCCCGGAGGCGCCCATCTTGTGCCAAATGCTGCTGTTGTAAGTAAGCGCCAGCGCTACGTCGAGGCCACGTCCCGGCAAATCCGTAATCGGCACGCTGAAGGTATAGTTGTCGCTGCCCGACATCTCGCGTCCCTGCCGGTTAGCTGCCGGCGAAGTCAGCGCCGATGGGAAATAGCGATCGGGTGGAGAGCCGATCGAATTCCTTTTCTCGAAAAGCGAGCCTACGTCCCCAGCCGGCAAAGCGGGCGGGTCTTGCTGTCGCGCTACTGTCACTGCATTAACCGCGTGCGCGCGTTCAACCAGAGCGGCTTCCGGCTGGGTTCTTGTTTTCGTCCCGGCTTCCCGTGACTCGCGCCTCGCTACAGATTTGAGTTGCTTCGCATCCCGTGGGTACCGATCCATCGTCCCCACCGAAGTTGCGGCAACCACGGTAACGTGTACGACCTCGAGATTGTTTCCAGCGCGAGCACGCACCTGGACCCGACCCGCATTGCCGGCCAACGCCCGACCATCCGGCGTAATAAAGAGAATATTCGTATCGCTTGATTCCCACTTGACGCGCAGTCCATGAACAGCTCGTCGGTTGTCATCAAGGGGTGTTGCGGTGAAAGACATCCGCTGACCGCGCTGAAGAGTCAATCCTCGCGGGGTATTGAGTTCAAGATGTCGAACTCGCCCTTCGCGCTCGCCGGTTGAACGCGGTCGGCTGGCCGGATACGTTTGTGGCCGAGGGCGTTGTTCCTGCGGCAAACTACTTTGCGGTGAGGTGGAAAACAGCCCTGTTAGGCTGGCCCAGGACAGCCGAAAGGAAGCAGCCGACGTCGCAGTTACTACCGCGGTTGCGCTTATGATGGAGCGAGCAACGGTAGGTGGCGCGGACGACAACAATACTGCCGCGGCAAGTATGAGTGTCACTAGACTTCTTGAATAGGTCGAAACGAGATTGTGGGTACGGACGCAAAGGCGACGTGGCATGGTGGGTTTCTCCAATCGAGGTGCTCCCTCAGGCGACAGAAGCCACCGAGTAGCCTAGTTAATGGCCAACTAGATAGTCGATGGCTCCATCCAGCTTTCAGCACGAGAAATTTGAATGCGAGTCATGCAGTGGCCACTTGTGGGAGTAGCGAATGAGGGGCCGAAAAAGCCCGTGAGCAGAGAACTTGGGAAGTGAGCGGAAGATTAGTTGCAGCAGGCAAATCTTGTCAAGGAATAATAGCGCCGTCCGCCGAGATCATCATTCGAAAAATCTACACACAAACACAAGATATGCATCCGCGCCAGACGAGTTAGGTTGATGAAGCTGTTGGTGCCCCCGCGAGGATTCGAACCTCGAACCAACAGATTATGAGTCTGCTGCTCTAACCGTTGAGCTACAGGGGCTTGAGTTGGAATTCCTGGGAGAGTTTAGTGAAAAGCGATTGGAGTGGCAACTGGGGGTGTTTGTTTTGAGCGACAAGATGACTCCAAGTATCGAGTGCGGACTATCTTTTTTTGAGTGACTCTCCAATTTCAAAGACAACCACAAACTGAAGTTCGTCGGACAATTTGTCGAGCAAAAGTTAAAGGGACTGAAGATCAAGCTTATCGATCTCCAGTCCCTTCGTTTATCAACCCAACAGATCCGTGTCTGTCTGAGTTAGGTCATCACGGTCCGACCGGCGGTGTGAATGCCGATGGTACCGGTTTGTCTGTCGCTATGCCGAACGTCGCTGACTTGAGTGCGCACGGACAGCTCGAGAAGATGTACCACGCGCCTTCGCTCGGACGGTAAACCGACAGGTCCGCTTTACCGTCGTTGTCGAAGTCGCCGGCAGCCGGTACGTCACCAGTCTCGCCCCAGGTCTCGGCCCTGGTTCCGCCGCTGCTGTTCTTTATGTACCAGACGCCGGTCGATGGTCGGAACACTGCCAGATCATCCGAGCCATCTCCGTCATAGTCGGCGGGGACCAATATGTCCGTACCGTTACCCCAGCTGTCTATGATGGTTCCGCCGCTGCTCTTCTGTATGTACCAAGAGCTGTCGGACGGTCTCCAAACGCCTACGTCATCAAGCCCGTCGCCGTCGTAGTCGCCCGGAACCAGCTTGTCTCCAGACAGACCCCACAGCCGGGTGTCAGTTCCGCCGGTGCTCTTGATGATGTACCAACCGCCGTTCGAAGGACGGAACACCGCGATGTCCGTCTTGTTGTCGGCGTCGTAGAAGCCAGGAACCGGAATGTCGCCAGGCGAACCCCACTGCACGGCACCGTAATTCGTTCCCGGATCGAGCGACGTGAACCAGGTGTTGATCGACGGACGGAAGACAGCTACATCCGTGTCTCCGTCGCCGTCGTAATCACCCGGCACGATCACATCGCCGTCATGGCCGAACTGCGTTGTCTGAACAGTGTTGTCACCGCTCTTCAGAATGAACCAGTAGCTGAAGTCAGCGACCGTAGCTCCCGGTCTGTAAACCGCCACATCCGCTTTCCTGTCTCCATCAAAATCAAACTCAGTCGGAGCAGTCGGTGGAGCGACGACGGTTATCGTGAACATCTTCTGCGAAGTTACTCCGCAGTTGTCTGTTGCCGTCACGGTAAACGTATGCGGTCCCAGCGGTCCGGCGTTACCGATCGTGACTATGCCGGTGGCTGGATCAACCGAAACGGTTCCGGTGAAGGCGCCTGAGGCGACTGCCGTTACGTTGGCGACTGAATTGTTGTCCGCCGGTGCTGCATCCGGAACCACGAACAGCTTGCAAGTGATTACCAGATCCGAACTGGCATAGTCGCCGAGCGTTGGCGCCGAATTGGCAGTAACGTTGATGTCAAGGTTGGCGGTAGTTTCGAGCGTCTTACCGTCTGTGGCCTTGAGCACGATCGTGTTAATACCGGGCGTCGCTCCACAAAGTGCCGCGATATCGGCGGTAATCGTTCCGTTGGTGTTGACGATGTTTGTGATCGTCATTCCCATGGGAACAGTCATCGCCGTAACGGTGACGGCTCCCGGACTTGCCACGTCGTCTGAGACCATGGCGATCTGCGAGTTCGAGCCCGCATTGCCCTCGACCCTTGTAAGTCCGACCGTCGGGTTCAGAGCCGGCGGCCCGGTGATCACCTGCGGGTTACCCGTCAGCGATCCGGTCGAAGTATTGAAGCTGCCATCGCCACTGTAATCAGCAGTGATGGTGTGATTGCCCGCCGTCAATGCGTTGGTCATACAGAGGGCTTGTCCACCGGCCAGCGCCACCGCAGTACAGCCAACGATCGGATTGCCTCCGTCGAGGAACTGGACCGTACCGGTCGGAGTTCCCGCGCCAGGTGCTGTGACGGCCAAAGTCGCGGTGAACGTGATGTTCGTTCCGACAGTTGCCGGGTTCTGCGAACTGGCCAAGCCAAGCGAAGTGTTCGCCTTGTTGACCACCTGCGGATTGCCCGTCAGGCTGCCGTTCGATGTATTGAAATTCCCGTCTCCGCTGTAGGTAGTCGTAATCGTGTGATTGCCGACCGCGAGACTGGCCGGTTGGCACTGAGCCTGTCCGACCTGAAGAGCCACGTTCTGACAGCCCGTGATCGGGTTGCCGCCATCGAGGAAGCTGATCGTTCCCGTTGGCGTTCCCGCTCCCGGCGCCGTTACTGACAGCGTCGCGGTGAACGTCACTGGTTGACCAAAGACCGACGGGTTCTGCGAACTGGTCAAGCCCTGCGAAGTATTCGCCTTGTTGACCACCTGCGGATTGCCGGTCAATGTCCCGTTCGAAGTATTGAAGTTCCCGTCTCCGCTGTAGGTCGTCGTAATCGGGTGATTGCCGACTGTTAACGAGGCCTGGACACAATCAGCGGTCAAGCCTGTCAGCGCAACATTCTGGCAGCTCGCTATCGGATTGCCGCCATCGAGGAAGCTGATAGTTCCTGTCGGAGTGCCTCCTCCAGGTGCGGTGACAGCCAAAGTAGCAGTGAAGGTCACTGATTGACCGAACACTGATGGATTCAGCGTTGAACTGACGCCGGTAGTTGTGTTGGCCTTTCCAACCACCTGACCGCCGGCCAGTGTTCCGATGTTGGCGTTGTAGCTGGTAGCTCCAACTCCACCGCCACTGTATTCCGCAGTGATGACGTGGTTGCCGACCGTCAAGCTCGAGATACTCGCTTGCGCCGTGCTCACGTTATCGCCCGCCGTACCCACTACAACCGGAACAGCCGCGCCGATGTTGTTGCCGTCGGCCTTGAACTGAACCGTGCCCGGCGGATCGCTTGCTCTTGCAGGCACGCCGGTCAAGGTGGCGGTGAAGGTCACGTTCTGACCAAAGACCGACGGGTTCGCGTTCGATGCGATCGCGACCGTCGTATGGTCGACGTTTGTAACCGTAGGCTGATTCGCTCCGGCCACGTCAGGATCATCCGTCAACACATTCGCAAAGTTGCTGCCCGTCACCGTGCCCTGGTTTGACCTGGTGGGAACGGCCGGTTGCGGATTGTCGATGGTTGCGCGGAATGTAATGGTAAAGCTCTTGGTAGCGGGTAAGGTAAAGCCGCCTGCGCCGCCGACCGTTACAGTTTCACCACTATCGGTGCCTTCGCCCTTGGCGTTGTTCGTCTGCACCTTGACCTCGCCTTCGGAAGCCGGCGGAGTCTTGCCTCTCTTAATCGTTTCATCCTGTGTCGAAGAACGACTGGCCATTACGTTGTTGCCGAGTCGAACCGACATCGCTACGAATTGATTTGCGAACGACGCAGTCGACATGTCATTTGAAGACATCGTGCGAGCTTCGGAGTCGTTCACATTTAGGTTGTCCTGCTGAACAATGTGAGTTGCCTGAGCTTCGTACTGCGTGTCTGCTTCAGGTTCGATGGATGAATTGTTTCGAGCGAGTTCCTCTTCGAACCGCGCCACAGGTTGAGTACAAGCCGCGCCACCGTGTAGCGAGCCTGGCGCCTGTGTGGCAGCAGTCACGGGACCGCTGACGACGGTATTTCTGCCGGCTATATAAGTAGCAACCTGCCCCGAGTCATTAGCAGGTCCCGGGTAGCCGGGAATGCGCATGTCCGTAGAGAATCGCTGGCGGACTCGGATGGCATTGCTTGCGACGTTCGGAGCCGTAACTGAATTACGCAAAGCAGCCGTCGAACCGCCGATGTCCGTACATACGGGAGAGCTGTCGGCAGGAGGATCAACCGCACCCGACTGCATGAAGATTCCGTTATTCGGATTGGTAGCTGAGAGGACAACGGTGTTGCCCGTAACAGTCGCGTTGTGCGCACTGTTGCCATCTCGGGCCAGCATGTCGATGCCTGCTCCCTGAGATGATCCAAGGTTGTTGATGCTGTTATTGGCGACTACCGCGGTCAGCGTACCCGAACCATTAGAGACCACGCGGACGCCTGCTCCGCCAGCCGCCGCCGAAGTGGCACTGGCAATCGTGTTGCCGGAAATCGTTCCCTGCAGCGTTCCGGTCGAAGGGAGACCAAGGTTGACGTTAACGCTATTGCCGATGTGACCGGTGATGCTGGAATTGTTGGTAATCGTGAATTTACCGCTGGCGCCCGACACCGCGTTGACGTTGACACCGGCGTTGCCGTTGTTCTGAATCGTGCAGCCGGTGACAGTCACGTTGACCGTGGAGGTGTTGGTCGCGCTCGAGAAGAAACCATCTGCATGGTTGCTGCTCATTGTTGCACCACTTACGCTGACGGTCATGATGGCGGTGTTGTCGCCCTTTACGGTAATGCCGTCAGTACCATTCGGATTGCCGCTGGTGTTGAAGCTGCCGCCGGTGACTGCGAAAGAAGTCAGCGTGCCGCTGTTGCCGACGACGAGAAGCTGGCTGCTCTCGTTGCCGGTGACGGTGGTGTTGCTGAGTGTCGAAGGCTGTCCCGCGGTTCCAACCAAATTCTTGAACTGGATACCGTTCTCTCTGGTCTGGTCGCCAAAGTTCAAGACTGAACTGTTGGACATGTTGAAGCTGGTTACGTTGTTGCCGTTGATGCCCTGCTGAACTCCGCCGCTCAGAACCAGTCTATCGAAAGTCGCGCCGACTACGTTGACCAGGTGTATGCCCGCGTTGCAACCAAGGTTGCCACCAAGGCCGTTGTCCAAACTGCCGCACGTGCTGCTGGCGTTGGTTGGATCTGCGCCGTTGGCCGTCCCGACGTTGGTCAGGTTCATGTTCTTGAGCGTGATGCCGTTCGCATCGATAAAGCTCGTGCCGCGGTTGGTAATGTTCTGAATCGTACCGCCTGAGCCGGCGGTCGTCCCGGTTCCGTTGACTGCAAACGTGCCGCTCGTACTTGTCAGGACGATGCCGTTCGCCGCGCCGTTCGCGTTCACCGTTTCGAGAACTATTGCCAGCGGAGTGCGATTGGCTGCGCTCGTACCGACGATTTCTACCGGGATGCCGGTTGTCGTAGAAGTAATCACGCCGCTCGTCGTCGTCAGCGTGCCGGTTTGGTCCGTGACATTCAGTCCGCGTTGCGCAGCGTCGGGAGAGATGTCCAAATCCGCGAATGTCACTACGCCGCTTGAGTCATCAATGAATACGCCGGTTCCGCCGGAACCCGTAACGTTCGCGTTGCCGAATGTAATGGTGGTCGTGGAATCCTGTATGTCTATGCCGCGTCCACCGGGATTGGAGATGCTGGTCGCGCCGGAGATTGTAGTGATACCACCAGCGGTCGAGTGCAAGAAGCCGTTGCCCGTACCGTTTGTCGTCGTAAGCGTGCCGAAGCTCCTCGTTCCCGCCGAATTGCTGATTAAGGAAATACTGTCGGTCGCATCCGAGACCGTCGTGTTGCCAAAGCTGATATTTCCCGTGCTGGTCGAGACCAGAATGCCCTGCGCGGTGGGATCTGTAATTGTGGTCGACGTGCCAAAGTTAGCCGCGACAGCTGAGCCCGAAATAGTGATGCCGGCTCCGCCAGCAGTCGTGATCGAGGTCGTGCCGGAAATGGTCAGCGTGCCGCCGACGCTCGTCAGGCTCAGGCCCGCCCCGCCCGGCGCGGTCGTCGCCTGAAGATTATCGATCGTTGCCGCAAGTGTGCCGGTGGTGAGATTGAGCAGCCGGCCCGTGCCGTTCAACGTCATTTCTGAAATTGTCAGCGTGCCGAAGCTCGTGCCGGTGATGTCAACGGCGGTTGTGTTACCGATGTCGAAGCCGCGTAAAGTATTGCCGGAGCCGACCGTGATCGCGCTAGTGGCCGCCGCAGTCGTCGTGATCGTGGGACGTGCGCCGCCAGTCGCAGGCAACGCGTCGCTGCCCGTTGGTGGTGTAAGTCCTGTGATGGTCGAGAGAGATGCGCCTGCGCCTTGTCCGATTAATCGCTGATTCGCGAGCAGTGTGAACCCGCCCGTGTAGGCTCCTGAGTAAAGAAAAATGTTATCGCCGGGATCGTCAGCCGCGACCGCGTCAAAGCAGCCCGCGCCCACCAGACAATTGAACGGCGCAGTCAAGCGACCGTTGCCGCCTGCCGCCGCGCCCACCTGGACAAACCAAATCATGCCGCTGACGTTGAAAGACACAGTTCCCGTGCCGGTCGCATCGTCGCCGTTACCTGCAACGCCGTCCGCGCCGCGATCTCTAACCGTGTAGGTGAAAGTATCCGTGCCGGTGAAGCCCGCCGGCGGGTTGTAGCTGAACGAACCGTCGGCGTTCATCGCAACGTTGCCGCCGTTGGCGCTGGTCGCGCCCGCGCTCGCCGTCAGGTTAGCGTTGTTCTGCGAGTCCGGGTCGATATCATTAGTCAGCACGCCGCCGGCTGCGTTAACCGTGATTCTGATGTTACCCGTCGCCGTGTAGGCCGAGTCGTCAAAAGCGATTGGAGAACTGTTCAGGGAGTTGGGCACCAACGTGGTATTCGGATCCAACGTGTCGGTGAACTTCACTCCAGTGGCGTCCGTCGCGCCGGCTCCGGTATTGCTCACTGTGACTGTATAGAGAAGAGTGTCGCCAGGATCCGCCCGTCCGTCTCCGTCATTATCCGTAACAACAGAATCAACCATTGTCGCCGACATCGCGGGGACTAAAAAGTTCGCTGTCGCCTCGAGCTGAGACGGCAGTATCGTGTCAGGATTCCTGACAGGCTTTGCCCCCGCGTCGTCCGACAACATCTTTTGAAGTACGTCGGCACCTTGAGTCGAACCGCCGAGGGTCGGCTGAGTTTCCGCCGCCGCCTTCGTCGGGCCGCCTTCCTGGCCCTGACCAAAACTGGTCCAGAGCGAAGCGGCCGGCCACATCAGGGCCGCCAACGAGAGAACGCAGATTAGAGACACAGCGACAAAACGGAAATTAGAGGCACTGGTAAAGCGCGGCATTACTTTCTCCTTATGATTTTCTTTGCTCGCCCGAATGGGTGAGGTCTGGAAGAGTGAAGACGGAAGTGGCTTGGGGAACTGAACATTTCTATCTAAATCTATAGGGAGCAAGACGACACCACCGCTTACTCGGGGAAGCCACTGTCACGTGAACCGGGTGTCAACTCTGGTGCGAGGCCATGTGAACTTGAACGTCAAGAGCGACGAAAAATTAAAGCTGAAGAAAAAAATTGAATGTACAAGCTATCTACCGAAGACTTTTTAAGGACCAAATTGCGGAAGACACGAGTCTTGACGCATGACAAGGTAACACAGCTTTTTTTGGCCAACAAGGTTTTATTCAGTTTTAGACGGGAATCGACCTACAACTGCAGGGTCGTTTCCGACCCGCAGTCGCGATCGTTGAAGTGGCAGGAGGAGGGCGGGTGATAAGGAGCTGGCCCTCGAAACTGAAGGCCAGACCCCAACATTTAGCAACGCTAGCCGCGCGGGGGGAATACTCCCTGCATGGCAATGATGAACGTCACCGTTAAGTACGGCTGCATATTGTTATGCGGAAGACTGCCGCCGGCTATTGGCAACGCCTGCGGCGCCAGCTGAATCAGGTTTGCCGAGCTGTTCGCCTGGTAGCACGAAGGCCCCGCATTTGATCTTGCAATTGAACGATCGCCATTGGTGCCCGGAGCCTGCAAGTCCGCCGGATCGCCACTGTGCGCCTTCATGGCGTGGGTGTGCAGCGGCATCTCTGAGACCAGCAATGTGACGAACTCTGAGCCGGCCTGCTGGCCCAGCGAATAATCCGAAAGTCCAGCACCGTCGCCCCATTCGATCGGAACGCTGTCCTGGAGGTTAGGCAGAGCGAAAGTGGACTGGCCGTTGCCGCCATAAAAAGTTCCGAGCAAAGAAAAGAGCGCTGTGTTCTGAGAAATCGGCAGAAGTTGCCCGTCACACGTGGCCCAACCAGTCGGGGCGAAGTTTCCCCCAAACATGCGAATTTCAGCAACAAACGGATCTGACATGTTGATCTCCTTAACTATTGATGGGGGAAAATCCCAAACAGGGAAATGATGAACGTGAGCGCCAAATACGGCATCATGTTTTCATGCGGCTGGCTACCGCCCACAGGGGTAACTGCGCTAGCTGCCATGTTCGCATCGGTCACATCCTGCGTATAGAGATCAACCGAAGTAGACTGGGCCACGACGCGGCCCTGCGCCGTTGTGCTGTCACCAATATCGTTAGTGCCCAGCATCGGATGCGAGTGAATAGGAGTCTGTTGAGCGGAGATCGTGACGGATTCAACGCCGAACTTTTCTCCCAGTTGGTAGTTCTGGGAAAGTCCAGGGCCCTGGCCCGCGTGAATCGGAACGCGTCCCTGCAGATCGGGTATTCCAAACGTCTCCTGTCCGTCCCCTCCGTAGGTAGTCCCGATCAGCACAAACAGCGCATCGTTTTGCGAGATCGGCATAAGCTGACCGGCACAGAGCGCCCAGCCTGCGGGGGCAAAGCTGGCTCCGAACATCCGGATCTCTCCAATATATGGGTTTGACATGAATTCTCTCCTTCTAGTTACGGCTGGGGAAGATCCCTTGAAGCGCAATTATGAAGTTCAGGACGAGCGACGGTTGTCTGTTCTCGTGCGGCTGGCTCCCACCAAAATTCGAAACCGAAGTTGGATCCAAAGCTACCAAATTCGTTGGATCGTGATACGGCTTCGCTGCCACATTTCCAAGAACGTTTCCTGCCGGAATAATCGTGTCGCCGGCCGTATTCGATGCCTGCCCAAAGTGCAAGTGCGACGGCATTTCAGAGATGGTTAGCGTATGAAATTCCTGACCGGCCTTCGTACCAAGCGTATTACTACTTCCTCGATGCAACGGCGCGCGCCCACGAAAATCGGGAAGCGCAAAGGTGGTTTGGCCGTTGCCGCCAAAGGTGGTGCCGAGAATCGAGAACAGCGCCTGATTCTGATTGATCGGCAGAAATTGTCCGTTGCAGAAAGCCCATCCCTGTGGAGCAAAATTCCAGGAAATGATTTTGATTTCTGCAAGAAATGGTGTGCCCATATCATTCTCCTTAACTAGAGACGCCGGTGACAGGAGAGACGTGCTTGCAGCAGGAAACGCCTGACCGGCAACATCGTGAATATAAAGCTTGACTAAGTTGGGAACAATGCCGTCGATGACTGCGAGGGCAAGTCGAAAGCTAAAAAACTGGCCATGGCATCGCTGGTTCTACGAACGAGGCGGGCAGATTGTACTCGCAAGTTTCTGTCAATTCAAGAAGATTTACCTGACGCTGAAGAATTATCTTGCATGTTAGCGCGCGAAAAATCTAGACTGTCGAACCCGGACCGCCTCTCCGTCCTGCCTCAAAAAAAATAGGAGAAAACATAATGAGCGTATCACGAAGACAATTCATGAGAGCAGGTAGTGTGTATGCGATTACGGCCGGCTTGTCCCTCGGTCTCGCAGATCTTGCTCTGGGCCAAAAACGAACTCGCGGTACCGACGCCAACGGAAGTTTTGTGGTCCCGGCGGACGCCCAGCGCGATCCGCTGTACTACATGACCCGACAGACGTTTTCGCAATACGTCGACACTGTTTTTGTGATCGATCCAGGATATACGTTTGCGATCGAGACAAAGCTTGTTGCCGTCACTGATCTTCGCACTGCTGCCGAACAAAAGAAGAACACCCCCGGCCGCGAGTGCTTTTCGCTGATCTTCCTGGCGATGGAAGACAGAATGCTAAAACAACGCACTTACCAGATTCGACACCAGGCCCTCGGAACGTTCGAATTGTTCGTGGTTCCAAACCGCGACAAGCAGGACCGACTTTACTTCGAGGCAGTCATTAATCGGGCCGTTTCCTAAGCAATTTGCAGGTTTGGGTAAGTAGAGACGCGCTTTAAGGCGCGGCTTTTGGCGTACCCGACACTACGTTTTCCGGGGTCCATTTCAAATGCATATTCATCCCGTCGTTCTCGGTTTCGCGAAAGCCGAGACGCTGGAAAAGTGTGCGCGAACGATTGAATGTTTCGACGTAAATCGTCATTGGCAGGTTTGCAGCCGCGGCTTCTTTCATCAGATCACCCAGCAGCGCGCTTCCGATTCCACGACCGCGGTGTTCAGTAAGAAGCGCGATATCGAGGACGTGAATCTCGGTCGGCCTTCTGTCTACATAAAGTCGCCCGACCGCCTGATCGCGATGAAGAATCACGTCGTGCACCGCGTTGGGAAAGCGGCTTTGATAATGAGTTTGCTGCGCCACGAATTGCGAATTGAGAAAAGCAGTTCGTTGCTCGTTGGCCCAGGGAACCTGACTTAGTTCTTCTTCCCGAGTACTTGCATAAACAGCAGCGAGGAAAACTTCATCCCCGCTGGTTACCGGCCGTAGCGTTATCTGTTCACTGCCTGGTTCTTCCTGCGACATGAATCACTCCCCGTCCTTCTTCCTCAAGCGATTGAACACAGCTTCGTAGATCACGCCTTCGGGTCGTTGTCCTATCGCAACCAGGAACAAATCGACCGTACCCATGCCGTCGTGGTCCAAAGTCATCATGCCTTGCCGAAATTGAACATTGAGCGGGCCGTAGAAGTGTAAAGCGAACTGCTCCTGCCGCTCGTTATTAACCCCGTCCTCAATCTCAAACAATTTCAAGTTGAGCTCGTGTGGAGGGTCCACTCGAGCGCGAAATGTAGTGTCAAGGTTTTCCGCGAAAGCTTCTTTCGTCAGGTATCGAGCCATTCAATCTCTCCCATCAGAGCATTAACAATGTCTTCTGAACTTATACTCGTAAAGACTTAAATCGATCACGCGCTAAGCCATTCCATCTCAACATAAATCGGGTCTTCGCTGATATTCACAAACCCCAGCCGCTGGTACAGCCGTATAGCACCGAGGTTGGTTTGCAGAACCCGCAGCCGCACCGGTCTGGCCGTTGCGCCCGCTTCATCCAGCAGGTCGTTGAACAGGATAGTGCCAATTCCTTTTCCGCAGGCCTCGGGCAACAGTGCAAGGTCGATCAGTCGAATCTCGTCATCGGCTCTAACCACCATCAGCCTTCCCACGGGTTTTTCATCGAGCAGAATAATATCGTGATCCGCCGTTGAATATTGAGCAGCATAACCACTCTGCTGCGCCTTGAACTGCATCCGAAGAAAACCATCCTGCTGCGCGGCACCCCATCCCCACGCGGCCATCTCGTCGGCACGAGTGCTGACGTAAACCTCGAAAAGAAAAGCGTCGTCGTCGGGAACGGCCGGCCTTAGCGTTACAGTCATCTCAGTAGTATTGACTTCAGAACTCGACAAGATTGAATTTAATTTTCAACCGGTTGAGCAATTATCGATTCGATTTGAGCCAGATGTCGGCGTTCGTGAATTCCCAGCAGGATTAGCCATTCGTAGAGATTCATCGGGCCAAAAGCCGGATGCGGATAGCTGACGTTCGACAGATCTGTTTTTTGAAGACGCGGTCGAATTTGTTCGAGCGATTCGCGCACGCTTCGCATTCGCGTAACCGAGTCGGCGATCGAAACGTTACCTGTCGGACATGCCGTTTCGGGCGCCTGATATTTTTCGCGACTGCTTCGTTCGACGATCTTTTCGACCGAGATCGGCTCAATACTTCCATCCGCGTTGGCCGCAACTCCAGCCGCCTCGGCTTTCATCAACAGCACGTTTATCAGTTTCAAGATGCTTTGCTCGACGAGGCTTACGTGTTCGATGATCTCGCCAACGGACCACACGTCGGGGCTCGGGCGCGCGGCTATTTCGTCATCGCTGAATGCTTCGACGCGTTGATAGAAATTCGAATGGATCTGATCCATCTCGTCAAAAATCTGCGACAGACTTTCATAAGACATTTAGTATTCTCCTCAACCTCGACGATTCAGTTTAGCAAAGCAGCCTGCGCGCTCAATCTCAAAACATGCCAGCGCATAAAATTTCGAACCTGCGCGTTTTCGAAATCGCGAACGTATCCGGTTTGAACATAGAGCGTTTCCGGCTGCGGCCACTCCAGCGCGACGATCGGATTGAACGAAGCGGGCAGCCTATCCGCGCTTGCTCCAGAGCCGTCGGCCGTTTGCTTACTTTTTTGAGCTTCCTTTTCATCATACGCGCGCGATGCCGCTAACAGATTTTCGCGCAGACTTATGGTTGCCTGGCTCGGCGTTTCGCCGGGCGCGTCATAGATTCTGACGTCGGATTCAAACGCGGTCGCGACTTTCGAAGCATCCGGAGACCAAACCGGAAGCGCCGACGTCAACGAATCGTCCAGCAAACGCTCTCCGCCGTTCAGCCCAACCAGCCGCGGTCTCCCGGCCGGCGACATTGGTCGATCGCGCCATTCGTTTTCGCGACACGCCAGCGAAACCAGCGTGTGACTGTCAGGCGACCACGCCAAATAAAAGTAGATCAGTCCTTCACGCGTAGTCAGCGGTCTCAAATCAAACCCGTCCCGATTGCAAAAGTAGATCTGCTCGGTATTGAAAAGCGGAACGGCCGAAACCGGTGGCACCAGAGGTGAAGGCGAAGTAGTCGCCGGCGGACTCGGAAAAACGTCGGGTAGCATTTCTTCCAGAGGCGTCGGAGACGGCTGCGGCGTTTCGCTTTTGTATGCGATGAACGCCACGTAATTTCCATCGGGCGACCACGACACGACGGGAGCAAAGACGACGGCCAGTCCGGACGGCGTGACGTGTCTCAGAAAATTCCCGTCTGCTCCATACAAATCCAATCTGTATTCGTTCGGCTGATCTTCGCTGGTGGCGTAGATCGCAACCGCGCGCATCTTGTCGGGCGATGTCACGGTTCGCAGAAGTGCTTCCTCGGGCCGCCGAGTCTTGAAATCGTTTTCGATAGTAGGCAAAAGCGCGTTGGCTTCATCTCCCGAGCGCGACGGCGGATCGACGTCCGGCGAGAAGCTGTACGCGAGTCGTTGCGCAGGCACGTCGCGAAGTGTTCGGGGCCGTATACCCTGTTTCTGAGTGCTGTTCTTCCGACAACCGCCGCCGCCAAAAACCGCAACGGTCACGATCAGCAAGATCAGCAAGACTTCCCGCCGAATAGACCGCGCGGTAAACGCGTTCGCTAGTTTGCGCTTTTTTGAATTGGCTCGGGACAGGGAGGGCGTAGGTGTCATCTGAGCGGCTGATGGTTGAAATACGTCGGGGACACTGTCAACGGAAGGACTAGCCGACTCGTCGACTGTCCAAATCGCAATTCCTTGAGCACGTCATCTTCGTATTCAAGAATCTGTCGGGCGAGCGTCGGGTCCAGCGCCAGCACAGCGCGCATTGTGCTTCGCGGCGACAGATGTTCTTCATCCGTGTCGTCGTCGTCAACACAATTATGTTCCAGCGTTCGCGCCAACCGTCGCCGAATTGAATCTTTGTCAGGCGTGATTGCCACGAATCGTCGCGCGGCACGAACTCCGACCAGATCGCAGGTAAGCTCTTCCGCCTTCTGTCCGTTTATTCGCAGGCTTATCGACGAAGTTGCACGCCTGCCGACGGCCTGAAAAAGCGGAGCAAGCGAATTCGGTCTTCCATCCGCAATATGCGTCAGTTCGTGCGATAGAACGCTGATCATTCCTTCGTCCGAAGGCAATCCCACCAGAAAAATCGTACCGAAGCGAATCGTATGCGGGTCGCTCATCACTACCGCAGCGTTATCGCGAAGTTCCGGATCCGGCAAAATGTCGCGGACCGCCAGCACGCGTCTTGATGCAGCGCGAATTCCCGCCGCGGGGATTTTGTACTCGGTTGCCAATTGGCGAAGCGCCTGAATGACGAGCTCCTTTGCGACCGGTAAAAGCCGTTGCGCGCGCTGTGCACCGATGACGGCTTCGGGATGATTGAGTTCGAGCGAAGGACGCGATTGCATCTCGTCGATCGGCGCGCTTCCCAACGGATCGCGTTCGCGCTCAGCGCAGACGAGGCCGATCGCCTGCTCCAGCTTTTTCTTATCGAGCGCGTTTGGATCGACGCGAGGCTTCGTGACCCGCGCGCGTCTCGCACGGCGTCGCTGTCCAAATGCCGGAGACAACAGATCGAACGGGGCCGCCAGGCTAAGAATTAGAAGCAGGAGACCGAGGGAGCGGAGGCGGCCCGCCTGCAGAAAGCGCGAAGCGGGAAGAATGCCTTTGCGCTCACTGCAGGCGGGCTGCCTGCGCTCCCTCGGCCTTCGATCGATTCTTTCCGATGACGTCATTGTTTGTTTACTACTTATTTCGCCAAACCGGTTTCCGCTTTTCCATAAACGCGCTGATGCCTTCCTGTGCGTCTTCGGTTTTCATCAACTCGTTCAAGTAAAGATCTTCAACTTTCTGCAATAGAGCATCGAAATCATGAGTCAGATCAAGCGCGCGCCGGGTTGCTTCGAGCGCCGGCGCGGACAGGTCGCGAAGCTTCGACAGTATCTCAGTCGCCTTTCCCTGCAGATCCACGCTTTCTACCAGATAGCTTACCAGACCCAGGCGCAAAGCTTCTTCGGCATTGATCAGTTCTCCGGTCAATATCAGTTCGCGGGCGCGTTTCTCGCCGATGATGCGCGGAAGCAGTATCGCAGCAACCGGCGGGAAAACCCCCAGCTTGATCTCTGGCTGACCGAACTTTGCGCGGCGGCTGGCGATCACGATATCGCAGGCAGCGACCAACTCGCATCCGCCGCCCAGCGCAGCGCCGTCTACGACTGCGATTGTCGGTTTAGCGCCCTGGTCCAGGAGTCGAAAAATGTTATGGAACGACTCGAGCATTTGATAGATGGTTTCGGGCGCGTGCTCTTCGACCGCCACGCCAGCGCTGAAGGCTCGAGCCTCGGCGGTTGCTTCGAAAACTATCGCGACCAGGTCGCGGCGCGCCAGACACTCGTTGATGGCGTCGCCTATCTCGCGCATCATGGCGATGTTGAAAATATTCAAAGGCGGTCGCGCGAAACCGATTCGCCCCACGCGGTCGTCTATCTTGAGCTCTATGCTTTGAGTCATCAGTCCGAGTGTCCGACAAGTTGCCGATGGAGCCGCCTGCGCTCCATCAGCTTGTCGCTAATCATTTCTTCACCAGCGGCGTGCCCATCCAAAGTTGATAAAGTCGCTTCTGATCGTCGCTCGGGTTTGCTACCGGCAGGATCACGTACGGCGCGACGACCCGCCCGCCCAACGTCACTTCAATCGTCTTCAATTCATCGCGGCGAAACACAGTGATTTGGACCTTGTCACCGGGCCGCTTTTCGCCCATCCGCGTGTCGAACGTTTCCAGCGTAACGCGATTTCCGTCGAGCGCGATGATGTGATCGTCGAACATGATGCCCTGGTCGTAAGCGGGCGTGCCTTCTCGGACGTTTCGCACCATCACGCGATCATTTATCTCCGCCAACGTAGCGCCGAAGAACGCGCGCTCAACCGGCCGAGTCGTAGAAGCAGAAGCGCCCATTGTCTCCAACCGCAATCCGACTCCGGAAAGAACCGCATTGTAGTCGAGCTCGTCACGACCGCGCACATATTTGTCGAAGAACGTCGCCAGACTCGAGCCCGCTGCACGCTCAGCTGCGTGCTGAAAATCCTGCGGCGTGTAGTTGCGACCCTTCTTTGCGTATTCGCTGAAGAGATAACGCAAAGCGTCGTCGAGATTGCGCTCGCCTTTGGAAGCTTTTCGAATTTCGAGATCGAGCAACATTCCGACGATGCCGCCCTTGTCGTAATACGAAATCTGATTATTGACCGCGTTTTCGTCCTGCTTGTAATACTTGATCCACGCGTCAAAGCTGGCTTCTTCCAGGCTGGTCTCGAAACGGCCGGGCCGGTTCTGCAGATCCTGTATCGCCTTGGCAAAGACCGTCAGAAATTCCTTGTCCGTAACCAATCCCGCTCGCCGAAGAATCAAGTCTTCGTAGTAGTCGGTCAACCCTTCGGCCACCCACAAAAGCTTCGTGTAATTCTCCTGCGTGTAATCGAACGGGCCCAGCACATCCGGGCGAATCAACTTTACGTTCCAAACATGAAAGTATTCGTGCGCAACCAGCGAAAGGAAATTTACATATTCCGCAGTGGGAAGAAACCCGAACTTCCGCCAGATAAGAGCGGTCGAGTTGGAATGCTCGAGCCCGCCGCTTCCCGACATGCGAAGGTTCACGATGAACGTGTAATCACGATACGGAAACTCGCCGCCGAACATCTCGACGGTTGACTCGACGATCTTTTGAACGTCGCGCCGCACGTGTTCGTCTGTGTAGTTTCCCGATCCGTTAATTACGATTCGATGCGGAACTCCTTTCACCGAGAACGAAAGCGTCTTGAAATTTCCGACTTCAAAAGGCGAGTCATAGAGCTGGTCAAAATTCTCTGCGCGGAACGTGTTCGGCTGTCCGTCAACCGGGGGAAGTCCGGTCGCGACTTTCCATGCACCGAATGGAACGACGCGCAATGTCGACGCGGTCTTCAAGTGTCCGGACGGGTACATCAGCAGCGCGGCGTTATTCCAAAACGCATGTTCGTCGTTCAGCTCGTTCGTACGCACGGTTAGCTCGTTGGCGTAGACGCTGTACGTCGCGACGATTTCCTTTGCTCCGCCGGTGTCGATGCGCCAGGTGTTCTTGTTGATCTTTCGCCACGGCAGCGTACGGCCGCCTGCGTCTTTGGCGGCAAAGTCCTGCACGTGTCGTTCGTACTCGCGCACCAGGTACGAGCCGGGTGTCCACACGGGCATGACCAGATCGGTACTCGCGGAGAGCTTCCCGCTCAAATGCACTTCGACTTCCAGAAGATGCGTGTACGGTTTCGACATCGAGACCGTGTAGCTGATTTCAGGCGTGGCGGAATTAGCAAAAATCGAAGGGGCGGCGAATAGAACGAAGAAAGCCGCGAAGACTACGGCTGCGCGAAAGCGAGAATTAGGCATAACGATCGAGAGCGACCTTCCGAAGCGAAATTATTTGTATGGGAGAAAATTACAGTAAAGGGATTTTACTATGAAAGGTGTTGACCGGCTAATGCGGCAAACTGGAACGAAGGGACAAACGGTTTCTCGCAAAGGCGCAAAGAAAAGAAAGCGCGAAGACGCAGAGTAAGGAAAGCGCGAAGGCGCAGAGTAAGCGTTCGGAGCCACCGCACTCTTGAACACTTCTAAACATTACTTTCCCTTCGCGCCTTCACGCTTTCTTTTCTTTGCGTCTTTGCGTGAAATTTCCTTCCGACAACGGCCTCTGTGGGGTGCGTGAAATGACCCATGCGGAGTCGGCAACTTTGTCAAACTTTTGCCATGAATCGGTTCTAGCATGCGATGCGGAGGAGAGAATTATGGCCATCGTAACCTGTGAAAAATGTGGTTCACGAAACCGAGTCGATGAGAAAAAGGCCGGCACTGAAAAACCGGTCTGCGGCAAATGCGGCGCCGAGCTCAAACTGCCCGAAGCCGCAGTTAATGACACGTCCAAACCGATTTACGTTACGGACAACACGTTCAAGAAAGAAGTGTTGGAAGCGGGCGGAACTGTTCTGTTGGATTGTTGGGCTCCGTGGTGCGGCCCGTGCAGGATGATCGCGCCGGTGCTCGATCAATTGGCCGCCGAATCAAATGGCCGATACGTTATCGCCAAGCTCAACGTCGACGAGAATCCGCGAACCGCCGCTCAGTTCGGCATACGAAGCATTCCGACGTTGTTGATTTTTAAGAACGGAAAGTTGGTTGATACCTTGATGGGCGCTCTGCCGAAGCAGGTAATCCTCGACAAGCTGACCCGCGCTGCGGCTGCCTAATGTCCGACAAACTTTAGTTTGTCGAATACCAACCTGCAAACTAACCTAGGTCGAACATGACGCTGCTGCAACAGTTCGTCTTAGAAACGCTAGCGTTCACCTTAAGAATGACTTGCAGTAAGGAAGGGGACCCTGTCCCCGCTTAAGACACAAGGCTCGATATCTTTGGAGCCGAATGGGTTCGCATCTTAAGCGGGGACAGGGTCCCCTTCCCGACTGGGTATTACCAGATAGTATTCAATGCCCGACCTTCACGATTCGTACTTAATCAAAGCCTCCCAAAGGGAGGGGATCGGACATTAATTAATCCCGTGGTCGCGCAGCTTGATCAATTCCTCGATCGTCAAATTCGGAACGCCGCGCTCCTTCAGCTTGCGCACGTATTCCGCAGTCACTCCGTGATCGCGCATTCGAATCAACTGCTCGGGCTGTAGCTTGTCATATCCCAACTGCTTCAGCGACGTGATGTATTCGGCCGACACGCCGTGGTCCCGCAAACGAATCAATTGCTCAAAAGGAAGTTTGCTGTAGCCGAGCGCGTCCAGCGCCTTGATGAAAGTGATATTGACGCCGTGGTCTCGCAAACGAACCAGTTGGTCGAGCGGCAATTTTCCGTGTCCCAGCGCTTCGAACTCGCGCGCGTAATCCGGCGTGACTCCGTGGTCACGAACCTTGATCAACTGCTCAAGCGGCATCCGTTCGTATCCGAGCTCTTCCCAACCCTTGATGAACCGCAAACTGACTCCGTGATCGCGCATCTTTATCAGCATCTCGAGAGTTTGCGCATTGTAGCCGTACGACTTCAATCCCTTCAGGTACTCCAGGCTGACTCCGTGTGTGCCCGAGCGAACGAGCTGTTCAGTAGTCGACCTTTCGTAACCCTGCGCTTTTAACTCCTCGACAAATGCCAGGCTGACTTCGTGCAACGTCATCGAGAACTGTTGCTTTTCGTCCGGCGCGTCGTAGCCCAAACGCTTAAGCTCGGAGGCGAACGACGGGTTCGGCGAATAGCTCCAGTGACCCGAGCCCTTGCCCTCCTTGAACCAGCCTTCGCAATTCAATGTGCCGGCGTCGCGCTGGATCTGGAATCGTACGTTGGTGCCGCCCGACATCACCTGCGCCTGCGTCAAACCCTGCAGCTGACTTTGCTCTATTTGGAAAGTGTTGTTGCTATGCCAGCCCTTCTCTTCAGAGCGATAGTTCAGCGTCAGATGCGGCTTCTCCTTACCCGCTTCAAATTCGATCATCCATTGCCCGCTGAATGTGGCTTGCGGAGAAGTCACGGCAGCGAAACTGGCCGGCTGGACCAGCCGGGATTTCGGCGACGCGATCGATGAAACGAAGAGAACGGTCAGCAACAGCCCGCCGGCCAATGCCCATCGTTTGCTAGCCTGTCGGCGAAGTCTTGTGAATCGCGAAGTTGGTTTATCCATCGAAGTGTCCTTTAAAGTAGGTGGACGAAATTTTGGAGCTGCTAAGAGTAAGTCGAACGACCGAACGGGGCAGTAGCCCGACAGTCATGGAGGGCTTGTCCACATAAGCTACGACGTCGGCTAATCCTCGGGCGGCTCGCTATGTGTCTGCTTTTAACGTTGCACTTAGGGTGGACGAGCCCTCCATGACTTTCGGGCTACTGCCCCGGTGCAAACAGTTGAGCTACCTCGTTGCGGCGCTCTCAACCAACTAGAGCTTGTCGAACCCGTGTATCTTCAGCTTCAACAGCTCTTCAATTGTCAGGTCTTTCATTCCGCGCGATTTCATCTTTTCGATAAAGGCCACGTTGACGCCGTGAATCCGCATCGCCACCAGCTCTTCCACCGAAGGATGATCGTAGCCGCGTGTCTTCAGCTCGCGAATGAAATCGGCAGTCACGCCGTGAATTCGCATGGCGACCAGTTCTTCAACCGGCACTTTGTCGTAACCGAGCGCGCCGAGCTCCTTGATGAACTCGCCCGTCACGCCGTGAATGCGCATCGCCACCAGGTCTTCAACCCGAGGATTTTCGTAACCCTGCGCTTTCATCTCGCGAATTACGTCGGTCGAGACGCCGTGTATCCGCATCGCCACCAGGCTCTCGGCGCTGACGCCTCTGTATCCATTCGCGTTCAGGTCTTCGATAAACTCGATGTTGACTCCGTGTATGCGCATGGCAACCAGCTCTTCGGTTGACAGGCGATCGTAGCCGCGTGCGCGCAGGTCAACGATGTACTTTGTCGTGACACCGTGAATCTGCATCGCGATAAGCTCTTCCAGCGGAAGGTTCTCGTAACCGAGCGCTTTCAGCTCTTCGACGTAGCCAAGACTTACATCGTGCAGAGCCAGCACGAAGAGCTCGTCGTTGGTCAGCTTTTCGTAGCCCAGCTTTGCCATCTCGCCGATGAACGGTTGGCTGGCAAGGAAAGTGAAATGCCCCGAGCCTTTGCCGGCCTTGAACCAGCCTTTGCAATCCAGAGTTCCCGCGTCTCGAACGATCTTGAAATTAACGGCCGCGCCGTCCTGCGCCATCTGTTCGCGGGTAAGTCCCTTCAATTTTTCGAGCGGAAAGTCCGACGACGAATTGGAAAATCTGCCGTTGTCTCGCTGCATGTAAAGCGAGAACCAAACTTTGTCCACGCCCGAACGATCTTCGATCACCCATTGGCCGGTGTATTGATCCTGACTGGCAGGCAAATTGGCAGGCGAGTTAGAAGTCGTCGATCGCGCGGCGTTGAAAGGAACGCCAACCGCCAATCCATACGAAAGCGACACCGAAGCTACCGCGCAGATCAGCAACAAGAGGCCGAGTTTGACGCTCTTCGAAGATAGTTGTGCAAACTGATTTCTATTCATGACGAAATCTCCTAATCAGGGCGCGATCGATGCCGGCCCTCGTATGAAGGTGACGAGTGGATGTCCGCAAGTAAGTCGAGCTACTGCCCCGGCGCTAAAGAATGTCCGCGTCTCGGAGCCTTATCAGCTCTTCGAGCGACAGATTCCCAAACCCGCGCTCTTTTGCTTTCTTAAGAAACGCTGCCGACACGCCGTGATCGGCCAGCCGAATGAACTGCTCCGCGCTCAGATTGTCATAGCCCTGCGCCCGGATCGACTTCACGTATTCCGCCGAGACACCGTGGTCGGCCATCTTGATCAACATGGGCAGCGGGAGATTCTTAAAGCCGACCTCGGCCATCGTTTTTATGTAAGAAGGACCGACGCCGTGATCCACGGTTCGAATGATCTGCTCGAGCGAAAGATTGGTGTAACCCGCCGCCTTCAGCGATTCGATTACTTCCGGACGAACGCCGTGATCGACCGCACGGATCAGCTCGGCGAACGAAAGCTTTGTGTAGCCCATGTCAGACATCTTCTTGATGTAGCTGACCCGTACGCCGTGATCGACAAGAGCGATCGCTGTTTCCAACGGCGGCAGCGGATAACCGGCTGCCATCAGTGCGCGGATGTACGCGGGTGAAACTCCGTGGTCGCGCAACGTTATTAGCTGATCGACGGACAGATTCTTGTAGCCGACCGACGCCATCCCATCGATGTAACTCTCGGAGGCTTTTTGATCCTCATCGTCCTGCATGACAACCGCGAAGGGAGCGGACGGACGAGGTGTTAGGGGTAGCAAAGAAGTCCTCAAACCCGCAGTCGGAGTCGGGGCCATCAAAAAAGTTCGCGAGCCAGGCGCCGGCGGAGTCGGGGCCAACATAAAAGTTCGGGCACCCGGGGTCGGTGGAGTCGGAGCCGGTGTGAACATCGGCGCCAGGACCATTGGCTGAATCGCGATCGGCGTCGCTGGCGGAGTCGGTGCCGGTGCGTCTTCAGGATCTTCCTGGTCTTCCTGCGGTGCCGTACCGACGACCAAAACGCTCTCGTTGATTCTGCCCGGAGCGATCGCGGGACTATCGGCTTGTAATCTGTCACCCGCAAGAGCAACGTTTCCGAAGTTCAAATACGGATTCGATAACAAGCGATTCGTGTTTTCAAAGCGTGACGACGTGCCGTTTTCGTTGCCATCAAAAACAGCAGTTCGCGCACCGACGCAGATCGAAAAGATCGTAGCCATCGCAACCACGCTGGCCAGCCAGGCGGAAGACCGCTGATGCGGAGACGATGGAGTTTCTACCAGTCGTTGAATGCGTTTCAAAAGGGAACCTCCATCCGATGCCATTGCGAGTTGCGGGACGACACCCTTGCTTCGCAGGAGTTCCAGCGCGGCCAACGCACGCGCATACGTCAGCACGTTTCCGCACGCGGCCACGGCCAGATCATCGCAGCAGTTTTCGCGTTCCGATCGAATCTGGCGAGAAACCCACCACACCGCCGGATGATAAAAGAGCAGGGTTTCGATCGCGGTTTGAAGCAAGTTGACCAGGTAATCGTAGCGTCGGATATGCGCCAGCTCGTGCGCCAGCAACGCTTCGATCTGTTGCGCGGTTAGACCGGTAAAGGCACTGACCGGAACCAGGATCACGGGACGCAGCCAGCCAACCACTGTCGGCACTTCCGCCACCAGCGATTCGCAAAGCCGCACCGCGCGACCGACCTGCAGCCGGCTGGCCAAACGATCAACCGTGCGTTGCCATCTTTCCGACGCAGGCGACGTCTGCCGGTTCTTCAAACGCTGAGCCAGAATCCATCCACCAAACACGCGGATCGAAAGTAACAAGACTCCGACCAGCCAAATCGAGACCAACCACGGCATCAGATTCGACAATCTCTGTCGCGCTACCTGAGTTTGCTGAACCGATGGTTGTTCGGTGGCGGCTACGGCTGTCCAGGTAACCTTTTCCGGCTCGACCATAGGCACTTCGCGCGCGGCGGTGTTCGCTTCCCAGGTTGTGGCGGCGGCGGCGACGGCGGGTTCAGGTTCGTGAGCGGCAGGAATCGTGCGTTTGATCACCAGCGTAGTGACGATCGGCGCGGCAAGCATTAATAGCAGAGCGCCACACGCTACCGCGTAACGCACATGCGAGGTTTGGCGTTGCAGCACTTCGCGGACCGAGGCATACAACAGCGCTACCAGCGCGCCTTGCCAGAGGAAATGAATCAGTGCCCAGCCCAGCGCCTGAAAAATTGGTTGTGCGAATAAAGATTCGTTGTTGGTAATCATCGCGCACCTCGCTCGAATTCATCCAGCAGATCCCGTATTTGCGAAAGCTCTTCCGCCGAAGCCCGCTTTGTCTGAAGCGCCTGCATGACCAGATTCATGGCGGAGCCGTCAAAAGCGCGTTCCAGCAAATCGCCGACAAGCTGTTGTTGCGTCGTCGCCTGAGCCAATCGCGCTTCGTAAACGTGGGCGCGCTGGGTCTCGTCACGGCGCACCAGTTCCTTCTCGGACATGATCTGGAGAAGTTTGAGTACGGTGGTATATCCGGTTTCGCGTCCGGTGTTCAGCGAGTCGTGAACCTCGCGAACGGTGGACGGACCCCGTTGCCAAAGCACGGTCAAAATCTCTAGTTCGGCGTCGGTTGGTCTGGGGTTTTTGGTTTTCGCCACGCGGTTGATTCCTTTCGGCAGATGTCGAGCCGGGAAGGTACTACGAAGCCTTTCGTAATGTCAACGAAAAAGTTCGTAGACGTGTAAAAATGTTGACGAGCCGGAGGAGAAAGGGACGAACTGTTAAGAAAGATCGCAGAACTACAAGTGGTCGATGGGTGAAGTGAAAAAAGCCATTTCACGAAGCCGCAAAGAACAGAAAGCGGAAAGACGCAAAGGGGAGGCGACGGTAAGGCGCTCTTAGAATGGCACGGATCATGGACCTTCTCTGCGCCTTCGCGTTTTCTGTTCTTTGCGGCTTTGCGTGAAATCTTTCCTGTCCAATTCTCAAACCGACCCATTATCATCCGACGTTCCACCTTGCTTTTCATACGAGATAATTTAAGATGACCAGCACCCCTCAAAGAGACCAACGACTCGATGAAAGGAACTTCTATGTTTCGTAAACTGATGGCCACTGCGCCCACGTGGTACCCGCTCCCAGTAAGGCTAGCTCTCGGAATAATCTTTATAGGGCACGGCGCACAAAAAGTATTCGGTTGGTGGGGTGGCTCCGGCTGGTCGGCTTTTATTCAGAATCCAGCGCCGTGGGGGTTACAGCCTTCAAAGGTTTGGATGGGTGCGGCGGCGCTGTCCGAATTGATCGGCGGGGCCATGGTGCTGGTTGGTTTTCTGACCAGGCTCGGCGCTTTCTCTCTCGCAGTCGTTATGGCCGTAGCCATGATCGGTGTTCACTGGGGCGCGTTTTTTCTTCCAAGCAAAGGAATCGAATATACAGTCGCGCTGCTCGGGATGTCGCTGGCTTTGCTGATCTCAGGCGCCGGCCAGGCATCGATCGACATGAAACTTTCAAAGGGAAGAAAGTAAGTAGTTTGGATTCTGATTTAATGTTTTGGATTGAAGCTCGGGCGAGGTCGAACAACCAACGTTCGGTTGCTCGCGGCTAATCCGGACGATCAATCCAAAACCCAAATCCGTAATCCGAAATGATTAAACGCTCACCGCTGCTGGTCATCTTCATCACGATCTTCATCGATCTGGTCGGATTCGGCATAGTCATTCCGGTTCTCCCTTTTTACGTCGAGAGCGATAAGTTCAACGCAACGCCGCGATCGGTGGGGCTGTTGTTCGCGTCGTTCTCGGTCATGCAGCTGATCTTCTCGCCGATCCTGGGCAGACTATCCGACAAATACGGACGACGGCCGGTTCTGCTGCTGAGCCTGATCGGAACCGGAATCGGTTTTCTCGTAATGGGATTCGCGACCACGCTCTGGATGCTTTTCGCCGGCCGCATTCTTGATGGCATCACGGGCGGCAACATCTCGACCGCGCAGGCCTACATCGCGGACATAACGTCGCCGGAAGAACGCGCCAAAGGAATGGGAATCGTCGGCGCGGCGTTTGGGTTAGGCTTCATTTTTGGCCCGCCGATCGGAGGAATTCTCAGTCGCTGGGGCATCGGCGTGCCGTTTATTTTCGCGGCCTGTCTGGCCTTTGCCAACGCCGTCCTGCTGTACTTCACTTTGCCGGAAACGGTCACCGCTGATCATCCTGCTCGGTTCCGCTCGCCCGGCAGCCGATGGGCGCAGATGTGGAGTTCGCTAAAACAGCCACGGCTCGGGTTCGTCCTGCTGATCTACTTTCTGTTCGTCGTGTCGTTCTCGATCATGACCACGACTTTCGCGCTCTATACCATGTTCCGATTCGATTACGATGCGCAGGCGAACGGCTATTTGTTCCTCTTTATCGGCGGAATCGCGGCGCTCGTGCAGGGCGTGTTGATTGGAAAGTTGGTGACGCGGTTTGGCGAGATCGCGCTGGTGATTACCGGCGCGCTGATCTTTACGATCAGCCTGTTTGTGGTTCCGTTCGTCGGCCCGCACGCAGGCGGACTGGTGGCGTTGCTTCTGATCTGCGGAGTTTTGGCGATCGGAAATTCTTTGGCGACTCCCGCGCTGACAAGTCTCTCTTCGAAAAGCGTGGGCCGGGGCGATCAGGGAAGTGTTCTGGGTGTTACCCAATCAGCCGCAAGCCTTGCTCGCGTTGTCGGTCCGTTGCTCAGCGCGTTTCTGATTTATAGCGCGCTTCCGCCCAAGCATATTTCCGACGCGTCGGTGCGCGCGACATTTTGGGTGGCCTCCGCAATCATGTTCATAGCGTTCGTCGCCGCAGTAGTCTTCGCGCGAAGCCACGCGCACGATTTTTCGAAATCTGAAATTGCGCCGGCCAGGAGTTGAGCACTTGCGCGGCTATGGAAGAGGATTCCCGCAAAGGCGCAAAGACGCAAAGGAAAGCCGCAAAGAGATTAGAGTAGGGAGTCTAGCGTGGTCTTCTTTGCGTTCTTCCTTTGCGCCTTTGCGGGAACCTATTTTTACAAACGATCGATGCAGTTTTGCGTTCCAGGGGAAGTTTCCCGAACTCGCGCGGCTCAAGGCGTTTCGTAACCCAGCACCCGCGCCTTCAGCTGTCCACTACGCGGATCCTGCTCAAAAGTCACCCAGCCCTCGCGCTTCGCGTGTCGCGGAACGAACGGGATATCGAGCTCTCCGCGCTCTTCCTTTCCACTACCACTCACCAGCACGACTTCGACGCGCAGGCTCGCCGCCGTCTCGTCGCCGTGATTGAACACGGTCACGGGAAGAACATAGCTCTGCACGTGCTGTTCGGCTGTCCCAAGACGAACTTCGATGCTGGGCGGTTGTTGGCCCATGGTCCAGCCCGCGTAGCCCAGGTACGCGACCGTGCCGCCAACCAGCACAAGGCTGACGGCAAAGACCACCCACTCGAGCATGTTTTTCTTAAGTTTGGTCATTTCAACAAAAGCCTTCCGCCAGACGCGCCCAACGCTGCCGCCAATCCCAGCACAACGATATGAGCAAGCGCAGTGTACAGGGTCACGCCATCCAACCGCCCAAAAAACCACAATATCAGCGCTGACGTTACGAGGGCGACTCCGTAGGTCATCGTTACGCTGAAGAGGATTGTGCGAACACCTCTCGAACCGAAGAGTTCGTTCGCGCCACGAAATTCGCTGTAGTGAAGGATCAGCAAACAGAGCAGGAGCGAAAGAAAAACCAGTCCCAGGAGCTTGAGCCACGAAGTCTCAATAGCGATGACCACAATCTCTTCAGTCGGTGCGACATTGGCCGCAAAGAGCATGGCGCCGCACGACGCGAGCAAAATCTGACCGCCTAACTGTTCACCTGTCGAGCCGCCCGCGGCTTTCGATGATTGCCCGTCGCCTTCCACTCCTTCGTCTTTTCCTCCGCCGAGCTGCGCCGTGCCGACCGATACGCCGATTGCTACGGTCATGGCTTCGATTATGATCAGACCGGCGATCTCGTCCACCCGCATGTCCGCGGTCAGGCGGCCCAGGAGAAACAGAATCAGCGCAGAAAGCAAAAGACCAATGCCCATCTCCTCGACGGAGTCGACCATCTCTTCAAGGAAGTTTGCGTCGCGACGAATTCCCGCGTAGCGGTTGTAGCCCAACAGCAAAATAAACGTCGCGGCTACGTAGCCGAGCAGCCGCCAGGGATGTGTCAAAAATCCCGCCCACCAAACTTCCATCGTGTAGAGCAAAGGCAGGCTAAACATCAGCCCGCCCGCAACACCTCGCCCGTATTCCTGCAGCGATTGAGCGGGCGAGCGTGCTCCCAAGTTTGTCATCCTGCGTCGAGGCATAGAAACCTAACGAACTAAATCGTGTGCGATGAAGGTTTGATGATACAGAAAATCGCGCGAAGTCATTAACAATATTTCCGACGACGGATTACCATGCGCGGTGCAGCAATCATTTACAGGAGGATCCAAATGAGACCGACTAAATCGACATCCTGGTTTACACGCTTTGCCAAATGGACCGCGCACGTTACCGGCAGCCCGGGGTCGTTTGCGACGGCCGCTGCGATTATCCTGGTTTGGGCCATTACCGGTCCGCTGTTCAAGTTCAGCGACACGTGGCAATTGGTAATCAATACGGGGACCACGATTGTTACTTTCCTGATGGTGTTCCTGATTCAAGCTACGCAGAACCGTGATTCTGAGGCGCTGCAGATTAAGTTGGACGAGTTGATACGCGCCACAAAAGGGGCACATCTCATACTTCTGGATCTGGAAGAGCTGGAGGAAAAGCAGCTTGATCGGATTCGTGAGAGTTACGAACAGCTAGCTCGAAAGGCTCGGGAAGATCTGAAAAACGGAATCGATGACACGGGCAGCCCGGAAATTCCCCTGGCGGCGATCGATGACGAGTGATGGATCCAGTGTCCGACAAACTTCAGTTTGTCGTTTGTGATTGAAGAGCACTCAAGCACCGGAACTCGCAGTCAGGAAGGGGACCCTGTCCCCCGCTTTGAAATTCTTATTGTTGAAGCGGGGACAGTGTCCCCTTCCCGAATGCGAGGTTCTCGTTAGTTGAGTGCCAGCGCATCGCAAACTCATCACCAAATCGACGCGATGCTCGCTTCATCCAGTTCTATCGCCCTGCCGTCCGGCAAAATGTGCATGAGCTTTGCTCCGCGCTCGCGAAGCGGCACCGCCAGCAAACCGACCCGATGGCAATTCGCCCTCGGAGTTGAATGCGAAGTCAGCGGTTGCGATTCCGAGCACATGATCGCGATCTGCATTTCTGAAGCGAGTTCGATTATTCGATCAAGTCCGCGATCGAGGTCCGCCTGCGGCGCGACAACCTTTCCGCCGCATTCCGGCAAATGTTCGTATCCGATCCCGTTCTCTTTCAAAATCTCTTCCAGCACACGACCGTTGAAGTGCGGCCACCTTGAGCGGGCCACGCTTCGCACATCGCAAACAAGCGCAATCTTGTGCGCCCGAAGCAGCTGCAGGAAATAATCGAACGGATGCCGTCCGTGTCCGATTGTGTAGATGGTTGGCGTAGGCATTGAGATTAGTCCGCTTGGCGGACTTACCGATCGCGCTCATGCGACTCGCTACTCTTCACCGATTCCATTCGCCTGCTTATACGCTTTGACGAATGCTCGTGCGAAGTTAGTACTGGGTTTTCGTTCCAGCGCGGTGTTCTGCGGGTCATGAAATTTCAAGATTGAACTCAGCTTCGACGAAGACACACGCCGCAACCTGACCGTCGCCGATCTCCATATCGACCCGAACATTCCATTCACGGATTTTTTCACCCGACCAGACGTTCTTCTCGACATGCGTATCAGACTTCGATCCCTGCGAGGCGCTGAAGGCGAGGATGATGTCGGCTTCTTCTACGCTGTCGACGAATTTCAGTTGCGGCAACTCTTTCAGGACTTCTCCCGTGATGTTGCGTTGCTCCTCAATGTTCACGCCAGTGTCTACGTAAACGCGGGTCAGGCTGCGCAGTTCATAGATCGATCCCGTTTCGATAATAAGAAAACGGAACGGATATTCGACCGTCAGCGATTGGGAAATCGGCTCGCCGTTTTTGACCGCCGGCATGAACTTGATTTTGCGCGCGGCACGGATGGCGGCGTTGTTCTGGCCTTCGGACAAGCCGTGAATGATATTGATATTCTGGACCTGGCCGGTGGACGACAGATCGAGACTCAAAATAACAACGCCGTCGATGTCTTTCGGACCTGCTTCTTTCGCGTACTCGACCGCGGGTTGTTCGACGATGACGGCTGGTTTGCTGGTCTCGCCGACTTTCCGCGGCGAGTCTTTGGTGAAGATCGAAGACTGGTCCTGCGCCTGGGCCGAAGCGGCGATTGAGTACGCAGCGACGCCCAACAGTAGAAACAAGCCAAAAGCCATACGGTTCATGAAACCAGGTCTCCTTACCAAATCCTCAGCGGTCTTTTGATGTCCGACAAACTTCAGTTTGTCGCTGACGTGGAAAATTGAAACTCACCGTAAATCAGCGACAAACTGAAGTTTGTCGGACACTGCGCGATCACTTCTCGATCGCAGCGCGGCTGGCAAGCCGGGCGCGAATTTCATCCGCGGTCGAATAAGCCAGACTGCCGCCTGTGAACATCTCGTCGCTTGTCACGTCGATCACGGCGAAGGGTGGCGCCATAAAACCAGCCATCTCTTCATCAGTATCAAAACTTGTTTCGGCAAGGATCAAGCCCCACAGCGCGCCGATGAAAATATCTAACGAGTATTTTCGGCCTTCGTGTTCGAATGAATAGCGATTCTTGCGAATCTCGTTTCCTTCGAACACGGACATCACTTCATATTCCACTGCCGAGAGATAAATGTTAGTGATCTGCGTGCGGGAAAAATCGCCGGGCTCGCTCGTGTATTTCTGCGTCAGCTTCGTGATCCACTGTTTGGTTTTCGGGTATCGAACCTTGCGAAGTCGAAGGCGCGTGTTGGTGATGTAGTTGTCCCAGATCTGGACGTGCTCAGCGGCACGATCGAAACTCTCGGGCAATTCGCGCAGGAGAAACCGGCGCTCGCGCTCGACCAGAGCGTACTTGCTGTCCGCTACTTCGAGAGTGTTGTCTATTCGTGGAATCGCCGCGCCCATCGATACTCCGTACCTTGTCCGACAAACTTCAGTTTGTCGTTGATTCACGCGGAATTTCAATTTTCGACGTCAGCGACAAACTGAAGTTTGTCGGACATCGTTTTCCGCGCTCCGCTTAGCGATCAATTCGAGGGAGACGATACTTCTTTTCTCAACCACGCTATATCGCTAAGATCTTTATCCCGACCCGAGGCCAATTTATTCGTCAACAAATCTGCTTTGGAAAGAACCGGAACCGCCTTATCGCCTAACACAGCGTCGACCTTGTTCTTCCATGCGTCGTCAAATTCAATCCCGTCGATGTTTGTCATGATGTCAATTCGAAATGGCGCGACCCCGATCTGTAAGACCAAATCCGGAGAATTCAAATCCCGTTTTGTCTCCTCGGAAATTGGAGCGCCGTAAACCGCCAACGCTCTCAAAACTCTTCGGGCGTTCTCAGGGCCGCTTCTTACCCATATGTTGATGTCGCCGGTAGCGCGAACCAGGCCGTGAGCCGACAGTGCAAATGCCCCAACTATGATGAATTCAGCCTTTTCGTTTTCTAAACACGACAATATGTCTTTGAAGTCTTGGTTCAGCATCAAGACTTTCCTTAAAGGCCCAGGCGTCGAGTGTCAATTGCCACACCATTTCCATGCGCTCGCCCGGCGTCTTGTCTTTCAAGTCGTCATCCGGCCTGGTGGCATGGAGCGGCTTCGTTCTGATAGTCTTATCACCCATAAAACGACTCCTCGCTATGCCCCAACCAACTCCGCCTCCTCAACCCGCAGAAACTCTTCCGGCTCGACGATTCGCCCGGCGATTGCCGACGCTGCGACCACATACGGCGAGGCCAGATAGACTTTTCCCGGCCCGCTGCGTCCAGGAAAATTCCGGTTCTGCGCACTGACCGTCACCGTGTCCGGAGACTTCGACGCGCCCGGACCGGCGTTGATGCAGGCACCGCAGCTCGGGTCGATCAACTCTGCACCGGCTCGCTCAAAAATTTCTATGTAGCCCTTTTCGCGCGCGTACTGCTTGATCTTCTGCGAACCAAACTGAAGATAAAGATGAACGCCCGGCGCGACGCGTTTACCCTGTTCGACCGCGCGCTTCAGAACCTCTGCGTACATGTCCATGTCGGCCATCTTGCCGCCGGTACACGAACCGCCGTACGCCGCGTCGATCTTCACGTTCTCCGGCATTTCGTCGATATTTATTCCGTTGCGCGGATCGCCGGGAGTCGCCACCATCGGACGAAGCTCGTCCAAATTGATTTCAAAGACGGCAGCGTATTCTGCGTCCGGATCGCTGTAGAGAAAGCCTTTTTTGACTTCCTCTTCATCCAGTCCGCGCATACGCGTCACGTATTCGAGCGTGACTTCGTCCGGCTCGATAATTCCGGTGGTGCCGCCGGCCTCGACTGCCATGTTCGTCAGCGTCGCGCGCTCGTCTATGGACATCTCTCGCAAACCCTCGCCGGCAAATTCCAGCACCTGTCCGATGCCTTTGCCCTGCTTCATATAGTCGGTGGCGAGGATGTACAGCATCACATCCTTGGCGGTCACATCCGAACGCTTCGTGCCCTTGAGTACAAATCGCACAGTCTCAGGAACGCGAATGCGAATGTCTTTCGTGTACCAGGCGTTTGCCATGTCGGTCGAACCTACGCCGAACGCGAAACAGCCGAGCACACCAGCCATACAAGTATGCGAATCGGTGCCGATCACGAGTTGACCGGGCAAGGCCAAATCTTCGACGACCGCGTTATGACAAATGGCTTCCGATCCTCCATCGGGATTTTCGCCGTACAGTTTTATGCCCTGGTGCTCTGTGAAGTCGGCCTGCGTCACGGCCAATCCGTCGGCGCGTTCGAGCAAACCCATCTTTCGTTTGTCGTCCGACATGACCTTGCCCAGAAACGTCAGGTGATCGCGGAAAGCGAAGACAGATTCGGGTTCGGTTACGCGAGCGTCGGCTCCGAGTGACTGAGTGAAAAGCGAAGCCGCCATCGGCGTGACGTACTCATGCGAAAAGCGCACGTCGGCTACGGCAAACAGAGCGTCGCCCGGCTTCACCGCGTCGACGCCAACCTGTCCCGCCCGGACGAACGCGTGGCGAGCGATGATCTTCTCGACGATATTCATCGGGCGCTTCTGCGTCTCGAGCGCCGGCGGAGTAATTTCTCCCGCCAGCCGCGCCTTGTTGTAATTGAAAAGTCCGCCGTATTCGACTATCGATTGCGAGATCGGATCCAGACCGCGTGTGAACTCTTCCAGCGGGATCTCTTCGCCGTTGCGGATGCGTTCGATCAACCCGAAGTCGGTCGAGGTCAGCAGACCTATGTTCTGTGAATTCTGTCCGTAGATCTTCTCGATCGTTTGAGCAATCACCAACTCGACACCGGCCCACTTTTCAGCGTACGGCGCGGTTTCGCGCGACGATCCGCATCCTTTTGAAAGGCCCGAGACCACTACCGAAAACCCGCCTTGCTTTACTTCATCCTTCTTGACGGCGCCGTCGCGCATGCCGACATAAACGTATTGGCCGAGCGTTTCGTCGTAGTAAAAGCAGACCCAGCCCGGCGTAATTTCGTCGGTCGAGATGTTGTTCATCAACGGAGTTGCCGGATCGAATGGAAGGTCTTCCTGGGTTTCCAATTGGCGGCGAATCAGCGAGACATCGTCGGTCAAAAACAGAATACGCCCGTCAAATTTGATCCGGTCCGGACGCTTTGTGATCTTGTCAGAAGTCATTAATGTTCCTTATGTGTTCGATTTATGGCTGCTCGAAAAATTCAATTATAACTGAAGGCGAAGAAATGTCGCAGTGGGGTGGGTCGAGCGTTGGCGGGTCAATTGAGTTAATTGAAAGAAAAGACGGTTTCACGCAGAGGCGCAAAGAAAAGAAAGCGGAAAGGCGCAAAGAAGCAGTCGCGATCCTCCGCGATTACGGATTCCTGGCGATTACGGACTTCTAAAATATTGCTCGCCCCTTGCGTCTCGTGGCTTTCTTTTCTTTGCGCCTTTGCGTGAAATTAGTTGCTACATACGCCGCCGTCGCCCGTCAGTGCCTCCAGCGATTTGCAGACGTTAACGAGTCCACTCCCAAAGACATTGTCCTTACCCGGCGGACCGAGGTCGGTTGAAGTCTTCTCCAGCAAATTCTTGATCTCGATTGGCGAGGAGTTTGGCCTCTTCTCCAGCATCAAAGCGACGACGCCTGTGACGTGCGCCGCCGCCTCTGAGCTGCCTTCCGATTCGCGAAATGTGTTCGCTGGCCAGGTACTATGAATTCCGATCCCCGGCGCTGTCAGGTCAATGTGGTCTCCAACGGTCGCGGAGGCGTACGCATTCTTGTCGCGGTCGACGGCCGATACTGCGATGACTTCATCCAGCGCTGCGGGGTAATCGGGGCGACCCTGTGGCCCGCTGTTACCTGCGGCCGCAACCACCACCATCCCACTTTTGACTGCCGCTCTCACCCTGCTCGCCAGGAACGGGTCTCGCTGCTGTGCCCCAAAACTCAAATTCGCTATATTGGCCTTCATCTTCATGGCGAAAATTAGCTCTTCAGTGATGGCAAAGCAATCAGTCGTCGTCTCAGTTGACCCCGGCGCTTGTTTCGAGACTTTGATGGAAATAATACTCGCGTCGGGAGCGACTCCGTTTATACCCAAACTGTTGTGCGGGATTGCGCTGATAATTCCTGCCATGATGGTGCCGTGAACATCCTGACGATAGTTTCGCTCGCCCGTAAAGTCCTTTCGCTCGATTACCTTTCCTTTCAGATCCTCGTGCTCATCAACCCCGCTGTCGAGAAGAGCTATGAGAATGCCTTTGCCGGTCGAGTAGCGAGCAGCTCGATCCGCTCCAATCATTCGTGGGCCATATTGCGAGCTTTCGAAGTCGCGTGTTTGGGCGCTGGATCCGCGGTATATGAAATTGGGTTGAACGAAATCAACCTCGGGCTGTTGTTGCAGTCTTCCGACAAGCTGGGGGACGAGACCATTTGGCTTGATGCGGAAGAGAACCAGAACCTTCGAGACAGAGGACAGTTGAACTTCCTTCAGGCGCTTCAGCTGAAGCGCTTTCTCGAGCTTTTTTACGGCTCGCTCGACGTCTTTCGGTTCTCCGCTTAAGGTTGCGAGGACCTGGTCGGGAACGTAGGCGGCTGCAGGTATGCTGTTAAGTTCTGCCATTGACCATTGCACCTCCATCCGTAGATCTAGCGTGAACTTTACAGGCCGACAACCTGGCTCGGTTGCACAATCGATACAGAAGCCATGCGCTTGACCGAAGTAAGTACCGGAGGCCAGATCCTGGCTATCAAATTCAATTTTAAAATCCGCACTAACGGATCCGGGTGCAACGGTTACTCTTCGCGCTCCGATAATCTTTGCCCAGGGTGTTCCAGGATCCTCAGTCAACTCGTAGGTATGCGTGGCTGAGCAGTCCTTAACAGTGACTGCCGTTGTTGCGATCGTTTTCTGATGTCTTCCCAATTTGCCTCGCACCGCATATTGAGCGCTAACGCGCTCAGCCATGGCTGCGGTGAGGCAGAGCAAAGCGATGGAAACTACAGTTTTTATCTTCATAAGGTTTCACAGTAAGGGTTCGGCGAGTTGCACCGGGGCCTCTCGGTGGTGCAATTGCGCGATAGGAGGATCGTGGAAGCCCGGACGTCGCCAGACACAACGAGAGTGAGTAACGAGGACTCGTGTTCGTCCGATTTCTCAGGGGCATCTGTCGCCAAGCTCCGAAGTGATGAGGCCGGAAGGCGGCGTGAACATTGAATGAGCTATGCAGCTTGAACGGGATTATACCATCTTCGTAAGACATAGCTCTTAGGATTTCGCGCACGGCTGATTGGTTACTTTGAAAAGTAGCCCAGAAAACGGCAGCGGTTTGAGATCGATCTTACTTGCGATTAGCAACGCGATCGAACGAACCACGAAATTACACGAAAGCGAAACAAAACCACACGAAACTAAACCACAGCCAGAAAATCTCGTGAACGCCTTTCGCGTTACAATGCGCTATCTTCTGGTTTCCGCTGCGCTCGTTTCAGAAGCAAACAATCAATGAACCTGTCCAAGTGGCCAACTCTTCTTCTGCTGGCACTCGCCGAATTGCTCGGGATGGCAGTGTGGTTCTCGGCATCCGCGGTTGTGCCCGCGCTTACCTCCGCCTGGGATCTGAACGATTCCGGCCGGGCGTGGCTGACGATGTCCGTGCAGATCGGTTTCGTAGCCGGCGCGTTCGGATCCGCGCTGCTCAATTTGGCTGACCGCGTTTCATCGCGATTGTTGTTTGCCGGATCGTCGTTCGCCGCGGCGAGCTGCACGGCTGCAATCGCGCTCCTGGCCAATGGCCTGACCGTGGCATTGCCGCTTCGCTTCCTGACGGGAATGTTTCTGGCCGGCGTCTACCCGGTTGGGATGAAGCTGATGGCGACGTGGACCAGGGAAGACCGCGGGCTCGGGATCGGATTGCTGGTGGGCGCGGTAACGTTCGGCTCCGCATCGCCGCACCTGCTCAACTCGTTCGGCGGCGTCGGGGATTGGAAGTTTGTTTTGTACTTTGCCGCCGCGCTGGCTTTGCTCGGCGGGTTGATAGCGATCGTTTTTTTGAAAGAAGGACCGTACGCGTCGGCCTCGCCTCGATTTAACTGGAAGTACGTAGGCGAAATCGCACGGCAGCGCGAATTGGTCCTGGCAAACCTGGGTTACCTGGGCCACATGTGGGAGCTGTACGCGATGTGGGCGTGGATCCCGCTTTTTCTTCTGGCCAGTTTCCGGTTGGTTGGCGTCGGCGAAGTTTGGGCCAGCGTTGGCGCGTTCGCGATCATTGCCATCGGCGCGTTGGGAAGTTTGGTGGCGGGAAAATTGGCGGATCGATTGGGACGCACTACGTTGACGATTGCGTCGCTGATCATAAGCGGAAGCTGCGCGTTGACCGCCGGATTGCTTTTCGGCGGCAATCCGACAATGCTCATGACCGTTTGTTTGATCTGGGGATTTGCGATCGTGGCCGACTCGGCGCAGTTTTCCGCCGCCGTCAGCGAGCTATGCAAACCGGAATACATCGGCACGGCGTTGACGTTGCAAACGAGTCTGGGATTTCTGTTGACGCTGGTGACGATTCGTTTGATACCGCCGATTGAAAGAGTTGTCGGCTGGCGATGGGCGTTTGCGTTTCTTGCGATCGGCCCGGCGATTGGAATTTGGGCGATGTATTCGCTAAGGCGTTCGCCCGCCGCGATGCGATTGGCCGGCGGCAAAGGTTAGAAAGGCAGTTTCACGCAAAGGCGCAACGGAAAAACCGAAGACGCAGAAGATCATTCGATTTCTTTGCGCCTTGTGTTCCATCCTTTGCGCCTTTGCGTGAAACCTCTTCTTTCTTATTATTTGGTTATGGCTCAATTCTTAACGAAGCTGCAGCTATCCCAATTCAACCGCGACGGCTATCTCGTGCTCGACAAGTTCGTCAGCGCGGCTGAATGCGACGTGCTGCGCAAACGCGCCGGCGAGTTGGTGCACGAGTTTGACCCGAGCGGCGTCGTGTCGGTTTTTTCTACTCGTGAACAGACCAGAACGTCGGACGATTACTTTCTAAACTCCGGCGACAAAATCAGGTTCTTCTTTGAAGAGAACGCGTTCGACGAAACCGGAAATCTGCGACCGAGCAAAGAGCAATCGATAAACAAGATCGGCCACGCTTTGCATGATCTGGATCCTTTGTTCGACAAATTTTCCAGACAACCGGCAATAGCCCGTGTCGTGAATGATCTTGGAATCAATCATCCGTTGCTGATCCAATCCATGTATATCTTCAAACAGCCAAACATCGGCGGCGAAGTGACCTGTCATCAGGACAGCACGTTTTTGTTCACTGAACCGCCCAGCGTCGTGGGGCTTTGGTTTGCGCTGGAAGACGCGACGCTCGAGAACGGATGTTTGTGGGCGATCCGTGGCGGGCACCGGGCGGGATTGAAATCGTTGTTCATGCGCGCCCCGAATTCCGGGACGCGTTTTGAAACTCTTGATGAATCGCCGTGGCAGACGGAAGATCTGGTTCCGCTTGAGGTCGAGAAAGGGACGATGATTTTGTTGGACGGACGGCTGCCGCACCTTAGCCGCGCGAACACCAGCCCGCGTTCGCGACACGCGTACACATTGCACGTGATCGATGGAGATTGTCGCTATCCGGAGGAGAACTGGTTGCAGCGTGGCGATGACTTTCCGCCCACAGGATTCTGAATTTTCAGATCGAGCCTAATGAACATGAAAGAACCGCAAACCGAAATCAGGATTCGCGTGGCTGATGCAGGCGATGTCGACGCGCTGGTCGACTTTAACCAGGCGATGGCGATGGAGACCGAGGCGAAGGAACTGAATCGCGATGTGCTGATCGCGGGCGTGAACGGCCTGCTTTCAAAAAAGCAGTTCGGATTTTATTTGATCGCGGAGGATTTGTCGGCGGGGCGCATCGGTTCGTTGATGGTGACGTACGAATGGAGCGACTGGCGCGACGGTCTGTTTTGGTGGATTCAAAGCGTCTATGTCAAACCTGACTTTCGCCGGCGTGGCGTCTATCGCGCGCTCTACGAATTCGTGAAGGAGATGTCGAAAGACGAGCCGGATGTTTGTGGCTTCCGCCTCTATGTTGAGAAAGAGAATCTGGTAGCGCAGCAAACTTACGAGCAGCTGGGAATGAAGCCGACGCAGTACGTGATGTATGAAGAACTGACCGGATGATGAATACGATTTCAGAACCCGAATTCAGGAAACTGCTTGATGACATCTACGAAGATCGCGAGCAGCTTCGGACTCTCCTGCCAGGATTTTCGCAACGTGATGCGATTCTTTGGATGTTGCTAGGCGGCTTGATCGCTCTGCTCAGCGTGCCACCCGAGCGACAGCCAACGCCGGACGGTCAAGCCGGTGACGATCCGTTCGGCGCCGCGATCAAAGAACTCATTCGCGAATACGGCTCGCCGGCGTTTGATCCAGGTGTGCATATAGCTGAAATGTCGGAAAGATTGTTAGCGGATACTTAGGAGGAAAAGAGAAAGACGTTTTCACGCAAAGGCGCAAAGTAAAGACCGCGCAAAGACGCAAAGAGCACAAAAAGCGGTAGGCTGCATCAACTGCAACCTACCGCTCTCTTACTCTCCAATTTCAACCTGGTCACTTACCCGCCAACTAACATCTGATATCTAAAATCTGACATCTCAGAGCTACGACGGATTCCGTTTCGCCTGCGCCATCTGCGCCAGTTCTCTTGCGCGCGGCAACAGATCGATCGCCTTTGAAATCTGCGGGTCATCCCAGTTAAAGACCTGGAAAGCCGTAACCGATCCATACGCCGCCGTCACGACTTCGTAGCGCAACTGGCGTTCGATATAGACACGCTCTTTATCCAACTGCGCCGGCGCGACCTTAAATATCGCTTTGGACGCGACGAAATCTTTGAAAGCTTTGAACAGAGCATCCGTCATCGGAAAGTCAGTCGGCTTCAGATCGCGCTCGTATTCGATCGGACGCTGAACCTTGTAAGCATCAAAACCCGGAACTCGTCCCGCCACCAGTTCGAGCGAAAACGCGAAGACCGGATCGGTCACGCGCTGTTGCAGCGGCGAGATCAATCGCGGATCCACCTTCTCGTCCGGCGAAATCCCGCCTCCACCATAAACCGTTCGGCCGGTGTCGGTGCGGCTCTCCGGGCCAGTGGGCGTCGTCGGCTGCGTGCCTTGTCGATTAGTTCCGCCCTGCGTGTAGTAATCATAAAAGCCCGCGTTCGAATAATCGCGTTGGATCAAACGACCCGACGGGGTGTAGTACTTTCCGATCGTCAGCAACAGCGCCGAACCGTACTCGAGCGGAAACGGAATCTGGACCAGCCCTTTGCCAAAGCTTGTCTCGCCGACTATCAATGCTCGGTCGTGGTCCTGCAAAGCGCCTGCCACGATTTCCGACGCCGACGCGCTGCCGCGATTGACCAATACGACCAACGGAGTCAGATCGGGTCTGTCGTTTTCGGCGTAGTACGGCTGCGTGCTTCCTCGCACACGTCCCTTCTGCGTCAGGATCAGCTGGCCTCGCTGAAGAAAAGTATTTGCGATGCGTACCGCCTGATTGAGCAAGCCACCGCCGTTGCCGCGAAGGTCGAGCACAAGCAGCTTCATTCCCTGCGTATGCAAACTTTCAAGCGCGGCCGAGAACTCGTCCGCCGTGGTCAGGTTGAATCCGCCCGTCATCGCGACGTAACCGACTCCCGGTCGAATCATGTACGCTTCGGGAATCGACGGTTGCGGCACCGCGTCGCGGGTTATCTCAACCGTTTCGGTCTTGCGCGAAGCGATGCGCTCGACCGTTACCTTTACGGTCGAACCTCGCGGTCCGCGTAAATGCGTTCGCACTTCGAAGAACGGCTTGCCGCGCATGTCCTTGCCGTCGACTTCCAGAATCCGATCGCCATAACGGAGACCGGCCCGCGCCGCCGGCGCGTTGGCGAAGGTCGCGCGAATGTACGTGTTGACCTTGTTGCCCTCGCGAAGATCGCCGATCGTCGCGCCGATGCCGTAGTACTCCGAGCGCTGGTCTGTGCGGAACTCGTCGAACTCGGCCCGATCGAAATAATTCGAGTGCGGGTCAAGCGAGCGCAACATTCCCGTGATTGAAGATTTGAAAACCGCGTTGTAGTCGAGCTTGTTTCCGTCGATGTATTGATCCTGAATGACGGTCAGCGCCTCGGCCACGTCGACTTCGATATTTTCGGCGTCGGCCCCTTTGCGTTCGTTGGCCGAGCGTGTTGTTGGGTTTACTTTCCCGGGGTTCTCCGCCACCGCTGTCTGGCCGGTGCCACGTTGTCCGTAGATGAACGCAGGCAGCGTCAAAGCAGTCACCAGAAGTATGCTAAGTACGAATAAGAGCTTGTTTCTCACGCGATAAATCTCCTCTTGAACGACGACCGTTAAAGCGTTTGCGGCGATAGAATCTCCACGGAAACGATCCGCCAGCAAACCAGGTCGGGGCAGTATAACATGCGGTAACGATCAGGTTCTAAGCCGGCTATTGTCAAAACTGTAAAATCTAGGATGCCGAAGCGCGGCAAAGAGTAGCCACCGAAAGATGGCAAGTTGAGAACCGAAGGAGCGCAGGCGGCTCGCCTGCAGTGAGCGCCACAGGCGCGAATAGCGCAAACGGATTCTTCGCGCTTCGCGCTCACTGCAGGCGAGCCGCCTGCGCTCCTTCGTTGTCGCAAAACACAGGACTTTCCGGTAACATGCAACCAATTTCCGATATGCGGGCGAGACGACAAGAGTTGGTACGAAAGTCATACGCCCGCGAATTTAACGACCCGGAAATTCCATGCAAAATATGTCATTTGCTTCGATTGAAGACGCCGCCGCCGATATTCGCGACGGGCGCATGATCATTATCGTCGACGACGAGTCGCGCGAGAACGAAGGCGACCTGGTCTGTGCAGCCGAAAAGGTAACGCCCGAGATCATCAACTTCATGGCCACGCACGCGCGCGGGTTGATCTGCATGCCGTTGACCGAAGAGCGATGCGACGACCTTCATCTGACCATGCAGGTAGCCGACAACACTTCGTTTCTCGGAACAGCTTTTACCGTTTCGATCGAGGCGAGGAAAGGCGTAACGACTGGAATCTCGGCTTCGGACCGGGCGACTACGATCCTGACGGCGGTCGATCCGCAGACGCGCCCGCAGGACCTGGCGCGGCCCGGCCACATTTTCCCGCTACGCGCGCGAACGGGTGGAGTACTGGTTCGACCGGGACAGACCGAAGCCAGCGTCGACATGGCTCGGATCGCGGGTCTTTATCCGGCGGGCGTCATCTGCGAGATCATGAATCCCGACGGAACTATGGCGCGGATGCCGGAACTGAGAGAGTTCGCGCAACAACATGATCTGAAGATCATCTCCGTCGCGGACCTCGTCCGTTACCGGATTCGAAAAGAGACGCTGATAAAGCGAGCGGTCGAAACCGACGTCCCGACTGTGTACGGGACGTTCAAGGCGGTCGCGTACGAGAACATCATCAATGGTGAAGTTCATCTGGCGATGGTGATGGGCGAAGTGACATCGGACGATCCGGTGCTGGTGCGTGTGCATACCGAGAACATCACGTTCGCTATGTTCGGAGCGCTTGTCGGCGACACCGGATTTCAGCTTCACACGGCGCTGGAGAAGATCGCAGCGGAAGGACGCGGTGTCGTGTTGTACTTGAGACAGCGCGAGCACAATCTCGATCTGATCCACCAGATTCGTACTTACGCGTTGATGCAGGACGAAAACATGAGCGCGCAGGACGCGAGTATCGTAACCGGATACGGCGCCGGGCGTGACTACGGAATCGGCGCGCAGATCCTGCACGATCTTGGGCTGCGCCGAATCCTGTTAATGAGCAACCATCCCCCCAAAGTAGCCGCGCTCGAGGGCTTCGGGCTCGAAGTCATCGGAAGCGTTCCGCTCGGATTGCCTGCGGCTGAAAAAGCCGGTGAAGCCAGTAAACAAAGTGCCGACAGTCGTCGGGCGAAAGCGGCATTGCCGAACGGCAAGCGATCAGGCGATTGAAGATCTGGCCGTTTATTGGCGTTACAGGCGGAAACGGCTTTCCGATTGCTTGTCGAATCCAGGGGGGTGGAGATTGAAAGCAGACTTCGTGCGGAGACAAAAGACGCAAAGAGACTCCTTCAGGTATTTCTTTGCGTCTTTTGATGTCCGACATGGAGCGCAGGCGGCTCGCCTGCGCTGAGCGCCGCAGGCGCGAAAAGCGCAGATGTATTATTCGCGCTTCGCGCTCACTGCAGGCGAGCCGCCTGCTCTCCATCGGCTTGTCGATTACCTTGGATGGATTGAACTAGGTAGGTCACGACACGCTGAAGTTTGCCGGGCAGTTTCTCAATCCGGCTATTTCGGTTTAATATTTTGGCTCTCCCGATCAATCTGAACGTTGCCCGTAGTCGCAAGTCGGCTTGTGTAACCTATGCCTGTGGATGACCGCGACGAACATCCCGACGTCCCTGTGTCGCCGGAAAGCAAAGAGCCAGAGGTTTCCGCCGCTTTGAAATCGGAAACGGATGCGCCGCTGCCTCCCCGTGCCGAGGCCATCGCCGAACGCGACGCAGACCGCGCCGAACCCGTCACGCCGCAGGGAAAGCGTCGCCGTTATCTAACCCGCCGCAATGCATTCATCGCCACTCTCGCGATTGCCGTTATCGTAGTCGCGCTGGTCCTGATCGGATTGCTCGCCTACAAACTCGGATACGTTGACCGGTACGTCGCGGGACAAATCCAAAACACGCTTGCCGAATATGGCATCCGCGCCGAAATCAAACACTTCGAAACCAAGTTCTCGCCGCGCACGGTCGAGATGCGCGAGATAGACCTCTACGACATGAAGACCGGCGCGCAGTTGGGCAAGATCAACCGCATGCTGGCCACGGTTCGGATCGAAGATCTCTACGCCTTTAACCTGCGCCGCAACGTAAATCTGGAAGCGCTGGAGATCGACGGGCTGGAACTGTGGGTCAAGTTCGACGAACAAGGCCGATCGAATTTTGGAAACTTGCGCTTGCCCGAACCCGATCCGAATCGTCGTCTTCTCTTTTCCTACTCGACCGCGAATATCAAGATCGCCAACTCGTTCGTTCATTACGGCGACGAACGTTACGACATCTCCGGCGAAGCCAGAAACATCGTCGCTACCATCGAACCGGAAAATCCCGAAGCGCCGACCGAAAGCCGGTCGAACCGCGTCAATCTGGCGTTCAGCAATTCCACCTTCACCTACGAAGGTCGCGCGGTAAACGACATCAGCGTGAACCTGCGCGGGCGCGTCAATCAAACGCGCGCTGAGATCGACGAGCTTGTGCTGCGCTCGCCGCTGGCCGAGTCGCGCCTGGAAGGCGTGATGGATGATTGGCGCGCGCTTCGTTATCGCATGAAGGTCACCTCGACGGTGGATCTGACGCAGGTGTCCGAGGTGCTGCAGGCCGATACGAGTTTGCGCGGCTCGGGAAATTTCAACGGCACCGTCTCGGGCGAGGGATCGAAGTATCAGGTTGAAGGCGAGATCAAGTCCGACGCGCTGGCAGCGGATGGAATTCGTCTGAAAGCGCTCAACGTAAACGGAAAAGCGACGGGCGACGGCGCTTCGTATGAAGCAAACGGGCGAGCCGTGGCCGAGTTGCTGACGGCCGGCGATTTTCAGCTCAGCACGGTTCAACTGGTCGGAAACGTAATGGGCACCGGTTCGGATTTTCGCTGGCTGGGCGAGCTCTATGCCGCCGCCGCCAGGGTGCCGGGCGGTACCACCATCGCCGGGCTGATCCTTTCGGACGCCGTGGCGGAATCGCGCGATGACGTCATCACCGCCAGCGCACCGCGCGCGCGCGCCAACAGCGTACGTATGAAAGACGGCAGCGTCAGCAACGTACAGGCGTCCGATTTGCGATTGCGATCAGAAAACGGAGTTACGACCGCTTCCGCGGCCAACGTTCGCGCGGGAACGATCACGGCGTCCAACACGCGAATCAACGGAGTGACGGCGACGCAGGTTAACGCAGTCGATCGTGACGGCACGACCAACATCACGATCGGAAAATTGAATATCGGAAGCGCGCTCGCGTCCGGCGCGCAGATTGGAAGCCTGAATATCGCCGGCGTCCGTTTGGCGATTCGCGGCGGGCGGGTGCAGGGCTCTTCGGGCGATATCAATGCGGGCACCGTCACGCTGGCTGAAAGTAAAGACCGCCCGGGTGGACGAATCGAGAATGTTCGTTTGGCGCGACCTGTGTTTACGCTCGAACCGTCGGGGCGTTATCGCGTAAGCGCGGACCTCAGTTTGGGCGGCGGAGTGTTGGGCCAGGTGAATCTGGGAAGCGCGCGGGCGGGCGTCGTCGCTACGAACAATCAGATCCAACTCAATAACTTTAACGCCGAGATCATAAGCGGCAGCGCCAGCGGCAACGCGACCCTGAGCACTTCAAACCGCGGCACTTCGCGTGTGAACGCTGCTTTCGAAAACCTGGACATAGGCAGAATGCTCGCGCTGGTTTCCGGCCAGGTTGTTCTGCTTGCCGGCAATTCGAAGGGAAATGTCGATCTGACTTTTCCCGGAACAAATCTGAAGCTGGCCAGCGGAAATGTGCGGGCGGAGTTCGTAGCCGAAACCGGCACGGAAGAAAACGGCCGTACTCCTCTGAACGGAGAGATCGCGCTCAACGCGACGAATGGCGTCTTCAATATCGAGCGCGCGAACCTGAAGACGACATCAAGTGAGCTGACCGCAACGGGCCGGTTCTCGTTCGAAAGCGACGATTCGGATTTGAATATCAACCTGAATTCGGAAGACGCGACCGAGCTTCAGCGGGTGGTCGAGACTTCAGGTCTTTTCCCGAAGATCGAAGAGAAACTGAGCGAGTTCGAGATCGAGGTAGCCGGCGCGCTTGCTTTTGATGGAAGGCTTACCGGGAAGCTTAACGACCCGAACGTCTCCGGCCAGGTTTCGGTCGAACGATTCTTGATGCGCGAACGCGATCTGGGAACCCTGACAGCGCGTCTTGAAATAACTCCCGATCTGATCACAATTCCCGACGCGAGCATTACCGAGCCGGACGGCGGCGGACTTCGCTTCGCTTTGACTGCGCCGCGAATCGGAGAAGACAACATTTCGGTGCAGGCTACGCTTGACCGCGCAAATGCCGGAAACTTTATCGCTGCGCTCCCCGGCATGTCGAAATACACACGCCAGGCGTTGGGAAATCTTCAGACCGATCTGTCGGGACGAATCAGCATCAACGGAATTCCGAAAGCGATGAACGGCGACGCGGATCTGACTTTCGGTAAGGGAACGATGGGTGGCGCGCAGTTCGAATCGATCGTCGCTCGCGCGACTTTCAACGGCTCGGCGGTGAATCTCGAAAACTTTACCGCGAAGAACGGAGCGGAATCGATTACTGCGAAAGGTACGTTCGACACGTCGACGCTGGCTTTCGACCTCGATCTGCGAGGCGACAATATTCAGCTCGAACGGTTGCGATCGTTCGCCGCCAATCAAGCCAACTTTCCGCGCATAACCGGCACTGCGAATCTGAACGCAAAGGCGTCGGGCCTGTTTAATGACGTCACGTCTTTTCAAGTCAACTTCGACGGCAACGGAAAAGACGTAACCGTCAACGGCAAGCCGGCGGGTGATTTGACGCTGGTCGGTCGAACCGAAAACCAGCAGCTGAACGTCACGTTCACAACCGGGCTTCTTGGGACGCCGCAGGTCGTGCAGGCCAGCGTCAATCTGCGGGACAAGGCGCTCCCGACCACGATCGAGACCAATTTGACGAACGCAGACCTGACGTCGTTGTTCGCGATCTTCCTGCCACCCGACACCGCCGTCCGAGTCACCGGCCGCGCGACCGGGTCGCTACGTATTTCGGGGAACCTGGCCGACGAAGAAGAGAATATTTCGATAGCCGGATTGCAGGGCACGGCGCAGTTCACAGACCTGACGATCTTTGTCGAAGACATTCAGCTCTCCGCCGTATCGCCGCTTTTGGTTCAGTTCAAATCAAACGAAATCTTTTTTGAGAAGACGCAGTTCACGGGGCCGGGTACGAATATCGTTCTGGGCGGAACGGCGGCGATTGGTTCGGGCGGCCGGCAAAATCTCAGCGTCGACGGAAAGTTGAATCTTCGCGCGCTGAACGGACTTTCGCCCAACGTATTTCTTGCCGGCGCAGCGGACGTGGCGGTACGCGTCGGCGGCACTTTCGAACAGCCGCGAATAAACGGCACGGCGTCCGCAGAAGGAGCGTCGATCTCGATGCTTCTGTCGGACGAACGACTGACGTTCCAAAACGTTCGCACCAGGGTGATCTTCAATTCCAACCAGGCGCAGATCGATTATCTAAACGGCACCATCGGCGGCGGCAAAGTGACGGCTACCGGCGGTGCGTTGCTGGCCGGGTTCACGCCTTCCCGATTTCGACTGAGCGTGCGCGGTGACGACGTGACCGTTCCGTTCCCTGAGGGCTTCCGAACCACCGCGGACGCGAACCTCGAGATCACCGGATCGCTGACAGGTTTTCAGCCGGCGACGATCATCAGCGGGACCGTAAACCTTCGCCGCGCGGAATACACCGACGACATCGAGCTTGCGAATTTGATCAACCAGCGGGCTGAAGGATCGTTGACCGAGGGAAGTACGGAATCGTCGATCATCGCAACGATACAACTCGACTTGCGGGTCGAGGGTCGGGATGCGCTGGTCGTGCGCAACAACCTGGCGGACGCGGTCGGCTCTGTTTCACTTCGAATTGTTGGACCGCTGGAAGACCCGATCGTTTCCGGCAGAATCACCGCCACCAGCGGAACGCTCAACTTCAGAAGAGACCGATACGAGATCACGCGCGCGTTGATCGATTTGCCCGCGCAACGTGATGCCGACCCGATTCTGAATATTCAGGCCGATGCCGAAATCAAGGGATACACGGTCAACGTGAACATGAGCGGGCCGCTTTCGCAGCCGAACGTGACGCTTCGTTCCGATCCGGCTCTGCCGCAGGCCGACGTAGTGTCGCTGGTATTGACCGGGAATCTTTCCGGCGGTGACACCAGCGCGTCGACGCTGGCGCAGACGGGGCTTGGAACAGCGGCGAGTTTGCTGACCGATTCGCTAATCAACGCGCCGGCTCGCCGCGCTACGGACAAGCTGTTCGGACTGAACCGGTTCGAGATCGATCCGTTGATTACGGGTCGCGGCGGAGCCAGCCCGACCGCTCGTCTTACCGTCGGGCGACAAATTAACAAGAACCTTTCGATCACCTATTCGACCAACGTGACTGCGGATCAGAATCAGGTGTTGGCGGTGGAATATCGTGTTTCGAATCGGCTGTCGTTTGTGGCGCAATACGAGCAGGGCTCGGTCAATGGGTTCAGCTCGCGCAACGACAATTTTAGTTTTGAGATCAGGTTTAAGAAGAGATTTTGAAGAGCAGGAGTCAGAAGTCAGGAGTCAGAAGTCAGGAGACAGAAGTCAGGAGAATTTATTGGTCTGTGGCATTTGTTCTTTGCTGGTTGGATTCTGATGTTAGTGCTTTGTTCTGACTCCTGACTCCTGACCCCTGACTCCTGACTCCTGAGTCCTGACTCCTGTGTCCTGCGTTCTATGTTCTCTCGCGGCTTCATTCCAGGCTTGTTGTTTATTTTGGCGCTTCTCTTGACGCCGTGCGCATCCGTGCGCGCTCAGGAGATCGGCGCGTTCGATGGCCGACCGGTGTCCAGCGTCGAGGTCGTCTTCGAAGGCAGCCCGCGTGACGAAGCCGCGGCCGCCGAGTTCCTAACTCTCCTCCGCATTGCTTCAGGAGACGAGTACTCAGTAGTTCGCGCCCGCGAATCACTGGACGAATTATTCAAGTCCGGTCGCGTATCCAACGCACGTGTGGAACTAGCAGGCGCCGGTACCGAAGCCGGGGCAGGTCCGTCACCGCAGGCTCCGATTCAGGTTCGCTTCGTAATCCGAGTGCAACCGCGCGTCGCCGATGTCGTGCTCGATCTGGGAAACACCACAGCGACGCCGATCTCCGAAGATGAATTGCGCGGCCGGCTAAACATGCTCGAGCCCGGCGCTCGTTTGACCGATCAGGCGCTGAAGAACAACGCGGACTTGATCCAGGCCTATTTGCGCGATCGCGGTTTCTTCCGAGCCGAAGTGGAATTCACTTCGCAGCTGGACGTAACCGGCACGCGTGCGACCGTGATCTTTCGCGTGAAGCCGGGCGAGCAAGCTCACGTCGCCGCATTCGATATTAAGATTGACGGATTCAATGATGCGACGGCTCGTCCGCAGTTAATTCTCCAGCCCGGCTCGCCCTTCACGCGAACCGCACTTGGCGAAGACATCGCTACTATTCGTCGCGCGATAATTGCGCTCGGCTATCTTGCGCCGATACTCGAGGACGAACAGGTCTCGCTCGACTCGGCGACCAATCGCGTCACGGTCACGGTTAAAGGATCGATCGGACCGCGAGTCGAAGTTACCGCCACCAACTACGTGCTCAAAGAAAAAGAAGCGCGCGAGCTTTTGCCGGTCAAGCGCGAAGGCAACATAGACTGGTCGGTGATTGTCGAGGGCGAGCGACGATTGCGAAACAAGCTTCAACGCAACGGTTATTTCTTCGCTCAGGTCGAAGCCATATGTTCATTCGCTCCGCCTCTCGCGAACAGCGACATGCCCAACGGGACGGCGGAGACCTGCCAGGCACTCAATCCGGCTGAGTTGACCGGACGGACAGTCACGATCAACTACAACGTCGAGCAAGGTCGACGGTTCAAGCTAACAGAGATCCGGATCGAAGGGACGACACGCTTAACCCTCGAAGACGTGGAGGACGAGCTTCGAACGCAGAAAGCCAACGTGCTCGGGATAATTCCGCTGTTGGGATACGGACGAGGTTTGACCAGCAGCGAAGCGCTGGAAGAAGACAGCCGATTCATCCAGGCACGCATGCGCGATCTTGGTTATCGCCGGGCGACTGTGTCTGTCCGACAAGGCGCTGCGCTCAACGGCGAAGACTTGATCATCACATTCGCGGTGGTGGAAGGCCCGTTGACTCGAATCGCCGGCATCCAGGTTCGCGGCAATCAAATCTACACAGAGGCTCAGCTCAGAAACGAACTGACCGCGATCACCGGCGCTCCGTACTCGCGTTCGCAAGCGCGCTATGACGCCGATCGAATGCTGAATCTTTACGCCAGCAACGGATACATCGACGCGCAACTGGATTTTTCGATCGTGGCGTTGCCGGACAAGACTCTTCCCGATGGTCAGAAGGAAGAACAGGTACGGTTGGTTTTCACCGTGCGAAACGAGGGCGACAAAGTCTTCGTCAATCGAGTGCTGGTTAATGGAAACATACTTACGAAACGCGAAGCGATCACCGGCGCGATTCCGATCCAGGAAGGCGAAGTCTTAAGAGCCGATCAGATCTCGGAAAGCGAACGCGTGCTTTACGCCACCGATGCATTTCGTCAGGTAATTATTCGTACCGAGCCGGCCGGCGAAACCGCCTCCGGCTTTAAGAGACGCGACGTCATCATCGACGTGGAGGAATTGAAGCCGCGAATCCTGAGTTACGGCGGTGGCTTTTCCAGTGACAACGGTCCCTTGGGATTTGTCGATATTCGCAACGTAAATCTGTTCGGGCAATTGCGACAGGGAGCGCTTCGCGTGCGCGCCAGCCGCCGGCAACAGACTCTGCGTTTGGAATATTTCGATCCTCGCTTTCAACGCTACGGCGAAGGCGAATTCGCACCGCTGACGCTTTCCGCGCAGTACACACGCGATTCAACCATCACGCGGTTCTTCCGCTCGACCATCGATCGCGGCGCGTTCGGAATCGTTCAGCGGCTCGATCCGGACGGCAATCCGATCGACCAGTTTGGGGCGCAAACTCCAGAGCCGACCATCAACCGTCTAACCCTGAGTGCTGAGACGCAACGAGTGCTGGATAGCAAAACGCGTAGCATTCTGTTTCTTCGCGCCTCGTACGAAGACGTGCGTCTGTTCAATCTGCAGAGCCTTTTGATTCAGCCGATCCTTCAGCCGGATCGCAAGGTTCGCATCTCGCGCCTGGGCGCCGCGTTTGTGCGCGACACGCGCGAGCGATGCGGCGACACTTCGCGGCTGCTGCAGTTCAGCGCAAGGAATGGACAGAACCCCGGATGCGAATACAGCTCGACCGATGCGACGAACGGCGATTACCTTTCGCTCGACTACTCGCTCGCGCTCAGCCAGCTCGGCGGCAACATATCTTTTAATAAGCTTTCGGCGACTTATCGCCGCTATTACCGGATTCAAAAAGCCCGGGGGACCGTGCTGGCGGGGAACATCTCGTTGGGACTCGCGAATATTTTCAATCCCCGCGACCGCGACGAAAATGGAGTGATTGACGAGATCGATCTGACGCTTCCGATCAGCGAACGATTTTTCTCGGGCGGTTCCACTACATTGCGCGGGTTTGGCTATGAAGAGGCAGGGCCGCGACAGGTGATCTGTCCGGCTTCGCCGGGTCTGGTAGTGACCGCGACTGGGAAATGCGACGCGGGAATTTTCTACAACAGTCAGGGCAGGCCGTTTCTGCTCAATCCGTTTACCGTTCCGCTCGGCGGCAATGCGATGGCGGTGGTAAATCTGGAAGCGCGTGTTCCGCTGACCAAGGCGTTTCAGGTAGTTCCGTTTTACGACGGCGGAAATGTTTTTCGTCGCATCGGAGATCTGTTCGGAACGAGCACGCCGCAAGGCGGGAATACTACGACAGCAAACCTGCGCGTCAGGTGGACGCATACGGTTGGGTTGGGAGTCAGGATCAAAACGCCGATCGGCGGCGCGTTGTCGGTCGATTACGGCTTTCTGTTGAATCCGCCGGAGTTTCTAATCCCGCAGTCGGACGAGAGCATCGCTATCTTTCGATTGAAGCGCGGCCAGTTGCATTTCAGGTTTACGCAATCGTTCTGAGAGGCAGGAGACAGGAGACAGAAGTCAGGAGACAGAAGTCAGGAGACAGGACTCAGGAGACAGGACTCAGAATGATTGCGCTCACAGTTGCTTTTTATTCTGTGTCCTGTCTCCTGAGTCCTGTCTCCTGCTTTTCCCACTAAACAAATGTAGCAACGTACCTGCCAACAGACTCTCCAGCGCCGGTAGGGTCAACGTTCGTTGCAATCCTGCCAGCGGGGGTTCGTAGAAGAACGCGCCGATGGACAAACCGGTGGCAGCAAGAATCAGGATCGAACCCAACCACTGCAAAAGACGCCGCCACCTCTCCGCATGCCAAACGAAATAAATTCCTATACCCAGATTGATCAGACCAATTAACAAGATGTAGATGTGCCGCGAGCGCAGCATCATTCGCATTCCCTCGCCGATGACTTCCTTGTCCGGGTAATAAAAATCCATGTATTGCCCGGTCAATAAGAAAATCACTATGACGATTAGGCCCAGGTACTTGTGGAGGCGATTCATTTTTCTTTGTTTCAGCGCCAAGGGCGCGAAAGGCGATAGCCCAGGGCAAAGCCCTGCGGGCGGTGAGATCAACAAGAATTCTCAAGCGCTGAAAGCGCGGAAGGATGTTCGTTCTTAATCGTCGACCTTCACCCTTTCGCGCCTTTGGCGCTGAAGGCAAACTTTGAATCAGCGAGCTAGCCTTCTCCGCGTTTCGCGTTCAAACGACGTCCTACACCCGCCGGCCCTGCGCGGACTCTTCTACAAGCCTGGCCAGACGCTTTAGCCGAGTCTCTTCCTTCTTCGCGCTGTGCACCCACCAACTTACCTGCTTGCGATACCACACGGGCTGCGACTCAAAAAAATTCCAGGCGGTCTTGTTCTGCTTCAGGATTTTCTGGTACGGCAGATCCAATTGCGGCTCGCGCTGTTCGTAGGCATAGATCCCCGATCGATATTCTTCTCGAGCCGCAAACGCTTTTTCGCCCGCCGGGCTCATTCTTCCTTCGCTTCTCAGTACCTCGATCCGGCGAATATTGACCGCGCTCCAGATGCTTCGCGCGCGGCGCGGCGTGAAACGAATTTTGTAACTGACGTCGTCTATGCTCTTTCGGATTCCGTCGATCCATCCGAACGAAAGCGCTTCGTCGACCGATTCGGGCCAGGTGATGCTCGGCGTTCCCGAGTCCTTCTTGTAAAACCCGACCCACAGTTCGGTGGCGCTGCCGTGGTTCTTTTCCAGCCAACTGCAAAAGCTCTTTGGAGTTTTGAAGAATCGTATGGACATCGGACCACTCAAATTAGCAAACGGGGCGGAGGCCCGACCGTGAGGGAGGGCGTTGTATTGTCGGCGTACTCACCAACAAATGCGCCAACGCCCCTCCCTGACGGTCGGGCTTCCGCCCCGTTCGCCGACGCCGCGAGCTCCGTTCGTAGTGATCTGAGTCAGGAAGTATTTGGGCTGCTAAAAGCTGAAGTCATCACGATACCAAAACGCTCGCGCAACGCGTTTGCATATTCGGTATCGCCGGCAAGTATCTGCTCGTCGCGCGCGCTGCCTGGGCCAGTTGTAATGAAGCGCATTTCGCTAAGCGTCATTCGCCCGGACTCGGTTGCACGCGAACAGATCCGACCTTTTGTGAAATGCGACTCCGGCGAGGTCTGGTGATAGCGGCACATCTCCGCGTAGTCAGCATATTGGTGGGTTTGCAACGAAAACCGATATTGCGGCCGCCAATCTTCGCTTCCAACCCGCTGCATCATTATCAGGTGTGTTCCGTCCGGAACGATCCGGTAAGCCCGCTCGCCCTGGACCTGGTCTTCGCGTTTGTCCAACAACAACGGTTCGATGAATGAATCGCCGAAACCAACGTCGACCAGCCATCTGTCGTCCAGCTCGACCAGCAAAACCATATGGTCGAAGTCCGGACCGAAGCCGCCCTTGCCGTCTGTAACTCCAGCGGAAAGCATGTCGACGTTAAATCCCAGATCGCGAAGAAGCGCGGCGAACAGCCCGTTTAATTCGTAGCAAAATCCTCCCCGTCGTCGGGCCACGATCTTGTCGAACAGCTTTTCATCTTCAAGGACAATCGGCTCGCCGGAATGGATGCTAAGGTTTTCGAAGGGAACAGCCTGGAGATGAGCGACCTGCAAAGCACGCAGAGTCTCGGCGGTCGGCTCAACCGGCCCGCGGTAATCGATGCGTTCGAGATACGACCTGGTGTCCAAACGACAACTCCTTGCTCAATGTGCTTGACGAATACAGTAAAGGAATTCTTCCGATCGCATGAACAACCTGTCTTCAGACGGCGCTATCGAAGCCATGACTCGCTCGGCCAGGTTATTCTCAGCGGCACTTTTTCAAGAGCGCTGGTCTAATTGTTTTTCAGGCAGGGGACTAATACCACCCTTGAATGTGGTGGCGGCGTGTCATTCTTTTCTGAGTGTGGCCCGGCTAAATTCCTTCCATGTTCCTTCTTTGGTCTGCACGTAATCCACCAACTCGATCGTGTTGGCGTTCACCAGCCGGTACATGGTCTTTCCGATCTCGGTTTCCTTCGTGCCCCAATTTGAAGTCAGTGTGATGCCGTCAAACGTTGCCTCGATCGGATGCACGGCTCCCTGCGAATCAAACCATGTCGCACGATACTTACCGCCGCCGAGCGCTTTGTAGTACGCGTGTCCTTCGAAGACCCGCACGTCTCCCTTGGCGGACATCATCTCGTTGCGATAGGTCAGCTTCATGAATTTCCCGCCCAGCGCCGGTTCCCAGATCATCACCGGCCGCGTCGACATTCCGAATGCCTTGCCTTCGCCCTTCCACGCGCCGGCCAGTTTTACAGAGATGTCCGCGTCGTCAATTGTCGTGGCCGCGACGCAGATGGTTGACAACAACAAGCAGCACAGAATTGCGACTTTGAAATGCATTTGGGTCTCCGTTCCGGATGTCCGACAAACTTTAGTTTGTCGCATACTTCAATTACTTAGGCCTCAAGAATTCTACGCAAGCCTGGAGACTGCGAGTTCCTACAGAGGTCTGTGTTCCGCATATCAGCGACAAACTGAAGTTTGTCGGACATTCAAACTTTTGCCGATCGGCGAGCCATCAGCGCGATCGGGAGCCCAACAAAAAATATGTGGATCACGATCCCGATTATCATCTGCGTAAACGAAAAGGGAGATCTACGCACGGCCGAAAGCGGCGATACGACTCGACTCATAAAGAAGAAGACTGCTATGCCGTAAAGCGCTCCGCAGATGACCGGGTGGCGAATCAGCGCAGAGAAGCTTCGACTGATTAGATAATAGACAGCGGCGGCGACAAACGCGATCAGGAAGTGAATCGCGACGCCAAGAGCAACGGTCGCGTATCCATGGTTGTACGAGTCGGGTCCCAACAACCCGCTCGCGACATACTGCCATACGCGAGTCGGACTGCTGCCTCTGATCAAAGCGGTAATGCCGGCCGCCGATCCATCCAGAATTCCAGCCACCAAACCACCAAGGCCAATCGCGAAAGAAGCACGAGGACGACCAAACGAACTCGCGTCGTTATCGACATGTGCGGACATCAGATTTTCCTTATTTGCCGAATTGCGGAAGTGCTGAAATATGGATGCAGGATTTTGAGGTCAGGAAGCCTCGAAGGCCGATGGAGCGCCGGCGGCTCGCCTGCAATGAGCGCCGCAGGCGCGAAAAGCGCAAGACCATCATTCGTGCTTCGCGCTCATTGCAGGCGAGCCGCCTGCGCTCCAATCGCCACCCATTCCAACCCTGCCGGGCAATGCGGACGAAAGCTGCAGGCGCGGCAATGTTGCGCGGGGCGGACGGGGAAACCCTGCGGCCCAACCGCTATTATCAACTCGTCAATCGCCGCATCCAGCGCTCGTTTGCATTCATCAATTCCCAACAACTCTTCGGACAGAGTGAATTCAGAATTCGACTCGAGGAAGTGAATAGTGACCTTGATATTTCCGCTGGCAGCTATCTCGGGCGCGAGCTCGCGGACCGCCAGCGCGTAAGCTTGCATCTGAAGCTGATAAGCTCCGGCCGCCGCTCGAACCTCTTCCAACAGCGCCGTCTGCTCGTCTTCATCCGAAGACCCACCGAACAAATCCATCGCCGGATCTTTTGCAGACGAACTGGAAGCGGTCTTTAACTTTTTCCGCCACGCCCGCAACCGATTAGTTTTGAAATCGATGATCTCGAGGTTGAATCCGTTCTCAGTAACAGACACGAGCAACTTGTCGATCGTCCCGGTCAGGATCCCGCGCGGTCGTCGAATGCGAAAGCTCAACTCGCTCCACAATCCCGCGCGATCAAACGGCACGCGATCAAAAACTTCCGTAGACCCTTTCCGAACCGCTTCGACTCGCGCAAACACAGAGCTCGTTACGTAATTCTCCGCCAACGGCAGAAGTTCCTTCACCGCCTTCTCGCGATCGATTTCGCGCAACCTTTCGGCGAAGTCGGCAGGCCGCCTTTGCTCGAGGTCGCGAAAACTAACCCGTAACATTTCGGCGGGGTCGTCGCCCTGGCGGTAAATTTCGCAGAAGCGATGAATCACCGAACCCTTCATCGTCGCGGTCAAACTCCCCGGCGTCTCGGGCGATTCGGCTTCGTTCCAACGCGCCATCTCGTCGGACGTGGGCAGGTGCAACAGCCTGTCAAAATAATACTGGCGCGGACAGCGTTGGTAGTTGACCAGCGAAGTCACGCTGAAGCGATTAACAGATTGTTCCAGATCAGGAGCGACCGGGTGCAATAGCGGAAAAGCGCTGGCCGGTGCGTCGATCAATGCGGCTTCGTCTTCAAACGCAATTTCCCTCGCGGCAGGTTGAAGCGATTGAGCTCCCGACGCGCTATCAATCAAATCAACAGTCAACTGCATGTGCGCATCGGAACCGAGATCAATCGTTCCCGATCCTGCTCGATCTGCCAGTTCAAGCGCGTGCCAAATCCACTTTAGCCAGCTATCGCGGCCCGCGCTCAGTTTCTCGAGGCTCTCCGCGGCACCGGAAAAGATCAGACGATCCCTGGCTCGTGTCGCTGCGACGTACATCAATCGCATGCTTTCGAAATGCTCGCGTTGTTTGGCGCGCTCGCTGAAGTTTTTGAAGCTGCGTCCCGCCACTTGCTCGCCGCGTCCGTTCGGAACACGCAGCGTCAATCCCATGTGACGGTCGAGCAGAAACCATTGGTCCCGGCCTCCCAGCGTGCGGTGAAGATCGGGAATAATCACGACCGGGAATTCCAGCCCCTTCGCCTGGTGAATCGTCATCAACGTGACGGCGTCGGCGGAATCGTCCAGTTGACCTTCGCTTTCGCGGCTGCCCATCGCTTCGAAGTCGTGAACGTATTGAACGAAGTCGCGGATCAGGTGCGTCCCCGAACGTTCAAAGCGTTCAGCGAGCGTGAACAGCTTTTGCAGATTCGCGAGCCGCTGCGCACCGTCAAACGAAGCTGCGATGACGGTCGCATATTCGGAAGTGTCGACGGCGAACCGCAGCAGGTCATAGATGCCGCAACGGTTCCGTCGGGCCAACAAGCCGGTAAGAAAATTCGAGGCTCGGTCGAGCGCTGCGCGATCGTCGCCCGCCACGAAATCTATTTCGGAATGATTGAAGACGGCCGTCAAAAGTTTTCGTGGATGACTCAAAAGCCGATTGGCGTCTCTCGTCTCGCCCACCGCCGGAGCCAGCCGCAGCGCCAACAGTGCGTTATCCGAAACACCGCACAACGGCGAACGCAACACGGCCGCCAGCGCCAACTCGTCCGTGCTGTTATCCAGAAAACGCAGCAGCTGGATAACATCCATGATTTCCTGGCGGCCATAAAAACCTTTGCCGGAAACCGTCTGATACGGAATGTTGGCGCGCCGAAACGCTGTTTCGTATTCCGGCACGTTCGTCATCGCGCGAAACAGCAACGCTATGTCGCGATACTGAAACTTACGCTCAGTCTCTTCGGCCGGTTGAACCGGCGATTGACCCGATCCCACCAGCGAAATTATCCGCGCGGTCAATTGCGCCGCGTCGCGCTCTCTGGACGACTGCTGAAGTTTCGCTTCGGACGAGATCGTGTCTACCAACAACTCGACCAGTGGTGCTTCGTCGCTGCCCTCGCGTTCGGCGATGCTGTGCTCGTGCTCCACGAATCCGAGTTGGCCCAGGTGATCCGGATGAACGTCGCCCGCTTCGAACAGACGCGCGAAAAGCAGATTGAAGAAGTTGATCAGCGGAGGCTGGCTGCGAAAGTTCAGATGAAGCGGTTGCGGCATTCCGCCGACGCGTTCCAGCGCTTCGCTCATTTCACGAAACACGTCGACATTCGCTCCGCGAAATCCGTAGATCGACTGTTTGCGATCGCCGACGATGAACAGGTTTGCATCGCGACGATCCTTCAAAGCCAACCGATCCATCAAATCGCGCTGAAGGCGATTGGTGTCCTGAAACTCGTCAACCAGAAAATATTTGTAACGCCGCGCCGCCCGTTCGGGCACGCCCGGTTCGTCCAGCAATCTCAACGCGCGCAACTGAAGATCGTCGTAATCGAGCGCGCCCAATTGTTGCTTGGTCTCTTCATAGCTCTCATCGATTGCTCGAAGCGCTTTGATAACTTCCAGCGCGAATTCGCCGGCGTAAATGTCGAAACAGGTTTGCGGCAACAGGCCCAGGAAATACTGGCCGCTCTTGCTCGATTCGCCCCACAGCAAATTATCGAAAGCAACATTGGCCATTTTGGTCACGGCCGATGAAGTTGGACGAATCTTGCGAAAATCGTTTATCGCCCGACAGTACGCCGAAATATTTTCCCGCGTGGGGATCTCCGCGATCAGACGCTTCAGCTCAGGCCATTGCTCGGCAGCCGCGGCCCGTTTCTTTTCCGCGGCCGGCGTCAACCGGCTCAGCGACAAAAACTCGGCCATGTTCGCGTCCAGCTCCTCCAGAACCGACGCGTAATCTTCTGCGCAAGCGTGATTCGCGGCTGTCTGTTCTTCCAACTCCTCCAGCACCACGCCCTGTCCACGCACGGATTTGTAAAGCTCGACCAACATCGCCGCGAGTTTGCCGCGACCCACGCCGGCAGTCAGTCGCAGGATAGGCTCGTGCCCGGCGTTTATCAGGTCGGTAAGAGTTTCTTCCACGGCCGCGTCCAACAACATCGCGGCCCTGTGCGCATCCAGCTGTACGAATTGCGGGTCCAGCTTTGCTTCGACCGGATATTCGCGCAGCAGGTGCGAACAGAACCCGTGAATCGTGGTGATCATGGCGCCGTCAAGCGTGCGTTTGAATCGCATCAACCTGCGTCGCTCTTCCGGCTCGGCCGCCGCCAACAATTCGTCGAGCTTTGTGCGAAGCCGCTCGCGCATCTCGTTCGCCGCACGCGTCGTAAAAGTTATCGCCACGATCTGATCGAGCGAGATGTTCTTCGTCTGGCGAAGGATATGAAGATAGCGCTCGACCAAAACAGTCGTCTTGCCCGCGCCCGGGCCGGCCGTCACGGAGACATGCCGATCAATCGTGTGCGCGGCGATTGCCTGTTCCGGTTTTAATGTTCGGTTGCTGCTCATTAACCAATCGCCCGAAGCTTTCGCTCAATTCTGAATTTGTCGTAACGACAAACCGCGGAAAAGTCGCAGACGCTACAGGTCTTGTAACTCTCTGCCGGCGTCACTACGAATCTTCCCGCGCGCATCCCGTCGAGGAAATCCCAAATCTTTGCGATCACTTCCCGGCGTGTTTGTTCCCACAACTGATCCGAAATGTTTGACCGCGTGTTGCCGATGCCCGTGTAGTTGGAAAGATCGGAACGATAGATTCCTCTGTTGCGTCGATCGGTTCCGCCGCGAATCGCGTAATAACCTCCGCCCGCGATCGAGCGGTCGGGCAGGACCAGCCGCTCGAGCGCTTCCAGATAGATCGGCATCTGCAACGCGCGTCCGGCGCGCATGTCATCGACGTTCGAGCCGCCTGTCAATTTGTAGTCGTACGCGACCAACGTCCCGTCTTCGGCCACGTCGACTCGATCGATCTGTCCCTTGATCAAAATCTTTTCTCCGCCTGGGGTCCGTTCCAGCTCAAGCGGATCGGTGGTCGAAACCGGATCGGTCGGCTGATCCGGCGACATGCCGAACGCGACTTCGAAGAAAGCCGGACGAACATTCACGCTTTCGGTCTTCGCCTGCACATCGAGCTCGAAAATCAAGACCTGGTCAAGCAGGAGTTTGCGAATCTCGCGGTCGATTTTCCAGATATGCGGATTAAGCGGCGGAACCACGCGTTCGTGCTCGTCAAATACGCGATCCGCGATGTCGGCCAGCTCGCGACGAAGCGAATCGAGCTGATGCGAGTCCAGACGCTGGTTGCGATGTCGTTCGAAGAAGCGGCGCAGCACTTCGTGAAGCAGCGCGCCGGCATCCAGCGCCTGAAGATCCAGCGCGGCTTCGCTGCGCGGCTCCAATTTCAGAACACGGCTGGCGAAAAATCTGAACGGACAAATTCCGTAAAGGCTCAAGCCGCTGGCGCTGTGCAGGTAATGCGGGCCGAAGTGACTTTGCAGCATCGCTACCAATCGGTCGTCCGTGATCTGGCCGTCGAACCTGCCAAAGCTCCTGCCCGCACGTTCGCGTTGAATACCTATTCGATTGATCGCCGCGCTGCTGATCGCGTTCTGCTCGCGCGCCCACGACAAAAATCTCTCGAGCAATTGCGGCGGTAACAATCCGTCTGTTTGAATTCCCGCCCGGCGCCGCTCGTCCTGTCTGGTCAGCGAAAGCGAAAGCTCTGCGGCGGTCGAGGCCGACAACACTTCGCTGCCGTCGTAATCACGCCGTATCGTCTCGCGCTTGATCGTAGCCGGCTCGATCGCGCGTACGACTTCGTCTATGTAATACGAACCGACGGTTTCGATTCCGCCTTCAGTCAGCAGCGGCCTGGTCAGATAAAGCCGTTCGGTCGCGCGACACGCTACCTGATAAAAGTAGTGCTCTTCCTTTAGCAAAGTAGCGGGCGAGATGTCTTCGAGCGTCAGCCCATATCGCTTGAGCTCTTCGCGTTCCTCGTGCGGATAAATCCAATCGCGCGGTGCTCGCAACGGAAACCCGCCTTCGACCAGACCCGCGGCAAAGATCGCGCGAAACTTCAATCCGCGAACATCGGTCGCTTCCAGCACGGCCAACCCGCCGCGATCGCCGGGGTCTTCGGGAAGCTCATGCGAAGCGAGACACCGCGTGATCTCGTCCAGGAACGATGCCATCGACAGCGTCGGCGAATCGGTCGCGTTGTCCATCGTCTTCGCGGCGATTTCTATGCTCTTGATCGCGGCAACGATACTGCGACGCAGCGACTCGAGCCCGCGCAAGTCGCGCACGGCCAACGCGAATTCATCGTCGCTGCCCGAGCTTCGCTCGGCTTTCGTGATTTGAGCTCGGAATAGAAGTTGGTCCAGCAATCGCGAAACAGCCTGGTGCAGCTCGTCCGGCTTGCCCTCTTTCGGCGCGTCTTTGATCAGCATCGAAAGATGTTCGACGATCAGCGATGTCCATGCGATCGAGGCCGGATGGACTTCGCGCGAAGGTTGCTGCTTTGCTTCTCTGTCGCCGCCGCCACTGCTGTCCCGCGCGGTCGCGTCTGTTTCTTCATTTGGCTCAATCGCCTCGACATCGCTTTCCGCGTCCGGAGTCAGCAGGTTTCGCGTCGTTTGATCTTTCGGAAACGTCCGGAGCAACCGGCGCGCGCGGCCCAGCCATTCGCGAACACCCAGATCAATCCCGACATACGCGAAAATGTTTTCGAGGTTGTCCGGTTGCCATTGACCAATACCCAGTTCGGTTCTGAGCGACGGTTCGGTTCGCGCGCGCGCATCGTTAGCGGCCGGAAGGAATTCGGCGAAGTTCTCGTCAAACTCGCGCGCCAGTTGAAGCAAAGCTTCGTCGGACGGGCGGAAGTATTCGGACTTGATCAGATCGGCAAAGCTGGAAAGACGAATGCCGCGCGGCTCGGAATGTTCAGCGTCTTTCAATAACTGAAAGAGCTTCTGCAGCGCGCGAATGGCGGGTATTTCGAGCGGCGCAACCGAGCGCGGCAGGTTGCAGGCGATCGATTCGTCGCGCATTACTCGCGAGATAGTCTCGGCATAGGATTCTCGCTCGCGCACGACCAACGCGATCTCCGAAAGCTTGAAGTCTTCAACGAAAAGCAGCCGCTTAATTTCTCGAGCGATCGCGGCGATCTCGGTTTCGCGGTCGCTGCAATCGAAGATTCTGATCGCGGTTTGTTCGACCGGTTCGGGCGTTGTACTTTCAGGCGCTTCTTCTTCTCCGTCGAACAGAGTCCCGGCGGCGGTGAACAGCTTTTCGCGAAGCCGCGAAAGTCCTTCCGCGGTTTCGGCAAACTCTTCGGCCTGTTGAATCTCGAAAGTAGCGGTCGCCTGAATCTGTTCGATGGTGGTTTCGAAGGGACGAAAGATCTCTGAATTGCGCGTGTCGTGATTGAGATTGACGATCACGTCGGGAATTCGCCGGATCAGTTGATGGAGCATCTCTCCCTGGACCGGCGTGAAGTCGAAAAATCCATCCAGGATCAGCAATTCGACATCGTCCAGCCAATCTACGTTGACCGTTTCGACGTCGCCGCGAAGGATCGACAACGCGCGCAGTTGGTCCGCGTCCTGATCTGTAAATTGATTTTGGGCAAGCGCGTCAACGTATGCGGAAAAGATCGTCGAAACCTCTCGATCGAAATCGGTCTGACGCACAGCCGGCGAAGTGCCCGACTCGCGACCTGCCAACGCTTTGTCGTCACTGCGCGCTTCGATCAGTTGCTTGAACTCTTCCGGCGTTGTGGCGGCGCGCTGAATCTCTCCGACCAGTTTGGCGACGGTGTTTACGAATCCATCGCGATTGAGCAGCGGTCCAAACGATCGCAGCTTGCCGTCCTCGCCGAGGCGCGTCACCAGTTGCGCGATCAGGCTTCGCTTGAGCGGCAATTCCTCGCGATCGATCGGCGTACGCGGCGCCAGCGGCAGCGCGGTTTGCCGGTCGACCGCACCGGACAGAACACGTTGCACAAACCCGCGAAAAAGAAAAACCGGCAGTTCTCCCCAAAGGCCGCGATTCTGCGAGCCGTCGAGGATCCGTTCGGTGATGAGATCGAGCAGCGGACGCGAGGCGGCGAGATAGAGGAATGTGTTTGACTTTCCTTCAGAGACAAGCCGGGAGCAGCGGTCGATCAAACGCCCGCGATTGCTGCCCAGCAATGGCCCTAACCAGATTTCTTTCGACAACGATGCTCTCCGAAAAATGTACGAGTCGTAAGCGAATTTATTTGTTTGATTTTAGCAGGAGAGGAATCAAAGTGCGGAATTGAGGGACTCGTCAACGAGCGCCGAAGGCGCGGCAGAAGTAGCCAGGGGCAAGCGCGAAGCGCGCAGCCCCTGGAACCGGCGTACAAGAATTTCGAGCCCTGAAAGGGCGACAGAACCGTATGTCATACTCATTCGCTTATAGTTTCACACTCAACATCCGCGCCCTTTCAGGGCGCTAACAATAATTTGCGCCTACCCAGGGGCTGCGCGCTCAGCTTCGCTTCGCGCTTGCCCCTGGCTACCTTCTGCCGCGCCTTCGGCGCTCGCTCCTGAGCTCGGCTGAGAGGGCCTATTCAAATGGGGCTACGCTCCTGATGTACAACGGCGTAGCGCCCCTGAAATACTTTGCGAGTTTTCATAAAGCCAGCGGCTAGAGGTTTGGCTCATCGGATTTGTAGCCGTTCGATGATTCTTCAGTTAACGGCTTTTGCAGCATCGCGAACGCATCTGGGTCAAGTTCGCCAGCGTCTGGACGAAGTTCGCGATCGACTTCGTCCAAAGCTTCAGTAACGAAACTGGCCGGCAACTTCTTTCTAGCCCTCGCCCCAAGATTCTTGATTGTTTCCACTCGACTTACCAGATTTCCATGGCCCGAAACCAGCTTGTTGCGTGCACCATCGAAACTTGCCTGCGCACGCTTTAGTTTGTCCCCGATATCGTCTAGGTCGAGAACAAATCCGACGAACTTGTCATATAGGTCGCCAGCTTTGTTGGCTATTTCCATTACGTTTCGCTTCTGGGTTTCTTGCTTCCAGATGTTAGCAACTGTTCGCATTGTAGCAAGGAGGGTTGAAGGACAAACCACCACGATATTCTTCGAAAACGCGTCGTCAAAGAGAGTGAGATCATGTCGCACCGCACTGATGAATGCAGGTTCCAGCGGAACAAACATTAGAACAAAGTCTAGACTATTTAGCTGATAGTTTTCTTGATACTTTTTGAAGTCCAGCAGGTTGATCTGTCTACGCATCGCGGCGACATGTTCGTTCAAAGCTTTATCAATTTCCTTCTTGCCTTCCGATGCACAGTACCGTTTATAGGCGACCAAGTTGACTTTCGAATCGATAATCAGATGCCGACCCTCGGGCAGGTAGATCACTACATCCGGTTTAGGACGCTTTCCCTCTTCGGTAACGAACTCGGTCTGAACCTTATATTCACGATCTTTTACTAAACCTGACTTCTGCAATATTTCCTCAAGAATGAACTCACCCCAGTCGCCCATAGTTTTCGATTGACCTAGTAGAGCATTCGTCAATTCTATAGCATCCTGATCCATACGTTCGTTGAGACATCTAAGCTGTTCGAGTTCCGCACTTAGCCGTGTACGCTGCTGGGTCTCATTGTCGTAAGTTACCTCGATTCGTGTCTTCAGCTCTTTCAGTTGGGCGTCAAGCGGGTTAAGCATAGAACCGAGATTAATTTTGTTGAGTTCGGTAAATTTCTTACTCTTGTCTTCGAGAATCTCATTAGCGAGTCGCTCGAAACGATTGCTCATCTGTTGTTCCGCAGCGTTCCATAGCGCGGCCTTTTCGTCCTCAGACTTCCGCTCCTCTTCTCGCCTTGCTTTTGCATCCGAGAGATCGGAAGTTAGCTTATCAATTTTTGCTTGCAGCGCGCGGACCTCTTCCTCCAGTGGCGAAACACGCAACGCCTTCACCTCTGCAGCGGAGCGAGCGCTAGTTTGAGAGTTCAGTTGCTCCTGCAAACTCCGTGATTCAGCCTGCGCCGCCTCGCGGGATTTTCGTATCTCATCCAATTCAAGATCTTTTCCCGTGACCCTTTCCTTGGTGCTTATCAATTGACCTCTTAGCGCTAGCCACGCGATGACGCATCCGGCAATAAATCCGGCGAGTAAAAAAATTGAATTTGAAAGGGTCATGGGACTACTCCAGAAAGGGATTTTAACATAGACATAGCAACCGTGAAACGCTGTTGCGCCTGCGCGTCACGCGGCTAGCGTCCAAAACACGCAACCATTCGCTCGTACACTTTCCTCGTGAGGCGCACGTCGTTGAGGTTGTATTCGCGAATGTCCGCCAGCCGGCCCGCCTGATAAAGCTCAAAAACTTTGCTGCCTTCGACGTCAGCCGTCTTGCTCGACTCGACTCCGAGCGCCCACGCGATGTCGTCAAGGCTGACGAATTTCCGCGCGCCCAGCCACCAATGATGCATCGTGTCGTAGACTCCGCGGACGCGAAACTCGCCCAAATCAACAAACGGACGAACCGCGATGTTGTTGATCAGGCATCTCTGAAAAATAAACGGCAGGTCGAAATTCAAAATGTTATGGCCGACGATTTCATCCGCGTCGGGATCGAAGTCTTTCATCAACTGTACAAAGTCGGCCAGCGCGATCGCTTCGTCCTGTTCGTTCCCTTCGGCATCGATGCCAAACGCGTACTCGACTTCAGGCAAAGCTTCGAAGTCGGTTCCGTAAACCGATGCCACCTGAACGGCTATGCAAAGCACGCGACCCGAGGTCGAGTTCAACGAGCCGAGTTGGTAACAGCGCTCTTCTTCGGCGGCCTGATCTTCCATGTACCGCTGTTGCTGCTCGAGCCGCATGTTGCCGAGCCGCATCAACCGCGCGAGTTGCGGACCGACACGTTCGCGAAAGCCAGGCAGCGCCAGAGTCTCGATGTCGATCGTGTACGCCCTGGGCAAGACGGGGTCTGCGTTTTGATGTTCGCGGTATTGCTCGAGCGTGATCGGGCGGTATTCATCAGCCACAAGCTGAAGTCGATCTTTGAAGTTCTGGATCCGGCCGGTTATGCCCCACAACCCGGGTTTCATCGGGTCGTTCTTTTCGATCGCTTCGGACCAGATTTTTACCGCGATCGTGCCGGTCGCGTTGCGGCCGACTACGTCAAAAAAAGGTTTGCCGTCCTGCGTGCGTCGTTCGATCGCGGAAGTCACTACCAGCATTAGCCACACATCGTCGTCATGACGCAGGTCAGGGATTGGGACGTTGCCTTTTTTCATAACTCGCTACCAATTTTGAGTAAATGCCAGCCGCCATCAAGCAGCGGAACAGTGGCGCAAGCGGGACCGCCGTCGCGGCCTACGCCGTTGAATCGCGCTTCCAAGACAGCGCCCGGAACGGCCAACACTTCGTCGATCAATTTCGAGGTAATCCCCGCCAGCTTGATCTTCGCACGGCGGTCCCAAAGCGTAGTGTGCTGCCCGGCCCGCTTCCCCGAATTGATGTAAACGAAGCGGTCGCCGCGCGGGCCCTGAACGAATTTGCCGAGAAAGTTCGGGGCTTCATCGGCCCCTGCTTCTTTCGCACGAACAGTAAAGTCGAAGGAGATTTCTGTCTCGCGTTTGTGATCCGGCGGCAGCAGTTCATCCCGTCCGCGTTGCATCATATACGCAACGCCGCCGAGCGGGTTGAGAACGGTTATGCGAAGTGGGATTTCACGTTCCATGTATGTAACCCTGGAGCGCAGGCGGCTCGCCGGCAGTGAGCGCGAAAAGGCGAGATGCGCCGGTGCTGAGCGGCGACGACACTCAATAGCGTGCTAAAGCACGCTTTTGCAGGCGAGCCGCCTGCGCTCCATCGGGCGGCTCTCCCTCGGACTGCGCTCCATCACCTAACCTCTTCGCTAACCACCTTGCCGTTGATGATCACGCCCGTGACATGCGACGTGTACTCGAACGGATCTCCGTCAAACAAAACCACGTCCGCATCCTTGCCCGCTGCCAACGAACCGACGCGACCGTCGATCCCGAGCATGCGCGCCGCATCAATAGTCACCGTTCCCAACGCCTCTTCAAACGTCAAACCATTCGACGATGCAACCGCGGCTTCAAAAAGCACTACACGGCTTTTCGGCACGTACGTCTCGTACCCGCCCTGAAGCGCAACCGGAATTCCGGCCTTATGCAATTTCGACGCGTTCTCCATACTCAAGTTTTCGTTCTCACCCGTAGCGCGATACATGGTCGGATGGACTATCACGGAAACTCCGGCTGCTTTGATCTCGTCGGTGACCAGGTAGCCTTCCGCGGCTCCGTCCAGAACAATTCGAATGTTGAACTCTTTCGCCAGCCGCAGCGCGCTGATGATGTCCTGTGCGCGCTGCGCGTTGATCAACAACGGAATCTCGCGTTTCAGAACTCGAACAAACGTCTCGGTGCGAAGATCGCGAGCGGGTTTTTGATCTTCCTTCGCGTTGGTTTGTTTCGTGTCGTATTCCTTCGCTTTCAAAAATTCCGCACGAAGCATGGACATCTGTTTCGCACGCGTTCCCGGCGACTTCGGACTTTGCGCGAATCCGGCATTCCCCAGCGTCACCGCCACCATAGCCGACGGCACGATCACCGCATCGTCGACTTCATCGCCATATGTTTTGACGATCATGGTCTGTCCCGAAATCAACGCTCCCGGCGCGTGTCCCGTGTGAAGCGTCGTGATGCCGAACCCGCGCAGCCACTGGACCAATCGTTCGCGCGCATCGTATGCGTCGGTCGCGCGAAGTTCGGGTTGGATCGAAGCCGAAAGCTCGAGCTGCATCTGATCGTGCGGTTGATTCAGATAGCCCGACAACCCTACCACCGAACGCGCGTCGATCATCCCGGGCGTGACTACCTTTGCGCGGAGCGTTTTGTATCCGGATGGAATTCTGATCTCGCCGGATTTACCGACGCGCTCGATCTTGCCGTCGCGAATCAGAACCACGCCATCGCGAATCGGCTGGCCCGCCATCGTGTAAACAGTTTCGCCGCGCACGGCGACCTGCGCAGTCGCGTCGGCCATCGACGCGGAGATTGCCAGGAGAAAAACAAACATCAGAAAAGAGAGTTTTGCGGATCTCATTTGCCGTCCTCCTGCGTGCTGTCGAAGCAATCGAAGTGAACTTCCTGATCGCGGCCCGCGCCGTAGCCACCGACCGCGAAAAGCCTGTCCTGCGGATCGTTGCGATCGAACACGCGAACGCCTTCGACGTATGTCTCGAGTATTTTCGTGTACACGCTCAGCGGATCACCCGACAGAATGATAAAGTCCGCGTCCTTTCCGACTTCGAGCGACCCGGTTCGATCCTGCAAATCGAGCATACGCGCGCCGGCCATGGTCATCGCATAGAGCGCCTTTTCACGCGACATCCCCGCGCGCACGGCGAGTCCGGCAGAGCGAATGAAGAACCGCGAGTCGGTTATGTAATCGTCTGTGTGAAAACCAACCAGCACGCCTGCGCGATCGAGCACCGCTCCGGTCAGGAACGATACGTCGACTGTCTCCAGCTTTCCACCCGGGCTGTCGATGACGATGATCGAAGCAGGCGCCTTTGCCTGCGCGATCTCGTCGGGGACTTTCCATCCTTCGGAGACGTGTTGCAGGACAATACGAAAGCCGAACTCTTTCGACAGCCTGAGCGCGGTCAGAATGTCGTCGTGGCGATGAGTATGGAAATGCACGACGCGCTTTCCATCCATCGCATCGACCAGGGCTTCGAGCGCTAAATCGCGCGCGGGAAGTTTCGACGCATCGTCCTTTGCACGGCGGACTTTCTCTCGATACTCCTGCGCTTTGACGAACTGCTCGCGAACCAGCGACGCACTCTTGGCGCGAGTTCCGGGATATGGTCCGGGCGAATTCGGCCGCAGCGAATTAGTCCCGTTCGCCATCTTCAAACCACCCGCGATGTTTCCCTGGGCGTCCTTGATCAGGAGGTCGTCGACCACTCTTCCGTTTCGCAACTTTAAATAGAGCGTCTGTCCGCTGGAGAGATGTCCCGATCCCGGCATCACGTTGACGGTTGTGATTCCACCCGCACGCGCGCGATTCAGGCTCGACTCGCGGACGTTTATCGAATCCAGAATTCGCGTCTCCGGTTGAATCGGTCCGGAGCCGTCGCCGCCGGACCCGCCGCCGATGTGACTGTGCGTATCGATCAATCCCGGCATGATCACTTTGCCGCTGACGTCGATTACTTTTGCATCGCTGGGAATAGTCGTAGCGGACCGGCTTCCGACCGCGACGATCTTCCCGTTCGAAACAACCATCACGCCGTTCTGAATCGGCGGACCGCTGATTGGGATGATCTGTGCGCCGACGAACGCTTGCGGCGCGTCAGTTTGAGCGGTTAAGGCTGGAGCAAAAGCGCAAAGCACAGCAAAGCACAGGGCCAGCAGGGATCTCATTTGCTTCTCCTCAGGAAAAATGGGTGGAGTGAAATTGCGTGGAGCTAAAATCTATGAAGCAAAGGATTGTGTCAAGGGAATGCCGCCATCGGTACTAGTGCAGTTTGGGCGAATTTAAGGACGAACCACGAAACACACCAAACCGAAAGACAAAATCACACGAAGTAAATGACTTTTCTGGAACGGTTCTACTCGATTCGTGTGATTGGTTTTCATTTTGTTCGTGCATTTCGTGGTTCGTCCTTAACTTCACCCAACCGTACCGCTACGCAGCCGTTGAAGCGATCACTCTATGTAGCGCACTCCGCGGTTCGTGCTTTATAGTATCGCCATGCGAACACTGGGTAATCGACGCGTCCGACACCACGCCATGACAACTCTGCTTTGCGTAGTTGGCTTGCTGGTTTTCGGCGGAGAAATCCACGCCCAGAAGGTTGTCGATCGCATGGTGGCCACCGTCGACGGCGGCGCTCGCATCGACCTGATCACCTATTCCGACCTCTTGTGGCAAATCGCTTTGGAACCCGACACGCCGTTGGACAATCCCAGTTCCGCCGAGCTCAATCGCGTGCTCAATCTCCTGGTCAACCAGCGGTTGATTTTGCAGGAAGCTGAAAAACTCCCGACCGTCGCGCCTACAGCAAAAGAGGTCAAGGACGAGATCGATGGTTTGATACGGAGATTTTCGTCGCCGGCCGATTTCGAGCGGCGTCTGCGACGGGTTGGATTCAAGTCGAAGGACGACGAGGAATTTCAGCGGATAATCGAGCAGCGTGTCGCGATGATCAAGTACCTGGACTTTCGATTTCGTTCGTTCGTGGTGGTTACGCCGCAGGAAGTCGCGGACTACTATCGCGATGTTTACGTACCGCGACTTCGACAACAGTTTCCCGAACGGATCGTGCCGACGTTGGAAGAAGCCAGGGATGCGCTGGAAAAGCAGCTGACTGAAGCCAGGATCGCTACCGACACAGACGAGTTTATCCAGGCCGCACGCGAACGCGCCGTCATTTCGATTCTCAGCCCAGTCTAGAATCGGTGCCTGTCGGTATTGCGATTGGGTCTTAAGTCTTAGGTTTTGGGTTTTGGGCTTTTGTTTGTCGTACGAATCTTGAGCTGTGAAATTCAAGTTGAGTGGGATTCAAGATCAAAAACCTAAAACCCAAAGCCCAAAGCCCAAGACCTCCTACCCAAATCTCCCCGTGATGTTCAAAGTCGCAGCCTTATGAACACCGCAATCGATCAGCGTAGATCTCGCATCGGCCTGGCACTTTCGGGCGGGGCGGCGCGCGGAATGGCGCACGTCGGCGTGTTGCGCGTGCTGTTGGAAAACAACATTCCGATCGATTTCATTGCCGGCACTTCGGCTGGAGCCTTGGTGGGCGGTGCGTTTGCTTCCGGCGTCCCGCTCGACGAGATCGAAGCGATTGCGCGCAGTCTGCGTTGGCGAGATGTCGGACGCGTCACACTCTCGCGGCTTGGCGTTCAGACCAGCGAACGAATGGAAGAGTTCATACGCGCCCGGTTTCCTGTCACTCAGTTTGAAGATCTGAAGATTCCTTTTGTAGCGATCGCGACGGACTTAAACTCGGGCACGCCCGTTGTCCTGGGCGGAGAAGGCGATATCGCGTTTGCCATTCGCGCCAGCAGTTGTATTCCCGGTTGGTACATTCCGGTGACGGATGAAAAGGGCCGGCAGCTTGTCGACGGCGCTCTGGTGGCAAACATCCCCACCGCGGCGGTACGCGATATGGGCGCGGACGTCATCATCGCCGTGGACGTCAACGCCGAAGGCGCGAAGTTTCTTGGTCCTCCGCAGTCAGCGATCGGAATAATGATTCAGTCGATGATGGTGATACAGCGCACCGGCTCCGCGCATCAACTTAGCCTGGCGGACGTAGTCATAAGACCCAGGGTCGGCCATATCCGTTGGGATGAAATTTCCCGCGCAGGTGAATTTATCGAAGCCGGCACGGCAGCCGCGCTGGAGATGATCGACCGAATCAAACAGTTAACCTTCCCGCTGCCGCTACCCGAGCCGGAGTCGCTGGAGCCCACCGCCAAGTGGTATCAATTCCGCCGCCGCCGTCGCCATGCCCGCGAAAGTGACGAAAAGCTGGTGAGAGAAAGTCGCTGAATGCGTCTCTCTCTCTGGGAAGAGGCAGAGACTAAGGAAGCTCTGAACAAGTCGAATCGCGAGGTCTGGGCTCTGAGAAGTTTCTCGTAAGCTCGCAGTCAGGAAGGGGACCCTGTCCCCGCCTAAGGACACGCAGTTCGATGTTTTTAGACCAGAATAGCTCGTATCTTAAGCGGGGACAGGGTCCCCTTCCCAACTGCGTGTTTCCGATTCGCTGAGCGCTAGCGTCTCGCTGACTTGATCGCTTCCTAAAGGTTCTCAATTCCGTAGTGTAATCAATCACCTGGAGAGGCCTCACCAACTCAAACCCTGTACGGCTCGCAAACACACGCAACCACTTCACTTTCACAAACCGCCCCGCCTTTAACTAATAATTTCCGTTTAACTCAAACAAGAAGCGAATTTGAACTCCCGAATTCGTCTTGCCCGATCTAAGCGGCATGCTCGTTGCTCAACGGGAGTTAACGCGAGGAGATCTGGTACAACAAGGGATTCCGGTAATGAAGCAACTTGCAACCAACATCGTCGAACTGGCAGCGATTGTGATGATCTTAATCTCGATTGCCGTATCGATGGCGGCACTTTCGCAGTGGGCGCAGGGGATTGATCAAGCCTCCACCCCGGCTGGAATGGCTTCGCCCACGCGATCGGGAGCGTTGATGACCGGCGGACGTTAAGAAAAGAACTTTCGCCCGATTAAGAGTTTAGTGAAAGAGAACCTAATCAGAGTTTGATCAAGGCACGCTCGGCCAGTGCATTGGAGCCGCGCGTCCGTTCGTAGAGGCGCGCATGGCAATCGAAGTTACATCAGTCCACGAGGGCCGCCGCACAAGATTTTTCAGAACAGCGGCCGATATTTTCAAACGAGTCACGCGCGCAAAACGCCGGCTCGTCCTTCAATCCGCAGTTGCCGCTTTAGTAACAGTACTCGTAGTACTCATCACCTTCTTCGCTGTTTCCTACAATTCATATTCAAAGATCGTCGACGGGCGTCTTGCCAGCGGTTATCTGACAAGCCGCGCGGGAATTTATGCCGCGCCACGAACACTGCGTGTGGGCCAATCGCTAAAGCGAGACGATCTGGTCGAGCTGCTGCGACGTGCCGGTTACGTCGAAACCGCCTCAGATGATGCCAGTGACGTTTGGAATGGAAGTTTTGCCGTGAGCGAGAATGCGGTGGAGATTCGTCCGCGTCATGCGGGTTCATCCGAGGCGAGCACGGTTCACATAGGCTTTAGCGGCTTTAACGGAAAGAGCCGCATCGCTGAATTGATTGGCGGTGGCGCATCGCTCGAAGCTTACACGCTGGAGCCGGAAGTGCTGACCAACGACAGTTCGATGAAGACCGGTACCCGCGCTTCGCTTTCTTACAAAGACATCCCGCAGACACTTGCTCAGGCGATTTTGTCGATTGAAGACCGACGGTTTTTTGAACACGGCGGGTTGGACGTTTTTGGACTCGGCCGCGCGATTCTTCGCAACGCCGGCGACGGCGAAATGGGGCAGGGCGGATCGACCATCACTCAACAGCTTGTCAAAAACACCTACCTCTCGCCTGAGAAAACAATCAAGCGCAAGTACGCCGAAGCGATGCTCGCTTTCACGCTTGAACGCCGCTTATCGAAGGAAGACATCTTCGCGCTCTACTGCAACGAGATCTATCTGGGCCAGCGTGGAAGCATAGGCGTTCGCGGGGTCAAACAAGCGGCGGAAATCTATTTCGCCAAAGAGCTGAAAGACCTGACGCTGGGCGAGAGCGCGTTGATCGCAGGAATGATTCAGAGCCCGAGCCGCTACACGCCCGAACGTAATCCGGATGCCGCGACCGCGCGACGAAATACAGTCATCGCGGCGATGTTGCGAGACGGAGTGATGTCGCAACAGCAGGCTGACGCGGCGGTCGCGGAGCCGCTTGTTGTCGCGCAGTTGAAGGATCGCGGCGATGCGACGGCGCCGTACTTTATTGACTACGTTAATCGCGTCGTTGAATCGCGGCTCGCGGCTTCGGACCAGAGCGACGAAAGGGCGCTGCGTATCTACACCACCATAGACCTCGATCTTCAGCGCGTCGCCGAAGAGGCTGTGAAACGTCAGCTCGAACGGTTGGACAAGACCGCGAAATATCGTGAATCGAAACCGCAGGCGGCGCTGGTCGCGATGGATCCGCAAACCGGCAACGTGCTGGCGATGGTCGGCGGAAGCGGGTACCAGGATTCGCAGCTCAACCGCGCTACCGACGCCATGCGTCAGCCGGGTTCGGTTTACAAGCCATTCGTTTATGCCGCCGCGCTGGAAAGCGGGCTATCGCCGATTTCGATGTATTCGGATTCGCCGCAGGAATTCGTGTATGACCGAAAAGCGAAATACCGCCCGGCAAATTACGGCGGCGGTTATTCGATGCACGACGTCACGCTGAGAACCGCGCTGGTTAAGTCGCTTAACGTTGTCACGGTTGATGTGGCTATGCGAACCGGACTCAAACGCGTCGCACGGTATGCCGAGAATTTTGGCTTGCCCAAACCCGAACCATATCCGGCGCTGGCGCTTGGTACTACCGAGGCGACTCCGCTGGCTCTCGCAAGCGCATACACGGCGTTTGCCAATGGCGGCGTGCGGGTGGCGCCCAACGTAATCGCGCGAGTAACCGACGCGGCGGGCGTAGGTTTGATCGAAGACCAACCGCAGACACGCAAGGTTATTGATCCGACGACCGCGTACATGATCACGGACATGTTATCCGATGTAGTCGATCACGGAACCGCGCGTGCCGCGCGCGGCTCAGTTCGAAAGACCGCGATTGCAGGAAAGACCGGAACGTCGCGGGATGGATGGTTCGTGGGCTACACGCCGAATCTGGTCGTGGCGGTTTGGATCGGGTTCGACGATAACAAGCAACTGGGTTTGACCGGAGCCGAAGCAGCATTGCCGGCATGGACCGACTTTGTCCGTGGCGCTGTTGAACTGCGGCCGGAGCTCGGCGGCGAGCGATTCGCGCGTCCGGCGGGAATAATTAATGTCGAGATAGATCCCGAGTCGGGTTCGCTCGCTTCTATGTCATGTCCATTTCGAGAGAGCATCGCGATCACACGCGCGATGGCGCCGAATGTCGAGTGCTTCACCCATACGCAACCTTACATGTACGAAGCATCGGAGTACGGGGAATACGAAACGGAATTTGGTGAAGATAGCTACGCGGTGACACAGACGGCGCCGCCGGCGGAATTCGCTCCACCGTATCGTCCGGCGACGAAGAAAGAGCTGCAGGAGCGATCGTCGAATTTGTCCACTCGGGTTGTTAAAGACAAGCAGGGACGATCGACGTTGGTGAATGAGATGAGCAATCACTAGTCTCACAAAAACAAACCACCAAACACACTAAACGAAGAAAAGCGAAATCACACGAAACACGGAGCCCGGTTTCATTTTCGTGTGATTTCGATGCGTCTTCGTGTAATTCGTGGATCGTGCGCTGGTTGTCCTTATATTGCTGGAAACAGCACCTTGTGGCGTGCCTGGTGTGGTCAATGAGTTTGAATTGGGCTCTTCCGCAAACGGTGATAACCTACGTCCAGAGAGTTAACGGGGAGAGATTGTAATGAAGGCGAAAGTCACTGAGAGAGGCGTCCTGGTTCCTAAGAAATATTTCAAGGGAATTGATGAGGTCGAGATTCGGAAGGAAAACGGCTATGTCGTAGTTGAGCCGGTTACTGACGATCCTATTCTTCAACTTGGCAAGCGACCCGTAGCGGATGAACTAAAAGATGCCTCTGAAAATCATGACCAATATATCTACGGTAAATGACGACGGTATTTCTTGATACTGGTAATGTCATAGCTCTGGAGTTATCGAGCGATCAGAACCATTTCGCAGCCTCAAAGCATTGGCGAAATAGCCTCAAATCTCTTCCCTTGCTTCTAACAACAACGTACGTATTCGACGAAATCGTGACCTTCTTCAATAACCGCGGTCATCATGAAAAAGCGGTCGACGTAGGAAACAGGTTGTTGAATAGTCCTTCGGTTCGACTTGTTCACGTTGATGAAGTGTTGTTTCAGAGCGGCTGGGACGATTTCCAGAAACACAAAGACAAAGCATATTCCCTTACGGACTGTATTTCTTTCGTGCTAATGAGCGAACTCGGAATAAAGCAAGCATTCGCATTCGACCGACACTTTCTTCAGGCCGGATTTAAGAGAGTGTTCGACTGACATGCCTGACTTGCCGGTTATTGTCATGACTGAGAGCCGTCCAACTTGAAGCACAACCTGCTGGTTCACTCCCGCTCCAGCACCACCTGCGCGATTGCATGCTCAGACGTATGCGAGATCGAAAGATGCGCAGCGGTTGCTCCTGACTTTTCATAAATCTCGCGCACAACTCCGTGAAAGAGAAGTATCGGCGCGCCGCCTTCCAGCGCGGCCACTTCGATGTCCTGCCAGGCGATGCCACCAGTCCATCCCGTTTGCAATGCTTTCAGGGCAGCCTCCTTCGCGGCAAAACGAGCCGCGTAGTGTTGCGCGGCGACCGCTCCACGCGAATCGCAATACGATCGCTCGTTTGCGGTGAAGACGCGTTCGGTAAAGCGCGGTGTGCGCTGCATCACTTCACGCATGCGACGAACTTCGGTAATGTCTATGCCGATGGAAACGATCATGGATCAGGAAACTGAGCTGGCTGCGAAGGGCTTTCAATGGCGCGAACGCGACGGCGTGCGCGCTTTGGTTTGTACTGCGCTTGAACGGGAGGGATTTGCCAACGCGTTCTCCACACGGCTCGGAGGCGTCAGCTTGTTCCCAAAAGACGCACTTAATTTAGCAGGATTTAACGAGGATGAGGCCGAAAATATTTACGAGAATCGCCGCCGGTTTCTGAAACTCTTCGAAGGCGATTGGATGTTGACGGCGTGTTGGCAGGTTCACGGCGCCGACGTGCGTCATGTTCTTGATGCGGATGACGCTCGGGCCGACACATTGAATTTCGATGCGCTGGTGACGCGGGCACCAAATATCCTGATCGGTGTTAAGACGGCGGACTGTGTCCCGATTGTGATGGGCGATGCTCGAACCGGCGGATGCGCTGCGGTGCACGCGGGATGGCGGGGAACGCTGGCTTCGATAGTGACGCGTGCGATCGAGCCCATGCGAACCGAGTTCGGCACTCGGCCTGAAGATATCCGAGCGGCGATCGGTCCTGCTGCCGGCGGATGTTGTTACGAGGTCGGACCGGAAGTGATCGAAGCGTTTACCAACTCATCTCCTGAGTCGAGCCATCTCTTCACAGCCACACGCGACGGACATGCGCGCATCGATCTTCAAAAAGCAAATCAGGAGCAATTGCTCGCCGCCGGTTTACGAGCCGAGCGAATTCACACCGCGCCGTTCTGCACTATCTGTCGAACGGATCTCTTCTTCTCTTACCGGAAAGAAAAAGCTCTGTATGGGAAGACGGGGAGGTTGATGGGGACGATTGGAAGGCAGGAGATAGAAGTCAGGAGACAGAAGTCAGGACTCAGGACTCAGGACTCAGGAGACAGGAGTCAGGAGACAGGAGTCAGGAGACAGGAGTCAGAAGTGAGCATTGAAATGCAAACTCTCAGAAATGAGTCACAAACAGAGTAATTGGTGCGGTGGGTGCCACACATTCTGTCTTCTGGCTCCTGTCTTCTGACTCCTACCTTTCATCCTTTCTTCCCGAATATCTGCCCGTTCGCCGCTTTGACCGCGTCCTGATCTCCCGCAATGTCGATCCACATCTCTTTTTCCCGCGTCGCGGGGGCGTAGCATTCGCTGTCGCTGCAACTCTGATATTTCACGCGCGCCTTTACCAGCATCTTGCTGTGCGGGAAGCTGGCCGGAATAATCAGGTTGAATCGCAGGTAAGCGCGGCCTTCAAACACCGCCAGCTTTTCGTCCGAGAAGCTGAAGCTCTTCACCAGAGCACGCGGATAACTAACTGCGCTCGTCTTAACTCCATCGCCCACTTCGATCTTCAACGAAGTCGGGATTTGATACTTTCCGATCGGCTTATTCGAGTTGACGTGATATCCGTCAGGTATGTCGAGCAGGACGGCCGCCTGGATCGTGCCGCCGCGCCGTGCCTTGTTCATCGAGAAGTAGCCGTTGACGCCGATGTTGGGCGGCTGCGCCGGAGCGACAACAGACAACGACGAGGGCTTCGAGCCCGCGAAAGCGACCGAACCGATAATGGCCAGGGTTAATAAGAGAGAAATAAGCTGATTCAATTTCATAGTTTTCATCGATTTGAAGTGTGGTGATTGTAATAGCACAAGACGTGAATTTGAAACCGCGCATTGCTTGCCAAGAGTCTAAAGATGCCGAAGCGCCAAAGTAGGTTTGCCGCGGTTGTCTTCTTCTACAAGTCTTCAACGCTCTTCAACGCGCGGCCCGAGGAAGTCAGTACCACCTGCGGTAGCGGGTGGGTAATGTCGACCGCATTCTCAACTTGAGAAGCGATTATCAACCGGTCGCGATCGAATGTTGAACCCACCCGCTACCGCAGGTGGTACTGACTCCGCCGGGACCGCGAATTGAGCCCAGATCAGACCACCTGATGCAACACTTCCCGACTGACGACCGGCGTTCGTTTCGCAGCCAGTTGCCCGCACGCTGCGTAGATATCACGACCGCGCGGTCGTCGCACGTAGCTCTGAATCCCCTTTGCCGCCAGGATTCGCCGGAAACTTTCTATCCGGTCGGGCGCGGACGGTCGGTACGGCAAACCTTCTGCCGGGTTGTGCGGGATCAGGTTGATCTTGACGCGCTCGAGGCCGTGGCGATTCAAAAGATTCGCGAGCTGCCGCGCGAAATCGTCCGAATCATTTACGTCCGCGAGCAAAACGTATTCGAACGTAAATCGCTCGCCGGCTCTCAACGACTTTTCAAAAGTCCTGCACGCGGCCAGCAACTCGGCCAGCGGCCATTTGCGATTTATCGGCATCAGCCGGTCGCGCAATTCGTCGGTAGGCGCGGCCAGCGACACAGCCAAATGCGGCCGGTCCGGAACCTCCGCCAACTCCAAAATTCGCGGCACGATCCCGGCCGTCGAAACCGTCACGCGGTTCGGCACGATGTGAAGGCCTTTCGGATCAGCCATCACTCGCAACGCTTTCATCAACGGCTCGAACGCGAGGAACGGCTCGCCCGCGCCCATCGCCACCAGGTTTGTTCCGCGCGGAGTTCGCGTGCCGATTCCGTATGCATCGTTAAGCGCGATGACGATCTGCTCGACCATTTCGCCGGCCGTCAGTGTTCGAAGCAAACCAAGCTTTGCAGTCAAACAGAAATCGCATTGCAAGGGACAGCCCGATTGCGAAGAAAAGCAGATCGTGTCGCGCTTCTCTTCGGGAATGAAAACGGTTTCAACCGGTAAATTGTCGTGGGTCTTTAACAGGTAGCGACGCGTGCCGTCTTCAGAAACGTAACGCGATTCGATGGTCAGGGTCGAGGCCGTGGCGGATTTATCGAGCAGCGATCGAAGCTCTTTCGGCAGGTCCGTCATGTCATCGAACGAGCGCAATCGCCTTTGATGAAGTGCGGAAAAAATCTGGCGCCCGCGATATCGAGGCTCGCCGAGCTCTTCGGCAAACTCGCTCAATTCGTCCTGAGACTGCCCGGTCAAATGAACCGCTTCGATCATAACCGGAGCATTTTAGCATCGGGTTGATGGAAAGTCGCTGGAAGGGAAAATGTCCGACAAACTTCAGTTTGTCGCGCGGATTCGACAATCTAAAGTTGGAGCGCAGGTGGCTCGCCTGCGCTCCATCGGTTCGTCGGACAAATTTCTTGAGCAGAGGACAATCCAAATGGCACGAATTGAAGGAATCAATCCCGAAACAGCGGACGGTTACATCAAGCAAGTGTTTGCGGCTCAAGCGAAAAAGTGGGGCGCGCCGCTTCTGAATCACCTGCTTTACGCGCGTCGTCCCACAATCTTTCGCGGCGTCCGCGGAATGTGGACCGGCATAGAAGGCTCAGGATTGATCGACGGAAAATTGCAGGCATTGATCAATCGCCGCGTGGCTTCGCTTAACGGCTGCGAGTTTTGACAGGACATCAACGCTGCCGTGGGCAGCGAACTCGGAGTGACTGAAGAGAAGATCCTGGCCCTGCCCGAATACGCAGGCAGTTCGCTTTACTCTGAAGTGGAAAAGCTGGCGCTGGAATTTGCGGACCGCATGACGATTACCGGCGGCGATGTTAGCGATGAGTTCTTCGCCCGCCTTCGCGCTCACTTCGACGACGACGCGTTGATTGAGTTGACCGAGATCATTGCGTGGGAAAATGCATCCAGCAAATTCAACCGGGCTTTGCGGGTGCAGTCGCAGGGGCTGTGGAAAAGGAAGGAGTAAGGAGACAGGAGTCAGGAGTCAGAAGTCGGGAAACTGGAGCCAGAAGTCGCAAGCCAGGCGGCAGAAGTTAAAAGTTCCGCTATGAGATTGAGCGTTCCAACACTCCTGACTCCTGACTCCTTTCCTTCACTTCGTTTCCTCTCCCGCAATCGGCCGCCCTTCCTCGTTCAGGAACGTCAGCGTCGTGCCGACTCCATCAAGCGAGCGCAGGTTCGGTTCGATCACTTTGCGATCGCCGACTACCACGATCGCCATCTTCGAAGGATCCAGATACTTGTTCGCAACTCGTTGCACATCCGCAGCCGTCACTGCCCGCACGTTGGCGATGAATTCGTTGAAGTAGCTGTCCGGAAGATTGTAGATCACGAGCGTAGTGACCCGGTTTGCAATCTGATCCGGAGTTTCAAACGTGCGCGGATAACCGCGAATGATCGCTTGCTTGGAAAAATCCAGCTCGGCCGGAGTCACCGGAATCTCGCCGCGAATTCCCTTCAGCTCCTTCAAAAACTCGACTACGGATTCCTTTGTCACAGCGGTTTGAACTCCGGCGCTCGCGGCAAACGGACCGGCTCCACGTCTGTAGTCGAACCCGGTACGCGCGCCGTATGTGTAGCCCTTGCTTTCGCGCAAGTTCATGTTGACGCGAGACGAAAACTGCCCGCCCAACATCATGTTCATCACCAGCAGCGGGAAATAATCAGGCGTGGTGCGCGGGACTCCAACATGGCCGATGGTAATCACGCTCTGGGCCGCGCCCGGTTTGTCGATCAGGAAAAGTTCGGCGCGTTCGCGCTCGCGCGCAGTCGGAATCGTCACTGCTGGAACGTCTGCCTTCTCCCATTTGGCAAACGCGCGTTCCAACTGCGGCACGATCGTGTCGACTTTGACGTCACCGACTACGATCAACGCGGCGTTGTTCGGCCGGTAATAAGTTTCGTAAAAGCGCTTGATCTCGTCGATCGTAATCGCCTTCACGCTAACTTCGTCGCCGATCAATTGATGACCGTACGGATGCTGCGAGCCGTAAAGAATTGACGAGTAGGCAACCCCCGCAATTGCGTCGGCGTTGTCGCGGCGCTGAAGAAGCGCAGCCAATCGCTGGTTACGTTGAAGGTCCAACTCGTTTGCCGGGAACGACGGGTTGATGATGACATCCGCATAGATGTCCAACGCCCGTTCCATGTGTCTGGTCAGCGTCAGAAGATTGACCGCAGTAATATCCCAGTCCGCGCCGGTGCCGAGCGTTCCGCCGATCGACGCTAACTGGTTCGAGATATCGAGCGCCGACCGCGACTTCGTACCTTCGTCAAGCAAGGCCGCGGTCATGCTGGCTAACCCGCCGCGATCGGCCGGGTCCGCGGTTCCGCCGGTCTTGAGAACTAAACTCATATTGACCAGCGGTAATTCGTGATGCTCGACGACCAAAACCTCCATACCGTTTGAGAGCGTACGGCGCTGTATCTTGGGAAGCTTAAACTGCGGATCTGGCGCCGGTTTGGGCTGGTCATAGAGCCCGCCCTGCTTCGGTTTCTCGGCTCTGTCTTTATCCGTGGTAGGCGATTCCGCGGTTGGCGGTGCAGCGCCGGCTGTTCGCGTCGCTGACGTTTCAGACTTTGTTTGTGTCTGTACACCGGCGGCTTTATCGGTGGCAGGCACGGTCGTGGCCGCTTGCTGTTGCCCGCTTACGGCCTTCGCCGATTGCGCTCCGGTCGAGGCTCCGACCTGCGTACTTGCGGTTTGCTGCGACGGAGAAGCGATCGACTCTTTCGGATTCGAAGTGACCGGCTCGCCGGCCTTCTGGCCCTTGGCGCGCGGCATTACGGTCAGCACGACTTTCTTGTCGTTCAGGTAAGTATTCGCGGCGCGCTTTACGTCTTCGGGCGTCACTCGCGCGTAGCGAGCGAGGTCCTCCTTGAAGTAGTCGGGCTTGTTGAGGAAGGTCGCGTAAAGATTCAGCTGATCGCTTTTTCCGCCGAACCCGCCGACGGTTTGCATGCCATAGATCAGCGAAGATTCGCGCGCGTTGAATGCGCGTTCCATCTCTTCCGCGGTTGGCGGCGTCGTCTTAATTCGCTCGATCTCTTCGTTGATAACTTTTTCAAGTTGCTCGACGGTCACTCCCGGCTTCGCAGTTGCGATGACCTGAAACTGTCCGGCCAGTTCGCGAGTGAAGTTCGAAGCATCCACCGCCTGCGCGATCTGCTTTTCGTAGACCAGCGACTTGTAAAGCCGGGAGCCTTTTCCGTTGGTCAAAATCGTCGCGACTGTATCCAGCGCGGCTTCATCCTGCGTGTACTGCGGCATGCTGTGCCACGTGATGTAAATCCGCGGCAGCGAAACACGGTCGTCCATCGTGATCCGAGTCTCCTTCGCCATCGAGGGCTGACGCGGATCCATGTGCTTTACTTCGGGACCGCGTTTGATCGGACCAAAATATTTCTCGACCAGCTTGCGCGCGTTGGTTGGATTGAGATCGCCTGCGATAACCAGGCTGGCGTTGTTCGGCGTATAGAACCTGCGGAAGAAGTCTTTCACGTCCTCCATCGATGCGGCGGTCAGATCGTCCAGCGAACCGATAGTCAGCCAGTGATACGGATGGTCTGCGGGATAGAGCGCTTCAGCCAGTTTGGCGCTGACCAAACCGTACGGGCGGTTGTCATAGTTTTGTCGCTTCTCGTTCTTGACCACATCGCGCTGGTTGGCCAGCTTTTCCTCGGTCATCGCGTCGAGCAGGTATCCCATTCGGTCCGACTCGAGCCACAGCGCCAACTCCAGGAAATTTGAAGGCACAACTTCCCAATAGTTGGTGCGGTCGGTGTTGGTCGAGCCGTTCAAGGTTCCGCCGGCTTCCTGCAGCGGTCCGAAGTAATCTTTGTCGTAATGCTGCGAACCCTGAAACATCATGTGTTCGAAAAGGTGCGCGAACCCCGTTCGGCCGGGCACTTCGTTTTTCGAACCGACGTGATACCAGAGATTCACAGCGACGATCGGGGTCGAATGGTCTTCGTGAAGAATCACGCGGAGCCCGTTGTCCAGTTTGAACTCTGTGATATTAATTGGCGGCAAAGTTGATGCGCCGTTGGTCGCGCTTGATGACGTTTTCTGCATCTCATTTTTCTGCGCGAGCGTCAAAGCCGGCGAAAAAATTGCGAGTGTAAGCATTGCTGCTGCCAGACGTTTGATTCTCAATTGCAAATCTCCTTTACCGCGAAACGCGCGGGACAAAATTGAGCGAGCCGAAGAGGACAAACCTCTTACTACCGCATTAGCCGAAATCGTGGGAACGGGGGTAGTTTGATTCTAGCCCGCGACTCGCGGCAGTTGCAAATTCCTTTTAAGGATTGGTGCGAACCGGAGGTCCCAATTGCTCGTTAAGCTCAAGTGATCTGATGGAGTTGCTTACAGAACCTAACGCAGGTAAGGAAGGATCCCCTTCCTGGCTGCATATTTCCTGGAGTTGAGTCACGGAGAAACAGATGACCCAGAGAATCTTTCAGGTCGATGCTTTTACAGCAGAACCATACAAAGGCAACCCGGCCGGCGTGTGTCTTTTGCCCGCAGCCAAAGACGACGCGTGGATGCAGTCGATCGCCGGCGAGATGAATCTGGCAGAAACGGCATTCCTCGTGCGCGATGAAAACGAAGAGAACACGTTCGGTTTGCGTTGGTTCACGCCAACGCTGGAAGTTGATCTCTGCGGTCACGCTACGCTGGCCAGCGCGCACGTAATTTGGCAAGAGAACGCTGCGCCAAACGGATCGCGATTGAGTTTCAAAACCAGGAGCGGTGTTTTGACCGCGGCGCAGGATGGCGATTGGATTGAAATGGATTTTCCAGCGGAGCCTGCGGAGGAGGAGCTCGTCTATCCGAAGGAGTTGGCCCAGGCCCTAAACACTGAACCGCGCTTTGTCGGCCGCAATCGTTTGGACTTCCTGGTAGAAGTTGAAAGCGAAAGCGCCCTACGGCGGCTTGAACCCGACATGCGCGCGCTGAAGGGTTTTCGACAGCGGGGCGTGATCGTCACCAGCCGTTCCGAAAACGAAAAATACGATTTTATCTCGCGGTTTTTTGCACCGGGTTCCGGAATCGACGAAGACCCTGTAACCGGATCGGCGCATTGCGCGCTGGCTCCGTTTTGGCAATCGCGGCTGGATCGAAACCAAATGTTGGGATACCAGGCGTCGCCGCGAGGCGGGGAAGTACGCGTGCGCGTTGAGGGCGACCGCGTGATGCTGGGCGGTCAGGCGGTGACGGTTTTGAGAGGCGAGTTGGTGTGAGCACAATCCCTATGGACATGTCGGATAGTGGGCAAGACGAAAGGCGTAAAAAGGGCGGCGGAGAGGGTCGCTCGAAAGTTGCACAGGAACACGACTGTTTTATTTGCGTCTTGCGTCTTTCTTTTCTTTGCGCCTCTGCGAGAAACCGGCTTTCTTTTCACTTAATTCAAATTGACCCACCAGCACATGTCGTCAGTACGAGACTCTTGCTCCCGTATTCTGTAGACTGGAGGAACCCAAGAACTAAAGAGAGTTGAGAAAATTCAATGCCGACCAGTATCAACCAGCTTGAGAGTGAAGACGGAAAGCGCACGGTCCTCCGTGTAGAGGGCTCTTTGACGCTGGTTGATGCCGAACTGCTGGAGCGAATCTGCTCGGATCTGCGCGAACAATCCGACAAGGGCATCAGCATCGACCTGGCTGACTTGAACTTTTTGGACAGCGAAAGCGCTTCGGTGCTGAACCGGCTGAAACGCGACGGCATCGAGCTCGAGGGACTCCATTATTTCATTCAAAAAGAGATCGAATTGGCCGAAAAAAAGGCGGCGGGAACATAATTGTTTCGCCCGGCGTAGGAACTCCGGGCGGGCGACGGGCATCTAATGGTTTGACCCCCAAACAGTACAACGCCGGTTAAATTTGAATGAATAGAGTCATTACCAACATTTTCCTTGCTTTGACGCTCGCGCTTTCGGCGGGGCCGGCCGGGGCGCAGACTAAGAAAAAACAGCCTTCACGCCAGATTGATGCCACGCCAAAGGTGATTAGCGAAGACGGTGCTCCTTCCGTTTCTTCCGATTCCGGCGAGGTGCTGCGGGCGGCTGACATTTACAAAACCAGTTTGAGGCAGTTGATCGAGGCTCGCGAAGCGGAAGCGACGCGCGTGTCCAAACAATTTGATGATCTGAAAGAGCTTTTCAAGGACGGTTTGATCTCGAAACGAGAATTGGACGCGGTTGAGCTTTCGTTGCTCGAAGCCCGCCACAAGGTTGACGAAACGCGCAAGCAGTTGGCGGCAACCGACGCGACCGTGGTCGAATCGCTGGCCGAAAAAGATCCCGGTTCGGTGGCCGAGTTTGACACGACTGCGCCGAAAGGCAGCGCGGTGAAGAAGGTCGCGTACATTCGATTTAAGGGAAACGCAGCCTGGTCTGTGTCGGACATCGGCAAGGTCGAGAAGTTTTACTCCGCGAAATTCAAGCGATCGCTTCCCGTCGCCGCGATGGGTCAATCGGATCTTCACTCGCGTTGGGGATTTGATCACCGCAACGCAGTCGACGTCGGCGTCCATCCTGACTCGGCGGAAGGCCTGGCGCTTATGAATTATCTGAGCGGCCAGGGAATTCCGTTTATGGCTTTTCGAAGAGCTGTTACCGGTTCGGCGACCGGCCCGCATATCCACATCGGCAAACCTTCGCAGAAGGAATCCGGCAAATAATCAGCGACGGAGCGCAGGCAAGCCGCCTGCGCTCCATCAATACCTTTGTTGCTGATTGAACGCGACGGAAAAATCACTTTCACCGAGCGAACCTACCAGCCGGAAACAAAACAACCGACGGACGTCGTCTTTGAGTTTCAAACCAACGAAGACGAAGTATCCTGACGAACACCATGAGCGATTCGCGCACGGCACTGATTCTGGGAGCCACCGGCCTTGTCGGCGGACATTGCCTCAAACTATTGCTGGAGGACCCGGCGTACGGCAAGGTCATTGCGCCCGGAAGACGCAAGATGCCGATGGAGCATCCGAAGCTTGAACAGCATGTGATCGACTTTGATCGGTTGGACGACGCGGCGGATTTGTTCAAGACAACGGATGTCTTTTGCTGTCTCGGTACGACCATCAAGAAGGCCGGCTCGCAGGCAGCGTTCTACAAAATCGATTTCACCTATGTGAACGAATCGGCGAAGCTCGCGCAGCAAAACGGAGCGCAGCAATTCCTGCTCGTCTCCGCGTTGGGCGCTGATGCCGGGTCGCGCATCTTCTATAACCGAGTCAAAGGCGAAGTCGAAGTCGCCGTCAGTGGCCTTCAAATTCGCGGCGTGCAGATCTTTCGCCCGTCGTTGCTCCTGGGCCAGCGCCAGGAGTTCAGACGCGGCGAACAGATCGCGGAACGGGCCGCAAAGATCTTCTCGTTTATTTTTGTCGGGCCATTGAAAAAGTATCGTCCGATACACGCGCGTCACGTGGCGCAGGCATTGGTGAAGATAGCCAAAGAGCAACCGTCAGGCGTTAACATCTTTGAGTCAGAAGCCATTCGCGCGCTGGCGAGTGGCGGTCGGGATACCAGGTGATGCCAGGTAAAGATCATGAGCAATGACAAAAATCTTCGCGAGCACTTGCTTTATCTTCTCGGCGGCGGCGGAGCGCACATAGATTTCGACTCGGTCATCAAAGGCTTCCCACTCGCGCTCGCCAATCAAAAGGTTGAGCCCGTGCCGTATAGCGCCTGGCAAGTGCTCGAGCACATGCGTCTGGCGCAATGGGACATACTCGAGTTTAGCCGCAACCCAGCGCATGTATCGCCGCCATGGCCGGAGGGCTACTGGCCACCAAACGACGTTACGGCCGACAAAAAAGCCTGGGCAAAGAGTGTCAGGGCTTTTCGTGCCGACCTCAAAGAGATGCAGAAACTGGTCGAAGATCCGACGATCGACTTGTTCGCTCCGCTGCCGCACGGCGATGGCCAAACGATCCTGCGCGAAGCGCTGCTGGTCGCGGACCACAACGCGTATCATCTGGGCGTGCTCTCGACGCTCAAGCGGATGTTGCTGGGTCAGTTTCAAACATAGCGAGGAAAAAACAGCTCCCGCAAAGACGCAAAGGCGCAAAGAAGACAAGTAAAGATAGGTTGTCGCTCAACACCTTTGCGTCCTTGCGCCTTGCGGGAGCAATCCTTCTCGTCATGGAGACTCACCTGAATTTCAAACTAACTCACTACCTAGCCTCGCTTCAACTTGACAGTCGACTCTCTGGCATTTTACATTCCCTGCGCGAATTTAGAGTTTTCGCTGCCTGAGTCGTGGTGCGAACCCCGCCTTCGACGCCTGAATTAGACATCGAGCTACAACCCAGTGATCAGGGTGCTTCAATGCCACCTGAGATGCCCGTCTCAGGTCTAATGCACTACCCGCTTACCTAACAGGAGATTGTTTATGTTTACGACGTGGACCCGCAAAGTTAGTTTGTTGCTTGTCGCGATTTTCGGAGTGATTATCGCAATTTCGACGCTTTCGGTCACAGCCCAACAAAACGTGTGGACCGAAAATACAGAAAACCGGGCTGAAATTACCAAAGACAAGGCCGTTTCCAGGCCTACGTTTCCTTCAGAGTTCAAATTATTTAATTTGAATATTGAGCCGTTAAGGCAACAATTGTTTTCCATCGTAGACAGCAACAATCGCCAGCCTTCCACGGTGATTTCCCTGCCGAATGCTGAGGGCCTTCTCGAACAGTACGAAGTTTTTGAAGCTTCCAATTTTGAACCGGAGCTGCAGGCCCGATTTCCTGAGATTCGCGCCTTTTCCGGTAAGGGTCTGACGGATAAGCATGCCACTCTGAAATTGAGCATTTCTCCACAGGGAATTCAGACCATGGTGTTCAGAACCGACACCGCGAATGAGTTCATTGAACCGTTTTCCCAGGATCACACGATCTATGCCGTGTTCGGCACCCAAAGACAGCGCGGCGGATTGCCGTGGGAGTGCACCACGGAAGAAAAGAATTTGGTTTCCGACATAAATGGAAAACTTCCGGAAACCGCGCAGCCGGACAGCAACACCGGCGAAGCGAGGACCATGCGTCTGGCGCAGTCATGTAATGCGGAGTATTCAAACTTCTTCGGCGCCACGAACTCGGGCCAGGTAGCTTTGGTGTTGGCCGCTTTCAACGCGACTCTTACTCGTACCAATGGAGTCTATGAAAGAGATCTGGCCATCCACCTCAACCTGATTGCCAACACATCCGCGGTCATTTATTACGATCCCGCGACCGATCCTTACACCGGCCTGGGAAGCTGGAATAACCAGTTGCAGGCGGCTTTGACCGCGAACATCGGTGAAGCCAATTACGATATCGGCCACATGTTCGGCGCGTCGGGCGGTGGCGGAAACGCCGGCTGTATCGGTTGCGTTTGTGTGGACGGGCAAAAAGGACGTGGAATTACTTCTCCTGCGGACTCCATCCCGATGGGCGACAATTTCGATATCGATTATGTTGCCCACGAAGTAGGACACCAGATGGGTGCGAATCACTCGTTCTCGCACGCCAGCGAAGGTACCGGCCAGAACAAAGAAGTCGGTTCGGGCATCACCGTCATGGGTTACGCGGGAATCACGTCGCAGGACGTGGCGCCGCACTCGATCGATACGTTCCACGCAACCAACATCCAGCAGATCCAGACCAACATGGCGGGCAAGACCTGCCCGGTGATCACGGTCATGTCGGCTAACGGTCCGCCGGTTGTTTCTCCGGTTAGCAATTACACGATTCCGATCAGCACTCCGTTCGCGCTCACTGGCGCTGCGACTGATCCGCAGGGTGATTCGCTTACGTATCAGTGGGAACAGAATGACAACTCGACAACTACGGGAGCGGCCAGTGTTGCTTCTCCGACGAAGTTGACTGGTCCGAACTGGTTAACATTTAATCCGACAGCTTCCGGAACCAGAACTTTTCCGAGACCGTCGACCTACCTGGCCGGCCTGTTCGTAACTCCACCGCTTCCGGGTGGGGATGCCGGCGCAAACATCGAAGCACTGAGCTCGGTTGCACGAACACTGAACTTCAGGTTGACCGTCAGGGACAATCGTCCTTACGTTCCGTCTTCCACAATTGGCCAGACCCAGTTCACGGATATGACCGTTACGGTCAGCGCCGCGGCGGGTCCGTTCAAGGTCACATCGCCTAACACGAACATTAGCGTCCTTGGTGGCGGTAATCACAATGTGACGTGGGATGTTGCGGGCACGGCCGCTGCGCCGGTCAGCACGGCCAACGTCAAGATTTCGCTTTCAACCGATAGCGGCAACACCTTCCCAACCGTACTCGCTGCGTCAACGGCGAACGACGGAGCGGAAGTAGTTGCGATTCCCGTCATCGCGAACACGACCACTTGCCGTATCAAGGTCGAAGCGGTTGGCAATGTTTATTTCGACGTTTCGGACACGAACTTTACGATCACCGGCGCGTTGCTCGCGAAGAGAGCGGACTTTGACGGTGACGGAATTGCCGACCTTTCGGTTTTCCGTAGTGGTGTCTGGCACCTCAACCGCAGTACCGCCGGCTTGGCTACCTTCCCGTTCGGTCTTGCCACTGACGTGCTGGTTCCGGGCGATTACGACGGCGATGCCAAGACGGATTACGCTGTTTACCGCAACGGTTCGTGGTACGTGCAGCGCAGCACAGCCGGTTTCTTAGGCGTTAATTGGGGCGCCGCCGCCGGAGACATTCCGGTTCCTGGCGACTTCGATGGCGACTCGAAAACAGACTTTGCCGTCTTCCGTCCGTCAGATGGTGGATGGTACATCCTCCGAAGCTCGGATGGTGGTATTACCGCGCAGGCGTGGGGAACCAATGGCGACAAGCCGATCAAGGGTGACTTCGACGCTGACGGAAGGGCCGACCTGGCTGTGTACCGCCCGTCGAACTTCGTCTGGTACATGCTGCGAAGCACTGCGGGTGCAACTGCTACGTTGTTCGGAGCTGCCGGCGACTTGCCGGTACCTGCGGACTACGACGGCGACGGGCGAACCGATGTTGCGGTCGTTAGACCCAGCGGTGGTTTGTACACGTGGTACTTGCTGCGAAGCACGGCCGGATTCACAGGCGTGGTCTGGGGTCTTTCAACCGACCAGCCGTCACCGGCCGATTTCGACGGCGATGGCAAACATGACGTAACTGTCTTCCGAGACGGCGATGGAAGCTGGACCATTCAGAGAAGTACGAATGGTGCGGTCGACATTCGCTCGTTCGGCCAGGCGGGCGACAGATCAGTGCCAAACGCTTACTTGCCTCAGTAAGCTGTTGGACTAGCTGATAACCCGGGACCGGGGTTCGGATAATCCGAACTCCGGTCCCTTTTTCTTTTGCGTCACACCCTTGGCTGAAATTTTTCGCTGAGCCTGTCCTTTGCCGATCGAGCGGTTTCCCTCTAAAATCCGAGATCTAATATCTGAATCTAATTTCTAGAATCTGACCCGTGCCTGCTCAAACAATCACCCGCCTGCTGGACCAACTGGAAGAGATAAAGCGCCCCGCCACCGCGACGGACGCGCGCGTGCTTCGCGTTCTGAATCAGCTCGACCGCAGAAGGTTCACGGACGCCGAGTCGCTCATTCGATTTCACGAGACTTTGCTCTTTATGCGCGCGTATCCACAGAGCGCGTCGAGCCTGAAAAAGGTCGAAAGCATCCTCAAGAAATTCAAAAAGCGAGTCGAGCGCCTTGAATCCGACGGTGCAGACCTGGAGCCGTTCCGTGATCCGGAAGTCTCGGGCATCGTGGGATCGTCTTTGATTGCGAACTTCAGTTACCCGGTTGCGCGTTGGCTGGCCCAACATCATCCCGCCGAGGTCACGATTGACTGGGACGGTTATGAAGACGGCGCGCGGCTGGGCGAAACGCTTCCCAGATTCGTTCCGCTGCTTGAGGAGGAATCGCTGGTAGAAGCCAACGTGCCCTATCTCAAATGGGTGCAAGCGGCACGCGGGAAAAAGCGCGAGTTGCAATGGCTCATCAACCGATTCGAATCGTTGCCTGTTTCTGATTTCGGGAAAGCCGAGCTGTACGATTCGCTGAAGCTCTATCTACATTGGAAGCCGCGAGAGTTTAGCGTCACGCGCACCGGAATGACGCTTCCGACACGCGGAATTTTTCTGCACGATCGAAGGCTTCTCGGACGACGCGATGTTTCGTTGACGGAGATGCTGAGCGAACCTCCGTTGCCGGTGAAAAAGCTTTCCGCGACGGACGGCAAACGGATCCTGGATACGATTCGCAGTACTTCATCAATTCGATTTCGCGAGCTCCATGGATTTTCGTACGGCGATCCGTCGCATGTTTACCGGATCGACGCGGGCCGCGGCGTGGACTTCTTTTTCAACGGAGTCGACGCCAGCCATCGTCTTCCGCTGCGGACTTATCACAGCGCGTTTATGGTCAAGAACGGTGTCCCGATCGGATATGTCGAAGGCATCTCGCTCTTCGAACGGATGGAGATCGGGCTCAATATCTATTACACCTTTCGCGATGGCGAATCGGCGTGGCTGTACGCGCGAGTGCTCCAGATTTTTCGCCAGCTGCTCGGGACCACAACGTTTTCGGTGGATCCGTATCAGATCGGATACGAGAACGAAGAAGGAATCGAATCCGGCGCGTTTTGGTTCTATCGAAAAATGGGGTTTCGTCCGGTGAAGCCGTCGATCGCCGGCATTGTTAAGAACGAGGAGGCGAAGATCGCTGCGCGCAGTGCATATCGCACAAGCGAGAGGAAGTTGCGGCAGATGGCCGAGGGACACATGTTGTTCGAAATGAACTCCGAATCCGCAGGCCGCTGGGACAAATTCCAGGTTCGTAATCTCGGTCTGGCGGTCGCGCGGCGAATGGAGAATCGTTTTGATGGAGATTCAGAGAAGATGCGCCGAGCTTGTGTAACCGCCGTGGCGCGTGACCTGGGAGTGGATATTCAGAAATGGAAAGCCGCTGAGCAGACTTCGTTTGCGAATCTGGCGTTGGTTTTGTCGTTGATACCGGGTCTTTCGCGCTGGAGTGAAAGCGAGAAGAGCGCGGTGGTAGATATCGTGCGAGCGAAGGCCGGCAGGGAAGAAGCGAAGTACCTACGGTTGCTACAGAAGCATCACAAGTTGAGGGATGAAATCGTACGGTTAGGGAGTCGGGGGTAATTTTTCGCGCAAAGACGCGAAGAAAAGAAAATCAAAAGGCGCAAAGGAAACCGTTCGACATTCTCGTCTTTGGTTTTTCTTTGCCTTGCGTCTTTGCGCGAAACTGCCTACCCCAAACGCGAGAATGCGCTGCATCCCAACTAGTGAGCGCAGCGCATCCTCTTTAATTCCGATGAAACGCCGAAGCGATTCAGGGGAACCGGCAACTGTTGCATGTACACGCGAGACAATCGCCGTAGTTTGTATCCCGAAGTAAGTACCGGCGGTCGGTCCATCTCCGGTCAGCGCCGATCCGCTTTCGCGAACCGTTTGTGCCTTCGCAAGCACGCGCCTATTGGTTTTTGTTGTGGTGGCTTTTTCCTCCACCGCCGGTTACGACGCCGGCAAACGAGGCTCAACTTGCGTTGAACGACTGTGCTACTTACAAGGCTGATCAAGTCCTCGAAGCGCTACCCGTTTTTATCCGGGCGCTCGGGAAAGATCTTTCAATCTTTCCTTAGCAAGCCTTTCGGCTTCGGCGGGAGGCGTCATTAGCAACTGCGAGTTCCGCCTGCCGTTGCTCTCAATCAGTGTGTCACCACTCTGATTGCCTATCCTCTCGCCGGTCACGTTCCCGTGGGACCGCGACGAGGAGCGGATTATACATGCGCGAAACGACGTGTCAATAGGCTCTCAATCCAAAGTGTTTGCCGTGTGTATGCATGTGGAAATTAACCACTCGAACTGTGGAAAACTTTTCGCGTGGGACGAAATTTCGAGCGCGCCTTTCATCTATTTTGTTTCTTGCGCGAATGAAAATTTCTCGTGAGACGCTACGGTTTTTGATGCACAAATCTCAGTGAAACTAACTAATGCGTTTGTTTCGAATGAGTTTAGAAAGCGAGCTCGTGAAGACACTTCGGAGTCGCTGGAAGTAGTCTTCGCGAATATTCACAGGAGTTATTCGACCTGTGGAAAACTTGAAGAAAAAAGACCGCGGAAATTTTTTCCGCGGCCTTCGGTTGGCCTGAATTATTGATTTTCCGTAGCGCAAGTCAGGCAGGGGCCCCTGTCCCGGCCTTGCTGTCTTAACTGCACACGTTGATAAAATCCAACGATGAGGCGGGGGACAGGGTCCCTTTCCTGACTTGCGTTAGGTGATACGAATAACTGCTTCCAAGCTTTGATCCGTTGTCAATTGCTTGGGCTCTCTACCTTCCCGCAGGCACCTGCAGCTGCACGCCTGGATCACCGTACATAATTGTCAGCGGACCCTGATGATTCTTAATTCCATCGGCGCGTGCGCGTTCGATCTCCAATGCAAGCTCCAGCTTCTTGATCTCCAGCAACGCCGGGTTGGCAAACGTCAGCGCTTCGATCTGTTTCGTCTGAGCAGCAACCTTTGCGGCCTCGAGCCTGGCCTCTTCTGCCTGTTTCTGCTTTTCATTTGCAACCACACCCGATGCGGCTGCCTCGACTCTGTCATCAAGAAAGTCGGGGTTTCCGATTTGCACGGATTCGGTAATTAACTGAAGCTGCGAGCCAAGCTGTGGACTAAGCGATTCGATGATCCGTTTCTGAATCTGCTCCTGATTGGCGTAGATCTCGTAGGCGCCGTAATCCGCAAACGCGTTGCGAGCTTCTGTCTGCACGATTCCCTTCAGGATCTCGTTGCGGCGTTTGTGGCGATCGTCCTCCGAGAAGCCGTACTTGCGAACGTACTCCGTAATCTTCTGCGGATCGGTGTAGGCCGTCAGCGAAATGTCGACTTGCAGCGCCGCGTTGTCTTTGCTGGTCACACGGACAGGTGCGCTTTCGGTGAACGATTTGATATTCACTTCGTAGCTCTTGCGTCCGGGCGCGATGGTCGTGAACCATCCATCCGACGGCGTGTAAACGCGTTCGATGGCTCCCCATTTTGTAACGACCTGAACAGTTCCTTCCTGTGCGTACTTGATGTTCGAGTAAGTCACCATCCCAGCGATAATCACCCCAACCACGATTAAAACCATCAGGGCGATGAAATATTTACCTTTCGGCATTCTGCCTCCTTCGTTGATATCTACAAACTCCGGCCATTTGTCGTTCTTCATAAGTGTGTATACGTTGAAAACCCGGGCAAGGTTGTGAATTCCTTGTTACCGTACGTCTCTCGCATAGTATCAGGCACTGGGAAGAATTTGATTGCATCCACCTCCAGAAAGGAGCACAAGGTGCCAGCCTCGCGGATTTACCCTTACACGTCCCTCGAACCCTTTCAGCACCACTTGTTTTTAGCTGACGCACTCAAAGGCTAAAAGGAATGAACTCGGCTCAGTAATATTTAGGTATGTTCGTCGCGCTGGTTTGAAAACGCGCTAATTACGCGCCGAAGGTTCAAACGAAGTTCAAGTGGTCCGGCTCAATTCATTCCGAATCTCAGAATGGGAATGGTTGCTGCCTGAAAAAGTTTCTCACAACCGTTGCGACAGGGAAAGGAATCTCACATGAAACGCTTCTTAAGTTTGCGCACTACGCTTGCACCGTTACTCATCCTAACGGCGGCAGCGGCAAGTGTGGTCGGGTGGTCCTCAAGACAACAACCCACCTCTAACAATCCAATTCGGATTGAAAACAAGACTAAGTCTCTCATCGTCGAATCGGTGGCGGACGACGACAAATATCCTTTTATCCCGCCCAGGGGTCGCAGGCAAGTAAGGCTTACTTTGAGAAACGGGTATAGCCAGCCGGTTAGCGCTTACTCGTTTCGACAAAAGGATATTTCAGTTCGGGAAAAGGATATCTCTGGGTTCAGCACAAGCGGCGCGACCATCGGATGGACTCTCGCTTCAAACGAAACGAACGTGAGAGGTATATCTGTTGCTGCCAAAGGCGAGGTTGTCCTCATCCTCCTGGCTGTCATGTTGGAAGACGGCACAGGCGATGGCGATCCTGACGAACTCGCGTATTTGAAAAACTACCGTGCTGGTGTCAAAAAAGCATACCAGGAAATCGTTCCGATGCTCCGCGAGGCGGCTGCCTCCGGTGAAACCGTGACCGCTGAGACCTCGCTTCAATCATTGAAGAGCGAGATCGAATCGATAGCGGAAGGAAGCTTTTACTTAGCGGGTTTCCAAAATGGAGTCATCGACGGAAAAGCTCTGGCCGGCTCTGAGATCAAGGAACTTGAAGACCGGCTTCGTTCCAGACGCGAGTTTGACCACCGCGCGGGGCTTAAAAAGATCCTCTCACAAATTGAAGAATACCTTGCCAAACTTTAGGTAAAGCCTTCTTTCTCTCACTGTCTTCTCCTCAAGAGGCGAAAATCATGAAAAAGCAGATCGCGTACCTCATCGTGTTTCTTTCCATGTGTCTGTTCCAAAGTCCCCTGGCTTATGGCAATTGGTTTCGTTACCGCGCCAAAGTTAAGGATGCCCACGGCGCACAGGTCGGACGGTGGGCGTGGGACGTTTTCCTCCTTACCCAATAGTGAAGGCGACTCCGAATCGTTTCGGTTCATAGTTACTATTCGCAAGGTAGCCAGCGATTCGAGTATCAATCTACGATGTAATCTGAAAAAGAAACGCCACGCTCGAATTGAACGTGGCGTTTCCTTCCCCCTCCACCCAGTTGAACGTTCCGGCCAATTACTCCGCGACCGGGATGTCCGCAGGCAATCCCCAGTTCACCGATCGCATTCCAACGGTGCTCTGCTGGATATACCACTTTCCATCGCGAAAGACCGTGAAGTCATTCTTGCTGTCGCCGTCGAAGTCCCCGGCTATCGGCGCGTCGCTGGAAAGTCCGAACTGGAAAACTCTTTGGCCCGCGCTCGATTGCTTCAGGTACCACGCGCCTTCGGCTGGCCGGTAAAGCGCTATGTCAGCTTTGCCGTCGCCGTCGTAGTCACCCTGAACCGGCCGGTCGCCCTGTTGGCCAAACTGTACCGCGCCGTAGTTGGTTTCCGAATCGGTCGACATGTACCAGAAACCGGTCGACGGACGAAACACCGCAACGTCGCTGCTGCCGTCGCCGTTGTAGTCAGCGGGAACCGGGATGTCGCCTTCGACGCCGTGCTGCACTGCCTCGACCGCGCCGTTTCCGCTCTTCGAGATGTACCAGTAACCATTGGACGGTCGGAACACTGCGACGTCGGCTTTCCCGTCATTATCGAAATCGCCCGTCACCGGAATGTCGTTTTCCAAGCCCCACTGTCGTCCGGAAATCGAGCTGGACGAGCTGTTCAGGATGTACCACTCGCCCGCGCGGAACACAGCCAGGTCCGTTTTGCCGTCGCCGTCATAGTCCGCCGGGACAAGCTGGTCACTGGCCAAACCAAACTGGATCGCTTTGGGAGCTACGCACGAACAGTTGATGTACCACGCACCCTGGCGAAATACCGCCGTATCCGATTTCCCATCACCGTCGAAGTCGATGCTGGAAGGCGAAGCAGCCCGTCCGTCCGGCGTGTAGCGCGTGATCGCGAAGTCGTCATTCCAAACCGGCGTCATCGAAACTACTGTGTGACCGGCTGCGATGACTCGTCCGTCCTGCTGCAGAGCGACGCCGTACGCGATGTCGCCACCCGAGCCGCTGGCAATAGCAGTCACGATCTTTCCACAGCTTCCAAACGACGTGTCGAGAGTTCCGTCCGCATTAAAGCGAGCGAGCGAAAAATCTTCGTTCGTATTGTTGTTGCCGGTGCGCGAATGGCCGGCAGCGATGATTTTGTTATCAGGCTGAAGCGCCAGCGCGTGAATCTGATCTTCGTAGTTTCCAATGCCCGCAAAGGCTCGGCCGTTTGTGCCGAAGGTCGTGTCGACCGCTCCGTTGTCGTTGTAGCGAACCAGCGTGAAATCGTGATAAGGCCACGGACGCATGCTTATGCCGCCAACCACAATCTTGCTGAGATTGCCGAACTTTTGGATCACGACGTCGCGACCGATATCGACTGCGCTGATATTTGTAGTCAGCTTTCCATCCGTATCGAACGTCGTATCGAGCGAGCCATCGCTGTTGTATCGCACGACCGCGAAGTCATCATTGAACGACCCGCCGCCCGCGTCGAACCGGCTCATGCCGGCAACCACGATCTTTGTGCTGTCCCGAATTGCCACGCCATACGCCGTGTCGGTGTTGCTTCTGACTGACGTGATCACGATGCCGTCAGTATCAAACGTCGTGTCGAGCGACCCATCCGAGTTGTATCGCACTACGGCGAAGTCTGAATTCGCGCTGCCGGTATTTCCCGCCACTACGATCCTCTCTTCGCCGTTCACGTTCTGAAGAGCAATGGCTTGCGCCCCATCATAAACTCCGGCTGCGCCGACAGGCGTATTGACGATGCCGTCGCCGTCGAACGAATTGTCCGGCTTGCCGTCGGGGTTAAAGCGAAGGACGCTGAAATTGATATCGCCCGCCACAGACACGTTGCCGGCGATCACGATCTTGCCGTCAGACTGAATGGCCAGCGCATAGATCGTTTCACCGGTATTGCTCAAATTAATGATCGTTTTGCCGCCGGTGCCAAATGTTTGATCCGGCGTTCCGTCTGGGTTGTAGCGCGCGACTGCGCTGTCAAAGTCCGAGTTGTTGTTCGAGCTGGATCCGGCGACAACGATCTTGCCGTCAGCTTGCACAGCGACGGCAGAGCCGCGGTCGGAAGCCGTGCCAATCGGCGCGACTGTCTTGCCGTTCGTGCCGAAAGTCTTGTCAAGGTTGCCCGCGGCGAACGTGGTTATTGCCGCAGCAGCCAACATCAAAACGCCGACTGTCAACTGCGATAGAAAACGCGAGAGCTTTAGCATTTGCACTCGCTGTTCATCTGTTGAATTTGTGTATGAATACATGATGGCGCTTTCTCCTTCGAATGAATCCGTGAAATATCCTCGTCCCATTAACTAACGCGGAATAAAGTTTGAAATGGTATCTCGCTGTGTGGATAAAGCGCCGAGCGGCTAACTGAAAGGAAAGGCGTTTCTCGCAAAGGCGCAAAGTACAGAAAGGCAAAAGACGCAAAGAGGGCCTTCATGGAATCCTGCGGGACTCTCGCCGTTGTGTACCCTTTGCGTCTCCACGCTTTTTGTTCTTTGCGCCTTTGCGAGAAATGTCTTCCTCACAAGTTTGAAAGTCTAGGTTTCTGCTGTTCGACTTCTCCACAAACATAGAAACGAAACTCCGCAATCCGACTTCGCAAGGCCGCGCGTATATCCCCTGACTGCACACGCAGACCACACTAAATTGATGAAAGGGAATTGCATGAAAAAGTTGTTACTTCTATCGCTTGTCGCTCTGGTTTCGTTCACCTTCGCCGCGTCGTCCGCAAATGCTCAGGATAATCCGATGGTGGGCGGTGCTCCGATGTACAAAACGAAAGACATTATTGATAACGCGGTCAACTCCGCGGATCACACAACGCTCGTCGCCGCGGTGAAGGCCGCCGGGCTGGTCGAGACTCTCAAGGGCAAGGGCCCATTTACAGTTTTCGCGCCGACAAACGCTGCTTTTGATAAGCTGCCGGCGGGCACGGTCGATATGCTGCTTAAGCCCGAAAACAAAGCCACGCTGACAAAGATCCTGACTTATCACGTCGTGGCCGGCTCGTATGACGGCAAGAAGCTTGCTGGATTGGTCAAGAAGGGCGGAGGCTCGGCCATGCTAAAGACCGTGAGCGGCGGTACGATCACGGTGAAAAAGAATGGTACGAACGGATGGACTGTCGTCGACGAAAAAGGCGGGATGGCGAATGTAACGGTCGGCGATGTGTATCAGTCCAACGGGATGATTCACGTGATCGACACGGTTCTGATGCCGAACTAAGTGCGGGTTCGCTGGGCACACACGGATATGGAAAGGGGCGCGCTTCGGCGAGCCCCTTTTCGAACTAAACTCTTAGCTGTTCCGAGCGAGTCGGATCCCTCCGCTACCGCGGAGGGTACTGACTCACTCGGGACCAAATCTCAATTGAGTTTTACGAGACTACTGATTATGAATCGACGCAAGTTTCTATTTTCAGGTTTGATGTTCGGTGCCGCGGCGGCGCTTTATGAACTGCCGATTTCTCAGGCGCTGAACAACCCAGCATCGAGACAAACGAAAACACTTCCGTTTACGAAGATTGTAAAAACAAAAGACGAGTGGCGACGCATCCTGACGCCCGAGCAGTTTCACATTACGAGAGAGAAAGGCACCGAGCGTCCGTATTCAAGTCCGCTGACCGACAACCACCAGCGCGGAGTTTTTCAGTGCGTGAGTTGCTCGCTTCCGTTGTTTAGCTCGAAAGCCAAGTACGATTCGCACACGGGATGGCCGAGCTTCTGGGCTCCGATTGCGAAAGCCAACGTACGCGAGGAAGTCGATAACGATTTGTCGGAAACCAGAACCGAGGTGCTTTGCGCGCGCTGTGATGCGCATTTGGGACATGTGTTTGACGACGGACCGGAACCGACTGGACTTCGTTATTGTATGAACGGGGTGGCGTTGAAGTTTGTGAGAAGGAGTTGACGACAAGTGCGACTCCTCTTGGCGGCTTTGCCGCTCGATGTGCGGAAAAGCTCTGCTTTTCCGTCACCGGTCCTACTAACTCATCGCGGCTATGCCGCCCGGCGGCGGAGCCGCCTCGGTCTTGAGCCAGGCATTTCGGAAAAGCGAAGCTTTTCCGCACATCGACGGGCAGAGCCCGAAGTTGAATAAGTTAAGAGCTCCTAAGCGCTGAAGGCGCGAAAGAATGTGAAGTGCAGCCCAACTGGTTGCACTTACTCTTTCGCGCCTTCAGCGCTTTCTAAATCAACGTGACTATTTAACCAGGGCGCTGCCCTGGGCTATCACCTTTCGCGCCGTTGGCGCTGTTCGACTTCTACGGAATGTACCCGGACGGAACCGGCACGTCGCCGTTGGTCCCGAATATCACTCCCCTAAATCCTGCCGCGCTTTGCTGCAAGTACCAGCCGCCCTCCGACGGTCGGAACACCGCGATATCAGCCTTGCCGTCGCCGTCGTAATCACCTGGCGCAGGAATGTCGGTCGCGTTTCCAAACGCCTGCCCGCCGAACCCCGCCGTGCTTTGCTTCAAATACCAGGTGGTATCCGATGGACGAAACACCGCCAGGTCGGTCTTTCCGTCTCCATCGTAATCGCCGGCAACCGGTCTGTCTCCATTGAGCCCGAACGATTCAGAACGCATCGTGCCGGTCGAGCTTTGCAGAATGAACCAACCGCCGACCGACGCTCGAAATACAGCTAAGTCAGCTTTGCCGTCGCCGTCGTAATCGCCTGGCGTCGCTCGGTCACCGGTAGTTCCCCAAGCCATAGCCCTGAATCCCGCGGTGCTCTGCTGCAAGTACCAGGTGCTGTCGGAAGGACGAAATACAGCGATGTCGGTTCGACCATCACCGTCGTAATCAGCGGCTACGGGTACGTCTGCGCTCAATCCAAAATTCATCGAGACGATCGCGCCGTTCGAGCTATTGAGTATGTACCAGGTGTTGTCGGAAGGCCGGAAGACTGCGAAATCGGTCTTTCCGTCTCCATCGTAATCTCCTGGCGCAATCTTGTCGCCGTTCAGTCCGAAAAACTGGCCCCCAAAACTTCCGTTCGAACTGCGGTTGAAATACCAGCCACCGTCCGAAGGTCGGAACACTGAGACGTCGGTCCGGCCGTCTCCATCGAAATCGGCGATCGGCGATCCCGGATTGAGATTCATCTCGTAAATTCCACGACCGTGCGTCGCGATGCGCATGGTGCGAAAAGATTTGTGAATCGCCATATCAAACACGGCCACCCGTGGCAGTCCATTGCTGAATGGTATCCAGTTGGCGCCGCCATCCGTCGATCGATAAACACCGATGTCCGTGCCCGCGTAGAGATGGTTCGAATTTGTGTGATCGACTACAAACGAGCTGACGGGGATGTCAGGAATGCCGTTGCCGCTCGGGTTCCACGTCGGAGTTGCGTTTGAAAGATTAGTCGTCTTCCAAACCTGCTGCCCGAGCGTCAGGCCAAAGCCTGAGATCGTGAGGTAAGCCGTGTCAGCGTTGTTCGGATCGATCACAACCCGTGAAATGAATCGAGGCGAGATCGGCGGAGAAATGTTCGCCAGGGTAGTTGAACCGGTCGTGGTGGCGAACACACTGCCGTCCGTCAATCCCACGATTCGGACATTGTCGTTCTGCGGCGAAATTCCGATCGAAGCGACTCGAGCCGCAAACGTCTGACTGACAGCGGTCATCGTCGTGCCGGTGTTGGCCGAGCGATATAGCTTGTTGGTTCCCATGTAAAGCGTGTTAGGGGTTCCAGGACCTCGCGTCAACGGAGCATAGAACAGCGTGGCGTCGGCGCATGCAATCCCATTGGCCACACCGCCGCAACCCAGGAAAGTCCCGGACTGAAGCGTTCCTCCAGGATTGACGGAGGTAATGCGATTGAAACCAATCTGCGTTCCGGTTTGGTTGAAGAACGTGTGATACATCGTAACGTTCGTATTGTCCGTCGCGTTCTGGTCGATCACTGTTTGGCCGCCGTCGCCGCCAACCGCTCGAACCCAGGTGTTGTTCGGACGCAGAAACTCGGTTCCGTTGTCCTGCGTTCCACCGATTGAAAAGAATGGATCAACCGGATGGAGCGCGATGCTTTGAAACTGCGTCGCGCTGTACTGCGTGTTGTTCAAGTCGATCCACGATCCGCCGTTGTCTACAGACTTCCAAATTCCGCCGTCGCTTCCAAAATAAATGATCGACGGATTGGATGGCGCGACCGTGATGGCATGCGTATCGACGTGAAGACCTACTGAACTGTTCGTAAACGCGGTTCCACCAGTAGTCGATCTTCTGTAAACAAATGCCGGCGATCCGCCAAGGTGAACGATGTCCGCGTTGTTTGGATCAACCGCTACCGCGATGTCATAAAAGCACTGCGGGTTACAAAAACCATTCGCGGCGGCGAGCGGAGCTCCCCATGTCGCGCCGCCGTCGACGGATTTCAGCAACTGCCCATTACTCGTGCCCGTGGCCGCATAGACGGTGACAACTGCGCCGACTTTGTTGATGGCAAGCTCTGCCCGAATATTGCCGGTGGCCGTGCCGGTCTGAAGCGTTTGAGTGAACGTCGGAACAGGATCCAGCGCATTCGTAGACAAATAAATTCCGCCATCGCCGACTCCCGCAAGGCCGTAGACAGCGCAAACGATGCGATTGGGATTGCCCGGTTCCATCACTACATCGACCACCGAGCGATCACCGCCGGCGGCGGTCGCCACGGTCATCTTTTCAAAGCTCGGGTTCGCGGCCAGCGCATTACTGGTTCGATAAAGTCCGCGAGCGGGGACAACCACCGGTTGGGGAGATCCGCCGATACCGGCGTTGCCGGAAGTTGTCGAGGCAAAAAGAATGTTTGGATTTGTCGGATGAACCGCGATTTCGCTGACCGCGCGGCCGGTGAATACATCCGCAGTCGGTGCGCCGGTGATTGGCCCAGCCACGACCGGTGTCGTATCCGCGTTGGTGATTCGATAGATACCGACGCCAAAAAAGCTGTCGCCGGAGAACTGCGGTTCGCCGGTGCCGACAAAAACTATTGTTGGATCAGAAGGAGCGATGGCTACCGATCCGATCGCGAGCGAAAGCGCGTCATCGAGCAGTGGCGTCCAGTTGGTTCCACCGTCGAGCGTTCGATACAGTCCGCCCTGCGCGGTGCCGACATAAGCGATGTCCGGATTGGTAGGATGAACCGCGATCGTGGTCGTACGTCCGCTGACCGCGGTAGTGATGGTAACTGTCTGTCCATTCGGAATCGGCGCTGGTCCGAGCGCTTTCCATCGCCGTGCTTCGATCGCCTGCGTGCGATTTCGCGCCAGCTCCATCTCCTGTCGCTTCATCGCATAAATCGCGCGCACCCGGTCATCCGCCCGCCTGTAGGGAAAGCCGCGTAGAAAGTTGATGTTCTCGTCGCGTCTTAGAAGGAAGTCGCGCTTGTTGGCGTTGGCCCCGACGAAATCGGGAAAGTCCGGATCGAGTCCCTCTTGTCCTTCGACTCCGGTTTGAGCCGACTTCGGCTCGACTGCTTTTTCATCCGACGGCTTTTGCTGCGCCAAAGTGGGCAGGACGAACATCGGAAAAATCAGTGCAGCAAGTAACAGCAGGACTACATTCTTTCGCATCGGTAGAGCTCCTCCATTAGCGCGCATAGAGCGACAGGTAAATTGCGAGGTCGGACGAATCAGTTTAGTGTGGCAATGGCAAGTCAGTGAAAGTCAGTCGGGACGGAAAATTATTGCAAAGGAACGTTTCGCCCTGTGAATCAAATCGAATTTCGAATGAGGATGTAAATATAACCGTAACCAGGCGTCGTGTCACTATGGAGTGCAGGCCGCTCGCTTGCAATGAGCGCCGAAGGCGCGGCAGAAGGTAGCTACGAGGGCAAGTTTGAGCAGTAGATATACTATTCAATCGACACAGCAGTCGTGGGCAGGTTGATAAGGCGAATGAACAATTCGATGAGCGCCGAAGGCGCGGAAGAGGGTAGCTACGAGGGCAAGTTTGAGCAGTAGATATACTATTCAATCGACACAGCAGTCGTGGGCAGGTTGATAAGGCGAATGAACAATTCGATGAGCGCCGAAGGCGCGGAAGAAGGTAGCCACGAGCGCAAGTTTGAGCAGTAGATATACTATTCAATCGACACAGCAGTCGTGGGCAGGTTGATAAGGCGAATGAACAATTCGATGAGCGCCGAAGGCGCGGCAGAAGGTAGCTACGAGGGCAAGTTTGAGCAGTAGATATACTATTCAATCGACACAGCAGTCGTGGGCACGTTGATAAGGCGAATGAACAATTCGATGAGCGCCGAAGGCGCGGAAGAAGGTAGCCACGAGCGCAAGTTTGAGCAGTAGATATACTATTCAATCGACACAGCAGTCGTGGGCACGTTGATAAGGCGAATGAACAATTCGATGAGCGCCGAAGGCGCGGCAGAAGGTAGCTACGAGCGCAAGTTTGAGCAGTAGATATACTATTCAATCGACACAGCAGTCGTGGGCACGTTGATAAGGCGAATGAACAATTCGATGAGCGCCGAAGGCGCGGAAGAAGGTAGCCAGGGGCGAGCGCGAAGCGCGTAGCCCCTGGAACCTGCCCCAACAAATTCCTAGCCCCGGAGGGGCGATAGAACCCTCTCACCAAAGATACCTGTCGTCGTATTCGATTCCATTCAATCGTAGCAGCTCGAGATACTCCTCCTGAAATGTTTTTTTCCGATGGTGCTCCTCCTGATTGAGAACATAGCGCTTGACTGTCTCTAACTCAGACGGGCTGACTGTGATCCCGAGATAGCCTGATTGCCACTCGAACTTCTTCTGTCCAACCACCGTGTGCACCCATCCAGACGAGTCTGCTTTGATGTCCCGTAACACATAGTCCAACCGATGGGTCGCTCGCAAACCGACCAGTAAATGGACGTGATCTTCAATGCCGCCGATCGCTAATGGAACTGCATTGATTCCTCTAACGATTCCTCCCATGTAAGTGTGGAGGTTTGTTCTCCAGTCGGCAGTGATCATCGGAATCCGATTTTTGGTGCTGAAGACGAGATGGAAGTGAAGACTGAGATGAGTTGAAGGCATAGCTCCTCCGGTTTGTTTTGACACGTAGCGGGCGAGGTTAACGATGTCGTCTATCGCCCCTGCCGGGGCTCGGAGGTGAATTGAACCAGGCCCAGGGGCTACGCGCTGCGCGCTCGCCCCTGGCTACCTTCTGCCGCGCCTTCGGCGCTGGTTGGGTGGTGTATTGCGGGGTGGGTATGAAATTGAGAATCTGTCGCCCCTGCCGGGGCTCCAAAACATTTGGTTGGATATTCCAGGGGCTACGCGCTGCGCGCTCGCCCCTGGCTACCTTCTGCCGCGCCTTCGGCGCTCATTGAATTGCGCATCCACGGCGCTCGGAACTGCGCGTGGACAGCGCTCGCTTGATCGGATTTGCCTGGTGTTCCTGATGCCGCGAACTACCGAACTCATTCATGGCCCAGGCCCGGTACCTGCGCTCCTATCGTACTCAGATCGTCTTCCGTCGGAATGTCGGCCGTTTCGATCGTTGCCAGAACTTCTTTGCTGATCTCAGGCAGCGCGACAATCCGGTTGGCTTGTTTGCTGATAGTCATTTCAAACAGGTTGCGAGCCGTTCGTGCGTTTCCGAACGTCTCGTCGCGCGTCAGCACCAGCAGCTTGAAGATCTCGAACAGCTTTTGATCGGCATCGGTGGTCAACACGAAATCCGCTTTCTTCGCAAAGCTCTTAAAGATCGCGGCCAATTGTTCGGGCGTGTAATCGTCAAAAAACAGAAACTTGTTAAAGCGAGAACGAAGACCCGGATTCGATTCGATGAACTCGTCCATCTTTCGCGTGTAGCCGGCCACGATCACGATCAACTCGTGCCGGTGATCTTCCATCAGCTTTAACAACGTCTCGACCGCTTCGTGTCCAAAATCATTGCCGGTGCCCTCGGGGCTCAGCGCGTATGCTTCATCAATGAACAGCACGCCGCCCAGTGACGTGTTCACTACTTCTCTGACTTTGATCGCGGTCTGGCCGACAAAGCCGGCCACAAGGCCCGCGCGATCGGTTTCGACCAGTTGTCCGCGGCTGACGATCTTGAGCGTTCGATAAACCTGGGCCAGCAGACGCGCGATCGTGGTCTTGCCGGTTCCCGGGTTTCCATAAAAAACCAGATGTCGCGAGATCGGAAGCGGAGACATCCCTTTCTCCTCGCGCATCTGCTGGACCTTGAGAAAATTTATCAGCTCGCGAACATCCCGCTTGACCCGATCGAGACCGACCAGCGCTTCCATCTCCTTCAATAGCTCTTCCAGCGGACGTGGCGGTTCGTCGTCGATCGCGAGTTCCGACGACTGTTCCTTTTTTTCCTCCGTCGTTTGCTTGCCGTCGGTCGATTCCGCATCGGCGGGTGCGCCTCCCTGCGGATAGAGCGTCTGTTTGAAGTTCAACAGCGCGGCGGCTTCCGCTTTTGTCACAGTGCCGTCGGACTTAATGACGAGGTTGGCGAACTCGAACAACGCATGTCGCGCGCGGTCTGCGTAATTGAAGCCGAAGCGCCGGTCGTATTCCTCCAGATAAGAGATTGTGACCGGTTCGCGATCCAGCTTTGACTGTATGTTGGAATCGAACGATTGCTGAGTCGAGAGCGGGAAGGTGTTTGGTTCGGACTTCAGATCAAACCACCGGCAGATCTGTTCGAAGTAGCGTTGCTTCTCGTCCAGCGAACACTGGCGAATGTCTACAAATCGCTTCGCCAACGCGAGCAATTGGTTATCCAACACCATCCTCGAATCGGGAGGAGCGTCGGCCCCGCGCCAAATGCTTCGAATGCTCATCTCGAGCGGAGTGCGCAGCGCTGCCAGCGCGTTTCTGAGAGAAGCGATCAGTCGGGTGTTTTCAGGAGTCAGTGACACTGGGATTCAATGGTTCCCGCAAAGGCGCAAAGAACGACGCAGGAAGACTAATCAGCATTTCAACAATTCGGCGGTTTTCTTTGCGTCTTTGCGCCTTTGCGGGAACCGATCTTATTCTTCGTAAGTTCGGAATTCGGCGCGGTCCGGGCTCGCCCGCAACATTCATCCGTAACGCACGACGCCGCGGTGGTCGACCATCAGGCAACGATCCTGCACTACCTTGATACCGGCGCGTGCAAGTTTCTCGGCCACCTCGTCGTTGCGAATGCCGGATTGAAACCAAACGGCCTTGGGCTGCTTCGCCAGCATGTCTTCAAGGTGCCCGTTGATATCTTCGGCCCGGCGGAAAACGTCTACCAGATCAACCTGGCCCGGAATGTCGGAAAGAGTCGGATACGTCTTTTGACCGAGAATCATTTCCGCGATCGGCGGGTGAACCGGAACCGGAATCACCTCCAGGCCGGCCGAAACAAGATACTGCGGCACGTAGAACGCGGCTTTGTGCGAATGGCTCTCGCCGCGCATTCCAAGCACAGCCACGCGGCGTGTCTCCGCCAACAACAGTCGGATGCCTTCACGGTCATCAATCAAATTTTCGCGCCACTCCATTTTTCACTCCCCGGGGATGCGCCCCTGTTCATTCTGTTCAAACCCGCCTGCCCCTGGATTGTCAGATCCTACAACAACCCGCGCTCCTTAACCTGCAAATACTTTTCCAGCAGGGCCGGCGCCAGCGCAGCGGCGTTCACATCGAGCGCCAGCCCGCCCTGTGCTTCGACCAACCGCAGCGCGGCTTCGCGTTGATGAATGATCTCTTCCGCCACCGATTGTGTGAAGAGATCGGCCACAGTCGCCGGAAGGTCGCGAACCGCTGCCTTCAGATCGCGATCACCGATGGTAACAACCAGCGGGAGATGTCGCGGACGAAGAATCTTCAGCGAAGTTAGGAGGTCTTTCGAGCCTTCCTCGTCAACGAGGTCAGTCAGCAGAACCACCAGCGCGCGTCGTTTGCAATTGGCCGCGATAAATTCAAAAGCGCGAGCATAGGACGGCTCGATCATTTCGGGCTCGACCGCGTGAAGCGCTTCGAGCGCCGCATCCATATGTTCGCTTCCGCGTTTGGGCGGCAGATATGCTTTGATCCGCCGGCCGAAGACCACGATCCCGGAGTTGTCACCGCCGCGAGCTGCGGCTGACATCAGCGCCAGCGTCGCGTGCACCGCCGAGTCCAGCTTGGTCTCCTGATTAATCCGGGCGGTCATCAAACGACCCGCGTCGATCGCAATCAAGATCGTCTGGTCTCGCTCGATCTGATATTGCCGGGTTACCAACTTCCCGCGGCGCGCTGTGGCTGACCACGAAATGTGCCGAAGCTCGTCTCCGCGCACATAGTCGCGCAGCGATTCGAACTCTCGCCCTTCACCACGCCAGGATGTTTTTCGATGTGCGGAGACGAGCGAACGAGCTCCCAACGCTTTCAGTTCGGCTTCGCGTGCGCGGCGCATGTTCGGATAGACCTTAACCGCGACCGGCTGGCCCACATCGGCGTGGCGCCAAACCAATCCGAGCCGGGACAGATAACGCACGGCTATCAACCCGAACTCAAAACGCCCGCGTTTCGGCGGCGTCAGCTCGTATACCAGCGCGGCGCTGGATTGCGCGTCGACATTCAGTCGTCCTTCGCGCGATCTCGCCAGGCGCATTTGCGGCGGGTACTCGTCCTTGATTATTAACTTAATTTGGCGCGGCGAGTTGTTAAGGACGCGGACGTGAACTTCCGTCGCTGATCCGACCGCAAAGCGGCCGCCGAATTCACGCTCGAGGCTTACGCCGGCCGGCCAGGGAGTCCGAGCATCGATAAATGCGATTAAGAGAAGCGCGGCATCGTATGCGAACGCCACCCATCGCAGCGTCGGACGTCCCCACGAAAGTGACAAAGGGATGAAGCCCAACGCGAGCAGGATGTAGAAGAGTTTGGTGAAGACGAAGCGCATGCGGAAAGCTTAAGTCCCAAGTCCAAAATCTAAGGGTCTCGCGTGGTCAGTGCTCAAGCCCCAATCTCAAATCTGAAATTCTTTATTCTGTGTCCTTACCTGGGCACTTCAACGCTCTGCAGAATATCCGTAATCACCGCATCCGGCGTGGCTCCGTCCAGTTCCGCCTCGGCGCGCAAAGACAACCGATGCCGCAACACCGGCCGCGATATATCTCGCACATCATCCGGCGTAGCAAACTCGCGTCCACGCAAAGCCGCCAGCGCTTTCGAGCAAAGCAACAGCGCCACCGACGCGCGCGGACTGGCGCCATAAAGCACCGACGGGTGCGCGCGGGTTCGTCTGACAATCTCGACAATGTAATGCTGCACGCCCGGCTCCATCCGCGTCTGCCTGACTTCCGCGCGGCAACGCGAAATCGCATCGCCATCCGCCAACGGCCGTATATCAACCTGTTCGAGCCGGCGCGAATTGAACCCCGCGTCCCAGTTGGCGACGACCTGTCTTTCGGCTTCCACCGCCGGATAGTCGATCAGGATCTTCAGAAGAAATCGATCAAGCTGTGCCTCCGGCAGCGGATAAGTTCCTTCGTACTCGATCGGATTCTCGGTCGCCAGCACAGTGAAGAGCGGCGACAGCCTTTGCAGATCGCCGTCGATAGTCACCTGTCGCTCTTCCATCGCTTCCAACAGCGCCGCCTGAGTCTTCGGCGGCGTACGATTTATTTCGTCCGCCAAAAGAATGTCGGTGAATATCGGACCGCGCCTGAGTGTGAAGTCCGACGTGGCCAGGTTGAAAACGTTGGTCCCGGTTATGTCGGAAGGCATCAGGTCCGGCGTAAATTGAATACGACCGAAATCCGCTCCGATGATTCGGGCCAGCGTTTTGACGGTCAGCGTCTTTGCGGTTCCGGGAACGCCTTCGATCAGCGCGTGGCCCTCGGCCAGCAACGCGACCAGAATGTGTTCGATCGGCTCGTCCTGGCCAACTACGACCTTTCGAAGCTCGGTTAAAATTTGCTCGACGGTTGTTGAGACGTATTCAGGCATCGGAGGCAGTGACAAGTGACGAGTGAAGAGTGACGAGTGACAAGATAACAAAATCATCCTGCTTGTCACTTGTCACTCTTCACTGTCGTAGTCCTTTCCAAAGGAAATCGTAGATCAGAATTTTGAGCGCCAGCAAAATAACGACCGAAAGAAAAATCCGTCGCAGCCAGAGATTGTTAAGCTTGAGCGCCACTCGCGCTCCGATGAAGGCGCCGACAAACATCGCCAGGCCCAGCAGCAAACCGAGTTTGTAATCAACCAACCCCCGCCACATAAATACGATGGCGGCAATAAGCGATGAAAAGACATTCACGATCTTGGTGGTCGAAACCGCCTCGACAAACGTCATACCAAAGAACGCTACGAACAGCGCGGTCAGCATCGTCACATAACCGCCGCTAAAAAAGCCGCCGTAGACTCCGAGCGCGAAGGTCAACGCATAGGCCGCTGTCTCTTTGGCACGCGACGGCTGGTTCACGGTCGGGATAACGCCCGCGTCGCGTTTCAAGATCGTGAAGAGAGCGACCGCAATCATCGACGCGGAGATGATAAGAGGCAACGCGCGATCAGAAACCACTAACAGGAGAAGCGCGCCGGCCACCGATCCGGCCAACGTCAGGACAACCAGAACCGGAAGTCTCTTTCGATCGATCGTACCTTTTCCGAGAAACGGTAGCGTGCCACCCGCTGCCATGAAGGTCAAGCCGAACATATTTGTCGCTACGGCTACGTGTGGATCTATCCCGAACTGGAACATGACCGGCACGGCTATCAGCGAATTGCTGCCGGTGACGACGCCCACCACGCTGGTCAGAAAAAAAATCACTGTCAGGATAATCAGGTCAAGCATCGACAAGCCCGACAGTGCAGTGCTGGTTCCCAGTATGTGAACAAGCGAAATAGTATTCATGTAAACGCGGTTGGATCGCCTCAGCTAGACCCGTTCCGACGTGCCTTGTTCCTTTGCCTGTCGAATCTCGCGAGCTCGCATCCGCAATCCCAACGCGCGCTCGACCTCGCGAAGTCCCGCGACCAGTGCCAGCGACTGACGTCCGGTGATCGGCTCGCCATTTATGGCGTTCTCGCAATCGCGCATCAGGTCCTCGAGTTTCTGGCGTTCAATTCTCGAACGGGCCGCAACCCGCGCGGCGATCTCTCCACGCGGTGTCATGTTATCCACTCCGGCAAAGCGAGCCAGCGCGCGGCGAGTACGAGCGTAGATGTTTTCGATCGCCAGATCGTAAGCGCCCGAACGCTGTTGAAGCTCGGCCATCGATGCAACGTACTCCAGCTTTGACCTGCGATCGACCTGCGGTAACGGAAGCGGACGACCGAATCGACGTCCCCGCGTCCAAATGACGGCCAGGACTATCAATCCAAACTGAGCGAATAATGCGATCGCCGGAGTGCCGGCGAAGTATGCGAAGAGACGATTGCGCGCAGCTGCGTGGCCCTGATGATACTCGTCAAAAATAACAAGCCCGCCGCGCCCTGCGACTGTATTGAGTGCCAGCTGAAGATTATCCGCTCGGCTAATTCCATTGTTGGCGACGACGAACGGATCGCTTAACACTATGATCTTTCCTTCGCCGTACGGGTAGTCGATTAACAAGGCGCCGCGGTCATCGTAAATATGCGCAACCGGCGCACGCGACGCTTGATTCACGTCGTTGGCGTTGACGGTTACCGTCACCGAGGGTGGCGAATTCGTCGGCGCCGGGGCCGTCTCGCCCACAAACTCTTCCAGTTCTTCCTCCGATTCGTCGCTCACCGAAGTCTCTGGCTGCTCCGATGTGTACTCGTCGTCTTCACGCAAATAGATATTGATGATTCCCGCGAATCGGGACGGCATAACCGACTCAACGTTGCGGGTCAGAATTGTCGGCTGCCCGGCGCGCATGGGCTTCACGCCCTCGGTCATTTGGTCGGGGTTGTCGGCCTGAATATCTGTTGGGGGGTATTGCGATATCTGCGTAGTCGCTCCCCACCTCCCTGACAGGGGCAGCAGACTGGGGTCGGGAGTGCGATCGATCAAAATCAGATGACCGCCGCTCGAAACCCAGTAGAGAATCGCGGTCGCTTCCTCTTCTTTAATTGGAATTGCGGTTTCGCCGACGATGACCAGCGTAGCCTGCTTCATCTTTTCCTGGTTGAGAAGGCCGGTGGGTTCCTCGGTCCAGCGAATGACCTGTCGTCCCGACTCGTCGAGGAATTCATAGAGAGCACGCGTCCCGGTCGCGCCTGCGTTGTAGGTTGAGCGATCAGGCTCTGACTCGAGGTCCGACACCTTTTCGATCCGCACATACGAAGCCGCGTTCAGTCCCACAAGCACGATCAATACGATCGCGATGGTGATAATGATGGCGAGCCTTTGACGCATAAGAACAGTGACAAGTGACAAGTGAAGATTGACGAGTGACAATCACGAACCTGTCACTCGTCACTTGTCACTGTCTTAAAGCCTGGTGATACCTCGAGCGAAAGACGTCCCAATCTTCCGCTGTCGCGGGAAGAAATCCGTACCAATGATGTTCGAAGCTGAACGTCAGGAATTTCATTTCGCGATAAAGTTGTTCGTGCGGTTGGACGGCGCGCAAATAGTCGCGATTCGTTTTGTGTTGCGCCAGGCCCAGCACTTTTCGATCGCCCAGCTCGCAAAGCAACGCTATGTAGCCTTTGCGAATCGCGGCGCGCAGGTTTCCTTCGCGGGCCAACGCTTCGGCTTCGGCCAGCAGATCGGCGCTGGACTGGTCCGGCTCGAGCCGCTCGCCCAAAACCACTCGTGCCTCGCGCTTCTTCTTTTTCGCCTTCTTTTCTTTACGTCCTCGCCAAATCCGCGGCCACAGCTTCCATACAACGAATCCCAAAATCGCGATGGCCAGTACGAAAACAAAAATCTGCGCCACGTTCGAGAGTGCACCGGCGCCGCGCGGGCCAACTGGGGAACGGTCCGGAAACAGCCCGCGCAGCCACGCCAAAAATCGCTTCCAAAGCCGAGTAACTGCGCTTTCTTCCGGTGCTTTCTTCGCGTAATCGCTTCGGCGAAGGATTTCGCTCATGCGCGCTTTTTCGTCGTCCTTGTTCGACGAACCGGCTGCGGTTTGTTTTTCAGCTTCGGCCAGCGACTCGGAAATTGCAGTCAACCGAGTCGTGATCTCGGTCAAAACAGTCGCGCGGTCTTTGCTTGAGCTGTAGAGATCTTCGTACTTCTTCAACGCCGTCTCGAGCCATTTGTTGTCGACCTGAATCGTAGTTCCATTCCATTCGACGGTTTCTGTCGGCGGTAGAATACGTCGCACATCTGAAAGCGTTCGCACGATTCTGTTTTCGAGCGAAAACGCACCCTCGTTCTCATCGACGGAATGCAAAGTGGAAAGCAACACCGTCGCTTCTCGAACGCGTTCGCGGTACGTGGCGAGCGGAATCGCGTAGGTCGACGTGGCGCCGGCGATGACCATCAGAACAGTCGCGGCGAGAAGTACGACTCGAGCTCTAAATTTGTGTAAGTTGAAGGAAGAGATCATGTGGCGGTTTCAACTCAGGCCGAGTGTGGATCCGCGAGATGGCTGCGGAACCGCCGGTTGGATGGCAGGGGGCGGCAGACTCGGAACACGATATGCCGTCGAAGCAAGCGCCGGCGCAATTGGAGCGTCATGACCACCGGAGAGTCTGGGGATCTCGCCCAAACGGCGAGCCGCCATCAGTTCGATATCGTAGCCTTCGTGCCGAACGCGTTCATCGACATAGAGCAGAGACAGCCCCAACATCCAAACCGGTGCGAGCAAAATCGAGCTGAGCTGGGCCAACACTTCGTAACTGATCGCGTACCACGCCGGCCATGATTCGGCGTTTAGGTTAAACGGATCGATTCCGTTCAGGTATCCGTACCATCCGAGCGGGACCACGAGGATCATCAGCGCCGAGTAGGTTGCAAAAATGCTGAAGAGCGTCATCGCCATCAGCCGCTTCGCGTTGCCGCTGGCCAGCGAGAGGCTGCGACCGACGGCTTCGAAAACGCCTTTTCCTTCTACCAGCATTACCTGCGGCACGTAGGCAAATCTTCCGGCCAGCAGAAAGAAGAGCCACAAGGCGCCAAGCGTGACCACAACTCCGCAGACTACTCCCAAAATAACGCCCAGCCACGACGGGAGCGGGAGCATGAAAACTCCGATCGCCACCATCGACAGGACCAGCATCCAGACATAAAACACCACCACGAAGACAATGAGGAGAACCGTTCCTATCAGCAATGCCGCCGCCAGTAATCCCCAAAAGCGAGCGCGAGCGTTCGCGTAGGTGGTCCGCGCCGACACGGGCTGGTCCCACAAAAGGTGCGTGACTAGATTGCGCGCGGCACCGCCCATCACGACTACGTTCAGCACCATTCCAACCGCCCAGACTACCAACCCCGCGATCAGCATCAGGACATAAAGAGCCAGCGAGGCTTCGCTGCCGGTCGCCTGAAGCTCGCGCCAACTGATACTGACCGCGACGCCGCCCGCGGCCGAGATTATGACCGGAGGCGCGGCAATCCTGATCAGCGTCGTAAAGTGTCGCCGGTATAGCCGCAGTGCGCGATCTATCAAATCGCCTGCGCCGAGAGGTGCTAGTTGTAATTGGCTAACGCCCGGATTGATCACCGTGGGATCGCTCTCTGATTAAGTCGAATGACATGACTTCTTTCAGCGCCAGGGGCGCGAAAGGTAATAGCCCCGGCCAACGGCCTGGGTGGGGACCGAGTAGGAGATCTTAAGCGCTGAAAGCGCGAAAGAATGCACGAAGTGGAACAATCACTTTCTTCTTCTATCGCGCTTTCAGCGCTTCAAACTTTCATCTGGGGGATAACACGGGGCGTTGCCCCGGGCTATCACCTTTTGCGCCCTCGGCGCTCGAACTACTCAATCACCAGGTCGGCTCGGCGCTCTACGTCGATCTTACCCTTCGCATCTTTAAGCGTAACGATCAGCGCGTAACGACCCCGCGCCGCCGGAAGATTGAATCGCGTAGCCTGTGGCGATTGCGAAGTATCGGTGGCAACCGGTACCGCCAATGCCAACTCGCTGTCGAACAACTGTGTCCCGCGCCCGTCGAGTAACTTCACTCGTTGCGTAACTCCAGCGATGCTCTTTGGCAGATTATAAATTACAAATTTCAGGTCCATCTGTACGCCCGGCTTAAAGCTGTTCGCGCCATCGAAACCGGTCTGTCCTACTTCGGTCAGAATCAAGCTGCTAAGCGAGGCGATCTTGCGCTCTTTGGTGTCCGGTATTTCAAAGAACTGGTATGAAGTACCCAAAAGCCCGGTAGCCTTTTCGCGCACGACAGCTCGTACCTGATAGATCCCCGGCGTAAGCTGAGTGTATTCCTTGATCAGCAGCACGGCGCCGGTGGTCTTTAGCTTTTGTCGCACTTCCGGTTTGCTCAAATCGTAAGTGACCGTGCGTTCCACGCCGCCGACCGGCTTGTCGCGTCCAGCGCCAAAGACGTAGGTCGCGATGTCGTACGCGGCAGTCTGGTTCGCGGCATCCGCGGCGGGAAGCGTCAGGTAATTTCGTCCAACGTGTAGTCCCGTAATCACCACCTGTTCCTGGCTGACAGGTACGACGTTGGCGACGACCTCCAGCGGTAAATCAAAGCGGTTCACGGGAGAGCTCAAGGCGGCATAAAGTTCGGTTTGCGTGCCCGCAACGGTCTCCTGATTAATCGCCAGATATCCGCGGCGCGAGCGTACGATCAGATCCGGCTTGCCCTTAACCGAAATCGCAATGCGATGAAATTTGTTGTCGAGCACCTCGGGCTTAAAGCCAAGCACGTAATAGCTGCTTGAATCTTCTATGGCCCTTTGCAGGCCTGCGGCCAGATCGTTTGTATTCGAAATCAATTCACCGCCGGTACCGGAAACCAGCTTGCGCGCGCCGTTGAGCTTCTCAAAACTGCTTAACGTTAAATCCGGATTGGAATTTCTGAATGCCAGGTTGGTCCCGGTCAGGTGTTCGCTGGCGTTTACGTTACTTGTTTGCAGACCTGCCGCGTCCAGCGCGTAGACACTGATGCCATCGCGTCGCGCCTGTTCCGTTAGCTGCAACAATTGATTGTTAGTATCTTCGCTTGTGCCGTCGGCTGTGACGAACGATTCAGTCATAAGGACGACGATCTTTCGGCCCGGGAGTTCCGCCATCCCGGTAAACAGACTCTTGAGCGTGGCCAGGTTGTTGCGCGATACCTGGCCGATCTCGCTGACTATGGTCTTGGCATAGGTGCGAACCCTGCTATCCATCACGTCTCTGTCTACGGATGCGGAAGGGGCTCCGGTCGGTTCATTTCCAATACTCTGCGGACCTGCGTCCTCGATCGCGGCCCGGCGCTTTACGTTTTCGAGCGCAGTCTGGTCCCCTCGATCAATACGCAGGGCCTCGTCATCGGTCATGTTCCACAAACGCCTGTCCGACGATTCCTTGAGACGACTCTGCATCGCGATGCGGTTAAGCGCGCTCAATAATCGCTGCTTGTCGTTGGTAAATTGCTGAAGCGAAGCCAGCGCGCCGCCGGTCGAAATAAGCGCGACCATGTCCTTTGGCGACAGGCTGGCGTTGATGTATTCGGCAAACGCGCGGCGCGAGCGCAAAAAGTTTTCGTTCGAAAGATTCAGATCGTCGAACACAAGCGCGATATGGCGGCCTTCGTAGGGGACCACCAGAGGTGAAGGCTTTACGTTGGTTTTGGTATCAACGGCGCTGGTGGCCGCCGCGCCGGGTGTTTCGGAGCGGCTGACTCGCGACGATTCGATGGCGGTGAAGAAATCCAGTGTTTGAGATTTCCCTTCGTCCAGCACCTGAAAGTCCGCCGCCGTCAGACCGTTAATTCGTCGTCCGGTTTTGTCGGTGACGATGGCTTCCAATTGCACGGCCGCGGTACCGACGGTGATGGTCTCTTCCTGCTGCGGTGAAGGAGTGGGAGTTTGCGAAACGACGGGGACGATCTGTGTGGCGAATACCAACAGGCCCAAAAAAGCTGCGGACATTTTCTTAGTCATAACATTCACGCTCTTAATAGATTATTCAAAAGAGGTTCGGGGAGCTGAGTAGCGAACAGGTTATCGTAGCCGGAGGAACCTAATGTGCGGCGACATCTTCCGCCTGTCCATCCGAAAAGATGGTTAATAATAAGCGACAGCTTTGAGTTTGTCATCCAATTGAAAGTGCCGGTATTGGTGCAGTTTGCATTAAGAGAAAGATAAGACGGTTTCACGCAAAGGCGCGAAACTTCTTCCTTAGCAATTCCAAACTGATGACCCATTATCAAAAAATTGGGGGAGAGAGTTGGTTTAAAGCAACTCTCTCCCCGCCAAACGCTTGAATCGCGTCAAAACTCCCCGAAGGGAAGCTTAGAAGATAAAGCGAACACCGAGCCTCATGCTGCGGTTGCCGCCATTATTGAATCCAGTGTTCTGGAAGCTGCTCACGGCAAAACCGTTGAAGGCATCTTCCAGGAACGGATCCGGCACACCCAGGTTACGTCGGTTGAGCAGGTTGAATGCTTCCGCGCGAAATTCAATCTTGGTGTTCTCGGTCAAGTTTGTGGTCTTGAAGACCGAGAAGTTAACCAGATAGAACGGGTCGCCGCTAAAGGTGTTACGACCAACGTCGCCGAATGGCGATCTGAAGTAGCTGAAAGCCTCCAACGTCGTCAGGGCAGCGGTGGACAAGTTACCACGTGCTACCAAACCGAAATCGTTGAAGATCAAACGAGCTTGTTGAGCAGCCGAGGCGGCCGCTGCTGCTGCCGTCGGACCGGTCACCAACACACCACCCGAGCCGGGGCTCTGGGTGTTGAAGATGATGAAGTCGCCAGGTGAAGCAACATCGCAAGGCGGAGTGCCGAAGAGTACGAGGCAAGCCGCGCTATAGCCAAACGCAACAGTTCCAATCGGCGCATTCGGATTTCCGTTGAACGGTCGCAACGGACCCGCGCCACCGGAGAAGCCTGCGTCGAACGCCGCGTCGTAGTCGCCGGTGATGATCGCCGGAGTATACGGACGGCCGGAGCCCATGCGGATGATACCGTTCATCTGGTATCCGCCGAGCAGTTTGCCTACCCAACCACGCTGTTCTTTGTAGAACGGCAGGTCATACAAGAAGCTCGTCGTGAAGTTGTGCTTCTGGTGGAAGGCCGAAAGACCACGCTCGCCTCTGCCGTGATCGAAAGGATCCTGCGAGAAGGCGATCGTCTGACCGCCACCGAACGTGGCGAAGATTTCAGACGCGTTGTCGATGGTCTTGCTCAACGTGTAGTTCGCGTTGAGCGTCAGCGACTCCATAAAGCGCGTATCAAAGCGGAGCTGCATGCCGTGATAGGTCGACTGAGCCGAGTTCAAGCGGCTACGTGCCTGACCGAAAAGCGGGTCAACACGTCCGTTGCCGTTGTAAGCCACGTTATTAAGTGGATTCGCCGGCATACCGGTAATCGTCGGGCGGTTCTGGTAGTCGTTCGCCGCCGTCGGCGTGACGCAACCCTGCGCAGTACACGTGCCCGGCAGGAAACCGTGGGTGAATCGACCAGGATCTCCGAACAGGGTGTTACCCGCAACGTTCAGGAATCTGATCAGCGGATTTGCGTTGATGCTCTGGAACTGGCCAACCAGGCGGGTTCCGACATAACGCGCTTCAAATACCGAGTTCCTGAAAACTTCCTGCTGAATGCCGAATCCGAACGACATGGCATACGGATTATGGAAGTCGTCAGCCACACGGGTTTGGCTGAACAGACGCGGGTCGCCCCCGGCGGTTCCCGGCGTAGTGTTCAATTGCGCCGTTGTGGTCGGCAGGAACGGGAACGGAGTGGCAAAGCCCGGATTGGCCGCATTGTTCTGTTGAATCGTTCCCACAGCCGCGTATGGCGCTGCGGTCACGGTGTTCAGAATAATGTTGAAGAATCCCGGATCGTACGCAATGCCAAAGTTGCCGCGGATAACTGTACGGCCATTGGAGAAGCGGTCGCCCAGGAACTTGATATCAGGTGACCAGGCAAAACCAACTCGCGGAGCGAAGTTGTTTTTGTCCAGCGGAAGCTGTGTGGCAGTGCGCGTCGAAAGCGGAAATGCCTGATTGAAAATCGCTCGTGACGGATCTGCTTCACGTGCATTCACCTGCTCGATAATCGGATTGAGCGGCTGCGTCGAAATTTCATAACGCGCGCCCAGGTTCAGGGTCAGATTGGAGCGAATGCGCCAGTCATCCTGGAAGAAGAAGAAGAAATCGTTCTGGTCAGTCTTGATCTGCGGATTGCCCAGAGCGAAGTTGATAACTGACGGACGGTTGAGAATGAAATTCTCGTAGGCGTTCGCGACAGTTCGCACGGAGCCGTTGGTACCGTCTGTGCCGTAGTTAAAGAAGCGACCAACCGGCAGCGTACAGTTCGTTCCACCTAAGGCAGCACATCCGGAAGCGCCGGTTGTGGTCGCGCGGAATTGGTAGGTGCCGTTGAAGTTCGGCAGGAAGAAGTTTTCAACCTTCTGCTGGCGGATATCAGCACCCAATCTCATCGAATGGTTGCCGATCGTCGCACCCAGCGTGTCCTGGTACTGATAGACATCTACCTTGCGTGACTGCGGGAAGGTATTGGCTACACCAAAGCCCTGCGCCAAATTGGCGAAGGGAAGCTGGTTAGCCTGCGAAAACGTGACGGACGGGCCATACTGGATGCTCGTATCGCCGAAGCTCACATTCAAACGCGAGAAATTGAATCGCGCCTCGTTCGTGAACCGTGACGAGATGATGCGTGTGTATGTTACGCCCAGATTGTTGTTGTCCGAGGGAACGTCCACCAGCGAGCCGGCAATTACGCCGCCCGTGGCGATCGGGAAATCGGAGTTGTCGTATATGTAACGACCCACAATCGTGTCTTTGCTTGTCCAGTTGTAATCGACGCGGCCGATAACCTGGTGGTTGGTGGAGTTGCTCGGAAATATTCGAGTGCCTTCACCACCAAAGATGACTCGGCGACCGCCTGGAGCTGTTCCATCCAGGACCACGGCCATCGGTTGCAGAAATCCCGGAGTAGCAGGCTGACCATAAGGATTGGTCGGGCTGAACTGAAATTCATCCGGGATGCTGTCTCCGTTTACGTCAACAGTGGGGGGCGTGATAATCAGAATACCCTGGCCCGTAACAGCGGATGGACCGCAGCCGGCAGCCGTACAGGTTAACTGTGTCGTCGCCGCACCGGGGAAGAGCCTTGCCAGCGCATTGGCGCCGTCGAGGTTCGCGGACATCTGCGCGAAGGTCAGGTTGGTACCGATCGCTTCGCCTCTGAAGTACTCGCCCTGATACGTTGCAAAGAAAAACGCTTTGTTCGGAATGATCGGTCCGCCGATCGATCCACCAAAGCGGTTATCTCGGAAACTATTGGGTCGCTCGAGGCGATCTGCCAATGGTCCGAACGCCGAGAATCCTGTTGAATTCAGGAAAGCAAACCCGGCCTGGTCTTTCTTCTCAAGGTTGTCGCGCGCGTTCAGCACCGCGTTCTGATGGAATTCAAAAAGAGTTCCATGGAACTGGTTGGTGCCGGACTTGGTGATCGTGTTGATCTGCGCGCCCGAGTTACGTCCGAACTCAGCCGAGAAGGTATTTGTGATTACCTGAAATTCGCCGATTGCTTCGGCATTGGTAATCGTCAAGCTGGGACCGGTCACGGAGTTATCGTTATTATCCTGACCATCAATCTGAAAATTGTTCGAACGGCCGCGATTACCGTTGGCAGAAATGCCGACGCCATTGGCAAAGTCCGTATCACCAGGCGTGACAACGCCAGGGGTCAAGAGAGCCAAATTATCGATTGAGCCGTTGAAGGGAAGCTGTGTAAGTTGTTGTGGGGAATAAGAGGTCGAGAGCTGACTCTGATTGCTTTGGATAAGCGGCGTCTCGCCGGTTACCTGAACGTTCTCGCCGACGTTCTGAATGCCGAGTTGAATATCAGCATTATTTTCGAGGCCGAGACGAACCGGGACCTGTTCCCTCTTGGTTTCAGTAAATCCACTGGCCGTCACGATGATTTCATAGGTGTCACCTGGTAATAGGTTGGTGACTCGATAAAATCCCTCGTCATTTGTGGTCGTCTCTCTGACGATACCCGTCGAGGTATTGGTTACCTTAACGGTTGCGCCAGCGACCACTGCCCCGTTGGGGTCTTTGACGACGCCCTGCAAACTGCCCGTCGTAACCTGTGCCGAAACAAACGGAACAGCAAACAACAAAGCCACGAGCAGGACGACGCTTCGCGCAATCCAATTTCTGGTGCGAAACTCACTCATGGAAGATCCTCCCAAAATGTTTAAATCTATCCGAATGGTAGATGGGAATTCAGTTGAACCCTGGCAAGCCTGCGTAAACGGTTATTTGATCCCGTTATGATTGACTCGTGTCAGCAGTCATTGCTCGTCAGTGAACTGATCATGCATCGAAGCTTTTAGGCAATCCCTGTACCCTGCCTATGTAGCTGGATAAGCTCTGTGCCTGCTTCGATTGGAACTCGTTGGAGGGCATCAATATTCCAAGATTTCGGATTTACATCCGATTTTGTGAAGGGTTACAAATTGAACAGCCAGTTGAGGTTTCCGGTACTTTTTCAGCGGTTCGTCCCACCCACTTACAGCACAGCCGTTCAGCAGCAAACATCATCGCTGGTTTTCCGATTGAATAAGGTTTGCAGGGCTGGAGTTTTGGGGACTCCCTTTACTCGCCAAGCGGGCTCGATTTCTTCACCACCGAAAACTCGAAATGAAGTTCCTTGCCGCGCATGATGAAGCTCAAATAGTGCTCCCACAATTTACGGGTGAAGCGAAAGAACGAGGCGTGCTGGTCCAGATTGACGATCAGTTGAACTCCGATCGCTCGCCACAAATTGGCGAGTGTGACGTAGACGCGAACCGGTCTCAGCTCCACATCGGTGTAGAAGGGAAACAGCCGCCGGTCCTGCATAAAGCAATTGAACGAATAGCTGTTGAAGTGATTGCGATGCGTCGGATCGGTGGGCCAATCCGGATTTGAATAGTGCGGAGTGATTAACTTGATGCGGCCGTCGGGTTTGGTGATCCGATGCAGCTCAGAGATGAAAGCCATCACATCCGGCACATGCTCGACAACGTGGTTGCTGACGATCTCGTCGAATTCATTGTCGTCGAACGGGTACGGAACGACACCCAAATCATGAATCACATCGGCATGAGTTCGTGAATTGAAATCTATCCCGATCGCGCCTGGATGTTTGTTGACTCCGCATCCTACATCGAGGATTTTTTTGCCGGGCTGAGTTGATGTGGGCTTGGCCTGCGTTGTGGTTTGATTCATACGCGCGAAACGTCACGTGCCGGCCTCAACGCGAGCTCGACTAAGATACGGGAACTGCGGTTTCCAACATCTGCGCAAACGATTTGAAATCCATCGGCATGACCGGCAGCGACAATCCCGATCTCAACTCGGTTAAGGTCATGCCGTCGAGCAGAATTTCTTCATCGCTCTTTATCGCCGACGCGGGAATGATGGCGAAGCTGCCGCGCATGCGGTCACGCGCCTTCAGGAAATCTCCGCCGGTCAAAAGTCCGGCCACACTGACATCGCCTCCGAAGTAATCGTTCTCGACCGCGATCACTTTAAGTCTGGTTCCGAATCGTTCATTCGTTCGCTCGATTAAATCGCTGAAGGCGGAAGCGAACAGTGTCCCCGTCATAACTGTGCCATCGAGCTTCGCAGCATCACGCGGTGTAACTCCGCGACGATCGAGCCTTCTCCACAGCGATGCAAAATCATTTCGAAACGATCGAACCATTCCGATCCCGTCTTCGATCTGCGGGTAGTCACCGTAATGTTTGCGCGACGGCACAGCGCGCCCGGCCTTTACGTAGATCTCATCACCAAGAAAAGCGAATGTAGTTCCAAGACGCTCGCGCAGTTCTTTTTGAATTGCGGTCACTTCACGAATCGTGCGGCGACAAAACTCCGGCGTCACCGCAGTCAGCCGCGGATCGCTGTTGTAACGCGTCAATCCGAGCGGAACGATAGCGACACTCTTCACGCGTGGGTACAACGCAGACAGATCTCTGATCGTTTGGTCCAGAATCGCGCCGTCGTTTATCTCGGGACAGAGCACCACCTGCGCGTGAATCTCGATTCCCGAATCGAGAAGACGCTGCATCTTGTCTGAGATGTCCGCGCGTTTCTCGTCGACGCCGAGAAGTTGCGCACGAACTTTCAGATCAGTCGCGTGAACCGAAACATACTGCGGCGAAAGACGCTGCTCGAGTATCCGTCGCATTTCGTCTTCCGTAATTGATGTAAGTGTCGTGTAGTTGCCGTAGAGAAACGAAAGCCTGATGTCTTCGTCGCGGACAAACAAAGAAGGGCGGGCGTCTTCCGGATTTCCCTTACAGAAGCAGAAAAGACATTCGTTCGCGCATTGGCGCGGCACGATCTGCTCGAAGCCCAGACCGAAGTCTTCGCCCTCGTCGCGTTCGATCTCGACTTCCCAGTCCTCGCCGTTCTTCTTGCGAACGTCCAGAACGAGTTCGGTCTCGCCGCCGGTCTGAAAACGAAAATCGAGGTAATCGCGCACGACTCGGCCGTTGACACGGATGATGCGGTCACCCGGCTCGAGCTCCAGTTCTTCGGCGAGACTGGTCGGAGTTACTTCTGTGATTTCCACCCCACGCCGTCGAAGCTGCGTAACGGCTGGAGCAACTGCAAATTCGTACATGTCAATTACTGACTTCTGGTTCGGTGGCCATTCGCTCGGCCATTAGTTCTCTTGTGACTGCTGTTCCCGACTGCGGGATTTTGCCAGGCGGGCGAAAGCGGAAAGTATAACATAGCGCTTGAGATACTGATGGAGCGCAGGCGAGCCGCCTGCGCTCCTTTTGTCGGACACTCGGATCGGTCAGCCGGCCGTTCAATGTGAATGACCGGTCAGTTCAAATTGAATTGTTGACAAACCATTCTGCCAACACTTAATCTGGAATTGCCCTACCGCATGGAGAACCAGCCCGGCGGAACTGCCCCTCAAAACTAAATCCAGCACCTGCAAACTAGTTAGAAATAAAGCTTTATTTGAACAGAGGCCAGGCACCAGCGACTATCCCAAAACTAGACTCTGCCCGGTAAGCCACAGGGCATAAAACTTGCTCTTATTTCGGGTGCGGCTCACCCACGAAAGCCGCGACCGATACCGGGGGAGACCCATTCAAATGAATATTTCAGAACTCACAACCAGTTCCCCATTCACTTCCACCGACTCCGCTCTGCACTTGCGCAGCTCGCGAGGCACGATTCTTCTCGTCGAAGATGATCGTTCGATACGCCGCTATCTTGAAGTCATTTTGAGCCGTGCGGGCTACGCTGTGTTGACCGCGGCCGACGGTCTCGAGGCGATGAAGACTGCGATGGCATCGCGAATCGATGCTGTTGTGACGGACGCGGTGATGCCGCACTTAAGCGGATATGAGCTCTGCCGGTTCCTGCGGCGACATCCGAAACTCTCGAGCCTGCCGGTTATTTTACTGAGCGGTCTCGAAAAGGCTGCTTCAGCGACCGACCTCGATGCCAACGCCGACATCTATCTTTCGAAGCCGGTCCGGCCGGAAGAACTGACGGGAAGCCTGGCTCGCCTGTTGCTCAAAGCTGCCTAGTTCGAAAAAAGAAAAAGCGTAACAAGGAAAGGATTCGTAGGGTCCTTTTCTCCTGTTACGCTTTTCGATTTTCGCGAGCAGCGACTAGGCGTTCGCGGCCGTCGATCCGTTCAAAATATCGTCAATCGGTGTGTATTCGAGCCCCTGCGATTCAGCCACGGCTTCGTATGTCAGCTTGCCCGCATAGGTGTTAACGCCTTCCTTCAATCCGGGATCGGACTTGATCGCATCGATCAATCCTTTGTTCGCCAGTTTGAGCGCATAAGGCAACGTGGCATTCGTCAACGCGAAGGTTGACGTGCGCGGCACTGCGCCCGGCATGTTCGCAACGCAGTAGTGCAGCACTCCTTCGACGTAATAAGTCGGATCCGAATGCGTGGTCGGATGGGTAGTCTCGATGCAACCGCCCTGATCCACCGCGACGTCTACGATCACCGCGCCGTTCGGAACATCCTTGAGCATGTTACGAGTAACAAGTCGCGGCGCAGCTGCACCCGGAACAAGCACTGCTCCGATGATCAAGTCAGCTTGCGAAACGGCGTCGTGAATCATGTAGGCCGACGAGGCAAGCGTGGAAATCTTTGAAAGAAAAATGTCGTCGAGCTCGCGTAACCGATCCAGGTTATTGTCGATGATGGTCACATGCGCCCCCATCCCGACGGCGATCTTGGCAGAGTTTGTACCAACTACTCCGCCACCGATAATGACCACACGCGCGGCCGGCACTCCGGGAACACCGCCCAGCAAAATTCCGCGACCGCCCTGCATCTTCTCTAAATAGTGCGCGCCGACTTGCACCGCCATTCGCCCTGCAACCTCGGACATCGGCGTCAACAACGGCAACGTCCCGCGCTTGTCCGTGATTGTTTCGTAAGCCACGCCGGACACTTTGCGCTCAAGAAGTTGTCTGGTCAGCTCCAGGTCCGGTGCGAGGTGAAGATAGGTGAAGAGCAGCTGGCCCTCGCGCATTCGCGGATACTCGGGAGCGATCGGTTCCTTCACTTTCACGATCATGTCGCCCTGCGCCCAAACTTCGTCCGCTGAATCGAGCATCGTCGCGCCCGCCGTTTCATAGAGATCGTCGGCGAAACCAGAGCCCTCGCCGGCATTGCGCTCCACAACTACCGTGTGCGATGCATCCGTCAACGCGCGCACGCCTGCGGGAGTCAAACCAACTCTGTATTCGTTGTCTTTGATTTCCTTGGGGAGTCCAACAATCATCAGTCTGCTCCAGTTGGTTAGATTTTAGATGCTGGATGTTAGAGCTTGATTGAACGAATCAAGCCGTTCAGCAATCGTCCTACTTCGTCAGCTCTCACCTTGACTGCGGCTCTCTACACTTCCACTTCATCTATCTGTGCACGCTGCAGTTTGCCGCTGTAATCGACGTACACAGATTTCCATTCAGTGAAAATATCCAGCACCTGTGTTCCCGCTTCTCTATGTCCGTTGCCGGTGCCCTTCGTTCCACCGAACGGCAAGTGAACCTCAGCGCCGATAGTCGACGAGTTTATGTAGAAAATACCTGTGTAGGTTTCGTTCATGGCATGAAACGCGCGATTCACATCCTGTGTGTAGATCGCTGCCGACAATCCATAACGCACGCCGTTGGCAATCCGGATCGCGTCCTCAAGCGAATCCGTCGGAATAACGGAAGTAACCGGACCGAATATTTCTTCCTGCGCAATTCGCATGTCCGGCGCTACGTCCGTGAAGACGGTCGGCTCGATGAAATAGCCGTGCGCGTAATCGCCTTTTTCCAATCGGTGTCCGCCGCAAGCCAACTTCGCCCGATCTTCTCGCTCGCCGATTTCGACATAGCCCATGATCTTGTGCACCGCGTCGGCGTTGATGACAGGTCCCACTTCGGTTTTCGGATTCGCTCCGTTTCCTACGCGCAGTGCTGAGACGCGCTCTACCAGTTTCCTGACGAACTGTTTGTAGACCTTCTTGTGAACGATCAGTCGCGATGAAGCGGTACAGCGCTGGCCCGATGTTCCGAACGCTCCCCACAGCGCGCCCTCGATTGCCAGGTCAACATCGGCATCGTCCATGATGATGATCGCGTTCTTGCCGCCCATTTCGAGCGAGCAGATCGCGTTCCGCTCGGCGCAGGCGGAAGCAACAATGCGTCCGGTTTCGGTCGAGCCGGTAAACGAGATCAATCGCAGATCGTAATTAGTCGTGATCGCGGCGCCGACGGTTTCACCGTAACCCGTGACGAGATTGACGACGCCCGGCGGAATGCCTGCCTCTTCGCATGCTTTCACCAGATTGTAAGTTGAGAGCGGCGTGTCCTCGGCGGGCTTGATGACGACTGTATTTCCACAGACCAGCGCGGGGATTAATTTCCACGAAGGAATCGCCATCGGAAAGTTCCAAGGCGTGATCAGCCCGCACAAACCCACCGGCTGGCGAACACACATCGCGAACTTGTTCGGCATCTCCGCCGGCGTGGTGAATCCATGAAGCCGACGGCCCTCGCCCGCTGTGTGGTATGTACAGTCGATCGCTTCCTGCACATCGCCGCCGGCCTCTTTCAAGACTTTGCCCATCTCGCGCGTCATATCGCGAGTGTATTGGTCCTTCTTGCCAACCAGAATTTCTCCGAGGCGGAAGAGCATCTCGGCGCGGCGTGGGGCGGGAGTGTGGCGCCATCGATCAAACGCGCCGCGCGCGGCATTCACCGCGTCCGACACATCATCGATCGTGGACAAAGGAAACCGGCCGATCAGGTCGCGCGTGTCGGCCGGGTTGATATTGTCGAATGTCTCGCCGCTGGAGCTGGCGACCCATTTGCCACCGATGTAGTTTTGATAAGTCTTAGCGGACGATCTGGTCGTCCCCCGATTGCTCTTCTTAGCAGCTTTGCTCAGAGCCTTCTTCGCTTGTGCCATAAAATAGTAATGAGTGATGCGTAATGAGTGATGAGTAAGAGTGGAAGATGTCTTATCTCATCACCCATGACTCATCACTCATCACTTTCCTATTGATAAGTAAATTGCGCGATGCGTTGTACAACCCGATCCGCTCTGCGGTCGTAACGCGAGATGTTGAGTACGATCGCGTCTCCATGCTTAAGGCTGTCGACTACGCGGGCAAAGTCCGCCAGCGTTGTCACCGGCGTCTTGTTGATTCGCGTAATCACATCGCCTTCGTTAACCGCGGGCGCACCGGCCGGCTGTCGAACATCAGCGACGATTCCGTTGGGGTCGATTTCCTTAACCATCAAACCCTTTACGCCGGTCAAATTTCCGGTAGCAACTATTTGCGGCGTCAGCTCGGCCAGCGTCACACCCAGACGCAGGTTTCCACCCGGCTTAGTAGCGTTGACCTTCGCCGGAAGCTCGCCTTCGGTATTCGAGACAAGGCTGGTCGGTCTTTCGCCTAACGTGACATTCGTAGTCCGCCGCTCTAACCGGTTATTGATTTCGCGCAAGTAGATTAACGGAACCGTTTGTCCAACCGGCGTGGCAGCCACTTTGACGATCAAGTCCTGCGCGTTGGTGATCTGTTGGTTGTTGAATTCGACGATGACATCGCCCAGCTGGATTCCGGCTTTGGCGGCCGGGCCTTCCTTGACCGGCATGTCGACAACGACCGCGCCCTTCGCATCGGGCAGACCGTAAACTTTGGCGAACTGTTCCTTAACCGACTCAGGATTGATTCCCAAATATCCGCGTCGCACCTTGCCGACCGTGATGATCTGTCGATAGACAAAGTCCGCTTCGTTGGCCGGCAACGCGAAACCGATTCCGTTGTAATCGCCGGTCGAAGTGGCGATCTGCGAGTTGATCCCGATCACTTCTCCGCGCATGTTTACCAACGGTCCACCCGAGTTGCCTCGGTTGATCGCGGCGTCGGTCTGTAGAAATTGCTGAAAGCTGGTGAAGAACGGAGTCTCGCGTTGAAGCTTTGAAATGATGCCGGCCGTGACTGTTTGATCCAGCCCAAACGGCGAGCCGATCGCCAACACCCAATCGCCAACCTGTGCCGAGCTCGAATCGCCGAGTTTGACCGTCGGCAAATCGCGCTTCGTCTCAACCTTGATCACAGCCACGTCTGTTTCTTCATCGATGCCGACAATGTCGCCGCGAAATTCTTCGCCCGACTGAAGACGAACGGTGATACGCGTGGCGCCCTGAACAACGTGCTGGTTGGTCAGGATGTAGCCCTTTGGATCGACGATGAAGCCGCTGCCAACTCCGTATGACGGGCGGCGCGGTTGCTTCCGAAACATATCCAACAGCGGGTTGCCGGAAGTCGAATCGTCGCCGCTCTCTTCTTCTTCTCCGCGCTCGGCGATGTCGGGCGCCGCCGTCTTGGTGTCGATGTTGACGACAGCCGGTTCGACGCGTTTGGCGATCTCAACAAAAGACGCAGACAAGGCTTCCGGCGCGCGCGAGATTTGAGCCTCGTTTTGAGCGATGACCGGCAATCCGGTCAAGATCGCGCCGATGCCTACGCCTGCGACCAGACACGCAATAGCCAACCCGGCGATCCACACGCGAAGCTTTTTGAGTATCGCCTTCTCGGCATCGGTCGTTTTATCTTTCGGAAGCTCGAACATAACACACCACCTATCGAGTAAATTGATGAACGCCGGTTAATTCCAGGAAGCATCACGCGCGGGGCGTCGGATTAGCGCATGAAGCGGGAAGAGCCAGCAGTATAACGAAACCCAGTGAATGCCGCAAAGAAACCGGTCCCGGGGTTTCAGCGAATGTCCGACAAACGCTGAATGTCCGACAAACTTCAGTTTGTCGCCTGGTCACTTAACTCAGATGCTTAAAAGCAGCCACTCGCTCCACCAAACGCGGTCAGGAAGGGGAGACCCTGTCCCCACCTGCTTCTTTACTAATACCTTGATTGGAACTGAAACTTGTGGCGGGGACAGGGTCCCCTTTCCGACTGCGTTAGGTAATGTAAACACTTCACATCCGCAACAACACCTTCAACACACCCGGCTGCGCAGCGAGCTCCATCGCCCGAACCCCATCGGCCAGGCTCAGCTCCTCGCTGATCAAACTCTCGACGTCGACACTTCCGTTCTTCAACAGATCGAGCGCCGGCGCGAATCGTCCACAACGCGAACCGACGACGCTAACTTCATCGACCACGATTCCCGCCGCGTTAATCCGAGTCTCACCCTGAAACGTGGACTTCAACACCAGCACGCCGCGTGGTCTTACCAGATCCAGCGCCAGAGCAAACCCGGACTCGGCACCCGACGCCTCGACCACAACATCAAACGACCGCCCCAGCCCGACGATTTTGTCCGCAGTCACGGTCGCGATTCCACGCGCGGCTGCGATGCGAAGTTTTTCCGCGTGCTTTCCGATCAATTGAACATCGGCGTTTGTCAGCTTCAGCGCTTGAGCGCAGAGCAATCCCAACTTCCCATCGCCGATCACCGCTACACGCGACTCGGCCGTCACGTTCGCCCGTTCGGTGATTCCCCATGCCGCAGCCAGCGGCTCCGCAAAAACAGCTACGTGATCGGGAATGTCGTCGGGCACTTCAAGCAGGTTCGCTGTCGGCAGTTTCAGAAACTCAGCATGTGCGCCGTCGCGGCCGACGATTCCAAGTACGGTGCGATTCGCGCAATGTCGCGGGTCGCCCTGGGCGCACAATTCGCAGATCCCGCAACCGGCGTTTATCTCTCCGATCACACGCTTGCCGACCAAATTTTCAGAGCCGGGCGCTTGTTCGACTACGCCGACGAATTCGTGGCCCAGCGTTCCCTCGAATCCCGCGTACCCGCGTGCGATTTCCAGATCGGTGTTGCAAATTCCCGACATGGTCACGCGTACAACGGCCTCTGTCTCGCTTTGCGGTTTTGGAATTTCGGCAAGTGATAGCCGGCGATTTTCGAAACGAAGCGCATTCATAACTGAAAGATGTCAGATGCTGGATGTTAGATGTTGGAAACTAACAGATGTCGGATGCTGCAAAATGGAAGATGTCAGATGCTGGTGGTAGCGACTCGATGACTTCCGAACGACCAGCATCGAGCTAACAGCGAAGACCTAAGACCCAGGCCTAAAACCTAAAACCCAAAACCCAAGACCTAACATCCAACATCTAAAACGTCCTCGTCCTTGTGTACGCATTATCCGGCGTCAGTTCGACGTTTTGTTTGTTCCCCGAAACGTTGATGCGAAGTCGCCATTCGATATTCAGCTCGCCGGGCAAGGTCGCATGAATCCACCACGGGCCGGGCTTCACCATCAAGGTGGCTTCGCCGTTCCGATCGAACCGGCCTTCAACTGGAGCGCGGTTTCCCATCCTCTCCGTCAGAAAGTCATCCAGCCGCATGCCCGGACGTCGCTCGGAAAAAAATTCGTTGCGGGCCGCGATGACATCGATCGGAAAGAGCTCGACCTTCACGTTCGATGGAAGTTCGTCGCCGGTAGCAGAACCTCGCAGAGTGATGTGAAGCGCAGTTTGTGTTTCCTGTGCCGCCGTATTCGTACTCACCACATCGTCCGGCAAACGGCGATAGATGCTCCACCCCGCGCCGGCAAGCGCCAACACGAGGCCGATTCTAAGAACTGTGATCAAGAGACTAAACGTAACGCTGTTCTGGTTCACTGGATGAGAAATACACTCGTCAAGATTCAACCCAATCTAGCATCCAACCGAATGTCCGACAAAACAAGTGTCCGACAAACTTCAGTTTGTCGCTGACCTCGGTGACATTCGAGCAGCGAAGTCATCGACAAACTGGAGTTTGTCGGACAAATTACTCGTACGCGAACCACCAACCGTGATCGACGACCACGCCGTCTTCGACAATGAAAAACATACAGTCGTGCCACCCGCGCCAGAAATAGATCAAATACTCTCGATCGCTCTTTTCCTTGATCGGCCTGTCCGCTTTTTCCAGTTCTCGATTGTAGATGTCCAGCAAGTGTCCCATCTGCTTGTGACTCTTAACAGCATCCGGACCACCCATACAGCGTTCGATCAAGTCTCTGGAATAAGCTTTGGGCCGGCCAAATTCGACGCCCAGTTCCGACAGCACTTTGCTCAACCTGCCACCCGAAGCACTGATGTCGTAATCGAAAACGCCTTGCGGCAATTCGCTTCGTCTCTTCCGGAGTTCTCTGTACTCGGTAACCAGGTTGACGACCTTCTGATCAAGGCCTTTGCACTGGTCACCAACGTCTCTGGCAAAAGCGGGCGACGCGGAAATCAAGAGGAGAAGGATCGTGGATTTGAGAACGAGTTTGGACATTCTGGGTCTCGGGACCAATTATCAACTCCATCATCTCGCAGTCAGGAAGGGGACCCTGTCCCCGCTCTGAGATTTTTTCTCTGGATCTCAAATTAAAAACAGAGCGGGGACAGGGTCCCCTTCCCGACTTGCATTTGGGTACGCAAGTAACTGCTTCCTGACATCTCCATTATAGATGCGCGGTAATAACTCACTTAGATTTTTTGAGCAGCTCAGTTCTTAAATCAACGGCAGACCCATCTGGCGAAACTGTGACGCGGTATCTCGCGCGCCCCAGCGTCTGTGAATCTTTCCGTCTTTGATAATGAACCACTCCATCGACACGACTTCGAATGATTTCCCGGTGGGTTCCAGTCCGCGAAACGGTCCCACCGAAGTTCCGCGTTCCTGATAACGAACCGCGACTGTATCGCCATCGGAAATCATGGATTCGACCTTGAGTTTTATCGCAAAGGCGTTTTGAAGCTCTCGCCAAATCGGCGCTACTTCATCAATCACGCCCCAACCCAGTACGCCGAAGACGAGCGCATCCGGGCCAAACAAATTTTCCAACGCCGTCAGGTCCGCGCGATTGAAAGCATCAACGTATTCGAGCACGATCTTTGTGTTGGCATCATCTGTCATGAGTCGACAACTCCCTGTTCACGTAACGCTCGTTCCAGTTCGGTTGCGGACGGCACCGAAAGCACCATGTCGCCGATCTTCACGGTCGGCTTTAGCTCTTTGCCGCCGTTCTGTTGTTTGACCCACTCGGCCGCCTCTGCGTTGTCGTCAATATCCGTGTAATCGTATGGAACGTTAAGCCGATTAAGAACCTCGAGCGAATTTTTCGTGTCACTGCACCAGTCTGCGCCGTAGATCTCCACCTTTTTCATCTCAGTTCCTCCCCCGGATCGAAAAGTTCTCGGCATGATAATTCACTGTTTCGGAATAATATAGACGCGCCTGACGAACCAACACGTTCCTTTTCCAGCGCCTGGCAGCGGGTCAGTTTGAGAATTTGTTAGACGGAGATTTCACGCAAAGGCGCAAAGAACAGAAAGCGTAGAGTCGCAGAGGGGAAGCAACTGTAGGAATCCTTCAGAACGCGGATGGTCATAAAATACTTTCTTTGCGTCTTTCAGCTTTCTGTCCTTTGCGCCTCTGCGTGAAACGTTTTGTGTCTTTCACTCGATGGAAGATTGATATACCACTCAAGACCTGCATACTTTTCCCTTTTTCCTGCTTCACCTTTAGAATACTTTTCCATGACCGACAAGTTTCGCGATGAGTGCGGCGTGTTTGGAATTTACGGACAGCCCGAAGCCACACGCCTGACCTATCTGGGGCTGTACGCCCTGCAGCATCGCGGACAGGAATCGTGCGGGATAGTTTCGTCCGACGGCGTCGAGCTGCGATCCGAACGCGCGATGGGACTTGTGTCGGATGTGTTTGACCAGCCAACGCTGGATCGTTTGCCCGGACACAGCGCGATCGGACACGTGCGCTATTCCACCGCCGGCGAAGTTTCGATCCGCGAGGCGCAACCGTTCCTGGTCGCTTGTCAGCATGGTCAAATCGCGGTCTGTCACAATGGAAATCTTCCGTTCGCGACAGAAGAACGAAAACGACTCGAACGCGAAGGCGCGATCTTCTCTTCTACTTCAGACACCGAAGTTATCCTTCACGGCATCGCCAGGTCGCGTTCCAACTCCGTCGAAGAAGCCATTCCGGAAGTTTTGTGCGAGACCGAAGGCGCGTTTTCGATGCTCTTCCTGACACCGAAAAGCCTGATAGCGGTGCGCGATCCGCGTGGATTTCGACCGCTTGCGTTGGGACTGTTGGGAGACGCCTGGGTGGTCGCATCGGAAACCTGTGCCTTCGATCTGATCGACGCTCGTTACGTGCGCGACGTCGAACCGGGCGAGATGATCGTGATCGACGAAAGCGGAATGCATTCTTCGTTTCCGCTGCCGCCGAGACCGCATTCGATGTGCATCTTCGAGCATGTTTACTTCGCGCGACCCGACTCCGTCATCTACGGAAACTCAGTGAACGAGTCGCGCCACAAGATGGGAAAGCGATTGGCGATTGAACATCCGGCCGATGCTGACATCGTCGTGCCGGTGCCCGACTCCGGCGTGGCTGCGGCGATCGGATACGCGGCGCAGTCGGGCATCAACTATCGACAGGGACTGGTGCGGAACCATTACGTGGGACGCACGTTCATCGAGCCGAAACAATCGATTCGATCCTTCGGCGTCCGCATAAAATTAAATCCGGTGCGACACTTGATAGAAAATCGCCGGGTTGTACTGGTTGACGATTCGATCGTGCGCGGCACCACTTCGAAAAAGATCGTTCGCATGGTTCGCGAAGCCGGTGCGCGCGAGGTTCACATGCGCATCAGTTGTCCGCCGACGATCAGCCCGTGCTTCTACGGCGTGGACACACCGAACAAAGCCGACTTGATCGCGGCGCAGATGCCAATCGACGACATACGCGGTTTTATCGAAGCGGATTCGCTCGGTTATCTTTCGCTCGAAGGGATGCTCGAAGCGACCGGGATCGGCGCGGGATCGTCTTGCGTCGCTTGTTGGACGGCGAAATATCCCACGCGCATCACGCGCGAAGCCGAAACAATGTTTGAACGCGAGCATGAAGCAGTTCCGTCGGATTAGCAGTTGGATGAGCTTCAGAATGTCCGACAAACTTTGGTTTGTCGTTGACTTTCGCGGCACACGATTTTCGATGTCATCGACAAACTAAAGTTTGTCGGACATTAAACAGCTTGTCGGACATCTTCAGGAGGTCAAGCTTAGTGGGACAAAGTAGGCGTGGATGCGGTTGCGTAATAGCCGCCGTGCTGGCATTCGCCGGAGTGGTGGCCGGCGTCTACTTTTATCTCGTCCGCCCCTGGCTCGAAAGCAAAAAACCGCCGCCGCCCTCCGGCAAAGAACTGCAAGTACACATGCTCGACGTAGGCGAAGGCGATGCGATCCTGATTATTTCACCCGAAGGGAAAACTGTTCTGATCGACGCCGGCGACAACGGGCGCGGCAAGGGCGTGCTCGAAGCTATGACTCGCCACAGCGTCAATCAACTGGATTACTTCATCGCTACGCACGCGCATCCGGACCACGTCGGCGGCGCGGATGAAGTCTTGAACGGCATCAAAGTTTTGAACGTGATTGAAAGCGGCGTAGTTCCTCCTTCTGCCCAATCGTCGGACGAAAACTCGAACAAGAAATCGAAACCCAGCGCTAAGCCCATCGTGCTTCCGACCACAAAAGCGTATTTGGAATTTATCGACGCGGTGAAGAAGAACGGGTCGGAATATCAGAAAGCGATACCGGGCCAGAAATTCGATTTGGGCGGCGGCGCGATTCTGACCGTGCTTGCTCCGATCGAACCGTTCTTTACAAAAGAGCAAATGCGTTCGGGCGGGAACGAACCAAACGCGAACTCGATCGTCCTGCGTTTGGAGTACGGCGAATTCTCGATGCTGCTGACCGGCGACGCCGAGACGCAGACCGAAGAGCGGATGATGAACAACGCCGCGGCGATCGACGCAAAAATCTTGAAGGTCTCTCATCACGGTTCGAAATATGCGACGTCGGAGAACTTTCTCAAGAACGTCAAGCCGGAAATAGCGCTGATCTCAGACGCAGAAAATAATCGTTACGGCCATCCATCGCAGGCTACGCTCGACCGTTTGAAGGCGGTGGGAGCGAAGGTCTATCGCACGGATCTTCAGGGCGAGATTTCGATCACCACCAACGGCAAAGCGAAAGACGGGAAACTCTACGAAGTGAAGACCGCGAAGGAGAGCAAGTCCGACGTCTGGGCCGGGCGCCAGGGAACAAAGGATGATTCGGAGCGCTCGGGGTTTATCGCCTACGGAGATTACGGCCCGCCGCCACGAGAAAAACGCGAGAAGAAAACTAAAGGAACATCGTGGAGTCAGAACCGGTAACGGAGCGCCGATGAAGCGCAAGCCGATGGAGCGCAGGCGGCTCGCCTGCAGTGAGCGCGAAGCGCGAAAATCGGATTCGAAAGAGTCTTGATGCAGCACGGCTACATTTAATCGCCAGGTACTGATCGGGTTAACACTGTTCGCGCTTCGCGCTCATTGCAGGCGAGCCGCCTGCGCTCCATCGTAGACTCTTCAAAATGCAGAAATGAACCCACCAATTACATACAGCGACGCCGGTGTCTCGATCGACGCCGCCAACATCGCCACCGAGAAGATCAAACAGCTTGCGCAACGGACATTCAACCAACGCACGCTGACCGAAATCGGCAGCTTCGGCGGCATGTTCGACGCCGCGTTTCCAAACCTGAAACAGCCTGTGCTGGTCGCTTCCGCCGACGGCGTTGGAACCAAACTTAAAGTCGCTTTCGACACCGGCATTCATACGACAATCGGTCGCGATCTGGTCAACCACTGCGTCAACGACATCCTTGTTCAGGGAGCACGACCGCTCTTCTTCCTGGACTACATTGCTACCGGCGTTTTAGAACCCGAAGTGATCGCCGGCGTTGTCGAAGGCATCGCAAACGGCTGCCAGGAGAACGGCTGCGTCCTGCTCGGAGGCGAAACCGCGGAGATGCCGGGCTTCTATTCCGACGGCGAATACGACGTCGCTGGGTTCATAGTCGGAATCGTCGACCGCGAACGAATCATCGACGGTAAACGAATCGTCCCGGGTGATGTTGTGCTGGCTTTGCCTTCAGTTGGATTGCACACCAACGGCTATTCGCTGGCGAGGAAATTGTTCTTCGAAACCGCCGGGTTCGACGTGAACACAAACGTCGATGAGCTTGGCCAAACGATCGGCGCCGCGTTGTTGCAGCCGCACGTGAGCTACCTTCGTCAGCTCGACGGATTGCTGGATTCTTCTTCGATCAAAGGCCTGGCGCACATAACCGGCGGCGGATTGACCGAAAACATCCCGCGGATTTTGCCCGAAGGCACGGCGGTGACGATCGCGCTCGAAACATGGCCGGTGCTGCCGGTTTTCAAATTGATGCAGCAGATCGGCAGCGTGCCCGAATCGGAAATGTTCCGCACGTTCAATATGGGTGTCGGAATGGTGATCGTGGTCGCTGGTGAAGATACGGAAGCAATCAAGTTACATATGGAAAGTCTGGGCCAGGCGTGTTACGAGATCGGTCGCGTTACGACCGGCAACCGCCACGTTAGTTTCGGGAGTCGATAGAGTTCAGAGAGTTTAGGGAGTTTAGGGAGTTTGGAGAGTTTGGAGAGTTTGGAGAGTTCTTAAAGCTCCACGATTCACCCAAGAGTCTCCAAACTCTATGAACTCCCTAAACTCCCTAAACTCTCCAAACTCTATGAACTCCCTAAACTCTCTGAACTCTCTGAACTCTCTGAACTCTCTGAACTCTCCAAACTCTATGAACTCTCCGCGAATCGGCATTCTCATCTCCGGGCGTGGTTCGAACATGCTGGCGCTGGCGGACGCCGTCGAGCAAAAAATAATTCCGGATGCCGAGGTCGCGCTGGTCATAAGTGATCAAGCCGATGCACACGGCATAGTCTCGGCCGCCGAACGAGGAATCAAAACGGCGGTAATTGAACGCGACGCATCACGCGCCGAGCACGAATCAAGAATTCTGGCCGCGCTCAAGGAAAGCTCAGTAGAGCTGATATGCCTCGCCGGTTATATGCGATTGCTTTCGCCTGATTTCATAAAGAGCTTTGACGGCTTCATCCTAAATATTCATCCGAGTCTGCTTCCGTCGTTTCCGGGTCTGGATGTACAGGCCAAAGCCATCGAGCACGGCGTCAAGTGGTCAGGCTGTACGGTTCATTTGGTTGACGAGAGTTTGGACGGCGGGCCGATCGTGGCTCAGCAAGCGGTCCCCGTTTTCGACGACGATACTGCGGAGACGCTCGCCGCGCGGATACTGATCGCAGAACACAAGCTATATGCGAAGGCCGTGGCGATGATCTTAGGCGGTAGCTACGAGATCGTCGGCCGGCGCGTGGTTGTCAATGCGCAATCTCAAAAGGCGTCGGATTGAGGCGACAGGTTGAAGGAGTTAAGCATACGGCGCCGTGGGTATCGAATCCGCAACGAGCGCCGAAGGCGCGGCAGAAGGTAGCCAGGGGTGAGCGCGTCTCGCGCTGCCCCTGGAATCGACGCAAACACCCTCATAGCCCTGAAAGGGGGCGATAGAACATTTCTGGGATTCCCCGATGCTGATCGACTCTAACGCCCCTCCGGGGCTCGTATCATTTGGGCTTGTTCCCAGGGGCGGCGCGAGACGCGCTCGCCCCTGGCTACCTTCTGCCGCGCCTTCGGCGCTCGTAACTACTTTCAACTGCGCCTTCGGCGCTTCATAACCAGCCATGTCAAAAATAAATCCACAACAAAAACTCTCGCTCTTCGACGACCACTGGCAGCCCAGGATCGTCGGCGAGCTAAATGGCCAGATGGTGAAGCTGGTCAAGTTCCAGGGTCCGTTCACGTGGCACCATCACGAAACCGAAGACGAGATGTTCCTGGTGGTGAAGGGTCGCTTTCGAATGGAATTTCGTGATCGCGAGGAATGGATCGAGGAGGGCGAGTTCATTATCGTCCCGCACGGTGTCGAACACAGACCCGTCGCCGACGAAGAAGCGCATGTGATGCTTTTTGAACCGGCGTCGACGCTTAACACTGGCAACGTGCGCGACGAATTCACCGTGCCCGAGCTGGAAAAGATTTGACCTGTTACTTCTTCTGCCCCAGCGACACGGCTCGTCGAAACGCGGCGTAAACTGCTTTTGAGAGAACGTGCGCAAACTCCCCTTTTCCATTTGATAAATAGCTTCGGCCATTACTCCGGCGCCGATAAATGACAACTGCACATCGCGCAGCGGATTCGCCTCTTCACTTGTTTCTGATGCGACCATGTAACAGAAGATAGCGCAGCCAGATTGAGATGCGCTACTCTATCGATAGCCATGACGATTGACGAACAAATTGATTTCTTAAGCAAAGGGACGGCGGAAATAATCCGCGTCGAGGATTTACGCGCGAAGCTCGAGCAGAGCGCGAAAACCGGCAAGCCGCTGCGCATCAAATTTGGCGCGGACCCGACTGCGCCCGACATACACCTGGGCCACACCGTTGTGATCCGCAAGATGCAGGCGTTTCAGCAGCTCGGGCACACCGTGATTTTTTTGATCGGAGATTTTACCGGTCTGATCGGCGACCCGTCCGGAAAGTCGGTGACGCGCCCGCAGCTGACGCGCGAAGAGATCCAGGCCAACGCAGAGACTTACAAGACCCAGATCTTTAAGTTGCTGGATCCGGAAAAGACCGTGATCGATTTCAACACCCGTTGGATGGACACGCTGGGCAGCGAAGGCTTCATTCGCCTGGCGTCGCACGTTACGGTCAAGCAGATTCTGGAACGCGATGACTTCGAGCAACGGCTCGAACAGAACCGACCGCTCGCGTTGCACGAGGTGCTTTACCCGCTAGTCATGGCCTACGACTCGGTTGCGCTCGAAGCCGACGTAGAGCTTGGCGGCACCGATCAGAAATTCAACATCCTGATGGGACGCAGCCTGCAAAAAGAGTACGGACAGCCATCGCAGGTCGGTATGATCATGCCGCTTTTGGAAGGCACCGACGGCGTGCAGAAGATGTCGAAGAGCCTGGGCAACGCGATCGGGATCAACGAGCCTCCGCAGGAGATGTTTGGCAAGCTGATGTCGATTTCAGATGAGCTGATGTGGCGATACTACGAGCTGCTGACCGATCTTCGAGTTCCGGAAATCAAGGCGCTGCGCGAAGCGGCAGAGCGAGGCGAAAAAAATCCGCGAGACATTAAGGTCGAGTTGGCAAAGCAGATAATCGCGGATTTTCATTCAGCGGAAGACGCGACCGCGGCGGAGGACGAGTTCAATCGACGGTTCAGGGAGAAGCAAGCGCCGAGCGAGATGGAGGAATTCACTCTGCCAGTTCCAGGCCAGGCTTTCGCGCTAGCATATCTTTTGGTTCAGACTGGACTAGCATCGTCAAATGCTGAAGGCCGTCGTTTGATAGCTCAAGGCGGTGTCTATCTTGATGGCGAGCGTGTTGAAACACCTAACTCATTAATTTCAAACGCGAGGCCCGGAATGGTATTCGAACTCAAGGTCGGGAAGCGACGATACGTCCGCGTGCGATGTGAATAACTGGCTCGAAGCAGGGCAAGCGATGGAGCGCAGGCGCCCCCTGCGCTCCATCGGCTTGATCTCCAACTAGCAAACAATGTCGACTGAATACGCCAGCGCAAACGAAGAGATCCTGATCATCGAGACGCCTGAGCGCGTGCCGTTGCACTTTGCGCTGGCTTCGATCGGTAACCGATTTCTTGCCTGCGCCGTCGACCACGCTGTTCAAGCCCTGATCCTTTTTCTAATCTATCTGGTCTACGTCTTCGTTGCCGAGTCTTCGATCCTCTTCGCCGGTGGAATATCCGAAACGCCGAAGTGGGTTATCGCGCTTCTCATCATTTTTGTTTTTCTTCTGATCTCCGGCTACTTCGTTTTCTTTGAATGGCTCTGGAATGGACAGACGCCCGGCAAGCGTTGGATGAAGCTTCGCGTCATTCGCGAAGACGGGCGGCCGGTTACTTTTTGGGAAGCCGCGGTGCGCAATCTGCTTCGCACGTTCGACATGATGCCGGCGCCGTTCTATTCGATCGGCCTGATCGCCGTGTTTATCAGCGAGAAGGACCAGCGCGCCGGCGACTTAATAGCGGGTACGGTTGTGGTGCGCGAACGAGAGGAAGAAGCGCCTTCGTTCGACATGGTTTTTGCCGCGCCGGTCAGCGATACGGCCTACAGGCGTTCGTTCAAGCCTCCGCCATTCACCGCCGATTTGAGCTCGCTGACGGAACGAGACATCGAGGTGGTTGAAGCTTTTCTTCGTCGTCGTTGGGATTTGCCCGAGATGCAGCGGCAATGGATGGCGTGGCGAGTGTCGCTGCCGTTGATGTATCGGCTGAGGCCTGCGTACGAACTGGCGAATTTTACTTACGAAGGATTTTTGGAAGAGCTCCTCCATCGCTATCGCGCGCAGCATCGGTTTGTCGATTAGACCTTAGTCGTTCGAGCGCGTACAGGGAATAGACGTTTCACGCAAAGGCGCGAAGAAAAGAAGGACAGAAGGCGCAAATTTCAATTTGATTGAAAGTTATCGAGTTCCAGTAATTCGCAGTCGGGAAGGGGACCCTGTCCCCGCTTCTGTTATCGGATATGAATGTCAAGTCTTTGCGGCTCCTGCTTTCTTTTCTTCGCGCCTTCGCGTGAAACCCGACTCTCAAATCACGTCAGCGGTTTTCCCCAGCCATATTTGAATCTGACTCACTACTCTCCGGACGGTGCGCTTGTCGCATCCGTTTGGGCATGGTACTTTCCAAAGTTTGTTTCAGGCGGGTTTTTCCACCTTGTGAGTGTGTTCCCGATTTTGGCTCTGCCAACCGTAAGATTCAGCGATATCAATGTCCGAAGCGAATGAAAGTTTGAAAGACCGCGTCCGTGCGTTTTGGCAGGCCAATCCCTGCGGCACGAAGTTCAGCGACGCTCCGCCCGGTTCGCGCCTTTTTTACGAGCGAGTCGAGGAACATCGTTATCGCACCGAGTGGCATATTCCGGCGGCGGCGGACTTCGAGAGCGCCCGCGGATTGGACGTGCTGGAGATCGGTTGCGGGCTGGGAACAGACGGCGCGCAGTTCGCGCGATGCGGGGCGAACTACACGGGTGTCGATCTGACAGACGCGGCCGTGGACCTGGCCAGACGGCGGTTTCAGCTTTTCGATTTGGAGGGAACGTTTCGAACCGCCGATGCTGAAAACCTGGATTTTGCGGACGACTCGTTTGACCTGGTCTATTCGCACGGAGTTCTGCATCACACGCCGGATACAGCGAAAGCAATCGCCGAAGTACATCGCGTTTTGAAGCCCGGCGGGCGCGCGGTCGTCATGCTGTATCACCGCAATTCATACAACTACCGAGTCAACATCGGAGTGTTGAGACGCGCGGGCGCTCGATTGCTGAAGTACGAATCAGGATTGAAGCTGGCAAACAAACTGACCGGCGAATCTGTCGAAAGCCTGCGCGAGCACGCGCGGTTGTTGAAGCAGGACGAGGAGAGCTATCTGTCTCCCGGCGAGTTTCTCAACCAGAACACGGACGGCGCGGGGAATCCGCTGGCACGCGTTTACTCTCGCAGCGAAGCTCGCGAACTGTTCAAAGGATTCGCGAAGGTGGAGACGAAAACGTATTTCCTGAACAAGCGATGGATGCCGGTTGTCGGTAACCTGCTTTCGAGAAAAGCGGAGACGGCGCTGGCTGCAAAGTGGGGATGGCATCTTTGGGTTTATGCGGAAAAGCAGAAGACAGGAGACAGAAGTCAGGAGACAGAAGACAGGAGACAGAAGTTACTAACCAGAAATTAGGATGACACCGCTTGTCGACGTCTGCTTTCTCTTCTTTCTGACTTCTGTCTCCTTCGAAGATTTAACTAATGAACAACATTCTCATCACGGGCGGCGCTGGTTTTATCGGTTCGCATTTGGTGGATCGTCTGTTGAGTGAACAGACGTGGCGGGTCACCGTCATCGATGACTTCAACGATTTTTACGCGCCGGAGGTGAAGCGCGAAAACTTGCGCGCGCACGAGGCCGATCCGTCGTTCGCATTGTTTGAAGCCGACATCCGCGATCGCGCGGCGCTCGACAAGATATTCGATTCGCAGAAATTTGACTGCATCGTTCACCTTGCCGCGCGCGCGGGAGTGCGGCCATCGTTGGCTGAGCCCGAGCTTTATGCCGAAACGAATATCAACGGCACGGTCAACCTGCTCCAGCTTGCCCGGCGACACGAGATCAAGCAGTTCGTCTTTGGCTCGTCTTCTTCTGTTTACGGCATCAACGCCAAAGTGCCGTTCGCGGAGGACGACCCGATTCGCCAACCGATTTCGCCATACGCGGCGACCAAAGCCGCGGGCGAACTGATCTGCCATACGTATTCGCATCTTTACGGAATTCGCTGCGTTTGCCTGCGCTTTTTTACGGTTTACGGCGCCCGGCAACGGCCCGATCTGGCTATTCACAAGTTCGCGAATCTGATCGATCAGGGCAAATCCATTCCGGTCTTTGGCGACGGAACTACGCGGCGCGACTACACGTTTGTCGACGACATTATTCAGGGAGTGCGCGCGGCGATCGATTACAGCGCCAGCGATTACGAAGTTATCAATCTGGGCGAGTCGCGCACGGTGGAGCTGGCCGAGCTGATCGCGCTGTTGGAAAAAGAGCTCGATCAAAAAGCTGTGATCGAGCGTCAGCCGATGCAGCCGGGCGACGTCCCGCAGACTTTCGCGGACATCGGTAAAGCCCGAAAGCTGCTTGGCTACAATCCGCAGACACAGATCGAAGAAGGCATTCGCCGCTTTGTCGAATGGTTTCGCGAACGGCAGAGCTTTATGTCCGACAAACTTTAGTTTGTCGTGCGCGTGCGACAAACTAAAGTTTGTCGGACATTCGAACCATGAACTGGATACCACCTGGATTTAAGACCACGAAACAAAAACGCATATTCGGTTTGTTGTTCGTTCTTGCGCTTGCGTTCCTGGTTCGGGGCTTGACCGCGCAGTTCATGTCGACACGGCTGAACGACGCGGGCTGGTTCCAGTACGGTTCGTACTCGATTTTTGATCAGCGGGCTGAAAATCTGCTGGACGGAGAAGAGAACTTCTTCTGGATCAACGACGCGTCGCGAACAGACTTGATTCAGTATCCGCCGGCTTTTCCGGGGTTCGTAGCGCTGATCTACAAATTAAGCGGCGAGCGCGAATCTGCTTCGGTTCATCGAGTACTTTGGATTTTTGACGCGCTGGCGGTGATGCTGGTAGTTGGCATCGGCGTTTCGGCTTTTGACTGGCGAACCGGTTTGATCGCGGGCGCGCTGGCGGCTTTGTCTCCACTGCTTTCGTTGTACGGCGTGTCGCCGTCTTCGGATGGTCCGACTACATGGTTCGTCCTGGGCGGGGTTTGGCTTCTGCTGCTGGGCGCAAAGCGGCAGAGCTGGCGTTGGACACTCGGCGCGGGTTTGCTGCTCGGCGCCGCATGCTGGTTCCGGGTCAACCCGCTGTTCCTCGCTTTTTGCTGGGCGGTCGCAATCTTTTTCGCAGTTCGCGTAGCCAAACCCGTTCGAGCCAAAATGGCCGTCGCGATTCTGGCAGGTACGGTTCTGCTGGTAGCGCCGATCGCGATCCGAAACATTCTGGTCTTCAACGAATTCGTTCTGACCGGGCTGAATGTCGGTTCGAATCTTTGGGAAGGTTTGGGCGAAACCGAATACGGAAGATCGCTGGGCGCTCCGTACGGCGACATTGTCATGGTCGAGCAGGAGCGGGCCGAGTTGGGATTGCCGCCCGAATTTCCGATCACTCCGGTTTGGCCCGACGGTATTCGCCGCGATAGGGAACGCGTGCGAAAGTCCGTGAAGATCATCGCGGCGCATCCGGTTTGGTACGCCGGCGTGATGGCGCAGCGGATGTGGGGGATGTTAAAGTTCGCGGGCGAGCCATCGCCTTACTACGGAAGTCCCGGCATCAATTGCACCAGCCAAAAATGTCTGCCGCCCGAATTACGAGGAGGAATACTCGCGTTCGGGGTCAATCTGGTAGGAATGATCCAGAGCGTTCTGAGATATCTTTCGCTGCCATTGATGGTGATTGGGACCTGGTTGGCGTTCAGACGCGATTGGAGAATGGCGACACTGTTGTTCGCCACAGTCTTTTATTATCTGGTGCCGGGATCGTCTGCGCATACTGAATTGCGATACGTGTTGCCGATGCAGGCGGTGCTGTTGGTTTTCGCGGGCTTCGCGATTTCGCGCTTAGTGGAATTGACGAAGGAAAAACTAACCACGAAATAGGCGAAGAAATGAAATACCAAACACACGAAACGAGGAGAGCTATTCGAGAAACGTTCAATACTTCGTGGGGATTCGTTTTCTGATTCGTGTGTTTAGTGGTTCGTCGCTTTTTCGCGCAGACTTCCCCGGTGCCGAGATTGGGAAGCATACAGACTTTAAGAATGTGCTAAGAGAGAGGCAAATCAAAAGCTGATATGAAGAGACGGTTAATGGATTTTTTGGCTTGTCCGGCGTGCGGCGGTGAACTGAAACTGCTCGCCGAAGACAAGTCGGACGGCATAGAGATTTTGGAAGGAGAGCTCGGGTGCGCTTCATGCGACCAGCGCTTTCCGATCGTTCGCGGCGTTCCCCGCTTTGCAAACCTCGGCGAGATCGAAGAAGACAAAGCCGCAACCGCGTCCAGCTTCGGTTGGGAGTGGCAGCACTTTACGCAGGAAGATGAACGCTACGGCGATCAGATGTTAGGCTGGATTGATCCGGTCAAGCCCGAAGCTTTTAAGGACAAGATCGTTCTTGACGGCGGGTGCGGCAAAGGTCGTCATATGCAGCTTTCCGCCGAATGGGGTGCGCGCGATGTAGTCGGTATCGATCTCAGCGACGCCGTCGAATCGGCTTTCGCGTCGACCAAAGGCTCTGAAAAAATGCACGTGGTACAGGCGGACCTCTGCCGGCTTCCGCTTAAGCGCGTTTTCGATTATGCGTACACGATCGGCGTGATACATCACCTGCAGGACCCGAGCGTGGGCTTTCATTCGTTGGCCTCAAAGATCAAACCGGGCGGTCATTTTTCGGTTTGGGTCTACGGCGCCGAGAATAATAAATGGATCACAAGCCTGGTCAGTCCGTTGCGCGAGCGTTTCACTTCGCGGATGAATCGTCGTGCACTTCTCCATTTATCCAAACTGCCGACGGCCGCGATTTACGCCGCCAGCAAATGGTTTTACGGGCCGTTGAATCGCATCGATGGCGGTGCCGCGGTCGCACGCCGGCTGTTCTACAATGACTACATGAACACGATTTCGCAGTTCGGCTGGCGCGAACAACACACGATTGTTTTCGATCACCTGGTGGCGCCGACCGCGAATTATGTCACTCGCGAGGAGTTTGAAAAGTGGTGGAGCGATGCGGGCGCGATCGAAACCGCCATCGGCTGGCATAACAAGAATAGTTGGCGCGGCACGGGCCGAATCAACTAGCAATTGAAACTCTGAATAGGTCGAAGCTTCCAACGGATTTGACGGGGCCACGGATTTGCGCAGACACACGCAGATACGAAGAACCAGGAATAGCTGTTCTGCTTTCGTTTCATTTGTTTCTGATCCGTGCCTATCCGCGTTCATCTGTGGCTAAGACACACGTATTCAGAGTTTCTAAACTTAGTCGGGACATCAAACCATTATGGCTAGCGCAGCGAAAATAGCGGTCGGCGAACTGCCGCGCGAAATGCAGCAGCACACCTACGCGATTCTCTATCAGGTGGAAGAGACGCATTGGTGGTATCGCGGGCGCCGCCGGATCCTTTCGGGATTCATCGAACCGATTTGCAAAGCCGTCACCGATCGCCGCGCGCAGATTCTGGACGTCGGATGCGGAACCGGCGCAAACCTGATCATGTTGGATCGGTTCGGCGACGCACATGGAATCGATGTCTCGCATGACGCGTTGGCTTTCTGTCACGCGCGCGGGCTCGATCGAGTTCGGCACGGAGCGGCGGAGAAGCTTCCATACGAAGAAGGAACTTTCGATCTGGTAACCGCGCTCGACGTGATTGAGCATCTGGATGACGACCTGGCCGGCTTGAGAGAGATGCGCCGGGTGTTGCGCCCGAACGGACACGCGCTTCTGTTTGTTCCCGCGTTTATGTTTTTGTGGGGAGTGCAGGACGACGTCAGCCATCACCGCAGGCGTTATCGACTGCCGGAGTTGTTGGCCGCTGTACGCGAAGCGGGGTTCGAAGTAGAGCGCGCGACGTATGCGAACATCACTTTCTTCCTGCCGATTTTGATGGTGCGATCGGTCATGCGCTGGCTGGGGATCAAGACTTCTACCGAAAACAACATAGGCGTTTCGTCTTTGAATGGATTTCTTGGATGGATACTTGGTTCCGAGAGCACCTGGCTGCGATACATGAACCTACCCTTCGGCGTTTCTGCGCTGTGTGTTGCCAGGCGGATTGATTAGCCTCAGAGCTCGGATGCTGTTTGGACGGAACGAGTACGAACCACTAAACACCACTAAACCGAAACAGAATCACACGAAAGAATAGCTGCGATCTTGAACCATTCTTCGTGTTTCGTGTGAATGGTTTGTCATTTTGTTCGGCTATTTCGTGGTTCGTTCCTCCAGCAGCGCCAGAGCCACGCCTCCTCGTACTAGCAAACTAACACTACACTCAGCCATACTGCGCCAAACACCACGATAGGAGTCTCCAGCAGATGGCTTCAGAATCCCCTCTTTTCATTCCCGTAATTCTTGGGACAGCGCGGCAGGGTCGCATGAGCGAACACGTCGCAAAGTTCGTTCACGCCGAAGTGGCTAAGTACCCCCGTGTCGAAACCGAGTTGATCGATGTACGCGACCTCGATCTGGCCAGCGATGATGCCGGCGAACAGATCAAGGACCCGCGATTCTCCGCTACGGTCGCTCGCGCGGACGCGCTGGTGATAGTCGCTCCCGAATACAATCATGGCTATCCGGGTTTGTTGAAGCACGCGCTTGATTCAAATCTGAAAGAGTACATTCACAAGGCGGTCGGCATCTGCGGCGTGTCGGCAGGTCCGTTCGGCGGAACGCGCGTTATCGAGAACCTGCTTCCGGTGATGCGCGAGCTGGGTCTGGTGACGATCTTCTGGGACGTCAACTTCTCAAACGTGCAAACCCGATTCGATGAACAGGGAAATTTGGTCGACACGGCTTATATTCAGCGCGTGGACAAATTTCTCAAAGAGCTGGTCTGGATGGCAAAGGTCCTGCGGCACGGACGAGAAAATGTCGAACTCGATTAATCATCAAGAAATGAAAGTCATCTCCGTCAACGTAGCGCGCCCGCGGATTGTGATGTGGCAGGGCCGGCAGATCTCGACCGGGATTTTCAAACAGCCGGTCGACAGCAGCGTCATTGTGCGAACGCTGAACCTGGATGGCGACAGGCAGGCCGACCTTTCCGTGCACGGCGGGCCAACCAAAGCGGTTTACGCGTACCCGTCTGAGCATTACGAGTTCTGGCGAAGCGAGTTGCCGGAGATGAATCTGCCGTGGGGAATGTTCGGCGAAAACCTGACGGTCGAAGGGATGATCGAAACGTCTATCAACATCGGCGATCGGTTTCGAGTAGGAACAGCCGAGTTGATGGTGACCGAGCCGCGGCTGCCTTGTTACAAGCTCGGCGCAAAGTTCCAACGTACTGACATCATCAAGCGATTCCTGGCAAGCATGCGAACCGGCTTTTATTTCTCTGTCACGAAGGAAGGCGAAGTGGCAGCGGGGGATGCGATCGAGCCGATCTCGCGAGATGCGAACGCGGTGACGGTTACGGACATCGTGCGGATTTTTGTGAATGACAAGAGCGATTTCGAGACCATGCGACGCGCGCTCGAGGTAGATGCGCTGCCGGAAAGCTGGAAAGAGGTTTTTCGAAAACAGGTCGACGGAGCCCGTGACAGCTGACAACTTCACTTGGATCACTCAACCCTTTGCGTCCTTGAGTTTTCTCTTTGCGCCTTTGCGAGAAAAGCGACGTTTCACGCAAAGGCGCAAGGCAAAGAAAAACTCAAGGCGCGAAGACGTTTGAATTCAAGCTAAACGTGAATTTTTCTTAAATCAGCAGTGCCAGATGCCCGAGAAGCCTGACAACTCAAACCCAGCATCCCAAACCGCCGAGGACCAGCGGTTGGAAGAATCTCGTCTACGCACCGCGCACTGGAAACGCTGGGGGCCGTATCTCAGCGACCGCGCGTGGGGCACGGTCCGCGAAGACTACAGCGCGGACGGCTCCGCCTGGGACTACTTCCCGCACGATCACGCGCGCTCGCGCGCCTTTCGCTGGAACGAAGACGGTTTGGCAGGGATCTCCGACCGCCACGGCCGGATATGTTTCGCTGTAGCTCTCTGGAACGAACACGATCCAATTCTTAAGGAGCGCTTGTTCGGACTTACCGGCCCCGAAGGCAACCACGGCGAAGACGTCAAAGAGTATTACTTCTACCTCGATTCGACACCGACCCATTCGTACATGAAGTTTCTGTACAAGTACCCGGCAGCGGCGTTTCCTTATCAACAGCTCCTCGACGAAAACCGCAAACGTAATCGAAGCGATCGCGAGTTCGAGCTGCTCGACACCGGCATCTTCGACAACGATCGATACTTCGACGTGCAGGTCGAATACGCAAAGGCAAGTTCCGAAGACATCCTGGTGCGGATCACCGCAACCAATCGCGGAAGCGAAGCAGCGCCGCTTCACCTGCTGCCGACGATTTGGTTTCGCAATCTGTGGTCATGGGATTTCAACCAGGATCGCCCCGCAATGCGGGTGAGTGAAAATACCGGCTCGCAGCAGGCGATCGAACTGAAAGAAGGCTATTACGGCGGACGCTGGTTGCACTGCGAAGGCGCGGACGAGCTTTTGTTCACTGAGAACGACACCAACACTCAAAGGCTTTACGGAGTTCCCCACTCCACGGGTTTCGCCAAAGACGGAATTAACGATTACATCGTCAAAGGCGCGAAGAACGCGGTGAACCCCGCGCGAAAAGGCACGAAAGCGTCGGCCCATTATTCCTTCACGCTTGGCCCAGGCGAATCGAAAACGATTCGGCTGCGATTTACAGACGACTCGTACTCGAGCGGGACTCGCCGAGACTTTACCAAAGATTTCGACGCGATTTTCGCGGCGCGTCTGAACGAAGCGGACGAGTTTTACGGCAATGTCATTCCGGCTGGTCTCTCCGACGACGCACGCGGAGTGATGCGCCAGTCGCTGGCGGGTCTGCTCTGGTCCAAGCAGTTCTATCACTACGTAGTTGAGGAATGGTTGGACGGCGATCCGGCCCAGCCCGCTCCACTGGCGCAGCGAAAGAAAGGGCGAAATCGGGATTGGCTTCATCTCTATAATGCCGACGTAATCTCGATGCCCGACAAGTGGGAGTATCCGTGGTACGCGGCATGGGACCTGGCATTTCATTGCGTGTCGCTGGCGTTGGTCGATTCCGACTTTGCCAAGGAGCAGCTGATCCTGATGCTCCGCGAGTGGTACATGCACCCGAATGGCCAGCTGCCCGCGTACGAATGGGCACTGGGCGACGTCAATCCGCCGGTTCACGCCTGGGCGGCCTGGCGTGTTTACAAGATCGAGGAGAAGCGAAGGGGAGTCGGCGATCGCGCGTTCCTCGAACGAATCTTTCATAAGCTCATTTTGAATTTCACCTGGTGGGTCAACCGCAAAGACACCGAGGGCAACAATATCTTCGAAGGCGGGTTCATGGGGTTGGACAACATCGGCGTGTTTGACCGCAGCTCTAAACTGCCTACCGGCGGATACTTTGAACAGTCGGACGCAACCAGTTGGATGGCGATGTACAGCCTGAACCTGTTGGCGATCGCGATGGAGCTTGCCAGGGACGACAAGAGTTACGAAGACGTCGCCAGCAAATTCTGGGAGCACTTCGTGTACATCGCCGATGCGATGAACAACCTCGGCGACGAGAACATCCAGCTGTGGAACGAAGACGACGGATTTTATTACGACGTGCTGCACCTGCCGGACGAAACGCATTTTCCAATCAAGATTCGATCGATGGTCGGGTTGATTCCGCTTTTTGCGATCGAGACTTTGGAGCCCGATCTGCTCGATCAACTTCCGAACTTCAAACGCCGAATGGAATGGTTCATAGACAATCGACAGGATCTGTTGGAAAACGTCGCGAGCATGCGCACGTTTGGTGAAGGCGGGCGCCGTATTCTGTCGGTAGTCACGCAGGACCGGTTGAGACGAGTCCTTTCAGTGATGCTCGACGAGAACGAATTTCTGTCGCCGTTCGGCATACGCGCGCTTTCGCGGTTTCATCGAGACGAGCCGTACGTCCTCGCGGTCGACGGAATTGAGCACCGCGTTGATTACGAGCCGGCCGAGTCGGTTACCGGGTTGTTTGGCGGCAATTCAAACTGGCGGGGTCCGGTTTGGTTTCCGGTGAATTATCTGCTGATTGAATCGCTGCAGAAGTTTCATCATTACCTGGGAGATGAGTTTAGGGTCGAGTTCCCGACCGGTTCGGGAACGATGATGAATTTATGGGAAGTCTCGGCGGAGTTGTCGCGGCGATTGTCGCGTATTTTCCTGCGCGATTCAGACGGGAGAAGACCGGTGTACGGCGACGCTGAGAAGTTTCAGTCGGACGAGAACTGGCGCGAGTTTGTGCTGTTTTACGAGTATTTTCATGGAGACAACGGCGCGGGCCTGGGGGCGAGTCATCAGACCGGGTGGACTGGTCTGGTCGCGAAGCTGATGCAGCAGAGTGGAGAGTGAGAGAAGATGTCAGATACTGGATGTTAGATGTTAGATAAAAAACGTGTAGTACGCTGGAGAAGTTCACGCACCGTTATTTAGCTCGCGTGGCGAACAAACACTTTGCGTCTTTGGTTTTTCTTTGCTTAGCGTCTTTGCGTGAAACGTCGCTTTTTCTCGCAAAGACGCTAAGCAAAGAAAAACCACAAGGCGCGAAGGGTTGAACGTGCAAATTCAAGCTCGAATACTCGAATCAGCAAATGCTGACTGACAACTGTTGGCGCCGTTCCTTTATTTTACTATTCACCATTTACTATTCACCGGCATTTAAGATGATCCAGTTCGACCAGAACATCTGCACCGATCTCGACTCCGCGCGCTCGCGCGAATGGCTCGAGACAAACGGCATCGGCGGTTACTCGTCGTCCACTATCGCCGGCCTCAACACGCGCCGCTATCACGGTCTGTTGGTAGCAGCCACCCATCCGCCGGTTGGGCGTGTGGTGATGCTTTCAAAGATTGAAGAGACGCTTGTGATCAACGGCCGGCGTTACGATCTTTCGACCAATCAATATCCCGGCACGATCCATCCCCTCGGATTCAAATTTCAAACTGGCTTTCGACTCGATCCGTTTCCGATTTCTACTTTTCAGATAGACGGAATCACGATTGAGAAATCTGTCTTCATGATTTACGGCGAGAATTCCGTCGCGATCAGGTATCGAATTGCCGGCCTGGGTTTGGAGAGGACGCTCGACCGCGACGGCCTGTTGCTTGTGGACAAGTGCGTGCTCGAGCTTTATCCGCTGCTGGCCTTTCGCGACTATCACAGTCTTGCGCGAGAGAGAAACACGATCGACGCCAATGTCTTGTTTGAAAACTGCTCGGTCACCTTCAAACCATTTTCAGAGCTGCCCGCCATTTCCTTCGCGCACAGTGCCGGCGAAGTTGAACAGACCGGTTACTGGTATCGCAATCTTGAATACAACGTCGAACGCGAACGCGGATTTGACTTCACCGAAGATCTCTTCAATCCGATGGCACTAAAGTTCGACCTGATGCGGCGATCGAAAGTTGACCTCATCGCTTCCACTGAACGACGCAATGTGGGAGAGGTCGCCGACATCAATCAATTGCAGGAAAAGGAAGTTCAGCGAAGATTGCTAATCTCGACCGCCTCTCCGGCTGACGACGAATTCGTGCGCTCTCTTGTGCAGGCAGCGGATCAGTTCGTCGTGGCGCGAGGCGATCAAAAAACCGTCATCGCCGGTTATCACTGGTTCAGCGATTGGGGCCGCGACACGATGATCGCTTTGCCCGGACTGACCCTCGCGACCAATCGTCCCGAAATCGCGAAGAGCATTCTGCTGGCGTTTGCCCGTTACTGCGACAAAGGAATGTTGCCAAATCGATTTCCGGATGAAGGCGAGACGCCGGAATACAACTCGGTGGATGCGACGCTCTGGTTCTTTGAAGCGATTCGCGCTCTGCTTCAACACACACACGATTACGAATTTGTGCGAAACAATCTTTATGACGTCATGGCTGACCTCATCGATTGGCACATTCGCGGAACTCGTCACAACATTCACGTCGACGACGACGGCCTGTTGGCGGCGGGAGAGGACGGTTGGCAGCTAACCTGGATGGATGCCAAAGTTGGCGATTGGGTAGTGACGCCGCGACGAGGCAAGCCGGTTGAGATTCAGGCGCTTTGGTACAACGCGCTCCGAGTGATGGAAAGTCTGGCGCGCAGGTTCGACCAGGAAGAACGGGAAAACTTTTACGGACAGCGGGCAGAAAAAGCGCAAGCCAGCTTTAACCGAATTTTTTGGAACGACGAAGCGAGTTGTCTCTACGATGTCGTCGACGGCGAACAACGCGACGCTTCGATTCGGCCGAACCAGATCCTCGCCGTCAGCCTCGCGCACACGATGGTTTCGGCTGACCGCGCGCGTCAAATAGTTGAGGTGGTAGAGCGCGAACTTCTGACGCCTTACGGATTGCGCACGCTCTCGCCGTCAGACCCCCGGTACCGCGGTCGATACGAAGGCGACTCGCTCAGCCGCGACGGCGCCTATCACCAGGGAACAGTCTGGGCGTGGTTGATGGGCCCTTTCGTCACCGCGTATCTGCGTGTCTTTGGCGAGAATGAAGACGCTCACGAACGCGCTGCGGCCCGGCTTAGACCTTTTAGCAATCATTTGAGAGAAGCGGGGCTCGGACAAATCTCCGAGATTTTTGACGGCGACGCGCCGCACACGCCGCGCGGCTGTATTGCACAGGCATGGAGCGTAGCCGAAATATTGCGTGTCGCGGTTGAAGAGGTCTAAACTCCGCGCCATGCGACAAATCGTGATTACGCGCTCCGGCGGACCGGAAGTGCTGAAGGTCCAGGAACGGCCTGATCCTGAGCCTGGGCCAGACGAAGTTCGGGTTCGGGTCAAGGCAGCCGGCATCAACTTCGCAGATATTCTGGCTCGACAGGGTTTGTATCCGGACGCGCCGAAACTGCCGGCGGTAGTTGGCTACGAAGTGGCTGGAGTTGTCGACGCGGTTGGAGCGGGTGCAGATCAGAGTTCGATTGGCAAAGCCGTTCTGGCGATGACTCGCTTTGGCGGCTATTCCGACGTCGTCATCGTTCCTGCTTCGCAGATATTTGAAAAGCCCGAGAGCCTCAGTTTCGAAGAAGCCGCTGCGATCCCGGTCAACTATTTGACCGCGTACGCGCTTCTGATTGTGATGGGATCTTTGCACGCCGGCGAAGCGGTGTTGATTCACAACGCCGGCGGTGGCGTAGGGTTGGCCGCGCTGGATATAGCCAAACACGTCGGCGCGAAAACTTACGGAACTGCTAGTCCGTCAAAACACGCTTTCCTGAAAGAGCGCGGGTTGGATTTCGCTATCGATTATCGAACCGGCGATTGGTTGGCTGTTTTGAAAGATATTACGAATGGGCGCGGTGTCGAGCTTGTCATCGATCCGCTCGGCGGAGGGCATTGGAAAAAGAGCTACAAAGCGCTCAGGACAACCGGGCGATTGGGAATGTTTGGGATCTCGGTAGCTTCTGCCGACGGGTTGACCGGAAAGTTGCGAATGGCTAAGGCCGCCATTCAGACGCCGTGGTTTCACCCGTTCGGATTGCTCAATCGGAATCGCGGAGTGTTCGGATTGAATCTGGGCCACATGTGGCACGAGGGCGAGAAAGTTGCCGGATGGATGAAGGACTTGATCGACGGCGTCCGTGACGGTTGGGTCCGCCCGCACGTGGACAAAGCGTTTAAGTTCGAGCAGGCCGGCGAAGCGCAGAGTTATATCGAGGCAAGGAAGAATATTGGGAAGGTTGTGTTGGTGCCGTAGGCGCGCTACGGGGTATTGGATTCAGACTGCTGATCGAATTCTAATTCTGCCGGGTGAGATAACACTGAACCGATTTGGAAATGCCCAAGCGCGTTCGTTAAAAGCGTTCACGACAATTTCTGCTTTTCGTTCTGCAGATAAGCCTGCTAGCCGAAGAAATATCACACCGTTCAAGGTTAAGCTCTTACCGCGGAAAACTAGTTCGCCAAAATCCTTATCTCCGGTCAAAAGCAAAGCTGATACTTCGTTCGCGCGCTGTAGCACGAGGTCATCTGGAATTCCCGGCTCTATCTCGGCGATATACAGTACTTCGGGACCTTCCTTCCGCGAACGTTCCACAATTTGCCGGTCAACGCTTTCATCCGCCAGGAGATTCATACTGCTCTTTGGGGATTAGGAAGGTGCTTAGCCGCGTACGCGAGAGCCGCTGAAACCGACTCTTTCGTTAAGCGAGGGTGAGCCTCGAGAATCTGCTCAACGGTTTCTCCGGCAGATAATTTCTCGAGAATAAGCTCTACCGTTATGCGCGTGCCCGCGATTACAGGTTTGCCCATCATCACGGCAGGATCAGATTGAATGAGGTTCGTAGCCATAACAATTCGAATTATAGTTCAAATACTCGCCAGCTCCGTAGGCAGGCAGTCGTCGAGAAGGATTCTCATTCTTCCGCGTCTGCGAGCATTTCCTTGATCTTTTGGAGCAATTCAATCGGCTGTTCGCGACGCACAGTGGGGGAATCATCCAGAAACTCATCGAGCGAATGTCCGCCAGACAGGTAGTCAACCAGAGTTTGTACGGGAACACGAGTCCCGTTGAAGAAATGCCGCCCCAAGGAGCGCTGGCGGCTCGCCAGCAGTGAGCGCATAGCGCGAATCAGCGATTGGCAAAGTTCTCGCGCAAAGGTTTCCGAGCACTTTCCGCGCGGGGTAGTTACGGCAGCTCAACTTTCGCGCTTCGCGCTCACTGCTGGCGAGCCGCCTGCGCTCCATCGCTTGCCCGTCTCCACCGCTCGATAACACGCGTCTACCAACTCCACCGACTTGTATCCATCAAGCGCTGTTACCGGCGCCGTGGTTCCGTTTCTGATCGCGTCGATAAACGCCTGGTCCTCCTGCGCGTAGCCCCACTTCTCTTCCTTCGAAAGCATGTGCATCGAATGGGTGACGTGCTGTCCGTCGAGCGCTTCGCTCACGGTCAAACTCTCCATCTCGCGCGTAGTGACAGTTTGGTGGTGACAGAAAACTTCCACACGTTCGAACGGAAACAACCAGCTGGCATCCGCTGCCGAACAGAGCGTCGCGTGAACTCCGTTTTCAAACCGCAGCATGACCGAAAAATCGTCTGTCTCTGGGTACTCGTGTTGCGAACCGATCGCATGCAGCTCAACCACGTCGCCGAAGAGAAACCGCATCATGTCGAACATGTGTATCGTCGTCTCGTAAAGAAATCCGCCGGTGATGGACGGATCGCCGACCCATTCTGGTTTTTGCAGCTCGCCGCGGTTCATCTTCACGTGCGCCGAATGCGGCGCGTTCTCGCCTGCCAGCAATTCCTTCAGCCGCGCATAGACCGGAGCGAACCGGCGATTGTGCCCGACCTGAAAAACCCGGTCGCTGGCTTCGGCTGCGGTCAGGACTGCCTGCGCGTCTTGCAGATTCGTCGCCAGCGGCTTTTCACAGAAGACATGCTTCCCTGCGTTCGCGGCATAAATTGCCAGCTCGGTATGTTTTGTGTTCGGTGTCGTCACAAAGACGGCGTCGCAATCGCCAACCAGCTGACGAAAGTCAGACGCGACCGCCGCGCCTGACGATTTAGCCAGGCGATTAGCGCGCTCGGTATCGAGATCGCAAATCATTTCCACGGTCACGCGTTCGTCACGCACAAGCACGGAAGCGTGCACACCGCCGATGTAACCTGCGCCTACTATTCCAATTTTGATTTTGTCCATGATCTAAGATTGCAACGTGTGTTTTCGCGCTTTGCGCTCACTGCACGGGAGCCGCCTGCGCTCCATCGGCGGCTACGCTCCCAGGACGCCTTTGGTCGCTTTAAAAGCATCGCCGGCAAGTTCGAATGGGTCGCGTTCCCAATATTCCGGTCGAAAGATCTCGACGCTGGCGACACGGGCATAACCGATTCGCCGAAGCGCTGCGACGATCTCTTTCAAAGGCAGGATACCGAGACCCGGCAGCAGCCGGTGTTTGTCTTCCAGCACTTCAAGGGAAAGCGGTTCGGCATCGTTGATGTGAAAAATGAAGAGCCGTTCAGGATCGAGCGCGTCGATAGATTCAATCGTCGAACCGCCTGCGTAGAAATGAAAGCTGTCGATTACGAGTCCAACATTTGCGCGTCCGACGCGGCTGACAATCTCGTTCGCGTGCTCCAGCGTCTGTACGCTGCAATCCGTCTGGCCCAAAAACTCGAACGCCAACCCGACACCATGTCGGTCTGCTATGTCGGCCAGCTCGGACAACACACGCGCTGACTCGTCCGTTGATTCTTCAGGACCAACACCCGGGGGCAGGGGGCTCGGCACAACCACCACGTACGGGCAATCAATCGCCGCGGCTACCCGGCAAAGTTCTTCGGATTCTTCCAGCAAACTGGCGTGTCGCGATGGATCTCGAAACGATATGTGCTCGATGGAGTTGATGCTGTACGGCTTCAATTTGTATTCCTCGAACAACGATTTCAACTCCTGCGCGCTCTTCGCGCTCAGAAATCTCCGTAGTTTTGACGCCCAGATTTCAAGGTAGTCGAATCCCGCAGCGCTGGCAGCGCGAACGTCTGTTTCGAGGTCCGCCCGCATAGTCGTAGCCCCGTTTAAAGCTAGCTTCATCAATGCTCCTTCCGTTTTGCTTTGCGATGTTATATCAGTATCATTCCTCTGAGTTAAATAAGAATTTAGGAAGACTCGGTATACATGAAACGAAACTTACCTCTGCTGATAATTGCCGTCGTGCTGATCGGAGCATTCGCCGCCGGCGCACTGATGTACACGCGAATGAAGCCCGCGCAGCCGTCGCCGAGTCCGAGCACGGGAACGACAGCGACCGCGACTCCCCCCGGCGCCGACCCCCCGCGTGTGCGCGGCGGAGCAAGCGCGCCCGTAACGCTCGAGGAATTCGGCGATTTCGAATGCCCGCCATGCGGAGCGCTTCATCCCATTTTGAAGGAAATCGAAAACGAGCTCGGCGACCGTTTGCGTGTCGTGTTCAGACATAACCCGCTGCCCACAATTCATAAACACGCGTACGACGCCGCGCGCGCAGCCGAGGCGGCGGGAATGCAGGGCAAGTTTTGGGAAATGCACGACATGCTTTATGAAAAGCAGGCCGAGTGGACATTGGCCCCGGACCCGCGCGAGCAATTTACCCGCTACGCTCAAGGGCTGGGCCTGGATGCAAACAAGTTCATGCGCGACATGGGAAGCGACCTTGCAATTTCGAGGGTCACCCTCGACATGCGACGCGCTAAGTCGATGGGTGTGACGGGCACGCCCACGCTTTTCATAAACGGAAAACAGGTGAACGCTAACGACATGACGCCGGAAGCGCTTCGTCGTGCGATCAACACGGCGCTGGTTGAAAAGAAATAATGAGTTCCTCCAGCATCAACCAGCCCGAGAGCGGCGGAGTACTCACCTCCGCGCCCGCATCAACAAACCGACTCTATTTGGCCGCGGCGTTGCTTGCACTGGTTGGATTGGCTGATTCGATCTACCTGACCATCAAACATCTGACGGGTCAAAGCGTCCAGTGCACGATAACCACCGGATGCGACGTGGTCCTGAGCAGCGCGTACGCAACTGTTAGCGGCTTTCCGCTCGCATCACTGGGCGCGCTCGCATACTTCACCGTCTTCAGTCTGTCGGTGCTTACTCTCTTCGGCTATCGCAGGACACGGATGTTGTTGCTAATTGTCGTCGGCGTGATGACCCTGATGACGATCAGGCTTTTGTATGTGCAGGCAATCGTGCTGAATCACTTCTGTGAATTCTGTTTGCTTTCGGCGGCGATCACCTTCGCGCTGGCGGGGTTGATGGTGGGCGTTGCGTTGTCAGGAAGGGCGCGGGGCGTTGCGTAAGGACAATTGGAATGTGGTAGTGGGTCAATTTGAAGAAATTCGCATTGTAACGCCGAAGGCGTTGACGAGATTCTTAAGGCGTGATTTCAAATTGACCCAGTACCTGGAATGTCCCTTAATTGACTTGACGCGAGCTTGGGTGTAAAAGCCCTCTGCAACATCATCCACTTGTTTACCACCTCGCGATTCTCGCCGAGATTGAAATCTTACCCGGAATTTTTCATCAAGAAAGGAAAAACCAATCATGGCTTTAAGACTAGGCGACACCGCACCCGACTTTACTGCGGAGACAACAGACGGAGAGGTTAATTTCCACCAATGGCTGGGCGATAGCTGGGGCGTGCTGTTCTCGCATCCCAAGGACTTCACGCCGGTTTGCACGACGGAACTGGGCGAAGCATCGCGCCTGAAACCAGAATTCGATAAACGCGACGTAAAAATCATCGGACTGAGCGTCGATCCGGCTGACTCGCATCAGAAATGGGCCGCCGATATCGAAGAGACGCAGGGAACCGCCTTGAACTTCCCGGTCATTGCCGACGCGGACCGCAAGGTATCCGATCTGTACGACATGATTCACCCGAACGCCAGCGACACCTTCACGGTTCGTTCGGTCTACGTCATCGGTCCGGACAAGAAAGTGAAACTGATGATCACTTATCCGGCCAGCACCGGACGCAACTTCGACGAGATACTACGTGTGATCGATTCGCTGCAATTGACGGCAAACTACAGCGTAGCCACTCCGGTCAATTGGAAAGATGGAGACGATTGCATAATCGTTCCTTCGTTGTCCGACGAAGCCGCGAAAGAGAAGTTCCCCGCCGGCTGGAAGACGCTCAAGCCCTACCTGCGCGTCACACCGCAACCGAACAAGAAGGGGTCTGCGTCGGGCGCGTAGGAACCGGGCAGCAGATCTGTGCTGAAGGATGACAAGCCCTCTCCCAACCGGCTAGGGAGCAAGGGTCCCCCTTCTCCCTCTGGGAGAAGGGCGGGGGAAGAGGGCATGTCGCTCGGAACCACCAGAAGAGTGTTCCCCCTCTCCTGTGGGAGAGGGGCAGGGGTGAGGGGAGTCGGTCCGCTAAAACGGCTTCCCCGCAAACGGCGATCACGCCCGCGTCTCGTATGAATCGGTTTTTCTTTTGCTTCGTGTGATTCGTGGTCCGTACTGCGGAGGTTCATTATCTCTCAGGCCTTTCCACCAGCATTCAACTCGCCCAGATGCAGTCAGGAAGGGGACCCTGTCCCCGCCTCAAGGTTCATTAGCTTTCAAGCTTCTTCACCAGCAGTCAGGTTTCCTCAATAGTGAGAATAGGGATTGCACAGCGGGGACAGGGTCCCCTTCCTGACTGCATTGGTGGGTGACTTTAGATTTGCAAATGACATTGAACGCTCAAGATTCTCTTCAAACACCATTACTCATAATCGCCACGCCATCCGTACCAAAGAAAACGCACTTATCCATTTCCAAACTAACCCAAACCCTTGACTCCAACTCCGCGCTGAACGCTGCCGGTGCTCGCGCGATTATCTTTTCACTGGCTCCTATCTGCAGAAAAACAAACGTCTCGTTTCCCATCGATTCCGTGACGTAGACTTTGGTCGGAAGCCCCGCCGGCCGTTCTTCGGTCGACACGTGAATATTCTCTGCACGAATCCCAAGCGTGGCACGTTCTCGGCCGCTCAAACTCTCGAGCACTGCCGCGCAAAGCGGCAGCGTGAATCCTTCACCGACAAATCGCCGCGATGCCGCATCGATCCTTCCGTCGATAAAGTTCATTCCCGGGTTGCCGACGAACTCCGCTACAAAGCGATTCACCGGTTGGTTGTAGATGTTCAAAGGCGTGTCGAATTGCTGTAATCGCCCGTCGCGCATGACCGCTACGCGATGCGCCAGCGTCATTGCTTCCGCCTGGTCGTGAGTCACATACACGGTCGTCGTGCCGAGCTCGTGTTGAAGTCGCTTCAGCTCGCCTCTCATCTGCACACGAAGTTTTGCATCCAGATTCGACAGCGGTTCGTCCATCAGGTAGACACGCGGCTGACGAACGATCGCGCGTGCGAGCGCGACTCGCTGGCGTTCGCCTCCGGACAGATCGCGCGGCCTGCGGGACAGCAAACTGGTGATCGCGAGCATTTTCGCGACGTCTTCGACACGCTGATGAATTTCGGGTTTCTTTATCTTGCGAACGGTGAGCGGGTAGGCGATGTTCTGGGCTACGGTCATGTGCGGATAGAGCGCGTAGCTTTGAAACACCATCGCGATATCGCGGTCGCGGGTGGGGATATCGTTTATGCGTTCAGCGCCGATGAAGATATCGCCCGAGGTGACGTCCTCAAGCCCGGCCAGCATCCTGAGCGTAGTCGTCTTACCGCAACCCGACGGACCGAGGAGCACAACAAACTCGCCATCGGTGGTTTCGAGCGTCAAATCATTAACGACGACAGCAGCGCCGAAGTCTTTTGTTACTTTCTCAAACCTAACATTCATGACGCTCCAATGTGACTAACCCCTTGTTTGGTTTAGACAAATGCATCAAAAACGTTTCACGCAAAGGCGCGAAGAAAAGAAAAACATAAGACGCAAAGAAGTCATTTGCGGCTCAGCCCTCTTGTCCAACCCTTTGCGCCTTGAGTCTTTCTTTTCATTGCGCCTTTGCGTGAAACCCTCAAGCCGAAATATCTCTCAAGCATCGAGCTGACCTCTCACCCCTTCACCGCACCCAGCGACAGCCCCCGCACCAAATACCGCTGCACCGCCATCGCAAAAATCAAGATCGGCATCATCGCCACCACTCCGGCCGCGCTCATCACTCCCCACTTGATCTCGTACTGCGTCACTCTTCCCGCGATCCCGACCGGCAAAGTCATCGCCGCATCCGTCTGCGTCAACACCAGCGCGAAAAGAAATTCGTTCCACGAGATGATCAGGCAAAACACCGCCGTGGCCGCCAGCCCCGGCGCGACCAGCGGCAGCACTACACGCCACAGCGCTCCCAACCGCGAATCGCCGTCGACCATCGCGGCCTCCTCCATCTCGCGCGGCACTTCCATAAAAAACCCGCGCATCATCCAAACCACAAACGGAAGATTGAACGCGGTGTAGACAATGATCAGCGACGCCTTTGTGTTCAGCAGCCGCACATCACGCATCATCAAAAATAGCGGGACGGCCGTGACGATCGGCGGAAACATTCGAGTCGAAAGAATCCAAAGCGAGATTCGCTTATCCAGTTTCTTCGGCATCCGAAACCGAGCCAGCGCGTAAGCCGCCAGTGTCCCCAGCACCAAAGCGCAAACTGTCGAAAGCACCGCTACGATCGCGCTGGTCGCCAGATATTGGCCGAACGAACGCTCGATGAACGCGTCCTTGTAGTGAACCAAAGTGGGAGCAAAGTTGAGCCAACGCGGCGGAACCGCGAATTGATCGACTTCGCTCTTGAGCGAGATAGTGACCAGCCAATAGACGGGCGCCAAAGTCGCGGCAACCGCGAATAGCACGATCGCGTACTTCGCGACGCTCGCGCCAACATGTCTGCTCCGCGCGTTCATCCCGCCTCCTGTCTTTGAAGCAGGCGAATGTAGAGCATGCTGATCACATTTGTCAGAAGTAGCAGAACGAACGACATCGCCGCCGCATAACCAAAATCCGAAAAGCGAAACGCCGTGCGATAGATATAGAGACTGATGGTTTCAGTCGCAAAGCCCGGCCCGCCTTCGGTCAGAATAAATATCTGGTCGAACACGCGGAGCAGATCCATTGTCCGCAACAGGAGCACGATCAGAATCGCGGGCTTTAAGAGCGGAAGCGTGACATGACGAAATGTTTGCCAGCGGCTCGAGCCATCGATCAAGGCTGCCTCGTAAGGCTCCTGCGGAATCGCCTGCAACCCCGCCAGCAACACCAGGAAGACGAAAGGCGTCCATTGCCAAACATCGACCAGGATCACAGACGCGAGCGCCAGCTTCGGCGACGCCGTCCAGGTTAGGCCCGTCGTATCGACGCCCGCGCCCTTCAGCGTTCCGTTGATCGCGCCAAAATTGGGATTGAGCATCAATCGCCAGACGATTCCGACTACAACCGACGGAAGCATCATCGGAACAAGAAGCAACGCTCGGAAAAGCCCGCGGCCGCGAATTTTCTCGTTGAGCAGAACGGCGAGACCAAGTCCGAGCAGGAATTCGAACGTCAATGCCACGACGGCGTAGACAATCGTGTGGCCCAGCGCCGTCAGAAAAAATCCATCCGAAAAAAGTCGAGTGAAGTTTCCGATCGACCAGGCCGTTCGCTGACCGATGCCGGTTTGAAAGCTGACCTTGATCGAGTAGACGAGTGGATAGATTGAAAGCGCCAGCAGCACTGCGACGGCCGGCGCCACGAGCAGGTAAGGCAACGCGCGATCGTTACTCAGGAGAAAACCGGATCGACGATTTCTGTTAGAGGCGAGTGTGCTCATGTTCGGAAAAGCAGGATGCAGGACGCAGGAGACAGGAGACAGGACTCAGGACTCAGGACACAGGACACAGGACACAGGAGTAAGAAGCCTGCAACGTGCGATCCTAACAAGAGTCCTGGTCAGTTTGTCCTACTCTGTTTCCTGAATCCTGAGTCCTGAGTCCTGTCTCCTGCGTCCTGTCTTTTCTCATTTCCCACGCTCAACGATCTTCGCGATCTCCGCATTGGCCTGGTTCATCGCATCTTCAGCCGACAGTTCGCCGCTGTTTGCCTTTGAAAGAAATATCCCGAACGTGTTTTCGACTTCGTTCCACAGCGGTGTGCGCGGGCGCGGGCGAGAGTTCTCCAGCGATCGAAGCTGCGCGGGATAGGCTGGAAACTTCGCAATCATCGCTGCGTCCTTAAAGATAGATTGCCGAGTCGGCGGATTGCCGCGCATGGCGGACAGCTTCATCTGCTCGCGGCTCGTGGCCCAAACGAGAAAGTCAAAAGCCGGCTCGGCGTTCTTCGCATCGCGCGGTATCGCAATCAACCAATTGCCGATCTCTGCTCTTCCGGGATTCTTCGCGCCGGGCATGACGGTGAATTCCATCGCTCCGATCACTTTCGACTTGGCGGGATCGCTGAACGAGCTTATCCACGCCGGCCAGTTGATCGACATCGCGGCGGTTCCCTGCAACAGATGCGCAGAGACGTCATCGGCGTTGAAACTCGCGTAACCCGGAGGCGAGTATTTCCCAAGCTCGAGCATGAATTTCAACGCGGCGATTCCTTCGGTGCTGTTAACCGATGGCTTTCCACTGGCGTCGAACATCTCAGCTCCGAACGCCCAAAAGATCGGCATGAAATCCGCTACCGCGGCGTTGCCCTGCGCCGCGCGCATCACGTAGCCATACATCTTTCCGCCGCCCGGCGCGCCGGTAGTTTCGCGTTCCTGAATCAACTTTGCGGCAGCCAAAACTTCGTCCCACGTGGCGGGCTCCTTCAGCGAGTGTTTCTGCAAAATGTCTTTGCGATAGAAAAAGAGCTGCGAGTTGCCTACGTACGGCAAAGCGTAGAGCGCGCCCGACTGGTATGGATTGCGACAGAGCGCAAGCGAGTTAGCGACGAAATCGTCGTCGGGTCCCGGTTGCCCGCGCTTGTCATAGAACGGTTTGAGATCCGACAAGAGGTCGTGCGCGGCGAAGCGAGGGAACCACGGATCATCGAGCATGATCAGATCGTATGCGCCGGTGCGAGCGTTCAGATCGACGAGTTCTTTTTCGAAAAGATTCGCGTACGGAAATTCCGCTATGTTGATGTGAATCCCGGTTTGCTTTTCGTAATCGAGCGCAGCTTGCTTTAGCGCATCGCCTTCAACGCCGGAATTGACTGCGAGTGTTAGCTGCTTGTTGCTTCCATTTTTTGAACCGCAACCTGACAGCGATGCGGCGAAAGCAAGAGCCAGAACCAACATCAGAATTGTGGCCCGGAGAAAATATTTTTTCATGTGGTCTGCGGAAAACTCAGTTGGTCTGGCTGGTCGAACGGTAGCCATAGTAATCGGAAATACTCAACCAGCGCTAATTCGCAGGTCAGATAACAGTGTCACGCTGACCAACGGGGCTTCCGCCCCGTTGTCCGAACTTGAATACTCTCGCCGTGTAAAATATCAGTAAAAACACCCGTCAAGTCATAGCCAAACTTTCCCGCTTCAAATATGTTGACAGTTCTGGAATTCTCGAGAGGTGTGAATATGCAAAAACTCTTCCGGCCGATATTGCTTTTATCAATCCTGATCGTCGTCTCCTTCACATCCGTTTGCTCCGCTCAAACGCCGAAGTTGGCCGAGCCGCAGACACCATGGAAAATCACCGTCGCTCCGGAGATTGAACCTGGAGAACGGTTGGTTGTTTCGGGAACCGTGTTGGACAGCTCCGGTTCGCCACTCGCGGGCGCTTCGGTTTACGTCTATCACACGGACATCAACGGACACTACTCCGGGGAAACGACCAACAGCTCGAATCCCCGGCTGAACGGAACCATGCGCAGCAACCCGCAGGGCCGTTATGAGTTCGAGACGATCAAGCCCGGACCGTATCCATCGGCGCGAGTTCCGGCGCACATTCATTTCGTGGTCAACGCGCCGGGGCACAAACAAAAAATCTTTGAGATAGTTTTTGACGGCGATGAATTCATAGGCGAGCAGATCCGCAACGATGCGAAGAACGAAGACGGCGTCTTTTCGATCCGGTCGCTACAGAAGGATAAGGACGGAAAGCTGCGGTGCGTTCAGGACATCAAGTTGCGCCGGCAGTAGGTTTCAGAAACAAATTTCACGCAGAGACGCAAAGAACTGAAAGCAAAAGGCGCAAAGAGAGCTTTATGATCTTTCCGTACTGAGCGGTTCCTAATATTGCTTGCTCTTTGCGTCTTCATGCTTTCTTTTCTTTGCGCCTCTGCGTGAAACCGTTTTTCTTACTCACCTTGACCGCGACCGTCGGGCACTGCGCAGATGACAGGTCACGCTCGCGGGCGCTATATTCACGATTGCCAGGACTGATTGTATAGCCCACTAAACCGTCGCTACAGCCGTAGCTAAACAGATGCCGAACACCGAACTCGCAGCCCAAACCAAAATCGACGCCGCGCGCGAACAACTGGATTCGCACGTGCGCGAGATCATTCAATGGCATTTCGATCCCGCGACGGGCTGTCCGTTCTGGCTCGATTACGCCGAGAAACTCGACTGGGATCCGCGCAGTGAAATCCAGACTTTCGACGACCTCGGGCGCTTTGGCTTTTTCGAAGATGAATGGTTGCGCGGCGGTCCGGTGCAGAGATGGGTACCGCGCGGCTACGTCGGACGTCCCGTCTATACATTCGAAACCGGCGGCAGCACCGGTGTTCCCAAATCGCGAATCAGCATCGAGGACTTCCGTCTGGACTACGAAGCATTCAGCGACACGTTGCCCGACGAGTTCTTTCCGAAGGGCGCGGACTGGCTTTCGCTTGGCCCGACCGGACCGCGACGTCTGCGTCTCGCCGTCGAACATCTGGCGCAGTTTCGAGGCGGCATTTGTTTCATGGTCGATCTGGATCCGCGGTGGGTGATCAAGCTTTTGAAGATGAACGAGCCGCGTATGGCCGAAGCATACAAGCAGCATGTGGTGGAACAGGGGCTGACGCTTCTGCGTGCACACGAGAATATCAAGTGCTTGTTCACTACACCGAAATTGCTCGAAGCTCTTTGCGAAAAAGTTTCGCTGAAGAAAATGGGAATTACCGGAGTGTTCTGCGGCGGGACCGAGATGACACAGCAGTTTCATCGCTTCGCGGTGGAAGAGTTGCTCGACGGAGCTTACTTCGCGCCGACCTATGGCAATACGTTGATGGGCCTGGCGGTACACAAGCCGCGAGTCGATGAAGACAACTTCGCTGTCATCTATTATCCGCCCAGCCCGCGCGCGATGATTGAGATTGTCGATCCGGACGAGCCCGAACGGATCGTCGGGTACGGAGAAACCGGGCGAGTGCGTTTGACCACGCTGACGCGCGAGTTTTTTATGCCTCGGTTTTTGGAGCGAGACGAGGCTGAGCGCGAGCCGCCGTGTGAACTTTATCCGTGGGACGGAGTTCGTAACGTGCGACCGTTTTCGAAACTGCGGGCGAATGTGGTGGAGGGAGTCTACTAATTGCGGATTTTAGGATTGCGGATTTGCCGAGGAGCCGGCACTCACCGAGCGGGAGACACGCAGTCAGGAAGGGGACCCTGTCCCCGCCTAAGTCACGCAGCTCGACATTTTTAGACCTGAATAGGCTCCCATCTTAAGCGGGGACAGGGTCCCCTTCCTGACTGCGCGTCACTGGCGAACGATGCTACAAATCCCACTTCTCAGAAAAGGCCGTCCGTACTCGAGCCTCGATGTCGCACGCGTTGCGCATCATCGAACTCGCGAACCGTTTGCCGAGATCAGCCAGGCCAACAGCGGTTTGATCCGTCGCGATCTGCTCGATCAGAAATCAGGTCGAGACGCGCTGTCTCAATTCTCGATGAACGACCTGATCGAGCTCTGTTCTCGCGCAGCCGATCACTTCGCAAACGGTACGCTGCCGCTCGGCGACTCCCAACAAACTCCGGAGGATTATATTCGTCAGGTATCGGCGACGACAGGTTTGCCGTTCGTCCTGGTGCGTAGGAATCTGCAAAAGATTCGCGGGGCGCTGGCCGAGATGCGAAGTGTTTTGGATGGCCTGACACGTGGGCTCGACACGCGAATTTTGGATGAAGGTTTCGGAATCGCAGGTGGACGGCCGCTCAGCTTCTTTCCCCGAACTGATTCGCTCGGCGTAGTTCTTCCAAACAATTCGCCGGGTGTTCATTCGCTCTGGATACCCGCGGCGGCGATGAAGATCCCGCTCGTGCTAAAACCCGGCAGCGCTGAACCGTGGACGCCGCTCCGAATTATTCAAGCGATGATCATGGCCGGTTTCCCGCCTGGAGCTTTTTCTTTCTATCCGACGGACCACGCCGGCGCGGGCGAGATCTTGCGCCACTGCGGACGCGGGATAATTTTCGGCGACTCTTCAACGACCGGAAACTGGAAAGACGACGCGCGGGTGGAAGTTCACGGACCCGGCTACAGCAAGATCATCATCGGCGATGACTGTATCGACGAATGGGAGAAATACCTGGACGTTATGGTTGCGTCCATCGCCGGCAACGGCGGGCGTTCGTGCGTCAACGCGTCGGGTATTTGGGTGAGCAGCCACGCGGACGAGATCGCGGAAGCGCTGGCCGGGCGGCTTGCGGCAATCGTCCCGCGCGACGCCGAAGACGAAACAGCGCAGATCGCTCCGTTTACCGATCCGGCGATCGCAACGCGTATAAACCAGATGATCGAGCAGGGCCTGTCCGAACCGGGAGCGCGCGATGTTTCCGCTTCGCATCGACACGGCGAGCGGCTTGTGACATGGCAGGGTTGCGCTTATCTGATGCCGACCATCGTTCGCTGCGCCGACGCGCGTCACACGATGGCGAACCGCGAATACCTCTTTCCATTCGCCAGCGTGGTCGAAGTCGCGCAGGCGGACATTCACGCGGCGATCGGGCCGAGCCTGGTGGTGACCGCGATCACTTCGGACCCCGATCTGATCGAGCGCCTGGTCTCGTCACCAAACGTCGATCGTCTGAATCTGGGCCCGGTCCCGACCAACCAAATAAGCTGGGATCAACCGCACGAAGGAAATCTCTTCGAACATTTGTATGCGCGACGGGCGTTCCAGCGCGCCGCCGCCGTCTGAAATGAAAATCCTTTACATCACCGCCGGGGCCGCGAACATGTATTGCGGAAGTTGCTTCCGCGATAATGCGCTGGCCGCGGAGCTGATCGCGCGCGGACACGACGTGATGCTTCTGCCCGTCTACACGCCCACGCTGACCGACGAAGCGAACGTCAGCCGCGACAAAGTTTTTTTCGGCGGCATCAGCGTGTACCTGCAACAGAATCTGAAGTTCTTTCGTAAATCGCCAAGGTTGCTCGACCGGCTTTGGGATTCACGAATGATGTTGAAGCTTGCGGCGCGTCGTTCGATTCCGACCGATCCGAAATTTTTGGGCGAGATGACGGTGTCGATGTTAAAAGGCGAGGACGGTTATCAAAGCAAAGAAGTCGAAAAGATGATCGAGTGGTTGGAGCACGAGAGCGCGCCCGACATTATCAATTTGCCGTACACATTGCTGATCAGTTTGGCGGCGCCGCTGCGACGAGCGTTGAAGCGTCCGATCTGTTGCACGCTTCAGGGCGAGGACCTGTTTCTGGAAGGATTGGCCGAGCCGTATCGAACGCAGTCGCTCGACTTGATCCGCGCAAACGTTCAGCACGTCGATGCGTTTCTAGCGGTCAGCGAATACTACGCCGGGTTCATGCCCGGCTATCTTGAGATACCCGAAGCCAGGATGCGTGTAGTCCCGCTCGGCATCAACACCGAAGGGTACACGGCCAGAACCCCCGGACGTCGTTCGCCGTTTACGATCGGGTACTTCGCGCGGGTCGCGCCGGAAAAGGGACTGCATGTTTTGTGCGACGCGTTTAGACGAATGTGCGAGCACGATGATTTTAAGGACGCGCGGCTGGAAGTGGCCGGTTATCTGGGCGCGGAGAATCGCGAGTACTTGAGCGACATCGAAGCGAAGATGCAGTCGTGGGGACTGGCCGACCGATTTCATTATCGCGGGGCGCCCGACCGGGAGGAGAAGATCGAGTTTCTGCGCGGGCTGGATGTGCTATCGGTGCCTGCTACCTACGACGAGCCGAAGGGAATTTTTCTGTTCGAAGCGATGGCTTGCGGAGTGCCGGTGGTGCAACCGCGGCGCGGCGCATTTACCGAGATCATCGAAAAAACAAATGGCGGATTGTTGGTGAAGCCGGATGATGCGGAGAGTCTGGCGCAGGGTCTGCTCGAAATCTTTCGCAATCCTGCGTTGGGTGACGAGCTCGGGGCGAATGGTTATCGCGGGGTGCGGGAACATTACACGGTGTCGCACATGGCCAATCGGGCGTTGGAGGTTTATGAAGGAATGCTCGGTAGCGGGGCTCGCGAATCGACGCAAGTCAGCGCGGCGTAAATGTTAGTGCCACCCAAAATATTGTTCAGTTTGTGAAACGGGGCGGAAGCCCGACCGTTAGGGACGGCGTGCTAGAAACGGTGCTGTTCAAGACTAATTAGACTGGTCTGTTCCCAAACCAGAACGCCCTCCCTTACGGTCGGGCTTCTGCCCCGATGTTCGACGCGACGAATCTTCTAGAGGTGCTCGTTTGCTTGAAGTCGCCAACGTTTCGAAAGAATACCCATCGCCCAGCGGTCCGCTGGGCATTCTTGACGACGTCTCGCTTTCGCTTTCGCGAGGCGACGCGGTTTCCATCATGGGTCCGTCCGGAAGCGGCAAGAGCACGCTTCTCTACATCGTTGGCGCGCTCGAACCACCGACCTCTGGAACGGTGAAACTCGAAAACGAAAGCCCGTTCGACCTGCATGAAAAAGAGCTCGCCGCTTTTCGCAATCGGAAGATCGGCTTTATCTTTCAGGATCATTGTCTCTTGCCGCAGTGCTCTGTGCTCGAAAATGTTCTGACCCCAACGCTCGTTTCCGACATTCCAAAAGACGAAGCGGTGACAAGAGCACGTGCGCTGTTGGAGCAGGTCGGGCTGGGAGGCCGGCTCGAACACAGACCTGCCGAGCTGTCGGGTGGAGAAAAGCAACGCGTTGCGCTCGCGCGCGCGCTGGTTATGAAGCCATTGCTCCTGCTCTGCGACGAACCCACCGGAAATCTCGATCACAAGTCAGCCGAAGTAGTCGCTTCGCTTCTGCTCGAATTACATGAAAAGCAGCAAACGATCCTGATGGTAGTAACGCATAGCGCGGAGCTGGCCGAGCGGTTTCCGCAGCGCTTCGAGCTGCACGAGCGGCAGTTGCGGAAGAAGGGATGAATGTCCGACGAACTTCAGTTTGTCGCTCGTGTTAAGAAATGGCTGACAAGCTTCAGCTAGTCGCACTTGTTAAGAATATTGTACAAACGTTAGATGGTCGCATAGGAACGACAAACTGAAGTTTGTCGGACATAAAGAATCTCTTGTTTCTTCTCAAACGCAATCTGACTTATTTCTGGCGAACCAACGCCGCGGTCGTAGCCGGCGTGGCGGTCGCTGTCGCCGTGCTCGCCGGCGCGCTGATGGTGGGCGATTCTGTCCGCACCAGCCTGCGTAACATCTTTCTTCAGCAACTGGGAGCCACGAGTCACGTAATCAACTCGTCGACCTTCTTCCGCGAAAAGCTATCCGAAGACGTGGCGGCCGACGAGCGCTTTGCGTCGGCTGGGTTCGGTGCTGTCTGTCCGATCATCGTGCTGGAAGGATCGGTTACGCATGAAGCGACCGGACGACGAAGCGCGCGCGTTCGTGTTTACGGAGTCGATGAACGGTTTTGGAAGTTTCACCAGCGACAAAGTCGCGCCTTAGGTGATCGCGACGCTTTATCGAGTCCCGGCCTCGCGCGCGAACTCGGAGTAAAGGAGGGCGATGCGTTGCTATTGCGGGTCACGATGCCTTCCGCTATCCCGCTCGAATCGTTGCATAGCCGCAAGGAAGATAGCGGCCGCACGCTGCGGCTAAATGTGCGGGGCGTCCTGCCGGCGGAGGAAGAGGGCGAATTCTCGGTCAATCCGCAACAGACCGCGACGCGCGCGGTTTTCGTCTCGCTACAACTTCTGCAGAGAGAGTTGGAGCAACCGGCGAAAGCAAACACACTTCTCGTTTCTGAAAAAGCTGATCCAGGCAACACCGCAGTTCTCGAGAAGATCCTGAAGGATAAAAGCTCGCTCGAAGACATGGGCATTCGTCTTCGCATCGTGAATGAGCAAACCCCAATCTTCACAGTCTCGCTCGAAACCGAAAGCGCGATCATCAGCGACCCGCTGGCGAATACCGCCTATCCGGCTGCGGCCGAAATAGGCACGAGCACCATCTCGGTACTGTCATACCTGGCCAACAGCATAAAGAGCGGAAACGAAATTCCTTATTCGCTGGTGACGGCTGTCGACGACGAGATCTTCGTTCAGTTGCGCGCCATCGGCACGAAAACCGAGAGCGTTACTTCGGCGTCGACCTCGCCGCCCCTGGTCCTGAACGAATGGGCAGCGCGCGAATTGAAAGTAAGTCCCGGCGCCGAGGTGACGCTTGATTACTATCTTTGGCAGCCGGACGGGAGCCTGGTCACAAAGAGCGCGCAGTTTTCGCTCGCCGGCGTAATTCCGATCGCGGGCATCGCGGCGGATCGTCAACTTGTCCCGGAATATCCCGGCATAACCGAATCCGAGAGCATCGCGGATTGGGACCCGCCGTTTCCGATCGACCTCTCGCGAGTGACGAAACGCGACGAAGATTACTGGAAGCAATACCGGACTACACCGAAAGCTTTCATTCCGCTCTCAACGGCACAGAAACTTTGGGGAACTCGGTTCGGAAAGCTCACTTCGCTGCGCGTCTTTCCGCCGGCCGGATCTACGACACAAAGCACGCTCGACAATTTTCGAGTTAGTCTGAAAGCGAAGCTGGATCCGGCGCAGTTGGGCCTGGTTGTTTTTCCGGCGCGGGCCGCGGGCCTGGAGGCTTCGAAAGGCGCGACCGATTTCGGCGAGTACTTTTTGTATTTCAGTTTTTTCCTGGTCGTGTCGGCTCTGATGCTGGCGGTGTTGTTTTTCAAACTCGGCGTCGAGCAAAGGCTCCGCGAGATAGGAACGCTTCAGGCGATCGGGTTTTCGATGTCAACGATCCGCCGTCTGTTTTTGTCGGAAGGCCTTTTGCTGGCGGCGATCGGAAGCCTGCTTGGGCTCGCGTTGGCGCTGGCCTACGGCAAGCTGATGATCTTCGGTTTGACTACCTGGTGGGTCGAAGCCGTCGGAACGACCGCACTTCGATTACACGTATCGGCGTTCTCTTTGATCATCGGCGCGGTGGGCGGAATCGTGGCGGCGCTGCTTTGCATCGCTGTCACCTTGCGTGGGCTGAAAAAGGCTTCGACTCGCAGTCTTCTTCACGGAGTCTCGGGAGCAATCGCGCCCGGCTCGAGCTCAGATCGAGCTGACAAAAAAGCGTCTCGAGTTTTCGGTTATCCGCTGTTCCTTCCAATACTCTTCGGCGCATTGGGTCTCGCGTTCGTGCTCCTGGCGATGTTCGGCGTCGTCGGAAAGGCCGCAGGGTTTTTCGGCGGCGGTACGCTGCTCCTGATCGCGTTGCTCAGCTACCAGTGGATATGGCTGCGACGCGATCGGCAGGAAAGCGATTTCCGGCAACGGATGGCTGCCGGTTATCAGAATGGGATTGCGCAATGCTTCATCGCGCCCGGCGCGAAGCGTGCTCTGCATCTCGTTGATCGCCTCGGCGGCGTTCATCATCGTCGCGGTCGATGCGTTCAGACGAGATCCGAAGAGTGTTGCGCTCGATAAAAATTCAGGCAGCGGCGGATTTGTGTTGTTGGGCGAGGCGGATCTGCCGATTGTTTACGACCCGAACACCGAGGCGGGACGCGAAGCGCTGAACCTGACTGCGGCGCAGAGTCCCGATCCGATGGCCCCGATGGCCAATGTGTCGATTACGCGCTTCCGACTTAGACCTGGCGATGACGCGAGCTGCCTGAATCTTTATCAACCGCGCAATCCGCGAATCCTGGGTGCGACGGACGAGTTTATTCGAAGCGGTCGGTTTGCTTTTCAGGATTCGATCGCCACGTCTGCTGAAGAGAAAGCAAATCCGTGGTTGCTCCTGAATCGCGGGGGCGACTCTGGTGACGGTGTGGTGCCGGTTATTGCAGATGCGAACTCGATGACCTACGTGCTTCATCGCAAGTTGGGCGACGAGATGACGCTGGATCAGGGTTCGGGTCCGCCGCTGCGATTGCGGTTCGTAGCGGCGCTGTCGGATAGTCTTTTTCAAAGCGAGCTGGTGATGTCGGAAAAGAATTTCCTTCGCGTGTTCCCAAACCAGCAGGGATATCGCGTGTTTTTGGTCGAAGCTCCAGGCAATGCGGATCCGGCTGCGATCGCAGGCACTCTGGAGGACCGCCTGTCGGATTTCGGATTCGACGCAGTTTCTACCAGCGAGCGTCTGGCGGAATTTCATCGCGTCGAGAACACGTACCTTTCAACTTTTCAGATGCTGGGTGGCTTGGGGCTGGCGCTCGGGACGCTAGGGCTTGGTGCGGTGTTGCTGCGCAATGTGCTGGAGCGAAGACGTGAGCTGGCCCTGCTGCGCGCGGTCGGCTACAACCGAAAACATCTGGCGGTGATGGTCGTCGCGGAGAATGCGTTTCTTTTGTTCAGCGGATTGCTAATCGGATTCGAAAGCGCGATGTTGGCGATTGCTCCGGTTACTTACGAGCGCGGAGGCGCGGTTCCGTATGCATCGCTGGGGACGTTGTTGCTCGTGGTAGCAATCGCGGGACTGGTCGCATCGCTGCTGGCAACCGCGGCCGTAATTCGATCGCCGTTGATACCGGCGTTGAAAGAGGAATAGGGACCGGGCCGGGGGTCAGGGGCCAGGGGTCGGGGCCCGGGAAGTAACTAACGAGTTTCTGAGAGCGTACATCTGCCTTCCCAGCGAGCGAATCTGCTTTAACACTAATTCCAAGTGTTCCCTCGATACATACCTTAAGCGTGCAGAGATTTCTAGCTGAGTTTCCAGTTCTGCAAGCGATGCTTGAGATATCGATAAATGATGAAGATACTCTTTGGTGTGTTCCCTTGTGTGCCCTTCTGCGATATTCGACGGTACGGACACAGCCGCTCTTTGCATCTGGCTAGTCAATCCGTAAATCTCCTCTCTCGGAAATGATCTGGTTAAACGGTAGATTTCTTCAACCAATTCCATGCTTGCTTGCCACACCCGCAGGTCGCGAAAACTCTTGATTAGCATTTCAGCCTCCACCGATGCACCTATCTAACTAATCAGCGAGGCTCCCTCTTGTAATTTCAAACCGACCCGAGATCTTTTCCTGACCCCCGGCCCCCGTCCCCTCTTCACCCTTGCGGCTTGTAATACAACACCAACCCGGCGCCGACCGACGCGAACACGATTCCCAAATAGAGAAGCGGGTTTGGAGCGGTCTTTGGCGGATGCAGCCACATCGAAAAAATCGCATTGATGATCGGCGCACCGGCGAAGACCAATGGCATCACGTATGTAGGAATGCCTCCGGTCTTGAACGCGTAAATAATGCAGATCGCGCCCAGCGCCCCCAGCGCTCCGCCCACGAACGCCAGAGTCGAGCCCCTGGTATTGAACCCGCCAAGGTCTCCCTGCGACCAAAGCGCACCCAGCGGAAACACCACGCCGATTACAAAATAAGCAACGCCGACGCACAACAACGCGCGCAGTGGGCTGCCAAGTTGGACCTGTCCGCGATGAAGAGTAGGACCATACAGTCCCCATGAAACCGCCGCGCCTAATGCAAAGATGATCCAGATCATTTGGGAGACTCCCTTTTAATTGCAGTAGTCAGGACACAGAACACAGGACTCAGGACACAGGACACAGAATGCATCGATGCTTTCTTTGAACATGTATTCTCTATTCTGCGTTCAGTGTTCTGAGTCCTGAGTCCTGTGTTCGTGTCCTACGTTCAGCGAGCGCATTGTATCAATCTTTAACAGCGTTTAGTAAAATCTTCCGCAGCGCTTTTACAAACAGTTGACAGGTCGATTCGGACTTTTACACGTAATTTACAACAAGCACGTGTGATTTGTTGATAATACATCGCTGTTCAAATCGAAGAGTTAGCCTGCGTCAACTTCCCTGCAACCGGTTGGTCCTTAAGGAGTCATATCGTGAGACGATCCGTCCTATTCGGCTTGATCCTGGCGTTACTTTTCGCTTTTAGCTCGACCGCAAATGCACAAACACATCGCGCGACGATTCGGGGAACGGTCGTGGATCCTCAAGGTGCGGTTGTTCCCGGAGCCCAACTGAAGCTGGTAAACGAAGCGACTAACGAAACTCGTGAAACGGTCAGCGGAGCAGACGGAGAATTCACCTTTGCTTCATTGCAGCCGGCATTATATCGATTGGAAGGTACGGCCTCGGGATTTTCAACCGTCAAACGAACCGTCGACATCCAGGTCAACCAGGAGGTCCGGATTGACTTTGCATTGACTGTTCAAGGCCTCATCCAGGTAGTCGATCTACTCGAAACTGCCTCGCTGTTGAAGGAAGATTCGCCCGCGCTGGGAACGGTTGTAGACAACCGACAAGTTACAGACCTTCCGCTTGACGGCCGAAACTTTTACGAGCTGAACCTGCTGGTGCCCGGTGCTGTGCCCGCCGCGCAGGGATCGGCCGGAAGCGTTCGCGGCGATTTCGCTTTTAGCGTCAACGGCGCGCGCGAAGACTCGAATAACTTCCTTTTGGACGGTGTGTACAATGTCGATCCAAAGCTGAACACATTCGGCGTGCGTCCGTCGGTCGATGCCATTCGCGAGTACGAAATGCTGACCAGCACGTACGACGCGTCGTTCGGGCGCAACCCGGGGGCGCAGGTCAACGTGGTCCTGAAATCGGGATCGAACGATTTTCACGGATCGGCTTTTGAGTTTTTCCGCAACGCCGCGCTCGACGCTCGCAACTACTTTGCACCGGGCGATCAGCCGAAGCCGCAGTACCAGCGCAACCAGTTCGGTTTTTCGCTCGGCGGTCCGATTCGAAAAGACAAAACTTTTTTCTTCGCCGACTACGAAGGCACGCGAGCGCAAGAGGGAATCACGCGCATAACCAGCGTTCCTACGCTGGCGGCCCGCAACGGCGACTTCAGCGCGTACCTTCCGCCGACATCGGTGGTGCCGGCCAACAATACTTCGTGCAATCCGATTCGTTTGGATAACGGCCAGCCGTTCGTCAACACGCCATCGCAATTCATCCTTTGCAACCGGTTGCTGGGGCCGCCCGTCGCCTTTACCGGCAACATCCTGCCGCAACCGTTTATGAACACGATCGGGCGCGCGATCGTGGCGCTCTATCCAGCGCCGAATCGAAACGCCGCGTTTGCGAATTTCGTTTCGTCTCCTTCGCAGCGCGATCGTAACGATACGTTCGACGTGCGACTCGATCACGTTTGGAGCCAATCGTCGAACTGGGTTTTCCGTTATAGCTTTGGCGACCGCGATCTGTTCGAGCCGTTCAGCGGTCCCAGCTTTTCGCAGGTGCCTGGCTACGGAACCGACATTCCGAGACGCAGCCAGAACATTCTTCTGGGCGAGACGCACGTCTTCTCGCCAAACTTCATCAACGATGCCCGGGTGGCTTTCAATCGAGTTGCGATCGGAGTTCTGCAGGAGCAGTTCGGGACCAGCACGAATCGAGCGGTCGGTTTGCCGGAGCTATCAAGCAATCCGCGAGATTTTGGTCTGAGCTTTATCACAGTCAGCGGCTACACACCGCTGGGCGACGAAAGCAACAACCCGCAGCGCAGCGTAACCAACACTTATCAGATCCTGGACACGGCCACCTACACGCACGGACAACATCTTCTCAAGTTCGGTCTGGATTTTCGTTTCGTGCAGCAGAACGGTTTTCGTGACGTTCAATCGCGTGGCTTTCTGACTTTTCTGAATTCAACGCCGCAGGGCGCGATCACCGGAAACGCACTGGCCGATCTGCTGATCGGACTTCCGTTTCGCACGGCCGGGGCGCGCGTAGACAACGCGCAGCATCTGCGAACCGAGAGCTACGATCTTTTCATCAACGACAGTTTTCGCATCACGCCGAAACTGACGATCAATGCGGGCGTTCGTTACGAATACAACTCGCCGCCGGTCGACGCGTTCGATCGCGCAAACATTTACAACCCGGCGACGCAAACTCTGGTGCCGGTGGGAACCAACGGAGTTCCGCGCAGTGGATTCGAGGGCGATCGAAATAACTTCGCGCCGCGTGTCGGTTTCGCGTGGACGCCGTTTGAATCGGGCAAGACGGTTCTGCGAGCGGGTTACGGAATCTATTACGACCAGTCGGCGCTGGCGCCGGGCGAGGCGCTCTATTTCAACGCGCCGTATTTCGATTTCAATCTCTTCTTCCCGTTGCCGGGGCTCCCGTTGACGGTGAACGATCCTTTTCCGACCAACTTTCCATTTCCGCTGCCGGACTCGGCGCTTGCAATCCAGCGAGATTTTCGCACGCCGTACATGCAGCATTGGAACTTCAACGTTCAGCAGGAACTCGGCAGCGGGCGCGTGCTCGAGGTCGCGTACGTAGGATCGAAGGGAACAAAGATGGTTTCGGCGCGCGATCTGAATCAGCCGCCGCCGAGCGCGGCGCCGTTCAATCCGCGACCGGTTCAGCAGTTCGCCGATATCACGGTTATCGAGTCGCGCGCGAACTCGAACTACAACAGCCTGCAGGTAAAGTTTCAACAGCGGTTGAAGCAGGGATTGCAGTTTCTGACTTCGTACACCTGGTCCAAGTCGATTGACGACGCTTCGAATTTTTTCACCAGCGCGGGTGATCCGAACTTTCCGCAGGACAGCAACAATGCTCGTGCGGAACGTGGCCGATCAAACTTCGACGTCCGACAGAGGTTTGTGGCCAGCTACACATACGATTTGCCGTTCGGTCGCGGGCAACGGTTTGTAGACAATGATGGATTCGTGTCTACGCTCTTAACCGGGTGGCAGACGAATGGGATCGTCACTTTGCAAACCGGGCGTCCGTTCACGGTCGCGTTGCCGACTGACTTTGACAACAGCGGAACCGGGTTCGCCAATCTGGGATTCGGCGCAAACGATCGTCCGAATCTGCTGGGCGATCCGCGATTGGGGAACCCAACCCCCGACAGATGGTTCAATACCGCAGCGTTTTCTCTGCCGCCGTTCGGAAACTTTGGTTCGGCCGGAAGAAACATCCTGGATGGCCCCGGATATCAGAACGTGAACGCGTCGCTGGTGAAGAACACGTCGCTGACCGAGCGGATTAATCTGCAGATTCGCGCGGAGTTCTTCAACCTGTTCAATCATGTGAACTTCAACCTGCCGGATAATTTCTTTGGCTCGCCAACGTTCGGGAGGATTCTCTCGGCGCAGAGCCCAAGACATATCCAGTTTGGAGTGAAGATGTTGTTTTAGAAGACGAGCGGGCCAGAAGCCCGGTAACGCCTTCGGCGTTTAGGAGTCACGCCCTTCGGCGTTCACGAGATTCTTTGGGGCTACCGCTCAAAGTAACCCTCCACTTTTGCTTTAGGAGATAACATGGAAGTCTTTTCTCATTGGCTAAGAATTTCAGCTTTGCTTGTTACTTTCATGACGCCTCCGCCGGCTGCTGCGGCCGGTGATTGGCCGCAATGGCGCGGACCGAACCGCAATGGAAACGTGTCCGGAGTTTCGCTTCCGGCGGCGTGGCCCGCGACTCTGAAAGAACAGTGGAAGGTCACGGTCGGCGTGGGCCATTCGTCGCCGCTGGTGGTCGACGGAAAGATTTTTCATCACACGCGCATCGGCGACGATGAAGTTCTTCTTTGTCTCGACGCGACGAGCGGAAAAGAGTTGTGGCGGTCAACGCCGCTGCCTGTCTCTTATAAAATGCATGAAGCGGCGACGGCCCACGGAAAGGGTCCGAAATCGACGCCGATCGCGAGCGACGGCAAGATCTTCACGCTCGGCATCTCGGGCGTTTTGTCGGCTCACGACGCGCGAAACGGAAAGCTGATTTGGCGCAAAGATTTTTCGAAACAATACCCGCTCACTTCTCCGCTTTTTGGAACAGCCATGTCTCCGCTGATTGACAACGGAATGGTGATCGCGCACATCGGCGGACATGACAAGGGCGCGCTGATGGCCTTCGACACTTCGACCGGCGCGGTCAAATGGTCGTACGACGCCGACGGACCGGCTTACGCTTCTCCGATCATCGTGAACCTGGCGGGCATTCGTCAGTTGGTCACCTTCACGCAAAAAGAGTTGGTCGGAATCAGCGTGTCGGATGGAAAGCTGTTGTGGAAGCTGCCTTCCAAAACAGAATACGACGAAAACAACGTGACGCCGGTCTTGTACAAAGACATGCTGATCGTGTCGAAGGAGCGCGAAGGATTGCTGGCGTATCGCGTCACGAAACAAGGCGCGACGTATGCGGCGCAGGAGGTTTGGCGAAACGCTGACAACCAGCTCTATATGAACACGCCCGTGCTCGAGGGGAATTTGCTATACGGACTTTCGGCGAAGAAGAAAGGGCAATTCTTCAGTCTTGATGCCGACACCGGAAAAACTGTCTGGCAAAGCGAAGGAAGAATGGGCGAGAACGCAGCGTTGGTTAACGCCGGAAAAGTGATATTGCTGTTGACCAACGAAGCGAAGCTGATCGTGATCAAACCCGGCGGCACCAGGTTCGAACCGGTGACGCAGTACACCGTGGCGACCAGCCCAACCTGGGCGCATCCGGTCTTTCTGGGAAATCGAATTCTGGTGAAGGACGAAACGACGCTCGCGTCGTTGGCTTTCTAGAACCGAAAAGTTATTTGCGAGCCTTCATCGGGAGAAACAAATGAAACGAGCGATATTCATCAGCAGCGCTTTTGTTTTAATTCTTGCGGCGAGCCTCGGGATCGCGGCTGCGAAGATCAACTTCACAGGCACTTGGGTGATGGACCGAAATCGCAGCATCGGTCTTCCGCCCGGCGTGGAGCAGATCATGACGGTCGTGCATACAGCCGACGATAAGATCCAGCTCGAGACGAAGGTCATCAATCCGCAGGGCGAGCGCATTGTCAAAGACAATTACTCGCTCGACGGAAAGGAAGCGGAGTTCACTCCGCCGACTGCTCCCAACGCACCGGCGGCCAAGGGAAAACGGTCGGGCACATGGCTTCCGCGCGGGAACGGAATCGTCATCACCGAAGAAACGGTGACTGAATCGCCGAACGGACCGGTTAAAAATCAGCTGACGAGAAAATGGACGCTGGCGCCGGACGGGGTCACGCTGACGATAGATATGTATTTCGATGGCCCAAACGGTTCGTTTGAGACGAGACGGGTTTTTGTGAAGAAATAGCGATCGTCTCTAAGCTAACTGTCCGCGAAGCGGACTCGATGGAAATAGCCCAGCGATTTATCGCTGGGTGTTTGAGCACCGAAACGAAATAGTCCGTGAAACGGACGGCCGATTATGACTATCACCAGTCGTCCGTTTCACGGACTCTTATCGTAATGTGTGGTAGTTAACCCAGCACTCAAGTGCGGGGCTACTTCCGATTGTCCGCTTCGCGGACGACGGATTACGCCGCCGTGGGGACCGGCAGGTGCCTGTCGATCATACGCGCGATCGCGTCCTTGCTCGTAGCGCCGACCACTCGCTCTTCTTCCTTACCATCCTTGAACAAGATAAGCGTCGGGATACCCTTGATCCCAAATCGCTGCGAAACCGACGGACTGTCGTCAACGTCGACTTTCACCACCTTAGCGCTCCCGGCGTACTTCTCGCCGATCGCGTCTACCGTCGGCGCCAACATCCGGCAGGGGCCACACCAAACCGCCCAGAAATCCACCAGCACTGGCTGGTCGGACTGCAAAACTTCCAGCTCAAAGTTGCTGTCATTCACTGCTTTTACGTTCTCGCTCATGTTTATCTCCTGATTCTAAACCCCAATTTCGTTACAATTCTCGAGGGAAGCGGATTATCGCCGAATCGCCTCGATCAGTCAGTAATCGTCCTTACACTTCCCTAACTGCGCTTGTGTATACTCAACACCGAGGTGCTGTAGATGACTTCGGAAAGTGTCGCAAATTCAGAGATAGATGCCGCGTTTCCGGTTTCGGACCTGTTTCGCGATTTTTCGCCGGAAGAGATGCGCGAGGTCGAACGAATGACAATCGCGCAGAGTTTTGCCAAAGGGCGAATGCTTTACACGCCCGGCGAAACCGGCGAAGCGTTGTTTCTGCTGCGCAAAGGCGCGGTGCAGATTTATCGAATGTCGCCGGAAGGCCGAAAGCTGGTGATCGCACACCTCTTGCCATTCTCGTTCTTCGGAGAGATGAGCTGCATTGGCCAGGGAATGTACGACGCGTTTGCGGAAGCGACCGAAGACTCGGACGTTATCACCATGAACTGCGCGACTCTGGAGCGCTTGCTCATCTCGAAACCAACGGTAGCGCTGAGAATCCTCGAGGCATTTGGAAAGCGAGTCATCGACGCCGAACAACAGCTCGAAGACATTGCCTTCAAGGGCCTGGTGGCGCGTATCGCTTCACTCCTGTTGCGCGAGGCGAAGGGCGATGTGGTGACGGGCCTGTCGCATCGCGACATAGCCGAACGGCTGGGCGTTTATCGCGAGACGGCGACCAACGGACTGAACGAACTGAAAACCGCTGGGATTATTACGATCGGAAGAAAAAGAATTTCGATTGCGAACAGGGAGGAACTGAAACGTGTCGCAGGAGCATCGGGAATGAGTCATTTGGATTGAGTGAAGGAAAAGACGGTTTCACGCAAAGGCGCAAAGAAAAGAAAAACGGAAGACGCAACGGTGGTTCGAGCTATCTTCGCGTCTTGTGATTTTCTTTTCTTTAACTTCTTTCCAGCAAATATTCAAGCAATCCAAAATCTATTGCGCGGCCAAACTAAAAGCAGCCATCTCCGTCGCGTTTCGCACCAGCAGTCTTCCATCCGCGATTGCCGGAACATTCCACGACCTTCCGCTCAAGGCTGAGAACTTTGCTATTTCGGAGTATCCATCGGGCGCGGCTTTGACCAGCGCCAGCTCGCCCGCATCCGAACTGACGATCAGGTGCCCGCTGGCCAACAGCACCTGGCCGTAGCCATACCGCCCACCCTTCCATTTCCGTTCGCCGGTGTTGACGTCCAGACAGGTCAGGATGCCTTCGTCCAGTCCGTAAACGAATCCGTTATGAAGAACCGAGCTGTTGAACTTGTTCTTCATCGAGCTGTTTTCCCAAACTTTTTTCGCGGAAAAGCTCTTGCCCGATCCGGTGACTTCGACCAGCGCCGCGCCTTTCCCGTAACCGGCCGACAGAAAAAAACGATTGTTGTTGACGACGATCGGCTGTGAAACGTTGATACCCGCGCTGTTGCGCCATTCGGTTTCCCACAACAACGATCCGTCTTCCGGTGCCAGGCCGAGCGCGCGGCTGGCAGTAACCGCCAGAATTTGTCTTCGTCCGCCGAGCGTCACCAGCATCGGCGAGGTGTACGACGATTCATCGCTTTGCGATTTCCAAACCGGCGCTCCGGTCATTTTGTTGTAAGCGACGATCGATTTGTTTCCGCTCCCGCCCGCCATCATGACGACTTTGTCGTCTACGATCAGCGGCGACGCGGCCACTCCCCACGGAATGTTGCCTGCACTGTTGTCGCTGAGTATGTTCTTGCCCCAAACGACTTTTCCGCTCGCTCCGTCCAGACAGCGCAACTCGCCGGTGGCGCCTACCGCATAAACTCGGCCGTCGCTCCACGTCGGCGTTGCACGCGGGCCATCGCCGGTATCGTCTTCGAACTCAGCCGCCCATCCCTGCGTCCAAAGCTCGCGTCCGGTCGTCACGTCGTAGGCCGCGACCACTTCCTGCGCTCTGCGTTGTTCGATCGTGTACGCGCGGCCGTCGGCGATTACGAACGACGCGTAGCCGATACCGATCGGCTGTTTCCACATCTGCGGAAGGCCTTTCTCAGGCCACTTGGTTTGAACTGCCTTCTCTTCGTAGCGGCCATCGCGATTCGGACCGCGAAAGTCTGTCCAGTAGTTTGGCGCGAGCTTTCCATCGCCGTGCGAAAGATTGACCGCATTTGGATCAACCGGAGCCCCGTTCGCCGCGGTTGCCTGTGCGGGGTTGGCTGCGGCCTGGTCCGATCCCGGCGCGCCCGGCGCAGCGCTTTGAGCTTGTTGCTGACGATGTCGCTCGAGAGCGGTGTACTGATCTTCGTGATCGCCGCTTCCGCCGCGGCGGAAGACGCCAAGCGCCAGATAGGTGTAACCGGCGCACAGCGCTACCAGGCAAATCGAGCCCAGCACTTTCTTCATGTAGTCAAAGTCATGTCGCTTCCACAGTATGAAAAGACCGACCGGCGGCAAGACTATCGAAGCGATTACCAGACCCACCGTCGTGCGATACCATGGCGTAGATTCCTGTTCGAACATGCTTCTCCTCCAACTTCAAAATACTCAAGGGGGTCGGGGGCCGGGGGTCAGGGGGCGGGGGCCGGGGGTCAGGGGTCTGGGGCCGGGGGTCAGTTGTCAGTGATGAGTAAGGAACCGCAGTCTTCGTGTACGCATTCTCGCCAATTACTCATCGCTAGTCACTGACAACTGACCCCCGGCCCCCGCCTCCTGACCCCCGCCCCCCGAACTCCTACTACTTCACAACGTTGCTTATACAGTAAAGGTTCCTGTCCCCGCGAATGAATATCTTTCCATCCGCAATTGCCGGCGACGCATAAACGGGCTCGTCCAGCGAGTTGGTGCCCAGCACCTCGTGCTTTGGACCAGCCTTGACGACAAATGTATCGCCGTCTTCGCTGGTCAGCAGAATCTTGTTATCGAATGCCACCGGCGACGCGGTGAACGTTGCCGGAATCGGCACTCGCCCGCCTTCGTAGACCACCGCGCCGGTCTTCGCATTGAGACAAGTAATGATACCTCGGTCGGTCATCAGGTAAAGATTGTCGCCATAAAGAATCGGCGAAGGCACATACGCCGTGCCGCGAGTGTATTTCCAAAGCACGTCGGAGTCCTTCAACTCGCCGGTTCCGCCCAAACGAAGCGCCATCGCGATCTTGGTCGGATAGCCCGCTACAAGATAAACCAGTTCGCTGGTCGCGACAGGGGTCGGGATTGCGTTACTTTCGACACCCTTTACTCGCCAAAGTTCCCTCCCGGTCATCGGATCGTACGAAATAATCGCTTCGTTGCCGCTTGTGATCAGCTCGGTCCGTTTGGCTCCGCGCACCAGAACCGGCGTGGCCCAACTGGCCTGGATTTTTCGCGGCGTCCGCCAGACTTCTTTCCCGGTTCTTTTATCGTATGCGGCGATGAACGAATTGGCTCCGGTCTCTTCGTCGCATTGCAGGATCACCAGATTTTCAAAAAGCGCAGGCGAAGTCCCGGGTCCCATTCCAACCAGACTGAGCTTTCCGGGGTTGGCCTTCCACAAAAGCTTTCCGTCAAAATCGTAGGCGTACAAACCTTCGGAACCGAAAAACGCGTACACCGCTTTTCCATCCGTAACCGGCGTTCCCGACGCATAGGTGTTCTTTCGATGACGATCATCGTAGACTGCTCCTTCGTACGCCGTCCGGTCCCACAGCACTTTTCCGCTGTCGCGGTCGATGCAAACGACCTTCAGCGTGTGGCTGCGGTCGGCGCCGACGCTGTCCGGGTGTTTGAACTCATTGTCGCCGTCCATGTGTTTCGGAGCCTGCGCGCCCGGAACTACGGCGCCTTCGATCGAGGTGGTGAGAAATATCTTCTTGCCCCAGACGATCGGCGACGAAAGACCGCGGCCCATGATCGGCGTCTTCCATTTTATGTTTTTGGTCGCGCTCCACTCGGTTGGCAGACCTTTTTCAGGCGAAATTCCCATGCTTTCGGGACCTCGCCATTGCGGCCAGTTCGTATCTTTGGCTGTACTTGAAAGTACCGGAATCGATGACAGGCAAATTATGGCGGAAAGAAAGACGCCTGTGACTACTCGTTTCATACTGGGGAATCTCCTCTGTGGGTTACTGCGGACGGGTTAAGAAAAAGCGTGACGGGAATTGTAACCCTGCGCCGCCTCAACGCATGTAAAAACCAGCCCCTTTTTACCGATTTTTTACAACGCTTTGATTTGGCTTGGAGTCATAATATCCTTAAAGCAAGCGAGCGACGAAGAACAGCCTGCAGGTAAAGCCATATGACAAATTCTGTCCGTACGAAATCCATCTGTCTCTTATTTTCTGCCTTTATCCTGGCGATTTTGGTGGTGCGAGCGAGCGCCGGTGACTGGGCCGAATGGCGCGGGCCGATGCGCGACGGCATCTCGCCGGAAAAGAACCTGCCGGAAAAATGGTCGCCCGGCGGAGAGAACGTGGCGTGGAAGGCCCCGTACGGCGGAAGGTCTGCCCCGATAGTGGTGGGCGATCACGTCTATCTTCAGAACGGCGCCGAGAGCGGCGAGAAGCTACAGGAACGTGTCATGTGTTTCGACGCGAACACCGGAAAGCTTTTGTGGCAACATCGGTTCAATGTTTATTTGTCGGATGTCCCACCGCACCGGATTGGCTGGGCCTCGCCCGTGGGTGATCCTGAGACCGGCAATATTTATGTTCAGGGCGTTGGCGGAAACCTGATCGCGCTTTCGAAAGACGGCAAGCTTTTGTGGGAACGCACGCTGGGTGAAGATTTTGGCTTGCTGACAACGCACGGGGGCCGGACAGTCTCTCCGTTAATCGATGGAGACCTGATCATTGCCAGCGGCGCGACGTTTAGCTGGGGAAGCCATTCGCGCGGCTCGCATCGCTTTATGGCGTTCGACAAAAAGACCGGCGAAACAATTTGGGTCAGCACTCCGGGAGGCCGGCCTTACGACACGACCTACGCGGCACCGATCATCGTCAACATCAACGGCACGCGTCTTTTGATCCAGGGAACCAGCGACGGTTTTGTCCATGCCATCAAACCGCAAACCGGCGAGCCGGTCTGGAAGATCGAAATCAGCAAACGCGGAATCAACACCGGCGTGGTGGTGAAAGACAACATCGCGATCCTGACGCACAGCGAAGAGAACCTGGATTCGAGCGAGATGGGTATGGTCGCCGCGATCGACGCGTCGATGAAGGGCGAGATCAAGAAAGAGCAGATGAAATGGAATGTGAAGGGATGGCAGGGGGGATTTTCTTCACCCGTCGTTGACGGCGATCGCTTTTATCACATTGATAACGGCGCCAATATCGGTGCCTTTGAAATTGCGACTGGGAAGCGGCTTTGGCTTACTAATCTGGGCACGATTCAAAAGGCGTCACCGGTTTTAGCGGATGGAAAACTCTATGTCGGCACCGAGAACGGAAAGTTTTTTATCCTGAAACCGTCGGCGACCGGTTGCGAGATTCTTGACGAAGATCAGTTGGGAACTGAGGCGAAGCCGGAAGCGATTATCGGCTCGGTCGCGATCTCAAATGGCCGGATCTTTATGGCGACGGAAGAGCATCTGTATTGCATCGGGAAGAAACAGCAGAGCGCACCCGTGAACGAGACTGCCGCCCCACCCAAAACGACTTCGACAGCGACTGTCTCTTACGTTCGCATCACACCGACTGAAGTGATCTTAAAGCCCGGCGAAAGCGTGCAACTCAACGTGCAGCTCTTCGACGAAACGGGTACGGCCAGCGGAAACTCCGTCGGCGATATCACGTGGGCCGTGGACCAATTGAAGGGCACGGTCGCTGGCGGAAAGTTCACGGCGGCCGCGGACGCGGTGGCCGCGCAGGCCGGTACGGTTAAAGCGACGGTCAACGGCATCACCGGCGAATCACGTATTCGTATCGTTCCGCCGTTGCCGTGGAGCGAAAACTTTGACGGAATGGCGGTGGGAACGTTTCCGCAGCATTGGACGAACACCGGCATGAAGTACATCGTCCGCGAAGTAAACGGAAATAAGGTCCTGGTCAAGACTACGGAAGGTTCGTCGCTGCTCGCCCGCGCTCGGGCCTACATGGGCCAGTCCGACCTCTCGAACTACACGGTCGAAGCCGACGTAATGGCTACGGAGAAGCGCCGTCAGATGGGTGAAGCGGGAGTGATCGCGCAACGTTACGTCTTGTCGCTATTCGGCAATTCGCAACGGCTCGATTTGACTCCCTGGCAACCCGAAACCGCGCGAGTGGCGTCTGTTCCTTTCGCATGGAAAGCAGATACCTGGTACCGGATGAAGTTGCAGGTCGAAAATCTTCCGGACGGGCGGGTGCGGGCGCGCGGGAAAGTCTGGCTGGTGGGCGAACCCGAGCCGTCGCCGTGGACCGTCGAACGCATCGATCCGATAGGCAATCACCAGGGCAGTCCGGGCATTTACGGAAACGCGCTGGCAGAAATCTTTTTTGATAATTTGAAAGTAACGGGGAATAAATGAGAAGAGAAGAAGTCAGAAGACAGAAGTCAGAAGGCAGAATGAAGAACACAGGACACAGAACACAGGACACAGGATCAAGAAGCAGAAGAGCCGGAGCTTGCAGTTTGGAGTTGAGAGGACGAGAGTGGCGTTTCAGGGCGCTTCTGTCTTCTGTCTTCTGTCTCCTGACTTCTGTCTCCTTCCTCCTGTCTTCTGTCTCCTTCGTTTCCGCTTCCGATCCCGGTACCGGCGATTGGCCCATGTGGGGAGGCACGCCCGATCGCAACATGCGATCGAACATGAAGGGCTTGCCGTCAACCTGGGACGTAGCGAAAAAGACGAACGTGAAATGGGTAGCGTCGCTCGGCTCGCAAACTTATGGAAACGCGGTCGTCTCGGGCGGGATGATTTTCGTTGGGACAAACAACGAAGGCTTGCGCGATCCGAAATTGACCGGTGACAAAGGCGTCGTGATGGCTTTTCGCGAATCCGACGGCCAGTTTATGTGGCAGATGGTTCACGACAAACTGGCTGCGGGTCGAGTCAACGACTGGCCCTACCAGGGCGTGGCGTCGTCGCCGCTGGTCGAAGGCGATCGGCTCTACTACGTTTCGAATCGCGCCGAGCTGATGTGTCTGGACACGCAGGGATTTCGAGACAAAGAGAACGACGGACCGGTTACCGACGAAAAGCTGAACGGAGAATTTAACGGCGACGTCGTTTGGAAGTTCGACATGATGGAAGAGGTCGGATCGCTGCCGCATAACCTTGCCAACTCGTCACCGGTCTCGTTCGGCGATTTGATTTACGTCAGCACGTCGAACGGACAGGATGAAAGCCACGTCAATGTTCCTGCGCCGAAAGCCCCGTCGATCATCGCGGTCAACAAGAAGACCGGCAAACTGGTTTGGGAAGAGAACTCGGTCAACGACAAGATACTGCACGGCCAATGGGCTTCGCCGACGGTCGGGAAAATCGGCGGTGTCGACCAGGTCATGATCGGACAGGGGGATGGCTGGATACGCGGCTATGAAGCCTTAACCGGAAAGAAGCTCTGGGAGTTTGATCTGAACCCGAAAGATTCTGTCTGGCCCAAAACGCGGAACGAGGTGATCAGCACGGCTGTAATTTACGAAGATCGCGTCTACATCGCCAACGGACAGGACCCGGAACACGGCGAGGGTGTCGGACACATGTACTGCATCGACGCTACCAAACGCGGGGACATCACCAAGACAGGAATGGTTTGGCATTATGACAAGATCCGCCGTTCCATTTCGACACCGGCGATAGTTGACGGCCTGGTTTACATGCCGGACTTCAGCGGTTTTCTGCATTGTCTGGATGCAAAGACAGGTCAGGCTTACTGGACGCATGATCTGCTGGCAGCAGTTTGGGGATCACCGCTGGTAGTCGACGGCAAGCTGTATCTTGGTGACGAGGACGGCGACGTCATCATATTGCAAACCGGCAAGGTCAAGAAGGAGCTGGCGGAACTGCACATGGACAGCTCTGTCTACAGCAGCCCGGTGCCGGCGAATGGCGTGCTTTACATCTCGACGCGAAATCATCTTTACGCGTTGGCGACGAAATAGGACACGGTCCCCGCACTTTCGATATGAAGCTCTTTGATTTCCAACCACGTACGCGTGTGATTTTCGGCGAAGGCGCGATTGCTCGACTGGGAGAAGTCGCGCGCGAGCTCGGATTCAAACGCACGCTGCTGGTGGCAGATCACGGCCTCTTCGATTGCGGGCATTTTGGAACCGCGGAAAAGCTGCTCACCAACGCCGGGATCGAAGTGGTTCCCTTCCACGACTTCGAAGTTAATCCGAACACACGAATGATAGAAGCCGGTCGCGCCTTTGCGGCGCCGCTCAAGGTCGATTCGATCATCGGCCTGGGCGGCGGCAGTTCGATGGACTGTGCCAAGGGAATCAATTTTCTACTGACGAACGGCGGCCGCGTACAGGACTACTGGGGATTCGGAAAAGCGACAAAACCACTGTTGCCGATGATCGGAGTTCCCACCACGTCCGGAACGGGAAGCGAGGCGCAAAGCTATGCGCTGATCTCGGACGCCGACACGCACGTCAAGATGGCTTGCGGCGACAAGACCGCTGCTTTCCGCGCGGCAATCCTGGACCCGCTGCTGACGGTTTCGCAACCACGACACATCACAGCCACCGCAGGATTTGACGCGATCGCGCATTCGGTCGAGAGCTACGTCACCACCGCCAGCAATCCGCTATCGCAAATGTTCGCGCGCGAAGCGTGGCGACTGTTGTCGGCGAGTTACGAGGTTGTGCTGGATCAACCGAATGATGTGAAGGCGCGCGGCTCGATGCAGCTCGGCGCATTTTACGCCGGCGTCGCGATCGAGAATTCGATGCTGGGCGCGACACACGCCTGCGCAAATCCACTAACCGCGCGTTACGGAACCGAGCATGGAGTCGCAGTCGGGTTGTTGCTGCCGTCGGTGGTTCGTTGGAACGCTTCTTCGGTTGAGCGAGGCTACGCAGAACTGCTGGGCATCGCCGGGCAAATCTCGAACGGCTCGGCGGGCGACGCGTTGGCGCAACGGCTTGAACAGTTGCGAAAGGCCGGTGAACTTCCGGCGGGTTTAAGCGAGGTCGATGTGCCGCGGACGGACCTTTCGGTTTTGGCGAACGAGGCGGCCGGGCAATGGACTGGCCGATTTAACCCGCGCCAGTTTGATCAGGCTGGAGCGCAGGAGATTTACGAGTGGGCGTATTGAAGATGATTAGAAAGCTACCCGCAACAAATCGACGCATTGCAGCAAAGGTCTCGGCTCTTCTTTGCGGCTTTGCGCCTTCGCGGGAGAAAGACCGGGTTCCTGCAAAGGTGCAAAGGTGCAAAGAAATACGAGCGATTTTTAGCGCGAAAGCTACTTCGAGCTTAAGATCTGCATTCGCCGGCCTCTGCTTCTTCGTTCTCGCTTCTTTCCTTTTACCTCCTGCAGTCCACTCCCAGGACGCTCCCGCCGAGAACTGGTCGCAGTTTCGCGGGAATCAAAATCTGACCGGCGTGTCGCGCTCAGCCATTCCCAAAGCTCTAAAACTGCTTTGGAGTTTTGACGCAGGAGAGTCGATCGAATCATCCGCCGCGGTTGTGGGCGGGACGGTTTTCGCCGCCTCGCAAAAAGGCGAGCTGGTCGCGTTGAGTCTGCAGGACGGATCGGTCTACTGGCGATACGGCGCAGGCCAGGCGATCGGCGAATCATCACCCGCTTACGGAAACGGGACGGTCTTCGTGGGCGACCTCAGCGGCGTGGTGCACGCCGTCAACGCGCCTGACGGAAAACGTAAATGGACTTTCAAAACCGGAAGCGAGATCAAATCGTCGCCGGTCGTAGTCGGTGATCGCGTTCTGATCGGTTCGTACGACGGACATCTCTACTGCTTGAACATCTCGAACGGATCACAGATCTGGAAATTCAAGACCGAGGCGCAGGTCCACGCGACTCCGGCAGTCGCCAACGGAATTGCTTACATTGCCGGTTGCGACGAAAACTTTCGCGCGGTGCGGATCTCGGATGGGAAAGAGGTCTACAAGATTGCGTCCGGCGCTTATACCGGCGCGTCGCCTGCCGTTCAGGGACAAACCGCGTTCTACGGAACTTTCAATAATGACGTGCTTGGAGTCAGTCTCAGCGCACAGCGCGTCGTCTGGCGTTACCGGAACCCGCAAAGACAATTTCCGTTTTATTCGTCCGCAGCGATCGCGGGTCTGCGCATTGTCGTCGGCGGCCGCGACAAAATGGTCCATAGTCTGGATGCGCGGTCAGGCGGAAAGCTTTGGACGTTTGCGACCCGCGCGCGGGTCGAGTCGTCGCCGGCGATAGCGGATGGTCGCGTCTTTGTCGGATCGAATGACGGAAAGTTCTACGTGCTCGACCTAAACAGCGGAGCGAAGGTTTGGGAGTTCACCGCCGGTGCGCCAATCTCGGCTTCACCGGGGATAGCGAATGGAAGAATCGTGGTGGGTTCGCAGGATGGCAGGTTGTATTGCTTCGGCTAGGGGTCAGAATTCGAAAGAGCGTTTCACGCAAAGACGCGAAGAAGAGAAAATCAAAAGGCGCCAAGAGGATTGAGCAACTCCCTGGCGCCTTACGTCTTTCTTTTCTTACCGTCTTTGCGCGAGATCTAACTTACTTCAATCCCAGCTTCACCGGAAATTGCGAGTGAAAGAGGTTTGGGGATCGCGGGGAGTATTGCGGCGGAAGTAAGAGCCAGGCTCAACTAGATTTTCTTCAAAGCTTGCCGTGGCGCAGGAGCCCCACGCAGTAAGCCTTCAGCGCTTAAGTCCTCATCAATATCTTCCCAATAAATGCCATAGCCTCCGCCGATAATTTTCCAATTCTTTCGTTGAGCCTCAGTTGCATTCAACAGACGCGGATACCACGCCAGCGGGACGGAGATGGTCCTCCCGTCCATTAGCCGCACGCTGACGACGTCCTCATTGACTTCTACATCTGCGACTCGCTCGTCAGCCGCCAGTGCCAAAATACCCATCCCACGCCTCTGATAACTGAAACTGGTCAGGCAAACCAAGTTTCGTGTCTTTTCGTGGGTTTCTGCGTTCGTGTTATTTCGTGGTTCGCTCGCAGCGCAATTGGCCGTAACTTTGAAATGCATTCACAAACTGACCCGGCATTCCCTCGACAGGTTTCTTTCCACCTCTGCGCGAAATCTCTCTTACGAGGCTACAGTTTTACCCGGAAAATACTTCTCGATCGTCTCTACCCTCGGCTTCGCGGTCAGCTTCGAAACCACGATCATCAACAGCGCCGAGACAATCACCATCGGCACCACCGGCATAAACCCAAACACCGCCGTTCCGCCCGGAGTTCGCGACAGGATTTCCGTTCCGCCGACTGCCCACGCGATCGTCGCCGGCCCCGGCGCGGGCGCGGGAACAACGGCTTGAAAAACTGCCACCGCTCCGACCGCCGCAGCGGTCCATACCGTAACCGCCAGCGCGCCCCACTTTGTGCTGCCGCGCCAGAACAATGCTGCGACAAGTAACGGCGACATCGCTGCGAAGCCGGAGAAAGCATACTGAATCGCGAGCTCGAAAATCGTCTCGGGCGCGCGCAGTGCTACCGCGTACGCCAAAAGCGTCAGGATTATCACAAAGATCCGTCCGGTTTGAACCTGCACAGCTTCGCCAAATCGCCGCTTGCCTCCATAGAAGGCAAAAATATCCTCGGTAAACATGGTCGACAGAGCCAGTATCTGCGAATCGGAAGCCATTACTGCCGCCATAATTCCCGCGCCCAAGATTCCCGCCAGCCACACCGGCGCATATCTTTTCAACAACAGCAGGATCACATCATCGCCTGCGGCCTGTTCACGCTTATGATCGCGCTCTTCCGGCTGCATGGTTGCGCCCTGCTGGGCCAGAACTCTGCGTGCTTCCTGCTTTGCGCGTATCTCGGGTACATCCGTCACGCGATTGGCAACGACTCCCAGGAACACGCACGGCAACCAAATAGCCATGATGCAGAGCGGGTAAAAGATCACAGTCTTCTTGAACTGCGACATCTTTTTTGCGGTCAGACAGAAAATAATAATGTGCGGAAAAGCGATGGCCGAAAGCGGGATGAACGTATAGCTGAAGAAGTAGTACGGCGATATTCGCTCGCGGGTCAGAAGCATCGCCAGCGGTGATTTCTCGAGCGCCGCTATCGCGCCGGAAAATCCGCCCATGGCTGATCCTATGAAGATGACCGCGATCGCCCCAAAGATCAAAAACAGAACCGTCTGGAAAGTATTGACCCACGCCGTCCCCCGCATGCCGCCGAAGAAAACGTAACTCATTACCACCAACGCGACGAGCGCTCCGCCGAACCAAAACGGCACTCTGCCGCCGCTGATCGCATTGAGCGTAGTGCCGCCACCCATGATCCCGATAATGATGTAGGGAACCAGCAGCACGGCCTGGACCACAGAAATGGCCGTTCCGATGTGCCCGCATTCCCAACGATCGCGGAACATCTGGACCGGCGTCATAAAGCCGTACTTTTTCCCCAGCGCCCACATCCGCGTCCCTATGAAAAAGATCGAAAGCGGAATCACCAGCCCCGACGACGACGCCATCAACCCAAACGTCACGATGCCGTTGTTGAAAGCGTGGCCCGACGAACCAAGGATAGCGAAGGCCGTCATGTTCGTGCCGAACAGCGAAAGCAGGAAGACGAACGGACCCAGCGAGCGGTTAGCCAGAAAGTAGTCTTCGGCCTTGGCTTTTCCGGTCGAACGACGGAAAGCAAAGATGCCTATGTAAACGACAACCGCGAGATAGATGAAAACAACGATGGCAGGAATCAACGCGCTTCGCCCTCCCCTTCAGTGGCAGGGTGTTGGATCTCTTCTTCGAGGTGAGAAGGCCATGCGAACTTCACCAGCAGCCACATCACTACCGACGCTGCTACGGAAAAAGCCGCGTGATAAAAGAGTCCGATCGGTATGAACCCGAATACGAACGGACGGGGGGTGCGCCAGAACCAAATGTCCTGGTGAAGCACGTAGAGCGCGACCACGGCGATTACTAAAAGTATTTTTTTCATCGAAAGAATGGTCTGGATGTCAGAAGTCAGATGCTGGATATTAGTGACTCAGCATCACTAACATCCGGAATCTAACATCTACTATCTATCCCGTGAACTTATAACCGACGCGGTGCACGGTAATGATGTAGCGCGGATCGCCCGGCGTGTCTTCGATCTTCTGTCGAAGCTTTGCGATATGCATGTCGACCGTGCGTGTCAAAGGAAGGTAATCGTATCCCCACACTGCGTCAAGCAATTGATCGCGGCTAACCACCTCGCCGCGATGCTCGACGAAGTATCGCATGATCTTATATTCGCGTGGGCTGAGGTCGAGCACCTGGCCATCTTTGGTCGCTTCGAACTTCTTGAAACAGAGTTCGATGTCTCCAAAACTGATCTGCTCGACGGTCTCGGTGGGTTTGGTTGCACGACGCAACACGGCCTCGACCCTCGCCATCAGCTCCAGGAAACTGAATGGCTTCGTCACGTAGTCGTCAGCCCCGGTCTTGAGACCCAGAACCTTGTCGATCTCCTGTCCGCGCGCGGTCAGCATGATGATCGGCGTGCTCTTGCCGTCGTGCCGCAGTTGCTTGCAAACATCCAGGCCGTTCATCTTCGGCAACATCACGTCCAGGATAACCAGGTCCAATTCCCTTTCGGAGGCGAGGCGTAAACCGTCCGCACCGTCGCGCGCGACCTGAACCGCGTATCCTTCGTACGTGAAGCCATCGCGCAACGCGACGGCCATCGCCTGATCATCTTCTACAATTAAGACTTTACGCATAAACAAATTTGGATCACCCGTAAAATTGCGAATAGTCCGATCGCCGGAAGCCCGGCGCGTTAGTGTCTCGTCCCCAGATTCAAGGAAGGTTCGCCACTGACCAAACCTCTGCTCTGTTGCTCGTCCGCCGGTTCCGAAACGCGTTCGGCTGCCGGCAAATGAATTGTAAACGTGCTGCCGCGACCAAGTTCGCTCTCGACCGTTACCTTGCCGTGATGCGCTTTGACGATGTGCATCACGAGCGAAAGCCCGAGGCCGCTTCCCTTTACGTCGTGCACCAGTCCGGTGCCGACGCGATAAAACTTTTCGAAGATCTTCGACTGCTCTTCGCGCGGTATCCCGACGCCCTGATCGGTAACTGCGATGGTCAGGAAATCGTCCTTCTGACCCAGCCGAACGGTGATCTTTCGCGCGTCGCCGGAATATTTGACGGCGTTGTCGATTAAGTTGATGAAGGCCTGGGCCAGCGCGTCGGTATCCACCATCGCGGCCGGCAACTGCGAGCCGGGAGTTTTAAACTCAATCTCGAAGCCCTGCTGTTTGAGTTGCACATCGAAAGTCTTGAGCGTGGCGCAAAGCAGTTCGGCCACGTTCGCGCGTTCGAACTGATAGGTCTTGCGACCCGACTCGATCTTGGAAAAATCCAGGATGTTGTTTATCAGCTGGGTCAGCCGGCGACTCTCGGTTTCGATGTACTCTCCGTACTCGCAAATCTTCTCTTCGTCTTTGACCCGACCGAGTTTTAGAAACTCGCCGAAGACGCGAATGGACGACAGCGGAGTTCGCAGTTCGTGCGAAACGTTCGAGACGAAATCCGTCTTCATCTGCGAAAGCTTCATCTCGCGCGATACAGTCCTTAGGGCCAAAACGATTCCGCCCAACAGCATCAACGTCATCAAGGCCGACAATGAAAGGCTGACGTTGAAATTCCAATGCGCCCATTGCTCGGGCGTCATATACCGGCTGCGAATTCCGACTTTCCAATCACTGAAAAACGGCAACGCCGTGTAGGTCTCGTCGTCCTGGCCCTTAACTTCCTGCGTCGCCAGCACGCGTTTTCCGCGATTGTCGTGTGCCGTCACGATCACGTTCTCGCGTGCGTCGTCGGGAAAGAATTTTGGCAATGATTGCTGGATGACGCGCGGCAAATAAACGCTTCGGAAATACTCTGTGTCGATGATCATTCCGGAAACGCCGACAACTTTTCGCGCGTCGTTTCTGATCGGCTTCAGGATTATTCGGTTCTCGGGATCGTATTCGTCGACCAGCAGGCTGGGCGAGTCTTTCGGCACCTCTTCCTGGCTCAGGATCTTGAGCGGCGCGATCGCCAGATTCACGGCGCGCGCTTCGGCGGGAGACGGAACGACTGTCTTCTTTACGTTGTACGGATTGTAGAAAGAGACCTCGGTTGTGTCGTCGCTTTTGAGCGACGCGATGAAGAGCAGCTTGGCGCCTTCCACTTCGCACTTGCCGAAAAGATCCTTGTCGCCAACGGCCTGGTCTGAGTTCAGCGCGCTGGCCGAGGTGGTAAGAGTTTGCTCAGCGTTGCTGCGATAAAAATATCTGATCTCTTTGGAAACGTCGGCCAGGTAGTTCTTCATCCAGACATGTTCGGCGACCATCGAGGTCTTCTTCAGCTTGTGCAGCGATTGGTATTGCAGCGCGAGGATGCAGAGAAGCGGGACGACAACCGCAAAGAAACCAAACCAAAGGATATGGCGCCTTAAAAATGTACGCAGCTTTGTCATGTTGGTGAAACTTCTGACTCCGAGTTCTTATACAACGAATCTGCGGGTAGAGTCTGTAGCGGAGGGTCTACTTTTACAAGTCGTTTACAGCTTTTACCAGAATTTTGCGAGCGAATGTCCGACAAACTTCAGTTTGTCGCATGTCATCGACAAGCTGAAGCTTGTCGGACATCAGACCGTAGTCGCTCGGAACGCAAGAGCGGGAGTAGACTGGAGCGCAAACATTGCAGGTTACGAACGAAACTGGGGGAATGACATGTCTACTGAACACATCGCAACATATTTGAATGATCACCTGGCCGGCTCTGTCATGGCCGTGGAATTGATGGACCGCATCGAAGCGGCGTACGCCGGAATGCCTGTTCAAACTCTGATCGCGGAACTTCGGATAGAAATCGAGGCTGATCGAAAAGAGCTCATGTCCATCATGAAGCGACTGGACATTTCCGAAAGCACAGCGCGCAAAGCGTCCGCGTGGATCGCTGAGAAGTTTACCGAAGTGAAGCTGCGTGTGGACGATCCCGCCGCGGGAGTATTGCGCCTGTTCGAATCGCTCGAGGTGCTTTCGCTTGGGATCGAAGGAAAGCTTTCGTTGTGGCGTGCGCTCGCCTCCGCAGCCGAAGCGTCGCCGGCGCTACGAATCGCGGATTACGATCGACTGGCCGGGCGCGCAAAGGACCAGCGGGCACGGGTCGAAGCTGCTCGTTTGGAAGCCGCCAAGACGGCGCTGGCACCGGGAAAATAGCAAGGCATGAGTCACTGGAAACTATGATTAACGCAGTCAGGAAGGGGATCCTGTCCCCGCGCCTTCTTATTGAATATCCTGATGGAAGATCAAACTTGCGGCGGGGACAGGGTCCCCTTCCTGACTGCGCTAGGTAAAGCAAGTATCTGCTTCCAGGCTTTTCATCCATCTTCAGTTACAGACCTTACCCTCATATTTTTTCGTTGGAATTTAAAGGAAGCGAAGGACGCTGCCGACAAATTGGTTCAGGAGTACTACCCGCACGAATGCGAAGAGCATGGTTGCAGTGTATGGCAGAAGTTAGAGAGCTAGAACTTCAAAGCGTTTCGAAGTACATGTCGTCAACGTAACAGTAGCCCCACACTTCGCCCGGCTCGAACGATTTTATGATTGCGTGCTGCGTCTGATGAAAATGTTTGGTGGCGTGTTTGTTCTTGGACTGATCGCAACATCCAACGTGTCCGCAAAATTCGCAAATGCGCAGGTGCATCCAGCTATCGCCGATACGAAGGCAGTCCTCGCAGCCTTTCGCACTCGGAGTGACTTCCTTAATTTGACTCAAGTGTGTACAAGTCTCGGCCATCGTTTACGCTTCCTCCAAAACTCTCGCAGCTTCTTTGGCTGATAATTCCTGGTTATAGATTCGGGTCCCCACCTGTTGCAACCTGCCGCCGTCGGCCAGAAATCCGGTATCCACCGCAACGAATCCGATCTCGTCGATCAGCTTAGCAACAATCTCCTTCGCTTCGGAATCGTCACTCGCGATGAAGATCGCGCGACGGTCTTCCAACGGCAACTTGGTATCGCCCTGGCTCGCCAGGTGAACGTAGTAAATTGTGTTGAATCCTTTGACCAGCCGCGCTCCCTTCAAATGTTCCGACATCAGCTCGCTCGAGGTTGTTTCGTCGTTATCAAGCTGTGCGAACTGCCCGTCGCGGTCCGAATAATAATTTCCCGCATCGATAACGACTTTGCCGTAGAACGGTTCGGCGGGCAGCTCGCGGTATTTTCCAAATGGAACCGCCACGAGGACAACCTCGCCAAAGGCCGCGGCCTCGTCGACCGTCACGGCTCGTGCGCGTTCGCCGAGCTCGTCGACGAGTTCTCTCAACGTCTCGGGCCCGCGCGAGTTACTCAGCGCCACATCGTGTCCGGCTTTGACAAAAAGCCGCGCCGCGTTTGCTCCGATATTTCCTGAACCAACAATTCCGATCTTCATAGTTCCTACTTTCGTTTGATAATTGACGGAGCGAGTTGCGTGCACGAGCCGGGTTCAAGTGCGCAAGCGCGTCATTCCAACGCGCAATTTTCGCAGACGGCTGCGCCAGCTCTTCTGTTCGGGAACATCGGCCAGCAGAGTGGCTCCGGCATTCAGCACCTCGGCAAGCAATTCCTCCAGATTATTAATACTGCTGATTCGTTCTTCGTTCAGATACAGCGTCGGAGTTCCGGTCACATGGTTGACGTAAAGCGCCGACCTGAACGCTTCGTCGATCCTGCTGCTGTAAACTCCGTCCGCCATCTCTTTCGAATATCGGTTCATGTCGAGCCCGGCTTTTTTGGCCCTGCTGGTCAAATAGTCGTCATCCAGAGTGCGGTCCTGCGCGAATAACAGGTCATGCATTTCCCAGAATCGGCCCTGGGCTCCGGCGGCTTCGGCGGCCTCCGCGGCTCGCTTCGAGTGCGGGTGAATTTTAGTTATCGGAAAGTGACGATAGACAAATCGCAGGCCTTCGGTTCGCCTCATAATCTCGTTGATCATCGGATGAATCTGACGACAGTAGGGGCATTCGTAGTCTCCGTATTCAACCAGAGTCACGGCAGCCGTCGAAGGACCGAGCACGTGATCGGCTTCGTCAACGGGCTTCGCAAGTCTGACGATTTCATTTTTCATAGGAGCATCCAGGTGGATTCACTTCGACGGATTCAGTCTTGTTTTCGATACTATGAAGCCAACACGGCGAAAACGCCAATGTATCTTCAAAAATGTCCGACTTGCTCCTCTCCCCTTGGGAGGGGCTGGGGGGTCGATGGAGCGCAGGCGGCTCGCCTGCACTGAGCGCCGCAGGCGCGAAAGCGAAGAATGCCATATTCGCGCTTCGCGCTCAGTGCAGGCGAGCCGCCTGCGCTCCATCGGCCTGCGCTCCATTGGTCTGAACTCCGTTTCCTCCATCGCAATCATTCCTTCACTCCTGTAATATTGTCTCCAACCAATGTCACCTGAAACTGACTTCATTGTCGTCGGCAGCGGCATCGCCGGGCTGCGCGCAGCTATCGAGCTCGCGCAGGCGGGCGCGCGTGTCACTGTCCTGACAAAAGACCGAACCGACGAATCGAACACCGAATACGCGCAGGGCGGAATCGCCGTGGCTCTGTCGGAAGAGGACGAGGTCGCTTTGCATGAAGAAGACACGCTGAGCGCCGGCGCGGGGCTTTGTGATGAGCCGGCTGTGCGAGTGATGGTCGAAGACGGCCCGCGATACATTCAGGAATTGATCGATTGGGGTACCGAGTTCGATCGCGAAGGCGGTCGGCTGGTTTTCACGCGCGAGGCTGCGCATTCACGCCGCCGGATTCTTCATGCGCATGGCGATTCGACCGGACGTGAAATCGTCCGCGCGCTGATCTCGCGTGCGCGTGCCGAGCGCAACATCGCATTTGTTTCGCACGCCGCGACGGAATCGCTGATCGTTACAGATGGACGTTGTGTTGGTGTTCGATATCTTGATCCGCTGGTGCGGGCGGGTCGCGATCTTCGCGCCCGCGCTGTGATACTCGCTTCGGGCGGAGCCGGGCAGGTTTTTCAGCACACGACCAATCCGCAGGTGGCGACCGGCGACGGAATGGCGATGGCATTCAACGCAGGCGCCGAGCTCGCCGATATGGAGTTCGTGCAGTTTCATCCGACGGTTTTGAATTTGGATGATGCTCCACGATTTCTTTTGACCGAAGCTATGCGCGGTGAAGGCGGCGTGTTGCGAAACGAGCTGGGCAAGCGGTTTATGAAGCGCTATCACGACCGGGCCGAGCTTGCCCCGCGCGACGTAGTCAGCCGGGCCATCGTCGCGGAAGTTCAGCGAACCGCTACGCGCACGGTCTTCCTGGACGTGACGGCTTTCGATGAAAAGTTTCTGGCGAATCGCTTTCCGACCATCTATCACACCTGTTTTCGATACGGATTGGATATCTCGCGCGACTTACTGCCCGTCTCCCCGGCCGCGCATTATTTTATGGGCGGCATCCGCGTGGATTTAAGCGGACGGAGCTCATTGCCGGGACTGTATGCCGCCGGAGAAGTCGCGTGCACGGGAGTTCACGGCGCCAACCGCCTGGCCTCGAACTCTTTGCTTGAAGGACTGGTGTTCGGCGCGCGGGCGGGCAAGTCCGCTGCGAGTGATCATTTGAGTGTCGCGGTTCCGTCCGGCCAGAGCTCGGCAGTGAATAATCAGCCGTTGACCGAACAAGGTCGTTCGAGCAATCCGACGGACATTCCGACAGCCGTGCGCAAACGCGTGCGTCGTTTGATGTGGGATCGGGTCGGAATACTTCGAACGCGCGAAGGCATCGAACGCGCGCTGCGCGAATTCGACCAGATCGCGCTGTCGCCGCTTGGCCGCGCCTCGCAAAATTTCCTGAACGTCGCGACCCTGATTGCGCGCTCGGCGCTTTGGCGAGAGGAATCTCGCGGCGCTCATTTTCGAATGGATTTTCCCAAGCCGGATGATCAGAACTGGCGAGTGCATTCGATCGTTCGAGGCAAGGAAGAGATAGCTGCTGCCGAGCAAGTCGATTTCAGCCCACAGCATTCGAGTTCTCGATGACTCGCAGTCGTGAAGGGGACCCTGTCCCCGCCTGGCAAATCCTATTTTCAAGTCTGGCATGAGCTGAGTGGCGGGACCGAACTTGAAAACCTGTTGAATTTGAAGCGGGGACAGGGTTCCCTTCCTGACTGCGTATTTCTCTTGACTTGAGTAGAATCGCATCAGCGAAGACACAAAAGAGCCGGTGCAATTCGTACTAAACGAATTTTGCACCGGCTCTACTTTTGCGGCTTCCGCGATTCGTTACTGCACGATCGAGAAGCTGGCAGTCTGATTCAGAGTCTGCGATGTGACTCGGTCTTTGATTCGAATCTCGATCTTGTAATCGCCCGGAACCAGACCGCTGGTCGGCAACAGACGGGCCAGCGTCAGACGTTGGCCAGCGTCGGACATCCCGCGCCAATCTTCCGCCTGGGTGCCCAACTGTTTGCCGTCCTTCATCAACGCGTATTCGACGTCAACCGACGGACGAAGCGTGGTCTGATCGATACCCGCGTTGTAAACCTGCATATAAATTCCAACGTCGCTGCCTCGATGATAGACGGCAGAGACGTTCGGAATAACCTTGTTCTGGCCGATCATGAACATGCTCGAATCGGGCGCGCGGTCGCCGGTCGCCTCCAGCTTAGCAGCCAGGATCAACGTCGAGGCTGAAAGCTGTGCTGCGTCATACTTCGGCACCGTGAATCCCAGATTGCGTATGCCGGTTGCGCCGGACGCCACGTCGCGCACGATGACAGAGACTTTGTAGGTTCCCGGAGCCAGCGCGATCGCTTTCTGATAAGCCGACTTGCGATTCTTCGCCAGCGAAAGTTCTTCCGTCGTCGCATCCGTCGTTACCGGGTCTTCAAAGATTCCCACGCGACGTCCCGACACCGCAGTGATGCGTCCGAAGATATTCATCGTTGCGCGCTGAACACCGCCGGAGTCCTGGAAAACCAAATCCTTGTTTTCGGTTTGAATAGTAAACGCAGTGATGACGCGCTCGTCGGACAATCGGAAGTAATCGACGCGCATGTCGAAATCGAGCGGGTTCGACTCGATCGTACCCGAGCCGGTCAAATCGGCCTGCAGGTCGTTGAACTTAACCTGCGGAGGCCGGCTCAAATCGGTCAGCACCTGTAATCGATTAAACGGAGAATCCTGTTCGCGAGAGTATCCTCCGCCCGCTGCCCAAATTCCAGTACCCATAGCACGGTCGGCTTTGTTGGCAAGTCCCAGCTCTTCCGCCAACGTCAGACCAGCGCCCGGCACGTTTAGCAGAGCGTCTTTCTCTTCGGGCGAACGTGCGATTCTGTATTCGCCGGTTCCGGTTGGATCGACAAATTCGATTTCGATACCCGAACCCACGCCGGGCAGATAACGATAGAACCAGACTTCAAACGGATAAGTCGTGGTCGAACCACCGCCGTGATAAGACGGTCGATGATAGGGCCCGCCGGTCGGATGGGTTTCGGTTTCGTTCGGCTTTCCAAACTTGATGTAGATGCGTCCGCGATCTGTCATCCAGCCGGGTTTGCCCGACGTAAATCGCTCGTTCGCATAGGCGATTCGCTCGTAATACTCTTCTTTGTATTCGTTTTCGTCCGTATCCGGATCGGGATCGCGACGTCGCCAAAAGCTCTCGATGAACTGCTCGCGTTCTTCGTCCGTTGCCAGCTTCTTGAACGCTTTGCGCTCTTCGTCCGAAATGATGTAGGCCACGTCCTTTTCCAGCCAATCCTTGTAGGCCTTCTTGATTTCGGGCTTAACATTGCGCGGGCGGTCCTGCGGGTCCTGCGACTTCTGGTCCTTTTGAGCGGGCGCGGCGGGAACGATCGCGAGCGACAGCAGAAAAGCGCCGATCAGACCACGACCGATTTTTTGGTGAAACATAAAGAAAGAGCTCCTGTCGAATTACAGAACGAAATTACCTGGCTTTTACTGAGAAAACTTCAAAATAAAGCCTGTCAGCGAAGGGCACGTCATTGTAAGCGAACGTCGAAAAAAACGCTAATTGAAGTCGAGATCGAACACAGTGAAGATGCGAATTTTCGTGGCCGAAGTTGCCTGCTCGACAAACAGGAGAGGGATTCAACCTCAAGATCCATGAACATTCCGGGCTATTCACCCGCGGTCAACTTTCCCACCATGCAGTAAGGAAGGGGACCCTGTCCCCGCTTCAAATTCCATAAGCATTCTAGTCTGGTTTTACCACTCAGCTTATCAGAGTTGAAAACCAGGGTTTACAAGGCGGGGACAGGGTCCCCTTCCTTACTGCATGGTGGGTGAGTTGAGCGGTTACAATAAATATTAAGTGCTCAGGAATCTCGGGAGCAAGTCACGCCGTTACCCGCTTCTTCCCAAACATCCACGCGATAAAGATCGAAACGACGTAAAGCACCACCATCGGCGCGGCGAAAAGGAGCATGTTCGGCACGTCGCTGGTCGGCGACAAAACCGCGGCCGCGATCAGGATTACGATCAGCGCTGTCTTCCAGGCCCGCACCAGCAATCCCGCCGACACGATCCCGATTCTGGCCAGTACATACGTGACTGCCGGCATCTGGAAAACCACGCCCATCGCCAGCATCACCAAAATGATAAAGTCGAAATAATCGTCCGCCTTCAACAGCAACCTGAAATCCTGGCCCAGACCGAGCAGATACCTCGCCGCCGGCGGAAACAGAATCTTGTAAGCGAACGCCGCACCCAGAACAAACGAGATTGTTGACAGGCCTATGAACGGCGTCACGTACGCGCGTTCGTGCGGGTAAAGCCCCGGCGCGACAAAGGCCCAAATCTGCCAGAGCAGAAACGGAACGGCCAGTGCAATCGCGGTGTAAAGCGAAACCTTCAGATAAAGCGAAAAAGGCTCCATCGCGGTCGTGACGATCAGCTTGTCGTTGATTCCCGGAAGCGACTCGGGTTTCGCGCTAAAGTCGATCGGCAACCTGACGCCTTTGGGGATAACCGTCGCGCCCGCAAAAAGCGGTTCGTCGGTAAACAGTCCCAACAGCCCCTGCGAATCCCGGGTCATTCTGGCCTGGACCGAAGCGCCCGTCGGAATCAAACCGGCGCCCAGCTTTGTCTCTTCGGCAAAAACGTAACGACCGGTGTCGCCTTCTTTCAAAGAGCTGAACGGCAGAAACGTCTCCTGGCCGGTGACGCCCGCCAAATCGATCTGACGACGCTGCGCTTCCGCCAGTGCCTTCTGCACCGGGATCGCCAGGAAGTTGTAGATGTAATCCGAGACGAACCAGCAACCAAAAAAGATGACGAAGATGAAAAGGACCGATCGAATCAATCGGCGCCGCAACTCGTCCAGGTGATCCAGAAAGGACATCTGGCCGCCGAGCCTTTCGCCGGTCGATTCGTCTTTGGTGCTTGAGCCCAGGATAGTTGCCATTCAGATTTTGTCTGTAGCCGAGGTTTGCGAGTCGTTACAACCAGTCGCGTTTACGCGTTGGCTGTGCCACCGCCGGAGGAGCTTCTGTGGGTTCTTCTGCCGCCGTCTCGGCCGGATCGGTCTCTGCCGGTTCGGATGGTGTTATGTCCGGCGTTAAGAACTGGGCTGGAACTTCATCCGCGTTTTCGTCGGACGGAAAAGTACTCTGCGACATCGCTTCCATCTGCGGCCCGCTGCCCCGGCCCACGGTCGTGTCGAGGATAGATTCCTGCGCGGACTGTAGAGCGCGTTCGATACCCGCGCTCTTGTCGGCAAACTCCATCTCGACTTCCTTTTCCCACGTGTGTTTGAAGTCTTCGGACGCGCGTTTGAAATCCGCCAGACTCTTTCCCAGTTTTCGGCTCATCTGCGGAAGCCTGCGTGGGCCAAGAAGTATCAAGGCCACCACGAGAATAACCAGCAGTTCGTTTGTTCCCAGGAATTCTAAGACTAAGAGATACAAGCTTGCGGACTCCTGCTGAAGAGGTATCGTACGAACGCTATGCTACGTCAGGCAATAAGGCTCGTCAAACAACGTGTTCGACGAGTACTTATGCAGTTGGTGCCGGCGTTATTTAGTGCGAGAAAGAGCGTACGAACCACGAATTGCACGAAGGCGAATCGAAGTCACACGAAACAAGATCAATTTCGCTGCTTCGTGTGATTTAGTTTTTCCTTTCGTGCGTTTCGTGGTTCGTTCTCCGCACTTCATTAATTGGTCATGAAGAAATATTCGAAATGCCCCAATACCGTTCGACTACAGGGTAAGCGATACCGCTATTCAGTTATCTGGTAAGTGAAGATGTTCTTGTCGACACTGGCCGGATTGCCAAGCACCACGAACCGTATGTTGCGCATGTATTTTTGCGAGACCCGCTGGACGTCTTCCGGCGTGACAGCGCGAAGACGATCGATAATGTTGATCGAGTTTCGCCACCCGCCGCCGATCAATTCAAACTGCGCCAACTCGCCCGCCTGCGCGCCATTCGTCTCTTGTCGAATGTAGTAGTTGGTCAGATAGCCCGCCACAGTATTGCGTATGATCTGAGGCAAAAGCTGGTTGCGTTGCAGCAGCACGATCTGGTCCAGCATCACTCCGACCGCCTGGTTCGCGTTGACCGCGGTCACGGAAATCCCGCCGATGTTCGCGCCCTGGCTGCTCAAAAAAGCGTCCGGCGCGTACGACAGATTCCGCTTTTCTCGAACTTCCTGATAAACGAGCTGGCCCAGAATGTTCGAAGCGATTCGCATCGCGTGAACATCATCGGCCGTCAACGGCGGCGCTACGAAATAGCCCTGTATGTAGTTGGTCGGCAGGTTTCGCTGGGTAACTTCAACCGTCGGCGCGCTGAAGCTGAGCGGCGCCAGCGGGTCCGGCCGATAGTCACCGCGCGGAAGTTTTCCGAACGTCGCCGCAACGCGCTCGCGCACCTGTGAAGCGTCCAGATCGCCGACCAGCACCAGCAACAGACGCGAGGTCTGCATCATCGACGCGTGATACTTGCGCACGTCTTCCAGCGTGATGCTGCTAACGGTATCGGCCGTTCCGCGCGGATTGTTCGCGTACGGGTGGCCTGCATAAGCTACGCGCTCCTGCAGCCTTTGCAGATACGCATCGGGGCTGTCTGCTTCGCCGCGCAGCGCGATCACCGTCCGGCTCTGCACTCGCTCAAAATCTTCACGAGTAAACGAAGGATGCAAAGCCAGGTCGGCAAATATTTCCCACGACCGGTCGAAGTTGGCTCGGGTAGAGCCCATCGATATGCCGGAGTAATCGTAGTTCGCGCCGGTCGCAATCACGGTCCCCATGCGCGAAGTTTCAGAACGAACCTTGTCGCGCGGAAAACTGGTCGAAGCTTCGGTCGCTACGTCCAGCATTAACGATTCGATTCCGGCGTTCTTCTCAGTCAGGTTTCGCGAGCCGCCTTTTATGTAGAGTCCCGACGCCACGGTCAGACTTCCCGCGCGTCGTTTTACCAGCACCTTCAATCCATTGACGTCGAACTCAGTGACCAGCGCGGCCTGCGCGTCGGAGAACTGAGTGGACGTAACAGCCGCCGGCGAAGCCGCGGACTTTTGTGCGGGAGCTGTAGTCGTCGTTTGGGCCGGCGCGTTTCCAACCGACAACGCCGACAGAAATACGATCAGTAACAAGAACCTCGATGTGATATTTCGCAACTTAGCCATCTAAACTTCTCTTCCTTACTCCGATCAATTACTGTCCGATCAATTCTTCCGTTGTTAGCTTCGCGGTCGCCTGCGACTCCTCCGACATCATGGCCAAACCGACGTGCGGCTTTCCCTGAATGTAGGTGGTCACGTATCGGCTGATGTCGGCTCGCGACGTTTTTCGCAGGTTATCCAGATAGCCGCGGAAATAGTCCAGGCCCGTCGACGCCCACCAAAATCCGATCGTGTGCGAATAGTCGCTTAGCTTTTCGCGCGAGTAGAGATCCTCGGATTCCAACAAAGCTTTGGCGCTCTCGAGCTGTTCGTCGGTGTAATAGTCTTTGTCGTTGAATCGCGCGATCTCTGCATAAATCGCTTTCAAAGCCGCGCGCGCTTTTTCAGGAGTCGTCTGCGCCTGAAGCTGGATAGGCCCGACGTTTCGCTGAGTGTAGTAACCCAGATTCACTCCGGTCACCAGTCCTGTGTCCGCCAGGGCACGCTGAAACCGCGAGTTGGGCTGCCGCAAAATGAACGAGAAAACATCCGCCGCGTACGTGGCCGGATTGTCTTTGCCGATCGAAGGTCCCTGCCACCCAATGCTGATGATCACATTCTGAACCGGCTGTTTGACGATCGCGCCCTCGCTCTTTGGCAGCGGCGGATGTTCTACGATTGGGAACTTAACGAACGGATCTTCCGCGCGTTGCCAATCGCCGAACAGCGCCTGCACCTCGCGGAAAACATCATCCGGACGAACGTCGCCGGTAATGATCAGCGCGGAGTTGTTCGGCACGTAATAGCGTTGCTGAATAATCCGCATGATCTCGGTCGTGGCTTTGGTAACCGTGTCCCGATTGCCTCCGGGATTTTTGCGGCTGGGGTATTTGTAGAACAAGCGACTGTTCATCGCGTCGTTCAGATAGAACCCCGGGTTTGATTCGTGCCGGTCGAGCTCGCCGATTACTACTTCCTTTTCACGCGCAAACTCTTTCTCGTCGAAAAGCGGATAGCGGGTCGCGTCGCGCATGAATCGAATCGCAGTCGGGAAATTCTGGCTGGTGGTCGTGAAGTAATAATTGACGATCTCTTCCTGCGTCTGCCCGTTGTAGACCATGCCGATCTGATAGACCTTCTCGACATATTCTTCCTGGTCGGCTACGGCGCGGTTCGGTTTGAAGAACATGTGTTCGTACAGATGCGACAAGCCGTTAAGCTCGGGCGGCTCAGTGTACGATCCGTTCTTCACCGCCAGCTCAACCGTGACCAGTGGGACGGAGTGGTCCTCGAGCACAACGATCTCAAGCCCGTTGTCGAGTAACCGATTCACCCATTGAGTTTGCTGCGGGCGGGTCGCGGAGGCGGTGGCTGTCGGCGGATTGGCCGATTTTCGCGGTCGCTCCTGCGCAAGAGCGGCTGATCCTGACGGCGATCCAGTGAAGGGCGCCAGCAAAGAAAGGATGAGCCCGGCGATTATTAAATATCGTTTCACAAAAACTCCGTATTAAGTTTCGAACTCCGGATAACTCTTGGCGGGATTAGCCCGCAGCAATCGAAATGCAAACCGAAAATCGCTGAGCCGGTTCGATGTTATTGCGCGTGGAAGGGATGTTCCCACGCCAGGCTTTTTACATCATCGCCGGGAGTTCAGCGGTGATTCCATATTGACACGGCCAACCGAGCCACAACAAGCCGGGCTTAGGAAAAGTTAGCGAGAAGAAAAGGCGGCGAGATTGTGTGCGTCACCCGACGGGGCAGAAGCCCGACCGTCAGGGAGGGCGTTCAAGCAGTACCAATCTCAAGGAACGACGCGGTGGGCTGCAGCGGAGTCCGCGAAGCGGACGAACGGATAAAGCCTGGGGCGTGAGCCTCAGGTATCCAACCAGGTAAGTTTCGTGAGCCCGTGAAACGGGCGACCGGATAAAGCCTGGGGCGTGAGCCTCAGGTATCCAACCAGGTAAGTTTCGTGAGCCCGTGAAACGGGCGACCGGATAAAGCCTGGGGCGTGAGCCCCAGGTATCCGTTGGCACTAGTCGATCGAGCGCGCGAAACGCGCGACACTCCTGAGGCTTGGTGTTTCACCCGCGTCGCGGGCTCGGAATCGTAATTGTGCGTTTTCCCTGGGGCCCACGCCCCAGGCTTTATTCGTTCGTCCGCTTCGCGGACTCATAAAACGGCCGCATCGTTTGGATCGAGCCTTGATACGGCCCCGTACTGTCGGGCTCCCGCCCGTGGAGCGAAGCACGCAATTCCTTGCTACGTGGGAAAAGGTTTGCCTATCAGCCGACAAGCCTGTTAAGAACTACTTCGCATTATCGCCTTCTACACCGAGGCATAGGTAACCTTACACTTATGACCACTAAGCGCTTTCGCATCGCTTTCTCCTACGCCGGCGAAAAAAGGGACTTCGTTTCCAAAGTCGCAGCCATTCTCGCTGAACGTTTTGGCGAGGACGGGATCCTTTACGACAAGTATCACGGACCCGAGTTCTCACGGAGTGACTTAGCCTTCTATTTGCCCGAACTTTACGAGAAAGAAGCAGACCTCGTCGTTGCAGTTTTCTGTCCGGACTATGAAGAAAAAGAATGGTGCGGATTAGAATGGAACGCTATCTTCGGCCCTCTGAAGAAACGCGAAGCCGACGAAGTCATGCTCACTCGCTTCGAGAGAGTTGAAGGCAAGGGTCTTCATGGCCTCGCCGGGTACACAGATCTCGACCAAATGACGCCGGACCAACTCGCCACTGACATACTCGCTGCCGCTCTTCGCAGCCGGGTCGAGTTCGCGACTTCAGACCGTGTGCCGTGCGCTCTCTAATTTCCTTGACTTCACCGGTCGGTGGGATGAATGGCTGTCACTATCCGAGCAGGCTGAAGCCAAGGCGGTTGCGGCTGACGAGTATTTAAGTGCCGGATGGCGATCCTACGAGCAGGGTATGGTTCATTACATACGGGGCCAGGCGGATGCAGTTCTGGCGTGCGCTGAACGGGCCTTGGCGCACTGGCAGGTGGCACATATTGGTGTGCGCGAGCACGCTGCCGCAATGAGCTTGCGCGGCATGGGTCATCAGCTGAAGGCGGATTTTCCTCCCGCCTTCGCCGCTTATCGTGCAGCCTTAGAGTTCGATCTTACTTTTTCAGTCGAGAGTTATGATGTAGCAGCAGCTCTTAACGATCTTGCCGACGTCGAGCAGGCGGCCGGTGATCTCGATGCGGCTGAACGGGACTATCGCGAGGCGCTGCGGGTGGCAAGTGGCGTCGGGGACACGGAGGGAGTGGCCATCGTTACTGGCAATCTAGCTGCGCTGGCACTTGAGCTCAACGATTGGCCGCGTGCCGAGTCGTTGGCCCGCGAAGCTCTGACCTTGGCTGAAAATTTAGGGCGTCTGGAATTGATCGCCTCTGACTACTACCGCCTAGCTGAAGCCTTGATGCGTCAGGGTAAGAGCAGTGAGGCCCTTCCCTACGCTCGACGCGGGGTAGAGATCTACACTCGGCTCGGCTCGCCAGACCTTGAGGCCGCTCGCGCGACGCTCAAGGAGTGCGAGGCAGCGGAAGGGAGTTAAGCAAGAATGCCCGTTTTCGCAGCGCAAGTAGAGCAGTCTCATCAGAAATCCGCAGCCCCACGCGCTAAGTCGAATGCGGCAGCAGCGAGTGTGAGTAAACCAGCGCTTGCCATCAGTGCTCCCGGTGATATCCATGAAATCGAAGCTGACTCCATCGCCGATCAGGTGATGCGAATGCCAGAGCCGAAGCTGCAACGCGCATGTGCGGCGGCGGATGTCCTTCGTGTCAGACGGACGTCACAGCGCAGATACGCGCCGCCAGCGACGACCCCGCGTGGTTTGATAAGAATTACGGCATCAAGATCCTGGATGAGATAGCGGCGGCGACCTGGTTGAGAACGAAGGTTGGACACGGCGCTCCTGAGGAGCTGAAGGATCTGTCGAAATTTTCCAAACCCGAGCTTCAGTTGCTCGAGCTCGTCATCGAGAGAATGAGCGATAAGATCGTAAAAACTTTTAAGGGCTTGCGGATGATCCGGCAGAAAGTTTTTTATAAGTTCATAAGCGCCGGGAATTTCGTCGCGCAACCCGCCGTTGGCGGAATTACGATTCAACCGGGAGCGACGCGCACTACCATAATTTTCGACGCAGCCAGCGCTAACGAGAACAGCTTGTTCCTGGGCGGTATCGGGCCTGACGGCAAGGCGGCGGTAGAAATCCAGACGGGTTTGATCACACGAAACACCTTGAATGGTTCAAGACGGACATCATTCTCTCTACTCAACCTCCTTCGCAGTCAGCCAGTAATCGCGCGGATAGAGTCGGTAAAGTCGCGCGTCCTCGCCCTCGACAGTCTTCAGATACTGCTCATAGGCCGTCATCTGCTTTTCAGGGCCGATGACGTAAAAGACGCCTTCGCGCACATCCTTCGCCTTGACGCCAAAGCCGGGCAGCACGCGCGCGTAGACCGAGTTCATTCTCTTAAACAGCTCGTCCGCCAACTTCGGGTCGCGACGCAGTGCGAGTATCGCCTGGCGAAAGCGCCGAATCACGTCGGGTGACATGCCGTCCGCAATGTCATTTGCCATCGACTCGCCCCGCACTTCATATGACGAAGCCGATCGAAACGTACCGAACGTCCCGGCGATCGCATATTCGACCAGCCCCGGATCGGGTTGCGCTTTCTTCAATTCTGCGATCACGAAGCGCAGTGTTTGAGGGAGCTCAGGAGTGCGCTCGGCGTAGTAACCCATGCGCCCGACGGAAGGCGAGCCACGAAAACCGTTGGAATAGGCGAGCCCCGCTCCCCAGGTCTTGATGAAGATGCCGTGCCCGCCGCCGCCTGCGTAAATCCGGGTCGCAATGAAATCGAGAAGCGCCTCGCGGTTATCAGCATCGAGGTAACTCACCGACGGCGCCGAGTTGATAAAGACTCCACTCTGGGTATTCGGGTTCACCAGTCCAACGTAAATCGGCGTCCCGTTCTCGCCGATGCGCGCGCGCAGACGCGTCTCGATCAGTCGTGTGTTCAAGTTTGCCGCGGGCTTAACCGGCGCTTGTTCCAATCCGGCAATCAACGAGCGAACGCCTGGTTCAAGAGCAGACTGTGATGTCTGCGAGCCGATCTGAAAGAGACGCGCTGCTCCCGTCTTTAACAGGCTCTGCCGAACCGCGTTCAAGTTCGCAAGCGCCTGCGCGGGCGGCATCGAGAGGTCCTGCCGGATTTGCCGTACCAGATATTTCCAATCCGCCGCGAGAGCCGCGTCGGGAACATCGCCAAGGATCTGGTCCAGATCTTTAGCCGCCTCAACCGCGAGAGATTTGGCTGCGGGCGAAAGCTGACGGAACTCCTGCTTCAGGTCGTTGTAGTGCCTATCCTTCAGTTCGTCCTTCTGCATGTACAGCAGCAGATTCTTTAGGGCGACACGTTCGGCGTTGGTTTGAGGTGCGGCGGCGAGCTTTTCCAGAAAGGCAGAGATCTCTTCGCGCTCGTTTCCAGCATCCTTGAGCATCCAACGCAGGCGGTGAATGTTATGTCCGCGAGTCAGGAAGGAAGAGGTCGACAGCAGGAGCGGGTTGTCCTGTCGCCAATACGCGTCCGCCGGGTCGTTGACCCAGCTCTCCTCAGAACCCAGCATGCGGTTGCGAATCCCGCTTAAGCTCTGGTCCACCACATCGCGAATGCGGGCCAGGTTTTCCGGCCGCCAGTCCGGGCTGCCGAGCACCAGCTTCATCCATTCGAGTGCGCGTTGCGACTCAGCAAGATCGTTTCCGGCGCCGCGTACTGCCAGTTCGGCGCGATTGGTTTTGAAGTTGGTGCTGAAGTAGCTGTCAAGCGACAGGATCTCTTTGCGCAGCATCTCGGTCATTTCTTCATACGAGACGGGCTTGCCCTCTTTGATCACTCCGGTTTGAGTCAGCAGCACCGGCATCATCGAAAGATACATGAGCTGTTCCTGCGACACTCCGTCCAGCCGGAGTGCGATGCCGGTGGTTGTGCTGGTCATGTTCTCGAAGGTTGAAGCTACCAGCGGAACGCCACCCTGTAGTTGTTTGACCTTAAAGTCGAGCTGGTCGTCCAGCGTTAACGGTGGATTCTCAAGAAACTTCAGCGCGGCGGTTTGCTTTGCCTGTCGTTCCAGTTCAGCAGTGGTAGCTTCGTACTCAGCTTTGAAGCGGCTCAAAACTTCCTTCTCGTCACTGACGCCATATCTCGTCTTCAAACTCGCAAGCTCGGCCTGCGCGCGTGCGGCGGCGGCCTGCTCTTCCTCTGGAATCAGCTCCGGCGCGGGTTTGGCCGCGACGCCGTAAGGCACCACGTCGAGCAGCTTCCATTTAGCCAGATAGGTTCGCCAGGGATTCTCCGGTTTGTTCAGAAGGTCCTCAATTGCCGCCAGCTCCGGCTTCATCGTGACGGACTTGCGGAAACCGGTCGTGTGGTTGAGATCAATAAGATGAGACATCCAATCTGCGCCAGACCCGCGAAATCCGAAACCGGGCGGAGAGTTTACGAACTTCGAAAGCGAGCGCCGATTCTCGATCACACGATTCCTGAGTCGTTGATTGAACTCAATCAGTTCCGGCGAACCGTCCTTGAACGACGCGATGCGCCGTAACTCGTCCATTATCTTCGTGCGAACCTCTGCGATCTTTTGCTCGGTCATGTTCACCGGAACGACGTCCGTCAGTACCAGAAACACGGGGTTGCCAACAACCAGTTCATCGTTAGTGAAGCCGAAGGTTCCTTTCGCGCCAGTGTCCATTACACGCGTCTTCGTGTCCACAAACATCTTGTAGAAGTTGGTAGTTGAATCGCCGGCCACGTTCTGCAGGAAAAGATTGAGCAGCGCCTTGTCCTGCGTATCGAGATCGCGCGTCGCGGGCCACGCGAACATCACCGAGCCGGGTTGCTGCTCGTTCTTGATCGGGTACCGCGCAAACTCGATCTGTCCGGCTGGCGCCGGCTTGGGCGCGGGCAGATCGGTTTCGGACGCAAAGCGGCGTTGCTCCCGCTTGGGCTCGAGCCGATTGAGGACTTGGTCCAGGCGCCGCAGCACGTCGTTGAGCGGCATCTCCTTCGGAAACGAGGCGACCATGCCCATGTTTCCCAAATGGTAATTGTCGGCGTGGAAGCGGCGGATGTGTTCCGGTTTCATCTCGCGAATCGCAGCGGGCCAGCCGCCGGCCGAGAGAGCAAGAGGGTGATCTTTTCCGTAGACCATCGCGTAAGCGCTGCGGAACAAGCGTCTGACAGGGCGCTCGAATGACGAGGTCATCTCCTGATAGACGGTGCCCTTTTCTTCGAGTCGCAAGCTTTTGTCGGCTGGATTTTCGTTGACGCCCCAATGGCTGACTTCACGGCGGATCTCTTCGTCAGTGTAATCCGGGTGCAGCAGTGAATCAGTTTCGCTCTCGAAGAGCTTGTAGAAGACTTCCGCGCCGGCAGCGGTATGGAGTTGGTAAACGGTGCGCCACTGCATCGTGAAAGCGGTCGAACCAGCCAGCGACATGCTTTCAAGCCCGGAGTGCGCGCGTCCTACGTTGCCCTTGCCAAGCAGCAGGTGCTCCTGTGTGTGCGGCTCGCCGCGATCCGAAGTGGGAAAAGAGTTAACCCAGATCAGCGCCTGCGGCACGGACTGCATTTCTAGAAAGTCGAGAGTGAATCCCGTGGTGGCGTGACGGAAACGAGCGCCAAATGGCTTGTCCGAATCGTTCAGGTAAACGGCTTCGGCGCGAAAGCCATTGATCACCTGGCCCTGAGCTAAACCGTCCAGGCGAGCGCCGGTGGATGTTTGCGCCCGCGCCGAATTTGGTAACGCTCCTGCGAGAAGAGAAAAGATGAGAACGGTAGAAATAAGAGCAAGCCTGGTTCTGTTCACGTCGAACTCCTGTTGATTGGAATTTGAGAAGGCATGCACCGATGGAGCGCAGGCGAGCCGCCCGCGCTCCTTTGTCGACTTGCAGCTAGTGAAGACGATCTTAAAACGACCCGGTCACCGCGCGCGCTCTTCTCTGAAGAAAAGTTCTGTACGGAGCAGCCTGCGAAGTCATCGCGCTGGACGACAGTGTGATTCGCGCTCGACCGCGGCGGTTCAATGGCGGCTCGTGACGAAGACTGTAGGTCTGACGCGTGCGCGGAACATAGAGCACTAAACGCGAGGCCGAGAGCGGACGTTTCGCGCTGGTGCCGACGCACAGAACTTCGTCAAAGCCATCGCCATCCACGTCCAAATTCTCCAGCTTCCAATCGGCGCCTTTGAAGTCCGATTTGTCGAGCGGCGTTCGCGACGCTACTCGATAACGCGTTCCCTGTTTTCGCATCACGAAAAGATGCGAATTGTCTTTTCGCTGTTGATCGTAAACCACGGCGATGGCTTGTTCGCGTCCCATGTGCAGGACCAGAACTTCGTCGATCAAATACGGCGAAGCAGAGTTAACCAGATGCCGTGCGGATTCGATCGAGAGCGGAGCCTCTGCCGCAGCCGGCGCCGTCGTATCGTCGCCAGAAGGCACAACGGGTTCCAGCGGCGTTACTGCTTCCGCTACATTTGATCCGGGCTTCGTCTCCGGAATTTCAAACGACGCCTGGGTCATGTCCTGCGCCGAAGTCTTCTGCACATCCAAACCAGTTCGCCCCCACGCAAAAATCAACGCGCCGAGGATCGCGACCAGGAAGAGCGGAGTCGCTGCGCGAAAGACGACGCTTCGGCTGGAGCTGAGCGCGGCCATCGTCGATGCGAACGGCTCGGCGTCGGGCATGTCGACATCGGCACGCGTCAAGCTCTTCTCCAGCATTCTGCGTGTCGCTACTGCGTTCAACGGCCGGTCGGTAGGCTGCTTCGCCAGAAGCGTGTGAATCGCCATCGCCAACGGTCTCGGAACATCCTGTCGAATCTTTGGCAACGGCGGCGGCGCCATCGTCGCCTGCTTGACCAGAACTGCCGACGCCATCGCATCGGTAAACGGAGGTTGGCCCGCCAGCATTTCGTAGAGCAGAACACCGAGGCTGTAGAGATCGCTTCGCGCGCCGACCTTCTGGCCCAAACATTGTTCGGGCGACATGTACCGCGGCGTGCCGACGATAAAGCCAGAGCCGGTGGTGGCGTGGGTCGACGAAGCTTCGGCGGCCGCGGATGTGGCCAGGACTTTCGCGACTCCGAAATCCAGAACGCACACGCCGCGTTCGTTCAGCATTATGTTTGACGGTTTGAGATCGCGATGAACGATGCCAAGACTGTGAGCTTCGGAGAGAACGTCGCAAATTTCGGAAGCGATTTGAACTGCGCGGTCCGGCATGAACCGGCCTTCGCGGGCCAGCGCTTCGGAAAGCGTTTCGCCTTCGACAAACTCCATCACGATAAAGTGACGCCCGTCGGGCAGGTTACCCGCGTCGAAGATCATCGCCGCGCTGCGATGACGCAATTTCGCCATCGTGCGCGCCTCGCGCATGAAGCGTTCGGCGACCGCCTGGTCGGTAGCGAATTCCTGTTTGATGATTTTTACTGCGACGGGTCGTTCGAGCCCAAGGTGGGTGGCACGATAGACAGTGCCCATGCCACCTCTTCCGATCTCGCATTCGATGCGAAATCGTCCGGCGACAATTTGGGGGACATCCATGATCAAACCCTCGTTAGTCGGGATCAAGGGACGCTGCGGCTACGAAACCCCTTCGCTGTGGCTAGAGACACGAACGGGCGTCGTCCTGGGGCGGCGCTCGATTAGGTTCTTGTTTCCGGTTTAAACGGGAGAGGGGATTCCCGGCCTGTTTCTGCCAAACGGCTCAGGTGCGGTCAGTTTAGCACTTTCGCATTAGGAGGCAAGGTTTTTGTGTCCGACAAGCTTTAGGAAGTTCTGATCAAGTTTAGAAACCGCGAAGCCATAACCAGCGAAGCTGGTGACAGAATAAAGCCTGGGGTGGAGCGAAGCGAAACCCCAGGTCAAGGACGGATCAAGACCGTGAGCCCGCGAAGGCGGGCGACACAATTGAACTGGCAGATATGAATTATCTGATTGAGCTTCTCTGCTCACAGAACGGTTGTTTCGCCCGTTTCACGGGCTCCGGAAAAGGTGGGGTTCCCGCTCGCTTCGCTCGCTCCACCCCAGGCTTTATTCTTTCACCCGCTTCGCGGGTTGCTGAAGCTGGCTTCCTTATTTGACACCGCAAATGGCTAGCGAGAAAGAGCGACTACAGCATCTCTCTGAAGAATCTTTGCCATCTGCCAGTTCAGGACATGAACCGTCGCTTTAATCGCCCAAACTCGCGAGATAATACTTCTATCGTCTGCCAGTAGTTTGTTGTGTTTAGCCAGGTCGAACCCCGCAAACACAATCCGATCCTGTTTTCCGGACTCCATGAACGGCACGACGGCAGTTTTTACATCATCGACGAGGGAGATCCGGCCCCAGGAATATTGACTCATAACAGCCGCCGCGTTGTCTTCACCTGGGTAACCCGGCGCTACCGCGAACTCAATCGTCGCCATCAGGATCAGATCACCGTGTTGGATAGACGAGCGAGTCTTGTTTTCTATTTGAACGACGACATCGAATAGTTCGGGTTCGATCACCGGGCTTCCGTCGGGCGATGTCAGGTTGTCTATTTTTGAGTAGACCTTTTCTGCGCCCACTCGCCGGGAAGCGAAAAACTCTATCGATCATCACCCTGCAAGACTCGAAGCGCCTCTTCACGCGATATGGGCAAAACCTCTTGATATTGCATCGGTTTCAAAATCCAAATGACTCTAGCCGGGTGAACTAGTCTTAATGATTGCATTGAGCAACGACCGAGTAGCATCTATGTACTCGCTATATGGCGCCAGGTCGCTCTTCGATAACCCGCAGGCCAGGAGCTCCGCATTGATTCGCTCGAGTTCGATGAGTTCCTGAGAGGCTCTTCTCGAATGGTCGTTGCCCGTCCTGTCGACAGCAGCCGCGACAACCGAATGTAAATAGCTCGTATAGTGATCAAGGTCATGTTCGACGCCATAAGTTGGAGCGGAGATGCGGCGGGAGCGAAAATTAGAAACGGGAAGACCGGTGCGGAGCCACACTCGCCATGCTTGAATCAGTTCGCGATTGCTCCCACTTCGCCTACGGTTCCCAGTCAATCGACAATTCCGATATCGCTGTGTCTTCAGAATCAACCGATCCCGGGTAGATTTCATCGATCACGAGACGAACAGACTTTGTGCGGATGCCGCCGACGTCGAGTCGTTGCTCCTGCATGCGATCAGGAAAGGTGAAGCGGCGCGAGCTTCCGTCCGAAAACTGGAAAGTAGCGGCAGCGAGCCGGTTGTTCTGCTTCCAGATCGATGCGTTCTTGAAATAGCCGGGCGTGAAAATTATCTGATTCAGTTTTACTTCGCGGTCGAAATCGCTGCGCAGCCATTCGCCGTAGCCCGGGCCGGGCACGCCTTCGATCCAGGCGGTCTGCAGATTTCGGTCGGTCACGTGCGATGGGCCGTAGGTGAAAGCTCTCATCGGAACTCTGGTTGACGACGCTACCATCGAGACCTGCAACGGAAGTCGATCGGCGGAATTCGAGTTGGTCGCAGACGGCGACGAATCCGAGCGGGCGTTCGTGTTTGTTCGTTCAGAACCGGTGTTGGTCTGTCCGCCGGAGTTGGTGTTGCCCGGCGCCTGGTTTGATTGAGGTGGCTGTTCGGTTGGATTACGAAGCAGCAGCATTGCTCCTATTCCTACCAGAGCCAGAAGCAGGATTACGATCGCGGTCAGACCGGCGATCATAACCGGACTCGTTGTCTTTGCGGCCGGCGCGATCAAGACTGCGTCGCGAGCCGTATCTGGCGGACGCTCCGAAACAGTTTCCGCGGTCGGCGGCATTCGAAGCGTGGGATCGCCTCTCGAGCCTGACAGTTGTGTAGGCGGTGGTGGAGATGGTGATGCGGGCGGATTCGAGTATTGCCGTGCTGCTTCTTCCGACAATATCAATGTGGCGTCAGAGTTTCGCGAGGTTCCGGGCTCGGTGATCGGAGCGAGCCGCGCTCCGTCCTGCAAACAGAACGCAAGCGAATCGTCGGTGTAAGTGCTCTGGCATGTGGGGCAACGCTTCATCGTTATGTCCGACAAGCTCACGGAGCGCAGGCGGCTCGCCTGCACTCCTACCTCTCCCGGTTCACGTAGTACACCTTCAAATCCTTTTCTCCGGTGATGCGCCAACGGCCGTCGGTCTTCGCCAGCCAAACTTTCTGATGCACCGACCCGGACGAATATTTCTCGCTACCTTCAAATGTCCATGTCTTATCGAAAGTAGCAGTCGCAACGTCGCCCGAAGGATCGGGGGTTACCTTGATGTCGCTCAGTTCCACATCCAACGTATCGTACGCGGTGTATGCGCGCGAACGGTCGGAACGCACACGGCTGGAATTGACATTAGTCGCGTTGTAATACGTGTCCAGCGTGTCTGCGTAGTAACTCATGTGCTTATCCAGATCGCGCTCTCTGGATGCAGAGGTCCATCCATTCAAGACCGTCGTGACTTGTTGACGAATCGCCGCAACGTCGATGGGTGATGGAGTCGGAGAAGCTGCGGGCGACGGGCTCGCATTCTCAACCGGACTGGTCTTCACCTTCACGTTCGCATTTTGGCCGGAGTCGTAACCCTGGTTTTGATTCAGTTCGGGCGGCGGGTCTTTCCGAGTCGTGCTGTCGTTTTTGAAATAGAACCAAGCGCCGATTCCGGCCAAGGCGACCAGAATCAGAGTGACGATCGCCGTGAGGCCAACCACCAAACCTGTGTTCTGCCTTGGCGCGGGAGGTTTACCATGGCTTTCATATGAGGCATGAGCAGTCGAGCGCGGTTGATACGCGATGGTCTCTGCGGTCGGCGGCATCGGGTGCGTGCTGAGCGACGGCGAATCCAGAATCTCGGTTGCCGCGCCGCTTCGATAAGCCTGAACAGACGGGTCTGCGTCGGTCAGCGTCGAGCCGTCCTGCAGACAGAACTTTAGCGTGTCGTCAGCATAGGTTCGCTGGCATGACGGACAACGCTTCATATTAAGATTCTTCCCTTTCAACGCTGGCTAGTTTTCAGTATAAGACCGCTCAAGATGCCCTACGGGGCGGAAGCCCGACCGTCAGGGAGGGCGTTCTACTCCCGGGACCGACCAGTCTAATTAGTCTTAAACAGCAAGGCTTCTAGAACGCCCTCCCTGACGGTCGGGCTTCCGCCCCGTTGTTCGATGTTACGAGTTTCATTTGGCTAACGAGTCCCTCTCAAAAGTACAAAGAACTAAAAACCAAAGACTAACCGCACAACCCACCAAATCATCACAACTACCAGGATGATTACCGCGGCGGTGGAGTTGGGTCGCAGCCGCGAAATTGCCGCGCGAACTTTTTGAAAATTAAGCAGCGTCGCGGCCGCTCCAACCCACATCACCATGAACGATAGAAACAGAATTGGGCTGAGTGCGTTGAAGCGAACGGCTCGCCCAAACTCCAAGTGGCCCAAAGCGCAGAACGCCCGGGTCATACCGCAGCCGGGACAAAGCAATCCTGTTATCGCGCGAAACGGACAAAGGATAATTGTGGGTTCGTCCGCCGGACGCCAAATTGCGCTGATCAGAAAAACCGCGGACAGACCCAGCAAGGTCGCCCACGCCAAAGCTCTGTCACCCGGAGCAGACGGGATGGCTGACTCCTGCTTAAAACTCCCGTCCGCTCCGTGAAGAATCTCGTTCATTACTTTTTTATGCCGGGCGTCCCGCGCTTTACGCCCAGCGTTCCGCGCTCTACGGCCTGCGTCCGGCGGCGGCGTCCCAGACCTTGTTTAGCTCGGTCTGAATCATAAAGAGACTGACGATTCCAACTCCGCAGATCGCCAGAACCAGCGAAAGAGTGGTGATGTCGTTACGCGGCTGGCCGGCCCTGTCCTGCAATTCAAGCAGGAGTTGTGGGTACCGATAGGCCAGATAAAAGAAGTAAAGCCCGCAGGTCACGATCGTAAGCACGACGTCGAGCGTGGGATTGATATCCTCGCGGCCGCCCAGCGCGTTCTTAATTTCGGTGCTGGTGGAATGGATCCAGAAATAAAGATAGATACCGCAGGTCAAAAGCCCGAAGACGATGACCATGATCGGATCGCGCTTTTCGCCGATCGAAGAGAGTCCGCCGCCCGGTCTGGGTGTCATCGGTCCGCTCTGGGGCGTGGTTCCCCACGGCGTCTGCTGCTGCTGCTGTTGCTGTGCTCCGGGGGTGGTAAAGGGGGTCGAACTGCCCTGTCCGGTAAACGCGTGTCCACAGTTAAAGCAGGTGCGTGCGTCGTCGGCGTTCTGTTGTCCGCAGTTGGTGCAGTAAATCATTTTTTAGGGGTTCTCCTTAATATTTAGGGATGAGGGATAAAGGATGAGCGATGAAAAGTTAAAGGGTTAGCTGGTTGAAGCATTGGTCCAATAGCTTTCCTTTCATCACTCCGCCCTCATCCCCGCTTTTTCGGTATTTGGAATCCAGAAGAGTTGATCGCCGGCCATTACTGCACGGAGGCCGAGCGATGGAAGAGCCGATTCACGATGGCCCAGGAATGTGAAGTGCGGCATGTCGCTCTTGACGGTTTGAAACCAACCGTGCCGCGCCAAAATCTGCCGCACTTTTGGATCTTCAAACTCGGTTACGTCGAGCGCAAGCATGGCTATGTGCTGCGACGTTCCGGGAGCGGCGATCGAATAGAGAATCGATTTCGAAAGATCCTGGCTGAAAAAGATGCCGTCCTTTTCCAGCTCCAGTACTTCCTTGATCTGCTCGTCCAACGGCAACGCGCGCAGCCGGTTGGCCTGTTCTTCAGTCAGCCGGCCTTCCTTCTGCCAGTAAGTAAGCGCGGGAAGAAACCGTGTGTCCCAGAGACGCCTGGTGTCCGCAAAGTTGCGACGCGCGGCCTCGGTCCCGCCGCGCGGCGTGATGTCCAATCCGGCTTCGATTGCTTCTTCGCGCGCCTTTTGCAGAGCTTCCATAGCGGCCGGTTGAAGCTCGATATAGGTTTCGGCGATCGTGGCCGAGCTGAAGCCCGCCTTGTTATGAAACGCCGCTACTTCTTCGTCGTTCTTGAAAACGCACACCGGCGGCGGCAACACTCGTTCGGTCGCTATAAACATCGCGCCGTATTCTTCCAAAATTCGCCGTGCGACCGTGTCATTGATATTGCAGATCGCATCCGGTTTGGTTCCACGTCGCGCTAACGCTTTTTCTAAAGCGATGTAGTAGGCGGATTGACTCATCTCAGATTTCGAAACTTCGTTCACTGGTTTGTTTGTGGCTTCGCTCGGTCCTTCGTCTCCCGCACTCCGTCCGCGAGTTTGTGCCGTCTGCGGCGGAGTTTTGCCTTTCCGCGAACAGTCGGTGAACGCCAGGCCGCACGCTGCGATCGCAAGCAGACAGAGCATCGATCGGATGGTTGGTGGCTTTAAGCCGCCCAAGATCCCAATGCGCCGACGCGATCGGAGGTGCGAGAAACTGTTGAACCACATGAAACTGATTTTGCTTGCTTCTGACGGCGAACCAATCTCCCGCGCAGGCTTTTCCGGGTACAACGACGAGCGCGCGAACGGCTCAGAATTTACTGGAAAACGCATGATAGAGTGCTGAGTCCGCGCGGTCAACAACGATATAAGTCGGGCGCTGTTGGAGCGTCCGCGCGCGTTTGGTGTATACTGCGCCGCCTTCCCGGCCATGTCAGATCGACTCAATAAATCGAGGATGATAGAACCCGACCGCAGGTTTGCGGCCAGATTTAAGCCATAAATTCTCAGGAGATGATAATGAAGACCAGACACATGATTGCCACCGCCGTTCTTTTGTCAGTGGCCGCAGTGGCGATTACAGCCTGCAATCCGACGCCGAAAGCGGGTGACCAATCGACACCGACACTCGCCTACAAAGCGCTGTACGAAGCGGTAAAGAAGAAGGACCCCGAAGCCATCAAGAAGACGCTGTCCAAGGGAACGCTTGCGATGATGGAAACTTACGCGGGGATGCAGAAAAAGACGCTTAACGAAGTGGTCGAGAACGGTTTGACGGAAACAACCTTCGCCGCCCAGCTGCCTGAAACGCGTAACGAAAAGATAACGGGCGATCTGGCTATTCTGGAAGTTAAGAACGAGAAGACTAAAGCCTGGGACGCGTTGCCGTTTGCCAAAGAAGACGGTGTTTGGAAGCTCGCGATCGATACTTTCTTCAAGGGCACAATGTCGCCGACCGGGCCGACCAACCCTGAGAACCCCGGACAGCTTCCGCCTGGCACGCAACCCGGACCACCGCAATCCGGCGGCAGCGGCGGCCCCCGCCAGCCAATGACAGAACAACCGCCGCAACCTGGCGCTGCACCGATGGTGCAACCCGGGAAACCTGCACCGGCTCCGACGCAGGCCCCGGCGAAGCCCGGCACGGCGCCGAACCCAAAAGGCATAAAGCCGCCGACCGACTAGTGTCCGACAAACTTCAGTTTGTCGCTGACGTTGAAAGTCCGGAGCTGCGAGAGGCAACGACAAACTGAAGTTTGTCGGACATTTGTTTTCGAAGATGAACCGGCTGGATCAATTCAAGGAAGTAATCGGCACGTACGAAAAGCACGGGTGGCGATTGCGGCGTGTGTTGATGCGCGACGAAACCGCCCGAACGGTTACGCCATCGGCGCGCGCGAGCTTTGGAGCCGTGGCACCCGAAATCGCAGAAGTTGACGCGCTTTGGTTTGCGCGTCCTTCGCACGCCGAACGCGAAGCGTGGGAGCTTCGGCTGGTTGCCGAAACTCCCTACGCGCTGTTCGAAACTTTTGAGCCGGATGAAGCAGAGGAAGATCGCGAAGAAGTACGAAGAGAGATGCTCTGCCGTCTGAGGGATTTTGTCGAAGGTAACTAGTCGTTGAATCCTATCCTGATGTCGAGCTCGACGCGCTGGCCGCCTCGCATCACAACCGTTTTCACAATGCTGTCAGGAATCGCGCGTTCGATACGCAACTCAAACTCACGGCGCGTTCGCATCGGAATCCCGCCAAACTCGATCACGATATCGCCCGACCTTAGCCCCGACACGTAACCGGGCCGGTTCTTTCTTACATCGTTAAGCAGCACGCCGTAGGTGTTCTTTCCATCAATCTGGACCTGAACCCGATCGAGGTCCGTACCCTCGCCGATGAAACCCCGGCCACCGGACCGATCTTCGAACGCTGCGGTCAGCCGGTCAAGCTCTTCTTCCGAAGTCGTTGTCAACTTCGTCGTCTTTGTTTCGCCGTCACGAATGTAAGTGACATCCACGGTTTTGCCGATGGGCGTACCCCCCAGGACCTTCCGCATCTCTTTTTCGTCGGGAATTCCTCGGTTGTCAAAAATGGTGATGATGTCTCCGCCCAACAGCCCTGCTTTGTCGGCTGGTCCATCCGGTGGGGTGATCGCATCGAGCATCGCGCCGCCGCCGCCCTCGACGCTCTGAAACTCGTTCACTCCAAACTTTGTTTTAGAGACCGCCGCCGCGCCGCCGCTTTTTCCGCCGATGTTGATATTGAACGGACGGATGAAACTTCCGCCTGCCACAGAAGCGATGATGATTCCCAGAATTACCCAAACGATCCAGTGCGGACCTTTAGACCTGCGTTTCTTTTTCTCGAGCCCGACGTTGGCGCCGGTTCCGGTGCTCATTGCGCCCCACTGACCGGGCGTTCCCACCGACATCGCATGGGGCGAGCCCGGAGTCGGAGCGCTTCCGAGGCGAACCGTCTCGGTAAATTCCGCCACTCCTTCGCCCAGACGAAAGCCGCAGATTCGACAGAACCGCATGCCCAGCGGCATAGCTGAACGACAGTTCGGGCATGGCATGTTATCTTTGGAATCGTTGCGTTCCATCGGTGGTTCAGGGCTTTGCGGATCGGTTGACATCGGTTTCTGCTTTTCAGTTATGAGCCGCGAAAACAACGGCTCGACGTTAGTTGTACAGCGCCTTTATACGCCGCCTGGAGCCAAACGGTTGCATGTTCTTTGCGACCAGTCAATATTTTGAAAGTCCGATTGGACCGATCAGGGAGCTCAAGTCGCCTGGCACGCGTCGTGCTCATTGTACAAGCGATGCGAGTCCTTGTGCACGATTATGCGACACGCATCTCGTATTTCGACGGGGCAGCGGCCTTCGTCCATACAGCAAGACCCCGCAAACGACGAGCAGACAGCTCGTCGATGTGAACCAAAAAGGAAAGAATTTGTGGAAGTTACAAAAACCCTCGCGGCCCTACAGCCCCTATACGGCAAAGGCAACATCGAAATCGTCACCGTCGATGGCCGGCATGTTCGCGGCATCGTCCGCAGCATGAAAACAACTCAAGCCCTTATGACGCCTTCGCTGAAGATCGAACGCGCGGACGGAGACATCGTCAAAATTCCGTTTACAGAGATCAGCGAAGTGATCGATCACAACTAAGGGAGGTAAATGGTGAATAGTAAATGGTAAATGGGAAGAACCTGGTAAGTAGTATTCAGTGAGTTGAATGCTGCTCGCTCTTTCCATTTACTATTCGCCATCCACCCTTTCTTTACATTCACCATCTACGATTCGCCACTCACCCGTTTTTTCTATCTACTATTCGCCATTTACGATTTACCCGTCCTCTCCATTCACTATTGACCATTCACTATTTACCCGCCCTTCGGGTTATAGTACCGGTGACTTGATCGCAAAACCGGATCAGGAGCACCTTTTGAGAATGATGATAGAAGATTTCGGAGCACGCATCGCGAGCGTTTGGGAGGGTCTGAGCTCGACCACGCGCAAGATGATCGTTGGAGCGCTACAGTCGCCGGGAACTACTCCGGCCTCTGCGCAGGCGCGAAGCGGTGCGATGTCTTACGACGCCCGGTCGGATTGGGAAGTCAGCCGGCTGTTGTCGGCGCTGGACGAACGAGTGGTCGAAAGCGGCACCACGCTTAGCGACGAGCAATCCAGCGACATGCGACGGATGGCGGAAACCTGCGCCGCGCTTCTGCAAAATCAAACTCAATCCGCCGAGGTCTTTGCTCAGCTTGTGACCCGAGCGCATCGTGTTCACGACTTTGCTCGTATCGATGCGTTGGCTGATGCGCTTGCTTCGCGCTTTTCGCCGAGTGAAATGTGCGAACTTGCGCGACATGATTTCCCGGTAGTCCGCGCGCTTGCGCAGGAAGCATTGGCACAGGCCCCCACGGCGAGTCTTATCTCGCTCCTCGCCGATCCGGTTGACGCAGAGATCGCCCGCGACGCTTTGGAGCGACAAGCCTCTGATTACGGAAGTGAAGACGCCCGACGGGTGGTCTACATGCTGGATCAGGCGGATTTGATCGAAGAGGAAGAAGAGGGCTAGGAGCCCTCGAGTTTAGAACATAATTTGGTTGTTAACCGTAATGCGGCTGACATCAAAAATGTAGTAACTACCCGCCATCAACTTACCTTCAACCATTTTTCCATTTTTCCATTTTTCCATTTGCCGTGAAGCCGAAAGCCTTGTTCTCCGCCGTGATCAGGACATTGCCTTTATCGTCCGCTCGCGGAAAGAAATAAAGTATCTCGTCGTTTTCTCGCCGCAGCCGCACAATCTCTCTAAAAAACTCCGAAGTGGGATCGTCCTTCTCCGCCGCCCTCGTACGAAGGGTGTCACTCGGAAGAAAAGCACTGGCGTCAAGCAATTGATCGAACTGGACCCAGGGCGATTCAGAAAGAATTTTCAGCGCCTCTTTCAGCGTCCACTGCTGATATGGTTTCTCCGCCCATACTCCTTGTCCGTAAACGGTGGAGCCCGGAACAAACAGGCAAAAAAGACAAAACGCTATAACAGAAATCGCTTTCTTCACACGTACACTCCCATTCATTACCAATTCAAATTTAAGTTGGATTTATGAGGCGTCGATAGATCTCAATCTTTCGACTACCTGATTGATTAACCAGTTAGGGGTGGATGCTCCGGCGGTTACGCCGACGCGGTCCAGGCCGGAAAGGTCCTGGGGATTTATCTCGTCAGCGGTTTCGATCAAATAGCTCTTCTCACATTGCTCTTTGCAGACGGCCAGCAGCTTCACGCTGTTCGACGAGTGTCGGCCGCCGATGATGTAAAAAGCATCGACCTCTCCTGCCAACGCGCGGGCTGCGTCCTGTCGATCGCGCGTAGCCGAACAGATAGTATTGATCACCTGCGGCTCCGCGTCCGCCCTGGCTCGTACCGCTTCCGCGGCATCCAGAAAAGTCTTCAGCTTAATGGTAGTCTGCGAAACGACAAGCGGTTCGTGCAGAGTCGGCAGATCCAGGACTTCGTTTGCATCGCGGACGACGTAAGTATTGTTCGGAGCGTAGCCGACAACGCCGATCATCTCCGGATGATCCGGATTGCCAACCAACACAACATCGCGTCCCTGTGCGGCCGCGCGCTCAGCCAATTTCTGCACCTTCGTCACAAACGGACAAGTCGCGTCTACAACTTTGGCCGCGCGTTGTTCCAGCTCGCGCTGAACCTGCGGAGTAACTCCGTGTGCGCGAATGACAGCGGTGACGTTCGCGCCCGCTTCGTCTGGTGAATCGATCGTCTTCACGCCCTGGGCCTCGAGCCGTTTCATCTCCTGCGAATTGTGAATCAACGGACCGAGCGAACGCACAACGCCGCCTTCGCCGACCGCTTCTTCCACCATTTCGACCGCGCGTTCGACGCCGAAACAGAAACCGAATTCTTCCGCTAACAGGACTTCCATGTTTTAACTCTCGCAAGAATGTCCGACAAACTTCAGTTTGTCGCTCGGACTCGACAAGCTGAAGCTTGTCGGGTAAATGTCAGCTGGCTTCGCCGGCCCGCGGAGCGTTGTGCGTTTTGTGTGTGTCCGCACTCTTTCTCCACTCCTCGCGGAGCCGATCACCGCCTTCAACTCGCTCTTGAACCCACTCGATCTCTTTTTCGATCAACCATCGGATGCCGCCCAACAGGTTGGTCTTTAATTCGCCGATCTGGTGCGCGATATCCTTTGGGAAAATGGCGTACGACGCGTCACCGACATATTTCAGCGCGTCACAAACGGCATTGCTCGAGCAGTATGTGGATTCCTTTGTGTCTTGCATAATTCCTATAACCTCCGCGACTGCATTCTAGCATAGGGGCGAGTCGGCAAGCAGCGAGCGCGGAAAGCGCGAAACAAACGAACCACGAAATACCCGAACGAAAGAACAAACCAATCACACGAATCACGTTGAATTGTTCCGGATCGAGTAATTCGTTCGTGTGATTTCGTTTTCAGTTTCGTGCTGCTTCGTGGTTCGTCTGTCCCCGCCGCATCAGCCGCATCAGCCGCCTCCGTTGTCCCGTTGCGCCTTTGCGGAAATCCTTTCTTTGACTACCGCACCGGCTCGCGCAAGATCGCCTCCGCCGCGATCGCCGCCGTTCTCGCGGCTTCCGGTTGGGCCTTGCGCAGCCCTGCGATCTGCAACAGCGATTCCCCGGTGCGCGAGAGCATCCGGACCAGATCACCCTCTTCGGCCCGCGTCTCGCGAACCAGATCATGCCACTCCATTCCGCCGGCCCAATGCGCGGCCGCGGTCGCGGCAGACATATTCATCTCGGGCGTGGGCTCGAGTCCCTGATTCCACTCTTCCGATGCGACTCGATACGCGACCTCATCAAAGTTTGTCAGCGCCGCTATTAAGGCTTCATCCATTTCAAGCTCGCCGTAATCGCGCTCAGCATCGGCCGCGAGCGCGGCCATCAGACCAGCCGCCCGCGGCGCGTCCAGCGATGTAAACAATCCGTTGATCAGCGCCTCGCCAACCAACAGCGGTCTGTCGACGTGCAGGTCGGCCAGCCAACGCCCGCGTTCGGTCACCCGCTCTTGCTCAATATTCAGGTAACCAAAGTTAGCCAGCACGCGAGCGCGCTGTTCGAACGGCTGCCAGACTTCGGAGCGCAACGCAGCGATGCTTCGCTCGGCTCTCTCGATTACCGCCGCGTCGTCCATCGTGGCCCACAGTGCCGATTTGCAGGCGGCCGATTCTTCATCGCTCAAACCGGACGGCACGATCCCGTCGATCAAATCGTTGATCAGATTGAGCGCGTCGTCTTCGTGTTCGCGCGCTTCGCGCAGCTTCGGCTCGGGCAAGATGCTCTCTTTTCCCTCGTGCACCGCGTCGAACGCTGCTACAACCTGATCGTCTCGCACCGGGTATATTTTCGAATAGACCTTCCCGATTCGTTCCAGCGCCAACGTAGCGCTGCGGCCGTCTTCGCGAACTCCTATCACCGACGCGCCGCGTCGCCGCGTGACAAAAACCAACCGACGTCCGGCACGACCGATTCCAATCACACGACCGGGGACTACTTCGTCGTTCAGCCAGTTCATCAAAACTTCGAACCGCGTTTGCGGCAGTTTTTCCAGCAGCCGCGTACGCGCGCTGGAAAGCCGTTCCAGCCCACGTGCGACTGACGTAGCCAACGGACAGCCGGCCTTCTCGAGCTTTTCATTTATGCGACGCTCGCTCTGTTCGCGTTCGCGCTCGAGTCTTGCGATCCTTCGGCCGGTCTCGCGAAACGCGAAACTCTTCTCGGCAATCTCGCGAACATGCGCAAAGCTTTCATACGCGTCGAGCAGGTTCAGCAAGCTCGAATAAGTCGCACGAAACCTGCTTTGCAAAGGATCGGGTGAAGATTCGAGCAGAACCGCGATGCGTTCGGGATCCTGATGAAGCCCGGGCGCGACTACGACAAATCCCACCTTATCGCGTCCGCGACGGCCGGCTCTTCCGGTCATCTGCTGCAACTCGGAAGCGCTCAGCGCGCGCCAACCGGTAGCGGTACGCGCATCGACATTCGTGATCACAACCGTACGAGCTGGAAAATCGACGCCGGCCGCAACCGTGGCAGTCGCGAAAATCGCGTCCAGATGTCCGGCTTGCATCAGCCGCTCGATAAGAAGTTTCCAGGCAGGAATGTGGCCGGCGTGGTGTGAAGCTATGCCCGCCTTGATGATCGTGTTCCAGTGTCGATGGCCTCGGACTTCGGCGTGTTCTTCGGCAAATTGTTTGGCGATGGAACGGCGTTCGGCGACTCGCTCATCGCGATCGCGGCGAAGCAACGCGGCTTCCGCGGCGGCCTCGTCGCACCGGCGACGCGTGGGCAGAAAAATGATGGCCGGGAGCAGTTTGTAATTCTGAAGCGCAGCGAGCATCTGGCTCGGCGGCATCTCAGGCATTCTGAGTTTCAACGTTGCGTCTCCTCAAAAGGCGGTTTCACGCAAAGGCGCAAAGAAAAGAAAGACAGGAGACGCAAAGCGGAAAAATGAAGTTCTCTTTGCGCCTTGCGTTTCTTTTCTTTGCGTCTTTGCGAGAAACCCCAACTTCGCAAACTACTCATCTATAACCGCCTCTTCTTGACCTCACGAACGGTTTGGCTGGTCGCTCGCTCAACTTTTCAATTTCCGGATTGAGATTCCCATTCTTATCCAGCAACGGCGCGAGTTGGCCATCGGGATACAAGAACGCAGCGCGCAAGGGAACCGGCCGCGAACCGGGGCGGGCGACTACGCCGCAACGCACGCCGCGCACTTCTTCGATCCATGATGCAAACTCGTCCGCGTTTCCGATCGTAGCCGACAGCAACAACAGGCGAACTCTGGGCGGCGACAAAATAATGGCCTCCTCCCAAACATGCCCACGCTCTTCGTCGGCCAGGTAGTGTGCTTCGTCGAGCACGACCAAATCCGCATTCAACTGCGTCCCGTGACGCAAAGCATCGAACAGTTGATTCCTGTAAATCTCGGTCGTCCCGATAATCAGCGGAGCGTCGGCGTTCTCTTTTCTGTCGCCGGTCAAAATTCCCACTCGCTCGGCTCCGAACTCCTGCGTGAATTCGTAATATTTCGAGTTGGTCAGCGCTTTGAGCGGACTCGTGTACCAGGCCCTGCGACCCTGATCGAGCAAGCGCCGAATCTCTTCGCGCGCGATCCACGTCTTGCCGCTCCCGGTTGGGGCCGTAACCAACACGTCTTCGTACTCGAGCGCTGCCAACGCTTCGAGTTGGAACGGGTCTGGCTGGAAAGGCGCCGGCCGGGGAGCACCGATCCCTTCAAGCAGTTCGCGAACGGCGCGTTGCTGGGCGGCGCCCCGGGGCGCTTGCAAAGGCGCACCCGGCTTGGACAGTGATGATCGCGATGGTTCGGGACTTTTGGCTCGGGGATGTTTGCGAGACTTGCCGGATGAAGCGTCGTCTTTCGAGCGCTTGCGGCGCCGGTCTCCGCTGGATCTTGATCGGGGCATTGCTGGATTCTAGCAAGTAAGAAGCTTTGGAACGAACCACGTGCGGAGCGCGTAATACTTACAGTGTTTGAGATGACTCGGACCCGGTTGCGCAACTTGAGATAACGCAGTCAGGAAGGGGACCCTGTTCCCGCCTCAAGAATCATTAAGTGCTCAAGTTCGGCTGGACTCTAAAGAAAGCAAACTTGAGGCGGGGACAGGGTCCCCATCCTGACTACGAGGTGGGCAACTTGAACTTTCATCTGCTCTTCAGGACCAATGTGAGTCTGGATACGCACCATGTTGCTTTTCGCCCTTCATCCTTTATACTTAACCCGCAACGCGGGAGGTTTTTTCCGCGTCTAAGCGTCTGCAATTGGCGGGAAAAACACCGCGTGAAAATGATCAAGTGATGCAAATGCCTGAGATTTTCGAACAATTTGAACTCGACCGCCGGTCGCGCTGGCCGATGATGACACGTCTGCTGGGCGGCTCGATCGTGGTTCATTTCATACTGCTTTTGTGTGTGCTTTACATACCATCTGTGCGAAATGCTTTGAATCTCGCGGCGATGTTTTCCGACACCAGCTACGTAGACCGGGCCTACAGCAAGACGCAGATCGGTGACAGAGCGGAAATCCTGAATCTACCGAAGTTTCAGTATCCAGAAGGATACTTTGCGCCCGCCACGCCCGTGCCGGACCCGATGGCCGCGCAGATCGTAGCCTCTGCGCCTCCGATGATGGGACCGCCGGTGATGCCAAAGACTACGACCATCCCGGTACCGCCGCCGCCGACGCCCACTACGCCGACGCCGAGCCCATCGGCTGCCCCGATGAAATCCGACGATATTTCGACATTAGCTACGACAGATGGGAAGACGCCCGAAGAGTTGGAAGCCGAGATGAACAAGGTTGCGGACGCCAACAAAATAGTGCGTCCGAACGAAGAAGAAGTTAACACCAGACCGCTTAAGGACTGGTTGGCGAATGCAAACACTTTGCGAACTACCGGCAAACTCGATCTGAGCAAAACGGTCGAAGTCGTCATCAGCGCCGATTTGGATAAGAACGGCAAACTAATTAATCCGACCGTGACGCGAAAAGCCGGCGACGAAACCATGGCGGAAGTAGCCAAGGACCTGGTGGCTGCGATCAACGACAGCAACGCGCTGGTCTTTCTAACCAAAGAAAACGAAAACGGGCTGGGCGGAAGAAAAGTGATCTTTACGGTCAAGCTGGATCAGACAGAAGTTTTGGCCAAAGTCGAGTCTGAAGCCGAATCGCCGCAACGCGCGGAGAAGATGGCTTCGGGCTTTAATCTTTTGTTGCTGCTCGGTCAGAAACTGAAAGACGGCAAAGACGAAGGCGTCATTTACAAGAACACGAAGGTTTCTTCGAACGGAACCCAGATTATCGTGAACTTCGCCATGCCTCGAAGCGAAGCCGGCGAGATCATTAAGAAGCACGTTCCACCGGCTACTTAATTCCCCGATCACACGAGCACAAAAGCTTGCATACAAATCGCATCAACAATATTTCTCTCTTCGTGACCGTGCTGTCGACGTGTCTGGGTCTGTTGACCATCGGCATGCCGCCGCAGGTGCATGCCTCGGCCGGGCAATCGTTGAATGTCGCGGGAAGTGCGGGTCAGGATGGCGGGGCGCCATGCGACCCGACCCGGCTTGAGGAAATTGCGCGAGACAAATTTGCCGCGATCGATATTAATTCGAACTGGCTTTCCCACTTCATTGAGCACCTTGATAACTGGACTGACGATGACGATAATCTGAAGGGTCGATTCGAAATCGCGATTACGGCGGAACGCTTGAAAGATGGTGGTCTGCGACTAGCTTCAAACATAGTGTCATCGCAAATGACCGGAGACGGCTCGAACTCGCGCATTCCCGATCTGGCCGAGCAAACCTACTGGCTGGTGGACAATTACACGCGCGGCATAAATGGAGCCGGAAAAGCGCAACCATCGCCTGTGCGATTTGAGCTTCGCCTGGACGACACGGAGTTTTATGCCGGTGTAAGCTTCAATCAGGGTTCAGTTGTGCGTGCGCATAAATATGCCGACGCGTTCAACCAGCATCTTGCTTATGAGTTGTGTTTGCGAGATGGAAACACCGTTGATTTAGAGTACCTGCTCTATCGCAATGCCAGGGCGGTTGCCAGGGGCCGCCAGGTTCAGATCGTCACACGCTTGCCACGAGCTTCAATAGACGCGCTGAAAGAAAGCCAATCACCGGCAAACTAGGCGAAGTCGAAGCCCCCACAAACGCACATCTTCCAAACTTCACTCGCTTGCCACGGGCTTTCGCGCTCCATTAATATCGCTCGTTATAAGGACAAGTGCGTTTTCTTCAGTTCAGTCCGTATTGTGATAGGAAAAGATTATGGGATTCGATAAGTTTTTGACGAAGGTTTTCGGTAGCAGCAACCAGCGCTACCTTAAGAGTATTCACCCGATTATTGCTCGCGTTAACGACCTGGAGCCGGCGATCAAGAAGCTCAGTGACGAAGAATTGCGCGCGCGCACAGTGGAGTTCAAAGAGAAGGTTGAGCGCGCCGTCGCGGATGCTCGCGATCCGGAAGACCGAAAGCGGCGGGAAAAGGCGATGCTCGACGAGCTGATGCCTGAAGCGTTTGCTACCGTCCGCGAAGCCTCGGTGCGATCGACCGGCATGCGGCATTTCGATGTGCAGCTGATCGGCGGTCTCGTGCTTCACGAAGGAAAGATTGCCGAGATGCGAACCGGCGAAGGCAAAACGCTGGTCGCTACGTTGCCGTCGTACCTGAACGCGTTGACCGGTCGCGGCGTTCACGTCATTACCGTGAACGATTATCTGGCCTCGCGCGACGCAGAGTGGATGGGCCAGATTCATCGGTTCCTTGGTTTGGAAGTCGGCTGTATCCAAAACGACATGGACGACTTTGAACGACAGACCGCGTACGCGGCGGACATCACCTACGGAACCAACAACGAATTCGGGTTCGACTACCTGCGCGACAACATGAAGTTCGACCTGGCTACCTGCGTCCAGCGCGGACACTTTTTCGCGGTTGTCGACGAAGTCGATTCGATTCTGATCGACGAAGCCCGAACACCGCTGATCATCTCGGGCGCGTCGGACGAAGCAACCGACAAGTACTACAAAGCGGACGCCATCATTCCGCAGCTCAAGAAAGGCAAGAAGGACGAAGCCACCGGCAAGACAACCGGCGATTACCTGGTTGACGAAAAGCAACACACGGCCGTCCTGACGGAAGAAGGCGTCGATCGCGCCGAACGATTGCTCGGCGTCGGCAATCTTTACGATCCGCTAAACATGGAGATGCTGCACTGCGTCGAACAGGCGCTGAAAGCGCACACGCTTTACAGGCTTGACCATCAATACGTGGTTCAGGACGGCGAAGTGATCATCGTCGATGACTTTACCGGCCGTTTGATGAAGGGCCGGCGTTGGTCGGACGGATTGCACCAGGCCGTCGAAGCCAAAGAAGGCGTGAAGATCGAGAAAGAGAACCAGACCCTCGCGACCATCACGCTGCAGAATTATTTCCGTCTCTATGAAAAGCTGTCGGGTATGACCGGTACCGCCGAGACAGAAGCGGCTGAATTCCATTCGACCTACAAACTCGACGTCGCGGTTATTCCGACAAACATGGACATGGTTCGCAGGGACCATTCGGACATGATCTTTCGTACGCTGCCCGAAAAGTGGGACGCGGTCGTCGAAGAGATCAAGGATTGTTACGAGAAAGGCCAGCCCACGCTGGTCGGTACGGTTTCGGTCGAGAATTCGGAGCTGATCGCGCGTCGTCTTCAACGCGATGCCATCCCGCACAACGTACTGAACGCGAAATACCACGAACGCGAAGCCGAGATCGTGGCCCAGGCCGGACGCAAGGGAGCCGTGACCATCGCCACCAACATGGCCGGTCGCGGTACCGACATTCTGCTCGGCGGAAATCCCGAGTTCATGTCGCGCGAGTTTCTGAAACACGAAGAGATCGATCCGGACGAAGCTTCGGACGGGCAGTGGGAAGAAGCGCTAAAGAAAGCCAAGCAGATCGTCGAAGACGAGCACAAAGAGGTAGTGAGCCTGGGTGGGCTGCACATCATCGGCACCGAACGGCACGAGTCGCGTCGCATCGATAACCAGTTGCGCGGACGCGCGGGCCGCCAGGGCGATCCGGGATCGTCACGATTCTTTCTTTCGCTTGAAGACGATTTGATGCGCATCTTTGCCGGCGACAAGGTCAAAGCGTTGATGCAGCGTTTGGGAATGGAAAAAGGCGTGGCCATCGAATCGAAGATGGTTTCCAAACGAATCGAAGGCGCGCAGAAATCTGTCGAAGGAAGAAACTTCGAATCGCGCAAACACCTGCTTGAATACGACGACGTCATGAACAAGCAGCGCGAGACGATCTACGGACTCCGTCGCCAGTTGATGGAAGAGCCGGATCAGCGCGAATACCTGCTGGGCGACACCGGCGTCGCGCGCGACTTGTTGGCCGATCTTTCCAAACAGTACATAAATCCTGCCGCGTCGCCGGATGTTTGGGACGTCGAAAATTACGACATACAGCTGGACTCGATTTACGATTTCAGCGCCGAAGCGGAAGGTATCGATTTCCAAAACACTTCTTCGGAAGATATCGAAGAGAGTATTTGGGAAAAGCTCAAGGTCAAGTACGCCGAGAAGGAATCGCAGATCGGCGCCGAAGCGATGCGAACGTACGAGCGCATCATCATGCTGAACATCATTGACGCGCAGTGGAAAGACCACCTGCTCTCGATCGATCATTTGAAGCAGGGCATCGGTCTGGTCGGTTACGGCCAGAAAGATCCGCTGGTCGAATACAAGAAACAATCGTTCGATCTGTTTCAGGAGATGTTGGACCGCATCGACACGACTACGATCCGTTCGCTCTTTAATCTGCAGGTCGTGACCGAAGAGCCACCCGAGCGCTTGCAGCAACGCCGTCCGATGCGCCGGCCTTCGCAACTTCAATTCACCGGACCGAACCAGGGCGCGGCCGCGGCCGGTGAAGAAGCGGGCAAGGTCAAAACCATCACCCGCGATCAGCCAAAGGTCGGGCGTAACGATCCATGTCCGTGCGGGTCGGGTAAGAAGTACAAGAAGTGCTGCGGCGCGTGATGCTTGGCAGCTTGATATGGCAGGCCGACGGATATTTCGACAGATAACCGCTCGATGAGTCCGCGAAGCGGACGGACGACAGTAGCCCAGCGATTTATCGCTGGGCTGACGAGCAACTGAATTTGCATTCCGTGAAGCGGACGGCTGAAATGTTATCTGGATCGCGATTCGTCGGTTTCAGCCGCCCGTTTCACGGGCTCGTGATCATCCTTTGTCGATGACCCAGCACTGAAGTGCTGGGCTATTTTCGAACCGTCCGCTAACGCGGACTGGGTTGACGGGTTTTTGAACACGGCCACGCACGATTCCCGCATTTCTATTTGGGAGACACGTTATGAAGAAGCTACTCCGTTTGAACTCGCTTAAGCGATGGTCGACCCTTGCCTTAATCGCCACGGCTTTTGTCTTCGGCGAAGCGAGTTTGGTAGCTCAGGCGCAGCAGGACAACAGCGTTTCGGAAGATACCGCTCGTGCGATCAAGCTTTACGAACTGGGCGAGCTGAAAGCTGCCATCCACGTGCTGGAAAGCATAATCGAGTTGCGGCCGACCGACGCGGACGCATGGTACTACCTGGGACTGGCGCACAAAGCTGGTGGCAGTTTTTGCCAGGCAGCGGCCCCGCTCGATCGCGCGCTGAAATTGCGGCCGGATCATCCGAGGACGATGGCAGCGCTGGCGTTTGTTTTGACGGACGGAAGCAAAATGCAACGCGCCGAAGAGTTAGCTGAACGCGCGCTTGAACTGGGAGACCGAAGTGCCGAAGTGTATTACGCTCTGGCTGACGTTAAATTGCAGAAGCGGGATTATCAGCAGGCGTTGGACTACGCTGACAAGGCGTTGGAGCTCGATGCGAAACTTGCCGATGCCTTGCACACGCGAGCGCTCGCTTTGAGAGGTCTGGGCCGGACGCCGGAAGCGATCGCCGCTCTGACCGCATACATCGCATCGCCTGAGGCCGACGATCCCGATCTTTTGAAATCGACTCAGACGCGCTGGGAGTCCAACACCGCCGCGCCCGCGCCGAGCGAGCGGGACCCATCGATAATGACGGCGGGTAAAATGACCGTCAAAGCTCGTCTCCTGTCCAAGCCGACTCCGGAATACACGGAAAAGGCTCGCCATCGTTGTATAACCGGAACAGTGGTTGTCCAAATGGTCCTTCGTCCCAACGGAGAGGTAACGGATTTACAGATTGTTTCCGGACTCAGGGGCGGGCTGAATTCTGAGGCGTTAAAGGCCGCTCGTCGAGTTACCTTCGAGCCCGCAATGCTGGATGGCAAGCAAGTGCCGCAGTACCTCCGAATCGAGTACAACTTCAATATTTACTGAAAGCGTTGGAGCGCAGGCGGCTCGCCTGCAGTGAGCGCGAAGCGCGAATCGAATACAACTTCGGACGTGGCTGAAATTTGAGAACAGCTGGAACGCATTAGATTCGCGTTAAGTGTTATCCCCCGGATCGAAAATTCAACTCCGCAAACAGATCAATTGAGTTCATGAGTACGGGCGCAACATCTACGCATCCGATTGTCCAGGCGATCGTGGCTGGCACCGCTCCGCAGGCGGCGCAGATGGCTGCCGCTCGCGGATTGTTGCCGCTCCCGCAGGCGGACCTGCTGGAAGCCCTGGTCGCGCTCAGATCGAGCGACCAACCCGCGCTGGCCGAAGCCGCTGACTCAACTTTGAAATCGCAGGAAACCGATTCGCTCCTGACCGTTGCCAAAGATGCGGCAACCGCGCCATCCGTCCTTTCTTATTTGGCCATACGCGGTGATGCCGGTCGTGAAGTTCACGAAGCGGTTACCTTGAACAAGAGCACGCCCGACGCTGCGATCGCCGAGTTGGCCGCGGCAACGGACCTTGGCGAACTGCTCGAGTTGATTACCGTCAACCAACAGCGACTGATTCGCGCTCCGGCGATTATCGACGCGGTTATCGCCAACCCTTCGCGCACGCCCGAAGCCGAACGACGAGCGTCGGAAACTCGCCGCGAATTTTTTGAGAAGGAACGCGGCGCACAACAGATCGCCGGAGAGCTTCGCGCGCAGGGAAAAACCGCGGCCGCGGAGTTTATCGAAAGCGCCGAGTCGATTGGCACCGCCGACGGCATTTCGCTCGAGGATGCATGGCTGATAGCCGAACACATCGAGGTCTCGGACGAAGACATAGACGATTCGTGGTTGCTGGCCGAGCGGATCGAAGAATTTTTTGAAGAGACCTACGAACAGCGTGTAGCCAACGCCGAGCGGATTATTGGCGAGACACTACGAGATTCGGAGGTCACGCCTGAACGCATCTCGCTGATTCGCCGTGTCATTATGATGACGGTCAAGGATCGTCTGAAGCTGGCGATGAAGGGCGACCGCGAGGCGCGCTCGATTCTGATACGCGACTCGAACCGGATCGTCTCCGCCGCGGTCATCAACAATCCGCGAATCATGGAGCAGGAGATCGAGGGCATCGCCTCGATGCGCACCGTGTCGGATGAAGTCCTGCGGTTGATCGGCATGAACCGCGCTTGGGCGCGTTCGTACACGATCATTCACAACCTGGTTCGAAACCCGCGCACGCCGCTCGGAACTTCCATGACGATTCTTCCGCGTATTCACGCCAAGGATTTGAAGAACCTCACGCAGAATCGAAACGTTTCTGAAACCGTTCGCCGGCAGGCGTATCGACTGGCGCAAGCGCGCAGCGGGAATTAATGACTCAACGTTCTTGTAAACACGCAGTCAGGAAGGGGACCCTGTCCCCGCCGATTGCCTTTAGCTCTACAAAATCCGACCCATTCTTGAATCAATCCAATCTTGCAGCGGGGACAGGGTCCCCTTCCTGACTGCGTGTTTCCTGTGACTTGAGTGAGAACGGCCCTTCGTTGACACCCCAACCCTGCGCTCGTAGAATCGCGCCACCGAAAATTCAAATCAGCATTTACTGGTAATGCGCGGCCTCGCTCATTGCAGAAAAGAGGGTCTATGTACAACTTGATCGCGTGGATCGTTTTTGGTTTAGTCGCAGGTGTAATCGCCAAACTCCTGATGCCCGGCAAGGATCCCGGCGGTTGCATCGTTACGATTTTGCTGGGAATCGCGGGCGCGGTGATCGGTGGCTATCTTGCGCAGGTGCTCGGAGTCGCCGGCGAATCCGGACAGTTTGGCGACAGAGGCTTTCTGATTCGGATGGCCTTTGCCGTGGTCGGCGCGATCATCCTGCTGGCGGTGTATCGGATGATTGCCGGCAAGAGAGCGTGAGGGAACGGGGCCGGGGCCATGGGCCGGGGGGCGGGGGTCGGATCACTCAACTTTCCAGAACCTCGCAGTCAGGAAGGGGACCCTGTCCCCGCCGCAATTGCTTTCATCCTTCAGAGTCAGACCCATTCTTGAATCAATCCGATCTTGCAGCGGGGACTGGGTCCCCTTCCTGACTGCGTGTTCCTTCGGAAACCTCCACTTCTTCCGACTGCGGGTTCCCTGGACACGTCCAACTCTCCTTTCTGCGTGTCCCATGTGAGTATTCGATTTCGCTACTCAAGCGACAAACGGAAGTTTGTCGGACATTTGGCGGTTCCGTGGGCAGAGCATTACACTGCTAAGCGGAGCATTACACTGCTAAGCGGAGCATTACACTGATGCACGGCGCATTACAACATTGCGCGGTCGACGTCCAAAAATGAGCAAGCACGGGAAACTCCAAACAGCACTCGAATACGCGGCGGCGCGAACAATTCTGACCGGACTCGGATGGCTTCCGCGCTCCGCGGCTGTCGCTGCAGGTCGCGGTATGGGCCGGATTGCTTACCTATTCGGAGGCCGCCTGAAACGCGCCGGGACACGGAATCTTGAAATGGCTTTCCCGGCCATGAGCGCGGAAGAACGCGATCGACTTCTTCGCGGATGCTTTTCAAACCTGGGCCGGCTGTTGGGAGAGTTCAGCCAGTTTGGTCGTGCTACTCCCGACGAACTTTCCGGCATTGTTGAAGTCGAAGGACTCGAACACCTGGAACAAGCCGAGCAACGCGGCAAGGGTGTGATCCTGTTTACCGGACACGTTGGCGCATGGGAGCTGACCAGCTTTGCGCTCTCCGCGATCGGACACCAGGTCGATTTCCTGGCCCGCCGCATCGACAATCCAAAGATCGAGAAAATTATCGAAGAGACAAGGACTCGGTTTGGCAATCGCTCGATCGATAAACGAGCCGCGGCTCGGCCGATGCTTCGCACGCTTGGCGCAGGTGGTACGCTCGGAATTCTGGTCGACCTTAACACTCATCCGCACGAAGGCGTCTTTGTCGACTTCTTTGGAATACAAGCGTCGACCACAACCAGCCTGGCCACCGTAGCGTCGCGGACCGATGCGGCGGTGCTGCCGATTTTTGCTCCGTGGGATGAAGCGCGTGGACGGTTCCGGCTTCGCATCGATCCTCCGCTCGAGCCGGTTCGCACCGAAGATCAGGACGAAGACATTCGCGCATTGACCGCCTCGGTCACCGCTGTGATCGAAAAGTACGTGCGGCAATATCCGGATCAATGGCTATGGATTCACAAACGCTGGAATACGCGACCGGCGGGCGAGCCGGATTTGTACGCCGGCAGGAATTCGGAGCAACGTGCTACGTCAGCGGAAGTCTTGCGCGATGATGGAAGAGCACAGCACGAGGAATGTGTCCCGGAGGAACGATTGAGTTGAGGCAGGTCCTTTAGGGTCGGTAATGAAGGGTTCAAATGCACGGCGTCCCGTAGGGACGATTGAATAAGAGGTGGTCAATCGTCCCTACGGGACGAAGACTGTTGCAACGATCCGACCTGAATGCCGGGTACGCGCCGGAGTTACTCCGGCGTCTGCTACGCCTCGATCTCTTCCTGCTCCTCGCCACGTCCGACCAGAAACAGATACGAATACATCGCCAGTCCCGTCACTATCCCCACACTGAATTTGATCGTCGGATTGATCGGCGCCGGCGAAATAAATCCTTCGATGATCCCGGCCACGATCAGAATAGGAACGCATCCCGCGACAAGTATCACGGCTTCCATGCCGCGCGCTTTGAGCGCATCCGTTCGCTTCAGATCGCCCGGGGCCAACAGCGCGTAGCCGATCATCATCCCGGCGCCGCCGGCGATGAAGATACACGAGATTTCTATCACGCCGTGGCCCACTACAAACGAAAGAAAATCGAAACCGAATATAGCGTCTGTGCGATATACCAGAGCGAAGACCGCGCCCAGCATGGCGCCGTTCAGAGCCATCAGGAACAGAGTTCCCACTCCGAAAAACGCACCCAGCGCAAACGCATTGAAAGTGACCTGAATGTTGTTGGTCAGAATCGCGCTCGATCCGATCTGGTTAGCGTCGTTCAGGTCCTCCCACCAATGTATCTTCGCGTTGACAGTGTGGCGCATACGCGGGCTGACGCCGGCAAATTCCGAAAAGTCAGCGTCGCGCCAGGTGCCCACAAACCCGAACAAAGCAAATATCCAGAAGACCGCAAACGCGAGTCCCGAATAGCGCAGCGTGCGTCGAAACGTTCGCGGGAAATCCTGCGCGAAGAACTTGCGAATACGCCGTCCGCCCTGCGCATCCGCGCGATAAATTCGACCATGCGCCCTGATTACGAGGCTGTTGAGGTAGTTGATAAGCCGAGGATCGCGCGATTCAGCCCGCGCAATGGCCAGGTCCGAAGCAGTGCGCCGGTAAATGCGGCCGAGCTCGCGTACCTCTTCGCGATGGAGCTTTCTAAGCGACGAGTGATCCAACAAACGAAGCAGATCCTCTAAACGCTGCCATGCGCTCTTTCCGTCGCGGATGAAACGGTTGGTCGACATAGGTTAAGAATAACACGACATAATTCCTTGCGCCGCCGATGTGGCTGAAGAATAATGCTGATCTGGTCAGACCAGAGTTCAACTTTCGAGAACCAGGCAGTCAGGAAGGGGACCCTGTCCCCGCCCTGGATGCGCTTGCGCTCAAGACCAGGGTAATAACGCAGTACCATGACGCGGAATGGGATCGCATCTCCAGCGGGGACAGGGTTCCCTTCCTGACTGCGAGTTCACTCGAACGTTATCAATCTCGGACCTTACTCTAAAGCGGAAACCTGATGGATCGTCTGGTCGAATGCGTTCCAAACTTTAGCGAAGGGCGAAAGCCCGAAGTCGTCGAGCGATTGGCGCGGGCGATCGAATCCGCGCCCGGCGCGGTCGTCCTCGATATGCACATCGACGCGGATCATAACCGGTCCGTGATCACGTTTGTTGCGGACGCCGACGTGGTGGTCGACGCCGCGGTGAAGGCCGTCGCGTTGGCGGCGGAACTAATCGACCTTCGACAACATCGCGGCGAACATCCGCGAGTAGGCGCGACGGACGTTTTGCCTTTTGTGCCGGTTCGCGGCGTCACGATGGAAACATGCGTCGCGTTGGCGCACGAAGCCGGCGAGCGGATCGCCAACGAACTTCATATCCCGGTTTTCTTTTACGAACAGGCTGCACGGCGTTCGTATCGCCGTAACCTGGAAGACGTGCGGCGCGGCGGGTTCGAGCTGCTGCGCGAAGAGATTTCGATCGCCGAGGAGCGAATGCCCGACGTCGGCCATCCCCGTGTGCACGAGACGGCGGGCGCCTGCATCGTGGGTGCGCGGCAATTCCTGGTGGCCTATAACATCAATCTGCGAACCGACGATTTGTCGATCGCCAGGCGGATCGCGCGTGCCGTTCGCGGGCGTGACGGCGGATTGCGATATTTGAAAGCGCTGGGATTCGAGTTGCAGTCGCGCGGCATGGTCCAGGTCTCGATGAATCTGGTCGACTACGAAAAGACGCAGCTTCACGAAGCGTACGAGATGGTCGAGCGCGAAGCGGCGCGATACGGAGTTGCGGTTGCGGGCAGCGAAATCGTGGGGCTGGTACCGCAGGCAGCGATCGACGCCAGCGCGGAATACTTTCTCCGGATTGAAAATTACGCGCCCGGAGTCGTGCTGGAGAATCGAATCGAAGCGGCGTTCGCCGGAAAGGGCGAAGCGTCGACTGTGCGAGACTTCGTGAGCGAACTGGCCAGCGCGTCACCCGCGCCGGGCGGTGGCGCGGCGGCGGCGCATGTTGCTTCGTTGGGAGCGGCGCTGGGAGAAATGATCGCGCATCTGACCACCGGCCGGGAAAAGTACGCGGAGGTTGAAAGAGAAGTGCTTGACGTGCTTGGGCTGTTGACGCCACTGCGCGAACGACTGGATCAGGCAATAGCCGAGGATTCCGCGAGTTTTGAGCGAGTGCTGGCCGCGCGCCGGCATCCGCAAACAAGCGACGAAGAGCGACGCGCGCGCGCCGGCCATGTTGAAGAGGCGTTGAAGGGAGCTGCAACCGTTCCGCTTGAAGTCGCGGGAGTGGCCGTGCAGGTGCTCGAGCTTTTGGAGACGCTGGCCGAGATTGGGAATTCCAATGCGCTTTCGGACGCAGCGACCGGAGCGCAACTTTCATTGGCGGCGGTCAGCTCGGCTCGCTACAACGTCCTCGTGAATACAGCGGAGATCGAAGATGAAGAGTTCGTGATCGAACATCGCTCCCGCGCAGATGATCTGCTGGAACGGGCGACGGAGATTGCGGGCAGAATTGAAGCGATGTTGCTGGATTCGATTTAGGAGACAGAAAGCAAGACATTGGTTCCCGCAAAGGCGCAAAGAAGTGCGGCCGGAACGAATGTAGTGCTGCTGCACATGGCCCTCGATAACCGGGCTGGGTTTCTTTGCGCCTTTGCGTCTTTGCGGGAACCCTCTTCTTCCCTTCATTCCATCAAACCGCCGAATTCCTGGAACAAACATTCCAACCCGACTGTCTAACCCCGCAGCCTTTCCTTCAATCGGGGGTCGAGATGAACAACGATGCCAGGACATTTTTGCGACGCGCGTGGATCGCGGCCAGCGTTTCATGCTTCCTACTTCCGATGGTCCTTTTGCCGGTCGACAGCAGCGGGTCGTGGCCGGACAGGGTCGCACGCGACATGACGATCGGAATGTTGATCCTCTCTGCGCCGTCAAGCCTTTTCGTACTCGTGATTCTTTCTTTCATCATGTTCATCTTCTCGCCGATTCCGCATGACTCTCCGGTTTCGCTGTATGGATTGATGTGGTTCAGCTTTTTCGTGGCCGGCTATCTGCAATGGTTTCACCTCGTGCCGGACCTTGTGACTCGCGCGAGGGGCTTGACGACATTGGGGCTCTCGACGCCGCAACCTGCCGAAAAGCGCAGAGGTCGTCGTCGCAGACGAGAACGCGCAGCAAAAGAACTCGGGCCGGCTTCGTGCGCCACCTCGCCCATTCTTTCGTTCGATTCAGCGCGCGGAACGCCGCTTGAAAAAGTTATCCGTGATAGCTAAGGCGAAAACATCTACAGGTGTTTTCGAAAGAAGGAAGCCATTTTCCAGCCGTCCAGATAAACCCACGGCTTTTCACCGCTGGTGTAATGGCCGCATGGAAGCCATGAGACGTCGCACTCGATGCCGTGTCGAATGGCTTCGGCGATCACTTCGCGGCTGAGGTCAACGGGAAATGTCAGATCGTACCGCGCGGCGATGAACCGCATTGGTCGCTTACGCATTTTGAGGAGCCTGGGGATAAACGGAATCGGGCTGATCGGCAGCCAGTATTCGCGCAATTCCTCCAGCGCGATCTGATCGCCAAATCCCTCGCGTACATGACGAGTTGAAATTCCTCGCCAGACTACGTCGGCAAAATATCCAGAGACATGATTGAAGACGCCCGTGTCGATCCGGTCGTCGTGTGCGTAGGTGAGAAAAGCTGTACACGAACCGATGCTTGTGCCCTGGATTCCTATTCGCGTGAATCCCTGTTCGACCAGCCAGCTGACCGCGGAACGTGCGTCGAGGACAGCCTGTCTGACGGATTGAATCGTACGGCCGATGTTTGAGCTGACCAGGTAATCGGCACGCTCGAGATCCGAAGGACGACGCTCTTCGTGATAGGGAAGCGTCAATCGAAGCGCGGAGATCCCCAGCCGGTTGAGTACCCTGCAAAGCGAAATATGACTTTGGCTATCTGCGTTCCATTGCGGAAGGATCAAGACCGCTCGCCGTTCTTTCTCATGAGGTTTTTCCGGCGCGGGAAAGTAGCGAGCGCGAGCCACGTTGTTTTCAGCTGAAGGCGTGTCGAGCACGCTGGTCCACGTCAGCAGCCCGTCATTTAGAACATAGTCCGATACGGGGCCATTCGCGTAAAAGTCCTCGCTTCGTTCCATCACTTCGCGTGTATGTTCGCGAAAAATATTCCGCGGGTCGTCGCCGTTGACGTGCTCGCGGATAAACGAGGTGCCCCATTCAAAGGGGCGAACGATTCTGTTCGTGTCGCGCTGCGAATACCAGATTTCGCGCGAATGCATCCAACGTGCTAGCAAATCGTGAACTGTTCCTTCCGCAAAAATGTCCGACAAACTTTAGTTTGTCGTATCCCGGCGACAAACTAAAGTTTGTCGGACACCGATCCGGGTCGTCGTTCGTAAAAGCGTCGAAGCATCTGCGGCAGCAACCGCGAAGTTTGCAATACCTTTCCCGTAGCAAACCGCCGCGCCAACCCCCGAAACAATTCGCGCGCGCTGGGCGTGTATCCAAACCACCAAAGGTCGCGAAATACCGTGACCCGATTTACGTGAATGTGCTGGGGCGTGACCAGCTCCAACAATCCGTGCCGGCCGTGCGTTCTGCCGATACCGCTTAACTTCATCCCACCCCACGGCGTTTGCGCGATGCCGTGCGTGTAGAGCACCTCGTTGACCGTCACGGTGCCGGCTTCGATCTTTTCTGCTACGCGACGTCCTCGGTCGATGTCTTTCGTCCAAACGCTTGCGGTCAATCCAAACTCGCTGTCGTTAGCCAGCCGAATTGCCTGGTCTTCGGTCTTGAACGTCATTACCGGCAACACCGGTCCAAAAGTCTCGTCGCGCATGACGGTCATCGACTGGTCCACGTCCGTCAAGACCGTAGGCTCGTAAAACGAACCCTTCAGACGATCGTTCCGTTGTCCGCCCGTCAAAGCGCGCGCACCGTGCGCGACCGCGTCGTCGACATGCTCTTCTACGATTTTGAGCTGTCGTTCGCTCGACATCGCCCCGATGTCGGCGCCATCAACCGTACCCACGTCCTGATTCAGCGCGCGAACCTGACGAACAACTTCTTCGGTGAACTGCGATGCGATTTTTTCGTCTACGTAACAGCGCTCGACCGACGCGCACGCCTGGCCCGAATTGGCGAACCCGCCCCACACGGCGGCGCCTGCTGCCATCTCTATATGCGCGTCTTCCAGCACGATCATCGGATCTTTGCCGCCCAGCTCGAGCACGCATGGAATTAGTCGTTTGCCGGCTGCTTCGGCTACGCGACGCCCGGTGGCAACGCTGCCGGTGAACATGATCTTGTTCACGCCCGCTTCCAACAGCGATGCGCCGGTCTTGCCGTCACCTGTAACAACCTGAAGAAGACCTTCAGCCAACCCGGCGCGTTTGAATACATCGCCGATCTTCATCCCTACCAACGGAGTCAACTCGCTTGGCTTCAAGACAACTGCATTGCCCGACATCAACGCCATCACAACTTCGCCCAGCGGAATGGCCCAGGGAAAATTCCAGGGCGAAATTATTCCAACTACTCCCATCGGCTTGTAAACAATTTGGGACGAGCGGCCCATCAAACCATACTGGCCTATGTCGACCTTTTCAGGGCGCAAAAGCTTTTCCGTGTTGCGCGCGAAGTACTGCATCAAATCGAGCGTCGGCGTCAGTTCCATCGAAATCGCTTCGGTGACCGGCTTGCCGGATTCGCGCGAGATCAAGGTGGCGATATCATCGATCTCTTCAAGCACGATTGCCCGCGCGCGCATAACGACGCGTGCACGTTCGTCGAACGAGAGGTTTGCCCATGCGCTTTGAGCGGCGCGCGCACGGTCGACTGCCGCCGCAACCTCCGCCGCCGACAGATTCGGTACGCGTCCAACCTCCTCGCCGGTGGCGGGATCGAACGAAATGATCTCGTCTGGTTTTACAGACGGTGAAGAGAGTGTTTGAACGGTCATGGGATTGTTGCCTCCACGGTTGGATTATCACTCAAAAGGAGCGGCTTGTGTAGGCGGCGATACGGCTGAAATTGAGTAGATTGAATCAACGGATAGGAAAAAGCGGTTTCTCGCAAAGGCGCAAAGAACCGAAAGCAGAAGGCGCAAAGAAAGCGTTCACGGCAAATACAATTAGAGCCGTGTATCGTTGCTTCCTCTTTGCGTCTCTACGCTTTCTTTTCCTTGCGCCTTTGCGTGAAATCTCTTCCTGCTAAATCCTCAACTTTGGGCACTGCTAAAAACATCTTAATTTCCATGCCACCTATGTGTCGGTTACAATGCATTTCCACTGCGAACGGAAGCGACCAGGCCGCTACGTTTCGCGGACCAACCCCGTTCTCCAGGAGATCAAGCAATGATTCGACCGCAGCTAGCGGAATTCATACGGCGTATCGGTGAAGATTCGATCGCCATCATTCCAAGTGCGCGTGAAGTAACGCGCTCGAACGATTCGAACTTTCGTTTTCGCCAGGACTCGGACTTCTACTACCTGACCGGGTTCGAAGAGCCCGAATCGATCGCCGTGATCAACCCATCCGATACGGAAAATCCGTACACGCTGTTCGTCCGCCCGCGCGACCCTGAGAAAGAAGTGTGGGATGGCCGTCGAGCGGGTGTGGACGGCGCCATCGAACAGTTCGGGGCAAGCATCGCTTTCCCGATCGATGAATTCGCGGACAAGATCGCAGACATGGTCAGCGGCGCGACAAATCTTTATTACCGCGTGGGAAATGGAAATGCAGATCTCGACGAGATCGTTATCAATAGCATTCGCCGCATCCGCGCGCAGGGACGAAAAGGGAAAAGCGCGCCGCAATCGATAATCGACACCGCTACGGTTGTCCACGAAATGCGGTTGTTCAAGAGCGAAGAAGAGATCGAGATGATGCAGCGCGCGGCCGACATCGCCGCGGAAGCTCACATCGAAGCCATGAAGGCGGCGCGACCCGGTATGAAGGAATACGAAATCGAAGCGCTGCTCGAATACAACTTCCGTCGTAACGGCGCAGCGGCGCCGGCCTACACATCGATCGTGGGAAGCGGCGCAAACGCGACCGTGCTTCACTACGTCACAAACGATGGAACGTTGAACGAGGGCGACTTGCTCCTGATCGATGCGGGCGCCGAGTATCGCGGATACGCTTCGGACATCACGCGCACGTTCCCGGTCAGCGGACGCTTCTCGCCGGCCCAACGAGAAATTTACGAACTGGTGCTGGATACGCAGATGGCTTGCGTCGAGATGGTGCGGCCCGGCGTAACCAACGACGAGATCAAACAGCGTTCGATCGAGATGTTGACCGAAGGCATGGTGCGATTGGGGTTATTGCAGGGTGATCCGGCGAAGCTGATCGAAGAAGAGAAGTACAAACAGTTCTACATGCACGGGCTGGGTCATTATCTGGGATTGGATGTCCACGACGTTGGGCGTTACTACCACAAAGAGGAGCCGCGAAAGCTGGAGCCGGGAATGGTGATGACGGTCGAACCTGGGCTGTACGTAGCGGTGGATTCTAAGAACATTCCGGAGAAATATCTCGGCATCGGAGTTCGAATCGAAGACGACGTGCTGGTGACTGAGAACGGACCGCGTGTGCTTTCCAGTAAAGCTCCGAAACAGGTTGAAGAGATTGAAGCGTTGACGGCGCGGTGATGGGGCGCGAATTCGATGGAGCGCAGGCGGGCCGCCTGCGCTCCTTCAAAGCCGCCTGCGCTCCACGTCCGCTCTCAATCGCTCTCCATCGACAACTCTTCAACAATCTCATTCAACGCCCGGCGTCCCTTTTCAACTTCATCCGTCCCGAACGAAACCGCACCCACCACGGCATGACCACCTCCGCCGTATCGCTCGCAGATCGTCGCGATGTTATGCGTACGCGGTCGCGGCGCCCATGGATTCGAGCCGACCGAAATCTTCGTTCGATGCTTCCCACGAGTCAGCGCGACTGAATAGGTCGTTTGCGGATAGAGATAGTACGGGATGAACTTATTAAAGCCATCCATTCCTTCGTCGACCAGATCAAACTGAACCACGCCTTTAGCATAGCTGGCCTTTCGCCGAATTAGCTCGAGCGTTTCGCGATGCTGGGCCAGGATTGGTTTGAAACGCCGCTGCACTTCCTCGCTCAACGCAACTTCATCCAAAGAATGCACCGCCAGATCGCGAATCACCTGCTCGATAAATGCATCGTCCGGGTCGCTCTCGATCACCTGCATCAATTGCAGCGCCGGCGCCGCCAACTCGACGCATTGCGCCGGCGATTCGTAAAGCGCTCCGTCGATGATATGCGCCCAGTGAACCAGCGGTTCGAGCGTCACGTCCTCGAATCCAAATTTGTTCTGCGCCACGTCGGCTATGAACTCAGTGCATGACTTTCGCGTGGCGTCCAGAAACTTTTGACCGGATTGGTCCGCTCGGAAATGGGCTTCGTCTTCGGGCGTCAAGAATGCCGACTGATGATGATCGAACCACCAGGTTAATCGATCTGAAGTGGAGTATTTGAAATCGACGATAGCGTTTTCGTCGCCGTCAAACATCTCGGCGTCAAAAAGCGAACCGGGGCGATGAAGCAGTCCGGTATATTCGACCGCCGCGCCGGGATTGATTTTGTTCAAATAGAATCGGGTAAAGACGGCGGCCGAAGCCACACCGTCAAAACAATGGCCGTGATAAAGTAACCGTAGGTTCATGCAAATTTGAAATTCTTAAGTAATGAGATTGCTTAGAACACAGAACACAGAACACAGAACACAGGACACAGGACACAGGACACAGGACACAGGACACAGGACACAGGACACAGGACACAGGACACAGGAGAAAAACCTACCGCTGCTACGCTTTCTCAGACCACCCTGCGAGAAGAGTTACAAAGAACAAGGACACAGGTGAAGCGGCTGAAACCGCTCTTATTCTGTGTCCTGTGTCCTGTGTTCTTTGTCCTGCTCTTAAGGTTTCTTGAGCTCCAACTTGGCCGGTGGCTCGCACGGAGTGCCGTCGCTCAGTGCGGTCTGGGAAACCGCCGCCGCTTGAGCTTTGGTGTCCAGCCCTAACTGCTGGCGAATGAATTTCTCGACGTCGGCTTCGATCAGCTCGCCGTTCACAACCCAGGCCTTTTCAGTCAGAACGTCTCCGCTCTTCGAAAGCTTCGCCGGCTCCAGGAAGATATTCCACGGCGAGCCCCATTTTCGCGTGTCGCCGGTCGCTTGCCTGTACCCGTAGTGCTTGGTGTTGACCCGGTCTTCTTTCGACTCGGTTTCGGTCACAACCGTGTAGGGAGCGCCGCTCTCACCAAAACAACTCTTTACTTCTTCGAGCGATCCATACACGCTGACACCCACCACATCCAGACCGTCGGCTTTGTACTTCTCGTAAAGCCGCGCCGCAACCGGCATCTCCTTCTTCCAGTTTCCGCACCAGGGCGCGAAGTAAACGACCATCACCAGCTTCTTCCCCTGTGCGTATGATCGCAGGTTGAGCTGCTTTCCATCGTCCAGGCGTTTGTAGGTCCAGTCTTTGTAGTTGACTGTCTTCTCTTCAAGCGGCGCATACTCGTGTCCGTTTTGCGCCCACGCACCTACCGGCGCCATTGCGAGTGCAAGAATTGCAAAGATAAAAAACTTCTTCATAGCGAATTGCTCCCTGATTCTATCTGAATGTCCGACAAACTTCAGTTTGTCGTTCGGATTCGACAAGCTAAAGCTTGTCGGACATCAAACTGAACCCAATTAGTTCTCCAAGGGGACTTCAGCTTCCAAAACTCTTCGATGTACGAAACGAACTTCCGCAGTAGCCGGCGCTTCGTCGAGCAGCGGTTTGATGGCGGCTTCAAACCCGGCGCGGTCGCGCGCGCCGATTATCTTGTCGCGTATGTTTCCGTCGCGGTCGATTATGAAAGTAATTGGGAGGCTGGGCACGCCCCCGAATTTATCTTTCACCGCGTCACCGCCAAGCAGAACCGTGTAGTCCTGCGGAATGTCCTTCTGAAATTCCTTTACACCCTCGGCCGTGTCGTCCAACGACAAGCCTACAATCGTCAGGCCCTTTGCATTCAGATCGCGCTGCATTGCGTTCAGCTCGGGAATCTCCGCGCGGCAGGGTAGGCACCAGGTCGCCCAGAAGTTCAGAACTACGACACGGCCGCGCAAGCTGTTAAGCCGGAACGGCTGGCCGTCTACTGTCAGAAGCTCTACGTCGGGCGCCGCCATGATGATCGGCTTGCTTTTCGCTGGCTGCCCCGAATCGGACCCGTTATTTTTCTTGCTCCATGACTCGACCCATGCTTCCGCGTTCGGAACCAGCGCTGCCAAAGCGGAACTGTTCAACTGTGTAGTCAAACCAAGCGCGACAACCAGGCCGATCACAATCAGAATCGTTCCCGAAACGACTTCGACCTTGTGCAAGTGCCTGCGGAACTTTGCGTAGAAACCCAAAAACTGATTGATGCCGAGTCCGGTCAAAAGAAAAGGAACCGCAAGACCCGCGGCATAGAAAGACGAAAGATAAAGACCGCTCTTCCAACCGCCGCTGGTTGCGGCGAGGCCGATGATCCCGCCCAGGATCGGGCCGATGCAGGGTGTCCATCCCGCGGCGAACGCCATTCCGAGCATCAACGATCCCAGCATCCCGCGCGGTTTCTGTTGCGAGAAGAAACGCGTGTCTTTATACAGAGCTCCGATCTTCAACAGACCGATCAACTGCAAACCAAACCCGATAATCACCAGACCGCCGATCACGCGAACCCAAACGTTATTTAGTATCGACGAACCGATCAGCCCCGCCGCAGCGCCGAGCGAAATAAAAATCATCGACAACCCAACATTGAACGCTATTGAATTGAGAATGACCGCGCGCCGAGCCGACGATTTTGAACCGTCATCACTTTTCAGTCGATCGATGCTGACGCCCGAAATCAGCGAAACGTAACCCGGCACAAGCGGCAAAACGCATGGCGACAGAAATGAAGCCAGCCCGGCCAGAAACGCGATGGTGATGGTGATATTCGAGCCTTCCATGAACTTTTATGATTACCTTGCGAACTAGCGTCTGAAGAAAATGTACTGCAGCCTCTGTCTGCTTCGTGTGGAAAATCGAACTCAGTATAGCAGAGCCATCACGCCTTCAATAATCGTCCGACTCGGGGTTATTGAGCAGTTCGAACTCAAGCTCTTGAGTAGACCGTCGAGATTTGCTAACCACGAAACAACACGAACGAGCTATTCACGAAATCACACGACAAATCAACTGGTTTCGTGTGGCTTTGTCTCGCTTTATTGTTGTTTAGTGGTTCGTTCGCTGGCTGCACAAATCACAAAACAAGGAAAAGTCTCAGACTGACCCACTACAGACGCCCGCCGGTTTAGCCCTACCTACCGGCGCTTTTTCGGCTCATTTCTCCTGCAACACCGTCTCGATCATCTTCTCGAGGACGTCGCTTTCAGTCTTGCTGGCGCCGATCGTGATGAAACGCACCCGGCCCTTTCGATCCAACAAAAAAGTGCTTGGGTAAGACCCCACGCCGTACGTGATATCGTTTTCGTCGTTATCCGCAATGGCAAAGCCGTACGGCAATTTGAACTTTTTCTTGAACTGCTGAAGATAGCCGAACTCTTCCGTCTGGTTCATACGCCGTCCCTGAGCTTCGCCGTAATACTTCGTCACGCCGATTACAACCAAGCCTTTGTCAGCGTAAACCTGATGCCATTTCGACAAGTGCGGGAAAGTCCGGATGCACGGTCCGCACCAATGTGCCCAGTAGTCCAGCAGCACAACCTTCCCGCGCAGGTCCGCCAGACGCACAGTGGGCTGGTCCAGCCACTGCTTAATATTCAATTCGGGCGCCGGCGTCGAAGGCGCATCGGCGGGATCGATCGGCTTGATTGTGTCGAACTGAACACCCAGATCCAACAATCCGGTCAGCGCTTTGCGATACAGATTCGAAGAAGGAAGCTCGAGCGCGATTCGACGAATTTCGTTCAGCACGGCCACCGCTTCGTCTTTCCGATCCAGATCGCGGTAGATGCCGGACAGCAGTTGTGAAACGACCATCAACGCCTGTCTGCGTTCGGTTTTCTCCGCGGCCGTTTTCGGCTGATACGCCTTCACCGCCTTGAACGCTTCCAGCGCATGCCCGAGCGCGAGTTCGCGTTTGCTGAGCGCGCGGTACGACACAGCGATCTCTGTTTCCGCTCGCATTCGCTGTTCGATTCGCTGCGGCTCGGATTTCAGGTACTGCGCCAAATGCTTCTCGGCATCTTCTGTCAGCCCTCTTCGACTGAGAATCGGAATGACGGCCAGCCGAGCCAGCTGCAAGCGTTCGCTCTTCGCATCTTTCGCCTCAGTCAGAAATCGTTGATAGGCCTCAAGCGCTTTTTCGTCTTCATCGGCCAGGCCGTATAGCAACCCCAGAAAGAAATAGTCTTCGCCTGCGAGATTCGTTCGCGCAGAAAGTTGCTGAGCATGTCTGGCCGCGGCTTCGCGTTGTTCGCGGTAAGTTTGGTCCGAGAGTTGTCGATCGATAGGAACGTGATTGCGCTGGTACTCCGCGACCTTTTGGCGCACGTACCCGTTTGCCTCTTCGTACAAAACCGATGCGGGCCGGGTATCAATCGTAACCGGCACGGCCGGTGACGATTTACGACCGCTCTGTGCGAAAGCATGAAACGTGACGAGGGAGACAGCGACGCTCACGATCAAAGCAAGGAGGAATTGTCGTTTCATTCTGGCAGGAAAGTCCTTCTTGAACATCTCTAAATCACACCAGCCGGTTGGAACCGGTCCGGGCTAAATGCATTCAGCATCGCAGCGGCGGCGCCTGTCGAGATCTGCTTTGCAATCAGGTCCGCGGTTACAGGCGCCAACAGAATTCCGTTTCGATAGTGTCCCGTCGCGTAAAACAGGCCATCGACTTCAGCGCAACCGCCGATCACAGGTAACTTGTCCTCGGCGCGCGGACGTAGGCCCGCCCACGCATCAGCGAACCGCGCATTCGCGATCGTCGAGTTCGCAATCTCGATCGCATTCGTCATGATCGTTTGGATTCCCCATCCGGTCACCGCTTTTTCAAAACCCGTGTATTCGGTTGTCGAGCCGGCCAACAACCGCCCGTTCATTCGCGGGACGACGTATCCGCGCGGGCTGTAAAGAACATGGCGCATCGATCCGGGTTGTCCTTCGAAACAGAGCATCTGCCCGCGAACCGGTTCGATGCGAATCGGCGGTACGCGGCTGTCCGCCGAAGTCAGGAAAGAGGTCCACGCTCCCCCGGCGACAATCACAGTCGGAGCATGAAGCGTGTAACGGGAAGTCCTAACGCCGGTGATTCTTCCCTTGTTTACGAGCAAACTCTCGACGTTTGTGTCGGCTCGGACGTCGACTCCGCGTTTTTCCAGCGATGAAAGAAGCGCCGCAAGCAGAAGCCGGTTTTCAACCTGACAATCGAGCGGAAATCGCAACCCGCCGCGCACGTGTTCGGAAATAGCCGGCTCCAGCCGGAGCAATTCGCCGGCCGTCAGCCGCTCGATCTGCAAACCCGCACGCGTCTGCCATTCAAACCGTCGTTCGATCGCAGCTTCATCTTCATCATTGAAAGCCAGGTAGAGAGTTCCGTTCTGATCCAATTCGATGTCGACGCCTGTCTCTTCCTTCAGCGACGCTGCCCAATCGAAATACATATCGCGGCTGGTCACAGCCAGGTCAAAAAACGCATCCGCGCGATCGGCTTCGGCCTGGACCGCCAGCATTCCGCCCGCAGCCCACGAAGCTTCGGTCCCGGGGTTGGCGCGATCCAGCAACGTGATGTGCCCGAACGCGCGTTCGCTGAGCGCGCGCGCAATCGAAAGACCGATCACACCGCCGCCTACGATTACCACATCAGCCGTTTGTGAATTTGCTACTTCGGTTTGATTCATCTGTCCCAAGCAGAACTTGCGTCTTTGGGTTTTGATGCTCGGACGTTGTACATTATTCCCACTCCGAGAAAAAACAAAGTCCCTCAATTCTTAATAGAGGGACAAGACCGAAAGGCCCAAGTCCAAGACCTAATTCGATATGGCTCATACTATCACACTCATTCCGGGCGACGGCATCGGCCCCGAGGTGTCCGCGGCGGTTGTTCGAATCATTGAGGCGGCAGGCGTTGAAGTTCGTTGGGAAACGCATTACGCGGGTGCGCAAGCGCTGGAGAAATTCGGCGAAACGCTGCCGCCTCCGCTGCTGGAATCAATCAGGCGAAACAAGGTTGCGCTGAAAGGCCCGATCACAACTCCGGTGGGAAAGGGCTTTACATCGGTAAATGTGGGTTTGAGAAAGACGCTGGACCTTTACGCGAACCTGCGGCCTGTGCGGGCCTTGCCGAATGTGCCGTGTCGCTATCCTGAACTCGATCTTGTGGTCGTCCGCGAGAATACCGAAAGCCTTTACGCGGGTCTTGAGCACGAAGTGGTTCCCGGTGTGGTCGAAAGCCTGAAGATAATCACCGAAAAGGCATCGACGCGAATAGCGCGGTTTGCCTGCGAGTACTCGCGCAAGGAAGGGCGAAAGAAAATCACCGCCGTTCACAAAGCCAACATCATGAAGATGTCGGATGGATTATTTCTTGATTGTTTTCGGAAAGTCGCGACGGAATACCCTGAGTTGGAGGCGGACGATAAGATCGTCGACAACGCCTGTATGCAACTGGTCATGCGGCCCGAGCAGTTCGACGTGATGTTGATGGAGAATCTTTACGGCGACATCGTTTCGGATTTGTGCGCTGGTTTGATCGGCGGATTGGGTCTGGTTCCGGGCGCGAATATTGGCGAGCTGGGCGCGGTCTTCGAAGCCGTTCACGGTTCCGCGCCTGACATAGCGGGCCAGGGAATCGCGAACCCGACCGCGCTGTTGCAATCGGGCATTCTTATGCTCCGTTACCTGGGCGAGCGCGACGCGGCGCAAAAGATCGAGAAGGCAATGTTGAAAACCTTCGCGGAAGGAAAAGTTAGAACGCGCGATATCGGAGGGACAGCAAAGACCGCTGAGTTCGCCGACGCGATCATTGCGAGGTTTGAGTAGGGGAGCCACTGAGCACTCAGCGTGCATTCGTGATGAACCCGCGAAGCGGGTGGCAGAATTTAGCCGGGGGTGAAGCGAAGCGGAACCCCAGGAAAGTGGCGATAAAAGATTTTGAGCCCGCGCAGCGGGCGACAGAACCTAACGTTCGAGGATGAAATCAGACAATTCCGAATTCGATCCTATCAACGTTAATTCTGTCGCCCGCGCTCGCGGGCTCTTGTTTGTTTCCGTCGTGTACCTGGGGTTCCGCTCGCTTTGCTCGCTCCACCCCGGGCTACATTCTGCCGCCAGCTTCGCTGGCTACTTCGTAATCCCGCCGTTCTCCAGCGCCGTGTAGGTATCCGGCGAGTACAATCCAAGCCATGGATCCGAACCAGGTGTCAGGAATATTCCGCTGTATACCCGGTCATTCAACTTCTCGACATCCAACTGACTAAATTGCCCGCTGACCAACCACGCGTGAAGTGTTGCGTGCATCGTGTATTCGTTGCGGACCGTATCGAACGCGAGGAAGTGTTCGAACTTCGACACCAATCGCGCGAGCGCTTCGTCCGTAATCGCAGTTTGCTGTTCGGTTGAACTTTGATTACGAATCAATGCGATGCTTTCCTTTCCCAATCGAGCTTCGGCTGCATGAAGCTTAGCGATCTTGTTCCAAACTTCTTCATCCGTCGCTGCCTGCAGCAACTTCACGTCATAGCTGATCGCGTTAATGATGCTCATCTCCGTCACTGCCTTGGACATGGCTGTTCGGCCGGCGACGCGGGCATCAAACGATTCACCGCTGTTCTGTCCCTGAATGATCGACTCGGGGATCTTTGCTCCGACCTTGATCGCATCCGCCGTCCACGACTTCGTTATCGCTTCAACCCGGCCCTTGTGATAGCGGTTCAAAATCTCCGCTCTTTGCGCGCCGTTCAAAGCGGTCGTTTGCTTCGCCGCCGCTTCCGCATCCGCGAGTCCGCGCAGGAAACCCTGTGGGCCATACAGACCCGGCAACGCGTCTACCACTCGTCCATTCGAATCCAGAATGTAATGAATGCTGTTTCCGGTCAGCGTTCGTTCGAGTTTCCGTCCGTCGCCGTAATCGATCGTAACGCGCGGCGCGGGCCGTACGGATTTCCAGTGAAGCACAAAGCGTTCGCGCAGCACGTCGGCTACGGTCGTGTTCGCGTAAAGCACTGTTCGAAAGAATCGGCTGTTCGCGCAACTGTACTCTTCGTCAAGATTGCCAAGCAGTCGCAAACTCAAAATGGGTTTGCCGGTCGCCTTCGCGGCCAACTGCGCCTGATTCAAATCCGTGTACCAATAGAGCCGCGAAGTGTAACTGTTTCGCTGGCGGCTGACGGCATCGAGCGCGGTCGAAATCCGCGACCACTGCGCGTTCTGGCCGCCGGCGACGTGCTGGTTTATCTCTTCGCCGTAAACCTCGAACAGCGCATCTACTCCCGCCTGGCCCATATTTCGCAGCTCGGCGATCGCGGGTTTGGATTCGCTCGGGTTTTCCGAGATGGCCAACCGTGCGAGGGCCTTTGGATTTGAAGCAGCCCGCGCACTTTGGGCTAAGAGAACTGCGACCGCTAAAGCAATGAGAAGGTTTCTAAAGACTTTGAAAGACATTTTCCCGAATCTCCTGAACGAAGCAGTACCAAAGTAATGGGAGCAAAGCGAGGGGCACTTTTGAGACTTTGTAGATTCTTCAGCCTGTTTGGTTGCATCCCCTGAATCGGGACGCGGGGTGGGTGGCTTTTTGCGCGGGCGGGTGATGTCCGACAAGCTTTAGCTTGTCGCTGACTTTTTTCACAATCAATTTGCGAAGTAAGACGACAAACTGAAGTTTGTCGGACATTAAGGCACTGGCACGGCGCTCGACGACGACGCTTCGTAATCGCCGGCGATTACGATAGTGATGTGGTCAGGACGAAAATATTTTCGTATCGCGGTGTTTACCTGTTCCAACGATACCGACTTGATGATGTCAGGATAATTGTCCAGATAATCCAACCCGAGGCCGTAGTACTCGGCGTTCCAAATCGCACGCGCAAGGCCGCGGTTTGTTGCCAGCCCAACTTTGAACGAGCCGATGGCAGCCGATTTTTCATCCTCGAGTTCCTCGGGCCGCATTCCGTTCTCGACATAATCGCGCACGACCTCGAGAGCGGATTCGATCGCGCGTTCGACATTTCCCGGATTCACGGAGACTCCGATAAACCACGGACCGGCGGCGAGTGACGGAGCGCTGAATGACGAGTTGATTCCGTAGGTCAAACCTTCCTTATCGCGCACCTGAAGTCCCAACCGCGACGAAAGAGTCGATTGCCCCAGCGCGCTGTTGGCAAGCACGGCCGAGTAAAAGTCTTCCGAACTTCGACGCAACGGAGCTGCCGACCCGATCAGGATGTCTACGTTCGCTTTGTCTTTCAACAGGACAATCTCGCGCTGCGTGGCCGTTTGCTGGATCGGATCCTCGACTTCAACTTCAACGTCGGACGGGCCCCCAAACGAACCGAATGCTTCCGCGAATGAAGCCGGCAACGTAGCCAAATCGACGTTGCCGACGATGGTAAGAATCAATGATCGCCCGCCATAGCGCCGGCTGTAGAAATTCTGCACGTCGTCCACCGTTATCGAGCCAATGCTCGCGATCAACTTCGGTCCGGGCGCCACGTAATATGGATTCGTTTCGTCGAATATCAGACTGCTGAATCGTTCGTAGCTGCGATAACGCGTGCTGGCCTGTTGCTCCTGAATCGAAGCGATCATCTGCAGCTTCAACTTATCGAGTTCTTCCAAAGGGAACGCGGGTTCGCGCAGCTCTTCGGAAAGCGTATTGATCACAAGCGGCAGGTCCTGGGACAACGAGCGAGCCACGATGTTGACTGCGAATGGGTCGGTGGAGAAATCGATATCCGCGCCGACTGATTCCAGGTCATCGGCGACTTCCAGTTTGCTGCGCCGTTTTGTTCCGCGCGAAAGCATCTCCGCCGTGATCTGCGCCAGACCCGGCTTGTCGTGCGGTTCGAAGTACGAACCGGCGCGAAGCGAACCTCGCACGGCGACCGTCGGAGTAGCGCGATTCTCGAGCGCCAGCAGCGTGGCGCCGTTCGGCAACTGATGTCGGAGGATTCGCGAAGCGAAGCCCGGCTTGGAGACGCCGTCCGATGTGTTTGGCTGGCTGGCTCCGTCGCGTTGTGAAGATTCCTGCTGCGCGGCGTGCGACGAACTCGGTTGAGCGATCAGGCTCGCATCGGTTGCCTCGACCGCAGCCGCTGAATACTTCTCGGCATCGGGCTCGTCATAAAACTTCACACTGCGCGGAAACGCGTTGCGAATGTCGCTCAGAAAAAGGCTTGCGGCCGCGGACTGGGTGCCGTTGCCGTTACCGGATTGCTTCGGGATGAAGTGTCCGACGGTGCGATTGTCTTCTGTCAGATACAGACCGGCTACACGCTGAATATCTGCGGGCGTAACTTTGCTGATGTTCGCCGAATAATCGCGATAGAAACGCCAGTCCGCGATGGCTTCCGCTTCCGAAATCTGTACCGCGATATTAAACGTCCCGTCGCGGCCGAACGCTTCCGAGGCAAGAATCTGTCGCTTGGCTTTCTCGACTTCCGCCGTCGTTAACCCTTCGGCGGCCACCTTTTGCAGCTCGGCCAGAATCGCCGCTTCAACTTTTTCCGCATCCACGCCGGGACTTACCGTTGCGTAGATATTGAACAAGCCCGGGTCACGATGTTGGTCAGCATTCGTCTGGACGCTGACCGCCAGCTCGTTCTCGACCAACGACTGATAAAGACGGCTGGTGACTCCATTCGACATGGCGGCGGAAAGGACTACCAGCGGGAAAATGTCGTTTTCTTCCGGTGGATTGGTCGCGCGCGCGGCCAGCTCTTCGTTCGACAGAACCGTCATCTGTCCGAGTACGGCGGGCGTGTGAAACGCGATCTGAATCAACGCGAGTTCGCCCGCACGTCGAATCACCAGCCGGCGTTCGCCCTGCTGCGGCGGTTCCGCCGTGTACACCTCAGGGATAGGTTTTTGAGAAGCAGGATGGGCGCCGAAGTATTTGTCGACCAGAAGCAGAGCGTTCGCGCGATCAAAGTCGCCGACGATCACAGTCGTAGCATTGTTGGGATGATAAAAAGTATCGAAGAATTCCTTAAGCCGCGACGTTGGGACACCTTCAACGTCCGAGCGCCAGCCGATAGTTGGATGATGATAAGGATGTTCGTGGAATGCCGTCGCGTAAACCGCTTCGTCCAGAACCTCGGCCGGTTCGTTCTGACCGCGCTCGAGCTCGTTGCGAACTACCGTCATCTCGGATTGGCGATCGCTGTCGGCGATGAGCGAGTTTCGCATCCGATCGGCTTCGAGCTTGATCGCTAGTTCAAGTTGATCCGACGGAACAGTTTCGAAGTAGTTGGTACGGTCGTACCAGGTCGTAGCGTTAAAGTCAGCGCCGATCTTCTGCAGCGTTCCGGCAATCTGTGTGTTGTTGCTCTTATTGAAAGTCGGCGTCCCCTTGAACATCATGTGTTCCAGCAAGTGCGTGGAACCCGTGTATCCCACCGCTTCGTTGCGCGACCCAACTTTGTAGAGAACCAGCACAGTTACTACCGGCGCGACTCGATTCTCAACCAGCAAAACCTTCATGCCGTTTTCAAGTCTGAATTCCGCGACCCCGTCTTCCTCGGTCACATGCGTGACGCTATTTGGCAATCCATCGTGCACGTGTTTCGGATCTCCTTCATTTGCAGATTGGACGACGGACAGGGGGTGGCGGGCTCTCGTCGTTTGATACATTGTCCTTTATCTTTTCGGTTATTGCGAGTGTTAAAGCGGATTTTCGTGGTTTCCAATGAATGTCCGACAAACTTCAGTTTGTCGTGTGCATTCGACAAGCTAAAGCTTGTCGGACACCAAACTGGAGGTAGTGGGTCACCTGCTTCATAGATGACCCAGTACCAAACTGGACACCTGCTTGACAATCTGAAACCGCGGACTAGAATAACCTGAGCCGGAAGCGGAGATGTGGCCGAGTGGCTGAAGGCGGCGGTTTGCTAAACCGTTATGGGTCAAAAGCCCATCACAGGTTCGAATCCTGTCATCTCCGCCATTAACTTCAGTGGTCAGTGATCAGTGGTCAGTGGTCAGTAGAAGACGTCGTCTTACTGACCACTGACCACCGGCCACTGGCCACTTTCTTTTATGACTATGCGAGCTCGTTTTGCTCCGTCACCGACGGGTTACCTGCACATTGGATCTGCGCGCACCGCCCTCTTTAACTGGCTCTATGCCAGGAGCCAGGGCGGTAAGTTTTTGTTGCGCATCGAAGACACCGATCTTCAACGATCCACCGAAGCTTCGACTCGATCCATCATCGAAGGGCTCGAGTGGCTCGGGCTCGATTTCGATGAAGAGATAGTCTTTCAATCGGACAACGCCGATAAGCATCGCGCGGCTTCTCTAAAGTTGGTGAACGAAGGCAAGGCGTATCGCGACTTCACTCCGAAAGAGACGCGCTCTGATGCGACCGTCAAAGAGGGAATCGCTGAACGCGCGCGTGCGCATGCGGCCGACGGAGTTGACCATCGCAGCAATCCATTTCGCGATCTGTCGCTGGACGAATCGAACAGACGGGCGGAAGCCGGCGAGCCGTTCGCGGTTCGTTTGAAAGTTCCGAGCGACGGCAGCACGCGGTTCGTAGATGCTGTTTACGGCGATCAGGAACGCGCATATACGGAGATCGAAGATCTGGTGCTGCTGCGATCCGACGGCCATCCGCTTTATAACCTTTCGGTCGTGCTCGACGACATCGAGATGGGCATCACCGACGTGATCCGCGGTCAGGACCACCTGACAAATACGCACAAGCAGATTCTGATTTACGAAGCGCTGGGCGAGGCCCACCCGCGGTTTGCACATTTGCCGCTGATCCTGGCTCCGAACAAGGGAAAGCTTTCCAAGCGCAAACACGGAGAAGTTGTTTCGCTGACGACTTATCGAGACAAAGGTTTTGTCCCCGGTGCTTTTCGAAATTTTCTTGCGCTGTTGGGATGGTCGGGCGGAGACGAGCAGGAGATCATGTCGCTCGATCAACTGAAGTCGAAATTTTCGCTGGCCGGGATACACCGCTCGAACGCGATCTTCAATTTCAACGAAACGGATCCGCGTCACTGGACCGACGACAAAGCGATCTGGATGAACGCCGAATACATTCGGACTACGCCGCTCGGCGATCTGTTGCCGATGATCAAGGCGGAGCTTCGGTCGGCCAGGCTGTGGCGAGACGAATACGAAGACGACGATCGCGAATGGCTGGAGCGGACGCTCGAGCTGATCAGGCAACGCTTTTTCACTTTGAAGGATTTTTCTGCGCAGGGACGCGCTTACTTTTCAGACGATTTTGATTTCGAAGAAGCGGCGGTCAAGAAAAACCTGCTGAAGGAGCCTCGGCTGCGCGAACTGTTGCCGGCGCTGGCGCACAAGATGGAAGCGGTTGAGCCTTTCAATGCCGAAACGGCGGAAGCGGCGCTGCGTTCATTCGCGGAAGAGTCCGGGATGAAAGCCGGCGTGTTCATCAACGCGTCGCGCACGATGCTGACCGGACAAGCGGTGGGGCCATCCATGTTTGAAGTATTCGAGATCATCGGGCGCGATCGGACAGTGACGAGGCTGCAAAGCGGCGCGCCGTGGTTCGACCATTTGGAACAACTGGGAGACGTATAAGCGTCGGATCGGGTTTGCGATTCTAATTTTTTGAAAGCAAGAGGACTTAAGCATGCGTCATAAATCACTACTCATATTGGCAATGATTTTCGCGATGGCCGTGACAGCCGCGACGAGCGCGGCGCAAACGCAGAACGCGCCCGCTCCTTCGACTCCGAAACGAACTACGACCAGCGCGCCCGCGCCGTCGTCGTCGCAGGATTCGCCGACAAAGCCGGCAGCGAAGACGCCGAGTGCGGCCGACAAGAATCAAAAGAAAAATGCTGCCTCACAGGATGTCAATGAAGTTTTCGAAGCGTTGCTCGATGGCATCCGCGCCGCCGACGTGAAGCTCGTGACCGGCATCTATTGGAATTCGCCGCAGCTTGTTCTCTTCAACAACAACGGGACCGTGACCAAGGGCTGGGATCAGATGCGCAAGAACCGCGAAAGCTCTTATCCGGAGATGAAAGACGTAGTCCTCGACGTGCGCGAAAAACGGATACACATGATGGGGCGTGATGGAGCGCTGGTCACGTGTTTGTGGACGCAGGCGCAGACATACAAAGGCGTGCCGGAAACAGCGTCGGGACGGATGACCATCGTCTTTCGCCGGCTGGGCGCGATGTGGAAAGCAATTCATCTTCACACATCGCCGGACTCACCGGACGCATCGCGGGTGCTTACATCGGAACAACCGACTCCAACGCCCGCAAAACCATAAGCAATCAGCCACAGATAAACGCGGATCGACGCAGATTCATTCTCCAAATCTGATCCGCGTCGATCCGCGTTTATCTGTGGCTCATTTCGTAACCGTTGCCGCCGCTTCGCGGTCCAAATAATCCAGCAATACGTTCGACATCACCTTCACACCCGCTACCAGGCTCTCTTCATCGACATCGAACCCGGCTGAGTGAAGCGGCGCCGTGATTCCCCTGGCGCGATTTCCTACTCCGAGAAAATAATAGAAACCGGGTATCACTCGCTGAAAGTATGCGAAGTCCTCCGCGATCATCTGCGGCTTTATCGAAATTACGTTCTCGTCTTTTAGCAACCGACGAAGCGTCGGCAGCGTTGCTTCGACCAGCTTCGGCTCGTTGAAAACTACGGAGGCGTTTTCCTCAATCTGTAAATCAAATGTAGCGCCGTAAGCGGAAGTGATTCCCGCCAGCGTCTCTTTCATAATCGCCTTTGCGCGCGTCCGCACTTCTTCGCTGAGCGTTCGCATAGTTCCTTCCAGCTTCACTTCGTCGGCGATGATGTTGAAGCGAGTCCCGCCCTGGATGATTCCAACCGAGATGACCAGAGGTTCCGTCATGTCTATTCTGCGGCTTCGGATCGTCTGAAGCGCAGTAACGCATTCGGCCGCGACGACCACTGCATCGACTCCGAGCTGCGGCTGGGCGCCGTGTGACTGTTTTCCGCGAATCGTAATCCTGAATCGATCCGACGAAGCCATCGCCGGCCCGCTGTTATAGGCGACCTGCCCGACTTCGCTTTCGGGCCTCGAGTGCAGACCGAAGATCGCGCGGGGTCGCGGATTTTCGAGAGCGCCTTCCTTGATCATCAAGGCAGCGCCGCCTTCTTCGCCTGCGGGCGGGCCCTCTTCGGCCGGCTGAAAGATAAACTTGATGGTGCCCGATATGTCGGCTCGCATCGTGCTCAAGACTTCCGCCACGCCAAGCCCGACGGTTGTGTGTAGGTCGTGGCCGCAAGCGTGCTTGACGCCGGGATTCTGCGATTTGTAAGGAACATCGATCGTCTCCTGGATCGGAAGCGCGTCCATGTCAGCACGTACAGCTACGACCGGCCCGGGCTTTCCGCCTTTCAGCAGAGCTGTGACGCCGTATTTGCCGACTCCGGTTTTGATGTCTTCCAAACCCAACGCTTTCAATCGCTCCGCAACGATACGAGAGGTTCGCTCCTCGCGGTTCGAGAGTTCCGGATGCATGTGAAAATCACGTCGCTGCTCGATTAGCTTCGCGCGCATGGCCGCGGCGGCGTCGGCGATGCGCTTGTCGCGCGCGGAAGTATCGCGAGCGAGTGGCGTGCTTGTTAAGGCTCGTCGTTGTTTAGAAACGGAGAGGTCTTGCGAGCCAAGAGCGAGAGTGATGAGTAGAGAAACTAGAATCGTTAGCATTCGTTTCATGTGCATTCTCCGGAGAAGATCGTTAGGAAGGAGACGGTTCTACCACAGCGAGCAGTTTGGCGGAAGCCAGAAGATTGCCGTTGTTGCCAACGGGGCAGAAGCCCGACCGTTAGGGAGGGCGTTGTAGTTCGGTGGTATGCAGCTAACGACGTAACGGCGCCCTCCCTAACGGTCGGGCTTCCGCCCCGTTAGCGCGCGCAACGCGTTCCGGATCGCTATTCTTCAATAGGAAAGACCCGCCGGGCATTTAGCTCTCGGCGGGTCTCGGTGAACTGATGGAACTGGCCGTCCAACCGCTCACATAAAACGACTGTGGGGGTGCTGCCTCGACGGGTGTCTTAAAGGCTTTCGATGCACCTATCGAGGCTTATCAGGCCTCAGCCACCTCACTGTGATAAGAACTCATACTTTGTTTTGATCACCTCCTTTCCAGTGTTGCGGGCGATGATAAATGACAATATCAAGTGCGTCAAGAAGTTATTTTGTACGCTATCTTGTGTTCGCTATCAGTCATTGCGGCGGAACGCAATGCGGCCATCAACGTAGGTTGAATGCGGATGTTCGACTCCGAAAAAGTATGCGAGCTCGCGATAATCAGAGCAGTCGTGGATGACAAAATCGGCGCGCTTGCCCGCTTCGAGCGTGCCCAGCTGATCGCCTCTGTCCAGACTGTACGCGGCGTTTACAGTCGCAGCGGTGATGCCTTCCGCCGGAGTCATTTTCATGTGGGTTGAAGCGAGCGAAAGAACCATCGGGATAGACGGAGTCGGGGACGAGCCGGGATTGAAGTCGGTGGCCAACACAACCGCCAATCCCGCTTCGATCATTTCACGCGCCGCCGGATAGCGCGAGGAACCCAGCGCATAAACCGACCCGGGAAGCAATACCGGCTGTACGCCCGCCTTTTTCAATGCCGCTATTCCGTCCGAGTCCGTATGCTCAAGATGATCGGCCGTGGTGGTGTTGAGTTCAGCCGCGAGCTTTGCGCCGCCGGAAAGCGACAACTGATCGGCATGCATGCGCAGACCCATTCCGTGACAGCGGGCGGCGGAGAGGATTCGCCACGATTCGCCCGGGCTGAAGGCTTTGTCTTCGCAGAATACGTCGCAGTACTCGGCCAGTTTTTCTTCAGCCACGCGCGGGATCATCTCCTCGATAACCAGCGCGACATACGCAGCGCGTCGCGAACGAAACTCGTCGGGAACATCATGCGCGCCAAGAAACGTAGGCACATACCGCAGCGGTGATTCTTCGTCCAGACGTCGCACGGCGCGCAGAATCTTCAACTCGTCTTCGAGCGAAAGTCCGTAGCCTGACTTGGCTTCGACCGTCGTCGTGCCGGTGCGAAGGAACCATTCCGCGTAACGCTTTCCGGACCGCACCAATTCGTCCTCGCTCGCTTCGCGCGTGCGCCTGACGGTCGAGCGAATGCCGCCTCCGGCCGCGGCGATCTCCTGATATGTGGCGCCTTGAGCGCGTTGTTCGAATTCGTCAGCGCGCGCTCCGGCGAAGACCGGGTGTGCATGCGCGTCCACGAATCCCGGAAGTATGACTCGCCCGCCGGCATCGATGGTTTCGCAATCAGCGCCGATGAATTGCTCGATCTCGCCCCGCGGGCCGACGTGTTCGATCCGTTCGTCGCGGACCAGCATGACGCCGTCTTCGATGATGGCAAGATCGCGCATTTCCTCGCCCACTCGCGGGCGCGGAGGGCCGGTGAGGGTGACGATTTGTGCGCAGTTGAGAATAGCGAGCATAAGAAAGAAGTCAGAAGACAGGAGTCAGGAGACAGAAGCCTAAAACCCAAAACCGAAGACCTAAAACCCAAAGTCCCAAGTCTCAACCGCTTTTTGACTTGGGACCTGGGACTTTGGACCTTAGACTTTCCGCTACTTCATATATCGATCCAGAAAATCCGCCATCAACGGATAGACGATAAGACGATTCGACAACTTGGCGACGCCGTGTCCTTCGTCATCGAAGAGCTTGTAATCGACCGGCGCGTTTCGTTTGCGCAGCGCCTCGACGATTTGCTCGGCTTCCGTGTACGGCACCCGCGGATCGTTCTTGCCGTGAATCACCATCAGCGGAGCCTTGATGCGGTCGACTTTGTAGAGCGGCGATATCGACTTGAGAAATTCCAGATCGCGTTCAAGCGTTCCGTACTCGACTTCGCGAAGCTTTCGCCGGTAACCCGACGTGTTCTTCAAAAAGCTTTCGAAGTTGGCGATTCCGACCGTATCGACCGCCGCCGCCCACAGGTCCGGATAGAGCGTGATCGCCGCCAGCGTCATATAGCCGCCGTACGATCCACCCATAACCGCGATCCGTTTTGGATCGGCGCCGCCGTTTGCTTTTAGCCATTCAACCGCCGCGGCCAAATCCTTCACCGAATCTTCGCGTTTACTCACGTCGTCGAGGTGCGTGAACGTCTTTCCGTAGCCGGTCGAGCCACGCACGTTCGGCGCAAGCACGGCGTATCCGCGAGAGAGAAAGTACTGATTGATTCCGCTGAAGCCTGGCTGTGCCTGGCCCTCGGGACCTCCATGTACATTTACAATCACTGGCAGGCCACGACCATTGCTGCCGGAGCCGTTCGCACTTTGCGGGCGGTAATACCAGGCCGGAATTTCCCGTCCGTCAAAACTTTTGTAGCGAATTAGCTCGGGCTCGACGAATGTCGACTGCGGAATACCCGCCATCGAACTTTGAGTAACCTGCGACAAAGCGCGGGTCTTCATATCGTACAACCAGATGTCTCCCGAGTGGCGCGAGCCGTTGAAAGTAAAAGCCAGCTTGCTTTCGCGCGATGCCTCGCGGCTCTTGTCGTTGGTAAATTCGAGCGCTCCCACGATTCCCTTACCAGGCAATTTTATCGGGGCTTCCTTGGGGCCAATTGCTGTGATCAACGGTTTGCCGTTGGTGTCCAGACGCCTGATATAAAGTTCGCTAAAGCCGTCACGATTAATCGTGTAGGCAAGTGCGCCGCCTTCGGGCGAAATCTCAATGCCCGACAAATCCCATTCGGTGTTGTCCAGGATATCAACGCGCTTGCTGGCCAAATCCATCTGCGCCAGCGAGTAGAACTCGCGCTTGTCGTTAGTACCGAAGAAGATCGAATTACCATCAGGAGCAAAACGTACGCTGCCGAATTGAGCCGAGCCTTCGTGCGGTGTCAGATGCGTCGCTTGTTTGGTCTGCAGATCGAGCAGATAAAGATCGTTGTCCAGACTCAACTGCTCGTTGGCATGGCTAACGATGATCTTCTTATCGTCAAAGGACCAGGCGACCGGATTGTTCGATCCGTCCTGTTGATAGACCAGCTCTTCGCGACCGGTGGCGGTCTCCATTACGTAGACATCAAAATAGTCACGGTGACGCTTGTTCGATGAATAAGCGATCTTCTTTCCGTCGTGCGACCAACCGCCGAATCCGTGTCTGACCTTGGGGTCCCACGTCAGCGCTTTGATCTCTGCGCCGTCCGGTGACATCCAGTAGAGCTGCGCATTTTCGTCGCCGCCTTTTGCTTTTCCAAAAATCAATCCCGAGCCATCAGGGGACCAGCTTAGGAAACCGACCGTATCCTCATAAAAGGTCATCTGGGCCGGCCAACCGCCCGACGCCGGGACCATCCAGACCTGCGAAGTGCCGGTTATGTTGGTTAAGAACGCGACGCGTTCGCCGTCTGGAGAGAGCGTCGGCGAGCCGGCGCTTCGTATATTCAGATAGCGATCGAACGTGAAACGTTCCGCGCTCTTTTGCGCCATTCCGATTTGTGAAATCGAAACAGCAATTGCGATCGAGGCAAGAAGGAAAATCCTGCCGATAGTTTTGCGCATAGTAGAAACTCCGTTTAGAGAATTATCCAATCGTTCAGCTGTCGACTAATTTCATCCGACGCTTTCGCGCCGGGACAATCAATCGAGCCGACTCACAAACAAATTACGAGGATGTATGGTCGTGCGTGATGCGCCAACCATCGGGGGTTTGACGAAAGATCAGCGAAAAGCGTCCGTGCGGCGTATCGCCCGCGCGGGTAAGTTTCCACCGACCGATTACAACTGCGGTGCTGTCGTTAATGGGCTTCACCTCGAGATCGGTGAATTCCAGCGTGCCCATCTTTTCGCGGCTGTTGTAATTCGTCTTGTAACGATCGAGTACGGTTTGCCAACCGCGAGTAAGCGTATCGCCCGATAAGAACAAAGTGTCTGAAGACTTTGCGTAGCCTTCCATAAACGCGTCGATGTCGCCGCGATTCCACGCCGCGACCTGCGCATCCATTACCGCCCGGACCGCGGTGTCGATCTTTTTTTCATCTTTGATTGCCGGCTCGTTCATTCCTGCATGGCTTTCGCGTTTGCAACCTGCGGCCATCAAAGCCAAAGCCAGCAGCGCCAGGAGCACTGCAAAGTTGTGTTTGTGATTCATCGTGGATGGAGCGGTCCGCCAGCGTTTCGAAATCAGTATCAGCTAAATGTGATTTGTTTTAAAGTCGGGCGCTTCATTCTACCCGTCCTGCCGAGCAGAACGCTATTGATGGAGCGCAGGCGAGCCGCCTGCGCTCCATCGAGTACTGTAATTTAGAAGTAGCGATAGTGCCCGGTAATTTGCCACGAAAACAGCACATTTTCAATCCGAGCGCCGCTGCCGATGTTGTGAACGATGAGGTAGGCGTTGGCGGACCGCGACCACATGTTGGTGACGATGCCGATATGATCAACCCCGGTTCCGAGGTCCCACGAGACCACATCGCCGGGTTTGTAATCCTGCGCTTCCGACGTCACAGGCACTTCTTTTCGCGTCCGTTTGAAGTACGTTCTGAGGTTGGGAACTCTGCGATGGTCGATATTGGTGTCGGGTTTTGACAGGCCCCACTTCGTCGGATATTCGGCGAAGTTTTGCTTCATATCTTCGTGGACCTGCTTTTGAAGGTCGGTTCCGGCTTTGCGGAATGCGCGAATGACTACGTCGGTGCAGACACCGCGTTCAAGCGGAACATCGCCGCCCGGATATTCAAGCTTTATGTAGGCCGGGTCGTAATAAAACGTGTAGTCAGGCTGCTCCATCGCGCCCTGGACCATCTGCTTCAACGCGACCGGAGCGTTGTCGGGCAACGGCCGCAACTGCGCGTCGCCTGGACGCCGGGCGGTCGCCGGTCCGGCCAGTTGCTGGCAGGCGAACATCGAAAACAGAATTAGCGCGCTAAGTGCAAACGAAAACCTTTTAGTCATGCCGGTGAGTCGACCTCCAGAAGCTGACCGTCCCGCAGCAGTGGTTTTGCCAAAAGTAAACCACTTGCGCGGTACATGGGTTAACGCGAAGCACCGGCGCGGCGTTCCAAATCCTTTTCGATAGAATGTCCGATAAACTTCAGGAGACTTTGATTAAGGATGAATCGGGAAGGTCGGGAATTGAATACCCTCCAGTAACACGCAGTCAGGAAGGGGACCCTGTCCCCGCTTAAGATGCGAACCCATTCAACTCTAAAGATATCGAGCTGTGTGTCTTAGGCGGGGACAGAGTCCCCTTCCCGACTGCACGGTTACCGTTAGGCATCGAGATTATCAGCGTGTGGCTCGTGCCTGTAACCACGCCCGGACATCGTCGCGCATGTCGGGGACGATCTCATGACCCGCCGGATAGCTTTTCACTTCTACGTCATCGGCGCGTGTCTGAAGTTGGGCTTGATACCCCGCTACACGGGACGGCGTGTAGAACTCGTCGGAGTCTCCGTGAAGATACAAAACGCCGGCCTCGGTTTTCGAGTAGCTGCTGTTGGTTTCCCAATCGCCGGGCATTCCTCCGCAAATTCCGATGACGCCGCGAAGTACGCTGGAGTTGGTGAAGGCAAACCGAAAGTTGAGCGCGCATGTCTGCGAAAAGCCGAGAAGAAAAATTCGTTCAGGATCCGCTATTCGATCTTTGACCAGCGTCTCGATCAGATCGAGCAGAGCACGATGATGAATCGCGACCGATTCTTTCGGTCGAAAGTTGGTCAGCCATCCAAACCCGAATCTGAGCGGGCCGCCCGTTTCCCTTGGTTCTCGAATGTGTTGGTGAAATCCCTGTAGCGATGCGATCGCGAAGTTCGGTGGCGCCATCTGCCGGGCTTGGCGCATCATCTGTCGCTTGTTGGCGCCGTAGCCATGCAGCGCGATCAGCAACGGATGCGCTCCTTCTGCAGGCACGTGCAGGTCGTAGTAGAGATTGATCGACGCGCTCAACGCGCGATCTTCGGAATCAGCGGACACGGTTGTGCTCATGAGTTATTCAGCAACCTTATTTTGACGCCGGGAGACATAGGAATGAATCACCAGGATGAGATAACAAATAACCGCAGGTATGAACAGAAGTACTGAAAAGAATGTCAGCAGGAACAGAACGCCATACGCGTCGTCGTTACTGGACCTTTGATCCGGCATCACGCCTCCCATGAAATCAAAGACCACGCGTTCGAGGTTAAGCAGCGTCAGCGTCGTGACAATCAAGGTAAGCGGCAACAACGTAACGGTTATCAGTTGGACCAGATCGAGGGCTCCTGCGCGTCGAAGGTAAAAGACGAGCAGCGCGACACGCCATGCCGCGACCACCGCAAGGAACCAGGTGTTGATTGAGTTCGCAGTATCGAGATCTGTAAATCGCTCGACCGGAATCGCGTAAAGGATCGCGGGTGGTGAAACCAGCGAAACGAAGGTCAGTACGCGAAAGTACGTCCAGTCTTTCGGCTTAAGCGGCCACACAACCAGAAACAAAAGCAGCGCCAGCGCGAAGACGTAAACAACCGAACCGATACCGAGATGTTGTAACAGACTGACGCGCGGGTTATCCCAATAGCGTCCGATTCCGACCAGCCAGGTACAGAAAAGTCCCACCGCGAGATGACGCCGATCGAACCGCAGCAGCTCTTCACGCGTGCTGCGAAAAGTCAGCAAGCGAATCGCTGTTCTCAATACCTTTTCCAACTCTCTTCATCGCTCATTTGATCACACAGGATTGCTCAACACACCCTAACGCAGTTAGGAAGGGAACCCTGTCCCCGCTTCAAGTCTCCCTGATCTGCAGGAAGGAGGCTTTTACTTCCTGAGTTGCTGGGCTGAGGCGGGGACAGGGTCCCTTTCCTGAATGCGTTATGTAAAGTTGTGCCATTGCCTTTTAAGTTGAGAGCCAATATTTCTTGTTTTTCGTACTCAGGAGTGGCGCGAGTAGCTATTGCTCAATTTATGTATCCTCGCGGCGTGCCGTCCGTGCCTTCGGCAATGTGCTGGACGCTGCTCTCTTCTTCCAGGGTCCAGATGTCATAGAGCTCGGGCGGAACCTCGGTCACAAACCTCGAAGGTTTCTGAATCACAGTTTGGCGACTGTAGTCCGTCACCATCAACGGGTAAGTAATGTAGAGCTGGTCGGCTGCGCGCGTTAGCGCGACATACCAAAGCCGTCGCTCTTCTTCTTCGCCTTCCGCATCCCGGAGCGAACGCGGGCTGGGAAATTTGCCGTCGGCGGCCCAGATGATAAAGACCGCGCGCCATTCCAAACCTTTCGCCTGATGAACCGAAGTAAGCGTCAGGATTTCATCTTCGTCGCCGCCCATGACGACGTCTTCACCGCTCAATGTCTGCGGAGCGCCGAATCGCTCGGTCGACAACAACGCGAGCTCGGCCAGGAAATCTTCGGTCGAATTGTAACGGGTGCTGTAATGCGCCAGCTGTCGCAGATCTTCGAGCCTCGCCTCGGCGTTCTCGTAATTCGTGGCAAGATGTGATTCGTAACCGCGCGCGATTATCATCTCGATCTGCTTGGCTGGATTGCCGCGCGTGTCGTCCTGCACCAAACTTTCGAGCAGTCTTACAAAATCCATCCAGCCGCTTCCGCGCCGCGGCGCCGCATCGAAATCAGCTCGTCGCACCAAAGCGAGCGGATCGGGCGCGTATGCCAGCCGCGCCCAAATACGATTCGCAGTTGCAGCGCCGACCTGCGGGATCAGTCGCAGAATGCGTTTCCACGCCAGCTCGTCGCGCGGATTTGTGATGATTCGCAAGTACGCGATTACATCCTTGATATGGGCCTGTTCGAAAAAGCGCACCCCGCTTCGAATTCGATACGGAATCGCACGCCGCGTCAGCTCCAGTTGCAATTCCAGCGAATGATAATGCGAGCGATAAAGCACCGCCATCTCTTCAAGCGGAATTCCTTCGTCGCGTAGTTCAAGTATTCGAGAAGCGACAAACGCAGCCTGTTGATCGGCGTCGCGGCATGGGACCAATGCCGGCGGCAGGCCTTGTGACGGACGAACAGCATGAAGGACCTTGGGAAACTGTTTGCGGTTTGCGGCGATGGCGGTGTTTGCCAGGCCAAGTATCTCGGGCGTCGAGCGATAGTTGGTCTCCAAACGAAAAACGCGCGCTTCCGGATATCTTTTCGGAAATTCGTAGATGTTCGTGAACTCGGCGCCGCGCCAGGCAAAGATGCTTTGCGCATCGTCGCCGACGACCATTACGTTGCGATGCTTCACGGCCAGCAAGTCTATGATTTCGGCCTGCAGCTTGTTTGTGTCCTGGTATTCGTCGACCAGAATGTGCTGGAACTGGTCCGCGTAAAGCGCGGCGATGTCCTGCTTTTCCAGCAGAAGCCGTTTCCAGCTCAGCAACAGGTCGTCGTAATCCATCACGTTTCGCGCGAGCTTTCGCTCCATGTAAATCGTATCGAGACGCTTTATCGTCGAGGTCAGCGGCTCGAAGTGCGGGTAGTTTCGCACGACCACGTCTTCGATCGGTCGATCAGTGTTATTCGCAAAGCTGATGATGTCCTGAAGGACCTGGGCCCTGGGAAAACGACGGGCTTTGGTGTCGATTCCCGCGTCATCTATGCAGGTCGATATGAAGTCTTTGGCGTCTTCGGAATCCAGAATCGTGTAGTTCGATTCATAGCCGATCGAAGTCGCGTGGCGTCGCAGGATCAGGTTGGCGATGCGATGAAACGTGCCGCCCCAGACTCGCCGGACATTGCCGCCGCTGGTCAGCGTTTCGACGCGCCGGAGCATCTCGCGCGCGGCGCGGTTAGTAAAAGTCGCCAGCATGATTCGCGCGGGCGCTACGCCTTGTTCGATCAGGTACGCGACGCGGTAAGTGATCGCGCGCGTCTTTCCCGAACCGGCGCCTGCGACGACCAACGCGGCGCCCGGATTAGCGGTGGCTACATTGAACTGCTCTTCGTTCAGCTCAGCGCGAAACCGCGCGAGTTTGTCGGGCGCCACGCCTTCCGGCCGCTTGATGACATATCGTTTCGACATTCGTTTGGCTTATAACATTAACACCATTGAAAGGACGAACACTCTGAGCATATGACACAAAAGTTAAGCGCCATATGCTGTAGGGAAACCTCGCGGCCTGAAGTGATCCTAAGGCCTCCGATGGTGGTATATTGTGTCTGAGATGATCGAAACAACTTCTCACGACCTGAAGGAAGAAACGCCCGAAGCTAAAGCGCGTTGGTTTCAATCCCTCCCGCTGACCGAACGCATGGAAATGCTTTGTCTGTTCACAGAGTTGGTTCTGGAAAACAACCATAAGGTTGTGGAGCGCCGGAATGATAAACCGATTGCTGGACGTGTTCGCGTCCTTTCAAAGGAACCAGGTTAAGTACGTCATCATCGGCGGTATTGCGGCCGTTCTCCACGGCGTCCCCCGCGCAACATTCGATTTGGATATATTGATCGAATCTTCAATCCAGAATGCCGAGCGTCTGCGAGGCTCGGATTAAGTCTGAATCCATCGTATCCCCACGCTAAGCGCACTAACCACTAAACAACACGAACGATTTACGAACTCACACGAAGGTATCCAAATCCGGGTTTCGTGTGATTTCGTGCATGTCGCGTTCGTGTTGTTTCGTGGTTCATTTACTCCGACGCAGGCACTAGTGTTGAAATAGGCTTTAATCAAAGCCGGCAGCACGAATATCGCATTGTTGCATTCACCCATGATGAAAGCTACGATGGCTGGCAAAGAATTCACCAACATTTCGATCCGAATATTAGCGAGGTAACAGCGATGAAATTTCCAGGCGGCATGAACATTCAGCAGATGATGAAGCAGGCGCAGCAGATGCAGGAGAAGATGGCAAAAGAGATGGACGAGCTGCGCGTGGAGGCTTCGGCGGGTGGCGGCGTAGTCAGCGTTCAAATGAAGGGAAACCACGAAGTCGAGTCGCTGACGATCGACCCGGAAGCCGTGAAAGAAGGCGACGTGGAGATGTTACAGGACATGATCGTCGCGGCCTTCAACGAAGCCAGCCGCAAGATCGACGAAGCCATGAAAGGCAAGCTGGGAGGCATGCTCCCGCCGGGCCTCCTGTAAGACAGTGACGAGTGACAAGTGACGAGTGAGTAGGTGAGAAGCCTTGCTTGTCACTTTTCACTCGTCACTTGTCACTGTACTTATATGCTCGACTACGCCGAACCAGTTACGAAGCTCATTGACGAGTTCAAACGCCTGCCGGGTGTGGGGCAAAAAACTGCGCAGAGGCTCGCCTTCTATATCCTGCGACGACCCGATTCCGAGATCGAACGATTCGTAGCAGCTTTGCAGGACGTCAAACGGCGCATCATTTTTTGTTCGATCTGCAACAACCTTACCGAAATCGATCCATGTCGCTATTGCGCGTCGCCGACTCGCGATCGCTCGATGATCTGCGTAATCGAAGAGCCGTACAACCTCGTCGCGGTGGAAAAAACACGCAGTTACAAAGGTCTCTATCACGTACTCCACGGAACGCTCTCGCCGATTCGCGGAATCAACCCGGACGATCTATACATTTCTAACCTGCTGCCGCGGCTGATGCCTGAAAACAACGAAGGAGTGGAAGTTCGGGAAGTGATTCTGGCCACGAATCCGAATACCGAAGGCGAAGCGACGGCCAACTACATCAGCCGGCTGCTAAAGCCGCTGGGTCCGCTGGTGACTCGGATAGCGATGGGAATGCCGGTGGGAAGCGATCTGGAGTACGTAGACGAAGTGACAATGGACAAGGCGCTGACGAATCGGCATGAAATGTGAAAAAGCAGGAGACAGAAGTCAGGAGGCAGAAGACAGAATGACGAGTTACCTGCATTTCATTCTTTCTCCTGCCTCCTGAGTTCTGACTCCTGAGTTCTGACTCCTGAGTTCTGTCTCCTGCTTTTTAAAATCTCACATGCTCTTCCGGCGAGTTTTCTTTGCAGTCCGAGCACTGATCCCCTGAATCGTACATTTTGGCGTCGAAGTCCACCAGCGATTTGATCGGCACTCCGCCGATCGATTCAGGCGCCGATGTGAACCGCACGATGCTTCCGCATCCGATCACTTTCGCTCCTAACTCTTCGACCAGCTTTACCGTCTCTTCGATAGCGTTGCCGCTGCGAATAATGTCGTCAACGATTATGCACGGGTTGATTTCACCGTGGTTCACGTACTGGCGGAACTTTCGCTGTCCGTCCTCGCGCTCGGCCCAGTAAATCTGTTGCCCACTCAGCGCTTCACGAACACCGAAGGCGACAGGAATTCCGCCTGAGCTGGGGCTGATCACCGCTATCTTTGGAAGCTGGCTGGCAATGTCTCGGTCCAGCCGAAACATTCGGCTGAGCGCTACCGCCAGTACTCGCGCCGTATCGTAATAGCGAAAAGCAAGCGGCATCTGAAAGTAGTGCGGCGAGTGCTTGCCGTTCGGATAAACGAAATGACCCTCGCGGAACGCGCCGGTTCTCTTCAGGATTTGCATCACCGCGTCGTCTGAGGGAATCAGTTGTACCATTCGTCTCTTCTCCTTAAGAACAGTGAATAGTGATGAGTGACAAGTGACAAAGACAAGACAGATGGCATTCCATCCTGTCACTGGTCACTCGTCTCTTGTCACTGCTTTTGGCGGCGCACAGCATACAACAAACTCACTCGTTTGCTCCATCCTTCAGAGCGCGGTTGATGATGCGGCGCTGATCTTCGCCCAACACTTCCGGCAACTGGTCGAGCGCGAACCATTCCAAACGATTGACTTCCAACCCGCGCGCTTTGGCCGTCTGCCCCTTTGCGCGGCAGCGAAAAATGATCTCGAGGTGATTCATCTGGCTCGAGGTGCGTATGAATGCCAGCTCAACGGTTTCGAGCTCGATCCCGGTCTCTTCGGAAACTTCGCGTCTCAGCGCATCGTTTGGCTGCTCGCCTCGGTTGATAAATCCGCCCGGAATTCCCCAGCCTTCGCCGGAGCGAAAGACATGCTCTAGCAGAAGAATCCGCCCTCGTTCGTCCAGAATCACAGCGCCCGCCGACGCAGTGAAGCGAGATTGGAAAACCCGCGCACCAAACCTGCGGAGACGGCGCGGAGTTCCTCGCCACAACAGCCCGAGCACTTTCTTTAGCATGTGCGGGATAGGATAACACGGAGCCGATTCAGCGCCGGCGGCCGAAGGAACTCAACCGATGGAGCGCAGGCGGCCCGCCTGCAAAAGCGTGCGACAGCACGTTAACAGGCTTCGCCATCGCTCGACGTTGACGTGACTCACTTTTCGCCGGCTGCGCTCCCTCAGTCAATTCCGTTGACGCCGATTCGATCCCGTCTGTAAGATGAATCCAATCCTGAAGCGCGCCTTTATTCAAAGCTCAATCAGTCTCGACGGAAAAGGATTCATCAGACCAGAACCATGTCAACCGAGACGCCACAAGGAGGCCAGACGACTTCGCCGCCGGCAGCGGCTGAAGTTGGGGCCGAACGCATCCCGAAACCGATCGTAAACGCGCAGACCGTCTGCAACGAGCGAAACGAGAAAAAGAAGCTCTGCAACGGTCATTTGAAGCAGATGCGCACGCGCGGCGAAGGCGCGTTGAAACACTTGCGCGGCGACGACGCGCTGTTTCAGTGCCAAACCTGCGGCACTCTTTACGCAGGGCCGCCGCTCGGGCACCTGCGCGATCCAGACAAACAGGATCGGTTCGTGGAAAGAGAATTGACCGCGCTCTTACAAGCAGCGGGCGGGACATTGCCATCGATCGTCAAGAACGATAAAGGCGCATGGGTTCTGAAGGAAGAACCGGCGCCGCATGCTCCGGCGGCCAGAGCGGCTGCACCCGCAACAGGAGCACCTGTTCCGAAAGCCGCTGCCGCGTCACCGGCTGCGGCGAAACCTGCGGCTGCCAAGGGCGGCCACATCAAGGTCGGACACATACCTGGCGCCGATGGTCCGGTTCCCGGCGAAACGCGAGAACAAAAGATCGCGCGCCTTCAGGCTGTTTCCGCCGAAGCGAAACGCCGTCGAGAAGCTCGCGAAGCTGCGGAAGCGGCCGGCGAAGTTCCTGTTGAGGCGAGTCCAACCTCCGGAACGGACTCTTCAGCGGAAGCTGACAGACATCGTCCGGCAGCTGAAGCACAAGCCGCGACCGGCTCCGCATCGGCGGCGCCGCTCAGCCCGGCGGCGGCGACCGCGTCTCCGGTTGCGGGCGCGGAAACTCCCGATGAACTTGCGCCTGACGCAGTCGAAAAAACCGTTTCGGCTTCACCACCAATTCCTGGCGCCGACGGGCCAGTACCCGGCGAGACTTTCGAACAAAAGTTAGAGCGTTTGAGAGGTGTCGTGGCCGGCGCGCGCGAGAAAGCGATCAGAGAAGGACGCCGAGAGGGATAGAGGGCTGGTAAATAGTAAATGGTGAATGGTGAATAGAATTACCCAACATTCCCCGTCGACTAATTACCATTCACCACTCACCGCAGGATGGTGAACGGTAAAATAGTAAATGGTGAATAGGATTAGTTAACGTAACCCGTCTACTAACTCCTATTCACCACTCACCATTTACGATTCACTTTTTCCCCTACCAGCTCAATTCAAATTCATAATCGCTCGGCCCGCGGTTGGAGTCGCGAATTTCGACCACCGCAGTGAAGTCGTTACTCCTCGACGGCTGTTGAATAATGCGAATGTCTCCGCGTCCTCGGATCTTATTCAAACGCACAACCGTGCGGCGGAACGGCAACGGCGAACTGAAGTTGAACGTGCCATCCGATGACGGCGTTCCAGAAACCGCGCGAGCTTCGGCGTTCGATTCCTGCACGTGAATCTGCGTGACGTCATCCACGGTCCCGCGCCAGCGCATGGTTCCGCTGGATGGCGCGCCCGGCCCGCCGCCGATACCCCCGCCGATACCGCCACCGAAATTTAGCTCGAGCTGAATATCCGCAACGGTTCGCTGTATGTCGCTCATCAGGCTACGCTGGCGGCCGTACCGATCCGCTGACCGGACCATATCGCTCAGCACAAGACTCGCGTTTTGTAATTGAGTTCGCGGCCGACGATCACGCACCATCCGTCGAAACAACGCGGCGCTCGACTTCACCTGTTCGTCCTGAAAAAGCGCTTCGACATCCGTGCGTGTGTTGCGCGATCGATCGGTAAAATCTCCGTAGCTTTGTTCAGCGAACTGGTTCGTCTGTTCCGCCAGCCGATCCGCCAGGTCATCCAGCCGGCGCGACTGTCCCATCGCGGAAGAAACGAACAACAGGATCATTCCAATCGGCAATACAATCTTAAGAAACCTCATCATTCACCCTCCAAGTATTTAATCAAGATTCGCTTACGCGAAGACCTTCAGGGTCGATCTTCCAATCCAAAACTTCTACGCCTTCTTCCTCGGCCAGCGCTCGTTCGACTTCCTGTCGTCGACCTTCTTCGCAGAAGAATGCGATGCAACCGCCGCCGCCCGCGCCACAGACTTTTGCCGCTTCGGCGCCGTTGCCGATGGCCTTCGCCACAAGCCTCTCCATCTGCGGCGTCGTTACGTTTGGCGAGAGTCGTTTTCGCGTCGGATAAGCGTCGCGCATGATGCGGCTAACCGCTTCCCAGTCGTTTTCCAAAAGCGATTTGCGAATTTCTCCGGCCGAATCACGAATGTCGTCGAACAGTTCGAACAGCTCGGGGTCGCCGTCGATGTGTCGCTTGGTGATTTCCCAGTTATTTGTGCCGGACAAACGCGGCTCGCCGGTGTAACAGATCGCGATTCGCCGTTCCAGGCTCGAAGTGTCCGTGCTCAGCGCCTCGCGCTCGATTCCGTCGGCGCGAAAGTGAATGCACGAAGTTCCGCCAAAAAACGCCGAGTAATAATCCTGAAACCCGGCCGGCACGCGAATCACGGTCGTCTCGATATTTGCTGCGATGGTGATGAATTTGCTCTGCGGATAACGATCGCCGACCAACCGGTTAAGCGCGCCGATGCAGGCGATGTTCAGCGCGCTGGAGCCCGCCAGGCCCGCGCCCGCCGGAGCTTCGCTGTTTGCGATCAAGTGAAAACCGGTTTTAGGTTTGAAGAAATGGACCAGCTTCGAGATGAGTTCGAGACGTTCTTCACGAATCAGATCTTCGATTGCAGCCAACTCGGTTTCGAAAACGACCTGACGATCGCGTGACTCCAGAATGATGCGGCCGTCATCACGCGTCTCGATTCGGCAGTGGGCCCGAAGGTTGATGGCAAAGTTAACTGTGGCGGCGCCGGGATGGAAAAGATAGAGAGGCCAGATGTCGATAGTGCCTCCGGCCAGATCAACACGCGTGGGTGCCGACGATTCAATAATCACAGAGAGAGCAGATTTCCTTTCAGCCTATTTCGAGGAGAGTCGATAAGTACATGACAATAACATGACTTCACAAGTAAGCGAGTAAGACTAAGCGGTGCTTTCTCCCAGCGAAGCGTACGAACCACGAAACAACACGAAATCGAAAAGACGGTTTCTCGCAAAGGCGCAAAGAAGTGAAAGCCGCAAGACGCAAAGAAAACACTCTCCATATTTCGCTGGGGATTCGAACTCTTTCGCCATCGCCGACTCTTTGCGCCTCTCCGCTTTATTTTCTTTTGCGCCTTTGCGTGAAACTTCCTCTTAGCAAGCCTCAACCTGACCACCTAACCTCAATCCCCATCGACTTCGCTTCGTTTCGGTCGAACGGCTTTCGGCGATTCCTTCCGGCGCGGGGACTGCGGCTTAAAGTGAATGCGCTCCTGTATCTCTTCCTTGATCTCGATCAGTTTTTCCTGCGCCGCGTGCTCGAAATCCTGAATGCGTTCCGGATCGGCTTCTTCAACCTTCTTCGAAATCCAGAAACGTTCGGCCAGATAGAATCCGGTGATTCCCATCACCACGATGATCAGAAGAAAGATTCCGATCTGGTGGAAGTCGCCGATCAATCGTGTGATCGCGCCGCTGAAGAAATAGCCCGCACCGCTCAGGATAAAAACCCAAAGGAAACAACTGCCGAGCGATAGTGCCAAAAAACGATGATACGGCATTCGCGCAACGCCATAGAACACGCAGGAAGCCGTGCGCAAACCATAGATGTATTTTGACAGGAAGATAGACGAGGCGCCGAACTTTTCGGTCAGACGTTCTATTCGCGGCATCGCCATGCGATAAAAACGAAAGCCGCGAACAGGTTTGCAAAAACCGCGGCCTGCCGCATACGCGATATTGTCACCCGCAGCACCGCCAAGAGTTCCGGCCAGCAGCACTTTTGCGAAACTGTACTCACCGAAGAATCCGCTGTGGGCCAGCACGCCTGCCAGCAGCAGCGTAATATCACCCTCAATCATGGCGAGGAAGAAAACCGCGTACAGGCCGTACTGCCCGATCAGATCGTAAAAAGGATGACTATCCATTAGAACAACAGTGAAAAGTGACAAGTAGCGAATGACAAGCTAAAACCGGTTCTGACTTGTCACTCGCTACTTGTCACTTGCCACTTTCTTGCGGTGGTTTGACGACCAGCACGGGGCAGGGCGCATGGCGCACAACCGACTCGGCCGTCGAGCCAAAGAGAATTCTTCCCAACCCTGTTCGACCATGCGAAGAAATCACAATCAAATCTACTTTGCGTTCGCGCGCCACTCGAACGATCTCCGCCGCCGCGTCGCCATGCGCGATTACTTCTTCAATTTCGATTCCGGAACACTCGTCACACGCGCCGATCTTCGGCAGCTCGCGCTCGGCCGAATCTTCCAATTGCTCGCTCAGGTCCGCCATTGGCATCGGTTCGGTCAAACCCGTATAGCCGACCGTCGGAACTACCGGCTCGATGACATGGACACAGATGATCGATGCCTTTGCGTCACGTGCGAACGAAGCTGCGTACGAAAGCGCGTAATTCGCGCACTCGCTGAAGTCCGTTGGCAACAATATAGACTGAATCAACATAGGATTCTCGATTTTGGAGCACTGTGCTGCATTCGTTGACAGTTATGCGCAGCAGGGGTCTTAGAAACCCCTAAACGCCGCAGATTAAAGCGAAATTCCAAAATCTAAATCTGTTATCGAGGCTCATTCTACACGCAGAGGCGGTTGTTTGACAGCATTTTGACCCTCAACTAGAATACGTCGTGCTACCTGCCTTCATAAATTTTCATAGCCATTTTCCGGAAGGCCTCAAAGAACGCGACAAGTCTTATGTCTGAATCAAAAGCCAACTTCATAGGGGTCGATGTCTCTGGCGTAACGCTTCGCGGCGCGGCAGTTTCGAGCGACGGAGAGATTCTCGAACGGCGCGAATCGCCGCTGGAGCGCGACGCCGTGGCCGCGCAAATCGCGCGCACGGTGACGGAACTTCGCGACGCCGCGCCCAACGTAACCGCGCTGGGAGTGGGCATTCCGGGACTAGTGAATCGGCAAACCGATCGCGTGCTGGTCTCGACCGATCTTCCGGCGATTGTTCGCGGAAATTTGCACGCCGAGCTGGTCGAAGCGACGGGTCTTCGCGTGGAGCTCGAGAACGATGCCAACGCCGGCGCGTACGGTGAATACAAAGTCGGCGCCGGACGTGGCAGCGGAGACATGTTCTACGTCACGATCGGGATGGGAATCGGCGGCGCGATCATTCTGGATGGAAAGCCCTGGCTGGGCGCCAGCGGATTTGCGGGCGAGTTTGGTCACATTACGATCGACACAGAAGGGATCGAGTGCGTTTGCGGGAATACCGGGTGTCTTGAGACGGTGGCCTCCGCTCCGAATATCGTTCGCCGCACGCACGAACGGCTTTATCGCGATTCGACTTCGTCGCTTTCGAAGCTTGCTATTAACAAAGACTTCACCGCCGCCGACATCGCACGCGAAGCCCGCGCGGGAGACGACTTCGCTCTGATGATGATCGAGCGCACAGGCAAATACATCGGCGCGGCGGTCGCCAGCGTCATCAATCTTCTAAACCTGGAACGTATTGTTTTGGGTGGCGGAGTGATGGAAGCCGGCGATCTGATCCTCAATCCAATTATTCGCGAAGCCGGCCGGCGAGCTTTCCAGCCATGCTTTGAAGCTACGCAGATCGTCGCGGCTGCGCTCGGCACAGACGCGGTTTCGATCGGCGCCGCGCTGTTGGCGCGGGATGCCGCGGCGTATACGAAGAGTTGAGGGAACTCGCAGTCAGGAAGGGGACCCTGTCCCCGCCTCAAGTCCCATAAGCTCTCCAGCGTTCAACACAATTCGATATTGAGGAGAGGGTTTGCACAGCGGGGACAGGGTCCCCTTCCTAACTGCGAGGCTCTCGTGATTTGAATGACAACCCGCCTTGATCCGGGACCGACCACCTGCCCTTACGTTGCCGCTAAACACACCTACACTCCCCCGCTGGCAAAGTTTCCAACCTACTTCTACACGCTTTCGTGTCAATTATGGCTTAGCCTCGCTTGTCGCAATTCGCTTAACGCTTTACCGACTAAGTGAAAACTTGCACGCCTGTAAAAAAAGTAGTATCACTTGACCACTTCGTAGTTCTGAAATTTGTAGTGAATTGTAATCGCGACGTGCGTCTCGAACGGAATTCGAGACTGCAGTGCCAGGGTTATTTATACCCGTCTGCGAACGGACGGGTCTCGCTACATCTGTCGCAGGTCGTGAGCCGCGTCAGATGAAAGGCATGACGGATGCCCCAGATTTTTCATCACAGCACGAACACGCTTGCGAAGCTCAGTATTTTTGGGGCCATTTTTATCCTGCTCGCGGCGATGTGGGTATTGGCAGAGATTAATCGGTCTTCATACAACACCGGCCAGTTCATCGAACGACAACAGCCGGTCCAATTCAGCCACAAACATCACACGGGCGATGACGGTATCGATTGCCGCTATTGTCACACGTCTGTCGAAACCTCCGCTTCGGCAGGGATGCCTTCGACGCAAACCTGCATGAACTGCCATTCGCAGATTTGGGCCGACAGCCCTTATCTTGAACCCGTGCGCGAAAGTGCGAAGACCGGCGTGCCGATCGAATGGACGCGCGTGCACGATCTGCCCGACTACGCGTATTTCAATCACAGTATTCACGTTGCCAAAGGCGTGGGCTGCGCGAGTTGTCACGGACAGGTCGACGAGATGCCGCTGATGTACCAGGCATCGTCGCTGCAGATGGAATGGTGTTTGGAATGCCACCGCGAACCGGAAAAATTCATCCGGCCGAAGGACAAGATCTTCGATATGAAGTGGCGGCTACAGAACAAGTCGGACGAGCAATTGGCCGAGGCAATTCGCTGGAAGGAAGAGTACAAGATCCTGGATACGAAAACGATGACCAGCTGTTCGACCTGTCATCGATAGTAAGGACGTTTGGATGCCTGGTAAAGATCAAAAAACTAACTTTGCTCTGGTGCGCGAACGGGTTCTCGCGAGCCAGGGAAAAGATTACTGGCGCAGCCTCGAAGAGTTCGCGAACACCGACGACTTCCGCGAATTCATCGAGCGCGAATATCCGCACCAGGCAGACGAATGGAACGATCCGGTCGAGCGTCGCACGTTTCTGAAGATAATGGGGGCGTCGCTGGCGCTGGCGGGACTGAGCGGATGCGTTTACCAACCGCCCGAATCGATCGTGCCGTACGCGCGCCAACCCGAAGATCTGATTCCGGGCAAACCGCTTTTCTTTGCTACAGCATTCGCGCTGGGCGGATACGCGACAGGGCTTTTGGCTCGGAGCAACGAAGGCAGACCGACCAAGATCGAAGGCAATCCGGATCACCCGGCCAGCTTCGGCGCCACTGACCTGTTCGCGCAGGCGTCGCTGCTTACGCTTTACGATCCGGATCGGTCGCAGACTCCGATTTATCGGGAACAGCCGCGCCCGTGGACGGAATTTCTGACCGACATTCGCAAAGTTCTGGATGAACAAAAGGCGAAGCGAGGCGGCGGTTTGCGATTTCTGACAGAGACGGTCACGTCGCCGACGCTCGGCAATCAGTTCAAAGCGATCCTGGCCGAATACCCCGACGCAAAGTGGTATCAGTACGAACCCGCCGGACGCGACAACGCTCGAATGGGAGCGGTCATGGCTTTTGGCCAACCCGTCAACACCGTCTATCGATTCGACCAGGCGGAAAGAGTTCTGACCATCGACGCAGACTTCATGAACTGTGGTGCGGGTTCCGTCCGGTACGTACGCGACTTCAGCGCGAAGCGACGAGTCGGTGAAGACAAGACCGCTATGAATCGTTTGTATGCGGTCGAGACCACGCCATCATTGACCGGCGCCAAAGCCGATCATCGTTTGTCGTTGCGGCCAAGCGAAGTTGAAGGATTCGCGCGGGCGGTCGCTACAGCTTTAGGCGCGAATACCGGTGGTGGAACTTTCCCGCCGTACACACAGCATGCTGCCTGGATAGCTGCGATGGTTCGCGATCTTCAAGCAAATCGAGGCAAGTCGATTGTGATGGCCGGTGACGAACAATCGCCCGCTGTCCACGCGCTGGCTCATTCGATAAACCAGACGCTGGGAAACGTCGGAACGACGGTTGTCTACACCGATCCCGTCGAAGTTAGCGCGAATGATCAGCAGGCCAAACAATCGCAGATCGACGGTTTGCGAGAGCTGGTCGGTGATATAGACGCCGGGCGAGTGGACGCGCTGATCATGATGGGCGGCAACCCGGTTTACAACACACCCGCTGATCTGCGTTTCGACAAAGCTCGTCTGGACAAAGTAAAGCTTCGCGTTCACCTGAGCCTGTACAGAGACGAAACGTCCGAGCTGTGTCATTGGCACATTCCCGAGACGCACTACCTCGAGGCGTGGAGCGACGCGCGGGCGTTCGATGGAACGACGACGATCGTGCAGCCGCTGATCGAGCCGCTTTACAACGGCAAATCCGCGCACGAGTTTCTGGCCGCGTTTTCGACGCTAAATGAGACCAAAGGGTATGACATCGTACGCGCGTATTGGACAGCGCAAGGGCTGACATCTCGTGCGACGCCGGCGACGCAACCGAGCGCGCAGCCTTCCGCATTGCCGTCGGCTTCTGCATCGCCTCCGTCGTCAGCTTCGCCTTCCGCTTCGCCCGCGCCGCAACCGTCGCCGACCGCAGCAGCCGCAACGGCCACAGCGCCCAACCAGGATTTTGAGACGGCGTGGCGCAGAGCAGTTCACGACGGGGTTATTCCAAATACTGCTCCGCAGCCGCGAACTGGTCTCGCGCTCAGCACTTCTTGGACGTCGGCCAGCCAGGCCGCGCCCGCGACCGGCGGATACGAGATCGTCTTCCGCACCGACCCGACAATTTACGACGGCAGGTTTGCAAACAACGGCTGGTTGCAGGAACTTCCGAAACCGCTGACCAAATTGACGTGGGACAACGCTGCGTTGGTCAGTCCGCGGACCGCGGAAAAGCTGGGACTCAAACAGGACATCGGAACGCACGGCGGCAATGTTTTTGTCGACACAGTCACGCTGAAGGCGGGCGGGTATCAGTCGGCCAAGCCAGTGCCGATCTGGATCATGCCGGGACAACCCGACGACGTGGTCACGGTTCATCTGGGCTACGGCCGAACGCGCGCCGGCCGAGTCGGAAGCAACACCGGTTTCAGCGCATACGAATTTCGCTCGTCAAACTCGCTCTGGAATTCGGGCGGACTCGAGATCAGCAAGGGCGCCGACCGCTTCGAGCTTGCGACAGCCCAGCTTCACTTCAACATGGAAGGCCGCGATATTGTCCGCGAAAAAACGCTGGCCGATTACCTGCACGAATCTAAAGAAGGGTACGACGAAGAGAGACGAAAGCACGAAGAAGAGCTGAAGAATCTTTCGATGTATCCGTCGTACGAATACAAAGATTACAAGTGGGGGATGGCGATCGACATCAGCTCGTGCGTTGGTTGCAGCGCGTGCGTTGTCGCTTGCCAATCGGAAAACAACATTCCGGTGGTCGGCAAAGAGCAGGTGGCGCGCAGCCGCGAGATGCAGTGGCTGAGAGTCGACAGCTACTTCAAAGGTTCGGATGCGAACAATCCGGACGGCATGTACTTCATGCCGGTGCCGTGTATGCATTGCGAGGTCGCCCCGTGCGAACCGGTTTGTCCGGTACATGCCACCGTTCATAGCTCTGAAGGCTTGAACGAGATGGTTTACAACCGGTGCGTCGGAACGCGCTACTGCTCGAATAACTGCCCGTACAAAGTTCGTCGCTTTAACTTCCTTCTCTATCAGGACTGGAACACGCCGACCTACAAGTTGATGCGTAATCCGGAAGTTTCGATCCGCTCGCGCGGCGTGATGGAGAAGTGCACCTACTGTGTTCAGCGCATCCAGAACGCAAAGATCGAATCCGAAAAGGACGGCAGAAAAGTCCATGACGGCGAGATCGTCACCGCCTGCCAGGCGGTTTGTCCGGCGGAAGCGATCGTGTTCGGCGATTTGAACGATCCGAACAGCAAGGTCTCAAAACTGAAAGCGGAGCAGCGAAATTATTCGCTGCTGGAAGAGTTGAATACACAGCCGCGCACGACGTACCTGGCGTCGCTTCGAAATCCGAACGAGGAAATCAAGGAAAAGGCTTAGGGAATGAGCGACCCTTACCATCCACATCACGACGAGCCGCATGACGACGAGGGAATGCACCTGACTTCTCCGGTGATCGAGCCGGGGCATACCTTCGCGTCCGTGACCGACAAGATCAGCTCGCTGACGTTGAAACGGCGAACGCCGATCGGCTGGTTTATCGGGTTTGCTCTGTCGTTTGCGCTCGCGCAGATCCTGCTTTTGACGATCGCGTACCTGGTCACGACGGGCATCGGAATCTGGGGCAACAACGTCCCGGTCGGTTGGGCGTTCGACATTATCAACTTTGTTTGGTGGATCGGAATTGGTCACGCGGGTACGTTGATCTCTGCAATCCTTCTGTTGTTAAGACAGGAATGGCGAACGTCGATCAACCGGTTTGCGGAAGCTATGACCTTATTTGCGGTCGCGTGCGCGGGACTTTTTCCGTTGCTGCACACCGGGCGCCCGTGGCTTGCTTACTGGCTGTTTCCCTATCCGAACACAATGGCGATGTGGCCGCAGTTTCGCAGCCCCTTGATGTGGGACGTATTCGCCGTCTCGACATACGCGAGCGTGTCGGCGTTGTTTTGGTATATCGGCCTGATCCCGGATCTGGCCACGCTTCGCGATCGTGCAAAAAGCCGTTGGTTCCAGATCGTTTACGGAATGGCTGCGCTCGGTTGGCGCGGCAGCGCCCGCCACTGGCATCGTTACGAGACCGCTTATCTTCTGCTGGCGGGACTGTCAACGCCGCTCGTGCTTTCCGTGCATACGATCGTCAGTTTCGACTTTGCGGTTTCGCAGGTTCCCGGTTGGCACGCGACGATCTTTCCGCCGTACTTCGTGGCCGGCGCGATTTATGCGGGCTTTGCCATGGTGTTGGTGCTGACAATTCCGCTGAGAAAGTTTTACGGGCTCGAAGACTTCATCACCATGCGTCACATTCGCAATATGTCGAAGGTGATGCTGGCGACCGGGCTGATAGTTTTTTACGGCTACATCATGGAAGCGTTTTTCGGCTGGTACAGCGCGAACGAGTACGAGTGGTACATGATCAAAAACCGTATGACCGGGCCGTATGCTCTCTATTACTGGTTGTTGATTCTGTGCAACGGCGTCGTGCCGCAACTGCTTTGGATGAAGAAAGTCCGACACAATCTTGCGCTGGTGTTCATCATTTCGCTGGTGGTTAGCGTCGGCATGTGGCTGGAGCGCTTCATCATTATCGTTACAAGTTTGCACAGAGATTTTCTGGTTTCGTCGTGGGGAATGTATTCGCCTACGGTTTGGGATTGGTCGATGTTCATCGGAACGATCGGGCTGTTCTTTTCGCTGCTGTTCCTGTTCATACGCTTCCTTCCGGTCATTTCGATTTTCGAAATGCGGACGATATTGCCGGAGGCGGAGGTGGAGGAAAGCTAGATGTTGGATTTTAGATGTTAGATTTTGGTTTGGGTCTTAGGTTTTAGGTCTTTGTGGTTGACTCAAGTTTGAGTTTCGGGTTTCTGCACTGTTGAGCAAGCAAAAACCAAAAACCAAAAACCAAAAACCCAAGGCCCCAAGACCAAAGACCAAATCGAGCTTTTGAGTTATGAAAACCGAACACCCAATTTACGGTCTGATGGCTGAGTTCGATAATCCGAGCGACCTGGTCGCGGCGGCGCGGAAGACCTATGAGCTGGGTTACCGACGGATCAACGGGTACTCGCCTTTTCCGATCGAAGAGTTGTCGGACGCCATCGGATTTCATAAAACAGGATTGCCGTTGTTAGTGCTGATCGGCGGAATCATCGGAGGACTGGCCGGCTATTTGATGCAGTTCTATCTTTCGGCTGTCGAATATCCGATCAACGTAGGCGGCCGGCCGTATCACAGTTGGCCTTCGTTCATTCCGATCACGTTTGAAACGACGATTCTGGGTGCGGCGTTGACGACCGTGCTCGGCATGCTGGCGCTGAACGGCTTGCCGCAACCGTATCACCCTGTTTTCAACGCGCCGCGATTCGCGCTGGCCACACGCGACCGATTCTTTTTGGCGGTCGAAGCACGAGATCCTTTGTTTGAGTACGAGAAGACGAAAGAGTTTCTGCAGAGCCTGGGGCCGCGAGAGGTTTTTGATGTGGAAGCGTAGAAAAGCAGGAGTCAGGAGTCAGGAGTCAGGAGTCAGGAGGCTGCGTTCATGCCGATGGCTCGGGCTGACGGCTGTCTGTCTTCTGCTTTTCACAGGCTGCCGGATGGATATGCAGGACCAGCCGAAGCTCGAGGCATACGAGAAGGGTTCGATACGTCAGCCGGTCGAGGGAACCGTCGCGCGTGGCCAATTGAAGGAAGACAAACATCTGTACACCGGCAAGAAAGAACAATCGGGACAGGCGGCGGCAGCGCCGGCGGCTTCGCCCGCTTCGTCCGCGGTGGGACCAGACGGCGTGCCCGCACTGGCCACGTATCCGGACGCGGTCGATACTTTCCCGTTTCCGATCACCGAGCAGACAGTGAATCGAGGGAAAGAGCGCTACGAAATTTTTTGTGCGATGTGTCATGGGCCAACCGGCTATGGCGACGGGATGATCGTGCGGCGCGGATTTCGCCGCCCACCGTCGTATCACACGGAGCAGTTGAAACAGGCTCCGGTCGGGCATTTCTTCGACGTGATTTCAAATGGGTGGGGCTCGATGCCGTCTTATAAAGCGCAGATTCCGGTGGCGGATCGTTGGGCGATCGTAGCGTACGTGCGTGCGCTGCAACTGAGCCAGAACCCGCTGGGCACCGAGGCGGGTCCGCAATCCGCTGCGCCGAACCAATCGAGCCAACCGCAGAACGCTGAAGCCGGAGGACAGAAGTAAACGATGGATTCAGCCTACACTGCTCCGCCGGAAGTCGGTCGTTATCAGCAGCGCGCGTTGATCATCGGCGTGATCGGGATACTCGCGTTTGTGATCGGAGCTTTTCTAAACATCGAACAGTTTTTCAGATCTTATCTGGTCGGCTTCGTTTTCTGGATCGGAATAGCGCTCGGGTGTTTGGGTCTTTTGATGTTGCAGTATTTGACCGGCGGCGCATGGGGGACAGTGATCCGTCGCGTGCTGGAGGCGGGAACCAGGACGCTGCCGTTGATGCTGGTTCTGTTTATTCCGCTCGCGATCATGGGCCTGGGGCATATCTATCATTGGGTGCACCCCGAAACAATTGCGGACGCGCATGCACGAAAAATCGTCGAGCAGAAGACGCCGTATCTGAACACCGGCTTTTTTTGGATTCGAGCTGTTGTCTATTTTCTGATCTGGGGCGCGCTCACTTATTTTCTTAATAAGTGGTCGGCCGCGAACGATCGCACTGCGGATTCCAAGTTCCTGAACCGGCTTACGAAGCTAAGCGGTCCGGGAATTGTTTTGTTTGTTCTGGCGGTCAGCTTCGCTTCATTCGATTGGGTGATGTCGCTTGATCCGGAGTGGTTCTCGACAATTTTCGGACTGCTCTTTGTCGTCAACTGGGTGCTCAGCGCATTTGCCTTTGTGATTGCGGTGATGGTGCTGCTGGCCAATCGAAAACCGTTCGCGGGCGTAGTCGCGCCGGCCCATCTTCACGACCTTGGAAAGCTGTTGCTCGCCTTCATAATGCTGTGGGCGTACTTTTCGTTTTCGCAATACTTGATCATTTGGTCGGGCAATATTCCGGAAGAGACGAAGTGGTACCTGGACAGACTGCGCGGCGGATGGGGCTACGTCGGATTGCTGCTGATCCTGCTGCACTTTGCTTTGCCGTTTGTGCTTTTGCTTTCGCGCGATCTGAAACGGAGCGCGAACAAACTGGCAGGCGTTGCGGTGCTGGTTTTTCTGATGCGGTTTGTAGACCTGCTCTGGCTGATCATTCCGGCGTTCAATCGCGGACACCTGCGATTTAGTTGGATGGATTTTGCCGGGCCGATCGGAATCGGCGGAATCTGGATTTGGTATTTTGGATGGGAACTGAAGAAGCGCGCGCTCCTGCCTTTTAACGACCCGGCGTTGCAGGAAGCGATCGAACGCGGCCATCACGAAGGACACTGAGCGAACTCGAGTTGGTTAAGGAGTATGGGATCACGACGCGACAACATACACGAGACTCCGGATGTGACGCACATTCACAATCCGGAAGTTGCGCATGAAGCCAGCGATGTAAATGTCCGGGTGATCATAAAATTCACGGTCGGGCTGCTGGTCGCATTGATCTTTACCGCGCTGCTGATGAAGTTCACGTACTTCCTGTTGGACAGGCGACAGCAGAAACAGGAGATGAAATCGCCGCCCGGTCCGATGGCGCTTTCCGAACAGGAACGATTGCCGCCCGAACCGCGCCTGCAAGCGGCTCCCGGTTTTGGCGTGACGCTGGCAAACGGCGAGCGAAAGATCCTGGAACTCAAGGCGCCGCAGGACGAGTTCAAAGTGCTCAGCCAGGAATGGGCAAAGCAACTGCGCGAGGGAATGAAAGATCCACAGACCGGCAAGCAGATTTCGCTTCCGATTGACGAGGCGATAAAGAAGTTGGTGCAGCAGGGATTGCCGACCAGACAATCGCCCGAAGCGGCAGGAGCTTTAGAGCAATCGATGAAGATGCCTTCGTTCTCGAGCTCGGGGAGAACTTCGGAAACAAGAAGATGAAGGGCAGTTTTCAGTTTTTAGTTTTTAGTTTTCAGAAGTGGCCGCGTCGAACGGACGTGATGGAGCTATTTGTTTTGTCGCACCGTCGAATGGCTGCTTTGATGCTTTTCATCTTACTGATCCTGGTCGGTCACATTTCTGCATCGGCACAGATGGGACAGAAGTACGGAACCTCGCCTTTGTACGGTCCGCGTCCTGAGCTGGGTTCGGCAGACAACGGACTGCCGAAGACGTTGGACAACGTAGGCGTCGATCAGAAATTGAACGAACAATTGCCGCTCGATCTGATATTTCGTGACGAAACCGGACGCGAAGTGCGGCTGGGTGAATATTTCAATCACGGACGGCCGGTGATTCTTTCGTTTGTCTATTACGAATGCCCGATGCTTTGCAATCAGGTCTTGAACGGATTGGCGGGCAGTTTGAAGACTTTATCGTTCGACGTAGGTAAAGAGTTTGAAGTGGTCACCGTTAGCTTTGACGCGCGCGAGACGCCGCAATTGGCCGCCGCGAAAAAAGAATCGTATATGGCTCGGTACAACCGCGCCGGCGCGGCCAACGGCTGGCATTTTCTTACCGGGGATCAGAAGTCGATCGATGCGTTAACGGCGGCGGCAGGTTTTCGATACGCGTGGGACGAAAAAGGCAATCAGTTCGCGCACGCCAGCGCGATCATGATGACGACGCCGGAAGGAAAGATGGCCAGGTATTTCTACGGCATTGAGTACGCGCCGAAAGAGTTGCGGCTCAGCATCGTCGAGGCATCTGCGAATAAGATCGGATCGCCGGTCGATCAGCTTTTGCTTTACTGCTTTCACTACGACCCAACCTCCGGGAAATACGGCTTGGCGATCATGAATATTGTTAAGTTAGCCGGCGGGATTACGGTGATCGGCATTGTTCTTCTGTTGTTTCTTTTGAATCGACAACGGCGAATCAGCGGCATCGACCAATTGAACACGGGAGGTGCGGCCTAGCTTATGCAGTCGTGGATTCCCTTCATGCCTGATCAGGCATCGACCCTGGCGCCCAAGGTCGACGCGCTCTATTTCTATTTGATCGGGCTGACGATTTTTTTCACGGTGCTGATCGTCTCGGTGTTGATTTTCTTTGTCGTAAAGTATCGCCGCCGCGCACCGTTCGAAGTTCCGCGTCCGATTGCCGGATCGGTCAAGCTGGAAACGCTTTGGTCGGTCATTCCGTTTTTCATCTCGATGAGCATCTTCGTGTGGGGCGCGAGCGTTTACTTCGTGCAGATCAAAGCGCCGCCGGACGCGATGGATATTTATGTGGTGGGCAAGCAATGGATGTGGAAGTTTCAGCACACCACCGGCCAGCGCGAAATCAACGAGCTGCACGTCCCCGTCGGCCGCAAGATAAAGCTGACCATGGCCACGGAAGATGTGATCCACGACCTTTTCATCCCGGCCTTTCGAACGAAGATGGACGTGGTGCCGGGTCGATACGCAACGCTCTGGTTCGAAGCGACAAAGCCGGGCCGTTATCACATTTTCTGCGCCGAGTACTGCGGCACGAACCACTCGGGTATGACCGGCTGGATCGAGGTGATGACCCAGACCGATTTCGATAACTGGCTGAGCGGGAATGCCAATCAACAATCGCCGGTCGAAGCGGGCAAAGAGCTTTTCACAACTACGCTCGGTTGCGCGTCGTGTCACAGCGCAGACGGATCGGGCGGCCGCGGACCGGCCTTGACCGGATTGTTCGGCAAGACCGTGCAGTTGACCGGCGGAGGAACCAGAACGGCCGACGAGTCCTACCTGCGCGAGTCGATCGTCAATCCGCAGGCGCAGCTCGTGATGGGATTTCAGCCGATCATGCCCACGTTCAAAGGGCAGTTGAGCGAAGAGCAACTGATTAACCTGATCGCGTACATCAAATCGCTCAGTACGCCGCAGACGCCGGCGGGAACAGCGACGCCGACGGGTAAATAGTGAATGGTAAATAGTGAATGGTAAGTCGGATAAGTCGTGATGGGTAGTGGTTCAGTTTGAAATTGTTCTTTGCTTGTGATTCGAGCAGCCAGCGAACTAACCACTAAACAGCCGAAACCAAAACAAAGCCACACGAAACGAGTTGATTTTTCGTGTGATTTCGTAAATGGCTCGTTCGTGTTGTTTCGTGGTTAGTAAGTTTCGTCTGTCTAGCCACGAGCCAGGATTCAAACTGAACCACCGCACGTGAACGGCTGGACGTGAGTGGCAGGTCCTGAATGGTGAATAGTGAACAGTAAATGGTAAATCGTTTGTAGTGAATGCTAAGTAGTGGGTGGCTAATGGTGACTGGGAAGACTCGCCACTATTTACTATTCACCATTTACCATTCACTAAAGTGCCATTCACTTGAGCAGTACTCATAGTTATGGATATCGAGAAAAGAGTTTCTCCGGACACTCCGGTCGAGCCGATCGAGTCGCGCGTCAACTACTTGAATGCCAGCTACGGCATCAAGTCGTGGCTGCTGACTAAGGATCACAAGCGCATCGCGCTGCTTTACCTTGGCTCGGTCACGTTGTTCTTCGCGCTCGGCGGCATCTACGCGATGATGATCCGGCTGGAACTTCTTACGCCGCAGGGCGACCTCTTCCAATCGCAGACCTACAACAAAGTGTTCACGCATCACGGCGTGATCATGGTCTTTTTCTTTCTTATCCCGGCCATTCCCGCTGTGCTCGGAAACTTTTTAGTTCCCTTGATGATAGGCGCGAAGGACCTGGCGTTTCCCCGCATCAACCTTCTTAGCTGGTACATCTACACGTTGGGCGGAATTTTCACGCTGTGGGCGATGGTCAACGGCGGAGTCGATACGGGCTGGACGTTCTATGTTCCGTTCAGCACGACCTATTCGAACACGTATGTCATAGCCACCGGGCTCGGAATCTTCATCAACGGCTTTTCGTCGATCCTGACCGGACTCAACTTCATCGTCACGATTCACACCATGCGCGCGCCGGGCATGACGTGGTTTCGGCTGCCGCTGTTTATCTGGGCGCATTACGCAACCAGCCTGATCATGATCCTGGGAACACCGGTGATCGCGATCACTATCCTGCTGATGGCGTTGGAACGCGCGGCGAAGGTAGGCATTTTCGATCCGGCGCTCGGAGGCGATCCGATACTGTTCCAGCATTTGTTCTGGTTCTACTCGCATCCGGCCGTCTACATCATGATTCTCCCGTCGATGGGGGTCATCAGCGAATTGATCGCGAACTTCTCGCGCAAGAACATATTTGGCTATTCGTTTGTCGCTTTTTCGTCGATTGCGATTGCGGTTTTCGGTTTCCTGGTGTGGGGACATCACATGTTCGTCAGCGGCCAATCGATCTACGCCGGACTGGTGTTCTCGTTTCTGAGCATGGCGGTGGCGATCCCTTCCGCGATCAAGATCTTTAATTGGACCGCGACGCTGTTTCAGGGATCGATCTCTTTTGACACGCCGATGCTGTACGGACTTGGCTTTATCGGTCTGTTTTTGATCGGCGGGCTGACCGGGCTGTTTCTGGCTGCGATGGGGCTCGATATTCACGTCCACGATACCTATTTCGTCGTGGCCCATTTCCATTACGTGATGGTCGGCGGAACCGTGATGGGTTACCTGGGCGGATTGCATTATTGGTGGCCGAAGATCAGCGGACGCATGTATCCGGAGGGCTGGGGCAGGTTCGCCGCGCTGGTTATCTTTGTCGGCTTCAACCTGACGTTTTTCCCGCAATTCGTAGCCGGCTATCTGGGGATGCCGCGCAGGTACCATGCCTACGCGCCGGACTTTCAGATCATGAACGTGATGTCATCGGCAGGCGCTTCGATCCTCGGGATCGGAATGCTGCTGCCGGTGATTTATCTGATCTGGTCCATGCGATACGGTCGCATCGCGACGGCGAATCCGTGGCACCTGCCCGGGCTTGAGTGGCGAACGGCGAGTCCGCCGCCGACCGAGAATTTTTACGTAACGCCGGTGGTTACGTGGGAGGCATACGAGTTCGCACCTCCTGAGGAATTACAGGTGATCGGAAAGTTTGAACCGGGCGATAAGGCGGACCACCCGATTGAAACGCCGTAAAGACAGTCACGAGTGAAAAGTGAAAAGTGAAAAGTGACGAGTGATGAGTGATGAGTGTCGAGATCAGGTGACTGGATTGGTTGCTGCTCTTTGCTTGTCACTTTTCACTCGTCACTTGTCACCATCTTCCGGGGGTTACTAGTGGCCGCACAGGTAGACATGCATAAAGCGGGGCTCGATGACCATGGCGCGCATGGAGCGCAGAGCGCGCTGCAACACCACTTCGATAATATGGAGCAACAGCGCGAGGCTGGCTCCATAGGGATGTGGGTGTTTTTGGCGCAGGAGATCATGTTCTTCGGCGGCCTTTTCATGGCGTACCTGCTGTATCGCTACAAATATCCGCAGGCCTTTGCGACCGGTAGCAATCACCTCGCCTGGAAACTAGGCGCATTCAATACGGTAGTTCTGATCGTCAGCAGTTTGACCATGGCGCTGGCGGTTTATTACGCGCAAGTTGGTGTGAAAAAGCTGCAGGTCATCTTTCTCGTACTTACGATGATTCTGGGCGCGACTTTTTTGGGCGTCAAAGCTGTCGAGTACAAGGAGAAATGGGACGATCATCTTATTCCGGTTCAGGGAATGTTCGACTGGGATGAAAAAGAATCACCGCTGCTGCCGAACGCGACCGAGCAACAGGTTCAGATGTTCTATTGGATCTACTTCGCCATGACCGGCCTGCACGCGCTTCACATGATAATCGGAATCGGAATTCTGGCCTGGCTTGTCTATCATGCCCAGCGTGGCCGCTACACGCCTGAATATCATTCGCCGGTCGAGATCTCGGGGTTGTATTGGCACTTCGTTGATATCGTCTGGATTTTTCTGTTTCCGTTGCTGTATCTGCTGGGCCGGCATTTCGGCGGCGGTCATTAATCGATTGAAGAGATATGTCTGAACACATAGTCTCAAAGAAAATCTACTACGTGATTTTTGCCGCGCTGATGGCGGGCACGATTCTGACTGTGCTGGCTGCTTTCAAAGACCTGGATCATTTTTTCACCGGCGCCAATACAGTAGTCGCGTTGACCATCGCAGTTATCAAAGCCACGCTGGTCGTGCTCTATTTCATGCACGTGCGGTACAGCACCAGGTTAACCTGGGTGATCGTGATCGGCGGATTTTTTTGGCTGGCGATTATGTTTGGACTGACGATGGCGGATTACGTGAGCAGGGATGAGATGAAGGCGCTACCGGGGTAGCGCTGGGACAAGTCAAAGAACAACGACGCGGTATGGAATGGATGGTTCCAGCCGCGTCGATATGTTTCTGCAAGCCGCTTTGAATGGATTGCTCGCTACTCAACGAAAAACTTGTGATCCCGAACGCTTATGATCTTCTCGCATTTCGGACACTCGAGCTTGAGTGTCGAATCCGAAGTTCTGATCATCGTTCCACAGTTCGGGCACGGCTCTTCAAACTCGTCTCGAGTAAAAATATCGCGCACCATAAAGAGCGGCACGAGCAATCCCGCCAGCAGCAGCGGAATGCCAAAAAGCAGTCCGAAGCTGCTGTCTTCGCCAAGCGTCAGGCTGACCGCCAGCCCTGCGATAAACAAAATCAGCCCCAGAGCAATTGCAAACGAAAATCCGTAAGCGCTGTCAAAAGTGCGCCCGGCCGTTTCGGGCGTGGGGGATTGCGAGAGTTTCTTTGCTTCCATAATTGCGTCACCCAACCATGTTCAGGTATTCAGAATTCGGACGAATTCGTAAGCCGTAATCACTTGTTCTTGATGCAGCAAAAGTTATCACATCAGCTTAAGACTGAACAAGATGTTTTCGGAGCGTACGTAGGAGAAGCGCACGTCTATGGAGCGCCTGCGCTCCATCGGCACTCGCGCTTCCCGGCCTGTGGGCGTACCATCCACCAGGTCGCGCAAAGACACTGGGATGGTCGTGCGAATGGTTCGGTACCCGCTCACTTTAATTAACAACAAACCCCTGCAATACGCACTCGCGGTGCTGGGCGTTCTCGCCACGACACTGCTTCTCGAGCCGTTCCGCGGTCACATCAACCAAACGACCGTTGCTCTGGCGCTATTGCTGGTAATTCTTTTCGTGGCGATCTTCTTTGGAAGTCGACCGGCATTGCTGAGCTCGCTTCTGGCGATGCTCTCGTTCAACTATTTCTTCCTGCCTCCGGTCGGGACACTCACGATTGCGGCGCCGGACAACTGGGTTGCGCTGGCGGCATTCCTGATCACTGCTGTAACTGTTGGGCAGCTCTCGGCGCGTGCGCGACAGCGGGCACGAGAAGCCGAGAGCGGGCGAATCGAAATTGAGCACCTTTACAGCGAGCTGCGCGATGCGTTTGAGCGAGCAAGTCATGCCGAAGCGCTGCGTCAGAGCGAACGGCTGAAGTCAGCTTTGCTCGACGCGGTAACGCACGATCTGCGCACGCCGTTGACGTCGATCAAAGCTTCTGTGACTTCGCTGCTTGACGCCGATCGCTCCGGCGGCGATGCGCTTCCGCTGGACCTCGAAGGCCGTCAGGAGTTTCTCGCGGTGATCAATGAGGAGGCCGACCGGCTTAACCGTTTTATCGAAGGGTTGGTCGAGCTGGCGCGCATCGAAGCCGGAGAGATGCATCTGCGCAGAAGCTGGGGAATCGTGGACGAGATCATCGACGCCGCGTTGGTCAGGGCCAGGCCGCGGACGGCATTGCACCAAGTCAGCGTAAACGTAGCCGCGGACTTGCCGGCCGTGCGGGTTGACGCAAGCGCGGTGGCCGAAGTTATCTACACGCTGCTGGACAATGCCGCGAAGTACTCGGCCGAGAATACACGGATTGTATTGTCGGCAGATCGAGCTCCAGGCGAGATGATTCGGTTTGCGGTTGAGGACGAAGGCTGCGGTATCGCGTTGGAATTGCGCGAACGAGTATTCAAGAAGTTCTTCCGGGTTGGGGAAGATATCGGCGGGGCCGGCGCGCCGGCGACCGGGCTTGGAATGGGTCTGGCGATCGCGCGCGGAATCGTCGAAGCGCACGGCGGGCGCATCTGGATTGACGACCGAGCGGAAGGACAGGGGACGAGAGTCATGTTCGAGGTCCCTGTCGGGGACGAGTGAAAGACAGTGAATGGAAGTAAATGGTGAATCGTGAATGGTAAATGGAGAAGAGTGAGTGTCGACTTGAATGATGAGCAGTAAGCGACGACTCACCATTTACCATTCGCTATTTACCATCTATTCACCATTCGCCCGCCATCTATGAGCGACGCCAAACGCATTCTCGTTGTAGACGACGAGCCGCAGATCACGCGCGTGCTGCGGCGCAGTCTGATCACGCATCGTTACGAAGTGCGGGTTGCGGCGGACGGCGAGGCCGCGTTCGAGCTCTTTAACGATTGGCAGCCCGATCTGGTCATAACGGATCTGACCATGCCCAACATGGGCGGGCTTGAGCTTTGCCGCCGCCTTCGTTCCGCTTCGCAAGTGCCGATCATTGTTCTTTCGGTTAAGGGCGAAGAGCGGGTAAAAGTCGAAGCGCTCGACGCAGGCGCGGACGATTACGTGACCAAGCCGTTTGGGATCGACGAGCTGCTGGCGCGGGTTCGCGCGACGCTTCGCCGAACTCCCGCCTCGACCGAAACCGCGCCATCCGTAATCGAAACCGGCGACTTTCGCATTGACCTCGGTGCTCATATCGCGATCGTGCGCGGCGCGGAAGTGCACCTCACGCCCAAGGAGTTCGACCTGCTCGCCTTTCTGGTCCAGCATCCGGGCAAGGTGCTGACGCATCGCACGCTTCTCACAGCCATTTGGGGCGCCAACTTCGCCGAGCAGACCGAGTACCTGCGGGTGTTTATCGGCCAGCTTAGAAAGAAGATCGAAGCCGATCCCTCATCGCCTCAGCACATCCAGACCGAACCCTGGATCGGTTATCGCTTTGTATCGGGCGAATAAGGCCACACCCAATCAAGCGTCGGCGTCCTGCGGACTAAAGCCAAATCCAACCGTTACGTTCTTATCTGGCCCGAAGTCCGGTACCGGCGCAATTGTGTGGCGCGGGTAACGGGGCTGAAGCCCGACCGTAAGGGAGGGCGTACCAACTTCGCTTTTGCTCTAGCTTGGGATCGGCTCACGGTGGCCCAAGGCGCGGTATTTTGGGAATATTAGTCCCCAACCGCATCGTTACTTGAAGGTGCAGGGAAATAGAACGCCCTCCCTTACGGTCGGGCTTCTGCCCCGTTACCGGTACCACGCGATCACACCACTACCATCAATCCTTACGAACTTTTTATGACTCCCTTACTCCATATTTACGCGGAGCAACTTAGTCTTTAGCTCATGAAAGAGGATTCAGAGCTCGAGAAGCCGGGAGACGAAACATTCCACGAAGAACACAAGACAGACTGTCCTGACCAGCGAGCTTCTCGATGCGGATTGTTCGCCGCGGTCTTCGGTTTTGCCGGCGCCGCGTGTTGTGTTGTTGGCGGAGTCCTGACCGCGATCACGTGGTTTGCGGGATCCGGCACTTTTGCGGCGGACCTGCGGACAACCGGCACAATTTTATTGTGTCTGACAATACCTTTCCTGTTTCTGTGCGCGCACTGTCTGGACCTGGCTGATCGATCGCGTTCGCGGGTGTCGGGCCCGCACTACACAGCCATCAAAGCCGTTTCACACCGAAATTACCGGTTGCACCTGACGACGATCGCGGTGTTTGTGACATTGCTTTTTCACCTGCCGGCCAATACTTGCGCCCAACAGACGGTCTTCAACGTACCAACGACGGACGTGCTCGATCCCGGCAAGGTCTATCTCGAACTGGATGTCAGTGCCAAGCCGAACGACCCTCAATTTTCGTCGTTCGTGCCGCGTGTAGTAGTAGGCGTGGGAGGCAATGTCGAGGTCGGATTGAACGTGCTCGGCAATATCCAACCGGGAACGGACGCGACGACATTGGCGCCGGCAGTGAAGTGGAAAATTTACAGCAACGAGGACAATGGGTTGGCCATTGCCGTGGGTAACAATCTGTTCATTCCGGTGCGAAACAAGTCCTACCGGCTGGGCACTTATTCCTACACGACGATCCAAAAAACTTTTAAGACGAGAACGCGCATCGGGTTCGGCGGCTACTTCTTCGGTAAGAATGTCGTCGCGCCCAATGCGAATCGAGCGGGCGGGCAATTCACATTCGAGCAGTCCGTAACGCCGCGGTTCGGGTTGCAGGCGGATTGGTTTACCGGAAAGCACGCCAGCGGATATTTCACGCCCGGCGGATATTTCAAATTTACCCGGAAAATGACCGGATACGGGGCTTACTCAATCGGAAATGCGAACGCGGCGAATGGGAATCATTTTCTGTATTTCGAGGTTGGATACAACATCAATTAGCGAGTGACGAGATGTTTGCGCTTACAAACGGCGGTGACTTGATACCCGGGAGGACCACATGTTGGACCTGATTTTCATCGCGGTGACGATCGCTTTCTTTTTACTCGCACTCGCGTACGTGCGCGGCTGCGAAAAGCAGAACACAGGACACAGGAGTCAGGACTCAGGATAAGAACTGTGCGAGCCGCTTCAGTTGGACCCTGCGTTCTGAGCCCTGAGCCCTGAGTTCTGTGTCCTGAGTCCTGTGTCCTGAGTTCTTTTCGCAATGACTATCAACGGCTGGCTACAAATCCTGTTTTTTCTCGCGCTGATTCTGGCGGTGACTAAGCCGCTGGGTCTCTTTATTACTCATGTCTTCAATCGCGAGCGCACGTTCCTCGATCCCGCGCTGAAGCCAATCGAGCGTTTGATCTACAAGTTGACCAGGGTTGATCCCAAGCGCGAAATGCGTTGGACGGAATATGCCGCAGCGATGCTCTTGTTCAGCTTCGTTTCGATGCTTGTGCTTTACCTGCTTCAGAGATTGCAGGGTGTCTTGCCTTTCAACCTGCAGAATCTGCCGGGCGTAGATTCCGCCGGCTTCACCGCCTCTGCTTTCAACAACGCCTCGTCGTTTACGAGCAACACCAACTGGCAGAGTTATGTGCCGGAAGTGACGATGAGTTATCTGACACAGATGTCCGGCCTGGCTTATCAAAACTTTGTCTCGGCGGCAGTCGGCATCGCGCTGGCGATCGCGTTTATTCGCGGCATCGCGCGACGCGAGATGGAAACGATCGGAAATTTCTGGGCAGACATGGTGCGCGCGACGCTTTACGTGCTGCTTCCGTTCTGCATCGTGGGCGCGCTGGTGCTCGTCTCGCAGGGAATGATTCAGAACCTGAGGCCGTACGACACGGCGCAGTTAGTCGACAGACACATCACAGTTGAGATCGACAGGAAGGACGCCAACGGGAACATCGTCACGGACTCCGCGGGAACCCCGGTAAAGGATACGCAATCGGTAACAGAGCAGGTAATCGCGCAGGGGCCATTGGCTTCGCAGGAATTTATCAAGCAGTGGGGCACCAACGGAGGCGGATTTTTCAACACCAACAGCGCGCATCCGCTTGAGAACCCTACGCCGCTGACGAACCTGATCGCGATGTTCTCGATCTTTGCCATCTCTTCGTCGCTGACCTACACGCTGGGGCGGATGACCGGTTCGCAGAAGCACGGCTGGGCCATTTGGGCGGCGATGGCGGTTCTGTTTATGGTCGGCGCGACGGCGGCGTACTGGGCCGAGGCGCGCGGCAATCCGCTGCTTGTCGGGACCGATCAAACGGCGAGCGCTATGCAGTCGGGCGGAAACATGGAAGGCAAAGAAGTGCGGTTCGGCATAGCCAACAGCGCTCTCTTCGCGACTGTAACTACAGACGCATCGTGCGGCGCCGTCAATTCGATGCACGACAGCTTTACACCGCTTGGCGGTCTGGTCCCGCTCGCCAACATCATGCTCAGCGAAGTCATCTTCGGCGGCGTCGGTTCGGGGATGTACGGCATTCTGATCTACGTCGTGCTGGCTGTATTCATCGCAGGTCTTATGGTCGGTCGCACGCCCGAGTACCTTGGCAAGAAGATCGAACCCTACGATGTGAAGATGGCGATGTTGGTGGTGCTGGTCTTCCCGCTCACGATTCTTGTGCTCGCGGCCATTTCGATGGCGTCGCCGTCGTTCGGCACGTCGCAACTCAACAACGCGGGACCGCACGGGCTGTCGGAAATTCTTTACGCCTTCACTTCCGGCACGGGGAACAACGGTTCGGCGTTCGCGGGGATCTCGGCGAATACGCTCTGGTACAACACGGCTATCGGAATCGCGATGCTGGTGGGGCGGTATTTCATGATCATCCCGATGTTGGCCCTCGCGGGAAATCTGGCGCGGAAGAAAACTGTACCGCCGTCGTTGGGCACTTTCCCCGTGACGACACCGCTGTTTTCCACCTTGCTTGTGAGCGTGATCGTAATCGTCGGCGCGTTGACGTTCTTTCCCGCGTTGAGTCTGGGGCCAATCGTCGAGCACTTGCTGATGATGGCGGGGAAAGCGTTTTGAATTGGAGGAATTGAGTCCTGGGTCTTAGGTTGTTGATTTTGGTTTTGGGTTTTTGGTTTTTGCACGCAACCACAGCCTTGACTGGTGCGGCTCAAGATTGATTAGGCAGTCAAAGACCCAAAACCTAAAACCAGGAACCTAAGACCCAAAGCCCAAGATTCTTAAGTTGCCATGACTGAAAACACAAAGAAGAAAGCCATCTGGAACTCGCAGATCCTCAAGCGCGCGCTGGTCGATTCGTTCATCAAGCTCAATCCGCGCGCGATGATGAAAAATCCCGTGATGTTCGTCGTCGAGGTCGGATGCGTGCTGACCACGATCCAGTTTATTCGCGGTCTGGTCGCGCCCGTGCCTGGCGTTACCAACACCGGCTTTGAACTACAAATCACGCTCTGGCTCTGGTTCACGGTTCTGTTCGCTAACTTTGCAGAGTCGATGGCAGAAGGACGCGGCAAAGCGCAGGCGGACAACCTTCGCAAGGCAAAGACAGAAACGACGGCGAGACGTTTGTTGCCGAATGGCAGCTTCGAAGTCGTCAATGCGCCGCAGTTGCGCAAGGACGATGTCGTGCTCGTCTCCGCCGGCGAATTCATTCCCGGTGACGGCGAGATAATTGAAGGTGTAGCAAGCGTCGACGAATCGGCGATCACGGGCGAGAGCGCTCCGGTTATTCGAGAGGCGGGCGGCGACCGTTCGGCGGTGACGGGAGGAACTCGCGTCCTCTCGGATCAGATCAAAGTTCGCATCACGTCGAACCCCGGCGAGACTTTTATCGATCGCATGATCGCGTTGGTTGAAGGCGCTGAGCGGCAGAAAACGCCGAACGAAATCGCGCTCAATATTCTTCTGGCGGGTTTGACGATCATCTTTCTATTGGCCGTCGTAACGCTGCAGCCGTTCGCGATCTACTCAAACGCGCCGCAAACAATCTTCGTGCTTGTCTCGCTGCTAGTCTGTTTGATTCCTACGACCATCGGCGGGCTTCTGTCGGCGATCGGCATCGCCGGGATGGATCGACTGATTCAACACAATGTGCTGGCGATGTCGGGCCGCGCAGTCGAGGCCGCGGGCGATGTCAACACGCTGCTTCTGGACAAGACCGGCACGATCACGCTCGGCAATCGCCAGGCGACTGAATTCATTCCGCTGCAAGGCGTGTTCGAACAAGAGCTGGCGATCGCTGCTCAATTGGCATCGCTCTCGGACGAGACGCCGGAAGGACGTTCGATCGTCGTGCTGGCGAAAGAGCGGTTTGCGCTTCGCGGGCGCGAGCTTCAATCGCTTCAGGCGCACTTCGTTCCGTTCACAGCGCAAACGCGCATGTCCGGGGTGGATTTCGACGGGCGCGAAATCCGCAAGGGCGCGGTTGATGCAGTCGAGCGTTACGTCGCCAGCCACGGCGGAATTGCGCCGCCGGAATTGCGCGGCATAGTCGAACGCGTGGCCAAAGCCGGCGGCACTCCATTGGTGGTTGCAGACGGTGCGCGATCGCTCGGCGTCATTTATCTGAAAGACATCGTCAAAGGAGGAATGAACGAGCGGTTCAATCAACTGAGGCAGATGGGCATCAGGACGGTGATGATCACCGGCGACAACCCGTTGACCGCGGCTACGATTGCACGCGAAGCGGGCGTGGATGATTTTCTGGCCGAAGCGACGCCGGAAGACAAGATGGCCTTGATTAGGAAAGAGCAGGCCGACGGCAAGCTGGTGGCGATGACCGGCGATGGAACGAACGACGCGCCCGCGCTTGCTCAAGCCGACGTCGGTGTAGCGATGAACTCCGGCACCCAGGCGGCGAAGGAAGCGGGAAACATGGTCGACCTCGATTCGAACCCGACCAAGCTGATTGAGATCGTCGAGATCGGCAAGCAGCTCTTGATGACGCGCGGCGCATTGACGACGTTTTCGATTTCGAATGATGTGGCGAAATACTTCGCAATCATCCCGGCTATGTTCGCAGTAGCGTTTCCGGTCCTGAACGCTCTTAACATCATGGGGCTGCGGACGCATCAATCGGCAATTCTATCGGCGGTCATCTTCAACGCATTGATCATTATCGCTTTGATTCCGCTCGCGTTGAGGGGAGTGAAGTATCGACCAATGTCGGCGGCGGCGTTGCTGAGACGAAATCTTTTGATCTATGGATTGGGTGGTTTGGTCGTGCCGTTTGTGGGAATAAAGCTGATTGACATGGTGATTCATGCGATTGGACTGGCGTGAATTGGAGCGCAGGCGGCCCGCCTGCGCTCCATCGAGCCTGAGCTCCGTCGAGGCTGCGCTCTTCCAAGAGGTAAAGATATGAAACAGAACTTCATAACAGCGATTCTGATGACGATTGTGACTACGGTAATTCTTGGATTGATTTATCCGCTGGTCGTTACTGGACTGGCTCAGGCGATCTTTCCCGACCAGGCCAACGGCAGTTTGATAAGACGCGAAGACGGAACCGTGATCGGCTCGCGTTTGATCGGCCAACCATTTTCATCGCCCGGCTACTTTCGCTCGCGTCCGTCCGCAGCGGGTGCGGCCGGTTATGATGCCGGTGCATCGTCGGGCTCGAACCTCGGTCCGACAAATCAAAAACTTATCGATCGGGTAAAAGCCGATGTGGAAAAACTCAAAGCCGAGAATCCAGGCAAGCCTGTCCCGATTGATCTCGTGACGACATCCGGTTCGGGGCTTGATCCGCATATTTCACCGGCGGCGGCGGAGTTCCAGCTTCCGCGTGTAGCGCGCGAACGAGGCGTGACTGAACCGGAGCTGCGCCGAATAGTTTCAGATCATACCGAGCTCCGGCAGTTCGGTTTCCTGGGCGAGCCGCGAGTCAATGTCCTGCTGTTGAATCTCGATTTGGATAACCGCCGCCCGATGAACCCGATAACAAAGCCATGACCGCTTCTTTACAACCCTGCCGCCCACGCCCTGAAGCGCTGCTCGCCAAACTGAAAAACGGCGAGCGAGCAAACTTGAGGGTTTACATCGGGGCCGCGCCCGGCGTAGGCAAGACTTATCAAATGTTGGAAGACGCTCATCAACTGGCGCGTCAGGGGCGAGATATCGCGGTTGGTGTGATCGAGACGCACGGACGCGGCGAGACGCTGGCGCTGATTGGCGACCTCGAACTGTTGCCTTTGCGCAAAGTGCAGTACCGGGGAGTGACGCTTAACGAAATGGATGTAGACGGAATAATTCGAAGACATCCAACCTATGTGCTGGTCGACGAACTGGCCCACACGAACGTGCCCGGTTCGAAAAATCGCAAGAGGTACGAAGACGTGCTCGAGCTTCTCGATGCCGGGATCAACGTTATTACCGCCGTCAACGTGCAGCACATCGAGTCACTGAATGACGCGGTGGCGCGGACCACGGGGGTACGCGTGCGCGAGACTGTGCCCGACAATTTTATTCATCGCGCAGACGAAGTCGTCAACGTTGATATCTCGGTCGACACACTGCGAACCCGGCTGAGACAAGGCAAGATTTACGGAGTCGAGAAGATTGAGCAATCTCTGAACAATTTCTTTCGGAAAGGAAATCTATCTGCTCTGAGAGAGCTGGCGCTGCGACAGGTCGCGGAGGACCAGGCTGTCAAGGCCCAGGACTACCGCGAACGCGAAGGACTCGAACACGCTGTAATTCCCGACAAGGTGATGGTCTGCATGGCGTCTCGCGGAAGCGCGAAAAAGCTACTCCGCGCAGGATCGCGTATCGCCGGAAGGCTGGCCTCGGACTGGTACGCCGTCTATGTGGAGACCCCGCGCGAAGAGCCTGGCCGAATAAAACCGCTCGACTACGCGGCGCTGGTTGAGAACATTCGCTTCGCTGAAGAGTTGGGGGCGAAAGTCGTTCGGCTAAAAGGTAGCAGGATCGCTGACGCGCTGATTGAGTTTGCTCGGCGCGAAGGCATCACGCATGTGGTGTTTGGCCAGTCAGCCCGCTCGCGCTGGGATATCCTCTTACACGGTTCGGTGATAAATCGCTTTTTGGATGAAGTTCGAGATGCAACCGTGCAGGTCGTGCCGTTGGAGCAATAACAGTTTTCTCCGAGATTTCCTAAGCTCTCAGGCGGCAAAAGAGCATTCAAGTACCCACCATGCAGTCAGGAAGGGGACCCTGTCACCGCTTCAAGTTTATTGGGCTTTCAGGCTAACAGGATCAAATGACGTTGAATTCTGGTGTTCATTAGGCGGGGACAGGGTCCCCTTCCTGACTGCGAGTCATTAGGCTTGAGGATCGGTCCTTGAGCTGAGCCTTCCTCAGTCCTGCGCTCGGCGGCCCCGTTTGAGCCTCAACACGGATGCTGCTACAGTATCGCGTTTCGCTGAGCAGCTAATTTATTTCACTGAGGTATCAATGAGCACTAACGTTACAAATTCGTTTGAGAAGTTCCTTCATTCGCACGACGACGAGGCATGGTCGGCGGCCCTGACTGACCTGCTGAGGTCGATTCATGAAGTCGATCGCAACGCGACGCAGATCTGGTTCAAGTTTTATCCGCTTAATCTTTGGCAGGCGTTGGACCGCGCGAAGGACGCGACGGCGCTGTCTAAATATTTATTGATGCAGGGCCATTATCAGCTGGCTGATCAAATCGATTCGTCTCACAAATTTCTTTACGGCCATCGTTACTGGTCCGAAGTCAAAAGCGCGGTAGAAGCGCATGCGGCGTCGTTTCAGACTTCACCCGAAACAACTTTGGCGGATGAGATTCGCAAAGTCGCCGGGCTGGTGGCGAAACAGATCAAGAAAGACGAGGCGCTGTTGCCTGGAATTACAGCGGTCGCTTTTATGACCGTGCTTCAAACGGGGCTCGCTGCTTTCAAAGCCGCGCCGGGCACGATCGGCCTGGACAAGAAGTCTTTGAGAAAAGACGCCGCGGCGGTTCTGCAGAACCGAGCGAAAGACGACAGCCAGGGACTCTTCGGGTTTCTGAAAACCGTCGACAAGGATTGGAGCGTCACCTATGACGAGAACGATTCGCGCGCTCATTTCAATCTGATCAACGATGAAGAGATTGCTTCCGCCGCCGCCCGCGACCAATCGCAGGATTGGCGTGCTGCGGATTCGCGTTGCATAGAGGGACCGATCCCGGTCGAGTGTCGTTCGGCTTCGTGCGGGACTTGTTGGGTGGGCGTGATCGGCGGAGCCGAGAAACTTTCCGATGTGACTGCGCGCGAGGGAAAGAAGATCAAAGAGTTCGGCTACATCGACACCAACGAGCCGAAACCGATCATTCGTCTTGCGTGCATGGCGCGCGCGACCGGCGCGGTTTCGATCGTCATCCCGCCGTGGAACGGAGTCTTTGGTAAGTACCTGACGACACCCGCGGCGCCGGAGACTGCAACCCTCGCAAATGTCGAGGAACAAGTCTCGTCCAACGGCGTTGCAAACTAAGTCAGTAAAGAACCGCGGCGATGAAGAAGGCGGATCGCATTTTTCGTCGCCGTTGCTGCTCGTGCTTGCCGCAGCGATTCTGTGGAGCACGGGCGGTTTGTTCATTAAGTGGACGACGCTCTCCGCCTTCGAGCTTTCCTTTTGGCGATCGCTCCTCGCCGCCATAACAGTCGCGCTGTTCACCCGCCATGAAGGTTTCAAGATCAACGGCCTGACGATTCTCACGTCGATCCTCTACTCCGCATTGCTTCTGCTCTTCGTACTTGCCACCAAGCTGACCACGGCGGCCAACGCGATCTTTCTTCAATATACCGCTCCGATTTACGTCCTGATTCTCGAGCCGCTTTTCTACAAGGAAAAGTTTCGCCGCGCTGACCTGTTGGTTGTAATCGCGTGCGTAGCCGGAATGGCACTCTTCTTCGTCGGCAAACTCCGCTCGCAGGATGTTAGCGGGAATATGGCCGCGTTGGCGTCGGGAGTGTGCTTCGCGTTCTACATACTTCTCTTGCGCCATCCGCGGTCGCAGATGGTCAATCGCGCGGCGTCGGTGATCTACGGAAATCTGTTGCTGGTGGCGGTGACGGCGCCGATGGGGATCGCGTCGATTTCAAAATTGACGTGGTGGGACGCGGGCGTAGTCAGTTATCTCGGTGTGATACAGATAGGAGTTGCGTATACGCTTTTCACGCTCGGGATTGCACGAGGTGTTCGCTCGCTGGACGCAGGTATCGTGGGCTACATCGAACCCGTACTCAATCCGGTTTGGGTTTTTATCGCGCTGGGCGAGCGACCTTCACGATATGCGCTTTTGGGCGGCGCCATAATAATTGCCGCGGTAATCGCGCACACGATCTGGGGCGCGCGTCGTTTGCGCTTGCGACCGTGATCGCGTCAAAACATCCAGCGATCCTGCTTCTCGTAATAAGGAGGCGAGCCCGTGGGATGGTGTGCGCGGTATTCCTTGTACAGCCGAGCCAGCTTTTCGTTTCGCCGATCGGACGACTTCAGCTTTTTGTGGGGGATCTCTCGGAGGTGGTTCTCAACTTTCAACACGTTCCGCTCCGAAAATCGCCAGTCGTAATTTCCTAGCTCGGAAAGATGCGTAGGTCCATAGCCGGTGATCCGTCCTGAAAAGTCTACGTAAGGTTCGAAGTAGCTCCACGTCAGATCACGCAACGAGCGAAAGACGGGTTTACGTCCATGCAGACCCAGATCGCGCGATCGACCAATTGATCCCCACCGGCCATTTTTCTTGAAGACGAAAATCACATGATCGAGCTTGTCCTGCGACTCGAGGCTTACGAGCAGCGGTGGATATCCGTGCTGTTCCAGAACTACCGCGGCGAACAGAGCAGCCTCCAGGCAATGCGCTTCGTTTAGTTTGACGACCTGACGAAATGAGCGCAGCGTCCCGCCGTTGCTCTCCCAGTTGTAGGGAACGTTGCACAGATAGTGCTGCACCTGCTTTGGCGTCCTCAATCGCTGAATCAGATTCCATTCTTTAGTTGTGAACGCGTCTTTGCCTGGCTTGTTCATTCAGGAAGCAATAACAGAGGCGAGCCGAGGTAGGCAAATCTGCGGGCCAAAGGAAAAGGCACAGAGGAAGATTTCGAAGCCTTCCTCTGTGCCGAGTTAACTAACTTTGGGAAAGTTTATTGGTCGCCGGTCTGTCCCCATTGAACAGTGCGGTGCGCTCCATTGGAACTTTGAAGAATGTTCCAGTTGAAGATCCCGCCGCTTGCTACGCGCGCGACGAAGTCGGTCTTTCCATCGCCGTCGTAGTCGCCAAACAAGGCAGTTGAGCCGGTGCCTGCGGGACCCCACGGAATGCTCGACTGCACGCCATCCGAACTTCTTTGAATGATGTGGACGCGCTGAGTGCCAACCGTTCTATTAACCGCTACGTCCTGCTTGCCGTCGCCGTCGATATCGATCGGCGCAAAGAAGAAGAAGCCGTCCGCCGGAACAGAGGCGAGACCCCAGGTGACAACCCGCAGCGTTCCGGTCGCACTCTGGCGAATGTACCAGACGCGCTGCGTACCCTCGTTACGAACGACGGTCAAATCCGCCGAGCCGTCTCCGTCGTAATCACCAACCGAAGGTTGGTCACCGGTGGCAGCGGATCCGGTTGACGCTCCCCAGAACTCAAAGCGTGACTGACCGTTTGAGCTTTGAATTATCGACCACTGGCCGTTAGATCGGCGATAGACCGCAATATCCTGCCTGCCGTCACCGTCGTAATCGTTGATGGCCAGAGTATCTCCGACCGCTGTATTGAAATCGCCCCACTGAACGTTACGAATCGTGTTGGTGCCGGTCTGCAATATGGTCCACACTGCCCGGCCCAACGCGTCAAGTTCGACCAGCATCGGGTCGCCCCGTCCGTCGCCGTCGAAATCAGCTGTGTTATTCAGCCAGATGTCTCCCGTACCCGAGCCGAACACGTAGGTTTGCAAAGTATTTGTCAGGCTCTGGAGCACGTAAAAAGTATTGGTGCTCTGTCTGAACACAACGATATCGCTGCGCCCATCGCCGTCGATGTCGAACACTGTGTTGGCTTGTTTCACTTGCCCGCGAATCTCGCCGCCGGGAAAGTTCACCGAGTGTAGATTGATGTACCAAAGATGCGCGCGCATGTCGGCGACTTGCGCAGGTGTTACGGCAAAGGGTCCGGCGGTGAACGTGCCGGACGTTCCCCCGGTCACGCCGAAGCCGAACAGGATGCCGGCGTTCACGCCGGGAGCCGCATTAGCGTGTATGTGATCGGCCTGCAAGTTGGACGTCAATCCGGTGTACGTGCATTGGACGCCGATTGATGTCTGGGCCGCATTTAAAGTCACTACACAGACGCCGTTTCCTGTTGAAGGAGTCGACGGCACCTCTTGTGCAGCATCCAGATGAGCAATAAATTTTTGTTGGGCCAGGGCAGTACCGCTAACCAAAAGGACCGCAGCGCATGCCACCAGCAAAGAGAAAAAACTTCTTCGCATTTCGGACGGACTCCTTCCTGTGAAAAGCAATGGTCAAACGCGTCTAAGGAAACCGACGCGTCAAAGTACTTCATGAAAATTCAGACCGGGTGTTGATGGGCTGCATTTTGCTCACTTCGCTTGTAAAAGTCAAAGTTTTTTCGCTAAACGGAACGCTGGAGAGGGGTTGATGAGGCAGTGCGAGCGTGAAGTTCTAAATCCCTCCGTTTGGGTGGGGAGCAAAGCCAAACTTACCCGTCACTCCTTGTCGGGCTCGATGATCACAGATGAACTCTGTTTCAGGCTGCGATTTTCCAACACGCCGGCCAATGTAAGGATAAGCAAAGTTAAGAGTGTGCCCAGGATGGCCACGCCCAAAACTCCCAAACCGACGGACACACCAATCGCTGCGGTCATCCAAATGCTGGCTGCGGTAGTCAGGCCCTGAATGTCGCGTTTATGTTCCAATTTGAGAATTGATCCGGCGCCAACGAAACCGATGCCGGTGATGATGCCCTGAATAACTCGCGACAGGCCATCCGAAGACATGCCGAATCTGGACGAGGCAAGTACGAAGACAGTGGTGCCCAGTGTTACCAGGATGTGGGTTCTTAAGCCGGCGGGTTTTCCCGCGCGCTCGCGTTGGTAGCCGATCAACCCGCCCAAAATCGTTGCCGCGATCAGCCGGATGGAGATGACCAGCAGCAGTCTCCACTCGGGAATCCCCGATCTTAATTCATCCCAAAGGACATCCATTATCGCCTCCCCTGAAGACGGTGCAGAAAGATCCGAAAGACAAGCGTATTCGTTCGAGTTTGCAGAGGATAGCACTTGGTGACGAAAAGAGACGAACCACAAAACACACGAAACCGAAGGCGAATTCACACGAAGTTATTGAATTTCGTTGGTCGATTCGTGTGATTGGGATTTTCGCCCTGTTCATCTATTTCGTGGTTGTTATTGTCAGCCTTGGATTGCCCGGTTCATCTGATCTAAAAGTTTGTGGGGCCAGGTTTAGCTCAACGCCAAACCTGGCCCCACAGTTAAGATCCGACGATTGCAGACTTACTGGGCAACCTCGCGGCATTCCAGCGGCGGACGCTCGTTGTCACCTGGCTGTTTTCCGCCTTTGCCCTTTTCAGGAGCTTGACGACAGCCGGGAGGGAAGTAACTGCAGGTGCAATTACCCGGATTCCATGTCCCGCCGGTTATGTTGCAATTCTCTTCTCCGGCTGGATCGCTGCACGCCGGAGGCGGCGACTGCCAGCAGTATGACGAGCCGTTCGGCAGGTACGCGGGTGAACCGTGATAAGAAAATCCATACGAGTACGGATAGCCGATCGGTACTTCGCTGCCTGCGGTATAAAAGTACCCTTTAGTCTGGCTGTAATAGGCCTGGAGCGGAACTCCTCCGAACTGGCCGAAGCCGGGCAGCGTATAGCCCGCTATTCCCTGAAACGTGTAGCCGCTGCCGGAAGCGAATCCGTTGAAGTATCCGTAATAGATTCTCCCGTTTTGTGTGATGTGATAACGATACAACGGTTGAAGTCCCTGGCCCGCAACGGGTGTCCAACCTGGCGCCGGTGGAACCGCAATTTTTCCCACTCCCCCGGGAAAAGGATAAAACGCGAAATTAAGATTCACGCCTTCCTGATAGTTAGTCGTCAGCAGTGTGCCGAGCTCAGAGTTGTTTACGATGAACCGGTGAAAGTCGACTGGAGCCGTACACTGAACTTCTGCTTTGGCTGTTAGCTGGAAAGTCCCCAGACAGGTTAAGAGCGCGAAAAGGACAGTGGCAAATCGCAAGGACATACTTCTACTCATTTCTATCTCCTCTTTCGTAATTAGGGTTGTTTGGAGGGAGCATAGCCAACGCGCGGACACACTTTTAGGTAGCCGAGTGTGATATCCCTTTTTTCTGCTACGGGTTTTACTGCGACAACGTCGTTGAGCCTTGCTCGTACTTGGAGGACGAAGTGAAGATAAGCGCTCCCCCCGACGAGCACAAGCACCTTTTTGAAGGGAATATGGCTAGTTTGTTGCGAAAACGGCTAGGGGGTGGCGGATTTGGCTATCGAGTGCGAACTCGTCTTTTGTTGTTCCTCGAGATGATGCTGTTTCCGGTACTGCAACGGCGGCATTCCGTAGGCCTTGCTGAAGTCCCGGGTGAAGTGACTTCGGTCTCTCAATCCCGACTTGTGCATGATCTCCTTCAGATTGAGAAAAGTAGTTTCCAAAAGTAGCTTCGCCCGCCGCAATCTCTGTGACTTCATATACTGCGCCGGCGAGAGCCCCGTCTCGTCTTTGAAAAGGTGGCGAAGGCGGGATGTAGATAGATTGACGGATCGAGCCAACTCGTCGAGGGGGATCTCGCGGTTGAGGTCATACGTCATCAGAAGTATTGCTTTGTAGATTCTAGGCTCCATCTTTCTCGCCTCGGTTCGGGTGGAGGTAGCGAAAAGAAGATGTTGATAATGTCCACGATCGGGGAAAGCTCCGCCGGGACCATGGCCGTACCTGTTACAGCGCTTGGGAAACAGGCGCAGCGAAATCGCAGGTCCTTGAGGAACGATCAAAGACTATTCAATTAGCTATCGAGAACGCCGGGAGAGCGTAGGGACGAGCGTTCGGCAAGTGAGAGCCGGTCAAAGAAACAAGAGCAAATCAATCGCCATGTGAAGCAGCGCTGCAGGAGGGTGGTGCGCTAACTTCGACAAAATCCGATTGCCTCTCTAAGTGCTGATGCAATTCCTTCCAAAACACTGGTGTCGTTAACTGTAAAGCCGCCGTGTGAATATTTGACGTGTGAATTCATCGTTCCGCGCGGATGCAGCAAGCGCACGGTTTTTCTTCCATCGACAGTTACGAAGTTGATGAACCCGCCGTTCCAATCTTTCTGTGTCTTTACCTCAACGCCAGCAGGATCCAGATCCGCCAAATTCACGTACCATTCGGCATCCCCAGCGGCATTTGCATTTGAGACGCCACGTTTGATGTCGATAGTTTGGCTGATACCCTCGTGACTGACGCGATAGCTGATTTGGCATCCGTCATTCTGCAGCACCTTAAATCTCACGATTTCGTATTGGCCTGGAAATGAAATGCCGTGGAAAACCCGCACCGCGCCGTACCTCTTCATCTGCGATTCGATCCAACGAAGTTTCTCGTCGAGCGGCGCGGTGTTAGTTGGTTGAGAGACTGTATTCTGTTGTTGCGGTTGTTGTGAAAAAGAGCTGCTGGCGATGCCCCCGACAAAAGCCATCAGGAGCAAACCTGAGAGAGAGATCGCTGTGCTCTTTTTCATCGGGATTCCCCTCCGCCTCGATCGGTTTTGAGCCACTATAACAGTTTATGGGGCGAGCCTCCTAGAGATTAAGAGCCGAGGAAGGTCGAAGGGTCGACACACAACCTGGCAACATAGACGAGTGCGAAGTTGGTCACGGAGCGGGCCCGAAGTACGCAAAGCGCCGAAGGCGCTCGCCGCCCTAACCCCCTTCGTTCAACCACTCCTCATAAGCTTTGAAATTGAATGGCCGGCCCAGGAAATCTTCAACCAGTGTATTCGCCGGTCGGGAACCACCGCGCGCCAAAACCCTGTCTCGATAGCGAATCGCCGCTCCGTTCGACGACAGCATATTCGATCTATCGAATTGGCTGAACATGTCTTTCGCAATTACCAGCGACCACATGTAGGTGTAATAGACCGCCGAGTAGCCATCCAAATGTCCGAACGCAGTTTGAAAGTGCGTGTCGTCTACATGTGGAAACGGCTCGAAGCGTTGCGTCAGATCCTTGACCATCACATCGGTGTTGACCTGCTTCGGATCGCGGTCATAGATCGAAAGCGAGAGCTTCGCATAAACCATCTGCCGGCGAACACCCAGCGCTTTGCCAAAGTCCTTCGCTCGCTTCATCTGTTTGACCAGCGCCGCCGGGATCGGCTCGCCTGTCTTGTAGTGTTTCGCAAATGTCGCCAGCGTCGGCGCGTCCCATGTCCACTCTTCCAGCATCTGCGAAGGAGCTTCGACGAAATCACGTTCGGTGCTGATACCCGCGATTCCGATCCATTGCTGTCGACCGGCCAGGAGTTCGTGAATCAGATGGCCGAATTCGTGGAAGAACGTGATCACGTCATCGTGCTCCATCAAACCCGGGTCATTCGCATCGCCGCCCGGCAGGTTGCAAACCAGAGTGGCTTCCGGAATCTGACGACCCGCGACGCCCGTGCGCACGACAAACTCCGCCGCGTGCTTGTACTTGTTCTCGCGCGGATGCATGTCCAGATAAAACCGCGCGATCAGCTTTCCGTTTTCGAACATCTCCCACATTTCGACGTCGTTGGCCCAGACCGGCGCATCTTTGACCTGCTTGAACGTCACACCGAAAAGTTTACTGGTGACGTCCAGCACTCCCTGCTTTACGTTTGGATAAGAGAAGTACGGTCGCACTTGTTGCGAGTCGAAATTGTATTCGGCACGCCGCACGAGTTCACCCCAATAGCTTCGCTCCCACGCGTTGATGCCGGTCGCACCCGGGAAGTCCTGAGCTTTTCGCTTCACCAGCGCCTGATACTCTCGCTTCGCTTTGGCATCCGATGCGGCAACGATCTTGTCGATGAAGTCCGACGCGTTCTTCGCGTTACCAACCATCTTGTTGGCGGTGATGTAGTCCGCCCAGGTCGGAAAGCCCAGCAGGTTGGCCAGCTCGAAACGCCTGGCCACCATGCGATCCAACACGGCGATGTTCTGCGGATACGCGCGATTGTTGTAAGCGATGAACATTCGCTTGCGCAGGTCTTCGTTCTTCGCGTAAGTGAAGATCGGAAGCGAGTCGGGATAGTCGGTGGTTAAAGTGATGACGCCGTTCGCATCCGGTTTGTGACGTGCGATGTAATCAGCCGGCAAGCCTTCCAACTCCGCAACGCTCTTCGCCGTGACCGTGCGCACATCGCCGCGAATGTTCTTGTCAAACTCCTGGCCGATCAGAACAAGCTCGTCGCGCAGCGCCGTAATTTTGGCACGCGTCGCTTCGTCCTTATCCACTCCAGCCAGTCGAAATTCGCGAAGCGTCTTCTCGACGTAATATCGCGTTGCCGGATCCGCATTTTTCAAGTCGAGCGAGCTCAACGCGTCGTAGACACCACGATTGAGCGAAAGCGCGGTTCCGAATGACGAGACTTTTTGTGTGATCTTTTCGGCGGCCTCGCGTATCGCTTTGTCCGGATTGACAACCTCCATCAGTCCCGCCTGATTGCCGGCGGCATCGAGATGGATCAGGATTTCGTCGTACGGTCGAAGCGTGTTCTCGATCGTGCGTTTGCCCTTCACGGCCAACATGGTATCGAGCGCCGTCTGTGCCTGGGCCAAACGCGAGTTCAAATTTCGCTCGAACGCAACCGCGTCGGGTTTGCCGGTCCAAAACGGCGCGTCATCCGATTTTTTGGAAGAAATACCAAAATTCGTATTTGCCGACATCAGAACCGTCGCAATAAGAGTCACAAATGTAAAAAGTCGCATCAATCAAGTGTCCTCTGCTTCTGAGATTTTATCTTGCTGCTCGCGGGATTGTTTCATACGGTCGGCGTGTCGAAAAGGTTTTTTACAACATCGCCGACGATGAATTTCTAAGACGCCTGCAAGACGCGAAAGGGTGTCTTTCATGTTCGGGGAATTTCGGCAAAGATCGAAACTCAAAGACACGATTCGCAAGAGCGGGGAAGTCCGATCGTAAGGAATAGTGTCAAGGGTCCCTCATGGGTTGTCATCAACAATCCACTTCGAGTCCGCGAAGCGGACACTCGAGAATAGCCCAGCACTTCAGTGCTGGGTTCGTCGCGAATATTTGAGATCGAGCCCGTGTGACGGGCGACTGAAAATAGAGATCCTGTCAGCAATTCAGCCGTCCGCTTCGCGGACTTAATACACTTGGCGCCGGCCACCCCAGCGATAAATCGCTGGGCTATTTTCAGTCGATCCGCTTCGCGGACCTGCTCTTGACTTTACGGTGGCATACGCTAGTCTCGCGTCATATCAGTTCTCGGAACCGCGCTGTCGACCGACCGCATGATTCACATTGGCGAAGGAACAAATTTCAATCACTACGAAATTCGCTCGCAGATTGGTTCGGGCGGGATGGGCGAAGTCTACCTCGCCCAGGATCTAAAACTTCGCCGCAAGGTGGCGATCAAGTTCATCGCGCGTCACAAGGAAGTATCGCCCGCGGTTGAAAAGAGATTTTTGCGCGAAGCGCGTTCCGCCTCCCAGCTAAATCATCCGAACATCGTCACGATTTACGAGATAGGCGAGACCGAAAACCACACCTACATCGTGATGGAATACGTCGAAGGCCGCAGCCTGCGCGAGTTGATTCTCGCCTGCGATCTGACCCCATCGACGACGATCGAAATCGCGATGCAAATTTCGGATGCGTTGGCAGAGGCCCACGGTCAAAATCTAATCCATCGCGACATAAAGCCCGAGAACATTCTCTTGAATGAACGCGGTCGAGCGAAGCTGCTTGATTTCGGACTGGCGCGAAGCTTCGGGCCGTTTGTCTCCGAACAGGACGGCCCGACTGTGGTTGACAGTCTGACGGATTCGGGTGCGGTGGTCGGAACGCTGCCCTACATGTCTCCCGAACAGTTGCGCCGCGAACAACTGGACCATCGCTCGGATATTTTTTCCTTCGGCATAGTCTTGTTCGAAATGATGACCGGAAGACATCCCTTCAAGGGCAACAATGCTTTTGAGATTGCCGGGCTGATTGTTAAAGACGAGCCGGTTAACACAGACTGTTTCGCTGCGGGCGTTCCGCCGGTATTGATCAATTTTGTAAAGCGAATCCTCGAAAAAGATCGAAGTCGCAGGTTCGCTACGTTTGATGAAGTCGTCCGAGATCTCGCGGCGATTCGGGACGAGCTGATGCGAGCTTCGGTAAAGCTCGAGAGCTTCGTTGCCGCACCCAGCAAAGTCGCGCCGCTGTCCGGGGTTTACTTCAGAGACTCGTTGGTAGCGACCGTGCCTACGCCCGTCCATGCGCAGGCAGGACATCCGACCGTGCTGGTGCTGCCGCTTGAAGCAGTGGGTTCGCAGGACGAGAGTTCATTCATTGGTATCGGTTTGGCATATTCGATTACGACCGGCCTGGCAAAAATCCGCGATCTGTCTGTGCTATCGAAAGCGGCGGGCGCCAGACAAGATGCCCGAGCGATAAACGACACCTGGGCCTACGCGAAAGAGCTGGGCGCGACCATCCTGCTGGAAGGCGAGGTTATGCGCGCGGGACCGACGTTGCGGATCATGGTGCGGTTAAGCGACGTCGAGAGCGGGCGAGTGATTTGGGGCGATCAATATTCCGGGGTTGAATCCGACCTGTTTAAAATCCAGGACACGGTCTGCGAGTCGGTTGCGGCCGCGCTTCGCGTTCGTATCACAACGGATACGCGTTCGCATGTGCCGGAGCCGCAGCCGGTGAATCTGGATGCGTTCGAGCGTTATTCGAAGGGACGAGCGTTTATCGAACGGCGCGAGGTTGCGCGCAACATAGATTACGGAATTCAGATGTTCGAAGAAGCGTTGAAACTGGATAGCTCGTTCGCGCTGGCGCAGGCCGGACTTGGCGAGGCTTATTGGTTGAAGTACGAAGCAACGCACGAAGATGTCTGGGTCGAGCGTGCGATCGCCGCATGTGATCGCGCATTGATCCTCGATCCGCAACATGCGCAGGTTCATCTTTCGTTGGGCATCGTGTACCACGGAACTGGAAAGCTGGAAAGCGCGATCGAAGAGTTCAAACACGTGCTCGAACGACAACCGTTGAGCGACGACGCGCACCGCTGGCTTGGTAAGTGTTATCAGGAACGAGACGAAATGGACCTGGCCCTCAGCCATTTCCGCCGTGCGGTGGAGATCCGGCCCGGCTTTTGGGAAAACTACAATAATCTTGGTTTCTGTTACTACATTCTGGGACGATACCTCGATGCGGCGGAGCAGTTTCGGTTTCTGATCAAGATTCAACCTGACAACTACAACGGCTATAACAATCTCGGCGCTATGTATTACCTGCTCGGGCATTACGAAGACGCCGCGGCCATGCATAAACGCGCAATCGAGATTCATCCGGCCGCGAAGGCCTATTCGAATCTCGGTAGCAATTACTTTTATCTTGGAAAGTACGAGGACGCGGCGGCTGCATACATAAGCGCGATCGAGCTCGATCCCGGCGATGACATTCTTTACCGAAATTTGGGAGACGTGTTATTGCGATCCGGGAAAGAGGACGAGGCGACACGTCAGTTTGAAAAGGCGGCTTCGCTCGTTCACGATGCATTGAAGACAAAGCCGCAAAGCGCGGAGCTGTTGAGCCGGCTGGCGGTGTATCAGTCCAAGCTAAAGAACCACGCCGATGCTCTCGAGAGTATTCGCATGGCCGGCTTGCTGGAGCCACACAACACGACGCTTAAGTATCAACGTGCGGTTGTTTTCACTTTAACCGGGCAGCTGGAAGAGGCAGCGAAGTATCTGGAGGATGCGTTGCTGCATGGCTACAGCCGGTCTGAGGCTGAGCGCGACCCCGACCTTGAATCGCTGCGGGGCCGCGCTGAATACAATTCGCTCTTTACCAAATCGCGAGCTTGAGAGGCTCGCTATTGTTACTTCCTCGTCGCCGACGGTGAAGGAGAAGGCGAAGCTGCCGGTGAAGCCGTTCCGGAAGGCTTATTAGCCATCATGTTTCCTACGATGATTTGAGGACGTCTGTCCTCGCTTATCTTATTCCCACTATCTTTTTCGAAGAGGACCGCGCCATACGAGAACTGGCCGTCGCCGGCTCTTACGGGATTACTCTCTTCGGTAGCGGTTGGATCGACGTCGTGCATGACGAACGTGTTGTTCCAGACGCCTGCTCCAAACAATCTCGGCCCCGTAGGTCCGCCGTTCTGAAATCCATCCAGCAACACCGTCATACCGTCGGTAACCGGATTAGTCGATCTGTTCTCGACTTGAAAAATTACCTGTTGCCCAAGTCCAACGGTCGCTGGATTTGGTTCGAAAGTGATGGTTGGCGGATCCTTCTCGTTGCCCTCAACAATAATTCTGATCTGGACAGTATTCGTCATGGTCGGCGAACCTGCGGGCGTGGGCGTCGCGCTGGGTTGCGGACTTGGACTTGGAGTTGGGTAACCGCCACTGTTGGTCCCGCCTCCGCATGCAACAAAGATGCACAGGAACAGCAACAGTAGTCCTAAGTAAGCTCTCTTCATTTTCAACCTCCTTAATTTAACTGGTGGGGCTTTCAACCTGCCTGAAAGCGGTGGACGGCTTACGAGGCCGAATCGATCTTGAGTGTGATGTGTTCCCCACTAATCTCCCGGGATCAAAAGCAGGAGCGGTGGAGCATAAAGACTTGCGAGAGAAAGGGTACGCCGTAAAAGGCGGCGGCGCGTATGGTTAGAGCGAGCGGATTGTACGTGGTAACGCTCTCGGTTGTCCATGCTTAATTTCCAGTATGGGGTCAATTTCAACTTAGCGAAATAAACGAGGATCTCTTGCAAAGGCGCGAAGAACGGAAAGCAGAAAGACGCAGAGAGAACAACTCATTTCCACGCGAATTTCGAACGTATTTCATCTTTGCTCCCCTTTGCGGCTTCAGTCTTTCTGTTCTTTACGCCTTTGCGAGAAACTTCTTTTTGAAAGATTCTCAAATTGACCCAGGACTCAGGTTCCCGTAGCGTCGGCGGTGTCGGCTCTGCCTTGTTTTCAGCTCAGCCAAATACCTCGTTCACACTTGATATGTACGGCGTGCTTGATGTAAGACATTACCCACGCAAGACAACTTGGTAATCTTGAAATACGCACAGGGGGCTGGGAAATCCTTCTGCGTTAATGGGAGGGACGGGTCGGCCGGGGATGTCGTCTACACTTTCGGCCTGTTTGAATATTTATGGATGCTTCAATCCCCCAAATGTCGCGAGCCGAGCAGGAGACGGAAACCGAAGCGAGTCGTTTGACGACTCAGATTGAAAGAGCGCTGACCGCGGTTACCATGCGCTCGACCACAGACACCGAAGAGCTCGAGGCATGTGCCGACGCGATGGAGCGATCTGCCCGCAACCTTGTGGCGGCGTTGCGCGAACTCGCATCGGAACGAAAACGACGGACTGATGAATAAGAACGACGCTGGATGAATCGGATTGCGGGATTCGTCGGGCGTCGTTGTTTTAAGAGGAGAATATAGATGCAGGACAAAGGTCGCCGTAACAGTGATTATGGCCTGGAGAATTATGGCATCAAGGATGCCGGAAATATTTATTGGAATCTGAATACGCCAGAGCTCTACGAACTTATTGCCCAACGCGGTGAAGGAATATTTTCAGACCATGGAGCGCTGATCGTCGACACCGGCGAACACACCGGCCGTGCAGCGAAAGACAAAGCGATTGTTCGCGAGTCGTCGAGTCAGGACAAAGTCTGGTGGGGCGAAGTCAATAAAGAGTTTTCGCAGGAGAAATTCAACGCGCTGAAAGACCGCATGATGGCTCACCTGAAAGGGCGCGACCTTTTTGTACAGGACACGTTCGTCGGCGCCGATTCTCGTTATCAACTTCCGATTCGTATTATCAATGAAGTGGCGTGGCATTCGCTTTTCGCCCGGACAATGTTTATCCGCAAGGGGCAAGGCGAGACGCCGCATGAACCTGAATTCACGGTCATCAACATTCCCAGCTTTACGTCGGATCCCGAGCGCGACGGTACTCGCTCGCCGACTTTTATCCTGGTCGATTTCAGCCAGAAGCTTGTTTTGATCGGCGGCACTTCTTACGCGGGCGAAACGAAGAAGAGCGTCTTCACGCTGATGAACTACCTGTTGCCGCAGCGCGACGTGATGAGCATGCACTGCTCTGCAAATGTCGGCGATGCGGGCGACGTGGCGATCTTTTTTGGATTGTCGGGAACCGGGAAGACCACGTTGTCTGCCGATCCTGAACGCCAGTTGATCGGAGATGACGAACACGGCTGGTCGCACGACGGCGTCTTCAATTTCGAAGGCGGATGTTACGCGAAGGTGATCAAGCTTTCGGCGGAAGCGGAGCCCGATATCTATCGCACGACGCGCATGTTTGGAACCGTGATCGAGAACGTAATGTACGATCCGGTCAGCAGGTCGCTCGATCTGGACGACGCGACCAAGACCGAGAATACGCGCGCTGCGTATCCGCTCGAGAGCATCCCGAACATCAAACCCGAAGGTCACGCGGGAAATCCGAAGAACATAATCATGTTGACGGCCGACGCGTTCGGAGTCTTGCCGCCGGTAGCGCGGTTGTCGCCTGAGCAGGCTATGTATCATTTCCTTTCCGGCTACACCGCGAAGGTCGCCGGAACGGAAAGAGGAGTGACCGAACCGCAAGCGACATTCTCGACCTGCTTTGGCGCGCCGTTTATGGTTTTGCATCCGGGTGTCTATGCGGACTTGCTGGGCAAACGAATGCAGGAGAACGACGCCAAGTGCTGGTTGATCAACACCGGCTGGTCCGGAGGCCCGTACGGCGAAGGACAGCGGATGAAGATTGGCTACACGCGCGCAATGATCCGAGCGATTTTGAACGGCACGTTGGCTACGGTCGAGACCAAACCCGATCCGATATTCGGTGTGGGCGTTCCCGTCTCGTGCCCCGATGTTCCGCAGGAGGTTTTGGTCCCGCGCAACACCTGGAAAGACAAAGACGCGTATGACAAGAAAGCGCGCGATCTGGCCAAGCTCTTCAACGAGAATTTCAAGAAGTACGAAGACGGAGTTTCGGAAGCCGTGCGCGCGGTCGCGCCGGTGGCGGATTAGGTTCGAAACGTTTCACGAATAATGCCGGCGCGTAGATTCGAATCTGCGCGCCGGTTTTTATTTGGGTCTTACAGCGGAGAGGGTGTTGAAGTTTGGGTGAAATCAGGGACTAACCACGAAACACACTAAACCGAAAGACAAATTCACACAAACTACGTAACCCTTGTTGCGATTCGTTCTGTTCGATTCGTGTGATTGGTTTTTCATTGTTCGTGCATTTCGTGGTCATTATTCGCGTAAGGCGTCTGGTCTACTCGGTGGTCGGACTTCAGTAATCGTCGGATGATGGTTACGCGCAGGAACACTTAACGCGCTCCTTCCGCGTAGTTTCCCGGCCAATCTAAATCAAGATTAAGCTGGCGGGCGACCATGGCGGCGCCGCGCCCCAGAACGCCGGCGTATGTTGGAAATGAAAGGGGTACTTGCGCCAGGTCATCGGCGCGCATGTTGCCTGCCATAGCTACGGCGGCCAGTTGAGCAATCTCGACAGCACGTTCGCCAACTACGTGGCAACCGAGAATCCTTCGCGTAGCCCGATCTGCGATCAACTTGCAGAACCCGGTAGTTCGGCCATCAATAATCGTGCGGGTGGTGGATTTGAAATCGACGCGGGCGGTCACGATATTATGCTTTTCTCTGGCTTTGGTTTCCGTCAGGCCAACCTGCGCATATTCAGGATCAAGTGAAACTGCCAATCGGCGCAGGCTGATCCAACAGCTTCATCGCTGAACCGCGCACGGCATTCGTCGCGGCCACGAATCCGTCCTGACCCAGCTGCACGCGTTTCTCTCCTCCTAACGAGAACGAATGCATCATCGAGTAATCAAGATCCAGAGTGTCGCCAGGCTTTATGAAAGTGCTCTTCTGGGTCGTATGTACTTCGTACATCTGGAACGCTGATATCGACGTCGCTTTGTTCTTAGTTAGATAGAGTGTCTGTCCTGATGAGAACGCGTGGGTCCAATATCCGGAGCCGACGTTATCGTTTGCGCCGTTACGGAATCGACCAGTGGGCGCGAGAAAACCATAGACCGCTCGGATGGCGAAGCGCGATTTATTCCAGCCCAGAATGAATGGTTGATAATAAGAATCGGCAAGTCCGCCTCCGCCGCTGACAGGGCCGGTGGCATCCGAGGTAAGCGAGTTCCTGGCAATCGGTATCGTGGCCGTCATCGAGAACCTGGCGCCGCCGAGAAATTTCTTCTTGCTGACCCACGCGAGGTGTTCATGTCCATTACCACGGAGTTGCTCCATCGCGGAAGCCGAAGGGCTCCTTGTCGTTTGGCAGCGCATGACAGTTTTGGCGCCAGATGGCTTCAATCCCGGTCATCGTTTGACATTCAGCGCCTTCTTGATCTCATCCGCACTGACAAACGGATATTCGCCGTACTCCATGAAACTCGGGCATTGATGCTCGCGGACGAATTTGACGAACGCGTCGGGGTTGGTTTTCCAGTCGCTGGGAAAGCCTTCGAGGTTTTCGAAGACCGTGTTCACTCCCAAACTGATGAACAGAGCGACCGCGTCTTCTGTGTACTTGTCGAAATCCGTGTCGAAGATGCCCGAGTACATAAAGTAGGTCACGCCTTCGATGGGAAACAGGACCCAACGAAGATAGTGAAGCTGGAGTGGCGCCAGACAATTCGGTATCGCAGCCGCTGCTTTCTCGATGTTTGCGGCATACTCGTAAAAGACGGGTTCGCGGCCCGGAACAATCTTCGCGATGATGACTGAGAAGTTGTTGAAGTTTGGGCGAGGTCGGCGACTAACCACGAAACATACTAAAGCGAATGACGAAATCACACGAAGTGGATGACTCTTATCTCAAGCCAATCTCCTTCGATGGCAAGTAACGAATTATCAAACGAAAAACTTGCCTACAGACCGGACCCTTCCGGTTTATAACGTCCAACTCGTTTCATCGAGGTAATGTCCCAGACATCGATGAAGGCTGGTTTCCCATACCACCCGCGACCGAGAGCTACGAGTGCGCCCGACCCGCTGGCCACTACGCGATGAGTAATCGCATCGTCGTCCTCCAGCTTGCCCATAGAAAAAACGAACTTATCTTTCCCGGCCGGTTCGAACTCGGTCTCGGTTTTCTTATCAGATTTTGCGGTCAACTCTATTTTCGTTTTGGTCTCTATGTTGATTAAGGATGTGCGATTGTAGGGTAGCGCCAGATACTTGCCATCAGAAGTAAAACTCAAATTCTTCATGCCGCCAATCCCTGACTCTGTCAGAGATTTGATTTGCTTTAGAGTGTTCAAATCCCAGAGCCAGACGGTTTGTTTTTCATCTTGTCCCGCAAGCAGCCGTCCGTCCGCCGACACAGCACCTGAAAATGCCACACCGTCAATTGAGCCTTTTTCGCTTCAGTCCGTCGTTGACCATAAACGTGCCCGCTTATCGCCACCAACAGTGACGAAAAGCGATCCGCCGGAAGCAAACTGAACGGTTTTCACCACCGCTGAATGAGCTTCTAATGTCTTGATCAACCGGCTCGTCTTGATTTCCCACACGGTCACGTTTCCGTCCGCGTGTCCGACGGCGATCAAAGCGCTGTCCGGTGAATAGCCCAAGGCAGTCGCCTTTGCCGGAAGGGTGATCTCGGTTTTGACCTTCCAATCGGATTCTCCTGCAGCTCGTGCACTCTCAAGTGCACTACAAAATAGTAGAAACAGTACAACGCTTATCACTCTTAACGATTTCATATTTCGCCTCAGGGTCACAGTAGCAGCATTGCAGAGTTGAGTGCCAACGCCGTTCGGTGGTGGTGCAGTTTCGGAATTTGTCAGGGGGAAATTTCTCGCAAAGGCGCAAAGAACCGAAAGCAGAAGGCGCAAAAGGGGAAGCAATAGTCCCTGTTTCACTGTTTTCAACTTCTAGTCAATGTTCCAGTCGATTTGAAGTACCTTCAAACGACCGTCATCCGTTCGCATCAATTCCAAAACAAACATCGAGACATCAACGCTGATTATTCGAGTGCCCGCCGGATAGCCCAATACACCCGACCCTTCCAAAATACTGAGTCGTGGATGGACATCCTGATCGATACTTTCCTGTTCGGACAGCGATGGATCTTCCGCGGGCAGGTTCACTTCCGGGATGATCGATTTCGAATGCTCTCGAAGCAACACTACGGCTTGTTCAAATAGACTCGTGTAATGCCGTACCTCCTCGATCGACTTATATCCTCAATCGTTAGCTCGGGTAGGGAAGTCTGAGCCAGGGCCATCTCGCGGTTTCGCCTCGCCTCGGCCAAACCGGCGAGTCGAAAAATCAAATTGCCAGCGTTGATCGAAGCTACATACATCCGCACTATCTCCTCCTGAGTCGCTTCCGCAGCAACTTGCCGAGTCATAGATAGCGGGAAGATCTGTTCGATTTTGTCGTCTACGCGCAGTCGCCCTGCAAAGTCGCTGATAAAGAATTCGTCTATTAATGGCGCCAGGTCCAGTGTCTGCTCGAAACGCGCCTTGAAATCGTTTGCCAGTTGAATCGCTTCGCGTTTTTCTTCGGGCGTCAGTTGCTCCGCCTGCTTCGCGGCAGTGTCGTCATTCTGCTCCGATGGAGTCTGGGCCAAAGTAGATAACGATATTGTGATAACAAGTGTCAGCGAGATCAGTATTCGACATAACATGATTTGTTCTTTACCTCTCGAAATCAAAGAGTCACAGCTCTCGATACCCATGGCAACCACAATGCCATGCGATTTACGTGGCAAAACAAGGTGCCGGGGCGGAATCCGCCGGAAGTACCTGACGGATTCTTGTTTCAGATGGCGGAAAATCTCTTTCTAATTGATTCGGTTAAAGGAAACAGGTCGCAGGATCGTAGCGGGTTTTTGCGCATGCTATAGTTACCGGCTCATGGCAGAAGACGATTCAAAACATCTGGCGGATCTAACGATCGGCGACGCCAAGCAAATCGTGGTTTACGGAATCATGGTGGCCCTCGCCGTGGTTCTGTTTGCGATGTTGGTGGGCCACGTGATGGTGGCTTTGCTGCTCGGGATCGTGGCGGCTGTGTATTTGCTGCCGGTGCAGGAATGGCTCGAGAAACATCTCCGCGCTCGCGCGGGCAGCGCGTTAATTTCAATTGCTTTGATCGTCATTCCGTTGGTGATGTTGACCGGTTACGCCTGGTACGAACTTTCCAGTTATTCAAACCTGGTTACCGAACGGCGTGACGATGTAATCAAGTCGATCAGCAATTCTTTGGAGTACTACCTGCCGGGAATTCGAGAGAGCGCGCGGTCGTGGCTGCAGGCAGCATTTGGCGAAGCAGTCACTCGATCGGCTGAGGCGATCAAGAGCCTGCGCGAGAGATCGGCGCTTTTGCTTTCATCGTTGGCGGTATTCTTCTTCACCGTCTTTTACGTGTTGACCGAGCGAACCCGTATCGCTGCCTACATCAAAGTTCGCGTGCCGGGCGGCTATCTTCCGCTTTACGAAAAATTGACGATCAACATCGGCGGCGCGTTACGCGGTGCGCTCCGCGCGGTTTTCATCGATCAGAGTCTGAAGGCGGTCGTAATTCTGATTCTTAACGTCGTGTTCGGCATTCCGCTGGGCGTAGTGCTGGCAATCGTAACTTTCCTGATTGGATTTTTCCCGCTGGTCGGTGAATGGGCGGTTTACGTTCCTGTCGCAATTTATCTGATCGTGTTCCGCGGCGAGGGGGCCAGCGGGCTGATCTATCTGATCATCGGTTTGGTGATGACGCTGGGATCGTCGCTGATTCTGCGGCCTAAGCTTGCGAGCAAGGGCGCTAAGCGATTTAGCTTTTACTGGATGTTTTTGTCGTTGGTGGCCGGCGTGTACGTGTTCGGAATTCCCGGAATCGTTCTGGGACCTGCGATCCTCGGGTTTGTGAAAGCTGTCAGCGACACGTTGTTCGGAGACATCCGATACGAAACGTCGCTGCTCAAATCTGAGATCCAGCAGAAGAAGGAAGATGAAGCGAAAGACGGATTGCGGAGCGCGAGCAGTTAGAGATCAAATCTGCCGGAAGAAATAGAACCGATTCAAATTCAGTTTGAGATGAAGGCCGATTCAGCAGCCGTGTCGCCAGTGGCTCCCCAGTGTTCACTGCGCATGGTGCCGGTCGTGCTTTGAAGAACAAACCAGCCGCCCTGACGAAACACCGCGATATCCGCTTTGCCGTCGCCGTCGTAATCCGCCGGCACCGGAACGTCAGCCGCGAGGCCGAACGATCTGCTGACAAATCCCGCGGTGGTTTGCTGAATGAACCATGAACCCTGGCTGGCTCGGAAAACGGCGATGTCGGTCTTGCCGTCTCCGTCGTAGTCGGCCTGGACCAGCCGATCGGTTGCTTCTCCGAACAGGTAACCCTGAATCGAATTGTTGGAAGTCTGGAGCACGTACCATGTCTGCGTGCCTGGCCGGAAGACAGCGAAATCGCTCAGACCATCGTGGTCATAATCACCTGCGACCGGTTTGTCTCCGCCGACGCCGAACAGTCCGGATCTGATGCCGAGATCCGAACTCCGATGCGCGTACCACGCTCCGTTTGACTCTCGCCAAATTGCCACGTCGGTCTTGCCGTCTCCGTCGTAATCGCCCGGCACAGGAGTATCACCTGCAACGCCCCACTGCTCAGATCGCATCACTCCGGTTGTGGATTGCAGTATGTACCAGATGCCGTCGCGAAATACGGCCAGGTCGGTCTTTCCATCGCCATCGTAATCCGACGGCGTGATGCGGTCTGTGCCAAGTCCGAAGAATTGCGAATTCTGAATCCCGTTCGAACTGTTGTTGATGTGCCATGCGCCATCGGCCGGTCGAAAGACAGCCAGATCGGCTTTGAAGTCGCCGTCGAAATCGAATCGAGTCGGTCTTATCAATCGTTCCTGTGTGATCGTCAAAACGCGAGCACCGATAACAATTGTTCCGGTTCGGGGAAGGACCGATGTATTAGCACCGACCGTGAAATCTACAACTCCATTGCCGGCGCCCGTGCCCGAATTAATCGTGATCCAGTTGTCGGTCGTTGTCGGCGTCCATCCGCATGCAGCGATAGCGGTGACTTGTACGTTAGCCGCGCCGCCTGCGCTGCCGAAGTTCATCGTCTCCTGATTCAGAGAGAACGGACAACCGGACGGCTGCTGGATCGTAAACGTGCGTTCAACTCCCGAGTTCGAAACTCTAATGCGTCCGCTTCGCGCACCCATCATGTTCGGCTCAACCGAAAACGTAATCGGTTGGGTGCCGCCGCTGCCATTCGACGGTGATGTAATGTCGACAAATTCAGCAAGGCTGGCCGCTGTCCAGTCACATCCGAACGGCGTGTTCACGTCGAAACTTCCGTTGCCGCCCGTGAAGAGGAAAGCTTGAATCGTAGGTGAAAGACTAAGCGAGCAACTCGAGGTCGAGGTAGCCAGCCCGATTCCCCAACCGGTCGAAAGGCTTCCCGCGTTGTTTCCGTTGTCGTCGACTAAATAAAGGCTCCAGACTCCGTTCGGATTTATTCCGTTGAACGCCGCCAGGGTTGAACCGGTTGGCGGCGAGTTCGGCGCGGGAGCCGGGAACGGATCGCCCGAACCGATATTTGTCGGGCGAAACGTCCCCGACACGAGTGGCCCGTCGTCCGGGACCGAATTAGCGGCATCGTCCTGAAGAGCCAACACCAGATTGCTGACCGGTGTTGCGCCGCCCACGTCTGACATCAAGACGACACTTCTTCCACCGGGCGCAACCAGCAATACGTCGACGTCGTCTGGCAAAGTGTGGCTGAACCCTTCAAGCACAACCAACGTGCCTGTCACCGAACCGACAAGCCCCGAGACGGTAACGCTCGAGGGATAGACCGATCCAGTTCCGGAATCCGGAATCTGTATAGCCTCGGTATTCTGAGCAGTGATGCTATTTGTAATCGAAATGCTCCAGCCGCCGACCAAACTTCCTATATCTGACAAAGCGCGATCATGGATATACAGGCTCCAGGTACCGTTTGGGTTTCCTCCACGAAAGACCGAATTCAAGGTTGCGGTGCCGACCACGCCCGGAAGTTGATACGGTCCCGGTGGAGCAGGTGAAGGAAATGCCGCTGCATAGCCCGCGGCAGTGGTCGGCTTGTAAGAGCCGGTAACCAAATTAGTGGTGCTCAAAATTCCCGCAGGCGCGGCGTCGTCAAACGTCACGGTAGCATTCTCGGCATTGAAACTCGCTCCGGCAGTACCCATCAAAACAAATTTCTGCCCAGCCGGTCCGACGACGGCGATTTCCAAATCACCCAGGAAGGAATGGCTAAAACCATTCAATCGGACCGTAACTTTCTCGATAGTTCCTGGAACATCGGAAACAGAAATGCTCGATGGAAACGGAGTAGCAACACCAGATGTTACCTGTGGCGCACCCGCGGGGATAGTGACGATGGTTGGGTTGGTAAAAGTAATGGTCGATGACGTTGAATCGGGCGATTCCGTGAGGCTCCGTTCCTGCAGACCAAACGAAGATGGCGAGGCAGTGGAAGCAGTCGAACCCGACCGTAGATCACCCTCGGCGTTTGAGGCCGCAGTCGGCCGCGAGCCCATCAGCAGGCTTAGCGCGATAAACAGAATTAAAGACGAGGTCAAAACCTTGCCGAGTTTGTCATGGCGGTAACTCGATGGTGATCGCATCGCAAGCCTTTGCTGGGAACGGTTCGCGCGGAGCGGAGTGTTCGGCGACTGCAGCTCCGTCGTGGAAATTCCACACGAAGCATCTCTCAGCGCCTACTTCATTGGCGGCGCAGAATATAACACCTTTTTCCAGGAGCCGTGCGGGGATTCTCCCGGCAATTCAATTAAGGATGAAAGCGGAAGGAATCGGCGTGTCACTACTGACTCCCCACTGAACACTGCGTAATGACGACGTCGTACTCAATCGTATATACCAGATCCCCTGACGAAAGACCGCAGTGTCGGTTCTACGGTCTCCGTCAAAGTCACCCGGGATAGGGACATCGCCCTGTTGCCCCCAGGCGATCGCTCCGTAATTCGTGGCGGGGTCGGTGGAGGTGTACCAGATGCCCTGGCTGGGTCGAAACACCGCTGGATTTACTGCCCCGTCGCCGTCGTAGTCGCCGGGTACCGGCAAGTCTTCATTACTACCGAATTGAATCCCGACCACACTGCTATCGCTACTGCGCAAAACGAACCAAGAGCTGTTTGTTCCCGCTCTGTAGACGATCAGATCCGCCTTTCCATCATTATCGTAATCGCCAGGCAACGGCCGGTCATTCGACGTACCGAAGGGTTGGGTAACTACCACGCTATCCGACGATCGTTTGATATACCAGACGCCGGGACTACCGGGTCTGTAAACCGCTACATCCGCTTTGTTGTCGAAATCGTAATCCGCTGGCACAGGTATATCACCTGACAAACCCCACTGATCTGCCTTGAATGTGCTGTCACTGCTCTGAATCCAGTACCAGGCGCCGTTTCTAAACACCGCGATGTCTACTTTGTTATCGCCGTCGTAGTCGGCCGGAGCTATACGATCGCTGGCGATACCAAATTGGAGCGCGAACATATTTCCATTCGAGCTGTGCAAGACATACCAGGTTGCTGCCGAGGGCCTGAAGATCCCTACGTCTGAACTTCCATCACCATCGAAGTCGAACGGCCGAGCGCCACTCGGAGCTCCGGTTTGATTGATCGCGAGCTCGCGGGCGCCGATGACGATTGTTCCAGTGCGAGGTGCGCTCGAGCTGTTCGCGGCAACTGTGAAATTAACTGTTCCGTTGCCGGAACCGGTTCCTGAAATGTTTGTGATCCACGGGCTGGTTGTCGTCGGTGTCCATCCGCACACGTCCAGAGCGGTGACCTGCACGCTTCCAGCGCCTCCACCGGCGTTGAAATTCAACGACTCCTGGCTCAAAGCAAACGGACAGCCCGATGGCTGCTGTACTGTGAAGTGTCGGTCCAGGGTTCCGGTTGAGACTGTGATTCGTCCGCTTCGTCCTCCCATCATGTTGGGTTCGACATCAAATGTGATCGCCTGAGAGCCGCCGGCTCCGCTTGTAGCCGAAGTAATATCGATAAAAGGGGAATTGGTAGCAGCGGTCCAACCGCACCCAAATGGAGTGACGACATTAAAGTTTCCACTACCGCCCGTGATCGGAAAAGTTTGGATTGTGGGATTTAGAGACACCGAACAACTGGTCGCCGACGTTCCTATCGAAAGAGCCCAGCCGTTCGCGATGCTGCCGGTGTTGTTGCCGTTGTCGTCAACCAGATACATACTCCATGTTCCGTTTGGGTTGGTTCCGTTAAAGACGCCGAGAGAGGAGCCGGTCGGAGCGGTTACGGGAGCAGGCGCTGGGAATGTATCGCCGGATCCAACGTTCGTTGGTCGGAAGACTCCACTCACAAGCGGACCTTCGTCGGGCAAATTACCGGCAGCCTCGTCCTGAAACGTCAATCCAGCGTTGGTAACCGGTATGGCTCCACCCGCGTCTGACATCAGAATCACGCTTTGTCCTCCAGGGCCGAGCAATAGCAAGTCAACATCATCGGGCGCGGTGTGGCTGAAATTTTCCAGGCTCACGACTACGTCCGTCACAGCTCCAATCATATTCGTAAGCGTGATCGATGATGGGTATGGTGACGCGATGCCGGAATCCGGGATCGCCACCGCCAAAGTATTCTCGCCCGAAACAATATTAGTTACGGTAAATCCATCGATCCACCAACCAGCGCCAACTACGCTGATGTCTGTTCCTATAATCCATCGGAACTGAACGAACTGTCCGTGGGCCGATTGAGGGAGGATCAATTCTGTCGTGACATAACCGTTGGAAAATCCCGTCCAAACACTTCTTCCCGCTAGCGGATTCGAGAAAGTATTGCTGATTACGCCAGTGTAACCTCCATTTACAAAAACGCCTCCGGCTTGCACGATGTCCATGAACCCACCGGCACCGATCTTAATTTCGAGAAGTCCTCCGTCAAAACCATTTTCGAGTGAATAGCTGTTTCTAAAGATCAGGTGAGAATTCAGATGCCCTAGTCTGATCACAGGACTAACTATCGTAGACATGCCCACCGGGGCCGGATCCGGGACGAAGAGTGCATTAGGGGAGGTGTCCGGCGAGTTCGTGGTTGTCACAAAGGGGACCAGCGAGCCGCTGGCGGTCGATGACCACATAGCGGGCAGCGCCGGCGCAGCAACTCCATCAAAGTTCTCGACAAAACCTATCGTGTCCACGCTGTCTTCGCGTTCATCACCGATTTGGGCGCGGCTGGCCTGGCGTGATGAAAGCACCAGCCAGAAGGACGAAAACGAGAGAAGAAGAATCAGCGTGATTCGAAGCGTTCGAGCTTTAGATTGGTATGAGTTTGAGCGTTGCATGGCGTTTTTCCTTTGTCGGTGCCACAGAAAAACTGCACGATTAGATCGGGGGCCTGATCCCGAGATGTATCGATCTCAACTTGGAAACTTGGACCTGTCGGCAATCCGCTTACAGGTAATAAGAAGGCGACGGCGAATGCGCCCAAGCTGGGGAAACGCAACGCAGGACCAGATGTAGAAACAGGGGAATCGCGAGGGGAAGTTAGAACTGTCGCAATCAAAAGTCAACAATTAATTGAACATCACTTTCTTTACGAATTTGGGAACAATTCGTAATCATCTTTGGTCCAGATTGCCAAAAAATCATTGCGGTTTTGTTGTGCCTGGTGTATATACGGCCTGTTTCGAAACGACAAAAGTTTCGTCCCTGCCTTTGAAAGATTAAAGTGAATCCCTCGTCTATTTCTTTGCGCCGTGCTGTCTCGACGGAGAGAGTAATCCTATGAAGAAGAATGCTGCTGACTCCTGGATGCCACATCTTACGTGGGTGTGTGCATGCCTGATGATATTGGTGCTTTGCTCGATCGGTAACGCGCAGATTTTTGAAGATGCGCCCGTGCTGATAAGCAACGAGGGATCGACCCATGCGCTGGCCGTTGAGGCGGACGCGATGCGCCAGGGTCGACTGCCGATGGCAAGCGAACAAGTTTGGCCGGCCGGCGACGGAGTTCGGGTGACGGTGTTTCTGACCAACCTGGACTTGTTGCCGGACGAAGGCGCCAACGCCTTTCGCGCGGATGCTGAAAACGCGTCGGGACGTCGTTACAGTTTGGCTGTTGAATCGCTTCGTCCGGTCAGGGGCCTTGATTGGATCTACGCTCTTACGCTCCGGTTGAACCCTGAGCTGGGCGATGCCGGCGACGTCTTGTTGCGAGTGAACTGGCGCGGAATGTCGAGCAACCGCGTACGTCTTTCCGTCGGACACGCGGGGGGCGGCATTTTAGACGACGACGGGGCGATGCCCACGCCGGCGCCACGCTCGCGTCCCAAACCCAGAGAGGCGTCGACAGACCGCATTTCGCAGCCGATGGCTGCTGACCACATTCGTTTTCTCGAGCAGGCGACATTCGGTCCGACCTTCGATGCCGAATTGAGATTGCGCCGCATCGGCATCAAGCGCTGGTTGGAAGAGCAATTTGTACAAAGGAGAAATCCTGACGGCACGGAACGGTACTCGTCGATTCCGTATCCCGACCTGCCGCTGATGGAATCCAATCCGACGAATTGTGGAATCGGGACGATCTGCTTCCGCGATAACTTCACGATGTACAAGCTTCAGAACTGGATGTTCCAGGAAGCATTGACGGGTGAAGACCAGCAACTGCGTCGGCGAGTGTCGTGGGCGCTGCACCAGATCTTCGTTGTTTCAGGTCGCGATACGCAGCAGGCGAGCCACATGCTGCCGTACATCAAGATTCTCGATCAACACGCGTTCGGGAATTTCGGCGATCTGCTTAACTACATCACGCTGAATCCAGCGATGGGCAATTATCTGGATATGCTGCGGAGCACGCAGTCGAATCCGAACGAGAATTACGCGCGCGAAGTCTTGCAGCTCTTCTCGATTGGGTTGGACGAGCTTAATCCGGACGGTACGCCAAAGCTGGATCAGATGGGCAACCGTATTCCTACTTTCAATCAGGAAACGATCAACAATTTCACGAAAGTGTTCACAGGCTGGAAACTATGCGGTTCGGCCTGCGCGATCACATCGCCCGGCATACCGAACTACATCTCGGATATGCGGGTGACTCCCAGTGATCACGATACCAGTCAGAAAGTCCTGCTGAATTATCCGGGATCGACTCCCATAATTCCGGCCGGCCTGACCGGCGATCAGGATTTGCAACTGGCGTTGGATAATATCTTTCACCACCCGAACGTGGGGCCGTTCATCAGCAGGCTCCTGATCCAGAATCTGGTAACGAGCAATCCCACACCAGCCTACGTGCAGCGCGTTGCCGGCAAGTTCAACAACAACGGAGCCGGAATGCGCGGCGATATGAAAGCCGTGGTCACCGCGATTTTGATGGATCCGGAAGCACGCGGAAGTATCAAGACCGATCCCGATTACGGACATCTTCGCGAGCCGTTCCTTTACGTAGTCAATGTGCTGCGACCGTTCGATGTCAGGTCAGCGCTGAGGACGGCGGGCACCGATGGCGTTATCAACGGCATCACTTCCGCTCTCGATCAGGATGTTTGGAATCCGCCGACGGTATTCAACTACTATCAGCCGGATTACATCGTTCCCAACACCACGGTGTTTGGACCCGAGTATGGAATTCTGACAACAGGAACGACGCTGAAGCGTCCGAACTTTGTGAATCAGATGGTGTTCCAGGGAGCCACGGGTGGCATTCCAGTTAACGTCGCCAATGGAATTCCGCTGGGCACGTCGATCAGCATGGATCGAATGCAGGGGCTGGTGACGAACGATCCAACCGGAGCAACTCTGGTTGACACGCTGAATTCGTTAATGCTGCACGGCTCGATGTCACCGGCGATGCGTACCAGGATCATGGAGGCGGTGCAGGCCGTTCCCGCATCGAACCCATTGAAGCGCGCACGGACGGGCGTTTATCTAGTGGTAACTTCGTCACAGTATCAGGTGCAGAGGTAAAAGCTATGTCACAAACAAGAAGAGACTTTCTGCGCAAATCCGGATGCGCGGCTTTGAGCATGACGGCGCTGGCCACCAGCATCAGGCACTTTGGGCTCGTGGACGCGTTGGCACAGAAGAGCAGCAGTGGCGACGGCAGTGGTTACCGCGCGCTGGTCTGCATTTTCCTTGACGGCGGAAATGACGGAAACAACACCGTGGTTCCGAACTACACTGCGGGCTACGATCAGTACTTTGCCGCGCGAGGCGCGCAAGGCATGGCGATTCCGCGGGCGAGCTTATTACCGATCACGCCGCCCAGCATCGGACTTGATTTCGGGTTGCATCCGTCGATGCCCGAGATGAAGACGCTGTGGGATCAGCAGAAGCTGGCGATCGTGACCAACGTCGGAACGCTGACCCAGCCGTTGACCCGGGCGCAGTATCAATCCGGCGCGCCACGGCCGATGCAGCTTTTCTCGCACTCTGATCAAACTCGCCAGCATCGCTCGGCTGTATCTTCATACGTAGCGACGACAGGATGGGGCGGACGAACAGCCGATAGGACGCTGAGCCAAAACCCCGGCGCGGCGATTCCCGCGATCACATCCGTGGCGGGATCGACCTTATTCACGACCGGAACACAAACCGCGCCGTTGGTGGTTGCTCCTTCGCCGACGCCGCTCAATTTGGTCTTGACGCTCAACGGCTTTAACAACGCCCTGAGCGAAGATGTGATTCGTCGCGCAAGAATGGACCAGATCCGAGCCATGGATCAGAGCGCGACGCTCGTGCGCGCCGCCAGCGATCTTACTGCGCAGGCGATCGCGGTAAGCGACGAGCTAAGCAGCGATCCAGTGCTGACCGCGGTTTTCCCGAATACGAGTTTGGGAAATCAGCTCAGGCAGGTTGCAAAGCTGATGAAGTTCCGAACTCAGCTGAGCATGAGCCGCCAGATCTTTTACATCCAGCTTGGTGGTTTCGATACTCACACCAGCCAGTTGAGCCGGCACATTACCTTGTTGACGCAGGTCAGCCAGGCGCTCAAGGCTTTCTACGACGAGACAGTCGCGCAGGGAATTGCCGACGACGTGACGACGTTTACGTTGTCGGACTTCAGCCGCACGCTTAACCCGGCCGGTTCCGGCAGCGGTTCAGGTTCCGATCACGCGTGGGGCAACCACGCATTTGTCGTCGGCGGCGCGGTACATGGTGGCGATTTCTACGGCAGGCCGGGTCCGAACGGCACGGTCTTTCCGACGCTGGTTAACAGTGGTCCGGACGACGCCGATACGCGAGGTCGCTTTATTCCGACCACTTCGGTCGAAATGTTCGCTGCGACGCTGGCGCGCTGGTACGGTGTGTCGCAGGCCGACATTCCGCTTGTCTTCCCGTTCATCAACAACTTCCCGACATCGGATTTGGGATTCATGATCTGATCCGGGCGGCGATTGCGCTAACAATCAAGCACAGAGGAATCAAACCCTCTGTGCTTTTTTGTGAGCAAAATACGCGGCCAACGTGGATTTCCAAATTTTTGCCACGAATCCTTTCCAAGCGGTGTTCTGATTTTGGAAGCATTAATTCGAGGGAATTATTTCAAAGGGTCGGTTTGCATAGTCCGCCAGTAGTTCACGAGATGCACAGACGCCAGCCAGGCTTTTCCCCTCGGGGCCGCTGTGGTTACTGACATCATTCTTTTGAGGAGCATAGTGATGAGAAGCTTATTTTTCCGGTTGGGAATTGCCTTTTTCGGTGTCCTGCTTGTTTTCGCGTCGGCCAAGGCGCAGGACTTCCAACAATCCTACAAAATCGGTTCGAACGGATCGATCAGTATCAAAAATGTGTCGGGTGACATTTCGATCAATGGGTACGACGGAGACGCCGTGGTGGTAAACGGCCGGCGAGTCGGCCGCGATATGGAAAAGGTTGAGATCGAGGACCGAAGCTCGGGCAATCGAGTCGAGCTCGGCGTGCGCTATCCATCGCAGTGCAATTGCGACGCGAGCGTCAATTTCGAAGTCCGGGTTCCCCGCTCAACATCTGTGCAGATAGACAAAGTTTCGACCGCCAGCGGAAATATCGAGATCAAGGGTGTCCGTGGTGAGATCAGCGTCAGCACCGCCAGCGGAAACGTGCTGGTGCAGGATACGAACGGACGCGTACACGCCTCGACCGCTAGCGGAGAAATGTCGGTCAAGGATGTTGTCGGAGAAGTCAGCGCTCAAAGCGCAAGTGGAAATGTTGAAGTTGCGATCGCGCGGTTGGAGGGCACGGATAACATGAAGTTCTCATCGGCCAGCGGCGATGTTCGCGTCAAATTACCAGCCGACGTTAACGCCGACGTTTCGATGTCGACTGCATCCGGCGATATTAAGACGGACTTTCCGCTGGAAGTTGAGGAAAAGCGTCACGGCTCCGGAACCCAGGCGCATGGTCGGCTTGGTAGCGGTGCGCGGATCATTAAGATCTCGACGGCATCGGGCGATGTTAGCTTGATGAAGTATTAAGAAGCGGCAATATCCTGGCTACAACGGTCGGGCAAAGCTTCAGGGTAAAGACTCAGCCAAAATCCAGGAAGGTTTAGGGACGAAGCCTTCTCTGCTTTTCCAAGCTGAACTCTTTACCCTGATTAGTTTTTCTAGCGCTGAATTTCGCTCAACAGTTGCTGATAAAGCCCCTGGTCCAACGGCTGAAGAAGACGACTTTGGGCAATCGCCGATTCACGATCGTCAACTTCCAAATAAGCCAGGCCCAGATTGTAATATGCGTCGGGCAGTTCGGGCCGCAGCCGCACGGCATGCTTGTAAGAAGCGATTGCTTCAAAGAAATTCCCGGCGTAATAGTACGCGTCGCCCAGCTTGTTATGAGCTTCGTACGAGTTCGGTCTTAATCGGATCGCCTGCTGATACGCCTTGATGGCTTCACCGTTGTTGCCCTGCTTCACCTTGCAGAACCCGACCTGAATCCAGGCTTCCACTCGATTGGGGTTCTTGTCGACAGCGTTCTCGAAATAGCTCAACGCGCTGTCGTAGTTTCCCAGCCACAACGAGTTCAGCCCGTTGCGATACCACCATTCCGACAGCGCCTCGGGTTTTTGATGTTCGCCGGTCTTCGTATCGAGTTCGCCGAACGTCATCAACTTGCCGGGTCGAAGCTCTGCGATTCGCTGAGCGCCCAGCGCCAGGCTGATGTTCTGTCCGTTCGTAACTTTGATCGTAACGACGCCCACCACGTCGCCCTTCATATTGAAAACCGGACTGCCGCTGTTACCGTGAGAAATCGGGGCCGTGATTTGAATGATCCTTCCGAGGTTGGGCACCTCACGAACGGCTGCGACGATTCCGTCGGAAACCGATCCTTCCAGCCGCAACGGATTGCCGATGACAAAAATCTTTTCGCCTTCGTCCGGAACCGTGGCCGAAGCGGTCAAGGTCCGAGCGCGGCCTTCGGGCATATCGATACTCAGCAGCGCAAGATCGCCTTCTTCGTCGATGCTTACAACTCCGCGCGCGGGGTACAGTTTGCCCTTGCCGTCAAACGTGCGAATCTCCACCCGGCGTGCACCTTTGACTACATGCAGATTTGTAACGACTTCGCCGGGACGAATAAAGAAACCGGTCCCGGTCATCTTCGTCTCGCCCTTCGCGTCGTAGGTGATGATACTGACGACTGCCGGCTTTACGCGGCGAACCAGCTCGGGGAGCGTAACGGCGGGCTGTGTCTGTGCGCTGACGTTGGCTGTGAAGGCGACGAGAAAGATAGATGCCAGCCAAAGGGGGAATTGGCGTTTTGTCATAGCGTAATTACTTTTCGGGGAGCGGAATGCTAACCCGTATTCGGAAGGTGTTTCTCGTTCTTAGCCGCAATTGCTTCGGGGGATTCAAAGCGGCTTTTCAGGCTGCCGACTTGGTCACGAGTAACGACGAGAGCGATTCTCGGCACCGGGGCGCCGGCAGGTTCAATATAACACCCAACGGGCTTTGAAAATCAAGGTGATTTTGGTGCTGAGTAGGTTTCAATTTGGCAAATGAAAGAACTGCTTCCCGCAAAGACGCAAAGGCGCAAAGAAATCAGCAACGTTAAAGCGCCGCTCAACAACTTTTCGTTTTTGCGGAGATCCTCGAAATCAAACAAGAGAGGCCACCCCGCCTGGGATGGCTTCTCCTGGGATGGCCTCTAATGCATAGCCCGAAAACATCTACCTCGGATAGAGAAATTCGGGTTTAAGTCTGCTCTCTTACTTCACAACGGTACCCACGATCACGCCGTGCGGCGAAGAGATGTCCGTTCCATCCGCCGATTCGGTAGTTATGAACAGACCGAAATCCGGAAAAGGCGTCTCGGTTTGAATCTGCGCCTCGTTCCGCTGTCCGGTATTCACAACCTGGCCTATTCGCTGGAACTTATTGTCCGGCGAAACCGCCCAGACGACATACGACTGTCCAGCCGGCGCGTCCTTCATCTCGTGAAACCGCATCCTGATTTCCGTCGGGCCGTCTTTACGCGGCACGAGGTAAACATTGACTCGCGAACCCGTCAGCGGACCCGTGAAGTCGATTTTCATTTCGGTGTCGCTGCCGCGTTTGAATCCCGGAATGCCGAGTAACGGCGCGTTGTAACCCGGCGTGGTTACCGGCGTTGTCACCGCCGCTACCTTCTCGCCAACGACCGCGCCATCGTGCGCACCGCTACTGGCCAGCGGTATCACGGCAAAGCCTTCCGGCACGGCGCTTCTAAAGACCACGGCAGTCTCCGGAGCTATCGCCGCGAGATTGGCCTCTGGTGAAAGCACCAGCATGAATCGATTGAGCGGAGTGCTGGTAGTCACCGTTCCGGAGCCGTTAGTAAGACTAACCGGTGAAATCAACGTAGCGTGTCCGCTCGGATCAACCGCATATAGGTTGAAAGCTTTTGCATCACCGGTAATGCCCTTCAGATCCAGATTGATCGAGGTCACATCTCCGGCTCTACGAATTTTGGCAACGCCGACCGCGCCAGGAAAGGCACTGGTTGGCGTTAGATTGACAATAACTTCTTTATCAACAGGGTACTCCACAACGGTCCAGGTTCCATCGCTGTTTTGAACTAATGTGGTCTTTGTATCCTGCGCTGCTGCTGTGACGACTGTTGCGAGCGCGAGCACAATCACACCCATAAAGCTAAACAAACGTTTGCTCATTTGACCTTCTCCTCCGTGTCAACTCCCAAGTTCGCTATCGGGACAAATACACTTATTAAGTTTGAACGAAATAGATAATGGCAATACCGGTGCCAGCATCGAAGGGTCTCTAAGTGTTGTAATGAAAGAAGGTCAGAGCGATGAAGAGTCAGCTTACGAAGTAATTCGGTACAGATGTGTATGACAAGTTTTGAGGCAGAATGTTTCGGTAAAGTGACGATGACGGTGAGGTCCGGAGGAATTAGTCAACAGGCACATAACGCAGTCGGGAAGGGAACCCTGTCCCCGCTAAACTCTGGATGAGTTCAACAATGGTCCCAGCCCTGAGGAATGGGGTAAGAATACAGCGGGGACAGGGTTCCCTTCCTGACTGCGAGGTGGGTGACTCAGTAGCTACCTTTTACCTGAAAGCCTGTGAAACTCGGATAGGCCACGGCCGAAGGCCGGTCAGCGAGCTAGTATGCGTAAAGCTCCGTAATCGCCTTCGCAACGTCGTCGACTTGCGGCAGGATCGCTTCCTCCAATTGCGGAGCGTATCCAACAAACGTGTCCAGCGCCGCAACCCGACGAACCGGAGCGTCCAAATACTCAAAAAGTTCGTCCGAAATCCTCGCCGCGATCTCAGCGCCGTAGCCAAACGACAGCGAGTCTTCGTGCGCGACGATTACTTTGTTTGTTTTCTTCACCGTCGCGGTAATCGAATCCCAATCGTACGGAGCCAGGCTGCGAAGATCGACCACTTCAACATTGATGCCTTGCTGCTCGGCCTGTTTGGCTGCGACCAACGAACGCTGAACCAGCGCGCCATACGTGATAATCGAAACGTCCGTGCCTTCGCGTACCGTTTTGGCTTTGCCGAACGGAATCATGAAGTTGTCGGACGGGTACTGCGATTTGTTGTAGGCCTGTCGATAGAGATGCTTGTGTTCGAGAAACAGAACCGGATCGTCGCAACGAATGGCTGTGCGAAGAAGTCCGTTGGCATCAAGCGCGGTCGCAGGATAAACGACGCGCAAGCCGGGAGTGTGGGTGAAGATCGTAGTGCCGCTCTGCGAGTGATAGACGGCACCGCCTTTCAAATACCCGCCAACCGGAACGCGCATAACGACCGGAGCTTTCCAGTCATTCCCCGAACGCCAGCGCATCAACGCTAGCTCGTTACGAATCTGGTGATAAGCAGGCCAGATGTAATCAAAGAATTGAATCTCTACCACCGGCTTCAAACCGCGGGTTGCCATCCCGATCGCGCGACCGACGATGTTGGCTTCGGCCAGCGGCGAGTTGAACACACGCGCCGCGCCGAATTTCCGCTGCAGATTGGCAGTTACTTTAAAGACGCCGCCCTTGCCTTTAACTTTTTCGAGGTTCTCTTCACGCGAGCAGTCGGCAACGTCCTCGCCGAAGACCACGATGCTTGTGTCGCGCTCCATCTCTTCGTGCAAACACCGATTGATCAAATCGACCATGGTTCCCGGATTTCCGGAGAGCGCCGCGTTGTCTTCTGTATCGAATTCGTTAGACGTCGGATCCACGTCCGGCGAATAAACGTAGAGCGTGGCGGTTTCCCTCGCGGGCTGCGGGCTGGCCAGAGCCAGATCGGCCGCTTCGCTTACTTCTCGGTCAACTTCATCCTTGATCGTCTGCAACTGATCCTGAGTGACGATCTCTTCGTCGATCAAAACCGCTCCAAAACGTTTGACCGGGTCGCGCTCGGCGTCGGAAGTTCGCTCTTCATCCGGGCGATAGAGCTTTTCATCATCCGAAAGCGAATGCGAATACGGCCGGATGACTTTCGCATGGACCAGAGCTGGGCCTTTGCGATCACGACAATATTGGACCGCGCGCTGCATGGTCTCCAACGACTCGATTGCGTCGGTGCCGTCGCAACGTTGAATGTAAAGATTAGGAAATCCTTCGAGCAGTTTCGAAACATCGCCGCCTGCAGTTTGCACTTCGACCGGAACACTGATCGCGTAGCCGTTGTCTTCGATCAAAAACACCACCGGCAATTTCAGATTGCAGGCTGTGTTCATCGCCTCCCAAAACTCGCCTTCGCTGGTGGTCCCATCTCCGGATGAGCAGTAGACAACTTCGTCGCCTTTGAAACCCGCGACCTTGCCTTTGATCTCGTCCAGAAGCGTGGCGCGGTAATTAGCTTCGGCGCAGCCGACGGATTGTAGAAACTGCGTACCTGTCGGAGATGATTGCGAAACGATGTTGAGCTTCTTGTGGCCCCAATGCGACGGCATTTGCCGGCCGTGCGAATTCGGATCCGCTTCGGCGCCGACCGCGGATAAGAGCTGTTCGAGCGGCGTCATTCCGAGCTGAAGACAAAGAGCGCGATCGCGATAGTACGGATAGAACCAGTCGTAGCTCGGTTTGAGCGCCATACCGGCGGCGACCAAAATCGCCTCGTGCCCTGCGCCGCTGATCTGAAAGAAGATCTTGTTCTGGTTCTTTAGCTGGATCTCTTTGTCATCGATCCGTCGCGACAAATACATCGTGCGATAGATTGAGATCATCTGCTCGGTATCCAGACCACGATATTCGCGCGCCTTCATCTCGGTCGCCATGTCATCTCGTCTCCTGAGTGTAACTACGCGTGTGCTAATCTTCGTACTCCGTCTCTAACGTCATCCGGTACTCTTCGGCCATGGAAGGATGGCTGTGCTTCTGCGCGGCTTCGATACCGCGAAGATATGATTCGCGAGCCTGGTCGCGCATGCCAACCTTTTCATACGCCCGCGCCAACATTCCAAAAGCGGCGCCTTCGTCATTCGATCTTTGCAGGTAAGTATTCAAAGCATCGATCGCTTCTTCGTAGAGCTCGGCTTTCAAATACTCGTTAGCCAGGCCAAAACGCACCAGATCGTTGTCGGGATCGCTCTCCAACATTTGCCTGAATGTATCGATACGTGATGTTGCCACTTCTATCCTCAACCAGATTATGTTCGGCCGCCAATCAAACGCGGCTCAAAAAGTTTTCCATCACAAAAATCTTCCGGATGCGAAATCGGAGAGGACTCTCAACAATTGTGAACGCTTTTAGGTTTTCAAGACCCGAAACGAAATACGGTTCATCGCAAGCGGGCACTTCAGCCAACCAGAGCGGTACTTCAATCTTCATCTCATCGCAAAGCGTTTCCGCCATCGAAGCAAGCAGCGCATCCTTATTATCGTTGGCTAGGGCAAAAGGCTCCACTACTGCCATAGGATCTTTGTGGTAACGGAAATCGTCAACAAAGTCCATAAAGTAAATGAGCCAGTGTTCTGGATCGGAATTGATCTGCTCTCTAACTTCGCTCAAGGTAATCATTGATCAAACAATTCTTGGATGAAATATTGTGTCGCAGGCTTTATCTGATGGCGTGGATAGTATTTCTCTACCACGGCAAACACTTCACTTGGCGCTCTCAACTTCATCAGATCGATTAGAAGCTTCACATCCAACTTGTCATAAGATTCAGCCCGGGCTGATATGGCTTTCATTGCAAGTAAATAGTCCGGCTCCGGTACATAAATCTTTAGACACGACAGATCGAATAGTATTCGCTGATGATGTGGCACAAGGAAGCCCTTGACTCCATCGTTTAGCCAATCGGAAGGCAAATTGTTTCGCTTTGCCACTCGTTCAACGGCTTGCCGCATTTCTGTGGTTGGCTTGAATACTGCGTCCACATCTTTCGTCGCCGGGCGCGCGTCATAAACCAAGCACATAACGGCTCCGCCGTATAAACAAATCTCGCCTTTGATATTAACGGCGCACAGTTCAGTGTTTAGCTCATTCAGGTATTTATTGATTTCATCTGCCGTCACTTTGCCAACATCTTTCACTTTCCCCCGATTATCATCTTCGCAATCGTCTGCAACTGCATATTCGACGTGCCTTCGTAGATGGCGCCGATCTTCGAATCGCGCCAGAACTTCTCGACCGGATAGTCTTTGACAAACCCGTAACCCCCGTAGAGCTCGATGGCCGTCGATGCGATTCGTTCCGCCGCGCGCGAGGAATAAAGTTTCGCCATCGCTGCTTCCTTCACGAACGGCTTGCCGGCGTCCTTCAGTCGCGCGGCATTGTAGACCATCAGTCGCGCCGCCTCTAGCTCCGTAGCCATCTCGGCCAGCTGAAACTGAACAGCCTGAAACTCGTTGATGCTCTTGTCGAACTGCTTCCGCTCCGACGTGTACTTTAACGCGGCCTCCAACGCCCCGCGAGCGATCCCGATCATTTGTGCGCCGATCCCGATTCGGCCTTCGTTGAGCGTTTCGATCGAGATCTTATAGCCCTTGCCCGGTTCGCCCATCACGTTTTCTCTCGGCACGAAACAGTCTTCCAGGATCAGCTCGGTGGTCGAAGATGCCCGAATGCCGAGCTTGTTCTCTTTCTTTCCAACAGAAAATCCGGCGAAGCCCTTCTCGACAATAAACGCGGTGATTCCTCGATAGCCGGCCTCGGGATTTGCATTCGCAAAAACGACGAAAATCTCGGCTTCGTTTCCGTTGGTGATCCATAGCTTTTGGCCGTTGAGAATGTAGCCGTCATCTTTCTCGACCGCGCGGGTAGACAAAGCAAAAGCGTCCGATCCCGATCCCGCTTCGCTCAATGCATAAGCGCCGACTTTTCCGCTAGCCAGTTGCGACAAATACTTTTGCTTCTGCGCTTCGTTGCCCCAACGAATAAACGCGTTATTGACCAGCGTGTTTTGAACGTCCACCAGCACGCCGACCGACGCGTCCACTCGCGAGAGCTCTTCTACGCCAATGATCGCCGTAAAAAAGCCGGCTCCGGCGCCGCCGTATTCTTCCGGCGTTTCGATCGCCATCAACCCAAGGTCGAAACACTGTTTGATCAGCGAAGGGTCAAGTTTGCCCGCTTCGTCCATCTGCTCAACCCGCGGCCGCAACTCGCCGTCGGCGAATTCACGCACGCTCGACCGAAACATCTCCTCGTCCTCAGAGAGAACGGTTAACGCGTTTCGACCGGTTTCCTCGGTGGCAGATTGACTCATGTTTGTCTTGCTCATTAAAGTAAGTGCTTGTAATAGGGATGTAGCATCATAATCAACGCTAATGGGAAAAGGCAAAAGGTTACGACGACTTCTCCGCGCGCTGATTTGCCGCCGATAATTTGAAGGCAAGGCCACTTTTACTTTTATCTTCTGGTGGCTTATCTTGCCCCCTTCCGGCACTGAACGTGCTTCTAAATTCATAAGTTAGGAAGTCGATCGATATTATCTAATGATTGAGAGCCCTGCTCAGAAAAGCGTCTCGAAGAGATTTACACCTGTCGGAATTATCTTCGCGACGGTCGGATTACTGCTGTTCGTATATTTCGTCAGAAAAGCGGAGCCGGCGCGGATCTGGGCCAACATAATGCAGCTCGGATTCGGGTTCGTTTTGATCCTTGGTATTTCGAGTATTCGACTGGTTGTTCGGACGTGGGCCTGGATGAAGTGTTTTGAAGAACCGCACCGGTTGAAGTTTGGCGAAGCATTTCGGGCGAACGTGACCGGCGAAGCGATCGGCAACCTGATGCCGCTCGGTGTCATTGTCAGCGCCCCGGCCAAAGCCGTGTTGGTTCGAGATAAAGTGCCGTTGATGGCGGGGCTTTCGTCAATCGCGGTCGAAAATCTCTTTTATAGCCTGTCGGTCGCGCTCTTTATTTTCAGCGGTACGGTCGCGTTTCTTCTTAGCTTTTCTCTTACCAGCAACTGGCGAACAGCAAGCATTGCAGTTCTTTGCGGGATCGGCGTGGTGATCATCTCCGCATACGTGATTGTGCGGCGCCAGTGGAAGTTCCTCAGCGGGACAATGGAGTTTTTCTACGGCCGGGGGATCGCGCGACAGCTTTTGCACGAACGGCGCGCCCAGGTGCGCGGATTGGAAGAACGCGTCTACGGATTTTACGCGCGCAATCGTGCGCGGTTTCTTCCAATTCTGTTTCTCGAATTGATGTTTCACCTGGCCGGTGTCGCGGAGATTTATGTCACGCTCTCTTTCATCGCGGACACACACCTGACGCTGTTGGCAGCATTCGTGCTCGAATCGGTTAACCGGGTGATAAACGTCGTGTTCAAGTTTATCCCGCTCGGCCTGGGCGTCGACGAAGCGGGAACCGAACTTTTCACAAAGATCCTGAAGTTCAATCCAGCGACCGGAGTAACGCTTGCTATCATTCGCAAAGCACGTATCCTTTTCTGGACCTCGATCGGAGTGCTTTTCCTAATTCGTCGCGGGTTGACCCTGCGCGCAGTCACAAAACAGACAGAGGCTGCGGCGAGGGAAGTGAGTGCGGCCCGCTCTTCCGCGGCGGTTGCAACCGGCGAAAGCGCGTGAAGATGGCGTCGGGAAAGCGTGTAGATTCCCTCTCCCAAAGGGAGGGGAGGAAATGCTATCCCATTCAGTTTTGAATTAGTTCCCGGGGGAATTCGTGTCACGATACGTCGAAATAAATCCCGTTGATGGCAAGACGCTGTCCCCGGCTTCAAAAGCTGAGCGTCGCGAGGTGGCACGTACGGGAACGCGCGCGATCGTCCTGGCTCTGGCGATCCTTTTCGCTTTGGGTTTGGGACTGCGCCTGAGCGGAGTTTCGGCGATCGGCTTCGCGGAAGATGAAGTTAACAAGGTCGAGGCGGTTCGCGCGTACGCGCAGGGCGACATTCGACCCAATGCCGAACATCCGATGCTGATGAAGTCGTTGATGTTCGTCTCGACGCAACTATCGCAAATTTGGAACACGCGCTATCCATCAAATCAAATCAGTGACGAGACAGCGCTTCGATTTCCAAACATACTCGTCGGCGCACTCACGGCCATTCCTTTATTTCTTTTGACCTCCGCATTCTTCGATCGTCGAACCGGATTGATCGCGGCAGCGCTTTGGACATTCGGGATAAATGCAATCACCTACAACCGAATCGCGAAGGAAGACACGCTGCTCGTCTTCTTTATGCTCTTCGCTTTCTACTTTTATTTGCGCGCGAAACAGGCGAACGGGAACGACGCCAACGCGAAGCGCACCAACTACGGTTTGAGCGGAGTCGCGTTTGGATTGATGCTGGCGTCCAAGTACTTTCCGCATTACTTCGGTCTCAACGCGCTCTATCATCATCTCTTTCGTGTACGCGAAAAAGAGCCAGGCGAGCCAAGCTGGCGAACACCGACGCTCTTTTACTTGCTGATGCTGGTGGTATTTCTTTTAGCCAACCCGGCCGTGTTGCTTCCGCAGACGTGGGCCTATCTGCAGGCATACACGAGCGGAGAGCTGCTGACCCACTCCGGCTATTTGATGGGCGACACGCTTTACAAAAACAACATGGCGAGCACGCCGTTTTGGGGAACGCCGATATATTTTTATGCGCTGTTTCTATTGCTGAAGGTGCCTGTGCCCGTGATCGTCGCTTTCGTCATTGGGTTGGTCGAGAATGTGCGAAACCGGCGTCACCCGGGGCACGCGTTCCTGCTTTTGATGTTCATACTCTGGATCGTTCCGTATTCGTTGATCGGGGCCAAATGGCTGCGGTACGCGCTCTCGCTGATGCCGTTTGTTTACATGATCGCGGCTGTCGGGGTGGTGGCGGTGATTCGTTGGCTGTCCGCGCTGGTCGAGAAGATTTCCCCGGATCGCGCGCGCGCTGTTGTCACCGCGATAGTCACGCTTGTATTCATTGCGATTCCGGCCTGGACGGCATACGCGAACGGTCCGCATTACGCGCTTTACATAAACAGGTTAGCGAGTCCGGGCAGCGCGGGATTTTATTTTCCGCATGACGAGCTGTATGACGACGGACTTCGCGAAGCGATCAAGTACGTTTGCGACAATGCTCCGCAGGGCGCAACCATTGTCCATGAAACTCCGGCTGTCGCGCGTTACTACTTGCAGAAGTTTGGACGCTCCGATCTTCAATCGCGCGTGCTTTCAGATCCGAAACTTTCGGTGAGCGAGCTTCCCAGGCCTTCGTTCATCATCGTCCAGCGCGGGCGAACCTATTTCGAGAACCAGGCAAAGATAGAAACGATCAAGGGGAGCCTGCCAAAGGTTTACGAAGTCACCGTGCAGGGCGTCAATGCGGCGGAAGTTTATGCGGTCAAGTGATCGAGGTCCAACCGACACTCCTATGAAGGTCAAACAAACGGGTAATGGGTCATCAGTTTCGAATACTGCGAAGAAAAGGCAGGTTCCCGCGAAGGCGCAAAGGTGCAAAGAAACCAGTGAAGATATAGTACCGCTCAACTCCTTTGCGCTTTTGCGCCTTTGCGGGAGATATATACGTTTCAGAGATATTCACCTGGTTTTCAGTCTAGCTCAGTTCCAAAAAACCTTTTCCTACATTCTCATTTTCGCACTCGCGTTCTCGCTGACTTTCCTCAACGCGTCAGGCCAAACGAAGATGATCGAGCGCGCGCAGGTGACGATCATTTCGACGACAGACCTGCACGGAAATATCCTTCCGATCGATTACTACACCAACAAACCCGACTCGCGCGGACTGGCGAAGGTCGCATCGATTGTCAGACAAACGCGGAAAGAGAACGCGCAGATGTTGTTGCTGGATTCGGGCGACACGATCCAGGGAACGCCGCTCGAGTACGTTCATGTTAAGAAGAATCCCACTCCGCCTGATCCGATGATGCTGTCGATGAACGCGTTGAAATACGACGCGATGGCGGTGGGCAATCACGAATACAACTTCGGGTTGAAGACGCTGGAGAAAGCGCGCAGCGAAGCTACGTTTCCGTGGCTCTCGGCGAATACTTACAACAAGGGAACCGAGACGACGCACTTCCAGCCGTACCTGGTGAAGGTCGTGAACGGCGTGCGCGTCGGGATACTGGGCTTGACCACCCCCGCGATTCCGAATTGGGAGAACGCGGAGAACTACGCCGGGCTGGAATTTCGCGAACCGGTGGCGGAGGCCAAAAAATGGGTCGCCGAACTTCGCGGAAAAGAACGAGTCGATCTGGTCGTCATCGCGATGCACATGGGCATCGGCGAGGACCTGGCGACCGGCGCGGTCAGACCGGGCGAACAACCGCACGAGAACAAAGCGCTCGATATCGCGAGAGAAGTACCCGGTGTGGACGTGATTTTGATGGGACACACGCATCGCGAAATCCCGGATGTGTTCGTCAACGGAGTTCTGCTCGCGCAGGCTAATTATTGGGGGCGGCATGTTGCGCGCGTCGACGTTTACCTGGAGAAGGACAATCGGCTCAAGTCGGTGCCGCGATGGCAAGTGAGGGCGAAGTCGGCGCGCACGATTCCGGTAGATGAAAAGACCGCAGTCGATGACGAGATAGCAAAGATCGCCGAACCCTACGATCGAGAAACGCAGGCATGGCTCAGTCAGGTCATCGGCGAATCGGACGCGGACCTAACCACCGAAGACGCATATTTTCGCGATACGGCGTTGCTGGATTTGATTCAACGCGTGCAGCTAGAGGCAGGCAAGGCCGATGTTTCGATGGTGGCGAGCTTCAACACCCGGGTGCGAATGAGCAAAGGTCCGGTCACGGTTCGCGACATCGCGGGCTTGTATGTTTACGAAAACACGCTGGTAGTGATCGAAGCTACCGGAAAGATGTTGAAAGATGCGCTTGAACACTCGGCCCGCTTCTTCCGCGCTTACGAATCGGGAAAATCTCCGGCGGAGCTGATCGATACGGACATCCCGGGATACAACTTCGACATAGCCGAGGGAGTCACGTACGAGCTGGATATTCGAAAGCCCTTCGGCGAGCGAATTCAGAATCTGCGATTTCGCGGTGAACCGCTCGATCCGACCCAAAAGCTCAAGTTGGCGATCAATAACTATCGCGCAAACGGCGGCGGTCGCTACACGATGTATAAAGACGCGCCGGTCGTGTATCGATCGAGCACAGAGATTCGCGAGTTTATTATCGATTGGGTTGAACGGAACAAACGGATTCCGACCGAGCCGACGAACAATTGGCGGTTGGTGTTTTAGAGCTTCGAAGAGCCGTGGGCGCTGCGCGAGTTGCGAACCCAACCTGAGGCGACCCAGGACGGCGGCATTGGACCGAGTTTCTGGATTAGGGTGCGTGATAGCCGGCTTCGATCGGAAGATCTGCCGGCAAACCGAATGGTTGGGCTGCCAATGAACTGTCTGAGCTTCTGAGGATGTACCACGTGCCCTGGCTGGCTCGATAGACAGCATGATCGGTCTTGCCGTCTCCATCGTAATCCGCGGGCACCGGCGTATCGGTCGACACGCCCCAGTTCTGAGCGTGCACTAATTGAAACTGGCCGACCAGCGTGTACCATGTGCCGGTGCTGGGGCGATAGACGGCTGGATCAGCCATACCATCGCCGTCAAAATCGCCTGTGACCGGGATATCTCCAGCGCTGCCGAAAGCTCGTATACGGAGCGCGTTGTTACTGCTAAGCCGCATGTACCATACGCCTTCGGATGGGCGATACACGGCGATGTCCGCTTTCCCATCTCGGTCATAATCGCCGGGCATCGGCTGATCAGACGCAAGTCCGAAGAATTCGGACATCACCGATCCGTCTGAACTACGCAAGACATACCATGCGCCCGAGCGATAGACGGCCAGGTCTGTCCTTCCGTCCGCGTCGTAATCCGCCGTAACTGGAACATCTGTAGAGATTCCCCACGACTGAGCGACAAACGTCGAGTTGGAGCTGCGAAGCGTAAACCACGCTCCGATCGATGGGCGAAAGACTGCCACATCAGTCTTCGAGTCTCCGTCGTAATCGCCTGGTACGATGCGGTCTGTGCCGAGTCCCCACGGAAGAGACAGCAAAGAGCCATCGGTACTCTGAAGCGCGTACCAGTTACCGTTCTGCGGACGATAAACCGAGATATCCGATCTACCGTCGGCGTCAAAGTCGTAGCGGGGCGTTGGATTGAGACATGTGCTTAGCACCACTGAAATTGACGGCGCATTGTTCATGTCCGTAACAATATCCGCCCTTCCATCGCCGTTGAAATCCGCGACCGCAAGCTGGCTTGGATTCATGCCGTTGACATAGTAGCTGGCCGATCCGCTAAACACGCCCGTTCCTGTTCCGAATAACACGAAGCCTCGCCCGGTGGTTGTCTCGCTGGCCGCTCCGACAAGATCAACTTCGCCATCGCCATCGATATCGCCGGTAGCCAGATGCGCTCCGTTTTGCATCCCAACCGGATACGTTTGCGTCGCAGTAAAAGTGCCGTCGCCATTGCCTCTGAGCATGGCGACCTGAAGATTGTTGGTGCCGACAATTGCTGCTACGTCTGGAATATCGTCGCTATTGAAATCATCAATAGCGAAAGACGGCACACCTGTGGGTAGATCGGTGCCGACCGCGATTGGGCCGCTGAATCCGCCCTGGTGGTTGCTTAAATAGACCGAGAGAGGAGAAGTAGTGACGCCCAGCAAATCCACATTTCCATCGCGGTTAAAGTCCGCCCCGCGTAAGAAGCTACAACCTGGAAGTGTAGAAGCCGGAATGAGCCTGCCGGTCCCATCGCCCGAGAGAATAGCGATATTACCTCCGCCTTCTATCGGGTTGTTGGATATAGCCAAATCAAGATAGCCGTTGTGATTGAAATCGGCGGCGACCATTCTCCACGGGCTTGGCCCCCCGGAAGCCGAGGTGATTGCGGGGTTGAATGTCCCGTTACCGTTGCCTAACAAGACTGATACCGTGTCAGAGTAAAAATTCGACGTGGCAATGTCCAGCTTGCTGTCATTGTTAAAGTCGGCTGTGATTACTTCATATTGAACGATTCCCGTCGGATATAGCGTGGGGCTGATAAACCTGCCCGCTCCATCGTTTAGCAATACGCTTACGCCGCCATTAACAGTGACGGACGTTACAGCGAGATCCGAGCGACCATCGCGATTGAAGTCCCCAGTGGCGACTACTGCATTGCTGGTAGGGACAGCGTAGTTTGTAGCAGTGGAAAAGCCGTGGATGGAGCAGCGCGGAATGGAGGCACCCCGTCCGGCAAAGGAGAGTATCAGGCCAATCAAGACTATTAATCTAATAACTGACGAGAGGTGAGCAACGGAGATTGGTGAGCGAAACATCTGACGAATATCCTGCTGTGAAGACTGAACGTAGCAGTCAAAGTCTAATCCGCATGAAGCAGTCGCATTCTACGCTTTTCTGTCTTAAGCTGCCACCAATCGCTGTCATCCTGACCACAGCGATTCACTAGTCGAAGAGCGTCATCAGCCAAAGTTCCGCCTCATCATGACGCCCATCCTTTCCGACTCTCAAACTCGCGGAACACTCACAAGAAGGAGACTTCACGATGGCATATAAAACTCCCAATCCCGTACAAAAAATCCAGGGTTTTGTCGAAACCGGTAGCGAGTCAGTAACTACCTCCAAGAGGGAAATAGTAAGAGTTCCAACAACCCTTCCATTAGCAACGGTCCAACTCTTCCTCGCGGGAACGAATCTCCATGGTCGATTTTACAATGGGGATGGAGAAGATTTGGAGGTTGATTCGATCAATGCAGATGTAAATGGTTTTTATTCTTTCTTTGCAGAGACCGGGCGCTACACGCTGAAGTTTTTCGACCCGGTCAATTCAAAAGAGGAGGTTGCGCCGGCGAAAGAGCTGAAGATCGAATCACGCACTTTTAACGTGCACGATTACGGGGCAAGGGGTGACGGGATGTCGGACGACACGGTCGCCATTCAAGCCGCTCTCAAAGCAATGATGGATGCAAATCCTTCCAACGAAGTGGTCGGTGTCGGAACTCTCTTTTTTCCCAGCGGACGCTACATGGTCAGCCGTCAGGTCTTTCCTTCCTACCATATTTTCGACCTTCCTTCGGGCCTTATTATTCAAGGCACGGCCGGCCCTTATTCCGGCATAGGCAAGAGCAATTGCCAGATCGTGCTCACCTCTCCTGATTGCAGACTGTTCCATATCGGGACCAGTCGTCACAAGATCATCTTCCGCGATATCGCGGTGACGACTGAGGTAGAGAACAACGCGGATACTATCGCTGTCGACCTTCGTGCGTCGGAAGACGTCGCTACCACTTTTTCGTCCGGGATTGAGTTCGAGAACGTCACTATCTGGAATTTCGACCGAGGCATCAGCATCGAAGGCTCGAACACTGTTACTAAGTTAGAGTGGGACATCACCGGGGTACGAATCAATCACTGTAACATCACGGAATGCCAGTACAGCATTTACGTCAACTCGCAGAACTGTTCGTTCATGAGGATCCTGGACACGCGAATCGGCGCCATAAACGGCGGCTTTGGCATTTACATGGAAAGGGTCGGCATAATAACGATCGACAGTATCCTCGGCGCCGGACAACCCACTCACGAGGCGCCTTCTGACACCTTTATTTATATCACTAAGGTGCGGGGAACGGTCACCATCATCAATTGCGAATGCGAGGGCTTTAGTTACTCGGTCCGAGTAGAGCCACCAGAGTTCGGTAATATCTCGTGGCCGATTCTGCTGCTCAACTGCGCGTTTGGACCGAAGGTGTTGATAAACTCGCAGTGCGATATTGTCAGCGTCGGCACTCGATATCTTCCTGGCACGTTCGAGTGTAGTGCAGGAGCGCAAGACGCAATGATCTTCAGTTTTGGTGACGTGATTATCGGATTGGACAAGGTACCCAGAGAGGAAATTGATTTTGAGATCAACAATGACAGCAGCCGGATGGCGCGCGCGAATCGCTATCGTGTGGACTTCCAGCGCCCGACTCGAATCGGAGGGGCGGGGGGACAGCCGGCGCGCAACCAGCAAGTGATTGAGCATAACCCGGCGCTGGCTGTGGCTCCGTTCGATAGCGACGGAACACAGATCACCCTTTGTAATCCTGCCGGAGACAAGCTCTTCAACCTGCGTGCGGACAGTGACAATATTTACTTTGAAGATGCTCGTACGAAGGCCGGCACAAAGTTGATGAGTCTTGATGTTAACGGTAACCTGACCGTCAAAGGCGATGTGATCTCGAATAGCGAACCGAAATCACCTCATAAATGAAGAACTGGTTCCAGGGTTTCTTTACCGGATCGAGTCGGAAGACAGAAGGAAGCGGCAACTCGTAGGGGAATGTACGAGTTGCCGCTATCTCAAGCCGTCATTGAAATATTTGCGCCAGCATAAAATCTACAGGCGTTCCGACGGGTACCTGACTACCTTTCGCCGGATTCTGCTCGAACACTACCGTGCCCTCAACCAGATTACCGAACTGATCCTTCGGCCCAGTCACTTTTCCTACTTTCAGACGCGCGGCAGTGATGGCGGCCTCCGCATCTTTTTTATTGAGCTTCGAAAGATCCGGAACTGTTGTGAACTCGATTGGCAGGGGTTCTGATACGACCAGTGTCACGCCGCCGCCCCGGCGGACGCGCCCACCTTTCGCTGGAGATTGCTGCAACACGATACCTGGATTACCACCCGACTTTTGCCGCATGACTGATGCGCTCAGTCCTATGTTGGATAAGCGCTGGCGAGCGTCGCTTTCAGTCGCTCCGACATAGTTGTCTACTGTAACGTAGGGAATTGGAATCGCTACGGTGATTTCCACCGGACAATCTCGCGCCAGCGGTGTTCTTTCCTTTGGCTTCTGGCTGATCACACTTCCCTCTGAAAGATCCGATTCTTCTGTCCTGACCCTGGTCAATCTGAGGCCATTGTTGACGATCATCTGCTCCGCGTCTTCGCGCTTGCGGCCCACCAGCGCGGGCATCTCAACCCCATCCGAACCGATCCCGCCGATGACCAGATCGACCGCAGTACCTTCGCCAACCCTGGTATCCTTGCGTGGATTTTGTTCGAGCACCTTGCCGACTTTGTCGCAACTCGGGCGCTCCGTTACCTGTCCAACCCTAAGTCCTCTCTGCTCCAGCTTTCTTCTGGAGGTTTCCAACTTGTCGTCGACAATCTCCGGTACTCTGATGTTTCCAACAGGTCCGGGTCCTGCCGAAACAATTAGATCAACGGTAGAATTGAGGCTGACTCTCTTTTCGGCGGCGGGCGTCTGTTCGAGCACAGTACCCGCCAGCTGACGATCGGCTCTTGATTCAACTCTGTCGGTTCGCAGTCCCCTGGCTTCGATTAATGCGGTCGCGGTGACGGACGACATACCAACGACGCTGGGGACGACCGCCTGCGTATCTGTTTCGTTGCCGCGGCGGCCGCCGCCGTCGACGCCGCCATCGCCAAACTCACCAGGCGCGAGGACCGGCTTCGGTGGTGGAACAAAATCTCCGCGTGTGACGCGCTCGGCGTTCCTGGCGCGCTCTCCCTGCTTGAACGGTTCGGGCAGCAACTGCAAATAAATTCCTGCCAGGGATTTGGCCAGTTGACGATCTTCGTCCTGGACCAAAAGCGCCAGCGGATAATATGGCGCCGGCTGTTCAGGTCGAGCTCTAATTGCCAGGCGGTAATTTTCTTTCGCGGCCTTAGTGTCGCCCACGTCCACATAGACGTCTCCGAGATTGGAATACGCAGCGGCAAAGTCAGCGTGCTCCTTGATGGCCAGGTTGTGTTGGCGAATAGCCTTCGAGAAAGCCGTAACTGCGTCCGCACGATTTCCCTCCAACACCGCGACACGGCCAAGGCCTTGATAGACTCTGCCCAATTCGGTTACCGGGTGAGGAAATTCCGGGTTCGCTTGTTGGATGTTCGCTAGCCCGCGTTCAGCGATTTCGAACTGTTTCCTGGCTTCCGCAGCTTGCCCTTGCTGCAACGCGACGTTCCCGCTGGCCGAGTAAGCCTCACCCAGATTCGATTGCAACGTAGTAGTAGCATCACGATTAACACTGCCCGACCGGGGTCGGCCGCTTAACGCATCCCTGTAATCCTCTTGCGCTCGACCGAGTAAGCTCTGCGCGACGTCAGGCTTACCCTGGTCACGCGCGACCTCGGCTTCCATCAAGTTAAGATTGCCGTACGCATTTCGGATCGGAGCAGATTGTTGATCCCGGGCCGGAACCGATGTCAGTGTCTTCCGCGCGTCGTCGAATTTTCCGGTCACGCGATATGCCTCGCTCAAGTCCGCCAGGAAAGAGGTTGATGCGCGTTGGCTGCTGTCGTTTGTTAACTCTTTTTCATAAGCGGTGAACGCTCTCGTTCCTTCTCCCCAGTCGCTGTAGATATTTCCCAGAATCTTGTTGCTGCCGGCTTTGCCTTTAAGCAGGATGGAGTCCTGGCGTGCCGACCTGAAGTTCCCGCTTCGCTGCAGGTTCGAGCCGAAATGAGGCAAGAGGTTAGGCGCGACATACGTGGGCTGCGTCGGCAGAATAACTTCATTGGTCCAGTCCAGTGCTTCAATCACATCGCTGTCCGGCGCTTTGCGAGGCTGGTCAACGCCAGTAGTGAACGTAACCTCTTCGAGATCTCGAACCAGCAAATCCTGCGATTGATCGGGAGAGGGTGATGGCGAAACCGTTGGGCCGTCCGTTACCCGGAGACTGATCGGCCATTCGAGATTGATTCGGTTGCAACGCTGTTCGCGTTCGCAATCAACGCAGGAGGCGTAAATTTTTCCTCTATAAGAAGCGGGAGCCAGATGCGTGGCGTCCGCCTTGACGACTCCCTCGATTCGTTGCTCTGAACGTGCCGCGATCGAAACGGTCCGGGTGATGTCGAGGCTCAGCCACGGCGTGCCGCTCGACGTGCGAAACTCGAATTTGTGTGACTGTCCGCAGTTGTTCGAGATCGTGAAATTGAACGTGAAGACTTCTGTGCTTCCGCGCGGAATATCCAAAGTGCGCCCGTACTGCTCTTGCGCGCCAACACCGTGAGCGAACGATTCGAAGAATCTGGTTGCGGCCGTCGCTTTAAAGGCCTCGATCTCCGGCACCAGTCCCGATGTTTGGTTCCGGCCGACCAACTTGTAATTGCCTTTGGTGGCCTTCACGTCGTTTTCCAGCATGATAAGCACCGATCGCGTCTCGTTTCGGAAGACCTTGAAGTCATACTCGGTGCCTCTTGGGCTCAACTGAACATACTTGCTGCGCGATCGGAAGGCTCCTTTGACTTTCGCCTGAATTCTTCCCCACCAACTGTCCGTCGACGAGATGCCAACCTGCGAATTGGCGTCGATGATGACCTCATTAGCGCGTTCGAGCACCGGCGCATCGAGGAAAAGAATCGTCACACGCGTGGCGGCAAACGTTTCGATCACATCGCCGCGATAGAGTATCAGGCCGGTGCTGACGACAACGGGCTCGCCGGTTTCCCGTCTGACGACGGCCTGGCGCGGATCCACCGTAGTTCTTTCAAGAGTACCGACTACTATGTTTTTGATAAGCGCTGCGGGTGGTTTGTTCGGCTCGGGGCGAGCCTGCGCGTACGAAGTCTGTGCATAGACAAACAGTACGAGCATCACTCCGGCTAGCGGCCAGGCGTTGCTCAAAAACTTTCTTAGGTGGGAATACATCGATCGCTCCTTCAACTGGCTTTAAGAGTACTTCGCTTGCGCATCTTTCCGGCCAGCCAGTAGGTGATAAACGGCGCGGCAAGGTGATATGACTTCACGATATAGATGAGACCGTTTTTGTAGACGAGGAAAGCGATCAGCAGATAGACGATGTCTGTGAGAAACAGAAGTCCGGGCACGTCTATCGTTTTCTTGCCGATAGAAAACTGTGTGCTGAAGACATGCCGGAATTTGGTTTGGATTAGCGCGCCGGCGCCGGCCATCACCGCTACGATCAGGAAATCAAAAATGTCCGGGAGCTTTTGAATGTAAATGCTCCCCAGTATGTTCGAAATGACGTTGGCGTGTATCTCCGTGCCGAATCTATTCTCTCCCTGCAAAACACCGAAGTTGGTATCGCGCCGTTCATATCCGATCAGGACGATTTTGTTCTGATAGTCGCGAAGAGAAGCCGGGTCGTTTCGTCGCGCGTAGACTTCCCGGTACGGTTTGGTCGCGCTCTTCAACCGCGAGCGATCGGCCAGATCGTAAGGGAAATCGTAAAGCGACAGCTCGTTCTCGTTAACCGGAATTGATTTTACTTCCGAGCCATTCGAGCGAAGCTGAATCGTGTCGTAGTCTTTGTTAAAGACAGCAATAATCGACGAATCGTTCGATAAGTAACTGGAGACCGCCAGCAAACTCAAAGATGGAAGAAGAGGAACTTCGCGGGCTTGCGGGTTCGATCTTTCCCGATCTGGTTGCGCTAACTGGTACTCACGCACAAATCCTCCGTCTAACCGGCCCACGTTGATGTTCCCGAAGCGGTCCCGTAGAACGCTCGCCAGCTCGTCCGGAACATCTTGCGTGATTGTTCCGTCATCTTCGATTCTCGTGCCGGTGACAACCTGTGTCCCAAGCCCTTTCGCTCTTTCTATTGCCCTGGCAAGTTGGTCATCGAAATCTGAAGGGCCGTGCATCTCTACATCCAGAACTACGACTTTGGCTCCTGCCTTGGCCAACCCCTCAATAACTTCGGCGTTATACCCGCGCCAGTTCGGGCCGGGTTGCCCGAGCCCGCCGTTGTCGTCCTCGGCGGCCATGATAAGGCGAATGTTGGGATTGAATTTCTTTGAAACGTAATCGTCCATGTAGGGGATGAATCTCGATTCCAGCCAATCATCAAAGCGGAAAGGGAAATTGAAGAGTCCGACGTATCCCAACAGAAACACGATCACGGTTGCCAGCAACGAGGCCGCGAAGGTGCGCCGCCATTTTGCGATTCTGCTTTCGACTTCATCGATTTCTACCTTCTCCTGCGCGATGGCTTGGGCCATTTCAGCCGCCGCTCCAGGCGCGGCATCCTTCGTCTTTTCCTGCCATGCCTCGATGTTCTTCTGATGGGTCTGCTTGATCTGGTTCAGCCGGCTTATGTTCTTCACAGGCGTGGACGTGAAGATGCCAAAAAAGTTTTTGACCGTCTTCTTCAAAAATCCGTCCGGATCGCTCGCTTCCTGAAGATCGAAAATGACTCCTGTGGGCGAACGCATGAACAGCACCGGCGTGGCAAAGGCGAGTGGCTCGCCGACGTCCATGTGTATTCGATTGCGAGCATGCGAAATGGCGGCATCCACTTGCCCTCTGCTCCAACCCTTGCAGAGTTTTAAGTAAAACTCTTTGGCGAAAACTAGAGCCGCCGTGTCCGAGATGGGATATTGCATGGCGATGACCGCCGGAATTCCTCGTGCTACAAGTTGCGGAGCCATTCCCGCCAGGGGCCTGGTAGAAGAGACTTCGGCGCCCTGGCAAGAATTCAAAACTACCAATTTCATTGAATTGGAATCTTTGAAAAAATCCGCGAAGGTGTCAGCCGAGATGAAGTCGTGGTCCCCGTTGTCGGAGTTAATCGCCAGATAACCCTGCTCGTTTTGAAAAGTCCCATGCCCGATAAAATGCAGAATGTGATACTGCTTTTCCAACAGAGCGTCACTTATCTTCGACCGGGTCACTCCCTTGAGGATGCGTACTTCAACTCCCTCCAGGCCTTCGAGCGCTTTGGTTATGAGTTGCGTTTCCTTCTCGACGTCGAGACCGGACCCCTCCGGAATCAGCACCAGCACTCTTACCGGCGGGACGATTTTTAACGACCTGATGGGCTCGAACAGTTTGATGTAGCGCGTTAACGGGGTCTTACCCGATGTGGATAAGAAAGACCGCGACCTTTGATCGTAGAGAAATTCCCAGGGCAAGGCTGCGAGTTCCGGCGGAGTGAAGACCAGCCGAATGCGCATCCCGTGATCATCGTCCAGCAGCACGTCGCCTAAACTCATGCGCAGCAGGTCGCCCACCTTGTCGCCAAACAACCCTTGATGCAGCGATGTCCCGAGCGTCTCAAGTTCGTTGCCGATGGACGTGTTCTTGACGTTCTTCAGGTTAGCCGCGATCGACAACCAGTCAGCCGCCAGGCTCAGACTCCCCTCGGTCTCGCCCATCGATTCAGATTCGGCCCTGACCTGATAGACGTCGCCCGCTTTGTCATCAATACATAGGTCGAAATTCTTGTATTGCAACGCTTCTCCTTATGCCGTTGGTTGATTGCCGCTGTGTGGCCTTGTCTCAAAAGTCAATGACAAGCCAAAACCCTACATTGAAGATGCGAAAAAAGACTATTCGATTACAGAACCGCGAGCGGTAGCGACCGCACTCACCGCGCTCTACCGAACTTATAGAAGATATTTGACGACTGCCAAAACCTATTGAAGCTCTACGATGATAAATCGCGATGCCTTTGTCGCTTAAGTACGGTCACTACCGCGCCCGGTTCTGAAGGCAGCACAGAAATCCGAATTTTGAGGCAAGGCCCCGTTTGTTGATTAGACCTGGGCGCGATGCCCAGGATCGCTTGCAGAAAATTGCGTATGGGCCATTGGGGCCGGCGAGGAACTTCTACCAGCTAATCATGCAACGTGAGAGTCAATCAATGGGGTAATTGTGTGATGCGCTAACGGGCAGATACTAATTGGTCTTGAGCCTTCGGTTTTGGGTCTTAGGTTTTGGGTTTGTCGGACGAACCGCGTCTCAAGTCCCATGTCACAACTTCAAAGACCTAAGACCTAAAACCCAGTTCCTGAAAGAAGGAAGCGGCAACTCGGAGGGGATGTACGAGTTGCCGCTTCATTGTAGGCGAGTGTTGGGTGGGGGAGGATGACTCGCCTAAACCTCAGTTGCCGATCTGTTCGGCTCTAACCGTTTGTGACTTAGTGCATCACAGCCGCGATGGTTACGTTTTCGGCTTTCTCATTTCGCCTGGCCAACTCACGATCCGCCGCGCGCTGCTGACCCGACTTGACGATCTCGCGTCCCTGTAACTCTCCGACTACCCAAATCTGCGAAAGAAAATATCGCTCGCCGTAGCGCTGGAAAATCAGGGTCGAGTGTTCCTTCGGCTGGGCACTGGATACCGAGTTCGTCAATCGAATCGCGCTCTGGTTGTCGTCGCTGCTATTGCGAACGCGAAGCGCTGAACCGTCGGCGTTGAGCTCGCTGATCTGATAAGTGCCGGCCGGGAGTGTTTTGTCGCCTACGCTGAATTCGAACGGAATACTCGCGGTCAGATTGTCAGCCGGTGTCTGGGCTGAGGCCGAAGCCAGGGCAGATACGAACGCGACCATCACAAGCAAAATTACCATTGCGAAAAATCTCAAAGCATCTTTCTTCATGACATCTCCTAAGGTCGATTCTGGGCGACCACGTTGGGGTAAATATGAAAGCGGTCTTAACGACCAACTACTTCAATGAACCGTGTTTATGTCCCGCTTGCTCTCGTCTGTATCCATAGCGAGTCCCATGCCACGAGCTCTGTTTCGCTCCGCGGACACAGCCGATCCCTGAAGAACCATTGTTTTATTGGTCAAGACAACGACGGCGGAGAATTCAAAAGCGGGGTGTAGGAGCGCTGGGGATCCCTCAACCTATCTAAAACGTTAGAGGCTCTATCCGATCGGATAGATCGGATTGGTGAATCGTAAATAGTGAATAGTAAATGGTATTAAGTACGAGTGAGTGTTGAGTGACGAATCGCGACTCTTCCGATGCGCTACTCTTATCCACTTACCAATTACGATTCACTATTTACCACTGGTTCGTGCTCTGTGCAGTTCAGCACGCGGAACGGCCGGCGATTCTGGTTTGCCGATTATTCTGACGCGCCGTAAACTCAGCCGTGTCGACATCAAACCAGTGCGAGGCGCTACCCCGGCAATGACCCCCAGACTGACAGCCATCTCCGGCCCGCTTAAGGGGACGGTCTTTAACCTGACCGAGGCGGAGGTCTCGATTGGACGAGAAGCGTCCAACGGACTTTGCATCGCGGACTCCTCGGTTTCCCGTCGCCATTGTCTGATCAGGTGCGATGCGGACAACTTCATCCTGCGTGATTTGGAAAGCCTGAACAGCACTTTTATCAACGACCTTCCGGTTAAAGAACGAGAGCTAAGCCACGGCGATCGAATCAAAGTCGGCAACACGCTCTTTCTTTTTCACGTGCGCGAGACAAGCGTTTCCACCTCGTCGACCAGGGTCGTATTCGACGAAGACATGACCGCGAGCCAGGACACTGTGCGTGTTCGCGTCGAAGATGCCGTGCAGCACATGGCGCGCGATCTTTGTGCATTGATGAAGATCAGCGCCGCAATAAATTCGATTCGCAGTCTGGACGAGCTTCAAAAGCAATTGCTTGAGCTGATCTTCGAAGTTGTACCGGCGCAGCGCGGCGCAATTTTGCTGGTGAGCGAAGAAGGTGCGGAGGGCCATGAATTTTCGTCGGTCTTTGGGTTGGACCGCGAGTCCGGGCCCGACGCGACCGTGCGCGTGAGCAGGACGATCACGCAGCAAGTCCAACGAGACGGCGTGTCCATCGTCAGCAACGACGTGCCGGCCAGCGACGTGTTTGGCGGCGCCGAGAGCGTCATCGCATCGCAGGCGCAGTCCGTGCTGGCTGTGCCGCTGGTCCTGTTCAAGAGGGTGATCGGTATCGTCTATCTCTTCACCACCGATCCGGCGGAGCGATTCGACGAAGATCAACTGCAACTGGTGACCGCGATCGCCAACATCGCCGCGGTCGCGATCGAGAATGCCCGGCACATTGAATCGCTGGAGAACGAGAACGCAGAGCTGCGAGCGGTGGCGAAGATCGAGCACAGCATGGTTGGCGACAGCGAGCGAATGTCGGCGTTGTACCAAATGGTGGCGCGCGTGGCGCCGACAGAAACCACCGTGCTGATCCGAGGCGAAAGCGGCACCGGCAAGGAACTCGCGGCGCGAGCCATTCATCACAACAGCCTGAGATCGAACCAGCCATTCGTCGCGGTCAACTGTGCGGCGCTTACCGAATCGCTGCTCGAGAGCGAATTGTTTGGTCACGAAAAGGGAGCTTTCACCGGAGCCGTCGCGCAGAAAAAAGGAAAGCTCGAGATGGCTGAAAGCGGAACCATCTTTCTTGACGAGATTGGCGAGCTTGCGCCGTCGCTGCAAGCGAAGCTGTTGCGGGTGCTGCAGGAACGCGAGTTCGAACGCGTCGGCGGAACCAAAACGATCAAGGTCGATCTCCGTTTGATTGCAGCGACAAATAAAGATTTGGAAGAGGCGATCCGGCACGGCGAGTTTCGACAGGATCTCTATTATCGTCTGAACGTCGTTTCGCTCGCGATGCCGTCGCTTCGGGAACGCAAGGAAGACATTCCGCTGCTGGCGAACTTCTTCGTAGAGAAATATGGACACAAGGTTCGACAGCGGCCGATGAAGCTTTCAAAAGAAGCGCGAACGCGTTTGGTGGCGTACGACTGGCCCGGAAATGTTCGCGAGCTCGAGAACGCGATCGAGCGCGCGGTGGTGCTCAGCTCGACGGACACGATCATGCCGGAGGATTTGCCGGAAGCGGTGCTCGAAACCGAATCGATCACAAGCTCGGCGGTGACCACATACCACGACGCGGTGCTGGAAACGAAGAAGCAGCTAATCCTCAACGCAGTCGAGCAGGCCGACGGCAGTTATACGGAAGCCGCGAAGCTGCTCGGCGTGCATCCAAACTATCTGCACAGGCTTGTGAGGAATATGAATCTCAAGACGGCGCTCAAGAAATAGATGATGATGGGTCTTGAGTTTTGGGTCTTTGGTTTTGGGTTTTAGGTTTTGGGTTTTAGGTTTTAGGTTTTTGGCCTTTGTAAGTCTCAAGTCCAAAGTCCCATGTCCCAAGTTCAAAGGCCCAAAACCTAAAACCTAAAACCCAAAACCCAAAACCCAAAACCCAAAGCCCAAAACCCACCCCACGATGACTTAACCGCCACGCTCTTGTTTGCCTCTCCTATATATTTCCACCGCCAACGCCAGCCACAGTCCACTGAAGAGATATCCTCCGATCGTATCGCTGGGCCAGTGCGCGCCGAGGTACACGCGCGACAATCCAACCAACGCTATCGGAATTGCGAGCAGAACCAGCAGCACCTTTCGCACCGTATTCCCGCGCGGCAGCAGCGCAAGCACGACAAAAATCAGAAAGCCGAAATAGCAGACATAGAAAGTCACGTGGCCCGAGGGAAAGCTCTGTCCATCCACGATTCGCAGGACTGTCACCAGGTCCGATGCGGGCCGCGGACGCGCGATCGCCAGTTTGAAGAGGTTGTTGAGGAGCGCTGATCCGCCCGCACTCAATGCCAGGCCGGCGGCTTCCGTTCGCAACCTGAACGCGAGCAGGGCGATGACGGTTATGACCGTCAAGAGATGCGGATGCCAGCTGTTCCCTATGAACGAAACCGCGTTCATGAAGTCGGCTGAGCCGCGGAAGTTGACCGCCTGGATCGCCCGCGCGACGCGCAGGTCCCATCCAAAGTAGCTGTAGTAATAAGCAAAGAGAGCGAGTACGAACAAACACACGAGCGCAAACGCGTACATTGTTTCAGCGCGCAAAAGCCTACGGACGGCCTTGCGTCGCGTAACCTTTTCCAACTCGGTCTCGACCGGCTGAATTTCGTCCGGGTTGCTATTCTCCATCTGAAGGCATCAAAGCTGGCTTGTGTGTCCGACAAAACTTCAGTTTGTCGTGAGTTTTCGAAAAGCTTAAGACTCAACGGAAGTCGAGCCGCCCCGGTGCTAGCGTTGAGTTTCCAGCGCGCATTCGACAAACTGAAGTTTGTCGGACATAAAGCTGAAGATAATCAATGTTGCGAGTCGAATACAACCAGGGCCTCTACTTACCCGATCTGGATTTGTGGCTGGATGCCGATGGTCCGCGCGATCGATGCGTCATCTCGCATGGCCATTCCGATCACATCGCCGAACATCGTTCGATCATTGCTACACCCGAAACCGCGCGAATCTTTCAACACAGACGCGGCGACGCGGAAATGGAAACGCTCGCGTACGGCGAGCGCAAAGACTACGGAAACTATGCTCTGACTTTTTTCCCGGCCGGTCACTGCCTGGGCTCGGCGCAAGTTCTGATCGAAGCCAACGGCGAACGACTGGTCTACTCGGGTGATATCAAACTCCGGCCCAACGTGGCCGCGGAATCTGCGGTGATTGTGCCTTGCGATACGTTGGTGATGGAATCGACTTTCGGAGATCCGCTCTATCGCTTTCCTCCAGACGCCGAAACGTTTGAAAGGTTTTATGGAGCCATCGATCTGGCGCTGGCGGAGGGAAAAGTTCCGATCGTGCTCGCGTATGCGCTGGGCAAAGGTCAGGAGGCGTTGGAGCTATTACTGCGCCGCGACTACCGCGCGTCTTTGCACGGCTCGGTTTGGAATATCGCGGAGGTTTATCGCGAGCTCGGTGTAGAGTTTTCGGGATCGTATGAAAAGTACGATCGGGCGCAGTTGGAAGGTCGCGTGCTCATCGCTCCGCCCGGCTGTCGCAAACAGCCGATGGTAACAAATATCGAGCGAAGGTTCGTGATCATGCTGACGGGTTGGGCGCTGCACAAAAGCGCGCCGTACATGTACAAAAACGTCGACCTGGTTCTTCCGCTTTCGGATCACGCAGACTTTGACGAACTCGTTCGGCTCGCTCGCGAATCTAAAGCCGAACGCATCATCACCATGCACGGCGCGCCGAAGTTCGCAGCGATCCTGCGAGAAGAGTACGGGATGAATGCCGTGCATCTGGCGCAGCATCCGGGGTCGGAAAAGAAGAAGCGTGTAAAGATGAATGCGGAAGGTCCGGTTGAACGATCGCTGTTTGAGTAGTGTGGTTGGACAAGAAAGTTTCACGCAAAGACGCAAAGCAAAGAAAAAACAGAAGGCGCGAAGAGTTCAATCTTTTGCGCCTTCTGTTTTTTCTTTGCTTTGCGCCTCTGCGTGAAACCGCTACTGCCCCGATCCCGGATGCAAAGCCCCCCTTCGCATCCGGGATCTACTCCGTCAGTTAGTTAGAAGCGCCGGGCAGCGCGATGTCGCCGGCCTGTCCCCACTGCGCGCCCTCGAAAGCTCCGGTCGAGCTCTTCTGATGGAACCACTGGCCGGTGCTGGAACGGAAAACCGCGATATCTGTCTTTCCGTCCTTGTCATAATCGCCCGGAATAGGTCGATCGCCGTTCTGTCCGAACTGCGCGCTTTGAAGCGTCCCGTTCGAGCTGCGCAGGATGTACCACTCGCCGGTGCCTGGGCGGAAGACTGCATGGTCCGCGCGGCTGTCACCGTCAAAGTCACCGTCCACCGGAACGTCGCCGTTCTGTCCAAAGATCGTCGCGGTGAAGGTACTGCTACCGCTGTTCAGAACGAACCAGGCGCCGTTGCTCGGTCGGAAAACTGAAAGGTCCGTTTGTCCGTCGCCGTCGAAATCGGACGAGTGATACTGGGTCGCCCGCGGCTCGCCGTAGATGAAATCGTCCATCGCCACGACGTCAACACCACTTACGCCGTCGTTATTTGTAGCCGAAAGTGCCGTGTTGCCGGATTCGATCACGACTCGCGCGATACGTTCGCCGGCGTTGAAAGAGATTCCGACGAAGGAGAGTCCGTTATCCGAAACACCAGCTGAAGCCGCCGACAGCTGCGTTCCATCCGGTCCATAAACCCGAATCAACGAGCGGTTGCCGCCTGTGGCCGAATCGACGTCGGCAAAGACAACGCCAAAACCGCTAACAGTCGCGGGAATCTTCGTGCCGGGGATGAAGAAGCTAATCTCCATTATGTGTGTATTTCTCGCCATGAATAAACGCTGAGCACTGAAGGTTTGAAAGATTGTCGAGTAGGTTGGGTTGAGGTCCCCAAAGCGTACTGCCGTACCGCTGGCCGCGGTCGCGCTTACGGCGAACTGGTTGAGCGCCGCGCCGGTCGCGTCTTCAATCGAATTGAAAACTACGCCGCGCGGGCTGTTGACGTTGAAAAAGTTGGGCGGAAAGTTATTCGGTGCGGAGAAATTGTCCGGCACGCCGTCCCAGTTGATTTCGCGTCGTCCGTTAATAAACGACTGGCCGTTATTTGGATTGAGAGCGCCGCCGAGGTCGTTGCGAAATGTGTCGACGATGCTTTGCAGCGCGGCGGCGTCTGCGCCGGTCCCTTGTCTTACAACCGGTGCAGCGAAAGTTGAAATTGAAAGTGTCATAACCAGCAGCATGGTGACTGCGGCGTTGCGAAAAAATTTGAGTGCTGTGTTCTTCACTTCGTAAGTTCTCCTTAAAAGTTAGTTGGTTCTAATTGGCAGGATGCGTTTGCGCTTCAACATCCTGCCGTGGGGTGAGCTCCTCTTGTTTTCAATCCGAGCTGCAAGTTTTCTGAGGCGTCAGGACAAGGCTGGTTTCGATGACCCTTTCAGGGCTTTGCACGCGAAGTAACGAATCCAGACAAATCAGGTGTCCGCCGTCGACGGTTGCGAGCGAATGAACTGCGCCCATCTGGACCAGCCGTCGTATCGCCTGCGCGTTCGCGCCGGTTTCCGGCTCCGAAATCATGTCGACCTCCGCGCCGCACGATTCGCACCAGAGCCGCTGGGTGGTTCGTCTGCTGATAACCGTTACCCGGTCAATTTCGATTGTGATTTCGGTTCGTCGCTTCATAGCTGTTCCGCCGTTTCGCTTCTTTTCCAGGACGCTCTCTGCGTCACGATCACGTGCTGGCTAAACCGACTTGATCGCCACGCAGGAACATGAATACACCTGGACCCGCCGTAGGGTCTTTAGGGAGTTCTGAGACTTTTATGAAGGATTTTTGAAGGAATTCTGAGAGATTGAATGTAGCGTAGTAAGCATGATTTCTCGCAAAGGCGCAGAGAACGGAAAAACTAAGGGCGCAAAGAAGATTGAGCAGCCCGGAGGCTAGAGCAACTTCTTTGCGCCTTCTGTATTTCTTTTCTTAGCGCCTTTGCGAGAAACGCTTTTTGTCAGGGTCGGCGCTCAGTCGCTGCCTGTTCGACCACCCTGACTTGTCAGTTAGGGAACTGCTGAAGCCTGAATCGGGGTATCGCCTACACCGCCACCGAGCGGCTGTTGCTGGAATTGCCCATCCGAACTTCGCAGGATCAGGTAGCTACCGAGGGCAGATCGGTAAACTGCGATATCTGTCCTGCCGTCCTGGTCATAGTCAGCGGGCACCGGTTTGTCGCTACTGAAGCCGAACTGCGAAGTCTGAAGTTGCCCGTCCGAACTTCTTTGGATAAGCCAGGTTCCGCTACTGGGACGGTAGACGGCAATATCGGTTCTTGAATCTCCGTCAAAATCGCCGTCAACCGGAACGTCACCATTCTGTCCGAACGAAACGTTGTGCTGATTGCCGGTGCCGCTGTCGATCAGGAACCACAAACCGATGCCAGGGCGAAACACTGCAAAATCGCTGGTGCCGTCACCGTCGTAATCCGCCGAATGCGACCGCGCCGCGCGCGGCTCGCCGTAAATCATGTCATCCATGGCAACGACATCAACTCCGTTTACGCCGTCGGTGTTTAGCGCGGAAAGTCCGGCATTGCCGGACTCAATGACGACACTTGCGATGCGCTCGCCCGCGTTGAATGAAACGCCCACGAAAGAAAGGCCGTTGTTGAAGACCGGGGCGGATGCGGCAGAGAGCTGCGTCCCGTCGACTCCGTAAAATCGAACGACTGAACGGTTGCCCCCGGTGGACGAGTCTACGTCTGCCAGAACCAACCCGAAGCCGCTGACCGTGGCCGGGATGTTTGTTCCGGGAATGAGAAATCGAATAATCAACATGTGAGTGCTGCGCGCTATGAAAAGGCGTTGCGAGCTGAACGTTTGAAAGATTCCGGAGTACGAGCCGTTGATATTGCCGAAACGAACAGCCGTTCCGGACCCGGCATCGGCGCTCACGGCAAACCGATTCAAAGCGGCTCCCGTTGCATCCTCGATTGCACTGAAAACAATCCCGCGCGGGCTGGTCAGGTTGAAAAAATTTGCGGGAAGGTTGTTCGGCTCGGCAAGATTGTCCGGGACGTCATCCCAGTTGATTTCGCGCCGGCCGGTCGTAAACGATTGACCGTTGTTTGGATTTAGCCCGCCGCCCAGGTCCGCGCGGAACTGGTCTACGATTGATTGGAGGGCCGTACGGTCCGCGCCGGATCCCTGTCTAACGACGGGGGAGGCGGCGACTGATCCGAAAAGCGCGATTAAGAGCAGCGTTGCCAGGGTGGTGTTAAAAAGAAATTTGCGGATGGTGTTTCTCTTATTGTTCATTGGTAGATGCTTCCTCTTCTCTAGAATTGAGTGGAAAGTCCCCGCCTTGTTTCGGTTTCAGTTTTAATTAGAGGAAGCTCTGAATAAGTCATGGAGACGCTGGCACTCACCTAATTGGAACACGCAGTCAGGAAGGGGACCCTGTCCCGCTTAAGACGCGAACCCATTCGGCTCTAGGATATCGAGCTACGTGTCTTAGGCGGGGACAGGGTCCCCTTCCTGACTGCGTATTCCTGGAAAGTATTCAATGCCTAACCTTCCCGATTCACACTTATTCAGAGGTTCCTGGAGTCAATCAGCAATCGCGTGACTTCAGCCGATGCTTAGCTTGATTGCATTTTGTTTTCCGTGAAGCTGTCTTGCGTTACAATCTGCTCCACTCGCGCCGTTTTCGATTGGAAGTTTCCGAAGCCTGCCGCGCGGATACATAAATAGCCGCAATAACTCAGGGGGTCTTTAGGAAGTCCTGATAGTTTTCTGAGGTTTTCATCAGAGAGATCTGAAAGCCAAATAATGCCCAGACAACCCAGCCATCTGTATGAATTCGGCTCGTTCCGCGTAGATCCGTCGGAGCGCCTGCTTTTCTCAGGAGAATCGGTAATTTCGCTGACGCCCAAGGTCTTCGATACGCTGCTGATACTGGTCCAGAACTCGGGCCACGTGCTGGGCAAGGAAGAGTTGATGAAGCAGGTCTGGCCCGACAGTTTTGTAGAAGAGAACAACCTGGCCCAGAACATTTCGATTCTGCGCAAGACGTTGGGCGAATCGGCCGAAGGGCTGAAGTTCATCGAGACAGTGCCGAAACGCGGCTATCGCTTCGTTGCGCCGGTTGAGCAGATCGGCAGCGAGCGCACCGACGTCATCGTGCGTGAACGCTCGCGCGCGCGGATCGTGATCGAAGAGGATGACGAAGATGAACGGGACCTCGAGGCGCTGGCCAATCAAGCCCGGGCCGCGCTCCAAGCGCTTCCACCAATGGCACCAGCTCGCCAAATCACATCCGTAGACATCGACGACGTCATTCATCGAGCGCCCGAAACTCGATATGCCACCAGCGGCGACATCAACATTGCCTATCAGGTAGTCGGCAGCGGCGCGCTTGACCTGGTCTTTGTCATGGGATGGGTTTCGCATCTCGAATATTTTTGGGAAGAGCCGTCGTTCGCTCGCTTCCTTACCCGGTTGGCTTCGTTTTCGCGGCTGATTCTTTTTGACAAGCGCGGGACGGGGCTTTCGGACCGCGTTCCGAATAACGAACTTCCCACGCTCGAACAGCGGATGGATGATGTGCGCGCGGTGATGGAAGCGGTCGGTTCGGAGCGCGCGGCCTTGATCGGTGTTTCGGAAGGCGGGCCCATGTGCAGCCTGTTTGCCGCGACGTATCCTGAGAAGACCAGCGCGCTGGTTATGATCGGAACCTACGCCAAGCGTATCTGGGACGAAGACTATCCGTGGGGACCCAGCAGCGAAGAACGACAGAAGTTTTACGATTTGATGCAGAGGGAATGGGGAGGCCCGGTCGGGTTGGACGAGCGGGCGCCGTCGGTTGCCGACGATCCGCATTTCAGAGAATGGTGGGCCACCTACCTGCGCATGGGCGCTAGCCCGGGCGCGGCGTTGGCGTTGACGAAAATGAATGCGGATATCGACGTGCGCCACGTGCTTCCGTCGATACGCGTTCCTACCCTTGTCATCCACCGCGAAGGCGATCTCTGTTTGAAAGTCGAAGAAGGCCGCTTTGTCGCATCGAGCATTCACGGAGCGAAGTATGTCGAACTACCCGGCGTGGATCACTTGCCTTTCGTCGGAGATCAGGACGCGATCCTGGACGAAGTCGAAGAGTTTTTGACCGGAGTTCGACACGCGCCGGAATACGATCGGGTCCTGGCCACCGTGCTTTTCACTCGCATCGTCGATTCGTCTTTGCAGGCTGAACAGATCGGCGAACGTCGCTGGCGAGATTTGATCGAACGTCATCACGCGTACGTTCGACGCGACCTCGAGTTGTTCAAAGGACGCGAGATCGAAATGGTTGGTGACGGACTGTTGGCGACGTTCGACGGCCCGGCCCGTGCGATCCGCTGCGCTTGCGCGATCACGGATTCGGCATCGCGGCTGGGCATAAAGATAAAGGCCGGACTCCACACGGGCGAGTGCGACGTGATGGAAGATAAAGTCGGCGGCATCGCGGTCGAGATCGGCGCCCAGGTCGCAACGCATGCAGCGGTGGGCGAGATTCTGGTTTCCCACACGGTCAAGGATCTGGTCGCGGGATCGGGAATCAGTTTTGAAGATCGCGGCGCGCAAACCCTGATCGATATTCCTGGAGAGTGGCGATTGTATGCGGTCGAACGCGGTGTGTGTTTGAGACGATGATTCGTGCGGTTTCGTCGCTTGTTAGTGCATTTCGTGGTTCGTGTCGACGCATACGGACCGCGAACCACCCGAAGCAAAACAAATCCCAATCACACGAAACGACTCGGCCTTGGAATCGCTACGAATAGGTGCGTATCATGCCGTGTGAGTTCCAACAAGCGAGTTTTGGTTAAGGAGAATTTATGAGCGCTGTTATGACCAGCAAACCATCGGAAACAGAATACCTGCCGGACTATGAGCCTTATGTGTCGCTGGTGCCCGCCGGAAACATAGTCGAGTTGCTGAGCGATCAAATCAAGGACACTCTTGCTCTGCTGGACGGGATCGATGAATCACAAGCCGGATATCGGTATGAACCGAACAAGTGGAGCGTTCGCGAACTGGTAGGCCACCTAATCGACTCCGAACGGATCTTCGCGTATCGCGCCTTGCGATTCGGGCGTGGTGACGAAACCGCGTTGCCGGGATATGAACAGGATGACTATGTCGCGAACGGTTTGTTTGACAACCGTTCGTTGAAAGAGCTGCGCGATGAGTTCGAGGTCTTACGGCGCGGGACCGTTCTTCTCTTCAAACATTTTGACGAAGAAGCTTGGATGCGAACCGGCGTAGCCAACGATGCTGAAGTCACCGTGCGAGCGCTGGCATACATAATCGTAGGTCATGAGCTTCATCATCGCGGGGTTCTGCAAAGCAAATATTTGAACCGTTAGCCGGGTGTGACGAATGGAGCTCTCGTGACATCGGTTAATGGAATTCGCCGGCCGATCTTTCGTTCGCTGTCACGCAGCCTGCGATTGCTTTGTCCTGTTTGCGGCAGGTCGTCGATCGTTCAACGCCCGTTTCATATCCGCCACCATTGTCCTTCGTGCCGTGCGCTGTTCAAGCGCGAAGCGGGATTTTTCGTCGGCGCGATAATGGCGAACGTCGTCACGACCGAGTTCGTGATTCTGGTCGTCGGCCTTTTGCTGTTGCTGGTCGTTGGTGTTGATTACAGCGTGGTGGTGGTGGCGCTTTTGATAACCGCCGTCGCGTTTCCGCTGCTCTTCTATCACCATAGTTGGAGCTTGTGGTTGGGCTTTGATTACATAGTCGAATCGCTGCCTGTCTTCTCCGGAAGCGACGAGACAAAGCCTTAATGTCCGACAAACCAAAGTTTGCCGGGTATTAAGACCTGTACCCTTTTACACCAGCATAACAACCCGCATCGGGAACGGAGTTATACTTCGGGCAGTTTTTTTGGCCTTGTTCACTTCTGAGAACGAGCATTAGCTTGTCGAACGCGGACGACAAACTGAAGTTTGTCGGACATAAGAGGTTGAACCGATGGTGCGGGATTTCGACGAAACCAAACGGTTTTCCACGATCGCCTCTCGGCGTTGGTTCTTGAATCGCATGTTGGTGTTTGGTTCGGCCGGCTGGGTTTGGCCTTCGCTTTTCACTGGATGCAGCGTGATTCCGAATAACCAGCAAATGTCGTCAGCGCAGACTCGAAACGCTTCGGACGTGATGGATGAAGCGCTGGGAATGCTTGGCCGGACCGGGCCCGAGTATCACGGCGGATTGGCTAATCACGGCCCGATGGCCGCCGAAGCGCTGGTCACGTTGGGTCGGCTCGAAGCGGTCGTTCCGTGGGTTGAACGTTACAAACGAAGTCTGCAAGACCCACCTTCTCCTCGCGATGCAATCACAACGGACAACTGGCGCGAGGCCCTGGGCCAGTATCGAAGGGTCGGGGACTGGATCGCTTTCTTCGAACGTCAGTTGAAAGAGAAGCCGTGGAGTAGCGTTCTTAACGAGTGGCTCCCGCGTCTTGCCCCCGGCCTGGTTGCTGCCGCGGCCCATGGATTGATTCGCACGGGTCACGCCGCGCGCAGCCTTTCGCTGAAAGACAATCCGTCGCGCAGGCTGGAGCTTGCTCACGGCCTGGCGTACTGGGCAGCGCGTTACCAGGTGCTGCCCCAAGCACCAGTGTCCAGCGAGACGTCCCGAGGCGTTCTGACGCCTGGCCAGGCGCTCAAGCAGGTAGAACTCTTGCCCGCTGAAGGAAGCAGACGGGGATTGATATCCGACGAACTGAATCGACTTTCAACGCTGCCATCCTTCGCTAAAGTTCCCGGCTTGGTTGATGCGTCAGGAAACCCGGCGTTGTTTCTTTCAGATTTGACGGAAAGTTTCGCCAGAGTCTATGTGGAAAACGCGCGTGGAATCGGAAGCGTGATCGCGTTCATCCATGCGGTGACCGGGCCCAGCGCGCTTCGGTTGCTGCTGCCGTACGTCAAACCGGAAGACACTGCGAATCTGCTGCGGTACGGCTGGCAAGCCGCCGCCGGATTGTACTCGGCCTATGGTTCGAAGGCCGTTGCCGCTGTCTCCAAACCGACGGATCCTGCCAAAGAAGACCTGATCGATCGCGCCGTCGCTTCGGATGACGAGCACGCGATCAAGTTCACAGAAGCTTGCCTTCGCGAGTACGCAACCAATCCCAAGCCGGTTTATCTGCAGGCCGCCCATTTGGCGGTCGAGAGACTGAGCGGCCGTTAACGATGGAGCGCAGGCGGCTCGCCTGCACTGAGCGCCGCAGGCGCGAAAGCGTGACCCATTATTCGCGCTTCGCGCTCACTGCAGGCGAGCCGCCTGCGCTCCCTCGTCTTGCGCTTGATGCCCACCGAATCTATAATGCGCGGGCTTTGGCAGGTTAGTCGTTTCGGGCAGGAATCGTTAACTTCCAAAGCCTTGCCCACTACTTAATTTTCAATATGGCAAATCCGCTTCGATTGAAGTCGCGTGGTCGTGCTGCGCGACGCAAACCATTGGCGCCGCCCGCAAGACCGTTGCGAGCGTTGGCCGCCACCGTGGCACATGCCGCGCGCGCGGCCTTTGCCGAACCGTACATGCTGTCTATCGAGCGGCATGCGATTGGGCTCAAACGGCTTCCGCGCGAACTCGACGGGATGCGCATAGTTCACCTGTCGGACATCCATCACAGCCCTTTTACCGGCACCGAACAAATCGTTCGGGCCATCGAAACCGCAAACAGCCTCGAGCCGGACATCATCGCGCTGACCGGCGATTACATTTCGCACGATCCAAGTTACGCCGCGCCATGCGCGGAATTGCTGGGACGATTGCGCGCGAAACACGGCGTGTACGCGGTGCTGGGTAACCACGATCATTGGACCGACGCGGCCTTGATCACCGACCTGTTCCGGGCAGAAGGAATTCGAGTACTGGTGAACGAAGGTACTCGATTTGAACTTCGCGGTGCTTCGTTCTGGCTGGCCGGCGTGGACGACACGATGGTCGGACTCGAAGATTTACCGCTGGCTATGGCTGGATCGCTGGCGGACGAAATGAAACTCCTGCTGGCGCACAATCCGATTATTCTTCGCAGAGCAGCCCGCGCCGACGTCGATCTGGTATTGAGCGGCCACACGCACGGTGGGCAGGTGAACTGGCGTTCGGAGAAAAGCGCGTCGGGCCGCCCGCGTCGACGAATATTTCGTGGGCTCGGCCGACGAGGCGAGACACAGATTTACGTTACAAGAGGTTTGGGAACTGTGGTGCTCCCAATACGCTACGGTTGTCCCCCTGAAGTATCGTTGCTGGAACTGCGTTCGGTTAGGTAGTCCAAAGTCCCAGGTCCAAAGTCTCAGGTCTCAAATCAAAGTTAGACCTTGGTATCAGATTCGAGACCTGAGGCTTTGGACCTGGGACTTTGGACTTTTCGTTTATGTCATCTCGAATCATCACGCTACCGAACATTCTCACGTTGTTTCGCATGGCGCTGATTCCCGTTTTTGTTTCTCTACTTTTTTATCAGCGGTTTGTCTGGGCACTGGTGGTCTTTTGTATCGCAGGAATCACGGATGGCCTGGACGGGCTGTTTGCGCGGCGGTTTAATCAGAAGTCTCAGCTCGGTACCATCCTCGATCCCGTCGCTGACAAACTCCTGCTCGTAACTTCATTCGTAGTTCTGTCGCTACCCACGATCACCGCTCAAAAAACTCCGCCCAGTCACTTGCCGGTTCCGTTTTGGGTTACGGCCGCCGTCATCAGCCGTGACATCTTCATCGTAGTCGGCGCGGCGGCGATTAACATTGTCACGGGCTTTCGCAGCTTCCGGCCGTCCTGGCTGGGAAAGCTGAACACCACCGTGCAGATTCTTGCGGTAGTGGCGATCCTGATCGCAGCCAGCATTCCTTCCTGGATTAGCGGCTATTACCTGCCAAGCGTTTACGCTACGGTCTTCGCAATGTCGGTCATTTCCGGTGTCCATTACGTGTTTTTCGCTTCCCGATTGCTGAACGAAGAGCGCCGCCAGAGCTGATTTCACTCCCCAAGCGGTCTCCTGCTTTCCACTTAAACGGTTAGCTTGCAGCGATTTGCCTCTATGAAATCGCCTGCCGCTTACTGCCGTAGATAAATTTGACAACAAGGGACTCACATATTATATTAGTCCAGCGTTCAAATCGGAAACATGCGTAAATGTTGGATCGTTCACTGGAGCGACGGAAAATGGACGCGTCACTTTTGAGGCCGGTCGCGGATTTGAGTTTTAGAGCGGCCAGAGCACATTTTGGAGAATAGAACAGCAATGAGCAAGATTATCGGAATCGACTTGGGAACGACTAACTCGGTAGTGGCCGTGATGGAAGGCGGGGAACCGACTGTCATCACGAACTCCGAAGGTGGCCGCACGACGCCATCGGTGGTGGCATTCACCAAGGACGGCAATCGGCTTGTCGGCCAGGTCGCCAAACGACAGGCCGTTACCAATCCTGAAAATACGGTTTATTCGATCAAGCGTTTCATGGGCCGGCGCTTTGACGAGGTGAGCGAAGAGATCAAACAGGTCCCTTACAAAGTTAAACCCGCAGGGAATAACGACGTGCGTGTCGAGGCCGGTGGGAAGGATTATAGCCCGCCCGAGATTTCGGCGATGATCCTGCAGAAGATGAAACAGTCCGCCGAAGACTATCTTGGCCAGAAGGTCGAGAAAGCGGTCATCACCGTGCCCGCGTACTTTAACGACGCGCAGCGTCAGGCGACAAAAGATGCGGGCAGGATCGCCGGTCTCGAAGTGATGCGTATCGTCAACGAGCCGACCGCGGCTGCGCTTGCTTACGGTCTGGACAAGAAGAAAGACGAGACCATCGCGGTGTTCGACTTTGGCGGCGGCACGTTCGACATTTCGATTTTGGAAGTCGGCGAAGGCGTGGTCGAAGTGAAATCAACCAACGGCGACACGCACCTCGGCGGTGACGATATCGACGAGCGTCTGATGGAATGGATCATCGAAGAGTTCAAGAAGGATCAGGGTATCGATCTCTCGAACGACAAGATGGCGCTGCAACGGCTGAAGGAATCGGCCGAGAAGGCGAAGATCGAACTCTCGACCGCAATGGAGACAGAGATCAATCTTCCATTTATCACGGCGGACCAGTCGGGGCCGAAGCACCTCGTCATGAAATTGACGCGTGCCAAGTTTGAGCAGTTGATCGAAGAGATCCTCAAACGGCTCAAATCTCCGGTCGAGCAGGCGATCAAAGACGCGGGTCTGGATGCCGGTAAAGTCGACGAAGTGGTACTGGTCGGCGGTTCTACGCGAATCCCGAAAGTACAGGAGATGGTCAAGGAGCTGTTCGGCAAAGAGCCGAACAAGAGCGTCAATCCGGACGAAGTCGTTGCCGTCGGCGCTGCGGTTCAGGCCGGCGTTTTGTCTGGAGAAAAGACAGACATCCTGCTTTTGGATGTAACTCCGCTTTCACTCGGAATCGAAACTCTGGGCGGCGTATCGACCAAGCTTATCGAGCGCAATACGACCATTCCGACGCGCAAGTCGGAGGTCTTCTCGACCGCATCGGACAATCAAACGTCTGTGGAAGTTCACGTGATTCAGGGCGAGCGACCGATGGCTGCGGACAATCGCACGCTTGGAAAGTTTCATCTGGTCGGCATTCCGCCGGCGCCGCGCGGTATGCCGCAGGTAGAGGTGACTTTCGACATCGATGCGAACGGCATCGTGAATGTTTCTGCCAAGGACATGGGTACCGGTCGCGAGCAGAAGATCACGATCACCGCTTCGTCCGGTCTTTCCAAGGATGAGATCGATCGAATGATGCGCGATGCGGAATCGCATTCGGCCGATGACGCGAAGAAGAAGGAAGAGATCGAAGCGCGAAATCGTCTGGACAGTCTGACCTACCAGGTCGAGAAAACGTTCGGCGAAAACCGCGACAAGGTCGACGCGACGGCCGCGACGGAAATCGACGAGGCGATCGCGGAAGCCAAGAAGGCCACTGCAGAAGGGACCGCTGAAACTATGAACAGCGCGTTCGAGCGGCTTCAGACGGCTTCGCATAAGTTGGCGGAAGCGCTTTATCAGCAGACCGGCGCAACCGGCGCGACTGGTGAAGAGCAGGCATCCGCGGCGGGCGCGTCATCTTCGTCGACTCAAAGCGGCGGCGATGACAACGTTATCGATGCCGAATATGTGGACGTAGACGAGAACAAGTAAAGCAGTGACGAGTGACAAGTGACGGGTGACAAGCGAGACAGGCTTTCAAGCTTGTCACTTCTCACTCGGCACTTGTCACTGTTTTCATATGGCTAAGGAAGATTACTACCAGGTTCTGGGTGTTAAGCGCGATGCCAAGCCGGAAGAGATCAAGAAGGCTTACCGGCGGCTTGCGCGGAAACATCATCCGGATGTAAATCCCGGCGACAAGTCGGCAGAGGATCGCTTTAAGAAAATCACGGAAGCGCACGACGTGCTTTCGGATGCGAAGAAGCGAGGCGTCTACGACCGTTTCGGCCAGTATTCGGACAATCTGGCTGACGCAGCGGCGAGGGGCGCGACTGCGGGCAGCGCAGGGGGTCGTGGTCCAGCCGGTTTTGACTTTGAAGGATTTGACTGGGGAACTGCATCCGGAGCCGGCACAGGCGGCGGCAGCAGTTTCCGCGACATCTTCGCGGACCTGTTTGGCGGCGGAGCCAAACCAGAACCAGAACCGCCGCGAGTTCAGCCGAAACGCGGTGCTGATATCGAAATGCCGCTGGCGCTTTCTTTCGAAGAAGCCATCACCGGCATGACAACCAACATTACCGTCAATCGTTCCGAACAGTGTTCGCGCTGCAACGGGGCGGGTGACACGGGTGGCCCAGTGGTCGTCTGCCCGACCTGCAAAGGCACCGGCCAGGTTCAGAAGGCCGGCGGCCGGCTTCGATTTTCGCAGGAGTGTCAGGACTGCGGAGGAACTGGACGGCGACGCACGCCATGTTCTTTGTGCAAAGGCGCGGGAGTAATGCCGAAGACCGAGACGGTCAAGCTGCGAATTCCGGCCGGAGTCGACACCGGTTCGCGCGTGCGCATCGCCGGCAAAGGCGAAGGCGGACGGCTCGGAGCGCCGCCGGGTGATTTGTTCATCATCACCAACGTAGGAAAGCACAAACATTTTACGCGCAAGGGCGACAATATTTATGTGACAGTCCCGGTGACCGTGCCGGAAGCCGCGCTCGGCGCGAAGATCGAAGTGCCGACGGTTGAAGGAAAAGCGCAACTGCGAATTCCGCCGGGCACGCAGTCAGGGCAGAAGTTTAGGCTGCGCGAACGCGGCGCACCGTCGCTGAGAAACCCGAGTTTGCATGGCGACCAGTTCGTCGAGGTCAAAGTAATTCTGCCCAACGTTATTTCGGAAGAGACGAAAGAGCTCTTGAAGCGCTATGCGCAGATGAATCCGGAGAATCCGCGCGTCGTTATGGGACTCGAATAACAGTGACAAGTGAAGAGTGACAAGTTCAATGCTTGTTACCGGTCGTCACTTGTCACTTGTCACTTGTCACTCGTCACTGTTTTTATGAAACGCAAATTACGTACATACACAATCAGCGCCGTGGCTACTCAGTATGAGATCCACCCGCAGACCCTGCGTTTGTACGAGCGTGAAGGCTTGCTCAAACCATCTCGGTCCGAAGGCAATACCCGGCTCTACACGGACCCTGATTTGGAAAGACTTGAAGTGATCTTATCGTTGACTCGTGACCTGGGAGTTAATCTGGCGGGTGTCGAGATTATTCTCAACATGCGCGAAAAGATGGACGCGATGCAGCGCGAGTTCGAACGCTTTTTCACTTACCTCAGATCTCACACAGAGGAATTCTCGCAATTCACCGAACCTCCTCCGCCCGAGGCAGGAGCGCTTGTCCGATCGACCCGCACGACTCTCCAACGCCGCCGCGCGAATCAGAGCTAGACACTTAGTCCGCGCTCAATGTTCACAGTCTCTCAGCTTCCTGCAACACAATTCAGGATTGCTCACACGCAGTCAGGAAGGGGACCCTGTCCTCGCCTCAACTTCAGATCTATTCTAGAAGAGTCCAATCGCAAAACTCGCGCGTGGACAGGGTCCCCTTCCTGACTGCGGGTTGCCGGACTTGAGTTGCATTTATCGAAGCTAATATCTCTGAGTCCAAGCGACACAGGGCGATGCTCAGCGCGTGTTGTAGCTCGCCAACGGTACGTCACCATTCTGGCCGAATTGAACCGCGGTGAAGGCGCCGGACGAGCTCTTGAGCGTGTTCCATTTGCTCCCCAAAATCTATGAATGTTGACGATGGCTACAAAGTTTATGAGAAGCTGCTGGTAACCTACCTCGGGACTGAAGGGCGAGACATTCTTAATGTTGAGCTCAAGTCGAATTGAGTTTTCGCGCAAAGACGCAAAGAACAGAAAGCGAGAAGGCGCTAAGAGGGCACTCATGCTCTTCAGATTTTGAGCGCCACTACGCAACCCTTTGCGCCTTCATCTTTCTTTTCCTCGCGCCTTTGCGTGAAACCGCCTTTTCTTTTACTCCATCCAAACTGGGTATTGTCTCGCGCGCTGACTGATGGTAAAGTGCGCGCCGCGTCAGACACTCGCGGGCCATTCGACCAATCACCTCTCCCGCGAACACCACCCTTAAAAATCATCCTTCGCCGCTCGAATCGCCGGGTACTGATTTGATCGGTACGAGTCTGCGCTGAGGCTGCAGGCGGGCGGATGGGCGGTAGCTTGCCCTTAACCCCTCGCGTGGAGAAAGCTCATGAACAGAAGTCTTCACGCTCTGAATCTCTCTGGAATTCTCCTTCTCAGCGCTTTAGCGTTACTAGCATTTCCTGCTTCCATTCGTGCGCAGGATCTCGATGAAGTCGTGATCGGCGGACGAGTTCTCGATCCGAACGGCGCCGTAATCCGCGGCGTCGTTGTGAAAGCCGTATTGACGGATGCCGCTATCGAACGATCAACGGTCACGGATTCAAACGGCCGATATCGTCTAATCGAACTGCCTCCCGGCGACTACGCAGTGAGCGCATCGTTTTCCGGATTTGCCACCGAAACCAGAACCGCGTTGCAAACCAATAGCGGGCAGCAGGTTCATCTTGATTTCACGTTGCATCCAGCCGGAGTGGCGATCGAGCAAACAGTCGTCGCAGACACACAAGTTCCGCTGATCGATATTAACCGCACGGTTGCGGGAGGGACGATCGATGCTGAAGAGCTGACAACTCTGCCGAACCTCTCGCGGTCTCCGCTGGATCTGATTTTCGTGTTGCCGGGGGTGACTGAAGAACCGCTTTCGACCCGCGACCTGGCCGAAGATCGGAACGACATCCCTGCGCAGACTCCCGAAGAAGCCGGGACGTTTGCGCTGGCGGGTGGGCCAGCGTATTCAAACAACTTGACGATAGACGGATTGGACAACAACGACGATCGTTCCGCGCGCGAGCGAGTTCAGCCTTCACTCGAGGCGGTTGCAGAAGTGCAGGTGATCACTAATCAGTTTTCGGCCGAGTACGGGCGGGCGTCGGGCGGACGCGTCAACATACGCACGCGCAGCGGCGCCAACCAGTTTCGCGGCCGCGCGTTCATGTTCTTTCGCGACGACGTTTTGGATGCCAACACGCATAAGAACAAATCACGGGGATTGACGCGCCTGCCGCTGACGGAACTCGACCCAGGGTTTACCTTCAGCGGGCCGATGATCATTCCGCGCCTGCTCAAACCCGGTCGGACTTTTTTCTTTCTCTCCTACGAAAACAACCGGGTGCTCGACAACGCTTTGATCGATACGCTGGTTCCGCTTCAACCGAGTTCGGTTTTCTTTCTACCGTCGCCGACTACGCTGGCAGGTCGTCGGTTCGAAGATGTAAACGCGCCGGCGCTAAGCGCGGAGGTTGCGCCGTTCCAGTTGTCCGTAAACACACCCGTCGTCAATCACGTCGTCACGACGCGCGTGGATCATCAATTCAGCGAAGCACACAACGCTACTTTTCAATATCACATGGGCCGGCTCGATAATCTGCGGCAGTTTGGGGGCGGCAGTCGTTTAGCTGAGGCCCTGCAGGGAAAGACACGGAACTCCGATGCGGTTTCGTTTACCGACAACTACGTATTCAGCCCAAGACTTATCAACCAGGCACGCGTCCAGTTCTCCCGGCTCGCGCCGGCACTGGTCGCGAGCGGCGGCTCCAGTCCCGTTGTTCTGATCTCGCTAAACGATCCGCTGCCGGCGATCAATCCCGGCCACCGTTCCGGGACGTTGGTGGCGGGTTCGTCCACCTCCGGCGGCAGCGATCGCAGCGAGGCGCGTTTGCAATTGCAGAACACGCTCTCGGTTCTGCATGGCCCGCATACTTTCCGATTTGGCGTAGACATTCAGCGGATTCGGTCTACGTTCATCAGCCTCTCCGACGCTTCGGGGACATTCAATTTTGAAAGCGCGGGAGATTTCCTGGCCGGCATCCCGAGCCGCTTTCGCCAGAACTTTCTTACTGAGTCAACCCAAAGAAATACCTACTCAAGTTTTTTCCTGCAGGATGAATGGCAGGCGAGGTCGAACCTGACATTCAGCTTTGGTCTGCGATACGAGAACGAAAGCATCGTCAAGGACCGGAATAATTTTGGGCCAAGATTCGCCGTTGCTTTCTCTCCGGGTGGTGATGGGCGAACTGTAGTTCGGGCCGGCGGCGGGATCTTTTTCAACCGGGCGCTGTTGCGAACGATAGACGATTTCACGCTCGGTGGGCAGCAGCTATTCTTCGACACAAACGCGTTGCGAAATCCTGCGACTGGCAGAGTTCTGACCGCCGCCGAGCGTCGCGCTTTCATCACCGCCAACATACGCTTCCCGCAAACTTTCACGGTGGATTCGCCGCTGATCGCGCAGTACGCAGTTCGCAATTCCGCGTTCCTGCGCCGGTTGGATCCCGCGCTTCGAATCCCCGAAAGCTATCAGGCGAATCTGGGTTTCGAGCGCGACATTGGGCGCGGCTTCGTCTTCGAAGCAAATCTCACGTGGAATCGCGGACTACATTTGTGGCGCGAGTTCAACGCGAACGCGCCGGTGCTGCCTTCGGCTTACAGAGACTTCTCGGAGTATCTGCTCTCGAATGACTTCGCCAATTTTCGTACCGGCGCGGGCGGGATTCGCCCGCTCTACGACGTGACCGGAGCCGGAGAATTGGTGCGCTTTACCTTGTCGCCGTTCAATCCGCAAAACCCCGCGCGATGTCCTTCACCGTTCAGCCCTACGAATCCGGACACCGTCGGTTGCATAGTTGAATTCGGCGTACCGATCACGTTGATCAACCTCAACAGCTTTTCATCATCGACTTCTGTCGACGTCGCGCTCGCGGCGTTGAGAAACCTGCGGCCGGATCCGACCCGCGGCGAGGTCGAACAGCTCGCCAGCATCGGCAACAGTATTTATCACGGACTGACGCTGGACATTCGAAGGCGCTTTGAAAGTAACAATCAGGGGTTTGGATTCGCGTTTCGCGCCGCATACACGCTTTCGCATCTGGTCGACGATGGAGTAGTGAACACGTCGGATGCTCTGACCCCTGCGGACTTTCGCGCGGAACGAGCGCGCAGCCTGCTTGATCGTCGACACAGGTTTGTATTTTCAGGAACGTTTGATACGCCGCGAGTTCTTGGGCGGTTGAGCTTTTCGCCGATCGTGCGCTGGGGTTCGGGCGCGCCGTTCAACCTTTCGATCGGCGGCGCAGATCGTAACCTGGACGATGTCAGTAATGATCGACCGATATTCGGCGGCGATATTCGAAAGCTGGTGGCGCGCAGACCCGGCGAGCCGATCGATCCGGCGTTGCTGTCGCAGTTCACGTTGCCTACGATCGGACGAACGGGGAATCTGCCGCGCAACGCGGGCGTGGGACCGGCGATGTTTGTTTTCGATTTGAGTGTGACGCGCGAATTTCGTTTGAACGAGCGAATGCGGATCAGGCCGGTGGTTGAAATCGGGAATGTGCTTAATGCGACTGTTTGGAGTTTTGGGTCTGAGTTTATTAACTTTCGAGCGCTGGCTCCGTCCGCAACGCCCGCCGAGCGACAGGAGGTTATCGATTCGTTTTTGGTGATGATGCGAACCATGCGGCAGCGGCAGATTCGGGTTGGGATTAGGTTTGATTTTTGATGGAGCGCAGGCGGCCCGCCTGCACTGAGCGCCGCAGGCGCGAAAAGCCTTAATACATTCTCCGTGGTGGTGCAGTTCCGGAATTTGTCAGGAGGAAATTTCTCGCAAAGGCGCAAAGAACCGAAAGCAAGAGGCGCAAAGGGGAAGCAATGTTAGCAGGCGCTCAGAAATTGCAAAGATTATGAATGATTTCTTTGCGTCTTCTGCTTTCGGTTCTTCGCGCCTTTGCGTGAAACCGTCTTATCTTTCTCGAATGCAAACTGCGCCATTACCACGTTCTTCGCGCTTCGCGCTCACTGCAGGCGAGCCGCCTGCGCTCCGTCGGTTGCTCTCCTCCGACTTATGCTAAACTCGCCAGAGCCCCGAAGAGCCCATCATTTTCCATTCTTCGAACCGACGAATAACGCATGAGCGACGCCCAGCCAAATCAGGAAGCCACTCCAGAAGGAGAGGTCGAAACAGCGCTGTTGGATGCCGATCTCTTTCTAAAATACAAAGCGTCGGATCGCGCAATGCTACGCCTGCGCACCGCGCTTGAGCTTCATCCGCGCTCGATCCGGCTGCGCGAACGCCTTCGCGAAATCGCCGCCATCAACAAAAACATGGAAGAGTCCGCGCGGCAGTGTCTGGCGCTGGCCAGCCTCTATATCGAGCGCGACGAATTCGACATGGCCTATGACCGGCTGCTGGAAGCCAAGAACCTGGACCCGCGAATTTCGATCGCCTCCGGGCTCGAAGCGATCCGGCGAGCTCGCCGTCCGGATCTCAGCCCCAGCGGAATCGCAGCGGCCCGGCGCGACGTCACGCTGGCCGGCGACCTGGCAATCATCAGTCTCTTCGACGCGGTCCAGGTGGTCGAGAACACGCGGCTCACCGGCGTGCTGGTCATCACCGGAGACAACAACGCCGGACGAATCTTTTTCAATGAAGGCCGGATCGTCGACGCAGAGACCGAAGACAACATGGGCGAAGAGGCGTTTCAAAAGACAGTCGAGATGACCAACGGCATTTTCGATTTCGCCAGATCGACGCAGCCGTTTCCGATCAAGATAAAAGCGCCGAGCAACACAAATCTGATCCTCGATACGCTGCGCCGGCTCGACGAAGAGAACGTCGGAGAGAAGAAAGACAAAGCAACCCAGCCTGAAGAAGATGAAGAGGATTTCGATCCTTTCGCGTAAGCCCCGACAGTCACCTATCCCGGTAACAAACTGGGAGACAACATCAGCCTGAATTCCAACGTGGTTATCAATCGCTTTCCGATTTTTCAGCGCGCGCGTTTGGCGATCGTCCAGCGAAACATTTTCGAGAACACGTATGAAGCGCAGACGCTTGGGCGTGGCGGATTCATCCTTTTGCCGCGCGGACTGGAAGTGAGACTGGTGGCAAAAAATACTGCGCCTGCGCTGATGGCGGCCGGGCTTGTGACCTTCTATCAGCGAACCGGGCCGCTGGCCCAGATCGTTGGGCAGGACCGAATTTCATTCACGCCGCAGAATGGCGAGTTCAGCGTCACACAGGGGCGCTCGGCCACGATCTTTGGAACGCGGCGGGTGCTCGAGCGACGCGTGATCAACTACCGCGACGGTGAGAACAATAGCCGTGACAAGCTCTTTACTCGGATCGAAGTTGTGATAAGCAATCGCGGCCCGCTCGCCGCGGCGGCGTTCGTCCGCGAGGGAATTGAGCGGTACGACGACAACCAGTGGAAGGTTGTGGAGAGCAGCGTCCCGGCAGAGCCGCTTGGGGCAAACACGGTCCAATTCAAACTGAGTGTTCCGGCCGGCGGCAAGACTACGTTGATCTACACGGTCGAATGTGAATGATTTGAGATCAGGAAATTTCATGCAAGACGCAAAGAACAGAAAGACAGGAGACGCAAAGGGTTGACGATGGCGAGAGGCACTCGAAACTGCGGCGATTATGAATCGTCTCTTTGCGCCTTTGCGAGAAACCGTTATCAATCGATTAGCAGGCGCGTGTTGAGCGCTTCGGCCCGTTCCAGCGCGGCCAGCAGTCGAAGGTACTGAGCGTAGTTGCGTCCGCGTCCGTGAAGCCGCTCTATTTCGGTTGAGGAGAGATCGTTGCGCAGAACGAAGTCCAGAAAGTCGTAGTAGTCAGCAGTCGCCGCCGGCGGGAATTCGCGAGTGTAGGTTGTTGCTTCAGAATCGTCGGAGCGGAAACCGGCCAGCAAGTCGAACAGATTGTCGGTAGTCAAATGCGATGCTTCGCGCGCCAGCCGAATCGGCAAACGCAGCTCGAAAAACCTCAAACCGTTGTTCGTCGTAACGCGTCGCAACTCCTTCGTGCCTTCACCGTCGAATGGCGATTCTTTATCCACCAGCAAAAGCAGTAAACGCGGCTGATCCTCTTTGTCGAGAGTGTCCAGCGCCAACTGAACACGGTCGGCCATGAACTTTTCAAACTGCGCTTCGATCGGATAACTGATGCGACCGAGGCATCCTACTGCCTCGCCTTCCGCCGCAGCTTCATGCGGTAAACACGCGGGACACGACGCGCAAACCATGGCCGCTTCCTGCATCAGCTCGAGTTCCGCCCGAGCGTCTTCGACAAATTTCAGTTTGTCCGGCGTTGGCGCCGAGTTGTCCCCGGTCGTGAGGCGCGTGTGTATGTTGCTGAGGCGGCCCCACGCGCGCAGATGCTTTTCGTCGTATCGCGCGCGCAGCATGCATGGATATTCGACTGCGAATTCTAAGGACAAACTTCCGACTCCCGCTTTTAGTTTTCAATTGAAGTTCGACTTACCCGATGCGCGTTAATATATCACGAGCGTTAGGACGGGCAAGCGGGGGCAATGTCCGATAAGTTGGAGCAGCAATCCGCAAAGTAAGGGAAACCGAATAAGGAGCCACCCGCTTCGCTGGCTGGTGAGTGGCAAGAGCCATGCGTTCGGAGGCGGTGAGGTTTGTCGAAGCCCCAATTGACCCTCCACGATCCGGATGAAAGAATGTTCTCGTTGTGACCAAACCTTCCTTGCCACCCGGCCCCAAACGGAAATTTCTCGGCCTTACTTTTCTTGCGTTCCGTCGCGATCCGCTGAACTTTCTGCTGAACGCGGCGCGCGAACATGGCGACATTGTCTATTTCAAGATGGGCCCGCAGGACGTCTACTTTCTTAACCATCCGGACTTAATCAAAGACGTGCTGGTGACGAATAATCAGAACTTCATCAAGGGCCGCGCGCTTCAGCGGTCCAAACGTCTGCTGGGCGAAGGCCTCCTGACCAGCGAACACGAATTTCATCGCCGGCAGCGGAGGTTGGCCCAACCGGCATTTCATCGCCAGCGGGTCGCGGCTTACGGCCGGATCATGACGGATTACGCCGAGGAAGCATCCGCGCGTTGGCATGACGGCGAAACGCTGGACATGTCGCACGAAATGATGAGGCTGACATTGAGCATCGTCGGCAAGACGCTGTTCGACGCGGACGTGGAATCGGAAGCCGAAGAGATCGGCGATGCGTTGACGCAGGTGATGGAGCTTTTCAACGCGATGTTGCTTCCGTTCGCGGAGCTTCTGGAGAAACTTCCGTTGCCGCAAAAGCGTCGGTTTCAACAAGCAAAGGATCGACTGGATGCGACGATCTATCGAATGATCAACCAGCGAAGGGCTAGCGGCAAAGATCACGGCGACCTGCTATCGATGTTGATGTTGGCGCAGGACGAAGAAGGCGACGGTGGGAAGATGACTGACGAGCAGGTGCGCGACGAGGCGCTGACAATTTTTCTGGCAGGCCACGAGACGACCGCGAATGCACTGACCTGGACCTGGTACCTTCTGTCGCAGCATCCGGCGGTCGAAGCGAAGTTGCACGAAGAGCTCGATGCTGTACTCGAACAAGGCCGATTGCCGACCTTTGATGATGTTCCGAAGCTTCGTTATACCGAGATGATTTTTGCGGAAGCGATGCGGCTTTACCCGCCGGCGTGGGCGATCGGACGATTGGCTTTGAAGGACTACGCTGTTCGAGACTATGTCGTGCCGGCTCGCTCGCTGGTTCTGTTGAGCCAGTACGTGACGCATCACGACGCGCGTTACTTTGCCGAACCAACGCGATTCGATCCCGAACGATGGACACAGGAATCGCGAGACAGCAGACCCGCGTTTTCTTACTTTCCGTTTGGCGGCGGACCGCGACGTTGTATCGGTGAAGGATTCGCTTGGATGGAGGGGATTCTTCTGGTAGCTGCGCTCGCGCGCAAGTGGCGTATGGAGCTGGTGCCGGATCATCCAGTCAAGCTTTATCCGGTGATTACGTTAAGGCCGAAGCATGGGATGCGCATGAGGCTCAAGAAACGATAGGCACAGGGTTTGGGCTTTGGGTTTTAGGTTTTTGGTTTTTGGTTTTGGTTTTTTCGAGTCTCAAGTCTCAAGTTCAAAGTCCAATGTCCAAAAGCGAATCCAAAACCAAAAACCCAAAACCTAAAACCCAAGACCCAAGATCTATCTTTCCATGTACCTTTCGCGCCACCGCTTCAGCTCCTTCGAGCTTGCCCCCATCCGCACTGGGATGTCGCCCAGCGTGCCCCACTGCACTGCTCGGAACGCACCGTCTGAGCTCTGAAGGATATACCAGGCGCTGGTACTCGGGCGGTAGACTGCAAAATCTGCTTTTGTATCTCCGTCATAATTGCCAGGCAGCGGAGTATCGTCCAGCTGTCCAAATGGCTGCGACACGATCACGCCATCCAAACTGCGCAGCACGTACCAGGTCCCGTTGGATGGACGAAAGACCGCGACGTCCGTCTTCCCGTCTCCGTCAAAGTCGACCGGCGCGTTTTCGTCTGAGTTAAAGCCCCACGGTTGCGCCATCAATGTGTTGCTCATGCTGCGCAGGATATAAAAAGTATCGGTGCCGCCGCCCGGTCGTCGGACGGTCAGATCGGTTTTGTTGTCGCCGTCATAATCGCCGAGCGGGATCGGTTCGTCCCCTGGTTGTCCCCATGGGTGAGCGCGCAGTTGGTTGTCGGTCGTCTGCGAGATGTACCAGGTGCTGTTCGAGAAGCGAAACACAGTGATGTCGCTCTTCCCATCTCCGTCATAGTCGCCCGGCATCGGCAAATCGTCCGGAAACGCGCCCCACGTTTGCGCCTTTAACGTGCCGGTCAGGCTTTGATTTATGTACCAGGTCAGATTTCCATTTATGAGGTTTGCACGAACGATAGCGACGTCGGCTTTGTGATCGCCGTCGTAATCGAATGGAAGCGGCTGGTCGCCTCCGACTCCCCACTGTTCTGAGCGAAGAGTGTCGTTTGTGCTTTGCAGGATGTACCAGAAGCTGGGTTGGAAAAAGCCAGTGTTGCGATAAACGGCGATATCGGATTTCCCATCGCCGTCGAAATCACCCAACACTTCACTTGCCGACGCGCTCGCGGCCAGAATCAGAACGAACGCAAAGCTAAGTGCGAGCTGTAAAGGTCGGTTCATAGCTTCTCCATTTTGCGGGTCGCTCAGAACGGAAGAGAGCAAACGCTCCAGAAGATCGAAGCGATGCTACTTGCGACCTGTCCGGCACTGGGCTTCGACATGTTTAGCTTTGAATCGCCCGCTGCACCCTTGCCGTTAATCTTCGCCACTTCGCTGTAAGCAATCTTTCGCGTAATGCCGATGCTGTCGTCATCCGTGCTGATGAGGGCGAAGCCATCTGGTCCAATTTCATTGATCAGGCCCTGCGTCTTGGTTCCGTCCCACAGCCTGAGCTTTACACGAGCGTTCAGCCCTGTGCCGACTTTGGCAACGGTTGTTTTGATCAGTTCGGTGTTGGCGGCGTTTTTGTCTTCGGTGGTTTGAGCGAAGACAGAGACGGACCCGGCGACGAGAAGGATGATAAGAAGAAGTAGCGATGGACGGGGCATTGTGGGTTCCTTTCGGGGGGTGTTCATACCTTGGAGATGTGGCGCAAGCCGATGGAGCGCGGGCGGCCCCGCCTGCAAAGCGTGCTTTAGCACGCTAAAGGGTTTCGCTGTCGCTCGACGCTGCCGGTTCCTTACTTTTCGCGCTTCGCGTTCACTGCAGGCGAGCCGCCTGCGCTCCTTCGGCGTACAGATTAACTTCTAACTCGACTGGATTGCTGACTTTGAATCCGGGACGGCCTTAACGGGGAAGACGTTGGGGCAAGTTAAGGCTATTGCACGCCGATGTCAATCGCTTATGAACAAAGCGCGGATGGTCGATTCTTGATGACGGTTCGGCATGCTGATAAGCTTCGTGTTCTAATAATCACAGCGTCTGTCAGGTTAAAACTGACCAATCGAGCAGCGCATCAACTAAGGCGATGAAAGGGTTTGATAATGGCCATTAGTCCGGAGCTTCTGGAAATCCTCGCGTGCCCTGCATGCAAAACCAAGGTAGATCTCAAAGCGGACGGGAGCGGTTTGAAATGCCGCGAGTGCAAACGCGTCTATCCGATCCGCGACGATATTCCCGTGATGCTGGTAGACGAGGCAACCGTCGAGGATGAAAAGCCTGCGCAAGAATCCTGAAACGGAGCCGCCGGTCCGAATGACGTTTACCGCGAATCTCGCGTCCTCGCGCGGCGAGCCACAGCCGCTGGCGCCGGCGCGATGGGATTGGAGCGAAGTGCGCAGCGTTCTGGTCGTTCGGTTGCGGTCGATTGGCGACACGGTGCTGGCAACTCCGTCGCTTCATTCATTGCGTCGTTTTCTTCCGGACGCACGTATAGATGTTCTGCTCGAGGATTGGGTAGCGCCGTTGCTTGATGGCCATACCGACGTCGATAACGTCATAACTGTCGAGAGAAAAAGCACCACGTCGCGCGCACGTGTTGCGCGCGCGCTTCGTTCGATGCGCTACGACGTCGCCTACAACCTGCATGGCGGAACGACCGCGACGTTTTTGACCAGGGCGACCGGCGCGCGTCATCGGGTTGGCTTTGCGGACTATCGCTACAACCGGCTTTACAACCATCAGGCGCCGAGCCCAATCGAATTGTGGGGCCGAGAAAAGATTCATTCGGTAGAACAACAGCTGGCGTTGCTCGGCTGGACCGGCGTTCCGGTCAGTGATTTGCCCCGAACGCGATTGGCGGTTACGCCAGCAGCCGTGGTGAGCCTTGGCGCAAGGCTGGATTCCACGGGGCTGGATCAAGCAAAGCCGCTGGCGCTGATTCATCCGGCAGCCGCATTTGATACGAAGCAATGGGCGACGGAAAACTTCGCGCGGATCGCAGAGCAATTAGCCGATCGAGGATTCGTTATCGCAGCGGTGAGCGGGCCAAACGAAAGCAGCGTCCTGGCCGATTTGAAACAAAGCAGCCACGCTTCGATCGCCGGTTTCGCGGATCTTTCGCTTCCCGAAGTTGCCGCGCTTGCTTCGCGCGCTCGTCTCTTTGTCGGCAACGACAGCGGCATCGCGCACATCGCGGCGGCGGTCAATTGTCCATCGGTAGTAATCTTCGGATCTTCGAACGTCACGCACTGGCGACCCTGGACCAACGCACCCGCCGAAGTCGTCCGCGAAGAGCTCGCCTGCCAACCGTGTCCCGGCTACACCTGCGGCGAGTTTGATCAACCGGAATGCATACGACGCGTTCCCGTGAATAAGGTCAGCGAAGCCGTCGAACGAGTTTTGAACCAGAGCAGGTAATATTTCATGTTTATGAGCACGCCCAGGAAATTCCCCGTCGTCTTAGTTCTGATATTCGCGCTGTACCTTGACGGAATCGCCAATCTCTCCGCTCAGGATCTGCAACGAGACCGGCGCGTTGACGTAGCTGCAACCGCGAATGCCACGGCGGCCGGCTCGAACTCACCCGCCAAAGGCGCGCCGAAAACTGTTGAGGAACTGCGCTCGCGTATTCAGGAAGTCCTGAACCGGTCCGAGCTTGCGCCCGCGCAGATTGCCGTGAAGGTGACGTCGCTGGACAGCGGGCGAGTCCTTTACGAAGAGAATGCGGCAAAGCTGCTTCATCCGGCTTCGGTCATGAAGAATCTGACGCTGGCGGCGGCGCTCGATCGGCTTTCTCCTGACTTTCGTTTCAAGACTTCTGTCTATGTCGGCGTGCGTCCGGATGCCGCCGGGTTAGTTCGCGGCGATCTGGTGATCTACGGACGCGGCGATCCGTCGATTTCAGCTCGCTTTCATGACGGCGATTACGAAAAGGGGATCGACGAACTTGCCGCGCGGATCGCAACGGCCGGAGTCAAACGAGTCGAAGGCGACCTGGTTGGCGACGAGAGTTTTTTCAACGGCGCGCCCCACGGCTTTGGCTGGGAATGGGCAGATCTGCAGTGGTACAGCGGTGCGGAAGTCAGCGCGCTTTCGGTCAACGACAATGGGCTGGACCTGTTCGTGAAGCCCGGCGCGGCGATCGGTTCGCAGTGCACGGTTTCTACCGGACCCGCTACGCCGCTGGTCTCGTTTATTAATCGCACGACGACGACCGCGCGCGGCACGAAACGCGAATTGAGCGTTTATCGCGGACTCGGCGCCGGGGTGTTTGAAATCAGCGGCAGTCTTCCGATGGATGATCCGGGCTGGACCGGTATCATCGCCGCGCCGCGTCCCGCGCTGGTTTTTGTGTACATGCTTCGCTCCGCGCTGGCGCGACGCGGAGTGACCGTAGCCGGACGCAGCCGCGCTGTGGATGCGCGCGAGCGGCTCAGTGCGCCGTTGGATGTCACTACGTTGACCGAGCTGGCCAGTATTCAGTCACCGCCGTTAAGCGAGATAGCCGCGCAAACTTTAAAGCCGAGTCAGAATCTTTACGCCGAGCTGGTCCTGCGCGCGTTGGGGAACGCGACTCGAACTGACGCGAAGTTGACCAGCGAAGAGGCCGGACTTGAGGCCGTCAAAGCGCTTCTTCGCGCGGCAGGAGCAGACACGACCCTGCTCGTCTTAACCGATGGCTCGGGCTTGTCGCGTCGCGATCTGGTTACAGCGGATGCTTTGAATAAATTGCTCGTTTACATGGACCGGCATCGCTATGCCAAAGCCTTTCGCGAAGGCTTGCCGCTGGCGGGCAGCGAAGGCACGCTGAGAAATCGAATGAAGGGAACGCCGGCTGCGAATAACATGCGGGCCAAGACCGGATCGCTGCCTACAATCGCAGCGTTGTCAGGGTACGTTACAAGCGCGGCTGGCGAACGGCTGGCGTTTTCGATTTTGATCAATAACTATTCTGAAGCGACCACGTCCCGACGTAGCTACCTTGATGACATCGCAGTCTTACTGGCGTCGTTCGGCGGAAAGTCGTAAGGCATAGATCCTTCGAAATCAGATAGGCACAATTTGACGGTCAGCTGTCCCCTTGTCATCGCTTCTATGCACTTCATCAAATTTCACGGCTTCGGTAACGATTACATTGTGTTCGAGGCGGATCAACTTTCAGGAGTTGAGTCCCTGAACGACTTCGCTCTCCGCATTTGCGATCGCCATTACGGAGCGGGTGCAGACGGAGTGGCTGTGGTCGAATCTGTTAAAGGCGACGACGCGGATTTCAATGTGCGGATTTTTAATGCGGATGGAACTGAAGCCGGTTTGTCCGGCAACGGAACGCGTTCTGCCGCAGCTTATCTTTACTATCAGGGTTTGTGGTCGCAAGACCGGCTTCGACTCGCCACCAGAACCGGAGTAAAGCTCTACCGCCTGATAGAGCGTTTGAGCGAGGGCCATTATTGGTTCGAGGCCGAGCTGGGCCAGCCACGATTCGAAAGCGCGTCGGTTCCGATTTTGACGGACGAACCGATGGAGAAGGTCGTCGATTATCCGCTGAATGTTGACGGCGATGAATTGCGGATAACAGCTTTGTTGATGGGCAACCCGCACTGCTGTATTTTCGTAGATGACTTTGCCAGTCTTGATTGGCGTCGCATAGGCCGGGCGCTTCAAACCCACGCGCAATTCCCAGATCGAGTCAACGTCGTTTTCGTGCGCGTAATCGACCGTGAAAATATTGAGCTGCGCATTTGGGAAAGGGGCGTGGGCGAGACCTTTTCGTCAGGCACCGGCGCCTGCGCCGCTTCCGTGGCGGCGATGATCAACGACAAGATTGAGCGACGCGTGAAGGTTGAAATGCCGGGCGGGCGAATCGAAGTCGAATGGCGGGCTGATGGCGAAGTTGTCATGACGGGAAGAGCAGATATTGTGTACAGAGGCGAATGGCTTGGTTGAGATGAGCGAAGAAGCAGAGAAAAATTTAGATACAAATGGGAACGCGGGCACGAGAAAACGAACGCGCGGTTCAAAGCGCTCGATTTCTGTTTTCGCGTACCTCGGGATTGCTTTGCTCTTGCTGCTCGTTTCGCTGTCCGGATGCGCCAAAGACAACGCTCCGCCCGTTCTTGCAGAGGAACGCCCGCCGGCAAAAATCGTGGTCCCACCGGCGGTGGTCACCTGGCTCGGCAATACGTCTCGCAACTTTTACGGCAGCGGCCCGTGGCCTGCGGAAGCGGCCGAAGTCATCTGGGAATTCAAAACAAAATCCACTTCGGGTCGTTTGCACAAGGACCAATGGGGCGGAACATCCTGGCCGGGTCAGGCGTCTGTGTCGGGAAAGCGCGTCTATTTTCCGTCCGCGGATGGAAACGTCTATTGCCTGGACACCAGCGACGGCAGCCTGGTTTGGAGCTTCAAAGGCGAAGACAGTTTCAAATCAACGCCGACAATCGTGGGCGATCGAGTCTTCGCCAGCGGCCTTGATCACAATCTCTATTGCCTGAACGCAAAGAACGGATCGCTGATCTGGAAATACAAAGCCGGGTTTGAGATCGACGGATCGGTGGTGATGGTTGACGGCCGTTTGTATTTCGGTTGCGAGGATGGCTTTTTCTACTGTCTCAATTTTGAAGACGGCGCTTTTATCTACAAGACGCAGGTCGGTTCGGTTGAAGGAAGCTGCACGATCATAGACGGACGAGCTTACTTCGGGACCGAGCAGGGAAATCTCTACTGTGTGAATCTGACGGACGGCGCAATCATCTGGAAGTCTGTAATCGGTGGAGACTCGGATTCCACCCCTGCGGTGGTTGATGGAGTTGTTTACACGGCAGCCGAAGACGGTTACGTTCGCGCATATCGTCAGACGGACGGCGAGCCGATCTGGAAATTCAAATCGCTTGGTGGCGGACGAGAGAGCAAAGGACGCGGCGGATTCTGGGCCAGTCCGATCGTGGTTAATGACCGGATCTACATCGGCTCCGACGATGGCAATTTGTATTGCCTGTCGACAAACGAGGGCAAGGAAATCTGGCGATACAAAGCGCGCAGTGCAATTTGGGGCTCGTCGCCGGTGGTGGATGGACGCGTCGTTTTCGGCGATAAGGCCGGATGGATGTACATGCTATCGGCAGGGACGGGCGAAAAGATTTGGGAGTTGAAGATCGGAGATAACATCAACTCGACACCCGCGATTTTGGATGGGCGAATCTACATCGGCGCATTCAATGGCAAGCTGTTTTGTTTGGGATAGAGACGTGATATTAAGCCGATTGGAATCTACCTCGCCCGAGCCACCTTTAACGGTCGCACCCGATCAGGTAAAGGATCGAGGCAAAATATGGATAACGAAAAGATCGAAGCGACTATGCAGTTTATCCTTGAGCAGCAAGCTCAGGTTGCTGCTAATTTCCAGAAGGCCGAAGAGGCGCGCGAGAAGGATTCTGCTCGCTTTCTAAAGGCCGAGGATGCGCTTGAAAAGGACTCTGCTCACATCAAACGTCTTGAAGAGTCTTTCGCTCTCCTTGTAGATCTTACGAGGGATTTCGATAAACGCGCTCAGAATCACGATGACCGTCTAATTGCCCTGACAGAGGCTCAGATCCGGGCTGACGAGCGTTTGGCCGAGGCCCAGACTCGGACTGAGGAGCAATTAGCCATGGCCGAGAAGGCCCGCGAAATGGACGGTGCTCATGTTAAACGCTTGGAAGAGTCTTTCGCGCTTCTTGTACAACTTACAGAGAATCATACTGAACGTTTGGATTTGCAGTCCGCGACACAGATTCAATCTGATCAACGATTGGTTGCGCGGACCGAAGCTCAGATTCAGCTTGACGGGCGTCTGACCGAGGTACAGATTCGAGCTGATCAACGTTTGGTCGCGCTTACCGAGGCCCAGATTCGAACCGAGAAGGCACGCGAACGGGAAGCTGCGCACATCAAACGCTTCGAAGAGTCGTTGGCCATCCTTATCCAGCTTGCGAAGAGTCACAATGAACGGTTGGAATCGCTAACAGAGGCTCAGATTCGAGTTGACGAGCAACTATGGGAGGCCCGCGAGCGATCAAAAGAAGCGGACGAACGAGGGAAAGAGACAGACGAGCGACTGAACGCGTTGATAGCGATGGTAGAGCGATATTTCTCCGGCAGGGACAAGAACGGTTCGTCCAATAATTGAGTAATCGCGCATTTGTATACTCCGACGTTTTGCGTCCACCGCTGCATGATTTACCTGATTAACAACACCATCGACGGAGAAGGCGTCAGCCCGCGCGAGATTCTTGACGCGCTGCATCGACTTCGTCCCGACCAAGAAGTTCAGGTTGATCTTTACAAAGACGTTTCGCTCAGCCGAGTAAACGATCTTTTGCCCACCCACATAATCCTTAGCGGACAGAGCCACCCATGGGACCAGTATCCCGCGGGTTCGCTGGAAGGCGTGTTCGATGTGATTCACAACGCGAGCCAGCCCATCCTCGGAGTCTGCGGCGGACATCAACAGATCGCGATCGCTTACGGCGCTCGGGTAGATGTGATGAAGCGTTTAGGTCCTGGCGAGGGCTACGAAAATTGTCTGCGCGAACGCGGCTTTTTTGAAATCAATACGGGTGGCAACGGTATATTTGGCGGCCTTCCCGAAAACCCCGTGGTCTGGCATTCGCACTTTGACGAGGTTAAGGAACTGCCGGACCGTTTCAAGTGCACTGCGTCAAACGAAACATGCGCGATCCAGGCGATGGAGCACAGGACGCGCCCGGTTTTCGGCGTGCAGTTTCACCCGGAACTGTTTGACGACGAACACCCGGCAGGCCGTCAGATCGTCGAGAATTTTTTGGGTCTCTGATTGGAGATTCCCTGTAGGAGAGAATTTAGGATGGCAACATACACACCGCCGCCGTACTTCCCGCAAAGCTCGCTGGCGCCACCCGATAAGAACCGCTACAAGAAATTCAAACTCGTGATGGTGGCGGTAGGCATTCTGCTGGTGGCGCTGTTGGCTGCCGCGGTGGTCGGAATCGTCTATCTCGCGAAATGGTTTTTCTGATGAATGTAGGTCCAATCAAAAAGGCGAATCCGGCGCCAGCCACCGCGCGGCGTTTCGCACGTAGGTCTTGATATCCTCGAGCGCTGCCGGGTTTTTCTTATAGCCATCGCCCGGTGGCTCCTCAAGAAAACTCGGGCAACCAGCATCCGTATCCCAATTGTAATCCACCAGGTGATGAAAACTGGATTCCGCGATCGCGCGACCTAAATGGTTGCCGTGGTCGTCGTCCGAGCGTTCAATCGCGACTACCAGGTTGAACGGCCGGCCGGTAGATTGGCTGGTTCCAACCGCCACGACGCGGGCGCTCGTTTCGCCTTCCGGAACACCGACGGCGCCCTCGTGCGGATGGGCCGGGAACGCTTCGATTTTCCCCGAATCGGAACCCGGGTTCAGCATCAATTCATGAACCGGCTCGGGGACCGAAACTCGCTGATAGTCACCGTTGCTTCCCGAGTGATAGTTCGGCCAGGAGATATTCTTCGTAACGGAGTCGTCTTCGCGGCGGCGCGATTCGTCCAGCTCGGGGTTCTTCGAATGGAAAAAGTGCGCCCGCCCGATTCCTCCCAGGGTACAAAGCGACGAACCCAGATCCTGATGGTCCCGGCTCGAAAGTATGCCGCCGCCGCGCTGGCGAAACCGGGTAATACCTTCGCAATCCGCCGAGGTCAGACCCTTGCCGGTGTCGACCGCGAATATCCATAACTCGTCGAAATCAGACTCGTCCAACGTGCTAAGAACCGGATCGTTTCCTGTCTCGTCGCGCTCGATATTTCGTGTGGTGACTTCGTAGAGGGGCTGTCCGTTATCATTTTTAAGTGAAGCAATATAGTTACTTAAAAGCGCGAATCGTCCGATGTGCCAGTCGTCCTCGACCATCGGAATTGTGGTTTGGATTAGGATTCGTGTAGGTCTGGTCATCGCTTTCCTCTCAGGCCGGCTCGATTTTCACTTTGGTTCAGCAAATTTTACGCGCACTGTCTTTCCAGGTCAAAGTTCGGCTCCCAACCCCGGCCGGGCCCGGCTGGACAACGTTTCCGGCTATATGCTAGGTTCTAACCCATAAGACAAGCCAACAGAGGTCATGTTTGCTTGTTTTTTTCTTTTGCGTTTCTTTCAGCGCACCGCATCAAGGATGCAAGCCCCCAACTCCGGCTGACGCAAGTTACTCCTAGAGCCGGAGGTCGAGTCATAGGAAAGAACGGACTCGCGCGCCGTGGCGTTGAAAGCCTGGATATTTTACCGACAGGAGACCGGAATTAATGAAATCCCTTTTTGGCGGGAGTGCGGCTTTGGCTGTCACAGTACTCGCCGGATCTGTTATTTTTTACACTCAACCAACTCTCGCAGAATCAATCTCTTTTCATCAATCAACTCAACAAGAGAAGACACAGGAAGAAAAATCAGAGACTAAGACTGTTCAGATCGAGGAAGTTGCAAGCGTTATTGCGGTTGAAGAGAAGAAAATCGTCCCTGAAGTTGTAGCGCCCGTTATTTCAACTGTTGTTCCAGCGGCGCCAATGGAATCCTACACGGCAACGGCTTACGCGTTTCGCGGTAGGACAGCCAGTGGACGTTTGGTAGGCAAAGGCGTCATCGCGGCCGATCCAAGAGTTTTACCCATGGGAAGTCGGGTTCGTGTCGAGGCAGGAAATTGGAGCGGCGAATACGTCGTCGCCGACACGGGCGGCGCTATTAAAGGCCGTAAAATCGACATTTGGGTTCCGACGACGGGCGAAGCGTGTCGGTTCGGACGCCGCAAAGTTAAGCTGACGGTGTTGAGTTACGGCGGCAGGCGAAATAAGGCAAGGCCTACAACGGCTGTAAAGTAGGCTTTAGTCGTCCTATTTAGATGAACGAGGGCAGGCGAGCTTTCAATTGGCCGAGATGTTGTGAGACGTTTCGAACGAATGAAAGAACAGCGTGCCCTCTTTCTCTGTCCGGATTTAGCCGTCCGCGCGATGTGATGTAAGATGCGAACTTCCAATGAATGACGAAAAATCGAACGATGATATTCCGCAACCGGAACCTCTGGTCGAAGTTCGGCGGGGCTCGATCACGGAATCGCGCCATCGCGGCCACATAGTCGCCCTGGATGGAGACAGCAAGGTTGTGGCGCGCCTCGGCGTCCCCGAGACTCTGACCTACCTTCGCTCGTCCGCCAAGCCGTTTCAGTGTATTCCGCTAATCTCGTCCGGCGCGGCGGATCGCTTCGGATTTACGGATCAGGAAATTGCGCTGGCGTGCGCTTCGCACAACGGCGAACCGATTCATACCGAGACAGCCGCAAGCATGTTGCGAAAGATCGGTTTGGACGAAACCGCGCTCAAGTGCGGCGTACACGAGCCATTCAGCAGCGAAGTAGTTCGCCGGCTTCGTGAGAACCGCGAAAAGCCGAACGTGTTGCAGAACAACTGCTCAGGAAAGCACGCCGGGATGCTGGCGCTGGCGCTCCATATCGACGCGCCGACAGAAACCTACGACCAGCCGGATAACCCGGTCCAGCTCATGATCGGGCGAGTGATCGCTCAGTTTTCCGAAGTTCCGATCGAGGACATTGCGGTTGGCATAGATGGTTGTGGAGCCCCGGTCTTCGGCGTCACCGTCATTGCGATGGCGCGAATGTTTGCGCGTCTGGTCCTTCCGCCGGAAAACTTCGACGAAGAAACACGCGAGGCGTGCCGTCGGATTGTCTCTGCCATGAACACGTATCCCGAAATGGTCGGCGGCGGACTGACTGAGAGACTCGACACCGAGATTATGCGCGCAGCGCGCGGCCGGCTGGTTTCCAAAGTCGGCGCGGAAGGCGTTTACACTGCGGGCGTCTTGCCATGCAAAGAGTGGCCGCGCGGGCTCGGTCTCGCGTTCAAGATCGAAGACGGTGAAGATCGCCGCGCACGGCCTACGGTGGTGATCGAATCTTTACGCCAGCTTGGAATACTAAACGGCGAGGCCTACGAAGCTCTAAAGCAGTACGCCAGCTTTCCACTTAAGAATCACCGCGGAGACACGGTCGGCGAGGTCAACGCATCGTTCGAACTGAATATGAGTCTGTGAATGTCTGAGATCAATCAAGGCCCTCCGAAAATACAACTGGACGAACAAGGCGACGTGTTGACCGGCCCGCTTGCCGACGTGATCGAGTGGTTCTTCATGTACGATCAGCGCGTCGCGGTCATCCGGCACCCGCAAGTCGAACAGGTATTTCAGTGGAAACAGAACGACTCGGCGAGCGAAGGCGACGAGGTTTACCATTTCAATCGAGCCGAAGACCGGTTGGCTATCGGCATCATTCAGGCGTTGGCCGAGAACTCGACCGAAGAGAAGTTGCACGGTTGGATTAGTCAGCTTCTGAACGTCTTGGATGAATCGGCCAAGACGAATGAAGAAATCGCCGAGGCGTTCAAGCTGGACAAATCCGGCGAGGCGTCTGCCGTCGATGAAGCCGCCAAGCTTCCCTCGGAACGCGAACGCAGGGTTTATCTGACGTGTTGTTGGCTTGAGGTGCTTTGTACTGCTGAGATTAGGGTGTTGGGATGGGTCTATCAGGAACTCTACGGAAAGCCGTATTCACCGCAAGGATGAAAAACAACCACGGCGCGGCGCTCCACCGCTTCAGAAACTAATCACGTCAATCAGCATGCAGTCAGGAAGAGGACCCTGTCCCCGCCTACTTTCTTTAAGAACTTAATGAAAAATCTAACTTGAAGCGGGGACAGGGTCCCCTTCCGGACTGCGAGTTTCTAGTGTCCTGACTCTAAAGTTCGCTGACAAAATCGAGCGACACTGGCGAGGATCTCATCAGCGGATTTGGTCCAGATGAACGGTTTTGGTGCTTGGTTATGAATGTCGATGTAATTGCGAATGGTTGTTTCAAGGCTGCGCGTGCTGCGAAAGACACCACGGCGCAGTTGCTGTGCGGTCAAGAGTCCAAACCAGCGCTCGACGAGATTGAGCCAAGAGGCGCTGGTTGGCGTGAAGTGCAGGTGAAAGCGTGGGCGCTTGATCAACCAGCGCTTAATAGTGGCGGTCTTATGAGTACCGTAGTTGTCGAGGATCAGATGGACATCGAGCTCTGGCGGCACCTCCGCATCGATCTTGTCGAGGAACTTGCGAAACTCAAGAGAACGGTGCCGGCGATGAAGCTGACCGATGATCTTGCCGGTCTTAGTGTCCAAGGCTGCGAAGAGCGAAGTGGTGCCGTTGCGTTTGTAGTCATGAGCCCGGCGTTCCACTTGTCCAGGCCGCATGGGCAAAGTTGGTTGCGAGCGATCCAGAGCTTGAATCTGAGACTTCTCGTCAACGCACAGCACCAACGCCTTATCTGGAGGATCCATGTAAAGCCCAACTATATCTCGTACTTTATCGATGAAGAGCGGATCCCGAGAAAGTTTGAAGCTCTCGCTGCGGTGCGGGGCCAAAGAGAAAGCCCGCCACACTCGTTGCACACTGCTACGACTCAGGCCACAAGCTGCGGCCAGCGAGCGGTTGCTCCAGTGTGTAGCATTCTTTGGCGTAGACTCCAGCGTCATGGTCAATACTCGCTCCACCTCAGCATCACTGAGTCGCCGCGGCGTACCAGGTCGCGGTTCATCCAACAAACCATCGAGCCCTTTGTTCAGAAAGCGCGTGCGCCATTTGCCAATCGTCTGCTTGGTCACGCGCAAGCGCTCCGCCACTGTCGTATTACTCTCCCCGGCCGCGCACTCCAGAATAATACGCGCCCGTTGCGCCAGTGCCTGGCTCGTCTTCGGTCGCCGCGCCCATTGCTTCAGCGTCTCGCGTTCATCGTCGCTCAAGCTCAGCGGTGGTATCGGTCGTCCTGTTCGCATCAGTTTCTCCTTTATAACTGATACGTAAACAGCCGACCATTTGTTATACGAACTTTAGAGTCAGGACACTAGTATCTCTCCGCTACCGAATAATTGCTGCTGCACTGGGTCAAGACCGAGCGCCTGGCGGACGGGCGCGAAGCTTCGTCTGTGAATCGGCAACGCCCCGAGGGTGGCTAGTGCCCGCTGATGTTCTGGCGTCGGATAGCCCTTATGTGACGCCAGTCCGTAGCCCGGATACATCAAATCGAATTCCTGCATAAGCGCGTCACGCGATGTTTTGGCGATGATCGAAGCCGCCGCAATGCTGGCCGACAGGGTATCGCCGCGAATTATTCCGCGTTGGGGCGCGGGACATTGCGGGATTTTTCGCGCATCGACCAGAACATAGTCGGGCGTCGTTGATAGCCCCTCGACCGCCCGCCGCATGGCCAACAGCCCGGCGTGATAGATGTTCAACTCGTCGATCTCGGGAACCTCAGCGCATCCAACCGACCAGCACAACGCGTCCTGTTTGATCTGTGCGGCCATCTCCTCGCGTCGCGCGACATCCAGGATCTTTTTTGAATCGTTCAGGCCTGTCAGCTTATATCTCTTCGGCAGGATCACCGCGCCGGCGATGACGGGCCCGGCCAACGGAGCCATCCCCGCTTCGTCTACGCCCGCGATGAGATTGAATCCCTGCTCCCACAAATCGGTTTCGAACTGAAGAAGTTTGCGAAGTCTTTGGCCCTCCGAGCGGTTCTTCCGTCGGCGTCCGCGAATTTGGGTTGCCAGAGCCTGCGCGCCGTGTCGCGTATCGCACTCGAGAGCTTCCAGCAATCCGTTCGGGATTTTTCGATGCCGATTCGAGAAGATCTCTTTGAGTTCTGAAATAGAGCGAGTCAACAACTCGTCGAGCGAAGTCATGGCCGGATTCTACCAGAAATTGCGTGGTGAGCTAACGGGGCAGCTATAATCGCTGAACAGCAAACTTGAATCAGCCACTTTAGGATCACATTCGCATGAATGATCAGTTACGCGCACTCTTCCCGATCACGAAGAACTCCGTTTATTTGAACCACGCCGCCGTTGCTCCCCCTCCTTTACCAACCATCGAAGCGGTTCAATCGCAATTTAAGGACGTGGTAGAGAACGGGCTGCTGCACTATCGAAGTTGGGTTGCGACCAAAGACCGCGCGCGAGCTCTCGCGGCGGAGCTGATCGGCGCGCGGCCCGAACAGATCGCGTTTATGCGAAATACTTCGGATGGCCTCTCCACGGTTGCGAATGGTTTGCGCTGGAGCACCGGCGAAAACGTAGTCACTTTCCGGCGCGAGTTTCCATCGAATGTTTATCCCTGGCTTCGTTTGCGCGACGCGTTCGGTGTTGAAGTTCGCATGTGCGAGGAGCGAAACGGACGAATCGATCTGGATGAACTGATCGGGTTGATAGACGAGCGGACTCGCGTCGTTGCTATCAGCCATGTCCAATATGGTTCGGGCTTTCGATCAAACCTGGAAAAGCTGGCCCGCGCAGCTCGCAAGGTTGACGCGCTTCTCGTAGTCGATGTGATCCAGGCAATGGGCGTCATTCCAATCGACGTCGACGCGGAGATGATCGATGTCGCGGCGGGGGCGTGTCATAAGTGGTTGCTGACACCGGAAGGGATTGGCTTGCTCTATCTTTCCGATCGCGCGCGCGAGCGGATCGAACCGACGCTGGTGGGTTGGGTCAGCGTGCCGCAACCGGAAGACTACGGAAATTTTGAGCAGGAATGGAAGGACGGCGCACTGGCATGGGAGACTGGTACTGGCCCGACCGCGCTTTTCTATGGACTCGAATCCAGCCTACGCCTAATCAAGGAAACGGGAGTTTCGCAGATCGCAGCCTACCTCGAAGATCTTACGGATTACTTTTGCGAGTCGCTGATCACCACCGATTACGAAGTCGTCAGTTCCCGCGTCGGCGGAGAAAAATCTCAGATCGTTTGTATTCGTCATCGCGGAGACCTGACCCCGATGTCGATCTATTCGCATTTGCGACGTCAGAACATCTACGTGGCTCCGCGTGGTGAACGGGTGCGAGTCTCGCCTCATTTCTACAACATCAAAGCTGACATCGACGCCTTGATCGAAGCATTGCCGTGAAGTTGGGACCGAATTAATCCCGCGAGCCTATTCTCAAGACCATAGAAACCCGCACTCACGAAAGGGGACCCTGTCCCCGCTTGATTGAGCTTGCCCACAAGCCTTCTATAGTTTCCCCATCCACTTTTATTTGGAGTGTCAAGGCGGGGACAGGGTCCCCCTTCCTGACTGCGTTTGGGTATTTTGAAGAATGCCTTGGCAGCCCCGAGCGATTGATTTTCGGTCAATCGTACGCCGCCAGTGTATGAAAGCAATGCTATTAAGGCTTCTCCCGATTCGTTGCTCTGAGACTTGAATGCTTCGCTCGTTTGCTTTTAGAGTCCGTATTCATTGGCTTTTATCGCCTTCGCCAAATTTTCTCTCGCTGAGAGCCACGATGGCATGCTCATTGCCAAGCTATATTCCGAGCAAATAATGAAAAGGGTACATTAGGGTAAATCGGGTCAGGCTCGGAGACAGCAGTGAGCGGCAGGCTTTGGGGGAGGTCTTCCTCTCATTTGAAAAGCTAAACAGCAACCCTTTCGGGGGAACGGGGTTGCCAGTGAAGCAAATAGCAGTTGAAGAGCATAAGTTGCTGGACTGCTGGTCGGCGTCCTGGACAGGCTTGGGGGAGCCTTACAGGAAGACCAGCAGTCCGCAAACTCCTAACGAGCAAGGGTGGGGTAAGGAAAAATTGCGAGCGGTATGAGATCGGATCTCTACCGCTCGTTTTTTGTGTTAGGAATTAAGAGCGGAAGTTAGACATCGCCCTTGCCAAGGAGTCTGGAGGTAGGCGCCGGCGTCGACATCTCATCAAGGTTCAAACGTAACATTCCGCCCGCATCAGAATACGCTTCGGTCACAGCTTGTTGAGCGCGGCGTCGCCGGAAAACGAAGGCTCCGAAAATCCCGCCGATTCCAAGACAGATCAGCAAAGACAAGCCAGACGCCTTGATCACGGAGAGGATCACGCCTGCAGTCGTCTCGCTGTATTCCCTGCGCGCGCGTTCATACAGATTTGGATTCGTTCCCAGCCACTGTACGACCTGTTCGTAGGCGATCTTGTCTACCAACTTGGTAGCCGTTTCTGTGTCCGGCGAGTCAAAGACAAAGACCGAATAATTTCCGACGCGACGGTATCCGGAAGGCAAAGGCTGTCCGCCGGCTCTTAACTCGCTCAACCGCGCATTGATACGCGCGTCATTGTCGGTCGCAATCTGCGGCGTTGTGTGCTCGATGATTACCAACCGAGATGGCCCGTAATTCACCGCGACGGCCTCGGCTCCACCGTCAAAACTGACAGCATCTAGGACCGGTCGGTTTCCCGCGATGATCGATAACTCCTGGCTACTGGCAGCGTACTGGCTCTCCGAAAAAACTGATTCCCAGTCTGGCAGATGCTTTACCAGAACCGGAACTTCGCCTTCCCCTTTGTCCAGAGTTTCGGAAAATGCGCGAGCCAACGAAAACAAGGCGTCTTCGCTCTTTAACTGGCTTTCGCTCTTAACCCACCCGAAGACAGGTCCTTTGAAGAAAAAGATATGTCCGGGCGATGCCGTGGCAGCTGTGCCGACTCCGCGTTTCCCAATCGATGTTGCGGCCGATTTTGTAATCGCAGCCGGCGCGTTGGTCAAAAGAGCGAAGGCAGCTGAATCTGACGTGGCCCTAACCAGCCGCAATACCACTTTCTCTCCATCAGCCGTGCGATAGGCGCGCTCGACACCGACGAACTTGCCCGCCGGGATCACCGCATAGTCCTTCGAAATTTCGTAAGGCCGAGGCGCACCGCTGGCCTGAAAATCTCCGACTCGATCCGGCAATAGTTTCGCGGTTTCTTCGAAAGAAGGAACTGCGAAAGCCGGTGATGCAAGCACAAGCGATACGAGTATCCAGAGCAATAGACGTGACAGTTCACGAGCGCGCAAAGCAATACCTCTTAATTTCGAGCTGGTAATCACAATAATTAGAACCCGCAAAGTCTTAGATGTTCCCGTCTATCGCAACGGTTGCGCAATTGCGGATCTGAGCGGGTCTCAGCGTGCAAAACGGCGTAATTCGCGGAGTAACATGTCCGCGTGTTTGCGGGGATCGTTGATGTTTCTCAGAACCGTTACTCCGCCGACTTCGCTTGCGTTTTCGATCACGAGATTTCCAAATCCAAGCAGGCGCTGCGGGATCGTGGTCGAAACGGTAACGTCCTGAATGTTTCGAAGCGGAATATTTCGCGTGGTCCTGGCGATCAGTCCCTGATCAATCTCTATTTTTGAATCGGTCAGTGTGTAGAGAACCGTGTTGCGTTTGATATGGTAATACGCCGGTATCAAAAGCAAAGCCAGAGCAACCGGAAGCGCCACGTACCACGCCACGAACGGCAGCATAGCCAACAAAATCGTCAACAGAATCGCACCCAACACTGCGGCGACGTAGCCGATCTTTATAAAAAGCATTGTCGGACGAGCAGTGAAGATTGTTCGTTCGAGCTCGTCTGATTCTCTGCCTTGAGACGCGAGTTCTCTGCCTTGTGACGCGAGCCCGGTCTGGGCCGACTTCACGGCCAGCCTGGTTGCCTCGGGATCACCGGCGGGTGCGCCACATCCGGCGCAAAAGCGAACGTTGTCGGGAACATACGAGCCGCAGTTTGTGCAATGCATCAAGCTTCCTCGTTAGTCAGCACTTCCAGCACGCCGAACGCTGGCCAATAGCTCAGCCGGATCGTATGGCATTATCACGACGCCGCGAGCTCCGATCTCAAGAGCTTCTTCTCGAGCTGCCTCTTGCGACGGTGACATCAACATCAACACCGGCATCGTCAATTTTCCCCCGGTCTGTTTGCGCAAACGGCGCAGCATTTCGATGCCATCGATTCCATGAAGTTCGTAATCGAGCAGCAAAAGGTCGGGACGTTCTATTCGAAGCAGGTCCAGCGCCTGCTGGCCGTCGAATGCTGTTCGCGCTTCATAACCGGCAGAACGAATCAATGAATTGAGTTGGGCCATCCGCGCCGCATCCGAAACCGTCAACAAAAGTCTTCGAGGCATGATCACGCCACGAGAGCGCTGTTCGCGTTCGTAAGCTGCTGCATCCGCCGCTGCATGACCTGCGGGCTGGCTTTGAGCGCTGGCCGGATTCGGAGCAGTTACTTCAGTTTCCTGGTCCGACCTGGTTTCACGAACTATCGCGAATTCGGGTTTCTCGCTCACCGGCTCGAAGGTTGGGGTTGGGATTTCTTCGGTTAGGGAAGGGTCGGCTTCGATGGCAGCTGATGCCGGCGTAGGATCTTGCGCTTCGCTCGCCGGTTGCAATTCCGGGCTGAACTTCGCCGAAGCTGTCGCGGCTGCCTTTGGCTGCGGCGCTGCCAATGCGGTTCGTGCCGCGCTCGCCGACTCTTCCGCCTTTTCGACCAGAACTTCGACTTCGCCTGTATCCGTAGGAAACGTCGCGACACCGATGGCAAGGTTGCAGTAGTCGCGGCTGGCAAGAAATTCCATCCGCAGCTTGTCCAAAACCGCAGTCGCATCGACTGAATTGAGGCGCGGCATGTAGATCAACAGCGTCGTCGGGCCGTAGAATCCCACCGCGTCAATGCGTCGCAGGTTTAGTTTGAAGAAGCCATGCGCTTCCGCCAAGGTTCGATCGCGCGCCTGCTTATCGAAAATTTGCGGATTGTCTCCACCTGCCACCGCGTAAATGAGCACCAACGAACCTTCTCCACCGGCGCGAATGTCCTCGCGCACTGCGTCCAGCAGAACTATGAAGTTATCGATCTCGAGCCGCTGATCGCCACCCATTGAAGCCGCGCGACGCCCGGCTTCAATCCGCCAGAAGAGCGCGTCGAGCCGCGCCAAAATTTGCTCGTGCGGCGTCCAAATTCCAAAGCAATCATCGACGCCTATGTTGAGCGCGACGCCGCGCATGACGCGTTCTTCTTCGCCGTAAACGAGCACCAACGGAAGCGCGTGAGTGGCGGGCGCTTCGCGCAGCCGCCTGGACAAAGCGACGCCTTCGTTCTCCCCGCTGGCAGAAGCTGGACCCAACAAAATCATCGCCAGATCGGGGCGCCAATCTGCAATGATCGGTTGAGCGCTCTCGACCGTCGCGGCGCCTATTTCGTAGCCCGATTCTGACAGCTGGCGGCCCAAAGGCTCAGCTCCGGACTCTCCAATCACCAACACGCGGCGTTTGGACTGGGCCGTAGATTGAGCGGAATCTGACGCAGCGGAATTAAGCAAACAATGCTAGCCTCCCAATAAGTTCGCCGCTTGCGACAAGCGGCGCCCCAGAAAGCGCAATGATACGCTAATTGTAGCTTACCAAAAAACTTAAAACGCGAGACAGGAGTCTGAAACTCTCCGTCTCGCGTCTCCACTAAAGCTGGATCGGCTCCTACTGACTTAGCAGCTGCAGCCTTCCGTCCGGAAGCCTAACAGCGAAAACATTCGGTTCATAAATCGACAAAGGTACCGACGGTCCCGACTGGGCGGCTGTGGCCTGCGCCTGCGTCATATTGCGCGCATTGTGCGCGGTTTCGGGATCGCGCATCACCGAATAGCGCCTTGAAATGCGCCGCACGTATTCCTGGGTTTCTCGATACGGCGGGATGTTGTATCCGTACTTCATCACCGCGCCTTCGCCCGCGTTGTACCCGGCCAGCGCCAGCGCTACGTTGCCGTCAAACATATTCAGAAGGAAACGCATATAACGCGTTCCGCCTTCGATGTTCTGTCGTGCGTCCCAGATGTTCGTCACGCCGAAACGAGCGGCGGTCCCCGGCATTAGCTGCATCAGGCCGCGCGCGCCTTTGTTCGACATTGCGCGAGGTTTGAAAGACGACTCCTGGTGCATCGTTGCGTAGATCAGAACCGGATCGACGCCATGGCGAGCAGCCGAATCGACGATGTACGAATCGACCTTGGAATCGCCGGTTGTGAACCCGTCAAGCGATCGACTTGCTGTCATCGACACGCCGTTTGTGCCCTCTGTATATGTGATCGGCGTCACGCTTCTCTTTCGGCCTTTCCTGGACTTTGCGGAAACGGGAAGCGGTTCGACCTCGATCCGCACACCGTTGGCGAAATCAAAATTGTCGAAGGTGTAGCCACCGCCGGTTTGAGCGGAGCCAATAGAAGCAAAGAGAAGCGTAATTACGAATGCGTATGAAAGCTTTTTCATGCTTGATTACCTGGAAAGAGGAATTGTGGGGCCGAAGTGTTTCCGGATAGCCTCAAGACCCGGGAATGACCGACAACGATAATACCATTGTGTTTAATTTATAACAACATGTTTGGCCAAACGAACTGCATCCGGCGTAAATCGTTATATAAGTCAATTTAGACGAAGTGGATGTGGCGATTCGGAAGACTTTCCGATCCGTGTGGAGTCTGTCGGAAAAGTCCCGTAGGGACGACATGTTTATAGCCCGACATTGGTCTTTGAAATTTAGAGCCGTTTACGGGCGGAATAGCAGACATGCCGCTTCTATCGGAGCTGGAGAATTAATCTTCTGTTGCGAGCTATAAACATTTCGCCGCTACAGACTCCAAAGGGGTTGACACCAGTAGTATCATGGCGCTGCAAAATTCCTCTGACGGCGCCTCGCCCCATCAATCGCGCTTATCGCGCCTCTCACAAAATCTAAGGAGAACTAAAATGAAGAGATGCCTAGCGGCGTTTTTGACGCTTCTGTTGTACGTGTCACTGGCTCCAGCCGCGCAAAATAGCAACGCCAATTCGAATGCATCTTCAACCGCCTCGTCAGCGACCTCAACAGGAAAGAAACGCGGACCCGTCTTTCGCGCGACGAAGGAACAGGTCAAGCAAGCGCAGATGATTCTCAAGCAGCGCGGATTCTACGGCGGCGACGAGAGTGGCAAACTCGACACGGACACGCGTGCAGGGTTGAAGAAGTACCAGGAAGCGGAGGGGATAAAGGTTACGGGCACGCTGAATCGATTAACGCTCGAGAAGATGAACATCGCGTTGACCGATAAACAAAGGGCGATGCCTGCATAAGCACCATCGACACTGGTCAGCGATACAAAACGCGAGCGCAACTGATTTAGGCAGTTGCGCTCGCGTTTGATTCGGTCGCATAGAGTTTGGCTATCTTTGTGTGCAACGTCCATGTTTCACGCAAAGGCGCAAAGAAGAGAAAGCAAAGGACGCGAAGAGTTGATTGTATGCTGCGCTTCTAGATTACGGCAGGTCGTCGGCTCCCAACTCCACGTCAACAGATTGTTTGGCCAGCTCGCGTACTTTTTCGGTGACCAACTCGTAACTAAATCCCTGGCGAAATAGGTGATCGAGCAGACTCCTGGTCTCCGCGCGCGTCTTTGGTTGACCTCGCAGGCGCACTCTTTTGGCGATCGCACGGTCGATCAACTCAGTTTCGGGAGTTTCCTCGAAGACCAGACGGATCGCTTCCTCCGCGGTTTCCTGGTCGACAAGTTTTTGTTGCAACGCGCGCTGTAGCCGATGCAGGCCGACCGGCTTTTGTCGCACTTGAGACGACGCGTACCCCACCGCAAATCGTTGGTCGTCCAGGTAGCCGTATCCCGCCAGCTTGTTGATAACCTCGTCAACCACCGATTCATTCGTATTCTTCTTTTCCAGCAGTCTTTCGCGCATCTCACCGATTGACCGCGGCTTTGCCGCCAGCAATTTCACCGCACGCTGCATGGTGCGCGCACGCGCTTTTTCGGGATCGAGTACACGCGGTTCGCGTGCCTGCTCGTCCTCGTGTAACTGCTTTACCCTGGGTTTCCAGCGTCGTTGGCGCATAAACTCATCAAAAAACTCGGATGGCTGATTATAGAGAAAAGCAGATGTTCGACAAACTTCAGTTTGTCGCCAGCTCTCATGAGCGAAATCGATCCCGGTCATCGACGAGCTAAAGCTTGTCGGACAACCATCCGCTTGCCAACCGCGACCGCAAAATCCAAAATCAAAAGCAGTGGACGGAATTCTGATCATCAACAAGCCGATCGATTGGACATCACATGACGTGGTGGCCCGGCTACGCGGAATCCTGCGTGAACGGAGAATCGGCCACACCGGAACGTTGGACCCGTTCGCGACCGGCGTTCTGGTTGTAATGGTCGGACGAGCGACCCGACTCGCGCAATTCTTAAGCGGCGCGGATAAGGAATACAACGCAGTGGTTCGGTTCGGCTACGAAACTTTGACCGGCGACATTACCGGCGAGATTCGTCCTGACACGCGCACCAACCAACGTTCTGAGGTGTTCGCCCGTGACTGGACCACCGAAACGATCGATCGGGCGTTGGCAACATTGCGAGGCGAAATCGAGCAAGTCCCGCCGATGTACTCGGCAAAGAAATTGAAAGGCAAGAAACTTTACGAACTTGCTCGGCGCGGCGAAGAGGTGGAACGTCCGGCCGTACGCATTACCGTACACCAGATTGAAACGGTCGAAGTCGATGGCGCCGTCATCAAGCACATCGACGACGGAACCTGCGAAGTGTCTATCCGCGTAGTCTGCTCGGCCGGAACATACGTTCGAACGCTGGCCGAGTCCATCGGCAAGTCGCTAGGCGTCGGTGCGCACCTTTCAGCTCTTGATCGAACACGCGCAGGCGAGTTTCGTCTCGCCGCGGCTAAAACCCTAAGCGAGCTGGGCGAGATTGCGAACTCCGGGGGAGATCTGCAGCGCGTTTTGCTTCCAATGAACGCAGCGCTTTCCGCCATTCCTGCTTTGCATCTTGACGACGAGGCAGCGCGCTTAGCGCGTCACGGCGGGAAACCGCGGGTAATGGGTTCCTGGCCCGACGGCCAATTGCTGCAGATGATTGACAGCGCGGGTAACCTGATCGGGATCGGTTCATTCGATGAAAAGCAGAGCGGATTGCGGCCGCGCATTGTGTTTGCAACAGCGGAATAATGCATTGACTTGACGCTTGAATTGCTGTGCTATACTTGCGCCAGCAGACAACGGAAACGCGGGCGGGCCGCTTCCAACCATTGCACATTCTCCCTACCCGCGCTCCACCTGGTTACAGATCATTGAAAGGTGTTAGCAGCTTCGACGATGCGCAGCACGCAATTCGCGCACGTGAATCCTGCGTATATCGAAGCTCCACCTGCAAAGGCGAACTTCACGGCGCGTTTGCGCCGGCGAAGACGCCGACGATCAAGAGGGCGAGCGACTTCCCCGCACGCTGTCCACGCGCGTAACAGGCCGTAAGAGGTATTAAAAGGCTATGCAAGAGCAGGATGGCAATCATAACTTCAATATCAGTGAACGTCTTGAGGACTTGCGCCGCGATCGCGAAGCGCTGCGTTGGGAAGGTTCCTTCCGCGATTACTTCGAGCTGGTTGCTCAAAACCCGAGGATCGCGCAACTCTCTCACGCTCGTATCAACGACATGGTCCACGCGGGCGGGGTGGAAAAGCTAAACGAAGGAACTCGCGACGAAGTACAGCGATATAACTTTTTCGCGCACGAATTATTCGGAATAGAAGAGCCGATCGCGCGTATCGTCGAGTACTTCAAGTCCGCCGCGCAACGCCTGGAAGTACGCAAGCGAATCCTCCTCTTGATGGGACCCGTCGGCGGCGGCAAATCCACCATAGTCACGATGCTCAAACGCGGTCTGGAGACCTGGACGCGCAACGAGCCGGGGGCAGTTTTTGCAATCAAAGACTGTCCGATGCACGAAGAGCCGTTGCATCTGATCCCTCACGAACTCCGTGCCGAAATCGAAAAACACTACGGGATTTACATCGAAGGCGACCTCTGTCCTCAGTGCCGCTACGCCCTGGAGCATACCTACGCGGGACGGCATGAAGACGTGCGTGTTCAGCGCGTTATCTTTTCCGAAAAAGAGAGAATCGGAATCGGTACGTTTTCACCTTCAGACCCGAAATCGCAGGACATTACTGAATTAACCGGCTCGATCGATCTGTCGACTATCGGCGAAGTCGGAGTCGAATCCGACCCGCGCGCGTATCGTTTCGACGGAGAGCTGAACATCGCCAATCGCGGATTGATGGAATTTGTCGAGATGCTAAAGGTTGACGAGAAGTTTCTCTACAGCCTCTTGACGCTTTCGCAGGAACAGAACATCAAGACCGGCCGGTTCGCGATGATCTACGCCGATGAAGTGATTCTGTCGCACACCAACGAGAACGAGTACATTTCGTTTGCCGGCAATCGCAAGTCCGAAGCTTTGCAGGACCGCATAATTCTTGTGCGCGTCCCATACAATCTGCGCGTCTCGCAGGAAGAACGAATCTACGACAAGCTGCTGAACCAATCCGAAGTTCTGCGCAACGTACACCTGGCGCCGAACACGCTTAAGGTCGCCGCGATGTTTGCGGTCATGACGCGGCTGGAGGAACCGAAGCGCGCCAACGTAGACATCGTCAAAAAGATGAAGCTTTACGACGGCGAAGACGTTGAGGGTTACAAATCTAAGGACGTTCGCGAGCTGAAGGACGAAACGATCCGCGAAGGCATGGACGGAATTTCTCCGCGCTACATCATCAACCGGCTTTCTTCAGCTTTGGTGCGCGATGGAGTTACCTGTATCAATCCGATCGATTCGCTGCGCGCGATCAAGGACGGATTTGAGCAGCACACCGGCATCAGCGCGGACCAGCGCGAGCGATACTTAAATCTGATCTCGGCGGCTCGGAAAGAGTACGACGAGTTGGCGAAGATCGAGGTGCAACGCGCGTTTGTTTATTCGTTCGAAGAGATGGCGCGCACGATGTGCAATAACTATCTCGACAACGTTGAAGCCTATTGCAACAAGGAGCGTTTGAAAGATCCGATTACCGAAGAGGAGATGGAGCCCGACGAGCAGTTGATGCGCTCTATCGAAGAGCAAATAGGCATTTCGGATAACGCCAAGAACACGTTTCGACAGGAGATCCTGATTCGTATCTCTTCATACGCCCGCAAGGGTCGAGCCTTCGAGTACAACTCGCACGAGCGACTTAAGGAGGCGATCGAGAAAAAGATCTTCGCCGACTTGAAAGACGTTGTGAAGATCACCACGTCAGCTAAGACGCCCGACCCGGATCAACTGCGTCGAATAAATGAAGTGGTCGATCGATTGGTGAAGGATCATGGCTATTGCCCAGTCTGCGCCAACGAACTCTTGACCTATGTCGGGACATTGCTCTCGCGCTGAGGCGCGGGCGCGCTGCAACGAGTATCCGGACAGAATTTCGCCCGCGCTTTTCATCTGAAAGGTGCGGGCATAGTTTTCGAATTTTGTCGGCCACAAATGGACGCAGATGAACACGGATTATGAGAGCAAGGCATCCTGAATTTCTCCGCTAAATCTGTGCGAATCCGCGTTCATCTGTGGCCAAACTCGGCGAAAGCGACAACAATAGCGACCTATGAAGAAACGATACTGGATAGCCGGTGCGGTGGGAGTTGCGGCAGGCGCGGCCGTGACTGCAAAGCTTTTGACTCGGCCTGAAGAAATTCTTTGGGACGATCACGCGCGCGAGATTCCGCATTCGACGCATTCGCGGTTCGCGGATATCAACGGCACGCGCGTTCACTATCAGGAAGCGGGGTCGACCGGAGCTCCGGCCCTGCTACTCATCCACGGCTTTTGTGCCTCGACCTACGTCTGGCGATCTGTCTTCCTTCCGCTGGCAGAAAAGGGATTCCGCGTGATTGCGCCGGATCTGTTGGGTTTTGGATTTTCTGACAAGCCGCGCTCGGGTGATTACACATTCGACAGCCAGGCCCGGTTGGTTCTTGGATTGATGGACCATTTGGGAATCGAAAAAGCGACCGTGGTGGGCAGCTCTTACGGCGGCGCAGTCGCCGCGACTTGCGCGATCGATGCTCCGCGGCGTGTCTCGAAATTGATTCTGATCGGCGCGGTGATAAATGACGAACCGGTTCAACAGCCGCTGGCGCGGCTTGCGACCGCCCCGGTGATCGGTGATCTGGTAACGCCGTTCATGATCGATTCAAAAGCGCTTTCGCGCTGGCGTCAGAAGAAGAAGGACGTGTGGGCTGGCAGTCCGCTTGTGCTGGACGAAGAGAGAATCACCGCTCGGCATCGACCGCTGCGTTCATCGAGCGCGCATCGTGCCGTGCTGCTCACATTGCGAAATTGGAACGCGAGTCGAATTGAGAACGAAGCGCAATCGATCAAGCAACCGACCCTGCTTCTTTGGGGCGAGAACGATAACGAAATCCCGCCGCGGAACGGAGAAATTCTGAACGAAACTATTCCGAATTCGAGGCTGGTAGTTTTTCGACGCTGCGGCCATCTCCCGCAGGAAGAGTATCCGGCGGAGTTCGTTGAACTCGTGGCAGGATTTAGTAAATAGTGAATGGTAAATAACTGGTAAATGGTGAATGGTGAATGGTAAATGGTCGGTAAGTGGTAAATCGTGAATGATGAATAGTGAATGGCAAACGGCGAATATTGAAGACTGAATGAGCAATAGGGAAATGGGAAATGAGAAATGAAATACTGAGGCGTAATTAGCTAGAGGTCGACGTTCCAACACGCCAACCACCATTTACCATTTACGATTTACCCCGTCTTGAGTATGTCTATCCAACGCAACGACTGGTCACTGCAGCGCAAGGGCATCATTGACCAGGACCGTCACAAAGAGCGCGTGCGCGAGGCGATTCGAAAGAATCTCGGCTCGATCGTGTCGAACGAGGCCATCATTCTTTCCGACGGCAAACGCACTGTGAAAGTTCCGATTCGCGCTCTTGATGAATACAAATTCCGTTTCGATCACAGAAAACGAAAGCATGTAGGTCAGGGTGATGGGAAGACGCGCGTCGGCGACGTAATCGCGCGCGAAAGTCAGCACGGAAAAGGCCAGGGATCCGGTCCCGGCGGTCAGGGCGGCGGCGGCGAATATTACGAAGCCGAAGTCAACATAGACGAAATCGCCGCTTTGATCTTTGAAGATTTGCATCTTCCTTTTCTGGAAGAGAAAGCAAAGAAAGCCATCGAGTCGAAGAACACGCGCTTTGACGAGATTCGAAAAACCGGTGCGATCGCGAATCTGGATAAGCGGCGGATGATTCTGGAGAACATCAAGCGAAACGCGCGCGCGGGCAAGGCGCGGTTTGGCGATGTCAAGAAAGAAGACCTGCGTTTCAAGACCTGGGAAGAGACGCTGCGTTACGAATCGAATGCGGTTGTGCTGTCGCTGATGGACGTCAGCGGCTCGATGGGCGAGTTCAAGAAGTACATTGCCCGCTCGTTCTTTTTCTGGATGGTGCGTTTTCTGCGAACCAAGTACGACAACGTCGAAATCGTTTTTATCTCGCATCACACCGAAGCGCGCGAAGTCAGCGAGGAGCAGTTCTTCACGCAGGGAGAATCGGGCGGGACGGTGGTTTCCAGCGCATACCAACTCGCGCTGGACATCATCAAGACACGCTATCGGCCATCGGATTGGAATATCTACCCGTTTCATTTTTCCGATGGCGACAATTACTACTCGGATAACGAAGAGGCGGTGCGGTTGGCGGATGAGCTTATTTCGACTTGCAATCTGTTTGGGTACGGCGAGATCGGCGAAGAAGGCGCGTCGAGCTATCGTAGATCGTCTGGGGCGTTGCTTTCGATTTTCAACGATAGGTTGAAAGGCAAGGAGCGATTTGTAGGAGTTCGTATTGACGATAAAGAGGATGTGTATCCGGCTTTGAAGCAGTTTTTTGGTAAGAGAAATGAACTCTGAAGGAGTGGGTATTGGCTGGGCAATCCTTTGCGACTGCGCTTTTCCTTGTTTGCGACTTTGCGTGAGACGTTGATGTTTCTCGCAAAGACGCAAAGAGAAGACTAAAGGCGCAAAGAGTTGAGATATCTGAACTGAAGTCGGAGAAATGCTTCTAACATATTCACAGTTCTGTAACTGACCACTGACCACTGACCACTGACGACCGACCACTTCTTATGCTAGACCTCGAAATAACTGACCTGGAAAAATCGCTCGAGCAGATCTGGGAGGTCGCGCGCGGGTTTGGCCTTGATCCGTTTCCCACGCGGTTCGAGATCGTTCCCGCGACTGTCATGTACGAAGTCGGGTCGTACGCGTTACCGGGCAGGTATTCGCACTGGACGTTCGGCAAGGCCTATCATCGAATGAAAACGATGTACGATTTCGGCCTTTCGAAAATCTACGAAGTCGTAATCAACACCAATCCGTCATACGGCTTTCTGCTCGAGACCAACAGTCCGATTCAAAACAAGCTGGTGATGGCGCACGTGCTTGGCCACGTGGACTTTTTCAAGAACAACGTCTACTTCTCGAAGACCAATCGGCGGATGGTCGAAAGCGTCTCGTCGCATTCGGGCCGCATGACTGCATACGAATTCAAGTACGGCCGCAAGCCGGTCGAAAAGCTTCTGGACGCCGTGCTCGCTATAGAAGAACACATCGATCCGAACTTTTTTATCAAGCAACCGGACCTGCGAAAGCCGCGCCCTCGGCCGATCGAGCGTCGCGAAGGCCGCTATGACGACCTCTGGAAAATTGGCGAGAAAGAAGAGCCAATACCGGAACAGGAAGCGCCGAATCCGCGCAAGGACCAGCTTCCCGAAAAGGACATCGTCTATTACATCATGCGACATTCGCCGCATCTGCAACCGTGGCAGCGCGACGTGATGGCGATGATTCATGAAGAGATGGAGTACTTCGTTCCGCAGATGCAGACCAAGACGATGAACGAAGGCTGGGCCAGTTTCTGGCATTCGCGAATCATGCGCGAACTCGATCTGACGGACAGCGAACACATGGAATTCGCGGAGCTTCACTCGGGCGTGGTCTCGCCGCAAGTCGGACAACTGAATCCGTACTATCTTGGCTACAAGATCTTCGAGAGCATCGAGAAGAGTTGGGACAATCCCAGCGACGAACAGCGAGAAAAGTTTGGCCAGGGTCCAGCGACCGGACGCGAAAAGATATTTGAAGTCCGCGAGCTGGATAACGACGTTTCGTTTCTGCGGAATTACCTGACCGAGGAGCTTTGCGAAGAGCTCGATCTATTTGTTTACGAGCTGGTCGAAGAAGAGGAGTGGACGATCTCGGAAAAGCGCTGGGAGCGCGTGCGCGATCAGTTGGTCGCCAACATGACCAATTTCGGCTTTCCGTATTTGGTTGTGGCGGATGGCGATTACAACGGCAATCGCGAGCTCTATCTGAAACACCAGTTCGAAGGCACTGAGCTGGATCAGCGGTACGCGCGCAAAGCTCTGGAGCATGTCTTCACGTTATGGGGGCGGCCGGTTCACCTGGAAACGGTGGTTGATGAAGAGTGTTTGGTGATGCACTACGACGGCGAGGATCACGACGAGAGTTAACAAGCACCGGGAATGGATTGAGTTGAACTCACAGGGCTCAATTCGCTGCGTTGAATTGCTCACTCTCCAAAACGCAGTCAGGAAGGGGACCCTGTCCCCGCCTCAGGTTTGAATTCTCATCAAGATGATTATTAGGAATGCATGCGGGAACAGGGTCCCCTTCCTGACTGCGTTTGGGAGAGTCGCTCATTCACTTCTCTGAATTTGAGACCAGTCAGTACGGCAATCCAAAGTAAACAAAAGCTGCCCAGTGTGCCGGCGACGGATACTTCTTCCTGGTTTCCAGCATCGACTGCCTTAACGCTTCCGCCGGAACGTCTGTTTGTAATCGAGAGACAAACGATCTCATCAGATCGACCGTAGCCTTATCGCTTACATTCCATAAGCTCATCACCACACGCGGAACCCCAGCAGCCTGAATGCTGCGCCCCAACGACATCACTCCGCCTTTCCATGCCTCGCCGGTCCCGGTTTGGCAAGCGCTCAGAACCGCCAGCCGCGCGGTCAGCGGCGTCTTGTTTCTGTTGCCGGAAACGACTCCCCATTTCTGATGCGCGTCGAGTATCTCCGCCATGGTCCAAAAGCCTATATCGTTTTCGGCATAGCCGAAGACCAAAAAGCTATTGTTGCGCGTACTCCGGGTGTCGCTCACGCCGTGCGTGGCAAAGTAAAGCATGTCCGCGTCGACGACCTGGGCCAGCACTTTCTGTTTTGTGGCCGCGGCTCCGATTAACGGCTGGGTCTGCAGCATTCCCGCTACGACCATCGCTTCTTCTTCTGCTCCGGGCAACGCCGGAATTCTCCATCTGGTCTTGTCGGTGAATTTTGGATTGCCGACGATCAAAGGATGGCTGAACTTCGCGGACCATGTCGCGGGTTTTTCGGCCATGAGGTCAAAAAGGCTGGGCGCGAACGAAATCGACATTCGCTCAATCAGCACTTCCTCTGTTCCAAAAGGTTGAAGGACAGCGAAGGGAACTGTGCCGATCTCCAGGATCGGGACGATGATTAGTCTTCGAGTTTGACCCAGCGCGGTTGCAATCGTCTTTGGCAAAAGCAACGCGCTCAAATCACCGACGGCTTGCGCCACGCTCATAACCGGAATTTTGTCGTCGGTCGAGGGCGCGTCCTGTATCACAGTGCGAAGCACCGGCGCTCGGGCCTTTTGAAGTTTTTCGATCCCAAGCGAACGTCGCAGACTGGCGATCGCTGTTTGTAGTTTCTCCAGGCTGACGACCGATTCCGAAGTTCCTTTGATTCCCTCGTGGTCGACCACCCACGCTCGCAACTTTCCGCCCTGGTAGTTGTAGAAAAGAAGGGCGGTGTCTTTGGCGAAGTCTTCGCGGATTATCCTGGACAGGTCGGCGGCGGAAACGCGCGGCAGGCTTTGTTTAAACTTAAAGATGCGAGCGTCGTCTCCGAATACGCCGCCTCTCGCTCCCTTAAAAGTGCTGAACTCGTCTCTGTGTCTTTCGACCGCGTTCTCAAACTCCAGCTCCTGATATAGCTCTTGAGGCGTATCGGCCGGCGCTCGTTGTGCATACGCGTCGGCTAAGCCGAGGCAAAGACAACAGACGATACTCAAGAGCAGGCTTTTCATAATCATTAGGTAGATGTTAGATGCCGGATGTTAGATGTCGGAGTCTTGAAGATAATCGTAAGGTGCTTAACTCGCCTCCACGACCAACATCTAACATCCAGCATCCGACATCTTTCCTACTAGATTTGCGATTGCTACAACTAATTCGGCGGGCTCCACCGGTTTCGACATATGAAGTTGATAGCCCGCCGAGAGCGCCTTGAGACGGTCCGACGCACGCGCGTGCGCGGTCAGTGCGATAGCCGGAATTCTGCGGTCTTTACCACTTTCCAAAACGCGCACACTACGTATCAACGAGTAGCCATCTTGGTTGGGCATTTCGATGTCGCTGATCAGCAGGTCATGTCTCTCTCGCTTGAATACCTCCAGCGCTTCCGTCACGGTCGCAACGGCATTAACCTTCGCGCCGCTTTGCGTCAATACCGCCACCAACAGGTCACGAGTGTCGCGCTCGTCATCAACGATAAGCACCGTCGCTCCGTCCAACCGCACCAGCTCCGCCGGCTGCGTCGCTTCCGATGGTGACCCGGGCCGACCTCCTTGCTGACTTCCTTCCTGGCCTGCGAGGTTGGAAAAGAGCATTGCGTTATGAACGATCATGATCGGAAGTCTTAGGATGAACGACGAGCCTTGTCCCTCGCCCGGGCTGACCGCGCGAATCGTTCCGCCATGGAGTTCGACGATGTGCCGTGTAATCGCCAGCCCCAGACCCAGCCCGCTGTGTTGTCGCGTCGTGGTGTTATCCGCCTGACGGAATCTCTCAAAAATGTAAGGCAGGAACTCTGCGGTAATTCCCTGGCCGGTATCGCTCACCGTAATTTCGACGCTTGAGTTAACGCGCGCCACGCGAACCTGAACGCGTCCGCCCTTGGGCGTGAACTTGACGGCGTTCGTCAGCAGGTTCCACAAGACTTGTTGTAATCGTTCGGGGTCGCCCGACACGCGTCCGGCTCTGGGATCCAGGACGGCCTGGAGTCGAATGTCCTTTGCGTCCGCCGCGGGCCGTACGACATTGATGGCCGCTTCGGCAAGCGAGTCCATTTCCACTTCTCCAACGTCGAGCCGGATTTTGCCTGAGATGATGCGCGAGAAATCCAGCAAGTCTTCGATCAATTGGTTCTGCGACTCTGCATTCCGCTCGATGGTATCCAACGCGCGCGCAACGGTTTCCTCGTCCAGCTTGCCGGACTTCAACAATCGCGCCCACCCGAGCATCGCCGTCAACGGAGTTCGCAGCTCGTGCGATACGATGGCCAGGAATTCGTCCTTTGCGCGGGTGGCTTCCTCCGCGACTTTCTTCGCCTGAAGAATCTCGTCTTCGTAACGATTGCGCTGTCGCATCTGCAACATTACGCAATCGTGGGCCACGACTCCCTCGCGCTCGCGCCGAACCGCGTTGGTCAGAACAGGAACCTCGTCGCCGTTCTTTGCACGCAAAGAGAAATAGACTTCGTCGACTTTGCCCTGGAGTTTGAGAAGCGGGAAGAAATGAGTTTGGTAGAAGATGCGTCCCGCCACGGGGAGAATTGTTTCGACGTGCCGGCCCTGCAACTCTTCGATCTCGTAGCCAAGCGAGTCCAGCAGCGTGGCGTTGACCAGCACGATCCTGCTGTCATCGGTGAAAGACAGGAAGCCGCATGGCGCTGTGTTTAGCATGTCGTCCATTCAGGCTCCTGAACCCTGGCTTCGATCTCGCGCTTGATTCAACCGGCGGCCAAATATTCCTTGATGATTTGAATTGTCTCGTCGGGGTGGCTCATATGCGGGCAATGGCCCGTCGCTTTCATGACGCGCAGAGTGCTTTGCGGCAGAGTGCGCTGGAGGTAATCGCCAACTTCGAGCGGTGCGATCGAGTCTTCCGAGCATTGCATGATGAGTGAGGGAATCTTTACCTTTGGCAGATCGCTGCGGTTATCAGATAAGAAAGTCGTTTCGGCGAATCGCCGAGCGATTTCCGGATCGGTGGAGCAGAAGCTCGCTTCGAGCTCGCGTGTTAACTCCGGCTGTTCCTGATTCTTCATGACCACCGGCGCCAGGTAATTTGCCCAACCCATGTAGTTCTTCTCCATCACTTCCAGCAATGAAGCGATGTCCGTGCGTTCGAAGCCACCGACGTAGTCGGGCGGATCGTTGATGTAGCAGGGCGAAGGGCCGATAAGGATAAGACGCTCGAACAGGTCGGGCTTCATGATGTGGGCCAGTATCCCGACCACGCTGCTTACCGAATGCCCGACGTAGATAACATTCGTCAGCTCAAGCTCAGCGGAGATGTCGAGCACGTCCTGAGCGTAGCCATCGAGGTCGCCGTACCGTCTAGCGTCGTACGCCTGCAGGTCCGATTTTCCCGATCCGACATAATCGAACAGGACGATTTTGTAATCCTCCTCGAACGCGGGTGTTATGAATCGCCACATATTCTGGTCGCAGCCGAAGCCATGAGCAAAAATCATTGGCTGCGTTCCTTTGCCGAAGACGCGGACGTTGTTTCGAACAAGAATGGTCAATCGATTTCTCCCTCAAAGTTCTGCTGAAATGCGCGTGGTGCTCATCTGAATAGTGCCCAAAGCAGAGTTGACGAAAACGAAGGGGATTTCCTGTTAATGTAACTCTGATCTGTGGGAATGGGAAACGGGACTGCTCGCGGAGCGGAGTAATTATGTGGTGCGGCAACAGGGCGGAAGCCCGACCGTAAGCGGCGGCTCCCGACAAACTCAGGCTGGCTCTGAGCTCGCCTCCACCCGTACCAAATCCGAATTGAGCGTCATGATTTTCTGCCAGATCTTTCGCGAAAGCCCCGTGGTCAATGCTTCAACTTCGTTAACCGCAGCCAGTGCCACGGGATCATCGAACTTCTGAACGTACAACGCTGCCAGCTTTCCAATTAGCGAAAGCATTTCGCTGCAGTAGTCCAAATATCTCATCAGCTCCGTGGGGCTCAGATTTCGTTTAGGCGATGACGGCGTTTCCTTTCCGCGGACCAACAGCCGTTCCGGGTCCTTTGTCAGTTGATGCATATCTATGACATGTGCGATCGCGCGCAGCTCGTGAATGGCTTTGAGCGCGCGGCCGCGTTTGATCCGCGACTCTGCTGTAATCAGAAACAGGATCGCGGCGCTGACGAGGATAAAGACATTTATGCCGGCTTCTGTAACCTGTACCAGCACGACCATGTCAAATCCGCTTCTTGGCCAGCTTGAAAACGCGAGCACGGAAATCAAACCCGCTACGATCAACGTAATCAAAGCCCCGACGATAAAGCGCAACATTCGCCGCGGCTCTGCGATCCAGGCCGAACGTTCCCTGGATTCCACCGCAATCATCAGCAACTCCTGACAGACCCTGCTGAGACCGGAGCCCGGAAAACGCTCCTCAATTCTCTTATGCAGCGTTCCGATGGTGTCTATGATTTTTTCGGAATCGAGGCTTCGATACATTTGTTAAGTTGTTCCCGGCTGAAGCAGAGAGGCGAGAATGTCCGACAAACTTCAGTTTGTCGTTTCCTCCAGGGACATTTAGGGACATTCACTCGCGGGGTCAACGACAAACTAAAGTTTGTCGGACATTATTAGCTCATCTGCAGCGCCTGGCCGACTGATGGGTCGCGGCGCACGCGCCAGATCTTTGAATCAAGATAGTAGTGAATAAATGCGTAGCCCCAGAAGAACGCGGCGACGAGTTGCGTGACCGTGGTGGATTCGCCAAATGCGGCGCGCAGGTATTGCCGCGGCAACTGGTACCAGAGGCCGAAGAGGATGCCGAAGGCTATGTAGAAGATCAATCGCCGGCTGATCAACTCCGCGGCGCCGTACTGCTCGCGGCCGTCCGGGTTCTTTGTATACTTCTTATTGTGAAACCAGATCAGCCGGTGATATTGCAGGTTGTGATAGATGGTCAGGATCGCAACTATCGCGATCGCCTTGTGCGGCATCGGCGTCAACAGCACGATCCAGTGCATGGGGATCGACGCCGCCAGCAAAAGATATTTTGGAAAATTAAGCGGGTGTCCCTGAATGGCCAGCTGCACCTGGCGGCCAAGCCACGCGATCCCGGCAACGATGGTCGCTGCCAGCAACGCCGTCGCAAGAATCCCAATCCCGGAGTGAAGTTGAGCCGGAACGCGCCGCATCGCATCGGGGTCGCGTTCGATGAAAGCTACGAATGGATAGGTGAAAGCCAGTAACAGAAAAACTCGATCCAGCGCGTTGTCGATTTTCGCCAGATCGTCGTTCTTCTTCTTGTACAGCACCATGAAGCCGTAGTGTTGCTTGACCAAATGGTAATAGGCCCACAGCGCCGCCAGAAAAAAGAAGACCAGTCCCAGCCCCGCCAGAACCATCACCGGTCCAACGACAAAGAAAGCCAGCGAGCCCCAAAGCAAACGTTTACGCGTTCGCCGTTCCGCCCGGTCAAAGTAGGTCCTCGAGAAGGTTCCAAACACATGCGGCGCATCGATCAGAATCGCCCACGCGCCGACCATCCACACCAGCGGAATCAAACCCGTGACGTAGAGCACGAGCAAAAGATAGCTTGAGAGAACCGAGCCGATGAACCAGACCAAATCCTCGCGGGCGCTGATGATCCAGCGCATGCTCAAAACGCGTGTTGTCGCGACGGACCTGGGAATGGAACTTTCGTAGCTCATGTGACTTTCAACCAGCCTGTTTAGTTCGGATGTATCAATGAAAGCAAAGGATGTTCATCGAGCGCAAGCGTGAACGGTGGACGCTCGTCTTGAAAGCTTGTTCGCCCGAGATGGACGCTCCGATCATTTCAGCTCTCGCGTAGTCTTCTCGGTAGAGCCGCGCAACAGTTTGCCTGAGTTCCTGAAGAGCTCGGCAACCGACGCGCGCGGTGGCGGTAGTTCAGCATTCATGTCCTCGCCGGGCTGCGGTTGCTTGAGTCGCTTGCGAATTTGTCTCGCCTGCCAGATATCACCGAAGCCTTTGCCGAAGTAGAAAAACGCGGGGATCAGCAACAGCAACCAGAGAAGACTGCTGATCGCGGTGTTGGTGAAGCTGAGAATGATCGCGACCATAAAAAAGCCGTCGCCCATGATGATGCCGCCGGTGCCGTTGGCGGTCAGCTCATCGGGGTCCTTGGCGAGCGGGCCCGCATCGACGCCCGTTCTTCGCAAAGAAGATTGCCTCGGTGGCGCAAGAGCTGTGGTTTCCATATCACGGCCACATCGCCGGCAATATCGTTCGCTGTCGTCGATTTGATTTCCGCAACCAGAACAATTCATATGGATTGTCCTCCAGTTAATATTCTTTACGATGCGAGTCACAGCCAGGTTTCGCGGCTGAGTGAAAACCAGAAGGTTCTCCGTGGGAACAGGTTCGCATCGAATCCACACCGAATTACTGCCAACCGGGGGCGCGGACCACGAAACAACACGAAGCCTTTACGAATCACACGAAGTCAACCGGCCACGGTTTCGTGGGTTTTCGTGGATTTTGCGTTAGTGTATTTCGTGGTTCGCTCGCTTGCTGATAGTCGAGTAATTTTGAAGTGCAGTTAAAAGACTGAACTAGCAACACTCAGCACTGAATAGTCCTATGTTGACGGAAACAGCACGACGCGGCAAGCTTCATCGCACACACAACGAATGCGACTTAAAGAGGAAACCAATGCCCGCTGATGAATCTGCTTTGCACGATCTTTTTTCGGTTCTGTTCCAGGCGCATCCATGGCACGGAGTCGATCCGGGTGAAGACGCCCCGAACACGGTCAACGCCTACATCGAGATCGTTCCGAGCGATGTTGTGAAGTACGAGCTGGACAAGCCTTCGGGCCATCTTCGGATAGATCGCCCGCACAGGTTTTCATCTCTTTGCCCGACACCGTACGGCTTCATTCCGCAGACTTATTGCGGCGACGGTGTTGGCCGGCTGTGCAGCGAACGCACGGGTTTGGAGTCCATCAACGGCGACGGCGATCCGATGGATATCTGCGTGCTGACGGAAAAGACGATCGCACACGGAAGCTTTTTCGTCAGGGCGAAACCGATTGGCGGGTTGCGTATGATCGACGGCAGAGAGGCTGACGATAAGATCATCGCGGTGCTGGATTCAGATGTGGCTTTCGGTCATTTCACGGAGCTCGAGCAGGTGCCGCGTGGTGTTGTCGATCGATTGAAGCATTACTTCCTGAGCTACAAACAACTGCCGAGCGAGGCGCCTCGTCGGGTTGAGATAGCGGAAGTTTATGGCCGAACGGATGCGCTCGAAGCGATCAACAGGAGTATTGAAGATTATCGAAATCGATTCGGCGCGCCGGAGGAAAGGTTGAGTGAGTTGCGGCGGTTGATTGTGGGCGAAGAGGAGTAACTCAAGTAGAGATGAGCACGCAGTCAGGAAGGGGACCCTGTCCCCGCTTCAGTTCTTGTAATTTCAAATCTGAATAAAACAATTTCAAAAGCGGGGACAGGGCCCCCTTCCTGACTGCACGCTCTGAGACTTGAGTTTGAAGTCCTGGGTCTTAACAGTTGCGAATCTCAGGAAGCCATCAAATCAGGCTTTGCTCACCATCTCTTCAATTCCACAATGTGGACACACCAGAACTTGTCTCGACGAATCTCGCCAGCGCGCGAGGGCCGGCGTTGAGAAAACAACTTCCTTGTCTTCAGCTTCGCCTTCTTCAAAAAAACGCGCGCGCCCTTGTGTAAGGTGCGCGCGCGTTTCATCGTCCGGGTTGCAACGTTTGCAGATCCATCCATAACCCGCGTTGAAAAAATGATCTGTTTCCATGGGTCAGGATTCGTTACTACTCAGTTAGCGCCAGGGCTGCACTTCCAACGCGCGGCCCGCGACGGCTTATCTTCGAACAGGTCGACGTGTGTCGGGTCCTTCCAAAAGCCGTACCGCTACAGTCGTTCTCGATCCGTTGCGAAGTACTTCTACGTTTACGACGTCGCCGATCTTCCGCTTATCCAGAATGCGATAAAGATCGTCGTTGTTGCGAACTTTATCGCCTTCGATCGCTACGATGATATCGCCCAGCGATACTTCGCCGTCATCGGTTTGCGTCGTGCCGCGCATCCCTGCCGCCGCGGCCGAACCACCCTGCATCAGCTGAATAATCAAGACGCCTTCCTGGACCGGCATCCCACTGATGGTACTTACGTCGCGCGAACCGATGCCGAGCTTCGGACGTCGAACCATGCCGTTCTTGATCAGCTCAGGCACGACGCGTTTGGCTATGTTCACCGGCACCGCAAATCCCACGCCCGCGCTGGCGCCCGAAGGCGAAAGAATCTGCGAATTAATTCCGATCATGCGGCCGTGCGAATCCAGCAACGGCCCACCCGAATTTCCCGGGTTGATCGACGCGTCGGTTTGGATCGCGCCCTCAATCGGACGATCGTTGCGCGCGCGAATCGGTCGCTGTAGCCCGCTAATCACACCCGTGGTCAACGTGCGATCAAGTCCGAATGGATTTCCGATGGCCAGTACTTTCTGTCCGACCGACAGCCGATCCGAATCGCCCAACGGAACCAGCGTGAGCTGATCGCGCGGCGCTTCGACCTTGATTACAGCCAGGTCGGTATCGGGATCGCCGCCGATGTACCTGGCCGGGAATGTCTTGTCGCCGGCGAAGCTGACGCTCAATTTCTCAGCGCCCTCGACCACGTGATAGTTGGTCAGGATATGTCCCTGATCGTCGATGACGGAACCCGAGCCGGAACCCTGCCCCTCCTGCACACCGCCGAAGAAATCCCGGCGATACGAAGTCGAGGTAATGAACGCCACTCCGGGTGAAATGGCTTTGTAAACCTCGATATTATTTTGTTCGTCTGTGGCGAGCGAAGGATCGGTGATGCCTGCCGGGGACGCCTCGGTAAAGGCCGAGCCGTTTGGCTGTACGTTGTTGCTGAAGCGATTCAGGCAAGCGACCGTGCCCGCGGCAAACAGCGCTGAAAGCAACGCGATCAAAAGAATCTGACGAGCCGAAAGTTTATACATGGCGTTATTTCCTATAGCTAAAGAAACAGAATCAAAAGACGGCTCTCGCGAGCGGTTGTTTGGATGCTCCCGCCCGCCGGTGCGTTTGCGTAAAGCTTGTTAAATCTCAAATTCGCCGCGTGAACACTTGTACGCAATTGTCTGGACGCATGGTTTCGCTAATTTTGTCGCAATTGGGTGGTTTGTCGCAAGCGATAGGGTTGGAAGTCACAGGAACGTTGTAATACTCGCAGTCGGGAAGGGGGCAAGCGCAGCGCGCCCCCGCTCCAGGCGGGGTAGTACACCGTGAAAGGCTGCCGAACTCAAGTTCTGTCCTGGATGTTGAAGGATCTCGTGTCTTTAGCGGGGGCGCGCTGCGCTTGCCCCCTTCCCGACTGCGAGTTCCTGACAGGTTGAACTATCGAATTGAACCGGTTTTGTGCTTACCGGAGCGTAAGCAGGAGGTTTGGCATCGAGCCCAAAAGTGCCGCGGCCGATTCCGAGACGTGCCAGCCGAGCGCGGACATACCGGTCGTTGCATGCACCAGCATCAAAGCCAGATATATTCCCAGCACCAGCGACATGCCACCGCGGGCCAGCTTCATGTGAGAACAGCGATAAAGCATGTAAGCCGCAAAGCCGCCAATCGCCAGTTTGGTGAGCAGGAACGGCGCATTGCCCAGGTCGAGCAAATAAGCCATCAGCCCATTTCCTTCGGTCGCGAAATTTCCGCGAACCCAAATGATTGTTAACTGTGCGTCCAACCAGTTGAGGACGAATAAAAGAATGCTTTTCGAGAGGGCGCCCATCGTGGTGCGTCTCCTTCACGTGCCAACTTTGTTTAACTTCCCCCTTAAATGCCGAAACCCCCAATCAGGGGGTTTTAGCGTTTGCACGGGAGAAGCTTTAGCTTCCTTGTACCGTTAAGAAAATCCTAATGGGTTATCTCTTCCGCGAAATCCTATAGCTTTTCTTTTGCATCGTCCAGCTTACACAAAACGGCCATACATTCGCGGCTGTCCTTCAATAAAGAGAACATCAAAAACATAACCGGGTAGCGTATGCGCGTCTTTAACCCGGGCCAGCCGTTTAGCGTGTAGTTGTAAAAGTCTTCAGAAACAATCGACAGCCCGCTCAGCCTGGCCAGGTCCCTCAACTCCGCAATCGTAAATTCGTGATGATGCCCGATGAACGGCGTGTCCGATTGGAAAATGTCGGAGAGTTGCGCCTGCGGCGTACGCCCGCGCAGTAGCTCGATTCGTTTGGGCCAGTAAGCGATGTTCGGAACTTCCAGATAGAGTCTTCCATTCGTGCCGAGCATGGCGCGTACGTTCTCCATAAACGTTTTCAGTGAGTGCGGATAATGCTCGAGCACGGCCATCACGGTGACTACATCAAACTTTCCCGGCGCCGGCGCGTTTGGTTCGAATGGATCGTAGTCAAAAATGGTCACGCCGTTTTCGGCGATACGGGTGAAGAGGTTGCTGAAAGAGTCGCCGTAATACTTGAGCGACTCTGTCATCGACACATCGAAGCCAAGCTTCTTCAGCGTCAGCGGAAAGACGCCCCAGAAACCGCCCACATCACAAATGCTTTGCCCGGTGCCGCCGTCTGCGAATGACCTGTAGGCTTTGAAGAAACGAATCGACGAGACCTGCAAATAGTTTTTGAAATCGTAAAGCCCCGGTCCCCAGGCGTGACAATGCGCCGCGAGCTCCGCCTGCATCTCTTCGGTCCAATGTTCAAAGACGACGCGGACAGATTCCTGGTAGATGACGTCGAATTCTGAAAATGAAAGAGGCTGGTCAGGCATTTGATCGGGTTACCTTCGCGCCATGGCAAGCAGTTCGCGCATTTCGCTGCCGCGCAACAGCAGCGTGGTCGAAAGTCGATTGCCGGTTTGAGCACGGAAGTAAATGACTACGAGAATAAAGATCAACGAATAGCTGATGCTCGATGCGACCGCAGCCGCACGAGCGCCATAGATAGGAATAAACGTTAAGTTGATCGCCACGTTTACAACCAGCGTTATCAGCCAGAAGATCGGAATCGCGACCGGTAAACCAAGGCTGCTGAAATGCTGAACCAGCACCGATTCGATTCCGACCAGAAAAATTCCAGGCAGCAGAATTAATAACAGCAACGTCGCATCAGTAAAGTCCCGGCCATACACCAACGGCAAGACGAAGCTGGCGGGTACGGCTGCCAGACAAATCAGGAACATCACGAACGCGGTGTGTCTGGTCACGCGCATCGTCATCTCGCCGCGCGCGTCTGGCTGGGATGCGACTCGCGGCAGTAACAAGGTGCCGATCACTCCCGGAAGCAGCATCAGCATCGATGCCACTTGCGACGCGACGGCATAGACTCCCGCTTCCGTCGCGCCGCGAAAGTGGTTGACGATCAGCAGGTCGGCTCGAAAGATCAACATTCCCGCCACGACCGCGATGTGGAATTTGATTCCGTAGCGCGCCATGCTCTTGAACAATCCGGCGTCGGGGCTAAGTCGCCGACCGCCGCTCGTCTCCTTCACCGTCCGAGCGATCATCCAAACCACGACGACGCAAACTACCACGCTCGCAAGTACGTTAAGCGCGACCAGCGAACGCAGCCCGGCGCTGAAAATGACCAGCGCGACAACAGCGTTCACAAGCAACAGCACCTGGGCCGCGGCATCGAGCGAGTTGAATTGTGCGATTCGGTTAAGCCCCAGAAAGACGTTCAAACCGAGAAGCGTAATAAGCTGGAAAGGAATAGTGGCGGCAGCCAGCGCGATGAGCTCAATTGGAACGTTTCCGAATAACGAAGGTTTTACTTCGGCGAGTCCGACAACCAGAAGAGCGAGCGTCACGCCGGCCAGCATGGCGAAAAGAAGCGCGTTCGACCAGACCGATGCAAGTCGTGTTTTGTCGCGTGCGATGAAATAGGTATTTGCGGAGGGAAGCCCGGCGCTGCCGAGTTGCAAAGCGACCGCGACCGTAACGTTCAACACGGCGAGTGCGCCGAGCCCTTCGGCGCCGAGCCATCGAGCAACGACGATGCTCGCGCAGAGTGCGCTGGCAAGCATCATGATTCGCGTGCCCAGTGTCCAGGCTACGTGCGTCGAGAACCGACGATGCGGGGGATTTAGATCGGTTGGCGGCATTGCTGCGAATGAAACGCTGTTTAGCGCTTCGAGTAGGTGCCCTGAAATGCGCTGCCGATTGGCCGCCGGCTTAGTGTCGCGACTCCAGACCCTCCTGACTCTGTGACGCCCTTCCAGCTTACGTAGATCACGCCCTGCTTCTCAACGTCGGAATAATCAATCTCGGCTATAGGCTTTCTTCTGTCGATCCTCTCCAACTGAACGCCTCCGCGACCTCCCTCAGAGACTTCTCTGACGAAGAGGTACGCCATGGGACGGACGGAATCGAGTCTATAAAATGCGTTGACGATCAACTGGTTCGACTCGATACAGAAGTCCTTGATGACTTTTCCGAACTCAATCGTCAGGCATCCACTGCTCGAGCACTCGCAAGTGCCGCTCGCGGTCGTGTTCTGATTTTGCCATTGCCCGGTCAACACAGCCTGGAACTTATCGATTTGCGCCTGAGTGAGTCGGGCGGGCGTAGGCGAAGCGGATGGCGAAGCAGATGGCGAAGCAGACGCGGTTGGCGATGCCGACGGCGTTTGCGTTCGTTCCGGCGAACTGTTGGCACGCGCTTGCTGATTATCGCCATCAGGATTCGCTGAACGTCGGGACGCGAAAATGTAGAACGCGCCGGCTATCAATCCAACTAAGACAACCGCCGCCACGACTAGGGCAATCTTTTTTGAGTTGGGTCGAGACTCCGACTCCGCTTCAGAATAAAGCGGTTGTCTGGCTCCCGCGACCGGACCAGCAAAGACAGGAGTTGATGCGGGGGGCTCGGTGTGGCTCGGATAGGACCCTCCGTCTTCCCGCTCGCTCGGATGTCGTATCACCGGTGCAGCAGGCGGCAGCTCTTCGTCGTCTTCATCTTGAACGTAGCCAGCCGGTGGCGCCGCCGGCGGCTGTTGGGGCTGGGCCAGCGTCGTAGCGATTGAGTCCAGCAGGCCGACCAGACCCGGATGGTCCGACGTGAATCGCCAGTCGGTCAGATTAGCTTCCTGAATCTGTTTGAACCGGAAAGGAATTTTTGCATTGTCGATCACAACCGGGACCAGCACACCGCGATTAGCAGCTTCACCGGCTTCGGCTCGTACCCACTTCGACGCAACCGAATTTTTCGACCAGACGACGATTACGCATTTAGCGGTTGTCAACGCGCCTTCGATGACGTCTTCGTAGTATTGGCCCGGACGAATGGTTGGGTCCCACCACACGGCCCAGCCCCGCCCTTGCAAAGCATCGACCAGTTTCTTGACGAACTCTCGATCTTTCCTGCTGTAGCTAACGAATACGTCATTCATAGTGTTGGAGCGCAGACTCGATGGAATTCAGGCTCGATGGAGCGCAGGCGGCTCGCCTGCAGTGAGCGCGTAGCGCGAATAAAGCTCTCGAGGGCTTAAAGTAAACCTGCTAGTCGTGTTTAGGCAACGCCCTTTTCGCGCTACGCGCTCACTGCAGGCGAGCCGCCTGCGCTCCAACGAGCCTGCGCTCCTTCAGTTACGCTCGATCCAGCGCTCGTACCACATGCTCAGGTTCAGAAGCGCCCACAGATGAAAGCTCCAGTCGTGCGTACCGCGCTTATGCTCTTCAAGCAAACGACCGATGAACTGGTAGTCAAAGAAATCCCTGCGTCGCATGGGCGAGTTCAATAAATGAGAATCGAGCAGATCGCCGAGCCCGTTTCGGAACCATTCGCGTATCGGCGCACCGAACCCGCGCTTCGGGCTATAGAGAAGATCATGCGGCAGAATTTCCTCCAGCGCGCGCTTCAAAATATGTTTTCCGCTTCGGCCTTCCACCTTCAACGAACGCGGCAAGCTCAAAGCGTACTCGACCAGATGGTGGTCCAGAAACGGAACGCGTGCTTCGACCGAAGTCGCCATGGTGATTTTGTCGACTCGCATCAGGAGCAGCTCCGGCAAACGGAGTTTCAGCTCGAGATAGATCATGCGCGAAAGGAAGTCCGAGTCTGGTCGCTCGTTCTCGACGCGTTGCAGATAAGGTAGCACTACTTCCAGCGACGACCTGTCGCGAAATTCACGTCGCATTCGCGGCGACAGCACGCGAGGTTTGAAGGTTTCATCGTAGACGACCGCGCCCCCCCAGAACATTGGTTCGTTTGCGCCGAGTCGACGGATCATCTCGATCGCGGCGCGTTTCTTTCCGGTCGCTTCCAGCGCGGGTCGAGCAACCGCGCTGGCCGCGCGTCGCATTAAATGCGGCACACGCTCGGCGTGCTGCCAGAACTTTTCGTAGAACCGAAGATTACGAACGTAGTAATCGTACCCGCTGAAGATTTCGTCGGAGCCCTCGCCGACCTGCACCACGATCGTTCCCGAGTCGCGCGCCAGCTTTGAGACGTAATAAAGCGGCACGCAAACCGGATCCGCGATCGGCTCGTCCTGATGAAATACCAGATCGGGAAGGAAATTCTGCATCTCCTTTTCACCGATCATGACCTCGTGATGATTCGTGCCGAAATCGCGCGCGATACGCCGGGCCGATTCGAGCTCGTTCAGGTGCTCGGCATCGTGAAAGCCGACCGTAAACGTTTGCACCGGGCGCGACATCTGCTCTGCCATCAACGCAACGTTGGCCGACGAATCGACTCCGCCCGAGAGAAAGACTCCGAACGGAACATCCGACATCATTCGTTTGGTTATCGACGATCGAAGCAGCCGAAGAATTTCCGATTTGTGTTCCTCTTCACTGCGGTTGGCGAACTCGGCGCTTTCAACCGGCGGAAGCGCGTCCCAGTATCTTTTCATTTCCAGCGAGCCGTCGCGTCCGAGGATCAGCATGTGGCCGGCCGGGATTTTGTGGATGTCGCGAAAGAGAGTTTGAGGAGCGGGTGTGGTTACGAACGAGAGATAGTGATAGAGCGATTCTTCGTCGATGTCGGGTTGAATCGCGGGATGCTGAAGGATGGCTTTGATCTCGGAAGCGAAAATGAATCGCCCGTTCTTGTGAAAGAAATAGAGCGGTTTGACGCCGATGCGGTCGCGCACCAAAACCAGCTGTTCACGCTTTGCATCCCACAAAGCGATGGCGTAATCGCCTTCGATCTCATTAACAAAGTCCAGCCCGCGTTCTTCGTAGAGATGGAGAATTGTTTCGGAATCAGTTTGCGACGCGTATTTGTGACCGCGCTGTAGAAGGCCTTCGCGCAGTTTGGCGTGGTTGTAGATTTCGCCGTTGAAGACCAGCCAAAGATCGTCCGTGCAGCCATGCATTGGTTGATGGCCCGCTGCGGAGAGGTCGATGATCGAGAGGCGGCGAAAACCCAGGCCTCCGCGGGCGTTGTCGAAGATCAATTCGCCGGTATCGTCGGGACCACGATGCGGCATTTGATCGCGCATGCGTTCGATCAGCGAGAGGTCGACGCGACCCTCGCTGGACGAGTATTCCCAGACTCCGCAGATACCGCACATAGGAAGATGTTAGATGTTGGATTTCAGAATTCAGATCTCAAATTTGAGATAGTCAGAGTTTGGTTCGAAGCTTTTCGATCAGCTCAAATCGTTTCGCCTGGTCTTCATCTCCACTCACCGGCACAATCGCCCATCCAAAACTAACCGGCGCACGAGCCTCAAAAACCCAACAAGCCGAAACGGAACGCATCTTCGCCCCGTAATCGCGCGAAGTCCAGCGGGGTTCAATCTCGACGCTTCCGCCTTTCGTCAACGGCACAATCCATAACCGCGCTCCGCTTATCTTATCGTATGCAATCACACCTACATCACCGCGCGCTTCCGTCTCGATCCCCGGAGCGAAATGAAAACGAACTCGAAACTCGTGCTCGCCCGTGCCGAGCATTTCGTCAACAACCAGCCAGTATCGTTCTCGCTTATCAAACTCGACCTTTCGTCGATGCGTCACGGGTTCCCCCAACCTCGCGTAGCCGCGATGCTCAGCCACAATCACATCCCGCTCAGAAGAAAAATTCGTCTCGATGACATGCGGATGCGCTTCGTCACCGACGATGAAAGGCAATTCTTCGACGATAGTGTTCTGTTCCGCGCTGTCTACTTCTACGGTCGAATGATATGCGGTTGAGCGAAACAGATGCCGTTCGTGCAGATCGGTCCGGTACACGTAGGTGCCGGGATCGGTGATGAACGGCGTGCCGCACGCCGCGATTTCTATGCTGAGCGAATCGTTGTGGCCGTGCGACCCGCGGCCATGCGCGCCGGCGCCGCTGGCGTTGAAGAACATGTAAAGATCCGCGTCGCGCAAAATGTAGCTGCCGGCATCTGGAAACGCCTGCGACTGCTCCGGCTCTTCGAGCATCGGAAGGTTCGAGTATTTCTTCACACCGTCCGAGCCATTGATCCACAGCACCTCCTCCGGCATCGCCGGATCTTCCGAGCGCTTCAAACGCAGATCTTCAAAACTTGCCGCACCCACGGCCAGCAGATATGCGTGATCGTCCGCGCCGCGCTTCACGATCGGCATCACCTGGCCGCTGTCCGTGTCTCCGATCAACGGCGCGCGCCCATCCGGACGCAGGTAAGCGCGAACGTACTTCAACATCGCGCGAAGCCTGGTCCAGTACTTCTCGGGAATCTCAATCTCATTACTGCGGCAAAGAAGGAAAGAGTAGAGGAAAAGTTCGAGCACGAGTCTGTGATAGCCGGTCGAGGCTTCGCCGTCCGCGCCGTCGGCCAGAACCTGGACATCCATCTCGTGCAACATTTCGCGCAGCGCGAATTCGCGCCATCGCTTCGCGCTCTGCAATTCGGGAAGCATAATCCCGATCCACAAAAGGCCCGCGATATCCGAAAGATAGTGGTTGCTGGTGGCGATGTACGAGAATTCCAGATTCCGACGAATATGCGCACCGTGTTGCTCAAGCGACGTCAGCAAGTGAGTCAGCCGGGCATCGCTAAGCGCGGGTGAGCGTCGAAAGAGTTGGAACGCCGCCAGCAGGTTCATGGCGCGCAGCGCGACTTCCATCGCACATGCCCAGTTCGGGCCACGTCCAACCGGATTGTCGAGGCGCCAACTTTCGATCTGCACAAAAAATTCTTCGGCCAGCCGTTCGTCATCGGTTATCGAATATGCGCGGCCGAGCGTGATCAAGTGCGCCAGCCGGTTCAACTCCCAAACGACGCGCACATCGGCGCCGTCGCGGGCCAGGTCCAGGTCCGCGTGGTAATCGAGCGGCCAGGTTTCGCCCGACAAAAGATCGCGTCGCCACTCGATCACGGGTCCGAAATCGATGTCGCCGTAACCAAGCAGCGGCCAACGATGAGCCCGCGCGATCCGATCTGCGGCTTCGACAAGCTGCACTGTCTGTTCAGGGAAAAGTGTTTTGTGAATCTCGGCGAGCTCTTTGGCTTGAGCGTCGAACCCGGCGAAAAATTTCGGCGAAGAGCGCGAGCGAAAATGTTCCAGCAACTCAGGAGGGGAAAGCCGCGCGTACTCGGGCGTCAAATGCACCGGCTCTTTGTCGAGCTGGTCCAGCTTTGCGCGTTCGCGCCGTCGTTCCAGCAGGACTCTTCCGCGTCGAAACGATTCGAGTGCGACTGTTCGCGCGTCGATGTCGCCGCGCAGGGCCCGCATTAATTTGGAAGTTAAGGACGACGGGTTGGGGATGGATGAATGACCATTCTTCTTTACTTCATTCGCCATCCTTCGTCCCTTCGATCAGCGCGTCGCAGATACGCGCGGCGGTGTGTCCGTCCCAAAGCGGTGGGATTCGCGGCTGCGCAGATTGATCACGCGGCGACTCGAGCGAAGCAAACGCAGCCGCGGTGATTCGTTCGGTGTCCGTTCCGACGATCTGGTTTGTACCGAGTTCGACCGTGATCGGACGTTCGGTATTCTCGCGAAGCGTAAGACACGGAATGCCGAGCGCGGTCGTCTCTTCCTGAATCCCGCCGCTGTCGGTAAGCACCAGCCGGGCACCGCTGTATAGACGCAGAAAATCCAGATAACCCAACGGATCGATCAATCGTATGCCGGCAGATCGCGCCACACGATCCGCGAATCCGAACTCTTCGATTCGGGCTCGAGTTCGCGGATGAACCGGGAAAACGATCGGCAGTCGCTGGCCGATCTGTTCCAGCGCGTCAAGGATACGCGAAAAAGTTTCACGCTCGTCTACGTTCGAAGGACGATGCAGCGTTAATGCGGTGTAGTCTTTTCCGGCGATGCCAAGATCTTCGCGAACAGTCGAGCGTTCGGCGTGCTGTAACTGAAGGAGCAGCGAATCGATCATGACGTTTCCGACAAATCGTATGCGTCGATCGGGAATTCCTTCGCTTCTGAGATTTTCGTCGGCGTCCTGCGACGGAGTCAGCAACAGGTCGGCGATCTGATCTGTCAACAACCGATTTATCTCTTCGGGCATCGATCGATCGCGGCTTCTCAACCCGGCCTCGACATGCGCGACTTTGATTCCGAGTTTCGAACAAACCAACGCGCATGCGATCGTAGAATTGACATCGCCAACCACCAAAACCCAATCGGGTTTCTGTTCAAGCACGACCGGCTCGAAGCTCTGCATCACCGCGGCGGTCTGGACCGCATGCGAACCCGAGCCAACACCCAAATACACGTCCGGCTCGGGCAGGCCGAGGTCGCGGAAGAACGCGTCGGACATTTGCGAATCGTAATGTTGCCCGGTATGCACGACGAGCGGCGCAAACTCAGCGGGGCGCCGCTTCATCTCGTCGACGATCGGCGCGACTTTCATGAAGTTGGGACGCGCGCCGACGACATTAATGACTTTAAGCATAGAAAAACGGTTTTGGGTTTTAGGCTTTAGGTTTTAGGCTTTGGGTTTTTGAACTTGAACATCACTCGGTCCTGGATTTCTACAATTAACGCTGTTCGACGAAACGAAAACCAAAGGGCAGTTCTAAATTTTTAGTTTTAGGTTGTTGGTTTTAGGTTTTTGGCCTTGGGCCCTCATTACATCGAAAAGCGTTAATTTCTGGAATCCAACACTGAGTGGCGTTGTACTTCAAAAACCAAAAACCAAAAACCAAAAACCAAAAACCAAAAACCAAAAACCAAAAACCAAAAACCAAAGGCCAAAGACCGTTTCAAAGCCTGATTATTCTTGCCTTACTCCGACGCCTCAGTTCTCCATTGAGCGCGTTGCGTGTGTCCACAATCAATGTCGCAAGCTCCGTCAGCCGTCCGTAGTCCACCGCGCTGTGGTCCGTGACGATGACTACGCAGTCGGCCGACGCCATCTCGTCGTCGGTTAGCTCGACCGTCTGTAATGGTTCGGCGTGTCCCATCGTATGCGCGTCGTCAAAATTCACTTCCTCGACGAATGGATCGTGATAACGGACGTCGGCGCCTTTGGCCCGTAACAAATCGATGATGGAAAGCGCCGGGCTTTCGCGTACGTCATTGATGTCTTTCTTATAAGCGACGCCGAGCAAGAGAACCCGAGCACCGTTCAGCGCTTTCCTGTCATCATTCAATCCGTCAGAAACGAGCGTGACCACATGTTCGGGCATGCGCGAATTGACTTCCTCCGCCAGCCCGATAAAGCGCGAGTCGAATCCGTGCTGTCTGGCTTTCCACGAAAGGTAATGCGGGTCCAGCGGGATACAGTGGCCGCCGATTCCGGGACCGGGATAGAACGGCATAAATCCAAAAGGTTTTGTCGCGGCGGCGCGAATCACTTCCCAGGTATCGATCCCAAGCGCGTAACAAAGCCGCGCCATCTCGTTTGCCATTCCGATATTCACCGCACGAAAAGTGTTTTCCAGCAGCTTCGCTGCTTCGGCTACGCGCGCCGAGCTGACAGCGTGCACATCTTTTACTACCTGCGAATAGAGTTGGGCCGCCGCTTCGGTCGAATCCTCGGTGCAGCCTCCAACCACTTTCGGAATATTATGCGTTTGGAATTGTGGATTGCCGGGATCGACTCGTTCGGGCGAGAACGCCAACAGAAAGTCTTCGTCCAGCTTCAAACCGGTTTCTTCGAACATCGGAAGCAGGACTTCGTCGGTTGTCCCCGGGTAAGTGGTCGACTCGAGCACGATCAACTGTCCATGCCGAAGGTTCCGTTTGATCTCTTCCGCCGCCGCCAGAATGTAGGAGATGTCCGGCTCCTTGGTTTTTCTCAGCGGCGTCGGAACGCAGATGATGATCGCATCGCATTCTTTCAACGCACTGAAGTCGGTTGTCGCACTCAGCCGTTCGGCTTTTACCATCTCAGCCACGACCGCTGAGTCAACGTCGCCGATATACGAACGTCCAGCGTTTACCTCGCGGGCTTTTGTCGAATCGACTTCAAACCCCACGGCGGCCAGGCCTGACTGCGCGAACTCGACAGCGAGCGGAAGCCCGACGTAACCGAGACCGATCACACCAACGCGCGCACGTTTACTCGAAATCAAACTTACTATCTCGCTTTTGCACATGTTCTTCGGCTTTCCGATCGCGATGTTCAGCATCTTTGAGGCAGGTTTGCGCGTCTTCGATCCGCGCCGTAGCGTCGATTCAAGACTATGTGAGCGTCGAGCGGGCTGTCAAGCGGATGGTTGGTACGGCCGAAGGAGCGCAGGCGGCTCGCCTGCAAAGCGTGCTTTAGCACTCTAACGGGCTTGGCTATTTCTCAACGCTGCCGTGCCTTATCATTCGCGCTGCGCGCTCACTGCAGGCGAGCCGCCTGCGCTCCCTCCAAATTCGAATCCCTTGACACTCGTCTCCAGACAGGCCAATATCCCAGCCTGAAATTACATCCGTTTTCTTAAGTATTCGAATCCCCAGAAAGGACGCTTGAAGAATATGTCTGATAAGAATGGGCGCGGTGGCGCCGTGTTGGCGCTGGTGCTGCTCGCTTCGTTTGCTTTGGCGTGCGGCGCGCTCAAGAATCTCGGAGGTAATTCGCTTGCCGAAGCCAACAAACTTGTTCAGGAAGCCAATGACGAACTAAAAGCAGTCGATCGTATTGCCGAAGAGAACGAAGAGAAAGTCGACGCGCTCGACAAAGCGGACAAAGCCGGCAACGCGACCGAAGTCAAACAGCTGCTTGACGATTTGATGAAAGCGATCGACGAAGGCCTCAAGCACGGCGAGACTGCCGCCGACAAGCTGGATCGAGCGTCCAAGATGAATGTCGATGACAAGTATAAAGAGTACCTGTCATTGAAATCGCAATCGTTGCGAAAACAGGTCGAGGCTTTCAAGGAGCGTAAGGAAGCCGCCAAGATCATGCGCGACAACTACGACAACTCTGATAAGTCTGCGATGCAGAAAGCCAAGGATGACTTCAAGAAGAAGAACGGGAATTACAAGAAGCTTTTGAGCGAAGCGAAAGACCTTAGTAAGAAAGCCGATGACATCGCGCGACTGAATCCCGACAAGATCAAACCGTCGTCGTAGCTTAGGCCTCTGGTTTTTAGGTTTTTGAATTCGACTTAAACTTGAGTCTTACAACTCAACATTCGTAAGACAGACAAAGACCTAAGACCAAAAACCAAAGCGTTACGACATTCACAGCTTTCGTTCAGTAACAAAAAGGCGCAGAGAACATCGAGTTCTTTGCGCCTTTTCTTACCTTTGAATTATTACTTTACTGGACTCGTGCCGCCGGGATCGGAATATCCTGTTGAAGTCCCCATCCGACCGCACGAACGGATTTGTTCGAGCTGTTCAAAATAAACCAGTGGCCGATTGAAGGTCGGAACACTGTGATGTCCCACATACCGTCCCCGTCATAATCGCCCGGCGCCGGGATGTCCGTAGAAATTCCGAACTGGAACGCCAGGTAAGGTCCGCCGCCGCTTCGAAGTACGTACCACGTACTATCGCTCGGTCGGAAGACGGCGGGATCGGCTTTTCCATCACCGTCGTAATCTCCCGGCACCACCTTGTCGCTCGCCAATCCGAATGCCACCGAGTAGACAGTATTGCTCGCACTTCGAAAGACGTACCAGCCTCCGTTTGACGGACGATAGACCGCTGCATCGGTCTTTCCATCGCCGTCAAAGTCGGCAGGAACTGGTTTGTCGCCGGCAGCGCCCCAGGGCAATGCGACAAAATTGACGGTCGGTTGCGAAGTTGGTCGATAGAAGAAGTAGCTTCCCCCGCCGGTTATCGAGCCGTCGCGGTACACGGTCAGATCGGCCAGGCCATCGTTGTCCCAATCGCCCGCGCAGGGAACGTCTCCGGTGGCGCCGAATTGCATAGTCGCGATCGTCGCGGTCGAGCTTCGCAAGATAATAAAATTGGCGCGCTGTGGAACCACGGGATCAGGTCGGAAGACTGCGATGTCTGCGTGGCCGTCGCCGTCGTAATCATCGGGCGAGAGGGCGTCAGTGGATAACCCGAAGTTCCTAGCGCGCAAAGTCGTGGTCGCGCTTTGAAGAATAAACCAGTTGCCTTCGTTTGCACGGAAGACCGAAATGTCAGTCTTGTTATCGCCGTCGAAGTCCGCGTGCTTCGCTCGGCGTGGCGCGGTGCCTTCACCGAAAACCGTAAATCTAAAAGCAGGTGAAACGGCGACGCCGCCGGGCGCATTGCTGTCCACGATGTACCAGCGACCAAAAAACGTAGCGCCGATCACCGGCTGCAACGCCGGAATCGCAAGGCTTACCGACCCGCGTCCCTGGCCCGAGCCGCTTCCGGCAAGCTGTATCGAAAGCCGAGCGAAAGAACCCGACGTAGGAATTCCGGGACCAGTACCCGGATCCGTTGCGTTGATAACAAGCACGGCCTGCGCTCCGCCCAGCGCGTTCGAAACCGCGACGGCGAAACTCGGATTTCCGGCCAGCGGTGGTTCGATCGCTGTTACCTGCGGAACATTGCCACCCGCTCCGGGAACTCCGACTCCAGTGATCTGCGGAACACGGTTCGATTCGGTATAGAGCGTCGGCCGGTTGAAATGAGAAACGCTCGACGCGACACGCGGATCGGTCAGCGGTCTGCGCAGAAAGGCGACCAGGTCCGATTGCTGTTGCGCGGTCAATCCAAGCGGCCGAATACGGCTGTGATCGATATTGGGCGCGTCAAAATCGCCGCCGCGGTTGTAGAAAGCGACCACGTCGTTCAGAGTCGCGAAGTGTCCGAAGTGCATGTACGGCGCGCGCAACTCCACATTGCGGAGGCTGGGAGTTCGAAACTCGCCCAACTGATTTATGTCGCCGGTAATGGCGAAGCGGCCGGGATCCTCTGTTTGAGGGCGAAGACCAATGTTGTGAAATTGATTGTCGGTGAAAAGACTGCCGGCGTGACAAGTATTGCATCGTCCAGGACCATTAAAAATCTGCTGGCCGCGTGTCTCTTCGGTGGTCAACGAAGCGATCTGAGAAATAGCCGCGTCAAACGGCGTACGGTCTGAATAGAGAGTTCGCTGGAAAGTCGCAATCGCCATCGCTATCCGGGCCGGAGTCACTTCCGGTGAACCGAACGCTTCGGAAAAGAGGTCCGGATAAGAACGGCCGCCGATCCATTCATTCAACGGGACCGGCACCGAGGGCGACAAGGCGAGCGGTTTTGAGGTCGTTATCCGTGCGGCCACGTCGACCCAGTTACGTCCGCCGTGTGCCATTTCCGAAGCGTTGACCGGCGGCGAAATAACCTGGCTTTCCAGCGCGGCGCCGACCGGAAGCAACAGAGCACCGCTGATCGGATCGGTGAAACTTCCGGTTGCCCTGCCGTCCCAAAACAGCAGCGGCGAATAGCCCGCGTCGATATACGATTTGGATTTTCGAGTGGTGACCTGTTCGCCGAATCCCCAATGCGACGACCAGTTATAAGTTCCATCCGCATTGCTAACCGGTACGCCGGGTGAAGCGTAGATGTCATCCGCGGTTCCGAACAACTGGTCCGCGCCGGGATTCGTCGCGCGCTGGTTGTTCACGATCGAGCGTGAATCCGAACCACCGTTGCTCGAGAAGTGACATGTTCCGCATGCGACGGTGCGGGTCGACGAAAGTTGCTCGTCCCAAAAGAGAGCCCTGCCCAAGGTAGCTTTCGCAGCTGTTACCGGGTTGCCGGGCGGTACCGGAGGAGGATTCAAAGGCGCCAACGGCCCGGGAATATTTCCAACCGCGCGAGCGCCCTGGTCGGCTTCGCTCATGCCACTCAGGACAGCGCCGTTTTCAGCTCGGACCCAGTAGAAACTAAATGGCCCCGCCGTCGCCGTCGTGTCAAAAAACTCGCCTGCCGCCGTCGTTCCAATGACAGTCGCCGTCGCGGGGTTGTTTACGCTGTTTCGAAAGATGCGATACAGCGTTGCGCCGCGGACCGCGTCCCAGGTCAAACCAACTTTTGTCGAATAGCTGTTGTCAGACGCAACCAGGCCCGTCGGGGCAGTCAGAGTTCCAGCCTGCCCGGTTGCTCGGAATAACGAGGAGAATCGTTCTGAGAATGCCAGTAGCGGGAGAATAAACAGAACAACTACTAGTAATTTAATGCGGCGCATGACTGGGCTCTTCTTAAGTTTCCACGCCCGACGGGACGAGCGAAAACAAATGCTCTTTCGCTGAAATCTGAGGCACTTACCAGACGCGATTCGGTCTTCTCAAACCGAAATCGGTCGTTTGGAAATACTACCCGGCGGGGAGAATGTCAATAGCCGGAAGCATCTCGGGCGAACCCGCCGACCGGTTTTGGCCCAAACCGGGCCAAATCCCCTTTTCGGGCTAGTAGGTTTTGATGCCGAAAGAGGTTCGGGAGTCTGAAATACTCAGCGCTGCGGAAGGGGCGGAAGCCCGACCGTGAGGGAGGGCGTTATACCTATCTTGCACTCAAGCTTAAGCACCTTCCGATTAAATCAAGTTGTAGAAACTCGCAGTCGGGAAGGGGACCCTGTCCCCGCCTAACTTTCTTAAGTTCGCTTTGAGGTGTCGTTACAAACCGGCTCAGGCGGTTGTTCCGGACTCCAGCTGTACGCGGGCTTCAACCGCATGTTGATAAACGGTCGCCAGTTCCGGCTGGCTAGAGCAGTTGATGTTCAAATCACGCAGGAGTCCGTCCGCCAGTCCGTAGATCCAACCATGCACCGACAATTCCTGTCCGCTTTCCCACGCGCCCTGGACGATGGTTGTCTGGCAAACATTGAAAACCTGTTCGATAACGTTCAGTTCGCAGAGTCTATCCGCCCGTTCCGACTCTTCGTTCAGCGCGGCGACCTGCGCATGGTGTTTTTGCAGCACATCCTGAATGTGCCTCAACCAATTATCGATCAAACCAAACTTCGAATTGTTCAAAGCGGCTTTGACGCCGCCGCATCCGTAATGGCCGCATACGATCACGTGCTTCACCTTGAGCACCTCCACCGCATACTGAATCACGGAAAGACAATTCAAGTCTGTGTGCACGACTACATTGGCCACGTTGCGGTGAACGAACAACTCGCCGGGAGTTAGGCAGATGATCTCGTTCGCCGGAACTCGGCTGTCGGAGCAGCCGATCCAAAGATAGTGCGGAGATTGTTGTTTTGAAAGTTCCTGAAAAAACGTCGGCTGTTGAGCCTTGATCTTTTCGGCCCAGGTTCGGTTGCTTGCTAATAGATCGTCCAGGGTTCTCATAGGATGAAATCTTAGCAACAGAATCGCCAGAGCCCAACTCCGGCTGGCCCAATTCGATAGACTTTATGTACAAGTAGGGTTCCAGCGTCAACAACCCGCGAGGCGGGTGAAAGAATAAAGCCTGGGGTGGAACGAGCGTAGCGAGCGGAACCCCAGGTTTCCTGCGCGCCGAGAGTTAGAGCCCGTGTAGCGGGCGACAGAAATCAATCCCATAAGGAAAATGGGATTCTGAGATGAGCTTCGCTGGCACGGTTCTATCGCCCGCTGTCGCGGGCTACGGTTCATGATCGGGTCGTTAACCTGGGGTTCCTGCTCGCTACGCTCGCTCCCCCCCAGGCTTTATTCTGTCGCCAGCTTCGCTGGCTGTTGATGCGTGCATCCTCCGAGCTTACTCAGACCGTTCAGGGGGATTCGACACAAAGACATTGACTTGATTTAGCGCGGGCATATAAATTCCAAGTCACCGGTAGCCGCTTTCGTATCTTCAACTCGACTCAAACGGCTATTGTTACTCATCTACTTAACGAATGGTGGTTCCATATGAAATTGAAGCAAGTCGTCCTTCTTACCTTGATCCTGATAGTACCGTCGGCCGTCTACGCGCAGGACGCAGCCAAGCAGGAACTGAACGATAAGTTCTGGGAAGCTACTCGCGTAGGCGACGTGGCGGCGGTCAAGGCGCTGCTGGATAGCGGCGCGGATGTCAATGCGAAGTTTCGCTACGGAGCGACAGCGCTCTTCAAAGCCGCGGAACGCGGGCATGTCGAAGTAGTCAAGCTCCTGCTCGAGCGCGGCGCCGACATAACCGTGAAAGATACTTTCTACGGCGCGACGGCGATGACGTGGGCGTTGGACAACGACCGAGTCGAGGTCATCGGCCTGTTGCTGGCCAAGCAACCGTCCAGCGTCGACGACGTCCTGTCGACCGGCGCGCGCGGCGGCAACGTAGGCCTGGTGCGCATCGCGCTGGCCCAGGGAGGCGCCAAAGCCGAGACGTTAACCTCGGCGCTGGTCCTGGCCACGGAAGGCGAAGACAAGAATGCCGAGATCGCCGAGATGCTAAAAAAGGCGGGAGCGGTTCCGCCCCCCGAGATCGATGCGGCGACGCTTCAGTCTTACGTGGGCAAGTACAAGAGCGAACAAGGAACCGAGATCGTCATCACGTTAAAGGACGGCAAGATCTTTGGCACGCAAACAGGTCAGCCTCCTTTCGCATTCATCCCTGTGGATAAGACCACGTTCCGGCTGGCTGCCTTTGACGGAATCAGATTCACCTTCATCATCGACGGCGGCAAGGTGACTAGCTTTAGCGTCGTGCAGGGTCCAACCCCGACGATCTTCAAACGGGTAGAGTAACTTTCTGTTTTCTTTCCAGGCTCCAACCTAGAGGTCATCATATGAAACGATTCGTGTTTTCGATCTTCACAATTTGTCTTCTTTCCTTAATCACAGTCGCGCAGAACTGGCCGCAGTTTCGCGGGCCCGCGGCCTCCGGCGTCGCCGAAGGCGGCGCGGCTCCGGTCAAGTGGGACGCCGAGAAATCAATCGGGATCAGATGGAAGAAACCGATTCCGGGACTTTCGCATGCGAGCCCGGTGGTGTGGGGAGACAAGATTTTCGTCACTACCGCCGTCAGCGCAAATGCGAAAGAGGAAACGAGATTCGGACTTTACGGCGACGTAGCGCCGGTCAAAGGACAGGAAGCGAAACACGCGTGGAAGGTTTATGCGCTGGACAAAAAATCCGGCAACATCCTTTGGGAGCGCACGTCGTTCGAAGGCATTCCGAAAATCAAACGACATCCCAAGGCGAGCCACGCTGCTTCGACTCCGGTGACCGATGGCAAACACGTTGTCGCGCTGTTCGGCTCGGAGGGACTCTATTGCTACGACATGAAAGGCAAGCTCCTTTGGAAGCAGGACGTCGGTGTGCTTGACGCGGGCTGGTTCTACGATCCTGACTATCAATGGGAATACGGAAGCTCGCCGATCATCTACAAAAATCTCGTCATATTGCAGGCTGACATTCAGAAGAACTCGTTCATCGCCGCGTATGATCTCAAGAACGGAAAGCAGGTTTGGAAGACTGCTCGCGAAGAGATCCCCGGGTGGGGCACGCCGACGGTCTACGAAGGAAAGACACGCGCCGAGCTGATCACCAACGGCACAAAAGCAATTCGCGGTTATGACCCGATGACCGGGAAAGAGTTGTGGAGGCTGACACCTAATTCCGAAATCACCACGCCGACGCCGTTCGTGGCTAACGATCTGATCTACGTCACCAGCGGATACCGACCGGTTCAGCCGATCTACGTGATTCGGCCTGGCGCAACAGGCGACATCACTTTAAAGGACGGCAAAGAGTCGAACGAGTTCATCGTGTGGAGCAAGACGCGCGGCGGACCGTACATGCCCACGCCGGTTGTGTACGGCGAGTATCTTTACGTCTGTTCGAACAATGGAGTGATGACTGCGTATAACGCGAAGACAGGCGAGCGGGTCTACCAGCAAAGACTGGCGGATCGCGGCGGCGCGTTCACTGCTTCGATGGTAGCGTCCGACGGCAAGATTTACATGAGCAGCGAAGACGGCGAGATCTTCGTAGTGAAGGCCGGTCCGAAACACGAACTGCTTTCGGTCAACCCGATCGGCGAAGTCGTGATGGCGACTCCGGCCATTTCAGACGGCATGCTTATCGTTCGCGGGATCAATCATCTTTTCGCGGTGGGCGATGTTGCACCGGCGAAGAGCAAGTGAGGCGGAGATTTTAGATGTCAGATGTTAGTGGTTATGAAAGTTGATGGCTTGATCCGACACCACCAACGACAAGATCCAGCTGCTAACATCTGACATCCAGCTACTAACTCGTGCTCTGCTGGCAGGTGCAACAGGACGCGACTGGTCACCGGTCTTTAGCCTGGGAAACTGAAAATAAGAGTTCAGCGTAGTTAGGGTTTAGTCTACCTAGCTGCAGAGTTTGGTCATACCGTACCCTTTCCATGGCAAACGCCACACTTGACCACTCCTGAACCATGGCAGTTGTTACATTGTGAGGACGACGTCAACAGCCCTCCGCTCAGTCTGCCTTTTCCATGACATTTTGGGCACTTCAGAGAACCCTTGCCCGTGCAAGTGTTACATTTAGGCATTGAGATTTCTCCTCCCGAGATTAATTCACAAACTATCCGCTTAGAAATCTATTGAAGATTTTTGGAATGACTTGAACAAACGCTCCCGCTCTGAAATAACAGCGGAAACAGCTCCTTTGAACTCATCTACGTCCATTGTATTCGCAATCATGGTTGCAAATACGGTAAAGGACTTATTCTCACCCAGGTTCTCAATGCCCCAGTGGCCCAGAATCATATTGCCATTTCTTTCGAGCAAGACGAGCGCCAGGGATCCTGCCGCACTTTCGTCGTCCGGGATAGGGATGCCTTCCGAGCTGAATTCAACGACTGTGTTTCCATCACCATTCTTTCCACACGGCCGGATGAAGCAAGTTTCGGTTCCAGAATCGGTGTTAAAGGTGATGGAAACAAATTCTTCGGAGTAAACATCGGACAATTTCCAACCGCACTGCTGCGTTTTCATGGAAACGAACTCAACGAAATTCATGTCGTGTCTCCTTAGTCAATTTGATGGGAGAAGAGACTGTTCGGAATCGACTTCTCGTAACACCGGTGGATATCGCTTACGGTAGCAAGGTGCGCAAGCGAGAATGAAACGGTCAAAACGCGGGGCACGATAACCTCCATGTAGTGCATATGTCAATATTTATGCAATGAGAACGATTCAGGGATCTCTCCCTGCCGTACATAATGTATTAGTAGCGACTAACTCGCACGGAGTGAGCGGCATTTGATCTGTTTATAGTGAGAAGCGTGACACTAATGCCAGCGAGGCATCGGGTTGAATGAGCTGCTAGGACGTTGCTCTTCCACGCCAAACTGACTAAGTCCCGAGACTCTCCTTGCCGTCTACCTCGAATCGCTTTTTCGCCAATGCCTTTGCGCAGCCTCTACAGAGACGTGATTTTGGGTTATCGCGCTTGCAGCGTATGCGCGGGGACCAGGTCAATCGTTGTCCCAAACTGAAAACCCACGAATCCCAACATACTTCGATTGACGTAGAACGTAGCGAACTGGCCTGGCCTCCAGACCGCCTGGTCCGACTTGCCGTCGTTGTCGTAATCGCCTACGACCGGGCGATCAAAATTTCCGATACCAAAATTGAACGAGCGAAACGCGCCGTCCGAGCTCTGCTGCCAATACCACGTCCCGTCCGACGTCGCTCCAAATCCGCGCCACACCGCATAATCGGTTCTGCCATCGCCGTCAAAGTCAGCCGGGAGGATGAAGTCGGTACTGAAGATTCCAAACGTGGCTGACTGAAGAACGCCGTCCGAGCTTCTGAGAACGAAGAAAGTGTTGGACGGGCTTCCACCGGTGTTGCGATAGACAGCTATGTCAGCTTTGGAATCGCCATCGAAGTCGCCTCGGATACCCACGTCGCTGGTGGTTCCGAAACTCACGCCGATGAACCCGAGCGCGCTGCGCTGGATGTACCACTGCAGGGTGCCGCCAACCAGACGCGTCACCGCCGGATCGGCTTTGCCATCGCCATCGAAGTCCTGCGTTATGCGCGGATCATCACCCGATTGGCCAAACGCAATCGACTGTAGCGTGCCGTCAATGCTTCTGAGGATATGAAAGACAGCCGGCGAACCTGCTCGCCAAACAGCGATGTCCCATTTACCGTCGCCATCATAATCGCCCGGGATCATCTGATCGCCGGTAACGCCCCACGGCTGCGCCGCGAACCCCAGCGTGCTCCGTAGCAGATACCAATTGAAAGTCCCGCCTTCATTACGAACGACCGCGTAATCAGTCCTACCGTCGCCATCGAAATCGAGCACTCGTCTCGGCGCCGGTACCGGGCCACCTTCCTGATCGCCTCGCGCGATGTTGATTGGCCCAACGGTTATGCAAAGAGCTATCAGCCCGAAGAGCAATTCGATAATTCGCTTGTGTTGGGTTGATAAAGAAAATACCTGACGCATAGCCACCTCAATTCATCTTTCCGGGGGAGGGTTGTCGCGAAATGTGAGACGCCGATCGCTCGGCCTAATTTTCGATGAGCATAAAGCATCAGAGTGAAGAAGCGAAGGAGAGCAGGGCAAGAAAGTGGTGCCAGGCTAACTGAACTCGGAGAGTACCCGCTATAGGCAGCGATGAAGTTGTCAGATTCGATCTTCCCCTCTAACTCAATACGAAGTATTCTCTCCGCGCTCTACAAAATCGCTGTACGGCTTGTTTATGGCAGCATGGCTGGTTGATGAGCGAATCCCCTAAGAAGCTTGAGCGCGGCCTGGGCCTGGTTGATGCGACGATGATTGTCGTCGGATCGATGATCGGCTCGGGCATTTTTCTTGTTTCAGCCGAATCGGCACGGCTGGTCGGATCGCCCGGATGGCTGCTGGCGGCTTGGGCTTTGGCCGGGCTGTTGACCATCACGGGAGCGCTCTGTTGCGCCGAGCTCGCGGCGATGATGCCCAAAGCCGGCGGCCAGTACGTGTTTCTACGCGAGGCTTACAATCCCGCGTTGGGATTTCTTTTTGGCTGGTCGCTGTTTCTGGTCATCCAGACCGGAACGATCGCCGCCGTAGCGATCGCGTTTGCCAGATTTATGGGAGTGCTGACAAACAAAGTCTCAGGCACAAGCTATTTGATCGCACCAAAGCATGTCGCATGGGACTACGCCATCAGTCTTTCCACCGAACAACTGGTAGCGATCGTAGTCATTCTCGTTCTCACCATAACCAACACCCGTGGCCTTAATACCGGGAAAATAATTCAAAACACTTTCACTTTCACCAAGACCGCAGCGCTGGCCGGTTTGATCATCGTCGGTCTGGCGCTCGGATGGAACGAACAAAGCGCTGCGTACACTTCATCGTGGTGGAACTCGTGGGCCAATGGCTGGAACCCGCAGGTAGCGCAACCGGGATTGCGAGCCGTCGGAGGGCTGGCGCTTGTGATGTTGCTGGGACGCGCAATGACTGGTCCGCTTTTCGCGCAATCCGCGTGGAACAACGTTACGTTCACCGGCGGCGAGATTCGCGATCCGGGAAGAAACCTCCCGCGTTCGCTGCTGATCGGATGCTCTATCGTGGTGGCTCTGTATCTTCTAGCCAATCTTGCGTACGTAGTTACGCTTCCGCTGGAGGCGATTCAGAATGCGCCACGAGTTGGGACCGCGATGATGGAAGCGATCCTCGGCCCGACCGGCGCGATCGTTATGGCGGTCGCGATCATGATCTCGACGTTTGGATGTAACAACGGTCTGATCATGGCCGGCGCGCGCGTCTATTATGCGATGTCGCGCGATGGACTCTTTTTCAAGAGCATCGGAAATCTCAACGCCAAACATGTTCCGGCGGTTGCGCTAATCGCGCAGGGCATCTGGGCTTCGTTGCTTACGCTGCCTCGGACGGTCACTACGAATCCTCAAACGGGCGAGGTTACGTACGGCAACGTCTACAACCAGCTTTTGGAATACATCATTTCTGCCGATCTGGTTTTTTATGGCTTGATGGTCCTGGCCGTAATTGTCATGCGGCGAAAGGCACCCAACGCTGAGCGGCCGTATCGAACTTTTGGTTATCCGATTGTGCCGTTGATTTACATTGTGCTGGCAGTGTTGCTGGTTATCGATCTGGCGTATCTGACACCGAAGACTTCGGGATGGGGTTATGCGCTTGTACTGACCGGCGTGCCCGTGTATTGGGTTTGGCGACGACGCGCGAAACCCCGGGATGCCGACGGTGAAAAGACAGGTTAAGAAACCAAACTAATAGCCAGCGAAGCTGGCGGCAGAATAAAGCCTGGGGTGGAGCGAAGCGAAACCCCAGGTTATCAACTCAAATACAAACCAGAGCCCGCGTGAGCGGGCGAAAGATCCAACGTTGCAATGTTGAACTCTGAACTACCCGAAGGCTTTCTTTTACGATGGTTTCTGTCGCCCGCTCCGCGGGCTCAAGATCTATTTCGACCAGGTTCCTGGGGTTCCGCTTCGCTCCACCCCAGGCTAAATTCTGCCACACCCGCTCCGCGGGTTTGTAACGAACTTTTGCCACTTGTTCAGAGCTTCCTAAAGCTTGTCGGACCTAAAGCTCAACCATCTTAAATTCTTAGCCGAGCTCTTCCGCGATTCAGTTGAAAGGACACACTCATGCCCGAACCGAAAATCAGCATCCTTAATCGAAAACTCACGGAGCTTCCACGCTACGGCATACTCTATTTTGGTCACGCAAAAGGCGAGTACAAGGTGCTCGCGACCGCGATCACGGACCCTGCGGACCGCGAAATTATTGCCAAGATCCTGGCCAAAGAAGAAGACGGAACCTTGCGATGGCAGGATGTCTACACGTTCGAGCTGACGCTGCTTAAGTACCGGGACGCGTGCGACCTGAAGAGCAAGCTGCTGACCCTTCGAAATCATTACCGAAGCGTCGCGGGCGAGAAGGAGTTCGACGCATACCTCGCTTCCGAGACAACGACAAAGCCCGAAGAGCAGAACCCCGACGTGTTGCGGTGCGATCTGAGAAACCTGCTGGACAGGTTCTTCCTGACGTACTCGTTCGTCTCCGCGCGCGAGCGCCTGCGCAAGTTGTTGCTGGTGTGGGCGGCCGCGCTGATGTTTGTTCTGTTCGTCGCGCTTGCGATTATCGTCGGCATCGCCCAGGCCGGAGCGGACGGAACGAGTTCTTACCAACTGCCTTTTCGAATCAACACGCTGGCGGTGGTGATCTTCGCTGGAATCATGGGGGCATTCATCAGCATGCAGCAGCGCATTCAGTCTGCTTCGGTTGATGGAGATGTGATCCTGACGCTTTCCACGTTGACCCATGGATGGTTCGGAATATTTATCTCGCCGCTGACCGGAGCGATCTTTGCGGTCGTTCTCTATCTCTTCTTTGCGGGCGGGTTGTTGAGCGGGGCCGTCTTTCCGACCATGATGACGCCGGACTCGTCGGGCGCGTGCGCTGTGGCAGCGCCAAGTCCACTGCCAAGTCCGAGTCCAACTGCGGCTACTGGTTCCACGCCATCTCCGAATGGATCGCCGTCCGCTTCTCCAGCGGCCGGGCAAGCGTCGCCTTCGACTTCCCCGAGCGTGGCAGCGGCGTCGCCGGCTTCTCCGGCTTCGAATGTGGTGCCAACGCCGTCCGTTAGTCCATCACCGTCGCCCAGTGCGTCGGCGACTGGGGCAAAGTCGATTGATCTGACCGCGTTTCTGCTTTGCACTGGCCCGGCATCCGGAATCAGCTATGCGTTGTTGGTCATTTGGTGCTTCATTGCGGGATTCGCGGAACGGTTCGTTCCGGACGCTTTGAACCGGGTTGTCGCAATCGGAGAAGGCGAGCGGAATATGTCGCTCAGCCCGCCGCCAACGCCGGCGGCGACACCAGTCGCCAAGGACGGAGCCCCGTCGGCAGACGCGACTGATGATGATTCGACGCCTTCGGATGAGGCACCTGTAGACGACTCAACTGCCGCACCAACTCCGCCGCCTGCGGATGATTCAACTCCTGAGCCGCCTGCACCAGCGCCTCCGCCTGCGCCCCCGACCGGGTCTGAAGCACCTGGTGAAGAAGGAGGCAAATAGGCGTTCAAGTATTAGGGATCTCTCAAGTCTATTGACTCGCAGTCAGGAAGGGGACCCTGTCCCCGCCTGACAAACCCAGTCTTCAATTTTGGATAAGCTGAGACTTGCTGAAAAAGCTGGAGAGCCAATGGGACTTGAGGCGGGGACAGGGTCCCCTTCCTGACTGCGAGATCCTCTAAAGTTGAGTACCGGTCAAAACTACTTCACCCACTCATCCGCTATTTCGAGGTCTACTTTGATCGGCACTTTTGAAACGTACTCTCGACCTGCCGCGCACATCGATTCTTCAACCACGCTCGCAATAGCCGCCGCGTCCGCCGCATCCGTTTCAACCACGATCTCGTCGTGAATTATGTTGACGATCTTCCCGGACGTCCCTTTCAAATTGTCGTGCAGCAACCGCAATGCGCGTTTCAAAATGTCTGCGCTCGATCCCTGGATCGGAGTGTTCTTGCCGTTGCGTTGAGCGCCCGAAACCGACTGGCGATCATCCGGATCAAATCTGAACTTGGCTAAACGACCCGACGCAGTTCGCGCTGAACGTTCGCGCACGGCTCGATTAGCCGCGTCGCGCAACCAAACATCCAACTGGCGATAAGTCGCGAAGTATTTGCGCAGAATATGCTCGGCCTCGGGTTGCGTGACACCCGTCATCAACGCGAACCGCTGCGCGCCGATGCCATAGACAACTCCGAAATTCAATCGCTTGGCAAAATCGCGTTGTTCCTTGCTTACCTGGTCCAGACCGACATTGAACACCTCCGACGCTGTCACGCGATGAAGATCCGCTCCCGAATTGAAAGCGTCGATGAATCCCTGATCGCCGGAAAAGTCCGCGAGTATGCGCAGCTCGATCTGCGAATAATCGCTGATTAAAAGCTTTCTTCCCTCCGGCGCACGAAAACAGCGACGGTACTCGATGCCATGCGGGACTTGCTGAATGTTCGGATTCTGGCAAGCGAACCTGCCCGTGTGCGCTCCGATTTGCCGGAAGTCGGCGTGGATGCGGCCCGTCGCGGGACTGATCTCGTCCAAAATATTTTCGCCGTAGCTGGTCAGAGCTTTTTGTACGGTGCGGTATTCGAGCAGAGTTGCGACGACCGGGTATTCGAGCGCGAGCGGCTGCAGCTTCCAGTTTCTGGTTGACTCCGGCATCGGCACGCCCAACCGCTTCAGCGCATCGGTCAACTGTACGTGCGAATCGAGATTGATTTCTGCTCGGCCGAACAACGAACCCTGCACAGCGCCCGCCGCCAACAGCTCCTGCAAATTATTCGCGAGCCGCGATCGCTCGGTCTCTACTTTTCCCAGCTGTTCGCGCCAGCGTTCCGGGTCCAGATAGATGCCCGCGAGTTCGAGCGCAGCGACCGGCAACACGCATTCAAATTCAAGCTGCGCGACACGCATCAGCGCGTCGGCTTTGAGACGTCCGATCATGCGCTCGCGCAGCGGAATCATCAGCGCCGCATCGATCGCCGCGTACTCGAGTTGCGAAACCGAAAGCTCGCCGCTCCAATCGCTCAGTCGCTCGGATTTATTTACGGTCTCGTTGAGGTAACGCGCGGCGACCGCTTCGAGTCCATGTCGCTCGTCGATTTCGCCGGCCGAAATAATCTGACTGGCGAGGAGCGTGTCGAACAGCCCACCTATCTCGACATCGAACGTGTGCTTGATCCACTTGGCGTCGAACTTGGAGTTGTGCGCGATCTTGACCGGACGTGAAGCCGCGAGCAGATTTCGAAGCGGGGCCAGCGCCTCGCCGTGCTTCAAATCGCCGTCGGCAAAGCGATCGACATCGACAATGCGAACGCCATCGGGTGTGGCCAGTTGCACCAGCCGCAATCGACCAGCGTACGGATCGAGCGAAGTGGTCTCGGTATCCAGGCCAACGACCTGATGCTTCGACAATTCCTCGACAGCCGCGCGTAAATCTGCGGCGTTGGTTATTAGTTGATAGTCGGCGGCGATGGGCATGGGGATAGAATACAGGAGAGAGAAGGTAGGAGACAGGAGACAGAAGGCAGAAGTCAGGAGATAAAGAAGTCATGAGACTTATAGCTTTCAGGTTTGCTCTTTCAGCATTCAACTCCATCAAATGCAGTCAGGAAGGGGACCCTGTCCGCGCCTCAACTTCCATCACCTTTCAAGCCTGCGGATAGCAACTCTACCAAATCCAAACTTGGAGGTGAGGTTCGCAAAGCGGGGACAGGGTCCCCTTCCTGACTGCATGGTGGGCGCCTTGGGAGCTGGAAATTATTGTTGAATGCTCAAGATTGATGTTCATCGAAGGTTTACACTCAACAGCCTGCGTCCTGTATTCTTCTTCTGACTTCTAACTTCTGTCTTCTGTCTCCTGCTTTCGTATGCCCAAATCCAAGCGCCGCGGTAAAGGCGGTCTAGTCCCGGAAATTCCGAAGCGTTCGCAGCTCGAACGCGAGTCGCGGCCGTCAACATCCCCACCCAAACATAAGACTTCGAACGCTGTCGGCCTCAGTCCCCGTCAGGATCGCCGACTGACTTACCTGGTCCTTCTTCCCGCTTTGCTGATAGCCGTAATTCTCTATCTCAACACACTGTCGGGAAAGTTTGTCTACGACGACGTTCCGCAAATCACTCGCAATACTCTGATCCAGGACGGCTCGAATCTTTGGCGCGCAATGTCGTCGGACGTTTGGGCGTTCAAGCGCGGCGATGCGGCGGCAAGCAATTACTGGCGGCCGACGTTCGTGTTGTGGTTGATGGTCAACTTCCGCCTTTTCGGGCTTGATACTTTCGGCTGGCACCTGCTCAACATTTTGCTGCATGCCGGAGTCGTTGCGCTGGCTTTCTTCTTTCTGCGCCGGTTGAATCTTTCGCACTGGGTTGCCGGCGCCATCGCACTGCTCTTCGCGGCGCATCCGGTTCACACGGAATCGGTGGCGTGGATTTCCGGCTCGCCTGACTTGGTATTGAGCGCGGCGTTGCTGGCGTCGATGCAGTTCGTAGCTCGACTGGCGCGGCGGGAAACAAAGGCCGGTTGGGCGTTGGCCGGCTTGTTTTATCTAATCGCGCTCGGTGCGAAAGAGATCGCAGTCGTCTATCCGCTGATCGTATTCGTGCTGCTTTGGCGCGCGGGAGGTGAACGCGACGATGTTGGATTGCCTGCGTCAAAAGCGCTGCGGATCGCGCTTCCGTTCGCGGCGTTGGCAATACTGTATTTGATTGTTCGGCAGTTGATTTTGGGTGGCCTGGCCCAATATCCGGAAGGCGGCGCAAACATCTCGAGCGTGATTTTGAGCGCGCCGATGGTCTTCACTTTCTATCTTCGACAATTGATCTTTCCATACTGGATCGGTCCGTCGTACCCGCTTCGCGCCCTGACGTCCGCAAACATCGGGTTGATGAATTTCGTCATTCCGTTGCTCGTGTCATTGATCGTTGGCGGATGGATGATTTGGCGCTCCCGGCAAAATAAGACCGCGCGGATTGGACTCGCGCTCTTCGTTTTGCCGCTGTTGCCTGCGATGAACATAGCGGCTTTCCTGCCGGAACAGCTGGTCCATGATCGCTATCTTTATTTGCCGGTGCTCGGCTTTTTGATGATGGCCGTTCCGCCGCTCGCATTGTTGCTTGAGCAATCGATGTCGAGCCGGCCGTGGCTGGTTTACGCAGTGGCGGCGGTGGTCTGCGTTCCTTTTGGCCTTCAAACGATTCGTTACAACCGCGCGTGGTTGTCGAATGAAGCGCTGTGGCAAAAGGGAATAGAGACGGACCCCACGGCGGCGTGGAATTACATGCAGTACGGCGCGGAGATGTACGAGCAAAAGCGGTTCGCCGAAGCGATTCCGTACTTCGATCGCGCGCTCGGGATAACTCCGATGCCGCTCTCGTTTCTCGGCCGCGGCCGTTCGCTGCTCGAGCTACAGCGGTTCGACGAAGGCCAGCGCGATCTTCGTGCGATCACATCGCGCGGCGAAAAACAGATCCCGCCGCACGTGTTGTATCTCGCGTATGAAGCTCTGGCCGTTTCGAATGAGCGGCAGGGAAAGTTGGAAGAAGCCAGCAGAATTCTGGAGGAAGCGCGCACGAAGTTGCCGCAATATCGGGCGGCACTGACTGAGAAACTGGCGGTGATTCTCTATCAAACAGGCAGGAAGCAGGAAGCTTACGATCAGCTAGTCAGCGTACACAGCCAGGCGAAACAGGAGACGCTGCCCGAGTCGCGATTAGTGTCATATCGAATCGGATTGTTGGCTGCGGAGCTGGGAAAACCTAACGAGGCGCGCGTGGCATTGCAGGAGTTTCTGGCCCAGACCCAAACCGCTCAGGATGAAGAATTCAAACAGGCGCGGGCAGAGTCCGAAGCGACATTGCGAAAATTGCCGCGGTGACTCGATCAACTTCGCGAGAAATGACTCGCAATGGATTCAGCGGTGGATTGAGTTAGGGAAAAGGCAGTTTCACGCAAAGGCGCAGAGAAAAGAAAGAAGAAAGGCGCAAAGAAAGCACCCTTCGCGCCTCTCCGCTTTCTTTTCTTTGCGCCTTTGCGTGAAATCTCTTCCAGACAATTCTCGAGCTATCAGAGTGAAAGCTCTATCCTTACACTCGCCAACATCGCGAGCGCGTCTCGAAGTTCATCTCGGAACCGGTTCGCCACGCCTCTTTGAACCGCCGGAGAATTTTTCGAGAACAGCGCCAATGCGCCATCCGCTCGTTTTCTGCCGCGTTGAGCATAAATCGCCCTGATCAAACGCTCGTCAAAATCGGGATCCTGCGTCGTAACACCCAGTCCAACGAATGCTTTCCCTACCAGCGGAGTGCCGGGGCCATGCTGCACAGCGGTTGACCAAATCACGTCCTGCAGCGCGTGTGATCGGGTTTCGATGTCGACTTTCTGCTTGGCTCGAATACCGGCCACCAGCGGGTCAAAGTGGGTTTTCTTAATAAAGCCGTGCTGGCTTTCCTGAAATGCGTTGCGGTCGCTTCTCGCAAGCGATTTCCAAACATCTGTAAAGGCTTTGCTGCCGGGCGTCAGACCGGCGAACCGAAGCTTAAAAGGGAAGTCAGCCTGCGAAACAAAGCGGCGCACGGTTCCGCCGCCGGGTTTGCTTGTCATCTGATAAGAGCCGTACGAAACCCCGCCTCGGTCGCCAATTCCGGTAGAAACTGTGCCTGGACCACGCCCGCCGGTTTCGAACTTGGCTGAAAGCGTCCCCAACACAAACTTGCCTGGCGCAGGCGGTGGGGTTGGAGCCGGTGGAGGTTGCGATGGCTGGCTGGGCTGTGTTGGCTGTGTGGGTGTCGGTTGCCCGCCTTCTCCCGGGAGATTGATTGACTGGCCGATCTTTATCTTATTGGCATCGGTAATTTGCGGATTGGCCGCCTTTAACTTGGCCAATGTAACTCCGTTTGCTTTGGCGATCTTGCCCAGCGTATCGCCCTTTTTGACTTTGACCGGCATGGGAAAATGCTCCCTCCTTTGAATGTTAGAGAATATGACCGAAAGACGTGTGGCGCATGCGAAGTGTTGCGCTCAATGAACTAGCCTGTGGAGCCGACGCGTAAAGATATGTCCGCCGCGCCAGCGCTGTCAACGATTAGTTAAAATTACGAGCTTTGGAAGATACAGTCAGGACGAGAGCCGTGTTCCGGCTCAGTTTCCAAAGGCTCTCAAGTCATTCACCAGCATTCTGCTAACCCACCACGCAGTCAGGAAGGGGACCTTGTTCCCGCCTCAGGCTCCGGAAGCTTTCAGGCCTGGACATCGCAAACCAGCTCCTTCCACAGTTGAAAATTGGGTCTGATGAGCGGGGACAGGGTCGCCTTCCTGACTGCACGCACTGCATCTTGAATGCACGTTCCGGAACCTAAATAACAATGTGACTTAGGTGGAAGCGGGACACAACAGCCGCTTCAGCAACAGGATCTGTCCTTTGTGCTGCGCTTCGTGGTCCATTAAATGATGAAGCGCCCAACGCAGGCTGACCTCCAATGACCGGGTCGGCTTTTCGTACTTAAAAGTGCGATCCAGGGCGTCGTCTGTAAGCGAGGCGAGGAAGTCACGCGTCATTCCGCGGATCGTTTCCAGCGCGTCGATGCAGTACTGCCCGGAGCATCCCCTCGCGGCCAAACCGTCCGCATCCTCGAGCACGTCCCAGTGCGCAATTCTCCTGGCTTCGTCATCCAGTTCACGACCCGCCAGGACGCATTGAATCCACCACCACTCCGCTTCGCCGATGTGCAATGCGAGTCCCGCAATCGGATGCGCTTCGGCGAACGCGCGTCGCGTCATCGCATCGTCGGGGATCGCTCGTAATATGTCGCAGAGTTGATGCCGCACTTCTTCCAATCCGCTCAGATAAAATCCGATGCCGGTTGGAAAACCGGGAGCTGGTTCAAGGACCACCAGTTCATGCTCCACGTTTTCTTCCTTTCAAACTGGAACGGTTTCTTGTCTGCTATGAAAGACTCGTTCGGATTATTTAGTAGGGAGTCGATTAGCATTAAGCGAAAGAAAAGACGGTTTCAGGCAAAGGCGCAAAGAAGAGAAAGCAGAAGGCGCGAAGAAAGCATTCATAATCTTTGCAAATTAGAAGGCTGCCTAACATTGCTTCGCCTTTGCGCCTCCTGCTTTCTCTTCTTTGCGTGATATTTCCTACCTGACAAATCTACAAACTAACCGGTACTGATTATCGAACCGCCTTCTCTAACTAGCCACTGACGGTTTCGGCATCTTGAGAGGGTCGTGGGCTGACCAGCGTAACCAACAACAGCGCGGCAACGACGCCCAGCCCTGCGCTGACTACAAAAGCGGTAGTCGCGCCGCGCAGGCTCCACAGCGTCCCCATCAGGATCGAAGCAGGAAAGACAGTAATTCCGAAGGCGAGATTATACAGACCATATGCTGTTCCGCGACGTTCGGGTTGGACCAGGTCCGCAACCAGAGCCTTCTCGGCGCCTTCGACCAACCCGAAGTAGATCCCGTAAATCAGAAACAGCGTCCACGCCCCGGCGACCGACGACACAAAAGCAAACCCCAGATAGACGCCTGCGTACAGCAGCCAACCCGACGCGATCAAACGTTTTCGACCGATTCGATCCGATAAGTCGCCGCCGATCAGCGAGCTCAAAACCTTGCTTCCGTGCAGCGCGGCCCAAAGCAGCGGAATCGTTGCTACGGAAACTCCGGCCTCGCGCGCGCGCAACAACAGAAACGCGTCGGACGAATTCGACAAAGTGAAGAGCGCAACGATCGCCAGGAACCGTTTGAAGTTACCATCGAAGCCACGAATGCTCAGGCTTGGCTTTTCGATTACCGCATCGCCCCCGCCGCTATTGTCGCGCTTGACGCCCGACTCTTTCACAAAGAAAGCGACCACCAGCACGGCTGCCAGAGCCGGAATCGAAGCGAAGAGAAAGATCAATGTGAAGTCGCCTGCGCCCGGTTCGTTTCTGTCGGAGGCGATCAGGTAGAGAAGACCGAAGCTCAACAGCGGTCCGATCACCGCGCCCATGTGATCCATGGCGCGATGGAAGCCAAACGCGATCCCGCGTTCGGCGGGCGCCGCTGCATCCGCGATCATCGCATCACGCGGCGCGCTTCGAATTCCTTTTCCGACGCGGTCCGACATGCGTATGGCAAGCACCTGATACCAGGTTGTCGCAAACGCCAGCAGAGGTCGCGCGAAACTCGCCAATGCATATCCGAAAACAACCAGGCCCTTGCGCTTCCCGCGTTTGTCGCTGAAGTAGCCCGCGAATAATTTCAGAAGGCTCGAGACGGATTCGGCGGCGCCTTCGATGGTGCCGATGATGGCGGGCGACGCGCCGAGCGTGGCGGCGAGAAATATCGGAAGAAGCGGATAGATTATTTCGCTGGACGCGTCGTTAAGCAGGCTGACCAGACTGATGGCGAAAACATTCCGCGGCAGACGCCGGTAACGGCTCCAAAGTCGCGGTGTCGCTTCATCCAGCTTGGTCGGACTAATCGCTGGATTGAATTGGTCCGCAGCATCTGTGTCGGTTTCCCCCATGATTGTTCAGCGGTTGTCAGCGAAATCTCAGCGGGAATTGCCTCTTCGCGAATTGGCGGGACGATTCTGCGGTGTCGAAGTCGAGCTGTTGTTTCCAAACCACCACCACGCCAACGACCCCACGATCACCAGCAGCATTACGATGAAGGCGAGCATCAATCGTATCGCAAGCCGAATCGCCTTACGCGCAAGCGCGAAAAACAAAACTATGCCTATCAGGCTGGCCGCGATTACGACGCTGATGATTAGTTCGGAAGGCATAAAAGCAGGAGACAGAAGGCAGAAGAGAGAAGTCAGAAGTTAGTGGTTCTAAAGTTAAAAGTTACCGCGCAACGTGCCGAAACATCATTCTGCCTTCTGTCTCCTGTCTTCTGACTCCTGCTTTTCGTATTTCCCCTTCACCATCGTCTTGATATTCCCGCGCACGTTGAAGTCGCCTTCGATTTCGACTCGGAGTGGGTCGCAGGCTTGCACGAAGTCTTCGATAATGATGTTGATGACGTGCTCGTGGAAAATCTTTACGCCGCGAAACGAATTGATGTAGAGCTTCAGGCTTTTCAACTCAACGCAGCGCTCGTTCGGAACGTATTCGATTCGAAGCGTGGCGAAATCAGGGAAGTCCGAAAACGGACAGATACACGTGAACTCGGGCAGTTCGAACTGAACTTTTACTTCGCGGCCGACGAATTCGTACGGGAATGTATCGAGCGGAAAGAGATCCATCTCTTCACGCGGAGTCGACTTAATATCAAGGCCCTGTTGGTTTGCCGGCGGCAGTCGGACTTCGGAAATAGACATTAGACGTGCTCCTCAAAACGCGAAGCGACATCTTAACCGAGCAGGTAATTGAAGGCAAAAGAGCGTCGACGGAGCGCAGGCGGCTCGCCTGCGCTCCATCGGGCCTGCGCTCCTTCAACACGCAAAAAAGCCCGGGGCTTTTCAATCCCGGGCTTTCGCTCAACCGCTCTACTTACTTCCTACGCACCCGCGCCCGATGCGATCTCGAGCGTGCGAATGCGATCATGAGCTTCCTTGACCGCTCTGCTCTGCCTTTCAACTACTTCACGAACGTTGGCCGGCAGATCGACGTTGAGAGCCTCTCTGTAGTTCCGTACCGCCGAGTCTTCACCTCGTTCGCATTCCGCCACAATCGCGGCTTCATCGTTTCCGGTGACGACCGATTTGATATTCATCCATCCGCGGTGCAACGACGCTACCACGCTGCCGCTTTGCGCTGGATCACCGCCCAGCCCGCGCACCGATCCTTCCAACTCAGCACCGAACTGCGCTCTTTGCTGCGCGTATGTATTGAACAGTGTCTTAAGGTCGGCGTTCTTCACGCCCTCGGCCGCACTTCGAAAACCCTCTTGACCGTCTTTGCAGGTCTCGATCAGGTTATTGAGAATCGAAATCACTTCGTCGTTTGTCGTAGCCATATCCTTGTTCTCCCCTTTTGATTAATTGCCAACCACCACAGGCCGTCGAATTGCCGGCCCAAAGAAAAAAGAACGGGTAAATGGTGAATGGTAAATAGTAAATGGAAGATCCCGCGTCGGGCGTAGAGATCGGTCTCTTACCATTCACCATTCACGATTCACCACTGAATTAAGCCGGGCTCGTGGTCTGTCCGCGACCGAGCGCGAAAATTTTGACCAGCACAAGCCCCGCGATGAAACCTCCAATGTGCGCGGCGTACGCGACACCGCCACCAACCGCGCCCCGGTTAAGCCAACCTTCCAGAATTTGAAACAGAAACCAAATGCCGATCGCAACGTAGGCCGGAACTTCGGTAAACATTCGCAACAAAATCACCTTCACCCGCCTTCGCGGATGAAGCAATACGTAACCGCCCAGCACTCCGGAAATCGCTCCGGACGCTCCCAGGCTGGGAATGTACGAACTCATATTCGTAAAGACGTGCGCGAGCGAAGCGATCAGACCGCAGATGAGATAGAAAACCAGATACCTGCCTCGTCCCAGCGTATGTTCCAGGTTGTCTCCGAAAATCCATAAGAACAGCATGTTGCCAAACAGGTGCATCAGGCTTCCGTGCATGAACATCGAGGTCAGCAGCGTGATGTAAACCGAGATAGGTGTCGGCTGTAGATCGATCCGCCCCTCGACTTCCTGTGTGACAGGGTTTCGCACCGGGACCGGTTGGTCTATATCGCGGCCGGTGACGATCTCCTGCGGAACCGTCGCGTAGGCGTAGGTGAATTTGTCGTTGGAGCCCAATTGCTGAAACAGGACGAATACAAGCACGTTAATAGCGATCAATATGTAATTGACGATCGGCGTGGTCGTTCGATCTGAATTGTCATCACCTATCGGAAATATCATCAGTTAGCTCCTGCTGTGATACACGCCTTGCTCAAAACGCCTGTTCGAAAGATGGTGCAATTGCATCTACTGTTCCGCGAGATCGTTTAAGCACGAAAATGAAAAGCGCGCGGCAGAATCCCCATGATTCCTTATGCCACGCGCTATTTGACAGTTTTCTCAGGTTGTTTGCGAGCTGGTCAATCGAGAATCATTCTCATACACACTCGTACTAACTCCGGCATGCTTTCGCTCCGCTTAGTGCGTCGAATTCAGCGAGTGGACTTGGAAAGACCAGGTTCCCGCAAAAGCGCAAAGACGCAAAGGTGTTGAGCGACGACTTGCCTATTGTCTTCTTTTCGCCTTTGCGTCTTTGCGGGAATCTGTATTTCCCTCGCTACACTCGAATCACCATCTCGCTTAAGCTCCTTCAGCGGGACGTGCCGCGGCGCCCGCTTGAACAATTGCCGGCTCGTGCGGCTTCAAAAGCTCGTACCCCTCGGATCGCGCCACGTACGTTGCGGCGGTGATGTCTCCAGTGACGTTGAGCGTAGTTCGGCACATGTCCAGGATTCTGTCTACGCCGAGAATTATCGCAATCAATCCCGGGTCGACATTGATCGTCGCAAGCACACCGATGATAAATGGAATCGAACCGGACGGAACTCCGGCCGTGCCGATTCCGCCAAGGATTGCCAGGTAGACGACCATCAGCTGCGTACTCAAACTGAGATCAACTCCGGCTAGTTGCGCCAGGAAGAGAACGGTGACGCCCTCGTAAAGCGCGGTTCCGTTTTGATTCGCCGTCGCGCCGACGGTCAAAACAAAGCTATTGATCTCCTGCGGAACTCCCAGATTTTCTTCCGACACACGCAGCGCAGTCGGCAGCGTTGCGTTCGACGACGAAGTCGAGAACGCGGTCAGAATTACCGTCTTGATCCGGCGGAAAAATTCCAGCGGTGAAATTCGGGAAAGGAACCAGACCGAAAGCGAGTAGATCCCGAACATGTGAAGCGACAGCCCCAGCAAGACCGTGACAACGAACCAGCCCAGCGCCTGTAAAAGATCCAGACCGAAACGCGCGGTGTTGTTGAAGAGAAGACACGCGACCGCGTACGGCGCGAACTTCATAATGATGTCGATTATCTTCGCGGTGATTTCATAAAGCGCCTCCAATCCGCGTAACAGCGGCGCCGTGACTTGTACCGGTATCAGCGTGATGGCGATTCCGATAATCAACGCGAAGAACATCAGGTGAAGCATGTTCGGAGTTTCGGTAGACAGCGACGCAATCGGATTCTTGGGAACGATCGTTTCGACAACCTGCATCAGCGGTGAAGGAGTTGCGCCGCTCGACTTCGTAGCAGTCTCAACCTGTTTCTTCGCGTCGGTGCCGTAGCGCTCTTGCAGCGCCGCGGAAGTGACCGGGTCGATGCGCTTGCCGGGCTTGATCGTGTTCGCCAGAGTGAGGCCGATGACGACCGATATCGCAGAAATGATGAGCGTGTAAGCGAACGACTTGATACCGACGCGCCCCAGCTTGCGAATGTCGCCGATGCCGGCCACACCAACTACCAGCGACGAGAAGACGAGCGGAATTACGATCATCAACAGCAGCCGCAGAAACAGCTGGCCGACCGGATTGGTGATGTTGTCAACGATCCAAATAACGCGCGGGTGGTCTCCGCCCAGAAGTTGATTGACGACAACTCCTCCAACTACACCGACCGCCAACCCGATCAAAATCCGCGTATGAAGCGGCATTCCCTTCGGTTTGTCCGGTGTCTCGTCGTCAAGATCCGTCGTCACCTCGCGCTCAAACGCGTTGGCATCAACCTTGCTGTTGCTGGTCTTCGCGTCGTCTTTCTTGTCCGCCATAATTCGGTTCCTGGTTTTCAGCTCTTAGTTTTCAGTTTTTAGTCGTTGTCCTTCGTTCTCTGTTCTTTGGACCTTGGGCTTGGGACCTGGGACTTAGCTTTTCTTCTGACTTCTGTCTCCTGCCCTTCTCACCGCCCCCACTTCAACTTATCCCTCAACACATCAAAGTAGTTCCGATTGGTCGGCTGGACCAAATTAAAGGTCGTCTTGCTTTTGTGAATCAGAACCCGGTCGGTTGCTTCCAGCGGAATTCCAATCTGCCCATCCAGGGTTAACGCGACGTCCTGTTCCTCCGTCTTTAATCGCAGCTCGATCTGCGCGTCGTCGGGCACAACGATAGGTCGATTCGATAAAGTGAAAGGACAAATCGGAGTAACCACAACCGCATTCATCGATGGATAAATGACGGGCCCTCCCGCGGACATGTTGTAAGCGGTCGAACCGGTCGGCGTCGAAACGATCAGGCCATCCGCACGAAACGAGTTGACGTACATCCCGTTAAAAAAAGCTTCGATTTCGATTATGCGAGCTAACGCGGATTTGTTGATGACTATGTCGTTGAGGACGCGATTGCGAGTCGAACATTGATCGCCCTGCCAATGCTCGACCGTGAGCATTACTCGCCGGTCCAGTCGATAATTGCCTTCAAGAATGGATTGAAGCGCCGGCAACAGTTCGTCGATTCGAAACTCCGCCAGATATCCGAGCGTGCCAAAGTTGACTCCCAGAACCGGCACGTCGCTGTCTCCCAGAAACCGCGCTGTCGAGATCATCGTGCCGTCGCCGCCCAGCACGAGCAGGACGTCTGCGTTAGCTGCCAAATCTTCGCGCTCTCGAACTTCGATGGCACAGCCGGTTTCATTTTCGATTGGCTCGTGTTCGATGGTGGGGTCGACAATCACCGTGATGCCGCGCGAGGCCAGCCACTCGACAACCTGACAAATAGTCTTGACCGCCTCGGGTTGATTTGGTTTGACGACAACACCGACGCGACGTATGGCGGACTCGACCATCGTTTTCTTCGGAAGTCTGCGCGAAGTCTGAGAAGTGACGCAGGCTTTTCAGCCGGCGTCTGGGTTGGCTCTGATTTTAGTGATGTCAGAAAGAAACGGCACGCGGATGATACCCGCGCGTTGTTTGGAGTGTCAACGAAATGAGATTTAAGGCACTGGGTCAGTCTTGATGTCCGACAAACTTCAGTTTGTCGACATTCTCTAGATCCCCATTTCAAACCCAAACTCACGAGAGTTATTCGAATCATTCAAATCGCGCTCGCCGAACTTTTCAAACCCCATGCTTTGATAGAGCCGGTGCGCGGCCAGGAATCGCGTATCGCTCCACAGCAGCATCCGCGCTCGACCGGCGGCGCGCGCGCGTGCGATCGCGAGCTCCGTAAGCTTGCGACCCCAACCATGACGACGAAGCGTCGGATGAACATACAGGGCCTTGAGCTCTGCGGAATCGTCGTGCATAGACACCGCGACGGTAGCAAGGATCGAACCCTCGTTTTCGACTACCCAGAATTCGCCGCCGCTTGCTCGAAAGTAAGGGCCGGGCTCTAGCAAATGCGTGTCTTCGGTTTCCGCGTTTAGTTTGCAATCGTATTCTTCGAAGATACCGGCGATGAGAGAAAGAATCGCGGGAACGTCGGAAGGGATCGTGGGACGAAGCAGCATGGCGAGCAATTGTTATCGAGCGGCGATGGCTTGTCTGACCGGCAAACTTTGTCGCGTACGATTACGACGTCGCTCGGCATTTCCGGTTCCAGACCCAATGCGTTGCGAATTCCAAACACGCGCGAGCCGCGCCAACTCCTGGCCATCCGAGTCGGGGTCAACCAGGCAAAGCCAGAGCGGAGTCGGTAACCAGGCCCATGCGTTTCCGTAAACCCGCCGGTTCAACTGCTCGACCTGGTGTTCGGTTCTTGTTTCGAGTTGCGCCGGCGGCAGGTCTTCCCAATTTTCGTAGCATGCGTGTTGAATGCACGGCGCGGGTTTCGCGCGTCGGTGGACCAGACATCCCGAGCCAGGCTCGTAAAGCGGACACGAATAAGTTTGCGCGAACGTGTCTCCGCTGGAGCGCAAATCATAAAGCGCGACCGCTTCGCGCGCTCGTTTGTAAACAGCGCGACGTTCAGCGTCAGTTAGCCGCGGCGTTCGCTCCAAAGTCTGGCGCATCGCAACAGCTTCCAGTCGAGTGATGTGGACGTTCACGAAATGCGAGTCGGTGCAGCAGACACCGCGAGTGGGGCAGGTCTTACAATCCTCTGCCTGATGCTCGTAGTTGAGTTTAATGAAGGTTTGATACGACGCCTTAACGCGCTGTAGATGCGCGAGGGCGTTTTGTTCTTCGATCGCTGCTTTCAAAGATGGCTACTCCTGCGGCGAGTTGCCGTTGCCGGACGAGAGCTTCATGAGGTTATTGACTATGGACGCTAAATCCGAAATCTCCCGTTGAGTAGCCTGTTGCACTTGAGCCAGAGTAGCGAGTTCCCTTTGGACTTGTTCTTGGCCTTGGGATAAATCTTGAGCCAGACTCGAGATATCCACTCGGGTTTGTTCTTGAGCCTGAGCCAGACTCGAGATATCCATTCGGGTTTGTTCTTGAGCCTGAGCCAGACTCGAGATATCCATTCGGGTTTGTTCTTGAGCCTGAGCCAGACTCGAGATATCCATTCGGGTTTGTTCTTGAGCCTGAGCCAGACTCGAGATATCCATTCGGGTTTGTTCTTGAGCCTGAGCCAGACTCGAGATATCCATTCGGGTTTGTTCTTGAGCCTGAGCCAGACTCGAGATATCCCTTTGGGTTTGTTCTTGGGCCTGAGATAAGTCTTGAGCCAGAGTCGAAATATCCCTTTGGGTTTGTTCTTGAGCTTGGGATAATTCGCGTGCAGTTCGCCTCAAGTCCGCATTGACTTCGCGCTGCGCCTCCACGTGTTGCAGCATGACTTGAATGAACGCTGACTGGGTTTCTGCGTAAGCAGCAAGCTGTTTGCCCGTCTGCGCTATCTGTTGATCTGTCCTATCAAGCCGAACATCGAAGCTCGCCTGATTCTTCAGGAGGATCTCAATGGCTCTTTCCAACTCGTCACTTGTCACTCAAACCTCCTCTCTCGTACAACGCCAGAAACTCCAGATTCCCATCAGCACCACGGATAGGCGATTCAATCACACCACGAGTCATCATGCCAAGCTCGGCGGTCGCGCGGTTCAGTTCGTCAACTACGCGCGCGTGCTTCACCGGATCGTTGACGATCCCGCCTTTACCAACCTCGCCTCGGCCAACTTCAAACTGCGGTTTGATCAAGAGAATGACGCGGCCGGCGGGCTTTAGAAGCGGCACGATCGCCGGAAGCACTTTCGCGGCGGAGATGAACGAAACATCCATCACCGCCAGATCGAACTCCGATTCAAAATCGCCCGGCGCCAAGTGTCGCGCGTTAACACCTTCGCGAACCTCGACCCGTTCGTCCTGCCGCAAGCGCCAATCAAGTTGGTTGTGGCCCACGTCGATCGCAACGACGATGCGCGCTCCGTTTTGCAGCAGACAATCCGTGAACCCGCCGGTCGAAGCGCCGATGTCCAGGCAGACCAGATCGCGCACATCCACCTCGAACTGCAGCAACGCTGCCTCGAGCTTTAATCCGCCACGGCCGACAAACCGCGAAGCAGGATCGTCCGATCCTTTGACTCGAATCTCTGCGTCTGCGTCGAAGACTGCTGACGGTTTTTCCACGCGCTGTTCCGCAACCAGCACTACGCCGGCCATGACCATAGCCTGCGCACGAGTTCGCGACGGAGCCAGCCCGCGCTCTACCAACAGCTTGTCAATGCGTTCGCGCGCCATTGAAAAAAAGGTAAATGGTAAATGGTGGATGGTAAATGGATGGGAGGAGGGAACGGTAAATGGTGAATGGTAATCCGTAAATCGTAAATAGCAGTGGGCTAGTGATCAGTGAATGGGTCATGAGAGCGTCTCGGTCTTTCTATTTACCATTCACCAGCTTTCGGCTGAAGTCACCTTACGGCGTAGAGGGGCCTTCAAAGATTTCGCGGATACGATTTATCTCGTCGGTGGATCGCTTGAGCGGGTCCTGCGGCAGGTCGTCATCGCGTTGTTGATTTCGCCGGTTGCGTCTCTGCTCTCTTTCGCGCTTTCGTCGATCGGCGTTGGCGACACGATCGTCATCGTCCGTTGAATTCCTGTCCAGCGAATCGTCGCGCTGCGTTTCCGTTTTGTCTGGAACTTCCGCCCGCGCGGGCGGCTGAGTCGGGGGTGGGGTTGACGGCCGCGAATCCTCAGTTCCCGGCTCGACTTCGACTGTCTCGTCGACTAAAAGCTCGTCTTCCGGAGTATGGGTCCACGGCAAAGTTGTTGGAGCCTTCACCGCAACCGGGAGAACCGCGGCCGAGGCGCCGGACGATTCCTGACTATTTTGGTACAGGGTTATGCCGAGCCCGGCGGCTATGCCCACTCCCGCGGCGGCCAGAATTATTCCAACCACGAGCGGCCAACGGCGAGCGGTCCCAGCAGGCCCAGCAGTCTTAGTCTGGGGCGAACCCGTTGCCGGGCAGGGGCACTACCGGACGCGCGGCCCTGGTCGCTTCGGTATTAAAGAAAGGGCGCGACGAACCGGTCTCGCCTTCTGGTTCGATTGGAATAACGATCTTTCGTCTCTCGTCCATGTTTTCTCAAGCGACCGGTTAAGTAGGTCGATCGCAACCGCATAATAGCAAAAAACCCGAGGGAGGCGGCGCTTATTGGAGATTCGCCCGTCAGGATTGTAGAGGCAAAGACGCGCCGGCAACGCTTTTGATGCGCTGATCGTCATTTGGGTATGCCAGGAGATTTGAAGGAACTGAGCTAAAGTGTTTCGTGAGATTTCGTCGTCGTTTAGTGTGTTTCGTGGTTAAGAAGCTTGCGGCCGAAGACCAAGAGGGGACGGACCACGAATCACACGAAATAGAAAACAGCAAAGCACACGAAACCGCCCACCGCGTCGATCACTCCAAAACCAAAACGCCTGAATCACATTTCGGTGACTCAGGCGTCTCAACTCTAAATCAAATTGGCTGCGCCGGTTAGCCGCGAACCGGCTCGCGCGCGACTCGACGATCATCGAGCACTTCAATGCTCTCCTTCACTCGAAGATAAATCCCGTCGGCATCAAGACCGTATTTCGCCAACAGGAGCTTTGCGTCGCCGTGTGTCACCAGCCGATCAGGAATCCCCATGCGCACGACCCGGAGTTTGTCCTGCAAGCCGTTCTCTTCCAAAAGCTCCATCACGGCCGAGCCGAAGCCGCCCGCAAGGTAAGCTTCTTCCACCGTCACGATCAATCGTTTGGTTCGTGCCAGCGCCAGCAACAGTCCCGCGTCAAGCGGCTTCACGAACCGCGCGTTGACCACAGACGCTTCGATTCCATCTTTCGCGAGATTCTCCGCCGCGTGTAACGACGGATAAACCATCGAGCCATACGCGACAATCGCTACCTCACCGCCGTCGCGCAGGATTTCGCCTTTGCCTATCTCCAGAAGCTGCGGCTTGCGGCTGATGTCGACTCCGACGCCATTGCCTCGCGGATAGCGCAACGCAGCCGGGCCAACATGTTCGATCGCGGTCAACAGCATGTCGCGCAGTTCTGCTTCATCCTTTGGCGCCATCAAAACCATGTTCGGCATCCCGCGCAAATAAGCGATGTCGAGCAACCCGTGATGCGTCGGTCCGTCCGGCCCCGCCACTCCGCCTCGATCCAGCGCGAATGTGACGTTCAGATTCTGTATGCAGACGTCGTGCATGATCTGGTCGAACGCCCGTTGCAGGAACGTCGAATAGATCGCGGCTACAGGCTTCAATCCTTCACAAGCCATGCCAGCCGAAAACGTGATGGCGTGCTGTTCAGCGATGCCGACATCAAACGTGCGTTTGGGGAATTTTTGCAGCGCTCGATCGATGCCCGTTCCGTCCGGCATCGCAGCGGTTAAGGCTACGATCTTTTCGTCCTCAGCCATCAACTCGCAAAGCGTGTCGCCAAATACGGCGGTGTACTGCGGAGCTTTCGACGCGGACTTGACCGGCTCGCCCGTTTTCAGATCAAACGGCCCGGTCGCATGCCACGCGTAGTAATTTTTCTCGGACGAAGGAAAGCCTTTGCCTTTCGTTGTCAACGCATGAACGATGACCGGGCTGTCCTTGACCTGCTGCGCTTCGCGCAAAGCCGCCACCAGCGCGCGCGGGTTGTGGCCGTCGACGTAGCCGATGTATTTGAAGCCCAGCTCGTTGACCAACGCGCCCGGAAGAACGGCCGCCGCCAGCGCGTCCTTCACGGTCTTGGCAGCATGATGAAGACGCTCGCCCAGACCAGGTATCGAGAGCAAAGTTTCGCCGACTTCATCCTTGAAACGATGATATCCGTGCGCTTCGCGTATGCGGTTGAGATAGCCGGTCAGCGCGCCGACCGCGGGTGCGATCGACATCTCGTTATCGTTAAGCAGCACGATCAGTCTGGTCTTGAGATGGCCGGCCTGGTTGATCGCCTCCATGGCCATGCCGCCCGGCAAACTCGCATCTCCGATCAGCGCGCAGACGTGATGTGACTCGTTCCTGCGATCACGCGCGATCGCCATTCCCAGCGCAGCGGAGATTGAAGTCGACGCGTGGCCCGCTCCAAACGTGTCGTATTCCGATTCGTCTCGTTTCAAGAAGCCGCTGATGCCGCCGTACTGTTTGACGGTCGGAAGCAGATCGCGGCGGCCGGTCAAAATCTTGTGCGCGTATGCCTGATGGCCGACGTCCCAAACCAGCCTGTCGGTCGGCGTGTCGAATGCGTAATGAAGCGCGACCGCGAGCTCGACCGCACCCAGACTCGCCCCGGTATGTCCGCCTATGCGCGACATTGTCTCGAGGATGTATTCACGAATTTCAGAAGCGACGTCCGGTAGTTGGTCGATGGACAAACGTCGCAGGTCCGCGGGCGAATTGATCTGCTGTAGGAGTGTCATCGCGGCGTATTGTAGCGTGAGTGGCGAAAAATCGCTAAGCAGGACCTGCCCTCAGGTCCGACTCGATGGGACCTTGACCGAGCAACGTCCGGACCGTTTAAATCGCGGGCCCATTCCAATAACGTCCGCGAACCTATTCTTCTTACCGTGATCCCTGCCAAATAAAACTAAGACCAATCCTCAAGGCCGAACGTCCAAAGATGTGAGGCACGATAGACCGCCCCAGTTGGTCCGGAAAAGCCGGACCCAAACGCCATAATTCATCTCAAACCTGAAGGAGTTAAAGAATGTCTTTTCGAAATAAGTTAGCCGGAATCATCGCGGCGCTCGGCCTGATCGCTATCTTTGGCGGCGCGGTCAACGCGCAGGACGCCGGCACTTCAAACAAAATCGCAAAGCCGCAGATCGAAGGACGCGCCCGCGGCCGTCATCGTGGCGGCGTTCCGGTTGCGCGAATCATGCGCGATCTCAATCTAACCGAGACGCAGGAACAGCAATCGCGCAGCATCATCGAACAGTTCGTCAAGAGCATTGAACCGCAACGCCAGGCGCTGATGGAACTCCACAATGAATTCGAAGTGCAGGGATCCATCAGCGAAGAGGCGAGACAGAAAGCACATGAGCTGCGCGAGCAGATCCATGCGTCGCAAAAGCAGATGCAGAGCGAGCTGATGGCGCTTCTCACGCCCGAACAGCGAGCTCAGTACGATCAATTGCAAGAGCAATGGAAATCGCGGCGTGCAGAACGACACGAACGTCGCGGTCGATCACCGAAATTACCCCAGTCCGATCCGCAGTAACGGTTGCCCCACGTCGTACGAAGCGGCCCTCTGAGATGATTCAGAGAGCCGCTTTGTTGTGATGGAGCGCAGGCGGCCCGCCTGCGCTCCAACGAGCCCCCCGCGCTCCATCGCTTTCGACAAACTCACGTAGTCGTTTGCTAATCTCATCTCTTATTCGACGAAACTCGTCCAGCTTTGCTTCGTCGGTTCCGGCCGCCGCAGCTGGGTCGTCGAAGCTCCAGTGAATGCGCTGTGTCCTGCCTGGAAAGACCGGGCAGTTTTCATTTGCGTTGTCGCAGACAGTGATCACGAAATCAAACTCCTGCCCAACGAATTCATCGACAGATTTCGACCTGTGCCGGCTGATGTCGATTCCGACTTCGCGCATTGCTTCGATTGCAAGCGGATTTACGACCGACGGATGTGTCCCAGCGCTGTAGACTTCGAAGTTGCTCGCATTTCTCAACAGCCCTTCCGCCATCTGGCTCCGGGCTGAATTCCCGGTGCAGAGGATCAATACTCGCTTTGCCTTCTTCATACGTCGCCCTCACCAACCGAATGTCCTGCGGCGCTTGGCGTACTGTCAGGTTCAGCAACCGGCGACCGTGACATCCAGCCGAAAAGAAGCGTCGCCGCAGCCGCTCCGGCCATTTGGGCGACGATAAATCCAGGCACATCGGCGGGACGAATCCCAGCGAATGTGTCGCTCGCCAAGCGTGCGAGAGTCACGGCTGGATTGGCGAACGATGTCGACGCCGTGAACCAGTACGCCGCGCTGATGTAACCGCCAACCGCCAAAGCGACCTCCAACAAACTCCGCCGCGCACATCCCAGGACGACCGCGATCAATCCGAACGTGGCGATAAATTCACTGAGCAACTGAGCGCCCCCGCTGCGCACATGGTCGGAAGCGAAAAAGACAGGCAAGCCAAACATGAGATTTGCGATCGCGACTCCAAGAAAAGCGCCGGTTACTTGAGCCGAGATGTACGGAGGAACTTGTCGCCACGCGAGACGTCGCCGAAAAGCCATCGCCAGCGTGACTACCGGATTGAAGTGTGCGCCGGATATCGGTGCGAACGTCAGAATCAAAGCTACCAGAGCAGCGCCGGTGGCAACCGAGTTCGCAAGCAACGCGAGCGCGAAATTGCCACCGGCCAATCGCTCGCCCATGATGCCGGAACCGACAACAGCAGCTAAAAGAAACGCCGTGCCAACGGTCTCGGCTACCAGGCTCCTAAACAACTTCATCCGCCCGCCCGCTCAGTCGCTTGTTCGGCGCAACTCATCCCGGACTCACAAGCGCTTTGGCCCTGATCCCCGCCATAGTAAGTGGGCAAATTGTCCCTGTGCACTACGAAGACTTCCCACTCGTTGCCGTCCGGGTCCGTGACCCAGGACTTGTCCTGCAATGCATAACCGCAAACGATCTGCATTTCTTCCCGCGTCGTTAGTCCCGCGTCCACCCATCGCTCGCGAGTAGCCAGCACCTCCGCGGTAGACGAAACCTGAATGCCCAAGTGAAAGAGCGCGCCCTTATCGACGAACGGTCTTTCGTTCAGAGTCAGGTTGAGCGGAGGCTGTTCGAGATCGAACTTCGCATACATCGGATGCGACTTCGAGGGTTCGATCCCGAACATCTTCCGGTAGAACTCGACGCTTCGCTCGACGCTCCGCACATTAATTGCAATGTGCGCTTTCAATAGCGCAGTTGCGCCCGCACGGTTGTCTTCCATCACGGCCTCTTCGTTATCACTCAAGTAAAGAGAGTCTCGCAGTTGGGAAGGGGACCCTGTCCCCGCCTCACGCACATCGATACTCAAGTTTCCTCAACCTGAATTCTCGTTTTGATTCTTGCATTACTGCTTGTCTTAAGCGGGGACAGGGTCCCCTTCCTGACTGCGAGTTCACAGGAGTGTTCTCAAGCGCAGCTGCTAATTCCTGTCGGCGCCGCAGCCGTGCCGCAGCAGGCAGCCGTCTCGACCAGGTGGTCTTCAAGCACGACGAATACTTCCCATGCATTCCCGTCGGGATCGTGAACCCACGACTTGTCCTGCAACGCGTAACAGCAATTGGTCTGCATCTCGTCCTGCGAAACCAGCCCCGCCTTTTCCCACTGGTCGCGCATCGCCACCACGTCCGCCGTCGAGGACACCTGTATCCCCATATGAGCCAAAGGTGAAGGTGCTCCTCGGTCGCCCGATGGGACCTGATTCAAGGTCAGGTTTAGCGGCGGGTTCTGCACGTCAAATTTGGCGTAACCCCTGCGGACCTTGCTCGGCTCGATTCCCAACATTTTCTGATAGAACTCGCGGCTTTGATCCACGTCCCGCACGTTCAAAGCCAGGTGCGCCTTCAGCGCTTGTACCGTTCCCGTCTCGCTCATAATCAGTCCTCCAAAGCTAAATATATTCGCCTACGCGAATGTGAAAACGGACTATACCCGGACCCGTCATATCTGTCAAGGCATATTTGTTGAGCTCGTGGTAAACTGCCCCGCATGGGAAAAGAGAACGAGATTTTTGAGATGGAATTGTTGTTTCGCGCGTTGGCGGATCGGACCCGTCTTCGGCTGCTAAATTTGATCGGTGATGATGAACTTTGTGTCTGTTTTTTCGTAGAGATATTACGGACTAATCAGCCGAAAATTTCGCGACATCTGGCCTATTTGAGACGGGCCGGAGTGGTCGCGTCGCGGCGTGAGGGGAAGTGGATGCATTATCGAATTGTCGAGCCGCCCGATCCCCACGCAGCGCGGATTTTTGCCGAAGTCCGACGTTGGCTCAGGGAAGACGCGCTGATGCAGCGCGACCGCGAACGATTGGTAAAGGTTTGCTGCGCGCCGCAACAGCCGGTGCAATTGCGCGGGGCGCCGCGCCCTTTGAGCCTGTCTGCCTAGCGTAAATTTAAGGAGAAGAAAGATGTCAGCAGCCGTTGCGTTTCCGGTAATTCGTGAACAACTTTTAGTTCGTCGTCAAAAACTCGAGACCGCCCGAGTGGGCCTGGCGCAGAACGCGGACCTGGCTCGCCTTTTGAGTGAAGTCGATGCCGCCCTGCAACGAATGGATGCGGGCACCTACGGGATGTGCGAAGCATGTCACGACCCGATCGAATCGGATCGATTGTTGGCCGATCCGCTGGTTCGCTTCTGCCTCGGTGATTTGACGGCCGCGCAACAGACAGCGCTGCAGGAAGATCTGGATCTCGCCGCGCACATTCAACGAGGACTGTTGCCGACAGAGCATTTTCAGGTGGTGGGCTGGGAAGCCTGTTTCCATTACGAAGCCGCGGGTCCGGTCAGCGGAGATTACTGCGATTTGATCAAAGGCGAAGACGGCAGTCTCTATTTCATCTTCGGCGACGTGTCGGGCAAAGGAATAGCCGCGTCAATGTTGATGGCGCATCTTCACGCGATGTTTCATACGCTGGTTTCGGTGGGGATGCCGCTAAAGAGTATGGTCGAACGCGCCAGCCGTGTTTTCTGCGAGAGCACTTTGCCTACGCACTTCGCGACGCTGGTCTGCGGGCGGGCCGACAGCTCGGGCGGAGTGGAAATTTGTAACGCGGGTCACTTGCCGCCGTTGCTTGTGCGAAAGGGTGATGTGACGAGGATCGAATCAAACGGACTTCCGGTTGGAGTCTTCTGCGACGAGACGTTTACGGCGACAAAACTCTCGCTTAGCGCCGGCGACACGCTCTTTCTTTACACGGACGGGCTTTCTGAAACAGTTGGCGACGATGGATCGGAGTATGGTTTGACGCGGCTGTCTACGCTGGTAAGCCGTTCGCATAGCGACGCGCCGAAAGCAGTGATTCAATCCTGCCTTGCGGACTTGACCGCGTTCCGCGCCGGTTCGGCCAAGTCGGATGACCTAACGATGATGGCGATCCGACGGAATGGTGTGGGCGCGCATTGAGCTATTTCGGGTTGGCAGACTGGCTCTGCTTGAAGTTGTAAGGACAATGGCGGCACCCGCTCTCGCAGCAATAACCGCGGCGAAGGAGAAAGTGAGCGGTGAAGACCATCAGCCCGCCTTCGAGGTAGTAGTCGACGCCTTCTTCGAGGCGAGGAGAGTCTCGATCGGTTTGGGTTGAAGGGGGATCAGTCTCGTCGTCACTCACGCCGCTTAATTTAACAGACAGTAACGAAAACCTCAGACCACGAAATACACGAAGCCGCGTCGAAATCACACGAAGGACGATCAATTACTTGTTTCGTGTGGATTTGGGTTTGGTCTCTTCGTGTGTTTCGTGGTTCGTACTCTGTGTTTAGCATTGCCTCGAACTCGGTATACAACTGAACTCGCCCTTGCTCCGTGGCCTGCGCTCCATCGCTCTAAGGGTGGTAAACTGAACCTGCTCAATTCAAATTTCAAGGAGAAGACATAAAATGCTTAACGAAGGCGATGCTGCGCCCGATTTCACTACCCACGATGCAAGCGGAAACGAAGTAAAACTCTCAGACTTTCGCGGTAAGAAAGTCGTACTCTATTTCTATCCAAAAGATGACACTCCCGGCTGTACCAAAGAAGCCTGTTCGTTTCGTGATGCCCACGCGGATTACAAAGAGAAAGGCATAGAGGTCCTGGGCGTTTCGCTCGACGACGAGGCGTCGCATCAGGCCTTTGCGGAAAAGTTCGATCTGCCGTTCAAGCTGCTGGCGGATACAGACCATTCGGTCTCGGACGCTTACGGCGTTTATGGCGAGCAGACATGGGGCGACAAGAAATTCATGGGAGTTGCGCGTAAGACTTTTCTGATCGACGAGGAAGGCAAGATCAAGAAGGTATTCGACAAGGTCAATGTCGAGCAGCATAGCGACGAAGTTATGCAGGCTTTTGGTAGTTAATTAATGTCCGACAAACTTCAGTTTGTCGCTTTCTCGCGTCGTACTGACTTTCGTCGTCAACGACAAACTGAAGTTTGTCGGACATTGCGGTTAGAGCCATGAAACTTGTTGCAAGCTACCTCTTGCTTTACTCGCTGATCGCGCTCGCTTCTGGCGACGGCGTTCAGGCGAACAGCAGCCGCGGTCTTTGGGTCACGCTTGCCAACATGCCTTCCGCGCGCCAGGAAATTTCGGCTGCTCTGCTGGGGGGAAAGATCTACGTCATCGCCGGATACGACACCAACGGCGAATCGACCAACACGGTCGAGGTTTACGACCCGGCCAACAACACCTGGGGCAGCGCAGCCGCTCTGCCCATTCTTAACAACCACAATGCTGCTGCAGTCGCCGGCGGAAAGCTCTACGCCTTTGGCGGACTTTCCGCTCGCGTCTTTGTCTACAACCCGCCGCCGCTGAATTCATGGAGCGAAGTCGCTTCGATGACGCATGGTCACGGCAACACGCCTGCGGTCGGAGTGATCAATGACAAGATTTATGTGGCAGGCGGGACTGGCCCAATCTCGAATCAGACCGAGCTGGAAGTCTACGATCCGACGACGAACATGTGGACCGTGCCGGCGCCGATGAACGTAGCGCGCAATCACTGCGCGGGTGGAGTCATCAACGGAAAGTTCTACGTCGTCGGCGGACGAGCGAGCGCAGCAGCGCCGACGTCGCTGGAAGTTTACGATCCGCAGATGAACAGCTGGACGTCGCTGGCGCCGATGCCAACCGCGCGGTCCGGCGTGGCCGCAGCCGTAGTCGCCGGCAAACTCTATGTTTTCGGCGGCGAGATTCCGATGCTGCACGGCGAGGTGGAAGTCTACAACCCGGTGACGAATAGCTGGACGCAGTTGCCGCTGATGCCAACGCCGAGGCACGGATTGTTCGCATCAGTTATCGCCAACAAGGTGTATCTCCCGGCCGGAGGAATCATTCAGGGATTTGGCGCGACTAATATCAACGAGGTCTTCATCGTTCCCAACAAGGTCGCCGACTTTGATGGAGACGGAATGAGCGACCTGTCTGTTTTTCGACCGTCGGACAACGGTTGGTATTTCCAGCAGAGCTCGAATGGATCGTTCCGCAGCTTTGTTTTTGGCGCCGGCGGCGATCGCATTGTTCCCGGCGACTACGACGGCGACAGCAAAACCGACGTCGCCGTCTTTCGCCCTTCGAACGGCGCCTGGTACATCCTGAACAGTTCGAACAACACGTTCCGGGCCGAACTCTTCGGGCTTGGAACGGACACACCGGTGCCGGCGGATTATGACAACGACGGTCGCACTGACCTCGCTGTCTTTCGCAACGGCGTTTGGTACATACAACAAAGCACCGCGGGATTTCGCGCTCAGATTTTTGGTTTGAGCGGCGACGGACCGGTCGTCGGAGACTATGACAACGACGGAAAAGCCGATCGCGCGGTTTTGCGCCCTTCGAGCGGCGTTTGGTATGTGGAGCAGAGCTCGAACGGCGAGTTAACCGCTTTTGGGTTTGGCGTTTCTACGCACGTCGCTGTGCCAGGCGATTACGACAACGACGGCAAAACGGACTTCGCGGTTTATCGGCGAGCTAACGGACTGTGGCACATACAGCAGAGCGCTTTGGGATTTCGATCTGTGTTTTTTGGAACAGGAACCGACGTACCCGTTCCCGCTGACTATGACGGCGACGGACGAACCGATATCGCGGTCTTTCGTCCGTCCGAGGGCAACTGGTACATACAGCAGAGCACCCTCGGATTTCGCGCGCAGAACTTTGGCAGCAACGGTGACGTGCCGGTGCCAGCCGCGTTCCAACCTTAATCGTCGCACTTCTCTGGTGTGGTAGGGGTTCAGTTTGAATGAAGCCTTAAAAGTCTCATTAACGCCTTCGGCGTTACAAGACGAATATCTTCAAACTGAGCCACTACTCCTGGTTTGAACTTCTTGTCCTAAACGAAAATTATGCGTATCGCCATCTTCGGCGTAGGTGGAGTCGGCGGTTATTTCGGAGCGCAGCTCGCAAAGGCCGGCGAAGACGTCACATTCATTGCTCGCGGCGATCATCTGCGTGCGATACAAACGCAGGGACTTGCGGTAGAAACGCCCACCGGCGAGATTCTGATTCACCCGGCCCAGGCAACAGACGATCCGAGGCAGGTCGGCATCGTCGACCTGATACTCCTTTGTGTTAAGACATGGCAGGTGGATGATGCCGCGCTCGCGATGGGCCCGATGTTAGGGCCAGAGACCGTCGTCCTTCCGATGCAGAATGGCGTCGACGCCGCGTCGCAACTACGAGAAAAGCTGGGCACAGCAAATGTGCTGAATGGACTTTGCGGGACGATTAGCCGTGTGATTGGTCCGGGTCGAATTTGCAGCATCGGCGCAAGTAACTTCATAAAATTTGGCGAGCTGGATGGCAGCCGAAGCGACCGAGTCGAGCGGCTGAGCCTGGTTTTTGAACGTGCGGGAATACGTGCCGAGGCACCCGCAGACATAAACGTCGCGTTGTGGGAGAAATTTCTGTTCGTCGTTTCAATGGGCGGAGTCGGTGCCGTTGCACGAGCGCCGATCGGCGTCACACGCACTTTGCCCGAAACCAGACGGATGTTGGAAGAGTGCATGCGCGAAATTCAATCCGTTGCGCGCGCAAAGCAGATTTCGCTTTCGGATGATGTAATCGAAAGGACGATGGGCTTCGTGGATTCGCTCGCGTCCAGCGGGACTACTTCGATGCAACGCGACATCGGAGATGGTCGGCCATCGGAGCTTGAGGCCTGGAGCGGGGCGGTTGTGCGAATGGGACGAGAGACGGGAGTGGCCATGCCGTTGAATGAGTTTATCTATCACTGTTTGCTGCCTTCCGAGTTGCGCGCGCGGGGTAGCATTCAGTTTCCGGAGTAGGTGGAACGCAGGCGAGCCGCCTGCGCTCCATCGAACTGCGCTCCCTCGCGAGTCTGGCTTCTTTACCCTTAATTCTTTCCAGCGGTTCTGTTAATAACATCCCCACGGGAGCGTTTTATGAATGGAGACGACCTAAAGGAGAGAAACGTGTTAGCAGCCGCAACCCACATACAAGCAGCCCCTGATCCGCCGCCGGCGGAGCTGGAAACCCTGTTTCGCGAGCATTACGACCAGATTTTCCGCACGGCTTATCGCGTTACCGGCAGTCCGGTGGACGCGGAAGACGTGCTTCAAACCGTCTTTCTACGGCTGGCTCGGCGCGAAGAAACGCTCGATCTGAAGCCGAATCCGACCGGTTACCTTTTGCGTTCCGCCATCAATGCCTCGCTCGACATTATGCGCAGCCGAACGCGATCCAGATCAGTAGCCATCGACGATATCGAACGCGAACAGCTTCAAAGCACTTCGTTGAACCCGGAAGCGCAACACGCCGACAGCGAACTGCGCGGCTTGATTCAACAGGCGATCGCGAAGCTCGGCGCCAAGGCGGCCGAGATGTTCGTGTTGAGATACTTCGAGGGTTACGGGAATCGTGAGATCGCCGAGATGCTCGGCACGTCGCAGATGGTGGTCGGCGTCATGCTGCATCGCAGCCGCACGAAATTGAGAAAAGAGATTGGCGAGTACCTGGAGAAACATCATGAAGCGTAATCAAGACACAGATGCAATGTTGGACAAAGCTATGAGCGACATTCGTGACGACAAGCTCGATCCGGTAATGATCGAAAACGCGGCCGATCGCGTTTGGGCCAAGCTCTCAGCCGAGAGCGCCTCGACCGCTGTGGCCGGCGCTCCGCTGAATATCGATTCGACCGTTGAGCACATACACGGTTGCGCCGACTTTCAGTCGTTGATGCCCGCGTATTTGCGCGGCGAACTGCAGGAAGCTCGCGCCATGCTTTTGAAGGATCACACGCACGAATGCATTCCCTGTCGCCGGGCGCTGAAGCAAGCGCGCGAAGGACGGGTGGCGGGCGTTGCATCTGTGGGTGGTGCGAAGACAGCCGGCGGCGTGTCCCGGATGCCGGCCATTCAGCCGGTTTGGAAGTGGGCAATTGCCGCTACCTTGATCGCCGGCCTGGCGTTTCTGGCGTGGCCGTTGGTTCGTCGCTTCATGCCGTTTGGCAACGCAGTCAACGCCACGGTCGAAGTTGCGAGCGGAACCGTGTATCGCGTGTCCGACAGCGACATGCAGATCATCAACGTCGGCGACTCGATCAAACGCGGCGAGAAGATTCGCACTGGCAAGGACGCGACGGCGGTATTGAAACTCGATGACGGTTCGCTGGTGGAAATGAAGGACCGCTCTGAATTTTCATTGAGCAGAAATTCCGACGGTACGACCATCAACCTCGATCGCGGCAACGTGATCGTGCAAGCCGCGAAGCAGGGCACGCATCATCTTTATGTAGCGACCGACGATTCGCTGACGTCCGTGACCGGCACGATCTTCTCCGTTAATCACGGTACCAAGGGAACGCGTGTATCCGTGGTCGAAGGCGAAGTCCACGTCAATTACTCGGGCAAGGAAGATGTTCTCAAGCCAGGTAATCAGACAACTACGCAGGTCGCTCTGGAAAAAGTTCCGGTGCATACCGAGGTTGCATGGAGCCGCAATGCGGCGCAGTACGCCGAATTGTTGAATCAATTCGCGGCGATGCAGAACGAACTGAATAACGTACAGCAGCCGGGCGTTCGTTACTCGAGCCGTTTGTTGGACGTCGTTCCCGAAGGAACGGTGCTTTATGCGGCGCTGCCGAACCTGGGCGAGACGCTCAGCGAATCGCACCGAATCATGCAGGAGCGAATTCGGCAGAATGCCGCGCTTAAGGAATGGTGGGAGAAGGAAGGTAACGGAAAGAACAATTCAGGACTGGGCCAGGTCATCGATCGCGTGCGTCTGTTCGGCGAGCGTCTGGGAGACGAGCTGGTTGTAACCGCAGAGATGGACAGCGAAGGTGCGCCGACGAGTCCGATGGTACTTGCGACGCTTAAGAACCCGGCTGACTTCCGTCCGTTCCTCGAACAGCAGATCGCTACGTTCGCAGTGGATGCCAAGGGCGGACCGAAAGTTCGTATCATCGACGATCCGCAGAGCGCAACGCAGGTTGCTTCGGCAGACGGAAAGAAGCTGGAAGAGCTCTTGGTCTGGATCAACGGTGACATCGTGGTTGCAGCTCCGCGACTCGAACAGCTTCAGCGTGTGGCGGCATCTTTGAAGGATTCCAACGCAAAGACGTTCAAAGGCACGCCGTTCCATGCGAGCATCGCAGCTCTTTATCAGGAAGGCGCCGGACTGATCGTCGCGGCGGATCTTGAGAAGATAGTGACCCAGGCTTTGAAGCATCAGGCGAAGGGCGATGGCGGCGAACAGCCGATCGAAGCCTACAAGAAGCTTGGCCTGCTCGATCTGAAGTACTTCATCGTCGAGCAGAAAGAGAAGAACGCCAGGACCGAGAGCCGGGCGATGCTGACCTTTAATCAACAGCGTCGTGGCGTGGCTTCGTGGCTGGCGGCTCCGGGACCGATGGGTGCGCTGGAGTTCATTTCGCCCGACGCAAACGTCACCGCGGCGTTCGTGGTCAAGGAACCGACCGCGCTGGTTGACGATCTGCTGGGCTTTATCGAAACGACCAAACCAGGTCTGCGACAGGAGCTGACCCGGCTTGAATCGAAACACGGAATCAACGTGCGCAACGACATCGCGGCGCCGTTGGGCGGAGAGTTCGCGTTTGCGATCGACGGTCCGCTGCTGCCGACTCCTTCCTGGAAAGTGGTAGTCGAGGTTTACGACTCGGTGCGGTTGCAGCAGACGCTCGAGCGCGTAGTAACTGAGATCAATAAGTTGGCAACCGCGGACGGCAAGGTCGGTTTGCAATGGGATCGAGCGGACATCGGCGGACGAACTTTCTATACGCTGAGATCCGGTGATTTCGGGCTGGAGTTCAACTACGCGTACGTCAACGGATACATGGTGGCTGGACCGACGCGTGCACTCGTGACGCAAGCGGTTCGTTACAAAGATTCGGGCGTCACGTTGTTGAGTTCGCAACGCTTCAGATCGGCAATGCCGAGCGATGGCAACACGAACTTCTCGGCGATCTTCTATCACAACCTGGCTCCGCTGGTTCAGCCGATCGCTGATCGCATACAGGGTACGGCGAAGAACCTGCCGCAGGAACAACAACAGGCTTTGACTTCGCTGGCCGAGACGGCGCCGACACTGGCCTACGCATACGCGCAGAATGATCGGATAATTTTCGCGGCAGACACCGAAGGCGGACCGTTTGGTCTAAGTCCCGCCAGCTTGCTCGGCATGCCGACTACGTTCGGGCTGCAGCACATTCTGATGCAGGGTTTGGGCGACAAACCTTCGCAGACTAAGAAGAACTAGCGACCTGGTTGAAGAGACGCCGGCCGATGTAGACGACGCGCCGGCCGGCGTTCCGCAAACTGGAACTCAGTCAGAAGGAGAAGTCGATATGTTGGACAGCAACGTTTCAAAAAGCCGCTTTTCAAAATTCATCGCAATCGCAATCTTTCTCGTTTCTCTGGTTTTTGTCGCCGGCTGTAATCACAACAGCGGAAGTACGCACTTTGCTTCTCACAACGTGAAACTCGATCGCTACGGCGTTACCAACAGGTTCGGCGTCGAGTCGACCGGCGCGACAGAGATCTTTCGCTATGACGGATTCAACATGGCCGGCCAGAGGTTGAAGGTAACGATCCAGGACGAAAAGGTGATGATCAACGAATCGCCGGCGGGCATGCTCAAGAAGGGTGATTCGATTAACATCAGCGACGACGGCGTGCGAGTCAACTCGTTGGATTACGGACAGACGAAAGAATATCTACAGGCCAACGCCGGGTCCGCACCGTCGCAGACGGCAAGTAAGTAAAGTTACTTGTGGAAACGCTAGCACTCGTGTGAGGGGAAACGCGCAGTCGGGAAGGGGACCCTGTCCCCGCCCAAGACACGCAGCTCGATATCTCTAGAGCCGAACGGTTCGCATCTTAAGCGGGAACAGGGTCCCCTTCCTGACTGCGTGTTACTCGAAGGTCAAGCACAAGCAGCAAACTCAAGTTTGTCGGACATTAGAATAATTAAGAAAGAGAAGCTCCTGGCAGCTTCTCTTTCGTGTGTTTAATCGCCACGCAGTTATCGGCCGCGCTGTTCATACCCGATCGAATACACATATAATTCGCGCCGCCATTAATGAAACTCTCACGCGCAAATGGGCGTAAGTGACTTCGGCCCACACTACTGATTCGAAAGGTAAACGGCACATGGCCGCATCGGTTGCGAACGAGCCGAACATGCTCGCACAAACAGTACAGACTCCGTTGAGCCTGGCTCCCGTCATCGAGCTCGATGGACTGAGCGTGCGATTCGGCAAACGCGAAATCCTGAAAGACCTGCGAGCCGGCTTGAATGGAAAGGCGATCGGATTGCTGGGCCCCAACGGAGCCGGCAAGACGACGCTGATCCACACACTGCTGAGCTTTCATGAACCGTCGGCGGGAACGGCTCGCATCTTTGGCCAGGACATTCACGAAGATCCCAAACAGATACTGGCGCAGATCGGTTACATGCCGGAACGCGATTCGTTTATCGCAAAGATGACGTGTGTTCATTTCGTGCGATTGATGGCCGAGCTTTCCGGACTACCGCCCGAGGTCGCGCTCGAACGCGCGCACGAAGCATTGTTTTATGTGGGATTGGGCGAAGCGCGATATCGAACTCTGGACACCTACTCGCTGGGAATGAAGCAGCTGGCTAAGCTGGCGCAGGCGATCGTGCACGGACCGAAGCTGATCATTCTGGACGAGCCGACAAACGGACTCGACCCGCCGACGCGTCAACGCATGATCCGATTAATTCGCGAGATACGCGACGGCGGACACGCGCGCATTATGTTGTCGTCACATTTGCTTCACGACGTAGAGGAATGCTGCGACGAGATTCTTGTTTTGAAGGACGGACGAATCGCCGCGCATTGTGATCTGGAAGAGGAGCGACGATCGAATCGTACGTTCCTCGAAATGGAGATGCGCGGAGACACCACCGGCTTCATCGAATCGGTAGGCGAGCTGGGTTGCGAGTACGCGCTGTCGGGCAAGCATCGTCTGAAAGTGGTTTTGCAGGAAGGCATAGTGATTCGAGACTTTTATCGCCTCGCCGCCGAACACAAGATTCAGATTCGACGACTGAACTTCAAGAAGGATTCGTTGGAAGACATCTTTCTGAAGGCGATGGAAAGCAACGGGTGAGTTCAGAGAGTTTAGGGAGTTTGGGGAGTTTAGAGAGTTTAGGGAGTTCAGAGAGTTTAGGGAGCTAGGTCTTTGGGTTTAGGGTTTAGGTTTTAGGTTTTAGGTCTTTGTAGTTGACGCAAGTTTGAGTTTCGGATTTCTGCGTTTGTTGAAAACCCAAAACCCAAAACCCAAAACCCTAAAACCAAAGACCTAAACCCAAGGAACTAAAAACTAAAAACCAACAACTAAAAACTAATTTATGTCCGTCTACGAACACACATACAAGCCATTCATCGGAGCGCTGACGCCCACCTGGTCGCGGTTTCTGATCATACCGCGCCACGCGTTTCGGGGCGTGTTCCAGTCGAAGTTGTTCCTGGCTTTCTTTGTGGCGTGTTTCCTGCCGCCGCTGGTTTTCGCGATCCTGATCTACCTTCATCACAACGTCAACGCGTTGGGTGTTCTGCAAGCCAGTATCAACGAACTGGTCCCGATCGACGGCACTTTCTTTCTTACTCTTGTCGGGGTGCAGGGCTGGTTCGCGTTCTTTCTTACATTGCTGGTAGGTCCGCCGCTCGTCTCGCGTGATCTGACCAATAACGCATTGCCGCTTTACCTGTGCCGTCCGTTCTCGCGCGCAGAATACGTCATCGGCAAGATGTCCGTTGTCTTGATCCTCAATTCGCTGATCACCTGGGTGCCGGGGTTGTTGCTCTTTTTCTTTCAGGCGTATTTGCAGGGCGGCGGCTGGATGGGGCAGAACATTTGGATCGCGTACGCCATCTGGAGCGGAAGCTGGGTTTGGATCATCTTCCTTGCGCTGTTGTCACAGGCTGTTTCGGCGTGGGTGAAATGGCGAGTCGTAGCGAGCGCGGTCCTGATCGCCATCTTCTTCATTCCATCGATCGTGGGCGAAGTCATCAATAACCTCTTTAACACTCGCTATGGAAATCTGATCAGCCCGGGTGCCTTGATCGGGAATATCTGGACCGGACTCTTTCGTTTATTTAGCCCCACCGTCACTCAGGTCGAATCTCGGGTGAACGGGCGGATAATTCGCCAAACGCTGATTACGCTTCCGCCGTTGTGGAGCCACTGGGTCGTGTTGGGCCTGATCTGTTTGTTCTGTCTTTGGCTGCTCTACACACGAGTTCGAGCTTACGAGGTGGTGCGGTGATGGGCGAGATGACTGACAACCTGATTGTCTTTGAGGACGTCTCGAAATTTTACGGAGAGATCCTCGGCGTCAATCGCGTCAACCTTTCGATTGCGCCCGGGATCACCAGCCTGGTGGGGCCGAACGGATCGGGCAAGACGACTTTGATGAACCTGATGACGGGTTTGTTAAAGCCTTCAAAGGGTCGCATCGACGTGCTCGGGACCGCGCCGTATGAACCGGAAGAACTGTTTCGCAAGGTCGGTTATTGCTCTCAGTTCGACTCGTTTCCGCGCGGTATGACCGGACGCGATTTCGTTCGATCGTTCTTAACCGTTCACGGTTATTCGCGAAGCGATGCGGAGCAGTTGACGATCAAAGCGCTGGAGCGAGTTACGCTGATGGATGCCGCCGATCGAAAGGTGGCCGCCTACAGCAAAGGAATGCGACAAAAAGTTCGGCTGGCACAGTCGATCGCGCATGGGCCGCGGGTGCTGATCCTGGACGAGCCACTGAACGGACTGGACCCGATGGCACGCGCCGAGATCATCGACCTGTTCCGAAGCCTGGCGAAGGAAGGGCTGCATCTGGTTATCTCGAGCCACATCCTGCACGAAGTCGACATGATGTCGGACTGCGTCATCCTGATCAACAACGGATACGTTGTGGCCGAAGGCAACGTGCACGGCGTGCGCGACGAGATGGAGGAACATCCGGCGCAGATTCTGATTCGTTGCGACAACCCGGCGCGACTCGCGTCTCGCGTTTTCGAATCCGACTCGGTGGTCGAAGCCAGGTTGCATCAGGACAAACAGGGACTGTTTATCAAAACGCGAGATGCGGATAAGTTCTACTTGCTTCTAAACAGCATTGTGCTGGACGGAAATTTCAACGTGGAGTCGGTGGCGCCGGTTGATGACGATCTCAACGCTGTCTACCAGTATCTGATCGGCACAGGGGGCGAAAGCAGATGAGCACAACAACAGCCTCGACAACCGCGGTCGAAAACAGCTCGGGTAGGAATAGCCGACCATGGTCACTGTGGATGCGTCAGATGATCGCGATTCTCAAGCTGGAATTGCGTAAGAACTTTTTCGGACGCCGCGCGATCCTGATCTACTTGTTGGCGATCATTCCTGTGGTCGTGGTGGCTATGCTCGCTCTGGTGACGAGAAGTCTTCCCGATCCGCCGGAATTCCGCACGGACTTTACGCAGGCCAGCATTCTGTTCGGTGGACTTTACGCCGGAATGATCCTGACGATGGTATTCTTCGGCTGCGCATGGATCTTCATGAACCTGATACGCGGTGAAGTGGTCGATCGCAGCTTGCACTACTATTTTCTGGCTCCGGTTCGCCGCGAAGTGCTGGTCATCGCCAAGTACCTGTCCGGGCTTCTGGTCTCGATCGTGATTTTCAGTATGACGACGATCGGATCGTTGTTCTTCATGTACGTGGCCGGATACCCGGAAAGTATGAATTACCTTTCCAACGGCCCCGGGCTCAGCCATGCGGCGTGGTATTTGGTAATCACTATCCTGGCCTGCATCGGATATGGCGCTTTCTTTATCGTAATCGGGCTTTTCTTTCGAAACCCGATTATTCCGGCATTGGCGATTTACGGCTGGGAATGGATCAACTTCCTTTTGCCACCGCTGCTGAAGAAGATAAGCGTAATTCATTACCTTTCGTCGTTGATGCCGATGCCTCCGCCGCATAGCCCATTTGCGGTCATAGCGGAACCGACGCCGGCCTGGATTTCAATTCCGGGGTTGATAATCGTCACGGCGATTTTGCTGTTCATTGCAGGACTGCGGATTCGGCGGATGGAGATAAAATACATCGGTGAATGATGTACTTGCGAAGGGAAAACAGCCGCTCTTTTCGTGTGATTCCGTCGCTTTCTTAGTGTGTTTAGTGGTTCGCATTTGGTTCTCTCCAAACTTCGCCAATCTGTCGGAGGCGTTCGCTCGCAACCATTTTGCAAGGTAGTTCGAAGGCGCAAAGATGTTGAGCTAACCTTATCTTTGCTGATTTCTTTGTGTCTTGCGGGAACCTGTATTTTGAAACGATCCGCCGACGGCTGTACGCTTGAGATGCGGTCAAGTTACATCTTGACACCTTCCTTATGCGGAGCGTAAACTTCAGATACTTTAAAACCAGTTTCGGAAAGCTGTACTCGGCCGGTTCCGCTAAACTAGGAGTCAAATGCCGGGGAGCCAAACACTGAAGGCTCGTTACAGTTAAGGCGCCGTACACGCCGTTTCCAAAAAAGTACCGGAGCTTTCCGGTTCGCGCTCGCCCCACAAGGCTTTAAACGCTTGAGTGGGGCGATGTCGTGTCTGGAGTAAGTTTGAATCGCCATTTTGAGTCGTCCGCACAGATTAGTGTTGCGCCTCAAGATTCCGCGATTTATTATGATGATGTTCGCGCACGAAGTAATGGGCAGCGACGGACGCCAAGGGGCTTACCGTTCTCTTCTACTTAACATTCTCAACCATTCTCTTTTCACTTCGATCCTAAGCTTTACCGTATTGTTTTATTACCCTCACTGTGCTGGGACGAGAGGATCATGACTTCCGAGAAAGACACATCAACAGCTGCTCCGTTCGGTGAAGGCAAGTACGTTTACTGCATCATCGAAACCGACGAAGCTCGCAATTTTGGCCCAATGGGAATCGGCGGACGCGGGGACAACGTCTACACCGTTCGCCACGACGGGCTGGCTGCTGTCGTCTCAAACACTCCGATCGTGGTTTACGATCCGACCCGCGAAAACGTGTTCGCACATGAACAGGTTAACGAAGCCGTCATGCGCGAGTTTACGGTTTTGCCGATGGCGTTCGGCGCGCTGTTCCGAACCGAAGAAGACATCATCGAGTTGATGCGCGGAACCTATGACGCGCTGCGCGACGTGCTGACCAAGATGGAAGGCAAGGTCGAGTTCGGTTTGAAGGTGAACTGGGATCGCGATCGCGTCATCGCCGAGATCGAGCAGGAAAACGAAGAGATTCGAAATCTGAAGGAACAGATTACGTCGCGGGCCACCGGCTCGACCTATTTCGCGCGCATGCAGCTTGGTCGTCTGGTGGAAACCGCGCTGACCGAACAATCCGAGGCGTACTTGCGCGAGGTTTATTCGGTTCTGCGCGACACAGCCGTCGCTTCGCGCGCTAACAAACCGATCGGCGATAAGATGATCATGAATGCGGCGTTCCTGGTCGAGCGCGTTCGCGAATCTGAGTTTGACCAGAAAGTGAAAGAGATCGCCGCCAAGTACGAAGGCAAACTTTCGTTTAAGTACACAGGACCGTGGCCGCCGTACAACTTCGTTCACATTCGGCTAAAGCTGGAACGAGGCGAGGGCGCGACCGAAGCCATGACCAGGTGATTCCTGCGCCGCATGTTATTTCTTGACGACATTCTGCTTGCTCCGATCAACGGCTTCAAGTTCATCCTGGGCCAGATTCAAAAGATGGCCGACCAGGAGTTGAACGACGACACGGTCGTGAAGGAACAGCTGTTAGAGCTGCAGATGCGTTTGGAGCTGGACGAGATTTCGGAAGAGGACTTCGCGGTGCAGGAGGCCGAGCTCTTCAAAAGGCTTCGCGTTATCCGAGAGCGACAGCTCGAGCTTCTTCATCGAGTCCACACGGCGGATACGTCGTCGTTTGAAATCGAAACGGGCGGAGACGACGAGAGCGAGTTCTGGGAACCAGGCGAGAGGGATGAGAGGTGAAAGGGAAAAAACGCGAGCCGGTGCAGACTAAGTCTCGCAGCACGGTTCGCAGGTCTCCCGGTCATTCGACGGATCTTCCCTCGACACATTTTCTCTTCTTCGGCGGCAAAGGCGGTGTGGGTAAAACCACTTCTGCTTCTGCCGCCGCGCTGCGTTTGCTGGACAGCGCGACCGATGGCGAACAGATTCTCCTCTTTTCCACTGACCCGGCACATTCGCTCTCCGACAGCCTTGGCAAGAAAATCGGCGACAAACTGACCGAGATTGCGCGCCATGGTAAAGCACGGTTGGTAGCGATTGAAATGGACGCCGGCCGCGTGCTTGATAAATTCAAGACAGAACACCGCGCCACGCTGCATGAGATAGCTGATCGCGGTACCCTGCTGGATGAAAACGACATCAACGAGCTTCTGGACCTATCGCTTCCCGGAATGGACGAAGTGATGGCGCTGTTTGAACTGACCGAACTCGACCAGACCGGTGAGTACGATCGCATAGTTGTCGACACGGCGCCGTCCGGGCATACATCGCGGTTGTTGCGGCTGCCGGAGGTCTTCACGCGAATGCTGGCGGCGCTGGACCTGATGTCGGAAAAGCATCGCTACATGGTCGCGCAATTTGTTCGCGGAAAACCGCGCGCGGATGAAGTTGATCTCTTCCTGAAGAACCTGACCAGACGAATCGAGCTTGTGCGCGCAATGCTCTACGACAAGAGCAACGCTTCATTCACGCTGGTGGCGATTCCCGAGGTCATGAGCGTCGAAGAGACAATCCGCTATTACGGACTTCTTCAAACCGAAGCCGTCCCGGTTACCGACATCATCGTCAATCGAGTCGAGAGAGCGCACGGCGAATGCGGCTACTGCCGCGCTCGCGCGCGAGGGCAGGAAAAGTACCTTCAACAGCTTTCGAAGAAGTTCGCATCGCTGCACATGCATCGCGTTCCGCTGATGGCTGGTGAAGTACGCGGAGTCGACGCGTTGCGCGATTTCGCGGAGCTGGTTTGGGACGATGGTGAGGAGCAGGCGGCAAGGCTGCAGGTTAAGAGAGCCGATGCCATTGCTTCGCGTGTTCGGGGGGTCAACGACAAACTGAAGTTTGTCGGACATTCCGGCGAAGCCAAAACAGCGGATGTTCTGTTCGAGCCAAAGCGGCTGCTGATCTTTGGCGGAAAGGGCGGAGTCGGAAAAACCACGGCGGCTGCCGCGACTGCGGTTTCGCTTGCCGAAAACAATCGCGACGCGCGCGTGCTCGTCTTTTCCACTGATCCGGCTCATTCGCTTTCGGATTGTTTCGAAGAAGAGGTGGGCGAACTCAAGAAAAAAGTTGCGGGAGTTTCCAACCTCGACGCGATGGAAATCGACCCGGCGGCCTGGTTCGGAGATTTGAAAGAGCGCTACCGTGCCTGGATCGACGAGCTGTTCGATACGCTGGCGGGCGGCTCGAGGATGGAAATCAAGTTCGATCGCGAGGCTATGCGCGAGCTGGTTGCGCTGGCGCCGCCGGGGATCGACGAGATTGCCGCGCTCAGCACGATGATAGATTTGCTGGACCAGGATAAGTACACGACCATCGTGCTCGATACGGCGCCGACGGGGCATCTGATTCGCTTTCTTGAAATGCCCGAGATCGCGCTTTCGTGGGTGCGAGCATTTCTCAAACTGCTGCTCAAGTACAAGAATGTCGTTCGTTCGGGGAAAGTCGCCGAAGAGCTGATCGCGCTTTCGAAAAGCGTCAAACGAGTGGCGGCTCTTCTGACCAATGTAGACGAATGCGAATTCATCGGCGTCGCGATTTCCGAACACATGAGTTTGGAAGAGACAATTCGCTTGACCAAAACGCTGGGGCGGCTCAAAGTCCAGTTGTCACGTTTGCTGATCAACAATTTGGTGCCGGACGAGGCCGCGCGTGAGTGCGAATTCTGCGCCGGACGGCGTGACGCTCAACAGAACGTTGTTAAGGAGTTTCGCAAACGGCTTCGGTTGGTGAAGCGATTTTATTTGGCGGAGCAACAGTCACACGACATTCATGGGCTGGCGGAGTTGCGCAGACATTTCGCAGGTTGGCGGGTTGTTTGATCGTCATCGACGATCGACCGAATTCGGGGGACAGGCGCTTTCTGCATCAGACTGGCGAACGGACTACGAAACACACAAAGCCGAGGGCGGAATCACACTAAGTATGGCAGAGACTCATGACAAATCGGCGCTTTACCTGTATTGCATCGGCGAGAGCGCCGCATTGTCGGCCCTGCTCGAGAAAGACGTGCCGCCCGCGATTGAACCCGCCACCGCGTTGCGGTTGATTTGTTCGGGAGAACTCTGCGCGATAGTGAGCGACGTTCCGCTGGCTGAATATGGCGAAGAAGAAATTCAGTCGCGCTTGACCGAGCCCGCGTGGGTGGCGTCGCGCGCGATGCGGCACGAAGCCGTGTTGGAGCATTTTGCAAAGGATAGTGGGGATACGGGGGGTACGGGTCTGGTTCCGTTGCGATTCGGCACGATTTATTTGAGGCCCGACGGAGTGGAACAGATGCTGGCCGAAAAGCAGGCCGAGTTGGCGGCGACTTTGGAGCGATTGAAAAACAAGGACGAATGGGGCGTGAACGTCTTTTGTGATCGAGCCGTTTTGACGGAGACGATCACGAAACTTAGCCCGACGCTCAGAGAGATGGCCGAACGCGCCGAGGCGGCATCGGCCGGCCAGGCCTACTTGCTCCGCAAGAAGATCGAGGGAATGCGAACCGATGAAACCCGGGTTGAAGTTCGACGCGCGGTAAAGGAAATCGAACAGGAGCTGTCACCGCTGAGCAGCGGCGCCGTTCGATTAAAAGTGCGTCAGGCCGAGGCGGCGGAACACGGCGAACTGGTGGCGAAGCTCGCGTTTCTGGTTAATCGAAATCTGTTCGAAAAGTTCCGCGATACAGCCGGGGAGATCGCACACCAGCGCGGCTCGTTTGGTTTTCGATTGGAGCTGACCGGGCCCTGGCCCGCATATAATTTTGTCGACGAACCGAAGTCGTGAGTATGGTTATGCTGGACGAAGAACTAGCCGAGTTTCAGGCTGAAGAATTGTCTTTGTTGGAGACGCTGGACCACGTGCTCAATCGCGGGCTTGTGATCGCCGGCGAGATTACCATCTCGGTTGCTGATGTCGACCTGATTTTCATTAGTCTTAACGCGATGATAACTTCAGTCGAGACTGCTCGCGGCGTCCTCAGACGGCGGCATGGAATGAGCGATGAAGAGTAGGAGACGCCCTCTAGTTTCGGTATGTTCTACCTTTACTGTTTGAGTGATGATTTGGCGCCCGGAGTTTTGGACGAGACCAGGGGAGTTGCGGGCGGCGCGCTGAGTTTGATCGAAGTCGAAGGCATCCGCGCGGTTGTCAGCGAATTCAATGAAACTAAGATTGCAGTCAATCGCGAAAATGTGTGGGCGCACGAACGTGTAGTGAGCCGCGTGTTGCAGGAAACAACGCCGCTTCCGTTTCGGTTTGGCACGTTGGCGGATGCAAAGAGGTTGGAGAGTTACATCAGCTCTCAAAAGTCCAATCTGCTGCGGTCGCTCGATCGCGTCAGAGGCGCGGTGGAAATGAGCGTCAAGATCATATGGAAAGAGGCAGGAACGACGGCGGAGTCGGATCAGCAGCCGTCTCTTGCGAGCCCGTCGCCTGGTGTAACGACCGCCGGTGAAGGCACCAGGTTTCTGTTACAGAAACGCAGTAAAATCATTGGCGATGACGAAGCAAAGACGCGGTCGGATGAGCTGCGTGACTGGCTTGAGGAGCATTTGAAGGAAATTGCTCGTGATGCGTCGATGGAGGTTCGCCCGACCGACTCGATGGTTATCTCTGCGTCGCATTTGGTCGGACGGGAGAACGTAAGCGCTTACCGGCAGCTGATGGACGCCGCGCGCAGTTCGAAACCGGAGCTGCGCTTCTTAATAAGCGGCCCCTGGGCGCCGTATAGCTTTAGCGATTTGCCGTCGCAGTAGAATGTCCGACAAACTTCAGTTTGTCGCTTGGCCTCGACAAGCTAAAGCTTGCCGGACATTAGCTCGTATAATTATCTTGAACTTTGCGCGTCGTTCGGAGTAACCTGTGAAGCCTTCCCCGAAATCCCCCGCTCCGGTTGAACCGGAGATTGAAACTGCTCATGCGGAAGAGTTTGTGGAACAGCTCCGCCGTGTGACTGACGCACTTCCACCGCGCATCAATATCGATGCCGAATCGGTGGAGCAGGGGTTGGCAAAGCTGGTTTTGACGTTGATTGAACTGGTCCGGCGTCTTCTTGAGAAGCAAGCTGTCAGGCGGATGGAGGGTGGCGATCTTTCTCCCGAACAGATCGAGGAACTTGGCCTGGCGCTGATGAAACTCGAAGAGAAGATGCAAAACCTTAAGGAGCAGTTCGGACTCGCCGACGAAGAGTTGAATATAGATCTCGGTCCGGTCGGTAAGCTTATCTGACAATCAACAGCGGCCAGATAAGCGTTCGAAAGTAATAACAGATGTGTAGATCGTCCAGTCCTTCAATGTTGCGGAGGTTGAACATTTGTCGAGCGAACGATCCAGCAGCCTAATCACAGCGCGTCCTCCTGGCTTGGTGGATGTGCTGGACAGAATTCTTGACAAGGGACTTGTGATCGCGGGCGACATTAAGGTGTCGCTCGCAAACGTCGAATTGCTGACGTTGCAGATTCGCATTTTGGTCTGCTCGATCGACAAGGCTGAACAGATCGGTTTGAACTGGTGGCGCTACGATACGAACCTGACCACGCGAGCCGAGCGCATGGAAGCAGAGAACGTGGAGTTGCGTGAACGCCTGGCCGATCTTGAATTGAGAATGCGACAGTTGGCCCCGTCCCCCGTGGCCGGCAAAGCAAAGAAGACCACAGCTCCGCGTTCGCGTCCGCAGAAAGCCAAGAAGAAGAGCTGAAGCGGGCGCAATCTGGGTGGCAGCAAAGCAGTGGTCGAATTGGTTTAATTAACTGAAGCAAGACAGCACACAACGTGACCCGACCGTGTGTTGAAGTAATACCGAACCCCCGCCCCTCGCGTAAGGCGTGATTTTCAACTTTCGAAAGAAGGAACGAAAACAAAATGGCAGTTGAAAGATCTCCGGGCGGAACAAGTTTGATCGACGTACTTGACCGCGTACTTGATAAGGGAATCGTCATTGACGCTTGGGTGCGTATCTCGCTCGTCGGCATTGATCTCATCACAATTGAGGCACGCGTTGTCGTCGCTTCGATTGATACCTACCTGAAATACGCGGAAGCCGTCGGGTTAACACCTGCCGTCTCCCGACCCGCACTAACGCCTGGCGTAGCCGAGCCGCTCGAAGACGAAACGCGTCGACGTGTCACTGTTGAGGTGGAAAAGAGATAGCCACAGCAGACTCGGGAAAACCACTGGCGGTTCAGATGGCAATTCTTTCAGCCGTATTCTTCCGAGTTTGATGTTCTGATTTCCGTGCTCAGCTTTTTATGCAGCACCAAACCTCAAAATCGGCGTTAGTAATCTCGCAGACTCTTCGCGAAGAGTCTGCCGCCGAACAGCGTCTGCGTCAGTACGAGGCGATCTTCGAGCTGTCGACGCAGATGATGGCTACCTTGAAGGTCGACGAGCGCATTCTGCTGGCGCTGGAAGCGGCCACCACTGGGTTGGGCTTTAAGCAAGCCGCCATCGCGCTGATCGACGAAAAAAGAGGGTCGCTGCGCATGCGCGCGGCCAACGGGTTCGCGAATGACGACGACGTCGAACGAGTCGAGATGCCGCTTGATTCGTCTGGCCCGCACGTCTCGATTGTGTACGAAGGTCAACCGGTATGGATTTCTGCGCCGGACGACGATTCCTCGGCCGCTTTTGTCAATCTGCTTTGCTGCGCCACCGACATTCTCGCGATTCCGCTCTTCGGCGGACATCGTTCTTCCAAAAAACTCGAACGCGATCTGGCCCACAGCCCGCGCTTTTCAGACAAGCACTGGGAGCCTGAGCCTGCCAGCTGTTTGGGCGTGCTCTATCTCGGCACCGAGCGCGAGGCAATCAATCCAACCACTCTCGACGTGTTGACCAGATTCGCGGACCGCATAGGCCTCGGCGTCTCGTCGGCGACGCAATACGATAAGCTGACCGAGATCATCGCCAAGCTTCAGCGCGAGCGACAGTGGGTCGAATCGGTCATGAAGTCGGTGGCCGATCCCATCGTTCTGACGAATCTGGATAACGACATACTTTTGCAGAACCGGCGCGCCGAAGAGTTGTTCAGCGGATCGAAGAATGCGAGCGAAGGAAAACGCCGAGCGCTCGAGATGAACGATCTGTTGTTCTCGGCATACCTTTCGAGCGCCGCCGTGTCGTACACAGAGTTCGTTCAGCGCGACATTACTCTGGTCGATCCGCTGGAGGGTTCCGACCTTCACTACGAAGTCATTTCCACCCCAGCCCTCAACGCGCGTGGCGAAAAAATCGGACTGGTTTCGATCTTTCGCGACGTCACCGATCTTCGCGATGCGAACGAAGAGCTGGCACTAAACATCATCAAGCTTCAGCAGGCCGAAGCCGAGGCCCGCCGCGAGCGCGACCGCTTGAACTTGATCATCGAAAACGTGGGCCAGCCGGTTGCCGTCTGTGATTCGCGCGGGAATTTCATTCTCTTTAACGCGCGTGCTGAGCTCCTTTTCCAGGCGCCTGTCGTCGGAGCCCGGCCAGGGGCGGTTTCGGCCGTGCGGGCCAATTCGGTGAAATTCACTTCGTTCATCTCGACGCTGGCGTCAGATTCCAGCACCAGTGTGCGGCAAGCCGAGATCGAGCTGATTAACCCGCGTTCAGGTGAAAAGCTGCCGATGGAAATTACCGCGGTCGAGGTCGAGGACGCGATGGGCGAAGTAACCGCGGTCGTCTCGATCCTGCATGACCTGTCGGAGATCCGAGAGCTGGAGCGCAGGCGGGTCGAACAGCAATTGTTCGAGTCGGAAAAGCTGGCGGCAGTGGGTCGGCTGGCTGCTTCGATCGCGCACGAGGTGAACAACCCGCTCGAAGCGATCAAGAACTCGCTTTATCTTTTGCAGACAAGTCGCGACGAAAGCACCAACGTTCGATTTCTTGATGTAGCGCGAAAGGAGACCGAGCGTGTTTCGCATATCATTCGACAGATGCTGGGGTTTGCTCGTCGGACCGGAGAAGTCGAATGGGTGAACGTCAATCAGGTGCTTGAAGAGACCATGATCCTGGTCGAGAAGAAGCTGCGACAGACAGGCGTCGCGGTAGTGCTGGATCTCGATTCGAAACTGCCGGCCGTGCGCGCGCGAGCCGATCAGATGCGACAGGTTTTCCTAAACCTGGTCTTGAACGCGCAGCAGGCGATCGAGGGAAAAGGTGAAATACGAATCAAGACTGAGATCGAGCAGGCGCTGCAGCCATCCATTGCGGTTGAAATCATCGATTCGGGCCAGGGAATCAGCGACGAAGAACTGCCGCGTATCTTTGAACCATTTTTCTCGAAACGACAGAAAGGCACGGGCCTGGGGCTTTGGGTGACGCAGGATATTGTTCGACAACACGGGGGGCGCATCGAGGTGACGAGTAGCAAAGGTCAGGGAACAACGTTTCGAATTATTCTTCTCGTCGACTCTGCGGCATTAGGCAATGAGTAGCAGCGATCAGAACGGGAACTCGCCTGCGTCGTCGCGTCGACCGCTTCAGCGTTTGCTGGTCGTCGACGACGAAGAGAACGTGCGAACGACGACCGCCGCGATCCTTGAGCATCAGGGATATGAAGTCGAAACGGCGAGCGACGGCGTTGACGCGCTTCAAAAATTGCGGCAGCGCGAGTTCGAGTTGGTTCTGACCGATCTTCGGATGGAGGGCATGGACGGCAGCACGCTGCTCCATGAAATCAGCCGTAACTTTCCTAACGTAGTGACAGTGGTATTGACCGGATACGCTTCGATCGAATCGTCGATTGATGCGCTGCGGCAAGGTGTTTACGATTATCTGGTCAAGCCCTGCGTAGTCGAAGACCTGCATCAGACCGTGCGCCGGGCGCTGGAGCACCGGCGACAGCGGATACGAATTAGCGAACTGTCGAGTCCGGTGGTCGAGATATGGGACGGCATCCTCCTGGTCCCGCTGATCGGGTCACTGGACGATCAACGCGCCAGCCAGATGTCGTCGGCCATTCTCGAGACGACGAAAGCGAAAAACGCGCAGGTCGTTATCATAGACATCACTGGGTGCACGCACATGGACAGCCACGTTGCCGCGTACTTGATCAACGCAGTTCATGCAGTGCTGTTGATGGGAGCCAACACGATCATCACGGGAGTAGGCGCGTCGGCGGCTTCAAATCTGGTCGCGCTCGGGATCGATCTGGAGGGAGTCAAGACCAGGCGCCGATTGGCTGACGGGCTGCGGAGAGCTTTTGAGCTTATCAGTCTGTCTGTTCGGCACGGGCAGGATCAGACGGGGCGCACATCGGCGATGGCCACTACGCAATCTGAAATCTAACATCTGACCACTAACCAATGTCTGCACTCTCCGGCATCGAAAAGAGCGACCCAGCTCGAACCCAGCGCGAAAGCCAGCAATCGCTGGTCGGCGCTCGCCTGCTGGTCGTCGACGACGAAGAGAGCGTCGCTCTAACTGTCGGCGAAGTTCTGCGGCAAGAGGGTTTCGATGTCACAACCGCTTCCAGCGGCAACGATGCGATCGCTTTGCTCAACGTGGCAGAGTTTGATCTGATCCTCACGGACCTGCACATGGAGGGCGGCGACGGCATAACCGTTCTCGAAGAAGTCAGTGGCCGAGACCCGTTCGTCATCACAATTGTTCTGACCGGCTTTGCTTCGGTTGAATCCGCCATCGCGGCATTGCGACACGGAGCTTACGATTACTTGATCAAGCCGTGCTTGATCGATGATCTGAAGTTCACGGTCCAGCGCGGAATCGAGCATCGACGGCTTCTGCTGGCTGAACGCGAAGCGCGCATGCGACTCGAAGAGCTCAATCGCGAACTCGAACAACGCGTAGCCGACCGCACAGCCGCTTTGCGGAAACTCAATGAAGATCTGGCCCATGCCAACCGAGCCAAGGACATGTTCCTGGCCACTCTTTCGCACGAGTTGCGTACGCCGTTAACTCCCGTGCTTGGCTGGATCAACTTGCTGCGCAGCGGCGGTCTCGATTCGCGCGGCACAGCGCAGGCATTGGACACGATCGAACGCAACGCCCGTTTGCAGGTTCGTCTGATCGATGATCTGCTCGACATCTCTCGAATCGTTGCCGGAAAACTGAGATTCGAGCCCGAACCGGTTGACTTGAACTCCATCGTTCAATCCGCTGTCGAAACGGTAAACGACAGCGCGACTTCACGCGGGATCGAGCTAAAACATGAGCTGAAGAGTACGCCGGTCGTGGTCCAGGGCTCGCCGGTGCGACTTGAACAGATTGTTTGGAATCTGCTTTCGAATGCGATCAAGTTTACGGAAAAGGGAGGCCGAGTCACGATTCGTGTCGAAACCGAAGAAGGCGAAGCTCGTCTGGTTGTCGAGGATACCGGAATAGGGATCGATCCAGCGTTCCTGCCAAATGTCTTCGATCGTTTCCGCCAGGCAGATCCTTCGACCACGCGTCAATACGGCGGATTGGGACTCGGACTGGCGATCGTCGATGCGCTGGTGAAGCTCCACAACGGGAAGGTAAACGTGCAATCCGAAGGATTGAATTGCGGCTCGTGCTTCACTTTTTCGATGCCGTTTATGGTGGGCGGTGCGGGAGAACGCGAGGTTGAGGCGTACTCGACGGCGTTTACCTTCGCGCAGCCGATACTGCTGGTCGACGACTCGTCTGACACTCTTGAGCTTCTTTCCACGCTTTTTACTCGCCACCACTGCCGCGTGTTGACTGCCGAATCCGTGCCGCAGGCTTTGAAGCTTGCGATGACCGAACCGCCGGGATTGATCATCTCCGACATAGGCCTTCCCGGGATTGATGGTTACGAATTTATTGCCCGAGTGCGGACGCTGCCGGGATTGGAAAACGTTCCCGCGATCGCTATCTCAGGATACGCGATGGAAGAAGACCGGCAACGCGCGCTGGCGGCGGGCTTCGCGGCGCATTTGGCTAAGCCGCTCGATCCCAACGAGCTGTTCAGTGTCATTCGCCGGCTGGTCAATTAACCGCGAACCTCAACGCGGCGACCAATCGATCGACAAGCCGCAAACCCACTCACCCACTAAGTCCTGATTCTCAAAATCCACCGACGCGACATGTTCGCTCAACGTGCGTCCAAAATCCGCAGCCAGTATGTGTTCAGGATGAACCGTGTAAGCATCAAGCGCTGCGCGGTCACGAAAAACCGCGACCAGTCCCGAATCGTACGAACGCGGAAGATGCAAAGTGTCGAACCCAATCTGAAAGCTGACGATACCGTCGACAACCGACGATAGCCGCCGAAGCCGTTCGACGTGTTCGAGTCTCAGGTCCTGTTCGACCTCGGAGCGATATTTCCAAATGACAATGTGGGTAAGCATAGGAGGGCAGAATACAGAAGGCAGGAGGAAGAAGACAGGAGGCAGGAGACAGGACACAGGACGCAGGAGACAGAACTCAGGAGCCAGAACTCAGGAGCCAAAACTCAGGAAACCGAATTGATGGCTCAAGTCGGGCCGTGCTTTTATTCTGAGTCCTGACTCCTGCCTCCTGTCTCCTGCCCTTCGCCTTCGCTCCCTCGCCGCGTCGCCTCGTGTCGATATTCGAACAGCTTCGTCAGCCGCGGCGTGATTAGCCACGGCGCCAGCCATCGTCCCAAAAATCCCATCGGCGGTTCGAATTCAATCTCGTCTCGTAATACGGCGCCTTCTCCGTGGGGAGTGACTATGTGCCGATGACGCCAACTGCGAAACGGGCCGAGTGTTTGTATGTCTTCGAACATACGCGGCGGATCATAGACCGTGTGCAGAGCTTCCCAACGAACAGGCATTACGCCGAACAGTTTTGTCTCGACCACCGCGCGTGCGCCTGGCCTTAGATTGGGAGCGGCCTGGATGATTCGCGACTTTTCCCACGGCGGCATCAGTCGCGCGAACGCGTCCGGCAATTCGTGAAAAGCGAAGACGGTTTCGGGCGACGCGGCGATGATGGATTCTTTTACGAAAAGCATAAGAGCAGGGGACAGAAGACAGGAGTCAGGAGCCAGAAGTCAGGATTCAGAAGTCAGAAGCCGGGAAAATGGCTTTCCCCCGTCTTATGGTTTGAAGGAGAAAAGCTTCGTTGCTGTTATTGTCCAGCGCTTACGAATTCTGCCTCCTGTCTTCTGACTTCTGCCTCCGTCACTTGACGTATTCATCAAACCACGCCAGTGTCCGCTCCAGCGCATCGACCCGATGGCGCGGTTCGCGAAAACTGTGTCCTTCGCGCGGATAGCGGACCAATTGCGACTCAACTCCACGCCGGCGCAGCGCCATGTACATTTCTTCCGCTTGTGTAATATGCACGTCGTTGTCCAGCTCGCCATGCAGAAACAAGGTGGGGGTATGCGCCTGCCTGACATAACGCAGCGGTGACCAGCGCCAAAGCAAATCATAATCGTCCCACGGCAGCCCGAACTCAGCGTGGATCAGGTCCTGATAAAGCGAGGTCGAATAGAAGCTAACCAGGTTGCTGACCGATGCGACCGCAACCGCGCCTTTAAAGCGCGTCGTCTGCGTTATCATCCAGTTAGTCATGAACCCGCCGTACGAGCCGCCCGTCACGCCCATTCGATCTTCGTCGATCCACGGAAAGCGGCGAAGCGCTTCATCCAAACCAAGCATCAAGTCTCTGTAATCGCCTCCGCCCCATTCGCGCAGAGTTCCGTCAGAAAACTTCTGTCCGTAACCGCTCGATCCGCGCGGGTTCATGTAAAGCACCGCGTAGCCGCGGGCTGCGTAAACCTGAAATGTCGAGTTGAAGCTGTACCCGGACATCCCGTGCGGTCCGCCGTGAACGCTTAAGATCAATGGATAGCGCTGGCCTTCGCGCCATCCCAGCGGTTTCATCAACCAACCCTGGATCGGTGTTCCGTCGAAGCTTCTGAAATTGATCTCCTCGGGTTCGATGATCGCGGTGGAGCGTTGCAGCGATTCGTTGTGCGAACTGATACGACGCAACGGTGAGCCGCTTCCCAAGCCAAACCACACTTCGGCCGGCCGCGTCGCGCCGCCCATCGTGAATGCCAGCGGTTGCATGAACGTCGTCGCCACGCCTTGCGGCGCAGGCGTCGAGATCGATTTGCTTCCCAGGCTGAAGCTGCCTATTTGAAACGATCGGGCTGTCGGCACTCCTGCACCGCGCACCAAAACGGGGGGATCTGCGCTAAATACTCCGCCGGTTTCACCTGCGAGCGTGTATAAATAAAATGCCTGGACTCTTCCACCACCTGTTTGCACCGAATAAATAGTCGTTTGTCCCCGATCTCCGGCGAGGAAAAATATAGTTCCACTGTCACGCGACCATCGCGGGCTGCGCGCGCGACGATCATGCGCGGCGGTGAGCTCGCGCCCGCGTCCGCCCTCTGCATCGATCACCCAGACATGCGCATCCTCGGCCACGCTGTCGATCGTAGTAACGTCGCGTTGGGTTGCGGTATATGCGATCCACTTGCCGTCCGGTGACCATTGCGGGTCGTACTCGCAGCCGGCTGTGGATGTGATTTGGCGGAGTCGTCCGTTTAGAGTGACAGCAAAAATGTCCGAGTTGTTGTTCGCGTCGGGGTCGACTTCGCGATTCGAAAGAAATGCGACCTCGTCGCCGCGAGGGCTCCATGTTACTGCGTGATCATAAAAACGGCCTTCGGTGAGTTGTCTGGCCTCGGCGCGTTCGTTGTCGACATCGATGACCCAAACATGCGTGCGCGCTTCGTCCGAGAACGAAGTTCGCGATTTGTATTGAAGCCGAGTAATGACAAGCGGGTCTTTGCTTCTTGCGGTGGTGGATGGGCCGAGTTCAGGTTCGTCGACCGCGGAAATGAAGGCCAGACGTTTACTGTCCGGCGACCATGCGAGCGATTCGCCTGCGTAAGAAACATGAAAGTTTGTGCTCGTCACCTGTGCAATCCGACGCGGCTGGCGATTTTCGAGCGAGACTACGTGGATCGAGGTGTCTTCTTTTTCGCGGGAGATGAACGCAATGCGTCGGCTGTCGGGAGACCAGCGAGGGTTAGAAGCGTTCGATCCGGAAGAAAGGAGTTGAGTCGGAGCGGGTCTGCGTTCGCCGGGACGGGCAGCTTCCAGGGCTGTTTGAGATGGGTCGGAGAGCGTGCGAGCTATCCAAAGAGTAGAGCGGCTGCCGGTTCCGTCAGGAGTCGAGACCGAATAGACGACCCATGAGCCATCGGGGGAAATCTGTGCGTCGCTGACCGTGGCGACGCGCAAGATATCGGCGGGAGCCATCGGGCGACGTGTTTGGGCGAGAATACTGCTTGCAAGAAGTAGCGAGCAGACAAGAATCGTTAGTGTAATCCACAGCTTAAACAGCACAACACCTTTGCGCCTTCTGTTTTTCTTTTCTTCGCGCCTTTGCGTGAAACCGTCTTTACAGTCCATTCACCACCCTCACAATCCCGTCTCGAATTCGCTCGACATTGAAGTTGATCAACAACCCGAGCCGGATGTCACTCAATCGAAGGTACGTCAGCAACTGCTTTCGATGAACAGGGGCCAGAGCTTCAATCGATTTGATTTCAACGATGACTTTTTCTCCAACTACCAGATCCGGTCGAAAGCCTAAATTCATTCGAACACTCTCATAAACGACAGGGAGACCCGGTTGGAAGATTACCCGAATCTGTCTCTTCTCCAACTCGTGAATCATTGTCTTTTCGTAGACAGACTCAAATAACCCTGGGCCAAGAGTCGTGTGAATCTTGAATGCCGCGTTGACTATTTCTTTTGAGAGCTCATTTTCAGTCATAGGACAATTTCAAGCAAAGCTGTGAGAAGGTTGTTCACGCAGCGGCTCAAAGACATGAAATATTGAAGGCGCGAAGGAAGAGGGTGTCAGGGATGGTGAGGTTTTATCACAAATCGAAAACGGTTTCACGCAAAGGCGCGAAGAAAAGAAAATCAGAAGGCGCGAAGGGTTGATCAGTATTAGAGACTCGTGTGTTCCTTCAGCAGTTCCCAGAACTCTCGCACGTGGCGCTCAGCAGTGTGAATGTTTCCGATCGCCAGCCGCAGGGTCAGCTTCCCGTGAAGCTTTGTATGCGACAGATATGCTTTCCCGGTCGAGTTTATCCGGTTCATTATGTTCTCGTTCAGCGCATCGAGCCGCGCGGTCTGCTCCGCTTCGCTTTCACCCTCTGCTCGCGGACAAGCTCGGAAACACACCAGACTGAACGGCACCGGCGCGAGCACTTCCCAGTCCTCCGATTCCTCGACCCACGACGCGAACAAACGCGCCAACCGGCAATGCTCGCGTATCCTCGCGGCAAGTCCCTCGTGCCCGAAGTACCGCAGAACCATCCAAAGCTTCAGTGAACGAAACCGGCGCCCGAGCTGTATTCCGTAGTCCATTCCGTTCCGCACATTCTCCGCCTCAGTCGTTCGCAAGTACTCGGGCAGGAGCGAAAACGCGCGCCGCAGAATATCCATGTGCCGGCAGTAGAGAACCGAAACATCGAACGGCGTGAACAACCACTTGTGAGGATTGGTGACGAGAGAATCGGCGCGATCCGAGCCGTCCAGGATATGCCGCATCTCGGGCACAACCGCAGCAGAGCCGGCATAGGCCGCGTCGACGTGCAACCACAATTTGTGCTGCTGACAAATATCAGCAATCGCGGGAACGGGATCGATGCTGCTCATCGATGTTGTTCCAACCGTGGCTACTACGCAAAAAGGCAGGATGCCGTCACGCTTGTCTTCCTCGATAGCGTCGGCCAACGCTTCCGCGCTCATGCAGAAGTCGTCGTCGGTTGGAATGAGCCGCAACGCGCGCTGGCCGAGTCCGAGCGTCAACACTCCTTTTTCGATCGAAGAGTGCGCTTGTTCGGATGCGTAGATTCGCAAAAGAGGAAGATCGGCTCGACCGCTCATTCCTTCTTCGCGAATGCGTACGTTCAGCGCTTCGCGGGCCGCCGCGACTGCGTGCATGCTCGAAACAGACGCCGTGTCGTAGATGATGCCTTCCAGTCCTTCGTCCAGCCCCATCATCTGTCGAAGCCATCCGAGCGCGACTTCTTCCAACTCAGTTGCGGCCGGCGAGGTACGCCAGAGCATGGCCTTGACGTCAAACGCCGCGCTCAATAGCTCTCCGAAAATTCCAGGTGCAGAGGTCGACGTAGCAAACAGAGCAAAGAACGAAGGATGGTTCCAGTGCGTCAGCGCCGGCACGATCAATCGGTCGATGTCCGCAAGGATTTCCGACATCGGCTCGCCTTTTTCAGGCGCAGAGGTGGGGAGTTGTGCGATCAGATCACCCGGCTCGACCTGGGCCAAAACCGGACGCTGTTCGATTTGGGAGAGATAATCGCTGACCCAATCAATCAACTGATGTCCGAAACGGCGGAAGTCTTCGGCGTCCATGTCGCCCAGCTCGGGCGCGATTCCGATGGGTTTATTGTCGCTTTGTTCCATGGCGGGCAAGTATGTCATAGAGCCGAATGGCGAAGAAGCGCTTCGTGGTTTGAGTTAGTGAGTCAATTTGAAAATAATCGCTCCAACGCCTTCGGCGTTCATGCGATTCCTGGCGAATGATTTCAAACCTATTAGCCTGAATACTCCGGGCCAAAACCACAATTGCTCTAAGTGTTTATCCTCGACACATCGCTTCAAATAGGTATAATGCCCGCTAGTCAGGATTCCATCGTTATTGGGCGGCTTTTGTAAAAGTTCGCCACTTGAACGCAAGCGGCGGTTGCAAGCGAGCGACGCTTTTCCGGCGTTATCGCGCTTCGCGCCGCACTTCGATGGAGGGGTTGAATCTCCTCCGTGCTCGCGGAAAACGGTGGTTTCCGACGAATCTTTCGCATCGATCTCTAGCCGTCTGAAACCAATCTTTCTTGTTTGTGAGGACAATATGAAACGCACTCTACTGACACTGGTATTGATTTTTGCCCTGGTTGCTCCGCTGGCTTGTGTGAAAAAGAATGGCGGGACCACGTCCGACGACAGTGGTCCAATAAAAGTAGGCGTCTATGTCGACTTGACGGGAAGCACAGCGGGCTTTGGCCAGTCCACCAAGAACGGGATCGAGCTGGCAAAGGACGAGATCAACTCCAACGGCGGAATCTTAAACAGACAAATCCAGTTGATGGTAGAAGACGATCAGGGACGACCCGAGCAAGCGAAGACTGTTGTTTCCAAGCTGATCAATCAGGACAAGGTCCATGCGGTGTTGGGTGAAGTAGCCTCGACCAACAGCCTGGCGGCCGCGCCGGTCGCGCAGGAAGCGAAGATCCCCATGATCACGCCGTCATCCACCAACCCGAAAGTCACGCAGGTTGGCGATTACATATTTCGTGTTTGCTTCATAGACCCGTTCCAGGGCGGAGTGGCGGCGAAATACTCGGCCAATACTTTGAAGGCCAAGACTGCGGCGATCTTTGGCGATGTGAATTCGGATTACAGTAAAGGACTGACGGAATTCTTCGAACGCGAATTCAATAAGCTGGGCGGGACGGTGATCGAAAAGCAGGTTTACACGCAGCAGGATCGAGACTTCAAAGCTCAGCTCACGAACATTCGCGCCAAGAACCCGGACGTGATTTACATCCCTGGCTATTACGGCGAAGTCGGAATCATTTCCAAACAGGCGCGCGAGCTCGGTATCAACGTACCGATTCTGGGCGGCGACGGTTGGGACAATCCGGAGATTTGGAATCTCGGCGGCGAGGCTTTGAAGAATACCTACATCTCGAACCACTACTCGGTTGACGATCCATCACCGTCGATTCAGAAATTTGTCAGCGCGTACAAAGCGCGATTTGGCGGCACTTCGCCTGATTCGCTGGCGGCGTTGGCATATGACGCGATGTACATTCTGGCCGATTCGATTCGTCGCGCGGGTGGCACCAACCCGGCCAAACTTCGCGATGCTATCGCTCAAACCAGCAACTTCCTGGGCGTGACCGGAAGCATAACCATCAACGCCAGCCGCGACTCGGTTAAACCGGCGGTCGTGCTCGAACTGGACCCGTCTACTCGTCGCTTCACTTACAAGGAAACAATTCAGCCAGAAGGAGCGGTGGCTGCGGCATTGCCCGCCGCGTCGGCTTCAAGTTCCCCGGCTTCGTCGACTGGGGCACCGTCGTCGTCAGCGCCGGCTGCTGGCGCATCGCCCAGTGCAGCGCCTTCAGCAGCGGCCCCAACCAGAGGAACTCCTTAAGATAGTCGATAACCGTTATGGACACTTTCGTACAGCAGCTCATTAACGGCCTGACTATCGGCTTCATTTACGCATTGATCGCCCTCGGGTACACGATGGTGTACGGCATTCTGCGGCTGATCAACTTTGCGCACGGCGATATCTACATGGTGGGCGCGTACGCGGGATTTATCATCGCCACCCAATTTGGATTTGCTACGAACCCATCAGCGTTTGGCCTGGCCATAACGTTGGTGGGTTCAATCATTGTTGCTGCGATAATCGGAATGGCGATCGAACGGTTCGCCTACAGGCCGGTTCGAAGATTCTCGCGTATGACCACGCTGATCACTGCGATCGGCATGTCGCTGTTGCTCGAAAATCTCTTCGTCGTTATCTTCAGCCCAACTCCGCGCTCGTTCCCGCAGCTTCTTCAGAATCAGAACTACACGCTGTTTGGAAATGCAGCCATTTCCAAAACTCAGATTCTGATCTTCGCGGTCTCGATCGCGTTGATGATCCTGTTGCAGTGGATTATTTATCGGACCAAGGTCGGCACGGCGATGCGCGCGGTTTCGTTCAATCTCAACTCTGCGAAGTTGATGGGCATCAACACAGATTTCATCATCGCCTTTACCTTTGCGTTGGGAAGTGGGCTGGCGGCGGCGGCTGGAGTTCTGACTGCGCAGTACAATCCGAAGATAGATCCGCTGATGGGAATCATCACTGGCTTAAAAGCGTTCGTTGCCGCGGTGCTGGGCGGGATCGGGAACATTCCCGGCGCAGTGCTGGGCGGACTGTTGATCGGAGCGGCGGAAACTTTCGTAGTCGGCTACGGTCAGCACATCGGCATCCCCTCGACGTATCGCGATGCCGTCGCATTTTCGATTCTGATTTTAGTTCTACTGTTTCGCCCCGCTGGTCTGCTCGGCTCAACTGTGCAGGAGAAAGTTTAAAGACAGTGAAAAGCGAAGAGTGACAAGTGACAAGCTCAAATGCTTGATCCTGCCTTGTCACTTATCACTCGTCACTTGTCACTCTTTGTTTATGGCTTCTTTCCTAAAGCGCCTTCTCGTTGCCGCAATAATCATCGTCCTTTTGCTCGTCGTCAACGCACTGTTGAGTCGCGAAGGTCTGTTCGGATTGGGCTTGCCGTTTATGGACGACTACACGGCGCGTCTGCTCGTCTTCATCGGCATAAACATCACCCTCGCCGTCTCGTTGAATCTGATCATCGGCGTCACCGGCCAATTCTCGATCGGCCACGCGGGATTCATGGCCGTGGGCGCGTACGCGTCGGCGTACGTGACCGTTTACCACGGCAAAGCGATCGAAACGATGCTGACCGGTTATGTCGGCGAGTGGGTTGCGCACGCGCTTGTTTTGCTGCTGGTCGTCGTTATCGGCGCAGTGGTAGCCGCGCTGGCGGGGTTGGTAGTCGGAATTCCCAGTCTTCGTTTGAAGGGCGACTATCTGGCGATCGTCACGCTTGGGTTCGCCGAAATCATACGGATCGTTATTCTGAATATTGACTCGGTTGGTGGGGCTACCGGATTGACGGTGCCGGGCTACGCGGATTTTTTCTGGATAGGACTCTTCGCCGTCATCACGATCATAGTCGTGCGAAACATAGTCAAGTCAGACATGGGCCGTGCGCTGGTTTCGATTCGCGAAGACGAGCTGGCCGCAGAGGCCATGGGCATCCAAACCACACGATACAAAGTCATAGCTTTCGTCATAAGCTCCGCGTTTGCCGGCATAGCGGGCGTGCTTTTTGCTCACTACAACAAATTTCTGAGCACGAACGATTTCACTTTCATCAAATCGTTCGAGATCATAATCATGATCGTTCTGGGCGGGATGGGTTCGATAACCGGAGCCATTCTGGGCGCGATTGTGATCACGGTGCTGCCCGAAATACTGCGCAGATTGCCGGAAGTCGGCGGGTACAATTTGGCTGATCTCCGGCTGGTGATTTACTCGTTGCTTCTGATTCTGACTATGATTTTTCGTCCGCAGGGAATTTTGGGCAACCGCGAATTCGGTTTAGGTTGGTTGAAGCGATCACAGAAGCGACCGGTCGGCGACGAGCCAGTCGGAGCATCGGCCGGCGTTCCGATCGCCGAGCAGCCTGCGGCGAAATCTGAAAGCACCAGGGAGGGCGACAGTTGATGAGTACGGTGTCGCAAGCCAACGGCGCTGACGTTCTGCGCACCACCAAAGCGACCATACGCTTTGGCGGGTTGATAGCAGTAAACGAACTTGACCTCGACGTTAAGAAGGGCGAAATCTTTGGCTTGATCGGGCCCAACGGCGCCGGCAAGACGACGATCTTCAATCTCCTGACGGGAGTTTATTGCCCAACGTCGGGCGAGATCTTTTTCGAAGGCAAACGCATTGACGGGCTGAAACCGTTTCAGATTTCGCGTCGCGGCGTCTCGCGGACTTTTCAGAACATTCGGCTGTTTCCCAGCATGTCGGTGCTTGAAAATGTGATGACGGCTTGCCATCGTCACGCGAATCAAACGCTGATCGATGCGGTGTTCAGACTCCCTCGGTTCACACGCGACGAGCGCGAACACGAAGACTTTTGTATGGAGCTGCTTAAGATCTTCGACCTTGATCGTTATCGAAACGAAGGCGGCACGAGTCTTCCGTACGGCAAACAGCGGCGGCTTGAAATAGTTCGCGCGCTGGCCACGCGACCGCAGCTTTTGCTTTTGGACGAGCCCGCGGCCGGGATGAATCCGTCTGAACAGGAAGACCTGATGAACCTGATCCACGAGATTCGCGACAAGTTCGGCCTGACTATTCTTCTGGTCGAACACAACATGAAGGTAGTGATGGGTGTTTGCGAAAGAATTCAGGTGGTCGATTACGGGAAGACGATCGCGCTCGGACTGCCTGAGCAGATCAAGAACGATCCGAAGGTTATTGAGGCGTATCTTGGGGATTAAAACGGTTTTAGGTTTTAGGTTTTTGCAGTTAGTTTTTTGTTCATTGTCTTTTGTGCTTTGTATATTGCTCAATTTGACGAGTTAGCGTCATGATTAAATGCCACATGCAAAAACCAAAAACCTAAGACCCAAAACCAAAATCTAAAATCTGATATCTGAAAAATGCTTACCATCGAAAAAATCTCAGTTAGCTACGGCGCAATCGAAGCCCTGACCGACGTGTCGATGCACGTCGAACGCGGCGAGGTCGTCACGCTGATCGGCGCCAACGGCGCGGGCAAGACCACGACGCTCAGAACCATTACCGGACTGCTCGAACCGACTGAGGGCCGGATCATGTTCGACGGAAAACAGATTAGTGGAATGCCTACGCACAAGCTGGTTGCGATGGGAATTTCGATGTCGCCGGAAGGCCGCGGCGTGTTTGCCAATCTAACCGTACGCGAAAATCTTCAGATGGGCGCTTATCTCAAGAAGAACAAGCGCGAGATCAACGAAGACATGGAAAATGCTTTCCGGCTTTTTCCACGTTTGAAGGAGCGCGAGAGCCAAAAAGCCGGAACCCTTTCGGGCGGCGAACAACAGATGCTGGCGATGGGACGCGCGCTGATGTCGCGGCCGCGGCTTCTTCTTCTCGACGAACCATCGCTGGGGCTGGCGCCGCTGGTGGTCCATACGATTTTCGAAGCCATCGAAGAGATTCGCGGAAAAGGAACCACGATTTTGCTGGTCGAGCAGAACGCTCATGCGGCGCTGGGCCACTCGGATCGCGCGTATGTGCTCGAAACGGGGAACATAGTGATGGAAGGCCCTTCGAAGGAGCTCGCCGCCGATCCAAGAATCAAGGAAGCCTACCTGGGCGAATAGAAATCCCGTTTGAAATCCTGCCATTCTGATTGCATTTCCGCTCTTCAGCACTGCGCTCGCAACGCGGACAAGATCCAGCGCTAAGCGAAACCACGAAATACCCGAACAAAATGAAAGCTAATCACACGAATCGAGGAGAGGACAGTTCGAGACGAGTCTTTACTAATTCGTGTGATTTTGTGGTTCGGTTTAGTGTGTTTCGTGGTCGAGGTCTTCGCAGGTAACCCATTCAACTCGCAGTCGTCCCCGCGGGGACGCGATCGCATTCTGGGACATGTACGCAGGCCGTAAACGACCCGGCGAAACTCAATCGTCGCAAATTTCGCCAGGCGACGAAGACGTTTTCATAGCTGCTCCTCCATCAAACCCGCCCTCTCATTTCCTCCCGGCCCACGTGTCCAATGGCCCAATTAACACGTTTGTCGGGAAATCGACACTCTCGACCGGATAGACATTGACCAAAGGTCCATTCAAAAGGTAGATTCTCCGGCGCTACTTTGCTCTTTAACCGGCCGGTCTAGTGAGAAATCCCCTTCTCGCTTGACCGACCTTTTCCTCTATATCCCCTGCGTATTGGTGCCCAGCCGATGCGCTTTTCCCGGAAGGAGTTCCACCCATGTCTTTGTTTCCGACACCAAGGTTACATCTAACATTTTCCGCACGCAGGACTCTGAGAAGGTCACTGGCATTCGTCACGCTGATCGCGTTGATGATGCCGATGCTCTCTCTCTCGGTCTTAGCCGGAAATCTGAACAACCCGAACGCGAACCGCAGTAGTGCACCCACACCCGCGGCCGCAGCGAACGTCGTACTTCCGCTGATAACAGCAACCAAAACCGACGCGCTTTTGATCGACAACGATAACGACAACGTCGCAGACACCGGCGATACGTTGAAGTACACGGTGACGATCACAAACAGCGGCAGCACGGATGCGACGGGCGTGATGTTCAACGACACCGTTGACGCGAACACAACGCTAGACCCTCTTTCGATTACGACTACGCCTATCGCGATCGACGACACTTACTCGGCCACCGGCAACGTGCAGATCACGATCGGCGCGGGAGGCGGCGTGTTGGCGAATGACAATGACGCCGACGGCAATACGTTGACAGCCAGCGCGGGAGCAACCAGCGCGAACGGCGGCAACGTTTCGATGAACGCAAACGGCGGTTTTACCTACAACCCGCCCGCGGGTTTCGAAGGAACCGACACGTTCACCTACACGATCACCGACGGGACAACTCCCGACACAGCGACCGTCAGCATTAACGTGAGCGGGATGATCTGGTTCATAGACAACTCGGCAGCTGCCGGCGGTGATGGACGACTGACGTCTCCATTCAACGCATTGACCGGAGCGGGCAGCTTTGCCGCCGTAGCCGCGGACGATCCCGGCGACAACATTTTTCTCTACACCGGCAGCGGCGATTACAACGGCGGCCTGACACTGCTGGCAAACCAGCGTTTCATCGGACAAGGGGCCGGACAAAGTCTTTCGACCATCACCGGCTTAACGCCTCCGTCAGGCAGTCTCCCATTGCCTTCCACGGGTGGGCTCAATCCGAAAATCGTAAGCACCTCGAACGGAATTAATCTGGGATCGAACAACCTGGTGCGCGGTCTGGATGTCGGCAACGTGGTCGGGGCAGGCATTTCCGGCTCAGCGATTGGAACGCTGACAGTGCGCGAGGTCACTGTCGACGGAACCGGGCAATCGCTTAATCTGAGCAACGGTACGCTCGACGCTGTGTTTACAAAGCTCTCGTCGACCAACAGCGGTTCGACCGGAATTTCCCTGGCCAGCGTCGCTGGGTCGCTGGTCAGTGGTCCGACAGACGTTAACAATTCGGCGGGCGCCGGTATCTCGGTTGCAAGTTCGAGCGCCGACATTAATTTCGGCGCGACGTCGTCTATCGGCTCCGGCGGAACCGGCGTTAGCCTTCAGGCCACCTCGGGCGACATCACATTCTCGTCGCTTAACATCGCTCCAGACGCGGGACAGCAAGGTTTGTTTTCGAACTTGCACAACACCGGCACGATTACAGCCACGAGTGGAGCGGTTAACACGTCAAACGCCATCGCGATTCAGATAGCGGGAACCAGCCCTGCGTTGCGAACAGATTTGAATCTGACGCTGACCAGCGTCACGGCAAGCAACTCGTCGCACGGTATCGTGGTCGGGAACACGAGCGGAAGTTTCGCGGTCATCGGTACCGGCGGAGCAGGCTCGGGCGGCACGATTTCAAACATGACCAGCCGCGGCGCGAGTTTTATCGACGCCACCAACATCACGCTTAACAGCATGGGCTTCAGCAACGTCGGCACGGTCAACGGCGCTGATCCGACAGTTGCAGCGTCGACCTGCGGAGGCCTGGTAAGTGGTAATAACACCGACTGCGCCGCCGGCATTCACCTTGTCAACGTGGTTGGAGCCAGCTTTAACGACCTGTTGATGAATGGCGGTGTTCAGCAGGGCATCAACGGAAATAACGTCACCACCTTTGCTCTCTCGAATAGCCAGGTTCTCAACTTTGGCGATCAGACACGAGAGAACGGCATCCAGTTCAGAGGCCTGTTCGGGACCTCGTCCATCAGCAATTCGATGGTATCCGGGAACGAAGCGGACCAGGTCCTGGTTCAGAACAGCAGCGGACCGTTGGGTACGTTGAATGTTTCGAGCAGCACCTTTTCCAACAGCGCGTCGCCGAACGGCAACTCCGGACTTTCGTTCAACGGCAACGCCACGGCCAATATGTCGGTGGTAGTTTCAAGCAGCACCTTTAGCAACAACACCACCGACGGCCTCGTGGTTACAGCTACGAATTCTGCCGCAATGGCGGTTAATGTTTCGGGCAGCACGTTCCAGGCCAACGGCAATACCGCTATGTCGGTCTCGAGCAGTTTAGCCGCGAACACGACTTACAATATTTCAAACAACCCGGTGATTACCGGACACAACGGTAACTCGATCAACATCAACCTCGGTCTTCCTTCGACCGGTACGTTGCAGGGAACAATCGCGAACAACGTGATTGGAACCTCGGGCGTTCCCTTCTCGGGTTCAAACGGTGGTGGAACCGGCATCAACGTGATTTCCAACGGATCCGGTTCGTTAATCACCGCCATCACCAACAACGCGATTCACGGATTCAGGTTTGGTAGCGGCATCAACATTCAGGCCCGCGACGGAAACAATTCGATGAACGCGACCGTCACCGGCAACACCATCAATCTGAATTCCGCCACTGCCAGCAACGGCATCCTGGTGAATTCCGGAGCTGTCGGGTCAGACACGGTAAGTGTTTGCGCGGACATTTCGGGTAACAACATCGCGAATGATCCGCTTGACGAAATCCGAGTTCGCCGGCGCTTCACCGGTGTGACTTTCAGATTGCCCGGATTTGGCGGAACAACTCTTGCGGACGTGAATAACTTTTTGGCGGGACAGAACACGCTAAATGGTGGAAGCGTTTCCTCGACAAACACCGCGCCTGGATTTTTCGTCGGCGGTTTGCCGTGCACTTCACCAAGCGTGCGACTGATGCAGCCGTCCACGATGAAGCAGTATCTGGCGAAGCAAACAGTCAAACAGGCTCCACGCACAACCGCATCGCGTTCGAGCAATCAAAAGAACGCAGCCAAGTTGGCCAGCATGAAGAGCCTCCATCACGCGCCTTCGAAGAAAGAAAGCAACGTGAATTCTAAGGCCACGACTGCGCCGCGAGTTACCTCCGCAGTCGTCGGAAGCGTGAATCTGAACATCGGCACTCTGCCGGCAGGCAAGAGCGTCGTGATCACATTCAACGTAGCCATCAACAACAGCGTGCCGCCGGGAACGACCCAGGTTTCCAATCAGGGACTCGTGACCGGAGATAACTTCGCGGATGTCTTGACGGATGATCCGGATGTCGGCGGCGCAGCCGATCCAACCGTGACGCCGATTCAGGCCATGACGCCTCCGGATATCACGTGTCCGGCCGACATCACGGTCGCGGCCGATTCGGGATCTTGTTCGAAATCGGTTTCGTTCACTACCACGACGACTGGTTCACCGACTCCAACGGTCGATTGCAAGATAGGTGCGACCAGCATCACTTCGCCGCACACGTTCCCGGTGGGAACAACTACGGTGACGTGCACGGCGTCGAACGGAGTTCCTCCCGACGATTCGTGCTCATTCACGGTTACGGTCACCGACCCGGATGCGCCGGTGATAACAATTAACGGCGACAATCCAATGACTGTCGAGTGCGGCAGCCTGTTTACCGATCCGGGTGCAACCGCGAACGATCTTTGCGCGGGTTCGGTCCCGGTAACATCTTCGGGCACGGTCGACGCGAACACGCCCGGAACTTACATTATCACTTACTCCGCCACGGACGGCACGAACACGGCAACTGCCACGCGTACCGTCAACGTCGTGGACACCACTGCTCCTGTCATCACGTTGAACGGAGCTAACCCCATGACGGTTGAATGTCACACGACCTTTACCGATCCGGGTGCTACGGCGGTTGATTCCTGCGACGGCTCGGTGCCGGTAACGGTCTCGGGAACCGTGAACGCGGACGTTCCGGGTACCTACACGCTTACTTACACGGCGACCGACGGAACCAACAGTGCTTCCGTTACACGGACCGTCAACGTGGTAGACACGATCGCTCCGGTCATCACCATCAACGGTGCTAATCCGGCAACGGTCGAATGCCACACCAGCTACTCCGATGCGGGTGCGACCGCAACGGATTCGTGCGCCGGCAGCGTGGCCGTCACCACTTCCGGTTCGGTCAACGTAAACGTGCCGGGAGCCTACACAATCACCTACACGGCGTTCGATGGCTTTAACACCGCCACCGCGACGCGAACAGTCAACGTGGTAGACACGATCGCTCCGGTCATCACCGTCATCGGTGCTAATCCGGCGACGGTCGAATGCCACACCAGCTACACCGACGCGGGTGCAACCGCAACGGATTCATGCGCTGGCAGCGTGGCTGTCACCACTTCCGGTTCGGTTAATGTAAACGTTCCGGGAACCTACACCCTGACATACACGGCGTTCGATGGCTTTAACACCGCCACCGCGACGCGAACTGTAAATGTGGTAGACACGATTGCACCGGTGATTACCATCAACGGACCAAACCCGATGACTATCGAATGTCACACGACCTTCACCGATCCGGGCGCGACAGCGACCGATTCGTGTGCAGGTTCAGTGCCGGTCAGTTCGGCGAGCAACGTCAATCCGAACGTACCGGGTACGTACCAGGTTACCTACACAGCGACCGATGGCTTCAACACGTCGACAGCGACGCGAACAGTCATCGTGATTGATTCGGGTCTCCCGGTAATCAATCTAAACGGCCAATCGCTTACCTTGTGGCCACCGAATCACCAATACGTCACCGTCAATCTCACGCAATTTGTTGTTAGCGCGTCAGACGGATGTGACGGAACAATCGACATCAACGATGTGGTGATTTCGAAGGTTACCAGCGACGAGCCCGAGAACAGCGCGGGTGATGGAAATACCATGAACGACATCATCATCGCTGCCAATTGCAAGTCGGTGCAGTTGCGATCCGAACGACAGGGAAGTGGAAACGGAAGAGTCTATACAATCCACTTCCGTGTGAAGGACGCTCAGGGCAACATCGCCACCGCGACCGCGAAGGTCAAGGTGCCGAAGAGTCAGGGCAACAACGGCGGCGCGGTAGAAGACGCTCCGCAGTACACCGTCAACGGGACATGCCCGTAACGGTGGGTTTGTAAGGCACTGGGTGGTGCTATGAACGCGGGCTGCGTTTGCGGAAAGCAAAGCGATCAGCCAACGCAGCCGCGTTCAACTTCGCTGGTGCAAACAAACCCAGGGCGAGATCTGGATCGATTCGATCTTGCCTTGAGTTGCCGATTCAGTAATTGCGACGGAAGCCTTGAGGCGCCGCACGCACACTCACAAATGTTCGGATTTTAAAAAGAGGAGAATCATGAAGAACTTCACCGTAGAAAAGAGAAACATCGCCACCCGACTGGCGATCGCGACAGTAGTCCTCTGTGGACTTGTCGCCGCACCGCTGTTCTCCAGGGCCAGCACCCAGGAGAACTCAATTGTCGTCACAAACAACTCCGGCCGCACGATCACTCACGTTTATCTGGCCTCGCCTTCGCGCGAGGACTGGAGCGCCGATCAATTGAACGACTCGCTGCTGGTATCGGGCCAGTCATTCACGATCACTGGCCTGTCTTGCAGTGGATCGGATACAAAAGTGATTGCGGAAGATTCGGACGGATGTTTTGTTTCGGCCGTAGTGAGCTGCGATCAGAACGCATCGTGGACAATTACAAGTGATATAGCTCCCGACTGCGGACACTAAGAAGCGCAGAACGTGCGGATAACAAATCGGGCTGCGAAGATTCAATTCTCCGCAGCCCGATTTACTTTACCGCTTGTCCCGGTTTACGGAATGAAAGCTGCGGGAACCGCAGCGTCTCCGGCGGAACCAAACGTCTGCGCTGTGGTACCTCCATCAGAGCTTCTCAGGATGTACCAGTTGTTTTCGCTGGGCCGGAAGACCGCGACGTCGACTTTTCCATCGCCGTCGTAATCGCCGGGCACCGTTCTGTCGGTACCGGCTCCCCACATCACGCCGCCGACTGTTCCGGTCGCACTCTTGAGCATGTACCACGCGCCCGTTCCGGGTCGAAAGACTGCTACGTCATATGAGCCATCGCCATCGTAGTCACCCGCAACCGGTACATCGCCTGCGCTTCCGAACAGCAAAGAACGAACTGTGTTGGAGCCGCTTTGGAAGATGTACCAACCGTTGCTGCCGGGACGATAGACAGCTACGTCGGCTTTACTATCGCCGTCGTAATCACCGGCAACAGGTACGTCACCGGCACTGCCAAATGCCAACGACCGCATGGTCCCGGTTTGGCTTTGCAGGATGTACCAACCGCCGTTGCTCGGACGGAAGACAGCGAGGTCAGCCTTGTCGTCTCCGTCAAAGTCCGCCGGTGCGGGAATGTCACCGCTGGTTCCCCAAACTTGCGCGAGTACCGAACTGTCACTGCTTCGCAATGCATACCAGGCGCCGGTCGAGGGACGGAACACAGCAATATCGGCCTTATGGTCACCATCAAAATCGGCCGGGGCGATGCGATCCGTCGACAATCCCCAATTCTGCGAGATCACCGCAGTAGTCGAGCTTTGCTGAATGTGCCAGTCTCCGGTCGACGGACGAAAGACCGAGATATCGGTCTTGCCATCGCCATCAAAATCAAACTGAGTTCGCGGCGTGGCGCGGCTGATGCCGGTCACAACCAACGCGTAATCGGCGTCCATGGCAGGGGTTTCGGTGTGGCTGTCCGCCACGATCTGGCTGCCGATAACTTCTACGGTCCAATTTCCTGCGGCAGGAGATTGGATGTAAACGTTTTCGACCGTATCGAGTGTGTTGGCCACGCCGCCCGACGTAGACCACTGACCCGATCCCGACAATCCGTTGTTGCCCCAATACACCGTCCCGGTCGGCGAAGTAACTTTTAACGACAAATCGTTAATGCGATGCTGGGAAGCCGCGGGGACTCCCATCGGGTCCGCGTAAACCATCGTGGCTTTCAACGGATCGGTGCTGCCCGCCGGAACCCGGACGGTATAGGACTTGGAACCCAGGTTTGTCAGCAAGTCCGTCTCGTTCACATAGAACATCTTGTTGCGAAGTTCATAGAGATTCTGCAGGTCAGGTCGACCCCAGCCCTGTCGGATGCGCGTCAAATTTATGCCCGCGCCGGTTGGACTCCATTGGTGGGCAGAGTTAATCATGATCGCCTTGGTGGTGGTCATGTGCGGACGGCTATCAAACACGGTTGCGCCCGGCGTGTTGCCGAAGAGACCGTTGTGCCACATCTGAAAGAAGATCCCGAAGTAGCCGGCCACGATCGGCGTAGCCGCGCTGGTACCGCTGAAGTTTGTGTAGCCGGTGGTGCTTGTACTGGTCGTGGTGAACACCAGGTCATAGTAATGCGCCAGGTCGGGCTTGATTCGACCATCTGAAGCTGGACCAATGCTGGCGCCGCTGCTTGTGTCATCCGTCTCGGCCGCGGTGTTGAAGTGACGAACGCCGCCAATCGACACTACATTCTTGGCCCACGCCTGTGGTCGTGACTGCTGGTTTCCGAGATTACTCTGCGACTGCAGGATGCAGTAATCCTTTAAGAACAGGATGTCATCCATTTCCGCCGAAAGAGTCGTGTACTGAGTCGTCTGTGTGTTGCCCCAGCTATTCGACTGGAAGACCGTGTTCAATGGCGGATCAATCAACTCCTGCGTGTGGGTATATCGATTCGTCATGCTCAAGTACGACGCAAATATCTTCTGTGCATCGGGAATCATGCCCCGACCCGCGGGAACGGTAGTGCCGTCGCCAAAGACGATTCCGAACGTGCTGGATCCGTGACTGGGATCGCCGGAGCGCCCGCCGTGAAACATAGTCGCGGGCGAGCGCTGGAAATCCGTATGGGTGTCGAGAAAGTTGCCGTCCATTACTTCCGCCCGGACACCCTGGCCTGTGTAGCCCAGAGTGGATTCGATAAAGTTCGCCCCGCCGGTCGTGCGAGTGATATCCATATCGGGTTCCGGCGCACTCCACCGGTCGATAAAGAGGACTTCATTCATTCGTGCGACTTCCAACAATTGCTGTCCGGTCAATGTAGCTTCGAACCTGAAACCTTCAGGAATGATCTGGTCGACCTTTCCGCCCATCGACGCGATTCGCCCGCCAACCAGGCTCTGTTTCGCAAGGCCGCGTTCCATCAGCATGATGTTGTAACGCGCCGTCGGAAGCGTGTCGGGGTTTTGTGCCAGGCGATCCAGCAAAAACTCTTCTAGCCGGTACGCCGGTTCGTAGCTTCCAACCCATCGCACGAAGGGCAGCGATTCGACCGCCGCGCGTGTTTGCTGGTTCATCTTCACCAAATACGAGTGGTTGGCCAGGAAGTGATAGATCGTTCCACCCTGTGCCTCGACCGCTTTGCGGAATTCATCCAGCGGCTGCGTGACGAACTGAACGATATAAACACTGTCCGCGGATGGCGTGGTGGACTTTAGGTTCTCGGGAAGCGACGGTCGCCCGATTACAGGATCGAAGTTCGCGTAACGAAGCAGGATGTCGTAGGAGGTTTGCTCGACTCGAGCCACGTTTTGTCCGTCCAAGCTGATCGCGTTGAATGGAAGCGCGCGTCCGTCCGGCTGCACTTCGTCCCAAAGAGCAACCCTGGCGCGCGAATTCGGAAACTCGATCAGCCGCGCGTTTTCGATTCTCTGCGGCGAGCGGTGGAATGTACCCAGTCCGTCCGCGCTCAACACGTAGTTGTGATTGTCTTTTCGAACCAGAAGATCCGAAGACTGCGACGAGACGGATGTAAATGGCAAGGTACTGGCGAGAAGCAGCGTTATCACAAGGACCGCAAGCCAGCCGCGACGAGCGAAAGATATTTGCATTTGCTTTTCCTTTTAAGTCGAAACTTCTAAGTGAAGGTGATTTATTTGGGCTTTAGTTGTCAGCGATGGATTCGAACCGGCCTGTCGCATTGCTCACGAAGCAATCTTTTCGATCCGGGCGATGCAACAGGTGCTGAAACATAGAACAAAATCGACAAACGCGTCAACCTTGGAGGGTGTCTGAGGAGCTTGAGGAAGCTCTGAATTTGTGTGTGGGTCGGCTCCAACAACCCGCGAAGCGGGTGAACGAATAAAGCCTGGGGTGGAGCGAGCGAAGCGAGCGGAACCCCAGGATCCGAACCCCAACTTTTCCTAGGCCCGTGAAATCGGCGAAACAACTATTCCATGCGCAGAAAATCTCAATCGTGGTTCATATTTGCCCGCTCAAATCTATCGCCCGCCTTCGCGGGCTCACGGTCTTGATCCGTCGATGACCTGGGGTTCCGCTTCGCTCCACGCCAGGCTTTATTCTGTCACCAGCTTCGCTGGTTACGGCATCGAGTCTTCTAAACTTTATTCAGATCCTCCGAAAGTTTGTCGGACATTCTCTTGCGAGCCGCGGCCAACGCTTCCGCGACGCGAGCCGGCGCGGTGCCGCCGGGTTGCGATTTGGTTGCCAACGTTTGTTCCAAAGTGAGCGCCGGAAATACATCGTCGTCGATCAAGGACGAGAACGAGCGCAGGTCAGCCAGCGATAGATCGCCGAGCTCGTTTCCGCGCTCGATCGCAAATAGCACAACCCTTCCAACCAGCTCGTGCGCTTCACGAAACGGCATTCCTTTTCTGGCGAGGTAGTCCGCCAGCTCAGTCGCGTTCAGATAACCCGTGGACGCCGCCTTTCTCGCTTTCACTTCGACCAGACGCACATTTCGCAGAACCGTTTCGGCTACCCCCAGTGACGCGCGAACCATCCGGGCGGTGTCAAACACAGCCTCCTTGTCTTCCTGCATATCCTTGTTATAAGCCAGCGGTAAACCTTTCATCATCGCCAGCAGCGCCATCGTATGACCGAAGACTCGACCGGCTTTTCCGCGCACCAATTCCAACGAATCCGGATTCTTCTTTTGCGGCATCAGACTGGAACCTGTCGCCACGGCGTCAGCCAACTCGACAAATCCAAACTCGGTAGACGAGTAGATGATCAGGTCTTCGGCCAACCGCGAGAGATGGACCATGATCAGCGACGCCGTGGAGGCGAACTCGATACAGAAATCGCGATCGCTGACAGCGTCGAGACTGTTGCGAGAAACATCCTGAAACCCCAATGCCGCGGCGACCGCTTCGCGATCGATCGGGTAGGACGTTCCCGCCAACGCCGCCGATCCGAGCGGCAGAACATTTACCCGGCCGCGGACGTCAATCAATCGGTCGCGGTCGCGTTCGAACATTTCGAAATAGGCCAGGCACCAGTGCGGCCACAGTATTGGTTGTGCGCGCTGCAAATGCGTGTAGCCCGGAAGCACGACGTCGAAGTGTTTCTCGCCGAGATCAACCAGCGCGGCCTGGACGCTGCGCACGACGCCAACAATTCCATCGATCTCGTTTCGCAACCAGATTCGCATTGCAGTCGCAACCTGGTCGTTTCGGCTGCGACCCGTGTGCAGCTTGCGCCCGATATCGCCGATGAGTTCGATCAATCGCGACTCGATGAATGAATGGACGTCTTCCGATTGCAGTTGATCGAAGTATTCGGGAGAAGCGTGGTCCAGAATCGTTTGCAGGCCAGCCTTTATCTTCTCGGCTTCCGCCGCGTCGAGGACCCCGGCCGCGAGCAGGCCGTCACAATGCGCAACGCTGGCCTGTACGTCCGCAGCCAACAACTCGCGGTCAAAACCGAACGACCGGTTGAATTCGACAAATCCCTGGTCTGCCTTGCCGGTGAACCGACCGCCCCATAAATTTTCCGTCTCGTCCATGTTTTCCTCCGCCTGCGCATTCTAGCCCGCAACTTATCGCAACGGTTGGTGATTATTGTCGTGTGGCAAAAATGTCCGACAAACTTCAGTTTGTCGCCGGGCTTCGACAGACTTCAAGTTGTCGCGCGGATTCGACAAACTAAAGTTTGTCGGACACAAAACCCGGATTGCGGAACGCACTTCCGCCCCTGTCCTTTTGACAACAAGGCACCGATCCTGCTAATTTATGCATCTATGCAGTAATTATGCAAGATTACCGCATAAAACGCTAATGCAAAAGGAAGCCAGACAGAAAAAGATACTGAACTTGATTCAGGCCAAGCGAATTGGCCGGCAGGAAGAGCTGACTGCACATTTGGAGCGCGCTGGAGTGGTCGCGACGCAATCCAGCGTGTCGCGCGATTTAATAGAACTGGGAATCGTGAAGCAGCGTGGCTTTTACACGCTGCCGCAAGCGGCGCAAGGCGCGGCCTCGCAGGGGTTGTTAAGCGTCGAGCCGGCCGGCGAGGCGTTGGTCGTGGCGAGGTGCGAACCCGGGTTGGCGTCGGCCTTGGCATTGGAGATTGATCGAGCGGCGCCAGCGGGAATCGTAGGAACGCTGGCGGGTGACGATACGATATTTATTGCAGTAACCGATCGCAAGGCGCAGCGGCCCGCGATTAAGAAGATTTGGGAGATGTTCAACGGAGGAAATAGGAGATAGGACACAGGACACAGGAGACAGGAGACAGGAGACAGGAGACAGAAGGCAGAAGGGAGAAGGGAGAATACCGGATACTGACGAAGACCGAAGACCGAAGAACAAAGAACAAAGAACAAAAACCAAAGCCAGAAACCAGAAACTAAAAACTAAAAACTAAAAACCGACTTATGAGTGAAAAACAGATTAAGAAAATAGTCTTAGCCTACTCAGGTGGACTCGATACCTCCGTCATGCTCCATTGGCTTAAGGAGCGATACGGATGCGAGGTCGTCTGCTACTGCGCGAACGTGGGCCAGGGCGAGGAGCTGACCGGTCTCGATGTGAAGGCGCGGCAGACCGGCGCTTCAAAACTCTATGTGGAAGATCTTCGCCTGGAGTTTGTAACCGATTACGTCTGGACGGCTGTAAAAGCCAACGCTGTTTATGAAGGCGTCTACCTGCTCGGCACTTCATTGGCGCGGCCCGTGATCGCGCGGCGTCAAATCGAGATCGCACGAATGGAAGGCGCCGATGCGGTTGCGCACGGCTCAACCGGAAAAGGCAACGACCAGGTTCGGTTCGAATTGACGTATTACGCGCTCGAGCCCGAGATCAAAGTCGTCGCGCCGTGGCGTGAATGGGAATTCAAGGGACGTTCGGATCTGATCTCCTATGCAGAGAAGCACGACATCCCGGTTACCGCGACGCATTCCAAACCGTACTCGACCGATCGAAACCTGATGCATGTCTCGTTCGAAGGCGGAATTCTTGAAGACCCGTGGGCCGAACCGCCGGCGGACATTTTTCAGATGACTGTAGCGCCGGAAGATGCGGCCTCCGAAGCGGAGCTGGTTGAGATTACATTCGAACGCGGTGTTCCGGTCGCGGTTAACGGCGAGCATCTTGGCGCGGTTGCGCTGCTGGAAAAGATGAACCAACTCGGCGGCAAACACGGAATCGGACGCGTTGATTTGGTTGAGAACCGCTTTGTCGGAATGAAGTCGCGCGGCGTTTATGAAACTCCCGGCGTCACGATTTTGCACGCGGCGCATCGAGCGCTGGAATCGATAACGCTGGATCGCGAAGTTACGCGGCTGCGCGATTCGCTCGCCGTCAAGTTTGCCGAGTGCGTCTACTACGGCTTTTGGTTTGCTCCGGAGTTCGAGCTGATGCGGCGGCTGATAGACGAGACGCAACGAGACGTTTCAGGCGATGTGCGATTAAAGCTCTACAAAGGAAACGCGATCGTCGTCGGTCGTCGCTCGCCGCGTTCGCTTTACAGCGAAGCACTGGCCACGTTCGAAGCGGACGACATTTACAACCAGCGCGACGCCGAAGGCTTTATCAAACTAAACGCGCTGCGATTGCGACTGAAGAAAATGGGCGAGACCGGGAAAGCAAGGAAGGGCGAGAACCAATGATGGCGACAAATACGATTCCGAATACTTCAATCTGCATAGTGGATGCGGACAAGCTTGGCTCAGCGATTTCTCCGCTGGGTCTGCAGAAGACGGTTGCTGTCATAAGCGAATCTGGATCGCCTAAGTCGGGCGACGTCGTCGTGGTCCGCGCGTTGACCGACAGCGCCACTTACAACCAACTGGAGCTTCCCAGCGGCCGGCTGGCCAAGATCAATCCGGGCGATGTGCTGATCGGCGTTCTGGGTCGTAGGCGTGCGTTGAAGGGTTTTGTCGGCGAGGTGCCGGACAGTGTTCGCGCGGGCGACAAGCTTCACTTGCTGAACATGGGCGGAGTGGTAGGCCTTTGCGTCGGACATCATTCAAGTCTGAGCGAAGCGATCAGCGTCGAGGTGATCGGTCTGGTTTGTGACGAGGACGGAAAGGTGTCGAATATTGCGGACGGTGCGTTGACGCTGCGTAACTCGCTTGGGCCAACCGCGCCGCTGGTCCTGGTAGCGGGGACCTGCATGAACAGCGGAAAAACGTTTGCGGCCACCGAGATCATCAAACGCGCGACGCGGGCCGGCTTGAGAGTCGCTGCGGCAAAATTATCGGGAGTTGCATGTCTGCGCGACACGCTGAACATGGCTGATCACGGCGCGGTTTCAACCGCCAGTTTTCTCGATTGCGGGTTGCCTTCGACCGTCGGAGTCGGCGAACTGGCCCCCGTCGCGAAGGCGATAATCGCTCATTTGAACCAGAGCTCGCCGGACTTGATCGTGATCGAGCTCGGCGACGGAATTTTGGGCGGTTACTCGGTGGATTCGGTTTTTGATGACGAAGAACTGCGGGCCGCAACGGCAGCGCTGATTTTCTGCGCGTCGGATTACGTCGGCGCTTGGGGCGGCATCGAGCTGTTCCGGCGACGCGGATTGGCGGTGGACTTGATCGCCGGTTCGGTCACCGATTCGCAGATGGGCGAGGATTTTGTCGAACGCGAGTTTGGCGTGCCGGCCGGAAACGCGCGGCGCGACGGCGCCAGAATGTTCGAGATCGTTCGGGCAAAGTTGCCGGAAGCGGTTTAAGTCCCTTTGGGAGGGGCTGGGGGAGGGCATAGCTGGGCCAAAGAGAAAAACAAATAACTTTCTCGCGGGCTTTCAGCCCGCGCGGGTCTTTCCTTTTGGGTATCGCCGTAGCTGCGCCCCTCCCCTAACCCCTCCCAGAGGGAGGGGCGTCTAATTTCAATGAACAAAGTTCGTGTCGGCATTTTTGGCGGGTCTGGCTACGGTGGAGCGGAATTGCTCCGCCTGCTTTTGCCGCATCCGCATGTCGAACTCGCCCTTGTCACCGCAAACGAACACGCGGGGAAAGCCGTTGCCGAAGTTCATCGAAATCTCTACGGGCTGACCGAACTTCAGTTCGTATCGACGCCCGAAGATCTGTCGGCTTTGTCGAATCTCGATTGTGTATTCCTCGGCCTGCCGCACGGACAGGCGATGGAGCTTGTCCCGCGCCTCCCTGATCAGCTCAAAGTCATAGACCTGTCGGGCGACTTTCGTCTGCGCGATCGAAGCGAGTTCGAGCTCCATTACGATCGCGAACACACGGCAATGGAGAAGCAGTCCGAGTTTGTTTACGGGCTGACCGAAACGAATCGCGATGCGATCAGACAGGCGCGACTGGTGGCCAACCCCGGTTGCTTTGCCACCGCGACTCTGTTGGGGCTGGCGCCGCTGGTTGCGGGAAATCTGCTCGACGGGCGTGTGGTGGTTGATGCGAAGACCGGATCGTCCGGCTCCGGCGCGAAACCGGCGGCCAACACGCATCACCCGCAGCGCATGAATTCGTTCTACGCGTACAAGCCGTTCACGCATCAGCACGTGCCCGAGATAAACCAGGAGTTGCGCGCGGTGGGCGACTGGACCAGCGAGCTTGTTTTCATGACGCATTCGCTTCCGGTAGCGCGAGGAATTTTCGCAACCATCTACGCCGAGACCACGAGCGAGATGACCGAACAGGATATTCACGAGTTGTTCGCGAGCTTCTACCGCGCATCGTTTTTCGTGCGTCTGGTCAGAGGTTCGCCGGACATCAACTGGGTTAAGACCACGAACTTTTGCGACATAGGATTTGCTGTGCGCGGACGACAGGTGGTGATCTTTTCGGCGCTCGACAATCTGGTCAAAGGCGCCGCGGGCCAGGCGATTCAGAACATGAACCTGATGTTCGGGTTTGACGAGACGACTGGGTTGATGTTGACCGGAACCAATCCGTAAAAAGTACCAATGATGGAGACATCGTTTGAAGAAATAGCGGCGAGCGAGGACCGGTTTCAGCTAGCCACTTACAAGAAGATGCCTCTCGCCGCCACGCGCGGGCGGGGGGCGCGGATCGAAACAAGCGACGGCGAGCGATATCTTGATTTGTACGGCGGTCACGCGGTGGCGGCGACTGGTCACTGCCATCCGCATGTCGTGAGCGCGATTCAGAGCCAGGCATCGGAACTGCTTTTCTATTCGAACCTCGTGTACTCGGAGACTCGCGCTCGCGCGGCTGAGAAGTTGGCGTCGGTGGCTCCGGAAGGTTTGAGCAAGGTCTTCTTCTGTAACTCGGGAACCGAGGCCAACGAGAACGCCATGCGGATCGCACGACTCGCGACCGGGCGCGAACGGGTCATCACGTTTTCGGGAGGCTTTCACGGCCGCACCGCGGATTCGATCAGCGCTACGTTTTTGGGAAAGTACCGCGAGATCGGTCGTCCAAATGTGCCCGGGCACCTCGAGGCCGAGTTCGGCAATCTCGATTCGGTGCGACGCTTGGCGGATGAATCTGTCGCGGCGATCATGCTCGAACCGGTTCAGTCGATGGCGGGAGTGCGAACTGCATCGGCTGAATTCTTTCGCGACCTGCGAAGGCTGGCGAACGATCGTGGCATCGTCTTGATCTACGACGAGGTTCAGACTGGGGTCGGTCGGACGGGCAAGTGGTTCTTCGCCGGAAGCGAAGCGGGAGGTTCGATCACGCCCGACATAATCACTCTGGCGAAAGCGTTGGGAAGCGGTGTTCCGGTCGGAGCGTGTCTGGTCAACGAGTCGCTCGCGTTGAAGATCAAGGAGGACGATCTGGGCACGACGTTCGGAGGCGGGATGCTGGCGATGGCCGCGGTCACGGCAACGCTGGAAGCGATTGAGCTGGACGGGATGCTTGAAAATGTAATTGCGATTGAGAAATATGTCCGCCAACGGTTGGCGGCGCTTTCGGGAGTTAAGCAAGTGCGCGGGATGGGGCTTTTGCTCGGCATCGAGTTTTATGAAAACGCCGCGCCGGTGCACCGCGGCTTGCTTGAGCGACGAATCATAACCGGAACGTCGAGCGATCCTAACGTGCTGAGATTGTTACCACCGCTGTGTTTAAAAGTTGAAGAGGTGGATTTGTTTGTTGATGCGCTCGAGGGAATATTGGCTGAGGTGCCATAGGAGCGCGAGCCGCCTGCGCTCCATCGATTGAGTAGTCGCAGACATGCAGTCGTATGAACAACTTTCTTTCAACAGCGGATTTTTCACGCGAGCAGCTCGACCAGCTAATCGACTCAGCCTTGCGCTTCAAACGCGGCGATGATTCATCCAAACCGCTCGAAGGCAAATCGGTTGCGCTTGTCTTTTTCAATCCGAGCTTGCGGACTCGTGCGTCGATGCAGGTCGGCGTGTACCAACTCGGCGGAAACTCGGTTGTGCTCGAGCCCGGCGGAACCAGCTGGACGCTCGAGCATCGCGATGGTGTGGTGATGGACTCGGATCGAACCGAACACGTAGCAGAGTTTGTCCGTGTCCTGGGCCGGTATTGCAGTGCGATCGGAGTTCGCACTTTTGCTGCGATGAATGATTGGAACGAAGAGCGTACCGATCCTATCCTGCAAGCCTTTGCTCGTTATTCCGAAGTTCCGATAATCAACCTCGAATCCGCTATGCATCATCCGTGTCAATCGCTGGCGGACATGATGACTATTCGCGAGAAATTCGGCAGCGATCGCAAACGGGTTGTGCTGACGTGGGCCTGGCATCCGAAACCGTTGCCGATGGCGGTGCCGAACAGCTTCGCGCTGGCGGCCGCGCAGATGGGACACGATTTGACGATCGCGCATCCGCCGCATTACGAACTCGATGAAGAATTGGTAAACGAGATAAAAACGAAAGCCGAGGATGCGGGCGGAAGTCTTCGTATCACCCGGCACATCGATCAGGCATTCGACGGCGCCGATGTGATTTACGCAAAGAGTTGGGGCAGCAGACATTTTTATGGCAAGCCGCACGAGGACATCGCCGCGAGGAGTGTCTATCGCAAAGACTGGATCGTCGACGAAAACAAAATGGCGCGGACGAACGATGCCGTCTTCATGCATTGTTTGCCGGTTCGCCGGAACGTGATCGTGACGGACGGCGTGTTGGATTCGGATTCTTCGGTTGTGATCGACGAAGCAGAGAACCGGTTGCACGCGCAGAAAGCGGTTCTGGCGAAGCTGGTCGGAGGTGAAAACTAAGATGAGCCAGCCGCGATTGGATCTCCTCCGAGAGTCGCTCCCTTACATTCAGCGATTTGCGGGCAAAACGTTTGTCGTAAAACTTTCGGGCAAAGCGACGGAGGATGCCGATAACCTGTCTTCGCTGGCGGAAGAGCTGGCCCTGATTCATCAGGTCGGAATTCGAATTTGCGTAGTCCACGGCGGTGGAAAACAGTTGTCGGATCTGGCGTTCAGCCTCGGTGTGGAACAAACGATCATCGACGGACGGCGCGTGACGGACGACGCCACGCTTGAAATGGCCAAGATGATCTTCGCCGGCAAGATCAACACGGACATCCTCGCGTCGCTGCGGCATCGCGGAGTTGAAGCAGTCGGATTGTCCGGAGTCGACGGCAACATCGTGCACGCATCGCGCCGGCCGCCGAAAGAAATCTTGAATCGTACGACTGGAGAGAGAGAACATGTCGACTTCGGCCACGTGGGCGATATTGTCGAAATCAACTCGCGGCTTTTGACTGTGCTGCTTGATCACGGATACCTGCCCGTGGTCTCATCGCTCGGCGCGGACGAAGACGGAATGGTCTTTAACATCAATGCCGATACGATCGCATCGGAGATAGCGGTACAGTTGCAGGCCGAGAAGTTGATCCTGCTTTCCGATGTTGATGGAATTCTGCTTAAGCAGGGAGAGCCCGGCACAAAGCTTTCGCGGCTGACAGCGGACGAAGCTCAGGGCTTGATCGACGAAGGCGTGGCGGTCGGCGGGATGATTCCCAAGCTGGAAAACATCATCAGGCTACTACGGCGCGGGGTCGGAAGCGCGCACATCATAAACGGCACTTTGCACAACGCACTGCTCTCGGAAGTTTTCACCGACGAAGGGACCGGTACCATGATCGTTACCGGCGTTAGCATCTCCGCTCCGTCTGAGCGCTGACCATTTGCTTATGTTTACTCGAGACGAACTCTTACGCGTGCTGGAACTTCAGAATAGAAGTTATGAACTGCTCAAGTGGGTAGGGTCGGCAGTTCGCCGAGGCTTTATCTCGTTTGATGCAGCCCACACATTCATCCGTTCCTGAGGCAGCCGAAGCCTGGATACAAGGACACTGTGCGAGGTAATGCAGTCGGGCCCGCTGCGTTGGTTTTGTGGCGAACATTTGCCTGGTTGCCAACCGGATCGCCGAAGAAGAAGTTTCAACTGACCGCTGATCTCATACTCGAAGCTGAGAATTCTTTGCGCAATCGTTTGCGGTCAGTTGGGGAAGGTTAGAGCGGTCTCAACCATCGACCGCTTCGCTCTCTAAGATCTAAAGCCTGGATTTAGGTTACCAACTTGGCCCAACGCAGTCAGGAAGGGGACCCTGTCCCCGCCTGCGTTCTTCCTGCACAACTTGATAATAGATATTACCTGAGCGGGGACAGGGTCCCTTCCGGACTGCGAGGTTCTTGAGGCGTGAGTGATTGCTTCGCTCGCTTGACATCACACCGGTCACCCCTAACATTCACTAACATGAAACACGTTCTCGTCATCGGCGGAGGATTGGCAGGCGTTGAGGCCGCGTGGCAGGCGGCGGAAGCCGGCGCGCCGGTGCGGCTCTTCGAGATGCGACCCGTGCGGCAGACCCCCGCTCATCGAACCGACAAACTCGCCGAGATCGTCTGCTCCAACTCGCTGAAGACAGACGAGCCCGGAACCGCGCCTTATCTCCTGAAGGAAGAACTTCGACGCGCGGGTTCGCTTGTGATGGAGGCAGCGAACGCGACTCGTGTCCCGGCCGGCGCCGCGCTTGCCGTTGACCGGCACCAGTTCGCCGACTACATCACCGACAAGATTTCGAGGCATTCGCGGATCGAGCTCGTCCGCGAAGAGGTCACGCAGATTCCCACAGACGAGATCACGATCATAGCGACGGGACCGCTTTCGTCCGACGCGCTGACAGTGGACATCATGCGTTTGACCGGGGATGATCAGCTTTACTTTTACGACGCGATCGCGCCGATCGTGTCGGCCGATTCGATCGACACTTCGATCGCTTTCCGCGCGGCGCGTTACGACAAAGGCGGCGACGACTACTTGAACTGCCCCATGGACCAGGAGCAGTACGCGCGTTTTTATCAGGAGCTGATAAATGCGAAGAGCGTCCCTCTTCATCGTTTTGAAGAGACGCGCTGGTTCGAAGCCTGTTTGCCGATCGAAGAGTTGGCTCGACGTGGGGTCGACACGCCCCGTTTCGGGCCCATGAAGCCGGTCGGGCTGCGCGATCCGCGCACTGGGCGCGAGCCGTACGCCGCGGTTCAGCTTCGGCAGGAAAATCTTATGGCGGATGCGTACAGCCTTGTCGGCTTTCAGAACCATCTTAGGTTTGGCGAGCAGGCGCGAGTGCTTCGGCTGATACCCGGGCTCGAACAGGCTGAGTTCTTGCAGTTCGGACAGATTCATCGTAATACTTACATCTGTGCACCGCGCGTGCTGTTGCCGACCTTGCAGACGCGCAAGCAACCTTTGATCTTTTTCGCAGGTCAAATCAGCGGCGTCGAAGGTTACGTCGAATCGGTGGCGACGGGCTGGCTGGCCGGCGTCAACGCGGCCAGGCTGGCGACCGAGTCGGAATTGCTCGAAGCGCCTGCAAAAAGCGCCCTCGGCGCGCTCTCTCGTTACGTTTCAAGCGCAAAAACCGATAATTATCAGCCGGTCAACATCACTTTCGCGTTGCTTGAACCGTTGGAAGAGGAACATCGACGGCGCATCCGGCGTAAACGCGAACGTCATCAATTTCAAGTCGACCAGGCATTAAGAGAGTGGGACATTTGGCTTCAAACAAATCTCGATATTCCCGTACCGCCACCGCTAGCCGCGATCGGTTGACCATTCGTCTGCGATCACGAAGGTTGGCCGGCCTGGTCCTGCTGATCTCATCTCTCCTTATCTTTGGGCCAAGCCTGCTGGCGCAATCCGGCCGCAACAAGAAGCAACAGGAAGTTCCGCCGCCAAAAGTCACGGTTAAGGCCATGCGCCCGCGTCCGGTCGAGACGCCTTCCCCGTCACCCAGCCCATCGCCGGCGGTGACAACCAGCACACCGGCAAATGTCAGTGGAGGGACAAATCCTGTGACTGCTGTGGCTGGGACCGGAGAACCTGCGCTCGAGGAGCTGGATCCAAATGACGTCGTTCGAGTTGATGCGAACCTGGTGACGATTCCCGCGTCGGTGGTGGATTCGAAAGGTCGCATAGTGTCGGACCTGAAGCTGGAAGACTTCGAACTAAAGGTCGAGGGCCAGACGAAATCGCTTAGCGAGCTAAGCCGAGCCGAAACGCCGGTTCGGATGGTGATGCTTTTTGATAACAGTATGAGCTTGCGCGAAGCGCGCGAGTTCGAGCGTCTGGCGGGCATCAAGTTTCTTCGCAGAGTGATGCGTCCGGTCGATCACTGCGCCATCTACTCGATCTACACTTATCCGATTTTGGTGCAGGGATTCACCAGCGATGTGAATACGCTGGTGCGAACGATTGAGCGGTTTCCGGTTCCGGAGGACGGAGCCACAGCGTTGTTCGATACCGTGGCAAAGGCATCCGACTACCTGCGGCCGTACGAAGGCCGCAAAGTTATCGTGATTGTTTCCGACGGCGCGGACACGCTTAGCGAACTGGATTTTGACAAGTCGCTGAATCACGCTTTGCTTGCCGACCTGCAGATTTACGCGGTGCAGACCGGCCAAAGCGAAAGCGTAAATCTCTATAACCTGGCGGCATCGAGACGGCTACAGGAGTACGCTTCGCAAACGGGCGGAGCGGTCTTCGTGCCAAAGGTGTCCACCGATTTGGATACGGCGTTTTCGCAGATCGCGGCGGACCTCTCGCAACAGTACGTGCTTACTTATTATCACGACGACGAAAAGCACGATGGTCGGTTCCGAACCATTTCGCTGAAAATCGTGAATCGCCCGAATCTGCGTGTGCGGGCGCGCAAAGGGTACTACCCGCCGAAGGGGTGAGGGCAGGGCGAGTGACAAGTGACGAGTGACAAGTGATGAGTGATGAGTTCTGACCCAAGACTTGAGGGCTAAGACCGAAAACCGAAAACCGAACTGACATCTAGCATCTAACATCTCGCCTCCGCTCTTATGGACCAGCTTCTCGCACAGTTCTTCGAGCACTTGCGTTACGAGCGCAACGTGAGCGAACACACCCTGCGAAACTACGCCAGCGACCTCGGACAGTTCCACGACTACCTCGCCCCCGAAGACCCCAACACCCACACGCGAACCGAAATCGAGATCGGCCAAATCGATCACATCACAATTCGTGAATGGCTTTCGAGTCTGCACGCCGCGCAGAAAAAGAAGACATCGGTCGCGCGTAAGCTGGCGGCGCTCAGGACCTTTTTCCAGTTCCTGGTTCGCGAAGGCATCGTGGAGTTGAACCCGGCGCGTCTGGTTTCTACGCCGCGGCTCGAGAAGAAGCTTCCGGTCCATCTTTCCATCGAAGACGCTGTGCGATTTATCGAAACTCCCGACCTGGAAACAGATCTGGGCAAACGCGATCGCGCAATTCTCGAACTGCTTTACGCGACCGGTGTTCGGGTTTCTGAACTGACCAAACTGGACCTAGGCGATATCGACTTCAAAGGAAAGCTACTGCGTGTAACAGGAAAGCGGCGGAAGCAGCGGATCGTTCCGTTCGGCGAGCCGGCGCTTCACGCACTGTTGAATTACATGACGGTTCGCAATGCGTTTCTGCACAACGCGCCGTTGTCGGATCGCGATTCGAACGCTGTCTTTTTGAATTACCAGGGGACGCGCATCACTACGCGGTCGGTTGGAAGGATGGTGGACAAGTACATAGCGATCTGCGCCGGAATTCATAACATCAGCCCGCACTCGCTGCGACATTCGTTCGCCACGCATTTGTTGGATAGCGGAGCGGACCTACGTGACATCCAGGAACTGCTCGGCCACGCCCGTCTCTCGACGACGCAGATCTACACGCACGTTTCGATGGAAAAGCTGATAGAGGTTTACGACAAAGCGCATCCGAAAGCGTGAAAAGCAGGAGACAGAAGTCAGGAGTCAGAAGTAAGAATGAAGGACCGAACGATCTTTATTCTTACTTCTGACTCCTGACTTCTGTCTCCTGCTTTTACAAGCTCGGCGTTTCTTCTCCCGCTCGCGCTTCAATAATTGCCTGACAGGTTGCGTCGTAGCGCGCCCACGGCATGGCTTCCAGACGGCGTTCGCTGATCTCTTTTCCGCAGCGGGCACAGATCCCATACGTGCCTTCTTCAATCCTCAACAATGCCTGATCAATGTCTGCGACTGTTTGCGATTCGCGCTCGCCCAGCCGGAACGCGGTCTCCTGGTTAACATCCTGAGCCGACATATCGGCCGCATCCTTGACGCCATCGTCCGAGGCTTCCAGAGCAGTCGTTTGCTCGTCGCGGATGTGCTCCGAGTGTCGTCGCAGTTCGCTCATCAAAATGCCGCGAAAGTGTTCTAGCTTTTCTTTGTCCATCAACCGTTTGCCCCTTAAATCATTTCAAGCGAAAACCAAAAGTTTGCGCGCGATCTGAATCATGTCCGTGTCTTTAAAGCGGGAGCGGATTATAACCCATCCGAAGAAATTCCGCGTGATTCGACAGATCGGCGGTGCTGGTACCATTTGATTTTGTGGTCGATAAATGCAGGGCCAAAAACGATGAACCACGAAATACACGAAAAATGAAAAACCAATCACACGAATCGAACAGAACGGTTCAGCCTAAAGAGACCTTTGCTCCGTGTGATTTTTTCTTTCGGTTTAGTGTGTTTCGTGGTTCGTTGGGCCGAGTTCAATCTGAAGCGGATCCTGACAATAGCTCGATCTCATCCGCGGCGTTCGAGGATTTGGCCTTGTTGCGCGCCGCCAGCCATGCGCGCAGGCGACGCCACGCGAGCGAAAGTCCGGTGACGACCAGAACCGCGCCACCCAAGGAGGCAAGACCGGCAAGCAGTTGGCCCAGAATTCCGCCGGCTTCGCCGGTGTGGGAAGATCGTGCCCACGAACGAAGTTTACGTCCCGAATTGAGACCGGCGTACGGTTCCCACTTTGTGACTTCAGTCGTCTTTTGATCCACCGTCAATTGCGAACGCGCGATCGGATTCCATGACCGACCGTCTTCGATCGAAAACGAAATCGGGCTGCCCGCTCGAACTGGCAACCGAAGCGTAATTGATTTCCAACCGGCGTCCTGCGACTCGGCACGAGCCCAGGCCTGATCCAGATTTTCCGGAATCGCGTTCCTTGAGCCAGCTTCGCCGCGTTGCCCTGCGGTTGGGTTCGACGGAGGAGCTTGCGGCGCCGGCGGTTGATTGCCGGTCACACGGTAAAGAAGATTGTTGGCCCACTGATACGAGATTACTAACCCGGTGATTGTCAGGATGATCAGGATTGATGACGACCAAAACCCGATCACATTGTGCCAATTGAAGTCTCGAGCACGAGTCGTATTGTGCTTTAGCTTGAATACCGTTACCGGCTTAAGGAATCGCCAGGTCAGTTGTCTGGGCCACCAAATATACACTCCAGTGATTGCCAGAATCAGGAACGCAGCGTTGGCAACTCCGGTCACTGCTTTTCCTATCGCACGGCTCTCGCCACTGGCGCCGATATAGCGATGCCAATCCGTCACAACTCGAAAAAAGTTCCGCACTCCCTTTGCGCCATCGCCGAGGACTTCGCCGGTGTACGGGTGCAGGAAGAGAACGCCTTCGCGTCCGAACGCAACAGTGGCTGAAGCGGATCTGTCGGACGAAAGAGTAAAGCCTGAAATACTCGCCTCTGGTTTTGCCGCGACCGCTCGTGCGATCAAAGTCGCCGGGCTTAACCGAGCCGCCTCAGCGCTGGGCGGCTGAACAATCCGCATGTCGCGTTCGGCATATCGCGTTATCTGCGCCTCGAATGCCAACAGCGCGCCCGTAACAGACATTACGAAAATCACCAGCCCAGCGGTCACGCCGGCCGACAGATGAAGCCAAAAAATGATGTTGCGAAGTCTTTTCACGCTAAGAGATCCCCGGGAACCTGAAACGATCTGATTTGAAGTTGGATCGAGCCGATCTGTCGATTCCTACATCTCGGCCCAACGGCGCAGCAGATTGTGATACACGCCGGTTAGCTGCACGGACGACGGATGATCGGGTATGTCCTGGTTGATTTTCTGAATCGCCAGGTCCAGATCAAACAGAACCATGCGCTGGCCGTCGTCGCGCACCATGCTTTGTATCCAGAAAAACGAAGCCAGCCGCGCGCCACGCGTCACCGCTCGTACGTGATGCAGGCTGGTTGACGGATAAAGAATCAAGTGACCCGCAGGAAGTTTGACGTCATGCATTCCATACGTGTCTTCGATCAACAACTCGCCGCCGTCGTATTCGTCGGGGCTATTCAAAAATAGAGTTGCTGAGAGGTCAGTGCGAACCCGATGCGGTGTACCTGTTATCTGGCGGACCGCGTTGTCTACGTGAGTGCCAAATGCTTGTCCACCTTGATAGCGATTGAACAGAGGTGGAAACACTTTCAAAGGCAACGCCGAAGCCATGAAAAGTGAATTGCGTTCCAGCGCGGATACGATCAATGCGCCGAGTTCTGCCGCGGCCGGATTGTCCTCCGGAAGCTGCATGTTGTCTTTAGCTCGCGCCGACTGGTGGCCGGCCGTAACTCGACCATCGACCCATTCGGCCGCGTCCAGAACTCGCCGGCAGCGTGCAACTTCCTCGGCAGTCAGTACGTCTGCTATTTGCAACAACATCTTTTTCTCGCCTGGCCCGCTCGGACGCGGGTCATCCGACTCCTAGAATCGAAATGCCGTGCTGACCATTACGGATCGAGCCGGTCCCGGAATTAGGTGTCCTCCGCCAAGCCGGTCGAAATAGTACTTGTCGGTCAGGTTATAAATATTCAGGCGAAGGTCTATGTTCTCGCGCAGCGGATACGAGGCCATCGCATCCGCTGCCCAATAGCCGTCAACAAACCGGGTGTTGATGTTATTGCCGTAACGCTTTCCTACAAATCGCAACCCGCCGCCCAGGTCGACTTTCCAAACGCGATAAGTGGACCAGACGCTCATCGAGTTACGCGGCGTGTTGATAATCTCTTTCCCGATTTCTGCGGTAACGTTTGAATCGATGATCTCGCTGTCGAGAAAAGTGTAGCCGCCGAAGATGGTCCAATTGCGTGTAAAACGACCCGATGCGCCGATCTCGACCCCCGCCACGCGTTGCTCGCCCTGTAAAACCTGCGCCGGTTCGCCCGGCAACAAACCAGGCGTTCGCGCATTCGTCTTCCTGATATGAAACACCGCGCCGGTTAACGACAGGCGTTGACCAAGCAGATCCCATTTGCTTCCGGCTTCGAAGTTATACGTTTTCTCCGGGTCGATCGCCGTGTTGGCGGTTGCATAAGAGAGTCCTTCGAGCGACGGATTAACCGACGAACCATAAGCAGCGTAAATACTGCCGATCGGCATCGGTTTGTAGACCAATCCAGCGCGGTAGCTGAACATGCGGTCGATCCTGGCGATCTCGGCACCTGTTGTGCTGACGCCGTCCGCATCGAAGTAGTCGTAGCGCAGGCCCCCGTTCGCTTCCCATTTACTTCCAAAATTAACCGTGTCGAAGAGGTAAAGCGCGACGGAGTTTCCGGTGATGTCGCCGACGATCGGACTTAGAATAATTGGACCCGGGAATATGTCGTTCGGATTCGGATTGAGTAGCGTCGTAGGCATGTTGCCGGCCGTACGCGTCCTACGAATGTTGGTCTCTCTTGTAAGCGCGAGACCTCCAACAACCGCGTGTCCGATGCTGCCCGTGTTGAAGTTTGCCCGAACGTCCGTCTGGTTGTCCCAAATGTCATCCTGAGTAATCCACGAGCGCATTTCGCGGTTGATCGCGGTCGAATTGTTACTGGCGAAGCGAGGCGGTGTCGCCATCGAATCGCGAGTTGACCGGCCGAAGCGAAATTGATTTCTAAAGACGACTTTCTCGTTGATGTCGCGCTCGAACTTTGCCGTCGCAAGATCGGCATCCAGCTTCTCGAAATCTCGAGTCACGAGGCCGTAGAAGGTGTCTCGCGGTACCGGTGCGGGTCGATCACGAAAAGCCATCAAGGCGGTGTTGGTAACGGGCACCCACGGAATGCCATAGTCCGAGAGGTTGTTTTGTTTGAGCTTGAAATAGCTCACAGTGAAACGTGTCGGAGTGCCCAAGCCAAATGACAATGATGGCGCAACACCCCAACGCTCGTTCGTGACTACTTCGCGCCCGGCCACTCCGGAGATGTGTCCTACAAAGTTGAGTCGAAAGGCAGAGTGATCGCCCAAACCTATTTTCCGAAGCGGAAGATTTATGTCGGCGGTCGCACGCTTGGTTTCATCGCTACCGAAGTTGAGCGTCAGCCCGTACGACGGGGCGAGCGCGGGTGCCTTACTAACCAGATTGATTGTGCCGCCGGTCGATCCGCGCCCGACAAAGACCGAGCCAGGCCCTTTCACGATTTCGACCTGCTCCAGGTTAAACGGATCACGTGATTGCGGACCCAGGTCGCGGACGCCGTCGACGAACAGGTCGTTGCGCGCGCTGAATCCACGTAAAGTCAGATTGTCGCCGGCGGGAGCTCCACCTTCGCCCGCCGTCATCGTCAGGCCGGGGACGTTAGTCAGAACGTCGCGCAGTGTCGTTGCGCCCTGCTTTTCAATGATGTTCTTGGGAATGATCGTGATGGTCTGCGGGATGTCACGCAACGGCTCGGTATACTTCGGCGACGAAAGCGGCGATTCGCGTTCGTTGACGTCGACCGATTCCGCCAGAGCCTTAACTTCCAAAGACACCGTCTGTGAATCAGTGAACTCGTAGCCCACGCCGGTGCCCACAAGCAACTGTTTCAAAGCCTGTTCCGAAGAATAAATGCCAGAGACACCGGGCGAGGGAACTGAGCGAATCCCGTCATTCGCAAGTTTTACTTGCAGTCCGGTGACTTGCTGGAAGGCATCGAGCACCGTCCCCAGATCTCCCGGAGGAATGTCGAATCGATGAGTCTGCTGAGGTTGACTGTTCGACCGGACCGTGGCCGACGCGACCTGCGACTCCTGCGCATACCCTAGCCGGACAGTTCGGTTGTTGCCCACCGTGTAACCGACGAGTACTCCCATCGTGCTGATCGCGACAACCCAGTACCTGGGTCCGCGCCGTCGAGCTTTGTCCCGTTTCTTGTGCTGCCTGTTATTAATCTTCATATCCGGCTCCATCAGGAATTTGTTCAAAAACCGCAAGTCGACAATTCTGTCGATAAAGAATGAGGAGTTCTGCTCGTCCACTTCTTCCGACTGATGTCCGATCAAAGTGATAGACAAAGCCGATAATGAAGTCAGCCCGTTCGCCTCCCCGAAGCGATCAGGAAAGATGACAAGCAATCAATTGCGAGAGTTTGTTCTTGGGATGAAATTGAAAATCGTTTTCAAAACCAAGGCAGAGATTAGTTCATCAACTGAAATGTGTCAAGGGGGATTTTTGAAGAAGTGAATACGGAGCCGAGTCGCGTTGCGTGGTAAGAAAAAGCGCACTCGAAATGAGCAAGTTACTGGGAACCGCCGGACAGGATTTCAGCGGCGAGAAGCGGAATCATTATCTCGTGATGGCCGGTCAAGGAGTATCCGCGTCCAGCGCCGTCTGCGGTTGGACGTCGCACGACATTCGTCAACGGACGGTAGGATTGAATGAAGTCGAAGTTCGCGGTGGTGAAGTCGTCAAGCGGGTGACCAAGATTTCGCACCAGCGTCACTGCCTTCAGAAATATTTCCGGCAGCATCACTGCGGATCCGATATTTAAGTAGACACCGCCGCCGTTCATCCGTCGCACCAATTCCGCCAATAAACGAAAATCGGTATGGCTGGTATGACCGAGCGCAGCGCCGTTCGCGGTCGGATGAAAATGCGCGATGTCGGCTCCGATCGCAACGTGGACTGTGAACGGGATACGCGCATCGTAAGCGGCGCACAACAAAGAATGATCCGCATGCACTGGACGCAGTTCGCTCAAACTTTTCCCGACTGCTTCACCCAATCCGATTTCAAGTTCCTGGCCTTGTGCGGCAGCCTGGTTGAGAAGTCTGCCGGTCTCTTCGGCTCCTCCGAACGCGCCGTCGCCCAGACTTGCATCAACATCTTCCGACGTCGATCCAACCATGGCTATCTCCGCGTCGTGCACCAGCACCGAACCGTTCGCGGCGATGGCGGTCACGAAACCGCGTTGCATTAAATCGATAATGACAGGCGCGAGTCCTGTTTTGATTACGTGTCCACCGATGCCCCAGATGACGGGTTTGCCTAACTCTTTGGCTCGGCGGATCTGCGCGGCGACCGCTCGCAGACTTTGAACGGCAAGGATGTTGGGAAGGCTCTCGAGAAACTCGCTTAGCGAAGCAGTGTCGGAAAAGGGGCGAGCGAAATCGGCTACGGTGACTTTACTGGGACGTGAATCGAGTCGATAGGTATTTACGTTTTCGAGGCTCAGCGGCCTCAAATCATCGTCGTAAATTGACACTTATCAGGCTCCTTAGGCGTGATTAGCGCGAGTATATCACGCGATTTTTTCATTCGAACGCTTTGGCCGGCCGTTGCCGCTTCCATTCAGCAGTGGCTTCAACGCGTGCCCGGTATGCGAACGCCGCGTGCGTGCGATCTCTTCCGGTGTTCCGTGCGCGACCAGCCGTCCGCCGTGCGAACCACCTTCAGGGCCAAGATCGATGATGTAGTCGCCCGACTTGATCACATCCAGATTGTGTTCGATGACGATCACCGTGTTGCCCAAAGAAACCAAACGCTGTAGCACGTCGAGCAATTTATGTACGTCTGCGAAGTGAAGTCCCGTTGTAGGCTCGTCCAGAATGTAGATGGTCCGTCCGGTCGCGCGTTTGGAAAGTTCCTTCGCCAGCTTGATTCGCTGAGCCTCGCCTCCGGACAGAGTGGTTGCGGACTGGCCGAGTTTGATATAGCCAAGACCGACGTCCAGCAGCGTTTGAAGTTTCTGCTTGATCTGCGGAATGTTCTCGAGCAAAGGCAGAGCTTCATCGACGGTTGTGTCCAACAGATCGGCGATCGACTTGCCTTTGTACTTAACCGAAAGCGTTTCGCGGTTGTAGCGCGCGCCGCGACAGACATCGCAAAGCACATAAACGTCCGGCAGGAAATTCATCTCGATCCGCTTCATGCCATCGCCTTCGCACGCTTCGCAACGACCACCCTTGACGTTAAATGAGAATCGGCCGGGCTTGTAACCGCGCTCTCGTGATTCGGGCAGCATCGCGTACAACTCGCGTATCGGCGTGAAGAGTCCGGTATAGGTTGCCGGATTTGATCGCGGTGTGCGACCGATCGGGGATTGATCGATCTCTATGACTTTGTCTATGTGTTCGAGGCCTTCGATTTTCTCGTACTCTCCGGCTTCGACCAGCGATCCATAAAGATGACGCGCCAGAGCTTTGTACAGAATATCGTCGACCAGCGTCGATTTGCCCGAGCCCGAAACACCGGTAACCACCGTCAACAAGCCAAGCGGAAAAGTTACATCGATGTCTTTTAAGTTATTGGCTTGCGCGCCATGAATCGTGATTGCTTTCCCGTTCGGAACACGTCGTTGTTCGGGCACTGCGATCTTTAGTTTGCCGCAGATGTAGAGACCGGTGACCGACTCGGCGTTACACGCAACTTCTTCCGGAGTTCCGGTCGCGACAATTTCCCCACCATGCGCGCCCGCACGCGGCCCCAGGTCAACAACGTAGTCCGCGCGATTTATCGTCTCTTCATCATGTTCCACGACCAGCACTGTGTTGCCGAGATCGCGAAGCGTAAAGAGCGTTTCAAGCAGACGCTGGTTATCGCGCGGATGCAATCCGATCGACGGCTCGTCCAGGACGTAAAGAACTCCGCGCAACTGCGAACCGATCTGCGTTGCCAGGCGGATACGCTGTCCTTCGCCGCCCGAAAGCGTAGCCGAAGCGCGATCCAGTGTCAGATAACCGAGCCCAACCGTCTCGAGGAATCGCAGACGGTTGCGAACTTCGCGCAGCACCAGCCCTGCGATCTGGTCCTCACGGGAATTGAGTTTCACTGTGTCGAATGCGAGGACCGCGTCTTCGATCGGCATCGACGTATACTCCGCGATTCCGCGCCCGCCCAGCTTTACCGCCAGCGATTCAGGTTGCAAACGTCTTCCGTGGCAGGCCGAGCAAATGGTGGGCGATACCATCTCCTCCAGCGCAACCCTGACCATTTCCGACGGCGCATCGTTCATGCGATCGCGCAGATGTGCGATCGCACCTTTCCAATCGCTTTCGAAGGTATAGAGCCCCTGACGAAAAGTCAGCGGAACGTCGATTCCGAAAAAGAAACCGTCGCTCACTTCCTGCGGCAGGTCTATGAAAGGAGCTGAGGCGGTGGCATTGAAATGCTTGATCACCGCGAGCAGCGCACTCTTCAAATACGCGGCGCCCTGTTTGTCGGCGGCTCCGATGAAGGAGATTTTGTTGGCAGGTTCGGTCGCGTCCGGGATGATCTTGGCCGGATCGACCTCGAGCACCGTGCCAAGTCCGTGACAACGTTTGCAAGCGCCGTATGCGGAGTTGAAAGAAAACGAGCGCGGCTCGAGCGGAGGAACATTTATCCCGCAATTTACGCACGCCATTCGCTCTGAATAGAGTTTCTCTTCGCCATCGACAACCGCGACCAACACCGCGCCGCCGGTCAGCTTCAGCGCTGTCCGCACCGATTCTGACAGCCGCTCGTTGATTCCCGGTTTGATCAGAAGCCGATCGACGACCGCTTCGATGGTGTGATTGCGTCGCTTGTCCAACCGAATCTCTTCGTCAAGCGAAACCAGCTCGCCATCCACACGAGCGCGGAGAAAACCGTCCTTGGCCAGCTTCTCCAGCTCCTTCTTAAACTCGCCTTTGCGACCGCGCACAACCGGCGCCAGCACCATGACACGTTCGCCTTCGGGCAAAGCAAGCACGCCCGAAACGATTTGCTCGACGCTTTGCCGCGTGATGGCCGCGCCGCAGTTATGACAGTGCGGTTGTCCGATCGACGAGAAGAGAAGCCGCAGGTAATCGTAAACCTCTGTTACGGTTCCGACTGTGCTGCGCGGGCTTCGCGATACCGTCTTTTGTTCGATTGAGATTGCGGGCGAGAGACCATCGACCGAATCGACGTCCGGCTTTTCCAACTGGTCCAAAAACTGGCGGGCATATGCCGAGAGCGATTCAACATAGCGCCGCTGCCCCTCGGCATAGATCGTGTCAAAAGCGAGCGAGCTTTTGCCCGAGCCGGAAAGGCCCGTGATGACCGTCAGCCGGTCGCGCGGAATCTCTACGTTGATATTTTTGAGGTTATGTTGGCGCGCGCCACGAACTGTAATGCGGTCAATTGCCATGGTGAAAATAATCTGCGCACGCCATAGACAGGAAAATCGGGGTGCGCAGAAACAGCAATTGTAGCCGAGGCATTGGCGACCGGCAAGTTGGGGTAAACCCTGGGTGTTAGACCGCTATCTTGACACCATTTACAGCGCAGACCTACACTCAACCACGTAACCTAAACGGCAGATTTGTTAGTCGAGACAGCGTTTGTGAATCTCCCAAACAGCCTTACTATTTCGCGAATTTTCATCGTTCCGCTGCTGGTGGTCGTGTTGCTGACGCCGTTCTCGGAGAACTGGCTGGGTGTTCCACGACACATTCTTGGCGTCCTGGTTTTCCTTGCTGCGGCCCTGACAGACTATCTCGACGGACACATCGCGCGCAGGCGAGACCAGGTTTCCCGACTTGGAAAATTGCTTGATCCGATCGCCGACAAACTGCTCATCTCCGCCGCTCTGATTTCGCTGGTGGAAAATCAACTGGCTCCGGCGTGGGCAGTAGTTATCATTCTCGGTCGCGAGTTCGCTGTGACAGGGCTGCGTTCGATCGCAGTGGAAGAAGGCGTAGTGATCGCGGCGTCGCGAATGGGGAAATTCAAGATGCTGGCCCAGGTAGTTACCGTCGCGCTCTTGATAGTCTCGAGCGCGTCGGGCAAACCGCCCGTGACCAACTTTGGCGAACCGTTTCCGGCGATCAAGTTTTGGACTGTGCCCGAATTGCGCGCGTCGCTGAATCACCTGGTCGGCGCGGGTTCTGTAACTGCCGACGATTGGCGCGTCCTGCTTTACACAAGCGGTCGCGCGATGTTGTGGGTGGTTGTGATTTCCGCTTGCTTTTCTATGTACGGATATTTTCGCGAATTCTACAGATCTGTCGTGGCCCAGCGTGAGATGGACGACCGCAAACAGCGGGCGATTCGTCGGGATGCGAAAGGCCCAGCGACGCAGCAAAGTAACAAGGTGTCGATTGGATAGAATTTAAGTAGCAAAGACACTAATAACAGTCCGCCCGCTAAGACGACGGTCAGAACCTGTGCTCGTTTTCATTAACCCCTTTTCAGTTTGAAAGAATTCTTCCCGGTTGATTCTTCTTAGTACGACGTCTCATATGATGGCTGTCGCGCCGGCGGTCGGTAGGCCTGTTTGTACGGAAACGATTTATCGGTATCGATGGGCGGATCGTACGCCGTGGCAGCTATGCCGCCTTTCTTCGCACCTCGAACTACTTGTTCTTCCGAAGAAAGATAAAAAGACCTGCTTCCGTTATCTGCGCTCCTGCTCGGAGTCGCCAGGACTTCGTAGTACGAACCATCGGTTCGAATTTCGAAAAGATATTGATACTTCATACCGCGCGCGACTGATTCGTCGAGCAGCCCTGCCGCGGCAAGTTCCTGCATCGTTCCGTAACTTCCATTTCCGGTTGTCGAATGAAACATCTCTTCCGCGCTCGAAAGCAGTTGAAGAGTCCTGATCGTACCGGCCTCATTCGCAGCTCGCCGCGCCGCGTAGAAATTCGGAATCGCGATGCTAAGCACAATGCCTATGAAAATGAATGACACGAACGAGAGCGCGATTCCGGCTACCGCAAATCCCTGTCCGCCATATTCCGTCGGTCGGTTCTTTGCTTTCACTAAAGCGACGATGCCGAGAATAAGCGCAGTCACCGATCCCAACCCGAGCAGTCCGCACGCGAGAATGCTTATGATTCCAAGAATCATCGAAGCGAGTGCGATCCCCATCTTCTTCGGCTTCTCTGTGTAGCCCGGGAAAGCATACGCAGTTTGCTGATAGCCGCTCGCGTCGTGCTGCCATTGCGGCTCGGAATCGTTTTGAAATCCTGCGGACGATTCGGCATATGACCCGCTGTCGTGTGGAGCATCCTGAACAGCATCGTTACCATGCAGCGAAATCTGGCATCGTTTGCATAGCTCTTCGGTGGCCCAATTGAGCAGACCGCAATGCGGGCATCTGATACTTTTCATGGGGGATGACTCCTGGTTGGGGAATTGGGCAGAGTGAAGGCGGGCGGGAAAAGGAGATGAGCCGCGAAGTTGTCTTCGCAGCTCATCTGGTGGAGGAAAAGCTTGTTATTGCACCTCTACGTAATCGCCAGTGTGAACTTCCTGGGCGACCCGTGTAATGACCGCGGCTGCGGTGCGTTGCTGAACGCTAAGGATGACCATTTCGCCAACTACCTTGCGCGGCATCGGCGGTCGTTTGGCCCAGACTTCCGGCGACGAGACGGTTGGCCCATAGATTCCTGTCTGGTTTGCATCTTCTACCCGCTGCGATTTGTTCGAGAGCTTTCCGCCTTTGAAGATATCGCTGCCAAAACCGCTGATAGCAGCCGGCGTTACTTCATCATCCCTGAAACGAGAGATGTTGCCTTTTCCGACCGGACGATAAATCGTCAGGTAATCGCCGGGACGAACATTGTCTTCCGATCCCAAATCGATGAACACGACATTATTTTGCGAAACCATCTCGCGCAGATCGCGAGCGAGGACAATGCGTCCTTTGGCTTTGCCGGACGGATCTGAAAAGCGATCCAGAGGCTTTTCTTGCCGTTGTACTGGAGCGACTCGCTGTGGTTGAGCTCGCAAAAGATCACCCATCAGAATGTCGTCGCACGACGAGAAGACGAGCGCCACCGAAACCTGGTCTTTAACTCGTATGACACGAAGGCTGGCGACTTCCTGCGTGTAAACTCCGAGCCAACCCTTCTTCTTCGAATGCCGGCTCGTAAACTGACCACGCGGTCGAATCACAATGTACTCGTCACCTTCGCGCACGCCCTGCTGAGCACCAGCGTTGATGTACACGTAATCGCCGGATGCGTAAACTCGCTGCTCCTGTTCCTGCTCGCCGCCGACGATCTGCAAGTTGTTCGGCGCAGGCGCGTACTGAATAAAGCCCGAGCAGTACAAGTTGGATTTGCCGGTAACGTATTCCGGGCCTCGCTTGACCGGGAGGTTGACGGTCGGCGTGGGAGCGGGTTTCGGCGACGACTCGACGGCGGTGACTCCAGCCACTGTTTGCGCGTTCGCAAAGTAGAACGAACCGCAAGCGAGCAGAAGGAGTGAAGCGACAAAGCTTCTAGAAAGAAGATGATTTATCCGCACTTGAAATCTCCTTTGGCGTTCAGAGAACGACATAGATATTTTGAAATTCGGGCCTTGAGTTGTCGCCTCTCAGGTTGGTGACATCCCGGCGAGCGTGAGTGATACGAGCGGGCCAGCGGGTCAGAAACAGCGCAACCGCGGCCATGGGCAGTTTTTATCCTACTTCGCTGAATATCGGCGCGTCAACATAAATTTTTACCATGTTAAACACGCGAGAGGGCGAGAATCTCAGTATTCTTAGCAACTTGCGCAGCAGGCGAGTCTGTTGGTAGTATCCGAATCCGCTTCAGAAGAGACAGGTTTTGGCCGTCTTCGAGATCGGTTCTAGCCATCTTTTTCCGCGCAACGCCGGTGTAGCTCAGGGGTAGAGCGGCAGTTTTGTAAACTGCGGGTCGGGGGTTCAAATCCCTCCACCGGCTCCAATAAAATCAACGACTTACAACTAAGCTGTTGCCACATCCGCCCCGCGTGAGGGGGATTTGGGGGTACGCTGCCGGCGATATTCGGCGAGTTCTGTAATTGCCGCGCGCTTACCCTTGTCGGTGGTGTGCAAGTACCGCATCGTGGTTTCGATACTTTGATGCCCCATAAGCTCTTTGATTTTGACTACATCGACACCGGCGTCCGCCAGGCGAGTTCCAAACGTGTGACGCAGATCGTGAAAGCGAAGGTCTTTGATCCCGGCGTCACGGCAGGCGTGAGTGAATGCTTTCTTCACGTCAGTGTAAGGTTGACCCGTAGCCGAATTCGCGAACACATAGTCGGTTGAGGATTGAGCGATTGCTCGGGCGATTGCGGTGCGTACGTTGTCATTCATAGGCACGGTCCGGTCTCGTCCCGATTTGGTGTTTGTCACAAGTATCAAATCCAGTTGCCAGTCGACTTTGTCGTTCCTGAGATTGAGCACCTCGCTCTTTCTAAGTCCGGTGTAGATGCTCACAATAACCATGTCGCGCAGGTGCTCCCGCATTCCAACCAGTTGGGTCATCAGGCGGAATTCCTCGTCGAACGAGAGGTGGCGAGTTCGCATGTTGTCCTCTCGCAGTGATTTGATTCTGCGGCATGGGTTTGAACCGATTTCTTCATACTCAAGTGCCAGGCTGAAGATCCCTGACAGAGTTCCCATTTCTCGGTTGATTGTTGCCGGGCGCCGAGGAAGGTTCTTACCCCCTTCCAAAGTAATCCTCAACGATCGAATCCGTTCAACCATTTCTTTTGTAATGTCGCCGAGTGCGTGCTTGCCAAACTGACGAATCCACAATGCCGCGTGTCGTTCGTTCTCACGAAACGACTTGTTCCTTGATCGTATCCAGGGTAAGTAGGTTTTGTTGACGAAGTCAGCAAAGTTTCGATCGCCTGACGCCTTGCCATACCGGCGCTCGAATACTTTGTTGCGCTCGAGAATTTCAACCTGTTCCGCTTGGGCCCTGGTTCGTGCTTCCGGTATTGCTTTCCGGTATCGCCTTCGCCGGATTACAAATTCCGTGTAATAAGTTTTGCACTTACCCGAGTGAGTATGTGCCTTCGTGCACTTTCCTCTGAGAAAGACTGCCATGTCGATCGCTCCTGTCCGGTTGCAGCCCTTAGGAGCGGGCGAATCGTACCACCGGAACGTCAAAGCGTGAAGGGTTAGCGGTTGCCGGCGTCGGGCGCCCGACTGGTCCATTCAAGAAGCCTGTCCAGCCTGAAGCGCAGCGCGCCGCCGACATGCTCAACCGGAATTCCTGACTTCTCTCGATTAGCGACCCAGCTGTAAATGGTTCGAGGCTTGACCTTCAACAAGTCTGCTACCCCAGCGACATTGAGAAAGATTGGAAGTGTTGTTGGAAATTCATTCATACGTACAATCCTTTCAAGCTCCTTGCGGGTGAAAAGCAAATTCTTTCCCGTTTGGCTGAGCGTTCACACTGTTCAGGGTGTGAACATCTTGAACGTCGTGAACAACGTGAACATCCTTCGGCTTGACATATTTGTTAACCGATCCTACAGAGATGCCTACTCTCTTTGAAATTGCTCTTTGGGTAAGGCCCTGGCGTGATAGTGATCCTACTAGCTTGATCAACTCGGACTTTTCTGACTCGGAGGTTACTTTGAGGTGGTCATATTCGCTTGCGGTGCAAATGTATTCAAAACCAAGAAAATTATTGCTTTTTCCGAAACTGAAGACAGCTACATCTTCAGCGCCATGAGTTAGGTCGGTGCTGCGAGTCTTAAGTTGTTTTAAATATCGCATGTTGCAGTCCCGACTACTTTTGCCGATAGCAAAGATTGTGTCAGCAAGGTTACTCAGAATCTTCGATCCCGCTAGGTCGTTAGGGCTCAATGCGCGGCTCTCATCTCGTTTGGGGGTATGTGCGAGAACCATTATTGAGAGTCCGAGTTGTTTCTTCAGTTCGTTCAGTCTATGCATTAGCGGAAGCGCAAACTTGCCCTTTTCAGTCTCTCGGGCGAGATATGTGATGTTATCTATGATGATGACCTTCGCGCCGGACACGTTGATCTGCCGTTCAATTTCGTTAATGAGTGTGTGTTCCCAGTCGACGACCTGGTCAAAAATATGGCTCGCACTATCGATTTCCACGCGTCTGAATCGTTCTGAAAACATGTAGTGTCCGGCATACCAAACCCGCTGTTCTGTGCGCTGTTCGATTGCGTAACGTTTTTGCAATTGCATATCGGTCAGTTCAAAGTCGAAATAGAGAATCAGCTGGGGCGTGGCCTCCATAGGGAAGCCGTTAATCGGGATTCCTGTCGCTATACTTTGCGCCATCTGCGTCGCTAACGCTGATTTTCCGGCACCCGTATCGGCAAAGAGGATGGCTAATTCTCCTTCCGCCCAAAACTCTCCAAACAATCTACGTGGCACCGGCTTTAGTTCTGCAGACGCCAGCCATTCGCTCATGCTGTGCTCAGTGAAGAGTCTTGAGCCCGATTCACGGTCGTAGTTCGTTCTGATTAGACTGCTAATTGATTTAAAGTGGCGATCTTGAATCGTCAGAAAATCTTTTCCCTCTTCTGTTGCTTCTGCGGCGCTGCGCCTGCACTCTTCGACGTAAGTCCGCCGCAAGTATGCGTCTTGCACGATTTTGGCGTAGGCATCGACACTTGGGGCATGCGGCAGCCCGTAGGTGAGGTTAGTTATGAATGTAACGCCGCCCACGGATTCTAATACTCCTTGACGCTTTAGTTCTTCACCGAGGAGTACTGGATTGATCGGCGACCCTCGTTGGAAAAGCGCGATCATGGCTGCGAAAACTCTGCGGTGCGAGGTGTCATGAAAATATTCTTGCTTGAGCTGTTTAATCGCATTTGAAGCAAGTGCATTCTCGAGGACGATCGCGCCCAAGATCGCTCGCTCACTTTCATGAGCGCTAAGCATTGTTGGATTTAATAGTTGATCAGGAATTGGAACAGCCACATTGACCTCCATGGGCAGCTTTTGGCGGCTATTAGCGCCTTCATTCGTCTTACACATTCGGGGACTTCGCCTCCTGCACTCGAACTTTCGTTTCTTCCAAAACGACGAAAGGCCGAAAGCAAGTAGCTCTGACCCTACTAGCCTCCGGCCTTCTCCTGGTTTGTTCCCACCGCGACAGCAAGCGAGAACCAACCTGAGGGCACTAATTCGTGCTGGTCAGAGACAGCTACTTTTCAATAATTGTAATTCTCAAAAACCCGATTGGGTTCTGGCAGAGTCAATTTAGGGAAGTGGAGGAAGAGTTGATATGGTCTTTCTTTGCGATCGTAAATATCCCCCAGCGGAGTGACAAGCGTAGGGTTATTTTGGTGTAGACAGAATGTCCTTTCTAGTCGTCGCGATCCCTTCTTAGCTTCTTCACAAGCTTTTCAATGTAATCGCTTGACGAGTAGCCGGTGTCCTTGGCCAGATGCTTATACGCGATCTTCGAGGGAAGAGAGTTGAAGGGATCTTCATCTGAAAACAGGTTAAGGAGGTCATCCGAAAAGGTGGGATATACCTTCCGCGCGTAAGAAACCCATGTTTCGGACCATTCTCCGCGGGTATATCCATTACGGCCGCGCGACTCTTCGAATCTTCTAAGCTCGCGATTGTGATGTCTTTTGATCGCCTGAAACGTTTTTAGTAGTTCGCGATATTCCAAATCCAGGTTAAACCTTCTAGTTCTTGGAATCTTTTTTCCCTGGCCGCTATCCATACCGAGGCGACGCTTCGCTTCAGCCTTGACCTGTTTCTGAATCTCCTTTAGCCATCTTTGTTTGAGTGCATCAGCTAGCGGCTCTTCAGTAAGCGGCCAGAAGAGTTTGGACTCTCGGACAATGAGGTCTACTGCAGATATCAACGCGAGGCGAATGTGCTTAGAAAAGTATTCCGTGACTACCCGCTCTTCGGCCTTCGCCCACTCTTTGTGCATTTCGGCATACTCGGCCGGAGGTTCAGCGATAAACGTGTGCGATTCGAACACATGGCCATCTAGACTAAGGAGACACATCCATGCGCTACGCCCGTCTCGCGATTCCACAAAACATGTTCGGTAATCCAACTTAAACTCAAGTCGGGTTAGATCTCGAATGGTTTTTGTAATTCTAAACGTATGGTTCCCGATTTTAGTGGTATCAGCCATATAGACTTTGCCTCTTATCCCGTTAGGGCAAGTTATCTTCCTTTTGATTCGCAAGAACTTGGGATTTCATTGCTTGATGTTATCCGAAATGGAGGTGGCTGGGCCACGACGGCTAACGGTTTTCGAAAACGCGAAAGTTGGGCAATTTGAGGGCTAAAGAGCTGCTTCACGGGTTGACCGCATCTACCCTCGATCAGAAATTCAGGACGATCTGAGAACTTAACAAAACTTAACCTTTACCTTTTGATTTTGGAAAAACTAAAAATATGCAGGCTATGGATCATCACGATGGAGAGGGAGAGCTACTCGCCCGCGAGTTGAAGCGCGTTATAGCATTGCATCGCTGTTGAGAAACGCGAGTCGAACTGGCCTGTACTGTTGGCAGCTAGTTTTTTTGATCGTCGGACAACCGTCGTTGTTGGAAACTAGCCCAACGAAGCTGTGTACGGATTTACTTTGCGCAGATACAATACGTTCTTAATGAGGTTTGCAGTCTCGAGTCTCAGGCGCGCATCAATAAATTCGGTCGGTTGATTTATATGGATATCTACAGCGAGGTTCATTTCGTAAGGTGGTTAGAGTTGCTCCCAGGCTAAAGACCTCGCGATGACGTGTGTTGCCGGCTCTACATAAGTCAACCTTTTCTATTGATTTTGGAAAAAAACTGAAAAATGGGCGGAGCGGGTTCGACAAGATGGAACTGTGAATATACGCGGTCGCGCGTCGAAGATTGCTTCAGTATTTTGCCACCAGTTCCTTCGACCGGACACTACGGCTTCTACAGTTGGCCGTATTATCACTTTGCGGTAGAGGTCCGCGTTGATGTCAGCAGTGATAACCCGCATTTGAGACGCATTAAACTCAACTTTCCGTCCGACGATGGGATCGTGAATCAGTCAGTCACTATCTGCGCGACGAAACCTAATTTTGGCGGGCTTCGATGGTGGTTTCGTTGTCCGGCCTGCTATCGACGTGTTGCACATTTGCACATGCCGCGTTGGTCGCGCGGGGCTTCTGCATTCTTCCTTTGTCGCGTATGTCATGATCTCAGCTATGAATCAGCGCAATATCATCGCAGTTTGACGGAGGCGATAATGAAGCTGAGCGCGATTCAGATTGGGGGTACGCATCGCCAAGGACGACGCCATTTCCGGGCGCGTTATGGGCGCCCAAATCACACACCAGCCCGTGCAGCTATGATTGATTTGGATAAGTACAAAACTAAGTCTACGCGATCAACGGACTGACATCTTGAACCAATGAGTGACGACTCCCTTCCTGAAATCAGGCTCGTGGGCTAACGTTTCCCTCTCTTTGTCCACTAGTCATATGCGGGTGTAGCCAAGGTCCCGGGCGGTCAACGAGAAGAGTTCGAAAACATGACAAAAGCTAACATTTGCCTAATGATTTTGGAAAAACGGAGCAAGAAAACTCATAAAGAGCTATTGAAGATTCGCGCTCGCGGTTTATACTCCACACAAATGGTGAAGTATTTGTGGTCACTTTCCTCTTTCAGGCCAATAACTCTGAAATATGAATCCTGAGGCTCAAAGGACCTGATTCCCAGTAAGAGCCTTTCTTGCGGACGAGGTGGGTGCCTCTCTCGGCCAACGATCTGAAAACTCACTCCTCGTCCTCTTCATCTGGGACATCGTCCGTGACTAGTTCGGTGGTTGAAATGGCTTCTTTCCCCATCGCTCGCTCGATAAGGACAAGCAAGGCAGCCTTACGCGTCTGAAAGAAGCCATCAAAGTCGTCCGTCCGAAGGAGAGCCGGGTCGATGTTGTGAGTCCGTAGAATCGCGTCCATTCCAGCTTGATCAAGTTGGACTGCCTTATCGCTCTCTATCTGCTCCAGATAAACTGAAGGTGCCTTACTCCCTATCTTGCGGTTTGCCTTATAGGAGATCGCGGTCTTGTTGATGATTGAGTCAAAGATGCGCGACGAGATTCCCTGGTCTTCGCACCACTTCCGCGGAAAGATGTGATGAATGTCGATTCCCTTTTCGTTCCGATCGATGTCGATCATTCGCGCCTGCCAGAAAAAATCCATCGCGCCCTGCTGTTGTAACAAGACATACAGACCCCGATAGGCAGCGGATGTTCGCGTACGCATACTGTCCAACCGCGTTACCTGGAAGCCGGCACCTACTATTGTGACTGGTACAGGCGCTGTGAGGTCGTTGATCCATGCCAGCAGTTGCGGTAGATCAAGGGCGATGCGCGTTTCGGATGCCGCACCATAAAGTTCTCCGAACACGCCGCTCCAATACCACCGCGAAAGCTTGTCCTGAATCTGAGGTTCCAGCCATCGATCACCAATGTGTGTGAGCGTAGCGGCTAATGGCACTAATTGCGCCCGATAGGGAAGAAAGTTAGGGTGGTGAAATCCCAACTGGCGTAAAAACTGTTCGGCCTCGAGAAACCCCTGAGTTAGACGCTCAGCCCACTTCTGATAAGCTTCCAGCGGAACCGCGAGAATATGTTCGCGCTTGGCACTAACGGGAGTCACGTCTCTACCAGTTTTTCCCGCACTCAGATCATGCTGCTGAATCTCGTACGTGTGAAGAAGAGTAATACCTTGAAGGAAGTCCGTAGCTGCGATTGATTTCAGCAAAGGCTTGACAACGAATCGAGCGTGGCGTCCCTTGACTCCCCCTTCTCCAAACCAGTCTCGACGCAGATTGAATCCATCTGCCGCGTAAGTAGCGGTTGCAAGTTCAAAGACCGTCAACTGAACCCCACCCGTATTTACCTTTTCAAAGACAAGGCATACGGCCTCTTTGGTCGTCTCCTTCTTCAGTTCAATTACGGGCACTTGATAGCTGCGAAACGGATTGAGAACCAGCTTGCGAAACTGCATGTAGCGACCAAATCGGTCGGGATGAGCGATATTCAGTCCATCCTCCCAATCGTCAGAATTCAGAATCTGGTTACAGGGGAAGTGGAACGTCTCGTATTCCTTCTCAGGCGTGCTTAGATCAAGGGCAATATCGCGACCGAAATTTTCGCGGAGAATGCGATTCTCGCCAACGGCAACAACCGCTTCTTCAAGCGCATGGACTCCGGCCAGCGCCTTATTCATATCGAAATAGTAGTACCGTTTGATTTCTCGTTTCTTCTCGTCCCGCGTACTCACAGTCGCAGGAAGCTTAAGAACCTGCGTCAGCGAAGTAAGGCGCTGCTGGCCGTCCAGGATCAAGCGGTCCGGCTCTTTCCCATTGGGTAAGGAAACGCCTTCGACAGGACGAACCTGAAAGCGTGCATCTCCTCCGGTTTCAAGCAACATGATTGCTCCAATGGGAAAAGACCGTCCGATACTCACAAGAAGGGAACGAATATGTTCATCGTCCCACACCCAACCTCGCTGAAAGTCGGGCAACTGAATTTTACCGAGGACAACTTCTTCAAGGAGTTTGCTGAGTTCAGTTTTGGTGGAGTCGAAAGTAGTCATGAGGTTCTCCGAGGTTATTTCAACAGGAGCGGTCGGTGGACACTATATTTGGTCCGTGTGCTTAGCCAACCTGCGGTTAACAATTTCTGCAGAACACGCGAGGCATCGATCTCTTCCTTGGGTAATGCCCAAAACCTCTTCCATTCTGTTGGGGTCGGTTCAGCGGCGCACCATGTCGCCATGAAATCGAAATGCGCGCCGTGTTTCACCAAACGCGGGGGAATAGCAAAGTGCTTACGTTTGCCAGCGAGAAATCCATCGAAGGTAAGGATTAACCTGCTTGTGAGTTGCGGCGTTGCTGCTAGAAGTTAATGCGTCATGCGTCGTAACGTTCCCGCCGATTTTGAATTCAACGACAACTCTCGGAATCCAGCGCCAGTGAGCGACGGTGTCACAGACCATCATGTCAGTTTCATACTTCGCAGAAATCGGATTTTTCTTTCCATCCTTGTCGTATTCGTGAATCACGCATGAGTAAGCTAATTACTTCCATTGCTGATAGCGATTTGGATCTCGGCTGAATCTTAACGCTTCAGTTCCTTTCCAAGACGGGGCACGAGTTCGTGAGCCCAACTCTTTTGGCTCATATCGGAATCCTACTGAGCAATGCGATTGATGAATGCTTCCAAATTGCTCTTCAGGTCGTCGTAAAGAATTACGTCTAGGTTTGTTAGCGACTGCACCAGAATCCGAAAGTCATCCAGCATCTTTGGGCTCTTGAGCTGAGACCTGGTTCCAGCGATTATGTAGCCTCTCGGTCGCACAATGTTCACATCAATGCCCTTATGCTTCCTGATGTCGTTAATCAGAATGTCGCTGCTGCGTTGGACCTGATGGATATAGTTTTCAACCTGTGATATCGCCTTGGACATTTCTGTGTCCCAATAATAATTGTTTCGGCTTTTGTCAAATCTAAGCAGGACTGTCGTTGGCTTCTTGATTTCGTAAATGTCCAAATAGCTGTATGGATCGATCAACATGAAATCCGGGAATTTTCCCTGGAGTGAAACGCTCTCTTTCTCCAGCACCTCGCCGTATGTGTTCCGCAAGACAAGAATGTAATCCGATAAGAATTTCTGCCAGACTGACTCTGACTGGGTGGACCGTTTAAGTTTCTGATTGAACTCGTTGATGATCTTCTCAAAGTAAACTTTCTTGCCGGCGTCTAACGAATCAAAAACGACCTTTAATTTATTCTTCGCTTTTAGCGTTCCTTTGATGCTGGAAAGGTATTCAGGGATGAAATCTTCCAGTTTCTCCCTATCATCGTCGCTCAAACGCGACAGCATACCTTTCTGATCTAGTGCTTCTGCGAGTGTGCCGCCGGCATAACGAGCAGTCGCGCCTTTATACTCCTTGAATTGGGTTGCGAAGTTTGCAGCCAGAAATTGTCGAACCTCGACTTTAATCTCTTCGTTTCGAATTCGCTTCGTTGTCCTGACCTCGACATTGACGGCGGTGAGAGCTTCATGGGGAAGCCGAACCTTCGTGAGCTTGCCACGGCCATCTAACTTCGCTGGTCCTTTGGCGACTAATGTCAGATGAAGTTTCTTCTTGTACTTATCGAAGAGTTCTTGAAAGATGAAATTGCCAGCTGCGGTTAACCCAATTCCGTCCCTCGTATAGAAGCCGGAAGGCAAATGATCAAAACCCTCCAGAAAGACTTTTTCACAGTACTTGTTCTGACTAGACCGATCGAAGATTACGTAGTAGCCCTTCTTCGAATTCTTGTTGATCTGGCAGAAAACCTCACCTTCTTTGTTTTTCTTTTGGAGGATGTTAGCCATGCCCAGTGCTCCTTTAGTTCGCTGTCAGCAATCTGATGGTTTCGGTGGCTTCTTCAAACTGGCTCTTTAACTCAGGCTCTCCTGTGAAGTGATATGAAACGAGTCGTGCGCCGTCAGGTTCGACGCGATTAAAGAAATAGCAGGGCATCGCCAGAGAATTGAACACCTTCTTTCTTTATGAACTCGGCAAACTCGTCGGGACCGTGCAACTGAGTTCCGCGAAACTTGTTGAGTGCGTCGCGAAGTTGCTCGTTCATAACTCTCCTTTGAAGGCTCGGTCGAGAATTGAGGGAAGCAGGGCATCGAGTTCAGCAGCGGTTTCGGCTTGTAGGCGCTTCACCGCGTCGACCTCCGACCGCAGTGCATCCAGCTCCATCACAATACGCCGCTGCTCCCGGAGCGCAGGGAGCGGGAGTCTGACTCCCCGAAGCAACTTGAGGTTCAAATTCCCCTGCGAATGACCTCTTCCTAAGGTTTCGCGGCGAGAACTAGCTCTTCCTGAAGGCGAGTTGAGCCAATACATCAGAAACTCTGGCAAAAGCCGCTGGTTGTCTGGCCGAATGAGCGCTAAGCTGACATAAATTGCGAATTCAATATCTTGGTCAACGACTGCAGCTTCGCCGATGCCAGCACCGACACGAGTCAGGAGCACATCTCCACGTCTTGGTTTATTTCGCGCGGTGTAGACGCGGAAATCTTCCACAGACACGGTTCGGTGTTTTCCCGGCATGAAGCGAAAAGGCTTCACATTCTGGGCCGACAAAAAGATTGCACCTTCGTCCGTATATTGAGGGGTCTGATGAGTGCCGTCTGTAATTAGGTGACAAACGTCTTCGAGACGAACTTGCGGGAAATTATTCGCAAGACTTACCTCTGCGGAGCGCCCTAGAAGAGCCTCGACCTGTTCGGTGGCTCGGAGGCGGAGGGCGCGGGCCTCACGAATTTGGGTGGCGAGATCCTCAATCCGCGCGACCACCCGTCGCTGTTCGGCCAACGAGGGCAACGGAAGCTCATAAGTGAGAACGTGACTTGGGCGGATCGCCGCGTAATTCGTTGAGCCTTGTGCCGCCACTTGTTGTCGGAAGGCTGGAGTGCGAATGAAATATTCGAGGAAGCGTGTTTCGAGCTTCGTTTCGTCTATACCAAAAAGAAAGTAGTGGCTACTTACGATCGCGCCATCCAGTGTCTCTGGCACGATTCCGAAGCCCCCAACCTTCGCGTCAATTTCTGCAACAAGGAACTCGCCAGCCTTGCAGACTTGCTGCGTCTTCGTCTTAATGAGAGCGCCCATGATTTCGTCACGAAGTACTATGCCTTGCACATGAAGCTTCACGCGCGCGCGCCTGTAATTCGAAAGGTCATCGATTGCGATGAACTGCTTCCGGTGCTGAAGGATGTCACCGAGTCTCATGTTCTGCCACTTATCGATCATTAGCTATGGCTCGCAATCAGACCCCTAATGTTCTCCATGATCTCTGCGATGCGCTTCTCCTTTTGGATAATATTGTCGGCAAGTTGTCCTGGCGGAAGATGTGTGATGTCTTCCTTGGCGCGTGGATTCTTGCGGTCAAGATTAAAAAGCGGCCAATAGATAGCATCACCCGCCGCTTGTTGTTGCTTTGCCCTCAATTCAGCAGCTCTGCCATCTTCCAAGAGCTGAATCCGTTTCTGCTCAAGCGTCTTGGTCTCCCGTTTTGATTTGTTGGCCCGCACTTCATCGACCCTACGTAGGATATCTCTCGCCTGCTGATTCAACTCCGCAGCCCGTTTGCGTTTGACCTCAGCCTCCTTCCAGTGCGGTTCTGCTTTGACTATTGCCTCGTCGAAATCTTTCTTGAATTCCCATTTCCAGGCGTGAAGGCTTTCTTCGCGCTTTTCCCACCACGACAGACAGTCCGTGAATTCCACGAACTGAATTGGCGCTGTCTTCGTGTAATTCTTGCGGCCTTCAGGCAAAGGTTGCTCGTAATACCAAACATCACGCGTTGGACCAGAACGATTGAAAAACAAAATGTTCGTGGGGATGCTCGTATAGGGTGAGAAGACGCCATTGGGCAGGCGCACAATTGTATGAAGATTAAATTCCTTCAGTAGTTCTTCTTTAATACGTCCACAAACGCCATCGCCGAACAGCGTGCCGTTTGGAGTAATTACGGCTGCCCGGCCAGGCTTCGGCAATCTTCGAAGCTTACGCATGATCAGTTGCAGAAAAAGAAGCGCTGTTTCACCGGTTCGTTTGTCTTCGGGAAAATTTCCCTGAATGCCTTTCTCTTCTTCGCCGCCGAAAGGCGGGTTAGTGAGAATAACGTCAACCCGATCTTTGTCTCCGATCTCGGTTATCTTCCCGCGCAGCGCATTACCAGCGTCAATCTTCGGTAATTCCAGACCATGCAAGAGCAAATTCATTTGCGATAATAGATACGGCAACGGTTTGGGCTCACAGCCAAAGATCGTTTTAGTTTGTAGCGTCTTTTCGTCGTCGACTGTTCGAGTTTGTTTCTTTAGATGGACGAAACTTTCGACCAGGAAGCCGCCCGTTCCCGTAGCAGGATCGAGCACGGTCTCGCCGAGTTGTGGATTGACCGCAGCGACCATGAAACGCACGACTGCTCGCGGCGTATAGAACTCTCCCGAATCGCCGGCGGCATCCCGCATTTCCTTGAGCATCGATTCGTAAAGACTGCCCAAGACATGAATCTCTTCGCTTGAAGTGAAATGAATTCCGTTGATCTTGTTAATGACGTCACGAAGAATGTAGCCATTGATCATTCGGTTAACGGTGCCTTTGAAGACGGTCGCAATCACGTCCCGCCGGTCACCACCATTCGTGCCCTGTATGCTGCGCAGGTAGGTGAATAGACCGGCGCCCTTTGTTCCATCGGGCTTAACTGCTTCTTCATTGTTAACGAAGGCTATAAGTTCATCACCCGTAATTCCGTCTGACATCGCCGCCCAATCTCGCCAGCGATAGGGTGGTTCGATCGCTGCGCGAAACCGCTTACCCGCCATTGTCGATTCCTGCTCGCGGATGTGCTCCATGTCGTCGAGGAACTTCAGGAACATGATCCAAGTGAGCATCGGCAACCGATCCAGATCACCATTCAAGCCCTTATCCTTGCGCATGATATCGCGCGCGGATTTCACGATTGAGCCGAGCTGTTGGGCGGTGGTGAGTGTCGCTGAAGTTTTTGTTTTAGCCATCGTTAACGTGAAAGGTTCCAAAAAGAAAAGATTGCTTCAGCCATCTCAGGCCGAAGCAAACGCTCTGAGGCCGGTCCGACCCTTCCAGGGAAGCTTACTCCATCCAAAAGTTTCTTAAAGCCACTCCACGAAAGCGTTTCTTTTTCTGCGTTCCTCGGTTCCTCGATGAAGAATCGTGTGCACTTTGCCTCCTCCTGTCGAAGTAATATCGCCGCACGCTTATAGACTCTAGTCGGCTTCTTACTACGAAGGGAGCGCCAGATCTGAATAACTGTGTCGCCTTTTTGTGCCTCGGCGCGAAACCGAGTATTTCCGGGCCATCTAATCCAACCGATTTCCGCTTTGCTCAAGGTCTTGAGCCGTTCGGCTTTTGCTTCCCCCTTAGCAATATCGTCTTCTTCATGAAGGTAACGCGAGACGTCGAGCTCACTCACTCCGATCAACCAAGTTCTGTTTTTCTGAGTGTCGATCTTAATTTTTCTCGACAGCTTGATAGCCCTAGGTCGTCGAACCACTTTGATAGAACTTATGCGCTCAAGAAAGTCTTGATCGATCGATTTACACTGACTCATTAACTGATCAAGAACAGCACTGAGGCCCGACATAATCTGGGGACTGTCGGTCACAACGGCAACCTCAAGCAGTTGGTTTGCAGAGGAAGAAGAAAGATTCGCCGAACCAACCACAGCAACTTGATCCAACAGGATGAATTTCGCGTGGAGTCTGTCGGAGCTGAAGAGTTCTGCGCCTCGTTTGTACGCTTGTTTCAGCACAGCTGCGGAGGTTTCACCGCATTCAATAGCGGCGTCCGACGCGTCTACTACAAGCACATCTCCATTGCCAAATTTCAGAGGTTTATCAATTGTGACATAGGCGATAGCTGCCCGCCTTGTTTTGCTCTTGGAAGCGAGGCGCTGGATTTCTTCCCAGAGATTGTTGCTTAGTACCTTTTGCATAGGTCGCCGTCTATGCCGCGTATAGGAGGTTTTGAAGTTGCGTCACGGACTCGCGGAGTTTCTCAGGTCCGCCAAACATTTGCGCAATCTCAATCACATTTCCACGACTCGAGATCGGTGGGACCTTCAGAATGTCTGGAACCAGAAACTGCGCGGTTCCATGTTCAGCGTATTTTTCCAGAAGGTCGCTGAGGATCGCCCTGGCATCGGGTGCGTGCTGATCAAAGAAATCTTTTCGCTCGCGTCTTAGTTTATCTGCCCGCTCTCGTCGAGTGCGGAGAGGAGCATTGAAAGCAACATGGCAGAGCAGGTCAAAGGGATCTGCGTCGGGTTGGTTTGCTGACTTTGCTAATTCATCAAAATCGATTCCGCGTTCGGCCAGCTGGTCGATTATTTCAGAGCGCTCGGTTGGGTTCGACCATTTTGCTCTAAGTTCAATAACAGAACGTACGAGCGTTCTCACTTTGTCTGCCGCGTAGTCCGTAAATTTGACGACGGTAAGTTGCTTACCCTCCGGGTCCAAATCGTAAACCAGATGAGCGGCGATCTCGACGTGCCCACCGTCGTAATAGAACTTCCTCCGTTCGGTCGGTGGCGGATCGCTTATTATTATTTCCTCAGGCTCAAGGGTGTCAGAAATTACCTCTTCCGTCTCGACCGTTACCTTAGTCGTCTCACCCTCTTCGTTGATTTCTTCCTCGGTTATCAGTGCCGGATCGCCATCGAAATCGGGATCGGCGAAGAGCCTAGTCGCGGAGCCGGTATAGTCCACGATATTGAAGAACAGCTTCCCATAGTCATCGCGAACCCGAGTACCCCGACCGATGATCTGTTTGAATTCCGTCATCGAACCGACGACGCGAGCAAGCACGACGTTCTTGCACGTGGGCGCATCGACGCCAGTAGTTAGAAGTTGCGAGGTCGTCAAAACTACTGGTGTTGTAGTTTCCGTGTCCTGGAAGCGACCCAAGTGACCTCGACCGATGTTGCCTTCCGCTGCGGTTACGCGACACACGTAGTCGGGAAACTGCTGGACAAGATCGGAATTCAGATTGTTCAGCGACCTGCGCATTTCATCGGCGTGTTCCTGGTCAACGCAAAAGACCATCGTCTTCGCGAATCGATCAGTACTCTTTAGAAAGTCTGTAAGGTGTTTGGCAATTGCTTCGGTCCGCTTGCGTAACGCAATGACTCGCTCGAAATCCTTCGTTTGATATTCCTCGTCTGGAATCTCGCGCCCGTAACGGTCGAGATCGTCCTTGCTTGGACGCCAGCCAGCGGCGTCCCAATGCGTGACGACACGATGAACTCGGTATGGAGCGAGAAAGCCGTCATCAATTCCCTGGCGAAGACTGTAGGTGTAGAGCGGGTTCCCAAAATAACGGTAGGTGTCACGATTGTCCTCACGCATTGGTGTGGCAGTCATCCCGAGCTGAAAAGCCGGCTGGAAGTATTCAAGGATTTCGCGCCAATTACTCTCGTCCTTCGCGCTGCCTCGATGGCACTCATCGACAATCACCAGATCGAAGAAGTCGCGTGAATATTCCTTATACAATCCGGGTCGTCGTTCGTCTTTCGCCAACGCCTGATATATCGCGAAGTACATTTCGCGGCCCATATTGACGACGCCATTTTCTATCTTCCATCTGGCGTCACCCATGGGAGCGAACGTTTTGTCTTTTGGATCGTCGACGAGGATATTTCGATCAGCCAAATAAAGTATCTTCGGTCGCCGAAATTCTTCGTCCCTGTTCCAACGAGAACTCCAAAGCTTCCAGCAGATCTGAAAGGCGACTTCAGTTTTTCCAGTCCCGGTCGCCATGGTGAGCAGAATGCGATGTTTGCCTTGCAGGATAGACTCGACGGTCTTATTGATTGCGATCTCTTGATAGTACCGAGTGGTCCTGCCGGGTTGGTGATAATACGGTGTCAGGAGGCGGTTCGCCGTAGCTTCATCGTCAAGCTTGTCGGCTTTACGTAACCGCTGCCAGAGTTCACTCGGAGATGGGAACGTTTCAAGCTCGCGCTCCTCGCCAGTCAGATAATCGAACTCGATAATTCCGTGGCCGTTTGTGCTGTAAGCGAATTTGAGCCCAAGTATCTCAGCGTATTCTTTCGCTTGCTGTAATCCGTCGCCTGGATTCTTGTAATCCGGTTTGGCTTCGACAACGGCGATAAGAATGTCTCTCGTGTAACGAAGCAAATAATCGGCGCGCTTGCCGGGCTTGCGAAAGACTCGGTTTCCGATCGGGACTATGCGCCCGTCGGTAAAAGTTCGCTGTTCTGTGAAGGAATGAGGCTCGTCGTCCCATCCGGTGGCGACAAGCTTAGGGGTTACGTACTTTCGGCAAGTATCGGCTTCGTTGCTCATCGGATAGGGTGAAACCCGCTAGCATCGATTCTGTATCTTGAAGATGGTAACTATGGCAAAGCTACATAAGTATAGTGCATGAAACAACTACTGTCGCGTAAGGGCTAGGTTGATTGCAATTAAGCGCGCCATTTCGACATACCGATCGGTGTGCCGGCTACCGCCTTCGGGAGAGAAGTTCCTCGACGATTCTTTCTGATTTGTGATCGGCTTGGGTTGTGAGTTTCTTCCACGTCGTCGCGATCGTCTCGTCCCCGCCCAACAGAAGTTTGAATAGGTGCCCAAGGAGGAACCGTAGTAGAGCGATCTCCTGATACAACAGGTGCTCGTTTTTGCTGAGCGCGAACTGCTCACTCGACTTGTCGATCGCCACTTTCCGACACCAATTGTTCGGATCGTCACCGGCGGTCTCAGCCGCCTTTTCAACCTGGGAATACTCCTCATCCGTCAGACGAAAAGTTGATGTTCCGAGTGTTCTTGGTCCCTTTGCTTTCCTTCATCTAATCATCCCCCTGTATTGTTGACGCTCACACACACGCTTGTATGCAATGTCTACGCGAAAACTGTTAAGTCGTTGTTGCCAAACAAGTAGACATTGTATACGCGGCGTCTAAAAACGTAGACGCCCACTGCCCAGAAATTCGGGGTGGCGTATCCTTATTTCAGGTGCGCAGCACCTCCCTGGCTTTCCGTTCGACCTCGGTTAAACACATTTCGACAAGGAGAAGTCTCTGTCCAGAGTAAATTCGCGATCCACCACGTTCCTGGCGTCGATGAAAATTGCATTGAATGGAATTTACGGCGAGAATCGCTGTCATGAATGCGCGACCTAATATATCGCAGGCATTGGCTGACGAACTGATGTATCGGAACCGGCACACCTGCTGTATCTGCCAGACGCCACGTAAGCATGTCCAAATTCACCACATCGACAGCGATTCCTCGAATAATACTTTCGGCAATTTGGCTGTGCTCTCCCTCGACTGCCACAGCTTAGTCACGGGCGATGAGGGCTTGGGACGAAAGTACACTGCAGGCGAGGTAGGGAGATACAAGGCACAGTGGGAGCAGCACTGTGCTGCTATAAATCGTTAGGGAGAAAGCACAGAATCCGAAGACGAGGATGACGACGAAGAAAGGAGCGAGGAAAATGATCAACCGGCTGATCATCATTACGAAGATTCAATCCTTGACGCCAATTCCCACCGGCATCTCCCTTACACGTTGACCGAAGGTGATAGCGTGTCGTTGTGGGTAATAGTGATGAGCCCCTAACCGTGATGTTCATTGATACCGACGACTACGAGTCATGGAACGCCGGTAAAGAAGTTGATCCTCACGAACTTAATGAAGATGTCTACAAATTGAATACAACATTCACCGTTGATGAAGATGGAGAATTCTCGATAGTCATCTGCAACTTCGGAGACGAAAATGCAGACCTCCAATTAGACATCGCCATCTGGGAGCGAAAGTCTTTGGCCGAGAAAGAATGAGTGGACGCATGGAGCTTTGGGAAACATTCGCAAAGGTTCGAAACGGCATCGTAGCCTTGGGTTCGAATTGGGCAATAGGTGTTGACGGCCAACCTCCATTCTTCCCCACCATACTCGGGACTGGTTTTGTCGTTGATGAGCGGGGCATAGTGGTCACAAATCGCCACGTTGTCGAAAAGCTTCAGACCGTTCCACCAAATCCGGCAAACGGAAGGCCGTCAACGTTCGCAATGGTGTCAGGGGAAGCTAAAGCCGAGAACGGCGAGCACGTCCTTCCTTTGCACTTCGTTGACGTAATTGGTTATTCGATTCCTGAGACCTTTGAATGTAAGGGAGACTATTTCGGTGAGCCGATGCCCGACTTAGCTTTTCTCCAAATCAATGTAAAGGGATTGTCAGCTTTGACCTTGGGAACTGAGCCGAATACGCTTCGAATTGGGAGGCCGATAGCGACGGCTGGTTATGCACTCGGTGCGGAAGCCTTAGTCCTCTATGAAAAGGTGGTGCAGATTACGCCCCTTCTCAGGCACGGGGTCGTTAGCAGTCTCTTTCCGGGACCAGTGCCCTCGCCCCACGGATTCACAATCGATGTGATGGTACAAGGCGGGGCAAGTGGCTCACCGGTTTTCTTAACCGATTCACCTACAGTCGTTGGATTACTATATTCAGGACGTGTCTTTCGGCTTTCAACCGGGGAGAAAATAGACACGAACATTACCATGGCGCTTCCATCGAGTATGGTCAGCTCGGCTCTATCGCAATGCCTCGAAGCAGCGGGCGACTTGGATCTCTCAAATGTTCCGACTTTTCAGTCATTGGGCGGGAAGGCTCGAGATGCCGTACCTGATTGGCAAATGTTCCGTGCTGAAGACTGATCTTTCGATTTTCTGGGGACTTTTTTCATCATGATTGAGTTAACTCGTGATAGTGATGGGGCACGCTTGGAACGAGCACCTGGTCTACAATTCATTTGGTGCATTCAAAAGGTAGGAGTAAGCGCCTGACGCATGGTGGGGTCAGCTTGCTGGCCGTACTCACCGTCTAATTACTATTGAGGAGCACCTTGACAACGTACAGTCAAGGCGGAACGTGGAGCAGGCTCTAAACGAACTCAATTATCAGTTAGAAAACTATTTCGTCCGGGTTTGCGAATTGCGTGAACGCGTCGTTGGGTATTTGACCGCCGTAACGGCGGAGCCGCAAACCATAAGGAACCTTAAGCACAGAAACAAACGTAAGGAGGCACTTAAAGCATTCCGCCGTCGTCTGCCGATGACAATTGATTCGTTGACTGCTCTTCTGAATCTTCTCGACGATGAAATCAAATCAGGAACACTCACACCCACGAGCAGTCTATAAATATTGTTCTTGATACAGGTGAAGAAATGTTCGACCCTCGTGATTCGCTCGTTGATCTTGAAAAAGACTCAAAGGCTCGGAGGAAACTTGCTGGGTTTCTCAGGAATGAAATTCATAGACTGGCTGAAATGTATTCTTACCAGGCGCGGACTGTCCACCAATACACAAGGAACTTTTTGAAAGCCGCTGATCGACAGATGAAGGAACTCGTGTAGGAGCTGATTTCGTAATGGACAAAGAACTAACTGAGTACCGTGTTCATTTGATCGAGGCGGGCCAGAAGGCACAAGAGGACTTTGATAAGACAGTCCTCCTGCTCGCCGGCGGGGCCTTGGCGGTGTCTTTCGCTTTTGTGAAAGACTTTGTTGGGCCGGGTCCAATCTCATCTAAAGCACTACTAGTTTTGTCTTGGGTGTGTTGGAGCGGAAGCGTGACAGCGGTGCTGCTTTCATATTATGCGAGCTATCTGACTCTCAGGAAGGCCATCAAGCAGATCGACGCTGGTGAACGTCCACCGAATCCGGGTGGAAGACTCCGGCTATTAACGCTCGTTCTAAACGCTCTAGGCGGTTTGTTGTTTTTGACGGGAGTCGTACTAATGATAGCCTTTGTCTGGTTTAACTTGGAGGCAATAAATGTCAGAACAAAATAGGCCGGAGTGGACGCGTAAGGTGGTGGTCCCAACTCGCCGCCAACAGTATCCCGATGATAGGAGGGGATACGTACCACCTCCGCCTCCTCAACCTAAGAACCCACCACCACCGCCGCCAAAGAAGAAGTGAAACTAATTGTTTGGCGGGGCGAGAACGCGTTCTGCCATAAGGCTCCCGTGCAAGTCCGGAATGTTCGACAAAAACAAAAGCCAAGGCAAATGACAAAACCCAAGCTCGGTCGGTGACCAAGCTTGGGCCGTGCAGCTGAGTGTGATTGCGTCTTTAATGACCTCGCTCCTCGCCAGTCCCGCCTAGGCGACCTGATCGCAAAATCTGATCTGCTGCTCGGAAAATCTTCTGCGCGCTCTTTTCTGGAATTGCGCTCGCGTCGAAGCCGACGCCTTGATAGAGCCAGTTCTGCAAATAGCCGCGACAGTAATCAGAGCCTTCCAGACCCAATGATTCACAGCATAGAAGTGCGACCGCTTTTGCTTCCACTTCGCGAAGGGTCCGCGGGGTCTTCTCGGTGACGGCAAAGCCCGCTTCCGTCGTGTGGCCGATTACCACGTGGGCCAACTCGTGAAATAGCGTCTTATGCGGAAGCTGCGCCACGGGGTTGATCGCGATCTGCCGCTTGCGGCGAAGCCTAGGCAATTTCCATCTGTGCTATCGAATGGAATCTGATCGATTGCGAGAGCTGCCAACGCTCGCTTTGCGTCCCAATCGGGGATCACCTGCGGTTGGACGTCTTCTCCTTCCGTCTGTGTAAGAACAAACCATCTAGCCTCATAGACAAAGCTCATAAATATACCTTCGCCGTTTGCTTCTTCGTCGGTTGCCTTATCGCGCCGCTGACACTTGAAACTTCGAGAACCCCCGTGGGACTGGATGTTTATGTAATCGGCGACCCTTTAGGCCTATCGGGCACTGTTACAAAGGGAATTATTAGTGCCATTAGGACAAGCAATCAGGGCATCGCGTATATACAAGTTGCCGCGGCAACTAATCCCGGTAGCAGTGGTGGGCCGTTAATTAACTCTAGCGGACGCGTCCTAGGTGTAATAACTTTCAAAGCGAAGGGTTTTGAAGGTCTTAACTTTGCGATCTCTGCGAGTGAAGTCCTAAATTCTTTTGGCGCCCTGCTCAAATGAACATTTTCACTGGCTTGAAACATACGATTTCAGCCTTTCGCGGAGGTGCATTTGACTTCGGTAAACCGGCTCATTCGGAAGAACTTCGTGCGACTACAAAGCGCGTGTTGAAGTGTTCACGAGGCTGGCCGGAATCGACGCCACTGTGCGGTTCATTTTCAGCTATCAACTCGTTTCCTTCGTGCGAGTAAGCGAGCGATGGTTTCGGTGACAGCACCTATGTCTTCTGCCTTTCGCAAAAATGCACTAACGCCAGCGCGGCGCGCTTCGCGCGCAATCGAGCTGGCTGAGAGCACGATGATCGGCGTATCTTGGCGATGCGCGAGACTCCGAACCTCGCTTACCAGTTCGAGGCCAGTGATGCCTGGTAATTCTTTATCAAAAATCAAGACATCGTAATGCGCTTCGGTTTGGAGAACTTCCAAAGCGGCCGTTCCGTCCATGAGCGTATCGACTATCCAGCCTTCCAACTCGAGCGTCGCCTTCACAGCATCAGCGACCATTTGATCATCTTCGACGTGGAGGATAGTGATAGGTCGCGCTTCCTTCTCACCTTCCTCGATGAACATTAAGCTGAACCTTCGCGGAACGACCGGCGAGCGGTTAGAGAGCAGATGAGGGTGCGACCTATTCAGCTTGTTAACCAGCGTTCCGTGATGCTTGATGCCAAGGAGACGAGCGGCGCGCGTGACGCTACCGTTGGCGTCCCTTAAGGCACGCTCGATGATGCGACCCTCATAACGCCGCACTGCTCGTTCTAATGAGAAGTCCTTCCAGAAGATTGGCGAAGGAATTGCACCGATGAGGAACAGGACTCGCCGCGCACACGAAAGCAGACGATCTTTAGTGCCCGGATGTTTCGAAGCGAGAAGGAGGTCTAAAGCGTGCTCGTAGGATATGCATAATTGGTCGGCAGTCAGGCTCTCGCCTATTTCTTCGATAGTGGTCAATACAGCTTGACCTGCGCCCTCTTTGTCATCTGAGTTCTGCGCAACTTCGACAGCAGTTTGCAGTGTGGACCTTGCGCGCTCGGGATGACCAAGTCGAGCAAGGGAGATGCCGTGCGTCGTAAGAGCTTCCGCCAATAGAGATTGCTCGTCCCCTGTTCTTAAGGCTAGCACAGCTGAGTCGGCGAGTTTCTCAGCTTCAGAAATGCGTTCCTCTGCGAGTAAGACTCTCGCGCGAGCATCATCAACTTGTGCGATATGGACTTTATCTCGTAATTGGGTAAAGAGCGCTTGAGCGCGATCGAAATGCTCGTGCGCTTCGCGGAATTTCTTAATCGCGCCGAATAAGTATCCGAGGTTATTTTCAACGCAGGCAAGATAACGTGTATGCCCGGCCTGCTCGAAATGATAGCTAGCAGCAGCGTATTCAATCAGAGCGCGGTCTATATAATCGTCGCGCTGTTCTGTTGCGCTAAGATTTCTCAGTACAAAGCCGAATTGATTGTGGAACTTCCCTTTGAGCACATGATTGGTGCTCTTTTCGAATAAAGGTCTAGCCTCCATATCCAGACGCAGGGCATCATTGAATCTTTTTGCAGAGCCCTCAACGATGGCGCTGCGCAGCAAAGCTACTGCCTTTAACTCCAAATCTTCGTCAGTAAGACGGCTTAATGCTTCATTCAGCCATACGCGAGCTTCGTCAAGGAAGCCTTCACGCCAGTAACAAACAGCAAGATCAATCTGCGCTTCAGCTACCTTCTTGGTGTTCCTTAGTGCCTCAAAGATCGTAACGCTTTCACTTATCAAATTCTTCGCGGTTTCTTGTGCGCCTTCGATCTGTTTAGCACTACCAATCCAGCCAGTGAGTACACCAGCGCGCAATGTCACTTCAGCCGCCATTATTTGGTCTAGGTCATCCAATACAGGTCGATGGCCGAGACCTTGCCATAGCTCCCCCATGGCGTCGCGCGCAGCGTCATACTTTCCTACCTCTTCTAGTTCCTTTACCAGTTGACAGCGAAGGTGAACTCTTTCGCCATGCGAGAGTGATGGGTCAGCTATGCGGTGAAGTAGCTCGTTAGTCTGGAAGTTCACGTGAGGAACGTCCCTCCTATTCATTGATTCAAAAGTGACAAGCTATGCTAAGTCGAATCATTTCAATAACCGCCTGAGTGTTAAGATACGTTGTGAGACACATCCAAGGGCGGTGTGACCATGTCAGTATCCTCACCGTCCATCCATTCGACAAGAGATAGCCCTTGCTTAGAACAACAAACAACAGGAGAACAGAATGAAAGCCTTACGACAACTCTGCGCGGCTTCAGTACTAACTCTCGCACTCGCGCTTTCTGCCTTTGCTGGAGAAATACAAACTCCGCGTACGTCGCCCGAACAACCAACAAAACAAGGCGAAATACAGACCGGTGTAACGGGCCAGATAGATACCATGCGCCAAGCAACTGCAACGGAGATTGCGTTGAGTCTGCTACAAAGCATGCTCTCGCTTCTCTAGGCAGCACACTCGGGTTCAAATTCGTTTACGAACTGCCATGAATCGCTTCAACGGCAGCAGGGTTGTAGTGTGTCTGGACTAGCGCCGGAAAGCCGAGTGGGGGGTTAGGAGGTCCGACAAGGAGGCGCTACACGTTACAGATGCACAGATTAGCTTGCGCGTGGATTTGAATCAATAGAATTTCGGATGGTTATCAGGAAAAGGCTGTCGATTTACAGGACTTAGCCCTAGTTGCGTAGCTTATTGCAGTCTACCAGGCGGGTTGAGGCAATTTATCCTCCATCAGATACTGCGCGATTAACATGTCCGACGATCTCAAACGAACCTGGTTTAGAACATATTCAGACTTTAGAAACTCGCCCATAAACAGGTCTATTCGATACGGTATGATTTGGATACCCCATGAAGGAGTGATACCCCACGAAGGAAAGCCGGCAATGTGGTGCGCGGACTCGATCCCACACGCCCTGTAAACGATCTCCGACGGAAAACGGCCGTTGCTCTAATCATGGCGGCAAGTCCCTAAAGCACTGGTGCAGCCCACGCTTTAAGCACGGTAGATATTCAAAGTACAGTATTGAATCGGCGCTGTTTCAGAGAAAGATGAAAGACGAGGCGAGGTGGCGTAGATACTACTTGGAGTTGGAACTGCGCCAGGTCGACGGATATCCTGATGTAATTCTATTGAAGCGCGCCGTTTGGCGAATGCCCGAACTTCGCAGGAGGTTGGAGTTTAAGAAACCTAGAGTCCCCGTGACCAAGCGATGAACAAGCCCTAGCCGCGAAAGAGGCGCGAAATTTGGAAAGGCTGTGTGAAAGCCAGGCTAATAGTGACCGAGGTTTTAGATGAAGGAGACCCCCGGCTCTGAAGAATAGTCAGCTCGCTGGAGTTACCAAGTATAGATTAGAGTCGGACGAAGAAGCTGAGGAGATCGACGAGCTAATTCCACCAACAGATTTCGCGAATTGAAATCGTCGAATACTCGCAGGCCAGGAGACGATAAATCGCTCGCTGTCTAATAGCTGTAGAGCCTTCCGCCGCTCCATTCTCTGAGCAGTCGAATTAGATGGTTCGCATTCACGACCATAACCGACCTAACTTTATCCTGATTCGCCTGTTCTACACTTTCAATTAGTTTGCCCGCCGTTAGCTCAGTTGCTAATCCTTTATGAAAACGAATCCACGGCACCGACTCAAAGACTCCAGCGTCGTCCGACAATAACCCAGTTGTAAGAGAAACATCAGGCTGCTTCAAGCGACACAAACAGATCAGCGTTAGTTACGATTATCGGCAGGTATTGAAATTGGTGACCTGGTCCTCTACTGTAAGTGACACTGATCTCTTCAACAGCTAACGCCTCGATAGAGTCGAGAAGCTTGCCGGCTATTCGTTCCAACATTGGCTCGTGATCCTCGCCCTTACCGCGAACACAACAGAACTGAGAAACGTATGATCCGGGTTTGTAAGAATCATCCTCCCACTTCGCGGACCAGCTACTATAGCTTCCGATCCTGTTTTGACCGTGTTAGGAGCCGCTACCGACAGCTGGCGAAACTCCCATGCATCAGCTATCTCATCCTACTTCCACTTTACCAACACCCTTAAAAGAGGAGAAGTGAACGTTTTGGCGTTCGCATGGAGGTTTGCAGATGATGACAAATGATGACATTTTGAGAGCATGCGAAAATTGCCCCCAGACCGGCTTCAGCGAGGAACTGGTCAAACCAAGGAAACTTCGCAGCGCGTATTTCCCGCGCTCGTCCAAGAGAACCAATACGTACCTAGAAACCACCATCTCAGTTCTACGTCATAGTCTGAGCTAGATGCCTCTTCCAAGTTGTCGCTTACAAAGAAAGAATGAGTAATCAGGAATACATAGAGCTTGATCCCAGAGACTTTATTCAACCTCCATTCTACGATTGTCCCAAGTGCGGAAAGCAAAGTTTCGGCGTCTTAATGATCCAGGCAAATGGGTTTCGAAGACGGTGCCGTGAGTGTTGGCATGCACAATTCTACATGCTTCCCGGATTGAAAAAGGAAGTCATCTATCTGGACCAACTCGCCATTAGTGAGATGATGAAGGCGCGCAATCCCGACAACAAGGCCAATCAGGCAGGACGTGTCGATTCGTTTTGGATCACTTTATTTGAAAAGTTAGGTTCTCTTTCAAAACTACAATTAATTACATGTCCGGACTCTTCTGCTCACGCCGAGGAATCGTATCTTTCACCTTTCAAGGATGCGCTACGAAGCATGTATGAATCCCTCGCTCAGGGAGTTAGTTTTCGTGAGCCGTCGGTCATAAAGGGAATCCAAATTGGTGACGCGCACTCCAACGTCAGGCTGGAATCGTTCTGAACTAGTCCTGAGCTGCAGACCGCGGCGACTGGCTACTTGCCGGTGTATTCGACATTAATCTGTACCAAAAAAAAGGCGCCACTGGAGTCCGGAAATGTCTGCATGCCACCAAGTCGATCGCATCCATACCGGCTAAACAAGCGGGTGAAAAGCTAGTAACGTCATGTCGCTTTGAAGTAAGGACGGCCTTCATCCTCTCGCGATACTCCGTCGAAGTGTCTGGTAACACAATAGGAGCCTCCGCTTCCCCGAAACTATAGCGAGATGGCCCGTAATAAAAATGCTTTGCAAGATCTTCAGTCGGATGCCAAAGCTGAAGACATACTTCAGGATAGTAAGCTTTCGTGTTTCTGGCGAGCGCGTCATAGAGATCATCTCGCTCAAGGATGACAGCCCATCCAGCCAACGTAGCCAAAAGCCATGAAGTTCTCATTAAGCGGGTCTGTAGTTTATCGTCGCTAGAAACAGACGCTTCTGCCAAGTCATCAATCGAATCAGTGCAGATTGGGAAGTTGCGTTTGACCCTAAATGTGTAGTCAGCACGTGTAACCAATTCGGTGAGCCAATCCTGGGCCTGCGACCCGTTATCGGTAATGGTGAGCAAAAGCAATCCTAGCGTGATGTCAATAGTATGGTCGTCAAGACTGGGAGAACCAGACACGGGATTATTCGAAAGCAGTGCAGCTAACCCGCGTGCGACGATCTTCGCATTTTCAAAATTGACCCTGGCGTTTTGTTCGTTTGCACCAACTAGGATCTGACATAGTCCAATCGTTGCTATGAGTCCAATTTGTTCGAACACGACTAACGAAAACTCAGCATTTTCTTGCGAATAACCCGACAATCCGTCCTTTACGAATAGATGACCTTGTAGCTTTTGAAAATATCTGTAAGAGACCTCTTGATGTGCTTGCCACAAAGCTGCGAACTCATGGCAATTACGAGGGGTCTTGGCTTGATCCTCAAGGTGAAGGCGATGCCAACACCAAAGCGTCGCGCGCTCTGACGCGACTAACGCTTGCTTTAGATTGCCTTCGTTCTCCGACCATCGCGAGTAAATTTGCGCCGAAAGATTTACCACCCGCAGCGCTTTCTGCAAGTCGTGCAGTCGTTCGGTTTGTTCAAGTAATTCGCCTTGTCGCCCCAGGTCCAATTGCCCACGAAACAAACGATGTAAGTCCCTCTGGTCATAATCAATTTCGCCCGCCAATGCCAGAGCTTTCCTTAGATAGGTACGATCGTCTGAGGTGAAGACGTTCTCATTAAGTAGATGTTTTTCAACGAGCACTGCAATCCGATCAGCACCCCAAAATTCGAACGACGAAATACTGGCTTTCTCTTTGGCGTAGCCATCCCAATTAATCTGTGCTTCCTGCTTCAAGTCGCCTGTAGTAACAAGCACAATTCGCTTTCTGAGCGATTCATGCGACGGCTCTACGAGGGTTTTTAGATAGACATCAATAATCTCGTTCAAGCTTTGACGAACCGACTGGGGGCCTGAATCCCATTCGATACGACCAACATCCCCTCGCTTAATAACCAATAACAGCAATTCCTGAATACCATCTTCAGCCGCTCCGACTGCTGCCAAATCGACACCATACTGTCGGACTCCAGTTTGCGGTTTTGAAATTGGCACATAGCCCATCGCGAGCAACAGATCCGGAAGGAGGCGATCAAACTCATTGCGCTCTTTGAGAGTTCGCAGATACTGCGAGAGGATCAATTTCATGATTCTCCTCGCTCGGCTTCCCTCAGCGTCCAAAGACTTAACTCATATCCCACCGTGTCTAGGATTACTCGTCGCGGCAAGTTGATCGAATGAGACAAGGTCTTCAGTTGAGCAGGCTCGGTGTAACCACCATCTTGAAAACTAAAATACCCAGTGCCCGCCTTGATCGGTACTTCGGTGAGTATTCTACGAATTACAGACTCCTGGCGGGCACCGTCCATAGCCTTATTCATCTGCTCGGCTCGTGCCCTTCTCAATTGCCTCTGAATTTCATTCGGGGGCTCTAACTCCATCAGGCGCGGCAGAGCGGTTAACTCGTTCATGCGACCTTTTATTGCCTCGATTGTGCTTGTGTAGAATGCGTTCCATTCTGGCTCTGTCGAAGCAGACTTAGCAGATTCCAATGCGTCCAAGGTCGAATAAGGGTAGTCATAACCGATCTCGTCAACCAGCAGGGACCAAAGAACAGGAAACGCTCGTACCGGCGCGTCTTTGATTTTGAAGAACGACATAGCGAGAGATAACAAATGGTCTTCGCTAAAAACGAACCCGACCAAGCGCCTCGCCAAATAAAGCAGATCGGGTTCTTCCAACGTATCAAGCCTCGCCACACAGAATTCCGGGTTCCCAAGCCCGTGAACGCCCAAATAAGACAGTAGTCCTGCAGCCGCGCTCGGCAGTCGCCTGCCGTCTGAAAGTAACCACTCGGTAATCAACTGAGAGAGCAATTCACGTTGCCTGGTGAGTTCCAATGTCACTGTGTTGAATATCTTTGGAACGGACTCGTTCCGCGGGCTGTCAACTCCATTGATATCGACCCATTCAGTCAGGCATGAAAGGGCGAATTGCTGCTCCGACTTTTCGGATAGTAGTTGACAGAGAGTATGATCGAATTGCTCGAGGATACCGCTAGAAGATGGCGGAGTTCTACACAAGAATCGAACCCAACCGTGAAAGAAAGCCTTGTCCTTCATCTCTCTCTGATTTCGCCAAAGAGCTTCCGCAATTGCACCTAGTGCACCTAGATCTTGGGCTTCTCCTAAGTGGTGCAACTCTTCGACAAAGGCATCCGTTACTTGGGAAGCAATTGCCGCAGCGCGTATTGATGTCGACCGGACAGTATCTATAGGGCTTGACATGCTCGCGATGATCGCAAGTTGAGCCTCACGCATAGAGTCGTCGTCGACAAAAGACAAAATAATTAGCTGCGCCAGCGTCCATAGAGCAATAGTCTTAAGCGTTGTGTTGGAGTGCTCGGCATCTTGGAGCGTAAGCCGGACCGCTTCTTCCGGTGAAGATCTCGCGAGTGACACTATTGCAGTTGGATGAAGGTTGGCAGTGGACTCGGTGATTTCTTTCGTAAGACGCTCATGAATTGCGCGACAGACGTTTGGGTGCTGAATCAGCACGTCTCCCAGCTTTCCGAAAAACATCCCGGCAGCAATGTCATTCTTCGTTAGCTCGTACTGTGCGTTACACACCTCCCAAATCCCGTTTGGCGGTAGGTCCCTAAGGTAAGGAAATGCGGATTGGAGCGTAAGAAGAGCGTCAAAAACTCTAATTGACTTATTGTTGATTGAGGTCGCAGTCATAACAAAGACATCACTCGTTTCATGAATAAGCGCCAAGAGTCGCCCCGCAGCGCTATCCTTACTGCCAATCTCGTGACGCCAAAGGCCGTAAGCGACGATTAGCCACTCCGCCGCACCACCACCGGGAGCATTCTCTCGTAATGCATGGGTTGCCACGGTACGGTTACGCGCCTCGAGTGAAGAAAACCGGACGGTATTTTCAGCGATCTCGTAATCTGTAGTTTTTCTCTTAGATGAAGGCCATCGTACCTGCGCAGGCATCTCACAACTCAACTCTTTCGATCCAGTCAGGTGGATTTTCAGGGCAAGCGCGCCGATCACTTTATCGAGCTCATCTTCTGATTCCGATGGGTGGAAATTGTCGGCATTCACATTCATGTATTAATTCCGGATGAGTTCAGCAGTTCAGACGAACGGCACGCACAACGATGCTTCGCGCAAAGCGAAGTAGGTCCGACACCAAGGTTGAGACGATCAGCACCATTTCGCCGAGCACTGGGAGACACATTGGCCGCTCCTTCTCTCTCCTCGCGCTATTGCGTCAAGCCGCTTCCGAGCCAAACTCACTTGGTTCTCTCTCGCGCTTGGTGTAGAGAGCACTGGAATGTCGTGCACACGTTCTCGCAAAGACGGCCCGTGCACAGGAAAAACATTCAGCCGGTAAAACAGATCCATTCGGAACCGGCCCTCGTTAACTTCGCGGCTCAAATCCTTGTTAGTTGCCGCGATCACGCGCACATCCGTCTTAATCGTCCGGTTGCCTCCGACACGCTCAAATTCTTTCTCTTGCAAGACCCGCAAAAGTGATACTTGAATTTCCGGTCCCAGCTCCGCGATCTCATCGAGAAAGATCGTGCCGCCGTTCGCAGCTTCGAACCGGCCGACGCGTTGCTGCACTGCCCCCGTGAACGCACCCTTCTCATGGCCAAAGAGCTCGCTGGCAATCAACTCAGCCGGTAGCGCCGCGCAATTGACGCGCACAAACGTGCGATCGCGGCGAGGAGAGCGCTGCTGAATCGCCTGCGCAAACAATTCCTTGCCCGTTCCGGTCTCGCCGATTAGCAAGACCGTGGAGTCAGACGGGGCGACCTTTTTCACAAGTTCCAGCACGCGTTGTAGCGCAGGACTATTCCCGACGATCTGGTTGAAGTTTGGTTCGGTCTCCATCGCACGCGACTTTTGAGCGAAAGCACCGGGTCGCAGGTCGCGACGGGCCTGTAACGTCAAGACGTTGGCTACGAATGGAAATGCGCTGTGATCTCCTCCGCGCAAAGCAGCATCAGTAGTATTCGCAACCGTGTCTAAGGCTGTACTCATTGTCGTCCGTCCTTTCCTGGTGTCGCGCAGGATTGTGCGGCCAGTTTCAATCCGCACCAACTCCTAAAGGGTGACGGGTTGCACAAAAACGACGGGCGTTGTGATCTCTTTGGGGTTGGGCTAGAGGCACTTTCGGTTTGGGGCCGCTAAAGTGGCAACAGCCACCACCTAAATCAACAACTTGCGGGCACCGTTCGTCATCAAGTGAAAATGTGTTTGGGCATACGTGAGAATTTCCTACCGTTTTCGGGCATAACCTGACTGTTTCCTCCCCTTCAACGGCGACGGTTTCCCATTCTTCGCGCTTGTTGATATATCATGCCACCACTCATATGTCCCTCTGTGTGCACTTAATTTAATGTCCAAATCTGAGAGCAAATGGCAAAGACCGCGCAGGATAAACTAATTCCGAAGGCAAATTCTTAAGAAGCCCACATTGCGAGGAATTAATGCTAAATGGATGGCAAACATTAGCCCAGGAAAACCGATGAGGAAAATTTGATACTTTAACAGCAGCTTGAGGTACCGAATTCTTGAGTAACCGAAGGAAAGATGCCAGACTCCCGTCGATGCCAGCATTGATACAGTCCGAACGCCCGCATAACCAAGCTCGAGGGGTGATTGTTTTCCTCAGCGTCTCGTTAATAGCGGCCATAGTCGGATTCAAAATACTAGCAGTCCAACCGAAGCGAACGTTCCAAACATCGCTGGCTTGCAAGTCCCTTGAGCTTCCAATCCTTTTTACAGTTGTAATTCCACAGGGAACCAGAGTTTTAAGTCTGCAGAATTATGTGGGAAGCGCTAAGGGTGTTGACGCGGGTTTTTTTGGTTCTAGAAGTAAGGAGCAAAACGGACTAGCGGATTCTACATTTGGGCTGGTTAAAAGCAACAACACCCGCCCGACAATACTCCTAAAGACTCTGGAGTCGGCGGGCGGGATTCTTGAACTCATATTGCCGGCCTCAGCCGAACTGAATATCGAGAGCCCAACAAACAACTCTCTCAATCTGATAATTGACACAAAGAACGCCGGTCCAAAAATCTATTGGCAAGTCAATGGCGGGCTTCAGTTAGACACAACGAACTTGAAGATGGTGGTTCATGGTATTGCGACGGACCAGCAACCGAACACCCTGATAATTCGTTCCCTGGATCGGGTAACCGAATTCACACTTGAAGCTAGCGAACCGAACCCCCATGCCTTTGTAGGTCTTGCGCCAGGGACCACTGTAAAATTTCAACCTACACTCAGCACTAGTCCGGTTGGTTTAACGGCTAAAGAATGCAAGGTAGACTTCCTAACTTTTGGACCATCGATCAATGTTGCCGTCCCCGAACCGATTACAGACGTAACCATTCATGAAATGATTCTCAAAACCTTTGAGCTTGGCTTTACAGAAGATAAGAAACCGACATTTGCAATAAATCTAACGGGTGAGACAGGAAACTTATCTGTCGGAGGTGAAAATAGGAATCCTTCGCGGTGGGACGAAATAAGATCTACCAGTCTTACGAACCAATCACTGTTAGGCTTGGCAACATTGATCGGCGTTTTCGTTTTCGGCAAGCTGTTGGACACGGTAACGAAGCCATGGCTTGAGCGTTTATTGTGGGGTTCTAAAGCCGCAAACGGATCGGTGAGCGATAAGGCAAATCCATCAGCCCCAGGCGATACGCAGAGCTTGGAAGTTCATAGCGGAGAGGAATCCCTCGATGGTAATGCGAAGGATAAAGAAGTTGATAAGGCGAACGGTGCAACCCTGGAAGAACAGGAGCCAGATGACGAGCAAGCGAATGAGCCTAACGTGTCAGTGGGTAACAAGCAAAACCATGAGCCGAAAAGCAACGAGCGAGGTGACACATGAAGCATAGGTTTTTATTTTTGATTTTGCTTATCTGCGGCCTTTTCACGCCTCTTGATTTGGTGCATTCTCAGGAACAGAAGATTCAATCTATCCAAACCATTGTTTTCGACGATATTGCGGTTCAAAAAAACCGTTATGTTTATGTCTATCTCAAGGTACCGCATTATCAGGTGAGGGTGAGCCCTTCGATAAGCATATATAGTCCCGGGGAGTACGACAAGCCTCGTTCCAAGTCGTTGATTACGAGGTCAGCCGGCGTTTCAGAGGATTGGATAAGACACGAATTCAGGGTTCCGGAAAAGGGCTGGCCATCCTTGGTGACGGTGGTCTTAACAATAGAATCTTGGTCGTATCCCGATTACCCTTTATGGGACGCAATGAGAGTCCTCGTTTCGTCGAGTGACATCCCCTTAGGAGTGGGTGAACTCCACGAATCAACCTTCGGTTTTCAGTTTGATCCTCCCGATGATTCCGCGGCTGATTCCGGTCAGTTCTTTTATTATCTTCCCTGGGAAGCTTCTGTCGCCATCAGCATATCGAGGGTCGGTCCAAAAAAGCGTCTTGAACCGCTCAATATCTCTATTAGGGAGCCTTCGAAACAGGCTGCCTACAAGGCATTCACCAAGTGGGAGGGAGAAGCATTCAAGATCTTGCCCGACGGTCTTTATGGAGCACTGGTTGTTTACACTCGACTGAATGCTCCTGAGGAAAAGCCCGTAAAGTTCTGGATATTTTTCACTCTTAAACGAAACACCAAGTGAATTAATCTTGAGGCAATAGTCTTCAAGTAAGTTTCTTGACAAACCTCGTAATCGTTCGGGATGGAATTCAGTTCCGGAAAGTAGTCTCGTTTCCCAGGCCTAAGTCCTGTAAAAAAAACGTGGGAAATCGAACTTTGACTGCTAGCAGAATACGGCATTTCATTTTATGCCCGAGCGCCCCGTAAGTTATGCCCCAACAATTTCATTTTATGCTCCAACTCGCATTCGTTCGATGAGTTTAATTGTCGTGGGGTCGAATCTCGATTCGCTTCCATCCGGAGCGCCGCGCGTCCAGGGACCAAGCCCCAGGGCCTAACAGCGCTACGGCGACGGCGAGGCTGCTCAGCAACAAGCTCGTCCACGGATCATGACCCTGTGAGAAGGCAATCAAAAATTGGCTGATTGCAAGAATCGCGCCTGCCACCCGCGTCCATAATCCCAACAAGAGGAATAAACCGGCTCCTGCGGCAATTAGGTGCGGAGCTAACGTGTGTAGCGAGGCTCCGTTGTCCAGCCGCAGACACCGAACAACGAGCGCTACGGCAATGATAGCCCTGAGAAGCAGAAGCCCGTGGCTTGGTAGACGATCTGCAAATGTCGAGAACACACGAGTCATCGATTAAGGTTACGAGTTACAAAAACCACCCGCAAACCCGAAAGAGTTTTTCTTAACGCTATTTCGTGTGAACTAGAGTTCGATGATCCCGCGCTTAATCCCGATCATGGCGGCGTGGGTTCGATCATTTGCATTCAACTTGGAAAGGATGTTCCTGACGTGGCCCTTCACCGAATCTTCAGTGACCGACAACAGCGCCGCAATTCCTTTGTTGCTATTGCCTTCAGCGATCAGGCGCAGGACGCGCACTTCCAGGGGGGACAGGGTGTCTTCAGCGGCATGTTCGGCAAGCTCGAAAGAGATTTCAGGGGAAAGGTTCTTTCTGCCGGCGTGTACGGCCCGGATCGTATCCAGCAGTTCCTTGTGCAGGCTATTTAAAAGATAAGCGCGGGCGTCCGCCTGGAGAGCGCGCCGGGCCTGGACGTCGCCGGTGTAGGTGGTGAGCATGATAATTCGTGCCTCCGGGAATTCTCCGCGGATGGCAAGCATCGCATCCAGCCCGTTCATCTCCGGCATCTGCAAGTCCATCGGCGTCACGTCGGGTCGGTGCGCGCGAAATTGTTGAATCGCTTCGCGGCCGTTCTCGGCTTGGGCGATTAAGGTCATATCTGATTCATCGGCAATAAGACCCACAATCTCCTGACGCAGAATCGGATGATCATCGACTGCAAGAATCCGAATTTTCTTAGATTCTTCATTCATTACGCTCTCCTACTTCTGCTTACCTGAGTCATTACGCTGAGGTTACGGACTGGTGGGAAGCCCCATCGTAAGCGATAAGGCCCGGAACGCTCAGCTCGACGTGCGTGCCGGAATTGAGCTTGTTCCAGACCTCCAGATGTCCGCCCACAATTTCTGCCCGCTCTCGCATTCCCGGCAGCCCGAAGTGTCCGGTGTGCTAACGCTGCATGATCTCCTCGTCAATGCCCTTTCCGTCATCAAGGACACGCAAACGGAATTGCAGTTTGTCGTATCGGATCTCCACTGTGATCCGTCGCGCCTGCGCGTGGCGAAAGGCATTGCGCAACGCTTCGCCCCCGACGCGGTAGGCCTCGTCCCGCACGAGAGGGTTCAAGCTGCGCGGCACGCCTTCTACTTCGAGATTCGACTGCAGAGTTATCCCTCGTTAGTTCTTCGGCAATGGCCGATATTCCGTTGGCAAGATCATTGGTTTCGAACGCCGACGAGCGCAACCCCTGCACCGCGTCACGACCTTCGGTAATCGCCTCAGCCGCCTGCTGGATTGCGCTATCGAGCCGCTGCCTGGCGTCGTCCGGACGCTCTGGTAGGAGTTTCGCAACCGACTGGAACCTGAGCAGCAGGCCTTGAAAACTCTGAAGAAGAGTGTCGTGCAGTTCGCGCGCAATACGCGTGCGCTCGCCGATGCGGGCTTCCGGCGCCATCTCGAATCGCTGATGCAACTGCCGGACGCGCAACTGGTAGTCCACCCATAGCAACGCCACGAACAGCATCGCGTAGAGCGCGCGAAACCAGTTCGTCTGGTAGTAAGCCGGTGCGATCGAGATATTAAGGTTCGCGGAACTGTCGCTCCAGACGCCATCACTGTTAGATGCCATCACACGGAATGTGTAACTGCCGGGAGGTCGGTCCGTGTAGAACGCCTGCCGGCGCGTGCCTGCGTCGTGTCAATCACGGTCGTAGCCGTCGAGCCGATAACGGAATTTCACCCTCTGTGGAATCTGAAACGTAGGTGAAGTGTAATTGATCTGCAAGTTGCGCGGGTTCGAGGCAAGCTGCACGCCGCCGCTTGCCGGAAATTCATTTCGGTCAGCGACGACTGAATCGATGTATCTCTGAGCCGGTAGCACTTTCTGCGAGAGCCGTGAAGGATCCAGCATCTGCACAACACCCGAATTCACAAACCACACCCGCCCATCGGGCAAGATTGTCGCTGAATTGAAGGGCGGCCGCGATGATGGACGGGCCCCGTCCAGCACATCATAAAGCCGAGTCTGAATTACGGCGTCCGGGTTGGCCCGCCATTGCTGCAGATCGGAATCTGAAAACTCGACCACGCCACACTGGGTATTAAGCCACCAGCGCTTCTCCTCGTCCTGAACGAAGGAAAAGATGGTGTCGCACGGCAATCCGTTTTTCGTTGTCATCCGCTGCGCTTTACCTTGCCGCAATTCGACCAGCCCGTCGTCAAAGGCGGCCAGCACAGAGCCATCGGCCTCGGCAATGATTTGATTGGAGAACGGATTAGCACGCGAACTTACCTGGAACTTTTGCAAAGCACCGTTGCGAAAGTGCACAAGCTCTCCGCTTCGAGTGCCAATCCAAATTCCCCCGTGCGGATCCGGCGCAATGCGGCCTGTTGGAGCTTGCTCCGCAGAGAACTCCTCTTGTACTTTGAAATCGCGGATCCGTACGAGCCTTCGCGATGCGCATACCGCCCAAATATTCCCTTCCGAGTCCTCGACCAATCCAAACACAAGTCCGAGCGGCTGACGATTGAGGTCAGGGAGGCAGCGAAAACGCCCATCTTGGAGGTAGTCACCATTTGCAACCCAGATTGTGCCTTCTCTGCCGGCCAAAACGGCTGCGGCCAAATCTTTACTCAACCCTTCCACTGCTGAGAAGGTGGTTACACGGGGATCGTGGAACTTGTCTTCTCCACTGGTTGTCGCAGCCCACACAATCCCTTCGCGGTCTTCAAAGAAAGTACGGACGTAATCGCCGGACAGGCCTTCCGGCCGGGCGTATTGGTTAACAACGTTGCCCTGTACACGAAGAATCCCTTCGCTTCCGGTGCCAACCCAAAGATTGCCGTCGCGATCGAGGCGCATGGCGAAGACGGTGAGTTTACTTCCATCAAATGTGGGTGTGATGAACGATTTGACGATGCCCTTCTCGAATCGTGCAAATCCTCGCCCCGGGCCTGACCCAAATATACCGACCCATACAGATCCGTCAGGACCGCTAGCTAGGCTCAAGATCCCTGGCCCTCCGCCTTCGGTCAGGCCATTGATGGGATACACCTCCGAAACGCCGGCATGCCAGTGCGCAAGCGCAGCCTGGCCGCCCCGCCAAAGGCCACCTTTTCCGCCCGATTGATTCCGCAGCAGCAGGCACAAGCTAGGGACGAAACTGGACGCCATCGAATCGGTAAACCTCGCCGCGAGAGGACAGGAACCAAAGGAAACCGTCGGACGTTTGCGTAATCGAAAACATGCCGGCCGGCAGAGACCCGTCTTGTGTTCGTCAGGAGGTGTGGATGTATTGGGTGATACGTTTGTTCGGGTCGAAGGCGTGAGCCGGGCTTGCCAGGAACGATAAAAACGCGAGGCATAGCCCCACGATGGCTGCATTGGTAGTGCCGGGCCGGCAATACCGAAGCAGAAGCGACTCGCGAGAAGCCACGTTTCGTCCTCGTCCCTTCAGCGTTCTCATGCAGCTATGAATTCACCGGGTCGGTGGCGCCGGCTGTTAATTTGTGCGGTTGACTGAAAGCCGATAATACGGCATTCAATGCGCAATCAATAAAGGAAAATAGACTAAAGAAATGTGAAGGATTAATCCCGAAATAACCGATGCGAAGCACCGAATCATACATACATCTTCATCCTTTTGTACGCTGCACCAGCAGATGGTAGTAGGCTAAATCTGTGTTGCTCGGCAGAAGAATGTTTTGGGGCTGATTTTGGCGTGCGTATAAGTCCCTTGTTTTGAGGCCGGTCAGTAGTTCCGCAAGTAAGGGTCTCTAGACTGTCATCGATCGTAAGAGGCTCTTTGCTCTGCTCTGCTGCCTGCGTATTGACTCGCCCCAAAACTTGTCATATTGTCTCGTTTCGTACCACTTCGCGAGGGTTGGTATTTGGCGCTTATCTTCGGTGCTAACCGGACTCTCTTGGCGCCTAAGTAGTGAGGTCATTAGTTCCATCTCGCTGAGAGCAGTTCGTTGTTTGTCGTTCCAAGGCAAAAGGGAATTTTGCCTTGAGAATCGTTTTTCTCTAATAACCTTTAGTGGGCTCGCAACATCCCGAATACTGAGAAGTTCTACCAATACGAGGGGAACTTGCCGTGATTGAGCTTCTTGGAGTGCAACCAGTTCTCCCTAAATTTGGACCCGGCCAATTACCAGAAGATTATCTGCCTATTAACGATCGCACGCTGAAAGCAAAAGACGATTTCGGACCATTGCCTTTTCGGGTGAGTTCTTCGTCAAATCAGCATCATTCCAATTACATCAATCAGTGTGTACTGGACTCAGTGGATGGAGATCGCGAGTATCTATATCCATTCGAGTTCTGGTCCACGGTGCGGGTTATGTCCAGGTGGAAGTTCGGTCGTCTTAATGACCTTATATCCCTTCAGGCCGATCGCTTGGTGTCTAGGACTCCAAAGGTCGGTGAGGAACTTGTCGGCAAAGCGTCGGTACAATCCGTAAGGAAACGAGGGGGGCTGTCTTTCGGCTTTTTTCAGTCAACTACTAGGACTGAAAGAGGTGAACTCTGCATCCGTGCCAATGATGTTCTACTTCTTATTAGTGGATGCGACGCGGTCGCGCTCAAGAAAGCCGTAGCGCAAGCGTGCGAAGAGAAGATCGCTGCTAGAATAGATTCACGAGCATCAATATTGGCTGAGTGGTCCCTGAGAATGCGATTTCAATGGCCCGAAGGGTTGTGGCATAACAATGTCCACACACACAATTATGCTGTCTCGCTAGGCTACGAACGCGCTCTCGTCGAAGGCCCCCCGATTGTAGATGTAGTCTGGCACGTTGACCAACGGTACCGAAGCATTACACGCCCTTGTCATCTTTCGTGGAAATATTTGGGCCCACTTCACGTCGGCACGCCTGTCGTGCTGGTGAGAAGCGTCCTAACCTCAAGTCTGCGACGATATCAAATCTGCGAAGCGGCGATAGAATACCCCTCCAACTGCCGAGTCTTGTTGGATATGGAGGTAAAAGATTTATGAAAAAGTGGATTGCAGTTGCACTCTTGGTCATCGTGATCATTGGGGCAGCGTACTATGCCGTTCGCGTATGGAATCGGCGACCTCCCGCACAGCAAGAGGTCAGCCTAAAAATTCCCGACCCACGTTTTATGGGGATCCTGCCTTTTTACGTGGCTGATGAGAAGGGTTTTTTTAGACAGGAGGGCATTGCTGTTCAATGGATTGATGTGAAAGATCCAGGCATGGCCGAGAAACTGTTCACCTCCGACCAAGCCGATCTAAACATCACGACTTTCGCAAGCATGTTGGCTGCAGAAGTTCGGCAACCAGGCTCAATCAAGTTGCTCTTTCCTATTTACGAGGCTGCTGATAAACCCGGTAGTTTCATTTTGGTGCGCCCAGAATCAAGCATTCGAACTGTCAAGGATTTGCGTGGAAAGACCCTCGGTACCTATTCCGGCCCGAGTCAAAAGGCCTATGCGTTGATTGTCCTTCAAAAACTGGGACTTCGCGAACCGGATGACGTTAAGCTCGTGCAGGTCGCGAGTTCAGCCCAAGTGCAAAGCTTGTTTGGCGGCGCCTTTGATGCGCTCTTTACCGTCGAACCGTATGGAGCGACGGCCATTACAAATGGTGCCAGGGTAGTTGAAGAAGGAGTGAGGGTAAAATACATCAGCAACCCGTTTTGGGTAGGATCCGCGGCAGTGCACTCTTCGTTCGCACAGCAACACCCCGACAGGGTGCAGGCAATAATTAGGGCTTTGGAGAAAGCTACTAGCTACATACGCGAGCATGAGTCTGAGGCGCGCGAGATACTTGCCCGCCGAACGGGCATAGACAAATCGGTTGCCGCAAGGAGTGCGTTCTACACTTGGGTACCACATCCCAGTGAGGCGGACCTGCGTCAGATTCAGGAGCACTTCGATTTGCTGGTAGAACAGAAACTGCTCGACAGAAAGGCCGTAGCGGGCGAACTTTTTGTTAATGCTTCAGCAAAGTAAGGGCCTTCGAACGAATGGATAATAGGGATCTCGTTACGAGGCGCTCAATCACTTCACTGTCTTCGGCAGCTCTACAAGCTGATGCAATTGGGTACGACATAGTGACGGCGACTGCCGTTTTCCCAGTAATTAGAGATCTCAGTTTCGATGTTGAATCCGGTCGGATTCTTGGCATCTTAGGACCGAACGGCTGTGGCAAGAGCACACTCCTCCGTATTCTAGCCAAGCTGGAGGAACCGAGCCGTGGGAAAATCAATTACGCCGCTCCTCCAATAAACATAGGCATGATCTTTCAGGACGTACAGGAAAACCTGGTTCCTTGGAGAACAGTAACAGACAATATAGCTCTGCCATCTCTCCTCAGGGGCCACGACTTGGCTCATGCGAAGGATGAAGCCGTTAGGGTCCTTGCCAGGATGCAGCTAGAAGATCTGGCTGATCGTTATCCTCACGAGATAAGCGGCGGCCAGCAACAATTAATAATTCTTGCGAGGTGGTCAGCAAACCCTCCGCCCATTCTGCTCGTCGACGAAGGGTGGTCGATGCTCGATCTAATGCAACAGCAACGTGCGGCGGGTACGCTCAGAAATCTTGCAACCAAAAGCAAATGCGCCATATGCGTGGTAAGTCATAACATCTCCGAGCTTGCAGGAGTCGCGGACAGGGTATTGGTCCTAACTGACAGACCCGCATCGGTCGCGGCGGAAGTGAGTTTCGAGAAAGTGGATTCGATTACTAGGCGGAGTGAATGCTTATGGGAAGCCGCGCGAAGAGTTTTCGATACTTCCTCCTCGGACTAGCACTTGTCCTTCTAATCTTGTTTGTTTGGGAAGGAGCTGGGAGACTGGGTTTCATCAGTCAACTCGCACTGCCACTTCCATCGCATGTATTGATTGCCGCAGCACGACAACTGTTTTTACGGAGATTTTGGGCGAATTGGTACGGTACTTTAATTGTTTGGCTCATATCATGGTCCACTGGTCTGACTCTTGGTCTATTGCTTGGCTTTTTCGCGGGGGCGAGTGAGAAAGTATCGTTCATACTTCTACCAGCGCTAGGATTTTTCCGTTCTATCCCCCCTATAGCATTGTTCCCAGTTGCCTTAATTGCCATCGGTCCTGGCGGATTGCCCATAGGCGTTGTCGCGGCCATCGGTGCTGCGCTTTACGTGTTTCCAGGCACAGCTGAAGCAGCAAAAACAGCAACGCAGCGCTTCTCACATCTCGCGAAGATTCTAGGAAGTAACAGACTGCAGTTCTTTAGCACTTTTGTGATACCCGGGGCCGCCATCCAAGCCTTGGCATCTAGTAGGGTCGCCGCCACCTACGCCTTTGCGGCATGCGTTGGTGGCGAAATGATTATCGGTGGTCGCTCAGGTGTGGGCGCCGCGATCTTAGATTTCTCAGAAAGGTATTACTTGGAAGACGCCTATGCTTATGTTCTGTACGCGGGATTAGTTGGATTAGTGATCGATACGATTTTCGCGCGACTCAATCGATTGCGTTTGATTAGTGCTACTCGAAATTAGCCTCTCCTCTCAGGAGCACTTAAATGTTCACAATCTACGAACAGATCGCAACGAAGCTTCATGACTGTCTAAATCAAGCACTAGAAATAGATGGAATCCCGCTTGTGTTCGGGCACGTGTGCTGGGGTGTTCTTACAAAGCCAGGTGCCTTTAGAATGACGCAGATAGTGGTCCGTCCCGAAGACAAGCTGCCCTTAACAAAATTCTCGGACAAGTATCATATTGATCATGAGGCGGCATTTCGACGTCACATCAATCGATTCGGAAGGTCCGGCACTCTTCTCGACTGGGTCACTCTTTGGATGTATGAGAATGTTAGTTTCGTCTCGTCGCCTGGGTCGGAAGATTTCGAAGCCATGGGAGAGCTTACTCTGAACGTAGCATGTGAGGATGGCGCCGCCTGTCTGAGTGTCCGTGAAAACGCGCTGACGTTGTCGCGAAGCCTTTATGACACTTTGCTTCCGGAGAGTGTGATCACGCGGTACTTGAAGACACTCTACGGGGATCCAGAGAAACGCGATCCGGTACATTCCAAATTCGCGGCCGAACACCTCATTGGGGCACGCGCCGTCGCCTTGCAAATGGTCGACAACGATGTAGCTTCTAAGCGCCCGCTAAGAACCTTGAGTGAATATTATGATAAAGCGTCATCAGTTCATGAACGACGCGAATACAACAAATGGATGTTTATGGGGGCCTTGCAGACAGGACTGATCTATGTAGACGCATCTCGAACAGACAAGTCAGATCCTCAAGGCTTCATCTCGGTGGGCTGTGGTTACGACGTGCTTGATACCCAAAAAGCCGAAGACAATCCGCTGGCCATCCTCTCAGCTGTTCTACCAAAGGACGTGCAAGAGGACGAGCTGAGGGTGCTCAGCGCAAAGCTTAAAGAGCTTCTTCTTGGATCTATTAAGACTAAGATCTCGAAGATTCATACTTTTAGGGATCGGCCTTCGACCAATGCAATTAGGCAAATGGACTCAGATAGATGGGACTCAGTTGTCTTGGAGCAGATAATTTCCACTGAGGTAAAAAAAGCATTCGCTGTGCAAGCCTTCCCGAACTGGGCATCAGCGCTTACGCTGTGGCTCTCGCTGCTGACAGAACGGATGCGCGACTCCGTTCACGAAGGGCAACTTCTTAATTTCAGCTTCGTAGTTGCCGACAAATCCCAAGTTGCAGACTCGGGGCTGTTTGAGCTTGTCAACTTAAGCTTTCCGGAGAATGACAAGTTACTTCCGTGGGACGCGAATGGCGAGACGTTAGATAGTAAAACCTGTCATGAAGTCCTAAGAGCGTTCCAGCAAGACGTAGGAAAGAAAAACTACGCGTGGTTTCAAGAAGGTAAGTACGCCCTCCTGTGGGATGCAACCTTTCCAAGCAGGCATCCCCAAAGTCTTATACGCTTCAAGGATAGTTCTTGGGACATTTTCGTTGCTAACACCCGGATGGGTAAGAAGAGCAGGGCAACTGACATTATCGGTGCCATGACATACGTCCGCGCGGATAGTAGTGGCGGAGTTATTTTGAGGGGCCGACAGGTTCTATCATTCAGAAAGCGCCAAAGGTGGAACAAGGGAAGTGGCAGACGCCCCGAGAAATTGAAATTGAAACTCTCAAATAAGCTTACACCATGGGAACTTCAACCAAAAGTCTTTGAGAGGACAGTTAAAATCTTCGGAGAAGCATTGTCCGCAATCGCAGATGACCCGCATGGCGGTTGCATTCTGGTTATTTATGCGAAGGGCGCAACTCCAACTTTCGAAAACATGGGAGAGCCCTGGAAGACTATCCACGACGGCAACCCGCTAATGATGAGCCGTGATGAGCTTACATCGCTTATGTCGATGGATGGGGCCACTGGTTTGTATTTCGATAATGAGCGGCCAAAAGTCGTCTTCCGCAGCTTGGTACAGCCGAGATACGATGAGCGATACAGCCCCTCTCACGAGAATCCCATTATAATAAATACAAAGGATTTGCAGAAACACCTAGATGGCGAGGGATCTCGTAAATGGAGTGCGGCTTATGCTGCTATGAATCAAGGTACAGTACTTGTTATTGCCGTCTCACAAGACGGTCCGATCTTTGCTTTTGAACGAATCGCGAGCACCCAAGAAGGAGCGGCGCGCCCTGAAGGTATCGCCGCTGAGGCGGAAAGATCGAGATCAGAAGAAGTGAAGATAGAGGTGTTGTGATGCGCGTTCAAAAAAAATAAACGAAGTCGAAAAGGCCAGCCGGTGGCCTGCCATAGAGTTGAGTCAGCAACTTAGATTTAGCCTACTAGCAAGCGCAGAGACAAAGAAGTTTGCCTCTGAATAACTTGAGTTCGAACAACTAGTCGCCCGTGAAGAACGCGGTTGAAGTGAAATCTGTTAAGTAAAAACAGAGCGACATGATGAAATAGGGTCGGCATAATTACAAGATTTCCGAACTTCACACTCGAAAGCTTGCAAACTATGAGACCTGAAAAGAAGGATCAGGAAGCCGATCAGGCGGAGCTGTTTCGCTCGCGGTTGTCGTCGATTCTGGATCACAAACACCCACTCTACATGTTGGCAGAGGCGATAGATTGGGAGACTCTGGAGCGAGAGTTCGGGGCTCTCTATGTGGAGAACGTGGGACGGCCGGGGTTGGCGACACGGCTGCACTACCTGAAGCATCTGTGCGATCAGAGCGACGAGAGGGTGGTGGAGGGGTTCATCGAGAACCCGTACTGGCAATACTTTTGCGGGATGGAGTTCTTTGTCCACGAGCTGCCATGCGATCCGACCTCTTTGGTGAAGTGGCGACATCGGATCGGAGCCGAGGGGATGGAGAAGCTGCTGGGCCAGACTATCGAGGCGGCGCAACGCAAGGGCGCATTGAAGCCGAGCGAGATCAAGCGGGTCAATGTCGACACTACGGTGCAGGAGAAGGCGATCGCGTTTCCGACGGACGCGCGGCTGTACCATAAAGCGCGAAGGACATTGGTGCGGGAGGCGCGGCGAGCAGGGATCGTGTTGCGACAGAGCTACGAACGGGTTGGCAAGCGGGCATTGCAGAAGCAGGGCCGCTACGCACATGCGAATCAGGGCCAGAGGGCCAGGAAAGAAACGCGGAAGCTGAAAGTCTACCTGGGTCGAGTAATCCGCGATATTCGAAGAAAAGCGGAAGCCGGCGGGGTGGAGTTAAGCCAGAGGCTGGACCAATTTTCGAAGCGCTGGAGATCCGCGATTGGAGAGAAATTCAACTCACTCCAGCTCTCGACACTTCAACCCAGACGGCATGAAATCTACACTGAGCTGAAACTCGCATTCTTCAGGGACGACTATCTATGGGAATGGCGGCGGATTCGTGATTACGATCGAGCCAGAACGAAACTGATTAGCGATCGGGGTCTGCCGCTCAGAGGTCAGAATTTCGCTTATCGCTTCGTCTCGTCGCAAGGACCACTCATACGGTGAGGGAAAGAAATTCAACATCGGCGTGCCCATGGACGGGGGGATAAAAGGCGTTGCAACCCCGTCTCCCGGTGTTTGTGAGGTAACCCACTTCTCAAGATCCCTAAAAAACTCTTCAATCGCTGCCTTGAGTTGGGCACCAATAGTCACACCCGACCGATCAGCTGCCTGCTGAAGCTGCTGGCGAAAAATCGCCGCACTCTCAAGCTTAAGTTTCTCACCTCTAGCTAAAAGCGAATTCGGAACACCCACTACTCTGATCATTTCGCCAACTGCTGCCGCCATGAAAATCTCAAAGACATGCCCCATCGGATTGGCTCGAATCTGATCAACCAGGAAAAAGGGCGTGGGAGTTATTCTTTCAAAACTGACTTCAGTCCCATTGTTGAGTTTGTAGGCATACCGAATTCGCATAAGGGTGAAGTTATTGCCGTAAGTCAGAGTCACCGCGGGTAGTCCATCATACAGTATCCTGCCATCGTTAGCCTTATAGTCACTTTGCGCTCTTGCCAAGGCAGTTTGAAACTTAGAATAGGAATTAAAATTGGCCTGCTGAATGAGTGCTGCTTTTTGAGCGTCCGAAAGCGGAACGTTATCACTTTTCTCAGGTATCATTTCTAATTCGCTAATGGTTGTGCGCATCCATCGACGATTGGCAATATTGGCGGCCTCCATTGCCTCATTCCGCTTAGCAATCAATGAATTCAGCATTTCATCAGATATTTTTCCGGCTTTAATAGAAGCCAGTAGCGCATCCTGTTCAGACGGAGTTAGTCTGCTGGCTGCTCCATCTATCAAGCCGGACAACCAGATCCCTTCACTTTGCTTGTCACTCATCATCTTCCAACTTGTCGGGAGGGCCGGAAGCTGCAACCAAGTAGAATGAATCGCCGTGCTAACGACTGGACCCGGCGAAGATTCCGGCTCGCCGGGTATCGCAGCCGGGATTGCCAAAGCCGACGCGGGACTGCGGAACGCTAGAAATGAGGTTCCTGCAACTGCCATTTTTGTTGGTACATAGGCTAAGGCAGCATCGAGCGCATCTCGGTTTTGTTCGATGTCTGCCCCTGTGTTCGGTTGCTCTGGAGTAGCCGATTTCATCTCCAATCCAAACGGAGTTGTTAGCCCATTAAGAGAGCCTGAAATGGTTACGGTACCTCCAAACGTCGTCGAAAGATTTATTCCCAAAGACCCATACGTGACGCTTGCGCTATACACAGGCACGGCCCCACTTAAATTGACTGTGACACTGATGATCCATTCCTTCTTCTGCGTTTTTTCAATCTCGTCAATGATTGGCTGCGTGTCATCCTGAACTTTCTTGTTGATGGTTGTCTCAATACTTATCAATTGGGAATTCATTAAATCCAAAAACGCAGGTTTAGGATTTTCATTTGCAGGTAGTATCTCGCCGGTTGCCCAATCCCATATTTCCGACAGGACAGTCATTTCAGTAGCGCGAATTCTGCCCTCCATCGTCTTATACAACGGTGCTGAGGGCTGCAACCTCACGTTCGACGTGCCCAGGGGATAAAAGCCAGTGCGATTCAAGGCGTCTATTGCCGAGTCAGCTCTGAGAGATTTCACCAATGCAAAACCTAGTCGCGCGTTAGCCCCTTCGCTCATTTGCGCCAGGTCGATGTTGTAGCGCGACAAGAAAAATGGATCGCGCATCAGCGCCTGAATCAGGAATTCAGGCATAGGATTTAACTTTCCTCCGGTCACAAGGAAGCGAACCACACCACCGGCCGTCCTGATCTCGTAGATAGCGAAAAACTCCGAAAGGTTCGGACGCAGAACCATTTGTCGCAGAATAACTGATGTGATGTTGGCGTTACGGATCGATCCCAAGTCCCACGCTTGCAAATAGGTTTCGTTAATGCTCCCGTCCGCAATTGCTTGATTGAGCTTTTTGAGCGCACTCCTTTTGTTCTCCTCCTTTTGTTCATCGTGCCACTTCCCTAGCTCCCTCAATGCCCAACAAACCGGATCGAAACAAGGCTTATTTGTGTCAATATTTTCAACGTGCGGTCGTACTCTTTCGGCTTCCAGCCGCAATGCTCGATACCCCCAAAAATTAGCGAGTGGCTTTTGCATTGCTTGTGCGTCAGCCTCGAAACTACTGTCGGAGTCGGCAACATATACTCCTCTAAGCGCCCCTATTCCTCCTGGAAGTCCAGCATCTAGGAACGACTGTGAAAGTTCATCCAGTCCTGGTATGCGATTCGGCGTTGGTATAAGGGGAGGCTGGATGTTCGGCGGTGCTTGGCCTGTAGCTGAAATGAAATACTCAGGAATACCAGAATTGGACTCCAGTACGATGCTGTCCCGAACATGGGACCAGGGTATGTTTGGGTTAATTATCGCAGCCGCCAGGTAGGGAATTGTAGTAGTTGGGTTTGTGCGAACGTAGTCAATGTCATCCATCAACGGCAAGGAATTGACTGCTTCTACCCTTAATTCGCGAGCGGCCAAACTCACTGAAGGAAAGTCCAATAGCCGTGGATGTCTTCGTAGCGCAAGTACCAGGGTTATTGGAATCGGACCGATCCAGGTGATATTTGTACGATCCCCGCTCTTACATAAAACGTTAATATTCTCCTCATACAACCCCTGGTTGAAACTGTAATTACGTGACACTAGTTCAAACGAAACCCCACCGCAGTTCCGTGAAAGCTCGGTGTTTAGTGAGCCGGCAGGTTTCTGGGTTCGTATTTCCTCAACTAATTCGGTCTTGAGGATCCTTGCGTCTCTCGAACTCGATTCGGAAAGCCTGTCCAATTCCTCATCACTACTGGACAAATCCAGCTGGTCACTCGGAATTCCAAGTCGGCGCCGGGCGGCGAGAATTGAATAAAGGACCAGGGAGTGTCGTTCGAACTCTTTTGCTACTAGCGCGCCGGATAAACTCCCCGAATCTTGCCGTGATTGACCGGTACTCTGGATAGCTGTAATGACCGCTTCGCTCACGCTGTTACTTACGGTTCTCAAAGACAAATAAGGATATGACTCGGGCGCGTCAAAGGGCGGAATAAGTTTGGGACGGATGCCGGAACTTTCCAGGGCAAATGTGATAGTTAAATATCGGAACATAGCATCGACGAAACTGTTGTGTTTGTCGGTAACCTCCGCTTCCGTGCAAAGGTTGCCTTCAACTATGCCGGCACCGCGCGCAGCGGCCAACTTTTCGTAGTTCAGGAGCGATTGGTATTTAGATTCTGGAAGAAAGAGCGTTCGTGGAAGTCCAATTTTTAAGGGCTTCATCAAAGCCCATGCTTGTGAATTTATGTCGTTGTTCGTGAATACAAGTGAGTCAAGCGGTAAAAGCCATGGCGCACGCTCAATCGCTTGATAATCAGCGCGCAGAGCGGGCTCGCTCAATGCAGGATCGGCCGCTTGAGTGAAACGTAGAAGTGTGGACAGTATTACAGGGCTTGGATTTTCTACGTTCAGCAACGATTGCTCAATCGCTTTGCAAACTCTGAACCGTTGTGATGTAGCGGAGCCAATGTCCAACGGTGGCGAGTTTGGAATGCCGAACGTTCTATCGCGACCCAGGAAAATATTGTAGTCGTTAAGAAGGCGTATTAACGACTCGCCGTCCTTTGATGCTCGATTGATCCACGCGATCAACATCTCAGCAGCTTTGGAATCATTCTCCAATTCAAACCGACCAGCCGTATTGTAGAACGCAATAGCTTGCGACGTAGAAGCAAGCGGTGCCAGGCTGAAGTATGACTCCCAAAGCTGTCTACGAAAGGCGAGTTGTTCTCTTGAAGGACCAGTTGGTGGCGCTTGAAAGGGAATCCGAACCCAACCGCTTAATATCTCGATGCACTGGTGGCTTCCTGAAGATGCAACGGCCTTTAATAGCAATTCCATTCGTCGGCCGAAGTCTGTTGGCTTGATCTTTAACAACGCTGTGGCTAAATCGCCGTCGAACTCAGGCACCCTGTAACGCCCCAGTGATACCACGATCAAATTTGCTGTCGCCTCATTTTTGAGCAGTTCTCGCAAAGCGCTTTCTAAATCACTTTCACGCCCCAACGCCGCAGCGCGAGATATGAGATCAGCCGATCGATCTGTTAGGGCTTGTGTCGGCGCTGTTTTTAGATCATTAAGCAGCCCTGTAACTTCGTCATCCAAGAGACGTGCAGAACTGGCCCGTACACCTTGCGTATCCGTTGTGGATATTGGAGAACTAAGTTCGTTGCTAGTCCCTTTGAACTCAACCAAAGATTCAAGAACCTGAATATCGAAAACCGCCTTCAGCGTACCTAGCGTTGCAGTTATTTGCGCAACGCCAGGCTTGTGGGCGGTCGCCGCCCCTTTTTTGGAAATCGAGATGACCTTCGTATTGGTGGATGACCACTTCACGGGAATAAGCGACACATCCCTGGTCTTTCCCCTAAGAACCGCTAAGAAAGAAACTCTCTGCTTCGGAACGAGTTTATAAACGTCTTGCGGCAGGATCGTAAGTGTTGCGTTGCCATCTGCAACTGGAAGTTCCTGGCTAACAGAGTTGACATCTCTTTTCCTTCCAATGTCAAAGGTTTTGCCGGATTTCCCCCCCTGAGACGAATCACGATTCTGTGTAAGTGGCTTGGCGTATATGTTACCCAGCCACAAACACAGCACCACACATGAAAGAGTTGCCGACCTAACGTTCGGTTTCGGGCAGGTGAGAATACGAGTGATGCTTGGCATTGTTACGAATGAGGTCCAACCAGATTATTATTTTATGCGGCGGAAAACTCTTAACTAGCAAAAGCAACTTTCAGAAGGACGAATCATCGATGAAACTTAACAATGACAAGTGCTTCAGTCAAGGGCATCGACTTGCTCACTGACCGTTCCGATAAGCACAAATGCGGCCCAATAGAATGGATGCCGATAGCGTTGATCCTTCATTAGTCTCAGCACAGATTGTTGAGGCGCCATTGCCTTATTGTCCGCACGAGGCGGTTGATAGAGGTCCCATCATCAATAGTGACGTACTTTCCGAGCTTACTGTCCATTGGCTGACTAGCATCGAGCGCGTCTCGGCGACAAGAAAGCCCACGACATCCTTACAACGCCTTCGCCATGGCTAATAGTTCGCTTACAGTTTGGCAAGCCGACAGCATGGCCAGATCCGCTCGAAGATTCATGTTCATAATCTCCTTCTTTAAGACCCGTTTTCTGCATCGGCTTCGGATTTGGTTAGCAGAGATGTGAGTACAGTGGCTGTCCGTCGTTGACACCATCACCTCCGTTCGATTCTAGAACCAAAGGCCGGTGGGTGCGCTCCTTGACTTCAAGAGTTTCTTGCTGATTTGTGCGACAAAAGTACCTATCGATAGGTATTTGATAGCAGTTAGCGATAGAACCACCTTGGGGAGGGCCACCGCAGCCTTATTCACCGTCATAAGGCGTGGAGATTCGCGATCCGACCCGCGTTGTCTCAGGTTCTTTCCTTTAATTAGACACCCACAACCCCATCCGATTTGATTCCCCGAGCAAGGGGGCAGACTGGACGGAAACAACTGGGGGCAGGCTTGCGTGTGCGAAATGCGCGCTTGCGTGAATTTGAGGTTGCGTCTAAATTTAGAATTTAAGAATCCAATGCCCGATTCCTAGATCGATTGCTTCAACGGCAAGACGATTCACGCTTAGACGTAGAAAATGCCCAATGGGAAGCTCGAGCAATTTCAGGTGGCGGCGGGAACTAGTTTGAATGTGTGGCGGCCCCAAAATCACGGATTGGAGGAAGAATTCTGACGGTGCGCGTAGTATTGAAGAAGCGATTTCATCGCTTGCAGAGAACGATATTATAATGCCAGTCGACGTTAAGCTCATTCTATACGAAGATCTAGCGCCCGATGTGCTTGCTGCTTACCTTCTCTCATCTCGATGCGGAGTGGAAACTCAGTTCCAGTGGGACACTCTGCTGACCGACGAGGGAATGGTAACAATAAAAGTTCACCCGAGCGTATTCCAAAGTGATGAGAAAATTATCGCCGTGATATCTCACGAATTATTTGAACTGGACCTGCTTAGGCAACACTTAAATGAGAATGGGAGAGTTCCGGCAACCCAGATCGGTCGGCTGATTTCAACAACAACTACTACTAAGAATTTCCACTGTTTGGCTTGGAAACATGGTGACCATGCAGTGTTAGAATTCAGACGGCGACATTCATGATTGACACCAATAAACGAGATCGACTTGTTCGAGCAGTGGAGGCCTACCGTCGCGGCGATTTGAGCCGTCGCGAATTTCAAGCCATTGTACTCGCGACTGTAGGAGCCGTTGCAGACACTTCCGTAGCGCTTGATGTCCTTCTGACCGGCGAGGTCGCAGGAGTTCTGAAAACCACAGCGGATCTCCTTGCGCAAGAGGAGTTGATCTCCCTAGGCAGCACGCCCCACATCGAACCCGAAAACGAAGATGCTGGCGCCCAGCTTTTCAGTATTCTGATCCAACGTGGAACGGAAGCCTTCCGTGGACTAGATTTCTTTCAAGCCGCTGGAAATGTGTTAGCCGACGCCAAGGGGGATTGGTTTCCGGATCCGTGGGGTCTGCCGGAAGCTAGTTGGCTGGCGGAACGAGGACATCACGTGCTAGACGCCATGTTGATTGCCAAGCAGCCACCTGTGTACGCAACACGTGTCGATGCCCCTAAAGCCACCCACTCATACCGCCCCTCGACGATACTCGACCCTTTGGGAAGGCTAATTTACCAAGCAATTGTCGATGCTGAAAGCGCCCAATTAACTGGAGGTCTTGTCGATTGGACGTTTGGGTGGAGAGTTCCACAAGGGTCCAATACTCCGGGAGCATATGCGAAGAACAATTACCAATGGACGGACTATATCGCTCGAATAAATTCGGATGCGGAGCTTAATCCGAATGCGCTCCGTACGGATATTGAGGATTTTTTTTCGTCCATTAACCCAGACTACGCAGTCCCGTCCCTTTTCTCAGATTCGTCGCATACCGAATATCTGACTCGGCTGATAAGTGCGTGGAACGATCAAACAGGTAGGAGCGGACTACCTCAGCGGTGCTTAGCATCATCGGTCATTGCAAATAGTTTCTTGGCAACAATTGATGACGCAATAACTAGAGAGTGGCATCCTCTTCCGCAGCCGACCAAAGGCGCTATCTCGGCAGCGCGGTGGATGGATGACTTTTGGATATTTTGGCCAACGACCTACGTCCAATCAGAAATAGAAGGTCCCGTTCGCGAAGCGATCGGAGCTCTCGGACTTAAACTAAATGAGGAGAAGACAACTTGGCTTGATGGCGAGAGCCTATTGACTGCGGTTGGTGAGGTGAACTTCTCATATGAGCTCGTCGCCTTGGAGTCGGAGCCACCGGATCCGGCGCCATTAGTAGATCGTGCGATAGACTTGTTGCAACGAACATCATTGGGGCGTACGGAAGTAAGCTTCTTGGCAAAAACAGCTCGTCGCCACGGACTTAAACAAATTCTTGATTTACTCATCGATAATATCGACAAGTTGTGGGCTGGGACTGATCATCTATGCCGCGTTCTTAGGGAAGCGGGTCGATCGAATGAACTCGAAGGTTGGTTTGTACGGACTCTCCGTTATTCAGAGAGCGCTTGGGTTAAGAGTAGTCTTTTTGAGTTGCTGCCGAAGGAAACTGCGGCATCAATAAACGTGCTTACCGCAATTGAAGAGGCAGCGGAGCAAGATCAGGAGCATACGGTAATGGCTTCTGCTCTCAGTTTCCTTAGCACCTGCGACCCTGATCGCGCCATTGAAATCATTAGAAGGCGTGTTAGTAGTTGTAACAGCCCGGCCTTTTGTCGCTCCCTGGCTCTGGCGGGGGTAAGTTCAAAGATGGAGCGCCTAGAAATTACGAGAATCCTAGCTTTGTTTCCCGAGTGTTTTGCCACGCTTGAAATGCTCCGAGACTTGGATTTTCGTCTGCCCGCGAGAGACGGTCGTTGACAGACGGGCCATGTCTATCTAGTGCGATTCAAAGACAAAATGATCCGCGCCTGGACCTTCGAAAATGGATGACCGAAAGCAGGATCAGCAGCGGGTATTGGTGCGGAATTGATTGTTAATGCGAGAACTATTTTCGCGATTCTGAATCCTGCCTATTTTTATGAGACAACCTTTTCTCCATTTCTCGTGACAGGTCGAGGCTAAATGCGAATCCGTGCGGAATGTCAGCTTTGATTATCATACTGGACTCCGCACCTGAATAATGGTTTTAGCAGTATCTGTGATGGCTTTGTATCGGTCAGAACCTAATAGTAAGCCGAGCAAGTTGAAGGTTAAAGACGCCCCTTCTTGCCGAATCTTAGTTAGAAATTTTCGATTGCGTTTTCGATCGAGCTCTTTTATTTCTCTCTGAAGTCGAGTTAATGTGGGTTGAAAATCTGTTTGGATTTGGAACTGGATTTCTTTTAGAAGTTCGTCAAAGCCGATTCCGCGAAGATCGTCTTTTAGACGAGCCACTAGGAGTAGCGCTAGTTCGCGAAATTCTGAGTGCGCATCGCCACTTCTTAGAAGGTGTCGGATTTCCAACATCTCTTCGATTGGCACATTCGAAACGGCAAAGCGATCGAGAACGGAAGTCAAAGCCTCGCGGATCCAAATGTTAGAAACGACATCAGGGTGTGGGAGCGATCTAGGAGTACTCGGGGTTAGGAACGCGTTGGGAGCTCCGTCACCCGGCAAGATCAAGCTGGTACCGAGAAGTTTCAAGCTAGTAGCATATCCGTGCGATGCCATTAATGGCGCGTAATCACGATCTTCATCGCTGGCAGCCCTTAAGAACTTCTTTTCCGCTTCAAGCTCAACCTCTCTAATTCGCCTTCGATCATCACGGAACAGAACTGAATCGCATACATTCGTCCAATCGTAATCAATCAGGATTCCCTCACGTTTGAGCGTTTTGAAATCGTCTGAGACGGTTGATTCATACTTCACGTCTGAGAATATTATTCGTTCGTCTGAGAGAATGTAATCAAAAACCAGAATAATCGGCAGCAACAACCCAACAGAGCGACCAGTTATGAAATCAGGCCCATAAACTACCTGTAACGATGGCGTCTGAACAGGGAGATTAGGATGCAGTCCATATCGCGGCGCAACCTCCGCTACCTTTTCCTGCTTTCTCTCAAAACGTGTGTTGCACGTAAGCACATAATTAATAGATTGGCTTCTGACCTCATTCGACGCATTTGCAATACATTGCTCGAAAACACTGAACATACTTGAAAATCGATATTGATCTTCAAGAGATCTCGCTTCATTGCTCGAACGCGCGTAATCATCTCCGCTCAGTCCGAGCAAACCCAAGATGTGCCTCTGAAAACTCTCAAACCCGTCACTATCACTATTGGGGGTTTCCATTCCGCCAAAGTCATACAAATAGTGATCGACGAAGAAGTGCGCGACATACAGATACAGCGTCAATTCGAGCGGCCAACTATCACGCCCTATATTGCGACTGAATCATGCCTAGAACTTCGCAGTTCTTATTCGGCCCGCCCGTAGGGCAGACGCCTTGGAGTGACGCGCGGTATCGTGGAACAAATCGGGGTCATGAGCCGAACTTTCGACTAACTCGTAAAAAGCCCAGCTGCTCTAACAACTGAGCTATCGGTGCACGATAATATCATTTGTTCGGGAATTTTCAGGAGCGTCTCCTGAGCTTTCATCCCGTAGGGACGAGATGTTCCTGGCCCTAGCTTCAATGTTCTTTCTAGTGATGCGGAGAGCTAGAAAACTCTCCTCCACCGCGAGTGTCCATATTCTAGTCCATGTTTGCAACTCTGCTCATGTAATAGCCCACCCCATTTCTCGATAGCCCACCCGACGATCCCTTTGCCGACGGGAATTGCAGGATCGAAGGTGCTAATTCAGTTGAGATTCTTGACCGCGTTTGGATTCCTGTCCCCGTTTAGATTCCTGACTCAATTTAGCTTCCTGGTCAAGCTCCAATTAATTTCTATGGTTCTTCCTTTCAGCTCCGCTGGATTAGTGATAAAAGGCCGGAACGCTCTCTCACCAACTTCGCGACGAAGAATGCCGCTCACTGTCTTGTTCCTGAATTCCGACATTAGCTTCGGACCTAAGAGAGGGTTCAATTATGAGCTCGACGGATGGTTGCCCGATTACGATCAATGCTGGCCCGTTTATTCTCCGCAAATTTCGCACGGGTAGCTATTTGATCTACGACGACCAGCTATCGGGCCCCACGAGGTTGGGTGGTGGGAGTGGACGCAGTGCATGGGAACCCGTACGACGGCCACACTCTGAAAGCGGCGCACGCGCAGGTTGAGAGGCTGACGGGAGTGAAGCCGGAAGAGATCTTCGTGGATAAAGGCTATAAGGGATCAGATCATCACCCGGAAGATGCGAGAGTTTACATCTCGGGAAGAAAGCTCAAAGGAAGTCTGAGGAAGCTGCTGCGGAGACGCTCTGCGATCGAACCGGTGATCGGCCATATGAAGCATGACCACCAGATGGAACGAAATTATTTGATGGGAGAAGAAGGCGATCGGATCAACGCAATGTTGGTGGGCTGCGGCTTCAACCTGAGAAAACTCCTGCGAGTTTTCTTTTGTCTCATTTTCGAAGCGCTGGAGATGCGCGGTTGGAGAAAGATTCAACTCAGTCCGGCGCTCGGGACATCCATCCATCCCGCGTGAAATTTACTCCCGAGCTGAAACTCGCTTTTTCAGGGACGACTAACTTAAACGAGTGAAGGAAACTGGATGAGAAGTGATTTTTGCTTCCTGTCGGGTGACGCCGGAAACGGCTTAATGTACCAATCAGTTTGAGAACTGGTCTGGAGAAATTTTAGTCCTACTTCTCTCTACATTTCTTCAGATGGTCCACGGAAATCAAGAGATTGTCAGGAATTATTTCCATGATGGATACGGCCTGATACAGATAGTGCTTGGTCCATTCCTCTTTAGGAAAAGTCTTGTTTGTTGAAAGACATAACCCACTTTTTGGATTGTCGCCGATTCCAACACACATTGTTCCGGTTCGTTTGTTTTCCCCTTTTAAGAAGCCACATTTTTCATTGCTGAGGAGTTGAATGGCGACCGTCTCATCGTATGTGATCGCGTAGCCATTCTTAAAACCCTGCATCGACCAACTCGCTTCGGCGCCCGGCATCATATCTTTGTGCCAGCGTACGAAGTTGGTCAACTCAACCGCGCAAGCTACGATAGAGTTTAATTTGCTCTGATCGAGCACGCCAGAGAAACAATCGTCCTGGCCTCCTGATCTTGCCACTTTAACGATGTACGGCTTGCCGGTTTCTGGATCGACGTACTTCCTCCAAAACGATATCGAACCGGTGTCATCTGCCATACCGCGATTTTCCATGTCCGTCTTCAGATAAGTCGCGAAGCCAGCCAGCGCCTGTCGTGCAATGACACCCGGCGATCCATCCTTATCGCTTTGCAAGCCTTCTGCCTTCTGCAATGAGCCAATCAAGTTGCGCAGGGACGACATGGCAGCATCGTTACGCAGCTTCTTTAGTCGCTCGAGGTCGCCATCTGACATTTGGGATAGCTTCTGATCTTCTCGTTGGTGCCTATTATCATTTTCTGCGTGCGTATTATCATCATCCAGATGCTTGACCCATTGGTTCGATGAAAGCCACAACGACAAGCCCATCAGTCCAAAAAAGAAAAGCGCAATAATGATCGTGGATATCCAGACTCGCTGAAGCGTGTTCGTCAGTTCTCTTAATTGACTTGCTCTTTCCGTCGATCGTGCCAGAAGTCTCCAAACGCCCGGTACGGCCTCAGTCTGCGGAATGAGATTAAAGGTCCATTGATAGCCTGATTCGGGTGGCCGGAAATTTACCGCCAGGATCGGCTTGTGCGAGTTATCGATACCCCAATCATTTACAGTGTCAAAAGGCTCTCGATCGCGATGAATTTCCTCGGTGCAGAAAAAATAGACAGCGTCGGCAGTCCTGAGCGCATTCTTCAAGTCACTTTTATTAAAGTTAGAAGACGAGTATTTGAACTTTCTTATTTCAACAATATCTGGAGTGTAGTGTGTGTCTATTTTTTCAAAAGTTCCCTCCGTCGAACCGTCACAAATAACCAGAATCTCCAGTCCCGTCCCCGGATGCTTCTTTCCCTGCTGGGGGAGCAGTTGCTTGAATATGCTTTGCCATAAGTCGCTAGGCGCCGGTACTGGTTCGGTAGTACCGAAAGCTCGCGAGGCTTTAACTGCGAGACAGAAGATCCAAACACTGCTGCAAACGAAAAGAGCACCAAATACTATTCGGATAGGCTGAGACAACGTTGGTACTGGTGCCAGATGAAGAGCGGCGATCGCAAAAATTACGAGGAAGGGGATGTAGTGGACATAGTAAGCTAACCCCCTGTCGTCTTTCCCGACCACGGGCGGTTTGTTCAACTTGTTCGCAATTGCCCGCGCAATGGATTCTTCATCTTCCGGGGGCCATTCCAAATATTCCGTGGTAGGCAACAGACCGGGGATATCTGTGTTATCGAGCCTGACCGGTAGAATGTAATCCTTTTCTCGATTTGTAATCTTGCGTGCCCAAGCCGCCGCGAATTCAATTTCCGTCCATTCATTAAGGTAGTGCTTCGACGTCAAGATTACGCAATACCTACTCTGATTTTGAAAAATATCAATTAACTTCAGGTGAAGGTCAGTTCCCAATCCCTTACCCTTTTCAAATCGGTAGTAATAGACCGAAACTCCAAGGCGTTTAAGCGCCGAAGCCAGGGCTTCGGCTGGGACACTATCCTCACGGGCAAATGAAATGGCGACGTCGTACTTTCTTTGGGGAGTGGTGGGTTGCATAGGAGACGGAGGATATGAATTTGATCGCAGCCCGGTTCTGGTCAGGCGATATGTACCAGGGGATGCGACTGTCGGGAATAATAGTTGACAGAGTCTGGTAGGGTCAACAAGAAGGTACATGCCAATACAAGGTTGCGATCTGACCTCACACGATACAATTCACAAATCTGTAGCGCGAAAGACCGTTCAGCTCGGGCTAGGTAGTTCATTAAACAATCTATCCGGTGAACGGGCTGCATCCTATGGTTTAGAAGTCACAAGAAACCGGACGATTGCTGAAAGGAAGACGACGTCTTCAAATTTCGCTCACTAAATTTGGTTTTACTTCGAAAAATTAAACGTAGAACTAGTGTCCTGACTCTAAAGTTCGCTGACAAAATCGAGCGACACTGGCGAGGATCTCATCAGCGGATTTGGTCCAGATGAACGGTTTTGGTGCTTGGTTATGAATGTCGATGTAATTGCGAATGGTTGTTTCAAGGCTGCGCGTGCTGCGAAAGACACCACGGCGCAGTTGCTGTGCGGTCAAGAGTCCAAACCAGCGCTCGACGAGATTGAGCCAAGAGGCGCTGGTTGGCGTGAAGTGCAGGTGAAAGCGTGGGCGCTTGATCAACCAGCGCTTAATAGTGGCGGTCTTATGAGTACCGTAGTTGTCGAGGATCAGATGGACATCGAGCTCTGGCGGCACCTCCGCATCGATCTTGTCGAGGAACTTGCGAAACTCAAGAGAACGGTGCCGGCGATGAAGCTGACCGATGATCTTGCCGGTCTTAGTGTCCAAGGCTGCGAAGAGCGAAGTGGTGCCGTTGCGTTTGTAGTCATGAGCCCGGCGTTCCACTTGTCCAGGCCGCATGGGCAAAGTTGGTTGCGAGCGATCCAGAGCTTGAATCTGAGACTTCTCGTCAACGCACAGCACCAACGCCTTATCTGGAGGATCCATGTAAAGCCCAACTATATCTCGTACTTTATCGATGAAGAGCGGATCCCGAGAAAGTTTGAAGCTCTCGCTGCGGTGCGGGGCCAAAGAGAAAGCCCGCCACACTCGTTGCACACTGCTACGACTCAGGCCACAAGCTGCGGCCAGCGAGCGGTTGCTCCAGTGTGTAGCATTCTTTGGCGTAGACTCCAGCGTCATGGTCAATACTCGCTCCACCTCAGCATCACTGAGTCGCCGCGGCGTACCAGGTCGCGGTTCATCCAACAAACCATCGAGCCCTTTGTTCAGAAAGCGCGTGCGCCATTTGCCAATCGTCTGCTTGGTCACGCGCAAGCGCTCCGCCACTGTCGTATTACTCTCCCCGGCCGCGCACTCCAGAATAATACGCGCCCGTTGCGCCAGTGCTTGGCTCGTCTTCGGTCGCCGCGCCCATTGCTTCAGCGTCTCGCGTTCATCGTCGCTCAAGCTCAGCGGTGGTATCGGTCGTCCTGTTCGCATCAGTTTCTCCTTTATAACTGATACGTAAACAGCCGACCATTTGTTATACGAACTTTAGAGTCAGGACACTAGCAGGGGTGTGCAATTAGTGTCAGGCCTTCGATTTTGCGATTCTAAATAAGTCGTGCCGACGATCCATCACCTGCAGCCACAAAGTCAGCGGCCTAATGCCTTGTTGAAGCACGCCGACGTAGCAGTGTCGTCCACAGTCGACCATCGTTTCGAAGAAACCCGGTGGGAATCGTTTGAGGCGGACATACTCGTTCGGATTGTCTGGGGGAACTTCTATCAGGTTGTGCGATCCGTTTGGGTAAACCTTAACGGTGTATTCGCGGCGTCCAGCCTAATCCATGATTTGTCTGATCGCGCGCACGTTTGCTTTGACATCCTCAGGCGTATCAAACTCGCCGAATATCGCCAACAGCGGTCTTTGAGGCGCGCAGCATTGGCGCGGGATCGTAGACATAAGAGCGCCGCGTGTGCGTCCAGAATGGATGGTCGCGTGTCTCCGGCCCAGACGTCTATGCCCTGATGGCGAAACCATTTGGCATCTTGGGCAGTGAGTCGGAGCTTAGCGTACTCATCCCACTTGTCGTCAGAAGAAGGTGAAGCAATGATCTCGTTCTTCAACCTTTGCCACGCTATGGCGTCTTTGACCTCATTCGCGGTGTAGCCCGCCTTTGTTAATTTGTATTCGATATCAAACAATTCCGTTTCAGCTGGTGAGAGGCCGCCGCCGGACAAAGCGATCCGCAAAAGCGGCGCCCAGAAACTGTGAAGCGGCCAACGGAGCAATCCACCCACCCTGACTAAGGCCCCAAAGCTGATCTGTTTCGCGGCAACTTCGTTTCGTGCCTGCAGAAACCTGGCTGCCGCCACCGCGTCATCTGCCAATCTTCAACGCGCGCCGCGCTAGTAACCGGCGCGCCCGGCTATCTCACGAAGTCGCGAATGGCAGCCGATTGAGCGCTGCTGTGAGAGGCGAAAGCAGCCGTGCATCTGTTTCTCCTACTCCTACATTCACGCATCCACACAACTCTGAGTTCTTCCAAGCTTCCCGGAAAATTGGCGCACTGGTTTCGACCATCCCCGGATCGCGCCTATTGGCTCTAGTACTTGACCAAGCCCGAAAGACCGTGGGGGAAACTTGGGGGGAGGCAAGAATGACAAATGGTGGTATCGAAGGTGAAACGTAGCACTCGCCAAGGGCTGCAACCTGTAAGAAATATCAATGAATGTCAGTGGCGGACAATGGATGACACTGTTGCCCACCGGTTTTGTAAACTGCGGGTCGGGGGTTCAAATCCCTCCACCGGCTCCAATTAAATCAATAGCTTAGGGCATCCGTGATGGATGCCTTTCGTCGTTTTGTGTGCCTATTAGTGTGCCAAATTTTCGAGACCAGAGATGGGTTCTATTGTCGGTAACCAGAATTGTTAATAGTAAGTCGCAATACACCAACAGAAGTCGCAATGGCTACGATTCTGAGGTCGTTAGTTCGCTTCCAGTAAGCCAAGTTTAGCGAGATCGGGAAGTTGTGACGCGGCACCTCGATTCTCCAAACGCCGCTAGTGGCATTCTTTTTGCTCCCGAGTCTTCATGCCTAACTTAGTAGCTGCAATCTGTTTTGAATGAATGCAGCAACGCTCGAGTCAATGTCGGTTTTTCAGACTTGGCAACAATTCAACCAAGTAACTTCGAACAACGGGAGGAAGAACAATGGCGGACAATCGTCAAGAAAATCAGGGTGGCGGTCAACAGGGCGGCGGTCAGCAAGCTCCGGGCCGGCAGGGCGATGAACAAGAAGGCGGTGGCCGACAAGGTCAGCAGGGCGGGGGTGGCCAAGGCGACCAGCAAGGTGGTCCCGGTGCCCAACAACGTGACCAGGGTCAAAACGCTGGCCAGCAGGGCAACCGCTAATTTCAGTGTGTTAGGCGAGGTGAGTTCGCTAGGCTCACCTCGCCTGCGCAGCAGAGCAGGACGAAGTCAATTTCTTCGCAGGCATTCATTAACAGGCATTAACAGGCATTCTTAATAAGATCATTGGGGAGATCAAGATGACCAGGAATAAAGGGAAACTCGCGATTATCACTGGCGCTTCAACCGGCATCGGCTATGAATTGGCGAAGTGTTGCGCGGAAGACGGCTTTGACTTATTGATTGCGGCCGATGAACCGGAGATCCATCAAGCGGCTGAAGACTTCAAACAACTCGGTGTGCAGGTCGAGTCCGTCGAAGCCGATCTGGCGACCATCGAAGGCGTCGACACTCTTTACGCAGCCGCCAATGGCAGAACGGTCGATGCGTTACTGGCCAATGCAGGTTTGGGACTGGGCGGGGCGTTTCTCGATCAGGACTTCGCCGACGTCCGTCACGTCATCGATACAAATATCACCGGAACGATCTACCTCGCGCAAAAAGTCGGTGCAGATATGAGTGCCCGGGGACAGGGACGTATTCTCTTCACGGGTTCAATCGCCGGCTTCACGCCCGGAACCTTCAATGCAACTTACAACGGTACTAAGGCTTTCATCGATTCATTTTCATTCGCTCTGCGAAACGAACTGAAGGACACGGGCGTGACCGTGACATGTCTGATGCCGGGCGCGACTGAAACTGAATTTTTCGAACGCGCTGATATGCTTGATACAAAGATAGGCCAGTCGAAAAAGGATGATCCGGTTGACGTCGCAAAAGCGGGGTATGAAGCAATGATGAGCGGCGAAGGCGACGTGGTAACCGGTTTCAAGAACAAAGTGATGTCTGCCGCAGCTTTGTTAACGCCATCGGACGTGCTGGCCGAACAACATCGGAAAGACGCAGAGCCCGGCTCGGCAAATAAGTAAAAGAGCAGGTGGAACGCGGAGCTGTATCAAGATAGCTAAGACTGGAATTGAACTGACCGAGTACGCACAGGAGGAGAGCGGAATGAGCACAAATCAAGCAGTCGATGATCGCGGCACGGATCAACCCGAGGCCGTAACCATACTCAAAAACTTGCGCGATCGTGCCTTTGACTCGAGTGACGAGAAGCTGGCACTTGCACTAGGTCGGCCGACTGAAGAGATTGAAAGCTTTATCAGCGGCGAAGAAGTCATTGATGACGACCTGGTGATGAAGGCGCGCGGGATCGCCCAGGAGCGCGGCGTGGAACTCTAATTCGCTACTAGCGCTCATGCAATCTATGATCGATCTGAATCCCTTCGACGAGGACTCTGGTCACGTTAACGCGATCATCGACACTCCAAGAGGTAGCCGGAATAAATTTAAGTACGATGAGAAGGTTGGGCTGTTTAGATTGGGAGGCGCGCTTCCCGTGGGCGCGATCTTTCCATTTGATTTCGGCTACATTCCTTCAACCAGGGGAGATGACGGCGATCTTCGTGTCCTACAATAAAACTAAGGGAAAGAAGTTCGAAATACTGGGCCGCTTCGGTCCCGATCGAGCACGCGCACTAATCGACTCTGCCGTTAGGAAGTTCAACTGATCATACTAAAAGAAACCACTCTGATTGAGGTGGCGTACACTTAAGATACAGGTATGCCAGGACCGCAACGAAATTTCCAACCGTTCGCCATCGAAGTTACTGCCAAAATCCACGCCACACTGCACAAAGCCACCTAATCTTACGGGCTAAGCGAACCCAATTAATTTTTCTTTGTTTGATTCGCCTGCGGTATTGAGTTTGCTTTGTATAAGCCGCTCACACAGCTTTCGAAATTCACTCAGCAGACAGCTAGCCACACGATGAGGAGAGGGAGAAACTATGGATGCCTTTGAACTGTTAAAAGCGGACCACAGAAAAGTCGCAGAGCTTTTCGACCTATTGGAAACCGCCGGCGGAAAGAGAAAGCTTGATGTTTTCAAACGGATTAAGAGCGAGTTGGGAAGATCGCTGACTTTGTCGGTCTCGGAAGCAGCCCGGTTAAAAAGGCTGCTAAGAAACCCACTAAGAAATCTGCTGAGAAGGCTTCGGGAAAAAGACCGCGGCAACTAAACGCGCCGCCAAAGCGCGCAAGAGTTCTCGTACAGTCGCGAGCAAACGCCCATCCACAACGCGAGGAGCGAAGCGAGTCTCAGAATCAAAATCCTCTAGCGGCTCAAAGAAACAAAGTGGGGTCAGGACCAGCAAGAAGTCCACGAAGAAACGAGCTGGCTCAAAGTGAGCTGGTTTCGACTTTTTGAGAATGCAAACAAAATCCTGTGAGTACGTTGAGGCAGGCGTTTGCAAGCCTTGAGCAAAGAGACTGAGCCTGAAAAACTGGTCCGGCAGGATTGAAGAGCGCGAAGCGCATTGAAGAATAGCGCACAGAAGACCGAGCGCTCGGAAGAATGAACGACATGCCGAATGATAAGTTACAAGAAACCGTCCCAGTCGATCTGCCCCATCAGGCCCATTCGCGCTTGCATCCGCAGCGGAACAAAATCTTAGCCGCGCTCAATGAAGCGGAATATCAAAACCTCTTCTCTCAACTTGAGTCGATTTCGCATGCTCAGGGCGAAGTCATTTATCAGGCCGAAAGCCCTATTAATTACGTTTACTTTCCCGAGACTTCTATTTTCTCCATGCTCAGCACGATGGAGGATGGAAGAACGGTTGAGGTAGGCCCGGTGGGATGCGAAGGCCTCGTGGGGCTTCGTCTCTTTCTGGGAGCGGAGATATCTCTGGACCAGGTGATTGTGCACGTCGCCGGCGATGCCAGGAGATTGCGGGCGAGTGTGTTCAAGTCTGCTATACGCGAACGCGGCCCTATGGCAGACAAGTTAACGCGCTACACCCAAATGTTGTTGGCCATGACAGCGCGTTCGGGAGCTTGTAACAAAGTCCACAGCACGGAGCAACAACTTGCTCGCTGGCTGCTTACGATGTGCGATTATGCAGGCGAAGAGTTAGCGGTGACTCATGAGCTAATTGCTCTCACTCTCGGTGTTCGGCGTGCAGGGGTTACTGAAGCTGCCAATGGGTTTCGAAATGCGGGGGTTATTGATTATAGGCGCGGACACATCCAAATTATTGATCCGGGAGGACTCAAAGCGCTAGCCTGCGAATGCTATGCGGCCATCAAGAAAGAGTACGACGACTTGCATACTGATTTGTCGCAGCCATGAGAAAGGACAAGTTTGGTGTCCTGACGATCAACAAAGGTCGCTAACGTACAGAACTTCACCTTCCCGTGCTGTAGGATTCTATCCATCTATTGATCTCCCTTCGACATCTGAAAAACCTCTCTCATTTCTCCCTTTGTTGACTATTCAATTACGCTACCGGAAATCACGTGAACAGGACCGAAGACATTATCGAGCCGCTACTGCGCCCAACCATCTTCGTAGTCGAAGAGGACAATTGTGCTCGGCCATGTTTGACTAAGAATCTACGCCAGTTTGGCTATCGGCTGCTGGTTGTAGCTGACCTGCAGGATGCGCTCGAGTGGGTGAGTGGCAGCGGTTATATTCACGCCGACCTGCTGTTAATCGACCTTGTGGGCAAATTGCCGGAGGAGGCTTTGACCGTTGGGCGACATTTACGCGCGAAGGCTCAATACCCCGAGCAGACGCCTTTGGTGGTAATGCCGGAGAGTTTTTCCAGAGAGGACGAAGGTACTGACAAGAATGTGAGCGCTAATGATTGGATTTGCTATTACGAGGACTCGGACCAGTTGCAGCGGCTGATTATGCATCTCCTGCAGCGACATTAGAGAAAAGCAGTCGATTTTGTTCAAGTACTTTGCTCACTAGCGTTGTTGCGAGCTGATTTCGAGCTCTATAAGTATGGAGGTTACTCGCGCGGCGCAATCAGTCCGGTTTCGCAAGATCATCCATCTTCCACGCGGTCAATTCATCATCACATAAAAGCCGTCCCTCTGAGTCTAATTCATATAGACGACGGTCGGAGGCATTCACACTAACCAGGAGAATTTGATCGTCGCACGTCGTAATGGCGACAAGCTCTCGACCGTCGGGCAATTGATAGATTGCGCCGTCCTTTAAGTTCATTCTTCGGTTCCCCTGTTCGTTCGAACTTGTTAAGCACTGGCTCCGGCGACCGGAACAGCGCGAGCTCTCTGTTTGGTTTGTAAATATCTTTCGAGACTATCTTCCAGCAAGGGCATGAAGCTGCCACGTTCGCTTGCCAGCGGGGTGAAGGAAGGTCTTAGCGCTGCGAACCCAAGCGAGTCACCATCACGATCTTCGACGCGCGCAGAATCGTATCCGGCCATGTCCGCTATCAGCCTGGCAAAGCCGGCCCACGTTACTATCCCTCGATTCGCCAGATGCCAGATTCCCCGTTCTCCGTCAATGAGAAGATCGAGCGACGCATGCACCAGATCGGGAACGTAGGTCGGCGAGATGCTGATGTCGTCGGCGGCAGAAATCAGATGCCCCTTCGCCAATTTATCCAGCACGTCATAAACGAAGTTGTAGCGATCCCATGGACCAAAGAAAGCGCTGGTACGAATTACCAGCGCGCCGGGAAATTCTTCGAGTACTCGCTCTTCGGCGTCTGCCTTGCTGGTTCCGTAAACATTCAGCGGGGACGTGGCATCACTTTCTACGTAAGGCTCAGCTTTGTTCCCGTCAAAAACCAGGTCTGAGGAGAATGTAACCAGCTGCAAGCCGCGCTTCGCACATGCTTCCGCAAGACGAACTGGTCCAGTAACATTTTCTCGCCGGCACTCTGCGGCATTTCCCTCCGCGTCATCCACCCGAACATATCCGGCAGCATTAACAACCGCCCAGGGCTCATACTGATCGAGCGCCCGGGTGATCGAATCTTCATCGGCGATATCCAGTTGATTGCGAGTCAGCAAATGGTAGGCAAGTCCACGCTCTTCACAGATTCTCGCAAAGGCTTGACCGAGTGTTCCTGTGGCTCCCGTGATTAAGAGCGGACGACTCGCCTCGCCGGACCTTTTAAATGTTCTTACGCTGGATGAAATCCCCTGTCCGCGTCGAGTCACGGCGGGATAACTGAGTCGATCCAAACGGCGCCACCAGCCCGGCGCGTCCAACGCGGGATGATCGAATTCTTTACCGGCAGCAACTGTTTCAACGAAGCCGGCCAGAGCCGTCGTTCGCGGCGCAGGCGAACGAAGGTCAAAGATACCAGGCTCGTACGAACCGTTATTTTCGGTTAGGAGAGTGTTCCAATCGTAAGTGCCAAATGCCGCCCAGACGGTGACGGCGCGCACGGCAATTTCTCCTTCGCGTGATTGCACCGCCGCATGCCAAATTTCGTTAAGCCAGCGTAATTGCTCTTCGCGCGTGCAGCCCAGATGTGCTTCTGTAATCGCAAGTGGCAAACGATACCGTTGCCACACCTCGCGTATTATTGCCTTTGGACCCGATACCCCTTCTGAACATACTCTGACAGCCTCAACGTCAGCGTAAGCATGACGTCCATTGCCACCATGCAAAGCGACGGGGTAGCGGGCCAAGCGGTGATCGAGAAACCGCTCGCTGGTGATGTAATGATTTATCCCCAGAAGGTCAGGCGGTGTTTCATTCTCAGAAAACCATTCCAACTCGCTTGGTTGTATTCCTAACCAGATGAAGTAATCCCACATGGGACCACCGGAAGTGATCCGGCCAGATAAGAGATCAAACGTCAGCCACCGTCGTTCATTTTCAAACTCGGCCTGGTAAGCCAGTGGCTGCGTGCTGAAAGTTTTTCCCAGGTCTTCGGTCTGTACCAACTGAGCCTTCGGATTAATCGCCCGAATCGCCCGCATCGCAAGGATCGTGGCGCGACACTGTATGAGCAGCGCTCGCGCAAAACTTAAGGCGTCGCGTTTGTGCGGATACCAGTGTCCATACAGACAACTAAACCGTGCCGTGGTCAGCGGCTCATTCACCGGAGTGTAGGCAGACACCCACGGGTAACGTCGAGCCACTGCCGCCGCATAGGTGGCGAGTTTTTCAGGAAATTTCGGATCAAGCAGACTAGTGTAAGAAGGCCCGCTGCCGTGATGGACTAAGCCGACGATCGGCGTTAGTCCCAGCCGACGCAAAGACTTCATTCGTTCATCCGCCCAGGACCAATTCAGATTATCCAGAGCCTGGGGCGCGGTGCGCTCCCAAAGGATCGGATACCGAATCGTACGAACCCCGAGCGCCGCCAGTCGCTCCAAGTCCTCAGCCCGCACGGCGTGCCCGCTGCGCTCCAGTTGGTCGGAATAGGTATCGCCTACACGGTTAACTGTGCATTCCACCCCGGCCCATAGTTCAAGTGGCTGAGAACTGAGGCTATCTGCCGTCATAATCTTTTCAGCGAGCTGCGGTCGACATGGCAAGCCCCGAAATCTCAACCGGATCTGAGCCCGGCTTGTGTCCATTGCCGTTACTATTCCCGTTAATGTGCAACGTAGCTTCGATTCTCTTCATGCCTGCGATCTTTCCATAAGTGGTCAGAGCCTGGGCCACGATTTGATCCATGTTGTAGTACTTATAAGTTGCCAGCCGTCCTACAAACGTCACACCGGTAGTTATATCCGCCAAAGCTTTGTACTTCGCGTAGATGGCCGTATTTTCTTTTCGGGGTATCGGATAGTATGGATCGCCCTCGGCCTGGGGAAATTCGTAAACAATGCTGGTTCGGTTATGCTCTTGACCCGTTAGATATTTAAACTCCGTCACGCGAGTGTAGGCCTGTTCGTTTGGATAATTAACTACCGGAGCCGATTGAAATACGGCTTGATCGTGAGTTTCGTGCTTGAACTCCAACGAACGATAGGGCAACTTCCCGTAGCAATAATCGAAATATGTATCAATAGGGCCGGTGTAGATCATTTCGCGAAACGGAATATCTTTTTCTACTTCCCGGTAATCACAATTGAGAAGTACCTTGATGTTTGGGTGATCCAACATCCGCTCAAACATTCGTGTGTAACCGTGCAAAGGCATCGCCTGATAGGTATCAGTAAAATACCGGTCATCGCGATTGGTGCGGGTCGGAACACGAGACGTTACACTTGCATCCAACTCTGAGGGATCCAATCCCCACTGTTTGCGCGTGTAGTTCCGAAAGAATTTCTCGTAAAGCTCGCGGCCGACCTTGCTCACCACCACGTCTTCGGAAGTACGAATTTCGTCGCACGGCTCCGCCACCTTCTTGAAAAAATCTTCTACCTCGAAGGAAGTCAGGTTGAGTCCGTAAAGAGTGTTGATGGTATCGAGGTTAATTGGAATCGGAACTATCTGACCGTCGACGCTGGCGCGGACGCGGTGTTGATACGGTCGCCATTCCGTGAATCGAGAAAGGTATTCAAAAACGTCGCGTGCATTGGTGTGGAAAATGTGCGGGCCATATTTATGAACAAGAATTCCAGCTTCGTTGTAATGGTCATAAGCATTTCCACCTATGTGTGAACGCTTATCGCAAATCAAAACTTTCTTATCAGAACCGGCGGCCAGTCGTTCGGCCAGCACGCTGCCGGCGAAACCCGCCCCTACAATTAAATAGTCAAACATATAAACCCTCCTTGAAACCTTATGAAACAGCCGTTCTTAGATAGTGCGTCAGTTCAAATATAGCGAGGAAAAACCAGGTTCCCGCAAAGACGCAAAGGCGCAAAGAAGATCAGTAAAGATAAGTTATCGCTCAACACCTTTGCGTCTTTGCGGGATCAAATCCTTCTTGTCATGGATACTCACCTGAATTTCAACTGACCGCTACCCCTTCTTAATAAAACTCAGGCAACAGCGACTGCTGCCGTGGATGTCTTTGCATCCGCTGCTCGCGCATTCGTGGCGCTTCCCCTTTGCTTCGTCTCGATTGTCTGGTTAATCAAATCGGACATTTGTGACCATGTTTTGTCCCATGAAATATCTGCGAGAAAATCATCCACCCGCGCAAGCCACTCACTGTTATTTCTACCCGCAGTCATAAGATCCTCCGCCGCATGGATAAAGTCGGTCGCGCTGTCCGCGATTCGCACCAGGTTCAAATCGCCATATGGACGAACGACGTCACGTATCGAAGTGGAGATGACTGGTTTGCCCGCCGCAAGATACTCGGGTGTCTTGGTAGGACTGATAAACCGGGTGGATTCATTCCTCGCAAACAGCAGCAGAGCAATGTCCCAACCTGCCAGGTATCCGGGCAACTCGTCGTATTTCTTCGCGCCGAGGTAATGAATGTTCGGGTACTTGGGTAAAGTGTCGGGATCGATCTTGACTACCGGGCCAATCATCACGAAATGCCAGTCAGGACGTCTCCTTGCGGCCGCGTCGAGCAATTCAATGTCGAAACGCTCGTCAATCACACCGAAGAAACCCAGGCGAGGTTGTGGAATAGCTTCCTGGTCTTGCGGGTCGTTCGTGACACTCCTCGCCTTACCAAAATGTGAAACGTCAATACTGCTCGGAAAAGAATGAACGGCTGGGTGAGCGTTGCGCTTCGCCTCATACAGACTCTGACCGCCGGTGAAAACAAGATCTACGCGTCTGAAAAGTTCGTGTTCAAAGTCAACCAGCCGCGAGGGGGCGCCTTTAAAGGCGGAAAGCTCGTCCATGCAATCGTAGATCGAGGCAATAGGAGAAAACTGCTTCGTGAAGCTCAGGGCCATCGGCGTGTAGTACCAAAAAACGTATTCGTCGATGCCTTGCTCCAAAAACAACCCACGTACCATGGCCTCCAGCACTGCCGTTGTCGCTACTTCACTGCGAAGCCCTTCCGGTAAATGTGGTACGACGACGCGAACGCCGCCCTCGCGCTCCTGCACGCCAAGGTGCATCGCACCCTTCACGAAAATCGGTTCTTCTATAAAAAATACTCGTCGGTCCTGGGCACAACGCGTCAGAAGATGTTGCGGCCGTTGATAGACAAAGTCCCAGCGAAGGTGCGAGAAGCAAACTAAATCCGTCTGTTTTACCCAGGATCCCAGCTGCGTTTGATTTGCTTTTCGTGCTACGCCATCCCAGGACTCGTTGTGAGCATATCCACTTTGAAATGAGTCGCTGTTTGTAATCGCCAAAGGTTGATCTCCTTGATCGGTCTGCTGGTACTTACGACAGGCAGAAAGTTGCGCACGTGGGGGTATGAGAATCAGCCGCACTCTACGAAATACACGAGCACAACTTCTGTACGAACCCGTACCTTCGGGTATTCGTGATGAAATGGGGAACAATTCGAAACAGACGGGAAAGGATTGAGCGCGGAAAGGACAATCTA